>NZ_JASHJI010000009.1 GCF_030733265.1 Roseibium sp. MMSF_3412 | reverse complement strand
GGCTCCATGCTGCACGACCTGCACGGCTCCGCCGCCTACCGCGCAAACCTCGTCACCGTCATGGCAAAACGAGCCGTACAAAAAGCAGGCTGACAAATACACCTCATCGTCATCCTTGTGGGAGCCCGGTTCGTAAGAGAACCGGGCTTTCGTTTTTTCACGGGAATACAAGGAAAAGGTCACACAATAAGTGTGATATAGACCGCGGAACGAAAATCCGGTTTGTGCTAGAACGATGGGTGAATTTGGGAAAACCAGAATTTTTGGCCCATAAAGGGACACAAATTCGTCTAATGGATGCATTGGGACGAGTCGGTGACTTTCAGATCGGGCGGCAAGAGGCCGAAAGGCGGGACAGAGGTATAAATGGCGGTATCAAATCAGCGGGCACCCAAAACCGGTGCTCCTCGGGAAAATCCCGTCGCGGTAGCCTTCCGGCCGATCCGGTCGGCATTCTGGGGGGTGGCGATCGTCAGTTTCGTCATCAACATCCTGATGCTCACCGGCCCGGTGTTCATGCTTCAGATCTACGACCGGGTCCTTGCGAGCGGCTCCGTCCCGACTTTGGTCGTGATCGGGTCCCTGGCAATCGTGCTTTACGTTTTCTATGGCATCCTGGAAGGCGTGCGCGGACGCATTCTATCGCGTCTCGGTCAGCGCGTTGACGCGCGGCTGTCCGGTATCGTCTACAAGGTATCCAACAGTCTGCCGGTGCGGTTGGGCCGCAAGTCGGCGCGCCTTCGGCCGGTTCAGGATCTCGACACAATCCGCCAGTTTCTGTCCGGACCGGGGCCGGCGGCCATTTTCGATATCCCCTGGCTGCCGCTCTATCTCGGCATCGTGTTTCTGTTCCACCCGCTTCTGGGGGCCGTCGGATTGGCCGGGGCAGTCATTATCTCGATCCTGATCGTGGCAAACGAATACATGTCCCGCGGACCGACCGAGGATGCGGCCGGTCAGTCTGGGCGCAGAACCGCGGCGGTTGAAAGCGGTCAGCGCAATGCGGAAGTCGTTGCTGCCATGGGCATGCAATCGACCCTCACGGCCCGCTGGGATGCGCAGAACACGGAATACCTGGCCACACAGCGCCGCGCCTCCGACACGACGGGTGTTTTCGGGACGGCCATCAAGACGATACGCTTCATCCTGCAGTCGGCCATTCTCGCTGTCGGTGCCTGGCTGGCCATTCAGCAGGAAATCACACCGGGTGTGATGATCGCGGCGTCGATCATGACCTCTCGCGCCCTGGCTCCGATCGAACAGGCTGTGGCCCAGTGGCGCGGTTTCGTCGCCAGCCGCCAGGCTCTGCGCCGCCTGCGCGAAGTGCTCCAGGTTGCCGATGCGGAGGAGCCCAAGATGGATCTTCCGCAACCGTCCAAGGGCATTACGGTGGAACAGGTCTTTTGCGGTCCTTTCGGTGAGCCGACACCTTACGTTCAAAACGTCACGCTTGATCTGCAGGCTGGAGACGGTCTGGGCGTGATCGGCCCGTCCGGGTCCGGCAAATCGACATTCGCGCGGGCTCTTGTGGGCGTTACCACACCGCTGCGCGGTGTGATCCGGTTCGACGGCGCGGAGCTTTCCCAGTGGGAAAGCAAGAAGCGGGGAGAATTCATCGGATACCTGCCGCAGGACCTGCAATTGTTCGACGGCACGATTGCCGAAAACATTGCCCGGTTCCGCGAAGACGCCGCACCGGAAAAAATCATCGAGGCGGCAAAGCTGGCCGACGTCCATGAAATGATCGTGGCGCTGCCGGAAGGATACAACACGGTCATTGGCAGAAGCGGGCGCTCCCTGTCCGCCGGGCAGCGCCAGCGGCTGGCGCTTGCGCGGGCGCTTTACGACAATCCGTTCCTGGTGGTTCTGGACGAGCCCAATTCCAATCTGGACGCGATCGGTGAAAGTGCGCTGACAAATGCCATCAAGGCGATGCGCGAAAAAGGTTCGATCGTTGTCGTGATCGCCCACCGTCCGAGTGCGATTGCAACGGTCGACAAGATCCTATGCCTCAAGGAAGGCAAGATGGCCGGGTTCGGTCCAAAGGAAGAAGTCCTGAAACAGGTTGTGCAACCCGTTCAGCCGATGCGCCAGGGAGCAGGAGCGGCCCGATGAAGAACTCAGATTCCATGAAGCATGCAGCGGCTGCCAATCCGGCCGACGAAGAGCTCAGCAAAACCGTTCGCAAACATCTGTTCTTCTCGCTGTTTGTCACGATTTTTGTTGTTGTCGGTATCGGTGGCTGGGCAACCTTTACCGAGATCTCCGGTGCCGTCGTCTCCTCCGGCACGGTCGTGGTGGAGAGCAACATCAAGCAGGTCCAGCATCGGGAAGGCGGCATTGTCCGCCAGATCAACGTCAAGGATGGAGATCTGGTTGAATCCGGTGATCTGCTGCTCAGTCTCGATGACACCGTCACGAGAGCCAACCTTGCCGTCATCACGAAGCAGCTCCGCGAACTGACAGCGCAGGAACTGCGCCTGGAAGCGGAGCGCGATGAATTGCGCGCGATTTCCTGGCCCGGGGACCGCATTGAAAGCCTGGGCGATATCGAACGCGGCCAGCAATTGCTGCTGGAAGCGCGCCAGAATTCGAAGGAAGGCCGCAAGAACCAGCTTGAGGAACAGATCCGTCAGTTCAACAAGCAATCCGAGGGGCTGGAGGCGCAGGTGACGGCCAAGGACTCCGAGATCGAGTTGATCAAGGAAGAACTGGCCGACCTTGACGGTCTGCTGAACAAGCAGCTGGTGTCCAAGAGCCGCGTATCGGCGCTGCGCCGGGAACAGGCGCGGCTTTCCGGAGAATATGGCGACCTCATCGCCCAGATCGCGCGAACCAAGGAGGCCATCAGCGAACGGCAGATCCAGATCCTGCAGATCGAGGAATCCTACCGCGCCGAAGTGCTGGAGCAGCTTCAGGAAGCGCGTTCGCGCATTGCGCAGCTGGAAGAACAGAAAATCGCGGCGGAAGACGAACTGACCCGTGTCGACATCCTGGCGCCGCGCAGCGGATTTGTGCACCAGCTTTCGGTTCATACGATCGGCGGCGTGGTCGCTCCGGGTGAAACGGTCATGCAGATCGTCCCGCGCGAGGATCAGCTCATTATCGAGGCACAGGTGCAGCCTGTCGACATCGATCAGCTTGCGCCTGGACAGGAAGCCAGGATCCGCTTTCCGAGTTTCGATCAGAGAACGACGCCCGAACTCAATGCAAAACTGCTTACGGTGGCTGCCGACCTGACCCAGGATGAACGGACAGGGTTGAGCTATTACACGGCAAAACTGGTCATTGACGACGCCGAAATGGAAAAACTCGGTTCCCAGACACTGGTCCCCGGCATGCCGGTCGAGACGTTCCTGCAAACGGGAGAAAGAACGGTGCTGAGTTATCTGGTGAAACCGGTCACGGACCAGATTGCGCATGCGATGCGCGAGCGATAATTCCTGTATATAAATGTCAAACATGAAGGGAGGCCGGCCAGCCTCCCTTTTTCGTCAGAGCACAAGCACGTCCACCGGCGACCCGGCTTTCAGCGCCGGCGCGTGCGGCGGTCTGACGATGAGAGCCCCGGATCTTGCCAAAAGGGCGAGCATTGAACTGTCCTGCTTGGAAAACGGAGTGGCGACGAGCCGTCCGCCGGCATCTTCATGCAATGTGGCGCGTATGTAGTCCTGACGCCGGTCGTTTTCGGGCAGATCACCTCCGAGTATTGCGTGTTTCGGGGCGGACGTACCGGCGGAGGAACCCAGCATTGCGTGGATCAACGGCTTGAGAAACAGCAACCCGCAAACCAGGCTGGAAACGGGATTTCCGGGCAGACCCAGAACCTTTGTGGTACCCAGCCTGCCAGCCATCAGCGGCTTTCCCGGACGCATTGCGATGCGCCAGAAGGCCAGATCCATGCCTTCCTGGCCGAGAACGTCCTGCACCAGATCGTGGTCACCGACCGATGCGCCACCGAGCGTGACCAGAATATCGGCCTTTTCGGTGATTGCCCGGCGAACGTGATTGGCAAGTTCAATCGGATCATCCGGCGAAATGCCAAGGTCCAAAGGTTGGCCGCCGCAATCTTCAACGAGGCCTGCAATACCGGCGTGATTGGAGGCAATGATCTGATCCGGACCCGGTTCCGCACCTGGCCGCACCAATTCGTCGCCGGTTGCGAGTATGGCCACTTTCGGCCGCCTGACGGCGGGAATGTCCGGGAAGTTCATGGCAGCTGCGAGCGCAAGGTGGCGATATGTCAGTTCAAGCGGCGGCTCAAGAAGAACCTGGTCCTTTTGAAAGTCGAGGCCGGCAGGGCGTACAAATGCACCTTGCGCAGGAATTTCCAGTACGGAAATACGGTTGCCGTCTGTTTGCGCGTTTTCCTGGATGAGGACTGTGTCGGCACCTTCCGGCAAAGGCGCACCGGTAAAGATGCGAACGGTCTGGCCCTTTGCGACCCGACCGGAAAAGCCATGGCCCGCAGGTGCTTCACCGATGACATCGAGTTTGGCGTCTCCGCCGGCAACGTCCTCGTGCCGGATTGCGTAGCCGTCCATTGCCGAGGCAGCAAAGGGCGGCTGTGTGCGCTTTGAAACCAGGTTTTCGGACAATGTCCGCCCGTTTGCCTGTTCCAGCGGGACATGTTCCGTTTCAAGCTTTTCAACGTCCGACAGGAGCTTTTGCAGCGCCTCGGCGACAGGCATCAGGCTCATCAGGTGCCGCCTTCGCTGCCGTCTTTTTCGAGCGTCCAGTGCCCGGATTTGCCGCCAGCCTTTTCGACCAGGCGTATGTCACCGATCACCATGCCCCGGTCGACCGCCTTGGCCATGTCGTAGATCGTCAGGCAGGTGAGGGAACAGGCCGTCAGGGCCTCCATTTCAACCCCGGTCTGTCCGCTGACCTTGGTCGTGGCCGTCACGACCAGCCCGGGCAGCGTTTCGTCCGGTTCGATATCCACCTTGACCTTTGACAGCATCAGCGGATGACAGAGGGGGATCAGTTCATGGGTTTTCTTGGCAGCCAGAATGCCGGCGATCCGTGCGGTGCCGATCACGTCACCCTTCTTTGCGTTTCCGGAGCGGATGAGCTCCAGGGTCTCGGCGCGCATTGTCACCGATCCGCGCGCAACCGCGATCCTGTGGGTGTTTTCCTTTTGCGAGACGTCGACCATGTTGGCAGCGCCCGCGTCATCAAGGTGCGTCAGTTTCCGGTCTTGCTGGGACATGGTGTTTCAGACCGCCGCGGAAACAGGCGAGCGGGACAAGAGATCCCGGGTGGCACCTGCGACATCGCTCTGGCGCATCAGGCTCTCGCCGATCAGGAACGTGGATATCCCGGCCTTGTTCATGCGGGACAGATCGTCCGGCGTGAAGAGACCGGATTCGCCGACGATAATCCGGTCGCCAGGCACCTGTGGGGCCAGAGCTTCGCTGGTTTCGAGGCGGGTTTCGAAGGTCTTCAGGTTCCGGTTGTTGATGCCAAACAGTCTTGAAGACAGTTTGAGCGCGCGCTCAAGTTCTTCCTGGTTGTGGACCTCAAGCAGAACGTCCATGCCGAGCTCAAACGCCGTCTCTTCAAGCGCCCTGGCAGTATCGTCATCGACGGCCGCAAGAATGATCAGGATACAGTCGCCGCCCCATGCACGGGCTTCGTAGACCTGATACGTATCATACAGAAAATCCTTGCGCAGCGCCGGCAGAGACACAGCGTCCCGGGCTTTGGTCAGAAATTCCGGTCTGCCCTGAAACGACGGCGTGTCCGTCAGCACCGAAAGGCATGCAGCGCCGCCGTCTTCGTAGGCCTTTGCCAGAATCGGCGGGTCAAAATCTTCCCTGATCAACCCCTTTGACGGGCTGGCCTTCTTGATTTCGGCAATCAGCGCGTAGTCACCGGCTGCATGCTTTGCCTCTATTGCGGCCTGAAAGCCGCGGGGAGGTGACTGGTCGGCAATCCGGTCCTTGAGATTTTCAAGGGATATGGCCGCCTTGGCAGCAGCGATTTCTTCGCGCTTGTAGGCTTCTATTTTCTGGAGGATGTCAGACATTGTCCTACCCGTTTGATGCCGCGACCAGCTTTTCCAGTGTCTGGGCGGATGTGCCGTCGTCGATGCTTGCCGCCGCCATTTCAACACCTTCCTTCAGGTTCTTTGCCTTGTCGGCGACCATGAGAGAAGCCGCGGCGTTGAAAAGGACGATATCGCGGTAAGCGTTCTTTGCACCTGCAAGAACCTGGCGCAGGGCCGCTGCGTTTTCTGCGGGCAGCCCGCCTTTCAGGTCCTCGGCCCTGGCAAGCGGCAACCCTGCATCCTCAGGTGAGATCTCGAATGCGGCGACGGTACCGTCCTTGAGTTCACTGACATATGTGGGGCCGGTGGTGGTGATCTCGTCCATGCCGTCGGATCCATGTACGATCCAGGCTTTTTCCGATCCCAGTTCCTTCAGGGATTGGGCAACCGGATCAAGCCATTTTTTGGCGAAAACACCGACCATCTGACGCTTGACGCCCGCAGGGTTCGAAAGCGGGCCGAGGAGATTGAATATTGTCCGCGTGCCCAGCTCCATGCGCGTCGGTCCGACATGCTTCATGGCCGCATGGTGGAGCGGTGCGAACATGAAACCGATACCCGCCTTGCGGATACAGTCCGAAATCCTGTCCGGGGCGATGTCGATATTCACCCCAAGTTCGGAGAGCGCCTCGGCGGCCCCGGACTTGGATGAAAGGGATCGATTGCCGTGTTTGGCGACCGGTACACCGCATCCTGCGACGACGATCGCGGTACAGGTTGATATGTTGTAGCTGCCGGAACTGTCGCCGCCGGTGCCGACGATGTCGATTGCGTCGTCCGGGGCGTCCACGGTGAGCATCTTGGAGCGCATCGTAGCCACCGCGCCAGTCACCTCGGCCGTGCTCTCACCGCGCACCCGAAGCGCCATCAGGAACCCGCCCAGTTGCGAGGGCGTGGCCGAACCAGACAGGATGACATCAAATGCCTGTCTGGCTTCTTCCGGCGTCAGGGTGTGACCATCTGCGACCTTGGCGATGAATTCCTTGAAAGTGGTCATGATCGTCGTCCGTTCCGGGTCAGGTCACTGCGGGTTCAGACCGATTGCCTGCGAAATACCGACCTCGTTAACCTCGACACCTGCCTCGTTCTGCCGGTCGGTGATGAACTGACCGAGAAGTGAATCGCTCATTTGCTGAGACAGCTGCTCGTTGAGAGCTGCGTTGGCCGAAGACGTCGCATCGAAATCCGGAACGGCCACCTCAGCCACCTTGAAGACAATCCTTTGCCCGTTGGCGGACGTGGCCACGGCACTGGTGCCGAGCGGGCCACCGAATACGGCTGTCATTGCCTCCGCGCCGAAGTCACCGGAAGGTGCATTGCGGGCAAGGTTCTCAGCCCGCTTGACTTCCAGTTCCGCTTCGCCCGCGAGGGTCTCCAGCGGTGTACCGCCCGCAAGCCGTGTCTGGATTTCTTCTGCCTTCTCGCTCAGCCGCGTCCGAGACTGGTCTGCTTTCCAGGCCGTGATGACATCGTTGCGGACTTCGTCGAGTGTCTGATCGCGTTCCGGGATCACATTGTCCACCTCGTACCAGAGGAACCCCTGGTCACCGAAAGGGAGAACATCGTTCTCAATCCCGACGTCACTTTCAAACACAGCCCTCAGCAAACCCTCGGCAGCCGGAAGTTCAACATCGTCGCCGGATGTCGACTTGCCCGACTGATCGAAAGCGGCAAGTGTTTCGACCGGGAGCGAAAACCGGTCCCCGACTTCATCGAGCAGCGCTCCGCCGGCGCGCGCATCTTCAACTTCGTCAAGCAGGTCAAGGATTTCGCGTTCTGCCTGTTCGGCTGCCAGATCCTGGATGATTTCGTCCTTGACTTCATCATAAGGGCGCGTGCTTTCCGGCAGCACTTCCTCCACATTCAAGATGACCGTCGAGAACCGGCCTTCCACGGCGCCGCTCGTTTCACCCTGGCCAAGCGAGAAGGCTGTGTCCCCGAGCGTTTCATCGAGAAAGTCGTCCTTGGACATGGTGCCAAGGGTGACGTCGTTGTTGCTCAATCCACGTTCGCCCATCAGGTCTTCGAAGGTCTTGCCAGCTTCGATCTCCGCGGCAGCTTCCTGCGCGGCCTCGCTGGAGGGAAACGACATCTGGCGCACCTTGCGCCGCTCGGGCTGGAAGTAGCGTTCCGCCCTTTGCTCGTACTCGTAGCGGGCGTCTTCCTCTGCGATGTCATCGGGTCTGGCAACCGTTTCCGGGGTCAGGGAGAGGATCTTGATTTCCCTGTATTCGGGTGCGCGGAAATCGGGCTTGTTCTCGTCGAAATAGGCCGTCAGCACCGGGTCTGTCGGTTCTTCGATTTCGCCAATGTTCGCGTCTGTCAAAAGCACGTAGTCGGCGGACCTTGTTTCGAACTGATAGGCGGAGAGAGCTTCCAGGTAACTGACCGGTGCCCTCAGGTTTCCGGCAATACCCTGCGACAGCTGATTTCTTTCCGCCGTGTGACGCCGTTGCACGACATATTCGTCTTCCTGATAACCGTAGGCGCGCAGAACCTGATCGAGCCTGGCGCGTTCGTAGCGGCCGCTCGGGCCACGGAAGGCCGGGTCCGACTGGATGAGCGTCGCAAGGCGCTGGTCCGAAACGCCCAGTTTCAGATCCTGAGCCGTGTTGCTCAGCGCTGCCTCGGCAATCAATCTTCCGAGAGCCTGTTGCGGAATGCCGAGCGCGGCACCTTCCTCGGCCGTCAGCGGCCGGCCGAATTGCTGCGCCAGCCGGTTGAGATCCTGGCGGTAGGTGCGGTCGAATTCGAATATACTTACTTCGGTCTCGCCGACCTTCGCAGCCGTGTTCTGACCGAAGCCCTGCAGGAAGTCGGTGACGCCCCAGATGGCGAAACTAAAAATCAGCAATGCGATAAACAGTTTGGCAACCCAGGTGCCGGCGCCTTTGCGCAGTGAGTCAAGCATGAAGACTTCCGTTTTATTTTCTTGTCCAAGGCCGTATTCGGCGATGCTCTACCAGGCCGCTTTGACCGGGGCGGGCGGATCATAATGACGTGGCGGCTTCCCCGCAAGACGGTCGGGAACAAAGTTCGAAGAAGAAAGAATGGTCCGCAAACCAAGGTGATTGCAACGCGGTTACGCATCTGCTCTAAAAGCGCCAGTTCCATCATCGGATATCTGGGAGACGAAAACAGATGAGCGCCAATATCAAGCCGCTTGTGGCCGGCAACTGGAAAATGAACGGGTTGCGCGCCAGCCTTGCCGAATTCCACAAGATGAAGGCCGGCTTGAGCGACGAGATGGCCGACTCCGTGGACACGATGATTTGCGCCCCCGCAACGCTCGTTGCGGCGCTGGCGGAGGTTGCGGGAAAAGGCGCGCCGGCCGTCGGCGGGCAGGATTGCCATGCGGCTGCCTCCGGTGCCCACACCGGAGACACTTCTGCCGAAATGCTCAAGGACGCGGGTGCAAGTGCCGTGATCGTCGGGCATTCCGAGCGCCGGACCGATCACGGGGAGACCGATGCTGACGTAAACGCCAAGGCCCGGGCCGCCTGGCGCGCGGGCCTGATTGCAATCATCTGTGTTGGCGAGACGGAGGCCGAACGCAAGGCCGGGCAGGCGCTCGATATCGTCAAATCACAGCTGGCCGGTTCTGTTCCCGATGGCGCGACCGCAGAAAACAGTGTCATAGCTTATGAGCCCGTGTGGGCTATCGGAACCGGACTGACACCGACAGCCGCAGACGTGGAGGAAATGCACACCGCCATGAGGGAAACCCTGGCGGCGCGCTTCAGCGGTGAGGGAAGCGCCATGAAACTGCTCTACGGGGGATCGGTCAAACCGGCCAATGCGGCTGAACTCATGTCCGTCAGCAACGTGAATGGAGCGCTTGTTGGCGGGGCAAGCCTGAAGGCGGACGATTTTCTCGGCATCCTGGCGGCCTATTCCTGAGCGCCCTGCACTTGAAGCTTTCGTCGCGAAGTCGCAATTGAAGGGTAGAAAGCGCGCGCCGACTGGTGTAGAAGGCCGCCAAACCCGAAATACAGATAGAATGGCATTCGATGGAAACCGTAGTCATCGTTATCCACCTTATGGTCGTGTTGGCCCTGGTGCTGGTTGTCCTCCTGCAACGCTCTGAAGGCGGCGCACTCGGTATTGGCGGCGGCGGTGGCGGCGGCGGCCTCATGTCGAGCCGCGGCACTGCAAATGTTCTGACGCGGGCAACAGCGGTGCTTGCCGTTGCATTTTTTGCAACATCGCTGACGTTGAGCCTCATCGCCCAGAACGAAGAAGCACCGAGCTCCATTCTCGATGCCGCACCCGCTGCAATTGACGGTGCTCCGGCAGGTACTGACGGCGCTCCGAGCGGCTCCGGCGGCATTCTCGATCAGCTGAGACCCCAGGGCGAGCCCTCCGGGCCGCAGGTGCCGGCCGCGCAATAAGCGCCTAGGCCACTTCCAAAGACATCTGCCCTGCGGCTTTGCCCGCAGGGTATTTTTATGTGTTGAGAACGCAACTCCCGAGTGGCCAAACGGCGCTCGGCAAGGATATGGTATTGGTCCATGGCGCGATATATTTTCATCACCGGCGGCGTGGTTTCCTCGCTTGGAAAAGGTCTGGCATCAGCGGCTCTGGGGGCATTGCTCCAGGCGCGCGGCTACAAGGTCAGGCTCCGCAAGCTCGATCCCTACCTGAACGTGGACCCGGGCACCATGAGCCCGTATCAGCACGGCGAGTGCTTTGTGACCGATGACGGGGCGGAGACCGATCTCGACCTGGGTCACTATGAGCGTTTCACCGGCCGGCCCGCCAATCAGCAGGACAACATCACAACAGGCCGGATCTACCAGAACATCATCGCAAAGGAACGTCGCGGCGACTATCTCGGCGGCACGGTTCAGGTGATCCCGCATGTGACCGACGCGATCAAGACCTTCGTCCTGGACGGGAACGAGGGTTATGATTTTGTTCTGGTCGAGATCGGCGGAACCGTCGGCGATATCGAAGGCCTGCCGTTTTTCGAAGCGATTCGTCAGCTCGGCAACGATCTGCCGCGAGGGGACGTGGTTTATGTCCACCTGACCCTGATGCCATACATTCCGAGCGCCGGGGAAATGAAAACCAAGCCGACACAGCACTCGGTCAAGGAACTGCGTTCGATCGGCATTCAGCCCGACATCCTCATGATCCGCTGCGACCGTCCCATCCCAGAAACGGAAAAACGCAAGCTGTCCCTCTTTTGTAACGTGCGGGAGAGTGCCGTCATTCCGGCCTATGACGTCAAATCGATCTACGACGTGCCGATTGCCTATCACCAGGAAGGGCTTGACGACGAGGTGCTGGCGGCATTCGGGCTCAAGGGCGCCCCGGCACCGGTGCTTCAGCGCTGGCAGGACATCTCGCAGGCCGTGGCCAATCCCGAGGGGGAGGTCAAGATTGCGATTGTCGGCAAATACACCGTTCTGAAAGACGCCTACAAATCTCTGATCGAAGCGCTGGTACATGGCGGTATCGCAAACCGGGTGAAGGTCAACCTGGAATGGATCGAATCGGAAACCTTCGAAAAAGAGGATCCGAGCCCCTATCTGGAGGGCGTTCACGGCATTCTGGTTCCCGGCGGTTTTGGCGAGCGCGGAGCGGAAGGCAAGATTGCGGCGGCGAGTTTCGCCCGCAACCGGAAGATCCCCTATTTCGGGATCTGCTTCGGCATGCAGATGGCGGTGCTTGAAGCCGCGCGCAACATGGCCGGGATCACCGACGCCAATTCCACCGAATTCGGCCCGACGAGCGAGCCGGTTGTCGGACTGATGACGGAATGGACCAAGGGCAATGCCAAGGAAATTCGGAACGAAGACGGCGACCTTGGGGGTACCATGCGGCTCGGCGCTTACCCGGCAAGTTTGAAGCCGGGTTCGAAGATTGCCGAGATCTATGGTGAAACGAGCGTTTCGGAGCGTCACCGGCACAGATATGAGGTCAATATTGGCTATCGCAGTCAGCTTGAAGATTGCGGTCTGATCTTTGCCGGAACGTCTCCAGACGGCATTCTCCCCGAAACCGTTGAAATTGCGGACCACCCCTGGTTCATCGGCGTGCAGTATCATCCCGAGCTGAAGTCGCGTCCGTTCGAGCCGCACCCGCTGTTTGCATCGTTCATCGGGGCAGCGCTGCAGCAGAGCCGTCTGGTTTAAGCCGACTTACCGGGAGGGGATGTCTTGCTAAGAGGTCTGGACCATATTGTCGTTGCCGTGAATGACCTGGACGCCGCAGGCCGGGCCTATGAAGCGCTCGGCTTTACCGTGACGCCTGAAAACAGACACCCCTGGGGGACCGCCAACCGGCTTATTCAGTTTGATGGATTTTTTATCGAACTGCTCAGTGTGGCCGAACCGGATCTCATAACGGAAACGGTCGGCAGGCAGTTTTCCTTCGGAGCCTTCAATCAGACGTTTCTCGCCAAACGTGAAGGCGCCAGCATGCTGGTGATGGACAGCCGGGATGCGGGCGCGGACAGGCAGGACTTCGAGAAAGCAGGGCTGTCCCTGTTCGACCCGTTTTCGTTTGAACGCGTCGCGCACCTGCCTGACGGATCGACTGCAAACGTTGCGTTCGACCTGACGCTTCTCCAGGACCCCTTAAGTCCCGGGATCGGCTATTTCACCTGCCACAACAAGTATCCGGAAAACTTCTGGAAGCCGGCGTTTCAGTCACACATAAATGGTGCAACAGCGATCAAATCGATCTACCTGATTGCCGAGGACCCGTCCGACCATCATGAGTTCCTGGGTGGTTTCACCGGTCAGAGGGAAATGCGTGCAACAAGCCTGGGGCTTGAGGTCGAAACCGCTCGGGGCAGGATTTCGGTTCTTAATCCGGCAGCGTACCGGGCTCTGGTCGGCGAACCTGCTGCCGAGGCCCTGCAGGGCGACCTTCCGCAACTTGCCGCAATAGAGATCGGGACGGATGCAGCGGACAGAACCGGAGTGTTTCCCGCAACCGGATTGCATGGCCTCACGGTGATCCTGTCGGCGGAAGAAAGCTGACCTGCGCCACATTCTCAACGGACCATTGGGAAAACAACCAAGGGCGATTGCGGATTGAAAACGCAACGTTAGACGATCGTGTGCCCTGAGCGGTGTGACATGAAAATTCGCTTGTTGAATCAATCAGTCCTTTTATAGTGAACTCCGATCAAGCGCGCGACCCTAAGGTCTGACAGCGGAGTTCTCGAATGCCATTTCAGCGTATTGCTTCTCGTTCCCGTCATCTTCTCCTAGCTGCTGCCGCACTCAGCCTGCTCGCAGCCTGTTCGGATGATTCGAAGCAGGCCGAGGCTCCGCCGGCGCCACCACCTTCAGTCACGGTCGCCAAGGTTGCCTCGCAGGATGTGCGCCAGAGTGAATCCTTCGTCGGACAGATTGCAGCGGTCGATCAGGTTGACCTGGTCGCCCGCGTAAGCGGGTTCCTTGAGGACAAGGCAGTCCCGGACGGGTCATTCGTGAAAAAGGATGACCTGTTGTTCACGATCGAGAAGGCCGAATACGAGGCACAGCTGACAAAGGCAAAAGCGGACCTTGCCAGCGCAAAGGCGGACGCAGCCCTCAAGGCCGCCGATGAAAAGCGGGACAAGGACCTGCTCGACAAGGGGCACGTCTCGGAAGCTGCCTACGAGGCGACACTCGCGCAGAAACAACAGGCCGAGGCATCGGTTGAAGCCGCGCAATCCTCGCTGCAGCAGGCAGAACTCAACCTGAGTTACACCGATATTTCCGCACCGTTTCCCGGGCAGATCGGCAAGAGTACTTTCAGTGTCGGGGAACTCGTCGGTCCGAACACCAGCTCACTCGCCAAGTTGATCAGGCTAGCACCGGTCTATGTCAACTTTTCCGTCAGCGAAGCTCAGTATCTGAACGCAGTCCAGACGCACAACATCAGCCCGGCCGATCTGTCTCCCGATGAAGCGCCGTCCATCAGTCTCGTGCTTCCCAACGGCGACAAGTACGGAGAGACCGGGAAAATCGTCTATATCGACAACGAGATCGATGCCACGACGGGCACGATTTCCTTCCGCGGTCAATTCGACAACAAGGACGTTCGCCTGCTTGCCGGAACCTACGTGACCGTGCTTCTGGAAGCACCGAACACGGAGACCGCTCTTGTCGTTCCCCAGGCGGCGATCCAGCGTGATCAGCAGGGTGCGTTTGCTCTAGCTATCACGTCAGACAAGAAGGTCGAGCAGAAATACGTCGAACTCGGTCAGCAGATAGGGACGAATTTTGTCGTCACGAAGGGGCTGTCGGAAGGCGAAGAAGTCATAACGGAAGGTCTGCAAAAAGTCCGTCCGGGTGTCGAGGTCGACCCCGTCCTCGCGTCCCAGCCGGCGGAGCAGAGCTAAATGTTTTCTCGCTTTTTTATCTACCGGCCAAAATTTGCGCTGGTGATTTCCATTGTCATCACGATCGCCGGTATTCTCGGCTATGTGTCGCTGCCGGTTGAGCAGTTTCCGAATATCACACCTCCCGTGGTGAACGTGTCGGCGACCTATACGGGCGCCAATGCCGAGGTTCTGGAGGAAACGGTCGCAGCTCCGATCGAGGGGCAGGTCAACGGCGTCGACGACATGATCTACATGCAGTCGACCAGTAATGACAGCGGCAACTACTCGCTCAACGTGACCTTCGCGGTCGGGACGGACCCGGACATTGCCACGGTCAACACGCAGAACCGCGTATCGCAGGCGACCAGCCAGCTGCCGAGCGAAGTGACCGCGAACGGTGTGACCGTTCAAAAAGCCAGCACCAATATGCTGCTGGTGATCACGCTTTATTCGCCGAACGGCACCTATGATCCCGTATTCCTGTCGAATTACGCCTCGATCAACCTGAAGGACTCGCTTGCGCGTGTTCAGGGTGTTGGCCGCGCGGATGTGATGACGGATTTCGCCTACGGCATGCGCATCTGGCTTGATCCGGACCGCCTGACCAGCCTCGGCATGACCCCGACAGACTTCATTGCGGCGGTGCAGGACCAGAACATCCAGGTCGCCGCGGGTCAGATCGGCGCACCGCCGGTACCGGACGGGCAGCAGTTCCAGTACACGATCAAGGCGAAGGGCCGGCTCGCGACACCGGAAGAGTTTGAAGACATCGTTCTGAGAACCGGTGAGGACGGGGCGATTGTGAAGATCGGGGATGTGGCCCGGGTCGAACTCGGTGCCCAGTTCTACAACGCCTCCGGTGAGTTCAACGGCCAGCCTTCCACCGTTCTCGCGATCTATCAGGCACCTGGTGCAAACGCGCTGCAGGTTTCTGAAAACGTTCTTGCCCGCCTGGAAAACCTTGCGCAGGCATTTCCGGATGATGTCGAATATGCCGTTCCCTTCAACACGACGGACTTCGTGCAGGCATCGCTGGACGACGTGATCGCGACACTGTTCCTGACGTTCCTGCTGGTTGTGTCCGTGGTGTTCATTTTCCTCGGAAACTGGCGCGCAACGATCATTCCGACCGTTGCCATCCCCGTGTCTCTGATCGGAACGTTCGGTGTGCTGCTTGCCCTCGGCATGTCGCTCAACACGATTTCCCTGTTCGCGCTGGTCCTGGCGATCGGCATCGTGGTCGATGACGCGATTGTCGTCGTGGAAAATGTGGAACGCATCATTGCGGAGGAGGGGCTCGCCCCCAAGGAAGCCACCGCCAAGGCGATGGAGCAGATCACCAGTCCCGTTATTGCAACGACGCTGGTGCTGCTCGCCGTCTTCGTGCCGACGATCTTCATGCCCGGCATTACCGGCCGGCTCTATTCACAGTTCGCCGTAACGATTTCCGTATCGGTCGTGATCTCGTCGATCAACGCCCTGACGCTGTCGCCGGCCCTCTGCGGTCTCATCCTGAAGGCGCGTTCCGGCCCGCCAAAAGGGCTCATGGGCCTGTTCGACCGCGGCATTACCGGTGTGCGCGACGGCTATACGGCCATCATCCGGCGCCTTGTGCGCGTTGCCTTTGTCGGCCTGATCATCGTTGCGGGTGCGATTGCCGTGATCATGTCGCTCGGCAGCACCTTGCCCCAGGGCTTTCTGCCGTCGGAAGATCAGGGCTACCTGATGGTCGATGTGCAGCTTCCGGACGGTGCCGCCCTTCAAAGGACGGAAACCGTGACCGAGCGCGTGGTTGAACTGACGCAAGCGGTTCCGGGCGTTGAGAACGTCGTTATCGTGAACGGCTATTCGATCCTGAACGGCGCGACCTCGTCCAACGCTGCGCTCGTGATTGCAACAATGAGCAACTGGGAAGAGCGGCAGGAACCGAACCTCCGAATCAATGCCATTCTGGCGAAGTTCTGGGCCGATTTCTCAACGATACCGGGTGCCAATATCATCGCCTTCAACCCACCGCCGATCCCCGGTCTCGGGACGACCGGCGGCGTTCAGATGATGATGCAGCAAACGGGTGGCGGCACGCCGCAGGATCTGGCGTCCGCGGTCGGGTCGATGGTCTATTCGGCGAACCAGAGCCCCGATATCGCGCGGGCCTATTCGACTTTCCGCGCGAATGTTCCTCAGGTGTTTGTCGACCTTGACAGGGAAAAGGCCAAGACGCTCGGGATCGGTGTTTCCGATGTCTTCACGACGCTGCAAGCCTATCTCGGTTCGTTCTATATCAACGACTTCAACATCTTCGGGCGTGTCTACAAGGTCATGATCCAGGCCGAAGGGCAGTATCGCGACAAGATCGAGGATATCGGCCGGCTTTACGTCCGGTCCCAGGACGGCACCATGGTGCCGCTGCGCAGCATCCTGACAACCGAGAACGTGCTCGGTCCGCAGATCCTGACACGCTACAACATGTTCCGTGCTGCGGCCGTCATGGGTGATCCGGCCCCGGGCGCGTCGACCGGTGTTGTCATCAACGAAATGGAATCGGCGGCCGAAGAAGCCATGCCGCCGGGATACACCTATGAATGGACGGGTACGGCGCAGCAGCAGCAGGGTGCGAGCAACATCGTTCTGTTCATTCTGATGCTGTCGATCCTGTTCACCTATCTCTTCCTGGTGGCCCAGTATGAAAGCTGGTCAATGCCTGTCGCGATCCTCATGTCCGTGTCCTTCGCGATCATGGGGGCGCTCGTGGCGGTGTTCGTGACCGGTGGGGACGTCAACCTCTATACCCAGATCGGCATGATCATGCTGGTCGGCATGGGGGCGAAAAACGCGATCCTGATCGTGGAATTCGCGATGGAGCAGCGTGATACCGGCAAATCGATCATGGAGGCTGCCACCGAGGCTGCCCATCTGCGTTTCCGCGCGGTGATGATGACGGCGCTCTCGTTCCTGCTCGGCGTGGTGCCGCTGATGACGGCGTCCAGCGCCGGTGCGGCCAGTCAGAAGGCCATCGGGTTCGCCGTCTTTGGGGGCATGCTGTTCGCGACCGTGATCGGTGTCCTGATGATCCCCGTGCTCTACGTCTGCCTTCAGTACATTCGCGAGAAAGCCAAGAAGATGCTCGGCGGGCAGGGACATGTCAGCCGGAGTGCGCCGGCCGGGTAAAGAGACCTCAGGATGGCTGAAAAGTGCGAAACCAGGTGAGATTGCCCGTTCGGTTGGTGAACAAATATACGGCGCTTTCACCTGGCAGGCGATTTCTGCTTGTTCAAGTGCCTTTCGCGGTTGTCGCAGTTTTGCTTTTGCTCACCTTGCCTGAACCAATAGGGGAATACTTGGGCGGAACTGTCTTGCTGGCGGTGTTTGTCGCTTTCATTTGGGACGACGTGAAGTTTTGGCCTCGGCTTTTCACGAGGATTCTGAAAGGAGACGGACCGCGACGTTGTCCGAAAAGCGGGAGATTGTGCATCCTGTGCGAGGGAAGCTGCCAATCCGCACACCAAGACAAAACGCTGTGAGGATTTCCTTTTTCCTGAACGGGACTTTGTTCGTGGCTCGGTCGGAGCAATCCAATTCCTCGCCTTTCCCGTAGATCACTCCAAATGGTTCTTTCTGATTGGTGAGATCGTTGATCGAAGTTTACTACGACGGCAAATGCGGGCTCTGTTCACGGGAGATCGGCTACTACAAGCGGCTGACACCGAAAACCAGCATTGTCTGGAATGACATTGCCACCCATCCGGAGTTGCTTCAGGGCACCGGGATGAGCCAGTCCGATGCTCTGCTTTATCTCCGCGTGCGCGATGATGACGGCGCAATACAGACCGGTCTGGATGCTTTTCTGGTGATCTGGCGGCAGTTCAGAGGCTGGCGGCTGCTCGCAATGCTGGCCACCTTGCCGGGTATCTATCGCGGCGTTGCTTTCGCTTACCGGAAATTCGCCGACCAGCGCTTTAATCGCCATGCCCATTGCCAGGCGAGTCTTCAGCCTTCTGCAGCGCCCGCAAGGTCCAGCACCTAGGATCAGCTCCCCAGCTGTGCCTCAATCGCCTTGATGATCTTTGAAGACGTCGGTTTCGTGGGCGTTGAGAACCAGGCGACGATCGATCCGTCCGGCCCGATCAGGTACTTGTGAAAATTCCAGTAGGGGCGGGCAGCTGACCCGAGCGTCTCCGCCGCCCACCGGTAGAAAGGGTGGGCAAGGTCTCCCTTTACCTGCGTCTTTGCGGTCATCAGGTATTTCGCGCCGTACTTGGCTTCACAGAACCCGGCAATCTCAGTGCTCTCCAGAGGCTCCTGATTGCCGAAATCGTTTGACGGCACCGCGATCACCACCAGTCCGCGCGATGAATAGCGCTCATGCAACTCTTGCAGGCCGGCAATCTGTTTGCTGAAACCGCATTTCGTTGCCGTATTCACGACAAGGACCGGTCTTCCCGAAAACTGGTCGAGTGGCAGTGCGCTGCCATCAGGCATCTCAAAGGAAAACTGCAGGGCACTTCCGTTGCTCTGGTCAGCTGAGACCTCGATCGCACTCGCCGTCGCGGCAACGGTTGCGCCAGCAACGAGGTTCAGAATGTTTCCGATCCGGGGCATGGTGTCGTCTCCTGTCAGCTGCTTTTATTACGCAGCCCGGAGCGCGTTCGGTTCACACGTTCGTGGCAAATGCAATGTGCCTGCGTTTATTAAGCACCAGCATTCGGGTCTACCGGGTCGAATATCGTTTCGATGGCCTGAAACATGGTTTTGTAGACACCGATTTCGTCCTTGGCGAAGTCTCCATGCGGGATCGCCTTCTTGGCTTCCTGCAGCAGGTCAGACCTGATGGCATCGAGATCGATGCCGGTTTCCGCCGCGCGCTTTTCAAGTTCGACGTGAAGCCGCTTTGCGATACCGGCATAGGCGACGATTGCTGTGACCATGTGGGTCGGTTCTTCCGGGATCGGAACCTTCATCCGGGCTGTCTTCCTCTGTGCTAATTGCCGTCTCGTTTATTACGCACAAGTCTTGCGAGAGCATGGCAGCATTACAGGTCATCTGCGGCCAGTGCCAGAAGGAAGTTCGGTCCTGTTTGCTTGAAGTGAACTTCGGTGTCGCGGCGGTTCGATCCTTCGAAATGCGCGGTTCCGTCGAACGGGCAGAGATCTCTTCGGCGCTTCAACTGATGTGAGTCGAGTGCCAGACGTGTTTGACTGTCATGTAGTTTTCCAGGCCTTCGGATCCGCCCTCACGCCCGTAGCCGCTGGATTTGACGCCTCCAAACGGGGTTTCGGGCATGGATGCCTCAAGCGTGTTGATCGACAGGTTGCCGACTTCAACCTCGTCGATAAGGCGGTCAATGTAATCGGCCCGGTTGGTGAAGGCATATCCGGCAAGACCGAACGGAACCGAATTTGCCTCGTGAATGGCTTCGTCGAGTGAAGAGACCGGGTTGACGACCGCCACCGGACCGAAGGGTTCTTCCCGCATGATGCGTGCGTTGTCTGGCACGTTCAGGAGCACGGTCGGCTGGAAAAAGTAGCCGCGGTCGGTTTGCCTTGCCCCGCCAGTGGCCACAATGGCCCCTTTGGCGCGCGCATCTTCAACCAGATCGGTCAGCGCCGGAACCCGTCTTTCGTTCGCCAGCGGACCCATCTCCACAGCGTCATCCATACCGTTACCAACCACGGTCGCCGCAGCGCGTTCGACGAACTTTTCGGCATATCGTTCGAAAATCCGTTCATGTGCGAAAAAGCGTGTGGGCGACGTGCAGACCTGGCCGGCGTTTCGCATCTTGCGTATCGCGCCGGCCTCTGCGGCTTCATCGATCGCAGTGTCTTCGCAGACAATCACCGGCGCGTGGCCACCCAGTTCCATCAGAACGGGCGTCATGTGCTGGGACGCGAGTGTGGTCAGATGGCGGCCGACAGAGGTCGATCCGGTAAAGGCCACCAGCCGAACCGCATCCTGCGGGATCAGGTAGCCGGAAATCTCGGATGGCCGGCCGAATACGAGGTTCAGCACACCTGCCGGCAGACCGGCATCCTCGAAAGCCTTGGCAATATGCAATGCACCTGCTGGTGTTTCTTCTGCTGCCTTCAGGATAATCGAGCACCCCGAGGCAAGCGCGCCGGCGATCTTGCGCGCCGGCTGGCTCATAGGAAAGTTCCACGGCGAAAAGGCGGCGACGACGCCAAGCGGCTGGTGATGAACCGCAAATTTGTGACCTGGCGCGGCGGGAATGATACGCCCGTAAGTCCGCATTGCCTCGCCGGCATCCCATTCGAAAAACTCAGCTCCCCGAATGACCTCAAGGCGGGCCTGCTTCAAGGGTTTTCCGTGCTCCAGCGTGATCGAACGGGCAATTGCCTCCTGTCTTTCCCGCAAAAGAGCGGCGGCACGCAGGATCGTGTCGGAACGCTCCCGGGGAGACGTTTTGCGCCAGATCCTGAACCCCTTCACTGCGGCTTCAAGTGCGTCGTCAAGGTCCTTGGCAGACGCACAAGGCAGGCGTCCCAGTTCGTCTTCGTTGGCGGGATTTACAACGGGCATGTCGGAACCGGTCGTGCGCCATTCGCCTGCGACAAAAAGCTTTAACTCTGGGTACATATGCCGGGCTCCTCAGTCTCTGTTGTTTGTGATCACGTATTGCGCGGCATCGTTTCAAGTAAATTGGTCGAATACAGATATCGCATTGGCGAATACCAGGGCCTCATCGTGCGGCGCTCGCCGCATGCAAGGCGGCCTTGAAAGCCCGGCCTGCGGGTGAAAGATCGTCGTTCGCTCGCAGGGAAACACCGATCGGTCCCTGTCCGAAGGGGACGGTCCAGTCCAACTGGCTCAGGTTCCCCTTGGCGATGTCCTCAGACACGACCTCTGCCGGCATCAGGCCTATCAGGTTCCGCTTCTGCAACAAGGACCTGTTCGTGAGATAGGAAACCGACTCGATCATGACCGGCGGCACGTATTGCTGCTGTCCCACGAAAAACTGGTCCGCCTGCCGGCGCAGGGTGGTTTCCAGCGGCGGCAATATCCAGCCGAACGGCTTGGTTTGCGCAAAAGCGATATTTTTCCTGTCTGCCAGCGGATGCTGCGTACCGCAAATCGCCAGGATGCGGTCCTCGAACAGTTTTTCCTGCCGGATCTTGTCGCGATGGCGGTGCGACGGCAACCTGCCGACCACCATATCGATTTCACCCGACAGCAGCCCGGGCATCAGAACCTCGTTTGTCCCTTCGCTTACCTTCACGGCGACATTTGGCCGGTCCGCGAGCAAGATCTCGATCGCGGCGGGAATCAGGCTGGTCGATGCTGCCAACAAGGTGCCAACGACCACGCGGCCGGAATTGCCTTCGTTCAGATCGTCGAGTTCCTGAGCGGCATTGGACACCTGAGCGAATATCAGCTTGCCGTGCCGTATCAGTGTCTCTCCGAAAACGGTGGGGACGACGCCTCTGTTGGTCCGGCTGAAAAGCCTGACCTCAAAGTCCAGCTCCAGGTCCTGGATCATTTTCGTCGCCGCGGGTTGCGATATGCCGAGTTCCTGAGCCGCGTTCTGGATGTTTCCATGCGTGCCGACCGCTACAAGCAGCCGCAACTGACGGAGCTTCAGGCGGGTCAGGGCACGATCAACAATGCGGGAGTGGCGACCTGTCATCCTATATCGACACCGGTTGCGTGATTTGCTCAAGCTTGGCCAAGACGCTCATTGCCGCGAGTGCCGAGCTGCGCGGCGTGTCCGGCAGCGTGTTGCCGGTAATCTCAAAGCGGAAGTGACCGAATTCACCCGACGCCTCGATTTCATGAATGTTGCGGTCGATCGCCGGATCCGCAATCAGGCGTACCTCTGTTTCATCGAAACCCGGACCGGCGAGAGCGACGGCTGCTGCAACATTGGCATTCTTCGGATACGCAAGGGCTGCCTGCCGGGCCGTGCCTTCGAAGTGCGTGGCCGCACCGGTCAGGTTTTCAAGGTCCAGCCGATCGGCTGCCGGAGACCCCCGCCAGCCCTGCGGCGGCTTGCGTCCGACATAGCGAACAGATGTCAGCTTGCCGACCGCGGCTGCACGAAGGCAATCCAGCGCACCGACGGCGCCGCTTGCAAGGTAGAGCGTGGCGCCTTTTTCACGGGCAGACCTTTCCAGGCGCTCGGCGACCTGCCTGTCTGCCAAAGCCCCGATGGAAACGGTGATCAGGCTGAACCCGCGGGACAGAATATTCGGGCCATGGGTTGCAAGCGCCTCATGTCCTGCACAGTCGATGACGAACGCGGTGTCCATGGGGAGTTCCGCCACCGACCCCACAAAATGGCCGGAAGCGCCACCGACAGCCTCCGGTCTCACCAGAACGGCGTTGACGCTGTGGCCGCGCGCTGCCAGGGCGTCTTCAACATATTGGGCAATCGCGCCTTTGCCGATCAATGCGATCTTCATGACACTGGCATAGCGCGAACATGGCAAAAGCTAAACTGACAACTTTCTGATATAGCTTTTTCTGATATCCAGTTCTTTGCTTCCCGGTTGGATGCCGCGCACGTATTTGGCTTTCTGTGGCATCTCTCCGAGGCGACTACCAAAGAGCAAAAGCGGATGAAATACACAAAACAAGAAGCCAAAGCATATGCCCGTGAAAACATGACCGGAATTTGGGCCGCCGCTCTCAATCCGTTCAACGAAGACCTGTCGATGAACGAGGCTGGCCTGCGTTCGAACATCCGCCACTGGATTGATGATCTGAACATCCAGGGCCTGTTCATCGCCGGCAAGCAGGGCGAATTCTTTTCCATGAGCCTTGAGGAACGGAAACGCAATTTCGAGATTGCCGTTGACGAATGCGACGGCAAGGCGGGCGTCATCGTCTCCGTATCCGATCAAAACATGGAGACGGCGCTTGAATTGGCGCGTCATGCGCAAGTCTGCGGAGCGGACTTCATCGTCCTGCACGCGCCTGTCCTGAGTTTCGTTCACGACCGCAGCGAAGTGCTCTACCAGTATTACAAGCGTTTCTGCGACGAGCTTGATATCGGCATTGCGATGTGGAGCCACCCTGACAGCGGGTATCTGATGCAGCCGGAGGAATGCGCGCGCATCGCCGAACTGCCCAATATAGTCGCCATCAAATACTCCGTACCACGCGAGATGTATGTGAAACTGACCTACATGGTCGGCGACAAAATTCAGGTTTCGACATCTGCCGAACACGAGTGGCTGGACAATATCCTGGAATTGAACTGGAAACTCTATCTGTGTTCTTCGCCACCCTACCTTCTGCAGAGCAAAAACGATCAGCGGATGAACGAATACACGCAGCTTGCTTTAGCCGGAAAGGCGGACGAGGCGAGGCGGGTCTTTGACAGCCTTAACCCGGTTCGTGATGCAATAAAACGGACGCGGCCGCCGGGCAAACCGACCGCGTTCGGCAAGTACTGGCAAGAACTCCTGGGCCAGACGGGCGGGCGTGTTCGGCCGCCGATGCTGGAACTGAACGAAGCTGAAAAACAACTCGTCCGCAACGGTTTCCATGAGTGCGGTCTCAAGCTCTGACCTGGATGCAGCTATAATGTATTCGGATACCTACATGCTGATAATTTCTTTGCGGTTATGAGCAAAACCGCCGAGGATTTTGAAAAATCAAGGAGACTGTCATGTCTAAATTGAAGGCATTCAATTTCAAGGCTTGGATCGACGAACACCGTCATCTTCTGAAGCCGCCCGTCGGCAACAAGATGGTCTTTGAAGATTCCGATCTGATGGTGACCGTTGTAGGTGGCCCGAACAAGAGAACGGATTACCATGACGACCCGGTGGAAGAGTTTTTCTACCAGCTTGAAGGCGACATGCTCCTGAAAATCTATGACGGCGAAGAGTTTTATGACGTGCCGATCCGGGAAGGCGAAATCTTCCTGCTGCCCCCCCACGTGCGGCATTCGCCGCAGCGGCCGCAGGAAGGGTCGGTCGGTCTTGTCATTGAGCCGAAACGGCAGGAAGGGCAACTGGACGCAATCGAATGGTATTGTTTCGAGTGCGGCGCACGTGTCCACCGTGCGGAGATGCAACTGAAATCCATCGTTGAGGATCTGCCGCCGGTCTACCAGAAATTCTACGCGTCCGAAGAAGCGCGCACATGTCCGAAGTGCCAGACCGTGCACCCGGGCAAAGAGCCGCCTGAAGGCTGGGTCGTCCTATAAATTCAATGAAAACGGGGAACAGCATGAGTTACTTTCGAAAAATTGTGGTCTCCGCCGCAACACTGCTGGCGTTGACATCCTGGTCGGCTCAGGCAAAGGAGTTTCGGCTCGGCCTGATCACGCCGCCACCGCATATCTGGACCAAGGCAGCTGAAGCCTTTGGCGAGGAACTGTCCGAGGCAAGCGGCGGGGCGCACTCCGTTTCGGTCTTCCCGGCGCGCCAGCTCGGCAACGAGGCCGAAATGCTGCAGCAGCTCCAGACCGGTGCACTTGACATGGCTTTCATGACCGTAGCGGAAGTGTCCAACCGCGCACCGGAACTTGGTGCGTTCTACGCGCCGTATCTCGCAGACGATATCGGTCACGCCGGCCGCATCTTGCGTTCCGACACGGCGAAGTCGATGCTCGAACCACTGCCTGGTCAAGTGGGTGTCGTAGGTGTCGGGTATGGCATGGCCGGCCTCCGTCAGATTGTCAGCCGCGGTGAAATCAACTCCTCCGAGGATCTGTCCGGTTTGAAACTCCGGATCACGCCTTTTACGCCCATCCTCGATTTCTACAACGCCGTGGGCGCCGCACCGACGCCGATGCCGCTGCCCGCCGTCTATGACGCGTTGGCCAATGGACAGGTGGACGCGATAGACATGGATGCGGAACTGATCTGGGTTCTGAAATATTATGATCACGCCGATACGATCGTTCAGTCGGATCACATGATGTTTCCAATGGTCGGTTTGGTCTCCGCAAAGGTTTGGGCCGGTCTGTCGGACGATGATCGCGCCATGGTCGCCGAGTTGATGGCCAAACATGTCGACAGCACCATCGACAGCTATGTCGAAAAGGAAGCTGGCTGGCTTGAGCAGATCGAAGGCACGGGCAAGGCCTACAAGAAGGTCGACGCGTCATTCTTTGGTGATGCCATCGGCGAATGGAACGCAATCTGGTCGGAAAAAACCTCTTCGCTTGACGCCTTGCGGGAAACCGCGGCAAGTACCCAGTAGGGACTTGGGTCAAAAGTGAGATGGCGCGGTTCAAACCGCGCCATTTTTCATGGGGAAATCGTGATGCTGCATCAGCTGTCGGCGTTTTGGGCGCGGCTGGAAATCTGGGGCGCTGCCATCATGGCCGTGCTTGTCACCTTGTTGATCCTGCTGAACGTCGTGACCCGGACTGCCGGAAGTGCCCTGTTCTGGGTGGACGAACTGGCTATCTACGCCATGGTCTGGATGACATTCCTCGGCGCGTCGGCAGCGTTGCATTATCGCAGTTCCGTTTCGATTACGGTTCTTGCAGACGCCGTGCCGGAACGTATCAAACGGCTGATCGTCAAGAGCGTTGACTGTGTCGTGTTTCTGTTTTCCCTTGCCATGCTTTGGCTGTGCTGGCGGTGGTTTCTGCCGCTGGAATTGGCAACGGCCGGCTTCGAGATCCAGGCCTTTCAGGGCAAAACCTTCAACTTCATCTACGCCGAGCCGACGTCGACGCTTGGATTTCCGAAATATCTGTTCTGGCTGGTGATGTGGCTTTTTGCGCTTGGGGCAACACTCCATTCGACCGCCAACCTTCTTGGGAAGTACGCAAAGGGGCGCAGCAGATGAGCACTGTTGTTTTTCTGGCGGCGTTGTTGCTTTCCGTTCCAGTCGCGATTGTGCTCGGTGTTACTGCGATCTGGTACATCTGGGAGAGCGGCAACACCGTTCTCTACGATAGTTTCGCTCAGAAGATGTTCGGAGGACTGGAGAATTACGGCCTGCTCGCCATACCCTTGTTCATGTTGACCGGCGAGTTGATGAACGAAGGCGGGATGACCCGTCGGCTCATTGTCCTGGCACGGGTGTTTGTCGGCGGGTTTCGCGGCGGGCTGGCTTACATAAACCTGCTTGCAAACATGTTCATGGCGGCGATCATCGGTTCTGCGACCGCACAAATCGCTGTCATGTCGCGTGCGATGGTGCCGGCGATGGAGGAGGAGGGATATGACAGGGGCTTTGCCGCAGCAACGACGGCAGCCGGTGGTTTGCTGGCTCCGGTGATCCCGCCATCCATGATGTTCGTCATTTTCGGTGTTCTGGCACAAATCCCGATTGGAGAGATGTTCATCGCCGGGATCGTGCCGGGCCTGATCCTCTCGGCAACATTTGCGCTGGTGATTACGTTCATAGGCTGGCGGCAACAGTTTCCCAAAGGAAACTGGATGGGCGGACGCGATATCCTGAACGCCGTTTTGGGTGCCCTTCCGGCGCTGTTGATCCCGCTCGCGATTATCGGCGGTATCCTCTTTGGTATTGCAACCCCCACTGAGTCGGCAGCGATAGCGTCGCTGATCGCCTTCATCGTCGGGTGGCTGTTCTACAGGGAACTTGAGCCCTCCAAACTTGGCGAGATGTTCAAGCGGACAGCCGTCAACGCATCGATGATCCTGTTCATGATTGCCGCTGCCAGCGTTTTTGGCTGGGTGATCATCTACGAAGAACTTCCGCAGAAACTGGCTGGCCTGATAACGTCGATTACATCAGACCCTTTCACCTTTCTGCTGATCGTCAACATTGCGCTGTTGCTGGTTGGCATGGTGATCGACGGTATCGCGGCGATCATCCTGATCACGCCCATTCTCCTGCCGATCGCCACGGGTTCCTATGACATCAGCCCATACCAGTTCGGGGTGGTCGTCTGTCTGAACCTTGTGCTCGGACTGTTGACGCCGCCTGTCGGCATCGGGCTGTACATTGCCTCTTCCATGAGCGGAACAACACCGAGTGCGATCCTCAGATCTCTCTGGTATTTTCTGTTCGCGGTGACGGGAGTACTTATTCTCTTGAGTTATTTCCCGATTTTGTCGACAGCGTTTGTGTGACACGCGGGCGCAAATCGCAATCGGTTCATCCGCTGCAGGCAAACGGACACAACAACAGCAAAAGCAACAATTCAGATCGCCGAAAATCTCTCACTCTGGAAGGAGAGCTGTTCCAAACGCGTTGCTGCGTGGTTCCCTCCAAAGCCGATCGCTTTTGTGCTTTTTCCTAAGGTCCTGCGGTTTCGTGTTTCACTTGAACAGGGTCCGCCTGTGGCGTGCTACTGGTCGCCGTTTCAATTATTGAAATTTCGAGTTGATCGAGCATGGAACCAACGGCACCGCAATTTGCGCAATCGCCGCTACACGTCTTTCGGACCGCATTCGAAGAGATGGTATCTTCAGTGCTACGACAAGCCATCGCGGTGCGTCTCCCTCGGTGTTCAGACGAATTCCGTGCCCCTCTTTCATTTGGATTGAAGGCCGAAGTTTAAGCAAAATCAATACTGAATACTACGTATTTCAAGTATTAGAATGATTCCAGATTTTATTTATTCTAATTCAAAACTGTGTATTGCGATGATTTGTAAGGCTCTGTTGTTTTTCTTCATATTGCTCGAACTATAGTGGGGCAACTCAGACCAGAGTCTGGAAAAGCCGTTTTCGTTTGCATCAGTGGGGCGGTGGAGCGACACATCAATCTCTTCAATCAAGAGCCTCCGGCATGTGTTTGTTGGTGTGCAGGCTTAGCCACGAGCTTGGTTCCCACCGCAATCCAGATGCGCTGTGATGGCAGGTCGATGCATGCGTATAGACAAGAACGTATCTGTCGTTGCCCGAAAATGTCGAACGCGCAGGGCATTTTGCTCGGGCGATCCTCGGGCCCAAATTGCTGAAAAAGGGCGTGGTAGTGCGCTCAGCAACCTCGTATTCATCAGCGCATCATTTCTCGTCTGCGCGGCTTTGCTGAAGATACCATTGAATTCGATACGATCGTGGCCAAGGGTGATGCAGCAGAGCAGGAACATAAGAACCGCGCGGCGTCGCGCGGATTTCGAATAACGCGCAAATTGCGCCGAGCTGGAAAATTACTTATTTTTTGAAGAGGTTGTTTTGGTGAGCCGACAGGGGTTCGAACCCTGGACCTACTGATTAAAAGTCAGTTGCTCTACCAGCTGAGCTATCGGCTCTCACCAAAGTCCCGAGGCGGTCGGTGGAGACAGGCTCGCCGTCGCGTCGGTGGCGTGTGTTTAGGCTGACAGTGGGGACATTGCAAGAGGCAAAATTGATTTTTTCAACAACGCATCGAAAAACAACAAAGGGCGCTGTGTCATTCATTTACACAACGACAAAATTCGCCATGAAATTATATCCATGAGTATTAATTGCAAAATAACAATACCAATTGGTAAAGTAGTTGAAAGATTCGCAGATATAGTAGCTTAACGTTTCTGGGATATATTCGTATTCAAGAAGATAAAGATTATTCTACTGCGAAAACTGTCAGGTGGCGCAATATAGTTTTGTGTTGTAGCTTGTAGCGTCATGAGGAGGTCGCATGCGTACGACGACAATGGATACTCATACAAACTCCGTCGAGTTTGATTTCGTGAAAGGGCACATCGCTGCGACGATGACCCTTATACATGCGCTCATCGATCAGGGTGTTATTGATCGTGAGCAACTTGATGCTTTTTTTGCTTCTTTTATCGGTGAACTCCCACACAATCGCGAAACCCTTGGTCTTCGTCTCATTCTCGATCAATGGCGGCAAGGCCTCAGAGAGGGCGACCCGGAAGAAGAGTTGAAGGGCATGATCTTTGAGGTGATCAGCGGAGGGCAATCCAACTAGGAAACGGTGCAGGCGGTTGGGGCAGGGGCCGTTGCACTTTCCCGATTGAACCAGAGGGAAATGGGCGCTCAGGCGCCTTTTTTGATTCTCCCGTGCAATCCTGCCGTCGCGATTGGTGCCGTACCCGTGCTGGTCAAGAACCGGCAGTTTTGCTATTCGTGATCGGGAGTGTGTTCGTGGTTTTCCAGACGTCAGGTGTCTGTTCCATGTGTTTGTCTGTTTTTCGTAATCCAGCCAGTTGCTTCTCGAACCGGACTTTAAACAGTCTGGCCCTTTCGCTGCTGGCAGCCTTGTTTGTGACGGGTGGCGCGTTGCAGCCGGTACCGGTCCACGCATCGGAGCAGAGTTTCATCACCATCGGCACTGCCGGGGTCACGGGGGTCTACTATCCTTCCGGAAGCGCCGCCTGCAGGCTTGTCAACCGTCAAAGGGCCGAACACGGTGTGCGTTGCTCAGTTGAGGCGACGCTCGGCTCCATCGCGAACATTGAACTTATCCGTTCCGGTGATCTTGATTTCGGGTTCGCACAATCCGACTGGCAGTATCATGCGTTTCTCGGGACGTCCGTGTTCGAGGAGACTGGGCCCTTCTCTGATCTTCGATCCGTCTTTGCATTGCATGCTGAAGTTGCGACAATTGCCGTCAAGGCCTCATCCAGTTTCCGGAACTTTCATGATCTGCGCGGCGCCCGGATTGACATCGGCAGCGCGGGATCTGGATCAGAGGCCTCCTGGAACACCCTCGTGTCCGGCCTGGGATGGTCAGATGCGGACAGGCAGGGGTTTTCAAGAAGGAGCAGTTCGGAACTGGCGGAAGCCTTGTGCAATGATGAGATCGACGCCTATTTCCAGCTGATCGGCCATCCGGCCGCATTGATCGAAGAGACCATAGAGCAATGCGATATTCGCCTGATCGGGGTGGACAGCAAAGACGTTGCCGCTTTTGTTGAACAAGAGCCGTATTACATGCCGGCGTCTGTGCCGGCGGGTCTTTATGAACTGGGTGAGCCGACCGGTTCGTTCGGTGTCGTTGCAACGATTGTGACGTCCGCTGCGATGCCGGAGGACATTGTCGCGGCTCTTGTTGCCGCCGTGCATGAGAATTTCGATGATTTCTCCGATCTGCACCCGGCGCTCAGCGTTCTCACACGGCCCGACATGGTCGGTGAAGGCGTTACGGCCCCGCTTCATCCCGGCGCTGCGAAGTATTTTGAGGATCAGGGCCTGTTGCCACCAAAGGACGAAAACCGGGCAAACTAGCCTATGGACCCATAGACGCGACGCACCAATGGCTTCCGCTCTCCAAAAGGTGACACGCAATTGTCTTGGAGTTTGGTGATTCCGGGGCTAAATCAATGCTCGAATTTCCAGCCGGTCTAAACCGGAACGAAATTGAGTGAGACCGGAAAAACAGATGATCCTCGAAGAAACGTCGATACTTATTGCCGTTCTGGCCGGAGTTGTGTCCTTTCTTTCGCCTTGCGTGCTGCCTCTCGTGCCGCCTTACCTGGGTTACATGGCCGGTGTCTCGCTGGAAGAACTGGCCAATGACAACGAGGACAACCGCGCGGCTGCACGCAGGGTGTTTCTGACCTCGCTGGTCTTCGTGCTCGGCTTTTCAACCGTCTTTGTCATGCTCGGCGCGACAGCCAGTCTCTTGGGGCAGGTTATCCGTCAATACCTTGATTTCCTTGGCTATATCGCCGGTGCCGTGATCATAATCATGGGGCTGCACTTTCTGGGCGTCTTCCGGATCGGGCTTCTTTACCGGGAGGCGCGGTTTCAGGTTACGCGCAAACCTGCCGGGCCGCTTGGAGCCTATGTGATGGGTCTCGCCTTCGGGTTTGGCTGGACGCCGTGTATCGGTCCCGTGCTGGCCGGTATTCTGACCTTTGCCGCAGCGAAGGACACGGTCGGGCAGGGCGTGCTGCTCTTGACTGCCTATGCGGTGGGTCTGGGTCTGCCGTTCCTGATCGCGTCCCTGTTCGCCGGCCCGTTTCTCAAGTTCATGCAACGGTTCCGAAAGCACATGGGTGCCGTTGAGAAAACGATGGGCGGGATGCTTGTCGTGACCGGCGTTCTGTTCCTGACCGGTCAGATGGCCGTGTTCTCTTACTGGCTTCTGGAGACCTTTCCGGCCTTTCAGACAATCGGTTAGCCGGTGAACTCAGCTGAGTTGACATTTTCCCACTTGGGCGGATCAAACCTTCACGCGTTGGTGGTGTGTATTCGGGATCGGCGCCGATTTCAGCGGACAGTTTCGTGGCTTGGTTTCAGAATGCGGGGACACCTGAGGCGTGACGCACATGCCAGGTGATCAGAACCCCGTTTCCCTGAATTCGGCAGCCGTCACCAAAGGGTCGCCCGCATAAAGAGCGGGTCTGCAGAGTTCCGTCACATCAAGCAGGTGCAGGCAGGCAATGGACGCGTCCGCCGCATTGGCGAAGGGACCGATCATGAGGGCGATGCCGCCTTCTTCCGTCTGCTTTTCCATGAGGAGCGGGCGCAGGTCGCGCATCCGTTCCTCGTTCTGTTCCTTGAAATCCGCCCAGGCCTTTGCGGCACTTGCGCGTGTCCGGTAGTGTCCTATGACGGCCCCGAAATCGCTCCGCCTGATCTGGCTGTCACGGCCCGTTCCCCGGATCTGGCCGGAGGGCGCGGACGGGCTGATGACTCTCGGGGCCAAAGTCGTGGTTGTCGGGTTGGCGTTGAACGCTTCAACGTCTGCCGGTTCGTCGGGTATCGATGCCGTGGTGAGCGAGGACGTGTCATCGGCGGCAGGCGATATGATCCTGACGGGTTCGCTCTCGGCGTTTTCAGGGGCAGGTATCGTTTGTGGCGGAGGCAGCAGCCGAACCCCTGGCGCCTCTTCGGATGTTTCCATCCCTGGTGCTGACGCCACGACCGGCTGCGAAGACGGTGCGGAAAGGCTCGACGTCCGTGTTTGCGGCGGCGTTTCCTGTTTTGCCACCGGCATATCGCGAACGGAATTAACTGCCGCAGCCGCGCCGGATCTGTCCGTGACAACTTTTCCAGGTCGCGGTGCAATCGGCTGCAGTGCTCTGGTCTTGGCGCGCTCGGTAGCGGCAAGTTTTGCCAGTGCGGCTTCCTGTTCAAGCGCAGCAATGCGGCTCGAGTAGATCAGGTTCTGCTCAGTCAGCGCCGCCAGCCGGCGCCGCAGGCCGACAACTTCGCGTTGAAGGACTTCAATTTGACTCTGTTGCAGGTTCTGATCGCTCCCTGAGCCCTGTGAGGAGACTTTGGCGATTGCCACCGGAGCAGGGGCATTGATCGAAGCTGTTGTTTCAATCGGGTCGCCGGCCGCGAGCGTGACGCCGGACGGGAGTGCCTGCCCGGCGGGAAAGGGGGCAAACGGACGGCTGCCGAACTGGTAGGACGCGAGCCCGATGGTTCCCATGAACACAGCCGCGAGCGCCCAGGACAAGATCCCGACACGGGACGGTGTAAATGTGTCCCGCACGATTTCACGCGTCGTTTTTGGGGCCTGGGGTTCGAGCAAGGGGTTTGTTCCGGGTCCTATTCGCGAATCTGCGCAATGATACTGTATCAGGCGCTCATTATGGTTAATCAAAACAAAACGGGAATGGCCTGGACTTCACATCTTTCAATGTTCTGTGGATCGGGGCATATAAGGTCCCCCGAGTTCGTCTCTTGCCCGGAAATCTGAGTTGGATTTTGCATGTCCGATCGTACTTGTCTTTCAATTGTTCTCGCCGCAGGTCTGGGGACCCGCATGAAATCGGATCTGCCGAAGGTGCTCCACGAAGTTGGCGGACTTGCGATGGTCGGTCACGTCCTGAAGGCGCTCTCCGGTGCCGGAGCGGACCGTGTTTCGGTCGTGACCGGTCCGGACATGCCGGCTCTTTCCAATCTGGTTGCCGATCTGATGCCGCCGGCCCGCTGCCACGTGCAGGAGGAGAGACTGGGAACGGCGCATGCCGCGCTTGCGGCCCGGGACGCACTTCTCCAGGAAACGGACGATGTTCTGGTTCTTTTCGGCGACACGCCGCTCGTAACAGCGGAAACGGTTTTGAAGGTGCGGTCCGCGCTGGAGCAGGGCAGCGATCTTGTCGTGCTCGGATTCGAGACGGAAAATCCATTCGGATATGGGCGGCTGCTCACGGAAGGCGGCAAACTTCTTGCGATCCGCGAGGAAAAGGATGCCTCGGACGAAGAACGAAAAGTGACGTTCTGCAATTCGGGTATCATGGGCTTTTCAGGCAAACATGCGCTGTCGCTGATGGAGGAGATCGGCAATGCAAATGCCAAGGGGGAGTATTACCTGACCGACGCTGTCGAGATCGCGAACCGGCGCGGGCTCAAGGTTTCGGCCGTTGCCGGTTCGGAAGTGGAAACCCAGGGGATCAACACACGGGCGCAGCTCGCGTCGTGCGAACAGGATTTTCAGAACCGCATGCGCCACGCGGCCATGGATGACGGTTGTACGCTTCTTGCGCCTGAAACCGTGTTTTTCTCTCATGATACGCTGCTTGAACCAGGGGTGACGGTGGAGCAGAACGTCGTTTTCGCCCGAGGCGTCAAGGTGAGTTCAGGGGCAACAATTCGAGCCTTCAGTCATCTTGAAAGTGCCGATGTTGCAAGCGGATGCGTCGTCGGACCCTATGCACGCCTGCGGCCAGGGACTGTTCTTGGGGAAGGCGCCAAGATCGGAAATTTCGTGGAGACCAAGAACGTGACGTTCGGCGCGGGTGCGAAGGCAAATCACCTGAGTTATATCGGCGACGCCAGTGTCGGTTCCGCGAGCAATATCGGAGCAGGCACGATCACCTGCAACTACGATGGATTTCTCAAGCACAGGACGGAAATTGGCGCCGGCAGTTTCGTGGGGTCGAATTCAACCCTGGTCGCGCCGGTTGTGCTCGGGGATGGGGCATTTGTCTCTGCCGGGAGCGTGATCACGGAGGATGTCCCGGCCGATGCGCTCGCCTTCGGCAGAGCGCGCCAGGACATCAAGAGCGGCCGGGCCAAGACCTTGAGAGAGCGGTTGAAATCCGAGAAGGACGCGAAGGTCCGGCGGTCGGCCAAACCCGCGTCCTGACATTTTCTGAAACACGTATTGATTTCAATTTTTGGCACGCCGTCGTCTAAAGCATGGTGGCTTTTCTTCAGTTTGATAGGGGTTTTTCATGTGCGGTATTGTTGGGGTTCTGGGGAAGATTGAAGCTGCTCCACGCATAGTCGATTCTTTGAAACGCCTGGAATATCGCGGTTATGATTCGGCCGGCGTAGCAACGTTGGTCGACGGAGCACTGGTCCGCCGTCGGGCGGAGGGCAAACTGCGCAACCTTGAAGCAGCCCTTGATGCCACTCCGCTGGCAGGCTCTTCCGGTATCGGCCATACAAGATGGGCGACGCACGGCGCACCGACCGTCGCCAATGCGCATCCCCATCAGGCCGGGTCCGTCGCAATTGTTCACAACGGCATAATCGAAAATTATCTGGACCTGCGCGACGAGGTTGTCTCGAACGGTGCGGTGCTGTCCACCGAAACCGATACGGAGGTGGTTGCGCATCTGATCCATGCGGCGTTGGCCAAAGGAATGTCTCCCCGCGACGCCGTTGCCGAAACGCTGCCACGTCTCAAGGGCGCTTTCGCGCTCGCCATGCTCTTTGAAGGCGAAGACGATCTTATGATCGGTGCGCGCAAGGGGTCTCCGCTGGCCATCGGTCACGGCGAGGGCGAGATGTTCTTCGGCTCGGACGCGATTGCGCTGTCGCCGTTTACCGACCGGATTACCTATCTGGATGAGGGCGACTGGGCGGTTCTGACCCGGTCCGGCGCGCAGGTTTTCGACCTGAACAACGCGCCCGTGGAGCGGCCCGAGGCGCGCTCCTCCGTCACATCGAGCCTGATGGAAAAGGGCAACTACAAACACTTCATGGCCAAGGAGATCCATGAGCAACCGGAGGTGCTGGGCCACACACTGTCTCGCTATTTCGACTACACCAGCAACACGGCCAAAGTGGCCGGTGCGGACAAACTGAAGTTCAGGGATCTGTCCAGGCTGATGATCTCTGCCTGCGGCACGGCCTATCTTGCCGGTCTTGTTGCCAAGTACTGGTTCGAGAAATACGCCCGGCTTCCGGTCGAAATCGATATCGCAAGCGAATTCCGCTACAGGGAAACGCCTGTGAGCGACAGGGATGCCGCCCTGTTCATTTCCCAGTCGGGAGAGACGGCGGATACACTCGCTTCGCTCCGCTACTGCAAGGAGAACGGAGCCGCCATCGGTGCGATCGTGAATGTTCCCGAAAGTACGATTGCGCGCGAAGCGGACATGGTGTTTCCGACAATCGCCGGGCCGGAAATCGGCGTGGCGTCGACCAAGGCCTTTACCTGTCAGCTCGCCGTTCTTGCAGCTCTTGCAATCCAGGCAGGCCGGGAGCGAGGCCATCTGTCCGCCGAAAGCGAAAAAGCGCTAGTTGGAGAGTTGACCGAAGTTCCGAGCCTGGCGTTGAAGGCGCTTGCGGGCGAAGCCGAAATCGAAAAGCTGTCGCAACCGCTTTCGAAGGCCAACAATGCGCTTTATCTCGGCCGCTCGACGAATTTCCCGCTTGCGCTTGAAGGGGCTCTGAAGCTCAAGGAACTGTCCTATATCCATGCCGAGGGTTACGCGGCGGGCGAATTGAAACACGGCCCGATCGCGCTGATCGACGAGAACATGCCGGTGTTCGTGATCGCGCCATATGATGCGATCTATGAGAAAACGGTCTCGAACATGCAGGAAGTCGCTGCACGTGGCGGCAGGATCGTGCTGATTACCGATGCCAAGGGCGCGGAAGAAAGCGGCGGGGCGGCGGAAAACACTGTCATCATGCCCGACATGACCGACATTGTTGCCCCCATCATCTACGCGCTGCCGGTCCAGTTGATCGCCTATCACACGGCGGTTTTCATGGGCACGGACGTGGACCAGCCGCGTAACCTCGCCAAGTCAGTGACGGTGGAATAACCCCATGTCGGAGCAAGCTGAACCGGTCATTGCGCCGTTTGAAGAAGGCCATCGGAAAGAGGTCATTTCGCTCTGGCAGTCCTGCGGTCTCACGCGGGCCTGGAATGATCCGGACAAGGACATTGACCGCAAGCTTTCGGACCCCCAGGGAGGCTTTTTTGTCCTGTTGCAGGCAGACAAGGTGATTGGGTCCGTGATGGCAGGTTACGATGGCCATCGCGGGGCGATCTACTATCTCAGCATCGATCCCGAGCACCAGTCGTCCGGCCTTGGACGGCTGTTGATGGAACACTGCGAGGAGTTCCTGATCGGGCTCGGCTGTCCCAAGATCAACCTTTTCGTGAGGCAGGGCAACGAGGCCGTCATGAAATTCTACGATGGTCTCGGCTATGCCCCTGAAAAAGCGGTGGCGCTTGGAAAACGGCTTATTCCGGACGACTAGAGCATCGGGCGGTAAGTGAGCACAATTTGATGTTGGCAAGCAGCTCATTCGACAAGGCGCGTCGCGCAGAGCGATGCGGTGTATCGGGCAAGCGGCGCTACGCTGCCGATGGGCTGCTTTCCAGCACCCGAAGGCCGGTCTCCTTTGCCCGCTGAAATCGTTGGATCGCACTTGTGGTGGGAATAGGTGAGGCAATCACGGTTGTGTCTTCGGGCCGGATGGGCGGCTGACAACATAGATTGCGCAACCGATAATGGTAAGAGCGACGACGGCGGCCAGCCAGTGTGCGGGGGCGGTTGACCAGTAGAAGAAAAAATAGCCGAACGTCATGCCCGCGACTGCGATGGCCTTGGCCTTTACCGGAATGGCACCGTGCTCGCGCCAGGCAATGACAGGCGGACCGATCACGGGATGGTTCAGAATTCTGGCTTCAAGCGCGGGCGAAGAGCGCGCGAAACATCCGGCAGCCAGGATGAAAAAGATCGTGCTCGGCAAAATCGGCAGAAAAGCTCCGATAATTCCGAGGCCCACACATCCGGTTCCCAGAAGTTTGAACGTGAAACGCCGCAATCCTGCCTCCGCAATCGGCATTTTTAGGGTATATCGCTGAAAAATTAATCGAGCGAAGTATACCGCACTGCGATAAAGATAATTATGTAGTGTGGATCACACTGTAAGACGAGCACTCAACAGGAATCCGGTCGTTTTCACTTATGAGCCGCAACAAGCATAAACCAGAAGATACGCCGATCAAGGGCCACAGGCCGGGTGCGGCAACGCGCCTGCGTAACTATTTCCTGACCGGCCTTGTCATCACCGGTCCCATCGGCATCACGCTCTGGCTCACCTGGACCTTCATCAAGTGGGTGGACGGCTGGGTCAAACCCTTCGTTCCCAAGATCTACAATCCAGAAACCTACCTGCCATTCTCCGTTCCCGGTTTCGGTTTGATCGTTGCGATCTTCGTGCTGACGATCGTTGGATTTCTTGCTGCCAATTTCCTCGGCCGCAGCCTGATCTCAGCCGGCGAGGGTATTGTTGGTCGCATGCCGCTTGTTCGTAATGTTTACAGTGGCTTGAAGCAGATCTTTGAGACAGTGCTTGATGAACGCGGCAACAGCTTCACCAAGGCGGCCCTTATCGAATACCCGCGCAAGGGTCTGTGGGCGATCGTGTTCATCTCGACCGAAACAAAGGGAGAAGTCGCAGAGCGCCTGCGCAAGAAAGCGAGCACGGTTTCCGTGTTTCTGCCGACAACCCCGAACCCGACGTCCGGTTTCCTGCTATTCGTTCCCAAGGAGGATATCGTCGAGCTTTCCATGGGGGTCGAAGACGCCGCGAAACTGGTCATTTCGGCAGGTCTGGTCAGCCCGGATCTCCCTGATATCCTGGAAGATGTCATCGCCGAGCCGGAGAAGCTGGAGCGTATCCGCAAACGCGAGGATGCCTGATCAGCCGGCCCGCAACAGTCTGATCGCCGCATCGCGGCCGAAGAGATAAAGCAGGCTCCGGAGCGCCTGGCCCCGGTCTGATTTCAGATCCGGGTCTGTTTCCAGAATAAGCTTTGCGTCGTCGCGGGCAACTTCCATCAGGTCTGCATGTTCGTCAGCGCGGGCGATCCGGAAGCCGGGCGTGCCGGACTGGCGCGTTCCGAGAATTTCCCCGCCGCCACGCAGTTTCAGGTCTTCTTCCGCGATCAGAAAGCCATCATTGGTCTCGCGCATGATGTTGAGGCGTGCTCCGGCCGTCTCGCCCAGCGGGCCCTTGTAGAGCAGCACACAGGACGATGGCTTGTCGCCGCGCCCGACGCGTCCGCGAAGCTGGTGCAGTTGCGCAAGACCGAACCGTTCCGCATGTTCGATGACAATGATGGTTGCGTCCGGAACGTCGACGCCGACCTCGATCACGGTTGTCGCGACCAGAACTTTCGTATCGCCGTTCTTGAAGGCGGACATGGCAGCGTCTTTTTCGTCCGCGCTCATGCGGCCATGCACCAGTGATACCGGCTGCCTGAGGGCGTGCTGAAGAACACGGTGCCGGTCTTCGACGGCGGCGAGATCGATCTTTTCCGATTCCTCGACCAGCGGACACACCCAATAGACCTTCTGCCCCTCGGCAATGGCAGCGCCAACTCTTCCAATGATCTCGTCCAGACGATCGAGTGAAACGGAGACCGTCTTGATCGGTTTGCGTCCTGCAGGCTTGTCGGTGAGACGAGAGACGTCCATGTCCCCGAAACAGGTCAGGACGAGTGTGCGCGGGATCGGTGTCGCCGTCATGACGAGAACATCGACCCCCTGTCCCTTGCCCGACAGGGCGAGCCGCTGGTGGACACCGAATCGGTGCTGTTCGTCGACAACCACCATGGCGAGATTCCGGAATGTCACCGAGCCCTGAAAAAGCGCGTGGGTTCCGACAACGAGATCGATCTCGCCTGCATCCAGTTTTTCCTGCAGCAGGCGCCGCTCCTTCTGGCTGTCCTTGCCGGTCATAAGGGCAAGCCGGATACCGGTCTTTTCGCAAATAGGCATCATGGACGCAAAATGCTGGCGCGCGAGAATTTCGGTCGGGGCCATGAGCCCGCCTTGTGCACCGGTTTCGATCACCTGCGCCAGCGCCGCGAGCGCAACGACTGTCTTGCCCGAGCCAACGTCACCCTGCAGGAGGCGCAGCATTCTGGTTGGTTCGGCAAGGTCCTGATTTATCTCCTTTATCGCATTCGACTGGCTGCTGGTAAGCTGGAAGGGCAGGGCGTCGATGACAGCCTTTTGCAACTTTCCTTCCGGCTTTCTGGATATGCCGCCAAGCGTGCGCATGTTGGCGCGGACCATCGCCAGGGCGAGTTGGCTTGCCAGGAGTTCGTCATAAGCGAGGCGCTGCATATAGGGGGACTGGGGTTCGATGTCCTGACGTTCCCTGGGCTGATGCAACGTCTGCAGGGCGTCGTAAAAATCGGGCCAGCCGTTCTTCTGCAGATGAGGCAGATTCAGCCATTCGGGAAGATGCGGTACCCGTTCCAGGGCCGCGCGCATGGCCTTTTGCAGCGTTTTGGAAGCCAGCCCCGCCGTCAGGGGGTAGACCGGTTCAATTGCCGGCATCTGGGCCGCTTCCTCGGGCTTGAGCGAATAGTCCGGATGCACCATCTGCGGACGGTCGTTGAACCACTCGACCTTGCCGGACACGATCCGCCGTTCGCCCTCGGGAAAGGTTTTCTCCAGCCAGTCCCGTCTTGGATGAAAGAACACGAAACTGATCTGTCCCGTATCGTCATACGCCGGGATCTTGTAAGGTGCCTTGGAGTGTCTCGGCGGCGCCTGGTGCCGTCCGATCGTGACATCGAGCGTTACGATGTCGCCGTTTTCCGAATAGGCAATCCCGGGCCTGTGCCGCCGGTCGATCAGGTTATGCGGGATGTGAAAGAGCAGGTCCGAAACCGTGGCGTCCCTGTCCGGTTGCCCACCGACAAGCGCTGAAACGAGCTTGGCGATTTTTGGGCCGATGCCCGGCAGCGTTGAAACCGGGGCAAACAGGGGATCGAGAACCGGCGGGCGCATCTTGAATGAAGAAACCTCTGCCTTGAGGCATTCGCTTGGTGAAATTCATTGCCAGTTTTGCCACGAAGCGGAGGATCGGTGCAACAGGTGGAACAATATGTGAACAAATAAGTGGAGTATGAAACGAGAAAGGCCTGACAATCCCGTTTTGCAGCGCTATATAACGCTCACGATTTCACAATGCGTTGGCGACCCGTCGAGACGTTCCGTTTCCGGTTTTCGCCGACCCGTTTCCAGATAGGCCACCCATGTCAGATACGACCGGCAGCACCAACGATACTTCCGACACCGTGCGCGACTCGCGGCGCAAACGTATCCTGTTCCGTTGCTGGCACAGGGGCATGAAGGAAATGGACCTTTTGCTGGGCGGCTTTGCGAATGCGGAAATCGACCGGCTTTCGGAAGAAGAACTTCTGGAACTGGAACATCTCCTCACAGCGCATGACCAGGATCTTTACGCATGGATGACCGGCCGCAAGCCGTTGCCCCCCGAGTGGGACGGGCCGCTTTACCGCCGGATCATTGCCTACCACGATGCCGCCGGTCCTGCCGGTTTCGTCAATTAAACAGGACGACCTGCTGTGTTTGAGAGCCTCTTGAACGACCAGGCCAACGTGACTCTGGCCGGTGTACCTGATGGCGCGGAGAGCTACGCGCTTGCCAGGCTTCTTGCCGAGAGCAGCACCGACGGGCTTGCGCTCGTCTTCGTTGCGCGTGACGCGACCCGCATGGCGATGGTCGGCGAGGCTCTGGCGTTCTTCGAACCTGACGTGGATATCCTGCAGCTTCCTGCCTGGGACTGTCTGCCATATGACCGTGTTTCGCCAAATCCGGCGATCAGCGCGCGGCGGCTTCTGGCCCTGGGGCAACTTGCGCGCGGGGTGCCCAAGGGGCGGAAAACCGTTCTGATGACGACGCTGAATGCCGCCGTTCAGCGAATGCCGGAACGCGGTTTCATGGCAGATCAGACGTTCTCGATGGCGCCCGGAAACCAGGTCGACATGACCGCAATTTCCAACTGGATGGAAATGAACGGGTTCTCGCGCACGCCGACGGTGCGTGAAACGGGCGAATACGCGGTGCGCGGCGGCATCATCGATCTCTATGCTCCCGGTTCAGAGGAACCGGTCAGGCTCGACTTTTTCGGCGATACGCTCGAATCCATCCGCTCCTTCAACGCCGAGACCCAGCGTACGTCAAAACAGCTGAAGCGCCTCGATCTCGTTCCGATGAGCGAAGTTGTCTTGTCGGAACAAGCGATTTCGCGGTTCCGGCGCTCCTATCTGGCGATGTTTGGCGCGGCCAGCCGCGAAGACGTTCTTTATCAATCGATCAGCGATGGCCGGCGCTATGCGGGCATGGAACACTGGCTGCCCCTGTTTCATGAGCGGCTTGAGACGCTGTTCGACTATATTGGCGACACGCCGCTTGTTCTGGATGCAAACGCGACCGACGCGGTCCGGGAGCGGCTCGATCAGGTCTCCGAACACTTCACGGCGCGTCAGGACGCGCGGGAAATGGGAGCAAGTGCCGGCACGGTGCCCTACATGCCGGTCGAGCCGGGAAAGCTCTATTTTTCGGAAAGCGAGTGGACAGCCACAGTCGCCGACAGAGCAAGCGCCACGCTTGATCCGTTCACACCACCGCCTGGAACCGGAAAGACGGTTATTGAGCTCGGCGGCAAACAGGGGCGCAGTTTTGCAGCCGAACGTGCCGCCGGGGACGTCAACATATTCGACGCCCTGACAACGCATGTGCGTGAGCTTCAGAGCGCCGGCAAGCGAACGGTCATTGCTTGCTGGTCCGAGGGGTCCCGGGACCGCCTTGGTCAGATCCTGGGCGATCACGGTCTTGGTGCGGTACAGGAAGTCGGCACGCTCAAGGACGCGGACCAGCTTCCGGCCAAGACGACGGCACTGTGTGTCCTCGGCATCGAACATGGTTTCGAACTCAAGGATATAGCGTTTGTCGGCGAGCAGGACATTCTCGGCGACCGGCTCGTGCGCAAATCCCGGCGCAAGTCCAAGGGCGCCAATGTCATCACCGAGGCAACCGGCCTTTCCGAGGGCGATCTTGTTGTTCATGTCGAGCACGGCATCGGACGGTTCATCGGTCTGAAAACGATCGAGGCGGTGGGTGCGCCGCATGATTGCCTGGAGCTGCAATATGCAGGCGGCGACAAGCTTTATTTGCCGGTGGAAAACATCGAGCTTTTGTCGCGCTACGGATCGGAAGACCAGGAAGCCCAGCTGGACAAGCTGGGTGGCGGTGCCTGGCAGGCGCGCAAGGCGAAGCTCAAGAAACGTATTCTTGAGATCGCCGACGGTCTCATCAAGACCGCCGCCGAACGGGCGCTGAAAACGGCACCAGTGGTGGAGACGCCGGAAGGGGTCTACGACGAGTTTGCGACCCGGTTTCCCTATGAAGAAACCGATGATCAGTTGACGGCGATCGACGCGGTTTTCGACGATCTTTCCTCCGGCCGCCCGATGGATCGCCTGATCTGCGGCGATGTCGGCTTCGGCAAGACGGAAGTCGCGCTGCGCGCAGCCTTCATCGCCGCGATGTCGGGCCGTCAGGTCGCGGTTGTCGTGCCGACAACGCTGCTGGCCCGCCAGCATTACAAGACTTTTTCCGAGCGTTTTCACGGTCTGCCGATCAATGTCGGCCATGCCTCCAGGCTTGTTCCGGCCAAGCAGCTGACGCTCACAAAAAAGGGCATTGCCGACGGTTCCGTCGACATCGTTGTCGGAACGCACGCGCTACTTGGAAAATCAATCAAGTTCCGCGACCTCGGACTTCTGATCATCGATGAAGAGCAGCACTTCGGCGTCAAGCACAAGGAGCGGCTGAAGGAACTGAAATCGGACGTCCACGTGATGACGCTTTCGGCAACGCCGATCCCGCGCACGCTGCAACTGGCGCTGACCGGCGTGCGCGAACTGTCTCTCATCGCGACGCCGCCGGTCGACAGGCTTGCCGTTCGGACCTTTGTGTCACCCTTCGATCCACTGGTGGTGCGCGAAGCGCTCTTGCGGGAGCATTACCGCGGCGGACAGAGTTTTTATGTGTGTCCGAGGCTTGCGGACATAGCCGATCGGCTGGCCTTTCTGGAAGAACAGGTGCCGGAGCTGAAGGTTGCGGTTGCCCACGGGCAAATGCCTCCGGGCGAACTCGAAGACGTGATGAACGCCTTTTACGAAGGCAAGTACAACGTTCTTCTGTCGACCACGATCGTGGAATCGGGTCTGGACATTCCAACGGCAAACACGCTGATCGTGCACCGGTCGGACATGTTCGGCCTGGCGCAGCTCTACCAGTTGCGGGGCCGTGTCGGCCGGTCAAAGACGCGTGCCTATGCGTTGTTCACGGTGCCGGCCAACAAGACGCTCACGGCGACGGCCGAACGGCGTTTGAAAGTGCTGCAGTCGCTCGAAACCCTCGGCGCTGGCTTTCAGCTTGCCAGCCACGATCTTGACATTCGCGGGGCGGGGAACCTTCTCGGCGAAGAACAGTCCGGGCACATCAAGGAAGTCGGCTTCGAGCTTTACCAGCAGATGCTGGAAGAGGCGGTTGCGCAGCTCAAGGATGGCGGTGCGGATTTCGGCGAAGAACAGTGGTCACCCCAGATCAATATCGGCACGCCCGTTCTCATACCTGAGGATTATGTTGCCGACCTGCAGCTGCGTCTTCAGCTTTACCGGCGGCTCGGCGATGTCACCGAGGCTGAGGAGATCGACGCCTTCGGTGCCGAACTGATCGACCGGTTCGGCCCGCTGCCGGAGGAGGTCCAGCATCTTCTGAAGATCGTCTATATCAAGGGTCTGTGCCGCAAGGCGAATGTGGAGAAGGTGGATGCCGGTCCGAAGGGCATGGTGGTCAGCTTCCGCAATAGCGAATTCTCCAATCCGGCGGGGCTCGTCTCCTATATTGCGGAGCAGGGCGTTCTTGCGAAGATCCGCCCGGACCAGCGCGTCGTGCTGACACGGGACTGGGAAAAAACCGACTCGCGCCTCAAGGGCACGGCGACGATCCTGACGAAACTGGCAAAGATGGCGGCGGCGTAGGGACCTGGCAGGTGCAGGTGGATTTCATGTCTCCTGCCAACCCTTTTCGCCAATCAGCGGTACAAAGGCGACACCGCCGAGATCTTCCGTCGAGAACTCTGTGTCGGATTTCTTGCGGACCCGATAGAGGGACTGGGACGATCTGGAGTGACCGGCCGGGATAATTAACCGTCCACCGGCACGCAGTTGCTGCTTATAGGCTTCCGGGACAGACGGCGCTGCGGCAGAAACCAGGATAGCGTCGAACGGAGCATCTTCCTGGTGGCCCAGAGTTCCGTCTCCGCAATGCACGGTGACATTAGAACAGCCTGCCTGCGCGAGTGTTTCCCGCGCCTTTTCCGCAAGATCGGGAATGCGCTCAATAGTGATCACACGCTCGCAGAGTTGCGAGAGCACGGCGGCTGCATAACCGGAGCCGGTGCCGATTTCCAGGACCTTGTCGGTGTTCGCAAGTTCCAGTTGATCGCACATCAGCGCAACAACATAGGGCTGGGAGATTGTCTGGTAGTGACCGATAGTGAGCGGCCTGTCCGCGTAAGCGTGCTTTTGCAGGTTATCGTTTACGAAGAGGTGCCTTGGAACCGAGCGCATCGCGTCAAGAACGCGGGCGTTCCGCAGGCCGCGGCGCTCCAGCTGTTCCCGCACCATGGTGTCACGCTCTTTTTGTTTCGGGTCCATCGGCTTTCTCGGGGACTTCCGCAAATTTGGACGCGTTTGAATAACAATCTCAAGACTCTATTAAACCTAACCTCTCATAGTGGTGATACCAAGCGGCCATCAGTACAGCGTCAAGGTCCTTCAGAGTGCCCCGAGCAGCGACACGTCAGCGTAAGCAATCCTTTCTCCGCCGTCTCATCACGCCCGCAATCGCGATTGCAGCGCTTGGATATTTCGGTTTCCATGCCATGAGCGGCGAACTTGGAATGGTCGGGCGCGCCATGATTGAAAGCCAGGTATCGGAGCTGGAATCGGACCTGGAAGAGCTGATTGCCGAAAGACAGGAGCTGGTTTCAAGAGTCAGCCTGCTGCGTCCGGAAAGCCTTGATCCGGACATGCTGGATGAACGCGCACGGTTGAACCTCAATCTCGTGCACACAAACGAGTTGGTGGTGCTGCGACCCGGGCGCCGTTACGAAGTGAACTGATTTTCAGTTCATTTTTGCATGTCAACTTGATTTCAGTTAAAATTAAAATTATTTAATATAATCAGCATCTTAAATCGCTTCGCATATCCCATTAAATATGATTGGATTGACATGTGCAACAGGATAAGTTGCAGCTACCTGTCTTAGGGGAAACGTCACGCCGAGAAGAGGGTTATGGCCACAGCATCAAAGACCACTTCCGCTCGCTCCAAGAGCGCCAGCCGGACCCGCAGCACCGCCAAGAAAGCGAAACCTGCGATCGCCGAGTTCGACAAGGACGATGAACTCCACGCTTACCGAGAAATGCTTCTGATCCGCCGATTCGAGGAAAAAGCCGGACAATTGTACGGCATGGGCCTCATCGGCGGTTTTTGTCATCTGTATATCGGGCAGGAAGCTGTCGTCGTCGGTATGCAAATGGCAAAGAAAGACGGCGATCAGATGATCACCGGCTATCGCGATCATGGCCACATGCTGGCCATGGATCTCGATCCAGGCGCCGTCATGGCCGAGCTCACCGGCCGCCGGGGCGGCCTGTCCAAGGGCAAGGGCGGTTCCATGCACATGTTCTCCAAGGAAAAGCATTTCTATGGCGGGCACGGCATCGTGGGGGCCCAGGTGTCGCTTGGCACCGGTCTTGGCTTTGCCAACAAGTATCGCGAGAACGGCAATGTCTCCATGGCTTTCTTCGGTGATGGGGCCTCCAACCAGGGGCAGGTCTACGAAAGCTTCAACATGGCCGAGCTGTGGAAGCTTCCCGTTGTCTACGTGATCGAGAACAACAAGTACGGCATGGGAACGAGTGTTTCGCGTGCTTCGGCGACGACGGACCTGTCGCAGCGCGGCGCATCCTTCGGTATTCCCGGTGAGCAGGTCGACGGCATGGACGTACGCGCCGTCAAGGCCGCGTCCGAAAAGGCTCTGGCTTGGTGCCGGGACGGCAAGGGTCCGTACATCCTTGAAATGATCACCTACCGCTACCGCGGCCACTCCATGTCGGATCCGGCCAAGTACCGGTCCAAGGATGAAGTCCAGAAGATGCGGACCGAGCACGATCCGATCGAACAGGTCAGAGCCCGTCTGATCGAGAAGAAATGGGCGTCGGAAGACGACCTCAAGGCCATCGACAAGGACGTGCGTGCCCGTGTCGCCGAAGCCGCTGAATTTGCTCAGAACGATCCGGAACCGGATGCGTCTGAACTCTACACAGACATTCTGCTCTAAGGCCGGGGGACAATATGCCGATTGATATTTTGATGCCGGCGCTCTCGCCGACAATGGAAGAGGGCAAGCTCTCCAAATGGCTCAAGGCCGAGGGCGATGCTGTTACTGCCGGCGACGTGATCGCCGAAATCGAAACCGACAAGGCCACGATGGAAGTCGAGGCCGTTGATGAGGGGACGCTTGGCAAGATCCTGGTTCCGGAAGGGACGGACAACGTCAAGGTCAACGAAAAGATCGCCGTTCTTCTCGGTGAAGGCGAAGATGCAAGCGCCCTCGATGCGGCGGCTGCTGCGCCTGCAGCAGCTGCTCCGGCCGCGGCTGCGCCCGAAGCGCCCAGCGCACCGGCCGCGCCTGCCGCCCCGGTTGTTTCCGAACCAGCCGAAGATCCGGAAATCCCTGCCGGAACGGCAATGAAAAGCTCGACGGTGCGTGAAGCGCTGCGTGACGCGATGGCCGAGGAAATGCGCCGCGATGCCGATGTCTTCGTCATGGGTGAGGAAGTCGCCGAATACCAGGGCGCCTACAAGATCACGCAGGGCCTGCTGGATGAATTCAGTGCCAAGCGCGTTATCGACACACCGATTACGGAACACGGCTTTACCGGTCTTGGTGTCGGCGCCGCGATGGCGGGGCTGAAGCCGATCGTTGAATTCATGACCTTCAACTTCGCCATGCAGGCGATTGACCAGATCATCAATTCGGCGGCAAAAACGCTCTATATGTCCGGTGGACAGATGGGCGCTCCGATCGTGTTCCGCGGTCCGAACGGCGCGGCTGCCCGCGTCGGTGCGCAGCACTCGCAGGACTATGCGTCCTGGTACGCGCATGTTCCGGGCCTGAAGGTGATCCAGCCTTATTCTGCAGCCGACGCCAAGGGCCTTCTCAAAGCGGCCATCCGCGATCCGAACCCGGTCATTTTCCTGGAGAACGAGATCCTCTACGGCCACTCGTTCGAAATCCCGGACATGGACGACTTCGTGCTGCCGATCGGCAAGGCGAAGATCGAGCGCGGCGGCACCGACGTGACCCTCGTGTCCTGGGGTATCGGCATGACCTACACGCTGCAGGCGGCCGACGAACTTGCGGCCATGGGCATTTCCGCGGAAGTCATTAATCTGCGCACGATCCGTCCGCTCGACATCGAAACGGTTCTCGCTTCCGTCAGGAAGACAGGCCGGATCGTCACGATCGAGGAAGCCTTCCCGATGTGTTCGGTGTCTTCCGAGATCGCCTATCAGGTTCAGGAACAGGCATTCGACTATCTGGATGCTCCGATCCTGCGCGTGACCGGCAAAGACGTTCCGATGCCCTATGCGGCAAATCTTGAGAAGCTTGCATTGCCGAGCGTTCCGGAAGTCATCGAAGCGGTCAAGGCCGTGACGTATACAGCCTGAGGCGAGGGAGACGGACATGCCAATCAATATCACCATGCCGGCCCTTTCCCCGACCATGGAAGAGGGCAACCTTGCCAAATGGCTGGTCAAGGAAGGCGACCAGGTTTCTGCCGGTGATGTCATCGCCGAGATCGAGACCGACAAGGCGACAATGGAAGTCGAGGCAGTGGACGAAGGCACGGTCGGCAAGATCGTGGTTCCAGAAGGTTCTGCCGGGGTCAAGGTCAACGAGCTGATCGCCGTGCTTCTGGAAGACGGCGAGGATGCCGGGTCCATCGACACGGCTGCAGCCAGCCCGGCGCCTGCAGCGGCAGCTGCTCCAGCCGAGGCACCCGCCGCTGCTGAACCGGCTGCGGCAGCGTCCGCACCGGCCGGTCCGGCACCTGTTGCCAATGACGGCTCACGCATTTTTGCCTCGCCTCTGGCGCGGCGTCTTGCCAAGCTGAACAGCCTCGATCTTTCCGCTCTGACCGGCACCGGCCCGCATGGCCGGATCGTCAAGCGTGACATCGAAGCCGCCATTTCGGCCGGAACCGGAAAGGCTGCTCCGGCAGCCGAGGCTCCAAAGGCAGCGGCCGCCGCACCGGCGCTTGCGGCAGGGCCGTCCGCGGACCAGGTTCTGAAGCTGTTCGACGACGATTCCTACGAACTCGTGCCGCATGACGGCATGCGCAAGACGATTGCGAAACGTTTGACGGAATCCAAGCAGACGATCCCGCATTTCTATGTCTCGGTCGACTGTGAACTCGATGCGCTTCTTGCACTCCGCGCACAGCTCAACGGGGCTGCGGCAACCGACAAGGACGGCAAGCCGGCCTACAAGCTGTCGGTCAACGACATGACCATCAAGGCGCTCGCGCTGGCATTGCGCGACGTTCCGGATGCGAACGTCTCCTGGACCGACGAAAACATGGTCATGCACAAGCATGCGGATGTTGGCGTTGCCGTTTCGATCCCGGGCGGACTGATCACGCCGATCATCCACCGGGCGGAAGAAAAGTCCCTGTCGGTTATCTCCAACGAGATGAAGGACCTTGGCAAACGGGCGAAAGAGCGCAAGCTCAAGCCGGAAGAATATCAGGGTGGCACCACGGCGGTCTCCAACATGGGCATGATGGGCGTGAAGGATTTCTCGGCGGTCGTGAACCCACCGCATGCGACGATCCTTGCCGTTGGGGCCGGCGAAAAGCGCGCCGTCGTCAAAGATGACGCCGTGGCGATTGCCACGGTCATGACGGTGACGCTCTCCACGGACCACCGCTGCGTTGACGGTGCGCTTGGTGCCCAGTTGCTGGGCGCCTTCAAGGGCTACATCGAAAACCCGATGAGCATGCTGGTCTGATGCTTGCTCTGCGGCGCGGTCCAGACACCGCGCCGTATCTGAACGATGACTTCTTTCGCCGGGGAAGAACACCATGGCTGATACCAACTACGATGTGATCATCATCGGCTCCGGGCCGGGTGGTTATGTAACCGCAATCCGTGCTTCGCAGCTCGGCCTCAAGACCGCGATCGTCGAGCGCGAGCACATGGGCGGCATCTGTCTCAATTGGGGCTGCATTCCGACCAAGGCGCTGCTGCGGTCCGCCGAAATCTACCACTACATGCAGCATGCCAAGGATTACGGCCTGTCCGCCGAGAAGATCTCCTTCGATCCGGCTGCCGTCGTCAACCGGTCGCGCGGTGTCTCCGGACAGCTCGCTGGCGGTGTCGGTTTCCTGATGAAGAAGAACAAGGTCGACATCATCTGGGGTGAGGGCAAGGTAACGAAGGCCGGTGAAGTGACCGTGTCCAAAACCTCCAAGAAGGCGATGGAACCGCAGCACCCTGCGCCGAAGGGCACGAAGGGCGAGGGCGTCTACAAGGCCAAGCACATTATCGTTGCAACGGGCGCGCGCCCGCGCGTTATCCCAGGCATCGAGCCGGATGGCAAGGACATCTGGACCTATTTCGAAGCCATGGTGCCCCCGACAATGCCAAAGTCTCTGATCGTCATGGGATCGGGCGCGATCGGTATCGAGTTTGCGTCTTTCTACAAAACCATGGGCGCGGACGTGACGGTCATTGAAATGATGCCGACGATCATGCCGGTCGAAGACCCCGAGATTTCCGGGCTCGCCAAGAAGCAGATGGAAAAGCAGGGCATCAAGTTCCTGCTCGAGGCAAAGGTTTCGCAGGTCAAGAAGGGCGCCAAGGGTGTCACGGCGACCGTTGAAACCAAGGACGGCAAAAAGCAGGACCTGACGGCTGAAAAACTGATTTCGGCGGTTGGTGTCGTCGGCAATATCGAGAATCTCGGTCTTGAGGAACTCGGCGTTAAAACCGACCGTGGCTGCGTCGTTATCGACGGCTATGGCCGCACAAACGTCCCCGGCATCTATGCCATCGGTGACGTTGCCGGACCGCCGATGCTCGCACACAAGGCGGAGCATGAAGGCGTGATCTGCGTCGAGAAGATTGCCGGCAAGGATGTCCATGCCATGGACAAGTCGATGATCCCGGGATGTACCTACTGCCATCCACAGGTCGCGTCGGTCGGTCTGACCGAGCCCAAGGCGAAGGAAGCCGGCTACGACATCAAGGTCGGGCGTTTCCCCTTCATCGGAAACGGCAAGGCGATTGCACTTGGGGAACCGGACGGGCTCATCAAGACAATCTTCGATGCCAAGACGGGGCAACTGCTGGGGGCCCATATGGTTGGCGCGGAAGTAACCGAGCTTATCCAGGGCTACGTAGTCGCCATGAACCTGGAAACAACGGAAGAAGACCTAATGCACACGGTGTTCCCGCATCCGACGCTTTCGGAAATGATGAAAGAGTCGGTGCTGGATGCCTATGGCCGTGTTCTGAACATGTAGCCCGGACCATTGGTGATCCCGGCATGGGTCGGGATCGCCGCGTCAAGCGGAGTTATCAGGGTGTTTGCCTATCTTCTGGATGGATTGAGATTTGTCTGTCGGGAGGGGAGCTGGACGCTCAGACCGCACGAAGCGACGACCTTGAACGCGGCCATCGATCGGCTTCCGGCAGACAATGCCGAACGGGCGCGGCGGCAGCTCTCGCAGCGCTTCTTTGTCGAAAGACAGTCGAACGGCCGGGTCCCCTGTTTCCGCTACTATCAGGTACACGGGGACAACCTGCTCGCAGACCCGTTCGCCTCGGGAACGCATTTCATAAACGTGCGCCTGAAAGCATCCAACCGAAACATCACGGCCAAGTGCGTGTTGCACGAGGGCATCGTATTCGGGCTGGAGTTTCCCAAGCCCCAACGGTTTTTCAAAGGCAATCCGGTCGAGGTCACTGCGGTGAGTTGTGATACCGCAGGGTTCAGTTACACTGATGTTCTGGACCGGGCGGAACACGGGTCCGGCAAGATTGACTGACGCGGGAGGGTTGTCATGGATGCAAAGTCAATTCTGATCTGGGTCGCGATTGGCATTATCGCGGGTTGGCTCGCAAGTATCCTCGTCGGCGGCGGCGGCCTGATACGGTATCTGCTTACCGGGATCATAGGTGCGTTTGTAGGCGGATTCATCTTCAAGTTCTTCGGGATTAACATCGATCTCGGCAATCCCTATCTGAATGAAATATTGGTGGCTGCCATAGGGGCCGTTGTCGTCGTGCTGATCGCGCGTATTCTGGCTTGAACCGATCATCGGATCGGGGCCTCGATGCGCAGCGTCTGAAAAGGAACAGGTATGGGGCTCATTATTTCTGCCATTATCGGGCTGATCGCGGGTGCTGTCGCCCATAGGGTGCTCAACAGCCGGGGAGGGTTTCTCGGGAGCCTTGTTGTCGGTCTGATCGGCGCTCTTCTGGGCGGTGAATTGGCATCGATCCTCAACCTGAACCTGGCTGGTGGTGTCATCGACCGGCTGATCGTTGCCATTGTCGGCGCGATCCTGTTCCTGTTTATCTGGAAGAAAGTGTTCAAGTGACGCCGTGCGACTTTCTTCAGATGCCTGTGGACGGGATGCGCCGTTTGCGCTGCTCGGTACGGGACAGCGGCCGGGGGAGCCTGATCGATTGATGGAAAGACAGCTGGAAACGCCGGAATTCAGGCTCGCCACATACGGAACACTTGCACCGGGACGTGCGAACCACGCTCAGCTTGCCGATATTCCCGGCCGCTGGAGAGAGGGAAGCGTGCGCGGCCGCCTCGTGCAGTCGGGCTGGGGAGCTGCGCTTGGGTTTCCCGGGCTGGTGCTCGATCCCGAAGGACAGACCATCGAGGTCCTAGTTTTCGAGTCGCCGGAACTTGTCGAACACTGGGACCGGCTGGATGCATTCGAAGGCGAAGGCTATGAGCGCGCCGAAACGCTTGTCCGCACGGAAAATGGCGACGTACCGGCGTATATCTATGTCGTTTCGGACAAGCCTCCACGCTCCCAAAGCCAGAGCAGCGATCCAGCTATCAATGCCTTTCCGCTGATCACGAAGGACAAGTTGCGGTACGCGGACACGGATCGCCAGGGACATGTCAACAATGCGGTATTCAGCACTTTTCTCGAAACGGGGAGGGTTGAACTGCTCTTTGGCGACGAACTGATGTGTGAGGGCGCCTCATTTGTCATCGCAAGGCTCGAACTTGATTTCCTTTCCGAGATCAATTGGCCCGGCGAGGTGCAGATCGGCACTGCCGTCAAGGAGATCGGTCGCAGTTCCTTCAAGCTCATTCAACGTGTTTATCAGGACGAGCGTCCGGTCGCGCAGGCGATGACGGTTATTGTTCAGATGAACGATGCAACGCGAAAATCGCTGCCGCTGTCCGAAACGGCCCGCCAGCGGTTTTCCGAGTTGTTCAGGCCTGCACTCAGCACATAGCTGACGCGGCACCATTTCACCTTGACCTTTCCAGGGAATAGAGACACTTAAGGCCCATGGTTACGATCGTAGACACGCTCAATCGCCCGCGGCAAACATCCGATGTGCGTCCGCGCCACCCGGAAAAAGAGCACCGCCCGGATAACCCGATTCAGCGCAAACCGAAATGGATCCGTGTCAAGGCGCCGACATCGCCGATCTACCGTGAAACCAAGGATGTTGTTCGCAACAACAATCTGGTCACGGTTTGCGAAGAAGCCGGTTGTCCGAACATAGGCGAATGCTGGTCCAAGAAACATGCAAGCTTCATGATCCTGGGGGATACGTGCACACGTGCCTGTGCCTTCTGCAATGTCCGGACGGGGATGCCTGGACCAGTCGATCCGAACGAGCCCCAGGGTGTTGCCGATGCGGTTGCCACGATGGGACTGGAGCACGTGGTTATCACCTCCGTGGACCGCGACGACCTGGACGATGGCGGCGCAAAACACTTTTCGGATGTCATCGCAGCGATCCGGCAAACGTCTCCGTCGACGACGGTCGAGGTTCTGACGCCCGACTTTCTCAGGAAAGAGGGCGCGCTCGAAACGGTAATCGAAGCAAAGCCGGACGTCTTCAATCACAATCTTGAAACGGTGCCTTCCAAATATCTTACCGTCAGGCCCGGCGCGCGCTACTTTCATTCCATTCGCCTGCTGCAAAAGGCAAAGGAGCTGGACGCGGAAATGTTCACCAAGTCCGGGATCATGGTCGGGCTGGGTGAGGTTCGCAACGAGGTTCTGCAGCTCATGGACGACCTTCGGGCGGCAGATGTGGACTTCTTGACGATCGGTCAGTACCTGCAGCCTTCGAAGAAACATCATCCGGTGATGTCCTTTGTCACCCCCGAGGAATTCAAGGGCTATGAACGTATCGCCTACGCGAAAGGCTTCCTGAAGGTTTCGGCAAGTCCGCTGACGCGGTCTTCACACCACGCGGGTGAAGATTTCGCGGACCTGCGCGCGGCGAGAAAAGCCAAGCTTGGTCATTGAACGGAAGCCAATACGCCGAATGCCAACTTTTTCTTCAACGCACAAAGTCAATCACAAAGCGGACGACATGTTCCGACTTGTTGCGGACATTGAAAAGTATCCGCAATTCGTTCCGCTTTGCCAGGATTTGCATGTCAGGGGCAAAAAGCAGCTCGACGGCGGACGGACGGTGCTGGTGGCCGACATGACCGTGGCTTACAAGCTGTTCAAGGAGACTTTTACCAGCCGGGTCGAGTTGCGCCCGGAAGAGCAGACAATCCTTGTTGAATACCTGGACGGACCCTTCAAGCATCTTGAGAACAAATGGACTTTCGAAGAGGCCGGCGGGGGTGCCTGCAATGTCGGCTTCTTCATCTCCTACGAGTTCAAAAGCCGCACGCTCGGGTCGCTCATGGGGGTGATGTTCGACAAGGCGTTCCGGAAATTCTCCAGCGCCTTTGAAGCGCGTGCGGACGAAGTCTACGGGGTCTGAGCCGGGTCTACGGACGCGTCACTTGTATTGCTTGAAGGCATCCCGGATCGTGCGCAGACGGCTCGATTTCATGTCGAGTGGCTCGTTCTCCGCCCGTATCTTGGCGACTTCCTTTTCTGACAGGCCCAGGTCGTCCAACGTTGCGAAGGCATCATTGTCCTTGCAGACAATGGTGCGGCTCTTTCCGTCGTTTTCCTCAAGGACAAGGGTTCGGCCGGCAGCGTTCTGTTCTTCCGTCCAGATGACCGTGCCCGCAGACACCCAGAACACGCGTTCGCAGTAGCTGGCCTGATGGTAGCCGTCCTTCGGCTTTGTCAGTATCTCGTGAAAACCGGTGAATTCCCCGTTCGAATATTCCGACCGGATATAGAAGTCGTTTTGGGCGAATACCGCCGTTGCGCTGCAAACAACCGTCAGTGACGCTATCGCCTGACTAGCAAAAGAGCGCTTCATGCGTGTGCTCCTCTCCTGAACCCAGATTAGCCCCACTGCATGTATCTTAAGCTGCTTTGTTTACCTGTCCGTTACCGGATTGGTAACGATTTGATCTATTCGTCGTGGAACGATTTGGTAGCCTTTTCCTTGCGCTGTGCGTTGAAGGCGTCACGGATCGCGGCGAACCGGTTTGCCTTGTCGAGCGCGGTACCACCATTTTGAATAACGACCCTCGGATCGTCGGAGATACCGAGACCTTCCAGGGTCACCTGTTGGTCCGGGCGATCGCAAATTGGCCGCCAGCCCTTGCCCCAGTTGAATTCGACGCGGACTTCGTAGTCGTTCTCCACCTCAAGCTGCGTCCAGGCGACCGTGGCATACCGGACCCAGTAGGACCGGTTACAGTATTCGACCTCCACGAGACCATCGGATTGTCTGTTGTAGATCCGGTGTGAGCCGCGGAAATTCCGGTTGTCGTCCCGGGAGATGATATAGGTGTCGCCAACTGCTGGAATTTCGCTTTGTGCACCGGCATGCGTCGATGAAATCAGGAGAAAGCCAATCGTGAGCAGAAATTTCTGAAATTGCATTGTGCGTTTTCCCTACCGCTAAGCCAATCATGTGCTGGCGTGGCCAGCGCAATTTTAATGGTTTGTTCTCAAAGTAGAGGGCGAACTTCACTATCAGATTGAAAGCCGGGCAGGCGTTTTATTAAAACTTTAAACGCTCGTAAAAAGTGCAGTATTTGAAGATTTCGCTCGCATTGCACCTACGGCAAATGAAGTTACATACCGAGGCCGCTCTCGGATTTTTCAAAAACGCTCGTGCGAAACATGGCGCCGATCGTTGCCAGGCGGCTGGCGGTTGAGGGGGCAGTCGACAGGCCAGCCAGGACTTCCCGCGCGTCCATGGTAATTCCCAGGTCCGCCAACGTAACCTCGCGCTCGGGATTCGCGCATATCGGACGCCAGCCCTTGCCGAAGTTGAATTCCACGTGAACGATGTGGCCGAATTCCGCTTCAAGCTCCGTCCAGGCGACGGAACTGTCGCGCACGAAGTATTCATTGCCGCAGTAGCTGACCCGCTTCGTATCGGCACTTTCATTCTTGAAAAGCTTGTGGCTGCCAATGAACTTGCCGGCGTGATCTCTCGAAATCAGGTAGTAGTCGCCCGGTTTCGGCAACGAATCCGCGTGAGAGACTGTGGCAACACAAAGTGCAGCGAGAAGCGTCGCGAGACGTAATATCATTGGTGTAAGCAATCGATGTTCAACCCAACGTAAGGCATATGGGTTTTTGCCCTTTTTCGCCAGCGGGAACTCGATCGATCGTTAATGAGACTTTGCGTCCTTGAGTGCATTTAGAACTGACGCAAGGGCAGTTTTTACGGTCTCCAGACGGATGAACTGGCGGCCGTGGTCGGCAAACCAGCAATGAAAGTGCTGTGTCGGTTCACCTGTCGCAGCAACGGCGATATGAACGGTGCCGACCGGTTTGTGCTCGGACCCGCCGCCAGGTCCGGCGATGCCTGTCACGGAAACCGATATATCTCCATTCGATCGTTCCAGTGCACCTTCCGCCATGGCGATGGCAACTTCCTTGCTGACAGCGCCCTCACGCGTGATCAGACCCGCGGGAACACCGATGAGTTCTGTTTTCGCTTCGTTTGAGTAGGTTATGAAGCCCCGGTCGACCGCAACCGATGAACCTGCGATTTCCGTCAGGGCCGCACAGATCAGTCCGCCTGTGCACGATTCGGCCGTTGCGATCATTTTTCCCTGAGCCTTCAATTCTTCCAGAACATTGCCGGCGAGGGGAGCAAGGTCATCAAGGCTTTCCAGACGTCTGTCATTCATGGTCGACTACTCGTTTTCAGAAAGGGGCAACCGAATGGTTACGCTTGCAAGCGTGGCGATCCCCTCCTTGCGACCGGTGAAGCCGAGCCGCTCGGAAGTTGTTGCCTTGACGGATACGCGCGATGCGGGAATGTCGCAGATCTGAGCAACGTTCTGCCTGATCGCGTCCCGGTGCGGACCAATCTTGGGTTCTTCACAGATGATTGTGACGTCGATATGTGCAAGCCGTCCGCCCAGCTTTGTCACGCGCTCAACGGCATCAAACTGGAACATGTCCGATGATGCGCCTTTCCACTTCGGGTCGCTTGGAGGAAAATGGCTACCGATGTCACCATCGCCAATCGCTCCAAGCGTTGCATCGGTGATTGCATGCAGCACGACATCCGCATCGGAATGCCCCTTGAGCTTTCTGCCATGGGGAATTGCGACCCCTCCGAGGATGACGGCATCACCAGCCTCGAAGGCATGAACATCGTATCCAATACCGGTTCGGACATCCAAAAGTTCGGACAACGGTGGACGTGTGCGGTTTTGCTGGTTCATGGGTGCCTGTTTCACCTGTGTTTCGGCGCGGGACAAGTCCTGCCACGTGGTGATCTTGAAATTTCCTGGATCGCCTTCGCTTAATTTTACCGAAACGCCGGCCCATTCCGCCAGACCGGTATCATCGGTAAAGTCACTTCTTCTGGCTTCGGCAGCGCTCAGATGCGCGTCCAGAATCAGTTTGAACGGGAAGGCCTGCGGTGTCTGGGCTGCCCACAAACCGGATCGATCGATTGTCCTCAGCGGCTGGCCCGGCTCTTCGCAGTGTTTCAGCGTATCGACGACGGGAACGGCTGCAAGCACACCCTCTGCACCCGCGTCCAGTTGTAAGAGGAGACCGTTTATCACCGTTTCGGACACGAAGGGACGGGCGGCATCGTGAATGAGAACACATTCGCAGCCGGCATCCTCCAGGGCCTTCAGTCCGGCCAGTACGGATTGTTGACGCGTGTCTCCACCAAACGCCGTCAGGAGTTCCTTGTCCTTTACCGTGCACTCCGCCGCCGTAACGGCCGCGCCGTAAAGCGCGGTATCGTCGGGGTGTATCACGGTCATGATTTTCGAAATTCGAGGATGATTCAGGAAAGCGTCCAGTGTATGAGACAGGACAGGACGCCCGGCGATCAGCTTGTATTGCTTCGGTTGCCGATTTCCGGGGTCCGATAGGCGTGTTCCACGTCCTGCCGCGACGATCAATGCGGCGGCCGTTTTGTTCATTGTCGTCTCCTTGAAGGCGGCTGAGGCGAAAATCACTGACGGCCATTAACGATGAACCGTACCAATACGCAAATTTAGACTTGTTGCGATGCGCAAATTGGCTACAATATAGGCAATTAGCGTTTTGCACAGGTAATGAGCAGAAAAGAGAACTGTGTGTCGATATCGTCGAACTCTCTTTCCATAGGACCGCATACTCTTTCCAACAGGGCCGTTCTGGCGCCCATGTCAGGTGTGACCGATCTGCCGTTTCGCCGGCTTGCTGCGCGTTTCGGTGCCGGGATGGTCGTCAGCGAAATGATCGCAAGCGAAACCTTCGTGAAAGGGGACGCGGAAACGCAGATGCGAGCGGAGGCCCAGGACGAGGGTCTGCATGTCGTACAGCTTGCCGGCAGGGAAGCGCGCTGGATGGACGAGGCTGCAAGGGTCGTCGCCGGTCTGGGCGCTGATGTAATCGATATCAACATGGGATGCCCGGCAAAGAAGGTAACGTCGGGATACTCCGGTTCGGCATTGATGCGGGACCTCGATCATGCCCTCACGCTGATCGAGGCAACAGTCGCGGCAGTCGACATACCCGTCACTGTCAAGATGCGCCTCGGCTGGGACGACACGTCCTTGAACGCAGCCGAACTAGCGCGGCGGGCGGAAAACGCCGGTGTTCAGCTCGTAACGGTTCACGGCAGGACGCGGTGCCAGTTTTACAAGGGCACCGCCGACTGGAAAGCCATACGGGCCGTCAAGGAAGCCATCTCTGTTCCCCTGATTGCAAATGGCGACTGCAAGTCCATTGAGGATGCGGAGAAGATGCTGGCGGTGAGTGGATCCGATGGGATCATGATCGGGCGCGGTGCTTATGGCCGGCCCTGGTTGCCCGGCCATGTCGGGCACTATCTTGCGACCGGCGTTCGGCTTGCTGCCCCCGCAGGATCAGACCTCGCGGATCTTGTCGCCGGGCATTACGAAGACATTCTCGGCCACTACGGGGCAACGGCCGGCGTTCGTATCGCCCGGAAGCATCTGGGCTGGTATCTCGACGGTGCCATAGAGCGTGGTGCGGGCCAGATCCCGGCCAATGAGAGACGAACCCTGATGACGTCCAATTCTCCACCCGAGGTGCTGCGTTTGATCGCAGACTGGTTCTCAACGTCCAACGAACGGATAGCCGCGTGAGCGAAGTCACCGTTGAAAGCGGCCGTATTGCCATGCTTGCAAGCGACGGCCCGACCATTCTCGATGCGCTTCCGCACCCGGTTTTGCTTGTGGCGCCAGACGGCGTCATTGAGTCGGCAAACATGGCCGCCGAGATTTTCATGCGCTCCAGCGCTTCCGTCTTGCGACGGCATCCGATCAGCGACTTTGTCCCTTTCGGCAGCCCGTTGCTCACCTTGATCGAGCAGGTGCGCGAACGCGCGGCACCCGTCAACGAATACAAGGTGGATATCGGTTCGCCGCGAATCGGCGCGCCCAAGATGGTCGATATCAATGCGGCTCCGGTATCGGATCGGCCGGGGGCTGTCGTTCTGATGTTCCAAGAACGGACCATGGCCGAAAAGATCGACCGGCAACTGACGTCGCGGGGGGCGGCGCGAACCGTGACCGGGCTCGCGGCGATGCTGGCGCACGAAATCAAGAACCCGCTGTCTGGCATAAGGGGAGCGGCGCAGCTTCTGGAACAATCCGTGGTCGATGACGACCGGTCGCTGACGCGGCTCATCATGGACGAGACCGACAGGATCGTGAAACTTGTCGATCGCATGGAGGTTTTCTCCGACGAGAGACCGATCGAGCGTGAACCGGTCAACATCCACGTCGTTCTGGACAGGGTCAAAAGCCTGTCAGACAACGGGTTTGCGCGTAACAAGAGGATCGTGGAGATTTACGATCCATCCCTGCCGCCGGTCTTTGCCAACAAGGACCAGCTGATCCAGGTGTTTCTCAATCTGGTGAAGAACGCGAGTGAAGCGATCGGCGATGATCCCGATGGCGAAATCCGGATTTCAACCGCTTTTCGGCCGGGAGTCCGTCTGTCGGTGCCCGGTACAGAGCATCGCGTAAGCCTGCCGCTTGAATTCTGTGTGCAGGATAACGGTCCGGGTGTTCCCGATGATCTGCTGCCGCACCTGTTTGAACCCTTTATCACCACGAAGACCAACGGGTCGGGTCTTGGCCTGGCTCTCGTTGCAAAAATTATCGGCGATCATGGTGGCGTCATTGAGTGTGACAGCCAGCGTGAAAGAACCATTTTTCGCATCCTAATGCCTGCGTATACCGGTGACGCAAATCCGGATACCGACACGGCGAGCGAGGGAACTGAATAACGATGCCGACAGGTACGATCCTTGTTGCAGATGATGACGCGGCTATTCGCACCGTGCTCAACCAGGCTCTTTCCAGGGCCGGATACACGGTGCGGCTGACGTCGAATGCCTCTACGCTCTGGCGGTGGGTATCATCCGGTGATGGCGATCTTGTCATCACGGATGTCGTGATGCCGGATGAGAACATTTTTGATGTTCTGCCGCGCATGAAAAAGATGCGGCCTGAACTTCCGGTCCTCGTCATGAGTGCCCAGAACACGTTCATGACCGCGATCAAGGCTTCCGAAAAGGGAGCCTATGAATATCTGCCCAAGCCCTTCGATCTGAAGGAACTCACCAACATTGTGCAAAGAGCGCTGGAAGAGCCCAAGAAACGCCCGGCGCTTGATATCGAGGACGCCGGGGAGGGGATGCCGCTTGTTGGCCGCTCACCGGCCATGCAGGAAATCTATCGCATTCTCGCCCGGCTGATGCAGACCGATCTCACGGTCATGATCAACGGAGAATCGGGCACGGGCAAGGAACTCGTTGCACGTGCACTTCACGACTACGGCAAACGTCGAAACGGTCCATTTGTCGCCATCAACATGGCGGCGATCCCGCGGGACCTGATCGAGGCCGAGTTGTTCGGCCACGAAAAGGGAGCCTTCACCGGTGCGCAGAACCGGAGTTCGGGCCGTTTTGAGCAAGCTGACGGCGGAACGCTGTTCCTGGATGAAATCGGCGACATGCCGATGGAAGCGCAGACACGTTTGCTGCGCGTGCTGCAGCAAGGCGAGTATACCACTGTCGGCGGACGGACGCCGATCAAGACTGATGTTCGCATTGTCGCCGCGACCAACAAGGATCTCCGTCACCTGATCAACCAGGGACTTTTCCGGGAAGATCTCTATTTCAGGCTCAACGTCGTTCCAATCCGGTTGCCACCGCTGCGCGAGCGGGTGGAAGACATTCCGGACCTGGTCCGGCACTTCTTTTCTCTGGTGGAAAAGGAAGGCCTGCAGGCGAAACAGATCGACGTCGGTGCACTCAACATGCTGCGCCGTTACAGATGGCCGGGCAACGTGCGCGAACTGGAAAACCTCGTCCGGCGTCTCGCAGCGCTATATCCGCAGGACGTGATCAGCGAAAGCCTGCTCGATCAGGAACTCAGCCAGCCAAGTGCCGTTTCGGCCTCGGAGGACGTGAACGAGAACGTCAACCTGGGGGGCTCGGTGGAAAAATACCTGTCGGGTTACTTCGACACGTTCGGCGAAGCGCTTCCCCCTCCGGGGCTCTACCACCGCATTCTGCGGGAGGTCGAATACCCGCTGATCAGTGCTGCCCTTGCTGCGACAAGAGGCAATCAGATCAAGGCCGCAGAACTTCTCGGGGTCAATCGCAACACCTTGCGGAAGAAAATCAGAGACCTCGACATTCAGGTGATGCGCTCCGCCAGATGAGCGTTATCCTTCCGGTCGAAAGAAGACACGGTCGGCCGGGTCGTGCGGCGCTCCCCGGGACCGCGCTCCTGTCACCCTGCGTGATTTTTGCAAGGTCAAGATTCTGAATCTTCTGACGAATTTGGAACGAGACCAATCTCTTCCACTGTAAAATGTGGCGTCTGGACAGCTCTGTCGCAATTTCGCAACAATGTGTGATAAGTTTGCAGCAAATGGTCCAGCAAGCCGCAATTATTCCGTGGTTTGCCGTGTTTTAGAGGCTGCATGATACTGGAAACAGTTCAGCAATCCGTGGTGCAATCCAGCGCTTCGGGCAAGTTATGGCGTCGCGCCGGGCTTGCCGTCATGGTGGTTGCGCTGATTTCGATTGCGATCACATTTGTTATTCTCATGGGACTGACCTCCGTCGATCCCACACGGGAAGTCATCATGACGGCGATGGCCATCAATGGTGCTCTCGCGGCCGTATTGCTGGGCGTCGTCTCCGTTGAAATCTACAAGCTCTGGCAGGCGCGAAGGCGTGGGCGGGCAGCCGCGCGTCTTCACGTGCGTGTCGTTGCCCTGTTCAGCCTTGTTGCGGCTGTTCCTGCCGTCATGATGGCGGTTCTGGCTGCAGTCACGCTCGATCGGGGCCTGGATCGCTGGTTTGAAGACCGCACGCGGCAGATCATCGACAATGCCCTGACGGTTGCGCAGGCCTATCTTCAGGAACATGCGCGGGTTCTCAGGGGCGATCTGATCGCCATGACGAAGGATATCGATCGCGCCAAGGCGATCTATGAATTCGAGCCGACCCGGTTTGACCAGTTCTTTGCGACACAGGTTTCACTTCGCGGCATTCTCGGCGCGATGATCCTCGATGAGAATGGGGATGTCGTGACGCGCGTCATTCTCGATCCGAATGCGCAGATCCCGCTGCCGCCCGCCGACAGTTTTTTCAAGGCACAGTCGGGCGACCCGATCCTGATTGCCCCCGGCAGTTCGAATCTCGTCGGCGGTGTCATGAAGCTGTCGGCCTACGATAATTTTTATCTTTATGCCGTGCGGGTGATCGACCCCCGCGTCGTTGAGTATCTGCGCCTGGCGGAAACCGGCGCATCGCAGTATCAGCAGATGGAAAACAGCCGGTTCGGTGTCCAGGTCGCGTTTGCGCTGGTCTATCTGGGTGTCGCTCTCATCCTGCTCCTATCGGCTATCTGGATCGGCTTTGGCTTCGCAAACAGGCTGGTTTCGCCCATTCGCGTGCTGATATCGGCTGCCGACGAGGTCTCCAAGGGCAACCTTGCGGTCAAGGTGCAGACAGAAAAGTCGGGGGGAGACCTGACCAACCTCGGTCTGACATTCAACAAGATGACCGGCCAGTTGCTTGGACAGCGGGACGCCCTGCTGGCGGCCAACGAGCAGATCGACCGCCGCCGCAGGTTCAACGAGGCTGTCCTTTCCGGCGTGTCGACAGGCGTGATCGGAGTGGATGACGAGGCTTCCATCATGCTGATCAACCGGTCGGCGCTGGAACTGCTGCAACTCGATGAGGTGCAGATCCTCAACAGACCGCTGACGGAAGTTGTGCCCGAACTTGCCGACTGCATCGATGCCGTGCTTGAAAACTCGACGGATAAGCTCCCGGAAACCCAGATCGAGGTCACGCGAGCCGGCCGCCTGCGGACATTGAATGTGCGCATAACAAGCGAGCAGTCCACACGGCGCGAGCATGGTTTTGTCGTCACACTGGACGATATTACCGATCTCGTCTCCGCGCAGCGCAATTCCGCCTGGGCCGATGTCGCTCGCAGAATCGCGCACGAAATCAAGAATCCGCTGACACCGATCCAGCTGTCTGCGGAGCGCATTCGCCGGCGTTACGGCAAACGCATCGAGGAAGACCGGGAAGTCTTCGACCAGTGCATCGACACCATTGTCAGGCAGGTCGGCGATATCGGCCAGATGGTCGACGAGTTTTCCTCCTTTGCCCGGATGCGGAAACCGAACAAGATCAGTTCGGACCTGCGCGAAGCGGTCCGCGATGCCGCCTTCATGCAATCTGTCGCCAACCCGGAAATCTCGGTCACGGCCGATGTTCCCGATACGGCGGTAACGGCCGTGTTCGACCCGCGTCTCGTCGGTCAGGCACTTACCAACGTGGTCAAGAATGCCACCGAGGCGGTTGCAGCACGGACAGGTGACGACTTGCCGAAAGGCAAGGTTCTGGTCCGGCTGCGCGCAGAAAGTGATGAAACTCCGGGACGGATCGTCGTCGATGTGATCGACAACGGGGTCGGGCTGCCCGAGGAAAACCGCAGCCGGTTGCTGGAGCCCTACATGACGACGCGGGAAAAGGGCACGGGCCTTGGTCTTGCGATCGTGCGGAAGATTATGGAAGACCACGGCGGTGGCGTCGAATTGCTGGACGCGCCGAAATCAACCCCTGATGCAACAGGCACTCTGGTGCGGCTTACTCTGGCAGCTTCTGCCGAGGCCGAAACGGAGAGCGACGAACAAGAGCAAGCAGTGACAGCTCATGGCGCATGATATTCTAGTTGTAGATGACGAAACCGATATCCGGGAGATGATTGCAGGCATCCTGGATGACGATGGCTACGGGACGCGCACGGCGCATGATTCCGACAGTGCACTCGGCGCCGTCAAGGAACGCAAACCGTCTCTCGTGATCCTTGACATCTGGCTGCAGGGGAGCCGGCTCGACGGTCTTGCTCTGCTCGATGTCCTGAAGGAGACAGATCCCGATCTGCCGGTGGTGATCATCTCAGGTCACGGCAACATCGAAACAGCCGTATCCGCGATCAAGCGCGGTGCCTACGATTACATCGAGAAACCGTTCAAGGCCGACCGGCTCGTTCATATTGTCGAACGTGCGCTCGAGGCCTCCAGCCTCAAGCGCGAGATCCGAGATCTCAAGCAGCGCAGCGGTGAAACCAGCGAAGTCATCGGTGGGTCTTCAGCCGCGCATAATCTGCGCCAGACGATCCAGAAAATCTCCGGGACGAACAGCAGGATCCTGATTGTCGGTCCATCCGGTGCCGGCAAGGAACGTGCGGCGCGGATGATCCATGACCAGTCGCCACGAACCAAAAGTCCCTTTGTTGTTCTGAATGCCGCCACAATCACGCCCGCGCGCATGGAAGAGGAACTGTTCGGCATCGAGGACGAAAACGGCAATCTGAGAAAGATCGGCGCGCTTGAGGAAGCGCATGGCGGCACGCTCTATCTCGACGAAGTTGCAGACATGCCGGCAGAGACACAGGGGAAAATTCTCCGGGTTCTTGTTGAACAGAGCTTCGCGCGTGTCGGCGGAACCCAAAAAGTGCAGGTCGATATCCGGATCCTGTCCTCGACATCGAAGAACCTGGAAGAACATATCGCCTCCGGTCTCTTCCGCCAGGATCTCTATCACCGGCTCAGCGTTGTGCCGCTTCGGGTTCCGGGCCTTGCAGAACGGCGCGAGGACATACCTGTCCTGGTGCATCACTTCATGGAGCAGATATCCGCGGCCTCGGGCATTCCGCTTCGCCCCATCGGAGACGATGCCATGGCGGTTCTGCAGACCCACGACTGGCCAGGAAACGTGCGTCAGCTGCGCAACAATGTCGAACGGCTGATGATCCTGAGCCGCGGCGAACCGGATAGTACGATCACCGCCGACCTCTTGCCGTCCGAGATCGGCGAAACACTGCCGAACCTGCCGACATCGGGAACGGGCGAGCATCTGATGTCAGTGCCGCTTCGTGAGGCGCGCGAGATTTTTGAGCGGGAATATCTGCAGGCGCAGATAAAGCGATTTGACGGCAATATCTCAAGGACTGCAGAATTCGTCGGAATGGAACGGTCTGCCTTGCACCGCAAACTGAAAACACTGGGAATGACCTGAAAACGGCAAAGCCCATCAAGGGGAAAGAGGTCTTTCCATGAAAATCGTCATTTGCGGCGCCGGCCAGGTCGGGTACGGGATTGCAGAGCGGCTTGCCGCGGAGCAAAACGATGTTTCGGTCATCGATTCCTCACCTCAACTGATCAATGCGATCGGCGACCAGCTCGATGTGCGCGGCTTTGTCGGCCATGGCGCACATCCGGACATCCTGGCGCAGGCAGGCGCCGAAGAAGCGGACATGATCGTTGCGGTCACGCTTTACGACGAAGTCAACATGGTCGCCTGCCAGGTGGCGCATTCCCTCTTTAACGTGCCGACAAAGGTTGCCCGTATCCGGGCGCAATCCTACCTCCAGGGCCGTTGGCGCAATCTGTTCTCGCGCGACAACATGCCCATCGACGTGATCATCTCCCCGGAGATCGAAGTCGGAGAGATGGTGCTTCGGCGTCTGGCACTGCCGGGAGCGGTTGAAACCGTCCGGTTTGCGGACGATCATGTCGTCGTTGTCGGGATCATGTGCGAAGAGGACTGTCCGGTGGTCGACACGCCGCTCAGGCAGCTGACCGAGCTCTTTCCCGATCTTGGAGCCGTCGTTGTCGGCCTTTACCGGAACAACAGTCTGTTTGTGCCCAAGAGCAGCGACAGCATCCTGTCCGGCGACCTGGCCTACGTGGTCGCCCGGCGCGATCAGGTGCGCAGGACATTGAGCATATTCGGACATGAGGAACCGGAAGCCGCCAAGGTCGTCATCGCCGGAGGTGGCAATATCGGGCTCTATGTCGCCAAGGCGCTCGAACAACGTCAGAGCGGAACGAAAATCAAGCTCATTGAAGCGTCGCGTGAACGGGCAATGTCGGTTGCCGATGAACTCAAGCGATCGGTCATCCTGCACGGCAGCGCGCTTGATCAGATCATCTTGAACGAAGCCGATGCCGGTGATGCGGATACGATGGTCGCGCTCACCAACGAAGACGAAGTCAACATCCTGTCTTCCGTCATGGCCAAGAAACTCGGCTGTCGGCGTTCCCTGTCGCTGCTCAACAACCCGAGCTACCCTGCCTTCGCGAATGCGCTTGGTATCGACGCCTTCATCAATCCGAGGGCCGTCACGATTTCCAGGATACTTCAGCATGTGCGCCGCGGCAGAATTCGTGGCGTTCATTCGCTCCAGAACGGGGCTGCGGAGATTGTCGAAGCAGAAGCTCTCGACACGTCTCCGCTGGTCGGCAAGCCCTTGCGGGTCATTGATCTGCCCTCCGGAATTCGCGTCGGAGCCGTTTTCAGAGGTGGAGAAGTGCTCACGCCAAACGGGGAACTGCAGATCCAGGCGCAGGACCGTATCGTCATCTTCGCCGTTGCCAATCGCGTCCGGCAGGTCGAGCAAATGTTCCGCGTGAGCCTCGATTTCTTTTAGGCGATTTGCCTCTAATCTGAGCTTGCAATTATCTGACCGAACGTTCAAAAATGTGCCAAAGGCCCGTTTGACGGGCACGTTTCTTGTTTGCTTTGGAGTGTTCATGAGCCGGATTGCTTATGTCAACGGTCAGTACGTTCGTCATGGGGATGCCGCGGTGCATGTTGAAGACCGTGGGTATCAGTTTGCGGATGGTGTTTACGAGGTGTGCGAAGTCTGGCACGGCAAGATCGTGGACATGCCGAGGCATCTCGACCGTTTGAGCCGATCCTTGAGCGAACTCCAGATTGACTGGCCCATGAGCCGAAACGCGGTCGAGTTCGTGTTGAGGCAGGTAGTCCGCAGAAATCTGGTCAAAAACGGCCTGGTCTATATCCAGGTCACGCGCGGCGTTGCCAAACGGGACCACTTTTTCCCTTCAGACGACGTTGCACCGTCGATTGTCGTAACAGCCAAGTCAACCAATCCCGCCGCGGCGGAAGCCCAGGCCGAAAAGGGCATTTCCGTCGTCAGCTACCCGGAAAACCGGTGGCCGCGTGTCGACATCAAGACCGTCGCGCTGCTGCCGAACGTGCTGGCAAAGCAGCATGCGAAGGAAAATGGCGGCAAGGAAGCCTGGTACATCGATGCCGACGGTAATGTCACGGAAGGCGGATCGACCAATGCCTGGATCGTGACGAAGGATGGGGCATTGGTTACAAGACCGGCCGAGAACGGAATTCTCCGCGGGATCACGCGGGCGGTGGTGCTCGACCTTGTTGAAAGGGAAGGCCTGACGTTTGAAGAACGGCCCTTCAGCCTGGAAGAAGCGTTCGAGGCCAAGGAAGCGTTTGTTACCGCTGCGTCAACCCTGGTGATGCCCGTAACACGCGTTGACGGAAGGATTGTCGGCAACGGACATCCGGGTTCTGTTGCATTGCGATTGCGTGAACTGTTCCATACTGCTACTGATTTGCAGACGGCATGACTGAATTGGTCTTGTCTATGGATATAAATACGACGTAAAAGGAGCTGAGGCAGACAGCTCTTTGAGTGGGCAAAACAAAACGCGGGCAGAACTTCAAACCTTAATGTTTGAAATTCAATAGCTTTTTGACGGTAGGCTGCCGACAAAGCCGGATGCTCGGCCGCATCCGGGGGTAAAACAGGATAAAAACACTGATGGCTGAGCGCGCACAAAATCTCCAAGACACTTTCCTCAACCACGTTCGCAAACAAAAAACTCCCCTGACAATATTTCTCATCAACGGTGTGAAATTGCAGGGTGTCGTGACCTGGTTTGACAATTTTTGCGTCCTGCTTCGCCGCGACGGGCACTCTCAGCTCGTGTATAAGCACGCGATTTCCACAATTATGCCAAATGGCCCTGTTCAACTGTTCGATCAGGCTGAGGAAAACGCTGAAAAGGCTGGCTGATTGAAACCTAAGTCTCGCGCGGACGATTTTTCGAAATCAAACGGTCCCGAAGAACCGGGACACAAAACGCTCAGAATAAAGGATACTGGGGTGGATCGCCTGCCTCAGCCCTTCCGTGCGATGATTATCGAGCCGGTTCTGCAGCTGCGCGGCGACAGCGCGCAGACCGACCTGCGGGGGAACCGAAGCCCGGAAGCGCGCCTGGAAGAGGCGATTGGTCTGAGCGCAGCCATCAATCTTCAGATCATTCATTCCGGTGTGGTCAAGGTGAACAACCCGAAACCGGGTACCTTGTTCGGCGAAGGCAAGGTCGCCGAACTGGCGGGCATCGTTGCAAGCGAGGATTTTGATCTGGTGGTCATAGACCATCCTCTCTCACCCGTGCAGCAGCGAAACCTGGAGCGGCGCCTCAAGACCAAGGTTATCGACAGAACCGGCCTGATCCTGGAGATTTTCGGCGATCGGGCGCGCACGAAGGAAGGCCGCCTTCAGGTCGATCTTGCCCACCTGACCTGGCAGAAAAGCCGTCTTGTGCGCTCCTGGACGCACCTTGAACGGCAAAGGGGCGGGGCCGGTTTCATGGGCGGTCCGGGCGAAACCCAGATCGAAGCCGACCGGCGGCAGATCCAGGACCGCATCATCGCACTGCAGAAGCAACTGGAGAGCGTTCGCCGCACGCGCAATCTGCACCGCAAAAAGCGCAAGAAAATACCACAGCCGGTCGTCGCGCTTGTGGGCTATACCAATGCCGGCAAGTCAACGCTGTTCAATCGTCTGACCGAAGCCGATGTCTTCGCCAAGGATCTGCTTTTCGCCACGCTGGACCCCACGCTGCGCAAGGTGACCTTGCCGCACGGCAAGGAGGTCATTCTCTCGGACACGGTGGGGTTCATCTCGGACCTGCCGACGCATCTGGTCGCCGCCTTTCGCGCGACACTTGAAGAGGTCCTGGAAGCTGATCTGATCCTGCATGTGCGCGACATTTCACATCCGGACACCGATGCGCAGGCCGAGGACGTCAAGAAAACGCTTGATGAGCTTGGTGTCGATGCGCTGACCGGAGCGCCGGTTGTCGAGGTCTGGAACAAAATCGACTGCCTTGACGCTGCATACCGGGAAAAACTGCTTGCAGAGGCCGGAGAGGACGGACCAGTGTCCGTTTCTGCATTGACGGGCGCGGGCGTCGAGCAGCTTTCGTCCCGGATTGACCGTTTCATTGCCCAGCACGATGACATTCTGAATGTTCGTCTGCCTGTGGCGGAGGGCGCTCTTCTTGCCAAGCTTTACCAGATGTCCGAGGTTCTCAACCGGGTCGACAGCGAGGAAGCGGTGACCGCAGAGGTGCGTGTTTCCGACAAGCAGCGGGGACCTTTCCGCGATCTGTTTGCCGAATATGTTGAGGCCGACGGCTAAGGAACTTTCTTTAAGCGTCAGCGGAACCGGATGCGCTGCTGGTACTGCCTGATCGCGTCAGGAAGTAACTGAAAATCGCGGCACCGAAACTCGCCAGGGTTATGAACAGGATCGCCCAAGCCGTCTCGTGGAGATGGGCAACAGCGGCCAGTGTCGCCGAAAGACAGATCATCGCCACGCGCACAAACGATCTTGCAACCGCAATGCCATTCACGCGCTGTTCCTTGGGTGCAATGTCCATGTAATAGAGGCTTAGCACGGCCCCGATGCCTCTGACCGCGACGCTCACTGTGAATATGGCCACGGCATGTATCCTGACATCGTGATCAATATCCAGAAAATGCAAGGTGGCCAGGGTTGCTCCGGAAAAGCCGACCAGAACAGCGCAGGAAAACATCACCAGCCGGTGCGATATGTTGTTCAGGGTGCCCCAGAGCGGTCCGGCGACGATGTAACCCAGCGCATAGGAAATGATGAGGGCGGTCAATCCTTTGTCCGATGCATGGTGTGCTTCCGCGGAAATCAGCGAGAAGAACGGTACGGCCAGAATGACACTGGCAAAAACGATCCTCAGTGTCACGAACTTGCGGAACCAGTCGAATTTCAGCATTTGGATGGCATTTGAGACATAGGCCATCAGGGCTTTGTAAGGAGAAGATTTCGCCCGCTCCGGAAGCGCTGATTTTTCAGCGAAATCCCTTACCGCAAGGACGGCAAAAGCCGACAGGGCGAAGCACAGGACCCCGATCGCAACAATGATCGAGTGCCTGTGCAGCGGCGGCAGTTCCAGCGTCATCTCGTGCGCGAACCATGTCATTGCCACGGCGAAAATGCCCCCAAGTGCCATCTGTGCGTATTTCAGTTTCAAACGGGCGTGAGATTTCAGGTTGTCGCTTATGAAGTCCGTCAGCAGCAATTGCTGGAATTCATCGACGATCCCCATGATGAAGACGCAAATGACGAAAACGACCATCGCCTGTGACCTGTCACCAAACAGCACGACGACAATGGTTGCTCCAAAACAAAGCGCCAGTGTCAGATCGGTCACGGACAGCGCCCGCTTTCGGTTCTGGATCCTGGCAATCGCATTGAACAGAAAAACGTCCGTCAGCGAACTCGCCAGCTGCCGGATCGAGACCAATGCGCCGATCAGAAAGATCGGCATGTCCAGGGACACTGCCAGAAACGTGAGCACGATGGACGGGCTCGCCATCATCCAGGCAGCGGTCGCAAGCGTGCTCTGTCCGGTCAGAAGCGGAAGGTTTCGGTCATGTGAACTGTCGGCTTGGTGCGTCATTGATCTGCCAGGCGTCCTGTCGGGCGGTGTCCGGTTTTCATTGTTGTTTCAGCAACCGTTACTCAAAAGCTAAGGATCACCCAAAGTTAGTTTCATGCACTTGTGTTGAAATTGGTGCGCCAGAGAACAAAAAACACCGATCCGGTTCGAAACCGGGTATTCGGTATTCGATTCAGTTTCCGGATTTTCCAATGGATGATGAAAGACTTGATGGGTGCGATTCAACACCGTCTTGCACAAGGTGGCTTGATGCCCTGTTCAATCGGTCCTTGTTCGCAGGAGGTCATTGAGGCGCTCAAGCCGTTGCCGGTACCCGCCGGTTCTTGAGAATGCGAGCACAAGCGGGTGTTTTTCCAGCGTGTCTACGTCCGGGTCGATGCCGTTCAACTGAAGCTTGTCGGCAAGGTGCAACAGCACGGCGGGATCGCTCAGCGCTGCATCTATGCGTCCGGCCGCAAGCACACGCACGAGGTCTTCCTCGTTCTCAGAGCCGTCTTCAGGCTGATAGTGCTGGTAAATCAGTCGTTGGATCGGTGCCGGATAGACATGGCCGGCGACAAATCCCACGCGGTATTCTTGAAAGAGGCGATCGATACAGGATGTTGCGAGCGTCGTTTCCACGCGCTTGATGACGGCAATACGGGAAAAATCGACCGGATCTGAGGCCATGAAATGCTGGTTGACTTCGGTCGGCCAGGCCGGAAAGACGCCGATGTAATCCCTGGACATGGCAACGGCCCTTGCCCTTGACCAGGGCATGAAATCGACTTCAAGCGAAATACCCGCACGGTTCAGGACCGTCCGCAACTTGTTGATCGCGCGGCCGTTGTCCGGAAGATCCGACCCGGCATAGGGCGGCCATTCGGGGCTCGCGATTTTCCATGTCTCGGACTGCGCATGTTCGGCCGAAAAAATGGCCATCAGGAACCCGAGAATACAGGCTGCAAGACGTGTTTCAAAACGTGCGAACGTCAACATGCAACCACTATTGCATTCAACTAACGCTGCGGAAACTGATGTGCCAGGAAAAATTCAGGTTTTCAAAAATTTATTATTACTACCTGAACACATCTTTTGATTGTTTTGCGGCCTGCCAGGCTGCTTCCATCTCTTCAAGGGACATGGCAAGGAGCGTGGTTCCGGTCTTCTCGGCGTGATCTTCAATCGCGGCAAACCGCGACCGGAATTTGCGGTTGGTTTGACGCAACGCTTCTTCGGGATCAATGTCGAGATGCCGCGCCAGATTGGCGAGGGCGAAAAGCGTATCCCCGAGTTCATCTGCGATGCGCGTCTTGTCCGGTGCGCTTTGGGAGAGTTCCTCGTCGAGTTCGTGCGTTTCCTCGCGGATTTTTTCAAGCACGAGACGCGCATCGTTCCAGTCAAAGCCGACCTTGGAGGCCTTGCGCTGCAGTTTTTCCGCCTCCTGAAGCGCGGGGAAGGCGGTTGGCACCTCGTCCAGAAACCTTTGCCTGTGCTCTTCAAGCCCGTGCGCCTGCCTTTCGGCAAGCTTCTCAGCCTTTTCCTCGGCCTTGATCCGTTCCCAGATGCCCTTGACGTGTTCCGCCTTTTCGCCGTTTTCGTCGCCGAAAACATGCGGATGGCGGCGGATCATTTTCCTGGTGACGCCTTCAACGACGTCTCCAAAATCGAAGTGTTTTTCTTCCTCCGCCATGCGGGCGTGATAGACGACCTGAAGCAGCAGATCGCCCAGTTCCTCGCGTAAATCCAGCATGTCGTTCTTTGCGATCGCATCGGCGACCTCATAGGCTTCTTCAAGCGTATAGGGAGCAATCGTCGCGAAGGTCTGTTCCAGATCCCAGGGGCAGCCGGTGACAGGTGTGCGAAGCGCTGCCATGATTTCGATAAGGCGGGCAATGTCACGGCTGGGTGTCATGAGGGCGCTTTTCCCAATTGCTTCTCAATTCCTGCGAAAGCCCGAAACCAACGGGGCCGTGGTTCGGCAAGTATTACCGCCGCCGGCAGGTCGATTTGATCCCGGATGATGCCTTTTGGCATATCCGGGACGACAAGTGGAGAGGCAATCTATCCCCGAATGGACGGATGCCAGAAGGTGACGGCGCGTTCCAGGAGCGCGATGATGCCGTAGAAGAGCGATCCGGCCAGGGCGGCAATTGCGATCTCCGCCCAGACCATGTCCACATTCATGCGTCCGACTTCCGTGGAAATGCGGAAGCCCATGCCGACGATCGGCGTGCCGAAGAACTCGGCGACGATTGCACCGATCAGGGCGAGGGTGGAATTGATCTTCAGGGCATTGAAGATAAACGGCATGGCCATCGGCAGGCGCAGCTTGAAGAGGGTTTGCCAGTAGTTCGAGGCGTAGGTCCGCATCAGGTCGCGTTGCATCGCGTCGGAAGCGGCCAGTCCCGAGACCGTGTTAACCAGCATCGGGAAGAAGGTCATGATCACGACAACGGCGGCCTTGGACGGCCAGTCGAAGCCGAACCACATCACCATGATCGGTGCAACGCCGATGATTGGCAGCGCCGAGACGAGATTTCCGATGGGCAGCAGGCCACGGCGCAGAAACGGCACGCGATCCACGAGAATGGCGATGAGGAACGCGGAGCCGCAGCCCATGGCATATCCTGCCAGCACGGCTTTCAGGAAGGTCTGCTGGAAGTCCGCCCAGAGCGTCGGCACGGATGTGGCCAGACGCACCCAGATTTCGGACGGGGCCGGGAGCAGCACTTTCGGCACGCCTGCACCGGTGACGATAACTTCCCAGAGGAGCAGGATCGCAATTCCGAATAGCGCGGGAATGGCAAGGTTGACGAGGCGCGCTGCGGCGGGCGAAGCGGTCTTCCAGATCGCCAGCCTTTCAACAAACAGCCAGGACGCGGCCCAGGTGGCGGCCGTCAATGCCCAGAAACCGAGCGCGGCCTCGCCTTCGTAGCGTGTCGCAGCGCCGATCAACAGCCATGCGGAGATCGCAGTCACGAGCCCGAGGACCAGATCGCCAAACCGGTTGCGCATGAAGCCCAGTTCGTAGCGGACAGCGGCGATGCCCAGGATTACCAGGCAGATCGACAGGCGCGGAACGTCCATCACGCCGAGATCCGGTTCGAAGATGCGGCTGAAAAGACCGACGATGACCATGGCAACGATGAACCACGCCAGGATGGCAGGCATATCAAAACGCCGCTTGGAGACAGTTGCAGGTGTCATTGTGCCATCCCCATCCGCTTGAGCGCGACTTTTTCCATGATGCCGATCAGGGCCACGAGCGAGCCGGCGAGGATCGCCGCAACGATCAGCGCGGACCAGATCTGGATCGTCTGTCCGTAATAGGACCCGGCCAGCAGACGGGCTCCAAGACCCGCCACGGCACCGGTCGGCAGTTCACCGACAATGGCTCCGACCAGCGATGCCGCCATGCCGATCTTCATGGATGTGAACAGAAAGGGCACGGCGTAGGGCAGGCGCAGTTTCCAGAAGGCCTGGACCCTCGTTGCCGAATAGGTGTGCATGAGATCCATATGGATGACTTCCGGAGATCTCAGGCCCTTCACCATGCCGACAGTGACCGGAAAGAAAGACAGGTAGGTGGAAATCATCGCCTTGGGCAACAGTCCGGAAACGCCGATGGCGTTCAAAACCACAATGATCATCGGTGCAATCGCAAGGATCGGAATGGTCTGTGAAGAAATGATCCAGGGCATCAGGGACTTGTCGAGGACACGCGAGTGCACGATTCCGACGGCAAGCAATATGCCCAGCGTCGTGCCGATCAGGAAACCGAGCAGCGTCGAGGAAAGCGTGATGCTGCTGTGGTAGATCAGCGAGCGCTTGGAGGTGATCTTCTTTTCAACCGTTGTGTTCCAGATCTCGACAACGACCTGATGGGGGGCAGGCAGCACCGGCCGTTCCTGCGCCCAGGTATCGGCGATGAGCTGGGTGAATTGCACATGCTCCTGACCGGCGCGCTCGTACATATCCTGTTGGAACGGGGTGTTGAGTGCGGCTGCCGCGATGTACCAGATCGCGAGGATCGCCAGGACAACGACGGTCACCGGCCCGACCGTACCGGACATCAGCCCGGCGAAGGGGCTGAGATTGGTGCGGGGTGAGGAGAGGGTGGTGTCGGTCATGCGGCCACTCCTTCCGGTTGCCAGCTATAGAGTATGTCCGGCAGGTTTTCCTCGTTGTCTCCGTTCGTCCGGCGCTGTTCGGCAAAGCCCTCGCGCTCGTAGAACCTTTGCGCACCGGTATTGGCCACGAAGGTCCAGAGACCGAGACCCGACGGGTTCGCCTGTTTGACGCGGCTCAGCAATTTATGGCCAATTCCTTTGTTCCGGGCCTCCGGAGCGAGGTAGAACCCGGTGACGACGGCATCAGCGCTTGTGGCTGCAAAGCCCTGGACTTCGTTGCCATCGTTTTCCGCGACCAGGACAGCGCGATTATCAAAAACAAAGTCCGTGTGGTACCGGACAACGTCTTCAGGTGAATGGACGCGCGGCATCCAGGGCGTCTCGTCGATCCAGCCGTTCAGGATCTCGCCACATCTTGCCATGTCGCCACGGTTAGCGTTTCGGATCTTGATGGTATCTATCGGGTCAGTCTTCATAGGAATGCCCCGCGCGCAAGCCGTCGCGGACCCGGTGCGCAATCTTCAGGAATTCCGGGGACTCGCGGATGTCCAGGTTCCGATCGCGCGGCAGGTCGCTCTCGATAACGTCGTAGATGCGGCCCGGACGCGGGCAGAGCACGACGATCTTGGTGGAGAGGAACACGGCTTCCGGGATGGAGTGGGTGACAAAGACAACCGTCTTGTTGGTCTTGGCCCAGAGTTGCAGGAGCTGCTCGTTGAGGTGATCGCGGACAATCTCGTCTAGTGCGCCGAAGGGCTCATCCATCAGCAGAAGATCCGGCTCAACCGCCAGCGCGCGGGCAATTGACGCGCGTTGCTGCATGCCGCCGGAAAGCTGCCAGGGATATTTCTTTTCAAAGCCGGCGAGGTTCACAAGTTCCATGTTCCGCGCGATACGATCCTGCTGTTCTGCTCTGGACAGACCCATGATTTCCAGCGGCAACGCGACATTCTTGGCGATCGTGCGCCAGGGATAAAGTGCGGCCGCCTGGAAGACATAACCGTAGGCGCGGTTGAGGCGCGCCTCCTGCGGAGACACGCCATTGACGGTGATCGAGCCGGCCGTGGGCTGTTCCAGATCGGCAATGACGCGCAGGAGCGTCGTCTTTCCACAGCCGGACGGACCGATAAAAGATACAAAATCGCCCTCGTCGATCTTCAGATCGATATCGGACAGGGCATGGACGGGGCCATCATTCGTCTGGAAGGTCAGAGACAGCTTGTCGATGTCGATGACCCGCTTGACATGTTCCTTCATTGCATCGTCCAGTCCGTCTTCGATTTCTGCTGCTGTCAGCATTCTCTTATCCGTTGATTGTATTCAAACACACACACCACAAAGGTCCGGCGAAAGCACAAGTTCATTCACATATGGCCAAGGCAACGCCCTGAGTGTTCAAGCTCAGACCTATCCAACGTTACCTCTCCCGTCGGGAGAGGTCGGACCGCAGGTCCGGGTGAGGGGACAAGACTATCGGTCCCCACTCCCATTCGTTCCCTCACCCTAGCCCTCTCCCACGTGGAGAGGGAACAATTTGTGCCGGCAGAAGCTTCGTTCATTGGCAATCGCGGAGGACTTCCACCATCAGACCCCGCTGGCCGGGATGCCGGTGCGCTCCACCTTGCGGGGGGCGGTCAGTTCCTTCCAGGTGCTGAGCGCCTTGTTGACGGCGTGGAACGGCTCGCGGGATACGAACTCGCCGTGGCCCTGCTGGTGGTTGACCGTGCCGTCTTCCACGGCGACGCGGCCCCGGGTCAGCGTATAGCGCGGCAGGCCCTTGACCTTCTTGCCTTCGAACACGTTGTAGTCGATCGCCGACTGCTGGTTGCCCGCCGAAATCGTCTTTTCCTTTTCCGGGTCCCAGACCACGAGATCGGCATCCGCTCCGACAAAAACCGCACCTTTTTTCGGGTAGATATTGAGAATCTTTGCAATATTGGTTGAAGTGACGGCAACGAATTCGTTCGGCGTCAGGCGGCCCGTGTTGACGCCGTAGGTCCACAGCATAGGCAGCCTGTCCTCAAGACCGCCGGTGCCGTTCGGGATCTTGGTGAAGTCGCCGACGCCGGTGCGTTTTTGCTCCGTGGTGAAGGCGCAATGATCAGTTGCAACGACCTGGAGCGAGCCGGCTGCGAGACCCGCCCAGAGCGAGTCCTGATGCTTCTTGTCCCGGAAGGGCGGCGACATCACCCGGCGCGCCGAGTGGTCCCAGTCGTGATGGTAATACTCGCTGTCATCCAGTGTCAGGTGCTGGATGAGCGGTTCGCCATAGGCGCGGATGCCGTTCTGGCGCGCGCGGCGGATGGCCTCGTGCGCCTGTTCGGACGAGGTGTGGACGATATAGACCGGGACGCCGGCCATGTCGGCGATCATGATCGCGCGGTTGGTGGCTTCGCCTTCCACTTCCGGCGGGCGGGAATGGGCATGACCTTCCGGCCCGTTGTGGCCTTCGGCGAGCAGCTTCTGCTGAAGGCTGGCGACCACGTCGCCGTTTTCTGCGTGAACAAGGGGCAGGGCGCCGAGTTCGGCACAGCGCTGGAACGAGGCGTACATCTCGTCATCGTTCACCATCAGCGCGCCCTTGTAGGCCATGAAGTGCTTGAAGGTGTTGATGCCCTTTTTCTGGACGACTTCCTGCATGTCGTTGAAGACCTGCTCGCCCCACCAGGTGATCGCCATGTGGAAGGAATAGTCGCAATGGGCCATTGTCGACTTGTTGTCCCACATCTGCAGTGCTTCCAGCAGAGACTGGCCGGGCGAGGGCAGGGCGAAGTCGACAACCATGGTTGTGCCCCCGGCAAGGGCCGCGCGTGTGCCGCTGTCGAAATTGTCGGAGGAGAATGTGCCCATGAAGGGCATTTCCAGGTGGGTATGCGGATCGATCCCGCCCGGCATGATGTAACAGCCGGTGGCGTCCAGCGTTTCGTCACCGGAAAGGTTCGGCCCGATCTCGACGATCTTGCCCCCCTCGATCTTCACATCGGCTTCATAGGACAGGTCAGCGGTGACAACCGTGCCGCCCTTGATCACTTTGCTCGCCATCATCGTTCCCCTTTGTTTTTTGCCGCGTTCCGCAGTGTTTCAGGTCCCGATCTGAGATCGGGAAAGTTCTGTGTTCTGCTGTCCAGGTCCCGGCTCAGGGCCGGGACGGCAATTCTACTATCAGTTTTGCCGCTCTATTCAGGCTTCCAACGTTCATCTTGCGCCGTCCCGGACCTGATCCGGGACCCTTGCTCAAAAGATCCTCTAATACGGGATCTGATCACTCACATCTGTCCAGTCCGGATTGGCACTCTCAATCAACTGATCTTTCCAGGCCCGTCTCCATCTCTTCAATCTTCGCTCCTGGTGCACCGCGTCAATCGCTTCTTCATAGACCTCGAAATAAACAAGCGTCTTTATGTTGTATTTCTCGGTATGGCTGCCGCGTATACCAGCTCTGTGCTGCTCGATCCTGCTTCTCAAGTCTCGCGCTGAACCTATGTAGATCGCTCCTCTCGGCCTGTTGGCCAGTATGTAAACGAAATAGGCCAACGCTCTATTGTGGTCCCGGCTCGAGGCCGGGACGGCGGAGAGAGTTGGAGCCGAATTCCATCTTGTTTTTTTTCCCTTGTTTGCTCAGCGCTGTCCCGGACCTGATCCGGGACCATTGTTTGATCGTTACCCCACGATCTCAGCCGTCTCGACAACCGCGTGGAAGAGGACATCCGCGCCGGCCTTGGCCCAGTCGCGGGTGATTTCCTCGGCTTCGTTGTGCGACAGGCCGTCAACGCACGGGCACATGATCATGGCCGTCGGGGCGACCTTGTTGATCCAGCAGGCGTCGTGTCCGGCGCCCGAGATGATGTCCCGGTGGCTGTAGCCGAGACGCTCCGCGGCATTGCGCACGGCTTCGACGCAGCCCTTGTCGAACTCGACCGGATCGAATCCGCCGACTTTTTCAAACTCAACTGCAAGGCCCATGTCGTCGCAGATCTTCTTTGCGCCGGTCTTCAGCCGCTCTTCCATGTCCTGGATAACGGCCAGATCCGGGGAACGGAAATCGATCGTGAAGACCACCTTGCCGGGGATCACGTTGCGCGAATTGGGATGAACATCGATATGGCCGGCAGCGCCGACCGCATGCGGCGCGTGGGACCAGGCGATCTCGTCAACCAGTTCAAGGATCTTCGCCATGCCGAGGCCCGCATTCTTGCGCATCGGCATCGGCGTGGACCCGGTATGACTGTCCTTGCCGGTCACGGTGACTTGCGTCCAGGAAAGGCCCTGACCATGGGTGACGACGCCGATATCCTTGCCTTCGGCTTCGAGGATCGGTCCCTGTTCGATGTGCAGCTCGAACATGGCGTGCATCTTGTCCTTGCGGGCGCCGACTTCCTCGTCACCAACCCAGCCGATGCGTTTCAGCTCATCACCGAATGACTTGCCTTCCGCGTCTTCGCGGTCATAAGCCCAATCCTGGGTGTGGACACCTGCGAAAACACCGGAGGCCAGCATTGCAGGCGCGTAGCGCGTGCCTTCCTCGTTGGTCCAGTTGGTGACGACGATCGGATGCTTCGTCTTTACCCCGAGATCATTCATGGAGCGCACCAGTTCGAGACCGCCGAGGACACCGAGAACTCCGTCATATTTGCCGCCGGTGGGCTGGGTGTCGAGATGCGAACCCACATAAACGGGCAGGGCGTCCGGATCGGTTCCGGGACGGGTCATGAACATGTTGCCCATGGTGTCGACCGCCATGGTCATGCCGGCATCCTCACACCACTTCTGGAACAGCTTGCGGCCTTCGGAATCCTCGTCGGTCAGCGTTTGCCGGTTGTTGCCGCCGGCAACACCCGGACCGATCTTGGCCATCTCCATGAGGCTGTCCCAAAGACGGTCCGCGTTGATCCTCAGGTTTTCGCCCGGAGCTGCCATCTGAAATCTCCTATTTCAATTCGGTTTCGACGAAAGACATGAGCGCGTCTCCGCCGTTGATTACGTTGTGTTCGACGCCTTCATTGCGCCGGTAGACAGTTCCGGCCGGGACAAGAACCTCGCGACTCTCGCCGCCAGGCCCTTCCAGCAGCATCTGGCAGTCGGTCAGTGCGGTGATCACGTAGTCCATTTCGTGCCGGTGCCAGCCGGTTTCCGCGCCCGGCGCAAAATCGAAGCGCGTCACGCGGACCCTGTCGTCGTCAATCAGCTGCGTGGCTGTTGCCTGTTCACGTTTCATGAAACTCAGCCTTCGTTTCAGTCCGGTCAGTCGATCGCGCTCAACACCGCGCGCAGCTTCCCGAAGAGCTCATCAATCTGTTCCTTCGAAATGATCAGCGGCGGGGAGAGGGCGATGATATCACCGGTCGTGCGGATCAGAATGCCATCATCATAAGCTTTCAGGAAGGCCGAGAATGCGCGTTTTGTAGGCTCGCCCGCAATCGGTTCCAGTTCGACGGCACCAATCAGGCCGAGATTGCGGATGTCGATCACATACGGGCAATCCTTGAGTGCGTGCAGACCGTCTTCCCAGTATTGAGCCAGTTCTGCGGCACGCGTCAGCAGATCTTCCTCGTCATAGGTGTCGAGTGTTGCAAGGGCTGCCGCACAAGCGACTGGATGGCCGGAATAGGTGTAGCCGTGGAACAGCTCGATCATGTGTTCCGGGCCGGTCATGAAGGCCTGGTAGATATCGGAGGAACAGAACACCGCCCCCATCGGGATGACGCCCGACGTGAGGCCCTTGGCCGTTGTGACCAGATCCGGCGTCACGCCAAAGAAATCCGTCGCGAAGGGCGATCCGAGACGTCCGAACCCGGTGATGACCTCGTCGAAAATCAAAAGAATGCCGTTCTCGGTGCAGATCTGACGCAGCCGCTCCAGGTAGTTCTTCGGCGGGATCAGCACGCCAGTTGAACCAGCGACCGGCTCGACGATGACGGCAGCAATGGTCGACGGATCGTGCAGCTGAATGATGCGGATCAGGTCTTCTGCGTATTCAGCACCGTTTTCCGGCATGCCGCGCGAGAACGCGTTGCGCTCCGGGTCATGGGTGTGGCGCATGTGATCGACACCGGTCAGCATCGTACCGAAGGTTCTGCGGTTTGCGACGATGCCGCCGACCGAAATGCCGCCGAAGCCGGTGCCGTGATACCCGCGTTCGCGGCCGATCAGGCGCGTGCGTGTGCCCTGTCCGATTGAACGCTGATACGCGAGTGCGATCTTCAGGGCCGTGTCGACGCTTTCCGAACCGGAATTGGTGAAGAAGACATGGTCGAGCGGCGAGGGCATCATCGCTGACAGGCGGGCTGCCAGTTCGAAGGCCTTCGGATGGCCCATCTGGAACGCGGGTGCATAGTCCAGTTCCGCGATCTGCTTCTGGACCGCTTCGACGACTTTCGGGCGGGAGTGACCCGCGTTGCAGCACCACAGGCCCGCTGTCCCGTCGAGGACCTGGCGGCCGTCGGCAGTCGTGTAGTGCATGTCCTTGGCCGAAACGAACATGCGCGGCGATTTCTTGAACTGGCGATTCGCCGTATACGGCATCCAGAAGGCTTCAAGATTGTTGGTTGCTGCCTGTGCCGGCGCTGACATGCGTCCTCCTTGCAGCCCGGGTCACGGGGCTGGCGGTTCATCTGTTCGTGCTGGAGAAAACGCCCGCGATTTATCGGCGTGCCGGGTGCAAACGCCCGCCGATGCTGGTCCTCTCACCACACTGTTCCCGGTTCTTCTTCTGGAAAGATCCAAACAAGAAACACCGATCGATCTCTGGATGGCCGTTTCGGCCGTGTCCGGCATTCGCCGGTTCTGATTATGATGATCAGATAGGTGCGGCGCTTCAAAGGTTCCCCGTTGCAGGCAACCAGATGTTCGACTAGCCTTCTGACCACTTGGTCAATTTACCCTATGAGTAATTTGACCAAATGGTCAAGATGCAATTCCATTCGGCATGACCAATTTGTGGTCAATCAGCCTCAGAAGCAGACATGACCCCCGATAAATGGCCGGATTCAAAGGATTTGACCGGTCTCGACACATGCCCGGCGAGGGGCGGCCTGAAGGCTGGAAGCGGACGTATTTTATGACAAGTCTTGATGGGCAGGGATCGGTTTCTCAGAAAAATGGAGGCCTCAGCCGGATTCAGGAGCGAAACCGTTCGCTTATTCTGGATGCCGCGTTGAGTGAATTCTCAAGGAAGGGGTTTTCGGGCGCAACGGTCGAACGCATTGCGGCGGAAGCGGGGATGTCGAAGTCGAACCTGCTCTATTACTTCTCATCCAAGGAAGCGATCTACAAGGCAACACTCGCGCATATTCTGGAAGTCTGGCTTGCGCCCCTGAAAACGCTGGATGCGGAGGGTGAACCGGCGCGGGAACTGGCTGCCTATATCCGGCAGAAGATCCAGATGTCGGCGGACTATCCGGAAGCTTCCCGGCTGTTCGCCAATGAAGTGATGCAGGGCGCCCCCCAGATCCTGCCGATCCTGGAAGGCGAATTGAAGCGTCTCGTCGAAGAGAAAGCGCAGGTCATCGAGACATGGATCGAGACCGGTAGAATGCAACGCACAGACCCTGTGCACCTGATCTTCACGATCTGGGCGACAACGCAGCACTACGCCGATTTCTCCATTCAGGTCAAAGCGTTGACGGGCAGGGACCTGAACGATCCCGTGTTTTTTGAAGACACCGTCGCCTCGGTGACCGGGCTTGTGCTCAACGGGGTCGGCCTGACGGTTCCTCAGGACGGCGGCGCGTAGTCGTGGACGACAATCCGGCAGATCCCGCTTCCGCATCGTGCATTCCGGTTCTTGGGAAGATCCACATCAGGAAGGAGGACATTTCCGAGGACTTCATTCGCGCATCCGGACCTGGAGGCCAGAATGTCAACAAGGTCTCCACCGCCGTGCAGCTGCGGTTCAACCTTGCGGGCAATGAAACCCTGCCGGAAGACGTCAAGTCCCGTGCCGCACGGATCGCCGGTAGCCGTCTTACGCAGCACGGCGAGATCATTCTTCAGGCAGATCGTTACAGAACCCGCGAGCGCAATCGCGAAGATGCGCTCGAACGTTTGCTGGATCTGCTGCGCAAGGCGCTGGAAAAGCCGAAGCCGCGCAAGGCAACCAAGCCAACGCTCGGGTCAAAGAAACGCCGTCTCGACGCCAAGAAGCAGCGCGGTCAGATCAAGAAAATGCGCGGGCGAGGGGCACGCTACGACGACTAGTGCGGTGTTCCGGCCTGCTCGCTCATGTCAGGTCATCGAAAAGCTCAGGACCGTTATGCGTGCCCAGATACCCATTGTTGTCATTGCTGACGCACCTGCCGTGAAGCCGGGGCCGTTGACGTCCTGGCTGCTGAAAAGCGAGCCACCCATATTCACCGCACTGATGCTGCACAGGCCGTATCCGGCACCCGCACCTGCGCCCGCCGTTGTCAGCCGGCCATAGCAGCCGTCCAGATCGTTGGCGCTGAAAATGCGGTTGCAGTCGATGCGCGTATAGGAGTAATGGGCCGCTTCGCCGCCGAATTCGGGAAGCGAAACACTGCCGCCGCGGCCTCCGAAGCCCAGACCGCCGCCTGCAAAGCCATAAAGACCGGCATAGTTTGCAGCGCGGCTTCTGAAGATGAACGTCCAGTATCCGCCGGCGATACCTGCACCGACGCCGCCGTCCATGTAGCCGGAGACTTCCCAGTCAGATGCGTTATGCGTCGCGCTCATGAAAGTGTTCTCGCGTGTTTTTCGTCCATGGACCCGAAACCGGTCGGGCGCAGGCCTTACGTTGCTGCGATTCTAACATAGCTGAGCGGCAGCGTGTGTCCTGTGGTGTGAATCACACTCAGTTGTTTTGGCCAAAGCTGCCGCGTTCTGCCGGATCGATCAGGTCGATCTACCGAGACGCAGCGTGAAAATACCAGCCAGAAACAGGCAACTCGCGCCCGCACGATTGAGGATCTTTCGTGCCAGTGGTTTGTCAAACCAGGATCTCAGACCGGCAGCGAAGAAAAGCCACCCGAGGCTGTTCAGCGCGGCAACCACCAGGAACGTCGGGACGAGAATGACGAACTGTTCGAAAACGGGACCAGAAGTGCTGACAAACTGGGGTACGAATGCGACGTAGAAGGCTGGTCCCTTGGGATTGAGCACGCTTATCAGGAGCGATTGCCAGAACAGGGTCTTGAGTGTTTTTCGTTCCGTTGTGTTGCTCGTCGAGTGTTCGTCTGTCCGGGATGTCCAGAGCCCGTAGGCCAGCCAGACGAGATAGATTGCGCCGGCGATCTTCAGGAGCGTGAACAAGAATGCGGACGTCGCCAGCAACGCGCCAGCGCCCAGTAGCGAAACGGACATTGTCAGAAACGCTCCCAAGACAACGCCTGGAACGGTCGCGAAGCCGGATCGCTTGCCGTCGGTAATCGCGTAGTTCACCGTCAAAACGATGTTGGGGCCCGGGATCAGGACAACGATGAAGCTCGCAACAACAAAGGCGATCCATGTTTCGTAGGTCATTTTTCATCCTGCGCGTTGCCGGGGTCGCCAACTAAACGCAAAGCCTGGTGATCAGGAAAGCGAAAAGATGATTTCGCCAATGTCTTCGAATGCGCTCGTACCAGGTGCGGCTCGCTACGGAGGTCGGGTCGAGGCTCCCACAGACGGACGTTTGCTGGGGAGGCGTGTTTTGCGTAATCAGATCAGTGTCCATACATGCCAGCCTGTGCACCAATCCATAATTCGCATAATCAATATTATGGAACTTATTTATTTGGGTGAATTAGCGCGTGATTTCAGGCTCTTGGCGCGACGTTGCGCATTGCACACTTTATGGCGTCATGACTCATCATCGTCCGCTGCATCAATCACCCGCACCGCGATATCGAATGAAAAACCCGCGCGGCACATCGCAGCCAGGTCTCTTTCCCTGCGCGCCTGTCTGTCCGTGCTGTTTCGAAACGGACCAAGCCTGCGCCGACGCGCATAAACGCCGGCGGCATCTTCCTCGGACACGCTGACGCCATCCAGGACGGACCGGATCGTTTCACGGTCGACACCTTTATGCGCCAGCTGCGCCTCGATCTTCCGGCGCGAACCGCCACGGCGCCTGAGGCTTGCCGTCTTGGTTTCGGCATAGGTCCGGTCATCGACAAGGCCGGAACCGGTGCATTTCTGAACAACCGCATCGATCATGCCGGCGAAGTCTGCCGGATCGCGGTCGTGATGACGGCAGGCTTTCAGAACGCGCCGTTCCAGCACCTTGCGCAGATTGTTTTCAGACGAACTGTAACGTTCCAGATAGTGAACGGCCGACCGCGTCAGGCGTTCGATTGTCGGCAGTTTCGGGCTTGATTTACCCGCCATGTCTCACGGGACCGGTTGCGTCTTCCAGCGCTGTCAGATCGATCTGCAGCCCGTCATAGGCAGGCTGGATCGTTTCCGGCAGTTCGCGGCTCAACTCCGCATAGTCGAGATCGCAATGCAGGTTCGTGAAAACCGCATTTTTCGGCGCAATCCTCTCGGTCCATTCCAGCGAATCCTCGAGGCAGAAATGGCTTGGATGCGGTGTTCGACGGAGGCAGTCCAAAATGAGAAAATTCAAATTTTTCAGTCTATTGAGAGATGTTTCTGATATGTCAGATACATCTGGAATATACGCCGCGTCGTCTACCCTGTAACCGAGCGCATCTATGTCACCATGGGTGACTGCAATCGGCTCAAATGTCAGTGTGCCGCCGTCTCCGACGATTTCGACGGACGTGCCCTGTTCGACGGAACGACGCTCGAGTATCGGCGGATAGTTTGATCCGTCCGGCTTTTCGAAACAGTAGCGGAAGGCTTCCAGTGCGCGCTGGTACGTTTCATCGTCCATGTAGACCGGCGTCCGGCGGCGGCTGAGCAGCCAGAAGGCGCGCAGGTCATCGATCCCGTGCAAGTGGTCGGCGTGTGCATGTGTATAGAGCACCGCGTCGACGTGGCTGACATTCGTTTTCAGCATCTGTTCACGCAGGTCCGGCCCGGTGTCGATCAGGACGGTCGTACATCCGTATTCGCCCCGTTTTTCAACCAGCAGCGAGCAGCGCATCCTGCGGTTTCTTGGCTCATTCGGATCACAGACACCCCAGTCATTCCCGATGCGCGGCACGCCCGCGGAAGATCCGCAGCCGAGGATCGTCAGGCGGACGCTCATTGCGGTGCGGTCCTCTCGAATCCGGCCGGTCTTGGAACCTTCTGAAAGAGACGGAAGAAATTCTCTGTCGTTTGACGCGCCATCTCTTCTTCGGAAACGCCCCGTGTTTCGGCGAGAACCGCCGCTGTCATGGCCGTGTACGCCGGTTCGTTGCGTTTGCCGCGCCGGGGCTGCGGCGCCAGATAGGGCGCGTCGGTCTCAACCAGAAGCCTGTCTGCCGGCAAGTCCCGCGCGATTGCGCGCAGTTCCTCTGATTTCTTGAAAGTCAGGATGCCGGAAAAGGAAACATAAAGGCCGAGTTCAATGCCCGTAAGTGCCAGGTCTCGTCCGGATGAAAAACAGTGCAGGAGAGCAGGGAAGGCCCCCTTCCCCATTTCATCGCGCAGGATCGCGGCCATGTCGTCGTCGGCATCGCGCGCATGGATGACGAGAGGCAGGCCAGTCTGCCGCGCGGCCTCGATATGCGTGCGCAGCCCTTCGGCCTGTGCGTCGCGCGGAGCCTTGTCGTAGAAATAGTCCAGGCCGGCTTCGCCGATCGCAACGACTTTCGGATGTGCTGCCAGTGAAACGATCTCTTCGGCCGGAATACCGCGTTCAACGCCGGCATTGTGGGGATGCGTGCCAACGGAGCAGTAGACCTCGTCATAAGCCTCCGCGATCGCCCTGATCCGGTCGAACTTGCGGATATGGGTGCAGATCGTGACCATGAGATCGACGCCGGCAGCATGCGCCCGGGAGATCAGGTCATCCCGTTCGTTGTCGAAATCGGGAAAATCGAGGTGGCAATGACTGTCGACGAGCATAAAGGATCCTGGAAGCGAGACTGTTCGGCGCGCCTTGATAGCCGGAAACCGGTTATTTCCCAAGAGCGGATCCGCTCAGGCTGCGCGCAACGCAAAGAAAAAGTCGAGCACCACTTGTTTCCGGTCGAGATTGAGGGCGTCCGCATCCCGGATCGCGGTATTGGCCTTTTCCCAGAGTTCGACGTGGCGATAGGCTGACTGGACACCGGCCTGGACATCCCGTCGCATGCGCTCGTGACACAAACGCTCAAGAACATGCTGAAAATTCAGCCAGTTATCAGTCTGACCCCGTGCCGCTACCAGGTCCGCGAGCGCATGAACCGCGGAAAGATCCAACTGTGCGGCCTCGTCGGCCAGGCGCCGGAGCCCTTTTGCGATCGCGAGCCCGTCGCCGGACAAAAGTGATATGGCCGACCGCAAGCTTCCGTCGGCCGTGATTGCGAGTTCATTCAGGTCAGCGGATGCGGGCAGAGCATCCACGCCGAGCACACGCAGTCCCTCGGCAATCTCGTCCGGGGCAAGCGCGTCCATGCCGAGACGCCGGCATCTGGAACGTATGGTCGGCAGAAGGCGTCCCGGTGCGTGGCTCAGAACAAGAAACAGGCATCGCTCAGGCGGTTCCTCGAGTATCTTCAGGAGCGCGTTTGCGGAACTCGCATTCATGTCGTCAGCGGCATCCACGATGCAGATCCGCCAGGCTTTCGCCGAAGCTGTCGTTCCGAAGAAGGAAACCGTCCTTCGCACCTCGTCTACCGGGAGATCCGACTTGAACCGTTTCGATTTTTCGTCCCATGGCCTGCGCAGATGCAGAATGTTCGGGTGCCCGCCGGCGGCCACCTGCCGCAGCACCGGATGATCTTCCGCCACCGAGAGATCGTTTGCCGCGGCGACTTCCGGGCCGAACCGGTCCGGGTTGGCGACGATGAATTTCGCGAACCGGAATGCAAGGGTCGCCTTGCCGATTCCCTTGGCGCCCCCGAGGATCCAGGCGTGATGGAGGCGCTCCGAGCGGTAGGCATCCAGTAGAGACCGTTCGGTCGCCCTGTGCCCAACGAGACGCGTCTGTTCATTCGGCAGCGGATAACCGGGCAGTGCGTCGACTTCCGGCACCTCGACAGGCTCGTTCCTGCGCGCCATCAGAACGGCCTGTCCGCGGTTGCCATGTCGGCGGCGTCGATGTCGAATTCCTCCGGAAATGTGTTCAGCACCGCCTGGCGGACTTCGCGTTCGACAAAGTCCTCATCGCGCGAGCCATCAACGATCGTGAACCTGTAGGCTTCATCCAGGGCCAGTTGCAGAAACATCTTTCGGCGCCGTTCGTGGACGGCGACGGCTTCATCCTCAAACCGGTCGGGACCGCCGCTGTCGTCGGTCTCGGATCGTTTGGCGACACGGCTCAGGCCGATCTTTGGCGGCACATCGATCAGGAGGGTCATATCCGGCCGCAGACCCGCAACGGCGGCAAGTTCCAGAAGCTTCAGATAGTCCTGCTCAACGCCTGCTTCGCCCTGATAGACGCGGGTGGAGTCGGAGTATCTGTCGCACAGCACCCAGTCTCCTCTCTCAAGCGCGGGTTTGATCGTCGCATCGACATGATCCGCACGGGCTGCAGCGAACAGCATGGCTTCTGCGCGGGGCCCGTGCTCCTTTGCGCCGCCCGACAACAACAGGGACCGGATTTTTTCCGCGCCCGGCGATCCGCCCGGTTCGCGCGTGACGACAACCGACTTGCCGCTGCTTTCCAAAAACGCTTTCAGACGGGCGATCTGCGTCGACTTGCCCGCCCCCTCTCCGCCTTCGAAGGTTATGAAATGTCCTGACAAGCTCTTCCCGTCTCCTTCAGGCCGGCTTTTCCGGGGCCGCGCCCTTGTTCAGCAACTGTTACCCGGCATTCGCGATGCATTCAAACAGGGAATTGCCATCTGCCGCACGCTTCTGGGGACTTATCCGATCCAGCCGAACAACAGTTCCTGCAGACCGTCCATTGCACGGTTCATCAGTGTGCCTTCGGGGACATCAGCGCCCGTGACAAGCGGTGCCCGATAGACAACGCCTTCCTTGCCGATGACGCGCAGTTCCCCCGCCGGCATTCCCTTGGTAACCGGGGCGGCCAGCGGGCCGTCGTAGACAACACGCAGCCGGTAGTCGAGGCTGCCGCCGCGGGCTAGCAGAACGTCGACGTCCGACTTTGCCACAAGGGGCACCGTGCCTTCGACCCCACCATAAACGCGTCCGTCGGCGATCTTTTCGCCCGCCGGGTAGATCGTCTTGATGGCATAGAATTCCCAGGCGCCGCCGATGACCTCGTTGAGCGATTGCAGCCGGTGCTTGTCGGAGTTGAGACCGGCGACGGCCGCAATGATCCGGCGCCCGTTGCGGTCCACCGAGGCAAGGCCCGAAAAGCCATCCTCCGGGTGGTTGCCGCCACCCAGTCCGTCAAGATTCCTGATTTCACCCAGCAACGGGTTCTTGTTGCGCTGAAAGATCTTGTTCCAGGTAAATTCCGGAATAGAGAAAAGGTCGTAGAGATCCGGATGCTCTTCGACAACATATTCGGCAAGCCGCGCCTGGTCACGTACGGTTGTTGTATTGGGCGCATCGTCATAGCCGGTCGGGTTCGAGAACGTGCTGGCCGTCATTCCAAGAGACGCGGCATGCTCCGTCATCCGCTGCGCGAAGGCCTCTTCCGAGCCGTCTATGCACTCGGCAAGGACGATCGCCGCATCGTTGGCGTTGTGAACAAGTAAGCCTTTCAGAAGATCCTCTATCGCGATGTCCGACTTGATGGCCGCAAACATGGTCGACCTGCGCGAGGGAGCGCCGCCCGTACGCCAGGCGTGTTCGCTGACATTGCAGAGCTGGTCCGGCTGCGCCTCTCCGTCCTTGAGGAGCTGGAAGATGGTCGCCGCGGTCATGACCTTGACGAGTGAACCCGGAGTGAAAGGCTCGTCAGGTGCTTTCGAATAGAGAACGGTGCCGGATTCAGGCTCCAGCAAAAAGGCTTTTGGAGCCTTTGTGACAATGGATTCAACCGCGTGTGCCAGCCCGGGCATCCCGGCCGTTGCGGACATCAAGGCGGCAGAAACGAGTGCCGCTCTCACGCGATTGAACGATGCTGAAACGGGTTGACTGATCACCCTGCCGCTTCCTTTCAAAGGTCAACGGGCAAAGCGTTCAAATCATCCGGTTGCTAGTTGCCCGAAGGGATTGTAGCAGCCAGCTGACGCATGGAAAGGCCTTGTGACGCCGTTGTGGACAAGACCGCGTGAGCTCCTGAGACGCGCTGGTTCGCCGTGTAGGAAGAAATTGCGCTGCCGGCGAGGAAACTGTCTGCAGAACCCGGGAACGGAACGCGCATCGGCTTGTTTGCCGGCGCATAGCTGGACGAGAGTGACCCGGTCGTCCGCTGGAAACGATTGTTCGAAGCGACCTTGATGGTCGGGTTTCCGGCTTCAAACGCGATTGCCGGGTCATATGCGGCAACCGCGACACCGGCTTGACCGCGTTTTGCCGATGCAACCGTCGTTGCGGAAAGATAGGGCCGTGCCTTGGGTGCCGGCACCTTGCCGTAAATGAGTTCAGCCGGTACCTGGGCGATCAGGGTACCCGGACGCGATGCTCCCGGTGCGACCGAGCCCGGGCCGCTGAAGGACGCCATCAGGTATTCTTCGTCCTGACCGTGGAGCGGAGCACGGCCGACATATTCGACCTTGACCTTTCCGACACCGGCGGATTTCGTGCCCAGCATTGTCGCGACACGCTCAGACAGGTCGATGACGCGGTTGCCGTGGAACGGGCCGCGGTCGTTGACGCGTACAATCATGGAGCGACCGTTTGACGTATTCGTCACGCGGGCATAAGACGGCAGCGGCATGGTCGTATGCGCGGCTGTCAGGGCGTTGCGGTCGAAAATTTCGCCATTAGCCGTTTTCCGGCCATGGAACGTCGGGCCATACCAGGAGGCGAGACCCGTTTTCTTGTAGTTCGGATCGTGTTCGGGATAATACCATTTGCCGGCAATCTTGTATTTCTTGCCGATCACGTAACGACCGCCGCCCTTGGGCACGGGCTTACCGGCCGCAACCATGCGCGGGCTGGCTTTGACGCCGTATTTTTCCGGGCTGAACTTGGCCTTGGGTTTTTCAGGTGCGGAGCTGCAGGCAGCGACGAACGATACGGCTGCAAACGTGATCAAGGCCGCGCGAAGCTGCTTCCAGCTTCCCCCGGCTTCAAGATCCTTCGATCCGCTGCAATTCTTCCCCGAAGACGTTCCTGCCAACCGGCAAGTATCTACGCCCATCCCTTGCATCCTGCCGTCCTACTCATAAACGCGCTGGCGGCCCCGTAGCTCACGCGATACTCCGGCCCAACACTGGCCGGTTCCAGGCTACTTTTCTTGCCTGTCGGTTTTTATCCCGCTGACGCACTGCCCCCGCGGCACGTCTCAGACATCCAGCCTGTTTAATCGCAAGTGTCTTACTGCAAAGTAAACGTGCCGTCGAGGCTCCAGTCGCAACCTTTTGCTGCCCGCCACAGGTTTTGCCGTCGTGCTGGCCTTCTGATTGCATTCCGCTGCGGTAAGTTTCTGAAAAACATATGTTTTGCGCATCGCCGGAATTGTTGCAGACAAGTGACAGTCTACAAAAATTCGTCAAATGATCAGGTTGTGACGTAGGTCACATCGGCTGACTGCGGATCGTCCTAGTGTGTGTTCATTGCTGATGACCGCCCTGTCACAGCAATGCTGGATCCCACCTCCAGCTTTGGCCGCCGGTTCAAACCCTGCCCACGACACCGGACCGGCGGCCCCTCACTTTGGTTATGTTCCGGTGCCGTCGCGCACCCTGCCCTACCCAACCCAAGCGCCCGGCACCGGAACATGCCAAAGATACCCCTCCGCAGCCCTTCAGCGTTCCACACGATTTTTCCGAATTTGCCGCCGGGCGCCGAACCGGCTCTTGACTTTCCGTTCAAGACAAAGGAAACGGGGACCGTTGCGGTCGCGCTTACGCGCGCAGGCTGCATTGGTGAGGTGGCCGAGTGGTTTAAGGCAGCGGTCTTGAAAACCGCCGTGCGTGAGAGCGTACCGTGGGTTCGAATCCCACCCTCACCGCCATTTTATTTTTCAAGTGTATGTTGTTGCTAGTATATTTTCTTTCTTACGTTCCGCGCCCCACAAAACACCCATCAAAGTTGATTCTAGTTCGAACTTGCGACTCTGCGGTTCCAAACCAGACCAACTGCGCAGAAGCAGGTGCAAACCGGAGGAACTGACGGTGCACCGGATTTCTTCATGAACGGGAAAACCCAACGACAACGCAATCAGAACTCTCACGTTGTTCCCTGGCCTTCCTTTTTCATTGGCCGCCATTTCTGCGGCCCGAGGAAACAGACGAAAGCTGAGCCGGGCCAAGTCAGCTGACTTCGCCCGGCTGCTCCGGCCACCTTTGGCCTCGAAAAGGCGACCAAACAAGACTTTCGATGGCATCATTGATCGCGGCAAAAAGCCCGGGATGCGCCTAAATGGCCTTACACCATGACCTGACCGAATCCGGGTTCTTCACGAAGAGCCTCTTTGCCGACTGGCAAGGACCCTAGCGGCGGAAAGCGCCGCGTGACATGACTATGGTCAAGGGACCAACTTTCGAAACAGACTTTGATCAGGAGCAAATCGCGCGTTCCGTCTTTCTGCTAATTTGAGTTGCAAATCTGGGAGGGAGCGGGTTCACGCATTTGAATCCGGATACAAACGAAATGCCGAACGAACGCCGCCGCAAAATTGCGCAGACCTCGTTGCTGCTGCAGAGTTTTCCGCAAGACATACAGGAAACGCTGCTCGGTTTATCGAGCTGGCGCGAATATGATCGCGGCGAAACGCTGTTCCTTCAGGGCGAATCCGCCCACGCCATTCACATTGTCACCGATGGCTGGGTCAAGCTTTACAGGATTGCGCCGAATGGCGGTGAAGCCGTGGTGAATGTATTCGCAAAGGGTGAGAGCTTCGGTGAAGCCGTCGCCTTCCGCGGACATGCCTATCCGGTCTCCGCGGAAGCTGTGACGGCTTGCGAAGTCATGCGCATTCCGAGCGTCGCATTGCTGGAGGCGATGCGAAAGGATCCGGAAATCGCCGTGTCGGTGCTCGCCTCTACCTTCACGCACCTGCACTCGCTCGTTGCTCAACTGGAGCAACTGAAAGCGCAGACGGGGCCTCAGCGGGTTGCCGAGTTTCTTTTGGGTCTCTGTCATCAGGAAGAAGGCAGTTGTGTCGTGACCCTGCCCTATGACAAGTTTCTGATTGCAGGCCGCCTTGGCATGAAGCCCGAAAGCCTGTCCCGATCCTTTTCCAAGCTCAAAACGGTCGGTGTCCATATTAACAGGAACAACGCCGCCATCGAGAATATCGATCGTCTGCGTGAATATTCCGAAACCGACCCGGTCGAAGCATGGCACAAAGCACAGTGAGTTGCCTGAAGAGCGCCATATCGGCGATTGACGCGGCGAATTCAGCCGATCCCAACCTTGATGACGGCGAACCTGCCGCGTTGCTGTACGGAAAGCGCATGAGCGCCGAACTCGAACGGCTTTATCCAGATGCATCCGACCCGCTCAGGGTCGCCGCGCGGGGACAGCATATCGAGCGCTGGATCCTGCCGCGCGCGACCTACCCTGAAGGCAAGGCGGGGTACCATGCCTGGCGCCGCGAGCTTGCAAAACATCATGCACAGCGGGTTGGCACGATCATGGCAGAGGCCGGGTACGGCGATGCGGATATCGACGCCGCCGGCCGAATGCTCCGCAAGGAAGGCATCAAGCGCCACAACGACGTCCAATCGCTGGAAGACGTGATCTGCTTCGTGTTCCTGAAGTGGTATTTCACGCCATTTGCCGCCAAGCACAACGACGCGAAGGTGCTCGGGATCGTGCAAAAGACCGCACGCAAGATGTCGGACGAGGCGCGCCAGAGGGTCCTTGCCGAATTCGACCTGCCTGAGCCGCTTGCCGCAGCCTTCAGGCAATGACCTCAGGAGCCAGGTAAAGGCCGAGCAGCAGCAGACAGAGAAGACCGAGTGCCCAGTTGAAGCCGGACAGGATGCGCGGTACCTGGCAGAGGCCGAGATACCTGGAAAGCACGATGCGTGCCTTGATCCAGGCAAAAACGAGAACCAGCGCCCCTGTTCCCCAGGCCGCATGCATCTGCGCAGCTCCCGCCGCGACCATCACCGATGCACAGCTGATGATGAGAAGACTGAACCAGGCACGGGTTGTCGGGTTGAAACTCATTTCGTCGTCACGCCAAAAGATAGATCACGGGAAACAGCAGCACCCAGACAAGATCGACCATGTGCCAGAATGCTGTACCGACCTCCAAATTTCGGGGTGTGATCTTCCATGCGATCAGCGCAAGGATGAGGATGCCTGCCACAACATGCAGGACATGAAAACCGGTCAGGAGATAGTAGAACGTGAAAAACGGATGGGTTTCGGTCGAAATTCCCTTGGCAGCCACTTCGGCGTATTCATAGATCTTGATCACCAGGAAAAGGGCTCCGAGCCCCCCTGCTCCAAGAAGCGCAAGACGTGCAGCAGGTATCCTGCCGGCCAGGCAAAAATCAAGCGCACGGGCTGCCAGGAAACCGCTTGTGATCAAGACCAGCGTGTTGACCCCTGCAAGCGTCGGATGAAGATGGTCCCCGGCCGCGGAAAACCCCGCCGGATCGGTTGTCCTGACAGCGAGGAAGGCGGCAAGCCCGGCCACGAAGACCAGAAGTTCGCTCACGATCAGAACCCACATCATTAGATCGCCGGGCAGATCATCCGGCCCGCCGGTTCCGTCCAGTTGCCCCGCGGACATTCCGTTACCCTCCAACGAGCTGCCTGTAGATCTGCGGCAACGCCTGTGTCAGGCGGTCCGGATGCGGGATAACCGCAAACCCTCCCTGTCCGAACAGGCGCGGGAACCAGGATTTCGCCGATTTGTCGATGGTCACGCCAAAAACCGATTGCCCGGCCCGCCGGGCTTCGCGAACAGCCATCCGGGTGTCTTCGATCCCGTGCCGGCCCTCATAGTGATCAAGATCATTCGGTTTGCCGTCGGTGATCACCAGAAGCAGCCTGCGCTTGCGGGACTGGGTTTCCAATTCCTTGGATGTGTGGCGCATGGCAGCTCCCAACCGGGTGTAGAACCCCGGTTTCAGACCACGTATGCGATGTTCTACCGTCGCCGACATCGGTTCGTCGAAACGCTTGCAGCTTTGCAAATAGACGCGGTGCCGCTTCAACGAAGAAAAAGCGGAGATGGCAAAATCGTCGCCGCAGGCATTCAGCCCCCAGGCGAGTGCCGTCAGGGCTTCGCGCTCGATGTCAATGACTGCACGCCCGGTAACCGCACTCTCCGTCGACCGGGACACGTCCAGAAGAATGGAGACGGCAAGGTCACGTGCCTCCGGCCGCGTCTGCACCCAGATCCGCTCGTTGCCGATACCGCTGGCAATCCGTTCAACCTGGGACCTGACGGCCGCGTCCATGTCGAGGCCGTCGCCTTCAAGGTGCCCACGAGTCGTGACACGTCCGGGACGCAAGGCCTCGAACTGCCGCTTGACGGCCCGGATGCGCCTTGCGGCACCGGGATCTTCATCGGTGGTCTCCCGGTCCGGATCGGCATCGGCAACGCTTGTCAGAACACAGGCGTGTTCAGGCAGATACTTGCCGGTGCGCGTGTCCCACTCCGGATAGAGGACTTTCCCGGACAGTTTTTCCCTGTCGACATCTTCCGGTGCCAAATCAAGATGCAATTTCAATCGTGTTGCCGGTGCCTTGGAAATCTGACCAAGACCGATTTCCTCCTGATCCTTCGCAGCCTTCTTTGCATCGTCATTGTCATCGTCATCGACGCGGCGGTTCAGATTGAGGAACTCGGCCCAACTCAGAATGGCCTCGAACTTGTGCAGAATCAGGCTGTCCTTGCGTTCTGCCTGTTCGGCCTTTCGTCTCCTCGCCTTCAGGGTCTTGCCAGAAGCCTCTTCGGGCGTACCCTCAGTCTCGCGGTCTTCAACCGCGTCCCCCGTCGAGAACATGACCTCACGCACCTGCAGCCAGACCGGGACTGGCCGAAATGGCCGATAACCGCGCTGAGCGCAGATGTCCGAAAGGTCGCCCTCCCGAACCTTGGCCATCAGTTCCTCGACGTCCGCGGCAAGTCCGGTTGGGTCGCCAAGCATGTGACGCACAAGCTTTTCAATCCGAGCTTCCATGACAGGAAGGCCTGTCAATCTGCGGGTTGCGAGAACACCTCGGCTGAGTTCCCGGTACAGGGGGGCGAGCCCGGGAGCCGTTGCGAGCGTCTTGCGGATACTCGCCTCGACATGATGGAGCGTCCGCAAGTCTGCGCGCAGCGGATCGTCCTCCGGCTGAAAACGCGGCGCATGTGCGGCCATGGCCGTCAGCCAGACGTAGAGCGCAGCATTGGCCTCCCGGAAGGGAAAGACGGCCAACGTCTCCGGCAGACGGAAGGTCTCTCCATCGAAGCTTGCCTGCGGAACGGTTTCCGTTTCAGTCCCGAGCCGCCTCAGGAAGCCGAGGCGGTGGTGCGAAACTTCATCGGAGACCGGGCGCAAATCAACACTGTGACTTCCCCCCAGCCCCCGAAAAAGCACTGCAAGCCGCCCGCCGACCTCGGAGAGGCCGACCGCGGCTCCATGATGCACCTCAGGTGCATCCAGGCGGCTTGCAAATGCGTGCCACAGTTTCCCGACGGTTTCTTCGGGTTCCCATGGCTCGAAGTCGATCCTGCCCATCGGTCTGGCCTCACCCAAACACGGCCGTGGCAAGATCGAGGAGCCCGCGTTTCACGTCCTCGTCGTCGGTGAGCGGCTCGACCATCGCTGCAAGAACAACGCGGTCGACCGGCATACCCTGCGCGATCAGGGTGGCTGCGTAGACGACCAGCCGGGTTGAAACACCCTCTTCCAGATCCTGGCCTTTCAGGGCCCGCAGCTTTCCGGCCAGCCGAACAAGCGCACTCACCCGGTCCCTGTCCAAACCGCTTTCCTCCGCCACGATCTCGACTTCAAGACTGGGCGGTGGGAAATCGAATTCAAGCGAGATGAAACGCTGTCGTGTCGAGGGCTTCAGCGTCTTCAGGATGTTCTGGTAACCGGGATTGTAGGAGGCAACCAGCATGAAACCGGGCGCGGCTGCCAATTCTTCGCCGGTCCGGTCAATGGGAAGCGTTCTGCGATCATCGGTCAGCGGATGCAGCACGACGGTCACGTCCTTGCGTGCCTCCACGACTTCGTCCAGATAGCAGATCGCTCCTTCCCGCACCGCCCGCGTCAGAGGGCCGTCGACCCAGACCGTTTCCCCGCCCTTGAGCAGGTACCGGCCGATCAGGTCGGCGGCGGCAAGATCGTCATGGCAGGCTACGGTATAGAGCTTACGCCCCAGCGTTGCTGCCATATGGGCGACGAAGCGCGTCTTGCCACAGCCGGTCGGACCTTTCAGAAGAACCGGCAGGCTGTTGTTGTAAGCGGCTTCGAACACCGTGCGTTCGTCACCCTGAGGGAGGTAAAAAGGGACGCCTGCCGCCCCTTTTCCCAAGGATACGGATCCTTCCATCTCCATCACTCCGCAGGCATGCCGGCGGCTTTGCCGGGCTCGATGACCTCGCGTTTCGGCACCGCAATCGCGTAGATGAACAGGACTGCACCCAAGACGAACACCGCTCCGGATCCAAACCGCATCCAGTAGAACAGAGCCAACTGATCCTGGACGTCCATGAAATACTCGCCATTGACGCGTTGCAGATGGGTCTGGATGGTCCCGGCAAACGTCAGCACGAAGGTCATGAACGCCATGCCGCTCGACATGAGCCAGAAGGAGGCCATGTTGAGCACCTGGTTATAGGGCTCCCGGTTCCGCAGAAGCGGCATCGCATAAGTGATGATTGCCAGGTTCAGCGACACGTAAGCACCGAAGAAGGCCAGGTGCCCATGCGCGGCCGTGATCTGCGTGCCGTGCGTGTAGTAGTTGACGCCGTGCAGCGTGTGCAGAAAGCCCCAGACACCGGCACCGAAGAAGGCAAGTGTCGCGCAGCCGAGGGACCACAGGAGCGCAGCCTTGTTCGGATGGTCGCGCCGGCCCTTCCAGACCATGACGAATGCAAAGGCCATCATCGCGAAGAACGGGATAACTTCCAGGGCGGAGAAAATCGACCCGATCCACTGCCAATAGCCGGGCGTCCCGATCCAGTAGTAGTGGTGGCCCGTTCCCAGAATGCCCGAGAAGAGCGCTGCGGCGACAATGACGTAGAGCCATTTTTCGACGACTTCGCGATCGACACCGGTCAGCTTCAGCATGAGATAGGCCAGAATCGAGGCCATGATCAGCTCCCAGACACCTTCAACCCAAAGGTGGACGATGTACCACCAGTACTGCTTGTCCAGCGACAGGTTGCTCGGATTGTAGAAGCTGAACAGGAACAGCAGCGCCAGTCCCCACAAGCCCAGAAGAAGGATGTTCGTGATCGCGGTCTTCTTGCCCTTCAGCACCGTCATGGTGACGTTGTAGAGGAAGATCAGCGCGGCAACGACGATCCCGGCCTTGACCCATTTGGGCTGCTCGATGAACTCCCGGCCCTCCTTGCCGAGCAGGAAGTTGCCTTCGAACAGGTTGAAGACATAGGTAACAACCACGCCCAAGGTGCCGATCACGAGGATCGCCAATTGCAGGTATGCAAGCTTGGGCGAGTGAATTTCTCTTTCCGCCTCCTCGGGAATGAGAAAATATGCGGCTCCGAAGAACCCAAGGAGCAACCACACGATCAGGCTGTTCGTGTGCAGCATGCGAATGATGTTGAAGGGCAGGAGTTCGGACAGGAAGTTCGGCTGAACATAAACCCAGCCCGCCAGTAGTCCGCCGAGCACCTGAACTGCAAACAAGGCCAGGGCGACGGCGAAATACGCCATGGCGACCTTTTGTGATTCGTATTTCATCTTTCGTTCCTCTTGCTCTCGGATCAGCCGGCGTCGTTCGGCGGCCAGCCCTGGGCGTCGATCTTGTCGGTCCAGATCAGGAAGTTCGCGAGGTCGCGGATTTCCTCGTCGGTCAGGTTGAAATTGGGCATCTGCCTGCGCCCCTCGATGCCGGTCGGCATGGCCTCCATCCAGCCTTTCAGCGTCTCGAAGGCTGCGTCCGGGTCGTCAAGAACACCCCAGCGGGTCATCACGTTGCCCACTTCAGGCGCGAAGTACGCCCCCTCTCCCAGAATCGTGTGGCAGTTGATGCAGGCCTTGTCTTCCCAGACACGCTTGCCGGCAGCCACGCTTTCGGTGATGCCGGCGTGATTGGTCGATGTTCCGGTTATGTAGAGGTGACTGTGAATCGACAGCCCCAGGAAGATGATGATGAAGAAGAGTGACCCGCCATAAAAAATGTTTCGGGCCATGCTTTTGGTCATGACTTCGCGCATTACGCGCTCCTTTCCCCGAGTTGATCGTGGCCTTGAGGGTGACAGGGCGCGCACTCGTTTCCTTAACCAAAGTCAAGCCCGGCACAGGCCGGACGCAGTCGTTCGGGAGATGTTTCGATGTCTTGGGAAAGACCGGCTGCGTCTTCTTAACGAAAGTCAAGGAAGCCTTCCGGCGTTTACGCAAACTCGCGAGTGCCTCACCAGCATTTGGAGTTTGGAGAATGTCACATCCAAGGAAGAAAAAAGGGTCGGGTTACGCGTTAGCGACCTGTCTGGCGCTGCTGATGGGCAGCATGACGGCGCCTGCCCTTGCCGAAGGTCCGACCCTCAGCGAGGAGGCCTTCGAAAGTTCCAAGCAGCTCTATTTCGAAAGATGTGCGGGTTGCCACGGCGTCCTGCGCAAGGGCGCAACGGGGAAGAACCTGGAACCGGAATGGAAGAAGACCGCAGTTGACGGAACCGTCACCAAGGGTGGTACGCTGCAGCTGGGCCAGGAACGACTTGAAAAAATCATCTCCTGGGGCACCGAAGGCGGCATGAACAACTTCTCGGACATCATGACCGAGCAGGAAATCAAGGACATGGCCACCTACATCATGATGGAGGCGCCAACACCGCCGGAAATGTCGCTGGCGCAGATGGAAGCGACACGGAAGGTCTATGTCGAACCGGAGGACTATCCGAGCGAACCGCTGCACGGCAGGAACTGGGAGAACTTCTTCGTCGTCATCGAGCGTGACGTGGGCAAGGTCGCCGTTGTCGACGGCGACACCAAGGAAGTTCTTGCGCACATTCCGACCGGTTACGCGGTGCACGTCCTGAAAGCTTCCGAGCACCACAAACTGGAAGAACCGGAGCACCCGGGGCGCTTCTGGTACACGATGGGCCGTGACGGCAAGATGACCAAGATCGATCTCTGGCAGAACCCGGAGAACATGCTGGTTGCCGAAGTGAAGATCGCATACGACGCACGCGACGTAGCGGTTTCCGGCGACGGCAAGTATGTCATCGGCGGAGGTTACTGGCCGCCGCACTTTGCGATCGTCGATGCGGAAACCATGGAGCCGAAAAAAGTCGTTTCCACTCGCGGCGTGAACGTTGACGGTGAATATGTGGAAGAAAGCCGCGTTGCGGCCATCTACACCACTCCGAACGAGCCGACATGGATCGTCGCGGTCAAGGAACTCGGCCAACTCTGGCAGGTCGACTACAGCGATCTGGACAATTTGCGCATCGACAAGATCGATTCCGCGAAATTCCTGCATGACGGTTTCTTCGATCCGTCCGGCCGCTACTTCCAGATCGCCGCGAATGCGTCGAACAAGATGGTTGTCGTGGACACCAAGACCCACAAGCTCGAGGCCATGATCGACACGGCGCCGTTGCCGCACCCCGGCCCGGGCGCCAACTGGAATGACCCGAACTGTGGTCCGGTGGCAGGCACCACCCACCTTGGAGAAGGCACGGTTACAGTCTGGGGCAATGACCCGGAGAACCGTCCGGATGACGCCTGGAAGGTCTGCTACGAAGTCGAAACCGATGGTGCCGGCCTGTTCATCAGGACGCATCCGACCTCAGACTACATCTGGGCCGACCAGACCAAGCACCCGGAACCGGAAGTGCAACAGTCGGTGCAGGTCATCTCCAAGGAAACTGGAGAGATCGTCAAGACCATCCAGATCACCGAGGAAGAAGGCAACGTCGCCGTTCACTTCGAATTCAACCAGGATGGTTCGGAAGTCTGGGTCTCCAAGTGGAACCGCTCCACCTCCAAGGAGCCCAATGGTGAAATCGTGATCTTCGACGCCAAGACGCTGGAAGAGAAAACACGGGTCAAGGGCCTCTTCGCCCCGACCGGCAAGTTCAACGTCTACAACCGTTCGAACCACGTCACCTGATGTGAGCCAGCACTCCGGAAGGGCGGGCAAAGATCCCGCCCTTCCTCTTTGCCAGCGGTGAAGGGACTGCTTCGACCACCGGTCGCCTGAGTGAGGGCAAACGCTCCCCGCATCCGCATTGCGATCGCTTATGGCCCGGTCGAAAGGGCCTGCGGAGAAATCCAAAACGGAGCCTGGACATGTCCGAGAACAACCAAGGTGAAAAGAAGAAACCGATCTGGCGCAGATACCTGATATGGGGCATGCCCATTGGCGGTGTCGCGGCCGTCTTTGCCGGCGGTATCATTTTCTGGGGCGGCTTCAACACCGCGATGGAAGCTACCAATACCAAGCAATTCTGCATCTCCTGTCACGAGATGCGCGACTTCGTCTACGAGGAATACAAGGGCACTATCCACGACGTTAACCGCTCCGGTGTCGGTGCAACGTGTTCAGACTGCCATGTGCCGAAAGACTGGACCCACAAGATCATCCGCAAGGTCCAGGCCTCCAAGGAACTTTACGGCAAGGTTATGGGTACCATCAGCACGCCCGAAAAGTTCGAGGCCAAGCGTCTGACGCTCGCAATGAACGAGTGGGAGCGCATGAAGGCCAACGATTCGCGTGAGTGCCGGAACTGCCACGACTTCAATTCGATGATGCCGGAATTCCAGAAACCGCGCGCACGCCAGCAGCACCTCAATGCCATGTCGACTGGCCAGACCTGCATAGACTGCCACAAGGGTATTGCCCACTCGGATCTGCGTGACCGGGCGGACGAGGCATATCTGGAAGAGCTCGAAGCCCCTCACCCCGGATTCGTCCGGGACGTTCCGCAGGAATACATGGCAAGCCTTGCCCGCGTTGAAGCCCGGGAGGCGAGCGAGGCGGAAGCGGCCAAGGCTGAGCAGAAGGCCCGGCAGGAGGCTGTCCAAGCCCAGATTGCTGCCGCCGTTGACGCCGCGGTTGCCGAGGAGCGCGCCAAGGCGGAGGACAACGCGGCCGAGGCTGCGCCAACGTCGCCGGGAGGCGGAGGCAATGTCGCTCCCGATATCGACTGGAACGCGGTCCCCGCGACCGACCTGACCCTGTTCTATCCTGGTCAGGCTTCGTTTGAGTGGGTACAGAACGGCAAGACCCACGGCGGTGCCCGTCCGCTCACCAAGGGCGGCGATGCATGCACCACCTGTCACGCCAAGGAAGTGACCGCGATCGGCACCAAGATCGTCGCCGGCGGTGAGATCGAACCGACGCCGATTCCAGGAAAGCGCGGCACGATCGATGCAGCCATCCAGGCCGCCCATGACGATGAAAATCTTTATGTGCGATTGCAGTGGCCGGATGCCGGTCACAACCCCGCTCCGTTCATCGACGGCGGCAAGATGGATCCGGACAACCAGGTCAAGGTTGCCATGATGATCACCGGGACCGGCATCGAGATGGGAGAAACAACCGGGTGCTGGGCCTCGTGTCATGCGGACAATACCTACATGCCGTTCGATCCCGGCGCCGAAGCGATTGCCGCCAATGCCGATGTTGCGGGCAGACTGGAGGCGAAAGACACGATCACGAAATACCTGACCGAGAGCCGGACCAAGGTCGAAGTCAAGGGGCGTCGCGGCAAGGCTCAGGGCGGCTGGGACAAGCTGAAACCGGCCGAAGAGATCGATCAGCTTCTTGCAGACGGCACGTTTCTGGATCTGCTCAGGGTCTATGCGGACGGCTCGTCTTCAAACGGCTATCTGCTGGACCGCCGGGTTGCGAATGACGGCGAGATGGCGGCTGAGGCAAGCCTGTCGGGCGGCGTCTGGACCGTCGTGTTTTCGCGGCCACTCAAATCCGGTGCACCGGGTGACGTCCCGCTGGAACCGGGCAAGGTCTACACGGTCGGTTTTGCGATCCACGACGACTACGCGGCGGCGCGTTTCCACCACGTGACCTTCGACACCAGTCTCGCGCTCGATGACGAGACCGCACAGATCAACGTGTCCAAACAGTAGACGGCCGGCGGCCCGCTTGCCGGCCGTCGTTTCCGCATGAAAGGGAGAAATCTCATGTTCATGAGTGTTTTGCGTCTTGCCGCTGTCGTGTTGCCGATGACGGCCGCTCTTCCAGCCATCGCCGCCGAAGAAGACACGGCTGTGATCTGCGCCGAAGCGGAAGACCGTTATGTCGAGATGTTCGGGCAATCGTCGTCCGAAGAGAAAGGCGTCACTGTGGTCAAGATGTACAAGTACAGGTTCTGCCCGGAAGACCTCAGCGTTCCCGTGGGCACGACCGTCCGATGGGTAAATGTCGACAAGCGAACCAGCCATAGCGTCATTCTCTCAGACGAGGGCATCGCCGAGTCAGACCGGCTGTTTCCCGAAGAGACCTTCGAGTTCACGTTCCTGACCGCGGGACCACCGCAAAGCTACCTGTGCGGCCCGCATTGGGAAACCCAGGAAATGATCGGCAGAATTACCGTAACTCCTTGAATTAATTTACCTTAAAATCGGGAAAAAGCTGCCGGGCGCTTGACAATAATCAAGCAGACCGCGTGCGAAATAAGCAACCATAGGCCATCGAGGTTTCAGGCGAAGCGAGGGTTTTCATGACTGGAAAAGTCTTTCTCATCGGAGCGGGCCCAGGCGATCCTGAACTTCTGACCCTCAAGTCCGTGCGCATGCTGCAGGACGCTGATGTGGTCGTTTACGACCGGCTGGTGTCTCCGGAAATCCTGTCGCTGGCGCCGACGGGGGCACACCTGGTTTCGGTTGGCAAGTCGCCCGACAACCACCCGGTTCCGCAAGAACGCATCAACGAGATGCTCTGCAATTTCGCGCAGGACGGATTGACAGTGGCGCGCCTTAAGGGTGGCGATCCACTGATCTTTGGCCGCGGATCCGAAGAAGCCGCGTATCTGGTCGCGAACAATGTCCAAGTTGAGTACGCACCCGGCATTACGGCGGCACAAGGCGTTGCTTGCGTCAGCGGCGTTCCCCTCACTCACAGAGGCCTTGCCACCGGCGTTCGATATGTTACCGGACACCGAAAATCGAACGGGTCGCTCGATCTCGACTGGAGCGGTCTCGCCTGCGAGGACACCACGCTTGTTGTCTACATGGGTGTGGCAAATATCGGCCAGATCGCTCTACGTCTTGTCGCTGAGGGGTTGAGCGAAGAGACCCCGGTCATGGCGGTCGCACAGGCGACGACGCCCCGCGAAACCAGATTGTTTTCGAAACTCGGCACGGTTGCGCTTGATCTGCGGCAGGCCGGCCTCAAGGCCCCTGTCCTCTTCGTCATCGGCAAGGTTGTCACGCTGAGTGCCGACTGGACCGCACATGAGTTGGACATTCTAAAGCCGTTACCGGGCGTATCGGCAACCGGGCAGCAGGCCCATGCTTAGGCTTGTTTCCATCGCTGTCCTGCTTTGTGCGCCTGCAATGGCGGAAGAGAGTAGCGCGAAAACGGAACTGATCAATCTGGTGCATCAGGACTGCGGTTCCTGCCACGGACTGACGCTCAAGGGCGGCCTCGGACCGGATATCCGGCCGGAATCGTTGTCCCACTACGACATTGAAACCCTTGCCACCGTGGTGCTCGACGGCATCCCGGAAACCGCAATGCCGCCCTGGCGGCCGTTGCTCAGCGAAGCGGACGCAGATCGGATTGCGAAGTATCTCTTGCAGGGAGAATTGAAATGACGGCTCTGAAGGGCTTCGCTCTGGCACTTGCAATGGCTGCGGCGCTACTGGCAACCCCATTGAAATCCGAGACCATTGTCGCCACGGGCGACCTTGGCCTGGTTGTGGAGCGCGCAAACGGGTCTCTTCTGATTATCGACCAGTCCGAACGCGCTGCCATCGCCAGGATCGAGGGTCTCGGAGATCTTTCGCACGCCAGTCTCGTCTATTCGCCCGACCAGAGGTTCGCCTATGTCTTCGGACGAGACGGCGGTCTGACAAAAGTCGACATCACATCCGGAAAAATCGTCAAGCGCGTCGTCCAGTCCGGCAATGCCATCGGCGGCGCGATTTCCGATGATGGCAAACTGGTCGCCGTCTCCAACTATGAACCCGGCGGCGTCCGCATTTTTGATGCGGACTCGCTCGACCTTGTCGCCGACATTCCGACCGGCTCGAAAACGATCGGTCTTGTGGACGCACCCGGACGGAAATTCGTGTTTACCCTCTGGGATGAAGGTGAAACCTGGATCGCGGACCTGTCTACTGGGGAGCCATCGGTCACCAGGATCATGGATATCGGCGCCAACCCATACGACGCCCTGATCACCGGAGACGGCCGCCTCTACATCACCGGCCTGTTCGGTGAGGATGGATTGACCGCGATCGATCTTTGGGCAGTTGAACCGGAACCGATCCGGGTACTCCCGGAATACGGCCGCGGCCAGAAAGAGCTGCCGGTCTACAAGATGCCTCATCTTGAGGGCTGGGCCCGGGCCGGACAGGAATTCGTGCTTCCCGCAGTTGGACACCACCGGGTTCTCTGGATCGATGCCAGCGACCTCTCCGAAACAGGGCGAACGGAGACCCACGGGCAGCCGGTGTTTGCGATGTCGCGGCCGGACGGCCGGCAGGTTTGGGTGAACTTCGCCCACCCGCTCAACGACACCATTCAGATCATCGACACGGTTTCCAAGGAAGTCGTGCACGAACTCAAGCCCGGCAAAGCGGTCCTGCACATGGAGTTCACACCTCGCGGCCACGAGGTCTGGGTGTCCGTGCGGGATGCTGGGAAGGTCATGATCTACGACACGAGAACGTTCGAAAAGCGGGGCGAGATCGACGCGGAAAGCCCGTCGGGCATCTTCTTCACATCGAGGGCGCACAGAACGGGACTTTGAAAGATGGAACGTATAGGCGACCAACTTGATCTGAAGCTTCTGGATGACTGGCAACGCAATCTTCCCATCGAACCGCGCCCATTTGCGCGTATCGGCGAGGCACTGCGGTGCGGCGAAACGGAAGTCATTAGACGACTGGAGTTCCTGAGAGCGACCGGCCGTGTAACCAGGGTCGGCGCGACATGCGCGCCCAACACTGTTTCGGCAAGCACGCTTGCCGCAATCGCCGCACCCGCCGAAAGACTGGAAGATGTGGCGGCAATCGTCGGCAGCCAGCCCGGCGTCAATCATTCCTACGAGAGAGAGAGCCACTGGAACCTCTGGTTCGTCGCGACCGGCCCCAACCGAGCGCATGTCGACAACGTCCTGGAGGAAATACAGGTTCGCACAGGGCTTCGTGTCCTCGATCTTCCACTTGTCAGACCGTTCAACGTTGATCTCGGATTCAGACTGAACGGAGAGATGGACCGGCCACCCGCGCCCCGGCCGGTTCGTAAAGAGCACCTGCAGGAGGGTGACAACGATCTCCTGCAGGCGCTCGCTACCGGCATGCCTCTCACCGAACGGCCCTATCATGAGATCGCCTCGGACTTGGGCTGGCAGGAAGAAGATGTTCTGGACCGGATTGCGGTGCTGCAGGACGCAGGGATTATTTCGAGACTTGGTGTGATCGTGCGGCATAGGGCGCTTGGCTGGCGCTCCAACGCCATGGTTGTCTGGGATATCCGCCCGGAACTGGTAGACGCTGCCGGGCCTGCTCTGGCCGCCGTGCCGGGCGTGACCCTGTGCTACGAGCGCCGTCCCGTTGCCGGTGTCTGGCCCTACCGGCTTTACTGCATGATCCACGCGCGGAGCCGCAAGGATGCACTTGAGACCCTGACCAAAGCGTCGGCTCTTCCGGAGTTAGAGGACGTCGATCGACGCATCCTGTTTTCATGCCGGTGTTTCAAGCAGACCGGAGCGATGATCGCACCTCGGGGGGCTGCCGCATGACTGTGCAGCTAACCGACCTCGATCGCCGGCTGATCAATCGCCTCCAGGATGACCTGCCGCTGGTCCCGCATCCCTTCGCCTCGCTGGGAGAGGAACTCGGTTTGACAGAAGAGAATATTGTCGACCGGATTCGTCAACTGCGGGACGACGGCCTGCTAACGCGCTTCGGCCCCTTTTTCGACGCTGAGGCCCTCGGCGGTGCCTTTTGCCTTTGCGCCATGTCCGTTCCCGAAGACCGCTTCGAAGACGTCTTAACCAAAGTCAATGCTCATGCGGAAGTCGCGCATAACTATGAACGGGACCACGAGTTGAACATGTGGTTCGTGCTGGCGACCGAGCAGCGCGGCGACATCATGAGAACGGCCAAGGACATCGAGCACGACACGGGATTGGAAGTTCTTCTTTTTCCCAAGAAACGCGAGTTTTTCGTTGGCTTCCGGGTAGACGCATGACACTGGACCCAAAAGACAGGGCAATCATCGAGGCCACACAGGCTGGCCTGCCGCTCGTGCCGCAGCCGTTTGCGGTTGTCGCCGAAACGCTTGGCATCACCGAGGCCGAACTGCTGGACCGTCTGGATGCTCTCAAGAAGCAGGGCGTCGTGCGCCGCATCGGCGCCGCGCCGAACCACTATCGTCTCGGCATGACCGCAAACGGCATGTCCGTGTGGGACGTCGATGACACCGTTGTCGACAGTCTGGGTGAAATCATCGGTGCCCTCCCCTTCGTGACCCATTGCTACCGGCGTCCGCGTGTTCTTCCCGTGTGGCGCTACAACCTCTTCGCGATGGTCCACGGTTCCAGCCGCGGGGAGGTCCTCGTCAAGCGGGACAAGGTCGCAGACCTGCTCGGTGGTGCCTGCCAGGCCGGCGACATCCTGTTCTCAACCCGGATCCTGAAGAAAACGGGCATGCGGCTCGCCGCCAAGAGAGGTTGAACGATGTTTCGTCTGACGGAGTACATGCAGCAGATCACCAATCCGACACCGGTTCGCAGGCGGGCAAGCAATGGACCGGTGAAACCGGTCGTGATCTGGAACCTGACACGCCGCTGCAATCTCAGATGCCGGCATTGCTACACGGTGTCCGCCGATGTCGATTTTCCGGGTGAGCTGACACACGAACAGGCCATGGAAACGCTGGAAGATCTCGGCCGCTTCAAGATCCCCGCCCTGATCCTGTCAGGCGGCGAGCCACTCGACCGGCGCGATCTCTTCGAGATCGCAACGCGCGCACGCAAATTCGTGCGTATGCTTGCGCTCTCGACCAACGGCACAAAACTTAAAGGTGATGCGCTCGACCGCGTCGCGGAGATCGGCTTCGACTATGTCGGCATTTCAATTGACGGCATCGGCGCGACAAATGACTGGTTCCGTGGTGTTGAAGGCGCTTACGAGGCTGCTCTTCGCGGGGTTCGTGAATGCAGGGCCCGGAACATCAAGGTCGGGCTGCGTTTCACACTGACCGAAGGAAACCACAAGCATCTGCCAGATCTTCTGAAACTCTGCGACGACGAGGATGTCGACAAATTCTACCTGTCGCACCTTGTCTATGCCGGGCGCGGTGACAAGAACCGCGGAGAGGATGCGGAACACAAGCGGTCGCGCTGGGCAATGGACCTCTTGCTTGACCGCGCGTGGGCCGGCGTCAGCGGTGGGCGGAAACTCGATATCGTCACCGGCAACAATGACGCCGACGCGGTCTATTTCCTGCACTGGGTGCGCGCAAACTTCAGCAATAAAATCGCTGACCATGTCCGCAACCATTTAGCCGCCTGGGGCGGTAATGCGTCCGGACTCGGCGTCGCCAATATCGATACGCTCGGCAATGTCCATCCGGACACCTACTGGTCCGATTACACGGTCGGCAGCGTGAAGGACAAGCCTTTCTCCGAGCTCTGGTCCGGTGACGATCCCGTGTTGAAACAGCTCAGGACACGGCCGAGGCCCCTGAAAGGCAGGTGCGGCTCCTGCACGGTTAAGGACGTCTGCGGCGGCAACACGCGCATCCGCGCGCTGCAGCTGACGGGCGATCCCTGGGCAGAGGACCCGGCCTGCTATCTCGACGACAACGAGATCGGCCTCATCGGCGACCCGTGCGAACGCCTGGCCGTTACACCCTTCAGAGGAAAACGCCATGACCCGGCTCATCGTTTCGCTTAGCGCTCTTCTGATGACCGTGTCCGCCCCGTTCGCGGATCCGGTTGTGGACTATGCCGAAAACTGCCAGGAATGCCACGGCGTCAATCGCCTCGGCGGCATCGGCCCTGCCCTCATTCCGCAGACACTCGGGCGGATGCGCGGACCCAACCTTGTCTCCGTGATCCGGGACGGCCGCGCGGCAACGCAAATGCCGGCCTTCGGCGACCTCATGAGCGATAGCCGCATTGACGCACTTGCCGCCTTCCTGCAGGAGCCGCTGGTCGATGTCCCGCCTTGGGGGGCTGAAGAGATCATGGCCAGCCGCATTCTCAACGAAGACTATCAGCCGGCGAACAAGCCCGTCTGGTCTTCTGACCCGATGAACATCACGCTTGCCGTCGAAACCGGAGATCACCACGTCAGCGTGCTTGATGGCGACACGTTCGAGACACTTGACCGATTTCCGACTCCTTTCGCGGTGCATGGCGGGCCGAAATTCAGCCCCGAAGGCCGCTACGTCTTCATCATGTCCCGTGACGGCTGGGTCCAGAAATACGACCTCTATGCGCTCAAGGAAGTCGGGCGCATTCGCGCCGGGCTCAACAGCCGCAATATCGCCATGAGCCATGATGGCAAATGGATTGCCGTCGCCAACTATCTGCCAAACACCCTGACAATCCTTGCCGCCGAAAACCTGAGCGTCGCGGCGGTGCAAGAAATCAAGGGCAAGGACGGTACCCCAAGCAGGATCTCCGCGGTCTATCAGGCGCCACCACGCAAGAGCTTTGTTCTGGCGCTGAAGGATGTGCCAGAGATCTGGGAGGTTTTCTACGGCCCCAACCCGCCGCATTACGGCTTTGCCCATGACTGGCGGATAGAAGGCCCTGCCCCGCACACCAAGCCTTTTCCTGTTCGCAAGATCACAACGCCCGACTATCTTGACGATTTCTTTTTCGATCAGAGCTACGAATACGTCATGGGGGCTTCGCGCAGTGGTGCGGGCGGCCAGGTCATCGACCTGGTCATCGGGCAGAAAACCGCTGATCTCGACCTGCCGGGCATGCCGCATCTCGGGTCCGGAATCACCTGGCAACATGGCGACACGACCGTCATGGCGACCCCTCACCTCAAGGACAATGCTGTCTCCGTGATCGACATGCAGACCTGGAAGACGGTGAAACGCATCGAGACGCTGGGGCCGGGTTTTTTCATGCGCAGCCATGAAAACTCGCCCTACGTCTGGGTCGATGTCTTCTTCGGTCCGAACAGGGACGTCATGCATGTGATCGACAAGCAGAGCCTTGAGATCGTGAAAACCCTGCGGCCGGAGAAAGGCGCGACCGTCGCGCATGTCGAGTTCACCCGCAACGGCAGGCATGCCCTCGTCTCCATCTGGGAAGACGAAGGTGCCATGATCGTCTACGACGCGCAAACGCTTGAAGAAATAAGGCGTTTGCCGATGAAGAAACCTTCGGGAAAATACAATGTCTGGAACAAGATCACCTTTTCGGAGGGAACCAGTCACTGAAGCCCTGATCGTTTCGCACGGTCAGCCGTCTAGTCGGATGGCGGGCGAGTCGCAGCTTCAGCAACTGGCACAGCAGATAAAGCTGCGGCTTCCGGGTTGGGATGTCCGGTCCGCCACTCTGGCAACTCCGGGAACATTCGAACGGGAGTTGGCGGCATTTGGCAGCGTCCCGTTTCTTTATCCCGTCTTCATGGCAGACGGCTGGTTTACCAAAAAGGCGTTGCCGGAACGCACAGGTAGCCGTGAGGTCCGGCAGCTCAGCCCTCTCGGTCTTCATCCGATGTTGCCGCACAGGACCGTCAAACTGTTGAAACAGGCGGCAGAGCGACATGGCTGGTCGTTGAATTCCTGTGACGTCATGATTGCGGCACATGGCTCCGAAACCGGCTCGGCCGCAGCTGACTGCGCCCTTTATTTCGCAAAACGCGTGCGCGCCCTGATACCCTTCAAAAAGAAGATCCACACGGGTTTTCTCGCGCAGGAACCGTTTCTTTCAAGGGTTGCGCAGGTGAGCACTCCCCGAACGCTTCTCCTGCCGTTTCTGGCCGGAACCGGATCTCATCTGACGGAGGACATTCCCGATGCCCTCGCCGAAGGTGGTTTCAAGGGCGTGCTGCTCCCGGCTGTCGGAGAGGCTGATTTCATTGCGGAACTCATCGCTCACAGTCTGGGCACTGCCTGGCTGAAAGCGAATAATTTCGACCCGGTCAGCCAACACCGCACCGTGGAACATCAATCTGCCGGTGTGGAGATTGATGCGGAAACGGTCGCTCCGGGCATGACAAATCACGGAATTGAGCGGTGTGACGAGCCCAGTCGCGGCTCTCACAACAGGTTAAGAGTTGTCGCGTCACTGTTGAAAAAACTTCAAAATCTCCAATCCTCTATGAAGAGGCAAGCAGCATGACCGCAACAGACAGCACATGGTCGGTGAAAAAACTCGCCTTGCTGCTTTACCCGTTCACGGCGGCGGCGGTCGCAATCAATCTCTTTCTTCTGGGGCTGATCGGCATTTCACTCGGGTTGCCGGCGATTTCGCCACTAACGGCCATATGGATCAGCATTCCTTTGGGAATTCCCGCCACCTGGTGGGCCGCCAGATGGGTGCGTGGATTGATGGACGAGGCTGACGGGAAGTCGTTTTCGGACTGACGCACGATACCAAAAACCGGTTCGGTAACATCCTGCCATGGCAAGGAGCCGATTTTGACAAACACGCCGACGAAAAGCACCGTATCTGCGCCTGTTGCCTTGTTCGCAATCGTCTTCGGCTTCTTGACAATTCTGTCTGGCGGACTCGTTCTTTTCGGCGGCAACGAGATCACGGAAGCGGCCGGAAACATCGTTCAATTTGTGCTTTGGTTCAATTTCTTCGCCGGTTTCCCATATGTAGCCGCAGGGTTTGGATTGTTGCGAAACCGCCACTGGGCGGTTTGGTTGTCGATCGCTATCCTTGCCTGTTCCGCGACAGTACTGGCTGGCCTGGTTTTGCATATCGCGATGGGGGGCGCCTATGAACTCAGAACACTCGTGGCGATGCTGTTCAGAACGGCCGTCTGGGCCCTGATTGTGCTGACCGCCCGCAGTCGCACATTGCGTCGATGACGACAAAAAAAAAAGCTGTTGTGCAGGAAAAGGTGCCGGTATTGCTATGCGCGGCCCTTTTCCCCTGGTGCTACGCCGACAACCAGGACGTGGACCCATCATCGCGCACGACAAATGCGCGTGCAGGCCGGAAACCTTTCAACGCATGCAGCAGCTGAGTTTCACCGCTGACGAGTGCGGCTGTTGAAAGCGCGTCCGCGAGTGCTGCGCTCGGTGCAACAACACTCGTGGCCGCCAGGCCGGTGTCGACGGGATGTCCGGTTCTTGGATCCAGAATGTGGGAACGCGATCCGTCCGGATCGAATGTCGTTCCTAGGCGTGCCGAGCTTGCAACCGCCGCGTTGGCAAGATGAATTTCCGATCGTGAGCCGGTCAGGAACGGATCTGGGTGAAGCGTGACCGGCCACCCGCTTTCGTCAGGCCCATTCTTTTCGGATGCGGTGCCTCGAGCCGCGATTTCACCGATCTCCACGACCATGTTCACACAGTTTTCCCGCTCCAAAATCGCTGTGACGCGGTCAGTTACAAAACCTTGAGCGATACCGTTGAGTGTCATCGCCATACCGGTCTTCATAAAGCGGATTTCGTCGGGACGGACCCGGACACGGTCGAACCCGACGCAGGCCAACGCCGCTTTGAAGTCGCCAGTCTGATCTCCGGTGGCGAGACGCGCATAATGGCTCCAGAGCGGCTGAACCGTCGGATCAAAAGCGCCTTGCGTAGCGAAGTGTGCGCTTTGCGACAGACTGAGAATCTCCAGCATTTCCAGGGATGGGGCATAAAGTTGCCCGGTGCTGTTCAAGCGGTTCAACTCGCTTTGTGGCTCGTAGAGACTGAATATGCTCTCCAGTCTTCTGATTTCCGCCTCGATCGTGGTGAACAGTCTCCGGGCTCTCCCGGCGTCGTCGTGCAACAGATTGATTTCGGCTTTCGCACCAAGCGCGATCCCGCGCCAGGTGTGAAGCGCAGGTTCAGCACTCGCCTTTTGCAAGGGCAAAACCGTCCCTGCGGCAACCGCCGCGCTGATCGTGATGAAGCGACGGCGGCTCAGTCGTCCAGGTGCAGAAACTGGCTGGTTCATTGCCCCACCCCATCGGCATGATCCGGCTTCAGTTGTGCGTTTGACGAGAGCTCAACCGGCGCCAATACGTAGTCAACAGGGATATCATGGAGGCGAAGGATGCGGCCGCCGTTGGCGGCGGCGAATGCCTTTGCGCCCTCTTCAGTTCCGAACGGTATCGTCTCGGGCGCGCCCATCCCGCCGGTCTGTCTGCTGCCAACGACAAACCAGGCCGCCTCTGCTTCGATCCAGTTTTCAAAACCCGGCTCCTTCCAGCTGCGCGCCACTGCCATGTCGTTGACGTAGATCGCGGCGATGTTTTTGGGTTCTTCCGGGGAATGCATGAAGGCAACCGCATCCCTCACCTGTGTGAACCAGAATGGAAACGGATTTCCGGTGAGATGGATCTGTGCCTTCGGACCGTCGTGCTCAAGGACTGTCATCTGACAGTAGTGCCCCGCGGCCTCGGGTGTCAGGGCAATAGCCGCCGGTTTCACAATCCCAACCTCTTCCTGGCACGCTGCGAGGAGCCCGAGCGCAAGGAGAACAATGAACCTTCGTTTCATGGCGTGATCCTCCGGATGAGTGTGGCCGACGCTGCCAGCGCGGCGCCGGCGAAGACAACCAGCGACACAAGTGCGAATGCAGGATCGAACGGCAATGTTTCCGCAACACCTGCCATGCCTCCAACAAGGTCACTGGCCCCAAGTGCCGCCAGATTGAAGAGCCGAAAAGCATCGGCCGGGTTCAAGAGAACCGCGTAAGGGAAAACCTGCGATGCGAATATGCCTCTCGGATTGGCGACAAGTGCGCCCAAAAGTGCGAGGTCGTAAAGAACAACGAGGAGGAGCCAGGCGGCGATCGCCAATGCAGCGGCCGTTCCCGACTGACGGGTCAGCGCGCTCAGCACGTAACCGAGTGCAAGAAAACAGATGCCGAGGAGCACGGATGTTGCAATCAGCCGTGTGAAGTCTGTCAGCCCGGATAGCGAACCGGTTCCCGATGCCACGAGGACAAGAGCCGTAAGGCCGTAGCCCGCGACTAGAGCAATAGTGAGCACGAACGCATGCCCGATGGCTTTTCCAAACAAGAACTCCGTGCGCGAAATCGGGCAGGAGAAGGTCATGAGCAAGGTGCCGCGCTCGATCTCGCCGCAAACCGCATCAAAGGCGAGCAGAAGCGCGATCAGGGGAACGAGATAAACGGACAGGCTTGCCAGAGAGGCGACAGTGATCGTCAACCTGTCTATTCCAAGTGTTCCCGCCGGCGCGGACCCAAGCAAGGCCAGAGCCAGCGAGAAAACCGCGAGTATCAGTGTGGCCAGCAGGACCCAGCGGTTCCTGATGCCAATCCGGACTTCCTGTTGTGCGATCGTGAGAATTCGGGAGAACATGGCTCATGCCTCCTTTCGCGATGTGTCTGAAAAATGCCGGTACACGTCATCGAGGCTCGGCGCATGTACATCGACATCCTCGACCAGATTGCCGAGCGCACTTATCGCCGAGAGCGTCCGGACCTTCTCGTCCATGCCACAATCCAGCTCCACGGATCGTCCGTTCATTTTTCCTGCCCCGAGATGTTCGGCCACTTCCCGAACCGCCCCCGGTTTCGTCCAGACCTTCAACCTGATCGGAAGGCCGGCCCGGGCTCGCAATGTGCCGAGTTCGTCATCGGCGACGAGTTTCGCCTTTGACAGGATCAGGACCCTGTCTGTCCGGGCTTCCAGTTCCGTCAAGGCGTGAGACGACAGCAGGACGGTCGCGCCCTGATCGGCTATTTCGCCGATCAGTTCGTAGACATTCTGTCTGGAAATCGGATCCAGACCCGTGGTCGGCTCGTCGAGAAGAACCAGCTGAGGCTTTCCGATCAGCGCCTGTGCCAGGCCAAGACGCTGGCGCATGCCTTTCGAATAGGTGTTCACCCGCCGTCTTGCGGCATCGGCAAGACCGACCCTCTCCAGCAACTGAAGGGAACGGGCAACATTCTCGCCCTTCAGGCGCGCATAAAAGCGGATGATTTCCGCGCCGGTCAGAGCGCCGGAAAACGCGACTGACTCGGGTAAGTAAGCTGCTCCCTGCCGGGACACCCTGCTGCCGGGAGAGGACCCGAGAACGGAGATCTCGCCGCCGTCCCGCTTCAGGAAACCCAGGATCATCTTGAACAGCGTGGTTTTCCCGGCACCGTTGTGCCCCAGAAGCGCAACCCGTGTGCCGGGTTCAAGTTCAAACGACACCTGGTCGACGGCGACGTGGCTTTTGAAGCGTTTCGTGACCGAGCGAACAGCAAGGGTAGACCGGGTCATCCCTGAACTCCTGCATTTGGCGTATGGCGAACGGGCGGATGCATCAACGGGGCGTTGTCGACGATCCCGCCCGGCAACAGGGCCGGAAACTGGGACTGCGTCCAACGCAGGAGCTGAACGGCAGGACTGCCGATCAGCAGCTTGGCGGACGGCTGCGTCCACAGAACCTGGTCGACCATGTCGTTAGGCCGGTACGCGGTGTCAGCGAGACCATCGCCATTCATGTCGAATGCAGCGTGGTCGCTCCAGTAGTTGCCGCGCCCGTCCGTGCTCCAGTCGAGCATTCGGCTGCCGACATACTTCACCTGTGTCCTGTTGCGGACGAAGGCATTGCCCTGGAATGTGTTCCTGGCCGATCCCGCCGTGAAATGGATGCCGATCGGACAGCCTTCAAAGTGGTTGTCCGATACGCTGTTCTTGTTGGCGTTGTACATGAAGAGGCACTTCTCACCGCCACCGGACACAAGGTTGCCCGAGATCCTTGCCCGGTTGGCGTAGTTCAGCATGAGGCCGTGGTTGCGATCGCCGATCGAGACATTGTTGCGAACCGTCAGGCGGTCCGAAAACATAAGCGCATATCCAATGTCGTTGCCTTTGGAGACATTGTCCTCGATCACGCCGCTGTTGCCGTGCATGTAGTGGACGGCGAACCGGAGTTCCTCGAAAAGATTGCCGCGGAAGGTGTCCCTATGGCTGGTATTGACGAAGACACCGTCCCGGCCGAAACGGATGGTGTTGAATTCCGCAAGCAGATCCGGTGCATTCCAGACATAGATGCCGTTGCCGCGCTCGTTCCGGCGCAAATCTCGCCGGCCCTCTATGAGATTGTTCGAGACAATGGCGTTGCGCGCGCCGTGAACGTCCACTCCGGTCAGATTGTCGATGATACGGTTGTTTCGAACGACGGCGCCGTGCGCCTTCTTGGTCAGCTTGACGCCGGCATCGAGCGTTTCATGTGAGAGTCCTGACCCGGTCAGGGTCAGCCCCTGGATCGTCGCACCCGGCACGGTCACGGTAATTACGCTCCCCTCGCCGTTGCCGACGATACGGGCCTTGCCGCCACCGTCGAGCGTCACCGGCCTGTCCACCGTCAACGGGCCGGCATGATCGCCTGGCGCAAGCCGGAGGATGTCCCCGGCTTGCGCGTCTTGCAGGATTTGCTGCAACGCGCCCTCCCTGGCCGGAACTGTCCAGTCTGCAGCTGCCAGCGGTCCACAGCCCGCAACAACTGTACAGACCGAAGCGATGCCGCGAGCCAGAATTCGCAGGGCGCATTGCATGTCTCAAGCTCCCCTGGGTTCAACAAACATGCGACCGCGCATCTCCATGTGGAGCGCGTGGCAGAACCATTGGCAATAGAACCAGTGGACGCCCGGCCGTTCGGCGATGAACGTGACCGACGCGGTCGCCTGGGGCCCGACTTCCATCGCGACACCGTAATTCGCGAGGCAGAAACCGTGCGTCAGGTCATCGATATCGTCGATGTTGGTAACATAGACCGTGACCTCGTCGCCCTGCTTCACCGTGAATTTCTCGAGGCTGAATGTTGGCGCGACGGAGTGCATGTAGACGCGCACCTTGTTGCCGTCACGAATGACATCGGCAGCGTATTCGAGGTCGACACCGTCCGCTTCGGCCTGCTTGATGGCATCCACGAAGCTCGGATCGGAGCGGTCCCAGACAATCGCCGGGTTCACCTTCGAGCGATGCACGATAATGCTGTCATGCGGCTCGGCAAAAGTCGGGCCGTCGTGAACCACCGTCATTTCGTCGCCCGATATGTCGATGAGCTGCTCATTCTCCGGTTTCAGCGGACCGACGTTCAAGAAACGGTCCTTGGAGAATTTATTCATCGAAATCAGCCATTTGCCGTCTGCTTCTGCAGTCTCGCCCATAGATGTGGAATTGTGACCCGGCTGATAATGCACATCGACCTTGGATATGATCGGATCAACGGCTTCACCCGCATAGGCCTGAATGGCCTTGTCCATGTTCCATTTCACCACCTGGCTGTCCAGGAACAGCGTCGTGAAACAATTGCCCTTGCCGTCAAACGCGGTGTGGAGCGGCCCGAGGCCCAGTTCCGGTTCACCGACGATTGCCGAGCGCGGGTCGGCATTGTCGTCGAACAGCGCATCAAGTTTGGTGACATCGATGATCGACACTGTCGGAGACAATTTGCCATTGATGACAATGTGCTTCTTGTCCGGCGCAGCGTTGCAGCCATGCGGGCTGTTCGGTATCGGGATGTAGCGCGTGAACTGGGACTTGGCTTCCTTGCGTCCATCGACGACCGGAACACCCTTCATCTCCTGGTAGTTGCCAGCGGCAACGGCTTCTTCGATCGCCTTGATGTTGAAGACGACGCAATGATCCAGTTCGTTTTCAGTCATCTCGGCAAGGTTGGTGCCCATTTCCGAGTTGTAGCTTGTTGAGAACGCATATTTGCCCTGATAGTCCGCGTCCGTGTTGTCCAGGTTGCCGGAAACGATCACCTGCCAGGCAACTTTCATTTCGTCGCCGTCGATGGCGGTGAAGATGCAGGCATACTGATCTGGATCGTCCAGAATGCTGCCATCGTTGACGAGCGGAGCTTCGTGTTCACCGTTGGCAAAGATGTAGCCGGTGCGTGGATACTTTTGCGGGCGCATGCCGTGGATGTCGTGCGCATTTGGGATCTCGATGATCTTGTCGCACTTCATCGTGGTGCAGTTGATGCGCGCAACCCGCGTGTTCGCCTTGTCGTTTGCAAAGATGTAGCGGCCGTCATATGTGCCATCCGTGAAGGACATGTGCGGGTGGTGCAGATCGCCGTTGTCATAGGTGACCTTGCCCTGCGCCGCCAGATAAGCCTTCGTTTCCGGCAGGAGACCTTCCGTGAGAACCTTCAGTGATTCATTGGTCTGGCCCCAACCCGTTGCCGAGCAGCGGTTGAAGACCGGAATACGCATCAGTTCACGCATGGACGGAACGCCCAGAATGCGAACTTCGCCAGTCTGACCAGAGGACCAGAAGCCGTAGTACTCGTCGAGTTCACCCGGCGCCATTTCGAATTTCTGATGATCGCCTTGAGCCAAGGCGGGTTGGGCTCCGGTCACGGCAACAGCACCCATTCCGGCCACGACGGCCGTTTTCGCGGTTCCTCCCAAAAGGTCCCGGCGGGAAACGCCCATATGGTTTTCTTTCTCCTTCATGGCTGATCTCCTTGTTTGCCCTTTGAAGGTTAGACAACCGGCTCCGGCGTGACCGTTTTGGCCGTCGCCTCCGGTTTTCCAAGCCCGGTCTGCTTTTCGAAACGCCGCCTCTTGGCGAGCTTCTTGATGCAAACGGGACATTTCTGATCGTGCTGATAAAGAACCTGGCAATGCAGGCAGTTCAGGCACTCGTTTGGATTGATGTTGCCTTCCGGATGGATGGCCTGGACCATGCACTCCTTGGCGCAGCGGTGGCACGGATTGCCGCAGTCGCGGTAGCGCTTGAGCCAGTCGAACATTCTGAGCCGCGCAGGAATCGCGAGAGCCGCGCCGAGGGGGCACAGATACCGGCAATAAAACCGCTCGATGAAGAGACCGGCTGCCAGCAGGGCCACGGCGAACAGAACAAAGGGCCAGGCGCGCTGGAATTTCAGGATGATCGCAGTCTTGAAAGGCTCGATCTCGGCGTACTGCTCCGCGCCGTCCAGCGAATAAAGCGACAGTCCGAAGAGACCCAGGAAGATCATGTATTTGAGCGGCCAGAGGCGCTCGTGCAGACCCCACGGCATTTCGATCTGCGGGATCCGGACCAGTTTCGCGAGCCTGTTCGTCAACTCCTGGAGTGCACCGAAGGGGCAAAGCCAGCCGCAATATGCCCCGCGGCCCCAGAACAGGAGCGCGGCGGCAACGGAGAACCAAAGCAGGAAGACCAGCGGATCCATCAGGAATGCATCCCAGCTGAACTGGCCGGTCAGCGAGGAAAAGAACGCCATCACGTTGACGACCGAAAGCTGGGCGTTCTCGATCCAGCCAAGCCAGACCAGCGTGAACGTCAGGAACCCGATCCGGAACCAGAACGTGAAACGCTCGTGCCGGGTTACCTGCATCTGGAAGAAGAAAACCAGCGTGAGTACGATGATGGCGGCAGCCAGGATGGCAATATCGGTCTGGCGGTCCTTCCAGATCCGTTGCCAGAGCGGAGCGGCGTCCTCATCACCGGTCAATGACGCGGTGGCAACCGGCAGATCCGTCTGCTGTCCTGATGCCGAAACCGGCACCTCTTTCAGGTAGCTGTCCGGCAACCGGTATCCGAGGTCGAATGTCAGGAACACCTTGTCAATCGGCCCGACGGCACGCTGGACGAGGAGCTGGAGCCGAAAGTCCCTGGCGGGATCAAACCCGATATCGGCGGGAATGACGAAGAGGTCCATCTCGACAAAGGCGGGCGCGCCGTCCGCCGCGATTTCACCAACGCGGGCGTGCTGCTTGTCGAAGAACCGGGCTGAAACGTCGTCCTGGATCATCTGGATCCGGTCGAAGATGCCGCCCCGGACATACCCGGATCCCTTGAAGGAATAGCGCCCCCGCGACATCACGAGGAGCGCGTGCTCGCCGTCCTTCAGGCGTTTCTTGAGATTGGTGTATTCTGCGTCGCCTAGTAGAGAAAGACCGATTGTCGGAACGTCCGCAAGCGCCACATAAAGATCGATGAACGTATCGGTGTCCGGCCCCATTTCCGGGCGTGAAATCGCACGCCGGTCGCCCTGCTGCGCAAATGCGTCATTCACCTGCGCGACGTCCAACGACATTCGGCGCACGGATCCGTCGCCTGTCAGCGTCATCCAGTCAAGAATGTCCTGCCGTCCGGTATCTATCTCTTTCTTCGGCCCCGCCTCGGCGACTTGTGGCGCAAGACCGCCAAGACCGAGCAACCGGGCCACCTTCAAGCCCGCACGGACGATGGAGTCGTCGATCACCATGATGGTCACGGTTGCACCGGAAATGATGTCGAGTTCGTGCGCCGAACCGCCGCTTGCTGCTTCCGCCTTGAGATCGAGCCCGGCGTATCCTTCCGTGACGGCCCTGACCTTTGCCTCCGGTATCCCGATCAAAACGATCGGTTCGGAGTGTTTGACCAAGCGGACACCGGTCACAACCGCGTCCGGATCAACGCCCACAAGTGTATGGATCGGTTTGCCGGAATAGCCGGTGGTGGACACAAAGTCCGACGTCAGGAAAACCCAGCCGACGGTATCTGCCCCCTTGAGGGCCGGCACGACAGGCACGTCGTCTCGAAGCGGCCCGAAACTGTCCGCTCCCGGAACCATGTCTCCGGGCGATACCTTTTCAAGAAAGCGCTCAATTTCCGCGTCCGCCGCGCTGGCCACGGGCGCGGCCGCAATCGCAAGCGTCAAACAGACGGCCAGCCAGACGTATCGGAGTATAAAAGAAAGAGGATGCACGCTGAGCGCTCCCGCAAAGGTCAATCATGACGTTGGAGCGATTTTCGGGTTTCCACCCGGCGAGTGTCTTGACGATAGTCAAGCGCGGAAAAATTTGACCACGAAGTTCATGTTTCGAGGTGGTGCACGGTCACGTGTCGTGCGCGTCCGGGTGCCTCGGAGCCCTCGGCATCAGCAGGATCGGCGCGTAGATCCAGACAAAGAGAAAAAAAGCGCCAACCCAGAGCGCACCCGAGACAAGCATCACCGGAAAGTAGTCGAAAGCGAGCGTGCCGAAAGTGCGCACAAGTGCGGACGAAATCAGCACCAGATACGCCCACGCGATCGGCCGGGCCACCTTGAGCGGGCGTCCGCTGTGTCCCAGGGACGCGCGGGTCATCATGGCAAGCGTCATGCTGCCGATCGCACCTGCCGCCAGCAGATGAAGCGCTGAGGTTTCGCTCATGACGCCGAGAACAAGCGTGCTGCCGTAAACAAGATAACCGGTGGCGAGCAGCAGGAATGCGATATGTAGAATCCAGAGGATCGGAGCATGGCGCACCGCCCACCCGCGCCAACCGGCCAGGCGCAGCAGATTGGCGGCACCGGCCGCCAGGCAGAGCCAGCCAAGTACCGGAGATGGCACAAACGGAAAAGCGGCCAGCGTCGCCAGCGCGGCGAACAACATGCCGCTGCGTTCCAGCCAAATGCCCGACTGCGGCAAATCACCCTCATAGCCCTCCTTATTGAGGGCGTTGCGCGTGAAAGCCGGAACGACCCGTCCGCCAACGATGCAAATCATTGTTGCGCTTGCGAAAATTCCGATCCGGATACCTGATTCCGCATTCCCGCCTGCCCATCCGACCCAGTCCAGATGCATCAGCAGATTGCCGCCGAACAAAGCGCAAAGCAGAAACAGAAAGATCAGGTTGCGAATTTGTGACTTTCGCGCGAGCCGCCCGATGATTGCTGTGGCCAGGACCGGGATGAATGCCAGGTCGATCACCGCAACGATGACCGGATCAAAACTCGCCGAAAACCAGACAGCGAGACGGCCCAGCAACCAGATGAAGCCGCTGGCCATCACGAAACCTGCCCCTGCTTCCCGCGTTCCGGTCCAGTTTGGTACGGCCGTGTTGAAAAACCCTGCCATCACGGCCGCCGTGTATCCGTAGACCATCTCGTGTGCATGCCAAAGGTGCGGTGCCATCGACATGGGTTGGAATATGAACGCGCCACCCGCCGCGTGCACGCCCAGCCAGACTGTCCAGGCGAGCATGGCAAAGATCGAGAAGAGACCTGCTGAAAGAAAAAAGAAGCGAAACCCGGTCGTCAGCACAGTTGGAAGCCGATGCAGATGTTTGGCGTGTTGCGTGTGTGGGACTGCGGCCATGCTTGCGTCTTCCGGCACGTTTTCCTGCTATATGATCACCGGCTGCGCGACTGAGCAGTCCCGGGCCGGTTCGTATCTTCACAGGACTGGGCATGGCAGGTCTTGACTATCGTCAAGTTGACCGAAGCCATAGCTTAAAAGTCTGGAAAGACGGGCCATTCTCTTTCCGAACCCTCACGCCGATATGTGAATTGACCTGGGAAAGACTGCAGCACAATTGCCTAACCCAGGTTCCGGTTGCGTTGCACGCATTGCATACAGAGTGCTACCCAAAACGCCCCCGGGACGAGCTAGAGTTTTCGATTAACTGAGGTACTCCCCGTCTTTGGATCGCCCCGTGTCGGAATTTCAGGGGGTCTGGCTCAAAGGGCTGATGCCGCCGATGAGCCTTTCATGAGCGATATCGGCGGCTTGTTGCCGATCGCGCTGTGGGGCAGAATAGGCCTAACCGACCAAAAGGTATGATGAGAAGCAAGTTTTTGCTTTTACATGTGTGTCGCCTAACCCAACAATTTCCTCTCACAAAAACTGCGCAAGAAGTTTCCGGAGCGCGTCCTTGTGTTCGTTGCAGAAGGTGTCTACGGCGTCCGGGCCGTCTTCGTGATGGATACCGACGATCTCCCGGTCTCCGACCGTGTCGGACATGACGTGCGCCTGTGTCAGGTCGGGAATGTAGTGCCCGTCGTCGTCCTGTTTGGCCGGACGCAGAAAAAACTGTCCCTGCCGGATGCCCATACCTGCATCAATCACGTATTTGGTTCCGGTCATGGAGAGCCTTCCGGCGGGGCGTTGGAAATCCACTTCAAGCAACAACTGTTCTTTCACCTGCGCAGCATGTCCCAGGCGCCACCGCAAAAATTACAGTGTTCTGTTTTTAGGGCGGTTCTCGTCCTGCCGTTAAGCTAATTGCGCAGACTGTATCAGAAACCGAGACAGACTCGCGTTATGCAATTTCTAGGTACATACTTCTTTTGTGCAATCGAACTGGCAATAAGCTGGAAACATGTGCCTCAGCGAAGAAATCTCGGATCTCGAAAAAGCCCTTTACGACAAGCTCGCGCCGGGCAGGCACCAGATCAAAGTTGCCATGCTCGTGGCGCTTACGTTCGACGGCAAGACAATATCTTCGGATGAGATCGTCAACGCGGCCCTGGAGCGTCTGGTGCGGCGGGCAGACATTGAGTCTTTCGGAAACATTTTCAACTGGCGCCGCAGTGAAATCAGGCGTCTCAGCTAGCACCCAGAGCACTTTCCGACCAAATGGGATCATTTGATGAGGATATCCTCACCCGTTGTGAAACGCATTCAAGCGACAGTCATCTGGTTTGGCCGCAAAAAGCTCCAAAACGTCAAAAACCCTGAAAGTCGATAACACGGACGCGCCCTGTCGGCGCGCCCTCTTCTTCTTCAGCGAGCAGGAAGCTTGTGCTCGCGGACCGCATCGATCGCGCATTCGAGCCCCTCGCCATAGGGATGGCCGTGCCAGTTCGCACGCTCCTTGATGATGCCGGCAAGGATCTCCTCCGTCGTATCATGAGGGTCCTCGGTGGTGGCGCTCACGCGGCTCGTCAAAACGCCCACGATCTGGGCCAGGCCATTGAGCAGTCCCATCCTGAATTCCAGATCTTCCCAAACGATCTGCCCTGCACTGGGTCTGTCGGTCTCAGTCATAATGTGAATTCCTTTGTGGGTTTCAGGTCATCGGCGCGCGTTAGGGCCGTCCGTTGCGCGTGTTGCCGATTTCCCTTTGCAAGTCTTCCGCTGCGCAGGCCTCTGGTAACGGGCAGCCGGCAGGCGGATGGTGTGTGCTTCCCCACATGGCACAATTTATAGGTGTATCAGCAGCATTGGCGTTCCGCAACATGGCAGATCGTCGGGATTTGCGCACAAAAACCGGGGGGCAAAAGCCGGCTCCCCGCTACTTTGGGCGCCGATAACTGTCAGAAATTACTAAAGATTTGAGAGTCTCTCGGCTATCGTCGGTTTTGGGGTCGAGAACCCGGGCATGGTTTTGGCAAGAAGAATGCGATTCAATATCGTCAGAGTTTTCCTGAAAAGGATCAGCGAAAAACAATCAAAAAGTGTATCAATCGATTATCCTGCAGCTTTAGGGTGTTAAGCACTTTTCAAAAAATTGCTTGACGGTCGAGGCGATTCTTCGGTTTCGTATTGAAAGATCACACGTACCCCATCAACCGGTTTGCAGATATGACGCTTAATGTGCCGGTATCTCACGGCGAATTCTTTGATCGGCTGACGATCCTGGAGATCAAGCGCGAGAAGATCACTGATGCGGCCAAGCTTGAGATTGTCAAGGAAGCCCTGGCTGAGTACCGGTCCATCGTGTTTTGTTCAGTGCCCCGGGCCGCGGAAGTGTCTGCTCTCACGGACGAACTCAGGCAGGTCAATACTGCCCTTTGGGATCTGGAGAACCTTCTCAGGGAATTTGTCCGGCGGGGTGATTTCGGGACCGCCTTTGTGGAAGGGTCGAGCGCTGTCTTTAAGGTCCGGGACCGCCGCGCGGAGATCAAGTCCGAGATAGACAGAGTGCTCGGGTCCGACTTCTGCGAGATCAAGGACGACCAGCGTTCCGCAACGGGCGACAGTTGATCGCGGATAATCTTCGTTGCCGGCCTGTCCGGATCACGCTGATTGAAAAGTGCCCAGCAGTGCCTTTTTTTTAGACAGATCCGGTTTGCGGATCTTTCCAGTCTTGGACAAAGTGATTGCGCCTTTCCGGTAACACTCTGTTTTTCATCGCGATTTCGAAGGCTGGGAGCAACTGGCATCCAGATTGCTACGGATGTGGTGTGCAGCGCGCCTAGGGATCCGGTCGACCACGACGCAGGACCAAGAGGCGCAAGCCGGACAAAAACGGTCGTCGACCGGCATAGTCCGGTGACACGGCGGGACAAAAACCCGGGAGACTACTGCACGAGGTTTCGCGCGCGCGAACCTGCTCCCGGCCGTGCGCAAGAAACTCATGATTACAGCCCAACAGGTTCCTTCCGGCGGGCTTAAGACAGGAGACGCGCACGAATGTTGAAATCCATAGCCAAAGCTTCCCTCCTCGCGGCTGCGTTGACAATGCCGCTGTCCGTTGCATCGGTTCAGGCCGAAGAAAAGAAAGACTTCAAGGTCTGCTGGTCCATTTATGTCGGCTGGATGCCCTGGGGCTATCTTCAAGACAGCGGTATCATGAAGAAATGGGCCGACAAATACGAGATCGACGTGGAGATCGTGCAGATCAACGACTACGTCGAATCCATCAACCAGTATACGGCCGGTGAATATGACGGCTGCTCCATGACCAACATGGACGCATTGTCGATCCCTGCCGGTGGCGGTGTCGACACGACCGCGCTGATTGTCGGCGACTATTCCAACGGCAATGACGGCATCATCCTGAAAGACAAGGCCGAGCTTGCCGACATCAAGGGGCAGACCGTCAACCTCGTCGAACTGTCGGTCTCTCACTACCTTCTCGCCCGTGCGCTCGACACGGTGGGATTGGCCGAGAAAGACCTGACAGTGGTCAACACGTCGGACGCCGACATGATTGCCGCCTATGCGACAGCGGACGTGACTTCCGTCGTGACCTGGAACCCGCTGCTTTCGGAAATCGAGGCGCAGCCCAATGCCACCAAGGTTTTCGACAGCGCCGGAATTCCCGGCGAAATCATCGATGTCATGATGGTCAACACCGAAACGCTTGCCGACAATCCTGCCTTCGGTAAGGCGCTTGTCGGTGCCTGGTATGAGCTGATGTCGATCATGTCGTCCGACAGCGAAGAAGGGATTGCCGCACGCACGGCCATGGCAGAAGCGTCGGGCACGGACCTTGCCGGCTATGACGCGCAGCTGGCGACAACCAAAATGTTCTACACGCCTGCCGAGGCCGTCGAATTCACCAAGGCGGCCGAACTGCCGGCCACGATGAAATTCGTTGCCGAGTTTCTCTTCGACAAGGGCATTCTGGGTGAAGGCGCGCCGAGCCCGGAATTCGTCGGAGTGGCTTTCGCTGACGGCTCGATCTACGGCGATGCGAACAATGTGAAACTCCGGTTCGACCCGAGTTTCATGCAAATGGCAGTGGACGGCGCGCTCTAAGCGGTCCGCACCGACAATGACCCGGCCGTCGGGGCCGGGTCACCTGACCGCTCGCTGCAAGGACCTCCCATGCGCATTATCAACCGCAGACCGTCCCGGGTGACCGCCCTTGCCCTCGGCATGGTGCCGTTCGTCGCGACGATCGTCACATATGCGATCGCAAGCCATTACCGGCGGCTGGAAAATCCTGCCGACAAGCTGCTGCCTTCGATCGAGCGCATGGGCGAAGCGTTCTGGCGCATGGCGGCCGTTCCCGACCGGCGGTCCGGTGATCTTCTCTTGTGGGTCGACACGTTCGACAGCCTGTGGCGGCTTGGAACCGGGATGGCCGTTTCGACACTGCTGGCCCTGTGTCTCGGGATTGCGATCGGTTTCATTCCGCACGTGAGAAGCACGCTTGCCCCTTACCTGGCGACATTCTCCCTGATCCCGCCAATCACGATCCTGCCGATCCTCTTCATCACCTTCGGCCTTGGAGAGGTTGCCAAGATTGCGCTGATCGTGATCGGAACCGCTCCGGTCATGATCCGCTCGACCGCCCAGGCAGTTCTCGATATCCCGCGCGAGATGATCATCAAGGCGGAAACGCTCGGCGCGTCGGTCTGGCAGATGATCACGCGGCTTGTCCTGCCCCAGGTTCTTCCCAAGCTGATCACGGCGCTCCGGCTGGGTCTTGTGCCTGCGTGGATCTTCCTGATCTCGGCCGAGGCCATCGCGTCGACAACCGGTCTCGGATACCGGATCTTTCTTGTCCGGCGTTATCTCGCCATGGACGTGATCCTGCCTTATGTCGTGTGGATCACCCTCCTCGCCTTTCTTCTCGACAGGCTGCTCCTGCTGATTTCCAGACGCGCCTTCCGCTGGCATCACTTGGGGAGCGACGCGCTATGACGACGCCTCCTTGCAAACTCTCCGTAAAGAGTGTTTCCAAATTCTACGACGGCACGCCGGTGCTCGAACGTGTCGATCTTGATGTCGAGGCAGGTGCCTTTTGCACGATCGTCGGTGCGTCCGGCTGCGGCAAATCCACCTTCCTGCGCATGCTGCTCTCTCAGGAGCATCCGACCCGTGGATCGATTCAACTGGACGGTAATGATCTTCCCGAGGAACCGACACCCGACCGGGGTATCGTTTTTCAGAAATATTCTGTGTTCACGCACCTTACCGTTGCCGAGAACCTTATCCTGGCCCAGGAGTTCCAGACCTCGCGTCTTGCGGGGAAGCTGTTCGGCTCGCGGAAGCAGGCAGCCCTGTCGGACATCGAAGACCTGCTCGAGCGGATCGGGCTTTCCGCTGCCGCCGACCGCTATCCGGCACAGCTCTCCGGCGGAATGCAGCAGCGTCTTGCGATCGCACAGGCATTGATCAAGAAACCCAGCATTCTCTTGCTGGACGAACCGTTCGGCGCGCTCGATCCGGGCATCCGGCTGGACATGCACGAGTTGCTTCTCAATCTCTGGCGCGAACTCGGCATGACCATCTTCATGGTGACCCACGACATTCACGAGGCCTTCAAGCTGGGCACGCGGCTGCTTGTCTTCGACAAGATCCGGCACGACCCGCAGGCACCGGAAGCATTCGGGGCGACGATCACCTACGACTTGCCGCTCGAAGCTCCCGAGATATCCGACACGGCGGTTCAGCCGGACGACATCGCCGAAACCATTGGTGCCGGCGCATACCGCAATCCAGTCAACAATTCACAAACCAACCCCTCATGAGGAACGTCCATGACCATCTTTGATCCTTCCGGTCCGACGACACGGCACAAGGCTGCCGGGACCGCCACACGGCGGCCCACCGAACGGCATCACCATCCCGATTTCGACAAGCTGCAACTGCGCGGCTGGAAGTCCGCCGAAAAGGAAGGCACGTTGCCGAGCGCCGCCTGGGAAAAGGAAAAGGCATGGGCCCTGCGCATGGGCCTTACCGGTTCGGACAGCCTGACCGACAAATCGATCCCGACCTTTGCACGCGGAGAACTGCCGCACTATGCGGGCATCAACACGTTTCTGAAGGCACCTTACGTGGAAGACGTGACCCAGGTCGGTGCTTATGATGCGGCCATCATCGGCATTCCCTTCGACGGTGGGACGACATACCGGCCGGGAACACGCTTCGGTCCGCAGGGCGTTCGCAAGATTTCAGCGCTCTACACACCCTACAACTATGAAATGGGTGTCGATCTGCGCGAACAGATGACGCTGTGCGATGTCGGCGACATTTTCACCATCCCGGCGAATATCGAAAAGACCTTTGACCAGATCACACGCGCGGTTTCCCATGTCGCCTCGTCCGGTGCCCTGCCAATCATGATCGGCGGCGATCATTCCATCGGTTTCCCATGCGTGCGCGGCATTGCCGAATGCACGTCCAAACGGATCGGCATCGTTCACTTCGACCGGCATATCGATATCCAGGAAAAAGATCTCGACGAGCGCATGCACACAACCCCCTGGTTCCACGCAACGGACCTGGTGAATGTGCCGGCGGTGAACCTGGTCCAGATCGGCATCGGCGGCTGGCAGGTGCCCCGCGAAGGTGTCGAGGTTGCCCGCGAGCGCAACACCAACATCTTCACCATGCGAGACGTGGAAGAACTCGGCCTTGCAGAGACAGCCGCGCGGGCGCTGGAGCTTGCCTGGCAGGACGCCGATGCCGTCTATATTTCCTTCGATATCGACAGTGTCGATTGCGGCTTCGTGCCGGGAACCGGCTGGCCGGAGCCGGGCGGCTTCTTGCCAAGAGAAGCGCTGGAACTCGTTTCTCTTGTTGCAAAGGAAGGCATTTGCGGGCTTGAAGTGGTCGAGGTTTCACCGCCTTACGATTGTTCCGATATAACCGCGTTGCTGGCAACGCGCGTCATCGTCGACGTGCTCGGCACGCTCGTTTCCCACGGCAAGATGGGTTCTCACAAGTCGATCATCGACAAGCCGGTTTCGATCCCGGCCGGTCCGGATGTGGGGTAAGCCGATGCCGCATGATCATCATCACACCCGCAGTCATGATCACCATCACCACGATCACGATCATCATCATCACCACCATGGCCACAATCACGTGGGCGCGGATCATCTCCACTCGCATGTCCACGGTGCGTCCGACGCCGAACGGGCCGACGAACTGCAGGCCCTTGCCACAAGCTTCATCGACGGGTTCCGGTCAGCTGAAGACAAGACGAGCTACCTGAGACTGGCAGGTGTTCCTTTTCATCAGGCCGGCAAGGATGGTCTTGTTCAGCACCTCGTCGATGCAAAGATCGTTTCCAACTGGCAGATAGGCACCGCCTCCCCGGCCTTTGCCTCGCGTGAACTGGTCTACATGCCGTTCCCAGGTACGATGGTTTCGGAACGCGAAACCATGACGTTCACCTACGTTTCGCTGACCGAGCGTCTCGACATGGACTTGATCGATATCCTCACGAACAGACTGAAAACAGGAGACATCGCAGAATGAAACACCTCGTCACCGCAACGGCCCTTTCCCTGATCGCATCCCCTGCCCTGGCACATCCGGGTGACCACCACGAGGTCTCGGGCTGGTCCGAAGCCGTTCAGCATCTTCTGAGTTCTCCGTTTCACCTGGCGCTGGTCGCCGGTGCGATCGTGCTCGGGTTCGGCCTCCTGAAGGTGCGCTCTTCAAGACGTCGGTCCCAAAAGCACTGACTTCAACCGATTCCGGGTGGAAAACCCGTTTCCACCCGGGGTCGCACGGCGCCTTCGCAAAAACTCGATAGACAAGAGCGCATCTGTCGTGCTCATTCCTTGGGATCATCCGTCACATGCGTGATTTGGGACCGGGAAAGACATGGGGTTTGTGCAGGTCATTCGGAACGGACTGTCGGCGACCGCTCTTGTTGTTGCGGTAAGCTGCTTCGGGGCATCCCTCACGCCGTCCCTGATGCCGCGGGATCCGATGATACAGGCCGCGCTCGCGGCCGTTGCGGCCAGTCTCGGCTACGAAGTCGCGCTGCTGGTCCGCGCTCTTTGGCGCTACATGGAAATTCCGGACATCAAGGGTCGTTTCTTGTGGGTCTGGTGGGCCACGGCGCTCCTCATGAGCACCGGCATCCTTGTCTACTCCCTGTCAAAGGCCGCCTCCTGGCAAAATGCCACCCGCACTGCGGTTGATCTGCCGCCGCTCGATACAGCCGCACCCTTTTTCATTTTTGCCGTTGGCGGACTGATGTTTCTGGGCTTCTGGGCGGGCTTCAGACTGGCCGGTGTGCTCAGACGGTTCGTTGCCCGTCAACTTGACCGGATCGTGCCCCAGAAGGTCGGCGTGGTTCTTTCGATCGCCCTGGTGGGCTGGTTCTTCTGGGCACTGATCGACGGGGCGCTGGTTCGGTCCACCCTTCGGGCGGCGGATGCATCGTTCGAAGCGGCCGATGTGCTGATCGAGCCGAACATCGCGCAACCGCAGGACCCTTCTAAAACGGGCAGTCCGGCCTCGTTGGTCAAGTGGGACGAGATGGGACGTTGGGGACGCCATTTCGTGGCATCAGCTCCGGGTGTTCCGGAAATCTCCGAATTTCAGGACGGACCCGTTTTGGAACCCGTCCGCGTTTATGTTGGCCGCAGATCGGCTGATACAGCGGAAGCGCGGGCTGACCTGGCGCTTCAAGAGCTGATCCGCGTCGGCGGGTTCGACCGGTCCGTGCTCATCGTAATGGTACCGGTGGGCACCGGCTGGATGGACCCGGGTGCACATGACACGCTTGATTTCATGCTTGCCGGCGATGTCGCGACCGTCTCCGTGCAATATTCCTACCTGACCAGCATGCTCGCCCTGCTCGCGCATCCGGATTACGGCGTTGCCCAGTCCCGGGCCCTGTTCGACAGGATTTACGACTACTGGACCACGCTGCCGAAAGACAGCCGGCCCCAGTTCTATGTCCACGGTCTCAGCCAGGGTGCGTTCAATTCCCAGGCGACGCTCCCCCTCTTTGACATGCTGGGAGATCCGATCCAAGGAGCCATGTGGGCAGGGTCACCTTTCTTTTCCAGGTACTGGACCGAGGTGCGCGATCAGAGGAACGAAGACAGTCCGGCATGGCGGCCGACATTCGGCAATGGCTCGCTGGTGCGCGTCATGGATCAGTATGGCGGCCTTGACGGTGATTACCGGCCCTGGGGGCCGATCAGAGCCGTCTTTTTGAACTATGGCAGCGATCCTATTGTCAATTTCACATTCGACAGCGCGGTGCGCCCGCCGGCCTGGCTCAATCAGCCGCGCGCACCGGATGTTTCCGAGCGGCTCTCGTGGTTTCCCGTGGTGACGATGTTACAGCTCGCGCTGGATTCCATGTTCGCACTCGATGTGCCGAGGTTCGGCCACTATTACGTTGCGCCCGATTACATTGACGCATGGGCGGCTGTCGTGGAGCCGAAGGGTTGGTCAAAGGAGCGTGCGGACCAGCTCAAGGATATCTTCTCCAGACGCGGCCCTGCGTTCTGAACTCAGGTCTTCTCCAAAAGCGCTCCGAGTTCCCTCTTGAAGACGTCCTTGGCGGGCTCCGCTGCCTTGAGAATGTCTTCGATCTTGAAGAAATCCATCGTCTTGAACCTGCCGATCGGGGGCTCGATCAGGAGATCGGGCCGGGAGCATGCGAGCTTGGCGGCCACAAGGGAATGCAGCGTGATGGAAAATGAACCGATCCACGTGTCGAGACCGCTTGGGAGGCCACTCTTGTGTGAGTAGTCGCTGCCTGTAACGTCGATGCCGACGGTCAGGAGATCCTTATTCTGAAACACATCAAAGGGCGTCGGATTGACAAAGCCACCGTCAATCAGAACACGTCCCTCCAGCTCGACGGGCGTCAGCAGCATCGGCAGAGCTGAAGAGGCTGCAATTGCCGGCAGCAACTGGCCGTCTTCAAGCACGACCTGAGACTGGGTGTAGAAATCCGTTGCGATGATCTTGAGCGGAATTTCAAGTTCATAGAAGGTTTCGGCCATGGTGTTGGGAAAGACGGTCTCGAACAGAATGATCGGATCGATAATCGCGGGACGTACCACGTTGAACAGCGACGACCATGTGCGGCCGTCCTTCAGAAAGAGCTTCTGGAAGAGCTGGGTTTTTTTCGTGAAAAGCTCGACCGCGAATTCCCGGATTTCAACGCCGGACATGCCACCGGCATAAAGACCGCCAAGGATCGACCCCATTGAGGTTCCTGCCATTTCGGCCGGTTTGACGCCGAGCTCATCAAGGCCCTCAAGGATCGGGATATGGGCGAATGCCTTTGCGGCACCGCCTCCCAGAGCGAGTGCAAACCGGTCGGAAGGCTTTCGATCTGCGGTGCCGCCGGAGCTGTCCGATGTGGCCTGGGCGTGTTTCATGGTCTGAAGCGTTGTCCCTCCGGCAGCGATCGCGCCGAGCATGAGTTCGCGTCTTTGTATCATCGCTTGTCCTTCGCCACGCAAGAGCCACCGGGTAAGTGTTCTGGGCACGCGGTGGCCCTGCCGAGACGCCACCCGTACTCAATAGGTAGCTATCGCGCGCCCGGAATGCCAGCCGATATCGCCGCAACCGGCCTTGCAACGCGGCGGGACTTTGCAACAATGCTCTCGTGTTCCGACTGTCAGGGTCAGTGCATCGGATTTGAACCTCTTTTGAGAACAGGACAGTGCCTTGAAAATAGTAGCCGTTGAAACCCTGCGCCTTGAAGAGCATCCCAATCTGCTGTGGGTGCTGCTTCGCACCTCGGATGGTCAGACGGGGCTCGGCGAAACCTATTTCGGCGCCGGTCCCAGCGAAGCCGATGTGCATGACCGCATCGCTCCCATCCTTCTCGGCCAGGACGCGCGCCGGATCGAGTTTTTGAACATGAAGATGCAGCCTTACGTCGGCTTCACCGGAACCGGTGCCGAGATCAGGGCCGTTGCCGCCGTCGACGTTGCGCTCTGGGATCTTGCCGCCAGGTCTGCAGGCGTGCCGCTTGTCGACCTTTTGGGCGGACGAACACGTGAGCGGATCGCAGTCTACAATACGTGTGCGGGCCCTGCCTATGTTTCCAAGACCGCAGCCGTCAGGCCGGACAATTTCGGGACTGACGAAAGGTCCGGTGTCGGCGTGCTCCACGATGATCTCAATGGCTTCCTGAACCATCCAGAAGAGGTTGCCGCTTCCCTCATGGAGATGGGCATCTTTTCCATGAAGATCTGGCCATTTGATCTCGCTGAAGGCGCAGCGGACGGCATCGATATTTCACTGGCGGATCTGAAAAAAGGGCTGGAGCCGTTTGAACACATCCGTAAGGCCCACGGCGACAGGATGCGGCTGAAAGCGGAGTTGCATGGTCTCTGGAGCCTGAATGCGGCCAAGAAGATCGCACACGTCCTGGAACCTCTGGATATCGACTGGATCGAGGATCCGGTGTGGATGGACCGGACCGAGGACATCCGGAAACTGACGGAGAGTTCGCCGGTGCCCTTTGCCGGCGGGGAAACGCTCGCAAGCCTTGGCCAGTTCAAGGCGTTGATCGAGGACGGCGACATTTCAACCCCGATTGTTGATGTCACCTGGGCCGGCGGCGTCACCATTGCCCGGAAGATTGCGGCTCTTGCAGAAGCGCGCGCGCGTCCTGTCGCCTTTCACGATTGCTCCGGGCCGGTCACGCTCGCGGTTTCAACGCATCTGGCGCTTGGTCTCAGGAATGTCAGAGAGCAGGAAATTGCCCGGGGCTTTTACTACAACTGGTATCAGGATCTGGTCGACGACCTGCCGCCTATCGAGAACGGCATGATTTCGGTGAATGAAAAACCTGGGCTCGGAATGGATCTGAAGCCCGGTCTTTTCGCACGTGAGGACGCGATCCACCGGGTTTCCGGTTTGGATTGATCAGAAAAAACGGGCCGGATCGTGTGATCCGGCCCGCCATTGAAAAGCTTACTCGGGAAGCTTGTCGTCGATGCCCTGGACGTACCAGTTCATGCCGAGAATGGCACCGTCATCCAGCCTGACGCCATCTTCGGCCGCAACCGAGCCATCCTGCTTGGTGATCGGCCCGGTAAACGGTTCCCAGCCATCCTTGATCTTGGCTTCCGTTGCCTGTGCCATTTCAACCACGTCGGCGGGGAGGTTCGTGTAGGGCGCCATCACGACGTGACCTTCAGCCAGTCCTTCCCATGAGCTGTGTGTGTGCCAGTTGCCGTCAAGGACTTCCTGAACACGCTCGATATAGTAAGGCGCCCAGTCATCGATGATCGCGGTGTACTGCGCATCCTTGGCGAAGTTGATCATGTCGGAGGCCTGGCCGAAGCCGTGCACGCCGCGTTCCTGTGCCACTTGCAGCGGAGCGGTGGAGTCTGTGTGCTGCGTGATGATGTCCGCACCCTGGTCGATCAGGGCCTTGGCGGCGTCTGCCTCTTTACCCGGATCGAACCAGGTGTTCACCCAGACGACCTTGACCTTGAAGTCCGGATTGACGGACTGGGCTCCGAGCAGGAAGGCATTGATGCCGGCAACAACTTCCGGGATCGGGAAGGATGCAATGTAGCCTGCGGTTCCGGTCTTGGATTGCTTGGCGGCAATCTGGCCGATGATGTAGCGTCCCTGGTGGAACTTGGAGTTATAGGTGGCGACGTTGTCAGCCGTCTTGTAGCCGGTGGCGTGCTCGAACTTCACATCGGGAAACTTCTTCGCGACCTTGATCGTCGGGTTCATGTAGCCGAACGAGGTGGTGAAGATCACGTTGCAGCCTTCACGGGCAAACCGCTCGATCGCGCGTTCCGCATCCGGTCCTTCCGGCACGCTCTCAAGATAGGCGGTTTCGACCTTGTCGCCGAATTTTTCTTCCACGGCAAGACGGCCCTGATCGTGCTGGTAGGTCCAGCCGAAGTCGCCAACCGGGCCGACATAGACGAAGCAGGCCTTGACGTCGGCCGCATTCGCGGCGGTTCCAAGCGTCGCAAGTGCGAATGCTGCGACCGTGGTCTTCAAAAGAGATTTCATACGAGTAGTCCCCTCTTGTTTGATCTCTTGTCTTTGCGATCTTCTTTTGGGCCCAGGCCGTGATCGCGTTCAGGCCAGGACCGTTGCTTTGTCCGGCCGGTTTAGCGGTCCGGTACGAACGGTTTCCCCAGACATGCCGGAGTGTTCACCAAAGTCAATCTGCGATTTGCCGATATCAGAACGAGAACCAGAATTGTTGCCAGATACGGCAGGCTGGACAGGAGCTGCGACGGTATATCGAACTCCAGTGCCTGTGCATGCAGGTTCAGGACACTGACGGCTCCGAAAAGATATGCCCCGATGACAACGCGCAGTGGCAGCCAGGAGGCAAAGACGACCAATGCAAGGGCGATCCAGCCCCGACCCGCCGTCATGTTTTCCACCCACTGCGGCGTATAGGCCAGCGACAGGTATGCCCCTGCCAGTCCCGCGCAGGCGCCACCGAACAGGATGGCTGCGAAGCGGACCCTCACCACAGAATACCCAAGAGCATGCGCAGAGCCGTGATTGTCTCCGACGGCTCTCAAAACCAGCCCGATCCTTGTCCGGAACAGACCGTAGGCGACGACGGCCACAAGAACGAAACTCAGATAGACCAGCGCGTCCTGCTGGAAGAACACCGGACCGAAGAACGGCAGTTCGGAGAGGACGGGAATATAGAGCTGCGGCAGGTCGAGACCGGGCACGCCGATAAAGGCTTCCCCGATCATGCCGGAAAGACCGATGCCAAGGATCGTCAGTGCGAGACCGGTTGCGACCTGGTTTGCAACAAGAAACAACACGAGAACGGCAAACAGGGCAGACATGGCCATGCCGGCGGCGATGGCTGCTATCACTCCCAGCGAGCCCGAGCCGGTCTGATTGGCAACGGCAAACCCGATCACAGCACCCATGATCATCATGCCTTCCACACCCAGGTTGAGAACGCCGGAGCGTTCCACGACGAGTTCCCCGACAGCGGCGATCAGAAGCGGGGTTGCAGCGGTGATGACCGTCAGAAGTACGGCTTCAAACATGGGAGGCCTCCGCTGATGTCGAACGCTTTGTGACCATGCGTATGCGGTAAAGGATCAGTGTATCGCAGGCGAGAACGAAAAAGAGCAGCAGGCCCTGGATCACGCTGGCAATCTCGTTTGAAACGCCCATCGCCGACTGAACCCCCTCGCCGCCGATATAGGACAGGGCGAGCACGAACCCGGCAATGATGATGCCGATCGGATTGAGCCGCCCGAGAAAGGCGACAATGATCGCCGTGAACCCGTAGCCCGGCGAAATCGACGGCAGCAGCTGGTTCAGCGCGCCTGAAACCTCCATGGTTCCCGCAAGACCGGCCAGGGCACCGGCGAGAGCAAAGGAAAACAGTGTCAGACCCTTTGCGGAAAAGCCTGCGAAACTGCCTGCGCGCGGGCTTTCACCCATGACCCTGATCTCGAAGCCTTTCAGGGTCTTCGCAAGCACCACGGCCAGAATGACTGCAATGGCGATCGTGATCGGTGCGGCCAGGCTCATCATGCCGCCAAATACCTCGGGCAGCGTCGCTGCGTCCGAAAAGATACGGGACTCGGGAAAATTGTAACCGCCGGGGTCGCGCCAGGGGCCGCGGACAAGATAGTCCAGAAGCAGTCCGGCGACATAAACCAGCATCAGGCTGGTCAGGATCTCGTTGGTATTGAAGCGGGTCTTCAACAAGGCGGGTATCAGCGCCCAAAGCGCACCGCCGATTGCGCCAAAGAGCAGCATGAGCGGCAGCGTCGCGGCATTTTCAAAGGACGGAAACAGCACCGGCAACACGGAACCGAACAATGCGCCGACGACGAACTGTCCCTCCGCACCGATGTTCCAGTTGTTCGAAAGGTAACACACGGCAAGACCACACCCGATCAGGATCAAGGGCGTCGCCTTGTCGATCGTTGCTTCCAGCGACCATTGCTGCGTCAAGGGCTCAATGAAAAATTTATATAATCCAACCAATGGATTATGCCCGGTTATTGAGAATATGATTGCAGCGGAAAGGGCGGTGAGAGTCACCGCAATCAAAGGCGAAAGCAGGGCCATTGCCTGGCTGTGCTCTTTTCTTTTGACAAGTTCGAGACGCATCAGGCCACCTCTCCCTGCGTTTCGGCACCACCTGCCATCAGCAGGCCAACGCGCTCTCGTGTCATCTGCGCGGCCGGTTCCGCTGCAGACAGGAAGCCGCGGGAAATGACGGCGATCCGGTCGGCAATTTCAAAGATCTCATCAAGATCCTGGCTGATAACCAGAACGGCGGAACCGGATCTTGCCAGGTCGATCAGCGCCTGACGGATCAGCGCCGCGGCGCCGGCGTCGACGCCCCATGTCGGCTGGTTGACCACCAGGATGCCCGGCTCGCGGTCCAGTTCCCTGCCGACGACAAACTTCTGAAGGTTGCCGCCTGAGAGAGACCTGGCTTCCGGGTCGTCGTGCGACATGCGCACGTCGAAAGCCTTCTTGATCCGCTGTTCCAGATTGCCGGCCTCCGCGTTGGATACGAAACCGCCGCCGACAAGCCTGTCACCGGTGCTGTGGCGCGTCAGGACGATGTTTTGAGAAAGCTTCATGCCCGGCACGGCACCGTGACCAAGACGTTCTTCGGGGACAAAGGCCGCATTCTGCTTGCGCCGCCAGGTGATGCTCTTGTTGCCGCATGGTGTCCCATCCAGAAGCACCATGTCCGGCGAAACGCGCATTTCACCTGAAATCGCATCGAAGAGTTCCCCCTGCCCATTGCCGGCGACACCGGCGATGGCAACGACTTCTCCCGCTTTCAGGTCCAGGGATACTCCATTGAGGGCTGTCGCAAAGGGCGTTGCCGCCGCTGCGTTCAGTTTTTGCAGCGTCAAACGCGTCTGACCAACCTGTGCCTCTCCTTCTCCGGAGCTGACCGAGGCGACATCAGCGCCAACCATCATGCTGGCAAGGGACGCTGCCGTTTCCTTTGTCGGATCACATTCACGCACCACCTTGCCGTGCCGCAGGATCGTGGCGTGGTGACAGATCCGTTTCACCTCCTCCAGCCGATGACTGATATAAAGAACAGCGCAGCCCTCGTTTGCCAGGCGCTGCAGGGTGACGAAAAGCTGGTCCGCTTCCTGCGGCGTCAGGACAGAGGTCGGTTCATCCATGATGATCAACTGCGGTTCCTGAAGAAGGCAGCGGACGATTTCGATGCGCTGGCGGATGCCGACTGGCAGGTCGGCAACGATATCGCCGGGGCTTAGCGGCAGTCCGTAGTCTCTAGAAACGGTCTCAACCCGCTTCGCCAGATCCTGCATCTTGCCGGGGTTGGGCAGTGCCAGCGCAATGTTTTCGACCACGGTCAGGGCTTCGAACAGCGAGAAGTGCTGGAAGACCATACCAATGCCGAGTTCTCTTGCCGCCGCCGGATTGTTGATCGAGACCTTTCGACCATTCCAGGAGATTTCGCCGGCATCGGGGTCGAGAGACCCGTAGAACATCTTGACCAGCGTCGATTTTCCGGCGCCGTTTTCTCCGAGCAGTGCGTGGATTTCGCCCTTGTTGAGAACAAGATCCACATTGTCATTTGCAAGGATATCACCGAAGCGCTTGGTCAGCCCGCTGGCATTCAGCAGCGTTTCCCTGTCAGATCTGTGTGTCGACGCATTACCGTCGTGATCCGGACTGCCTGTTTCTGCCACGTTGTCCCCCACCTGAATGCCGCCTTATTGACCATGTGTCATGTTTTGCGCAAGGCCCGAACTGGTCGTTTCCCTTACTTGTCCCGCCTCGATCCGCTCTAGAAGATCCACTGCTATGCCGGCGGCAATCGCTGCAGGATGCTTTGACTTTATTGTTGTTTTTCCAATCGGACAGATCATTTGCGTGATCAGGAGATCGTTCAATCCCCTTTCTTTCAGTCGCTTGATGAACCTGGCGCGTTTCGTTTTCGAGCCGATGACCCCACAATAGCCAAACCGCTGCAGCAACAAGGCCCGCGCCATGATTTCCTCGTCGAGAGCATGGGAATGGGTCACTGCGAGCACGAAGGTGCCGGACGGCAGGTCATCAAGTGCGGACGCTGGATTGTCGAGCGCAACTTTCGTCACATTGGCCGGTACGGCGCCTGGGAACTGATCTGACCGGCTGTCAATCCAGGTGATGGAAAACGGGAGCGGTGCAAGCGCCAGGACGAGCGCCTTGCCGACATGCCCTGCCCCAAACAGTGCAAGCGGCGTTCTGGCTTCCCCGAAACGTTCAATGATCCTGGCTTCGGTCTTGTCAGTGGATTCGAAAAGTGAAAAGGGGTGCGTGACGGGCTCTTCCAGAAGACGGCGCGGACCAACGCACCCGTCCCGGAGTTCGGCGCTCGTGGCGAAAACCTGTCCGCTATTCTCGTGCCGTGCCAGCAATTCGGCTGTCTCAGCATAATTGGCCGTCAGAACTTCGATCGACAGTTTGGCGCGACCACCGCAGCACTGTCCGAGGTCCGGGCCCAGTGCCACGGTCTGCATGTCGAGAAGCGCAACGTTGTCACCGGCAAGCCTTGCCGCCTTGCGGATGATTTCCAGTTCCAGCGTACCGCCACCAATCGTTCCGAAGAAGGAAGCGTCCGGCCGGACCACCATGCGCGCGCCTTCCTCGCGCGGCGCGGAGCCGTCGACGTCCACGACCGTCACGAGAGCACATGAGCCGCATGTCTTCAGACTGTCGGAGATGTGTGCCCAAACCTTCATGCACCCGCCTTCCTGCGGCGCATGTCCTGTACGGCGCGCATGATGGCCTCAGGCGTTGCCGGCGCATCGAGGCTCGGCACCTCGAACGGGGCAAGACTCGCAACGGCATCGTTGATGGCGCAGAAAACGGAATTTGCCAGCATCACCGGGGGCTCGCCGACCGCCTTGGAGCGATAGACCGTGTCCTGAGGATTGCCTGTACTTTCATAAAGCTGCACGTCGAAATGATCCGGTATGTCGGATGCCGTCGGGATCTTGTAGGTGGACGGTGCGTGGGTTCTCAGCCGTCCCTCCTCGTCCCACACAAGTTCTTCAGTCGTGAGCCAGCCCATGCCTTGAACGAAACCACCTTCGATCTGCCCAAGGTCGATGGCGGGGTTCAGCGAATGACCGACATCGTGGAGAATGTCGACGCGATCAACAATCATCTCGCCGGTCATCGTATCGATGGTCACTTCCGAACAGGCCCCGCCAAAGGCGAAATAGTAAAATGGCCGTCCGGAAACGGTTTCCCGGTCCCAGGTAATGCCGGGGGTCGCGTAGAAACCGGCGTGAGACATCTGAATGCGCCCGGTGTATCCCTGCCTGGCGACTTCGGCGAGTGTGTAACTCCGGTCTCCCACGAGAACCTTGTTGTCGCTGAAGAGAACCATGTCCGGGCCGCATTGATGCGTTTCGCACAACATGGAAATCAGGCGCGACTTGATCTCGCGCGCCGCGATTTTTGCAGCCATCGCATTGAGGTCCGTGCCTGAAGACGCGGCGGTCGGTCCGGTATTCGGGACCTTCGACGTGTTGGTCGCCGTAATCACGACCTTGTCCATCGTCACGCCGAACTCTTCGGCCACAACCTGCGCAACCTTCTGGTAAAGCCCCTGCCCCATCTCGGTGCCGCCATGGTTCAGATGGATCGAACCGTCCGTGTAAAGGTGGACGAGTGCACCGGCCTGATTGAGATGCTTGAGCGTGAAGGAAATGCCGAACTTGACCGGCGTCAGGGCGAGCCCTTTCTTCAGCACAGCGTTGTTTTCGTTGAAAGCGCTGATCTCTTCACGCCTGATCCAGTATTCGCTGCGCGTCTCCAGCGTCGAGATGAGATCGTGCATGACCTCGAACTCTTCAACCGGCATGCCATAGGGAGTAACGTTGCGTTTGCCGTCGTAGAAATTCAGTTTGCGGACCGTCAGCGGATCCTTGCCGAGGCTGATCGCGATCGCGTCGATCAGTCTCTCTGCAGCCAGCATGCCTTGCGGTCCGCCAAATCCACGGAATGCCGTGTTGGAACAGGTGTCGGTCCTGAGGCGGCGCGAACGGATCGAAGCGTCCGGATAGAAGTAGCTGGAATCGGCGTGGAACATGGTGCGGTCATTCACGCCAAGCGACAGGTCGGCGGAGTATCCGCAGCGGGCCAGGAACTCCAGATCGACAGCCCGGATAAGTCCCGTGTCATCGTGACCGACCTTCCAGTTGACCTTGAAGTCGTGACGCTTGCCGGTCATGATCATGTCGTCGTCACGGTCAAGACGGACCTTGCAGGTCTTTCCGGTTTTCCGGGCGGCAAGCGCTGCCAGCGCCGCCCACTGGTTTGCCTGGGATTCCTTGCCTCCGAAGCCGCCGCCCATTCGGCGCACTTCCGCCGTGACGGTTGCGTCCGGGACACCCAGAACCTTTGCCACCGTGTGCTGGATCTCGGTCGGGTGCTGCGTGGAGGACAGGACCAGCATGCCATTGTCCTCCTGGGGGGTGGCCATGGCGACCTGTCCCTCCAGATAGAAATGTTCCTGGCCGCCAATGTTCATCGACCCGGACAGTATGTTCTTTGATGCCTGCAGGCCGGTCTCAGGCGACCCTCTTCTGAACTGGTAGTCCGGCAGGACCGTCGTATCTGCGGCAACAGCGTCATCCGGTGTCAGGATCGGCGTGATCGGGGCAACGTCGATCTTGCCCTTGAGCGCGGCCCTGCGTGCGATATCCCGGGTTTGCGCGACGACCGCGAACGCCACCTGGCCGAAAAACAGGATTTCGTCTTCGGCCAGAACGGGATCGTCGCCGAAGGCAGACGAGCAGTCATTCGTTCCGGGGATATCCTCGGAGGTCAGCACTGCAATGACCCCGGGTGTTGCGCGCACCTCGCTCAAGTCGAGCGAAACCAGTTTTCCCCTGACCGCGTGTCTTGCCCAACCGGGAGCCACATGCAGCGTGCCCGTCGGCTCGATGGCATCGTCGATATAGGTCGCGGTGCCCGATACATGCTTCTCGGCGCTGTCATGCGGCAGCGCCTTACGCACCGTCCTGAGGGCAATCGGTTCCTGCTTGCGGTCAGGCTGCACGGTCATTGTCAGCCCCTCGCCTCGATGAAATGCGAATGTCACCCGGTGCCGTTCCGCTGATCTCCATCAGCGCCTTGGCCAGGAGCGCCCTCGCCGTTTCCATTCGGTAACCTGCACTCGCGCGCATGTCGCTCAACGGATCGAAGTCGGATAGCAGCGCCTTCATTGCCTCGCCCCACGTTGAGGGATTGTCGAGCTCTGCACCGGACAGGGCCTTTTCGGCGTTTGAGGCACGCATCGGCGTCCCGGCCATGCCGCCATAGGCGATCCGGGAAGCCACGATGTGGCCCTCTTCCACCGTAAAACGGAACGCTCCCATCACCGAGGAGATGTCCTGGTCGAATCTCTTGGATATCTTGTAGCAGCGGAACGCCTGGTTGGCCGAAAGACGGGGGACGAAGAGACCGGTTACAAACTCGCCCGGCTGCCGGTCCTGTCTGCCGTATTGGAGGAAAAAGTCTTCCAGTGCAATCGCCCGCGAACCTTCGGCCGATTGCAGTTCAAGCGTGGCGCCGAGTGCGATCAGGGCCGGCGGCGTGTCCCCTATCGGCGAACCGTTCGCGATGTTTCCGCCCACGGTGCCGGATGCACGCACCTGCTTCGAGCCGATCCGTCTCCAGAGTTCACCGAGGTCCTGGGAGATCCCCGTGACGGCCCGCTCCGTTGCCGTATAGGTGGCCGTTGATCCGATCAAGACGCCCGAAGGGCTGTCTTCAACACGGTCCAGGCCTTCTATCCGCCCGAGCCAGATCATTTTCGGCAGTTCGCGAAGATGCTTGGTGATCCAGAGGCCGACATCGGTGCCGCCCGCGATCAGCGTTGCGTCCGGGTGCTGGCCGTAAAGCGCTGCGAGACCGTCCAGAGAGGACGGGGCGGAAAAGAAACCGTCGCCGTCTCCCACGAAGATGTCGCGGCTGTCGGCGAGATACTGAAGCTGTTCTCTTGTTTCATTGGCGCGCCAGGTGAAGGCATCATCGGTTGCCCGGAAACACGTTTCGAGCGCCGCGTCGACGATCGGGCGATAGCCTGTGCATCTGCACAAGTTGCCGGCGAGCCAGTCCGTCACGGTCTTTCGGGTCCTGGTAACATCTTCCGCGTGATAGAGCGTGAACAGCGACATGATGAAACCGGGCGTGCAGAAGCCGCACTGGGAGCCGTGCAGATCCACCATGGCCTGCTGCACCGGGTGGAGCCGGTCGTCCTGGGCCAGGTCCTCGACCGTCACCAGTTCAGCGCCGTCGACCATGCCGAGCAGCAGAATGCAGCTGTTCACCGGCTGGTAGACAAGCTTGCCTTTCACAAGGCGGCCAAGAGCGACCGTGCAGGCGCCGCAGTCGCCTTCGCCGCAACCTTCCTTGGTGCCGGTCTGTCCCTGGCGAAGACGCAGGTAGTCGAGAAGGGTCTCTGTTGCCCCCACACTGTCCAGTTCGACGATTTCGCCACGTCTGAGGAAGCGGATCGTATCGCGCATCTTTCAGCTCCCCCTGTATGTCGAATAGCCGAAGGGGGAAAGCAGCAGCGGTACGTGATAGTGGCCTTCGATCTCCGCGATACCGAAGCGAATGGGAATGATGTCGAGAAACAGCGGATCGGGAAGATCCTGTCCCGTTGCTTTCAAATAGTCACCGGCATAAAATCTCAGTTCAAAGGTTCCCGTTGTGAAAGCATCGCCGTCCAGGATGGGACCATCCACACGGCCGTCGGCGTTGGTTACATGAGACGAGATCAAGACAGATGCGTCTTCGTCACGCCAAAGCTCAATCTTGAGCCCGCGCGCGGGCCTTCCCAATGCAGTGTCGAGTACATGCGTCGTCAAACGACCCATCAACATTCTCCCTCGTGTGACCAAGCGTCACAAAACCTTGACAAAAAATGTGCCTTAAAATGCCGCGGAACCAAAGCGCTCATTTGAGACCTTTATGATGCTGTTTTGGCATCAATTGAAGGTAGATTGTCCTTCATGGTCAACACTGCATGGTCAAAAAACATTCCAGGTGCAAGAGCCAGCGCCCTCAAGGACGAGGTTATCACACAGAGCCGGTCCGCCTGCAGGGGCGCATCCGTAAGCGGCCTGAAGACCAGAGACCCGGTCGCGAGATCGTCCTCGCAGCCGATCATTGTCTGGAAGCCGATCACGTCCTCCTCGCGCGCGAGAGCCCGCATGAGACGCAGCGAATTTGCTTCCACGTAAGTTCGCGAGGCACCCGGTATCCGGCTTCTGACAAGATCCAGACGCGTGCGCAGGGACAATCCTTCCGCCGGCAGGGCAACCGGATATTTCAGACAGTCATGAAGACCAAGCGCACCCTGATCTGCGAGCGGGTGACCGGGTGACATCAGGGCCCCAATCACAAGTTCATGCTCGAAAGCTACCGTCAGCGCCGAGTTTTCAGGCGGGTCGAATGTGAAACCGACGTCTGCCTCGGCGGCTTCCACTTTGGCCGCGGCCTCCTGCGAGGAAGACACGGAAACGCTGACATGAATGCCCGGATACCGCTTTCTGAAACCGCTGATGAGCGCAGGAAGCAGTTTTTCAGATACACTTTCGACACTGGCTATCGAGACCGAGCCGCGCCGCAGGCCTTTCAAAGCATCAAGCTCGGCGACCGTGCCTTCAAAATCGGAGTAGGTCCGGCGAATATGCGCAAGAAGCAGTTCGCCTGCCTGAGAGAGCCTTATGCGCCGTCCAACCCGATCGAAGAGCTGCATTCCGAGCGCATCTTCGAGCCACAGGATCTGGCGGTTGACCGCTGAAGAGGCAACGTTCAGTTCCCGCGATGCCGCCCGGATCGACCCGGCCTCTGCAGCTGCCATGAAGTATCGCATGGCGGGGCTGTAGAGGTTTCGGGACAGCTCCTGTGCCCGGCCACTGAGCATCGCGCCTGTTCCCTCTTACGGTATGAGAACGGTTGTGCCCGTTGTCTTTCTGCCCTCAAGATCCTGGTGCGCCTGCACTGCGTCAGCCAGCCTGTATTCCTGGTTCACCCCGATTTTCACGATGCCCTTTTGCACAACGTCGAAGAGTTCGGCCGCCGTTTTTTCAAGCGCTGCGCGGGTTGCGATGTAGGTGAACAGGGTCGGCCGGGTCGCGAACAGCGAGCCCTTTTGTGCAAGAAGCGCCAGATTGAAGTCCGTGATCGGTCCGGAAGATTGTCCGAAACTTGCCCACAGCCCGCGCGGTTTCAGGCAATCCAGCGAGCCCGGATAGGTGTCATTGCCGACCGAATCGTAAACGACGTCGCAACCTTTGCCGTCCGTGATTTCCTTCACCCGTTCGACAAAATCTTCCGTCCGGTAGTTGATCATGTGCTGATAGCCATGCGCCTTCGCGAGTTCGATTTTCTCCGGCGATCCCGCGGTTCCGATGACAGTCGCGCCGAGATGGGCTGCCCATTGCCCGGCAATCAGCCCGACACCGCCTGCAGCGGCGTGAAACAAAAGGGTGGTTCCGGGTCCGACCTGGTAGGTCTGGCGCAGCAGGTACTGGGCGGTCATGCCCTTGAGCATCATTCCGGCTGCGGTCTTGTCGTCGATCCCGTCAGGCACGATGACAAGACTGTCTGCGGAGATGATACGCTCCTGCGCGTAGGATCCGATCGGGCCGGCATAGGCAACACGGTCGCCCGGGCTCAGATGGGTCACGCCCTCCCCGACCGACTGAACAATGCCCGCGCCCTCGTTTCCCGGAGAAAAAGGCGTGCCGGCCGGGGCCGGATAGAGGCCGGAGCGGAAATAGGTGTCAATGAAGTTCAGACCGATCGCCGTATGCCGGATGCGCGCCTCACCCGGACCGGGTTCTCCGACTTCGACATGTTCCCAGCGCATGACATCGGGGCCACCGGTTTCGTGAACGCGGACTGCCTGAACCATTTTTACCTCCGGGAGGCTTCGCGCCTCGTGTATGGGTCCTCATGTGAGGCACACTAACGGCTCCGGAACGAGGGGAAAAGGCAAATCTGGTGGTTAATCAACACGATCCAGCAGTTGCTGGACCGCCGAGACTGAAAAGAGATAAATGCTCGAAACCGTGAAGATAACGGCGAGGCTTCCACCCAGCGACATGTCGTTGATGATCGCATAAGCGGCCAGTCCCATCCAGCCGAGCGTCACCGGAAGCGTGACGATCCGCCAGCGGCGAACACGCACGGGATGCACAAACCTGATCGGTGCGAAGGTGAGCGCGCAGCACAGGATCACAATGGCAATCGTGAATGCCTGCGACGGCGAAAGGACCATCAGACCAAAAACGACCATGTTCCAGCCGGCCGGGAACCCCTTGAAGGATCCATCAGGCGTTTTCATGCCGTTGTCTGCGAAATAAAGAGCCCCGGTAAAGACGACCAGACCTCCACAGATCCAGTTCCAGGGCTGGGACAGCATGAGGCTCCAGGACAGAGCGAATGCCGGGAGGAAAACGTAGGTTGCGTAGTCGATGACAAAGTCGAGCGAGGCTCCCGACCATCGGGGAAGACGTTCGGCTATGTTGTATTTGCGTGCAAGCGGCCCGTCGATCCCGTCGACAAGAAAGGCCAGGCCGAGCCATGCGAACATTTCGGCCCACTTGCCCTGAGCACCTGCCAGCAGCGCGACCAGGGCGATGGGTGCGCCGGACGCTGTCAACACGTGAATCAGAAACAATGCGGGTTCGGGCGCTGCTTTGCCCGGGGTTACGTCCGTCACGGGATTTCCTCACACTAGATGCAGCGCGGTGCCATCTGTTTTGAACTGCTAAAGGAAGGCACCGGTCTTTGCCCCCGATCCGCCTCTGCTAACCGCGCCCGGGGACTATTATTGCAATCGTATGACAGTGTGAACCGAAAAAACAGCCCTTGTCGCAAATCTCCGGAAAAGCAATTTCCAGCCTCAGGCGTAAATCAGTCCGACCAGGAGGGTCGCCCAACCGATCAGGCCGGCTCCTATCAGCCTGGGTAACACCCTGCTCGGAAATGTCTTTTCCAGTGCCATTATGCCTCCCAGTAGGGCGATCCAGACGACATTCATCAGGCCGACCGCAAACATGACTGTCATGACGGCCCAGCAGCAGCCCAGGCAGATCAGTCCCTGCTCGAGACCTTCGCGATAACCGTTCACAAGTCCGCGGCCGGTCTGATCGCCGGAGAATGTCCAGCGCGGATACCAGCAACGCTGCAGGCACGCGGTCTTTGCCGGCGTGAACTGGTAAAGACCGGCTGCAAACAGAACGGAGGTCGTCAGGGCAAGACTGGCCGGCGCCATCATGTCACTCAGGCCGCCCGCGATGGAAAGCCCCCATTGGGCAAAAGTGGCGACAACGGCATAACCGAGCCAGATCGAGAGATACCCCAGCACAGCGGCAATGGACGGAGCGGTCATGGCGCCCGCGTGCACCGGACCGCGTCGGAGCCAGGCATGATAGGCCCTGATCATGGGAATGGCTGTCGGGAGCATCATCGCCATCGACATCATGGTCCACATCAGGAATACCTTGACCAGGTCGTATCCGGTCATGTCTGGCCCCGGCATGCCGAATGTGGCCCCTGCCGGCAGGCAAATCACCGCCAGGGCTGCCCGGGCTTCCGCAGACAAGCCTGCGAATATGTTGAAGTGATTGAAAACACCCATGCCCGGCCCGGCCTCGGTCATGTCCATCGCCGGTACCATGTCCGCAATCATGACAAGCAGGTAGCTCCAGCCGGCAAGGCTGAGCGCAACGACGAACAGCAGTACGAGTGGCCAGCCGCGCCGATTGATGCCGGTTTCAGGCTGCTGTGTCAGAGTGTTTTTTTCCGTCGCTGTTGCTGTCATCGGCTCCGTCGGTCGCACTTGTCGATATCCAGAGTGCCAGTGTAAGGCCGCTTTTCGATAGCGGATTTGATCTTGCGCATACAGAGCGCGTTTTTCTGTTGCGAAATTCGGTTCCCGGCAAGCCTGCGTGGTTTCGCCCCGTTGATTATATGGCGGAAAGGCGCATGTTGTTGCAGTGGAACGGGAAACTCAGGCAAGAGATATGTCAAAATCCGATCAGTCGAGTGTACAGGACATTGTTGTTGTCGGCGGCGGTCCATCCGGCCGAATTGCCGCAATCGGACTGGCGCAGCTTGGCTTGTCGGTTTCACTTGTCGCTCCGGTTCCAAATGGGCCGGACGGCCGCACGACCGCGCTCTGGCAACAATCGATTTCCTTCCTGGAGCGCATCGGTGTCTGGGACGAACTTTCACAAAGCACGGCACCTCTTGCAAAGATGCGGATGGTTGACGACACGGGTGGACTGATCAGAGCACCCGAAGTCATTTTCGATTCTTCCGATCTTCAGCTAAACGAATTTGGATTCAATATTTTGAATGACAAACTGAATGCGGTACTTGAAGAAAAATGCGGCGCTGAAGACACACTGACCGTCATCCCCGAACACGCTGTTTCCATCGAAACATCGTCAGAGCATGTTCACATCCGAACGGCGTCGGGAGAGAGCCTTCGTGCCCGTTTGGCGGTCGCGGCCGATGGACGAAAGTCAGTGCTTCGCGAAGCGGCCGGGATCGAGGTGAAGACCTGGACCTATCCTCAGGTCGCGGTCGTTCTCAATGTCGAGCACAGACTTCCGCATAGCAGCATATCGACGGAGTTCCACACGAAAACAGGACCGTTCACGCTCGTCCCGCTCCCGGGCAACATGTCTTCCATTGTCTGCGTCGAGACGGAGGAAGGTGCCGCGAGATTGTGTGCGATGGAAGCGGACGCGCTCGCGATGGAACTTGAGCGCCGGGCGCATTCGATCCTTGGCTCTTTCAAGCTGGCTTCGTGCGTGAAGAGTTTTCCGCTGAGCGGCATGAACGCGCACCGCCTTGTGGGCGAAAGAATTGCCCTGATCGGCGAAGCAGCCCATGTCTTTCCGCCCATCGGCGCACAAGGCCTGAATCTGTCGCTGCGCGACATCATAGACCTGACGGCAGTGATCGAAGGCGCACGGCTCAGGAACATGGATCCGGGCGACAATGCCATCCTTCAGCACTACGAGAAAAAGCGCACACGCGACATCGCTACCAGAACCAATGCCGTCGACATACTCAACAGATCGCTGCTGACGCCGTTCCTGCCCGTCCAGGCCGCCCGTGGCCTCGGACTTTACGTTGTCGACAGGATCGCGCCGCTCAAAAGGTTCCTGATGCGCGAGGGCATGGCTCCGGCATCCGGTTTCCGGCGTCCGGGATGATCAGATCACCGGCATTGGGCGTGTATCAGGAGGTTGTCCGCCGCGTCTTGTCGAGATGATAGCGCAGGGCCATCGACACCATCTGGCTGATCTCGGCTTCGGGAAGCGGCTCATCCGCGCGGAAATGAACGCTTCTGTTGCCGCCGTAGCAAAGATGCGGATAAAGCACGCGCCATTCCGATACCAGGGAAGTCTGGCAATGGACGAAGAGGACCACGTCCGATGCCTCCGACCTGTCCTTGTCGATCCGGATCGTTGTGCCGGTTTTCGGTTTTACCGTCACAAAGCTGGGCTGACCCCATTTCAGGGTTTCCTGCAAGTCCCCGACAGCCGCGTTCTTCCGGGCCGTTTCCAGAATTAGCCGGCGAAGTTGCAAAAGGCGCTGCCGGACTGGTGGTGCGTAGTGACCATAGATTTCGTCTGATTGTGTTTCTTCGTTCATTTTTTGCAACGATCACCTTGAGGCTTGCATGTGTCCCATCGTGGTCCGCTGGCCCTTTTCTTTCAAGAGCAGCGTGTTACCCGATCGGCAAAAATCCGGTCGTGATGGCCCAGATGAATGCGGTCACCGTGATGATCGAGACCGCCGTGCCGACAAGCACGAAACTCGATGCGCGCTGGACATAGGTTCCATATTGCTGCGCGATAACAAACACATTTGTTGCCGGAGGCAGGCAGGACATAAGGACGGCCGTCGCAATCCAGGTCGGATCGAACCCGCCAAGCCAGGTCAGAAGCAGAAAGACAAGGAACGGATGCAGCAGAAGCTTGACCGACAGGATCAGGGGCAGTTCGACCGGAACCCTGCCCATCGGTCTGAGCGCAATGCTGACCCCCATCGCAAACAGGGCGCATGGCGCAGCCGCGTTGCTGAGATAGAGCAAAAGGGTGTTGATCGCCTGTGGCGGACGCAGTTCGAGCGCTGCCGCCGTGACACCGGCGATCGTTGCCAGAATGAAGGGATGCGTGAAGATCTTGATGGCAATCTGCTTGAGCGTTCCAAGAATGGACTCGTTTTCGGTGCCCGCAAGCGCCATAAGCAAGGGAGCCAGGGTGAACATGAGCGCGTTGTCGAAGGTCAGGATCAGCGCCGTCGGGACGGTGGCCTGCTCTCCAAGGACGGCCAGCGTCAATCCGGGACCCATGTATCCGATATTGGAATATGCGCCGGCGATTCCCAGGATGGTCGATTCCCCGATGCTGCCGCGCGTCACGACGACGCCGATGCAAAACGAGACCGCGAACACGATATACGTGGTGAACGTCGTGGCAGCGATGTAGGAGACGTTCGCGAGCTGTTCGAACGGTGTCTCGGACAGGAGCCGGTAGAAAAGCGCGGGCAAGGCCAGATAGATGACGAAAAAATTCATCCAGGCGAGACCGGACTCGGGCAGGCGCTTAATTTTTCCGGCGCCGAAACCCAGAATGATCAAGCCGAAAAACGGCAGTGCCAGACTTATGACTTCCAGCATTCAAAACCTGTATTCTGACGGTGCGGCACGCACGGGTCGTTGATCGAAAGAAGCTTGCATCTCTCATTGAGCTTGGATATGGACGCCTCACTTGCGGAATGCGCCGTATCCCGCATACCAATCAGGTCTGAACGGGTACCGCAAGGTCTCAAATTGGCCAAAATGACCTGAACAGAACCCATATGCGGACTGGGCTATAAAAACCGAAAGTGACCGCCCCGATATGTCGCGGAAAAAAAGACAGAGGAAACACCCGAAACGGTTTGCGATACAGAACCGTATTGAAGGTGTGATCCTGAATGCCGCTGTGTTTTTGTTCCGGCTCATTCCGGTTGACGCGGCATCTTACCTGATGGGCAAGGGCTGGCGGCTGTTCGCCCCGTTCAACGCCCGTCACAAGCGGGCGCTTGAGCATCTTGAGCGCGCATTTCCTTCCATGAGCGAAGGTGAACGAGCCCGGGTCGTCAGCGGCATGTGGGAGAATCTCGGACGGGTTGCCGCCGAGACGTTTCACATCGACCGGCTCTTGCGGCAGGACTACCGGTTTGAAGCCGTCGGGGACGAAACCACCAATGCAATGCTCGACGGAAAACAGGCGTGCATTCTTGTGTCGTTCCACAGCGGCAACTGGGAACTGTGCGTGCAGCCTGTCGTCAGGCGCGGCGTTGACATCACCGGGGTGTACCAGGCCCTGCGGAACCCGAAGGCGGACGAGGTTGTTCGAAACCTGCGCAAGGACCTTTATCGCGGCGGGCTTTTGTCCAAGGGACCGGAGACAGCGCGCAAGATCCTGGCGACGCTGAAAAGCGGAGGCATCATTGCGATGATGGGAGACCTGAGGGAAGCGCGCGGCGTTCAGGTGCCGTTTTTCGGGCAGATGGCCTATGCGAACACGGTGCCTGCCTCCCTGGCAAGATCGTGCAATGTGCCGATCGTGCTCGGCCGTGTTGTTCGTGAAAAAGGCGTTCGATTTCGTGTGGAGGGCCAGGCGATCACGGTCCCGCACACGGATGACCGGCAGGCAGACATCCAGGTTGCCACAGCGCAAATGCACGCGATCTTCGAGGGATGGATCACGGAGCATCCGGAACAGTGGATGTGGATCCACAAGAAATGGGCGCCACCGGGCAAAAGTCTTCTGCGGAGGCAGCAGAACCGCGCCGCTGCCGTGAATTCGTTCAATAGCTGAGCAGGTGCGCGCTTCTTCACCTATCGGGTAATGGTTGCAGCGCAGCATAGGCGCTATAGCTTATGAGACGGACAGCAGGAGGAAGCCAGTTTCATGAAAGCACCCAGTGCATTTTACAAGCCACTCGCTATTGGCGCCCCTGCCCCGTTTCGTGAGATACCGGTCCGGCTGGAACGGATGATCCACTTCGTGCCGCCGCATATCGAGAAGATGCGGGCCAAGGTTCCCGATCTCATCAACAAGGTCGATGTGGTTCTCGGCAATCTGGAAGATGCCATTCCGGCAGATGCAAAGTCGGATGCCCGTTCCGGCTTCATCCAGATGGCGCGCGACAATGACTTCGGCTCAACGGGCCTGTGGACGCGAGTCAACTGCCTGAACAGCCCCTGGTTCCTGGATGACGTTCAGGAGATTGTCCAGTCCGTCGGCGACAAGCTTGACGTCATCATGCTGCCCAAGGTCGAAGGCGTCTGGGACATACACTATCTCGACCAGTTGCTTGCCCAGCTGGAAGCGAAGGCCGGGCTTTCCAAACCGATCCTGATCCACGCCATCCTGGAGACGGCGGAAGGGGTCAAGAATGTCGAGCAGATTGCGTCCGCGAGCCCGCGCATGCATGGCATGAGCCTCGGGCCGGCCGATCTGGCCGCTTCAAGAGGCATGAAGACGACGCGCGTCGGTGGCGGCCACCCGGACTACGCCGTCCTTTCCGACGGCGACAGCGCGGAAACACGGTCTGCGTACCAGCAGGATCTGTGGCACTATACGGTTGCCAAGATGGTCGATGCCTGTCTCTCGAACGGGTTGAAGCCCTTTTACGGGCCTTTTGGCGATTTTTCTGACCCGCAGGCCTGCGAAAGCCAGTTTCGTAACGCGTTTTTGATGGGATGCCTGGGTGCCTGGTCGCTTCATCCGACCCAGATAGAGATTGCCAAACGGGTGTTTTCTCCCGATCCGCAAGAAGTCGCCTTCGCGCGGAAAATACTTGAGGCCATGCCGGACGGTACCGGCGCGGTCATGATTGATGGTAAGATGCAGGATGACGCGACGTGGAAACAGGCCAAGGTCATTGTCGATCTTGCCAGGCTCGTCGCCAGCAAAGACTCCGGCCTTGCGGAGGTATATGGTTTTTAGGAAATCGCAAGGCCTGTTGTATAGACTTTAATATTACAATGCTTGCAAGCCGGCGGTCGACACGCTATCCCGGCAAGGCATGCAGCAGGCGGACGAGTACCCATGCGAACGGCAAAATTTAGAATAGGTCAGGTCGTCCGGCACCGGATTTACCCTTTCAGGGGTGTGATTTTCGATGTCGATCCGACATTCAGCAACACGGAAGAATGGTGGAACGCCATTCCCGAGGACGTGCGGCCGGTTCGAGACCAACCCTTTTATCACCTGCTTGCGGAAAACGAGGAGACGGAATACGTCGCCTATGTCAGCGAACAGAACCTGGAGCCCGACATGACCGGGGAACCGGTGCGCCATCCGCAGGTTGAGGAAATCTTTGAAGAACAGACAGACGGATCGTATCTGCCGCGCAGCGTCGAGATCCACTGACGCGCGAATGATCCCGAATACAAAAAAGGCCGGAACGATTGTTCCGGCCTTTTCTTTGTTTGCTGTGCAAGCCTGGTTACTGAGAGGCCTTCTGGGCGTCGATCAGTTTCTGGCGCGCGTCATCGGCCTTCTTCTGCAGTTCACTCTGCAGCTCTTCCTGGCGCTTCTGCAGCTCGGCAAGATCCATCGGCTCGCCGTCATACACCTTTGTGAAGCCGATCAGGGTCATCTTGAAGACGATTTCCTTGGCCTGCTGGTTGTACGGCGATACGCGCATCTCACCGCCCTGCTTCATCGCATTGATGAAGGTGTCGTCGATTGCCAGCTCGGCATAACAGGCGTTCGGAGCACAAATGCTGTACTTGGCCTGAACCGGCTTGCTGTCGTCGATCTGGATGCGCAGGCCGGGCTGGATGAGAACTCCGGTCGGAACGGCGACCAGAAGTTTCTTGCGTGCCTCGCCTTCTGTTTCCTGGATCGCGATGTTGCTCAGGAACTGACCCGTGTTCGTGCGCAACTCAATCGAAATGAAGCAGATTTCCTTCTGCGTCTGCGGATTGGTGTTGCATGCCTTCGTCCAAGGGCTCTTGTCTTCCTGGGCGATTGCAGGAGCAGCTGCAAAAGAAGACACGGCCACGAATGCAGCCGTGGCGCATCCGAACAATCCTCTTTTTAAAACACTCGTCATTGAAACGTCCTCAATCGTGCTTATGCGAATTCTTTGCGTTGTTCTGAGGCATTCCGGAAGCATCCGCAAGGCCCGTTCGAACAATTGATCCGTGAATTGCATGGTAAGGCACCCAATTAGGGCAAGAGGGTGGCCGATTTGCAACGCAAAGCTCCAGTTCGATTCAAATCTGTATATCTGTGTCTTTGTGGCTGGTGCCAGGCGCGTTCAATGGAAGCTTATGCTAGGCTCGAAAATGAGAATCAAAGGGATCTCCGGTGATGGTTATGCGTATTCTTGACCTCGTCAGGACGGTAAATTGTCTTTTGAGCAAGTCAAAGGGCCGTTTCGTCCTGACCTTTGCGGTGGCGTTCATGCTTGCCAACCAGGTCGCGGCTTCTGATGAAACCGTGCCCTGGACACATGCGATTTCGATGCACGGGACCCCTGCCCTGGCACCCGGCGAACCCTTTCCCTATGCCAATCCGGATGCGCCGAAGGGCGGGACGATCAGTCTCGGTGTACAAGGCACGTTCGACAGCATGAATTCGTTTATCGTGCAGGGCGGATGGACATCTGCGCGCGGCATGAGGGAGCGCCAGTTCGGCAACAACATCCTGGAAAGCCTCATGGTGCGGTCCTACGCCGAACCGTTTTCTCTCTACGGGTTGATCGCGCAACGTGTCCGCATGCCCGAAAGCCGGGAATGGATTGAATTCGAGCTCAATCCGGATGCGAAATTCTCTGACGGATCGCCAGTGACGGTCGAGGATATTGCGTTTTCGCTGGATATTATCCGGGACAAGGGACGTCCCCCGTACCGCAACTGGTATGGCGCCATTGTCGAGAAGGAAATAACGCCTCCGAACCGGATCAAGCTGGTTTTTGAAAACGGTGACAACAGGGAACTTCCGCTGCTGATCGCGCTTGCGCCGATCTTTTCCAAGAAAAACACGGATGCGGAGAATTTCGACAAGTCGTCGCTGACGCCGCCCGTCGGGTCGGGGCCCTATACGTTCAAGACGATCCAGCCTGGAAGGCTCGTCGTTTATGAAAAGAACCCGGACTACTGGGCCAGGGACCTTCCGGTCAAAGCCGGTTTTGACAACTTCGACGAGATCCGGATCGAATATTTCAGGGACGAGACCACGTTGCAGGAGGCCTTCAAGAAAGGCCTCGTGAACGCGCTGCAGTTCCGCGACCCGGCCCGTTGGGCCAAAGGCTTCGATTTCCCCGCCGCACGCGATGGCGACGTTGTCCAGATGTCCATTCCAAGGGGTGTTCCGGCACCGATGCAGGGCATTGCCTTCAATACGCGCCGTGAGCAGTTCCAGGACATTCGCGTTCGCAAGGCCCTGCGGATGCTGTTCGATTTCAACTGGGTGAACCGGAACCTTTACTACGACCTTTTCTCCCGCACGGCCGGCTACTGGGACAATTCCGAACTGTCCGCCATCGGACGTCCTGCAAGCGATCGTGAACGTGAACTGCTGGCTCCCTTCCCGGATGCCGTTGCCCCCGAGGTCATGGAGGGTTCCTGGAGACCGGCGGATGCGGATGGCTCAGGCCGGGACCGGAAGGTTCTGCGCGCCGCCTTGTCGGAGCTGAACAATGCCGGGTATGCGCTCAAGGACAGGAAGCTGGTCAGCGAGGCCACCGGGCAGCAACTGGCGTTTGAGATCCTGGCCAAGAACGAGGACGAGGAAAAACTCGCGCTTGCCTATATCAGAACCGTCGAACTGCTGGGCATTACCGTAAACGTGCGCAGTGTCGATCCTTCACAATTCGAGGAGCGCCGCACCAAACGGGATTTCGACATGGTGTTCAACACCTGGTACGCCTCGCTTTCGCCGGGCGCGGAACAATACGGGCGCTGGAGTTCCCAATCTGCGGACGCCGAAGGTTCGTTCAACTTCGTGGGCGCCAAGGAACCGGCCATCGACGCATTGATCGATGAAATCGTGGGCGCCCGGAGCCGCGAAGAATTTGTCGACGCCGTGCGTGCCTTCGACAGGGTTCTGATCTCCGGTGCCTATGCGGTCCCGCTCTATCATGTCTCCGATGACTGGGTCGCGCACTGGACGAAGGTTTCTCCGCCTCAGAACAACTCTCTCTATGGTCATGAATTTGACACGTGGTGGACATCGGCAACGCAATAATCGGACCAACGGACGAAGGAAAACATGAAAGTCACGCAAGAACACCTCGCCAAGGAGTACCATGAAAGCGGAGCCTGGTCCGATGTGCCGCTTGATGAACTCTTTCGCAGAACGGCAGCAGAGCATCCCGAGCGTCTTGCGCTGGTGGACGCGCCTGACAGGGCCGCCTGGACCGGAGGCGAACCGCGCAGCCTGACCTACGCTGAAGCCGATCGGGAAATCGACCGTCTTGCCGCGTTCTACACAACCGTCGGTCTGTCAGCCGACCATGTCATTGGTATCCAGGCACCCAACACCGTGGATACCGTCATCGCTTTTCTCGCGGCGTTGCGCGCGGATCTGATCGTTTCGCCGCTGCCGCTTCACTGGCGGCAGAAAAACGTTCTCGAAGCGCTGAATTCCATCGGTGCCAAAGGCTTCATTGCCGCGGACCGCATCGAGACGCGGGATGTCGGAACCGCTGCGCGCGACGTTGCGGGCGACCTTTTTTCGCTGCGCTTTGTGTTCGGGCTCGGCAAGGACGTGCCGGACGGCCTGATTGAACTTGCGCCGATGCTGGCGGAGATGGGGGACGGGCTCGACTTCGCGCCGCAGGAACGTCCGGATCCTGCCGATCATACCGCAACGATATGCTGGAGCCGGAGCGGTGAGGAAAACGTACCGGTAAGCCGGTGCCACAATCATTGGATATCCGCCGCGCAGATGGTGATCAGCGAGGCGGACCTTCAGGAGGGCAGCACGATCCTCGTTCCCTATTCGCTCAGCGGCCTGACGGGGCTGGGCGGAGGACTGGTGCCCTTTCTGGCGACGGGCAGCACGCTGCATCTGCATCACCCCACATCACTTGCCAACCTGGCCACACATGCCAACGATGTCGGCGCCGATATCGTCATGACACCGGGTCCTCTGGCACAGACCCTCGACCGCAAGCTCGCCAATGCGGAAACCACAATCCTGGCCGCCTGGAACATTTCCTCGCCGCATCCGAACACGTTCGTTGCCAAGCGCCCGCTCGTCGACGTTCACATTGCCGATGAGTTTGCGCTGGTTGCCAAAGCCAGGGGGCCGTCGGCAAAGGTCAAGGCGACCGCCTTGGGAAAGCATGACGGGTCGAACGGGTGTGAAAGCGGGCCAGCCCTTCTAGAAGTCGCAGTAACGGAGGAGATCGAGGCACGCCTGCCGACACTTCTCGTCAAGGGGCCAATGGTCCCGGAAATCGGCTGGCGCACGATCAACGGAGATCAGAGACGTGTCCGCTGGGAGGGTACGGGCTTCCTGAATACCAACATCAAGGTAGAACTTGTGGAAGACGGAATCTCCGGTTTCGGGATACCCGGCGCCTACGCTCTTGGAACCGGCAACCTGGAGACGATCGACGTTGTCTACTCAAATTATCCGGGAACACGAGAGGCGGCTGCGTTCATAGTCGAGGACCCTGTGCTCGGATCGAGACTCTACGCGGCTATTGTGCCTGATACCGCCACGGTGCCGGATGCAGCGTCGTTTTTTGCCTATCTCGACGCCGAAGGCGTCGATCTTGCCAAGATCCCGCATCGTGTCCTGATCCTGCAATCGTTGCCGCGCAACCCGGATGGAACAATCTTCCGGGAAAAACTCACGATGCGAACACAGAGGTTGCCTGCGGCGGTGGCATAAGTGAAGGCTTAAGCAGTCCGCAACCTTTCCAACATCTGCTGGTTGATCGAATCTGTGTAGTAAGGGCATCATGTTGCACACGAACAAGCACGAGACGCTCTTGAATCCTTTTGAGTGATACGGGGTCAATTGATGGAAGCAACAAGGTTCCCATCCAGGGAGCAGAGCACGTCTGGCCGGCCAACCCGAGAACCGGGGCAAGTTGCTCCGTCTCATTCAAAGAGGCTCTAGGTGGGGACTGGGCATGGATTATGAAACGTCGCTTTCGTGGCGTGGACCTTACTGGTATGCGGGCCGGCGGCCAAAGCGCAACAGCAATGGCGACGCGCCCGAAGATCTTGATGTTTCGCTCCTGAGGATGTTCGAGCGCAGTGCTGTTCCGCCGACAGCGCTCCCCGCGGCCGTCGTGATCGATATGGAAGCGCTTGGAGACCATGATCCCCATGACTTCCTGAAATGGCTGTTGCCTCACGTAAAGGCCTTGCCGTGTGATGTGCCGATCTATGTGCTGACCGACGGGGGCAGCAGTCTTCCGCAGGACATTCAGGCCACGGCGATCATTGATCGTGTGGTTCCAGACGATGTGCTGCTCATGCTCATCTGCATTCATCAACGCGCCTTGATGCGGTCCGAGGAAGCTCAGCTACGACGAAAGATTTTCGGACGCATACCGGGTTTCGGATCGGCCCCGCATCATACCGGTGGCAGCAGCCTGATGGTTGTCGGTCTGAGCGGCCGCTTTCTTGAATGGCAGGATGCCAGTGACGAGAAGGTCGAGGTTGTCGGTGCTTTCGACGGAAAGATGGCCGTTGAATACATGTCCATGCGTGCGTTCGATGCCGTTGTCATCGACGCCGCATTCGAAGACGCGATCGACTACATCAGGCAAATCAGGAGAGATGCCAGGTTTGCAGGTCTGCCGGTTCTCGCGGTCTGCGAAGACGAAGAGGATTCAGCGCTTTTGTTTCGCAATGGCGCCTCGGATGTCATCATCGGGCAAAACTGCAAGGAAACACTGACGCAACGCATGATCACAGCCCTTCGTTTCGGCAAAAGACGGCGGCTGGCCGACAGAATTCTGGCCGAAAGCCAGATGTGGCTGCGGCAGCAGATCATGGATGGCGGCCTCGGACGGGAATACTATGCCAACTACCTGAAGACCTGCAGCGATGCGCTCGCGGCTCGCGGGTTGGATCTCTGGGAAATGCGCCTGGAACCGGCAAGTTTCGGGATCGAGATCACGCCTGAAACGGATATCGACGAAATCTACACGACCCTGCTTTCAATTGCCGACGCAACCAGCCGTGACGAAGATCTGGTTTGCCTGGTCAAAGATCTCGGACCGGTCGCCGTTCTGAAAAATCAGGCCGGCACCGTCCGGTTGCAAAAACGAATTAGCTCTATCTTGAATCATACGGTCCGTTAGAGCGCGTTTGAATAATCGGGATCACATGAAACGCTGGTCTGGGGTGGCGGCCAGAGGCGCTCCACGCAGCAATCATCTTGACAATTTTCGGAGCGCACGGCCGTCCGGGGAGCCTGAAACCTGGGCCAAAGCAGCCGACCGGGTCCGGCTACAGCACGGCAGGCTATCCCGGCACCTCTGCCGATGTGCTGCGTTCCTCGTCTTTGATATGAACCGTGATGGCTCGCTCAGATGCCGCTGTTTCATTCAAAATGGCTTTTTATTGAAAAAACCGGCTTGGCATTCGAACCCAAATCACTAGTGTCGGACAAAAGAACAAATCGGGTCTGATATGAACGAAACCGCTCCGCTTTCCGTCGATGTCGTCTCGGACGTCATGTGTCCATGGTGCTTTATTGGCAAGAGGCGGCTTGAAGCGGCTTTGAAGTCTGTGCCCCAGTTGAACGTCGAGGTGCGCTGGCACCCGTTCCAGCTGGATGCGACCTTGCCGAAAACCGGCAAGGACCGGCAGCAGTACCTCAATGACAAGTTCGGAGGCCCGGCGAATGCCGCGTCTGTCTATGACCGGATCAGGGAAGCAGGGCAACTGGAAGGAATTCCGTTTGCATTCGAGGACATAAAACTATCGCCCAATACGCTTGATTGCCACCGCCTCGTCTTGTGGTCGAGGGCCGACAATGTCCAGAGCGATGTCGTGGAAAGGCTTTTCAAGGCCTATTTCCTGGATGGTGAAGACCTGACCAAGGCCGAGACACTGGTGAGGATTTCGGAAGAAGCCGGGATGGAATCCGACCTGGTTGAACAGCTTCTTGAAACGGAGACCGATCTGGACAAGACAGAGGCGCAAATCGCAAAGGCGCAGGAATCGGGAATTACGGGCGTGCCCTGCTTCATCATCGACGGACGGTTCGTGCTGGCCGGTGCGGAAAGAGCGGAAACGATCGCGGCCGCCCTGTTGCACGCCGAGGAAACACGTTCCGACCCGGAAGCCGTCTGATCCGGTAAAGTCCGGATAAAGGAATGGAAAAACCCCGCCGTTTTCAACAGCGGGGTTTTGTGTTGCCGGAACAAGGTCGTTGCGGGATCAGCCCTTGAGGATTGAGCGGCCCGCGTAGATGGCCTGAGGGCCGAGTTCCTCTTCAATACGGATAAGCTGGTTGTATTTCGCAAGCCTGTCCGAACGGGCCAGTGAACCTGTCTTGATCTGACCGCAATTCGTGGCAACTGCCAGATCTGCAATTGTCGAATCTTCCGTTTCGCCGGAACGGTGTGACATGACGGCCGTGTATGCAGCCTTGTGCGCGGTTTCAACCGCATCCAGCGTTTCGGACAGCGTACCGATCTGGTTCACCTTGATCAGGATCGAGTTTGCAACGCCCAGGTCGATGCCCTTGCGAAGACGCTCCGAATTGGTCACGAACAGATCGTCACCGACAAGCTGACACTTGTTGCCGATCAGGTCCGTGGTCGCCTTCCAGCCGTCCCAGTCGTCTTCCGCAAGTCCATCCTCGATGGAAATGATCGGATAACGGGATGCGAGGTCGCCGAGATACTGAGCCATCTCTTCAGGAGCGAGTGTCTTGCCTTCGCCTTCAAGAACGTATTTGCCGTCCTTGAAGAACTCGGTCGATGCGGCATCAAGCGCCAGGTAGACGTCGTCACCGGGCTTGTAGCCGGCGGTCTCGATGGCCTTCATGACGAAACCGATTGCAGCATCGGTCGATTCAAGGTTCGGAGCGAAACCGCCCTCGTCGCCGACATTGGTGTTGTGTCCGGCCGCATTCAACGCCTTCTTGAGCGTATGAAAGATCTCCGAGCCCATGCGAACTGCTTCGCCGAGCGTTTCCGCGCCGACGGGCATGATCATGAATTCCTGGAAATCGATCGGGTTGTCGGCATGGGCGCCACCATTGATGATGTTCATCATCGGAACCGGGAGGGTTCTGGCCGAGGTGCCGCCGACATAGCGGTAAAGCGGCAGACCGGATGCCTGTGCCGCAGCCCTTGCGACAGCGAGCGACACGCCGAGGATCGCATTTGCGCCCAGCCGTGCCTTGTTGCTCGTGCCGTCAAGATCGATCATGGCCTGGTCGATCTGGAGCTGATCCTCGGCGTCGAGGCCGCCAACCGTTTCAAAAATCTCGCCGTTTACCGCTTCAACGGCTTTCAGAACGCCCTTGCCCATGTAGCGATCGCCGCCATCGCGAAGTTCGACGGCTTCATGTGCGCCTGTTGAAGCGCCTGACGGCACCGCGGCGCGGCCAAAAGATCCGTCTTCCAGAAAGACATCGACCTCAACTGTTGGATTGCCTCGGCTGTCGAAAATCTGACGTCCGACAATATCGATAATGGCGGTCATGGACTAACTCCTTGTCGCATGGACATTTGCTGGCATGTGCCGATGAAGTACCGGCGCGTTTCTGGCCTCGAATTCGGCTGATGGTCTGGAGCTGCGCTCCAGTAATTCACGCCTTGGCCCGGCGTGCTATTTCCTGTTCCTAAGCACTGGTTTTGATTACGGCATCAATGGCCTTGAGCTGGCGAAGCAAGGCTTCAAGGTCCTTAAGCGGCACCATGTTGGGTCCGTCCGAGGGCGCCTTGTCCGGGTCAGGGTGTGTTTCGATGAACAGGCCCGCAACACCGGCAGCCACCGCAGAGCGCGCCAAAACCGGAACCATTGTCCTGTCGCCGCCGGTCGAGGCGCCCTGTCCGCCAGGTTGCTGAACGGAATGGGTGGCGTCAAAGACAACAGGCGCTCCCGTTTGAGCCATGATGGGCAGTGCACGCATGTCGCTCACAAGCGTGTTGTAACCGAAGCTGGCGCCTCTTTCCGTCAGCAACACGTTCGGATTGCCTGACCCCGTCACCTTGGCCAGCACATTCTTCATGTCCCAGGGGGCGAGGAACTGGCCCTTCTTCACGTTGACAGTCTTGCCTGTTTGCGCCGCCGCCACCAAAAGATCCGTCTGCCGGCACAGGAAAGCAGGGATCTGAAGAATGTCGACCACCTTCCCGACCGGAGCGCACTGGTCGGCCGCGTGGACGTCCGTGACAACGGGAAGGCCGAAGCGTTCCTTCACTTCAGCAAAAATCGGCAAGGCGTCGGAAAGGCCGATACCGCGTCCTCCCGACAACGATGTGCGATTGGCCTTGTCGAAGGACGACTTGTAGACCGTCGCTATGCCGACGTTTTCCGATATTTCCTTGATGGCCGCTGCGCATTCGAGTGCGTGATCGCGGCTCTCCAGTGCACATGGGCCGGCAATCAGAGCAAAAGCCGCATCGTTGCTGAACGTAACGTTTCCGACCTGAACTTCCCGGTTCGCCTCAGTCATTCTCAACCTTGCTGTAAAGGGGTGCGCCATGCGTACCTGCTTTCATCGAAAACAGGCGTCTGCCCAATTCGGGTGTTCCATAGCGCTCTTTTGAAAAAGCTGCAACCTTCCGTCTTGTGCACTTCTTTTGTGCTATTAAATCGATTGAAAAGGCTGTGTTGCCTAATATATTTATGTCGCAATTGTCCTGTATGTGTATTTCAATGAAACCATAGACATTTTTTAATTTTGAGCTGGTCCTGAAACTTAACCGCGATGAAATTGTTAGACGCTATCATCCAACATATACCCGCTCAGAACCCTGAGTTTATTGTCTGTTTTGTACTTTCGTGAGCAGATTGGCATACAGTCGTCTGTCAGTAAGAGTGAGAACGCCACATGAACAAACCCATTCGCAAAGCAGTGCTTCCGGTTGCCGGTCTCGGCACGAGGTTCTTGCCGGCCACCAAGGCGGTTCCAAAGGAGATGCTGACGATCGTAGATCGGCCGATCATTCAATATGTGGTCGATGAAGCGCGCGCTGCCGGGATCGAGCACATTGCCTTTGTGACCGGCCGCAACAAGCACGTCATCGAAGATCATTTCGATATGGCTTACGAACTCGAGGACACTCTGAAGGCGCGGAAGAAAACCGAAGCTTTGGAGTTGCTCGAAAAACACAGGCCGCAACCGGGATCAACCAGCTTTACCCGCCAGCAGGCACCGCTTGGTCTCGGACACGCGATCTGGTGCGCGCGCGACATCATTGGCGACGAGCCGTTCGCGATCCTGCTGCCAGATGTGATCATCAAGTCAAAGGTCAGCTGCCTGCGGCAAATGGTGGACCTTTATGACCAGACGGGCGGAAACATCATCGCCGTTGAAGAGATCCCGGAAGATCAGACGCATCAGTACGGCATTGTGGAACTCGCCGAGCGGATCAATGCTGCTTCGAGCGAAATCTCGAATATGGTGGAAAAACCCGCACCGGGCACAGCACCATCGAATCTGATGATAACGGGCCGCTATATCCTTCAGCCGGAGATTTTCGATCTGCTTTCCGAGCAGGGCAAGGGTGCCGGAGGCGAGATTCAGCTGACCGACAGCATGATTTCCCTCATGTCGAAGCAGAAATTCGCGTCGCTCAAATTCGAAGGACGCAGCTATGATTGCGGCAGCAAATACGGCTTCCTGAGTGCAAATATTGCCTTTGGAATGGATGATCCGAAACTCGCCGATGATCTGCTGCCGTTCATGAGAGACATCGTCGAGGGTCAGCGTCAGGTCGCAGCCGAATAGACCGGGCGATTCCTGGCACAGTTGAAAACAGAACAGCCGGTTCGCTTGGCGAGCCGGCTGTTTTTTTGTTCTCGAGTCCTATCCAGTTCGTATTATTTACAATCCCTTTTTGTGGGAGGCGCCGGGAGATTTTGTCACCCTGAGAAACAATGAAGAACAGTCTGTTCCGGGCATGAAATCCGCCTATTCTCAAAACTGATTTCGTCTACAAAACGTTGACCGTTGATTCCATTGGTCTTGTCCTCACCGACAGCGCTTTGAACTCCCAAAGAAAACAGAATAATTCAGTTGTCACGAACCGAATGCTTCTGCTTTTTTTGCCGTTTCGCCGTGGACAGCTTGTCGGTCACTCGATCCGGTGGGCGAATTGCGCCGTATACTTGGTCATGTTCCAGAGAAGGAGGCATCGACCATGGCGAATTCCAAATTCCTGACGTCCCTGGCCGGATTGAGCATTGCCGGGTTCCTGATGGCAGGATCTGCAGCGGCGCAGGACACTCTCGACACGACGGCTTTCCAGGGGATTATCAAGGATCAGATGAGCGCATTTGCAGCCGGGAATGCACAGGCGGCTTTTTCGTTTGCTACAAACTCTCTCCAGAAAAGATTTCAGAACCCGGAAATCTTCATGAAGATGGTCAAGCAGGGTTACCAGCCGGTCTACAGACCACAAAGTGTTACGTTCGGCCAGACCAAGATGACCAAACTCGGCCCAACGCAAGAGGTCTATGTCGTCGGTCCGAAGGGCAAGAACTGGCTCGCGCTTTACAGCTTTGAACAACAGGAAGACGGAACCTGGAAGATCTCAGGCTGTTACCTGACAAAATCCGACGGTTTTGCCGCCTGACGTCCTCGCCGGGCAAGGCTGATCAAACGGGCGCGATATCTCCGCGCGCCCAGTTTTCCTTGGTTTGCGCATAGAAGTCGGCAAAGCTGCCTGCTTCGATCGCGTCGCGCATTCCCTTCATGAGGTGCTGGTAGTAGGCAATGTTGTTCCAGGTCAGCAACATGCCCGCCAGCCCCTCGCCTGCCCTGACGAGATGATGAAGATAGGCGCGGCTGTACGTATTCGCGGCCGGGCATTCGCTTTCCTGGTCGAGCGGACGCGGGTCGTCCTGATGCCGTGCGTTCTTGAGATTGACCTTGCCGTATTTCGTATAGGCCAGCCCGTGACGTCCTGCGCGCGTCGGCATCACGCAATCGAACTGATCGATCCCGCGTTTGACGCTTTCCAGTAGGTCATCCGGTGTTCCAACGCCCATGAGATAACGCGGTTTGTCCACGGGCATGACGGGCGTTGTGATGTCCAGCATGGCCAGCATGACGTCCTGAGGCTCACCGACTGCGAGCCCCCCGACCGAATACCCTTCGAACGACAGTTTTCCAAGTTCTTCCGCCGACCGGATACGCAGGTCGGGCTGATCCCCGCCCTGGACAATGCCATAGAGACCCTGACCCTTCTCAGGGCCTTTCATCTCTTCAAATTGCTTGCGTGAGCGTTCCGCCCACCGCAGCGACAATTCCATCGCCCTTTGAACTTCTTCCCTGGGGCTCGGCAGACGGATGCATTCGTCGAGCTGCATCTGGATGTCCGACCCGAGCAGGCCCTGGATCTCGACCGACCGTTCGGGTGTCAGATGATACTTCCGGCCGTCAATATGGCTTTGGAACCGAACGCCGTTTTCGTCGAGCTTGCGCAGCTGAGCAAGCGACATGACCTGAAAGCCGCCGCTGTCGGTAAGGATCGTATGCGGCCAGTTCATGAATTTGTGCAGCCCGCCGAGTGCGTGTACGCGCTCGGCAGTCGGGCGCAGCATCAGGTGGTATGTGTTCCCCAGCACCACGTCAGCGCCGGTTTCCCGGACCTGACCGGGATACATCGCCTTGACCGTGCCCTGTGTTCCCACCGGCATGAAGGCAGGCGTGTGAACGATCCCGTGCGGGGTCGTGATCTCGCCGCGGCGCGCTGCGCCATCGGTTGCAAGCAGTCTGAAATCGAATTTCTGTTTCTGCGCGGACATTGTGATCAGCCTTGCTCCGATGTTGCGGGAAACAGGAGTGACGCATCGCCGTAGCTGTAAAACCTGTATTCCATTTCTATCGCATGTGCATAGGCGGCCCGCATCGTCTCAAGCCCCGACAAGGCCGACACCAGCATGAACAGTGTCGAACGCGGCAGGTGGAAATTGGTCATCAGCGCGTCGATGGCCCTGAACCTGTAACCGGGTGTAATGAAGATCGAAGTCTCTCCCGCAAAGGGCTGAAGTGTCCCGTCAGCCTGTGCTGCGCTTTCAAGGATCCTCAAGGATGTTGTGCCAACACTCACGACCTTGTTGCCGCGCGCTTTCACGTCCCTGAGCGCCCCTGCAGTCGTGTCAGACACTTCGCCCCACTCCGCATGCATCTTGTGATCGTCCGTGTCGTCGGCCTTTACCGGCAGGAAGGTTCCGGCACCGACATGCAACGTGACGATGTGTTGCTCAATTCCCCGTTCGGAAAGCGTGTCCAGCAAGTGCGGTGTGAAATGAAGACCGGCCGTCGGGGCAGCGACGGCGCCGTCCTTCTCGGCGAAAATCGTCTGGTAGTCCTTTATGTCCTGCGCATCCTCTGCCCGTTTTTGGGCAATATAGGGTGGCAGCGGCACGTGCCCTACCGACGCTACGGCAGCATCGAGATCCGGTCCGGAAACATCGAAGCACAGCAATACCTCGCCTGCATCCGACTTTTCCGCGACCCTCGCCGTCAGCCTCGCCCCGGTCTTCTCAAATTCGATCAGATCGCCGATCTGAAGCTTTTTTGCCGGGCGTGCAAAGGCACGCCATTGATCGGGTGCAGAACGCATATGCAGCGTCACGCTGACGCCAGCCGAGATCTCGCCCCTCACGCGCCGGCCTTCAAGTTGGGCGGGAATGACCCTGGTGTCATTGAACACCAGGGCGTCGCCAGGCTGAAGGAGCATTGGCAGGTCCCGGACACCCATGTCGGACATGACCTGCTGCGTGTCAGGACGCACAACAAGCATGCGCGCTGCATCACGCGGCTTCACGGGCCGCAACGCGATGCGTTCATTTGGAAGGTCAAAATCAAAGTCGTCGACGCGCATGGCGGTCAATTCAATCCGGTGTTCAGGTGAAACAGGCTGTCACGGTTGCTCACGCGCCTGGCGGCATCCGTTGTTCGCGCTCTTAGCGTTGCGACGTAGCAAGGTCAACCTGCAGACAGCCCTCAAAACAAAGCAGCGCAGACGAGCGGTCCGCGCTGCCAAAAATCGTCTTTCGCGATGATCAGGCCGCGTCAGCGGCAACCTTCAATGACACGATGTTGTCCGGATCAACGACCGGTTCGCCGCGCTTGATCTTGTCGACATTGTCCATGCCTTCGACCACTTCGCCCCAAACGGTGTACTGCCCGTCGAGCCAGGGCGCGTCCGTAAAGCAGATGAAAAACTGGCTGTCTCCGGAATTCGGATCCATGGCGCGCGCCATGGAGCAGGTTCCACGAACATGCTTGTGGTTGCTGAACTCGGCCTTCAGTTTCTGACCCGAACCGCCGGTACCCGTGCCCTGCGGGCAGCCGGTCTGCGCCATGAAGCCGTCGATCACCCGGTGAAACACGATACCGTCATAAAATCCCTCACGCACGAGTTCCTTGATCCGGGAGACATGTCCGGGTGCGAGGTCGGGTTTCATTTCGATGACAATCGGTCCCTGGCTCGTTTCCATGAGAAGGGTGTTCTCGGCATCCTTGATTTCTGCCATGTCTGACTCCTTGGGTCTTTAAGTCGGGCTTGTTCTGAATTATTGCGCGTCTGCAGCAACTTGCATCTTGACGATCTTGTCGGGATTCGCAGGCGGTTCACCGCGCGTGATATTGTCGATAAATTGCATCCCGTCAACGACTTCGCCGAACACCGTATATTTGCCGTTCAACCAGTCGCCGTCATTGAACATGATGAAAAACTGGGAATTGGCACTGTTCGGGCTGGCGGCGCGGGCCATGCCGAGCGTGCCTCTTCGGAATGGTGCATTGGTGAATTCCGCGGCCAGGTCAGGTTCTTTCGAGCCGCCGCTGCCGGTGCCCGTCGGATCGCCAGTCTGTGCCATGAACCCGTCAATCACACGGTGAAACACGATACCGTCGTAAAAGCCTTCGCGGGTGAGTTTCTTGATCCGCTCAACATGCTGTGGAGCCAGGTCAGGGCGCAGCTGAATGGTGACGCGACCATCCTTGAGGTCGAGAAACAGCGTATTTTCAGGATCTTTGGCCTGCGCATTGGCCATGGCCGGAAGGAATGCGATAGACGCCAATACGGCGAAAACTGCGAAAAGACGTGACACTGGAAGCTCCTAAAGTTCAGGTCTGGGAAACTGGAATCAACTTTGCGGACTTGTTACGCGCCGAAGCGGCGATACGACCGGTTCCGGCACAAATTCTGAAATTTCGCCGCCCATTTTCGCGATTTGCCTGACCAAGGTGGCGGTGATGTGGCGCACAGTGGGCGATGCCGGCAGAAACACTGTCTTTATGTTCGGTTCCAACGTGCCGTTCATGCCGGCCATCTGCATTTCATAATCCAGATCGGTGCCGTCTCTCAGTCCGCGCACCAGACAGGTTGCGCCCTGTTCGCGCGCCGTCTTGATGACCAGGTTAGAAAACGAAATCACATCAATGCGCGCGGCTTCTTCCCTGGTAAATTCAGCCCTGGCAGATGCGTGGATAAGGTTCTGCCGTTCCTCTAAAGAAAAAAGCGGCTTTTTTCCAGGATGAATGCCGATGGCGACAACGACCTTGTCCGCCAGGGCGAGAGACTGACGCAATATGTCCATATGGCCATTGGTGACGGGATCGAAGGACCCCGGATAAAGCGCGATACGTGTCATGGCCATCTCCATACTCCGCCAACAGGCACGTCACAAGAAAAACCCACAAAATCAGCTTTTTTCCAATTGAGGCACTTTTTGTGATTGCCGTCACATAAGACTTTTCCGCAATGGTCCAAGGTGTCTTCATCACAAACAAGGCGTGAGCAGGAGCCAGGATGATGAGGAGCTACGTTACACAAGGCGCAACCGTTTCGAACAAAGCGGGCGCATCGTTTGCATTTCAGGGCAAAGCGGCGGACGTGTCCGTCCAGTTCAAGATGGCAGCAGTGTTCGCACTCGCGCTGCTGACGATGGTTGCCGCAGGCATGATGAGCCTGTATCCGAGCAACGCCTCTCAGGCTGACAACCTGACGAGCCTCGCGACACAGGGCCTTTCCGCGACCAAGACGGACCGGATTGCCGCTTCCACAGTTTCCGAAAACTGCACCTCCCAGGCATGGGGCGCGTGGAGCGAAGAATGTGCCGCATCGCTGACAGGCGCTTCGAAGGTTCGCAACGTTTCCTTTGTTACTGTTGAACAGAAGGCACCGACTGCAAACCAGACGATCCTGGCACGCTACCCGACCACGAACTAAATCTTAAAATACCTCCCAGTTTTCTCCCCCGAACGGCAAACAGCGGCGCAGGTTCCACCCTGGCCGCTGTTGTCGTTTGAACATCCGGTTTTGCGCGTTAGCTCTCCGGTGCCCCGTCGTCTCCACCGTCGTCCGCCTTGTCGGGAGTGGAGGTCGAGCCGCCGTCACCGTCAGGCATGTCACCGGCTTCACTGTCACCTGCAGCTTCCTCGGCCTCGTCGTCGAAGTCGTCATCATCGACTTCGGAAATGCCCTCGACGGCAACGACCTTCTCATCCGAGGCGGTCTTGAAGACGATCACACCCTGTGTCGCTCGGCCTGCAATTCGAATGCCGTCGACCGGGCAGCGGATGAGCTGGCCACCGTCGGTTACAAGCATGATCTGGTGGCTGTCCTCGACCGGGAATGAGGCAACGAGACCGCCATTGCGATCATTGACCGCCATGGCCGTGATGCCCTTGCCGCCCCTGCCCGTCACCCGGTATTCGAATGAGGAGGTCCTCTTGCCGTAGCCGTTCTCGGAAACCGTCAGGATGATTTGTTCGGCAGCACTCATCTGAGCGTAGCGTTCCTGGGGCAGATCTCCGGCGATCACGCCCTCTTCGTCCGCTCCATTGCCATTTTCGTCCGCCTCCCCGCGCATTGCCCGGGACAGTTTCAGATAGGCTGCACGCTCTTCCGCGTCGACATCGATGTGATGCAGGATCTGCATCGAAATCACCCGGTCGGCATCAGCCAGGCGGATACCGCGCACACCGACGGAGTTTCGTCCCGCGAAGACACGAACGTCCGTAACCGGGAACCGGATGCACTGCCCGGAATTCGTGGTCAGCATGACGTCATCATGCTCGGAACAGGTATCGACGCCGACAATGCCATCGCCGTCTTCCAATTTCATCGCGATCTTGCCGTTGCGGTTGATGTTGACGAAGTCGGAGAGCTTGTTCCTGCGCACCGTGCCGCGCACAGTGGCAAACATCACGTCGAGATTGGCCCAGCTATCCTCATCTTCCGGCAAAGGCAGGATGGAGGTGATCTGCTCTCCCTGTTCAAGCGGCAGCATGTTAACGAGGGCCTTGCCGCGCGAGGTCGGCCCGCCAAGCGGCAGACGCCAGACCTTCATCTTGTAGCAGATCCCCCTGGAGGAGAAGAACAGGACCGGCGTGTGCGTGTTGGCGACGAAGAGACGGGTTACGAAATCCTCGTCCTTCGTGGCCATCCCCGAGCGGCCCTTGCCGCCGCGCCGCTGCGCCCGGTAGGTCGCAAGCGGAACACGCTTGATGTAGCCGCCATGGGACACGGTCACGACCATATCCTCACGCTGGATCAGGTCTTCATCGTCAAAGTCGGCCCCGCCCTCGATGATTTCGGTTCGGCGCGGCGTTGCAAACTCTTCCTTGATTTCCAGCATCTCGTTGCGAACGATTTCCTGGATACGTGCGCGCGACCGGAGAATGTCGAGATATTCGGAAATCTCGGCACCGATCTTTTTGAGCTCTTCGTCGATCTCGTCCCTGCCGAGAGCCGTGAGGCGCTGCAGACGCAGGTCGAGGATTGCACGGGCCTGTTCCTCGGAGAGTTTGTAGGTTCCGTCTTCCCGGACCTGGTGACGCGGATCGTCGATCAGCCTGATCAACGGTTCGACATCGTGGGCCGGCCAGTCGCGCTCCATGAGCTGGGCACGAGCCGTCGCCGGATCCGGCGCGGTCCGGATCAGGTGGATGACTTCGTCGATATTCGCGACCGCGATTCCGAGACCAACCAGGATATGAGCCCGGTCTCTCGCCTTCTTCAGAAGATAGCGCGTGCGGCGGCCGACAACTTCTTCCCGGAAAGCCACGAAGGCCTTGAGCATGTCCGAGAGGTTCATCTGCTCCGGTTTGCCGCCGTTAAGTGCGACCATGTTCGCGCCGAATGACGTCTGCAGCTGGCTGAACCGGTAAAGCTGGTTCAGGACAACGTCGGGAACCGCATCGCGTTTCAGTTCGATCACGACCCGCATTCCGGAGCGGTCACTCTCGTCGCGGATATCCGAGATCCCTTCAACGCGTTTGTCACGCACCAGTTCGGCGATCTTTTCAATCATCGTCGACTTGTTCACCTGGTAGGGAATCTCGGTGACGATGAGTGCGTTTCGATCCTTGCGGACTTCCTCGATATCAACCTTGGCCCGCATTGCGATGGAGCCACGGCCGGTTTCATACGCGTTTCGAATGCCCGAACGGCCAAGAATAATCCCTGCTGTCGGGAAATCGGGCCCCGGCACAATTTCCATGAGCTCGGCAAGGGTCATGGCCGGGTTTTCCATGATAGCGATCGCCGCGTCGATCACTTCGCCCAGGTTGTGCGGAGGGATATTCGTCGCCATCCCGACGGCAATGCCGCCGGCGCCGTTGACCAGAAGGTTCGGGAACTTAGCCGGGAGAACCACCGGCTCGGTTTCGGAATTGTCGTAGTTTTCCTGAAAGTCGACCGTGTCCTTGTCGATATCGTCCAGGAGTTTGTGGGCGACCTTTTCCAGCCGGCATTCCGTGTAGCGCATGGCCGCTGCGGGATCGCCATCGATCGAACCGAAATTGCCCTGTCCGTCAATCAGCGGCAACCGCAGCGAAAAGTCCTGCGCCATGCGCACAAGCGCTTCGTAAATGGCGCTGTCGCCGTGCGGGTGGTACTTACCGATGACGTCACCGACAACACGTGCGGATTTGCGGTAGGGCTTGTTCCACTCGTAGCCGTTTTCGTGCATCGAATAGAGGATGCGACGGTGCACCGGTTTCAGTCCGTCTCTGACATCTGGCAGCGCACGCGAAACGATTACGCTCATCGCGTATTCGATATAGCTGCTCTTCATTTCGTCGACGATGGAGACCGGTTTGATATCAGACGGAAGACCGTCCGACGGGGTGTTGTTATCCTGATCGGACAAGGAAGATCTCATTTCATTGTTATAGCTGCGTCATTTATAGCCGATTCAAGGGCACGGGCCAAATCTGCCGCGCTTTTTCGTAATAGGTTTTCATCATATTTTTCAATGGTGTACGAAGCATATTCACAGGCAGCAAAAATGATTTTCATGCAGCCACTCGAAGTGATGCCAAATCCCCTGTAACAAGGCCGAATCCTGGCCCTCAATTCTGCATCGGAGGCTGCGAATGCTGGACTATTTCATCAACGCGTTTGCCATGTTGTTCGTGACGATCGACCCGGTCGGTCTTGCTCCGATGTTTCTTGCCGTGACCGCCGGAATGAGCGCGTCAGATCGGCGCAAGGTGGCGATAAGGGCAACTGCTACGGCTGCAGGAATCCTGTTGATCTTTTACGCTTCCGGACAGACCGTTCTGAACGTTCTCGGCATTTCTGTATCGGCATTCCGCGTGGCCGGCGGCATTCTCCTGTTTCTCATCGCGATCGAGATGGTCTTCGGCAAGAGACAGGAGCGAAAGGCGGAAACAGCGGAGAAAGCGGTCGAATCCCAGGGGCACCACGGAACGGTCAACGAAGTCGCCATCTTCCCGCTCGCAATTCCGCTCATCTCCGGGCCCGCGACCATCTCGGCCATTATCCTGCTTTCGAGCCAGGCACCCGATACGGTTGCCTATGCGGGCCTCGGCGGCGTCATTGCGGTGATCCTTTTGAGCTGCCTCGGCGCGTTCTTGCTGGCGGACAGGCTGGAACGGCTTCTCGGGGAAACGGCGCAGCTCGTCATCACGCGCCTTCTCGGTGTTCTTCTGGCTGCACTTTCCGTGCAGTTCGTTGCCGATGGCGTGCTGGTTCTCCTTGACCGTTAGCGTGGCAAGGTGAGCCTGTATTCCTGTTCTGCAACGCCGTGAACGCTGTCGCGGGCGCGAATAACCACCTCTTCGACTTCGTCGGGTATTTCAACGCCGGACAGCGATCGCGTAAACGGCTGTTCCTCGACATGCGGATGCAACAGGATACGCTCTCCGAGAAGTTGTCCGTCCGGCGTGAATACCTGCCACAGATCGGCATAGTGATCCCACCCGGTGTCGCCGTGTTTCAGCGTCACGGAGAAAGTCCAGCTGCTTCCTGACTGACGCGCCGTCGCGTCGACAATTTCCACATCCCCGGCATTCGCCGGGATCACACATGACGCAGCAACAAGAACTTTTGCGCCAAACAAACCCAGTTTTCGAAACGGCATTTCTGAACTCCCACGCAGGACGCGCCATACTTGCAAATTCCGGTTTCAGGCACAAAGTCACGAGTGCGTCATCCACGATTACCTGGCTGGAATGGCCGGCGCTTGCAGCTTTTGCCCGAAGTCTTCATGCTGGCACGTGGAGGATCCCATGCCGATTGACGAAGACCTTGTCCGCAAAAAGCTGACGGCGATGAAAATCGAGCTGGAAGCCTATAGTGACATCTCGGAGGAAGCGCGTGCGCCCGTGACGCTGGATCAGCAATCGGTCGGTCGTCTGTCGCGCATGGATGCACTGCAGGGCCAGGCGATGGCGCAGGCCTCAGAGAGACAAAGGCGGGCCGATATCCAGAAGATCTCGGCTGCGCTTCACCGGCTGGATGCCGGGGAATACGGGGACTGTGTCGAATGTGGTGAGGAAATCGCCGAAAAGCGGCTGGAAGTCGATCCGGCTGCCGCCTTCTGTATCAGGTGCGCGCGGTAGTCAGGGAACCGGCGTGATGCTTCAACGACCGCAAGAAGGCATAAACTTCAGTGCTGACCTTAAGGATCGGGAATGCCTGGAGCGTCTTTTCGGTCCACATCCTGTCGGGATTCAACACGTCTTCGAGGCCGCGGAGCGTGTTGCTTTCCTCAGCCGAAAGCACAAAGCTCTTCGTTGAGCGGAGCAACAAGAGCAATTCATGAACCCGGCGCATGACCGACAAGGCCGCGCCCATGCGCTCCTTGAGCGCGGGATCTTCGCGCCAGTGCCTTCCGTTGAAGACTTCGCGTGTCACACGCTGGCCGGCTCCATGGCAGTCATACGCAATACAGCCCCCGAAACCCATTTCCAGGCGATCGTCGAAGATGCGGCAGTGGTCGCTCTCGTCCAGGTTCGGGCAAACTTCGCAGGCCGCCTTGTCAATTCCGAATGAATCCGACTTGTCGAACGCGAAAACAACGCAGCAAAGCGCTGCACAGCTTTCGCAATTCGCGGACAAATCCGGTGGAGGTTTCATTGCCATTTCCCGTTGGACGCTCCGGGCGGGTGCTCAATGCTGTCGCAAATCACGGACACGCCGTGTCCTCACTCCCATTCGATGGTGCCGGGAGGTTTGGATGTGATGTCGTAGGTAACCCTGTTGATGCCCTGCACTTCGTTGATGATCCGGGTCGCAGTCTCGCCCAGGAACTCGTGCGTGAAGGGATAGTAATCCGCTGTCATGCCATCCACGGAAGTCACGGCCCTGAGCGCGCAAGCGTAATCATAGGTCCGGTAGTCTCCCATGACGCCCACGGTCCGGACCGGAAGAATGGCGACGAATGCCTGCCAGATCTCATCATAGAGCCCGTGTTTGCGGATCTGATCGATGTAAACCGCGTCGGCCTTGCGCAGGATCTCAAGCTTGTCCCGTGTGATCTCTCCCGGACAGCGGATCGCAAGCCCGGGACCGGGGAACGGATGACGCCCGATGAAGCTTTCCGGCAGGCCGAGTTCGCGGCCGAGTTCCCTCACCTCATCCTTGAAAAGTTCGCGCAGCGGCTCAACGAGTTTCAGGCCCATTTTCTCCGGAAGACCGCCCACATTATGGTGCGATTTGATGGTCACGGACGGACCGCCCGAGAAGCTGACGCTTTCAATCACATCCGGATACAGGGTTCCCTGCGCAAGGAATTCCGCACCCTCGATCTCATTGGCGTATTTCTGAAAGACGTCGATGAACAGCTTGCCGATCGTCTTGCGCTTCTGTTCCGGGTCGGAAACACCCTCCAGTTCGTTGAGAAACAGATCGGATTCATCGGCGTGAATCAGCGGAATATTGTAGTTGTCCCGGAACATGGTGACAACTTCGCTAGCCTCGTTCAGGCGCAGGAGGCCGTGGTCGACAAAGACGCAGGTCAGTTGATCGCCAATCGCCTCGTGGATCAGAACCGCGGCGACCGAACTGTCGACGCCTCCCGAGAGGCCGCAAATGACCTTCTTGTCACCCACCTGCTCGCGGATCTTCGCAATGGCATCATCGCGATAGGCTCCCATGGTCCAGTCGCCCTTGAAGCCCGCAATCCGAACGAAATTTTCATAGAGCTTCTTGCCGTTCGGTGTGTGGTGAACCTCCGGATGGAACTGGACCGCGAAAAAATTCCGGCCGGTATCGGCGGTGATGGCGAAAGGCGCGTTGGGCGAGGTCCCGTAGACGTCGAAACCCGGAGCGATTTCACTGACATGATCACCGTGGCTCATCCAGACCTGTTCCTTGTCTGCATCGAACCAGCCATCGAGCAAAGACAATCGTGTCCGGGTGGGCGTTACATAGGCGCGCCCGAACTCGGCAGTGCCGTGACCTCTTTCGACCTTTCCGCCGAGACAATGCATCATCACCTGCTGTCCGTAGCAGATACCAAGGATCGGGATGCCCAGTTTGAAAACGCTCTCCGGTGGCATCGGGGCACCGTCTGCGAACACCGAGGAAGGGCCGCCGGAAAAGATAACCGCTTTCGGCGCGAATTCCGTCAGGAACCCGTCGGTCACGTTCTGAAACGGGTGAATTTCGCAATAGACGTTGAGCTCTCGCAAGCGCCGCGCGATCAGCTGCGTCACCTGGGAGCCGAAATCGATGATGAGGAGGCGGTCGTGATGTGTCATGGCCAGCTTCTAACCGGTCTCTCCGGGAATGAGAACCCGGATTCGTCGGCATCGGTGTTGTCGCACATCTTTTTCGAACCCGCACAAATCGTTGCCCGGAATGCGACAAGCCTGTGTACGGAGGAATTTCCGTTTTGACCCTTGCGATGTCGGTCAACTAAGCTCTGCAGAACATTTTTTAATGCGGTTTCTTGAAGTCAGCCAAGAGCCGACCCTCACAGCTCGGAAACCAAATGACCGCAAATGCAAGATCAGCATTCGAAGAAGGCCTTGCGCTGGAGAAATCCGGTGAACTCGACAAGGCGCTGGTGTCGTATCTGCGGGCACAGGAAATGTCTCCACAGGACACGGAAATCGCCTATCGCGCCGCCGCCGCGCTCCTGCAGGCCGGATATCTTGAAGAAGCACAGTCCCAGTTGCGCCGGATCGTCTTCACCGAACCGGATAACCTGGATGCGCGCACGAGCCTGGGAAACTGTCAGCTTCTGCTCGGCGACCTCGAAAACGCGGCACAGAATTTTCAGGACGTGCTCGACCGTTCACCCGACAACCGGAATGCCCTTTTTGGCCACGCCACGGTCTGCCTGAAAGAAGGCCGGGCGGAAGACGCTTCGCCAAGCGTTGAGAGGCTCACCTCCCTGATGCCGCACTCTCCCGCCGTGTTGACCCTCCAGGGTGAAACGCAGGCAAAGACGGGACAGGGCGCGGCCGCGATCGCGACCTACCGAAAGGCGCTGAAGGCCGACCCGATGCAGCCGGGCGCCTTGCTGGGACTTTCGGAGGTGCTGCTCAGGCGCAAGCGTTACGACGAAGTGATTGAGCTTACCATCAGGGCCAACGAGAGCGCGCCGACCGATCCGCTTGCGCTGGAACTGCTTTCGGATGCTCTCGCCGGCAAGGGCGAGTTGCAGGACGCTCTGCTTGCGGCCGAAGCCGCACTCAAACTTCATCCCGCTTCGCAGTCCTGCCTCGTGCGGATGAGCGTATTGAACCGTAAACTCGGACACCACGTGCAGGCGCTCGACAATGCCTTGAAGGCGCATGACCTGGGCAAGGAGGCACATGATCCGCTCAACGCGATCGGGGCCGTCCTCGCCGCCTTGAAATATGCCGATGAAGCAAGGTCGGTCCTGACGGGCCTTACCGCCGGCAAGGGTTTGGACGCGCATGTGCGCGATACGGCCAGGAAGCTGGTCTCTGCCGCATCGCTCGCTTCCTCACGATCCGAAGAGACCAACTCTCCTGCGGGCAAGAGCGCGGTGTCAGAAAGACGGGCTGCTCCGGTGCAAGCTCATGCAGAGGAAACCGTTCCGAAGGGCGATTCTGCGCAAGACGCAGCGGTTGAAACACGGCAGACAAATGAAAAAGGCTTTTCCGCGGATGGTAACGAGCGCGCCTCGAGCGTTCTCGGCCTGCAGCGACGCGACCTGACATAGTGCCTTACGCCTGAAAACGCCCATCGGCGCGGATCCCGGCCGGTCAGGTCCTGCGCTTCAGCAATGCCACGAAGAAACCGTCAGTATCCGTCGAGGCTGGTGTGAACAGCATCTCGCCTCGGGGTGAAGCATATTTGGGCTGAGGCTGCCCGGGAAACAGGTCCTTCCAGGCTTCACTCAGTGAAACAAGCTCAAAATCCTCGTTTTCCTTCAGGAACCAGTCAATCTGGTGCTGATTTTCCTGGGGAAGCAGTGAACAGGTTACATAGGCCAAACGGCCGCCCGCTTTGACGTAATCACGTGCCCGCTGAAGAACGGTTCGTTGATCCTCTATCCTGTCACCCAGGGCCTTTTCGGCCAAACGCCATTTGGAGTCCGGCCGGCGGCGCCAAACGCCTGTTCCCGTGCACGGGGCATCGATGAAGACAAGATCCATCTGGCCTTTCAGGTCCTCCAGCGTGGACGATGCCGGGTCTCTAACCTGAATGTTTCGAACGCCGGCCCGCTTCAGCCGGTCATGGATCGGCGCCAGCCGCAATCGGTCCGCGTCATAGGCATAAAGCTGACCCTTGTTCTGCATCGATGCGGCCAGTGCCAGGGTTTTGCCGCCGCCACCGGCGCAGTAGTCCAGGACCTGTTCGCCCGGCCTTGCCTGGGCCAAACTGGCGGCCAGTTGACTGGCCTCGTCCTGCAGTTCGAACCAGCCCTTCTGAAATCCTTCTTCGGCCTGGATGTGCGGAAGACGTCCCGGTCCGGGCTTCGCAACGATACGCGCGCCAATTGGTGAAAGTTTCGTCGCGGCGGCTCCGGTATGGGAGATTCGCTTCAGCACCTTGTCCCGGTCCGCCTTCAGCGTGTTGACCCGAAGATCAATCGGTGCGCGGGTTGCAAGTGCGTTTCCCTCCCGCACGGCATCGACGCCGAAAAGGGCTTCGAATTCCGGCCAGACCCACTGGGGAATGTCTGCCTGGTCCCAGAGCGTCATTTCAGCAGCGCCGTTGCCCGCCAGAGACTCAGTCTCGCCAGCTGTCAGCGGTTCCGGCGCATGCCGGTCCTGCTCCAGGACCTGCGCGAGTGCCTCAAGTCCTTTTTCCCAGGTCAGAGCGTACGTGGCCAGCACAACAGCCCTCGGGGAGGTGTCCTTCATAAGAGCCGCCAGCGATGCCCGGTTGCGCAAGGCGTCAAAGACGAGATTGCCGATCGCGGTGCGGTCGCCAGATCCGGCGAACCGGTGCGATGTTCCCCAATCCTTCAAAGAGGCCTGAACCGGCCTGTGGCGGTTCTCGACTTCGGTCAGGACTTCAATTGCAGCCGCGAGGCGTCCGCCGTCTTTCATATTGCCACTCGGTCCTTGTCCCGTGTCGCTGGCACGACCGGAAAATCAAACTCAAACGCTGGATGGATAGTTCGGGCTTTCACGTGTGATGGTGACATCGTGCGCGTGGCTTTCCCTCAGGCCTGCACCTGAAATCTGGACGAAGCGTGCTTTTTCCTGAAAGTCGAGGATGTTGCGGCCGCCGACATATCCCATTGCCGCACGCAAACCGCCGGCGAGCTGATGAAGCACGCTTCCGAGCGCACCCTTGTAAGGCACCTGTCCCTCGATGCCTTCGGGAACGAGTTTCAGGCTGTCGCGAACCTCGGCCTGGAAGTAGCGATCAGCCGAGCCGCGCGCCATGGCCCCCACCGATCCCATGCCGCGATAAGACTTATAGGACCGGCCCTGGTGGAGATAGACTTCGCCCGGGCTTTCTTCTGTCCCGGCAAGTAGCGATCCGACCATGACAGACGCGGCACCGGCGGCAATGGCCTTGGCAAGGTCGCCCGAATACTTGATGCCGCCATCGGCGACGACCGGGACACCCTGTTTGTCGGCTTCGTTGACGGATTCCATGATGGCGGTCAACTGCGGCACGCCGACACCGGCGACGATGCGCGTTGTGCAGATCGAGCCAGGACCGATCCCGACCTTCACGGCATCAGCACCGGCGTCGATCAGTGCCTTGGTCCCTTCGGATGTCGCAACGTTGCCGGCGAGAACCTGGACCGAATTCGACAGTTTCTTCACCCTGCCGACCATATCCAGAACTTTTTGCGAATGCCCGTGCGCGGTGTCTACGACCACCATGTCGACGCCTGCATCGACCAGCCTCTCGGCGCGGGCAAAGCCTTCTTCACCAACACTCGTGGCAGCGGCGACGCGCAACCGGCCCTGTGCGTCCTTGGACGCATTGGGGTTGAGCTGCGCCTTTTCCATGTCCTTGACCGTGATGAGACCGATGCAGTTGCGTGCGTCATCCACGACCAGCAGTTTTTCGATCCTGTTTTGGTGCAACAGCCGCTTTGCCTCGTCCTGACTGACGTTGTCGCTGACGGTTACGAGATTGTCGCTCGTCATCAGTTCGCGGATTTTCTGCTGGTTATCGGAGGCAAAACGCACGTCGCGGTTGGTCAGGATACCAACCAGTTTGCCCGTTGCCTGGCCCCCGGTTCCACCATTTTCAACAACCGGCACGCCCGATATACCGAACCCTTTCATCAGGTCCAACGCATCCTGCAGCGTCGCATCAGGCCCGATGACCAGCGGATTGACAACCATGCCGGACTCAAACTTCTTCACCATCCGGACTTCTTCGGCCTGCCGGTCGAGTGTCAGATTGCGGTGAATAACGCCGATTCCGCCCGCCTGTGCCATGGCTATGGCAAGCCGGCCCTCCGTCACGGTGTCCATGGCGGATGAAAGGATCGGGATGTTGAGTTCCAGCTCGCGGGTGACCTTTGTCTTCAGGTCTACCTGACCCGGCAGAACTTCCGAATGGCCGGGTATCAGCAGCACATCATCGAAGGTCAGTGCTTGCTGCCCGGTCGATGGGACAAAAAAGGATGCCATGGCCAATTCCCCTTTAAAATAGCTAGAGACGCAGTCTTGAAGGTGAAGACTGCGTCTGGCGAGTCGCTTCGGCTGTGCCGGAGAAGTTGGCGCGGGTGAATAACACGCAGGTGACAGATTGCAAAGTGGAATTCCCACCCCGTTTACTTCAATCCGCCGTCCCCTGCGCCAGCGACCGCTTCACCGCGTTGCTCAAGTAGGCGTATTGACGGGCGTTGGTGTCGGCAAAAGCCTCGTCACGCGTTGACGGCACGTCGTTGTAGTCGATCGGTTCGCCGAACTGGCTTTCCGTGAAATCGTGGCGCTTTCCACCAATGCGATTGTAAAAATGCCAGATCGAGCCGTAGCGCGTCTTGAGGATTTCCGCTCCCAGTTCATCGCTGGCAACAAGTGCGGTGACGCCGCATTGTCCGGCTGCCGGATTATCGGCGCTCCACAATGAGCTGGACTCCGAACTCCACGCGATTTCAAGCGCCTGAGCGAATTTCCTGATCTTCTGCATTCACGTACTCCGACGAGACGACAGTCTCTTTCGATCAATCCAACGAACCGATGTCGCTGCCGCGAAACCCTTTTGCGATCACGTAGAGCTCCGGACTTTCCTTCCGGCTTGCCGGAGGCTTCAGATGCGCGACCGACTTGAACTCGCGCTTGAGTTCCTGAAGCAAGGCGTTTTCCGTTCCGCCCCGGAAGACCTTTGCCAGAAACGACCCGCCCGGGACGAGGTTTCGTCTTGCAAAGTCGATCGCGATTTCGAACAGATGGGTTGTTCTGAGATGGTCAGTCTGTTTGTGCCCGGTTGTTGGCGCCGCCATGTCCGAAAGCACGACATCCGGTTTGTGCCCGCCGAGAGCTTCCATCAGCGCTGCCGGAGCATCGTCGTCGAGAAAATCCTTCTTCAGGAAGATCGCACCGCGGACATGATCCATGTCCAGGTAATCGATACCGACCACTTTCGGAGCATCAAGGCTCGACTGAACGCGTTCAACGGCAACCTGACACCAGCCACCGGGAGCGCAGCCGAGATCGACAACGCGATAGCCCGGTTTGAGCAGCCGGTGCTTGTCGTCGATCTCAATAAGTTTGTAGGCGGCCCTTGACCGGTATCCGTCGGCCTTCGCGCGGCGCACATACGGATCGTTCAACTGCCGCTCCAGCCAGCGGGTCGACGATTCCCGCCTGCCGGCTGCGGTCTTGACCTTCACGTGCAGGCCGCGGTCGCCGGATCCTTTTTTCGAGCGGCTCATAGTCAATCCCTCCAGCGCCGTCTGTCCTGGCGCTTGCGCTGCGAACGGTGTGACCAGACACCGTCAGCTGCCATCAGTTCGGTCAAGATGCCTTCGCGCAGCCCCCTGTCGGCAACGCGCAGGCGCGAGCAACTCCATCGCCGCCTGATCGCCTCCAGGATCGCGCAGCCGGCCAATACCAGGTCCGCCCGATCGGCACCGATGCAGGGATTTTCAACGCGCGCCTCATACGGCATGTCTCGCAGCTGATCAATCATCCTTGCAACGTCGTCATCATCGAGCCAGGTTCCGTCGACCTTGCGCCTGTCATAGCGCGGCAGCCCCAGATGAACACCGGCAAGCGTCGTCACGGTTCCGGATGTGCCGAGCATGTGGACGCGTCCCGTACCTATGGCTTCGGACAGCGTGTCGGCGAGACTGAAGGCGGACAGATGATCGGCCGCGTCATCGACCATGGCCTCGAATATTTCGGGGGTGACATGGACACCGCCATGGCGCTCGGCCAGATTGACGACGCCGACAGGCAGTGAAATCCAGGACCGGATGAAACGCGTCAGCGCATATCCGCGGGCACCACAACGGTTACGCAGGTCGAGCCAGACAATTTCAGAGGAACCACCGCCAATATCAAACAGGATAACACCGTCTGCCTGGTGATCGACAAGCGAGGCGCATCCGGCGACGGCGAGACGGGCCTCGGTTTCCCTGTTGACCACTTCCAGTGCCAGGCCGGTTTCGGATCTGACACGTTCGATGAACGCCGCACCGTTCTCCGCAGCCCTGCAGGCTTCCGTCGCGATCAGCCGCGACCTGAGGACGCCGCGATCGGCCAGTTTCCTGTGGCAGTTGTCCAGGGCATCGATGGCACGGTCCATCGCGGCAGAGCTGAGCCGCCTGTTTGAACCGACCCCTTCACCGAGCCTGACAATGCGCGAATAGGCATCAACAACCCGAAATCCGCGTTCTTCCGGCCGTGCGATCAGAAGCCGGCAGTTGTTGGTGCCAAGATCGAGGGCCGCATAGAGAGGTGCCCGTGCCCCGTTGTTCCGCGAACGCCGTCCCCGTGTGCCCTTGTCCGCATTGGTCCTGGCCTGCTGCGCGGACGGAGGAGACCGATGGCCCCTCGCCTCCTGGGCCTTGCTGTCATCCTTGAGGGGCGGCGCAGAATGGCCGTTTGCCTGCTCCGCGTTGACGGCGGTCTGCCCTGCGTTTGCATCCGGTTTCGGACCGCGACCGTTTTTGGCATTCCTTGACGCCTGCCAACGGCGTCTGCCACGCCGGTTTGCGGCCTTTTTTCCCTTTGGACTGGTGACCGCGTCGGCCGACTGCGCCTGGCCCGCGGGACCTGCGGCGTGTGCAGCGTTACGCCCGTCCGTGTCCGAGCGGCCGCGGCTCCGTTTCTTGCGGCGCTTCGCACCATCCCGCTCGACAGGAGGCGCACCATCCTGTGTGGATTGCGTATGTTCGACGTGTCCGGAATCGTGACGCAGCTGCCCAACATCTGCCTTGTCACCCGGCGATGCAGCAGACCGTTGTTCGGTTGCCACTCCGCCCTTCGGACCCTGACCGGACCGGCGCTTGCGCCTCCGGCGGTTTGGTCCGCTGAACTCGGATCGAGTCCCATTTTTCCCGGACGCGTCAGCGGTACGTCGCCCGATTCCGGGCGGTTCCTGACCTGACTCAGTCACGTTTTTGCCTTTCAGGCCTCAAGGTTCGGGCTGTTTTGCCAGCTGTCACCGTGGCCATATGTGTCGTTGCCAAAACTGTATCAGGTTGCCCGGCGCTGGAAAAGCTTTCAGTCTCATAATCTTGCAGCCGGCCAGCATCTCGCTTTCCCGATTTCACAAAAAAGTCGAAAACGACACTTGAAATGGCGATTGTGATGGATGTATATGCGGCACACTCAGTATGCGTGACACAGTGAACGCGCCCACTGACCAATGGCCCGGCTCAAGCGAGCCTCATTGGGGAATAGGTTAACGGTAGACCCGCGGACTCTGACTCCGTTAGTCCTGGTTCGAATCCAGGTTCCCCAGCCAATTTTTCTCAGAAAATCGATACGTTCCAGCCAGCCGGCCGGCCCTTTTGGACAAGCCCGAAGCAGCAGAACAAACAGCGTTTTCACGCCATACGAAATCCGGCGCTGTTTTCCGTTTATTCCGATATGCGCCTTTGCGCTGATCTCTTGCCAATCTGTCAAAAGCCAAGGTCCGCGCATGGACCACGCGTGATGGAATCCGCCTGCACGATATGCCGGGAATGCGACGGATAACTACAACTGACGTAGGTGGAGCTCTCTCAGGTTGAGTTGTTCAGAGCTGCAGGTCACTTTTTGAGGTTCGACGCTATTCTTAGGTTTGAAGCACAGCAAGATTAGAATATGGTTAGAACATTGAGTGACTAAACATAATGAATGGCGATTCTTCAGGGGAGCATACGAAACCATGGGTTTATCTGATGACATTTACAACACACTTGAGACCACCTTCACTGACCCGTTTGCAGGCGCGCGTTTGCAGAAAAAGCACTTCGATAGATGGAAGCGGGATTGGGAGGCAGGACACAGCAAGAGCGATATGAAGGTAAGAGAAGTGCTGCAATGGGGTAGCGCTCTCGTAGGCAAGATAGACACCTACAAAAATCTCAGCCCTCAGCTGATGGAACTCTCAAATCAGACGTCAGAGCTAAGACGAATTTTCAAGAATCTCGACCAGGGATTCCAGATGGGAGACAAGTTCGTCGCGGCTTACAAAGACGCGAACCGAATAATCATTGCCATGGAGGCGATCGAGAATCTCGGACCTCAGGGAAAAAGGAATTCCAAAGCGTTGGCTCTCGCTTACGGCGACATGATTTACGGCTTCGCCTGCATAGTCGAGAAAAACAAGATAGTTGGCTTTTATGCCAAACCCTTGAAGGAAATCTCGAAAGTCGTGGCCGGAACCAATGAAATTTTTGGAACTGCAAGACCCATGTGGAGGGGCTATGAGGACCTGGCCAAACAAATCCGTTGGTAGTGGTCGTATCATTGGCTGAGCCGGCGAAGGCATGGCCTGTATCAAGGCCCGCATAACTCAGGGATGATCAAGGAAACCGGATTTCCAGGTTCGCGAAAAGCCCTGCGAAGTCGTCAGGGGGCGCCCTGTCGGTGACGAGGTAGTCTCCGGGTTTGAGTGTCGGCTGGCGTAGTGCAGGCTTGCGCATTTGCGGCTCGAACTTGGAGTGATCGACCGCCATGATCGCCTGCCCTGCATTTGCCAGCATCGCGCTCGCGATATCGACCTCGCATTGTTCGTGAACCAGAAACCCCTTGCGGGCATCGACCAGCGAAGCCGATAGCAGCACATAGTCCACCTGCATCCGCTCGATGACGTCAAACGCCGACCTGTCAAAGGAGGCGCCGTCATGGTCCCGCAACTGGGTTCCCGCCATGGAGACATTGTTGCCGGGGATCATGGCAAGCGTACTTGCCACGTAGGCCGAATTGGTGACAACGGTGAGCTCGCGCCGGTTGCGCAGTGCCTGAGCAACGAATCCGGACGTTGATCCGGTATCGATGGCGATGCTGTCACCATCCTGGATGATCTTCACGACCTCCCCGGCGATCGCAACCTTGGCTTCCCGGTTCAGGTTCATGCGTGCCAGATACGGCAGATCCGCCGCCGATTTGGTCGAGACCAGCGCACCATGAACCTTTTGCAACGCGCCCCGGTCGACCAGAGGCCGCGAAACCCGTCGGATGGTTTGATCCGACACACCGAGAATACGCGACAGTTCCTGCACGCTGACGGTGCCGCGCATATCGACGGTCTGTAGGAGCATTGTTTCGTATTTCGACATGAAGCCTGTTTACACCAAAGTTTCTGGCCGAATAAGTCTATTTTGCACCTGCAATTCAACAAAAATCAACATTCCTATTGTGACTGTGTTGAATTTTGTTAGCATTTGTGCCGATTGACATCATGCGGACCAGCACAATGATCCAACATTCGGCCAAACACCTGATCATCGGCGGCGGCATCATCGGCTGCTCGATTGCCTATCACCTGACCCGGATGGGGGAACGGAACGTGGTTCTCCTAGAACGTGCTGCCCTGACCGAGGGAGCGACATGGCACGCGGCGGGACTGGTTGGACAATTGCGCTCCTCACGCAACACGACCCGCATGCTGAAAAAATCAGTCGAAATGTACGACCGGCTTCAAAACGAAGAAGGACTGCAGTTCGACTGGAAGAAAACCGGATCTCTCAGGCTGGCCGCAACCCGGGAACGCCTGCTGGAAGCAAAGCGCCTGGCGACCATGGCGCGCAGTTTCGATCTGGAGATGGAAATCATCACGCCGGAGGAGGCCAAGGACCTCTTTCCGCTGATCGAGGCACGGGGTCTGGAAGGCGCGGCCTTCATACCGACGGATGGCTATGTCGACCCTGCCTCGCTCTGCCAGGCCGTAGCGGGAGCTGCGCGCCGCCAGGGGGCCGACATCCGCCAGGGGGTCGAAGTCCGTGACTTTTCCGTCGTAAACGGCCGGATCACGGCAGTTGAGACAAGTGAAGGTGCTTTCGAGGCAGACACGATCATCCTTGCGGCCGGCATGTGGAGCCGGGAACTTGGTGCGAAACTCGGTATCCGCGTTCCTGCCTGTGCGGTCGAGCACCAGTATATCGTCACCGAGCCTACCGGTGCGGAAGTCGGACATTTTCCGACGCTGCGCGACCCTGAGAGACTGGTCTACTACAAGCCGGATGTGGCCGGACGGCTGGTAATTGGCGGCTATGAAGAAGACACGCTGCCCTTCGGGGATCAGGGCATTCCCGGTGCGTTCGTGCGCCAGCTGCTACCGGAAAATCTCGACAGGTTCCTGCCGCTGGCAGATCTTGCCAGTCAGGTGACCCCTGTTGTCAACGAGGTCGGCATCCGCCAGGTCATCAATGGCCCGATCCCCTACTCCGCTGATGGTGATTTCGTCATGGGCTGGCAGCCCGGCTTCGACAACCTGATGATGGCGACCGGGTTCCTCTATGGCATCGCCGCCGGCGGCGGTGCCGGGGAAATGATCGCCGAGTGGGTCGTTGACGGCCGCCCTTCTCTCGATCTCTGGCCGCTCGACGTGCGGCGATTCGGTCCGCATCACGGCACAAGGAGCTTCATGTATCCACGCGCCGTCGAACACTATGCCCACCACTACAAGAAGCGATATCCGGGGCAGGAACATGAGAGTGCCCGTCAACTGCGCCTGTCCCCACTTTACCGGAAGCTCAAGGACCAGGGGGCGGTTTACGGCTCCAAGAACGGCTGGGAACGGCCGCTCTGGTTTGCACCTGAAGGTGTGGCACCCGTCGACCAACTCGATTTCCTGGAGCCCGGGTGGAAAAAATATGCCGCCGAAGAACACAAGGCCGTTCGCGAGCGGGTCGCCCTGATCGACCAGTCGAGCTTTTCCAAATTCGAGATCGTCGGCGCGGATGCGCTTGCGACGCTGCAACGGCTCGCGGTTTCCAATATGGACAGGCCCGTTGGCGCGGTCATCTACACGCAGCTCTGTAACGAGCGCGGCGGTGTCGAGGCCGATGTCACGATCATTCGTCTTGGGCACGACCGGTTCTACCTTGTGACCGGTTCCGGGTTCGGCGTTCATGACAGCGACTGGATCAAACGAAACCTGCCCGCAGGTTCGTCGGTGCATATCATAGAGGTCACAAGCGGATACGCCGTCATCAACCTTGTCGGTCCAAGATCGCGTGATGTGCTGGCAGCCGCGTCGGAAAACGACGTTTCAAATGAGGCAATCCCCTTTGCCATGATGAGGGAGATTGTAGTCGGCGCAGCTCCGGTCCGTGCCGCGCGTATCGGTTATGTCGGCGAGCTTGGCTACGAACTGCACGTTCCAACGGAGTTTGCCGCCCATGTCTATGACACGCTCCGGGCTGCGGGCAACGTTCACGGTATTGCCAATGTCGGCTACCGGGCCATCGAGAGCCTCAGAATGGAAAAGGGCTACGTCTACTGGTCCGGAGATATCACGCCGGACTACACCCCCATGGAGGCGGGTCTGGGTTTCCGGGTGCATTTCAGGTCGAAAGGCGATTTCATCGGGCGCTCTGTTCTGGAAGCGCAGAAAAACAATGGAGTAGACCGGAAGCTTTGCACATTCATAACGAGCGAACATCTGCCGCTGACCGGTGGAGAAACGATCCTGCTGGGTGACCGGGTTGTCTCCTCGGCAACCTCTGTCGGGTATGGCTACACTGTGGAGCGGACGATCATACGCGGTTATCTGGACAAGGCGCATTGGAACAATTCAGTCTTCAGCCTGGAAGTCTTCGGTGAGCGGCATCCGGTCACTCGGGCAGAGAGCCCGCTATACGATCCGGAAAACAGGGCACTCAAAGGATAGGCACTCAAGGGAAGGATGGGGGAACATGACGGAACACGCTGAAAAGGTACTTGCTGCTCTACGCACCGCGCCGCAATTTGCAAGCGTCACCTCTGCCAGGCACATGACCCGCCTCGGCGGGCTGACCAACCTCGTGCACCGTGTGGATCTCGAAGATCAATCCGTCATCGTGCGCATCCCAGGTGAGAACACGGAGGAATACATCGATCGAAGCGTTGAAAAGGTCAACGCAGAGGCGGCCGCCCGCGCTGGTGTCTCCGCCGCGGTGCTCTACGCTGATGCTTCGTCCGGGATCATGATCACGCGCACGATCGACGGGATCGAGACGATGACGCCCGAACTCTTCAGGTCGCGCGGCGGCTCACCGGGCCGGGCCGGCGTGGCACTGGCAAAGCTGCATGCATCGGGGGAAAGCTTCCGGTTCCGCTTCGAACTCTTCTCCATGATCGACGACTATCTCAAGGTTCTGTCGACAAAGGATGTTTCCCTTCCGGACGGATATGAGGACGTGGTGGCGGCCGCGATGCCTGTTGGCGAGGTGCTGGCTTCTGCGGATCTTCCGCTTGCCCCCTGCCACTGCGATCCCTTGTGCGAAAACTTCCTCGATGACGGCGAAAAGATGTGGATCGTCGACTGGGAATATTCCGGCATGAACGATCCCCTTTGGGACCTCGGTGACCTTTCGGTCGAGGCGGGCATGTCCGCCGATCAGGATGCGGAAATGCTGGAAGCCTATTTCGGCCGCAAACCAACGGCGGCGGAAATGGGCCGGGTCGTTATCTACAAGGCGATGTGCGATCTGCTCTGGACCCTGTGGGGGCTTATCCAACTGGCGGACAACAACCCTGCCGAAGATTTCTGGGCCTATGCCACGGGGCGCTTCGAGCGTTGCCGCAAACTGATGCAGGATCCTTCTTTCGACGGGCACGTAGCTGCCGTCAGGGCCGGTTGAGCAGATCCAGCAACTCGGCGTGCAAACGGGGCGTGGCTGCGGTTACCGTCCGTCCGTCTGATGTCATTGTCAACGGATTGCCCTGCCAGTCGGTCATCAGACCGCCGGCTGCCTCGACCACCGCTGAAACGGGCAGATAGTCATAAGGCTGGAGGTCATAATCAACGACAGCATCTGCGAGGCCGCGGGCGACCAGGGCATGCGGATAGCAATCAGCAGCCATCCTGCGCAATTGTCCGGAGCGAACAAGACGCCCAAACACCGCCGGTTCTGCGACTGCGAGCTTGTCACCCTCGTTGATGAACAGGCGGGCCTCCTCCAGTGCCGTAAAGGAACTTACGCGGATCTGCTGGCCATTGCACGCAGCGCCCATTCCTTCGCCGCCGGCATAGACTTCGCCGAGTGCAGGCATGCGGATCACGCCGAGTTTCGGATGTCCTTCCACCAGATATCCGAGCAGCATGCCGAACAGCGGCAGCCCCGCGATGAACGAACGCGTTCCGTCGATGGGATCGATGATCCACATCGCAGTCCCCTCCCCGGTCTGTCCGTATTCCTCGCCGAAGATTGCCTCTTGCGGGAAATGGTTCTGAAGACTGTCCCTGAGAGACCTTTCGGTTGCCTTGTCTGCCCGGGTTACCGGGCTCTCGTCGGCTTTGATCTCAATCTCCGGATCACGCCTGAAAAAGGAAAGGGCCACGGACGCGGCAACGTCAGTCATCGCCACGGCCTTTTCCAACCTGTTTGAATAATCCGGCATTCTGAGAATTCCCGAAAGCTGAGGATTTTGTCGTCCGATTGATCATCGAATGCTCAAAATGTATCCAAAATCCACAAAAGTCGAACGTAAATGTTGCTTTTTGTTGATTTATACTGACAGTCTATGAGGGTGTTGTGCCGAGTTGGCAGCTGCTCAGGGGTGTGACGTCAGGGCAGTCATGCATTGGCAATTTCAGACGGGGAGATAAATATGAAGCGCGTTTCATTGGCACTGTCCGCTATGCTGGCCGTCGCGCCTGCGCTCGCAGCCGAATCCAGCGATCCGATCAAGTTGACACTTCACGACTGGTCCGGTCAGTTGATCACGACCAAGCTGATGGGTGAGATCCTGAAGGAAGCGGGGTACAACGTCGAATACGTTCAGGCCGACTACATCGCCCAGTTCGCCGGCTTGAAAACGGGTGACCTGCACGTCGCGATGGAAATCTGGGAAACCACGGGCCGTGAGGCGATGGACGAGGCTTTCGCGACGGGCGACGTCGTCAATCTCGGTGAGACCGGCCTGCAGGCAATCGAGGAATGGTGGTACCCCGCCTACATGAAGGAACGCTGCCCGGGTCTTCCAAACTGGGAAGCGTTGAAGGATTGCGCTGAAGAATTCGCAACACCGGAAACCGCGCCCTTCGGACGCTACCTGGGCGGCCCGGTGACCTGGGGCGGATTTGACGAGGAGCGCGTCGAGGCTCTCGGGCTGGACTTCGAAGTGGTACACGCCGGAACGGATGCCGCCCTGTTCGCGGAACTGGAAGCGGCCTATCAGCGCCAGGACCCGATCATGCTCTGGGTTTATGCACCGCATTGGGCGCCCGCGAAATACGACGGTGAATTCGTAGAGTTCCCACCGTTTTCGCCAGAGTGTTATGCCGATCCGTCTGTTGGTGTGAATCCGGATGCGGCCTATGACTGCGGCAAGCCGCGCGGCCCGATCTGGAAAGTTAGCTGGGCGGGTGTCGGCGACAAATGGCCGGGCGCCAAGAAGGCGATCGAGAACTTCAATCTTTCAAATGCCGATTACGGCGCCATGGTGACTGAAGTGGACCTCAACGGAAAATCCGTTGAAGACACGGTCGCGGCGTGGATGGCGGACAACAAGGACACGTGGTCGGGCTGGATTGCCAAGTAAGACCGTCCCATACTTCCGGCACGCATCGATCTGACACCGATGCGTGCCGGACACTTGTCCGGATAACAGCCAAGAGAGTTTCCCAAATTTGGGGAAACAACCTCCACCGAGGACTGGATGACGACGCCCGTAATTCTCGATTGCCGGAACGTATGGAAGCTCTACGGCGCACAGGCCGATACGTTTTTAAACACCAACTCCAGCCCCTCCTCCGCCGATCTCGAAGCCGCCAATCTTATCGGCGCGGTCAGGGCGGTGAATGTCCAGATCCGCAAGGGCGAGATCTTCGTCATCATGGGGCTTTCCGGCTCCGGCAAGTCGACGCTTGTCCGGTGCATGTCGCGGCTTGTGGAGTCGACGGCGGGCGAGATCCGTTTCGAGGGCAAGGACCTGCTTAGCGCCAGCGAAGAGGAACTTATCCAGATCCGGCGCAAGAAGATGGGCATGGTGTTCCAGCAATTCGCCTTGCTGCCGCATCTGACGGTCCTGGAGAACGCAGCCTTCCCGCTGGATATTCAGGGCGTTGACAAGAAAACGCGCGAAGCAAGGGCGCAAGAAGTCGTGGAACTTGTGGGCCTCAAAGGACGTGAGGGCTATTTTCCGCGAGAGCTTTCGGGCGGGCAGCAGCAGCGCGTCGGCATTGCCCGCAGCCTGGCGGCCGAACCGGATATCTGGTTCCTGGACGAGCCGTTTTCCGCCCTCGATCCGTTGATCCGGCGCGAGATGCAGGACGAGTTCCTGAGGCTTCAGAACATTCTTCACAAGACGATTGTCTTTATTACACATGACTTTGACGAGGCCATAAGGCTCGCCGACCGAATTGCGGTCATGAAGGACGGGATCATTGAACAGGTGGCAACGCCTGAAGACCTCGTCTTGCAGCCGGCGACCGATTATGTCGCCGAATTCACCCGCCATGTCAGCCGTGCGAAAGTGATTCGTGCCGCATCGGTGATGGAGCCGATAGACGGCGACAGTTTCGCCGGTGACGTGTCCCACGACGCCGTGATCGAAGCCATTGCCGACCCGGTCGAAGCCTCTGACCTGCCGCACAAGGTGCTGGAAGACGGCAAGCCGGTTGGACAGATTTCCCGGAAGGCGGTCATCGATGTGCTGGTAGGCCGAAGATGATTGCACGCGCAGCAAAGTCCGGCTGGCTGTTCTGGGGTGCGCTTTTCGCTGCCACCTGGCTGCTTTCGACCTACTCCTTTCAGCTTTACAAGGCGCTCGACGCCCGCTGGATCGTGCGCTACCCGAAAGGCTGGGAGTTTCCGCTTGAAGACCACATCAGTGCGTTTCTCGACTGGCTTGTGGAGAGCGCCGGCTTTTACTTCTTTTCGTTCCGCGACCTTACCCGGGCGATATCCGCGCTGATCGAAGCTCCCTACCAGATCCTGCGCAATCTGCTGGTTGAAGGGTTCACCAGCGGCGTCGGCGATGCAGCTGTCCAGGTCGCCCCGGCGCTCAGCTGGATCGCGGTGATCGTGACGATCATGGCAATCGGACACTATGCGCGCGACTGGTTCCTGTCCGTTCTCGTCGGTGCCTGTTTCCTGTATCTGGCTGTTTTCGGGCAATGGGAAAGCGCGATGGTCACGCTTGCCTCGGTGCTGATCTCGGTCCCGATCGGTGTCGTCGGGGGGCTCTTCCTCGGCATCCTGGCCTATCGCGTCAGCTGGTTTGAGCGCATGTTGCGACCGGTTCTCGACCTGATGCAGACCGTGCCGGTCTTTGCCTATCTCGTTCCCATCCTGATCCTGTTCGGTTTCGGTCCGGTCGCGGCGCTGGTTGCCACGGTGATCTATGCCATGCCGCCCATGGTTCGCGTCACCATCATAGCGTTGAACTCGGTACCGACCGAAGTGATCGAAGCGGGCCGCATGGCCGGTTGCCGCAACCGGCAGATGATGTGGAAGGTTCTTGTTCCCTCTGCGGTGCCGACGCTGATGGTCGGGGTCAACCAGGTGATCATGCTGACGCTGAACATGGTGATCATTGCCTCCATGATCGGTGCCGGCGGCCTTGGCTTCGATGTCCTGTCGAGCCTGCGGCGGCTTGATATCGGCGGCGGGATCGAGGCCGGTCTCGGCATTGTGGTCATGGCGATCGCCCTCGACCGGGCAAGCCAGGCCTTTTCCGAACGCAGCGCGCGCCATCCGCTGGAAGGCAACATCCTGCAGCGCCACCCCTGGACCGGAACCGTCTTCCTTGTGATCGCGTCCACTCTGGTTCTCGGCCGGTTCGTGCCGGCGGTCCAGACCTATCCGGACGCCCTGACCATTACGACCGGCCCGTTCTGGTCGAATACGATGGAATGGATCAACGTCAATTTCTTCGATACGTTCGAGGCCATCAAGACCGTGATCCTGCAATGGCTGCTTCTGCCGGTGAAAAAGTTCTTTGCGGGCATTCCATGGGCCTGGGGTATCATCGCGACCGCTCTGATCGCCTGGCGCGTCGGCGGCTGGCAGATCGGCGTGCTCGCAGCTCTCCTGATGACCTTCATTGCCGCCTCGGGTCTTTGGCCCAAAGCGATGGTGACGATCTACCTGTGCGGCGTCTCGGTTCTCATCGCAACGCTCATCGGAATCCCGCTCGGCATCTGGGCGGCGGAAAGTCCGCGGGCCGGACGCATCATTCTGGGGGTGATGGACACGCTGCAGACACTGCCGAGCTTTGTCTATCTGATCCCCGTCGTCATGCTGTTCCGGGTGGGTGACTTCAGCGCCATGATCGCCGTGATCCTCTATGCTCTCGCCCCGGCCGTCCGCTATGCGGCGCATGGGCTCAAGGAAGTCCCGCCGCCGCTGATCGAAGCAGGCCTGATGTCCGGATGCACGAAACGGCAATTGCTGTGGCGCATCAAGCTGCCGCTGGCCACGCCGCATCTCTTCCTGGGGCTGAACCAGACGATCATGCTTGCATTGTCGATGTTGGTGATCACGGCTCTTGTCGGCACAAGGGATCTCGGCCAGGAAGTCTATATCGCGCTGACAAAGGCAAATGCCGGACAAGGCATCGTTGCCGGCCTTTCGGTTGCCTTCATCGCCATCATCACCGACAGGATCATCAACGCGCTCGCAGCAGGTCAGCGCGAAAGGTTGGGGGTTTAACACATGTCCGAAACTGCCATTGCCCGCGCTGCCGCGCTTTCCTGTTTTGCCGATCCCCAGGACATAACCGCTCTCGGGGGCGGCATCACGAATATCAATCTTTTCGTGCGGGACGGCAGCCGCCGTTTTGTGGTGCGGCTCGGCGATGACATTCCCGAGCACGGGGTCATGCGCTGGAACGAACTCGCGCTCAGCAGGGCTGCAGAAATGGCCGGCGTATCACCGGCGGTTGTTCACCAGGAGCCCGGAGTTCTGGTGCTGGATTTTGTGGAAGCCAGAACCTTCGAGGAAGTCGATGTGCGGGATCCGGCAAACCTTGCAAAAATCGTCGATCTGGTTGCCAGAGCGCATCGGGAGCTTGGCATTCATCTCACAGGACCGGTGCTCGCCTTCTGGCCGTTTCAGGTGAACCGGACCTACGCAACACGCCTGAAAGCCGACGGTTCTGCCCATTCCGGTTTGCTCCCTGGACTGATGGACACGCTGTCGGATCTGGAAGCGGCCGTAGGACCGGTCGATCTGGTCATCGGGCACAATGATCTTCTGGCCGCCAATCTGCTTGATGATGGTGAACGGCTCTGGCTGATCGACTGGGAATATGGCGGTTTCAACTCGCCGCTTTTCGATCTTGCCGGTCTTGCCTCCAACAACGGGCTGAGTGAAGCCCAGGAAAACGCGATGCTCGAACAGTATTTCGAAGCACCGGCAGACAGGTACCGGCGCGCCTACACCGCGATGAAATGCACCTCCCTGATGCGCGAAACGCTGTGGTCGATGACGTCCGAAATCCATTCGGATCTGGATTTCGACTACGCCGCATACACAAGCGAGAACATGGAGCGGCTGAATGCCGCCCTTTCCGAATTCCGTGAATTGTGAGAGCCCTCATGACACTCCCCTCTTCTTCGAAGATCATTATCATCGGCGGCGGCATCGTCGGCTGTTCGACGGCCTATCACCTGGCACAGATGGGTCAGGAAGTTCTGCTGCTGGAAAAGGCAGCTCTTACATCCGGTTCCACCTGGCATGCGGCGGGTCTGGTCGGTCAGCTTCGCTCCAGCGCCAACATTACTCAGCTTCTGGGATACTCGATCTCGCTTTATGACCGGCTTGAAGCCGAAACAGGACAGGCGACAGGCTGGAAGATGAATGGCGGCCTTCGTCTTGCCTGCAACGAGGAACGCTGGACCGAGGTGAAACGTCAGGCGACGACGGCGCACAGTTTCGGCCTCGACATGCATCTGCTGACGCCGAAGGAAGCGCAGGAGCTGTGGCCGCTGATGGACATCGGCGATGTCGTCGGTGCCGCCTATCTGCCGACGGATGGACAGGCGAGCCCTTCCGACATTACCCAGGCGCTCGCAAAGGGTGCGCGGGCCGCCGGCGCTAAGCTTGTCGAGAACATGCCGGTTCTTCAGATCCTGACCGAACGCGGAAAACTGACCGGTATTCGCACCGCACAGGGCGATGTTGCCTGCGAAAAACTGGTGCTGTGCTGTGGACAATGGACACGGGAACTGGCGGCAACAATCGGCGTCACCGTGCCACTGGTTTCCATCGAACACCAGTACATGATCACGGAGAATTTCGGGGTCCCCTCCAACCTTCCGACATTGCGCGATCCGGACCGGCTTACCTACTACAAGGAAGAAGTTGGCGGTCTTGTCATGGGCGGGTACGAGCCGAACGGTATTCCCTGGGCAATCGACGGTGTCCCGGACCCGTTCGACTACCAGCTTCTGGACAGCAACTTCGATCATTTCGAGCAATTGATGGAGTTGTCGCTGCCACGCGTCCCTGCGCTGGAAAAGGTCGGCATCAAGCAACTGGTCAACGGGCCGGAAAGCTTCACACCGGACGGCAACTTCATCCTCGGCGAAGCGCCTGAAATGGAAAATGTCTTTGTCGGGGCGGGTTTCAATGCGTTCGGGATCGCAGCCGGCGGTGGCGCTGGCATGGCGCTGGCCGAATGGGTTGCCAAGGGAGAACCGCCCTACGATCTCTGGCCGGTCGATATCCGCCGTTTCGGACGGCCGCATACGGATACCGACTGGGTCAGAACCCGCACGCTGGAAGCCTATGGCAAGCACTACACCATGGCCTGGCCGTCGGAGGAACACGACAGCGGACGCCCTTGCCGGCGTTCGCCGCTCTATGACCGGCTGAAGTCAGCCGGAGCGGTCTTCGGCGAGAAACTTGGCTGGGAACGGCCGAACTGGTTCGCCGCTGCGGGCGAAGAGGCACGTGACATCTACACGTTCGAGCGGCCGAACTGGCACGGCCCCGTCGGGCGTGAGCACAAGGCGGCGCGCGAAGCCGCCGTTCTGTTTGATCAGACGTCTTTTGCAAAATTCATCCTGAAAGGACCGGATGCCGAAGCCGCACTGAGCTGGATCGCTGCCAATCGTGTCGACAGGCCGGTCGGTTCGATCATCTACACCCAGATGCTGAATGACCGCGGCGGCATCGAGTGCGATCTGACCTGCGTGCGCACGGCCCTTGATGAATATTACATCATCACCGGGACCGGCTTTGCCACGCATGATTTCGACTGGATCAGGCGCAACATCCCCGAAGGACTGAATGCCCAACTCGTCGACGTCACCTCGTCAAATTCCGTTTTGTCGCTGTTTGGACCGAAGGCGCGCGAGATTCTTTCCAAATGCACCCGCGACGATGTCAGCAACGACGCATTTCCCTTTGCACAGGCAAAGCGGATCGGAATTGCCGGTTGTCCCGTGCTCGCACTGCGCATCACCTATGTAGGCGAGCTGGGCTGGGAGCTGCACTTGCCGGCGGAATATGCGCAGACGGTTTATGACGCCTTGCATGAAGCGGGAGAACCGTTCGGGCTCCGTAATGCGGGCTACCGTGCAATCGAGACCTTGCGCCTTGAAAAAGGATATCGTGCCTGGGGATCCGACATCGGGCCGGACCATACACCCGACGAGGCCGGTCTTGGCTGGGCCGTCAAGATGAAAACCAATGCCGACTTCAAGGGGCGCAGTGCCGTTCAGGCACAGCGCGAGAACGGCGTGAAGAAACTGCTCGCGACGTTCACGACAGACGGTGACGTTATCCTGTCTGGCCGGGAGACGATCTATCGCAACGGTGAACGGTGCGGGTGGCTGAGCTCCGGCGGCTATGGACACACGCTCGGCCGGAGCATCGGGATCGGCTATGTCCGGCATCCGGACGGCGTTACCAGAGACCATGTCCTTGCCGCGGACTATGAACTTGAGGTCGGCACGGAACGGGTTAAGGCCGACGTCACGCTGGCACCGCTCCTCGATCCGAAGATGGAACGGGTCAAGACCTGATACCCCGGCATCAGCGGCGGTGCGCAGCGATCTGTGCACCGCTTCGCTGCGCGACCTACTCGACCTTGAACTGCCTGGTTGCGTCGAAATCCTGCAGGGTCTGATAAAATGTGTCCGCCGGCCCGACGATTTTCGGATCTGCATCCAGATTGATTTCCGTGTCGGCAGCCGGATAGGACATTGACCGGATGAAGTATCGCATGCAGTTCAATCTGGCGCGCTTCTTGTCGTCTGACCGGACGACCGTCCAGGGCGCGTCCGCTGTGTGGGTGTAAAAGAACATGCTCTCCTTGGCTTCGGAATAGTCGTCCCACATGTCCAGGGACTGGACGTCGACCGGGCTGAGTTTCCAGTGCTTCAGAGGATCGCTGTTGCGCGACTGAAACCTGCGCAGTTGCTCCTCCCGGCTGACCGAAAACCAGAACTTGAAAAGCCGAATGCCGCTTCTGACGAGCATGCGCTCAAATTCCGGAACCTGGCGCATGAATTCCATGTATTCGGCCGGCGAGCAGAAGCCCATGACTTTTTCGACACCGGCGCGGTTGTACCAGGACCGGTCAAACAGAACGATCTCACCCTTCGTGGGCAGATGCTTCACGTAGCGCTGAAAGTACCACTGGCCCTTCTCTGCTTCTGTCGGCTTTTCGAGAGCGACAACGCGTGCACCGCGCGGGTTCAGGTGCTCCATGAACCGTTTGATCGTGCCGCCTTTTCCGGCAGCGTCCCGTCCCTCGAAAATTGCGATGATACGCTGACCGCTGTCCTTGACCCAGTTCTGGACCTTCAACAGTTCGATCTGAAGCTCCTGTTTTCGTGCTTCGTATTGAGCCCGGTTCATGCGCCTCTTGTACGGGTAATTCTCGGGCAGGCTGGCCCTGTTGCCCGTCGATATCGAACGCTCATGCAACAGCAGGGAATGGCTCTTGTGGACGGTAGACGCGTGGCCTGCTTTGGCGTGCGTGCTCTTGCTGGAGGAACTGGCAAGAGATGGGTCTGCGCCAGAGGTCGCTGTTTCCCGGTCTGGTGAAGGGGCCGATGTCACTGTCTGGTCCATGATGTGCCTTCCGTCGGTAAGGTGAGCCGTCTTCGGGAACGCGTCCATGTTTCCGCAAGCAACCAGATACCTTTGGCGAACCCGGGCAGGACCAAAGACCAAAACGGAGCTAAGCGCATTGACCTCGGGCAAAAGACACGGTGTTTTCTGCATCGTCACGAAGACGATCACATGAATCTTGCCGCGCATGTGCGCAACAACGGTCGAGTGTCTTTAGAGGATAGCCGGCAGAAATGCCGGCCATTTCGGCTACGGGCTTGAGATCGCTTTTGCCGGGCGTTTGAACGGGTTCGCGTCGGGCACGGCGAAATCCAGCTCAATCTCCCCCTTGTCGACAGCATCCGATATGTACCGGAAAGCGCCGACGGTCATGCGCATCAGGTGATCGCCGGCTTTGATTGGCGGATATTTGGCCGTGGTCTCGGGTGTCTTGAATTTCGGCAACGGTTCAACGACGGCGTCATAGTCCAGACCAAAGAACAACGGCATGGAATAGCGCTCCTTGCCCGTATTGACGACGCGGTGCTGCGTGGACTTGTAGAGGCCGCCCGACCAGGTCTCGAAAATGTCGCCGATATTGACAATGAAGGTTCCGGGGATTGGCGGGGCCTCCATCCAGTAGTCATCGGTGTTCAGCACCTGGAGACCGGGGCCGCCCTGGAGCAGAATGGTAAAACACTCAAAGTCGGAGTGGGCCTCGATACCGACGAAATCCTTGCTCGCCGGGACGTCATTTTCCAGATACCGCAGGAGACGCAACTGGGATGTCGGGCAGTTGACGTTTTTTCTAAGCGTGCCCGCTTCAACGCCCAACTCGAGTTCCAGTGCGCTCAGGAGCTTCAGCCCAAGGCCGAAGACGGCGTCATAGTAGCGTGAGATCGTCTCTTTCCAGCCGGGCAGATCCGGCCAGACATTCGGGCCGGTCATCCGCCAGCCGGCCAGATAATCCGGATGATCAGCCGGCGCTTCAAACGACATGTCCCAGGCTTCATTGAAATTTATCGTTTTGGGAAAGGCACTGCCGTTTTCCTCAAATGGCACGTAGCCACGATGGTTGGTGCTGTAACCGCACCAATATTTCATCTTGAAGCGCCGGGATTGGGTGTGGAAAGCTCGGGACGCTGCGAAGGCATCGTCAATCAGGGCCTGATCGACGCCGTGGTTCTTGATGTAGAAGAATCCGGACGTCTTTGCAGCCTTACCAAGTTCCCTGGCCACGGCTGCCAGAGCCGTCTGATCGCTGGTGTGGAGCCCCGAAAGGTCAATAACCGGCAGGGAAACGTTGTCCGAACTCAGCGCGATCTGGTCCTCGGTACCATCATGATCCGCCTCCCGATCAAGCGTCCTTTGGTCCAAGAGATCGCGCATCATAAGGCTCCGGCGTTTGACATGACAACGAGACAACGGCTCTTCAGCCGACCCATCCTGATCGCTGGATCGACGTGATCGGGATGTTGCAGACGATATCACCTGAACCATTTTGCACAATAAATGTGTATGTAGAAAAATTAGGCAAACCGCCTATCAATCGCACATGCCTTTTGTGCGAAAGATTGATATATTTCCTAAGTATCTGTTTTTGTTTTTCTTTTTGTTTGGCATGCAATGTGCTTTCGAAGAGGCATGCCTCAAACTCAATGAGGTTCCACCAAGATTGGCGAGCGAGGGGCCGCCGGAAATTGAGAGGAACACGCTGGATGACGCAGAATTTCAAAACGCGGAGCGCAAGCAATCTGACACGCCGCACGATCCTGAAAGGCGCAGCAGGAACCGCAGCTCTTGCAGCCAGCGGCTCGATGCTGGCGATGCCGGCAATCGCTCAGGCACGCTCTATAAAGATCGGCTCTTACGGTGGCTATTTCGAAGACAGTTTCAAGAAATACGTTTATCCGGCATTCACCGAGGCAACCGGCATCACGGTTGAGTCGGTCACACAGCCGAATTCCAGCGACTGGCTGGTGACAATGCAACAGGCAGCGGCATCCGGAACGGTGCCTGCAGACGTGTCGCTCTATGGCAAGGACACCATGATCAAGGCGACCCGGATCGGCGACATGCTGAAGCCGCTGGACGCTTCAAAAATCCCGGGGGTGACCAATCTGGATGCCGAATTCCTCTATGAGGGTCCGGACGGTCTCGTCGGTGTCGGCTCGATGGCGTGGTTCAACGCCATGGTGATCAATCCGAACGAGGTCACACCTGCCCCGACAAGCTGGAAGGAATTCTGGGAAAACCCGGCATTCGAGGGTTCGCTCGGGATCTCCAAGAAAATCGACGGACGTCTGCTCGACATCACGGCAAAGACGTTCTTCGACGGCGCCGAGACCTTGATGAGCGAAGACGGTATCGTTGCGGTTCTGGACAAGGTTGCCGAACTCAAGCCGCACGTGGCGCTTTGGTGGTCTGCTGAAAGCCAGATGGAACAGGCAATGAAAAACGAGGACGTGATCGCAGGGTCCTACTATCTGGACGTTGCAAACATCATGGCGTCCGACGGATTCCCGATCAAGCCGCTGTTCCCCGCCGAGGGCAACCCGATCGGATACGGGTCCTGGTGCCTGAGCCCGCTTTCGGAAAAAACCGGCGAAGCCTACGAATTCATGGCGTTCTCCAGTGATCCGGCAACGCAGGCACTGATGTCACGCAACATCGGAACCGCGCCGCTGGTCAACAGGGAACTGACTGATCTGACGGATGAGGAATTCGCATTCGTTTCGGGGTCGCCGATCATCACGCCGGCTTATGAGTCCTATCTCGACAACGAGACGTTCATCAAAGAGCGGTGGGACGCAATGCTTGCCGGAGCCTGATGTTCCATGATTGAGGCGGGGAATACGGAAGCAGTCCTGTTGATCCCGCCTCCTTTCCAACACGCGTCAGGTTCTGTGCTCCGCCGCTGGTTTTCGCCGCGTGCGACAGCATGAAACTCACTCAGAAGAACGTTTCGAAAGTAACAGCTTCATGGCCGGACTGGTCTTAAAGGATGTCAGAAAGACATATGGCGAGGTAACAGCGCTAAAGAATATCGACCTCGTCTTTCCGTCGGGCAAGCTGACGGCGCTACTGGGGCCTTCGGGATGCGGCAAGACAACCTTGCTGCGCATAATCGCCGGGCTGGAAACGCCAACCAGGGGAAATCTTTCCCTCAATGGCGAAGACATCACCACCCTGCCGGCCAACAGGCGGAAATTCGGCATGGTGTTTCAATCCTTTGCCCTCTTTCCGCATTTATCGGTGGGCGAGAATGTTGCCTATAGCCTGACGATTTCAGGCGTCGAGAAAAAGACCCGCTCGAAACGCGCGCAGGAGCTTCTGGACCTCGTGCAGATGGCTGACTTCCAGGACCGGCGCATCGGACAGCTGTCCGGTGGCCAGCGTCAGCGCGTTGCGATCGCGCGGGCGCTCGCACAGGAGCCCCAGGTGTTCCTGCTTGATGAGCCCATGTCGGCACTCGATGCGCAACTGCGCGAAACCATGCAGGTCGAACTCCGCCTGCTGCAGCAGCAACTGAACATCACCACGATTGTCGTTACCCATGATCAGCGGGAAGCCATGACGATGGCAGACGAGATCGTCGTCATGAGCAATGGGGTGTCCGAACAGATCGGATCGCCGACGGATATCTATCAACGCCCCGAAACCCCCTTTGTCGCTTCCTTTATCGGCAAGGCAAATTTCCTGGATGGCACGGTTCGCGGCGGACGCGTTTTCGTTGGAGATAGCGCATTCGACCTTGAAAAACCCGCGCCCTTCGTCGACGGCTCACCGGTGCAACTCGTTTGCAGACCCGAAAATGCCGAACTGTGCGCCGCTGACACCAATGCTTCGAACATCCTGACCGGTCCTGTCTCCTTTGTCAGGGATGTCGGCCCGACACGGGAGGTTTTCGTTGAGACGGATGCGGGACGGATAATCTGCGAAATGCCATCGTCAGACGCCACGCCCGTGACTCAGGGAGAGGTAACGGGCATCAGGTTGAAATCGCACACCTTGTTCTGCTTCCCCAGACCTGACCCGGGCAACCTTGAAAAGACGGTTGAGGAAGCCGGGCGACGCGAGAACGTTGCGGCATGAGCGACCTGGCAGCAGCGTCATCCCTGGTACACGCCCGCGACGGAACACGTCTTAAAGGTCAGGAAGGCCCTCGGGCCGACGCGGTTCAGTCAATCGGTGCGCGGCCGATCATCATGACCGTGATCGCCGCCTTTCTCGTGTTTGTATTTCTGGCACCGATCCTGCTTGTCATCGCGGTCAGTTTTGGCGAGAAGATAGAAGGAGCAAGCTGGGTCTGGGCCTTTGATCCAAGCAACTATGCGCGGGTCTTCGTGGGGATCGGCTGGCCGGATCAGATTACGCTGCTCTATGCCTACAAGCTCGGCTATACCCTGGCTTATGCGGTTCTGGGTTCACTGATCGCAATCGCGTTTGCCTTTCCCTTCACATACTTCCTCAGTCAGTGTTCGCGCCCGGCTCAAGCCGCCTGGCTGGTGTTCATTCTGGCAAGCCTTTCCATGTCGGAGGTCTTCATCGTCATGGGCTGGGACATCATGCTGTCCAACCGTTCAGGCCTGCCTGCCCTTTTCAAGGCCACGGGCGTGACGGCGTGGCTGAAAGACACCGGATGGCTTGCCGTTTTAAAGGACTGGGGGCTGGCGAACCCGCGCAATGTGAAATTCAAGACCTCGCAGCTGGCAACCGTATTGACCATGGCCTATCTGGTCTGGCCCTACGCCGTCATATTGCTCTATGCGCCACTCTCGCGGATCGACCGCTCGATGATCGAAGCGGCGCGTACGATGGGAGCGGGATCGTTTACCGTCATGCGTACGGTTGTTGTGCCGGTGGTTCGCATCCCGGTCATGGGCACCCTGCTGCTGCTGTTCGTCTATCTGCTTGGCGCCTATGTGACCGTCACCTATTTCGCGGAACCGGCACACCAGACGCTGCCGGTCTCGATATACGAGGCAATCCGCGGAGCGACGCTCAACGCACCCTTCGGGGCCGCACAGGCTGTGGTGCTGTTGAGCACGGCCGGCGTGTTCATTCTTGCGAGCCTCTGGCTCGGCCGGCTAGCGGAGAACCGGGGCCGATGAAAGCCACGTTCAAGAACGGTTTCATGCTGCTATGCGCTGCCTATATCAGCCTTCCGATCGTCATCGTATGCCTGTCCGCCCTTAATGGCGGCCGTTCCATGCTGTTTCCGCCGAAGGATCCGACCTTTGCCCGGTTCTACGAATTTTTCGTCTCCGAACCGGTTTGGCTCCGGTCCATGGAAAACTCGATCATTGTCGCACTGGCAAGCGCGACACTTGCCGTCTTGATTACCTGGCCGATCGCCTATGACCAGTGGAAGCGCAACACGGCGTTCTCAAAAGCGCTCACCGGGCTTGCCGGATTGCCCTTTGCCTTGCCGCCGATCGTCTTTGGTGTCGGTCTCAGCTTCCTGTGGACCTTTGCCGGCGGGCTGGGGAACATCTTCACAGGCATCCTCAGCCATACGGCCCTGCTGGCCGCGCTACCTCTTGTGACGATTTCGATCGGATTGCAGTCGATCGACAGGTTTCACCTGGACGCCGCCCAGACCATGGGGGCAGACGAGCCGACAATCCTGCGAACCATCATTCTGCCGCAGACCCTGTCCTATACCTTGTCCGGTTTCTTCTTCGTGGTGGTGTTGAGCTTCCACGAGTTTATCGTCATTTTCTTCGTTTCCGCCTCCGCTTACAGCACGGTGACGCTGCAGATTTTCAACTCACTGCGCAACGGCTTCACGCCGACCATGGCTGTCGGCGCGATCACCTTCCTCCTGGTTTCGATCGTCGTTTTCAGCGCCGTTGCGCGCTACGGCGACCTGCCCCGCCTGCTTGGCGCCGACCCGGCGCGCAAAGACAATTGATCTGAGAAGGACAAAAGCCATGGCAAAACAGCCCCTTATTGTCGGTAATCCGGTCCTGCTGGTGATCGACATTCAAAAAAGCGCGTTTCTTGAAAACTACGATGGCGGCATTCCCAAAATGTCCGCCTATACAAATGCCATGCGCCAGGCGCGAACGGTGATCGACGCTGCGCGCGCAAGCGATATTCCCGTAGTCTTCTTTCAGGAAGCGCACCGTCCCGACATGGTGGACTTTGGCCGCGAGCTCGACGGGACGGAGGACGTGCATTGCGTCGAAGGACGCGAGGGGACGGAAATCGCCGATGAAATCGTCGGTCTCAAACCCGATGACTACGTGATCAAGAAACGGCGGTATTCATGCTTTATCGGCACCGATCTCGATATCCTGCTCCGGGGTCTCAAGGCCGACACGCTTATCATGGTCGGCGGCCTCACAAATGTGTGCGTCCACTACACGTTTGCAGACGGTCATCAGAAGGACTTTTACTGTCGTGTCGTGAAGGATTGCGTCGGCGGCTCCGATCCGGAAGCACATAGTGCAGCCCTCGACGCGATGGAATACCTGCAGACAGGAGCCGTGCGTTCATCCGATGAGATCATTGCCGCATTCCGTTCACACGCGAGTGCGGCGGCCTGATGGAAAACGGCTCTGATACGACTGCGGATCCTGTTACGGATACCGAGATCAAGGGTCTCTGGCGGCGCGCTTACCTGAAGGCCCCGGCAAAGTTCCCGGATTTCGAAGACCATGACACGCAGGTCTACTGGTTTCAGGCGGAAGGTCTTTACGCCGATGTGCGCATTCCGGCACGATTTTCAGAAGGCGTGCCTGCGGCCAGTCTTGCCGAATTCTCGGACGAAGAATTGCGCGCGCTCGCCGAAGCGGAGGGGTTCGCCGGTTGGGCGGCAGTAGTCGACGGTGTCTGTACCTGGCAGAGGGCGATCAACTTGCAGGGGCCGGAAACAGGACGAGATATTGGTCGCCTGGAACGCGCCCCGCGCGGTCTATTCGAATACGGCGTTGATGCCGATTTTGTCGAATTGTGGCTGGACCGGCAAATGGACGAAACCGCACCGCAAGGCCGGGTGTTTACATGCGATGGCGGCTTCTGGGGATTTCTGATCACATCAAGAACGCGGTTTCTTTTCGCCTGCGATCGGCCATCCCGTAAAAACCTGGCGCGGCCATGGCGTTCAGCGCTTGCGCAGGCGCTGGCAACTGGCGACCGGGAAGAGCTCACCGATCTGTTCCAGGCGGAGTACAGTTTCGGCCGGATTGTTGATGGAGCGGCGGTCATTGATCTGTCGAGCCATCCCAATCGCGTTGGCGCCTTGTTGTGCGATGACCTCCATGCCACGCACAAGACGCTTGCCACCCTTCATTCACGTTTCGACGGCAAGGCGCGCAAGCGGCACTGGACCGTTGCCGAACTTAACGTATTTTCGTGAAACGACCTCTCAAACGCCCCAGATCCGGAAGTATTTTTCCACGATCTCGTCAAGGCGTTTCCTGTCAAAACTGGGATCGTGTCCTCCGTGGACGATGGTGATATCGAGCGCCTGCAGCTTTTTCATCGTCACCACGTAGTCGTCAACGCTCATGCCCGGACCGTCATAGATGAGCGGGCCATCATAGATCGCATCTCCGGCGAACAGGATCCCGGTTTTCTCCTCAAACAGAGCGATGCTTCCCGGCGAGTGCCCCGGCACATGCAGGACAGTGAACTGCCGGTCTCCCAGATCGACGGTATCCCCCTCTTCAAGCAGGCCCGTGGCGGGCGCGCCTTTGAGTTTGTAGGAGGCCGGGTCATACCCCCCGTGGGGCAGCGCGTTGATCAGCAGTTCATCAAGCGGCGGATAGCCCGAGGAAGCGAAGAGCTCCAGCAGCTTCGGATCGATCTCATCGCGAATGATCGTGTTCATGATGGAAGGGGCCGCCATCTCACCCGCTTCGATCGGATGTACGAGACGGATATCAAATTCATGGACCCCGCCAATATGATCGATATGCGTGTGGGTCGACACACAGACGATCTCGGAATGCGGCTTGGCCGAGAGCGGGTCGACATAAGGCGCGATCGGGACGATGCCCATCCCCGTGTCTATGATCATGTCGCGTTCGGCGCCGCGCACGAAAAACATGTTTGCCTGCTCCAGAACATGAACGTGCGGTTCCAGCAGCATGTCCGTCGTGTCGTCGACCCTGGAGATCGAAAACCAGTCCGGTGCTATCGGATAGTGAGAAACATCGGGCATTTTTGCTCCAGTGGTGCGGGCGCGGGACCTGGAACCGGTCCGTGACCCGAGGCCGGACATTGCGCATAACCCTGACGCGGCCTGTTTGTAGCGAATTGAATATCGAGGCCAGCCAAACGATCAGCACCCTGCCACTCTAAACAATTGAAACCCCTGTAAAAGGGCAATTAATGGCCATTCCTGACGCTAAATTGAGCAGAGCAGGTCCCCTTCCCGCCATTCCGTATTCGGAGTAACTTTCAGGGACGAACAAAACCAAAAGACATGTGTGACCGGTTTGCAGAAGAAGAACTTGAATTCCGTTGACTTGAACCTCTTCAAGATCCTCAACGCGATGATCGAAAAGCGGAACGTCACTCTGGCAGCCCAGTCGCTCGGCATGTCGCAACCCGCCGTAAGTCACGCGCTCAACCGATTGCGGTCGTTGTTCAACGACGACCTTTTCGTGCGCACACCCCAGGGAATGCAGCCAACGGAACGATGCCTGGCGGTTTCGGAAAAAGTTTCCGTAAGTGTGGCCGAACTTGTCAACGTGATCCAGGCGGATGAAGACTTCGATCCCTCTGAGGCCAACGCGATCGTGCGCATCGCGATGAGCGACCTGCTGACCGGACTGCTTCCCGGGATGCTCGTGCCGAAGATGAACCGGATTGCCCCGAATATCGAGTTCCGCTTTCTCCCGGCCCTGGGTCTTGCGAAAGAGGTCGTGGAACAGAGCCTTCATTCCGATCTGGACGCCGGACGCATCGACCTGGCCTTCTTCTGGGACTACGATGTTCCCAGCCGTTATTCCTGGCACAAGCTCGGCGAAGTTGACTACGTATGTGCCGCGTCCAAGGAAAATGCGCGCTTCGAAAAAGAGCTGGACGTCGCATTTTACGAAGCTGCACCACATGTCAGCACAACGACGATCGATTCCAATCGGACGCGTCTGGACCAGCAGATTGTCGATATGGGGCACAGCCGAAACGTGAAACTGCGCGTGCCGCACTTCGCTGCGGCAATGAGCGTCGTGTCCGCCTCGGATATGATCACAAGCATACCCCGTATCATTGCGCCAATTGCGCGGGCCCGGTACGGGCTTGTCGTACGGGAATTGCCGTTCCAGTCTCCCGTGCGCCATCTAAACCTTGTCTGGCACAAAACACGCGACGGTGACCCGCTTCACAAATGGTTGCGGCAGGCTGTTTCGGAAAGCTATCGCGAACTCAGCGATGCCGCCTGACCGCTCGAAAAGCCGGAAGCAATCAAGCCGGCGACGGATGGCAAGGCATCGATCGCCCGCAGACCTGACCAGAGCACTTCGGTTTGTCCGGCGTCGAGACGATCAGTGCAGCAATTCAGGAATTTTGCCAGGTAATCCTGTTCGGTGAACGGGTCGGCTATCGTGCCCTTTGCATAGGAGCGCCTGGCGGACACTTCTTGCCCGTTGTTCAGGCGCACGGTGACCATATGCTCCAGCGGCTGGGTTATTGGCACGGATTTCTCGTCTATTTTCAATATAGTTACGTGAACTTTCTCCAGTTGACTCTGAACTTCCGGTCGGTGCACGGCATCATTGTGGAGATCATCCAGCCAGAACTTCCCGCCCAGCAGGAAAGCGATCATCGCATAGGGAAGAGAAAAGCGCGCCTCCATCCCGTCACGAGGACGGTCGTAACGCAGGTTCTGGCGATTGGTCGTTCCAACGGAGACGTCGATACGCTCGATATCCGCGAGGTCGAAATTGCCGCTCCGTTTCAGGTCCTCAACGGCGTCCAGACCCTTGTGCGCCGATGCGCAACAGGCGTGCCTTTTGGGCGCAAGTCCGTAGGTCTCGACTGCGCATGACGCGTGCAGGCTCTCAAGGACGTTTTCATAAGCCGGCTTATCGTTGCCGCTATGCATCGCCAGAAAACCATGGGGCCCATCCAGCGCGTCAGCAGACCCCCTGATGCCGGACGCCGCCAGCAACGCCGCTTCGACGGAATTCCGCGCCGCGAAACCGCAATGAAGGGATTTCGTCATGGTCCCGAACTGCGCCTTGGTTCCCGCAGCCATGCTGCAGGCGATGCTCATCGCATTGGCAATTTCAGACCTGGATAGGCCGATCATATGCGCGGCGGCACCGGCTGTGGCGATTGTGGAAAGGGTGCCTGTCGCGTGCCATCCCGCAAGGGTGTGGCCCCGTCCCATAGCGCTGGCAATGGCCGCCTGAATTTCCAGGCTGTGCAGGTAGGCGTCAACGACCTGCCTGCCGCTGCAGTCGTGCTCCTCGGCCAGTGCAAACAAGGCAGGGACCGCCTGCGCCGAGGCATGTGTCAGCGCGGGGTAAAAGTTATCGTCAATTTCCAGGACATGGGCAGCAGTGCCGTTCACGAAAGCAGCCGTGGATGCGGAACACGCGTGCGCGCCGAAGACCGGCGTCGCCTTCCCGGAACCTTCCACAAGGCACGCTCCAGCGGTCCTGCCAACGACGTCATGATCGGACGCAGCCACGATGCAGCCAACCGTATCGGCGATACCAAACCGCGCCCGTTCGAGCACTGTTTCACTCCAATTGCCCGGATGACCCGTGATCCAGCCGGCGATTCCCCCAATCAGCATGTCAGCCTTCTCCCTCGCCTTCCCGTCCAATGTCCCAGAACAGTCCCGTCATGACCCGGATCGCGCTGAGACAAAGATCAATCCGGACATGCTCGTTCGGTGCATGTTGCGAGCAGTCAGAGTAGGAATGCGGCACCCAGACCGTCGGCATTCCAACGATCCCCTGGAATGCATGGTTGGGCAGCGAACCACCGATACAGGGGATCAGGTCCGGCGTCTTTGCCTCCGTCCTTTCCAGGGACCGCATGGTTTTTTGTACCCATTGATTGTCCGGGTCGGTGGTTGTTCCGCGCCACCATGTACTTCTGGCGGGGCTCAGGACCACATCCTCAAAACCGTGGGCATCGAGATGTGATCGCAGTGCCGGAAGGATGGTTTCCGGGTCCAGTCCTGCCAGGAAACGCAACTGACACCGTGCCCAGGCCATCGGCGCGATAGCATTGACAGGGCGCTCGGGAGATCCGGCCTTGATGGCAAGCACCGCGAAATTGTTCCACGCCAACACGCGCTCAGCCGGTTCAAGGTTTGTTTCGCCCCAGTCTGCGTCCATTCGGGAGACACCATCCGACTGCAGGATCGGGCAATCCTTCAACAGACCCCGAATACGCTCCGTCGGTGGTTGCGGACGCCATGCCTGGATTAGGATACGGCCATGGTCGTCAGTGATCGTGGAGATCGCATGCGCCAGCCGGATGACCGGATCCTTGATCGAACCGCCCCAGTTTCCGGAATGCCGCCCTCCGTTGCGATACCTGATTTCAAGATCGAAGTTGAAGTTGCCGCGTGAACCGAGCGCAACTGTTGGCCTGTCTGTCCTTATGCGTGGACCATCGCTGGCAATCAGGAGATCGGCGGCCAGTTCGTCCTTGTGCGTCCGGCAGAACGCTTCAAGCCCTGGCGAGCCGGACTCTTCCTCCATTTCCAGCAGGATCTTGCAATTGAATCCGAGCCGCCCCCGTGTGGCCAGAACCTGGCGCAGAGCTGCAATGTTGATCCAATGCTGTCCCTTGTTGTCCGCCGTCCCGCGTCCATACAGCCTTCCATCCGCTTCCTCCAGCTTCCAGGGTGACCTGTCTGCGTCCCACTCTCCCTCCTGCCCCGGGACAACATCGCCGTGGCCGTAAAGCAGCACTGTCGGCAATTTCGGGTTTTCGATGCGCTTGTAGATTGCCAGCGGGCCCGACCCCGGGTCGGGGTTGTCATAAATCCTTGTCTCAAAACCAAGTTCCGCCAGTTCCGGCGCGATGATATCGCTGAGGTAGATCTGTTTCTGAGCCGCATCACCCCGCCTGGATGTCTCCGTACGGCAGGCAACGAGGCGCTCCAGATCTGCCTTGAACCGAGCCTCTTTTATGTAAAGCGCGGCGGATGCGACCGCGGCTTCACGGCAGCGAAGATCGGATTTCTGATCGGGTCTCGGTAGCATTTGGGAAAGATCCAGTCGCTTTGGTAGGCAACGTCCGTGTTGCGGGCGTCAATGCCGGTTCGGCACAGCCTTGTCGAATGGCTCGATCCTGTTCCCAACCGTTGACCGAAGTTTATGAAGACCGGGCGAAATCCGTGAAATGAATTTTTTCTATTTCCCTTATGCACAAGGTGCATGAGACGGCCTTCGTCATTATTCTTTTTATGCATGTTTGAAATACAAAGCATGCATTGGACACATTAGCTCGCGCGGACCTAGCGTAGTGAGGACAAAAAAATCACCAAAAAGAGGGTCCGATGAAACTCAGGTCAACACTTCTTGCGGCTACGCTGATTTCCTCCCTTGCGATGCCCGCATTCGCCGACAAGGCCAGCGACACGCTTGTCGTCGCCGCCAACAAGGAGATACAGACGCTGGACAGCCTGTATTCGACGGCACGTGAGAACGTCATCCTCTCCTACCTGACCTCGGATCAGCTTGTCGTCAGGGATCCGGAAACCAACGCATACCTGCCGGCGCTCGCGTCCTCCTATTCCTATGTCGACGACAGGACGGTGGAGTTCGTTCTGCGCGACGGTGTGACGTTTCACGATGGTTCACCCGTTACGGCTGAAGACATCGTCTTTTCTTTCGATTGGACAGCGAGCGAAGCAGCCGCGACCAAGCGTGGTGCGTTCATACGCGGCTGGTTTGAAAGCGCCGAGGCGCTGGACGACAAGACAATACGCATAACCGCCAAAAAGCCCTACCCGCTCATGCTGCGCGACATTGCCATGTTTGTTCAGACAAGGAAGGCAGGCAGCTATGGCTCGGCATCAGAACCGGACACAAGTGCCCTGACGCAGGAGTTCAATGGCACCGGACCCTATCGCGTGGTCGGTTTCGACATGGGCGCAGGTGTCACGCTGGAGAAGTATGACGGATATTACGCCGACAGCCCCAAGTCCACCGATGGCGCGAAAACCATCGTCATCCGGCCAATCCCCGAATGGGGTACTGTCTCCGCCGAGATGATTTCAGGCGGCGTGCAGTTCTCCTACACGGTTCCCGACGACACCGCTCAGAACCTTGGAACCCTGCCAATGGTCGACCATGTTCCCGGTCCGACAACACGAATTGGCTTCCTGATCCTCGATGCCGGAGGCGTGACGGATCCCGAAGGTCCCATGACGCATCTCAAGGTGCGTCAGGCAATGAACCACGCCGTCAACAAACAGGCGATCGTGGATCACCTTGTGGGCGGTTCGAGCGTGGTGATCAACGCGTTGTGCTACGACGGGATGTTCGGTTGCACCCAGGACGTCACGACCTATGAGTATGACGTTGAAAAAGCAAAAACGCTTCTTGCGGAAGCCGGCTATCCAAACGGCTTCGAACTCGAGCTCTGGGCTTACCGCGACAAACCTGTAACGGAAGCCGTCGCCGCGGATCTCGCAAAGGTCGGTATCAAGGCGAACATCAATTACGTGAAGCTTTCGGCATTCTCCAAGGCACGCGCCGCTGAAGAGGCACCGTCCATGCATGGCACCTGGGGCTATTATGCCACGCCCGATGTCGGCGCGATTACCAACCACTTCGCGGCAGGTTCGAACCGCAACCTGAACCGGGATCCGGAACTTGAGGCGCTCTTTGACGCCGCCTTGTCGACCATTGATGACGAGGAACGCGCCGGTCTCTACGCACAGGCACTCAAGCTCTCGGCGGACATGGCTTACCACGTGCCGATCTACCGGTTCTCCGAGAACTATGTTGCCGGCAAGGACGTTGCCTTCACACCTCCGTCCGACGGCCTCGTGCGCCTGAACGAAATCACCTGGAAATAGGTCGTTTCAACCCGGGGGTCCCAGTCGTTGGGGCTCCCGGGCCCGATCCGTTCAGGCAAAGGTCCTGAGCCGCAAACCGGGTAACGAGGGAGACAGGACGTGTTCAAATTCATTCTCCGAAAACTGGGAATGGGACTTCTGGTGGCGATCACGGTTTCGCTGGCAACCTTCCTGATGCTCAACCTTGCCGCAGATCCGGCATCGATGGTCGCCGGCGAAGACGCCTCACCCGAAGCGATCGAGGAACTGCGCGTGCAATACGGTTTCGACCGACCGCTTGCTGTTCGCTACGTGGAATGGATCGGCAATGTCTTTACCGGAAACTTTGGCGAAAGCTACTATTGGAAGCGGCCTGTCTTCGACCTCTTCCTGGAACGGGCGCCGGTTACACTGACACTCGCATTCAGTGCCTTGACGATCACCACGGTCGTGGGACTGCTGCTTGGTGTTCTGGCCGCGCTCAATCCCAACGGATGGCTCGACCGTTTTGCGCTTAGCCTTGGAACTGCGGCCCAGGCTGTCCCCAACTTCTGGCTCGGTCTGATGATGATCATTCTGCTTGGGGTGATGTTTCCGATCTTCCCCGTTTCCGGCGACACGAGCTGGAAACACTTTGTCCTCCCGTCCTTTGTTCTGGGCATGAGCGCAGTGCCGCAGGTTCTGAGGCTTACGCGCGCGGGCATGATCGATGTGCTTGGGTCCGATTACATCAGAACCGCACGCGCCAAAGGCTTCGGTCCGGGCCGGATCCTGTTTCAGCATGCTATGCGCAATGCGCTCCTGCCGGTCGTGAGCGTGATTGCGATCCAACTGGGCTACAAGCTTGGCGGTTCGGTGGTGACGGAGTCGGTCTTCGCCCTCAACGGGCTGGGGCGTCTTGCCTATGAAAGTATCCTCGGCGCCGACATTCCGACCGTGCAGATGCTGGTTTTCATCTTCGCTCTCATCTTCATCTTTCTGACCGTTGCCGGAGACGTTTTCAACGCCTGGCTCGATCCTAGACTGCGTCTGGAGTGACAAAATGACTGCTGCAAGCACCAGTCCGCAACAGATGGCCGGCGACATCATCGATCTCACCCCCAGGGAGCGGATGATCAAAAAGGCCAAGTCCCATCGTGGTCTCCAGTTCGGTGGCGCAGTTGTCCTGACCATGACCCTGGTGGCGCTGCTGGCCCCCGTCATTGCACCCTACTCCCCGTTTGAGCAGGACCTGGCGAAGCGGCTTATCTCTCCTGTCTGGGCCGAGGGTGGCAGCTGGGAGCATATCTTTGGCACCGACCAGCTCGGCCGCGACTATCTCAGCCGTCTGATCTACGGTGCCCGCGTTTCCATGGGCGTGGGTTTCGGGGCGGCGCTGCTGGGATGCGTCCTTGGCGTGACCATCGGCCTCGTCGCTGGATATCTCGGTGGAAGAGCCGATCGGGCGGCTTCGTTTCTGTTGACCTGCCAGCTGGCGCTGCCCTCCCTTCTCCTGGCGATGGCTCTTGTCTTCTTCGTCGGTGCATCGATCACCACACTGATTGTCGTTCTGGGGTGTCTGCACTGGTCCTACTACATGGTCGTAACGCGGACGATGACCCGGCAAATCCGTGAACTGGAATATGTCTTTGCCGCGCGCAGCATCGGCAGCACGGACCGCCAGATCCTCTTTTACGAGATTCTGCCCAATCTCTCGAACCAGATCATCGTGGTTTTCTCTCTGGAGATGGCAGTCGTCATCATCCATGAGGCTGCACTTTCCTTTCTCGGCGTCGGCGTACAGCCACCGACCGCTTCCTGGGGTCTGATGATCGCCGAAGGCAAGGAGGCAATGTACTTCAAACCCTACCTTGTCGCGATTCCCGGTGCCGCCCTGTTCCTTCTGGTGCTGGCGGTCAATCTCCTGGGTGACGGAATTCGCGACATCACCGCCCCGGAAGGCCGTAACTGAGGCAGGAGACAGACAATGAGCGCCCTACTCGAAGTGGAAGACCTGTCCGTCACGCTGAAGCTGGCAGAAGGCGATTTGACCGCCGTTTCCGATATTTCCCTATCCGTTGAAAAGGGAGAAACACTCGGGATCGTCGGCGAGTCCGGTTCCGGAAAATCCATCTCTTCCCTCGCCGTGATGGATCTCCTTCCCAAGGGCACCGTCCGGAAAGCATCAAAGATGCGTTTTGGCGAAACAGATCTGCTGTCCGTGACCCCATCGCAAATGGCAGCCTTGCGCGGCAACAGGATCGCGATGATCTTTCAAGAGCCCATGACGTCTCTCAACCCGGTCTACACGATCGGACGGCAGATGACTGAACTCTTGATGCTGCACAAGCACGTCTCCCGTGCGGAAGCGCGCGACCGGGCAGTCGAACTTCTGGAAAAAGTCGGGATAACCGCCGCCAGAAGCCGCTTGTCCCAATACCCGCATCAGCTCTCCGGCGGCCTCAGGCAGCGCGTCATGATTGCGATGATGCTGATGTGCGAACCGGATCTGATCATTGCGGATGAACCGACGACGGCCTTGGACGTGACGATCCAGGCCCAGATTCTGACCCTTCTGCGCAGTCTGCAGCGTGAAATGAACATGGCCATGATCATCATCACGCATGATCTTGGTGTCGTTGCCCGGGTGTCCGACAAGGTCGCCGTCATGTATGCGGGTCAGATCGTGGAGACCGGCAAGGTCGATGAAGTCTTCGGAAAACCGCTTCACCCCTACACGCAAGGACTTCTGGAGAGCATTCCGATCCCGGGTGAAATCAGTCCGGGCGAAGAACTGGGTTCCATCCCCGGGCTCGTGCCCTCGCTCAAAACCAACTTCCGGGGATGCCGGTTTGCCAACCGCTGCAGCCAGGCGTTCGAAAACTGCCACACGACACTGGTGTCGCTCAACGAAACAGCGCCGGGCCGCCAAAGCCGCTGCCTTCTGACACCGGAGGCAGCCGCGCAGGCATTCCGGTCCGGAAACGGACCCAAAGATGCCGCCCCGACTGGCTATGGCGCGGATGTCGACATATCCGGTGCTCCCGTGCTCTCGGCCAGAAACGCCGAGTGCGTGTTCCGGATCAAACCCAACATGTTCGCGCAGCCGAAACAATTGCGCGCAGTCGACGGTATCTCGCTCGACCTGCACCGGGGTGAAGTCGTGGCGGTCGTGGGTGAAAGCGGGTGTGGGAAATCGACACTCGCCCGCATGCTGCTCGGCCTTCGCAATCCCTCATCGGGGAGCATCACGCTGAACGGAGAAAACATATCGGGTCTTTCCAATGTCGAGAAATCCCGGCGTGTTCAGTCCATTTTTCAAGACCCCTATTCCTCGCTCAATCCGCGCAGAACGATTGGCGAGATCATTCGCAGGCCGCTGCAGCTGCACGGTTCAGGTACCGCAGCAGAGCAGCAGGAAATGGTCGAAACAATCATGGAACGCGTGGGCATTCCGCGACGGCTCTATCACAACTATCCGAACCAGCTGTCGGGCGGTCAGCGCCAGCGTGTCGCAATCGCCCGCGCGCTCATCCTGAAACCGGAGATCGTTGTTTGCGATGAACCAACGTCGGCGCTCGATGTCTCGGTTCAGGCGCAGATCCTGAACCTGCTTCTGGAACTCAGAGAGCAAATGCAGCTCACCTATCTGCTGATCACGCACGACATGGCCGTTGTCGAACACATCGCAACGCGCGTGGTGGTGATGTATTTGGGACGTGTCGTGGAAATCGCGGATGCACGGACACTCTTCGGCAGTCCGCAGCACCCGTACACAAAGGCCTTGCTTGGCTCTGTACTCACACCCGAGCCTGATGCGGACGTTCCCGATATCGAGCTTGGCACATCCTATCCAAATCCGATCGACCCGCCGAGCGGGTGCACGTTCCACCCGCGATGTCCGGTTGCGACCGACTTGTGCAAACGCTCCGCACCCGAACTGCGCCACATCGGCCGAACAGAAACCGCCTGCCACAACGTTGCGGCCGAAGTGATCGCGGCCGAATAAGCTGCAGGTGTTCAACGGCTTGAGGCAGCCAGGGGAGTTTTTTCGAGACCTGACAGCGGGCGTCTCCATCAAAACCGGGAGAATTGTTCCGCTGCATAGAGAGTTGCGATGACCACTATGTTGCATGACCTGGAAACCGCGAAACGTTTCAATCGGATCCTGAACTGCGCGGGGCGTCAGGACCTTGAGCAATTCGTCTCGCTTCTGGACGAAAGAGCAAATCTCGTTCAGTTGAGTGCCGGTCCGTTTTCCGGCTCAGCATTCAAGACGGATTTCCCCCTTGTGTCAGTGCAGTTGGAACGCTGCAATCAGGATATTGAAAAAGAAGTAAGTCTCGGCAAAGACGAACTGGCTTTCACCATCTGCGTCCCTACCGGAAATGCCGACATTTCCCGCGATCGGATCATGCAGGCAAGAGACTGCGTCATTGTTCAGACACCAGGATGCAAAAATGTCTCGATCCTTCCGGCCGGAACCATGCAGCTGACAATCAAGGTCAGCAAGAGCGCCTTTCTGGAGCATCATCTTCTATGTCCACAAATTCGCGACTGGCTAACAAAGACGAATGGGAAGGTGGAATTTCTGCACTCCGAACGGTTTGCATCCCGATTGCGCGATGTCGGCGGCACGGCTCTGGAAATCTCGGCAAACGATGAAACACCGGCGCGCCTTGAGTTGATCGGACGGAGTTTCGTCTTGGGACTTGTCGGTGCACTGACACTCGAATGGTTGTCGAAACAATCCGTACCGAGATATCAGAGGACGAAAGCGTTCAATTGTTTCCAGACGGCAAGGAACATTGTCCTGGAGGGGATCGGTGAGGCAAGCGATCCCTGGACCGTCACACTTGAGCGGCTGGGTTCGCGGCGCACTGTTGAAAAGGCCTTTGCAAAACTCATCAACATGGGCCCAGCCATGTACGCGCGCGTTTTGCGGCTGAACAACGCCCGCCGCAAGATACTTGATGACGCCAACACGGAAAAAAGTATCGGCGATATCGCCGCCGAGGAAGGTTTCTGGGACTGGAGCCGCTTCACCGCCTATTACCGGAAGCAATTCGGCGAACTCCCTTCCGTCACGCGCAGTAAATTCTTGCTTTCAAAATGAGCGTCGAAAGCGTGCTGCCGCATGAATTTGCGTGCCCGGAGTCCCTGCTCTCGCAAACGTTCGCATGCAGGTGCCGCACCCGGGTATGAACAGCCGCGGACGCGCCCGGGTTCGAGCAAAAAAGAGGAAATGAAGAGCACCCGATCAAAAATCCGGTGCCCGATAGCTCTTCTACTGGATCGTGATTTCGACCCGCTGGTTTTCGCCTGTCGAGCCGGGCTGGCGCAGGAAGTAGCGTCCGGGCTTGATCGCCAGAAACTCAATTTCCATGGTTCCGGCATCATCGAACTCGACGCTTTCCAGTCCAAACGGCCGAACCTCCAGCCCGTTGATCACAACCTCGTTGACCCAGATCGCGCGGAAGAAACCAGGCCCTTCAAGCGCCAGTTCCGCGCTTCCGTCCGAGACGATTTCGACCTCGTACATCGTGCCGGACTTCAGGACGAGTGGTGCATCCGCGATGGGTTTGCCCGATGACAGGATCAGGTCGGGCAGTTCCTCGCGGTTCGACTTGTCGAGAATTCCGGCGAACCCGAAGTCATGGGCCACGGCGGGCGCCGACAGGATGCTCAATGACATAAACAGTCCGATAAGTTTCTTCATGATGCTTTCTCCCTTTGCTTTTCTCGTCTGTCTTCGTTCCGAACGACCGTCGCCGGCGTTCCTGCAAGCACCAGCGTTCGGTCTGCCAATGCGTTAGCTTCATCCGTGCTGTGGGTGACAAACAGGGTCGACGGCATGCGTTCCCTGATCAGCCTCCGCGTCAGTACGATCATCGCCGCTGCGGTGCTCCCGTCGAGGGAAGCAAACGGCTCATCGAGGAGCAGCAGTTCCGGACGCCCGGCAAAGGCACGCGCAAGCGACAGGCGGCGCTGCTGCCCGAGTGACATCTGCCGGGGAAAGAGCGCGGTGTGTTCGGCCAGGCCGACCTTGTCCAGCATTTCGCGGGCTGCGGGTTCGGACATTTCCGGATGCACAATGAGGATGTTGTCGATCGCAGACCGCCACGCGAGGAGCGTCGGCTCCTGAAAGACGAACGCCATCTGATCGGGACGCCGGACAACGCCTTCGTAGTCCTGGTCCAAACCCGCGACAAGACGAAGTAACGTCGATTTGCCAATCCCGGATTGTCCAAGAATGGCCACGCATTCCCCCTTGGACACCTCGAAAGAAATGTCTTTCAAAATGGGCGTGGTTCCGAAGCCTTTCGCAATTATGTCGACAGAAATCATGCCTGCCTCCAGGCCCTCACCCTGCTTTCGGCGGGCTGCACCAGAAGCCATTCGACCGCGAGCATGAAGGCAATGAAACTCAGCGAATAGACAAGCACCATGGTTACATCGAAAAGCTGGAAATAGAGGTGGATCTGGAAACCGATACCGTTGGAACGCCCCAGAAACTCGACAACGAGCACCACCTTCCAGATGACTGCCAGTCCCGAGCGGGCCGCGCCCGCGATGTAAGGTGCGAGCTGCGGCAGAACGAAATGGTGCAGAAATGTTGTGCGTCTCACCTGATAGACGCGTGCCATGGCTTTCAAATCCGGATCGAGCGCCCGCGCACCCTCCCGAATGACCGTCGCAACACCCGGTATCTTGTTGAGAGCGACAGCTGCAACGGCGGCAACATCGGTCAGTCCGATCCAGAGGTAACACAACACGATCAGGACAAGCGCCGGCAGGTTCAGAAACACGACCAGCCACGGGTCAAGCCAGCGATCGAATCCGGGATAGGTTCCCATGATCAGTCCCAGACCGAAACCGGCAGCCATGGCAATAGAGAACGCAGCGATCACCCGCAGGATTGTCGCGGACATGTGCTCAAGGAGCTCACCCGAGCCTGCTTCCTGCAAAAACGGCCTAACCAGATCGAGCGGTGATGGAAGAACCGTGGGATCGCCACCTAGCGAGGCAAGAAGAAACCAGGCCGCCAGGAAGGCAACGAGGGAAACAATTCGGACCACGGAGACCGGCACCTGATTTCACTCGAGTTCGACGAAGAGGCCGGCCGGAAGTTCACTGACCTTGCCGACGAGTTTTTCGCCGCCAAGACGTCTCATCAGAACGAAGAACGTGGCCGCGCTGTCTTCGTTGACGTTGCCCGGTGCAGGAATGCCCGAACGGAAATCGCGGCGAAGGATTTCAAACTGTGCGTCTGTCTTTGCATTCATGCGCGGCCGCAAGATGTCCCAGGCCGCGTCATCGGTAGCGAGCAGGTTCTTCGCCTTGCGGGATGCCTGGTAGAATGACTTGGCAATCGAGGGATTGGCTTGAAGATAGCTTTCCTTCAGAACATATCCGAGCAAAGGTATCTCCGCATCCAGTCCAAGAGACGTTGCCGCCGTTTCAACGGAGATCAGTTCACGCATCCCGGACGCTTTCATCTTGGCCAGGAAGTGCCAGAAATTGATCGCACCCGCCGTTTCGCCCTGCAATGCAGTCTTGAAAATGAGCGGAGGTGCGCCGAATACCTGTTCGGTTTCCCCGGCAAGGTCGAAGCCGTATTCCTTCTGGGCATAGGCTTGCAGGATCAGCCAGCTCTTGTCGACCGGCCCGCCCGCAATGCCGATTTTCTGTCCCTTGAGGTCTGCCAGGGTTTGTGCAGGACTGTCCTCCGGCACCACGAGCCCGCCGACGGCCCTGGAATACGGGATGAAAACATAATCCTTGCCGGCAGCGCGCTGACGGGCGGCCCAGATCCAGTCGGCAACGGCAACATCCGCCTCGCCTCCCGCCAGCGCAACACGTGTCGCGCCATTGTCCGCGAACGGCTGGACACTCAGTTCAAAGCCGAACTCAGTGTCAAAACCATAGCGCTTGATGGTATCCAGTTCCCAGTTGACCGTCCCGATTTTCAGGACAGCCGCACGCAGGACCGGCTTGTCCGATGCGAAAACACCTCCCGCGAGCATGGTGCAGATTGCCAGGGCGGCACCGACATGTCCGAGGCACGAAAGGAGCCCCCTGAACAGTCGTCGGCCTCCCGATGAAAGAGCCGGGCAAACGGCATCGATTGTTCTTAGCATCATGGTCTCCCGGTTCCGCGTGTCAGGTCCGTCCGGTCAGTCTGGTGCGACGACGACGCCCCACGGCTGCTGCCCGACCTGGATGGATTTGACCGCTTCCTGTTTCGCAACGTCGATGACGGTTATGTCGTTTGAATTCCCGTTGGTGGTCAGCAGGTACTTCTGGTCCGGCGTGAACGCGAGCTGCCAGACGCGCTGGCCGACAAGGACGTATCGAACGACCTCGTTGCTGGCGGTGTCGATGACCGCGACCCGATTGGCGGGCCCGAGGGCAACAAACAGCCACTTGTTGTCGGCGGTAATCCGCATGCCGACCGGCTGAAGCCATTCCGGCTGAACACCGGCGACCTCGAAGCCGATTTTTTGGGTCAGTTCCGGACCGGTTTCGCCATGCATGTCGATGACAGACACCGTGCCGCCGATCTCCGAACTGACGTAGAGCGTTTTGCCGTCATTGGTAAAACGCGCATACCGCGGCCGCTGATCGACAAGGATGTTGTGCTTTATCTTGTAGTCTTCGGTCGCGATAAAATGGGCCATGTTCGTCGTTTCTGACGTGTTGACGACGAAGCGGACATCGGGGCTGATCGCCATCCCTTCCGGTTCGACACCAACGGGCACTTCCGCGACGATCGTCTTCTTTTGCGTATCCACCACGGTGACGAGATTATCGTCCTCGTTGGAGACATAGAGCTTGGCTCCGTCCGGACTGATCACGAACAGTTCCGGATCGGGCCCGGATGGCAAGGACCAGAGAAATTCGTATGTGTGCGCATCGAAAACCTTGATCGTGTCATCGTCGGAGGCACACACATAGAGATGATCGCCGTCCGGGCTGATGCCGATACCTCTCGGTCTGTTGCCGGCCGGAAACTCGGTGACCTGCTCCCAGGTGCCGCTGTCGATCACGGTGACCGTGTTGCCCTTTTCATTGCTCACGTAGATCTTGTTGGCGTATGCCGAAGGAGCCAGAAACACGCCTGGCGACAGACATAAAAAGCCGGCCAGAAGCGTTACCTTGGCGGCGAGAGTCGATGGTGTGAACATGGCTTCGTTCCTCGTTTCGCGTCAGTTGGCAAACGCCGAACAGGCGCTTTCCGGTTCATCGATGCCAAGGCTGTCCAAAGGAGACCGGTGATGCAGAAAGCCCTCCTGAGGCGACACACTGACCGTGATCTTGCTGTCCGTCAGAAGAACGGGTTGCCGAAGCTGCCCGTTCCAGGGCCTGAAGGTCACCTTCTGACCCTTGAACGCGGCCAATTCGAATGCATCGCTCAGGATGTAGTCGCGAAGAACGGCAACATCGTCGCTTGAAGACCGTGAGACGGCTTCCCCGATCACGCGAAACGCGACCCAGACGTTGTAGTCCTCTGGGCGCACATACCTGCCATTCTGTTTTTCGAAACGCCTTTGAAACTGCGTGGCGCCCCAGGCCTCATGCGCTGCGTGGAAACTCACCGGCCGCAGCCCTCCCGACCCGGCGACAGGCCGTGGCGTCCAGGTATGAAACGGCAGATAAAGTGCAAATACATCGCTTTCATCGACGGCGAGGACCACGTCGTGGTCCTCGGTTTCCTGCGTAAACACGGGGATCTGGCGCTGCACGAGGACATGCCCGCTGTCGGAGCGGCGCGACCCGCCGGTGTCCTCGAAAATGCGTTCTTCGACAATTTCGGTGCCGAATTTCATTGCGGAACGCCGGTAGGCTTCCGCGAGCTGTTGATCGTCCGGGTTGGAGCCTGATATCAGCAGCCAGCGTGTCCATTTTTTCCAGACCAAAAACTGTGCGAGCGCGTCGGTGAGCATCGCACGGCTGGGCGCAACATGAAGCAGGTTGGAACGGCAGCTCTCGCTTCTGAGCGCTACCTCGGGTGCGGCAGCGTTGAAAATGAGAGCGCCCGCTCCTGCCGCGTCCGCCACTTTCAGAACGTCGTTGCCGTGGCCGAGAACCACGATCATCGAGATGCCGTTCTCAATCAGATCCGCCGTGTCCGCTTCCAGCTTATCCGGTGTCGTGGACCTGGTTTCGAAGGAAAAGCTGTGCCCCAGAAACGAGCCGGTCGTCTCGTTGTCCTGATTGCCGAGCGATGCTCCCGCGAAGCCCAGATTGTCGGGCTTTCTGTCGAAGCGAGAGACAGGGGCAAGAACCGGATAGTCGACGCGGATCACACCAACGTTGACGTCCAATGCCAAGGCTGAGCCAAGGTTCGCGGAGCCGATCAATCCGGCTGCAATACAGAGGCAACGAGAAGCTGCTACAATCAAGGAGCGTATCATGAACTGGTCCGATCCGTTCTTTGACTGATTTTGCCAAACTGGATCTGGAAGCAAAATCGATACTTTAGGATCGATTGTTGTGCATTTTTCATTCCGTAAACTGATGTGATGAAACAGATCATTGCAGCCTTGGCGTGTATGATGATGATGTCCGCAGCCCTGGCCGAGGATCTTCGGCCTGGTGGAAAGGTCGCCTTCCTGGGTCTCGGTTTTGTGGATCTGTCGACCGAAGGTGCCTACAACGGTGTTCGCGAGGACGAGACCGAGCGTCTGACCATGATCAAACAGCTTGTCGAACAGAGGTTCCAGAAGGAGGGCCTGATCCTCCTCGACCTTTCACCGATCGAGAGCAAGCTTGAGAGCATTGCCAATCCGGGCCAATGCTACGGCTGCGACATCCGGTTCGGCAGGACTCTCGGCGCTGACTATGTCGTGGTTGGTGCCGTCCACAAGGTTTCAAACCTGATTGTTTCCATGAACCTGTTCGTGCGCGATGTCCGCACCGGTGAAACCCTGCGTGCAAAGGCCGTCGACATCCGGTCAAACACCGACCGATCCTGGCAGCGCGGCATGACCTACATTCTGAAGAATGGCATCTTCCAGGAATTAAACTGACGCTACCGGCTATTCCGAACAGGTCCGTCGGTCATTCAACCTGAACCGGGCGGCCAATTTTCGTCACTCGGATCGCTCTTCCGGTTCGACCCTCTCGAGCGGATACCCTGCCGCCTCCCAGCCATCCGTGCCTTCCGGATACCAGTAGATGTCCGTGTATCCGTACTCGATCGCCCGCTTGGCAGCATTCCAGGACATCCAGCAGTCCGCACGGCAAAAGATTACGACCGGGTTTGATTTGTCGCCATCCGTGATGGTCTCAAGACCCCGTCTGAAATAGTCCGCATCAACGTCGGGGATCGTCTGGTATCCCACATTCGGCAACCAGATGCTGCCCGGAATGCTGTCTCTCGGCTTGTCGCGCCAGACGGTTCCTTGCGGGAGTTTCGCTGGTTTGGGCAGGCGCGGCAACACATCGACAAAACCCACCTCGCCACCCTTCCAGACCTTATGCGCCACATCCGTCGTCAGGACCGTTGCACCGGTCAAGGTATCCGGAACAGGCGCGCGGTAGGGCTTGCCGCGATACGCCTCAGGTTCCGCAACAACTTGTGCCGCAAGCGGATTGACAAGAGTGAGCACGGCAACGCTGACAAACCATATGAGCAAACCGCGCCATACCTTTGGAAAGATGACAAGCACCATGTCAGTCCCCTTTCAGCGTTTCGGTGCCCATGTCATCCAGAAGGGGCACGCCGGCTTCCAGAAGTATGGTGTTTATTTCGTTCCTGTTTCTGCGGATGAGGGAGTTGAGTTTGCGTTGCCAGACCTTTTCGCCCGGCCGCACGCCCATCGTGATCCTGAAAAAGAGGCGTGGCGGATGCGCTTCGTTGATAAGCGGCGTGATCTGGAACTCCGGAAAATCGGACTTGACCAAAGGCCCGCCGATTGGACCCCAAAGGACCGCTGCGTCGATGTTCCCTGCCCTCAGGTCCTTGAGCATGTCGAGGGCCGGAGATTCGACACGCCGGTCGACAAACAGGTGATACGGTTTCGCCTTCGCGATCAGACCGTTCCGCGCCAGATGCGATGCCGGTGGCGATCCTGCCACTATGCCGAGCCGCTGGCCTTTCAGCGACGCGTCGGTGAGTGTTTTCACGTTTGCAAGGTTGCCGTCTTTCGGCACGATCAAGGCATAGGCAGATGTCATGTAATGGTTGGTGTTCAGAACCAGTTCGTGTCCCTGGGCATAGCCCATGATCACGTCGCACCGGTTTGCCCGCAACGTGTTGCGCACGAACCCGGTCGCCATGGGAAACCAGGTATAGGCGACGGGTCGCTCCAATTTCGCCGCGAACAGTTCGGCCAGCCGGTTTTCAAATCCCGACCCGTTTTCATGAGACAGGGGAAGGTTGGCGGGATCGGCACACACGCGAAACTCGGATCTGGAGACAAGGTCCGATGTCTGTGCAGCAGCGCTGCCTGCACCTTCGACCAGCAAACCAACAGGCGCCGACAACGCCGCGGCGAGCAAAGCGGATCGCAGCAAGCGCGTCTGCGGACCGGACCGCAGGCGGGGCAAAGTGCAATCCGGTTCCGGTTTCTGAACGCATGGCTGGCCCGACCTGCTAACCGAGGCAGGCATTTTCCTGCTCCCGGATGTCATCTGACTTTGCTTCTTTCTTTCCCGGCCTGCCGCGTGCCACCATGTCCGTGCCACGTGCTTTCAGATAGACATAGATATCGTCCAGGTAGCACATCACGTTTGGATTGGTGCCGAATGCGGGCATCACCGAATTCGCGGAGGCGTTCACTTTTTTCCGCCCGTTCGTAACGACATCGACAAAGTCGTAATAGTCCATCTCGATGGCGGATACCTTCAGGGCAGGTGCATAGGTCGACCCTTCTCCCTCCGGGCCGTGGCAAACGTGACATTCGGAATGATATCGGCGGAACCCCGAATAGGTCAGCCAGTCGACGGTGCCGTCTTCCTGGATCTTGTATGTCGGGATATCGTCATCGGTAAAATACCGCCCCCCCTCTTCATAAGCCACCGCAACAAGCGCTTCATCGAAGCTGTCCTCTCCGATTGCAACAGCGGCTGTTGTCAAGATGCAGAGTGCTGCTGCCGAGATGCTGGTGAGACTGTTCATGCGCATCAACTGTCCTTCAGGGCTGGCTTGCCGAGTGGCCTCGGCTGCGGCTGGAGTGTGTCGCTCCGGCGGTGTTTCGCTTGAATTCGGGCGGAGGCGGGGG
>NZ_JASHJI010000008.1 GCF_030733265.1 Roseibium sp. MMSF_3412 | reverse complement strand
TCCGGCCGCGGTACGGTTGTGACCGGCCGTGTTGAGCGCGGTGTGATCAACGTGGGTGAAGAAGTCGAGATCGTCGGTATCAAGGACACGCAGAAGACGACGGTTACGGGTGTTGAAATGTTCCGCAAGCTGCTGGACAGCGGCGAAGCAGGCGACAACATCGGTGCTCTGATCCGCGGCGTTGGCCGTGAGGAAGTTGAGCGCGGCCAGGTTCTTTGCAAGCCGGGTTCTGTTACCCCGCACACGAAGTTCAAGGCTGAAGCCTACATCCTGACGAAGGAAGAGGGTGGCCGTCATACGCCGTTCTTCACCAACTACCGTCCTCAGTTCTACTTCCGTACGACGGACGTGACGGGTGTTGTGTCCCTGCCGGAAGGCACGGAAATGGTGATGCCTGGCGACAACGTTTCCGTTGACGTTGAGCTGATCGTGCCGATCGCCATGGAAGAAGGCCTGCGCTTCGCGATCCGCGAAGGCGGCCGTACCGTCGGCGCCGGCGTCGTCGCATCCATCATCGAATAATCGACAGCCGGGCCTGCCGGCGAAACTCAAGGTAACGCGGGCAGGCCCGCAGTCTTATTGGGAACAACAACAATGAACGGTCAGAATATCCGGATCCGCCTCAAGGCGTTTGACCACCGTATTCTCGACGCCTCCACGAAGGAGATCGTCAATACGGCCAAGCGGACCGGTGCTCAGGTACGGGGTCCCGTGCCGCTGCCGACGCGGATCGAGAAGTACACGGTGCTTCGCGGACCGCACATCGATAAGAAAAGCCGCGATCAGTTCGAGATGCGTACGCACAAGCGTCTTCTCGACATCGTTGATCCGACGCCCCAGACGGTGGACGCGCTCATGAAGCTCGACCTGGCCGCTGGTGTCGACGTCGAGATCAAGCTCTAAGGCGGGGTCAAGGGGACACATCATGCGTTCTGGAGTGATCGCTCAGAAAGTGGGCATGACCCGCATCTACAACGATGCAGGCGAGCATGTTCCGGTCACTGTTTTGCGGCTGGAAAACTGCCAGGTGGTTGCCCACCGGACTGACGAAAAGAATGGTTACACGGCGCTGCAGCTCGGCGCAGGTACCCGTAAAGTTAAGAATACGCCGAAGGCACTGCGCGGTCACTTTGCTGTTGCAAAGGTCGAGCCGAAGCGGACGGTGGCCGAGTTCCGCGTTTCCGCGGACAACATGATCGACGTCGGCTCTGAAATGACCGCCGACCATTATGTCGAGGGCCAGTTCGTGGACGTGACGGGTACGTCGATCGGTAAAGGTTTTGCCGGTGCGATGAAGCGTCACAACTTCGGTGGTGGCCGTGCATCCCACGGTAACTCAATCTCGCACCGTTCACACGGTTCCACGGGTCAGTGTCAGGATCCGGGCCGCGTGTTCAAGGGCAAGAAAATGGCCGGTCATATGGGCGATGCCCGCGTGACCACGCAGAACCTGAAGGTTGTGCGCACTGATGTTGAGCGTGGCCTGATCATGGTCGAGGGTTCCGTTCCGGGCGCCAAGGGTGGCTGGATCCTGGTCCGCGACGCGATCAAAAAGGCGCTGCCGGAAAACGTTCCGGTACCGGGTGCTTTCAAGGCGTCCGATGCGGCTGAGGCTGCCGGGAAGGAGAGTGAGTGATGGAACTCCAGGTCAAGACCCTCGAAGGTGGGGCGGCCGGTTCGATCACGGTGTCTGACGAGATCTTCGGTCTCGAGCCGCGCACCGATTTGATCCACCGCGTGGTGCGCTGGCAGCTGGCCAAGCGCCAGGCGGGCACCCACAAGACGCTGCAGCGTTCCGAGATTTCCGGCTCGACGAAGAAGTTCGTCCGCCAGAAAGGTTCGGGCGGCGCACGTCACGGCAACAAGAAGGCTCCGCAGTTCCGCGGCGGTGGCAAGGCTTTCGGCCCGGTCGTTCGCGACCACGGCCATGACCTGCCCAAGAAGGTTCGCGCCCTCGGCCTGAAGCATGCTCTGTCCGCCAAGGCGAAGGCAGACAGCATTGTCGTTGTTGAAGATGCAAAGGCAGCCGAGGCAAAGACCAAGGCGCTCAAGGGACAGCTGCAGAAGCTCGGCCTGACCAGTGCACTGGTAATTGACGGTGCCGACGTCGACAACAACTTCGCACTGGCCTCGCGCAACATTCCGCATGTGGATGTGCTGCCGATCCAGGGCATCAATGTCTACGACATCCTGCGGGCCAACACCCTGGTGTTGACCAAGGCTGCGGTGTCCGCACTTGAGGAGCGCTTCAAATGAGCAAACTTCCTCACTACGACAAGATCGTCGGTCCGGTAATCACCGAAAAGTCGACGATGGCATCGGAAGAGAACAAGGTTGTCTTCAAAGTCGCCAACGACGCAACGAAGCCTGAAATCAAGGCTGCTGTCGAGGCACTGTTCGGCGTCAAGGTCACGGCTGTGAACACCCTGGTCCGCAAGGGCAAGGTGAAGCGCTTCCGTGGTCGTCTTGGCCGCCAGTCTGACTTCAAGAAGGCCGTCGTAACGCTGCAGGAAGGTCACGGCATTGACGTGACCACCGGGCTCTAAGACGGGGACTTAAGAAAAATGGCACTTAAGACATTCAATCCAACGTCCCCGGGACGGCGTCAGCTTGTTCAGGTTGACCGCTCCGGCCTCCACAAGGGCAAGCCGGTCAAGACCCTGACCGAAGGCCTGTCCAAGAAGGGTGGCCGCAACAACACCGGTCGTCTGACATCCCCGAACCGCGGCGGCGGTCACAAGCGGTCCTACCGTCTTGTCGACTTCAAGCGGCGCAAATGGGATGTGCCGGCAACCGTCGAACGCCTTGAATACGATCCGAACCGGACCGCATTCATTGCGCTCATCCGCTATGAAGATGGCGAACTGAGCTATATCCTGGCGCCACAGCGCCTGGCCGCCGGCGACACCGTCGTTGCCGGCAACAACGTCGATGTCAAACCGGGTAATGCCGCGCCTCTGGCAAGCATCCCTGTTGGAACGATCGTGCACAATATCGAGCTGAAGCCGGGCAAAGGCGCCCAGATCGCTCGCTCTGCCGGTGCTTTCGTTCAGATCGTGGGCCGTGACCAGGGCTACACGACGCTGCGCCTGATGTCTGGCGAGCAGCGCCGCGTTCTCGGCACCTGCATGGCGACCATTGGCGCCGTGTCCAACCCGGACCACGCCAACATCAACCTCGGCAAGGCAGGCCGTTCCCGCTGGCTTGGCATTCGCCCGCATACACGCGGTGTTGCCATGAACCCGATCGACCACCCGCACGGTGGTGGTGAAGGCCGGACTTCCGGCGGACGTCATCCGGTTACTCCCTGGGGTAAACCGACCAAAGGCAAGCGCACGCGGCGCAACAAGCAGACCGATAAGTATATCGTCCGCAGCCGCCACGCGCGTAAGAAGTAAAGGGCAAGGATCGTGGCACGTTCGATCTGGAAAGGTCCGTTTGTCGACGGGTATCTGCTGAAGAAAGCGGACAAGGTCCGTGAGTCCGGCCGGAACGAGGTCATCAAGACCTGGAGCCGCCGCTCAACGATCCTGCCGCAGTTCGTCGGTTTGACTTTCGGCGTCTACAACGGACAGAAGCACGTTCCGGTGCTGGTGTCTGAAGAGATGATTGGTCACAAGTTCGGTGAGTTCTCGCCGACCCGGACCTATTACGGACATGGCGCCGACAAGAAGGCGAAGAGGAAGTAACGATGGGCAAGCCGAAGCGTGAGCGGACGCTCGCTGACAACGAGGCAAGGGCAATGACCCGCATGCTGCGCGTTTCCCCGCGCAAGCTGAACCTCGTTGCGGCTACGATCCGCGGCAAAAAAGTCGGCTCCGCGATCGCGGACCTGACGTTCTCCCGCAAGCGCATCGCACAGGACGTCAAGAAGACCTTGATGTCCGCCGTTGCGAATGCGGAAAACAATCATGACCTGGACATCGACAACCTGGTGGTTGCCGAAGCCCATGTTGGCAAGGCTTTTGTCATCAAGCGGTTCCAGGCCCGCGCCCGCGGCCGGGTCGGCCGGATCGAGAAGCCTTTCTCGAACCTGACCATCGTCGTGCGCGAAGTTGAGGAGACTGCCTGATGGGACATAAAGTAAATCCGATCGGCATGCGCCTCGGGATCAACCGCACCTGGGATTCCCGCTGGTACGCGAACAAGAACGAATACGGCGATCTTCTTCACGAGGATTTCCGCATCCGCGAGTACCTCCTGAAGGAACTCAAGCAGGCTGCGGTTTCCAAGGTCGTGATCGAGCGCCCGCACAAGAAATGCCGCGTTTCCATCCACTCCGGCCGTCCGGGCGTGGTCATCGGCAAGAAAGGTGCGGACATCGAGCGTCTGCGCAAGAAAATTGCCGACATCACCAATTCGGAAGTGCATCTCAACATCGTTGAAGTGCGCAAGCCTGAAATCGACGCGACCCTCGTTGCCGCTTCGATTGCACAGCAGCTGGAACGCCGTGTTGCTTTCCGCCGCGCCATGAAACGGGCTGTTCAGTCCGCCATGCGTCTCGGCGCCCAGGGCATCCGGATCAACTGCGGTGGCCGCCTCGGCGGCGCGGAAATCGCGCGTATCGAATGGTACCGCGAAGGCCGCGTGCCGCTTCACACGCTGCGTGCCGACATCGATTACGGTGTTGCAAGCGCCCACACGGCTTACGGCGTGTGCGGTGTGAAGGTCTGGATCTTCAAGGGTGAAATTCTGGAGCACGATCCGATGGCGTCCGAACGCCGGGCGACAGCTGCTTCCGAAGGTAACCAGGGTGATCGCGGCGGACGCCGGGATCGGGGCCGCGAGCGCGCAGCTTAAGTCAAGCTGCCAGCCGCTCGTAAGACAAGAAAGACGAGAGAAGAACGATGCTGCAACCGAAGCGCACTAAGTTCCGCAAGCAGCACAAGGGCCGTATCCACGGCTTGTCGAAGGGAGGCACCGACCTCAACTTCGGCGCATTCGGTCTGAAGGCCCTGGAGCCGGAGCGTGTAACCGCGCGTCAGATCGAAGCGGCCCGTCGTGCTATGACCCGTCACATGAAGCGTGCGGGTCGTGTTTGGATCCGGATCTTCCCGGACGTGCCGGTTTCCTCGAAGCCTGCCGAAGTCCGTATGGGTAAGGGTAAGGGTTCTCCGGATTACTGGGCTTGCCGTGTCAAGCCGGGCCGGATCATGTTTGAAATCGATGGTGTTCCGGAAGACATCGCACGCGAAGCGATGCGTCTTGCCGCCGCCAAGCTGCCGATCAAGTGCCGTTTCGTTCAGCGTATCGGCGACTAAGGCAGGCGAGGAGTTAAGCCATGAAGGCGACCGATGTACGGGCAAAGACCCTCGACGAGCTCCGCGGTGAGCTTGAGGGCCTGAAGAAAGAGCAGTTCAACCTGCGCTTCCAGAAGGCCACGGGTCAGCTTGAAAACACTGCGCGTGTGCGGCAGATCCGCCGCGACATCGCGCGTATCCAGACGATCATGCGCGAAAAGCGCGTGACGGCTAACGCGTAAGGAGACGGCAATGCCGAAGCGTATCCTGCAGGGCACCGTTGTCAGCGACGCGAATGACAAGACGGTGACGGTCAACGTGGAGCGCCGCTTCACGCACCCGCTGCTGAAAAAGACCGTGCGCCGGACGAAAAAGTACCGGGCACACGACGAAAGCAACCAGTACAAGGTTGGCGACTCTGTTCAGATTGAAGAGTGCGCGCCTATCTCGAAAAACAAACGTTGGACCGTGGTCGCTCAGTGACCGCGCTCCATTAGTGAGCATCAGGCGCCGGTGATCCGTGCGCCGCTAGAAGAACAAGGCAGCCAGTCATGATTCAGATGCAAACAAACCTCGACGTCGCCGACAATTCCGGCGCCCGTCGTGTCATGTGCATCAAAGTGCTCGGCGGCTCCAAGCGCAAATATGCCCAGGTCGGTGACATCATCGTTGTTTCCGTCAAAGAGGCTATTCCGCGGGGCCGCGTCAAAAAGGGCGACGTGATGAAGGCTGTCGTCGTGCGCACGGCTAAGGATATCCGCCGTCCCGATGGCAGCGTGATCCGGTTCGACCGCAATGCGGCCGTATTGGTCAACAACAACAAAGAGCCGGTCGGCACCCGTATTTTCGGCCCGGTGCCGCGCGAACTTCGCGCCAAGAACCACATGAAGATCATTTCGCTCGCGCCGGAGGTGCTCTGATGGCTGCGAAGATTAAAAAAGGCGACACGGTGGTTGTTCTGACCGGTCGTGACAAGGGCAAGTCCGGAGAAGTCATCCAGGTTTTGCCGACTGACAACAAGGCCCTGGTTCGCGGGATCAACATGGTCCGCCGCCACCAGAAGCAGACCCAGACGCAGGAAGCCGGAATCGTGTCCAAAGAGGCGCCGATTCACCTGTCCAACGTCGCGCTGGCCGATCCGAAGGACGGCAAGCCGACCCGCGTCGGTTTCAAAGTGCAGGACGATGGCACCAAGGTTCGTGTGGCCAGACGTTCGGGAGACCTGATCGATGGCTGATACAGCTTATGAGCCGCGTCTGAAGACGCATTACAATGAAGTCGTGCGCAAGCAGCTTCTGGAAAAGTTCCAGTACAAGAACGTCATGCAGGTTCCGCAGCTGGAAAAGATCGTCCTCAACATCGGTGTTGGCGAGGCGGTCGGCGATTCCAAGAAGGCGCGCACAGCTGCTGAGGACCTTGCTGCGATTGCCGGCCAGAAGCCGGTCATCACCAAGGCCAAGAAGTCCATCGCGACCTTCAAGGTCCGCGAAGGCATGCCGCTGGGTACCAAGGTCACCCTGCGCCGCCAGCAGATGTACGAATTCATGGACCGTCTGATCACCATCGCGCTGCCGCGCGTTCGTGACTTCCGTGGCCTGAACCCGAAGAGCTTCGACGGTCGTGGCAACTACGCCATGGGTATCAAAGAACACATCGTGTTCCCGGAAATCGAGTACGACAAGGTCGACCAGATCTGGGGCATGGACGTGATCGTTTGCACCACGGCGCCGACTGATGACGAGGCGCGCGAGCTTCTGCGCGCGTTCAACTTCCCGTTCACGAAGTAACGGGCAAGGAAGGGAACGACGATGGCGAAGAAAAGCGCAATCGAGAAAAACAAGCGCCGCGAGAAGCTTGTCAAGAAATACGCTGAAAAGCGCGCCGCTCTGAAAGCGATGGCGAAGGATGAGAGCCTTTCCCTCGAAGAGCGTTACAACGCACGACTGAAGCTGGCAAAACTGCCGCGGAACTCCGCGCCGAACCGTGTTCGCAACCGTTGCGAAGTGTCCGGTCGTCCGCGTGGTTTTTACCGCAAGCTGAAAATGTCGCGTATTGCGCTTCGTGAACTGGGCTCCCTGGGCAAGATCCCGGGCCTGGTCAAGTCGAGCTGGTAAGGAGAAACTCCGATGGCAATTTCTGATCCGTTGGGGGATATGCTGACCCGGATTCGCAACGCTCAGATGCGTCGCAAGAACAAGGTCAACTCACCTAATTCCAAATTGCGTGCACACGTACTTGATGTGCTGGCAAAAGAGGGATACATCCGTGGCTACACCACGGTTGACTACGAGGGCGGTAAGTCCGAGTTGGAAATCGAACTGAAGTATTTCGACGGCGAGCCGGTTATCCGCACCATTGAGCGTGTGTCCAAGCCGGGACGTCGCGTGTACTCGTCGGTGAAAAACATCCCGCATGTCTCGAATGGCCTGGGCGTGTCGATCATTTCGACTCCGCGCGGCGTCATGAGCGACCATCAGGCGCGGGAAGAGAATGTAGGTGGCGAGGTTCTCTGTCGCGTCTTCTGATGCGGCAGTCTCGTTTTTGAAACAACGACAAGGTTGGTCAAATGTCTCGTATTGGCAAAAAGCCAGTCCCCGTGCCTAGCGGGGTAACGGCATCGATCGACGGTCAGATGGTTACGATCAAGGGCCCGAAAGGCGAAAAGTCTTTCGTGCTCAACGATCTTGTTCTGGCCGAAATGACGGATGACGGGATCAAAATCGATCCGCGCAACAATTCCAAGCCGGCTCGCTCCATGTGGGGCATGAGCCGTACCATGGTGTCGAACCTGATTACCGGTGTGACCGACGGCTTCAAGAAAGACCTCGCGATCACAGGTGTCGGTTACCGTGCACAGGTCCAGGGTCAGAACCTTCAGCTGGCGCTCGGTTTCTCGCACGATGTCGTTTATCCGATCCCGGAAGGCATCGACATCAAGTGCCCGAAGCCGACGGAAATCAACATCACCGGAACCGACAAACAGCGTGTCGGCCAGGTTGCTGCTGAGATCCGCGAATTCCGCCCGCCGGAGCCCTACAAGGGCAAAGGCGTACGTTATGCAGACGAGTTCATCGTCCGCAAAGAAGGCAAGAAGAAGTAACGGACCTCAGATCATGGCGAATAGCAAACAAGCTTTCGAGCGCCGCCGCGATCGCGTGCGTCGTTCGATCAGGAAAGCCGGCGGCGGACGTCCGCGCCTTTCCATCTTCCGCTCGTCGAAGCAGATCTACGCCCAGATCATTGACGATGCGAAGGGGCACACGATTGCCTCTGCTTCTACGATCGAAAACGATCTCAAGGGCAGCCTGAAAACGGGCGCCGATGTCGCAGCAGCTGCTGCCGTCGGCAAGCTTGTCGCGGAGCGCGCAGTCGCCGCTGGCGTCAAGCAGGTCGTGTTCGACCGGGGCGGGTACATGTATCACGGGCGCGTCAAGGCGCTTGCCGATGCGGCCCGCGAAGGTGGACTTGAATTCTGACCAGCGCCCGTTGGCGCTCTTAAGAACGGAAGACAAATAATATGGCGAGACAGGATAATCGCGATCGCGAAGAGCGAGACAGCGAATTCGTCGACAAGCTCGTACACATCAACCGCGTTGCGAAAGTGGTCAAGGGTGGCCGTCGCTTCGGCTTCGCCGCGCTTGTCGTGGTTGGTGACCAGAAGGGCCGCGTCGGCTTTGGTCATGGCAAGGCGCGTGAAGTGCCGGAAGCCATCCGCAAGGCTACAGAAGCCGCAAAACGCACGATGATCCGTGTGCCCCTGCGTGAAGGCCGGACCCTCCACCACGATGTGGAAGGCCGCCACGGCGCCGGTAAGGTTCTGCTGCGTGCAGCTCCGGCCGGTACCGGTATCATCGCCGGTGGTCCGATGCGTGCCGTTTTCGAAACGCTCGGTGTTCAGGACGTTGTTGCCAAGTCCCTCGGGACTTCGAACCCATACAACATGGTTCGCGCAACGTTTGCCGCCCTGACGAAGGAAGACAGCCCGCGCTCGGTCGCGGCGCGCCGTGGCCTGAAGGTCTCCGTGCTGCAGTCCCGTCGTCGTGACAACAACGAAGAGGCTACTCCGGCTGCTGCCGAGGCTTGACCTTGGCAGCTCCGGACCCCAGCTGAAAGAGGGTAGGTTCCATGGCGAACACCGAAAAGACTGTTACGGTCGAACAGATCGGTAGCCCGCTGCGCCGTCCGAAGGACCAGCGCGCGACGCTCATCGGTCTCGGCCTGAACAAGATGCACCGCCGTTCCACGCTGAAGGACACTCCTGAAGTGCGCGGAATGATCAACAAGGTCCAGCATCTCGTTCGCGTCGTCGAAGACGCTTAAGGACGGGGTGAGGAGAAAAACAATGAAGCTCAACGAACTTCGTGACAACGAAGGTGCCGTAAAAGAGCGCACCCGCGTTGGACGCGGCATCGGGTCCGGCAAGGGCAAGACCGGTGGTCGTGGTGTGAAGGGTCAGAAGTCCCGTTCCGGCGTTGCGATCAAGGGTTTTGAAGGCGGTCAGATGCCGCTTCACCGCCGTCTGCCGAAGCGCGGATTTACGAACATTTTCGCCAAGGACTACAACACCGTGTCCGTCGGCCGTGTTCAAAAAGCCATTGATGCCGGCAAGCTCAATGCGTCGGAGACCGTTACGGTCGACACGCTGAAAGCTGCAGGCGTTGTCAAAAGGGTCCGCGACGGTGTCCGCATCGTGGCCAACGGTGAACTCACCGCTGCGGTGACCTTTGAAGTTGCCGGTGCCTCCAAGGGCGCTGTTGCAGCAATCGAAAAAGCGGGCGGCAAGGTTGCCGTTCTGGGAGCTCAGGCTTAACAGCCTGGGCTTTTCCCGTTTGTGGGTAAGCATAAGACCGGAGTAGGGCATGGCATCGGCCGCCGAGCAACTGGCTTCAAATCTTAATTTCTCAGCTTTCGCCAAGGCTGAAGAACTCAAAAAGCGCATCTGGTTCACGCTGGGGGCGCTTTTGGTTTATCGACTGGGCACTTATATTCCGATGCCCGGCATCGACCCGGTCGCCTTCGCGCAGATCTTCAGCCAGGCTCAGACCGGCATCATCGGCATGGTGAACATGTTCACCGGCGGTGCGATCGAGCGCATGGCGATCTTCGCGCTTGGCATCATGCCCTATATTTCCGCTTCCATCATCATGCAGCTGATGACGACTGTCGTTCCGACGCTCGAGCAGCTGAAGAAGGAAGGCGAACAGGGCCGCAAGGTCATCAACCAGTACACGCGCTACGGTACCGTCGTTCTGGCGGCGTTCCAGGCTTACGGTATTTCCGTCGGCCTCGAGGCCCAGAACGTGGTGACGGATCCGGGCTGGTTTTTCCGTGCCTCAACGGTGATCACCCTGGTCGGTGGAACCATGTTCCTGATGTGGCTCGGTGAGCAGATCACCTCGCGCGGCATCGGTAACGGCATCTCCCTGATCATCTTCGCCGGTATTGTCGCCGGTCTGCCGTCCGCTGTCGTTCAGACGCTGGAACTCGGCCGTCAGGGATCCCTGGCAACCTGGATCATCCTGGGCGTGATTCTTCTGGCCATCGTCGTCATTGGCTTCATCGTCTTCATGGAGCGCGCGCAAAGACGTCTTCTGATCCAGTATCCGAAGCGTCAGATGGGTAACCGGATGTTCGAGGGGAACACCTCGTTCCTGCCGCTCAAGCTGAACACCGCTGGTGTGATTCCGCCGATCTTCGCGTCCTCGCTTCTGCTTGTTCCCGCTACGTTTGCAGGGTTCAACCAGGGTGGCGGCAATGAATGGCTGACCTATATCACTGCGGCGCTTGGTCACGGGCAGCCGCTGTTCATGGTGTTCTACGCCGCCATGATCATTTTCTTCTGTTTCTTCTACACGGCCATCGTGTTCAATCCGAGCGACACGGCCGACAACCTCAAGAAACACGGCGGTTTTATCCCGGGTATCCGCCCTGGTGAGCGGACCGCTCAATACATCGACTATGTCCTCACCCGCATTACTGTCGTGGGTGCGATTTACATCACCATCGTTTGTCTATTACCCGAATTCCTCATTTCGGCGACTGGCGTTCCGTTCTATTTCGGGGGAACCTCTTTGCTGATTGTCGTGAGTGTGACAATGGATACAGTGTCACAGATACAGGGCCACCTGCTCGCGCATCAGTATGAGGGCCTGGTGAAAAAATCAAAACTGAGGGGGAAACGTCGATGAGGCTTATTCTGGTAGGACCGCCTGGGGCGGGCAAGGGGACACAGGCAACGCGTCTTGTGGAGAAATACGGCATCCCTCAGCTGTCCACCGGAGATATGCTTCGCGCTGCAGTCGCGGCACAGACACCCGTCGGTTTGAAGGCCAAGGCGGTTATGGATGCCGGTGGTCTGGTTTCAGACGAGATCGTCGTCGGCATCATCCGCGACCGTACCGCCGAGGATGACGCAAAGAACGGTTTCATTCTCGACGGCTTTCCGCGCACGCTCGCCCAGGCGGAAGCGCTCGACCAGATGCTGGACGAGAGCGGCTTGAAACTGGATTCTGTTCTTGAACTTCGCGTAGACCAGACCAAGCTGGTGGACCGGATCATTCAGCGGGCCGCGGATGCAAAGGCGGCAGGTCAGCCGGTCCGCAAGGATGATGATCCCGAAGTCTTCAAACAGCGTCTGGAAGCGTACAATCGAGACACCGCCATTGTGGTGCCTTACTACGAGAAATCAGGGCTGCTTTCGGTGGTCGACGGCATGCAATCCATCGACGACGTTTCGGCTTCGATAGAATCCGTCCTTCAAGGTCTTGACGAGAAGGTTTAAGAGCGGTAAACGACGCGCTCTACCAGACAGTTTAGCCGGTTTCACGTAAGTGGGACCGGCCTTCTCTGTGCCGGGAGCCTCCCGGCATTTCGTACCCCGCAAGGGCCGGACTCCACCGGACGCGGGCATTACCCACTGCGGCGAACCTCCGGGGTTTCCGCTAACACATGGAGACAAACGTGGCACGTATTGCTGGCGTTAACATTCCTACGAACAAGCGCGTCGTTATCGCGCTTCAGTACATTCATGGCATTGGTGCGAAATTCGCGCAGGAAATCATCGAAAAGAACAACATCGATGCGTCCCGCCGCGTGAACGAACTTTCGGACTCTGAAGTCCTTTCGATCCGCGAAACGATCGACCGTGACTACATGGTTGAAGGCGACCTTCGCCGCGACACCGCCATGAACATCAAGCGTCTCATGGACCTGGGCTGCTACCGCGGCCTGCGTCACCGCCGCGGCCTTCCGGTCCGTGGTCAGCGGACACATACGAATGCACGTACCCGCAAGGGTCCGGCAAAACCGATCGCCGGCAAGAAGAAATAATCATCACAAAGCGATTGGTGGTGGAGCTGCCGGCATTACGGCAGTGACGAGATCAAAACAAGGACACAAGAATGGCTAAAGACACGACGCGTGTGCGTCGCCGCGAGCGCAAGAACATCTCTTCCGGCGTTGCGCATGTGAACTCCACGTTCAACAACACCATGATCACGATTACCGACGCACAGGGCAATGCAATTTCCTGGTCGTCCGCTGGTGCTCTGGGCTTCAAGGGATCGCGTAAGTCGACACCTTATGCCGCTCAGGTCGCGGCCGAAGACGCTGCCAAGAAGGCAGCTGAACACGGTATGCGTACCCTGGAAGTCGAGGTCCGCGGACCAGGCTCGGGCCGCGAGTCCGCACTGCGTGCTTTGCAGGCTGCCGGTTTCCTGATCACGTCCATCCGTGACGTGACGCCGATTCCGCACAATGGCTGCCGTCCGCGCAAGCGTCGCCGCGTCTAAGGCTCCGGGCTTTAGGTACCTGTTTCTCCAAATGGCAAAGAATGGCCCGGTCCTGAAGAACCGGGCGGGATAGCCGAAGGGACGAAAACGTGACCATTCAGAAAAATTGGCAAGAACTGATCAAGCCGACCAAACTCGAGATCAAGCCGGGACACGACCCGCGCTTTACAGCGACCGTTGTTGCTGAGCCGCTCGAGCGCGGATACGGCCTGACACTGGGCAACGCGCTGCGCCGTATTCTGCTGTCCTCGCTACAGGGGGCGGCTGTGACTGCCGTTCAGATCGATGGAGTTCTGCATGAATTCTCCTCGATCCCGGGCGTTCGCGAAGATGTTACCGACATCGTGCTCAACATCAAGGAAATCGCTATCCGCATGGAAGGCGAGGGACCCAAGCGCATGGTCGTGCGCAAGCAGGGCCCGGGTGTTGTGACCGCCGGTGACATCCAGACCGTCGGTGATGTGGAAGTGCTCAATCCGGATCTCGTGCTCTGCACGCTGGATGAAGGCGCTGAAATCCGCATGGAATTCACCGTGAACACGGGTAAGGGCTACCATTCTTCCGATCGCAACCGTCCGGAAGATGCGCCGATCGGACTCATTCCGGTCGACAGTCTCTACTCTCCGGTCAAGAAGGTCTCCTACAAGGTGGAAAACACCCGTGAAGGCCAGGTTCTTGACTATGACAAGCTGACCCTGACTGTCGAAACCGATGGTTCCGTCAAGCCGGATGATGCCGTGGCTTTCGCCGCTCGCATTCTGCAGGATCAGCTCTCCATCTTCGTCAACTTCGAAGAGCCGCAGCGCGAAGTCGCAGAGGACACCGTTCCCGAGCTTGCCTTCAACCCGGCGCTTTTGAAGAAAGTCGACGAACTGGAACTGTCTGTGCGGTCTGCCAACTGCCTGAAGAACGACAATATCGTATATATTGGCGATCTCATTCAGAAGACCGAAGCGGAAATGCTGCGGACACCGAATTTCGGCCGCAAGTCGCTCAACGAAATCAAGGAAGTTCTCGCCCAGATGGGGCTCCATCTCGGTATGGAAGTCGCCAACTGGCCGCCGGAGAACATCGACGATCTCGCCAAGCGCTACGAAGACCATCAGTATTGAGGGACGTACGCGTCCCTGAGGGTTCAACCGGGCAAGTGCTTCAAAGGAACAAGCAGACTGCCTGAAAGATAAAGGAGAGGGCCATGCGCCACGGTAAATCCGGCCGCAAGCTCAACCGGACATCCAGCCACCGCAAGGCGATGTTCGCGAACATGGCAGCGTCGCTGATCAAGCACGAGCAGATCGTGACCACGCTGCCGAAGGCTAAGGAAATGAAGCCGATCATCGACAAGCTCATCACACTGGGCAAGCGCGGTGATCTTCACGCACGCCGCCAGGCGATCTCGCAGATTCGCGACACCGCCATGGTTGCCAAGCTGTTCGAAACACTTGGCGAGCGCTACAAGGACCGGAGCGGCGGATATTCGCGCGTTCTGAAAGCCGGTTTCCGCTATGGCGACAATGCGCCGATGGCCGTGATCGAACTCGTCGATCGTGACCCGGACGCGCGCGGCGCAGACGACCGTGCACGCGCTGAGGCAGAAGAAGCAGCTGAAGACGCAGCGTAAGTTGTGGCGTGAGTACAGACTGAAAGGCGGGCAGTTGCCCGCCTTTTTTTATTGTAACTCGATGAAGTAAATCCGGTTGTTTCAGATAGTGAGACAATTTTGAAGATTATCAATGATTTAAGAAACTGCGCCTAGTTTTTCTTCGCGCCCATGTGGGACGAAGTGGGATTGGGGAAATACTGTGTTTGGCAAGAAGAACTCTGGCTCGAAGGGGGCGTCCAGCTCGTTTCGACTATCCTTTGTTATACCAACATTGATGATTGTTCTGACATTCGCCGCGTGCACCGCGGTTGGAGTGATCGGATACATGACAGGCCGCGACGGGCTGCAGAAAGCAGCTGAAGCGGAGTTGGGCATGGTCATCAGTGCGCGGTCCGCGCTCTTGGAAAGCAAGTTGGGGGCGGCCAAGGCGGAGGTTGTGAACCTGGCATCCGGTGTGGCGGATCCCATGAGCAACCTTGCCAATGCAACCTTGAATCTCGGCAAGGAAAAGGACGAGATTCTCGGACTTTTCCATGCACCGCAAACACCTGAAGAACGTGCGGAGATATCCGGTGCCGACCAGAAGACAATGTATGCCTGGCGACACTCCGAAGCGCATCCGGCTTTTTACAGCGTCTGGAAAAACGGCGGTTATGCCGATATCTACCTGATCGATCCGGCGGGTCTGGTGCTTTATTCCGTGACCAAGGGCGATGAGTTCCTGTCGCAGCTCGGTGCCGATAGCGCCGCGAACGGTTCCGGCCTTCAGACGGCCTTCGAAGCCGCCTTGCAGCTTGGCGAAGGCGAGGTGGCTACAAGTTCGTTCGCAGCCTACGACGCGGCGGACGGCGATGGCTCGCTGTTCCTGGCCGCACCAGTGTTCATGAACTCCTTCGGGACCGTCAGCCTGAACGGCGTTGCGGTGGTCAGGCTTGATTCGTCTTTCCTCAACAACATCGTTGCGAACCGAACCGACCTTGGGGAAACGGGGCAGGTGTATGTCACCAACCAGGACGGACTTCTTCTGAGCGATCAGCCTTTGGCAGATGCGCCGACCGCGCTTGTGGCCAAAAGCACGGCAGGGCCGGTGATGGCCGCCGTGAACGGCAAAGGCTCCGCCTCCATTGTGACCGGTGCCGATGGTGTCGATGATCTGGTCGTGGCCCGTCCGCTGAGTTTCGCGGGACAGACCTGGGTCGTTGCCGCAGAAAAAAGCGTCAACGAAACACTGGCTGCTGTCACCAACATGCGGGACCAGATGATCGTCTGGTCTCTGGGCACGATTGCGATTGCGGCCGTCATCGCGCTGTTCTTCTCGCAATCGATCACCCGTCCTCTGTCGACGCTTGTCGGTGCGCTGAATGCAATTGCCGCCGGCGATCTGGGCGCAGAGATCAAGGCGGCGCGGCGCAAGGACGAAATTGGCGACATTGGCCGCGCCGTTCTCCAGATCCGGCAAAATGCGGCTGAAGAAAATGAGCAGCGGGCCACCGAAGAGGCGGACGCGGCCCGCATACAGGCCGAACAGCGCCAGGAAATGCTGGCCAGCCTTGCAGGCGACTTCGAGGCCACGGTCGGCAGCGTCGTCGACAAGGTTGCTCATTCGGCTGCCTCGCTGCGCGAATCGGCGAGCAACATGCGCGACATGACCGACACGGCGGGCGAGACGTCCGGCAACGCGGCAACAATGTCTGAGGAAACGCTGGCCGAGGTCGAATCGATTGCAGCGGCCTCCGACCAGCTGTCGAGTTCGATCCAGGAGATCTCCACGCTGATCGAACGGTCGTCGAACGTGGCAGCGGACGCGACACGGCGTGCTGAAACAACCAACGAGACCGTGAAGTCTCTCGCCGAGGCTGCCAACCGGATCGGTGAGGTCGTGACCCTGATCAGCGACATTGCCGATCAAACGAACCTTCTGGCGCTCAATGCCACGATTGAGGCGGCGCGGGCCGGAGAAGCCGGCAAGGGTTTTGCCGTTGTTGCTTCCGAGGTTAAGGATCTTGCATCCCAGACCGGCAAGGCGACGGGTGAGATCCAGCAGCAGATCGATGCGATCCGCGGTGCGACCGACGATGCCGTCGGGGCGATCGGAGACATTCAGAAAACGATCGACGAGATCACCAAATCCGTAAGCGAGGTTGCTGCTGCGGTGACCGAGCAGAGCTACGCTACTCAGGGCATTGCGGAGAATACGCAACGCGCCGCCGGCGGGACTTCCAAGGTCACGGAAGACATTCGAAACGTCTCGGCGCTTTCCAATGACACCAACATGGCCGCCCAGAACTTTTCCGAGGAAGCGGCGCAGATGGCGGCCGAAGCGGAACAGCTGGATACGGAAGTGCGCAGCTTCCTTGATCAGGTTCGGTCCGCCTGACCCTGATCTGAACGAGTTTTGATGAGCCGCCTGGGTTTTGGCGGCTCATTGTTTTTGTAATTGCCTCTTTTGCACCCTATCTGCCATGTATCGCAGGTAGCTAAGAAGATTCGAAAGAGGGGCTCGTCAATGCGTCTGACCAATTCAAACAGATTCCGACCTTTGTGCCGTATTCTGCTTGCAGCCTTGACGGGCCTCCTGGCGACATCAAGTTTCGCGCAGACCGTCGATCCGTCGCCCGCGGACCTGAGGCTGGTTCCGCAGAGCGAAGCCCAGATCAAGCTGTCCTTTGCCCCCGTCGCGAAACAGGTGGCTCCGGCGGTCGTCAATGTCTACGCCAGCCGGAAAGTGGTTCAGCGTCAGCGCGTCTCTCCGTTTTTCGAGGATCCGTTTTTCCGCCGGTTTTTCGGTCAGCCGGGTGCCGGCAACAGCCGTCCGCGCGAGCGGGTTGAATCGTCGCTCGGCTCCGGCGTGATCATTTCTGCGGACGGCACGGTGATCACCAACCATCATGTTATCAAGGGCGCGGATGCCGTGCGTGTGGCGCTCAACGATCGCAGGGAATTCGATGCGGATATCGTGCTCATGGATGAACGCACGGATCTGGCGGTGCTCAAGATCCGCGAGGAGGGGCCGTTCGAACATGTGAGCTTTGCAAATTCGGACAGCCTCGAGGTCGGCGACATCGTTCTGGCGATCGGCAACCCGTTCGGGGTCGGCCAGACCGTGACGCAGGGCATCGTGTCGGCGCTTGCAAGAACGCAGGTCGGCGTGACCGATTTCCAGTTCTTCATCCAGACGGACGCGGCCATCAACCCCGGCAACTCCGGTGGCGCGCTGGTCGATATGTCCGGAAACCTGGTCGGCATCAACACGGCGATCTTCTCGCGCTCCGGCGGATCGAACGGCATCGGTTTTGCGATCCCGGCGCACATGGCCCGCTTTGTTGCTCAGGCAGCGGACCAGGGCGGCAAGGTTCGGCGGCCTTGGCTTGGCGCGACGGTCCAGATGGTCAACGCCGAAATCGCCGAAGCGCTCTCCCTCGACCGGCCGCAGGGCGTTCTCGTGACCGCGGTCTTCGACGGCTCTCCGGCGCATGAAGCAGGGCTGGAGGTCAGTGACCTTGTCGTGGAGATTGAAGGCAAGGAAGTGATCGATCCCAATTCGTTCGGATACCGGTTTGCGACGAAAATGATTGGCGAGACGTCCAATTTTCTGATCGTCAGGGACGGGCAGGAGGTGTCGCTTTCCGTGCCGCTGGTGCCCGCGCCTGAGACCGTGCCGCGTGATACCCGCGAGTTGCGCGAGTATTCGCCGTTCGAAGGGGTCACCGTGATGAACCTGTCTCCGGCTGTCGCCGAGGAACTCGGCCTGGACGGCGGGGTGTTTGAAGGTGTCGTGATTGCCTCCGTCGACCGGCGCGGAGCGGCGAACCAGGTGGGCATGCGCCCTGGCGACATCATTCGTTCGGTCAATGAACGCAAGGTGGAATCGACCCGCATGCTGGAGGTGATCACCAAGACGCCGCCTCGTGTCTGGGTTCTTGAGATTGAGCGCAACGGCAAGGTGTCGAAGCTTGAAGTGAGATAAGACGCCCGTGAGCGATCTCTTTGAAGCATCCGGTCTTGCGCAATCCGGTCCGCGTCCGCTGGCGGACCGCCTGCGTCCCTCGCGTCTCGCGGACGTTGTCGGACAGGACCACCTCCTTGGCGCGGAAGGCACGCTTTCGCGCATGCTCAAGACACGGACCCTCGGGTCTCTCATTTTCTGGGGGCCGCCGGGCACCGGGAAAACGACGATCGCGCGTCTACTGGCCAATGAGACCGATCTCGCCTTCGAACAGATCTCGGCGATCTTTTCCGGTGTTGCCGACCTGAAGAAAGTGTTCGAGGCCGCCCGCGCCAGACGCATGGGAGGCCGATCGACGCTGCTCTTCGTCGATGAGATACATCGCTTCAACCGCGCGCAGCAGGACAGCTTTCTTCCGGTCATGGAAGACGGCACGATCACGCTTGTCGGTGCCACGACGGAAAACCCCTCCTTTGAGCTCAATGCCGCGCTCCTGTCGCGCTCGCATGTCATGACCTTCCACTCGCTTTCCCTCGAGGCGCTGGAAGCATTGCTTGCGCGGGCCGAACAGACGGAGGAGAAGAAACTTCCGCTCGATGGCGAGGCACGGCAGGTCCTGATCCGGATGGCTGACGGCGACGGGCGATCTGCCCTGACGCTTGCCGAGGATGTCTGGCGGGCTGCAGCGGAAGACGAAGTCTTTGACGCGGAACGCCTGCAGGAGATCGTGCAGCGCCGGGCACCGATCTATGACAAGAGCGCCGACGGCCACTACAATCTGATATCCGCGTTGCACAAGTCGGTCAGAGGTTCTGACCCCGACGCGGCGCTCTACTGGTTCTGCCGGATGCTGGATGGCGGTGAGGATCCGATGTATCTGGCGCGCCGGCTGATCCGGATGGCGGTGGAAGATATCGGGCTGGCGGATCCGAATGCGCTTGTCCAGACCAATGCGGCGCGGGATGCCTATCAGATGCTCGGATCTCCGGAAGGGGAACTGGCGCTTGCGCAGGCCGTGATCTATGTCGCCACCGCGCCCAAGTCCAACGGGGCGTATGTCGCCTACAAGGCCGCGATGCGCGATGCCAAGTCCAGCGGGTCTCTTCTGCCCCCGAAACACATCCTGAATGCGCCCACGAAGCTGATGAAGGAAGAGGGATACGGGGCCGGGTATCAGTATGATCACGACGCGCCGGACGGATTTTCGGGACAGGACTATTTTCCCGAGAAGCTCGGCCGCCAGACCTATTACGACCCGCCGGAGCGCGGTTTTGAACGAGACCTGCGCAAGCGGCTTGACTATTGGAGCAAGCTGCGGCGGGAGCGCAGCTGATTGAGCGAACGCCGGTCAGGTTCCAGAAAGCAAGGGACGGTTCAGGATCCTGTCAGCTCCGGAGGTGCGCCGAAGAAGCCCACGATTTCCTGAAGACGGCCGTCTGCGGATACCGTACCGAAATCGACGCCGTCGATCTTCACGATGCCGTCGCCGGTTATCAGCTGCCATTTGAAATAGAAGTGGGCATTGTGCTGGCTTGCACCGCTGACGAGTTCAATGCGGGCACCTGGCATATGTGCATGAAATTCTCCGATATACGCCGACAACTGCTCGCGTCCGTCAGCTGTTCCGGCCGGATCGGCATATTGCCCGCCGTCGCTCCAGCAGCGCTCGAGCAACCTGAGGCGCCTTTCCGGATCGGTCTCGTTCCAGGCTGCAGCGTATGATGCAAGCACTTGCTGAAGATCCAAGCTCAATGTCCTCCGGTGCGAAAAGCCGGACTTTATCAGCACTCCGTCTCAAGACCAATTCGCCGGTTCCTTGTTGAGCACGGATGCAATTCCGGACCGTTGGACTTGATCCTGCGGGCGTAACATTGGTGCTTTGCTTTCGAGGCCTCGCCGTTGATCGTATCGGAGCGACAAACGGTTCTACACATTTTCCACGCGCAAGCGTGATCAGGTATGATGAGCGCATATTGGTGATTTGCTTTGTTTGGACCGTTTCATCGCCATCTAAGGAATATGGAAATTTTTTTCTGATAGACGGTTTGTGACAATCCATCTGGTAGCTTCATGAAGGAAATCGAACTCAGACTTGCGCTTGTGCTTTATGGCGGTGTTTCGCTCGCCATCTATATGCACGGGGTGAGCCGTGAGGTCCTGAACCTCGTGCGTGCATCGAGCTACCGGCTCGACAGGAACGGTGGCACGGCCGAGCCGATTGATGCCCCGGAGTTGCAGCCCGTCCAGGGCGCTTACCAGAACCTGCTCGACCTGCTTTCCGGCGTTGCCGACATCCGTGTCGTCGTTGATGCAATCGCCGGTGCTTCGGCCGGCGGTGTCAACGGCATCATGCTGGCACGTGCCATCGCGCATGATCTGCCGCTGGAAAGCCATAGCGAGATGTGGCTGGAAAATGCAGACGTGACACGGCTTTCACGGCCGCAAACCGGCCTGTCACGCTATCTGAAACTCTCGATTTCGCCGGTTCTCGACCAGCTCATTTCGGCGCGGCTGGACAAGCAGATCAAGAATGACGAGACACGGGACAAGCTGCGGCAGTTCATGCAGGCAAGATGGTTTTCGCCACCGTTTTCAGGAGAGCGTTTCATCGGCTGGATGCTTGACGCCTGCCGCAAGATGGAAACCGGAAACCACGCGGAGAGGACACTCATTCCGCGCGGACAGACGCTGGATCTGTTCGTCACGATCACCGACTATAACGGGGTCAAGCGGCGCATCCTGCTTGACGATCCTGCCTTTGTCGAAGAGTGGGATCACAGACGTATTTTGAAGTTTCACGCGGTTCATCGCACCAAGGGACATGTCGACAGCCAGTTCGATGCCGACAACATTCCCGAGCTGGTTTTTACCGCCCGGGCAACCTCGTCCTTTCCAGGTGCATTCCCGCCCGCGACGGTCGCCGAAATGGATCGGGCGCTTGCGCGGCACGGTCTAGACTGGCCGGAACGCGACACGTTTCTGAGCCGGGAACTGTGCCTGACGCCCGACAGGACGGCGCAGCATTGTTTTGTCGACGGCAGCGTCGTCATGAACAAGCCCTTCGCGCCGGTCATCGAGGTGATCGAAGAACGGCCCGCGGCCCGCGAAGTCGCAAGGCGCCTGATCTATGTGGATCCGACGCCGGTCGACTTCAGCGAAGGCGGCGACAAGCCGATGGAACTTCCCGGTTTCTTCAGGGTCATCCTGGCTTCTCTCGCACACATACCCAGAAATGAACCGATTGGCGACGATCTGAAGGAGCTGGAACAGAACAACCGGCGAAGCCGCTGGCTGTCCCAGTTGATCGATGCGACCGGCCCGGTTGTCGAACAGGCGGTATCCAGGCTCTTGCCAACCTGGCGCGCCATCACGGCCGATGTCCTGTCGAAGTGCCGGAGGGATGCGACAAACACCGCCTTCGAACAGGCCGGGTTCGCTTTTCTGAACTACCAGTCTCTCAAGTTGCACGCACTTGCCGAACGGCTGGCCGGACTGACAAACAGGCTTGCCGCCGAGGTTGATCTCCAGGCGCGGGAGGAGGCGGCCCTGTCCGTTTTCTCAAATCACTTCAACCGGCTTGCTACCGAAAGCAAGGACGGCCTGGGCCGCACCGATCCGCACATCGTTTCACTGCTTCGGGGCCTCGATGTCGACTACCGTATCCGCCGCCTGCGTTTTGCCATCCGGAAACTCAACGGGTTCTATCAGCCGGGATCAGCATCATCTCTGCCCCCGCCGGATGCCGGCGCGCTGGATCATCTGAAAGGGCTCTTGTACGAGCAGATCGATCACCTTGGCTGGCGATGGACTGAGACGTTTTTCGGCGGAAAAAGCAAGGAGGTCTGCGAGGCGTTTCTTGCAGCAAACGCTGCCGGTCAGTGCAACCTGGAAACGCATGTCGAGCCGCTCCTGTCCAATCTCACGAAAATGATGGGCCTTGTCGATCTTGACCGGCTTCACGACGAATTGTTTGCTGAAACGGCTCGCGATCTTCTCGACAAAGATCGGCACATGTCCTTGCTCAGGTCCTATGTCGGTTTCGGCTTTTACGACCTGATCACGTTCCCGGTGCTTCAGCGGAACGATTTTTCGGAAGTCACCGAAATCCTCGTGGACCGCATCAGCCCGAAAGACGCGGCGAGCCTTTACACCGAAGGGTTTGAACTCAAGGGCAAGGCGCTCAATTCCTTCGGCGCGTTCTTCAACAGGAGCTGGCGCGAGCACGACTATCTCTGGGGCCGGCTTAACGCGGCGGACCGGCTGGTCAGTATCGTGCTGTCGGCAGCCGGCGAGGGGGCGTTGCCGCAGCTCAAGGTCAACCAGGCAAGGGCCCAGATTTTCCTGGCGATTCTTCAGGAGGAGCGCGAGAAACTGGTGGCAATCCCCGATGAAATCGCGCGGGTCGATGAACTGGTCCGGTCGATTTATCCCGATTTTGCGCATGTTACTGAAGAGGTTTGAGGCACTTTCGCCATTTGGTCTCCGGTTGACGGTGCCGCGCAAAGACATTGGCGATTGTCGAAACGCTTCACAGCAGGTGTGACGATGGCAAGACTGCGCCAGGCAGCAACACCGGATGATGTGTTCCAAAGGCATCGCGCCGTCCGTCCGGGCGCATCCGATCAGAATTACTTTTCAATCCGGAATAATGTAAGAAGTCCCCATCGGAAGCAACTTTGGGAATATGCAGGAATGAAAATTCACGTTTTGATTTGTGGCGCCGCTTTGGCGCTGTCGGGCTGTCAAAATCAATTCGAGATCACGGGAACAAATGCAAATGGGACCGAAACCTTCAAGGGGAGCGCGCTGGGATTCCAAGCAGGAAAGTTCAATATCAAAAGCAACAAGGGCCGAAAGTGCAAAGGTCGGTTCGAGTCCGCCAACGACCTGGCAAGTGGCTATGGCAAGGGTAACTTTGTCTGCACGGACGGCAATGAAGGAACATTCTGGTTCAATATTGAAGAAAACTACAAAAGCGGAAACGGTGTTGCCTATATCGGCGGTGAAAAGTTCAGATTCAAATACGGGAAACAAACCTGATTTTGTGCAAGGTCCGGTCCGTCGCTTTACGAATGCGAACCTGCATGGTACGCGGCTTTAGCCGCAAAAGTCAGACGAAGTCGAGAAGACCTTGAAACATCTTCTTCTTGTAATGCTGGGTGGGGCGTTCGGGGCAGGGGCAAGGCATCTTGTGGCCCTTGCCAGTCTGCGCCTGTTCGGATCCGGATTTCCAGTCGGAACACTCACGGTCAATGTCGTCGGTTCCCTTGCCATGGGCCTCTTGATCGGGTGGCTGGTGAAATCGGATTTCCAGCATGTCCAGACGGTCCGGTATTTCATCGCCACCGGTATTCTTGGCGGCTTCACAACGTTCTCTGCTTTTTCGCTCGATACCTCGGTGCTCTGGGAACGCGGTGACACCGTTCTTGCAATGGTCTATGTCGTCGCCTCGGTTCTGCTGTCCATCGCAGCTGTCTTTGGCGGCCTGGCCATTGCGCGACAGGTCGTTACCTAAGTTTCCCTTCCAATTGCGCCGGATTGCGCCTATACGCAGCGGAACGAATTTCCGCCCGGGGAGAACAAACAACCCGGTTGAGAGCGATCCGGCCGGATCGCAAATGGTTCTGAGAACAAGATGTCCGCGATTGAACAGAAAAAAGTGACCGCCGACGAAGCGGGCATGCGCCTCGACCGTTGGTTCAAGACCCACTATCCGGGTCTCGGCTTTGGCCGTCTGCAGAAACTGCTGCGCACCGGTCAGGTGCGCGTTGACGGAAAAAGGGCCGAGGCCAGCACGCGTATCGCCAAGGGACAGATGGTGCGGATCCCGCCGCTCGGAGTCGATGTTCCGGCGGATGACCGCAAGAATGCGAAGCCCAAATCCACGAAACTGATTGCCGATGACCGGAAAGCCATCGAGGAAATGCTGCTGTTTGAGGACAATCAGGTGTTGGTTCTCAACAAGCCGGCCGGGCTCGCCGTGCAGGGCGGTTCCGGTCTCAAGCGGCATCTTGACGGCATGCTGGAGGCGTTCACAGACCGCAAGGGCAACAAGCCGCGTCTGGTGCACCGGCTCGATCGCGAAACGTCCGGGATCATCCTCGTCGCGCGGACGCGCCAGGCGGCGCAGGAACTGACCAAGGCCTTCCGGCACAGGAACACGCGCAAGATCTACTGGACCATGCTGGCCGGCGTTCCCAAGCCCAAACAGGGGCGCATTTCGACCTTTCTGGCGCGGAGCGAAGGCGAGGAGCGGATGCGGGTGACCCGCCAGGGCGACGATGATGCCCAGCATGCGGTTTCGCTTTATTCCGTTTTCGAGCAGTCGGCACAGAAACTCTCCTGGGTTACCATGAAGCCGGTCACTGGCCGGACCCACCAGCTCAGGGCGCACGCCGCTCACATCGGCCACCCGATCATTGGTGACGACAAATACTTCAACATCGAGAACTGGGAGCTTCCCGGCGGCATCCAGAACCGGCTGCATCTTCTGGCACGCCGTATTGTCATTCCCCATCCGTCTGGTCACGGCATGATCGACGTGTCGGCGCCGCTTCCCCCGCACATGCAACAGACCTGGAACCTTCTGGGTTTCAATGCCAGCGACTACGATCCGGAAGCAGATGATCCGGACGAGACCCTGATCAAGCGGTAACCAGGCAGGCTGTTCAGAACGCGAGTGCCGCTACGCCTGGTGTATGCGGACTTGGAACCCTTCCGCTTTTGTCGGCGGCTGAAAATGCTGGCTGACGCGGTCGAACTGTTCGTCGGACACCTGGAATTCGTGTTCTCCGGAAGCGTTGCGCTTCCGTAGCCGTTCCTTACAGATCTCGTCACTGACGTCCATCAGGTGAAGCTCGTGCGCACAGCCCGCCGTTTCGAACAGGCGGCGCATCCAGCGCCTCAACTCGGCCGTGTTCGCAGGAAAGTCCAGGACAACGGAAAGTCCCGATCGCAGCAAGTCGACGATATGCGGTTCAAGCGCCGAGCGCAGCTTCGCTGAAAATGTTACGTAGTCGGCGAGGGTCTGCATCTGGTCGCCGTACAACTCGGACAGCCAGGCGTCTTCCCGGATCAGGATCGTGCCGGGCGCATTTGCAAGGCTGCGGGCCAGCGTTGACTTGCCGGCGGCAATTTTTCCGCAGATCAGGTGAAGGGTGGCTTGTTCGCCCATTGGTTCCTGCCTCTTTGGAAACAAACCCCGGTCTGGTAGAAGTGCCGCTCGCCGTCTGACCTAAAGCCCTTGGAACAGGGCGCTGACGATGACGGACAAGACGGTCACCGCGACAACACCGGCGACGAATTTCCATGCGTCGGAGCGTTTTTTGAGACCCGGCCAACCGAGCGGTTTGATCACCTGGATGGCGGCAATCAGGATCAGGAAAACAGCCAGTATCTTGGTCAAGGAAAAGCTCCGGACGGGACTTTTCTGTCTTTAGCCAATCTGACGCATGAGGGCAAGACGTTCAGCCGAACTCAGGCGTCGGTGCCCCGATTAAGCTTTGCCATGTATTTCGGCAGTTTCTCCATCGAGGGAACAACGATGATTTTCTTTACCTTGCCGGCTTTGAAGGCTTTCAGGAACTTGTTGTAGTCTTTGAAGGCGACACAGCCGTGAGATCCGTTGGTGCGGCGGAGCAGGGGGCTGTGTGCAAGCATGCCATCGCGTCCCTTCATCGCCGCCAGGTCTCTTGGCAGCATGCGGATGGCCTCGACCCCGTGGAACCGCCTTTCGCGCATTCTCAGGTCGTAGATATTGGGCGGGGTCGGCCCAAGGTTCCTGACATGGGCGTATTTCGGATTGTCCTTCCGGTGACCGATGCCGGAATGGGCCTCAAGCTTCGTTCCGTCCGGCATGTGCACGACCGCCGCGCTGATATCGTAGACGGCAATGCCGCTTCCACGGCCCGGAAGGCCGCCCTTCAGACCGTTGAAGATCTTGCCAAGTCCGCCGAACCCACTCTTGTTCTGCTCTTCCGGGATGCCGGGAGTGGCGTAGGCGAGCACGGGGGCCGGGGTTTGCGAAACCTCTTCGTCAGGCTGCGCACGCACAGCCACGGAGCGAACAGGTGCTTGCGGCTTGGTGCCAGGTACACGAACCGTTGCCACGGGCGCAACAACGGCCGGTTGGGCCAGCGCCACTTGCGCGGCAGCCGCAACGCGTTCAGCCCGCGCAATGGCCAGGTGCTGGGCAAACCTGAGATGAGCGAGTTTGGCTGCAAGTTTGAACTTGGCGACTTTTTTGACCCGCTCGATGTCCAGAGCCGCTGCAGGATTTGAAAACACTGCAACACGTTCATTTCCGAACGGCACTGCGGTCTCCTCGACAGGCAACTGGTTGGTTGGTGTGGAAACACCGGTCGAAGACGGAGCGGTGGAGACACTCGATTGCCGCTGCAGCGGCGACGGTAAAACCGGTGTGACAAGTGCCAGAACGGCCTGGTCCCGGTCTGGCATGGCAAAGCGGTTGTCCGATGACGTCAGTGCCGGTCCATAGACAAGCATGGTAAGGGCGAGCGCTGCCAAGACAAACACGACACTGAAGGTGCGCAAAGGAAACTTGCGCGGCGTCTTCAGCGCCTCATGCCTGGCGGGTGTCTGCTGTTCGATCTCTTGCATTCCGGCAAAACCATCCCACTGGACACAGTTACACGACTGCGTTCCAAAACTGTTCGGATTTGGTGACAACCTGTCCCAAACGACTGCGTCCAACCACCTGCACGAGTATCCGCGGGTATGGTAACCGGACGGTTTACGAACATGGTTAACAAGACCTTACGGGCAGTGCAGGCTCCCCAAACCACCATAAAAAGGCAAATTTCAGGCACATCTGACTCAATCGGGTTTTCCAGGCAAAGACCGCTTCCACATGGCCGTCTTTGGACGCTTTGCCCGCTTCGCCCGACCGGTCCGGCGAGCCGGGAAAGGCGAGGCGAGGCGGCAAGCTGCCCGTTTGCGAAATGTCCCTTGACCCGGACCGTAAAACACTGCACATGCGGGCCTTGGCTGAACGGGCACAGGTTTCCTCATGTATCTGATCATTTTCGATGTCGACGGTACGCTGGTTGACAGTCAGAACACCATTTTTCATGGGCTTCAGGTCGGGTTCGAAGCCGTGGGACTGCCGATGCCGGACCGCAAGACGGCACTGTCGATCGTGGGCCGGTCTCTCGAAGAGGCGTTTACTGATCTTGTCGGAGAAGCCCATCTTGAGAAGGTGCCCGCGATGGCCGAAGCGTATCGCCAGGCCAAATGGGCAAGGCGCGCGGAGGGGCTCGAAATCGATCCGCTCTATGCAGGCGCACGGGAGGCCGTCGAACGGCTTCACGCCCGGGAAGATGTCCTGCTCGGCATCGCGACCGGCAAGGCCTTGCGCGGCGTGAAACACATGCAGGACACGCATGGACTGCACGGCAAATTCGCGACGATCCAGACGGCCGATACCTCTCCGTCCAAGCCGCATCCCGACATGATCGAACGGGCCTTGTCGGAAACGGGCGTGCGTCCGGAAAACTCGGTCATGATCGGCGATACCGGGTTCGACATGGCCATGGCCAAATCGGCGGGCATAAGAACCATTGGCGTCACGTGGGGTTATCATGATCACTCGCGGCTCGCCGCAGAAGGTGCCGACAGGATTATTCACAGTTTCGATGACCTGGATGATGCGCTGTCTGAAACCCTGAATTTGGACAAGGAAACAGTTTGATGCGCGACTTTCTTGATACTCTGCATGAGGAAGCGGCCAAGGATCCGGAGCAGCGCGCACGCGAACTCTCCAAACGCGAACTTCCAAAGCGTTTCTACAAGGAAGCCGCCTATGCGGAAACCGATGGCGGCTACGTCATTCACCTCGATGGAAGACCGGTGAAAACACCCGGAAAGGCGGCGCTTGCGCTGCCAAACGAAAAACTTGCCGCGTCCGTATCTGCGGAATGGGCTGCCCAGGAAAAAGAAATCAATCCGGCGACGATGCCGCTCACCAGGATCACAAATTCGGCGCTGGATGCGGTGAGCGTACGCGCGGCAGACGTGCTTGACGACATTGTCAGGTTCGCCGGCAACGACGCGCTTTGTTATCGCGCCGACGACCCGCAGAGCCTCGTCGACACGCAGCGGGCGCTTTGGGACCCGGTCGTTGACTGGGCCGGTGAATTGCTGGGAGGCAGGTTTTCGCTGATTGAAGGGGTGATCCATGCCGCTCAGCCGGAGGATCTTCTTGCGTCCTACAGGGATCGTTTAGCGGGCGAAACGGCACTTCGTCTTGCCGCGCTTCATACGATTACCAGCCTCACAGGTTCCGCGTTGCTCGCACTTGGCCTGCGTGAGGGCAGAATTGACGCGGATGCGGCCTGGACGGCGGCTCATGTGGAAGAGGACCACAATATCGAGCGGTGGGGAGAAGACGCCGAAGCTGCGCAGATCCGCGCCTACAAACGGACCGAATTCGATGCCGCGGTCCTGATCCTGCAAACGACCTGAGCGTTCCCGGTGGGCCGGCGCTTTCTTATCTTCGTGTGATGATTGCCGCAAGGCAGTCGCAAGGGTGCGGCCAGCCGGATGGCGTCCTGACGCTCACGCCATGTAGAACGTGGTCGCCATAAGGAAAAAGATCAGAACGCCCAGAACGTCGTTGGACGAGGTGATGAAGACGCCGATGGCCATTGCCGGATCGATGCCGATCCGGTCCAGGACAATCGGCACCGTTGCCCCGACCATCGCCGCCAGCGTCGTTACGCAGAGCAAAGACAGCGACGTTGCCAGTGCGAGCCGTTCCGGCGCTTCGAGCGGCACGATCAAAGACGCCACGAGCACAAGTATCCCCAGCAAGGTCCCTGCAACGGCACCGTTGATGAGGGCTGCGAAGAACTCCTTCATCAGCCGAAAAACGATGTCGCCGGACCAGAGCGCACCGGTTGCGATCCCCTGGACGGCGACAGCGGAGGCTTGAAGACCGGCGTTTCCGGCCATTGACATGGTCACGGGAATGAAGGCGGCGAGGATCGCCGCTTCGGCGAGCTGGTCTTCGTAGGAACCGACAACCGTTGCGGCCACGCTCGCACCGACGAGCCCGGCGAGAAGCCAGGGAAGGCGTCCGCGAACGATCCGGAAAACCGTATCGTCCGAGCGTGCCTCTCCGGAGACGCCGCTCATCAGCAGCATGTCTTCATTGGCCTCGTCCGCCGCGATCCGGGTCAACTGTTTCGGTGTTATCCGGCCAATGAGATGTCCTTCGCCGCTGACAACCGGAACCGTGCGCATGTCGCGCTTCCGGGCCAGACGAAGAACTTCTTCCTGGTCCGTATCGGTGGAAACGGCGATGACATCCCGGTTCATGATGTCCTTCAGCGGCACATCGTCCCGGGCAAGCAGGAGTTTCCCGACTTCAGCGGTCCCGATAAGCCGTCCGTCCGCATCGGTGACATAGACCGTAAAGATCCTTCTTATCCGGTCGGCTTCCTCGCGCATCTGCTCAACGGCTTCACCGGCGGTGCAATCTTCGCGCAGGGCGACAAATTTGCGCGCCATGACCCGGCCTGCCGTATCGTCGGCATAGGTGCCCCGGGTCGCGATATCTTCCAGGTCGGGGAGGCGCGCAATCAGTTCGTCGGCGACATCGTCGGGAAATTCATTGAGAATCTCGATCGCGTCTTCAGGGTCGAGACCTGCGAGAATGTCGCGGAACTGGTCGAGGGTCGATTCCTCCATCAGGATCGACCGGAATTCTGGTCTCAGCTCCGCAACAACCTTGATTGACGGGTTTGCAGGCAACCACTGGAAGAGCTTGCGTGCCTGCTTGAGCCGCAGCCGGGTCAGCAGCTGCATCACGTCAATGGGATCCCAGCGCTTCAGAAGCTCGACAATCTGGGTGCGTCTTCCGGCCTTGATCATGTCCCTGACGGCCTTCAGGGCGAGATCGTTCGCCTCCAGCGGTTCCTGCGAGGTTTCCCGCGTCCAGGTGACAGGATCGAGTTCGCTCGCGGTGCCGCTGCTCATGAAGATTTACTCCGGGTCGGTCGGTCCGCTTCTAAAGCCGGTTTGTGACGCCTTTCTGACAGGCCTGTGCCGCTCTTCAAACGTCGAATTCGTCAATCTCGCCAAAGGCCGCGCGCAGTTTTTCAGACCAGCCTTGCGACAGTTTCTGAAAATACGGATCGTCCTGTTCGATCCGCACCTGCCGGTCGGTCGAGAAGGTGTCCTTGTTGTAGAGCAGCATGTCGATCGGCATGCCGACGGACAGGTTCGACCTGATGGTGGAATCGAAGGACAGCAGCACCAGTTTCGCAGCTTCCCCAAGACGCATGTCGGCTCTGGTGACGCGGTCGAGGATCGGCTTGCCGTATTTGTGCTCGCCAATCTGAAGAAACGGCGTGTCTTCTCCGACTTCGATGAAGTTTCCGGCCGCATAGATCTGGAACATCCGCGGTTCCTCGCCCTCGATCTGGCCACCGAGAATGAATGTGACGAAGAAGTTTTCTGCGCTGGTCGCAAGCGATTCGCCATCGATCGACTTGACCTCCCGCACGGCACTGCCAACGAGCCGCGCAACCTGAAACATGGTCTTGGCTGTCATGAGCGTCGCGCGGTCGTTGTCGGCCGAGGTAATGTGTTCGCTGAGGAGCGAGACGACCGCCTGGGTCACGGCGAGATTACCCGCCGACAGGAGCGTGATCACGCGTTCGCCGGGTTCTTCCCAGACGTGAAGCTTCTTGTAGGTCGCAATGTTATCGACACCGGCGTTGGTGCGTGTGTCTGCGGCAAACACAAGCCCACGGTCCAGTTTCAAGCCGACACAATATGTCATTCAATCAGCCCCTCCGGCATTCCCCTTCGATCTGTTACCACACTGAACGGGAATTGGGCGCTGGAAAAACGACATTTATTGCTGCTGTTGAAAAACGGCCTGGGTCACGTCGACCTCGACCTGCAGGTTTTCCTCGAGGCCGCCGAAGCGTATGCCTCTGATCGGTGCGGCGGAACGCGAATCCAGACCGACGGTAAGGCGGACATAACGGTCCGTGGGACATTGCGCATTGGAGACGTCGAAACCTGTCCAGCCGAGACCTTCGATCAGAACTTCGGCCCAGGCATGGTGCGCTTCGGAGGCCTGCTCGTCTTCCAGCAGAAGATAACCGGAGACGTAGCGCGCAGGGACGCCAAGGGAGCGGGCCGCGGCGATGAAAATATGGGCGTGATCCTGGCAGACACCTTCACCGGCAGCCAGGGCCGCAGCTGCCGGAGCGTGGGTTTCCGTAACGCCGACCTTGTAGTCGACCTTGTCCCGGATCGCGTGCATGAGCGCATGGAAACCGGCAATCCGGTCCTCATCTTCCGCGTGCGCGGCGAGCCTTCTGATTGCCTGGTTCGGCTGGGTCAGGGGCGTGATACGCGTATAGATTCGCGGAGGAACGGTCGCGTCCGGCTCATGCCCCAGGATCCCGTTGGTATCCTGCGTTTCGATAATGCCGGCCGCAACGATTTCCACGTCTTCGACGGGTTCGCTGCGCGAAACCATGTGCACGCGGTTTCCGAACGCATCCTTGTAGGTCGTCGCGCGGGAAATGCCGGGGGCATCGATCGACCATTCGATCACCTTTTGTGCCGGTCCGTTTTCCGGTGTCAGGCGGATCTGCTGCATGGCATTCGCAAGCGGTGCATCATAGCGGTATCGAGTTGTATGTCGGACGGTCAGTTGCATGCGGCACCCGGTTGCAGTTTGGTTCGGTCAGGAGAAGTTGTAGTCCTTGGAAAGCTCGAATGCGAACTGGTTGTTCCTGCCGATGAAGTCGCTGAGGAACTCGTGAAGTCCGTCCTGGTAGATTTCCCGCATCTGCTTTTCAGAAAGGCTCTTTGCGATTTCCTTTGCCATTGCCAGGCTCGGCTCCTGCGAGCTGTAGAATTGGGACAGGTCTTCCGCGGTGTCCGCAATCCAGTTATAGCAATGCGCGAGCGATCGCGGCATCTCCTTCCTGAGGATCAGGAACTCCGCGATGTTGAACGCTTTCAGCCGGGCGTTGGGATAGGCAAAGCGGTAGCTCCTCCTGCCCGACAGGGCTCGCAGGATCGCCGACCACTGGTATTTTTCCATCGAGCCGTCATCAAGAATGTCGCTGTCCGGCAGGAGCGACCAGTACTGCGTGTTGAGTATCCGCGCCGTGTTGTCCGCACGTTCGACGAAATTGCCCATCTGCGAGAAGAAATAGCCGTCGTTTCGGAGCACCGTGTTCAGGAGTGCGCCGCGGAACAGGTGTGCCCTCTGATTCACCCAGGCAAGAAAGTCGGGCAGTCTTTCCTGGGTGATGGTCTGCGGGTTGACCTCGGTGAATTCGATCCAGGTGGTGTTGATCGCTTCCCAGAGTTCAGCAGTGATACCGGTGCGCACCGCACGTGCATTGTTTCGCGCCAGCTCGAGGCTGTTGCGCACGCTTACCGAATTCTCTTTTGAAAACAGAAGGAAAAACGCAAGGTTGCGGATGCCCAGCTCATCGTATTTTTCCGAGAATTCTGCCTCGCAGCCCGAACAGGTCAGGGCGAAGGTCCAGTGTGTGCCGTGTTCCTGTCCGCGATGGGATATGATGGCACCACGATAGGCGACTTCCAGGAGGCGGGCCACGTTCTGGGCCCGCTCATGGTAGCGGGACATCCAGAAGAGTGAAGAGGCGGTTCTTCCGAGCATCAGGTGTCAGTCCTCAAGTACCCAGGTATCCTTGGTGCCGCCGCCCTGGCTGGAATTGACGACAAGCGATCCTTTTTTGAGCGCGACGCGGGTCAGTCCGCCCGGTGTGATCCGGACCTGATCGCCGATCAGGACGAAGGGCCGCAGATCCACGTGCCTGGGTGCGACACCGGAGGCGACATGAGTCGGGCAGGCCGACAGCGCGAGGGTCGGCTGGGCGATGTAGTTGGAAGGCGTTGCTTCCAGAACCTTTCGAAACTCGGCAATCTCGCGCTTGGATGCCGTCGGACCGATCAGCATGCCGTAGCCGCCGGATCCATGGACTTCCTTGACCACGATGTCTTCGAGATTGTCGAGCACATAGGCTAGATCGTCGGCCCGCGAACAGTTCCATGTCGGAACATTGTTGAGGATGGGTTTCTGCCCCGTGTAGAACTCTATGATGTCGGGTACATAGGCGTAGATCGCCTTGTCGTCGGCAATCCCGGTCCCCGGCGCATTACAGATCGTGACATTGCCTGCGCGGTAGGCGTCGAACAGTCCCGGTACACCCAACATGCTGTCCGCGTTGAAGGTGAGGGGATCGAGGAAGGCATCGTCGATGCGCCTGTAGATCACGTCGACCTGTTCGGGTTCGCGCGTCGTGCGCATGAACACCTTGCCGGCATCAACAAAAAGATCCCGGCCCTCGACCAGTTCCACGCCCATGGAATCGGCAAGGAACGCATGTTCAAAATAGGCCGAATTGTAGATACCCGGCGTCAGCACAACGATGGTCTGTGCCGACTTTGACGGATCGGGAGCAACGCTTTCCAGCGTGCGGCGCAGAAGTTCGGGATATTGTTCCACAGGTGCGACGGCGTGGGTCTGAAAAAGCTCCGGGAAAAGCCGCATCATCGTTTCGCGGTTTTCCATCATGTAGGACACGCCGCTCGGCGTTCGGGTGTTGTCTTCCAGAACGTAGAATTCGTTTTCCGAAACCCGCACAAGATCCGTCCCGATGATATGCGCATAGACCTTGCGGGCCGGTGTGAACCCGGCCATCTCGGGCAGGAAGGCCTCGTTCTGCAGGATGAGGTCAGCGGGAATGATGCCGGCGCGCAGGATCTCCTGACGATGGTAGATGTCGTGCATGAACGCATTCAGCGCACGGACGCGCTGGTCGATGCCAGCGGACAGTTTGCGCCATTCGGAAGCGGAAATGATGCGGGGAATCGGATCGAACGGTATCAGCCGTTCCGTTGCTTCTTCCGCACCATATACAGCGAAGGTGATCCCGAGCCGGCGGAAGATTGTCTCCGCATCCCGGCTCTTTTTTGTAAGGAAGTTAGCGGGTTTGTCTTCGAGCCATGTCGCGAGCCTTGAGTAAGGTGATCGTGGTCCACCAGCATCGTCGAGCATTTCGTTGAAGAAAGTCCGATCGTCCGCCATTGCCTCCCCTTTGCCTGTTCTGCTTGTTTTGCAATCATGACAAAATTCTGAGGTGTGTCAAAGAACAATATCTCGGCTTTGTTGCCCAGTGTTTGGGCAACACTATCTCGGATATGCAGACCGCAGGCAAAAACACTCGTGCGACCACGGCCAGCGAAAACCTCTTGTCCGCCAACGTCCTGCCGCCGGTGACAGTGTTGCTTCGCGCGGTGCCGCCGGGGTTTGACGTCCTCCGTCGCGCCTACGGATTGAGCAGCGCCTGAAAGCGGCCTCACCGGTTTCCTTAAGCCCATATGCTGACTTTGCCTCATGCGTGGAACATGGTACGGCCTCTTTAAAACGCGTATCGGGAGGACCTGATGAAAGAAGTGCTGGCCGAATTGGAACAACGCCGGGAGACGGCCCGACTCGGGGGTGGTCAACGCCGGATCGACTCACAGCACTCGAAGGGCAAGCTCACCGCTCGCGAGCGTATCGAGGCGCTTCTGGACGAGGGCTCTTTTGAAGAGTTCGACATGTTCAAACAGCACCGCTGCACCGAGTTCGGCATGGATGCACAGCATATTCCGGGCGATGGCGTTGTAACGGGCTGGGGCACGGTCAACGGCCGGACCATTTATGTCTTCTCCAAGGATTTTACCGTTTTCGGCGGTTCGCTGTCCGAGGCCCATGCTGAAAAGATCACCAAACTTCAGGACATGGCGCTCCAGAACCGTGCGCCGATCATCGGCCTGTTCGATGCCGGCGGTGCCCGTATCCAGGAAGGCGTCGCCGCGCTTGGCGGTTATGGGGAGGTGTTCCGGCGAAACGTGCTGGCTTCCGGCGTCATCCCGCAGATCTCGCTGATCATGGGACCCTGTGCGGGCGGCGATGTCTATTCCCCGGCAATGACCGACTTCATCTTCATGGTGCGCGACACGTCCTACATGTTCGTCACCGGTCCCGACGTCGTCAAGACTGTGACAAACGAGACGGTGACGGCCGAAGAACTGGGCGGCGCGTCCATTCACACCACAAAGTCGTCAATTGCGGACGGTGCCTTCGACAACGACGTGGAAGCCCTGTCGGAAATGCGGCGGCTGATCGATTTCCTGCCGATGAACAATCAGGCCGACCTGCCGGAACTGACAAACTACGACGACCCGGACCGCATCGACACAAGTCTCGATACGCTTGTGCCGGACAATCCGAACAAGCCCTATGACATGCGGGAACTGGTGCTCAAGACGGTCGATGAAGGTGATTTCTTCGAAATCCAGAAAGGGTTTGCCGGAAACATCCTGACGGGTTTTGGACGGATCGAGGGCCGGTCCGTCGGGATCGTCGCCAACCAGCCGATGGTTCTGGCTGGCGTTCTGGACTCCGACGCAAGCCGCAAGGCCGCACGCTTTGTCAGGTTCTGTGATTGCTTCAACATTCCGATTGTCACCTTCGTCGATGTCCCCGGTTTCCTGCCGGGTACGGCACAGGAATATGGCGGGCTGATCAAGCACGGTGCGAAGCTTCTGTTTGCCTATACCGAGGCGACGGTCCCGAAAGTTACGGTGATCACCCGCAAGGCTTATGGCGGCGCTTACGACGTCATGAGTTCGAAGCATATCGGCGGCGACATCAACTACGCATGGCCGAGCGCCGAAATTGCCGTGATGGGGGCGAAAGGCGCGGTTGAGATCCTTTACCGGAACGAACTGGGTGACCAGGAAAAGATTGCAAAGCGGACAAAAGACTATGAAGACCGCTTCGCCAATCCGTTCGTTGCCGCCGAACGCGGCTACATTGATGATGTGATCAGGCCCCATTCGACCCGCCGCCGCGTTGCCAGGGCACTGGCGCTGCTCAGATCAAAGCAGGAAAAAACGCCCTGGAAGAAACACGACAACATTCCGCTCTGACGCTGTTTTCGCAGCAATCCTGCATGCTTCTGAACGAAACGGGCCGGTAAAACCGGCCCGCTTGCGTTCAGTCCCAACGGTTGAAGCCGCCGCGCGGGAAGAGGGGTTCCCGGCATTCATAGGCGACCGGACATTTGCGATTGTCCTTGGTCGGTCCGTACTGGACGAAGAGTTCCTGATTGTAGTCGCAGAAGCTGCGGTTCGACACGAACATGGAGTAAGTGTGCCGCCCTGTCGTAAAGACGACCGAGCCATGCTGCTTGACCATGTTCTGCGCCTGGCGGCAGCTCATCTGACGCAGGTCCGGCCTTGCATGAGCAGCGGATGTCCAGACAATGCTGCCGAGCAAAACAGCCGCGATTGCAAGACGACGATTTTTCATATCTGCCTCCATTGGTGACTGGCGTCTTTTGGTCAGTTCAACCGCTATTTTGCGTCAGGCGGATAGAAACCAATGTGACCGTCGGCACATAAAATGCCATTTAACGCACTGATACACCAGCGTCAGGTTGACGTGGCAGATAAAGCGATCCTTTGTTGAAGAGTGCCAGGCGCGGCCTAGGGAGCCAGGTCAGGACCTGTCATTTCGCTTTTGCCAATCGGTGGGGCAAACATTGCCAGGCAGCACATTCAGCGCGCCTTTCAGCGAAAATCCGGCATACGTATCGTCCGGGAATTTGACGGCCAGGGTGCGGGACGAACGGATCTTGTGCCAGATATATCCGAAGCTGTCCGAGCAGGCCGGACATCCGGTTCCGATGTAGCCGTGCTCGTTGACGGGCACGTCGAGAACGCTGGAATCGAGGATCACACGCACGCGGCTGTTGGGCGGCGGCATCCTTCCCTCAATCTCGACATGCAGCAACGTGCCGTTGATCTGTCTTTGCGGGTGACACCAGACCACGAAATTGGAGCCGACATCGTTTGTCGTCCAGTAGCGCGTGAAACCGTTGACATCACCGCTATGCCATTTGCCGATTGATTCACCCTGCGCGGTGATCGGTACCGCAAGGGTGAGAAAGAGAAATGCAACGAGACGTTTCATGTCAGTACCCCACTATTGGTCAAATTATCAGGGAAAACCTTTAACTTTACGTAATGCTGACAATGGATCCGTGTGCCGTGTCAGTTACCAGGCGTTAAGAGCGGTGCCATCCGGCACTGACCGCTCGCCCTTTGGCTAAGTTGCGCCGCCGCAGCACGGGGCCTAAAACCAAGGAAACAATCCAGCCGGGTGGAAATGCATGTTTTCGAAAATTCTCGTCGCCAACAGGGGTGAAATCGCCTGCCGGGTCATGAAGACCGCCCGCCGCATGGGGATCAAGACCGTCGCGGTCTATTCGGACGCGGACCGGGATGCGTTGCATGTCGAGATGGCGGACGAAGCCGTTCATATCGGTCCGGCGGCAGCAGCCGAATCCTACCTGATCGCCGACAAGATCATTGCCGCCTGCAAGCAGACCGGTGCTGAAGCGGTTCATCCCGGCTACGGCTTCCTTTCCGAACGCGCCAGTTTTCCAGAAGCGCTCAAGAAGGAGGGCATTGTCTGGATCGGACCCAATCCGCGGGCCATCGAGGCGATGGGCGACAAGATTGAATCCAAGAAATTCGCCAACGATGCGAAGGTCAGCACCGTTCCCGGGTATCTGGGCGTGATAGAAACGGCGGAACAGGCTGTCGAGATCGCACAGGACATCGGCTACCCCGTGATGATCAAGGCGTCGGCCGGTGGCGGCGGCAAGGGGATGCGCATCGCCTGGAATGACGACGAGGTGCGCGACGGCTACGACCGGTCCAAATCGGAAGCTGCCTCGTCTTTCGGTGATGACCGCGTCTTCGTCGAGAAATTCATCGAAAACCCGCGTCATATTGAAATTCAGGTCCTCGGCGACAAGCACGGCAACGCCATTTACCTCGGTGAGCGTGAGTGCTCGATCCAGCGGCGGAACCAGAAGGTCATCGAAGAAGCACCGTCACCGCTGCTCGACGAGGAGACCCGGCGGAAAATGGGCGAACAGGCGGTCGCCTTGGCGAAGGCGGTCGATTACGACAGCGCCGGAACCGTTGAATTCGTCGCCGGTCAGGACAAGAGCTTTTTCTTTCTGGAAATGAACACGCGCCTGCAGGTCGAACACCCCGTCACCGAACTCATCACCGGTGTCGATCTGGTGGAGCAGATGATCCGCGTTGCAGCCGGGGAAGAACTCTCGATTTCGCAAGAAGACGTCAAGCTGAACGGCTGGTCCGTCGAGAGTAGGATCTATGCCGAAGACCCTTACCGCAATTTTCTGCCGTCCATAGGTCGGCTCGTACGTTACCAGCCGCCCGAGGAAGTCGCGAGCGACGGAGTAACCGTCCGCAATGACACGGGCGTGGTCGAGGGATCCGAGATTTCGATGTTTTACGATCCGATGATCGCAAAACTGGTCACGCATGCCCCCAGCCGCGACCAGGCAATCGATGCGATGAGCACGGCACTCGATGCGTTTTATGTCGACGGCATCCAGCACAATGTTCCGTTCCTGACGGCCCTGATGAACCATCCGCGCTGGCGGTCCGGCGAGTTGGCGACGAGTTTTATTGCCGATGAGTACCCGGACGGCTTTTCTCCGGCGGTTCCGGACGATGCCGCCTACGCGGTACTTGCCGCCGTGGCGCTTTCCATGGGTGCGCTCGGACGCGAACGTCTCGACCATCTTCCCGGACGCCTGCGTCCGCATTCCGGCGAGATGCGGGAGGACTGGGTGGTCAAGCTGGACAAGACATACGTACCGATCCGCATTGCGGCCGGGTATCCCGGCACGCCGGTCGAACTTGATGTTGCCATTGGCGATGGCCCGGTGATGAACGTGGAATCCGACTGGAGTCCGGGCGACGTCATGTGGTCGGGCAAGGTCGGTTCCACCAGTGTCACTGTTCAGATCCGGCCTGTCACCGGCGGGTACCGGCTCGACTGGCAGGGTTATTCGGTTGTCGCGAAAGTGATGACGCCGCGCGTGGCCGAACTGGACGCGCTGATGCCGGAGAAACTGCCGCCGGACACGTCCAAGATGCTGCTGTGTCCGATGCCCGGGCTCGTGGTGTCCATCGCCGTTACCGAAGGCCAGGAGATCAAGGCGGGCGAACAGCTTGCCGTTGTCGAGGCGATGAAGATGGAAAACGTGTTACGCGCCGAGCGCGACTGCGTGGTTTCCGCGATCAAGGCCGCGCCCGGCGACAGCCTGGCGGTTGACGCCGTGATCATGGAGTTTTCTTAAAGCCCGCGATTGACACGGTCCCGCCTGGAAACGTAATCAGACAGCCCGGAACATCTCTGTTCCGGGCTGTTTTCATGATGCATCACCCGAGGACCCATGTCTTTCACGACACTCCTGTTCGATCTGGACGGAACGCTGACCGATCCGTTCGAGGGCATAACGCGTTCGATCCAGCATGCGCTGGAAAAAATGGGCGCACCCGTTCCTGAAGGGGAAGACCTGCACTGGTGCATCGGGCCACCTCTCTGGGACAGTTTCGAAGTTCTCCTGAACACCTCCAAGCGGTCCGACCTGGATCTGGCGGTGGCGCATTACCGCGAACGCTATACCGTGACCGGGCTTTACGAGAACACGCTGATCAACGGTATTCCTGGTGTTCTGACGCAACTCGGCGGCGCATCGCTCGATCTGCACGTATGCACGTCGAAACCGCACGCCTATGCCGGTAAGATCGTCGAGCATTTTGAACTGATGCCGCATTTCGGTAAGGTCTACGGTTCGGAGCTGAGTGGAGAGCGTTCGCAAAAAGCGGAGCTTATCGCCCACATTCTGGAACAAGAAGGCCTGTCCGCCGAAGAGACACTGATGATCGGCGACCGCAAGCATGATCTCATCGGCGCAAATGCAAACGGGGTGGCCGGTATCGGCGTCTTGTGGGGCTACGGCAGCCGGGAAGAGCTGGAAGCGGAGCAGCCGGTTCTGGTTGCAGAAAAGCCGCAGGACATAGCGGACTTTTTGAGTGCACAGGGCCTGAGTATCCAGTGACCGGGATGTAGTGTCCTCTTTCGGTGCACTAACCTCAGACTCACATGCGGAGACGAGGCATGTCCGAGATTGAAACCGTTCACGTCGTCGTAGAAGGGCGCGTTCAGGGCGTCGGGTACCGTGCTTGGTGTGCCGATGCTGCGGTCAGCAGAGGTCTTTCCGGCTGGGTCAGGAACCGCAAGACCGGTGCGGTCGAGGCCGTATTGTCCGGCCCGTCCGATGCCGTTTCCGACATGCTTCAACACCTGTGGCGCGGCCCGACCTTTGCCAGGGTGAGGGCCGTGACACAGACCCGGCAGGACGCTGCGCCCGACGGGGATTTTGAAGTCCGGGAAACTGCGTAGTCGGGAGCGGAAAATCGGTGCTTATATATCAATTTGGAAATTCAACGTTGAAATGTCACTGAATCATCGCAATGATCTGATCTCTCATGTGAAACAATCACAACGTGACGGCAGCTCGGCCAGTCGTCGGACAAGGGAGACTTTCAGTGAAAATTGCGATACTCGGCGGCGACGGATTTGTCGGTTGGCCCACATCCCTGCATCTGTCGAGCCTTGGCCATGATGTCCACATCATCGACAGTCTGAGCCGTCGCTGGATCGATGCGGAACTGGGTGTCCAGTCCCTGACGCCGATGGATTCCATTCAGGAACGTACCCGCATCTGGAAACAGGAAACGGGTCACACGATCCAGTTCCACCTGATCGACATTGCGGAGCATTATGAAGTCTTCAAGGCGTGGCTGTCGGACAACCGCCCGGACGCCATCATTCACTTTGCCGAGCAGCGGGCCGCGCCCTATTCGATGAAGTCGGATCAGCACAAGAACTACACCGTCACCAACAACGTCAACGCGACCCATCATCTGCTCAACGCCATGGTCGAACTCGACCTCGATGCGCATCTCGTCCACCTCGGAACCATGGGCGTCTACGGCTATTCTAACGTTGGTGCGGCGATCCCGGAAGGCTATCTTGATGTCGGCGTGGAAACGCTTTCCGGAACAACTGCAAATCAGCAGATCCTCTATCCGGCCAATCCCGGGTCGATCTACCACATGACCAAGTGTCTCGATCAGCTCCTGTTCCAGTTCTATGCCAAGAATGACGGGCTCAGGATTACGGATCTGCACCAGGGGATCGTCTGGGGAACGCATACGGACCAGACCCGGCGCCACAAGCAGCTGATCAACCGGTTTGACTATGACGGCGACTATGGCACGGTCCTGAACCGTTTTCTCATTCAGGCCGCGATCGGCTATCCGTTGACTGTCCACGGGACCGGTGGCCAGACCCGCGCCTTCATCCACATACAGGATTCGGTGCGCTGCATTGAACTGGCCTTGCAAAATCCGCCGGATACCGGCGACAGGGTCAAGGTCTTCAATCAGATGACGGAAACGCACCGTGTCCGGGATCTTGCCGAACTGATCTCGAGACTGACCGGCGCCAAGGTCGCCTATCTGCCCAATCCCAGGAAGGAAGCGGCGGAAAACGATCTCGTCGTTGAAAACAAGCAGTTCCTGGAACTCGGGCTCGACCCGATCCGATTGGAAGACGGCCTGCTTGAAGAAGTTGTCGATGTTGCCAAGGCCTTTGCCTACCGGGTCGACAGAAGCCGTGTTCCGGCCGTTTCCGCCTGGACGCGGGACATCGCCACGGAAATCGAGCATGATCCGGAACACCCGCGCCTCAAGTCGGTGTCCTGAGGGTGCAGATGTGTGAGGGACCGACCTTCGACCGGCCAGCCGGTTCGCGGATAGCCTATGTGACGCTGGTGACCAACCGCGATTATGTTCTGGGCGCGTCGGCGCTGTTGCGGTCCTTGCGGCGGACGCAAACGGAAGCGGACCTGGTGGTGCTGTGCACCCCGGGCGTTGCCGACGATGACATGGAGGTGCTCAAGGGATTCGCTCCGCGCCTTGCCCGCTGCGCACGGCTGGAGACGTCGCCCGGCTTCAACGAGCGCCACGAGCGAGGACGGCTTCACAAGGCGGCACCGTTCACAAAAGGCGGGAAGCCCGTCTTCCACACGCCGCTCGACAATTTCGTCAAGATGCGCCTTTGGCAACTCACCGACTATGAGCGTGTGGTTTTCATTGATGCGGACGCGCTGGTTCTGAAGAACTGCGACCGGCTGTTCGACTATCCCGAGTTCTGCGCGGCGCCGAATGTCTATGAAAGCCTTGAAGATTTTCATCGTCTGAACAGCGGTGTCTTTACCGCGCGACCCAACTTGGCGACCTTTGACGCGATGATGGCGGCGCTGGACAGGCCGGATGCGTTCTGGCGGCGGACGGACCAGACCTTTCTGGAAACGTTTTTTCCGGACTGGCACGGTCTGCCGGTTTTCTACAACATGCTGCAATATGTCTGGTTCAACCTGCCGGGCCTCTGGAGCTGGGAACAGATCCATGTGCTTCACTACCAGTACGAAAAGCCGTGGCAGGCCGGGCACGACAAGTGCGAGCGGCTTCGGCCGCTGATTGACCTATGGCGGGCATTTGCGACCGGAGAGGGCATTCCGGCTGACATCGCCAACCTTGCCGGACCACGTGAGTGGACAGATCAACAGGCCTCCTGAATGCGGATATTGATCACGGGCGCAAGCGGCACGATCGGCCGGTTTCTGACCGCTCGCCTGGCCAAAGAAGGCCATCGGATGATTGCGCTGGGCCGCAAGCCGGTCGATGATATCGCGTCCGGCTTTTCCCGTTACGACCTCTCCGATGTGGCACCCGGTTTGCCGGTTGCCGATGCCCTCATTCATTGTGCGCTCCACCATGAGCCGGGAAAATTCCGGGGTGGGGAGGGGCAAGACCCAGACCTTTTCAGAAAACTGAATGTCGAAGGGACAACTGCCTTGTTTCAAGCTGCGAAGACGGCCGGGTGCCGAAGGGCCGTGTTCCTGTCGAGCCGCGCGGTCTATGGCGATGCGCGGCGCGGTGAAACGCTTGTCGAAACGGACGAACCTGCGCCTGACAGCCTTTACGGGCAGGTGAAACTTGACGGGGAGCGGGCCCTGGAAGAGCTGGCTGACGCGCGCTTTTCCGGGGTTGCCCTGCGCGTGACCGGTGTCTACGGAGTTCCACCCGGAACGAGCGAACACAAATGGTCCGGAGTGTTTGAAGCCTTCCGCACCGGTGAAGACATTGAACCCCGCTGCGCAACGGAGGTTCATGGCGACGACCTGGCAGATGCCGTTTCACGCGTTCTTCAGATGGACGGAAACCGGTTTGACGTTTTCAACGTTTCCGATCTCCTGCTGGACCGCCGCGACCTGCTCAAGCTGCTTTCACAGCACACTGGAAGACAATCAAACCTGCCGGAGAGGGCGACCCCTGTGCCGGGCGTCATGGATACGTCCAGGCTCCGGCAGCACGGCTGGCAGCCCGGCGGGCTTGACCGGCTGATGACCTTTATCGACGCGTGTCGAACCATGGACTGAAACCGCTGGTGCCCTTTCAGGTGACCGGGCCAAATATCTTTTCAAACTCCGCCCGCAAGACGGTGTCGTTTTCCGCCATGCTCACCGGAATGCCGAGATCGACCAGGCTGGTGACGCCGTGGTCGCTCACGCCGCACGGGACGATGCCGGAAAAATGTTCCAGCTCCGGGTCGACGTTGAAGCTGATGCCGTGGAAGGTCACCCATCGCCGCAGCCGGATGCCGATCGCGGCGATCTTGTCCTCTTGAGCTGTGCCGCGTTCGGGGCGCTGCACCCAGACACCGACCCGGTCCTCGCGGCGTTCTCCGCGGACATGATAGTGCCAGAGCGAGTTGATCAGCCAGGCCTCCAGCGCGGTGACGAATGCGCGAACATCCTGATGCCGTTTTTTCAGGTTCAGCATGACATAGGCAACGCGCTGGCCGGGCCCATGATAGGTGTGCTGGCCCCCGCGGCCCGTCTTGTAGACGGGGAAGCGATCCGGTGTGACGAGATCGGTGTCGTCCGCGCGCTTTCCGGCCGTGTAAAGCGGAGGATGCTCGAGCAGCCAGACGAGTTCGCGTGCTTCGCCGGAAATGATTCTCTCCACCCGCTCGTCCATTTCCGCAAGCGCGGTTTCGTAATCCACCAGGTCATCCGTTATCTTCCATTCCACGGGTTCAGACCCTGGAATCGGCAGAAAACTGAAGGAAAGCGCATCTCTTTCGGCAGGTGACATGTGGATGACAGTTCTTTGTTTTTTGAGCTGGCTGGCCGGAGCATGGTATGGTGCGGGGCTTGCGGGTTCGCCCTATTTAAGGATCTTGATGTCCGATGACCACCTTTGACGAAATCAAAGTCGATATTTCCGTTGTGCTCGGCGAGAGCGAGATGCCGGTTCACCAGCTCCTGCGCATGGGCCGCGGCGCGGTCATCGACCTCGACGTGAGCGAGGATGACGATGTCAAGATCTACGCCAACAACACGCTGGTTGCACGCGGGCAGGTCGTTCTTCTGGGCGAGCGGATCGGGATCTCGATCACCGAAGTGCTGATGCGCCCGCCTGAGATCCGCCCGATGCGGACGGACGGGCCGCTTTGATGCGATCCTGAAGAAAATTCCTGCGTCTGTGAATTATTGCAAATTCTGCTCTTGCGCCCCCAAAATCCTTTTGCTACACGGAGCGCCTCGACGCCGAACGGCGACGGAACAATCGAATATGCGGTCGTGGCGGAATTGGTAGACGCGCAGCGTTGAGGTCGCTGTGGGGTAAAACCCGTGGAAGTTCGAGTCTTCTCGACCGCACCATGACAACCAGATACCTCGCTGGTTCAACAGGCGTCCTTCGGGACGCCTTTTGTTTTTTGACCTTCCGAACAATCGACCTTCACCGAAGCGGGCCTTCCAAGCCCGGGAGACACCAGTGTCTCGCGGGACATGTCCGCAATGCCTGCCCATTCGTGCAAGAAGTTTCCCGATCGCAACAATGGTTCCTGGCGTTCTCGTCCACCGGGTAGTCCGGTGAAACCTGCGCGTTATGGAGGTTTGACCTGTTCTCACCCTACCGTGTAAGGAGTTCTGGTGACGGCTTTCGACAGGTACGCAGACCATCCTTGAAGGGTTCGGCAATGCACAGGTTGCGCATATTTTGGGTTCTCCTGTTTGCCGCCGGACTGCCTCACAGCGTCGATGCACAGGTCTTCAAGACAGATCCCGCGCGTTTCGGGGCGATGACCTGTCAGCAGCTCTGGTATGTCGAGCAGGAGACGCTGTCAGAGGGCAGGGTGTGCCTGACGAGCGAGCGTGCCAAGCGGGCCTTCCGGCGCGCGGAGCGCTGCATTTCGTCCAGCGAGAACATTCTACCAAAGGCGACCCGGGCGTATCTGGAGCAGCTCAGAAGCCGTGCCCGTTCCAGGGGCTGTGCCGGATTTTGAACAAATCCGTTCCCTGTCGAAAAACACCTGGGAACGCTGCTCGACTAAAACGGATCACAGTTGTGGACCAGGGCGGCATTTGCGGTGGCACTTTGCTGTGGCACGGGCTAGTTCTGGGCAAGGGACAGGCAATCTGCGCAGCGAGGGAGGCGAGGGATGAGCGAAGCAGCTGAACTTGACGTCGACACCTCCACCGCTCCGATCATACCTGTGCGCGACGAGGAAGACCGCCTCAATCCCGATTTCATTGCGGCGGTTGAAGCGGCGCTCGAAGCCGACGACCGCGCCGGCCTGAGAGATCTCGCGGGCGATCTCCACGAAGCCGACACGGGCGATCTGCTGGAAACGCTGAATGCGGACGAACGCGCTGCCTTTATCCGTCTCCTTGGCGAGGAATTCGACTATACGGCCCTGACGGAAACCGATGAGGCCGTGCGCCTCCAGGTTCTGGAAGACCTGCCGAACGAAGTCATCGCCGAGGGGTTGGGTGACCTGGATTCGGACGATGCCGTCTACATTCTGGAAGACCTGGATGAAGACGATCAGGCGGCGATCCTTGAAGAACTGCCTTATGCGGACCGGGCGCAGCTCAAGAAGGCACTGGATTATCCGGAGGAAAGCGCTGGGCGGCGGATGCAGAGCGAATTCATCGCCGTGGCACCCTTCTGGACCGTCGGACAGACCATCGACTACATGCGCGAAGCGCGGGATCTGCCGGACAGTTTCTACGAGATCTATGTCGTCGATCCGGCCTTCAAACTGCTTGGATCGGTGCATCTGGACAAGATCCTGCGCACCAAGCGAGCGGAGAAGGTCACCTCGATCATGGAAGAAACGCGCCAGGCGGTTCTTGCGACCGAGGACCAGGAAGAAGTCGCGCGGCGCTTCGAGCGTTACAACCTCGTGTCCTCTGCTGTGGTCGACGAAAACGAGCGTCTCGTCGGCGTGCTGACCGTCGATGATATCGTCGACGTCATCCAGGAAGAGGCGGAAGAGGATCTGCGCGCCCTGGCGGGGGTTGGCGATGAGGAAATATCCGACAGTGTCGTCACCATCGCGCGATCGCGGTTGACCTGGCTTGTGGTCAATCTCGGGACGGCAATCCTTGCATCGGTCGTGATCGCGCTCTTTGAGGACACCATCGAGGCGATGGTCGCCCTGGCCGTGCTGATGCCGATCGTTGCCTCGATGGGGGGCAACGCCGGCACACAGACCATGACCGTTGCCGTGCGGGGCATCGCAACCCAGGAACTCGGTGCCCGGAACATGCTGCGTGTTCTCAACCGTGAAATCCTGGTCAGTGCCCTGAACGGTGTAGCGCTTGCCGTCCTGATCGGGGTTACGGCCTGGCTCTGGTTTGCAAGTCCCGGCCTCGGCGTGGTGATCGCAGGCGCGATCATCATCAACATGCTGTTTGCCGGCCTGTCCGGCCTGCTCATCCCGATTGTTCTGGACCGGGTGAATGTCGATCCGGCGATCGCGTCAAGTGTGTTCGTGACAACGGTTACCGATGTTGTCGGGTTTTTCGCGTTTCTCGGGATCGCCGCGCTCTGGTTCGGCCTGCCTTTCTGAGGCGCCTTGCCTTTGCTGTCAGGTCGATCCCGCCGTCCGCAGATTGTCCCGCAACTTCATGATCCGGCTCTGCAGATCCATGACGTCTTCCATGCTGATGCCGGTCGAGGACAGGATGCAGGTGCTGAAGTCCTCGGTCTTTTTCTGAAGAGCGCGGCCCTTGCGCGTCAGCTTTAGGATCACCTGCCGCTCGTCCTTGGAGTTCCGTGTCCGTGTGATCAGTCCCATTGTCTCAAGCCGCTTCAGCAGCGGGGTAAGCGTGTTCGTGTCGAGTTGAAGCTTTGAGGTGATCGCACCGACCGGGACGTTGTTCTTTTCCCATAGGACGGTCATTGCGAGAAACTGCGGATAGGTCAGACCGACGTCCTTCAACAGGTCCTTGTAGACGCTGTGCATGGCGTGGTTGGCGGAATAAAGCGCAAAACAAATAAACCTGTCGAGCGGCAGAGGCGTTGACGTGTCCGCGCGTGTTTCGAAGTGCGCATCGCTTGCAGGCACAGGTTCACCCTCAACACCGTCGGACAAATCGGACGCATCATTTTTTGACGCCGCCTTCTTGGCCTTTGCGGAGCGCGCAGGCTTTTTCTTGCGCTCCGCGGGCTCAGACGCCTTTCGTGCGCGTGGCGCCTTGGCGCTGTCCGGATCGTCTTTTTTGCGGGTTTGGGTCTCTTCGGAGGCGGGCATTCCAATCGCGTCCAGAAGAGACATCTGGTCAGTCTTTTCGTTCATGCGTCACCTTATAAGTCGTGCGCGATATGGTCGCAACCAGTTGACGGCGGATGCGCCGTGCTTTATGTGCATAAAATATATCGTGCACGATATAAATTTACAGGCCAGTTTGAGAATTGGTCCTATTTACATGCGGATAGGAGTGCAGAAAAATGACTGTCGAAGTGCTATATGAGACAAAAGCGCGTGCAACCGGAGGCCGTGACGGCGCCGCGGAAACGTTGAGCGGGTCGTTCAAGGTGAACCTCGCCACACCCAAGGAACTGGGTGGTGCCGGCGGTGAAGGAAACAATCCGGAAGAACTGTTTGCGGCCGGTTATGCGGCGTGTTTCATCGGGGCCATGAAATTCGTCGGCGGTCAGGAGAAGATCGCCGTGCCGGCAGACACCTCGATCACATCCACCGTTGGCATCGGACCCCGGTCGGAAGGCGGTTTCGGTCTTGAGGTGGCCCTGGAGGTTTCCCTGCCCGGGCTTGACCGCTCAGTGGCTGAAAGGCTTGTCGAAAAAGCCCACCAGGTCTGCCCCTATTCAAATGCCACGCGCAACAATATCGACGTCAAACTGACGCTCGCCTGAAGGACGCCATTGCCGCAGGTGGCCTGAAAGTGAGGTCACTGCGTCAACTCGGACCCGACCTGGTAGACATATTGTTGCCAGGACGGGTCGAGCCCTTCCAGAAACGGGTTCTCCAGGCGGAAGATCTTGCGGCCGCCCAGATTGGCGAACTCGATGCTGGCACCATATTTGTCTTCCCACAGTTCCTGCAGCGAGCCGTCTTCGTAAGCAATCAGAAGCCCTTCATGGACGCGTTCGATCAGTTCACTGTTTTCGCGCGCAGTCACAAGGAACCTGGGCAGAGGGTAATAGACGGAAACGGTTTCATCGAACGCGAGGCCGGGGATGTCCCTATGCGCTTGCCACTCGTCTAGAAGCTCGTTGGCTCCCCTGAAAAACAGGTCCGAGCGGCCAAGAGCGGCCATGGAGAACATCGGCTGGTATTCCGCGTTCGTCCGTACACGAAAGCCATGATGCCTGAGGATGCGGGTGTCGAGCCAGCCAAGACCCTGAATGACCTCAAAATCCTTCAGGTCTTCGAGCGTTTTCACCTTTGAAAGCGCTTTCTTGTTTTTCTCCGAAACAAATGCGACGCGATAACCAACGATCCCGAGATCAACGGGGAAAGGAATGATTGCGAGACTTTCCGGCAAATCATTGCTCATGGACGCCTTGATTATGAAGTTCGAATATTTGTTGTTCGAAGCTTCTATCAGAGCTCGCCGGGTGTTCTGGCCGGCCAAAGCATCGCGAATTGTAAAGTGGCCGAATTTTGCCTCTGTCTTTTCCAGGGCGAGTTCAATCACCGCCCGGTCATATTCGTAGCGCTTGTCCGCAGGCGCTTCCGGCCCCATGACAGTGACGGGAAAGTCGGCCTTGGCGTTCCCAAAAGTAAGAAGAAACAAAAGGCTTGCGAGCATGAGCGCGCTGGAAGTGAGTTTTTTTGTCATTCTGTCCCGTTGTGCCCCAGACGGTACGTTTTCATTCTATATTGTAATTTATCGAATCTTGATTGCTGCGCAAAGTTTCACACACGAGGTCTTGAAATGGCAAATCGTTTTGCTTCATTCAGCTATGTTTTTTAGGTATTATCTTAGATTTCCTGCATCTTTTAGTTGATTTTGCTGAGGCGTTTTTTGCAGTCTGTGTCGTGAGCGATAATGGTGTCTCCATGCAAAGAGGACCTGGGAATGAACAGACCTGAGATCGCCGGTGTTCTGGAAACAGCGGTCTATGTGGATGACATGAACGCCGCCCATGAATTTTATTCGCACATTCTCGGGCTGAAAAGAATGGTCGCGGGCGACAGACTGTTTGCCTACGATGCCGGTCCGGGACAGGCACTTCTTGTGTTCCATCGCGGTCATACCGGCGAAGACGTTGAGACAAAGGGCGGGGTCGTTCCCGGCCATCACACCTCCGGAAACAGCCATTTTGCGTTTCGCATCGGCTCAGACGCGGTGCAGGCCTGGCGCGATTATCTGAAGGCCAACGCAGTCGAGATCATCAGCGAAGTGGTCTGGCCGGCAGGCGGAACCAGTCTCTATTTCAACGATCCTGACGGAAACGTTCTTGAACTCGCGGCACCGCCGCTCTGGCCGAATTTTCTATCGTGAATCTTAAGAATTTTGAGGCAAATTCGTGTCGCCTTGGATGTGGGTGGCAAAATGAAGTTCTTGCAGGCAATATTCCGAACGGTTTTCTACGTGGTGGTCGGGTGCGTGATCTCGATCGGTGGAGCGGCGTTTTTTTTCATGAGCTGGGAACCCGACAGGGACGAGTATCCGATACGCGGTCTGGACGTGTCGCACCATCTCGGCGAGATCGACTGGACCGAAGTTGCCGGTGACGACATTTCCTTTGTCTACATGAAGGCAACCGAGGGCGGCGATTTCAAGGACAGTGCATTTGCGCGCAATTGGGCGGGGGCCGGCTCGGTTGGCCTTGCCCGTGGCGCGTATCATTATTTCAGCCTGTGCAAACCGGGCCGGGACCAAGCGAGGAATTTCCTCGACGTTTTGCCGGAAGACCCGAACATGCTCGCCCCGGTTCTTGACCTTGAATTCAGCAGCAACTGCGCAAGAAGGCCGCCGGTCGACGATGTCTTGAAAGAAATTTCCGACTTCGTCGCCCAGGTCGAGCTCACGACCGGAAAGCAGGTCATATTGTATGCGCCGGAAGAGTTCTACCGCGCTTATCTGAAGGGGCAGGGGCTCAACAGACGGCTATGGACCCGTTCAATCTGGCATTCGCCTTCCTATACGAAGAACTGGGTTCTCTGGCAGTATCAGGACAGCGGCACGATCAAGGGAATTTCAGGTAACGTTGATCTGAACGTGCTGAATGCCGAAGCGGCGGTAAATGATCTGAAGACCTAGCGCTTAATACGCTGTAATTTATAATAAAAAATAGATGTGTTGACTTTAACGTAAAAAGACTGAACTGTGCTCGCACCAAGGAGCGGGCATGCAGCGCTATTTCACGATCACCCAACTGACGCAGGAGTTCGATATCACGACGCGAACCCTGCGCTTCTATGAGGCCCAGGGGCTTGTCACGCCGCAAAGGCGCGGCCGCCAGCGGCTCTACACACCCGGCGACAGAACGCGTGTCAAACTCATCCTGCGCGGCAAGCGCCTCGGATTTTCCTTGAATGAAATCAAGGAAATGATCGAGATGTACGCCTCGTCACCCGGTGAGACGGGTCAGTTGAAGCTGCTACTTGAAAAGATTGCGGCACGCCGAGATGAACTCCTGGAAAAGCAACGCGACATTGAACTGACCCTCCTGGAACTTGACGAAGTCGAGGCCGGAGCGAAGTCACGGATCGCGGAACTTTCCGGTAAAGTGCGCGTCGGGAGTGATTGAGCGATGAACCTGAGTCCCAGAGACCCGGATTGGGAAAGCCGTGTCCGGCACAGTTTCGCCATGCAGCACTTCATGAGTCATCTCGGTGCCGAACTGGTGCATGTTGCCCCGGGCGCTGTGGATATAGAACTGAAAATGAGCCGCGATCTGACGCAACAGCACGGTTTCTTTCATGCCGGGGCGACGTCGTCCATCGCCGACAGTTCTGCGGGATACGCGGCCCTGTCGCTCTTCGCCGGGGATTGCGGTGTACTCACCAGCGAATACAAGATCAATCTGCTCAATCCTGCGAAACAGGACGTTCTTTTGGCCAGGGGACGGGTGGTCAAACCTGGCAGAACGCTGACCATTGCAAAGGCGGATGTCTACGGTCTTGAAGACGGGTTGCAGGTTCATGTGGCCACCGGCCTGTTCACACTGGTCAGCGTTCAGGGCGTGAAGGATTGAACCATGACTGATATTCTGATCCGCGATCTGACATCCGCCGACAGACCCGTCTGGGACCGGCATTGGGCAGCCTACCTGGAATTCTACGAGCAGGACCTTGCCCCGGAAGTCACCGACGGAATGTTCAAACGCCTGCTTGCGCCGGGGTCACACTCTGCCCTTGTCGCTGAGCGCGACGGTGAAGTGGTCGGTTTCGTTCATTTCCTGTTTCACGACAGCACATGGTCACTGGAGACGGTCTGCTACCTTGAAGATCTCTACGTAAGCCCCGAGGCGAGGGGCACTGGCGCCGGGCGAAGGCTCATCGAAGCGGTTTACGCGGCGGCGGACAAGGAACCCGGAGCCAGCGGCAAGGTCTACTGGCACACCAATCAAGACAACAAACGCGCTCGGCTGCTCTATGACCGGATCGGCGAGCTGAGCGATTCCATACGTTACACGCGCACCTGATGTCAGGTCGCCGGGAGGTAAAATTATGATTCGCAACGATTTTCCCGGGTTCAATTTCGACCTGGGCGAAACTGCCGACATGCTGCGGGACACGGTTCGTTCCTTCAGCCAGGACCGGATTGCACCGCTTGCGGAAAAGATCGACAGGGAAGACTGGTTTCCGAGAGAAATCTGGCCGGAAATGGGAGAACTCGGGCTTCACGGCATCACCGTTGAAGAAGACTGGGGGGGCTCGGGTCTTGGTTATCTGGAGCACTGCATTGCCATGGAGGAGGTCAGCCGTGCCTCGGCGTCAATCGGGCTGAGCTACGGCGCGCATTCGAACCTGTGCGTCAACCAGTTGCGCCGCTGGGGCCGAGACGATCAGAAAAAGCGCTATCTTGAAAAACTGATCACCGGCGAACATCTCGGGGCGCTGGCGATGTCGGAGCCGGGTGCGGGCTCGGATGTTGTTTCCATGAAGCTCCGTGCGGAGAAAAAGGGAGACCGCTATGTCCTGAACGGCTCGAAAATGTGGATCACCAATGGTCCCTCCGCAGACACCATGATCATCTACGCCAAGACAGATCCGGAAGCCGGACCGAAAGGGATCACCGCATTCCTGGTCGAAAAGGACTTTCCCGGCTTCTCTGTTGCCCAGAAACTGGACAAGCTCGGTATGCGCGGGTCGGAAACAGGCGAACTTGTTTTCCAGGACTGCGAGGTGCCGGAGGAAAACGTGCTCGGAGAGGTCGGCAAGGGCGTCAATGTGCTGATGTCCGGGCTGGACTACGAGCGTGCCGTACTGGCCGCCGGATGCATCGGGATCATGCAGGCGGCCATGGATGTGGTCATGCCCTATGTGCACGAGCGCGAGCAGTTCGGACAGCCGATCGGAACCTTCCAGCTTGTTCAGGGCAAGGTGGCGGACATGTATGTCACGATGAATGCGACCAAGTCCTATGTCTACGCAGTCGCAAAGGCCTGTGACCGCGGGGAGACGACGCGCGAGGATGCGGCGGGTGCGATCCTCTATGCGGCGGAAAACGCAACGAAGATTGCCCTTGATGCCATTCAGTTGCTGGGCGGCAACGGTTACATCAACGAATATCCGACCGGCCGCCTGTTGCGCGACGCCAAGCTTTACGAAATCGGTGCCGGAACATCCGAGATCAGGCGCATGCTGATCGGCCGGGAGATTTTCAACAAGACGGCATAGCGGTCGGCTCGACAGCTTGATTGGGTGCTGCAAGAATGCCCGGCCGAGACGTTGTTTCTGCGTCTCCAAGGGAAGGTGAAACCACTGTGAAGCAGACAATCCTGTCAGACAGCTTTGATGCCAAATCGCCCGCGGGTGCGGACATCCGGTTCCTGATGGACGGTCCGACCGGCAACATGATCCATTCGACCGTTCCCGGCGGTCAGATCAACCGTGCGACGCGGCACAAAAGCGTCAGTGAATTCTGGTTTGTCCTTGAGGGACAGGGGCAGATCTGGCGTTCTGACGGCGAAGACGCGAGCACGGTGGATTTGGTTGCCGGCGTCTCGATCGATATTCCTGCCGGGACGGCGTTTCAGTATCGATGCGACGGAGTATCGCCGCTGAAATTCATCTGCATTTCCATGCCGCCCTGGCCTGGCGATGATGAAGCTGAATTTGTCGACGGGATCTGGTCGGCAACCATCTGAGTTCCGGTTTTTCCTGCACGTGAAAGCAATCCCGGAGCTGCGTTGCTGCGTAGTGATTTCCGAGAAACAGTCAGGATTGCAAATGTCTCCCAAGATAGCCGTCATTGTCGGCCCCACCGGCGGGATCGGGTCTGCGGTCGTGGAAGCGGTCAAGGCCTCCGGCAGCTATGACGAGGTCGTCGGTCTTGGCCGACAGTCGAACCCGCCGCTGGATCTTGTTGACGAAATGACGATCAAGGCCAGTGCGGATCATCTGAAATCTCTCGAAGGAGAGGTAAGGCTGGTGTTCGATGCCAGCGGCGCATTGGCGCTGGACGGCTCCAGGCCGGAGAAGAGCTTGCGGGAAATCGATCCGGCCCATCTTGCCCGATCCTATGCCGTCAACACCATCGGACCGGCCTTGCTCATGAAACACTTCCTGCCGCTTTTTCCAAGGGAAGGCAGATGTGTGTTTGCGACCCTGTCCGCGCGGGTCGGTTCCATCGGCGACAACAGGCTTGGCGGCTGGTATGCCTATCGCGCAGCCAAGGCCGGTCTTAACCAGATCGTGCGGACCGCCGCCATCGAGCTTTCCAGACGCAACCCCGAGGCGATTGCCGTCGCGCTTCATCCAGGAACGGTCAGAACGTCGCTCACCGAGAAATTCACCAAAACCGGTCTTGAGGTGCAGGAGCCTGGCGTCGCAGCGCGGCGTTTGCTGCAGGTTGTTGAAGGCCTGTCATCTGCTGAAACCGGGTGTTTTTTCGATCATCTCGGAAAACCGATTGCCTGGTAGTCCGGTTTTTGTTGAACAACCGGCAGATTCTGCCAGAAATGGTTACCCGCGACGAAATCGAAAAATCCGAACTCAGGCCAACACCATGACCGATCCGTTTTTCCGCCCGGTATCAGGGCTCGACCTGCCGCGCTTTGCCGGTGTCCCGACGTTCATGCGGCTGCCGCATGTGGCGCTTGAAGACGAGAAGATCGCGGAGGTTGAAATAGGTCTCATCGGCGCGCCATGGGACGGTGGAACCACCAACCGGCCAGGGCCTCGCCATGGGCCAAGACAGCTCCGGGATATGTCGACGATGATCCGGGCCCAGAACGGGGCGACGGGCATACGCCCCTTCGAGCTCGCCAACTGTGCGGACCTGGGGGACGTCGGACCGAACCCGGCGAGCGTCGATGACAGCCTCACACGCATGACGGCGTTTTACGACCGGGTTCGCCAGAAAGGCATCCGGCCCCTGACTGCCGGGGGAGATCACTTGTGTTCGCTGCCGATCCTGCGCGCGCTTGCGAAGGAAAAGCCCTTGGGAATGATCCACTTCGACAGTCATACGGATCTGTTCAAGAGCTATTTCGGCGGAATGCAGTACACCCACGGCACACCCTTCAGACGCGCCGTCGAGGAAGGGCTTCTGGACCCGAAGCGGGTTATTCAGATCGGCATTCGCGGAACCGCCTATGACAGCGAAGACAGGGACTTTGCAGACAGTGTCGGGATTCGTGTCGTGCCGATCGAGGAGTTCCACGCGCGTGGACCGGAAGACGTCATGGTCGAAGCCAGGGAGATCGCCGGTTCGCAAGAAACGTATGTGTCCTATGACATTGATTTCGTCGACCCGGCATTTGCTCCGGGAACAGGAACGCCCGAGGTGGGCGGGCCGAATTCGTTTCAGTCGCTGCAGGTTGCCAGGCTTCTGGAGGGTGTAAACATTGTCGGGGCGGATCTCGTGGAAGTTTCGCCTCCGTTCGACCAGGCGGGGGCAACGGCCTTCCTTGGGGTGTCGATCATGTTTGAAATGCTGTGCAACATGGCCCTTGCGGCGAAGGCGTGAGCTGGAACCCGGTCTCGCGCAACCACAATGTCAGACGTTTGAGCGGAGACCTCGCAAGAGCGGTCCTGCGGCTCGGACGTAGACAACTACAGACGGATGGAAGACATGACCGGCGAAACCGACCTGGAAACCCTGATTGCGCAGATGCGTCCGATGCTCGATCCGGAGCCCTATGTGTTCTGCACATTCGCTAACCGGTCATTTCAGGATCTCGTCGAATATGACGCGGTTGGTCTTTTTGCGGAAACCGAGGGCACGACGGCGATCCTGCCGGTCGAGCGCGCAAGGGAGCTGGGCCTTGCAGATGCCGAATGGTTCCGCAGGATCACGTTGACCGTGCATTCATCGCTCGAGGCGGTTGGCCTGACTGCGGCCATCGCGGCAGCCCTGACCAGAGAGGGGATTTCGGCCAATGTGGTCGCTGCCTATTTTCACGACCACGTTTTCGTTCCCGCCGAGCGAGCTGAAGAAGCCTTGGAAGTCCTGCGAAACCTGGCGCGCAGCGGCTCCTGACGCCCTCACATGGATCGGGTTTTTCACCGGTTTTTCCTTGCAATTTGCTCCCCGGCTTCCCATTCCTAAGCTGTAGGTTTCAGGGGTATCCAGAATGCAACGGGTCAAGCGGCGTCTGTCGGCGATCATGTGCGCGGATGTTGCACAATATTCCAAGCTCATGGAGCGGGACGAAGACGGTACGCTTGACCGGTTACGCGCGTACAGGGACGTCATGTCGTCGCTGACAGACCGTCACAACGGCCGGATTGTGAATACCTGGGGCGACGCCGTGATAATCGAATTCGCCTCCGTGATCGAAGCGGTCCAATGTGCCGTGGAAATCCAGAACGAGTTGTCGCTCCGCAATGCCGATCTTCCCGAAATGAACCGGATGGATTTTCGCATCGGGATCAATCTCGGCGATATCATGGTCGAGGGGGATGACATCTATGGTGACGGTGTCAATGTTGCGGCGCGTCTACAGGAACTGGCTCCGCGTGGCGGAATCATGCTGTCGCAATCCGTCTACGACCAGGTAAAGGCGAAAGTCGCGCTCGGTTTCGAGCCGCTCGGGCCGCAGGCCGTCAAGAATGTCAGCGAACCGGTCGAGACCTATTCGGTACGGCTTGGCGGGCGCAACGCGCCGGCCGCGATCGCGGATGATCCTGAGAAAAACGGGCAGGAGGAGGCCGGCGCTTCCGCTCATCCCGAATGGGACAAAGATACGCAGGCGGTCGCCAACGGTTTTGAACAGGCGCGGCGCTGGCTGCGGGTTCAGCCAAGACGGGTTCGAACCTGTGTGGTGTTGATCGGGTTCTTTTTCGTGCTGAACCTTCTGACGTCAGGGCTCTCCACATTGTGGTTCGTGTGGCCGTCTCTTCCATTTGCGTTTCTTCTTGTTTGGCATTTCGTTGTCGGACGCAGGAATGGCGCGGTGGAAGAAAGTCCGCCCCAGGGCAAATAGATGCCAGGAAGGTGGCAATGTTCCCAGATTGATAACTCTTTTCGGTCTATTCAGGCTTTCAAGGTTTGCGAGCGGTCGTTTGTTCGCATACACATGGTCCAAACAGGCGCGGCGCCATCAGCCGCGAATCTGCCAGATACTGTCGGTCCAGCCGGCTCAACAGCAAAGGGAGCTTAATCCTGCGCATGAAAAACTACGCTACGAATGTGCCTGCGCGTCTCGACGACGACGAAGACGACAAACCCAAGAGCCAGCCTTCCATCCAGGTTGACAAGCACCTTTTCGAAGCCCGCACGGTGCTGATCACCGGACCGGTAACCCAGGACATGGCGCGCGACGTGTGCGCGCGGATGCTGGCCCTGGCACAGGTTTCCAATGACCCGATCACGGTGATTGTGTCCTCTCCCGGCGGCCACGTTGAATCCGGTGACATGATCCACGACACGATCAAGTTCATTGCGCCGGAAGTGCGCATTCTCGGCATGGGCTGGGTCGCAAGCGCGGGTGCGCTCATCTATGTGTCGGTGCCGAAGGAAAACCGATTCTGCACACCCAATACGCGTTTCCTGCTGCACCAACCGTCAGGTGGTGCCGGCGGCATGGCGACCGATATCGAGATCCAGGCCAAGGAAATCATCAAGATGCGCGATCGGTTGAACAAGATTTTCGCGGATGCGACCGGGCAGCCGATTGACCGGATCGAGAAAGACACCGACAGGGACTACTGGATGAGCCCGGAAGAGGGGATCGACTACGGTCTCGTGGGTAAGGTTGTCACCAGCGTGGAAGAGCTGGGCTGACATTACTCGACCTTGCAAAACAAAACGCCGGTGCTTTGCTGCCGGCGTTTTTGTTTGAAAAACTGCTTTTGTGATCAGGCGCTGATCAATTCCTGCTCGACCGAATAGACCATGATCGGAGCGACCGGTTTCGGATCGAGTACCTGGGGGCGCAGCGTCGCCATCAGCTGACGGAGATCGCTTTCGTCATTGACGCTTCTCTTGCCGGCAAGCAGCACCATTACGAGGTGATCGACGAATCGCTCGTAAACATCCTTGCAGGTGCAGATGGGCGACAGAAGTTCGCAGATCGGTTTGCCATCGTAGAAAGGTGCTCCTCCGGCCAGGAAAATCAGGAATTCCGTGAAATCGTCGCCGCGCTCGAATTCCTTCTGGAGCCGCGAGATATCGAAACAGGGATCCTGTTCAAGTCTGGCGCGCAGGCGTGGCATTGCCTTTACCATTGCTTCGCGTCCACCGAGTTTCAAATAGAGTGTCATTTGGCTACCCTCGACTGTGTCTTGGTTCAACACACACAGCATGCCTCACTTCAGCTCACGGCCCTGTGACTTCGATCACGGTTATCGCCTTTGTGAAAAACGACAATAATTTTGAGCAGGAACCAACTGTCCGTCCTCCTCGTTTCGACGTAGCGGAAACCAGGAAAACGACCGCACTTTCGCTGCAAAACGTGACAATTGATTTACAGATCGGATTTGTCTGTATGGAACTTAAGTCTTTGGCTTATTTTGTTTTTTCTAAATTGATTTCATTCGATCTTTTTCTGAAATCTGTCTGAAACGAAATCTTCCGCTATCTGCCACATTATTGTTTTAGTTATGGAAAACTGTTGCGGTGAGATCTGCGGAATTTGTGAATCTGATTTTTTTGGACGTGACGCGAAGATAAATTCCAATCACGAAAAAACGGAAATGGGCTCCAGGATTGTTCTTTTACATTTCCAAGGTCGGGTATTTTCTCGTCCAACCCTCAAATTTTCTGATTGTCTTGGCGCTGCTGGGATTGCTGCTCAATGCGTTCAGCAGATGGCCGGTGACCGGTATCCGTCTGGTTTGGCTGGCAGTTTTCGGACTGGTCGTATGTGGCATTTCGCCAGCGGCAAACTGGCTCATCCTGCCGCTGGAGGAGAGGTTCCCGCGTCCTGACAAGATCGAATCGGTTGATGGCATCATCGTTTTGGGCGGTGCTGTCGATACCGTGGTGACCGGTGGGCGTGGAGACACGGCTCTGACGACATCGGGGGAGCGTATCACGATCACCGCACGGCTCGCCGAAGCCGTGCCCGACGCGCTGGTGATTCATACCGGCGGAAAAGGTGTCATCATCCAGTCCCAGGCGACAGAGGCCGAGGGGGCTGCAAGGCTTTTCGAGGATTTTGGAATTGCGCCGGGGCGGATCATTCTCGAAGATGCCTCGAGAAACACCTGGGAAAACGCCGTTCTGACCAAAAAGCTGGTCGAACCGCGTCCCGGCCAGACCTGGCTGCTTGTCACCTCCGCCTATCACATGCCGAGAGCCATGGGCGTTTTTGAACAGGCTGGCTGGACCGGGATCACCGCCTATCCGGTCGACTACAGGACACGCGGTCTGGAAGACAGGGGACTTGGTTTTTCCGGCGCCTCGAAGGGATTACGGCGATTTGATCTGGCGTTCAGGGAGTGGCTGGGGCTGCTCGCTTACCGGATAACCGGGCGTATCCCGGTGTTGTTTCCCGCGGCGGGGGAGTGAAAACAGCGCAGGATTAACGCTATGCCGATTTTGCCTCTTTCACTTTGCGTTGCGACGCACCATATCAGGGTCATCTCAGGGAACAAAAGGGCTTGGGCAGATGGTCCTGGAAGCACCGCTTGTCGCGGCAGACGTTGTGCAATGGCTTTATAGCGACGCGTCGTATCTCAGCGACACTTTGGAAGTTATCAGTGAAATGGCCGTGCGGCTTCGCGAAGGGCACGTGCCGGTGGACAGGGCGACCACCGGTATATGGGTCGTTCATCCGAATGTCCGCGCGGAAGGATCCGTCTGGACAAGCTCGGGAACACGCGAATTGCGTCTTTATACGGCCGAAAACAGTTCGGACGAGGATTATCAGACCAGCCCGATCAAACGCGTGCACGAGACGATCAAACCTGTTCGGGTGAAGCTCGGTGAAGCTCCTGAAACGGCCGAAGAGTTTCCGATCACGGTTGAGCTTCGCGATGAGGGGTACACGGACTACATTGCGCTGCCGATGCCGTTTTCCGACGGTTCGGTGAAGGTGGTGACATTTGCTTCCAAGGCACCTGCCGGTTTCACCAAAACGCATATCGGCGTGTTTGAGTCGATTGTCCGACCTCTGGGACTCGTTTGCGAACTCAAGACCCTGCGCCGGACCGCCGAAACGGTGCTTGATACCTATGTCGGGCGGCGCGCAGGCTCAAAGGTTCTGGACGGGACCACCCGCCGCGGGCAGGGCGAGACCATCAAGGCAGTGGTCAGCTTTGCCGACATTCGCGGATTTACCCGGCTCTCCAACACGCTTCCCCCGGACATGATCGTGTCGTTCCTGAACAAGTATTTCGGTGCGATGACGGCTGCTGTCGAGGCGCATGGCGGGGAAGTGCTCAAGTTCATCGGTGACGAGGTCATGGCGATCTTTCCCTATGAAACGGAGAATGAAGCGCGCGACGCCGCCAGGCGGGCTCTGCTTGCAGCGCGCGAAACCCTCAAACGCATCGAGTCGATCAACACCAGCAACACCTGTGCGGTTACGCCCGATCTGAGTGTCGGGATCGCGCTTCATGCGGGTGATGTCTTCTACGGCAATGTCGGTAGCGAGACGCGCCTTGACTTTACGGTGGTCGGCCCGGTCGTCAACCTGGCCGCACGGATTGCCGAACTTGCGAAAGATCTGCATCGCGAAGTGCTTGTCTCCGATGCGTTGTCGGACATCATGGGCTGCAGGTCCGGGCTCTTCGGCCAGTACCGGGTGAAGGGCTTCGATGATCCGGTTTCCGTCTATTCCCCCGACTTGTCGGATGAAAGCAAGCTTGGATACTGCCCGGAGAGCACAGCCGCTCTTGCGCGCGAGGCAAACTGACGCCGCAGGAGAACCAGCAGAACGGCAAGTGTGCATGCCGCGAAGACAAAAGGCCCTGCGAACCAGCCAAGAAAGCCGATCGCAAAGAAGAGGGCTCTTTGACCGCGGTTGAAATGACGCCCGGCCAGGACATTGAGTTCCGCGGCCTTGCGCGCCATTTTCCGGATTTCCTCCTTGTTGGCGCTGTCATGTTCGGGCACGGCACCCATCACGATGCTGGCGTAGTTGAAGAGCCGGTAGGCCCAGCCGAACTTGAAGAACCCGTATGCAAATATGAGCATGAGGCCGAGCACCTTGATTTCCCAAAGTGCTCTGCTGCTTTCGACCGGGATCGAGAGATCACCGGCAATCTGCACAATGCGGTCGGTTGCTTCAAGAAGCGCGAAGCCTCCGCCGATTGCGAGCAGTGCGGTGGATGCGAAGAAGGCCGTTCCCTGCTGCAACCCGGACATGATCGCCGTATCCATGATCCGGACTTCCCGTTCACACATGGACAGCATCCATTCGCGCCGGTAGTCATCCATCGCGCTTGACAGCGTCTTGTGGCGCAATGACGTAACGTCGACGATGAGGTTGAAGCCGAACCAGGCGGCGATAAACCAGGTGGCAGCAGCGATATCCAGGCTGGAAAGAGCATGCATGGCAAAACCTTCAGTTGGGCGCAACGGTCTAAAATAAGCATAAGCAGCTGAAAAAATGAAAGGATTTCTGCTCTGCAAAAATCGGTTGGCAGCTGCACCTTTTTTGCGCTTGCGAATTGGTAAAGGTTCGTTTACTTCGTCGCCTCAATGGCGCCACATTCGAAAATGCAGGGGATCGGCGCCGCAAAAAAGTGTAGGGCTTTAATGGACGAAAACGTGCAGAAATCCTGTTGGAGCGTCACTCTGTGGACTGTCGCTGCGGTAGGTCTCGCTTTAACGATGATCCTTCTTTTCAACGATGTTGAAAGCGCGAACAACGCCGTCGCCGTCGCACAATAAGCAAGACGGACGCGTTCATGATCGAAAGGTGTGGTCAATGGCCACGCCTTTTTTGATTCCGGTTTCCCGCCGAGATTTTGAGGATCAGTTCGGCCTGTCTTTCGGACCGCTGATCCGCCTGAACTCCATCTGCCGCACGATCTTCCTGTCATTCGGATTGCTGATCAGGAACCCGGCATAGGCGTCGACGCCCAGGGGAAACAGCACCAGTCTTGCAGCTCCGAGGCCCGGCCAGGCCAGGTCAGCGCCCCATGCCGGTACATTTTCCGGCATCTGGGACAGATTGAGCGCCTCGACATCGCTTTCGTGAAGCAGGCCGGTGCCTTGCGCGTCCCACGCCAATCCATCCAGGCCGGACGTGATTGGGAAAAGAACAATATCGGCTGCACCGATCGTCAGGTTGAGCCTGTCTTCTGTGAGAAAAGCCACTGCGACCTCCGCCGACTTCCGTTCAATGCCAAGGGATGCCCTTGTACCGTTCACCTCGGAAAAAGCGGCCGTGTTGACCATTGAAAACAGGCCCTCGGCGTATTCCGAGCGCGCCAGTGCGGGCCCGAGTGTGATGGCCAGAACCAGAAGTGCAGCTGCAAGTCTTTTCATGAGACGTCCTGTCTGTTGGATGCCCGCATGATAGGGAAGACAGGTTGAAAAAGACTTTTCGCGGACGCAGTTCCCTCGTTCGTCCAGCCCTGGCCGGCTAGCGGGAAAGCGTAACGACGAGATCCTCGATGGTCGCGAATTCAGGCTCCCAGCCGACCGTGCGCTTGGTGTGGGCAATATCGACCTGCTGCGACAGAGCGTAACCTGCGTCAAATCCGGTTTGAATTTCCGGCGATGTCCCGGCTTCCGTTGTTTCGATCTCGAGCGGCAAACCGTGTCGTGCGGATATGTGTGCTGCAAGGTGCCCAACCGAAATGCCGGGTATGGAGCTTGCGAGCAGGGTCATTCTGAATCGTGCCTGCTGGAGTGCGAGCACATAGAGCGAGGCCAGATCATCTGCTTCGACAAGCGGCCACATCGTTTCCGGTGAGGCCGAGGTCCTGAACGGCTTCTTGTCCCTGAGTGCCTCTGTCATCCGGGCGATCGGTCCTTCCGTGAGACTGCAGACAAGAGCCGGATGGATGACCACAAGGTTGAGGTCGGTGCCGTGGGAAAGCGTGCGGATTGTCTCCGCCATGAAGCGAAACGCCGGAATTGGTGAAAAGGGCGTTTTTTCGGTGATCACCTGTGTTCCGGCGGTTGCGGGAAAAAGCCAGATACCGCCGGTATAGACGAGTTTCAGCGGCTGCTTCCTGTGCCTTGCGGCCTGCTTCAGCGACAGCATGGACAGGCGGTCAATGCGTCCCATGTCGCCGGTGAAAGTCGCACCTGTGTGCACGACGGCATCGCATGACGCGGCCCGCCCAATCCAGCTTTCGGGGGTTTGCAAATCGCCCGGGAACGCGCTTGCGCCGAGCGCGCGCAACCTGTCGGCGGAAGCCTCCGAGCGTGCAAGCCCAATGACGCGGCTTCCTTTCGATATCAGGTTTTTCACGACGGCAGCGCCGATTGTCCCGGTGCCGCCGGTTACAAACACGTCCATGGACGCAATGAGACCCCTGTTCGCCGTAGGGTGCAAGGATTTGCTGTGCGCGCCTGTGCACAATCCACCGCGTTTCGGCGTGTCAGCTTGACGTTGACCACAAGCCTGCTAGTTCAGAAGGATGACCTTAAATCTGGTGAAATTATGTGTGGGTGCCGATAGCGCGGAATCTCTCCAGGCCTGGGTGGACTATCGCGTCGAACAGGCAAGGCTCGCCGGGCGCGAGGAAGTGACAACGCATACCACACGGATGGTGCCGACCCGCAAGGACGAACTTCTTGACGGGGGATCACTGTACTGGGTCATCAAGGGCAAGATCCAGGTTCGCCAGCATCTGCTGGATATTCGTCCCTTTACCGACGAAGGCGGCATCAAGCGCTGCGACCTCGTGCTCGAACCGCGACTGATCCTGACGCGCTATCAGCCCAAGAGACCGTTTCAGGGCTGGCGGTATCTGAAACCGGGGGACGCCCCGGCTGACATGCGCGCAGCAGGCGACGCACACACCATCCCGGATGCGATGCGGCGCGACCTTGTGGAGCTTTGTCTGCTTTAGGGTACGGACCCATAAATGAAGTCAATTTGGTTTGGATCGTTTTGACTAACTGCGAGGAGTGAAAGCGCAGGAAATGTGGTTCATTTTCAAGCCTTTCGCGACGTGGCAGATGGCCAAAACGGCCAAATCCAAAGGACGGCAAAATGGCCTCACCTCGCAGCGTCACCGCGCTTGACCGGGCAAAAAGCCCGCTCTGCACACGCTTCCTCCCGAGATTTTGCCATTTCTGCCGCCAAATCGGCGTCATTTATGGGTCCGTACCCTAGGGTATGGACCCTGGAAAGCCGATGTAAACTTGTCAAAAAGCGCTCACATGCCCACTTTCTTGGTGAAAGAGTGCGGCAGGGAAAAGACAGCATGGCAAAATCCAGAGACGGCACAGTTGGGACACCCCTCCGGCAGGACGCGCAGAGCCCGTCCACCGTCGACGATGTGTCCGCGTTTCTGGAGAAAGCGAAAACAATCAAGCCCCAGTCAGGGAGTGCCGGGCGTCTGATCTTTGCCCTTGATGCCACGATGAGCCGTCAGCCGACCTGGGACAGGGCCTGCCACATCCAGGCTGAAATGTTCCAGGAAGCGGGAAAGATAGGCGGCCTGAGAATCAAGCTGGTCTATTTCCGCGGGTTCGGTGAATGCAGGGCGTCCAGATGGTTCGAGCGGAGCGACGAACTGGCCCGGGCAATGAGCCGGATTTCCGTCCAGGGAGGGCGCACGCAGATCGGCAAGGTCCTGTCCGCAGCCCTACAGTCAGCGGCGGACGAGAAAATCGCGGCCGTGGTATATGTCGGGGACTGCATGGAGGAAGACGTCGACATGCTTTGCGACAAGGCCGGGCAACTCGGATTGCTCGGTGTTCCGATGTTTCTTTTTCAGGAAGGGCGCGATGCGGTGGCTGAGCAGGCCTTCCGCGAGATGGCGCGCCTGACCAAAGGTGCATATTGCCCATTTGATGCCGGTTCGGCGCAGCAACTTGCCGAGCTCTTGAAGGCGGTCGCGGTTTTTGCAAGTGGTGGGCACAGCGCTCTCAAGGCGCTGGAAAAGAAAGGCGGGCAGGGCGCTCGTCTGCTGTTGCAGCAAATCAAGCCTGGCTGATGTTCTATTTTCTTTTTGGATTGATCTTGCTCGCCGCCGTGATCTTCGGTGCGCGAAGCTTTGTTCAGGCGAACCCCGCAGACCTGGCGCGCAAGGTACGTACGTTTGGCGGCGTCGCCTTGTTGCTGCTCGGAGCGGTGTTCCTTGTCACCGGCCGTTTCATGTTCGCCATTCCCACGATCGGATTCGGTCTGTCGCTTCTCGGACTGGCGGGGCTGGGTGGTCTGACCGGCACGTACAAGCCCGACAAGTCATCCGGTCAACGCTCGCGGGTCAGAACTGCAATGATCGAGATGGAACTGGACCATGACACCGGCGAAATGTCAGGTGTTGTTCTGGCAGGCAGTTTCCAGGGCCGAAATCTGGACGAACTGAGGGAAGAGCAGCTTCACGCCTTCTGGCAGGAATGCCAGCAGGACGACCAGAGCCTGAAATTAATCGAAGCTTATTTCGACCGCCGGTTTGCCGGATGGCGTGAACACTTCCAGTCGGATGGAGCAGAGGGGCAGGGAGGCCCGGCGAGCTCTGGCCCCATGACAGATGAGGAGGCCTACGAGATCCTGGGGCTTTCTCCCGATGCCGGGGACGCGGAAATTCGAGCCGCGCACCGCAGGCTTATGCTGCGCGTTCATCCCGACAAGGGGGGATCCGGTTTCCTCGCGGCGAAAATCAACGAGGCTAAAGACACGCTTCTCAGAAGACATTGAGGACATCCGTTACGCTGTTACTGATAGATGGCGAAGCAGGCGAATTTTGCCTTTTTGAGAGTTCTGCAGGCTCTGCGCGCTGCGGTCTTGTTCTCGAAGCCCACGAAACGTGCCCGGTATAGGGTCTGTCCGTTGGCATCGACGGGTTCCGTGTAAGGACTGCGTCCGCGAAGGGCCGAGCCGGTTCTGGACTTGGCCCTCTTCAAAAGGGCAACTGCCTGGTTTTCCGACTCCGATGCGGCGATCTGAACCTGCCAGCCCGGCTTGATGTCCGGCCTGTCGCTCGTTGCGACAGTGACACTGTCACCGCGTGTTTCCGGTTCGACCCGGGGTGCCGCGGCCACCGAAGCGATCGCGATTGCTGCCGGAGCTTTTACGGTTTCGGGAGCCGGGACCGTTTCGATCTTCACTGTTTCCACGGTGATCGTCTTTGCGGGAACCGGGTTGTTGCTGCGCGCAGGCTCGACGCCGGCTGACCTTGTTGCCGCACTTCTCGCTGCGTCCTGCAACGCTTTTTTACCGGTCGAGTTTGTCGTGAGGTTCAGGCCTGGGCTTTCACGCGGGATCGGGGGCAATGCGGTCGCAACTGCAAATGTTTCGTCAAACCGTTGCTTGACCAGCTTGGGCGGAACCGGGACGGTCTCTCCGAAGCCTGGAATGGTTTTCGGGGCCGTGTTCGCTGTGGTCTTTACCACCGCCGGAGCGCTGGTCGGAGAAGGCACCGGCACAGCGGTTTTCGGAGCATTGGCATTGAATGCAAGGACCATCGGTGCACCGTTTGCAGGCGCCTGCCGGCTGCCGGGCTTCGCCTTGGGCAGTGGAGGTGCCTTAAGTGCCGAAGCGACGAAGATGGGCGCTGCTCCGCCCTTGGCGATGGCCGGTACGGTTTTCTTGCCCCGGCTCGCCTTGGAGAGATAACGGTTGATCAGCTTGGTCATCTGGGCATTTCGGGAGGCACCGGAGCGTCCACCCATGACGACGGCAACAATCTGACGACCGTTGCGGTTCACCGACGTCACCAGGTTGAAGCCCGACGCGCGGATGTAACCCGTCTTGATCCCGTCCACGCCCTTGACCCTGCCGAGCAGCTTGTTGTGGTTGCCATAGGTGCGGCCGCCATACTTGTAGGAACGCGTCTTGAAGTAGCTGTAGTACTGGGGATAGTGCTCCTGAATGGCGCGTCCGAGAGTGGCCATGTCCCGCGCAGTCGTGCGTTGCCCGGAATTCGGCAGGCCGTGCGGGTTGCGGAACGTCGTCTTTTTCATGCCAAGAGCGCGCGCCGTGCGGGTCATGCGTTCGGCAAATTTCTTCTCCGACCCGCCGATGTTTTCGGCGACGACGGTGGCGACGTCATTTGCGGACTTGGTCACGAGCGCCAGAATGGCGTCTTTCACCTTGATGGTCTTACCGGGCTTCAGGCCGAGTTTCGACGGTGGCCGGCCAGCTGCGTACTTGGAAACCTTCAGTCTGGAATTGAGGGAAAGACGACCTGCCTCGAGTTCCTCAAAGACAACATAGAGCGTCATGATCTTGGTGAGGGAGGCGGGATAGCGGTACGCATCTGCAGAGGAAGCGTAAAGGGTCTTGCCCGTCTTGGCGTCAACGACGATGCCCGCGTATTTCGGGTTTGCATTTGCCGCGGCCGGCAAAGCGAACACCAGGCCGCTGAGAGCGAGAATTTTGCCGATCCGAGCCATCGACCGAACAATGCGAAAAGAACGCATACCAAACACTGTTACATTCCCAATCCGGGTCACATATTTCAGTCTGGAGAATTGCGGGCTGAATCTTCCACCCCCGCGATCCAACGCAATGCTCCGTGATGTCCGGTTTATTTGATGGAATCACGGTTACGAATGTGTAAATGAATTGCAGAAAAACCACTGTGACGAGTAGTTTTTTATTAGAGTTAATGCTTTATTAAGCTCTAATTTATTTGTTAATTTCAAATTAATTCAACAAAATGCTTTTACTCCACTTGTATTTCTACGTAAAAATAGAAAATTAATTGTTAAAAGCCGGTTTCGCCCATGTTGGTGACCAGCATTGTGTTGCTCAATATTGGAGTTTTTGAGACGTGTCGTCCAGTTCCCGGGATCTGTTTCATCGCCAGACCCGCAATCGGCAATTGCATGTCAGAAGCGGGTTTCTCCTTATGGGATAGGTGGAATTAAATTCGCGTAATGGTTGTTGTTGCAATGCAAAATAACCTTGACAGTTATTGTGCAGTGCATTACGAACACGTTCCTATAGGTAACGCGATACGCGCACCGGACGTCTTGTCAAGCCGTGCCAAAAGGCTTCTCGATCCGGTCCGCTGGATGAGGTCAGGTAGATGATGAACAACTTGGATGACTTGCAGAAGTTGAGCAAAGACAACATGGACATGGCGATGGAATCCTTCGGTTCCATGAGCAAAGGCTTCCAGGCGATTGCAGCCGAAGTCGCCGACTATCAGAAGAAGTCTTTTGAAGAAGGCACAGCTGCTGTTGAGAAGCTGGTTGCTTCCAAGTCGCTGGACAAGGCTTTCGAAGCTCAGGCAGACTATGTCAAAACCGCCTATGAAGGTTTTGTCGGCGAAATGACAAAGCTTGGTGAAATGGTCACCGACATGTCCAAAGACGCCTACAAGCCATATGAAGGTGTACTCGGCAAAATGGCCAAGTAAGCTTGCGGACACTCCGTTTCACGACGGTATGAAGATCGAACCCGGCTCCTCGCAGCCGGGTTTTTGTTTTATATGCACAGATTTACCCAGTTTTCGAATGTGGTGCACAGGTGAAAGTACACAGACACCGAATTGTGTGCCGCCCGGACCTTTTATTCGAATTTCAGACACCTACATTCCTCATTGACGGGGACGCTCCTGTCCCAAAAGAGGTGTTCACCTAAATCTTGATGAAATCGACCATTGCGCAAGCGCCGCTTGCGCGGCAGGATTATCAGCGAAGATCCAATGCCCCCGGAGAGAGACCGTGGGTTCCCGTAGCCGGACTGATTGCCGAAAGGCAACTGTCACGAGATACAAATACTGGTAACTGCCGGAATGAACGAGGCGATAGATACGGCAATGTCAGCGGGCTCCGATCATGACAACGACGGTGGCGACACCGGGACGGTTGTTGTCACCCGGACGAAAACGGTAACGAAGCGGCCCAATCTCTATCGCGTGCTGCTTTTGAATGACGACTATACTCCAATGGAGTTTGTCATCCACGTCGTGGAGAGTTTCTTCCAGAAGAACCGGGAGGAAGCCACGCGTATCATGTTGCATGTGCATCACCACGGTGTCGGCGAGTGCGGCGTATTCTCTTACGAGGTCGCTGAAACCAAAGTCACCCAGGTCATGGACTTTGCGCGCAAGCATCAGCATCCTCTGCAATGCGTCATGGAAAAAAAGTGAGGACTAATCTACGTGCCTTCTTTCTCACGCAGTCTTGAAAAAGCCCTTCATCAGGCTCTTGCCTTCGCCAATGAACGGCAGCAGGAATATGCGACGCTGGAACACCTGCTTCTGGCCTTGCTTGACGATCAGGACGCCGCAGCGGTCATGCGGGCCTGCAACGTCGATCTGGATACGATCCGCCGGAACCTGCTTGAATACATAGAGACGGAGCTGGACAATCTTGTTACGGACAGTGACGAGGACTCCAAGCCGACGGCAGGCTTCCAGAGAGTGATCCAGCGTGCTGTCATTCACGTCCAGTCGTCGGGGCGCGAGGAAGTGACGGGTGCTAACGTGCTCGTTGCAATCTTTGCCGAACGCGAAAGCCACGCTGCCTATTTCCTGCAGGACCAGGATATGACCCGCTACGACGCGGTCAACTACATCTCGCACGGCATCGCGAAACGTCCGGGGATGTCCGAGGCGCGCCCCGTCGAGGGGGCGGAGGAAGAGGACATCCTGCCGGGCTCCGAAGGAGAGAAAAAATCCAGTCAGAAAACCGATGCGCTCGAAGCCTATTGCGTCAACCTCAATGAAAAGGCAACGAGTGGCAAGATCGATCCGCTGATCGGGCGCGACAGTGAAATCCAGCGCACCATTCAGATCCTGTGCCGCCGTTCGAAAAACAATCCCCTGTTTGTCGGCGACCCGGGCGTCGGAAAGACAGCAATTGCAGAAGGTCTCGCACACCGGATCGTCAACGAGGACGTGCCGGATGTTCTTCTGGACGCGACCATCTTCTCGCTCGACATGGGCGCGCTGCTGGCCGGGACCCGCTATCGCGGCGACTTTGAGGAACGGCTGAAACAGGTCGTCAAGGAGATCGAGGATTTCCCGGGTGCGGTCATGTTCATCGACGAGATCCATACGGTCATCGGCGCAGGTGCGACATCCGGCGGCGCAATGGACGCATCGAACCTTCTGAAGCCCGCTCTTGCCTCGGGCGCGATCCGTTGCATCGGTTCGACAACGTACAAGGAGTATCGTCAGTTCTTCGAGAAGGACCGTGCTCTGGTGCGCCGGTTCCAGAAGATCGACGTCAATGAGCCGACGATTCCGGACGCCATCGATATTCTCAAGGGCCTGAAGCCTTATTTCGAGGACTTCCACAAGGTTCGCTACACGAACGATGCCATCAAGACGGCCGTGGAGCTTTCGGCGAAATACATCTCCGATCGAAAGTTGCCAGACAAGGCGATCGACGTTCTCGATGAAACGGGCGCGTCTCAGATGCTGGTGCCCGAAGCCCGTCGCCGCAAGACCATCGGCGTCAAGGAAATCGAGAACACGATTGCCACGATGGCACGCATTCCGCCGAAATCCGTTTCCAAGGACGATGCGGAAGTGCTGGAAAATCTCGGCAAGGATCTGAAGCGCGTCGTCTACGGCCAGGATTCGGCCATCGAAACGCTTGCCTCGGCAATCAAGCTTGCACGCGCGGGCTTGCGCGAGCCGGACAAGCCGATAGGCAGCTACCTTTTCTCCGGCCCGACCGGTGTCGGCAAGACGGAAGTGGCCCGTCAGCTTGCGTCCTCGCTCGGGGTGGAACTGATCCGTTTCGACATGTCGGAATACATGGAGCGGCATACGGTGTCGCGGCTGATCGGCGCGCCTCCGGGATATGTCGGCTTCGACCAGGGCGGCCTGTTGACCGACGGTGTCGACCAGCATCCGCATTGTGTTCTTCTCTTGGATGAGATCGAAAAAGCGCATCCGGACCTGTTCAACATCCTTCTGCAGGTGATGGACCACGGAAAGCTGACCGATCACAATGGCAAGCAGGTCGATTTCCGAAACGTGATCCTCATCATGACGACGAATGCCGGTGCTTCGGACATGGCGAAAATGCCTGTCGGCTTCAACCGCATCAAGCGTGAGGGCGACGATACGGAAGCGATCAACAAGCTGTTCACGCCTGAATTCCGGAACCGTCTCGACGCGATCATCCCGTTCGGCAACCTGCCGATGGAAGTGGTCTACAAGGTCGTCGAGAAATTCGTCATGCAGCTGGAAGTGCAGCTGGCGGATCGGAACGTGACCTTCGAGTTGACCGACGATGCGGTCAAATGGCTGGCGACCAAAGGCTACGACAACCAGATGGGTGCACGGCCGCTCGGGCGGATCATCCAGGAGCATATCAAACGCCCGCTTGCCGACGAGGTTCTGTTCGGCAAGCTCAAGAAGGGCGGCATGGTCAAGGTCTCCGTCTCCGAGGACAGCAACGGGCTCTTGCTTGAGAGCGTTGAGGAGCGGGCGAGCCCGCCCAAACCGAAGGCCAAGACGGAAGCAAAGCCCAAGCCGAAACGGCGCCGCAAACCTGCCGCGAAAGCGACGGCAGCGAAGCAGTCAAAGTCGTCCGGTGGCGGCAAGGGCGGGTCTTCCAAGAAAAGCCTGGTGCCCAAGGTGCCGCTGGCGGACTGACCTGACAGCAGAAACAGATTGAAGCCCCGGACATCGTCCGGGGCTTATTTGTGGCCTGAAAACGAAGGCCGTTCCCGCCAGTCGTCACTTCGGGTCGACAATTTAGTTTGTAGACCGGCTTATCAACTCCCAGAGCATTCTCCGACCAATTTGGAGCATTTGATGAGGATATCCGTCTCACTCGGCCAGGCGGGTCACGAGACGCGATGCGGTGCACCGTGCAAGTGGCACAACGCAGACGATGGGCAGGATATGCTCACCCATTGTGGACCGCATTCAAGCGACAAACATCAAGGTTGGCCGGGCCCTTTTTCGCTCTGGCATCGTTGGTTCACCCTTGTGGTGGGAAACACCGCGGCGGGCGAACCGTCTCGCCAGCGCGAAAAAGCAGCTCGGTCAAATGATGCAAATTGGTCGGAGAATGCTCTAGTTTGTGGGCAACAAAAGGAGTCGGACATGAGTGAGAAAAAAGTTGCGCTTGTCACCGCAGGCGGTTCCGGAATGGGGGCGGACGCTGCGCGCCGCCTGGCCGCCGACGGCTTCTATGTCGCCATCCTGTCGTCATCCGGGAAGGGGGAGGCTCTCGCTGAAGAGCTTGGCGGCGTGGGTTTTACGGGATCGAATCTTGAACTGGACGACTTGAAGTCATTTGTTCAAAAATCTTTCGATGCTTATGGTCGGATTGATGTTCTTGTCAACTCGGCAGGGCATGGGCCCAAGGGCGACATTCTGGAGATTTCCGACGAGGACTGGCACAGGGGCATGGACTACTACCTGATGAATGTCATCCGGCCGAGCCGGCTTGTTGCCCCGATCATGGCGGAGCAGGGTGGCGGAACGATCCTCAACATCTCCACCTTCGCCGTGTTTGAACCCGACCCGATGTTTCCGACGTCAGGGGTGTTTCGCGCAGGCCTTGCCAGCTTCGCCAAGCTCTTTTCCGACAAGTTTGCGGAACAGAACGTGCGCATGAACAACATTCTTCCCGGCTTCATCGACAGTCTTCCGGAAAAGGACGACCGGCGCGCGCGGATCCCGATGGGCCGCTACGGCCGGTCTGACGAAGTCTCCGGCCTGATCTCCTACCTCGCCAGCGACGCGGCGGCTTATGTAACGGGGCAGAACATCCGGATTGACGGCGGGTTGACGCGGTCGGTTTAGTGCTGCGTGAACTGGACAAAACCATTCGCAAAATGTAAGGCTGCCTTATTATTTTTTTCGAGTCCTGAGTGCCCCTCCAATGACCGTTCCTGAAGGAACTGCGCAAACGCCTCCGCCTGATCTTCCGGCGCGAACCGGGAGAGACTGGTTCTTCCTGGGCATGCGTGCGTCGATTTCGATACCGGCGCTGATTCTGACCGCAGCCTTTGTCGGATTTGCCGGACTGGCGCGCGAAACGGGCCTTTCTCTTCCCGAAACGCTGGCCATGACCGGTCTCATCTGGGCTCTGCCGTCCATCGTGGTTCTCACGGGTGCGTTGTCTTCGGGCATGGGGCTGGTCCCTGCGGCGCTTGCCGTTGCGCTGGCGTCCGTCCGTCTGATGCCGATGACGATGGCGCTGATGCCGATGGTCAAGGTGCCGGGCAAGACCAAGAACTGGCATCTTTTGATTGCCTCGCATTTCGTCGCGGTCACCGCCTGGGTGTTCGCCATGCGCACCTTGCCGGACCTGCCGCGCGAGGCGCGTCTGCCGTATTTTTCCGGGTTTGGGTCGGGCGTGACATCCTTCGTCTTCTGCATGACCGGCATTGCCTATATGGCCGTGGAACGATTGCCGGACGTTGTTGCCGGTGCCCTGGTTTTGCTGACACCGGTCTACTTCCTCTGTTCGCTTTGGGGGGCCGCACGTCTCAATGTGGACAAGGCCGCGATGGTTGTCGGGCTCATCCTCGGGCCGGTTGTCTACCTCTATCTGCCGGGCCTTGACCTGTTGTGGACCGGACTCATCGGCGGCACGGCGACCTTTTTCGGCATGAAGATCGTCCGGAAGGGGCTGTCATGACCGAGGCCCTGATCCGCGATACCTGGTGGTGGCCTTACGTGATGATCCTTGTGGCGGGATGGCTTGCGACGGATGTCTGGCGCTGGATCGGCGTGTTCGCCAGCGGCAGGCTTCGGGAAGACAGCGAGTTGCTCATCTGGGTGCGCTGTGTCGCGACGGCTCTGGTCGCGGGGCTGATCTCGAAGCTGATCCTGTTCCCCCAGGGCGTCTTGAGTGAAACGCCGATGTGGCTGCGCATCGCCGCCTCCTGCGCGGGTTTTGCGGCTTTCTTCATGTCCCGGCAAAAGGTCATCGTCGGTGTTCTGGCTGCAGAGGCATTTCTGATCGGTGGCTGGTGGCTGGTGGATCGGTTAGGCTAGGCTCTCTGACCGTGATCAGGAGTGCGACATGGCACATCAGGTGGAACTCTTTTATGCACCGCAGACCCGTGCCACGGGTGCGCGGGTTCTTCTTGAAGAACTGGGCGCGCCCTACATCCTCAATGTGTTGAACTTCAAGCTGGGCGAGAACAGAAAGCCTGACTTCCTGGCGATCAACCCGGCGGGAAAGGTTCCCACAGCGCGTTATGGCGAAACGGTCGTGACCGAGCAGGTTGCCATCTACATCTTTCTTGCCGATCTCTTCCCGGAAAAGGGACTGACACCAGCGGTCGACGATCCGCTGCGAGGCCCGTATCTGCGCTGGTTCGTCCATATGGCGTCGTGCTTCGAGCCAGCGCTGGTCGATCGGGCGCTGAAGCGTGAAGAACCGCCGCAATCAATGTCGCCTTATGGAAGTTTCGACACGGTCATGGAGAACATGCGCGCGCAATTGTCGAGAGGTCCCTATGTCCTGGGTGACAGGCTGACCGCGCTGGATGTCCTGTGGTCCATGGGGCTCAGATGGGGAATGATGTTCGGGATCGTGCCGGAATTTGATGAATTCAAGGAATACACCGCCAGATATTTTGAGCGGCCGGCCCCTGTGAAGGTTCTGCAGGAGGATCAGAATCTGGCCAGAGAGCAAGAGGAGGCAGCCAGGGCGGCCGGACTTCCTGATTGAGTGTGCCTGAACGGCGTTACCTTCCCTTACGATACTTCTTCGTGATTTCAACCGGACATGGCATAGTGGCCGTATTGAAACTAGGGGGGACATTTTTTCCATGACAAATCTTGAAATACTTGAGACGTGGTTCCGGCGCGTGTGGAGCGAAGAAGACGAAGCCGCCATTGAGGAAATGTTCGTCCCGGACGGCCGTGCCGTTGGCTTGGGAGAGCAAACCAAGGGTGGCAAAGACGAATTCAGAGAACACGAGATGCTCGGACCGGAGGAGTTCAAGGTCTTTCAAAGGGCATTGCTGGGTCTTGTGAAGGACGTGAGGATCGAGATCAAGCGCAGCATCACATCCGGAGAGTGGCTTTGCGCGCTGTGCGAGTTTCAGGGCACATCTCGACGGACGGGCGAGCGCGTGCGAATGACGGGCACCGTCTATGGGCGTTTCTCGGACGATCAGATCATTGATGCTTTCAACCATTTCGATTTCCTGAGCCTGTTTCAGCAGCTTGGTTCGCTGGAAACGGGAACGTTCGAACGTTGCCTCAATTGCCGGGAGTAGCAACAGGGAGCAACCGGGTGGTGGTGCGCCACTGTTTCACAAGCCCGGCACCAACCTGTCGATAAGTCCGAAATTCATTTTTGCGAGGAAGTTTCGATGACAACCGAAGAAGTCGTCCGCAATGCGATTGAGTGCTACAACCGGGGAGACGCTGAAACTGTCTCCTCGCTGCTTCATGACAATATCCGGTATTGTATTCACGCCGACGCGGAGACGGGGCCATATCAGGCGGATTGCGCAGGTATCGGCGCTTTCTGGAAGGCGATCGAGCGGATACAGGCGGATTGGCAAATCGATGAATACCGTCTGACGGACATCATCGTGTCCGGCGACCGTGCTGCGGCACAGATCAGCGTCAAGATGACCAGCCGCTACACCGGCGTCTCCCGTGAAACGGAACTGGCCCTGTTCTTCACGGTGAAAAACGACCGGATTGTGGAACTGCACGAATACCACGACACGGCCGCGGCAGCCCGGGCGCGGTGAGCAGTTTACTCAAGGTTATTTTCGGGAAGGAATGCAACCTCGTGAACGAGGATAGGGTACACGGAGAAACGTTCACGAGGTTGCGAAGCGATTTTGGGGATCGCTAATTAACGCTACGGTACATTCATTAATAAACCACTTAAATTTAACTTATCAATCAATCTTGGGAATCTTGAGCGGCACGACGTTTCTGACCCATTTTTTCATTATGTAAGGCAGGATGGCCTGCGCGGTATGTGACGGGTATTCGTCCGTGGGACTGCAATCGAGCCACTTGCCATCGTCTTCGATCTTTCCGGTCTCCAGGCAAGAGAAGTAGAGGTCGCACCAGGCGCTGTAGGACGTGCGCAGGATCCGGTTTTCAGGCACCATCAGCTCAAGCGTGACATAGTCCGATTGCGACAATTCGTGATCGGACAGGAGCATCGTTGCGAGCAGCTCAAGTTCTCCAGGATCGGTCTCGAATGTCCAGACCGGAGGAGCCACTCCCTCCGACAGGCCGATCTTGCACATATACCTGCTGACGAATTCATAGGCAGTGCGGTGCCGGCCCATGACACCGGTTCCTGGCCAGGTAGGCAGGTAGCGCCCGTCCGCATCAAAAAGCTCCAGCACCGGAGTTCGCTGGAAGGTGTAGAGCCGGGCTGTTTTGCTGGACTGCGTCACGGTCAGGCGAGGGCGGCCCGGATCTTTTCGGCGTTGGCTGCAAGGATGTCGTTGTCGGCCATCTCGCCGGTATGGGGTCTGAGAGAAACGCCATCAAAGCGCGGGATGACATGGACATGGGTGTGGAACACGACCTGTCCGCCTGCGGGCTCGGAAAACTGCTGAATGGTCGTTCCATCCGCGCCGAACGCCTTGATCACGGCGTGAGCCATTTTCCGGACGGTGGCCATGACCGCGTTCAGATCGTCTGTTTCGATATCCAGAATGTTGCGTGACGGGGCCTTGGGAACAACCAGGATGTGTCCGTCGCCGCGCGGCATGATATCCATGATCACGAGGGTCTTTTCGTCTTCGAACACCTTGTGGCTCGGCAGCTCGCCCCGCAGGATCTTGGCAAACACGTTCTGGTCGTCATAGGCGGGGGTGGTCATTGTCGTGGTTTCCGATAAGCGGGTCAAAGGCATGGAATTGTGAATGATAACAGTCACAAATCACCTGAACAATCAAGTGGACGCGGGTGATTGCCGTATCCTTCGAGCGGCACAGGGATCATGCGATGCACTCAGCAACAAACGTGGCCAAGCCGCTTTTGTGAGGGCCGATCCCAAAGGCGCAGAACGGAATAAACGGGCACTCCTGGTGCCCGGTTCAATGCGGGTCCGGTAAGGCGTCCCGTCAGGAGAAGCGCCGCGACGGGCTTATCCGTTGCACCTCACAACAAGTGTATATTCGCTGAGCTCTTCTGCGATCGTTTCCGGTGCAATGGGTTCATCTTCTTCATCCAGGTCAGCGCTTACACCATTCTGATGCAGGAAAAGCTGCGCAATCGAACCCCGAATTGCGAAGTTGATATTCTGGGGAATATCGCCGAGCAGCTCGAGAGCCGCGACGGTGTTGAGTTTTGCCACGACGACACCGACAACATTTCCGGCTGCATCGACCGCAGGTCCGCCGGAATTGCCCGGTTGAACCGGTGCCGTTATCTGCATGTTGATGCCGTTGCCGCCAATTCCCTTATGTGCAGCAACTGCGCCGCGTGTGATGTTGAGACCTCCCAGAAGGCCGTGAAGCGGATACCCGGCGATTGTCACGTCGGAATTCAATCGCGCAGGGGCATTCGCAAATGTCGCGACCCTTGTTACAGGCATCTCCGGAGCAAGGAGGAGAGCAAGGTCGAATTGCTCGTCCATTGCCAGCAATTCGCTTTCATACCCGTTCACATCCAGCTTATCGCAATCCTTTACGACATGGGCATTCGTCAAAACGTGTCCCTTGCCTGTCACGACAAAGCCGGTTCCTGCTCCAAGTTTTGGAGCATCGCTGTTTTTTCCTTCTTCAGCGTCCGGGCGCTTTGTCTCCTGATCAGGTTCTTTTTCCGACTGGTTCTGGCGGTTACCGGCTTCGCTGTTCAGATAGTCGTCCCTTTCTTGCTCTGCCGCGCGCCACTGTCGGAGAAATTCATCAGTGACCTCCATCATACGCGGCGAGAGTTCGATCATGTTTGGATGCTCGCCCAATGTCATTGTCGCCAGGAGAAGGTTCAGAATGCCCAGATCTTCGTTGCTGACATAGACCGCGACCGTGTTCCAGGTCCGGTTCAGGGATCTTGAGATGACATAACCAGACCTTCGTTCGCTCTTTAGAAACGTGAGCCAAACGCCTTTTTCCCGCCGGTCCTTGAGAATTTCGAAGTGCTTTGATTGGGTCCACAAGTACTTTTGCATTGCCGACTTGGGACCGGTGAATTTCTCGAATACGTAGTTTTCCTTCGCTCCGATGTATACATCGATAAATCCATCAGTTGTCTCGTAGTCTGCATCAGGCAGAAACAGTGTAACGTCAAGTTCTTCGAAATAAACGTTTTTCCAGTTGGAGGAGCGGAACATAATTTCTGTATCGATGACAATGCCTAGTGCAAACAGATTGGTTATTTTGTCGAGGTATTTGCTTTTCTCATCTCTTTCAAAATAGTCCCGAAGAGCTTTTCTGCTTCGTTTTCCCCAGATTCCATCGGCATCGCTGTAGTAGTCCAGATTAAGAGCAAGCGCGGCCTGGATGAATGCCAGTTCCGAGGAGGTCCACGCCCTCGGGTCGAATGGTGCATCAAGATCGAGGGCTTCTCGCGCAAGAGAAGACGTTGTTGCGAGACTGAAAAAGAGCAATCCAGCAAATATGAAAGTGCGCATTTTCAGTCCGGTACGAAAAAAGCGCGCGCAAAAGGTGTCCCCTTTTCATAATGAAGTTGCAGGAAGGGAAATTGCAAGTGAATTTCAGTTCACGTCGAAAATTCACGGGTGAGGTTTGCTGCCTCGTTGGTTGCAAGGCGCACATCACGTCTTGCGCTGATAGTGAAGACCGCCAGGGCGTGACCGGATTTGACGGGATACCGGTTGTGACGCTGCCTGGCTTTCAAGGCCCGGCCTCACCAAGCGTTTCGATGAGGAAACAGACATGTGCCCCGATTCAGGCCGGGACACATGGCATTGTGGCACCTGTCGCTGCTGTTGGCGTCAGGCGGCGTCCGACACCGGGTCTTCGCCGGTTACCAGTCGCGTGACACCCGCGAAATCGATCTTTCCTGTGCCGAGCAAAGGCACCTTGTCGACGGTGCGAACCTCGGCCGGGATCATGAGATCCTGAGCGCCGCGCGCCTTTGCGGCCTTCAGGAAATCGTCCCGGGTTGCCTCGGTGCAGTCGGTGATGAGAACCAGCTTCTCGCCCTTGCGCGCATCCTTCACGGCGGCAACCGTCGACAGGTTGTCCGGCCAGACCTGGGCCGCAATTGCTTCAACAGCGGCCAGGGAGACCATTTCACCGCCGATCTTGGCGAAGCGCTTGGCCCGCCCCTTGATGGTGATATAGCCTTCCTCGTCAATGGCGACGATATCGCCCGTGTCATGCCAGCCATCCGCCAGCGGCTGGATGACGCCCGGCTTGTCTGCCTTCAGGTAGCCGACCATCACGTTCGGACCGGACACAAGCAGGCGTCCACCTTCTTCGACACCCGGTACCGGTTCCAGGCGCGCCTGCATGCCCGGCATGAGTTTGCCGACCGTTCCCGGCTTGCTGAACATCGGCGTGTTTAGCGCAATGACCGGAGCGGTCTCGGTGACGCCATAGCCTTCCAGAACGCGGACACCGAACCGGTCCATATAGATCTGGCGGGTTGACTGTTTCACCGGCTCCGCACCCGCGAAGCAATAGCGCAGTGAGCGGAAGTCATAGGCGTGGGCCACGCGCGCATAGCCGTTCAGGAACGTGTCCGTGCCGAACAGGACTGTCGCGTTGGAGCTGTAGATCAGCTCCGGAATGATCCGGTAGTGCAGGGGCGACGGATACAGGAATGTCGGCACACCGGAGACGAGCGGCAGGATCGTGCCTGCCGTCAGGCCGAAGGAATGGAACATCGGCAGCACGTTGAACACCTTGTCGGAGGCGGAAAAGTCGATCCGCGAAGCCGCCTGGTTTGCGTTTGCCAGAATGTTCTTGTGCGTCAGCACGACGCCCTTCGGCGTTCCTTCCGAGCCGGACGTGAACAGGACAACGGCGGTGTCGCTGCCGCTGCGCTCCACCAGCGGACGGTTGCGGGTCAGTGCGCCGCGCAATTTGTCGAACAGGCCGATTTCCTTGCGAAGTTCGTCAAGCCAGACAAGTTTCACATGCGGGGCAAGCTTGTCGGTCAGACCTTCCAGCTTTGCCTGGCGCACGAAGGTGCGGGAGGTCAGCACCGTCTTGACCTCGGCCGTGCGGCAGGCCGACAAGACACTTTCCGGACCTGCGGTGAAGTTCAGCATGGCGGGCACCTTGCCCGCCGACATGGCGGCCAGGAGCGTTACTGCCGAACCGTTGGCGTTGGGCAACATGATGCCGACTGTCTCTTCGTCTTTTGTGCAGGCCAGGATCTTGCGGGCGAGGACGGAGGCACCGGTCAGCAGCTTGCCATAGCTCAGGGGACCGGAAAGCGGATCTTCCAGTGCAGTCTGCGAGGCTCCGCGCTCCTTGGCGGTTGCAATCACCTGATCCAGAATGGTCTTGTCTTCGGCCAGATTGGTTTCGAACATCAACTCCGACATGATCTGGTAGAGGGAGCTGCCTGCTGCGGCGCGGCGTTTGCGTCCCTTCAGGTCTTCCGGCAATTCCAGGCGTTTGGGTTCCATGATGGTCACCTTTACTTTGGGAAACAGGCGTTTTCGGATCTGGTTCGGGTTGAGATAGGAAAATGGCGTCTTTTCCAGTCCATCGATGCGGATCGGCACGATCATCGCTCCGGTCTTGTCGGCGACCATGGCGGCCCCGTCATAGACTTTCATCAGCGAACCGGTGACGGTCAGCCGGCCTTCGGGGAAGATCACCATGGGTTCACCGGACTTCACGACCTTGATCAGCGACCGTGTGGCGAGCGGTTTGGCCGGGTTGACAGGCAGGGCATTGGCCAGCTTCAGGAACGGGCGCACCCACCAGCGCTGAGCGATGTTGTAGTCGATCGCAAAGGTGGGGCTGCGATCGGTCAGGGTCAGGGCGAGACCCGCGTCCAGATAAGACACGTGGTTGAGGGCCAGGATGGGGGCTTCGCCCGCCTTTTCAAGGTTTTCCAGTCCCTTGATGTCGACGCGGAATATGGCGCGATAGAGAATGGAAATCGCATCGCGCATCGCATTGGTGGGCAGGGCTTTCAGCATCAGGACCGCAACCAGCCCGTTCAATGCGCTGAGCAATCCCATGATGGCCGATACGGAAACACCGGCTCTCTGGGCACCGGCAAGCGCAAGTCCTCCAAGAGCCATAAGCGCGGCACCAAGGGCATTGGAGCCGGCAATGCGGCGTGCACGGGTCGCCGGGTTCGCCCATGCCTGAAGGGCTGTGAACGTGGGAACCGCCAGAAGCGCACCGGAAATCGCCAGTCCTGCCATGTCGAAAGTCAGGCGCAGTGTGCCTTCGCGGCCCAGGAGTTCAAGCAGGCCAGCGGTGGGGACGTCCCGGGGCAAGGACGAGAGGGTCCAGGCGATGTCGGCGCTGAAAAGTGCGATCAGCAAGGTGCCAACAGGCGCCGGCAGAAGTACCACGCGGCCGGCGGCCAGCCATGCGGCGAGTGCGGACCCGATGCCGATGGAGATTGCGAAAACGGTCAGGAAATAAGTGACGGCGCTTTCATCGCCGCCCAGGATGTCCTTGACAATCAACGGAAGAACAGCGAGCACGATCGAGCCGACGAGCCAGAACCAGGCGTTCATCAATGCAACGCGAAACAGGCGCCTGTTGCCGGCCAGATCGCTGAGAATGCGCCATGTCGAAGTCAGCAGGTTCCAGTCCACCTTCAGGTCCGGTGACGCGGCGGTCGATTGCGGGATCTGCCGGCTCATGCCGTAGCAGGCGAAGGCAAGAAGCAGCATGGCGGGCGCGAAGATCAGGGACGGGGCACCAGCGGCGAACACCAGCCCGGCGGAGATCGTTCCGGTCAGGATGGCGAGAAAGGTACCGGCCTCGATCCAGGCGTTCGCCCGGGGCAGTTCATCGCTCTCAAGGTGTTCCGGCAACAGGCCGTATTTGACCGGACTGAAGAGCGCGGACATCGAGCCGAAAAGAAACAGCGCGGCAAACAGGACAGGCAGGGACGCTGTCAGCATGCCGACGACGGCAATGCCCGCACCGGCGATCTCGATGGCCTTTGTTCGTCTGGCCAGGATGGATTTGTCGTATTTGTCGGCCAGCTCACCGCCAAGCGCGGACAAAAACAGATAAGGAGCAATGAAAACCGCGCCTGCCAGTGCGATCAAAGCACCGGTATTGCCGGTTTCGGCACCCGTCGCGGCAACCTGGAACAGCACCAGAAAGACCAGAATGTTCTTGAGGAAGTTGTCATTGAACGCAGACAGGAACTGGGTCCAGAAGAGCGGAGCGAACCGCTTTGACGTGATCAGGGGGGTGCGCATGTCTTGTGTTCTCTCCAGTGGTGTGGCGTCCATTCCGGCCTGCTGATGCCCTTCGGCTGCTTTTCCGTCCTTGCGCCTTCGAGCAGGCTTGTCAAAAAATGAACAATGTTCACTATTTGACAAAACCACACGAGCCAGGATAGGTCAAGAAAAAAATGAACTGAGTTCATTTTTAATCGACGGGTGTGGTGAATGGCGGGTATTCAAAAGGCAAAAAGCGAAGAAACGCAGCGGCGCGTTCTGGAGGCTGCGGTCAAGGCTGTTGAGCGAGGCGGGTTTGAAGCACTTCAGATCCGAAGGATTGCTGCCGATGCGGGGTATTCGGTCGGCTCCGTCTACAAGCACTATGCAGACCAGGACGCCCTGGTGACAGCTGTTGATACGGTCACGCTGGCACGGATCAAGACGGCGATGGCACAGGCGGTGGAGGGGGTTTCAGATCCGCTGGAACAGTTGAAGGCGCTCGCGCGGGCGTATCTTGCGTTTGCGCAGGAACACCGCAATCTGTGGCAAACACTGTTTGCTCTCAAAATGGCGGAGGGGGCTCCGACACCGGATATTCATGTGCAGGAACTTGTCGACCTTCTGGGTTTTATCGCTGAGCCCTTGCGCCAGCTTGAGGATGGTCTTGACGCGGAAGCGCTTGCCGCGCGCACGCGCACCTGTTTCGCTGCACTCCATGGCCTCGTTGCAATCAGCCTTGAGGATCGCTTCGTCGGATTAACGACGGAAACACTAGACAGCGAAATGATGTTTCTTGTCGAACGGCTGGCGGGACGCTAGAGCTTTTTTTTCAGCCAAATTCTGATCATTTGAGCGAGGCTCTTTTTCAACCTGGCGAGAAGCCTGGTTCAGGTCCCGCAAAATGTGCGATAAGGGCCCAGTTCGGCAGGGGCCGGCGCGGCGTAGGCCTCAAGACCATCACGTTCGACGAACGGCTCCGCAAGCACGCTCAGCAGCTTGTTGACCGGCTCGTAGTCGCCGGATTCTGCCGCTCCGAGTGCTTCTTCGACCTTGTGGTTTCGCGGAATGTAGAGGGGGTTCACGGCGTCCATCCTTGCCTTGGTCTCTCCGGCGCTGCCCCCTTCCGATTCAAGCCTCTGCCTCCAGCGGGAAAGCCAGGTTTCCATGCCGTGCTCTTCCGGAAAAAGGCCCAGGACGGGACCGGTGTCGCCAGCAGCTGCGTCTGACAGCTTCCGGAACAGCAGGGTGTAGTCGATCCCGTGCTCCTGCATCTGCGCCAGAAGAGCGTCTGCAAGGTCCTGATCATCCTCGGACTCGGTGAGAAGGCCGAGCTTGTTACGCATGCCGTCCAGCCAGGCTGATTTGTAAAGGTCCGGAAAACGGCCGAGTTCCTCGCTGACCCGTTCGACGGCCTTGTCCAGATCGTCCGGGTCGATGAGAGCGAGCAGCGTCTCGGCGAGACGGGCAAGGTTCCATTGCGCGATCATGGGCTGGCGGCCAAAGGCGTAGCGCCCGCCGTGATCAATCGAACTGAACACGGCCGCCGGGTCATAGGCATCGATAAAGGCACAGGGGCCATAGTCGATGGTCTCGCCGGAGATTGTCGTGTTGTCCGTGTTCATGACCCCGTGCACGAAACCGACAAGGACCCACCGTGCGATCAGTTCGGCCTGGCGTTGCATGACGCTGGCAAAGAGTTTCAGATAGCGGTCGTCTGTGCCCGCCAGATCCGGGTCGTGCCGGGAAATGGCATAGTCCGCTAGCTGGCGGACCTTCTCGGTCTCGCCGCGCGCTGCGAAAAACTGAAACGTACCGACACGAAGATGGCTGCCGGCAACGCGGGTCAGGACGGCGCCCGGCTTGGGGCCTTCGCGGTAGATGGTTTCACCCGTGGTCACGGCAGCCAGCGCCCGCGTCGTTGGAATGCCGAGTGCATGCATGGCCTCGCCGATCACATATTCACGCAGAACCGGGCCGATCACCGCCTTGCCGTCACCGCCGCGCGAAAACGGGGTCGGGCCTGAGCCCTTCAGCTGAAGGTCGCGCCGCTTGCCTTTCTTGTCGATAACTTCGCCGAGCAAGAGTGCGCGGCCGTCGCCAAGCTGGGGTGAAAACCCGCCGAACTGATGACCGGCATAGACCTGTGCGAGCGGGGACGCACCCTCCGGGCTTTCGATACCGGCAAACACCTTCGCACCATAGGGTGTTTGCAGCGCTGCCGGATCCAGTCCGAGTTCTTCGGCAAGTTCCTGGTTGAACAGAACGATCTGGGGCTCCGGAACCTTGTCACCCTCCCACGCGACGTAAAACCCTTCCAGGTCCCGGGCGTAGGAATTGTCGAATTGAAAGAGCGGCGGAGTGGCATTCATTTGGATGTTCCGGAACGAGGGCAGCGCGATGTGCGTTTGTCGGACCTATATATAGGCAAACCGATCCCGTTTCCGAGACCGGTTTGTTTGTGTGTCTGACTTAGGGCTAGCTTTTATTCCACCAAGCTTTCGACGTTCTCCCTGATCCTGTCCAGGATTTCAGGATTTTCCGAGTAATGCGCACTTGCCCTGGCCAGAGCGTCGGACGCCTTGGCGCTTTCTCCCAAATGGCTGTAAGAGCGCACAAGCATGACCCAACCATCGGGGTTGTCGGGATTTTCTTCCAGCTTGGCTGCGAGGCCGGCAACCATGCCCTCGATCATCCTGGCCTGTTCTTCCGCTGACAGGCTCGCGGCAGCTGCGAGGTCTTCCTGACTTGGTCCACTGCTTGTCGCCGGCCCTGCAACAAGGTCGAGTCCCAGATCGGCGGCCGTTGCATTGAGCTTTGAAAGGATGAAGGGGGCTGCGGAGAACCGCTCCCTGGCTGCTTCCAATGTCGCCTTGGCTTTGCCGGTGTCACCAAGTGCAGCCCTGATCCGGGCAAGCTCCTGCCATCCCTTGTAGTCGGACGGATCAGATTTCAGCTGCTCTTCCAAGACGGAGGCCCGGCGCAATGGAGCGAACTGGTCTTCATCCGTTTGTTTTCCGCCTGCCTTGTTGAGTTCCACGCGGCTGGCGTCAGGCAGGTATCTTGAAACATCGCTTTCGGTAAAGCGGGCCATGTTGACAATGTCGCGCCGCACGAGGGGCATCCAGGGTGCATTGGGGTCCGATTCAGCGGCAAGGGCGGCCCAGTCCTGAAGCGCGCCCTCAAAATCCTGCGCCTGCGCCCTGGCGAGCGCCAGATAGTAGCGCGCGCGCGGATCGCCCGTTTCGGCGCGGATCTGCTGAAAGAGGATCTTCGCCGCCTGCGGGACCTTGTTGCCGTTGGCCAGCGTCATGGCCTCCGCATAGGCGGACAGAACGCCCGGGTCGTTGCCGGAAAGCTCAGCGGCGCGGCGGTACGCATCGGCCGCAGAGGCGTTGTCGCCCGTCGCGGCGTAGCTTCTGGCAAGCAACCACCAGTCTTCAAAGGATTCGGGGTTTTTCTTCACCGTTTCGACGAGGAGCTCAATCCTGCTGCCGATGTCGCCGGCCTGGGCTTTCTGGACGAGCGCTTCTGTTTTCCGGGCTGCCAGCGGACGATCTTCTGCTCCTGCTGTGCCAAGCCAGGCATATCCGGCGGCGGAACCGGCAACAAGAGCGCCGGCGACAATGACGGCAGCAAGCGGCGATTTGCGTGTCACCGACATGCCGCCGGCAGAATGGCGGGCAGCTTTTAGGGTCCTGGCTTCAATTTCGCGCTGGGCTGCATCGAACTCCCGCCGTGAAATGAGACCGGATTCCAGGTCGCGCTGGATTTCGTCGGCCTGGTCTCTGTAGATCGACAAAGCCGCGTCGGTTTCGTCGCGTTCGATCTCTGTCTTGCGCAGAAACGGGTAGGCCAGCCATGCGGCGCACACGAAGAGAGCAGTTGAACAAAGTATCCAGAAGATGGTCATGGCCGTCCCTCCTGCAGAAGTTTGCGCGCCGCTTCGCGCTCGTCTTCGGTCAGCCGGACTTCCGTTCGGTCCGGGCTCCGGGATTTCAGATAAAGCGCCACAATCGCCAGACCGAGCAGCAGGGCGAGTGCCGGCGCAGCCCAGAGGACCGCATTCCTGACCGAAAGTCGCGGCTGCAAAAGCACGTAATCGCCATACCTGTCGGCGATATAGGTCAGGATTTCGGTATCCGAGTCGCCCTCGCTCATGCGCGTTCTGACGAGAACGCGAAGGTCCTTGGCGAGACCCGAATTGGAGTCGAAGATCGACTGGTTCTGGCAGACGAGGCATCGCAGCTGGCGACCGACGTCCCGCGCACGGGCTTCCCTGGCCGGATCGGCAAACATCTCGTCGCCGTCCACAGCAAGGGCAGGACCGGATAGCACCGACACGACAGCCAGTACACTCAGCAATCCAATCAGAAGATGACCAAGAAACATGCGCATCCTCATCTCCTATTCTGCTGGTTGGGGAAGTGCGGAAGCCGAGCGCGACGGGGCTGGAACACCAACCCGCAAGCGTCTGTCGGCGAGGGAGACGAGACCGGAGATCGATATCAGAAACGCCCCCAGCCACATCCACGGGACGCCTGGATTGTAGTAGAATCTCGTGACGAATTGTCCGTTCGCTGCCGGGTCGCCAAGAACGGCATAGAAATCGCCATGCCAGCGCGTTTCGATACCGGCCTCCGTGGTCGGTTTCTGCTCGACCGGATACCAGCGGCGTTCCGGGTGAAGAGCGGTGATCGTTTCGCCGTTCCGGCTGACCGACACCGTCGCGACGGATGTGCGGTAGTTCGGCCCCATGCCGTTTTCCACGCCGACGAGCGTGTACTGGTAGGCGCCGACATTCACGGGCGTACCAGGTGTCACAGTCTGAATTTTCTCGATGCTCCAAAGTGACGCGGCAACAACGCCAGCAGAGGCAACAGCCAGTCCCAGATGACCGAGGCACAGGCCCCACGCCGAAAGCGGTAGACCGGCGAGCCTGCGGGGAAGACTGGTCCACCTGGCCGTGCCGATACCGGCGCGCCGCGCAAGGTCCAGCAGTGTTGCGACGCCCAGGAAGATCGCGATTGCAACACCAAAGACGCTGACCGGATTGGGTGTCCCGAACACAATGAGGAGCATGATGCCGAGCAGGGCCGTGATCAGGCTTGTGACAAGCACGTCCTTGCGCAACTTTCGGGTTTTTGCCCGTTTCCAGGAGAGGAATGGACCAATGGCCGCCAGAAGAACGACACCGGCAAAGATGGGAAGGAAGGTCCGGTTGAAGTAAGGCGCGCCCACAGTGATCTTGTCGCCGGTGACAATGTCCAGAAAGAGCGGGAACAGGGTTCCGACAAAGACCGTCACCGTGCAGGCGCTCAAGAGAACATTGTTCATGAGCAGCCCGGTTTCGCGCGAAACGGTGGCGAACGTACCGCCCTCCCTGATTTCGGACGCCCGAAGGGCGAACAGCGTCAAGGCACCGCCGATCGCAAGGGCCAGAAGAAATAGAATAAAGACGCCACGCTCGGGGTCGTTTGCGAAGGCATGAACCGAGGACAGGATGCCGGAGCGCACCAGGAAGGTTCCGATCAGGCTGAGCGCGAATGTCAGGATCGCAAGCAGGATTGTCCAGCTCAGGAGCGCTGCACGCTTTTCGACAACGAGTGCCGAATGAAGCAGGGCTGTCCCGAGCAGCCAGGGCATGAAAGACGCATTTTCAACCGGGTCCCAGAACCAGAAACCGCCCCAGCCAAGCTCGTAGTAGGCCCACCAGCTTCCGAGCGCGATACCCGCCGTCAGTCCCGACCAGGCCAGAAGCACCCAGGGCCGCATCCAGCGCGCCCAACTCGGGTCAACCTGACCGCGCACAAGGGCGGCGATCGCGAAGGAGAACGCCGTGGAAAAGCCGACATAGCCGAGATAAAGCAGCGGCGGGTGCAAGGCGACACCGGGGTCCTGCAACAGCGGGTTCATGCCCTGGCCGTCCAGTGGCGGGTTGGCAACGCGCTCGAACGGATTGGACGTCAGAAGGATGAACGCCAGAAACCCGACGCCGATCATCGCCTGTACCGCCAGGACGATGGAGCGCATGCTGACCGGAATGCCTTTGCCGAAAAAGGCGATCAGCACGCTGAAGAGCGTCAGGATCAACACCCATAGCAGCATGGAGCCCTCGTGGTTCGCCCAAACACCGGTGACCTTGTAGAGCATGGGTTTGGCCGAGTGGCTGTTGAGCGCAACGTTCAGAACCGAAAAGTCGGACACGATATAAGCGTAGGTCAGGACGGCGAACGCCGTTGCCGTTGCCAGAAACTGGATCTCGGCGGCGTGGTCGGCAAAGCGCATTGCCGCTGCGTTGTCGGTTCGAACGCCCCAAATGGGCACGATGGACTGCAAGACCGCCACGATCAGGGCCAGAACGAGACAGAAGTGTCCGAATTCAATGATCATGGGAGTGCTCCGTCACGCGCAAGGGAAGGCGCATTGACCGCTGTCAGGAAGCTGCTGACATGGCTGGTTGAAGAAAGGTCGGGAATGTCGACAGGCAGACGCCGTTCAAGCGCCTTCGGGTCCGGAATGGCGATTGCATTGCGCGAGGGGAACTGAACCAGCCTGTTCTTCTTCAGGCGGGAGAAGACGCGGCTGATGGTTTCCGTGTTAAGGCCAAGATAGTCAGCGATGTCCTCGCGCGTCATCGGCAGTTCAAGGTAGAGCGATTGTCCGACCGGGCGTCCCAGGCGCCTGGCAATGTCAACAAGGAACAGCGTTACCCGTTCCGTGCTGTCCAGCCGTCCAAGGGTGACGAGATGGGCCGAGCAGGTTTCAAGCCGCTGATGAATGACGGTGAAAAGTTCGGTGACCAGTCGTTGTCCATCTCCGCACGGTCCTCCTGCATTTGCCGGAGACACAAGGCTGGACAGATCTATTTCGCATAGAACCGTTTCTGTGAGGGCTTCGATCCACGAGCCGCTCTGGCTGCCGTTGTTCATGCCGCACATGATGTGGCCGCTTGTTTCCAGCCCGAGAATCTGCCGGCGGCCATCGGACAGGCCGAAACAGATCGCGGCCATGCCGTAGAGGATGATCCAGACTTTCCGGCAGGCTCCGTCGCCGAGACTAAGCCGGTCACCGCGTTGCAGTACCTTGTGCTTCTTGTCCAGGTGACCACCCGTGACGTGCTGGCAAAGCCTGGATCGGCACATGGCTTCACTGCATGCCAGCTTGCCACCCATTAAGATGTCGTGACTGTTCATACGCGCCCCGCTCCCGAGTGCGGCGCGGTCTCTCCCACCGGCCAGTCACTCAGCTTGTGCGGAGGTTAGGAAAGCCCGTTCAGGCGGGCCATGACCTAGATCATTTCGTGATTGTGAATATTCGCAATTGAAACTTATGGCGGGGTAATCGGACTTTCCTGCGAATTGTCAGAGAACGGGTTCTGCGTCCCGTCCTACCGTCTCAAGGCTACGACTAAGCTCAAGAGGAGTCGGGTCTGTGAGATCATTCATTCTGGCAATGGGCCTTCTGCTGTGCGGGGCGGCCCATGCACAAGAGGTTCCCGAAACGGTCGATCAGGCCGTTGCTGCGGAAAAGGGCTGCATGTCCTGCCATGAGGGGATCGAAAAATTTACCTCAGGTGCGATGATGGAGTCCATCGAAGCCATGGGTCCCGATCTGGAAGATCCAGCCGGCTGCGTGGTCTGCCATGGCGGTAATCCCCAGGGACTGACCGCCGAAGAGGCCCACAAGGGCACGCCGGCCGATCTGGCCGATGCCGGAGGTCCGCACACGTTTTATCCTGATCCGGGAGCGTTGTGGATCGCCGACAAGTCTTGCGGACAGTGCCACGACGGTTATGCCGAGCGTCTGACCAAGTCGCTCATGAACACGGAAGCCGGCAAGCTGCAGGGCAATCTGTGGTCCTGGGGCGTGATCGATACCCATCGCTCGGTCTACGGCAACTATGACCTGGTCGACGAGGACGGCAATGTCCCGTCTGTCGGTACCGATGCCTACAAGGACTATATGGTCGCGTTCATCGAGGCCCATCCGGACCAGATGCCAAGTTCCATGGAGCAGGTGCCTGAAGTTGATGTGAATGCGATCTCAGAGCATCCGAACCTGGCAGGTATCACGTATTCGCGGCAGCAGTGTCAGCGTTGCCATGTCGGTGTGACCGGACGCGAAAAACGCGGTGACTTCCGCGGGGCCGGGTGTTCGTCCTGCCATGTTCCCTATTCGAATGACGGCTTCTACGAGGGCGGTGACCCGACGATCGCAAAAGACCAGCCGGGCAAGCTCCTGACCCACCAGATGCAGGGGACGCGCAAGTCCAAGGTGAAAGTCGGCGAGGTCGAGTATTCCGGCATCCCGTCAGAAACCTGCAACTCATGCCATAACCGCGGCAAGCGGATCGGGGTGAGCTATCAGGGCATCATGGAGTTCCCTTACGGGTCGCCCTACACTGAAAAGGGCGGCAAGCAACCGAAGCTGCACACCAAGAACTATGTCTACGTGAAAGACGATCTGCACCATTCCATCGAATCGCGGGACGGCAACCCGGCGGGCGGCATGCTCTGCCAGGACTGTCATACCTCGATCGACATGCACGGTGACGGAAACCTGCCGGGCACGACACTGGCCCAGGTGGAAATCGAGTGCGAGGACTGTCACGGAACCGTCTCGAAGTTCCCGTGGGAACTGCCGCTGGGCTATGGTGAGGAACACGCCACCGATATCGGCGACACGGCGCGCGGCCTGGCCGACGACGTGACAGCCGAGCAGTACATGGCGGAGGTTTATGAGCCCGAAGACGGATATCTGCTCAGCGCACGCGGCAACCCGCTTGGCAATGTGATCCGCCGCGGTGACAAGGTCATCCTGCACTCCGCCTCCGGTCTCGACTTCGAGGTGCCGGTCCTGCGCCAGCTTGCTCTCGACGGGAACTGGAAGTCGCCAAATGCGGAAGTCGCGATGATGAGCGTCGGCAAGCACATGGAAAGCATGGAATGCTATGCCTGTCATGCCGACTGGGCACCGCAATGCTACGGCTGCCATATCACCGTGGACTATTCGGAAGGCAAGACCGATGTCGACTGGATCAACAATGCCAACTCGCGCGGCGAGGATGGCCTGACCGCCGACAATGCAATGGGCACCAATGGTCTGACCAGCCCGGGCAAGGTCGCGGAGACCCGCTCCTACCTGCGTTGGGAAGAACCGACCCTCGGTATCAACGGTGAAGGCCGCGTCAGCCCGCTGATGCCCGGCTGTCAGGTGATCACCACGGTCATCGACAAGGACGGCAACACGGTCGCGCATAACGAGACCTGGATCACGCCCGATGCCGGTGGCACGAAGGGTCTCGATCATGCCGCCGTGCAGCCACACACCGCCGGTCGCGAAGCGCGGACATGCGAGAGCTGCCACAACAATCCGAAAGCATTGGGTTACGGTATCTCTGGTGGCCGTTTCATGAAGGGCTACGACAAGGGCTTCGTGGTCGATCTGGAAACGGCAACGGGCGAAATCATCCCGAACCAGACCCAGATGCAGTCGCAGGCCATTCCGAGCCTCGATCATGACCTCAGCCGGATCGTGACGGAGGACGGCAAGCAGCTGGTCACGGTCGGTTCTCACTGGCCGCTGACCGGCCCGCTGCCGCAGGAGATGCGTGAAAAGATGGAGCGCACCGGACTGTGCATGGGCTGTCACCAGAACATGACGGACGAGGACCTTTGGAACAAGGTCAACAGCCCGGCATTCCTCAGCAACGAGGAACACCAGGACGTCATGGATCAGGCGGTCCATGCTCTTGGCGAGAAGAAGAGCGCGCAATGATGCGCAACCGTCTCCCGCGCCTCATCGTGCGGGAGACATTCCGGCCTATCCTTGGAGCGAACCAATGCGTTTCAGCCTGATTTCCCTCATTGCAGCCTCGCTTTTGGCTGCACCAGCAGCAGCGGCCCCCGGGTCGGTTCTGCTCATCCACTCGAACTATACGGCCGAAGAGCTCCTGTCTCCCTGCCAGGAAGCCGACAACGATGCACGGTGGGGGCAGGCCGCTGAAATCGAGTGTGAACAGTACATAATCGGTTTCGTCGATGCCCTTGAAGTGACCGGCGCTGTCGGTGACGGCAAGGATATTTGTCTGCCGGAACAGAACATACCGGACGAAGTGCGCTGGGCGTTCATGCGCTGGGTGCACAGCGATTTCACCAAGCGCAAGGCCATGATGGCAGGTGAGGCGCTCATGGAAACCATGAAACAGGACTTTCCCTGCAAAAAATGAATGCAACAGAGAGCGGCAAAGGCGCGGTTTTTCGTTGGCGGAAAGCCGCGCCTTTTAGTTGCCTCCGTGTTGGCGCATGTGGTCGACAAACAGTCTCAGCGGGACCATCTCGCGATAAGCACGCGGGAAATACAGGAATAAACCGGGTACGTGCGGCATGAACTCTGTCAGAGCCGGAACGAGGCTTCCATGACGAACATCCTCCGCGACATAATCGTGCAAGAGGTAGATCAGACCTTCGCCGCGCCGTGCTGCATCCACTGCCACGGACAGCGAGTTCACCACCAGTGAGCCCTTGACTGCAACTTGCGAAAGACCCTCCGGTTGCTCGACTTCCCATGGTGCGAAGGCACCGGAACTGTGAAACCTGTAGCGGATACACTCGTGCGCCAGAAGATCCGCCGGTACGCGCGGAACACCCGCTTTTTCGAAATATGCTGGTGAACCAAGGACAGCAAGCCGCAGCGGTTTTGTCAGTCTGATTGCGATCATATCCTGTGCGATCAAATCGCCCAGCCGAATCCCGGCATGCAGTCCGGCTTCCCGAATGTCCTCAAAAGCGTCCGTGAGCGAGAGCTCGACGTTTATCTCCGGATAGGCGCTGCGGAACGAGGGCAGCACTCTTGCGACAACAAGGTCATAAGCGTACTCGGGCAGCGCAAGTTTCAGACTGCCTCTAGCGGCATGACCGGTGGTGCGCGCGCTCTCGACGGCTTCCGCGATCTGCTCGAATGCAGGCGAAGTACCGCGCAGCAGGGCACGGCCGGCCTCGGTCAGGTTGATGGAGCGCGTTGTTCTGATGAAAAGCGCGGTTCCAATCCTGTCTTCCAGGTTTTTCAACTGGTGGCTGACGGTCGAGGGCTTGGTCCCCAGTGCCTGTGCGGCCGCCCTGAGCGATCCATGGTTTGCAATCGCAGTGAAGACTTCAAGGGTCGTGAGCGGCAGTCGCACGGAGCTGATCCTCTTGGGCCTATTGTTCGTTTTTCTACACTAATATAGTGGAATCAGAGGTAATTATCATCTGGCATGCAGCATCCTATAACTGTCGCATGTTCCTTCGAAAGATGCTCTTGCACGATTTGAGCTGCACTCCAGCGGCATCGCGCCAGAGAGAATTCGATCGGCATAGGTTTCAGTGTCTCAAAGGAGAGGAACGATGAAGGCAGTCATTCAATGCACCGTTTTTGCTGCGGTGCTGTTTGCAGGAGGTCAGGTGGTGGCGGCGTCCCCGGAAGAGAACATCAAGGTGGTGCAGGACTTTTTCAAAGCCTATGGCGAAGGGGACCTTGAGGGGATTGCCGCCGTCATGGACGACGATGTCACCTGGCACATTCCAGGCCGTCATCCCCTGTCCGGCACAAAACACGGCCGCGATGAGGTGCTCGCCTTCTTTTCGGAGTTGGGTGTTGCAGGCTTCAAGGCCGAACCGATCTATTTCGGGGCGGATGAATCCCATGTTGTCGACATTCACAGGGGCTGGTCCAATGCGGAAGGAAAGCCGAATGTCGATACGACCTGGGCACTCGTCTACCGGATTGAAAACGGCAAGATTGTCGAAGCCACCAATCTGAGCGCTGATCAGGACGCGGCGAACACGTTTTTCTGGTCGCAGTACCAACTGGCACCCGTGCCGGAGAGGTTGGCGCAATGAGCGGAAGGCGTGCGCTTGTCACAGGCGCGAACAGGGGGATCGGCCTGGCCATAGCGAAAGGCCTTGCTGTCATGGATTGCCACGTCTTCCTGGGCGCGCGTGATCTGACGGTGGCGAAGAAGGTCGCGCACGCTTTTGACGCGCAGGCTGTTGAGCTTGACGTTTCGAACCAGGACAGCATCTCACGTGCCGTCGACGCGATCGGAACAGTCGACATTCTCGTCAACAATGCCGGCGTCCTGGGCTCGGGCAATCTGCTTGATGATCCGGAGGATTTTGAACGATCCATGTCCGTCATGGTGCATGGACCTTACAGGCTGATGCATTTGCTCGCGCCGGCGATGGTGCGCAATCGCTACGGCAGGATCGTGAATGTCTCGTCCGGATGGGGCGCTTTTTCGGACGGTGTTTCAGGCCCGGCTGCTTACGGGGTTGCCAAGGCTGCCCTGAATGCCCTGACGGTGGCGTCAGCCAGAACGTTGCCGGAAAACGTCAAGGTAAATGCCATGTGTCCGGGCTGGGTGCGCACGCGCATGGGCGGAGCGGCAGCTACAAGATCTCCAGAGGAGGGAGCCGACACGGCCATCTGGCTTGCAACACTTGACCAGGACGGGCCAACAGGTGGCTTTTTCCGCGACCGGAAACGGTTTGACTGGTGAGGTCAATCGCATCCGCGTCCCGGGCCGGTATCTGGCATCATGCGTTTTCGGCAATAATTAATATCGATTTTTTCCGGAGCCAAAAGATCTACTCCAGTCAATGCGGCGTAATGTCCCTGTAATTCAATCGACACCAGGAGTAGTTGTCATGAAAAAGAGCCTTATGGCCCTTGCGGGAGCAGTGTGTCTTTTTGCCGGTCAGGCAAACGCAAATACAATCGTAGATATCGCAGCAGGTGATGAGCGGTTCAGTACTTTGGTTGCTGCAGTACAAGCAGCGGGACTGGCTGATGCGTTGCAGGGGCCGGGTCCTTTCACTGTGTTTGCCCCGGTAAATGATGCGTTCGCCGCGCTTCCGGAAGGCACCGTCGAAACGCTCCTGAAGCCGGAAAACAAGGACCAGCTCACCAACGTGCTTCTGTATCACGTCGACGACCGTGAGCTGACCTCGAACAAGATCCCGGTTGGTTCCAACTACTTCAAGCCGCTTCTTACCAGTGAGCGGACCTGCATTACGCGTTCGGGCAGCGGCGTGGACATTGCCGATGGTACCGGAGCCACCGCCAACGTTATCATTGCAGACATCAAGGCAGACAATGGCGTGATCCACGTGATTGACAAGGTTCTGCTGCCGGGTCAGCGGCCCGACTGCCACTAAGCCGATTTTATGCTCGGGTCTGGGCCCGAGCATACCGGCTGAATCCTGATATTTTGACCCGCCGGTTTTCCGGCGGGTTTTGTTTGCTGAAGAGACCTGGTTGAGGAGGCGTGCGATCTGCGTTCGTTTCAGTCCAGAATATCGCGGAACACGCCTTTGAGGGTTCTAGAAATCTCGGGCTTGCGCGGATCACTGCCGTGAAGGCTCAAGGTCGCGACGGGCAGCTCCCCAAGTTGCTGGAGCGTCTGCGGGATTTTGAGCCCCTCACCAAGACACGATCTGCCGAGCACGCTGACCCCAAGTCCCGACATGACAGCGCTTCGAACGGATTGGATGCTGCGGCAGGTCAACACTTCACGATACGCTGTGCCCGCATCAGACAACGACTTCAGGGCTGCTTGCCTGTAGATGCAGGGTGCCTGCATCATGCAAAGCGCCAACGTGTCGCCTGCGCCATCCGCCTGAAGTTCGGAAGGCCCCACCCAGACAAGCGGATCATCGATGATGGGTGCTGACGTTTCGCTGTCCGGATCATGTAAAGCCAGAGCAAGATCGAGTTCTCCTGACTTCAGCGCGGACAACAGGGGCCGGCTCAGACCAACGCGGAAAGACAGGTCTGCGTCCGGCAACTGACGCTGTACGGAGGCAAGCAGGTCGGGGATCCTGTGCGGGGAGACGTATTCCAGAAAACCGATCCTCAGGCGGCCGGAGACGGAAGGGCGCGCCATTTCCGCCAATAGCCGTTCGCTGTCGTTCAGGATCTGCTTTGCTCTTGGATAGAGAGCCTTTCCCTTCTCGGTCAGCGAAACACCCTGATTGTTGCGCAGGAGCAGTTGTCCACCGAGCAGGTCCTCCAGTTTCTTGATCCGCACGCTGATGGCGGACTGAGAGCGGCCGAGCCGCGCGCCTGCGACGGTGAAGTTTCGATCGTCGGCAACGGTTACGAAACAGCGCAGCAGGTCGGTGTCGAGGTCATGCATGTGGATTAGTTTACCGCATCAACTGAATAAATTAAATTCGTTTTCGAAATCCATCTGACCGGTGCATAGTCTGCTCAAACAACGGAGACACATCATGCGTGCGATCACCTATGACCGGTTTGGGCCGGCGGCGGACGTTTTGAAACTTGACGATATTCCGGCTCCCGTCGCGGCTCCCGGCGAAGTTCTGGTCCGGCTCCACGTGTCCGGTGTCAATCCGTCAGACATCCGCGCGAGAGCGGGGGGACGTCCGGGCGTCACGGAACCACCCTTTCCAAAAATCATACCGCATAGCGACGGCGCCGGTGTGATTGAGGCGGTGGGTGATGGCGTGCCGTCAAACCGGGTCGGAGAGCGTGTGTGGATCTGGAACGGCCAGTGGCAACGCGCGTTCGGGACGGCAGCGGAATATATCGTCCTGCCTGCCGAGCAGGCGGTTGCCTTGCCGGACCATGTGTCGTTCGAACAAGGAGCCGTTCTTGGAATTCCGGGTCTGACCGCCTGCCACGCGGTGCTGGGCGGCGGACCCGTTGAGGGCCAGACCGTGCTTGTCAGCGGTGGAGCGGGAACGGTCGGGCGCCTGGCCATACAGGTCGCGGCGGCTTCGGGGGCGCGGGTGCTGTCAACGGTGCGGGGAGAAAAGGCGGCCGCGACCGCGAAAGCCGCTGGCGCTGATGAGGTGTTCGACTACACGGATGAACGTCTCGCAGACCGCATCCTTGAGACAACGGGTGGCCGGACCATCGACAGGATCGTTGAGGTGGAGTTCGGCAAGAATGTGGAGACCAATACCAGAATCATTTCCGAACGTGGCACTATTGCCGCCTTCGGCTCCGCGAAGGACATGACGCCGGTATTGCCGTTTTATCCCCTGATGTTCAAGGCGATTACGATCGATCTGGTGCTGGTCTACATTTTGTCCGATGCCGAACGCCGCACAACGCTGGCAAACCTCACGGATCTGCTCGATCGGTACGCGCTCAGCTTCCAGATATCCGACATTCTGCCACTCGAGGACTGCGCCAAGGCGCATGACATGATTGCAGGCGGGCATCGCGCCGGCTCCGTTCTCCTGAAAATCTGAATGAGGTCGCGCTGTGAGATGACCTTTTGGCGGAATTGCGTCGCTGGCCCGTTCACGGCAATCTGTTTGAAAGACCCAGATCTGACGCCGGCAGCGCGCAAAATCGTGCTTTCCGGCCATGACGCGAAGGAAGTGACCCATGAAAGAGATCGTGATTGCAAGCGCGGCGCGCACGGCTGTCGGCAGTTTCGGCGGCGCGCTGAAGGATACGCCGCCCTGTGATCTTGCGACAACTGCGGCCAAAGCAGCAATTGAACGGGCGGGTCTTCAGGCAGAACAGATCGAGCAGGCCTTCTTCGGCAATGTGATCCATACCGAGCCGCGCGACATGTACCTGTCCCGCGTGGCCTCGCGCCAGGCAGGCGTTCCCGATCACGCCCCGGCTCTGACCATGAACAGGCTCTGCGGCAGCGGCTTGCAGGCCGTCGTCTCGGCCGTGCAGGCCATCTCCATGGGCGATGGCGAGACGGCGCTTGTGGGTGGGGCCGAGAACATGAGCCGTGCGGGGTATCAACTGCCCGGCGCGCGCTGGGGGCAGAAGATGGGCGATACGGGGATCGTCGACATGATGATCGGCGCCCTGCACGACCCGTTCGGGATCGGCCATATGGGGATCACGGCGGAGAATGTCGCCGAGCGCTACGATATTTCCCGCGAGCGGCAGGATCAGTTCGCCGTTGAGAGCCATCGCCGGGCCAGCGAAGCAATTCGGGACGGCCGTTTCAAGGACCAGATCATTCCCATGACGGTCGGGCGGCGCGGCAAGGAGCGTGTCTTCGATACCGATGAACATGTCCGGTACGAGGCCAAACTCGACGACATGTCCGGTTTGCGCCCGGTCTTCAAGAAGGAAGGCATGGTGACCGCGGGAAACGCGTCCGGTCTGAATGACGGGGCGGCTGCAATCATTCTCGCATCGGCAGACAAGGCGTCCGAACTCGGACTAAAGCCACTTGCGCGCATCCGTTCCTATGGCGTTGCCGGTGTCGACCCGGCGGTCATGGGCATTGGTCCGGTTCCCGCCATGCAGATCGCGATGAAACGCGCCGGAGTGAGTGCGGATGATCTGGACGTGGTCGAATCGAACGAAGCCTTCGCCGCTCAGGCTTGTGCGGTCAACGATCTTCTGGGTCTCGCACCCGAAAAGGTGAACCCCAATGGCGGCGCGGTTGCCCTCGGACATCCGATCGGGGCAACCGGTGCAATCCTGATGACAAAACTGGTCCACGAACTTCACCGGACCGGCAAGGCGCTCGGAGCGGCGACCATGTGTATTGGCGGCGGGCAGGGGATTGCCGTTGTTGTCGAGAGCCTCTAATGCGAGCTCACTCGAGACCGAACCAGGAATTCAGGTTGATCGGCTGATTGACTTGCGTCGGAGAGAAACAGACACTCGCACCGAAACAACGCATCTGTCCGGTCGAAGCTATGAAGCTCAGCTTGTTCAAATCCGCGCTCGCCGTTCTGATATTCGGCGCAATGATCAATCTGGCCGGTGCTGTTGATCCGGACGACTGGGACACAAAACCGCCAGAGCCGACGCCGACCTCGAAGAAATGCGCCGATGGCGAAGCGTGGGACGAGCAGTCCAGGAAGTGCGTCAAAGTCGATGCGGCCGTCTTTGACGATCCAGAGCGATTGCAGGCGGCGCGAGAACTTGCCTATGCCGGCAGGTTCGGAGCTGCGGTGAAGGCGCTTGATGCGATAGCGGATCAGAACGATACGCGCGTCCTGACCTATCGCGGTTTTCTGGCCCGAAAATCCGGGGATTGGAAAGCGGCGCTTATCTATTACGACAGGGCCCTTTCGGCCGATCCGGGCAACCTTTCGGCACGTTCCTATCTCGGTATGGGGCTGGCGGAAAGGGGAGACATTGAGGCTGCACGCAATCAGTTGGCTGAAATCCGGTCAAGAGGAGGCCGGGAAACCTGGGCCGAGCGCGCCCTGCTCATGACACTCAGATCCGGCGGGGCCGCATTTTACTGAGGCCTTCGATTTGCCCAAAGGGACGTGTTTCCCTGATGCTGGCGGCCGCCAGATCGATGGATGAAATTTTTTTCCGGCCGGAATGAATAAATTCTCGTTTTCGGTGTCTACTGGGTATCGCATGACCAAATCGGGAGGAGAAATGTCATGAAATTTTTCGTCGCACCGGCTGTTGTTGCCCTCAGCCTTCTCGGAACGCAGGCCTTTGCCGGAGAAACGCCGGCCAACCCGGATGCCAAGGTCTATTTCGTCAATCTGAACGACGGAGACAAGGTCAGCGGACCGGTCACGGTCGTCTTTGGTCTGTCCGGAATGGGCGTTGCGCCGGCAGGTGTTGAAAAGGAAAACACGGGTCATCACCATCTCCTGCTGAACCGTCCGCCAATCGGCCAGGGAGAGGACGGCGCAGATGAATTCATCTACAACATCCCTGCGGACGAGAACCACAAGCACTATGGCGGTGGGCAGACCGAGACCGTGCTTGAACTCGGCTCGGGCGAGCACACGCTTCAGCTTGTTCTCGGTGACCTCAACCACATCCCGCACGATCCGCCGATCTATTCGGACGTCATTACCATCACGGTTGAATAGATTTCGATTGCTGCCGGCGGCAGTGCCGCCGCCGGCAAGCTGGAGTCGAACATGAAATCTCGCTCTGTCAGGGACATGCTGCCGAAGGCGTTACCGTCAATCTGGCGATTTGCGCTCAGCCTGACGGGTGACATCGAGATGACAAATGACCTCGCACAGTCCACTTGTCTGCGGGCCGTCGAGAAAGCCGATCAGTTTCAGGAAACGGGAAGTTTCGAAGGCTGGTGCCTCCGGATCTGCCGGTCGATCTGGCTGAACGAATTGCGAAACAGGGCAAGGCGCCAGGACAAGGCGTTTGCGACGGTGGACATCGATCAGGTGGCGGATATCGCGCCGGAGATCGAACAAAATCTCTTTGCCAGGGAAATCGTTGCAAAGGTGTTGTCCCTGCCAGATGCACAGCGCAGCGCCGTTGAACTGGTGTTCGTGCAGCAATTCACCTATTCCGAGGCCGCCGTCATTCTGGATGTGCCCATAGGAACGATCATGAGCCGCTTGCATGCAGCGCGAAAAGTGCTGAGAGACTTTGCTGAAAGTCCGGCTGCGGGAAACAGAAAGGAGAAGACATGACCTATTCAGATCAGGAACTTCTCGCCTTTCTGAACGGTGAAATGGATGCACGGCGTGCGGAACAGATCGAGCAGACCATGCGGGTGGACCGCGAGTTGGAACACCGGGTGATGGCGCTCGACCCGGTTGCCGCACCTGTGCGCGGCGCGATGACGGCTCTGCCCGGGCGGAAGGCCATTGCTGACCTTGAACGCGTTGCGCTTGACGGAGGAAAGCGGGGCGGAAACCGTACCCCGTGGATGAAACTGGCCGCTGTCCTCGTTCTCGGCGCGGTCCTTGGCGGCGGAGCCATGTGGCTTGGCAGCCCATCTGCGGATGACTGGCGGGGCAGGGTCGCGCAGTATCAGTCGCTTTACGTCGCGGATACGGTGAGGCTGACCGTCGCAAGCGCTGATGTGCTGGAGCGGCAGCTTGAGGTTGCCAGCGAAAAACTCGGCCGGTCTCTGGATCAGCAATCGCTTGAAGCGCCGTCCGCACTCAGGCTGGCAAGGGTTCAGGTGCTCGGTCTTGACGACGCGCCGCTGATCCAGATCGTCTATCAGGATGGCGAGGGAACGCCATTTGCCCTTTGCGTCACAACGGCCGGGCCACGCGGTGAAACAAATGAACCGGCTTCTGAAATGCTCCACGGTCTTGCGACAACTGCCTGGGAAGACGGATCGTTCCGTTACATAGTCGTGGGCGGTGAAGATCTCGGCAAAACCGGCGAGGTCGCCTCTCAGCTGAAAAACGTGCTTTGAGCAAAAACACGAAATTCCGTCAGTTTTCCTTGATATGCGGCGGCATTTTCAGTCCGTCGGCCTCAAGTTCGTCCTGATCCCAATAGGCGATGTAAATGCCTTCCGGCTCGCGCGCGTCGGTCATTTTTTCAATCGTTTCGGGCGTCCGGGTGATGCGGGTGTGGTGGCGGCGCGTCCAGGCGAAGTGAAGGTCCCGCAGGCGATCCACCTCGCCGCCGTAAGCGGTATTGCCGCCCAGATCTTCGAGTTCATCCGGGTCCGTTTCCAGGTCGAACAGAATGGGGCGCATATTTTCCACATGGATGTATTTCCAGCGTCCGTCGAAGACCATCACCAGCCGGGCATCGTTCTGATCCACGCCGACCGCGCGGCGGGCATCACGGGTCGCATAGTCGTATTCGGAAATGCAGTGGTCCCGCCAGGCGGCCGCTTTTCCGTGAAGCAGTGGTTCGAGTGAGCGTCCCTCGAAGACATGTGGTTTTGCCGGTCCGCCAAGGAATTGCTGGAATGTCGGCGCAAGGTCGATGCCTTCGACAAGGGCTTCCGTCGAGGTCCCGCGCGTCGCATCTGCCTCTTGCCGGGGATCATAGACAATCAGTGGGATTCGCGCCGAGCAATCGTAGAAAAGGTCCTTTTCGCCCAGCCAGTGATCACCCATGTTGTCACCGTGATCGGAGCAAAACACGACCATGGTGTCCTGCATTCGTCCGCTCTCTTCCAGATAGTCGAACAGCCGGCCCATATTGTCGTCGAGTTCCTTGATGAGACCCATATAGACCGGCGCGACGATATCCCTGACATTGTTGCGGGCGAAGCTTTTGCAAATCCGGGTTTCGCTCCACGCTTTCATGAGTGGATGGGTGTGCTCACCGTCCTTTCGATTGACCTGGGGAAGGTCGCTTGCTGAGTACATGTCGTTGTAGGGGGCAGGGGCAAGATACGGCCAGTGAGGCTTTATGTAACTCAGGTGGCAGAGCCAGGGACGGTCTCCTTGGCTTTCCATGAATTCGATGCCGCGCGTTGTCAGCCAAGCAGTCTCCGAGTGCTCCTTCGGGACGCGTGCGGGAAGGGGTGCCGTCTCCAGAAGCCAGCCCGACTTGAGTTCGCCATCCGGGCCGACCGCCGTGTTGGCCCATTCCTCCCAAGGCGTTTCACCGCCCATGTTGTGCGCGCGCAGGTATTCCTCGTAGTCCTCCGCGTGACGGTTCTTGTCCGTCGCAGCGTTTGTGCCGTCATCACGCACAAAAACATCGAAGCCGCACTCGCTGACCAGGGCGCCGATGGTGCTTTCCGGATCGATCCCGAGGCGTTTCATGCCCTCCGCGTCAGCACGCATGTGGGTCTTGCCGACCAGGGTGCTTGTGATACCGATTTCGCGCAGGTGTTCGCCAAGCGTCGGTTCGCCGACACGCAACGGAAAGCCGTTCCAGGTGGCTCCATGACTGCGCACATATCGACCTGTGTAGAAACTCATCCGGCTCGGTCCGCAAATCGGCGACTGGACATAGGCCCGGTTGAACCGGACACCCTTGGCGGCCAGGCGATCGAGGTGCGGTGTCTGGATATGCGTTGCGCCGTAGCAACTGAGATAGTCCCAGCGCAGCTGATCGGCCATTATCCAAAGTACATTCATCAGATGCCCAACATTTCCGCGGATAAGTTACGCTGTTTGCTCTTGCAAGGCCGGTTTCGTCTATTGGACAGACCTTGCCGAGACCTGGATGAACGGCAATCGCATCCCTAACGGGGTGCCATGTAGTTGCCCTCAGCCTTGAGAATTTCGATGTTTTTCGCTTCCCGCGCCATTGCGCGTTGAACCGCCGGACGCTCGTTGTTGAGTTCGAAATGCCGCCGGATGTTCGGGTAGTTTTCGCCTGGATAGCCGACGCCGGTGATCCGGCCCCAGACCCAGTACAAATATCCGTCCAGCGCGGACCACGTGCCGCCGTACCACCAGGGACCGTCGGAAAGGCGTGTCTCGATCATGTTCATAACCTTGTTCATGGCCTCGATACCGACCGGGCGCACGATTTCGAACGATAAGGCCTTGTCCTCAATGAATTTGAGAGGCATCGCCACCCTGGTCACGATCGGGTGGACGGTTGCTGAAAAGAACGACAGATCCGCGATCTGTTTTGAACTTTCAAAGGTGCCCGAGGTTTTCGGCAGCAGATTTGCCTCCGGAAATTCGGCATTCAGCCAGCTCAGGATCGCCACGTTTTCCGTTAGCGGTACCCCGTCCACGAGCAGGGTCGGGACCTTGCCCTTCGGATTGATTTTGAGGAACTCCGGCGAGTTCTGCTGGTTGGCGGCAGTGCGCACCAGTTCCGTCTCGAAGGGCACACCGATTTCCTCAAGCGCGATTGTCGGCACGCGGGCGCAGGTGTTCGGGGCGACAAAAAGCAAAAATTCAGGCATTGAAACTCTCCATAATACCTCTATTACTATCAAAATAAGAAAAATGTCGATATTTTTTGATGCCGTCTCTCATGCCGCTGAGGAGGTGTGGCGGGGAGTAAAGGGCAGGGGAAACATCGATCAGGGAGGAAAACCATGTCTCGAAAAATATTTGGAACCGTTGCTGCAGTGCTGTGCCTGACGGCTGGTGCACAGGCGCAAACAATCCTGTCCGCCGAAACGGCTGCGCCAAACACGACGCCGGGAATTTCCATCATTGCACTGTCCGAGGCAGCAGCCAAAGCCGGGGTTGCGGACATTCAGGTCACGTCCGGCCAGACACTGACGAACTCCGTCCAAAATGTCGCCGAGGGCAAGACCGATATCGCCGCGGCGCCCTTCATTCTACCGTTTCTCCTGTCAAAGGGTGTCGGTCCCTATGCTGGTCTTGGTGCGGAGAAGGGTGCGGAACTCGCAAACGAACTCGCCGTCCTTTACACCTACCGGATTTCGGTGCAGGGGCTCTTTGCTTTTGACAGCTCCAACATCAGCGGCTGGGACGATCTGGAAGGAAAGACAATTTTCAACGGGCCGCCCCGCGGCGCTGCGCTCACGAATGCCCGGCTTCTCATCAAGACCAATACCGGTCTTGAGGAAGGATCTGGCTACACAGGTGTCCAGGTGAACTGGGGGCAGGCGGTCAAGACAATGCAGGACGGCTCTGCCGATGCGTTTGTTCTTCCCATGTCGTTCCCCGATCCGCGCGTCTCGGCGAGCCTGGCGTCCGGAAACATGACGATCTATTCCGTTTCCAAGGAGGTCTACGACAGCGAGGCGTTCGGGAACGTCGCCAAGCTTCCCGGAACCGTGAAGTTTTCGATGCCGGTTGCCGACATGGGTTATGGCGACGGTGTCACGATCGTCTCCGAAGACGATACCTTCCGCGGACCGGGCACTGTCGGTGCGGATATCGTCAACAAGAGCATGGATTTCGAACTGGCAAAATCGCTGACTGCGGCCGCCATTGAAAACATCGAGTCGATCTACCACGCCAAGGCGCCGTTCATGCCGGTCACCTGGCATGGCGAGACTGCCATCGAGATTACCGACATGTGCGGTCCGAACCCGCTCAAGTACCACCCGGGGGCGGTCGCCGCCTGGGAAGAAGCCGGTTACACCCTTCCAGACTGTGCGAAGTAAGGTCCGGGCGAACCTGGCGGCCGCGTTTGACGGCGGCCAGGTTTCTGGCGGGTAACGCATATCATGGTGACCGGTTCAAACGACTCGCAGGATCGTCGCAGTTTTTCACTCAAGCTGCTCTATTTCCTATCGGTGGCTATGGTGCTGGTGGGGTTGGTGAATTCGACGCCCGGCATCCCGGGCTATGACGCCCTGATTGCTTCCATTTCCGGGGACGATGCTGCGAAGCTGCGCAAGTTTCCGTTCGAGTGGTTCTACCCGCTCTTCTTCGCGCTGATGATGCTGATCGTGGTGCTCAAGCACTCCCTGTGGCGCGACTGGCGCGACAAGAGCATGATCAAGCGCCGGTTGGGCCTCTATCTCGATCTCGCGCTCGTGGTCATGGCTTTCACGGTTTCGCTGACCTACCTCATCGAAATCGAATCCGTTTGTCTCGTGGACCGCATCACCGGTGACCGGGCACGGCTGATCGAGGAAAGCCTGGCAGCCGCGGCTGCCTTCAGCGAAAGTCTCGGCCTTCCGGCTCCCACAACCGTTGAAGACCCGCAATGCGTGAATACCACCGGCGGCTGGCTGGTGCTGATCGTGGGCCTGGCGATCGTGGTCTTTCTTTCCTACAACGTGAAGGTCTGGGGATTGCCGCTTGTGATCGTGGCGATCCTGGTCTCGGCCTACACGATCCTGACCGTGCTGATCTGGTACGTCTACGGCGCGGACGACATCAACAAGTACTTCGTGACCAAGCTGGCCGGTGAACCGCGTCTCTTGTCCGATGGGCGGCCGCGCGTCCACGACGTTCTGGTCAACAACTCCTCCGGCCTGCTCGGCCGGTTCATGGACATCGTCCTGAACACGATTTTTCCCTATCTGGTGCTCGGCGCACTGTTTGGAAGTTCGGCAGGCGGCCGGTCGCTCATCAAACTGGCCTTCCGCTGGACCCGGCACCTGCGCGGCGGGCCGGCGCACGCAGCCATCGTGTCTTCCGCGATGTTCGGCACGATTTCCGGCGGACCGATCGTCAACGTCCTCTCGACCGGCGTCCTGACAATCCCGATGATGCTGAAACGCGGCTTCAGCAAGGTATTTGCCGGCGGTGTCGAGGCGGCTGCGTCGTCGGGCGGATCTATCATGCCGCCGGTCATGGGGGTTGCCGCCTTCATTCTGGCGTCTCTCACCGCAATCCCGTATTCCAGCGTCATCGTGGCCGCCATCATTCCGGCACTGGCCTATTTCTATTGCCTGTTCCTGTCGGCCATTTTCCAGTCCAGAAAGCAGAACATCACGGCGATCGGGAAAATCACCGAAGAGATGAAGCTGGAACGCCAGGATTATCTCAATCTCGTAATGATCTTCGGGCCTATCCTCTTGATCCTGATGTTGTTGCTGACGCCGAAGGATGCCGTTGGCTGCGGACTTTTCGGCGGTCTTCTGGGAGCCGAGCGTGTCTTTACCGATGCAGGGTGTCAGGTGCAGAGCCTGAGCTGGTTCCAGCAGACAATCCAGAACTCCGCAGGGTCTGCGGGGGCTGCGGGCTGGTGGGCGGTGATGCTGTTGCTGGGCCTGTTGTTCCTGGATCCGGAAGTGCGTGCGCGGCCCGGAAAAATCGTCGATGCGCTGTCGAATGCCGGCATCCTGATCTCGACCCTTTACCTGATGTTTCTTGCGGTTTCGATCATCGATTTCTGCCTGTCCTTCACGGGACTGCCGGTGTTCCTTTCGCTCGATGTGCTGGCCTGGCTGAACAGTCTGGACCTGGGAGGCAGCGGGTCGATGTTCTTCCAGTTCGTTGCGCTCCTGCTGACGATGTTTCTGGCCGTCCTGCTGGGCATGGGCATGCCTGCCGTCCCGGCCTATATCAACGCGGCGCTGTTGATGGGGCCGGTGCTGGCCGGTCTCGGCCTGTCGCTGTTCACCTCACACATGTTCATCTTCTATTTCGCCGTCGCCAGCGCGATCACGCCGCCCGTTGCGCTGGCTGCCTTTGCAGCGGCCACGATCACCAAGGCGGAACCGGTGGCGACGTCGTTCTCCGCTGTCCGGTCCGGGATCGTGATGTTCGTGGTGCCGTTTGTCTTCGCCTTTTACCCGGAGTTGCTCCTGATCACCGAAGCACGGCTTGACCCGCAGGCGAGCGGTGGCAACGCCTTTCTGCCCGGATACGACGGCGACGTGCATATCGGCGCCTTGTTGCTATTGCTGGGCCGCTTGCTGGTTGCGCTGTATTTGCTGTCCTCCGCCCTCGCGGCTTTCGACCGGCGCACGCTGCCCGCCTGGGAGATTGCCGTGCGCCTAGCCCTTGCGGTGCTGTTGATGATGAAACTCGAGTTGATCTGGATCGGGGCGGCGGTCGCAACTGTTCTGCTCATGGTCTTGCACAACCGGTCCGGTGCTCATGCAAAAACGGCCTGACTTCATCCTGTTCATGACCGATCAGCACCGGGCGGATTTCCTCGGTTGCAGCGGTCATCCGGTGTTGAGAACGCCAAATATCGACGCCATTGCCACCAGCGGAACGATCTGGGACCGGTTTTATGTCGCCAGTCCGGTGTGCATGCCGAACCGGGCGAGCTTCATGACTTGCCGCATGCCATCCAGTCACGGTGTGCGCGCAAACGGTATTCCGCTCGACAAAAGGAATGTCACCTTCGTCGAGCTCCTTCGCGACGCCGGCTACAAGACCGCGCTCATCGGCAAGAGCCACCTGCAGACCTTTTCCGGCAAACCGCCCATGCACGACGCGCCGCAGACCCGCAGCGGGTTCCACCGCGCCTCGGGTGCGCTGTCGCAAGCGGTCCGGCATGATCTGGAGACCTATCTCGCCGAGGACCCGGGCCGGACTTCCTATGATACGCCGCTGCCCTTCTATGGCTTTGACCACGTGGAACTCGTCACAAGGCACGGGGACGATTGCGGCGGCAATTACCGCGACTGGCTATTGAAGCGCGACCCGGATGCGGATCGCCTGCTTGGTGCTGCAAACCAGTTGCCGCATGATTATGTGTGCCCGCAGGCCATTCGCACCGCTCTTCCGGAGGAGCTTTACTCCACCAGCTACATTGCCGAACGCGCGTCGGCGTGGCTTTCGGAAAACAACGACGACGACCAGCCCTTCTTTTTGATGGTGTCCTTCCCGGACCCGCATCACCCGTTCAACCCGCCGGGACGCTACTGGGACATGTACGATCCTGCAGACATGCAGCTTCCAGCCGTCTTTGAGACGAATGACTGGGATCCGCCGGCCCATGTGGCGAGCGTGCTTGAAGACCGGGAAACAGGACGCGCAAATCCGGGGTCCTATGCCGTCCTGGGTGCCTATGCCCAGGAAGTGAGGGAAGCCCGCGCACTGACCTGCGGCATGATCTCAATGATTGACGATGCCATCGGCAAAGTGCGCGCGCAGTCAAAGGCGAAAGATGCGGTAACCGTGTTCACCACGGATCATGGTGATCACCTTGGGGACCACCGGATGCTGTTCAAGGGACCTGCAGCCTACGAGGAACTGACGAGGGTTCCTTTCATCTGGTCGGATCCGGAGGCCGGTGGGCCGAACCGGAGACGGGACATCGGTCAAACCCATGATATCGGGGTGACGATCCTGGAGCGTGCCGGTATCGAGCCTGCCATGGGCATGCAGGGACGTTCACTTCTGTCCGGAGGGCGTGAGGCCGCGTTCATTCAATATGATCACCAGAAAACCAATCGCGGTCTGGGGCGCCGGCCGCGTATTCACACGCTGCGAACCCCCGACTGGCGTCTTTCCATCCTTGACGGCATCGCCTGGGGAGAACTCTATCACCTGCGGGAAGATCCGGGCGAGCTTTACAATCTCTGGGACAGTCCCGCGCATGCAAGGCAACGCGCGGAGCTTGTGGAAATGCTCGCGCGCCAGGAAATTGCCCATGTGGACGAGGTGCCGTTGCCGATAGCGCAGGCGTAGCTCGCGGCGAAATGCGCCCAATGCACCCAACCACCGGATGTTGTCGAAAGCCAGGGCAATGATTGCGCAACATAACGCAGGGGGATAGCGTCGGCTGGTCTGCAACTTCCAAATCGGTGGAGGGCTCAATGCATTACGTTGACATCCCGACTTCTACGGACATTAGGAAACTCGCGCGCAAGCGTAATCCGGTCTCCTTGAGTTTCACGCTCAGAACGACACCGGTCACGCAGGACGCACAGCAAGACCGCACGAAGTTTGCCAACCTTGCGCACCAGGCCGTGCAGGAGGTAAGCGACGGCCGGTTGACGAAGGCCGAGGTGGCTGAGCTTGAGGCAAATCTCGCCGACATCGTTGAGGATGACGCTTTCTGGGAACGTCAGTCCGAGAGCCTTGTCGTGTTTGCAACACCGGAAAACGTCCGGACCTTCCGGTTGCCAAATCATCTGGCCGATACCGTCGAAATTTCAGACAGATTTCACCTGACGCCGCTGTTGCGCGCTGTCGCGTTTCCGCACAATGCACTCGCACTGGTACTCGGCCAAAATAGCGTTCGTGTCATTGAGATTACCGGGGATCGGCCTGCTGGCGAGGTCAAGGTACCGGACATGCCCGATGATGCTGCGAGCGTTGCAGGTAAAAGCAGTATCCTTGGGCGCGCACCCAAGGGACGCCTGCAGGGAAGCGAAGGCCAAAAGGTCCATCTGCTAGCCTATTCAAGACGTGTCGACGCGGCGCTGCGCCGGCTCCTGGCAGGCAGGGACATTCCCCTGGTCCTGGTCGCCCACGAACCGATGCGTTCGATTTTCCTTTCTGTCTGCAACTACGACAACGTGTTGCACGGCCAGCCGGAAAGTGTTTCGGAAGAAAGCAGTGATGCTGAAATCGCGTCCGCTTCGCGTCAGCTCATCGATGCACACTATGATGACCTGTTGAACGGGGTTCGGGATACTTATGCCAGCCGCGTCAATGACAGGCGCGCGAGCGACAGCGTGAGCGAAGTTGCGCGGCTGGCGACGTTCGGTGCTGTCGAAACGCTTCTGGTGAACATGGAAGCGGCCGTGCCGGGCACGATTGACGGTGTTACAGGTGAGGTTGTTTTCAGCGAAACGGCAGGACCCGACACTTATGATGTTCTTTCGGAAATCGCGTCCCGCGTGATCCAGACCGGCGGGGACGTTCTGAGCGTCCGGCAGAAGGATCTGCCAGGATCCACGCCACTTGCAGCACTCTTGCGGTATCCGATCTAGTCTTGCGCGATATATTTGAGCCGGATGCATTGCGAACGGTCAAAGCCGGTTTATGCCCGAAAACTGGTCAGACGACACCCACGAAATCAACACGGCGCCTGAGCAACGGGCCATGTACCTGACCAGGTGGCCCAATCTGGGGAGGGGGCTTGCCGGGGCAATCGCGACCTGGGTCAAACTCGCATGCGGACGTCGCCCGGCAGGCTTGATTGGCAATTCTGGAGGCGGTGGAGAGGGATACTCTCCACCGATGGAATGGGTCACTCGATCGTGCCCGGGAGAGACAGGTCACCCGAGGCAACGTCAAAAACGTCCGTCACACACAAAAGCGGTGCGTGAATGTTTTTGTTGACCTTCAGCGCCGATGTCACACCATCGTAGGACGCGCCGACCACGTCGCCCTTGATCGCCGCCCTGATGGTGATTTCCGGTCCGTCAAACACCGGCGTGAAACCCGGACTGTCGAGGAGTATCGGAAAGCCCGGCCAGGTGGCAGGCAGTCTGGGGGTTGTATTCTCCGGAATATCCTTGACCGCCAGGGCACCAGGGCCGCAGGCTTCGTTCGGGGCGAGAACCACCCAGTGGCTGTGCCAGACACCACCGTCATTGCCGAGATCACCGTCAAGGTTCTCGTCATATAGCGGCGTGTCGTCGAAGTCAGGGTGATTGGTTGCTGCCATTGCCAAAATCCCGGCTCCTTCCTCGAAACCGACCAGGGACGGATCAAGCGTGGTCGGCCAGACATAGGACCAGACGGTTGCTCCTGCGACTTCACCAACCGGCTCCGGCGTGTCCGCACCAGCAACACCATTGGCGGTCATGTGAAACGTGACGACGTTGCCTTCGGTGTGGATATGTGCCGCAACGATATCCATGGATGCGGTCTTGCTCCCGTCTGCTGGCGAATGGATCGCGGTTTCCTGGTTGACCGCGTGAGAGTGCTTGTCGTGTGCAACTGCCGGACCGACTGCCAGCAAGGCGCAGGACGTCAGGAAAATGATTGAGAGACGCATGGATAAACTCCTTTCCAGTTTGATGGATTCTAAATAATAGCGAGTCGCTATTATTGCAAGAATAATTTTGAGTCGCTACTTATGTGCCATGAAGACTGAATCTCGATCGCGCGTTCGCGCCGTGTTGGACCGCCTTCAAAGGCTCAATGCCTCGGAAGACTGGGCGGATGATCTCAATCCCGCGCAACGAAGTGCCCTGGGATACCTTGTGCGTGCGAACCGGTTCTCGCGCTCGCCCTCCCAGGTCGCCGATTATCTGTGCACGACAAGGGGGACAGCGTCCCAGACACTGAAGGCGCTGGAGAAAAAAGGGTTGATTGAACGTTCTGCATCTGACGACGACAAGCGCACGATCTCCTACGATGTGACGCAGGCGGGTTTCGACGCGGCAGACCGGGTGGATTCGCTCGACGAAGCGCTTGAGAGGCTCGACACCGAGAGCGGCGTTCGCCTGGAGGAAACGCTTTCCGAACTGATCAGGAATCAGCTTGCGGCACGCGGTTTCCGTTCCTTCGGACTGTGCAAAACCTGCAAGTACCACAGGCCGGACAAGAGTGGGCTGTATTGCACGTTGCTGCAGGTCGACCTCTCGCCTGAGCAGGCCGGCCAGCTTTGCCACGAACACTCTGCGGCGTGAATCTGAGCTTCCGGTTTAGCAGGACCGATGCCTGGAGCCTGGGTAGAAGAGCGTTTGGTTCAAGACCGTCAAGTGCCGGTGGAAGCTCAGGCAAACTCTGATGGCTAAGCGAAAGACGCACCGAAGTATCACTGACCGGACGATTGTCACACACTCGGCTTATGCTTCTCGAAGCAGGGGAATGGCGATGTTGCTAGAGATCTAACGACTTCAACCAGGTCCTGAACCGGCGAATGGGCAAGCGCTCACGGTCCATTGGCCTGCACACGAAATAGAGCGCTCTTTCCAGCCTGGTCGCGGACCTGTCCAGACGGACGAGCCTTCCTGCATCCAGATCGTCTTCCACGAGGCGCCGGCGTGCGAGGGCAACGCCCTGGCCATCACAAGCGGCTGTAATGAGGACTGCGGAATCAGCAAATCTGACGGCCGGGGCAGAAAGGTCAGCCGGGTCCAGCCCATGGCCTGCGGCCCACCGTTCCCAGCCGGAATTGAACTCGTCATTCAACAGCGGAAGCGCTGTTACGGCCTCCGCAGGCAGCGGCAGTTCGCGACCAGTGACGAGTTTTGGTGCGGCAACCACGATCAGCTCTTCGCTGCTGAGCAGTTCGTAGTGGAGATTTCCCCAATCCGGTGTGCCATAGCGCAAGGCGACATCAATCTGGCTGGTGTGCAGATCGACGATATCGTCATTGGTATCAAGAAACACGGACAGTCTCGGGTGGGCGGTGCGGAACGCAGCAAGTCTGGGAACCAGCCACTTGGTTGCCAGAGACGTCGACAGCGAAATGGTGATCGACTGAGTGTCTTCGATACGGCTGACCTCGCGGACACCGTCGCGCAACGCCGTAAATGCCTGCCGTGTCGCCTGGTGCAGCCGTTCTCCCTGCTCGGTCTTTTCCACGCCGTTTGGCCTGCGATGCAACACCGCAACACCCAGGTGATCTTCTAGCTGCTTGATCTGACGGCTGATCGCACCATGCGTGACGCCGAGCTCAGCGGCCGCCCTGCTGACGCTGGAAAGGCTGGCGGCGACGTCGAACGCCTGCAGCGCACGCAAGTGCCGGACGTGGTGTCTCTTTGCCATCAGATTTCCTCACAGCGTTGTTCGATAAACTCGCTTTTTCGCAAGGAAACATAGTTCTATCTTTGACGAAGTGTCCAGAAAACTCACATCAGCAGCAATGCGGCCCTGTCGTTCGGCTGCCCGGTCCAGGAACGCAATCATGTCGACATCCAAAGTAGCAATCATGACAGGTGCAGGACAGGGCATTGGCAAAGGATGCGCGATTGAAATGGCGAAGGCAGGTTATGTGGTCTCGCTGATGTCTCCCTCGGACAGATCCAAAAAGCTGGCAGAGGAACTCGGCGGGCTTGGCCGCAGCGGATCGGTCCTCAACGGGAATGATCTGGAGGCGATGGTGGCAGAGACGATGGCCACATACGGCCGCATCGACGCCGTCGTCAGCAATATGGGGCATGGCGGCAGTGTACCGGACACAATCAAGACTGTCGGCTTCGATCCGGATTTCGAAGGCCCCTTGCTGGACCTGTCCGATGAGCTTTGGCACGAAAGCCTCGACATGTATGTGCTGAACGTTGTGAAGCTGGCGCGTCTGGTGACACCTATCATGATCAAGCAAGGTGGGGGTTCCTTCGTGAACATCTCCTCCATGAACGCGGTTGAGCCGCGGGCACCTTATCCCATGACCATGTTGCGCGGCGCGCTGCACAGTTTCGCAAAGCTCTACGGTGACCGCTATGCCCGCCACAACATCAACATGAACAATCTGATGCCTGGCTTTTGTGAAAACGTGAACCTGTCGGAGCATGCTCGAACGTCCATCCCGGCACAGCGTCCGGCCACATTTTCAGAGATCGGTCAGGCCTGTGTGTTCCTGGCATCCGAGGGAGCGCGCTACATCAATGGCCAAAACATTCTGTCGGACGGAGGGATGAACCGGGCGGTTCGCTGACACACGGCACCGCGTTTTGCGGGCTGGACGCACCCGTCTTCAACTGGCATCAATGCCCCATGGCAAGACACATCATTCAACAGGCGAACGAAGCCCCAGACGGACGGCGAACCGCGCCGGCAGCCCTGCGCAACGCCGGCCCCCTGATCGACGCGCTCCGGCACCGGTTGCCCGCAGAAGGGCGGGTTCTGGAAGTCGCAAGCGGAACAGGCCAGCACGCGGCCGCGTTCGCGCAGGCGTTTCCGGCGCTCGAGTGGGTACCGTCGGACGTTGATCCCGGACAAAGGCAAAGCATCGCAGCATGGCGGCGGGAAAGCGGTTTGAAGAACCTAGCCGAACCGCTTGCCATCAACATTTCGGAACCCTGGCCGGTTGAGCGAGGGTTTGCAAAGGCGGTCCTAACCATCAATCTTCTTCATCTCGTGCCGGTTTCGTTTGTTTCCCAGTTCTTTGAAGGCGCGCGAGCGACTTTGAGCAAGGGTGGCCGGGTGATTGTCTATGGCCCGTTCTTGCGCGGATCTTCCTATGCGTCGGACGGCGATCGTTCGTTTGACGCCTCCTTGCAGGCCCGCGACCCGGCGATCGGGTACAAATCGGTCGAGGCCGTTTCGGAACTGGCTGAAGCTTGCGGGTTCATCCCGCATGCAAATGATGCGATGCCGGCAAACAACCTTCTTCTGACTTTCGCGATCCCGTGACGGTCAGGTCTTGCGACCAAGGTAGACGGCCTGGGTGACCTCACGCCCATCCTGCAGAGGATTTTGAAACACCACGGGTTCCGCCCAGGCCTCGTCAAAGGCACCCGCAAGCAGGTCCGTGATGGCGTCGTCCGGCGCTTCATCCGACCACAGACCCATGATCCCGCCGGGTTTCAGGAAGCGCTGCACAGATTCGAACCCTAGAGGTGTGTAGAACCCTTTCGACCCGCCATGGAGAAGCCGTTCCGGTGTGTGGTCGATGTCGATCAGAACGGCGTCATAGCGTCGTCCGGGTCGTTCGCGATCGAACCCATCCTGCGACGCCGCCAGGGCAAAGAAATCTCCGTGCACAAGCCGGCATCGCGGATCGTCCGCGAGTTCGGTTTTCATTGGCACCAAACCCTCCCGGTGCCAACGGATCACCGGTTCGAGAAGGTCCACGACATCAAGCGCATTCAGGCGCTCGTCCTGCAGAACGGCCCTGGCTGTGTATCCGAGCCCGAGGCCGCCGACCAGCACATCCAGCCTGTTGCCCTTCAGGGCAGCGAGGCCTTTTTCGGCGAGTGCGATTTCAGACGCGGTGAAGAGGCTCGACATCAGGTGCTCTTCACCGAGCAGAATTTCAAAAACATCGGTTTTGAGCGACAAAATATGCCGCCGCCTCAATGAGATCGCACCGATTGGGGTCGGTGCGTAATCAAGTTCCTCAAACAGTCTGCTCATCGGCGCACCGTGACAGTTCAGAGGCGTCAAGGGAAGCACAGACTTGCGCCAAGCATACGGAATTTTTCGTCCGCCCGCGGGACCATGGCCAAGGCAACTGAGAGCCCGGATCTGCCCGGGCCGAGTTGACATCGGTTTCACAATCTTTGAATTCTGCTCCTTAAGAGGGGTTGGTTCCGGGGGACCAAAGGCCAAAAGGGGAGGTGCATGTTCGTTTATCAGGAACTGCTTGCACGCGCGGCTGCGCACAAACCGGTACGGGTCGGTTTGATCGGCGCCGGCAAGTTCGGGTCGATGTTTTTAAGTCAGGTCCCGACAACGCCTGGCCTGAAGGTCTCAGCCATTGCGGATCTGCGTCCCGACGCTGCGCGCAAGGCCTGTGCCGAGGTCGGCTGGCCCGAGGACCTGATCAGCGAAGTCACTTTCACCGACGACGCCATGTCAATGATGGCGACGGGCGACGTGGATGTGATCGTCGAAGCCACCGGCAACCCGGTCGTCGGTCTGGTTCATGCGCGCGAATCCATCAGGCAGGGCCTGCACGTCGTTATGGTCAATGTCGAGGCCGATGTTCTGGCTGGGGCGCTGCTGGCGGAAGAAGCGCGTACGGCGGGTGTGGTCTATTCGATGGCCTACGGTGATCAGCCGGCTTTGACCTGCGAGATGGTGGAATGGGCGCGGTCCTGCGGGTTCAACGTTGTTGCGGCAGGCAAGGGCACGAAATACCTGCCCAGCTACCATGCGTCGACACCGGACACCGTCTGGGATCACTACGGTCTGACCGCCGAAGAGGCGGCCGAGGCCGGGATGAACGCCCAGATGTTCAACAGCTTCCTCGATGGCACCAAGTCCGCGCTCGAAATGGCTGCCATCGCCAATGCGACGGGCCTGACCCCGCCGGCAAGCGGGCTGCTGTTTCCACCGGCCGGCATGGACGATCTGGCACATGTTCTGCGGCCTGTTGCCGAGGGCGGTCAGCTTGCCGGCAAGGGCATGGTGGAAGTCGTGTCTTCCCTTGAACGTGACGGCCGCCCGGTCTGCCGCGATCTGCGCTGGGGCGTCTACGTGGTCATCGAGGCCCCGAACCCATACGCAGCTGCCTGCTTCAGGCAATACGGCATGAACACGGACGCCACCGGACGCTACTCGGCGATGTACAAGCCGTTCCACCTGATCGGGCTGGAATTGAACATCTCGATCCTGTCCGCCGCGCTTCTCGGCAAACCGACCGGATCGACCCGGTCTTTTGAGGGCGATGTCGCGGCAACGGCGAAACGCGACCTTGCTGCCAGTGAAGTACTGGACGGAGAGGGCGGCGCAACCGTCTGGGGCAAGCTTTTGCCGGCCAAGGCTTCTCTTGAGTGCAGCGCGTTGCCGATCGGCCTTGCCCACGGCGTACGCCTGAAGAACAGGATTGCCGCCGGACAGATCGTCACCTGGAGGGATGTCGAGATTGACGAGACCATCGAAGCCGTCAGGATCCGGCGCGAGATGGAACAGCGTTTCGGGTAGTTGTCGCGTCTTTGTGCGCACATACAGATGCATCCCACCAGTTTGTGCCGCATCTTTGAAAATGAGCCCGTGCTAAAGGAAGCAGGCATTCCATCACTTGCCTCAATTGTCGTGCCGGCGCCCTGAAAGAGAGTATAACCCATGACCAAACGCCCCGAGGATCTTCGTTCAGCCCGCTGGTTTGCCCCCGATGATCTTCGCTCCATGGGGCACCGGTCGCGCGCGATGCAGATGGGTCTCGATCATGCGGACTGGCAGGGGAAGCCCGTGATCGCGATCATCAACACCTGGTCGGATCTCTCGCCGTGTCATCATCACCTGCGCGATCGGGCGGAATTCGTCAGGAAAGGCGTCTACCAGGCCGGCGGCATGCCCGTCGAAATGCCCGTGCATTCCTTTTCCGAGCAGTTCCTGAAGCCGACATCGATGCTTTACCGAAACATGGGGGCGATGGAGGTGGAGGAGACGCTCCGATCCCACCCGATTGACGGCGTTGTTCTTTTGGGCGGTTGCGACAAGTCCACACCGGCCTTGATCATGGGCGCGCTCAGCATGGGGCTTCCGTTCATCTTCATGCCTGCGGGAGCCATGCTTCGCGGAAACTATGCCGGCCGCAAGCTGGGCTCGGGCACGGATGTGTGGAAATACTGGGACGAAAGACGTGCAGGCACCATCGGCAAGGATGAATGGGTGGGTGTTCAGGGCGGCATTGCCCGCAGCTACGGCACCTGCATGACAATGGGCACGGCGTCTACAATGATGTCGATTGCCGAGGCGTTCGGTTTGACCCTTCCCGGAGCGTCGTCCATTCCGGCACCGGATGCCGCGCACAAGCGCATGGCCGCCGCCTGTGGGCGCCGCGCCGTTGAGATGGTCTGGGAGGACCTGACACCGGACAAGATCGTGACGGACGTTTCCACGGCCAACGCAACTGCAGTCGCGATGGCGACCGGCTGTTCCACGAATGCCGTCATTCACCTGATCGCCATGGCCCGGCGGGCAGGCGTGAACTGGGGCCTCGACGACCTGGACCGGATTGGTCACGAGGTTCCGGTCATCGCCAACATCCGCCCCTCCGGCACTGAGTATCTCATGGAGGATTTTTTCTACGCAGGTGGTCTTCCCGCGTTGATGAAAGAAATGGCCGGCAAGCTGGACCTCTCGGCACTGACCGTGAATGGAAAGACGCTGGGTGAAAACATTGAACCTGCCGAAAACTACAATCCAGACGTCATCCGGCCACTGGGCAACCCTGTCTATCATGAAGGCTCGCTCGCCGTGCTGCGCGGCAATCTCGCTCCCGATGGCGCGGTGATCAAACCTGCGGCCTGTGATCCGAAGTTTCACCGGCACAGGGGGCCTGCGATCGTGGCCGACAGTTATCCGGAGCTTAAGGAGATCATCAACGATCCGGATTATCCAATGTCCCCCGATCATGTTCTTGTTCTGCGAAACGCCGGACCACAGGGCGGCCCGGGGATGCCGGAGTGGGGCATGATCCCGATGCCGCAAGCGCTGCTTAAAGACGGGCACCGCGACATGGTGCGGCTCTCCGATGCGCGGATGTCCGGGACGTCCTACGGTGCCTGTGTCCTGCATGTTGCACCGGAAGCTTTCGTAGGCGGACCTTTGGCCCTGATCGAAACCGGGGACATGATTGAACTGGATGTGCCGAACAGAACGCTCCGCGTTGATCTCGCAGACGACGTTCTTGCTGCGCGCAAAGCCAAGTGGACAGCGCCTGAACCCCGCTATGAACGCGGTTATGGCCACATGTTCTCCAAACACGTGGAACAGGCCGACAAAGGCTGTGACTTCGATTTTCTGCGAACCGATTTTGGCAAGCCTGTTGCCGAACCCGATATCTTCTGAAGTTAAGGGAGCGTACGGAACCGGGCCGATTGGTTTTCTGGTAAGTTCCGTCAACTTTTTGGACGGCAGCACGGTTACGCGACCACCGGTGACCCGAATTGGGCCAGTCTTTCGTCTTCCATCGTCAGCATGAGCCCACACCGGTTTTTGCCGTGCGCGGGCTCGTATTACTGCCGGGCGCCTGTTCGCGGTCAGTGCGTGGTTGTCTTCGTCACCGCACTCTGGATGGCTGGCGCAATCTGGTTCTTGCGGGAGACCACGTTGTCGACTTCAAGCATATCGTCTTTGGCGTCCTCGCCGAATGCCGAGATGGCGATGTCTTTGTCGATATCATCGCCCCACAGAAGGTAAGACTTCTGGTCGCGTGCGTCGACGATGGCGAAAAACAGGTGATCGAGATTGCTTTTCTGTTTCTGGTCGAGAATAGCTGTTCTCAGTTCCTGCTTCCGGTCAATGAGATCTTGCGGCGTAAGCGTCTCGGCAACGCCGATGCCGACATCCTTGCCGCCAAATTCGAAATCCTTGTAATCGAGAAGGACGATGTCCAGAGCCGACATGGAACTCAGATCCGACTTGGCCAGCAGCATGTTCTCCGCAAACGCATTCATATCGTCGATCCCGGCCACCTCGGCAAGCCTGCCTGCATAGTAGCGGTCATAGTCGGTCGTTGTCGTGGATGTGAGATTGAGCGTATCGGACAGGATCGCCGCCATTCCCATGCATGCCAGCGGGGCAGGGATGTCGACGCCGAGCACGTCTGCGCGGTCGGCAAGAATTGTTGCCGTTGACCCCCAGGGTCGGATGTCGAGATTGACCACATGGGCAAGATTGACCGGTGATCCGGCAATTGCGTGATGATCTACAATTGCAACAATCTGATCCGCCTCAATTGACGGCGGTAGCTGTGTGGTCTGATTGAAGTCGACGATACCGACGCTCTTGCCCGTGAAGTCCTCAATCAATTCGGGCGTTTCGGCCTTGCATAAATCAATGGCAAAACGCGATTCCGGGTTTGGCGGCCCGGCACTGCCCGGTGTGCCGCCGTAGATATGGGCAGCGATCAGACTTGCGCCGATGGCATCAGTGTCCGGGTTGAGGTGCCCGGTCCAGACCAGGTTGTCGACGTTCGCCAACTCGGTCTTCAGGTAACTTCTGACCTCTGGCGAAAGTGTTGATGTTCCCTGGGCGGTCGTATTTCCTCCTGCCGCTGCCGGGACAAGAGCAGTGCCGGCAAGCAAGGCCAGGGCGATCGCAGATACTCCGAATGTTCTTGCGAGGCTGGAAACGGAACGCTTCTTAAGGCCTTTATGCTGATTGGAATGAGAATATGCATTCATCACTTTATCCTCCAATAATATTGAATTTCATGAAATAGATATGGTGACGAATTTTTGCGAAACGTGTCGCAAATGCGTTTTTTCTATGAATTAGAATTAAAGTATTGTAATAATAACAAGGTAAAATTTTAACTTCCACGATATTTGTTTATTTTTTGCATTAAATGCAAGATTTTTACTCTGATTTTTGCCAGGCAACCAGAATGTCTTGAAGTTTCTTTTTTGTTGAGGTGTTTGTTGATTTCCGCGGTGCGCCGTCTGATCTCTGTTCTTCAGAGGTGACGAGCCGCAAAGGCAGCCGGGCAGTTCCTGACCGTTTGACTGGTTTCGGTCGGGAAGGCACCGCAGCAGGTTGCTGATACGTGTGCGTGCGCCATGCAGCGGTATCGCTAAAGGCCCACTGGACGAGGGGCATCCGACAAAAGTGCGGACAATTCCGGCCAGCGCCGGACAGCGGTGTCGGTCTGCTCGAAGTTTTGCGGCTGCAAGCGTCCGTCGAGCCACAACGGTGTGCCGTCGAATGAGATCGTCGGGTCCAGCACCATCCAGCAAATCTCTCCGGGCGGCGAGCTGCCGCAGGTGTGAAAGTGCAGAAACCGCGGACTACCGAAAATATTGTTCGACCAGCGGTCTGGGTCGTCGTCGATGTTGCCGTCGAAAAAGCAGGCCGGGTGAATGCCGGCATGCCACGAGTGGATGGCATCCTTGTCGAGGTCAAACCGGCCCGAGACCATTTTGTAGTGCTGTTCGATTGCCCTGACGCTGTTCGCGTCGCCCTCGAACCCGGCAATTCTGCCGTGTTCGACCTGGGCCATGACAATCCCGTCTATGCGCGCAGCCGCCGGCGAATAGGAACGCGAGCCGGTGGGGGTGAGCCAGCGCACCAGTGCCACCTGGCCGCTGATCGCGCGCGTGAGCACAGGCTGTGGCACGCACAGAGGGAAGCGTTTGACCGCGACTTCACCACCGGCGTCATCTTCCATCTCGACCAGCCCTTCCAGACGGGTGCCCATGGGACAGCTGATGGTCACGCGCTCCGAGGCTCTGGAAACAGCGTCGACGGATGTCTTGAGCGCCACCATTGCATTGTGATCTGTCGCCGCGTAGGCGGACGTCAGCGATTTCTCATCGCGTACATAGAGCATCGCGACGTTCTTGCCGGGCAGCTTGTCGATGAACCTGTCCTGGTCGCCCACTCGTGCGAGATAGACGATTACATCGTGCGCGGTCAAATCGCTTTCATAGTGAGCGGGGAGCGGTTGGTCGGGGCCATTGACCTGAAGAGTCGAGACCTGGCATCCAAGCTTTTCAAGCGCAGTGCGGACAATTCCGGAAGCTGCGGTGTCGTACCAGCCGTGAGCCGGATCTTCGCACACGATCAATGCGGTCTCACCCGCCTTCACCTTCATGCACTTCTTCAGAAGGTTGTCGACACCGTCCTCAGGTTTGAGAGGCCCGTTCATCGCTGCACCTCAGCCTGCACCGTGAGAAACCTGAATTCAGGCGTCTTCACCGTGAGAATACCATGGCGCATCTCAGCGTCGACGCAAATGCTGTCTCCCGCCCGCAAAAGAAATTCCTGTTTGCCATATCCGTAAACCGCTTCGCCCTCGAGAGCGTGCACAAAGACGACGCCGCTGCCGATATAGACAGGCGGAACGGCCTCCTGCCGCTTGAGCGTCACGATGCGGGCACCGAACTGAAGATCGCGGCGCAGGTGCACGGCCAGATTTTCAAATTCATGCACATGTTCGTCCACGATCCGTGTCGACTTGAGCCCGGCACCGCTTTCGACATAGGTGTAGTCCGTGTGATCGGATGTCGTTTCCCGGAAAAGACTGACCAGCGGGATTTTCAACGCCGCGGCCAGGGCACTCAGTGTCGAGATCGACGGTGACACCTGACCGCTTTCGATGCGGCTTATCATTGCGCCCGAGACGCCGGACAGCTCGGCCAGATGCCTTGCGGAATAGCCGTTCCTGTTTCTGAAATCCTTGAGCGCGGCACCGATCGCGCCGTCGATATCATTTTCCATGCTCACTCGGTCTTCCGATACGCAAAGGCGCGGTCGAAGCGCCATTGCAGATAGTCGCCACAGGTTATGGCTTCTTCAGCGGGCGCATGATCAACTCCGAAAATGTCGTTGGCGTCAATCATGGTTTCCGGATTGGGGTCAAAGGCCAGAACCAGCGACAGACGTTCCTTTCCCGAACTGTTGACGACCCTGTGGGGCGTTGACTTGTAGGCACCGTCCGTCCATCGGGCAAGCAGGTCGGCAACGTTCACGACCAATGTCCCCTCTATGGGCGGGGCCTGCAGCCAGTCACCGTTGACATCCTCGACCTGAAGTCCGCCGACCGCGTCCTGGCACAACACGGTCAGAACGCCAAAATCGGTATGAGGCCCGACGCCGAACTGGTCGGCGCCCATGTCTTCCGGCTGCGCCGGATAGTAGACGAACGAGGCCCGGCTCAGGGGGCGCGATGCCGTTTTGAGGAAAAAGGTTTCGTCAAGTCCGAGGCCGAGCGCGAACCCCCGCATCAGATGATGTGCAACCTCGTGCGCCTGGCGGAAATAGTCCATTGCGGCCACTTCGAGTTCCGGCAGGAATTCGGGCCACTGGTTCCGTCCACGGAGCGGATGATCGGCAACGGTGTCGCCGTTCTCGTCCTGCATGCCCCAGACGAAGCTTTCCTTCAGATCCGACTTCAACTTGTCGCCCATCCTGGCTCCGCCCGAGGCCAGCCAGCCCCTGTGACTGGACGACACCCGGACGGTTTCCTTCATTTCCGTGGGGCTGCGAAAGAAGTCGAAGGCAAGGTTGCGGGCTGCCGAAATACTGCGCTCGGGGATACCGTGTCCGCTGATGTAAATGAAGCCGAGGCCAGTGCTGGCCGCATGCAGATCCTTTGCCACCGCAAGCGGGTCGGTTCCGTCACGCAGAGCAGTGATGTCGATCACCGGGATCTCGTTCGAGTCCATCGGTTTGGCTTCAGCATAGACCATCTTGTTGCCTATCTATGGATCGTGGAATTGCATTTTATGCAAATAATTTATCAACACGCAACTATTCTGACGCGTAATATCCGACAATGTCTCCGTCCGTCGTGACGCCGAGACCATTGAGATGCCTGTTCACGTAGTTGAAGTAACCGATGATCTGGTTTGCCTCGAGGATCTCACCGTCATCCGCGCCGGCGTTTCGCAAAGCGTCGACATCGGATTGGGTCATGTCGGCGGGACGAAGCGTGAGCTTTTCTGCATAGCGCAGCAATTCCAGTTCCAGGCCCGCAAAAGCGTCTTGCGGCCGCCGGGCGTTGAGTGCGTTTTCTATCAGATCTGCCCGCGCCTGATCGCCAATGAGATGGCGCGCATTCGCCCAGTGATTGGCAAGCGAATACGGGCAGCCATTCAGGATCGACACATATGAGGAAATCGTTTCCTGAAGCCATTCGGGGAGCGTGTTTGCGTCATCATGAAGAGCGGCCCGATAGAGGATGACGTGCCCGCGCATGGTGTTCGGTCGCAGGGAATGCACCCGCATCACATTGTCGACCGTCCCATGCGGCGTTCGGGCGAGTTGAAGCACTTCCGTCAGTTCAGCATCTGCTTCCTCGTCGGAGATCATCTCGATCCAGGCTGCCATTTCATTTCCTAACCACGTTGATCTGACTGCAGTTTCCGTTCCAGCCAGCGGACGCCGGCTGACACGATCAAAATCAGCACCAGGTACTCAAGGACAAGCACCGTGTAGATTTCCAGGGGTCTGTATTCCACGACAACGAGTTCGTTTGCCTTGCGGGTCAACTCCTGCATTCCGATCACGGAGACGAGCGACGACATCTTCAGCATGTAGACAAGCTGGTTGCCGAGCGCCGGCAGGATCCGCCGCACAGCCTGCGGAAGGATCACATAGATCATCATGTCGGAGTAGCTGAGGGAGATGGAGTGCGCGGCCTCGTACTGGCCCTTGTCGATGGATTGTATGCCGGCGCGAAAAATCTCCGCTTCAAAGGCACTGTCGGACAGGGCGAGTGCGATCACACCGGCCCAGAAAACCGTGATCGTGAGCCCCGTCATCTGCGGCAGCCCGTAGTAGACCCACAGGATCAGGACAAGGATAGGCACGGCCCTGACCAGTTCGACATAGATCCTGTTGAACCGTCTCAGGATTGGGTTGGAAGACAGGCCGGGCAAGGCCACGGCGAGGCCGAGAACGATGGAAATCACGATGGCAGTGAAGGACAGCAGGAGCGTGTAATAAAGGCCGCTCAGAAGGAACTTGAGATTGTTCCATCCTGCCGGAACGGTCGGGTCGACAACATACCAGCCCCAGTTGCCGGAACAGCCGCCGAGCAGCAAGGCGAGGCAGCAAAGGCCCAGAAGTCGGTAGAATGTCATCCGGCTCTCCCTGTCTCAGTGCGCAAGGATTTTTGAGAGAAAGTCCCGGCACCGTTCCGTTCCGGGGTTGCTGAAGAAGTCTTCCGGTGGTGCTTTTTCGACAATCTCGCCGTGATCCATGAAGACCATCGTGTCCGCAACGCGTTTCGCGAAACCCATTTCGTGGGTGACGCAGATCATCGTCATGCCGCTACCGGCGAGCTCGGTCATGACGTCGAGGACCTCATTGATCATTTCCGGGTCGAGCGCGGATGTGGGTTCGTCGAAAAGCATGATCTGCGGTTCCATGCACAAGGACCGCGCGATTGCGACGCGCTGCTGCTGTCCGCCGGAAAGCTGCCGGGGAAACTTGTCGGCCTGTTCGGGTATGCGCACGCGGTCCAGATAGGACATCGCCAGTTTGTCGGCATCCGATTGCGACAGCTTCCGGGTCCTGAGCGGGCCCAGGGTCAGGTTCTGCTTCACGGTAAGGTGCGGAAACAGGTTGAACTGCTGAAACACCATGCCGACGGATGACCGCACTGCACGCAGGCTGGCGTTGGTATGGGTCAGCGCGTTGCCGGCCACCTCGATCAGGCCCTGATCGTGCCGTTCAAGACCGTTTATGCACCGGATCAGCGTGGACTTGCCCGAGCCCGACGGTCCGCAGACCACGACCTTCTCCCCTGTAAGTACCTCCAGGGAAACGTTTTTCAGGGCGTGGAAATCTCCGAAGGTCTTTGAAACATTCTCGACTGTGATCATGGCCTTCGCAGACAAATTCGATATTGCTCAAAAGGAAGTCTTGACCATTAGTTAGTCATGTATTTGAGTGTAGTGCAATAAATTTATCACCCGGCAAAACTGCGGTGCACAACGAACCATCACCTCATCCTGAGAGGAGAACGGCATGAAACTGATCAAGACAACAGCCACGCTTTGCTTCCTGGCACTTGCCAGCCTTCCCGCATCGGCCCAATCGGCGCTTAACGACATTCTGAACGCCGGTGTTATGAAGGTCGGAACGACCGGCGACTGGAACCCGATGACGATGAAGGACGTCGCGAACAACACCTATACAGGTTACGACATCGACGTCATGACCGAGCTGGCCAAGGACCTCAATGTCGAGGTCGAGTTCGTTCCGACGGATTGGAAAACGCTGGTCAGCGGCGTCACGGCAGGCAAGTATCACATTACCGGTTCCGCCTCCGTTTCTCCGGCAAGAGCGAAGGCGGCCGGGTACTCGACATCCTATTTCTCGCTGGCAACCGTTCCGCTCATCCTGGAAACGAATGCGGACAAGTTCAAGGATTGGGACGACCTCAACAAGAGCGATGTGACCGTCGCGGCAACGCTTGGCACGACGCAGGAAAAGCAGGTCAAGGACTTCTTTCCTGATGCCACGCACCAGATCGTCGAAGCACCGGCCCGTGACTTTCAGGAAGTGCTGGCAGGACGTGCAGACGCGCATATCACGTCCAATGTTGAAGCGCTCAAGCTCGTTGAAAAGTACCCGCAGATGATGATCGTGCCGGTGAGCGCGCCGAAGGCGCCGACGCCGATCGCCATGCTGCTGCCGCAGGATGATCAGGTCTGGATCAACTACGTCAACACCTGGATCGCGCTCAAAGAAGAGCGCGGGTTCTTCGACGCTCTGGGCAAGAAGTGGCGCTTGAAGGAATAGGTCCGGACCGACCAGGGAAGGAGCGGGGCACCCGATCAGGGATGCCCCGCCGACTTGATGATGAAACTCTATGCGATCCCCGTAAGCCTTTACTGCGCCAAGCTTCGGATCGTGCTCCGCCACAAGAACCTGACGTGGGAAGAGGTGCCGCCTCCGGGCGGTTACGGCTCTGAAACCTACAAGGATCTCGTACCGGGCGGCAGTCTGCCCGCGCTCGAACATGACGGGCAACTTCTGAGCGATTCCGAGGCTATCGCCGAATATCTCAACGAGCTGCGGCCCGAACCCGACATGCTGCCGGGTGACAGCCTGGAAAGGGCGCGAATTCGAGAGCGTTCACGGTTTCACGACACCAGGCTTGAACCGGCCTTGCGTGCGCTCTTTCCGATGATCGGGGGCGAGCGGGACGCTGAGGCAGTTGCCGGGAAATGGAGCACCTTGAGCGAAAGACTGACGCAAATGGAAACGCTGCTGCCGGAGACGACGCGGTGTTTGACGCTGGCGGATTGCGGTTTGCCGGTAACCTGCCTTTGGATCGGTGAATTGACAACGCACTTCCGGAAGGATCCCATCCTGAGCCGGCGCATGCAGGCCTATCTCGAGAGTTTGAACGCACATGGCGCGGTGAGCACCGAGCTTTTGCAATACACACCCCGTCTCAAGACCTGGATGGCCTCCAAATGAGGCTTGACCTTTGCAGTTGGCTTGAGGTCGAAGCCTATCTCAAACGCAGCAGAACCATCATTCTGCCGATGGGCTCAACGGAACAGCACGGTCCGATGGGTCTTATCGGCACGGACGCCCTTTGCGCCCAAACCATTGCCCGGCTTGCCGGAGAGCGCGCCGCGACCCTAGTTGCGCCTACGCTCGCATTGACACCGGCTCCCTTCAACACTGCTTTCCCCGGCACGATTTCAGTGTCGGTGGAGACATTCAAGGCCATGGTTTCGGAGATTGTCGCCTGCCTGCATGGCCAGGGATTTCAAAGGATCTTTTTCCTCAACGGTCACGGTGCGAACCTGGAACCGGTCCTGCAGATCGCCGATGAGGCCGAGGCCCGCAAAAACCTGGAAATACGGGTCCGGTCGTGGTGGGATTTTGAAGCCGTGGGCACACTTCGCAAGGAGCTCTACGGTGATTGGGAAGGCATGCATGCGACGCCGTCGGAAGTCGCGATAACCCAGGCGACGCATCGGATCCTGCCCCCCGGAGCGGCAGCGGAACCGCCGCGAAAACTCTCGCCTGACTACATCAGGCGCCATGCCGGCGACCGCCACGGCCCCCCTGACGAACACCGCCGCAGCTTCCCGGACGGACGCGTGGGATCTCACTCCGCGCTGGCAACGCCAGAGCACGGCAAGGCGCTTCTCGAGGCGGCGGTGGCTGGTCTGGCCGAAGATCTTGAAAACTGGCCGATCTGAGATGGTCGCGATGTCCTGACCGGCCTTCAACTGAGCTGCAACACGGCCCCATTCACTGCTCAGGCTGGCAAGCGTTCGGATTGTCACAAGAAAGACCCGCCCGATCGTTTCCTATGGGCGGGTCTTTTTGTCTGGGCGCCGGAAGCCGCGCCGTGGCCGGTGGTTGGCCGGCCTTGGCGGTCTTCCGACCGAACCGGACAAAAGTAAGCCTGACCGGCGCCGTTCTACCTTAGCCTCATCGAGAATCGGTTAGCTCTGTTTTGCAGACCATCAAAAATGTCATCGGCTGGTAATGCTGCAAAGGTCGGCTCCCTCCGCATCGTGATAGATGATGGTGAGTCATTTGCGACTTCTTTGCGCCCCCAAGTCGGTCGTTCACGGCGTTGAAGCCTGCGCTCGAAAGCAGACATTCATGTGAGGCGCAGCGAATTCAAGGGATGGGCTGGAAGCGAACGTAAACTGAGGTATCAACGAACGACGGTTGAGTGGACAAAGCTGCCACAGGAGCCCTGCACAACAAAAGGCGGTCTCCGGCAGAAGCGGACGTTCGTTGACCAAGCCAGCTATGACCAACGCACCTGGAAACAGAAGGCGCTACGCTAAACTGACCAGTGCTCGGGCAGCATCGGCAATATGGGTTCGGAACCATCGGATTTCGGGTTCATCACCGCTCTGTGCACTGTGGAAGAGTGATAACTTGAGCGGAGGTATCTCTAAAGGCAGGTTACGTTGCACGAGCCCGTAGACCACTGCGCTGTCGTGCATTGCGATAGACGGCACCGTCAGAAGCATGTTGGTCCCTGAAAGAATAGGTGCGGCCATGGAAAAATGCGGCACCACAGCTCCAATGTTTCGCGCTGCGCCAAGCTTTGAAGCTGCGAGATCAATTGGATTGCGCCCTGACGGTGAGGACGCACTGACCAGAAGGTGCGGAAACCGTGCCCAAGTTTCCAGCGACCAATTGACGAAGCCAGGGTGGTCTTTGCGGCCGAAGGTTACCCATGGCCACGATCCCAATTCGACGCCGCGCAGATCATCGGTCAGCTTGAAGCTCGGCGCAATGAGCGCATCGTAGCGACCTTGGTGCATGTCCAAAGCGGCGGTGGGCGAATACGCTGCCAGCTCCACGCTGACCCCAGGGGCCTCGTCTGTAATCACCTTCAGTAAGTGCGGCAGCAATGGCGAGATAAAGTCCGGAGCGGCCAGGCGAAAGCTGCGGGTCGAGGAAGCAGGGGCGAAAGGCCCGGGCGCTGCAAGCGTGTGTTCAACCTGCGCCAGAAGTGAAGGTAGTGTTTCGGCGAGGCTTTGCCCTCGCGCGGTCGGTACCATGCGCCGCCCGTCCCGTACAAGCAGTTCATTGTCAAAGAGCAGGCGCAAACGTTTGAGCGCATGGCTGACGGCAGAAGAGGTCAGGTTCAACCGATCAGCCGTCCGCCCCACGCTCTTCTCGCGCAGAAGGACGTCAAGCACGACCAGAAGGTTCAAGTCGATCTTGGAAAGGGGCGGGGCACTCATAGTGAATGTGATTCATCGAAAGAGAATATTCTTCATTTGATTCACCTTAATTGACAGGCGACAAAGATGCAACTCAGCTGGAGAACGCGACCTTCGTCACCGTTCTGCGAACCACACGAGCCACTTGACGTTTTAAACAAGGGGAGACCATTCAATGCTCAAACGCGCCAAGTTGACCATTTCAGTCGTCGCCGCGCTCGCAATCGGCACGTCCGCGCTTGCTGAGACATCGCTCGATATCAAATTCGCAGGTGCGCTTGAGTTTTCCGAGGATGGCACGCTTTTCGTCGGCGACAACCACAACGGTGCAATCTTTGCGTTCGAAATCCCCGAGGAAGCGAACGATCAGCAAATCAAGCCCAGCTCAATTGCCAACATCGACGCCAAAATCGCCGAGTTGCTGGGGGTCAATGCGGGAGCGATCGAAATCAACGACATAGCCGCCCATCCGGTCTCCAACGATATTTACATCTCGGTCACCCGGATTGGTAATCTTGCCTCCCAACCGGCAATTATCACCATCTCGCGGGACCAGCAGCTGGCGTTGCTGGATATCGACGCCCTTCCTTTCCAAAGGCAGGAACTGACGGCCTACCCCGAAGGCGAACCCACATTCGGGGTGCGCGGCATGGGGCCATTCCCACCCCTTCCACGGGACATCGCGAAGGGTGACATCCCGTTGAACACGCTGGCGATCATGGATATCGAGTATTTCAGGGGCGAGTTGTTTGTCTCCGGTGTTGCGCATGACAACTTCCTGTCCTCCCTCCGTCGCATCTCTTACCCGTTCGACGGTACGCAAGGCATCGCCAGCGTCGAGATGTATCACATCACCCATGACCAATATGAAAGCCGCGCACCGATCCGGGCTATGTCAGTGCAGGAGATTGACGGAAAGCCACAGCTGGTCGCCGCCTATACCTGCAGCCCGATTGTCCTTGTCCCGCTGGACGAGATCACCGACGGCGCGAAAATTTCCGCCCGAACGTTGATGGACTATGGCAATGGGCAGCCGCTCGACATGATCTCCTTCATCCATCAGTCTCCCTTCGGAGGCGATGCGGAGCCAATGCTGTTCGTCACCAGTGACAGCCGGTCTCCCCAAGTCATCCCGATCAGTGGGCTGCAGGATGCGCAGGTCGTGACGCATGATGTGCTTCCACGTGGCCCCAAGCTCGATATGCATCCGCTTATGCCTTACGGGCCAGTCGGGAAAGCCGTTATGTTTAATGGCGTCCCCCTCCATACGACCCTTGTTGGCGGTGGCTTTTTCACCTCTGTCACGCGGGATCCGTATACGGGTGACCTGAACCTTGACACCAATCCGACCTGGTTTCCGAACCGCATTCACGACATGCTCGCGGAGATGGATTTTCCGCAATACCAGCCCGATCCGTCGCGGATGCAGTGACGGTCATGGCTCCGGGTACAAAAAAAGGGGTCGCCACGTTTTTGGCGACCCTATTGCTAAGCACCCTCGCTCCGATAACACAGGCACAAGATCTGACACTTCCGGAACAGGGTACTGATCCCGTGACGCTGCATCTGACAGATGAAACGCCGCATGCAGAGATGCTGAGGGTCTATGTACGCGGTGCCGAGACGCCAATTGCGGGTCGCTATACGCCGGACAGGGGCTCTCTCACATTTGCCCCTGCTTTCGCCTTTGAACCGGGTCAGGACTACGTCGCGCAAATATTGACGAATGGCAAAGAGGCCCAGGTCGCGTTCCGCATTCCTGCTGAAGCCGAGATAACTCCCGCTGCGGTGACAGAGATCTATCCAAGCGGGGACACGCTGCCCGAGAACACACTCCGATTTTACATCCACTTCACCGTGCCGATGCAGCCACAGGTCGCTTTTGACCATATCAAACTGCGTAATGCGTCCGGAGCAGTCGATGAGGCCGCCTTCATGCGGTTCAAGCAAGAGCTTTGGAATGAAGACAGGACGCGGCTGACGGTTTTGATTGATCCCGGTCGCATCAAGCGAGAAGTCGCGACAAATTTAGAACTCGGCCCCGCCTTGCTTGCCGGTCAGCAATATGCGCTCACGGTAGAGGCCGGCTGGTCCTCCGCCGACGGAACGTCGGCTCTATCAACCTTCCGAAAGACGTTCCAAATCTCTGATGCGCTACGCACGCGTCCAGACACACGCCTCTGGACAGCCAATTCGCCTTGCGCCGGAGTGCGAGAACCATTGACCATCACGTTTGACCGCCCCTTCGACCGACACCTTCTGACGCAGGCGCTTCGTGTAGAGACCGAGACGAGCGATGCCATTAGAGGTGAGATAGACGTCAAAGAGGCAGAACAAATCTGGAGCTTCACACCGCTTGAGCCCTGGCCTGCGAAAGACTTGCTCCTCCTTGCCAATCCGGCGCTCGAAGACGTCGCCGGGAACAATTTCCGCGATCTGCTCGACGACGTTGCAGGTGTTCAAGAAAGCGAAAAGGTCAAGTCAGAGCTTATGATCCGCACTCGTAACTGTGCGGGCTAAGGTGGGTTTGAATATCCGTTGCCACGGGTTTTGCCTGCGTCTCAGGCCATGGCGCGAGACGCCAAATTCGTAAGTCTGGGCTCGGAGCCGACGTTCGCGGTAAGTGGCATCAAGGGCGGCTCGAGGCCATTCTTGCCCATACTTACTTTGCGAAACTTGAGGTTTGATTGCTTGAAAATAGCGGGCGAGCCAATGTGTTGCATTCAGCATTTTGAAGCAACAGGATTTACACCTCGGAAATTGACGGGTTGATGAAAACTGAAGATAGTGATGGCCGAGAGATTTTTTGCTTACGGCTATTGAAATGCTCTTTGTGCTGACGGCCAAAATTGTCAACTGGTGCCATGCCCATGTGCTTCAATTCGGCGGGTTATTGGTTTCCTTTTTCATTTTGGCGTTTTCGCCGGCGCAGGCAGATGAGCGCGTGGCACTTGTCATCGGCAATTCGGCTTACGAACACGTACCGGGCCTCCCCAATCCCAAGAATGATGCGGAAGCCATTTCTGATGCGCTCGAACGACTGGATTTTAAGGTCATTCGCGGGATCGATCTCGATCACGCCGGTTTCGTGGCCAAGATCAAGGAGTATACGAGAGCAATCCGTGGGGCGGATATCGCGTTGCTCTACTATGCGGGACATGGCCTTCAGGTGCGTGGCAAGAACTATCTGGCACCGATTGACACCGAGTTGTTCGACGAAGCCGACCTCGAATTTGAGACCATCCGTCTGGAAGCGATCATGTCGCAGATGGAACGTGAACGGCGCACAAATCTTGTGTTTCTTGATGCCTGCCGAGACAATCCTCTCACCTTGAACCTTGCGCAAACAATGGGCACACGATCGCTCGGACCCGATCGCGGTCTCGCACCGGTAGAGACCGGGGTCGGAACGCTGGTCGCTTATTCGACCCAACCGGGCAATGTGGCCTATGATGGCACCGGCAGACACAGTCCCTTTACCGGTGCCTTGCTGGAACATCTGGAAGCACCGGGCGACGATATTGCCGTCATACTTCGAAAGGTGCGCCAGAAGGTCTTGCAGGAAACCGACGGGCGCCAGGTGCCGTGGAGCAACTCTTCTTTGACAGGCCCGGTTGTTCTACGGGCTGCTGAGATAGATCCGATAGTCGAACAGCGCAAATTTGATCTTGCGTACTGGGAGAGCATCCAGGGATCTGAGGATCTGTCTTTCTTCGAGAATTATCTGGAACGATTTCCGCAAGGTCAGTTTGCAGATTTGGCGAAACTGAAAATTTCCTCCATTCGCAAGAAGGAAATCGAACGCGTGGACCTTTTGCAGGAGCTTCAGGAGAGGTCGCGTCGCCAGGCCTCCGCTTTGGAAGAACTGGAAGCTGAAAGACAGAGGCTGCTTGAGGAACGCAATCAGGATGCCGAACGACAGGCCGCCGCATTGGCAGCGGCCAACGAGGAAGCCAAGCGGCGCGAGGAACAAATCGCGCTTCTGAACCGGGAAAAGGCCTTGCTGGAAGAAGAGGCGCAGGCGGCCTTGGCACTCCAGGAAAATGCTCTGGAGGCCGCTCGAAGAGATGCCGCTGATCAACTCAAACAACTGGTTCGGCTAGAACAGGAAAAGGCCGAGTTGGCGCAGCAATCGCAAGAACTGTCCGAAGCGCAAAAGAAGACCCTTGCAGAGGCAATCGCGCTTTCGCGGGAAAATGCTGCTGAAGTCGAGCGCCTGAAAGTTGAAAAAGCACGCCTTCAAACCGAGACGGAGAATCTTGCGGCGGCAAATCGGGCGGCTCTTGAGAGCGCCGAGAAGGAGGCCGAAGCAAACACGGCCATGATTGCAAAACTGGAGGGTCAGACAGTGATACCTCAGGATCACAATCCGGTTGCCGCCAGCACGCCCGACCGCACGGTGGGCTCGGACTTGGAGGGGCTACTGAACAGGGATGACGCTTTATACTCTCAGGTCGAGGACCTGGAGGCGGCGATCAAAGCGCGTGAATTGGAAGCCAAACGGTTGATCGAGAAACTTGAAGAGGCAAGAAAAGCGCGAAGTGTCGTGGATATGGATGTGGCGATGCTCCCGGGTTCATCCATGGATTTGATCAAAGAACATCAGACCGCATCAAAGAAAGACCCGTTCGGTGACTACGATCTCACGATGGAGCAGGATGATCCGGATTACGGCCTCGCCGGTCGGGATCTTGCAAGGCGGCTGCAGGAAGAACTCAACAGAGCAGGATGTAAAGCCGGTACCGTCGATGGGATCTGGGGGGAAAAGAGCCGGACAGCACTGAGGAAACTGTTCAATGTAAAAGGCCTAAAGATATCCTCTTTACGGCCCGATAGTCAGCTCTTGGCTTTGGCAAGACAGCATCCTGAAAATTCTTGCAGGTTAATTTGTAAAAACGGTTTTGCAGAACGAGACGGCGCTTGTGTCCGATCTAATCAAAAAAGGGCCACTTGCTCGTCAGCTGCAGGAAGTTTTTCCTGCGTGTACTGAACGCCGAATTAGCGGTTTGGCCCGCTTGCTCGGTAACGATAGACCGCTTTCCAGATCTCCTTGGAGTAGTGTCCCGGCACTCCAAAGATGCCACTTAACTCAGACAGCTTCATTTCTGATCACGAAAAACCGTGCGCTCAAAGTCGCCTGATTAAGCAGTTCGGACGTTCAAAAGGCTTCGAACCAATGACCGGGCTGGGCCGTTTTTGCCCGCACGTAGGCGCAGCGATAATGTCCGCTTTACTGTTGCGACGACAAACACCCGCCAGTCCCCTCCCGTCCCCACAGCAGACCTCAACACGCAGACATAAAGAAAGACCCGCCCGATCGTTTCCGATGGGCGGGTCCTTTGGTCTGAGCGCCGGAAGCCGCGCTGTGGCCGGTGGTTGGCCGGCCTTGGCGGTCTTCCGACTGAACCGTCAGCTGCAGCCGCTGGTCGCGCCGCAGGTGTCGCATTTCAGGCAGGTGCCGTTGCGGACCATGGTGAAGTTGCCGCATTCGCCGCAGCTTTCTCCCTCATACCCCTTCATGCGGGCCTGGGCGATCTGCTGGGCAGCCGTGGCGACCTGCGGGGCAGGGGCCGTGGTTGCGATTTCCACCGCTGCCGCAGCTTCCGTGCCGCGGGCAAAGGCCGTTGCAACAGCCGAGACCTGAGCCGCCGGCGTGTTCGCCGTCTGGACCGAGATGGCTTCCGTGGTTTCACCGGCCGGTTCTCCGGCGCTGGAAACCAGGCGGAACCGCTCGGTCTGGCCGCGGACGAGGCCGTGGGAAACGATCTGTCCGCTCTGGCCGCGGTCTTCGCCGGAAGACGTGCCTTCGCCCGTGGTGCCGAAGACTTCCGGCGGAACGTGAGCCAGGTCGTGACGGCCGAGATAAGAGACGGCGAGTTCGCGGAACACATAGTCGAGGATCGACGTTGCGTTCTTGATGGCATCATTGCCCTGGACCATGCCGGCCGGCTCGAACTTGGTGAAGGTGAACGCGTCGACATATTCCTCGAGCGGCACGCCATACTGGAGGCCGAGCGAAACGGAGATGGCGAAGTTGTTGATGAAGGCACGCAGCGCGGAGCCTTCCTTGTTCATGTCCAGGAAGATCTCACCGAGGCGGCCGTCGTGATATTCACCCGTGCGCAGGAACACGGTGTGCCCGCCGATCTTGGCCTTCTGGGTGTAGCCCTTGCGCCGTGTCGGCAGTTTTTCCTGTTCACGGACAACCCGCTCGACGATGCGCTCGACAATCCGCTCCGCCACGACTTCGGCCTTGGCGGCCTGCGGCTTGGCGGCAATGTCCTCGATCGCCTCGTCCTGCTCTTCCTCGTCGTCGGCCAGAAGCTGCGCGTTCAACGGCTGTGACAGCTTGGAGCCGTCGCGATAGAGCGCATTCGCTTTGAGGGCGAGTTTCCAGGAAAGCATGTAGGCTTCCTTGCAGTCCTCGACCGTTGCATCGTTCGGCATGTTGATCGTCTTGGAGATCGCGCCGGAGATGAAAGGCTGGGCCGCCGCCATCATGCGGATGTGGCTTTCCACCGAGAGGAAGCGCTTGCCAATACGGCCGCACGGGTTGGCGCAGTCGAAGACCGGGTAGTGCTCTTCCTTCAGGAAGGGCGCGCCCTCCAGGGTCATCGCGCCGCAGACATGCGTGTTCGCCGCTTCGATGTCCGCCTTGGAGTATCCAAGGAAGGAGAGCAGATCGAATTCGGTGTCTTCCAGCTGTTCGTCGGAGACGCCAAGCGATTTCAGCTGGTCATCGCCGAGGGTCCAGCGGTTGAAGACGAACTTGATGTCGAAGGCCGACTTCATGCCATCCTTGAGCTTTCCGAGGCTTTCCTCGGTAAAGCCTTTCGCGGAGAGGCTTGCCGGGTTGATACCAGGGGCCTGATCGATCGAACCGTGACCGACCGCATAGGCTTCGATTTCACCGATTTCGCTTTCCGAATAGCCAAGCACGCGCAGAGCCTCGGGAACGGCGCGGTTGATGATCTTGAAATAGCCGCCGCCGGCGAGTTTCTTGAACTTCACCAGGGCGAAGTCAGGCTCGATGCCGGTCGTGTCGCAGTCCATGACAAGGCCGATGGTCCCTGTCGGCGCGATCACGGTCGACTGCGCGTTGCGGTAGCCGTTCTTTTCGCCGAGCTCCAGAGCGCGGTCCCAGGCCTTTTTCGCCCGCTCGACGATTTCCTTATTCGGGCAGTTCGCGTGGTCAAGCGCAACGGGCGGCGTGTTGAGACCCTCGTAGCCTGTCGTTTCGCCATGGGCCGCGCGGCGGTGATTGCGGATCACCTTCAGCATGTGCCTGGCGTTTTTCTTGTAACCGGGGAAGGAGCCCAGTTCGCCGGCCATTTCCGCGGAGGTTGCGTAGGCAACACCGGTCATGACGGCGGTCAGAGCGCCACACAGGGCACGGCCTTCATCGGAATCGTAGGAGATGCCGGATGTCATCAGCAGGCCGCCGATATTGGCATAGCCGAGCCCGAGGGTGCGGAACTTGTAGGAAAGTTCCGCGATTTCCTTCGACGGGAACTGCGCCATCAGGACCGAGATTTCGAGAACGATCGTCCACAGGCGGACGGCGTGCTCGTAGTTGTCGATGGCAAAGGACCTGTCTTCGTTGCGGAACTGCATCAGGTTCAGGGATGCCAGGTTACAGGCCGTGTCGTCCAGGAACATGTATTCCGAGCACGGGTTGGAAGCCCGGATCTCGCCGTCCGCGAGGCAGGTATGCCAGTCGTTGATCGTGGTGTGGTACTGCAGGCCCGGATCGGCGGACGCCCAGGCGGCGTAACCGATCTGTTCCCAGAGTTCCTTCGCCTTGACCGTTTTCAGTGTTTCGCCGGTGCGGCGGGCCGTCAGGTCCCATTCGCCGTCATCGATAACGGCGGACAGGAAGCCGTCCGTGACGCGGACGGAGTTGTTGGAGTTCTGTCCGGCAACGGTCAGATAGGCTTCGGAGTCCCAATCGGTGTTGTAGGTCGGGAACTCGATCTTGGTGAAACCCTGCCTTGCGAACTGGATGACGCGCTGGATGTAGTTCTCCGGAACCATCATCTTCTTGGCAGCGCGGATCTCGCGTTTCAGGGCCGGATTCTTGGCCGGATCGAAGCAGTCGCCATTGTCCGCCTCGCAGTTGACGCAGGCGCGCATGATCGCGGACAGGTGCTTCTGGCAGATCTTGGAGCCGGTGACGAGTGCCGCGACCTTCTGCTCTTCCTTGACCTTCCAGTTGACGTATTCCTCGATATCGGGGTGATCGACATCAACCACGACCATTTTCGCAGCGCGGCGCGTCGTGCCGCCGGACTTGATCGCACCTGCTGCCCGGTCGCCGATTTTCAGGAAGCTCATCAGTCCCGACGACTTGCCGCCGCCTGACAGTCTTTCGCCTTCAGAGCGGACAAACGAGAAGTTGGAACCGGTACCGGAGCCGTATTTGAAGAGACGCGCTTCGCGGACCCAGAGGTCCATGATGCCGCCGTCGTTCACAAGGTCATCCTGAACGGACTGGATGAAGCAGGCATGCGGCTGGGGATGCTCGTAGGCCGTCTTTGATTTCGTCAGCTTGCCGGACTGGTAGTCGACATAAAAGTGTCCCTGGCTCGGGCCGTCGATGCCGTAGGCCCAATGCAGACCGGTGTTGAACCATTGCGGGGAGTTCGGCGCGACCTTTTGGGTTGCCAGCATGTACCGCAGTTCGTCGTAAAACGCCTGGGCGTCCGATTCCTGATCGAAATAGCCGCCCTTCCAGCCCCAGTAGGTCCAGGTGCCGGCGAGACGGTCGAATACCTGCCTGCCGTCGATTTCCGAATTGTAGCGCTGGTCCTCGGCGAGGTCGCTCATGGCGTCCTCGTCGGCTTCGTGGCGCCACAGCCAGGACGGAACCGTGTTCTCTTCAACGGGCTTCAGTTTTGCCGGGACGCCGGCCTTGCGGAAATATTTCTGAGCCAGGATATCCGAGGCGACCTGCGAAAACTGCGCAGGGACCTGAATGTCCTCAAGACGGAACACAATCGAGCCGTCCGGGTTCCGGATTTCGCTCGTTGCCGTCCTAAATTCAATGTCGGCGTAAGGCGATTGGCCTTCCTTGGTATAGCGCCGCTCGATCCGCATTCTCAAAGTCCCCTTATGTCCCCAGCCAGTTCGCCCCGAACCGGCTCATTCCGCATCTCATCCGCCGCGACGAAATCGTCTGCCTTCTCGCCGGATGCCACCTCACATGCCTACAGGCAATTCCTGTATGTAGCGTTAACTGCGTCTGGGTCTACTATATATAGTAGTCATCAACAGGTTTGTCACGATATGCTCCCTGAATTCGGCACGCAAAAACCCGCCTCCCGGATTCGTTCAAGAACACGGAAAAGGTACGCGGCTACTTTAGGGTTGCTGGATGACCGAGGGGCCCGGAAAGAGCTCCCGATTACGCACATCGCAATAATGAAAAACTAATGTAAATGAATTCTTAAGGTCAAGGCGTGAGTGACAACAGCTTGTGCCGTCCTTGTGGGCAAACGCAAAATATTGTGTGGCAGTGTGGATTGTGGGGAGCAAGGCGAGGACAAAGGGAACGCAGGGAAATTTGTGCTTGCAAACGCCATGCCTGAGCTTTGAAAGCGCCTTCGAACTTCGCTGTGGATGACGATAACCCCGCTTTTATGAAAATTTGACGAAAATGGCGCGCGGCGGCTTCAGTCCGGTTTAAGCCGGCTTTGATTAAGTGCGGGAATTGCCAGGAGAGGACCCCGCAATTCATGAAGCATCACGCAGCCTACGGACTTGCGATGGAGGATATCGACGCTGTCGTTGTTGAAGACAGCAAGCCGATGCAAACGATTCTCCGATCGATTCTTCTGAGCTTCAAGGTGTCGCGTGTCCGGGTGTTTGATTCGGTCGACGATGCACTCGAGGCGAGTCTCGCGGAGCCGCCGAATGTGATTCTCACGGACTGGCGCATGGAGCCGACCTCCGGCTACCAGTTCCTGCGCCTCGTCAGGCACCGGCACATGGAGCCGCTCTGCTACGTACCGATTCTCTTCATTACCGCGCACGGCACACGACCGCTCGTGGACAAGGCCCTGAGAGCGGGCGCGCATCATGTCCTGGTCAAACCGGTGTCACCGTCCACGCTTTGCAAGCGCCTCCAATGGCTGATGGCCGATGAGAGACCGATGATCCTGGAACATTCCGGGTTCTACAATATCTACGGCATTCAAAAGACGCTGGACGAGCAGGCGGAGAAGATGCAGTCCCTTGCCGGCGCACGTCTCCACCACAAGATCGCGATCCAGAAACGGGCCGAGGTGGAAGAGGTGGTCGAAGAGGAATTCGACAGGGCACCGAAGGTGGAGCCGGAAAAGAAGGAAGAAGTGTTTGCAGGCGTCAAAAAGGGCGGCACCACTGCGAAACACTCTGCCGCGGCAAGGCACATCCGAAACGCGGAATACGTGAAGTCCAAGGACCTCAAACTCCACTAGCAACACCTGGTTCCCGTCCGGCTTGCTTTGGTGGCAGCTTCGCATCGCCCCAGAAACCCGGCAGCACAATCGAAAGGACTGGTTTCTGATGCCATGCGGCAGCGCGGCACTGGACACACGCGCCGGTTAGGGCCATATTCCGCGAAATTGCTGCTGCCTGGAACGGGCAGGTACAAGGACATACATCCTGAAGGGACCTTTCAAGGGCCATGAAGACACTTCTGCTTGAAATCTTCACCTGGTGGAACAGCCAGACGATGGGCACGCGCTTTTTCACATGGCGCAAGGGCGAATTCGTTGGCGAGGATGAAGCCGGCAACAAGTACTACAAAGAGCGCGGCGGCAAGAAACGCTGGGTGATTTACAACGGCCTGGCCGAAGCTTCATCGATCCCTCCGGGCTGGCATGGCTGGATGCATCACCGCGTCGACACACCGCCGTCGGATGAAACCTACCATCCCAAGCACTGGCAGCAGGCGCACAAGACCAATCCGACGGGAACACCTGAAGCCTACCGGCCGCATGGTTCCATTCTGACACCGGAAAAACGTCCGGAAGTGACAGGTGACTATGAGGCCTGGACCCCGGGCAGCTGAGGCTGCCTGAGACCGGTTTTTCTCCAAGCCCCGCTTTCGCGGGGCTTTTTCGTAGCTGCTATCGTCCGTCCGGCGCGGAAGCCGCTTTGGCCTTGGTTTCGCCTGCACCAAACAGCGTGCTTGCCGATGAGATCAACCGGTTGAGGATCAGGATGACCAGCGAGGTGCTGTATCCAAGCACGAAGGGCATGATCAAAAGCAGGGACTGATTGGTAAAGGCGAGTTCGGACTGTGTCGGCACGGTTGCGCGGTTCAGCGCGGCGGTGCTGAGGCTCCTGGCAAAGCTGATGAATTCGTGGAAGCCGAAGGGCAGGGTGAAGAACAGGGCGAACAGTGCGCCCAGGACAATCCGCTGAATGATGAACCGGGAATCGGAAATATCAAACGTGATGTCGCTGCTCACGGAGATCGCATTGAAACCGATGAACGCAGCGGCACCAATCGCTCCGAGAGACATCAGCCAGAGCAGAAAGAAAAAGACCATGAAAGCGCCGTTGATGCCGACGCTGAAAAGGGTCAGTTCGGCCATCACCACCGACATGATCATCGACCCGATCGAGACCGCGACGAGCCAGACAGCGATCCTCGGCAGGAAATTCGGCATCTGGGAGGCCAGGAACTTCTTTCTGTCGGTGTCGGTCAATTGAGCGAAAAGAAGCTGGGTCTTCTTTTCGATCGCCTTCCATTCCTCGGTGGTCGGGCTGCGGCCCTTGTCGTTGGGACCGCCTGCCTTGAGCGTGTTCAGCATGCCGAGCGAAAAGTCTTCAGGGAGGGATTTGGCTTCCCGGATCAGGAAGGAATGCAGGTCCCGGAGCGTTTCAAGATCCTTGTTGAACTTCACATCGACAATCGTGTTGTCAGGATCAGATGTCCGTCCGGCCGTCGCCATGTAGTCCGTGACGGTTTTCGTCGCCTTCTTGATGTCACTTACGAGGCCGGATTGCGCCGAAGGCTGGGGAGGAGGAATGTCTGCCGACGCGCTCAGGCTCGCAGTCTCCGGACCATGTGGATCCCGGCCTGAATACGGACGCCGTTCTTCTTTTGCGCTTGTTGCAGTTGAAGGTCTTCCGAGCCCGTTGTTGTTGCCGGTTTGCTTCGTTTCCCCCGCCATGACGCTTCCCTAAACTGACGTTTACTAAAGGGAAACCTAGCAAATTTCTCGCCGAATACCTACAACCTGGTGTGCGCGCGCTGGTTGCTGTTCCTGGGTTGCGCCGAACATATTCGAAAACGGCTTAAAGTGTCCGGTTGTTTTCCAGAACGGCCAGGACCTCATGCCCCGTGGCGAGCGAGGGCAGGGCGTAGAAGTCCGTTTCCAGTTTCAGGGCTTCCGACAGGCGGTCGTTGTAGTCCGATTGCGTCACCTCCAGCGTGCCGAACTTGCTGAGATGATCCGTCACGAACTGGGTGTCGAGAAGGGAATAGCCACCGACAATGAGGCGGGCCACCAGGTGGGCCAGGCAGACTTTCGACGCATCGGTCTTGAATGTGAACATGCTTTCACCGAAGAAAGCCCCGTTCAGGCTCACGCCGTACAATCCGCCAACCAGGTCACCTTCCTGCCACGCCTCGACCGTGTGGCAATAGCCCATGTCGAAAAGCTCGCCGTAGAGACGGCGGATCTCGCGGTTGATCCAGGTTTTCTGGCGTCCCGGCATGGGTTCTGCGCAGCCGTCAATAACGCGCTGGAAATCGGTGCTTACCCTGATTTCGAATATGTCGTTGCGGATGGTGCGTTTGAGACGGCGGGGTAGGTGGAAAGCGTGGAATGGCAAGATGCCTCGCTGTTCCGGCTCGAGCCAGAACAAGCCGGGATCATCCGCCGATTCTGCCATTGGAAACAGTCCGCAGGCATAAGCCTTCAGCAGCACCTGCGGTGTTATTTCCATGACAATGTCGTCTTTGTAACCAGCCATGCGTGGTCTCGCTTTCCAGGTGCGAAGACTGATGCTCCGCTATTGTGCCCGGTCAGTTCGACTTGTCAGCCAGGTATTTTTCCAGCCAGTGAATGTCGTACTGACCGTTCGCGATCGCCTGATTGTCCACCAAATCGCGAAACAGCGGAATAGTCGACTTGATTTCGTCAACGACAAATTCGTCGAGGCAACGCCGCAAACGCATCATGCATTCAACGCGATTTCGCCCGTGCACGATGAGCTTGCCGATCAGACTGTCATAGTAGGGCGGGATCTTGTAGCCCTGATAAACGCCTGAATCGACCCGGACCCCCAGTCCGCCCGGCGGGTGGTAATAGGTGATCGTCCCGGGGGAAGGCGCGAATGTGACGGGATCTTCTGCATTGATCCGGCATTCGATCGCGTGGCCTTCGAAGCTGATGTCGTCCTGGGACATGTCCAGGTCGCCGCCGGCGGCGATGCGGATCTGCTCGTTGACGAGGTCGATACCGGTGATCATTTCCGTAACGGGATGTTCAACCTGGAGACGGGTGTTCATTTCGATGAAATAGAATTCGCCGTTCTCATAGAGAAACTCGACCGTCCCAACACCGCGGTACTTCAACTTGCGCATGGCGTTTGCGACGATCTCGCCAATGCGTTCGCGCTGTTCGGCGTTGAGGCTGGGCGAGGGGGCTTCTTCCAGCACCTTCTGGTGCCGTCGCTGCAGGGAGCAATCGCGTTCGCCAAGATGGACCGCGTTGCCCTTGCCGTCTCCCAGAACCTGGATCTCGATGTGCCGCGGCTTGCCGAGGTATTTTTCCATGTAAAGCGCGTCGTCGCCGAAAGCAGCCTTGGCCTCGGAACGGGCGGTTGAAAGGGCGGTATCCAGATCGGCTTCCGTCTGCGCGACCTTCATGCCGCGTCCACCACCGCCGGCGGCTGCCTTCACGAGAACCGGATAGCCGATCTCGCGTGCAATCGCATGGGCATCGTCACTGGCCGTGACTTCACCGTCCGATCCGGGCACGACGGGAATGCCAAGGTCCTTGGCCGTCTGCTTTGCCTGGATCTTGTCGCCCATGATGCGGATGTGTTCAGCGGTCGGTCCGATGAATTCGATGTTGTGTGCTTCGAGGATCTCGGCAAAACGCGCGTTTTCCGACAGGAATCCGTAGCCGGGATGAACGGCATCCGCGCCGGTAATTTCGCACGCAGCCAGCAACTGCGGGATGTTGAGGTAGCTGTCACGAGCCGCAGGCGGTCCGATGCAGACGCTTTCGTCGGCAAGGCGGACATGCATGGCATCGGCATCCGCAGTGGAATGAACCGCAACGGTTGAAATGCCCAGCTCTTTGCAGGCGCGAAGAATTCGCAGCGCGATTTCGCCCCGATTGGCGATGAGAATTTTGGAGAACATGACCCTGGCGGCTCCTTACTCGACGACGATGAGCGGCTCGCCGAATTCCACCGGCTGCGCATCGTCAACCAGGATCTGTTTCACAGTGCCGGATTTTGTCGAGGGTATGTTGTTCATCGTCTTCATGGCTTCGATGATCAGGATCGTCTGACCTTCGCTCACCTTGTCGCCCACCTGGATGAAGGGGGCCGCCCCCGGTTCCGGTGATAGATAGGCCGTACCGACCATGGGCGAGGTCACTGAGGATCCGGCCTGGGCGGGTTTTTCCTCGACCGCTTCTACTGTCCTGGCGACAGGTTCCGCAGCTACGGGAGCGGCGGCCACGGCCGGCGCTGCGACGTTGACGGGAGCATTTATCGACATCTGCCGGGCGACGCGGATCCGGGTGTCGCCCTGTTCCAGTTCAATCTCGGAGAGATTTGTCTCGTCCAGCAGGACCGCGAGATCGCGGATCAGGGCCGTGTCGAATTTCTTGTTATCGTTACGCATCATATCATTTGGCTCTCGTACTCGATCCACAAAAAGCATGAGCTCCGGGCAGCCCGGTCGCAGGTCCCACACGTAAGTGTCGAGTTCCTGGCCGTTCCTGACTTTTACAAGGTGAAGTCCTGGTAGAAGCCCGTTCCATCCGCACTTTTTGTCCCGCCGTAATGCAGCGGAAATAATTGTTTGGCCCGTATTCGACCGAATACGAGCCCAACTTCTTATAGGGATTCAATTGTGTCAGGAAAAGCCCCGAAGGTTCATTGATTTTTCGACCATTCAGTTTCCAACAGTCTTGAGCGGTGATCGCTCAGCATGTGGCCTGGTCACAATCCTTCAACGCTTCGATTTTCGACCGCAGCTGTTCGTAGCCGACCGCGCCCATGACAACTTCACTGCCGACAACATATGACGGTGTGCCTGTCAGGCCGAGACGGTTTGCCAGCGTGTAGACCTCCTCGATCGTCTGACCGGCTTCGTCGGTCGCAAGGGCCGCCTGCAGTTCAGCTTCCGACAGTCCGATTTCGGTCGCAGCGGCGATCGCACTGGACAGATTGGCCTGGCCACGGCTCATCAGCAGTGCCTCGTGGAATTCGCCGTATTTCTCCGGTGCGATGGAATTGACCGCGACAGCTACCTGGGCCGCTTCAACCGACCCCTGGCCGAGTACCGGGAATTCCTTCAGGACGACCTTGAGTTCGGGGTTCTCGTCAATGAGCCGGACCATATCGCCATAGGCGCGCTTGCAGTAACCGCAATTGTAGTCGAAGAACTCGACAAGGGTTACAGACCCTTCCGGATTGCCGAGAACGACCTGCCGGGTCGAGTTGAACAGGACATCCGCACTGTCGTTCAGCGCCTGCAGCCGGGCCGCTTCTTCTGCTGCCTGTTCACGGCGCTGAAGTTCGTTGAATGCCTCGGCAATGATTTCCGGGTTTTCCAGAAGATATTCGCGGACAATATTCTCCACGTCGCTGCGGCTGAGATCCTGTGCCGCAACCGACCCGGCCATGAGTGCCAGGATCAGCGCCGCAGCGGACGCAATACGCAGGAACGCTGCCGACAGAAGCCGGTGCGTATGTGAGAGGGGGTTAATCATCAAAAACTCCTCTGGCGGTGCCAAGGGGATCTTCGCCGGCACCCGTCATCCCGATGCTACCGGCGATTCCCTACATCAGGAGGTTTGTACGCCACAATGTCGTCCGCTTGAACCCATGCCGGCGATCCGCGCTTCAAACTTTTTTGAGCACGGGCCGCATATCGCTTGGCTGCACCGAAATCGCCGCGCACCATCAAACCCTTTGCCGTGGCCAGGTCGGCCTCCGCACGCTCTCCCTGGCGGCCGTGGGCAATCGCAAGCTGGCTATAGGCAACGCCCGAGTTTTCGTCCAGCGCGATCGCCCGCTTCAGAACGCGTTCCGCCTCCGGCAGATATGCCGGATTGTTGGCGCCGACGAGCGCGTAACCGAGCCAGACGAGGAACTGCGGTTCGTTGGGCTTGAAGGAGAGGGCTTTGCGGAAAGGTGCTATTGCACTCCTCGGGTCGCCGCCCTCCATAAACGCCTGGCCCTTGAGTTCGTAGTAGTGGGGATTGTTCGGCTGTGTGCGGATCAGCGCGTCGATTTCCTTGACCGCGCCTTTCCCGCGGCTCTTCATCGCGGCGATCGCCCGCGCATATTGGGCGGCAGGGCTTTTGTTGCTGCGCGGATAGGCGCGCAGCGTTGCGGAAGGATGGCTTGAAAACGCGAACAGCTTGGCACGGACCTGCTCGTGACGGTACTGCAGCACATAGTCGTCCGGCTGGTCGAAATATTTCGATTTCTGGGCTTCTCGCAGCAACCCGCTGTAGCGCTCCTGGGCCATCGGGTGGCTTTGTGCATAGGGATCGGCGAACTGGCTCGAAAAAAGCTGTTGCTCGGACATGCGCTGAAACGTCTTCAACATGCCGCGCGCGCTTTGCCCGGTCGCGTTGAGATATCTGAGCGCGGCGCGGTCTGCGGCGGCTTCTTCTCCGCGCTGATAGGCCAGCAGCGATCTCTTGCCGACTTCAGGTGCGCTCAGGGCTGCTGCGGCACCACCTGATGCAGCGCGTCCGGATCCGGCTGCGGCACCGGCTGCCGCGGCGCCGGCGCCCAGCAGCATGCCGATCACGGCGATTATCTGCGCATTTGATGCGGCAGCGCGAAGTCTCACAAGATGCCGTCCGGCAATATGACCTGTTTCGTGGGCGATGACCCCAATGACCTCATTGGGGGTTTCCGCGTCCATGAGCACACCGATATTGATGAACATCCTGCGCGAGTCAGGAACGAACGCATTGAAGGACTTGTTGTTGACAAGGATGATCTCGGGCTCGGACTGGCCGATCCCCGCGACCTTGAAAATCGGTTTGGCATAGTCTTTCAGAAGGGCTTCCGTTTCCGCATCCCGTACGATCGGAACTCTGCCGCCCTGCGAATGGGCTGGTGTAATGACAAGCGGAATTGCAATCGCGGCTGAACACAGGCTGGCAACGGTCTTGCGTAGCGAACGCTGTAGGGTCTTCCTGGTTGTTCGTCGTGTAACGGGCATTTCGTGCAGCTCGTCTTTTTTGAAAGCTATCTGACTTTTCTATGGATAGTCGGGCGTGTGGCGAAGTTATGGAGGTGTCGTGTTCCGGTCAAGAATTCCAACATGACAAATCGTAAAGGTTGGAAGCGAGGGTTTCGCCAACTTGCCATCAGGCACGATCAGAGCATTGCCTCGACGCGCAAAATCCGCAATACGGTCCTGACAGGAAAAGTGCCGGACGCCCAGACCAGACATGACAAATGATTTTTTTCGCCCTTCCACGCGCAGTGATGTGTCGCCATTCATTGCCATGGATGTCCTTGCCGAAGCGGCAAAACTGGAGGCAGAGGGCCGTTCCATCATTCACATGGAGGTCGGGCAACCTTCTGCACCGGCACCGAAAGCGGCACTTCAGGCTGCGCGAACGGCGCTCGAGCACGGACGCCTGGGATATACGGAAGCGCTCGGGATCAGGCCGCTGCGTACCGCACTGGCACAGCATTACCGGCGTGACTACGGTGTTGAGGTGCCCGAAGACAGGATCACGGTGACGACAGGCTCTTCGGCTGGCTTCAACCTGGCCTTCCTTGCCGCCTTCGATGCCGGCGACCGGGTCGTTCTGACTGTGCCGGGTTACCCGGCCTATCGCAACATTCTGAAGGCGCTCGGGCTGGTGCCGGTCGAACTTGCCGTCGGCCCGGAAACGCGCTGGTGCCTGACACCGGAGCATCTGGAGGAGGCACAAAAGGACGGGCCGATCAAGGGAGTGCTTGTCGCAAGCCCGGCCAATCCGACGGGGACAATGATGGCCGGCGATGCGCTTGCCGACCTGGTCCGCTACTGCGATGCGCACGGGATCTGGTTCATTTCAGACGAGATCTACCACGGCCTCGACTATGCGGAAGATCAGAAAACCGCCCTTGAGATCTCGGACAATGCCATCGTCATCAACAGCTTCTCGAAATACTACTGCATGACGGGCTGGCGCATCGGCTGGATGGTTCTGCCGGAGCAACTGGTTCGGCCGGTGGAGCGGCTTGCCCAGAACCTCTACATTTCGGCTCCGGAAGCTTCTCAGATTGCGGCAACGGCGGCCCTGGGTTCGGTTCAGGAACTGGAAGCGGTCAAAGCCGGCTATGTCAGCAACCGGACGCTCCTGCTGGATGGTTTGCCAAAGGTTGGGCTGGACAGACTGTTGCCCGTGGACGGCGCCTTCTATGTTTATGCCGATATCAGCAGATACAGCCGCGACAGTCTCGATTTCGCTCGCAAGCTGTTGCACCAAACCGGGATTGCGGCCACACCAGGCGTTGATTTTGATCCGTTGAATGGACACGCGTTTTTGAGGTTTTCATTCGCCGGAGCGCACGAACACATGAAAGAAGCGTTGGTTCGCCTGTCGGACTTCCTCGACTGAACATTATCGATGACGTTTCTGGCGCACCGCGCTCATGCGGAATCAAAAAAAGGCGGCCACCGGCCGCCTTTTCCAAATCTGCACCTGAAGAACGATCAGAAGAACGACCTGCCGCGCTGCCACCAACCAACGCGTTTTGGCTTGTCTTCCTCTTCGTCTGCGGATGTTTCGCTCGTCACGACCGGTTCTGCGGGCGCTGACGGTTTGGCTGGTGTTTCCTCGCCCGCTGTTTCGTTCGGGACGGGCTGTTCAGAGGTTGGCGTTTCGACAACGATGTCCTCCTGGGACGTATTGTCGTCCGCCTGAACCGCAGGCTCATCCGCCGGGGCATCGCTCATGTCGGCGGCCGCTCCATTGGCGTCAGCGTTTTCCGTATCCGCTTCGGCTTGAACACCGTCGGAGTCGGAAGGCGATGCGTCTTCGCCGGCGACGGCGTCCGTGTTGCCGGCGTCTGAGCCGGTCTCTTCCGTTTCGGCTGCTTCAGGGGCGTCCGGCTCGGCGGCATCGTTTTCAACACCGTCTTCCACGGCCCCGGCTTCCGCCTGGTTTTCAGCGTTCGCCTCGACCTGTTCGTCGTTCTGGAACTCCGAACCTTCACCGTTCCGGCGTCCGCGCCGTCCGCCGCGGCGTCCGCGCCGGCGCTTCCGCCTCGGCTCATCGGATTCCCCGTCTTCGTCCTCGGACGCAGCGTCCAACGCTGCCTGATCTTCCTTTTCGGACTCGTCCGCCGGGGTCGCGCTCTGCTGGCCTTCGGAATTGTCCTGAGCGTTGTCGGACCCACCCCTGCGGCGCTTTCTGCGACGGCGGCGGCGGCGATCCCCGCCTTCCTCGTCCTGCGCCTGTTCCTCGATGACCGGCTGGTCGGTGTCCTCGTCAATGATCTCAACCGTGTCGGGATGCACAGTTGGTGCCGGCGCCGGGACCCGGTCGCGATCTATCGGCGCACCGCGTTCCAGAACGTAGAGCTGTCCGTTGACCATTTCATCCGCGTTGACTTCGATCTCAACGGCAAACCGGGCTTCAAGATCGGACAGGTTCGAGCGCTTCTGGTTCAGTATGTAGAGCGCGACCTGCGTCGTTGTGCGAATGATGAGATTATGCGAAGCGCCCTTCAGGAGGTTGTCTTCGATCGAACGAAGCACGTGCAGGGCAACCGATTCCACCGAACGGATCATGCCGGTACCCTGACAGTGGGGGCAGGGTGTCGTCGAACTCTCCAGCACGCCGGTACGGATCCGCTGGCGCGACATTTCCAGCAACCCGAAATGCGAGATCCGGCCGACCTGAATGCGCGCACGATCGTTCTTGAGGCAGTCTTTCAGTTTCCGTTCAACCGCGCGATTGTTCTTCGACTCTTCCATGTCGATGAAGTCAATCACGACAAGCCCGGCCAGGTCCCGGAGGCGCAACTGGCGCGTGACTTCCTCCGCTGCTTCCAGGTTTGTCTGGAGCGCCGTGTCCTCGATATTGTGCTCTCGCGTCGATTTGCCGGAGTTCACATCAATGGAGACAAGCGCCTCGGTCTGGTTGATGACAATGTATCCGCCCGATCTCAGCGTGACCTGTGGCGAGAACATTGCATCGAGCTGGGGTTCGACGCCGTAGCGAATGAAGAGCGGTGACGGATCGCGATAGGGTTGCACATTCTTCGCGTGGCTCGGCATGAGCATCCGCATGAAGTCCTTGGCTTCGCGGTAGCCGTCGTCGCCCGAAACAAGAACTTCGTTTATGTCCTTGTTGTAGAGGTCGCGTATCGACCGCTTGACCAGACTGCCTTCCTCGTAGACGAGACTTGGCGCGCTCGACTTGAGCGTCAGCTCCCGGACATTTTCCCAAAGGCGCATCAGGTATTCGAAATCCCGCTTGATTTCGGCCTTTGTCCTGCTCGCACCGGCCGTGCGCAGGATAACGCCCATGCCTTCGGGCACATCGAGCTCCGAAGCAATCTTCTTGAGGCGCTTGCGGTCGGTCGGCTGCGTGATTTTTCTGGAAATGCCACCGCCGCGCGCAGTGTTCGGCATCAGGACAGAATAACGTCCGGCAAGGGACAGGTAGGTTGTCAGCGCAGCACCCTTGTTGCCGCGTTCTTCCTTGACGACCTGAACCAGAATGATCTGGCGGCGCTTGATGACTTCCTGGATCTTGTATTGCTTGCGCAGCGGAACGGACCGTTCCGGCACCTCTTCCATGGCATCTTCCGCGCCGACGGACTCGACCATCTCGTCTTCGCTTTCGGCGTCGTCGTCATCATCGCGGCTCCGCCGCCGCCGGCGGCTGCGTGCCCTGACCGGCTTTTCGGTTTCTTCTTCCGCATCCGCTTCGGCGACAACGTCGTCATCGTCGTCTGACCCGTCGTCTGCCTCTTCGTCGTTGTCGGTTTCTTCGGCAGGCTCCGCAGCCTCGTCAGAAGAATCGTTGCCGGCCAATTCGCCGGAAGACCTTGCTGAAAGCTCTTCCGAACCCTCTTCATCGGAGGCCGGAGCGGCATCGTCGCTCACGCTGTCGGTATCCGCCGTATCCTGCGCTTCGGCCGCCGTTTCCGGAGTTTCCTCTCCGGAGGCCTCCGCACCTTCGGGTGCAGGGTCTTCACCAGTCGCGCCTTCGCCCGCAGCCGCTGCGTCGGGCGTTTCATCAGCCTCGACCTTTTCGCTGGCAACAGTTTCGGTGGACTCGTTCTTGGCCGCACGGGACTTGCGCCGGCGCTTGGGCTTCTCTTCGGCGTCCTGATCGTCCTTTTGACGCTCGGCAGCTTCCGCTGCCAGCAGCGCTTCACGGTCCGCGACCGGGATCTGGTAATAATCCGGATGAATTTCGCTAAACGCCAGGAAACCGTGCCGGTTTCCGCCATACTCAACGAAGGCGGCCTGCAGGGACGGTTCGACCCTGGTTACCTTCGCTAGATAAATGTTACCGCGTAGCTGCTTCCTGTTTGCCGCCTCAAAGTCGAATTCTTCAACACGATTGCCACGTACGACGACGACCCGGGTCTCCTCCGGGTGGCCCGCGTCGATCAGCATTTTGTTTGCCATTATTGAACGTCTCCACGGCAGCAGTGCTAAGCGCGCATAGCGCGCGCGCTTCGCCCGAAAGGAGAGAAGCTGCCGTATTGTTTTTGCTAAGAATGAGAAGGGCGTCTGCGCCCGGCGCGGTCGTCTGATCGGCGAAACCGGCCGCGAAAGCGGAGCCTTGTCTCGTTTTGATCACTGTGTGCATCGCGCGGGTCCTTCGGGGCAACGCAGGCCCTTGAGTTAAGTCTTTGTACCTTTTCCGGTATGACAGGGAGGGGAGTGCCGCTACATCTGCAACCGGTCCGGAAAAGTTCACCTTTGTTTTCCGCTGTCTGCACTGCATCGGGCGCTGTTTCCAATTCAGGCCACAAAACTGCAATACAGGTCGTATTCAAAGGGGGCCGCTACCTGTTCCTCTATCATCGGGTCTGTCTTTTTTCGCGATGGAACGGCCTCTGTTCCCTCGCAATGAGACCACGATTTTCGATGGTGTTGTGGATAGCTACCCTTTAACGCCACCGGGAAAGGTATCGGTCATGAACCGAAATCCGTAAGGTACTTTTACGATCCGCCGCTCTGCTTTGCAAGCAATGTGAAACGCGCAAACACTTTTCCTGAGCCCGTGCTCAGCATAAAACAGTGCAGCCGAGAACAGAAACAAACAGAATATGCATGACCTGGCCGGAGAAATTGTGAAGAAAAACGCGCCGAAACCTGAGGTGGAGCTTCAAGCCGTGGCCTTGACGAGGGTGAATGAACTTGTCCAGTCGGCGACCGCTCTGTTTTTTTTCACTTTTTTGATCCTGCTGGGGGGCGTGCACACATTTTGTGCACATGCGGCGCCGGCCAAGGTCATTGGAGCGAGGGTTGCAGGCGATGATGAGCGTACCCGATTCGTCCTGGACCTCGACACCCAGATCAAACCGGAAATATCGGGACTCGCGCAGCCTTTCCGTCTGATCGTCGACCTGCCGGAAGTTGACTTCCAGTTGCCGGACGGTGCCGGGACAGACGGACGCGGCATGGTCACGACGTGGCGATTCGGGCTTTTCGCTCCAGGCAAGTCACGCATTGTCATGGATTTGAGCGGACCTGTGAGCGTCGACAAGACCTTCTTTCTGCCCGCTGTTGACGACCAGCCTGCAAGACTGGTGATCGACCTGGTGAAGTCCACGCCGGACGACTTTGACGCATTTGTCCTGAGCTCGCGTACCAAGGGTAAGGCGAAGGCCGCCAAGACCGTGCCAAAAACGGATCGCCTGGGCGGCGACGCCAAACGGAGCGGCAAACCCCTGATCGTGCTGGACCCCGGTCATGGCGGTATCGACAACGGGGCAACGGGTGTGGGCGGCACGCTCGAAAAGGCGATCGTTCTGAATTTCGCGAATCTTCTGAAGGATAAACTGGAGAAAAGCGGACTTTATGACGTGCATCTGACGCGTGAGGACGACACCTTCATTTCTCTCTCCAGGCGCGTGCAGATCGGGCATGAACTCGAAGCCGATCTCTTTATCTCCATTCATGCCGATTCGGTTCGGCGCGGCAGAAAATTCGCACGCGGAGCGACCGTTTACACGTTGTCAGACAAGGCATCGGATCAGCTTTCCGCTGAATTGGCCGAGGTCGAAAACATGTCCGACATCATTGCCGGCGTCGAATTGGACGAAGAGCCGACGGATGTCACCGACATTCTGCTCGATCTTGCCAAACGCGAGACAAGGTCCTTTTCGAATTACTTTGCCAAGATACTTGTGACCGAACTCAAGAGTGCCGTCCGGCTGATCAAAAACCCGCACCGATCCGCAGGTTTCAGGGTTCTGAAGGCACATGATGTGCCGTCTGTTCTGGTCGAACTGGGATATCTTTCCAACGAACACGACGAAAAACTTCTGAATACCGAGGAGTGGCGGGAGCGCATGGCGAACGCCATGAGCGACGCGATACACGGCTTCTTCAGACCGAGGCTCGCCCGGCAGAAGGGAACGGTTTCGCAGTGACGATGGTGAATTGTCACGTAAATTGAGCGCCTTGTATGGCAATTGCCTCAGCATCGCCATATTGGTGCAAGAGGTATCGGTCAGGTAATTGTGACAATCGGCGCCGGAGAGTGCCCTGTCAGGGTTTCCGTGCTAAAGAGCGACAAGCAGCAATGACGGGGAAAGACGAGCCCGCAGTATGAAATTCTTGGTTAAATTTTTTGGCTACCTGTTCGGCATCGGCGCGGCGCTGGCTCTTTTGATCGCCGCGGGTGTCTGGATGTATCTGCAGCACCTTGATGAGGATCTGCCGGACTACACGGCCCTCAAGAACTATGAGCCGCCTGTCATGACACGCGTGCATGCGGCTGACGGCAGTCTCATGGCCGAATATGCCACGGAGCGGCGCATGTTCCTGCCGATACAGGCCATGCCAGATCGGGTGAAGCAGGCCTTCATATCCGCGGAAGACAAGAATTTCTACTCGCATATCGGCGTCGACCCTGAAGGCATTGCCCGCGCAGCTGTCCGCTTCGTACAGAATTACGGTTCCGGACGCCGTCCGGAAGGCGCGTCGACGATCACGCAGCAGGTTGCGAAGAACTTCCTGCTGACAAACGATCTGTCGATTGTCCGGAAAATCAAGGAAGCCATTCTGTCCCTGCGCATTGAGCAGGCCTACACGAAAGACGAAATTCTCGAACTTTATCTCAACGAGAACTTCTTCGGCCTGGGTGCCTATGGCATCGCCGCTGCCGCGCTGATTTACTACGACAAGTCGGTTCACGAGCTGGAACTTGATGAAGTCGCCTACATGGCCGCGTTGCTCAAGGCGCCCAACAACTACCATCCGTTCAGGCATACCGACCGCGCGATCGCGCGCCGCAACTATGTGCTCGATCGCATGGTGGCCGACGGTTATGTCAGCTTTGAAGAAGGCGAAGCTGCGAAGAAGAAACCGATTGATGTCAAACCGCGCAAATCCGGGTCCCGCCTGTTTGCCGCCGAATACTTCACGGAAGAAGTGCGCCGGGAAGTTGCCGAGATATTCGGAACCAAGCGCCTGTACGAAGGCGGTTTGTCGGTTCGTTCTACGCTTGACCCCGAATTGCAGACAATGGCGCGCAAGTCGCTCATGGACGGTCTCATCGATTTCGATCGCAAACGCGGCAGCTGGAACGGACCGATCGACCGGATCGCGCTCGGTGCAGATTGGGGTGTCGACCTCGGCAAGATCGAAGGTCTCAGCGACATTCCCGAATGGACGCTCGCAGTTGTCCTGGAGAGCGGGGGTGAACAGGCCACGGTCGGTGTCCAGCCGGACAAGCTGGTCAGCGGCAAGCTCTCCGAAGAGCGCAAGAGCGGCCCGCTGTTTCTGGAGACGATGAAGTGGGCGCGCGTCAACGGACGCACTCCGGGTTCCGTGTCCGATGTGCTTGCCCCCGGTGACGTGGTCTACGTCCAGGAAAGCCAGGTGGCGCCCGGTACGTTCGAATTGCGGCAGATCCCTAAAGTCTCAGGTGCGCTTGTCGCCATGGATCCCTATACGGGCCGCGTGCTTGCGCTTGTCGGCGGCTTCAGCTTCGCCCAGAGCGAATTCAACCGGGCCACACAGGCATACCGCCAGCCAGGATCGTCCTTCAAACCGTTCCTCTACGCGGCGGCACTGGACAATGGTTACACGCCGTCCTCGGTGATCATGGATGCGCCGCTGGAAATCAGCCAGGGGCCGGGTCTTGGTACATGGCGGCCGCAAAACTACGGCGGCAAGTTCTACGGACCCTCCACGCTCCGGACGGGCATCGAGCTGTCCAGAAACGTGATGACCGTGCGGCTCGCCCAGGACATGGGAATGCCTCTTGTTGCCGAATACTCAAAGAGGTTCGGCATCTACGACAACATGTTGCCGGTTCTGTCCATGTCACTGGGGGCGGGGGAAACCACGGTCCTCAGAATGACGACGGCTTATGCGACGATTGCAAATGGCGGACGCAAGGTTCGCCCGACGCTGATTGACCGGATACAGGATCGCTACGGACGCACGATCTACAAGCACGACAGCCGCATCTGCGATGGCTGCACGCAAAATGCCTGGGAAGGTCAGCAGGAACCGATCCTGATCGACGACAGGGAGCAGGTTCTTGATCCCATGACCGCCTATCAGATCACGTCGATGATGGAAGGTGTCGTTCAGCGCGGCACAGCCACGTCGGTGCGTGCCGTCGAGCGTCCGGTCGCCGGCAAGACCGGGACGACCAATGACGAGAAGGACGCCTGGTTCATGGGCTTCACGCCGGATCTGGCGGTTGGCGTGTTCGTTGGCTTCGACAATCCCAAACCCATGGGCCGCGGCGCGACCGGGGGTCAGGTGGCCGCTCCGATCTTCACCGACTTTGTGAAAAAGGCGCTTGCCGAAAAACCGCCGGTAGAGTTCCGGGTTCCGCGTGGCCTGCAACTCATTGCCATCAATCGGCGGACCGGCGGACGTGCGTCTCCCGGCGCCCCCGGTGCGATCCTGGAGGCCTTCAAGCCCGGCATGACACCGAATGACAGCTACGCGATCATCGACTTCCAAAGTCAGCTCGGTGTCCCGACTGCCGTCTCGCCGGAGGCGCAGCAAGCAGTGACGGTCGGCACCGGAGGTCTCTACTGACACGTCCGGCAACCGGCCGGTTTCCGCAATAGGGGCACGTCGCCCATTGGCGGTTTACACTGTCAATCTGCGCGGCTAATGTCCCGCTCCAATTCACGGCCCGGTCCTGTTCAGGAAAACCGGGCCGTCTCACACTACAGCGAGGTATCCGATGCGCGCCGAGATGGAAGCGATCGTTGATGAAATCAAGCAGGCCATAAGCCTGCTGAGGAGGCATCTTTGACTGGGATCAGGCTCTTGTCCGTCTGGAGGAACTGAACGCCCTCTCAGAGGACCCCGACCTATGGAACGATCCAGCAAAAGCGCAGAAACTCATGCGCGAACGCCAGCAGCTTGACGACGGGATTACCGGGGTCAGGGGCCTTGAGCAGGATCTTGCGGACAATATCGAGCTGATCGAACTCGGTGAGATGGAAGATGACAAGGACGTCATCGAGGATGCCGAAGATGCCCTGCGCGGCCTGAAGGACAAGGTCAACCAGTTGCAGCTGAACTCGCTCCTGTCGGGCGAGGCCGACGGAAACGATGCCTATCTGGAGATCAACTCCGGTGCCGGTGGCACGGAAAGCCAGGACTGGGCGTCGATGCTTCTGCGGATGTACCGGAGATGGGCGGAGAAGCACGGTTTCAAGGTGGAAGTGCCTGCCTATAGTGACGGCGAGGAAGCCGGCATCAAGTCCGCGACGCTGTTGATCAAGGGTGAAAACGCCTATGGCTGGCTGAAAACGGAGTCGGGCGTTCATCGCCTTGTCCGCATTTCGCCCTACGACAGCAATGCGCGCCGCCACACCAGTTTTTCAAGCGCCTGGGTTTATCCGGTGATCGACGATTCGATCGAGATCGACGTCAACGAAAGTGATTGCCGGATCGATACCTATCGTGCCTCCGGTGCGGGCGGGCAGCACGTCAACACCACGGACTCGGCGGTCCGTATTACGCACCAGCCGACCGGAATCGTCGTCCAGTGCCAGTCCGAGAGATCACAGCACAAGAACCGGGCGACGGCCTGGGGCATGCTTAAGGCCCGGCTCTATGAGGCGGAACTGAAAAAGCGTGAGGAAGCGGCGAACGCGGAGGCTGCGTCCAAGACCGATATCGGTTGGGGACACCAGATCCGCTCCTACGTCCTGCAGCCTTACCAGCTTGTGAAAGACCTGCGAACCGGAGTGGAAAGCACGTCGCCAGGTGACGTGCTAGACGGGGATCTCGACAAGTTCATGGAGGCCGCACTGGCGCAGCGTGTCTTCGGCGGTGACCCGGTTGAAGTCGACGACATCGACTGATTTGAGCAAGAACCATCAGGCAGAACGGGGCGAGTTGCCCCGTTTTTCATAGAGACAGTTCGGTCAGCTTGCTGCCGGCTGTCAGAAATGCGCCCGGGTTATAAGGCTTGTCATGACGGCGGATCTCGTAGTGAAGGTGGGGACCGGTTGATCGGCCCGTCGAGCCGATGTTGCCGATCAGATCGCCGGCAAGCACGTGGTCTCCTTCCGCTACATGCATTCGGCTGAGATGCGCGTAACGCGTCACGAAGCCGTTGGCATGCCTGATTTCGACCATTTTGCCGTATCCGCCTTTCCACCTGGCACCCGTTACTGTGCCGGGTGCTGTTGCGTAGACCCGTGCGCCGTATGGTGCCTTGAAATCGATGCCGGTATGCATGGCCAGACGTTTCAGGAACGGATCGACCCGCGGGCCGTAGTTGCTCGAAATGGTGCCGTTGCGGACGGGCCGTTTCACTGGGAGCCGAAGCGCGGCAAACTTCACACGGCGCAGCGTTTCAAGCGCGTTGTCCGCGCGTCTCAGGCGCTCGGGAAAGGTCTTGTGGGAGATGGGTGTGAACGGGCCGCCGATCGAACTGTTCTCGCGCAGCGCCGCCTTCATTGACGGTGCGATCGAACTGGTGATGTTCAGGATCTCCTCGATCCGGCTTTCCGTCGCAACCGTGATCGTGTCAACGGCTGCCGTGCTTTCGACATCCATCTCGGAAATGTCTTCCTTCACGGCGTCAAGCGCGGCCCTTTTTTCAGTGTTTTTTTTTACGGTGGTCTGCGCGCCAGGCAGTGGTGCCGTTTTTTGAAGGATCGAAAGCGGATCAACGCTTCTGGTGGTTGTTTCGCGCAGTCCGAGTGCCTTGACCGGTTCTTCGATCAATTCGCTCTCGCCGCCGATTGCAGACTTGTCGTTCGTGCCGATGGTTGCAAGCTCGCGCGCATCGAGTGATGGTTTCGGCGGGGGCAGGGGCTTGTCGTTGCTCAGGTAAATGCCGACACTTTCCGCCCGTGCAACAAGATCCGCGACGATCGCGTGACGCTGGTTGAGATCCTGCTGGCGACGCAGCACGTCCATGACCTGGATTTCGACAGTTTCGCGGTCGACCATCTGACGGCTTGTGAGTTTTTCGATTTCGGCTCTCAACCGGTCGATGTGATCCTGATATTCGAGCACGAGTTCGGTTCGTTCTGCACTCGCTTCCGCCATCACATCACTGCGCATCAGATAATATGCCGCCGTTCCGCTAACACCTAATGTGACGGCGACGCATGCCAGCGCCCCGCAAATCAGATGCATGGGGCGCACGCTGTATGTGGTTGACTTCGCGACCCGGTTCACTGACGCGTGGTGCGTCGCCATTCTTGGCCCGTTCAGCGGTCGCTGCGATTTCTGACATTGTTGCATGTTCACTCAGTCACTGTCTGCATTCTGCAAAAGAACTGAGGTTGATTAGAATTTGGTAAGGTTAATAAATCGTCTGCAACCGGATTATTTCTAACCTGTTATTGGGGCGAGAGGCTTGTAAAATCCGGGGGTTAGCCCTGCTTCCGATCTTGCGCGATCATTAAATGGCGGTTTCAAATTGCCACGAAAGTGCTTTCTGACCAATGCATGGAATGCCGGTTCAGGGGTGATTCCCTGCCTGTCGCACAAGAATCGAAACCACTTTGCACCGAATGCAACGTGGTTCTTTTCGTCCCTGTAGATGACTTCAAGGCACTTCGCAGTGTCCTCGTCTCCAGACTTTCGGGCCTTCTCCATCATCGGCGGCGTGATGTCGAGACCACGCGCCTCCAGCACAAGAGGAATGATTGCAAGCCGTGCGGCAAGGTCATGCCCGGTGTCCTGGGCTGCCTGCCAGAGACCATCGTGAGCGGGAAGATCGCCATAGGCGGCATCAAGCCTGGAGAGCCTGTCCTGGAGCATCGAAAAGTGCTTCGCCTCTTCCAGACCGACACGCACCCAATCATCGTAGTAGGTGCGCGGCAGTCGAATATGTGCGAAGCGTCCGACAAGGTCCCATGTCAGGTCGACGGCATTCAGTTCAATGTGCGCCAAAGAATGGAGCAGCGCGAGACGGCCTGCCTTCCCGGTCAGCTTCCGCTTTGGCATGTCGCGCGGGGCCAACAGCTCCGGTCTCGAAGGGCGTCCAGGGCGATCCGGCATGTGTCCGTCCCTGGAAGGAGTACCAAGGGCCAGATCCCTGCTGAACCACGCTTTCGACACCAGATAAGCCAGCCTGACCTTTTCCGACACATCCGAAGCCGACACGATGGCTTTGGCGCCGGCAACTAGCGTCGGAGGCGATTTGTCAGGGTTCATCGGTGTTCCGGTTGCGTCTTCGATTGGATCGGCTTCGGTCAGAGCGCCTTGGCAGCGTCAAGGACAGCTTCCGCGTGTCCGGGCACTTTGACCTTTCTCCAGACCTGGGCGATTTTTCCGACCTTGTCTATCAGAAAGGTCGCGCGTTCCACACCCATGTACTTCTTGCCATACATGGACTTTTCCACCCACACACCATAGGCCTCCGCCGTGTGCGTTTCGGTGTCCGCGCCGAGGCGCACCGCAAGATTGTGTTTGGCGATGAAATTGTCGTGTTTCTTGGCCGAGTCTGGTGATACGCCGACAATCGTCACGCCGAGTTTCGCGAAGTCCTCAATCAATTCTGTAAAGGCAATTGCTTCCTTTGTGCAGCCCGGCGTGTTGTCCTTCGGGTAGAAATAAAGAACGACAGGTTTTCCCTGGAGTTCACCCAGAGAGATCCGACCACCTCCATCAGCATCAAGGTCGAAGTCCGGTGCCGCATCTCCGATGGCGAGTTCCTGCATCTTGTCATCCTTCTGTCATAATTTGTGCGTTCTTCCCGGAACCGGTAGCCGGCTCGCAAGCAGCAGTCGATTTTGTTCCGACTTTCGAATTATCATAGGTCGCGTTGCGACTCGTTCAATGCGCGCTAGAACAGGTATTTACAGGTGCGCATCTCGGCAGCGCCTGTCGGCTTGCACAAGTCAGGAGAATGGACCGAATTTGTTGGGAAGATCTGGCGGCAGTGACTTGAAGAAAACGGAGCGAAAATCCGTTCGCAGACGCTACTGGCTGGCTGCTCTGGGTCTTTTCGTTTGCGTGGCCGCCGGTCTGGCCGTGCTGTTTGCTTCGGGCCCGGTCCGGATCCCGTTTCTGGGAAGTGTGCTTGCCTCCCAGGGGACGCGCGGTCCGGTGGAACTGGCCGTGCAGCAAGGCAGTGTCGATTTCACGGCACAGGACGGTATCGAAATCATCCTTGAAGGAGCAGCCCTGGAAATCGACGGACCGGCTCCCGTCACAATCCGTTTTCCAAAGCTGGTCGTTCCTCTTGATCCGGATGCGCTGCTTGGCGGCAAGCTCCGGTTTTCGTCTCTGCAACTCACACAGCCGCACGTCAGCGTGGCTCTCAAGGGAGGCCCCGCGAAGCTGCCGGAGATCGGCCCTCTGATGGAAGCGGTCGATCGCTTGAGCGACGTCGTGGATGATCAGTTTGCCCGCCGGGGATTGAGACACGTTTCGATCCGCAACGGAACGTTCGAGCTCACCGGTGCCAAGCCCAGGCGGTTTGACGGGATCGATGCCGACGTTGTGCGCAGCGACCGCCGTGTCATCCGGGCGAACGCGAAGGTGTCGGGCAACGTGTCAACGTGGCGCCTCCAGCTGGTGCGCAGCGCACCGGAAGACGCGTCTGAAAAAAACATCGGAATTGTGGTCAATGGCATTACGCTTGCCGAGTTGCTGGGTCCGGCCACGCTCGACAGGCAAGGCAAGGGTTTCGGACTGCCCGCATCCGCAAAGGTTGAAACGAGGCTTGACGGTGAGGGCAATTTCCTGAACGCCAACGCGGTCGCGCGCGTTCAGAACGGCTGGTTCCAGCTTGGAAAAACACTTGTTGCGTTCGATGATGCCGCGCTTTCGCTGCTCTTCAAGGCGGGACAGGACGCGATTGAAATCACCAAGTCCCATGTGATCCGTGGAAACACGCGGATCTTTTTTTCCGGTCAGGTAGAGCCTGGAGAAGAAGGAAGCAATGCGTGGCAAATCGGTCTGGCATCGGACTTTCCGCAGTTCGGCTCGGCCGATATACGCGAAGCGCCGCAAATGCTGGACGGTGTAAAGATCAGGGCAAGGTTCAATCCGCTCGACCGTTTGATATCGGTGGACCGTTTCATCGCGAAATCCGGAAAAGCGATCGCGCAACTGGTTGCGACCATCGAGATTACAAAAGACGGCCCCTATGTCGCGATCGCCGCTTCCGGCGAGAACATACCCATTGCCATGGCAAAGCAGGTGTGGCCGATCACGCTTGTTCCTCCCGCCCGCAGGTGGGTTGCGGACAACATCAAGGAAGGCCTGATCGAGGACTTCACCTATAGCGCCGCGATCCGTCCCCCGGCGTTCAATCATAGGGACCCTGACGCCGGCTGGTCGGGCGACGACATGCTCATGGACGCCACGTTCAGTGGCGGTGCGGTGACACCGTTTGGAGACCTGCCGCAAGTATCGGGCTTGACCGGTTCCTTAAAGGTGGCGGGCGAAGTGCTGACCGTCCGCTCAGGCGGGGGCGTGGCCGAGACCGCCGCAGGCGGCCAGGTCACGGTGCCGGAGAGTGTCTTTGAAATCTATAATTTGCCGCAGCGGGAGGGAAAGACCGCGAAAGTCGAAGCACAGGTGGAAGGCGGCATTGGCGAACTTGCGGCGGTGGCAAACAGCAATCCATTGAATGTCATCGACCGGGCAGGGCTCAAGACCGGTGGCGAGAGTGGCGAGGGCAGCATTGACGTTGTCGCGCGCTTCCCGCTCGCCAAGGGGATCGGCCTTGACGATGTCCAATGGCGCGTGACCGGGGAACTCGATGACTTCACTGACGAGAATCCGATACTGGGGCGGACAATCGCAAACGCGGATGTTCAGATCGATGCAACGCCGGAACAGGTTGCAATTACGGGAAGCGGCGTTCTCGATGGCCTGAATGCGGATATCGATCTCGTTGTGCCGCTCGGTGAATCCGGCATCGCCAGCAAGCAGGATGTCGTTGTTTCCGTGACTGCAGCGAAGCTTAAGGAGAAAGGCATAGACCTTACCGCCTTCCTTGACGGCGACCTAGTCCTGAGCGTAACGGGCCTGAGCGATGGCCAGGAATTCTCCGTTGATCTGACCAAGTCCACCGTTGTGCTCGAAGCGCTTGGCTGGGAAAAGGCCAGAGGGGTGCCGGCAACAGCAACGTTCAAACTCATCGAGACGGATGAAAAGCAACTGGTGCGGGATTTCAGGCTGACCTCTGAAGGCGCCAGCATTGCCGGATCAATGCAGCTTTCCAAGACCGGAGAGTTGATCGACGCTTCCTTCGGCACGTTCAAACTGCGGCCGGGCGACGACGCCGATGTCGAGATTCAGCGCGCGGCGAACGGCCGCTACGACATCATCTTCTCCGGTTCTGTTTTTGACGGGCGCGGGCTAATTCAGAGCCTGACAAGCCCCGGCGGCAGCCAGGGGGCCGGGGATTTCTCCGAAGGTGCGCGCATCGCTGTCTCGCTCCAGAGCGTGACCGGTTTCAACAAGCAGACACTCAAGGGGGTTTCGGGAAAGGTCGAAACCGGGCCCCAGGGTATTCGAACCGCCGACCTGAGCGGGAAAATCAACGGCCGCTCCGATCTTGAGTTCAAGATCGTTGAACAGGGGGGCAGCCAGCTTGCGACCGGCCAGTTCGCCGATACCGGCGCGACGCTCAAGTTCCTCGACTTCTATGAGCGGATGGAAGGCGGCCGCGGCGTCATCAGTGTTGCCATGGCCGACGAGGACAGCTGGGCCGGCGATTTCAAGGTGCGTTCGCTTAGGATCACCGAAGACCCGGCGATCAAGAGCATCAGGGAACGGGAACAGTCCAACCCGGATCCGGATGCCCGGATTGTCACGGCCAGGACATCGGACGGATCAGCGAATTTCGATACGATGGATATCAACTTCACCCGCGACGGCGACATCATGACGATCCTGCGCGGCGCGCTGCAGGGAAATGTCCTTGGCGGCACTGTCAGTGGAACGGTGAACCTGAAGGAACAGACGCTCAATCTGAGCGGGACATTCGTGCCGATCTACGCTTTGAACAATTTCTTCGCCAAGATACCGATCCTGGGGTTCGCGCTAGGCGGCAACTCAGGCGAAGGCCTGATTGGCGTGACCTATCGTCTGTCCGGGTCGGTGTCCGACCCGGTTCTGTCTGTCAATCCAATCTCGGCGATTGCGCCGGGCATTTTCCGGAAGATGTTCGAGTTCCAGCAGAACTGACGCATCTGGGCCCTGTTCCCAGATCTATTGCCGGTCGATGCGTCAGACCGGTTTCAGCAAAACATGCTTCTTTTTGCCGAGCGAGAGCTTGACGATGCCGTCATCGGACACGTCATCCAAGCCCAGCATGCGCTTGTCGTTCTGCTCGCCCTTGTCGTTGATCTTGACCGCGCCGCCCTTGATGTTCCTGCGCACTTCGCCGTTGGAACTGCAAAGACCGGCCGTGACAAAGGCGGACAGGACGCCGATACCCGCTTCAAGGTCGCTTCTGGATATTTCAACGGTCGGCAGGCCTTCGGCGGACTGGCCTTCTTCAAAGGCCCTGCGCGCGGTTTCAGCGGCCTCGTCTGCCTTTTCCCGCCCGTGGATCAGTGCGGTTGCTTCCGTCGCCAGGATCTTCTTGGCGTCGTTGATTTCCGAACCCTGAAGAGCCGCCAGCCGGGCAATCTCGTTCATCGGCAGTACCGTGAAGAGTTTCAGGAAACGCTCGACATCGGCGTCCTCTGTGTTGCGCCAGTATTGCCAGTAGTCATAGGCGGAAAGCTGTTCTTCGTTGAGCCAGACCGCGCCCGCAGCGGTCTTGCCCATCTTCGCGCCGGAGGCCGTCGTCAGCAGGGGCGAGGTGAGGGCGAAAGCTTCCGTCTCCGCCAGTCTGCGGACGAGGTCGGTGCCGGAAAGAATGTTGCCCCACTGGTCCGACCCGCCCATCTGGAGGCGGCAGCCAGTGCGCCGGTAGAGCTCAAGGTAGTCGTAGCCCTGGAGCAGCATGTAGTTGAATTCAAGGAACGAGAGATGCTGCTCTCGTTCCAGACGCAGGCGGACCGAGTCGCGCTGGATCATCTGGTTGACCGAAAAATGACGGCCGATGTCGCGCAGAAAATCGACGTAGTTCAACTTCAAGAGCCAGTCGGCATTGTCGAGCATGATGGCGTCGCCGGGCCCGTCGCCGAAACGCAGCAGCTTTTCGAACACTTTCCGGATACCGGCCTTGTTTTCCTCGATCGCCGCTTCCGTAAGGATTTTCCGGCTTTCGTCCTTTCCCGACGGATCTCCGACGCGGGTTGTGCCTCCACCCATCAGGGCAATGGGCCGGTGACCCGTTTGCTGGAACCAGTGCAGCATCATGATGGGGACGAGCGATCCGGCATGCAGGCTGGGTGCCGTGCAATCGAACCCGATATAGGCCGTAACCGTTTCCCTGGCGCATAGTTCATCGAGACCCTTTGCATCGGATATCTGATGAATGAAGCCTCGTTCGGAGAGAACGTTCAGGAAATCCGATTTGAATTCGCTCATTGTGTCGTCCGTACCAGTCAGTCTTGCGGTCTGTTTCTTCTGCGGACGTGCTCTAGCGCGAGACCGGTGCGTTGTAAATTGCACGGGTCAGAAAAATCCGATTGGAAACGGTTCGGGTTTTGCCAAGGCAGCAGACGGCCGCACTGGCCGAGGTCAGTTCGCAGGCGAGGCCGGTTCACGGACCCTGATACAGACGTATTTCAGTTCTCCCTGTTCCCAGGCAATGCGCATCTGTTCGGAAAGGGTGCGGGGAACGGCTTCGTCCAGGACGGCCTGGCATTCGGCCTCGGAGACGAACGTGCCCTCGTCCAGGACAGGCCAGACATTCGGCCCTGAAAGCATCTGGATGGAAACCGCCAATATCACCCACATTTCTTCATTCCTGCATTGGTTTTCGTTGCCGACTATACCGGTAATTTCGAGAAATTATACGAATGTGACCTTACGTGATGGTGATCACAGCGACCTGAGAGAGACGGTCCTATCTTGGGTGCATCAGGAAAGAGACACAGTTGAACACCAGTTGAGAGGACCCGTTATGTTTCGTAAAATTGCCATCGCAGCCGTTACAGTCGCAACAATTGCCACCGCCGCCGTCGCCGTTGCCCCGACCGAGGCACACGCCGGGAACCGGGCCGGTGCAGTCGCTGCCGGTGCGATCATCGGTCTTGCAACTGGTGCCATCATTGCCTCGCAGGCACAGCGCCGTCATTACCATCCCGTGCGTTGCCACAACCAGCCGGTGCGCCGCTGGAGCCCCTACTACGGCCGTTATGTGGTCGTCGGATATCGTCAGGTTTGCTACTAAGACCGGCTGATAACCCAACCTCATCAACGAAGGCCTCCTGTTTTGGAGGCCTTTCGTTTTGCTTTTTCCCACGGTTGTCTCAGCGAGTGCCGGTGCCCTCAAAGTTCATTTTTCAACCATTCCGTACCCTAGTTTCGTCAATCTGACACATATCCTTCATCTCTATCGGCGTTCCATTTGCTAACACCCTGTCAATGCGGGGGTGGCGATGAACGCGATCGAAATTGACAAGTTATCGAAGACCTATCTTGGCGGAACGCGAGCGCTCGACAAGGTGAGCGTAGATGTTGCCGAAGGTGAATTCGTCGCGCTTATCGGTGCGTCAGGGTCAGGCAAATCAACTCTGATCCGGCATGTCAGCGGGTTGATTGCAGGCGACAAGGAACCCGGCTGCTGCAGCATTACCGTGACTGGTAAGAAGGTTCAGGACGGAGGCAAGATCGCAAAGAGCATCGCTTCCACTAGAACCGGTGTTGGCGTGGTGTTCCAACAGTTCAATCTCGTTCCCCGGCTCAGTGTTCTCATGAATGTCCTGGCGGGTCTGCTGGGCCGGGTTCCGACATGGCGTGGCATGCTTGGGCTTTTTACGGCTGAGGAGAAACAGCTCGCGATGCGAGCACTTCATCGGGTCGGGATCGATCAGACAGCGCGTCAGCGCGCTGCCACACTGTCAGGGGGACAGCAGCAGCGTGCGGCGATTGCTCGAACGCTGGTTCAGGGGGCGAACATCATCCTGGCCGATGAGCCGATCGCGTCCCTGGATCCAGCCTCCGCCAAGCGTGTCATGAGCATCCTTTCGCGGATCAATGAAGAGGATGGAACGACGATCCTGGTTTCGTTGCACCAGGTCGAATACGCCCGACGGTACTGCAAGCGCACGATTGCGATGCGCGCGGGGCAGATCGTGTTCGACGGTCCGAGCCATGCACTGACGACACAGTTTCTGCGCGAGATCTATGGCGAGGCGAGCGAGGAACTCGTTCTGCCGGATGCCGACGACTTCGGGACCGAGCCAATGTCGGCAACGGCCTGATACACCCCCTGGGAGACATGACATGAAGTTTTTTGCGCGTATTGCAGCGTCTGCAGCCATCATGGCTGGCCTTGCCTCTCCGGCTCTGGCTGACCGTGAAAATCCGGAAGAATTGTTCTTTGGCATCCTGTCGACTGAATCCAGTTCAGCGCAACGGGAAAAATGGGGTCCTTTCCTCGAGGCGATGGAAGCTTCGCTCGGTATGCCGGTCAAGCCCTTCTTTGCCGCAGACTATGCAGGTGTCATCGAGGGCTTGCGCTTCGACATGGTCGATGTCGTCTGGTACGGCAACAAGTCGGCAATGGTTGCTGTCGACCGTGCCGGTGCGGAGATTTTCGCGCAGACGACGGAAGCAACCGGCGATCGCGGCTATTGGTCGGTCATGATTACCCACAAAGAATCCGGTCTGACATATGAAGACGTCATGAAATGCGGCAAGGACCTCGATTTCGGGATCGGCGATCCGAATTCGACATCCGGGTTCCTGGTTCCCTCCACCTTTGTTTTCGCAAAGGAAGGCGTGAACCCGAAGGACTGCTTCAAGACTGTCCGCAACGCTAACCACGAGACCAACCTGATTTCGGTTGCAACAAAACAGGTTGACGCCGCGGTCGCTTCCTCGACAGGCATGTATTCGCGTCTCAAGAATGCCAAGCCGGAGCTGTTTGCCGAACTGAAGGAAATCTGGCGCTCGCCGCTGATCGCCTCCGACCCGATGGCGTGGCGCCCGGAACTGGACAGCGAGATCAAGTCGAAGATCATGTACTTCTTCATGACCTACGGCCGTCAGGGAACCGACGAGGAAGTCGCTCAAGCGCGTGAAAACCTTGCCCTGATCGATATGGGACCTTTCATTCCCTCGTCCAATGCACAGCTGTGGCCATTTTACGAAATGGACCAGATCCGTCAGCGCATGTCCATCGAAGGTGACGACACCTATTCCGACGACGAACGGACCAAGAAGATCGTGGAAATCAACGCCAAGATCGAGGAAATCCGCGCCGCGGCCGCTGCCCGTCCGCGCAAGTAACGCAATCTGAATAGCGATCGGCGCGAGAACTCACAGCTCTTGCATCGTTTTCGTCCCTCCCACGGAAGCAGTCCCATGCCGAGCAATGTCGATCTGATCAACAAAGCCGAGCCTGAACTCCAGGTTCCCGGCCGCGAAACGCAGGAAAAAGTATTCGATGTTCTGATCTGGGGCGGGCTACTCGTCATGCTGGTCTGGAGTTTCAGGCCCGCAGACATGCATCGGCTGGGTGAGGTTCTGACCGGCGGCGGCAACATGGCGCTCCTGTTGAAGGACTTTCTGGAGCCGAATTTCCGTTATTGGCACAGTTACTTCGATCTCATGCTCGAAACGGTCCAGATGGCCGTGTGGGGCTCGTTCCTGTCTGTTGCGCTGGCGATCCCGTTTGGCCTGTTGTCGTCGTCCAACATCGCCCCTTTTTGGATCGTATTCCCGGTCCGGCGTTTGATGGATGCCTTCCGCGCGATCAACGAACTGGTTTTCGCACTGATTTTTGTTGCTGCTGTTGGCCTCGGCCCGCTCGCTGGGGTGCTGGCGCTCACGATCCATACAACAGGGACGCTCGCGAAGCTCTTTTCCGAGGCGGTCGAAGCGATCGATCCGCGTCCCGTAGAAGGCATCAAGGCGACCGGTGCTCCAGTCATTCAGGAAATCATCTACGGTGTGGTTCCCCAGGTTCTGCCGCTCTGGATTTCCTATTCGCTTTACAGGTTCGAGGCCAATGTCCGGTCCGCAACCGTTCTTGGCATCGTTGGAGCGGGCGGGATCGGAATGTCACTGTCGGAGTCGCTGCGCGGTTTCGACTATTCGGCAGGAGCTGCAATCCTGCTCATCATCCTGGTAACCGTCTCACTGCTTGACGTGTTCGGGTCGCTGCTACGCAAGGTCGTGATCGACGGAACCGATCACGGACGTTTTGCGGCCTATTTTCTGTTTCTCGCGCTGCTTGTCATCGGCCTTGAGGTCCTACTGGCCAGGACCTGAAGCGTGGTTTCATTGATGGCCGCCACGTTCCGGTGTTGTCTACCGGCAGACAATCACTTTCTATGAGAGGCGATCGATTCTCGTAGAACGGAAACTTCTCCATGTCGTCGCATTCAATTTCGCCAGCGCGTGCCCACGGCCTTGTGTGCGGCGACCTGCAGCCCGGGGCCGCCAACCGGATTACCGACGTGGCCGGTGTGACGGTCGGACACCAAACGGTGCGGCAAGGAAGCTTCAGAACCGGGTTCACGGCCGTTTTGCCGCATCCGGGAAATCTTTTCCTGGAAAAGCTGCCGGCCGGCGTTGATGTCATCAACGGCTTCGGCAAGAGCGCCGGCCTCATTCAGGTTGAGGAACTCGGAACGCTCGAGACACCTATCCTCTTGACCAACACATTCGCCGTGGGAACGGGTATCAATGCGTTGATCAGACGTGAACTTTCGATAAACCCCGACATTGATCGCTCCGGCGGCACGGTCAATCCGGTCGTCATGGAATGCAATGACGGGTATCTGAGTGATATCAACTCGATGGTTCTGAGCGAAACGGACGCCTTTGCCGCGCTTGACGCAGCCTCCGACGATTTCGATCAGGGCAGTGCCGGTGCCGGGACAGGCATCAGTGCGTTCGGATTCAAGGGCGGCATAGGGTCCGCGTCGCGCGTTTTTGAACTTGGCCGGAGAAATTTCACCCTCGGTGCCCTTGTGCAGGCGAATTTCGGAAAACCGGGTGACCTCATTCTCCCGGACGGGCGCAAACCTCAACCGCCGGCTGGCGGCCAGATCGTTGAGCGAGGCTCGGTGATCGTCGTCCTGGCGACCGATGTGCCCCTGGAAAGCCGCCAACTGAAGCGGGTCGCAAGACGCGCTGCCGCAGGTCTTGGCCGGCTCGGTGCCTTCTACGGCAATGGCAGTGGAGATATTGCCCTGGCATTCTCCACAGCGCAGCGGCTGCCTCACACAAACGACAGCGACTTCATCGCGCGCGATGTTCTGCAGGAGGATAAAATCGATCTCCTGTTCAAGGCGGCGGCCGAAACAACGCAGGAAGCGGTCCTGAATGCCATGATCGCATCTCCTGCAATGCAGGGCTTCAAGGGACGCAGCCGTCCCTCGCTGGCGGACTGGCTGGAAAATCAAGCGGGCTGAAAAACAAAAAACCCCGGCCTTCCGGCCGGGGTTTCGTGTCGAAAAGAGCGGGTGCTCTTAGACGGAGTAGTACATGTCGAATTCGACCGGGTGCGGCGTCATTTCGAAACGTTCGACTTCTTCCATCTTCAGTTCGATGTAGGCGTCGATCTGGTCGTCGTCGAACACACCACCGGACTTCAGGAACTCGCGGTCTGCATCGAGGCTCTCGAGAGCTTCACGCAGCGAGCCGCAAACCGTCGGGATCTCGGCCAGTTCCTCTGCCGGCAGGTCGTAGAGGTTCTTGTCCATTGCGTCGCCCGGATGGATCTTGTTCTTGATGCCGTCGAGGCCAGCCATCAGCAGAGCGGAGAAGCAGAGGTACGGGTTTGCCGTCGGATCCGGGAAACGGACCTCGATGCGTTTCGCCTTCGGGGAAGACGTGAACGGAATGCGGCAGGACGCGGACCGGTTACGCGAGGAGTAAGCCAGCAGAACCGGTGCTTCGTAACCCGGGACCAGACGCTTGTAGGAGTTGGTGGACGGGTTGGTGAAAGCGTTCAGGGCTTTCGCGTGCTTCAGGACACCGCCGATGTAGTAAAGGCAGGTCTCGGACAGGTCGGCATACTGGTTGCCGGCAAAGACCGGGTCGCCGTCTTTCCAGATCGACTGGTGGCAGTGCATGCCCGTGCCGTTGTCGCCGAAAACCGGCTTCGGCATGAAGGTGGACGTCTTGCCGTAAGCGTGTGCGACCTGGTGAACAACATACTTGTAGACCTGCATGTTGTCTGCGCAGCGGGTGAGAGTGTCGAACTTCATGCCGAGTTCGTGCTGAGCAGCGGCCACTTCGTGGTGGTGCTTTTCAGTCGGCACGCCCATTTCACCCATGACGGAGAGCATCTCGGAACGGATGTCCTGTGCGCTGTCAACCGGCGGAACCGGGAAGTAGCCGCCCTTGGTGCGCGGACGGTGACCGAGGTTGCCGGTCTCGTACTCGGAGCCCATGTTGGAGGGCAGTTCGGAGCTGTCCAGGACGAAGCCCGTGTTGTACGGGTCGGCGGTGAAGCGGACGTCGTCGAACATGAAGAATTCAGCTTCCGGGCCGAAATAGATGGTGTCGCCAAAGCCGCCGGACTTGACGTAGGCTTCAGCCTTCTTGGCGGTCATGCGCGGATCGCGGTTGTAGCCTTCACCGGTGATCGGGTCGATGATGTCGCAGAAAATCGCCATGGTGGACTGCGCGAAGAACGGGTCCATGTGCACTGTTTCCGGATCGAGGATCAGCATCATGTCGGACTCGTTGATGGCCTTCCAGCCAGCGATGGACGAGCCATCGAATGCTGCGCCTTCTGCAAACATGTCTTCGTCGACAAGAGCAGCGTCCATGGTGACGTGCTGCATTTTTCCGCGCGGGTCGGTAAAGCGCAGGTCGACGAATTTCACGTCCTTTTCCTGAATTTCCTTAAGGACGTCAGCGGCAGTGGTCATTATGTCCATCCCTTTGATTATCTTGTGAACGGTGGGTTTGGGTCCGGGCCTTCAGAGGCTTCCATTTATCTCTGTTTGACAAGGCCGGAGTTCGGTTTACCGGCGGATGCCGGAATTCGGTGGGTCAGATGGCGTCGATACCGGACTCGCCGGTACGGATGCGAACAGCTTCCTCAATATTCGAAACGAAAATCTTGCCGTCGCCGATGCGCCCTGTTTGCGCAGCCGAACGGATGGCGTCAACTGCTTTTTCGACCATGTCGTCACCGAGGACGATTTCAACTTTCACCTTCGGGAGAAAATCGACGACATATTCGGCGCCTCTGTAAAGCTCCGTATGGCCCTTCTGGCGGCCGAAACCTTTTGCCTCGGTCACGGTGATGCCCTGAAGGCCAACTTCCTGCAAGGCCTCTTTGACCTCATCGAGCTTGAAGGGCTTAATGATCGCTTCGATCTTTTTCATCACCTTGTTTCTCTCTCCAATTACATGCCGGAAATGTCGGCAGGCTCGTTTTTGGCCGATGACTTGAAGGCAAGCGCTCCCGTGCACCGGCGAATACCGATGCCAGTGCCTAAGCACGATGTGTGCCAACCGGGCGTTGTCCCTGTCGTCAAAATGGAAATCCGGGAAAACCGCCAAGAAAAGCGGCAATTCGGGTTGCGCGGGGCGAGGAACCTCTTGTGTATCAGCAGTTTGCTGATCAAAAAATAGGCTAAATGATTAAATCATGTGCAACTGATCGGTTGCTTGTCATCGGGCGGATGAAATTCCATAAAAAGATGACCGGGCCGTCTGGCCCATTCCGGCGTGGAGATTGCGTTTGTCATGACATCAGAAAGTGGAAAAGCGGCTGCGGTTCTGCTGACGCCGGAAGAGATGGGCCGCGCGGACCGGCTGACCATCGAAGGTGGCGTGCCCGGGATAGATCTGATGGAGCGGGCAGGGCAAGCGGTTGCAAGAACGGCGGCCGAGTTGCTGCCTGCCGGTGCAAAAATCCTGGTGATTTGTGGACCTGGCAACAACGGGGGGGACGGCTTTATCGCCGCGCGTTGCCTGGCCATGTCGGGTCACTGTGTCAGTCTTTGCCTGTTGAAGCCGCCGGACACGCTCAAGGGTGACGCGCTGGAGGCGTTCGCACGCATGAATTCGAACATGCGCAACACGATTTCATACGTGTCGACCGGCGATGGTGTTTCAAATGACCTTCTGGACGATCTCGGGTCTGCCGATCTTGTTGTCGATGCCCTGTTCGGGGCCGGGCTGGACCGCCCCCTGTCCGGAGCTGTTCTCGATCTTGTCGGCAGGATCAATCGTTCCGCTGTTCCCGTGGTCGCCGTCGATCTTCCCTCCGGCCTGAGTGGGGCCACCGGCGCAGTTCTGGGTGAGGCGCTCAAGTCGCGGGCGACCGTCACATTCTTCAGGAAAAAGCCCGGACACGTTCTCTTTCCCGGCCGTGGTCTGTGCGGGTCGACAAAGGTTGCGGATATCGGTATCGAACCGGCAACGCTTGGCGAGATCGATCCGAAAACATTTGAAAACGGTCCGGATCTCTGGATCGACGCGTGGCCGATGCCGTCTGTGAACGGGCACAAATATTCCAAGGGCCACGCCGTGGTGTTCGGCGGTCCAATGTCCGCGACCGGCGCTGCCCGGCTGTCGGCGGGTGCCGCGCTCAGGGTGGGAGCAGGGCTTGTGACCCTGGCATCGCCACCCGATGCCCTGATGGTTAATGCGAGCCACTTGACGGCAGTGATGCTGAAAAAGGTGGCAGATGCGGAGGCCATCGCGGACTTTCTCGCCGATGAGCGGCTGAATGCTCTCCTCATAGGGCCGGGATTCGGCGTCGGACCGCAGACGCAAGATGTCGTCGGGCAGCTTTTGAAGACCGGGCGTGCCCTGGTGCTGGATGCCGACGCCCTGACCAGCTTTGCGGAAAAGCCCGAACACCTGTTCGAACAGATAGGCGGATCTTCCGCACCGGTTGTGCTGACGCCGCATGAAGGCGAATTTTCCCGCCTGTTTCCGGAATTTGAGGGCGACAAGCTTTTGCGGGCACGGCAAGGGGCGGTTCTTTCCGGAGCCACGGTCGTTCTGAAAGGGCCGGATACGGTGATCGCATCGCCGGATGGGCGCGCTGCGATCAACGCGAACGCGCCGCCGTGGCTGGCAACGGCCGGGTCCGGCGACGTTCTTGCCGGCATTGTTACGGGTCTGCTCGCTCAGGGCGTGCCTGCGTTCGAGGCTGCGTGTCAGGCTGTCTGGCTTCACGGTGAGGCAGCCAGAAAGATGGGGCCCGGGCTTATCGCGGAGGATCTGGGTGCAGCGCTCAGGCCGGCCATTGCCTGGCTTGTGGACAAGCGCGGCGCAGGATTGCGATGAAGCCATCTTTTTCCTTTGACGGAAAAACCTGCGGTGCTATAGAGGCCCCGCCTTGAGCACAGGGCCTTTGGCCTGATGCGATGCGGATGTGGTGAAATTGGCAGACACGCCAGATTTAGGTTCTGGTGCCGCAAGGCGTGGGGGTTCAAGTCCCTCCATCCGCACCAACTTAAACGCTATTGCTCCCATCTCATTTGCGATCTTCGCACCGCGAGCGGTGGCTTTTTCTCAGCAATACCGCTCAGGTCCGATCCACTGCTGTTCGGAATAGCGGTCACCATGGGCCCAGCCGACGGGCAGGGCGGCTTCGATCCGGTCAAGGTCGGTCTGGGTAAGTTTCAGGGCCGCGCCGGAAAGGCATTCGCGCAGGTGATCGACCGAGCGCGTGCCGGGGATCGGGATGACATGGGGTCCGCGCGCAAGCAGCCAGGCATTGGCAAGACCGGCCGCATTCGTGCCCATGTCGGCCGCAAGTTTGCGGAAGCCTTCCATGATGCGCAGGTTTTCCGAAAGGTTGGGTTCCATGAAACGCGGGTTGCCGGCCAGAAAGGGGATCTGACTGATCCTTTCGGCCGGTATCGGGTGGTCGGTCAGCAGTGAACGTCCGACCGGCGAAAAGGCGACCATGGCAACGCCAAGCTCAGCGCAGGCCTGCACGAGCCCGAGTTCGGGCGCGCGGGTGGACAGCGAATATTCCGACTGAACGGCGGCGACAGGATACGCGGTCATGGCGCGGCGAAGCGTGGAGGGTGAGATTTCCGAGAGCCCGATTGCGCGTGTCTTGCCTTTTTCAACCAGCCGGCCGAGATTTGCCGCCGTTTCTTCCGGCGTGAACCTTGTGTCGCGGCGGTGCGCGTAAAAAAGGTCGACGCAATCAATACCCAGCCGCTCCAGGGACTTGTCGAGCTCGGCTTCAAGGTGCTCTGCCGAATTGTCGAAGGCGCGGTTGCCTTCAGCATCCTTGGTGATCGTCGCCTTGGTGGCGATGATGAACTCGTCCCGGGCCCCGGGGTTGGCTTTCAGGTAGCTCCCGATGGCGTTTTCCGATTTGCCCATGCCGTAGATGTTCGCCGTGTCCAGATGGGTCACGCCGAGATCGCGGCAGGCGTCGAGAACCGCGTGGCTCTCCGCCTCGTTGGTCGCGCCGTACATGTCGGAAAAAGACATCGCACCATACCCGATAGCGCTGATCTCAGGCCCGTTTGCACCCAGACTGCGTTGTTCCATTTCTACCTCTAAGCGCTTGAAAGAACGAGAACTGGCTTGTCACCTGGGGCGGTGAAAGCACCGGAGCGCGGTCGCCAGATCCGTTTGTTGGAGGACATCGTGTGCTCCTGTTCTAAGCCAAAGATAGCGCAGGTCAAACCCCTGCCTTGCAAAGCGGCATTGAGCGCCGGGTGTTTTCCTGGACCAAATCAAAGCTGCGTCGACAAGACGTGATCTTCATCACCTCCAAGGCGGCGGATCTCAACTAAGAGTGTGCGAACTTTACGATATTGCTTCGGGTTGTGGGGGGCTAACCGCCATCTGGAGTCAGTCATGAGCAGCCTGCCAAGAATACAGATTGAGCGTTCTGTCGGATACCGGGCACAGAACAACATCGCGGATGTCAGAAAGGTTCAGACCCAACTGAACCTTCTTCTCGATCCGAAAAGAACCAAGTTGGTCGAAGACGGGTTTTACGGGCCGAACACCAAGGAGAGGATCGGCGATTTCCAGAGCCATGTCCTGGGGTTTCAGTTTCCCGATTTTCGGGTCGATCCGGGCGCGAAAACGATCCGGGCCCTGAACGACCCGGCGTCGAAGCAGAAGTGGACGGTCACGCCTGACAAGCCCGATCCGGACAAACCTGACAAGCCGAACAAACCCGATCCGGTCAAGCCGGTCCCGCCAGAGGACATGCCCAAGATTCCGGTGCACGGCCCGACGGATCTGGCGGGCGGGTTTGATACATATCCCGCGCCGGCGCAGGTGCTCGGACCGTCGAAGGTTTCGACGCCTGTGGACCGGGACGGTGCCTGGATCATGATTCCGCACGGAAGTGAGAGATCAATCAGGCTCGGAATTTCCTCCGAAGAGCCCGTTCAGTTTGTCAGCAAGGGTTTCGGTGAGGACGGCGTCGTCCGGTCGTTCAAAAAGGAAGAACTTGTCAAGGTCTCCGTGACCGGCCGGACATTGACCATCAAGGGGCTGAATCCTTGCAAGAACTGCAAGCTCGATCTTGTTCAGAATGGCAGGCACTTGCGCATCTACGTCTCCGTGAAACCTTTGCGGGTCGTGCCGCTGTTCGTGTTTCATGTCGAACACGGGCCCGGAATGAAATCGCGGGTGTCTTCGAGCGAGCTCAGGACGGTCCTGAAGATAGCGAATTCGGAGATCCTGCGGCCGCAGTGCAATGTCGAATTCGATCTGAAAGGGCAAACGGAGCTTTCGCACAAGGATATCGGCAAACACCTGGGTGCAATCGTGCGCGGAGATGGCTTTGACGACAAGAAGGACGAATTCAAGTATCTGCGGCCATTCTTGAAAGACAGGACCTTTTCACAGCCGCACGGGGCCGATCACGTCAAGACGGTCAATCTTTTCATTGTCCGCAACATGAGAAGCACGGTGGAAGAAGGCAAGCGGCCGGTGTCGGTCTGGGGAGCGATGAACAGCGCTTCAGGAATGTGCGTCATGCGCGACCGTTCGATCGGCCGGTTCACGGGTGTGAATGGTCTGGCGCACACGCTTTGCCACGAGGTGGGACATATGCTCATCGGTCAGATTTATACGCATGGCCACGATATCGTTCAGCCCGAGTCGCACAATCCCTTCACCGACGCGCTCATGTATTCAGGCGGAAAGGGCAACAAGCTGTATCGCGTCGAAGTCGAAGCCATGAACCCGACCCGTCATCAGCCGCCGCCGCTTTCCTTGTGACGATCAGCATCGAACGGCGGCTTGCGAAGGTCTTGTGCCACCGTGCGCGGGGGGCTTTGTTCCGCATCGAAACCGCGCGCTGAATCGGGGGCAATTGCGGGCAATTTCGGCTGTCTGCCCTTGACACTTTCGGCCCCACGCTTTATCGCGCTCCCATCGTGCGCCCCGGAGTCCGCTTCGGGGTGAGGCGCCGCTATTGGAACGCTTTCGAAAAAAGGAAGGTGCAGGCGGTGCGGCACACGGGATTTAAAACAAAACCTCCGGAGCGAATTGCCGCTCGGGACCGAGGACGAAAAAACCCATGCAGGTAACCGAAACCCTCTCCGAGGGCCTCAAGCGAGAGCTCAAAATCGATATTCCGGCTGGTGATCTTGCCACCAAGCTCGAAGACTACATGGCGGACCTGAAGTCCAAGGCCAACATCAAAGGTTTCCGTCCGGGCAAAGTGCCTGTCGCGCACCTGAAAAAGATGTATGGCCGTCAGGCCATGGCGGAAATCCTGTCGAACACCATCCAGGAAACCACCCAGAAAGCTGTCGAAGAGCGCTCCGAGCGCCCGGCTTTGACGCCTGAAATCGATCTTCCGGAAGAAGAAGCCGAGAAGATCATGGCCGGAGATGCCGATCTGTCGTTCAAAATGACCTACGACGTGCTTCCGGTCTTCGAAATTGTCGACTTTGCCGGTTTTGAAATCGAGCGTCCGGTCGTCGAGATCGCGGATGAGGAAGTCGACACGCAGGTGGCCGACATCGCCAAGAACAACACGCCGTTCGACACCAAGGACGGTGCGGCCGAAGACGGCGACCGGGTGACCATGTCTTACCTGGGCAAGATCGACGGCGAACCCTTTGACGGCGGTGCAGACGAAAACGGTCAGCTGGTACTCGGCTCCGGTCAGTTCATCCCGGGCTTCGAGGAGCAGCTTGTCGGTCTGAAGGCAGGCGACACAAAAGTGGTTGAAGTGAGCTTCCCCGAGGACTATCCGGCGGCGCACCTTGCCGGCAAGGCTGCGACCTTCGATGTCGAAGTGAAGGAAGTCGCGGCACCGGGTGAAGTCACGATCGACGATGAATTCGCAACCGGTCTCGGCCTTGAGTCGCTGGACAAGCTGAAAGAAATCGTTCGCGGTCAGATCGAGAGCCAGTTTGGCCAGATGACCCGTCAGCGCGTCAAGCGCCAGCTGCTCGACAAGCTCGACGAGCACTATTCCTTCGAACTTCCCGAGAAACTTCTGGATTCCGAGTTCGAGATCGTCTGGCGCCAGGTCGAGGACGACATGAAGCGCAACGAAAAGACCTTCGAGGACGAAGACACGACCGAGGAAGAAGCGAAGGCGGAATACCGCAAGATCGCCGAGCGGCGCGTGCGTCTCGGCCTGGTTCTTTCCGAAATCGGCGAAAAGAACGACATCCAGGTAACGGACGAAGAACTGCAGCGTGCGCTTTATGACCGCGTCCGCCAGTTCCCGGGCCAGGAGCAGCAGGTGTTCGAATACTACAAGAACAACCAGCAGGCGCTGGCCTCGCTACGTGCTCCGATCTACGAGGAAAAAGTCGTCGACTTCATGCTTGAACTCGCCAAGGTCACCGACAAGACGGTTACCAAGGAAGAGCTTGAAAAGCTGGTTGCCGAAGACGAAGACGACGCCTGAGCACCGGCCTGATATCCCCAGATGCGGCAGCGGCTTTAACCTTGCCTTCATGTCGCATCTGCCATGAATTTGCGTTAAGGGCGACATCCCATATATACGGGTTGTCGCTTTTTTCGAGTCGGGCCCCTGATCGATGCGCTTCAAGGGCCTGTGTCCAGTCCGGTGTCACCGGACATCATCTCAAGCATATGGATGAGGTATGAAGGATCCTGTCGATATCTACATGAACACTCTCGTGCCGATGGTCGTCGAGCAGACGAATCGCGGCGAGAGGGCCTTCGATATCTTTTCGCGCCTGCTGAAGGAGCGCATCATTTTCCTCACCGGTCCGGTTGAGGATCACATGGCAACCCTGGTAAGCGCGCAGCTTCTGTATCTGGAAGCCGATAACCCGACCAAAGAAATCGCAATCTACATCAATTCGCCGGGCGGTCTGGTCACCTCCGGTCTTGCGATCTACGACACGATGCAATTCATCCGCCCGGCGGTATCGACGCTCTGCATCGGCCAGGCGGCCTCGATGGGGTCACTGCTGCTGGCCGCCGGCCAGAAGGACATGCGATTCATTCTGCCCAATGCCCGCGTGATGGTGCATCAGCCTTCCGGCGGCTTCAGAGGACAGGCAGCCGACATCATGCTTCATGCACAGGAAATCCTGGCGATGAAGCGCCGGCTCAATGAAATCTACGTGAAGCACACCGGTCAGAGCCTTGATCAGGTTGAAGAAGCGCTCGAGCGCGACAACTTCATGACCGCCGAAAAGGCCAAGGAATTCGGTATCGTAGACAATGTGATCAGCGATCGCACCACCCTCGGCGGTGAAGCGGAGAGCTAAGTCTGCTAAGGCGGTCTTAAGCAAGGATGCGGAATTCTGCCGAAAGATCGCTATCGGGCAGATTAATGCCGGGTTTTCATCTTCACCTTAAACCTATATTGATTTTTATTGGTGAAGCATGATGACTTATATTGCGAAGCAGCGCCCTTGACGGGCGCCTTCAAACCGGTCCCGTCGCGATTTGGCCGTGGCGGGAACGACATGGGGATAGGCCCCACAAACGCGAGGTTGACTACATGACCAAGGCCAGCGGCAGCGATTCAAAGAATACGCTCTACTGCTCCTTCTGCGGCAAAAGCCAGCACGAAGTTCGCAAGCTGATCGCCGGCCCGACTGTTTTCATTTGCGATGAATGTGTCGAGCTGTGCATGGATATCATCCGTGAGGAAAACAAGTCCTCACTGGTGAAGTCACGGGACGGTATCCCAACCCCTCAGGAAATTCGTGATGTCCTGGATGATTACGTCATCGGGCAGGGCAGCGCGAAGAAGGTCCTGTCGGTTGCCGTTCACAACCACTACAAACGCCTCAACCACGCGTCGAAGAACAACGATGTGGAACTGGCAAAATCCAACATTCTGCTCGTCGGACCGACCGGCTGCGGCAAAACGCTTCTGGCGCAGACGCTCGCGCGCATCCTCGATGTGCCGTTCACGATGGCCGATGCGACCACGCTGACGGAAGCCGGTTATGTCGGTGAAGATGTCGAAAACATCATCCTCAAGCTGCTTCAGTCTGCCGACTACAATGTCGAGCGGGCGCAGCGCGGCATCGTCTATATCGATGAGGTCGACAAGATCAGCCGCAAGGCCGACAATCCGTCGATTACGCGTGACGTTTCCGGCGAAGGCGTGCAGCAGGCCCTCCTGAAGATCATGGAAGGAACGGTCGCGTCCGTTCCGCCGCAGGGAGGCCGTAAGCACCCGCAGCAGGAATTCCTGCAGGTGGACACGACCAACATCCTGTTCATCTGCGGTGGCGCGTTCGCAGGGCTCGACAAGATCATCTCTGATCGCGGCACGCAGACGTCGATTGGTTTCCAGGCACGCGTCGAAGCGCCCGAAGACCGGCGTATCGGTGAATTGTTTGCGGAACTGGAACCGGAAGATCTTCTGAAATTCGGTCTGATTCCGGAATTTGTGGGCCGTCTTCCCGTTATCGCGACGCTGGAAGATCTCGACGAAGATGCACTGGTCACGATCCTGACCGAGCCGAAAAACGCGCTCGTCAAGCAGTATCAGCGTCTGTTCGAGATGGAACAGGTTGAACTTGCATTCCACGACGAGGCCTTGAAGGCGATTGCACGCAAGGCGATCGAGCGAAAGACAGGCGCGCGCGGTTTGCGGTCGATCCTGGAATCCATCCTGCTGGATACCATGTACGAGCTTCCGGGCCTCAAGGGTGTCAAGGAAGTCGTCATTTCGCCGGAGGTTGTCAAAGGCGAGGCAAGACCGCTTTACATCTACGAAGACCGGGAAGAAACGTCAGCAACCAGCGCCTGACAACATGTCTTCCTGCACCATAAAACGATAAAAAAATGCCGCTCCGAACGAGCGGCATTTTGTTTTCTGCAAATTGGTCCCGAACTGCCGAAACGTTTTCCACCGGATGTGCGGGTCGTCAACAGACTAGACCGATTTGGGAACAGAACCTGCCTTGACACCGGCAGTGCTGGTGTCCACCTAATAGGACTGACGACGGCTCGTGCGAATTGCAGGACGCTCGCTTGGGGTGCTGCGGTTCGGCCTGTCGGAAACTTTTCCGAAAGCCGTTTTTCAGTGTTTCGGTTGCTTTCTTGAATGGGGCCGGAACACGCTGAGAAAGGAAAAAAAATGAGCGACGCAGAAATCCGCGCCACCGACGCAGACAGCACTTCTGTCTATCCCGTTCTGCCACTTCGCGACATTGTCGTGTTTCCGCACATGATCGTTCCGCTCTTTGTCGGCCGTGAAAAATCGATCAAAGCGCTCGAAGAGGTCATGACGACCGACAAGCACATTCTTCTGGCGACCCAGAAGAATGCAGCCGACGATGATCCGAATTCGGATCAGATATACGATGTCGGCACGCTCGCGACCGTGCTGCAGCTCCTGAAACTGCCCGACAACACCGTGAAGGTGCTCGTTGAAGGTGGCGCGCGCGCGCAAATCGGCCAGTACACTGACCGGACAGACTATTTCGAAGCCTCCGCCACGGTTCTGCCCGAGCGCGATGGCGAAAACATCGAAGTCGAAGCCCTGGCTCGCTCCGTCGTTTCGGAGTTCGAGAACTACGTGAAGCTGAACAAGAAAGTGTCGCCGGAGGTTCTGGGTGCCGTAAACCAGATCGACGACTATTCTAAACTCGCAGACACGATCGCCTCCCACCTTGCCATCAAGATCCCCGAGAAACAGGAAATTCTCGGCGTGGTCTCGGTTGCCGAGCGTCTTGAGCGCGTTCTGGGCATGATGGAGAGTGAAATCTCCGTTCTGCAGGTGGAAAAGCGCATCCGTTCGCGCGTCAAGCGCCAGATGGAGAAGACGCAGCGCGAGTACTATCTGAATGAGCAGATGAAGGCCATTCAGAAAGAACTCGGCGACAGCGAGGATGGCCGCGACGAGGTCGCCGAACTTGAAGAAAAGATCAAGAAAACCAAGCTGACCAAGGAAGCGCGCGAGCGCGCGGCTGCGGAAATCAAGAAGCTCAAGCAGATGAGTCCGATGTCTGCGGAGGCGACGGTTGTCCGCAACTATCTGGACTGGCTGATCGGCATTCCCTGGAACAAGAAATCCAAGGTGAAGCACGATCTTGCGCTTGCCGAGAAGGTTCTCGACACCGATCACTACGGTCTGGACAAGGTCAAGGAGCGGATCGTCGAGTATCTCGCGGTCCAGAGCCGTGCCAACAAGCTGCGCGGCCCAATCCTCTGCCTCGTCGGACCTCCAGGCGTCGGCAAGACGTCTCTTGGCAAGTCGATCGCGAAGGCGACCGGACGTGAGTTCGTGCGCATGTCGCTCGGCGGCGTGCGTGACGAGGCTGAGATCAGGGGACACCGCCGGACCTATATCGGCTCCATGCCGGGCAAAGTCATCCAGTCGATGAAGAAGGCGAAGAAGTCCAACCCGCTGTTCCTGCTCGACGAAATCGACAAGATGGGCATGGACTTCCGCGGTGATCCGTCTTCGGCGCTGCTTGAGGTGCTCGATCCGGAACAGAACTCGTCCTTCATGGATCACTACCTGGAGGTCGAATACGACCTGTCCGACGTGATGTTCGTCACCACGGCAAACACGCTCAACATTCCCGGGCCCCTGATGGACCGGATGGAGATCATCCGGATCGCCGGTTACACGGAAGAGGAAAAGGTCGAAATCTGCCGCCGTCACCTGATCCCGAAAGCCGAAAAGGATCATGGCCTTCGGGAAGGCGAATTCGCGATTGAAGACGACGCGCTGCAATTTGTCGTGCGCCGCTACACCCGTGAAGCCGGTGTTCGTAACCTTGAACGTGAAATGGCGACCCTGGCCCGAAAGGCGGTCAAGGATATCCTGATGAGCGACAAGGAAAGCATCACGGTGACGCCCGAGGTTGTCGAGGATTACCTCGGTGTGCCGCGGTATCGCTATGGTGAAGCCGAACTGGAAGACCAGGTTGGTGTTGTCACGGGTCTTGCATGGACGGAAGTCGGTGGTGAGCTCCTGACGATCGAAGGGGTCATGATGCCCGGCAAGGGCAAGATGACCGTCACCGGCAACCTGAAAGACGTCATGAAGGAATCCATCTCTGCGGCGGCATCTTATGTTCGCTCGCGGGCTGTCGACTTCGGCATCGAACCGCCGCTTTTCGACAAGAAGGACATCCACGTGCACGTGCCTGAAGGGGCGACCCCGAAGGACGGACCGTCTGCAGGTATCGCCATGGCGACGGCGGTTATCTCGACCATGACCGGCATCCCGGTACGCAGGGATGTTGCCATGACCGGTGAGATCACGCTGCGTGGCAGGGTCCTGCCGATCGGCGGTCTGAAGGAAAAGCTTCTGGCGGCTCTGCGCGGAGGGATCAAACTTGTGATGATCCCGGAAGACAATGCGAAGGATCTGGCGGACATACCGGATTCGGTGAAAAATTCCCTCGAGATCATCCCGGTTTCCGGTATGGAAGAGGTGTTGAAAAACGCGCTTGTTCGTCTGCCTGACCCGATCGAATGGGATGAAAGCGCCGCTGAAGCCGCCGCGAAGGCGAGTGAATCGGACAAGGACAAGTCGGGCGTTTTGGCGCACTAAAACCCGGTTTGCACCGCACAAAACGACGAGCCCCGGAGATTCCGGGGCTTTTCTTTTGAATAATCGGTAGAAATGGCGGTTTTCTGCGAAAAAACCACTTGCGTTTCGTGTCAATTCGCCCGAATTTCGCGCAACGGCGCTGACAGGAATCGTCGGCACTCTGCCGTTTCTTAGAAAGGTATCTGCTATGAATAAGAACGATCTGGTCGCAGCTGTTGCAGAAAAGACCGGCCTCACCAAGGCGCAGGCGGGTGAAGCAGTTGACGCAACTTTTGAAGCAGTCACGGAAACGCTGAAAAGCGGCGACGAAGTGCGCATCATCGGCTTCGGCAACTTCACCGTTTCCGCACGTGCTGCAACTGAAGGCCGCAATCCGCGGACTGGCGAAACGATCCAGATCCCGGCTTCCAAGACGCCGAAGTTCAAGGCCGGCAAAGGCCTGAAAGACGCTGTGAACGCATAAGTTCACACGCGCGATCTTTCTTGAAAGCCCCGTTCCCGTATTTCGGGGGCGGGGTTTTTGTATTCAATGCCGCTATCCGGGCCTGGTCCGTGTCTGTTATGACGTTTTCGGTATAGGCTGGACGTCCCAAAGATCATGAACATGTGGTGGTAACCCATGAGCTTGCAGGCATTGATCGCGCGACGACAAAGGGCATTGTTTGATGCCTGGGTCCGTAACCCGCTGGTACAGGTGCAGGTCGAGCACCCGGATTGCCTCGGTCGTCTTTTTTTTTCTGAATGAATTCGACGAAGAGGTCGAAACGGAGAAGGCGGGGCGGCGCAGCCTGAAGAATGTCGCGATCGTCGGAAAACCGGGAAATCCCGATGAAAACACCAGCGTCTGGGTGAGGGCGGGATATTCCTCCTACCAGAACGCTTGGCTTGGTTTCGTGAACCAGGTCTACGGCCTGAAGGCAACGCGCAAGGATCTGGCCGGCTACAATATCGATCACCTGCTGAACAAGGCGCGTAGCCCCAACAAGGCGGGGTTCATTCGCATAGAAGCGATCAATGATGCCGTGAACCAGGCATGGGGGGCCTGTTCGAACGCGCGGCCAGCAACCCTGAGTTTTCAGCCAACAAGACCCGGTATCGCCGGACCATGTCCTGGATCATTGCTGCGAAACTCATGGAGCAGGCCCCTCCAAGAGGGCCGGATGATCATCACGGAATTGCGCGATTGGCCCGGTTTTTCGCCCAGAATGGCCTCGCTGACGACAACCCGCAGCAGGGTCTGACCGAAATGCTGAAATTCGCATATCGATTTCGCTAGAAAACGGCGCTGTCTCCTGGCTTGTCGACCGGTTCATGCGTGAGGCTGGCAGTCTGATGACCCGGCTCCCTTGTCCTTTGTACATCTCTGATTCTGAAAGGGTTTCAAGGAACCTGTTTCACAGGAGCCCGTTGTGAATTCAAGATCCGCAAATCATCCACAGCCAGAAAAACAGAGACAAAATTCTTTGAAAATGTACTTGCCAAGAGAGGAGGGACCACCTAAAAGGCGTCTCACCTCGTTGAGGGCGATTAGCTCAGTTGGTAGAGCGCTTCGTTTACACCGAAGATGTCGGGAGTTCGAGTCTCTCATCGCCCACCATTCTCTTCAAATGACAGTTTCACGGCCCCTGTTCGGTCGGTGTGCCGACAGGCCTCAATCCGGTTTGGTCGACCCGGGCATGCTGGGTGGGACGTTCACGGGGTTTTCCGCCTGCCAGCGGCTTCAGCCGTTAGATCACCCACTTTGCGAAAGTGCTTTCATGGTCATGGTGCTTGCGCAACCTTGTGATTGCCAAAGCGCAGAACGCTATTTTTTCTTTGTGTAGGAAAAGAGCGAAAAAACTGTCCATACATGATCGGCTTGCAGATGGATCCGTGCATAGCGCTGGCCAACCGACATCGGCGTACCCGTTCGTTCAAATGGATTCCCGTTCTTACTTTCGAAAATTTTCTCGAGAAAACCAAAATAACCCCGAGACTTAGGGGCTGCACACGGTTGTAATTCGTTGAGCCGGCCGGAAAAAAATGGCGGAATTCCGGGCGTTTTTGATCGTTTCTGTTGCCTTCAAGCCGCAAATATGCAACCTAAGATTTTGTTTTACGGAAATGCTCTCAAACAAAAGGAAGGTAGACGCCATGCGTACTATCGCGGCTGGAATTGGCTTGATTGTTGGATTTACATCTCTTGCGATCGCCTCCGAGGAACACAAGCTTCATGTGTTTAACAACACCAGTTTTGACTTCACAAATGGGCACGTTAAAAACCATCAGCAAGTGAATATACAAAGCGTTCCCGCCACTATTAAAGCAGGGCAGAACAATTACATTCACTTCAAGACTTCAGGTAGCGCTTATGACGTGCACATGAACGTCCACTTTGACGTGGACACGGGCACAGAAGGATCCGTCGCGGTCATCTGGCAATTCACGGACGGAACAAAGAAATGCAAGACTGACACGGTTCCCGGGATAACGGCGGAATACAGCGACTGTGCAGACAAAAATGTAAATTACACCTTCACGAGTGATTGAGCCGAGACCCTGTGTATCGGCGATGGTGGCAGGTGGGGACGAAAGCCCCACCTTTGAAAAGTTGGTTGGCTGTACCTAGGCCGACACACTTCCGGAAATAGAAGCACCTTTGAACTTTGGCAGCAAAACTGTCCGGGTTCGGGAGTCGCGCTCGTGCAATAATCGGGAACGGGAAACTTCGCTCCTGCATTCCGGTGCAAAGACGCGGCTGATTCTCGTACCTGGAAATTGCATCCGTGATCGGGAAATTCGTTTTTCGTCAATGTGTTCCAAGATTATTGCCAGATGCAATTTGCTCACAGGCAACCCTTCACTTAGCAGGTTTATCCACATGTCGGTGATACTGACCGACGCGCATCGATGCGGGTTTTGGTCAGCTTTCGCAAAAACGACATGTTTCGCACACGTGGACGCTTGACTTCGCATCTCAGCCGCCGTACATCAGCGCCACTTCACGGCAACACGCTGTTGCCGAGCGAAGCGGGTGTAGCTCAGTTGGTTAGAGTGCCGGCCTGTCACGCCGGAGGTCGCGGGTTCGAGCCCCGTCACTCGCGCCACTCTCTTCAAGGTACTGCGGTACCAGGCAGGAGACGTGGCGATATACCGTGAATGTGCGGGTGTAGCTCAGTTGGTTAGAGTGCCGGCCTGTCACGCCGGAGGTCGCGGGTTCGAGCCCCGTCACTCGCGCCACTCACGGTCCCCTTCCAGTGTGAAAAATTCCTAGCTTAAATGTGGCCGTCGGGGCGCGTGCGCGTTCTTTGCGTCCGCCCGATCCCGTGCAAATCTCTCAATTGACCTGAATTTGATCCGAAAAGTCCGCCTCGACACAAATCGCCAGTCGTTTTGGGCTTGAATCCGATTCTTGTTTTGGCTGGTATTCCAAGGTGGGTGCGGCATAATTGCGCTCCGCGTACGCAAAGTTTTACCGGCGGGACAAACCGGCTAAAATGCAGGTGGTGGCAGGGGTCGCCGGGAATTTGTTTCGAGTATGGCAAGACTTTGACCACACAGGGGTCTTGCGCTGCAACAAGTCGTAAGATAAGCGTGCGCTCGCATGTTGGTTTCAACGACTGGAGGGTGCAGGTCGACTTGGCAGTGTTCCAGGCGATGGGTGAGGGCCCTGACTCAGGATCAAGCTTCGATCCACTCCAGATGCAAGGACGCGAAAGATATGGAAGAACTCTTGCGGGAATATGTCCCGATCGTCGTGTTCATCGGCATTGCGCTCGTTATCGGGCTCGCCCTGCTGATTTCTCCTTTCCTTCTGGCATACAAGAACCCGGATCCGGAAAAGCTCTCCGCGTATGAGTGCGGCTTCAACGCATTCGATGACGCGCGCATGAAGTTTGACGTGCGGTTTTACCTCGTCGCGATCCTGTTCATCATTTTCGACCTCGAAGTCGCCTTCCTGTTTCCGTGGTCGACCGTTTTCGGCGAACTTGGCTGGTACGGGTTCTGGTCCATGATGGTGTTTCTTGGCGTTCTGACCGTCGGCTTCATCTACGAGTGGAAAAAAGGAGCGTTGGAATGGGACTGACCACGACCGATCCGCTTGTTGCTCCGAAGCCGAAAGGCATCATCGATCCCAACACCGGAAAACCTGTCGGCGAAGACGACGCGTTCTTCCTGGAAGTGAATAATGAACTCGCCGACAAGGGCTTTCTTGTCACGTCGACCGACAACCTCATTCAATGGGCGCGCACGGGTTCGCTGATGTGGATGACTTTCGGTCTGGCGTGCTGCGCTGTTGAGATGATGCAGATGTCGATGCCGCGATACGACGCCGAACGCTTCGGTTTCGCGCCGCGTGCGTCGCCCCGCCAGTCAGACGTGATGATCGTTGCCGGAACGCTGACGAACAAGATGGCGCCGGCCCTGCGCAAGGTGTACGACCAGATGCCCGAACCGCGCTATGTGATCTCTATGGGATCATGCGCGAATGGCGGCGGTTATTACCATTATTCCTATTCCGTGGTCCGTGGCTGTGATCGCGTGGTTCCGGTAGACATTTATGTGCCGGGCTGTCCTCCGACCGCAGAGGCGCTACTTTACGGTGTCCTGCTTCTGCAGAAAAAGATCCGGCGAACCGGAACGATTGAACGCTAGTAAATCCAGCCGCTTTCCGCGGCTGAGTTTTGGTGGGCGGGTGTTGATTGCTCTTGCAGAAAACGCCTGATGAGCGAGGTTGAACACGATGGACGAGACGCTAACGGAACTCGCTGAGCATATCGAGCTTGGCCTGGGTGAGTCCCTCGTCTCCTGGCAACTGCAGTATGGTGAAATCACGCTGACGGTGAACGCGACGGATATTCTGGATGTGGTGCGGTTCCTGCGTGACAACAGTTCGTGCAAGTTCGTGAACCTGACCGATATCTGCGGCGTGGATTATCCTGCGCGCGAAAAGCGGTTCGATGTCGTTTATCACTTCCTGTCGCCCGTCCAGAACCAGCGCATCCGCGTCAAGCTGGCGACCGACGAAAACACGCAGGTGGCTTCACTCACGCCGCTTTTTCCCGGTGCTGAATGGTTCGAGCGCGAAGCCTATGACATGTATGGGATTCTGTTCACCGGGCATCCCGATCTGCGCCGGATCCTGACGGATTACGGCTTCGACGGTCATCCGCTGCGCAAGGATTTTCCCGTAACCGGTTTTGTCGAAGTGCGTTATGACGATGAAAAGAAGCGGGTGGTCTACGAGCCGGTGCGCCTCAACCAGGAAATGCGCTCATTCGACTTTCTTTCTCCCTGGGAGGGCACCGATTACGTGCTTCCGGGCGATGAAAAAGCAACGACGAACTAAGGCTGGTCCAGATGGCTGAGGCTCAGGTCAGAAATTTCAATATCAACTTCGGCCCGCAGCACCCGGCAGCGCACGGTGTTCTGCGTCTGGTTCTGGAGCTCGACGGCGAGGTGGTCACCCGTGTCGACCCGCACATCGGTCTTTTGCACCGTGGGACCGAGAAGCTGATCGAACAGAAGACCTATCTTCAGGCCGTGCCCTATTTCGACCGCCTCGACTACGTCGCGCCCATGAACCAGGAACATGCGTTCGCGATGGCCGTGGAGCGGCTGCTGGATATCGAGGTGCCGAAGCGCGGCCAGCTTGTGCGTGTGCTCTATTCCGAAATCGGCCGTATCCTTTCGCATTTGCTGAACGTCACGACGCAGGCAATGGATGTTGGTGCGCTCACGCCTCCCCTGTGGGGCTTCGAGCCGCGCGAAGAGCTGATGGTGTTCTACGAGCGCGCCTGCGGGGCGCGCATGCATGCGGCCTATGTCCGCCCGGGCGGGGTGCATCAGGATCTGCCGCGCGATCTTCTCGATGACATCTGGGACTTCTGCGATCCGTTTCTGCAGACACTCGACGACATTGAAGGTCTTCTGACAGACAACCGCATCTTCAAGCAGCGTAACGTCGATATCGGCGTTGTCGATCTGGATGACGCCTGGGCCTGGGGCTTTTCCGGGGTCATGGTACGCGGCTCCGGCGCTGCATGGGATCTGCGCAAGTCGCAGCCATATGAGTGTTATTCGGACCTGGAGTTCGATATCCCGATCGGCAAGAACGGCGACTGCTACGACCGCTACCTGATCCGCATGGAAGAAATGCGCCAGTCGATCCGGATCATGAAGCAGTGTCTGGAAAAGCTGACGGTCGAGACAGGTCCTGTCTCATCTGTCGACGGCAAGATCGTGCCGCCGAAGCGCGGTGAGATGAAGCGGTCCATGGAAGCGCTGATTCATCACTTCAAGCTCTATACCGAAGGCTACCACGTGCCCGCCGGTGAGGTTTACGCCGCCGTTGAAGCGCCGAAAGGCGAATTTGGCGTCTATCTCGTGTCCGACGGCACCAACAAGCCGTACCGGTGCAAGATCAAGGCACCCGGATATGCCCATCTGCAGGCCATGGACTTCCTGTGCCGGGGCCATATGCTTGCCGACGTCTCGGCGGTTCTGGGTTCAATGGATATTGTTTTTGGCGAGGTCGACCGCTGATGCGGCTGCATCGTCTGCAAATTGTGACCATGGCAGCGGCGATGCCGGCTGCTGTCAGCACTTTAAAACGGGGATGACACCATGGCAGTTCGCCGACTTGCCGCGGAACAACCAGACAGCTTCGAGTTCACGGAAAAGAATCTTTCGTGGGCGAACAAGCTGATTGACCGGTATCCGGCGGGCCGTCAGGCCTCGGCGGTGATTCCGCTGTTGTGGCGTGCGCAAGAGCAGAATGACGGCTGGGTGAGCGAGCCGGCGATCCGCTATGTTGCCGACCTGCTCGACATGCCAAACATCCGTGTTCTGGAAGTCGCAACCTTCTACACAATGTTCCAGCTGCAGCCGGTCGGGAAGAAGGCGCACATCCAGGTGTGCGGAACAACCCCTTGCCAGCTGCGCGGATCGGAAGACCTGATCAAAGTCTGCAAATCCCGCATTGCCAAGCACATGCACGAGATTTCGGAAGACGGCATGTTTTCCTGGGAAGAGGTCGAGTGCCTGGGAGCGTGCGTCAACGCGCCGATGGTTCAGATTTTCAAGGATACCTATGAGGATCTGACCCCGGAAAGCTTCGAGAAGCTGATTGACGATATCGCCGCCGGGAATGAAGTCACGCCCGGACCGCAGAACGGCCGCCGCTTCGCAATGGCGGAAGGCGGTCTGACAAGCCTGACCGAGCTTGAAGACACCACTGAAGGGACGCTGCCGGTCGCGCATGTTGTCGACGGTGCGGAGAAGGCCTCGCATGCATTTGCCGGAGGGCCGATCAATTCCGGCGGCAACGACTATGACGGTGTCCCGACACCTGCAGAAGACGCCGTAGAAAAGGTAAGAGCAGCCTTTGCCGCGAAGTCCGAAGCGAAGGCCGAGACTGCACCGGCCGAGAAGACCGCGCCAAAGGCGAAAGCGTCTGAAAAGAAAGAACCGGAGGCGCCGAAGGCTGCAGAAAGCAAGCCTGCTGCCAAAAAGGCGAAAGCCCCGGCGGAAACTGCCGAGTCCGGTTCCGTGGATGAAAAGGCACCCGAGACGCTGTCCGTGCCGCGCGACGGTAAGGCGGATGATCTCAAGAAATTGAAAGGCGTAGGGCCAAAACTTGAAGCAACGCTTCATGAGCTGGGATTTTATCACTTCGACCAGGTCGCAAAGTGGGGTCCAGCCGAAGTTGCCTGGGTCGACAGCCGACTGAAATTCAAGGGCCGCATTGAACGGGACGGCTGGATCGAGCAGGCCAAGCTGCTCGCCGCCGGCGAGGACACTGAATTTTCCAAGCGCGTGGAAGCCGGCGAAGTGGCCTCCTCGAAGAGCGAAGACTAGGGGGAAGAGATGCTGAAAGATCAGGATCGGATCTTCACCAATATATACGGTCTGCATGACTGGGGTCTTGAGGGTGCGAAACAGCGCGGCCAGTGGGACAACACCAAGGGGCTTCTGGACAAGGGGCGCGACTGGATCATTCAGGAAATGAAGGATTCGGGACTGCGTGGCCGTGGTGGCGCGGGCTTTCCGACCGGGCTCAAGTGGTCGTTTATGCCCAAGGAGTCCGATGGCCGGCCGGCTTATCTCGTCGTCAATGCGGACGAGTCGGAGCCAGGAACGTGCAAGGACCGGGAAATCCTGCGGCATGATCCGCACACGCTCGTCGAAGGTTGCCTTGTGGCGGGTTTCGCCATGAATGCCGTTGCAGCCTATATTTACGTTCGCGGCGAATTTATCCGCGAACGCGAGCGCCTGCAGTCGGCGATCGATCAGGCCTATGACGCGGGCCTCATCGGCAAGAACAACAAGAACGGCTACGACTTCGACATCTACGTGCACCACGGTGCCGGGGCTTATATTTGCGGTGAAGAGACCGCGCTTCTGGAAAGCCTTGAGGGCAAGAAGGGTCAACCGCGTCTGAAACCGCCGTTTCCGGCGAATGTCGGTCTCTATGGTTGCCCGACGACGGTGAACAACGTGGAATCGATCGCGGTTGCGCCGACGATCCTGCGCCGGGGGGCTGCCTGGTTCTCCGCGCTCGGCCGTCCGAACAACACCGGGACCAAGCTTTTCTGCGTATCCGGCCATGTCAATCAGCCGGCGACCTTCGAAGAAGAACTGGGCGTTCCGTTCTCAGAAATGATCGACAAGCATTGCGGCGGAATCCGCGGTGGCTGGGACAATCTGCTTGCAGTGATCCCGGGCGGGTCGTCCGTTCCCTGCTGTACGGCGGATGAGATCAAGGACGCGCCGATGGACTTCGACACACTGCGCGGCATGGGCTCGGGCCTTGGAACCGCTGCCGTGATCGTCATGGACAAATCGACGGACATCATCAAGGCGATCGCGCGGCTTTCCTACTTCTACAAGCACGAAAGCTGCGGCCAGTGCACGCCGTGCCGCGAAGGTACGGGCTGGATGTGGCGTGTCATGGAACGCATGGTGAAGGGCGAATCTTCCTACGAAGAGATCGACATGCTCTTCAAGGTGACCAAGCAGGTCGAAGGCCATACTATTTGCGCACTCGGTGACGCGGCAGCGTGGCCGATCCAGGGTTTGATCAAGAATTTCCGGCCTGTCATCGAGCAGCGTATCGATGACTATGTCGCCAAGTCGAAGGCGTCTTCGACCATGGTGGCGGCTGAGTAAGCGGAACGGGATTTGGAGAGCAACGGATGACGAAGCTCATCATTGATGGCAAGGAAGTGGAAGTTCCGGCGGACTACACGCTGCTGCAGGCCTGTGAAGAGGCGGGCGCTGAAGTTCCGCGTTTCTGCTATCACGACAGGCTGTCGATTGCCGGCAACTGCCGCATGTGTCTCGTCGAGGTAAAGGGCGGACCGCCGAAACCGACTGCATCCTGCGCGATGGGCGTGAAGGACCTGCGCCCGGGTCCCAACGGGGAGCCACCGGTTGTTGAAACCAAATCCGAGATGGTCAAGCAGGCCCGCGAGGGCGTGATGGAATTCCTGCTGATCAACCACCCGCTGGACTGCCCCATCTGCGACCAGGGCGGCGAGTGCGATCTGCAGGACCAGGCCATGGCCTACGGTGTCGACGGCTCCCGCTTCCACGAGAACAAGCGCGCGGTCGAGAACAAGGAAATCGGCCCGCTCATCAAGACGATCATGACGCGTTGCATCCACTGCACCCGTTGCGTCCGCTTCACCACCGAAGTGTGCGGTGTGACCGATATGGGTCTTGTCGGGCGCGGCGAGAACGCCGAAATCACCACCTACCTGGAAGCAGCGCTTTCCTCTGAAATGCAGGGAAATGTTGCCGACCTTTGTCCCGTTGGCGCGCTGACCCACAAGCCTTACGAGTTTCATGCCCGTCCGTGGGAACTGACCAAGACCGAAAGCGTTGACGTCATGGATGCCGTCGGTTCCGCAATCCGGGTCGATTCACGCGGCAAGGAAGTCATGCGCGTGATGCCGCGGCTGAACGAGGACGTCAACGAGGAGTGGATCTCCGACAAGTCGCGTTACATCTGGGACGGTTTGAAGACGCAACGTCTCGATCGTCCGTATGCACGCAAGGACGGAAAGCTGCAGGCTGTTTCCTGGTCCGAGGCGTTCCAGCTCATTTCGGACAAGGTCAAGGGCACGACCGCTGACAGGATCGGTGCACTTGCCGGCCAACTGGCCGGTGTCGAGGACATGTTCGCACTGAAGAGCCTGATGGGCAAACTCGGTGTTGAAAACATCGACAGCCGCTTTCCGGGATCGCCGCTGCACCCGAAGAACGGCCGCGCCAGCTATATTTTCAATTCGTCCATCACAGGCATTGAAGAGGCCGACGCGATCATGCTGATCGGCACCAATCCCCGCCAGGAAGCACCGGTCTTGAATGCCCGCATCCGCAAGAGGTGGACACAGGGCGATATCCAGATCGGTCTCATCGGCGAGAATGCCGACCTGACCTATCCGGTCACCTATCTGGGTGCGGGACCGGATACTCTCAAACAATTTGTCGACCATGCTCCGGCCAAGGCCGAACGGCCCATGTTCATTGTCGGGCAGGGGGCATTGAACCGTCCGGACGGCGCGGCAGTTCTGGCGAACATTGTGGCGGCCGCCAAATCCCTTGGCGTTATCAAGGACGGCTGGAACGGGTTCAATATCCTGCACACCGAGGCCTCACAGGTCGGTGCGCTCGATATCGGGCTCGTGCCGGGCGAAACCGGCAAGGACACAGGCGCGATGCTGGAGGGCGGCGCGCTTGATGTGCTGTTCCTGCTCGGCGTTGACGAGGTCGAGGTTCCGGACGGTGCCTTCGTGGTCTACCAGGGCACCCACGGCGACCGCGGCGCACATCGGGCGGACGTGATCCTGCCGGGTGCGGCCTATACCGAGAAATCGGCGATATACGTGAATACCGAGGGCCGGGTGCAAATGGCCGATCGTGCCGCCTTTCCTCCTGGAGATGCGCGCGAAGACTGGGCGATCCTGCGGGCGCTTTCAGCGAATCTCGGCCAGACGCTCGAATTTGATTCGCTTGCCGAATTGCGCGCGAAACTGTTCGAGGCACATCCGCACCTGACAGGGATCGACGCGATCGAGCCCGGCGATGCTGCGGATCTGGAGAAGCTGGCGAATGCATCGGCGAAGATGGACAACGCCGGATTTGCCAACGTGATCCGCGACTTTTATTTGACCAACCCGATTGCTCGCGCGTCCAAGACGATGGCCGAGTGTTCGGCGCTCGCCCAATCGCGGGCGGCAGAAGCAGCTGAATAGGGACAGGGGACCGATATGGCTGAATTCATGACGATCTATGGATGGCCGTTCCTTTGGATCGCCTTCCAAAGCATTCTGCTTATGGTCGTGCTTCTGGTTATCGTCGCCTACATTTTGTACGCGGACCGCAAGATCTGGGCCGCCGTTCAGATCCGCCGCGGTCCGAACGTGGTCGGCCCCTGGGGCTTGCTGCAAAGCTTTGCCGATCTGTTGAAGTTCGTGCTCAAGGAACCGGTGATCCCGGACGGGTCCAACAAGATCCTGTTTCTGCTGGCGCCGTTGATTTCCGTCCTGCTGGCGCTGTCGGCCTGGGCTGTCATTCCGGTTGCTGACGGATGGGTGATTGCCAACATCAATGTCGGCGTGCTTTTCGTCTTCGCGGTCTCTTCCCTTGAAGTCTACGGCGTGATCATCGGCGGTTGGGCATCCAACTCGAAATACCCGTTCCTGTCGGCGCTCCGGTCTGCGGCGCAGATGGTTTCCTACGAAGTGTCCATCGGTTTCGTGATCGTGACGGTTTTGCTGTGTGCGGGGACCTTGAACCTCTCAGGCATCGTCGAGGCGCAGCAGACAGGTCTTGCGACCATGCTTGGCGTGCCGTGGCTGTCTTTCCTGAACTGGTACTGGCTGCCGCTCTTCCCGATGTTCGTGGTGTTTTTCGTGTCTGCGCTCGCAGAAACGAACCGGCCGCCGTTCGATCTTGCGGAAGCGGAATCGGAACTCGTCGCGGGCTTCATGGTGGAATACGGGTCCACGCCGTACATGATGTTCATGCTCGGGGAATACGTCGCGATCTGCCTGATGTGCGCCCTGATGACCATCTTCTTCATGGGAGGCTGGTTGCCGCCGTTTGATTTTGCGCCGTTCACCTGGGTTCCGGGCGTCGTGTGGTTCATTTTGAAGTGCCTTCTCGGGTTCTTCATGTTCGCCATGGTGAAGGCAATGGTGCCACGCTACCGTTATGACCAGCTCATGCGTCTCGGCTGGAAAGTGTTCCTGCCGCTGTCGCTGGCGATGGTCGTTGTGGTTGCCGCTGTTCTGATGGCAACCGGTTGGGCGCCGGGCGCAGCGTGAGCGTGTCGCTTGCCGGCGTGATCGGCGCTGTTGTCGGGCTCTATGTCGGCTGGATCGACTACAGGATCCTGAAGGGAATTCTTCAGGCGTCGGAAATGAAAAACAGGCAGGCCGGCGGTGACGGTGGCGCCGCTGCCAGGTACAAGGCGCCCCTCGGCGCACTGATTTTTGGAGTTCCGATAATCGGCTTCCCGGTTATCGGCTATTGGGCCGCCAGCCAGTTGGCTGGTTGATCAAGGAGAGACAACCGCGATGGGACTTAACCAGGCCGCAAAATCGCTGTTTCTGCAGGAGTTCGTGTCGGCGTTCTTTTTGGCGATGCGGTACTTCTTCAAACCAAAGCCGACCGTGAACTACCCGTTCGAGAAGGGGCCCGTCAGCCCGCGTTTCCGGGGAGAACACGCGTTGCGCCGTTACCCGAATGGTGAAGAACGCTGCATTGCTTGCAAATTGTGCGAGGCGATCTGCCCCGCGCAGGCGATCACCATCGAAGCGGGGCCGCGCCGCAATGACGGCACACGCCGGACGACCCGGTACGATATCGACATGGTCAAGTGCATCTATTGCGGCTTCTGTCAGGAAGCCTGTCCGGTGGACGCGATCGTCGAGGGACCGAATTTCGAGTTCGCAACGGAAACCCGCGAGGAGCTTTACTACGACAAGGAAAAGCTGCTCGCCAACGGGGACCGGTGGGAGCGCGAAATTGCACGCAACATTGAAATGGATGCTCCTTACCGTTAGGAGCTAACCGAACACTCTGGCGCTGGCCCGGCAATCCGGTCGGACCGCGCACCTTCGGCCGGTTCGGCCACACGACAGGCAGGTCTTTGATATGATCCTTAAAGCCCTCTTTTTCTACCTGTTTGCCGGCGTCACGCTGGCGTCCGGGTTAATGGTGATCGCTGCCCGAAACCCGGTCACGTCGGTCCTGTTCCTGATCCTTGCCTTCGTGAACTCTGCCGGGCTGTTCGTGTTGCTGGGCGCTGAATATCTGGCCATGCTTCTCGTGGTCGTCTACGTGGGCGCCGTCGCGGTGCTGTTCCTGTTCGTTGTCATGATGCTGGACGTTGATTTTGTCGAATTGCGGCAGGGTTTTCTTCAATACCTGCCCATCGGCGGTCTGGTCGGCCTGATCCTCATGGTCGAACTTCTGATGGCGCTGGGGGCCTGGTTCATTGCACCCGGTGTGTTGGGTCATGGAGCGGAGCCGACACCTGATCTTGCGCAGACAACCAATATCGAAGCGATCGGCTCGGTTCTCTACACGAAATACATCTTCTTCTTCCAGGTGGCGGGCCTGGTACTTCTGGTGGCCATGATCGGGGCAATTGTTCTGACGCTGCGCCACAAACCAAATGTGAAACGTCAAAGCATTCCGGAGCAGGTTGGCCGCACGCGTGAGGCTGCCATCGAGGTCCGCAAGGTGGAGACGGGCAAGGGAATCTGACGCGGAGACTTCGCGTCACTTGAGAATAGTCCGGAAGCCGGCACGCTCCTCCGTGCGGTTCCCGGTTGGGGTAATTGAGGGGAGCACGGCGAGGCGCCCATGGAAATCGGTCTGTCGCATTATCTTTCGGTCGCGGCGATCCTGTTCACAATCGGGATTTTCGGGATTTTTCTGAACAGAAAGAACGTGATTGTCATTCTGATGTCGATCGAATTGCTGCTGCTTTCGGTCAACATCAACTTTGTCGCCTTCTCCTCGTTCCTCGGCGACCTGATGGGGCAGATCTTCACGATGCTGGTTTTGACCGTCGCTGCCGCCGAGGCCGCGATCGGGCTGGCGATCCTGGTGGTGTTCCACCGAAACCGCGGCTCCATCGCCGTGGAAGACGTTAATGTGATGAAGGGGTAGGACCTGATGTATTCCGCAATCCTGTTCCTGCCGCTCATCGGCTTCCTGATTGCCGGCCTCTTCGGTCGCGCCATCGGGGACAAGGCCTGTGAGTACATCACGAGCGGCCTGGTCATACTGGCAGCGATCCTGTCCTGGATAACCTTCTTCGGCTTCTGGCTTGGCGGTTCGGAGCTGCAGATCGTCGAACTGTTCCGCTGGATCGATGCGGGCGATCTGAAAGTGGCCTGGTCCATTCGCGTCGACACGCTGACAGCTGTCATGCTGGTCGTTGTCAACACGGTCTCAGCGCTGGTGCATGTCTATTCCATCGGCTACATGCATCACGATCCGCACCGGCCGCGTTTCTTTGCCTATCTGTCGCTGTTCACTTTCGCGATGCTGTCGCTGGTCACCGCCGACAACCTGCTTCAGATGTTCTTCGGCTGGGAAGGCGTGGGCCTCGCGTCGTACCTGCTGATCGGCTTCTGGTACAAGAAACCGTCCGCAAACGCGGCGGCCATCAAGGCGTTCGTCGTCAACCGTGTCGGCGATTTTGGTTTCGCACTCGGCATTTTCGGCGTGTTCTATCTTTTCCAGAGCATCGAATTCACGACCATCTTCAATGACGCTCCGTCCTTCATCGAGGGCCAGGAGCCGGTCATGACCTTCCTCGGGTACCAGCTCGATCCGCAAGGCGCGATGACCATCGTGTGCCTGCTATTGTTCATGGGCGCGATGGGCAAGTCGGCGCAGTTCCTGCTGCACACCTGGTTGCCGGACGCGATGGAAGGCCCGACGCCGGTTTCCGCCCTCATCCATGCCGCGACAATGGTGACCGCCGGTGTCTTCATGGTGGCGCGCCTGTCGCCGTTGATGGAGCTGTCGCAGACGGCGCTGACCGTGATCGTCTTCTTCGGAGCGACGACGGCATTCTTTGCCGCGACTGTCGGACTGGTTCAGAACGACATCAAGCGGGTGATTGCCTATTCGACCTGTTCGCAGCTCGGTTACATGTTCGTCGCCCTTGGCGTTGGTGCCTATTCGATCGGCATCTTCCACCTGTTCACGCACGCCTTCTTCAAGGCGCTCCTGTTCCTGTGTGCCGGTTCGGTGATCCACGCGGTGTCCGACGAACAGGACATGCGCAAGATGGGCGGGCTCAGGAAACATATCCCGATTACCTACTGGACGATGATGATCGGCACGCTGGCCCTGACCGGCGTCGGCATTCCGTTCACGCATATCGGGTTCGCCGGTTTCGTCTCCAAGGACGGGATCATCGAGGCAGCCTTTGCCGGCGCCGGTGGGGAGCACGCCAATCCGATGGCGCTTTACGGCTTCTGGCTGACCGTCATCGCCGCCGCGCTTACCTCGTTCTACTCCTGGCGCCTGACTTTCATGACCTTCCACGGCAAACCGCGCGCACCGGTTGACGTGATGAAACATGTTCATGAATCGCCGTTGGTGATGACCGTGCCCCTGTTCGTTCTTTCAATAGGGGCGGTCCTCGCGGGAATGGTCTTCTACAATTCGTTCTTCTACTCCGAAGACGCCTATACAGCGTTCTGGAACGGCGCCTTGCCGGCTTTCGGCGATCTCCACGTTCTGCATGCCATGCATGATGTACCGGCCTGGGTCAGGGTCTCGCCCTTTGTCATGATGGTGATCGGTTTCCTTGTGGCGTACCAGTTCTACATCCGGTCGCCCGAGATGCCGAAAAAGCTCGCTGAACGGCACCAGGGTCTTTACAAGTTCCTGCTCAACAAATGGTACTTCGACGAATTGTACGATTTCCTTTTTGTCCGTCCGTCCATGTGGATCGGCCGTGCGCTCTGGAAGAAGGGTGACGGGACCGTGATCGACGGCTTTGGACCCGATGGCATTTCGGCGCGGGTTCAAAATGTCACGTCCTGGGTCGTCCGGCTTCAGACGGGCTATCTCTATCACTACGCATTTGCGATGCTGATCGGTGTGGCTGCGCTCATCACCTGGTCAATGTTCACCGGTACTGGCACCGGCGGGGGTGCACACTAATGATTGACTGGCCAATACTGTCACTCACGACCTTCTTGCCGCTGCTCGGCGTCCTGTTCATCCTCCTCGTGCCTGGCGACGACGAGGGCAGCAAACGCAACATCCGGATGGTGGCCCTTGTCACGACCGGTGTGACGTTCCTGCTGTCGCTGTTCATCTGGGGCAATTTCGACTATTCCAATCCGGGCTTCCAGTTCGTGGAAAACCGCGACTGGCTCGGCGGCGACATCAGCTACAAGATGGGCGTTGACGGGATTTCGGTGCTGTTCGTGATCCTGACGACGTTCCTGATGCCGTTCTGCATTCTCGCTTCCTGGGAGAGTGTTCAGAAGCGGGTCAAGGAATACATGATCGCGTTCCTGGTGCTGGAAACGCTGATGATCGGCGTCTTCTGCGCACTTGATCTGTTCGTGTTCTACATCTTCTTCGAGGCCGGCCTCATTCCGATGTTCCTGATCATCGGTGTCTGGGGCGGAAAGCGCCGCGTCTACGCGTCTTACAAGTTCTTCCTCTATACGCTGCTCGGCTCGGTCCTGATGCTGATCGCCATCATGGCGATGTACTGGAACGCTGGCACGACCGATATCGAGAAGCTCCTGGCACACACATTCCCGAGCGGGATGCAGACCTGGCTCTGGCTGGCGTTCTTTGCCTCCTTTGCCGTGAAGATGCCGATGTGGCCGGTGCACACCTGGCTGCCGGACGCGCACGTTGAGGCTCCCACGGCCGGCTCGGTCATCCTGGCGGGTATTCTCCTGAAACTCGGCGGCTACGGCTTCCTGCGGTTCTCGCTGCCGATGTTCCCGATCGCATCGGACATGTTCGCACCGTTCGTGTTCACCTTGTCCGTGGTTGCAATCATCTACACCTCCCTGGTCGCGCTTGCCCAGGAGGACATCAAGAAGCTGATCGCCTACTCGTCCGTCGCGCATATGGGTTACGTCACCATGGGCATCTTCACGATGACGGAGCAGGGCGTGCAGGGTGGCATTTTCCAGATGCTGTCCCATGGCATCGTTTCCGGGGCGCTCTTCCTGTGCGTCGGGGTGATCTACGACCGGATGCACACGCGCGAGATCTCCGCCTATGGCGGCCTTGTGAACCGGATGCCCAAATACGCGGTTGCCTTCCTGATCTTCACGATGGCAAATGTCGGCCTGCCTGGAACATCAGGGTTCGTCGGTGAGATCCTGACGCTCATGGGCGCCTTCCAGGTCAATACCTGGGTTGCCTTCTTTGCCACCACCGGCGTGATCCTGTCGGCGGCCTATGCGCTCTATCTCTACCGCCGCGTTGTTTTCGGCGCGCTGGAGAAGGAGAGCCTCAAGTCGATGCTGGATCTGAACCTGAGGGAAAAGGTGATCCTGTTCCCGATGATCATCCTGACCATTTTCTTCGGCTTCTATCCGATGGCGATCCTCGATGTGACGCAGGGCTCGGTGGACAATCTTATCAATCAGTACACTGCAGCGCTTGAAGCGGCCGGGGTAACCCAGCATGCAGCCGCCGCTGCGGCGGCGAACTAGGTTTCGAGGACGAGACAGAGCTATGTCAGATGTGAGCCAATTGCCAGATCTCATGCCGGTCTTGCCGGAGATCATCCTTGCCGTCGGAGCGATGGTGCTTCTGATGATCGGAGCGTTCGGTGGAAAGGGTGTCAGCTACGTTGTCTTCGGCGGGGCCATGGGCCTGCTCGGAACCGGTTTCCTGGTGCTCATGCTGGTGCCGAGTTTCGGGGAAACCTTTGGCGGCTCGTTCGTGCTCGACGATTTCGCCTATCTCCTGAAGCTGCTGGTCCTGGCGGGGTCGTTCTTCGCCATTGCCATGTCGTGGGCCTACGCCAAGAGCCAGTCCTTCGATCACTTCGAATATCCGATCCTCATCGTTCTGGCCACGCTCGGCATGATGCTGATGCTGTCGGCGAACGACATGATCGCACTTTACATGGGTCTGGAGCTGCAGAGCCTGGCGCTCTACGTGGTCGCAGCGATCAACAGGGACAGCGTGCGATCCACTGAGGCCGGCCTGAAATACTTCGTTCTGGGCGCGCTGTCTTCAGGCATGCTGCTTTACGGGATGTCTCTGGTCTACGGCTTTACGGGTCAGATTTCCTTCGCGGCGATTGCCGAGGTGCTGGCGCATGACGGGGCGTCGATTGGCCTCGTGATCGGCCTTACCTTCATCCTGGCAGGTCTCGCCTTCAAGATTTCGGCTGTGCCGTTTCACATGTGGACGCCTGATGTCTACGAAGGCGCACCGACACCGGTTACAGCGTTCCTTGCCGCTGCTCCCAAGGTCGCGGCAATGGGGATGATGGTCCGGATCGTGATCGAGGCCTTCCAACCGGTCACCAGCGACTGGCAGCAAATCGTCGTCTTCGTGTCGATTGCTTCCATGGCTCTTGGTGCCTTCGCAGCCATCGGGCAGCGGAACCTGAAACGACTGATGGCCTATTCCTCCATCGGTCACATGGGCTACGCCCTGGTCGGGCTTTCCGCCGGCACACAGACAGGTGTTGAAGGCGTCATTTTCTACATGATCGCCTATCTCGGCATGACGCTCGGCGTGTTTGCCTGCATCCTGTCGATGCGGCGCAAGGACGGTATGGTCGAAGAGATCGAGGACCTGTCCGGCCTGTCGCAGACAAACCTGCCGATGGCGATCCTTCTGGCGCTGCTGATGTTCTCGCTTGCAGGAATTCCGCCGCTCGTCGGGTTCTTCGGCAAGTGGTACGTTTTCGTTGCCGCTGTGGAGGCAGGCCTTTACCCGCTGGCGATTATCGGCGTTCTCATGTCCGTGGTCGGTGCGTATTACTATCTTCGGATCGTCAAGGTGATGTTCTTTGACGAGCCCGTTGAAGGCTTCGAGGCCATGCCGATGGAGCTGCGCGTTGTGCTTGGCCTGTCGAGCGTCTTCGTCGTACTGTTCTGGCTGGCGCCGGGACAGGTCGTCAATGCTGCAAGCGCAGCCGCGCAGTCGCTGTTCTGACGGGCTTCATGACACAGGATTTTTCCGAACGTCCGGTGCCGGGTGCGCCGGACTTTCTGTTTGAAGAGAAGGAGAGTGTCGGGTCGACCAACGCGCTCTGTTTCGAACGTGCCCGTGCAGGACATGCCGGCAACCTCTGGATCCGTGCTGGAGAACAGACAGAGGGCCGGGGACGCAGGGGACGGGACTGGTCGTCGCCCGTCGGCAACCTGTTCGCGAGCCTTCTGCTGATCGATCCGAAACCGGCCGAGAGGATCGGTGAACTGCCGCTCGTCGCTGCGGTCGCTCTTGCCGATGCAGTTGACAAAGCGGCCGGAACACTCCATCTGGTGCAGCTGAAATGGCCGAATGACCTATTGGTCGATGGAGCGAAGCTGTCCGGCATTCTGCTTGAGGCGGAACTTCTCTCCGATGGGCGTCAGGCGGTCGTTATCGGTTTCGGGGTCAATTGCATCTCCCATCCGCCGCTTACAATGTACCAGGCGACCGATCTCAGGAGCCTGGGGTTCAATGTGTCGGCCGAGCGCATGTTCGAGGCACTCGCCCAGTCCTTTTCATCGCAACTGGTCGGTTGGGGACAACGGCGCGGATTTGAAACGACCCGAAAGAACTGGCTCAATCGGGCAGCCCATCTGGGCAAAGAGATTTCCGTCAAAACGGCCAGAGAAGAAATTTCCGGCATTTTTGCCGATCTGGATGCGCGCGGCCATCTTGTCCTCAAGCAGGATGACGGCGGTGTGCGCACCATCTATGCAGGTGATGTTTTCTTTCCCGGAGACTGAATTCCGGTGAACCGCCTGCTCAAGGATTTAAAGGAGCAATCCATGGCTTCGGCCAATAACAAGAAGAACGAAATCGTGTTCCTGCCGCTTGGCGGCGTCGGTGAAATCGGGATGAATCTCGGGCTCTACGGCTATGGTCCGGAAGACGACCGAACATGGCTCATCGTCGATTGCGGGGTGAGTTTTGCAGGGCCTGATCTGCCCGGGATCGACGTTATCCTCCCCGACATCAAGTTTCTCGAGGACGAGGTCGACAACATTGCAGGCATGGTCATTACCCATGCGCACGAGGATCACTACGGCGGCATTCTGCATTTGTGGCCGTTCTTGAAGGTTCCGGTCTACGCAACAGCGTTTACCGCCGGCCTTCTGGCCGCCAAGGCAGAGAGCGAACCGGGCGCGGAAGAGGTTCCGGTCACGGTCGTCAAGCAGGGGGAGCGGCACAAGATCGGTCCGTTCGATGTCGAATTCGTCGCGATGGCGCACTCGATCCCCGAACCCTGTGCCCTGGCAATCCGGACACCTGCCGGCCTGGTTCTACATACGGGCGACTGGAAAATCGATCCGACACCTGGTGTCGGGTTGCCTATCGATCTCGACCGTCTTGCCGAAATCGGGCGCGAAGGCGTGATGGCTCTTGTCTGCGACAGCACCAATGCAGTGCGCGACGGCATCAGTCCGAGCGAACGGGATGTTGCTGCTGAACTCAAGAAGGTCATTGCGGGGGCAAAACAGCGCGTGGCCGTGACGACTTTCGCATCCAACGTTGCCCGGATAAGGGCCGTTGCGGAAGCGGCGGCCGCCAATGGGCGCGATGTTGTGATCGTCGGACGATCGATGCACCGGGTGATCGCCGTGGCAAGCGAACTCGGTTACATGGATGGCCTGCCGCAATTTCATGACGAGGAAGCGTTCGGATACCTGCCGCGAAACAAGACGGTTCTCCTGTGTACCGGATCGCAGGGCGAGAGCCGGGCAGCGCTCGCCCGCATTGCTGCGGGAGATCATCGTAACGTGGCGCTGTCCCGGGACGATACGGTCATCTTCTCTTCACGCACAATTCCGGGAAACGAGAAGGCTGTTGCCGAAGTGCTCAATAATCTTGCTGACAACGACATCAAGATTGTCACGGACAAGGATGCGCTCGTGCATGTTTCCGGCCATCCGCGCCGGGGCGAACTGGAACAGCTATACAAAGTGCTCAACCCGAAAGTCGTGCTTCCCGTTCATGGTGAACCGTTGCATCTTGCCACGCATGCCGCGTTTGCAAGGGAACTTGGTGTTCCGGAAGTCGTGCGCGGGAAGAACGGGGACATCATTTGCCTGAATGAGGGCAGGGCGGCCGTTATCGATGAGGCCCCTTCAGGCATCTTGGTCAAGGATGGAAGTGTTCTTGACGATCCGGAGGTAACCGGCGTGAAGGAACGGCGCAAGCTCTCCTTTGCCGGAGCTGCCATCGTGTCGCTTGTCGTCAATCGGGCCGGTGACTTGTTGAGCGATCCTGACATCGCTCTGCTCGGCCTGCCGGATACGGATGACGATGGCGAGCCGATGGAAGACATTGTCATCAAGGCCATCGTCGGTGCCGTGACAAGCATTCCAAAGGCGCGGCGCAAGGACAAGGACCTGGTCGGCGAAGCAGCACGGCGCGCGGCACGATCGGAGATCCTGGACGTGTGGGGCAAAAAGACGCTCTGCAAGGTTATGGTGACCCAACTATAATCAAGCGTGCAGTCACAGGACTGCGCCTGCGTGAAGGAGCGGAAATGATCGGACGACTGAACCATGTTGCCATAGCGGTCTCGGATATCGAGGCGGCGACAGCCGTTTACCGGGATACGCTCGGCGCTTCGGTTTCGGCAAAGGAAGAACAGCCTGATCACGGTGTGAGTACCGTTTTCATCAATCTTCCGAACACCAAGATCGAATTGCTCGAACCACTGGGCGAAAATTCCCCCATCGCGAAGTTCCTGGAGAAGAACCCCTCGGGTGGGATTCACCATGTCTGCTACGAGGTGGACGACATCATTGCCGCGCGTGACAAGCTTGTCTCGGACGGCGCACGCGTGCTTGGCGATGGCGAGCCGAAGATAGGTGCGCATGGCAAGCCGGTCCTGTTTCTGCACCCGAAGGATTTTCTCGGTACACTGACCGAGTTGGAAGAGGCTTAAGCCATGTCGATCGCGTTTGGCCTCGCCATATTTTTCATGATCTGGTGGATCATCCTGTTTGCGATTCTTCCCTTCGGGCTTCACCGGACGCAGGAAGAAGCCGGGGAAGTCGTGCCCGGAAGTGAACCAAGCGCGCCGCACAAACCGCAGTTCTTGAAAGTCATCGTGCTGACGACACTGATCGCATCCGTGGTGTTCTGCGCCTATCTGGCGCTGCGCCAGTCCGGGTTCGGGCTTGAGGACATCCCGTTGTTCAGGCCGCCCAGCACGCGGACAGGTTAAGCGGGCGCTCATACGCGATATTGCATCTGTTTCGAAACCAAAAAAACGGCCCTCCGAGAGGGCCGTTTGCTTTTGGTCGAATTGTTCGCCTGGCTTCGTCAGGCCTTACATCTGTCGTCTTCTGCGCGTGCCCATGTAGCCCAAGAGGCCCAGCCCTGCGGCCAGAAGCGGCAGTGCGGCCGGAACCGGGACGGGCGTGACGCCATACAGAATGTCGATCGAGGTTGACGCCAGCGTGTTGCCGTTCAACGCAGCGGACAGGTTGATGGTGTAAAGGCCCTCAGCCTGCGGATCGACGATGCCGGGGAAAAGAAGGCTGAAACCCAGGTTCCAGGAGTTCTGCGCGACGTTGTAGTTTCCGACGATCGCGGAATACAGCAAGAGGTTGGAAACTCCGGCACCGTTTGCCGTCGAGTTGTTTCCAAGCGCGTGGTCCGCAAAGAGCTGATTGATGGGGTCGAAAGACTCGAAATTCGTTCCCGCGCCCGGATCCGTGTCAACCTGCAAGAGGTATGTCAGATCAGTCAAGTTGCGGGAACCGGTGCCCGAAACATCCGAGTTGATCGACCATTCGAAATTGAACGCAGAGCGATTTGCAGGCGCGTTGCTGTCGGCAGGCGAGAACGTATACGTGCGGTCGCCATCGTAATTGAACGTGTTTTCAGGCAGGCCCGCACTGTTATAGCGCACCTTGCCGCGAAGCCCCAGTTCGACGTTGTTGGTATTCACGCCTGTGAAGGACCCATTTGCGTTGCCGCTGCCAAAAATAACGTCAGGTGTTACCAGGCCTGTCCCATTGACCGGTGCTGCGAGAGCAGGTGCGCTCAAGAGCATGCCCGCTGTCAGCAACACAACCGGTTTAATAAGATCGCGTATCATCAATTCCTCCCACATTGTTATAATTATCAATTCAATTTACGTAAGATTTATAGATAAGTTCCGCCACACGTCAACCTTTGGTTAAACATGTTGGCGCCCATGCACGAATAAAGCGCAAACGTATTTTTGATCGAGGAGGTTGTGGATGCACATGGGCGAACGCCGGCATTTGCAGCGGGCGCATCCAAACCGATCTGACCACAAAAGAAAAAGGCAGAGCGAGCTCTGCCTTTGATGAGTTCCGCGTCTAAACTGACCCCCGTTCCCTGGCCGGTTGTTTTATAACCTGGCTGGGCGGCTGCGGATCTTGCGATGCGCCAGAAGGTCCTTCCTCCCAAGACTCAGACCGCGATGTCCTTGAGCATCCTAGCATTTCTGCTGAAGCATCTTGTTGTTATTGAAATGGAACCTACCGGAACAATTCACGCTTGTCACCTGTTTGTCGTAAAGAGCCTATTTTTTTTGCTTGCCTAATTCATCTACATGGGAATTGGTTCACCAGTTGCCTGAATAGGCCGGTCAATTAAGGTGGCAAACCGACGGATCCGCCACGGATTTGTCCATTCGATAAAGCAAAGATTGCAAAAGCGGGTGCGCTTCTGCCAAGGGACTTGTTTTTAGGCGCGGCATGCGGTTTGACTGCGCATAATTCGAGCTATCCGCCAATTCGAGAGAACCTGATGCGTCTGTCCAGATACTTTCTGCCGATCCTGAAAGAGACACCCAAAGAGGCCGAGATTGTCTCGCACCGCCTGATGCTGCGTGCAGGCATGATCCGCCAGCAATCCGCCGGCATCTATTCCTGGCTGCCGCTTGGCTTGAAGGTGCTCCGCAAGATCGAGCGTATCGTCGAGGAAGAGCAGGCGCGCGCGGGTGCCATACAGCTGCTGATGCCGACGATACAGTCTGCCGATCTGTGGCGGGAGAGTGGCCGCTATGACGCGTATGGCAAGGAGATGCTGCGCATCACGGACCGGCACGAGCGCGACATGCTTTTCGGGCCGACCAACGAGGAGATGATTACAGACATCTTCCGCGGCTATGTGCGCTCCTACAAGGATCTGCCTTTGAATCTCTACCATATTCAGTGGAAGTTCCGGGACGAGGTGCGGCCGCGATTCGGGGTCATGCGGGGACGTGAGTTTCTGATGAAAGACGCCTATTCCTTCGATCTCGACAAGGAATCGGCGCGGCATGCCTATAATCGCATGTTCGTGGCCTACCTGCGGACCTTCGATCGCATGGGATTGAAGGCGATCCCCATGAAGGCCGATACCGGCCCGATCGGCGGCGACATGAGCCACGAGTTCATCATCCTCGCCGACACGGGCGAGAGCGAAGTCTATTGTGACAAGTCGTTGCTCGAGATGGCGATACCGGAAGAGGGCACCGATTTCCTTTCCGATCTCACGCCCATCGTGACGCAGTGGACGACACCTTATGCGGCGACCGACGAGATGCATGACGCGGTTGCGTTTGAGGCGCTCGACGAAGCTGATCGCGTTTCGGCGCGCGGCATTGAAGTCGGGCACATCTTTTACTTCGGCACCAAGTATTCCGATGCGATGGGCGCGAAGGTGGCGACGTCCGAAGGCACCGAGGTGCCTGTTCACATGGGATCCTACGGAGTTGGGGTGTCCCGCCTTCTTGGCGCTCTGATTGAAGCGAATCATGACGACAACGGAATCATCTGGCCGAAGTCCGTTGCACCGTTCCATGTCGGACTGGTCAATCTGAAGCCGGGTGACGATCTGACGGATACCGTGTCTGAAGACCTTTATGCCAAACTCGAGGCTGCCGGCCTGGAAGTTCTTTACGACGACACCGATACGCGTGCGGGTGCAAAATTCGCAACGATGGATCTGATCGGTCTGCCCTACCACGTGGTTGCGGGGCCGAGGGGGCTCAAGGACGGGCTTCTGGAAGTCAAGGAACGCTCAACTGGGGAAAAGGAAATGATGACCCCGGAAGCCGCTCTCAACAAGCTGACGTCGGCATTGACGGACTGAGCCGGTGCGGTGATCCTTTGAATGGGGATTCGGCTGCGGCTTTCGCGGCCGGTTGGGCATTGCTGAAGTGGATGAAACATGACGACAGCAGACATGGCGGATGTTGGCGAAAGCCAGACGGCTGCAACTCCGACCCGGCCTTTTTCCACCTTCGAATGGATGATCGCGGGCCGTTACTTGCGGTCAAGACGTCGCGAGACATTCATTTCCGTGATCGCCGGCTTTTCGTTCGCGGGGATCATGCTCGGCGTTGCCACGCTGATTATCGTCATGGCCGTGATGAACGGGTTCCGGTCTGAACTTCTTGACAAGATCCTCGGCATCAACGGCCACATGCTTGTGCAGCCGATCGACATGCCTCTGAACGATTACGATGCGGTTTCGGAGCGGTTGGAGGGCGTTCCCGACGTCGTTGCCGCGTTTCCGTTCATCGAAGGACAGGCCCTGGTGTCCGGCCCTGCCGGCAATCTTGGTGCTCTGGTTCGTGGTGTTTACGAAAGCGATCTGCGCCGGATGCCGCTTGTTGCGGACAATATCAGCCCCGGGACAATCGACGGATTCGATGCCGGTGAGGGGGTCGTCATCGGCACCCGGATGGCGCAACAGCTCGGTCTCACCGTCGGGGACAACATCACGATCATTTCGCCCAGGGGCAGCGTTACGCCTATGGGGGTCACGCCGCGCGTCAAGGCGTATCCGGTCTCGGCCATTTTCGAGATCGGCATGAGCGAATACGATGCGACCTTCCTGTTCATGCCGCTCGAAGAGGCGCAGGCCTATTTCAACATGGGGGACCGCGCGACCGGGATCGAGATCTATGTTGTTGATCCGGACAATGTCGGCGTGATGCGCAACGCCCTTGAGGAGGGCGCGGCGCGGCCCACATTGGTTACGGACTGGACACAGCGAAACGCGACATTTTTCTCTGCGCTTGAGGTGGAACGCAACGTGATGTTCATCATTCTGACGCTGATCGTTCTCGTTGCCGCGCTGAATATCATCTCCGGCCTGATCATGCTGGTGAAAGACAAGGGCAGGGATATCGCCATCCTGCGCACCATGGGTGCAACCAGAGGCGCCATCATGAGGATTTTCCTGATCACGGGCGCGAGTATCGGTTGTGTCGGCACGATTGCCGGTTTTTTCCTGGGGCTGATCGTCTGCCTCAACATCGAAAGCATCCGGCAGTTCGTTTCATGGCTCACGTCGACACAGCTCTTCGACCCGACCCTCTATTTCCTGTCAAAGCTTCCGGCGGAGATAGACAGCGGTGAAACGATCACCGTGCTGCTGATGGCGCTTGCCCTGTCGCTGCTTGCGACGCTTTATCCGGCGTGGCGCGCGGCCCGTCTCGATCCTGTTGAAGCGCTCAGATATGAGTGAGGACAGCGACATGGACATGGCCGTGAACAGGGAACCGGGTTCCAATGACGCGCCTGCGGCTCTGGAACTCTCAGGCATCGTCAGAAGCTTTGACGAAGGCGAGAAAAAGCTGCATATCCTCAAAGGGGCCAACCTCAGGATTGAAGCGGGCGAAATGGTCGCCCTTGTAGCGCCCTCCGGTACGGGAAAGTCGACGCTGCTTCATCTTGCAGGCCTGCTGGAGCGTCCCGATGAGGGCGATGTGTTTCTCGGACCGGTCAACTGCTCGGACCTGTCCGACGACGAGCGAACTGCGATCAGGCGAAACGACATAGGTTTTGTCTACCAGTTTCATCATCTCCTGCCGGAATTCACCGCGCAGGAGAATGTCATGATGCCGCAAATGATCCGCGGACTTGCAAAAAGCGTTGCAGCTGAACGGGCCGATGAACTGCTGGCCTATCTGCGGCTCGGTGACCGGGGGAGTCACAGACCGTCGGAACTTTCCGGTGGAGAGCAGCAGCGTGTCGCGGTGGCAAGGGCGGTTGCGAATGCCCCGCGGATCCTGTTGCTCGACGAACCGACGGGCAACCTTGATCCCAACACGGCGAATTACGTGTTCGAGGCGCTTTCGGCACTGGTTCGTGCCTCGGGGGTGGCGACGCTGTTCGCGACGCACAACCTTGAACTTGCAGGGCGCATGGACCGGGCGATCACGCTCGAAGACGGGCTGGTGAAAGAGCTCAAGGCGATTAGCTGACAGTCTCGGGTGCGCTGTTCTGCCGTGTTTGCAGCCCTTAGAACAAATCAAATACATGCTGTTTAAAAATGTGGCACACCGATGGCGAAGGGCGTGAACAAAAAGAGCTTGCAATGGGAACAAAAATGGAACATAGTCCCTTCATTCAAGAGTAAGGCATTGGAGGACGTTATGATCCATATCGCTCGTGATTTTGCAGCTTTTGCTTCCCTGGTCTGCTTCTGCACAACGCTCGCCGTCTGGGGCGATGTCCTTTTCACCGCTGCCTGATCCTCTCAGATGACACTCTGACCGACCCTGTTTCAGGCGCTGCACAAAAGGGGTCTGCCTCGGGTTCCAGGTATGAGCGATGTGCCGGCGAAGAAGAACGGGCACAACTCGGACAGCGTCTCGACAGCAGCAGAAAGACACGATTGACTAGGCTCTGATTCCAGCAGCAGAAAAGAGCCTCGGCATGTCCGCGACAGAAGGTCGAAACCAACAGTCTGAAAACGCGTCAGGGGCGCACGGTTCCGGCTCGGACGGCCCCGGTTACGTACATCTGAGGGTACACTCCGCGCTGTCACTTCTCGAGGGTGCCCTGCCGATCAAGAAACTTCTTGAACTGGCGAAGGACGATAACCAGCCAGCTCTCGCCATTGCGGACACAAACAACCTTTTCGGTGCCCAGGAGTTTTCCGCGAAAGCGTGGGGCACAGGCATTCAGCCAATCACGGCTTGTCAGCTTTCCATCTTCTTCGACGACGGGCTTGAAGGCGCGCGCCGGGGGGAGTTGCCCCTTGCCGACGTCGTTCTGATTGCGATGACGGAAGCGGGTTACGGAAATCTGATGGAACTGACCTCGCGGGCGTTCCTCGATACCGAGACCGGACTGAAGCCACACGTTACTGCCGAGTATCTTTTTTCAAAATCGCAGGACCTGATTGTTCTCACTGGCGGGCACCTCGGCCCGGTCGGCGCGGCACTTTTGCACGGACAGAAACAGATCGCACGAACCCGGCTTGAGATGCTTGCAAATGCGTTTCCGGCCCGCTGCTATGTTGAATTGCAACGGCATGGGCTGGAAGAACAGCGCAAAACGGAAGACGCGTTCCTGGATCTTGCCTATGAATACGGCCTGCCGGTGGTCGCGACGAACGAGGCTTTCTTTGCGAAACGCGAAGACTATGAGGCGCATGATGCGCTGATCTGTATATCAGAGGGCCGCGTTCTCATCGAAGAAGACCGCAGACGCCTGACACCGGAACATTATTTCAAGAGCCGCGCGGAGATGTGCGCCCTTTTTTCCGATTTGCCCGAGGCGCTCTCCGCAACCATTGAAATCGCACAGCGGTGCAGTTTCAGGCCGGAGCGCCGCGCGCCGATCCTGCCGCGTTTCGCCGGTGCGGATGCGGATCCGGAAAGTGCCGAACAGGCCGAGGCGGACGAGCTCAAACGCCAGGCCCGGGAAGGGCTGCGCGCGCGCCTCGACGAGCATGGCCTGGCTCCGGGGCTGGAAGAGAAGGACTACTGGGAGCGTCTCGATTACGAAACCGGCATTATCGAACGCATGAAGTTTCCGGGATACTTCCTGATTGTTGCCGATTTCATCAAATGGGCGAAGGCGAAGGACATTCCGGTGGGGCCGGGCCGTGGCTCCGGTGCCGGTTCGCTCGTTGCATGGTCGCTGACCATTACCGACCTCGATCCGATGCGTTTCTCGCTGCTTTTCGAGCGCTTTCTCAATCCCGAGCGCGTCTCGATGCCTGACTTTGACATCGATTTCTGCCAGAGCAGGCGCGAAGAAGTCATTCGCTATGTTCAGGAAAAGTACGGGCGTCAGCAGGTTGCGCAGATCATCACCTTCGGATCGCTGCAGGCGCGCGCCGTCCTGAGAGACGTTGGCCGTGTTCTCCAGATGCCCTACGGACAGGTTGACCGGCTCTGCAAGCTGGTCCCGGCGAACCCGGCCAATCCCGTGACGCTTGCGCAGGCGATTGCCGACGAACCACGGTTGAGCGAGGCGGCACGGGAAGAGGAGATCGTCGAAAGACTGCTCTCCATGGCCCAGAAGCTTGAGGGGCTTTACAGGCACGCATCGACACACGCAGCCGGGGTCGTGATCGGCGACCGGCCGCTCGAACAACTGGTCCCGCTTTATCGCGATCCGCGTTCCGACATGCCGGTCGCGCAGTTCAACATGAAGATGGTCGAGGATGCCGGACTGGTGAAGTTCGACTTTCTGGGCCTGAAAACACTGACGGTGATCGATACGGCCGTTGCATTGATCGAACGGCGCGGTGTGACCGTCGATGTTGCCGGGCTCCCGATCGACGACACCGGGACCTACGAGTTGCTTGCACGTGGTGAAACATTCGGTGTGTTCCAGCTGGAAAGCCAGGGCATGCGCCGGGCAATTGCGGGCATGAAGCCGGACCGCTTCGAAGACATCATTGCGCTTGTTGCGCTCTACCGTCCCGGCCCGATGGAGAACATCCCTGTCTATAACGCCGTCAAACACGGCGAACAGGACCCGGACTGCCTGCATCCGCTGCTCGAACCGATCCTGATGGAGACGAACGGGATCATCGTCTACCAGGAACAGGTCATGCAGATCGCGCAGGTCCTGTCCGGGTATTCGCTCGGCGAGGCCGATTTGCTGCGGCGCGCGATGGGCAAGAAAATCGCGGCTGAAATGGAAGTGCAACGGGCGCGTTTCGTGGATGGTGCGGTTGAGCGCGGCATCAACAAGGCACAGGCGGGGACGATTTTCGATCTTGTGGCCAAATTCGCGAATTACGGCTTCAACAAATCGCACGCGGCTGCCTACGCGCTGGTTTCCTATCACACGGCTTGGCTCAAGGCGAACCATCCGGTCGAGTTCATGGCTGCTTCGATGACGCTTGATCTCGGCAACACCGACAAGCTGGGTGATTTCCGTCAGGAAGCGCGGCGCATGAAGATTGACATCGTGCCGCCGTCGATCAACCGCAGCGGTGTGGTTTTTGATGTTTCGGACGGAAAGATCCTGTATGCGATGGGCGCGATCAAGGGCGTCGGTGAACAGGCCGTGGAACATATCGTCGAGGCGCGGGGAGATACACCGTTCAAAAGTCTTGGCGATTTCGCGCGCCGGATCTCGCCGAAATTCCTCAACAAGCGGACACTGGAAAACCTTGTTGCCGCCGGCGCGTTCGACGAACTCGAACCGGACCGTGCACGCGTGTTCGAGGGGATCGACCGTATCATGGGACTGGCCCAACGAACCGAGGAGAACCGGACGCTCGGACAGGACGAACTGTTCGGCGGCAGCGACAGTGAAGAGCCGTTGCAGCTCGACGAGGTGCTCAGTTGGACGAATGACGAGAAGCTTCAGCGCGAACATGCAGCGATCGGATTTTATCTGTCAGCGCACCCGATCGACGAATATGCAAAGGTGCTGGACAAGATGCGGGCGCAGCCCTGGACGCAGTTTGCAGATGCAGTCAAGCAGGGGGCGTCTCACGGAAGGCTCGCAGGTACGGTGATTTCGCTTCAGGAGCGCAAGACGCGCACCGGGACAAGAATGGGGATTGCGCGTCTCTCCGATGCGAGCGGCCAGTACGAGGCCCTGTTGTTTCGTGAAAAGCTCGAACAGTTCCGGGACGTGTTGCAGCCTGGACGCTCGGTCGTCGTTCTCGTCGGCGCCGACATGAGGGACGAGGAGCCGTCTTTGCGGGTCGAACAGGTTGATCCGATCGACAAGGTTGCTGCGCGTCTGCAGAAAAGCATGCGCGTCTTCGTGCGCGACGAACGCCCGATACAGAGCCTGGCACGACAGCTTACCGTCAGAGGTGAGGGGGACGTGACGGTGATCGTGCTTCTTGAAAACGGCTCGCGTGAGGTTGAAGTGAAGCTGCCGGGCCGGTTCAGGCTGTCGCCTGAAATCGCAGGCGCGCTCAAGGCAGTGCCTGGCGTGACGGACGTGCAGATGGCCTGACGTCCAGCGCGTTTCGATCCTGAGGGTGTGTTTTGCGCCGGACGGAACTGTGCGCCCTGGCGCCGGCATTCGTCGGCTTCAAGGCGCGCACAGCCACGCCGCTGGTTCTTAAGGCGACTAAGCAAATTTGAAACAAAAAGCAGAAAACTTTAAGAAAATTTGTGATTTGATTTCTTAATGTTTTGAACGTGACAAAATATCTTCGCAGACTGTTAATAGTACTGGGATTTTTCCTTCGTAATTGCTTATGATCTGCGGTTTTTCCATGTATTCTTGGTTCCAATAATCATGAACTGTGCCGGGACTATGCAAATTGTGGACGAAACTCGCTAGGATATTTGTACTACTTGTATCCCTTGGCGCAGGCTATCAGGCGTTTCATTTCGTCAAGGATACCGAAGTGGCTGTGGCGGCGCCGCCGCCACCCCCGCCGGTCGAGCACGCCAAGGTGCTCGTTGCCGCGAAGGATATTCCCCAGGGCGGCAAGATCTCGGACCAGGACTTCGCCTGGGTTGAATGGCCGAAGAATGCTGTTCCAGCGGGAGTCATGACAAAGGTAAAGGGTGCGGAGGCGAGCCAGGATGTTATCGGCAGCATTGCCAGGACCGCAATTTTTTCTGGTGAACCCATCCGCGGCGAGCGGCTGATCCAGACCGACAAGGGATACATGGCCACCATGTTGCCAAAGGGAAAGCGTGCCATCGCGGTCCTTGTCGGACAGGAAACCTCGGCGGGCGGTTTCATTCTGCCGGGGGACAAGGTCGATCTGATTCTGACGCGAGAACTCGAAGGCGTCGGTGTGACAAGCGAGACGATCCTGGAGAATATTCGTGTTCTTGCGATCGACAGCACCACGGCCGGAGAACAGGACGAAAAAAACCTGCCGCCCAACAGGACCGCGACACTCGAACTGACACTGTTCCAGTCCGAAGTGGTGGTCCAGGCACAACAGGTGGGATCGCTCGCGCTTGCATTGCGCAGCGTCGAGGATTCGGCTGAAAATGCCGAAGTCACTGAGCGCCAGAGGGCCCAGATTTTCGTGCGCGTGAATCCCGATCATTGGTCCGTCGGGTCAGCGCAGGGCGGCAGCCTGGACTAGCGCCATTTCATTCTGCGATTTCATCAGGTTTTCCAAAGATGCCCCGGGGCTGTGAAGCCCTGTGGCGGAAGCCATCCGTTCAAACGGCAATCCGGCTTGTGCCCGACCAAAACCCGTCCGCCTCCAGACACCTGCCAAGATCGCCCGAAAGTTGGAAAGAAATGCCTGTTTTGGTCTTGAAATAAATTTCGCTGCCAACTATAAGGCGCGCATTCCACACGCAAGGGGCGGAACCTGAGCTTATCGGGGTCCATCCGGTGGCCGACAGGAGACTTCCTCCGGCCCAAACTCCTCTTGCGGAGGTTAAACCGGAAAACTCAGGAGATTAAGGGCCATGGCTTTGCCCGATTTCACCATGCGTCAGCTGCTCGAAGCCGGCGTTCACTTTGGTCACCAGAAACACCGTTGGAACCCGCGCATGGGTCAGTACATCTTTGGTGTACGCAACGATGTTCACATCATGGATCTGTCGCAGACGGTGCCGCTTTTGCACCAGGCACTGAAGGCTGTTTCCGACACGGTTGCCGGCGGTGGCCGCGTTCTGATCGTCGGAACCAAGCGTCAGGCCCAGGAAGCTGTTGCGTCTTCTGCGCGCAACTCCGCGCAGTATTTCGTCAACGCCCGCTGGCTCGGCGGCATGCTGACCAACTGGAAAACCATTTCCCAGTCCATCCAGCGTCTTCGCAAGCTGGAAGAAACGCTGTCTTCGGATGCGGCCAACGCCCTGACGAAGAAAGAGCGCCTGTTCATGGACCGCGAGCGTGAAAAGCTCGAGCGGAACCTGGGCGGTATCAAGGACATGGGCGGTATCCCGGATCTTATCTTCGTGGTCGACACCAACCGCGAGGCAATCGCAATCCAGGAAGCACGCCGTCTTGGTATTCCGGTGGCTGCGATCCTCGATTCCAACTCCAATCCGGACGGCATCACCTATCCGGTGCCGGGTAACGACGATGCAGGCCGTGCCATTTCGCTCTACTGCGATCTGATCGCGCGTGCTGCGATCGACGGGATTTCCCGTGCGCAGGGTGCTGCCGGCATGGATCTCGGCGCGTCGGAAGAAGCGCCTGTCGAAGAGGCTTTGGTTGAAGCTGCGGAAGAAGCGGCACCCGCCGAGGAAGCTCCGGCAGCAGAAGCAGCGCCCGCTGCAGAAGAAGCTCCGGCCGCGGAAGAAGCTCCGGCTGAAGGTGAGCCGGCTGCGGCGCAAGCCTGATCCGGTGCTGCCGCGTATCAGCGCGGCGGAATACATGTTGAATTCGCAAGACGGGCTGCACTTTGGTGCAGTTCCGTCATAAAGATGCGGGCAGCAATCAGCTAAACCGTGTCTTATCTGAAACCCCCATCCACGAGGCAATCGATGAGCATTACCGCTGCGATGGTAAAAGAGCTCCGTGAGAAATCCGGCGCTGGCATGATGGACTGCAAGACCGCTTTGAATGAATCTGGCGGTGACATGGAGGCGGCTGTCGACTGGCTGCGCACCAAAGGCCTGGCCAAGGCTGCAAAGAAAGCCGGACGCGTTGCCGCTGAAGGTCTTGTTGGTGTTGCAACCGACGGCACCAAGGCTGCCGTTATCGAGCTGAACTCCGAGACCGATTTCGTTGCGCGCAACGAAGGCTTTCAGGAACTGGTTGCCAAGGTTGCCAAAGTTGCGACCACAACCGACGGAACGGTGGAAGCACTGGCTGCTGCCAATCTCGACGGCAAGTCCGTTGCCGACGCGATCACCGATGCGATTGCAACCATCGGCGAGAACATGACCCTTCGTCGTTCCGCGTTGCTTTCGGTCAATGAAGGTGTCGTTTCAACCTATGTCCACGGCAAGGTTGCCGAGGGACTTGGCAAAATCGGCGTGCTGGTTGCGCTTGAATCGTCTGCAGATACGGCAAAACTCGATGGCCTTGGCCGTCAGATCGCGATGCACGTTGCAGCGACAAGCCCTCTTGCTCTGAACACCGAAGAGCTGGACCCGACGGTCGTCGAACGCGAGAAGGCTGTTTTCTCAGAGCAGGCGCGCGAATCCGGAAAGCCTGACAACATCATCGAAAAGATGGTGGAAGGACGTTTGCGCAAATTCTACGAGGAAGTTACGCTCGTCAAACAGGCCTTTGTCATCAATCCGGATCAGACGGTTGAGCAGGCTGTTGAGGCGCTCGCGAAAGAACTCGGGACCGAAGTCAAGCTTACCGGTTTCGTCCGCCTTGCCCTAGGTGAGGGGATCGAGAAGGAAGAGCAGGACTTTGCCGCGGAGGTGGCGGCAGCCACCGGGCAATAAGCTCACGAAAGCGCCGGCAAGACCGGCGCTTTTTTTTTAGAAAGACAATTCTAGCCCAGGTGTAACCATGACGAATTCTTTGCGTTGGAAACGGATCCTTCTGAAACTTTCCGGTGAGGCCCTGATGGGATCGCAGGCTTTCGGAATTGACCCGGCCATTGTACAGAGAATCGCAAAGGAAATCGCCGATGCCGTTGCTCTCGGCGCCCAGGTCGGCGTCGTTGTCGGCGGCGGTAACATCTTCCGCGGTGTTGCTGTTGCGGCAAAAGGCGGCAACCGGGTCACGGGCGACCATATGGGCATGCTTGCCACCATCATGAACAGCCTGACCCTTGCAGACGCCCTGAGGCGCCTGAAGGTCAATGCACGCGTCCTGTCGGCCGTCGCTGTTCCCTCGATCTGCGAGACGTTCTCGCAACGCGTTGCCGACCGTTACATGGAAGACGGCGACGTGATCATTTTTGCCGGCGGGACCGGCAACCCTTTCTTCACGACCGATAGCGGGGCAGCGCTGCGTGCGGCAGAGATGAAATGCGACGCTTTTCTGAAAGGGACACAAGTGGATGGTGTCTACTCGGATGATCCCAAGGAGAACCCGGACGCCGAGCGGTATGTGACACTGGGCTATGAAGAGGTCATCACACGTAATCTGAAAGTGATGGACACAACGGCGATTGCTCTGGCGCGCGACAACTCTATCCCGGTCATCGTTTTTTCAATTCATACACCCGGCGCTCTTGTAAGCGTGCTTCAGGAAACGGGCACTTACACAGTCGTGGGTGACTGACACTTTTCAGCCTGATCTTTTCTTCATGCTCTTGTGTTTCAGCGCGTTTGTGCCATGTTGGCGCGCGCTGAGACTCCATTTAGCCACGCATAAAACAACAGTGAGGACAAAATGTCGGTAGAAGGTGTCGATCTGGACGATTTGAAGCGCCGGATGCAAGGTGCTCTCTCGGTGCTGAAAACCGATTTTGCCGGCCTTCGCACAGGCCGTGCGTCAGCGTCCATGCTGGATCCAGTTTCCGTCGATGCCTATGGCCAGGCCATGCCGATCAACCAGGTGGCCACAGTGTCCGTTCCCGAGCCGCGCATGGTTGCGGTTCAGGTGTGGGACAAGAGCATGGTCGCCGCAGTCGAAAAGGCAATCAGGGAATCGAACCTTGGATTGAACCCGGTTGTCGACGGTCAGTTGCTCCGCCTTCCCATTCCCGAACTCAATCAGGAGCGCCGCCAGGAGCTCATCAAGGTCGCCCACAAATACGCCGAACAGGCGAAAGTCGCGATCAGACATGTTCGCCGGGACGGCATGGACGATGCCAAGAAGGCAGAAAAAGACGGCGAAATCTCCCAGGATGACAGCAGGGCCGCATCCGACGAAGTCCAGAAACTGACCGATCAGATGATCGGTGAGGTCGACGGCATGCTGGAAAGAAAAGAACAGGAAATTTCACAGGTCTGAGCGGTGATTGGACCTGTGAGCAGGGGGAGCCCATGAGCGTCAGCCCGAACCCGCAAGCTCCGGCAGAAAGCTGCCCGATCAGAACGATGCCCGAACATGTCGCCTTTATCATGGACGGCAACGGACGTTGGGCGACGTCGCGCGGCCTGCCGCGGACCGAGGGACATCGTCAGGGCCTTGAAGCTCTCAGGAAGACCATCCGGCATGCGGGCAAAGTCGGCATCAGGGTTGTCACCATCTACAGTTTCTCATCTGAAAACTGGAACCGTCCGGCAACAGAAGTTTCATTCCTGATGGGATTGCTGAAACGTTTTGTTCAACGGGATCTCAGTGAACTGCACGAGGCGAATGTCCGAATTCGCGTGATCGGTGGACGCAGCGATCTGGAACCGGGAATACTGGCCCTGCTGGAGGAGGCCGAGGACCTAACACGCAAGAACACCGGTCTGGATCTCGTTGTCGCGTTCAATTACGGCGCACGTGATGAAATTGTCCGGGCCACGCAACACATTGCACAGCGTGTGAAAGACGGTGAATTGAGCGTCGAGGACATTTCAGAAGACACGCTCTCGCAAAATCTGGACACGGGCGGCTTGCCGGATCCGGATCTCATCATCCGCACAAGCGGTGAAATTCGTCTTTCCAATTTTCTCCTCTGGCAAGCAGCCTATTCCGAGTTTTATTTCTGCGACCTCAACTGGCCTGATTTTGACGAGGCCGCGCTCGACCAAGCCCTTGACTGCTTTTGCAATCGTGAGCGGCGCTATGGCGGTGTCGATGCCAAAGCGCTCTGATGTGCGGCGTCCGTGATGGAAGAGACCGGACCAAACCCGCGAAAAATGTCCGACTTGCGGCTGCGGCTCATTTCCGCCGTCATCCTGGGGCCTCTGGTGCTGCTGATCACTTTCTGGGGCGGCCTTGTCTTTGCGCTCCTGGTGCTTGTGGCCGCCATCCTGTTCCTGTGGGAGTGGATGACGATTACCGGGACGCGCGAGGCACACCTTCCGACGGGTTTGAGTGTTGCAACACTTCCCGCGATGACCGTGTTGCAGGTGATCGGAATGCCCGAGATCTCGCTTCTCGTGCTGGTTGCGGGTGCGGCATCGGTGTTTCTCTGCGCCGGCGGCGGCCAGACTGGCCGATGGGGTGCGGAAGGTGTCCTGTTTAGCGGTCTGTCGCTGTTTTCGCTGCTTGCAATCCGTGCGGGGAGCGATGGATTGCTATTTGCCTTTTTCCTGATGTTCGTCGTCTGGGCGACCGATATCTTTGCGTATTTCACCGGAAGGGCGCTCGGCGGACCGAAACTTTGGGAACGCGTGTCTCCAAAGAAGACCTGGTCAGGCGCGCTCGGCGGACTGATCTTTGCGACCGTTTTTGGAACAGGTGTGGCTGCACTTGCAAATGCGCAGGGGCTGTTTGGCTGGGCGGTGATCGCAGTGGTGCTCTCCGTGGTGTCCCAGGCGGGCGATTTGCTCGAGTCAGCGATCAAGCGACGCTTCAACGTGAAGGACTCCAGTCGATTGATACCCGGCCACGGCGGCATTATGGACAGGATCGACGGACTTGTTGCCGCGGCCATATTTGCCGTGCTGGCCGGCGTTGTTCTCGGCGGGCCACTTTCGGATCCGATTGCGGGCCTTGGACTTGGTTAAACGTGGGGAGAGTTCGTTGCCGGCCGAAGCCGAAACAGACGTCGGGCATGGCCCGACCAGAATAACCGTTCTCGGAGCGACGGGGTCCATCGGTCAAAGCCTTGCCGATCTGCTTGAAAGAAATCCCGATCGTTTTGATGTCGTTGCGCTTGTCGCCAACCGCAACGCGGACGCACTGGCCGACATGGCCATCAAACTCAACGCATCGACAGCGGTTTTGGCGGAAGACAAGAACCACCAAGCGCTTGCAGAACGCTTGAAGGGAACAGGCATCACCGCTGCAAGCGGACCGGGCGCGCTTGACGAAGCCGTTGATATGGAGGCCGATCTTGTTGTCGGTGCGATCGTCGGTGCCGCCGGTCTTTTGCCCACATTCAGAGCCATCAGACCGGGACGCCGTATTGCACTCGCCAACAAGGAGTGCCTTGTATGCGCGGGCGACCTTTTCGTCGACCGGATCAGGACGTCCGGGGCCGAGCTGCTGCCTGTCGACAGCGAACACAATGCGATCTTTCAGGTTTTCGAGAAAGACCAGGCGGACCAGATCGAGAAGGTCATCCTGACCGCTTCAGGTGGACCCTTCAGGACCTGGCCCATCGAAAAGATGAAAGCGGTCACGCCGAAGCAAGCCCTCAAGCACCCCAACTGGGACATGGGTGCCCGGATTACGATCGACAGTGCAACCATGATGAACAAAGGCCTGGAGGTCATTGAAGCATCACACCTTTTCCCTGTTTCGAATGATCAGCTGGATGTTCTGGTCCATCCGCAGTCCACGATCCACGGACTTGTGCAATACAAGGATGGTTCGCTTCTGGCTCAGCTCGGAAGCCCGGACATGCGTACACCGATCGCGCATTGCCTGTCGTTTCCAAGACGCATGCCTGTGCCGGTCAAGCGCCTGAACCTCGCGGAATTGGGTACCATGACATTCGAAGCTCCCGACACGGAGCGCTTTCCCTGTCTCGGAATTGCCCTCAATGCGCTGGAAACGGGCGGGGCGGCTCCGGCGGCGCTCAATGCGGCGGACGAGGTCGCCGTCGATGCATTTCTTGGCGGGCGTATCGGCTTTCTGGACATACCGGCCGCGATCGATGCCGTTTTGGAACGTTTATCCGCTTCGGATTCGCTAAAGCCTTCAAAAAGTGTTGAAGACGTCCTCGCACTGGATTCCGAAGCGCGGCAAAAGACCTTAGAATGGGTCGAGAGCCGGACGTCATGGCATTGATGCTGCTGGAAAAAAGTGTCTTACCATTAACGCGCCGTAATTCTCTTATTAATAATGTGATGCAATAAGTGCCTCGTTGCGTTTAGATCGGACCCCTGAATGGATCTCTTAGTATCTGCTTATTCCCTCGTTGTCGGAACGATCATTCCCTTCCTGTTTGTCCTGACGATCGTGGTGTTTTTCCATGAACTCGGGCACTTCGCGGTCGCGCGCTGGTGCAACGTGAAGGTGGACGCGTTCGCTGTCGGGTTCGGACGCGAAATCTTCGGCTGGTACGACAAGAAGGGAACGCGCTGGAAACTGTGCATGATCCCGCTCGGCGGCTACGTCAAATTCGCCGGTGATGAAAACGCTGCCAGTGTTCCAAGCCGCGAAATGATTGCAAACATGAGCGATGAGGAGCGCAAAACCGCGTTCATCGCAAAGCCTGTCTGGCAACGCGCGGCGATTGTCGCTGCTGGCCCGCTTGCGAACTTTCTCCTTGCGATCGTCATTTTTGCTTCTTTGTTCATGTCTGCCGGCAAGCAGGGACTTGTTCCTGTCGTCGAGGAAGTGTTTCCGGGCGGCGCGGCGGAACGAGGCGGTATCGTGGCCGGGGATGTCGTCAAGCAGATCGACGGCAGGGACATCCACACATTTGGAGAGATGCGCCAGATCGTCCTGATGAATGCGAACAATCCGCTCGTTTTCGAGGTTGAGCGTGGAAACGATCTTGTATCTCTGACGGTTACGCCTGATGCCAAGGAAAAGGAAGTGTTTCTTGGCGAGCGCCAGATGGCCGGAGACATCGGCCTGCGGGGCAGTGCCGATCCGGAGAATGTCATAAGCATCCAGTACGGTCCCGTCGGAGCCGTGGTCGAGGGCGCAAAGGAAACCTACCGGATCATGGATGGCACCGTCAGTTATATCTGGGGTGTGATCACGCAGCGTCAGTCCGCGGATCAGCTTGGCGGTCCGATCCGTGTTGCCGAGATTTCGGGCAAAGTTGCCGAGCATGGCCTGATACCGCTGATTTCGCTTGCTGCGGTTCTGTCTGTCAGCATCGGTCTGATCAATCTGGCTCCTGTCCCGATCCTGGACGGCGGTCATCTTGTTTTCTTCGCCGCGGAAGCCCTGCGCGGGAAGCCCTTGAGCGAACGCGTGCAGGATGTCGGCTTCCGCATCGGATTGGGCTTGGTATTAATGCTAATGGTCTTCGTAACGTGGAGGGATATTTTGCGTCTCGTATCAAACGATTCCTAGCAGCCGTGACATTGGCGCAACGTCTTCAGACTAAATCGCTTTCAGGCGCGAAGTGCGGTTGCGTTATCGGTAAAAACCTATACAACGTTCGTCGGTTCCAAGAATCCGCAGGGGTGAGCGCAGTTTCTTGGATGGGGTACTATAAAAAAGGCATAGCGCAATAATGCAGCGATTGCAGAGACTTATACGGGCCGTGTGTTTGGCGGCAGCCGTATTTTCGGTAGGGTCGGTCGTGCCGCAGCTGGCAGGGCCAATGTCCTTCGTTTCGGTTGCCGAGGCGGCCGTTGCCAGAAGCATTCAAGTGCAGGGCAACACACGCGTCGAGGATGAAACGGTCATCAGCTACATGACGATCGTTCCAGGCCGCTCCTACAGCGCCTTCGATGTGGATGAATCCCTGAAAGCCCTGTATGCGACAGGTCTGTTTGCCACGGTTGATATCACCCCGCGCGGCAATACGGTCATCGTCACGGTTTCGGAAAATCCGATCATCAACAGAGTGTCGTTCGAGGGGAACCGCAAGATCAAGGATGATGCCCTTGAAACCGCGGTCCGTTCTCAGCCCCGGACAACGCTTTCGCGAGCACGTGTCCAGACAGACGTTCAGAATATTCTGGAATCCTACCGCCGGTCCGGACGCTTCGGCGCTTCCGTAGAGCCGAAGATCATTGATCGCGGACAGAATCGTGTCGATCTGGTTTTTGAAATCAATGAGGGTGCCAAGACCGGTGTCGAGCGCATCAGCTTTATCGGCAACAAGGCGTTCAGCGACGGCCGGCTGCGTGACGTTATCCGGACACGTGAAACGGGTCTGCTGAGTTTCCTGCGCAGCACGGACACCTACGATCCCGACCGCCTGGCGGCCGACGAGGAATTGCTTCGCAGATACTACAATCAGAAGGGTTATGCGGACTTCCGGATCGTTTCGGTGAGCGCTGACCTGGACCGCGAACAGAACATTTTCTATGTCACCTTCACGGTTGATGAAGGCGAGCGTTACAAGATTGGCGACGTCGAGTTGGTTTCGACCATTGCCGAGGTCGATCCCGAGGACCTGCGCAAGCTTGTGAGGACGCGCAGCGGCCAGACCTTCAATTCCTTGCGGGTCGAGCAGTCCGTCGAAGAAATCACCCTGCGTGTTTCAGAAGAAGGATACGCGTTCGCGCGCGTGCGTCCGAGAGGGTCGCGCAACTACGACGACAACACGATCTCCCTGATTTACTACATCGAGGAAGGTCCGCGCGCCTACATTGAACGCATCAACATCGTCGGCAATGACCGGACACGTGAATATGTGATCCGCCGCGAGTTCGATATCGTTGAAGGCGATGCTTTCAACAGGGCGCTCGTCGACAAGGCGGAAAGACGTTTGCGCAATCTCGGATTCTTCGAGAATGTGTCGATCACGACGCAGCAGGGCAGCGCGCCCGACCGTGTTGTCGTGAATGTCCGCGTGGAAGAAAAGCCGACCGGAGAAATCTCATTCGGCGTCGGATACTCGACCGTTGACGGTATTGTGGGCGATGTGTCGCTTACCGAAAAGAACTTCCTCGGCCGAGGCCAGTTCGTGAAACTTTCCATCGGCGGCGGCACCGATACGCAGTCCTATGAGTTCCGCTTCGTGGAACCGTTCTTCATGGGACGCCGGGTTGCCTTTGACGTCGACGTCTATCGCCGTGTGGACGACGCGAACGATTACCGTTCCTTCGATCAGGAAAGAACCGGCGGCGGTTTCGGTTTCACGCTTCCGCTTCGCGAAGAGGAACTTACGCTTCGTCTGTTCTACAACATCTTCCAGGAAGACAACTCCGATCCCGACAGCCAGTCGACAAACATCAACAATTGTAACACCAACAATCTGTCGCTTGCGGTCTGTGACTCGCTGGGAACCTACCTGACATCGCTGGTCGGTTACGATTTGCGCTATAATACGCTTGACCGGAACCTTGACCCGACGGACGGTGTCTTTGCCTCCTTCGGACAGCAGTTTGCCGGTCTTGGCGGCGACAGCTTCTACATCAAGACGGAAGCCCAGGCCCGCGCCTACAAGGAAATCCTGGCCGACTACGGTCTGGTCGGCAGCCTGCAGATCCGCGGCGGAAACATCATGGCGCTTGGCGACGAGCGTCTGCGCGTCTCCGAGCAGTTCATGCTTGGCGGCAACCTGGTCCGTGGCTTTGAGAACCAGGGTATCGGTCCTCGTGATGCGACGACGGATGATGCCATTGGCGGCCGGTTCTTCTTTGCCGCGACAGCGGAAGGCACGTTCCCGTTCCCGATCATCCCGAAGGAACTCGGCCTGAGCGGCGCGGTGTTCGCCGATGCGGGTTCGCTCTGGGATGCCGACAGCGATCTTGTCAATCTGGTTGAGAACAACGGTGGCAGGATCGATTCCAACGATCTGGCGATCCGTGCATCGGTCGGCGCAGGCGTTCGCTGGAGATCGCCGTTCGGTCCCATCCGCGCTGACTTCGCGTATCCGCTCGTGAAGGAAGATTCGGATAAGACACAGCTGTTCAGATTGAGCGGCGGGACCCGCTTCTAAATCGCGGTCAATTGCGTTAGAAAACGGCCGCCGGGTCAAAACGGCGGCCTTTTTTGTTGGCTTGCAACAAGGATCAAACTATGTCCGAGCCCAGGTTCTTCGAATTTCCTCAGTCCATTGTGCTCAAGACGGTTGCCGAATGGGCGGATGCGGAAATCTATCGCGGCGAAGACGGTCTGGAGATCTCGGATGTTGCGCCGCTGGAGGATGCGGGACCCGGTGCTCTGGTCTTTTTTGACAACACCGCGTATCTGAAGCAACTGGAGACAACGGGTGCAGCGGCCTGTCTTGTCGGTAAGCGGCACAAGGACAAGGTGCCGGAAAATGTTGCCGTACTGATCTGCGAGGACGCTTATCGGTCCTGGGCGAAGGTTCTTGCAAAGCTTTTTCCCGATGCGATGTCTCCAACAGAAGCTGGAAGTTCGGGTGTCTCCGAAAGGGCGGTCGTCGATCCGACGGCAACGCTTGAAGACAACGTAACAATCGAGGCGGGCGCCGTCGTGGGAGCTGGAGCCGATATTGGATCCGGATCGGTTATTCGGTCGAATGCGGTTATCGGCTTCGGCGTGAAAATCGGCCGCGACTGTGTCGTCGGACCCAATTGCACTGTCCAGCATTCCGTTCTTGGAAACCGCGTCACGCTTCATCCTGGCGTCTGCTGCGGCCAGGACGGGTTCGGGTATGCAATGGGACCGCAGGGGCATTTGAAGGTACCCCAGGTGGGACGGGTCATTGTGCAGGACGATGTTGAAATCGGTGCCAATACGACGATCGACCGTGGGGCAAACCGGGACACGGTGATCGGGGAAGGCACGAAGATCGACAACCAGGTGCAGATTGGCCACAACGTGGTTGTCGGGCGGCACTGCGTTCTGGTTTCTCAGGTCGGCCTTTCCGGCAGCTGTACGCTGGAAGACTTCGTGGCGATCGGTGGCCAGACGGGCGTGCGCGGCCACGTGACCATTGGAATGGGAGCCCAGATTGCAGCCGTGAGCGTGGTCAGCGAAGACCTGGCTCCGGGCGGGCGCTATGGCGGAACGCCTGCAAAACCAGTGAAACAGTGGTTCAGGGAAGTCGCCGCCGTCAGAAAGCTTGCAGAACGCGGCAACGAGCCGTAAACCGCGATGTATTGAATGTTTCGGAGTTAATCCGCCGAGGGGCACTCATGGAAGACGAAGAAAAAAAGACACTTGCCAGCGCAGACATCATGAAAATCATGAAGCTTCTGCCGCACAGGTATCCTTTCCTGCTTATCGACAAGATCATCGAGATGGATGGCGATAACAGCTGTATCGGGATCAAGAACGTCACGATCAACGAACCCCATTTTACCGGTCACTTTCCCGAACGGCCGGTTTTCCCCGGTGTTCTGCTCATTGAGGCGATGGCGCAGACGGCAGGTGCACTTTGCGTTCACGCGCGTGGAGATGACGCACCGCCGCAACTTGTTTATTTCATGACCATTGACAAGGCGAAGTTCCGCAAGCCGGTTGAACCTGGCGATCAGGTTCATTTTCACGTCAAGAAGATCAAGCAGCGCGCCAATATCTGGAAGTTCGACGCCGTCGCCCAGGTGGACGGAAAGAAAGTAGCAGAAGCGGAAGTCAGCGCGATGCTGATAGATGCGTGAGGGAAAATGACAGATATTCATCCTACGGCCATCGTTGAAGACGGGGCCGTGATCGGCGAGGGAACCCGTATCGGTCCTTATTCGATTGTCGGACCGAACGTTGAACTCGCTGATGGCGTGGTTCTCGAGGCGCATGCCGTCGTCGCCGGGCACACAAGCGTCGGGTCCGGAACTCATATCTTCCCGTTTGCCAGTATTGGTCACAAGCCTCAGGACCTGAAGTTCTCCGGTGAGGTGACACGTCTCGAGATCGGTGCGAACAACCAGATTCGGGAACATGTCACGATGAGCCCCGGCACCGAAGGCGGTGGCGGCGTCACAAAGGTTGGCGACAACGGACTTTTCATGATGGGCGCCCATGTCGGGCACGACTGTATTGTCGGAAACAATGTCATCCTTGCAAACAATGCGACGCTGGCAGGCCACGTTGAACTTGCGAACTTCGTTATACTGGGCGGGCTCAGTGCGATCCGGCAGTGGTCGCGTATCGGGACCGGGGCAATCGTCGGCGGCATGACCGGCGTCGAGTTTGACGTTATCCCCTATGGGTCCGTTATCGGCGACAGGGCGCGCCTTGCTGGTCTCAACCTGATCGGTTTGAAGCGCAAGGGCCTCCCGCGTGAGCAGATCCACGCGCTCAGGGCAGCCTATCGTGCCCTGTTCGAGAGCGAAGAAGGAACGTTGCGCAGCAGGGCCGAGGCTCTTGCAGCCGATACGCAGGACCAGCCGCTCGTAAAAACGGTCACCGACTTCATCCTCGAGAAGGAAGACCGGCGGTTCTGTACGCCGCGCAATGAAGACTGACACAATGTCAGAAAGGGCTGATGCGCAGTTTGCACGCCTGGCCCTGATCGCGGGCAACGGCGTGATTCCGCGGCAGATCGCGGATGCGCTGGAAACGGCCGGCCGTGATTATCGTCTGATTGCGATCAAGGGCGAGGCCGACGAGGCAACCAGACGCAAGGCGAATACGGAGCTCGGATGGGGAGAGATCGGCCGCCTCTATGCCTTCTTGAACAAGACCGGCTGCGAAGAAGTTCTGCTTATCGGCGGGGTTTCCAGACGGCCCGACTTCATGTCCTTCTTGGCCGATTTCGGCACCTTGAAAAGACTGCCGGCCATCATAAGGGCACTCGCAGGTGGAGATGACAGTCTTCTGACCAAGGTCATTCGTCTTTTTGAAGAGGAAGGGTTTCTCGTCGTGGGTATCAAGGATGTAGCACCGCAGCTCCTGGCATCCAGTGGAGTTCTCGGGCGGGTCAAACCTTCGAAGGCCGACTGGCGCGATCTTCAGCTCGCGCTCGAGGCGACAAGGCGCCTGGGGGAACTTGATATCGGTCAGGCGGCAGTCGCTGTCGGTGACCGCGTAATTGCGCTTGAAGGGGCAGAGGGCACCGACGCCATGCTGCAGCGCTGTGCCGAATTGAAGTCCAGCGGCCGTGTGCGCGCGCGCGGGCGGGCAGGGGTTCTCGTCAAGACGGCCAAGCCCAACCAGGATCTGCGTGTCGATCTGCCGACCGTCGGACCAAGGACAATCGATCTTGCACATTCCGCCGGTCTTGCCGGGATCGCGGTTGAAGCGCAAGGGGCCCTGATTGCCGACAAGAACGATACGCTGAAAAAGGCTGACGAGGCGGGTCTTTTCGTGGTTGGGATTGACCGGGCTCTGATCTCGGATGAGCCGGTCGATGACTGAGACCGCGCCGATGATCTGCCTTGTGGCAGGTGAGGAGTCGGGCGATCAGCTGGGTTCGGAGCTGATGAAGGCGATCAATGTCAGGCTGAACTCCAAAGTGCGGTACTGCGGCGTCGGCGGCGAGCGGATGACGTCGCTCGGTCTGACCAGTTTTTTCGACATGACGGATGTTTCCGTCATGGGCCTGAGTGCCGTTCTTGCACGCCTGCCGCTGATTGTGCGGCGTGTCTATCAGACGGTCGACGCCGTGGTTGCGCAAGATCCTTCCGTCCTGGTCATTATCGACAGCCCGGATTTCACGCACAGCGTCGCCAAAAGGGTCAGGAAACGGGCACCACATATCCCGATCGTCGGCTACGTGTCGCCGTCCGTGTGGGCCTGGCGGCCCGGGCGGGCCCGGAAAATGAGCGCTTATGTGGATGAGCTGCTCGCGCTTCTGCCCTTCGAGCCGGACGTACACAAGCGGCTCGGCGGGCCGCGCACCCATTATGTCGGCCACCCCTTGGGCGAAAACCTTGCACAATTGCGTCCTTCAGCCGGTGAAAGAAGCGCGCTCGATACAGGCAAGCGGGTTCTGCTTGTACTGCCGGGCAGCCGCGGCAGCGAGATCAACCGGCTCCTGTCCGATTTCGGAGACACGGTCGCCTTGATCAAGGACGAGATGCCGGATGTTGACGTGTTGTTGCCGGCGGTCGCGCATCTGGAAGACAGGATCCGGGAAGGTGTTGCCAGCTGGAAACACAAACCGGACATCGTTTCCGGCCTCGAGGCCAAGAACGCCGCTTTTCGCCGTGCCCACGCAGCGTTGGCCGCTTCCGGGACCGTTTCGCTTGAGCTTGCACTTTCCGGTGTTCCGATGGTGGTCGCCTACCGTGTGGACTGGTTTTTCCGGCGGCTCAAGGAACTCAATCGCATCCTGAAACTGGCAAATTTCGATTCTTTCGTGCTGCCCAACATCATTCTCGGAAACAAGGCGATACCGGAATTTCTCGACGAGGAAGTTCAGGCCGCGGTGCTCGCAGATGAGCTGAGGCTGCTTCTGGAAGACAGCCCGGAGCGCAAGGCCCAGTTGGCGGAACTGGCGCGCCTGGACGACCTGATGCGGTTGCCGGACGGGCACAGTCAGCGTGAAGCGGCCGCTGATGTCGTTCTGGAGGCGATGAAAAAGTGAATGTTCCGGGTCTCCGGCTGATTTTTCTGAGCTATTGAAATCAATAAGTTCCAGGCGAGGATGCTCAGGCCTGCGAAGTCGCTGCCACCTGAATCAAAATACCCCCGGAAAACCGGGGGTATTGCGTTGGGTCCCAGGCGCTGGCTTTAGCGGCGCTGGTCGATTGGCGTATAGTCGCGCTTGGTCGCTCCGGTATAGAGCTGGCGCGGGCGGCCAATGCGCTGCGACGGATCTTCGACCATTTCCTTCCACTGCGCGATCCAGCCGACCGTGCGTGCCAGCGCAAACAGCACTGTGAACATTGTTGTCGGGAAGCCGAGGGCGCGAAGCGTGATGCCCGAATAGAAGTCGATGTTCGGGTAGAGCTTTTTCTCGATGAAATATTCGTCGTTCAGGGCAATTTTCTCGAGCTCGATCGCGACGTCGAGAAGCGGATCGTCCTTGATGCCAAGTTCGCCCAGCACTTCGTGCGTGGTCTTCTGCATGATGCGCGCACGCGGATCGTAGTTCTTGTAGACGCGATGCCCGAAACCCATGAGGCGGAACGGGTCGTCCTTGTCTTTCGCGCGCTCGACATATTCGGGGATGTTGTCGACCGATCCGATTTCGGACAGCATGTTCAGCGCTGCTTCGTTGGCGCCGCCGTGCGCGGGCCCCCAGAGGCAGGCAATGCCGGCCGCAATGCAGGCGAACGGGTTCGCACCGGAGGAGCCGGCAAGGCGAACGGTCGACGTGGACGCGTTCTGCTCGTGGTCTGCATGAAGGATGAAGATGCGGTCCATGGCGCGGGCGAGAACAGGGTTTACCTTGTACTCCTCGCACGGCACTGCAAAGCACATATGCAGGAAGTTGGCCGCGTAGCCAAGATCATTGCGCGGGTAAACGAACGGCTGGCCGATGTGATATTTGTAAGCCATGGCGGCGATGGTCGGCATCTTCGCGATCATGCGAAGCGAAGCGACCATGCGCTGGTGCGGATCGGTGATGTCCGTTGAGTCGTGATAGAAGGCCGACAGGGCACCGACCGTTCCGACCATGATGGCCATCGGGTGGGCGTCGCGTCGGAAACCGGAAAAGAACCGGTTCATCTGTTCGTGGATCATCGTGTGATAGGTCACACGATTTACGAAATCGTCTTTTTGAACCTTTGTCGGCAACTCACCGTAGAGCAGCAAATAGCAGGATTCCAGGAAATCGCCATGATCGGCAAGCTGCTCGATCGGGTATCCGCGGTAAAGAAGCGTACCTTCGTCGCCGTCAATGTAAGTGATCTTGGATTCGCAGGAGGCGGTTGACGTGAAACCGGGGTCATAGGTGAACATGCCCGTGTCCTTGTACAAGGACGAGATGTTCACCACTGACGGCCCGATGGATCCGTCAAGAACGTTGAAGTCGTGGTCGCCACCACCAACGTTTAGCTTGGCGTTGTTTTCGGCCATACAGAAACCCCTTCGTGTTATCCTGATGTGCAGTTCGGGACAGGCTTGATCGCGATCACGCAAAGCCCGCACCGGACGGCACTTGAGAAATTTTCGCGTCTTGCGTAGCCCATTTACCGCAGTGCCGCAAGCAGCCCGGTATAACGCTTTGGTCAAAGACGCCCGAGCGGCGGCCCGCCACTGCGCGGATCAACTCGACCGCGCGTGAACGCACCTTCTGCGGATTGCCAGGGTGCACAGGTGCCGGCAAAGAGATCAGTTCGCTTGGTCGTTGATCCGCGCAAGCGATTCCGCTCTGCCCAGAGCCACCAGAACGTCGTAGATGCCCGGTGACGTGCCGCGCCCAGTCAGGGCGGCGCGAATGGGCTGTGCGACCTTTCCAAGCTTCAGATCCTTTTGTTCGGCAAAGGACTTAACCGCAGTTTCGAGGGCATCCGCCGTCCAGGACGATACCGGTTCAAGAACGGAATGCAGCTCGCGAAGGATCGACTTTGCGTCGTCATTGAGAATCTTCAACGCTTTTTCATCCAGGTCCAGCGGTCTCTGACGCCAGAGATAAGATGCGCTTTCCGTCAGTTCTACAAGTGTCTTGGCCCGTTCCTTCAAGCCGGGCAACGCGGCAAGCGCGGTTTTTTCGTTGTCACCTGTCGAAAGCCAGGCAAGGACAGCGCTGCCTTCGTCAACGTGGTTCAGATATGTCTTCCAATGACCGAGAAGCTCGGCGTCGTCGGTCGAGCGCATATAGTGGCCGTTCAAGTTTTCCAGCTTCTTGAAATCGAAGCGGGCGGCGGACTGTCCAACCGCGTCAAGTCCGAACCACTTGATCATGTCGTCAAGCGCCATGATTTCCTCATCGCCATGGCTCCATCCGAGCCGCGCGAGGTAGTTCCGCATGGCCTGGGGCAGGTAGCCAAGGGCGCGATAGGCTTCGGCGCCCGTTGCGCCGTGCCGCTTCGACAGTTTTGCGCCATCGGGACCATGAATGAGCGGAATGTGCGCCATTTCCGGCGTGTCCCAGCCCAGTGCCTTGAAGATAAGCGTCTGCCGGGCCGCGTTGGTCAGGTGATCAACGCCGCGTATGATGTGTGTGACACCCATGTCGTGATCGTCGACCACGACTGCGAGCATGTAGGTCGGGGTCCCGTCGGAGCGCAGCAGGATGAGATCGTCGAGATCCTTGTTCGGGATCACAACCCGCCCCTGTACCTGATCGTCGATGACCGTTTCACCTTCGCTCGGTGCCCGAAGCCGAACGACAGGATCAATTCCCTCGGGTGCTTCGGAGGGATCCCGGTCTCTCCAGGTGCCGTCATATCTTGGAGGACGGCCTTCTGCACGGGCCTTTTCGCGCATGGCCTCGATTTCTTCAGGTGTGCTGTAACACTTGTAGGCGTTGCCGCTTTCAAGCATCTGCGCAACCGCTTCCTTGTGCCGATCGACGCGCGAGAACTGCGAGATCGGATCGCCCTCCCAATCCAGCCCGAGCCACGTGAGACCATCTATCAGGGCGTCGACAGCCTCCTCGGTTGATCGCGCCCTGTCCGTATCCTCGATCCGCAGCAGCATCTTTCCATTGTTGTGTTTGGCGAAAAGCCAGTTGAACAGGGCCGTGCGAGCACCGCCAATGTGGAGGTAGCCGGTAGGGGAAGGCGCGAAGCGCGTAACGATCTCTTGTGCCATGGTGCTTTTTTTGAAAGTCTCTATCAGATGAGCAGCGCGGGGTGCGCCTTCAATGTGGCGCGGTCTTAGCACAGGAAAACGGGGCAAAACAGTGCTCGAGCTGTTTCTTCCGCCTGTTCGGCGCCAATGGTTTGTCCATGCCGGGCAATGACGGGGAAAGCAACGTCAAAATACCCGAAAACGTGTTGAAAAACGCGCCAAGTTCCTTTGATCCTGTCGTAAAACCTGGGCGCAAAGCCCGCAACCCGGGCACTTCCAGGCGCTCCGTTCACACGTTCTTTTCGTTTGCTGGAAAAAGCAGCGACAGTTTGGCACCAGACAGCGCCTGGGAAAACCGGGCGCTGCTGTGGATGAGTTTTTCTTTCGCCGCCGGGATCGTGGTCTATGTGCTGTTGCCGTCAGAACCTTCTTGGCAGCTTCTCTCGGTTATCCTGTTGGCTCTGTCGGGATTTGCCTTTCTGGAGCACCGCAGAAGGGGCCTGACACCATTTGTCCTGTTGGCGCTGGCCTTCTGGGCGGGGGGAACGTTGTCCGCGATCCGCTCGGCCTATGTCGAGACGCCGCGTCTGGCACATGAAATGACGGTGGATCTCAGCGGACGTGTGCTTGAACGTCTCGTGCGGCCGAACGGTGTCCGGCTGGTTGTCGGCGTGGAAACGGTCAACGACCTCTCGGTGAACGATGTCGATTTTCCCGCACGGATCCGGATCCGGGTACCGCGCGAAGCGTCTGCTGCAATTGGCAACAAGGTGCAGGTGCGCGGGCGTCTTTTTCCACCCGCCGGTCCCGTCACGCCCGGCGGATACGATTTTTCTTTCCATGCCTATTTCTCCCAAATAGGTGCGACGGGTTTCAGCTTTGGTGAGCCTCTCGTCGTCAAGGAGGATGAAGCCGCTTTTGCGTTGCGTATGGCAGCTCTGGTGCAATCTCTCAGAGACAGTCTGGCAGCACGCATCAGGACCGATCTCGGGAACGCTCCGGAAGCCGCTCTTGCGGTCGCACTTCTCGTCGGTGACCGCGGTGCGATTTCCGAACGTGATCAAGAGGATCTGCGTGCGGCCGGACTGGCACACATCCTCGCGATTTCGGGTCTCCACATGGCGCTTTTCGCCGGGGGTGCCTACGCTGCGGTCCTGTTCCTTCTGTCACTCTTTTCGCCTCTCAGCCTTCGCCAGCCGATTCACAAGTTTGCCGCAGCCTCAGCGCTGTTTGCCGCCATATTCTATCTGCTTGTCTCGGGTGGAGCGATCGCAACGCAAAGATCTTTCCTCATGATCGCGCTTGTCTTTCTGGGCATCCTGGTTGGTCGCAGGGGACTGACGGTCCGCAGTGTTGCGCTTGCGGCGCTCCTGCTTCTGGCTACGGCACCGGAACGCCTGTTTCATCCCGGTTTTCAGATGTCGTTTGCGGCGGTCATTTGTCTGGTCGCGGTTTATGAAGCCTGGCGCGACCGTTCCGGACAAGGTGTTGCGCCCGGGTCATTTCAGAGCGACTGGAAAGCCCGTCTCGCCAGAGCAGCCGGCAAATGGCTTCTGGGGCTGCTGGTCACCGCTCTTGTGGCCGGCACGGCGACGGGGATCATCGCGGCACACCATTTCGGCCGTGTCGCGCCTCTTGGTGTTGTCGGCAACATGCTCGGAATGCCGGTTTTCTCGCTCCTGGTCATGCCGATGGGCGTTCTCGCGTTTGTTCTGATGCCTTTCGGCCTGGCGGCGCTCCCGCTTTCTGTCATGGCATTCGGGCTGCGCCTTCTTCTGCAGATCGCAACCTTTGTCGCAGAACTGGACGGAGGTGGCGGCGTGATCGCCCGGATCACGGCGATCGAGATGCTCGCATTCGTGACATCCCTCTTTGCTTTCCTTTTGTTCAGGGGCAAGGCCCGCATCATGGCAGTGTTGCCGTTCGCACTTGGGATGGGTCTTGTTCAGGTCTCATCTCCGCCGGACGTACAAATCGCGGCATCCGGTCATCGCATCGCAGTCAGGGACCAGAGTGGAAATCTCAAGTGGTCCGGTCGACAGGAAACCTTTCAGACCGAGTCCTGGTATCAGGCAGAGGGTGTTTCTCGGTCCAGGATCAAGTCGCACAAGATCAAATCGCCTCAATTTGAGTGTGACAAGCTTGGCTGCGTTGCGGAAGCATACGCGCGCATGCAGGCTTTTCGGGATGCCGGGGAACCGGTCAGGCCGCTGAGGATCGCATTGACAAAGACACAGGAAGCGCTGGATCAGGACTGTCGCTACGCTGACCTAATCGTGAGCGATTTGATCGTATCCAGTCGATGTTCGGCCCCTCTCGTATTCGACACGCGTCTTCGCCAGAACAGAGGCGCTATATCTCTCTGGCTCTCGGTAATGCCCCGGGAAAGCACTCCCTTTTCACCCGAAGGAAGCGCTGCAGGAGACTACAACGGGGGGAGTGGGCTGACCGGCATCACCAGAATCGAATTTGCGATCGAAAAGGTTCCCCGTCCCTGGCATCGGCAGGGAACCGTTACGCGGGCTTCGCTGAGGTAAGCGATCTCGGCATCGTTCCCTCAATGTGTCGCTTCATGAAACCGGCACAGGCGGGGAGAGGGCTTGCTGCCCGTTCAATATTGCCTGAAAAGCGCGACGAGACGTCCTTGAACGCGCACCCTGCCTGGACCGAAGATCCGGGTTTCGTAGGCCGGGTTTGCAGCCTCGAGCGCAATCGAAGCGCCTTTCTTGCGCAAACGCTTCAAGGTAGCTTCTTCTTCGTCAACCAGCGCGACAACAATGTCGCCGCTGTCCGCACTCTCGGTTCTGCGGATGAGGACCGTGTCACCATCCAAGATCCCGGCTTCGATCATCGAGTCGCCACGCACTTCAAGCGCATAGTGCTCGCCTTTTCCCAGAAGCTCTTGCGGAACGCTGATTGAATGACTGTGCGTCTGGATCGCCTCGATGGGGACACCTGCCGCAATGCGTCCCATGACGGGAATTTCCGTTCCTGTGTCGGACTGTACCGGGACAGTGCGCTCCGGTTCCTGTTTGCCCAGCGAGCCTTCAATGACCTCAGGCGAGAAGCTGCCGCGTGGCCGTGGCGTTCCCAGGCCCGGCGCGATCGAGTCGGGGAGGCGGACCACTTCCATTGCACGAGCCCGATTCGGCAGCCTCCGGATGAAGCCACGTTCCTCAAGTGCGGTGATCAGGCGATGAATACCCGATTTGGATCGCAGGTCCAGTGCATCCTTCATCTCGTCAAATGAAGGCGGAACGCCGGTTTCCTTGAGACGTTCGTGAATGAACATGAGCAGTTCATACTGCTTGCGCGTGAGCATCTTTGGCTCTCCCTGACCACGAATAGGGGGCTGGTACAAATCAAGAACACAGTACCTGTTCCTATTGTGTTCTGCAAGGGTAAATGTTCTCTTACTGTTCTTCACACTGCGGAATGCGACACTGCCACTCGCGCATAACGTTCCAGGTATTGAGCAGGGGCGGAGGCCGGTGTCGCCCTGGCGACGTGCTGTCCATCACGGCTCAAGTGCTCCTGCGTTCCGCGAAGAGATGCAAGTGCGTTCGCTAACGGTGGCCGGTGCGGCCAACCACGTGTTGATTGTGGGGCAATTTGTTTTACACGACGGAACAAGTCATGCAATTGTCAGTTGTGTGTGGTGCGGCGTTCCCTGCAGTGTCCATGGCCGGTACTACGTTGGAACAAAACACTAAGATTTGTCTTGCTACTCGGCATCAAGGGGTAGGCGCGCCAGTCTTGCCCGTTTGCTGGCGGAATTGAGTTAAATGACGATAAAAAATACAGTCCGGAAAGCTGTCGTGACGGATGCAACTGTAGATAATGCGGGCTACTTTTCCGAGCTTTACAGCTCCGTCAACGCAGTCAAAAATCCTTCTGAGCTGTATGCGAAGCTGCGCCGCATTGCTCAGGATCTCAAGTTCGCAAGTTATGTCGTTCTGTTTCTGCCCCAGGTAACGGACGAGAACATTCGGCCCAGCATTGTGGCATCCAACTGGAGCGGTGCCTTGCTGACCGCCTATGACAGGCTGAAACTGTTGGAAAACAGTCCGATTATCGCCGCGTTGCGAAATACGGACGTTCCTGTCGAGTATGACCTCGAAGCGCATGGAATCGACAGGCCGGCACATGAGCGAGACAAGGCGATCAACCTGTTCCTGGAGCACGGAATGACACGGGGCATCTATTTCGGATGCCATGACAAAACCGGTCGCCGGGGTGCCATCGGTTTTGCCGGCAATCGGCCGCTGCCGTCGCCTGCCGAAATGGCAACTTTACATCTGATCAGCCAGCACATTTTCTCACGTCTTTATGCACTTATGGGCGATCTTGGCGAACGGCTTGTCCTCAGCACAAGGGAGATCGAATGCCTGGTATGGTCGGCCCGCGGCAAGACCTCTTCGGAATGCGCCACGATACTCGGCGTCGCGGAATCGACCGTCGCCGGATACATTGCATCGCTCAATCGCAAACTGCATGCCCAGAACAAGACCCAGATGATTGCGATCGCCTACGAACTCGGTCTGATCTCGAATGCTAATGTCGGCCTTCGCTGAGGACTTGACCGCTTCCAGTTTACCTCCGATTACGCATCGAATGTCAGATAGAAGGCTGCGTGAACAATGCCCGTTGCGGGTATCGGCGCGTCGATGCCGACTCCGGATCTTTTGGGGGGCTCAAGCGTGAGCTTGCCTTCTCAATCGACCCTGACCGATGCGCGGCAAGACGCAGATCATTTCAGGGAGCCACAATGGAGCGTGTGTTCCGCTATCAGGGTCCGGGAGCCGGTGCTGCGTGAATTTCCGTGGGAGCAGAGCTTCAAAGACTCACGCAGCCAGCCGTCCGAGCCTACCGTCAACCTATCTGCCTGACCTTGTCGAAAAACCCGCTGATCTCCGACGAAATCGTCTCGACGCTCTGTTCCATCTCCGTTGCAGCGGAGAGGAAGGTCGTGCTTGTTGCATCCGCCGAATCGATCGCCTGCTGAACGCCGGAAATGTTTCCTGCAAGAATTGAGGCACCATCCGCGACGGTCTGCACACTCGCGGATATTTCGCCGGTGGCCGCCCCTTGCTGTTCGACGGCAGCAGCGATCGATGCGGTCATTTCGTCAAGCTGGCGGACGACCTCCGCAATCGTACCGATGGAGTCGACGGCATTTGTGGTTGCGCCCTGTATTTCAGCGACCTGAAGACTGATTTCCTCGGTGGCTTTTGACGTTTGCGTCGCCAGTTCCTTCACTTCCGCCGCGACGACCGCAAAACCCTTGCCCGCGTCACCCGCGCGAGCGGCTTCGATGGTCGCGTTCAGCGCCAACAGGTTTGTCTGTTCGGCAATTGCCTGAATGAGGCCAATCACATCGCCGATTTTTTGGGCGGCCCCAGAGAGGCTTTCAACTTCGCCGCTTGTGCTTTCGGCGTTGCTGCGCGCCTGGTTTGCTATTTGTGATGCTCCTGTAACCTGTTTGGATATTTCCAGTATGGATGCTGACAGTTCTTCGGTCGCCGAGGCGACAGTCTGAACGTTGAGACCGGTCTCCTGCGAGATCGTGTTCGCGGAACCCGTTTCCGTTTTTGCCGATCCGCACACGTCCTGCAATTGAGCCGCATCTCCGGCAACAGTGCCTGCTTTGGCCCCGATGTGGTGAAGCGGTTCTGCGACCGAAGACTGGAACACGTCTATTGCGGCGTTGAGTTCATGCGTCCTGCGTTCCTGCGCCTCCATGAGAAGCGCCTGATAAGTTGAGATCGCCATGTCCAGATCCAACATGACAGCGCTCGTGACGTGTTGCAGAGACCGGGAAAGCCGGGCGGGTGAAAACCGGTACTTCCTGACAAGCAGACCCTGCAGCCTGACGAGTACGAATTTGTAACCTGCGATGTACCACCTGGGATCCAGACCGATCCGGCTGTGGACACGTCCGATGCGATTTATGCTTTCAACGTAATCCTGATCGAAGCCCTGATTGAAAAGCTTCTCCCAATGCGTCTTCTGCGCCTCTTCCAGGCGGTTCTGCTGTTCTCCCACCATTCCGGCCATTTCCGGAAACTGTCGCAGGTGGTTGTAAAACTCGGTCAGTATTTCATCGATGTTTTCTTCAATTACGGGCCAAAGAGCCCGGAGACCGGCCACAACCCCGTCATCGATATGTGCAAAGCGCAGCCGAGACTCAAAAACTTCGGTTTCTTCTGACATCTGGTGTTTCCTATCAGGGTGACACGACCTTGAGATTCTGTCGTGTACTTGACTCGATGGCGTCAATTCTCAAAACACCGCCATGTTCACAAGTCAAAAAGGAAAATGAGTAAATAAAAATATATTGAAACGGACTTGTTAAAAATAACAGTTACGCCTAAAATATAAGCAAATACTATTATTTTGCTTTAAATGTATGCGCAGAAAACTCAATATAGTATGTGGTACTACGTATTTGCATTGTTTCGCGCGTCAACGCACGCAGGCCGCTCACAAATGGGTTTCGCCCTTGCTGTAAATGAATGAGCGGTCGAGGTCACGCGTCTGCGATTAAAAGGAGCTCGCAAGTAATCAGTGTCGGGGCCGATCCGGTGCGCAAATGTCCGGCGTGCAAGTTGCCATCAAGGTCGACACACCGTATCGGCAGGTTGATCAGCCCGTCACTCCGCGCACGGCATTCCCGCAGCAGAAGTATTTCCGAAATGAGCCCGCGCATGGGGGCAGCGTCTGCAAAAGAAGCGCCTGCGAGACTGCCCAGTCCCACAACCTTGACCGCGGGTACGTCGAGCTTTTTTCTCAGGCTCTGCACGCTCGCCGGCAGATCTTCGAAGGGGGCAAGTGTGGTAATCAGCGCGTTGGCGGGCAAACCGGGTTCGGCTTGCGCCGGCCCGGCGGTTCTGAAAAGTGTGAATTCCGTCTCAGGATCCGGTCGGGAGACAAATTGTGCGCCCTTTATTCCATAACCGCTGACCTCACCTTCAGCGCCGATCTGCAGCGTTTCGGGAAGGAGGTGGCCCAGGTGTTCCTCACCCTTATGTGTCCAATATGCATGGATGTGCGCGAAACACTGGCCGTCCCTGTGTCCAACGATGGCGACCGCGTCGGAGAGGGTAACTCCGGCTGAGTGCCTGGTGTCGCTGTACCAGGCAGCGTGCCGGTCATCGACTGCTCTGTCCGGCATGACGTAATCGAACGGGGACAGGGCCAGGCCGGCGAGATCAAGGACGGCGGACTCATATCCTTGGACTTCGATCCAGTGCGCCAGTGCTTCCAGGAGCATCGAGCCTGGCCGTAGGCCGATCGAAACTTTCTCTGCGTTGCAGAGCCGGTGTGGAAGTCTTTCCGCGTTCCGGGGGCCGGGATGCCTGATGTCCGACAAACGCTCCGGTGCCGCCCGTCTCATATCAGGCCCTTTTCCTGCAAATGCTCCCTGACCAGTTTCTTTGTGATCTTTCCGTAGGCGCTCGTCGGCATTTCCTCGATGAAAAGATAGCGCGCGGGCATCTTGTATCTGGCGATCTTGCCGGACAGATATGTCGACAGTTCCGCCTCGGTTACGGTTTTCCCCGTGTTTGCAACGCAAACGGCCAGTCCGATTTCCCCCCATTGAGGGTCCGGGACGCCGAGAATTGCAACTTCGGAAACATCCGGATGCGCGAGCAAAACTTCCTCTATTTCCTTGGGATAGACGTTGGAGCCGCCGGAAATGTACATGTCCGACGCCCGTCCGGTGAGGTAGAGAAACCGTTCTTCATCCATGTGGCCGATATCGCCCGTGCGGAACCAGCCATTGCGGAATGATTTCGAGTTGGCGGCCTCATCCTCGAGATATCCCGCGCAGACTGCCGCACCGACCACGCAGACTTCACCGGTTTCTCCGGGCCGCAGCAGGTTGCCGTCGTCGTCCTGAATGCTGACTTCAATGCCGGTGCGCTCCGTGCCGCAGGTTCCGGCCCGGGCTTGCGGTCCATCCTCCAGCGAATGATCCTGCGGGCGCAGGACCGTGATGTTTCCGGTCACTTCTCCAAGGCCGTAATACTGAACCAGCACGTTTCCAAGTTTCTCAAGCGCGTTTTTCTGGTCTTCCCGGTACATCGGCGCACCAGCGTAAATCACGTGACGCAGGCTCGAATGATCGTAGCGGTCCACGGCTGGGTCTTCCACCAGGCGTTTGACGATCGTTGGAACGGTGAAGAGGTTGCTTACCCGGTGCTGTTCGATCAGTTCAAACGCGACGGCCGGACTAAAGCCGCCGCCGGGCATCAGCACATGAGCCGTTCCGACCGGAAGCTGAGCAATCAACTGAAGGCCGGCCCCGTGGGAAAGCGGAGCAATGACCAGCGAGGCATCCTGTTCTCCCGTTCCGGGCATGAGATCGGCCAGATAGTTGACGACGACAAAGCCGATCTGGCCGTGGGTCAGGACAACCGCCTTGGGACGTCCGGTGGATCCAGAAGTAAAGAAGAGCCAGCAGGGGTCGTCATAGGCAACGGGTTCATTGACGAATTGGGAGCCGGCATGCGCGGAAACCAGGCCTTCATAGTCGAGCCCGAAGTCGGTTTCGCCGATTGTGACAACGCCTTTGAGGTCCGGTCTTTCCAGTCTGACCGCTTCGGCCTGATCCCTGAATTCGGCGTCGCAGACGAATACCCTCGCGTTGGACTTGAGGCTGGCAAAGGCGGTTTCGCCCGGTGCCTGGCGAAAATTGCAGGGAACCCAGACGGCGCCCAGTCGAAATGCGGCAAGCATGGTTTCGACCATCTGGTTCGAGTTTTGCGCCTGAACCAGGATTGCATCGCCCTTCGCAATACCGAGGTCATTGTGCAAAGCGCAGCAGAGTGCGGACACCCGCTGATCCAGTTCAGCCCAGCCCCAAGTCCTGTCTTTCCAGTGAAGTGCGGGGCGTTGCGGCCACCGCGCTGTGTTCCTGGTCAGGTAGTGTGAAAGATTCGGGACGCGGTTGGAGCAGCGCTGCATCATGGATCGACTGTTGTCCGGCATTGAAGTTGTGGAGCGACGTTAGGCCGGTGATACCTTGCTTGACAAGCCGGAGAGGCAACGCTGCCTTCTACGAAAGACATTTTTTGTGCAACCATGCAGCCGGGCGATTCATTGCATGCAGGACTTTTCATGACGGATGCGGATATCAAGGACTGGGACGACGCTTATGCCAACGGGGCCCATATCCCCGGCGCAGCCGGGTACCCGGACAGGTGGGCGCGGGCAGCAAGGGACTTCAGGGCAGGGTGGCCGGATTCGTCGCTGGACGCGGCCTACGGTGTTTCGGATCGCCAGAAACTTGATCTCTTTTTTCCGCAGGGCACGTCGCGTGGGCTGGTGATCTTTGTTCACGGTGGCTACTGGCTTCGCTTTGACAAGAGTTTCTGGTCGCAGTTCGCGACAGGTGCGCTAAGACAGGGCTGGACCGTCTGTCTGCCCAGCTATGACCTGGCACCAACCGTCAGGATCGGCGACATCACCAAACAGATCGGTGCAGCGGTAATGTTTGCAGCACAGCGTTGTGACGGACCGGTTCGTCTCGCCGGTCATTCGGCGGGTGGACATCTGGTGACCCGAATGGTCTGCGACGACACGCCGCTTGATGAGAGAACCCTGGAACGACTTGAAACTATCGTCTCGATCAGTGGGCTTCATGACTTGAGGCCATTGCGCAGAACCCAGATGAACGCATCGTTTTCCCTGACCGAGACGGGTGCGGCCGAAGAGAGCCCGGCACTGCGGGCGAAAATAACGGATTGTCCCGTAACCGCCTGGGTTGGAGCGCAGGAGCGTCCCGAATTCGTGCGTCAATCAAGGCTCTTGTCTGAAGCGTGGCCAGGGACGCGGTTTCATGCTGAACCCGGCAAACACCATTTTGACGTGATCGATGCGCTGGAAGATCCTGAAAGCGGATTGGTTCGCACGCTGGTGTCAACCTGACCCGATCCCGAACATCGATGGTTTGGACGGCGGAACCGAGTGTCCCGGGCTCCACGTGGAAGGCGTGGGCGCGACGCCCTCTTTCTTTGTTGGAATGTGCAGCAGGTCTCTGTCGGGACTGTCTCGGGCCGGATTGGCGTGCAATCAATGCTTGGCGAGAAGATCCCGCATTCGTTGCCTTGCCACCTCCGGCTCATGCGACCTGATCGCCTGGGCGACCGCGATGTGGTGCTCCCTGGGAACGGGGTCTTCCGGCGAAGCGTTATCGTCCGTGGTGCGCGATGACACGAGAATCGCATGGATCACGTTCTGAAAATGCGCGAGCATCAGGTTTCCGGTGGCCTGCAGGATCGTGGAGTGAAAGGCGAATGTCGCGCCAAGCATTGCCTCTTCTCCGTAATCCGTATGTATCTTTCGTGCTGCCTGCAGGATCCTGTCATGCTGATCGTTCGACCCGTGTATCGCTGCAAGTGCTGCGGCCTCCGGCTCGAAGATGGATCTCAACTGCATCGCATCGGCATGGATCGTCGGGGTCATCGGGCAGTCGGGCTTGTGCCAGCGTATGACGTCCGGGTCCAGTAGGTTCCAGTCCGTGAAGGGACTGACCCTGGAGCCGTAGCGCCGTGCCGTGCGGACCAGTCCCTTGCCGCAAAGCACCTTGACGGCTTCGCGAATGACAGTCCGGGACACATCGAGCGTTGCAACGAGTTCGTCCTCCTTGGGAAGAACATCGCCGACAGGATACCCGCCAAGTACGATTTTGTGCCCCAAACGCTCGACCGTGTCCTTGACCGCCCCGGTCGGCAGGGCCGTTAGAGACTTGTCTGGCAGTTCGAAGCGAAGTCCGTCGTCTTCTTTCATCGTGCCTACTCGGCTGATCGAAGCAAACGCTCAATAGCATCGGGCCTTGAGCAAGACCTTGCATAAAGTATACATGATTTACTCAGAAAATCACTCAGATAAATTTCATCTTCCTGAGTGTTTTTTATTATTTTTGTTCAATGGCATTTGTAAAAAACGATTGCTTTCATGCCATTTTGAAAGAAGTACCAATAGTCCGGCGTTACTCGAAAAGTAGGTTGCCGCTATTTCTATCGGGGAAAGTCTGGATATGTAGAAAAGACAGGTTAAACTGTTTTAATTTACAATTGATTTTTATGGAAAATTTAGAAAACCTAAGCAAAATCTGTAATTGGTGGTTGGGGCGAGGCCAGGCTGTGCGAGTTGTGATTTTCCTGCGAAAGCGGGTGCACGACCGGGCCGGCGCCAAATTCCAATTCCAGACAGCGTCACGTCCAGGTTAGAGGTAGGCGTCTTGACTGTTAGCGGCAGTGCGTCGTTGCCATATGCCCCGAAGAAAACGGGCCGGGTCAGTTTGTCCCGGACGTTTATTCTCTATACGCTCGGGTTGTTCGCGCTGCTCGGTATCATCTTCATAGGGGTTTTGACAAAGATCACGTGGGATGCATCGCATGCGCGGGCGATCCGTGTGACAGAGGCCTTCTTTGAAGCCACGAAACGTCCGTTCGAAAGAGCCATCTGGACAGTCAACGCCGAAGCAACGCTTCAACTGATCCGAGGCCTGGAAAGTCTTGAAGTGGTGGAGCGCGTCTGGGTCGAGACACCCGATACGGGAAACTTCGGCGACCCCGTTGCCGGGATACGCCGCGCGGAAGCGCTCTCCTATACCCTGCAATCGCCGAGCACGATCCTGCACAAGGATGCGATCGGACAAGTCTTCATCCTGCTCGACAGAAACACGATTTCGCAGGAGATCTTTGCAACGGTCGGTTACATTGTCGCGGCTATCGTTGTTTATCTGCTCTTGCTCACGTTTGTCATCAGGACGGTTTTCAAGCGGCTGATCGGACGTCCTCTCACGGACATTGTTGCCTATCTCTCGACGCCGCGGCTGATTGAGCATCCCCCGGACACGGTCCTCATGCCGGGTCGGGAGGATGAAATCGGCATTCTTTCGTCAAGCCTGCAATCGATGGTCCAGCGCAGGCATCACGACCTGCAGAAGATCCAGGAGTACCAGACCAATCTGGAAGAACTGGTTGCACGCCGCACCGAGCAGCTCAAACTCGTGCAGGAAGAGCTCATACAGGCGGACAATCTCGCCGCTCTCGGCGCTCTGGTGGCCGGCGTCTCGCATGAATTGAACACGCCGCTGGGGAATGCGCTCATGGCAGCGACGACGATCAACGATTCCACGGACCATCTGAAAACTGAACTCGATCAGCAATCACTGAGCAAGGAAGCTCTTGAAAAAGAGATTCAGCGCATAAGCGACACTGCCGATATCATTGAAAAAACTCTTGGACGGGCGCGGGAACTGGTCGGAAATTTCCGCCAGGTCGCCGTCGACCGACAGAGTGAGAAAAAGCGTGCGTTCAATTTCGATCATATTGTTCGCGAGACACTTGCAACTCTCCAACCGACTCTGAAAAAAACGTCATTCAGCCTTGATCTGAACCTGAAGGCCGATGTCGTCATCGAAGCATATCCCGGCGCGGTCAGTCAGGTGCTCTCCAATCTCGTGGAGAACGCGATCAAGCATGGATACGAAGGCCAAAACACAGGGGACATCAAAATTCAAACAAGTGTGCTGAACCATCGGGGCGGGAAAAAAGTCCTGTTGAGCTGCAAGGACTTCGGCGTGGGAATACCAGAGAAAAATCTCAAGAAGGTCTTTGAGCCGTTTTTCACGACCAAATTCGGCAAGGGAAGCTCCGGGCTGGGAATGGCCATTTGCTACCAGTTGGTCACCGAGGCCCTGAACGGATCGATGTCGGTCGTCTCAAAGGTCGGCTCTGGCACGGAGTTCTCAATCGAGATCCCCTTCAGGACACCGGAGCCGGGCAAGCCGGAAACAGGAATACAGGTGCCGTAGATGAGCATGGATTTTCTGGCACCCTCCAGAATGCAGGCGCACCGGGAAGAAAGGTCTCCCTGGAAGATCCTTGTTGTGGATGATGATCCAGACGTTCACGATGTGACCAGGATCGCTGTTGATGGCTGCGACTTCGAGGACCGTCCATTCCAGTTGTTACACGCCTTGTCCGCGCAGGAAGCGCGCGAGATACTGGCGGAACACGAAGATATCGCCGTTGCGCTGATCGACGTCGTGATGGAGAACGACACGGCCGGTCTGGCTCTGGTCAGCTGGATCAGATCGGAGCTTGGCAACACTTTCACGCGTCTGATCTTGCGGACGGGGCAACCGGGTTACGCTCCGCAGACAGACGTGATCATGAAATTCGACGTCGATGGCTACGCGGAAAAGGCGGAACTTTCGCGTACGAAGCTCATCACGGCGATTGTGACGGCGTTGCGTGGCTACAAACTGGTTCTCTCGCTGGAGACCAACCGGCAACGGCTCAAGAAACTGAATGCGCAGCTGTCCGCCATTGTCGAGAAAAATGCACTGGGCGAATTCGCGACGGTTGTCCTCCAGAATTTTTCGGAACTGGCCGAAGAACCGATCGACGGACTTTTGTGCGGATTGGAATCCTTTCCCCAGCCCGGGGCCGTCGGCATGTCCGGCGCACGTGTTCTGGCTGCTTCGGGCGCGTTTGAAGACAAACTTGATCTGCCACTCGATGTCATCGGTGAAGATCTCGTGCGCAAATGCGTATCGGAGTGCATTGCCAACAGGACCGAGTATTCGACCTCCCGCGGCGTAGCGCTGCCGCTCGTCACCAGAAACGGACTGTCCGGAGCGCTCTACATAGGCATGCCGCTTGCGGTCCTGCATGAGAAGATCGGACCGGAGATTATTCGCCTGTTCATGTCCAATGTCGCCCTGGGCTACGAGAAGACCGGTCTACTGGAACATATTCGCAACCTTGCCTACGTCGATCGCACCACCGGACAATCGACTTTTTCCGGCTTTGTCGAGGCGTTCCAGAGCCAGGCCGCCGCCGAACGCGCTCTGCTTGTGCTTCATTGTGACATCCAGCGTTTCCGGTTCATCGTCGATGGTATTGGAGACGAAAAGGCCGGAGCAGTTCTGAAACAGACCGGGAACCGGCTTTCGCAGACATTTCCAGATGCGCTGGCGATTGCTCGAAAGGAAAAGGACGAATTCCTTATCCTTCTGAAAGGGGGCGCAAGCGTCCGAATACCGGACATCGTCACAAGGATCGAGGACGCCTTCCAGGAACCGATTGCAATCGACGAAAACCAGATTTCGCTGAAACTCAGATGCGGGATCGCAAAGGCGGACGAGGCCGGGCGCAGTGCCGAGGACATCGTGCGTCATGCCTCGATTGCGCTGAATGATGTCCGGCAGAAAGGGCTTACAAATCACGCGGTTTTCCACCCGCTGATGCAGGAAGCGGCGCTCGAGCGATTGCGGCTCGCCTCTCTTCTCACAGGCAAGGGAGCGCAGGCAGAGTTCTCGCTCAACTACCAGCCGATCATGCAGGCGTCGGACCAGAGCATTGCTTCGTTCGAGGCCCTCATGCGCTTTCGCACCGCATCGGGCGGGACGTTGAACACCACCCGCATGATCGAGGCCGCGGAGACAAGCGGGCTGATCATCGAAATCGGCGCCTGGATGTTCCGGTCCGCCTTTGAAGAATTCAGCGGGCTGCGCGGTCTTTCCAATCGCGTCAGATTGAATGTCAACCTGTCTCCGAGGCAGGTGCAGGCCAGCCGGATCTACAAGGATATCGAGGACGCCGCGGCTGCGGCCGGTCTGGGTTTCGACCGGCTGGTGTTTGAAGTCACCGAAGGCCTCTTCGTGAACAACGATCAGGTTACCCTTTCTCTCCTGACCTGGCTGAGGAACAAGGGCGCGAAAGTGGTGATAGATGATTTCGGAACGGGATATTCGTCCTTCAGCTATCTCCGCAAATTGCCGCTGGACGGGATCAAGATCGACCGCAGCTTCATCATGAACATGGAGCAGGACCCGGACGCATTGGCGGTTGTCAGGTCGATTATCGCCGTCGCCAAGGCACTCGATTTGAGCATAACGGCGGAAGGTGTCGAAACGGCCGACCAGAGGAAGATCATGCAGGAATTGCAGTGTGACTTTCTTCAGGGATATTTCTTTGCAAAGCCGCTTCCCAGTTCGGACCTGGACAGCTTCATCAGTGGCGCAAAAGGTCCGGGTCTGGCGACGGGATGAATTGAGACAATCAGAATCCCGGTGAATTCGTTTCGATTGCAGGCGATTGGTGTGCCAGGCGGTGCGCGCGCGGCCGCCTTTTCCGTAATTCGCTCGATAAGTGATTGAAATTCGAAGCAATGCAGGCTCTCATAGCGATGCGAGCTGATCCGCGTACTGCTTGCACGCGCCAGGCGCGATCGGCCACTGTTGCGGCTGCGCCAAGGCAGAAAGGGAGAAACACGATGGACATGAACGGCACGCACCGTATTCCGGCAAAAAGAGAAGCTGTCTGGCAGGCTCTGAATGATCCCGAAGTTCTGAAGGCGTGCATACCCGGCTGTGAGAGCCTGGAAAAGACATCCGACACGGAAATGAACGCTTCGGTGACAGCGAAGATCGGACCGGTCAAGGCCAAGTTCAAGGGCGCCGTGACGCTCGAGAACATCAACGCGCCGGAGAGCTACACGATCGTGGGTGAAGGAAAGGGCGGCGTTGCCGGGTTTGCCAAGGGCTCGGCGGACGTCAAGCTGTCGGAAGAGGGTGAGGAAACCGTGCTCACCTACGAAGCCAAGGCCCAGGTCGGCGGCAAGCTGGCACAGCTCGGCAGCCGCCTGGTGGATTCAAGCGCGAAAAAGATGGCGGAAGACTTCTTCAGCAAGTTTACCGAAATGGTCGGAGGCACTCCTGAACCGAGCGTGGAAAACGCTACGGTGGAAGACGCTTCGGCGGATGACGAACTTGATGCCGGTGTCGCGGAAGAAGCCAAGAGAATAGCGATCGAAGAGGCGCCGGGAGAAGTTCTTCACGCCATCGAGGAGGCCGAGCACGCGGTCGAGGAAACGTTGCAAAAGGCGGAGGAAAATCTGGAGGTTGCCGCGGGGCGCAATGCCTTTGGCGGACCGTTGGTCTGGGGCCTGGCGCTTTTGGGAGTGCTTATTCTGGTGCTGGCCCTTGCAAGTTGACCCACGTGCAACAGATTGATTTGATGATGGTCTTGCCACAAGAACTGGCGAGGGGCGCTTAAGGAAAACAAACAGGACGCAACCACGCATTGCTGCTTTGACGAGGGAGATGAATTTATGTCGACTGTATCGCTTGTTTTGAATGGCAAGTCTGTATCCGCTGATGTTGAGGACCGGACGTTGCTTGTATCTTTCATCCGTGATGTCCGGGGTCTGACTGGGACGCATGTTGGGTGTGACACGTCGCAGTGCGGTGCGTGTGTTGTTCATGTTGACGGGAAGGCGGTCAAGTCGTGCACGATGCTGGCTGCGCAGGCGGCCGGTTCTGAGGTTGTGACGCTTGAGGGGATCGGGTCTGCGGCTTCGCTTCATCCTGTTCAGGCAGCCTTCCGTGAGCATCACGGTCTTCAGTGCGGTTTCTGCACGCCGGGGATGATCATGAGCGCGGTTGATATGATCAACCGTCACGGTGCGGGCAACCTGGACGAGGCGACGATCCGTGATGAGCTTGAGGGCAACATCTGCCGGTGCACGGGCTACCACAACATTGTGAAGGCGATCAAGGCGGCGTCGGACCAGATGGCGGGTATGGCGCAGGCGGCCGAATAGGGTCTTTGGGTTTGTTCTGAGCACGGTTTTTCCGGGTTTTTGCGACGCGGGGACCGGCAGGCCGGAGCAGCTCTGGAGGAGCGGGCGCTGATGGCCGGTGAGGGTTTCCGGATTTAGGTTTTGGGAGAGAGAAGATGGCGATAGAGGGGATTGGCGCACGTGCGCTTCGCAAGGAAGACAAGCGCTTCATAACCGGCAAGGGCCGTTATACGGACGACATGGTTCTTCCGGGGATGGGTCACGCGGCCTTTGTCCGGTCTCCGCATGCGCATGCGAAGGTGACGGGGATTGATGCGAGCGCGGCGCTTGCGATGCCGGGTGTGGACGCGGT
>NZ_JASHJI010000007.1 GCF_030733265.1 Roseibium sp. MMSF_3412 | reverse complement strand
GGTTTTCGGGTTGAGGCAGTATTCGCAGTTGCGGCACTCGGGCGTATAGAGCGGAATGACGTGATCGCCCGGCTTCAACGTGGTCACGCCCGGTCCGACCTCCACCACGACACCGGCCCCCTCATGACCCAGGATCGCAGGAAACAGACCCTCCGGATCCGCACCCGACAGCGTGAATTCGTCCGTGTGGCAAATGCCCGTGGCCTTCACCTCAACAAGCACCTCAAAGGCACGCGGACCTTCCAGATTGACCGTCGTTACCTCAAGCGGTTTTCCGGCCTCCACGGCCACAGCTGCACGTACTTCCATAGAAAGACCTCCCTGAAATTGCTTGGTAACGAGAGTTACCGGCCCCGGTCCGAATTGCAAGAACCGAAACGACGCCGGGTGTTCGGAAAGCGAAAAATCCGTCCAGGTCAGCGCTGCATTGCATCCGCGTCAAATCCGATAAGTCTTTTCAATCCAAGGCCTTTCATCAGCGCTGCGTGCAATGGACACGGGCAATACGACACCTATGTCGTATTCTGACAAGCAGGCGACCGAAACCTGATACGCACAAGCGGGTTCAATCGTGATTATGCCCGGAAATGGACGGCCCAGAACCGCGCCGGTATGGTCGCCGCCTGAAAACTCAATCCAGCCGTGCCGTATTCACGAAACCCAATGCGGGAAAGCGGCGCGAAACGTGCGGAGCCGCTGCTTCATGAAGCGATATTCCTTCCTGGAACTGGCAAAGAACGCCTTTTCCGCGCACCAGAACTGGGGACGCCAATGGCGCTCGCCGGAACCGAAATCAGAATATGACGTCGTGATTGTCGGAGCCGGCGGACACGGTCTGGCAACCGCCTACTATCTTGCCAAGGAACACGGTGTGCGCAACGTCGCCGTTGTTGAAAAGGGCTGGCTCGGTGGCGGCAACACAGGGCGGAACACGACCATCGTCCGGTCGAACTATCTCTGGGAAGAAAGCGCGGCACTTTACAATCATGCCATCGGTCTTTGGCAGGGTTTGTCGCAGGAACTCAACTACAACGTCATGTATTCCGCGCGTGGTGTGATGATGCTGGCCCACACGGTGCACGATGTTCAGGTCGCACAACGCCACATCCACGCAAACCGGCTGGCCGGAGTACAGAACGAGTGGCTGTCGCCCGAACAGGCGAAGGATTACTGCCCCCCGCTGAATATCTCGAAGGATATCCGCTATCCCGTCATGGGTGCGGCCCTGCAGCGCGTCGGCGGAACCGCACGTCACGATGCGGTCGCATGGGGCTATGCGCGCGGTGCGGACGACATGGGTGTCGACATCATCCAGAATTGCGCCGTGTCCGGCATTCGCCGTGGTGCGGACGGTGCGGTCGAAGGGGTGGAAACCTCCAAGGGCTTCATCAAGGCGAAAAAGATCGGCGTCGTCGCGGCCGGTCATACCTCGACCGTCATGGATATGGCAGGTGTGCGCATGCCGCTGGAGTCCTACCCGCTTCAGGCGCTTGTTTCCGAACCGGTCAAACCGGCCTTCCCGTGTGTCGTGATGTCCAACACGATCCACGCCTACATATCCCAGTCCGACAAGGGCGAACTGGTGATCGGTGCCGGTACGGACCAGTTCATCTCCTATTCCCAGACCGGCGGCATCCACATTTCGAACCACACGATCGACGCCATTTGCGAACTCTTTCCGCATTTCCGGCGCATGCGCATGCTGCGCAACTGGGGCGGTATTGTCGATGTCACCCCGGATCGCTCACCGATCCTGTCCAAGACGCCGGTCCAGGGCCTTTATGTGAATTGCGGCTGGGGCACAGGCGGCTTCAAGGCGACACCCGGTTCCGGACACGTTTTTGCGCACACGATCGCGAAGGACGAACCGCACCGGATCAATGCACCATTCACAATCGACCGGTTCCGCACCGGGCGTCTTATCGACGAAGCGGCCGCAGCCGCCGTCGCGCACTGAGGGGAGAATTCATCAGATGTTGCTGGTTTACTGCCCCTATTGCGGTGTCGAGCGTCCGGAGACGGAGTTTTCCTGCGGCGGCCAGGCTCATATCGCACGCCCGGTCGATCCGTCCGCGGCCACCGAAGAAGACTGGGTCAACTTCCTTTACATGCGCAGCAATACCAAGGGTGTTTACGTCGAACGTTGGCGCCATACCCACGGATGCGGGCGTTTCTTCAATGCGGTGCGCAACACGGTCACCGACGACTTTCTCAGTTTCTACAAGGCAGGCGAACCGATGCCGGACCTTGAAGAGCTTGCCAAGGAGGCCGGCAAATGAGCCAGCCATTCCGTACCGAAAAAGGCGGCCGGATCGACAGGGCCGGAGAGATCAGCTTCACTTTCGACGGTGAACAGATGCAGGGGCACGCGGGCGACACGCTCGCCTCTGCCCTGCTTGCCAATGGCGTCCACCTTGTCGGCAGATCGTTCAAGTATCACCGGCCCCGCGGCATCGTCACGGCCGGTTCGGAAGAACCGAACGCGCTGGTTGGCATTTACCGGCACGGCGACCAGACCCCGAACCTGCGCGCAACGCAGGTCGAGCTTTATCAGGGGCTTGAAGCGATCTCCCAGAACCGCTTCCCGTCGCTCGGTTTCGATGTCGGTGCGATCAACGACCGGCTGTCGATGTTCTTTCCCGCCGGGTTCTACTACAAGACCTTCATGTGGCCGAAGTCCTTCTGGGACAGGGTCTACGAACCGGTTATCCGGGCCGCTGCCGGGCTCGGCAAGCCACCGCAAAATCCCGATCAGGACTTTTACGGCAACCAGTTTGCGCATTGCGATGTGCTGATAGCAGGTGCCGGCCCCGCAGGTCTTGCAGCCGCGCTTGCGGCGGCCGAATCCGGGGCAAGCGTCATTCTGTGTGACGAACAGGCAGAATTCGGCGGCTCCCTGCTGACGGAAACAAATGCCACCATCGACGGCAAGGCTCCCGCCGACTGGGTTGCAGAGACGATCGGTAAACTTGCGGCAACGGACAATGTCCGCCTGCTCTCAAGAACCACCGCTTTCGGCTACTTCGCTCATAACTATGTCGCGCTCGCCGAACGGGTGACCGAGCATCTCTCGCAGCCCGACCCCAAACTCCCCCGGGAACGGTTGTGGCAGGTCAGGGCCAAGGAAGTCGTGATCGCTTCGGGTGCGATCGAGCGGCCGATGGTCTTTCCCGAAAACGACCGCCCCGGGATCCTGCTTGCCGAGGCAGGGCGCACCTACCTGAACCGTTACGGGGTCAAGGTCGGGCACAAGGTGGTGATTGCCACCGCGTGTGACACCGCCTGGCAGGTTGCCTTCGACCTTGCCGATAATGGTGTCGAAATCGCCGCCATCGTCGATCTGCGCGAAAGCCCGCCTGAAAGCCTTCTGTCAATCGCCAAGGCACGGAACATCCGCGTCGAGGCCGGGTGCGTCGTCACCGGCACGCTTGGGCGCAAGCGCATCAAGGCTGCGCTCCTGGGCAAACTCATGACATCCGGTCAGGTTGCCTCCGGCGGTCAGGTCGATTGCGATGCCCTGCTGATGTCCGGCGGCTGGACGCCGACCGTCAGCCTCTATTCGCAGTCTCGCGGAAAGGTCGTCTGGGACGGCGACAAAGGCGCTTATGTTCCCGGCAAATCCGTTCAGAAAGAACGCTCCGTCGGCGGCGCGAAGGGGCTCTATGGATTGCAGGCAACGCTCGAGGACGGGTATGCCGCCGGTGAAGAGGCCGCAAAGGCCGCGACCGGGAAATCAGCCAAGGTCACCTACGCCGCGGCGAGCGGCGGTGAACCCGGTGAAGGCGGCACGCTTGGCGCCCTGCCCCATGACCGCAACGCGTCGAAGGTCAAGGCGTTTGTCGACTACCAGAATGACGTCACCGCCAAAGACGTCAAACTGGCCGTTCGCGAAGGCATGCATTCGATCGAGCACATCAAGCGCTACACGACGACGGGCATGGCAACGGATCAGGGACGCCTTTCCAACATGAACGCGCTGCAGATCGCGTCCGGCGCGCTGGAACGTCCGATGACCGATGTCGGTCTGACCACGTTCCGCCTGCCCTATACGCCGACGACATTCGGAATCTTCGCGGGCGTTGCCCGTGGCGATTTCTTCGATCCCGTGCGCAAAACCCCCTCGCACGACTGGGTTGTCGAGCATGGCGGTGTCTTCGAAGACGTCGGACAGTGGAAGCGTACATGGTATTTTCCAAAGCCGGGTGAAGACATGCATGCTGCGGTCGCGCGCGAGTGCAAGACGGTGCGCGACAGCGTGGGGCTGTTCGATGCCTCGACGCTCGGCAAGATCGAGGTTGTCGGGGCGGATGCGGCCGAATTTCTTGAACGCATGTACACCAACCCGTGGAAAAAACTTGCGCCCGGTCGCTGCCGTTACGGCCTTCTCTTGAATGACGCCGGCTTCATTTCCGATGATGGTGTTATCGGACGACTGGCCGATGACCGCTTCCACGTGACCACCACGACTGGCGGAGCGCCAAGCGTGTTCGCCACCATGGAAGACTATCTGCAGACGGAGTGGCCGGACCTCGATGTCTGGATCACCTCGACGACCGAACAATACGCGGTCGCGGCGGTCCAGGGGCCGAAAGCGCGTGAGGTCATCGCCCCGTTCATCGAAGGCGTCGACCTTTCCAACGACGCATTTCCGCATATGAGCGTACGGGAAGCCACCTTCTGTGGTGTACCCTGCCGCCTCTTCAGGATTTCGTTTACGGGCGAACTCGGTTTCGAGATCAACGTGCCGCGCCGCCACGGAAAGATGATGTGGGAGACGCTTGCCGGGGAAATCGAAAAGCATGACGGCACCACATACGGCACCGAGACCATGCACGTCCTGCGCGCCGAAAAGGGCTACATCATCGTCGGCCAGGACACGGACGGAACGGTGACGCCTCAAGACGCCGGCATGACCTGGGCCATCGGCAAGAAAAAATTCGACTTCGTCGGCAAACGCGGGCTGGATCGCCCCGATCTCGTCGCCGAAAACCGCAAGCAGTTCGTCGGGCTTCTCACCAAGGACCCGAAGGTGAAGCTGGAAGAAGGCGCTCAGATAACGACCGCCGAGAATCCAGCCACTGGGACACCCGCCGAAGGACACGTTACGTCGTCCTATTTCAGCCCGGCCCTTGACCGGACAATCGCGCTGGCCGTCGTCAAGAACGGTCATGCCCTTGAAGGCAAGACGCTTTACGTCCCCATGCCGGACGGCAGCATTCCGGTCGAGGTAACCGGTCCGGTGTTCTATGACAAGGAAGGAGCACGGATCAATGTCTGACGTTCTGGCCAATGACCTGATCACGCCCGACGCCGGGGCCGACCCGCTCTTGAGCCTCGGCGATGTTTCAATCCTCAAGGCGGCACCGGTAACACGGCTGTCGTTCCGTGCACGACCTGCCGGCGTGGTTGATGCCGGCAGCGCCTTTGGCGTGTCGCTGCCCACCAAAGCGCTCACCTGTGAAGTGGCTCCCAAACGCGCCGCGCTCTGGATGGGCCCCGATGAGTGGACGCTCATCGCCCCGGAAGAGGATCTGGGCGACGTTTTCGGGGCGCTCGAGACCAAACTCAAGGATCAGCCGCATGCGCTGGTCGACATATCAGAGCGCTCGGAAGCGATCATCGTGAGCGGTGAAAAGGCAGCCTGGTTGCTCAACACCGGCATCTTCATCGACTTCTCACTCGATGCCTTTCCGGTCGGAACGGTCTCGCGCACGATCTTCCACAAGTCACCTGTGATGATATGGCGAACCGGACCGGACACGTTCATCGTGGAAGCGTGGGTTTCCTTCATGGACTACGTTGCCGGGCTTCTGGTTCAGTCAGCCGGGGAACTGGACGCAGCCTGACGCAGCCTGACGCATCCAGGCTCAACAATGCGGAGCCTCTGTGGCCAGGTTCATGGAGGCTTTTTTGTTTTAGTGGGCTTACGCTGCGTGCAAATCCATGTTGCCGTGTTTCAACGTTCATTGTTTTCTCCAATCGTTGACTTGCAAACACGCGCCAAATCCCGCAACTCTCTCCGGCATGCTCAAGATCGGTTCCTACAACATTCAAAAGGCAATCGGCGTCGACGCCCGTCGCCGCCCCGAACGGACGTTGAAAGTCATTCGCGAGCTCAATTGCGATGTTCTGGCCCTGCAGGAAGCCGACAAACGCTTTGGTCCACGCGAGAGCACTCTGGACAGGCTCACGATCCTTTCAGAAACCGACTATCGGCCCGTGCCGTTTTCAGAAAACGGCAGGAGCCTGGGTTGGCACGGAAATGCGATCCTTGTTCGCGATTCAATCGGGATCATAGAGTTTCGCAAACTGAACCTGCCGACACTTGAGCCGCGTGGCGCGGTCGCGGTGGATCTCGACATAGGCGGTGAAAGGATCCGCGTTGCCGCCATGCATCTCAGCCTTGTGGGACATTTCCGCAAGAAACAGATCAGTTCGCTGATGCACCAGTTGCATGAAAACCTCGACTATCTGCCGACAGTACTGATCGGGGATCTGAACGAATGGCGCGACGCGGCGCGCAGCCTGAAACTTTTCGAGGAGCGTTACGAGGTCACGACACCGGGCAAGAGCTTTCCGAGCCCTCTTCCGGTCGGAAGTCTCGACCGCATCATCACCAGTCCGGAGTTCACGGTTGAAAAGGCCGGTGTTCACAAGTCGAAAACGGCGCGCGTGGCGTCGGATCACCTGCCCGTCTGGGCGCATCTTTCCCTGGAAGCTTCAGGTCACCTGTCCGTCAGTGCAGAAAACTCCTCTGAAGAGGTTTCCTAAGCGATTTCCGCCCGATGGTGGTGGAGGAATTGTTTCAGACTGTTTTCGTTCGCGTGCTCCACGGCTTCGGAAAACGGCAGCCAAAGACATTGCCGCTGACCCAGTTCCGGAAACTCGCTCAACTGCTTCTCGAACTGCAGTTTGAAAACCAGAACCTTTGTCGGCTCCTTCGACCCGTCCGACCGGCCCTTGTACGAACTGAAAGTGCCGAGTGCGTGTGGATCGGTTTTTCCGATGACACCTGCCTCCTCGTAAGCTTCCGTGGCGGCCGTTTCATAATCCTGTCTGTCAGGCTCCGGCCATCCTTTGGGCAGGATCAAACGACCTGTATCCCGCGTCGATACCAGCAGAATCTCGTTCTCTGTCTCGCCCGGACGAATGCACAGGGCCGCGATCTGCAAGCGGGCCGGCTTGTAGAACAAACCCAAAAGCCCCTGCAGCCACGACGCATCCCCATTTCCAAACGGTCTGGACAGACTCACTTTCACACCTTCCTCTGATGGAGGTGTGTACATAGTGGTGTTCGCACTATTTGTCTAGACAAAAGCGCACTTTGTGCATCAGCCTATCTACTTACTCACAAATTCCCTCGCGTCATCGACGTTGAGCGAGACCAATGCTGCGCTCCACGCCCCCGGCCATACCTCGGCTTTGCCGTCTTTCAGGGCTGTCAGCTCTGCCATGGGAACAGCGCAAGTCAGAAGAGGTTCTTCCGAACCGGTTCCGTCGGTCGCCGCAATCTCGGCCGCAACGCCGGTGAAACCAAGACTTTCTTCGCATGGAACGTACAAGGCGGCTCCGGAAACACTGGACTCGTTTTGCGTCGTACCCTTCGAAACCCCGACCACACCGCAAACGGCGACGGCGCACATGAGTTCGACCGCGCGCGCCTTGGCGCATCCGAAAACCCTATGATAACCGGAGAGTTTTTCGGTCATGGACGGCACTAGTACGAGATCCGGCTTCGTTGCGGCGAGCAGACAACTCAACGCAGGCATCTCGATATCGAGGCAAATGAGAATCGCCATCTTCAGGCCATCAAGCTCAAAGACCACGAGTTCGCTGCCGGGTGTAAGACGCCAGGTTTCCGGGTCCTGTTCGAATGGTGTCAAGCAAAGCTTGTCCTGCCGGATACAGCGGCCATCCGCTGTCAAAAGAAACGCCGAATTGGTGATGCCGTTGTCCGACTTCACCGGCATGGTTCCCAGGAGAATGGAAATGCCGTGCTTTTGAGGCAGAGGAGCCACCAGTTTCAACAGCTCAACGCCCACGTCAGCAAGGAACGCCATTTCAAGATCGGGTGTCAGATCCGCCGGCTTGAATGCAAGGCAGCATTCAATGAAGTACTCCGGAAGCATGATCAGTCTTGCACCGGTCACAGCGGATTTGCGCATTTCTTCGTCGATGAGGCGTGCCAGTACCTCCACCGAAGCCGGAGCACGGCTCAGGTTAAACGACCAGAGCGCAATAGGATAATCGGACATGCCGCACGTCTCTCCAACAGTTGACCTGTCAGACATAGCGGCGGTATCGCGCTGATTTCAAGCGTGAATGTTGGTCCGGATCAATCCAGGAAGAAACCAACAAAAACGGCGAAAAAGACAAGGAATCCGCTTCCGACGACAGTTCCCTTCGGCTGCGATGGCAAAGATCTCAGTTTTGCCGACTTGCGCACCTCGCGAATGCCTTTTAGGGCATTGTCCGTGCGTTTCTCGATTTCCGCAAAATATGGCGAAAGCTCATTCTGAGCGCGCATATCGATCCCTCACGATTCCTTCGTGAGGAAAAACTAACGTCAAGGGCCTTAGGGTTTGGTTAATGCGCCTTTACCCTGTGGGCCAGGGACTTCACAGACGGGTTTTCTGTGGATCGGCAACATCCAGAATGCGCAATTGCACCTTTGGCGTGCCTTGCCAGGTATCGATGGAAAGCGTGCCGGCAAGATGAAGATTGCGGCCCCTGCCTTCCAGCAGCATCTTCCCATGAGGTTTGTCTTCCGCCTTGAAACAGATGGCTTTCAGCGACGACCCGTCACCGGCGGCAACCGTTGCCCGGACATGCCCCTTTCCCACAACATCCGCGAAAGAGATCCGATGCGCGGGGAAGACAAACACAGGCTCGGAGTGACCTGCGCCGAAGGGACCGGCTTTCTCAAGCATCTCCATAAGGTCGAGCGTTGCCCCGGCGGCCGTCAGAGCTGCATCAACTCGTATTTCTCTTTTTTTTGTAGCCGCTTCAACATCTTTTTTGAGAACCTGATTGAAGAACGCCTCCAGGTCATCGGCTTTTTCCCGCTGCACGGTCAGGCCGGCTGCCATCGCATGTCCGCCGCCCTTTTCAAGGAGCCCGTTTTCGACTGCCTGGCGCACGGCGCTGCCAAGATCGACGCCGTGAACGGACCTGCCCGAGCCGGTCCCCTTGCCCGTCGCGTCGTAGGCAATGGCAAAGGCGGGCCGCCGGTGTGTTTCTTTCAAACGAGAGGCAATCAAGCCGACTATTCCGGGATGCCAGTCCTCTGAACCGGTGAGAAGGACCGCCGGGTCACGTGTGTCGATGGCGGCGAGTGCCTCGGCACCCGCTTCCTCCAGCATGTGCGCTTCCATCGCCTGGCGTTCATTGTTCAGCTGATCAAGCCGCTCGGCGATTGCGCGCGCTTCGTGAGGGTCCCGGGTCGTGAGCAGGCGTGCGCCGAGCGCGGCGTCGCCGATCCGGCCACCTGCGTTTATTCTCGGCCCCACAAGGAAACCCAAATGGTAGGGAACCGGCTTGCCGTTCACCCTTGCCACATCGGAAAGCGCTGTCAGACCGGGATTTTGCCGCTGATGCATGACTGCAAGGCCCCGCGTCACGTAGGCGCGGTTCAGGTCCTTCAGAGGCACGACATCGCACACAGTTCCAAGGGCGACAAGATCAAGCAGCGACATCAGATCCGGCTGCCGTTTCCCCTCGAATGCCCCTCGGCGCCGTAGCTCCCGGTTCAGGCCAACCAGAAAGAGAAATGTCACACCAACGGCGGCAAGGTGCCCCTGCCCTGAGAGATCATCCTGACGGTTCGGATTGACGAGCGCTGCGACGTCCGGAAGCGTTTCACCGACCTGATGGTGGTCGATCACAACCACATCGAGGTTCAGGGCGCGGGCTGTTTCAAACGCTTCGCCGGAAGTGCTGCCGCAGTCCAGCGTGACCAGCAGTTCGGCCCCGCCTGCATGAAGGTGCTCGATCGCCGGGCCATTGGGGCCGTATCCTTCCACGATCCGGTCGGGGATGTGAATGATCGGGTCGAGCCCCAACCAATTGAGGTACTTGGCAAAAATGGCAGAGGACGTCGCACCATCAACATCGTAGTCACCAAAGATCGCGATTTTTCCAGATGCCTGAACGGCGTCAGCGACCCTTTCCACGGCAGCGTCCATGTCCTGCAGGCTGGACGGGTCGGGCATCAGGGACTTGAGAGTCGGCTCCAGGAAGTCGGCAGCCCTTTCCTGCGACACGCCGCGCGCCGCCAGAACACGCGCCAGCACGTCCGGAAGGCCCTGCAGTTGCGCAATCGCCATCGCGGTCCGTGCCTCGGAAGCGCTTAGCCGCTCACGCCAGGCATTGTCGTTTGCAGATTTGGCAACCCCGAGTACGAGCCGCCCGTCTTCCTCGCCGTCTTTTTCGATCATTCAAGCCACGACCGGATACCGAGCCTCAATCAAGACCTGATCCGGTTCTCAGTCCAGGTGAAACTTTTCCAGATCATGGTGCTGGGCCTTGATGTAGCGCACTGTCCCTGTCGAGGACCGCATCACCACGGTGTGGGTGGTGATGTGCTCGCGCCCAAACCGGACACCCTGCAGGAAGTTGCCGTCCGTCACGCCCGTGGCCGCGAACAGCACATCAGGCCCGGCCATTTCTTCCAGCGTGTATTTCTTCTTGATGTCTTCGATGCCCATGCGATGGGCACGATCGACCTGTTCGTCGCGCGTGATCACCAGCCTGGACTGCATCTGTCCGCCGATACAGCGCAGGGCAGCCGCGGCCAGCACACCTTCGGGTGCACCGCCGATGCCGGCATAGATGTCGATGCCGGTCTCGTCGGGGTCGGTTGTGTGAATGACACCGGCAACGTCGCCATCGCCAATCAGACGGATCGCAGCGCCGGTCGCTCGGATGTCCTCGATCAGACGCGCGTGGCGGGGACGGTCGAGCACGCAGGCAGTCACTTCAGAGACGGCAACACCCTTTACCTTGGCAACCGCTGCGATGTTGTCGGCAACCGGCGCATCGAGGTCGATCAAGCCAGCCGGATAGCCCGGGCCGATGGCGATCTTGTCCATGTAGCTGTCCGGCGCATTAAGTAGATCGCCGGCAGGGGCCAGCGCGATCACGGCCAGCGAATTCGGCAGGTTCTTCGCGCAGATGGTGGTGCCTTCCAGCGGGTCGAGAGCAATATCGACCTGGGGCCCCTGCTTGGTGCCAACGTTCTCGCCGATATAGAGCATAGGCGCTTCGTCACGCTCGCCTTCGCCGATAACAACCGTGCCATCGATCGGCAAACGGTTCAGTTCGCGCCGCATGGCGTCGACCGCCGCCTGATCAGCTGCCATCTCATCACCGTGTCCCCGGAGACGCGCAGCAGACACGGCCGCCCTCTCGCTCACACGAGCCAGTTCAAGGGTCAGAATCCGGTCCAGTCCACTCGACGGCTGAATTTCAGTATCGGACATCAACATCTCCAGTCTCTCCCCCGCGGCAAGCGGCGGTACCTTACTCTCAGTTCAGCTTTTCAATGCGTATCATCTGCGGAGGCTCGGCGACGACGCCCTTGGACATGATGACGTCCAGAGCCTCCTTGATCGCGACCTCTGTCGTTTCATACGTGATCAAGATGACAGGTTGAGGTGGCTCCGTGTTGCCGGATGCCGGCGGCTCTTCAGCCGACTGCCTCTTTTGAACAATCGATTCCAGCGAAATGCCCGCATCACCCATGCACCGCGCAATCTCGGCAAAGGCACCGGGGCGATCGAACACGGAAAGCCGGATGTAATACCCGCCCTCATGCAGTCTCATGCGTGCGCGCTGGTAGTCTTTCAGATCGCGCGCAGGCATCCCGAGGGCGCTGGTTCTGTCACCCCGGGCAACGTCGGCGATATCGGCCACAACGGAAGACGCTGTTGCGTTCCCCCCGGCACCGGGTCCGACAAGCACAATCTCCCCAACGAAGTCGCCGTCAGCGGCGACCGCGTTCAGAACACCGTCGATCCGGGCAATCGCCGAAGACTTCGGCACCATGGTCGGGTGGACACGCTGCTCGATACCCGTGTCGGTGCGCTGTGCCACACCCAAGAGCTTGATGCGGAAACCGAGTTCGTCTGCCGCCTGAATATCGGCCGTGGTTATGGAGGTGATGCCTTCCATATAAATGTTGTCGCTCGATATCTTGGTGCCGAACGCAAGACTGGTCAGGATCGCCAGCTTATGTGCGGTGTCGTTGCCCTCAATGTCAAAGGTCGGGTCCGCTTCGGCATATCCGAGACGCTGCGCATCGGCGAGACAATCCTCGAAGCTGATCCCTTCCGCTTCCATGCGTGTGAGAATGTAATTGCACGTTCCGTTCAAGATCCCGTAAACGCGGCTTATATCGTTGCCTGACATGGACTCCCGAAGCGTCTTGACGATCGGAATCCCGCCGGCGACCGCAGCCTCGTAGTTCAAGGCAGCATTGTTGGTATCGGCCAGTTCGGCCAGTTCGACACCGTGGCGGGCCAGCAGCGCCTTGTTGGCGGTGACAACATGGACACCACGTTCCAGCGCTGCGCGGACACTGTCTTCAGCCGCACCGGATTCGCCGCCGATCAGCTCCACATAGATGTCTATGTCCGCGCTCTTCGCCATCTCGACGGGATCGCTGAACCATGCACAGGCGGAAACATCAATGCCACGGTCCTTGGAGCGGTCGCGGGCGCTTACCGCGCTCACCGTTGCAGCGGTCCCGGTTTTGCGGGCGATCTGCTCACCGTGTTTTTCCAGTAGTTGCACAACCGACGTGCCGACCGTGCCAAGACCGGCGACGCCAATTTTCAATGCCTCAGCCATTCAGATTATTTTCCAGTTCAATTCAGCCAGAAGTCTCAAGCGGGATGACGTTGTGCAGCTTTTGGTCCGCAGTTTCAAGAAAGCGGCGAATATTTCTCGCTGCCTGCCGCAGGCGCTGCTCATTCTCGACCAGACCGATACGCACGTAATCATCGCCGTGTTCGCCGAAGCCCAGGCCCGGTGCCACGGCAACATCGGCACGTTCGAGAAGGAGCTTGGAAAATTCGAGACTGCCAAGCGCCCGGAATTTCTCCGGGATCGGAGCCCAGCAGAACATGCTTGCGTCCGGTGCCGGCACGTCCCAGCCGGCCCGTCCGAAACTGTCCACCACAACGTCCCGGCGTTTCTTGTAGACCTGCCGGGTCTCGTTGATGCACTCCTCCGGCCCGTTGAGTGCAGCGGTCGCGGCAACCTGGATCGGCGTGAACGCACCATAATCGAGATAGGATTTCACGCGCGAGAGCGCGGATACCAGCCGTTCGTTGCCGACGGCGAACCCCATGCGCCAGCCGGGCATGGAAAATGTCTTGGAAAGCGAGGTGAATTCGACGGTGACGTCCATCGCGCCCGGCACCTGGAGAACGGACGGCGGCGGTGTCGCTCCGAAATAGATTTCCGAATAGGCCAGGTCGGACAGAATGAAAATGTCATGCTTGCGCGCAAAGGCAACGACGTCCTTGTAGAAGTCGAGATCAGCACAATAAGCCGTCGGATTCGCGGGATAGCAAAGAATGATCGCGATCGGTTTTGGAACCGAGTGGATGACGGCACGCTCAAGTGCATCGAAAAACGCCGGACCGGGTTCGGCGGGAACGTTGCGGATTGATGCACCGGCCATCAGAAATCCAAACGTGTGGATCGGGTAGCTGGGATTCGGGCTCAGGATCACGTCCCCCGGCGCGGAGATCGCCTGCGCCATGTTCGCGAACCCTTCCTTGGATCCAAGGGTGGCGATCACCTGTGTATCGGGATCGAGCTTCACTCCGAAGCGGCGGCCGTAATACGCAGCTTGTGCCTTTCGCAGGCCCTGAATGCCCTTTGACGCCGAGTAGCGGTGTGTCCGCGGATCCTGAACCACTTCCGTCAGCTTATCCACGATGTGCTGCGGAGTGGGCAGATCAGGATTGCCCATTCCAAGGTCGATGATGTCAGCACCCGCAGCGCGCGCCTTTGCCTTCAGACGATTGACCTGTTCGAAGACATACGGCGGCAGCCGTTTGATCTTATGGAATTCCTCCATGGCGCTGATCCTTGCGAGTTTACGTTTTAGCAGCACACGGCCATGGCATGTCCGCGCGGCGGGGCTCTTTTAGCAGCCTCGAAGCGTTTTCGCATCCGTCTTTGCGAAACTAGCCACCTAATTTTGGCAGGTTTTGCGGAAAGTAATTTCCAGCACTGCCCTTGCCCGCGGATTTAAAACGATTAAGTCCGCGCCACCTCTTTGTTGCGGCCCGACGCCGGTAAATCATCCGCATGGCCGGGTTCCAAAGGTCGCGTGTCTCGGTCACGCGCGCTTTTCGTCCTCAGTGCGTGTGAATTCACTGCGAACCGGCTAGTGATTCAAGGTATTCTGCCGTCTCCTCGCGCTCTGAAGGGTTGATCAGGCCACTCGACTCACCGGCGCTCACCGGACGGTCATACCCCTTTGGCTTCGGCACGTTGCCGTCCAACTGGGACTTGTCGCGCTTGAGGGCGACAATGAGAGGCGTGCCCGGACCGACGCCACATGCGGTGACGGCTAAACAGAGGAGTATTGCGCCCCAAAACACACGCATTCCAGTCAGACTCACCGTGTTCCTCCCGCGGCGATGCAAACGAGACCGTTCGAACTTGCGTCGAAACGCTATCAGGTATTTGGCCATGGTGCGGCAAGTTTCAGATCTTTTCCAGAAGTATGAAGATGTTGTGGCGCGAACATGCACGGGATCCGCCACCCGCGCCGCGCGCCGTAACCAAAGCAATCCGCCACCGTCTGCGGTTCAATACGGATCGACTGTGCGCGCGCCATATGCCATATAGGAATGGCAGGCAAAATACTGGCGGGAAAAGAACCAGATAACTCGAATTGAATACCAATACCTTCCGGCTGGCCGCGGCGGGAGGAAGCAAGAACACACCGGAGGAAACCGCACCGATGTCCGACGACCGCCCGCATCCGATGTTGCATTACATAATCAACAACCCGGAAGCGTTTGCCCAAAACCTGGCAAAGACCCTGGAACAGGCGGGAAAAGCGCTGGCTGCCTATATCGAGCCGCGCGAACAAGGCAAGATCAAGCACGAATCGACGGACGAACTGACAGGCGTGGTCAAGACGTTGGCCCAGGTTGGCGAGTACTGGGCGTCCGATCCGCAGCGCGCCCTGGAGGCGCAGTCCCGGCTCTGGGGCGGCTACATCGAATTGTGGAATTCCTCCCTGAAACGCATGATGGGAGAGCAGGCGGAACCGGCCGTTGAAACACCGGCGAAAGATCGGCGCTTCGCAGATCCGGAGTGGAAGGACAACCAGTACTTCGACTTCATCAAGCAGCTTTATCTGATCACCAGCAAGTGGGCCGAGGAGATGGTCCATGACGCCCAGGGCCTCGATGAGCATACGCGTCACAAGGCGGAGTTCTACGTCACCCAGATCGCAAACGCGGTCTCCCCTTCAAACTTCGTTCTGACCAATCCCGAACTGCTGCGCCTGACGATGGAAAGCAATGGCGAGAATCTGGTGAAGGGTATGCAACATCTGGCCGAAGATCTGAAAACGGGTCAGGGTGAACTCAAGATCCGGCAGACGGACCCCTCCAAGTTCAAGCTCGGCGACAACCTCGGCAACACTCCGGGCAAGGTGATCGCCCAGAATGACGTCTGCCAGGTGATCCAGTACACGCCGACAACCGGCGAGGTCCTCAAGCGACCCCTGCTGATCGTGCCACCATGGATCAACAAGTTTTATATTCTCGATCTGAACCCGGAAAAATCCTTCATCAAGTGGGCTGTCGATCAGGGCCATACAGTGTTTGTCATTTCGTGGGTCAACCCGGATGAACGGCAAGCTCAGAAGAGCTTCGAGCACTACATGAAGGAAGGTATTCTCAACACTCTGGACGTCATCAAGCGCGCGACCCGTCAGCAGGAGGTCAACGCGATCGGTTACTGCGTGGGCGGCACACTGCTGGCCGTAACGCTTGCCTATATGGCGAAGACCGGTGACGACCGCATCAAGACATCAACTTTCTTCACGACACAGGTCGATTTCACATTTGCGGGCGATCTCAAGGTTTTCGTGGACGAAGAGCAGATCTCGGTCCTTGAAAAGCGGATGGAAGAACAGGGCTACCTGGACGGATCGAAAATGTCGTCGGCATTCAACATGCTGCGGTCGAACGATCTGATCTGGTCGTATGTGGTCAACAACTACCTCAAGGGCCAGGACCCCTTCCCGTTCGACCTGCTCTACTGGAATTCCGATTCCACGCGCATGCCGGCTGCAAACCATTCTTTCTACCTGCGCAATTGCTACCTGGACAACAAGCTCTCCAAGGGAGAGATGGAGGTCGCAGGTGAAATGCTGGACCTTTCCAAAGTCACCATTCCGATCTTCAACCTTGCCACGCGCGAGGACCATATCGCACCGCCCAAATCGGTCTTTCTGGGGTCTGGCTGCTTCGGCGGTCCCGTCGACTATGTTCTGGCCGGGTCCGGGCACATCGCAGGCGTCGTCAATCCGCCGGCGAAGAAGAAGTACCAGTTCTGGACCGGGGGCGAGGCGAAGGGCACGCTTGAGAACTGGCTCAAGAATGCCGAAGAACATCCCGGTTCCTGGTGGCCATACTGGGATCAGTGGATCCGTTCAAACGACGGAGCGACCGTCAAGGCGCGCAAACCGGGTGCGAACCGCGTCAAGATCCTGGAAGACGCGCCCGGATCGTATGTCATGCAGAAGGTCTAGGTCCGGTCTGGCGGCAGGCTCCGAAGACACCCGATCGGGTCAACGCACACCGAAAAACCGTTCAGCCCGACTGGGCGCTGATTGGCATGAAGGTCATGCCGAGGAGTGCTGCGAATTTTTCCGGTGCCATCGGTCTTCCAAAGTGGAAGCCCTGCACGGTTTCACACTGGCAGCTTGCCAGGAACGCCTGCTGTTTTGCGGTTTCGACACCTTCGGCGACGACGTTCAGGCCGAGTTCCCGCCCGAGCGAGATGATCGCGCGCGCGATGCTGCGATCATTCTCGTCCGTTTCCAGATCCCGGATGAAACTCTGATCGATCTTCAGACGGGTCAGCGGAAAATTCTTCAAAGCGATCAGGCTCGAATATCCCGTTCCAAAATCGTCAATAGCGAGTTTCAGGCCGATCTTGCGGAAATCGTCCATCAGCTTGACCGCCTGATCCGCGTTCTTCATCAGGAGATTTTCGGTGACCTCCAGTTCAAGGTGCTGCGCCGACAGGCCGGTTCGCTCAAGCGTGTCACAGACGTCTCCGGTCAAGGCGGCATCGCGAAACTGCCGGGGAGAGACATTCACGCCGATGGTGATCGTCGGCAAGCCCTGGAGCTGCCATTCCCTGTTCTGGCGGCAGGCCTCAAACAACACCCATCGCCCGAGTGGCACGATCAGGCCGCTGTCTTCGGCCAGGGGCACGAAGTCTTCAGGCATCAGTCTGCCCAGGAACGGGTGCCGCCAGCGCACCAGCGCTTCGGCACCCACGATCCTGCCGCTGAAGAGATCATACTGAGGCTGGTATTCGAGACGAAACTCGCCATTGTCAATCCCTCGGCGCATATCCTCCAGCAAGGTCAGCCTGTTGAAGGATTTTTCGGGCCTGGTGCGCTCGAAAAGCTTGAAACCGTCCCGTCCCTGCGACTTGGCTTCGAACATCGCCTTGTCGGCATTCTTCAATAGCTGTTCGGCATCTTCGGCATCCGACGGGCAGCTTGCCGCACCGATGCTGCAGGTGACGTGGAACGACAGATCACCAATGGAGATCGTTTTGGTGATTTCGTTCCTCAGCTTCGTCATCAGATCAACGAGCGCCAGTTTCTGCGCATGCTCACCCTCAACGATGAGGACGAATTCATCCCCGCCGAAACGCACGGATTCGTGCTGGCCGCTGTGAACGGAAAGAATGCGCTCGGCGATGATCATGAGCACCTGGTCCCCGACCGCATGGCCGAAGCTGTCATTCACAAGCTTGAAATCATCGAGATCGACAAACAGAACGGCAACCGGTTCGCCGGATTGCAGACTGTCTGCGACCTTCTCCGCCAGCTTGGCCTTGAAATCGTGCCGGTTCGGAAGCCCCGTCAGAACGTCATGGTTCGCAAGGTAACGAATCTCGGTTTCGGCGCGCTCCCGTTCTACAGCAATGGAAGCCAGGCGGGCCGCCTCAACGGCAAGCCTGTGCTCATGCTCCGTCGGCCCGCGCACTTCGTTCGCATAAAGCCCAAACGTGCCGAGAACGCGCGCGTCCTTGCCGAAAAACGGCACGGACCAGCAGGAGCGCATATCAAACTCCCGGATGAGATCCCAAAAATCACTCCAGAGTTCGTGTTCGAGCATATTCTCCACGAACACGCTCTCCCGTCTGTAGACCGCTGTCCCGCATGAGCCGACCTTTGGCCCGACCGGCGTGCCCTGACACAGTTCGACGTAGCGTTCCGGCAGGTTGGGCGCAACGGCCGGACGCAGATGTTCGCCATCCTCGCTGACCAGCATGACGGAGGCCATGACGCCATCCATCTGGCTTTCCATGGTGAGGACGAGCGTCTCCAGAACCTCATCCAAGGGTTTGGACGTGGCGATCTCCTGCAACACCTTGTTCTGGCCCTGCTGCAGAAGTTCCGCTTTCTTGCGCTCCGTGATGTCCCGCGAGATACCGACGATACCGACGACTTCGTTGTTCTCGTTCAGAACCGGGTACTTGGACGTCGACAGCCAGCGACGCGCACCGTTTTTCGGTGTTGCGACTTCCTCGTAATCGATCCGGGCTAACTTTGAAGCCATGATCTCGGCTTCCGTATCCCTGTACGCCTGCCCGGTCTCCAACGGGTGCAGTTCAAGGTCCGTCTTGCCGATCACCTGGGACGGATCTTCAAGGCCGAGATCAAGCGCAACCTGGCGGTTCGCCATAACGAAGCGGTGATGACGATCCTTGGCGAAAATGTAGTCCGAGACGTTGTTGAACAGCGTCTGAACCCAGTCATCGCTCAAATGCAGTTGATCACCTTTCTCCAGATGATCGAGCAAGTTGATGCGGTCAAGCTCTTCTGCGAGAGTCTTTCCGTTCGTCAAATGGACGTGATTTTCACCTGCAAGCATTGTCACTTTTGTCATCCAGTCGATTCACCAGGCCGGATCATCGGATAATTCGATATTTTATGTATTTTGCACCTAATAAACAATAAATAGGCAGGTACATTGAGAAATAAACACCGGATTACGCAAAGAAACTCCCTCTGTTTCATGGCCAATGAAGCCAGTTTTCGGAGATTGTCCGCTTCGCCGTAGCGAGAATATTGCGACGGCTTCAGTTGGCCTGCCCTGCGGCACTTTCGGCGCATGGTGTGGCCGAGATTGCCAAGCGTCGCGGAGTGAGGGTATGGTTGCGCTTCGATCGTAAACGCAGCGTTAACCATGCAAACACCCGAACGACAGTTCCATCTGGTTCAGCCGGCACATCACAGGGGGCACCCTGCGAACTCCGTTCTCGGGAACCTGCGCACGACAGGCAGCGGCAAGCCGGCAAGTGCGCGCGCGACCTACGCCAAGATCCTGTCGCCAGCGCTCCTCTCCCTTGCGATCTGGTCACACATCTGGGTCGGCATTCCGGCCGCCTTTGCCCTGACTATTCTATCGCTTGCAGGGCTTCTTGTTCTTCAGCGTCAGCGGACAGTTGAGCCGGGGAAACCGTCTTGGGCACGTGCTGTCGGATACGGTGAGCGGATCTGGCTGAACCGGCTGCACACACCCATTCCCGACAAGCTGAGCGCGCGCATAACCACCCTTTTCTTCGTCTACTGGCTCGGTGCGGTGATTGCCTACTCGGGCGGAGTTACGACATCGCCCGTACTGACCGGCACCGGCCTCGTCGTTGCCTATTCGGCGCAACTGGTGTGTTTCCAGAAGCTGGCCGTGCTGTTCGAGCAGATGAAAAACAAGTCGCCGCTCTATCAGTTCTGGTCATCAGCACCCGACAATGACAACACGGGCAGACACGCCTGACATTCTTCACACGCGCTCTGCACCAAGACCGGAACAGCCACGGGACGGGTCAGCGCATTGAGCTGTCCTGTTTCCCTGCTCCCTTTCGTTTTTCAGCCAGTAGACCGATATAGGTCAGCGCGACGCTGGCACCGGCGATCGAGGTGATATCGGCGTGGTCGTAGGCCGGCGCGACTTCAACAACGTCGCCCCCGACGAAGTCAATCTCACGCAACCCCCGCAAGATGGAGAATGCTTCCCGCGATGTCAGCCCCCCGGAGACAGGTGTCCCGGTACCAGGCGCAAAGGCCGGATCCAGGCAATCGATGTCAAAGGTCATATAGGCGGGGCCGGAACCGACGCGACTCTTCACGAGATCAATCACGCCGGACACCCCGAGATCTTCAAGTTCATAACCGAAAACAATGTCCAGCCCGCAGGTTTCGGGCGCATGGGTGCGGATGCCGATCTGGATTGATCTTTTCGGGTCGATCAGGCCCTCCCGGACCGCGCGTCCGGTAAAGGTGCCGTGATCAATCCGGTCGCCCTCGTCGGGCCACGTGTCCTGATGCGCGTCGAACTGCACCAGCGCGAGCGGGCCGTGTTTGGCCGCATGGGCCTGCAACAGCGGATAGGTAACAAAATGATCACCGCCGATTGAGAACAGGTGCGTGTCCGTTGCCAGGATTTCCGCGGCCTGAGCTTGAATGTGTCCCGGAACGTCTGCGTTGCGGCCGTAATCGAAGACGCAGTCGCCGTAATCGACGCAAGCGAGATCTTCAAACGGGTCCATGTGAAAGGGGTATTGGGGATCGCCATCAAAGATGGCCGAGGCCCTGCGCACGCCCTGCGGCCCGAAACGCGCTCCGGGACGGTTGGACACAGACGCATCAAAGGGGATGCCCCAGACCGCGAGGTCAACGCCGTCAAGGTCCCGGCTGTAGCGCCGCCGCATGAACGACAGCGCGCCAGCATAAGTCGATTCATGCGACCCGCCCTTCAGCGACTTTCCAAGAAAGGCATTGTCCGTCGGACGCGGTAAATCTGCTGACATTTCATCTTCCTTTGTGCGGCCTGCGGTTCGGGTCCAGAAGACTTTCACCTCGTGCAAACGGTCTTTAACAGACGCGGACAAGCGCTGCCAAATGAAACAATCGCGGATATTCGCAAAGCTGTGCACCCCGGTTGTCCTGCAAGAACCATCGTTTTTTCAACAAGCCGATGCTGCCCATTGTTCCATCGAGCCTGCGCGATTAAAACTGGGTTTCTTCCCGCATCCTGCAGACTGATCAAGGACCTCACGCTGTGGCTGACCAGACAAGAACACTCCTGCGCGGCAGACTGCTGAGCTTTCATGCCTGTCCGAAGGGGGCGGACGATACGGCTGCCTATACCTACGTGGAAGACGGTGCCCTCCTCCTTTGCGGCGGTGTCATCGAGGCGTGCGGCGGCTTTGGGGAGCTTTCAACGCAGGCACCGGAGGGCGTGGAGATCATCGATCACCGGCCGCACCTGATCCTTCCCGGTTTCATCGATACGCATATTCACTTTCCTCAGGCACAGGTGATCGCCTCCTGGGCCGACCAGTTGCTGGACTGGCTGAACGACTACACGTTTCCGGCCGAACAGAAATTTGCCGACAAGGCGCATGCCGACCGGATTGCAGCGCATTTCTACGACGCCCTGATCGCGCATGGCACGACCACGGCAGTTGCCTATTGCTCCAGCCATCCCAATTCGGTCGATGCCTATTTCGAGGAAGCGGACCGCCGTGGCATGATGATGCTTGGCGGCAAGACGATGATGGACCGCAATGCGCCGCCGGGTCTCTGCGACACGGCACAAAGTTCTTATGACGACAGCAAAAGGCTGCTTGCCAAGTGGCACGAAAAGGGCCGCGCGAGATACGTGATCACGCCCCGTTTCGCGATCACCTCGACACCGGAGCAGCTCGAGGCTGCCGGAAGCCTTCTCCGGGAACATCCCGGGTGCCATCTTCAGACCCACATCAACGAAAACCACAATGAAATCGCATTCACACGCGAGCTTTATCCGGATGCCGCCCATTATCTCGGGGTCTATGAAAGCTTTGGTCTTCTGGGGCCGAAGACATTACTCGGTCACTGCATTCACATGACCGGACATGAGCTTCACGTGATGCGCGAGACCGGCGCTGTCGCCGTCTTCTGCCCGACCTCGAACCTGTTCCTCGGCAGCGGTCTTTTCGACAAGTCCGGCCTGGAAAGCGCAGGCATCCGGACCGCAATCGCAACAGATGTCGGCGGCGGAACCAACTATTCCATGCTGCGCACACTTGATGAGGGTTACAAGATCCTGCAACTGCAGCGCCAGCGGATGCACCCGCTCACCAGTTTCTACTGGATCACACTGGGGAATGCGCAGGCCTTGTCGCTTGCCGACAGGATCGGAACGCTCGATCCCGGAACGGACGCGGATCTGGTGGTGCTCGACGCGACTGCAACGCCGGCAAAAGCGCTGCGCATGGAAACAGTCACCACCTTGTCCGAGGAGCTCTTCCTCCTGCAAACGCTCGGGGATGACCGGTGCGTGGTGGAAACCTATGTCGCGGGTACGCCGCAAAAGGACGGGCTCTCCACCCTCACCGGCTGATCCGGTCAAGCCTTTGCTTTTCCCGGCACGCCAAGGAATGCGGCGGCCATTGCCCCGATCGCGAATGCGGCAAAAACACCTCCTGCTCCCCAGAAGACAGGTTGAAAACCGGATGATTGCAGAAAGGCCGTCAACAGCAAGGGCGAAACCACCTGCCCGGCAAACATGGCGGTGGTCACCAACCCGGAAACGCTGCCTCTGCGATCGCCCGGTGCAACCTTCAGGGCAAGCACGAAGAAACCGGGCTGCACCAGGGAATAACCTGCGCCGATCAATGCGGCTCCCGTGAGAACCAGCGCCCAGTCCGGATGTGAAACGATGACACCGAACCCTGCCGCCATCGTGGCGAATCCGGCTGCAAAAACGGCCGGGAGACCGAAAATGTCACTCAAACGTTTGAACAGCATGGCTGTCATGCCACCTGACAGCATGAGGACCGCAAGGGTCACGGCGGTTCCCGACGCGGGGTCGCCCCCGATTTCCACCAGGTAAAACGGTATCTGGCTCGGCATCAGGAAGAACAGCATGACAGTGCACATCGTCAGACCGCAAATGGCAGCCACCGCGCCAAGCCATGGACCTTTCACCCGTGTCATTTGCGCCTGCGCGCTGGCGCTCTCTGGTGACACCCCTTCCCGCTCCTGACGACGTATCTTCACAAGCAGCGGCAACAAGAGAACGGGCAGCAGGTAAACGAGAAACGGGAGCCTTGGAGACGCGCCTGCCAGAGCGCCGGCGAAAGTAATGAAGACCAGTCCGCTAAAGTTGATCGCGACGGTCTGCCAGCCGAGAAATGCGCTGCGCAGCGAGCCTTCGAACAAGTCACCGACAAGCGCGACCTGAGCCGTCATCGTCAGGGCGACAGCCGCGCCGAGTATGAACCGGCTTATCAGGATAGACTGAAGATCCGGCAGATAAGCGCCCGCGCTTCCGGCGAGGGCAAAGAGAACCACTCCGCCGATCAATAGCCCTCCCTTCCCGATCCGGTCGGCGAGCACACCGGCCAGCGGTGCGACAAGGATGACAGTCAAAGACGGCGCAGCGACCAGGAAACGCGTAAGATACCCGGCATTCGGAACACCTGAAAAACTTGCCTCAAGATCCGGCAACGCTGGACTGATGGTGGCGTTCGCCATGATCTTCAAAGTGGCTGTCAGCAGCAGGCCAATGGCCGCGGCATTCAGCCAGGATGGCCGCAACGAATTTCGATGATTTTGGAACATGGGTTTTCCTTGCAATTTGATCAGGATCGCGCCACGCTATCAATTCAAGTCGACTTGAGGTCAAGAGATGAAATTACTCGATATTTCTGAAATCTCGCAACAAACAGGCATCGCTGCCTCGGCCATTCGCCACTATGAGGAAAAGGGACTTCTAACCTCGCTGGGACGGCGTGGCCTGAAACGTCTTTTCGGTCCTGAGGTGCTCGACCAGCTGGCGCTGATCACGCTTGGCAAGACCGCCGGGTTTTCGCTCGACGAGATCAGGGACATGTTCGGGCCGGACGGCCGCCCCGACATTTCGCGCGAAAAACTGAACCGGAAAGCGGATGATCTCGATGAGCAGATCAGGCACCTTGCCAGCCTCAGAGACATGATCCGTCACGTCGCCGTCTGCACGGCTCCATCTCACATGGAATGCCCACGGTTCAGGAAGCTGTTGCGCGTCGGAAGCCGGTCACGAGAAAAGGCGCGTCGTGATGGAGGTCATAAATTGAATGTCCGGTGACCAACCACCACAATAACTTGCGAATACATCGAGACATCAAATGCAGATTCCAAAAATTCGCAAACGTCCAATCGATCCACCAATCCTAATGGGACGCATTACGATTGACCTGAAAATCGAATTGTTTGAACGACGTGAAAGCACCACCAGCGACGAGAAAACGCTGCAGGCGTATTTCGCGGCTTTGCTCGGCATTCCAGTCTCAAAGGACTTGGACGAGACAATGAATAACGCTTGGGTTTTCAACTTCACGGTCACTGAGATAAGTAATGAAACAGGTGCGGCCTCGTATGATATTCTGGGCCCGATCGGGTTGGTGCCCTGGCTTCTAATTCCGCCCACCGTTTCCGTGTCGCTTGAAGGTTCGCTTACAGAAGCAAGAACGGGCAACATTCTTGCTGAAGCCATCAAGACAAACAGCTTCGAAACCAGACGTACTTTTTTTAAAAAAAAGACAAGGAGCTTGCCGATGATCGAAGTCTCGGCAGTTGGTTTACTGAAGGAATTGAAGCAAAGCATGCTTTGACCTGCAGACATACATCAAGAAGCCTACGGGCCATTGCCTTTTCGGAAAAAATATGGAGCCGAGTACCAGCGTATTTGAGTCCATGCTGCACCCGTTTCGCCGGGTCCCGCTCCGCCCTCACCTTCTGGAAAAGAACAGGATCACCTGACGTGCCTGGCGCTGGAAGATGCCTGGGCCCTTCGGCTGAACTGGGTGTTCTTCAACGTCCCTGACCACCTGTCGCACCAGAACAAGCGCGAGCAGCCCGAAGACGACGCCGCCAGCCGCCTGCCCGATCAGGACGCCGGGCGCGCCGAGATACGTGCCACCGAGCCAGACAAACGGAATGGTGCCGAGCGTATGACGGCCCCAATTCATCCAGGTGGAAAGAAACGGTCGTCCGAGATTATTGAAGAAAGCGTTCGACACAAACAGGATGCCGTTGAAGAAGAACACCAGCGCAAGTGGGCCGCAAAAGAGATAGATCAGCGTGAGTGCCATGCCATCGGCGTCGAACAGCCTCACGATCGGTTCACGCAGCATGTAGAGCGTCAACGCAGCGATGCCGACAACAAGCGCGGTGAACAACAGCGCATCGCGCAAGGTCTCGCGCACGCGGTCGAACCGTCCCGCCCCGTAATTCTGTCCGGCAATCGGACCGACAGCACCTGACAGCGCAAAAATGGTTGCAAAGGCCAGTGGCGTCATGCGCCCGATCACGGCCATTCCGGCAACGGCATCTTCACCGAATTCGGCCATGGAACGGGTCACCCAGGCCTGACCGACCGGTGTTGCCAGCTGGGTGAGAATAGCCGGAAAGGCAATGGCGGATACGGGCGGCAGATCCCTGAACAGCTGCATCGGTTGCGGCAGACTGAGGCCGCCGTGATACCGGATGATCGGTGCCAGTGCGTAGGCCGCGATCGCAAAGCGCGAGATCGCGCTCGCAAGCGCCGCCCCGGTCAGTTCCAGGTCAAGGCCGAAGATGAGAATAGGATCAAGGACGGCGTTGACGATGCCGCCGACGATGGTCGACATCATGGCACGTCTTGCGTCGCCATGTGCACGCAGGATAGCGCCGCCCGCCATGCCGAGAAGCAATACGGGAAGCGTTGGAACGATGATGGCAAGGTACAGAACGGCCAGTTCGTGCGTAACGCCACTTGCCCCGATCAGGGTGACAAGCTCACCCAGGGAAAGCCAGACGCCGAGCGCGAACACGGCCGCGAACAGGAAACCGGCGGTGAGCGCATTCGATGCACGCTGCCGTGCCTTTTCCCTGTCTCCGGCCCCAAGCGCCTGCGCGACGAGCGCCCCGGCTGCTATCGCAACGCCGATATTGAAAGATGTCGTGAAGAACAGGATCGCGCCCGCATATCCGATCGCTGCCGCCAACTCGTCCTTGCCGAGCATGGAAATGAAGATCATGTCGACGAAATCGACCGCGAAGATCGCCATCAGGCCGACGGATGACGTCAGCGACATCACCGTGACATGGCGGAACAGGTTGCCTTCAAGAAAACGTGCCTGGGACATATGGCCTGATCGGGGTCGGCACACGGGATCGGTCAGACCCGGTGGCGAAAACGGACAAGTTTGGTTTTGACAGCTCTAGCCGAAATTTCGGCGCGGCAGAAGCCGTGAGGAGCGGTTTGCTGCCGAAACAAAAAAACCGCCGGATCGCTCCGGCGGTTTCCTCGACTTTTTCAAACCAGTTGATCGGGCGATTAACGCTTGGAGAACTGGAACGAACGGCGCGCCTTGCGCTTACCGAATTTCTTACGCTCGACCACGCGGCTGTCGCGGGTGAGGAAGCCGTTTTTCTTCAGAATGCCGCGCAGTTCCGGCTCGTAATGGGTCAGAGCCTTGGACAGGCCGTGACGCACGGCACCAGCCTGACCGGACAGGCCGCCACCGGTGACGGTTGCGATAACGTCGTACTGGCCATCACGGTCGGTCAGCATGATCGGCTGACGCAGGATCATCTGCAGGACCGGACGGGCGAAGTACTCGGTGAAGTCCTTGCCGTTGACGGAGATCTTGCCGGTGCCCGGCTTGATCCAGACACGGGCAATCGCGTCTTTACGCTTGCCGGTTGCGTATGCACGGCCCTGTGCGTCCAGCTTCTGGACATGGACCGGAGCCTCGGGAGCAGCGGTTTCGACCGCGCCGCCCAGTTCTTCCAGGGATTGCAGCTCAGCCATCGTTAAGCCCTCCTGCCGTCATTCTTTGCGTTGAGGCCTTTGACATCGACCAGTTCGGGCGACTGAGCTTCGTGCGGGTGGTTCGGACCAGCGTAAACCTTGAGGTTCTTGAGCTGTTTGTTGGACAGAGGGCCGCCCGGCATCATGCGCTGCACGGCTTTTTCCAGAACACGCTCGGGAAAACGGCCTTCAATGATGCCGCGCGCAGTGCGCTCCTTGATGCCGCCCGGGTGACCGGTGTGCCAATAGTATTTCTTGTTGTCGTACTTACGGCCTGTAAGCACGACCTTTTCGGCGTTGATGACGACGATGTTGTCACCAGTATCGACATGCGGCGTATAGGTCGGCAGATGCTTGCCGCGCAGGTGATTGGCGATGTAGGCGGCGAGACGGCCGACAACCATGCCTTCTGCGTCGATCAAGATCCACTTTTTCTCGACCTCAGCCGGCTTGGCAGAGAAGGTCTTCATGTGTTTGATCCAACTTGGTTGGTTAAAGAAAGGGTCCGCGCGGTTGCTATTGAACCAGCGAACGGACCCCGAATTCGTTCGAGGCAGCTTATACGCCGGAGGGAAAAGGCCGTCAAGACTGAAAATTTCCGAGACGCGCCAAATTCTTTTTTATTTTCATATACTTACAAAAACGGTAATATGTTACCGTATCTATTTGCGTCTAACTGCGCCTGACCCGGGCATGCTCAGGGTCCAGACAAACCCTCAGTCGCGCGGGGGTACGGAATAGGTGGCGGTCGCATGGGCGACAAGTTCTTCCTCCCCTGCCCCTGCAATTCCGCATTCAACCACGGCCAGACGCTTGCCCAGCTTCAACAGCCGGCAGGTGCCGAGGAGATCACCCGGTTGCGGCTTGCGCAGAAAATTGATGTTGAAATTCGTGGTGACCGCAAGGGCGACCGGACCGATATGCGCCAGAATGACGACATAGGCCGCAAGGTCTGCAAGCGACATCATGGAGGGGCCGGAAACCGTGCCGCCCGGGCGCAAGTGTTGATCGGTCGCCGCAAGGCGCATGACGGCCTCGCCCTTCGAAACGCTTTCGATGGAATAGGCACGGCCGCCCGCGTGGATCTGCGGGAACTCCTTGTCCAGAAAGACCGCAATCTCCCCGGCTGTCATGACGGGCTGCATGAGCGTCTCCTATCCTTCTCATTTCACGCCGGTATTTCGGCCTTCTTTTACGTAAACGTCAAACAGGAAAGAATGCAAGGGCGGTTTCCGGTAAGGTTGCAGATGGCACAATACGCCGGCAACTTCATTTTCGATGGTCGGCCTGGAGACAGAGATGACGAAAATACACCGACACACCCGCATGGCTGCAATCCTGGCAATCACCGGCCTGTCCTTGCTCTCGGCCACTGCTGTCGCAAGCGACTGGACCTATATGGACGACCGTTCGAGCCCCCAGAAACTGGTCGAGAGCTACTATTTCGCCATCGGTAACCGCAACTACGCCCAGGCCTACAGTTACTTCAAACCGGATACGGCGCTGCAGAACTTCGAGAAATGGTTGTCGGGATACGCGAAAACCCAATCGGTCAGCGTCAAATTCGGATCAACTGAGCCCGACCCGGGCGCGGGCCAGATCTACTGGGCTCTCCCCGTGGTCATCGAAGCCGTGCAGAGCGATGGCACAAGCCTCGTTTACACCGGCTGCTACAAGATCCACATGACCAATCCCGGCATGCAAACGGACCCGCCCTACCAGCCCATGGCAATCGAATCCGCAAGCTTGAAAAAATCGGATTCGCCATACAAGGATGCGAAGCCCGGCAGTTGCTGATGCCGAGCGCCGCGTATCTCTGCTTAAGCCCTGCGCCGGCCACGCCGGCGGCCGCCTGAAGCCGATTCTTCGCTCTCAGCCCTTGCAGCGTCCGCGGCCTTGTTCGGCGGCGAAACAAGCGGGCCGATATCGCTCAGGACTTCATCCAGCGTCGGGCGGTCACCTATTTCATGGTTGTCGATTGCCTTGCGCATTTCCGCCAGATGCTGGGCTGAAGTTCCACAACAGCCGCCAATTATGCGGGCACCGGCATCGAGCGCCTTGTGGGTGTAGCGGGCCATCAGTTCCGGCGTTCCGGTATAGACGACCTCATCGCCCTGAATCTGCGGAATACCGCAGTTCGCCTTGGCAACGACAATCGCGTCCGGATAGGCTTCCGTGATTTCCATGATGGCCGCCAGAAGGTCGGACGCCCCGACACCGCAGTTGGAGCCGATGGCAACCGGCGTACACGCGAATTCGGCCTGCAGGTCACCCAGCCCCTTGGGCGGCAGTCCCATCATGGTTTTTCCCGCCGTGTCGAAACTCGCCGTGATGACCAGCGGCAGATCGAAGCCTTGAGCTGCCTCGGCGACGGCTTTCATCTCCTCGACCGCAGACATGGTCTCGGCCCAGAGCACGTCGGCGCCGCCTTCAACAAGCCCTTCCATCTGTTCGCGAAACGCTTCCACACCCTCTTCGTAACTCAACGCTCCAAGCGGCTGGAACAGCTCTCCGGTCGGTCCTATGGAACCGGCAATGAGCACCTCGCGGTCAACAGTCGCCGCAATCTCGCGCGCCAGTTCAACGCCGGCAATGTTGAGTTCCTTCACCCTTCCCTCGGCCTGGTGGAGTTTCAGCCTGTGACGGTTGCAGCCGAACGTGTTGGTCAGGATGATGTCGGCACCAGCCTCCACGAAAGACCGGTGCAGGGCCCGGATCTTGTCGGGTTCGTCCGTGTTCCACAATTCCGGTGCATCGCCGGACACCAGGCCCATTTCAAAAAGATTGGTTCCCGTTGCGCCATCGGCAAGGAGTGCACCCTTGCGCGAAAGCAGGTCTTCAAGTTTCGACATGCGGAGGTCTTTCAGGTCAAATCTGAGCGGTGTGACCGCCCCAATAGAATTCCGTGTCTGCAATAGCAGAACCCGCGCAGAAGTCCACGCGGGTTTTGAGTGTTTCCTCAAGACGGGGCTGAGACCTTTCTCATGGCCCAGCGCCGCAGGCTCAATGCCTTTTCCTAACTTCTCGGTTTGGCATTCTCCGGATCGTAGAGCGGCGCATAACCGACACCCGCCACTTCGACCGGGTAGGTTTCCGACATGTATTCCACATTGAGCTTACGCCCTACCTCGCAATAGTCCTGCGGAAGGTATGCCAGTGCGATGTTCCTTCCAATCGTCGGACCAAAAGCAACCGATGTCGTGTAGGAAATCCGGCCCAGGCTGTCGACCAGCGTCTCGCCCGTTTCCGGATCCATGACCGGCATGGCACCGACGGGGTAGCGCTTGACGCCGTTGCTGTCAGTGTTCTCCGTCATCACCAGAGTGCAGAGCATGGCCGGCTGCTTGTCGCGGGCCCGGTATTCCAGATGCTTCGCCTTGCCACGGAAATCGGCTTCCTTGACTTTAGGGCGCGCAAGATCGGCCTCGTAGAGATTGTACTGCGTCAGCAGATCGGCATTCTGCAGACGGAGGCTCTTTTCCATGCGCCGCGAGTTGGCATAAGTCTCCACGCCGACCGCCATGACGCCGATATCCCGAAGCGCATCCCAAACGGCAAGTCCGTCCTCGTATTTCATGTGCAGCTCCCAGCCCTGTTCGCCGACATAAGACAGCCGCAGGGCGGAGACAGGCTTGCCGGCGATCTCGATCTGGCGGATCGCGGCGAAGGGAAAGTTCTCCGGGTCCAGCGCAGCCGGATCCGACACGACTTTCTTCAGGTTCTCGCGTGCATTCGGACCCCAGATGCCGATTGTCGTGAACTGCTCGCTGACATCCGTCACCGTAACGTCAAAGCCTTTGTCGGCGGCGATGCGCTTGACGTAGTGATAGTCGCGCGGGCCGGCGTCGGCTCCATCAACGATGCGGCACCGGTCTTCCATGCGGAAGACGGTCAGGTCGGCGCGCACATTGCCCTCATCGTCTAGGAAATGGGTGTAGATCCCCTTGCCGATGTTGTTGTCACCGCCGATCCTGGCCGCACACAGCCACTCCAGCAACGCGACGTGATCCGGCCCGGAAACATCGAACATGTAAAAATGCGACAGGTTGATGATGCCGCAATCGTCACTCATGGCCAGTTGCTCGGCATTGGAGACCCGCCAGAAGTGCCGGTTGTCCCACTCCGCCTCGCGCACCGGGACACGGTTGCCGTATTTTTCCAGCAGATGCTCGTTGGCAGCGTAGCCATGCGAACGCTCCCATCCGCCGAGTTCCATGAAATGGCCGCCCAGCTCGACCTCGCGGTCGTAGAAGGGGGATCGCTTGACACCGCGCCCTGTCGCGTAGGGCTCGCGCGGGTGGATCGCCGGGAAATAGATCTTCTGCGCGGCCTCGTAGCAGCGCCCGGCAATGAAATCCTCGGTCATCTGGTGGGCGTAGAAACGGGAATAGTCGATCGGCGCATGGTCGATCTCCGTGCGGCCATCAGTGATCCAGTCGGCGATCAGCTTGCCGTAGCCCGGACCGTCCTTGACCCAGATCGCGACGCAGTACCACAGGCCGCGCACTTTCTGGCTCTCGCCGCAGGACGGACCGCCGGCAGCTGAAACCTGCAGCAGGCCGTTATAGGAATGGCCCTCATTGTAGCCGAGTTCACCGAGGATCGGTGTCAGCTCCATGGCGCGTTCGAGCGGCTCGATGACCTGTTCCATTTCAAGATCGCGCTGAGATGGCGACAGGCGGGCCTGGTCCTTTTCAAGCAGGTCGCGCGGATGGCACATGCGCGGATGCTCGGTTTCGTAATAGCCCCATTCGATCTGGCCGCCTTCGGCGGTCTTCGGATCGCCGGTGTCGCGCATGTAGGCGGAATTGCCCTGGTCGCGCAGCAACGGGTAGCCGATGTCCTTTCCCGTGCCCTCGAACTCGTTATAGGGACCGAAAAATGTCAGCGGGTGGTCGACGGGCATGACCGGGAGATCCTCACCCACCATTGCCGCGATCTGGCGGCCCCAGAGCCCGGCACAGACGATGACATGATCCGCCATGATCGTGCCGCGATGGGTCACGACCCCCTTGATGCGTCCGTCCTCGACAATCAGCGACTGCGCGGGCGTGTTCGCAAACGCCTTGAGCTTGCCGGTCTTCTCGCCAAGATCGACGAGCCGTCCGGCCACGGTCTGGGATCGCGGCACCACGAGCCCGGCGTCGGGGTCGAACATGCCGCCCTGGACCTGGTCTTCCTCGATCAGCGGAAACAGCTCCTTGATCTCGGCAGGATCGACGAGGCGGACATTGGTGCCGAAGGCCTTGCCCGACGTGACCTTGCGCTTGATCTCTTCCATCCAGGTGTCGTCGCCGGTGCGCGCGACCTCGAGCCCGCCAACCCTTGCGTAGTGGCCCATCCTGTCGAAAAACTCGATGGAATACTGCGTCGTCCAGACGCTCAGATAGTCGTGGCTGGTCGTATAGCAGAAGTCGGAGGCATGCGCCGTCGATCCGATGTCGGTCGGAATACCGGACTTGTCGATGCCGACGACATCTGTCCAGCCGCGCTCGAGAAGGTGGTGTGCCACCGAGGCACCGACGATGCCTCCCAACCCGACGATCACTACCTGTGCCCTGTCAGGAAATGCTGACATGTTTCATTCCTCTTCAATACGCGGAAGCGGCCTGCGACTTCGCCGCCTCGTTCGCCTGTGGTGTGCACGACCGACGCATCGATCCTTGGAGCGCAGTATCGCGACAGAACCGGAACACGAATAGCGTGAATGCGTCACGGCGACATTATGACCACGACACCTTGGTGCCAAATCCGGAGTGGAGCGGTCAGAAGGAAGACCGCCATGGTGTTCACTTTCGGACACTATTGGCGGACAAATACCTTCGCATGCCCTGCAGCCCAAAAAGAGACCCGGCGAGCGCTCCGCCCGAAAAGATTAACGCTTTCCTAAATTTCCGATAACCGCGGATTTCAGGTTGCGGGCGTGAAGGTTTTCCAAGCAGCGGAAATACACGCAAAAATTACACCTTCCCCAAGCGCATCTTTTAAGAAGCCGCAACCTGAATACACTTTATACGGGATCTCCGGTTGGTTGCGCACTAAAATCTGACAATCAAGAATTGGGGCACGGCAGCAGTGGGGACCGGTTGCCGGGGATGAATTCAACAAGAAGGCCGGTCCCAAGTGCCACGCCATCAGGCCATTTCCAGAAAGACGAGCCTATCCGGTCCCGACGCCGTTTCCGGTGCGATTTGCCTGCCGGAAGGGGTCGGCAAAGCTTTCAGCGCGGCGGGGAATACCTCCGTTCTGACAGCCCCGCCCCCCCTGACGGCCGCTCTTGCAGCACCTGGCCCCTCGCGCCATCCAACAAGCAAAAACAGAAAGTGACAGGACAATGAGCACCATACCCGTCTTTGGTTTCGCAAATGCCGCGGGAGACATGGAAATCAATAACATAGGCAAAAGCAACGGCAACGCTGATCCCGCGTCTGAGACCGACGCTGTCGGTGTCTCTAGCTTCAACTTCGGTCCAGAGATAGGCGCCCCTCTTGTTGATCAGTCCTTCGACGAGGACACCTCCGTCAGCTTTACCATCCCCACAGATGCCTTTACCGATGCCGACGGCGACCTGCTCACCCTGTCGGCCACCCTGGCAGACGGGTCGGCCGTGCCGTCCTGGCTGAGTTTCAATGCGGTGACAGGTACCTGATCCGGCGATCCATGCCCTGACGCTTCAACAGACACGAACACCGTGAAACGGTGGCGAAACGGCCTGGATGCCTTGGTCGAGCCCACTGCTGTCCAGTTTAGAAGTTGCAATCGAACTTATGCCGTTGAGAAAGCTTCATAATTCCGATCGACACAAAGTCGGGATACAGACTTGCTCCCCGGATTTGTCGTCCCGGTTTGACGCATATGCGGCAAGACCGGGACCCAGTACGCCGTGTCGCCGGAGGTTAGAGGAAGATGGAGAAACAAGAGGGTACTGGTTCCCTTCCTTCCGCTCCGCTTCAGCAGGGATGACAAGTTCATCGACCAGGGATCGCCGCAATAGATCATTGCCGGGTTAAAGCGGACAGCGGTGGGTCGAGCCATGGCATGACGCCGGTTGGAGGCTGGCCTGTGTCCAGATCGCCACCTCTGGACACCTTAAGTTTTGGCGCAATTGCCAGAGGTGATCCGGCTCCATTTGCGCGAAAACGGAAGCGCGAAAAAGATACCGGATCGGGCGGATGCGATAATCATCGGCGACGCGGCAATCGAGGCTGGAACGAACCGAAGGTAGCCATAGAGCCGAATTTCAAACGGCTTTCCTTCAAGAGTGCTAAACTGCGCGCTTCCCGGCACCGGCAGCTTAAGTTCGATCAAGACAGGGACATGACGCATTTATGGCAAAGTGCGACGCATCTGGAGCCGGGTTGCACTTGCGCCTGAGAAAGACTACGCACAACTCAAAACACCACCCTTGGAGCTGAATGATGTCAGACGCCGCCCCGTCGGGCCGCAGAGGCCGATCCGCCCGCCGCGAGCGCAGGCAAGCGGGTCCGGCCGGCCAGGCTGTCCCCTATATTTCCCGCAAACTGCCGATTTACGACGTCCTCAGCGAAGAGGGCGTTTTGAAGGTCGAGGCGAATGCGGATCGCATTCTTGCGGAAATCGGACTGGAATTCCGCGAAGACCCGGAAGTGCTTCAGATCTGGAAGGACGCCGGCGCGGATGTCGACGGCGAGCGTGTCCGGTTTCCGAAAGACATGCTGCGCGAGATCCTGAAGACCGCGCCAAGCCAGTTCACCCAGCACGCCCGCAACCCGGCCCGCAACGTCGAGATCGGCGGAAACAACCTCGTGTTTGCGCCGGTCTACGGGCCTCCTTTCGTGACCGATCTGGATCAGGGCCGCCGCTACGGCACGATCGAGGATTTCCGCAATTTCGTGAAACTGGCCTACATGTCTCCCTGGATGCACCATTCGGGCGGGACGGTCTGCGAACCGGTGGACCTTCCGGTGAACAAGCGCCATTTCGACATGGTCTATTCGCACATCAAGTATTCCGACAAGCCGTTCATGGGCTCGGTGACCGCCCCTGAGCGCGCGGAAGACTCCGTCAAGATGGCGCAGATCACCTTCGGCGAGGAGTTCGTCGACCAGAACTGCGTCATGATCCAGCTGATCAACGCGAACTCGCCGCTTGTCTTCGATGCCACCATGCTGGGCGCGCTGAAGGTCTATGCGAAGAACAACCAGGCCTGCATCGTGTCACCGTTCATCCTGGCCGGCGCCATGAGCCCGGTCACCGTTGCCGGAACGCTGTCCCAGGTCCTGGCCGAGGCGATGGCGGGATGCGCACTGACACAGCTCATCCGCCCCGGTGCACCTGTCGTGTTCGGCGCTTTTGTCAGCTCCATCTCCATGCAGTCCGGCGCACCGACCTTCGGCAGCCCGGAAGGCTCGCTCCTTCTGAACGGGGCCGCCAAGCTGGCACGCCGGCTCAACCTGCCCTTCCGCTCGGGCGGTTCCTTCACCGCGTCCAAGCTGCCGGATGCCCAGTCTGCGCAGGAATCGGCGCAGACGATCCTGGCGACGCTGCAGTCGGGTGTGAACTTCGCTCTCCACTCCGCAGGTTGGCTGGAGGGCGGGCTGTGTTCGTCCTACGAAAAGTTCGTCATGGATGCCGACCAGCTCGGCATGATGCACGTGCTGGCGAAAGGGATCGAGGTCGATGACGAAACCCTGGCAATGGATGCCCTGCAGGAAGTCGGCCCGGGCGGGCACTTCCTGGGCGCAGCCCATACCCAGCGGAACTTCGAGAGCGCCTTCTACCGGTCTTCAATCGCCGACAACAATTCCTACGAACAGTGGCTCGCGGACGGCGAACTCGATGCTGCCAAGAGGGCCAATGGCAAATGGAAGGAAATGCTCAGGTCCTATACCGGCCCTGAGCTGGACCCGGCCATCGACGACGCTCTTGTCAGCTTCATGGCCGAGCGCAAGGCGTCTTTCCCGGACAGCAATGTCTGAACCGGCACACGGTGTCCCGGCCCGCGCCGGGACACTCCTCATGTCACCGGTACAAGCAGATGCGCGCGCGAAGTCCGGTGTTTTTCTTTCTTTGAACTTTTTCGCTAAAACGTCCTGACCGGTTTCAATCCGATTCTCTTCGAGCATCCGTCTTACCCAGGCATGAGGACACAAATGGCATCCCAGAACGCAGGCCCCGGGCCGATCAGGCAGCTGTCCGCCGATCTCATCAAGTGGCAGAATGACGAGGCCCTGCCAATCTGGCTTGCCGAGGGTGTCGATCTTTCCCGGGGCGAATGTTTCGAAGCCATCGACCTCGTTGACCGAAAAGCCATCGATGTGCCACGCCGGGCACGTATCGTGCCCCGGCAGATCTATTCGTTTCTGGAAGGCGCTCGGCTGGGATGGAACGGCCCGGCTGAAGAGATCGCAACGGGCCTGTTCGACTGGTTTACAAACACCTATCTGACGAAGGCCGGCTACATTGCCGCCGCGGCAAACTTGAAAAACGAGATCACGAACGACACATTCGATCTCTATAATCAGGCCTTTGCGCTGTTCGGTTTCGCGAATATCGCTGCGTCCGTTGAAAGCCGGAAAGCGCTTGCGGAAGAACACGCCGCCAATCTGCTGAATTACCTTCTGGAGAACTACCGGCACAGCGAGGCGGGTTTCAGGGAAGCAAATCCGGACAAGCCGCCCCTTTGCTCCAATCCGCACATGCACCTGTTCGAAGCGTGTCTCGCCTGGGAAGCGGTTTCCGATGATCCGGTCTGGGCCGAGCTTGCGGACGAGATTGCCGAGCTTGCGATGAACAGCTTCATAGATCCGGTCAGCGGCGGCCTGAGGGAATTCTTCGATCTGGACTGGACACCGATGCCCGGCGACAAGGGCCGGATCATGGAACCCGGCCACCAGTTCGAATGGGCCTGGCTTTTGTGCAGATGGGGCCGGTCCCGGGACGACGCCGGTGCATTGGTTGCCGCAAGGCGCCTCTACGACATTGCCTGGACGTATGGCATCGATGAAAACCGGAGCGTCACCTTCATGGCGCTCAACGACGATTTCACCGTTGAGAACCCGGTTGCCCGCCTTTGGGGGCAGACCGAATGGATCAAGGCGGCGGTCGCACTGGCCGAAATTTCATCCGGTCCGGAGAAAGAAGCCTATCTCGCCGATATTCCGGCATCGGTCGCAGCCTTGCGCGTCTATTTCAAGAACGCACCGGCAGGACTTTACCTCGACAAACTGGCGCCTGACGGCAGTTTTGCCGACGAGCCGGCCCCTGCCAGTTCGCTTTACCATATCGTCTGTGCGATATCGGAACTGGAGAGATTTGCGCGCGGCGGCTGAAAGATGCGAACCGCTGCCGTGGCGAAACCAGAGTAAGAAACGACGCAATCTGCCTTTTTCAATTCCGACGGCCATTCTATAGCTGTTCGCCGAATTCTGTTGTTCCAATCGTATCAGCGACAAGGAGGCTGAATGCCCCAGGCCCAAATCATTGATGGCAAAGCCATTGCGGAATCCGTGCGCGATGAAATCACGCGCAGGGCAGCCGCTCTTCTGAAAGAAAGCGGGAAACGTCCGGGGCTCGCCGTCGTGCTTGTCGGTGAAGACCCGGCCAGCCAGGTCTATGTGCGCAACAAGGACCGCGCGGCGGAAGCCTGCGGCTTTCATTCGGTCAAGCACACACTTGATGCCGCCTCCAGCGAGGAGAAGGTGCTGGCGCTGGTCGACCAGCTCAACAACGATCCGGAAATTCACGGGATTCTGGTCCAGTTGCCCCTGCCCGGCCACATCGATGAAAGCAAGGTCCTGCGCCTGATCCGCCCGGAAAAGGATGTCGACGGTTTCCACCCGGTCAATGTCGGTCTTCTGACTGCCGGCGAACGCGACAGCGCGCTTGTTCCGTGTACCCCGGCGGGAAGTCTGGTGCTCCTGAAGCGCACGCTCGGCGATTCCCTGTCCGGCAAGACTGCGGTCGTTGTCGGCCGCTCCAACATTGTCGGCAAACCGATGGCCAGCCTGCTGCTACAGGAAAGCTGCACGGTGACAATTGCCCACAGCCGCACAAAAGATTTGCCAGACGTGGTGCGCGCCGCGGATATCGTGGTCGCCGCTGTCGGCCGTCCGGAGATGGTCAAGGGCGACTGGATCAAGGACGGTGCAACGGTGATCGATGTCGGCATCAACAGGATACCGGCACCGGAACGCGGTGAAGGCAAATCGCGGCTGGTCGGCGACGTCGCCTTTGACGAGGCCGTGGACCATGCCGGGGCAATCACTCCGGTTCCCGGCGGCGTCGGTCCGATGACGATCGCGATGCTCATGGTCAATACGCTGACAGCCGCCCGGCGGCTGATGGGACTTCCCGAAGAAGACCCCCTGTTCTGAGTGCAAAGACCCTTCGATGGACAGTAAAACACGCCGGACTTGTCCGGCGTGTTGGTATTTTTCCTTAAGGGAAATGAGTTTTGGTTCACGAACAGAACCGCTTCAACTTATTCCGCCAAGCCGTTGCACTGCCTTCTCTCTTGCTTTCAGACAGTCATCATGATCTATCAAGATTCAGCAAGATTTAACCATGGCAGCATACGCTTGCAATTGTAGGGCTGCATAAGCAGTCCGGCCGATGTGTCTTTTGATTCAAAAGGCCGGTCGGACCAACCCGTCAGGCGGCAGTTAGTGAAGGGTCTACCGTCTTGCTTCTCCGGGACTTCCCGGAGCGCGGTTTCAACCGCACCAAGGACGTTGGTTGCCAGTTTGGCGGCCGGCCCTTTTTGTGTTTCCAGGTCCGCTGCCGCAATCGCAACGTTGCTCCTGTGCCTCGCGCTGCCCGTTGTTCCCGCCACCGCATTCGAGATTTTCGGGTGGAAACCCTTTGGCGGTGAGGAAGAAGAACAGGGGGAAGCGGTTCCTGACCCGACCCCGTATGAGGCTGAGCTCGCCGTCTCGACAGGTGACGAAGACCTGACCGGCGATCTGAAGGGCGCTTCCCTTCTCGTTCAGCAGCAGGACAAACCGCCATCCGGTGAGGCAGGCCTGATCGCCCGCGCGCTTTCCGACCGCGAGCGGCTCGTTGCAAAGCTTTATTCGGAAGGCCGCTACGGCGGCACCGTGTCCATCAAACTGGCGGGCATTCCGCTGGAAACCGCGCTTGAGCAAAGCGACCTGCCCAACGCTCGTCCGGTGAAAGTCTCCATCCTGGTCAACCCGGGCCCGGTGTTTACCTTCGGCAACGTTTCGATTTCCTCAAACACGAGCGAATTGTCGACGGACCCTTCTTTCTGGGGTCTGACGCAGGGTGAGCCTGCAGAGTCGGGAAAGATCCTCTCCGCAGAGGGACGTATTGTCGCCCTCCTGCGCGGACGCGGTTATCCGAAGGCGAAGATCGCCGAGCGACGGATTACCGCCGATCACAGCTCCAACAGGCTCGATGTTGCGCTTGTGGCCGATGCGGGACCGCAGGCGCGGTTCGGTCCGGTCGCCGTCAACGGCACCGAGGTCACCGATCCGGACTTCGTCAAACAGCAGGCCATGTTGCCGGAAGGTGGCATCTATTCCCCTGAGGATATTGCGCGCGCCCGCAAGCGGCTGAACGATCTCGGCATCTTTTCCTCCATCCGTTTTGTCGAGGGCGACATTGCAGGACCTGACGGCACTCTTCCGATCACGATCGAGGTCAGCGAACGCAAACGGCATGTGATCGGTGCCGGTGCGTCCTGGTCGAGCACCGAGGGCTTCGGTGTCGAGGCCTACTGGCGCCGACGGAACCTCTTTGGCCGCGGCGAACTGCTTTCCGTCGAAGGCTCTGTTGGCCGTATCGGCACCGAGAGTTTTGAAAACCAGGAATATTCGGCACGGATCGCGTTTGAAAAACCCGGCGTTTTCGGCCCTCTGACGAGTTTTTCCACCAGCCTTGAGGCAAGACAGGAGAATCCGGACGCCTACAAGAGCCGCACCGCGACCTTCAATGCGTTTCTCAACCGCGAATTTTCAGACACCCTCAAGGGCCGAGCGGGCGCAGAGGTTTTCTTTGCCGACGAGGAAGATGCATTCGGCGAGAACGAATATCTGCTCGTCGGTCTGCCTGCCGATCTCACATTCGACAACAGGGACGACAAGCTCAACCCGTCCAAGGGTGTGTTTGCGGCGGTCTTCGCCGAGCCGGCCTATGACACGCTCAATTCCAACGCGATGGGTTTCGTGAAAGGCACGGTTTCCAGCTATTACGCGCTGGACAAGGCCAAGCGGTTCATTCTGGCCGGCAGGGTCTCGCTCGGGTCGATCTTCGCACCGTCGATCGAATCGGTTCCGGCAAGCCGCCGTCTTATTGCCGGTGGTGGCGGCTCCATCCGCGGCTACGCCTATCGCAATGTCGGCCCGAGGGTAAATGGTGAGGTTGTCGGCGGACGCTCCCTGGTAGAACTGTCAGGAGAAGTCCGGGTCCGGGTAACGGAAACCATCGGCGTTGTCGGATTTGTCGACGCCGGAAATGCCTATGAAGACAGTGTTCCCGATTTTTCAGAGGAATTGAAGGTGGGCGTCGGTGCCGGTTTGCGGTATTTTACACCCATCGGCCCGCTTCGTGTTGACGCCGCGATTCCGCTCGACCCGGGCAAGGATGATCCGGACTTCGCGCTGTATGTGGGCTTGAGTCAGGCCTTCTAGGACCCTGGCACCATGACCACATGTTCGACGGTGCGGCTCCCTCGCCTGATGCTGCCGAACCGGCTAAACCCGCGAAGACAAATTAATCAGCTGCACAGAACCGGACAGTAGAAACTTCTGATCCACATGCGTTTTTTGAACCTGACCTTACGTATTTTCGGATTTATCATCGCACTCGTTGTCGCGATTCCCTTGCTTTTGATCGCGATTCTTCAGGTTCCCTCCGGCCGCAATCTTGTCTCCAATGTTGTCAGTTCGGTTGCTTCTAGCGAAACACAGACCATCAAGATCGAAGGGCTCTATCTCAGCTTCGGCCTGAACGCGGCAGTCGAGGACGTTTCGCTGGCCGATCAGCAGGGTGTCTGGTTCGAGGCAGAGCAAGTCGGGCTGAACTGGAATCCGCTGCAACTCCTGTCCGGAACGCTCGATGTCGCCGCATTCACGGCTGACAGGATGGATCTCAACCGGCTCCCCTCTTCCGAACCGGCAGCATCTTCCGAAAGCGAGACCGGGACGAGCGAGCAGTCCGGAGGCTTTGCTCTGCCGCTTGATATCTCACTGAACACGCTGGAACTTCGCGAGATCAATGTCGGCGCTCCCGTGATCGGCGAACCGGTCTCTGTTTCGGTTTCCGGTTCCGGCGCGTTCGTGCGCGACCCGGCCCTGGTTTCTGGAAAACTCGACGTTCAGCGGGTGGATGGCATCGATGCAACGCTGAATGCCAGCGCCGAATTCGAGCCTTCCGCGGAAACACTTGCCTTCGATCTTGCCCTGTCGGAACCCCGAGGCGGAATGGCAGCACGCCTTCTTGAAGTTCCGGATCTTCCCTCGATCCGTCTGGAACTGCAAGGAAGCGGTCCGCTCACCGACTGGGCAGCCAATCTCGGCATTGCTCTGGATGGCCGGACAACGGTAACCGGGTCCGCCAATCTTGAAGAGAGCGAGACGGAACGGGTCCTGACCTTCGATCTGGACGGAGACCTGGAGCCGCTCGCACCACCGCAGGCAAAGGCGTTTCTGGCCGGTACGACAAACGCGGCCGGCAGCGCGCGCTTCACGTCCGAATTCGCTCCTGTTTCGGCTGATATCAACCTCAAAACCCGAACCGTGGCGCTGGATGCGTCAGCGGATCTTGCCGACCAAAACATCAACGCCGGGGCCAAAATATCGGTCAATGCCGGGGACAATGCCCTCATTGCCCTTGATCTTGGTGACCGGCGTATCGTTTTCGGGCCCGTCGACGCGGTGCTTTCGGTCAGTGGCAGCCAGTCAGATGCGGACTGGTCGGCAAAGATCGGTATGGGCTCGTTCCAGACGACCGAAGCCAGGACAGGCGCAATCCGGCTTGAAGCCAGCGGCTCCGGTGCCAATCTGCAAGCGGATGTCCTGACCTCCCCCTTCGACGTTGAAGTCTCGGTCGCCGATCTCGAAGGTCAGACAGCCGAGACAGAACCGCTCACCGGCAACCTGTCGCTCAAGGCGTCGGGAACGGCCAACGGAAGCGCGCAGGAGGCCCGGATATCCGATCTTGCGTTCACCTCATCAGCGGCCGCGCTCGCCCTTACCGACACGTTGCTTTCCGCCAGCAGTGTTTCCGGTCAGGGCCGGCTTTCGCTTTCCGACCTCGGTGTCCTTTCGAAGCTTGCGCAGCGGGATCTCGGCGGAAGCGTTTCGGCAACGTTCACGGCGGATCTGAACCCGGTCGACGTCTCCGGCAAGGCGACAGCGGCCGTCGCGACGCGGGACGTGGTGACGGGGATTGCCCAGGCGGACGCGCTGATGGCCGGCTCGACCCAGCTCGACGCCGTTGTCACGCTCGAGGGCGTGGACGATGTTACGCTGGAGAGCCTTTCCGTCAAAAACGCCGCTATCGCGATTGACGGAAACGCGCGTTATGAAAAATCGGAGCTTGCTTCGAATGTCTCGCTAGATCTTTCCGATCTGAGCAAACTCGATGCGCAACTTGCCGGAGCCGCAACGCTTTCCGCCAAAACGTCCGGGGCCATCGATGCGCTGAATGTCGAACTGGATGCATCGTCTGAACAGATCCTGCTTGCCGGGACGCCGCTGGATGCGCTTGAGTTCACCGCGACAGCGATCGCGGACATGGCCGCGCCGAGCGCCAAAGTGACATCCACGGCCAGCCTCAAGGGCCAGCCGATTGCCGTCGACATCGAACTCAAAAGCGAAAATGGCGGCGCAGACATCAACCCGCTTTCAGTGAAGCTTGCCGGAAACACGGTGACAGGCGCACTCGCGATTACCGATCTGGAAAAGCCCGTCGAGACACTGAAGGGCGACCTTGAGATCAATGCCCCTGATCTTGCGTCGCTGTCTCCCCTCGTCCTGACTGAGATCGGCGGCGAGTTGAAGGGACGCGTGCTTGCCGATCCGGACGCGAAGAAACTCGCAATCGATCTCACCGGTTCCGACATAGATGTTCCGTCTCTCAGCATCGGCAGCGTCAAGGTGAAAGCGGACATTGCTGCTCCCTACTCTCCGCAAACGGCGACCGCCGATGTCGAGCTCTCCGATCTGATCACGGACGCAACGCCAGTCCACGCGGTGAGGCTGCTTGCAAAGCCCGAGGGAGACGGCACGTCGATCAATGCGGATGTCAAGATTGACCAGGGCGGCGATGACGGGCTTTCCCTAGCCGCCCGGGTTTCCCAACCCGCCACCGACAGCTACGTTGTCGACCTGTCCGAATTGTCGATGCGGTATCAGGGCCTGGCAAGCCAGCTCCTCGAGGCAACACGGATTTCGTATGCGGGTGGAAATGCCGACATCCAACCGCTCCGGCTCAAGCTCGGTGACGGATCGCTGGCCGTTTCAGGAACCGCCGGACAATCGCTTGACATGTCCGCAGAGCTGAATGCCGTGCCGCTCAATCTCGCCAACGCCTTTGTGCCTTCTCTCGGGCTGGGGGGGACACTCTCCGGTTCTGTGAAGGCCCAGGGCAGTTCGTCTTCGCCGGAAGCGACCTGGTCGATCACGGGTGCGGGCCTGACGGCAACCGAACTCAAGAACAACGGCCTTTCCACGCTCGCCCTGAAGACAACAGGCACGCTGAAGGACAATCAGGTTTCCCAGGAAACAACGGTCAGTGACCCGAACGGCCTCACCTTCTCAGCGTCCGGGACCGTGGGACTGTCGCAGCCCAATGCGCTTGCAATCACACTCAACGGAACGGTTCCGATCAACGCGTTGAAGCGTCCATTGCTCGAGGCCGGCCTACGGGGTGACGGAGCCGTGTCCCTTAAGGGCAATGTCGGAGGCTCCACGAGTGCGCCGACATACCAGATTACCGCGACGCCCTCAGGTCTCAAGGTCACCAGCTTGTCGACAGGTCTGACGGTTCAGAACATTGCGGGCACGGCAACGGTTACACAGGAACAGGCTTCCTTGAATTCGATCACGGGGGAACTCGCCACCGGCGGTTCGCTCGCCGCATCCGGAACCGTCGGGATGAACAATGGATTTCCCGCCGACCTTGCCCTCAAACTCAATCGCGGACGTTACGTCGATCCCGGTCTTGTCACGGCGGAAGTCGATGCGGATATCAAGATTACCGGACCGCTCGCCTCCGCGTCGAACTCGGCGCTGATCGGCGGAACGGTCACCATCAACAAGGCAGATGTCTCGATCCCCGAATATCTCCCGGGTGCCATCCCGCCCGTTGAGGTGAAGCACGTGAATGCCTCCCAGGCGATCCGGCAACAGGTGGCCGATCTCGGCGGCGAACCCAAACAGTCGCAGGCCGAGCAGAAATCGGTTCCGCCGCGCCTTGATATAGTGCTGAAGGCCCCGGGCCGGATCTTCATAAGGGGCCGCGGCCTCGATGCGGAACTACAGGGCAATCTCAAGGTGGTCGGCACGACCGCGGACCCGCAGGCCATCGGGGCCTTCTCGTTGAAGCGCGGGCAGCTCGATATCCTGACCCGCCGTCTGACATTCCAGCGCGGCAGCGCCACCTTCGATGGTTCGCTGACGCCGCTGATCGATTTCGCGGCAACGACAACCGTCAACGACACAACCATTACGGTAACCGTGAGCGGCCAGGCGGACGATCCGGAAATCGCGTTCACATCCTCGCCCGAACTGCCTCAGGACGAGGTTCTGGCCCTTCTGCTGTTCGGCAAGAGCGTTGGTAATCTTTCGGCGACACAAATAGCCAGTCTTGCAGCCGCAATCGCGACCCTTACGGGAGGAAGCGACAGCGGTCCGCTTGCAACGCTCAGGAAATCGCTCGGACTGGATGCGATCGATATCAACACAGATGGCGAAGACGGACCGTCCGTCGCTGTCGGAAAATACATAAACGACAACATCTATCTTGGCGTGGAACAGGGAACCGGGTCCGGCTCCAGCCGCGTCAAGGTCGACATCGATCTCGATCGCGGGCTGAAAGTACGCGGTGAAGTCGGTGCGGACGGTGAATCAAAGGCCGGTATTTTCTTCGAACGGGAATACTGAGCGCCGACCGAAACCGTTATTTTTGACGAGCAATTTGCGCAATCCCGCCGCGACACACTCTCAATGCGACAAATCGCCCGGCAGCTGTTGCACTGCACAGGCGGAACATGCAAGTGTGCGCGCCATGACCCATCATTTCAGAAAAAATGTTCCGTTCCTGCCGGACGAAACCGTTCATTTGGTGACGGATCGAACCGGTCGCGACGGGAGTTCAGTCATGTCGACAAGAAGCAGCGAATACACTCTGGGCGAGCGTATCTGCAAGGCGCGCGACGCCTCCGGGCTGTCGACGGCTCAGCTTGCCCGCCGCCTCGGGATCAAGACCTCGACCATGCAGAGCTGGGAAAGCGATCGCTCCGAACCGCGTTCCAACAAACTGGTGCTGCTGGCGGGCGTTCTAAATGTCAGCCCGACATGGCTTCTTGTCGGCCGGGGCACGCCTCCTTTTGCCGAAGACCAGGACAACACGGATCTCGACAGCATGAAGGTTGCGCTCGACCGCGTGCAGAAACAGGCCCAGGCACTCGCCGATGAAATCGCGGTTTTGCAGGAACGCCTCAGCGGATCCTGAAGATGACACCGGGCCCTCCAGGGCCCGTTTTCCTTTCCCCGCCATCAAGCTGATCCACACGCCCCTGCGAACGTGTTTGCCGATTTTCCGACCTGGTGGACGCTGCGCGCCAGGCTCAATTGCCTTCGTGGCCTGAAAAGCGCTTGCCAGACGGCGGAAAGGCGCTCTATCTCTTTGAAAACCGGTACGGCTGGCCTGTCGGCAGCCCTTCTCCGCACAAAAATCGGGAGTGATCCATGTCCTTGAACACCGCTCTAATCAAGCAGAATGTCTATATCAACGGCGAATGGGTTGATGCGGATAGCGGCCAGACCATCGCCGTTGCCAATCCGGCAACCGGCGAAAGCATCGGGACGATCCCCTATTGCGGACGTGGCGAGACGGCGCGCGCCATTGCCGCCGCAAAAGCGGCGTTTCCCGCATGGAAAGCGCTGACGGCGGATGCGCGTGCGGACTACATGCACAAGCTCTGCGACGCGATCATGGACCAGGTAGACGACCTGGCGGTGCTGCTGACCACCGAAATGGGCAAACCGCTCGCAGAGGCGAAGGGCGAGATCACCCTGGGCGTGAAATACATCCGTTTCTTTGCCGAAGAAGGAAAACGCATTTACGGCGACACGATCCCCTCACCCTGGGCGGACCGCCGTATCCTGGTCACGAAGGAACCCGTTGGTGTGGTCGCGTCGATCACGCCTTGGAATTTCCCGAATTCCATGATTGCCAGGAAACTTGGCGCGGCGCTCGCCTCCGGCTGCACCATGGTCATGAAACCGGCCGAATTCACACCCTATTCCGCGTTGATCTACGGCATCATGGCTGACAAGGTCGGACTTCCGGCAGGTGTCGTCAACATCGTCACAGGCGACGCACCGGCGATCGGCGAAGAGATGTGCGAAAATCCGGCCGTGCGCAAGATCACGTTCACCGGGTCGACACGGGTCGGAAAGCTGCTGGCAGCGAATGCCGGCAAGAACATGAAAAAGATATCGATGGAACTCGGCGGCAATGCGCCTTTCATCGTGTTCGACGATGCCGATCTGGACCGGGCCATCAGCGGTGCAATCGCCAGCAAGTTCCGCAACTCCGGACAGACCTGCGTCTGCGCCAACAGGATTTATGTACAGGCGGGTGTCTACGACGCCTTTGCAGAAAAACTCAAAGCCGCAATGGCCGAGCAACTGAAGGTCGGCAACGGGCTTGAGGCCGGGGTTACCCAGGGCCCGCTGATCAACGAGGCTGCCGTCGACAAGGTTGCAGCGCATGTGCAGGACGCCCTGAGCAAGGGCGGTGAACTCGTTTCCGGCGGCAACCGCCCAGGGGGAGACGGCACGTTCTTTGAACCAACGCTCATTCTTGGTGCCACGCCTGATATGAAGGTCGCGCATGAAGAGACCTTCGGTCCGCTCGCGGCGCTGTTCCGCTTCGAAACCGAGGCCGATGCCATCCAACTCGCCAACGACACCGAATACGGTCTCGCCTGTTATTTCTATTCGCAGGATCTCGGCCGGTGTTTCCGCGTGATGGAAGCGCTTGAATATGGTCTCGTTGGTGTCAATGAAGGCGTGATCACCACCGAGGTTGCGCCCTTCGGCGGGTTCAAGGAAAGCGGCGTCGGCAACGAAGGCTCGAAATACGGCCTCGATGACTATCTCAACGTCAAATACAACTGCCTCGGCGGGCTCGGCCTCTAAGTGCGACGGTCGGGCTGCCTTTCTCCGTGCCCCGTCTGCGTTAGTCAAAGCTAAAAACCTTCTTGGTTTTTAGACGTCAGGTTGTCCGCGTCACGCGGACTGCCAGGAACGGAACGAGGCACATGAGGAGCGCAAGCGCGAGGAAAGCGGTCTGAAGGCTGGTGGCATTCGCCACGAAACCTATGGCCGCCGGTCCGAGCAGGATGCCGCCATAGCCGGTCGTTGCGACAGCCGCGACCGCCTGCCCGCTCGGCATGTCGGTCTGGGTTCCGGCGAGACTGAACAGGACGGGCACGATGTTGGACGCACCAAGTCCGATCGCGACGAAGCCGATTGCAGAGACCGCGATGTGAGGCGTCAGCGTGACGAGCAGTATTCCGGAAATCGTGACGGCTCCGCCCCAAAGAAGGCACCGGCGGCTCCCGACCGCGGCAACAAACCTGTCGCCGAATATCCGGCCAACCGTCATAGCAACCGAGAACAGCATGTAACCGAACCCGCCCATGGCAATGCCGACGAGCCCTTGTTCGGTGACAAGCAAGGCGCCCCAATCCAGGATTGCGCCTTCGACAAGAAATGTCGCGGCGGTCAGCAATGCGATGACAAGTACGATCCCTCTCGGGAACACGATGGCACCTGCCTCTGATGCCGGTTCCGCCTTCAGCAACATAGGCCAGGACACGAGGATGGCGCCAAGTGCCAGCGCGGCGCAGGCACCTGCGGTGACACCGGGCGTTGCACCGGAAGACAGCAACACCGTGGCACCTCCGGCGCCGGCAAATCCTCCAATGCTGAACAATGCATGAAACCCGGACATGAGTGGCTTCGATGATCCGCGCTCCACTTCAACGGCATGTGAATTCATGCCGACTTCAAGCATGCCGAGAAAGCCCCCGATCAGGACGACACAAGCGCCCATTTCCCACACAGATCCAACAAACCCGACTGCGGGAAACAGAAGCGCCAGGCCCAGGCCACCTACGACCGTTACCCGGCGCGTTCCGAAATGCGTGCAGGCAATACCGGCGAGCGGCATGGCAACAACCGACCCGGCTCCGAGACTGAGGAGCAGCAGGCCGAGACCTGCATCATCCAGGCCCAGTCTCTGCTTCACGTAGGGAATAAGCGGCGACCAGCAGCCCAGCACGAACCCGGCTGCAAAAAACGCAAGGCGCGTCGCGAGCCTGGTTTCGGGCCGGTCCGGCGAAAACTCGGTCGCCTGCACACTCATCGAACAACCGTCCGGCTTGCCGCGGCAGGCCCCGCCACGACCACCTGGTTAACGTCTGTCTCGAATTCCGTGCGGTGCTCTTCACCTGCATCGGCCTCCAGAACCAGACAGTCGATCCTCTCAAAGGAGAGAACCTTGTGCGGCAAGCGCGTGCCTAGCTTCTTCGCTGTCGCCAGAATGGCGACGCGCCGGCTGTTCTGGACTGCTGCGCGTTTCACCTCGGCATCCCCGGCATCATAGGCGCTCACGCCGGTCTGACGGCAGAGGCCGCACGTGCCCAGAAAGGTCAGGTCGAACTGGAATTGCTCCAGGGCCTTGATGGCTTGCGATCCGGTCGTGCCGCCAACATCAGCGTTGACCGCACCGCCGAGCGAAAAGAGCGCAAGGCCCTTCCGTCCCATCAGCTTTGCAATCACGGGAACGGAGTTGGTCACGACCGTCAGTTCAAAGTTCCGGGGCAAGTGTTCGGCAAGGAAGATGTTCGTGCTGCCTACATCCAGAAACAGACAGTCTCTCGGTTTGATCAGTGTGAGAGCAGCCTTTACCAGAGCTTCCTTGCGCTCGACGTCCTCCGTGGTGCGGACCGAAACAGGCTGCGCCGACGGCGCAACCGGCAGCGCACCACCATAGACTTTCTCACAGAGGCCCTCGGCGGCCAGTTTGCGCAGGTCTCTGCGGATTGCATCCTCGGAGACCGCGTAGTCGGCTGCGAGCTTCGCCGCCGATACTGCCTCACCTCGGGCCAGAGTTTCAAGGATGGCAGCCCGGCGTTGGTTGGGGAGATGAGAGATATTGGACATAAACGTGCATTAGCATGCATTAATGTGCATAAACAAGAAAAATTACGAAAGTGACTCAAAACTCACCCGTCATGAGAAAGAGGTGTTTTCAAAAAAATGGCTTCACGGACGTGGAGAGGGCCGGATCAGGCGGCGACCACAAGACGTTCGGCTACGTCAATCGCGGTCATCGGGCGGCCAAAATAATATCCCTGGCCCAGCAGGCAGCCGAGTTCCTGCAGCCGGCAGGATTGCTCGAAAGTCTCGATTCCCTCAACAACCACCGACATGCCATACCCTTCGGCAAGCAGGAGAACCGCCTCGATCACGGCTGTGTCTTCCTGACGGTCGATCGTTTCCTTGACGAAGGATCTGTCGAGCTTGATCTTGGAGAACGGAAACTTGGTGATGTACCCGAGCGAAGAATAGCCGGTTCCGAAATCGTCCATCGAGAAACTGCAGCCGCGTTGCTTCAGGTCTTGCATGCACTGCATCAGCTCCGGGCTATCATCGACGAAAAGCGATTCCGTGACTTCGAGATCAAGCCTTTCGGCTGGAAAGCCTGAACGTTCCAACGCCTCGGAAACTGTTTCAACAAGATCACCGCGGAAGAATTGCACGGGCGACACATTGACCGACAGCCGCAAGGGCTGTTTCCAGTGCAGCGCTTCCTTCATGCCCCGGTTCAGCACCCAGGCGCCCAGTTCCTGAATGTATCCGTTCTCCTCGGCAATCGGAATGAACTCTACCGGTGAAACCGGGCCGAACTCGCGGCTGTCCCATCTCAAAAGAGCTTCGACGCCGAAGAGCGTGCCGTCGTTCAAACGCACCAGAGGCTGGTATTCCAAACGCAATTCGTCGCGAATGATCGCCTTGAAAAGTTCGGTCTCAAGTTTCCTGCGCCGCTGAAGGGCGGTGTCCATTTCCGACTTGAAACAGACAATCGGATTCTGACTGTCACGCCGTGCCGTCGACAGAGCATTGCCCGCGCGTTTCAGGATAAGGTCAGGATCACCCTCGCCTTCGGAAACGACATAACCGAATTTCAGTTGGACCGAGATACGCGCGCCGTCGATGGCGTAGTCTTCGCCGATGATTTTCCGGACTTCCTCGACAATCCCGAGTTCCGTTTCGCTTCCGGTTCTGGAGACTGCGAGACCGGCAAAGACATCGGCGGTGATCGCCGCCCAGGTTACGTCCTTGGCAAGATGGCTCTTCAAACGCGAGGCGATCGACTGCCGCACCCGGTCGCCATAAGTGAACCCGAGCGTTGCGACAATCTGGTCGAGGTTGGTGACGGCGAACTGAACGACGCAGACTGCCTCGCTTTTCGAGCAGGCATTCTCGGTCTGTTTTTTCAGTTCCCGCTCAAAACCATTGCGGTTGAGGAGATCGGTGATCGGGTCGAACCGTGCCAGATATTCCAGCCGGGCCGCAGATTCCCGCTCGTCGGTCACATCCCTGCAAGTGAGACAGGCGAGCGACCGCGTTTCCACCTTGTTCGGGTGTCTGGCTTCGGCGAGTGTCTTCTCGGCCTTGGTGACGACATATTCGATGAAACGGCGCCTTGTGCCGTCCTGTGCGAGAACCAGGATCTGTGGAACGGACGCGCGCCCTTCAGCCGCCTGGAGGGTTGCGATGGCTTCTTCCACCAGGGCATTTGGCAGAACCGAACGCGCACTGCTGCCGGCCAGCGTCTCACTTGAGAAAAGCAACCGTGCGGTTCGGTTGGCGGCGGTGATCAGGCAGTCACTGTCGATGACGATGATGGCATCGAAACTGTCATCGAATACCTGCCCCAGCATCCGGTCGCTGTTGCGTTGCTTGATATCGGCAACATGCGCAAGCAGCTTGTGCAGACCAAGCTCACGCAAAACTACAATGATTGCAGCCAGGGCCAGCAGAACATGCGCACTACCGGTCGGAACAAGAACCGGGTGCGACTGCTGAACGGCGAAGGCCACGATCTCGATTGCTGAAGCGGAGAGGACGAAGATGCCAAGCTTGATCGCCCATCCTTCGATCTTGGTGACCAGCAGAAGCGCGAATACGAGCACCGCGAACAGAAGGGCATATCCTTCGCTGACCGGGGTGAGCGCGCGCTTCTGGAGGAGCGTTTCCGCGCCGAGTGCCTGAACCATTGCGCCGGGCAGAATTCCGTAGACCGGCACGGCAAAAAGGTCGCGAAGTTCGAGCGCGCTCGCCCCAATGATCACTTTCTTGCCGGAGAACTGGTCCAGAGGCGCCGCACCAGTCAAAACATCGGTCAGCGGAATGCGCGGCATGCTGTCGATGTCGATACCATAGTCGAGATAGAACGCCCCTTGCGTGTCGCCGCTGTGTTCTCCCAGAAAGGCGGCGGCGGAGATCTCCGTGATCCCGTCTATCTCGTAGCCGTAGAGATTGCGCCAGATCCGGCTGTCGGCTTCCATCGGCACCATGACAACAACCGGCCATGCATGATCCAGAAACGGGCCCGCGGGAAGATTGATCACCTCGGTCTCGCTCGAATGTGCGGAGGCCGCCTGCCGGAACGCGGCAAGGCTTACATTGCCCGCCCGCTCGATCGCGCGTGCAAACAGTGCGTCATCTTCGGCGTTTGATGCGGCGCTGAAGTCAACATCGAAGACAATGTCCTGTGCTCCTGCCCCAGCGAGGCGGTCAACCAGATCGGCGTAGACGCGACGCGGAAACGGCCAGACACCGATCTGCTCCAGGCTACCGGCATCAATATCGATGAAGACGATCTGATCCGACACCGGCTTGGTGTCCAGACCGAACCGGGCTTCCCAGGCAAATCTGTCGATGGTCTCTGTCAGACCGAAAGCCCGCAAAACGAGAATAGCCGCGGTCAGAAAGACCGCGACCAGGATTGCGTTCAGGAGACGCCCACCAAGTTTCTCGTACCAGACCTGCACCCCACCTCACCCGGTTCGTAGATCTTGCTGCATCGGGCGCGACTTCTTCGCCTTCACGTTACTTTCCGCTGTTGCCATTCGAATTGCCGTTGCCGTTTCCATTCGAGTTGCCGTTGCTGTTGCCGTTGCCGTTGCCATTCGAATTGCCGTTACCGTTGCCGTTCGAATTGCCGTTGCCATTGCCATTCGAACTGCCGTTGCTGTTGCCGTTCGAGTTACCGTTGCTGTTGGAGCCGAACAGTCCACCAAACAGACCTTTTGATTTTTGAGGTTTCTCGCTCTGAATATTGACTGGTTCCGGACGGCCAAGTGTCGCAACCTTCGGATTTCTCTTCGGCCCCTTGCGCACTTCCGGTTTGGTGCGTCCACCGACACTCAGGCCGCCGTTGTTTCCATTTGCGCTCGAGGCATTCTGGCCAGCCGTCAAATCGGCGCGATCACCAGACGAAAAGTCCTCGACTCCGACCACGCCCCTGTCGACCGAAACCCGGGCGCGCGTATTGTCAACGGTCACATCGAATCGCGTACCCTTGACCACGGCTGCAAGAAACGGTGTCTCAACGAAGAAATGCGGACGTGACCGCTTCGCAACATCGACCGTAACCGTGCCTTTGCGCTGCAGCAGCGTGGTTTTAGAATTGTTGCTGAGATACTTGGACATAGCGAAGGTGGTGTTCGGGCCGACGCTGATGGTTTCTTCACCGCGCGCGATCAGCGCGCGACCACCTGCTCGCGTGCCCATGGTGTAACCTTCTTCAAAGGCCATTCCTCGTTTCACTCGGAAGGCCTCGACACCTGGCGCAACAAAATAGACGATTCCCGACACGCGTTTCACCACCCATTCGGAAGCCACCGCACCTGTCGCGGTTGCCGTCAGAAGAACTGGTATTAAAAACAAGGCAGCAAAAAACACCGCCACTTTGTGTTTCAGCCAGCTTTTATATTTGGAATGTCTTGCCTCGCACGAAGCCTTTAAGTTGTTTTTAAGGTCATAGACAACCATAGCTAAACTACCTCGCAGGTAAAATTCAGCTTTTTTCTTATCGATTTCCGCTTAACTGAAAATAAATATTTAGAAATAATTGACGCGACCAACAAACAGGGTTTCCAGGGAATTAATGTAGGTGCGTAATTTTGAATAAAACGGTGCTGATCACCCGACAGGTGACAGCACCGCGCTCTCGACGTCTCTGAAGACTTCGACGTGATCGATGTTCATCTGTTCGACGCCAAAGCGGACGGCATTTTCGAATACCTGCCGATCGTCGCCGGCGTAAAACATCTGGGTGACGAGGTTTGCGGCCCTGGCTTCCTGAACACGTTGTTCTTCCAACGTGTCGACGTCGAATTCAAGGATGTGAGCGTCCTGGGCAACTGCGCGCTCCACCGAGCCTACATGCGCGAAGAGAAGCATGCGCTTCAGATCCGGAACCTTGGCGCGCGCCTCCGCGCGGATCGCCTGATCGAAGGAAAAGGTCCACGCGTCGTCAAGCATGTCGCGGGCGGCCAGCATGTCCCGGACTTCGCCAGGGTCGCCTTCCTTGATTTCCACATAGGTTGCGATACGGCCTCGGCAGGCATCCAGAAACGCGTCCAGACGCGGTATGCGCTCTCCGGAAAATTCGGGCGAAAACCAAGAACCGGCGTCAAGAAGGTCCAATTCGGCGGAGGAATAATCCGACAGACGGCCCGATCCGTTGGTTGTCCGTTCGAGCGTCTCGTCATGCAGGACGTAAAGCACACCGTCCCGCGATGGCCTGACATCGAGTTCAACGACGTCCGCACCGAGCTCAATGGCCTTTTCGAGCGAGGCGAATGTATTTTCCGGAGCGTGTCTGCACGCACCCCGATGGCACACGATGACTGCCTGTTTCACGTAACATACTCCTTGTAGCCGTACCGAAGCGGTCGCCCCCCGAATTGCCTTCTCACCTCTTTGGACAAGATTATCAATGCTAGCTGCCTGAATTTCTTGATGGGTTGATGACAGACCAACTTGTTTCGTCTTTTCATGGGCTTAAAGGTGATGTTTTTTGGTTCACAACCTGAAAATGCATCTTCGTCAGAACACATCCCGCTTCGATTCGTGCGCGAAACGCCAAGAATCGACGACCACTCCCCCTTTCGAAGAAGTCCGGCCACGGTGCGACATATTGTTCAGCCACACCGAACGGTCAGTCAAATTGCACTGCAAAATTTCTTTCTTATTTTCCCGGTGCAGCGTTCATGAGCGAACGCTCTCCGACCAACGATATGAGGTTCAACCATGATCCGTCTTGCAGCATCCGCACTGGCTCTATCGCTTCTGGCCGCACCGGCAGTCGCCGAACCGGTCGCCTATGATTTCGACAAGTCCCACGCCAACCTCTCCTTCACCTATAATCACCTCGGTTACTCGACAACCGATGGCCGCTTCGGTGACTGGGACGGCACGCTCCTGATCGACAAGGACACCCCTGCCAACTCTTCCGTCGAATTCACGATCAACATCGACAGCCTCGATACATTCTGGGCGGACCGTGACACGCACCTGAAGAGCCCCGACTTTTTCGATGCAGCCAAGTTCCCGCAGGCAACATTCAAAAGCACCAAGGTTGAGCAGACCGGTGAAAACCAGCTTGACGTCACCGGCGACCTGACGCTGCGCGGCATCACAAAACCAGTCACGCTGACAGTCGACGTTCTGGCGTTGGGTGACCATCCGATGGCCAAGAAGCCAGCCGCCGGCTTCGCGGTTACCACCGTCTTGAAGCGTTCCGATTTCGGCATGGACAAATTTGTGCCCTATGTAGGTGACGAGGTCACCGTGACATTCCATACAGAAACACTGCTTTCGGAAGCCACGAACTGATTTGACAGAAACGGAGGCCGGTTTATCCGGTCTCCCAACCCAGGGAGCCTGCCATGCTGCGCAATACTTCGACCGGCTACGGACGCGTTGCGATCGCGTTTCACTGGACGATGGCCCTGCTGATCGCCGGAATGCTTGCATTCGGGCTCTACATGACGTCACTTCCGCCGACTGATCCCGAGACGTTTCAGCTCTATCAGTTGCACAAGTCAGTCGGTTTCGTGGTGCTGGCGCTCGCCATCCTCAGATTGCTCTGGCGGCTTGTGAATCCGACGCCGAAGCTACCTGCCGGAATGCATCCGCTTGAAAAAACGGCAGCGCATCTCGGTCATGCCGGCCTTTATGCACTCATTTTCGCGATGCCGATCACAGGTTGGTTCATGGTTTCGGCATCGCCCTGGGGCATTCCGACGGTCCTGTTCAATGTCCTGCCCGTTCCGCATCTTCCGGTACCCGAGGCCCTTGGCACAAAGGAACAGGCAGAAGGCTTCTTCAAGTTCCTGCACGAGTATGGCGCATTTCTACTGATCGCGTTGATCGTGGTTCATGTCGCCGCTGCGCTCAAACACCACTTCATCGCCCGGGACGACACGCTCAAGCGCATGGTGTCGACGGGGCCGGCCAAGACCAAGTCTTAAACTCTCACCTCAGGACTTCGTAGCATGATATTGAAAAAATTTGCACTTCCAATCTTCTTTCTTTCGATGATCGGGACCTTATCCGCTGCCCAGGCGGAGAGTTGGACGGTGGATGCGGCCAACAGCACGCTCGGCTTCGAAGTTCCACAGGGGAGTTCGCCGCTGAAGGGTACGTTCACCGCCTGGGATGCCAGCATCGAATTCGATGTTTCAGCTCCGGAAAATGCCGTGATCCTGGCAACGATCAATCCGGCCAGCGCTTCAACGGGCAATCCGCAGTTCGACACAACGCTGCCCGCCGCGGACTGGTTCGACGCCGCCGGTTTTCCCGTTGCCGAGTTTAAGGCGGAGGGCGCTTCGCTCGTAGAAGGCAACAGTTACCGGGCCGAGGGCACACTCACAATCAAGGGCGCGTCCCATCCTGTCACCCTCGACTTCACGCTGGACATCGACGGCGACACCGCCAAGGCCACCGGGACCGCAAAACTCAATCGCCTCGACTACCAGCTCGGTGCCGGCGTCGGCACGGACACGGTCGGCGATATTGTTACCGTGATGCTCGATCTGACAGCAACACGCTGACACACGCATTCGCGTGCAACCAATTGTGCAGGCCGCGGGACTTGGCGTTCGCGGCCTTTTTGCCGTATGAGAACGGCACATATGTTTCCAGCTCCGCCGGGTTACGCCGAGCGTAGCCAGATCAGGAAAAACGTCCCATGAACGCTCCCGTAAACCCGCCCGAGTATCATCACAGCGCCCTCTTTCCGCAGGACGCGGATCAGACCCCGTACCGGAAGCTGACATCCGACTTCGTCAGCACGGCGGAATTCAACGGCGAGGAAATGCTGATGGTTGAGCCGGAAGGTCTGCGCCTCCTGGCGGAGGAAGCCTTCAAGGACATCAATCATTATCTGCGCCCCGGGCATCTGGAACAGTTGAAGAAAATTCTCGACGATCCGGAAGCAACCGAAAACGACAAATTCGTTGCCTTCGATCTTCTGAAAAACGCCAACATCGCCTCCCATGGCGTGCTGCCCATGTGCCAGGATACCGGAACAGCCATCGTCATGGGCAAGAAGGGGCGCAAGGTCTGGACCAAAGGCGGCGATGAGGCCGCGCTCGGAGAAGGCGCCAGGGACGCCTATTTCAAAAAGAACCTGCGGTATTCCCAGCTCGCTCCCATCTCCATGTTCGAGGAGAAAAACACCAAGAGCAACATGCCGGCACAGATCGAAATCTATGCCGAGGGTGAAGACGCGTACAAATTCCTGTTCATGGCCAAGGGCGGCGGTTCGGCAAACAAGACGTTCCTCTTTCAGGGCACGCCCTCGCTGCTGACTCATGACCGCATGATCGACTTTCTGAAGGAAAAGATCCTGACGCTCGGCACCGCCGCGTGTCCGCCCTATCACCTGGCAATCGTGATTGGCGGAACATCTGCTGAGATGAACCTGAAGACGGCCAAACTTGCCTCAGCCAGGTATCTGGACGGGTTGCCGAAGGGCGGTTCTGAAAGCGGTCACGCGTTTCGCGACCTTGCCATGGAGGAGGAAATCCACAAACTCACGCAGGCAACCGGCGTCGGCGCCCAGTTCGGCGGCAAGTATTTCTGCCACGACGTCCGGGTCATCCGCCTGCCCCGTCACGGAGCCTCACTGCCCATCGGGCTCGCGGTCTCCTGCTCGGCCGACCGCCAGGCCGTCGGCAAGATCACGAAGGACGGCATTTTCCTGGAGCAACTGGAAATGCAGCCGGAGAAGTACCTGCCGGAAGTGACCGATGATGCACTGTCCGACAACGTCGTGAAGATCGACCTGACCAGGCCGATGCCGGAAATTCTGGCTGAACTCAGCAGGCATCCGATCAAGACGCGGCTTTCCCTTACCGGTCCGCTGATCGTCGCGCGCGACCTCGCCCATTCGAAATTGCGCGACCGTCTGGAGAGCGGTGAACCCCTGCCGGACTATTTCAAGAACCACCCGATCTACTATGCAGGTCCTGCCAAAACGCCCGACGGCATGCCTTCCGGATCGTTCGGGCCGACCACCGCGGGCCGAATGGATGCTTATGTCGACCAGTTCGAAGCGGCCGGCGGTTCCATGGTCATGCTGGCAAAAGGCAACCGCTCGGCGCAGGTTCGCAGAGCCTGTCAGGCCCATGGCGGTTTTTATCTCGGTTCGATCGGCGGACCGGCCGCACGCCTTGCCCAGGATTGCATCAAGAAGGTCGAGGTTGTTGAATTCGAAGAACTCGGCATGGAAGCCATCTGGAAAATTGAAGTCGAGGACTTTCCGGCCTTTATCGTCATAGATGACAAGGGCAATGACTTCTTCAAGGAACTGAATCTGAGCTAAAAGAAACCGCGACTGAAGAAAAAGGCAGCCACGGCTGCCTTTTTCCGACAGGTTCTGTTGGTATTTGTTCAAAAAATTTTACCTGATCTTTATCCCATGACGGTACAAATGTGAGTGAAAACTCAACATCATAGATGTCTGCATGGTCAAATTCGCACTTTACCTTCTGGTTCTTGTCATTTTTGCGTATGGCAGCAAGAAGCTCGGCTTCCCCAAGGTCTATTTTCTGTTTCTGGTTGCGATCCTTGGAAGCGTCGCGGGCATGGTGCTGCTGCCGCTTTTCAAACCGGTGTTCGGTACGCTCTGGTCGCTCCTGCCGCTGAAATCCAACCGGAAGCAGAACGCAGAGCCACAGGACATCAACGAAGGCCGGTTTCAGCAGGTCCTCGTAAAAGAAACCAGAAAGCTCTCTGAAGAGGCAGAGCAGGCGGACGACGATGCTGAACCGGTGCCTGAACGCAAGGACGTTCTGGAACTCAAACGCGAGCACGTGAAAGAACCGAAGCTCGATCCCGGCACTGACGATACGTTCGAAAGCCTGCGCAGCCAGTTTGCGCGGCCGGCTGTTTATGCGTTCCGGCCCTACCCGCCACATCGCGAAAAACACGGGCGCAGCAAGATCGGCGGCCTGCCCGATCTGCCAAACAGCATTCCCTGGCCCAAGGCCCCGGGACATGGCGATCAGATAAAGGCTGACCTCCCGTTGCATTTCCTGGCGCAGATCGACCTGGCTGACCTGCCATGGCGTCCGGACGATATTCCGAAGACCGGTATGCTGTTTTTCTTCGGCCGGTTCGACGGGAGCCTTGCCTGGTCCGAACCCGATGTTGCCAGCGCGAACGACATACGGGTTCTCTATGATGCGGATTATGCCGGGGCACCGACCGCTTTTCCAAAAAACCTGCCGTCACTCAGGGACGGCAACTACCACTTTGACCTCCTTTTCGGTCTGCCGGGCGACGAGAAATCCCGTATCTTCCCCGAATGGCCGCTGAAATTCGCGAAGGTCGAGACAATGCCGGTTGCTGAAGGTCTCCCCTTCGAAGCGCCCGAGGGTTATGCGGACGCACATACGCGTCACCTCACCGATCAGCTGCTGACGGCGTTTGGAACGATGAGCGCGGAGAATGCCCGCAACCGGGAGTTCCACCTGTTCGCGCCCTGGACCGAAGACGACAAGGCCGAAGGCAAGCCGCTCGTCGTCAGGCCACAGGATGAAACCGGGTTTCCGTTCGCGCCGAGAGGCATCGGCCTGATCTGCCGAATCCTGCGCAACCGGCATGCGGCCAAGCTGGAAGAGACCGGCTTCGAAGCCTGTTTCGAAGATTGGCAGCTCCAGGCCGACCGGTCACAGGAAACACCCATCGAACAGCGCGCAATCGACGCCTTCATCGAAGACCTGAACGACTTTCTGGCCCAGGCGGCGGACAAGCGCTACAGCAACTACCTGAAATCGGATATCGAACGGGCGATGCACCGGCTAGTCACGGAATCCGGTTCCGATCCGGACCTTGCAAAACACATTCCGGAGCTCGTCTATGTTGCGGCTGCGGACAGACATCCCGTGTTCCTGAAGGATGCGGACGGCGTTCAGTGCCCGGAGTTTCCCGGCGCCCGTTCCGGAAACTGCTACCATCAGATGTTCGGGCACCTTTCCTCGGTTCAGTTCAAGGTAGCCCATGACAGTCCGGAGCAGCTTCTGCTGCAGTTGTTCAGCGACTGGGGTGCAGAGATGACTATCGGCGATGGCGGTGAATTCGACTTCATGATCAATGAGGGCGATCTCGGCGAGCAGGAATTCGACAAGGTATCGGCGGCGCATTGCGCTCACTGATCCGAGCGAACGGAATCGCATTTGAGGGATCTCGTCCGCACAGAACGGCGCAGCTTCCAAAAGCACGCCACTCCATTTCCCTCAAGTCAATAATCGGGACGGATCTCTGCCGATTTGAAAAAGATCATGCAATTTTAACTAGTTTTATTTCCAATTCTCTACCTTATGGAGAATTTCTCGTTGCAAATTCGGCACATTTGATCGACCTGCGGCCTCCTCACATCATCGTGAGATTCCCTTCCAATCAAAATTAGGCCATGATTGTTAATAGTGCGGCAAGGAGATTTTCCTAACGTAACCTTCGATGCGATGCGCGCTCTGATGTGGGAAAGCGCTGAAGGGGGATAAAGATGAAGACATATTTTTACGCAGTGATTGCAATACTGGCAGGCTCGTTCCTGCTGCCAGCTGAAGTGTCGGCCCGCGCCGGCTACTTCGACCACAGCACAAACACCTGGGTCACTCCCAAATACCACCCAGGTGGAAAGTCGCCGGTCCGGCGCAAGAAGGTCAACTTTGACGGGCCTTATTCACCCGGCACGATCGTTATCGATACGTCCGAGCGCCGTCTTTATCACGTCCTGCCCAACGGCAAGGCGATGAAATATGGCGTTGGCGTCGGCAAACAGGGCTTCCAGTGGGCAGGCACGCACCGCGTGACCCGCAAGGCGGAATGGCCGAGCTGGACACCGCCGGCACAAATGCGTGCCCGTGAGCGCAAGAAAGGCCGTATCCTTCCGACCTATATGCCGGGCGGCCCGAACAACCCGATGGGCGCACGTGCGCTTTACATCGGTTCAACCCTGTACCGCATTCATGGGACGACAGAGCCGTGGACAATCGGTTCCGCAGTTTCTTCAGGCTGCATCCGCATGGCGAACGAAGACGTGATTCACCTCTACAAGAGCGTCAGCGTTGGCTCCAAGATCGTGGTCAAGCGCTAAGCAGCGCACCCAGATAAATCGAGAAAAGGCCGGATCGCTTGATCCGGCCTTTTCTTTTTGCGTTATTGCCTGTCCTTCATGACCAGACCGTCAAGGGCCCGGATGCACCGCCAGTTTGCCGTTGTTCAGGAAACAGCCCTTGTCGAACTGCGACAGGTCAACAGGATTGGGCAGCCTGATATCGGTCCAATCCGGAAGGGTCTTCTGGCGCGGATCGTAGGACCGGTGAACCTGCGAAAGGATCACAAGGCGTGCGCGGGTATTGACCGCAAGGGCTTTCAGGGCGTGGATCTGATCCGACAGTTCAGGCGTTGCGCGACGCTGGTCGAGCACCTGAAGATAATCGACGACGGCAATCGGACCGTCACGATCTCCGGCAAGAGACGCCGTGACCGTGCTCGCACTCAATTCATCCGTTAGAACAGTTTCGATGCTGTGCCGGTCCGGCCCAGTTTTGCGGACCGCCGGAAAAACGTCGGCGAGGTCGCCTTCAGAGAATTCGGAGGAGAAAAACACGCTCCTCAGACCCTGGTGCGATGCACGGTCCAAAAGCTCAAGGCCGAGGCGCGTTTTTCCGTGCCCGGGCCGCGCTGCCAGCAGCAAAAGTTCGCCCGGTTGAAGCAGATCGAGCAGACGTGCAGATGGCGCTGTCTCCCGGTGAAAGGAAGCGAGCAGGTTCCAGCTGCCGAACCCTTCCGCATTCGCAACGCGGTCGAGCGCCCTGGAAAGGGAGATGTCTTCGCGCCTTGCCAGGTTCCTGGCCATGCGCCTGAGACGATAGACTGGTGCAGATAACTTCATTGGCAAAATCCCGGTCTTGCGCAAGATTGCAATCCCTCCTCATGCGCGCGCATATCAAGCCAATGGTGTTGCCCTGCAGGTCGGCTGCTTCTCCGGTCGGAGGGGGAAGGCGTGGGTTCAGCCTATCATTATCTTAGCCGATTCTTGCAGCCGGTCTCGGGGAATTGAAATCACATATCCCTGCTGAGCCCCTTTTGAGCCAGTTCCTGAAGATAGACATCCCAATGGTTCGCCGGCCGTTCTCCAAGGTCCAGAAGATAGCGCCAGGAATAGATACCGGAGCTGTGCATGTCGTCGAAATGAATGCGAACGGCGTAATTGCCGACAGGCTCAACCTTGATGATCTCGACATTGCGCTTACCCGGAACCGTTTGCTTTTGAGACGGCGCATGTCCCTTGACCTCTGCCGACGGGGAACACACCCTCAGATATTCGGCCGAAAGGTCATGTTTCGCACCGTTGTCGAAGGCAACCGACAGTGATTTCCTGTCGCTTGCGACCCGCAGTTCTGTCGGCCAGGGAGTGGAGGCGTCCGCCATTGGTTATCTTCCGGAACGTTGGTGGTTTCTGCTGTGTCGGGACGATACTGCGCACAGTCAAGGCGTCAAGCGGCGTTTTGTCCGACCCGTTTGACAGCTTCGTAACCGTCCAGCGCCGCCTGTCGCGCCGTTGCATGATCGACAATCGGTGCCGGGTAATCCCGGCCAAGCACGATCCCTGCCCTTTCAAGGTCTGAAGCCGGTGCATTGAACGGCTCGAACAGCCAGTCCGTGCCCAATCCTTTCAATTCCGGCACCCAGGTCTTCACATAGGCACCGTCCGGATCAAATTTCTTGCCCTGTGTAATCGGATTGAAGATCCGAAAGTATGGTGCTGCGTCCGCGCCTGATCCGGTCACCCACTGCCAGCTGGCGGAATTGTTGGCCAGGTCCGCGTCGAGCAGCGTGTCGCGGAACCACGCTTCGCCGTGCTGCCAGTGCAATCGGAGATGCTTGACCAGGAAACTCGCGACAATCATGCGGACGCGATTGTGCATGTAACCTGTCTGCCAAAGCTCGCGCATGCCGGCATCGACGATCGGATACCCGGTTTCGCCCTTTTGCCAGCGTGTCAGATCCGCGGGTGCGTCGCGCCACGGGTAGGCATCGAATGCGGGACGCCAGTTCGCTTGCGGCAGCTCCGGGAAATGATAAAGCAGATGATAGGAAAACTCGCGCCAGGCGATCTCCGACAGGAACTTGAGACCGTCTTTTCGATACCCATCGTCGTTATCGATCAACTGCCAGGTTTCGTGCCAGATCTGCCGCGGCGAGATATCTCCAAAATGCAGGTGAGGCGAAAGCCGGGAGACATTCGGCAGGTCCGGCCGGTTCCGCAGCTCCCCGTAACCCTCCAGCCCGGACGCCAGAAACGCCTTCAGCCGCGCCGACGCACCCTCTTCACCAGGCTTCCAAAGACCGTCCCAACCACCTGCCCAATTCGGCTTTGACGGCAGCAACCCCAGGCTCTCCAGAACTTCGCCATGCGTGCTCTCCAGGACTTCAATGTTCCGCGGTGCAGGCAGCGGCGGATCGACGTTCTGCTGTTGTGCGGTTTTCCAGAACGGCGAATAAACCTTGAAGGAACCGCCGGTCTTGTTTGTGAGTTCCCAAGGCTCGAACAAAAGCGCCGCCTTGAAACTCTGGACCTCGAAGCCCTCGTCTTTCAAAAGGGCCTTGATTTCGGTGTCCCGCTCGATCGCGTGCGGCTCATAGCACCGGTTCCAATAGACGGAACGAACGCCGGTTTCCCGTGCAATCTGCGGAAGCACGTGCCGCGCATCGCCCCGGCATATGACGAGACCCGGCAGTTTTTCTGCCAGGTTTTCAAGACTGTGATGAAGCCACCACCTGCTGGCACCCCCAAGCGGATGGGTTTCGCCGGTTTGTGCCGGGTCCTCGAGCACAAACACGGGAACAATCGGACCGTTCTTCGCAGCCTCAAACAGAGCTGGATTGTCGGCTGTTCTCAGGTCCTGCCGGAACCAAACGAGTGTGGTCATGGTGCCTCTGCTTTTTCGACTGTTCCAAGTACGTCCGGACGCGCGTCTGGATCAACCGAGCGACCGGCAATTTCCCGCCGGCCGCTGAATTTGAAGCGGGTTACTCCGCAGGCACAGCCTCGCGGACCTGCACACGGAACCGCCCGAAGTGTTCGTCCCAACCCGCATCGAGTGCGCTCAGCATCATGAAGGCCGCTTCGCCTGCCGCCTGCTCAATCCCTTCATGAACGAGGGTCAGGCGTGTTCCGCCGACCGCATCCTCCAGCAACCAGCGCACTGTGGTCATGGCTCCGTTCAGCGGTTTCACAGTGAAGGTGTAGACGAGACGCTCATGCGGTTTCATTTCCAGGACCTTGCCCCAGCAGATCCTTTCCATGTCGCCATGCTGGTCGAGGAGCGTGTAGTCGGCGCCCTCCTTGAGATCCTCAACCGCAGGATGGAACCAGCGCGCCAGCTTGTCCTTCTCGGTGAGAAACGCCCAGACGTGCGTGCGGGGCGCATTGAGGAAAATTGTCTTGGTAATCGTCGTCGCTGTCATTTTGATTTTCCTTCCTGTTCCTTCATATCCTTGGCTATTTCACGCTGCAGATCCGCCAGTTTGGCGTCCCAGAAATGCTCGAAGAACCCGAGCCACTCGAAAGCCGATTTCAACGGTGCGGGCGACAGGCTCTTTCTCCGCTCCCGTCCGATTGTCTCGCTCCTGACAAGACCGCCTTCCTCGAGAATCGCCAGATGTTTGTTGATCGCGGTGCGGGTGATGCCGAAACGTTCCGAAATCTCGGAGATCGCGAGGCTTTCCCTGCTCAGGTGCAGAAGAATCTCGCGCCGGGTCGGATCCGAAAGCGCACGAAAGACGGATTGCGGTCCCGTGTTCATTGGCGCCCCTCCCCGACCGGCAAGAAGTCGAAGGGACCGTCCTGGTAAAGAAACGTGACGCAATCGATTTGCGAGACGCATTTGCTCAGGTGCGGTAGCCCGGCGGGAATTTCGTAGTAGTCCCCGCTTTTCAGCACTTTTTCCCTGCCACCAATCCGGTCACCGGCCACGTGAACCATTTCACCGGTAACGACAAGGCCAAACATTCCGGCGCTTTTGACATGAACCGGACTGACCAGGCCGGCGGGCAGCCGCACCATTGCCATGTAGCTTTCCTCGAAGCGGTTCCCTCTCAGCGGTGCAAACGCAACGCCTTCACCGGTTGTTTGCCATTCCAGATCCGACCGGGCAGACAGTTTGATCTCATCCGCATCGGCCTCATGGGCCACCACGCCCGCGATCAGGGAGAGAGCCGCTGCTCCCAGGGATTTCATCAATTTCATTGGCCACTCCTTTGCAACACCTTTTGGTGTCATTTTAAATAACACCTTTTAGTGTCATTACAAGTCCTCACGCCAAATTTTCAAATTTTCTGCAGTCAGGTTGATTTTAGTTCGATTTCGCACTATTTAGTGCGATATCGTACCAATGGAGATCCTGATGACCCTGACACGCAGACAAACGCTTGCCATTCTCGGAGGCGGAACCGTGGTCGCGGCGACCGCATCGGCCGGTGCCTTCCTGGCGACGCGAACGCCGGAAAAGGCACTCGCACCCTGGAACACTGCCGGCGCTTATGAAGACCCGAGGCTGTTCGCCCTGTCCCACGCGTTGCTGGCCCCCAACCCGCACAACCGGCAGCCCTGGCTGCTCGAACTCAAAGGCAGCGATCAGTTTGTCCTTCACCGGGACAAGACCCGGGACCTGCCGCATACCGATCCGTTCCTGCGGCAGATTTTTGTCGGGCTGGGCTGCTTTCTGGAGCAGATGGCCATCGCTGCAACGCTGAAAGACAGGACGGCAGATATCGCGCTTTTTCCGGAAGGTGAAGACGGGCCGGTTGCTCATGTCAGTCTGCGACAGGGAAGCACCGTCGATCCGCTGGCCGGCTACATACTCTCACGGCGCTCTTGCAAGGAACCGTTTCAGGATACGCCTGTTCCCGAAAGTGAAGCTGCCGCGCTCGAAGCGTTTGGAAGCGTCATAACCGACGCCGGTCAGGTCGCACGGATCCGGGACCTGACCTGGAACGCCTGGCTTACGGAAATGCAGACCCCCAGAACCTTGAAGGAAAGCGTCGACCTGATGCGGTTCGGCAAGTCCGAGATCAATGCCAATCCCGACGGCATCGATCTGGGCGGTCCGTTTCTGGAAACGCTGATGCTTGCCGGTGTTTTGAACCGCGCAGACCAGCTCGACCCCGCATCCACCGGATTTCAGGAAGGAGTGAAAATCTTCCGAGAGATGCTCGCTGCGACCCCGGCCTATGTCGTGCTGACAACCCGCGAAAACAGGCGAGGCGATCAGATAGACGCCGGCCGGCGCTGGCTGCGCCTGAACCTTGAAACGACGAGACTCGGGCTCGCATTGCATCCGGTCAGCCAGGCGCTCCAGGAATTCGAGGAAATGCGGCCGCATTACCGCGAGGCCCATGAACTTCTTGCCAAACCGGGAGAAACGGTTCAGATGCTGGGCAGGTTGGGTTACGGTCCCGCAACCCCGCCTTCCCCGCGCTGGCCGCTTGAAACACGGATCATGAATGGATAACGAGACAAGGACGCTCTTTTTTGCATTCTTCAATGAAATCGGAATCATCGCGCAGCTCAGCCGAACTGCGCTTGAAGCCCGGCTGCCCAAGGGCCTGACCCTACCGCATTTCAGCGTGGTCAATCACCTGATCCGCGTGAAAAACGGTCAGACACCCCTCGCGCTTGCGAAAGCGTTCCAGGTCCCGAAAACCACAATGACCCATACTCTGAACGGCCTGGTGGAACACGGATTTGTCGAGATCCGCCCGAACCCTGAAGACGGGCGCAGCAAAACCGTCTGGTTGACGGAAACAGGCCGCCGGTTTCGCGATGCTGCAATCAAATCAATCGATCCCGATATCGACGCCTTCCGCGCGCAATATCCGGAAGACAGGATCCGGGATCTGGTTCCTTCCCTTTCGGAAATACGCGCGCTCCTCGATGCAAACCGCGACTAAGTGGCAATGTGCGTCCGATTGACAAAACTACACTGGCAAGTTTACCTGTAGTCGAGGTGCTGACAGACAGAGCGGTTTCCATTGCTATTGTCTCAAGGCGCGCCATATGATGTGGTCAAGAAAAATGAACGCATGGGAGAGAGACGCGTGACTGACGGGAAAATTGTCGTTCCTACCAATTCGGCCGATGCCCTGGGCCCGACATCTCCTATGATTGATCCCTTCGGACGCGCGGTCACGTACCTGCGCGTTTCGGTGACAGACCGCTGCGATTTCAGATGTGTTTACTGCATGGCGGAAGACATGACCTTCCTTCCAAAGCGGGAGGTCCTGAGCCTTGAGGAACTCGACCGGCTTTGCTCCGCGTTCATAGAAAAAGGCGTTCGCAAACTGCGCCTCACCGGCGGCGAGCCGCTGGTACGCAAGAACATCATGAGCCTGATCCGGAGCCTCGGACGGCACCTGGACAGCGGCGCTCTCGAAGAATTGACGATCACCACCAATGGATCGCAACTCGCCCGTTACGCCAACGAGCTATATGACTGCGGTGTCCGCCGCATCAACGTCTCCATCGACACGCTGGATGCGCAGAAGTTCAAGGCGGTTACCCGCTGGGGCGATCTTGAAAAGGTCCTTGGCGGCATCCGTGCCGCGACCGCCGCGGGCTTGAAAATCAAGATCAACATGGTGGCCCTCAAGGACGTCAACGAACACGAAATCGTCGACATGCTGGAGTGGTGTCATGGTGAAGGTCACGACCTGACACTGATCGAGACCATGCCGCTCGGCGAGATCGATGGCGACCGCACCGACCAGTATCTGCCCCTCTCAACGGTGCGCCAGCGGCTGTCGGAGCAATTCACGCTGACGGACATTCCCTACAAAACCGGCGGGCCGGCCCGATATGTGACGATCGAGGAAACCGGTGGACGTCTCGGCCTCATCACGCCGCTGACCCACAATTTCTGCGAAAGCTGCAACCGCGTGCGCGTCACCTGCACCGGCCAGCTTTACATGTGCCTCGGGCAGGACGACATGGCTGATCTTCGGGCTCCGCTGCGCGCATCGGAAGGCAACGAGATCCTGAACGATGCCATAGACGAGGCAATCGGGCGCAAACCCAAGGGGCATGATTTCGTCATCGACCGGAAATCCAGGCAACCGGCTGTTTCACGCCACATGAGCGTGACTGGCGGCTGATTGCCGCCATCCGGTTACTTTGTTCCTCTCCCAGGCATGATCACTCGGCTGGCACAAGGCGTTGTGCCGCCGAAGCCCGTTTGATCGTCAGTGCTGCAACAAGATTGGCGGCAGCTCCGAACATCATGATCAGGATCATGCTCCAGACAGATCCTGCGAGAAAACTGCCGGCAAAGAGCCACGCAACGAGCGTCCCGGCAGCGGCCCCCCACCCCACCTGCATCGAAGCAACCAGACCGGATGCGGATCCGGCGTGCTCGGGACGGACACTTACGGCACCGGAAATGGTGCTTGGCAGACATATACCGTTGCCGAGACCCAGCACGAACATGGGCAGGAAGATACTTGTTGCCGTCACGACCCCGGCATAGGCAAGCCCTCCCATCAGCGCGACACAAAGAAGACTCAACAGCGTTCCCGAGATGATCATCGGATAAAGCCCGACGCGCTCGGAAAACTTGCCCGACAGGAAGTTGCCCACGATGTAACCGACGGCAACGAGCATGAAGTACAAACCCATCTCCGCGGCGCTCAAGGAGAGAAGCTGAGCGGCAATAAAGGGCGCTCCGCCCAGGTAGGCGAAATAGGTCAGCGCGGAAAAGGAGGCCGTAAGAGCATAGCTCCAGAAAAGAGGCTCACCCATCAAGATGCGATAGGCGCGGAACGCGCGTCCGAAGCCGGCCGAACTGCGCATCAGATTGGTTTCGGGAAGTGACAGATAGCTTGTAACGAAAACCCCGACCCCGATCAGCAGAAGCAGAACGAAACCGCCCTGCCATCCATAATACTGGTCGAGAACGCCACCGAGCGCGGGTGCGATCGTCGGCATGACCGCCATGCCCATCGTGACATAGCCGATCCGGCTTGCCGCCTGAGCGGGACCGTAAAGATCCCTGACGATCGCCCTTGCCAGCACGATGCCGGCGCTCCCTCCCGCAGCCTGCACGACACGCGCTGCGATCAGCCATTCGATCGAGGGAGCAAACAGGCACCAGACCGTTGCCGACACGAACAGAGCCATTCCGGCGATGATAACCGGACGGCGACCGAACTGGTCGGACAGAGGTCCCCAGAAGAGTTGCGAAATTGCCAGAGCGATGAAGTAGGCGGACATGGACAGCTGAATTTCGCCGGCCGATGCCGAAAACACGATCATCATGCCGGCCAAAGAAGGCAGATAGATCTGCATAGCCAGCGGACTGACGGTCGAAATCGCAATCAGAACGCCAAGAGACGGTGCCTTTGCAATTCTGTTCTGCTCTGGATGGCCATAGTCCATTCCTCAGCGCGATCCCTACGTAAGATTGAAATCTTTCTTCACTCAACGCAGGGTACTCTATAGTCGAGGCGTGATCCGTCCGTGAAACAAATCGGGTATCTTTGAGACAATTGCGACCCGAATTGCTTCACGCAGGGGAATCTTTCCCTAAAACCTTGACTTTCATAAACTTTTTAAAAGTTGTGGCAAAGGAGAAAAAAAACAATCTTGCCGCGATCAGTTCCCGTTCGAACCGATCGCGTTCAGTCGCATTCGCACGTAATTCTGGATCCCGCGCACTCGGATTCGTCTCAATGAGCGGATAACCGAACCTTTCCGCTCACTCGAACACGATTTTGGGCGCAGCCCTCTCGGGCGAAGCCGCAGCGCTCTCGATTGAAGAGACAACCTGCCTTGCGATCGTCTTGTAAATCGCGGCCACGGGCCCCTCGGGATCGGAGACCACAATGGGCGTCCCCGCGTCCGAGGTCTCCCGTATTTTCATGGTCAGGGGAATTTCCCCGAGGAACGGAACGCCGAGCCGGTCCGCTTCCGCGCGCGCACCGCCATGGCCGAATATGTCGTGCCGGCTGCCGCAATCCGGGCACAGAAAATAGCTCATGTTCTCGATGATCCCGAGTACGGGCACATCGACCCGCTTGAACATGTTGAGCCCCTTGCGGGCATCGATCAGTGCCAGGTCCTGAGGCGTCGACACAATCACGGCACCGGCCAGAGGCACCTGCTGCGCCATCGTGAGCTGGGCGTCACCGGTGCCCGGGGGCATATCGACAACAAGCACATCGAGATCACCCCAGGCGACTTCCCGGAGCATCTGGGTCAGCGCCGAGATGACCATCGGCCCGCGCCAGATCATCGGTGTTTCCTCCTCGACCATGAAGCCCATGGACATGACCTTGATTCCGTAGCCCTCAAGCGGTTTCAGAACCCGTCCGGAAACGGTTTCGGGGCGGCCGGAGACATTGAAGAGCCGGGGGACGGAGGGACCGTAGATGTCGGCATCCAGAACACCGACTTTCAGTCCGTTTGCCGCCATACCCAGCGCCAGGTTGGCCGTAGTTGTCGATTTACCTACCCCTCCCTTGCCCGAGGCTACGGCGATGATGTGCTTGATGCCCGGCACGCCGGGCTTGTCCGCAGCCTGTTCTTCGGGTGCGCGCTGCGCGGGCCGGGGTGCCGGTTTGGGTGCGGACGGGGTGTTGCGCGCAGCGCCCGGGGCGCGCTCGGCCGTGAGTGCAACCATGGCATTTTCAACACCATCGACTTCCCTCACGACTTTCTCTGCCGCCTGGCGCAAGGGTTCGAGTTCCTGCGCCCGTTCTGCCGGGACAGTGATTGAAAAGGCAACGCGGCCATCGGAAACGAACACATCGGATACCAGCCCGAGCGAGACAATATTACCTTCAAGGTCCGGACCCTTGATCTGCTTCAGGCTCTCGATCACGGCCTGCTTGATTCCATCGCTCATTGCACTGTCCTGTTCCGTTGCACGCTGTCTGAAAGAACCAGCGGTATTTCGCAACGGAATCTAATTTGCGGCCCAATAAAAACAAGCCGCCAAATTGCTGCATCCGTCGCTTTTGGGTCCGGAATGAACACAGGCGTGCCAATTTCCCGCAACATCGCCAAATGCCGGTTGCGTTGCGGATGACGCGCGCTAATCTACCGGTCCACAGTGAATTGGCTAATTTCCCCGCCGCCGGAACCTCAGGACGTCACATGCCCACCTGTCTTATCACCGCCACCAATCGCGGGATCGGCCTTGAACTTGCGCGCAAGGCACTGGCCGACGGCTGGAAGGTCTATGGATCGGTCAGGTCGCAATCTGCAGCGAAAGAGAGCGCGGCAGCACTCGGTGATGCCTATGCCCCTCTTGTGTTCGACGTGACCGACCATGACGCCGTGGGCCGTGCAGCGGCGGGTCTCGATGAAGAGCTCGACCTCTTGATCAACAATGCCGGCATCATCACGCCGGCACGCCAGTCGCCGCTCGACATGGACTTTCAGGGTTTCCTGAAAACGCTGGAGGTCAACACGCTTGCTCCGCTGGCGGTCTCCCAGCTCTTCCTGCCTCACCTGAGAAGATCGCGTTCTGCAAGGATCCTCACGATTTCCAGCCAGATGTCGTGGATGGGGTATCGCAAGGCCGACACCCTCGCCTACCGGGCCTCGAAAGCGGCGGTCAACAAGGTCATGCAGGGCCTTGCAACCGAACTTGAGCCCGATGGTATTCCGGTAGCCCTGATCGATCCGGGCTGGGTGCGCACGTCAATGGGTGGGCCTGCCGCCGACAATTGCCCTGTCGATGTTGCCGCGGGTATCCTGAAGGTCGCAGCCGAGCTCGACCTTGAACGAACGGGCCGGTTTTTCAAGTGGAACGGTGAAGAGCGTTCATTCTGAAGCACGGCATTGAAATACAGGAGCGACGACATGAGCTGGCCCCTTCCCGTTACCCTGAGCGGCAGCCACGCGACCCTATGTCCTCTCGCCCACACCCATGCCGCAGACCTGGCAGAAGCTGCCGCTGAAGGAGACCTCTGGAAAGCCTGGTACACATCCATTCCCGAGCCCGGCAAGATGGACGACGAGATCAAACGCCGCCTTGCGTTGCAGGAGGCCGGATCGATGCTGCCCTTCGCTGTGCTGAAGCCGGACGGAACCGCCGTCGGCATGACCACTTACATGAATATCGACGCTGTCCACAAACGCGTTGAGATCGGCTCGACCTGGTACCGGAAGTCCGTCCAGAGAACGGGACTGAACTCCGAATGCAAACGCATGCTGCTGGCGCATGCATTCGAAGACCTGGACTGCATTGCCGTAGAGTTCAGGACCCACTTCATGAACAGGCAGAGCCGCGCGGCAATCGAACGCCTCGGCGCAAAACTGGATGGCGTGCTCAGATCACATCAGCGCGCCTCCGACGGGTCATTGAGGGACACGGCCGTCTATTCGATTCTTGCTCATGAATGGCCGGCCGTCAGAACGGGGCTGGATTACAAACTGTCCCAGCAACCATAGTTTTCCACACAAGATTTGGACGCCGGTTTTTCACAGGTTTCTTTAACCAAGATCTCAATCGTGAAGCACTGTTTTCCTCAGAACTTTGCGATCTCTTCGGTGTTTCCCCACTTCTTCTTCCAATTTGACTAAGATTTTAAGCAATTGTGAGGAATTGAGGCGCAGGCTTGGTCTATCGGCACAGAAACGATTGGACACGCAATGGAGCTCTACCGCGCCTGCTATCGCAGCAAAATCAAATGGGACAACATGCGCCTGCCGTTGCCCGACGAAATCGACAGAACGCTTCTGCGTATCCGCCGGATAAACCGCAAGGCAGGCGTGACCGGCGCCCTGCTGCTGGTTGATCAGCATATCGTCCAGGTCCTTGAAGGACAGACCGGCCAGGTGCTGGACACCGTTTACTGTGTGATGAACGATCCGCGCCTGGAGAGCATTGAAGGCATCATTCACGAGCCTGTCGATTTTCGCCTGTTTCCGAATTCGCTCATGTTCTTCCGCGATCTGACGGACGGCGTTGCTGCATCTGCTTACCCGGTGCTGCGGCCGCTGCTGGATCATCCGGGCCAGGTCACCCGGCACGAAGCCTATCTGGCCTTCAGCCATTTCGCAGCCGAACTGCAGGCAGGAAGGCTTACCAACGACATGCTGATGATCTGAACCGAATCGCTGCATTGCCGCCGCCAGACCGATCGCAATGCGCAAGACGTACCTTCCGGAAAACACACCCAGTCCAGTCGGTGTTTCCGGAACGCAAACCTTCTGCTTTCAAGCACCTGTTGCCGTTCCCGGCGGTCGCGCCGGGCAGACGGCAATTTGCGCAGTTAAGACCTTGCCCTTTCCCCGCTGCGTCCCATAGTCTCTCCAGAACAATCTGTTGTGGAGTTATGCGCCTTTGTCAGGCCCTTATGTGCTGAAACCCGACCCGCTGGATGCCAGGCTTTCAACGACGGTCACCGGTATCGATCAAAACGGCAAATCGGTTGAAACAAGGGTCGTGACCGAAAAGCCCCTGACCCTTTATCTCAACTCGCAAGAAGTCGTCACGATGATGACCATCGGCGATCATCCCGATCTGCTTGCGGTGGGATACCTGAAGAATCAGAACATGCTGGCAGACGATGATGTCGTGACCGATATCGATTTTGACGAGGATCTTGACGTTGTCGTCGTTCGAACCGAACGGGAAACCGACTACGAGGAAAAGCTGAAAAAGAAAGTGCGCACGTCAGGATGTGCGCAAGGGACCGTTTTCGGCGATGTCATGGATGGTTTTGAAACAGCCTCGCTTCCGGCGAACGCAAGGTTGCGAACGTCCTGGCTTTACAGTCTCACCAAGGCAATCAACACGACGCCGTCCCTCTATCTGGAAGCCGGCGCAATCCACGGCTGCGTTCTGTGCCAGGAAGACAGGCCGCTCGTCTATATGGAAGACGTCGGACGGCACAATGCAGTCGACAAGATTGCCGGGTGGATGGTGCTGAACGGCATCCCGGCGGGCGACAAGATCTTCTATACGACAGGCCGGCTGACTTCGGAGATGGTGATAAAGACCGTCATGATGGGAATCCCCATCCTCGTGTCGCGATCCGGATTTACAGCCTGGGGGGTCGAACTGGCGCAGCAGGCAGGCTTGACCCTTATCGGCCGCGCAAGGGGGAAAAGGTTCGTGGCCCTGGCGGGATCTGAACGCATAGAGTTCGACATGGATCCCGAAACCGCAGAAGACGAACCGGAAAAATCAAAACGAAAAGGGAGCCTGGCAGCGCAATGATGGCAAAGCGCGAAGCCTTGACCACAGACAGGGTGCTCGGTTGCGTCCTCGCAGGCGGACAGTCGCGGCGCATGGGCGGCGGCGACAAGAGCCTTCTTGATATCGGCGGAAAGTCGATGCTCGACGTCATCCTCACCCGGCTGTCAACACAGGTTCCCGACATCGTTCTCAACGCCAATGGAGACCCGGATCGTTTTGCACAGTTCGGGCTACCCGTCGTTCCCGATCCGGTCGGTGAATTTGCGGGGCCTCTTGCAGGCGTCCTGGCCGGACTGACCTATGCAGACAAGAATATGCCCGGCGTCAGCCACGTGATCTCGGTCGCCGGGGATACACCGTTTTTTCCGACGAATCTCGTCGAGCGCTTATGCTCTGCGGTTCCGGCCGATGCTCCGGTCATCGCGCTGGCCTCTTCGTCGAGCAAACTTCACCCCGTATTCGGGCTCTGGCCCGTCAGGCTGAAAGACGATCTTCACACATGGCTTGAGACCGGGCAAAGCGGAAAGGTGCTTGCCTTCGTTGACCGGCACGACAGTGTCGAAGTGTCCTTCGAACTAGACCGGAAAACGGGCCTCGATCCCTTTTTCAATGCCAACAAGCCAGACGATCTGGCGACCGTCCGCAATACGCTGAGTGCGCGCTTCTCATGACAACCACACCCGTCTTCGGTATCACCGGCTGGAAGAATTCCGGCAAGACCCAACTGGTGACCAGGCTGGTTGCGGAATTCACGGCACGTGGTTTCAAGGTGTCCACCGTCAAGCACGCGCACCACAATTTCGATATCGACAAGCCGGGCGCGGACAGCTACCGCCACCGGGAAGCCGGTGCGAGCGAAGTCGCGCTGGTCTCCGGGCGCCGATGGGCATTGATGCATGAATTGAGGCAGGAGGACGAACCATCGCTCGCGGACATTCTTGCGCGGCTCGCCCCCTGCGATCTTGTCATGATCGAAGGCTACAAGCGCGAGGATCATCCGAAGATTGAGGCACGCCGCCTGGAAACCGTTGATCGCGGAGCCCTCGCCCCGCAGGATCCGAATATCATGGCCATCGCCTCGGATCACGCCCTGCCAGGCGAAACGCTGCCCGTCTTCGATCTGGACGACGTTCCGTCCATGGCGGATTTCATTGAGCGTCACCTCGATCTGAAGAGGGTGGAACGATGACCGCGAAACGGCTTCTGGACGACTGCTTTCTGCACGACAAGGACCGGCTGAAGCATCACGAGGCGCTCGGCATCCTGAAGGACAGGTTGTCGGCGATCGCGGAGGTTGAAACCGTCCGTCTCGAAGACGCGCTTGAGCGGATCCTCGCAGAAGACGTGACGGCACCGCGCGACGTTCCCCTCGCCGACAATTCCGCCGTGGACGGCTACGCGTTCCGGCATTCGGATTTCGACGAGGCCGGCGGATTTTTCCGGCTTAATCAGCGCGTCGCCGCCGGTCACGCGAGTGATATCGTGCTGGGACCCTGGGCTGCGGCAAGGATTTTCACCGGTGCCGTGATGCCGCCCGGCTCAGACACCGTTGCAATGCAGGAGGACTGCGAAACCCACGCGCAGGACGGCGAGAACTTCGTCATCATTCCACAAGGCCTGAAAGCGGGAGCAAACTGCCGCAAAGCCGGTGAAGACGTCTCCGCCGGCACATCGATCCTGAAGGCCGGTCAAAGACTGCGCCCCCAGGACATTGCGGCTGTCGCGTCGACGGGCAAGCCGGACATCAGCGTCTACAGGAAGCTCAGGGTCGCACTTGTTTCGACCGGAGACGAATTGCGCCGCCCCGGTGACCTGATAACGGTCGGCGATGTCTATGACAGCAATCATTTCCTGCTGCGCGGTCTGTCGGCGATCGCCCCGGTCGAGACGGAAGATCTCGGTATCCTGAAGGATGACAAGGCACTCGTCGAACGCACCCTGCGTGACGCGTCACACCGGTTCGATGTCATCTTGACGACGGGCGGGGCGAGCCGCGGAGAAGAAGATCACATGCTTGAAGCGCTCGACCGGCTCGGGCAGCAGCACATGTGGCAACTGGCGATCAAGCCCGGCAGACCGATGATGTTCGGGACCATCGGATCCTCTGTTTTTCTCGGTCTTCCGGGAAATCCGGTTGCCGCTATGGTCTGCTTTCTGCTCTATGCACGGCCGGTCCTGAGCGTGCTCGCGGGCGGGCATTTCCTCCAGCCGCAGAGTTTTCAGGTTCCGGCCGGGTTCGACATTGCGAAAAAGAAACCCGATCGCCGGGAGTTCTACCGGGGCTATCTGGAAACCGATGACGAAGGCAGGCAGGTGGCCAGGAAATTCATGCGCGACGGCTCCGGGCTGATCACGGGACTGCGTGAGGCGGACGGCCTGATCGAGATCCCTGAAGACGCCACGCAAATCAAGGCAGGTGACATGGTCGCCTACCTGCCCTTTTCCGGCTTCGGCATAAGGTAAGCCCGGCAGCACGCTGCCGGGCTCAAGGTCGAATTCATCAATAGGCGTAGGGCCAACCGGCAGCCACGAAACGATAGGCATCGCCGTCCTTTGCGACCCGGCCCATACCCGGGAACGGGATGTGCGCCCCTGCAAAGAGCAGTTTGTCGCTTGCGGCCTGATCGAAGAATGACTTTCTGGTCTCGGCTGCCTTGCCGCTATCGATATCGAAACCGATACCCCAACCCGGCTGGTCAAACTGATAAACCGTCATGTGGATGATATCGCCCGCGATCACCAGAGTTTCGCCATTGCTGTCGAAAACGTAGCCTGTGTGACCAGGCGTGTGGCCCGGAAGCGCCATCGCGCTGACACCCGGCATCAGTTCCTTGTCGCCCGAAAACAGCGTCTGGCTGCCCTTGTAGGCGTCCGCTGCCTTGCGTGCACCCAGGAAGAAAGGCTTGAACTGTTCGGGTGCGCCGTTCATGGCCGCGTCGTCAAACCAGAACGCATTGTCGGTTTCCGGAAGCATGAGTTCAGCGTTGGCGAAAACACGGTTGCCATCGCCATCGACGGCTCCGAACAGATGATCGGGATGCATGTGCGTGATCAGGATGGCATCGATCTGATCCGGAGACACACCCGCTGCCTCAAGCGCCGACGGCAGACGTCCCATGGTCGGACCGAGCGCATCGGAGGTGCCCGCGTCTACGAGGACAAGCCGATCACCCGTGTTGACCAGGTAGGCGTTGACGGGAATGCGAAGAGCTTCGCCATCGATCAGCGCGGCATCTCTCAGCCGTTTGCCTTCTGCAGCGTCGTAACCGACGACCACTTCCGGCGTAACATCGAGGTAACCGTCCAGCAGCGCGGTCACTTCCATGTCGCCCACCTTGTAGCGCAGGGCTCCGGCCATCGGCGCGCCGGCTTTCGGGGCCGCGGCATTCGCGGCGCCACCCACAAGCGTCACACCGCCCGCAGCTGCGATTGCGCCAGCGCCAGTAGCGGCACCCAAAAGGGAACGTCTGGAAAGAGAGAAATTGGATTGGGTCATGAACTGCCTCCCGGCTTGACCTGAAGATGATGCATTTGAGGGCCGCCAACCGTGACACCGGCGGGGCCTCCTGAAAATTGTTTCATTCAATTTGTTTTTAAAGAGCGGCCAACCTTATAAAACTCATAAGCGTCATTTATATATATCGACGAACCGTCAACCGTTGGAAACAAGACCCCATGGACAAACTCAGCGCGCTTTCCGGTTTCGTTCAATCGGTCAATCTCGGCAGCTTTTCAGCTGCCGCCAAACATCTCGGGGTGTCCCAGCCGGCGATCAGCCAACAGATCCGCGGTCTTGAGGACCAGCTCGGCACGCGTCTGCTCAATCGAACGACGCGGCAACTTCAGCTGACCGAGGCCGGTGAACGCTACTACGCCTATGCGCGCGATATTCTGGATAGACTGGTTGAAGCCGACAGATCGATCCAGAGCGATGAGACACAGATGTCGGGTCCGCTCTCGATCGGTCTGCCGCTCGGATTTGCGGAGAGCGTACTGTCCGATTTTCTCATCCGTTTCAAGAAGGAGCATCCCTGCCTTCTGCTGGATATTTCCCTGTCCGACCAGTTCGTAGATGTCATCCAGGAACGGCTGGATGTCGCCATCCGGATGGGCGAAATCAGGGACGAACGGTTGATCGTGCGAAGGCTCGGCGTCGCGCAGCGCTGCCTGGTCGCCTCGCCGGAATATCTGGACAGGAAGGGCCGTCCGCGGCATCCGGCCGATTTGCCGGAGCATGACTACCTGCTCTACAAGAACATCTCGACGGGGGACCGGGTGCCGTTCATCAGCACACTGGGCGAGAAGCTGTCGATCAAGATCAATCCGGCGATGATCGTCAACAACTCCTCGACCCTTCGGCAGGCGGCGCTTGCCGGGCTAGGCATTTCAATTGCCAATCGCTGGCTGATCGAGCCTTACCTGGCCTCCGGTGAGCTGGAACTTGTTCTGCCCGAGTGGCAGTACCCGCCGCACCCGATCCACGCGGTCTATCCGTCCAATCGCTTCATTCCGATCAAGGTGCGCCGGTTCGTTGACAGGCTGCAGGACTATTTCAAGGAGATGGGCGCGCTGGACCAATCCTTCGAGTCGCGCGCCTGACAGGCCCGTCCGGCAAAAGCACGGCTCAAGGCAAGGCGCACCCGAAACGGAGCCCCTCACCCGCAATCCGGTCAATCGCCGCTGCAGACGAACGAACCGTCCGCCAAACCGGTGTCCGCGCCTCTCAGACCTCGTCGACGGCGACGTACCAGGTTTCCTTCAGGGCATCGGCTTCCCAGGCCTGCCAGGCCCGCGTCCCTGTCAGGGCAGCGTGATATTGCTGAAAAACCGGGTCTTCTGACAACGTATAGGTCGCAAACCGGCTCACAACCGGTGCGTACATGGCATCTGCGATCGAAAAGTCGCCGAACAGGAACGGTCCGCCGGACGCGTTCAGGCATTCATTCCAGATGTCCAGAATGCGCGACACATCCGCCCTGACGGCCTCATCCACGTCCATGACTTCCACCTGACGGCGCATGTTCATGGGACACGCATTCCTCAACGCCGAAAATCCGGAATGCATCTCCGCGGAAACGGCACGGGCTCGCGCACGCATTTGCCTGTCCTGCGGCAGGAGACCCTTTTCCGGAAAACACTCCGCGGCATATTCGAGGATCGCCAGACTGTCCCAGACCGTCAGGGATCCGTCCTTGAGCACCGGAACCTTCATGCTCGGTGAAAAGGCGCGAAACTCCGGATTGCCGTTTTCAAAATCGAAGGGAACGAGCTTCTCCTCAAAGGCAATGTCCTTGTGGCGCAGCGCAATCCATGGCCGGAACGACCAGGACGAATAGTTCTTGTTTCCGATGAAGAGTTCGAAGGATGTCATTCGGGCCTCCTGATATCGGGAACGGACATCACAAGGCCAGTTCGCGACAGTGACTGTTGTGTGGTGACACTTGCTTAGAGGGTCGGAACGGCCCGAACAAATTCAACTATTTCATGGATTCGATGAACAAGATTGATCTGTCCAGGCGCCGGGCATTCCAGATCCGCGCCGACAGGCCGGGCCGTATCGTTCAGTGGACGGCACGGTTCGTGGCGCTTGCGGCACAGCCAAATGGTGCTTTCCGTATCGGCACACAATCAGAAAGCGCAAAAAGCGCGTTTTACAATGTGTTTTTTTGTTAGGCATGCTTGAAATTTAGACCGAAGTGTATGGAATAGGGTCTTCGGGCAAAAAGGCGGGAAGAACCCGCTTGCGCCGCGACAAAATATTAGGGGAAATAAAAATGCGTGTTTTGCGTATGGCTGCAGCCGCAGTTGCTGTTCTGGCTGCCGTTGGTGGTGCTCAAGCAAAGGACTGGTCGAAAGTCCGTATCGGTACTGAAGGCGCCTACCCTCCATTCAACTCACTGACCTCCGACGGTCAGCTCGTCGGTTTTGACGTCGATATCGCCAAAGCCCTGTGTGAAGAGATGAAGGTCGAGTGTGAATTCATCACCTCGGACTGGGACGGGATCATTCCCGGCCTTCAGGCTGGCAAGTACGACGCTATCATTGCGTCCATGTCGATCACCGATGAGCGTAAGCAGAAGGTCGACTTCACCAACAAGTACTACAACACTCCGCCGGCAATTGCCGTACCGAAGGATTCCAGCATCGCCGGAACCACCGATGCGGATTTGAGCGGCATTGCGCTCGGCGCACAGTCGTCAACAACCCATTCCAACTACGCCGAGGAAAAACTGGGGTCGGCCGACCTCAAGCTTTACCCGACCCCGGATGAGTACAAGCTCGATATTGCCAGTGGCCGCATCGATGCCGTGATCGACGATGTCGTGGTGCTTTCCGACTGGCTGGCAACCGACGACGGTGCCTGCTGCAAGATCCTCGGCACGCTGACCCCGGACCCGGTCATCAACGGTGAAGGTGCCGGCATTGCCATCCGCAAGGATGACGGCGAGCTCAAGGACAAGTTCAACAAGGCCCTGGAAGCCATCCTTGCGAACGGCAAGTACAAGGAAATCAACGACAAGTACTTCACGTTCGACGTTTATGGCGGCTGATTTGACAGCCCATTGAAGAAAACAGGAGCGCGGCGCAAATCAGCGCCGCGCTTTCATTTGCGACAAAAGTCGCAATACCGGCCAGAGGGGTGGCCGGGCCAGCAACGACAAGAAAAGAAAGAAGCGCCGGCTTATGGAAGAAGCTTTGACGCTGCTGTCCTTCGGGGAAAATGGCTGGGGTGACACGATTGCCAAGGGTGTTCTGATCACCATTTCGCTTTCGCTTGCCACACTGCCCTTTGGGTTGATCATCGGTTTTCTGATCGCGCTCGCAAAAAACTCCAGCGAGCCAAGCCTCAAGCTGGCTGCCAATATCTACACGACAATCTTCCGAGGCCTGCCGGAATTGCTGACGCTGTTCCTGGTGTTTTTCGGGGTCCAGATCGGACTGCAGCAGCTTTTGAAGCTCATGGGCTTCGACATCTACATCGAAGTGAATTCCTTCGTCGCCGGCATGATCGCACTTTCGCTGGTGTTTTCTTCCTTCGCCTCGGAGGCGTTTCTGTCCGCCTTTCGCGGTATCCCTCAGGGACAATATGAAGGCGGCTATGCGCTCGGGCTGTCGCGCTTCAAGACCATGACACTGATTATCCTGCCGCAGCTCATCCGGCTGGCCCTGCCCGCGCTCGGCAATCTCTGGCTGATCCTCCTGAAGGATACGGCCCTGGTATCCACCATCGGCCTCTCTGACCTCCTGCGTGAAACCAGTATTGCCGCCAGGGTCACGAAAGAACCGTTCCTGTTCTTTGGCCTGGCGTGCCTGATTTACCTTGCACTGGCGATGATTTCCTCCGCGGCCTTCACGCGCATTGAGCGCTGGTCCAAACGCGGCGAGGTGCAAAGATGATTGCCCCGAACCCGACAACCGGGCTGAAACCGCCTCCGGCCCCGCCCCGCCCGTGGACCAATGCCAGGATTGCCGGTCATGTGCTCATGGCTCTTTGGATCGTCGCCGGCATCTCGCTCGTCGCCTACCTGATCGGCAATCTTGAAAAACCGATCCTGGAAGCCCTGCGCCCTTACCTTCCCGCAGACTGGGCGACCTGGGCGGATGCACAACTGGAAACGCATGAATTCGACAGCTTTCTGGAAAGATACGGCGCCAAATATGTCGAAGGCTTTCTGGTTACGCTTCAGATTGTCGGCCTGTCGCTTCTCTTCGGTGCCCTGCTGTCCATTCCGATCGCACTGGCGCGGTCGTCGAAGTGGAAAGTCTTTTCCGCACCCGCCTATGCCTATGTCTATTTCTTCCGCGGAACGCCTTTGCTCGCCCAGACCTTTTTGATCTATTACGGTTTCGGGTCCTTCCGGCCCGAACTGCAATCGGTTGGCCTGTGGTGGTTCTTCCGGGATGCGTTCTACTGTGTCGTCTTTGCGTTCTCGCTGAACACGGCTGCCTATCAGGCGGAAATCCTGCGCGGTGCGATCCAGAATATCGCAAAAGGCCAGTGGGAGGGCGCGGCCGCGCTGGGTCTCAACAGGCCCGTGACCTTCTTCAAGGTCATTCTGCCCCAGGCGCTCATGGTAGCGCTGCGACCCTATGGCAACGAGATCATTCTCATGATCAAGGGATCGGCCATTGCTGCCATCATCACGATCTACGATATCATGGGGGAAACCCGGCGCGCCTATTCCCGCACCTACGACTTCCAGGCCTATATCTGGGCGGCGGTCATCTATCTCATGATCGTGGAAACACTTCGCCGGGTCTGGGACAAGATCGAAGCGCGTCTCACCCGTCACCTGAAACGCTGACACCAGCCGTTTTTCAAGCTGCATCGCAACACGTCAAGGTCTCATGTCCAAATCACCGCGTCCGAATTCCGGCCTTCATCCAGACAGTCTTCTTGCCCATGCAGGCGGCGGGTTCGATCCTGCAACAGGCGCGGTGGTTCCTCCGATCCAGACCGCGACGACCTTCGTGCGCGACGAAGACTACGCGCCGATCCGGTCCGGACACATCTACAGCCGCGACAGCAACGATCTTTATCTCAAGGCGGAGAAGCTGATCGCGACGCTGGAGGACGGGGCCGATAGCCGCCTGTTTGCATCGGGAATGGCGGCGATCGCGGCCGTCGTCCGCAGCGTCAAACCCGGTGGCACGTTGCTGGTGCAATCCGGCATTTACTGGGGCACGACCCTGTTCCTGCGCAAGCACTGCGCGCGCAACAATATTGCCCTCGTAGAGGCTGACGCCAGCAATTTCGAAAGCGTTCACGACGAGGTTTCGATCACGAAGCCCGACATGGTCTGGCTGGAAGTTCCGAGCAACCCCTATCTGAAGGTTGCCGATATCCGCCGGATTTCAGAACTGTGCAAGGCGCACGGCGCGCTGCTTGCCGTCGACGCGACGGCGGCGACGCCTCTGATCCTGAAACCGCTTGCCCTGGGTGCGGATCTTGTCATGCATTCGGCGACCAAGGCACTCAACGGTCATTCGGACATTCTGGGGGGTGTCGTCTCCACAAGTGATCCGGACAGCGAAGCCTGGAGATTCATTTGCGAAGAACGCCAGATCGCCGGTGCCATCCTCGGCTCGTTCGAGGCCTGGCTGCTCCTGCGCGGCCTCAGAACACTGGCGCTCCGGGTCGAGCGCATGAATGCCAACACGATGGCGCTCGCAAAATCTCTTGAAAACCATCCGAAAATTGACGCCGTTCTCTATCCCGGCCTCCCCGGTCACCCGCATCATGATCTCGCCAAGTCCCAGATGACCGGCGGTTTCGGCTCGCTGATGTCCATTCGGGTCAAGGGCGGCAAGGAAGAGGCGCTCCGGGTTGCCGGCAGTCTCGACGTCTTCCAGCGCGCCACATCGCTCGGCGGTACGGAGAGCCTCGTGGAACACCGCTTCACGATCGAGGGCGACGTTACAAACGTTCCGGAAAACCTGCTGCGGCTCTCGGTCGGGATCGAACACGAAGCCGACCTTGTTTCGGACCTTGAACAGGCGCTGACGTCGATCTAGTTGCCGTTGGACCGGGCCAGGGCCGCTGACTGGCAGGCGTGTTGTGACGCGTATCGGTCTGGGTCGATATCCATGAAGTTTGAAGATGATGTCCGAAATGGACCGCTGCCAAGTCTTCAGTCGTTTGGCGCATTGCACGACATGGCGTCCGGGGAGCGGTCGTCATCCGCTTGTCGCCGCCCAAGCGCTCGCCTCGATACCGGTACCACTGCAATGATCGACTGAGGCATGGCGACACTTTCGTCAATTGGACGGTTCGGTTCAGGCAAGAGACATTCCCAACAAGCTGATCGAAGCCGGTGCAAGGCGAAAGCCTAATTGGGACGGGAAGCGGGCTTTCGCTGCGGATTGAACGAAGGTCAGCAATGCGGTCTTTTGAGACACTCGCTGCAACACGAAAAATCCAACAACCTATGCGATCACGACAAGAGCACTTACGAAATTTTTGGGTCAACGAAAGCAATCCGCCAACTTATCGAAAGTGAAAAAGCAGACATCGATAAGTGCTATTTGTTGAAAAGCTTAACTACCGCAGCGAGCCCAAATTTCTATTTCAAACTAAATCGAAAACTAGTTTGCGACGGCCAAGCCTTTGAACCTACTTATCCCGGAAAGACGTTGCAAAAAGGATCGGTTTTGTGAATACTGTGATCAACTAAAAGTAAAATCTGATTAATGAGCAACTTAGGCTTTCCAAGTTTTTTTGCTTTGTTCAGTTTTAATGAATATTATGATCGGTGTTGAAAAATGGAAATTGACAACATAGTCAACTATTTCGTTGATGTTTACGATGAAGGAATGTCTGTCTCATTACTTCAGACTGTTGCCCCTGAAGAAAACGGTGGGCTAGGTCATAAAATCCAGTTAAAGCGCATGATCGACATGGATGGCTATGAATATAGCGCAATGTCCAAAACCATTACATTGGACTCATCTTATTTTATGGCCGATATGAGCGTCGCCAAGATGGCTGAAAATTTGAAAGAGGCAATTCAAGTTAAGATACACAAGACACATGCTTCACTTGGCTCCCGTCTTGGGTGGGGTTCCGTAAATGTCGTTGTAGGCGTAATAGAGACTTCTGTTGGTTTCATTGGTATCATTGTGCCTGAACCAGGCACAACAGTTGCGGGTGCTGCTGTCTTCACACTTGGCGTCAATTCGATCACCGACGGTTTAACCCAGCTTGCAGGAGTTAATAACGGGCACGGTTTCAATCCGCTTGCTGCAGGCGCGACCGCTATAGGTGGTAAGATTGCAGTGGCAACTGGAAATGATAAAGCTATTGGCGAGGCAATTGCACGAAATACGTTCGTTGTATCCACCCTTGCAATTGGTACAGTCGGGTCAATTCGTATTCTTAAGGTTCCAAATAGGCAATTCCTTCAAGCTGGTGTCAAAGGAAGGCCAGGTGGGCTAACGGTCGGTCGGGTTGAAATGATGTATGGCAGTGAACGAGCTAAAGACGGTATGACGATCTTTAGCATCAACAATAATTCTAGACAGTCAATTCTGCGCTTTGTCACCCATGATGGTCAACTTATGGTCAATGGGCGTATTGTTGGCGTAGATCGCTTACTAGTTCATGCGACATCTCCAAAAGAAATACTTAAGGGTCTTATAAAACTTTGTGTACATGGTGCGAGGGCTGGATTTTGACATCGGTTCCCAACATTTCTTGGCATGAAGACGGAACTAATAGTGATTATATCATCGCGCAGGTTCAGAAGCTGCTAGGCAATCATCCGTGGTTAGTTTTTGTTCCAAATCCACTTCTGGACAACTGGTTCACAAACCGCTTTGCTCAAAAGCTAAACGCAAAAACTGTTCCGAAACGGGATGGTCATGTCTTCGTTATTCCTCAAGAATTTAGCACGTCTGCGCTTAGAAGCATTTTTGAGTGGGGGCCTGCGGAGGCCGATTTAATGACTTTCGCGACAGAACCAGATTCAGCCATGATCGTGGAAGCGCAAACAGCTGACGATGCCCGCCCGGCAGAGTGTCGTCTCTATTTTGATAGCAACACACTTATAAATGTTGTTCGAGGTTGATTTTTACTACATTCATATGAACCTATCCTCCGGATTAATTACTCTCTCCCATTAATTTCACATCTGACCTCGCAGCAGTTCAAACGCATTTTCAACCAGCTCGAACAGGAAGCCACGTCCACCCGCGGTGGGGTGAATTTTGGCAGGAACATTCAGATTTTTGCCGAATTATTGTTCTGTGAATGAAAACACCACAATTGCAGCTTCGGCAGCGCCCCAGAAATTCTGGTTCTTCAAGTAAAGCTCAACCGTCAACGGCAGGTTTCAGAAGACATCCATCAAAACTCGGTTGTACCACCGGATTGCCAATTTCGATGAAAATTTTAGTCTGAGAACATCATATTGCACTTGCGAACTGAGCGAGCGTGGTGCCTATCAGTTTGGCCTCAGCACGGACCTTTGTTGCACGAAGATCCTGACAAGGATCCTGTGCTGTCAAAACAATCACCGGTTCGGTGCCTCGGTCACGTGCCGTCCGCTGCTGCCGAGGCAAACTGTGCAAGGGCTGCACGGATCTGATCGATGCGGACCGGCTTTGACAGAAACCCGTCCATTCCCGCCTGAAGACAGCTTTCCTCATCCTGCGCCATCGCATTTGCCGTCATCGCGACGATCGGCACCCTCGACGCCGCTCCGGGCAGTTTGCGTATTGCCCTCGTGGCCTCCAACCCGTCCATGTCGGGCATCTGCATATCCATGAACACGAGGTCGTAGCCGGTTTCCTGGACCGCTGCGAGCGCGTGGCGGCCATCCGCTGCGATATCTGCCTGGTGTCCCAACGTGTTGAGATAACCCGTCAGGACAAGCTGGTTGGTGACGATGTCTTCGACAATCAGAACCCTGAGCCGCGGTTCATCTGTCTGCTCATCGACGGGATTGTCAGGTCGCGAAATGTGTCCGGTCCCCGTCTTTGCCCGCGTGTTGGACTGTTCCGGGAACAACGCGCTCCTTACGCTTTCATGCGTAAGGGGTTTGGGCAGAACCGACAGGTTGGATGCCGCCGGCAAGGGTGTGACATCCCTTGTCGTTGCCAGCAGGATCGGCACGGAACGGTGCTGTTCGGAGGAGAGAAGATCATCCAGTTGCCCGGTGTTCACGGCGCTGGCAAGAACCGCCTCGTATCTCTTTTCGGCGAGGAGACGGCGAACCTCTTCGTCTGAGCGGGCATGCGCAACCGTAAATCCAAGATCCTGAAGTGCCGCGCCATAAACCTGGCCAACCAGTTCAAGACCACTGAAGCAAATGACATCGCCGCGGGCTTGCGGTGTCCCCGCCTCCCGCTTTTCAGTATCCATTTGACCCGAACCGAACGGGATCTGCAACCAGAATGTGCTGCCGGCACCGAGCCGGCTTTCCACGCCAATCTGACCTCCCATCAGTTCGGTCAACTGCTTGGAAATCGCAAGGCCAAGACCCGTTCCGCCGTGACGGCGGGTATTGCTCTGGTCGATCTGAAAGAATTTGTCGAACAGTCTGGAAAGCCGGCCGGCTTCTATTCCGATGCCCGTGTCTTCGACCTCGAAGCGAATGCCGTCACATGCAGAGGCCGGCCGGACCCGCAGCACAACGGCTCCCTTTGTGGTGAATTTGATCGCGTTTCCGATCAGGTTCATCAGGATCTGCCGCAGCCGCCCCGGGTCACCGACGACCCTGGACGACACCGCCGGTGCGATATGACAGGCCAATTCCGTGCTGTTGGCGAAGGCGACAGGTGTCAGGATCTCGATGACGCCGTCGACGGCCTTTCGCGGGTCGAAAACCTCTTCGGCAAGGTCAATGCGACCGGCTTCCAGCTTCGACAGGTCCAGGATGTCATTGATGATTGTCAGCAGCGCCTCGCCCGAAGAAAGCACGGCATCGGCATAGCGCTGCTGTTCGTTCGACAATCCGGTTTCCTGCAACAGCGAGATCATGCCGATCACACCGTTCATCGGCGTGCGGATCTCGTGGCTGATGTTGGCCAGAAACTGTGACTTCGCCTCGTTAGCGGACACGGCGTCCTGCATTGCGGACTGCAGCTCCGCCGTTCGTTCCTGAACCTGACGTTCCAGCTGAGCAAGGGTTGCCTTCAGCGTCTGGTTGATCTCGTAGAGTTCACTGCTCTTGCGCTCCAGAAGACGCTCGGCCTCCTTGCGCGCGGCCCTTTCCCTTTCAAAGCGCCTGATCCATTTGGATGCTTCCGGGTTCTCGGTCATCAGCTTTCCCGGCTAATGACGAATTGTACCTTCATGGGACCGTTTTCATCCGTCCTCCGGATCGTCAGGTTTTCTTTGAAATGTGCCGCACAGCCCTGGATGAGCCCGTGTGCCAGGTCCCCGAACGGACGTGTGGAACTGTAATTCATGACCAGTTTGTTTTCATCGACGCGGTCGCAAAGAAACGTCGGCAGTTCCGCGTTCGGGTAGAGCTTCTTGACCTCGACATGAATGTATTCCTCGATCTTCTCCAGGAAATCCAAACTGCTTCCGGTGTTTTCGAAGAAATGCGAATGCGTGACGGTGAAGCGCCCGAACAGGTGCTCTCCAAAGACGACAATCAACGTATCGATGTCGATGCCGGTCACCTTGTGCAGGGCCGCAACCAGTTTGACCATGTCATTGTGATCGTAGTCCTGCACTGCCGTGAAGCCGGTTTCACTGCCAACACCGGACAGTTCCATGATTTCGTCGGCGACGTCGAAGGAAAACTTGTCCTCGACCATCTCCATAAACTCGGTGAAAACGACGCCCAGCATGAATGCTCACCCCTCGTTCCGAATGTCGCGACGTCCTCTTTGAGCCGGTCGCGCAAGTCCACTCCACACGCTACTTTCAACAGAGGTTTTGGAATAGTGTCAAAAACCTCAAACACCGCCATTTCCAGCCCGTGGTTGAACGGAACACAACACCTCGGTTACCGGCTCGCCCGCGCCTCAATTCAATACCTTGCAGTTTGAGCAAGAAAGCTTAAGAAACGCCCAGCGCAACCCTGCAATCCCGGCGCAAAATCAGACAAATTTCTTCCCTGCCGGTTTCACGATGGCCAGGCCGCTTCCTGTCTGAATCTGCCTTGTCGGGACGACAGAAAACTCCTATCTTCTGCGACCCTTGCAGGGCGGAGGAAAGAATGAACAAAACGGTCGTAAGTAGCTGGAACGAATGGGATCCTTTGAAACATGTCATCGTCGGACGCGCCGACGATTGCCATATTCCGCCGGAAGAGCCGGCACTGGATGCGAAGGTCCCGGAAGACAGCGACATGCGCGGACAATGGGGACGGCGCCCGCAAGAGACGATCGATCGCGCCAATGAATTGCTGGACCGCTTTGCAGCGCAGCTGGAGGCGCGCGGCATCAGGGTCGACCGGCCGACGCCGATAGATCATTCTCTACCCGCCACCACACCCGATTTTCACACCGACAGCCAGTTCGGATGCATGCCGCCACGCGATGTGCTTTTGACTGTCGGCTCGGAAATCCTCGAGGCGACGATGTCCTATCGCTGCCGCTGGTTCGAATACCTGAACTACCGCCCATTGCTGAAACAGTATTGGGAGGAAGATCCGAATTTCCGGCATGAAGCGGCACCCAAGCCGCGTCTTACCGATGCCGACTACCATCCGGACTATCTTTCGGAAAAAATCGGTGTTGAAAAACGCCTGCAATGGGCCGCCGAAAAGTTCTTTGTGACGACCGAAGAAGAGCCGCTGTTCGATGCGGCCGATGTCCTCCGGTTTGGCAGAGATCTCGTGGTGCAGCACGGCTTCACGACGAACCTGAAGGGCATCGAGTGGTTGCGCCGGCACTTTCCCGAGCACCGCGTCCATACGGTCAACTTCCCCGGCGACCCCTACCCCATTCACATCGACGCCACATTCACTCCGCTTCGTCCGGGACTTATCCTGAACAACCCGCACCGGCGGCTGCCGACGGAACAGCGCGGTCTGTTTGAAGCGAACGGATGGGAGATCGTAGATGCCGCGCAACCCGCGCATAATTCACCACCGCCCCTTTGTTACTCAAGCGTCTGGCTGTCGATGAACGTGCTGGTCCTCGATCCGAAAACGGTCTGTGTCGAAAAGTCCGAAGTCTATCAGGCGGAACAGATGGACAAGCTGGGCATGGAAGTCGTTGAAGTCGAGTTGCGCGATGCCTATGCCTTCGGCGGGGGGCTGCACTGTTGCACCGCCGACGTTTACCGAGAAGGCAGCTGCGAGGACTACTTTCCGAACCAGTAGCGATGCGCGCGCGGGGTCCAACAGCCGGCCGCATAACGATCCGGGGCGGGCCTTGCCGGGACTTTGGCACCATCCTTACCGGTCGGTTTCAGCTTTCGCATCACGCTTTTCCTCGACCTCCTTCAAGGTCGGATACCGCCCCTCCCCGGTCCGCGACACGAACAGCGCCGCGGCCGCGTTGGCGAACCTGACTGCGTCCGGCTCGTCTGACCCGCCGGCCAAGGCAAAGGCAAAGGCGCCGTGCCAGACGTCCCCAGCTCCCAATGTGTCGAGGGGCGTGACCGGCGGCGGGGCAAACTCGGTTCCATCATGAACCTGAACCGGGGCGGCGCCGCGCGTCACGCACGCCCAGCAGCCGTGCTGTGCCGCGATCCCGGCCAGTGATTGGCCATGAAATCCGGCCAAACCCTGTTCGGAAAGGGCAAGATGGCTGACCGCCGGCAACAGTTCCACCGGCAAGGGGACCTCGCCGTCGAGAACCGTCGGCTTGCCGTCCTGGCGCGCTGCGTGGAACAATCCGCTGGCAAGCGCGCGGCAACGCGTGTCCGCAAGGACGGCATCATGGTCCGGAATACCGGCCGTCAGTTCGAGATCGGGCAAATGGTCCGATCGCCGGTTGACGATGGTCCGCTCTCCATTTCCGGTGACCAACACCGCAGAATGCGACGTTGTCTCTCCTTCGAGGGTCTGAACAAGGCTGTCGTCAATTCCGCGACGCTTCAAATGATCGCGTACGTGTTCTCCGAGCAGATCGTCACCGACGGCCCCGGCAAGCCGTGCCTTTCCACCCAGCCGGGCGATTGCGGTCGCCGCCAACAAAGCGCCACCGCCGGGGACGAGCCGCGCGGCATTCGCTCTCACCTTGCTGCCTTCCTTCGGATAGGCGGTCAGCTCGTAGACCGCGTCCAGCGTTATCAAGCCGGCGCAGATGACGGTTGGCATCGAGACTCCTCCAGATTCAATCTGTAACATGTTAGTCTGTACATAATTAAAATGTCATGTATCATGGAATGGTTCAATCCAGGGAAACCGATGGCACACTTTGGCATTCTCACGGCACTGCTGACCCCATTCGCGGCGGATGGTTCCATTGACGGCGCGCGGCTTGCCGGTCATGCGGCCCAAATCGTGAACCGTGGCGTTGCGGGCGTGACCCTGTTTGGCACCACAGGTGAAGGTGCTTCGATTTCCGCCGGCGAGCGAAGTGCCGGGATCAGCGCCTTGCTCGACGCCGGTTTATCGGGAAACTGCATCGTTTTGGGCGTTTATGGGTCGGCGACAACAGACGTTGCAGCCCAGATTGACGAAGGACTCCGTGCCGGGATCAGCCGTTTTCTGGTGCCGCCTCCCTTTTACTTCAGCGATGCAGGCGAAGATGGCGTCTTCCAATGGTTTTCCGAACTTTTGGCCTCAACCGGCTCACAAGCCGGGTTCATCCTTTACAATATCCCACAAGTTACAGGTGTCGGTATCTCTCCTGCGCTCACACGGCGTCTCAAGGAAGGCTTTCCAGAGCGGATCATCGCAATCAAAGACAGTTCCGGAGACTGGGCAAATGCCGTGCAGCTGATGGAAGGCAAGGCACTCCCGGTTCTGATTGGTGACGAACGCCTGTTGCACAAGTCCGTGCCGATGGGCTGCGCCGGGTCCATCACAGGCGTTGCCAATCTGTATCCGGAAAGGCTTTGCAGCATCATGGCCACTTCGACGGAGGACACGATGCTGACGCGCACCGTCGACCGGATTGTGGCGCTGCCTGTTATCCCGACACTGAAAGTGTTGCTGGCCGACGCATTGGGCGACCCGGTCTGGGAAAACCTGCGTGCCCCCCTGACCCGGCTAACGGCACAGCAGAAATCCGATATCCTTGCGCTGGAAGGAAGGGGCATGGCCGCATGAACAGGTCCGAACGCCGCCTTCGCGACGACGCCTATTCCAGTTTCACGGAAAAACTGCTTGCGCGCGATATCCAGCCCGGGCAGATCGTGTCTCAGCGGGAACTTGTCGAACTTACCGGTATGCCCTTGGGCGCAATCCGCGAGATGATCCCGCGGCTGGAGGCGGATGGTCTGATCCGCACGGTCCCAAAGCGTGGTCTCCAGGTGCTCAGCATCGACCTGGAACTGATCCGCAACGCATTCCAGTTGCGCAGGATCATTGAAAGCGAGGCGTTCGCGTCTTTCTGCAAGAGTGCATCCGACGCCGATATAGAACGCATAGCCCGCGAACACCGCGACACGCTGCGCGAAGCCGAGCACGGCGTGACGCCGGACCTTTTGTCACGCGCGCAGCACATGGACTGGGCTTTCCATGATCTGGTCATCGATTCTCTCGGCAACCGGATCATCTCCGATATTCACCGCGTGAACGCGATCAAGATACGCCTGATCAGAAACTCCGACACACGCATGTTACCGGAACTGGTGGTTTCCGTGATGAGCGAACACCTGGTGATCATCAACGCGCTTGAGGTGCGCGACGTGAAGAAAACGGTTGAAGCTGTGCATGCACATGTGGACAGCGCAAAACGCCGGGCCCTTGGGGTCTGACGACGAATGCGGGTCAACCGCAATGACAGAGGAGGAAGAAATATGAAGTCGTCTTTTGTTCTTAACGGCTTGGCTGCATTGGCAGCTCTGGCAATGACCGCATCCGCAGTGGCCGACGACAAGGTGACGCTGCGCATGTCGACACCAGCCTCGGAAACCGACCAGCGATCGGTGGCCCTGGCCGAGGTGTTTGCCCCGCAGGTGGCGGAGTTTGCGACTTACGAGCCGCATTACAACGCGTCGCTGATCAAGCAGAATTCGGAACTTGAAGCCATCGCCTCCGGCGATCTTGAGATGTCGATCGCCTCCGCGCAGGAATTGGCGCAGTACTTCCCCGAGTTCTCGATCTTCGCGACCGGCTATGTGCATCAGGATGCCGATCACCAGGTGCGTGTCTTCAACGATCCGCTGATGGATCCGTTCAAGCAGAAGGTGGAAGACGAGCTTGGCATCAAGCTGCTTGCCGTCATGTATCTCGGCCGCCGCCACGTGAACCTGCGCCAATCCAAGGACGAACTTACGGTCACGACGCCGGCTGACCTTGCGGGTGTCAACCTGCGCATGCCGGGCACCGATGCCTGGCAGTTCCTCGGCAAGGCCCTGGGCGCAAACCCGACCCCGATGGCTTTCACGGAAGTCTACACCGCGCTGCAGACAGGTTCCGTCGATGGACAGGACAACCCGCTGCCGACCGTGGTGGATGCGAAGTTCTTTGAAGTCACCAACCAGATCGCGCTGACGTCGCACCTGGTGGACCTGAACTACGTCGCTTTCTCGAAAGCCGTGTGGGACAAGCTTTCGCCCGATCAGCAGGCGAAAGTGCAAGCAGCGGCGGAAGCTGCTGCCGAAAGCGGCCGCAATGCCCAGCTCCAGAAAGAAGCCGATCTGGTTTCGTTTCTGGAAGAACAGGGTCTGGCGATTTACGAGCCGGACCTCAAGGCCTTCCGTGACCACGTGCAGTCTCAATATGTCGGGTCTGAGTTTGCAGCCTCCTGGCCTGACGGTGTGCTGGACAAGATCAACGCTTTGGGCAAGTAACCCAGGCAGGGCAAGGGTGGAAGTCGCCCTTGCCCAATTTGGCGAACAGCAGACATGAAACAGATTGCAGCAGGTCTGAAACACACGGCCGAAGCCATCGCGGCTGCCATGATGGCCATCATGTTCCTGACATTCGTGCTTCAGATTTTCATCCGGTATTCCGCGCGCCTGGAATGGCTGCCCGAATATCTCCCTTTCCTGGAACCGACGCGATTTGGCTGGACACTGGAACTGTGTCTGGTTCTGTGGCTCTGGCTCGTTTTCTGGGGCAACGCCTTTGTGGTGCGCGACAGCGACCACGTGCGTTTTGACATCCTTTACAGCCGGGTCCACCGGCGAACGCGGCGCATCTTCGTGATTGTCTTCGGCTTGTGCATTGCCATCGGCCTGGCCATCTCCATCGAGCCCACCTGGGCCAAGTTCTACATCCTGAGGCTCAAGAAAACCGCAACGCTTTCCAATCTGGTTGGCGACTGGATCAGGATGCGCGACCTTTACGTGGTCTACATGCTGTTTCTCGTTGCGGTCTCCGCGCGCTACTTCTGGATCGTCTGGAAAGCCTTCCGCTATGGCGTGCCGGATACCCCCGGCCCCGACGAGCGGAGGCGGGGCGAATGAGTTTCCAGTTTCTGCTGTGCCTTGGAACGCTGTTTCTGCTGGCCGGCATGGGCGCGCCGATTGCCTATGCCATCCTGGTTTCCTCGCTGGTCTATCTGTTTGCGGCGGGTCAGGACATCGGGCTTGCGGGCAAAGTGCTCATGGACGGCCTCTATTCCAGCTTCGTGCTGCTGGCCGTTCCCCTGTTCATTGTCGCTGCGAACATCATGAATGCGGGGACGATCAGTGATCGTCTTCTGCAGTTTTGCATTGCGCTTGTTGGGCGCTTCCGGGGCGGGCTCGGCCACGTAAACATCGTTGCGTCCCTTATTTTTTCCGGCATGTCCGGATCTGCCGTGGCCGACGCTGCCGGAATTGGCAAGATCATCATCGAGATGATGACCAAGAGCGGTCACTACACACGCGGATATGCCGCCGCGATCACCGCCGCCTCGGCCACCATCGGCCCCATCATTCCCCCCTCGATCCCGATGGTGCTTTATGCGCTCGTGTCCAATACGTCGATCGGCTACCTGTTTCTCGGAGGAATTGTTCCGGGCCTGTTGATGGGGGCTGTGCTCATGGGGCTCAATATCTGGCTGTCGCACCGGAGGAATTTCGCGCTCGAACCGGCGGTGCCGCTGGTCGAGTTGCCGCGATTGACAGTCAATGCCTTCCCGGCCCTGCTGATGCCTGCGATCCTCCTTTACGGAATCTATGGCGGTGTCACGACCCCGACCGAAGCTGCCGCTGTCGCCGCCTTTTATGCGCTCATCCTCGCGGGCCTGTTCTATCGCGCCCTGTCTTTGCGCAAGCTTTACGAGATCCTTGTTGAAAGCGCCCGGTCCTCCGCAGCGGTCGGCATCGTGATCGGTGGCGCACTGATCCTGAACTATGTCGTTGCTTCGGAAAATATTCCCTCGCTCATGGCAGCGCAGCTCGTCGGGCTGGACATCCATCCGCTGGCCTTCCTCGTCACGGTCAACATCCTGCTCCTGCTTCTGGGATGCGTTCTGGATGCCACGACAATCATCCTTGTCATCATTCCGCTTTTCATACCGACCTGCCGCGAGCTTGGCATCGACCTGGTCCACTTCGGCGTGGTGGCCGTGGTGAACTGCATGATCGGATTGATTACCCCGCCCTATGGCATCCTTCTGTTTGTCATAAACGCCGTTACCCGCATTCCGCTGAATGAAATCATCCGTGAGATCTGGCCGTTTCTGGGTGTCTTGCTGGCAGCACTGGCCGCCCTCATCCTGTTTCCGGGGCTTGTGCTCTGGTTGCCGCGGGCATTCGGTTATGCGGGCTGACGTCGCATTTGGTAGCGAAGCTGGTTACGTCATGTGTGCGTGCAACCGGGAAACCTGAAGCCGCCGCACGACTGCCGGCGGATGTTGCCAGACGGGATCAACGGAGCGGACTGTGAAAGTGATCCGGCCTTGCATCCGGCGGTCAGATCGAACCGCGCCGGCGAATGATGTCCTTCTTGTGTTTTTCAAACGGCGGTTTTGAAGTGTTGTCCGGAGCCATCTGCTCTAGTACCTAGTTGTTGTGTCTCTGCTTTTTGGAGAAACTGATTGCGCAATTCGGCGGCATGCGGGAACCCTGATACATGGCGGAAAAACCAGTCTGGCAGTTGAGTGCCAGTGAACTTGCACAAAAGATCGTACAAGGCGAAACGACGGCGGAAGCCGTTGTGACGGGCACCGTAGAACGTATGCGCGCCGTCAACACCGACCTGAATGCCGTTGTCGATGACATGGGCGATGAAGCCATTGAGACCGCACGCAGTCTCGACGCTCTTCAAAGCAGCGCCGGCCCTGTTGGTCCCCTCCATGGTGTACCCGTGACGATCAAGGTCAATGTCGACCAAAAGGGCAGATCGACAACGAATGGCGTGAAGGCCTTTAGCGACATTGTCGCGCAGGACGATGCGCCGTTTGTAAAGAACCTGACCAACGCCGGTGCCATCGTCATCGGCCGCACGAACACACCCGAATTCTCCTTTCGCGCAACGACTACCAACGAACTGCACGGGCGCACATCCAACCCCTGGAACGAATGGGCGTCGCCCGGCGGATCGTCCGGCGGTGCATCGGCCGCCGTCATGAGTGGCATGGGGCCGATCGCGCACGGAAATGACATCGGCGGCTCGTTGCGCTTTCCAGCCGCCGCGACAGGCGCGGTCACCGTCAAGCCGGGGCTTGGCCGCACCCCGGCCTGGAACCCTTCGCAGAAAGCCGAGCGCGGCATGCTTGCGCAACTGATGTCGGTCCAAGGTGTCATTTGCCGGGAGGTGCGCGATGTGCGGCTCGCCATGAAATCTGCCATTGCCTATGATCCGCACGACCCCTGGCAAGTTCCCGTTCCTTTCGAGGGTCCCGATCTGGAAAGACCGACAAAAGTCGGTTTTACAAGAAACACCTACCAGTTCGAGGCCCACCCGGCGATTGTCCGAGCCCTGGATACTGCACGTGATTGTCTTCTGGATGCAGGCTACGAAGTCGTCGAGATCGAGACACCGGATATCAGCGAGATCGGCGAGACGGGCTACCGTGCCTTGATGGGCGAGGTAAACGTGCTGATGCTGAACGATGTGAGGCGCCACGGCAGCCCCGAAATCAACCGGATGTTCGACGAATATTTCGAGCTGTTTCCACCCTTCAAGGACGACGAACTGTTGCATCAGATGGCCAGGCGCTCTCATTTCATTCGCCAGTGGAATCTCCTGCTTGAGGACTATCCCCTCGTGCTGTGCCCGTTCCTGCCGTCTCCGACCTATGCCTGGAACAGGGATGCGGAAGGAAAAGACGGCATCATGGAAGTGCTCGGATGCGGTATCTGGTCCTTCGCCATGAACTACATGGGATTTCCTGCCGGCATCGTGTCGCCCGGCATGCATGAGGGAATGCCGGTCGCGGTGCAGGTTGTCGGCAAGCGCTTCCGGGAGGACCTGATTCTTGACGCTCTTGAAGCCGTCGAAACGCGCACAGGCGTCATGGCCGATAAGCTGTTCAAACGGGACGCGCCATGACGCCCTGCGATCTGTGCAAGGTAAAAGAACGCCAGAAACTCTGACCCAGCGGCACTTTTGCACCGATCTCTTGTTGGCAGCAGTCCCGCGCCCCGGCTTTTCAGGGGCGAAAGCGAGGCATTGCGTGTAGTATAGGGCCGACGCGATTTGCAGGAGAACCGACCTTGCCATTTGCCTGGCCTCATCTGACGTTCGCCGCCTTGCTCGCTGCCGCCGTGACGGTGCCGCTGCCCGCGGCCGCGGCACAGCAGAGCTCGAAGATCCCTGCCTGGCTGCAAAAACATGTGGGAACGGCCGAGGGACAAATTGCTCCGGTTGTTCTCCAACGCGCTCGAGCGCTTTACGAACGGAAACGACGTCAGGGCAAGGTCAGAAACGCCTGTTATTTTGCCAAGGATGCGACCCGTCCGAGCACCACGCGCAGTGGCAAGCCGGGACGCCGGTTTTATGTGATCTGCGAACAGAGAAAGTTTTTTAGAGCCGTTTCATCGGGCTATGGCAATGGCCGGAAACTGCGGCGCGCCAATTTCTCGAACGGACGCCAATGCGCCAAGAATTTCAGCAATGCGGAAGGGTCGAAACTGACCGCAGGCGGATCCTACGTAACGGCTGAAACCAGGACTTCCTTCAAGGGATACTACCGCCAGTCCGGCAAACGGAAAGCATTTCACAGAACGTTTCTTCTGTTCGACGGTGAAGGCGAAACCGCAAATGCCAGAGAACGGGCCATTGGCGGGCACCCGGCGGTATTTTTGAAATGGCAGTGCCGTTTCAAGAACCCCAAAAGCCCGTACGCAGACAAGGATGGCTATGTCCCTTATGGCAAGCTGGTGAACTACACCGGCGGGCGCAGCAATGGCTGCACCACATGGTCGCCGGCAGAATCAAGAGAGATTCTCCCGCTCGTTGAGGGTAATCCGACCACGCTTTATATTTATCCGGAGGGACGCGACATCGACGCCGTTGCAAATGCGGTCCGGAAACGGAAGTCCCTGACAAGTGCCGGGCTCTACTGGAACGCCAGTTGCCTGAAATCAATCGGCGCGCCCAAGTTCTGGCCCAAAAGGAAACTCCAGCCGATCATCAACGAATGGCGGCGCTCCCTGCCGAAACAACCGCCCCTGGAATTGCCGATCTGCAAGTAGAACTGGTGCGCACTTGCGTACTAGGGTACGGACCCATAATTGACGCCGATTTGGCTATCTGCCTCGTCGCGAAAGGCTTGAAAATGCACCACAATTCCTGCGCTTTCGCTCCTCGCAGATAGCCAAAACGACCAAACCAAATTGACTTCATTTATGGGTCCGTACCCAGGGCTGAAAGTCCGTTTCTCAGTGTCGCCAACCGCTCAAGCACGGCGTTTCGTTTGTCGTCAAGCTCTGCTCTGAGCCGGTCGATATGCATCAGCTTTTCCGTCAGTTTCTCTATCCCGCCTTCGCACGGGCCGGAGCCTTCGTCGGAAAGACAGGCGCTCATTGCTCGGATTTCGCGGGTGGAGAAGCCGGTTGCGATAAAATCGCGAATACGCCCGGCTCTGCGCAGGTCTGTTTCGCTGTAGCTGCGATACCCGTTGAACGTTCGTGACACGTCCATGAGACCTTCTTTTTCATAGTGGCGCAGCATGCGCTGTGTGATCCCAAGCCGCTCAGCAGCTTCCTTTGCCTGCATGACAGAAATACTCCGGAAAAGCCTGACATCAATGTAAGTGTTGCATGACAATCAGCAAGGCGTCGGGTGGATGGTCTCCATCCACCCGACTTTCAGGCTCTCAGCTCCGCAGCGACCAGCCCCCGTCAACCGTCAGGATCTGTCCCGTGAGCCATTCATTCTCAGGACTGCCGAGGCGCAGGATCCAGGGGACGATATCGGCTGTCACGCCCCGGCGTCCAAGGGGAATCTGGGCGGTTTCCTGATCCTCGACCTGCCGCGCCACTTCTTCCGGAAGGCCCATCATTCCGGTCAGCGCACCGCTCTTGACCGGCCCGGGGGCAACGGCGTTGACGCGAATGCCGTCGCTTGCAAGCTCGATGGCCCAGGATCTGGTGAGATGTTCAAGCGCCGCCTTGGTCGCCCCGTAATGCGCCAGCATGGGTGCCGCGTTGCGCGACACGGCCGTTCCAATGTTGACGATTGCGCCCCTGCTTTCACGCAACGCCGCGTGGGCTGCCTTCACGAGTTGAGACGGTGCGACGATGTTGAGGGCAGACATGTCTGCAATGACACTTGCATCATAGACATCGACGGGCAGTGGTTGACCCGCCCCGGAATTGTTGACGACCAGATCAATGCGCCCCCATCGACCGGTCGCCGCTTCGGCGATCCGCTCACCACTGCCGTCTTCAGAGCTGTCCATCTGAAGCGCCTCTATGTTGTCGTGCTCAGTTGCGGCCTCCTCGAGCCTGTGTGCATTGCGGCCAGTGATGAGAACCTTCGCGCCTTTCCTGGAAAGCCGGGTTGCGACCGCCCTGCCGATCCCGGAACTTCCGCCGGTGACTATCGCCACCTTCCCCGTCCAAATACTGTCTTTCGCCATTTCGTTCCGTCTCCTATCCGGGCTCTTAAGGGTGTTGATAGGCGACACGCTTAGCGCCCTGACACTAATGTCAGGGTCAATGGCGAAATTGGTTTCAAGCGACTAATTTCAAAGATTTGGCACTTGGATCAGGCACAGCTTGAAGGCATCGGTCTGACACGGGTCAGCGACATCAATCGTCCTTGATTGCGTGACTAACCGCGTGACAGCACCAGCCAGGCGTCCCGTGCCGCGTCGACGGGACGGACTACTTTCACCTCCGCACAATCGGCGAAGCGCCGTTGTGTAAGGGCGCTGTCCCATTCGCCCCGTTGAAGCCCTTCGAAGGCGGCGACGGTCGAACTCACCTCGATTACCTCTTCAAACTCCACAAGAGAGGTGTAAGGTCGTGTCGCCGGATGGAGCGCGATCGACCGGGGGCGACCGACGTCAGACCGGCTCAAGATCGCGAGCGGCTGGCTCGTTGCTATGAACGTGTCGGTCAGCAGGATACCGTGCCTGTACTGCGCAATCGCAACGATTTCCGCTGCCTCCCGATGCGCGGCGCAAATCATCATGTGCGTGGCCTCACCGCGAATGCAGCGCGCAAGCATGCCGGATGCGTCCGGTGCATGGATTATGCGCGCCTCACGGCCGCGCTGCAGAAGGTGATTTCGCAGCACGACGTCATGATTGGTGCCCTCGGGGCCGAGAGTGACCCAAACCGTTTCCGTGTCCTTGGATTTGTCTTGCACGTCGTGGGTCCTCGAGCGGGTGGTCAGGTTCTGATCAAAGCGGTTTTCTCTAGCCGACTTGCGCCCGCCGCCGCCCTCGACCACCGTTTCATTCCTTCGTTCCCGCAAGCAAGGTGTCCAGCCGGCCCTCGGCCTCAAGCACGGCGAGGTCGTCGCCGCCGCCAATATGGGTCGGGCCAATGAAAATCTGTGGCACGGTCCGGTGGCCCTCGCTGCGGGCAACCATCACATGCGCTGCCTCCGGGTCGCGGTCCACATCAACCTCGACGTAAGCGACCCCTTTTTCCTTCAGGAGCGTCTTGGCAGCCCGGCAATGCGGGCAGTCCGGTGTCGTATAAATCAGGACGCCCGGTCCATGCGCGTGCGCGGTGTTTTCCTGAAGCCAGCCGATCACGTCTGCCGCAGACCTGTTCGGCGGGAAAACAGGGTAAAATACATGCTCGACCACGCCATCCCTGAGGACAAGCGTCAGCCTCTTGATCAGCCGCATGCCCTCCACCACCATGGTCGGCAGGCGCATCGCGTCGGAGAGTTCAAAATCAGCATCGCTCAGGATCGGGAAAGACAGGTCCAGACGCTCGGAGAGTTCCTTCTGATAGTCTTCCGTCTGCGTACTCAGACCGAACACCGTCACTCCGAAAGCCGCGAAAACGTCCTTTTCGGCCTGAAAAGACAAGGTCTGCGGCGTGCAGCCTCGCGCGCCTGGAATGTCATTCCAGCCAGACGGCAACTCGACACCGGGAACGCCGGTCATGGGATAAGCGTAGACAACCACCCGGCCCGGCACCTCGGACAGGTCAACCCGGTCTCCGGAGGTCGCGCGCAATCGCACAGAGGGCACTTTCATGCCCGCCAGATGATCCGCACCGCCGTCATCGACGGGCCGTGGCAGGCCATCGGGAAGAATGAGGGGGTTGGTGGTGTTTTGCGAGTTCGTCACGTGTCCTGTTCTCCTGGCTTGATCTCGCGCTTTCGCACCCTAGCCCCCCGTCCTCTCCATGTCTTCCGCGATCATGGTGCGCAGCCAGGCCATCAGTTTCTTCAGCGGCGGGCGCTTGACACCCTGACGGGTCAGCATGTGATAGCCGGTGCCCGGGTCTTCTTCATCCTCGAACAGCACCTGAAGACTGCCGGCATCGATGTCAGGCTTGATAAACGCCTTGGCCGTTGCCGACACGCCCTCCCCACGCCGCAATCCTTCAAGCAGCATATAGCCCGGCAGATGGGTGACATTGAGTTTTTCGCAGGGCACGACCCCCTGATTTTTCATCCAGATGGCGAGTTCGTTGGTGCCGTATTCCTGCAGCCACGGGAAATCCAGAATGTCCTCGGGACTGTTGATCGCCCTGTCGCCGATCAGGCAGCGCGCCCCGACGACGGCGAAGTTGGTCGGCAAAAGCAGTTCGGAGTCCAGGCCGGGCCAATCGCCCCTGCCGAAACGGATCGCCATGTCGGTACCGCCCGGTGTCAGCTCAATGACTTCCGCTGTCGGGTTGAGCATCAACTCGATATCGGGATGCTTCAGCCGAAAATCGTTGATCCGGGGCATCAGCCAGCTGACGGCGAATGTCGGTGTCATGGTGATATTGAGCGGCCTGGCCTGATCGTCCTTGAGGAGCGCATCAACGGTGTCCCGGATGGCTTCAAATCCTTCCTTGAGGCCGATGAACAACTGCTCTCCCTCCGGGGTCAGCGCAACACCGCGCCCTTCCCGCACAATCAGCTTCAGCCCCATGAAACTCTCAAGGCTGCGGATCTGCTGGCTGACCGCGGCATGGGTGACATTCAGTTCTCGTCCGGCCGCCGACAGGCTCGTGGTTTCGGCCACGACTGCAAACACCTTGAGGCTGTTCAGCGGAGGAAGGGAGCGCCATTCCATATGTAACTTTTCCTTACATATCTAAAATCTTCCTGACTCGCAGTTTCCAAGGTCCAGAGCCATATTCTCATCAGACGCCAACCGAGGAGTGTAAGTCAATGTTAGATATTTATGCACGCAGCCTTCTGGAAGCAACCCGGTCTTCGCGCGCTGAAACGATGGACCCGCGCACCAAGCGCCGTCTGGCCGAGGAGCGGAACCGGGAAGAACAGGCTGCCCGCGTATGGTGGCGCAGGCCCTACTGGGTCTGATCGCTGCATGGCGGCGCTTCGGGCCCCAAGCCTGGAAAATGGCGTGTGCCATAGAAATCTGAACAAAGCAGGGCCCGGCACTACGCCGGGCCCTGCTTTGTTCGTCGAAGACATGCACCGCGCAAGCACCTTCCGTCCGCCCTGGCAGCTGTTCTATGATCTTGAGGCATGATCACAGCGCAAAGACGCATTATCAGGGACACAGATGCGCCGTTCGACGTCAGACTGGACTGCCACAGCCGTGCTTGAACATCTCGGCGAGTTGGGAACCGATGAAAACCGTCAGGGCATGGCGCGGTTCGGTATCGACGCTTCCAGGGCCTTCGGAGTGCCGCTCTCCATTTTGCGGCCATTTTCAAAGAAGCTCGGAAAATCCCCGGATCTGGCAGGTGATCTCTGGGCGTCCGGATTTCACGAGGCCCGGCTGCTCGCCATTCTGATCACGCCTCCGAAGGCAATGACGGCAGAGCTGACACAGCGCTGGCTGGATGACATCCAGTCCTGGGACCTCTGCGACCAGTTGACCAATGTCCATGCCCGCCGCGCGGACTCGGGCGCACTTGTTCCGGTTCTTGCGGCAAGCGAACGCGAATTCGTAAAACGGGCCGGCTTTGCCCTGATCGCCTGGCGTGCTGTCCACGCCAAAGCGGCACCGGACCGGGAGTTTCTGGGCTGTTTCGACCTCATCCGCGATGCCTCCACGGACGAACGGAATTTCGTCTGGAAAGCGGTTCACTGGGCGTTGAGGCAGATCGGCAAACGCTCGGCAGAGCTGCATGGTCCCGCATTCGAACTGGGCGAGGAGCTGGCTCGTTCCGAAGATAGGACGGCGCGCAGGATCGGCCGCGAAACGGTCAAGGAACTGTCCTCACCGAAAGTGCGCGCGCGCCTGGATCTTGATTAGACCTCGACTTCAACAGTGCCGATCGGGTTGGAACAGCACGCCAGGATGTAGCCTGCCTCGATATCGTCTTCGCTGATTCCGCCGGAATGAACCATGTGGACATCGCCGTCCAGCTTCCTGACCTTGCATGTGCCGCAGACACCGAAGGTGCAGCCGGACGGGATGTTCAGACCGGCATCCTTGGCGACCGCAAGTACGGTGTCGGTCTCCGTGCACCAGGCGGACACGCCAGAATTTGCAAAAACGATCTGTGCTTTCGTGTCTTCCTGCGGAACGACGTCGTCAAATTCGGTGAGTTCCGCCTTGGTTTCGGCCGGTGCCTGGAAGCTTTCCTGATGATAGCGATCCATATCGTATCCGAGCGCATTCAGGATCTCGCGAACAGCATCCATGAACCCTTCCGGACCGCAGCAATAGACATCACGCTCCAGATAGTCGTTGCACATCAGCCCAAGCATCAGCTGGTTGAAATGCCCGCGATACCCGGTCCAGACCTCGTAAGGGTCACTTTGCCCGACCACGAAGTGCAGCTGCAGCCCCGTGACCCGGCTCGCCATGTATTCCAGTTTCTGTCGGAAGATGAGATCCGCAGGGCGTCTGGCGCACTGAATGAAACAGATGTCCGGGTCCTCGCCCCGTTCGAAGAGCGTCTGCGCCATCGACATCATCGGCGTGACACCTGAGCCTGCCGAGATGAACAGGAACTTGCCGTCCGGGCTCGGCGGCAGATGAAAGAGACCGGCCGGTCCGAACGCTTTCAACCGCATGCCCGGCTTCATGTTGTCGAGGAGCCAGCGCGAACCCTGGCTCCCCGGCTGCGCCTTCACCGTTACGGAAACATAGGCGCTGGAGACAGGCGAGGACGACAAAGTATAGGTTCTTTGCACGTTGCCGCCGGGCAACGGCAGGTCCAGAGTGATGAACTGCCCTGCCCGATAAACAAAGGTTGCCCCGGACGGCGGACGGAAAGAGAACGTCTTCACGTCAGGCGTTTCGGGCACCACCATCACGCATTCCAGCAGTTCGCTGTCAGACCAGACAGGCGTGTCGCGTCCCGGCATCGGTATCATCGGACTACTCCGCCGCTACACGGAAACGCCCGAGAAGGGACGTTTCCAGATGCGCGGCATACCAGTCGACAAACTGGATGACGCCGCTTTCCTGTACCGGCGAATACGGCCCGGGCTCATAGGCCGGTGAACAGATACCGATCTGGTTTTCCTCAACGATCCGCCGGTCCTCGTCGTTGGTGTGCGTCCACACTTCGGTGAGCCGCTCCAGATCATAGTCCACGCCTTCCTGTGCCTCCTTGTGCACCAGCCATGTTGTGGTCACTTCGGATTCCATCGGTCCGATCGGCAACACACGGAAGGTCAGCACCTGGTCCGACAGGAAATGGTTCCACGTGTTCGGGTAGTTGAAAAAGAGACATGTGCCCGCGTTGTCGAAGGGAACGGTACCGATCCGCTTCGAAACAGCGGCCTTGCCGTCCATCGTGTAGCTGACGGCCTCCCCGAGGAAGGGAATGCGCACGAAACGCCACTGCTCGTTCGGCGAGATCACGTATTTCGCGGGCAAACCGGCATTTTCGCAGCGTTCGACATGCTGTTTTCCGACATTGGACGTGGACGAATCATCCGCGCCGACGAGGTCGGGATCATCGGGAAACGTCCGGCACAAGGATGGATGCGAACCGGAGCAGTGATAGCATTCGCGGTTGTTTTCAAGGACGAGCTTCCAGTTGCCCTTCTCGGTGATCGTCGATTGATGCGCGACCTTCAGATTGCCAAGATCATGGGGCCCGAGATATCGTGCGGCCTGCCGTTGCAGGCCGGTGGCGTCGGGAGCGGCCTCCGCCAGACAGATGAAAACCATGCCAGACACGTCAACGCAGTGAACCGTCTTCAACCCGTGTTCCTCCGGCTTGAAGTCGTCTCCCATCTCACGCGCCCAAAGGAGCTTGCCGTCCAGTTCATAGGTCCACTGGTGGTAGGGACACACCAGCTTCGGCGAGGACCCCTTTGTGGCCGAACAGATGCGACTGCCGCGATGGCGGCACGAATTGTGGAATGCGCGGATGACACCGTCCGCCCCCCGGACAACGATGATGGAACAAGCACCGATCTGGAGCGTGACATAGTTTCCGGATTTTGGGAGCTCAGCCGAACAGGCTGCAAAAACCCAGTCTTTCTGCCAGATATGCGCGAGATCAGCCTGGAACACATCTGCGTCGGTGTAGAACGGCTGAGGCAGCGAATAACCGGCCCGACGGCCCATCAAAAGCGAAAGAATGTCCGAGTCGCTATACATGTGTCTGATCCTGAAGTGTCGGGGTCACCGAACGTTGATGCTGCGAAACTAGTCCCGCCGCGATCAGGTGCCATAGCTCAAAAACGGCATCCGCTTATTCAAGTGAGACGTTGCCCAAAAATTCCGCAACGGGTTGAGGTCAGATGTCTTTCACCAGCCTGAGCGCATCGTAAATGGCGGCATGCGTGTTCCTGGCAGAAACCGCGTCGCCAATCCGAAACAAGGCGAATTCTCCGTCGGGATTGGCTTCGAGCGACTGCGGGCGGCCAAAAATCAGCGCCTCCTGATTCACCGCCCCAAGGTTTTTGGACCTTGGCTTGAGATCGAAGTAAAGCTCGTCCAGCGGCACCGTTGCATGGTTGACCACGATCTGGTCGAAATCGCGCTCCTCGGTGTGGCCGGAATAATCCGTTCCGATGACCGCAGTGATCCTGTTGCCCGCCCGTTTGGCGCTCTTCAGGCGATAGGTGACCGTGAAACGGACATCCTTGTCCTGCAGCGCACGCATATACGGCACCAGGTTCATTCCCATAACTTCCGGCGAGAACGAACGGTCCGGGGTCATGATCTCGACATGCGCGCCGGTCTTGGCAATCATTTCAGCTGCCTGCAGCGCGGCGTGATCACCGGCATCGTCAAACACCAGAACCTGCCTGCCCGGCTTCACGTCCCCGGCGATGATGTCCCAGGCGGAAACGACGAGATCGTTACCCTCGGACAGCACGTCGGTATGCGGCAGCCCGCCCGTCGCAACGATAACAACATCAGGATTTTCTGAAGTTACATCAGTAGTTTCTGCGTATGTATTAAAGCTAAATTTCACGTTTCTCGCGATGCACTGCTCCATGCGCCAGTCGATAATCGAAATCATCTCCCGGCGCCGTTCGGACTGGGCCGTCAATCGGACCTGTCCGCCGGCATCGGGCGCAGCTTCAAAGACCACCACATCGTGGCCACGTTCGGAGGCGACACGCGCGGCTTCCATGCCGGCCGGCCCCGCCCCCACGACAACGACTTTTTTCGTCTCTGCGGCCGGGGACAGTTCATGCGGCATCGTCAATTCGCGGCCCGTCGCCGGATTGTGAATGCACAGTGCCTCACCGCCCTGGTAAATCCGGTCAAGGCAATAGGTCGCGCCCACGCATGGCCTGATTTCCTCTTCCCGCCTTTCCGATATTTTCCGGACGATCAGCGGGTCGGCCATGTGCGCGCGCGTCATGCCGACCATGTCCAGCAAGCCCTCGGCGATTGCGTGGCGCGCGGTCGCGACATCCGGGATCTTGGCCGCGTGGAATGTCGGCAGGCCGATTTCCCGCCGAACCCTGCCGGCGAAATCGAGATGCGGCGCATTGCGCATGCCTTGCACCGGGATGACGTCCGTCAGTGCCGCATCCGTGTCGATATGGCCACGGATCACGTTCAGGAAGTCGATTTGCCCCGTCTCTTTCAGACGCCGGCCGATTTCCAGCCCCTCCGCAGCCGTTATGCCGCCTTGCATCGCTTCGTCGGCGGTAAAGCGAATACCGAGAATGAAATCCTCACCGACCCGCTGACGTATGGCATCGATCACTTCCAGCGAAAACCGCATCCGGTTTTCGAGCGTTCCGCCGCCATAGGGGCCATCAAGCTGGTTCGTCGCCGGCGACCAGAACTGGTCCATCAGGTGGCCGTAGGCTTCCAGTTCGACGCCGTCCATGCCGCCTTCCTTCATGCGTTCGGCGGCGTCGGCATAGTCCTCGATGATCCGGGCTATGTCCCAGTCCTCGACGAGTTTCGGAAAGAACCTGTGCGCTGGTTCCTGCGCCATGGTCGAGGACACGGATGGCAGCCAGTCGCCCTTGTTCCAGCCGGTCCGGCGGCCGAGATGAGTGAGCTGGATCATGACGGCGCAGCCATGGGTGTGACAGGCATCCGTCAGTTGGCGGATCCAGGGTACGACTTCGTCCTTGTAGGCCAGTATGTTGTTGAAGGCTGGCGGAGAATTGCGGGAAACCGCGGCTGAACCAGCGGTCATTGTCAGTGCAACCCCTGCCCTCGCGCGCGTTTCGTGATACGCACGGTATCGTTCCTTGGGCATGCCGTCTTCCGGATAGGCCGGCTCATGCGACGTGATCATGATCCTGTTTTTCAGCGTCAGGTGCTTCAGCTGATACGGCTGCAGCAGTGGATCCTTAGACATGCGCTTCCCTCAATTCGCATCCGTCCGGCCTGCACCGGTCAGCTGGGAGCTTATTGCGTGGTGCCACCGGGTGAAAAGCCGCAAAAACGACATTTATGTCGTTTTTAAAGACATCACTGTCAATTTGGGTTGTTCGAAGCCAAATCAGCTGCTAACGAGCAACCATGAACGAACCCCTGATCGAAAAAACCAGCGGATGGCGCGGTACGCGGGAGCTCTGGATTCAGGCGGCCTATGGCGCCTTGCTGGAGACCGGGATCGATGCGGTCAAAGTGATGCCTCTTGCCGAGCGCATGGGATTGTCCCGGACGAGCTTTTACGGTCATTTTTCCGATCGCAAGGATCTGCTCGATGCTCTGATCCAGTTATGGCAATCAAAAAACACAGGCAACCTGATCAGGCGCACCGAAGCCTATGCAGAGACAATTACGGAAGCGATTCTCAACGTTTTCGATCTGTGGCTCTTGCCGGACCTGTTTGACTCAAGGCTGGAATTCGCTGTCCGCAACTGGGCCCACTCGGACGCGCGGCTTGCCGCGATGCTCGAAGAAGCCGACATCATCCGGGTCGAAGCCCTGCAATCGATGTTCGAGCGCTTCGGCTACGACACGGTTCACGCAAGCGTCCGGGCCAACACGGTCTACCAGACCCAGATCGGCTATATTTCCATGAAGAAGGACGGGCCATCAGATCCGCTGGCTCCGCGCCTGGAACGCATGCGCACCTATGCGGAGATCTTTGCCGGTCAGCCTGTAACGGACGCCGAAGCCGCGCGTTTTTTCGCGCGCCATCCGGTCAATGAAACCTGAACACACTCCGTTGCGAACAACGCAGCTTCAAGCGCATTGCCCACGGCCGGGGAACTATGCGTCTCCCCGGGGCTTTTCCGGAACAACATAGGTCAGGGGAAGCGCGGTCGTGTTCTTGATCTGCTCCATCGCGAACGTCGTCGACACGTCCGAGATCTCGATTTTTGCGATCAGCTTCTTGTAGAAGGCGTCATATGCTTCGATGTCCGGCACGGCGACACGCAGCAGGTAGTCGACCTGCCCCGCCATGCGATAGAACTCGACAACCTCGGGAAACTCCTGGATCACATCGGCGAATTTCTTCAGCCAGTCTTCCGAATGCTGGCTCGTCGTGATCGCGACGAAGGCCGTCACCTTCGCATTCACCTTTGCCGGATCCAGAATGGCCACACGGCCGGTAATGACACCGTCTTCCTCCATCTTCTGGATGCGGCGCCAGCATGGCGTCGTCGACAGACCGACACGGCGGCCAATCTCGGCGACCGGGACGGTGCAGTCCTCCTGCAAAATGGACAGGATGCGGCGATCGATGCGATCAATCATGGTGGAGATTTCCGGCTATTGGCGCACGCCCTTCAAATCAAACAGTCCGACTTGAAGGAAATGATTTCTGTCTTGAGCAAAACACGTATGGAATTTTTCGCGCCACATGTCAAATGAGGCGAGTTGGAGTATTTTTTTCTTCTTGCTCGCTTGAACGGGCTAGACCAGCCGCGCGACCTCGGACCTCAGAACAGGCAGGAGATCCGCTTCGAACCACGGGTTCTTTCTGAGCCAGGCATTGTTGCGCCAGGACGGATGCGGCAGCGGCAGCACTCTCGGCTTTCCTCCTGAATCCGCCACGTTGAAATACTCTTTCCACGATCCGACCGTTTCCGTCAGGCTCTTCTTGCGCATCCCGCCGAGGTGGTAGGCCTGTGCGTATTGGCCGATCACGAGGATCATCTCGATCTTGGGCATTTCGGCAAAAAGCGCGTCATGCCAGAGCGTGCGGCATTCCTTGCGGGGCGGCAGGTCGCCACCCTTGTCATCGAGACCCGGAAAGCAGAACCCCATCGGGACGATGGCAAGCCGCTCAGCATCGTAGAAAACCTCCTCGCCTATCCCCATCCAGTTTCTGAGCCTGTCGCCGGACGGATCGGTGAAGGGCCGCCCGCTTTTGTGTACCCGCGTCCCCGGCGCCTGTCCGCTGATACACAGCCGCGCTTTCGACGACACCTGCAGGACTGGCCGCGGATCGTGCGGCAAGGCTTTCCCGACCGGATTTTCGCTGCATTCCCGGCAGGCATGAATGCGCGAAACCATTTCATCGAGGGATTGGGAATTATGATGAAACGACAAAGAGTTGCACCCTGATACAGCCGATTAACGCAATGCTTACCACGATCCTGAGGACGATCTTAAGGAATGATGAGTCACTGTGCATAAACACGCAGTATCACAATAACGATATCAACACCCTCCGGCGTCCGATGAAGCCCGAAACGTCAGATAGTATTCACGACACGATCGCGATCAACAGGCAGCGCGCCTTGCGGCGCCGCGAGCTTGCACGTTCGGTGCGTGATATCCGCAGCCGGCTCGGCGCTCCCGAGAACCGGCAATCGACTTTCGAACACGAACGCCAGCACCTTTTTGCCGATACGCGCATCAACGCGGCTTTTGCCGCACCGTTGCTCGCCTTGATCGTGGCAGCGATTTCCTCGCTCTGGGTCAGTCCCCAGTTCATGGGCGCCTGGTTCCTCGTCACGATCTGCACGCATTTCCTGATGGTCGTGATCAGCCACTCCTATGAAAAAGCGCCGTCCGACCAGAAAGTCCGTGTCGTCTGGCGCCGCCGCTTCACGGCGGGCGACCTGATCTACGGATGCAGCTGGGCCATGTTCTTCCTGATGCCGGAAAGGATCGGGTCCGGGGAAGGTCTGGTCATCTTCCACTTCGCGACTCTCCTGATCGTCATCGCGATGAACACGATGCAATCGGCAAACCTGCCCAAATGCCTCCTGGCGAGCACGTTGCCGATCACATTCGTGGTCACTTTCAGCTTCCTTCAGCAATCGAGTGCGGTTCACTACACGCTTGCGGCCATGGCGATCGGCGCACAGGGTTTCTTCCTGATCCTGGGCAACCAGCTCCTGAAAAACGCCAACACGATGCTGGAATACCGTGCGGACAAGGATCATCTGATCGCCGAACTGGAAACCGCGAATTCCGTTTCCGACGAAGCACGCCGGCGGGCCGAGGCCGCCAACCTTGCGAAATCCCGGTTCCTGGCAACGATGAGCCATGAACTCAGAACGCCGCTCAATGCGATCCTCGGATTTTCCGAAATCATGAAGGACGAGGTTCTTGGTCCGATGACCAACAAGAACTACCGGTCCTATGCGGAGGACATTCACGGGTCGGGCGAACACCTGCTCAATCTCATCAACGAGATCCTTGACCTGTCGCGCATCGAGGCCGGCCGCCACGAATTGCATGAGGAAAGCATTTATCTTCAGGACGTGGTCGCCGAATGCGGCACGATGATGAAGGTCCGCGCAAAAGCCAAATCGATTGCCCTGCATCACGCGCATCAGGCGGGTCTCCCGCGCGTGTGGGCCGATGAGCGCGCCGTGCGGCAGGTCATTCTCAATCTGATGTCGAATGCCGTCAAATTCACACCGGTCGGCGGCGAAGTCAGGGTGAACCTCGGACCGACGTCAGACGGCGGACAATATGTTTCCATCAAGGACAACGGACCGGGCATTCCGGAAGAGGAAATTCCAACGGTTCTGGAGGCTTTCGGCCAGGGGTCGCATGCCATCAAGAGCGCCGAACAGGGAACCGGGCTCGGGCTGTCGATCGTTCAGGCGCTTGTGAGCATGCACGACGGCAAGTTCACGATCAGGTCCAGGCTGGGCGAAGGCACCGAAGTCATCGTCACGCTGCCGCCGTCACGCAACATGAACTACGCGGCAGAAGTGAACCAGACTTCCGGCGCAGCAGACGCAGTGCAGGAAGAAACCGCCCGCAGGGCGTGAGTCAGGACTTTCCGGATACACCCGCGTCGGCGAAAGTCGCCATGCCCGCATGCATCTCGGACGCGGCCTTGACCACACCGGCCGCAAGCGCTGCTCCAGACCCTTCTCCAAGCCGCATGCCGAAGTCGAACAGGGCATCCTTGCCGAGACGTTCCAGAACGCGCCCGTGCGCGTGTTCCGCGGACACATGCGCAAACAGACAGTGATCCAGGCCGGACGGGTTCATTGCGTAAACAACGGCAGCGGCCGCAGTGGTGACAAACCCGTCGACAATGACCGGAACGCGCTGCAGGCGCGCTGCAATGATCAAGCCGGCCATGGCCGCGATTTCGCGCCCTCCGACCTTTCTGAGGATTTCAAGCGGGTCGCTCTCACCGTTCAACCGTGCAACAGCCTTTTCAACGGCCTCGCGCTTCCTGGCAAGGCCGTCGTCATCGACACCGGTTCCCCGGCCGATCCAGTCGGACGCCTCGCCGCCGAACAGGCCGTGAAACACGGCAGCTGCCACGGTCGTGTTGCCGATTCCCATTTCACCGAGGCAGATCAGATCAATGCCACCGGCAAGCGCTTCCATGCCGTAGGCCATTGTCGCGGCGCAATTGGCCTCATCCATGGCATCTTCGCGGGTGATGCTCGGCGTCGGCATATCAACGGCGAGATCAAAAACCTTCAGACCGATGTCGTTCACGCGGCAGAGCTGGTTGATGGCGGCGCCACCTGCAGCGAAGTTTTCCACCATCTGCTTGTTCACGGCACTTGGAAACGCCGATACGCCTTCGTCGGCAACCCCGTGGGCCGAGGCGAAGATCGCGACCATCGGCCGGGTGACCTTGGGCGGAGCGTTTCCGGACCAGGCAGCAAGCCATTCCGCAATCTCTTCAAGACGCCCGAGAGACCCGGCAGGCTTTGTCAGCTGACCGTCTCTTTCCCTGACCTTGTGAAGCGCCTCCTCGTCCGGGCCCGGCATCGATTTGACGAGGTTGCGGATATCATCGAACGGAAGCGCGGTCTCGGATAGGGACATGTTGTTTTTCCCGGTCTGTTTTTCTTGGAGTGCCTATACTTGGTCCTCTCTGGCGGCTGATCTATAACGGCGCGTTGGAAAAACTCAAGCACAGGACCGGCCTGATGAGCTCGGAAACCGACCAATCCTCAGATTCTCGGGAAAAACACGGTCCGAACGCGCACGGAGCAACAACTTTGCCGATTGTCGCCTCGCTGACCACGCTCGCAGCTGATACCGCCGCCTGTGTCCGGTTCTTTTCGCGCCTTCCGCTGCCAAGGGTGAACACCATCGACAACCCCGCCGCAGCGCCGCAGTTCCGGCAAATCGCACGCGCAGCGCCACTTGCCGGCCTGGTTGTCGCCTTGCCAGCCGCTGGCGTCGGGACCCTTCTTGGCTATACCGCCTTGCCCGCTTTCGCGGTTGCCGTGCTGGTACTCGCAGCGCTTTGTGCAACCACCGGCGCTCTGCACGAAGACGGGCTGAGCGACGTCGCCGACGGTTTCTTCGGCGGTGCGACCCCTGACCGGCGGCTGGAAATCATGAAAGACAGCCGCATTGGCGCCTTCGGCGCGCTCGCCCTTGTTCTGACGGTCGTGCTGCGTATCTCACTTCTTGCGGTTCTCTGGCAAAAAGTCAGCCCGGCCGATGCAGCTCTCATATTCCTCAGCACCGAGGTCATCAGCCGCGCCATTCTTGTCTGGCAATGGTCGGGGAGACCCCTGGCGCGCCCGGACGGTCTCGCTGCCAGATTCGGTAAACCTGATGCGACCACGGCGCGAAACGCCGCGCTATTGGCCGTTCCGTTTCTCGTTCCGGCAGCACTGGTTCTCTCACCCACAGCTCTTTTTCTTGGCCTCGCACTCGCGCTTGTGGCCGGCTTCGCACTTGGACACGTCGCTGTGGCAAAGGTCGGCGGCGTGACCGGAGACGTCCTCGGTGCCATTCAGCAAATCTGCGGACTTGGATTTCTTGTCGGGATGCTTATGGTGCCTTGAGCAGGTGTTAGGTGGGCGGCGACACGCGATGATTGATCAGATTCAGGACAATTCGACAGGGGCTTGGCCGCTTGCGCCAAGGTCAGTCTTTCTTGTCGCGCTGCTTCTGCTGCTGGCCGCGTGCGGCAGCCGGCCGGAATTCGGCGCGCTGGCCTTGACCGAGGTCCCCGCGCAGGGCGCAAAATCCCATGACATCATGGTGGTCACGACCCGTGAACGGGACAGCCGCCCGGACACCTATTTCAACGGTGAGCGCGGCGAACAGGTCAGCTACGCCCACGCCACCATATCCGTTCCGCCCAGCCACGAGGTCAGCCAGATCGAATGGCCGGAAAGCCTGCCCGGCAATCCGGAGACGGAATTCGTCGCGCGCGATGCGGGATACATAGAAGATCAGAGCGCCTTCATCCGCCAGATCAACAACCGCCTTGCGAAAATGCCGCGCGGCAAGCGCGATATCTTTCTGTTCATCCATGGATACAACACACTCTTCCCCGAAGCGCTCTACCGCTTCGTTCAGGTGGTTCACGACGGTGACATCGACGGTGTGCCCGTTCTCTTCACCTGGGCATCGCGCGGCAAACTTCAGGACTATGTCTATGACCTGAACAGCGCCGCCGTCGCGCGGCAGTCGCTCGCGGAAACCATGCTGCTGCTCGCCAAGACGAACGCGGACAACATCACCATTCTGGCGCATTCAATGGGCAACTGGCTGCTCATGGAGACGGCCATCCAGTCCTCGCCGGAACAGCGGCGGGCCCTTTCAGGCAAAGTCAAGGTCGTGATCCTTGCCGCTCCGGATATCGACATCGATCTCTTCAAGGCACAGCTCAGGAAACTCGGCAGACCGACGAACCCCTATGTCGTCGTCGTTTCCAGGGACGACCGGGCCCTGCGTCTCTCCAGGGCGATCGCCGGTGGCAAGGAACGCGTCGGAGCCTACTCGAACGACGAGGAACTTGCCGAACTCGGCGCAATCGTGATCGACGTGACGGAGCTGGATTCGCTCGATTCGGCCAATCACTCCAAGTTTGCGCAGCTTGCCCAGCTCAGTCCGGAGTTCCGCGAAACATTGGGACAATCAGGCCTGAGAGCGGGAACCAACGCCTCGCGCGGCGCGACGCTTGGCGACAGCCTTGGCACCTTCGTCGGCAACACGGTCGCCCTTCCCGTCAACATCATCACCGCACCGTTCAATCCCGGCGGTCTTCGCTGACGACGCATCGCCGTCGTGGACAGACGTTTTTATGACTTGGCAAAGCCACAATCTGTGGCCATATGCGCATCATGAACTCGCCATGCGTAAAATTCTGCCAGATCGACCAGTCCACTGGCCTGTGTGCCGGCTGTTCGCGTTCGCTTGACGAAATCGCCGGCTGGTCCGGTTACAGCGAGGAACAACGTGCAGAAATCATCGCCGACCTGCCCGGCCGCCGCAGCGCCGAGGGGCAAGAAGGCGGCGAGTGATGAGTAACAGGCCGAGACAGATCAGGGGCTTCGTCGTTGTTGCGCTGATCGTCATCATGTTTGCGGCGGGGTTCTATTTTTTCTTCGGCGATCCGACTGATCCGGAAAACATCAATTTCGATGACAGCGGGCCGCGGATCGTCGCGCTATCCGCGCTCGCCTTCGTTTTCCTGGCGAGCTTCATCTTCGGTCAGCCGAAAATCCGCGAAATCGTTCAGGGAACGCTGTTCTGGGGCGGTCTGTGCGCCCTTCTGGTCGTGGGCTACACCTACCGGACCGACCTTGTTCAGGCGGGCTACCGGGTGCTTGGCGCTCTTGCGCCCGGCCTTGCGGTCACCCAGCCCGACGGCTCGATCCTGATCGTGCGGGACGCGACCGGGCATTTCGTGCTCGATGGCCGGGTCAACGGAACACGGACGCATTTCCTGCTGGATACCGGTGCCAGTGCCGTTGTCCTGACCTTTGACGATGCCCGGCGGGCAGGCTTCAACCCGGATGAGCTTTCCTTCACCGTCCCCGTTTCCACCGCCAACGGGCAGGCGATGGTTGCCCCAATCCTCATTGAGACACTCACGGTCGGCGATCACAGCCTGCGCAACATTCGCGGCTTCGTCGCCCGCGATGGTGCCCTGACCGGCAGCCTCTTCGGCCTCACCGCGCTGGACAAGCTCAGGAGCTGGCGGATCGAAGGCGACCGCCTGATCATGAATCCCTGATTTTCCGAAACGCTATTCCGCGGCTTCTGCCGCGTGATCCTGCGGGCTGACGGCGGCAAGCGCCTTTTCGACAACCTCAAGCCCGGCGCCGGGTTTGATCGCCTCGACGGTCAGGATCCGCCGCCAGCTGCGCGCACCCGGGCGGCCGTGGAAGAGACCGAGCATGTGCCGCGTCATGTGCGCCAGCTTGACGCCTCTCGAAAGCTGCTCTTCGAGGTAGCCCATATGCGCCCTCACCGCCTCCCAGGGAGACATGTCCGCCGTGGATGCGCCATAGAGCCTGCGGTCGACCTCGCCAAGGATCTGCGGCGTGTGATAGGCCGCCCGTCCGAACATCAGACCGTCCAGTGTCTCAAGGAAGGGCTCGGCCTCGTCAAGGCTCTGCAAGCCGCCATTCAGACCGATGAACTTCTCCGGAAAGCGCAGCTTCAGCCGCAGAACGCGTCCGTAATCCAGAGGCGGAATATCGCGATTTTCCTTCGGGCTCAGGCCCTTCAGCCAGGCCTTGCGCGCATGCACCCAGAGCGCGTCGGCACCGGCGGCAAAGACTGCATCGGCCATCCGGTCCAGCGCTTCTTCCGGGTCCTGGTCATCGACACCGATGCGGCACTTCACCGTCACCGGGATGTCGACGGCATCCTTCATGGAGGCAACGCAGGCGGCGACAAGCTCCGGTTCCTGCATCAGGCAGGCGCCGAAGCGCCCGGACTGAACGCGGTCGGACGGACAGCCGACATTGATGTTGACCTCGTCATAGCCGAAATCCGCCGCAATCCTTGAAGACACCGCCATGTCTTTCGGGTCGGACCCGCCCAGCTGACAGGCAATCGGGTGCTCCAGATCGGAAAACCCGAGCAGATGCTCCCGGTCCCCGTGAATGACCGCCCCGGTCGTCACCATCTCGGTATAAAGCAGCGCATGCCGCGACAACTGCCGGTGAAACGCACGGCAGTGCCTGTCTGTCCACTCCATCATGGGGGCAACGGAAAAGCGCGGCTTGTGGCCGGTATAGAGGCCGTCTGTTGTCGTCATGCGCGCCTCCATATCATCACAGGCGTTTCGACGCAAAGGTCCGGTTTGCAGGACCGGTCCGGCGGCGATGTGTGGCATCGCCGCCGGACACAAATGCCTAGACCCGCTGAGTGAAGGTCGCGGCCTTGACCTCGATCGCGTAGTCCCTGGCGAGGTCCAGGAACGCGTCGTAGCTTTTCTGGACTTCCGCAAAAGCCGGATTGGCTGCCGCATTCTCGGACATGACCTCGCCAACCGCGGTCTTCAGGGCCGCGATCACCTCGTCGGGGAAGGCACCAAAAGTCACGCCGTCGGCCTTGAGCTTCTGCATCGCGACCGCGTTGAAATAGTCGAACTGGGCCGTTGTCTCGACGGAGGTCGCTTCGGCCGCGTTGGCGATCACCGCCTGCAGATGCGCCGGCAGGCTTTCGTAGGCCTCCTTGTTGACGACGATTTCCAGCGCTGCGGACGGCTCATGGAAGGCCGGCACGTAACAGTATTTGGCAACCTTCTGGAGACCGAAGGCCATGTCGAGCATCGGCCCGACCCATTCGGCGGCGTCGATTGCCCCGGACTGGAACGACGGGAAGATTTCCGGTGGCGGCAGAAGCACGGCATTGACGCCGAGCTTGCGCATCGCTTCGCCGCCGAGGCCGGCGATGCGCATGTTGAGGCCTGCAAGGTCGTTCAGGCTTTCAATCGGCTTCTTGAACCAGCCGGCGGACTGTACCCCGGAATTCCCGGAGTAGAACGGTTTCAGGCCGCGTTCGGCGTAGATCCCGTCCCAGAGGTCCTGACCGCCGCCGTAGCGCAGCCATGCGGTTGTCTCGACCGCCGTCATGCCGAAGGGCACGGCTGAGAAGAAGTGCAGTGCGGAGTTCTTGGATGCCGCGTAATAGGGTGTTGAGTGACCGATTTCAGCCGTTCCCTGTTCGACGGCATCTTCCACGCCGAAGGGCGGGACGAGTTCGCCGCCGGAGAAGACCTTGAGCGTCAGCTGCCCGTCGGACATGGCGGCGACACGCTCGGCGAACGAGGTCACATTCGTACCGACGCCCGGGGCCTTTGCGGGAAAGGACGTTGGAAGTTTCCACTCGACCTTGCCCTCGGCAACGGCCGGTGCCGCAAGCACGGCGGCGGGTGCTGCGACCGCACCCGCTTTCAGGAATTCCCGTCTTTTCATGTCCAGACTCCTCTTATCAGAACAAAACTCCCGGCAACCATGTCGCAAGAGCGGGGAAGATTGCAACAAGGCCGAGTGCCAGAAGCTGAATTACCACGAAAGGTATTACGGCGACATAGATCTGCGACGTTCGGATGTCCGCCGGCGCAACCGAACGGAAATAGAAAAGCGCAAACCCGAAGGGCGGCGTCAGAAAAGACGTTTGAAGGTTCAGCGCGATCAGGACCGCAAACCAGACCGGGCTGATATCCGTCTGGAGGATGATTGGCCCGACAATGGGCACCACGATGAAGATGATCTCGACGAATTCCAGAATGAAGCCGAGCAGAAAGATCACCAGCATCGTCAGCAGCAACATGCCGTAGGCCCCACCGGGCAGGGACTGGAGCAACGCCGCAACATGCTCGTCCCCGTCGAACCCGCGAAAGACCAGCGACAGAATGCTCGCAGCTATGACGATACCGAAAATCATGCCGGTGATGGTCACGGTCTCGCGCAGCGCTGACGCGAGCACACCGCTGCGCAGCAGCGGAGCGGCGACTGCGAGCATCAGGGCAAATGCTCCGGCGGTTGCGGCAACGGAAATCGCGGATTTCGGCGTCCAGCTGATACGTCCTGCCTCAAAGTCGAGGCCGAGGACACCTGTCTGCCGCAGCGCCAGCAATGCAACGGCCAGGAAAGCGCACAAAAGCGCCGGGCGGGCAATGGTCCGGCCCTGCCCCGCGGCAGCAATCAGCAGCGCACCGGCGACACCCACGCTGGCTGCTTCAGTCGGGGTCGCGACACCGATCAGGATGCTGCCGAGGACGGCGACGATAAGGCCGAGCGTCGGCGCGATAGCGCTTGCCAGTTGGCGGCCGGTGACGGTTTCCCGCTCTAGGCCCTGCCCGCCGCCTTCTCCGCTGCGGCTGAGCCTGAAAACGACATAGCCTGCATAGAGCGCAACGAGCAGCAGCCCGGGAAGCAAGGCGCCGGCGAACAGATCGCCGACCGTCACGGGGTCGGGAGCAAAGTTTCCCGCTTCCTGCTGCGCCTCGAAATAGGCGTTGGAGATCTGGTCTCCCAGAAGGATCAGGACGATCGACGGCGGAATGATCTGCCCCAGCGTACCGCTTGCACAGATCAGTCCGCTGCTCATGTGTTTGTCGACACCCGCTTTCAGGAGCGCGGGAAGCATGATCGATCCCAGCATGACAATCGTCGCGCCGATGATACCGGTGGATGCGGCAATCAGGGCACTCACCAGAACGACCGATAGTGCAAGCGCCGACTGGTTTCCGCCCAACGCGGCGCTCAGGCTCTTGAGCATCCGTTCCGCCTGCTGCGACTTTTCCAGAAGCAGTCCCATCAGCACGAACAGGGGCACCGCCAGCAGGAGCGGGTTTGTCATGATGCCGAATATCCGCTGCGGAACGGCCTGAAAGAACACCAGGTCAAAATCGCCGTAGGCGGCGGCCAGAAGTGCGACAAGTGTCGGAGCGCCGGCAATCGCGAGCAGCACCGGTACCCCGGACAAGATGCAGGCGAAGACGGCGAGCGCCATGACGAGCAGCCAGATAATCTCAATGCTCATGACGGTTTCCGCCGAAAGATCCCGATCAGCCTTGCCAGGGTCAACCAGACCACCAGGGCCGGCAGAATCAGAAGGCAGGTTTTTACAAGGAAAAGTCCCGGCAAACCGCCGGTTTCGGGCGAGCCTTCGAAGATGGCCCAGGAACTGCGCACCAAGGGATAGGCCATCCAGAGCATGATGACGAAGACCGGCAGAGCCAGGGCCAGGTCACCCAGAAAGTCGATCCGCCGATTGGCCGTTTCGGTGAGGCGTTGCCGGACAACGTCGACGCGCACATGCTTGTCCGCTTCGAACGAGACAGCGACGGAAAGAGCCACCAGCGACGCGAACGCATAGTTGACAGCATCCTGGATTTCCAGAAAGCCGAAGCCCAGTAGGTAGCGCATCAGAACCATGGAAAGCTGGCCCAGAAAGACGATCACCGCAAGCAGCATGCAGATGCGTCTTACGCCCGAAAACACCACTCTTATCAAAAACACCCATCCCGCCAAATGATCTTACAGAGCTGCTTCAGCGCTGCGGCCCGCCCACCGGCCGGCTTCAACGTATTCAGCCCCCGGGGCTTTGTATAGAGGCAACTGCTTCAAGGAGTTCGCGGCCCGGCAAACGGATCTTCCGGTTGACCGGTTCCGGCTTTCGCCGCACGATATTCCCGCTTGGTATTTTCGCTCATTCTCTCCGGTCAATTGGAGGCTCATCCCATGCGCGTCGGCATCGGAATTTTCGTTCTTGCCTGCTTGACAAGCGTCGTGGCAGCCGCGCAGGAAGCACCCGCCCCGTTCGCGTCTTTCGACAAGGCCGGCCCCGACGTGCTGAACGATCCGCATGACCTCGCCTTCGGACCTGACGGCCTCCTTTATGTTGCGGACAAGTTCGGGAACAGGATCGCAGTCGTCGACCCGGACACGCTCGACGTCGTGGAAAGCCTGAGCGCAGGAAAACTCCCCGGCGCGCATGACATATCCTTTGGCCCCGGCGGTGAAGTCGCGGTTGCCGTGACCGGGTTTGGCAGCGTATTCGTCTTCAGCAGCATCGAGACGCTCGATATCGCACCGCGCATCACGTTGCCCGCACCGCGCACCGAAGGAGCCCTCGCCCACAGCAACGGACGCATCTATGCCATGGCCGGCGGAACCGGGCTTCTGATTGCCTACGAGAATGGAGAAGCGGTCGCGAGCGCCGGCTCTCATCCGGGCGCACATGATGTCGCGGAAGGTCCGGACGGTTCCGTTTGGGTTGCCGACAATTTCAGCCGGCGGCTCGTGCGGTACTCGCCAAGCCTTGAAAAACTTCAGACGGTCGAGGGACCGCAATTCGGTTTTTACGGTCCGCGCTATCTCGACGTCGACAGTTTTGGCAGACTTGTGGTCGCCGATCAGGACGCGCATCGCATCCTGATGATCGATCCGGATGCAGACGGCGGCGCTGCTCTTCTTGGTGTTCTGGGAACTGGCAAACCCGGAAAAGGTCCTAACCTCTTCGACGATCCTGAAGGCGTCGCCATTCGCGGCAACGAGTACTATTTCTCGGACAGCGACAACAACCGGATTGTCCGCTACACGGTCGCAATCAACTGATCCAGTCAATGACGGCCGGGCTGAGTATCCCGGCCGAAATCCCGATCACGGACGATGAAAACGCCGGCGCTCGATCTCTTTGCGCTCGTCGTCGGAGCGCAGTTCGAGCCACATGGCGTTCAGGATCGCCAGGCAACACGCCAGGGGCATTCCAAGGATCCAGGCAAAATACCACATCTTGTCGTCTCCTCAGTAGGCCGTGTGGTTGTCGCGCTCGATGGTTTCCTCATCCACCTTGCCCCAGAGCACCTTGTAGACCCAGGCGGTATAAACAAGGATGATCGGCAGGAAGATGATGGTTGCCACAAGCATGTTGAACAGTGTCCTGTGTGTCGAGGACGCATCCCAGACGGTCAGGCTCGCTTCAGGCTGAACCGAGGACGGAAGGATGAACGGAAACATCGAAATTCCAACAGTTGCGATGATCCCGACAATCGCCGATTTCGAAAAGACGAAGATCAGCATCTCCATCCTTGTCTGAAGCAGCAGCAACGTTCCGGCCAGCCCAAGGAAACCAAGTCCGGGCACGATCCAGAGCAAGGGATAGGCGGCATAGTTGGCCATCCAGGCCCCGTCTTCAATTGCAGCGGTCTTGGCGAGCGGATTCGCCTGCATGTTCGGATCGACGTCCGACGTGATCCGGAACCCGTCGACATATCCGCTTGCGACGAGATAACCGCCGAGGGCGAACAGCGCGATGCCAAGCAGCGCGGCAAAGGTACCGTAGCGGCGGGCCCGCGTCGCGATCTCGCCGGAGGTGCGCATGACAAGCCACACCGCGCCGTGCATCACGAGCATGGCGACTGACAGCAGTCCGCACAGCAACGAGAACGGAGAGAACAGGCCGAAGAAAGAACCCTCGTAGGTCATCCTGAGGTCGTTATCGAGCGAGAACGGCACGCCCAGAAGCACGTTGCCGACGGCTACACCGAACACCAGCGCGGGTACAAAAGAACCGACGAACAGCGCCCAGTCCCAGCTGCTGCGCCAGGATGGGTCGGGCCGCTTGGAGCGGTACTTGAATGCAACCGGACGCAGGATCATGGCGGCAAGCACCACGAACATGGCCAGATAGAAGCCGGAGAAACTGATCGCGTAGAGCGGCGGCCAGGCGGCGAAGATCGCGCCTCCTCCCAGGATGAACCAGACCTGATTGCCTTCCCAGGTCGGACCGATGGTGTTGATCACCACACGGCGCTCGATATCGGTTTCGGCAATGAAGGGCAGCAGCGCGCCAACCCCCATGTCGAAACCGTCTGTTACGGCAAAGCCGATCAGCAGGATGCCAAGCAGGACCCACCAGATCACCTTCAACGTCGAATAGTCGATCATTTCGTAAAGGATCATGGCCGGTTACTCCGCAGGAACAGGGGCTGCACCGGAAACCGGCTGCGCGCTCGCAGGCGGCGGTGCGGTCTCGGCCGGTTCGCCGTCATCCGGACCGATCCGGATATATTTGATCATCAACGCGATCTCGATCACCAGGAGCGTGCTGTAGAGGATCACGAACCCTGCCAGGGTCAAGAGAACTTCGGTGACCGACAGGCTGGAGACCGCAGCGGAGGTCGGCAGCATACTCTCAATGATCCAGGGCTGGCGGCCGTACTCGGCCACAAACCAACCCATTTCGCAGGCGATCCACGGCAACGGGATCGACCAGACCGCGACATGAAGCAGCCACCTGTGCTTTTCGCGCAGCAAGTCCAGTTTTCCGGAAGAGGAATAATAGAAGAAAACGGTGGTCAACAGGATGAAGAAGAAGCCGCAGGCAACCATGATCCGGAAGGCATAGAACATCGGCCAGACATTGGGCACGGTCGACCAGGCGGCCTCCTCGATCTGTTCCGTTGTCGCTTCCAGCGGATTGTCCGTATAGGGCAGCAGCAGGTAGGCGTATCCAAGCGAACTTGCGTTGTAGCTGAAAGTCTCGCGCACCTCCTCGGAGACCGTTTCCGGGTTCTCCCTGATCTTCTGCAAGGCATCCCAGGCAATTGCACCCTGACGGATGCGGTCCTTGGACCGGTCCACGAGTTCGTTGATGCCGGGGATAACCGTATCCAGCGACCGGGTCGCGATCAGACCCATGACATAGGGCACCTCAATCGCGAAGATGTTCTCCCGTTTTTCCATGTCCGGCCAGGCGACGACGTTGAAGGCCGCAGGCGCCGGTTCGGTCTCCCACATCGCCTCGATCGTCGCGAGTTTCATCTTCTGGTTCAGGTTGGCCTCGTACCCGCTTTCATCGCCGAGCACGACAACGGACAGCGCCGAAGCAAAACCGAAGGCGGATGCGATTGCCATCGACCGCTTGGCGATCTGAAGATGCCTGCCCTGGAGCATGTACCAGGCCGAGATTCCGAGCATGAAGAGGGCGGCGGTGACGTAGCCCGCCGAGACGGTATGCACGAACTTCGCCTGCGCCACCGGGTTGAACAGCACGTCGAAGAAACTGTTGACCTCCATGCGCATGGTGTCCGGGTTGAAGATGGCCCCCACCGGGTTCTGCATCCAGCCGTTGGCGATCAGAATCCAGAGTGCTGAGAAGTTCGTCCCGAGTGCGAGCGCCCAGGTCGCGGCAAGGTGCTGGCGCCTGGACAACTTGTCCCAGCCGAAGAAGAACAGTCCGACAAATGTGGCTTCGAGGAAAAACGCCATCAGGCCTTCGATGGCCAATGGCGCGCCGAAAACGTCTCCCACATACTGGCTGAAATAGGCCCAGTTCATGCCGAACTGGAATTCCATCGTGAGGCCGGTCGCGACGCCGAGGACGAAATTGATCCCGAACAGCGTTCCCCAGAACTTGACCATTCGTTTCCAGATCTCGCGGCCGGTCATGACATAGACCGTTTCCATGGTCGCAAGCAGGATGGACAAGCCGATGGTCAAAGGCACGAACAGGAAGTGATAAAGCGCTGTCATGGCAAATTGCAGCCGGGACAGATCAACGACATTCAGTTCCATTGCATTCCCCCTTTTCAGACCCTCAGGGTCTGAACCTCAAGTCAGGGCTGCTCTCAACTGACATGTTGCTCAACGGCGCACGTGTCGCCGGACAAAATGTTTGTCTTTTCCCGTCAAAAAAACCGTTAAGAGCAATAGGCTACCGAGTCCGGATGGTGGCTCAGGCCAGCTGTCAGGTCAATGCGACAAGTCGTATTGGACAACCAGAAATCGCAGAAAAACGCGACGTCATCTTTGAAAAAAAAGAGCGCCTTTCGCCGAGCTTTGTCGACCTCTGCGCACTTTTTACAAGTGCAGAACACGATCGGCGGCATCCAGTTCGCGCTGTTTGTGCGCGATCATCAACACGGCCGATTTCCCCCGGTATTCCAGAAACCTGCCGAGAACATCTTCGGCGGTTTCCTCGTCGAGACCTTCCGTCATTTCGTCCAGAACGAATAGAGCAGGCCGGGTGAGGAATGCCCGGGCAAGCGCAAGTCTGCGCTGTTCGCCACCGGACAATCCCAGCCCGCCTTCTCCGAGAACGGCGGACAGTCCGTCTCTGCCGGCGGCAATGCGTTCTGCCAGCGCGGATTGCTCCAGGGCATGCCAAAGCTCCGCGTCTGTTGCCCGAGGATCGGCCAGACGCAAATTCGCCGCGAGCGTGTCGTTGAACAGATACGGGCGCTGGCTGACGACCGTAACCGTGCGGCGAAGTTCGTCTTCCCGGTAATCATCGACCCGACGCCCATTCAGCAGAATGTGCCCGTTGCGGGGCCCGATCAGCCGGGCCGCAAGCGCGGCAATGGTGCTTTTGCCACACCCGCTGCGCCCGGCAACGGCGACGATCTCGCCGGGACCAATTTCAAACGACAAACCGTCCAAAACGTTCTTGGCGGCACCTTCATAGCGATAGGAAATCCCGCGAAAACGCAGAACGTCTGCGGTGCACGGTTTCGGATCTTCGATGCCAGTTTGCGCCTCGCCGCTGCCCGACGGAGCCTGTCCAGCTTTAGTGGCACGCCCGGCGGCCAACGACATGCGAGGCAGATTTTCAAGTCCGGCAAGCATCACCGAAATGATTTCCGGCAGTGCGATCACGACGAGTACGAGACCGACGGCGAAGGCGACGCTGATGGAACCGTCCTCAACACCGAGCACGCAAACCGTCAGCATTGCCGCCAGAAAGGTCTGCCCGACGAGGCTTGAGACCGCTGATGTTGTCTCGGCCCGCCCTTCGAGAAGGTCTTCGGCCCGCTCAAGCCGGTGGCCGGCATCAACGATATTGTCAGCCGCCGCGTCCATCCCGCCATAGACTGCAAGATCCCGCCGGCCCGCCGCCATATCCGCTGCACGCAGGCGCATTGCTTCGGACGCGGCGTCGGCGCGGCGCGCGCTGTTGTTGTCGGGCCGCGCAAACGAACGGAATGCCAAAAAGGTCCACGCCAGAACGAACACGAGACCCGCCAGGAACACCGGCGCCGAAACGGAAGCCCAGAACACGAGAAGACAGGTCAATATGACCACCGCGACCGCGCCGGGAACAACGAGACGAAGGTAAATCGCATCAAGCGCCGCAATGTCCGCCGTCAAGCGGTTCAGCAGCAAACCGGACCGGCGACCCTGCAGCGCTGTCGAAGAATGGAGCGCGAACAGCCGGTTACGGAGATCGCCCAGAAAGCGAAAGGTCGCGTCGTGGGTCAGCAGACGCTCGCCATAGCGCCCTGCAGTCCTGACAATCGCGAGGGCACGGATAATTGCGCTTGGCGCGAATATGTTGAGGAACGCTCCACTCAGACCGGCGATCGCTGCTGCCGTGATGAACCACCCGGAAACACCCAGGAGCAGTATGCCGGCAGCCGCAGGTAACACGGCGACAAGAATACCGATCCAGAAATGAAAACGGTCATACGTGGCCTGACGCCTTACAATTTGCCTGACCGCCCTCACTTTGCCGGCTCCAGTTCACGGGCGCCAAGCTTGTCCAGGTCAAGCAAACGGCCTGGCAACCCCAGAACCGTAGCATCATGCGAGGCAACGAGCGTTGTTCTGGCCTTTGCCAGGCGTTGCAGGCCATTGACGACATCGGCGGCGGTCTCCCTGTCCAGACCTGCCGTCGGTTCATCGGCGAGAAGCAACGCGGCATCGGACCGCAATGCCGCGCGCGCCAGTGCAATGCGCCGGATTTCGCCAACGGACAGACCGAAGCCGTTTTCTCCGATGCGGGTCGAAAGCCCCTGCGGCAACCGCCTTACGAGGTCTTCCGCTCCTGCCAGGCGCAACGCGTCCCATATCTCGTCCGAAGTGATCGCGTCCGGGCTTGAATGCCCCTTGAGGAGGTTCGCCTTGACGGAGCCATGGAACAGTCTTGGTGCCTGTGCGAGCCACATCACGCTCGACCGAAGCTCCCTTGCCAAAAAGCGCACATCGGTGCCATCAAGCAGCACCTGACCTGTATCCGGTGTCCGGAACCCGAGAACGCAGTCGAGAAGGGTCGATTTTCCACGCCCGCTTTTGCCAGCAAGCAAGACAGTTTCGGCTGGTGCGATGCTGAACGTGAATCGATCGAATACCGGTCTGCCTGAAAGGGTGATCGACAGGTTCGTGAACGAAATTGCAGGTGGATCGCACCGATTCAAGGAGCCCTGCCCTGTCCCGCTTTCCTGTGTACCGTTGCTTGCCGGCTTTTCTTCGGGACCGCCGGCTTGCATCTCCGCAAGAAGTTCGGACAACTTGCGGGAAGCTGCGAGACCGGCAGCGCGGTCGTGATAGGCGGCGGAAAAGGCGCGCAGAGGAGCAAAGAATTCCGGTGCAAGCAGGAGAACAAACAGGCCGCCGGCATAACCGAGGGGCGTACCCCAGGTGCCGATATCGAGGTCGCCCAGCAGCGTAAAACCCACGTAAACCGCAGAAAAGGCAATACCGAGCGCGGAAAAGAGTTCCAGCACCGTTGAAGACAGAAAGGCCACCTTCAGAACCTTCATCGTGCCCAGCCTGAAGCGTTCTCCCGCGTCATGGATATCTGACCTGGTACGGTCGAGCGCACCGAAAACGGTCAGCGTTTCAAGTCCCCTGATCCGGTCCAGCAACAAACCGCTGAGACGCGTCAGTTCTTCTTGCTGTTCCTCGCTCGCTGCCTTTGCACGGGATCCGATCAGCGCCATGAACACCGGTATCACCGGGCCACAGACAAGCAGGATCAAGGCCGCGAGCCAGCTGAACCAGGCCGTGATCAGGACGATGCCGATCGGGACAAGCTTCAGCCGCATGTATTGCGGCATGAAGTTTCTATAGTAGGGACCCAGCAGATCGACCTGGTCGACGACATGCGCGGCAAAGGCCCCGGACGAGGGAAAGCTCTCCGAAGGCGATCGCGCCACAGCGGCGAACAGCAAGGCGGATCTGGCGCGTTCCTGGATGTTGCGTGCCGTGCGCCGAGCGATGTCCCGGGCGTGTTTTTGAAGGAAGACACGGACAACGGCGATCAGGATCACCGAGACGGCAGCCACGAGGACGACATCCATGGGCAGGGTCTGCGTGTCCGAAGCCCCGACCGACTGCGACAGCACTGCTCCCAAAGACCATGCGAGGAGACCTGCCTGCGGCACCCACAACAGATCAGCAAGCGCCAGAACGGACCCTGCCCGGGTCAGCGCTTTCCTGTCGCTGTTATCCGGCCCTCCGATCTCACAACCTTTTTTCGCGTCTTTTCCCAAACCCCGTCCCAACGCCCCTGATGTCCGTCAAAACCATTCAAAGTGGTCTTTCAAACGAGCGGCCTCTCAAAAAAATTCACAGGAGCCAGCAAACATTGTCTCCTTGCATGTCGTCTTACAACGACCATTCCCGTTTCGCCAGAATGGGGCAAATGAAACTCTCGGGACTTTTTGGCGCACGGTGCCGCGAGATGTGCTGACGGGACGCTGTCAGGAGGCCTGTGCGATGGTCGTCACGGTTGAAATCACAGAATTCATGGAGCAAGTCATGACACATCCCTGCCTGGAACTCGTTGTTTTCAAGGTCAAGAACAAGGACAAAGCCCGCTTGGCACGGCGGGCGGCACAGGACATTGCAAGGCAATTCGAAGGTTTTGTCTCCTGGACGGCCTATGAAGCCGTTGAAGACGACGGCATGTTCGCCGATGTCGTTTTCTGGCAGGACCTGGCCTGCGCAAAGGCTGCTTCCGAGAAGATCATGAGCGACCAGACGTTCGTTGCTCTCCTCGCTGAAATCGATGCCGTTGTGACCATGTCACACTATGCACCCGACCGTACTGTCGAAGCGCCGGCTGCAGCAGCATAAAAAAAACGGCGCCACTGGCGCCGTTTTCTTTGCATCTTTCTGATGCGTGTTACTTCATGGTCGGAATCACGAATTCCGCCCCGTCTTTCAGGCCTGACGGCCACCGCGAGGTCACCGTCTTGGTGCGGGTGTAGAACTTGAAGCCGTCCGGACCATGCTGGTTCAGATCGCCGAAACCGGATTTCTTCCAGCCACCGAATGTGTGATAGGCGAGCGGCACCGGGATCGGAACATTGATGCCGACCATGCCGATATTGATGCGGGACGCGAAATCGCGTGCCGTATCACCGTCGCGGGTGAAGATCGCGGTGCCGTTGCCGTATTCGTGGCTGAGCGGCAGATCGAGTGCCTCTTCGTAGCTTTCCGCGCGGACAACGGACAGAACCGGGCCGAAGATCTCGGTTTTGTAGATATCCATGTCCTTGGTCACGTTGTCGAACAGGCAGCCACCCATGAAGAACCCGTTCTCATAGCCCTGCATGGAGAAATCGCGCCCGTCCACAACGAGGTTCGCGCCTTCCCTGACGCCCTGGTCGACAAGCCCGCGGACACGTCCGAGTGCCTCCTTGGTCACCAGCGGACCGAAATCCACATCGTTGCCTGCCGTGTAGGGACCGATCTTCAGAGCTTCGACCTTCGGCGCCAGCTTTTCGATGAGTGCGTTCGCGGTTGTTTCACCGACCGGAACCGCAACGGAAACCGCCATGCAGCGTTCACCGGCCGCGCCGTAGCCTGCGCCGACAAGGGCGTCGGCGGCCTGATCCAGATCGGCATCCGGCATAATGATCATGTGGTTCTTGGCCCCGCCGAAACACTGGGCGCGCTTTCCGTTTGCCGTTGCCCGGGAATAGACATACTGCGCGATCGGTGTCGAGCCGACAAAACCGACCGCCTGAATGGTCTCGTCGTCGCAGATCGCGTCAACGGCGCTCTTGTCACCATTGACCACGTTGAGGACACCGGCCGGCAGACCGGCTTCGATCATGAGTTCTGCAAGCATGATCGGCACGGAGGGATCACGTTCGGACGGCTTCAGAATAAAGGCGTTGCCGCAGGAAATCGCCGGGCAGAACTTCCACATCGGGATCATGGCCGGGAAGTTGAACGGCGTAATGCCGGCGACAACACCCAGCGGCTGGCGCATAGAATACATGTCGATGCCCGGTCCCGCGCCTTCGGTGTACTCACCTTTCAGAAGATGCGGAGCACCGATGCAGAACTCGGCCACTTCAAGGCCGCGTATAATGTCGCCCTTGGCGTCCGGAAGCGTTTTGCCGTGCTCACGGGAGAGTGCTTCGGCCAGTTTGTCCATGTCCCGGTTCAGGAGGTCGACGAACTTCATCATGACGCGGGCGCGGCGCTGCGGGTTGGTCGCGGCCCAGCCAAGCTGTGCTTCGGCAGCATTGGCGACAGCGGCGTCCATCTCGGCCTGGCTGGCGAGTGCTACCTGTGCCTGAACTTCACCTGTCGCCGGATTGTAGACGTCGGTGTAACGGCCCGACGTGCCCTCGACATGCTTGCCGTCGATAAAGTGACCGATTTTCTGCATTTCAATCTCTCCCAATCAACCGAAGCCGGTTTCACGGCGCGGCCTTGTGTACACTCTGATTGCGATCTTTGTCGCTTTTATTTTTGTTACAAACAAGATCCAGTTTTCCGGATCTGTTGTGCAAATTTTGAAGTTATGGCATTCAGTTGCAGGATTTTCTGCGCCTGTCCATGCACTGGTCCGGCTGATGCCGGAGGTTCCTTGAGACCAGAGAATACGGCGCGGTTAGCCGGGTCAAGCCCGGTGGTGCGGGATACAAGCGACGTCGGATCGGAAGCCATGAACTGGGATGACATCAGAATTTTTCTTTCGATCGCCCGAACCGGGCAGATTCTGGCCGCCGCGAAACGTCTTGGCGTCAACCACGCCACGGTGGCGAGACGCCTTACGTCTCTGGAAGAAAGCCTGGGTGCAAGGCTCTTTGACCGCTCGACATCCGGTTGTCTGCTCACGGAGGCAGGAAGCCGCTTTTTCGAGCGCGCCGAACGCATGGAAGCAGAGGCGGTCGCTGCCGAAGCAGATCTTGGCGGTGACACGCCTGAAATCGCCGGAACCGTGCGTATAGGCGCCCCGGACGGTTTCGGTGTCGCCTATCTCGCGCCCAGGCTCGGCAAGCTGACCGAAAGACACCCCGGCCTGACGGTCCAGCTTGTTCCGGTTGCCCGGTCCTTTTCCCTGTCACGCCGAGAGGCGGACATCGCAGTCACAATCGACCGGCCCGAAACCGGTCGTCTGGTCGCCGGCAAACTGGTTGACTATGCGCTCGGTCTCTATGCCTCCAGAGCCTACCTGAGCGAACATGGCACACCGACCGAACCAGGCGACCTAAGCGCGCACGATCTTATCGGTTACGTTGAGGATCTCCTCTACTCTCCGCAACTGAACTACGGGACCGAATTCAGCAAGGACTGGACGGCACGCTTCGAAATCGCGTCCGCCCTCGGACAGACAGAGGCCGTGCGCGGCGGTGCGGGCATCGGCATCCTGCACGATTTTATCGCGCGCGAAGACCCCGGCCTTGTGTCGGTTCTCCCGGCCATGAAACTGAGGCGCGCCTACTGGATGGTCACCCACGAAAGTTCGCGTCCGCTCCGGCACGTTGCAGCCGTCCAGGACTTTCTACGCGATCAGGTCGCGCGCGATAGAGCACTTTTCTGAGCCTTGCTCATACGCCGCGCCAGTCACGCGTTTCTTCGATCCAGTCCCTTGTCCGCTGCTCCGGGTCCCGGTGGCGCGTGACGTCGCTGATAACCGCGATGCTGTCCGCACCGTTCCGCAGAACCTCTCCGGCCTTTTCCAGGGTGATGCCGCCAATAGCAACAAGGGGCAGATTTCCGACCTGCTCCTTCCAGCCCATCACTTTTCCAAGCCCCTGCGGTGCCCATTTCAAGGATTTCGAACTGGTTTGGAAGACCGGGCCAAGTGCGATGTAGTCGGGTTCGACGGCAAGTGCAGTTTTAAGTTCCGCGCCATCATGGGTGGACACGCCAAGGCGAATGCCGGCACGACGAATGGCATCGATATCCGCACCGTCCAGGTCTTCCTGTCCCAGATGCACAAAGTCACAGCCCTCATCGATCGCAAGCCGCCAGTGGTCGTTCACGATCAACTGGCAACCGTGTTTTTCGCATAGCACCCTGGAAGCTGCGATTTCCTCTCGAAGAACGTCTTCGCTGGCCGCATCCTTGATACGCAACTGCAGCAGCCTCACCCCCAGCGGTACAAGGCGCTCGACCCAGGCTGAACTGTCGACAATCGGGTAAAATGGATCGAGTTGCATGTTTCCCTCAAACTGTGCCGGTGCCGTGCAAATCCCGGTCGCCGCGCTCTGCACATGTTCTCAAAAAAGCTTCAAATTCAACCCTGTTTGTCAATCTGAACACTTTCAGGTGCCGAGGGGGCTCCTGATAGACCGCAAGCAGCTTGGCGCGTGCGGAATGCCGCGTGCGCCAAATGAACCTGAGAAATTCGATCGTCTGAAAATCAAGCCGCTCAGGACAGCCGTCGGCGAGATCAGGACGTGTTGTTCCGTAGTTGACGACAGATCTTTTCAGAACCCTGAAGATACGCAATCCGACGGGAACATCGAGCCAGACGAACGTGTCGGCCCTGGCGACCCGTTCGGGATAGGTGCTTGAATGTCCGCCTTCAAAGATCCACCGGTCCTGAATGTGCACCTCATGGGTCATGCGATCCTTTTCGTCACGTGCCCGCTCCACCCATCCGGCACACCAGTGGATCTTGTCCATATGAAAGACAGGCAGGCCGGTCCGTTCGCCCAAACGGCGCGCGAGCGTGCTTTTCCCGGACCCCGGGCCACCGACGATCATGACGCGTTTCATTGAAGTGCTTCCGGAGGCGGTTGCTGGATTGCCGTTATACACGCTCCAGATCAGCTGACCAGATGGAAACAGACTGTTCAATGGACACTTTCCATGCTGCGGCCCTATCTAAGGGGCAGAGCAGAGTTAGACTGCAAGGAGAGGCCAATGAGCTGGTTGAACAGTCCCGATCCCATACCAGGTGTCGCATCAAGTTGCGATCCGATCGACACGATTATCGTACCGCGCACGTCCGATCTCGGCGGTTTTTCGGTTCGGCGGGCCCTGCCCTCGGCGAAACGCCGCATGGTCGGGCCGTTCATATTCTTCGATCAGATGGGACCGGCAGAGCTACTGGTCGGCGGCGGCGTTGACGTGCGCCCTCACCCCCACATCGGGCTCGCAACGGTGACCTACCTCTTCGAAGGAGAAATGTATCACCGCGACAGCCTCGGTACGGAAATTGCCATTGCACCGGGCGCGCTCAACTGGATGAGCGCCGGCAAGGGCATCGTGCACTCCGAGCGGGAGCGGCCCGAACGCATGACACAGACGCGTCCCCTGTTCGGGCTGCAAAGCTGGGTCGCCTTGCCGAAGCATCTTGAAGAAGGCGATCCGACCTTCCAGCATCACGGCACCGACGAACAACCGGAATTCGCGGACAACGGCGCTTCGGTAAAGCTGATCGCCGGCAGCCTTTACGGTCACACGGCACCGGTCAAGACGGCGTCGGACATGTTCTATGCGGACATCTCGCTGGACCCGGGTGCCAAGGTTCCCCTCGACGCCGGATGGGAAGAGCGCGGACTTTACACGATCGCGGGTCAGATAACGATCGCCGGGCAGGCCTTCGACCCGGCACAGTTGCTTGTCTTCAAACCGGGCGACCATCTCGTCGTTGAAAACAACACGCCCAATCCCGCGCGCTTCGTCGTTCTTGGCGGCGAACCCATGGACGGCGACCGGTACATCTGGTGGAACTTCGTTTCCTCATCCAAAGAACGGATCGAGCAGGCCAAGGAAGACTGGAAGCAGGGGCGCTTTGACACGGTCCCGGGCGACGCGGAAGAGTTTATCCCGCTGCCGGACCGGCCCGGACCCTGAGGCCGAAGGCGTCAGCGCAACACGTAACAACACAACAGGAGAGCCGGCTGCGCCCGGCTCTCTTTTTTAAGCGCTTTCGCAGACATGACGGTTCCGTGGTGAAAACCAGCGGGTTTCGGTTTGTTTCGGCAGGTAAACCCTTGCAATTGGGCCCGGTTCTCGGCAAATACATCCCCGTTCTGAAAAAAGTCCACGTGCACTGAGTTCATTCGGCGCCGGTCGCGTTTCGTTGCTGCCCTTTCTCCGGGCGGCCGGAAACGCACTGCACCGGAGTGCGTTCTGTGCATTCATCCTGTGCTTCTTCGGAACCACGTTCGTTGCACATTACGCGTTGGATTGAGCCGGCGGGTGACAAGGGGAAAAGACATCATGCGGCTTGGGATAGACTGGGGCGGCACCAAGATAGAAATCATCGCCTTGTCGCAGGACGGCAAAGAACTTTTCCGGCAACGTGTCGACACGCCGCGCGACGACTACCAGGGTTGCCTTGAGGCTGTGAAGTTCCTTGTCGACGCTGCGGAAGCCGCGACCGGTCAAACGGGCACGCTAGGGCTCGGCATTCCCGGATCGCTCTCTCCCAAGTCCGGGCTCGTCAAGAACGCGAACTCAACCTGGATGAACGGCAAACCACTCGACAAGGACCTTGAAGGGGTGCTTGGCAGACCCGTGCGCATTCAGAACGACGCGAATTGCCTGGCGGTGTCCGAGGCGACGGATGGTGCCGGTGCCGGTGCGCATGTGGTGCACGCCATCATCATCGGGACAGGCAGCGGTTCCGGCATTGCCATCGACGCAAAGGCGCATCTGGGCGCCAACGGCATCGGCGGCGAATGGGGGGCGATTACCGTGCCCTGGCTGACGGCGGAGGAATTTCCGGGACCTGACAGCTGGATCGGGCACAAGGGCGTGATCGATCGCTGGTGTTCAGGCACCGGGTTTCAGCTCGACTACAAGGAGAGAACCGGCACGCTGTTGAAGGGTCATGAAATCATGGCGCTCAAACGCGAGGGAGATCCGGTGGCCGGGGAGATCTACAAGGCCTATGTCAGCCGCCTCGCCCGTTCGCTCGCCATGTCGGCGAACCTGCTCGACCCGGATGTATTTGTGCTGGGCGGCGGCATGTCGAACATAGAAGAACTCTACACCGATCTGCCGCCCGCTTTGGCACCGTACATCTTTTCCGACACATTCGACACGCCGATCCGCAAGGCGGTCCATGGCGACAGTTCGGGTGTTCGCGGCGCAGCCTGGCTATGGAATTGACCCTTAGTTTTTGTTACCCGAAAGCCGACGCTGCCCCAAGGTGACGAGCACGATACCAATGCCGACGAACATAACCGCTGCCAGCTTCGCGGCATTCGGCACTTCGTTGAAGACCAGAAAGCCGAGCGCCAGACCAACCACGGCCGCCACCGAACCGATCTGGCTGAGGTAGACCGGGCCGGCAGTCTTCTGCAGGCGGAAATAGAGATCGTATTGAAGGCCGAAGATCGCGATCTGCGCGACCAGCAGCATCACCGCCTCCCCGGTCCAGTCTGACGGTACGGTCGGAATGTTCCAAAGGGTGGTGAAGGCGACCAAAGCCAGAAAACCCAATGCCATCATTCCGAGCGCCAGATCGACCGGTTTCGCTCCCTCCGGCCATTTGAGCGTGCGATAGATGTTTCCGGCGGCAAGAAAGACCGGGATCGACAGCGCCCAGACAGACCAAAGGGACGCCTCTGCCGACAGCGTTTTGCCCGAAATGGCAAGCAGTACACCGCCTGCAACACCGAAAAGCACGCCGCCGACCATGAGCACCTGAAAGCGTTGCAGCCTCAGCACGACAGCGAAAGCGTAGGTCAACACCAGAGGAAACGCATAGCAAAGCGCCACGAAACCGGCGCCGACTTTCGGCGCGGCCGTTACCGCGATCATGTTCGGCAGGATGAACAGGCCTCCGGTGATAAGGATATAGACGATCAATTGACGGCGGTCGGTCACCGCCTTGCGCTGGCCTTTGTTGCGCCTTCTCAAATCAAACAGCCTGGTGACCACAAACAATCCTGCTGCCCCTCCCAGCACCGACCATTGCAACAAGCCGACCGGGTGCCAGCCAATATCCGGCGCCGCCTTGGCAAAGACGGTCGAAACGGCCAGGAACGTGCCGATAATCAGCAATAGAACCAGCGGCGTTTCAAGCATCTTGCCTGCACCGGCAGCTTTCTGTTTCCCGGGTTCGCCGACACCGGCACCGCCCTGATTTTCACGCTCTGCCGTAACAGTCATGACGCTTCCTCACTGTTGAACCGGAGATTGCCTCTCCACACGCCGATAGATAGCAAGATTTATCTTGATTTCAAGATACTTGATATAAAGATTCTTGTAATTGATTGACATTTCGCACCTGAAAAGGAATGGTTCCCTGGATAAATTCCTGAAAGAACGGCGGTTTCCCGTCAGTGCTGTCGAGGACATGCAGACTGGTCTGGACAGCCTGAGTTTCGAGTTGGACATGGCAAAGACAGACAAAGACACTTCGAAAACGGCAAAGAATCTCTTCGGCGACCCGGATGATCTGCTGATTGACCGCGCCGAACGGGCAAGCCGGCAGTGGCAAAAGGAAGTGCCGTCGGTCGCCGACAAGCTTCAACCCATGGTTCTGCTCGGCCGCCTCAATGAAGCCGCCCAGATCATGAACCGCGACTATCTGGTTCCCGCCTATGCGGATATCGGATTGAAACTCGGTGAATTCGACGTGCTTGCCACGCTGGTCAGGTCAGGCCCTCCCTACGAGCTCACGCCAACTGAACTCTACAGGTCTACAATGATGAGCTCGGGCGGGATGACAGCACGGGTCGACAAACTGGAACGGGCGGAGCTCGTGGAACGCCGGCCACACCCTGAAGACCGGCGCGCGCTTACGGTCTGCGTGACGCCCAAGGGCCTGAAACTGGTCAAGGACATGATCCCCGACTATGTCGACATGCAGAACAGGGCGCTTGACGGACTGACCTCGGCCGAACAGAAACAGCTGTCTTCCCTGCTCGGGAAACTGATCAGAAGCGTCAACGATCCGGTTGCCGGCAAATAGAGAGAAAGCGCTTTCTTGCGACCCTCGGCTCCGGCTTTAAGCTCAAGGCGGCAGGCATCAAAGCGACAGCACAGACGATTCCTGCTGGATGATCTCGCCATCCCGGATCAGCATTGCCGTTCCGACATAGTTTCCGGCCGGCCAGCTCTCCTGCTTCAGTTTGCGCCCTGCAAAGGCAACCCATTGGGCCTTCTGCCCTTCAATCGGTTTGCCGTCGGTTTCGGCAAGAACCCCCTGCGGCCCGACCAGCCGCAAGGCGATCCGGTCGCCTTTGCGGACATTGATGAGCCGCGCGAAATACACAAGCGCCGATGAACCTGCGGCAGGCGGCTGCACATCAGCGCGTTCCACGTCGATCGATTTCACCGGAGCGTCGGCAAAACCGGTCTCGATGATCTTGCCTGTGCCGTCGGTCAGCAGTCCGTTTGCATCGGCCTGCCAAAGGGCGTCCTCGTGTTGAAGTGTTCCGCGTCCGTCCGACTGACAGGTTTCGAGACGGGAGAGCGCATTATCTTCCGTTCCCAGAAAGGGATCGATCATCTGACCGTTTTTGCGCACGGACAGATGCACATGCGGAAACGCGGCAAAACCCGAATAGCCGACCCGGCCGAGTTTGGTGCCGCGTTCCACGCTCTGCCCCGGCTTTACGGTCACCGATCCAAGCTGCAGGTGGCAATACTGGGTTTCCCAGCCATCGTTATGGGCAATCACCACACCGTTGCCGCATTCCTTGCCGCCAACCTGTTTGCGATCATCTTCCGAGAGAACGAGCCGATCCGGCATTTCATCCCGCACGCCTTTCACAACACCCGGCGCAGAGGCGACCACATCGGCGCTTTTGGAGGTATTCAGGACCCTGAAATCCGTACCCTTGTGGCCATCGTAGCCCGCCTGGTCGCAGGACGCGGTCAACACGGCAGATGTCGGGTCGATATCGACGTAGTTCTGAACAAAACAGTCTTTCCCAAGAGTGCAGTCAACCGGAAGTGTCAGTTCAAAGTCTTCCGCCTGCAGCGGCGTCCCGGCGATGAGGCCAAAGCCAACCGAGAAACCGGCCACGAACCCGAATGTGCCAAAGCGCCGCATCATATGTCTGATCCTTTTCACGTGATCGTTCGTTAAAAGAGCGTGACTTGCATTCCGGGGACCGATCGCCGACCCTCGGGCAACCCGATTTATGGACTTTATGGACCAAGCGTGATGATTAAGTGGCTGACCACAGTTTTTGTGATGATTTTCGTGAGCACCTCAGCGCTTGCACAAACCGAACTGCAAATCCGCGATATCGAAAAGGGAACCGGAGAAGAGGCCAATGTCGGCGAGACCGTCGTTGTGCACTACACCGGTTGGCTGATGGACGGCACCAAGTTCGATTCAAGTGTTGACCGGGGCACGCCGTTCTCGTTCACGCTCGGCGAAAGGCGCGTCATCCCGGGCTGGGAGCAAGGCGTTGAAGGCATGCAGGTCGGCGGCAAACGCGAACTGATCATACCGCCGAACCTGGCCTATGGACCGCAAGGCGCAGGTGGCGTGATACCGCCCAATGCCACGCTCAAATTCGAGATCGAGCTTCTGGATGTCAAAGGCAAGAAGTATTCCGACATCGGCAACGAAAAGCTGAAGGAAATGCTTGCCGCAGGCGCAACGGTCATCGACATCCGCCGGCCGGACGAATGGAAGGAAACCGGTGTCATTCCCGGAACCCATCTCGTCACGTTCTTCGACGCCAACGGCAACGTCAATCCGGAGTTCGGAACAGAGCTGCAAAAGCTTGTTTCCGGGCCTGACCAGGAAGTCGTTTTCATCTGCAGAACGGGGCGCCGCAGTCAGGTCCTTTCAGAATATCTTGCCGGTCAGGCCGGTTTCACCAATGTGGTGAACGTTGAAAAAGGCATCATGGACTGGATCGGCAACGGTCAAACCGTCGCCGCCGCCACCTTGCCCGAAAACTGCTGGCTATGCTGAGCGGATCCGCGATCAGTCTTGAAATACGACCGGATTTACCATCCGGCCCCGCCCATTCCGCTTGATCCTCGTCAGACCCCCGCCGCGAGTTCAAGGCTCAGCCTGTTGTGGTCCGCGACAACCTTGTCGATATCCAGGGTCACGATCCGGCCGTCGTCGACGACGACCCTCCCATTGATGACAGTCGTTTTCGCGCCTTTGGGACTGCAGAAGACGACAGCTGCAACCGGATCATGCAATCCGCCAGCGAACTCGATCGCGTTGAGATCGAGCGTGAAGAAATCAGCGCATTTGCCGGTTTGCAACGAGCCTATGTCGTCCCGTCCGAGCACGGATGCTCCGCCCAGCGTCGCAAGCTCCAGGGCTTCCCTCGCCGTCATCCACTCGCCGGCGCGCAGCGGGTGCGAAGGCGGCAGCGAAGCGTGTTCGTGCGCATCCGGCGGCGTCAGTCCGAGATTCAGGCGCGCCAGAAGCATGGCCTGGCGCACTTCCGACAGCATGTTGGAGCCATCATTGCTGGCCGAGCCGTCAACGCCCAGCCCGACCTTGACCCCTGCCGCCATGTATTTCTTGACCGGTGCGATGCCCGAGGCAAGCCGCATGTTGGAACACGGGCAATGAGCGGCCCCGCAGCCCGTCGCCGAGAACACGCGGATTTCGTCATCGTCAACATGAATGGCATGGGCGTACCAAACATCCGGCCCGGTCCAGTCCAGGCCTTCCATCCACTCCACGGGGCGTTTGCCGAACCGTTCCAGCGTGTACCGTTCCTCGTCCAGCGTCTCGCACAGATGCGTGTGCAGCATGACACCCTTGTCGCGCGCAAGCCGGGCGCTCTCCCTCAGCAGATCTTCTGAAACCGAGAACGGTGAACAGGGCGCAACCACGATCCGGGTCATCGCGCCGAGCGAAGCGTCATGATAACGGTCGATGACGCGAACACTGTCCTTCAGGATATCGTCTTCGTCTTCAACGCATGAATCCGGCGGCAATCCCCCCTTGCTCTCTCCCAGCGACATGGAGCCCCTGCTGGCGTGAAAACGAACGCCAAGATCGCGGGCAGCCTCGATCTGGTAGTCGACCTTGTTGCCGCTCTGGAACAGATAGGAATGGTCGAACACGGTCGTGCATCCGGACAGGGCAAGTTCGGCAAGGCCGACCAGTGCGCTCGCGCGCGACGCGTCCGGATTTGTGCGTGCCCAGATCCGGTAATGGGCCTGCAGCCAGGGAAACAGATTGTTGTTCTGGGCGGCCGGCAGATTGCGCGTCAGTGTCTGATTGAGATGGTGATGCGTGTTCACGAACCCGGGCAGGACGATCTGTCCGGACGCATCGACGACCTTGTCGGCAGTCTCCGGCAATTCATTCGACGGTCCGACAGCCGTTATCAGACCGTCGACGGCGAACAGGCCGCCATTTTCGATCTCCCGTCGGCCGCCATCCATCGTCACGAGGATGTCCGCGTTTTTCAAAAGCAGGGTGCGTGCCATCAGAACTTTCACAATGTACGAATCAGTATTCGCACCATCCTAACGGTGTATACGTTAAGAAGTTTTGGTCTCTATTCGAAAAACGCAAATTTTTTCAAGTGTTAACGAGATGACTACTCGTCTAGTGGCGGCATCCTGTTCCACGCATCCAGTGCCGCGATCTTATAGGCCTCGGCAAGGGTCGGATAGTTGAAGGTGTTTTCGACGAAATACTCCAACGTTCCCTTTAGGTTCAGAACCGCCTGGCCGATGTGGACCAGTTCCGTAGCCCCTTCCCCAACGATATGGCAGCCAAGCAGACGCCGGGTCTTCAGCGAGAAGATCATCTTGAGCATACCCGTATCGAGACCCATGATGTGCCCGCGCGAGGTTTCCCTGAAGCGTGCGACACCGCATTCGTAGGGAATGCCGCGTTCCTTGATTTCCTCTTCCGTCATGCCGACCGTCGATATTTCGGGCACCGCATAGATCCCGTACGGAAAGTACTCCGGCGGGTCGTAGGCCGTTTCGCCGAGCGCCTGACACGCTGCGATACGCCCCTGTTCCATGGAGGTCGATGCGAGGCTCGGGAAGCCGATCACGTCCCCTGCTGCGAAGATGTGGCCGACTTCGGTCTGGAACGTTGCCGGGTCGACTTTCAACCTGCCGCGGTGGTCCACCGACAATCCGCACTTGTCGAGATGGAGCTTCGGCGTCGCACCCATTCGACCCGCGGCAAACAGGATGACATTGCTGCGCACGCAGCGGCCGCCTTCGAGCGTGATCTCGCAGTCTCCCGGCCCGTGCTTCTCGATCTTTTCCACCGTGGCACCGAAACGCAGCGCGATGCCACGGTCGCGGAGCTGGTGCGTGAAATCCGCAACGAGTTCCTTGTCGAGAAAATCGAGCATGCTGTCGCGCGGCTCGACCAGTGTGACGTGCACGTCGAGCGCAGAGAAGATCGACGCGTATTCGACGCCAATCACCCCTGCCCCGATCACGGCAATGGACCGTGGGATTTCACGCAGCTCGAGGATCTCGTCACTGTCGAGCACGTATTCACCGTCGAAAGGAACATAGTCGGGACGGAACGGTTTGGTTCCGACGGCGATGACAAATTTGTCCGCCGAGTATTTCAGTATCTCGCCCGCGTCGCCTTCGACCTCGATCAGGTTCGTGTCCAGAAACCGGGCTTCGCCCCTGACCGTATCGACCTTGTTGCGTGAGAACTGATGTTCGAGGACATCGACCTCGTGATTGAGCGTGATGTGCAGGCGTGCCCTGAGATCGGCTGCAGTGAGGTCCTGCTTCACGCGATAGGAACTGCCGTAAAAACCGCGTTCGCGCCAGCCGGTGAGGTTCAGCACGGTTTCGCGCAATGTCTTGGACGGAATTGTGCCGGTATGCACCGATACGCCTCCCACCCTGCGTCCGCGCTCTACGACCAGCACGTCTCGTCCGAATTTCGCCGCCTGAATGGCAGCACGGCGCCCCGCCGGCCCGCTGCCGATCACAATCAGATCGTAGTGTTCCATTTGCCCCTCATCACACCCGAACCGGCATTATGAATGCCCATCGAACCGAAGATACATCCACAATGGTTGACGCACTGCAAAACAGCATCTTTGTTTTCGGGTCAAGTCGGGAGAAAAAATATGGGCAGCCGCATCCCGGTTATGGGCAAAAAAACGGCACCTTGCACGGCAAACACGATAGACCGTTGCCATCGCGGCCCTCATAAGCTATGCGTCAAGCCATGAGAACGAACCTGAAAGCAGCATGGTGGTGGCGCGGCGCGAAATAGGCGGCCGGCGATGGATCATGCACTGAAGGGATCATAGTTACGCACCAAAGGCCGCCGCGGGATACCGACGGCGGCCTTGGTGCATTTTGAGGCCGCCAGGCTTCCAACGGGCCGACGAAACGGGAACGGAAAGACCATGCCGGCATTGGCAGACCAGACCTTTGAAACGGAAAGCGGGATCACAATCCTGCGGACATCACGCCCTTCCGACTACGAAACCGGCACGTCGGACTGGATCGATCGGCTGGACAGCGAGCTGGGCGCCGTGCTTGCGTCGTCCTACGAGTATCCCGGTCGCTACACCCGCTGGGACATGGCGCTGGTCAACCCGCCCCTCGTTGTGGAAGCTGCCGACAGGACGGTCGGTATCCGCGCTCTCAACGAGCGTGGCAAGGTTCTGATCCCTGCGATTGCAGAGGCCCTGAAAAGCCATGATGTGGTCGAAACCTTCGAGGCCACCGATGAACGGATCGAACTCACGGTCAAGAAGCCCGACCGTCTCTTCAACGAAGAAGAGCGGTCCCGCCAGCCCTCGACTTTTTCGATCGTGCGCGCACTCAAGGATCTTTTTGCCTGCGACGACGACCAGTTGGGGCTTTATGGCGCCTTCGGATATGACGTCGCCTTTCAGTTCGAGCCGATTGACCTGAAGCTGGAACGGCCCGGGGACCAGCGGGATGTGGTCCTGTTCCTGCCCGACGAGATCCTGATCGTCGATCACCACGGCAAACGCGCCCATGTGCTGGAATATGACTTCGTCGTAAACGGCCGGACGACCAAGGGGCTGGAGCGGACCGGCGAGAAACACGCCTATATGCCCGCGAACCGCGATCCCGGACGCGGCGATCATGAACCGGGCGAATATGCAAAACTGGTTGAAGAAGCCAAGGACTATTTCAGGCGCGGCGATCTGTTTGAAACCGTGCCGGGCCAGACATTCTACGAGCCCTGCGCCAATCCTCCGTCTGCGGTCTCAAGACGACTGGCGCAAATCAATCCGTCGCCCTATTCGTTCTTCTTCAACCTGGGCAATGCCGAATATCTCGTCGGTGCGTCACCTGAAATGTATGTGCGCGTCACCGGTGGCAGGCGTGTCGAGACATGCCCGATTTCCGGCACCATACGGCGCGGCAAAAACGCCATTGAAGACGAGGCCCAGATCCGCAAATTGCTGAATTCGGCCAAGGACGAAGCCGAACTGACCATGTGCTCCGACGTCGACCGCAACGACAAGAGCCGCGTGTGCGTGCCCGGTTCGGTGAAGGTGATCGGACGCCGCCAGATCGAAATGTATTCGCGGCTGATACACACCGTCGACCATATCGAGGGCATCCTGCGCCCTGACATGGATGCGCTTGATGCCTTCCTTTCCCACACCTGGGCCGTTACCGTAACCGGTGCTCCAAAGCGTTGGGCGATGCAGTTCATCGAGGATCACGAGAAGTCACCCCGCGCCTGGTACGGCGGCGCTATCGGCGCTGTTCTGTTCAACGGCGACATGAACACCGGGCTTACCCTCAGGACCGTGCGCATCAAGGACGGCCTTGCCCAGATCCGCGCCGGAGCCACGCTTCTTTATGACAGCGTTCCGGAGGACGAGGAAGCCGAGACAGAACTCAAGGCGGAAGCCATGCGGGCGGCCGTGCGCGAGGCGGGTCTTGCCGGAAAGGCAACCGCGCGGCAGGAAAATGCCAAACCGGGCAAGGGAATGAAAATCCTGCTGGTTGATCACGAAGACAGCTTCGTCCACACGCTCGCCAACTATTTCAGGCAGACCGGCGCGGACGTCGTCACCTACCGGACACCCGTCGCCGATCACGTCTTCCACGATGTCGACCCCGATCTGGTTGTCCTGTCTCCAGGACCGGGCAATCCCAAGGACTTTGATTGCGCCGCCACGATCGGGCGTGCGCGGTCGCGCGCCCTGCCGATCTTCGGAGTTTGTCTCGGTCTTCAGGCCCTGTCGGAATATTTCGGAGCAGAGCTCGGGCAACTCGACATTCCCATGCACGGGAAGCCCTCCCCGATCAAACTGTCGGGCAACTCCCTGCTGTTTGACGGCCTGAGTGCTCCGGTCGTCGTCGGCCGGTATCATTCGCTTTTCGCAAAACGGGCGACGCTACCGGGCGATGTGAGGGTCACGGCGGAAACCGAGGATGGCGTCGTCATGGCGATCGAGCACGAAAGCGAGCCGATCGCCGCCGTTCAGTTTCATCCGGAGTCGATCATGTCGCTGGATCAGGATGCCGGCCACAAGATCATCGAGAATGTCGTCGAGCGTCTCGTTCATGCGCAGAGGCAGGAAATCGAAGCCGTTTCGTGACTTCGTCACGATGTATTCGCAATTGTGTCGTCTTGGGAACAGGCAGAGACTGAAGGAGATCGTCGTTGCCCACATTGCTGGTTGTCATCGCGCTTGTCGCCGGGGCCGCCTATTGGCTTTACCGCGCCCGTCAGGCAGCCGACACGACGCGAGTCGTGCTGGACGCCACTCACGAGGTCAAGGCGGCCGCCCGCCGTTTCGGGTTCCGCACACGTGCGAACCAGCATCCAAGCGAAGGTGTCGACGACCCGCGGGTTACGGCGGCGGCCCTTCTCGTGCTGACTGCGGAAACCGATGGCGGAATCTCGCGCGCCGAGCAGGATGCCATCATGGAGCAACTTCAATCGGTCTTTGAGATGTCCGAGAATGAGGCCGAGGATCTTTACGTGTTCTCAAAATGGCTCGCCAGCCAGAGCAGCAATCCCGACGACATGATCCGCCGGCTGATCAAACGGACGGTACATCTGGGTGGCCGGGACACGTTGCCTGATCTCATTCAGATGGTGACACAGGTTGGAAATGCGGACACCGGCACTCTCACCGACGACACCGTGAATATAATAGAAAAGCTCAAACAACTCAGCAATTGACCGGGACCGGCACTGCCTTTCCTTGCATGATGCAAAGCAGATAAAAATACCATTCACCGTTTAACTTTTGCCTCATTGAAGACCTTTTGATGAAATAAGTTGATTAACAGACCACGTCAGAGTTCTATTGAATTTCCAGCTTGCTTTTGCATTGTCTTCACCAGCTTGCACTAGTCTGAGCGGAGTTTCAGCGTTCGGGATCCGGGGAGGACCAATGTCCGGCAACGCCAAGATGCAAACAGCAAGGTGTTTGCGCGCATTGCGCAGATCGCTTGGCGCGGTGTCAGTTGCCTTGCTGGCCGTATCCTGTCTTGCCGGCACTGACGAAGCGCGTGCACAGACAGACGCGGGCCTGAAAAACCATGTGCTCGGGATCGGGAACTGCCCGCCGTGGAACGCCCAGGCCCTCGAAGTCTGCTACAACAGTCTGGACCGGGTCGTGGAGGCGCTGAGCCCACGCCTGGATGCAGGTCCCGATAATCTTCATCTTTTGATCAACGAGGGTGCCAGCGCTTCCGCTCTGAAGCTCAAGGCGACGGAGCTTGCCAACCGGCTGGGAGCAGAAGACCGGCTGATCATCTACGCAAACCTGCCGCTCGGCCAGTTGGAAGGCGACCAGGCTGACGAAGCGAACGGCTTCGTTCTGGAATTCTGGGCAGACGCGAAACCGGAAACAGCCGCTTCAGCCATAAGCGACGGGATCTGGATAACCGCGCCCGCATTCGCCGCCATTCTTCACACGATCCCGGCGGCAGAGGTCATTCTGATCCTCGACACGAACGATTCCTACGCCGTGAACATGCACCTGCTCGACAGGCACAGCGTCGATCACAAAGACAGGCCAGAGGCTCTTGTGTCCTCCGCCGGCGACGGACAGAGCGCCAATTATTCGGCAGACCGCACAATTTCGCTGTTTGCGAAACATCTTGCACTTGCGCTAAGGGAAACCGACGGCTCGCTGCATGATGTTATGAGTGTCGCGGTCAGCGGCACTCGGCAATCGGCGATCCCGATATGCGCGGCCTTGAAGGAGCACCAGGGCGAAACCGGCGAGCCGGCTGCCGATTGCCAGCAGGTGCCGCAGATCCACGACCCTGAAGCCCTGCTTGCGGAAACGCTGCTCCTGCCGATCCCGGAATCCGAGCAAAAAGAATAAGGCCGTATGCGCTTCAGCCCGTGGCCGAGCTGACGCCGCATGTACGCGGTGCTGCCGCAGCAACGCCCCCTCCGGCATTCGCTTCCGCATTTCGCACGCTTGGAAGTCCTTTCAACCGTGCCACGAACCAGTCCCAGTCGTCGGAATCGATACGGCCAAGGCCTGTGTCCCGCTTGGGTTCGATGGGACGGATGCCGTTGTCATCCAGTTCACCGATCGCAAAGCGGAAGGCATAGCCCGGTGTCAGGCCCATGCGCAGATCCGATACCACGATCTTGTCGCCGACCAGTTCCGTTCTGAAGAACCCGCGGCTGAACCATTCCAGCTTCTGGAAGGCCGGCGTATCCGACAGACAGGCCGCAAGCTCGGGATGGCGCGGGTGTTCATAGATCTCCGGGGTTCCAGGGCCGTCGAGCAGCGAATAGTAGAGGTTCTCATAGCGGTCTTCCTCCAGTCCGATAACCTTCCAGAGGAGGATGTTGAACGGGGCAGCGATCGCGTAAACGGCATCCGGTTCGATCCCCTCGGACTGGAAGGCAAGGCGCGCCTGTCCCTGCACATACTGCTGCAGAACCACGCTCAGTCCCATATAGGCGGTGGTGGCGATCAGGGCGCCGGCGACCCAGTTGCGCAGCCGCGACGTCCAGTTTTTCTTGCAGAGCGCGTAAATCACGACAATCAGCAAGGGCAACGAATAGAGCGGATCAATAATGAACACCGAGCCGACGCCGACGGGATCGGGATAGAGCGGCCAGAAGATCCTTGTGCCGTAAACGGTCATCGCGTCGATCATGGCGTGTGTCGCGAAAATCAGGAACACGGCGCCCCAGGTCAGCCAGCGGTGCTCACGCAGCCCCTTGAAAAGACGCACCAGAACTTCGCCGGCAACCGGTGCCGCCAGCGCGTGTACGAAGATCGAATGGGACCAGCCGCGATGATAAACGAAACTGTCGATCGGATCGTCGAAGGGAATGAACACGTCTAGATCCGGCAACGTGCCGAGCAATCCGCCGACAATCGCGGCTTTTCGGGGGCCGATCTTGCTGCCAAGGCAAGCGGTCGATACGGCAGCTCCCAAAACGAATTGTGTAATTGAATCCATGAACCCGGCGATTTTGACTTAGCGTATTGAGGTTAGCCGGATATGTGGTAGCGCCGCCGACTTGGCAATGCGCGGACGCAAAAAAGGCGGGCAAAAGCCGCGTTTTGCGACCTGTGTATGAACAGACAGTCATCGGCAGGCGCGGCCATCCGGCGATTATGCAAGGTTACATAGCCCGGCCCCGGCGTTCGGACTATCGTCAAGACAGAATTGTCTCCAGCATTCCCGCCCAGGAAAAAATCTTCATGTTCAAGGTGAACAGCAGAAGAAACGCAGGCACCAACAACGAGCAAAACAGGCGCGCTCCCCAACGGCCCTGAGGGTCCGGAAACCGGATGGACCACATGGACACGAGACCGAACCCCATACTCAGTGCCAGGTAGAGGTAGTACTCAATTGGAATTGCCTGAGCGGTGAACCGGAAGTCTCCAGTTTCGTCAGGGTCGCCGAGGGTCGAAATGGCCAGAGAGGCAATCAACACATTCGCGAACAGGATCACAACGCAAATGAACGTTTGAAAACCGCGTTCACGACCCAACCCCCGGATCAAGCTCAACCCCAGTCCTCCAGTATGATGTCAAAACAACGAAACACCCTAACAGCATCGGCCTTGCAAACGGATGTCACGCAGCCGAGATCAGTCCACTTCACGCACCGCGCCCTTTGTAGCGCTGGTCGTCATTTTTGCGTAGGCGCGCAGGGCCTTGGTCACCTTGCGCTTGCGCTTCTCAACCGGTTTCCATGCAGCTTCGCCCCTGGCGTCCATTGCCGCCCTGCGGCTTGCCAGGACCGCGTCCGGAACATCCACCTTCAGGATGCGGTTCGGAATGTCGATGACGATCGTATCGCCTTCCTCGACCAGTCCGATTGCGCCGCCTTCCGCTGCTTCCGGTGACATGTGCCCGATCGACAGTCCCGAGGTTCCGCCTGAAAACCTGCCGTCGGTGATCAGGGCACACGCCTTGCCCAGCCCCTTCGACTTCAGATAGCTGGTCGGATAGAGCATCTCCTGCATGCCGGGACCTCCGCGCGGTCCCTCATAGCGGATCAGCACAACGTCGCTGGCCTTCACCTTGTTGGTCAGGATCGCCGAGACGGCACTGTCCTGGCTCTCGAAGATCCGCGCCGGGCCGGTGAACTTGAGGATGCCCTCGTCGACGCCGGCGGTTTTCACGACACAGCCCTCCTCGGCGATATTGCCGTAAAGCACCGCCAGACCGCCGTCCTTGCTGTAGGCATGGCCAGCCTCCCGGATAACGCCCGCCTGCCGGTCCAGGTCGAGATCGTCCCAGCGCCGGTCCTGGCTGAACGCGGTCTGTGTCCGCACACCGCCCGGCGCGGCCTTGTAAAAGCTGTGCACGCCTTCGGAGTTGGACTGGCGGATATCCCAGCGCGACAGCGCTTCCTTCATGGTTGTGGAATGCACAGTGGGAATATCCGTATGAAGCTTGCCGGCCCGGTCGAGTTCGCCGAGGATCGCCATGATCCCACCTGCCCGGTGCACATCTTCCATGTGAACATTCTCCACTGCCGGGGCGACCTTGCAAAGCACGGGAACCTGCCTGGAGAGACGGTCGATATCATCCATGGTGAAGCCGATTTCGCCCTCGTAGGACGCGGCAAGGAGGTGCAGGATCGTGTTGGTCGATCCACCCATGGAGATGTCCAGGGTCATAGCATTCTCGAATGCCCTGAAGTTGGCGATGTTGCGCGGAAGAACGCTTTCGTCGTCCTGTTCATAGTACCGCTTCGCCAGATCGACGATAAGGTGGCCGGCCTCGACGAAGAGGCGCTCGCGATCCGCATGAGTTGCCAGCGTCGAGCCGTTGCCCGGCAAGGCAAGGCCGAGCGCCTCGGTCAGGCAGTTCATGGAGTTGGCCGTGAACATTCCCGAGCAGGACCCGCAGGTTGGGCAGGCATTTTGTTCCATCGAAAGAACATCTGCATCCGACATGCCGTCATCGGCAGCCGCGACCATTGCATCGACCAGGTCAATGGATTTTTGAACGCCGTTTTCCAGAACGACCTTGCCCGCCTCCATCGGTCCGCCCGAGACGAAGACGACCGGAATATTCAGGCGCATCGCTGCGTTCAGCATGCCCGGCGTGATCTTGTCGCAGTTGGAGATACAGACGAGCGCGTCCGCGCAGTGGCCGTTCACCATGTACTCGACTGCGTCTGAAATGACTTCGCGCGACGGCAGCGAGTACAGCATCCCGTCATGGCCCATGGCGATGCCGTCATCAACGGCGATCGTGTTGAACTCCTTGGCGATGCCCCCTGCCTTCTCGATTTCGCGGGCAACCAGCTGGCCAAGGTCCTTTAGGTGAACGTGTCCGGGCACGAACTGGGTGAAGGAATTGGAAATTGCGATGATCGGTTTGCCGAAATCGTCATCCTTCATGCCGGTGGCACGCCAAAGACCGCGGGCACCGGCCATGTTCCGACCATGCGTGGAGGTTCTGGAACGATACGGGGGCATGTTTTTCTCCCTGGAACAGCGGCGCTTCATTTGTCGCGGCCAACAACGTTGTGACTGCGGCAAGCCGCATGCACGTGCCTGAAATTGCCTTTGAACCGGGGTTTGTCAGGTTTTCGACAGGATCGAAAGGCCGGATCAATCAAAAACAGTACGGTACGGTACGGTTCTGTTGACTTTCGAAACCCTCGCCTGCTCTAACTCCTTTCAAATGCATCGCAATCGGTGAAACCTTCCGCGGGAGCTTATCTTTTGACTTGCATCGGTGAACTGTGTCGGGCGAAGGTTGAAGTCCACACTATAGAACCCGCGCATCGAACGCGGGTCGGCAACGCGAAGGCGTTGTGGGGAGAAATGCCTTGCTGTTCTTGATTGCACTGTTGGCCGCAATTTTCGGCTTCCTGTTCGGGACCGATCAGGGGGTCATATCCGGCGCTCTGCCGCTTTTGAAAAAAGAATTCGTCTTCACGGCGCAAAGTGAAGGCTTCATGACCGGCGCGGTTCCCTTTGGGGCCATTTTCGGCGCCATCCTGGCACTCGTGACGGTCGACCGGTTCGGAAGGCGTCCTGTCCTGACGTTCTGCGCGATCCTGTTTGCGGCCGGGTCACTTGCCGCCGCAATGGCATTCAGCGTGTGGTCCCTCACCGTGGCACGGCTCGTGATCGGCGCAGCAATTGGCGCTTCGTCACTCGTCGCACCCATGTATCTCGCCGAGATTGCCCCGGCCCGTATCCGCGGTGCGGTCGTTTCCGCCTTTCAGTTGATGATCACGATCGGCATCCTCGCGGCCTTTGTCGTCGATTGGGCATTCTCCTTCACCGGCTCGTGGCGCTACATGCTGGGGTTCAGCCTGGTGCCCGCGATGATCTGCCTTGCCGGTATCGTCAAGGCACCCGAAAGCCCGCGCTGGCTGGTGCTGGCCGGCCGGGACAAGCAGGCGCGTGATGTTTTGAAGACCGTTCAGCCGGAGGCGACCCCCGAAAGACTGGACAAGATCGTCGAGGAAATCGAAAGCGGCCGACCGTCGGACCCGGTCGAGGAAAGCTGGAGCCGCTTCAAGGAACCGGCTCTGCGCGGACTGCTTATCTTCTCCGTTCTCGCGTTCTTTCTGCAGCAGTTCAGCGGGATCAACGTGATCATGAACTACGCGCCCCATATCCTTGAAAACGCCGGCTTCGAGGGTCTGGCCAATGAACTCGTCGCGACGATGGGTATCGGCGCTTTGAACGTGACCGTGACCATTCTTGCGATGATCGTTGTCGACCGCCTCGGACGCCGCCCGCTGTTCATCTTCGGCTTCGTCGGCGCGTTCCTGAGCATGGCACTGGTCGCGGTGCTGTTCCAGCTGAACGACAACAACCTGGCCTGGCTATCGCTTCTCGGCCTGTTCTCGTTCGTCTTCTTTTTCGCCATCAGCCTGGGCCCGCTTCCCTGGCTCTACATGTCTGAGCTGTTCCCGCTTGCCCTCAGGGGAAAAGGCATGGCGATTGCGTCCATTTCCAACTGGCTCTGCAATTTCCTTGTGGTTTTTCTGTTTCCTGTGCTTGCAGCAGGTCTCGGCGAGGCGATGACCTTCGGCATGTTCGCTGCCTGCTGTGCCTTCGGTATCTGGTACGCCTGGACCTTCGCACCCGAAACGCGCGGCCTGGTTCTGGAGGAAATCGATCAGACAATTGCGGGCGCACCCGAAACCGGCAAAACCGGCTAGCGTCCGGGTAATCAAAAATGCCGGTGCAGGCTGTTCACCTGCACCGGCTTTCCTTCAGGTTGCCCTGGATGAGTGGATGCCAGGCAACCAGGAGGAACTGGGTCTTACTGCGCAGCCACGGCGCTCTCGGCAAGGGCCGGATAGTCCGTGTACCCCTTCTCGTTGCCGCCGTAGAGCGTGTCGGGATCAAGTGCGTTGAGCGGAGCCTCCTTTTCCAGCCTGTCGACCAGATCCGGATTGGAGATGAACGGGCGCCCGAAAGCGACAAGATCAAGCGTGTCCGAACCGACCGCGTCGACTGCCAGCGCACGGTCGTAGCCGTTGTTGCCCATCCGCGCGCCGTCGAAAAGCGCATAGAGTGCTGCAAGATCCCCGCCTTCTGGTAAGTCGCGCGGACCGCCGGTCTGACCTTCGACAAGGTGCAGATACGCCAGATCGTAGCCGTTGAGCAACCTGATCACATGGGAGAATGTTTCCTGCGGATTGCTGTCTGCAATGTCATTGGCGCTGGAGAACGGGCTGAGCCGTACCCCGACCCTGTCGCCATCCCACACGGACACCACCGCGTCCATGACCTCCTTGAGAAAGCGCGAGCGGTTTTCGACCGGACCGCCATAGGCGTCGTCGCGCCTGTTCGATCCGTCGCGCAGGAACTGGTCGATCAGGTAGCCGTTGGCTGCATGCACCTCGACACCGTCAAAGCCTGCCGCTTTCGCGTTTTCAGCCGCCTGGCGATAGTCTTCCACGATGCCCGGGATTTCATGCGCTTCCAGGGCGCGCGGCATTGGCGTATCCACGAACTGGGTGCCGTCGAATGTCTTGGAGTTCGCGGCGATCGCGGACGGAGCGACGGGATCCGCACCGCCTGGCTGCAGAACCGGGTGGGAGATCCGCCCGACATGCCAGAGCTGAATGACGATCTTGCCGCCTTTGGCATGCACGGCATCCGTCACCTTTTTCCATCCCTCGATCTGGGCTTGGGAATGTATACCGGGCGTCCAGGCGTATCCCTTGCCCTGCGGCGAGATCTGGGAGGCTTCCGTGATGATCAGCCCTGCCCCTGCACGCTGACCGTAGTATTCTGCGTGCAGTTCGAAAGGCGCGTCGTCTTCCGCCCGTGCGCGATTGCGCGTCAGCGGCGCCATGACAATGCGGTTCCTGAGTTCGAGCGAGCCGGCCCTGGCGGGTGTGAACAGCTTGTGATCTGACATTTTCGGTTCCTTTTCAATGTCGTCGGAATGCGATGCACAATTACGGACCAATCAGTCCATATTTATCTGTGAGAATCTCGTCTTTGCAAAGACCGGCCCAATCGGTGTCTCTGTCAGGCCGGAAGAATGACCTTTGCCTGTTTCAGGGTGTCAGCGATCCGGTCTTCCGGATATCCGGCTTTCCGCAAAGCCAGTGTTCCGATCGCCAGCGAAGAAAGAGCACGCGCCCTGCCGCGCACGGCGTCCGGATTGTCAGGATCGAGCACCTCCGCGAAGATTTCCTCGATCCTTTCCAGATGCCTGCGCCCGATCTCGGCCACGCCTTCGTCGTGCGGCGCAAGTTCGGTAATACAGTTCACGAGCATGCAGCCCTTCACGCCGCCCTGGGGATTGGAAAGCGCCTGCATCATGGCATCCACGGGATTTCCTTCTGCAGATTGCGCGACGTTTTTCAGGTTCTGCAACCCATTGCGGGAATAGTGCGACAGTGCGCGGCGGAACAGCGCCTGCTTGCTTTCGAAAGCAGCGTAGAAACTCGATCTGCTCAGACCCATCGCCTTTGTCAGATCGTCCAGCGACGTTGCTTCAAAACCCTTTTGCCAGAAGACCAGCAGCGCGGCTTCCAGGGCAGCCGCCTCGTCGAAGGTCCGCGGCCTGCCGGGGCCCGGAGCGCGGTTCTTTTTGTCGGATGACTGAAGGGCGGCGTTGGTCATGCGCCTAATATGGACTGCCCGGTCCTGAATGCAAGATGCGCGTCTGATATTTTCGGACCGACCGTTTCAAAATAGGGAATCTGATTGGTCGCATCCCCTGGTCACATTCGGCAGGATCCGGAAAACGCATCCCCGACATCGTCGAAAACCCGCGCCACGGCTTCCATTTCGTAGAGCCTGCTGGTGCGGCGCACCCCCTCGACCAGATAAAAATCCTGGATCGGAAACTGGTTGGAGTTGAACCGGAAATCCCCGCGCACACTTTCAAACGGTGCGGCATTGATGGCGGACAGCATCGCTTCCCTGTCCTTGGCACCACCGGTGAGCTCCAGAGCGAAATGAATGAGTTTCGCCGCATCATATCCCTGTGCCGCGTATGTCGACGGCGCATAGTTGTAGGCTCTGCGAAACTCCCGTACGAACCGCTTGTTCGCCGGGTTGTCCAGGTTGGGAGCCCAGTGTGCGGCAGAGAACAGCCCCTCGCCCATCTCTTTCGTGTAAGGCAAAGTGACGGCATCGACCGTTTTGGAGGACAGGAACGGAACTATGCCCTTCAAACCGGAGGTCTGGAACTGCTTGACGAGTTCCACCCCCATGCCGCCGGGCATGAATGCAAATATCGCGTCGGGTTCGATCTCCGCGATCTGATCGAACTCAACCGAAAACTCCGTCTGCCCCAGCTTCGGAAAAATCTCGCGTGCGATCTGTCCCTTGAAATGCCGCCGGAACGCTGCGATGGCGTCACGTGCCGCCTCATAGTCCGGCGCGATGGTCACGACCTGCTGATAGCCCTTGAGGCTGGCATAGCGTCCCATGGTCTCGTGCACCTGATCGTCCTGTGCCGCGGTGGAAAAGAAATACCGGCTGCAATTGCGCCCGGCGATGGGCGCAGGTCCGGAACTTGTCCCGATGAACAGGGTCCTGGACCGCACCACCGGATCGTGGACCGCAAGCATGATCTTCGAGAAGTTCACGCCAACCAGCAAGTCGATGCCATTCTCGTTGATCAGCTTCGTGATTTCCTTGACCGCATGATCCGGGTCGAGTTTGTCGTCAACGACAAGAACGTTCGTCGGCATACCGCCCAATGCGCCGTTCGACTGATTGACGGCGAGCATGAAGCCGTCGCGCATGTGTTCGCCGAAGACCGCGGCCGGACCGGACAGGGTCGCCATGAAACCAATCCTCAGTTCCTGTTGCTCCGGTTCCTGCCCGTGCGCTGCGGACAGAAACACGCCCAGCCCCATCACAGCTCCAACAGCTTTTGAGATCACCCAGCGTTTCATCGTTTCCTGCCCGTTCATCGATGCGTCGTTCGCCTCCGGCACAGAATCTCTGCATGCCGATGCGCATTCAAGCATGGCAAAGACTGGTTATGCATTTGCAAACGCGCCGGCCCGGGCCCTTATCCAGAACACAAGCGCGTCAAAATTGGCCGCAAATTCCCCAGTCTCGCCGCAATCCGGCCCGTGTGCGGACGCATTAACAAAGGTTAATGCCGTCTTACCCAAACAAGGTGACCGCATTGCGCGTGCCCGAACCGCATCACCAGGAGGGCCAGATGTATCCAGTAACCGCGCCAGCCAAATCATGCGCCATGCCGAAAGACCGGCCTGAATATTCAGGAAAACCAATTCAGGCGAGACGCGATTTCAAAGTGATCGGAAGTACGCATTCGAGCGCGGAGTTCCGAAGGTCGCTCAGGAAAATCGACCCGGGCGAACTGGCTTCGAAGATACTGCAGTTACACGCTGCTGCCGAGGACATTGACGACACAGGTCCGCAAAAACCGAGCCTGGCTGCCGGCTCAAACGACGGCCCGTTGGAGATGCCGGGCATTCTGCGCAAGGCGGATCATGCCGAAAAGATTGCTGATGTCGTCAATCGGTCTGCGCAGAAGACCCCACGATCTAAAGCTCCTGGTGGCCGACGGTTCAGCACGCCCCGTTTCAGAACCCTGGCCGCCGGAACACTGCTGGTCGGGTTGGCAGGCGGTGCCGCGCTGGCGCTCGGCCTTCCGGACATGATGATCGCGGATGCGCCGGCAACACGCCCCGTTTCAACCGAACTCATCGTAACGGAACCACCCTTGGCTCCCGCCGCCGGGACAACGGTCGCCGACACGGCACCGGCCATCAGCGATCATGAAAGCGCCGGGATAGCGAACCCGTTCAATACGGCAACACCGCAACAGATTGCCGAAGCAAAGGACCGGTTGAGGCTTGCCTTTGCATCGGGAAACACAGGCATTGCGCACATGTCGCCGGGTAGTGGCGATCGTGCTGTCGCTCCGGTCTATCCGCAGGCACCGTCCGATCAGCCCGCAGCCACGGAGGCAGTGCCGAACACAGCTGTTCCCATCGCCAATCCGACACCGGGATTGAGCACGCCGGCCTATGCCCGCCGGAGAACCGCCGACCCGCAGTCCCCAAGGCCTCAACCCCGGGAAAATGAAGCGGTAGCGACGAACAACAGCCCGGATGCGGTCCTGATTAAGGCAGCGGCCGGGCCTGCACCGGTTGAGGCATCACCAGAGCAAGGGCCTGGCGCATATCCGAATTCAGGCAGGACCACGGCCTCGGTCAACATGCGCATTTCGGAAAAGAAAAACAGCGAGATCATCGCCGTGATTCCGGGCAACACCGCTGTCAGTTTCAATGAATGCGGCAAATGGTGGTGCGGCGTGGAATATGAAGGGAAAACGGGGTTTGTCGGTCAGCGATTTGTTAACCGCACGGTGCAATGAGACCCTGGCCGAGGCATCCAGAGTAGAGACTTGTTAAGACCGCTGACATAGGCTGGTTTCCGTGACGTCCGGCAACAGGGAGTTGCACTTCCGCACAGGCCACACCACGTGCCTTTGCATCGCCTGTTCTGCCAACGGAGGACCCGAGATGCTTCATCGCCGCAGGATGACTTTTTGCACGTTTTGTCTTGGCTTGGTGATCGGCGTGCCTGTTTCTGCTTTGGCAGACGGAACCGATTGCGTGGTTTACGCCACGGACTACGCCAATTCCTATGTCGGCAACGGTGACGTTGTTGGCGACGCAGTCTCCGGCGGAATGGCAGGGTCGGTTGTCGGTGGTGCCTGGGCCGGACGCTCGGGTGCGGCACGCGGGGCGCGCGCAGGCGCGGCCCTCGGTGTCCTGAACAACATGGGCTCCATGCCCGGTGGCTGGCAGGCGCTTTACGACACGGCCTACCAGATGTGCCTTCAGCAGACATCCGGCGTGAATGCCGCCCCCTACTACGGCGACCCGGCTTATGCTCCGGCACCAAACCTTCAGGCTCCGTCGTCAAATTGCCGTTCGTCAGCACGCGTCAACGCACCGCTCAGGCGCAGCCCGGAAGGCGGCATCATGGTGGGGTCGGATTTCGGCAACTGCCAATAAACGTCACCTGACATGTGCTCTTCGTGGATGAGCGCGTCTTTGCCCGCCGTTCCGGTTGACCTTGCAGGCGAAGCGCAGTCAACTATCGCCGACTTCCAGTCGACGCGCATTTGGCTGCAACACCGCAACAACAGGACCATTCATGACCCGCCGCAAGAATTTCGTGCTCACCATTGCGACCGGCATCGCCGCAGGCCTTTGCCTCTTCACAACCACCGCGTCGGCACAGCAATGCGGCGGCGACTTCAGGCAGTTCCTGGCAGGGGTCAAACAGGAAGCGGTCGCAAAAGGGCTTTCGCCCGACGCGGCAGACCGGACCCTGGCCCGTGCCCAGATCGACAGGAAGGTTCTGTCGCGCGACCGCGCGCAGGGCGTATTCAAGATGACCTTTCTGGATTTTTCCAAGCGGGTCATTTCCAGCTATCGCATGAAGAACGGCGCGGCGAACATGAAAAAGCATGCCGCCATTTTCCAGCGTACGGAAAACGAATACGGCATCCCCGCGCCAGTGATTACCGCATTTTGGGCACTGGAGACGGATTTCGGCGCGGTGCAGGGCGACTTCAACACGGTCAACGCGCTCGCAACTCTTGCCCATGACTGCCGGCGTCCGGAGCTTTTCCGCCCCCAACTGATAGCCGCGATCGAGATGGTGCAGCACGGCGACCTCGATCCGCAGCGCACGACGGGAGCCTGGGCCGGTGAAATCGGCATGGTTCAGATGCTGCCCGAAGACATCATCAAATTCGGCCGTGACGGCGATGGCGATGGCCACGTGAAACTGAAGCAGAGTGCGTCGGACGCGATCCTGACCGCCGGAGCGTTCATCAATCACCTGGGCTGGCGTCAGGGCGAACCGTGGCTGCAGGAAGTCACTGTTCCCCAGAACCTCAACTGGTACGAAACGGGCCTCGGCAAGACAAAGACAGGCGCGCAATGGGCCGCGCTCGGCGTTCAACCGCGCTGGGGCCAGATCTCGCCGAACCTTCCCGCGTCCCTGCTGCTTCCGCAAGGCCGCAAGGGGCCGGCCTTTCTGGCCTATCCGAACTTCGACATCTATCTGGAATGGAACCAGTCGCTTATCTACACAACGTCCGCTGCCTATTTTGCGACCCGCCTTGCCGGCGCACCGCGCTACAATGCCGGCAATCCTGACCAGGGGCTGAACGATGCCCAGATGAAGCAACTTCAGACCAAGCTGCAAGCCAGAGGCTACGACGTCGGCAAGATCGACGGGATTCTGGGTGCCGGAACCCGCGGAGCCGTTCAGGACATGCAGCAAAAGCTCGGCATGCCGGCGGACGCATGGCCGACCCCTGCCCTGTTGAACAAGCTTTAGGACACGGGGTCTGTCGCCCGTTTCCTGTCTGCATGAAAACCGTTCCGGAGCAGACAGGTTCCACCGGATGTCAAGAAGCTATCTGCCGCCGAAGATGGCCATGGATTGCGCCGGCCCAAGTTTGTGCAGCGTGACATAGTCCTGAGATTGCACCAACGGTCTTTTCGGGATCCAGTAGTTCTCAATGACGAATTCGGTGATCTCGATCCGCTGTTCCAGCGTGTAATCGTGCGCGTGTGGGTAAAGCAGGATCATCCAGACCACCGCCATGAACAGGTCGAAGTCGTCCACCCAGAACTGGACCTGGCGCGTCTCTGAAGAGATCTCGCAATCCCTCAGCGCATGAACCTCGCGCAATTGCTGCCTGAGTCCGAGCAGGTCCTGATCCGTCGATGCGCCGAAAAACCTGTTGGCAAAACGATTGTAGAGCCAGGTGGTTGTGTGCGGCCGTGTTTCCCGGGCTGACATCATCACAGCGTGGATTGCGCCGTTCGGGGCAAGGGCCTCGTCGTAGAGCGCTTTCACAAGCCTGGGCCAGGTGGCGGCATTGGAATAATAAAGGCTGTGATGAAGTGTTATAAGATCCTGACGGCTCCCGTCCAGCAATGCGTCGCGGGTACGCCCGGCTGCGGCGCCATCGCGAAAATCGATCGTGTAGTCGCCTTGCACGAGACGCACATTTTCCAGGCGCTGACGTGTCTGACGCTCCTGAAGCGTTGCCAGCGCTGCGCCATCAATGTCGTAAAGCCACAGGCCTCTTTCAAAGGCGGACTGAAGAATTCGGAATTGCGGTTCGTTACCTGCGCCGATCGAGAGGGCCGAGAGGTCCCTTTCTTCCTTCATTCTCCTATGGATCGCCCTGATGGTGCGCATCAGGCTGGCAGCGACATCAGGTTTTTCTGACGCATGGCGCGCCCAGATCCTGTTCTGTTCGAATATGTTGTAGTTTGCGGCATCAAGACCGCGTTCGACAAGACTGTCCGATTTGACCAAATGCACGCGCGTATCCTCCGAGGTGCCTGCGCCCGAGTTGGACCACATCCTTCTGCCCGGCGCGTTCCTCATGAGAGATAAGATGCAAGCCTGGAATTACTTGTGAAATTTTGTTCATAAAGGGCTGTGTTACGTTAGGTTTTTGTCATGTTTGTCCAAGAGAGCATTTGGTCGACACCGCCCCTAGGTGAAATCACTCAGAGACCCGGTCTCAACTTGCATTTCCCAAAACCGGTTACCCATTCCGGTTGACCTGGTGCCATGTGAACCAGACACATCCACACGCCAGCAAAAGGGCACTAGTGCGTTGAATTTGCAGTTCGTTCGAAGCCCACAGCAAAAAGAGACGAACTACAGATTCAGATGACTAGTGCAATCCCTTGACCGGTGCATCATCGGGAAGAACCGCTTCCTTGCCGTCTCCCAGCATGAAAACCGCAAGAATGCGCGTTTCACCGTCCGCAGTGTTCCTGCCCTGGTGGGTCACGGCCATCGCTTCCATGAGCCCCTCCCCCTCACCGAAGACCTTCTCTCCGATGCCTTCGTAGAACACGCTGACTTCGCCTTGCAGGATATAGGCGAAGAGCGGCGCGCCATGTTGATGCCAGGCCGTTGTTTCACCTGGCTCCAGTGTCACGACAATTGCCCTGACCGAAGCGTCTTTTTGCGGAAACGTGATCTTTTCGCCTGCGATGGTTTTGTCGCCGGAAAAGACTTCACGAACCTTGTCATAAGATCCATTTGAGGACGCGGATGACTGGACACTGGCCGCAGCAGGAGCTTCGGGCTTTTCTGCTGGTATTGCCGTTCCGTCCGTTGCCTGAGCCGGCAGAGCCGCCGCGCAGACCAACATCGAGAAACCGGCCCACAGCATCTTGAAGCCCTGCCGGCATGCGCGATGTCGCGACCGGCTCATAGCTCGATGCTCGCACCCGGCATCAGCGTGTTCACCCTTGCCGCCTCCGGAGCCATGGCGGTTTCGAACGCATCAGCCGACTGGTCAAGGATCGGGAAGGTTCCGAAGTGACAGGGCACGATCGTGTCAAAGTCGAAAAAGCGCGTGCAGGCCATGGCCGCGACCTTGCCACCCATGGTGAAGCGGTCCCCGACCGGAACGATCCCGATCTTGGGCCGGTAGATCTCGTTGATCAGCGCCATATCGGAGAAAATGTCGGTATCGCCCATGTGATAGAGCACCTTCTTTCCCGGAACCTCGATGATGACACCATGCGGATTACCGAGATAAATGGCCTCACCGTCCGTCTGCTTCGATGAGGAATGGTCCGCCCGCGTCAGCGCGACCTTGAATGTGCCGGTATCGACCATGCCGCCGGAGTTCATGGGATTGATGTTTTCAATCCCCTGCCTGCCGGCCCACATGCAGATTTCGAAGTTTGAAATCAGCTGCGCGCCATTCTGCTTCAGGATCCCGATGGCATCGCCGATATGATCGTCATGGCCGTGCGTCAGCACCACATGGGTGACACCATCGCTAACCTGATCGACCGACTGACTTTCCGGAAACGACGGATTGCCGGTGAGGAACGGATCGAACATGATGGATGTGTCTGCGAACTCGAGCTTGAAGGCGGAATGACCGTACCAGGTGAGTTTCATCTAAATCTCCTGCGCAAACGCGTTTTTGTGCTTTGAGTTTAGACGCTGACTTCATTTGTGCAAGAAAGGGTTGTTGCAGCCAGCGGTCCCCCTGACAGTTCCAACTGGCCTTTTGGGACCGGCCCTGATAAAGCGCCTTCATGGCAAACGACCCTGCACTTTCCATCGAAGATTTCGTATCGGCCCTGCCGCGTGACGGCCGCTTGATCGGGCTCGATCTGGGCACCAAGACAATAGGTCTTGCGCTGTCGGATATCGGCCGCGGCATTGCGACGCCGATGGACACAATCCGCAGAAAGAAATTCACGATTGATGCCGAGCAACTGCTCGAAGTTTGCGGGAAACAGAATGTCGGCGGCATTGTCCTCGGATTGCCCTTGAACATGGACGGCAGCGAAGGCCCGCGCGCGCAGGCGACACGCGCATTCGCCAGAAACCTCTCCCAGAAAACCGAACTTCCGATCACCTACTGGGACGAACGCCTCTCGACAGCCGCCGTCACGCGGACGCTGCTGGAGGCGGATTCCAGCCGCGCGAAACGGGCCGATGTCGTTGACAAGATGGCCGCCGCCTACATCCTGCAAGGGTTTCTCGACCGGCTCGGGGTCATGGCTTCCGAGGACTGATACCCCGCCTGAGCGAGATCCTGGCCCCGAACGGGCACCTGCCTCATGTGGACATCGGGCATGAGTTGAATTCGTACTTGTGCACCGTGCCGATTCTCCCTATAGGGATGGTCTCGATGACCGCGACAGACACCCATCGAGACAGCCCCTACCCCCATCGCCATTTGCTGGGCATTGAAGGGCTTCACCCCCACGAAATTCTGGGCCTTCTGGACCGTGCCGAAGAAGCCGTCGAGGTTTCACGGCAAGTCAACAAGCGCAAGCAGGTCCTTCAGGGCCGGACCCAGATCAACCTCTTTTTCGAAAACTCCACGCGCACGCAGAGTTCGTTCGAGCTTGCCGGCAAGCGGCTTGGTGCGGACGTCATGAACATGGCTGTCTCGCATTCCTCGGTGAAAAAGGGGGAAACGCTGATCGACACGGCAGCAACGCTCAATGCGATGCATCCCGATCTCCTGGTGGTCCGGCATCATGCTGCCGGCGCGGTCCATCTTCTGGCACGCAAGGTCGGCTGTTCGGTGGTCAATGCCGGTGACGGACCGCACGAGCATCCGACCCAGGCGCTTCTGGATGCGCTCACAATCCGTCGTCACAAGGGCAAGATTGCCCGGCTGACGGTGGCAATCTGCGGTGACATCGCCCATTCACGCGTCGCCCGTTCGAACATCATTCTGCTGAATGCCCTCGGCGCGCGGGTCCGTGTCGTCGCGCCGTCGACGCTGCTGCCCTCCGGGATCGCCAAGATGGGAGTGGAGGTCTTCAACGACATGCGCGCCGGACTGAAGGATGCTGACATCGTAATGATGCTGCGGCTGCAGCGCGAGCGCATGAACGGCGCCTTCGTTCCCTCGGTGCGCGAGTACTACCGATATTACGGCCTCGATGCGGAGAAACTCTCCGTTGCGCGCAACGATGTCCTGGTGATGCATCCCGGTCCGATGAACCGGGGCGTCGAAATCGACGCTTCCATTGCAGATGGTCCGCAAAGCCTGATCAGGGAACAGGTTGAAATGGGTGTCGCCGTCAGAATGGCGATCCTCGAGGCCCTCGCAGCCAATCTGCCGAACCAGTAGAGGAAAGATCCGTGGCACTCGATACTCCAAGACCGCTGGTTCTTTCCAATGCCAGGGTGATCGATCCGGCGCGCGAGCTGGACGCCCCCGGTTCCATCATCATTGCCGACGGCACCATTCTGGCGGCAGGCCCGGAAGCGGCCAACCAGGGTGCGCCCTACGGCGCGGAAATAGTCGACTGCAAGGGGGCGATTGCCTGCCCCGGCCTGATCGACATGTGCGTGTCCGTCGGAGAACCCGGCGCGGAGCACCGTGAGACCCTTGCAAGCGCGTCGCAGGCAGCGGCCGCTGGCGGCGTCACGACGATCTGCACGATGCCGGATACGGACCCGGTCATCGATGACCCGGCGCTTGTCGACTTCATTCTCCGGCGCGCGCGGGACACGGCGATTGTCAACGTGCATCCGCTCGCGGCGCTGACAAAGGGACTGAACGGCACCGAGATGGCGGAGATCGGCCTTTTGCAGGAAGCCGGTGCGGTCGCTTTCACGAACGGGCACAAGTCAGTCGAGAATGCGCAGGTGATGCGCCGCATGATGACCTATGCGCGCGACTTCGACGCGCTTGTCATCCACCACACGGAGGACCCGGATCTTGCCGGCGGCGTCATGAATGCTGGTCTGAATGCCAGCTGGAAGGGCCTTTCCGGCGTTCCTCGCGAAGCCGAGATCATCATGCTGGAACGGGATCTTCGTCTGGTCGGCATGTCGAAGGGCAAGTATCACGCGAACCTGATCTCCACGTCCGACAGTGCCGATGTCGTGCGCACCGGCAAGAAGCGCGGCCTGGACATCACGGCGGGGATTTCGATCAATCACCTGACGCACAACGAAAACGATATCGGTGCGTACCGGACCTTCTTCAAGATGTCGCCTCCCCTGCGCGATGAAGACGACCGCGAAGCAATGATCGCCGCAATCGCCGACGGAACCATCGATATCATCTGCTCCAACCACGATCCGCAGGACGTTGAAACGAAACGCCATCCCTGGGCGGAAGCGGAAGACGGCGCCATCGGACTTGAGACCATGCTGGCCGCGGCCCTTCGGCTGTTTCATTCCGGGCAGGTCGACCTGGTCACCTTGCTGGGCGCGATGACAAACAAGCCGGCCGACAGGCTCGGACTGGAGACCGGGCGCCTTGCCAAGGGTGCCCCGGCGGATATCGCCGTGTTCGATCCGGACCGGCCGTGGGTGCTTGAAAAGAGCGCCATCCGATCGCATTCGAAAAATTCCCCATTCGAAGATGCCCGGTTCTCCGGGCGGGTCTTGCGGACGGTTGTTGCGGGCAAGACAGTGTTCGCGCACTCCTGAGACGCGGCAGGCTCACCTGCAAGCGCCGCATTCAGACTGCATTCAGGTCACATGGTGTTCAATCCAGGCTGCAAGTTTGCGCCGGTCCAACCGGGCCGCGCAAATTCAGGGAACAAATGGATTGATACATGCGTGCGTTATTATCGACACTCTTTGTGATCGCGGTTGCGGGGAGCCCCGTTCAGGCGGCCGATCTCTACATGAAATACAAGCTGTTCGCGGTCGGACTGCCGATCGGTTCCGGCGTGATGTCCGTCGATTTCGGCAACGGCTCCTATTCCATCGACGCCAACGGTGGAACCGCGGCCTTCGGCAAGCTCGTGTCGGATGGAAAGGGGTCCGTGAACGTCCGCGGCAACGTTGCCAGCGGCACGCTGCAGCCGAAGAAATTCGCCCTGAAAGTCAAAAGCGACGATGAAAACGGCACGATCTCGATGCAGATGCGCAAGGGTGCTGTCCAGAAAGTTGCCGTGAACCCGCCGCAGGATCGGATGAACCAGAGGATCAAGGTCACTTCCGATCATCTGAAAAACGTCCTGGATCCGCTGACCGCCGCCGTCTTTCCAGCACCCAAAGGTCTTTCCGCAGAGAGCTGCAACCGCACGCTGGAACTGTTCGATGGAAAGGAGCGTTACAACGTCCATCTGAGCTACAAGTCGAAGCGGCAGGCCAAAACATCCGACGGCCGCTTCAATGGCGAGGTGCTTGTCTGCCGCGCCCGGTATGAGCCGATTTCCGGACATCGTCCGAAACGCAAGACAATCCAGGAGCTTGCCAACAACAAGTCGATGGAAATCTGGCTGGCGCCGGTCGGCGACAAACCCTATCTCGTACCGCTCAGAGCGAGCATAAAGGCCCCGTTCGGATCACTGGTCGTCAAGGCGGAGAAATACAAGCTCAAGGGGTGATGCGAATAAACCTGCAGCCACCTGCGTGCGCGGTGCAGGTTTCGCGCGCCTGCACGAAGCTTGCCGCGGTGTGGATGCCGTATCGGGACTTGATCCGCACCGGCAGCCGGTTACAGTGCCGCTGAAATTTACACAGCGCGACAGGGAGTGGATTCGCGTGCCTGATCCGATCAGCTGGGAGTTCGCCTGGCCTTATTATCTTGCCGCCCTCGCCTTCGGCTACCTGCTGGGATCGATCCCGTTCGGCCTTGTCGTGACACGCATGGCCGGGCTGGGAGACATCCGCAACATCGGATCCGGCAATATCGGCACGACGAATGTCCTTCGAACCGGCAAGAAATCCCTTGCAGCCGCGACCTTGCTCGGAGACGGTCTGAAAGGGACAGTCGCCGTCCTGGTGGTCAACGCGCTTTACGGTCAGGACATGGCGCTCGTTGCCGGTCTTGGCGCTTTCCTGGGGCACCTGTTTCCGGTCTGGCTCAAGTTCAGGGGCGGCAAAGGTGTCGCGACCTATATCGGCGTCCTGCTGGGTCTGTACTGGCCTGCGGCCTTGATCTTCGTCGGATTGTGGATCGGCATGGCTGTGGTGTTCCGTTACTCTTCCCTGTCGGCGCTGACGGCGAGCCTGGTAACACCCGTCCTTCTCTATCTCGTGCTGAGCCGCTTTCAACTTGCAGAGATGACACTTTTCATGACCGTGCTCTTGTGGATCAAGCACCACGAGAATATCGGCAGGCTGCTGCGCGGTGAAGAAAGCCGGATCGGTTCGAAATCGAAACCGGCGCCAGCCAGCGCAGCGGACGCAGACAGCGGAGGCACATGAACGCAAGCCACGAGAATAAAACACGCTGCCTCACCGAGGAGCAGCGTCTTGCGTGGCTGCGTTTAATACGATCTGAAAACATAGGTCCGTCCACGTTTCGTGATCTTCTGGATCATGCCGGGTCGGCGGAGCAAGCTCTTGAAATTCTGCCGGCGCTTTCAAGACGCGGCGGCAAACGGAGCTATCGGCCCTGCTCGGAACAGGATGCGATCGACGAACTGGAGGCGCACCGGCGCTTCGGCGCCCGGCTGGTGGCCCGGGGCGAACCCGACTACCCGCCCCATCTGCAACACATCGACAGTCCACCGCCCTTGCTCTCGATCAAGGGAGGTCCCGTGACCGCAAATCCGCAAATGGCAGCCATTATCGGTGCCCGGAACGCATCGCTTTCCGGCCGCAAGCTCGCAGCCGCCTTCGCCCGCGACCTCGGCGCGCACGGATTTGCGATTGCTTCGGGTCTTGCGCGCGGCATTGACGCAGCAGCGCACGAAGCAGCGGTTCCAACCGGAACTGTTGGCGTTTTCGCGGGCGGACTGAACGTTCTTTATCCACCTGAACACGGCCCACTCCTTGCGGCTATTCTGGACGCTGGCGGTGCGGCCATTAGCGAAATGCCCTTCGGATGGAAGCCGCGTGGACGGGACTTTCCAAGGCGAAACAGGCTGATTTCGGGCGTTTCGCTCGGCGTTGTCGTGATCGAGGCCGCGAAGGCCTCCGGGTCACTTCACACCGCGCGTTTCGCCCTGGAACAGAACCGCGACATTTATGCAGTGCCGGGCTCCCCCCTTGACCCGCGCTCAGAAGGGGCGAACGGCTTGATCCGCCAGGGTGCGACGCTCGCGAGATCCGCGCGGGACGTTCTGGAAGGACTGGCGGGACGCACGGGGATCGAGCTGCCGCTTTTTCACGGCATGTCGGAGAAGGATCACCGGGCCGAAGCCATTGTCGAGGGCCCCGCAGATGGCACCAGAGAGCGTATCATCGAAGCCCTCGGTCCCGCGCCGATGCAACTCGACGAATTGATCCGGTTCGTGAATGCCGATGCCCGCACAGTGAACGTCGTATTGCTGGAACTTGAACTTGCCGGGCGCCTTGAGAGGCATGCAGGACAGAAGATTTCTCTGATGATGGGGTGACCGGACGCCGGGAAGCCGCGCTTCGGAGGCACCGACGGCGTGTGTGCCCTGTGGGCAACTCAACCGTGGAAAACTCCCTCAAATGCGAGGTCACTTGACCCCGGACGCGCAAAGGTCCATTTGACAGGCGGCGCATGATCCGTGATCGTCTGCGCACCTCAATTCTCCTTCTCCACCGGGCGGGGGCTCCGTTTCCGGCAAAATTATTTGGGTAAGAATGAACGTCGTTATTGTGGAATCGCCGGCGAAAGCCAAGACGATCAACAAATATCTCGGCACCGATTATACGGTCCTCGCGTCTTATGGCCACGTGCGCGATCTGCCTCCGAAAGACGGTTCGGTTCTGCCAGACGAAAATTTCGCGATGAGCTGGCAGGTGGACAGCAAATCCCAGAAACGGCTGTCGGAAATTGCCAATGCGGTCAAGGACGCCGATCGTCTCATTCTCGCGACCGACCCCGACCGCGAGGGAGAGGCAATTTCCTGGCACGTTCTTGAAGTGCTGCAGAAGAAACGCGTCCTGAAGGACAAACAGGTTGAGCGTGTGGTGTTCAACGCGATCACCAAAAAGGCGATCCTGGAAGCGATGGACAATCCGCGCCAGCTGGATGGTCCTCTCGTCGATGCCTATCTTGCCCGTCGCGCCCTCGACTATCTTGTCGGCTTCACGCTTTCTCCCGTCCTTTGGCGCAAACTGCCGGGAGCCCGCTCTGCGGGCCGGGTGCAGTCGGTGGCGCTCCGCCTGATCTGCGACCGGGAAATGGAGATCGAGATCTTCAAGCCCCAGGAATACTGGTCGATCTTTGCCAACATGAAGACGCCCGCCGGGGACATGTTTCAGGCGGGACTGACCGGTTTCGAAGGCCGCAAGATCGGCCGCCACGACATCAAGAACGAGGCCGAAGCAACAACGATCAAATCGATGCTCGAGACCGCGAGTTTCTCGGTCGACAGCGTCGCGTCGAAACCGGCGAAACGCAATCCCGCCGCCCCGTTCACCACATCGACCCTGCAGCAGGAAGCCTCGCGCAAACTCGGCTTTGCAGCCTCCCGAACGATGCAGGTGGCGCAGAAACTCTATGAAGGCATCTCAATCGGCGGAGAGACCTCCGGTCTCATCACCTACATGAGAACCGACGGGGTCCAGATTGCCGGTGAGGCCATCGCCGCCGCGCGCAGCGTGATCGGACAGGACTTCGGGGACAAGTATGTGCCTGAAAAACCGCGTGCGTATTCTTCCAAGGCAAAGAACGCCCAGGAAGCGCACGAGGCGATCCGCCCGACAGACCTCGCCAGACGGCCGAAGGACGTCGCCAGGTTCCTCGATCCCGATCAGGCACGGCTCTATGAGCTGATCTGGAAGCGCACCATGGCCTCCCAGATGGAGTCCGCCGTCCTGGAGCGCACGACGATCGAAATCGTTGCAAGCGGCTCCGGCAAGAACGCCAACCTCAGAGCGACCGGCTCCGTCGTCCGGTTCGACGGCTTCCTGGCACTTTACCAGGAAGGACGCGACGACGAGGAAGACGAGAATTCCCGACGTCTGCCCGCCGTCGACAATGGCGCAACGCTTGTGGCGACTTCGGTTGACGGAACGTCCGACCCCATCGAAGCGACCCAGCACTTTACCACGCCGCCGCCGCGTTACACCGAAGCCAGCCTTGTCAAGAAAATGGAAGAGCTGGGGATCGGTCGCCCGTCGACCTATGCCTCGACGCTGCAGACCCTGCGCGACCGGGACTATGTTGAACTGGAAAAGAAGCAGCTGGTTCCCCAGGACAAGGGACGCATCGTCACCGCGTTTCTGGAAAGCTTCTTCCGGCGCTATATCGAATTCGATTTCACCGCGAGCCTGGAAGAACAGCTCGACAAGATTTCGGCCGGCGAACTGTCGTGGCTCGATGTGCTGCGCGACTTCTGGACCAGCTTCTCCGGCTCGGTCGACGATATCAAGGATCTGCGTGTCGCCGAAGTCATAGATTCCCTCAATGAATTGCTCGGACCGCATATCTTCCCGCCGAAGGAAGACGGGAGCGATCCGCGCAAGTGCCCGAGCTGCGACACGGGACAGCTTTCGCTGAAGGTCAGCCGCTGGGGTGCTTTCATCGGCTGCTCGAATTATCCGGAATGCGGTTTCACCCGCCAGCTCGGCAAACCGAACGGCGAAGACGGCGATGCGGACGAGGGTCCGAAGGTGCTTGGCACGGATCCAGAAACCGGCCAGGACGTGTCGCTGCGCAACGGCCGCTTCGGTCCTTATGTCCAGCTTGGCGAGGAAGCCAAACCGAAGCGCGCTTCCCTGCCCAAGGGCTGGTCCGCCCCGGACATGGACCTCGACAAGGCGCTGCAGTTGCTCTCCCTGCCGCGCGAGGTCGGCCTTCATCCGGAAGACGGCAAGATGATCACGGCCGGGATCGGCCGCTACGGCCCGTTCGTCCTGCATGAGGGTACCTATGCCAATCTCTCTGCTCCGGACGAGGTCTTTTCCGTCGGGATCAACCGTGCGGTCGATGCTCTTGCCGAAAAGCGGGCCAAGGGCGGCGGACGCAGGGGCGCGGCCGCAACGCCGCTGAAGGAACTGGGCGAACACCCGGATGAAGGCGGACCCGTCAACGTCTATGACGGCCGCTACGGCCCCTATGTCAAACACGGCAAGATCAATGCGACCCTGCCCAGGGACAGCGACCCCAAGGCGGTAACGCTGGAACAGGCGTTGGAGCTTATTGCGGCAAAGGCGGCGAAGGGCGGCGGCAAGAAGAAGGCCGCGGCCAAGAAGTCGACCAGCAAGAAGGCTTCGTCCGCAAACGGCAAAGCCAAAACTGCAGCCAAGAAGACGACCGCCAAAACCGCCAAAAAGGCGGAAGTCGATGCGTCGTCCGAAGACGTTCCCTGGGATGACGCGTCTTGAACGCGAAACGGATCAACACGCGCAAGCACACAAAACGAAAACACGCGAAGGTTCCAGGCGAGATGCCCTCACGCGAGGACATTCTCGCCTTCGTTGCGGATAATCCGGGCCGGGCCGGCAAACGGGAGATCGCGCGCCATTTCGGGATTATCGGCGGTGCGCGCATCCATTTGAAAAAGATGCTCAAGGACCTCTCCGAAGAGGGCCTGATCGAAAAACGCAACAAACGCATGATCCGCCCGGGCGATCTGCCGCCGGTCTTTGTGGCGAGGCTGTTCGGACGCGACAGCGACGGGGACCTTCTGGGCGCGCCTGTCGACTGGGATGAGGAAGCGGGCGATCCGCCGAATATTCTGGTTCTGAGCGGAAAAACCAAGGCAACCCAGCCGGGCGTCGGCGACCGTGCCCTTATTCGCCTGACCGAGGCAGAGGCCGGGCCGGAAGCCAAACATGTCGCCCGCGTCATCAAGGTGCTGGAAAAGAAACAGGGCGCCATCCTCGGGATCTTCCGCAAGCGCGACGGTGAACGCCTTCCCTATCTTGAACCGATCGACCGAAAGCAGCGGGAACTGGATGTCGACCCTGCGGATCTGAAGGAAGCGGACGACGGCGACCTTGTCAGCGTTCAGGTGACGCGCTCGGGCCGCTATGGCCAACCGCGCGCCTCCATTGTCGAACGGTTCGGTTCGATGAATTCCGAAAAGGCGATTTCGGAGATCGCGCTGCAGTCGCACGGCATTCCGCACGTCTTTCCGGCCGCCGTCGAAGCTCAGGCCGAGACGTCAAAACCGGTCGGCACCCTCGGCAAACGGGAGGACTGGCGACAGATACCGCTCATCACGATCGATCCGCCCGATGCAAAGGATCACGACGACGCGGTCTTTGCCGAACCGGATGGAGATCCGGAAAACAGTGGCGGCCACGTGGTTTATGTCGCAATCGCGGATGTTGCACACTACGTGACGCCCGGCTCCGCGATGGACAGGGAAGCCAATATCAGGGGAAACTCGGTCTATTTCCCGGACCGCGTCATCCCGATGCTGCCCGAACGCATTTCCAACCAACTGTGTTCCTTGCGCGAAAAGGAAGACAAGCCGGCCCTGGGCGTGCGCATGATATTCGACAAGGCAGGACGCAAGACAGGTCACACATTCCACAGGGTCCTGATGCGCTCGGCGGCCAAACTGTCCTATCAGCAGGCCCAGAAGGCCATTGACGGGGTCGTGGACGAAAAGACCGAAACACTTGTGGACGGTGTGCTCAAGCCTCTTTGGGCTGCCTATGAGAGCCTCAAGAAGGGCCGTGAGGCGCGTGAGCCGCTGGAACTTGATCTGCCTGAGCGCAAGATCAAGCTGAAGGATGACGGCACCGTTGACCATGTTTACGTTCCCGAACGCCTCGACGCGCACAAGCTGATCGAGGAGTTCATGATCCAGGCTAATGTGGCCGCAGCGGAAACGCTGGAAAAGAAGAAGAGCCCCCTGCTCTACCGCGTCCATGACGCGTCCACGCCGGAAAAGCTGGAGAGCCTGAAGGAGTTTCTCTCGACCCTGAACATGAAGCTGCCCTCGTCCGGCGGACTGCGCCCCTCGGTCTTCAACGGCATTCTGGCCAAGGTGAAGGACACGCCGCAGGCCCATCTCGTCAATGAAGTGGTCCTGCGCAGCCAGGCCCAGGCGGAGTACACACCCCAGAACATCGGCCATTTCGGTCTGAACCTGCGGCGCTACGCGCATTTCACGTCGCCGATCCGCCGCTATGCGGATCTGATCGTGCACAGAGGCCTCATCTCGGCACTCGGTTTCGGCAAGGACGGCCTGCCGGACGGCATCGAGAGCAAGCTCGAGGCGATTGGGGCGGAAATCTCGGGTGCCGAGCGCCGGGCCATGCTGGCGGAGCGCGATACGATCGACCGGCTGATCGCCCTTTGGATGAGCGACCAGATCGGGGCAACGTTTCAGGGACGTATTGCCGGCGTGGTGAAATCCGGTCTGTTCATCCGGCTTCAGGACACAGGCGCCGACGGTTTCGTTCCTGCCTCAACGATCGGTCTGGAATACTACCGCTACGACGAAGGGTCGCATGCCCTGATAGGTGACAAATCGGGCGAGACTTACCAACTTGGGGATCAAGTCGAGGTCAGACTTGTGGAAGCCGCTCCTTTCGCCGGGGCGCTTACGTTCGAGTTGCTCAGTCACGGGCGTATCGCCGGCAAGAAACTCCGGAAAGCGGCTCCAAAATCGCGGCGTGGGCCACCCAAGGGTGGTCGCGCAAAGACCTCACCGAAGAAAACGAGCCGAAGGAGGCCCAGGTGACGGTTCGATACGATTTGAGGGATGACGTCGAGATCCCGGAAGCTCACGCGGATAAACCACGCCGTGCTGTTGTTCCGGCGATGCTGCGCGGAGCCGGAAACAGGTGCATGAATTGCGGTCACGGCAAGCTTTTCGATGGCTTTCTGACGATACGCCACCACTGCTCCGAATGCGGTGAGGAGTTCCATCACCACCGGGCCGATGATGCACCGCCCTATTTCACCATCACGATCGTGGGGCATATCATCATTCCGGCGCTGCTGATTGTCGAGGTGATGTGGCGGCCGGCGATCTGGATCCATATGTCGATCTGGTTGCCTTTGACGCTTCTGCTTTGTTTTGCATTGATGCGCCCGATCAAGGGGGCATTGGTCGGACTTCAATGGGCGCTCTACATGCATGGTTTCGACCCGGAATCCGAAGACGAGTTTCCGGTCGCGCCCGCACCTTCTGAAAGGATCTCATGACGGGTTCGTTTGAAAAGCAGCTGGCGAAGGACGAGAAGGCCGGCGACTTTCCCTATATCCGGCCCAAGGACGCGGCAACGCTTCTGATCCTTGACCGCAACGCAGGCGGCGCAGTCCGTCTGCTGATGGGACGGCGTCACAAACGGCATACATTCATGCCGGGCAAGTTCGTGTTTCCGGGTGGTCGCGTCGACCCGGGCGACAGCCGCATTGCAAATGTTCTGCCCTATCACCCGACAGTCGAGACCAAACTTTCCCAGGGCCTGAAAAACGGCAAGTCGGCGGCACGGGTGCGAGCGTTTGCGCTCGCCGCCATCCGGGAAACCTACGAGGAGGCAGGTATTTTCGTCGGCCGCAAGTCAGGTGACACGGGCTTGCGTCTCGGCAAAGGTTTCGAGGCATTCGGCGATAGAGGCATTCAGCCCGATCTGAGCGGCCTTCGCATGGTCGCCAGAGCAATCACCCCGCCCCAGAGACCGCGGCGCTTCGACACCCGCTTTCTCGCGGTCTGGTCGGATGCGATTGCGGACAGTCTGCCGGAGGGCGCCGGTCCCTCGGGCGAACTGGAAGACTGTGCCTGGCTGACGCTAGAGGAAGCGCGAGAAAAAGAGCTGCCGCTGATCACCCAGAAAATCCTGACCGACCTCGAAGACAGACTTGAAAAGGATCCGGACCTGTCGCCCGGCACCGAGGTTCCCTACTACTTCTTCCGCAAGGGCGCGTTCGTGCGCGACCGGATCTGAAGCAGGTGCCCATGGACAGGACTGCCATTATCCCCTCCGACATGCAGACCTATAATGACGACTGGAAGATGTCTCCCGGCCTTGCATGCGGTGATTTTGTCTTTCTGACAGGTTTTACCGGCGCGGATCCCACCGGCCATATGTCATCCGATCCGGAAGCACAGATGAGAAACGCATTCGCGAAGGTGGAGCGCGTGCTTGCCGAGGCCGGCCTGGACTTCGGCTCTGTTGTCGAGATGACCACCTATCACGTGGGTCTTCGGGAGCATTTGCAGCTCTTCAAGGACATTCGTTCCGAGTTTGTCCGCGAACCCTATCCGGCCTGGACGGCGATTGAAGTTGCCGGTTTCGTGCACGAAGATGCGATTGTTGAGGTCAGGGTTATTGCCAGCCGGCAAAAATAGGCGGATTTCGTCACCAAAAGCCGGCTGGACCAAAGGCAGCGCTTGACTTTCACGCCGCGATGGGTAGTTTGCGCGCTGATTTCAGACATTGGGGCAGATTCACCGCCAGCCAATCTGGCCACAAGAACCCTATGCCCGACACACGAGAACAGGATCCAAGGCCATGGCCAAGGCGACAACAATCAAAATCAAGCTTGTATCGACGGCGGACACCGGCTTCTTCTATGTCACGAAGAAGAATTCCCGTACGATGACCGAAAAAATGGTCAAGAAGAAGTACGACCCGGTTGCCAAGAAGCACGTCGAGTTCAAGGAAGCCAAGATCAAGTAAGTCCGGTTTTTAGCCGGATGAACAATGACCCGCCGCATCGGCGGGTTTTTTGTTGAAAAAACGATCTTTGAAAACAACGTGCGTCAGCGCCGTCTAAGCTTTGTTGCACGGGCAGCACTGTCAATTTGGAAGATTAGTGGTCGGCGGGAACACGGCATTCGAGGAGGCCACTCTTCGGCCGGTTCCCAGCCGACCTGCCCCACGGACCCAGGAGATGCGGCGGACCTGAGCACTCCGAGGGGAAACTTTTGCCGAACGTTTTTCTGACCAAGGTCTTGCGTTCAACGCGCGGTCAAGGAAAGCTTGACCTGCCGTCACACTACTCCATAAAAACCCGAATGCAATAAATTCCACGAAATATGCACAGAAACAATGCCTTTTTAGTAAATTCGTAACCTTAACGTGAAAGCGGGTAACTGATTCGAAAGGATGCTTCTTCGAACACTTGCGCACACGTGATCGCTTGATCACAACGCCCTGACGGTTTCTTTGACGGGAAACTTTCGACGAAGATGCGCTCAGTTTTCGCCCAGGTAAGCGCGCACGGTCTCCAGAAACTTGGCCACGGAGATCGGTTTTGAGATATAGGCCTCGCACCCGCCCTGCCGGATGCGCTCTTCATCACCCTTCATGGCAAACGCTGTCACCGCGATCACCGGAATGGTGGAAATCGTCTCGTCTTCCTTGATCCACTTGGTGACTTCCAGGCCAGACACTTCGGGCAACTGAATGTCCATCAGGATCAAATCGGGGTGGTGATCGCGGGCAAGCTGCAGCGCTTCAATTCCGGTCCGGGTCTGAAGCGTATTGTAGCCGTGCGCTTCCAGCAGATCATGAAACAGCTTCATGTTCAGCTCGTTGTCTTCCACGATCAATACGGTTTTTGCCATTCAGTTCGGCCCTTCGCCCGGCGCGTGGCCGGTCCCATTTCTCGACCCATTTCTTGTCTGCGGTAGAACCCTGCCTCCGTCCGCATTAGATTTGTTGTAACCCGGAATCGTTTCAGAAAGGCAAAAAAACACAATGAAATATACACAGGGCAAATCATTATCCGTTGAAGAAGCTCAAGGAATTGCGACGGAAGCTCTTCTTCAACTGAGCCGTGACCCTGAACAGATCGGCCGGTTTCTTGCGTTTTCCGGGATCGGACCGGAGATGATTCGTGCGGCGGCCAACGAACCGGGATTTCTGGCGGGAGTTTTGGAGTTCTACATGATGGACGAGCCGCTTCTGCTGGCATTCTGCGAAAATGCAGGCGTCAGGCCGACAATGATAGCCGCAGCGCGCTACGCCCTTGCCGGGGGAGACGGCGAAGATGCCTGAACCGACACCCGTTCTGCCTGAAGTTCTGGATCAGATCAGAGCCCTGCCCGTGTCGGAAAACCGGCTGATCATCTGCGATGTCGATGAAGTCATTCTCCACCTGATCCGGCATCTTGAGGACTATCTGCACGAACGCGAATTGCTTTTCCTCAATCATGAGTACCGGTTGACCGGCAATATCGGCCGTGCGGCAGACCGGAGCGTGCTGTCCGCAGAAGAGGTCAGAGCTCATCTCCTTGCGTTTTTTGACGAGATCAGCCACGCGCAGGATCTGGTAGACGGCGCTGACCGGGCGCTGGAAACGCTTGCGGAACACTGGGACATCGTTCTGCTGACGAACCTTCCGGGCAGTCACAACAAACCGGCGCGCGAGAAGCTCCTTGGAAGCATGGGGGTCCCCTTCCCCGTCGTGACCAACTCCGGTCCGAAAGGAGGTGCGGTCGCCGCGCTCGCGGCGAACCGGTCGGGGCCAGTAGTGTTCATTGACGACAGTCCGACGAACCACACCTCTGTGCAGGCGTCGCTGCCTTCTTCCGTCCAGATCCAGTTCATCGCTGACGAACGGTTTCTGGCAGCGACCCGGCCGGACGGTCACATTGACCTGCTGACAGGAGACTGGCAGGAGACGGCTGCCTTCATTCGGTCTATTCTTTGAAGGCAGGAGCAATCCAGGAATTCATTCCCACTTCGAACAGCGGCGCCTTTCCGTGTCTGAAGATCAGCAAATCGACAAAGCGCTCTGCCGGGACTGCGGCCACAGGCCCCGGGTATCCGCGTCGCGTTGTCCTGCCTGCGGCAGCCCGCGTCTTGTGTCCCATCCGGAGCTGGACCAGCTGTCGATCGCGCATATTGATTGCGATGCCTTTTACGCCTCCATCGAGAAACGGGACAATCCCGCGCTCCAGGACGTGCCAGTGATCGTCGGGGGCGGGCAACGGGGCGTTGTGTCGACCTGCTGCTATATCGCCCGTATCTACGGCGTTCGTTCAGCAATGCCAATGTTCAAGGCGCTCGAGGCGTGTCCTGACGCCGTGGTCATACGTCCCAACATGGAAAAATACTCAAAGGCCGGCAAGGAAATCCGGGAACGCATGCGCGCGCTCACCCCGCTCGTCGAGCCGCTCTCGATCGACGAGGCGTTCCTGGACCTCACCGGAACCGAGCGGCTGCACCAGGCAACGCCTGCCGAAACGCTTGCAAGGTTCATCCGCGGCATCGAAGCGGACATGGGGATTTCAGCATCGGTCGGGCTCGCGCCCAACAAGTTTCTGGCAAAGCTTGCATCGGACCTGGAAAAGCCGAGGGGGTTCTCGGTCATTGGTGCGGCCGAGGCCAAAACTGTGCTGGCCGCAATGCCGGTCGGGCGGATCTGGGGTGTCGGCAAGGTCTTCCAGAGAAAACTGGAAAAGGACGGCATCCGGACGATCGGCCAGTTACAGACCATGGAAGCAGCTGACCTCGCGCGCAAGTACGGCACCATCGGACTGAGGCTGGCAACGCTGTCCCACGGCGCGGACGACAGATCGGTCAAGCCGCAACGCGGTGCCAAGAGCGTGTCCTCAGAAACCACGTTCAGGACCGATATATCAAACCTTGAAACCCTTCGGCCGATACTGCGCAATCTTTCGGAAAAGGTGTCGGCAAGGCTCAAGAAATCGGATCTGGCCGGACGCGGCATCACGCTGAAACTCAAGACCGCCGACTTCAAGACGATCACCCGAGCGCGGCATTTCGCAGATCCGACCCAACTGGCCGACAAGATCTACGCCGCCGGTGACGCCCTCCTGGAAAACGAGGCCGATGGCAGGCGGTTCCGCCTGATCGGGATCGGTGTCAGCGACCTTGAATCCCCGGATCGCGCGGACCCGGAAGACCTGCTCGACCAGTCGGCCGAACGGCGAAAAAACGCCGAGCTGGCGGTCGACAAACTGCGTGACAAGTTCGGAGATTCCGCCGTTGAACTGGGTTTGACGCTGGCGGCTAGGTCCGCAGACAAGCCTCGAAAGAGCTAAGTACGGGCCCAGTACTGAGCCCGAAGCAATGAGCGATCAGCGATTGCAATCGCTCTCGTCATAAAGCTCCAGCGCAGCCATTTTGCCCTTGATGGTGAAGTCACCGTAATCGAGCGTCAGTCGTCCGCTGACACCGTTCTGGTAAAGCCAGAAGGACAATTGGTAGACGGGCGTCAGTTCTCCGGTCGCGTCTTCGTCTGCCGGATCGAAATAGGCAACCGTAACGGGCCAGTAATTCAGGCCGGCGAGCGAGGCATCGGGGTTTTCCGTCCCGGCCTCAACATTGCTGGGGGCCTTCGCGCCGATAACGGTGGTCGTGGAATAAACCTTCTCTCCGGTCTCGGCACCGTCGTAAATGTCGGCGGCAATAAACGAAACCCCGCTCTCGGCGGAATCGAGAATCTTCAGCAGATGCTCGGTTGGAAACATCACTTCCGGGCTAATCTGCAGCGACTTTTCCGATGGTTCCTTCAACTCGACGGTCTTGCCCTTGGCATCGGCTTTCGCGGTTCCGCGCGATTCCTCGACCAGTTCCTGATCAACGTAGGTCTTGGAAAGAAACTGGTAGCTCTCGGCCTCGGGTTCCTCGAAAGACGTTGTCTGCAGGTCGGTTACCTGAGAGCCGCCATCCGTGTTCTGGAACCGCGTCACGAACCGGAAGTTCACGCTGTAGCCGTCACAGGCGTTGCCGGAAAACTCGTAAACCATCCGGCCGGCGAGCCCGGCAATTCCGGAATTGTCTTCCTTGTCGCCAAGCTTCATATCGTAGACCGCCCGGTGCGGCACCAGCTTGTAGCCGCCCTTCCCGCCGGCGGTCGCACCGCTTGCCTCCCAGGAAAAGAAGCCGGCAATTGCCGCCGTTGCCAAAAAAGCGCCGGCCAGTGATCCCGACATGAGAACGCGCTGCATCTGAGTTTCCCTTGTACCGTCCCGGCAAACCCGCCGCCGGAACATTTCCGGTATTATGCGATTATCCATGACGTTCGCCACAGCGAATGTGAGACCGTGCTCTGAAAATCCACACAGGGTGACTTATTTCATAATTCTGGCGATTGAGCGACCCGGCCGATTGCCTTCGGACCACCTTGCTCTCACTTATTTCTGAATGCCGGCACTTTGGCCTTGTCACACCCGGGAATTTACGCCAAGACACCGCAAAATAATGCCAGCTGGAGCCATGTCATGAGTGCGATCGAAAACCGTTTGTCGGACCTCGGAGTTACCTTGCCGGATGCCGCAGCACCTGCTGCCAACTACGTGCCTTTCGTCAAGACCGGCAACCAGCTTTTCATTTCAGGCCAATTGCCCATGGAAGCAGGAAAGATCGCCTGTACGGGCAAGCTCGGGGACAGCGTATCCCTGGAGGACGGGAAAGCTGCCGCGAAAACCTGCGCGATCAATCTGCTGGCACAGGCAAAGGCTGCCACGGGTGACCTCGACAAGGTTGTCCGGCTGGTAAAGATCGTCGGTTTCGTCAACTCGACTGCCGACTTCACGGATCAGCCGCAGGTGATCAACGGGGCATCCGATTTTCTTGTCGACGCCATGGGCGATGCCGGACGGCACGCCCGCTCGGCGGTCAGCGCCGCGTCTCTGCCCTTTGGTGCGGCTGTCGAGATCGAAGCCATCTTCGAAATCGAGGGCTGACCTCATAATTGGCGGACACCTTCCGCCGACAGTTCCGGACCGTTTGCTTCATGTCCACCGATCTTCAGGCCATCTTTGCCCGGCCGATCGCCCATCGCGGTTTTCACGACGCCGACAATGGCATCATCGAGAACACGCCGAGCGCGATCAGCCGTGCTATCGAGCACAATCTAGCGATCGAAGTCGATGTCCAGGAGACCGCCGACGGCAAGGCGCTGGTGTTTCACGACTACACGCTGGACCGGCTGGCGGAAGGAACCGGCAAAGTCATTGACTTTTCCTCTGAAGACCTCGTTCGGACACACATGCGAACCGGTACGGACAAGCTGTGGCTGTTGCAGGATCTTTTCGACCTTGTCGACGGCAAGGTTCCGCTCGTGGTCGAGATCAAGTCACTGATGCGGCGCGATGCGCAAGGCGACTTCGTACGGAGCGTAACCGATCAGGTTGCTGGCTATCGCGGGCCTGCCTGCCTGAAATCCTTCGACCCCGACATGCTGTCCATCGCGCGGAGCCGGAATTCCGCCGTCCTGCGCGGTATCGTTGCGGATGGGGCCGAGCCGGGGCAGGACTACGCGCGGTATTCGCGCACCGACCGTTTCATCCTGCGGCACCTTTTGCATGCTCCGCGCACGCGTCCGCATTTCATCTCCTACGGCATCAATGATCTGCCAAAGGCCGGACCAAGCCTGCTGCGTTCCGTCTTCAAGATACCGCTGATGAGCTGGACGGTGCGCACGCGCGAACAACGCATGCGCGCAAACCGGTATGCTGATCAGATCGTTTTCGAAGGCTTTGATCCGGATGCGGAACCGCGCTCCACGTAGCTGCCGGTTTTGGACGCGGGAATCCGTTTCCCGGGCAACCTTGGCCTGATCCCTCTTGCGATGCAAAACGATAGCGCTACATTTTAACGGTGGCCCCAATTTTGGATGCTTTTGACGCATGAGTTCTTCCCCTCCCGAGGAAACGAAAGATCCGGACGCCCCTGCCGACGGAACGACCATTTCTTTGCGGATCCTGTCCTCGCTGAAGGATGTGTCCGCTGACAAATGGGACACGGTCGCAAATCCCGGATGGCAATTGGACAGCGTTGGAAAACTTGCGCGCGCGGACATGACTGCCTGTGCGAACCAGCCTGAGCGGTCCGAGCTGGCAGACGCCCTGGGCATTCTTCATTCAGAACATGAGGAAACCCCTTATAATCCTTTTCTTTCACACGCTTTTCTTGAAGCACTTGAGGCGGCGGGATGCGCCACCAATGCCACTGGCTGGCTGCCGCGCCATATGCTGCTTGAAGATGCCGAAGGCAATGTCCTCGGAGCGGTTCCGGCCTATCTCAAGAGCCATTCCCAGGGTGAGTATGTCTTCGATCATAGCTGGGCGGACGCGTTTTACCGTGCCGGTGGCGATTACTATCCGAAGTTGCAGATCTCGGTTCCGTTCACCCCGGCGACAGGCCGGCGATTTCTTGTTGGCCCGAGCATAAACCGCGAAGCCGGCCTCCAGGCGCTCGCCGCCGGTCTCGTGCAGGTGTGCCAGAAAAGCGGCGCTTCCTCCGTTCATGCAACCTTTCTGACCAAGCCGGAATGGGACGGCCTTGGCGACCTCGGCTACCTGCGGCGCACCGATCAGCAGTTCCACTGGGAAAACAACGGCTACGAGAGCTTTGAGGCTTTCCTTGCCGACCTCGCTTCTCGCAAGCGCAAGGCAATCAGGAAAGAGCGGCGCGAAGCGCTCAGCGCCGACGGCATTGAAGTCGAATGGGTAACCGGCGCGGACCTGACAGAAGCGCATTGGGATGCTTTTTACGGCTTCTACATGGATACCGGGTCGCGCAAATGGGGCCGTCCCTATCTCAACCGGAAATTCTTTTCCCTGATCAATGAACGGCTTGCCGAGCAGACGCTTCTGGTGATGGCCAAACGGGATGGACGCTATGTGGCCGGTGCGTTGAACTTCATCGGCAGCGAAACCCTGTTCGGCCGGCACTGGGGTTGCTGCGAGCATCACCCCTTTCTGCATTTCGAGCTGTGCTACTACCAGGCAATCGACTTTGCCATTGCAAGGGGACTGAAACGGGTCGAGGCGGGTGCGCAAGGCTCCCACAAGCTCGCGCGCGGGTATTTGCCGACCACGACATATTCCGCCCACTGGATCGCCCATGAAGGGCTTCATCAGGCGGTCGCCGATTATCTGGAACAGGAACGATTCGCGGTGCAGCGCGAGAACGCTGCTCTGGCGGAACACGCGCCGTTCAAGAAAGACGGCTGAGGCAAGGACTTTCAGTCCTTGAATGTCAGCCGCATTTCCAATTGTTGGACACGATCCTCGACACCGTACCGGTCGAGAAATGCATTCACGCCCTCCGCCGCCACGTCCACATTCACGAATGTCAGTTGGTCGGCTCCGGATTTGGCCCATAACCCGTCCAGCAATGCTCGCCCTGCTCCGCGCCGCCGGAACTCTTTGTGAACGGCGACCTGAGCGACAGACCCGTCCCCGTAGGAAGCTCCCCAGCCAGCAAGGCTTCCATCTACCCGAACGCCCAGAACATGAGATGTCTCCAAGAGGCCGCGCAGCGCAGCACGGCTGTTCTGCGGTGTTGGCTGGACATCGAAAAATGCGCTTTCGTCGCCGGGGAGATGATCGACCGGAACCTCTTCAAGGATGAAGTCCGGCTCCGGGGCAAGGCCCGGACGTTTCCCGGCTGTCCGGCAAACGCGTAACGTGCGGCATGTCTCAAAACCAAAATCCTGATACGCCTGCACCGCTTTCTCGTTGGTCGTGATGACCTCAAGCTGAAGGCCCTGCCCGGCATCGGGTTTCTGACGGTCGATCACCCTTTGCAACAACTCTCGAGACAAGCCCTTGCGGCGATGTGCGGGCACGGTTCCGACAGACAGTGTGTAAGCGTGATTTTCATAGGAAGGCAGAGGCGGACTTGAGAACCAGAAGGCGGCAATCTCATCACGCGCCATTGCGACAAAGGAATGCTCCGCCGAGAAGCCGCGCTGTTTCTGAAAATCCCGGAAATTGTCCTCCGTCAGCGACAGGGGCACAACATAGTCCGAGAAAGCCGCATTCATCGCACTGCAAAGCTGCGAAGCCTGCAGGTCCCGGCAATCGGTAATCTGGTAAGGCATGGTTTCTTGTATTCAGAGTTCTTTTTCAAAAAGCAACAATGGGTCACGCTGTGTCTGGAAACACCACCCATCGCACGCGAATTCCGGTCGCGACGAACCTATCTTCGCGTGGGCAGTACCGGTCAAACGGCGCGAATGCGGGTCAGTTGAAGCTCTCCACGACGTCGTACATGACAGGTTCGAAACTCTTGCAAAGCGCATGGATGCGCCGGTTGCGTTCACGCATTTCCGGGGTGCGCAGCATGGCAAGGAAGTCTTCCCGTCTGCGCCACTGCGAATAGTTGGCGATGCGGGTCTGCGCGTCGTTCACGTGAAGCCCTGCCCCGATGAACCCGGGCTGGTGCTGGATGAAGTTCTGGTAAGCGTCCTTGAGTTCATCCAGGAGGTCGAAACAGGTTCCCGGTGTCATCTCGAACGTGGTGATCACAGTCTGACAATCACGGTCGCTGGAAATTTCAGGCATCGCTCTCCTCCTCTGCCCAGGTCATGCTGCTGTCACCGTTGTGAAAAGGGTACAACCTTGCCCGAAATGCTGGCACGAAAAACAGAAGGCGGCAACTCGGATTTCCCACAGCATACTCCTCGGCTGCACACCTAGCGGAGCACATTCTCCAGATCCGCGATCAGGTCTTCTGCATCTTCCAGCCCTACCGACAGGCGGAATATCCCGTCCCCGGCGAAATCCCTGTAAGAGGTCAACTGGCTGCCTTCGAGGCGGAAGGAAGTCTCCATGAGCGGCCCGGTTTCCATCCAGAAGATCAGCGAGCGCTGATGACCGAGCGAGACCGCATAATGGATAACTTCCAGGCGGTCGATCATCTGGCGCGCAAAGATACGCCCCTTCTCGGCGGCACCGACCTGAAAGGAGATCATACCGGAGAAGTTTGTCATTTGGCGCGTGGCAAGATCATACTGCGGATGGGACGGCAATCCCGGATACATGACCCGCGTCACGGCAGGATGCGCCTCAAGCCAACCGGCGACCTCCGACGCGCCCGCCTGGTGTGCCTTCATACGAAGCGGAAGCGTGGCAGCGCCCCTTGCAATCAGCCAGGCATTGAAAGGCGAGAGGACACCGCCGTGGTGTATCGCCGCTTCCTTGCGCAGCCTGGCGATCAGATCCGCCCGGCCTGCCACGGCTCCGCCGACGGCGTCGCCGTGGCCGCCGATGTATTTCGTGATCGAATGCATCACGAGATCAACTCCGAGACCGGCCGCATCCAGTCCAAGCGGTGAAGCAAATGTGGCATCGCAGCTGTGCAGCGCACCCGACGCGTGTGCGAGATCCGAGACTGCCTTCAGGTCCGTCAGTCTCATGATCGGATTGACCGGCGTTTCGGTGTGGACCAGACGGGTGGTCGGCCGGATTGCATCGGCAGCGGCCTCCAGATCCGACATGTCCACCATCGTCACGTCAATGCCGAGGCGGGGCAACGTTTCGCGCGCCAGTTCGGCGACGCCCGCGTAAGAAACATCGGAAACGACGACATGATCGCCGGCCGACAGGAATGTCAGGAAGATGGCGGTTGCGGCAGCCATGCCGGAGGCAAGGCAAAGACAGTCTTCAGTCCCCTGGAGCGCGGCAATCTTGGCTTCCAGCATCGCGACGCTCGGATTGTCCCACCTCGAATAGATGAACCCCTCCCCGCCGTCGCCCAGATCGTGCGCCGAGAAGCCGGCAACATCCTCGGCCACAAAGGTTGAACTCATGTGAATGGGCGGTGCGGACGCGCCTGTCGCCGGATCCGGCGCTTCGCCGCCGTGAATGGCGGTCGTCATCGGGCCGCGCTTCCTGTTTGTTCGTTTCACGCCAATCTCCCTATGCCGCGTTCGCCGGCTCAACGCCCTCCGCCGCCATACTCATAACGGCCTCCTGCGCAAGAGACAGCAGCTTTTCATAGTGCGCTGCGCGAGAACTCCCGTTGCGCCAGACAAGATACATGACACGCTGCATGGTGATGCCTTCGACAGGTTTCAAAAGCAGGTTCTGCTCCTTTGGAAACTCCGAGGCGATATAGGCGGCAGGAAAGAGTGCCAGGCCCATGCCGATCGAGGCCATCTGGCGAAGCGCGTCGAGGCTGGTGCCCTCGTAGTCCTGAAGAAAGTCGGCACCGGCGGCCCTGGCGAGCACCTGCACATCATTATGCAGCCGGAAGCCCTGCCCGAGAGACAGAAGCTTTTCGCCCTTCAGGAGCGAAACAGGGACCACGTCGAGGCCGGAGAGCGGATGCGCCCTCGGTACGGCAAGCGATACGCTCTCGTGACAGATCACGCGTTCGGTCAGTTGGCCTGTTGGTGTGACATCCGGTGTTATGATGCAGTCCAGCGCGCCTGCAGCCAGTCCCTCCTCCAGCAAATTCGGCCGGTCCTCGCGGATGTAGAGTTCCAGATCCGGAAAGCTGTCCTTCAGAATCGGCAGCAGATACGGCATGAAATATGGCCCGAATGTGGGCGAGACTCCCAGGCGTATCAGACCGCCCAGATTTGCACGGCCGGCCTGCGCCACCGCCACAATTTCGTCCAAACTCTCAAGAGCCTGACGGGCCAGCGGCAGCAACCGCTCACCTGCTGCGGTCAGGCTGATTTCCCCGCCGCCGCGTTCCAGCAACCCGCATCCGAGGCTCTCTTCCAAGAGCTTGAATTGTGAAGACAAAGTCGGCTGGGAGACGTTGCACTTTTCGGCCGCTTTACCGAAATGAAGCGTCTCGGCAAGAGCGATGAAATAGTCCAATTGACGCGGTGATGGTCTGAAATGCATCGCCTTCCACCCAGTGATAGTTTTCTTCTATCACATTAATACAAACAATGTATTTCTTCTATGTCTAAATCACCCCATATCATGGTCATCGACACAGCAACAGCCAACAACGTGGAGGTAGGCGATGTACAACCGTTTGAAATCCTTGCGCAGCCAGCACAACACGCTGGATTCCCTGATCCGCCGTGAGGAACTGCATCCTTATCCAGACACGCAGCACATTCGCTCCCTCAAGAAATTCAAGCTCCGCCTGCGCGACGAAATCAGCAGGATCGAAACAAGCCTGAACGCGAACCAGTTGGCATATTGAGGCGCACCTGAGTGCACCCGTGAAAGGAACCCGTCATGAACCCGTTCTGGCCATTTATGGCTTTACCTGCAATGCAACCGAAGTTCACCCGCCGAACCCGGCTGCAAGACCTGGAAGCACGCATGTCGTCTTTCCTGTCCGAGAAGCAGGCGTCGAGCACCAGCTGCCCCAAGGTGCTCGACAATATCAAGGTCGCCAAGTCGACCGTCCAGCGTGAGATGGCGTCCGGCTGAGAGACCGGTCCGGGTTTCGACCTTCCGAAACCGATACTGCCACGGCAGCTGGATCAACCCGTCCGCGCAGGCCCCGCGGACGGGTTTTCCTTTGGGCCGCGCAGGCACCTCGGACGGGCTTTCCCTTGGGCCGCGCAAGCCCTCGGACGGATTTTCCCTTGGGCCGCGCAAGCCCTCGGACGGATTTTCCCTTGGGCGGCGCAAACACCTCGGACGGGTTTTCCCTTGGGCTGCGCAGGCACCTCGGACGGGTTTTCCCTTGGGCCGCGCAGGCCCCGCGGACGGGTTTTTTCTTTGGGCCGCGCAAGCCCCGCGGACGGGTTTTTTCTTTGGGCCGCGCAGGATCCGCGGACGGGTTTCCCTTTGGGCCGGGGTCTTTATTCAGCCGGCGTTGCAGCGGCGGCATCCACAGGCACCTCGCCTTTGTCCGCGCGCTTTGGCGGACGCACCCGGAAGAACAGGGCATAGAGCACCGGAGCGGCGATCAGGGTCAACACGGTCGCGAAGGCCAGGCCACCCATGATGGTCACTGCCATTCCCCTGAAGAACGCATCCGACAAGAGTGGTGCCATGCCGAGGATCGTGGTGATTGCCGCCAGCATGACGGGCCGCATACGCGAGACGCTTGCCGTTACGATAGCATCGTATTTCTCGCTGCCCTCTTCGATCAGCCGGTCGATTTCTTCCAGAAGCACGATCGCATTCTTGATCAGCATGCCTGAAAGCGACAGGAAGCCGAGCAGTGACATGAAGCCGAAAGGCGTGTCGGTCACGAGCAAGGCAATCGCAACGCCATTGATCGACATCGGGACCATCAACCAGATGATAAGTGGTTGCCGGACAGATCCGAAAAGCAGGATCGAAATGATCAGCATCACAAGGAAGCCAAGCGGCAACTGCGCACCGAGAGACGCCTGCGCATCATTCGTGCTTTCGTATTCGCCGCCCCATTCCAGCTTGTAGCCCGGCGGCAGCGCGATCGTCTCGATCTGCGGCCTCACCCTTGCGAGCGCGGCGGTCGCCGTTTCGCCGGCCGTTGTTTCCGCCTTGACGGTGAGCGTGCGCACACGGTCCCGACGGTGGATCAACGTGTCCTGCGGTTCCATGACAAACCGGCTCACGACCTGGTCGATCGGAACATAACGGCGCTGGCCTGTGCTCCAGACAAGTGAGTCGGAAACACTTTCATTGACCGAGATGCCTTCCGGACCGGCCTTGCGGGCGACAATCGGGATGCTCTCATCGACATCGCGATAAGATCCGACCTGTACGCCTTCCGTTGCAAACTGCAGCGACAGCGAAAGCTCTTCGCGGGTGACACCTGAAATGCGCGCCCTGTCTTCTTCGAATTCCGGCCGGACCACGAGTTCGCGTTGTCTCCAGTCCGTATTGACGTCTGCCAGCCTGTTGTCCGGCTGCGCGAAGATGGCCTGCGCCTCGTCCCCGAGCCGTTTGAGAACGTTGGCATCGGGTCCGGAGAAACGCGCCTCGATCTTCGCACCGCCGCCCGGACCGAACACGAGGCGCTTGGTGATGATCTGGGCGGAGGGAAACCGTTCACCGAATTGCGCGCGCAGATCCAGCGCCAGAAGATCGATATCGTCGCGGTTCTTCGTCCGGATGAGCATGTGGCCATAAGCCGGGTTGGCGTCTTCCGGCGCATAAGTCAGCATGAACCGGGTCGCTCCGCCGCCAGCGAAGCTGGTCACGGCCTCCACGCGTTCATCAGCAAGAATGACCTTTTCCATCTCTGCAAGATCGGCTTCGGTCGATCGGATGTCCGTGCCCTGCGGCGACCAGTAATGCACGTAGAAAATCGGTGTGTTGCTGTCCGGAAAGAAGGCCTGTTTCACATTGCCGAAGGCCATCACGCAGGCCACCGTTATACCGACCAGCGCCAGGACGGACAGCAGCCGGACATGCAGAGCCCCCACGAGGAAACCGCGGTAGATGGTGTAAAGGATGCCCTTATAGGGATCGTGATCATCGAGATTGCCTTCAGCGGTCCGGAAAAAATATTTTCCGAACAACGGCGTCACCGTTACCGCGAAAACCCATGACAGCAGCAGCGAAATGCCGATCACCGCAAAGAGCGAAAACAGGAACTCACCCGTAGCGTCCGGTGACAATCCAATCCCGGAAAAGGCCATGATGCCGATCACGGTCGCACCCAACAGCGGCCACATCGTCTGCCTGACAACACGGCTTGCGGCTTCGATCGCCCTTTGCCCGCGCTGCATGTTGATCATCATGCCTTCGGCAACGACGATCGCATTGTCCACGAGCATGCCCATGGCAATGATCAGCGCGCCGAGCGAGATCCGCTCCATCTCGATGTTGAAGATCCGCATGAATAGGACGGTGGCCATGACGGTCAGTAGAAGCACGGTTCCCACGACCATCGCCGCGCGCCAGCCCATGAAGAGCGCAAGGACACCGATGACAATGACAACGGAGGCGGCCAGATTGAGAATGAAGCCGTTCACGGATGCATCAACGACGATGTTCTGTTCGTAGATCGGGTGGATCTGCATGCCAACAGGCAGCAGCGCCTCGATTTCCGCCAGTCTGTCCACCACCCGATTGCCGACATCGACGATGTTTGTGCCATCGACCTGGGACACACCGATGGTCACGGCCCGGTGACCGTCATGGCGGATCAGTTTGCGCGGGCGTTCGGGCTCGCCCAGCTCCAACGTGGATATGTCCGACAGACGGATCATCGCCGTTGAGCCCGGCCGGCCGACGATGAGATCCTGGATCCCGCTGAAATCCTCGAAGGCCGACGGCGTCATCAAGCGAATGCGGGACTGGCCGGAAACCGCCGAGCCGTTGGACTGGATCCGGTTCTCCGCATCCAGAACACCAACGATGTCGGTCATGGATATGCCGAGGCCGGCCATCTTGTCCTGGTCGACATCCAGATAGATGACGTCCTCGGGTTCGCCATCGACTTCGACCTTGCCGACGCCCGGAACTGCGAGCAGTTCCCGACGGATCCGTTTCACCGTGTCGCGAATATCGCGATTTGTGTAGCCATCGGCGGTGAAGGCATAGAAGAGACCGAACACATCGCCGAAACTGTCATAGACAAGAGGGGGTTGCGCGCCCGTGGGCAGGTTCCTTTGCTCGTCTCCGACCTTGCGGCGCAACTCGTCCCAGACCTGCGGCAGTTCCGAACCGTCATAGGTCGGCTTGATTTCCACGCTAATGCGTGACAGCCCGGGCTCGGAAACGGACCTGATCTCATCAAGCTGCGGCATCTGCTGGATTGCCGTTTCGAGGATCTCGGTGATCTCGTTTTCGACCTCCGCCGCCGTCGCCCCGGGATAAGCGGTAATGACCTGCGCTTCCTTGATGGTGAAGGCCGGATCTTCCAGACGCCCGACCGAAGTCAGGCCCCAAAGGCCGCCGAGAAGTGCGATCAGCACGATCATCCATGTGTTGACCGGCTTCTCGATGGAGTAGCGTGCAATATCCACGGTCCGTGATCCTTGACTAATGACAGCTCTTGTCAGCGCAGACGGCGCACGATCTGGCCGTCGCTGAGATAGGCAACACCGGCCGAGACGATTTCGTCACCCGTTTCAATGCCTGAGCGAATGGGGATGTAGTCTCCCATGATCGTGCCGATCTCGACCGGCTGCTTGGAGACGGCACCCGTTGCGTCTGCGAATTTCCAGACATAGGTGTTGCCCTCGCCGTCAACGGCGACCGAGGCCGTGGGCACAAGCAGTTGCTCGCCGAGTTCCAGACCCTCGGGAACGAGCTTGACGATGACGGAAGCAGTCATGCCGGGCGAGAGCTGATCAACACCCTCCCGCGGCATTGCCAGCGTGATCCGGTAGGTCTGCGTGACCTCGTCCACCTGACTGGAGTGTTCGCGATACTGCAGCGGAAAAATCTTCTCGCCATAGGCCGGGAACTTCGCTTCAATCGAGGAAACCTCCGATTCCGTGACCCGCCCGAAAAGCGCTTCGGCGACATTGATGTCGACCTGGACTTCCGAGACATCATGCATGCGCACGATCGGGGTCGCCACGCTGACAGTGGTGAAATTGTCAACGAGGCGAAGAGACATGATGCCATCGAAGGGAGCTTTCAAGGTGGTGTATTCGAGGTTCTGGCGCGCTTCTTCCAACCGTTCCAGCGTAAGATCGTAAACGTTTTTCTGCTCGTCATATGCGGACTGGGAAATCACCGAACGCTCCTTGAGCGTTTCAAGCCGGTCGAGCTCGCGTTTGGCCTGATCCGCGTTGATCGTCGCCTCGCGGACAGCACGTTGATAGTCGGTCGGATCCAGCTTCGCGATCACGTCGCCCTTGGACACCTGCTGACTTTCCAGCACGGGCAATTCGAGCAGTTTTCCCGAAACCTGGAAAGAAAGATCAACCGTCTGAACGGCGGCAACACGCCCGGCGAAGCGTCTTTCGATCAGGCCGATCTCGTCCGTCACGGTGAAAATCTTCGCCGGCCTCGGCGCTGCATGCAGTTTTGCTTCCGCCTCTGCAACAGGATTTGCCGCATCATCCTGACAGGCCGCGAGACCGACCACCGCAATCAGAACTGCCATCCAGCGGGCAGTCTTTTTTCTTTGAACCGTCACCATCTGCCGTCCCGTTTTCAATTCAATCTTGTTCAAGGTGGTTTCTGAGCTCGCTCAGGACCGCCGCCCGCTCGTGGTCTTCCAGGATCGAAACGCAATGCGCGACCGAAAAGTGCAGCCCCTCAAGACTGGACCATATTGCCATGGCCTTCCCGAAATCACCCGTTTCTTCGGCAATCGCCGCCTTGAACCGCCGCTTCACCTTTAAAAAGGGTTCGGTCAGCTCGGGGCGGTCCACCGTCGTCGCAAGGATCGCCTGCGCCACATCGCGCTTTGTTTCAAGCCAACGTTCCGTGACATCGATCATGCCGCTCAGCGTAGGCGATTTTGAGCCCAGGTTAGCCGCCCGGGCCGCCAGAACGTCGGTTTCGAACTGCCCGCCCAGAAACCCGACCATCCCGGTAATGAGCGCGTCCTTGGTCGGAAAGTTATAGAGTACCCCGCCCTTGGAAAATCCGCTCTCTTCCGCGACTGCGTCGATGGTAAAATTCTGCGCGCCGGAGCGGCGAATGACCTCAATCGCAGCGGTGAGAATATCCGATTTCGAGTCCGGAGAGTGTCTTGAAGCGCGCGCTGTCATTTTTGAACCGTCTGGTCAGTAAAGCTGGCGATTACATAAACCGTCCAGCCGGTACAGACAAGTGTTTTATCCGGACCTCACGGATTTTTGTGCCGGTGATGAATGCGTTTCGAAGTTTGCCGGGTGCTCGTTGCCCGATGTCTATCAGGCTGCCGCGTTGGACATTGCCGCTTCGCTGGCGGCTTCTTCGGCAGCCGCGGCCTCGGCCGCAAGACGCGAGCGTTCGAGCGCTTCCTGTTCCATGCGTTCCGAGAACGCAATGAACTCATCCGCGGGCATGGGCGCTGCGAAGAAATAGCCCTGAGCGGCTGTCACGCCAAGTTCGAGCAGGCGCTCGATCTGCTCTTCCTGTTCGACACCTTCGGCGATGATGCCCATTCCAAGGTTGTCGGCGAGTTCCACCATGGAGTCCACGATCGTCGTGGAATTGTCGTCGGAGCTGATCGTGTCGATGAACATCTTGTCGATCTTGATGATATCGACGCCGAGTTTCTGCAGATAAGCCATTCCGCCATGACCGGTGCCGACATCATCCAGGGCCACACGCACGCCAAGCGCCTGCAGTTCCGCCATGATCTTGCGCGCAAGTTCCATATCCTCAAGCGGATGGCGCTCGGTGACTTCGACAACAATCTGTTGGAACGAGATTTTGGAGTTCTCGAAAATCGACTTGATATCGGCAACCACTTCACGATCGAGGAAGTGCCCTGCAAACAGATTGATGGAGAGTTTGAAGTCCGGGTTCTCGCCGTAGAGATCCCCCACCTCTTCTGACGAAAGGCGCATGATGTGGCGTGTCATGTCAAATATATGACCGTTGTTTTCCGCATAGGCCATGAATTGGCCTGGAGACACGATCATGCCGTTGGGACGCCGCCAGCGCATCAGGACTTCACACCCGCGCAGGCGCAGGGTCTCGATATCCATGACCGGCTGATAGTAAGGGATGAATTCGCCGTTGCGGATCGCCGCCACGAATTCGTCGTTCGCTTCGCTCTCGGGCCGCCACGACAGCCAGACACCGATCGCAACGAACAGAACGGCAATGCCGGCGCAGGCCGCCGCCGCGACAACCTTCAGATCCTTGACGACATGGGACGCGGCGCTCACGGGGGCGGTGATCGTCGCGACAAGCGGATAGAGCTCCGACATGACATCAACCGAGAGAACGCTTTCTGAATTCGACCCTTCAGAATTGTAGCCGCCCACATTGTACCAGAGCAGATTGTCTCCCAGGCGCAATTCGGCTCTACGGTACGAACGCAGATATTCCGGTCCCGGGTCCATCGCAATGACCGCCGGCGTCACCTCGGCGAACAGCCTGGTCTGGTCTTTCAGGTCCCAGCTGATGACTGCCGCTTTTGCGCCGAGATAGTCGCGATCCAGCATACCGATACCAACCAGGGGTCCTTCGGTACGCACGGGCGGAAGAATGATCTTGCCGGCGAGTTCGCGATCGGGAACGATGCACATGCGCTGGCCCTTGGCATCCACGAGACCAAGCGCGTCGATCATTCCGTTTTCAATGATCAGCCTTTCGAAGATGACCCGGTCTTCCGCACTGCAGGTCTGCACGCCGTCCCGGTCGAGCCTCTGGAGCAGGCTCACCGTGGTACTGATGGCCTCCTCGGCGCGACGGATCGACACCTCGCCCATGGCTTCCATCTCGGTCAAGGCCCGACGCTCGGCAAACTGGTTCAATATGATATTGATCGCGAACAGCGGTGTGGTCGCCAGAACAAGGGCGATCATGACCGTTTTCGCAAAACCTAGATACCGGAAGGACAATTGTGTACCTGTGGACCAATAAACTCTTCCTGACCATGGCCGATCTGGGTAAACAAGGACTGAATGTGTTGATGTTTCATCCAGATCAAGGCTGAACGAAGCGGACACGTGATTAAGTGCTGCCACGAAACGTTCCACGGGAAAACGGGAGTTGCTCATGCAGGCACTGTTTATCGGCCAAGCCTATATCGACGTTACCTTTTTGACCGACAACCTTCCGACAGGCGACGAGAAAACGATCGCCCGGGAATACGCGATAAGTTTTGGCGGCAACGCCGTGACGGCCGCATTTTGCTGCGCAAAGCTCGGCGGGCGGCCTGATGTCCTTTGCTCACTCGCCGATGACTGGCTGGCGCGCATGTTCCTGGACATGGCAAGTGCCTACGGCATTTCGGTCCATGGGCGAAAGGTGCGCGACTCCTCCCTCTCGTTCATCATGCCGAAATCCGGCAAACGGGCGATCGTTCGCTGCCGCGACAACGACTTCCTCCATCCCTTCCCGCCTCTCACGCTGACTGGCATGAAAGCGCTGCACCTGGACGGCCACATGCCCGATGCCGCCCACCACTACGCGGCAACCTGCAGGAATCTCGGCATCCTGACGTCGCTTGACGGCGGTGCGGTCCGGGAGAACACCGATGAATTGCTCAACCATATCGACATCGCCGTTGTCTCCGAACGGTTCTGTCAGCAGCTCGGAAAGTCGACGGGCGACACCCTTCAATACCTCCGATCCAAGAACTGCCCGGTCGGCGCGGTCACGCTCGGAGAACACGGCACGGTCTGGTACGAAGCAGGAGGTGCGGACAAGGTCCTGCCCGCGCTCGACGTGCCGTTGCAGAAGGTTGTCGATTCAAACGGTGCCGGCGATGTTTTTCACGGCGCCTATATCGCTTCCTATCTCACCCATCCGGAACGCAGTTGGAGCGAGCATTTTAAGTTCGCCCGAGCCGCATCGACACATGCGATCCAGCATCTCGGCAACGAAGCCAGCCTGCCTTCACTCGAAGATATTGAGCGCGCCAAGGAACAGTTCCACGAAAAGGCCGCAGCCTAGCGACCCGTCCCATGCGAGCGGAAAGCCGGTTCTGCGCACCTTGAACGGATGCGGCAACAGCCTTGCTTCGGCACGAAACATCAAGCAGAGTGTGCCCGCCTTTTCATGGTGGAGTTTTATATGATGTTTTCCCCCTCGCCCCGTTTCGCAATCGGCCTGTGCACGGCCGTAAGCCTGATAGCGCTTCAGTCGGCGCCTGCCCTTGCCTTCGATGCAACCGGCAACGATATCGCCGACGCCTTCCTGTCCGTTGTGGATGCTCAGGAGGGTACCGTTGAAAGCTACGGGTCCGTGGATGCTTCGGGTGATACCGTCACGATCGGCGACCTTGTCGTCGCGGATGGAGGAGACGGCAAGGTAACGATTGCCAAGACGATGCTGGGCGGCGGCGAGATCCTCGATAATGGCCGCCTCAAGCTCGAGAGCCTCGATCTGGAATCGCTCGAGTTGAAAGCGGATGACGGCGGCATGTCCGTGGGCACGCTCAATGCGACACAGCTTGTGCTTCCTTCACCGGCAGAAGCGGCTGCCAAGACATCGCCGTCCGGCCCGGGCTACAGGACCGTCGAAATCAAGACCATCCAGATCAATGACGAAGACGGCAAGGTTGCCGATATCCAGTCGATCTCGTCCACGATCGACAGCATGGACGGCGACTTGCCGACCTCCGGCAGTTTTGCGCTGAACGGCGCGGTTGTCGACGTGAAAGAGCTTGAGGTCGAAGAAGCAAAGACGCTCTCCGAACTCGGCTATGAAACGCTTACTCTCGACGTAACGGCGTCGGGCAAATGGGATGTCGACGCAGCGACCATCACCATTCCGGAACTCAGGATCGATGCAAAGGATGCTGCCAGCCTGACGCTCACCCTTTCGCTCGGCGGCGTCACGCGAGATGTCGTGGAACAACTGGAAGCGAAGTCCGACAAGCCGGAAGAAGCCATGGGACTTTTGCAGAACGTATCGGTCGTGGACGCAAAAATCCGCCTGGACGATGCTTCGCTCACCGGCCGCATTCTGGAACAGGAGGCCAAGAAATCGGGCGTTGATGTGCCGACTTATGTCGGCGGTCTGACGGGAAGCCTGCCCCTGATGCTCGGGATGCTGCAGAACAAGGAACTGGAGGGTCAGGTCGCCAAGGCCGTGACCGACTATCTGAATGCGCCCGGATCGCTGGAAATCACCGCGACACCCGGTGCTCCGGTGCCGTTTTCACAGGTCATGGGAACAGCAATGCTGGCCCCGCAGATGATCCCGCAAATTCTGTCAGTCGGTATCACCGCCAACCAGTGAGCTTCATCGCGCAACGAAAAAGCCCGGGATCTTCCCGGGCTTTTTTGCCTGGCGTTTTTGGACGCTATTCGGCTGCTTCCGACTTGTCCTGGAATTGAAGTTCACACAGGCGGCGGTAGATCCCGTCATGTTCGAAGAGTTCGTTGTGGCTGCCGCTCTCTATCACCTTGCCCTTGTCCATGACGTGGATCCGGTGGGCATGCCGAACCGTGCTCAGCCGGTGTGCGATGACCAGCGTCGTCCGGTTTTCCATCAGGTTTTCAAGCGCTGACTGAATGGTTGCCTCCGATTCGGCATCGAGCGCGGAAGTCGCTTCATCCAGCAGCAGGATCGGCGCATCGCGCAGCATGGCACGCGCGATCGCAATGCGCTGTCTCTGGCCGCCCGACAGATTGCTGCCGCCTTGTCCCGCCCTCGTGTTGTAACCCTCCGGCAGGGCCAGGATAAAATCATGTGCATTGGCGGCCCGGGCAGCGGCCTCGATCTCGTCCTGCGTGCAACCGGGTTTTCCAACGGCAATGTTCTCGCGAATGCTGTTGTTGAACAGGAAGGGATCCTGACCAACAAACGCCATGCATTCTCTCAACGAGCGCTGTGTGACGGTCTTGATATCCTGTTGGTCGATCAGGATCTCGCCCGACTGCGGATCGTAGAAGCGCTCAAGCAGCGAAAACACCGTCGACTTGCCTGCACCGGACGCGCCAACGAGCGCCGTCATCTTTCCGGCAGCGGCGACAAAGCTGGTTCGATGAAGAGCGGCGCTTTCCCCGTAAGAAAACTCGACATCGCGAAACTCCACTTTCGCTGACTTCAGATCGAGGTCGGGCGCGCCGGGGGCATCCTCATGATCGGGTTTCCTGTCGACAAGATCGTACATGATGCGCAGTCCAACGACCTGCTTGCCCAGATTGACGTTCAGACGTGCCAGACGCCGCGCCGGATCATAGGCAAGCAGCAGCGCGGTGATGAACGAAAACAAAGCTCCCGGATCCTGATCGAGCTCAATGACGGAATACCCGCCATAAAAGATAACGAGCGCAATCGCGAAACCGCCAAGCGTGTCCATCAGAGGAGATGTCCTGGCGGTCAGGGAGGCGATCTTGTTGGCCTGTTTCTGAACCTCCAGAAGACCGACTTCCATCTTGTCGCGCATTTCCGGTTCCAGTCCGAAAGCGCGCACGTCGCGAACCCCCAGTATGGTCTCCTGCATCACCGTGCTGACCTTCTGGTTCGAAACGACCTGGCGTTTCACGTATTCCTTCACCCGGCGGATGAGAAACGTGACCCCGATAACGGCCGGCGGCATCGTGATGAGCGCGAACAGACTCAGGAACGGGTTCTGAAAGACCATCACGAAACCCAGACCGATCAATGTCAGCACGTCCCGGCCCAGCGTCGTCACGATCATGTCGAGCGTGGATTTGACGGCACCGACGCCCTGGTTCACCTGAACGCCGATCTCCGCGAGGGAATGCCTGTCAAAATAGGCCTGGTTCTGGCGCAAGAGGATCGCGAACATGCGTCTGCGCAGATCCGTGACAATCTCGTTTCCGACGCGCGCCAGCACGACGATCTGACCGAAGGTCGCAACACCCTTGAGCGTGAAAATGAATAGAACCACCAATCCGATGAGGTAGACCATCCGCGAGTCCTTGTTCACGAATACCTCGTTCACAACATCACGCATGATCCACGCACTTGCAGCCGTGGTTGCCGCAATCACGCCCATGAAGACAAATGCCAGAATGTATTTTGGAATATACTTCCGGAAATTTTCGCCCAGAACACGTTTGATAAGCTGGACCGTTCCGCGCGGATCGGTCCAGGTTTCCGACTTGAACGGGTTACGCAGCAAGCGTTTTGCTTCCATTGGTATCATCGCCTCGACAGTTGAGACTGAACAAGTCACGCCACGCGCATCTTAGCACGTGAGTTGATCTCAATTTTGTTAAGCCCCAAAAACGATGCGTTTATTCTTCCGGCAGGTTCAAGCGCAAATGCAGGTCGCGCAGCTGGGCCGCGGTCGCCTCGCTCGGCGCATCCATCATGAGATCCTCGGCCTTCTGGTTCATCGGGAAGAGCATGACCTCGCGAATGTTGGCCTCGTTGGCCAGAAGCATCACGATGCGGTCAATGCCTGCCGCGCAGCCGCCATGCGGAGGAGCACCGTACTGGAATGCATTCACCATGCCGCCGAAGCGCTTGTCGACTTCTTCGGCCGGATACCCGGCGATTTCGAATGCCTTGTACATGATCTCCGGTTTGTGGTTCCGGATCGCACCAGAAACCAGTTCATTGCCGTTGCAGGACAGATCGTATTGCCAGCCCTTGACGTCAAGAGGGTCGCCATCAAGTGCTTCCAGTCCGCCCTGAGGCATGGAGAAAGGATTGTGCTCGAAGTCGATCTCGCCGGTCTCTTCGTCTTTTTCGTAGATCGGAAAGTCAACGATCCAGGCGAATTCAAAGCGTTCCTTGTCCGTGTGGCCAAGTTCCTCGCCGATGATCACGCGTGCCTTCGCCGCCACTGCCTCGAACTGTTTCGGCTTGCCGCCAAGGAAGAATGCGGCATCTCCAACCTCAAGACCGAGTTGCGCGCGGATCGCTTCCGTGCGCTCGGGGCCGACGTTCTTGGCAAGCGGGCCGGCCGCTTCCATCGATCCGTCTTCCGCCTTGCGCCAGAAGATATAGCCCATGCCCGGAAGGCCCTCGCCCTGCGCGAACTTGTTCATCCGGTCACAGAACTTGCGGCTGCCGCCCTTTGGGGCCGGGATCGCGCGGATTTGAGTGCCGGGCTGTTCCAGCAGGTTGGCGAAGATGGCAAAACCGGAACCGGCAAAATGCTCGGATACGATCTGCATCTTGATCGGGTTGCGCAGATCCGGCTTGTCGGTTCCGTACCAGAGCGCGGAATCCTTGTAGGCAATCTGCGGCCAGTTGCGGTTTACGGGGCGGCCGCCGCCGAATTTTTCGAAACAGCCCGCCAGCACCGGCTCGATCGTGTCGAAGACGTCCTGCTGGGTAACGAAGGACATCTCCATGTCGAGCTGATAAAAGTCCGTTGGCGAGCGGTCAGCGCGCGGATCCTCGTCACGAAAACACGGCGCGATCTGGAAGTACTTGTCGAAGCCGGAGACCATCAACAGCTGCTTGAACTGCTGCGGCGCCTGCGGCAATGCGTAGAACTTGCCGGGGTGCAGACGGGACGGCACGAGAAAGTCGCGCGCGCCTTCCGGAGATGACGCCGTGATGATCGGGGTCTGGAACTCGTTGAAGCCGATCGACCACATGCGATCGCGCAAGTCCCGGATGACATCCGAGCGCAGCATCATGTTGGCATGCAGTTTCTCACGCCGCAGATCCAGGAAACGGTACTTCAACCGGACTTCTTCCGGATACTCCAGGTCACCGAAGACGGGCAGCGGCAGTTCCTTGGCGGAGCCCAGGATTTCCATCTCGCGGATGAAGATCTCGACTTCGCCCGTCGGCAGTTCGGGATTGATGGTTTCGTCCGTGCGTTTTTTCACGTTGCCGTCGATGCGGATGCACCATTCGGAGCGAACGCTCTCGGCGAGCCCGAACGCATCGGAATCAGGATCGACCACGCACTGGGTTACGCCGTAGTGGTCGCGCAGATCGATGAACAGCACCCCGCCGTGATCGCGGACCCTGTGGACCCAACCGGAAAGACGGATGGTCTGGCCTTCGTCGGACAGTCGGAGATCACCGCACGTGTGACTACGGTAGGGGTGCATTCTAATTCCTCGGCGTTCTTCTTGGCATGAAAAATCATTACGGCCCACCGATGGCAGGCCGTGTCCGGCTGCACAAGCCATGTTGCGAAGCGAAAGTCAAGGGAGCGTGTTTGACGTTGCTTGCCGATCCTCGCGAGGAAAGGTATCCATCAACCCTGTTTTGATCCGTTCATAGAAAGGCGATTGCCGACACCGTGTCCCATGATCTCGTCGAAGCCATACTGGATGCTTTGAAAAGCCTCGAGGAAGAAGAAGAATTGATCATGACCACGTCGGTGCCCGGCCAGCTCGCAGTGAAGATCAGGGACAGGATTGCAAACGAGATCCCGATACCGCCGGTATCCACGATTGAGTTTTCGGCGATCCGCGCCCTCATCAGGCACGCCGTCGACGACAGGCGTTTTTTCGATGCCGAGATGCCAACGCTGACCGGTTTGACCGCGGAACAGTTTCTCGACCTTGCCGCCAAACTTCCTTCAGAATGATTCTGCATTATTCGTTTCGGTATTTGCGAACGCTTCTGCAGGGCCGTTAATCGCCTTGGTTGAAAATTGCCGCAACGCGACCCCTGCTATAAGCTTTTTCCGTCTCGAATCTATTGGGGGGGACCGAACGTGATTTCTCTTCTCTTCGCGCTCATGACAATCGCAATCATCCTTGCCTGGCGGGATCGCTGGCGTCTTTCCTATGCGGTCTTCACAGTCGCACTCGTGTTGAGCATCTACTGGCTCGACTATCACGCAACGAGCCCGCTCACGATCAAGCTTTAGGAGCCGGTTGCATGATCATTCTCGCTCCTCATCCGTCCCGGACACTGAATGCGATCGGGCTTCTCGTTATCTGTGGAATCCTGATTGCCGCGTACGCCTTTCAGTTCGCGCTGGACGAACTGCCCTGCCCGCTCTGCCTGCTGCAACGGGTTGCGCTTGTCGGCGTTGGCTACGGCCTGTGCCTCAACCTGATCTACGGCGCCAAGCCGCATCATTACGGCATCATGCTGCTATCTGCCATCTACGGCGGAAGCGTTTCAATTCGTCAGATCCTTCTCCACATTGTCCCCGGCACGGGCAGCTATGGTTCGCCCGTCCTGGGTCTGCACTACTACACCTGGGCCGGGATCAGCTTCTTCCTGGTCATTTTGGGAACGGCGTTCATGTTGCTGTTCGAGGGACAGTATAAGAAAGCACTGGTCGACAAGCCCGAACACGGGCGGTTTGGCGGTCAGCCTCTCGCGAAATTCGCCTTTTTCCTGATGCTGTTCCTGGCGCTGGCAAATGTGCTCTCGACATTCCTGGAATGCGGTCCCGGCATCTGCGACGACCCGCCAACCGACTACAAGCTGCTTGAGGAGCTCAAATCAGAGGGTTGAATCAGCTGTCGACCGCCTGCAGGAGCGGATGCCATTGCCCCCTCACTTCGTGGGCCTTGGCATCCGAATGGTCGAACACGCCGGTCCCGTTCGCGGCATGGCGTGCGTAAAGAACCCGGTCGGAAATCCTGGTGAGCAGCGGATAGCCTTTCTTCGCAAGGGTCTTTTCCAGGTCGCTCACCTGTGTCGAGCGCCTGTTGATCCTGTTGGCGACAACGTGAATGTCCGCCTTGCCTTTTCTGACCTTCTTGATGTCGGAGATGTTGTCCAGAAATTTCAAGGTGGCGTTCCAGTCGAATGCGGACGCCAGCACGGGCACCACGATATCCGACGCCTCGGCAATCAGGTTCTTGGCAAGTTCGGAGCGCAGTCCGCCCGGACCGTCGATCACGACCGCGTCCAGCTTCTTGTCCAAATCGCCGATATTGCCTTCCTTGCTCCAGTTCAACGCCTCGATTCTCAGGAGATTCTTCGGGCGCCGCTTGGTCCAGGAAAGACTTGACTTCTGCCGGTCCGCGTCTGCGAGCGCGACATCCTCCCCCCGTGCGGCAAGCGCAACTGCAAGATTCGTGGCGATGGTTGTTTTCCCGCATCCACCCTTGGAATTCACCACAAGTATTTTGCGCATCCGGTATCTCCTGCTTCATGGGAAAACAAATTTGAGCACTTTCCAACATAGGCGCACTCATTGCGCTTCTTCAAGGGGAGATTGATCTTAACTTTCCATTTCGTGGCGACAAAGCGGCAGAACTCCGTTATAGCTGTGTCTCACCATGCATGTGATTACAAAAACAAAAGATCTCGCCGAAGCCTGTCAACGTCTTGCAGCCAATGACTACGTAACGGTTGACACGGAGTTCCTCAGGGAAACCACTTTCTGGCCCAAACTGTGCGTAATCCAGATGGCCGGGCCCGACATGGCATTCATTGTCGATGCCCTCTCGGAAGGTCTGGACCTTGCTCCGTTCTTCGGGCTCATGCGCGATGACAGCGTCACAAAGGTCTTCCACGCCGCCCGCCAGGACATCGAGATCATCTATCATCTGGGAGAACTGATTCCCGCGCCCCTGTTCGATACCCAGGTGGCCGCGATGGTGTGCGGCTTTGGCGACTCCATCTCCTACGACCAGCTGATCTACAAGGTTACCGGCGCCAGGATCGACAAGTCATCCAGGTTCACGGACTGGGCCCGACGTCCGCTCACGAACAAGCAGCTCGACTATGCGCTTGCCGATGTCACCCATCTGCGGGATGCCTATCAGTTCCTCAAGGCCAATCTTGCGGAGCAGAACCGCAGCCACTGGGTGCGCGACGAAATGGAAGTGCTGACGTCGGTCGGGACCTACAAAGCCGATCCGGAACAGGCATGGAAGCGGCTCAAGCTGCGTGTGCGCAAGCCGGTCGAACTTGCGGTGATGATGGAACTCGCCGCCTGGCGCGAACGTGAGGCACAAGACCGGAACGTACCGCGCAACCGCGTGATCAAGGACGACGCGATCTATGAACTGGCGGCCCAGCAACCGCAGGACCCGGAGGGAATCAGCCGGCTGAGGACGATCCCGCGCGGTTTCGAACGCTCAAAATCCGCAGACGAAATCCTGAAGGCGATCCGGCGGGCCTTGAAGGTCCCGCGAGAGAACCTGCCCAAGCTGCCCAAGGGCCGGCAAGCGCCAGATGGTTCGGCGGCGGCCGTCGACCTCCTGAAGGTGCTCCTGAAAATGGTCAGCGAAGCCAATGGCGTTGCAGCCAAGGTGATTGCAACGGTGGACGACCTGGAAAAGATCGCAGCGAGCGATGACGCCGATGTCGCAGCAATGAAAGGCTGGCGCCGCGAGTTGTTCGGGGAACTGGCATTGAAACTCAAGCGCGGCGAAGTCGCCCTCGCCTTTCAAGACCGCCAGATCGTCGCGCTTCCGCAGTCCTCGGTTCAGGGCGAGTTGAAAACGCAAGCGGCCGAATAACCATCCGGCCTCAGGCGCGTTTCAGAACGACTTCCGCATCGATCACTTTGCCAAGTTGCGCTGCGCGCTTGCGCAGGCGTTCTCCGTCCAGATTTGCAAGCTCGCTGCTCAGTTCGATCGCGAGCCCGGTTTCGGTGCGCACAACCCCGATCTTGGGAAGCAGCCCGGCCATGGACGCGCTCAGGAGCGAAGCGACGCGCAAGGTGGCGCCAAGCACCTTTGCCCTTATCCTGAGACGATCGGTAAACAGCTCCCGGATGACCTGAGACAAGGCTCCTTCGCGCAATCCCTGGTGCCGGTAAAAGACGGCGGCGGCGAGATAGGCGCGGCTGGCATGATCAAGACCGACGAACGAGGCATTGGAGATGATGTTGAGGCTCTGCTCGCCGCGATAGTCCGGATGCGCCCGCCATCCGATGTCCGAAAGCAGACAGGCCGCGTGCCGCAACCGGGTTTCGTTCGCCGTTTCCTCTATCTGGAGTTCGCGAAAAAGGTCGTCCGTCCAGTCAATCAGCTCGATCGCATGTTGCGGTGAGCGTGCGCGCAGCTCGCACAATTCGCGTGCGGCCTCGATGACAGGATCCTTGGCCTGCATCTGCGGTGACAGCTTCTCGTGCAGCAGGCCCTCGCGCACGCCGGTTGCCGAGAACATCAGCCGTTCGGCTTTCATGGCGATCAGAACCTGTTCGAGAACCACCGCGCCAATCGGCACGAGGGGACGTCTCTGCTTGGAGACGACCTCCGCCATTTTGATGTCTTCGAGATTTGGCACGGCGATCTCACGGCAGAATGCGATCGCCTCTTCCGCGTCCATCTCGTAATTGTGCATCACGTGCAGCGGATAGTTGTTCTGCATCAGGTGCAGTCTGCCGAGGGACCGCCACGTCCCCCCGACAGCAAAGAAGGTGCGTTCTCCGGGGGCAAGACCGGGCCATTCGTAGTTCTTGAGAGCCGCCTCCGTTATCTTGTGCGCCTTCTCAATGGAGCCACCCGCTTCCTCGGACAGGCGCAGGCCGCCCAAGGGAAAGGTCGCGCCGCCGCCGGGTTTCTTTTCGCCTATTTCAACCAGCTCAAGGCTGCCGCCGCCCATGTCGCCGACCATGCCGCGCGGCTGCCAGAAACCGGCGATGACACCCAATGCCGAGTAATAGGCTTCCTCGCTGCCATTCAATATCCGAACGGGCGCATCGAGAATGCGTTCCACCTCGGCGACAAACTCCTGCCCGTTTTCCGCGTCGCGTGCAGCAGCGGTGGCGACAACGTAAAGCTCCTTGCAGCCGGTATGCTCGATCAACGCCTTGAAGCGAACCAGTTCGCCGAGCGCGAGTTCAACGGATTCAGTGGCAAGCTGCCCCGTGGCCGCGACCCCTCTGCCAAGTCCGGCGAGAAGCTTTTCGTTGAATAGCATTGTTGGCGTGCGGGCCTTGCGCTCGTAAATCACGAGACGCACGGAGTTCGAGCCTATGTCGACGACGGCAACCGGCCCTGTCCCGTTGAGCCGGCCGCGCGCCGGCTTGAACTGGCTCTTCATGTCAGCCTCGTTTTTGCCGCTTCAGGAACGGCTTGGGACGATCGCTTTTCAAGGATTTTCCTCTTCCTGAAAGTGACGGGTTGGTCATGAAATACCGGTGTGCGTTGAACGGTTCCTCGTTCGGACCGGGCACGATGCGCTCATGGCTGCCGTCTGCGAGAATGCGCCAGCTCTGCTGATTGTCTTTCAGATTGGCCACCATGATCTGGTCGAGCACCTGTTCGTGCACTGTCGCAGTGAGCAGGGGCGAAAGCACTTCCACCCTTCTGTCGATGTTCCGGGGCATCAGGTCGGCAGATCCGATATAGACATAGGCCTCTGGAGACGGAAGGCCGTGCCCGTTGCCGAAGCAGAAGATGCGCGAGTGTTCCAGAAAACGCCCGACGATGGATTTGACCCGAATGTTGTCCGACAGCCCCTCTATGCCCGGCCTCAGGCAGCAAATGCCCCGGATCACAAGATCGATCTGAACGCCTGCCTGGCTGGCACGATAAAGCGCGTCGATAATCTCATGATCGACGAGCGAATTCATCTTCATCCAGATCTGGGCCGGGCGGCCTTCCTTGGCGTGCCGGATCTCCGCCTCGGTCAATTCCAGCATGCGCTGGCGCAGATTGACCGGCGATACCAGCAGATGGTTCAACTCATCCGGCTCCGCGTAGCCGGTGATGAAATTGAATACCCGTGCCGCGTCCTCGGCAATACCGGGATCATCGGTGAAAAAGGACAGGTCTTCGTAAATCCTGGCGGTTATGGGGTGATAGTTGCCGGTGCCGATATGGCAGTAGGTCTTGAGCTGGCCGTGCTCGCGCTTGATGACCATGGACAGCTTGGAGTGGGTCTTCAATTCAATGAAGCCGAATACGACCTGAACACCCGCACGTTCCAGGTCGCGCGCCCATTTGATGTTGGCTTCCTCGTCGAACCGCGCCTTGAGCTCCACCAGCGCCGTGACCGATTTTCCGGCTTCCGCCGCTTCAGCCAACGCCTTGACGATCGGCGAATTGTTCGAGGTCCGGTAGAGCGTCTGCTTGATCGCAACGACGTCAGGATCACGTGCGGCCTGCCGGAGATACTGCACCACGACATCAAAGGACTCATAAGGGTGGTGGACGACGATGTCCTTCTGGTGGATGGCCGCGAGGCAATCGCCGCCATGTTCGCGAATACGTTCGGGAAAACGGGCCGTGTACGGCTCGAATTTGAGATCCGGGCGTTCCAGATCGACGATCTGCGACAGGTTGTTGAGCGCAAGCAGGCCCTTTGCCTGAAACGTCTCGCTTTCGCCGACGTCAAGCGCATCGGCGACAAATTCCTGGAGTGCCGGCGGTGTTGTTTCCTGAATCTCCAGCCGGATCACCGAGCCCCGGCGCCGGCGCTTCAGGGCACTTTCAAAGAGGCGCACGAGGTCTTCGGCTTCCTCTTCGATTTCCAGGTCGCTGTCGCGGATGACACGGAATGCGCCCTTGCCCCGGATTTCGTATCCGGGAAACAGACGGCCGATAAACATGCTGACCACACGTTCAATGGCAATGAAACGCGCCGCACCGCCACCCAAATTTGGCAACCGCACAAACCGCTCAACCTGGTTCGGGATCCTCAGGAGCGCGATCATTCCGCGCCCGCCTGATGTCGGCACCAGTTCAAAGACGATGGAAAAGCCGAGATTGGGTATGAACGGGAACGGATGCGCCGGATCGATGGCCAGCGGTGTCAGGACGGGAAACACGTATCCCAGGAAATACTCCTGAAGCCAGGCTTTGTCCGCTTCGCCGATATCGTCGCCATGAAAAATCTCGATTCCCTGTTCGGCGATCTCCCCGCGCAGGTCTTCCCAGATCCGTTGCTGGGATGCCTGCAGATCACGGACGGCCTCGCTGATTCTTTCGAGCTGTTCGGTCGGCGTCAGGCCATCGTCGGAAAGGTTCGTCACTTCCGCGCGCTGCTGGCCGCGAAGTCCGGCAACCCGCACCATGAAGAACTCATCAAGGTTGTTCGCGGAAATCGACAGGAACCGGACCCGTTCCAGAAGCGGATGATTCTCGTTCATGGCTTCTTCGAGGACGCGCAGGTTGAACTGCAGCCAGGACAGTTCCCGGTTCATGTACCGGTCAGGAGCAGACATCACTTCGGCCAACGGTTCGTGATCTTCACCGCGCAGGTCGGAAGAAGCCGTGAAAACATCTGAAAGGTCGTTTGTCTCATTCATGGTGCTTCCCTTCAGATACAGGCTTTGGTGACCCAAGGGTACGGACTCACAAAAGAGGCCGGATTGGTTTGAGGCGGTTTGCGTCTCATCAAGGCGCGGCAGCGCGGGAAATGCTCCTCATTTTCAAGTTTTTCGCAACGCGGAGGAAGTGCAAGCCGATCAAATCCGAAGGACATGGAAATGGCTTCACCCCGCAGCGTCAGCGCGCTTGACCGGGCAGGAAGCCCGCTCTGTACACCCTTCCTGACGGGATTTTGCCATTTCGCATGCCATTTCAGTCTCATTTATGTGTCCGTACCCTTGCCGTGGACCTTTGGAATGTGAGTAACACGGTGAGCGCGGCAGGCAAATGAAACCAATGTCGCAACCCGCTAACTCAACGCCCCTTATGCACATCTTCAAGAACACGACCCGCAAGAGGCTTGGTTATTTTGACACGTCCGGCCAGCGCTTCCTGATCGATCGCCTCGACGGCGCGCATGGCAACATCCAGCGACCGTTCCATGCGGACAACAAGGTAGTCGACGACACCGATGTCCACCGAAATCTGACGGTCGGCAAAGAGTTTGACGAGAACCCTTCGCAACAGGTCATCGTCAGGTTCGAGGATTTCGACCGGTGTGGCGGCACGCAGGCGGGACATCAGGTCGGGCAGCGAAAGCTTCCAGCTCACCGGCCACGTGCGGCTGGTGATCAGAACCGTCTTGCCGGCCTGCCGGGACGCGTTGAGGAGATGAAACAGCGCCGTGTCATCGACACCCAGATGTGCGTTTTCAACAACGGCCGCAGGCGCTGTGGCCAGTTCATCGACCATGTCATCGGCAAGATCGGGCGCAGCGACGACGCGGGCGGCGCTTTCGTCCTGAAAGGCCTGCACAAGGTGGCTTTTGCCGGATCCGACGGGACCAGCAAGAACAACAACGGGTGACGGCCAGTCCGGCCACCTTTCCAGCAGCTCATATGCGGCCTTGTTGGAGGCACCCACGAGGTAGTCTTCACGCCCGAGCGCGGCCTCGTGCGGCAACTCCAAAGGCAACTGGCGCGGTGGTTCCGCCATTATCCCGTCACTTACTCTTCACCCGCGGTCGAAGAAGGGGCAATTCCCTTGTAGACCGGGCTTGCTAGGTACTGTCTCAAGCCGAAGCGCGCAAGCACCCCGATCATCGCGGCGGCCGGCACGGCGATCAGCATGCCCACGAAGCCGAAAAGAAAACCGAAGGCGAAAAGTGCAAACATGAGGGTCACGGGATGAAGGCCGGTGCTTTCCCCGACCAGCTTCGGTTGAAGGATGTTGCCTTCCAGGAACTGGCCGACCGCGAACACGGCACCGACAACGAGTATCCACGGCCAGTCCGGCCAGAACTGGACAAGCGCAACGCCGATGGACAGAACGAAACCAAGCGCTGCACCAACAAATGGAATGAAGCTGACGAGGCCGGCAGCCATGCCGATCAGAAGCCCGAAATTCAACCCGACGAGCGCCAGCGAAACCGCGTAGAAAATACCCAGGATGACACAAACCGAAACCTGACCGCGAACGAAACCAGCGACAGCCGCGTCCATTTCCCTGGCAAGACCCCGGATTTCCTCCAGGTGGTCACGCGGGATCCAGCTGTCGATCCGCTCGACCATGTGATCCCAGTCCAGGAGAAGGTAGAACGCGACAACCGGTGTGATCACGAAAAGCGACAGGATCGACAGCAATGCCTGTCCCCCGCTCCAGATCGACTGCGCGAGTTTGCCGACAAACGAAGCCCCCTGCCCGATAAGATCCGTCATCGACGCCTGGAGATCTTCCGGTGACAGGCCGGCAAGGCTTGCCAGGTTGGCCGGAAAGTATTTTTGAAGCAGGACCTGAAGCCTGCGCACCAGGTCGGGAAAGTTCTCAAGAAACGAGGCCAGCTGATTGCCGAGGACCGGCACCAGCAGGATAAAAAACAGCACCAGCACCAGGATGAAAGAAAAAAGGATGGTCAGGGTTGCCCAAAGCCGGTCCATGCCAAGCCGCTCGAGACGGTCACACACCGGGTCGAGCAGGTAGGCAACGGCCATTCCGGCGACGAAAGGCAAAAGCACACCGGAAAAGATGTAGAGAAAAACGCAGAAAACGGCCAGGGAAAGCAACCAGAACTGAACCTGACGGCGCAAAGTCATAAATGTTCCTCCGGGCAATGACCGGGAATGGGTCTCGAAAAGTCAGCGGTAGTATACATGACAAGATACGTATTTTTCCCGCGCATTGCTCATAGGTTGTCGAACATTGCCCGGTCAAGAGGTGGATTTGCAAGTGAACAGGCGGCGCAGCCCTTGTGAAAACCGGCACAAGGCTGTATGCGCGGCAGTGACAAGACAAGGTCTTGGGCAACCGACCCCGCAAACGAACGTCTGGAGCAGCCATGAGCCCGTCCAAAGCCGAAGGAAGCAATGGCCTGACCTATGCCGACGCCGGTGTCGACATCGATGCGGGGAATGCCCTGGTCGACCGGATCAAACCACTGGTCAAGGCAACGTCACGGCCTGGCGCGGACAGCGACATTGGCGGATTTGGCGGCCTGTTCGACCTGAAGCGTGCAGGCTTTCACGATCCGATCCTGGTCGCGGCAAATGACGGTGTCGGGACCAAGCTGAAGATTGCGATCGAGACAGGACAGCATCGCACGGTCGGCATCGATCTCGTCGCAATGTGCGTCAACGATCTCGTCGTCCAGGGCGCAGAGCCCCTGTTTTTCCTCGACTATTTTGCAACAGGCGCACTTGATGTCGACACGGCGAGTGATGTTGTCGCCGGCATCGCAGACGGCTGCAAGCTTGCCGGAGCCGCTCTGATCGGCGGAGAAACGGCTGAAATGCCGGGTATGTATTCCGACGGCGACTATGATCTCGCAGGCTTTTCGGTCGGCGCGGTCGAACGGGGCCAGATCCTGCCGCGCAGCGACGTGGCCGAAGGCGATGTGCTTCTCGGTCTCGCATCGTCCGGTGTGCACTCGAACGGGTACTCCATGGTGCGCAAGATCATGGAACTTGCCGGTCTCTCCTGGTCAGACAACGCTCCTTTCGAAACAGGCAAGTCGCTTGGTGAAGTGCTGATGGAACCGACCCGGATCTACGTCAAACCGCTTCTGGCGGCCCTGAAGGAAACAGGTGGCATCAAGGCGCTGGCGCATATCACTGGAGGCGGCCTGCCGGAAAACCTGCCCCGTGTACTCCCGGACGACTGCTCGGCCCGTATTGACCTTTCGATGATCGACCCGCCCGCGGTTTTCTCCTGGCTCGCGCAGACCGGCGGTGTCGCCGAAAGCGAAATGCTGCGCACCTTCAATTGCGGCGTCGGCATGGTGATTGCCGTCTCCAGGGATGAAGCGGACGCCGTTGCCGGTGTCCTGCGTGACAATGGCGAGACCGTCGCGGTTATCGGCAGGATCGAAGCTGGCGGGGACACGCCGGTCCTCTTCGACAACAGCCTCGGATTTTCCGGATGAGCCGCAAACGCACAGCTGTTCTCATTTCCGGTCGCGGATCGAACATGGGCGCGCTCATTTCAGCGGCCATGGCCCCCTCCTACCCTGCCGAAATCGCGCTTGTCGTTTCAAACCGGCCTGATGCAAAGGGGTTGGAGCGGGCGGCTGAGTTCGGAATTCCGACCGCGGTGGTCGACCACACCGGTTTTGCCGGCGACCGTGAAGCATTCGAAAAAGCGGTCGACACCGTACTCAAGGAACACCGGATCGATCTCGTCGCGCTTGCGGGTTTCATGCGCATCCTCACACCTTTCCTGGTAAACGCGTGGTCGGGCCGCATGATCAACATACATCCGGCTCTCCTGCCCTCCTTCAAGGGCCTTGCGACCCATGAACGTGCGCTGGACGAAGGCGTAAAACTGCATGGAGCAACGGTTCACTTCGTCTCTGCTGAAATGGATGACGGGCCAATCATCATCCAGGGCGCGGTTCCGGTGCTCGACCAGGACACGCCCGACACGCTGGCGGCACGCGTCCTTGAAGTCGAACACCGGATCTATCCGAAAGCCCTTGAACTCGTTGCGACCGGGAAGACCAAGGTGACCGGGGCCCGGGTCCTGACTGGAGCGGAAAGCGATTCCGACCCGCACCTCATATGGCCGGTCTGAATTGCGTTTCGCGCTGGTCGTTCCTCACCGCACCTATTTCGTACCGATCTGGTCCAGGGAAATGTCACGGCCGAAATAGCGCTCTGCGTTTTTGTATGCAATTTTCTCCGCGACGCCCCGAGGCAGCTTCGACAGCCAGAGCCTGTTCATCGTCATGATCTCGGAATAGCTGTCCCACTGGCTGTTGACCCACGTGTCGCTGCCGATCATCAGCCTGTCCTGAAAATCGAAAATGATCTCAAGCCATTGCGGGTCGAGGTTCTCCCCGCGCCCGAGAATGCTGTATTCGCGCAAGGAAGTGTCGGCGAGAAGCTCGGGATACTCATCCATCAGTTCGTAAACCTCCGGCGCAGCGGTGCTCAGTCCGGCATGGGCCCAGATGATCTTCACCTCGGGATCGAGACCGTAGAGCCAGCGGATCGGTTCCGTTCCCGAATGCACATGGAGATAAATGTCCCGCTCCTTTGCCATCGCGATGATCTTGCGGAACAACGGCTCGTCGGACATATCCAACTGCCGGATATGGAACTCTCCGATGCCCTCGTGCGGATAGCTTTCCAGCCGTTCTTCAAGGTAGGTGTCCATGCCCTCCGCCTTTGTCCAGTTCGAAGATCCGGCTGCACCGTGATAGGGGCGAAGCTCGGGCACGACCCTGTTGGGTGCGTATTCCCACAGCATGATGGTGCCCTCGTCCGGCGTGGAGGAAACCAGCGCCATGGCAACCCCGTTTTCGTCCATGAGTTCCACAACGCTGCTGACCGGATAGCGATCCCACGCCGGTTCCTTGTAGTGCACATGAGCATCGAACAACGGAAGGTTCCAGACATCATCCCCGATCGGCTCATGGTCTCCGTCGGCAGCGGCGACCGACATCAACAACGCAAGCAAGATGCCTGCAAAACCGGTTGTTAACTGCGCACCCGACATGCTTCCCCTTTCCAGCTTCCAGACTTTACCTACCAGACCCATCCATAAAATCGACTTTTTTATTATTTTTCCAATTAAATTGATGTTTGAGCCCGTTTGAACTGCAAAAATAGCGTTCAACCAAAGCCCTCACGACCATTTCATGATAAAATTCACAATGGTTCAGAGGAGGCCCTGCAATGCGTTCCGGAGATCTCACAATCCTGATCGGCACGACCAAGGGAGCCTTTCTTGTTGCCGGAGGTCGCGAGCGAACCGGTTGGACCGTCAAGGGACCTTGTTGCGACGGCTGGCCAATCAACCATGTGATCGGCGATCCGGAAACGGGCCGGCTCTGGGCCGGTGGCGGCGGTGACTGGAACGGGGCTGGCGTCTGGCGGTCCAGTGATGGCGGCGACAGCTGGGACCTGTCCAAGCTCACCAAGGGAAAGATCGACGACTGGGCGGCAATGGATCCTGATTTTGCCAAAATGATCGGATGGATCGATAAGCCCCTTCCCTTTACCGACACATTTTCCCAGATCTGGTCGCTCGGTCTCTCGAACGGAACTCTTTATGCGGGCACCAAACCTGCCATGCTCCTGAAAAGCGCCGATAACGGAGTCACCTTCGAAAATCTGGAGAGCCTTCAGAACCACCCTTCGGCAGAAAGCTGGAACCCGGGTGCGGCCGGTCTTGTCCTGCACACGATCGTCGGCGATCCGAAGAACCCGGAAAAACTCTGGATCGGTATTTCCGCGGCCGGTGTCTTTGCGACGGAAGATGGCGGCGCGAGCTGGGAACGGCGCAACCGCCTGTCCAATGCCGCCGCCTGCGAAGGGCACGCCCATCCGGCCGGACCAAAGGACGGAGAAACGGGCCACTGCGTACACAACATGATGCGTGCACCGGGCGACGCTGATCTGCTTTACCAGCAGAACCATCACGGGGTCTGGCGCTCGGCAGATGGCGGCCGCAGCTGGGACAGCATCAATGACGGGCTGCCCTCCACGTTCGGGTTCCCGATCCGGGTTCATCCGCGCGATCCCCAAACCGTCTGGACGTTTCCGCTCAACGGCGATGCCGCCGGCCGTTTTCCTCCGGATGCGGCAGCTGCAGTCTGGAAATCCTCGGACGGCGGGCAAAACTGGCAAGCCAAGCGCGAAGGATTGCCGCAAGAGGCGTGTTTCTTCACGGTTCTGCGCCAGGCGATGGCAGGCGATGAACGGGACCCGGCAGGTCTTTACTTCGGCACAAATTCAGGCTCGCTCTTCGCAAGCTTTGACGAAGGCGAAAGCTGGGAAGAAATCGCCCGGCACCTGCCGACAATCCTTTCCGTCGAAGTTCTCGATCGCATATAGACCCACCCCGGCTTGCAGACGCACCATCACGGCGGCACATACAGATAATGACAAATCAATTCTGTTTCGGTATACAGTCATTTGCAGTCAATTTACCGAAAGACGACACACCGCATGACCGACTGGCACCCCGACCTAAAGAACAGCGATGCCCCGCGCTACATTGCCATTGCCGACAGTATTGCATCCGACCTTTCCAGCGGCAGGCTCTCACCGGGTGACCGGCTTCCCGCACAGCGGCAACTGGCGAAGATCCTTGGCCTGGATTTTACGACGGTGGCGCGCGGCTATACGGAAGCAAGGCGGCGCGGCCTGTTGTCGTCCCAGGTTGGCAGCGGCACGTTTGTCACTGATCCGAGCGACGCAGGCTCCAAAGACCGCTCCGAGGCCGGCTCAACCCGGATCTGCGCGCCTGACTTTTCCATGAACCTGCCGCCGGAGCCAGGCGATCGTCAGCTTAACGCCAAAATGCAGGCGGGCTACCGCGCGCTCTCTGGCGAACTGATGCCGTTGCTGCGCTATCAGACCCTCGACACAGCCGAGCAGGATCAGCTTGCAGCAGCCCGCTGGCTTGAAAATACCGGCCTCCCGACCGAACCATCGCAGATCCTGTTCGCGTCCGGTGCCCAGTCCGCTCTGGGCCACATCCTGGCCGCAACAACGGAACCGGGCGATCAGCTTGCATGTGAAGACATCACCTATCCCGGCATCCGCTCACTTGCGGCCCAGTTCGGGCTGGAACTGATCGGGCTGGAGACCGATGAAGCCGGCGTCCTTCCCGACAGTTTGCACTCGGCCATAGGCGAAGGCCGTCTGAAAGCCCTCTACCTGAACCCGACAATTCAAAACCCGACAACAAAAACAGTTCCCTACCATCGCCGCAAAGAGCTTGTCGAATGCGCGGAAAGAGGCGGCATCGCAATTCTCGAAGACGACGCCTATGGTCAGCTTTGCCGCAAAGCGCCCCTTCCGTTCGCTGCGCTCGCACCCGAATCAACCTGGTATATCGGCTCCCTTTCCAAGACGCTCGGTGCAGGTTTGCGGCTCGCCTACGTTCTCGCGCCGGGCACCGGGGCGCGATGGAAATTCGCACGCGCAGTCAGAACATCACAGGTCATGCCGTCTCCGATCATGACCGCCCTGGCGACCCGCTGGATCGAAGACGGTACCGCCTTTCTGCTTCTCGATCACATCCGTTCGGAAAGCGCGGCAAGGCAGCAACTCGCCGCGCAGCATCTACACAGGCAGGACTATCTGGCCGATCCGGAAGGGTTTCACCTCTGGCTCGGGCTTCCTGGCGGCTGGACCCGCTCGGCCCTTGTCAGCCAGCTCCGGAACCTGCCGATCGGAATCACCGAGGCCGATGCATTCACGGCGCGCGGAACACCGGCCGAGCGTGTCCGCATAGGTCTTGGAGGTCCGGTGGACCGGACGCAGCTTGGGCATGCGCTTGAAGTCCTCTCGCAGACCCTCGAGGCATCACCAGTGGGGTCCTCCGTCTATTTCTGAGGGCGGGCGACGCTGAACGCAGAGCCGAAAGCAGCCAATTTGCCGCAGCGGAGTCTCTTGACTATGCGCCACAATATCATATTTTGACTGCATGCAATTACAGTCATTATATGAATGACGGCACAAAGCGAAACGCGATAAACGTGTTTCCGGAGATTTCGCAGGACTGGAAGGCCGATGAACACGAACCAGAGCTGGCCGAAGCTTTCACCGATCCAGACGGGTATCAAGGGCCGCTGCCCGCGTTGCGGCGAAGGCAAGATCTTTGACGGGTTCCTGAAGATGAAATCCGGCTGCAATCATTGCGGTCTCGACTACAGCTTCGCGGATCCCGCCGATGGCCCGGCCTTCTTCGTGATCTGCTTTGGCTGCGTGCCCGCGGTCGCTTTCGCGATCTGGCTCGAGATCGCCTTCACGGCCCCTTACTGGGTGCACCTGGTCACGACCCTGCCCCTGATCCTCCTCACCTGCATCCCGATGCTGAGACCATTGAAGGGATGGCTGGTCGCCAGCCAGTATTTCTACAAGGCCGAAGAAGGCAGGCTGGTGACGCCCGAGGACGACGTTACCCAAATCCAGCCGTGAGACCCGGGAGCCCCAAACCTGTGCTCACGTCTGGCAAGGCAGCGCATTCCGCCGGAATGCGCTGCTTCAATTTTCCGGTTTCGTCACGCGAATACCGCTCTAGCAGGGTCTGATCCAGACCGCCGTGTCATGAAAGGCCGCGCCGCCATAAGGCGCGACGGGATCGGCGCCGGTCAGCGTGTTGATACCCCTGCCGTCCTCGAATGCCGCGTTCGGCCAGATCCCCTCCGAGATCAGCGTTCCGGGAGCGACCGTCTCCACATGACGAGCATGAAGCGTGACAACACCGCGCGCGTTGCCCATTTTCACTTTCGCGCCGTCCTCAATGTCAAATCTGCCGGCATCATCCGGTCTGATCCAGACCTCGGGCCGCCCCTCCTTCTTGAGTGAAGTCTGCGTTTCGTTGAACGTGGAATTGAGGAAAGACCGCGCCGGCGATGTCGCCAGACGGAACGGATGTTCGCGATCGGCCAGTTCGATGCTGTCCCACTGGTCCGGGAACTCGGGAATGTCCGCAAATGGTCCGAAGACGGTCTCTCCGTCCGGCTTGTTGGGTGCCGGTGTTTTGCCCCAGTCAGGCCTGAAGTGAAACTTTCCGTCAGCGTGACCGAAGCCGTTGAGAAAGTGCGACGTTTCGAAGTCCGGCTGCATGTCACGCCACTTCTCCGTTTCAAGATCCGCCAAAGTGCCATAGCCTGAATTCTGAAGCATCCAGTCAATATGCTCGGCAGCGCTCATCTCGAATCCCGGATGAGGTCTTGAATCAACGCGCTTCGCGATCTCGTTGATAACAAATATGTTTTCCTTTGGCCCTTCCGGCGGCTCGACCGCTTTCGGACCCAGCGACAGGTACTGGTGGCCACCGCCCTTGTAGATATCGTCATGCTCCAGAAACTGGGTCGCCGGCAACACGATATCCGCCATTTTCGCGGTTTCTGTCAGGAATTGTTCGTGAACAACGGTGAAGAGATCCTCGCGCGCAAACCCTTGCTTGACGCGCTCCTGTTCCGGAGCCACCGAAACGGGATTGGTGTTCTGGATCAGGATGGCCTTGACCGGCGGGCCGCCACGCAAAGCGTCTTCGTCGCCGGTCAGGACCCGACCGATCAGGCTCTGATCGAGCGAGCGCACCTTCGTGTCTTTGAGCGAAGTGGCCTCGATCATTTCCTTGTTGAGCTGATAGATGGCGCCATTGTTGTGAAACGCGCCGCCGCCTTCATATTGCCAGCAACCGGTGACGCAGGCGATGGAAGCAGCGGCATGCATCGCGACAGCGCCATTTCGCTGGCGGGTGAAACCGTAGCCGAGCCGGAAAAACGTCTTTTTGGTTTCGCCGATCAGGGCGGCGACTTCCTCGATCCTGGCGGCATCCAGACCGGTGATCGCTGCGGCCCAATCCGGGGTCCGTGTCTTGAGATGCGCTTCGAGTTCGACGGGGCAGTCGGTATAGGCGTCAAGATAGTCCCGATCCGCGTGGCCATCCCGGAAAAGCACATGCATGATCGCGCAGGCGAGCGCCGCGTCCGTTCCCGGTTTCAAAACAAGGCCGATATCGGCCTGTTTCATGGTTTCCGTCTCGTAGACATCGACCACGATGACGCGTGCACCACGTTTCTTTCGCGCGGCAACCACATGGGTCATCACGTTGACCTGCGTCGCCACGGGATTGGTTCCCCAGATGACGATCTGATCGGAAAGCGCCATTTCACGCGGATCGGGCCCGGCCAGCCTGCCGGTTCCGGCAATGTAACCAGTCCAGGCCATATTCGTGCAAAAGCTGTCGAACTGGCGCGAATACCCTTTCGCGTGGCGCAGACGATGGATGCTGTCCCGCTGCACCTGTCCCATGGTCCCAGCGTAATAGTATGGCCAGATGCTTTCCGCCCCGAACTCCGCTTCGGCCTTAAGAAACGTCTGCGCGATCAGGTCCAGAGCCTCGTCCCAGGAAATCTCCTCGAAACGCCCCTCGCCCTTTTTGCCGACACGGCGCATCGGATTGACCAGGCGCTCGGGATGATAGAGCCGCTCCGGATAGCGCGCGACCTTCGCGCAGACGACGCCAGCAGTATAGGTGTTTTCCTTCGCCCCGTTCAGCCGGCGGATATCGCCATGCGGATAAAAGTGAACCTCGACGGCACAGGCCGAAGGGCAGTCATGCGGACAGGTGGAAAACGTGCTTTTCGGCGGCGGCTGATTCATTGCGTATCCATTCGGCTCTGCGCGATCTGACAGGCAGACCTCTCCTGACCTAATGAATAGCAAAGAAGACGCCGTCAAGCGCCTCCTTCGTCAATCCTTTGCCAGCAACCGGATCAGCTGCCGCTGCAGGGTGCCCGGCCACCCGGCCCGCCACGTTGCTGACGCGGTCCACGCTGGCCGCGCTTCGGCGGCGGCCCGCCCGGACGCAGCCGCGGCGGTGGACCACCCTGGACCTGGATCACCTGCGCCTCATTCAGATCGCCGATCGCAGCATAATCCTGGTCAGGCGCCTCGCTTTCTGGCCACAGGTCGCCGCGTCGCTGCCCCCGTCCCTTCAGCCTGGTGAAACTTGCGTCCGGATTGCCCATCCAGCATCTTGGAATGAACGGAAAACTATCCGTCAGAACATAGTGATAGGTTCCGTCCGGATATTCGGGTGTCACGGCAAAACGTCCGTTGCAGCGGTCGAGATCTCCGGCTCCGTTCACATATGCCCAGTCCTGCGTGAACTTGCCATTGTAGCGTCCACCAGGACCGCTCGGCCGGTTCCCGCTTTTCAGGCGATAGCTGCTTTCAAGTTTCTTCATCCGGGATTTCCCGGCAGGATCGGAATATCCGTGCTGGCCATAGATCGGAAAACCGTCGGCGGCATAGCCGATCATCGCGGGAACGGAACGTCCGCCGCTGGCAGAAACAACGCCGGTCGGGATGCCGTGATAGTGATAGGTTCCGTTCGGCTGGACATGCGCATTGTACTTGTCGAGGCCGAGCTTGCAGGCGCCGCCCAGCGCTTCATAGTTCCAGCCGGAACGCCGGTCATTCTGCCAGAATTCCGCCGTGCCGGAATCCATCACGACACCGTTGAGCGCGATCCCGAAAACGGAACCCTGCGCATCCCGGGGCTGGGCGTTCTTTCGCGGGTTGAGCGGAACCTTGAGGTTGTAGTTTTTCTTTGAAATGGCGTGGGGATTGTTTCGGTTCGGGAATTTCCCGGGTGGTTTGTTCGGATAGCCATTGGCGTGAATGCGCCTGGAGTTTCCCTGAACCGTTATGTCAGCGCTTGCCTCTGCCTGAGGAAGGAAGAGGTCCCAGATCTCATCCGACAGATGAATGTGTTCAACCGGTTGTTCTCCGCCTATTGGCGCTGCACTGTCGTGTGCAGCGGCCTGTGAAGCGATCAGCGCGCTTGCAAGCGCAAGACTTAAACGCATGCTTTCTATCTCCAGATCCAATGCCACGACTAAAATAGTATGACGGAGTCGGCCAAGGGGTGCTGTCGCCTTTTGGTATGAATATGTAACGGGGTGTATCAGGAGCGCGATTGAAAACAAAAAAAGCCGGCCCGACCGGACCGGCTTCCTATTCAGTTCAATGCGCTGTGCCCAATCAGCCGACCAGTTCGGTGCCGGAGAACCAGAATGCGATCTCGACGGCTGCGGTTTCCGGGGCATCGGAACCATGGACGGAGTTTTCACCGATGGACAGAGCGAATTCCTTGCGGATCGTTCCTGCGTCGGCTTCCGCCGGATTGGTCGCACCCATGACTTCACGGTTCTTGGCGATGGCGTTTTCACCTTCCAGCACCTGCACGACCGTCGGGCCGGAGGACATGAATTCCGTCAGTTCGCCGAAAAACGGACGTTCCTTGTGAACGGCATAAAAGGCTTCAGCTTCGCGCAGAGACATCCAGACGCGGCGGGACGCTACAACGCGCAGTCCTGCTTCTTCGAGCTTTGCGGTGATCGCACCGGTCAGGTTGCGCTTGGTCGCGTCCGGCTTGATCATGGAAAACGTGCGTTCAATCGCCATGGTTTCGTCTTTCTCGTTTCAAAGGGAGCCGACGCCATGCCGGTCCGGAATTTCAGAATTTTCGCGGCCTTAATAGCGGCGCTGCGCCTGAGCCGCAAGGGGCGCGCGCAAGACATTTTTGAGGGCGTTCGCGACTTGCCCGTTGCCCGCAAAAGCAACTGGAATTGCCGGGCAAGCCTGCATAGTCTGAGAAACGCGACTTGCGGACCGTTTTCACGTCGGCAATGATCTTCCAAGGAACCTGAACCGGCAGGACAATGTTCGTGCAAATACTACACCCTCTCCTGTCAGTGATCTGCCTGACGTTCGCGCTGACCCTTGGACCTTTTCAGACAGACAAGGCATCTGCCGATGACGCCGGCAGGTTCGAAGGTCTGCAATCAGACCTTCAGGCTCTCACCGAGGAGGAACGGGCCGAGTTCTTCGACTTTGTTGCCGGCAACACGGTTTTCGTGACCTATCACGAAGCCGGCCACATGCTTGTGTCCGAGCTGGAGCTTCCCGTACTTGCGCAGGAGGAAGACGCCGTCGACAATCTTGCCACCGTCTCCATGCTGGCCGCGGATACGGATGACATGGACGTCTATCTCACCCACGCGATGACCGGCTGGTTCCTGATGTCCGAAGAGGACTATGACGCCCTGGTCTTCTATGGCGAGCATGATCTGGACCAGCAGCGCGGCTATCGCATGCTGTGTCTGATGGTGGGTGCCGATGACGACGCTTTTCTGGATCTGGCCCAGGAGCTCGATCTTCCCGAAGACCGCATAGAAAGTTGCGCAGTGGACTACGAGCAAGCTGCGGATTCCTGGGAATACGTGACCGACCCCTTCGTCCGGGAAGAAGACACGGCGGCCGGTAGGATCAAGGTCATCCACGAGACTGCACCTAAAAATCTGGGATTTCTGGCCGCGTTTCTCAAAGAGACAAAAATCCTGGAAACGATCGCAGAGGAACTCGACACGCTTTACGACCTGCCCGAAAACGTAACCTTTCGCTCGGCGGCCTGCGGCGAAGACAACGCGTTCTGGGATGCAGACACGCGGGAAGTCATCATCTGCCATGAGTTGCTGGGCGGATTTGCCGAGCTTTATCTCGACCTGATTTCAGACGACGGCTGAGCCTTTTTCCGGAAAGCGCCCGGTGCATCACCGAACTGTCGGCGGAACTCGCGGTAGAAGTTGGACCGGGTCAGGAAACCGACCTGTTCATGTATCCGGGTGACCGGTTCATCGGTTTCGGTCAGCAGCCTGGCGGCCTCTTCCAGGCGAACCTGATTGACGAACTGACTGACATTGATACCGGCCACCTCATTGATCGCGATTGAAAGGTCACGGTCGGGTACACCGGTACGCCGTGCAAAGCGCGTGAGCGTCATTGCCGGGTCCCTGTAGAGGTTCTGCTCGATGAGGACCTGTCTTGCCTTGTCCGCGAGAGCTTTGTTGTCAGCGTTCGCCGGCTCTTTCTTCTCCGACTTGCGGCGTGGCACGCCCTGACGTGCGACGAAGACGGCGACCCCAAGTGCCGTTATGATGAAGGCGAGGCTTGCATAGGAGATCACCAGCGACGCGGTCTCCGGCATCTGCCGGGTGAAAAGCAGTGCGATCCAGACATCTGTCGCGATCGTTGCCAGCATGATCAGGATCGCGACTGCAAGGAGCCTGTGCAGGAAACGCGCCTGTCCTGTCGGTGCCTGTGACAGACGATCCGGTCCGCCCGCCCAGAGCCGGACCAGTAGAACGGTGTAAAGCGCGAAACTCAGCGCGATCAGCCCATCCACGAAGCCGGGAACCTGGACCGGCAACAGCATCGCGAGCGACAGAAACGCGGCAAAAGATCCGTTCCGCACGATCGACCGCTGCAATGTGTCCTTTGGCAAGGCAAGGGCCGCGAAGCCGAGATAGAGCGATGGCGCTATCCAGACGGGCAGGCTCCGTTGCAACGCGATGAGATCGACGACCCCATGCGCAAAGCGCAGGCCGACCAATCCCGCCTCGATACAAAGCAATGCAAAGAAAACGACGAAAAGCACCCTGCAAAGTCGTGGCAGAACGCGCCAGAAAAGCACCGACATCCCCAGTCCGAAGAAAACCGCAGCAAGCAGAAACGAAACCGGGATGCTGATCATGTCGTTGCCCGTCGAATAGACACTCTGTCCGACCTGTCCTTTATCACGATTAAGGACAGGACAGCGCCCCTCCGGTGATTGTCAACACCTTCATTGCACACCCATCTTGGCAGCGAACAAACCAGTATCGGAGGTCTTATGGCGATGCCTGATCCAAACACGTTTGCGGCAAACGCGCTGCGAACCACAACCGCTCTCCTCGTTTTCCTGCTGTTTCTTGCCGGTCCACCGGAAGCCACGGCGTCTTCTGTCCTGCCCTATGGGCCGGGCGTGTCGGAGCTGACCGTAACCGATACGCGCACCGACCGCCCGCTTTCCGGGAACGTCTGGTACCCGACATCGACACCGGAAAAACATGGCCGCGCAGACAAGAGCAAGGTGTGGCAGATGGCAGAAGCGGATCCGGACGGCGTTGCTGCCGAAGGGGCCTTCCCGCTCCTGGTGATTTCGCACGGAATGTACGGCAACACGCTCAATCAGGCCTGGCTGGGCTCTGCCCTGGCGCGCCACGGCTACATCGTGGCGATGGTCAATCACCCCGGGACCAGCACTTTTCTGCGCGATGCCGATCACGCGCGCGAATTGTGGGAACGGCCCGTGGATCTGTCGCGTCTGATCACGTTTCTGATTGAGCAGAGCGCGCTGGCCGATCGCATTGACCAAAGCAGAATTTTTGCCGCCGGCCACTCGCTCGGCGGATACACGGTGATGCTTCTCGCCGGTGCGCGGTTTGATGCCGGTCTCTACCAAAGCCTTTGCACGGGCGACAAATCGAATGTCGTGTGTCCGGTTCTGGAAGGCTGGTCGGTCGCGGAAAAAGATGCCGATCGTCGCGAAATGGAGATATCGCGGCAGGACGACCGCATAGCCAGGATCGTCAGCATGGATCTCGGCGGCACGCCGGTCCTGTCGCGTCAAAGCCTTGGAACGGTTGAGAAACCCGTTCTGGTTCTCGGCTCCGGGCGCGCAGACTTGCTCGATCAGGACATCGAATCACGCATGCTTGCAGCGCTTCTGCCCGAGGCGTCAACACGGCACGTCGAACTTACCGATGCCGGACATTTCGATTTCATGGGCATTTGCAAGCCGGAAGGCTATGAAATCCTGAAGGAACACGAACCGGGTGACGAGATCGTCTGCATCAAGGGCAGCGCCGAGCGAGAGGCGCAACACGGCCGGATCATCAGCGAACTGATCGATTTTTTCGACAGCGAGTGATCGCGTTAAGGACAATGCGCGCCGGCTGCGCCGCATTGTCCTCCTTGCCGGGCTCGGTTTCCGCTTGCATCGCGGGCGATGCTCCGCCAAACATCCGGCCATGTTGCAGATTTCTGACCTCACCTACCGGATCGCGGATCGCCTTTTGATAGACAAGGCGAGCGTTACCTTGCCTGGAAAATCCAAGACCGGCCTTGTCGGCCGGAACGGCGCAGGCAAGTCGACCCTGTTCAAGATCATTACCGGAGACCTTTCCGTCGAAACCGGGTCGGTACAAATCCCGAAACGCGCCCGTATCGGTCAGGTTGCCCAGGAGGCTCCGGGAACGGAAGACACGCTCATGGAGGTGGTTCTGGCCGCGGACAAGGAACGCAGCCGGCTTCTTGCCGAGGCTGAAACGGAAACCGACCCCGACCGGATTGCGGATATTCACACGAGGCTTGCGGACATCAGCGCCCACACGGCCGAGGCCCGCGCCGGGTCCATTCTCTCCGGCCTCGGGTTCGACGCAGACGCCCAGCAACGTCCCTGCTCATCCTTTTCCGGCGGTTGGCGCATGCGGGTCGCGCTGGCGGCGGTTCTCTTTTCGGAGCCCGACCTTCTGCTGTTGGACGAGCCGACCAACTATCTGGATCTTGAAGGAACGCTCTGGCTGGAGAACTACGTCGCGCGCTATCCGCATCAGGTTCTCCTGATTTCCCACGATCGCGACCTCCTGAACAAGGCCGTGGACAGCATTGTGCATCTGGAACGCGGAAAACTGACCTACTATTCAGGCGGCTATGACAGTTTCGACCGGCAGCGGCGCGAGGCCATGGTGCTGGCCGAAAAGGCAAAGGAAAAACGGGACGCACAGCGCAAGCACATGCAGGCGTTTGTCGACCGGTTCCGCTACAAGGCCAGCAAGGCACGGCAGGCGCAGTCGCGTCTGAAGATGCTGGAAAAACTGCAGCCGATCACGGCGCTGACCGAAGAAAGCGGCAAGCCGATCGAGTTTCCCGACCCCGGAGCACAGCTCGCCCCGCCGATCATGAAGCTGGAGGGTGTTTCAACCGGTTACGGCGATACCAAGATCCTGTCGAAACTGACTTTGAACATCGATACGGATGATCGTATCGCGCTGCTTGGAGCGAACGGCAACGGCAAGTCGACATTCGCCAAACTGATCTCCGGACGGCTCGGAGCGATGGATGGAGACATCACCAAGGCGACGAAGCTCAAGATCGCCTTCTTTGCCCAGCACCAGCTTGATGAACTGCGCCCGGCCGAAAGCGCCGTTGCACATGTCAGAACACTCATGACGGACGCGCCCGAAGCAAAGGTCCGCGCCAGGGTCGCCCGCTTCGGATTGCCGACCGATCGCATGGACACGCCGGCAAAGGACCTTTCGGGAGGCGAGAAAGCCAGGCTGCTGCTTGGCCTTGCAACATTCGACGGACCGCATCTCTTGATCCTGGACGAACCGACAAACCACCTCGACATCGATAGCCGTGAGGCCCTGGTCATGGCCCTCAACGACTATAGGGGAGCCGTCATTCTGATCAGCCACGACAGGCATCTGGTGGAGGCGTGCGCCGACAGGCTGTGGCTGGTTGCCGACGGGAGAGTCGCTCCGTTCGACGGAGACATGGAGGACTACCGCCGGCTGATCCTGCAAGGCCCGGATGCCGTGCAGAAAGCAAGGGCCCGGGCCGATGAGGAAGCCGAACGGGCGTCGGCCCAGGACAAGCGCCGCGAGGCCGCCCAGAAGCGCAGTCTGCTGAAACCGCTGAAACAGAAGATCGACGCGGCAGAGAAGGAAATGGCGCGCCTGCAGGAGAAAATCATCAAGCTGGATGAAGCCCTTGCGGACCCGGAGTTCTTCCAGCGCGAACCCGACCGGGCCACGAAATTTGCCAAGGAAAGGGCCTATTGCGAGAAGAAACTGGTCAATACGGAAGAGGAATGGCTGGAGCTTTCCGCCGAGTTCGAAGAAGCTGGGTAGACACTGTTTTTCTTTGGCCGAATGACACCCAGGTGTGACTTGGCTACTCAGGAGAACCGACGTTTTTCTGACTTCGATAAAACCTGAAATAAATATAAGTATTTGTTTTCAATCTGGAATTGCCCTTGCAGGCAAAAAATTTTTTCTACTAAATTGCTGGAATCGCAAACGTAAATCCGACAAGTGGGATTCTTCTAAATTTTTAGCCGACGTGCTCACATTTCGTTCGGAATTGGGATCAAAGATAAAACTTAACGCAGCGAGAGGGGATGCCCTTTTGCATGCCCGGTTTCAAATACCGAGTTCCCCGAAAGGCCATGTCATGCCAACCCGCAACACGCCCCTCAAATTGACACTCGCCCTGGCATTTCTGCTTGCCCCGGCTGCTGCAGCGGACCTGCCGCTTGTTTCCGACGCCGGTGTCAAGGCCTTCGCCAAGAATGGCAATGGCAACAGCAACGGGAATGGCAATGGCAACGGTGGCGGGAACGGTAATGCCAATGGTGGCGGGAACGGGAGTGGCGGTGGAAACGGCGTCGCTGGAAATTCGAACAGAACTGGCAATTCGGCATCCAAAACCAAGGGCAACAACGGATTTGGACTGCTCTCCAGAGGCAACGGCAAAAAACAGTCAACCCGCAAAAACGGAAACGGAAAAGGCCTGAACGGTTTCCTGAACACCGTTTTCGGAGAAAAATCAAACGGCCGAAAGCAGACCACCGCAAGACGGCAAGTTTCCAATGGTGGCGGAAAGGCCGGCAGCTATCGCCTTCCCAAGGCAGAACGTGCAACTCTTGCCAGCGTCTCCGCGATGCCGGCCGTCAGCCCCCGCTTAAAGGAAAAGAACCTGAATGCACGTCTCGGCAGACTGAACTCTCTCAGGAGGAACTATAACGCCTACATCAACTCCAAGGATCCGCATCTTGCGTCTGTTGTGGCGTATGTCGGTGCGTCGATCGAGTTCCAGAAGGCTTCGGAGGAATTGGCCTCGCTCTCTGAGAGCGTGGCTGCCGTGCGCGAAACTCTTCTCGGATCGGTCGACCCTGCAGGTCTACCCGAAGATTTCGACATCTCGGATCTGAAGACGCAGGAAATCGCAGACCAGGTGGCTGAAAAGATTACCGCGCTGGAAACCCAGATCGCAGAACTTGAAGCCCTCGACGACACCGATCTTCCTGACGATGCGGTTCCGGTCAGCGATCAGATCAATGCGTTGCAGGCGCAGATCGACACTTTGAACGGGATTGTCGACAGCCAGGAATTCGCAGATCTGCAAGCTGCCGAAAACGATGTCGCGCAAGCAGAAGCAAACGTCGCCGGCCTTGAAGACGGCGTCTCAGACGAAGCATTGAGAGAGGCGCTTGCCGGCATGATCAATGACAATCGCGTCGATGCGATCGACGATGAGATGGTTGACTGGGCACGAGACATTCTGGACGGCAAGACCGAAGAGATCCGAAACGCAACGGAAAAGCCGGACACGGCCGACACGCCGGTTGACGATACGCCGATTGACGATCTGGAAGAAACAGCCGCCCTGCCCTCAGGCAGCGAACCGACCGAAGATGATCTCCGCTTCAATCGGATCAACTGACAGGAACCGTCTATCCAGACATCTGCGCAAGTGGCAGGAGGCTCCGTCTCCTGCCATTTTTCTTAAGCCTTCTTTTCCCAGCCGCCTGACGATGTCTGCTGCCAATAGGCAATCTCGAAGCCTTCCGATTTGGCCGCCTTCCAGCGCAAGCGCGCCTCGGCCAGGGCGTCCTGATCATTGCCATCGAACATGTAGATCGCACGTTTGTAGCCACCGAGCGCCGGTGGGTCTGCCCTGTCGACCAGAAAACGCACATCCGCCTCGTTCGGATTGTCCTGGTCAGTCGTGAGATAGATCGGCTGATGCTCCGCATAACCGTCTGTCTTCGTGCCGTGCGGAAGGAAACTGTCGTCGGAGAATGTCCACAAATGGGCATCCAGCGCGCTGCAGCGTTCCTCGCTTCCCGTCTGCACGACAACCTTCCAGTCGCGTTCCAGGCACTTGAGCAGGAGTTGCGGCAGTGCCGCCTCAAGCGGCTTGTGCAACAGATGATAAAACATCACTTCGACGCCCATTGCCCTGCTCCCAAACGGCCTGTGTCATCTTATGCTTATGCACAGGTTATCAAGCCTTGCCGGGTGAACTGATGCGCACCTGCAACAGCCGGCCAGTCAAATGCGCTTCACCGCGCATGTGACATAGACAGGCCTTAAGACTCGTATCATTAACCCTTCGCAAATGTCGATTGACTAGTGTTCGTTCCCGGGAACGATCCAAGGATCATTGCTGGGTGGCCGGTGTCCGGTGGTCCCGAACCGGCCAAAGAGGGGATTTTGTGAATGATTGCACGCGTATTTGTGTTTTGTGCGCTGGTGGCCGTTGTTGCCGGGGCAACCTTTGGAATGGGAATGCTTGTTGAACCGGCCACCGCTTGCCAGGCATACAAGACCTGCTGAACACAACAGAAATAACGTAAAAAAACCCGCCATTCCGGCGGGTTTTTTCGTTTCAGGAAAGGCGTCGGTTCTCAGCCTTCGTAGTGGTCCGCGACAAGCTGGTTCAGCAGGCGCACACCATAACCGGATGCCCAGCCCTGACTGATGTCGTCCTTGGGTGCGCCGAATGCGGTGCCCGCCACATCGAGGTGTGCCCAGGGCACATCATTGACGAAACGCTGCAGGAACTGCGCCGCTGTTACCGAACCGGCCCAGCGTCCACCGGTGTTCTTCACGTCCGCATTCGGTGTGTCGATGATCTTGTCATATTCCTTTGACAGCGGCAGGCGCCAGAGCGGTTCGCCACTGGTTCCGGCCGATGACAGAAGCTTTTCCGCAAGATCGTCATCGTTGGAGAACAGGCCCGCATTGAGATTGCCCAGAGCGACGAGGACGGCACCTGTCAACGTTGCCAGATCGATCATGATGGCCGGCTTGTACTTCTGCTGCGTGTACCAGAGGGCATCCGCCAGAACGAGACGTCCTTCCGCGTCGGTGTTCAGGATTTCGATCGTTGTGCCGGACATGGCCGTCACGATATCGCCCGGCCGCTGGGCGTTGCCGTCCGGCATGTTTTCCACCAGCCCAATAACGCCGATAACGTTTGCTTTCGCCTTTCTGGCTGCAATCGCGTGCATCGCGCCCGTCACCGCGGCAGCGCCTCCCATGTCGCCTTTCATGTCTTCCATGCCGCCCGACGGCTTGATGGAGATGCCACCGGTATCGAAGACCACGCCCTTTCCAACGAACGCGACCGGTGCAGTGCCCTTCTTGCCGCCATTCCAACGCATCACGGCAAGGCGCGGCGGCCGCACGGACCCCTGCGCGACGCCGAGGAGCGCCGCCATCTTGAGTTTCTTCATCTCCTTCTCGCCGAGGATGTCCACCTCGACACCGAGTGATTGCAGCTCGGCGGCCTTTTTTGCGAACTCGACGGGGCCAAGCACGTTTGCCGGTTCATTCACGAGGTCGCGCGCAAGGATGACCCCATCTGCAATGCCCTCAGAAACGTTCCAGCTTTTCCTGGCGGCCTTGGTGTCCGGCACCTTCAAGGTGAGCTTGAGATCCTTCTCAGGTTCGGCCCCCTTCTTTTTCGACTTGTAGGTGTCGAATGTGTAAGCGCGCAGTTTTGCACCCATCGCGAACTCGGCAATCGCCGAAGCGGTAAGCTCAACGCCTTCAGGTACGTCAAACAGGATTTCAGCCGCGTCGGCTTTGGCTTTTTGAAGTGCGGCGAGAACCACGCCGCCAAACGCGCGCCAGTCTCCCAGCGAAACATCTTCTGCCTTGCCCAGACCGAAAACGATCAAACGGTCCAGCGTCAGGCCTGCGGGGGCAACAAGATCGAGTGTCGTCTTCTTCTTGCCGGAAAACCCGGCAATGCCCGCCGCCCGCTCAAGGCCGCCTTCCAGTGCGGACGTAACCTCATGAGCGATGTTGCCGAGGCCAAGCTTCTCGGTTGCCAAAACGACAGCCACGCCCTTCGTGGGAGCACCCGCTTTGGAAAAAGAAATCTTTGCTAGCTTGGTCATGCGTCGGTCCTTGTTCGGCTTTCGGTTGTCTTTCGGTTTCCAGGTCAACCCGGATCAGCTTGCGAGTGTGACCTGTTTAACGCAAATCATGGGGTTTTAACGACTTTTCGGCAACAGCGAACAAAATTAATGCAAATTAACCATTCTTATTTATGCGGCGTTCACCACATTACGTGCTATTCGGTGGCTGGGGATTTTTTCGACAATTTGCAAAGGGCTTGTCCGGTCAGACATGAAGACGCTCGAACGCTACATTATCCGGCGGACATTGTATGCATTCACGCTGACGATTGCAGCCATGACCGGCGTGGTGTGGGCGACGCAAGCTCTCAGGCAGCTTGATCTTGTGACATCAAAAGGTCAGACGATTGTCCAGTTCGTCGGCATCACCATGCTGGCCCTCCCCTTTCTGATCATGATCGTTGCCCCCTTTGCACTTATGCTCGCGCTGATCCTGGTCCTCAACGCACTGTCCGGCGACAGCGAGCTTATCGTCATCGACGCCAGCGGCGGTTCCAGATTTCTCGTGCTCAAGCCGGTCATGATCTTCTCCGTTGCGGTGATGCTACTCATATCCGCGCTGTCGCTCTACGTGGCACCCGGCGGGCTGGCACAGCTCAGGACAGAGATTACCCGCGTCAGAGCGGATCTCGTCGCGAATATCGTCAAGCCCGGCAAGTTCATAAACGTGGATAGCGGTCTCACGTTTCACATCCGGAACCGGTCGGGGAACGGGACACTTGACGGTCTTTTGCTCCACGACACGCGCGACGGGGAAACGGCGTTCACCTATCAGGCCGACACCGGGAACATCGTCGAAGCGGCAGACCGGACACTGCTCGTGATGCAGAACGGCACGATCCAGCGCCGTCCGAAGCAGCAAGGCGACATTTCGATCGTTCGCTTCCAGTCTTACGCCTTTGACCTGTCGAACCTGATCCCGGAAGCGGGAGAACCCGTGTTCAAGGCGAGTGAACGGACCACCGCCAATCTGCTTTCACCCGGCCGCAACGACGCCTATGCATTGAACAATGCAGACAAGCTGGCGAAAGAGTTGCACGAACGCTTCAGCCAGCCGCTCTACGCAATCGCTTTCGGACTGATCGTTTTCGCCTTTCTGGGCAAGGCACGGACGACACGGCAAGGCAGAGGCAGCGCGATCGTCGGTGCCATCGCCTGCTGCGTCATATTGCGGACCTCCGGATTTGGCGTGACGGCCATTGCCGGGGTCTCGAACGCCCTCCTGAGCCTGCTCTATGTCGTTCCCATCGCCGGCTCCGCCCTTGCCCTCATATCCATCTTCAGCGAACGCCGGGCGCAGCCGCGGTGGCTCGCTGCCCTGCACCATGCGCTGCAGGACCGGCTTGAGGCGATTGGCAACCGTCTCAACAACCGGCAGACCGGAGGAGCTTCATGATCCTCGGCCGGACACTCGCAATCTATTTTTCAAATCGCTTTCTCAAGGCGATCCTTGGCCTGTTTGTGTTCGCAGCGGTGCTGATTTTCCTGTTCGACGTTCTGGAACTGGTGCGCAGAGGCGGTGATCGCGAAGGGTTCTCCGTGCTCAGAGTGTCCCTGATATCATTGCTGCGCGTTCCCCTGCTCCTGGAGCAGGTTATCCCCTTCACGGTCCTGTTCGGGTCGATCGCCGCGTTTGTAACGCTTAGCCGCGCACTGGAACTGGTGGTCACACGAGCGTCGGGCATCTCGGTCTGGCAGTTTTCGATGCCTGCCATCATCGTGGGGATCATTCTCGGGATCGCGTCGGTGACCGTCTACAACCCTGCCGCTGTCTGGTTCCAGAAGAAATCCGATGAGGTTGCCACGGGTCTTTTTGGCGCCGATCAGACGTTTCTTCTCCAAAACAGCAACGAGGTGTGGGTCAGGCAGGATGGCCTTGATGGGGAATCGGTGCTCCTGGCCAAGCAGCTGCTGGATGGCGGCACCAGACTTCTTGGCGTCACCGTCTTCACATTCGACAAGGATGGCACATTCCGCGAGCGCATCGAGGCCGATGAAGCACGTCTTGGAGACGAAATCTGGTTTCTGCGCGACGCGATCGTCTACACAACCGAGCAAGATCCACAGCCTTATGGACAATACCAGGTCAGCACATTCCTGACCGCCACGGAGGTTCGCGAAAGCATCGGCTCACCGGAATCAATATCGTTCTGGAACCTGCCCCGCTTCATCGAACTGGCCAGAAATGCCGGATTGCCGGCTTACAGGTACAATTTGCAGTATCAGACTTTGCTTGCACGACCGCTTCTTTTGGTCGCCATGATTTTGATTGCCGCGGCAGTTTCCCTTAAAGTATCGAGATTTGGTGGGTTGGGGACCATGATTCTGGGTGGAATCCTGTCCGGGTTCGTGCTTTACGTTCTCACCGAGCTGGCGAAGGATTTCGGGGGTGCCGGTATTGTCCCCCCGTTGGTGGCTGCCTGGGCGCCCGGAGTGTTTGGAGTTCTTATGGGTTTGACAATTCTCTTGCATCAGGAGGACGGGTGAGACCGATGTCTTTACCGCTTTTCCTGAATAAAGAGAGATGGGCCAAACGGGGTAGCCTCCTCGCGGCAGCGAGCCTGCTTGCGATCAGCGCGGGACTTGCGCTCGTGCCGACCGGTGCGAGTGCACAGGACCTGACCAGCGGCCTGACGGGCGACGTCGACCCGGACGCGGAAATGCTGCTGGAATCCCGTGAAATCACCTATGACTTTGACAAGGATGTCATTGTCGCGACCGGCGATGTCCAGGTTTATTACGACGGCAGCACCGTTCAGGCATATCAGATCGTTTTTGATCGGAAGTCAGGCCAGCTGACCGCCCGCGGCAACGTGATCTTTATCGAATCCAACGGCAATGTCGTGCGCACGTCCGAGTTGACACTGTCGGAGGATTTCGCAGAAGGCTTTGCCAACGCGCTGCAGATTGATACGACCAAGCGCACGCGTTTTCTCGCGGAAAAAGCGCGCCGCGAAGGCAACAACGTCACCACGATCGAAAACGGCGTCTATACGGTCTACACAAAACCGACAAACCCGCCGAACAAGCCGCCTCTCTGGCGCGTGCGGGCAGAAAAGATCATTCACAAGCAGCAGGAAAAGATCATCCGCTTCGAAAATGCTGCCTTCGAAGTCTATGGCAAGCCGATTGCGTGGCTCCCGTATCTGTCGATGCCGGACCCGACAATCAAGCGCAAGTCAGGATTTCTGATCCCAAGCGGCGTTGTGAACGACAAGATCGGATACGGTGTCACCGTTCCGTATTACTGGGCGCTCAGCCCGCACTACGATCTGACGACCACCCTCACGCCGCTGACAAAACAGGGCCTTTTCGGCGACGTTCAGTACCGGCACAGGTTCCAGTACGGACAGGTCAGTTTTTCGGCTGCCGGCCTGTTTCAGGCGCAGCCGAGCGAGTTTTCGACGTCGAGGGCGGATGAGCGCTGGCGCGGAGCGGTCAATTCGTCCGCTTCGTTCAACCTGAGCAGAGACTGGACCCTCGGCTGGGACGTGACCTACAAGAGCGACCGGCAGTTCTTCAAAGACTACTCCATGGCCAGTTTTGGCGGCGGTGATCCGTCGGAGATCTTTCTGGAAGGCAGGAACGATCGAAACCTGCTTTCGGTCAGAGCCTACGCCTTCCAGATTTCACAGGAAGACTATGAGGACAGCGATTTCGATGCGGACGGCTTCTCGCCGGTCGGAAGCTCGCTGCAGGACAAGCAGCCCCTGGTTCTCCCGGTCATTGACTATGACTACGTCTTTGCCGACCCGATCCTTGCCGGTGAATTGTCTCTTGCAGCGAATTTCACGTCACTGACCCGCGATGAAACCGATGCATTTTCCATCGACGGCGGCACAACGGCCAGGTTCCGCGGTGTCGACGGCACATTCTCGCGTCTCTCGCTGCAAGGCGACTGGCGGCGCACCTTCATCGACCCGCTTGGCCAGTCCTTTACGCCGTTCGCCTATATGCGCGGTGATCTGTTCTTCCTGGCCTCGCCGGATTCCGATGTCACCGCGCTCGCAGGCGAAAGTTTCGTTGGCCGCGCGATGCCGGCGATCGGACTTGAGTATCGCTATCCGATCATCGCCACGTTCGAAGGCGGCAACCAGGTTTTCGAACCCATCGCCCAGATCGTCGCACGCCCGAATGAACAGCGGATCGGTGAATTGCCGAACGATGACGCGCAGAGCATCGTGTTCGACACGACCACACTGTTCGATTACGACAAATTTTCCGGTTTTGACCGCGCTGAAGGCGGTACACGGCTGAATGTCGGGCTGAACTACAAGCTTCAGCTCAACAGCGGCTACTATCTGAGCGGCCTGTTCGGACGCTCGTACCAGTTGGCCGGCGAGAACTCCTACGCAACGCCGGACATTCTCGGTGCGACCGAGGATTCCGGTCTGGCCACGACGCTTTCGGACTATGTCGGCAGCCTTTATCTGGACACGCAATACGGTGTCAAAATCGGAGCCCAGGCGCGTTTCGACAAGGAAGATTTTTCCGTCAACCGTCTCCAGGCACAGGCGAGCGCGATCTACGGACCGGTGGTGTCTTCCCTCGCCTATGCATTTCTTGGCGAACAGCCGGATGTGGGGATCGATACGCCCCGCGAGGAAATTCTCGGTTCGGCAAGCCTTCGTCTCCAGGAAAACTGGAGAGTCTTCGGGTCGATGCGCTACGACATCGAGAACTCGAATATTGTCCAGGACGGCGTCGGCATCGGTTACGATGACGAAGGCTTCTCTTTTTCTGTTTCCTACGCAGAGGACCGCAGCCGGAATGACGGCGACTCGGTCAACCGCACCCTCTATTTCCGCATCGGCCTGAGAACCATCGGCAACACCCAGGTTTCCAGCGGCGCGCTTAACTAGCCGTTCCTCTCATCGGACCAATTTCAGTTAAGAAAAAACACTCCGGTTCACGAGATTATGTCCGCATAAGATTTCGCGAGACATTTTGCTGCCATGATATCAGGCATCATGCAGGTATTATTTTGAAATCGCGCCCCTTATATGCGAGAAAGCAAGCCACAATAACACTAACTTCGGTTTGGCTGCGGGCCAACACAGAAGGTTGACCAATGCGACTGCGTTTTGCCCCTGTTTTCCTGAGCCTTGTCCTGGCACTGATGACGCCGGCAATCACTCCGGCCCATGCAGCAATCAAGGTGATTGTGAATGACGTGCCGATCACGGATTACGACATAAGCCAACGGGCGCGCCTGATCACGCTGACACAGCGCAAGTCGTCATCCGTTGCAAAACGTCAGGCACAACAGGAACTGATCGACGACCAGGTCAAGCTTGCCGAGGCGGAACGAATGGGCATCGACATCGGCCCGACGCAAATCGACAACGCTTTCAACAACATCGCCCGCAATGTGAAAATGTCGCCAAGCCAGCTTTCCAAGGCGCTGCGCAGCGGCGGTGTTCAGCCGGCCACTCTCAAATCGCGACTGAAGGCGCAGCTTGCCTGGAACCAGTTGCTCCAGCGCAGGTTCAGCGGCCGGATTGAAGTGGATGAGTCCGACATTATCGCCGCGTTGCAGAAGAAAGACGAGGCCGACAGGCAGAAGTCTGTTGAATATGACCTGAAACGCGTGATCGTTGTCGTACCGAAAAACTCGTCAGGCGGCTTCAAGTCGAAGCGCAAGCAGGAGAGCAACAAGATCCGCTCGGCCTTCAATGGTTGCGACGATGCCGGCAGCGTGCTCGGCCAATACAGCGAAGTCGTCGTCCAGCCGATCGGACGGCGACTGGAAACCGAATTGCCTGCGAACATGCGCGATGAGATCAGCGCGATGACACCCGGCAGCCTGACCAAGCCGTCAACCACGCCGGTCGGCTACGAGATGATCGCAATCTGCGGAAAACGCGAAATCGCGTCTGACATCGGTGTGCGCGCCGAACTGGAAAACGAGTTGCGCGCCAAGGAAGGCGAAAGCCAGTCCCGGAAATACCTGATGGATGTGCGCCGCCGCGCAACAATCATCTACCGCTGATCCCAGATGAGCCCCAAGCAAGCGCCGATTGCGGTCAGCATGGGGGAACCGGCCGGCATCGGCCCGGAGCTCTCCCTTTTGGCGTGGTGGAACCGGAAAGCCATCAAGCTCCCCTGCTTTTACGTCCGTGGCGATGAAGCCCTGCTTGCCGCACGGGCGAAAAGGATCGGCCTCAGGGCGAAAATCGTGTCCTGTGAACCGGAGGACGCGCCCGAAGCCTTTCACAAAGGACTGCCTGTCGTGCAAACAGGCGACCCGCTGACCGACACGCCCGGCATTGAACAGGAAGCTGCTGCGCGCCCGGTTGTCGAGGCAATCGAGGGATGCGTTGAGGATATCAAGGGTGGCCGTGCATCGGCACTTGTCACCAATCCGATCAACAAGGCAGCACTTTACAAAACCGGGTTCGCGTTTCCAGGACACACGGAGTTTCTGGGTGCGCTTTCCCGAAAGCACTGGCCAGATACCGAAGCAAAACCCGTCATGATGATCGCCGGACCGGATCTGATGGTCGTGCCCGTCACCATTCATATCGCGATCCGTGAGGTGCCCGATGCGCTCAACCAGGCCCTGATCGTCGAAACGGCGCGCATAGCGGCAACGGACCTGAAGGACCGGTTCGGCTATACGGATCCAAGGCTTGCTGTTTGCGGTCTCAACCCGCATGCCGGTGAAAACGGATCGATGGGAAGCGAAGACGAGGACATTGTCAAACCGGCAATCGAAACGCTGAACGCCATGGGCATTCATGCCACAGGGCCCCATCCGGCAGACACCCTGTTCCACGCCGAAGCTCGCAAAAACTATGATTGCGTGCTTGGCATGTATCACGATCAGGTCCTCATCCCGGCCAAGACCCTTGGCTTTGACGACAGCGTCAATGTCACGCTCGGACTGCCCTTTGTCAGAACGTCACCGGATCACGGAACGGCCTATGCCATTGCCGGAAGTGGCAGCGCACGCATTGACAGTTTTGCGGCTGCCGTGCGCATGGCGAGCGCGCTGTCAAACCCGCATTTGCTGTAACTGATCAAAATGGCCCAGATCGACGACCTTCCCCCATTGCGCGACGTGATCGCGGCACATGACCTGAACGCCAAGAAATCGCTTGGTCAGAACTTTCTGCTCGATCTCAACCTTACGTCCCGCATTGCCCGTTCGGCGGGAGATATCACGGATGTGACGGTTCTGGAAATCGGACCCGGACCCGGCGGCCTCACGCGCGCTTTGCTTGCCGCAGGAGCCGGAAAGGTCGTTGCGATCGAGAAGGATACAAGATGCCTGCCGGCGCTGGCGGATATTGCGCAACGCTACCCAGGCCGTCTTGAGGTGATTGAAGGCGACGCGCTTGAACTGGATCCGGTCTCGCTGACGGGCGGGGGCCCCGTCAGGATCGTTGCCAACCTGCCCTACAATGTCGGCACGCAATTGCTGTTGAACTGGATTACCACACCGCATTGGCCGCCGTTCTGGTCCTCGCTGACGCTGATGTTTCAAAAGGAAGTCGCTGAACGCATCACGGCGGAACCGGCGTCCAAAGCCTATGGAAGGCTGGGCGTGCTGACCGGCTGGCGGTGCCATAGCGGAATTCTCTTCGACATCAGCCCGAAGGCCTTTACTCCGCCCCCCAAGGTGACCTCGGCCGTTGTTCACCTGACACCGCGCGCAGATCCCCTGCCCTGTGACCTGAAATCCCTTGAACGGATAACCGCCGCTGCCTTCGGTCAACGCCGCAAGATGTTGCGCGCAAGCCTCAAGCCGCTTTCGCGCGAGGCGGAAAACCTGATCGAGTCAGCAGGTATCAAGCCGACAGCGCGCGCGGAAGAAATCGATATCGAGGGTTTTGTGCGCCTGGCGAACGTGTTTCCACCGCCTGCGACGGATTAGGGTACGGACCCATAAATGACGCCGATTTGGCGGCAGAAATGGCAAAATCTCGCGAGGAAGCGTGTGCAGAGCGGGCTTTATGCCCGGTCAAGCGCGGTGACGCTGCGAGATACAGCCATTTTGCCGTCCTTCGGATTTGGCCGTTTCGGCCATCTGCCACGTCGCGAAAGGCTTGAAAATGAACCACATTTCCTGCGCTTTCACTTCTCGCAGTTGGTCAAAACGATCCAAACCAAATTGACTTCATTTATGAGCCCGTACCCTAGAGCCTCTGGCGATCTGTCGCGGGTCTCAGCTCTTGTCGCCGAGTTCCGTTTCCAGATCATCGACCATGCCCTGTATGAGAGGGCCGATCTTGGGTGAGCGGAACTGCTTCAAGCGTTCGGCCCTGAGGATCGCACGCACATTTTCATAGGCGCGCTCCAGGTCGTCGTTGACGACCACGTAGTCATACTCGGACCAGTGTCGCATTTCGCCGACCGCTGTTTTCATGCGCTTCGCGATGATCTCGTCGGCGTCTTCGGCCCGGCGGAACAGGCGCGACTTCATCTCCGCAATGGAAGGCGGCAAGATGAACACGGAAACCACGTCCGAGCGCATTTTTTCATAGAGCTGAAAGGTGCCCTGGATGTCGATGTCGAACAGAATATCGCGCCCGTTCTCGATGGCCTCCTCGACCGGACCGCGCGGCGTCGCATAATAGTTTCCGTGAACTTCCGCCCATTCCAGCAATTCGTCGTGCTCGCGCATCTGCTCGAAACGCTTGGAGTCCAGAAAGTGATAGTGAACCCCATCCACTTCACTGGAGCGGCGCGGGCGCGTCGTTACGGAAATGGACAGTTCCAGGTTGTCCTCCTTGTCCAGGAGAAGACGGGCGATCGTGGATTTGCCCGCGCCCGACGGTGATGACAGCACCAGCATCAGTCCGCGCCGCTGCTGTTCCGCCTGCTCTGCACTGACGATGGTTCCTGCAGATGTTGCAGTCATGGGTCTCACTCCAGGTTCTGTATCTGCTCGCGCATCTGGTCAATGACGGCCTTCAGGTCCAGTCCGATTGCCGTCAGATCCACATCGTTGGATTTCGAGCACAGCGTATTGGCTTCCCGGTTGAATTCCTGTGCAAGAAAGTCAAGGCGCCGTCCGATAGCGCCTCCGGTGCCTATCAGATCCCGTGCAGCCGACACGTGGGCGTGCAGCCGGTCCAGTTCTTCCCGGATATCCGCCTTGGTTGCGAGAAACACCGCTTCCTGATGCAGCCGCTGCGGGTCGAATTGGCCATCGGATGCTTCCATCAGGTCCGCAACCTGTTTGCGGAGCCGCTCCCTGATGGCCTCAGGATGTCTTGCCGGAAGGTCTTCGGCCGCCTGGGTGAGCTGCGAAATCCTGTCAAACTGGCCGCGTACAACGTCGCTGATCGCCTGTCCCTCGGTGTGCCGCATGTCCACCAGATCAATCAGGGCTGCGTCGAGCGTCGTCAGGAGAGCCTTGTGTAATGCTGCCTGTGTTTCCTCGTCGTCCTCGGGTTCCTTCAGTTCAAAAACACCCTTTTGAGAAAGGATACCGTCCAGCGAGGGCGGAGCGAGGTCGGGAACACGGTCTTTCAGAAGATCAATTGTCGACAGAACCGCTTCCAGCGCGCTCTCGTTCACTTGCAGCATCTGCTCCGACTGATCCCGGTGCATGGCGAGACCGATGGAGACATTGCCGCGCCTGAGCACCTTGCTGCAGCGTTCCCGGATCTGAGGCTCCAGCGCTTCCAGCCCGGCCGGAATACGAATACGCAAATCCAGCGACTTGCCATTGACCGACCTGAGTTCCCAGGTCCATCGGACCGGTCCGGACTCTCCAACCGACCTTGCAAAACCTGTCATGCTGGCTAACGCCATTTGCCCCTCCGCACTTTAAACAGAGCCGCAAAGCCCTGCCTTTCTGCGATCCTGCGGTCAATTCCGTCTAGTTGGACGTCGCAGGTTCCGTGTTCTGCTGTTGCTCAGCCTGCCGGCGCTGCCGTTCGATCTGGCGCCACTTGCGGACGTTTTCCTGATGCTGTTCATAAGTCTCGGCAAAAACGTGCCCGCCGGTACCGTCGGCGACAAAGAAGAGATCCTGCGTACGGGAGGGATTGGCAACCGCCTCCATGGCGGCCCGCCCAGGATTTCCGATCGGTCCGGGCGGAAGCCCGTCGATCTGGTAGGTGTTATACTTGTTCTGAGCGTTGATCTCGGACTGCTTGATGGCCGATCTGTCCTTCAGCCATGCCTCGCCCCCATAAAGCCCGTAAAGGATCGTCGGGTCCGACTGCAGGCGCATGCTCTTGTTCAGACGATTGACAAAGACACCGGCAACCCTCGGGCGTTCATCTGCAAGTGCCGTTTCCTTTTCCACGATCGAGGCCAGAACAACCAGTTCCTCCGGTGAGGAAACCGGCAGGTCGTCCGTGCGCCGCTCCCAGATTTCGGCGAGAAGCCGCTCCTGCGCTTCCTTCATCTGGCCGAGAACCTCCTGCCGCGTCGTGCCCCGCGCGAACGTGTAGGTCTGGGGCAACAGGTCTCCCTCGGCGGGGACATCCGTTATCTCGCCGACAAGGATCGGGTGCTCGCGAACACGCTCAAGAATCTGCGCGGTCGTCCAGCCTTCCGGGATCGTCACGGAATGCGTAACAGCGTTGCCCTGGACAAGATCGGTCATGATCTCGTGCATCGACACGCCGGGGGCAAAGGCATATTCACCGGCCTTCAGATCGGTCGCGTTCTTGTAAAAGCGGATACCCAGATTGAAGACCCACTCATCGAAGACGCTGTCACCGATAACGCCTTTGCCGGCCAATCGGTTGGTGATGCCCGAAAGACCGGAACCCGAAGTGATCACGACCGTCGCGTCTTCGGTCAGGGGACCGGGTTGTTCAAATTTCGTTTTACCGAAATAAAGCGCTCCACCCACGGCGGCGAGGCCAAACACAGCGAGCGTGATAATCAGATTGCTCAGGATGACCAGGGGATTGCGCACATGCCTGGAACGCTGCGGCGGTGCAGGCGCTGGTTCAGGCTGCAGGGCTTCGCGTGGGCTTTTCGGCTTTCTGCGCATATCGGGTCGCACCTCCAATATTGAGCTCTTGCGAATGAGCCGAGCTCAAGCGGACCAGTCGTCACATTCAATTTCTACGGCCGGACACTGGGAATCAGTCCCGGTCGAACAGAACTTGAAAGGGTTATGCGGCAACTTTACGGAAGACAACTGACGCATTTGTTCCGCCGAAGCCGAATGAGTTCGACAGAGCCACGTTGATGTCCAGTTGCTTCGGTTTATGCGGCACCAGATCTATTTCGGTTTCCACCGATGGATTGTCGAGGTTGATGGTTGGCGGCGCCATACCGTCCCTGATCGCCAGGATCGAGAATATGGCCTCAACAGCACCAGCGGCGCCGAGCAGATGTCCGATCGAAGACTTCGTCGACGACATGGTCAATCCCGCTGCGTGCTCTCCGGCAAGCCGGGTTACTGCGCCAAGTTCGATTTCATCGCCAAGAGGCGTGGAGGTGCCGTGCGCGTTGACATAGTCAATGTCGGCGGGCGTTATACCGGCACGGTTCAGCGCGGCTTCCATGCACCTGTAGGCACCGTCGCCATCGGAAGACGGAGCCGTGATGTGATGGGCATCCCCGGAAAGACCATATCCGATCACCTCGGCGTAGATCGTGGCTCCACGGTTCACCGCGTGTTCGTATTCTTCAAGAACGACCACGCCGGCGCCTTCTCCCATGACGAACCCATCACGGGCAACGTCATACGGGCGGGAGCCCTTTTCGGGCATGTCGTTGAAGCCGGTGGACAAGGCCCGGCAAGCCGCGAACCCGGCAATGGCCAGACGGCAGACCGGAGATTCCGCGCCACCCGCCACCATGACGTCAGCGTCACCGAAGGCAATCAGCCGCGACGCATCGCCGATCGCATGCGCACCGGTCGAACACGCCGTGACAACGGCATGGTTAGGTCCCTTCAGGCTGTGCCGGATGGACACGTAGCCGCCTGCAAGGTTGATAAGACGGCCGGGAATGAAGAACGGGCTGACGCGGCGCGGACCTTTCTCGGCCAGCAGATGCGCACCCTGCTCAATGCCCTGCAGTCCGCCGATGCCGGAACCGATCAGAACGCCGGATCGGGCCTGCTGTTCATAGGTCTCAGCCTTGAAACCGGAGTCTGCCATCGCCTGATCGGCGGCAGCCATGGCGTAGACAATGAAGTCGTCGACCTTGCGCTGTTCCTTGACGTCCATCCAGTCATCCGGATTGAACGCCCCTTCCTCGCCAGGGTCGCGGGGGATCTGGGCGGCAATCTGGCAAGCCAGATCATCAACCTTGAAATTCGTGACCTTGTTGGCCCCGCTCTTTCCTGCAAGGATCCCTTTCCAAGTGGCATCGACGTTACCGCCAAGCGGTGTCACCATGCCCAACCCAGTTACGACAACTCGCCTCATACACCTGCACTTACGTTGGAAGGGCCAGGCGGAGAATGCCCCGCCGGCCCAAACATAAAACCAAATTCAAGAAGGGCCTGACCCTTACTTGTTTGCTTCCAGAAACTTGACCGCGTCACCTACGGTCAGGATCGTCTCGGCAGCCGTGTCGGGGATCTCAACACCGAACTCTTCTTCGAATGCCATGACCAGCTCGACGGTGTCGAGGCTGTCTGCACCGAGATCATCAATGAAGCTTGCGCCTTCCACAACCTTGTCAGCGTCGACACCGAGGTGTTCAACAACAATTTTCTTCACCCGATCCGCGATATCGCTCATCTTTCACTTCCTTATTCTTCGTCTATTCATCACTCGCGAAACTGCCCCGGCCCTTGGGCTAAACAGACAGTACCAACTCGCGGTCTTGAAGATGTCTCAGCGTCACCGCACCGGGAGACCGGCCCCAATAACGCAATTCGTAACAATCGGCGGGTTGGTAACACACTTTGTTGACCATTACCAGCCAGTCCGGACCGCTTTGAAACGGTCTGGTTTCTTTTTGCCATCCCGGCAAAATTCCCTTTTAAATCATAGCCATGCCGCCGTTGACGTGGAGGGTCTGGCCGGTCACGTACGCCGCTTCTTCGCTTGCCAGGTAAAGGACCGCGGAAGCAATCTCCGAAGACGTGCCCAATCGCCCGGCTGGAACGCTTCCGAGAATTGATTCTTTTTGCTTGTCGTTCAGAGCGTCTGTCATGGCGGTTTCAATGAACCCGGGCGCCACCGCGTTGACGGTGATGTTGCGGCTGGCGACTTCGCGCGCCAATGATTTGTACATGCCGATCATGCCCGCTTTCGCAGCGGCATAGTTGACCTGACCCGGGTTGCCGGTCACCCCGACGACGGAGGTGATGCCGATGATACGGCCGTTCCGGCGCTTCATCATGCCCTTGATCGCGGCCCGGCAAAGACGGAACCCGGAACTCAGGTTGACCTCGAGCACCTGATCCCACTCGTCGTCCTTCATGCGCATGAAAATGTTGTCGCGTGTGATCCCGGCATTGTTCACGAGAATGTCGACCGAGCCCATCTTCTCTTCCGCGGCAGGCAGAAGGGCATCGACGGCATCGCGATCCGACAGGTTTGCCGGTGTCACGAACGCCCGTTCGCCAAGCTCGGCTGCCAGCGCTTCCAGTTTTTCTGCGCGCGTGCCCGACAGAGAGACCGATGCTCCTTGTGCATGCAACATGCGGGCGATCGCTTCGCCGATGCCGCCCGTTGCGCCCGTGACGAGCGCGTTCTTGCCTTCCAAGCTGAACATTTGGGGTCCTTCCCTCATCAATCTTCGATCCTGCACGCGACGGCAGTGCGTCACCTGCGGTGCAGACTAACCGCCGAGTTTCTCAATCAGCGCGTCTATGTCTTCCGGCGTGTTCACGGCGATGCCCGTTGATTCCTTGTTGATCCTGCGGACCATGCCCGTCAGCACCTTGCCGGTGCCGACCTCGACATGGGTATCAACGCCCTGACCGGCGAGCCAGAGCACGCTCTCACGCCAGCGGACCGTGCCGGTGACCTGTTCGACAAGCCGGGCGCGAATGTCTGCCGGGTCGGTAATCGGTTCGGCCAGAACGTTGGCGACAAGCGGCACGGCAGGCGGGCTGATTTCCGCATTTGCGAGAGCCTCAGACATGGCGTCGGCAGCCGGTGCCATCAAGGAGCAATGGAACGGGGCGCTGACAGGCAGCATCACCGCGCGGCGGGCGCCCTTTGCCTTCGCAATCTCGACCGCGCGCTCGACGGCAGCCAGATGCCCGGAAACGACGACCTGTCCGGGCGCGTTGTCGTTGGCGGCCTGACAGACTTCGCCTTGTGCGGCTTCCTCGGCGATTTCGGCGGCAAGCTCAAAATCGAGACCCAGCAGCGCTGCCATTGCGCCAACACCAACCGGCACTGCATTCTGCATGGCATCGCCGCGTACACGCAGCAGCCGGGCCGTCGTTGCAACATCTATGCTGCCTGCGGCTGCAAGCGCGGAATATTCTCCGAGAGAATGCCCGGCGACATAGGCGGCGCTTGATTTCAGATCGAGCCCCTTCGCCTCCAGCACCCGCATCGTGGCGAGGCTCACCGCCATAAGGGCGGGCTGCGCATTCGCGGTCAGGGTCAGGGTTTCTTCCGGTCCGTTCCACATGATGTCGGACAGTTTCTGTCCAAGCGCTTCATCCACTTCCTCAAAGACGGCTTTCGCTTCCGGAAAGGTATCGGCAAGCACCTTGCCCATGCCAACGTTTTGGCTGCCCTGGCCTGGAAATGTGAACGCTATGGTCATCTGGAATACGCCTCCATGTACGTGCTCGGGTCTGCTTCCTGTCTGAGGCAACGACCATCTGCTATTGGAAGAAAGCGAAGTGTCGCGCCGGACCGGGCGACGTCAAACTTGGCGCGAGGCTATGATACGCTCTTGCCCGACCTGTCAAGACCCGGAACGGCTTCAAACCGAAAATCTCGCCACTTTTATCCGAAAAATGTCCAACTGGCCGTGATTTTTCGTCTTCTTTATTATAACTCCGCCTGCGTGCCATCCAGCGTTTCAACACATCTGCTGCAGCCCTTGGGAGTAGATAAGCGGTGTTTTCGCCGTTTGAAGCGATTGAGCTTGCATTTCCTTCAAAACAGGGTATAGAGCGCGCTTCATCCGGGCTTTGGCCGGGGGCTGAACGGAAGGGCGTTTGCCAGGATCTTTTCAAAAGACCCGACTTCCCGTGTTCCCACTCCCGTAAGATTTCTCGTTCGCCTTTCCGGGTCTACGAGGAGGCTTTGCGCCAATCCCGCGTTGTCAACACGAAGAAAGGCTTGTTTCATGCCTCTTTATGAGCACGTTTTCCTGGCGCGCCAGGATGTTTCGGCCCAGCAGGTCGAAACGCTCGTCGAACAGTACAAGGGCCTCATCGAAGGCGCTGGTGGCTCTGTCGGCAAGATCGAAAACTGGGGTCTGCGGACCCTCGCCTACCGCATCAAGAAGAACCGCAAGGCTCATTACACCCTGATGAACATCACGGCGCCGCATGCGGCTGTTGCCGAGATGGAGCGTCAGATGGGCCTCAGCGAAGATGTCCTTCGCTTCATGACCTTCAAGGTAGACGAACTGGACGAAGAACCGTCCGCAATGATGCAGAAGCGTGACCGTGACGACCGCCGTGGCGGTGGCCGTGGTGATCGTGGTGAGCGTTCAGGTGGTGGCCGTCCGCCGCGCCGTGGTGATGAGGAGTAAGAGACAATGGTTGATATTGCACAGCTTCCGAGCCGCCGTCCCTTCTTCCGCCGCAGGAAGACCTGCCCGTTCTCCGGTTCCAACGCACCGAAGATCGACTACAAGGACATCCGTCTCCTGCAGCGCTACATTTCCGAGCGCGGCAAAATCGTTCCGAGCCGCATCACCGCGGTTTCCGCGAAAAAGCAGCGTGAACTGGCGCGCGCGATCAAGCGTGCCCGCCTTCTCGGCCTGCTGCCGTTCGTGATCAGCTAAGGTTTCTGAACAGAAACCCGTTCTCCCGGGTCCGCCCGGGAGATCCGTATTGGGACCGCGGAGAAACGGTCTCTAACCGCCACATGGCGGGACAGTAGGAGAAACAAAATGCAAATCATTCTACTTGAGCGCATCGCCAAGCTCGGCCAGATGGGTGACACCGTCCGCGTTCGCGACGGCTATGCCCGCAACTACCTTCTGCCGCAAGGCAAGGCACTGCGCGCCAACAAGGCCAACCTGGAGCGTTTCGAGCGCGAGCGTGCGCAACTCGAAGCCCGTAACCTGGAACGCAAGAGCGAAGCCGAAGCCGTTGCATCGAAGCTGGACGGCGAAGCACTGGTCATGATCCGGTCCGCCGGTGAAACAGGCCAGTTGTACGGTTCCGTTTCCACGCGCGACATTGCAGAAGGACTGACCGAGGCCGGCTTCAGCGTTGCCCGCAGCCAGGTTGAACTGCGCACCCCGATCAAGACGATCGGCCTGCACAGCGTCCTGATCCGCCTGCACCCGGAAGTCGAAGTCACCATCAGCGTAAACGTTGCCCGCTCAGAAGACGAAGCGGTCCGTCAGGCTGCCGGCGAAGACCTCACGACCCCCGAGCAGGACGTCTTTGAATTCGAAGAAGACGAAGAAGCAGAAGGCGGGGAAGCTGAAGACGGAGAAGCTGCAGCCGAAGGCGAAGGCGAAGCTGTCGAGGAAGCTGCAGCGGAAGAAGAACAAGTCTAACCGGCTTCAAATTCATTCCGGCAATTTTGTGAAACGGCGCTGCTTGCAGCGCCGTTTTTTTGTTTTGCCGGCAATCTTCGTAAACCGTTTTGACTGCCCCCTAATGCAACGGGTACAGATTCTCCGGCAAGGCTTTGAAAGCACAACGGAATTCTTTAACTTCTGATTAACACTTTTAAAAACATAATAGATTTCAATGACTAAGAGCTATCGCCTTGAGTCTTCAAACAGCTTTGGAGTCAAGACGGATTTGAGTCTTTCCCCGCTGATCTGCATAAGTCGGTGGGAAACAGTGACAGCTGTTTTTGAGCCTTGAGACGACCAGCAAGTGAAGGTATGCCGGATGGACTTGGGATATCGGGGGTCGGTATGAAGGGCACGCTTAAGAAGGTCGAAACTGAAGAAGACGTTCAACGTCTCGCGCCGCATAACGCAGAGGCGGAGCGCCAGCTGCTGGGCGCAATCCTGGTAAACAACGAAACGTTCTACCGGGTGTCCGACTTTCTGGAACCGCACCACTTTTTCGTCCCCTCCCACCAGGACATCTACGAAAAAATCGGCCATCTGATCCGCGCCGGGAAGACCGCGTCTCCGATCACGCTGAAAACATTTTACCCGGCGGATGCGAAGATCGCCGATCTGTCCGCGACGCAGTTCCTGCTGCGACTGGCCGGTGACGCCGCCTCCATCATCAACGCTGAGGACTACGGGCGCACGATTTACGATCTTGCCATCCGCAGAAACCTGATCCGGATCGGCGAAGACATGGTCAATATCGCCTTCGACGCACCGATCGACGTACCCCCGGGCCAGCAGATCGACGATGCCGAGCGCCGCTTGTTCGAACTTGCCGAAACCGGACGGAGCGAGGGTGGTTTCGTCGCTTTCGGCGATGCGCTGACAGAAACCATCGAAATGGCACACGCCGCCTACAACCGCGAAGGTGCACTGTCGGGCATTTCCACGGGGCTGCGTGAGCTGGACCGGCTGATGGGCGGTTTGCAGCATTCGGATCTTATCGTGCTTGCCGGGCGTCCGGCGATGGGGAAGACCTCGCTTGCCACCAACATCGCCTACAACATCGCCCAGGCCTACAAGTCCGAAGAACAGAAGGACGGCGCGATCAAGACGGTAAATGGCGGCGTCGTCGGTTTCTTCTCACTCGAAATGTCGGCGGAACAGCTCGCGACCCGTATCATTTCCGAGCAGGCCGAAATCTCTTCCTCCAAGATCCGCCGGGGCGACATCACGGAAGCGGAGTTCGAGAAACTCGCCGCTTGTGCCCAGACAATGCAGTCTGTTCCGCTGCACGTCGATCAGACGGGTGGCATCTCCATCGCCTCTCTCGTCGCCAAGGCACGCAGGCTGAAGCGGCAACGCGGACTGGACCTGCTTGTGGTCGACTATATCCAGCTTCTGTCAGGATCGGCGAAGAACGCCGGAAACCGGGTTCAGGAAATCACCGAAATCACGACCGGGCTGAAGGCACTGGCCAAAGAGCTGAATGTCCCGATCATCGCCCTTTCCCAGCTCTCCCGCCAGGTCGAGTCGCGCGATGACAAGCGGCCGATGATGTCCGACCTTCGCGAATCGGGTTCAATCGAGCAGGACGCCGATGTGGTCCTGTTCGTTTACCGCGAGGAATACTATCTTTCCAAGACCGAGCCTGATGTCGGATCGCCCGAATACGCCGCGTGGGAAGCCAAGCATGACGCTGCCAGAGGCAAGGCCGAAGTGATTATTGCCAAGCAGCGCCACGGACCGACGGGCACCGCCAATCTTCACTTCCAGGGCGAATTCACGCGCTTTTCCGATCTTGCAGAAGACGATCATCTGCCACAGCGCTACGAATAGTCAGCGCGCACATCTCCGATGCTCCGTTGTCCTGAGCAGCAAGATAAATGCGCGTATTGGTAGAGTATTTTTACAAAATACAACCAGAATTTCATTCAATTCCGAATTGTATGAAATGACAATCTTAAACCATCTTTAAGCCCCTTTACTTACTCTAGGTCAATAATATTAAGTCAGTTGCGCCTCACACCGGGAATGACCCACGTGCTTTCACCGACGCAGAAATTACTGGAGGAGACCAGGATCTTCCCGCGCAAGCGTTGCAAGTGGCCTGGAATCCTGAAATTTGAGAATAGCCACCAACCCTGCGTCGTTGAAGACATCAGCGCGGGTGGCTGCCGCATTGCAACCAAGACCAAAGGCCTGAAGCACAACGAGAAAATCGTGCTTGAGGTGGAAAGCAAGAAGCTGCGTTTTCACGGCGAAGTCCGATGGATACGGACCGACGAGGCCGGAATCGAATTCCTATACCAGGACTGACCGGCAATCTCGCGGGTAAAGCAACGGAACCTGCGCAAGATTTGGTCTTATTTGCCCGTTTTTGAATTGGAACTCCTCCCGGCCGATGCGCTAGACTGGCGCGCGAATCCTTGAGCCGTCGCACGTGCCGGAGCAGCGCCAGACAGTGTCAGCAGCCCCAGAAAACCAGTTTCATTCCGACCTCTACGGTGGCCGGCTCACGATCGACGTTGACGCCATTTCACGAAATTGGCGCGTTCTCAGGGAAAAGCTGGGTGGCAAGAGCGAATGCGCGGCGGCCATCAAGGCCGACGCCTACGGCACGGGTCAGAAAGAAGTCGGTCGGGCGCTGTTCGCGGCGGGCTGCCGGACATTCTTCGTCGCCGTTCCCACCGAAGCGATCGCACTCAGGCAGGTTTTGCCGGAGGCCGTTATCTACGCCCTGAACGGTCTTCTGCCCGGGACGAGCGGACCGTATCTGGAGCACAATATCCGCCCGGTGCTCGGCTCTCTTGCCGAACTGGAAGACTGGATCGCGCTCTGCAAGTCATCAGGCAGATCCCTTGATGCAGCGGTGCATGTGGACACGGGGATACACCGGCTCGGATTGTCTCCGGAAGAATTCTCCCAAACGCTTGGCGATGCCGGCATGATGGGTCCGTTCGTGCCATCGCTTCTGATGAGTCATCTGGCCTGTGGTTCAACACCGTCCCATGCGATGAACCGGCGTCAGCTCGATCTCTTTCGCGAAGTCACCGCCCCCCATGCCCATCTGCGGCGCTCGCTTGCAAATTCGGCAGGTGTTCTCATGGGAGAAGACTATCATTTCGATCTGGTGCGGCCCGGTATTTCGCTTTATGGCGGCCAGGCGATCGACGACGACCCGAACCCGATGACCCCTGTGGCAAAAGTCGAGGCGCGTATCATGATTGTGCGCGACGTCCCGGAGGGCGACACGATCGGGTATGGGGCCATGCACACGGCCAAACGCCCGCTCAGGAACGCCGTGGTTGCGGCCGGATATGCCGACGGGATGCTGCGCCGGGCCGGTTCGACGGACGAAAGGCCGGGTGGATTTGCCATGATTTCGGGGCACAGGGCTCCCATACTCGGCCGCATCTCCATGGACATGATCACACTGGATGTCACCGACATCCCCGAACATCTGCTCGAACGCGGTACATATGTGGAAATGCTGGGTCCGAATGTTGCAGCAGCGGACCTTGCAGCTTATGCGGAGACGATCGACTACGAGTACCTGACAAGCCTCGGGCGGCGTTTTGAGCGCGTCTACGGCCCCCTCACCTGATTGGAGTTTGCATGGCCCGGCGGTCCACATCCTTTGTCTGCCAGTCCTGCGGCGCAGTCACTGCTAAATGGGTTGGCCGCTGCGAATCCTGCGGCGAATGGAACACCATTGTCGAAGAACAGTCCGGCGGCGGGATCGGCGGCGGACCCGCGCGCGCCGCGCGCAGCAAGGGACGCGTCGTGCCGCTTGTCGGCCTTTCCGGAGACACCAAGGAAGCGCCCCGGATCAAGACCAATGTCGCGGAACTGGACCGGGTGACGGGCGGAGGCTTTGTTCGCGGATCCGCCCTGCTGGTAGGTGGAGACCCGGGCATCGGAAAATCGACGCTGCTGGTCCAGGCGGCGGCGCAGCTTGCCCATCTCGGTCACAAGACTGTCTATATCTCGGGCGAAGAGGCGATTGGCCAGGTGCGTCTGCGCGCCGAACGCCTCGGCCTGTCCGATGCTCCGGTGGCGCTGGCGGCAGAGACCAGCGTTGAAGACATTCTCGCAACGCTGGAGGTGGACAAGGCGCCCGCAATGCTGATCCTCGATTCCGTTCAAACCCTGTGGACCGACCAGGTGGAATCCCCGCCCGGAACGGTGACCCAGGTCCGCGCCTCGGCGCAGGCCATGGTCCGTTACGCCAAGAAAAACGGAACGACACTGGTGCTTGTCGGCCACGTCACAAAGGACGGCCAGATCGCCGGTCCGCGCGTGGTCGAACACATGGTTGACGCCGTGCTTTATTTCGAGGGTGACGGAGCACACCAGTACCGCATCCTTCGCTCGGTCAAGAACCGCTTTGGGGCAACCGACGAAATCGGCGTCTTTGAAATGACCGGAAAGGGCCTCGTCGAGGTCGCCAATCCATCGGCCCTGTTTCTTGGCGACCGGACCACATCAGCCCCCGGCGCGGCGGTCTTTGCCGGACTGGAAGGGTCCCGGCCTCTTCTCATTGAAATCCAGGCGCTCGTGGCCCAGTCCTCGCTCGGCACGCCGCGGCGGGCCGTGATCGGATGGGACAATGCGCGTCTGTCGATGATCCTCGCCGTGCTCGAGGCGCGGTGCGGCGTCCGCTTTTCGCAGCACGATGTCTACCTCAATGTGGCAGGCGGCCTCAAAATCAACGAACCCGGGGCCGATCTTGCGGTCGCCGCCGCCCTGATATCATCACTCAGCGGGCTTGCCCTTCCGGCCAATTGCGTCTATTTCGGCGAGGTCAGCTTATCGGGAGCCATCCGGCCTGTGGCCCAGGCCCAGTCAAGGCTCAAGGAAGCGGAGAAACTCGGCTTCGACCAGGCGATCTGTCCGGAAGGCAACCTGAAGGACGGTGCCGGGTCGCCGTTCAAGGCAACAGGCCTTGCGGAACTTGGGGACTTTGTTGCCAAACTGTCCGCTGAGGCTGGTGCGTCGGGGGGCACTTGACGCAAAATGCCGGGCGGATCGGGATTGAGATTGAAGCGCATGTGAGCGCCAGACAAAGGGACTTTTCAGGAACATGCCGATAACCATTCTGGACGGACTGCTCTTGGCCATCATGTTCATTTCGGCGGTTCTTGCGATGATCCGCGGTTTTGTCCGGGAAGTCCTGTCGATCGTGTCCTGGGTCGCCGCCGCGGCTGCGGCATTTCTGCTCTACGAGCGGGTCTTGCCATATGTGAAACCATACATACCTCAGGAACTGGTCGCTGCCGGCGTTTCCGCAGCCGCCGTCTTCCTGGTGACGCTGGTGATTGTCAGCTACATCACCATGCGGATTTCCGATTTCGTTCTGGACAGCCGGATCGGAGCGCTTGATCGCACCCTCGGTTTTGTGTTCGGAGCCGTGCGCGGACTTCTGCTGGTCGTGGTCGCCATGATGTTCTTCAACTGGTTCGTTCAACCGGATCAGCAGCCGGAATGGGTCCTTGACGCGAAGTCGCGGCCAATCCTGCTTTCGATCGGCGAACGTCTGGTTTCGGTGCTGCCGGAAGATCCGGAGAAGGCAATACTGGACCGGATCCGGGATGCCGACCTGACCGGCAGCGGTGCCGGCGCACAGTCGGAAGAACCGGAATACAGCGACGCAGAACGTCAGGGGCTGGACCAGCTGACGAGCGATAACAATTGACGCCCGAAGAGGCGCATACCGAAATGTGACATGTCCCGCCGCCGCCTTTCCGCGTGCTGGACGACAATGCTGCTTTCGCGCTGATAGCGAAGCAATCAACTTCCCGGGCTGGTGCTATGGGCCAGTCAACAAGAGGAGTGTTCGCCATGATCGGCGGAACCGAAGTGCATGATCTTTTGGACGGTGACACACTTCGAGAAGAGTGTGGCGTGTTCGGAATCCTCGGACATGAAGATGCCAGCGCATTGACGGCTCTCGGGCTGCATGCGCTTCAGCACCGCGGCCAGGAGGCGGCGGGCATCGTCACCTTCGACAATGAGCAGTTCCGGGCGGAACGTCATCTGGGGCTTGTCGGCGACCATTTCTCGGATGCCGAGACGATTGGCCGGCTGACGGGCCGCGCGGCGATCGGCCATGTCCGTTACTCCACGACCGGCGAGACAATCCTGCGGAACGTGCAGCCGCTCTTTGCCGAGCTGGACGGCGGCGGGATCGCGGTCTGCCACAACGGCAATTTCACCAACGCCCTCACCCTCAGACAACAGCTGATCCGCGATGGAGCGATCTGCCAGTCGACATCGGATTCCGAAGTTGTCCTGCAGCTGGTTGCCCGTTCCCGCAAAGCCAAGATCGTTGAGCGGTTCATGGAAGCCATCATGCAGATGGAAGGCGCATACTCGCTCGTGGCGCTGACGTCCAAGAAGCTGATCGGTGCGCGTGACCCGCTTGGCATCCGCCCGCTGGTCCTCGGGGACCTGAACGGCGCTCCCATCCTGGCATCCGAAACCTGCGCTCTCGACATCATCGGTGCAAAGTTCATCCGGGAAGTGGAAAACGGCGAAGTGATCGTTTGCACCTCGACCGGCATTCAGTCCTATTTCCCGTTCGGAAAGCAGACCGCACGGCCCTGCATTTTCGAATACATCTATTTCTCGCGGCCGGACTCGATCGTCGGCGGACGCAGTGTCTATGACGTCAGGCGCGAGATGGGCAAACAGCTTGCCCGCGAAACCAGCGTCGATGCGGACGTGATCGTACCGGTTCCGGACAGCGGTGTCCCGGCGGCGATCGGCTTCAGCCAGGAAAGCGGCGTTCCCTTCGAACTCGGGATTATCCGCAATCACTATGTCGGCCGGACCTTCATCGAACCGACGCAGCAGATCCGGGCCCTTGGCGTCAAGATGAAGCACTCCGCGAACAGGGCGCAGATCGAGGGCAAACGTGTCGTGCTTGTCGACGACAGCCTCGTGCGCGGCACGACATCGGTGAAGATCGTCCAGATGATCCGGGAAGCCGGAGCCAAGGAAGTTCATTTCCGCCTCGCAAGCCCACCGATCCGGTACTCGGACTATTACGGCATCGACACGCCCGTGCGCGAAAAGCTCCTTGCCGCCAAATACAGCCTGGAAGAAATGCGGGCCTATATCGGGGCCGACAGCCTGGCGTTTCTTTCCGTTGACGGCATTTACAAGTCGATGGGCTATGACGGGCGAGATGACGCAAGCCCGCAGTTCACGGACCATTGTTTTACCGGTGACTACCCGACGCCCCTGACAGACCTGTCGGAAGACAACGACTTCGTCAGTGCACCGCGTCTGGTCGAGGTCGGCTAAGAGACCAGAATATGACGAATGATCTTGAAGGCCGGATCGCGGTGGTGACCGGCGCCTCGCGCGGCATTGGCTATCAGCTTGCGAAACTGCTCGGAGCGCGCGGCGCGCATGTCATCGCCCTCGCCCGCACCGTCGGAGGATTGGAGGATCTCGACGACGAGATCAAGGCCGCTGGTGGCCAGACGACGCTTGTGCCTGTGGACCTGACCGATTTCGATGCACTCGACCGCTTGGGTGCAGCCATTTTCGAACGCTGGAAGAAGCTCGACATTCTGGTCGGCAATGCAGGCATGCTCGGCGTATTGTCGCCCCTCGGGCACATCAGCCCGAAGGACTTTGAAAAAGTGATGGCGGTGAACGTGACCGCCAACTGGCGCCTGATCCGCTCGCTCGATCCGCTGCTGCGTCAGTCCGATGCCGGGCGCGCGCTGTTTTTGACGTCGGTACAGTCCCAGACCCGCACCGCCTTCTGGGGGCTCCAGTCCATCAGCAAGGCCGCCGTCGAGGCGATGGCGAAAACCTGGGCAAATGAGAGCCTGCAGACAAACATGAAGATCAACCTGGTTGATCCCGGACCGACCCGTACCGGTCTGCGCGCAAAGGCGATGCCGGGCGAAACGCCGGAGAACCTGCCGTCACCGGCCGAGGTCGCAAGCGAAATCGTGGATCTTGTTTCGCCGGACGTTTACCGGACCGGTGAAGTCTTCGACCGCGTCAGCGGCGAGTGGCTTAGCTGACCCGCTTGCGGGCGGATGGCCCGCTCTCATTGCGAAGTGAACAGTCCCGAGCTTGCAACTCCTCTTTGCATTTGAAACCATGCCTGTTGTCCACTCAGCGGCAAAGGAGGCCGTTTCATGCAACTCGGTGCGTTTTCAATCAGCCTTGCGGTCAAGGACCTTCAGAAATCGAAGGCCTTTTATGAAGGGCTCGGATTTTCGGATCTGGGTGGCTCGGGATCAGATGGCTGGGCCATCCTGAAAAACGGCGACACCGTCATCGGCCTGTTTCAGTGCATGTTTGAGAAAAACATGCTGACCTTCAATCCCGGTTGGGACCAGAGCGCGCAGACACTTGACGACTATCAGGATATCCGCGCTCTGCAGAAAGAGCTCAAGGCAAAGGGCTACGTCTTTCAGGCGGAAGCGGATGAAACATCAAGCGGTCCGGCCAGTTTCATGCTGATCGACCCGGACGGCAATCCGGTTCTTGTCGACCAGCACATCTAGAATTTTTTATTCGGCCGCCTCCAGCGGTGCGAAGGAGCTGTCGGCGATTTCTTTCAGGTCGCCGTATACGCCCGGTGAGCCGACAACAATGCGCGCGCCGTGATAGAGCGCGTGGTTGACATCCTGATCCATGACGACGCCGCCCGCTTCCCTGATCAGCAGCATGCCGGCCAGGCAGTCCCAGGCATTCATGTGAGATTCGACATAGCCGATCAGACGGCCAGACGCGGTGTAGGCAAGCATGAGGCCGCCGGACGCATTGCGGAAGAAAACGCCACCCTTGGAGACCAGCGCGCCGACAACATTGACCGCATCGGTTATGGCTGTCCGGCCATTGAAGCCGACACCGACCGATCCGACCGCCAGGCTGTCGCTGTCAGAAACGCTGATTGCCTTGCCGTTCAAGAACGCGCCCTGGCCTGCTCCGGCGGTGAATGTTTCACCCGCGACCGGATCATGGATGACACCGACGATCACCTGTCCCTGGTGCACACACGCAATGATGACGCACCACTGAGGTATTCCGGTGACGAAGTTTGCGGTTCCGTCAATCGGATCCGTAACCCAGGTGTAGCCGGATGCGCCCTCTTCCATGCCGTGTTCTTCGCCGAGAATTCCGTCTTCGGGATAGGCAGCACCAAGCTCCTCGCGGATCAGCGTCTCCACGTTCCTGTCAGCTTCCGAAACCAGATCCTGGTGTCCCTTCTGGGTAATCGTCAGCGTGTCCAGCTTTCGAAAATATTCCAGACCGAGTTTACCCGCCTTGATCGCAAGGCTTTCGGCAAAAGCAAGTCGTTCGGAAATCATCAAAAAGCTCCTTCACTATCTCTTTCAAACAAACAAGGGAAACACACTCATCGCAGCTGCAGGCCGGACGCACTGTCAGCTACTGGATCTTTCGTTTCTTTTTGGGCGCATAAGGGTTCTCGCCCTTGCGATACGCAAGGCGAACAGGCGTGCCCTTGATATCGAAGGCTTCCCGCAACGAATTGACCAGATAGCGGGTGTAGCTTTCCGGAAGCTGTTCGGGGCGCGAGCAGAAAACCACAAAATGTGGCGGCCGCGTCTTGGGCTGCGTCATGTAACGCAGGCGAATGCGCCGCCCGGCCACGGCCGGAGGCGGATGCGTTGCCGTGACCTTGTCGAGCCAGCGGTTCAGCTTCGCAGTGGACACATGCGCGTTCCAGGCTTCGTAGGCCGAGAAGACGGTCTCAACAAGACGTTCGACACCCTGCCCCTGAATACCGGAAAGCGTAACGATCTGGACGCCTCTGATCTGGTTGAAGTAGCGTTCATTCGCGTCGCGGATCTTTTTCCAGGCTGCTTCGCGATCCTCGATCAAATCCCACTTGTTGACCGCGATCACGAGCGCGCGGCCCTCGCGCGCGACCAGATCAATGATCTGCAGGTCCTGTTTTTCAAACGACATCGTGGCATCGAGCGTGACGACGACCACTTCGGCGAACTTGATCGCGCGCAAGGCGTCGGCGACAGATAGCTTTTCCAGTTTTTCCTGAACGCGCGCCTTCTTTCGGATCCCCGCGGTGTCGAACAGCTTGATGTGCCGATCGCGCCAGGTCCAGTCGACGGAAATGGAGTCACGCGTGATGCCCGCTTCAGGACCGGTCAGCATCCGGTCCTCGCCGACCATCTTGTTGATCAGGGTCGACTTGCCCGCATTCGGCCTGCCGACAATGGCGACCCTCAGGGGACGCTCGGCCGTGCCGACCGGGTCTTCTTCGTCGATAAGCTCGCCGTCTTCGTTCACGTCGACATTGGTAACGGCTTCCTCGCGGCGAGCCTCTTCTTCTTCGGTTACACGGTCGACATGCGGCTTCAACGCGTCATAGAGATCGGCGAGGCCTTCGCCGTGTTCCGCCGAAATCGCAATCGGCTCGCCGAGCCCGAGGGAATAGGATTCGTAAAGCCCGCTCTCGCCGGCGCGCCCCTCGGCCTTGTTTGCCAACAGGATCACCGGACGCGTCGTTTTCCGCGCGACATCGGCGAAATGCGCATCCAGCGGCGTTACCCCTGCCCGTGCATCGATCAGGAAAAGAACGGCATCGGCCGTATCAATCGCTTCTTCCGTCTGACGGCGCATGCGACCTTCGAGGCTGCTCTTGTCAGCTTCCTCCAGACCGGCCGTGTCGATGATCGTGAAACGGAGATCGCCGAGGCGCGCATCGCCGGGCCGCCGGTCCCGGGTCACGCCAGGGGTATCGTCGACGAGCGCCAGCCGTTTGCCGACCAGACGATTGAACAAGGTGGACTTGCCGACATTCGGCCGTCCGACAATGGCGACAGTTGCGCCCACAGCAGTATCTCCTGACACGCGGGCTTCATGCAGGTCCCAACCCCAAAGCCACGCGAAAACGCGATTTGTCCGCTGGATGGCGGACAAATCGCTTTTTCCTTGAATTCTTGATCGTCACACCCGGTCGCCAATGGCCACGGGTACAACGCCGTTCTAGTTAAATGCAGTGACCCCGTCGTTGCCGCTCAGGACAATGATCCGGCCGCCAGCGACAATCGGCGTCACGTAGACGTCGGCATTGGTTCGCTGGGAGGTCATGATGTTCCCGGTCGTCGCGTCAACGATCGCGATCTGGCCATCGCTGGAAAAGGCGACCAGAGCACCGTTCGCCAGGATGGGTCCCGCCCAGTTGCGGCGCCGCTTTTTCTTTTCAGGGCGCGGAAGCGAGGTTGCCCAGAGCGTTTCGCCGTTTTTCAAATCAAGCGCGACCATCCGGTCGTCAAGATCCACCATGAACATGGCGCTGCCGGACACCACCGGTGTGTGAACACTGCCGAGATCCTGTTCCCAGCGCCTGACGCCGGTGCGGGCCTCAACCGCGACCGTCCGGCCGGCAACCCCCGTTGCGTAGACCATGTTGTCGGCGACAACCGGACTTGCGGACACATCGGCGAGGCCGGACAGAGCCAGGGTTCTGAAACCGCGGGAGACGCTGTCGATCCATTCCGCTTCACCGGACTTGATATCGATGGCCATTATCTCGCCCGACGAGAACGGAACAATCACGCGATTGCCGGAGATGGCCGGATTGGCCACCGACAGCAATCCGGCGGTTTCCTCGATGCCTGCATATGTCCAGGCAACCGCACCGTCGGACTGGGAAAGCGCATAGACCTCGTTCGACTGCGAGACCACGAAAACGTGCCCCGCACCGGCAACCGGAGCGCCACGCGCCGGCGTATCCAGATCCGCGGTCCACAGAACCTGGCCCGAGCCTGCGTCAAGAGCGACCAGTTGCCGGTAGCTGGTGGCTGCGTAAACCACGCCGTCGGCAACGGTCACACCGCCGCCCGGACCGACATCGCGCTCGCCCTCGGGCCGCAGGTTCTGTGTCCAGACCCGGCCGCCAGCGGTCGACAGCGCGACGACTTCACCATTGGGTTTGTAAACGTAAATCTTGCTGCCATCACTCACGGGCCGGGCCGACAGCCTCAAGGCCGCCGACGTCAGCCCCCGCCCCGACGTGCCGACATTGGAGCGCCAGGAGGTGTTCCCGGAAACCGAAACGGCGACATTTCCAGGGTCGTTGGTCAGACCGCCGCCGCTTGTCGTCCAGCTTTGTCCACCGGTTGCCGGTCCGACCTTGGCGGTCTGGCCGAGGGCCCGGGCTGCGGGATCGGCACCGTCAAAAACGGGCTGACGCTCACCCGGCAGGATCTTTTCGCGCGAGAACGGGTTGATGGAGTCGCCAAACTCGCTCACAGATCCGCAGCCGGTCAGCGCCAGGGAAAGTGCGAATATTCCCAGCAGTGTCCGTCTGCTGGCTGCGCCTGCTGCAAAAATCACTGGTTGCTTCCTTCGCCGACCGTTGCGCTGCCGTCATTGGCGCGGATCACCTCACCGAGAAGCGACGCTCTCCGGTTCACGTCGACCGGCGTTTCCTGATCCTCTTCCAGCGCGGTAATCCAGCGGCTGGCTGTTTCGAAGTCACCGTTTTTCCAGGCACTCAGAGCAAGCAGCTCGCGTGCGGCTGCACGGAACGGACCGGTGTCTCCGGTCAGGCCCTCGACCCGGTCGGCAACAGCCGTGTAATCCTCCAGATCAACGGCGATGTACCCTGCCCGAAGCGCAGCGACATCACGCATCGCCTGCATGAGCGCGGTGTCGCGCGAGAGCGCATCAAACGCATCGAGCGCTTCCTGCGAATTTCCGGAATTTGCCAGATCCGTCGCCCTGCGGAACTTCGCAAGTGCCGGATATCCGCCGACAGAACTCTCCAGTTCGGTGTAGATCTCGGCAGCTTCCTGGTACTGCTGCTGGTCCGACAGCGCGATCGCATCGAAGAACTTGTCCCCTGCGTTCTGCGACTGCGTTTCCTCGTAACCCAGCCAGAAGCGATACCCGGCCGTACCCACGACAATCAGAACCGCGACGCCGATAATCCACAGACCGAACTTGTTCCAAAGCCGGCGGTATTTCTCCTGGCGGATGTCCTCATCGACTTCACGAAAAATATCAGACATGCGTGTCTATTTCCTGCATTTATCTCAGCGGCCCGTTCACGTTATGAGCTACCACCCTGTTTCGAGTGGCGCACATTATCCATTTGATCCGTCTTGGGCAATTCCCTGCACGGGCTTTAAGCCCGCCTTCGTGGCGCAAGTGGGGCAATCCGTCCTGAATTGACAAAAATCCCGAAGGATTTTTGTCGTGTCGCCTACGCGACGGGGACACCGATCAGCAGCACATGCAGCTTCCAGACGAAAAGTCCGTACAAAGCCAAGCCGATGAGAATCACCCAGACATCGGAATATCGACCGGGCTCGCCCCCGGCGGCAGGCCCCTGGCCGGCAAGCGGGCCCCGGCGCTTGACGGAAATACGGTCGAACACCGCCCACACGAAAAAGCCTCCGAACAGCAGGACAGAAGCAAGATCACCGTTCGCCAGGAGATGAGACAATGCCCACAGTTTCACGGCGACGAGCATCGGGTGTTTCAGGGCCTTCTTGATCTTGCAGGGCATGTAGGCTGCGACCAGAAATATGAACACCGGCACCATGAGCAGCATTGTGACATGGCGGAGCCAGACCGGCGGGTCGTAAAGCACGGGTGATCCGTCGAAGCGCGCTTCACCATAGCCGTAGATCGTCAGTGCCAAACCGGCGAATGAAACAAGGCTGAACAAACCTTTGTAGCCGTTCTCGCCCAGCTTTTGCGTGAGGGAGCCGCGGAATGCCGGAAACATCGGCACGACATGAATTCCCAAAAACAACACCAAACCGGCCACAAGCAGAGCCATGCCGTTCTCCCTCATTTTCTGCACCGACCGTAGTCGGCCATTCGCGCGCCGACGGACCATAAGAGGCAGGCGTCCGGCCTGCAACATGGTTCCACGTGCCGGGAGGTTTTTTGCTGTCGGGACCGGAGATCCGTCTTGCCGGCCCTACCAGACCGGCAGTGCCGTTACACTGCTTTCGATTTGCACGCGCCGCAGGTCCCGCGCAACTCGATGGTCATGCGGGCAAGCGTGAAGTCTTGTGCTCCTGCCCAATCGTTCAACCCCTTGAGCGCTTCATCAGGGGTGAATTCGATGACATCGCCGCATTGTTCACAAATGGCAAATGCTGCCGCCCCGTGCGCCGAACACCCCGTGTGCGCGCAAGCGACAAATGCATTCAGGCTTTCAAGTCGATGCACCATGCCGTATTCGACAAGCTTGTCGAGCGCTCTGTAGACCTGAAGGGGGGCTCTGAAACCGTCTTCGCGAAGCAGATCCAGGATCGCATAGGCCGTGAGTGGGCCACCGGCGTCGGAGAGCGAGCCGAAAACCAGTGACTGGTTCTTCGTCAGTTCGGGATGCGCATGAGCGGTCACGTACGGTCTCCTGTTTTTTTCGGAGCGATGTGCGTTGTCATTGATCGGAGCCTTGTCTCATCTTTCTCACGAGTCCGCCTGCCGGGACAAGACTGAGGCCGAAAATTAGCATCGCGGCGACGACAATGGACGGACCGGAAGGCGTATCATAGGTCAAGGAACCGTAGAGCCCCCCGACAACCGAGACTGCACCGATGACGGCCGCCAGGCAGGCCATCTGTTCAGGTGTCGAGGAGATCCTTCGTGCAGCAGCTGCTGGAATGATCAACAGGGCAGTGATCAGCAAGGCCCCGACAATTTTCAGCGAAATAGCGATCACGACAGCCGTGAGCAGCATGAATACCAGCTCCATCTTCTCAGGTTCGAGCCCCTCTCCACCGGCAAGGTCCGGGTTGACCGTCGCGGCAAAAAGCCGTCGCCATACTACAACCAGAACGAAAAGCACGAAAGCTCCACCACCATAGATCATGGCGATATCCGTGCGGGTCACAGCAAGGATGTCTCCAAACAGGAGCCCGAGAAGGTCCACGCGCACCCAGGTCATGAATGCAAGACAAACCAGGCCGAGCGCGAGCGCCGAATGCGACAAAAGCCCCAGCAACGCATCGGAGGAGAGCAATTCGCTTCGGCGCAGCGACAGTAGCAGCAAAGCCAACGCTACCGATGTCGCACCCACGGCCAGTGTCGTGTTGACATCAAACAGGAGCGAGAGCGCGACGCCAAGGAGCGCGGCGTGCGACAACGTATCTCCGAAATAGGCCATGCGCCGCCAGATGACGAAACAGCCAAGCGGCCCGGCAACGAGCGCCACGCCCACACCCGCAACAAGCGCCCGTGTGAAAAAGTCATCCAGCATGGGTTGCTCCGCCCCGAGCCGTTTCGGAGGTGTCCGCTTCTTCGTGATCGTGGCCGTGATGTTCGCCGGAGCAGTCTTCGCACACGCTTCCATCGGCATGCATCACGGATCCGTCGGGAAGATGGACGTGATTGTGCTTGTGCTGATAGACGGCAAGCTCGGCGCTGGCCCTGGCGCCGAAAAGGGCCCGGTACTGTTCGTTGTTGCTGACATCAGACGGGGTGCCGCGGCAGCAGACGTGTCCATTCAGACAGATGACCTGGTCCGCTGCGGCCATAACCACATGCAGGTCGTGGGAAATCATCAGTATGCCGCATCCGAGCGCGTTTCTGATGTCCGAAATGAGCCCGTAGATGGCAATTTCTCCGGCATAGTCGACACCCTGGACAGGTTCGTCCAAAACCAGGAGATCAGGTTTTCGGGCAATCGCCCTTGCCAGCATGACCCGCTGCATTTCTCCGCCGGACAGGGTTCGCATTTCCGAGCGCAGCAAGTGGCTTGCACCGGTCTGCTCAAGAGCCTGGGAACACTCTTCGTCGGTCAATCGGTTTGTCAGGCGCATGAAACGCTGGACCGTAAGGGGCAACGTCCAGTCGATCGCAAGTTTCTGAGGGACGTAGCCGACCTGCAGCCCGGCCTTGCGCCGGCTCGAGCCTTCCGACGGCTTCAAGATACCGAGCGTCATTTTCGCCGTGGTGGACTTGCCCGACCCGTTCGGCCCGATCAGGGTCACGATCTCGCCGGGAGAAACCGACAGGTCGACACCCCTGACAAGCCAGCTGCCGCCCCGTCGCACCCCTGCCCGGTCGAGTTCTACCAATTGTTTTTTTTCAAGGACCATCTGACAAGCCTGTACCGAATACGCCCGGATTTCCAGTATAGAACCGGAGACCGCGTTATATTATTACATAAAACTCAGTCAAGTCAGAACAGGCAGCAGATTGCGCGCGTTAATAAAATTAGACATTCTGGGATGTATAACCAACTCTGCAGTCGGTTTTTCTCAGGATCCGTTCCATGATCTTTCCATGCATTTTGTCCGGCGGTGTCGGCTCTCGTCTCTGGCCTCTCTCGCGCAAGGACCGTCCCAAACAGTTCCTTCCCCTGTTCGAAGGCGAAAGCCTGTTTCAAAAGACCTGCAAAAGGGTGCGGCAGCCAGGCTTTGCCAACCCGATCGTGATCGGAAGCAACACTCACAGGTTCCAGATGGGCGAACAGCTCTCCGACCTGGGCATCGAGGCAACAAGCATCCTGCTCGAGCCGGTTGGCAGGAATACAGCGCCGCCTGCGCTGATGGCAGCGATCATCGCAGCGGAAATCGATCCGGACGCGCTCATTCTCCTGTTGCCTTCGGATCATCTGATCCGCAAGGAAGACGTTTTTCTGAAAACCGTCCGCTCGGCTGAAGACGCCGCCCGCAACGGAGCGATCGTTACCTTCGGCATCACGCCCACCGAGCCGAACACCGGCTACGGTTACATCAAGGTGGCTCCCGGCGACACGGCGGTTCGCGCTGTCGAAAAGTTTGTTGAAAAACCGGATCTTGACCGTGCGAAGGCTTTTCTGGAGGACGGCAGCTATGTCTGGAATGCGGGCATCTTCCTCTACTCTGCGGACACCATGATTACCGCATTCAAAAACCATCAGCCAGACCTCTACCAGGCCGTCAGCGAGGTCATGGAAACGCGGCGCAGCGATCTGGATTTCACCCGGCTCGATGAAGCGCTCTTTGAAAAGCTTGCCGACATTTCCATCGACTACGCCATCATGGAAAAGGCCCGGAACGTGTCCTGTGCCCCTGTCGCGCCCGAATGGGACGATCTGGGCTCCTGGTCCGCCATCTGGACCGTGCTGGACAAGGATGAAGGCGGCAATTCCGGCCTGGGCGATACGCGCTTTCTCGACAGCCGCAATTGCCTGGCTTATTCGCAGCAGGGTCTTGTCTCGGTGATCGGACTTGAAGACGTGATGGTGATCGCGACCAGCGACAGCGTGCTCGTCGCGCACAAGAACAGCGCTCAGGACGTCAAAAAAGTCGTCGATCAGCTGAAAGCCGAAGGCCGCGACGAAGTCGACCGCCACACACGCGCCTACAAACCCTGGGGCTACACGGAACGGATAAATGCGGGCGAGCGGTTTGCGGTCCAATCCATGATGATCAAACCCGCTCAGCGCGTCAGTCTGCAAAGCCATCTGCACCGCACCGAGCACTGGATCGTCGTGTCCGGGACGGTGGAAATCACGATCGACGGCCAGACGCGACTGCTGACCGAAAACCAGTCCGCCTACGTTCCGCTCGGCGCGCGGCACACCCTGCACAATCCGGGCAAGATCCCCGTGCGGATGATCGAGGTGCAGTCGGGAACCTATCTCGCCGAGGACGATATCGTCCGCCATACGGACTGAGCCCTGTCCCGGACAGCCGCGGGGAGTTTGCTTGCAATCGGCGGCAAGGTTATTCAAGACCGTGTCTCAGAGACCGCGCTATCCGGGATGATGTCCAATGCACCATGTTTTTATCTGCGACTACGTCCGAACGCCCATTGGCCGTTATGGCGGCGGACTGTCCGCTGTCAGGGCAGATGACCTCGGCGCCATTCCGATCGAAGCACTCATGGAGCGGAACCAGGACACGGACTGGACGCAACTCGATGATGTCTTTTACGGGTGTGCCAACCAGGCTGGCGAAGACAATCGCAACGTCGCGCGAATGTCGACCCTCCTGGCCGGCCTGCCCGACACCGTGCCCGGCCTTACGCTCAACCGGCTTTGCGGCTCCGGCATGGATGCTGTCATGACCGCAGCCCGGGCGATCAAGGCCGGCGAAATGGACCTTGCCATTGCCGGAGGCGTTGAAAGCATGTCCCGCGCGCCGCTGGTCATGCCAAAAGCCGATACGGCCTTTTCGCGAAAGGCCGAGATTTACGACACCACGATCGGGTGGCGGTTCGTCAACCCGCTTTTGAAACGGCAATACGGTATCGATTCCATGCCCGAAACGGCAGAAAACGTTGCCGAGGATTTCTCCATTTCCCGTGCCGATCAGGATGAATTCGCCTTCAGGAGCCAGCAAAAGACGGAAATCGCCCAGAAAAACGGCCGCCTGGCCGAAGAGATCGTGCCGGTCACGATACCTCAGAGGAAGGGTGATCCGGTCCTGATCACAGCCGACGAACACCCCAGGCACGGCACCACGAGAGAAGCGCTCGGTGCGTTGAAGACGCCCTTCCGGGAAAACGGAACCGTCACTGCCGGAAACGCCTCCGGCGTCAATGATGGCGCTGCCGCGCTGCTGCTTGCTTCGGAAACCGCCGTCGGCAAATACAACCTTTCGCCCATTGCCCGGATCCTGGGCGGCGCGACCGCCGGTGTCCCGCCGCGGATCATGGGCATCGGCCCTGCGCCGGCAACGCGGAAACTCTGCGTGCATCTGGGGCTTTCGGCGGGTGAATTCGATGTGATCGAATTGAACGAGGCGTTCGCGGCGCAGGCAATTGCTGTCATGCGCGACCTCGGGCTACCTGAGGAAAGCGACGCGTTGAACCCGAATGGGGGCGCAATCGCGCTCGGTCATCCGCTCGGCATGTCCGGTGCGCGCATTACGGGTTCCGCCGCACTGGAACTGAAGAAACGCGGCGGCAAGCTCGCCCTTGCAACGATGTGCATCGGGGTCGGTCAAGGCATCGCGCTCGCCCTGGCCTGCGCGTGATGGAAAGCGAAACGCTTTTCTTGCTCCGCTTCCGGTGACGGGCGGTGCGCGGACCGCGCTCGTTTTGAAATGTCTTCGTTGACCTTGTCGAGCCGCTCCGCGAGCCTTTCAAAAACAAGAGAAGGCATCCGCATTGCGGCAACATACAAGGTGACGAATTCATCGTAGGCGGCGCCCCAATGGAAGCCGCGCAACTCCCGATAGGCGGCAGTTGCCAGCCCTTCAACCTCCCGCGCATCTTCCACCATGGAGCGAACCATGCTCTCCGTGCGCTCAGGGCTGGTTGCAACCCAGACGGCTGCAAACAGAGAAAAGCAAGCAAATACAATTATATGGAAATTCCGAAAAAAGAACCGCATCACAACCCCAGGCTTTAATTAACAAAATATTAAGCTCTTGCGGTGGTATGCGATACACGCGAAACAGGCAATACGAATTGCTCAGTTTTAAGTTGTATTTTAAATGGTAAGGTTAATCTGGTTCCGCCGGAAACCGGAACGGCGAGAGCGTCCTGACGCACTCGCCGTTCAAGATCGTCGTTGGTGAGTCCTACTCCGCCCGCGCGGAACAAGACCGGATCTTTTCTTTCGTCTCATCATCGAGACGGTAGCCCATGCCGACCATCCAACTGATGTTCACGCCGTGCGGTTTCAGCTTCTTGCGAAGCAGACAGATATGCACACGCACGTTTTCCAGTTCCGGTCCGCCATCGTCGCGGTCCGCGTAAAGGAAAGCATGGATCTGTTCCCTGTTGGCGAAGTTCCGCTTCAACAGAAACCTCAGGATGCGTGTCTGGATGCGCGTCAGATCCCAATCGGGCGGAAAGGCGATCTGCTGGTCCGCGATGAGTCGCTCCAACTCGGCAATTCTGGCCTCTTTCTGCTCAAGTTGTGCGCGCAGGTGTACAATTTCGTAGTCAAGCGCAAGGCTCATCTCAAAGCCCTCCGCTGTTTTTCGAGACAACGCCTCGGGTCTGCGTTGTGAGGGTTGATGTTCCGACGAGGATCGTGCTTTCCGGACAGATCCTGCTTTGCCCACGGTTTTTCAATGTCTGCCGCATGAGTGGTTTCATGGAGTTTTGTTCTCTCTTTGCCGCGACAATCGGCAGATCCACCAAGGGTGTCTCACCGGCACAGTTGTCGCGTTCTTCGGTTCTGTTTTTTCTGAGAAGCGCTGTTTCATCCATTCTGGAATGACCAGAGGCACGTGCGTCAAACAGCGACAACACGCATGCCCCACGAGGTACATCATCAGCTTTGGAGATGTGCCTTACTGAACCGGTTTCAATGGGCTGGGCGTTGCGTTTTCGAGGCACCGCATGTGCGGATTCCAAAAAGGAACTGCCTGTTCTCAAACGCGTCGTTGACGGATCCTGGCCAATCCGGGGGACACACACAGTCCGGAAAAGCGGATTTCCCGGGTCTTTGAACCCAAGAACATGGTTTTTGAATACGCTGTCTGCCTCAGTACGTACAGTTGAGAGATCCACAGTCTGTTTGCCCGACATCCACCTGGTTCAACACAAGCCGGTCACCCGGCCTTGCATTCGAGAGAACCGACGAGGCCCACACCCCATCAGTTCCACTCCCCCACCGTCTGCAAAACCCGTGAGATGCAAATCCCTTCCCGGGAAACCATCGAAATTCACAGGTTTTCGTATCATTTTGAAACACGATGGAAATAATTAGGGTTTTTCAATGAGATGCACTTCAGGCAGGAACCGCAATGAGCCCCACAATGCCATCGGCGCTGCATTCATGAGGCATCTGTGAGACCGGTACAGGCGGCAGCACGGCCGGCTGCGGGCGGCACGGATCGTCGAAGCCGGACGCACAGCGTTAAGCATTCGGCAAGTTTACAAGCAGATTTAAATCTTAAGGTTAAATTTAACGAAATGTTTACTTACGTAACGAAATGCGATTTCTAGATGTTGTTGCGAGCAGAAATTTTCATTGCCCTGTCAGCCGCCCGGGAAAAGGCTGACGGGGCTTATTTATTCAAGGGCCGGCTATCGATAGTCCGAGTTCTCCTAAATGCGGCCATGATGCGCGTGCCAGTGCCAGGCGATGTCGATGCGCCTTGTGATCCAGACATCTGCATGGCTGGCGATGTAGTCCAGAAAACTCGCAAGAGCGGCGACGCGTCCTGGCCGGCCTACAAGCCGGCAATGGAGACCGACGTTGAGCATCTTCGGAGCGCCGCGGCGGCCTTCATCATAGAGCGTGTCGAACGCATCCTTCAGGTAAGCAAAGAACTGGTCACCCGAATTGAAGCCTTGCAGCGATGCGAACCTCATATCATTGGTGTCGAGCGCATAGGGTATGACCAGATGGTCTGCGTCGGGTCCGTCCACCCAATACGGCAGATCGTCCGCGTAGCTGTCCGAGTCATACAGGAAGCCCCCCTCCTCCAGCACCAGCTTCTGGGTCTGCATGGAACATCGGCCCGTGTACCAGCCTAGCGGGCGCGCACCGGTTACCTCTTCATGAATGCGGATCGCCTCCCGGATCTGCCGCCGCTCCTCGGCTTCTTCCATGTCGCCGTGTTCGATCCATTTCAGGCCATGTGAGGCGATCTCCCAGTCGGCCTCCTTCATCGCCGCGACAGCTTCGGGGTTTCGCATCAGCGCCGTTGCCACACCAAAAACCGTCACCGGCAGGGAACGCTCGGTGAACAGGCGCCACAACCGCCAGAACCCGGCCCGAGATCCATATTCGTAAATCGATTCCATGTTCCAGTGGCGTTTGCCCGGCCAGGGCTGCGCCCCGACGATTTCCGAAAGGAAGGCTTCCGACGCGGGATCACCGTGGAGAATATTGTTCTCGCCACCCTCTTCATAGTTCACGACGAACTGGACCGCGAGTTTCGCGCCACCGGGCCACTTCGGGTCCGGTGGCGTCCGGCCATACCCGACCATGTCGCGTGGATAGGTGTCGTTCATCGCGTGCTCCATCGTTGCAGATCCGGTTCGATACGGATGGTGACGGGTTGCTCAAACTGCGGGACGCGGGACGCCGAAACAGCAAGTCCGCAGTGTTTAATGCGCGGTGTTGCAGCCCCGGCGCAACTGAAAATTCCCTCTCAAATCAGATGTTTTCAAAAGACCGCAACATTCGCCCGAGTGCAAGCCTTCTGCCGTTTGAGCAGCGAAAAACGCAGAACGATAAAATTTTAATCACGCGATTATCCGTGCTTTAGCGCGTTGCAACTAAAAGGATGACACGGACAGAGCTGGGGGACGGCCATGATCGCAAGGATTGATGAGATGAAACTGTCATCCGCGGGCCTGCTGCTGTTGCTGGCGGCCGCTGCCATGACCGCCTTTTCAGACGTTGGCTCCGAAACGTCCCCGCAAGCAAGCGCGGTGGTGCTGCTTGGCAACACCGCAAACTAGGCAGCGCCGGCTGAGGCCCTGCATCCCCGTTTCGATTACCTTTTCCGGGAACCGCCGGCACGCGCAGGCGCGTAGACGCGCGCCTGTTTCATGCTCTGCGTCCAATTGTGGAAAAACGTACCTCCGGAAGAGCCACCGTTTCCGTGTTTTTTGCCGAGGAGCATGATCGCCGAGCCGATGACGACGGACCCGAGGGTGATGATGAGAGCAAATGCCAGCATCAGGACCGGCAGAACCGGATCTTCCGCCTTGGACACCAGAACACGCAGATTTCCGATATTGGCCCAGAAAATACCGCCCATGACCAGCATGGCGACGCAAACCCCGGCCGCGCCGTTGATGGCCACGAGCCGGATGAGCGGTTCATCTTTCAGTTTGCGCGGCGCCGCCGCCCGTTTCCCGTCTGACATTGGTCGCTCCGATGTGCCTGCCCTGCACTCATCTCTCCAAACTAAAGTGCGGGCGACAAACAGCAAGGTGACAAATTGAACAGGTCAAAAGCGCTTCGCCGGCCCCCGCTGCATCATTGACCATTTTGGTCGCAGCCCCAAATTTTTGTGCAGCGCACCCTTGATTCATTTCAGCATGATATATATTAGTCCGATATATCGAACCAACATATACCTCTCTTTACGCTACAGCCGGAGATATAAACCGGTGCCCAGTCTGGCGTTTTGAGATGCCGTCAATCCGGAGGGACGCCTTCGGGAACGGAGAGACCGATGAGTGTACGCAGCCTGTGCCTGGCGATCCTGTCTTTTGGCGACGCCACCGGATACGAGATCCGCAAGGAATCGACCGACGGTCGGTTCAGCTATTTTGACGATGCCAGTTTCGGATCGATTTACCCCGCTCTCGCGCGGCTTGAATCGGAAGGCCTCGTCACTGTGAGGGAAGAACCCCAGGCAGGGAAACCCGCCAGGAAGGTCTATTCGATCACAGAGGCCGGCCACGCGGAACTTATCGAATATCTCTGCGAGCCACAGGCGCCAGACACGTTCAAATCCCCGTTTTTGCTGATTGCACTGAATGCCGCGCAATTGCCGCCCGATGTCATCCGGCGCGCCCTTGAAAGACGTAAGGCTCAGGTGCTCGAAGAACTGCGCCTCCTGACCGAGTCGGATGAAGAATGCAGCCATCCCGGCTCCAACTGGACCAGAAGTTACGGCATCGCCTGCATGAACTGCACGCTGGCCTACCTTGAAGAACACGGAAATGCACTCGTCAAGATTGCGGAAGACGCGGCCAGGCCCGTTTCCGACGCCGCCGAGTAAGTTTGAGTTTCGGAGTGAAGACCTATGAAAGTTAAGTTGTCCTATATCATGGCGGTGGGCCTTGCCGCAGGCATAGGCTACTGGATGTCGAGCGGCACCGTGGTCATCGGCGGTGTCGGCGATGGCGAGAATGCCGTCCCGCCACCAGCCGAACGCGTTGCCGAAAACGCAGGCGACATGTTCCGTGTGCAGGTTGTCAAGCTGACCGCGCAAGACCGTCAGGCCATTCTTGAGGTCCGTGGACGCACCGAGGCAGAAGCCAAGGTTGCCGTCATGTCGCAGACGAAGGACGACGTTGTCCGGCGTCCGGCGCGCGAAGGTGCCCATGTTGCCGCTGGCGACGTTTTGTGTGAACTGGACCGCGGCTCGCGCGAAGCCGGTGTCCTGGAAGCCAAGGCGCTTCTCGGCCAGGCCGAACTGGACCACTCTGCCGCCACGAAACTCGCCGACAAGGGCTTCACGGCACAGACCCGTGCCGCTGCAACGCAGGCCGGCCTTGATGCGGCACGCGCACGCGTCAAGGAAGCTGAACTTGAGCTGGAGCGCACCATCATCCGTTCGCCGATCAGCGGCGTCATCGAAAGCCCCATGGCAGAAATCGGTGCGCAGCTTGATAATGGCGGCATCTGCGCAACTGTTGTGAATTCCGATCCGATGATTGCCATCGGGCAGGTATCCGAACTCAATATTGGTCAGATTTCAATCGGCATGCCGGCCGAAGTCAGGCTGGTCACCGGCGAAACCATGGCGGGCAAGGTCCGTTATGTCTCCCCGTCTTCGGAACCCGACACACGCACGTTCCGCGTTGAGGTCGAACTGCCGAACCCGGACGGGATCGCGCGCGACGGCGTGACCGCCGTGACGCGGCTGGCCTTGCCGGTTGAAAAGGCACACAAGATCTCTCCCGCCATCCTGACGTTGAGCGATGAAGGCATCGTTGGCGTGCGCGCCGTCGATGACGACGACAAGACCGCGTTTTACCCGGTCAAGGTCCTCGGTGGTGAGGATGACGGCCTGTGGGTGGGTGGCCTTCCCGAAGAGGTAACCGTGATCGTGGTCGGTCAGGAATATGTTGGCGACGGCGAAACCGTCCAGCCGGTCTTTGAAACTGCGGGGCTCAGCCAATGATAAACATGCTTGAAGGCGTCCTGAGACGCCCCAAGACGGTCTTCGTGCTGATGCTGGCGCTCCTGGTCGCCGGGGTGTTCAGCTATATCAGCATTCCGAAGGAAGACAGTCCCGACATCGACGTTCCGGTCTTCTACGTCTCCATCGTCCAGCAGGGAATTTCACCCGAAGATGCCGAAAGGCTTCTGGTCCGGCCGATGGAAACGGAACTGCGTGGCCTCGACGGCTTGAAGGAAATCACGGCAATCGCTTCGGAAAGCCATGCCGGGATCGTTCTGGAATTCGACATCTCCTTCGACAAGGACGAGGCGCTCGCCGATGTCCGCGACAAGGTGGATGCAGCCAAGGGCGAATTGCCCGCCGATGCCGAAGAACCGACCATTTCGGAAACAAACTTCGCGCTGGTCCCGACAATCACGATTGCGCTCTCCGGCAGCGTACCGGAACGCACGCTGTACCAGCATGCGCGCCGCCTGAAAGACCAGGTCGAGGCGATCGACACCGTGCGCTCGGCCGACCTCACGGGTCACCGGGAAGAACAGCTCGAAGTGCTGATCGATTCGGAAAAACTGGAATCCTACGCGATCACCCAGCAGGAACTGCTGACCTCGCTGTCGAACAACAACCAGCTTGTTCCCGCCGGTTACATCGATGGCGGTCAGGGGCGGTTCAACGTCAAGGTTCCGGGCCTGGTGGAGAACGCGCTCGATGTCTATTCGCTGCCGATCAAGCAGGCCGGTGAAGGCGTCGTCACTCTGAGCGACGTCGCCGAGATCCGCCGCACCTTCAAGGATGCAGATTCCTATACGCGCGTGAACGGAAGCCCGGCCATCGCGCTGAACGTCACCAAGCGAATCGGCACCAATATCATCGAAAACAACCTCGCCATCCGTGCGGTTGTCGATGAAGCGACGAAAGACTGGCCTGAGACGATCCAGGTCGACTACATGATCGACATGTCGTCGAATATCTTCGAGGTGCTCGGCTCGCTGCAGTCCTCGATCCTGACGGCGATCTTTCTCGTGATGATCCTGGTTCTCGCGGCCCTTGGCCTGCGCTCTGCCCTGCTTGTCGGTCTCGCGATCCCGACCTCGTTCATGGTCGGCTTCCTGATCCTGTCCGGGCTCGGTTACACCGTCAACATCATGGTTATGTTCGGCCTCGTGCTGACGGTCGGGATGCTCGTCGACGGCGCGATCGTGATGGTCGAATATGCCGACCGCAAGGTAAGCGAAGGCATGGAAGACCGTGAAGCCTACATCCGCGCGGCGCGCCTGATGTTCTGGCCGATCGTATCTTCGACCGCAACCACGCTTGTTGCCTTCCTGCCGATGCTCCTGTGGCCGGGTGTTGCCGGCGAGTTCATGAGCTACCTGCCGATCATGGTGATCATCGTCCTGATGGCAGCGCTCCTGACCGCGATGGTGTTCCTGCCCGTGACGGGCGGCATCTTCGCGATGGTGACGCACTGGATCGAGCGCAAGGCCGCGTTTGTTCTTGCGGTCGTGTTCAGCGCAATTGCCGTCGTCATTACGCTAGGCTCCTTTGGCGCTGTACCCGGAGCACCCGGCTTTGCCGAGGCACTGGCTGCGTCACCAATGGCGGCACCTGTTGCCGGTCTGCTCGGCCTTCTCACCCTGATTGCCGCGTATCTTGTTCTGCGCCCGTTCGTTCGCTGGCGCCGTGAGCGCACTGCGATGCGTGTGGAGAAGGAGAGCCAGAAACCGGCGAAGCAATACCGCTCGGTAACCTTTGTCTCGCTTGCGTTCGAAATACTCGCGGTCGGTTTCGCGGCCTATTTCGCCTATTTCCTGGCGATTACGCGACCGCCGTTTGTCACCGACACGATCAGTTCCGTGTTCGGCTCGATTGCAAGCCTCGGACATCCGTTCACGGTGTTTACGCACCCGATCGCACTTGACACTGGTTTCTTCCTGGTCGTCTTCGGGCTTGCGATCCTGGCCATCTGGGCAGCCTACAAGGCGATTTCACCGCTGGTTCATCTGGTGGAGTGGATGTTCGACGGCCTGCGCAAATGGCTTGGTTTCGGCACAAGAAACGGAACCGGGGAAAGCGACAAGCCTGAGGAACTGAGGTTTGACACGAGCACGGTCAAGGGTTTCACCGGCCTTTACGTCCGTCATCTGAAGCTGCTGGCGGGCAACCCGCTCGGCAACGTCCTGACGCTGGTTGCGGTTCTGGGAACCTGTGCCCTGATCTTCACCTCCTTCGCGTCGAACCCGACCGGTGTCGAGTTCTTCGTTGACGAGGAGCCCGACCAGGCGGTCGTCATGGTGTCGGCGCGCGGCAACATGTCGGCGGCGGAATCGCTTGAGATCGTCAAGCAGGTCGAAGCGGAAGTCCTTCAGACGGCCGGCATTCAGAACGTCATCACCTCCGCCTACCCACCTGGTGGCGGTAGCGGACCCGATTTCATCGGCGGTGTACAGGACAAACCAGGCGATCTGATCGGCGAGATGACACTGGAGCTTGCAAAATACTGCTGTCGCCGGAATGCCTCGGAGATCTTTGCCGAGATCCGGGACAGGTCTGCGGATATCCCTGGTATCCGGGTTGAGACGCGCAAGATTGAGGGCGGTCCTCCGACAGGCAAGGACATCCAGCTTGAAGTCACGTCCACCGACTACGACACCATGGTGGAACAGGTTGCCCGTATCCGGACACACCTGGACACGATGGATCACCTGATCGACCAGGAGGACGATCGTCCCCTGCCCGGTATCGAGTGGCAGATCGACATCGACCGCGAACAGGCCGGACGCTACCAGGCAGGTATCGGCTCGGTCGGCAACATGGTCCAGTTGGTCACCAATGGTGTTCTGATCGGCAACTACCGTCCGACGGATTCCGAGGACGAGGTCGACATCCGGGTTCGGCTCCCAGCCGACGAGCGGACACTCGACCGGTTCGACCAGTTGCGTCTGCAGACGCCGCTCGGTCTCGTTCCGATCGCGAACTTCATCGACCGGTCTCCGGAGCCGAAAGTGTCTTCGATCACCCGCCGCGACGGCCTCTACTCGATGATGCTGAAGGCAACCGTCGACAAGACGGCGGTCGATGCGGACGGCAAGCCGTTGACGGTCGACGCGAAGGTGCAGGAACTCAGCACGTGGCTGGACACCCAGACCTTCCCGGACAATGTCTACCTGCAGTTCCGAGGCGCGGACGAGGACCAGAAGGAGTCGGGTGAATTCCTGATGCGGGCCATGATGGCATCGCTGTTCCTGATGTTCCTGATCCTGCTGACCCAGTTCAACTCGTTCTACCAGACCTTCCTGACCCTCTCCACGGTGGTTATGTCGGTCATGGGCGTGTTGCTGGGCATGATGCTGACGGGCCAGAAGTTCTCGATCATCATGACCGGAACCGGTGTCGTGGCGCTTGCGGGGATCGTGGTGAACAACGCCATCGTTCTGATCGATACCTACAACCGCTTCCGGCATGACGGCTTCGATCCGCTCGATGCGATCCTGAAAACGTCCGGTCAGCGTATCCGTCCGATCCTGCTGACGACGGTAACGACGATCGTCGGTCTGGTGCCGATGGCAACCGCCGTCAATCTGGACTTCTTCTCCCAGACGATCGCGGTCGGCGGCATCACGGCAATCTGGTGGATCCAGCTGTCGACAGCGGTGATCTCGGGTCTTGCCTTCTCGACCATCCTGACGCTTGTCATGATCCCGGTCATGATCGCGCTGCCCAACACCTGGGTGCGCAGCTACAATGCGAGCTGGAACTGGATGGCAGGTCTTGTGACGACGCGCCGTGAAAGAGCAGCAGCAAGGACGGCGGAAGCCGAAGTTGAGCCGGAAACGGATGCTGACCAGGATGTCGAGTGGACCGACCCCGATCTGGAGAAGGAACGCCCGGCCGCCAAGGTGGTTTCCATGCCCAAACCGGCCCCTCCCAAGGTACCGCCGCAGGACGAGCAACCGCTCGCGGCGGAGTGATCCGGGAAACGGCAACAACATGATGAAAAGGCCGCGCACCGCGCGGCCTTTTTTTGTTGCTGGAGCCAAGCGGTCAACACCGCGGTTTTTCGAGGTCGACCATGGCCAGGCATTGGCATTGGAGCCGCACGCTCCTAGCGCCTTGCCCATCCTTCGAGACAGCGCTGCCGCGCTTCCTCAGGATGAGGCCGTTCAATTTTGCAGCTTCTCAGCTGCGTTTGGGTGTGAAACGCCTCATCCTGAGGAGGACCGGAAGGTCCGTCTCGAAGGATCGACCGCGGCTCTTCTCGAATGCTTGCGCAAGAACACGGTTTTCGTTGATCTCTCCTTCCGTCATCCCGGACGCAGCGCAGCGGAGATCCGGGATCCATTCGTTTCCAGAGCTTCGGTCGTTTGACCGAAAACCGGGCCGCCGCACCCGATCCGGACCACGCATTTTGCCGAAAAGTGGATTGGACCCCCGATCAAGCCGGGGATGGCGCTTCAGGGTGAGAGCAGCGAATGCGGGCGCATCTCTCTAGATGCCTCAACACCCTTGACGCTACCGAGAGATGGAAGTGACCCGTTCTCATGCTCCCTGCGCGTCTTTACCTGTGATAAGAAAGCCAGATGGATCATCGATCGTTTCTTGCCGGGCTGACGGCAGCGCAAAGAGCCGAACTGACCGCAACGTCGGACAGGAAGGGCCTTGCGGCGCTCGCGGTTCATTTCGGGTCGATTGCCTTTCTGGGGACCGCAATCGCGCTGGAAGTCCCCGGCTGGCCGGTGCTGATGGTGCCGCAAGGCATCCTGATCATGTTCCTGTTCACAACGCTTCACGAGACAATCCACAGGACGGCCTTCCGGTCGCCGTGGATCAACGATCTCGTCGCACGGATTTGCGGTTTCCTCATCCTGGTGCCGGCGGACTGGTTCCGGTATTTCCACTTTGCCCATCACCGGCACACGCAGGACCCGCAGAACGATCCGGAACTCGCCGGAGAAAAACCCAAATCCCTTTGGCAATACATCGTGCATATCAGCGGCCTGCCGACATGGTGGAGCGAACTGAAGACACTGTTCAAGAACGCATCGGGCCGATGCGACGATGCGTTTGTACCTGCGGGCGGCAGGCGCAAAGTCCGGCTTGAAGCAGTCGTGTCGCTTATGCTTTATGCCGTCCTTGCCGGTGTTTCGCTTGTGACAGCTTCAAGCCTTCTCCTTTTCGCATGGGCTCTCCCCTGCCTGCTCGGGCAGCCGTTTCTGAGGCTTTATCTTCTCGCCGAACACGGCCGCTGTCCCTTTGTTGCCAACATGCTGGAAAACAGCCGTACCACCTATACAAACCGCGTCGTGCGCAGACTGGCCTGGAACATGCCTTACCACGCGGAGCATCACAGCTATCCCACGGTTCCGTTCCACAAGCTCCCCGATCTGCACCGGCTCACCAGGGAACATCTCGGCGTAACGTCGGATGGATACGGCGCCTTCCACAGAGACTATGTCGGCAGCTTCAAAAACCTGCCGGATGCCGGGTAACCGGCGCGCGCGTTGCAGAGTGTGGATCACGGCCTTCAGATTTGACAATGGCCACTTGCCATCGGCAAGCGGCAATCATATAGTTGCACTATACAACTATATTCAGGGATCACATGACCGACATTTCCACTTCGCTTGTCCAGGACATCCGCTCCGCCTCCCGTCAGCTTGTCAGGGAGTTCGGGTTTCTCGACAGAACCATCGCAGGCACGGATCTTTCAGGTTCGGGCGTTCACGCGATCATGGAAATCGGTCTGCATCCCGGTGTAACGGCAAAGGACCTGGCCACCCGGCTGAAGCTGGAAAAATCGACAATCAGCAGACTGCTGAAATCGCTGGAAATCCGCGGTGATATCATCCAGACGCGCTCCGAGCAGGATGGCCGCGTCTTCGGATTGAGCCTGACCAACACGGGCTGGAAAACCTTCGCCGAGATCGACACGTTCGGCGACCGGCAGGCGCGCGCTGCCTTGTCGAACATCAGAAACGGGTCCGCGCGGTCGATCGCCGACGCCCTGACCGCCTACGCGGATGCCCTGGCAGGCTCTGAGGGTACGGAAGACAAACCCTTGCACCGCTTCGAGGTCGTGGAAGGCTATCAGACCGGAATGATTGGCGACATTGCCGCTCTGCATGCCAGAACCCATGGCGCAATCATCGGCAACGGACCGACCTTCGAAAGCGTCGTCTCGCAGGCGATGGCGGAATTCATGCAGCGTGTCGGCAACCCGCTGAACAACAGCTGGAGCATCCTGGACAAGGGCGAGGTCATCGGATCGATCAGCATCGACGGCGAAGATCTGGACGGAAATGTTGCCCATCTGCGCTGGTTTATCCTGTCGGAAAAGCTGCGCGGCCTCGGCCTCGGCAAAACCCTGTTGCTCAAAGCGCTCGAGCATTGCGACGGACACGGCTTCGATGAAATCCACCTTTGGACGCTGAAGGGCCTTGATGCAGCCCGAACGCTCTACGAGCGGAACGGTTTCACCCTTGCCGATGAATATGTCGGCGACCAATGGGGCAAGTCGGTGACGGAGCAGATGTTCATTCGCAAAAGACGCTGAGGCGCACGCAGCTCAATCCGACCAGAGTGCCGGATTGTTCCAGGCACCGGGAACGACCAGCCGTCCGGACACGGGGGCAGTGTCGTCATCGGACCGGACCGACTGCCAGGCGTCTTTCCACTCACCCGGGATCGGACAGGGTGGTTCCACAAGATGGTCGGGCCTGAAGCCGAACCGTCCATAATAGTTCGGGTCGCCAAGAACCATCACCTGCGCCATGGTTGCTTTCAGGTGATCGAGACCGGCATGCACCAGCGCGGAACCGATGCCGCCTTTCTGGCGTCCCGGCGTCACGCAAAGCGGCCCGAGGAGAGCGACGGTAACGGACCCCGGTTCAACCGAGCAATGCGTAAAGACGACATGTCCGACAGGCTTGCCGCCGGAAGCTGCCACGAGAGATAGAACCGGCGCCGCGCCGCCAAGCAAGTCGGTGACAAGCGGGTACAGGTCTTCGTCGGGAAAGGCGTCGAGATAAAGCTGCCGCAAACTCTCCAGATCCCGGGCCGTTGCGTGTTTGATTGCAATGTCCGGCGTCACGTTCTGCTCCCGGGTTTGCGTCGGCGGTTGCTTGCTGCCTGACTCTCGAAAAAACTTGCCGGCTTCTCCGCCACCCGTCATTGACCCCGGTCAAGCGATGCGGTCAGAAGAAACGCGCTCATGAGATTTCGCCGGAATACGCGCTTTGCTGTCTTATGGAAGACTGCACGAGGGCGAGATGGGATTTGTGAATTTCGGCAGCGAGCCTTATGTCCCGCAACGCAATCGCACGGCGGATCATCGAGATTTCATCGCTCAGCGCCGTCACCTGTTCTTCGAAATCCAGTTCGTCCAGAAGCAGAAACCAGAACCTTGCCGACTCGAAGAAGAGCTTCTCGTTGATCTCGCGCAGCACGTCGTTTTTTACCAGTCCGTGCATGATCGTATTCAGCCGGATGTTGATCCGCGCGAATTCGCGCTTGTCGCGGCTTGCGCAGACCGCATCACAGGCAGCGATAAGATCGGCAAGCTCATTCTCCAGATCATCGGAGATCGGAAGCCGTTCGGAGTCTGCCAGTGCGTCCGTCAGGCGCATGCGCACAAGGTAAACGTCCTGCATTCGCTTCAGATCGATGCTCGTGACAGATGTCCCCTGCCCGTGTCTGCTCTCGATGAGACCGTCCCTTTCGAGCCGCTGCAGCACCGCCCGCATGGGCGTCCTGCTGATGCCGAATTCCGCTGCCAGATCCCGTTCGTTCAGGCGTGCTTCGGGCGCGTAATCCAGGAGACAGATCCGCATGCGCAGGGTTTCAAAAATCTCGTCTTTGGTCATCGGGTTTTCCGAGCGCCGTGATGGTTTATGTTTTCAGGAAGTTCACAGCACAGGCGCGTGTTTGTTACAAGCATCGCTTGCCAATTTTGGCTTTGTCAGGTGCCGATCCTCATGACCGCAGTGAGGTCTTTCAAGAGTGCAATCACGCTTTGAGGGGTGATCCGGCCAGTCGCCGGATTTTCCACGCTCGGCCGATTCTGGATCTGCATGGTGAAATCGGAACTGTCGGAGGCAACCCTGACCGTGTGCATGTTGCGGTTCAAGGCCGGATCCGCCCAAATCTCCATGCGCGACCGGTTCGGGCCGATCCCGGCAAGGCTGAGTGCAGCTGCCACATTCACGTTGGCCGGAAACTCGCGGGCAACTTCCGTCACAGATCCTGCGAGGATGCACACCGCCTCGGTAATGCCTGCCAGATCAAGACCGTTTTTATGAAGATACGGCGCATTCACAAGACCGGCGACGGGCTTGCGTGTCTCGATCGTGATTGACGTGATCTTGCCCTGGCTGACGGCCTTGATGGCGTCGAGGCCAAGCATCGCACCGGAGGGAACGAGAATACGTCCGCCTGCCCCGGCAGCCAGATCGATCAGGTCGTCGCGCCCAAGCAACTGGCTTGCCGACAAGGCAACCAGAACTTTGCCGTTTTCAAGGACTGGCCGGGCCAGGCACCCGAATTTTTCAGGAGGCAATGCCTCAACGATGACATCGCATTCTTCCGCGAGCCCCGCAAACGTCAGGAAACGAACCGGGACCGGAATCGCGCGGGCGATCTCATTGGCGCGCTCCGCATTACGGGCCGAAATGGCCACCAATTTGCATCCCGGGATACCGCCTTCGCTCATGGCTCTTGCAACAGCCAGACCAATCGCACCCGTTCCGGCAATGCCGATCTTCAACATGTTTGCCCCCAAGTGGCTGCGATCAGTCTGCCGATTTCACGGCGCTCAGAAATTGCTGCGTGCGCTCCCTTTTCGGATTGCCGAAGAGTTCATCCGGCGTTCCCTGCTCTTCAATCCTTCCACCAAAAAAGAAGCAGATGCGGTCCGATATGTCGCGCGCGAACCCCATCTGGTGAGTCACCATGAGCATGGTCAGGCTGTGTTCGGAGACGAGCTTTCGAATGACATTTGTGACTTCACCGATCACTTCCGGGTCAAGGGCTGACGTGACCTCATCGAAGAGCATGACCTTGGGGCGCATGGCGAGTGCACGCGCGATGGCCACCCGCTGCTGTTGCCCGCCGGACAGGCGCGAAGGATGCTGATCGCGTTTCTCGCTCATGCCGACCAACTCCAGCAGTTCTTCTGAGCGCTCGCGCGCTTCCCGTTTCGTCAAACCGAGGACCTGGACCGGACCCTCCATGCAGTTTTGCAGCGCCGTCATATGCGGAAAGAGGTTGAAGTGCTGGAAGCACATGCCGATTGGCTCGCGCGCCGTACGAAGGTATCGCCGGTCTGCGGGAACCAGAGCTCCGTTCTTGTTCATGTGTGTGAGCGGCCTGCCATCTACATAGATAACGCCGCTGTTGATCTGCTCCAGCATCAACATGCGCAGGACCGTTGTCTTGCCGGAGCCGGATGGACCGATGATGGAGACCATCTCTCCTTCGGCAATGTCGAGATTCAGATTTTCAAGAACGGTCAGGGCACCGTACTTCTTGGTAACGTTCATGAACCGGACCATGGGAACATCTGTTCCATCCAGTTTCAGCGGATAGGCAGTCAGTGTGTCCATCAATCAATTCCAATCCTGCGGCGCACCCAGCTTTCGAACAGCTTGATCAGACCGGCGGAGGGCAGCGAAATCGCCAGGAAAATGATTCCGACCAGCGTGAACGGCTCCAGGAAACGGTAATTCTCGGAACCAATTGCATTGGCGGCATGCATGAGTTCGGCAACCCCGATGACGGAAAGCATCGGTGTGTCCTTGAATATTCCGACGAGATAGTTGCCCATGCCGGCGACCGAGGGTGGAAGTGCTTGCGGGATGATGACGCGGACATAGGTCTGGCGCATGGACATGCTTAAGGATGTGCACGCTTCCCATTGCCCCTTCGGAACGGCTTCAAACCCACCCCGATAGACCTCCGACAGGTATGCGGAATAGTGCAGGCCGATCGCGATCATTCCCGCAGTCCAGGGATCCAGCCGAACGCCGAATTGCGGTCCGACGTAAAACACGAAGAAGATCTGCAGCACGAGGGGCGTGGACCTTATGAACTCGACGAATTCGCGCACGATCCAGGACAGGGAACGAAGCGGCGTTCGCTGCGCCAGCGCAAGAACCAGGCCGAGCACGATGGCAATCAGGTAACCGGCACCTGCCGCGATCAGCGTGTTGCCCGTCGCCACGATGAGACGAGGCAGAATTTCCCAGGCAAAATCCCATCGCCAGTCAAACATCGTTTCAGGCCTTTCCGATCCGGCGCGCCATTGACAACTCAAGGCGTCGCATCGCGGGCGTCAAAAGGAACCGTGCAAAAACGTAGTAGATCACCAGAGCGGTCCCGAACGCCTGAATGGAGAGAAAGGTCGTGCTGTTGACCTGCTTCGCCTCGAACATGAGATCGGTAACTGAAATCAGAGAAACCAGCGCTGTTGCCTTGAGCAGTTCGATCAGCAGGTTGCCCCATCCCGGCAGCATGATCACCAAGGCCTGCGGAAGAATGATGCGCCACATGCGCCGCGCCGGTGACATCGAAAGCGCGTAGGCTGCTTCCCACTGCCCTTTCGGCACGGACCGGACCGCTCCCCGTACAAGTTCTGCGCCATAGGCACCGAGATTCATGCCAACGGCCAGGAAACCCGCCGTGAATTTCTCCAGCGTCAGACCGAAGAGAGGCAAAACGAAGAAGATCCAGTAGAGTTGTACGAGAAGCGAGGTACCCCGGAACAGTTCGATGTAGAGGGTGGCGACACCGCGCACGACCCAGTGCCGCGCCAGTTTCAGAAGCCCGAAGCCCAATGCAATGGCGATAGCCAGCGCCGCGGACAGCAGGAATTGTGCAACCGTGATGAGTGACCCGTCCAAAAAACGGCTGCCGAATTCGGCAAGGAACTCCAAGTAAGCCATGCCACCTCCGACAATCGGCTCGAGAAGGCGGGGCAACCACCCCGCCCTTGCAGGTTAGCGGTTTGCGCAAATCCATTCGGTCTTCACGCCTGGGTCCGGCAATTGGGATTTTCCATATTTGAAGGGAGCTACGGCCTGAAGCATTGCATCACTTCCAAGATAGTCGGCCTGCGCCGCGTTGAAGGCCTTCAGGAAGTCACTGTCGTCCGAACGGAAACCGATACCCACCCAATTCTTCGTCCAGTCCGGCAACTCGTTCGGGTCGGTCACCTCGAGTTTGCCGTCAGACTGTTCGGCAAGACCAAGCAGCGTGAAATAGGTGGCGGCACCTGCATCCGCGCGGCCCGCGCGCATGGCTGCGAGGATTTCGGTCGGCCCTGGCACCTGCATGATCCGGCTGTCTTCAACCCCCTCTTTCTTGGCCGCCTCAACCGTGTTGTAGCCGGCACCCGTCACCATGAGCGATCCGCTGTCCTTGATGTCGGCATAGCTGTTTATGTTCTTGGGATTGCCTGCCTCGACCAGAAATGCGTCGCCAAAGATGCCCATCGGCTCGGAAAACGAGATGTTCTCGCAGCGGCTGCCGATAATGTACATGCCACCGGTAATGATATCGAAGCGGCCTGCCTTCAAACCCGGGATCAACCCGCCCCACTCCGTGACAACCGGTTCGATGTTTTCGTAGCCCATCGCCTTCAGAACACCGAGAGCATGCACATTGGCAAATCCAAGAGGCGCGTTGCCGTCTCCCGGATAGGCCCAGGGAATTTCGTTCGCAAATCCGATGCGAATAGGTTCGCCCGCATCGATGCGGTCCTGTATTGGGCCGGCAGAGGCGACAGACACTGCCCCCATCAGCATGATGGCAGCGGTAATCGACTTTCCAAATTTTGTCATAGGTCTGTTCCCTTGTGTGAAGGCGTTAGATCCCCCAACACTATAAAGGTATACCAATTCTCCTTACACTTGCAACAGACAGCTCCATCAATCTGATTAATTGATAGTTTTCTGGAAATTTTTGCGTATTTCATGTCGATTTTTCTTGTGGCCTTGCCATGATTTATCTAAAGGTACACCAAATCAAGACGCGCGCGCTCCTTGCGTCCACGCTTTCGCCACCGACTTGGAAAGGGGGACACGCACATGTCACATGCTCTCGAAACCGTGCTTGACGCCAGCCGGACTGTTCGGTTGCTTCCGTTTCAAAAGCGCGAACAGTCCATCCAACGAAAGACCTGCGGCAACGGCCGGAAAAGGAACGTCTGAATGCTGGAACATGCAAAGCAGAAGACCGCGGAACTGCAGCAACGCATGCGCGATGAAGAGATTGAACTCGCGGTGTTCACCGACGAAAGCTCGATTGCCTATCTCGCCGGGTTCTGGGGTTATCTGGGCATCGAATTCGGCCGCCCCACCCTGCTGGTCGTCCGCGCGGACAGCGCGCCGACAGTCATCACGCCCCTGATGGAAAGCGAGATGGTGGCCGCGATGACCTGGGTCACGGAAATCAGGGTCTGGGAAGATGCCGGACAGCGCAGTTGGGGACGCGTGCTTTCCGAGGTGATCGGAAGCATCCCGAACGAAATATGGATCGAGCGGACTTCCGTTCCCGCACTTGTCCGCAACTTCCTCGATGACAGCTTCGCCGATGTGCCGCTCAGGGACATTTCCCGGGTCCTGGCAGACATGCGCATGATCAAGACGGATTTCGAGATCGGTGTCATGAAGGAAGCCGGAGAGATCGCGGGCGCAATGATGCTGGCGGCGCACGAGTCCCTGAGCGAAGGCGCACAGGAGTATGAATCCGCCCTCGCCGTGATCGAGGCCGGGTCGAAAAAGGCTGCGGGCTTTTTGACCGGCAAGGGCTGGGACCGTTTCGTGTCACCGATGATCCACAACCTGCAGATCCTGCAGAGCGGCGCAGACACCTCCATGGTCCACAGGCGCGCCGGCGTCAGGGCGTACGAAAAATTTGACCCGGTCTATTTCTGCTTCTGCAACATGGCCCAGTTCAAGCAATACAAGCTCGGCTTCGACCGGATGTTTCATATTGGCGATGTCACCGACCAGGCGCGTGACGTGCAGGAGGCCGCCATTGCGGCGCAACAGGCAGCAATTGCAGCCATACGCCCGGGAGTTCTGGCCGAAGAGGTCGCCATGGCCGCCAACGATGTCTATCGCGCGCGCGGGTACCAGACAGGCTACCGGACCGGCAGGTCGATCGGTGTCGCCTATCTCGAGGCGCCCGAACTGAAAGAAGGCGACAAGACGGTCCTCAGGCCCGGAATGACCTTCGCCGTCGACGGCGGGATCTCAATCGACGGTGTCACTGCCGGCCGCATAGGCGATTCCGTTGTCGTTACAGACACGGGCTGCGAATACATCACGGAATATCCGCGCACGATCCTCCTGAGCAAACACTGAAGCCGAGGCGCAGCCCATCCTTTCAATCGAATGACACGGACCTGAGAAGACATGGACAACACCAGACCGTTTCCGGCAAGCGAGCTCCAGCAACGCCTGCAACGCACTTGCGCCGCACTTGCCGAAAACAGTCTCGATGGTCTCCTCATATCGGTGCCGGAAAGCATCTACTGGCTGACCGGACTGGACCACTGGGGGTTCTTCGCCGCGCACGTCCTTGTGCTCAACCGTAACGGCGAAATGGCGCTTTGCTGCCGGGCCATGGAAAAGATCACCGTCGACAACCAGGTCGAAAACGCGGCCTTTTACGGACATCGGGACGACGAAGAACTCTCAGATGCCGTCCTCAAAGCGGTCGCGGATCTCGGGCTGAAGGGCGGTCGTGTCGGTATTGAAAAACGAAGCCTGTTTCTGACGCCGCGCCATGCGGAACTGATCCAGCAAGGCGATGCGCATTGGGTGGACGCATCGGGCATTGCCGATGATCTGCGGCAGGTTAAGTCCGCACTGGAGGTCGAGTACACAAGAAAAGCGGCCCGCGCCGCGGACCTCGGGACCCTCGCAGCCATTGAGGCGGTGCGCGACGGGGCCAGCGACTACGAGATTGCCGCGGCATATCATGACCGGATGATCCGCGAAGGCAGCGAATATCCCGGCTTCGGCCCCTTTATCAGACCCACGACACGGCTCGGCGAAGAGCATACCACCTGGCGCGGTGAGGTCTTTCAGAACGGAGACGCCGTCTTCCTGGAAACATGCGCCGCCTTCCGCAAGTACCAGGCACCGATGGGACGGCTGGCCTATGTCGGCAGCGCGCCGGAAGGTGCGGAGCAATCCGCCGAACTGGCAATCGCCGGAATGAAGGCGATCTGCGCCGCTTTGACGCCGGGCGGCAAGGCCGGAGATGCCTATGATGCTTGGCGAGAGGTTGCCGTATCGGCCGGTCTTCATGACTATGAGCGTCATCATTGCGGATACATGGTCGGCATCGGGTTTCCACCAAGCTGGACAGGAGGGTCCATGGTGACGTCGCTCTTTCCCAACTCCGAACGCACGCTGGAGACCGGCATGGTGTTTCACGCACATAGCTGGTTTACCAACACGGACGTTGTCGACTACTTCGTTTCCAACACTGTTCTTCTGACCGAGAACGGCGCCGAAATTCTCACCAACACAACACCAGAAACCCTCATTATCCGTTGAGACGCGCGGCCGCGGCAAATGCGGACATGCGGCTCTCAACCGGCTTGTCAGGAGACCCAGGATGAAACCGTTGCAGAAACAGACCTTGCAAGGCATCTGCGATCAGATGGCCAGCCATAAGTGGTCCGATGCGGAACTGAATGAACTGATCGACCCGAAGATGGGAGTCATTACCGGCTTTCAGGACCTGCTTGAAGAACTGGAGCTTCTTCGCAAGACGGATCTCGGCACAACGGCTCCGGCGCTCGGTGTACAGAAACGATAGATGACAACGCACCCCGCCTTCGAAGATATCCGCTCCCTCAGAACGCTGCTGACATCCGGCAAGATATCAGTGCCGGAACTCGTTGCCGTTTTTGCGGAACGCATCGAACGGCACAATGCCGTTTCCCGCGCCTTCATCACCGTGACTGCGGCCGAGGCAGCGGAAAAAGCTGCAACACTGTCAAGAAGCGACCTGTCGCGGACACCGCTCGCCGGCGTTCCCTATGCCAGCAAGGATCTCATCGACATTGCCGGTGTGAAAACGACCGCGGGATCGCGGGTCTTCCAAGACAGGATCGCCCGGGAGGACGCCTTCGTGATCACCCGCCTGCGCGGCGCCGGTGCGTTGAGCATGGGGAAAACCAACCTTCATGAATTCGCCTACGGTGCGACCGGCGAAAACGAGGTCTACGGAACGTGCGTCAATGCTTACGACACCACGCGATTGGCCGGTGGTTCCTCGAGCGGGTCGGCGGCAGCGGTCGCCTTTGGCCTGGTTCCGGCGGCGCTTGGCACGGATACCGGCGGCTCCGTGCGTGCACCCGCTGCGCTGAACGGCCTTGTCGGGCTGAAACCGACGATCGGCCGGGTCCCGACCAGCGGGATCGTGCCCTATTGCTGGACACTCGACCATGTCGGCATCATCACGCGCACGATCGCCGACAGCGCCGACTTGCTTGAGGCGATCTCCGGACACGACCCGAAAGATCCCGCGTCCGTCAACTTGCCGTTCGAGACCTGTTCAGATGCGTTCGGGCGCGGCATTTCCGGTATCAAGGTCGGCATACCTGCCGATTTTTTCTTCGACCGGTGCGACCCGCAGATACTGGATGCACTGGAGGGCGTGAAAGCCCATCTGGTCCACCGGGGAGCGGAGCTCGTGCCTGTGGCACTTCCCGACATGGAACAGACGCGGACAGTGTCACTTACGGTTCAGATGCCGGAGGCGCTCAGCGCGCATTCCGCCTACCTGGAAACGCGCGGCGATCTTTACAGCGCGGACTTTCGGGCAGGGCTGGCCGTTGGCCAGTGCATCCTCGCGGAGCACTATGTGAAAGCCAAGAGATTCATTGAAACCTATCGGCAACAGACCAGCGCTCTTTTTGATCAGGTCGATGTCATACTGACACCCGCGACGCCTGAAATTGCGCAGAAGGTGGGAACCGTCAACATCCGGCGCGACGGCATCGACGAGGCAATCGGCAACGCGATCACCCGTTACACGAGCTTTTTCAACATGACCGGGCACCCCGCGCTGACCATGCCCTGCGGCATGCATTCGGAAGGGCTTCCCATCGGTCTGCAACTCGTCGGACGCTACTTTGATGAGAAAACCTTGTTCCGCGTTGCG
>NZ_JASHJI010000006.1 GCF_030733265.1 Roseibium sp. MMSF_3412 | reverse complement strand
CCGCGTTGAAGGTCAGCGCGATGGTGCCGGCCGCAAGCGACAGCGCCGCCGCATTGCCCGCATCAAGATAGTCGCCCCTGTTTCCTGAAAACGTTGTCTCGCCGTCTATGGTGAAGACGGTGGCCGGAACGGTGGTCGATCTTGTCGTCGGCATGCTTGGCTCCCCTGATCAGGCATAAAAAGGCCCGCTACGCCGAAGTGCGCTTCGGCATTATTGGTGATCGTGTCCAAGCGATTTGGTGGGTGATTTGTTCTTGTGGCTTTAATGTATTCGCGACAATTTGACGAAAAATCTGATCAAATGAGGCGAAAAACATACGATATTTTGAAAAAAATCTGTCTCAAGTATCACAAGTAAAAATCACAAATCGGAGAAAATCATGAAGATATTGTTTTTATTGAGAAAAATGACGATGTTGTTTTATTTGATTTGATGTCCGATGGGCGATTGTTATTTAATATTTGCTTAAACTCTCGGCAGCCCGGACTGGACATTCCGTAAGTCTTTTTTCAGGCTCTTTTCCATTAAATGAATCAATCAAAATTTAGTTTGGTTGTATGCAGGTTGCAATTTGCGCGGCGGCGTAAAGGACACATTCCAGGCGTGCGATGCAGCCGTCCAATGCAACCGGAAAACGATCTTGGGCTGCCGATTGCCTTCCAAATGAATCGCATGTGACACGCGGCCCGACACGGGGCCGCCCGCAAACGAACCGTATCCGGTCTCGCTTGCGGGCGGACATTTTCTATCGGGATGTCACACCAGGTGCGGTCCGTGCCATTTGGCAGCGGACGCAGGTGCTTCAGCCGCCCAGTTTCACCCAGGCCGCGTTTCTCGCAGAAGATCTGACGCATGCATCAACGAACTGGACACCGGCAAGACCGTCACTGATGCCCGGCACAAGCGACGTCATCTCGGTGCCTGCCTGACGGGCCCGGATCACATCGGCCGCGTCCTTGTAGAGATTGGCGAACCCCTCCAGATAGCCTTCCGGATGGCCCGGCGGGATGCGGGTTGCCGGGGCGATGCTGTCCAGCATCCCGGCTCCTCCGCGCGTGACGATGTGTTTCGGTTCGCCGAAAGGGGTGACATGAAGGTAGTTCGGATTCTCCTGGTGCCACTCCAGGCCGCCCTTGTCGCCATAGACACGGATCTTGAGATTGTTCTCGTTGCCCGGTGCGACCTGGGAGCACCAGAGCATGCCGCGTGCACCGCTTGCATAGCGCAGCATGACGTGGCCATTGTCGTCCACCTGGCGTCCGGGCACGAAGGATTGCAGATCCGCCGCCAGGCTTTCGGCAGACTGGCCGGTGATGAAGCAGGCGAGATTATAGGCATGCGTGCCGATGTCGCCGGTCGATCCGCCCGCGCCGGATCTTGCCGGGTCGGTGCGCCAGTCCGCCTGCTTGTTGCTTTGTTCGACGGTCAGCCAGTCCTGCGGGTATTCGACCTGGATCACGCGGATGGTGCCGAGATCGCCGCTTTGAACCATCTCGCGCGCCTGCCGCACCATCGGGTAGCCGGTGTAATTGTGCGTCAGAAAAAAGAGCGCGTCGGAGCTTTCAGCCGCTTTGACCAGTTTCTTGGCATCGGCCAGAGTTGACGTCAGCGGCTTGTCGCAGATCACGTGAATGCCGCGTTTCAGGAAAGCCTTCGCTGCCGGATAGTGGACGTGGTTGGGTGTGACAATGGCCACTGCCTCGATGCCGTCCTTCAGGCGCGCCTCGCGTTTGGCCATTTCCTCGAAGTCAGCATAGATCCGATCCTGCTTCAGTCCCAGAGCATGGCCCGATTCCAGGGCCTTTTCCGGCGTTGAGGAGAGCGCGCCGGCGACCAGTTCATAGCGCCCGTCGATCCTTGACGCGATGCGGTGAACCGCGCCGATAAAGGCATCCTTGCCACCACCGACCATGCCGAGACGGATGGGTTTCGACTGCGGATTGTCTTTTCCTTCAATGGCCATTCTGCTCCTCCAATTCTGTTCCCTGCGCCTGCGGATAGATATTCTGTAATCGATTACATTTCTATAGAGAAACCGTTTCCGGGGCAATCGTCCGGGAGGCGACATGCACACCCGATCCGTCGAAACGGACCGGGGCGTCTTTTGGTTCCGGTATTCATCCGCGGCAATGACGCCCCCGATTTCTTCAAAAGGGCATGACCTAGTCGATGCCCAGCATTTTCCTGTTGGCTGCATCATCGGTACCGCCATCTGCGAAATCGTCAAAGGCTTTTTCAGTGACCCTGATGATTTGATCCCTCACGAAGGCCGCTCCCTCGCGTGCACCGTCTTCCGGATGTTTCAGGCAGCATTCCCACTCGACAACAGCCCAGCCGTCAAAATCGTTGGCGGCCATCTTGGAGAAGACCGCGCCGAAATCGACCTGCCCGTCTCCGAGGGACCGGAACCGGCCTGCGCGATCCACCCAGGGCGCGTAACCGCCGTAGACGCCCTGGCGGCCCGTCGGATTGAACTCGGCGTCCTTGACGTGAAACATGCCGATCCTGTCCTTGTAGATGTCGAGATTGTCGAGATAGTCGAGGCACTGAAGCACATAGTGCGACGGATCGTAGAGCATCTTGCAGCGCGCATGCGCATCCACGCGGTCGAGGAACATCTCGAATGTGATCCCGTCATGCAGGTCTTCGCCCGGATGGATCTCGTAGCAGACATCGACCCCCATTTCGTCCGCATAGTCGAGGATCGGCCGCCAGCGTTTGGCCAGTTCGTCGAACGCCGTCTCAACGAGACCTGCCGGCCGTTGCGGCCAGGGATAAAGATAGGGCCAGGCAAGAGCGCCGGAGAAGGTCGCATGCGCGCCGATGCCCAGGTTGCGGCTTGCGGCCAGCGCGAGCTTGACCTGATCCACGGCCCAGGCCTGCCGGGCGGCCGGGTTGCCCCGGACCTCGGGCGCGGCAAACCCGTCAAACGCGGTGTCATAGGCCGGATGTACGGCCACCAGTTGTCCCTGGAGATGCGTTGACAGTTCGGTGATCTCGACACCGTTTTCTCTCGCTTGCCCGGCAAGGTCGTCGCAGTAGGACATGGAACTGGCAGCCTTGGACAGGTCGATCAGGCGGCTGTCCCAGCTGGGTATCTGCACGCCTGCATAGCCGCAGTCGACGGCCCATTTCGTGATGCTGTCCCAGGAATTGAACGGGGCTTCGTCGCCGGCGAACTGCGCAAGGAACAGGGCCGGGCCCTTGATGGTTTTCATGATGGTCTCCCGTGACCGGCAAGCTGATAGAAAAAGGGCCGGGATCCCATCGCAGAAGACCCCGGCCAGGTTGGTGACGGTGCTTAGAACGGAGAATCCGGGAAGTAGTAGCTCTCGGCGTTGTCGCGGGTGATCAGGGTTGCGCCGAGAATGTAGCGGCCCGCGACCGGTCCGTTCGACTTCACCGCATTGACGGTCGCGTCCATGGCGGTCGCGATCATTGCAGGCGGATAAAGCACATTGACCGGGATCAGTTCATCGCCATCCATGATGCCCTTGATGATCTCCTTCATGCCCGCGCCGCCGACGACGAACATGCCGTTGCCGTCCCGGCCGGCCTGCTTGAGCGCCGCCACGACACCGATCGCGATGTCATCGTCCTGAGCCCAGACGGCGTCGATGTCCGGAAAGCGCGAGAGGAAATCCTGCATGACCTCGAAGCCGTCGTCGCGGTTCCAGTTGGCATGCTTGTGATCCAGCACGTTGATCCCCGAGCCTTCGATCTCGGCCATGAAGGCGTCGAAGCGCTCATTGTCGATGACGGTCGGAATGCCGCGCAGAACGACGATATTGTCGCCGTCCTTCAGGCGGCCCTTCATGTATTGCGCCGAAACGCGGCCAAGTTCCGGGTTGTTTCCGGCAACATAGAGATCCTCGATGCCGGGCTGGCTGAGGCCACGGTCGACGACGGTGATCCAGGCACCCGATTTCTTCACGTTGAGAACCGGATCGGTCAACGGCTCCGACTCAAACGGCAGGACCACGAGGGCGTCGATCTGGTGAACAGAAACGAGATCCTCAAGGGCGCTTGCCTGCGCACCCGGATCGGATGAGTTGACCAGAATCAGATCCACATCCGGGTGAAGCGCTTCAAGGCGTTTTTCCGCCTGTTCGGCATGCCAGTTCATGCCGGCTGCCCAGGCATGGGTCGGTGTCGGGTAGCTGACGCCGATCTTGATCTTGTCTTCGGCGGCAGCCGGGCCGGCAAAGGCCAGCATGCTTGTGACCGCCATCATGCCGAGTGTTGTTTTCCAGAGCATTGTTTCCTCCTCAATTGCTTCCGATCGGACGCACCTTTCCCGTCCGGTGCGAACCGGTTCTTTGCGGGGGACGGACCCCGATGGGTTGAAATCAGAACGTCAGGTTTTGGGTGTCTTGCCGAATTTCCAGTCACTTCGCTGCAGCAGCACCGCAACGATGATGATCAGGCCCTGCATCGTTCCGTTGAGATAGTTCGAAATCATGTCGGTGAAGTTCAAGATGTTGCCGATCGTTGTCAGGATGAGCGCACCCAGAATCGTGCCGCCGATCCGGCCATAGCCGCCTTTCAGAACGGTACCGCCGATGATGACGGCCGCAATCGCCTCCAGTTCCCAAAGAACGCCGGTGGATGCGGAGGCCGATCCAAGGCGGGGCACATAGATGATCGTTGCGAAGGAGACGCACAGACCCTGGATGATGTAGGTCAGCGTCTTCACGCGGTCGACATTGATGGCCGAGTATTTCGCGACCGCCTCGTTCGACCCGATCGCGGTGCAGTAGCGTCCGAACGCGGTCCGGTTCAACAAAAGCCAGCCGCAGATGGCGACGCCGATAAACACCCAGACCGGGAAGGGCAGACCCAGAAAACTGTCGTAGTAGACCGGGCGGTAGGTTCCGCGGATGTCGAAATTCAGCGACAGGGTTCCCCCATCGGCAAAATAGGTCACCAGCGAGCGGTAGATGCCCATGGTGCCGAGCGTGACGATGAACGCTTCTATCTTGCCCTTGGTGGTCAGCGCGCCGTTGATCCAGCCGGCGCCGATCCCGAGCAGGATCGCAAGCCCGCACCCGAGCAGGACTGTCGGAACCCCGGTGCCGAGCGTTTCCACCGCATTGTTCATCACAATGATCATGACGCCGGAAATGGCCGCTGCCATCGAGCCGACGGACAGATCGATGCCGCCAGCGGTAATGACAAAGGTCGCGCCGACCGCAATGATGCCGATGAAGGCGGAACGGGTCAGCAGGTTGGTCAGGTTGCCTTCGCTGGCAAAAGCCGGATTGAGCAGGTAGCCGATCACGCAAAGCAGCAACAGGGCGAGGGCAGGGCCGAGCGTCTTGAAGTCGACGGCGACCCTTTTGGCGGCTTTCGCCTCTCCGTCTTCAGATGCGGTCATCATGGTCAATGGAGTTCCTCCCGTTTCAGCCCGGCGGCGTAGCGCATGATTTCGTTTTCGTTGATGTGATCGCCGGTCAGGACGCCGGTTATCTGTCCTTCGCGCATCACCGCCACCCGGTGACAGATGCCGATGATCTCCGGCATTTCCGATGAGATCACGACGACCGAAACGCCTTCGGCGGCAAGGGCGGCGATGAAATGGTAGATCTGCTGCTTGGTGCCGACATCGATGCCACGCGTCGGCTCATCGATGATGACGATTTTCGGATCGCATTCCATGATCTTGGCAAGCAGCAGTTTCTGCTGGTTGCCGCCTGAGAGCTTTCCGACGGTCACATTGGGATCGCGTGCGCGCACATCGAAGCGGCGAATGGCGCGCTCAAGAGCCTTTTCCTCGGCCCTCTGGTTCACGGCGAAGTTCTTCACGAATTTCGGCAAGGCGAACAGTGTCAGGTTCGGCTGCATTTTCTTGTCGAGAAGCAGCCCCTTTTCCTTCCGGTCCTTTGTCAGGTAGGCAAGACCGGCGTCACGTGCCTTGGCAACGGTCATGGCAGCCACTTCCTGTCCGTACAGGCTGATTGTTCCGCTCTCGATGGGGGCAAGCCCGCAAATGGCTTCAAAGACCGCCGTGCGTCCGGAACCGATCAGGCCGGAAAAGCCGAGGATCTCGCCTTTGCGCAAGCCGAAACTCACACCATGAACACCAGGGGCTTTCAGGTTGTCGACTTCCAGAACCAGGTCTGCATCCACGTCCGCCTCGTGCATGGGCGGGTAAAGGTCCGACAATTCGCGGCCGACCATCATTTGCGCCATCGTGTCCGGTGTCAGATCCTGTGAGGGACGCGTGTCGATCCACTGGCCGTCCCTCAGGATCGTGATCCGGTCGGCAATCGCTTTCACTTCGTTGAGCTTGTGGGAAACGAAGACAATGCCGACACCGCCCGCCTTCAGTTTTTCAACCTGCCGGAAGAAAACATCCGTTTCTTCCTCCGTCAGCACGGCGGTCGGCTCGTCCATGATCAGGATACGCGCATTGCGGCTGACAGCCTTCACGATTTCGACCATCTGTTTCTGGGCGATCGTCAGGTCGGAAATCCGGTCCGCCGGCGAGATGTCGAGACCGATCTCGTCCAGATATGTCTGTACCGCCCGGCGCATGCCTGCCCGGTCCAGAAATCCGCGCGAACGGGTTTCTCTTCCGAGGAACACGTTTTCCTCGACCGTCATCTGTTCGGCGAGGTTGAGTTCCTGGTGAATGAGAACGATGCCGAGTTGTTCCGCGCCTCCGTTCGGTGGCAGCACGGCCGTCTTTCCGTCCAGGCGGATCTGGCCGGACGTCGGATCATGGAACCCGGAAAGGATCTTCATCAGGGTGGACTTGCCGGCGCCGTTTTCACCGATCAGCGCGTGCACTTCCCCGGCGCGCACATCCATGCTGACGCTGAACAGAACCGGTACGGGCCCGAATGATTTGCTGATATTGACAGCTTCAATCACCGCCGCCGAAGCGGACGTAGCGACTTCCATCTGGTGATCCTCCCATGCGCCCTGGTTGTTGTTTCATACCGGCGCGATAATTTTCGTGTAAACGTTTTCATCAGCGATGTAAACCTTTACATTTCCATTTGTAAACCTTTTCATGAATCAGTTCAGGCTATATACAGCAATGAGTATGTTGAATTTCATGCACTTAAGGACGTGCAAGGCGCAGCGCGACAGGGATCGTTAAATGAGCGAACCGGTGGACCGTCCGGCGACAATCGAAGATGTTGCAAAGCTTGCGGGTGTGTCCATCGCGACGGTGAGTCGGGCGTTGCGCTCGCCGGAGAAGGTCGCCGAGAGCACACGCAAGAAAGTCACGGCTGCGATTGCGCGCACCGGTTACACCGCCAACGCGATGGCGCAGAACCTGCGCATGCAGCGATCCAAGATGGTCCTGGTGCTCGCGTCATCGATTGCCGATCCGAATTTCGCCGGCATCCTGACCGGTCTGGAAAAGGCAGCCAATGACCGCGGCTACGGCGTCCTGATCGGCAACACCGAGGGAACCACGGGCCTGGAGCAGAACTACCTGCGCTTTCTGTCGACAGGCATGGCCGACGGACTTGTTCTCCTGACCGGTCACATACCGGTCGCAGGCGAACCGAAAACGCCCTTGACGACGCTGCCGCCAATCGTCGCCACGGAGCGCCCCGTCAACAATTCCGAGATCAGTTACATTGGCGTGGACGATGTTGCTGCTTCCAAGATGGCGACCGAATATCTGATCTCGCTCGGTCATCGCCGGATCACCTTCATCTCCGGCGGGCGGGCCGATATCCGGAGCGACCTCAGGCACGAGGGCTATTGCCTGGGTCTGAAGGAATCGCCCGAAGTCCTTCGGGACTGGCGCGTTGATGGAGACGGCACGAGCGAAAGCGGCCGTGCGGCCGTCGAAAGGCTGTTCATCAAGGATGACCTGCCGACGGCGTTCTACTGCTTCAACGACAACACCGCCATTGGCGTGATTTCGGCCCTGCAACTGCGCGGCTACCGGGTGCCGGAGGATTTCTCCGTGCTCGGGTTCGACGACATTCCCTTTGCGAGCAACTTTTCACCGGCACTGACAACCATCCGTCAACCCCGGCAGCGTATCGGCGAAAAGGCCATGAACATTCTTCTCGACCGGCTGGCGAACCGGTCGCTGGAAACCAGGTCACATCTTCTGCATGGGGATCTCATCGTGCGCGAAAGCTGCGCCGGGGTTGCTAGAAAGCGGACTTGAGGGAACGTCTGGTGAGGTGAATTTGAAGCTCGTTCGAAGCCCACTGCAAAATGAGTCGAACTTCAGATTCAGGTGACTAGGCGCTGGCGCTGCTGCGAGCCCGGGAGGTGTCCTGAATTGTTGCCAGGATCTGCTCCGTCACCGCGCGGGTGCCCATGTCGCCGCCGAACTCCATCGGTCTCAGGGCATTTTGCGAAAAACCGGTATCAACGGCCGCATTTATCAGATCCGCCGCATCGCCCAAGGCCGGTTGATCCAGCTTTTCCGACAAGTAATCAAGCATCAGCGCGCCGCTGAGGATCGCGGCAAGCGGGTTGGCCTTGTCCTGGCCCATGATGTCAGGTGCGCTGCCATGTGCCGGCTGGAACAGCCCAACGTGATCGCCGATCTCCGCACAGGCTGCCATTCCCATGCCGCCAACCAGACCGCCGGCAAGGTCCGACAGGATGTCGCCGAACATGTTCTCCGTCACCAGCACGTCGAATTCCCAGGGCTTGCGCACCAGGTCGAGCGCCTGTGCGTCGACATAGTTGTAGCCGACCTCGATATCCGGGTGCCTTTCCCTGACCTCGTCAAAGAGCTGCCGGAAGAAGGCGAGGGAGGTGAAGACATTGGCCTTGTCGACGCAGGTCAGTTTGCCGGAGGTTCCGCGTTCGCGGCGCTTGCGGGCGAGGTTGAACGCAAATTCGTGCAACTTGGTCGTGGTTTCGCGGGTGATCCTGAGGATGTCCTGCACCTCGTCGTCATTGACCACCAGACTGCGATTGTGGGTCGCTGCCGAATAAAACAGGCCTTCCGTCGATTCCCTCAAGATGACGAGATCGATGCCGGATGCACGCGGATCTGCCAGCCTTTGGGGTGCATTGGGATAGGCCTTGACCGGCCGGACGCCAGCGTAGAGACCAAACGCATCACGCAGTCTCAGGTGCGGTGAAATCTCGGTGCCGTCCGGATGCCGGATCGAAGGCAGACCGATCGCTCCGAGAAAGATCGCGTCGGCGTCTTCGGCGCGCTTTTCGCCATCAGCCTCGATATCGCGGCCTGTGTCCCGAAAGTAGCCGGCACCTGCGTGGATCTCGTCATAGGTTGGTTTGGCATGTCCCGTTTTCTGCAGTGCGGACTCGACCACGGCCATGGCCGCTTCGGATACGTCCACGCCGATGCCGTCGCCTTTGATCAGGGCAATTCTCATTTTTTAAGTCCTCAAGTCCACTCAACGTCAAACCGGGTCACGACCTGATTGATCTGGTCCTCATTCAGGGCGGTAGCATTTGCGCCGCGTAACAGCAACGCGAGTTTAGCACTGGCTTCAAGCTCTTCCATCGCATTTACGGCTGCTTCCAGTGTCTTGCCGGCAACAACCGGCCCGTGATTGGCAAGCAGCACGGCCGCGTGTTTTCCGGCCAGTCCGCGCACGGCTTCGCCCATGGCCGGGTCTCCTGGTACGAAAAACGGGAGCAGGCGGACCTTTCCAAGGAGCATGATCCCGTAGGCGGTCAGGGGAGGAAGCACATTGTCGGGGTCGATTTCGGGCAGAAGGGAAAGAGCAACCGAGTGACAGGAATGCAGATGCACGACCGCACCGGTCTGGTGCCGTGTTTCGTAAAACGCCGCATGAAGCGGAATTTCCTTGGTCGGCCTGTCCCCGGAAAGGAGTTCGCCTTTTTCCGAGATCTGACTGATGCGGGCCGGGTCGAGAAAGCCCATGGAAGACCCGGTCGGCGTGACCAGAAGGCTGCCATCGGAAAGTCTAGCGGAAATATTGCCGGTCGACCCGTGCGTCAGTCCCCTGTCGAACAAGGACTTTGCGTAAAGTGCAATCTGTTCCCGTGTCTTCGCGATTTCGCTCATGAGCGGCTCCCCAAAACCGAGAGCGCTTCGCCGAAGAAGTCCGGCCCTCCGAAATTGCCGGACTTGAGCGCAAGCAGAAGCTCGTTTTCGGCCACTTTCAGCGCGGGTACGCCGGCCGCTATGCGCGGACCGATTTCCAGCGTCTCCGCGGACACACCGGAAACAACGGCACCGGAGGTTTCGCCACCCGCGACGACAATCCGCGATACGCCGGACTGTGAGAGCGCCGCTGCAAGGTTGGCGAACAGCCGCTCGACGGCTTCAGAACTCTCCTCTTTGCCGTATTTTTCCTGCGCGGCCGCGACCGCTTCAGGTTCGGCAGAGGAATAAAGCAGCGGCGCGGTGTCCTGCTGCAGCGTCCACTCGACAAGTTCCTGGAGGGACACCCTGTCTTCCATGATGTCGGACGCGGCAAGCTCCCGGCTCGGAGCCTTGGTCTTGAAGGTTTCGACCTGTTCACGCGTGGCGATCGAGCAGGACCCGGAAAGCACAACCGCCTTGCCGTCATGTCCCTGCCAACCGCTTTTGCCGTGCACGGCTCCGAAATTGTTGGGCAGGCCGAGTGCGATACCCGATCCGCCGACGACCAGTTTTCTGGTCTTCGCGGCGTGCCCGATCGCGAAGAGGTCGTCATTCGTGATCGCATCAGCGATGATCATGGACCTTTCCGGCAGCATCTCTGCCGGCAGACTTTCCGCTTTGCCAAGGTCAGAAGTTGACAGGTGCGAGACCGGCCAGTCGGTCTGCCTGGCGAGAACACGGCGCAGATCGGGATCGCGCATCGGTGTCAGCGGATGGTTCTGCATCCCGCTTTCGCTGAGCAGCTTGTCCTTGACGAAGAGATGCCCCTGGTAAACCGTCCGCCCGTTTTCCGGAAATGCCGGACAGACCAGCACGCGGGTCTCGCCGAGACGCTCTGCGAGCGCGGCAGCGACCGGACCGATATTGCCGTCATCCGTTGAATCAAAGGTCGAGCAGACCTTGAACACGATCTGCGTGCAGCCCTGGCTGACAAGCCAGTCGCAGGCTTTGAGCGAGCTTTCCACGGCATCAGCGGCCGGTATCGTCCGTGATTTCAGACCGACAACGCCTGCCTCAATGTCACGATCGGGCGTTCGCTTGGGAATACCGACGAACTGGGCCGTCCGCATGCCGCCTTCGGACAGCGTCAGCGCGATGTCGGATGCGCCGGTGAAATCGTCTGCAATGACACCAAGCTTCATGACTTGATCCATTTTTGCGGGCCGACGTCGAGACGGATGACATGATCCGGGCCATGCGCGGGGAAGAGTTCCCGCACCAGCGGGTCATGCCCGGGCACGACGAGCCTGTCGGAACTTGCCAGCTTTCGAATCGTCTGGAAGCCCTGCAGCATGTCGTCCAGATCGACCACGATCGGGAACGGTTTCGCGTCCAGGAAATTCTCGTAGTAGTGCGACGTGTCCGACGCCAGGCACATCCAGCCGGCCTGGGTCAGAACGCGAACCGCCTGAAGTCCCTTGCTGTGACCGCCTGTATGATGAACGGTGACACCTTCCCGGACCTCGCCTTCGCCTTCGTGAAAGACGACACGGCCCGAATAGAGCCGCTGGACCGCCTCGCAGATATGGTCGGCGGTGAACGGCGCTTTCAGGGTTCCATGGCACATGCACGGACCGGTCGCATAGGCCATTTCCGCCGCCTGCAGATGGATGGTGGCGTTTGGAAAGTGTTTCAGTCCGCCCGCATGGTCATAGTGGAGGTGGGTGACGATGATGGTGGTGACCGCTTCAGGTTCAATTCCGAGTGGCGCAAGCGCCTCGACGGGGTTCAGCCTAACCGGACGTCCGCGCCGGTCCCCCTCGTCCTGGTCGTATCCGGTGTCCACGAGGACAATCTCGTTTCCCCGCCTGAGCACCCAGATGAAGTAGTCCATGTCGTGCGGCAGGTGATGGTCGTCATCGAAAAGAAAGCTGTCCTTCCGCGTCCGCTCATTCCGGTCCGCATATTTGACGGCAAAAACTTCCCACGGTGTCATGAACTCACCTTCGAATAGGTCGCTACGGACTTTTCCGCGATCATGGGTGAAACCTGCGCATCGAAGCTGAGAAAATGCGGCGACTTGAGATGCAACTGAAAGGCCTCGGCGTCGTCGTAGATCTCGTAAAGAAAGACCTCGCCGGGTCTGTCCGGATCCGAACAGACATCGAATTGATGGCAACCCGCCTCTTCGCTGAGCGAGGCTCTGGCGTTTTCGAGCATCAGGGGCATGAACGTTTCGAACATCCCGTCCCTGATCTGAAATCGGACTGTAACTGCAAACACCTGTCATTCCTCCCTATCGGAACAAGTAGACCATACCCATCGACACGAAGGGAAGGTAGGTGACAGCAAGAAGGGCCGCGATGGCCGCGAGATAGAGATGCGCCATGTTGCGGGCGATCGACAAGACGCCAACGCCCGAGATCCTTGAGGCGACGTAGAGGGTTGCGCCGACAGGAGGTGTAAAGAGACCGACGGCGACGTTACAGGTCATGATGACGCCGAGGTGGACCGGGTCGACGCCAAAGGCCTTGGCGGTCGGCAGGAACAGCGGCGCGGTCAAGAGGATGGCGGGCACCGGGTCGAGCACGAGCCCGAGCACGAGCAGGACGATGTTGACAAGGAGCAGGAACATCCAAGGTCCGCTGGAGAAATCCTGAACGAAGCCCACCAGGATCTGCGGCATCTGTTCCAGCGTGATCAGCCAGCCGAGAACGGTTGTTGCACCGATCACGACCATAACGACCGAACTGGTGACAAAGGAATCGACCAGGAGCCGTGGCAGGTCTCTCAGCTTGAAATCCCGGTAGACGACAGTGGTGACGAACAGACCGTAGACAACGGCAAGGGCCGCGGCCTCGGTCGGCGTGACCCAGCCGGTGAAGATTCCGCCCAGGATCAGGACCGGCATGAAAAGGGCCGGGGCCGTGCCGATGAACGAGCTTGTCAGCTCCTGCAGGGTGGTGGTGCGTCCGCCCGGGTCGCATTTGCTGGTCTTGCCGACATAGTAGCAGACGGCCATGAACATGGCGCCGAACAGGATACCGGGAACCATGCCCGCAAGAAACAGGTCCGCGACCGAGACATTTCCGACAAAACCGTAGATCAGCATCGGGATCGAGGGTGGGATAATGATACCGATGGTGCCGGCTGCCGCGACAAGCCCGGCCGCGAATGCGGTGTTGTAGCCTTCCCGCGACATGTTCTTGATCATGACCGAGCCGATGGCCGCGCTGTCGGCAATCGCCGATCCGGAAATGCCGCCGAAGATCATTGATGCGCCGACGACGACCATCCCGAGCCCGCCGGCCATGAAACCGAACGCGGCCCGGGCGAAGCCGATGATACGCAGTCCGACACCGCCGCGGCTCATCATTTCACCCGCGACGATGAACAGCGGAATGGCAAGGAAGTGGTTTGGTTCGACCCCGCCGATGAAGTTCAGGAACAGCGCCTGCAGGGGATAGCCGAGATCAAACACGATGATGGGCAGAACAGCCGTGATCAGGATGGCCCAGACCAGGGGAATGCCAAGAAAAACCGTTGTCAGGAAAACGGCAACAACAAAAAGCAGGATCATAGCAGCGCCTCACCACCGTCAGAATGGGTCGCGTGGGGAACGACAGGATTGCGAATGTCGAACACCATGTTGAAGAGATGGAAAATCAGGGTGAGTGTCATGCCGACCGGCATGGAGGCATATAAAAGCCCGACCGGCCAATAAAGAACCGTCGTTTTCTGCGCCCAGGTATGAACCGAGATGTTGTATCCGGTGTAGATCAGGCTCATCAGCAGAATCGCGATAATGACGTCGATGGCGATCGAGAGCACGCGCTGGCCGCGATGGGGCATCAGACGTTCGACGATTTCCGTCACGCGCATGTGCGCGCCCCGGGCGACAGCGGCAGCGCAGCCGATGAACGTGCTCCAGAGCAAGAGGAAGCTGGTGACTTCCAGCGACCATGCCAGGTCGAAGCCGGCGAAACCGCGCAGCGATGCATTGCAGAAAACCAGCGTGACGATGGAAAAACCGCCAAGCATGAGGCACACGTCCACCAGGTGGCTGAGCCAGCGCAGCACAGCCGGATAATGATCTCGGTAATCCAAGGGACTTCTCTTTTTTGAAAAGTGCCGGAACCAATCAGGTTCCGGCCAGTCAATCCGTCAGGTCAACTCTCCGAAGGGCTCTTCGGCCGTTTTTGGGAGAGCCGACCATCTTCCCGATCAGTTCTGTGCCGGAAGGGCTTCCCTGATGGCCGCAGCGTCGGAAAGGATGTTGTCGACGGCTTCCGCGCCATAGACGTCTTTCGCCTTCGCGTAGACCGGTTGTACGGCTTCGCGGAACGGGCCGATTTCCGGAACGCTGACCTTGGCGCCTTCCTCGGTCATCTGCGTCAGCTGGCTGTCGACCGAGCTTTTGACAAGGTCACGGCTGAACGTGGCGGACTCCGCCGCAGCCTTTAGCACGGCTTCCTTGTCTTCATCGGAGAAGGACTGCCAGGTTTTTTCCGCGATGGTCAGCGGCAGCGGGCTGTAGACATGCCGGGTCAGCGTGATGTTTGGCGCAACCTCGTAGAACCTCAGGGAATTGATCGTGTCGACCGGATTTTCCTGGCCATTCACAATGCCCTGCTGGATCGAGAGATAGACGTCGGTGATCGGCATCACGACCGTCTGGAAACCGATCGCCTCCATGGACCAGCGGATCATGTCGTTCGGGAAGACCCGCATTTTCATGGATTCCGCGTCGGTTGGAGACGTAAGCGGTTCATTGGTGGTGAAGCTGCGGAAGCCGGCTTCCCAGGTCGACAGGACGCGGAACCCTTTTTCCGGCAGTTTTTCGAATTCGCCCTGCAGCCAGGCCGAGTTGTCATAAAGCTCCCAGCCCTGCTCATAGGTGTCGACCAGGAACGGCATGGCGGTAAGGTTCAGGGACGGCAGGTGCGTGGCATAGCTGCCGGTCGCGGACACCGTGAAATCGATGCCGCCAAGCTGCAGCAATTCGATTGCCTTAGGGTCGTTCGCAAGCTGTCCGGACGGGAAAATCTGCACTTCGTAGCGGCCGTCGGTGTACTCGGCGACCTTCTCGGCAAACAGCTCCGCAGCGGCCTGGCGCGATCCGCCAGGATTGTCGGTGTGGCTGAACCGAAGCGTTTCGACAGCAAGGGCGCTTCCGGCACCGGCGACGACGATTGCCGCGCTCAAAAACAGGCGGCTCAGGGATTTCTTGTCAAGCATTGGGTCTCCTCCCACGATCGGATTTGAGATCGTATCAATTTGCACATTTATTTGCGTATACGTAATCCAATCCCTTGTCAACTCGACCCGGCTCCCGTATCACGAAAGGCAACAGACGACTGCCGGAACAGCGGGCAGCGGCTCAAAAGAACTGCTAAAAAGACTTGTCTGAAGGGGAGGAAACCGATGGTCGAAGGCACGGACACCTTGCGCGTCGCCTGCTTGGGAGCCGGCTATTTCGCGCGGTTTCACTATGAAGCCTGGCGGAAACTGCAAAGGGTAAGGCTGGTCGGTGCCTGTGACCGGGACCCGGAAAAGGCCAAGGCAACGGGCCTGTCCGCATTCGAGGATCTGGACACCATGCTCAGGATGGCGAGCCCCGATCTGCTGGACATCATCACGCCGCCGCCAACCCACATGCCGGCGATCAGGGCCGCGATTGAAGCGGGTGTCCGGGCGATCATCTGCCAGAAGCCCTTTTGCACGTCGCTGTCCGAAGCACGTGAGGCGGCGGACCTTGCGGAAAGGGCGGGCGTTGTTCTTGTCGTTCACGAAAACTTCCGCTTCCAGCCCTGGTATCGCGCGATCAGGCAGGCGCTGGACGAAGATCTGATCGGCGACCTGTTGCAGCTCACCTTCCGGCTGCGCACCGGAGACGGGCAGGGGCCGGAGGCCTATCTCGACCGCCAGCCCTATTTCCAGACCATGCCGAAACTTCTGATCCACGAGACCGGCGTCCACTGGGTCGACACATTCCGCTATCTCCTCGGGGAACCCGAGGCTGTCTATGCCGACCTGAGGAAACTCAATCCGGTGATCGCGGGAGAAGACGCCGGGTACTTCGTGTTCGACTATGCCGATGGTGTGCGAGCGCTCTTCGACGGCAACCGGCTTCTGGACCATGCTGCTGAAAACTGCAGGACAACTCTGGGCGAAGCACTCGTTGAAGGAACGCGCGGAACCCTGACGCTTGCCGGAGACGGGTCAGTCCATCTGCGTCACTTCGGATCGCTCGACGACAGCGTCCTGCTTCCTGCACGGGAATGGGAGGGCTTCGGCGGCGATTGCGTCAAAAATCTCATCAGCCATGTGGTCGACGGGCTTCTGGACGGCAAACCATTGGAAAATGAGGCAAGTGACTATCTGAAGGTAATTGCGATAGAACAGGCGATCTATGAGTCTGACCGGCTGGGTCAGAAGATCCGGGAGTTTGCCGTTGCTTGAAGCGCCGAAGCCGAAGACAATCACGACACAGGCGATGGAGCAGATCCGTCAGCTGATCTTCGATGGTGAACTTGCGGCCGGATCCGATCACCTGGAAAGCGAGCTTGCAGACCGTCTCGGCATGTCGCGCACGCCTGTCCGGGAGGCGACCCTGATGCTCGCCCAGCAGGGGCTTCTGGAGGTTCGCCCGCGAAAGGGTGTCCGGATTGCGACCCTGTCCCTGACGGACATGGAAGAGATTTATGCCGTTCTGACCGAGCTTGAAAGCCTGGCCGCCGAGGAAGCGGCGGAAAAGAACTATTCCGAGGACGCGCTTGCAGCCCTGAAGCAGTCGATCGAGGCGATGGAAACCGCGCTTGAGCAGCAGGACCGGGAAGCCTGGGCTATTGCCGACAATGCCTTCCACGAAGAGCTTGTTCGGCTCGGAGGCAACTCCAGGGTGGAGACCATCGTCGCGATGATGGCGAACCAGGTCCGGCGCGCGCGCGCCATGACCCTGTTCATCCGCCCGCTGCCGGTCAAGTCGAACGAAGATCACCGCGCCGTCTACGATGCGATCCGGCAGGGCAACCCGGCCCTCGCGCGCGAACGCCACCGCAACCACCGCCGCGATGCGCGCGAAGTGCTGATAGAACTGCTCAAGAAACACAAGCTGTTTCAGCTTTAGGTGATGGACTCATAAATGAGACTGAAATGGCATGCGAAATGGCGAAAGCCCGTCAGGAAGGGTGTGCGGAGCGGGCTTCCTGCCCGGTCAAGCACGCTGACGCCACGGGGTGAAGCCATTTCCATGTCCTTCGGATTTGACCGGCTTGCGCCTCCTCGGCGTTGCGAAAGGCTTGAAAATGAAGCACATTTCCTGCGCTTCCGCGCCTTGATGAGAAGCAAGCCGCCTCAAACCATTTCGGCCTCATTTATGAGTCCATCACCTAGCTCACCGCAGGTCTACGCCGTCATTACGGACAAGCGCGGCGACAGCTGCGCGCCGATCCGGAAACCAGATGTATTTCGGGCTTAAGGCGCGGCTGTTGACGGTCGTATCGATATTCGTGTTCGCTTCGCTCACGCAGACTTCTGGATTCCAGATCGGCGTTCGGCATCGCCTCAATTGTCCGGAATGACGGTGAGAGAACGTCACATCTCCACCGCCGCCTCATGCAAACAACACCCTCACCCTACCAGACAGCGCTCTTGAGCTTCCTCAGGATGAAGAGAGTGTAGCGGTAAGCTCAGCGGTCAATGCATGCCCGGGCTATCCGCCCTGCCAGGACATAGTCGCGCACGATTTACGGCAGCGTCTGACCGGTCATGCGCGGGCACTGCGCTTCCGATAAAGAATACGGTCAGAAAAAGTTCCGAAGCGGAAAATATTTAGTATCTGATTTTAAAAAGAAAATAGGATCTGTTTTGGCTACACGCGAAATTGGGTTTTGTTCCAAAAATTTAATGTAATAATTTTCGAAGTAATACTTTTTTGCGCCTTATTCTCACGCAAACGTGATCGGTGATTGTTGAAAAGCCGAAAATAAGGGCAGTAATCATGACCGTATCATCTGCGCGCCAGACTGGCATTCTCTGGATTTTGCTAACAATCGGAACCGCTGGGGCAGGCCTGGCCGAGGAACCGGAAAAACTCGACCAGGCAGTTCTGAACGAGAAGGTGAAGGCTGACCCCGGGAAAGCGTTCATAGACGCGTTCGATGCGGGCGATGAACTGACGGAGGCAACCTTTACGGTTGAGCGCGGTGTGGGCGCGAAGGTTTCGCAGGACGGCCGCCGTTTCACGCGCATGCCGCGTGCGGATCTCGAAGCCTTTGGCGAGTGGACCAACCATCTGCCGAAGCGGGAGGCGGGGCCAGTCGCCCAGTCCTGTATTTCCTGCCATGCCGCTCCGTATGCCAACGGGGCCGGTCCGAACCCGCTCAATGCCATTGTCGATCCTCTGCACTCGGGCGATCCGGCCAAGTATCTCCATCGAAATACGCCGCACCTGTTCGCGCTCGGTGCAGTTCAGCGCATTGCGGAAGAAATGACGGCTGAACTGAAAGCCGCGGAGGCGAAACTTGAACAGGAAGCCTGCAATCTCAACGACCGTGTGTCGGTGGCGCTTACAGCCAAAAGCGTTGAATTCGGCACGCTCTCGGCGAAACCGATGCTCAGTCGGGAGACGGGAACATGTGTTGCCGATTTCGACCGCAGCGGTATTGAGGGCGTCGATGAAGACCTCGTTGTCAGGATGTTCGGCTGGAAGGGAGTGCACGCAACCTTGCGCGCCTTCACGCGCCATGCGGCGCATAATGAACTCGGCATGCAGGCGGAAGAACTCGTCGGCAGTCACGACGGAGACCACGATGGCGTGACCAACGAATTGTCCGTTGGCGATCTGACGGCACTGACTGTCTACATGGCCGCGCTGGAACGCCCGGTTTCCAGGCTGGAGCTTCACCGCCACGGAATTCTGCAGCTTGAGCCGGACGAAAAAGCGCGGATCGAGCTTGGCGAGGAGAAACTCGTTGAAGCGAAATGCACAGGTTGCCACATGCCCGTGATGAAGGTCTCCACACCGATATTCAGCGAACCGAGCCTGCAGGATGGTTTTCGGGAAGCGGTGTTTCCATCCGGCCAGAAAACCTCGGACGCGGGCCTGGCGACCGATACGGCCATCTGGTTCGATCTGACAAGCGACTCCCCGAACAACCACGTTGAACTTCCCGGCGGCAAGATCGTCAATCTCGGCGCATTCCCCAAGGCGGAGGACGGGTCCGCCCTTGTAGCCTGGTATTCCGACTTCAAGCGTCACGACATGGGTGAAGGGCTCAGCGATCCAGTCGACGTGCACGGCTTTGGAGCGTCAGTCTGGCCAACGGCATCGCTCGCAGGTGTCGGATCGACGGGCCCGTGGCTTCACGACGGAAACGCGACGACGCTGGAGGAGGCCATCCTGGCCCATGGCGGCGAGGCGGAGGAAAGCCGCCTGGCATATGAGGCCCTGTCCGAAAACGACCGCGCGGCGCTGATCGCCTTTCTGGAAAACCTGATCCTGATCGATCTGGACCCGGAAGAAGAGGAGGAGGAGGAACACTCCTCGCTGGACGCCGCGCCGGGCGCCGTCCGCAGGGCCGCGCTGGAAGTGAGTGTGATCCCGCCGGTCAAGCCTGCCTCGCAGCTGCGCTGACATGCATGTGCCCGCAACGCGGGCACATGTTTTTTCGAAAAAGAGGTTCAGCCTTTTTCGAAAGACGGGCAGCAGTCCCTGAGCAAGGATCCCATCCTTCGAAACAGCGCATTGCGCTTTCTCAGGATGAGGAACGTGTCGCGTCAAGCACGAAGGTCGTTTTACGCCTGTTGCATCAATGAGCGAACAACACGCCAGGCAGGTCGGCGCTTTCGGCGCTATCCGCCCTGCCAGGTCCTGATCGCCTCGATCGGATAGAGCAGCATGATGACATTGAGCGTGAGATTGTCCCGGATCACCCAGAGCGCCAGCAGTTCGAAGAAGACGGCTACAAGCACCGTGACCCAGACCGGCACGCGCCAGGCGAAGAAGAAACCGGCCAGCATCCAGATGATGTCGAAGACGGAGTTGAGCACGCTGTCGCCGGTATAGCCGACGGCTATGGTTGCTTCGCGGTAACGGTCGATGATCCAGGGGCTGTTTTCGGCAACTTCCCACGCCGCTTCGAGAAAGATCGCCCCAAGCGCGCGCTCGCCCACCGTGTTGCGGCGGAACAGCAGCCAGAGAACCCAGTAGAAGATGAAGCCGTGAATGATGTGGGAAAACGTGTACCAGTCGGCAATGTGCTGGGACGAGCCGGCAAGATCGTCGGCCGGCGTCCAGAAAAGAACATAACCGCAGTCACAGACCGGAATGCGGCCCATGGCCAGCAGGATGACCGCTGTTGCCGCAATCATGAGGAGGCCGATGATCAGGCATTTCTTGTTGCTCAAACGTTTCTCCCGTGATCGCTGGAGCGTCAGGCGATTCTTTTCTGGAAAATCACCGCCATTCCCTCTATGACCTTGCGCCAACGAAACATCAATCCGTCCGGCCACCAAGAGTGTTGTTGCGCACCGGTTTCAACCGACGCGAATGCGCCAACGCCACCGGATTTACGGACCAGGAGACTTTCATGTCTGGCCTCAATGGTGCGGCGCCGTTTCAAGCACGGCGCACGTTCGCAATCATTTCCCACCCGGATGCCGGCAAGACCACCTTGACCGAAAAGCTGCTGCTGTCGGGCGGAGCGATCCGGGCGGCCGGACAGGTGAGGGCGCGTGGTGAGCGCCGCCGCGCCCGCTCCGACTGGATGAAGATCGAGCAGGAACGCGGCATTTCCGTTTCGTCCTCGGTCATGACCTTCGAGCGCAAGGGCATCATCTACAATCTGCTCGACACGCCGGGCCACGAGGACTTTTCCGAAGACACCTACCGCACGCTGACCGCCGTTGACGCGGCGATCATGGTGATCGACGCGGCCAAGGGCATCGAGACGCAGACCCGCAAACTGTTCGAGGTCTGCCGTCTGCGCGACATTCCGATCATCACTTTCGTCAACAAGATCGACCGGGAAGGCCGTCACGCGCTGGAGATCCTGGACGAGGTCCAGGAAGCGCTGGCGCTCGACGTCTCACCGCAGACCTGGCCGGTCGGCATGGGCTCCGACTTCTTCGGAGTCTATGACTGGCAGCAGAAGAAGTTCCATACGTCCGAGGGCGAGCGCGGCGGGGCTTACACCGAGACGAAAGACGTTTCCGGCCTTGAGGACGAAGTGCTGACGGGCACCGTTTTCGACCGGATCATGGAAGAACTCACCGAGAATGTGGAACTCGGCGCGGAAGGCTATGCCGAGTTCGACAAGGAGAGCTTTCTGGAAGGCCACCTGACGCCGGTCTTTTTCGGCTCCGCCCTGCGCGACTACGGCATCGAGGAAGTGCTCGACTTCATTGCCGACAATGCGCCGGCACCCCATTCGCAGCCGGCCACCGGCGGACGCACGATCATGCCGGAAGAAGACAAGGTCACCGGCTTCGTCTTCAAGGTGCAGGCGAACATGGATCCGAAGCACCGCGACCGCATTGCCTTCGTGCGCCTGTGTTCTGGCACCTTCAAGCGCGGCATGAAGCTTAAACATGTGCGCGCGAACAAGCAGATCGCCGTGTCCGCGCCGATCTTCTTCTTTGCCGAGGAGCGCGAGATCGCCGACCTGGCCTATCCAGGCGACGTCATCGGCGTGCCCAACCACGGTCAGCTGCGCGTTGGCGACACGTTGACCGAGGGCGAGAACATCCACGTTACCGGCCTTCCGGCCTTCGCGCCGGAAATCCTGCGCCGGGTGCGCCTCTCCGACACCATGCGGGTCAAGCAGATGCGCCAGGGCCTGCAGGATCTTGCCGAGGAGGGGCTTGTTCAGATCTTCAAGCCCGATCTCGGCTCCAACTGGATCGTTGGCGTCGTCGGTGCCTTGCAGCTCGACGTCGTTGTCGATCGCCTGAAGGCCGAATACGGCACCGAGATCGGTTTCGAAGCGGTGCCCTACAACACTGCCCGCTGGATCGAAACCGACAGCCAGACGCTCCAGAAGATCATCGAGGGCCACCGCATGTCGGTTGCCAATGATCGCGACGACAAGCCGGTGTTCCTCTTCAAGAACGCCTGGGAAGTCGGTCATGTGACTGAGAAATTCCCCGATGTGACGTTCCGCGAAACCCGCGAGATCGTCTACGAGGCGTGACTTTGCCAAACCGCCGATGACCTGCGAACTCAGACCCCTGACGCCACACGACCTGGACCTGATCTGCCGTCAGCGCAACGACATGTTCCGCTCGATGGACATGTCCGAGGACCTGATCGTCCGGATGGACCCTGCCTTCCGCGGTTGGCTTCAGGACCGGCTTTCTGACGGGACCTATTTCGGGTTTATCGCCGACCAGGACGGCCGTCCCGTCGGCGGCATCGGCTTGATGGAGATCGAATTCCCGCCGCATCCGGCCCATCCCGAGACGTCAAGGCGGGGCCGCATCCTGAACCTTTACGTGGAACCTGCAGCGCGGGGCCAGGGCATCGCCCGTCATCTGGTGCAGGCATCCGAGGCCGAATTCAAAAAACGCGGTCTGACCTATGCCGTTCTTCACGCAACGGATATGTCCCGGCCGCTTTACGAAAAGGATGGCTGGCGGGGCACGGCTGAAATGGAAAAGGTTCTGACGCCGGATTGATCTGATATGTGGTTTCAAGGCCCGCTCGAACCGCGGGCGCCCACCGCCGGAACGGTCGACTTTTGGCAGTGCTTGGGGCAAACCGGCACCGGGAATTTCCATTTTTCCTTGTCATCCCTGCGAAGGCAGGGATCCAGTAGCCTCTTGACCGACCGTTTCGCCACGTGCCGTCCACGCGGAATACTGGTTCCCGGTCTTGCCGCTCGTGCGGCAAACCGGGACGACAAATTCGGGATTGAATTCGGTACGCCAATCTGGCATCGGCCGGAATTGTTTTACCTCATCCTGAGGAAGGCCGGAGGCCTGTCTCGAAGGATGAGGCCGCGCACGCAGAGGCCTGCCGCTTATCCTTCGAGACGGACCTGGCGGTCCTCCTCAGGATGAGGTTCGCGCTTGAAATAGGCAACGGCGAAGCGCTCGGCTAGGGCGCGCCAAACCCACACTGGTCATGCCATGGCTTGATCCACTGCTGTCCGGTTTGTCCCGTGGGGTGAGTCCACGTATGCGGACTTGTCATCCCTGCTGAAGCGGAGCGGAAGGCAGGGAACCAGTACCCTCTTGTATCTCCGCCCTTTTCTGGTCGCCAGCGACACGGCGTACTGGGTCCCGGTCTAGTCGCTCACACGTCAAACCGGGACGACAAATTCGGGATTGAATTCGGTACGCCAACCTGGCTTCGGACGGATTTCTTTCCCCTCATCCTGAGGAGGGCCGAAGGCCTGTCTCGAAGGATGGGCCGCGCACGCAGACGCCTGCCGCCTATCCTTCGAGACGGACCTGGCGGTCCTCCTCAGGATGAGGGTGTTCGTGCGGACAGATAGCAGTGAAGCGCATGAGCAGTGCGCGCCAACCCACACTGGTCATGCCATGGCTTGATCCACTGCTGTCCGGTTTGTCCCGTGAGGTGAGTCCACGCTTGCGGACTTGTCATCCCTGCTGAAGCGGAGCGGAAGGCAGGGAACCAGTACCCTCTTGTTTCTCCATCTTCATCTAACCTCCAGCGACACGGCGTACTGGATCCCGGTCTTGCCGCATATGCGTCAAACCGGGACGACAAATCCTGGAAGCAAGTCAGTATCCCGACCTGGCATCGGACGGATTTCTTTCCCCTCATCCTGTGGAAGGCTGAAAGCCTGCCTCGAAGGATGGGCCGCGCACGCAGAGGCCCGCCGTCTATCCTTCGAGACGGACCTGGCGGTCCTCCTCAGGATGAGGGTGTTCGTGCGGACAGATAGCAGTGAAGCGCATGAGCAGTGCGCGCCAACCCACACTGGTCAAGCCATGGCTTGACCATGGCATCCATGCCGTTCCGGTTTCACCTGGAAAAGCGCGACGATGAAAATGCAGTCGGTATCTGTTCTGGGATGCTGTACTTGCGAATGCATGCGAAGATGGAAATTGATTTCGCGCGGTTTAAGCAGGACACTCATGGCGTTGTCAGCAAGCCTGCGTCCGGTTTGCGGCCTCAGAACAACAAGAGCCCGCGCCACGGTGAACGAAGGACGGGCCGTGCTGCGATCGACGGGGAGCTTCAATGGCAGACTATGACAAAAATCCCTCGCCATATCTGCAGCAGTCGGTTGCCGACAATCCATACCGCCTGCTGGAATGGACAACGTTTCTGGACGTGCTCGGCCCCGTCGACGGAAAGCGGGTCCTGGATCTTGCATGTGGTGATGGCCGCCTGACGCGCGTCCTTGCCCATGGCGGCGCTGCCGAGGTTCTTGGTCTTGATGTCTCGGAAGAGATGCTGGAACGGGCCCGGGAGCAGAATAGGGAGGGAGAGCCTGAAGCCTTCACCGACCGGGTGACCTACGCCGAAATCAGCGCGGCGGACGAGACCTTCCAGATGACACCACCGGCAGACATCATCACGGCAATGTATCTCTTCCACTATGCGCGCAGCGTTGAAGAACTTGACCGGATGGCGGATCTGATCGGCCGCAACCTGGCACCGGGCGGACAGTTCGTCACCTACACGATCAATCCGGACTATGACTTCACCAGCGCACCGGACGACATGGAGACCCGCATCGGTTTTCGTTACCGCATCATCGAGCCGCCGGCGCATGCGCTTGTGATCAAGGATTTCGAGGTTCCCATCTGGCAGTGGAGCCGGGACCGGCACGAAGACGCCCTGCATCGCGCCGGGCTGGTCAACATCAAGTGGCACCATCTGAAGTTCCCGCCGGATCAGGAGCACCATCTTGTCGGCTGGGCCTGGTATCTCGACAATCCGAGCTGCATTGTCCTGTCGGCGGAAAAGGCAGCTTAGGCGGCACGACTGCCTGCGGGAAAAGCGCGCAATTCATGTCGCATCTGAAAGCGCCCACCTCCTCCGCTGGGGCCGCTACGCACCGGACAATCGGGAAAAGTGTCCTGCTTCCCGTTCTGGTGTTTGCACAGGAAGTGATTCAACTTCGCAAGGAAACACTCTAAGCTTGCAGGATGACTCACCGTTTCGGTCTCAGATGGCCTCAATCCAGAGCTTTAACGCCAACACGCTTGCCATCGGCTACGGCAGCCTATCGGGCGCAATTTTGCTTGCGAACCGATTGTTGCCAAACGGCATCTTGTCGGATCGGTACGGGCCTGAACGTCGCCATGACTATGCGCTGTGTGCGCGGGGAACCTGGTCGAGAGAGGATTAAAAGCAGGAGCTAAATGGCTGAGCCTAAAACAAAATTGACATCCAGGGCAATCGTTGCAGCTTCCAGCGGCAACGTTCTGGAGTGGTATGACTTTACGGTCTACGGCTTTCTCGCACCGACGCTGGCGACCCTGTTTTTTCCGTCCGAGGACAAGCTGGCCTCGCTCCTGTCCGCGTTCGCGGTTCTGGCGGTCGGTTACGCGGCGCGGCCGGTCGGCAGTGTCATTTTCGGGCATATCGGCGACCGGATCGGTCGGAAGGCAGCTCTCATGATTTCCGTGCTGCTGATGGGCGGGGGATCCTTTTCGATTGCAGCGCTCCCGACCTATGAACAGGTCGGCCTGACGGCCGCGTTCCTGCTTGTGACCATCCGTGTCGTTCAGGGAATTTCCGTCGCAGGCGAGTACACGGCATCTGGCGTGCTTCTGGTGGAGCAGGCAGGCGAGGGGCGCAAGGCAATGACCGGCGCCTGGGTCGCCTTTGCCATGATGTGGGGCTGTGTTCTCGGATCGGCTGTTCCGGCAGGGCTCAGTTCCGTCTTCAGCTCCGAGCAGATGACGGACTGGGGCTGGCGGGTCCCGTTTGCGCTTGGTGGCGTCGTCGCCATCTTCAGCGCAATCCTGCGTCTCAGTCTGACGGAGTCCAGGCGCACCAAGGGCCCGGAGGAAGATACATCTCCGATCATCCAGAGCCTGCGGGATCATTCCGCACTCATCGGCCAGATGGTCCTGTTGCTGATCCCAACGGCCGTGATCTATTTCGTCATCTTCGTTTATGCAGTGTCTTACCTGAGTTCAGAAGCTGGATTTTCATCCGCGTCCGCGCTCGATATCACCACCATCAACCTGATCATCATGGCGCTGTTTGTGCCGGTGTGCGGGCTGGCGGCAGACCGGTTCGGAGTGCGCCCGGTGTTCATGGCCGGTGCCATTGCAACGCTGATCCTCGCCGGGCCAAGCTGGTGGCTTATGCATCGCGCGGATACGATTTCCGTATTTGCAGGCCAGCTTGGCCTGACGCTCGCGAGCACGGCGGGTTGGGCGTTGTCCGTCACCGTTCTGACGATGACGGCTCCGGCACATCTGCGCTGCAGCGTTGTCGCCCTCGGCTACAATATCTGCATGGCCGTCTTCGGTGGGACAACGCCGATGGTCGCGACGTACCTGATCAACAGGACGGGGGATGATTATGCGCCGGTCTATTACGTGATTGTCGCCACGCTGGTCGCGATCCCGGTCATCTGGCGGTTGCCGAAACTGATCGAGAAGGCGCAGCAGCTGGCGGTGGTCAATGGCGCGGAAAAGTCCGCGACCTGAGGGCAAAAAACAGGAAACCGGCCGTCCGGCCGGTTTCTCTTGCGTTCATTCGTGTGCCTTCAGGAAGCCTTGGCCGCGGGCAGTTCGATATCGATGCCGAGTGTTGTGACATCCCCCGAGCGGTCCATTTCCAGACGGACCGAGTCCGGGTCGATCTCGACACGTTTGGCGACCACCGCCAGGATATCTTCCCGCAGGCTTGAAATCAGAACGGCGTCCGAACCGTCGTCGGCACGCTCATGCGCCAGCAGAATTTGAAGCCGGTTTTTGGCGACCGAGGCGCTTTCGCCTCTTTTGCCAAAGAGGCTCAGGATGTTCATGCCGCCCTCCCTTTGAAGAGTTTGCCGAACAGGCTCTTCTTTTCCTCGGGGATCGTGACCGGGATGTTTTCGCCCAGCAGCCGGCGCGTGGCTTCCATGTAAGCCTTTGCCGGCGGCGAGTTCTCGTCTGAAAGCGTCACGGGAAGACCGACGTTGGAAGCTTTCAGGACGTCCTTGCTTTCCGGCACAACGCCGATCAGCGGAACGGAAAGGATGTCGACGACATCGTCGGTCGCCAGCATGTCGCCCGTCTTGGCCCGGTCCGTGTCATAGCGCGTGATCATAAGGTGCTTGGGCATCCGACCGCCGTCTTCGGCGATTTTCGTCTTGGCGTCGAGCAGGCCGATGATGCGGTCGCAATCGCGCACGGATGACACTTCGGGGTTGGACACGATGATGGCTTCATCCGCATGGCGCATGGCCAGCGTGGCACCGCGCTCGATCCCGGCCGGACTGTCACAGATCACGTAGTCGAAATAGCCGCGCAATTCGGTGATGACGGCCTCGACGCCTTCCTCGGTGAGCGCGTCCTTGTCGCGCGTCTGCGAGGCCGGAAGCAGGTAGAGATTGTTGAGTTTCTTGTCGCGCACCAGCGCCTGCTTGATGGACGCCTCGCCGCGAACCACATTCACGAGGTCGAAGACCACCCGGCGTTCGGCACCCATGATCAGGTCGAGATTGCGCAGACCGACGTCAAAATCGATCGCGCAGACCTGGTAGCCTTCCTTGGCAAGCGCCGAGGCAATCGCAGCGGTTGTTGTCGTCTTGCCGACACCGCCCTTGCCCGACGTGACCACAACGACAGTGGCGTTGCTCATGGTGTCCGTCCTGTATGTTCCGGGCCGGCCGACCTTCAGCCGGGCCTCGTTAGTTCAGTCCTTCGAAGACCAGCGTTTCGTTCTCAAACCGGATTTGCGCAGGCGAATTGCGCAACGTGCCGTCGAAATCGTCCGCGACCTTGTAAAGTCCGTTGATGGAAACAAGCTCGGCATCGAGCTTGGTGCAGAAAATCCGGGCACTGTCCTTGCCCGCGACGCCTGCCAGAGCGCGCCCTCGCAAGGCGCCGTAGATATGAATGGAGCCGCCGGCAATGATCTCGGCGCCGGAGCTGACGGAACCGATCACGGTGACATCGCCGTCGGGATGCAGAATGCTCTGTCCGGAGCGAACGTGGTCGGAAATGACGATGGACGAATCTCCCTGCTTTGCGCTTTCGCGCTCAAGCTCATCCAGAGACTTGGCAAAAGAATGGCCATTTGTGTCGGAGGCGCTTGCGGCGCTGCTGGAAGGGACGTCCTTCTCTTTTACCTGTGGATTGTCGTCGTCGGCAGCTTCGTCAGCCTTGCCGGTTTGTGTGGCGGGTTCGGGCACATCCACTTCCGCCGTCAGGCGGCCGCCGCCAAAGCTGGGCGGCATGCCCTGTTTCAGCCGCGTTCCCGAAATCCCGTCAATACCCATGACGCGGATGGACCGTTCTCCGAGGCCGTCAAGCACATGTTCGAGGTCTTCGATCGGAATATTGCTGCCGCGAACGTCAAGAATGATGGGCCGGTCGATAAAGAAGCCTGGCGAGCGCTCGATGATCCGGTCAAGCTCCTTGAACCAGCCGTCGAACGGCTGTTCCGGGGCTAGAACGATGGCAATAAAGGATTTTCCCTTGAACTTCATTGAAGAGGTCCGGCGGCACTGTCTGGTCAGGTGATTTGGTCGAATAAACCTAGCATTAACCGGACCTTGCATCCGATGAGCGGTCCGTTTTCCACCGATATCGATTTTTTCGAACAATTTCAGTCAATTGACTGTTCAGCCGATCCTGATCGCTGATTGGTGCGGTCGGGGCTCGCCAGATCTACCGAGCCTCGCGGGTAGAATCAGGGTTGAAACGTGGCGCAAATTTCCTTGGCCCGAACAGGACTTAACGAAAATCCGGTAAAAGACTGGATTTTCGCCATATTGCAGCGCACTATAAGATGTAAGTAGTTTTCCAGCGTGCGGCGCTTGGGGTGATAAAATGAGTAATTTCAGTGATATAGTTCGATACATAGGCTTGACGGCCGACGAGGCTGCCGCTGCTCTTGATGTGTCGAAGGATGAAATTGTTCGCTGGTGCGAAACAAGCGAAGCGCCGCCGCTGCATATCTGGCAGGGGCTGCTGCGCATGCTCGACGAGATCCGTTTGTCCGCCGAAGAGGCGGCGAAATCCGCCGATCTCGATCATCTGGAGGCCGATGACCTCAACAGTGTCCGCCTGACAGTTCCGGGGCAGGCCGCCTCCGAGTTCGACGGCCCGAAACGCGCCGCGACCGCGCTTGCCGTCGCAACGCTGGCACGGGTGTTCGTCTGAGCGGCTTGGCGATGGGTCCGAAAGCGCGCATTCCCGGTGAATTTTACATTCCGGGCGGCCGTCGCACTGTTGCAGGTGCCTAATTTCTGGTATTGACGGGTTTCTAAGCGTTTTTCCCGAAAACCCGGCGCGCCAGTCTCGATGTTGCGCAGGCGTCATCTTGAATTGCGGGTTTGCGCGACAAGCAACCAGATCAGAACGATCCAACAGGGCTCTGGCAATGACAGCTACGCTCAAGGGACTCTTTGCCGCGCTCGGGGCATTCGCTCTGTTTTCGACGCATGATGCGGTGATCAAGTCGCTCGGCGCGACTTACGAAGTGTTTCAGATCATCTTCTTCTCGATGCTGTTCGCCTTCGTGCCCATGTCGATCATCATGCTGGCCGACAAGGCTATCGACAATTTCCGCCCGCACTATCCGGTGCTGGTGCTTTGCCGCGCCGGCCTTTCGATTGTTGCCATGTCCTGCGCATTTTACGCCTTCACCGTACTGCCGCTTGCCGAGACTTATTCGCTGCTTTTTGCAACGCCGCTGCTGGTTACCGCTCTCTCCGTTCCGCTTCTCGGCGAAACGGTCCGCATGCAGCGCTGGGGTGCCGTGGTCGTCGGCCTCATCGGTGTCCTGATCGTGCTGCGCCCGGGTCTTACCGAACTGACCGCCGGCCATGTCGCAGGACTGACAGCGGCCGCGGCCAGCGCCATGTCGTCCATTCTCGCCCGGAAACTCGGCGGCAAGGAACGGCCGGCCGTCCTGATCCTGTTTCCGATGCTGCTGTCGATGCTGGTCATGTCGATGACCCTGCCGGTCGTTTATGTGCCCGTGACGCTTCCGGATCTGGGTCTGATGGCGATCGTCGGATTTTTGTCCGTGCTCGCCCAGCTCTGTATCCTGGGCGCCTATCGGGCTGCGCCCGCCGCCTTCGTCGCACCGCTGCAATACAGTCAGATCCTGTGGGCGACCCTGTTCGGTGCGCTGTTCTTTGCCGAGACCCCGGACCGCTATGTCGCCATTGGCTCCTCGGTGATCATCCTGTCGGGCATGTTTGTCGTCTGGCGCGAAAGCCGAGAGAACGTCTCGGAAAAGACACCTGTTCTGCGTACCGCCAACCCGCGCGTCGACACCGGCCCGCAGCCGAAATAGCGGGGAGCGCCGGCTGCGCCCGTTCGGCATCGACGTATCGGTTTTTGCCTTGGTCTTGCCTTCCACCGTCATTGCCATGACTTGAGCATGGCAATCCATGCGAATCACGGCCCGGTCATTGAGGAGAGGCAATGGCATGGATTGCAGGGTCGAGCCCTGCAATGACGAGGAACATGTAAGGCCCGGGAGAAGTTCGCTCCGCATTGGTGACACCCCGAAATGAAGAGGGAGCCAGGTGATGGCGGTACCGCGATGTCGCCTCATCCTGAGGAAGCGCGGCAGCGCTGTCTCGAAGGAAAGGCCGCATACTCATACCCTCGACACCCATCCTTTGAGGCTTCGCTTTGCTACGCGCCTCAGGATGTGGCCGTTGCTGCGGACGCGCAATGGCATCCTCAATCCAGCCGTTTCTTGAAACGCAAAGCGGCGACAATCATGCCGAGGACGAAGAACCCGCACATCCAGATCACGTCACGGTGCAGGTCGATAAGGTCGGCATCCCTGAGAACGAAGCCCCGGACCATGCGCATGAAATGGGTCGCGGGGAAGGCTTCTGCGATGTACTGGGCGATCACCGGCATGCCCTCGTAAGGAAACATGAAACCGGACAGCAGGATCGACGGCAGCAGCACGAAGACCGTCATCTGGGTCGCCTGCAGCTGGCTTTGCGCAATGGTCGACAGGACCAGCCCGAGCGACAGGCTCGCGCCGATGAAGAGCAGCGTGCCGATAAAGAGATCGAAGGTCCTGTCGCCGAACGGCACATTGAACAGCACATGCCCCAGCCCGAGAATGATCACCGTCTGCAGAAGGCCGATGAAGATGTAAGGGATGATCTTGCCGATCATGAGTTCAAGCGGGCGCACAGGCGTGTTGATCAGCATTTCCATGTTGCCGCGCTCGCGTTCCCTGACGATCGCAGCGGATGTGAACATGATCATCGTCATGGTGAGAATGATCCCGACAAGGCCCGGTACGATATTGATTGCCGTTATCTGCTCCGGGTTGAAGAACAGGGCGACTTCAAAGGTTGGCGTGGAGCGGTTGGGCGCCTGCCGGTTGAGTTCCGACAGGGGCATCGACCTCAGCGCCTTGATGGCACCGGCGATCATCGTGTCGGAGCCGTCGACGATCCATTGCGCGACCGGCCTGCTGGTTTCCTCATCCGTTGACGGTGGTGTGCCGAGGCCGACGGCAGGGGAGCGCGCGATGCGCTGGGAAAGGTCTTCCGGCAGAATGAACGCGGCGCGTACCCGTGCCGCCTTGATGGCTGCTTCCGCTTCTTCCGGTGTGGTCAGCCGCTCGGTCACCTTGACCACCCGTGTCGCTTCGACCATCTGGATCAGGATGCGGCTGAGGCCGGTCTGGCTCTGATCGACGACGGCGACCGGAATGTCACGGATATTCGTGTTGATGGCATAACCGAACAGGATCAGCTGGATCAGCGGGATCATGATCACCATGCCGAAGGTCATGCGGTCCCGTCTGAGCTGCGCCAGCTCCTTGAAGAAAATCGCCGATATGCGGGAAAGCGATCTCATTGCCGGCCCTCTCCGGTTGCGGTCACGAAGACGTCTTCCAGATTGGGCCGGACGCGTTCGATGAGGGTCGCGCCATCCGTCTCGGGCTTCTCCTTCAGAAATGTCTCGGGGTCCGGAACATCGTCCTTGACCAGGACGCGCAACCGCGCGCCCAGCTGGGCCGCGGCCATGATGCCGTCCAGCCCAAGCAGGCGCCGCCGGATGTCGCGCAGGTTCGGGCCCTCGATTTCCACGACATTCGCGCCCATGGCGGCCATCAGCTCCTTGGGCGCGCCGTCCGCCCGTTTCTGTCCGGCTTCCAGAATGGCGATCTTGTGGCAGCGCTCGGCTTCATCCATGAAATGGGTCGTCACGACGATCGAAGTGCCGCCGTCGACAAGATCGAACAGCTGTTCCCAGAAATGCCGCCGGGATTCCGGGTCCACCGCCGAGGTCGGTTCATCCAGAAACAGAAGCTGCGGCTCGTGCAGGACGGCCGTTGCCAGCGCCAGGCGCTGGCGTTGGCCTCCGGACATCTTGCCGGCGAACCGTCCCTTGAGGTCGGTGAGGTCGTAGCGCTCCATGACCTCGCCGATCCGTGCCTTTCGCCGCGCGCCGGTGAGGCCGTAGATCGTCGCCATGAAGTTGAGATTCTCCTGCACGGTCAGATCGCCGTAGAGCGAGAACGTCTGGGTCATGTAGCCGATCCTGTATTTCAGCGTCTCGGCGTCCTTGGGCACCGATAGACCCAGCACTTCAACACTACCTTCCGTAGGTGTGAGCAGGCCGGTCAGCATGCGCATCGCCGTTGTCTTGCCGCAGCCGTTCGGCCCCAGAAAGCCATAGATCATACCGCGCTCGATGACGAGATCGAGCCCGTCGACCGCGCGGAAATCCTTGAATTTCTTGACGAGCCCCGTTGCCCTGACGACGACTTCGGTATCCGGTTCGCTCACGGCAGCACGACCTGTGCCGGTACGCCGTTGGGAAGATCGGACGCACTGTCCGGCAACTGGATTTCGGCGACATACATCAGCCGCGCGCGCTCCGACTGGTTGAGCGCGTAATAGGGCGTGAAGGAGGGATCGGAACTGATCCACCGGACCTCGCCCTCAATCGTGTTGTCGAGACCGTCAATCCGCACCTGAAGACTGTCGCCTTCCTTGACTTTCACCCGGTAGGGTTCGGGCACATAGACGCGGGCATAGGGCGCAGACCCCGCCAGCATGACCGCGACCGGGCTGCCGACCGTGACGCGCTCACCGAGGTTCCACGGCAGGCTGTCAAGGACGCCATTCCGGGAGGCCGTGATCGTCAGGTCGGAGAGGATCGTTTCCTGCGTTTGCAGATTTGCCTCGGCGGCAGCAAGCTCGGCCCGGGCGATCTGGATGTCTTCCTCCCGGGAACCGATTTCAAGCTCCTTCAGGTTCTCGCGCGCGCCGTCAAGACTGGCAGCTGCTGCGTCCCGGCTGGCACGGGCGCTGTCCAGCTGCGCCTGGCTGGTGGTGCCCCGCGTCGTCAGATCGTCATAGCGTTCGAAAGAGGCTTCCGCGTTAAGAAGGTTCGCGCGGGCGCTGGCAACGCTGGCGCGGGCCTGGGCAATTTCCTCCGGCCGCGATCCGTTGATCAGCTTGTCGAGGTTCGCCTTGTTCTTTTGCACCTCGGCCCGCGCCTGGTTGACGACGGCCTGCTGCTGTGTCGGATCCAGCTGGGCCAGGATGGTGCCCGCTTCGACAAAGGTGCCCTGGGCGACAGGCAGATCGACCAGTATCTCGTTGGCGGTGGCGGTGAGCGCAACCCGGTCCCTTTCGAGCGTACCGAGCGCCACATTGCCGTCTTCGCCGAAACAACCGGCCAGAAGTAAACAGGCCGCGCTGACGGGAGCAGTGCGCAAGAGCAACGAAAACATCAGGTCCTCCAGTCATTCAGCGACATGTCGCAAGTCGTCTGGCCACCTTAATGTGACGTCCGGCCGGAAACCAAGTGATGAAAATGGCGATGGTTTTTCTGGAACCACGCCGGCGCAATGATGCGATACGAAAAAGCCGGGTCGGAACCCGGCTTGTTGCTGTCATGCTGGCGCTACGTCAGCTGGCGCGCCTGAAAACATTGTACCACCGTTTCTTTGGAACCTTGATGGCCCGCTCGAGGATCTCGGCGGCGTAAAGGGCCGCGTTTTCCCTGGCCTTTGCGACACCGGAAACAACTTTCGGGTCGAGACCGGCAAGCCCGCCGCCGAATTCGAACAGGTCCCGGAAGGCGGCGCGTTCCACGATCGGTGTCATCAGGACGTCGATGTTCTGGGCTGCCAGAAAATCCTGCACTGCCTTCATGGCGCGGGTCGTCACGGCCGCATTGGTGCGCGTCAGCACGACACAATGGTTGATGTCCTGCCGGACGATCTTTTCCAGCTTCTTGATCAGTGTCAGGATCTTGGCGCCGCCGCGCGCATCCATTGAAGACCCCTGGATCGGGACGACAACCAGATCGGACACCGACAGGGCGTTGGCGACGATCAGGTTTTCCGTTCCTTCCAGATCGACGATCACGTAATCGGATGTCTCGCTCGCATGCGTGATCTGCTCGGTGATGGAGGCCGGTGACATTTCACTGACGACCGAGATGCCGGGGCAATGCTCGGGCAGGTCGTGCCATTTGGAGATCCATTTCTGCGGGTCTGCGTCGAAGATCGTCACGCGCTTGCCCCGCGCCGCGACTTCTGTCGCAAGCAGCAAGGCGGCCGTGGTCTTTCCGGCGCCGCCTTTTGCATTTGCAAAGGAAATGACTGGCATCTGTGTTCTCCTGAACTAGCCGTGCATTGTCTTGCGGTCGGGCCTCTTGCGGACCTTTGTGTCCTGCAGTCTTGGATTTTTATGGTTACCAATTCCTTAAATTCGCAATTTGCGAACGAGTTATTCAAAATACGCTCTAAGATGTGGATAACCTTAAGGAATTCCTCGGTAATTATTGCAGTGACAGATTGTGAAAACCGGTCTTTTGAGTTGATTTTCACGTGATCGGCGATCGCCTGCGGTCCGGAGCCGGGAAAGCGCCATGTTCGGCAATTGCATTCCGGGGCGGGGATGAACACCTGCTTTTGCTGCCTCCGCAATTGCACTGACCCGGAGCGGCGCGTAGTCTGGCCTGCAAATCGAGTGAACGCGCCGCCCGAATGAAGGACCCAGAATGCTGCAACGGTTAATGTCAGTCGTCCCGGCCCGATTGGCCAGAGCCGTCGTTCTGGGAACACTCGTCGCATGGGCGGGAGGCGCACAGGCGGACGCGCTTAAGCCCTACAAGGATCGCCTCTTCAAATACAAGAAGATTACCGAGACCCTTTATGACGGTGACTTCATCGTCGTCGAATATTCCAAGCAGCGCGACCTGCGCGACCGCGATGAAGTCGACGAACGCAAGGTCTTCGGCAATTACGTCTCCTACAAGCCCAAGCGGGGCAGGGGCAGCGCGGAGCTCCAGGCCAACGGCCGCACGATCACCTATATGGGAACCGGCAAGTGGAAGGGCGGTGCCCGGATGGTCGTGATCTACATTCACGGCCAGGGCGGCAACCGGTTCCAGGGCATGAATGACGTTTCCTTCGGTGGCAATTTCAACCGGATCCAGAACCTGATGGTGCGCAACGGTGGGGCCTACCTGACCGTCGACATCAAGAACTTCGACAAGCGCGGCACGGCGGATGTCGCAGCCCTGATCCAGTATCAGAAACAGGTCTCTCCGGGCGCGAAAGTGGTCGTCGCCTGCGGCTCCATGGGCGGCATCATCTGCTGGAACCTTTTGCGCAATGCCGGTTATTCGAAGCTTCTGAGCGGCATCATGCTGCTCGGCTCGCCCAAGGATCCGAACATTTTCGGCTCCGGCGCGCTGTCGCGCAACGTTCCGATCTATATGGGTCAGGGTACATTGGACCGCGTCTACAACTGGGAAACCCAGGCGAACTTCTTCAAGCAGATCAAGTCGCGCGCGCCGAACTATCCCATCAAGTTCACGCTGTTCGACACCGGCACACACGGCACACCCATCCGCATGACCGACTGGCGGTTGGTGCTCAACTGGATGTTGCGATAGCCAGGTTGTCCGGGTTACGCGGTTTCGTATTGCGCGAGGCGAGCATGGAGACAGGGAAAGACTTGATTGGCAGGTTCCGTGTCATCTGCTCTGCCTTGGCTGCTTTGGCTATACCAACTGCGATCTGGGGAAGTGATTTTTTTGCCCTTGTCTCGTTTGGCATACTCTTCGCCACAATGCTGCTCGCGTGGTCTGTGAAGGATGAAATCACGCTTGCCGAATATCTTGTCTGGGTCGGAGTCCTGGTACTTAGCCTTTTAAACCTGCGGCAAGAACTGGTTTTCCCGCAAGCCTATACAATGTCCTGGTTCACTGAAAATCGAGCTACGTTGCTCGTACCGACGCTGGCTGGCGCGGTCACGGTCGGTATGAGCACTCGTTTGGTCCTTGATTTTACGATAAGCGGTTACAGGAGGTTGAAAGGATGAAGAAACGGATTTGCAAAATTGGTCTCCAGTGCATCGCTTGGACGGCGCTGCTCGCGACTACTTCTTTTGCGGATGATCCGAAGGTCATCCTTGAGGCGGTCGAGAGCGATCCCGGCACCGTCAAGATCACCGGCAAGATCCTGACCGAAACGTCTGCTGACTGCGCCGACTATGCCAGTGCCTATTCCTCGGAAATCACAGATGTTCAGCAGAAGAGATCGCTCAGCGGGGCGGTGATCGTTACCGCACAGGACGACACCTGCACGATCCAGTCGAACGGTATCCCAAACCACGATGTCGGCGGTGATTCCAGACGTGACTTTGCCTCCGAAGTCGCCGCGATCGGTCATTCATTCTTCATTACACGCAAGCCGGAATTCAGCGGAGAGATTACCGAACTCGGACATACGAATTTCGATGCGGTGCTGTTGAATGGCGCAGTGGTCGACATCCAGTCGGCAGGCTGCTACCGGCCATCGAGCCCGCAGGCCGATGCCAACGGCAATGTTCTGGCGGGATGCCGGGCCGACGACCCCTGGCTGCTTGATCCCATGTCGCCGCTGGCAACCTTTGCCGAGGACAACCACCACGCCCACACCCAGCCGGACGGGCGCTATCACTACCATGGCAATCCGAACGCGCTTTTTGACGACAATCCGGGTCCGGATGGCTCGCCTCTCATTGGCTTTGCGGCAGATGGATTTCCGGTCTACGGCTCTTACTTCAGGGACGAAACCGGGAGCGTCAGAAAGGCCGTGCCGGGATACACGCTGAAGTCCGGAAACCGTCCGTCGGCTGACGGCAATCCGGGCGGTGCCTATAACGGGCTTTACCGCTCGGACTATGAATTCACGGGCGCCGGCGATCTGGATGAATGCAACGGCATGACCATCAACGGCCAGTACGCCTATTACGTGACCGACGCTTATCCCTGGATCGTCGCCTGTCTGCGCGGCACGCCGGACGCCTCGTTTGACAAGCCGAGGTAAAGGCTCCTGACGGCCTTTGTAACCAGAACCAGCGTCAGGTCTTTGCCTGTGATTTGACCGCAAGCAACCCTTCGGCAAGATGGTCGAACACGGTGCGGATGCGCAGGCTGGTATGCAGCTCGCGATGGGTCACCAGCCAGATCGGGAAGCTGAGCGAAGGCACATCCTCAAAGGCGGGCACGATTTCCGGGCAGCGGGCCGCTATCTCGTCCGCACCGACCCCGAGACCGAAACCCAGCCGGACATATTCCCAGGCAACGAGCAGGTTCGGCGAACTGATCTTGATATTGGCCTGTGTGACGTCCAGACCAAGAGCGCGCAGGTAGCCGATCAGTTGCTCGTTGTCTTCGTATCCCAGGAAATCGAGATCAGGGGCGTCGTGCTTGGTCAGCGTCCGTCCGAATTGTTCGAGATAGGAACGGGCGGCGAAAATCCTGCCGTTCGCGTCGCGCAGTTTCCGGGCATAGAGTTCCGGGTGATCCGGTGCGACGTGGCGAATGGCAATATCGGCTTCCCGGCGGCGCAGGTCGCTCAGGCTGTTCGTTGAGATAACCCGGACCTCGATGCCCGGCGCTTTCCGGCGCAGATCCTTCAGAATGTCCGGCAGGAGATAGGCGGCCATGACGTCGGTCGTGGAAATGGTGACCAGCCCCTCGATCTGCTGCGACTGGCCGGAGGCGGCAAGGGACACACGGCTCGCCGCTTCACCCATTGAACGCACGTGTTCGGCGAGTTCGACACCGGCCTCCGTCAGCATCAGGCTCTTGTTGACCCGCTCGAACAGGGTCACGCCGAGCGCTTCTTCGAGCGCGGCCACCTGGCGGCTCAAGGTCGGTTGGGTCAGGCCGAGGGCCCGCGCGGCAGCCGAAAGCGAGCCTTCCTCCGCGGTCACGAGAAAGGCGCGCGCCTGATTCCAGTCAAAAGTGATGCTCTGCCAGTTCATGCAAATTTGTATATCACCTAACGAGATTTCGGCAATTTCTATTCAAATGCGTTGGGGGTAACAAGCGCTCGAAAGGAGTTCCCCATGTGTCCGCATTCGTTCGCCGTGGTGTTTTTGAAAATCTGCATAGCCTGCCTTGAATTCGTGGCCTCACCGGGCGGCGGCCGGGCGATCGGCCGCGGCATTCTCAGCCGGATCGGTCTGCGCGGGCGTGGGGAGTGACCATGACACTTGAACAACACGCGCCGCAAATCCCGGTTTTCGAACGCCGGCTCGGCTCCTGGCAGATCGCTGTCAGCCGGGACGGTTACGGCACCGAACAGTTGCGCGCCGCTTACGACGCATGTGCCCCGCGCTGGGACCGCAAGATCGGAAGGCTTGGTTTTCCTGTGGCGTATCGCGAGGTTGTGCGACACGCCGCACTCGGCCTGACGGCCGAGGATGAAACGCCGGTGAGGGTGCTGGATTGCGGCGTTGGCACCGGTGCAATGTCATTGGCCCTGGCAGGTGAAATGTCCGAGGCGTTTGACCTGTCGGCGGTCGACATATCGCCGGTCATGCTGGAAGAGGCATCCGCAAATCTCCGGCGTGCCGGGATCGGTTGCCGGGCGGATCTCGCCGACATCTCGGCCTTGCCCTACGCGAGCGAAAGTTTCGATTTCGTGATGTGCGCGCACGCGCTTGAGCACCTTGCGGACCCCGAAACGGCGCTGGCGGACATGTGCCGGGTACTGAAACCCGGCGGCAGGTTTCTGTTGGTGACGACCCGCAAGTCGGTCTTCGGAGCCTTTGTGCAGTTGAAGTGGCGAACGCATCGGTTCGATGCGGCGATGGTGCACCGGCAATTGCAGCACCAGGGCCTTGAGGAGCTGACGGCTTTGCAGGTCGGGTCAGGGCGCTGGACCCGGTTCTGGAGCACGGCCGTCGTTGGCCGAAAGCCCGCAATCCATGAAATTGGAGCGTCAGGCGACGTGGAACACGCGGCCTGACGCGCGACATGATAAGGAATGACAAACAATGACCATCACCTGGACTGAAGACATGACACCCTCGACACGGTTCTGGGACAAGATCGCGGATAAATATGCAGCTTCGCCGATCAAGGATCAGAGCGCTTATAAAAAGACGCTGGCCCGCACTGTTGAACATCTGGGGCCGACCGATGACGTCTTGGAACTCGGCTGCGGGACCGGTTCGACCGCACTGCTTCTTGCGGGCAACGTGTCATCTTATCTGGCGACGGATTTCGCACCGGGCATGATCCGCATTGCTGATGAAAAGCTTGTCGCGGCAAAAGCGGAGAACACGGTTCCCGCCGGGCTTCGCTTTGCCGTTGCCGACGTCTTCAGCGAGGCGGTCGACAGTGGCACCGGTTACGATGCCATCCTTGGCTTCAACTTCCTGCATCTTGTCGAAAATCCCGAAGACCTGCTTGCCCGTGTCCACGGTCTTTTGAAGCCCGGCGGTCTCTTCATTTCGAAAACGGTCTGCCTCGGCGACAAGGCCTGGCTGTTCGTGCCGATGATCAAGGTGATGCAGCTCTTCGGCAAGGCCCCGTTCGTACGGGCATATACGTTCGCCGATGTCGAAGCGCTGATCGGCAAGGCCGGTTTCGACATCATCGAAACGGGCACCTACCCGGAGCCGCGCAGCCGGTTTGTCGTCGCCCGGAAGATCTAGGCGGGCATCGGCAATCAGACGACTGATTTCGCTCACGAACAGGTTCTGACGATCTCCGCGATTTCGCCAAGCTGACCGGCGAGGGGGCTGGACTTGCGCCAGACCATGCCGACGGTCCGCGTGGGCTCGGGATCCTCGAAGCGGCAAACGGACACAGAGGCGGACCGGGTTTCGACGGGCACTGCCATTTCCGGAATGAGTGTCACGCCCATTCCGGCGCTGACCATCTGAACCAGTGTCGACAGCGAACTGGCATCGAGCACTTCGCGCGGCGGGCCGGAGGGCAGGTTGCAGAAGGACAAGGCCTGATCGCGGAAGCAATGACCTTCCTCAAGAAGCAGAAGCCGCATTTCGCGCAACCGGTCGGCGCTGGGCATAGGGGCGTTCGCCTCGCTGGCCGAGCGCACGAGCATAAAGGTTTCGTCGAACAATGGTGTTTCGGCAAGCGATCCCTCGGAAACCGGCAGGGCGACGATCGCGGTATCCAGCTTGCCTTCGCCGAGTTCCTGAATGAGCTTCGGCGTGACCGTCTCGCGCACATGGATCTCAAGCTCCGGATGCTTTTCGGACAAGGCCCCGATGACCCGCGGAAGCAGGTAAGGCGCGATCGTGGGGATGACCCCGATGCGCAGCCGTCCGACAAGCCGGTCGCGCGAGGCACGGGCCAGGTCCCCGAGTTCTTCCGCGGCGCGCAGAATGTCCCGGGCACGCTCCACGGCCACCTCGCCGAAATGCGTCAGTCTGACCTGCCGAGGCCCGCGTTCGATTAGCGAAGCACCGAGCGCTTCCTCCATTTCCTTGATCTGCATCGACAGGGCCGGCTGCGAAATCGCGCAGGCATCTGCCGCCTTGCCGAAGTGGCCGTGACGGGCGAGAGCCTCGAAATATCGAAGTTGTTTCAGCGTGATGTTTATCATAAGTAAAAACTATCAAAGCGATCAGGAAATTCAACTTCTTCTGATGATCGTGCTCTGCTAGTTTGGAATCACACCAGACTGGAAACGTGCGATCGGCATCTTAAATGTAGTCACACGGACCGGGTTTGGGACCAAATCACGGAGTTCTCCGGCCAACTGCCAGCATCGGGACTGTCAACGCGTTTGTGAAAGCGCGTGCCCTGTCAAAATGCTGTCACCGGGCCGGGGTTTTGTAAGCGCGGTGCGTCGCACCGCGACTCGAAATGGAGAGGAATATGGACGCAAAAGTCGACAAAGCGGGCGGATGCCCGGTCATGCACGGCGGTAACACGTCGATGGACAAGCCGGTTACGAAATGGTGGCCAAATGCGCTCAACCTCGACATTCTGCACCAGCACGGTGCCCGGACAAACCCGATGGACCCGGACTTCAACTTCCGCGAAGCCGCAAAGGGCCTGGATCACGAAGCCGTCAAGGCTGATGTCCGTGCGCTGATGACCGACAGCCAGGACTGGTGGCCGGCCGACTGGGGTCATTACGGCGGACTGATGATCCGTCTGGCATGGCACTCGGCAGGCTCCTACCGCATGCAGGACGGCCGCGGCGGTGCCGGGTCTGGCAACATCCGTTTCGCGCCGCTCAACTCCTGGCCGGACAATGCCAGCCTCGACAAGGCGCGCCGTCTGCTGTGGCCGGTCAAGAAGAAATACGGCAACGCCCTGTCCTGGGCCGACCTCATCATACTGGCAGGCAACATGGCCTATGAAACCATGGGCTTCAAAACCTTTGGTTTCGGCTTTGGCCGCGAGGACATCTGGGGTCCGGAGACCGACGTCTATTGGGGCTCCGAGCAGGAGTGGCTCGCCCCCTCCGAAAACCGTTACGACAACCTTGACGACGCATCGACGCTGGAAAACCCGCTCGCAGCCGTGCACATGGGTCTGATCTACGTGAACCCGGAAGGGGTGAACGGCAACCCGGACCCGGTCAAGACCGGTGCGCATATCCGCGAAACCTTCAAGCGGATGGCCATGAACGACGAGGAAACCGCTGCCCTGACCTGCGGCGGTCACACGGTCGGCAAGGCGCATGGCCGTGGTGCCGTCGACAAGATCGGTGTCGAGCCGGAAGCAACCGGCGTCGAGGCACAGGGTCTCGGCTGGTCCAACCCTGGCCAGGACGGCAAGGCAACCAATGCCTTCACCTCCGGTATCGAAGGAGCATGGACCAAAGAGCCGACCAAGTTCGACATGGGCTATTTCGACTACCTCTTCAACTATGAATGGGAACTGACCAAGTCGCCGGCTGGCGCATGGCAGTGGAAGCCGGTCGACATGCCGGATGCCGAAAAGCCCGTCGATGCGACCGATCCGTCCATCCGTCACGACCCGATGATGACCGATGCCGACATGGCCATGAAAATGGACCCTGTCTACAACGGGATCTGCCGCAAGTTCATGGAAGACGAAGCCTACTTCCGTGACACGTTTGCCCGCGCCTGGTTTAAATTGACCCACCGCGACATGGGCCCGCGCGCCAACTATCTCGGACCGGACGTGCCTGCCGAAGACCTGATCTGGCAGGACCCGATCCCGGCAGGGTCGACCTCTTATGACGTCGATGCGGTCAAGGCCAAGATTGCTGCCAGCGGTCTCTCCGCTGCTGAGATGATTGCGACCGCCTGGGACAGTGCACGTACGTTCCGCGGCTCCGACAAGCGTGGCGGTGCCAACGGTGCCCGTATCCGGCTTGCCCCGCAGAAAGACTGGGAAGGCAACGAACCGGCACGTCTGGGCAAGGTTCTCGCTGCCCTTGAGCCGATCGCGGCCGAAAGCGGTGCATCGCTTGCCGATGTCATCGTACTTGCCGGTAACGTTGGCGTCGAGCAGGCCATCAAGGCTGCCGGTTTCGACACCGCCGTTCCGTTCAGCGCGGGCCGTGGTGATGCGACCGACGCACAGACCGATGCGGAAAGCTTCGAGGTTCTGGAGCCACTTGCGGACGGCTTCCGCAACTGGGAAAAGAAGGACTACGCAGTCAGCCCCGAAGAGATGATGCTCGACAAGGCGCAGCTTCTCGGCCTGACAGCACAGGAAATGACGGTTCTGGTCGGTGGTTTGCGCGTTATCGGCGCCAATCACGGCGGCTCCAAGCACGGTGTCTTCACCGACCGCGAAGGCGCGCTGACGACGGACTTCTTCGTCAACCTGACCGACATGTCCAACAGCTGGCTGCCGGCTTCCGACGGAACCTATGAAATCCGCGACCGACAGCTCAATACGCTGAAATGGACGGCGACCAGTGCGGATCTCGTCTTCGGTTCCAACTCGATCCTGCGCGCCTACGCCGAGGTATACGCCCAGGACGACAACCAGGCCAAGTTCGTCAAGGATTTCGTTGCCGCCTGGACCAAGGTCATGAACGCGGACCGTTTCGATCTGGCGTAAGCCAGTCCTCACTGAGGGAGAGACACCAAGGCCGGCCCCGCAATCGCGGGGCCGGCTTTTTCAATCCTCCGCCGTCTCGACTGATGGGTCGGCCTCGGACTCGGTCACCAGCACCGTCCCCGCCGGGATGCTGTTGATCCTGAAAAGCGTGTTCAGAAAGTCCGACATCTTGGTATCGGGGAAATGACCGGCGAACAGGCGTTCGATCGTGCCGTCCTGAAACATGCTGTAGAGCGCAAGATCGATTTTTTCCGGCAGGCCAGGGTGCGTCCGCGATGAAATGACGAAGGCGTAAGGCTCATATCGTCCGGCACCGGCAGGCGCCGGGTCCATCGCACATTCCGTCCGGGTCTGGTTCCGCTGATCTGCGAGCGACGCCTGCACAATATCAAGATCGCCATAGTAGCGGGACAATTCTCCGTCGCAGAAGGCGCGCGCGGCTGCCGTATGTGAGGTGTAGCTGCGCGAGCAGACAATCTTCGCGCCGATCCGGTTTTCAGGCGGCTTGCTCAAAAGCGCGTTCAGGGCGTCACCGATCGTCGATCCTTCCACATAACCCCAGATTTCATAATCCTTGGGAGCCTCGGTTTTGGCCTGCTGCGGTGTTGCCGGGACGAATTGGAATTCGATCTTGAACCTGTCCCAGAAACTTGCCTGCCGGTTCTCAAGGAGCCCCTCTTCGCCGGAGTTCTCGCCGTCTTCCGCACTTTCTGTCGGCACAGTCTCTTTCTTCGGCCACCAGGCAGTCTGGCAGGAATGAGACGGTGACGGCTCACCGCGCGCGACAGCGCCAAGGTGATCAATCCAGGGCAGGATGCAGTCGCAGGTTGGTTCCGGACCGTCTTCGGGAAGCTTGCCTTCGTTCCTGGTGATGTCTTTTCCGGGTTTGGATTTCACGAAGGAGCTGTTGGCCACAAAGACGATTTGCGAAAAATGAAGAACCGGCGTGCCGGCTTCAACGGGAAAGCTGCGCATGCGTTGCAGCGTGATCGTGGTCGGGTCGCACAGAAAATCGATTTCCGTGACCTTCTCCTGCGGCGCGTTGGCGGCTGGTGGCGCGCCGGTCAGGGACGCGACCTTTGCCGGTTGTTGCTGCACGCCTTGCTCGCCGATCCGGCCGGTGCCAAGGATGGACTTCCGCTCGGCTGACCCGATTTCAACCGTCTCGAGCTGATAGCCGGCACGGTAGATCGCTTCCGTGCAGATGTCCCAGTAGAAGCCAAGAAACTCGCCCGAGGCATTGTTCATCCAGATGAAGGGACGGGTGTCCGTCCGGACCGCCATCTTGATCGGCGCAGCGTGCTCATCCGCACCGGCAGTATTCGCCGTCGTACATGCGTTCGCGAAAACCAGGCAAAGGGAAACAAGCCACTTCATCATGATGCCGCCGTTCGGGATTTAGTTGATGTCTGGCCGACGAGGGGCGCTGATTTTGCGGTGGATCCGGTTTGCCGCCGCCGCTGGTTCTGCAGCGCTTCGGCGACACAGAAGACCACCAGGAACCCGAGTATCGCGGAGTAGATGGCCGCATAGGCGATCAGGCCGTGGTCGATGGCATCGAGTTGCGGTTGTTCGGCAGAGCGGTTGAGTGCGGATGCCCAGGAGGTGAGAAAACGCGTAACCCCGCCACAAAGCCCCATCACGATCGCTGCGCGGATCGCCCAGCCTCGGCTCCAGGCCATTGTTTTCTGTGATACTTCAGCTCTGGAAAGCGCGGACGCGGAATCCAGCAGGACAACAAGCAGCAGCGCGAGGACAGCACCTCTCAAGGGGGTGGGGGCGTTGTATTCGAACGACGCCTGTAGCGTGGCCCAGACCGTGCGCTGGTTTTCTTCCCAGCCGCCCGATTCTATGGCTGACCGCCACAGAACCAGCCCGATGATGAAGAGTGTCGCGACGGCCCAGGACACGAACATCAGCACAGCCGCCTGCGGCAGTCGCTTCGTCCAGTGCGCCTGTGACATGTTCCGCCACCGGTGCGTCTGGCGTGCTCCGTCACGCAGCGCCAGCGCAATGATTATCGGGACGCAGAAGCTGTTGAACGAGGTGGTGGCATATCCAAGCGCGCGCCAGTAGGGGCTTCCGGCGCTGCCGCTTTGAAGCGCGGTCTCGTAGGGGCCGGGAAAAACGCTCCATGCGAGCGCCAGTGCGATCGTGATCCCGGCTGACCAGAGGATTGTCAGCATGGCGTGCGAACGGGCATGGACGGGCCCGGCGTGTTCGTTGAAGAGGTCGCTCAAGAACGCTTCGAGTTTCTTCTTGGCGAGAAGTTGCTGGCGGACGGAGCTGGACGCGTTCTTCTCGGGCCGCTGACTGCCGCTGTCCGGGATGATGATTTCGTGTTCAACATAGAGTGCCAGCAGGATGCAAAGATCGTCCGCCAGGTGGTCCGCCTCTTCGGCCAGCCGTTCCCAGCTGGCACGCTTTTTTTCATTTGCCGCTGAATTGACACCGGAGCCGTTCCCCTCGTGCGGCGCTTCGGTCTCCGGTGTTGCTTCGGTGTTCTCCGCGGTTACGACGGGTTCGCCGGCCTGGTAGCCAGATTTTTCATCCAGCTCCAGAAGGAGAACATCCCTGCGCCGGGTGAGGGCGGCTTCCAGATTGTCGAATTCCTCGCGCTGGCTCGCATTCGCCAGTTTCAGTTTCCGGTCCAATATCCAGGACGAAATCGAGAAGATGAGGTCGAGATCCTCGTGAAAGTCCTGAGGGTCGGCGAGTTGACCTTCAGCCGCCTTGGTATAGTGCGGGATGCGCTCCCAGTGGCCGCGCGGAATGAGAAGGCTGTTTTTCGGAATTTCGACATCAAGTTCGTCTTCGTCGCGCAGCTGGATCGAATTGCGCTGCAGATCCTCACCTGCACCGATGACCCGTGTCGGAATGCCGGCGAGCCGGTGTGCCGCGCTGCGCATCCAGTCTTCAAAACGCTGCAGGACCGGGAAGGTCGGCGCGAGACCGACGATGATCAGCGCGATCGTCAGCGAGATGGACGGGTCTATGCCGATGTCGAGAAAGTTTCGTTTTTCAACCGGTCCCGTTTCGCTTGAAAGCGGCTGAGCCCAGAAAACGCTCTCGCTGTTGTTGAGGGGCACGAAGCCGACGGTAGAGCCGTCCGCCTCGTCCGTCGGCGCGGTCGGCAACTGGCTGGCGCCCACTGTTTCTGCAAGGATGTCCGGACCGCCCAGATAGGGAATGACCTCCGCATAGGCGCACAGGAAGAAGTAAATCAGCAACATCGTCAGGGCATAGAAGGTGTACGCGTGGAAGACGGTCTTGCGGGCCCGCAGCTTGTCGGGCGTCAGGAGGTCGACAAGGCGCTCAAGTTGCCTGCGGCTGCCATAGGTCGCCTTGTTGAAACGCTCATAGGAAAAAACGCCGATGATCAGCGCGCCAAAAAGCAGGGCGACGAGGTCGGGCATGTCTGGTGCCTGCCTAAATGTGTGTTGTTACCGGCAATACTGTGTAGCCGGGTTACACGCCGTTTGTGCAAAACCAGGTGCGGAACTGCCGGAGAGTAACAGAAGGACAATCAAAACTTTCTTCATGACGCGGCCCTCAAGTGTAATTTTATTTTCTGTTCAAAAAAACAAAGATTGGTTTGAAATCATAACATAAACATATTTGAAAATAATATGTTTTTGGCAAATAACAAGATGATGTTTATTTTCAAATACAGGTTGTGGCCCGGTTGTATTATTTTAACTGACCTAAAGTAAGTAGTTGTGGCAATGGAAGCTGATCCGCACAACCACCTACGTCTCACAAAAGTCATTGTGTCGTCACACTGATCATGTTGCACTGCGAAGAGTTTCAGGCTGCGTCTGAAACGACGGGAGATCGTTCCCGGCGTTACGCCGGTTCCAGTCTGTTTCAACGTCAGGGAGCTGACAGTCATGTTTGATTTGACGGGGTTCAAGGCCCTTGTGGTCGGTGTCGCCAACGACCAGTCCATCGCGTATGGCTGTGCGAAGGCCTTTCGCGAGCAGGGCGCTGATCTGGCGATCACTTATCTCAATGAAAAGGCAGAGCCCTTTGTTCGTCCGCTGGCCGAAGAACTTGGCGCGGAGATTATCGCACCGCTCGACGTGCGGGACGAGGGCGAGCTGGACGCGCTTTTCGCCATGATTACGGAAAAGTGGGGCAAGCTCGACACGTTGCTGCATTCCATTGCCTTTTCGAAGAAGGATGATCTGCATGGCCGTGTCGTCGATTGCTCCGCGGACGGGTTTTCGCTGGCGATGGATATCTCGGTTCACTCCTTCCTGCGTCTCATCCGCAAGGCCGAACCCTTGATGCCGAAGGGGGGCACCTGCATGACGGTTTCGTTTATGGGCGCTCAGAAGGTTGTCGAGAATTATGGTGTCATGGGACCGGTCAAGGCTGCGCTTGAGGCAGCGACCCGCTACGCGGCGGCCGAGATGGGACCCAAGGGCATATCGGTGCATGCTCTCTCTCCCGGACCATTGCGCACGCGCGCGGCGTCAGGTATCGCGGAATTCGATGAATTGCTGAACGACGCGGCCGAGCGCGCACCCACACATCACCTTGCCACGATCGATGACGTCGGCGCCTATGCCGCGTTCCTTGCCAGCCGCGAAGCCTTCAATGTCACGGGCGGCATTCATTTCATCGATGGCGGTTACAGCATTGTTGGATAGGAGGTCCTGATGAAGGACATTTTCGACGCGCTCGAGAAGGGCCACAACGAATTCCTGCAGTCTTTGGAAGACGCGACGGCGTGGTCACCGTCGCAGCGCTTCACCGCGTGGCAGGCCCAGGCGGCGGAAATCTCGAACATGGCGGAGCTTATGGCTCGCGGGCTCACAAAGCATCTGACGAACATCACCGATGTGCACAAGCAGCGCTGGCAGGACAGCCTGTCAGCGTATGGCAAGGCGTTCGAAGATCTGACACAGGCGCAGGCGAAAGGCGCGCTTTACGGCGCCTTTGAGAGTTACTGGAAAGACGCGGCTCAGCGTATCGTGCTCACGATGGATACGCTGCGCCAGCGGGGCGACAATTTCATCGAGCATGAAGAGGCGGGCTGTCCGCCTGTCCTCATCTATGACTACGACCTGGTTCTGGACGGTGCGGACCTGCCGCATCCCTGCTGCTACATGCTCCTGAAGATCAGGCATCCGGAAGATACCCCGTGCCGTGAACCCAAGCCCTGGAAACGCCCGTATATCATCATTGATCCGCGTGCGGGACACGGCGCGGGCATCGGCGGGTTCAAGCCGGACAGCCAGGTGGGTGTCGCACTTCGCGACGGCCATCCCGTCTATTTCGTGGCCTTCAAGCGCATGCCCGAAAAAGGCCAGACGCTGGCCGATGTCACCCGTGCGGAAGCCGCGTTCGTGCGCAAGGTGAAGGAACTGCATCCCGAGGCGCCCAATCCGGTGGTCACCGGCAATTGCCAGGGAGGCTGGGCAACCTTGCTGCTTGCGGCGACGAACCCCGACCTCACGGGCCCGATCATTCTCAACGGCGCGCCGGTGTCGACATGGGCTGGGCGCGTGGGTGAAAACCCGATGCGCTACAATGGCGGAATTCTGGGCGGAACCTACAACGCCATGTTCTACTCCGACCTTGGCCACGGCGTCTTTGACGGTGCGGACATTGTCCAGAACTTCGAGCTTCTCAATCCTGCCAGGAACTATTTCGGCAAGTATTACGACCTTTATTCCAAGGTCGACACCGAGCCGCAGCGCTTTCTGGAATTCGAGCGTTGGTGGGGCGGTTACTTCCTTTTGAACGAAGCGGAAATGAAGTGGATCGTCGAACAGCTCTTTGTCGGCAACCGTCTGTCCAAGAATGAAGCGCAACTCGAACCGGGACGGAATGTCGATATCAAGCAGGTCCGCGCGCCGATCATCGTTTTTGCCAGCTTCGGCGACAACATTACCCCGCCGCAGCAGGCGCTCAACTGGATACTCGACACCTACGCGGATGAGCGGGAGATTGCGATCCGCGGACAGCGGATCATCTACATGGTTCACGACCAGGTCGGACACCTCGGGATTTTCGTCTCCTCCAAGATCGCCAAGAAGGAGCATACGGAGGTAACCTCGACGCTGAAGACCATCGAGGCGCTGCCGCCGGGTCTATACGAGATGACGATCGACGATTACGAAGGCGAGTTGCTCGACCGCCAGTTTACCGTCAGCTTCCACGAGCGCAGCACGGATGACCTCAAAGCGCTGGATGACGGCCGTGACGACGAGATCCCGTTTGCCGCGGTCGCAAGGGCGTCCGAGCAGCAGGCCGAGTTTTACGACGTTTGTGTGCGCCCGTTTGTTCAGGCCGGCGTCACCGAGCAGAGCGCGGACCTGCGGCGGCGCACCCATCCCCTGCGGCTTCAGCACGAGCTCTTTTCGAGCATGAACCCGTTCCTGAGCACTCTTCCGGGCTGGGCCGAGAAGACCAAAGCCGAGCGTCACCCGGTTGCGCCTGACAACCCGTTCGTGGAACTGGAACGGGTCCAGGCGGCGATGATCGAGCAGTCCATGGACCTCTTCCGCGATCTGCGCGACACCATGTATGAGAACCTCTTCTACACCATGTGGGGGACGCCCTACATGCGCTGGTTCGGGCGATCCAGGCAGCCGGGCCGCACACTCAAGAACGCGGACGAGTTGCGCAGTCTGCCTCCGGTCCAGGCTGCCCTTATGCATATCGAGGAAGGCGGCTTCCGGGAAGCGGTTGTCCGGATGCTGATCCTGCTCGCCGAAAGCCGGGGCAATGTGCGGCGCGACCGGCTCGAGCGGTCCTCGCGCGTGCTTACCCAGGACGAACCTTTCAAGTCGCTCACTCCCGACGAGCGCAGCTTCATGCTTCAGGAACAGACACTGATTGTCGAATTCGCTCCAGAGCGCGCGCTGTCTTCCTTGCCGAAACTGCTCAAGACCAGGGAAGAACGCGAACTGGCCACCAGGGTCGTCCGCTATATTCCCGGTGACATCGACGAGATGACGCCGCACACGCTGGAGACGCTTCAAAGTTTCCACAAGGTGCTGGGCCTGCCGCCGGCAACCGGAAACATCGAAGAAGATCCACTGGGGGAGAGCGCGGCTTCGGCAGAGCCGGACAAGGCCCCGGAGCCGGCAGCTGTAAAAGCGCCGGTGAAGAAGACGACGGCGGTGGCGGCAAAGGCAAGGCCGACCCAAAAAGCCTCGCCCGGCAAACCGGCTGCGCGCAAGTCTGCGTCGCGCAAACCCACCGTTGCCAAACCCACCAAAGACCGCAAACCGCGCACATCTTCACCCAAATCCGAAGAACCTGCCGAATAGGGATAATAGAAGGGGCGTCCGGATCACCCGGACGCCCCTGGTTTTTCTCAAACAATGACTTCCGCTGCGCGGCAATCGCAAAAACGCTGGTCGTGTCAGGTGGTTGCCTAAGACCGGCTGCTGCGGTGCGCCCAGCCCGTCATCCGGATCTCCAGCCAGGCCATGATGGCGTACATCACAATGCCGAGCACCGCGAGGGCGACCAGTCCCGCCCAGACGAGCGGAACGTTGAACTGCGATTGTGCCGCGAGCATCATGTGGCCGATGCCGGAATTGGCCGCCACCGTTTCCGAAATCACCGAGCCGACAAAGGCGAGCGTAATGGCAACCTTCAGGGAGCCGAAGAAGTAGGGCATCGACCGGGGGATGCCGACTTTCAGCATGATATCCAGCTTCTTCGCGCCCAGCGCACGCAAGACGTCTTCCATTTCGGGTTCGATGGTCGCAAGCCCCGTGGCGACGTTCACCACGATCGGGAAGAATGCAATCAGGAACGCTGTCAGCACGGCAGGGATGGTTCCGATGCCAAACCAGATTACCAGGATCGGAACAACCGCGACCTTCGGTATAGAGTTGAAGCCGATCATCAGCGGATAAAGACCGGCATAGATCGCCCGGCTCCAGCCGATGGCAAGGCCGAGCGCCAGTCCGCCGACGACGGCAAGCAGAAAGCCGGCGACGGTCGTGAACAGCGTCTGCACCGAGTTCTTCCAGATCGGCGACCAGTATTTGACGATCGCGGCCCAGATATCCGTCGGGGCGGGCAGGATGAAGACCGGGAGATCGAAAATCTTGACGGCCAGTTCCCAGATCAGGAACAGGCCGATGGTCCAGAGCCACGGGGCGAGAGTGATCCAGCGGGACGTTGTCATGCCGCCACCCTCGCTTCCGCGATCAGGGCCCTGAGGTCATGAACAATGTCGTTGAACTCGGCCTCGTAGATCAGGTCGATGGATCTGGGGCGGGGGAAAGAGACTTCCCGCCGTTCGATGATTTTGCCAGGACGCGCGCTCATGACGAAAACGGTATCTGCAAGATAGACGGCCTCCCGAAGGTCATGGGTCACCAGGATGACCGTGAAGCTCTTTTCCGCATGAAGGTCGCGCATGACCTGCCACAGTTCCTCGCGTGTGAAGGCGTCCAGCGCACCAAAAGGCTCGTCGAGCATCAACAGCGCCGGGTCATGAATGAGTGCCCGGCACAGGTTCGCACGCTGCTGCATGCCGCCTGAGAGTTGCCAGGGATACTTCTCCCCGAAACCGCCGAGGCCGACGAGCTTGAGCAATTCTTCCGCCTTTTGCGTATAGGCGGCCTTTTCGCGCCGGAGGTTGGCGCGGTGTGGCTGGACGATTTCCAGCGGCAGCATCACGTTGGACAGCGTACTGCGCCACGGCAGCATCGACGGGTTCTGAAACGCCATACCCGCAATGGAGACAGGTCCCGAAACTTCCTGGTGGGCAACCTCTACGGTTCCCTCCTGCGGGTTGATCAGCCCGGTCGCGAGCTTCATCAGCGTTGATTTTCCGCAGCCCGAGGGGCCGACGACGGCTGCGAACTCGCCTTCCTGGATACTCATGTCCAGTCCGTCGAGGGCAAGGGTCGCATCGTCTGCCTGTCCGTAAGACAGACGTACGTTTCTAAGGTCTACAAATCCGGTCAAGGTCTGGTCCGAAACAGGGCTCCCGCGGCCATTCGCAGGCCGCAGGAGCAATTGATCAAGGGTGAAGCGGAAGGATTACTTGACCATCCGGTCTTCCTTGGGAGGAAGATAGCTGCTGTCGAACACCTTTTCCGGGGCCGGCGGTGTGTCGCTCACGCCCATGGAAGTCTGGAGATATTCCATGGATTTCGCCAGTTTCTCCATGTCGGCACCGCCAAAGCCGTTTTCCTTCACGGCAGGCGTTGCGATGGAGCCTTCCACGGCCATGGTCAGACGGTCCACTTCGACGGCTTCATCAAGCACTTCATTGCGCTTCATGACATAGGGAATGGCGGCGGCCGGATCTGCGATCGCGTCGAGATAGCCCTTGGTCAGGGCCTTGACGAAGCCCTTGACGGCATCCGGGTTTTCGGCGGCGAAGTCGGTGTTGGCAATGACAACGTTGCCGTAAAGGTCGAGACCGTTCTCACCCATCAGGATCAGCGAAATGTCGTCTTCCGGAACGCCCTGTGCCTTCAGGTTCAGGACGGAGGAGAAGGAGAAACCGAAAATCGCGTCCACCTGACCCTGGGCCAGCATGGGCTCGCGAACCGGGAAACCGACATTCTCGATCGTGATGCCGCTGGTATCGAGGCCGGCGACATCGACAAAGGCTGGCCATTGTCCGAAGGCAGCATCAGGCGGCGGTGCGCCAAGGGTCTTGCCTTCAAGCGACTTGGGATCTTCCGTCACGCCCTGGCTTTTGCGCCCGATCACGGCGAAGGGCGGCGTTTCGTAGGCCATCATGACGGCCTTGACCTTGAGGTCCGGCTGTTCGTCCATCAGCTTGATGAGGGCATTGATGTCACCGAATCCCATATCATAGGTTCCGGTCGCGACGCGCGGCAGCGATTCGCGCGATCCAGCGCCGCTGTCGATGGTCACGTTCAGCCCTTCATCCTTGAAGTAGCCCTTGTCGAGAGCAATGAAGAAAGGTGCCGACGGGCCTTCGAACTTCCAGTCCAGTGTGAATTTGATATCGGTCTCGGCATACGCGCTGCCTCCACTGATCATCAATGCAAGCGCGGCGCTTTTCAAAAGACGCATATTGTTCCCCTGTGTTTTCAATTTTTCCGGCGAAGTGTGAAAGCTGCGTGCACAAAAATCAAGCACGATATTTGTCTGCCTTCAATCTAGTCAATCGCGTGTTGCAATTTGCCATGAGGACAACGGAGAAAGCCCATCCATTGATGGATTGAAAAAGCGGGAAACAGTTGACCTTTCTGCTGGAAAATCGACCCTGTCAGGCGACTGTATTCAGCTTTCGAAGGGGAAGGGATCCAGCAGGAAAAACCTGTTTGCAGCCAGACACCGCAACATTTTCTTCCCTTTATGCCGAATTCTCCGCCGAGTTTGGCCTTATTGAACCTGCAAGGTCTGCTATCACTGCAGCGATCACCTGAACAACAAGAAACATTTCGGCACAAACCTATGTTCGACTGGGCGTACAGGAAGAGACTGAAAGAGGACCTGGAAGACTGGGTCGCCAAGGGGTGGGTCAGCTCATCGGGCGCGGCGTCGATCCTGCGCGAACAGGAACAGGAGGACGGACGCTCGCGCCTGCCGATGGCGCTCGCCGGAATAGGCATGATCTGCGTTGCCCTGGCCTTGTTCGCGTTCATCGCCGCCAACTGGGCCGCCATTCCCAAAATCGCAAAGCTTGTCGGGATCGCGGCCCTTCTCGTTGTCAGTCACCTGCTTGCGGCACGCGCCGCAGCAAGTGGCCGAAAGGGTATTGCGGATCTTCTCACCGGCTTTGCGACCCTCGTTTTTGTCGGCGGCATGGCGCTGGTCGGTCAGATTTTTCATTTGCCGGAAGACTGGGCGGGCGGTGCATTTCTGGTCTGTATGGGCGGTCTGGCCGCTGCCTGGCTCACCGGCTCCAGGGCATCGTTGACCGTCGCAGCAATTGCCGCGCTCACCTGGCAGGTCAGCCGCGCGGATCTTGGGGAAGCGACAGCCTGGCAGGACCTGGTTGGTGTTGCGATTCTGATCGCAGTTTTTGCGCATGCCATCGTGGCACCTGCACGGTTGTCGCGCTGGCTCGCCATCGCGCTGCTCTGGATGACATTCGGCAGATGGCTGGGCGAGATTGCCGATCTCCACTCAGCAGATGACGGTTTTGTTCTAGCCATGTCGCTTGCGGGGGCAGGCGGACTGGCGGTGATCATGGTGCTGATCGATCCGATCGCCGATCTTTGCGTGAAATGGAACAGCAGCTTGCCGGCCCGCTCGCACGGGCGCTGGCTGATGAGCCGTTCCCTGCAGGATGCCGGGTTTCTGGTGCTCAACGGTCTTGTGGTCACCGCGCTTATCGTTGTGCCCGAAATCGCGTCTGATATCGACGCCGCCGCTCTCTGGACGGTGCCGGCCCTTGCTCCCCTTGCCGTTGCCTGTGTTCTTCTCGGCGCCGGGCTTTTGCTGTCCTACAAGACCGCCAAGGCACAGGCGTTGTTCGGTGCGACCGGTTTGGCCTTTGTCGCCGTCATGATGCCGGTCTTCACGTCCAGTACGCTTGTTCTGGCGGCCGCATCCATGGCGGCGCTGGTTGGACTGTGTTCACTCGCAACATGGTTCAACAATCGCTACTGGATGCTGTGTTCCTATATCGGCCTGACCGCGGTTGCGCTCTGGCTCCTGCAGGTGACGATCGGAACGCTCCTCGGACAATCCGTCTTTTTCCTCGTCGCTGGCGTGCTCCTGCTTGGCGTCGCTTTGTGGCTTGCGCGTATCTTCAGATCCGGCAGGCCGGCTCCTTCTGTCAGGACCGGCGAAAAGGAGGCCGTGTCATGAGTGACGTTTCGGTCGAGACAGGCGCGGCAAGGCAACCAAACAAGCCGATCACCTATCTGAAGTGGGGCCTCCTGGCGCTTTTCCAGCTAGCCCTGATCTCCATTCCGCTGGTGGACAGGCTTCAGGTGCAAATGACGGGAACCGTCGTTTCCCTGGAACTGGTTCCCGTCGATCCGAGAGATCTCCTCAGAGGGGACTATGTCATCATCAACCTGGCAATCGGACGGATTCCGAGGGCTTTGGAAGGTGCTGAAAACCTCAAGGCGGGGCAAGCGGTCTTTCTTGAACTTGAACGGAATGGTGAGGAGCCCGTGCGCCCGGTCTCCGTCTCGCTGGACCAGCCGCAATCAGGCAAGCTGGTGATCGCCGGCACTGTCAGATCCAGTTCCGCCGAGACAGTCTGGATCGACTACGGCATCGACGCGTTTTTTCTGCCGGAAGGCGAAGGCCGCGAGATTGAGCGGCTCGACACAAGCCGGGTCCTGCTGGAAGTGGCGATTGCCGGGGATGGCCGCTCCCTGCCGCTGAACCTGCTGGTCGATGGCAAGGCCTTCAAATCCGACAGTAGTTTTTGACGGCAGGCAAAGCTGGTTGTAAGAGCCAGCATTGGTCCGAAACAGCTCTGAAAGTCCGTCATGTCCGATCCCGCGTTAGACACGCTGATGCTGCCCCTGGAGACGGGGGGTGTCGACATCGATCAGGGAGCGCGCGTCCTGTTCCTGCGGGCGCGGGCAGGCCGTGCCTTGGAAGCGCTCGCAGGCATGGATCTGACATGCGTGCAAAGCTTCGCGCCGGACCGGGACGCACTGGAAAGGTCCGGTTTCAAGGTTGCCGCCGAAGCGCCGGATGGACACCATGACGCCGTCCTCGTTCTGCCCACACGGCAGAGACAGGAGGCGCGTGCGCAACTTGCCGAGGCCGTTGCCAGCGCAAAAGAAGGCGGAATTGTCGTTGCCTGCGCACCCAACACGGAAGGCGCGAAAACGGTCGAGAAGGACCTGTCGGACCTTCTGGGCGGTGTCGACAAGGTTACCAAGAACAAGTGCCGGGCCGTCTGGGGTCAGGTGCGCGAAGACGCGGTCGATCAGTCCCTGCTGGAGGAATGGCGTGCGCTCGATGCGCCAAGACAGGTTCTGGACGGGGCTTATCTCAGCAGGCCTGGCCTTTTTGCCTGGGACCGCATCGATCCGGCGTCGAAACTGCTGTCCGGGTTGATTCCCGACACGCTCAAGGGACGCGGTGCCGACCTTGGTGCCGGTTTCGGCTACCTGGCCAGAACGGTCCTTGAAAAGGCTCCCAAGGTGGCCGCGATGGATCTTTACGAAGCCGAAAAGCGGGCGCTCGATCTCGCGGAAGAAAATCTGTCGGCATTCAAGGGCAAGAGAGCGATGAACGGTGTCTGGTGCGATGTCACGCAGGGCATCGATGGACCCTACGATTTCATTGTCTCCAATCCGCCGTTTCACCAGACAGGCAAGGCCGACCGCATCGATGTCGGTCAGGGCTTTATCAGGGTCGCTGCTGCAGGGCTTCGTCCCGGCGGCGAATTCTATTTGGTCGCAAACCGTCATTTGCCATACGAAAAGACACTCTCCTCGGTCTTCGCGGACGTCATCCAGCTGGCGGATGAGGGCGGCTACAAGGTCATCAGGGCCGTCAAGGCAAAGGGAGGTCGGTGACATGCGGCTGGTGAAGCTTCTCGCCAATCTCGGCTATGGCAGCCGCAAGGAAATGCAGCTTGCGATCCGAAACGGCTGGGTCACGGACACGGCCGGCAATCGCCTCAAGGCGGACAGCAAGGCTGCCCATGACGACATTCTGTTCGATGATGAGCCTCTCGACCCGGCCCAGGGCGTCGTGATCCTCATGAACAAGCCGGTCGGTTACACCTGTTCGGCCAAGGATCAGGGGCGTCTTGTCTACGATCTGCTTCCCGACAGGTTTCGTGTGCGCAAACCGGCGCTTTCAACGATCGGGCGTCTCGACAAGGAAACGTCCGGCCTTTTGCTTTTCACCGATGACGGGACATTTCTGCACAAGGTGATTTCGCCGAAATCCGAGGTGCCGAAAGTCTACGACGTCACGCTGGACCGGCCGATGAACGGGACCGAAGCTGACCTGTTCGCATCCGGGGAAATGATGCTGGAAAGCGAGGAAAAGCCCCTGAAACCGGCTGAACTGGACGTCATCGACGAAACCAACGGACGTCTCACCCTGCATGAGGGCCGCTATCACCAGGTCCGCCGCATGTTCGCCGCCACCGGCAACCATGTCACTGCGCTCCGGCGCAGCAGGGTCGGTTCTCTCGGGCTGGACGGCGTGGACGAAGGCAACTGGAAGGTGCTCTCCGACACGGAAAAATCGCTCATCTTTGCGTGATGTTTTGCATATGCCCGCAGGCTGGCTTCGGTGCACCGTCATTTGCCCGGCGCAAGCAAAAAGGCGAGTAGGCCCCGGATCTGCGCTCTGCTTGTCCGGGGTGACACCGGTTTATCAAGCCGCATTCGTTCAAAAAGCAAAAAGCCCTTTTCGCCCAATGTCTTAGTCATTTCTATAGAGATCCAGCCAGTAAGGATTGCCTTTTTCTATCAACTGGATTTTCCAGTTTCGTCGCCATCTCTTCAAGCGTTTTTCCATCGCAATCGCTTCTTCGACGTTGTCAAAACCCTCTGCAAAAACTAGCCTGTGAACACTATTTTTGCGCGTAAAGCTGCTTGCGATGCCTGACCTGTGCTCGTAAACGCGGCGCGATAAATCGTTGGTTACGCCGACGTACAGGGTTCCGTTCATTCTGCTTGCAAGAATATAGACGTGGTAAGGCAAAGGCACACCTCATGGTTGAGATATGAATACCTTGTCGTTCAAAATGTGTCACCCCGGACAAGCGTAGCGCAGATCCGGGGCCTACTCGCTGAACCGCAGCCGAGTGCGGCACGACGAGGCACAGAAGCCCCGCGCATCCCAAACCGAAACGACGTCATGCTTGCCCCGGATTTCCAGCAGGATATCCGGGGCATAGCGTTGCCACGCTCAGCGTTTGTCTCTGCTGAGAACACGAATGCGGCTGTCGAATTCGCCGCGGTCCACGTAGCAGCCACGCAGGTGGCGGAAGCCTGTGTTGGGGTTGAAGGCAGCGCGGCCGTGCATCACGCGACGGTTGTCGAAGATCACCATCTCCCCGCCCTTGAGACGCGTTGTCAGAACGTAGGTGTTTGACCGTGTCATCTGCATGACTTTCCGATAGGCGCGGTAATAGGGCTCCATGAGCGAGACCGGCAGATCGAAAATCCCGGCAAGATGCGCGTTGAAGTGCAGTTCCTGCATGTTCCCGAACGGGTCCAGATCGATCACCGTGTGATGGCGCCGGATGTCATAGTCCTGATCGTGGAAACGGAACGGAACCGGCGTTTCCGAAAGAAGCCGGAATGCATCCGGGTCCTCCGCACGCAGATCGGCGGCAATCGCAAAGCCGTCGCAGAAGGTTGAGCCGCCGCCTTCCGCTTCATTGGCAAGGCAATGCAGAAACTGGAAGCCTGGCGGCAGCTCCTGGTTGGCAAGGTCGGTGTGCAGCGGCAGGGCGTGGGACGTGTAGGCGAGATTGTTCGGGTTCGGCTTGGACATCACCTCGAACGTTGTTCCGAAATTCGTTTCCCGCAAGAACCCGATCCGCCGCGCCATGGCCATGCCGGCATCCACGTCGCCGGACATGCCGTCGACAAAGGCAAGGCCGGTCTTTTTTGTTTCGATCAGGAAGTCGAGCAGGGCCGTGTCGTCTGACATGAGCGCACGGGCATCGGCGCGTGGCAGGTCTTCCTGAGGGAAGTCGCCGTGCCAGTGAGTCGGCTCCACTCGTGCGGGGTCTTTAAGACCAATGCCCGGCCGGTGATGGAAGAGCCACTCCGGGTCGAAACAGCTGGTATGCGTTTCACCTTCCCAGGTGATGACGATGTTCCCGTCGTCCATGGCAACGTCGCTGGCCGTGAGATCGGGAGAGATGCTGGTCAGGTCGAACTGACGTTCCTGGGTGTCAGGGTGAAAGCCGCTCGGGCAGTTGTCGCGCAGCCACAAAAAGGGAAAGTCGGCGCTGGTGCCATTCGGCCAGACGACATTGAGCACGCGGTCTTCACCGCGCAAAAGTGCAGTTGTCATGAAAAAAATCCGTCGATGTTCGTGAGAAAGATCAGCGCATCCTGAGGATGCAGTCCATCAACGGCGGGCGGGAGGCGGCCACCACCAGTAGGCTTTGTTATGCGGATTTCCGGGACTGCGCCCGAGGATTGACAACATCCGAAACCGGCCGGTTGGAAGGCACCGCCTTCTGGGAACTTTCGGCGGCAAGATGACATTGATAAAAACGCCCGGCAACAGAAATTTGCCGGGCGCGGATAAGTTTTAAGTTATTGCACTGGCCGGGTAAATTCAGCCCTTGGACGCCTTGGCCGCGAGCGCAATGGCTATGTAGCTCCAGCCGTTCACCAGAACGGAGATGCCTGCGATCAGTCCAAGCGCCCATGCAGCAGAACCCGGCAGGTCCATCCAGATCATGATGCCCGCCAGCAGCGAGACGATCCCGGCCACAAGAACCCAGACCCACCCGTCATGCGGCTTCAGTTTGAACGCCAGGAGGATCTGGCTCACGCCCTGCGCGACGAAGATGGCGGCGATCACAAGCGTCAGCGCAAAGGTGCCGGCCAGGGGGTTCAGATAGATCACGACACCGCCGATCACCGCAATGATGCCCGTGATCAGGTTCCAGATGAAACTGGTCGTGCCTTGCGTCTTGAAGGCATTGTAGATCTGCACGAGCCCGCCGACGAACAGCACCGCCGCAATCAGGATCGTCACGGCTATGGACGTTGCGAGCGGCGCTGCGATCAGAATGATTCCACCAATGACCAGCGCTACGCCGAGGGCCAGGAACCAGCCCCAATTCTCCTGGATTTTCGCTTTCATGTCTTCAACAGCCTGAACCGCATCTGCCATTTTGACCTCCTCACGTTCCGGTTGCTCCCGCACCGTAACCGCTTCGCAGCAAATCACAAAATCTTGATGACATTCCGGGTGGTTAGCGTTGGGGATTACCAAGCTTGACAATTGGTGTGTATATGCACACAAGGAGGCATGCAAGAAGACGACTTCTCTCTTTGCGTTCTGGACAATGCGCGCAAGGCGGCACGGGCCGTCAGCCGCCACTATGACAGGCTGGCCCGTCAGGTCGGCATGACGGCGGGCCAGTTTTCGGTGCTCGTCGCGATCAGGCAGGTCAGGGCGCGGACCACAGCGGAACTCGCCGACAGGTTGTCGATGGATCGCACGACCCTTGTGCGCAACGTTGCCCTGCTGGAGCGTGACGGTCTGGTCGTTTCGGCGCTGGCAGGCGATGGCAAGGCCAAGCGCTACAGCGTCACGGACCGGGGAGAAGCGTTGTTGCAGGAAGCCCTGCCACTGTGGCGGAAAGCCCAAAAAGACGTCGAAGAGCATCTGGGAGCAGATGAGTTCCTGAAAACAATCAATGCGTTGCAAAGACTTTCGCAACTATGAAACCGGCTCTTTGAATCAGTTTCTGAAGAGCCATTTAAAGCGCTTGAGCCCGAAGGAGGGCACTGAGCGCCAACAGCACCAGATAGGACGAGGTGGTAATGCGTCGGGTAGTCGTAACAGGTATGGGAATTGTGTCGCCGCTCGGAACCGGGCTGGACGGTTTCTGGCAGCGCGTGACCTCCGGTGCAAACGGGATTCGCAGGATCAGCCACTTTGACCCGGGCGATCTTGCCTGTCAGGTCGCCGGCGAGGTTCCTTCGAAGGACGAGGACGAATTCGGGTTTGATGTCGATTCGGTTCTTGATGCGCGCGAGCAAAGACGCTCAGACCGGTTCATCCACTTCGCCATGGGTGCGGCCCAGGAAGCGCTTGCGAATTCAGGCTGGCAGCCGGAAACGGCAGAGGAAAAAGAACGCACCGGCACGATCATAGCCACCGGCGTCGGCGGCTTCCCGGCAATGACTGCCGGAACCCGGCTGGTCGATGAAAAGGGACCGCGCCGGGCCTCTCCCTTTCTGGTCCCTTCATTTCTTGCCAACCTTGCCGCCGGACAGGTTTCCATACGCTACGGTCTCAAGGGACCGATCGGAGCGCCTGTCACCGCCTGCGCGGCGAGCCTGCAGGCACTTGGTGATGCCGCACGTCTGATTCGGTCCGGCGAAGCGGATGTCATGGTTGCCGGTGGAACCGAGGCGTGCATCGACAAGGTGTCCTATGCCGGGTTCTGCGCCGCCAAGGCGATGTCTTCCAAGCGCAACGATGATCCGGCCCACGCCTCGCGGCCGTTCGATCAGGACCGGGACGGTTTCATTATGGGTGAAGGCGCAGGCATCCTGATCCTGGAAGAAATGGAACACGCGACAGCGCGCGGTGCGAACATCCTTGTCGAACTGAAGGGTTATGGCACCACCGCCGATGCCTATCACGTCACCGCGTCCTCGCCGGACGGCGAGGGCGGATTGCGCGCGATGCGAAAGGCGCTTGCCACAGCCGGGCTGACACCTGCCGACATCGGCTATGTCAACGCGCACTCGACCTCCACCCCCGTTGGCGATGCGGCAGAGATCGCCGCCTTGACGACCCTCTTTGAGGGACGGGGCAAGGATCTGGCGGTGTCCTCGTCCAAGTCCATGTTCGGTCATTTGCTGGGGGCCGCCGGAGCGGTCGAGGCAGTTGCCTGCGTAAAGGCGCTCACGTCCGGCCAGCTTCCGCCCTCGCGCAACCTGGAAATGCCGGATGAAGCCATGACCCGGTTTGAGATGGTGCCCGGCAGCGCAATCGACCGGCAGGTCGATCACGTTCTCACCAACGGGTTCGGCTTCGGTGGCGTCAATGCCAGCGCGGTGTTTTCGAGGGTTTGAGATTTCGCGGTGCAAACAGCAGCGCCATCTCGCGGGTTCACGATTGGGTTGAGACGATTGCGATAATTCCAGCAACTCTGCACTGAGTGTCCGGAAGACTCACCGATACCAATTCGACCTGCTTGACCGGGGTATGAACTGTGCTGCCCCGGCCTTGAGCCGGGGCCTTATTCCGACGGGCTCAGGTCCCGGATCAAGTCCGGGACGGCACATTAGTATTGGTGGGTGGGCTTGATGAGTTGAAACAGATCAAAATCCCATATATGAGATAATTCTCGTTAACGGGAAAGATCATGCCTGAAACAGAACCGGATATCAGTGGTCGTCTCGCCGCTCTGCGGAAAGCGCGGGACTGGCGGTTGGAGGAACTTGCGGAACGGTCCGGTGTGAGCCGGGCGACGCTCTCGCGGATCGAGCGCGGCGACACAAGTCCGACCGCCGTTGTGCTGGGGCAGCTCGCGCGTGCCTTCGGCATCACGATGGCGGAGCTGTTCGGGTTTGGCGCACCGGTCGGTGACGCCCGGATTGCGCGCTCCGACCAGCCTCTCTGGGAAGACCCGGCAACCGGCTTCCGCCGCCGCAGCGTGTCGCCGGCCTCAGGCGGCTTCCGTGGCAGTGTGGTCGAGGGCGAACTCCCTCCGGGTGCGACGATTTCCTATTCTGTCCCTCCGCTGCCGGATCTGGAGCATCACCTCGTCCTGTTAGAGGGGGCACTTGTGATGACAATCGGCGACGAGCGTCACGACCTTTCTCCCGGCGATTGCCTGCGTTTCCGCCTGAATGCCCCCAATGCCTACCATGCCCCGGGCCCGAAGCCCGCGCGTTACCTTCTGACTGTGATCACGCCATGACCGGATATCAGCCCGACCCGCCTGTTTTTCTTCTGACATCCGCCGAGATGCGAACGTCCGTAGGCGCTCTCGGGACGCTGCTCAAGGCCTGTGTCGAAGACGGGGCCGGCATCGGTTTCATCCTGCCGCTCGGCCAGGAAAAGGCCGAGGCCTTCTGGCAGAAACAGGTTGCTTCTGTGGAGAATGGCAGCGCCTTTCTCCTGGTCGCCCGCGAAAACGAAACGATTGCCGGTGTCGTCATGCTGGCACTGGCTCCGCAGGACAATGGCGGCCACCGGGCCGAGGTCGCCAAACTGATGGTTCACCCGCATCACCGCCGCAAGGGCTTGGCGCGCAAGCTGATGGCGGCGATCGACGGCCTTGCCCTGTCGCTCGACCGTTGGCTGCTCGTGCTCGACACTGTCACAGGTGACCGGGCCGAGAAACTCTACCCGACTTGCGGCTATCAGAAAGTCGGCAGCATCCCCGACTACGCCTATGGCAGCCACGGCACGCTTGATGCGACGACGGTGTTTTACAAGGATCTGAGGTGAGGGGGTAAGGACTGACGCAGTGAAGTCCAAGATACCCAAACCGGACTCGAGACGGGACTTCTCTTTGCGTGGTCATGCCATGGCTTGACCCGCTGCTGTCCGGTTTAACCCGGATTTGATCGTGTGAGGCGATCACCGGTCAATGATCTTGTCATTCCGGCTGAAGCGCAGCGAAAGGCCTGAACCCAGTAACCACTTGTTTCTCTCTCTTTTTGTAACGTCCAGCCACTTGGAGTACTTGTTCCCGGTCTTGCCGCTTGCGCGGCAAACCGGGATGACAAATCGGGGAAACGGAACGGCGGGGTTTCCGGATCAGGTCCGGCAATGACGAGTGAAGCGTATGCGACCCGGTTGCAGCCTTCCTATCGCAGGATCTTCTTCGTGAGGAAGTCCGATAGTCAGTCCCGGCGGCCTGAGCCGCGACGGCGGCTAAAACACTGTACGTCCTAGGTGACGGCAACAGGCGCACCCGCTCACTCGTTCAGCATTTCCAGCTCGAGCCATTGCTCTTCCGCAGCGTCTTTTTCTGCTGCTAGATCAGTGATTTGCTGCGAGAGCCTGGCAAACTTCTCCGGATTCTTTGCGTAAAGCTGCGGATCGTTCATTTCGCCCTGAAGCTTTTCAAGCTTTGCTTCAAGCTGCTCGATCGCATCCGGCAGCGTTTTCAGAAGATGCTGCTGGGTGAAGGTGAGCTTCGATTTGACTTTAGGTTTCTCGGCCGAACCGTTTGAAGGATTCTGTTTTTCCTTCCTGGCCGGGGAGGCTTTCTCTACCTTGCGGGCGGTCACGCCTTCGCCGCGCTGGGCGAGCATGTCGGTGTATCCGCCTGCATATTCGCGCCAGACACCGTTTCCTTCCGAGACGATCACGGAGGTGGCCACCCGGTCGAGGAAGTCCCTGTCGTGAGACACGATCAGGGCCGTGCCGCTGTAATCGGCAAGCAGTTCCTGCAGCAGGTCGAGCGTTTCGAGGTCGAGATCGTTGGTCGGCTCGTCAAGCACCATCATGTTGGACTTGTTCGCGAGCGCGCGCGCCAGCATGGCCCGGGCCCGCTCGCCACCCGAAAGAACACCGACCGGCGTTCTGGCCTGTTCGGGAGAAAACAGAAAGTCCTTCATGTAGGACATCACGTGCTTGGTCTCCTCGCCGACAACAACCATGTCCCCGCGTCCTCCGGTCAGAACCGAAGAGAGCGTATCGGTGAGGTCCAGCTTTTCGCGCTTCTGATCGAGCGTGACCATCTCCAGGTTGGTGCCAAGCCGGTTCGTGCCGGCATCCGGCTCAAGCTCGCCGGTCAGCATCTTCAGAAGAGTCGTCTTGCCGGCCCCGTTCGGGCCGACGAACCCGATCCGGTCACCACGCTGAATGCGGGCCGAGAAGTCCTTGACGATATTGCGGTCGCCATAGGACTTGGAGAGGTTCTTCGCCTCGATCACAAGCTTGCCGGAGACATCGGCATCGCTGGCACTGAGCTTGGCTGTGCCTTGCGGACCGCGATGTTCGCGTTTCTGTTTTCTGAGTTCGGCCAGTTCGCGTACCCGGCGCATGTTCCGCTTCCGCCGGGCCGTGACGCCATAGGTCATCCAGTGTTCTTCGCGCTTGATCTTCTGTGCCAGCTTCTGCTGATCGATCTCCTCCTGCTCGAATACCTCGTCGCGCCAGGCTTCGAAATGGGCAAAACCCCTGTCCATGCGCCGGGACACACCCCGGTCGATCCAGACCGTTGCACGCGAGAGATTTTCCAGGAAGCGGCGGTCGTGCGATATCAGCACGAGCGCTGATTTCAGGCTTTTCAGCTCCGTCTCAAGCCACTCGATTGCAGGCAGGTCAAGGTGGTTGGTGGGTTCGTCAAGGAGCAGGATATCGGGTTCCGGTGCGAGTGTGCGCGCGAGCGCGGCACGCCGCGCCTCTCCACCTGAAAGAGAATTCGGGTCCTCGTTTCCGCTCAGTCCGAGGACCTCCAGAAGATAAGCTCCGCGATAGGGATCATCGCCCTCGGTCAGACCTTCGTTGACATAGTCGAGTGTCGAGGCATAGGCGGACAGATCCGGGTCCTGCGGCAGATAACGGACCGTGCGCCCCGGCTGGAAGAAGCGTTCGCCCTTGTCCATTTCGACCTGGCCCGCCGCTATCTTTAGGAGCGTTGATTTGCCAGACCCGTTCCGGCCGACAAGGCAGATGCGCTCGCCTTCGGATACGGACAGCTCTGCGCCGGTCAGAAGCGGCGTGCCGCCGAAGGTCAGTTGAACGTCGCGCAGTATCAGGAGAGGCGGGGCCATGGGATCCTTTGGGCTTTGAAGACCGGCGCTTGGTATATACCAACCGTCATAGATAGAAACCCATTTCACCGGTATTATTTTGGCTCAAGGCAAGGCGCGGTTTGCGCGCTAGTGCCGGCACTTCAAGCAAATCGCAACGCGACTTTGGGGCAAAAGAACCCGTCCTCCGCTGGCATGAAACCGGCCATCGGCTGCGTTGCGGCGCTTGCCCGATGCGCCGGCATCGCGCTGCGCACCACGCCTGACCGAGTAGACCGGTTTGATGCCATGAAATGGTTTTCTGTCTAAGAAGGCTGGTATCACTGGTCATGCTCCGGCCGCGCAAGCGTCAAACCGGCCTGCACGCAAGCTTGAAAAGGTCTTCGGTGAATTTTGATGGCTTTCTGTCGGATTTTTGCCGGGAAATGGGTTAAGCTGCCGTGTGGTCAGGGGCCTATCGTCCATTTGCCGGCTGAAATGCCGGAAGGAGATTGAAGATGTTTTGTCTGATCAAGGGTCCCGCAACGTCCGGGGACTTCACGCGCAAACTGAGGTCGCTCGGTCTTGCGTTGGCGCTGTCTTTTGCAGGAGCCGGCCTGACGGCCGCTGTCCAGCCAGGCGCTGCCAAGGCCGACTCATTCTATATCGGTACCGGCGGCGTCGGCTTTGCGTTTGGAACCGGCGGCTATCGCGGCGGCGTCTTTTACGGTGGCTATCGCGGCGGATTTGCCGGCCCGCCATTCCGTCCCTATGGCCCGCCTTACTATTACCATCCTTATGACCGGCGCGCCTATCCGTATCGCTCCCGGCGCTATGTCGCGCCTCGCTACAGGCCGCCGCTCTATCTTGCGCCGAGAGGGGTCTATGTCGCCCCGCGCGGAGGTTATGTCGGCCAGCCCCGGCGCGTGCCTTATACAAAGACGGGCCTCGCTCCGTTCACGCCCCAATGGGTCGCTTATTGTTCGCGGAAATTCAAATCCTTCAATCCGAACACGGGCACCTATCTGGCCTATAGTGGAAAATATCGTTTTTGCCGCTAGAATTGTAATTTAATTTCGTACCCGTTTAGCGGTTGATATAACGATCTCGTGAAGGTGGAGAAAATTTTTCCTGCATCTTCGCGAAAACTGCAAAAACATCGCCTTTCTTTCCCGGTAGTTGAAATATGCCGTCGGGGTACGCTTGATTGCGCGCAAAGAGCGTGGAATCTTGTCGGCTATCGTTTCCAAGCTTCAACAAAAACCCAAGAGGGGAGAGCGATATGTTCAAGTCCATGCGTGTGACGGCGCTTGCGGCTGCATTGATGGCAGCCACGTCTCTGACAGCATTTGCAGAGGTGGTCTACCATCGCGGCAACACGGCCGATCCGGAAACACTGGATCAGCACAAGACGTCCACAACCTACGAAGCGCATATCCTGCGTGATCTTTATGAAGGCCTGGTGGCATATGATGCAGCCGGCAAGGTCATTCCGGGCGTTGCGACCGACTGGACAATCTCCGACGACGGCACGGTCTACACCTTCACGCTGCGCGACGACGCCAAGTGGTCCAACGGCGACCCGGTGGTTGCAGGCGACTTCGTCTTTTCCCTGCAGCGCATCATGACGCCGGAGACAGGCGCGAAATACGCCAATATCCTCTACCCGATCAAGAACGCGGAAAAGGTCAACAAGGGCGAACTCGCGCCGGAAGAAATCGGTGTGAAGGCTCTGGATGACAAGACCCTTGAGATTTCGCTTGAAGCGCCGACACCTTACTTCATCGAGCAGCTGACTCACCAGACCGGGCTGCCCGTCCATCCGGCAACCGTTGAAGCGCATGGCACGGACTTTGTGAAGCCGGAGAACATTGTCACCAACGGCGCCTATGTTCTTGCGGAATTCATTCCGAACGCGCATGTGAAGGCCGTCAAGAACCCGAATTTCCACGATGCGGACAACGTCCAGATCGACACGGTTTTCTTCTATCCGACGGAAGATCGCGGTGCTGCGCTGCGCCGGTTCCAGGCAGGTGAACTGCATACAAACAACGACGCACCCACCGAACAGGTTGCCTTCATGAAGGAAAACCTGGGCGACCAGTTCCGCGTTGCTCCCTATCTCGGCACCTACTACTACGCGCTCAACCATGAAGACGAGACGCTGAAAAACCCCGAAGTTCGTCAGGCGCTGTCAATGGCGGTCGACCGTGAGTTCCTGGCAGACGAAATCTGGGGTTCCACGATGGTTGCCGGCTACTCCTTCGTGCCGCCGGGCATCGGCAACTACGGTGATCCTGCCTTTGCGGACTATATGGACATGTCCCAGATCGATCGCGAAGAAAAGGCGATGGAGCTTCTGGAGAAAGCCGGTTTCGGACCGGACAATCCGGTGAAACTCACGATCAACTACAACACGTCCGAGAACCACAAGAACACGGCGGTTGCGATTGCCGACATGTGGAAGCCTCTGGGTGTTGAGGTCTCCATGGTGAACACGGACACCAAGACGCACTATGCGATGCTGCGCGACCGTCAGGATTTCGACATTGCCCGTGCCGGCTGGATCGGTGACTATTCCGATCCGCAGAACTTCCTGTTCATGGTCGAGAGCGACAACACCGGCTTCAACTATGCGCGCTACGAGAACCCTGAATACGACGCGCTGATGGACGAGGCAGCTGCGACGATCGATCTTGAGAAGCGCGCGGGTATCCTCAAGCAGGCCGAAGAAATGTTCATGCGGGATCTGCCCTTCATTCCGCTGATGTATTACGGCTCCATGAACATGGTGTCCGACAAGGTGTCCGGCTTTGAGGACAATCTCCTCAATGTTCACCCGACACGCTTCATGAGCATTTCCGAGTAACCGCAACAACCGAACCGGCAGGAGATTTCCTGCCGGTTTTTTTGCAAAGGCGGCACCAGAAGACCGCCGGCAGAACAACAGGGGCAGAGCCTATGCACCGTTACGTGCTCGGTCGATTGCTCAGCGCAATCCCGACCCTCTTTCTGATCGTCACAATCTCCTTCTTCCTGATCCGGATCGCGCCGGGCGGCCCTTTCGATCTTGAGCGTCCGCTTGAGGCGAAAGTGATGGAGAACCTGAACAAGATCTATCACCTCGACGAGCCGCTCTGGAACCAGTACCTGCTCTACCTCAAGAGCATTGCGCAGCTGGATTTCGGACCGAGCTTCTACTTCCGGGATTTCTCGATCAACGAACTGTTCGCGCAAAGCCTGCCGATCTCGATCCAGCTTGGCCTGTCGGCCTTGTGCCTGGCACTGTTCGTCGGCGGAACGCTCGGCGTGATTGCTGCCCTGCGTCAGAACCAGGCGACCGACTACACCGTTATGGCCGCAGCCACCCTGGGCGTCACCATTCCCAACTTCGTCGTGGCACCGATCCTGACGCTGATCCTGGGTGTTTGGCTTGGCTGGTTGCCGGTGGGCGGATGGAACGGAGGCGCTTTCGTGAACGTCATCCTGCCGGTCGTCACGCTGGCCTTGCCCCAGGTGGCCGTGGTCGCACGTCTGACCCGGGGCTCGATGATCGAAGCGCTCCGGTCCAATCACGTCCGCACCGCACGGGCCTACGGCTTGACGGGATACATGGTGATCGTGGTGCACGCGCTGCGCGGGGCCATTCTTCCCGTGGTCTCCTATCTCGGACCGGCCGCCGCGGCGCTGCTGACCGGCTCCGTTGTCATCGAGACCATCTTCGGAATTCCGGGCATCGGTCGGTATTTCGTTCAGGGCGCGCTCAACCGCGACTACACGCTCGTGATGGGAACGGTCGTTGTCGTTGCCTGCTTCGTTATCCTCTTCAACCTCATCGTGGATCTGCTTTACGCACTGCTTGATCCGCGCGTGCGCTACGACTGAGGGGGCTGACCATGACGATTACGGCAGACAACAACGCTGTACCCGAAAAAGGCCGTTCCTTGTGGGACGATGCCCGCGACCGCCTGCTGGCGAACCGGGCAGCCGTCGTGAGCATGATCGTGCTCGCAGCTATTGCACTCTTGTCGATCCTCGGTCCGGCGCTTTCGCCGCACAAGTTCGACACGGTCTACCGGGATTACGTGAAGGTTCCTGCGAGCCTTGAGGCCTACCCGAGACCGGAACAGGTCGAGCCGGCCTTCATGTCGGTGGCCAAGCGGGCCCGCATGACCGTTGAAAGCTACGAACGCGATGGGGACACTGTCATTGCGACTGTGACCTCCAAACGCGAGATCGACCCGCGCGCCACGCGCTATTTCGATCGAAGCAACCTGTTCAAGGATACGCAGCTGACCGATCTCGCAAGCGATGGCCTGTCGGCAACAGTGCGGGCCGAGATCAACTACCTGCATTTTTACTTCGGTACGGATGCCAATGGGCGCGACATGATGACGAGAACGTTCATCGCCGGACGCGTTTCCCTGACGATCGGATTGCTGGCCACCGTGGTTGCGATCTCGATCGGTGTCATCTACGGCGCCACATCGGGCTATATGGGCGGGCGTGTCGACCAGATGATGATGCGCGTGGTCGACATTCTCTACTCGTTGCCCTTCATCTTCTTCGTCATCATGCTGGTGGTCTTTTTCGGCCGGAACTTCATCCTGATGTTCATTGCCGTGGGGGCGGTCGAATGGCTTGACATGGCCCGCATCGTGCGGGGCCAGACATTGACGATCAAGCGCCAGGAATATGTTCAGGCAGCAGAAGCGATGGGCATTGACGACGGCGGCATATTGCGCCGGCATATCATTCCGAACACCCTTGGCCCGGTGGTGGTTTACATGACGCTGCTCGTGCCCAAGGTCATTCTCCTGGAGAGCTTTCTGTCCTTCCTGGGGCTTGGCATCCAGGAGCCGATGACGAGTTGGGGTGTTCTGATCTCCGAGGGCGCCCGCAACCTTCAGGGCGCGGCCTGGATGCTCATCTTCCCGTCCATCTTCCTGACATCGACACTGTTCGCGCTGAATTTCATCGGCGACGGTCTGCGCGATGCGCTGGACCCGAAAGACCGGTGAGGAGAGCGGCATGAGCAACGAAAACAACAAAACCGTCCTCTCCATCAAGGATCTGAAAGTCGACTTCGAGACGGCAACCGGGACCGTGAACGCCGTGCGCGGCGTCAATATTCACGTCGAGGCCGGCGAGACGGTCGCGATTGTGGGCGAGAGCGGCTCGGGCAAGAGCCAGACCATGATGGCTGCCATGGGGCTTCTCGCCTCGAATGGCCGGACGCAGGGCGAGGTGATCTACGAAGACCGCAACATCCTTGGTCTGCCGGTCGGACAGTTGAACAAGGTACGCGGTGAGAAGATCACGATGATCTTCCAGGAGCCGATGACATCGCTTGATCCGCTTTACACCATTGGCCGTCAGCTGGCGGAACCCATGGTCGTGCACGGCGGGCTCTCGTGGAAAGCGGCAAGGGCGAAGGCGCTGGATCTTCTCAGGCTGGTGAACATTCCGGAGCCGGAGCGCAAGATCAAGGCGTACCCGTATGAAATGTCGGGTGGTCAGCGCCAGCGTGTCATGATCGCCATGGCGCTTGCCAACGACCCGGACGTTCTGATTGCCGACGAACCGACCACCGCACTTGATGTGACGACCCAGGCGCAGATCCTCGATCTGCTCCGTGACCTTCAGAAACGGTTGGGGATGGCGGTCATCTTCATCACGCACGATCTGGGCATCGTCCGCCGCATCTCTGACAGGGTTTACGTAATGAAAACCGGCGACGTCGTTGAAAGCGGCGACACGCAGAAGATCTTCACGCAGCCCGAGCATCCCTACACGAAGATGCTGCTGGATGCGGAACCGACCGGACACAAGCCGCCGGTGCCTGAAAGCGCGCCGGTTCTGCTCGAGGCGCAGAAGGTCGAGGTCGAGTTTGAACTGGACACCGGTTTCCTGCAGCCCAAGCATGTTCTGCGGGCAGTCGACAACATCAGTTTCTCCCTGCGCAAGGGACAGACCCTCGGGATCGTCGGTGAAAGCGGCTCGGGCAAGTCGACACTCGGGCGCGCGATCCTGAACCTGTTACCCGCCGGCGGGCGTGTTGTCTTTCACGGCAAGCAGATCTCGGGACTGGACCGGAACGCGATGCGTGCGCTGCGCAAGGACATGCAGCTCATATTCCAGGACCCGTTCGGTTCGCTCAGTCCCAGGATGACCGTTGGACAGATCATATCCGAAGGCCTGCTGGTCCACGAGCCGTCTCTCAGCGCACAGGACCGGGATGCACGCGCGTGTCAGGCATTGGAGGAAGTCTCGCTCGATCCGGTGATGCGAAACCGGTATCCGCACGAGTTTTCGGGCGGTCAGCGCCAACGCATTGCCATCGCGCGCACGATGGTTCTGAAACCGGAATTCGTGGTGCTGGATGAGCCGACCTCCGCCCTCGACCGAACGATCCAGAAACAGGTTGTCGAACTTCTGCGGGATCTGCAGAAAGCACACGAGCTGACTTATCTCTTCATTTCCCACGACCTCGCTGTCGTCAGAGCGTTGTCGGACACGGTCATGGTGATGCAAGGCGGCAAGGTGGTCGAGGCCGGTCCTGCGGACGCGATCTTTGAGGATCCGAAACAGGACTACACGAAAGAACTGGTCGGCGCCGCGATGCTGACCCAACAACACATGATGGAGACGGCCTAGGGTACGGACTCATAAATGAAGTCAATTTGGTTTGGATCGTTTTGACCAACTGCAAGGAGCGAAAGCGCAGGAAATGTGCTTCATTTTCAAGCCTTTCGCGACGCTGCAGGTGGCTGAAACGGCCAAATCCGAAGGACGGCAAAATGGCCTCGCCTCGCAGCGTCACCGCGTTTGACCGGGCCTAAAGCCCGCTCTACTCACGCTTCCTCGCGAGACTTTGCCATTTCTGCCGCCAAATCGGCTTCATTTATGGGTCCGTACCCTAGTGCGGTGGCCCATTGTGTGGGCAGAAGCTTAAAGGGATATCGGGCTGAGATCTGGTTCGTGCTGCGCACGAAGCCTTGCCGTATCCTGCCCGTAAAACTGCGGTGCAAGCAAAGTGACGCTTGAAAAGACGTGGGATTTGAGAGCGCTCACCGCAGCATCGCTGTCACCGGCCTCGAGTGCGTCGAGAATGCTCTCGTGCTGGACGATTTTCGGATGGGTCCAGGAGTAGTCCGGTCTCGGCGTTGCAAGCGTGATCCTCTGGAGCATCACCAGGGTTCTGACCAGCAGGGGTTCCAAAGCTGACATTCCGGCGCACCTGAAAATCTGCAAATGGAATTCCCGGTCGATTTCTGCACAGGCATAGACATCCCTTTGCCTGCGGGCTTCCAGGAACTGACGGTCAAGATCCCGCAACTCCGCGATCTGGGCCGGTGTGATCGTCTTGGCTGCTTCCGTGAGGCCGGCGACCTCGGTATTGATCCTCAGCCGCAAAAGCAAAGTTGCTTCGGCGAGGGAGGGGTCCGTCACGAAGGTGCCCTGATATCCTTTTCGAATGACCAGTCCGCATTCCTGCAGAAGCATCAGGGCTTCCCGGATGGTGCTTTGCGAACAGGCATATTCCTGCGCCAGTGATTGTTCTGTCATGGCGCTGTCCGACTTGAGTTCACCGGTCAGAATGCGGCCCATCAGGTCTTGATATACGGATTCAGATTTGCGGGCGCGTTTCTCGCCAAATGCGTCTTTGTCGTGCGAAGCGTTGTTCGCAGCACTTCGAATGGTCACGTCGTTGCCCCCACACCGGCGTCGATTTGTTCTTTTGCATTGTCTCGAAGCCCAAGCCGGGATCTTTTGTTGACTGGTCTCCCGTTAGCAGAGTGTCTGCCACCTTTGCGCGCATGGTCAATGGGCCTCGGTGGTCAAATTTGCCGATTAGTGAGACGAACGTCGTCAATTTTGTTTGTTGCGCACCTGTTTGTCAGTCGTTGGCGCTCATGTCGAGACAATACTGCCGATCTCAACTGACAATTTCGCGAGCGGTAAAAATACTGATGAAAATTGCGCAGCAGCCGCTGAGGCTCGCATCCGCTATGACCGGATTGGGGAGCGGGCCGCAGGCTTGGGCAGTGCGCTTTTGCCTAAGCCGCCGATTTTTCCAGCATGGAAATCCAGTTTCGGTAGGCAAGCTTGTCCAGTGCCGCCTCATCAAAACCGCGTTCACGCAGAACGTTGAAAAGGGAGGGTAAGCCGGTCACGTCGCTCAGGTCCTGAGGCGGCAGACAACCGTCGAAATCGGAGCCGAGCCCGACATGATCTTCGCCGAGGTGTTCGACAAGATGGGCGACGTGATCAGCAACGACCTCCAGCGGAGTGTCCTTCTGGTGTTTCCCGTCCGGGCGCAGGAAGGCGACGTGAAAATTGACACCGACAAGCCCCCCGCTTTCCCGGATGGCATCCAGTTGCTTGTCGGTCAGGTTGCGGCTGCTTTCGCAGATCGCATGGGCGTTTGAATGGCTTGCGACGATCGGCCTGTCCGTGATCCCGGCCAGATCCCAGAACCCTTTCTCATTGAGGTGGGAAACATCCAGCAGGACCCCGAGCCTGTTGCATTCCTGAACAAGCGCGCGCCCGGCAGCCGTCAGACCGGGACCGGTGTCGGGTGATGCGGGAAAAGCCATCGGAACGCCGGAACCGTAGGCATTTTCGCGGCTCCAGACCAGCCCGAGCGATCGGAGACCGCGATTGTAGAGGTCCCCAAGAGCCTGAAAATCCGTGTCGATGGCTTCAGCGCCTTCTATATGCAGGCTGATGGCCATCTTGCCTGCTTCGACGGTTGCCCGGTTTTCTTCTGCGGTCCTGCAGATCACAACTTCTCCGCCGGAGGCAGCCTCGATCTGTTCGGCGCGCACCAGCATTCTGTGGGTAAAGTCCAGCGCCTGCTTCTGCGGAACCTCCTGGAAGTTGACCGGATCGTTGGGGTTGAAGGCCTTTGAAAAGTCCTGATCCGGGTTCGAGGGAACGAACATGGCAAACAATCCGCCGGAAAATCCGGACTCTTTTGCGCGCACGGCGTCCATGTGCCCCTTTTCCGAGCGGTCGAAGAAACTGCGCTCAGTTCCCTTGATCGCGTCTATCTCCAGTTTGAGCAACGTGTCGTTGTGGCCGTCGAAAACCGGGAACCGGCGCGGTGATGTGTCGTTTTGCACGAAGTGTCCTTGAAGTATCTGGAACGCCGCAGAGCGGGGGAAATGGAAGGTACTGAACTCAATCTAGTCAATGATACGCAGATTGTAAGGCTTCAGGGGCAAGACCCGTCCATTTGGATGACCTGTTGGGGATGGAATTGTTCGGATACGAGGCGAAAGGCCGCAGAAAACCGCCAGGTTTCCAGAGGTTTGCAACGACGTTGCCGTGCAAATTCACTCCAGGGTACGAGCCCTGTCCCGCTGGGAGGAAAAAACGGCGTCGAGCCGCTCCGTCAAACCGCTCGACCGGGCCGGACGTCCGCTTTTCTCGCCTTTCCTTTCGGTACATCGCCGTTTGTTGCGCCAATGCAACCGAATGAATGAGTCTTGAAACTGGAGCGAATGTGACTTGAAACTCGCTGAAAGCTGGCCCAAGAAAGGGGCCGGATTTATCGGTCACATGACGCACGCGTCGTTGCCGTTGCACGGGGATACGGAATTGGTGGAAAGACAGGTGTTTTCGCGCCGCTCGATTCTGACGGGCAGCCTGATCCTGGCCGGTGGTGCGCTTGCCGGCTGTCAGACGGTGGTCGGTTTGCCGGATCAGGCCGAACTCCCCGACGAGGACTTCGATTACGCATCCGCCTATGCGGCGCTTCCCGACGGCGACTTCACGTGGCCTGCGATCAACTACAAGAATTTCGATGAGCAGTACCTGCGCCAGGTCGTGGAATACAAGACCCGTGAAATGCCGGGAACCATCATCGTCGATCCTTACAACAACTACCTCTACTGGACACTCGGCAACAAGAAGGCGCTGCGCTACGGGATCGGTGTCGGACGTGCCGGCTTCGACTGGTCCGGCGAGGCGCTGGTCCGCGTCAAGCGTGAGCACCCCATCTGGCGTCCTCCGCGCGAAATGATCGCCCGCAAGCCGTCGCTCGAACGCTACTGGGAAAAGGGCTATCCGCCGGGGTTGAAGAACCCGCTCGGCGCACGCGCGATGGATCTCTGGCAGGGACCGGTCGATACGCTGTATCGCATCCACGGCACCAATCAGCCGTCGTCAATCGGCAAGAGCGTGTCGTCGGGGTGTATCCGCATGTGGCAGCAGGATGTGATCGATCTGTTCAATCGCGTGCCTCTCAGGACGAAGGTGGTTGTCCTGAGCGAGGACCCGAATGCGGACGCAGCCTAGGTGAGCGCGACATCGTGCAGAACGGCGCCGAAGTGGCAGACCGCTGCGGCGAGCACGAAGGCGTGCCAGATCGCGTTCTGGAACGGCAGGCGCTTCCAGGCGTAGAACACCGTTCCGACCGTGTAGAGCAGCCCGCCGGCGAGGATCATGCAAAGGCCGAACATCGATGCGCGTTCGATCAGGGGATTGGCCGCAAAGACAACCACCCAGCCGAGCCCGAGATAGATCGGTACGGAGAGTTTTTCCGCCTTTGAAAGGCGGACGAGTTTGATGACCGCTCCCGCCAATGCGCCCGTCCAGACCGTCGCCAGCAGGATGCCACCGGTCCAGCCGCCGATGATGACGGCGGCCAGCGGCGTGTAGGTGCCTGCAATCATCAGAAAGATCGCGGCATGGTCGAGCCGCCGCAAGATGCCGGACTTGTGGTCCTTGGCGAGCATGTTGTAGAGCGCGGAACAGATCAGCATCGCCATCAGGCAGGCAGCATAGATCATCACCGTGACCTGGCGGGTCGGGTCGTCGTTGTTCCAGAGCGTGACAGCAAGAATCACCGAGGCCGTCAGACCGAGGCAGATGCCGATGACGTGAATCGCGCCATCTGCGATCAGTTCTGCGAGGCTTTGCGCTCTGAACTCCGTCATTCGGGCAGTCTCCCGTCACTCGGCTTCATCATGTTCAAGCGCAATCGCGCTGTAGGCGCAGGAGAGGGCGAGCAGCACTCCCATGGTCACGAAGATCGACGTGAAATCCGCGCCCATGGCCAAAAGAACGCTGCCAAGCGTGACCCCGAGCGTTCCGCCGACGAGTCGTGCGGTGATGATCAGCCCGCTCACCTCGCCCTGCTTGTCGCGCGGTACGGAATTCGCCGTGATGCGACCGGTCGGGATCATCGCGACCGGCAGGAATATACCCCAAAGGAGCAGTGCCGGCGCGAGCAGCCAGTAGTTTTCCAGAAGCATCATGAGACCGATGAGAATGGTAGAAACCGCAAGCAGCGCCATGGCAACAAGAACCGGTTTTCGGGACCCGTATTTGTCTGAAAACTTCCCGGCGGGCGCCGCGAGGATCGGCATGGGCAGTACAGCAATCACGGTTCCGATGCCGGCCCAAAGCGCGCTGTAGGACATTTCAAGCTGCAGAAAATGCGGCACGTAGATCGCAACCACGATCTTGCTCATCTGTGTCAGCAGGATGATAAGCGTACTGGCGTGAAACGGTGGCAGTTTGAACAGCCGTACATCGATAAGCGGCTTGTCGTCCCTTGCTTCGTAAAAGATGAAGATGCCAAGACCGACGACACCGCCCAGGATGGTCGCGATGATGACGGGAGAGATCCAGCCGAAATCCGGGCCTTCCATCAATCCGAATATCAGCGCTGTCAGGCCGATGAGCAGCAGCACCAGGCCGATCGGGTCGACCACCGGTCTTGGCCGCGGCTTTTCAGGATTGCGCCACAACACGCAGGCGAGGGTACTCCCCACCGCAACGATCGGCACGTTGATCCAGAAGACCCATCTCCACGACAGAAAATCCGTCAGGATGCCGCCGACCAGCGGACCGGCGGCGAGGAATATGGTTGCCATGGCTGCCAGCGTGCCGATGGCTCTGCCGCGTTCGTTCTCGTCGAATGTCAGCGTCGCGGCGGCAAGCGTCATGGGGAACATCACGGCAGCGCACAGACCCTGCAGGACGCGCATCGTAATCAGCATCGCTATGCTGTCCGAGAAACCGGCAACAAGACTGGTGATCGCGAAGATGACACTGCACACGATCAGCGTGGGCCGGAACCCGAAGAGATCGATTGCCTTGCCGCCGACCGCGGCAAAGCACGTGAAGGCCAGCATGTAGGCGTTGATGATCCAGTGGGTTGTGGTCGCCGAGAGATGAAAGTGTTCCCGAATGGCGGGAAGAGAGACACCGAGCACGGTTTCGTCCAGCATCACCAGACCGCCCAGGCAGCCGACCGCGAGCACCAGGCCGCGCTTGCGTTCTTTTTCAGCCAGAGCCATGCAGCAATGCTCTCCGTATCTTCAGAAATCGTCTTTTTCAAAAACGTTTCTGGTAGCTTAGGTCAGCATCGCCATGTGCGCAAAGCAGTTTTTGCAGACCTTCATGCGGTCTCGCTACCAGGAAAATGGGTCGACGATTGCCGTAGAGTAGCGTCTTTGTTTTGCCCGCGCGAATAGAAATGTCATGTATACTTTCAAAAATATACTGCGTAACACCGTTAAGTAAACTTTGCAGCGTCCGACTGTTGCGCAATTTCTTTGGCCTCATTAAATTTTGTTTAGTTTTTCGGCAAAAAAGTGGCAGTCTTTTGGGCGTGTCAAAAAAACACTTGAGTTTTGAATTGCTTAATATGCAACCAAAAATAACTTGAAATTGAAAAAAGCACGCATAAAGTGCTGTTTTGTTGAGGGGTGTTTTTCAATTTTAACGCAAAATTAACACTAAAGAGCTGAGGGGTGCGGCAAAAAAGTTAATTGTTTCTGAATGTTAAAAATAAACGTTGATTTATCCACAGGAAGCTGCATGTTAATGCGCATTAACTTAGTTAAGGGGTTAATTCCATGTTAAGTATTTCGAAAGTCGCAAAACTAGGCATGATTGCTGCCGGAACGCTCGTCTGGGCTTCGGTTGCGCATGCCGCTGGCTCGGTTGGTTGGCTCAACCCGGCAAACAACAGTTCCTTCCCTGCTGGCACGGTCGTTGCGCCAAACGGTGCAGCCAGCGCCACGGGCACAATCGGTGGCGGTCTGGATCTTGTCATCGTGATGGATTCGTCCGGCTCCATGGGGGCCACTGTTCCGATCGCGGGCAGCCCGACACGCAACCAGGTGCAGGCACAGGCTGCCACGGCTCTGGTGAACAATCTGCCCGCCGGATCCGCGGTCAGCATCGTGGACTTTGACAGCAACGCTTCGGTCACCCAGCAATTGACCACGCTCCCTGGCGGACTTGGCAATGTTCAAACCGCAATCAACAACATCGATGCTTTCGGTGGCACAGATATCCGTGATGGTATTGTGGCAGCGGACAACGAGTTGGACGCACGTGGCCGTTCCGGCACGTCCAAGCAGATCCTGGTGATCTCCGACGGCGGCTCCAACCAAGCGCAAGCAGTTGCTGCGGCAACCGATGCAGCTAATGATGGTTACATCGTGAACACCGTCAGCTTCCCGGGTAGCTCGACATCGACCATGCAGGCGGTTGCCACGGCGGGTAACGGAACGTTCGTCAACTTCTCGAACAACCCGCAGGACATCGTCAACATCTTCAGCGGCGCCGGCGGCGGCGTTCTGGTCGGCGTTGACAACGTTCAGATCACCGATCCGGACGGAAATGTCTTTGCAGCAATCGTCGATGCTCTCGGAAACTTCACGGTTCCGGGCTTCGCTCTGAACCCGGGTGCCAACACCTGGACCGCTCTGGCGACCTTTACCGACCAGACACAGGCTTCTGCCAGCCTGACGCTGTTCGGAACAACGACCGGCGGTGGTGGCACTACGCCTGTGCCGCTCCCGGCTTCCGGCCTGCTGCTCATCGCGGCTATCGGCGGCTTCGGGGTTGTACGCCGTTTCCGCAAGTAAGCTAGAATTGCCAGTTTTGCGGTAATTCAGATAGAGTGCTCGGGGGCCACCCCCGGGCACTTGTTTTTTTGAGATTGGGAATTTGTCCATCATGTTTGGGAACTATTTCGGTTTGCGGCAGTTTGGGCTGCCTGGAGTTGTTTTTTCACTTTTGTTGGTTACGGGACCGGTTCAGGCAGCGCCATTCGGCTCGCCGGACGTAAACTGGATGCCGCAACTGGGGGATACCGGCCGCCCCGGATCTGCCGGTGTCAATGCAGCCATTGCAAGCAAGCTTTTGCGCGAACAGGCAGAGATTTCCACTCTGGCAGGCCTGAAGGTTGAAGACGGCGTACTTGCAGCGGTTCTTGTGGCGGTCAAGCGCGCCATTGAAGGCGATGTTTCCGGTGCCCAGGCAGCTCTTGCCGCGGCAGGAGACACCGAGTTGCCGGATGGGGAGCGCGAGATCGCGCAAGCGCTGATCCTTCGCGGCCAGGGGCACTTCGACAATGCAGTCAGGCTGCTCGACGAATTGCTGATCAAGGACCCAAAAAACGCCTATGCCCATAATCTGCGGGGAACGATCTCATTCCGTGTCGATGGTCCGGATGCCGCGCTTCCTCACTTTACCAAAGCGGCGCAAGCTGGCCCGAACGGTGCCACGTTCTGGGCAAATCTTGCTGCGGTGCTATTTGAAACAGGGCAGCGTGACACCGGCCGCAGGGCTCTTGCGCATGCTGTCTCTTTGAGTCCGGATACCTGCTCAACCCTGCTTGCGCTGGCGAATATTGAAACGGAAGAAGGCAACCATCGTTCCGCAGCTGAACGATTTGCGGGGTGCCTGCAGGCAGAACCGGACAGGGCAGATGCGGCGACCGGCCTTGTCACCGCATATTTGCAGAACGGGGAACACGAGAAAGCCCGTGAAACCTTCCGTCAGTACCGCGGGCAAATCAATAATTCCGACACGTTGAATGTCGAGATGTTTCTGCGTGTTGGTGACCTGACGCGAGCAAAACAAGACTTCGGGATTATTCCGCAGCAGGACAGCGCGGAGGTCCAGGTCGTCAGGGGACGGTTGAATTTGGCTCTGGGCGATGAACGGACTGCGCGCGAGGCTTTCGAAAGAGCCCTGGAGCTTTCTTCCCGGGCAGCCGTAGCTGCAACAGGACTGAAGGCAATCTCACTGGCCCAGGGAGAGGCTTCGGCCGGTCCCGCAACCGGCGGACAGTTCCGGGATGTCGATGCGATATTCAACGCTCTCGACCTCCTGGCACAGGGTGAAACCGACACGGCCGCGATCAGCAAGGCGTTTTCCGATGGCCAGGGAGCGATAACGGGATTTCGCGTGGATGGCTTGACACCGGACGATCTTGTTGCCGACATGCCGCCGGAGGCCGCGAAGGGCCTTGCAGTGCCCTTGTTCCTGATGATGACGAAAACAAACGGCCGCGCCGTTGAGATGTTGACGGAGCTTTCTGAAGCGCATCCATCCTCTGCGATACTGCACCTCCTTCTGGCACAGGCAATCGTGGTCGAAAGAGGCAGCATCGAAGCTGCCTACAAGGCCCTGGATACAGCGCTTGCGCAATCGGAGAATTTTCTTGCAGCTCACTTGATGCGTGCCGAGCTCGCCTTCAGAAGCGGCGATTTCAAATCGGCACTGAACTCCTTCAAGGCTGCTTCGAAGATCTCTTCCGATCCGCAAACGCACATGTGGACAGGCGTTCTTGCCGAGCAACTCGGTGAGTATGATGTCGCCGAGACCGCGCTCAGGCGCTTTGCCGACCTGGCACCGGACAATTTTGTCGCCCTGAACCAGCTTGCCTGGTTCCTTGTCAACCAGCGCGGCGACGACGCTGCACTGGACGAGGGAGAGGCTCTGGCGACCAAGGCCCTCAAGCTGAGGCCTGGCAACGCGGCCATCCTGGATACGCTCGGCTGGGTTGCCTACAAGCGAGGCGATCTGGAGACAGCGCTGGCGAAGCTGCAACAGGCGGTCGACGTCGATCAGGGGCAGTCTCCGGAGATCACGCTGCATTTCGCGCAAGTGTCGATAGAGGCCGGACGCATGGAGCAGGCCCGGGAGGTCCTTCGTCCGCTTTTCAACGACATGGAAAACAATCCAATGAGGGACCAGATCGCAGCACTTGCCGAACAAGCGGAGCTAAGGTGACGGGCTCATAAATGAGACCGGAAGGGTTTGAGGCGGCTTGCTTCTCCTCAAGGAGGGCAAGCGCGGGAAATGGCTTCACCACTCGGCGTCAGCTTGCTTGACCGGGCAACAAGTCCGCTCCGCAAACGGTTCCTGAGGGGAGCGTCCTGCCGCCGCTTTCTTGCTGCCGGTCACGGTGATGCGGAGTTGAAGGCAAGCGTCGAAAGCGCCCGGTCGGACCGTCTGCTCCAGGACTGGAGCGCTGCTGACAGACGGGCGGCCGGGCCATCGTCCGGGTCGGAGCTGCGCCTGACGCACCACCAGTCCAGGCTGATGCCTTCCTCTGCAATCGGGCGCGCGACCAGCGTGCCGTCGGCCAGTTCCGGTTCGATGGCCCACCGGCTGAAGATGGCAACGCCAAAGCTGGCGCGGACAAGATCGATCACGGCCTCCGGCGTCGGCATCGCGGTCATCCGCCGGAACGGTTCGACAGGCGCGCCGAGCAGGGCGGTCCAGTCAAAGCCCGGTTCCGCGGTCAGCGGATAAACGAAGAAGCGTTCATCGCCCATGTTGATGCTGTTGACCACAGGCTGCTCTGCGAGCGGATGACTGGCCGACATGACTGCAACGATCGGGTCCGAGCCCAGCTTGAGGGATGTGAACTGGCCAGGCGCGGGCGCGCGCCCGAAGACAAGCGAGACATCGACCGAACCATCGATGAGCGAGGCGAGCGGCCGCGCCGTTGCGCTTCCCGAAAGGTCGACCGCAAGGCGCGCGTCCTGTTCTTCAAGATAATCGAGGAAGGCCGGGAACCAGTGGTATCGGCTGTAAGTTGCCTGTCCCAGCCGGACCAGCAGGCGCTTTTCCTGCGCGGAAGCTTCGATGTCCTGTTCCAGCCGGAAAAGCTCGGCAAGGAAGCTCTCCCCGAGACGCCTGAGACGTTCGCCTTCCGGTGTCAGCTGAAGACCGGTATCGCCACGCTGAACGAGGGACACGCCGATCCGGCGCTCTGCCTCGCGCAGCCTGTGGGAGGCCGCGGACTGGGTGATGCCGAGCCGCGAGGCGGAAACGGTCATGCTTCCGGTTTCGCTGAGGGCGGAAAGGAGCGTCAGGTGATGAACGGCAAGTTTCGGTATCATCGTTCCATGAAATCATTTCATGAAGAGAATGAAAACTAAGAATTTTATTTGTGCGGTAAAGCGGGCTATCGAAACGTCATGTCACGCTTCACCTTGCCCCGTTTCAATCTTACGCCCGCTGCCGCCACGCTTGTCATCGTCGTGACGGCGGTCGGCTTCGGTCTGGTACCTGTTTTTGTCCGCGAACTGCAGGGTCTGGGCACCGGTCCGGCGACGATAGCCCTTTACAGATACGTCATTTCGGTGCTGGTCCTGCTGCCGTTCTTGCCGCGTGAGCGGCACAAGCGCGGCAAGGCCCTGCTGCTTGCCGGCGCCGGGGCGATCGTCGGCCTGAGCGTGATCGGCTATCTGGAGGCCATCAGCCAGGCACCGCTTGCTGCCGTCGGTGTCGTCTACATGTCCTATCCGGCCTTTGCAGCCCTTTTCGCACTGGTTCTTCTGAAGCAGGCGCTGAACTGGCGCACCTTTGCGGCCATCGGCCTTGTGCTTGGCGCAGCGGCGCTTCTCCTGGACCCTGCCACGCTCTCACCCGAAGCGCTTGCAGCGCTTGTCTGGGCCATTCCGGCACCGATTGCCTTCGGGTTTTTGATCGTTGTTCTCAGCGGCATGGGCGGCGATCTCAATCCGCTTGAGCGCGCCGTCTGCACCCTGATCGGTGCCATTGCAGGCCTGCTGCCGCTTGCGCTGTTTGAAGGCGGCGGCTCGGTTCTGCCGTCCTCTTTCAATGAAGTCTGGCTGATCGTGCTGATGGGTCTTGTCACCGCGCTGATACCGCAGATCATGTATACGATCGCGTGTCAGAAGATCGGGCCTATGAGAACAGCGGCGGCGGGCAGTTTCGAACTGCCGACCATGTTCCTGATCGGCTGGCTGGTCTTTGGAGAAGCCTTCGGGGCCCTGGAAATCGTCTGTGCGGTGCTGGTGCTTTCCGCCATCCTGGTTGCACCGGCGCCTGCGCCCACGCCTTCTCAGGCTTCCCATCCGGCCGAGGACCGGCCCGCGATGCAGACAGGATAACTATCTTTATAAAAAGTATCTTGATATTAAGATAAAAAGCGACTATCTCCAGCGCAACCGGGCAGGTAAAGCGGTTCGAGAACCCTGCAACAGGCGTTGTCCTTCGCGTTCGTGGCAAAGCCGCGAGGCAGAAAAGGCGGCGCTCTTCCCGAATTGCGACAAAAGCCCGGGAGCGTTTTGGAGAAAAGACTGATGACTGCCCGCAATCCCGACCACCCCGTTCACGACCTCATCGTCAACCGCTGGTCGCCCCGCTCCTTCGACCGGTCCGAGATGCCGGAAGCGGACCTGAAGACAATTCTGGAAGCGTCCCGCTGGGCCCCGTCCGCCTTCAACATCCAGCCGTGGCGCTTTGTCTATGCCCGGCGCGGCGCGGAGGGCTGGGATACGCTCGTCAATCTCCTGAACCCGTTCAATCGCGACTGGGCGCAGCATGCCTCGGCGCTCTTGTTCCTGTTCTCGGACATGGAAGTCGACGGCAAGGACGGCAAACCCGGCCGTAAAAGCGGCACGCACTCTTTCGATGCAGGCGCTGCCTGGGCAAACGCCGCCCTACAGGCAACGGAGATGGGCTACCACACCCACGCCATGGCCGGGATCCTGCGCGACGACATCCACGAGGCGCTCGGCGTGCCGGCACGTTTCAAGGCGGAAATCGCCATCGCCATCGGCAAGCGCAGCAAAATTGAGGACCTGCCGGAAGATCTCCGCGCCCGCGAGACGCCGAGTGCACGCAAGCCGGTTGATGAGATCGCGTTTGAGGGGGCGTGGGGGTAGCGCGGGAAGTTGCATGACTGAGAAGTTAAAGGGCAAAACCGGCAGTCCGGTTCTTGCCCTTTTTTCTTTTGTCAATCATTTGGCACGCGACACTATGGTCCCATTCAAGCCCCCGAACCAGCCTGCACCTCTTCGCCCTTTTCCGCCGATTTGCTGCTGAACTTCTCCCTTATCCGCTGAACCACGACGTAGAGCACCGGGATCATCAGGAGACCGATGGTGCTGTCGAGGATCATGCCGGTGAAGACCGGCAGGCCGATGGAGATGCGGCTGGCGGAGCCGGCGCCGGAGGCGAACACCAGCGGCAACACGCCGACGATGAAGCAGAGGCCTGTCATCGTTACCGGGCGGAACCGGGTATGGGCGGCACTGATCGCGGCATCAACGATGCTCATGCCCTCGTCGCGGCAGTTGCGCGAGAACTCGACCAGCATGATGGCCTTCTTGGCGGCGAGGCCGATCAGCAGAACCATGCCGATCTGGGCATAGATGTTGTTGTCGAGCACGTCGATCAGGTAGAGCGGGATCATTGCCCCGCAGACCGCGAAGACGGCGGACAGCATCACGGCAATCGGCAGGAGCCAGCTTTCATACTGGGCCACCAGGCAGAGATAGGCGAACAGGAAGGCCAGCAGGAAAATGTAGATGACGTAGGAGCCTGCCTCGATTTCCTGAAGCGACATGCCGGTCCACTCGATGGAATATCCCTTCGGCAGAACCTCCTCGGCGACCTTCTCGAACGCCTTGATGCCGTCGCCGGTGCTGTGTCCCGTGCTGGTCAGGCCCTGCACGGCGGCCGACCGGGCCATGTCGTAGCGGGTTACGCTCTGAGGTCCGACAACCGGCGTCAGGCTGACCAGCGTGCTGAGCGGGATCATGTCGCCCGAGGACCCGCGCACATAGATGTTGCCGACATCGTCCAGCGTCTGACGGTACTCGGAATCAGAGGCAAGGATCACCCAGAAGATCTTGCTGTCCAGGATGAAGTTGTTGACGTAGTAGGAGCCGAGATTGGCCTGCAGCGCGGTGAAGATATCGCTGATATTGACACCGAGAGCCTCGGCCTTGTCCCGATCAAGATCGACCTCGTATTGCGGTGTGCTGGCCGAGAGCGAGCTGAACACCTGCCGGAAGACCGGCTCCCGGTTGGCAGCGGACAGAACCGAATTCGTCACCGCGCCGAGATCGACGACACTTGCCCCTGCATCATCCTGGATCTGAGCGGCGATGCCGCCGGAGATACCGAGGCCGTCAATCGGCGGCAGCGGGAAGACGAAGGAGATGGCGCCTTCGAACGCCGACAGTTTTTCGTTCAGCGTGCCCAGGATGTTGTACCAGAGCGTTGCCTTGGTCTTGCGTTCGTCCCAGGGGGCGAGAATGGGGATCAGGGTGACGTAGTTCGATCCTTCGCCGGCAATGATGCTGAAGCCGGTGACCGAGATCACGTCCGTGACGCCCTCAACCTCGAGCATGACCTTGGTCATTTCCTTGGCCAGCGCATCGGAGCGCTGCAGGGACGCCCCGTCCGGCAGCTGGACATTGGCAAAGAGCACGCCCTTGTCCTCAAGCGGAATGAAGCCGGTCGCCGTTTCGCGGAACATGAACACCGTTGCGGCGGCAGCGGCAATCAGAATGAGCAGCGAAAGGAAGGCATGCCGGATCATCCGCCGGACAAGCCAGACATAGCCGTCGCGCACCTTGTCGACGAATGTGCCGAAGAAGCCCAGGAAGCGTGGCGGTTTGGCGTCCGAACGGCGCAGCAGCATGGAACACAGGACGGGTGACAGCGTCAGCGCGTTGACCGCAGACAGGCAGAACGCAACGGTGATTGTCAGTGCGAACTGCAGGTAGATCTGCCCGGTAATGCCGGGAAAGAAACACACCGGCACGAACACGGCCAGAAGCACGAATGTGGTTGCTATGATAGGGCTGGTGACCTGGCTCATGGCCTTCAGCGTCGCCTCGCGCGGCGCGAGCCCCTCTTCGCTCATGATGCGTTCGGTGTTTTCGATGATGACGATCGCGTCGTCCACCACCAGCGTGATCGCCAGGACGATGCCGAACAGGGTGATGAGGTTGGCCGAAAACCCGATCAGGTAGAGGATCGCAAGCGTTCCCAGCAGCGACACGGGAATGGCGACGGCCGGAATGATGATCGCGCGCCAGTTCATCAGGAACATGAACACCACGAACACCACGAGCGCCGTGGTCATCGCCAGGGTCGTCAGGATTTCCTCGATCGAGGCCTTCACCGCCTTGGTGATGTCGTAGAGGAGCTCGTAGTCGACGCCTTCCGGGAAGCTCGCCTTCATCTTTTCCAGCTCGGCGGAAACCGCACTTGCCACGTCCAGCGCGTTTGCGCCCGGGCTCTGGTAGATCGCGATGGAGGTTGCCGGTTTGTTGTTGAGCGCCGAATAGGCCGAATAGGAGCTGGAGCCGAGTTCGACGCGGGCGACGTCGCGCAGCCGCACCAGCTGTCCGGAGGCGTCACCGGAAACGACGATGTCGCCGAACTGTTCGGTCGTTTCCAGAAGCCCCTGCGATTTCAGCGTGAACTGGAGGTCGGTCGGGCCAGCGAACGGTGCTCCGCCGATCTGGCCCGCCGTCGCCTCGGTATTCTGCGCCTGGATCGCGTTGGAAAGGTCGGCGGCGGTGAGGTTGAGGGCGGACATCTGGTCCGGGTTCATCCACACCCGCATGCTGTAATCCAGCGGACCGAACTGGGAGACGCTGCCGACGCCGGGCAGGCGCGACAGGCGATCCTGCAGGTTGATCGTGGCGTAGTTGCTCAGGAAGATGGCGTCGCGGCTTTCGTCCGGGGAGACGAGGTTGATCACCTGAAGCATGTTGGCGGACTGCTTCTGGGTGGCAACGCCGAGTGTCTTGACCGCTGTGGGCAATGTCGGCTCTGCCAGCGCGACACGGTTCTGGACATTCACCGCGGCGATATCCGGGTCGGTCCCGACCTCGAACGTGATCGTGAGCTGGTAGGTGCCGGCATTGGAGCTTGTCGAGGACATGTAGATCATGTCATCGACACCGTTGACCTGTTCCTCGATCGGGATCGCCACCGACTTCTCGATCAGTTCTGAGTCGGCTCCCGGATATTGCGCGTTCACCACCACCTGGGGCGGTGTGACATCGGGGTATTCCGCAATCGGGATCAGGATGATGGCGATCACCCCGACGAGTGAGGCGATCAGGGAGAGAACCAGTGCGAAATTCGGACGGTCGATGAAGAATCTGGACAGCATGATCGATCGTCTCTTTTAGCTTTTGGCTTCGACGGGATCGACGGTCATGTCCGGACCGATCCGCTGCAGACCCTGGACGATGACCTGTTCACCGTCCTTGAGCCCGGACGTGACTTCCCAGAGCGTGCCGGACTGGCGGCCCAGGACCACGTCACGCCGCTCCACCTTGTTGTCCGCGCCGACGACGTAGACGTAGTGGCCTTTTGAATCGAGCTGTATCGCGGGCTGCGGGATCGCCGCAACCTGCGTCTGGTTTTCGCTATCGACCGTGACATTGACGAACTGACCGGGGATGAGGACGTTTTTCGGATTGTCGAACGTGGCGCGCAGCTCGACGGAATCGCTGCCTTCCTCGACCGAAGTCCCCACATATGTAATCTTTCCGTCGCTGGGATATTTGGTGCCGTCGGTCAGGGTCAGGCTGACCTGAAGGGTCGAGGAATCATTGCCGATAAGGCCGGCCTCGCGGTCCTTGATCAGGTCCTTTTCACCCATGTAGAAGCTGACATAGATCGGGTCGACGCTTGTGACCGTTGCAAGCGTTCCGGTGTTGGAATCCACCAGATTTCCGACATTCACGTTGGTCTTGCTGATACGGCCATCGATCGGGCTGTTGATGTCGGTGTAGCTGAGATTGATGTCCGCGGTTTCAAGGTTGGCCTGTGCTTCGTCGACATTGGCCTGATCGACATCCATGGTTGCCTTGGCGCTGTCATAGGTGGCCTGGGAAACATCGCCCTTGGCCAGCAGCTGGCGCTGGCGTTCCAGCTCTATCTGGGAGTTTTTCAGCGTTGCCTGTGCGCCTTCAAGCGTCGCCTTGGACTGGTCGACGCTTGCCTGATAGAGATCTTTCTCGATGACGTAGAGCAGGTCTCCCTGTTTGACAAAACCGCCTTCGGTGAACTTGCGCTCCGTCAGGTAGCCTTCCACCCGCGCGACGATATCGACGGTCTTGGTTGCCTCGACCCGCCCGACATAGCGCGACTTGTTGTTAGGCGTGATCATCTGGACCTTTGCCACCGTGACTTTCTGTGCAGACGAACCGCTCTCCTGCGCAGCGGCGGGAAGCCCTCCAGCCAGCACAACAGCCAAACCCAACATCACCTTCGCGGCTTTCATGACGCCTCCTGCCGAAGTCTTTTCGTTTGCAATTTGAAGGCATCATAACCGGAAAGCGCAGCGAGGCGATTGAAATAAGGCCTATTCCACACACGGTACTGGCGTGATCCACAATTTGAAGCTGTGCCGGGTTGAAGCTGCCCGTGCGCGCAGTCGCGACGGCTTCCGCCGCATTTAAGGGTGTGTCAATCGGCGCGGCGAAATCGGGTGACGGATCTGCTAGACCCAGTCCATTGAAAGAAGTGGGGTATTCGTCATGAGCATGTCCGACAAGCTGCCGGCGGAAAGCAGCCTGAACACCTATTATTCGTCGCGTGATTTCATGGACGTCTTTTCCGTGTCGCTCAAAGGGCGTGAAGATCTCATCAGTGCCGACATGCGCGTTCTGGCCGATCATATGCTGATGGCCGACATCGGCTGGATGAACGCGCTGCTTTCTCTCCGCGACACGCTCGTGAAGCCGCTCGGGCTGAAAACGACGGCAACGCTCGCGCAGGAGCAGTCCGGAAAGCCCTTGACGGAGCGGGAGCCGGGTGACCGCATCGGGTTTTTCAAGATCTACCAGGTGAGCGACAACGAGGTTGTTCTCGGCGAGGATGACTGGCACCAGGACTTCAGGCTGTCGATCTTCCGCAGCGAGTGGCCGACGCCGCGCGTCTATGCCTCGACCTGCTGCAAGCGGCACAATTTCTTCGGTCATGCCTACCTTGCCCTGATCCTGCCGTTTCACAAGAAAATCGCTTCCTCGGTTCTGGACCATGCAGTGCGTCAGGAATTGTCGCAGGCGGCTTGAAAACGGGCGCAGGGTGACAGAGCGCCATCCTTAAATGCCGGATTGAGGAAGTCTGGGAAAACGCCGGATTTCGCTCCCGCGGTCTTTGCATTGATTTCGGAATCGTGCTGACTCGCAGTCAGGAACTGAGCAGGATCGGAGTGATTGCGGCGCTTCAGTGCGCTGATCATGAGTGTATGACGGTCGAGATCGATATCGGGGAAATGACGAGCGGCGCGCGCGCCGGGCTCGATCTGGAAGAGTTGCTGGCAACGCGTCTTCTCGTGCAGGGCAATTCCGGCTCCGGTAAATCGCATCTGCTTCGCCGTCTCCTCGAACAGTCGGCGAGCTGGGTCCAGCAGGCCATCATCGATCCGGAAGGCGATTTCGTGTCGCTGGCCGAGAAGTTCGGTCACGTTGTCGTCGACGCGGTCGGCACCGAAAAGGACCTCCAGATGATCGCGGGCAGGGTGCGCCAGCACCGGGTCTCTGTCGTTCTCAACCTGGAAGGCCTCGATGCAGACCGCCAGATGAAGGCGGCCGCGACCTTTCTGGACGGCTTGTTCGATGCTGACCGGGACTTGTGGTACCCGATGGTCGTCGTTGTGGACGAGGCGCAACTGTTCGCCCCGGCAGCCGCCGGAGAGGTGACGGAAGAAGCGCGCCGCCGTTCGCTTGGGGCCATGACAAACCTCATGTGCCGTGGCCGCAAGCGCGGTTTGGCCGGGATCATCGCAACGCAGCGCCTCGCCAAGCTTGCCAAGAACGTTGCCGCCGAGGCGTCCAACTTCCTGATGGGCAGAACCTTTCTCGACATTGACATGGCGCGCGCGGCCGATTTGCTCGGCATGGAGCGCCGGCAGGCGGAAAGCTTCCGCAATCTTGACCGGGGCAATTTCATTGCTCTCGGCCCGGCCCTGTCGCGGCGGCCCGTACCGATCAGGATCGGGCCGGTCGAGACCATGGGCCGCGGCGGCAGCCCGAAGCTGATGCCGTTGCCGGAGCAGCCGAAGGAAGAGGCCAAGGATCTGATCTTCACGCCTGCGGCGGGCGAGATACCGGCTGCGCGTCCGCGCTTCCAGGAACCTGTCAGCTCCACCGGTGACGTTCTGGACCGGCTTTCCAGCGCGGAACAGGCGAACGATGACGCCGAACCGCAGGCGGACAGTCTGCTGGAGTTCGGCGAGCGGGAAGAAAAGATCGCCGAGATCATCGCCGGTATCCTGGAAGACGAGGATGCGGCATTCCAGCCGATCGCAACCCTCTACCAGGACTTTCAGGTCCGCTGCCGGATCGCCAAGCTGGCAGGTGGTCCGCCGGACCTCCAGTCTTTCCGGGAAAAGCTATCGGTCGCCCGTGCGGGCATTGAAAAAGGCGAGATGGACGATGGCGCGTGGTCGCAGGCCGAACTCATCGCCGCCGAACTGCCCGATGACATGCGCGGCGTCTATCTGCTCCTTGCCAAGGCCGCCCTGGCGAAAACACCGTGCCCGGGCAACATCGAAATCGCGACCGCCTATGGAACCCGGTCCCCGGGCCGGGCCCGCTGGCTCCTGAGCCATATGGAGGAACGCGGCTTTCTGGTCTGCGCGACGGACCTGCGAGGCAACCGGATCGTGACGCTGACTGATCTCGGCTGGCAGACGGCACCGGGCGACGAGGCGGCTGCTTAGGCGGACCTTCTGTTCGGTTGGCCGGCGAAAAACTCGCAGCCACGAAAGTGTCATGCCACATTGTGTTGAACGTGCGGGCTTATTTCCCAGCTAGAGAATTTGATCGAGGAAACCCAAGATGATCCGGCTGATATTGCTTTTGTGCTCCCATGGCGCCGTTCTGGCTGTCGGGTTCGCTCTCGGGGTGTATTTCCTGCCGATCCTGACGGAACCGCAGGGGCCGGACGAAGCTGTTCTCGCTGAGGCAGCCGCGGGCGCACAGTATCAGGCCAGCCTGACAAGGGACCTTGCAGGCAGCGATTTCCTGCATTGGGGCGAGGGCACGGTCAGCATTTCTCCCGACCAGATCGTGCACAAGGGCGAGCTGTCTCCCGGTCCCGACTACAAGCTCTATCTCGTCAAGGAGTTCGTTGAGGACGAGGCCGGATTTCTCTCCGTAAAGGACACGGCTGTCCAACTCGGCGACGTCAAGACCTTCGACGGGTTCATCGTCGATGTACCGGCGGACGTAAGCATCGACGACTATACGACCGTGCTTGTCTGGTGCGAGGCGTTTGGCGAATTCATCACCGCCGCCAAATACCGCTGAAACGGTGCTCTGTCCGGCGAGCGTGCAGGCCCATGGGCTGCGCTTCAGATGGCTGGCCTCATCCGGCGCTTGGCATCGGCTGCCGGAACCGCTTCGACGGGTTTGAGCGCAAGCAGATATTCCAGTTGAGACAGTTCAAGCGCTATGCCGTCGATTGTCCGGGTCAGAACGTTTTCCATGTAACTGCCCGCCGGTGCGCGGTCGCGGATTTCAACCGCCCGGTCCTTCGCCTTGCCTAGGTATGAGATCATCTGGGTGACGTCCGACCGGGTGACATCGGTTGTCGGCGGCAGTTCATGGCTGGCTGCCTCTGATCGCAGGATAGCGGAATACTGACCTTGCAAAGGGCTGACAAACTGCATCGCGGACCTCAAATGTTCTCTATTTGTTCTACTTAACTCAAATGAGAATTATGATCAAGCGGTCCGCACAAGATTCCGCCGCGTCCAAGGTCGTCGAAAGCGTTGGAGGGCCGGAAATGGCTGCAATATCAGCGCTCTGAAAAATCACTCGTGATGGTCCTTGAACTTGCAAATCAAATTGGTTACATATGTAACTAATTCAGCCCCGGACAGGGAGGACATCATGGATCAGAGAACGGACAGCACTCGGAATTTGACCGCAAACGGGCACAATTCCGGGGCCTTCGACTATATGCCGGGCTTTGGCAACGACTTTGAAACCGAAGCATTGCCGGGCTCCTTGCCGCAGGGCATGAACAGCCCGCAAAAATGCGCCTACGGGCTCTACGGCGAACAGCTTTCGGGAACCGCGTTCACGGCCCCAAGCCATCAGAACGAAAGAACCTGGTGCTACCGCATTCGCCCGTCGGTTAAGCACACCAGCCGCTTTGAAAAGATCGATCTGCCCTACTGGAAAAGCGCGCCGAACATCAACGAGGATGTCATCTCGCTCGGCCAGTATCGCTGGGATCCGGTCCCGCATGCCGAGGAAGAGCTGTCCTGGCTGACGGGTATGCGCACCATGACGACGGCCGGTGACGTCAACACCCAGGTCGGCATGGCGAGCCACATCTATCTCGTGACGAAGTCGATGGAAGACGAGTACTTCTTCTCCGCCGACAGCGAGCTTCTGGTTGTGCCGCAGGAAGGTGTCCTGCGCTTCTGTACGGAGCTCGGCGTGATTGAGCTGGAGCCGAAGGAAATCGCCGTTATCCCGCGCGGTCTGGTCTACAGGGTCGAGGTTGTCAAAGGCCCGGCGCGCGGTTTCGTCTGCGAGAACTACGGTCAGAAATTCGAGCTGCCGGGCAGGGGGCCGATCGGGGCGAACTGCATGGCGAACCGCCGGGACTTCAAGACGCCGGTCGCCTGTTTCGAGGATCGCGAGGTTCCCTCCATCCTGACAGTAAAGTGGTGCGGCCAGTTTCATCAGACCAAGATCGGGCATTCGCCGCTCGATGTCGTTGCCTGGCACGGTAATTACGCGCCCTGCAAATATGATCTCAGGAATTACTGCCCGATCGGCGCGATCCTGTTCGACCACCCGGACCCTTCGATCTTCACCGTACTGACGGCACCGTCGGGTGTTCCCGGCACGGCGAATATCGATTTCGTCCTGTTCCGTGAGCGCTGGATGGTGATGGAAGACACCTTCCGTCCGCCCTGGTATCACAAGAACATCATGTCCGAGCTGATGGGCAACATTTACGGGCAATACGATGCCAAGCCACAGGGGTTCGTGCCCGGCGGCATGAGCCTGCACAACATGATGCTGCCGCACGGTCCGGACAAGAATGCCTTTGAAGGTGCGTCCAATGCCGATCTCAAGGCCGAAAAGCTCGACAACACCATGTCGTTCATGTTCGAAACCCGGTTCCCGCAACATCTGACGGAATTCGCCGCAAGCGAAGCACCGCTTCAGGATGATTACATTGACTGCTGGGACAGCCTGGAGAAAAAATTCGACGGGACCCAGGAAGGGACCTGGAACAAGGGCTGAAGGGACAGACCGGCGTTTTGGCCGGAAAGACGGCCCCGACACACGCAAGCGGCGCCGAGCCGCCGGGGTCTTTGAAGGCGAATATTCTGTCGGCCGGAGGGGGCCGACACGTACAAGGAGCAGAAATTCATGAAACTGGCGACGCTCAAGGATGGCAGCCGGGACGGCAAGCTGGTGGTGGTCAACGAGAGGCTGACCTATTGCACGGACGCAAGCCATATCGCACCGACACTGCAGGCCGCACTGGATGACTGGGCTGCCGTTGCGCCCAAGCTGGCTCTTCTGGCCGAAAGCCTGTCTCATGAAGCCGTGCCGACCATCCGGTTTCACGAGCATGACGCCCTGTCGCCCCTGCCACGCGCCTATCAGTGGGCGGACGGCTCCGCCTATGTCAATCACGTTGAACTGGTGCGCAAGGCCAGAGGCGCGCAGATGCCGGACAGTTTCTGGACCGACCCGCTGATGTATCAGGGTGGATCCGACACGTTTCTCGCACCGCGCGATCCGATCAGGATGCGCGACGAGGCCTGGGGCATCGACATGGAAGGCGAGATCGCCGTTGTGACCGGTGACGTGCCGATGGGCGTCAGCCCCGAAGAGGCATTGGAGGCGATCCAGCTGGTGATGATCGTCAACGACGTGTCGCTGCGCGGGCTCATCCCGGCCGAACTCGGCAAGGGTTTCGGCTTCTTCCAGTCGAAACCGTCTTCCGCGTTTTCGCCGGTGGCCGTCACGCCTGACGAACTTGGCGATGCCTGGCAGGACGGCAAGCTGCATCTGCCGTTAAGCGTTGATCTGAACGGCGCACCGTTCGGCCGGGCCCAGGCCGGTGTCGACATGACTTTCGATTTCGGCCAGTTGATCGCGCACGCCGCCAAGTCGCGCAATCTTGGTGCCGGTACGATCATCGGGTCCGGAACCGTTTCCAACAAGCTCGACGGAGGCCCGGGCAAGCCGGTGTCTGAGGGCGGTGTCGGCTATTCCTGCATTGCCGAGATCCGCATGATCGAGACCATCAAGGAGGGCCAGGCGAAGACCCCCTTCATGAAATTTGGCGACACGGTCCGAATCGAGATGCTGGATGCGGACGGACACTCCATCTTCGGCGCGATCGAGCAGACAGTCGAGAAAGTCTGAAGCAGGCATGCTGCTGTTGGATTTCATCTGGAACGCCGGCTGAGTGCCGCGATAGACGCAAACGGAAACTGGCCCCGGGAGGTCACATGAGCAAGCAATTCGCATCCGCCGGAGACATGGCGGAAAAGGAAATCTCCTTTACTGAAATCGGCAGGGATCTCTGGGCCTTCACCGCGGAGGGCGACCCGAATTCCGGTGTCATCATCGGTGATGACAGCGTCATGATCATCGAGGCGCAGGCAACACCGCGCCTCGCCGAGAAGGTGATCGAGAAGGTGCGCTCCGTCACCGACAAACCGATCACGCATCTGGTTCTGACCCACTATCACGCCGTGCGCGTTCTGGGCGCGTCCGCCTATGGCGCACAGAACATCATCATGAGCGAAAAGGCCCGCTCCATGGTCGCCGAACGCGGCAAGGAGGACTGGGCGAGCGAATTCGAGCGCTTCCCGCGTCTCTTCCAGGGCCATGAGAGCATTCCGGGCCTGACATGGCCGACCACGACTTTCAACGATCGCATGACGGTCTATCTCGGCAAGCGCCGGGTCGACCTGATGTTTCTTGGCCGTGCGCACACGGCGGGAGATATCGTCGCCTATGTGCCCGACGCCAATGTGATGTTTACCGGTGACATCGTCGAATATCACTCGGCCTGCTATTGCGGTGACGGCCATTTTGGCGACTGGCCCGGCACGCTGGAACAGATCCGGAAGTTCGATCTCGATGCCATCGCGCCGGGCCGGGGTGATGCGCTTGTCGGCTCCGACATGGTCAACGCGGCGCTGGATTCCACGGCGGATTTTGTCCGGTCCACATATGAGCCGGTGGCGAAGGTTGCCAAACGGGGCGGATCACTCAAGGAAGCCTGGGAAGCGTGCCGCGCTGCCTGCGATGCCAAGTTCAAGGACTACGCCATCTACGAGCACTGCCTGCCGTTCAACGTTGCCCGTGCCTATGACGAGGCGCAGGACATCGACACGCCGCGCATCTGGACAGCGGAGCGGGATGCGAAGATGTGGGCGGACCTGCAGGGCTGACCCGTGACTGCATTTCTTGAACATCTCAGCCTGATGGCCCGCAACAATGCCTACGCCAATGAACGGCTCCATGAGGCCTGTTGCACTCTCTCGCAAAGCGCATTCGAGGCGGAGAGGACAAACTTCTTTCCGTCCCTTCGCGAGACCCTCAACCATATCTGGGAGGTCGATCGTTACTATCTCGATGCGCTGTGCGAGCAAGGCAAGGGACTGACCGTATACGAGACCCCGCATCTTGAAACGGCGGACGAGCTCAAGGCGGCGCAGGCAATGGAAGATCAAAGGCTCATCCGGTTCTGCGACGGATTGAAGGAATCGGATCTGGAAAGAACCGTTCTGCATGAAAGAGGCGCGAACGGTGCACACCAGGAAACGATCGGCGCGACGCTTCTGCACCTTTTCCAGCATCAGGTCCATCATCGCGGCCAGGTGCATGCCATGCTGGCCGGAACCGGCTTGAAACCGCCGCAGCTGGACGACTTCTTTCTTGAGTTTGGCCGCCATCCGGTGGCGGAAAAACATATGTGACGCGTGAGCTGGGAGGTTCATCTGTGACGAAGCTTTTCGAAGTGCCGCTTTACCCCTACAGGCACAGCCCGGATCAGGATGCGCCTGCGCCCGTCCGTCATCCGGTCGTCATCATCGGCGCGGGGCCGGTCGGTCTGGCCATGGCGATCGATCTGGCGCAGGCGGATGTCCCGGTTCTTGTCCTGGACGACAACGACAAGGTGAGCGTCGGCTCGCGCGCGATCTGTTTCGCCAAACGGTCACTGGAGATTTTCGACCGGCTCGGCTGCGGCGACCAGATGGTTGAAAAGGGCGTCGTCTGGAACCTCGGCAAGGTCTATTTCGGTGACCGGCAGGTCTATAATTTCGACCTGTTGCCCGAAGCCGGTCACAAGCGGCCGGCCTTCATCAATCTTCAGCAATATTACTGCGAGCTTTATCTCGTCGAACGCATCAGGGCGCTGCAGGCGGAGGGAAAGCCGGTCGAGATCCGTGGCGGCAACCGGGTTGAAAACCTGCACCAGTATGACGACCACACACTTGTCACGATCGAAACGGCGGAGGGCGCCTACAATCTGGAAGCCGACTGGCTGATTGCCTGCGACGGTGCGAATTCCCCGGCGCGCCGGATGCTCGATCTCGATTTCGTCGGCCGTGTCTTCGAGGACAATTTCCTGATTGCCGATGTCGTCATGAAGGCGGATTTTCCGACCGAGCGCTGGTTCTGGTTCGATCCGCCTTTCAACAAGGACCAGTCCGCGCTGCTCCACAAACAGCCCGACGGGGTCTGGCGCATCGATCTCCAGCTCGGCTGGGACATCGACAAGGAAAAGGAAAAGAAGCCAGAAAACGTCATTCCCCGCCTGAAGCAGATGCTCGGCGAGGAAGTGGAATTCGATCTGGAGTGGGTGTCGATCTACACGTTCCAGTGCCGCCGCATGGAGCAGTTCCGGCATGGCCGGGTTGTCTTCGCCGGTGACAGTGCGCATCAGGTCTCGCCTTTCGGCGCGCGCGGTGCCAATTCCGGTTTTCAGGACGCCGATAATCTCGGCTGGAAGCTCAAACTGGTACTTGACGGCAAGGCACCGGAAACATTGCTCGACAGCTATACCTTCGAACGCGAGCACGGCGCGGACGAGAACATCCTGCAAAGTTCCCGCTCGACGGATTTCATCACGCCGAAATCGGAAATGAGCAGGATCTTCCGGGATGCGGTTCTCGATCTCTCCGAGCACTACGAGTTCGCGCGTCCGCTGGTCAATTCCGGACGGCTGTCCGTGCCTTGCGTTTATGACGGGTCCCCGCTGAACGGTCCCGATGCTGAAACGCTTCCAAACCGTACCCGGCCCGGAAGTCCCGCCGTCGATGCGCCGATGGGCGATGACTGGCTTCTGCAAAGGCTCGGCGGTTCTTTCACTCTGCTGGGCATCGGTGCAAATGTTCCTGAAGAAATTGAAATGGGCGGGATTGTCGTCAAAGGCGTTTCGATCCCGGGCGATGCGGTCAGTATGGAACTGAAGGAACGCTATCTGGGGACATCCGGCAAGGCGTTCTATCTGATCCGTCCTGATCAGCACATTGCCGCACGGTGGCTCGATTATGCCGAAGAAGAGCTCGTGGCAGCCCTGAAAACCGCGATGGGATGGTAAGAAAATGACACCTGACTTAACCGCACCGAAACTGGAAACACCGGATGCGTTTTATGCGGACCTGCTTGCAGCGCACGAAGGCCTTACGAAGGCGGAGAGCGATGCCTGCAATGCGCGTCTCATCCTCCTGATGGCCAATCATATTGCGGACAACGAGGTTTTGCGGGAGCTGTTGGACGCTGCAAAGAGGCGGTAACACGCCAATCCGGTTGTCTCAATCTACAGGCCCGGTTTGCCGCCATCGAATCGCAGGTCTCTATGCGCATCTAAAATCAGGGGTTGTGCAATTGATCAATTCAATTCCCTCATCGGGCATTTCTATTTATTTTAGGGATGGAGGCTTCTGACAATTTTTCCGAGTATCCGCTTGCAACAAAATGGATTTTCAGCCTCGATTTATTTTACCTTGAAGCTCAGTCCCAAGGATTTGTTTTCTTCATCAATTGTTTATCCGGTCCGGCACTTACTCGTTGAAAGTGTTGGGGGATACGATGTCCAGGTTACTTACGCCACTCAAGAACGCACGCTTTGCGACCAAGGTCGGCGGCGGGTTCGTCACCATGATACTTGTAGCTGCCGCGGTCGGGGCCGTCGGTACGGCTGCGATCCTGGGTTTGCGCACCCAGTCTGACATCAGCGCGAAGGCGACTGCCTCAATGGCCGGGTTGCAGCAGGTGGCCCAGGCGCAGGAAGCTTATCTTTCCAGCGGCAGCTCGGAATTGGCGGAAGCGGCCAAAGGCCAGATCGCAAATCTCGAAACCTCGTTGCAGGTTCTGAACGACACCCACGGCGACGGCGCGGCGCAGAACCCGACAACGCAGGCCATTTCATTGGTGGGCCGCCTGGGAACGGAATTCGAGGCTGTCGTCTCCGCCGTTGACAGCCGGCAGGTGCAGATCGACAAGCTGCTGCACTCGGCCCTCGGTCTTGAAACACTGGCCGTCGACATTTCCGGGCAGATGTCAAAGATCAGGCGCGAGGCGGGGGCCGCGGCCAAGAAGGCGTCCGGAACGCGCAACCGGGCTGACAAGGTCGGCCGCATGCTGTCGCACATAGAAGACACATCTTCGGATCTGAGTGCGTCGATCAAGAAGGCCGCCCTGTTTGGTGACCTTCCGGAAACAGACGCCGAAACTGCACGCAAGCAAATCGCAACGCTCGTCAAGACAGCGAAAAAGTCGGCCAAGCTCAAGGTGGACGGTGTTGATCCCGCCAGCCTGAAGGAACTGTCTGCGGCCACGGTCGCAATCTCGGAGCAGTTGCCCGCAGCGGAAGGTTCAGACGGAGCGACCGGTGCCCTCGCAAAGGACACCGCGAAGAAGGTTGCCGCAGATCTAACGGCGCTTCACCTTCAGGCCGCAGAGCTCAGAAAAGCCGTGTACAATGCTGCTGACGAGGCCAAGAAAACAGCTGCGACCGCTCAGTCGAAGCTCGGCATCGTCGATCTCGTGAATGTAAATGCGTCGAAATTCCTGAGCGCTTCTCTGGAAATCCGATCCGCAACCATGGAGTTCTTCGCCGGTTTTGGTTCGATGAGTGCCGACGAGGTCGTCACGCGGATCGGCATCATCACAAACCTCGCCAATACGCTGAAAGCTGACAGTGCAGCCTTTCCCGAAATCGCGGACACGGTTGCCAGGATCGACCAGGAAGTCGTCGCGTTCGAAACCGAATTTGCCGGTATGGTCGCGGCGAAGGAAAATTTTGATCTGAAACGCGAGGCTCTGATTGCAACGTCCGGCGATGTCCGAGACGTTATCACCGGATTGACTGAAGCCCAGTCCTCTGGCGCTTATACCAGGGCGAACACCGCACTCTGGCTCATCGCCTTTGCGCTTGTCACGGCCGTGATTGTCGGCGGGCTGTTGGCCTATGTCGTGTCTCTGGTCATTACCAGGCCGACGCGCGCCTTGACCTCTGCCATGGCACAACTCGCCGATGGCGACACTGATGTCGTCATTCCTGCATCCGACCAGCGCGATGAAATCGGCGACATGAGCAGGACCGTGCAGATTTTCCAGGAAAATGCGCGGGACCGTGTGCGGCTGGAACAAGAGACCAAGGCGCATCAGCAGGACCAAAGCGCACGCCAGTCGGAAATCGAGAACCTGATCGAGGGTTTCCGTCAGGAAGTGCAGGAGCTTCTCGGCGCAATGGACAAGACAGCCGCAGGCATGTCCGAAACAGCCGAAGCGCTCGGCGGGATTGCCGAGAGCAGTGCCGAACAGGCAAGCGACACGTCGCGCATCAGCGATGATGCCTCCAACAGCGTCGAAAACGTTGCCAGTGCGGCTGAGGAATTGTCCGCCTCGATTGCGGAAATCGGCGATCAGGTCACCCGCTCATCCGAAATTGTCACCAAGGCGACCGGCGCGGTGCACGAGACCAACGGCAAGGTGCAGAACCTTGCGGAAGCTGCGACGAAGATCGGGGAGGTGGTCAGCCTCATTCAGGCGATTGCCGAACAAACCAACCTGCTTGCACTCAATGCGACGATCGAAGCCGCCAGGGCCGGCGAGGCCGGCAAGGGCTTTGCGGTCGTGGCGGCCGAGGTCAAGGAACTGGCAACGCAGACATCCAGGGCGACCGAGGAAATCTCGTCTCAGATCCAGACCATTCAGGAGTCCACGACGGATGCCGCGTCGGCGATCGCGTCCATCTCCGACACGATGGAAGAGGTCAACGGCTACACACAGGGCATCTCGTCTTCCGTTTCCCAGCAGGGAGCCGCAACCAACGAGATTTCGGGCAACGTTCAACGCGCTGCCGAAAGCACGCTTGCCGTGAGAAGCAATATCTCCCGCCTTTCAGAGGCGGTCCAGGAGACAAGACAGGTGTCCGGAAATGTTCTGGCCGCCTCCGGCGATCTCAGCAATCGCAGCAACGATCTGAAGAAGGGCATCGAAACCTTCCTGGAACGCGTCGCCTCCGCGTGACGCGGGCCTCCAAATCAACTCAAGGCGGCTTTCGGGCCGCCTTTTTTGTTCAGTCGAAGCGGATGTCCACGGAGCCGAAGGCGCCGAAATCGGCGTGGATCTCAGATCCAGCGGGGCACTCGACAGGCCTGACAAAACTGCCGGACAGGATCACGTGACCGGGTTCGATTTTCTGCCCGTATCCGGCCATGCGCCGGGCAAGCCAGGCGACACTTTCAGCCGGATCGTTCAACACGCCCGCGCCAAGACCGGTTTCCTCGATCTCGCCGTTGCGGAACACAAGCGCTCCAACCCAGCGAAGATCAAACGCATCAGGGGCGTGGCGTTCCCTTCCAAGAACAACACCCGCATTTGCCGCGTTGTCGCTGATCGTGTCATGGACCGTTCGGACTTTCCCTGTTTCGGGGTCCGCGCGCAGAATACGCGTATCGAGGATCTCTATGGCCGGGACGACATGTCCTGTCGCCGTCAGGACATCGTCGCGGGTCACGCTTTCCCCGCCGAGCTCCGATTTCATCACGAACGCGATCTCGGTCTCGATGCGCGGCTGGATGAACCGCCCTTCCGGCACGGTCGTACCGTTCTCGAACGCCATGTCGTCGAACAGGATGCCGCTGTCCGGGATATCGATTTTCAATGCTGACTGCATCGCTTTCGAAGTCAGGCCGATCTTCCAGCCGATGACATGCCGGCCTTCGGCGAGTTTTTGCGCATGGATCGCATTCTGGATCGCGTAGGCGTCGTCCATGCCGATGTCAGGATGGCGCAGGGACAGGAGGCCGATCTGCCGTCCTGATCTTTCCGCTTCCAGGAGATCTGCGGCCGCGCGGGCATGGTCTTCAGGTGTCATGTCTCGTCCTCGACGCCGTTCCGCAAGATACCGATGCCCTCAACCTCGATTTCAACTGTGTCGCCCGGCTTCAGATAGCGGGGCGGATCGAAGCGCGCACCGGCTCCAGTCGGTGTTCCCGTCACGATGATGTCTCCGGGTTGCAGCGTCATGAACGTCGAGATGTAGGCGATTTCCTCGCGGATCGGGAACATCATGCGCTTGAGATAGTCATCCTGGCGGACTTCGCCGTTGACCCGGGTGACAATCCGCGCCTCGTCCAGTTGGGCCGCGTCCGAAAACGGGACCAGCCAGGGCCCCATTGCACCGGACCGGTCCCAGTTCTTGCCCTGGGTGACGTTGAACTTGGCGTGGCGCACCCAGTCGCGGATGGTGCCCTCGTTGCACAGCGTCAGCGCTGCAATGTGATCGTAGGCATCCTCGGCCCTGATCCGTCTGCCCGCTTTCCCGATCACGATCGCGACTTCGCCCTCGTAGTCGAGCGTGTGGTTTTCCGGTGGCCTGATAAGCGGGCGGTCGTGCCCGGTGAAGCCGCTCGCGAAACGTGGAAATAAAGACATGTATCTCGGCTGCGCGCTGCCATCCTTGTATTCGGCATTCCGGTCTGGAAAGTTGACGCCGACGCAAAGGATCCGCGGAGCGTTCGGCAGGACCATTTCATAAGCGTAGTCGGTATGGGTGATGTCGTGCACCTTCGCCGCTTCCTTAAGGGACGCCAGCCCACCGGCTGCAACGGCGTCATAGAGCGTCGGCCACTGCGGGAAGTGCGGCGAGAGCGCAATCATGCCCGAGGACGCGACGGCCCCGTAGTAGGTTTGGCCGCCTGATGAAAAGGTCGCAAAATTCACGCTGTCTTCCTCCAGACATCTTCAATGACGTCTCCGGCCATCATGACATCTTCCCGCGTCGTATCGAATTGACCGACCTGAAACCGAATGACCTTGCGGCCGTCAAAGGCACCCTGGGTGATGTAGATGCGGCCGTCATCGTTGAGGGCATCCACGAGGCGTTGCTGGTTGCTGTCATCTCCGGGGCACCGGAATGAAAACAGGCTCAGGATGGGCTCCGTCACGATCTCAAACCCCTCCATGCCCCGAATGTGTTCGCAGAGCTCGCAAGACCAACTGACGTGATTGCGGATGCGCTGACGCAGACCCTCAAGACCGTAGGACCGGATCAGAAACCAGATCTTCAACGCCCGGAACCTTCGCCCGAGAGGAATGGTCCATTCGGAGTAGTTGGTGACCGCATCGCCCGACGTCTTGAGGTATTCGGGCTCGATCTTGAGCGTGTTGAGCTGCGGCTGAGGGTCGGCCAGGAACTGGATCGAGCAGTCGAACTGGGCGCCGAGCCACTTGTGCGGATTGAAGACGATGCTGTCATATCCGTCCACGCCCTGCCAGAACTCTGCGCGCAGCTCCGGGCAGATCATGGCGGCACCGGCCCAGGCCGCGTCGAGATGCGTGTAGAGATCGTGTTCGCGCGCGACGTCGAGAACCGGACCGAGCTCATCCGACGCGCCGACCCCGGTGCCGCCGGTGATCGCGATGATGCCTGCCGGTGTGTGACCGGCGTCGAGATCGTCGGCGATTACTTTTCGCAATGCATCCACGTCAAGTGCATAGCGCGGGCCGGTCGTGGGCAGTTTAACCAGGTTTTCCTGGCCGATGCCGGCAACCCAGCAGGCCCGGTCGATGGAGCTGTGCACCTGGTCGGAGCAGTAGATGCGCAGGTTTCCCTTCGCGCACAGGCCGTCCCGGTTGCCGGTGTAACCCGTCGCGCGCTCGCGCATCGACAGGACCGCAGACAGCGTCGCGGAGGATGCGCTGTCCTGGATGACGCCGGTATAGCCCTCCGGCAGTCCAAGAGCCTGCCGCAGCCAGTCGACCATGACACCTTCCATTTCCGTTGCCGCGGGCGATGTCTGCCAGAGCATGCATTGTGCCGCTATCGTTGTGACCAGCATCTCCGCGAGCATGGATGGAGGCGCGGCATTCGCGGAGAAATAGGCGAAAAAGCGCGGGTGTTGCCAGTGGGTGATGCCCGGCATGACGATGCGCTCGAAATCGGACAGAACGTCTTCCATCGCCTCGGCGGTCTCTGGCGGTTTCGGGGGCAGTTGGGCTGCGATTTCACCCGGGGACGTCTGCGCACGAACCGGGCGCTCCGGCAGGGTCTTGTGATAGTCCGCTGCCCAGTCCGAGATATGTTTGCCCCAGTGGGCGAACGCGTCCCAGTCCATGAATTCCTCCTCAAGGGCCTGTGAATCGATCGGTCGATTATGACCGGATATCAGGGCGCGACAATCGGCTGGGCGGCAAGGCTGGACGCCTGAGTCTCCGCTCCCTCGAAAACGGAGCCTTCCTCGAACCAGCTTTTCGGTGCCGGCGCCCCCCAGAGCGTCTGGCGCTGCGGATCCTTGAGGTCCCATTTGATCGGTTCCAGATCCGGATCGACGGTCTGATAGTCGGAGCAGTAGATTTCGATCCTGTGCCCGTCCGGGTCGCGAATATAGAGAAAGAAAGCGTTTGAAATGCCGTGCCGACCAGGGCCACGCTCGATGTTGTCTACCCAGCCGGTGGTCGACATGAGATCCAGGAGATCGATGATGTTGAGTGGCGTCGGCACCCAGAATGCCGTGTGGTGCAGGCGCGGTCCCTTGCCGTTGGTAAAGGCAATGTCGTGCACACCGCCCTTGCGGTGCGTCCAGGCCGCCCAGAGCCGGCCGGTCTCCTCGTCTTCGGTGTACTCGGTCACGCGGAAACCGAGTTCGTTGTAGAAGGCGACGGACTCGTCCACATTCGGCGAAAAGCAGTTGAAGTGATCGATCCGCAGCGGCTTCACGCCGCGATAAAGTGCATATTGCTGATGGATCGGGGGCAGGCGGTCCATCTTTGCGTAGAACTCCAGCGGAACGCCGTGCGGATCGCGGGTCCTGAACGTCCGTGACTGATAGGGCCGCTCCACCCACTCAACGGGCAGGCCCTTGTCTTGAAAGAAATGCGCCGCCTTGTCGAGACTGTCTTCATCGTAGACCTTGAACCCCAGATCGCGGGCGCAGGCTTCGGAGGACTTTCGCAAAACGATGCAGTGGTGGCCACGTTCCTCCATCGCGCGCAGATAGATGGCATCGGCGCTCTCATCGGTCACCTGCAATCCAAGCGTATCGACATAAAAAGCCCGGCTCTTGGCGAGATCCGTGACCGCCAGCTCAACGTGGCTGAGGCGCACGATGTTGAAGGGCGGATAAAGGTTGGGGGCTGGGATCGGCATGTTCCTGTCCTGTCGGGTATCGGTTGTGGGGCACAGGGTTTGTTGGTTTGCGAATTGATGCTTCAAGCGCCAAGACGCGGTATCTTGTGGTGGCCGGTGGCAAAGGCGACGTTTTTCTGTTCCATGTAGAACTCGAACGACCAGTCCCCTCCGTCGCGGCCGATGCCGCTTGCCTTGACGCCGCCGAACGGGGTCGGCAGGTGGCGGACATTTTCCGAGTTTACCCAGATCATGCCCGCTTCAAGCGCGTCGGTGAAGCGGAGTGCGCGGGTCAGGTCGTTGGTCCACACATAGCCCGTCAGGCCGTATTGCACATCATTGGCAAGGCTGAGCGCATCGTCCTCGTCCTTGAAGCGAATGCTAGTGAGCACAGGCCCGAAGATCTCCTGCTGGGCGATGTCCATTGCGTTGTTCGCATGTGTAAAAAGCGTCGGCCGCACGAAATAGCCGGTGCCGCCAACCCTTGATCCGCCGGCGGCAACGGTTGCCCCGTTCTTTTGCGCAATCTCGAAAAAACCGGTGACCTTGTCGAAATGGGTCTTGTGGATCAGCGGGCCAACTTCCGTTTGCGGATCAAGCGGATGACCGACCCGGATGGCATCGACCCGCTCGATCAGTCTGGCTTCGAAGGCGTCTGCGATGCTCTCCTGCACGAGAAGACGGGACGACGACGTGCAGCGTTCGCCGTTGAGCGAATAGATCATGAAAATCACCGCATCGAGCGCGCGGTCCAGATCGGCGTCGTCGAAAACGACGACAGGGTTCTTGCCGCCGAGTTCGAAATGAACGCGCTTCAGGGTGTCCGCGCCCTGCTTCATGATCATTGACCCGGTGCGGCTCTCGCCGACAAAGGCGATGGCCTTGATATCAGGATGCTCGGTCAGGGCCTTTCCGGCCTCTTCTCCCAACCCGTTGACGAGGTTCCAGACACCCTTGGGCAATCCGGCCTCTTCCGCGATTTCCATGAGAATGCGGGCGGTCAGGGGAGAAAACTCCGCCGGTTTGTGAACGACGGTGCATCCGGCGGCGAGCGCAGGTGCGATCTTCCATGTCGACAGCATGAACGGCGTGTTCCAGGGCGTGATCACCCCGACCGGCCCGATGGGGACACGTGTCGTGACATTCATGAGGGTCGGCGAGGGCAGGGACTGCCCATCCCGTGCAGCCGGGGCCTTGTCCGCGAAGAACCGGAAGTTTTCCGCACCGCGCAGGGCCGCTTTCGACATGAAACGCAGGGCCTGGCCGGTGTCCCAGCATTCGCAGAGCGCGATTTCTTCTGCCCGCTCAACTATCTTGTCTGCGATCCTGTGAAGGATTTTCCTGCGTTCTCCGGCCGCCATGTCCCGCCAGGCAGGGAAGGCTGCCTTGGCCGCCTTGGCAGCAGCATCAATATCGGCAACTCCGCCCCTGGCCACACTGCAGATCAGGCTTTCATCAACAGGTGAACGGGTTTCGAATGTCTCACCTGAAAGGCTGGCACATGCGCTTCCGTTGATCTGGTTGAGGATCCCTGTCTCCTTGAAACGGGCAAGATATCCGTCCAGCTTTTCGATGTTTTTCTGCAGGTCAGACATGGTTCACGCAGTCCCCATATGTTCGCGTATGGTGCCCGTCTTGGGCGACAGGTCCGGATCGATGTCGCGCATTTCCAGGGAAAGCGCGAGAGAACTTGTTTCAAGAACCGGCTTCAGAAAATCCTGCGCGGCTTGGAACAGGCGCTTCACCGCATCTTCCTTTACCTCTTGCGGCCTTCCGGCGCGCAGACGGACCGAAATGTCGATAAAGGCATGTTTCGGGTCGCCGTCCGCGATGCTGAAATGATCGGCCCTCAATGCGCGAACCCGGATCCCCGGAGCCGGAAAGGCCTCGATACCGGCGGCCTCCGCGCGCAGGGCCTCGCACAAGGCCTGGATGTCCGTCCTTTCGTCCAGGTTGGCGGAATACTCGATGGTGATGTGCGGCATCGGATTTCCTTAACAAGATAATATTTGCGATGTTAAATATATAAAGTCGAAAATGTCAAACTTTTTGTGTCTACTTGGGTCAAGAATCGTTATGAGCCGGACATGACCGACGACATGGACAAAATGGGCGGCCGCGCGCTGCCGTCGACAAAACGCTCCGTTCCGATCGCACTCATTCGCGCGCGCGAAAAGGTCATGGGTCCCATTCGCGAGATGCTGTCCGATTCAGGCATCACCGAGCAGCAGTGGCGCATCTTGCGCGTTCTGGAGGAGTTCGGTCCGCAGGACGCCTCTTCACTGGCCGAACGTGCCTGCCTGTTGCTTCCAAGCCAGACGCGGATCGTGCAGACCCTGCTGGAAAAGGGTTTCGTCACCCGGCAGGCGGACGAGAAGGACAGGCGCAAACAGACCGTCGCCATCACCGAGGCCGGCCGGAAGATCATCCTCGACAAGCTGGACGAAGCGCAGGCGATTGCCGCCCGGATCGAGGACGTCATCGGCAAGAAGCGCCTGTCCGAGCTATTGGATATCCTGGACGACTTCCAGAAGCTGTGATTTGCATCAGCCAGCCGCCGCCAGTCCCCTGTCGAGCGCCGTGAGGATCGTCTCCACATGCGCTTCGCTCAGAACGAGGGGAGGCGACAGGATGATGTTATTGCCCGAAACGCGGATCATGGCGCCGTTGTCGTAAGCGGTGCGGTGAACCTTGCCGATCGTGGCCTTGTCGATCGGAGCCTTGCTCGCCCGGTCGGAAACGAGTTCAAGCGCGCACATCAGCCCGTGGCCGCCGCGAACGTCGCCGATCAGCTCGTGTTTCATGTACAGCTTTCTCAAACCCTCGAACAGCTGCTTGCCGCGCGCTGCGGCATTGTCCTTGACGTTGAGCCGTTCGGTTTCCTTCAGGCAGGCTATCGCTGCGGCCGCGCCAACCGGGTGGCCGGAATAGGTGTAGCCGGACCCGATCGCGCCTTTGCCTGAGGCATCGTTTTCGAATGCTTCGGCCACGCTGTCCGAAACCATGACGGCACCGAACGGGAAATAGCCGTTGGTGATCGCCTTGGCGCAGCACAGAAGATCCGGCTGGACGCCCCAGTGCCGCGCGCCGGTCCAGCTTCCCGTGCGCCCGAAAGCGGTGATGACTTCGTCGGATATCAGCAAAATGCCGTGTTTCGAACAGATCTCGCGGACGCCGGGCATGAAACTTTCATGCGGCGGGATGACCCCGCCCGCCCCGAGAATCGGCTCCATGATGAAGGCGGCAATCGTGCCCGGGTCCTGGAACCTGATTTCGTCTTCAAGGGCGGAGAGGCAAAGCTGGGCGAGCTTTTCCGGATCCGTTTCGTTGAAGGGATTGCGGTAGGCATAGGGCGAGGGGATGTGGTAGCAGCCGGGCATCAGCGGCTCGTAGGCGGTGCGGAAATTGGCATTCCCGTTGACCGAAGCGCCCATCGTGTGGGTGCCGTGATAGCCTTTCTTGAGGCTGAGAAACTTGACGCGGCCGGCTTCGCCGCGAAGCTTGTGGTACTGGCGCGCCAGCCGCAGCGAGACCTCGACACTGTCCGATCCGCCCGATGTGAAAAAGGCCCGGCTCAACCCGTCGGGCTCGAAGAAATCCTTCAGCATCATGCTCAGTTCAATCACCGCGTCATTGGTCGTGCCGCGGAAGATCGAGTAATAGGGCAGCTTGTCCAACTGCTCGGATATGGCCCGTTTTACCGGTTCGCAGGAATAACCGAGATTGACGTTCCAGAGCCCGCCGACCGCGTCGACCACTTTTCTGCCGTCGACATCCACAATTTCCACGCCGTCGCCGCCGACAATGATGTCGGGCGGGTTCGCCAGGCTGTCAGCCGGATGTGCCATCGGATGCCACAGGTGGCGGGCGTTGTTTTCCTTCAGGAAATTGGCTTCCTTCATTGCGGAACTCCTTTAGCTGGATGACAGGGCGAGCAGGCGCAGGGCGTCTGCGAAAGAGGCGGCGGGATCAAGCACGTCGAAATGCACGGTCTGCATACCGGCGGCATCGGCTCCGGCGATGTTGCGCAACTGATCGTCGACGAAGACACAGGCGGGTGCAGGCAGGTCCAGTTCCTTCAGGCAGAGCGCGTAAGCGCGCGGATCGGGCTTCAGGATCTTGGTGTAGGTGGCATCCACGATCACGTCGAAGTCTTTCAGAAAGGGCAGTTTTTCTCGGAAGTCCGCGCCATAGAACAGGTCAAGTTCATTGGACAGGATAGCGAGTTTCTTGCCGGCTTTCCGGGCACAGTCTATTGCCGCCAGAGCTTCCGGGCGCATGACGGCCTCCGGCTCTGCTCCTCGGGCCGCCTTGACGAAATCCGACATTTCGGTCCAGGGCCGTCCCGTCAGCCTTGCCACGTCTTCGGTACGTTTGCTCCAGTAGTCACGCTCGGAAATGTCGTCCGCCTGCATCGATTGCCAGAGCGGATCGGTCTGGGGATCGAAAGGCCCTTTCCAGGTGAGCGTTCCGCCCGGCAACCCAAGTGCCTTTTCGGTCAGATCATGGGTCTCGAACAGCGTCCGCGTCACAACGCCGCCGAAATCGAGAACGAGGGCTTCGGCTTCAGGCAGCATCGGTCCAGATCCTCTTCAAGTGCGCCGGAACCAATCCGCCGAGCTTGTCGGTCACCTCCGCTGCGGTTTCGGGCAATGCGTCCCTTATCCTGCGTTTCATGTCGTCCGTCATCCGGAGGGTCGGCACCGCGACCGCGATCGTTCCAATTGCCTCCTGCTGATCTCCAAACAGCGGTGCCGCGAAGGAGGACACGTCCGTCTCAAAGCCCTGGTCGACAAACGCGATGCCGCGACCGCGCACGTCATCAACAATCTCGCTGAGCCGCGCAGGGTCTGTGATCGTGTAAGCGGTGTTTGCCGGCAGATCATCTTTCAGCACGTCGGGCAGCAGGTGCTCCGGGCCGAAGGCCAGCATGGCATGACCGGACGCGGTTGCGTGAAGCGGGAGCAGCTCTGCCTCGTCGAAATAAACCCTTGTGCCGTGGATCAGGGCATCGTGGTGGATGAGCGGTGAGAGATGCAGCCCTTCTCTCAGTGAGACATGCACCAGTTCACCGAGCTCCGATGCCAGTCTTTCCACGATGGGAGCGACGATGGTCCGTGCGGGGAAAAGCCGTTCGCGCACGGCAGCCAGCCGGAGGATTGCCGGGCCCAGCCTGTAGCCGCGCGTGACCGGGTTCTGCTCCAGGAAACCGTTGGCCGCCAGCTCGATCAGATGCCGGTGGACGGTTGCCTTGTCCTGTCCGCTCAGGGTCCTGAACTCGGTCAGCCCGATCTCCGCCCGGCCCGGGCAGAAGTGGTTCAGAAGGTTGAGTGCTTTGGTGATGGTGCCCATCGGTTTTCCGGCCTGCTTCCTGTCCTGTTTGGCAAGCATTTCAGCGTCGCCGACGGTGAGGTGATGCATTTATCTTGACAGATAGTTACAAATGAAACAATAATTATTTTGCGACCAGAGGTTCATTATTTGAACCAATGGTCGGAGCGAGAATATCCCTGTTGCCGTGTGATTAGAGGTTGACATATATTTATTTAATATGACAACTTTTAACAAAGCAAATAAAAAATCATCGAGACCGGTCGGCAAGACCGGCGGAAAAAACCAGATGAGGGACCAGCAAATGAGAAAGCATGCAATTGCCCTGACTGCGGCAAGCCTGATGAGCGTCACCGTTGCTTTGGCCGACTATCCGGAAAAGCCCGTTTCTTTCATTGTTCCGTGGCCTCCAGGTGATCTGGAGGACGTCCTGACCCGGCTGATCGCAGACGAGTTTCAGGAAATGTACGGCGTTCCGGCAGCGGTCGTGAACAAGCCGGGCGGCGGCGGTGGCCCGTTCCCGGGCGCAGTCGAGGTCGCGACGGCACCGGCAGATGGCTACACCATCGGCTCCTTTGTTCCTGCCGTTCCGATTGCCGGTGAGCTGATCGGAATTCCGGAACTGACGCCCAACCCGTTTGAGCCGGTCGGCATTTTCATGACCTACCCCTTCGTCATTGCTGCAGGCAGCGACGCGCCTTATTCCACCTGGGAAGAGCTGGTCGCCTACGCCAAGGAAAACGATGTCGCTCTGGGTCATTTCGGTTCGGTCCTGCCGCCTTCGCGCATTACCCTGGCGCTTGCCGCTTCCTCGGACTTTGACTTCGGCAGCGACGCGGCCTTCGATGAGCTGAACTGCAACACGCTGGCTTCCGGCGATGTCGACGTGATCAACACCACCTTGCAGCAGGTCCTGCCGTGCAAGGATGATCTGAAGATCCTGGCAAGCATCGGCACGGAAAGGATCTCGATCATTCCGGATGTGCCAAGGGTCTCCGAACTCAACCCGGATCTTGATGTCGCGCTCTGGAACGGTCTGTTCGTGCACAAGGACGTACCGGCCGACGCACGTGCAAAAATCGAAACTGCGGCCAAGGCAGCGCTTGAGAAGCCGGAAGCCCAGAAGCTGATCGGTGAGACCGGCGTGCTGATCTACTGGCAGGACGCGGACGCGTCCAACGCCCAGATTGCCTCCGACAAAGAGGTCAACGGCAAGATCGCCGAACTGCTCGGCGAATAAGCCACTCCTCCGTCCGGGCGGCGCATGTTGCCGCCGCCCGGCAATTGCAAGGCAAGGGTTGGGGTCGATGGCGCATATCAAGACACTTCAGGAACTGTTCCGGCGGCACAGGCGTCCCGGGGACATTGTCTTTGCACTCCTGTTTCTGGCGTTTTCCATCTTTCTGCTGTCGCAGGTCTATGGCGAGACGTCCTGGGTCAAGCGCACGAAGTGGTTCGCGCAGCCGCGTTTCTGGCCGGCCGTATCACTGATTTTCATGACCTTCTTTGCGCTGCTCCACTTTGTCGGCTCGTTGTGTTCGCCGCGCATCCTGGGGCGATGGATGGAGGTCGTCTTCTGGCTGCGGTCGCTGGAGTTCGTTCTCTATTTTCTTCTGTATGTCGCGATCGTGCCCTTGCTCGGCTATCTGCCGTCGACGGTCCTGTTCACCTGCTTTCTGACCGTGCGGGTCGGACTGGCAACGCCCCGCTTTCTGCTGGCGTCAAGCGTGTTTGCCATCTGCGTCGCCGTGATTTTCCGGGCGTTTCTGCAGGTCAAGATTCCCGCCGGACAGCTCTACGAGGCTTTTCCCGATCCACTCAAAGCCTTCGCGCTGACCTACCTGTGAGGTGACGATGGAAACGTTCCTTTCAAGCCTCGCCATCCTGTCTCAGTGGCAGGTTCTGGTCGCCCTGCTTCTGGGTTCGATCGGAGGGGTCATCATCGGTGCGCTTCCCGGCGTCGGTGCGGCGGTTGCCATCGCCATTCTTCTGCCGGCGACTTTCGCCTTTGAGCCGATCGTCGGACTGACGCTGATGCTCGGCGTCTACGGATCGTCCATGTATGGCGGGGCCATTCCGGCGATCCTGATCAACACGCCCGGCACCGCCGTCAATGCGTTGACGACCTATGACGGTTACCCGATGACCAAGCGCGGGGAAGGGCACCGCGCGCTCTCGCTCGCCTATTCCGCTTCCTTCTTCGGCGGAATCTTTTCGGTTGTCTGCCTGATCCTGCTGTCGCCGCTTCTGGCGATGATCGCGCCGCATTTCGGCAGCCGCGAGATTTTCCTGGCAGCCCTTCTCGGGATCATCCTTGTGGTGCTGGCCCATCGCGGTCAGGTCTTTGCCGCCGGGATGCTCGCCTCCTTCGGCATTTTCCTGAGCACCATCGGGCTGGAGCCGGTGAAATACACCAAGCGCTTCACCTTCGACATGACCTGGCTGACCTCCGGCATCAACCTGATCGTCGTCGTGCTTGGTCTGTTTGCGATTTCCCAGGCGCTGCTGCTCCTGGTCGACAAGGATCACAAGCCCGGCAAGGCCCATGTCGATGGCAACCTCTTTTCCGGGCTCAGCGAACTGCTCCGTTTCAAGCGGATCGCGTCCGTCTCGTCCAGTCTTGGGGTGCTCATGGGCATGATCCCCGGCGTCGGCGAATTCACGGCACAGTTCCTGTCCTATACCTACGCGCAGAAGACATCGAAGAAACCGGATGATTTCGGCAACGGGTCGCCCGAAGGGCTGGTTGCCTCCGAGGCTGCCAACAATGCCGTGCCGGGCGCGGCCATGATTCCGCTGCTGGCGCTTGGTATTCCGGGCGAAGCCCTGACCGCGATGATGCTGTCGGTCTTCTACGTCCACAATGTCATTCCGGGACCCCAGCTGTTTCAGGGACAACTCGACTTCGTGATCGCGATCTACATCGCCCTGATCCTCCTCAACGTGATCGTGCTGGCATTCCTGCTGTCATCGACGAACCTGCTCCTGAAGATCATCCAGATCCCGACCCGTTTCCTGGGCGTGATGATCCTGACGCTGTCCTTTGTCGGTGTGTATTCGCTTCGCAACTCCATCACCGACTGCGCGGTAGCCTCTGCCTTCGGCATCTTCGGCCTCATCCTGAAACGGCTCAATCTGCCGATCGTGCCGATCATCCTCGGCATGGTGCTCGGCAGCATCATGGAGGTGAAACTGCGCAGCGCCATGGCACGCGTTAAGTCTCCGCTCGATTTCGTCGACCGGCCGATCGCCGCCATCCTGTTTGCGGTGATCCTGCTCATCCTGATCCTGCACGTCAGGACAGTGATCAGGGAACACAAGTCGCGGCGCGAACAGGAAACGTCAAAGAATTCAGAAGCATCCACGCAGCAAGGATAGGTTCAATGCTGGATCAGAGCGCCATCGACACCCTGCGGAGTGCGGCTATCCCCGATCAGGGTCACGTGATTGACGGCCGCACGGAAGCCGCTCAGACCGGTGAGACGCTGGATGTCGTTTCGCCGATTGACGGCAGGCGCCTATGTAGCATTGCCGCAGGTTCGGCTGCCGACATGGAGCGCGCCATCAGCTCCGCCCGGGCCGCTTTCGAGGACGGGCGCTGGTCGAAGACGGCGCCGGTGCACCGCAAGAAAGTCCTTCATAAGCTTGCCGGTCTGATCGAGAGGGACGCGCTCGCACTGACCGTGCTCGGTGTCCGGGACAACGGCACGGAGATCAACATGGCCTACAAGGCCGAGGCGCTGTCCGCGGCCGCAACGTTCCGCTACTACGCCGAACTCGTCGACAAGGTCTATGGCGAGATTGCGCCGACTGGGAGTAACGTTCTCGGACTTGTGCATCGCGCGCCGGTGGGCGTGGTCGGGGCCATCGTTCCCTGGAATTTCCCGCTGATGATCGGGGCCTGGAAAATCGCCCCGGCGCTTGCAGCCGGAAACGCAGTGGTGCTGAAACCGGCCGAAACCGCGTCGCTCTCGTTGCTCAGGATTGCGGAACTGGCGCTCGAAGCGGGTGTTCCTGAGGGTATCTTTAATGTGGTAACCGGCACTGGTGTTGCGGCAGGCGAAGCACTCGCACTGTCGATGGAGGTCGATGTGCTGGCGTTTACCGGGTCCGGGGCAACGGGACGCCGCCTTTTGACCTACTCGGCACAGTCCAACCTGAAACGTTGCTATCTGGAACTGGGAGGAAAATCCCCGAACATCGTCTTCAATGACGCGCCGGACCTTGCAGAGGCGGCAAAAGTGTCCGCCGCCGGGATCTTCCGCAATTCAGGTCAGGTGTGTGTCGCCGGTTCCAGGCTGCTTGTGCAGGAAGACATTCACGACGACTTTGTGAGCGAGATTTGCAAACATGCCGAGGCTTTCCGTGTCGGCGATCCGCTCGATCTGTCGTCACAGATTGGGGCCGTACACAGCCTGCCGCAGCTGGAAGCGGATCTTCGGTTTGTCGCAACGGCGGAAGAAGAGGGCGCTGACCGGCGCACGGGCGGGGCCAGGATCCTGCAGGAAACCGGCGGCTATTACATGCAGCCGACCGTGATGACCAGCGTCAGGCCGACAGATACGCTTGCCACGAAAGAAGTCTTCGGCCCGGTTCTCGCAGTCACACCTTTCAGGGATGAAGAGGACGCCATCCGGCTCGCCAACGGGACAGAGTTCGGTCTGGCTGCCGGCTTATGGACGCAGAACCTTGGCCGCGCCCACCGCATGATCTCGGCCATTCGCGCCGGCGTCGTCCATGTCAACACCTATGGCGGCGCGGACCTGACCGTGCCGCTCGGTGGCGTCAAGCAATCCGGCAATGGTCACGACAAGTCGCTGCACGCGCTCGACAAGTATCACGACCTCAAGACGGCCTGGATCCAGCTGTGAGGGATGTTGAGACCATGGCTGGAAGCTTACCGCAGCAGCGGCCTGCATCTTCTTCCCCACACATCATGTCCCCAAATGGAGGTGTCAGCATGACCAAAACCATCCTGTCGATCGGCACCTACGATACCAAGAATGCGGAGCTTGAGTTCATTCAATCCTGTATCGAGGAGCAGGGCGGCAGGGTTCTCACGATGGATGTGAGTGTTCTGGGAGATCCTGAAAAACCGACGGATATTTCCAAGCACGACGTCGCGCGTGCCGGTGGCATGACGATCGAACAGGTGATTGCGCAGGGTGACGAGAACAAGGCGTTCCGCGTCATGTCTCAGGGTGCTGCCGATCTTGTTGCGCAGGCCTGGCGGGAGGGCCGGATCGACGGCATGATCGCACTCGGCGGAACAATGGGAACCGACCTTGCCCTGGATTGCGCGCAGGCACTGCCGCTGGGCGTGCCAAAGTTCATTGTCTCAACCGTCAGCTTTTCGCCGCTGATCCCGCCGGATCGGCTCGCGCCCGACATTCAGATGATCCTCTGGGCCGGTGGGCTTTACGGTCTGAACTCGATCTGCAAGTCGTCGCTCGCCCAGGCAGCAGGGGCTGTTCTTGGAGCCGCGAAGGCAGCGCAGCCACCGGACAATTCCAGGCCGCTTGTCGGCATGACCTCACTCGGCTCAAGCTGTTTGAAATACATGAAGACGCTGAAACCTGCGCTCGAGCAGAGAGGCTTTGAGGTCGCGGTGTTTCACTCAACCGGCATGGGTGGCATGGCGTTCGAAAAGCTTGCGAAGGAAGGTGCTTTCTGCTGCGTGATGGATTTTTGCCTGCAGGAATTCGGCAATCTCCTGGCCGGGTCGCTTGTCAGCAGCGGCTCGGACCGGCTGACAAATGCGGGGCGGAGCGGCACGCCCCAGATCGTTGCGCCCGGCGCGCTCGATCTTGTCGACTTTGCCGGCTGGCAGGAGATCCCGCCGGACTATTCGGATCGGCCTTTTCACGAACACAACCGGCTGATCAAGAGTTCTGTCTTCAATGCCGATGAGCGCCGCCGCTGGGTTCATGAATTGGCTGAGCGGCTCGGCAATGCCAGCGGAGAAACGCAGTTTATTCTGCCACTTGGCGGTATCGAGGAATGGGACCGTCCCGGCCAGGAAGCCCACGATCCTGAGGGGCTGGGAGCCTTCATCGAGGAAGCGCGTACCGTCTTGCCGGAGCGGGTTCGGGTTGTCGAGATCGATGCACACATCAACGATGACGCATTCAACGAAACAGCACTCGAAATTTTCGACAAGTGGCTGGAAAACGATGTCGTCGACCGGGGCGCGAACGCAAGCTGACACTGGCGCATGTCCTGACTGGTGTCTTGTCCCGAAAGATCGATCTTTGAGATGGTCATCGGAGAGGCCGGTGGCCGTCTCAAACGATCGTTTGAACAAGTCAAGGCGTCATCAGTTCACTGCCCTCATTTGTTTCCAAAAACGGAAACTATATGGGCTTAGATCTTAATTTACATTCCGAAATCAATTAGTGAGAATGCTCTGAAATGCGAACGCGGTCGGGGGCGACCGTGATGCTTCCCGTCTGGTTGATACGTCACACAAATGGAAACGTGACACCCGCGAATGGGAAGCGCGGACCGGAACAAAAGGACAAGATGTCCGGTTGCACGATGGGGCAGAGTCAAGCGAGGGTCTGCCGCACGAAACACGCTGGAATGAGATTTCGGATCCTTAAGCGGGTCCCGCATGGAGGAGGAAACATGAGACATCTGAAGAACCTGGTTCTGGGGGCCGCTCTGCTGGCACTTGGCGCGACGCCCGGTGCGGCAGCGGACCACGAATTCAAGCTGCATCACTTCATCGGCGAAAAGGCACCCGCACACGCGCAGATGCTGGTGCCATGGGCGAAGCGTGTGGAGGAGAACTCCGGCGGCAAGGTCTCGATCGAGATCTACCCGGCCATGACGCTTGGCGGACGTCCGCCTGAACTGATCAACCAGGTCCGTGACGGGGTCGTTGATCTTGTCTGGACGGTGAACGGCTATACGCCCGGTTTGTTTCCGCGCTCGGAAGTGTTCGAATTGCCTGGCGTTCACAAGAACGACACGGCCGCGACGAACCTTGCCTTGAAGGAACTCTTCGAAAGTGATCTGAAGGACGACTACAAGGGTGTTGAGGTCATGTTCCTGCATGTCCATGCCGGCCAGGGCATTCACATGACCGACAGCGAGGTCCGCAAACCGTCGGACCTGGAAGGCAAGAAAATCCGCATTCCGACCCGCACCGGGGCCTGGGTGATCGAGGCGCTGGGCGCGTCGCCGGTCGCCATGCCGGTGCCCGAATTGCCTACAGCCCTTCAGAAAGGCGTCATCGACGGGGCGATGATCCCGTGGGAGATCATTCCGCCGCTCAAGATTCAGGAGCAGACGGAATATCAGATCGAGGGTGCGGACAAGGAGCGCTTCGGCACGACGGTGTTCCAGGTATCCATGAACAAGGCCCGCTGGGACGCGCTGCCCGATGATGTGAAACAGGCCTTCCGCGATGCCTCCGACGAGGTCTGGGCCAAGGAAGTCGGCGACATCTGGGCCGGAGCTGACGATTTCGGCATCGGGCTCGCAACCAAGGCCGGCAACACGCACATTACCCTGTCGCCGGAAGAAACCGCTGCCTTCAACGAGGTTCTGGCGCCGGTCGTGGACCGCTGGGTGGCGGAAGTCGGCGAGAAGGGAATCGATGGTTCTGCGCTGGTTGAAAAGGCCAGGGCGGCTGTCGCCAACAACGCGTCCAACTGATGACGGATGACACACAACAGGGCAGCTCCGGACTTGTCGGGGCTGCCAGCCGGTTGATCACGGCATGGGCCTTACTGGGTGGTTTGCTGCTCCTGGCCGTGGTTGGCGTGAACATGGTCTCGATTATCGGATCGGTTTTCGGCAAGCCGTTTCCCGGAGACTTTGAACTCACCGAGATGGGGGTGGCGGTTGCGGTCTTCGCTTTCTTGCCCTATTGCCAGCTCGTCGGGGCAAACGTGTCCGCGGATATCTTCACCTCGGGGGCATCGAAAAGAACAATCGCGTTCTTCACTCTGCTCGGATCACTTGTCGCGCTCGGCTTTGCAAGCCTGCTGATCTGGCGCATGTATTTCGGCATGCTCGACCAGAAGGAATACGACTACACGACGACCATTTTGCAGATCCCGCACTGGATCGCTTTCATTCCAATCCTCGTCTCCCTCACGTTGTTGGCCGTGGCGGCCATCGTGACGTTGCTGCGCGACGCCAGCGCTCTGGCGAAAGGATAATCACAGCATGACGGACGCACTTGTCCTCGGCCTCGGTGCGCTGGCCGTACTCGTCTTCCTGATTGCGATCCGGATTCCGATCGCCTACGCGATGATCCTGGTTGGCGGCGTCGGCACAATGATGCTGAACGGTCCGGCTCTTGTCCTCAGTCAGCTCAAGACCCTGGCCTACGGTCAGTTCTCCATTTACGACCTGTCGGTTGTGCCGATGTTCGTCCTGATGGGAGCGATCGCCTCGAAGATCGGTCTGAGCCAGGCTCTTTTCAGGGGAGCGAATGCCTGGCTCGGCTGGATGCGCGGCGGCACGGCGATGGCCGCGATTGCCGGATGTGCCGGTTTCGGGGCCGTCTGCGGGTCTTCGCTCGCAACTGCCTCCACCATGGGCAAGGTCGCGCTGCCTGAACTCCGCCGCTACAACTATTCCGGCGCGCTCGCGACAGGAACGCTGGCGGCCGGCGGTGTTCTCGGCATTCTCATTCCTCCGTCCGTGGTTCTGATCATCTACGCGGTGATCGTCGAGGCGAATATCGTCACCATGTTCATGGCGGCCTTCCTGCCGGGCATTCTGGCCGTTGTTCTGTTCTTGCTCACAATCGCGGTCTATGTCGCCATCAAACCGGCGTCGGGCCCGAAGGGCGGTGTTGCCAGCAGCACCGAGTTTGTCGAGGCAACCGTGGGCATGATCCCGGTTCTGGTGATTTTCGGGCTGGTGATCGGCGGCATCTATTTCGGTTTCTTCAATCCGACTCCGGCGGCGGCGGTCGGCGTGTTTCTCGTTCTTTTCTTCGGTCTCGTGCAGCGAAAGCTGTCCCGGCCGGACTTTGTTGCAGCACTCAAGGAAACGGCCGGAACCTCGGGCATGATCTACCTGATCATCCTCGGCGCGGAACTCTTGAAGATCTTCATGTCCCGCGTTGGACTTCCACAGGAAACGGCGGCCTGGATCGCCGGTTCCGGGCTGGAACCGATGACGGTCCTGATCATTCTGCTCGTTGCCCTGATCGTTCTCGGCTGCCTGATGGACAGCCTCTCGATGATCCTTCTGGTGATCCCGTTCTTCTGGCCGGTCCTGGTCGAGATCAACGGAGGCATCTATCAGGGAGCGGACGGTGCCGGCTTCGGCATGAGCACAGAGGATCTGAAGATCTGGTTCGGTATCCTTGCCCTTATCGTGGTGGAACTTGGCCTGATCACGCCGCCGGTCGGCATGAATGTTTTCGTGATTTCCTCGCTCGCGAGGGATACGCCGATGATCGAGACCTTCAAGGGCGTCGTGCCGTTCTTCGGAGCAGAAGTTGTCCGGGTTATCCTGCTGGTCAGTTTTCCTGCGATCACCCTGTGGCTGCCGCAGGTCCTGAGATAACCGCGTTAGCCGTCTGAACGTTTCGCAAAGATCCTGCGAGACATTTCCCTGCAGGGTGCAATGGCAGCGGCCGGATCAAGCACCGCGCTCCAGTCGATCTGGACGGAACACAGCCTGGCCAGTTCGGCAGGGAAGGGGCCATCGGCGGCTGCCGCCTGTGCGACCAGGTTCTTCGCCTCGTTCCGCGAAACGCCTGCCTTGGCGAGCGCAAAGCTCGCCGTCTCGGCCATGATTTCGGGGTTGGCGGCGAGTGTCGCACGCAACTGCGCCTCGTCTGGCCTCAGGCTTTCACAGAGTGCTTGCGCATGATTGAGCGCTGAGCCCGTCGCCAGAAACATCTGTGGCAGCATCATCCATTCAAGAGGCCATTTCGTGCCGTCACGCTCCTCCAGAGGATCGGCAGCGGCGCTAAGAGCGCTGTGCGCATGATGTGCGATTTGCGTGAGCACCTGTATGGTTTCTGCCTGAACCGGGTTCGATTTCTGCGGCATTGTCGATGACCCGCCACCGGTTCCGCTGGCAAGTTCGCCGGTATCCGAGCGGCCCATCATGATCAGGTCGCTCGCCAGCTTGGAGAGCGCGGCGCAAATGCGTTGCAGCCAGCCGGACAGAAGCAGGATCGGTGTTCTGTTTGTGTGCCAGGAGGGGGCATCCGAAAGCCCGAGTTCCGAGGCCAGGGCCTCTGCGACGCGGGTTCCGTCGGGCGCGATCGCGCTGTTGACGCCTGATGCGCCGCCGAACTGGACCTTGAGGGCATTCTGGCGGAGTGCGGCCATTTCGTTGCGGGCATCGATCAGCGGATGCGCCCACTGCGCGATCCGGTATCCCAATGTCACGGGCGTTGACACCTGGCTGCGGGTGCGCCCCGCCAGAAGCAGATCCGCGTGGGTGTCGCTCTGGGTTTCGAGGGTGTCGATAAGGTGGTCGAGCCGGTCTTGCAATGTATCGAGTGCGGCCTTGAACTGGAGCATCTGCGCCGTGTCCATGACGTCCTGACTGGTTGCGCCCCAGTGCAGCCAGGTCCCGGCTTCTTCGCCCGCGATCCCGCGCAATTCGGTGACGAGAGCGGGCACTGGAACGCCTGCAGCCATGGTGCCAGCACGCAAGCTGGCCGGATCAAGAGAGGCATTGCGAAGGCGGTCGTCGATCACCTTGGCCGCGTCAGAGGGAATGAGGCCAAGCCGCCCCTGAACCACGGCAAGAGCCTGTTCGAAACGGATCATCTGGGCGATGTCGCCGTCATCGCCAAACAGGAGTGCAAGGTCCTCGTCGGAAAAGAGCCCGGAATGGATTTGGCTGGTAAACAGGGAAAGGGGCATGGCTCTCAACTACCGGGGTCCGTACCCCGAGGTCAAGCCGCGGCCTTTGGCGGCAGGTCCAGGATTTCGCGGGCCTGCTGCCAGGTCGCGACCGGGCGCTCGTATTTTTCGCAAAGATCCGCTGTCCGTTTTACCAGCGCGGCGTTCGACGGCGCGAGTGTTTCCCGGTCGAAACGGACATTGTCCTCAAGCCCGGTCCGGGTGTGTCCACCGGCAGCAATGCTCCATTCATTGACGGTCAGCTGGTTCCGCCCGATACCCGCTGCGCACCAGTCCGCATCCGGAACCAGACGTTCCACAGTCTTGATGTAGTAGTCGAAGACATCTCGGTCGACCGGCATGGCATTCTTCACGCCCATCACGAATTGCACGTAAAGCCGCCCGGGGATCCTGCCGTCCTTGTTCATGGCCGCCGCCTGGTGGATATGGCTGAGGTCGAAGGCCTCGATCTCGGGTTTGACCGTGTTGGTCCGCATCTCGCTCGCTAGCCAGTCAACCAGATCCGGCGGGTTCTCGTAGACGCGCGTCGGAAAATTGTTGGACCCCACCGACAGCGAAGCCATGTCCGGTTTGAGAGGCAGCATGCCGCCACGGGCTTCTCCCGCACCTGAGCGGCCTCCGGTCGAAAACTGGATGATCATGCCGGGGCAGTGCTTTTCCAGGCCTTCTTTCAGCCGGGCGAACTTTTCCGGGTCCGAGGTCGGCGACTGATCGTCGTTGCGCACATGCGCGTGAACGATGGCGGCACCGGCCTCGAAGGCCTCGTGCGTGCTTTCAAGCTGCTCGGCGACCGTGATCGGCACGGCGGGATTGTTTTCTTTTCTCGCCACCGATCCGGTGATGGCAACACAGATGATGCAGGGCTTTGTCATTGTTCTTAACTCAGATGTCGAAGAAGACCGTCTCGCCCTCTCCCTGGAGTTTGATGTCAAACCGGTAAACGATTTTGCCGTCCCGTTCACGTCTTTTCGCAATCAGCGTGGCCCGGCGGCGTTCCCATTCGATGAGGTTCAGCACCGGGTCCTTGGCGTTTGCGTCTGTCTCGTCGTCGAAATACATGCGCGTGTTCAGGCCGATATTGATGCCGCGGGACACCAGCCAAAGGCTCAGGTGCGGCGCCTGGACGCCTCCGTTGCGGCCGGGGCAGGGGCCCGGTTTGATTGTGTCGAAGCCCCATTCGCCGGTCTCGAAATCGGTAATGACACGCCCCCAGCCACGGAACCCGTCTTCAACCGGCCCGCCGCCTTCCGGATGTGCGAAGTTTCCGTCCGCATTTGCCTGCCAGACTTCCAGCAGCACATCCTTGATCGGTGATCCCATGCCGTCGGTCACGGCACCCTCGATGCGGATGCGTTCGCCTTTGGCATTCGGCCCGGCAATGTCCCAACCGAGTTCGTGCTCATAGATATCGAACCCGGCCGCGCCCGGGGCCAGGCCGATATGAACGTATGGCCCCGCCGTTTGCGAGGCCGATTCCTTCAGATAGGAAAGTTCCTGCGGCATGTTTCAGTTCCCTTCCAGCCGGTTCTCGAACAGGGTCGAGCGGCGTCCGCGCAGAACGATGTCGAACCTGTAGGCGATCGTGTCCAGCGGGATGGTGGCGTTGAGATCCAGTTTCGCCGTCAGCTGCGCGATCGCGTCAGGGTCGGGAATGGTGTTGACGATCGGACAGATCGGTATTAGCGGATCGCCCTCGAAGTAGCACTGGGTGATGAGCCGCTGACAGAAAGCGGAGCCGAAAATCGACACGTGTACATGCGCCGGCCTCCAATTGTTCACCCGGTTCCGCCAGGGATAAGCCCCCGGTTTCACCGTCCGGAAGTGGTAGTAGCCCTCTTCGTCGGTCAGTGTCCGGCCACAGCCGCCGAAATTCGGGTCGATCGGAGCCAGGTAAGTGTCCTTCCTGTGCCGGTAGCGACCACCGGCATTGGCCTGCCAGATTTCGATAAGCGTATTGGGAACCGGTCTGGCATTCTCGTCGAGCACGCGGCCGTGCAGGATGATGCGTTCCCCGATCGCGCTTTCGCCGGGCTTGGCATAGTTGTGCAAAAGGTCCTTATCGAGCGGGTCGATGTCGGTCTGGCCGAATACCGGGCCGGTAATCTCCGAGACCGTGTTCTCCAGGCTGATCAGGGCATATTGCGGTGAACGCGAAACGGACGTCTTGTAGTCCGGCGTCAGCGCAGGCGGCTGACGGTCGCGGTCGCGCTGATGATATTCACCCGGTTTGAGCATCGGTTCCTCTCCTAAGGTGCCGCCAAAGCCTTATTCGGCTTCCATCTCGGCATATGTCTGTTTGGCAAGTTTCAGGGCCTGGTTGGCGCGTGGCACGCCGGCGTAGATGGCCACGTGCTGAAAGGCCTCCAGAACATCCTGCTTGCTTGCTCCCGTGCGCTGCGTCGCCCGGATGTGCATCGGGATTTCCTCGAAGTTACCGAGTGCGGCCAGCAGCGCAAGCGTGAGCATGGAGCGTTCACGCGCGCTGATGCCTTCGGACGACCACACTGTTCCCCAGGCCCCCTCGGTAATCAGCGTCTGGAAAGGCTGGTCCAGATCCGTCTTGCAGCTTTCCGCCTTGTCGACATGGTCATCGCCGAGGACAGCGCGGCGCACGTCCATGCCGCGTTCATACCGTTCCGACATGGAGATCCTCCTTCAGGAAAGTCATGAGATGGCCCGCATAGATCTCGGGACACTCCACGCAGGGCAGGTGACCTGCCGTGGCAATCTCGACGAACCGGCTGCCCGGCACGAGTTCCGTCGTGGCCTTCACGACACCGGACGGGCTGGCGAGGTCATGTTCGCCGCCGATACCGAGAACCGGGAGAGCGAGGCCGGATGTGGAGGCCGTAAGGTCGCTCGCCGCCAATGCGGCGCTGCAGCCGATGTAACCGTCCGCGGGCGTCCGGGTCAGCATGTTTCGCCACAGGACAGCTTCGTCCGAGGTGCGGAACGTTTCTCCGAACCAGCGTTCGAGAATTGCGTCCGCCATCGAGTCAATTCCGCCAGCCCGGATGCGCTCGATCCGCTCTTCCCACATCTGTGCGGTTCCCATCTTGGCCGCGCTGTTGGAAAGAACGAGGCCCTTAACCAGCCCGGGGCGGCGGCTGGCGAGGAGTTGCCCGATACAGCCGCCTATGGAAAGACCGACGAAAATACAACCGGTTACGCCGATCTCCTGCAGAAACTCTTCAGTATCTTCACAAAGTGCTTCCATCGAATAGGGCGGTTTCGGGCAGGAGGACAGACCGTGACCTCTTTTGTCGAAACGGATCAGGCGAACGCCAGACGAGGGCAACAGGGCGATCACTTTGTCCCAGAGGCGGAGATCCGTGCCGAGCGAGTTGGCAAAAACGACCGGAATTCCATCCGGATCACCATCCTCCCGCCAGTGCAGGTCTACAGATTTGAGCCGTGCGATCCTCATCAGTAGGGCAGTCCCACATAGTTCTGCGCAAACCACCTCTGCGCGGTTTCATTGTAGTGAAGAGACTCGATTTCCGCCCTCTGCATCTTGAGGTCAAACGGTGTCTGATCCGGGAAGCGATGTAGCAGATTGGTCGTTGACCAACTGAAGCGCTCCGCCTTCCAGACCCGCGCGAGAGCTCTTTCCGAGTAGCGCTCGATGCCTTCGCTGTCATTGTCCCGGTAGTGCTGAACCAGGGCTTCGTAAAGGTAGTGCACGTCCGACGCTGCCGTATTCAATCCCTTCGCACCCGTCGGCGGCACGATATGGGCGGCATCGCCGCACAGGAACAGACGGCCCCAGCGCATCGGTTCGGTAACAAAGGAACGCAACGGTGCGATCGATTTTTCAATGGAAGGTCCGGTGACCAGCTTTTCAGCGATTGCGTCCGGCAGACGCCGTTTCAACTCGTCCCAGAAGGCGTCATCACTCCAGTTCCCGACTTTGTCGGACAGGTCGCACTGCACGTAGTAGCGCGACAGGTTCTCGTTTCGCATCGAGCACAGGGCAAATCCGCGGGTCGAATTGGCGTAAATCAGCTCCTCGTGGACCGGCGGTGTTTCGGACAGGATGCCGAGCCAGCCGAACGGGAAGACCTTTTCATATTCCCTGCGCACCGTTTCCGGGATCGTCTTGCGGCTGATCCCGTGAAAGCCGTCGCAACCGGCGACGAAGTCGCAATCGAGCCGCTGAGTGCTGCCTTCCGCATGAAACGTGACGCAGGGCGCATCCCGGTCCGCGTCGTGGATCTCGACGTTTTCAACTTCGAACATCGTCTTCGCACCGACGGCGGCTCGCGCATCGTAGAGGTCGTGCGTGACTTCCGTCTGGCCATACACGATGACGTTCTGTCCGATCAGTTCCTGAAAGTTGATGTCGAACATCTCGTTTTCGTAGGAAATGCAGGTTCCGTGGTGCACGAAACACTCGCGGTCCATGCGCTCCGCCACGCCGGCTTCGCGCATCATGTTGACAAGGCCGGTTTCCAGGATGCCTGCCCGAATGCGCGCGAGGACATAATCCCGCGTCTTACGTTCGAGAATGACCGTCTCGATGCCGTGTTTGTGGAGCAGCTGTCCGAGCAGCAGACCCGAGGGTCCGCCGCCTACAATGACAACCTGAGTTCGCATGCATTCCTCCTCTGTTGCCTCCATATTGAATGTCCGAAATTGAGAAGTAAAATGAGATAACAAGCCTTTTTGTTTCTGGAATTGGAAACTAAATGATCGACCGGCGTATCAAGTTCCGTCACATCCAGTGTTTTGTGGAGATCGCACATGAGCGCAGCCTGAAGCTGGCCGCCGACAAGCTGTCGCTCACGCAACCGGCGATTTCCAAGACGTTGAAGGAACTTGAGGAAATCATCGGCGCATCCCTGATGACGCGGAACAGGGCGGGTATTGCCCTTACGAAGCAGGGCAAGGTGTTTCTGCATTTCGCCCAGATCTCGCTCGCGAGCCTGCAGCAGGGACTGGACGGCGTGGAAAAGGAGGGTGAACACGCGCGTGCCACCTTGAAGGTGGGCGCGTTGCCGAGCGTTGCCGCGAGTTTCATACCGCCGCTTATCCGAGAATTCTCCGACCTGGCACCGAACGTTCTGGTCAAGATCATGGACGGTCCCCACGGTTTTCTCATCGAGAGGCTGAAACTCGGTGAGCTGGACCTCGTGATCGGGCGTCTGGGCCGCCCCGACTCCATGGAAGGCGTATCCTTCACGCAGCTTTACTCTGAGCGGGTCGATCTGGTCGTGCGCAAGGGTCACCCGCTGCTCGCCAATCCCGACGTGAAGCGCATCGTTGATTGGCCAGTGATCTATCCGCCTGAAGGCGCTGCGATCCGCCCGCTGGTCGAACGCTTCATGATCGCGAACGGGGTGGGCGAAATTCCCCACCGCATCGAGAGCGTCTCGGGCGCATTCGGGCGTCTTTATACCCGCCAGACAGATGCCGTCTGGATCATCTCGTCCGGCGTGGTCCAGACAGAAACCGAAGACGGCTCGCTCGTTCGCCTGCCTTTTGACAGCGATATCACGAAGGGGCCGGTCGGGTTGATGACGCGGCCCAATGCACCGCAATCGCCGGAAGTGCAGATTCTCATGCTTGCGGTTCAATCGGTCATCAAGGACCTGTCTCTGTCGTCGTGAAACTTTGCCTGTGCAGGTTGCCGGCACGAGGACCGGGTCGGAAAACCGGGTCGTGGCGGGGGCTTTTGCAGCGCATTCACGAAACCGTGAGCCTGTTTGCAGCTGGTCCTGGCCGCACGGTCTCGGAAATCGACACAATCGCCCTATATCTCGGCAGAAATGAGCCGCCGAGAAAGACCGGGCGGCACACGCCCTTTCCGATAGGAGACCGCAGATGACCAACGACCTGTTCACCCGCCGGAAGCTGCTCGCCGCAGGGAGCGCTGTTGCGGTGACCGGGATGTCCGGCCTGATTGTGCCCGCCCGCGCCCAGGGCCTCTCACCGACGCGCTCGATGCGCGGCGGGTCCAACAACTACCGGCCGGGCGCGCCCATTGTCGACCGGATTGGTGGCGGTGGCTTCTGGATGTCCGGAACCGTGCGCCGTGCCGGTGACGGTGTCCCGCTCGCCGGTCAGCGCATCCAGATCTGGGCGCACACGACCGAGGGGCATGAGCGCGACGCGCGCAGTCACGGAGCGACCCTGACGGACGAAAACGGCGTCTTCCGTCTCGAAATGCCCCAGATCGTTCCGGCTTTCGGACAGCCGCATGCGCATCTGGCCTATGACAGCGACGAATTTGAGACCGTCTTTTTGAGGCCGGTCATGCCGAGCGCAAAGGACACCAGCCTCGAAGCGCATTTCGTGCTTCAGCCTGCCTGATCGCCGGGGATATCGAATTTCGATGCGGTTGCGCGCGATCCTGATCTGGGTTGCCCTGGCAGCTATTGTGCTTGTGCCGATTGTGGCGGCGGCGCAAAGCCCGCTGCTCCAGTGGCGTCAGCCGGTCTACATAGCAGCCGGTTTTGCCGGAATTCTCGCGCTGGTTCTTCTTGTGGTCCAGCCGCTGCTGGCTGGCGGGTACCTGCCCGGGCTCTCTGCCATGCGCGGCCGCGTCCTTCACCGTTGGACGGGCACCGTTCTGGTCCTCGTTGTGATTGTCCATGTCGCCGGTCTTTGGGTCACCAGCCCGCCGGATGTCATCGACGCCCTGCTGTTCCGTTCGCCGACACCGTTCTCCGTTTGGGGGGTGCTTGCGATGTGGGCAGTGTTCCTGAGCGCGTTGCTCGCGCTGTTTCGCAGGAAACTGAGGTTGCGGCCGCGCACATGGCGGCTTGCCCACACGGCATTTGCGCTCGTGATTGTTGCGGGCACGGTGATCCACGCCCTGCTGATCGAGGGGACCATGGAAACCACGAGCAAGGTCGTCCTGTGCGGTGTCGCCGTGATCGCATTCCTCAAGGTTGTTGCCGACCTCAGGCTTTTGCCGCTCCGTTTGAAAAGAACACAGGAAAAAGCCTGAGCGCAGGCTGTTCGTGTCACCGCGCGGTCAGGGAAAACCGTCGCCAAGATCCCAGAACAGGCCGGTCATCATCTCCAGGCCTTCTTTCAAAAGGGGCGGCAGGACATGCTCGTCCGGGGCATGCTGGGAGCATCCGGTATAGCTGTGCGGCACCCAGAGCGTCGGCATGCCGATGATGTTGAGAAAGATGTCGTTCGGAAGAGAACCGCCGGCATTCGGGATCACGGTCACTGTTTTTCCGGTCGTCCGTTCGATCGACTGCACCGCCCAGTCCACGGCCGGGTGTTCCGGGTCAAGGCGCGAGGCACGCAGCATCGACATTCGTGCCGGCTCGACCGTGATGCCTTCGAAACCTTCATCCGCAAGGTGCTTGCGGATCAGCGGTATGAACGTATCGGGATCGGTATCGACGACAAAACGTATCTGGCAGATGGCTTCCGCAAAGGGCGGCACGGCGTTTTGCGGCTTTTCCGGATCGCCGGTGATGAAGGAGAGGACCTCGAACGTATTCCAGCCGAAGACCTTCTCCGCGCTGGTGAGCCCGGCTTCTCCCCACCAGGGATCGATTTGAGGATCCCCGGGACCGGAGGTGACCGTTATCTTGCCGAGCGCATCGCGCACCGAATTCTTGATACGCTCCGGTTTCAGGCCGGGATGCCGCACTTCGCCGGTCCGGCTGACCAGGGTGGTGAGAGCATGCATGAGCACGATCGCCGGGTTGGCGAGCAGGCCGCCCCAGTTGCCGGAATGGTGGCCGCCGTCGCGATAGTCCAGGCGGAACCGGATATTCAAGGCACCGCGCGTGCCTAGCTTGATGTCGGGCCCGTCCGTTGAAAACCGGGGGCCGTCGGAGGCAATCAGGAGATCGGCCGCCAGCATGTCCCGGTTTGTCCGGCAGAACTCGGCCAGCCCGGGTGATCCCATTTCCTCAGCCATTTCGATCAGGAAGGTGACGTTGTATCCAAGATGTCCGCGTGTCTCGATGACATGGCGCATCGCTTCCATGTTGATGGCGTGCTGGGATTTGTTATCCGCGGTTCCGCGTCCGTACCAGCGTTCGCCGGAAGGCAACTGCACCGTCTCCAGCGACCAGGGATCAAATCCGTCGCGCCAGCGGCCTTCTTCCCCGGGCACGGTGTCGCCGTGGCCGTAGCTGAAAAGGGTCGGCAGCGACGGGTCTTCAATGCGCTTTGCCACCAGAAACGGCGCGCGTTCAAGCATCTTGTTGGGATGGATCTCGATCTCGAATCCCATGGACTCGAACCGCGCGCGCATCAGGTGATCCAGGTAGTTTTTCAGATCGTCCTCGTACTCTTCTTCGCGGCTTGAAGTCCGGATCGCGACCTGCTCGGCCAGATCGCTGAGAAAGCGGCCGTCGTTGAAATAGGTCGCCGCTGCTTTGATCGCGGTCTCGCGCGTAGACATCGTCTGATCCCTTGTGGTGTCGTGTGTGTCGGAATGGTCCTGCGGGCAGGTATCGAAGGGGAGGTGAATCTGAAGTCCGTGAGACTATGGAATCACGGGTCGCGCCGCGCAAGTCTGACCGCCGTCTGTCCGCGCCAGAGACGCTTCGAAGGCATGATCAGCATGAGATTGTCTTCTTTCGTCAACACGGGTTCCTCGCCGTCGTGGCCAAGAAGAGTTCCTTTCTCGGCTATGATTTCACCGCCCGTGAAGGGTTTTTCAAACACAAATGCCTCGTTCCTGATGGTAACGGCTTCGATCACCGTAAAGGCCTCTTGCGGTTTTGGTGTCTCGGTAAATTCAGCCAGAATGTCCTTGGAAAGCGTGCCGGTCGCCACCAGGAACCGGGCAGCCGATTCTCTGGCAAGAAGCCCGGCCTCGGCTTCCCAGTGCTGACCGCATTCGATGAGCAGGGCGGTGTTCGGCGCATTTGGATCATCGAAAGCGCCGTAGTCGCGCATTCGGCGTCCTGCTGCATGCCCGGCATCGCCGACGACCCGCTCCGGAACACCGACCGATGCCGCCAGTGCCTTGGCGCGTGCATGCCGCCCCGACATCATCAGGGGAGGCGCAAGATGCTGCATGCTGTGGATGTCCAACAGGTAATCCATTCCCTCAAGGGCCGGGCGGACCTCTCTGGCACGGCTTAGTTCGACGCTGTCACGGTCCCCTTCAAGCACGTCGATGTCCCATACCCGGTTGAAATCCTCGTCGATCCACCGCGTGGCATTCGGGTCAGCCGGATCGAACGCTTCGTAGGCGGCAATATTCATGAAGGCAATCGTCAGGGACCCCATAGCGGGCCGGGTGTCCCGCTGAAGCAACCAGTCGAGTGCGATCGCACCACAAGGTTCGTTGCCGTGGACGATCGCGCTGAGCATGACATTCGGGCCGGGTTCGCCACTGTCGAAACGCCAGACATAGGGGATACCGGTATTGCCTGTCCGGTAAGCCGACAGGTCCGGCGGTGTCAGTTCAACCTGGTATTCGTTCGGAATGTTGATTTCGGCCATGAGATCGTGCTCCTGTTGCAGGACTATCTAGGTACGGAGGAGTTTCGGTGAGGGAACCCAAGGTTGCGCTGTTGGGCATGATACTGGAATCGAACAGGTTCTCGCGCCCGGCAGATGAGAATGATTTCCGGTCCCTGACCTGGCTTGAGAAAGAAGCGCTTCTCGACGAAGCCCGCGCCGCAACGCCGTCTCTCGCCACGGAGTTCGCCGCATTCGTTCGCGCGATGGACGCCACCGGTCCGTGGCACCCGGTTCCCTGTACCCTGGCGGCGAGCCACCCGGCAGGGCCTGTCGAGCGGAGTGTCTTTGAGACGATTGCGGGCACCATCGAAAACCAGCTTGCCGCTGCCGGACCTCTCGACGCGGTCTATATCTGCAATCATGGGGCCATGGTGGCCGAGCACACGCATGATCCCGACGGCGATCTGATGGCGCGGGTTCGGGCCGCCGTTGGCCCAGAGGCCCTGATCGTCAGCACGCTGGATCTCCACGGCAACATCTCGCCGAAGATGGTCGATGCGTGTGACCTGATTGTCGGTTACCGGACAAACCCCCACGTCGACATGATCGAGCGCGGCGAAGAGGCCGCGTTTTGCCTGAGGCGTTGCCTTGCGTCCGGCACGCGCCCGCAGCTCGCGCTCGCAAAGCCGCCGATCGTGCCGGCGTCTGTTTCCCTTCTGACGGCCGAAGCACCCTATGGCGAACTGATCGATTACGGTCAGCGACGTCAGGCCGAGCTTGGGGGAGCCATCTTGAATGTCTCCGTGTTCGGCAATTTCATTTTCTCCGACACGCCCGACAACGGCGTGAGCGTGGTCGTGACGGCGCGGAGCGATCTGGAGACAGCGCAACAGCTGGCTGCCGAGATCGCGCAGCGCGCCTGGTCCGAGCGCGAAAGCTTCGTCCGCACCTTGAGCACTGTGGATCAGGCCGTTGCGATGGCACGCGATCCGGCCGGCCCTCCGGTCATTTATTCGGACGCAGGCGACAATCCGGGGGGAGGAGGGTCGGGCAAGACCACCGAATTGCTCGCAGCCCTGCATGCGTCCGGAGCTCAAGATGTCCTCTACGGATCGTTCTTCGATCCGGACCTTGCGGCAGAAGCTCATCGCCTGGGTGTGGGGGCCGAATTCACGGCGGTTTTCAACCGCCACAAAGGTAGCGCTGCCTGGGAAAACTGGGACAGGAAGTTCGACGCACCAGCCAGGGTTCTCGCGCTGCATGACGGCGATGTTGTCGGCGAACGCGGCATGACCAGCGGGCGGCAGATGCAGCTCGGGCCTTGTGCGGCGCTTGAGCTCAACGGCATTCGCGTTGTTGTGATTTCCGACCGGGCGCAGACGGCCGACCCGGTTTTCTTCCATATGCTGGGTCTTCAAATCGAGAGCGCCCGGTGTGTCGTCGTGAAGTCCCGTGGACACTTTCGCGCAGGTTTTTCCCGGTGGTTCGCACCAGAGCAGGTCTTCGAAATCGACACGGGGGGACTGACGAGCCCCGTGCTGGAGCGCTGGACCTTTGAATTCATACCCCGGCCGAGCTTTCCGCTGGATCCTGATGCGCTGTGGAAGGATACCGGCCAAGGCTAGGCTCCGGCCGTATGAATGAATACGTACACTAAACGATCTCCGAATATTCATCCGGAGGCGTGGTGACCTTGACATATTCCATGAATTGCCGCGCGAGTTCGGATGGCTGACGGCCCGAAGGCAGCACGAAGCTGGTGTTGTACGTGATCGGGGCGTCGAAGGGCCTGACGGTGATGTTGGGCATGCCGCCCGACAGAACCGGAAACGGGTTCAGAAGGGTGACGCCGAGACCTTCGCGGACGAGTTCGATCGCCGCCATGTTGGTCGCGGTTTCCGCGACAGTGCGCGGGCGCACGCCGGCGCGCGCAAAAACCTGCTCGGTGATCGCCCGGGTGCCCAGGCGGCGCAGGAACTCGATCAGTTCCACATCCTCAAGATCCGACGGTCTGATGATGTCCTTCTTGGCAAGGGGGTGCCCGCTCGGCATCGCGCAGACGACATGCGAACGACGCCAGGGCACGAGCGTCACACCGGAGCGCTGGATCATCGCGCTGGTAAGACCAAGATCGTAGCGCAGGTCGAGAATGCCCGAGACCAGCACGTCGGTGGCCTGAATATCGAGTTGCAGGCTCTTGCCCGGGTTCTGCTTGAGGAAGGCAGCCACCCTTTGAATGACGAAGTTGTGGGCAAGCGTCGGCGGGACGATCAATCGCAGCGGTTCTTCGTCTGCGGCTGCCCATTCAGCGCCCTCGATCCGCGCAAGCGTCTCAAAGAGAGGATCGAGTTGTGCATTCAGCCGGAGAGCCGCCGCCAGGGGTTCAATCCGCCCGGAGGTACGCAGGAACAGTTTTCGGCCGACCCGCTGTTCCAGCTGGCCGAGTGCGCGGCTGACGGAGGATTGAGAGACGCCAAGCCTGCGAGCGGCGGCAAGTGTGGTGCCTGTCGTTACCAGGGCGCGCAAGGCTTCCATTTCGCGCAGTCTGTGACGATGTCCTGCCATGAATTGCTGTTCCGGATGCTGGAGGTCCTAAAGTTGAATTACCCTATGCAAAAATGGATATATTTTAATATTGGCAATGAGTTTTTCGCAAGATAACATCTTTTTCATTGTGCGGCATAACATCCGGAAAAGGACACCGCACTTTCCGAGGGAGTTAGGAAATCATGAGAAGATTCAAGATTTTAGCTGCCGCTACGGTAAGCGCTCTGGCGCTCGTGACCGGAGCAGCCCATGCAGAGAAACTGACCATCGGCCTGGCCTCGGAGCCGACGTCGATGGACCCCCACTTTCATAATCTCGGGCCGAACAATGCCATGTCGGTCCACATGTTTGATCGGCTGATCGCCCAGGATGAAAAACAACGTCTGTCGCCCGGACTTGCCGTTTCCTGGAAGCCGATCGACGATCTGACCTGGGAATTCAAGTTGCGCGAAGGCGTGAAGTTTCACGACGGCAGCGATTTCAACGCGGACGATGTCATCTGCACGATGGAGCGCGCACCCGACGTCCCCAACTCCCCGTCAGGCTACGGCACCTATCTGAAGGGCAAGACCTTCAAGAAGATCGATGACTACACTGTGCATGCGATCACCGAAGCGCCTTACCCGCTGATGGCGAACGATATTTCCACGATCCCGGTCATTTCCGACAGTGCCGGGTGTGGCGCTGCGACGGAGGATTTCAACGCCGGAACGGCCGCCGTCGGAACGGGTCCGTTCAAGTTTTCCAGCTACAAGCCCGGCGAGAGCATCACGTTCGTGCGCAACGACGACTACTGGGGCGATGCACCAACCTGGAGCGAAGTCGAATTCCGTCCGATCAAGTCCGGCCCGAGCCGTGTTGCTGCGCTGCTGGCCGGTGATGTCGACATGATCGCCGGCGTTCCGACAACCGATATTTCCACGCTTGAAGGCAAGGATGACATCCAGCTCAGCCAGGGCGTGTCGAACCGTGTCATCTACCTTCACATGGACCAGTTCCGCGAGAATTCGCCATTTGTCAAAGGCAATGACGGCAGCGACATCAAGAACCCGCTGATGGATCAGCGTGTCCGGCTGGCGATCTCCAAGGCCATCAATCGCGATGCCATCGTCGAGCGTGTCATGGAGGGTGTTGCGATCCCGGCCGGTCAGCTTCTGCCGGAAGGTTTCTTCGGTGTATCCGACAAGTTGCAGCCTGAGGGCTACGACCCGGAAGCTGCCAAGGCACTGCTTGCCGAAGCCGGCTACCCGGACGGCTTCCAGATGACCATTCACGGCCCGAATGACCGTTACATCAACGATGCCAAGATTGCCGAGGCAATCGGTCAGATGCTGACCCGCATCGGCATCAAAACCGCGGTCGAGACAATGCCGAGATCGGTCTATTTCGGACGTGCGTCGCGTGGCGGTGCCGACGGCCTTCCCGAGTTCAGCTTCATCCTGGTCGGCTGGGGTGCCGGGTCCGGCGAGGCATCGTCTCCGCTGAAATCCCTGATCCACACCTATGACAAGGACAAGGGTTTCGGGTCCTCGAACCGTGGCCGTCACTCCAATGCCGAGATCGACGCCCTGATCGAGGAAGCGCTGCGGACCGTCGACGATGAGAAACGCCAGGATCTGCTTGCGCAATCGACGGAGATGGCGATCGAGAACGTCGCGATTATCCCGACGCACTTCCAGGTCAATACTTGGGCGGCCAAGAAAGGCCTGAAATACACCCCAAGGACTGACGAATACACCCTCGCCATGGGTGTCGTGAAGGAATGATCCCTCCCTGCCGGGTCGCCGTCATCGGCGGCCCGGTTCTTCTTCAAGTCGAGAAAACCCCATGACTGTTTTCGTCATCCGGCGGCTGATGCAGGCATTCTTTGTCGTCTTTCTGATGTCGGTGATTGTCTTCTTCGGCGTAAACATCGTCGGCGATCCGGTCTACATGCTGGTCAGCCCCGATGCCGATCAGGCCGATATCGAAGCCGCCATCCGCCGCCTCGGGCTCGACCGGCCCATATGGGAACAGTATCTGCTGTTTCTGAAGGGCGCAGCTCAGGGCAATCTGGGCGACAGCTTCGTTTTCGGTGAACCCGCGTTGAAGCTGATCCTGCATCACATGCCAGCAACGCTCGAACTCGCATTCAGTGCGTTGTTCCTGTCGGTCGTTCTCGGTATTCCCCTGGGTCTGTTTTCCGGCCTTTATCCTGACAACCCGGTGTCGAAAGGCATCATGGCAGGGTCCATTCTGGGCTTTTCGCTGCCGACCTTCTGGGTTGGTCTGATGCTGATCCTGCTGTTTGCAGTCGAACTTGGCTGGCTGCCGTCCACGGGGCGCGGGGATACGGCGACCATATTCGGTATTGAGACCAGTCTGGCGACCTGGGACGGCATCCGGCACATCTTCCTGCCGGCGCTGAACCTGTCGCTACTGAAGATATCGCTTGCAATCCGCCTGACGCGTGCGGGCGTGCGTGAAGCCATGGGGCAGGACTACGTCAAATATGCACGTGCCAAGGGTATTTCGACCAGACGCATCATTTTTGTCCACGTCATGAAGAACATCATGATCCCGGTGATCACCGTGATGGGTCTGGAGTTCGGCAGCCTTATCGGGTTCTCGGTGGTTACGGAAACGATCTTTGCCTGGCCGGGTATGGGCAAGCTTCTGATCGACGCGATCCTGCAGCTCGACCGCCCCGTCGTGGTGGCCTACCTGATGATCATGGTGCTGTTCTTTGTCCTGATCAATCTGATCGTCGACATTCTCTATTCCATTCTGGACCCGCGGGTCCGCATTCAGGACCAGGGCGCATGACCGACACAGCACTCCCGTCTTCGGCGCCTGCCGCTGCCAAGGTCGAAACGCCTTTCCAGCGTTTTCGCGCCGAGTTTTTCGAAAGCCGCATCGCCGCGACCGCCTTCGTGGTGCTGGTCATCATTGTCCTTCTGGCAATCCTTGCCCCGTGGATCACGCCGCAGAACCCCTATGATCTGGCGCAGGTCGATGTCCTGGATGGCCGATTGCCGCCTGGGTCGGAAGCTTTTGCGGGTTACACCATGTGGCTCGGTTCCGACGGCGCGGGGCGCGATCTCTATTCAGCCATTCTCTACGGTCTCAGGATCTCAATTTCGGTCGGGCTCGCGTCGGGCGTCATTGCGCTTATCATCGGCATGACGGTCGGTCTGATCGCTGCCTATGCGGGCGGCCGCACCGAGGCGATTATCATGCGCGTCGTCGACCTGCAACTGTCCTTCCCGGCATCGCTCGTGGCCCTCATGCTGGTCGCTGCACTGGGCAAGGGGGTCGACAAGATCATCCTGGCACTCGTGGTTGCGCAATGGGCCTATTATGCGCGCACCGTCCGCGCGACCGCGCTCGTGGAACGCGGCAAGGAATATGTCGAGGCGGCGCAATGTCTTGGCTTGTCACGTTCCCGGGTGGTTTTCCGGCACATTCTGCCCAATTGCCTGGCGCCGCTGATAGTCGTCGGCACCGTGCAGACGGCGCACGCGGTGTCCCTCGAAGCGACCTTGTCGTTCCTCGGGGTCGGCTTGCCGCAAACCGAACCGTCTCTCGGCGTTCTGATTGCCAACGGCTTTGAATACATGCTCTCCGGCAGATACTGGATCTCGGTTTTTCCCGGGATTGCGCTGCTCCTGACCGTCGCCTCGATCAATCTGGTCGGCGACCAGCTGCGCGACGTGCTCAATCCGAGGCTGAAAAAATGAGCCCCGTTCTGGAAGTCAGCGGACTGAAAACGCATTTCTTCACGCATGCCGGTGTCGTCAAGGCTGTGGACGGGGTCGACTTCGCCGTGAACAAGGGCGAGGTCATGGGCCTTGTCGGGGAATCGGGCTCGGGCAAGTCCATTACCGGCTTTTCCATCCTGGGACTGATCGATCCGCCCGGGCGTATTGTTGAAGGCGAAATCCGGTTCAACGGCGAAAACATCGCCAATGCGTCCGAGGAAACGCTCAAGTCGATCCGCGGAAACCGGATCTCCATGATCTTCCAGGACCCGATGATGACGCTGAACCCGGTTTTGCGCATCGATTCCCAGATGATGGAAGCGATCCTTGCCCATGAAGCAGTGCCCAAAAGGCAAGCCTGGGAAAGGTGCCGGGACGCGCTTGGTCTTGTCGGTATCCCGTCTCCGGAGGAACGCCTGCAGGCTTATCCGCACCAGTTGTCCGGGGGCATGCGGCAGCGCGTTTCCATCGCCATCGCGTTCTTGAACAAGCCGGACCTGATCATCGCTGACGAACCGACAACGGCGCTTGATGTGACCATTCAGGCGCAGATCATCCATGAGGCCCAGAAGCTGACCAGTCAAACCGGCACCGCCATGATCTGGATTACCCACGATCTCGCGGTTGTCGCCGGTCTCGCCGACCGGATTTCTGTGATGTATGCCGGCCGTATCGTCGAGCAGGGCCTGACCGATGATGTGATCGATCACCCGCTGCATCCCTATACCGTCGGATTGCTCGGGTCCGTTCCGACCGCCAACAAGCGGGGAGAGCGCCTGTTCCAGATCGAGGGCATGACACCGAACATGCTGTCCTTGCCAGAAGGATGCGCTTTCTCACCACGCTGCGGGTTCGCCAGCGAGGCCTGTCAGGTCCCGCCCGCCGTCGAGCACGTGGCGAACCGGGAGCTTCGTTGTTATCACCCCCAGTCACAGGTGGCAGCTGAATGACAGCGCCTTTGGTAGAAATCCGCGACGTCTCCAAACGTTTTGCAAAGCGGCTCGATGTTGCCGGCAAGATTGCCCAGAAACTCGGTGCAGGTGCGCGCGAGGAAGTGGTCCACGCGGTTGACGAAGTCAATCTGGAAGTCAACGAGGGTGAGGTTCTTGGCCTCGTGGGGGAATCCGGTTGCGGCAAGTCCACGCTCGGGCGCGTCGTGGCTGGGATTCACGCGCCGACGTCCGGGCAACTGCTTTTCCAGGGGAATGATGTGGCGTCCATGTCGGGCACCGACCGCCGGGCCGCAACCCTTGCCATTCAGATGATCTTCCAGGATCCGTTTGCGAGCCTGAACCCGAGGATGCGCGTGGAGGACATTATCGGTGAAGCCCCACGGGTGCATGGCATCGTCTCCAGGTCTGAAGCCTCGGATTATGTCGACGACATCATGCGCAAGGTCGGGCTGGATCCATCGCTGAAGCGCCGCTATGCGCACCAGTTTTCCGGCGGGCAGCGGCAGCGTATCGGGATTGCCAGGGCGCTTGCCGTGAAGCCGAAGTTTCTCGTGTGCGACGAGGCGATTGCCGCACTGGACGTCTCGATCCAGGCGCAAGTCATCAACCTCTTCATGGATCTTCGCGAGGAATTTGGTCTCACCTATCTCTTCATCAGCCACGATCTGAGCGTGGTGGAGCACATCGCCGACCGGGTGGCGATCATGTATCTCGGCCGCATCGTGGAAAGTGCCTCGACCGAGGAGATCTTCAGCGCGCCCAGGCACCCTTACACAAAGGCGCTCCTTGCCGAAGCGCCGCGCCTCGATCAGCGCAAGCGGGACTTTGCTCCCATCGAGGGGGAGATCCCGTCACCGCTGAACCCGCCGGACGGATGCTTCTTCAACCCGCGCTGCCCGCATGCGCAAGACCTTTGTCGTGCCGATCAGCCGAAACTTGAAACCATCGGTCCGGGTCATACGGTCGCTTGCCACTACTGGCAAGACACATGAGCACGCCGGGCAGCGCGTCTGCTTTTGCGACCGGGCATCAGTCCTGTTTTGCGTTTGAACAACGCTAGAAAAACGAATGAACGGCGTTCGAACCGCCTGGCATTGAGGCGTTCGAACCGCCTGAGACCGGTACAGCCGGCATCGGCATGTTTTGGAGGAAAGAATGAAAAACACGGATCGGGTCTGGGATTTGGTTGATGCGCGCCGCGATGACTATGTCGGGTTGTCCGACCGTGTCTTCGATCAGCCGGAGATAGCCTATACCGAGTTCAAGTCGGTCGCCGAACACAGGAAAATGCTGGAACAGGAAGGCTTCCGGATTACCGAGGGCATTGCCGGTATACCAACCGCCATTGTCGGGGAGGCGGGCGACGAGGGACCCGTCATCGCCATTCTGGGCGAGTTCGATGCGCTGCCCGAGCTTGGACAGGTGGCCGGTGTTGCGGAACATCAGCCGGTGGAAACCGGTGGACCGGGACACGGATGCGGCCACAACCTGCTCGGTTCGGCGGCGCTGATGGCCGCATCGGCCGTCAAGGACTACCTCGACGAGCGCGGCATCAAGGGACGTGTGCGTTACTATGGCTGTCCGGCGGAAGAGGGCGGCGCCGCCAAGACCTTCATGGTTCGCGAAGGTCTGTTTGACGATGTCGACGCTGCGATCTCCTGGCATCCGGCAACCTTCACTGCCGTGAACGAAGCCCGGTCCCTGGCCAATACGCGCATCGATTTCACGTTTCACGGCCGGGCTGCACACGCCGCGGGAGCGCCCGAACTTGGCCGCAGCGCTCTCGATGCGATCGAACTGATGAACGTGGGCGTCAACTATATGCGCGAACACATGCCGGACGAGGCGCGGGTACACTACGCCTATCTGGATGCAGGCGGTATCGCCCCGAACGTCGTGCAGTCCAAGGCGACTGTGCGTCAGCTTGTCAGGGCGCGCGATCTGTCGGAACTGCGCGGTCTGATCGAGCGCGTGCGCAAGATCGCCGAGGGCGCTGCCCTCATGACGGAAACCCGGGTCGAGGCCAGCGTCGTCAGCGGAGTATCCAACCTGATCGGCAACCGGCCGCTGGAAGAGACCATGCAGCGGAACATGGACCGGCTCGGCGCGCCCGACTTTGACGAACAGGACCGCGAATTCGCCGAGAAGATCCGCGCCACCCTCAGCAAGGACAACATCACCGTCTCGTTCCGCCGAATCGGCGCGGAGGTCAATCCGGATCTGCCTTTGTGTGATTTCGTGGCACCGCTCGACAGGCACAGCGAGGGCGGCGAAGGGTCCACCGATGTCGGCGATGTCAGCTGGGCGGTGCCGACCGTTCAGGCACGTGTTGCAACCTGTGCCGTGGGAACGCCGTTTCACACCTGGCAGCTGACGGCCCAGGGCAAGGCGCCTGCCGCGCACAAGGGCATGACCCACGCCGCGAAAATCATGGCCGGCACGGCCATCGATCTTTTCGAGGATCAGGACGTCCTTCAAAGTGCCATTGATGCCCACAACGCAAAGCTTGGACGAGACCCATATGCCTGCCCGATCCCGGACGACGTATCTCCGCCGCTCAAGGCCATGAGCAATCAGTAGGTGAGGGTGAAACAGCAGGGTCCGGCTTTGCTGTGCCATCTCTGGCAGCGGCCCTGTTTGCGACCTCATAGGTCTGTCACGATCAGGTCCGGTCGCCGTTTGCTTTCGTGCTTTTCGGGCGACCGGGACCGCAAGGACAGGGATTGTCCGGGGACTTGGCGCGTTACCGCGTGTAAACTGCGGTGATAGACGCGCTGGCAAGGCTGTTTGCATTGACCATGTAACCAGCCAGGGCATTGCTGACGCTGTCGTCTATTTCCAATACTGTTCCGAGTGCGTGAACCGTGAACTGATAGCGGTGCACTTCACCGGGAGGGGGGCAGGCGCCACCAAAGCCGATTGATCCGTAATCGTTCTTGAGCTCCACGGCGCCATGCGGAACGGTCTCGTTTGAGGGCAGTTCGGTGACGTCTGAAGGAATATTAAAGGCAAACCAGTGCCACCAGCCGGAACCGGTCGGCGCATCTGGATCGTAGACAGTTACGGCAAAACTCCGGGTGCCGTCAGGAGCGCCTGACCAGGCCAAGTCCGGTGCTTGATTGCCGCCTTCGCAGCCAAAGCCCTGGAAGACGTGCGTTGACTCCATTTGTTGCCCTTCCGCGATCGATGTGCTTGTCAGCCGGAAAGTTTCAGCAGCAACAGGCGATGCGAGCACGCCGAGGACAAGCGCTGAAGAGGTGAGCGTTTTCAGAAGCATCTGGCATTCCTTTCGTGTGTAACCTTGATGCTCTGAACATATCGGTGCGCAGGTGAGTCTGCTTCCGGATGTCGCTCAAAGACTGTCGGCTACCGCTCACTCCGTCGTTGAAACACGGATCTGTTTGGGACTGATGGCGAAGCGTCTGCGGAAGGCGTCGGAGAAGTGTGACGGCGTTTTGAAACCGCATTCAAGCGCGATGGTCGAGATCGGGCGATCCGTGGTCTGAAGCAGGCTCAGGCCGTGCTCCAGCCTCGTGTTCATCAGAATTTTGGAGAACCCCTGACCGGACGAGCCGAGCCATCGCCGCAATGTGGCCTCGCTCATTGCCAGATGCCGGGCTGCTTCGGCAGCCCGCCAGGGATGGCTGAGGTCCTGTTCGATCAAGCGGCGGACCTTGCCCATTGGCGTCTCCTCCTGCCCCGGAGCGAGCCGGACACCGTTTTCCCGCAGCCATATGAGCGGTTCCAGCAGCCTGTGTTCTCGGATACCGCTCGGCAAGGAGGGGTGACCGAGCGTTTCACGAAGGATCGGCAAGAGATCCAGCGGGCGAAACGGATCAGCCTTCAGGACCTGGACGCGATCATCGCCTCTTGCCGCCGACTGGCGGTCGAATACACGCGCAATCGCTGTGTCCGGAAACGCGACACCCAAAGCGCGGTAGGTGCGGTCCAGCACCGGCCGGTTTTCCATGGTGACGACGGAGCCAGCAGGAAAAACCAGCAGATCACCCTCGTTCCCAACCACATCCTGTGTGGGGGTGACGACACGTTTCGACCCGCTTTCGACAAAGAACAGGAACGTCTGACGGAGATAGAGGTCGGTGAAGGTCGCGGTCGTTGCCTGCGTGATCTGGTAGATCGCGACCCTGTCCGGTTCTGAAGGTGTTGCTGCCATTGGGAAACTATCAGGCAACCTTTGGCAATCTTGCAAGCTGGCCACCCGACAAAAGAGCACCTCCACCCGGCGCAACTTCGGTCAGGCCGAGACTTTGAAGGATCTTGCGGGTCGTTGCGACAGCCGCAGAGACCGTCGGCAAGCCTGAGGCTCGCTCAATCATTTCAATCGCCGGAAGCGACGGCATTTGAACGCAGGCGGACGCGACGATGGCGTCAACGCCTTTCACGTCCAGTTTGCGCCACAACTCAGCCGGAGCCGACGGGTCCTGGGAAGCGACATCCAGATTGTCCGGTATCTCGAGGGCGAGAAAATCCTGAACCTCGACGCCTTCGTGCTCGATGTAATCGACAACCAGCTTCGTCAACGGCTTCATGTAGGGGCATATGATTGAGACCTTCTTGACACCCATTTCCTTCAGGCTGTCCACCAGGGCCCCGGCGGAGTTCAGAACCGGGGTCGGACAGCCGTTTTCTGCGGTTGCCTGATGGAGTTTTTCTGACGATGTGCGGTGGTAGCCAAGACCCATGGACATGATCGCAACAAGGCAAGCATAGGCCTGGACCTCGACGGCCGCGTCGGAGAGTTCGGTCGCGCAGCGGAGGCTGTCGGCATCCATCGCCTCCAGCTCTTCCTTTACCACGGCCTTCATGCGCATACGTGAGGAGTGGAATGTGAACCGGTCGGGCAGGATCGACTCTCTCGCTTTCAAGAGCGCGGGGATTTCCGTTTCCATTGTGACGTTGGAACTCGGGACGATAAGGCCGATACGGCGAAAACGGGAAGCTTGGGACATAAGTTATCTCCTGTTTCGGGAGCCGGCGCTCAGAGCGCGAGCCCCATTACGAAGTTGGGTAACCAGGTGGCCAGACCGGGAAACAGACACAAAATCAGGATGGCGATCAGCATGCATCCGACGAAAGGCAGGGAGCCCAGCAGGATCTTGCGAAGCGAGATGTCCGGCGCGATGCCGTTGATCACGTAAAGATTGAGGCCCACCGGTGGAGAGATCAGGCCGATCTCCATGTTGATGGTCAGGACAACCGCGAACCAGATCGGGTCGAACCCGGCACCGGTGATGACCGGTAGCAGGATTGGTGCCGTCATCAGGATCACGGCGACGGGCGGAAGAAAAAAGCCTGCAACGATCAGGAACACGTTGATTGCGCCGAGCAGGACCCAGCGGTTGACGTCCAGTTCGCTGATCCACGCGGCGATCGCCTGGGTGATGAACAGGCTCGACAGCATGTAGGAAAACACACCGGCCGCCGCGATGATGAACAGGATCATCACGCTTTCCTTGGTGCTGTCGCGCAGGACCGACCAGAGTGCCGAGGGCCGAACAAGCTTGTAGACGATCATTGCAACGACAAGGCAGAGCAGAGCGCCGACGGCCGCGGTTTCCGATGGCGTTGCGACACCGCCATACATGGCATAGAGCACGCCGACGATGATCGCGATGAAGGGCAGAACCCTCGGCATGATTTCAAACCGCTGGCGCCAGCTATAGGTCACGCGGCCGAGGCTCGCACGCTCCCCGGAAGCCCATGTGGCGTAGATCGACCAGGCCATGAAGAGCCCGACCAGCAGCAACCCGGGTACGACGCCCGCCAGGAACAGGCGGCCGATCGAGGTCTCGGTGGAGATGCCATAAACGATCATGGTTATGGATGGCGGGATCAGGATCCCGAGGGTTCCGCCGGCAGCAATGGAACCCGTGGCGATTTCCTCCGAATAGCCGCGTTTGCGCATTTCCGGAATGCCCATCTTGCCGATGGCCGCACAGGTAGCGGGGCTCGATCCGGACATCGCCGAGAACAGGGCGCAGGCTCCAAGATTGGAGACCACCAGACCGCCGGGCACCCGGGTCAGCCATCGCTCGAGCGCTTCGTAGAGATCGGCACCCGCCCGGGTCGAGGCGATCGATGCCCCCATGATGATGAACATGGGAATGGAAAGAAGTGCGAAACTGTCGAGCTTTCCAAATAAGATCTCGGGCATGAGCTCCAGCGAGCGCAGGCCGTCGAATGTGAGAAGAAACACGGCAGACACCAGCAGCAGGCCGACGGCGACGGATATTCCCGAAAAAAGAACGAAGATCGTTGCTAGCCCGATGATCATGCCAAGAACAAGCGGATCCATCACGCGTCCTCCCTGGTATGTGAGGTGGACAGAACGTCCAAAAGATCTGCAATCAGCTGCAGCAGCATGAGTCCCAGTCCGACAGGCAGCGCCAGATACGGGATCCAGAGAGGGACGGCGGTAACGGTGTCGGATGTCCAGCCGCGCGACTGCGCCAGATGCCAGAACTCGTAGCCGTAGAAAAGGCAGACACCGATCACGATGATCGCAGCCGAATGGGTGACAATCTCGAGCGTCCGGCCGGCATTCGGGCTCAACCACAGCTTCAGCAGGTCCACATTGACGTGTCCCTTGTGTTTCTGCACGAAGGCCAGTCCGACAAGTGTGGCACCAACCATCAGGTAAACAACGACCTCGGTTTGCCAGACGGTTGAAGCGTTAAGCACAAACCTGACAAAGATCATCTGGCACGTCAGGAGCACGGCGCCGAGGATCATTGCGGCCGCGACCCAGCCTGAGACTTCCGAGACCCAGCCGACTGCTTGCTGGAAGACGCGCGGCTTGTCCGGGTGGGCGGGCATGGTGGTTTCCATTGGTTTTGTCTCCGATAGTTTCGAATGTGATGCGGGCGCGGTGCAGGACGCGCGCCCGCACTGGTCATCACTCCACGGAGAGCGCCATATCGAGGAGGTCCTGTCCGTTTGGAACGCTGTCGACGAAGGACTTGTAGGAGGTTTCCTTTGCAAGGGCCTGCCAGGCGGCGAAGTCTTCGGGCGACATCTCGGCAATTTCGACGCCGGCTTCCTTGAAGACATTGACGGAAAGCGCGTCCTGCTTCTTCGCTTCTTCCAGATAAAAAGCTTCAGCCTTGGCAGCCGCCGCCAGCAGTGCCGACTGTTGTGTCTCCGACAGGCGTTCGAAGGTGGTCTTGTTCATCAGCAGTGGCTGGTACAGGAACCAGAGCGCAACGTCGCCGGCAGGCGTGTAGCACGCGACCTGTTCGAAGATGCGGTAGGAGACGAAGGACGATGACGAGGTGTTCGCCGCGTCGAGCACGCCGGTTTGCATCGCGCTATAGATCTCCGACGAGGCCATGGACGCAATGGAGGCCCCGGCACCAACGAGCATTTCTTCAAAGGACTTGCCGGCTGCCCGCGTCTGCAGACCTTCCACGTCCGCCGGCTTGGTGATGCACTTGTTCTTGCCGACAAAGCCGCCTGCCAGGTAGCCGTGGACAAGCACCATGACGTCATCCTCGGCCATCTTGGCTTCCAGCGCGTCCATGAACGGCGATTTGGAGAGCCGCGACGCATGGTCATGGTTCTTCACAAGTCCAGGCATCAAGGTGAGGTTGAAGGCCGGTTGCTGTCCACCGGCATAGCTGAGCGGAAACACGGTCATGTCGAGCTGGCCGCGACTCAACGGGCGGTATTGTTCGCGCGGCTTGAACAGCGACTTTGACGGAAAAATCTTGATGTTCAGGTCGACGTCAGCGGCTGCGACCTCGTTGGCGACAATCTCGGCGACTGCGTGTCTGACATCTTTTGTGGACCATTGATGCGACAACCGCAGCTCGGTGGCCTGGGCTGCTTGCGCCGATAGCAGAGCGGCTGCGGCCGCGAATGTCAGCAGAGTGTTTTTCATGTCGGTTTCCTCCAGTGGGTACATATGCAATCTATATGTATACATATAAGAGTTATAAAAATTTACATTTGTCAACATGTGTATCGACAAAGCCCGTGTTGCGGAGTAAAAGAAGTGTCAAATCAGGGGATTGAAGATGGCTCGTGTTGCTGACCAACTGATCGAGACTTTGCGAAACGACATTCGGTCCGGTGCCTTGCGTCCCGGCGACCAGCTGGAAGAAGCGGCCCTGGCGGAGCGGTTCGGCGTGTCGCGCACCCCTGTTCGGGAGGCCGTTCGTTCACTTGTCGACAGCGGTCTCCTGGAGACACGGCCGCGCAAGGGGGCATTGGTTCGCACGCTAACCGCCAAGGAAATCATTGACCTGTTTGAAGTCGCAGCGGAGTTGGAGGGCATGGCCTGCAGACTGGCTGCCGATCGCCTGACGTCGCAAAAGGCGGACACGATGCAGGACAGACTGGCCGAATGCGAAGAAGCGGCCAAAGCGAACGATCCGAACGCCTACGCGAGAGCAAACCTGGCATTCCACGACGCCATCCATCAGGCCGCGGGCAACAATCGTCTCATCGAACAGATTGAACAGCTTTCCGGGCACATCAACCCATATCGTGCCCTGCCGTACAGCATGCGCGGCCGCCTGGAAAAATCGACCGAGGAGCACACCCGGATTCTGGAGGCGATTATCGCCAATGACGGACTTCACGCTGACCAGCTGATGCGGGACCACATGATGCTGCAGGGCCAGCGTCTGCCGCTGATACTGGAGGCAATCGAGGTCAGGTAGAAGGCCGCATTTGCCGGGCGCCATTGTTGTGTTCGCAAAGCAGCCGAGAGCTTGCTCGTGGACAAACTTGGGGATCGCAATAGCGCCACGAGAACGACGGAAACGCGTTCAAATGTCCCAATGCCGCCGTTTGCCCGCCTGTGCGCTATTTTTCTTCGATTACGGGGTATCCGCCTCTTTTGGCCGCGGGAATACGCATCGACGAAACGTTCAATCTTCCCCAATTCTCAATCGGCAGGGTGGTTTCGGAGAAGCTGTCATGCACGCGCCACGTCATAGCGTCCTTTTCCAAGCGGATTGGATAGATCAATTGTTCGGTCTTTGTTGCGAAACGAACGCGCACGATCGTTTCTGCTTGAACCGCCCGCGCCATTGCGCGGATCCGTTTGTCATGGACAGGTTCACGTTCATTCAGAATGAACCTTGCTGCCGTTGTTTTCGTCTCCAGTCTCGTCTTGTCTGGAAGACTTTCAATCAGCTTTGCCTGCGCGCGTTTGGCGGCGTTCTCCAGACCCAGAGCAGACACCATCGGGTTATCTGCCGAAAGGATGAGCGCTAGAGCAGCAGCCTCGTCTCGCGCAAGGCCGGTCAACCGTGTCCGGTAGTTGAACCCCAGCTCAATCCCGCCACCGTTTCCCTGATGAACAATGATCGGCAGCCCGGCCTCCGTCATGGCGTCGACATCGCGAAGGATTGTACGGGTTGAAACCTCCAGTTCTTGAGAGAGCTGGACAGAGGTCTGGCGGCCGCGATTTTGTAGAAGAAGGAGAATTTGAAGCAGGCGCGCTGCACGCATAAGGCTCAACCAAACATGACAGAAGATGTCATGTTACTTGATTTATCCCTACCTGTACAAGGAAGGGACGGAAATGAAGATCTGCAGCACATCCATCGAAATCTCGGCCACGGCCGACAAGGTTTGGTCCGCTTTGACCCGGGATTTGCAACACGATCCTGTCCCATTTGGCATTTTGAAGATTGAGGGCACGCTTTCGTTGAACAGCCGGATCAAGCTTTGGTCGGAGGTCGATCCCAAACGGGCCTTCATACTGCGCGTTAAGGCGTTTCAAGCACCTGGAAAGATGATCTGGCAAGGTGGAATGCCATTGGGGTTGTTTACAGGTACGCGGACATTCTCGCTTTCTGCGATCGGCGACAAGACTGCGTTTGATATGGAAGAGGTCTATAGCGGTGTCCTGTCAAACTTGATCGTGAAGACTATCCCCGACCTGACACCAAGTTTTGAAAAGTTTGCAAATGCATTGAAAGAAAGGGCGGAAGGAAATGAATGATGTTGTCTATGGCTCTGGCATTGAAGAAGATCCCTGGCTTTTGAAGACCCCGCCGCTGACCTCTGAGTTTCAAGTTTGGAAGGACGTTGCAAATGACCCACCTGCATTGGTTGTTCAAGTGGGCAAGACACGATTGTCCTACCAACTGCGCGCCATAGAGGATGCCCACGCAATGCTGAAGGCCCATGGCGACTGGATGCCGCTTGGCAATGCAGACGAGGGCAAACCGACGAAGCCGGGTACACTGGAGGACTGGGCGCGATCGGAAGGAAACCCGGTCGGCGGGTATTACGGCCTGCGCAAGGGGTACAGGGGACGCTTCGCCAACTATGTCGGCCCGACGTTGGAGTTATTGGGGCTGGCAGAGCTCGAACACAACGCAAGAAACAATCGGATTCGGGCACTTTGAGTGTTGTGGCCATCGGTCTTTCGGTTTTCGATGGCTGCCTCGTCGGCGTCTCTTGTGGCCGCAGCAAACGGGCCGCATTGGAGATGAAACCGTAATTCCGCGAACAACCGGAATGAAGGCGACGCGGTGACAGGGCAGATAGAGCCCGGGCAACAGGTCATCGCCTGTAGGCACCTAAGCACCTCCAAACGTTTGCCCGACGGCATCGGTCATCCGCTGCAAATCCGGCCACCCGGAAAGTGAGTTAAAATCGGCTGATCAAGAGAAAAAATGGTCGGAGTGAGAGGATTCGAACCTCCGACCCCCTCGTCCCGAACGAGGTGCGCTACCAGGCTGCGCTACACTCCGACACTTTTTCGGGTTCAGGATAAACCCGTCGGGAACAGCGAGACAAGGTCCCGCTGCGTGGAGGGTCGTTTAGCAAAGCTCGGCTGATCCCGCAAGCGATTTGCATAGGTTCGGATGCTTTTTTTGTCGCTGTAGCGTCGGGCCTTGGACCGGTGCGGGCGAAACAAAGAATACGGGTATCCGGTGACAGCGGTCCAGGCTCCGGATCAGGCGTTCTTTCGTCGGGAAGGGACCTGAATTCAAGAGCTTGGGGAAAACCCGGTCCCGGACGGGAAAGATAGGCGGCCGGGAGGCTTGCGCTTCCGAAATCTCCTCGCTATACAGCGTTCCCACGGCCTTGGGGTGTAGCCAAGCGGTAAGGCAGCGGTTTTTGGTACCGCCATGCGCTGGTTCGAATCCAGCCACCCCAGCCAGTTTTCCAAAACTGCAGTCAGCATCGAAAGCCGGCAAGAACCACGACGACTTGTTGTGTCAGCGGCGGCGGCCGAAACCCTTGGCAGCGTCTGCCGATTGACGCGCGCTTCGTGACGGTTGTTCAGGCTCATTCCGGCGCTTGTCGTCCTGGACCCGTTTGCGCGAAAAGAAATTGTCCGGTGAATCCCGGAGTTCGTCGATTTCTTCCGTCAGTGCGTCGTCCGATGATTTCAGCGTCTGGGAACGCAACTGGCCGACCGGGCGCTTCCCGGAAATGAATTCAACGCCGCAGCGCAGCCCGTCTTCCCACCGTCTTTGGCAGGTCACCTCGAAGTCCTCCAGATCGATCTGAAGCACGAATTCCTGGGGCAGAAGATACGCCTGTTCGAATTCCAGCTTTGCGCCGGTTTCCGACAGATTGCGCACGATACACGGAACCGATCGCAGGCCCCTGTTGAAAATCAGCTTTCCCTTCTTGAGGGCACGTGCCCTGCGGGCACGCTCGTTCTGCTCGGTGTCAATGTCGTCGGAGGGCGATTGGGCTGCGTTTTCGGTGTCGGGCATGTTTCTTCGCTTCTCGTGTTCGGAAGGGTGTGCAAAACACCCTGAAACATGCCCGTTTTACCAGAAAGTCCTTGTCATTCCGTGAATCGGAGCGCGAATGTCAACGCCGCCGGCCGAAGGAAGGTTTGCCGCCGTTCGGGACGTTGTCCGAGGCATTTGCCGATCCGGCCTGGTCTTCGCTTTCGGCTTCCTCTTCGGATGCGTCCGGATCCGTGTGGAAGGCATCGAATCCGCTTTGCAGGACAGCGTCGGACGGGCTCAGGGTCTGATAGCGTTTCTGCGGCACGTGGCGTCTATCGCTTGTGAACATCACGCCGCATTTCAATCCGGTCTCCCACCTTCGCTCGCAGGAAACCTCGTAATCTTCCAGGTCGATATAGAGTTCGAAGTCCTTGGGCAGGATGTAGGGCTGGTCGAATTCGAGCATCGCGCCGCCGTCCGAGATGTTCCGGACGACGCAGGGAATGGACCTCAGGCCGTTCTGAAAGACCATCTTGCCTTTCTTGTAAACGCGCGCTCGGCGCGCACGCGGCGTGAAGTCTTCGGTCTCATTGTTGTCCGCGTCTTGCTGCGGTGCAGGATTGACATTCGACATGGTCATCTCGCATAGGCTCGCAAAGGGTCAGCCCCTATTGAATTTTAAGCCTAGTTTAAAGCTGTTTCCAAGAAGTGAATTTGAACAGATAAACAAAACAAAACGACCAAAATCGGTATTTTTTAAGTTCAAATAATAAGTTGCTGCAATTCTTGGATGTAAAGAATGCGAAAAGAATGCGAAATTAACGTAAAAACATAAAAATGTATTTAAATTGATTGTAATTTTCAGTTGAATTGGCGTGTCCCGTTGCAATTTATTGAAGAGATTTGTTGCGCAATGGATGCGGCGAATTTACAGTGCCGGCGCAGAGTGTTTTGCAGTGCGACAATCTTGGGACCGATCATCAATCAACTTGAGGCGGGCCTGAACAACGGACATATCAGGCGGGTTTCAGGGCGAATTGGAAAGCGGATACCGTGCGCGCAATAAACACCCACAAGTCACGAATGGCAGGTTGAGGCATTCCTCCAACGGGTGAATCCGTGGAACGCCATTTCTTGAATTGATGCATGTGTTTCCTTTATCTACCGGACGGGAAGACCGGTGAAACCCGACCGAAACAGACTGGTTTTGGTCTATTCGAGGCGTTGATGACAGAAGAGCAGATATCCTTATTGTGTCAGTTGGCCGTGCGGGCCGGCGAGGAGATCCTGAAAATTTATGCAGAGCCGTTCGAGGTGGAGAACAAGGCGGACGGGTCGCCGGTAACCAAGGCGGATGCTGCCGCCGAACGGATCATCCTGGCGGGACTGAAAGAGGCTTTCCCGGATATACCTGTGGTCGCCGAGGAATCCGTCGAAGCCGGCAATCTGCCGGACGTCGGCGATATCTACTTTCTGGTAGACCCGCTTGATGGAACGAAAGAGTTCCTCAAGAAGAACGGTGAATTTACCGTCAACATCGCGCTGATCGAAAAGGGTGTTCCTGTATTTGGCGTCGTGTCCGCGCCTGCACTTGGCGAAATCTACTGGGGAAACCCCGGTTCGGCTGCGCAAGCCGGTGGACAACGCGCCTTCAAGGCAAGCATCGCGGACGGGAGTATTGCGCAGATTGAGTCCGTCAAGGTCAGAACGCCGCCGGCTGGCGGATTGAGCGTGCTCGCAAGCCGCTCTCATCTTTCGGAAGAAACATCGGCGCTTATCGATCGGCTGAATGTTGCAGAACGTCTATCGGTGGGGTCGTCGCTGAAACTGTGCTGGGTTGCTGCCGGGAGGGCGGACCTCTATCCGCGTCTTGCCCCGACCATGCAGTGGGATATCGCCGCCGGGGACGCTGTTGTGCGCGCCGCAGGCGGTGCCGTGGTCCTTGCCGCGGACGGGACCGACTTCGTGTATTCGGTGCCGGAAAATGCCACCAAGGACGATTTGCGCAATCCCCACTTCATCGCCGTGACTTCCAGGGAACTTTTGCCGGAACCGACCGCGGCCTGAAGACTTTCTGCCACAAAAAAGACAGGACATATCCAGATAAAGCCGGTTCGCCGGTCAGAACGGAAAAGCGAACATGAACATGCAATCTCACGGGATCACGCCGGAGCGCCTGAGCAATCTGAAGCGCCTTGAAGCGGAAAGCATCCACATTATCCGGGAAGTGGCAGCGGAGTTTTCGAACCCGGTGATGCTGTATTCCATCGGCAAGGACTCCGGCGTCATGCTGCACCTTGCGATGAAGGCCTTTTATCCCTCCAAGCCACCGTTTCCATTGCTTCATGTGGATACGACCTGGAAGTTTCAGGACATGATACGGTTTCGCGATGAGACCGCGAAGCGTCTCGGACTGGACCTGCTCGTCTACACCAATCCGGAAGGTGTTCAGAAGAACATCAATCCGTTTGATCACGGGTCGTCCGTTCACACGCACATCATGAAGACCGAAGCGCTGAAGCAGGCGCTCGACAAATACGGCTTTGACGCGGCCTTCGGCGGTGCGCGCCGGGACGAGGAAAAGTCCCGCGCCAAGGAGCGCGTCTTTTCCTTCCGCAATTCCAACCATGGCTGGGATCCGAAAAACCAGCGGCCCGAACTCTGGAACCTCTACAATGCCCGCGTCGCGAAAGGCGAGAGCATCCGGGCGTTCCCGCTGTCCAACTGGACCGAGCTGGATATCTGGCAGTACATCCTGACGGAGAATATTCCGATGGTCCCGCTCTATCTGGCGGCAAAGCGGCCGGTGGTCGAACGCGACGGCATGCTGATCATGGTCGACGATGAGCGCATGAAGCTTCAGCCCGGCGAAATCATCCAGGAAAAGAAGGTGCGGTTCCGCACGCTCGGCTGTTACCCGCTGACCGGCGCCATTGAATCGGAGGCCGACACACTTCCCGCGATCGTCCGCGAAATGCTGATCGCCCGCACATCAGAACGTCAGGGGCGGCTGATCGACAAGGACGAAAGTGCGTCCATGGAAAAGAAGAAGCGGGAAGGGTATTTCTAAGATGACTGCAGATGTCACGGAAGCTGCAGAGGCAGCCGTAACGGACTATATCCTTGCGCAGGAAACCAAGGATCAGCTCCGCTTTCTCACCTGTGGTTCGGTCGATGACGGCAAGTCGACGCTGATCGGCCGCCTGCTTTACGACACCAAGCTGATTTTCGAGGATCAGCTCGCGGCGCTGGAACGGGACTCCAAGAAACACGGAACCGTTGGCGAGGATATCGATCTTGCGCTTCTGGTCGACGGCCTCGAGGCCGAGCGAGAGCAGGGGATCACCATCGACGTTGCCTACAGGTTCTTTGCGACCGACAAGCGCAAGTTCATCGTGGCCGACACGCCAGGACACGAACAGTACACGCGCAACATGGCGACAGGCGCTTCCACGGCAGACCTTGCGGTGCTTCTTGTGGATGCCCGCAACGGATTGCTGGTGCAGACCCGCCGGCACGCCTTCATCGCCTCTCTGCTTGGCATTCGCCACGTGGTGCTTGCCGTCAACAAGATTGACCTTGTCGAGTATTCGCAGACGCGGTTCGACGAGATCCGCAAGGAATTCGAGGTGTTCGCCAACGGCTTCGACTTCGAGACCCTTGAGGCGATCCCGATGTCCGCGCGCTTTGGTGACAACATCACCGCCAAGGGCGAGCACATGGACTGGTACACCGGTCCGACCCTTCTGGAGCATCTGGAAAGTGTCGAAGTCGGCGAACATGCGCTCGAGGCGCCGTTCCGGTTTCCGGTGCAATGGGTCAACCGGCCCAATCTTGATTTCCGGGGTTACACGGGAACGATCGCCAGCGGCCGTGTTTCGGTCGGCGATGAACTCGTTGTCGCCGGTCCGGCGAAGACGTCGAAGGTTCAAAACATCATCGGTGCGGGCGGAGAGGTTGCAGAAGCCAGCGCGGGTGAGGCGGTCACGCTGACGCTTGAGGATGAAATCGATATCTCGCGCGGAGATCTTTTGTCGTCCGCGGCCCACCGCCCGGATGTCGCGGACCAGTTTGCTGCGCATGTCATCTGGATGAGCGACGAACCGCTGCTGCCCGGGCGCCCGTATCTTCTGAAGATCGGGACGCGCACGGTCACGGCCACCGTGTCGGAGATCAAGCACAAGATCAACGTGAACACGTTCGAGCATGTCGCGGGCAAAACGCTTGAGCTGAACGAGATCGCGTTTTGTAACTTCGCCTTGTCATCGGCGGTTCCCTTTGATCCTTATGAAGCCAACCGGTCGACAGGGTCGTTCATTCTGATCGACCGCATGTCCAACGCCACCGTCGGCGCGGGAATGGTCTGGTTCGCGCTCAGACGCGCCAGCAACATTCACTGGCAGGCGCTGGATGTCGACAAGACCGCACGCTCTGAAAAGCTGGGTCAGAAGCCGGCCGTTCTGTGGTTCACCGGCCTGTCCGGGTCGGGCAAATCCACCATCGCCTCGATCGTGGAGAAAAAACTGCATATCGACGGCAAGCACACCTACACGCTCGACGGCGACAATGTCCGCCACGGTCTCAACAAGGACCTGGGCTTCACCGACGCGGACCGGGTGGAGAATATCCGCCGCGTGGGCGAGGTCGCCAAGCTGTTCGCGGATGCGGGCCTGATCACGCTTGTCTCGTTCATCTCGCCGTTCATTTCCGAGCGCCGGATGGCACGCGACTTGTTGGGCGAGGGCGAATTTGTTGAAGTGTTTGTCGATACCCCGATCGAGGTCTGCCGTCAGCGTGATCCGAAAGGTCTTTACGAGAAGGCGGACCGGGGCGAGATCAAGAACTTCACTGGCATCGACAGCCCGTATGAAGCCCCGGAAAACCCGGAAATCCGTATTCGCAATGTCGACCGGGATCCGGAAGACGTCGCCGAGGAGATCATCGGATACCTCAGGAAAAACGGCTTCCTGGGTACCTGATCACCGGATCGCGGGACTGCAGGAAGAACTTTCAAGACGCGGCCTCACCTTGTGGGGCCGCGTTTTCTCTTTGCACCAGTACCAGTGCCGTTGGTGCCGGAGACGGAGTTTGCCGTTGCCCGGGGCGACGAAGCCCTATAAGACCCGGGCAACAATTTTTCCCTCTCGGCTAAAGGGCGGCGCGTGCAGATGAAAACCGTTTTGGTAACCGGTTCGGCCGGATTTATCGGATACTTCTTGTGCACGCGTCTGTTGAAGGATGGGTTCAGGGTCATCGGTCTGGACGCCATGACCGACTATTACGATGTCCGGTTGAAAGAGCGCAGGCAGCAGATGCTGCTTCAGCACGAGCATTTCCAGGCATTGAACGATCGGGTCGAGACGGCAGACCTTCTGATGTCGCTGTTCCGGACCGAAACGCCCGATTTCGTCATTCACCTGGCTGCGCAGGCCGGGGTTCGCTACTCGATTGAAAACCCGCGCTCCTACCTGGAAAGCAACATTTGCGGCACGTTCGAGCTGCTTGAGGCAGCAAGAGCGTATCCGCCCGAGCACATGCTGCTGGCATCGACCTCGTCCGCCTACGGCGCCAATGAGGCGATGCCCTACAGGGAAACGGACAAGGCCGATCATCAGGTGTCATTTTATGCCGCGACCAAGAAGGCCACGGAGTCGATGGCGCATTCCTATGCCCATCTTTACGATCTTCCGATCACCATGTTCCGCTTCTTCACCGTCTACGGGCCCTGGGCCCGGCCTGACATGGCGCATCACAAGTTTGCCAAGGCCATTCTCGAGGGACGGCCGATCGACGTCTATAACTATGGCGACATGAAGCGGGACTTCACCTATGTCGAAGACCTTGTCGAGGGCATCCGTCTGCTCATGGACGCGATTCCGGTTCGCCCGGCCGAAGGGGAAGCGGTTCCCGAGGGAGACAGCCTGTCACCGGTTGCCCCGTGGCGCATCGTCAACATCGGCAACTCGACCTGTGTCCAGCTGACCGAGTTTATCGACGCAATCGAAGAGGCAACCGGAAAGACCGCCGAGCGTAACCTGATGCCGATGCAGCCCGGCGATGTTGTTGCGACGTGGGCGGATGCCGATCTGCTGCAAAAGCTCACCGGATACACGCCGAAAACCTCCGTTCGCGAGGGCATTGCCAAATTTGTTGCCTGGTACAGGGAATATTATCAGGTCTAGGGTCCGTACCCTAGGGTACGGACTCATTAATGAAGCCGATTTGGCGGCAGAAATGGCAAAATCTCGCGAGGAAGCGTGAGTAGAGCGGGCTTTATGCCCGGTCAAGCGCGGTGACGCTGCGAGGTGAGGCCATTTTGTCGTCCTTCGGATTTGGCCGTTTCAGCCATCTGCAGCGTCGCGAAAGGCTTGAAAATGAACCACATTTCCTGCGCTTTCGCTCCTTGCAGTTGGTCAAAACGATCCAAACCAAATTGACTTCATTTATATTGTTCTTACCCTAAGCTTCAGCCTTCTTCCGGTGGCGGCTGGCACACATCGACCCACTGTGCATCCGTGATGTCCGCAAGACGCTCGGGACTGATCCTGACGGCAGCGTTGGTCGCCCCTGCAGCAGGGATGACGATGTCAAACGCCTTCAGGGAAACATCGCAGTAAACCGGGAGCGGTTGCGCAAGGCCAAACGGGCAGACGCCGCCAACGGGGTGCCCGGTCAGCTTCTCCACGTCTTCTAGCCCGAGCATCTTTATCTTTCCGCCAAAGGCTGCCTTCGCCTTCTTGTTGTCCATGCGGGCATCTCCGCGCGCGACGACAAGAAAGATCGTGTCCTTCAGCTGAAACGACAGCGTCTTTGCAATTTGACCGGGTGCCACGCCATGCGCTTCAGCCGCCAGCTCCACGGTTGCGCTGCTTTGGTCCGTTTCGATGATGGTCAGCTCCGGCGCTGCAATTTCAAGGTGTCGGCGTACGCTGGCAAGGCTCATTTGTTTCGGGCATCCCTTGTTAGTAACGAGATCGTAAAAATTGACACTATTAAGGCCTAAGAACAATCAACAAGACGAAAACTACTTGTGAATTAAATTAAAATTCACCTGTTCTAAATTAACAATGCGTTCATACTGAATTTAAACGAGAGTTAAACACTTGCTCCATAATGCTTATTGATAATGTGACGGAGAAATACGTGAAGGCGTCTTGAAGGCGCGAAGTTCGAGGAATGCGCATATGGCCAGAGCGATGACAGCTGCCGGAGAAGTTCACAACCCCAAATTGGGTGGGCGTGAAAAGGCTGCCGTTTTGCAAGATCGCGGCGGAGTTGCAACGCTTCCATTCCTGCTTGCCAAGAATCTCCTGTTCTGGGGGTCGATCTCACTGAGCCTCTATGGCATCTACACTGTTGCAACGCTTTTCTGATTACCCGAAAGATTATCTGACGTAGGTCGCCCGGCAAGCTGCATTTGCCTGTGTACGGAAATCTGCGCCTTTCCGGAGTGCTGCAAATTCTCTTTCCCTGGTATTCAGAAGCCGTCCGAGTCTAGACGGTTTTCACCGAAATGATGTTTCGGGTCAAAGGTTTGCGGAAGTTCCTGGCGGGGGCTTTCCTGCATGATTCCGGCGATGAGACTGTCCGCTACGAGATGGGCGATCCCAAAGGAAATCTTGTAGCCGCCGGTGGCTGCGTAGAGGGAGCGAGAGCCGGGAAGACGGCCCACCAGAGGATCTCGCTTGTGGCAGCGCGGCCTGATGCCCGCCCAATCCGACAGAACCTTCCGTCCTGCAAGCTGGGGACAAAACCGGGTCGCTCGTTCGGCAAGTTCGGCGCTGCGCGCAGGGGAGGTGGCCGCATCGGTGAATTCGCGGTCGGACGTGCTGCCGATGGCAATTGTTCCGTTTTCGTGCGGCACAACGTAGAGCCCGTCGCAATAAATGGCCGGCTTGTCCTCAAGACCCTGTCCGTCCATCAGCAGCGCCTGTCCCTTTTCCCCGCGGCCGATTCGCTCACCGGTGAAGCGTTCGATCAGGCCAAATGCGGAAAATCCGCCCGCCAGAACCAGGGTCCTGGACGTTAGCGTTTCACCATCGGCAAAACGGACTGTCGACGAAGCCTCGTCGAAATCCACGACTTCCGTGTTTTCCATCAGGGTCGCATGCCGGCGGACAAAGGCCGCAAGCGCGGCGAGATAGCCGCGCGGCGAGGTGCGTGCCGCGAGTGTTTCATAGACTATACCGAACGGGGCCGCCGACGCTTCCAGCCAGTCCGACCGGCGTCCCACCGGTTCGACCTCATAGGTGAAACCCGTCTCTTGCGGATGCCAGCGGAGCTTGCTCTCCTCGGCGCGTTCCAGGTGGTGGTCCAGCTTGTCCTGTGTTGTCAGTGGCAGGATGCGGCCGCAGCGCGCATACCCGCAGCTCAGACCGGTCTCTTCCTCAAGCTGCCGGATATGGCCTTCAAGCGAACGAAGGGCCTGAAACTGGAATTCCTTCTTCGGGTTCCAGCGCGCCGGCATATGCGGCATCAGCGCGCCAAGCACGCCGCCGCTCGAGCCGGCCCCGACGTATGCAGCCTCCAGAACGACCGTTCGCAGGCCGCGCTTGATTGCCCGGTGCGCAATCGAAAGACCAAAAATGCCGGCACCGGCAACCGCTATGTCGAAAGAGGCTTCGGACGGCGATGTCATGGTCAGGCAAGGTCCCAGGATTGAAAGCGATGGACGGCTCTCTTATGAGAACAGATCGGATTTGGCAAAGACTTTACCGCATGCCTGCGCCGAACAAGCGCGGAAAGATGCGGGAACCGGGCAAGGCGGACTTCATGGCGAAACGGGAACCCGAACTTGAATGGCTGGATGGCGATGTCCCGCATGCAACAGGTTTCGGCGACACCTATTTTTCAAAAGCGGGGGGGCTTGAAGAAACACGCCATGTGTTCATCGGCGGCAACCGGCTGCCGGAGCGTTTGCCGGGCAGGACGGGCTTCACCATTGCCGAGTTCGGCTTTGGCACCGGACTGAATTTCCTGACAACGCTGGACATGATGGCCACCGTTGAAAAGGCTCCGGACCTGACGTTCCTGTCCTTCGAACTTTACCCGCTTTCCGCTGATCAACTTGAACGGGCGCTGGCCGCGTTTCCGGCGCTTTCAGGCTACTTTGACGAGTTGCTTCGCGCCTGGGCCCCGGTACCCGGCTGGAACCGGATGCAGATCGCAGGTGCGGACTTACTGCTCGGCATCGGCGACGCACGGGAGATGATATCGGATCTCGTTGTGGAAACGGGGTCGAAAACAATCGGCCGCACTGCCATTCCCGCGGTTGACGCCTGGTATCTGGACGGGTTCAGCCCTGCAAAGAACCCGGAACTCTGGGCCCCGGATCTCTTGGCGAAAGCGGCAGAGCTGACAGCGCCCGCCGGGACTTTTGCCACCTATACCGCCGCTGGCTGGGTCCGCCGCAATCTTCAGGCCGCGGGGTTCACAGTCGAAAAGAAACCGGGGTTTGCCGGAAAGCGCGAGATGATCGTCGGGTGGAAGACCTGAAACCGCTCACGCTCCGGACCGCGTCGTTGTCTCCAGCCAATCGCGGAAAGCACGCATGGCACCGGTTTCCTGACGCGACTTCAGCCAGGTCAGCCAGTAACTGCCTGTAACAACGCCCGTGTCGAAGGGTTTGACGATCCGCCTGGTCTCAAGGTCACGCTGAAACAGGCAAACAGGCACGAGACCGACCCCGGCGCCCTGTGCTGCCGCCTCCACGATGGAGAGCGATGAATCGAAGATCCAGCCACGGCTTCTGGGCGGCTGCACGCCGGCCGCCTGGAACCAGAGCGTCCATTCGTTCAAGCGGTAGGAGCGAAGCAGGGTTTCATGCAGGAGATCGGCAGGTTCGTTCAGTTGCGTTGCCGTTCGGGGTGCGCAGACGGGCGAGAGGATTGCCTCGAACAACTCAACCGCTTCCGTTCCATGCCAGGCCCCGTCGCCGAAGCGCAGGAAGCAGTCCAGTCCGTCTTCCAGGAGGTCGGCACGGTTGTTGTTGGTTTTCAGCCGGATGTCGATCTCCGGATGCAGGGTCGAAAAGGCTTCAAGCCGGGGCAGGAGCCATCCGGTCGCTAGGCTGTTGACGACACCGACCGTCAGAACGTCTCGGAAATTCCCGTCTTCGAACCGGCTCAGCGCATCGCTCATGCGACGGAAGGCATCCGAAAGAACGGGCAGCAGCGCCTGGCCTTCATCGGTGAGCGTGACCCCCCGCGCCCCCCGTTTGAACAGCGACACGCGCAGCGTTTCTTCAAGCGACTTCACCTGATGGCTAACGGCGGTTTGCGACACGCGAAGCTCCAGCCCGGCACGCGTGAAACTCTGCAGTCTTGCCGACGCTTCAAACGCCCGCAGCGCGTTGAGCGGTATTCTTGAAAGATCCATGAACTATGACCAAGTTTTTCTCATGTCTGACGTCATCAATCATCATTTGTCTTATGAGAAAGGCAAGCGCAATGTCTGTCGCGCCAGAAGCGATCCGCCAAGGGGGGCCGGACGCAGCAGGCAGTTTTTCTGAACTTCTGGAGACGATGATGATTTTGAGCAGTCGCAGTTTTGCCCTCCTGGGTGCGTTGATTCCCCTCCTGTCTGTTGTTCCTGCAAGCGCAGCCGAATTTGACCCCGCGCCGGTTGCCAGGGCCGTCGAGGATATCGAGGCCCGCCTCTCTGCGAGGGTCGGTGTTGCGGTCATAGACACGCAAACGGGCAAGACCTGGTTGAATAAGGGCGACGAGCGTTTTCCGCTTAACAGCACTTTCAAGGCGTTCCTGTGCGCCGCTCTGCTGGATGCAGCGGCAAAGGGAACCGCGGATCCGGAGCGCGAGGTGGTGGTCAAGGAGAGCGATATTGTTTCCTATTCACCCGTCACGGAAAAGCGCGTCGGCGGTCAGAGTTTCTCGATCGCGGAGCTGTGCGAAGTCACGGTCACGATCAGCGACAATGCGGCCGCGAACCTTGTCATGGCGGAACTCGGCGGACCGGAAAGCGTGACGGAATACATGCGCCAGATCGGCGATGACAAGACCCGCATTGACCGCTGGGAACCGGACTCGAACACAGGCATTCCAGGTGATGTGAGGGACACAACCACGCCGAGGGCGGCCGCTGAAACGCTCCGCAAACTGGTTCTGGGTGATGCCCTGGATCCCGAAGCGAGGACAACGCTCACCGCCTGGCTGGAAGGCAACAAGGTGGGCAAGGCCACTCTGCGCGCCGGTATCCCGAAAAGCTGGCGCATTGCCGACAAGACCGGGGCAGGGGCCAACGGATCGCGCAACAACATTGCCGTCATCTGGCCCGAGGGCCGCGCGCCGCTGGTCATTGCGATCTACATCACCCAGACGACCGCTGCTTTCCAGACACGCAACAAGGCGATCGCCGATATCGGGGCCGCACTGGCCAAGAGCATCGACTGAAGATGGAGCCAAACCATGCGCCGGGGTGTGTCCTCCGGCGCGTGACTGTTACTTCATTTCCGGAACCGCCGTCAGCGGTTTGCCGGTTTCAAACCAGCTTTTCAGATTGTCGACCACGAGCTGGCCCATGGCGTTGCGGGTTGCCTGCGACGCCGAGCCGACATGGGGCAGCAGCGTGACGCGGGGCAGTTTCATCAGCCGCTCCGGCGTGCACGGCTCCTGTTCGAAGACATCCAGTCCGGCCCCGTAGATCGTGCCGCTTTCCAGCGCATCGGCAAGGGCCGCCTCATCGATCACCGACCCCCGGCCGATATTGATGACGATGCCGTTGGGGCCAAGCGCTGAGAGCACCTCCGCGTTGACCGCATGCTGGGTTTCCGCACCGCCCGGCGCAACCACCATAAGCGTGTCGCAGGCCTCCGCCAGCGAGACAAGGCTGGCGTGATAGGGATAGTCGACCCCGGCCTGCTGCGAACGGCCGTAATAGGCGATCTTGAGCCCGAAGCTCTCGGCGCGCTTCGCGATCGCCTTGCCGATGCGCCCGAGGCCGAAAATGCCGAGCGTGCGACCCTGAAGCGTTGCCTGGCTGAGCGGATAACCGCCCTTTTTCGTCCAGTTGCCGTCCCTGAGCCAGGTTTCGGCCTGTCCAAGTTCGCGCACCGTCATGATCATCAGGCCAATGGCCGTATCCGCCACCTCGTCCGTCAACACATCGGGCGTATGCGTGACCATCACCTTCGCCCTGAGGCAGGCATCGGTATCCACATGGTCGTAGCCGACGCCGAAGCTGGAGACGATCTCAAGGTTCGGGAACTTCGCCAGAAACGCGTCGTTGACCTCCGCCCATGAGAGCGCGATGCCACGGACCTTCGGGCCAACCTCGGCAAGCATGGCGTCCGGATCCTCCGCTGCATGGAGCCGGTGCACGGTGAAGGCCTCGTCCAGTTGCTCCTCGACCACGGGAAGCATGGGTTTGGTCATGAGAATATCTGGTTTTTGCATGGGGTATCCGGCGGGAAGGAAGCATTGAGATGCGTTGTTTCAACCGCCGGACTTTACAAGAAATCGCGCCTCAGGAAAGAGGAAAAGCGAGGAGTAAGGCTTCATCATCCAATGCCAACCCGGTTGGCGATGCGTTGCAAGCTTAATGTGGCGATTGCACTGTTCCCGCAGCGAAGTTTGCGCCATTCTGGAAATGACGCCAATTGAATATTTCCCCCCATTGCCCCCGGCGCGCATTTCCCCTAAAAGACGCGGCAGAATTCCTAAGAATCCCGTCAGTTTTCGAAAGTGGAGAAGCGGAGCCCCATGGCGCGCCAGTTCATCTATCACATGCATGGCCTCTCCAAGGCCTATAACGACAAGAAAGTCCTCGACAACATCCATCTCTCCTTCTACCCGGACGCCAAGATCGGCATTCTGGGCCCGAACGGGGCGGGCAAGTCGACGCTTCTGAAGATCATGGCCGGCATCGACAAGGAATATTCCGGCGAAGCCTGGGCCGCCGAGGGCGCCAAGGTCGGTTACCTGCCACAGGAGCCGCAGCTCGACAATTCCAAGACGGTCATGGAAAACGTCATGGAAGGTGTTGCCCATAAGCAGGCCAAGCTCGACCGCTACAACGAGCTGATGATGGACTATTCGGACGAGACCGCTGACGAAGCCGCATCGCTTCAGGACGAGATCGACGCCCAGGATTTGTGGAACCTGGAAAGCCAGGTTGAAATGGCGATGGAAGCCCTGCGCTGCCCGCCGTCCAACAGCGCCGTAGACAACCTGTCCGGCGGTGAGCGCCGCCGCGTGGCGCTGTGCAAGCTGCTCCTGTCGGAGCCGGATCTGCTTCTGCTCGACGAACCGACCAACCACCTGGACGCGGAAACCGTTCACTGGCTGGAGCGTCACCTGCGCGAGTTCAAGGGCTCCGTCCTGATCATCACCCACGATCGCTACTTCCTCGACAACGTCACCGGCTGGATCCTGGAACTCGACCGGGGCCAGGGCATTCCCTACGAGGGCAACTACTCGGTCTATCTGGAAAAGAAGACCAAGCGCATGGAGCAGGAAGGCCGCGAGAACATGGCCCGCTCCAAGGCGATTGCCCGCGAGCGCGAGTGGATGGGCATGAGCCCGAAAGGCCGCCAGACCAAGTCCAAGGCCCGTATCCGTGCCTATCAGGATCTCGTCGCCATGCAGGAGGAGCGTCAGCCCTCCATCGAGCAGATCCTCATTCCTGTGGGCGAGCGTCTCGGGGCCAACGTCATCGACCTGGAAGGCGTCTCCAAGGGCTTCGGCGACCGCCTTCTGATCGAGGATCTCTCCTTCAAGCTGCCGCGCGGCGGTATCGTTGGCGTGATCGGCCCGAACGGTGCCGGCAAGTCGACGCTCTTCAAGATGTTGACAGGGCAGGAAAAGCCGGACGGCGGCAATGTCACCATCGGCGACAGCGTCCAGCTCGGCTATGTCGACCAGTCACGCGATGCGCTCGACCCGGACAAGACCGTCTGGGAAGAAATCTCCGGCGGCGCCGAGGTGATCTATCTCGACGACAAGGAAATCAACTCCCGCGCCTATTGCTCGTCCTTCAACTTCAAGGGCCCGGCGCAGCAGGCCAAGGTCGGCGACCTCTCCGGTGGTCAGCGCAACCGCGTTCACCTGGCGAAGGTCCTGAAAAAGGGCGCCAACGTTCTCCTGCTCGATGAGCCGACCAACGACCTCGACACCGAGACGCTGGCGGCCCTGGAAGATGCGCTGGAAAACTACGCCGGCTGCGCCGTGGTCATCAGCCACGATCGCATGTTCCTCGACCGTCTGGCCACGCACATGCTCGCCTTTGAGGGCGACAGCCACGTTGAGTGGTTCGAAGGCAACTTCGAGGACTACGAAAAGGACAAGGTCCGCCGCCTCGGCGCCCACGCCGCCGACCCGCGCCGGATCAAGTACAAGCCGCTGACGCGCTGAGAAATTTGCACAAAAAATGCTGAAAGGGTGGTCAATGGACTGCCCTTTTTGCATTTATGCGTCGTTGCATGACTTCGTTTGAAAGATTTGTTTGTCTGGGGCTTCTGGCCTGTGCGTGCGCAAGCGCCGGATCCGCTCTGGCGCATGTCGGATGGCCTCTTGACCTGTTGGCCCAATTCCAGGCCCAGACCGCTCTTTTGGCTGCCGTATTGCTCGTTCTGCTATGCGCGCTCCGGAGACGGGCGCTCGCTCTTCTGGCCGCTGTGCTTTGCGCCTTCTCCGTCTGGAAAATGGATATCTTGAGTGGCGTGCGCTTTGCCGAAGCGTCCACGTCCGATGGCGCCGGTCTCAAGGTGGTCGCCGCAAACCTCTTTGGCAGACCCGGCGCGCTCGATCGCCTGGCAGAGGCCCACAGCCGCGAAGCATTCGATATTCTGGTCCTGACGGAATTGCCGGTCCTGTCAGCCGATGCGCTTCTCTCCAGGTTTCCGGAAATGAAGCACATAGCCGGTTCGCCGCGGCAGGCGCGTTTCGGCCGGCCGAGCGCCGTCATCCTGTCCCGCTCAGCACCGCGCAGCGTTGAAATTTTAGGGGTCCACAGGAACAGGCACGCAATCTCGAAGGCAAAATACTGCCTTGAGAACCAGCCGTCCTGCCTGAGCGTTTTTGCGATACATCCACTTCCACCGATCAGCCCAGATCACTACAAGCGTCAGAAGACAATCCTCGAAGCGGTCGCCCGCGAGCTTGACGAGACCAAGGGCGCTGCACTGGTTGCAGGAGACTTCAACGCGGTCTCCTGGTCGCCTCTCATGACAGCGTTTCAGGTTCAGGGCGGCGTCCGGAAAGTTGCGTGCGGTGCGCGCTGGAGCCCGACATGGCTTGCCCCGGTACCTGGTGTCGGCCTGGAGCTGGATCATATCTTCATCAAGGGCGCGGTAGGGGCGAAGACGTGCAGGCTCGGTTCGTTTCTGTGGTCGGATCATTGGCCGATCATGTCGGAGCTGATACTCACCGGACCCGGTGCTGACTGAGATGTCAGCCGAAACAGGGATCGGTCTGTCCGAACGGCATTTATTTGCGTCATCCCGGACGCAGCGGAGCGGAGATCCGGGATCGGAGAGCCGGAAGCAAGTCTGTTCAACGGCAACGCCGGGTTCTCCGGTTCCGCCCCGCGTCCCGGTTGGCCGGAGCGACGATGGTGGGCATTGAGCCGCGCACGTCTAAAACCTCATCCTGAGGAAGCGCGCAGCGCTGTCTCGCAGGAATTGCCGAGACTGCCGCCGATCCTTCGAGACAGGCCTGCGGCCTTCCTCAGGATGAGGCTGAGTATCTACAATGTTACGTTTGGAAGCGGCTGTGCCAATGCGCAATCTTCCCCCTCCGTCATCGCCGGACTTGATCCGGCACTCCATGCCCTTGCCTCTCGGCTCTGAAAGGCCGTGCGACCGGAAAGGCAGCGGCATGGATGCCATGGTCAGGCCATGGAACGACCCGCAACCTGCCTGATCGCGACGCTCACACTTATATCTGGAGACCCGATCAAGCCGCGCACCGGTTCCAAATCACAGACAAACAGGACAATCACGCAAGGAGGAAGAGCTACTTTTCACCCTCCCGCAGCCACAGGTAAAGCGGCAGGGCAAGCGACAGGCCGACGAGCCAGACCGCGGGGATCGTGAGCCACCAGCCGCGCACACCGGCTGCACGCGCATCGTGCCACGACCAGATCCAGAAGACGGCGCAGCAGATCAGAAGGTCGGCTGCAAATCCGCCAGCCGGTTTCGTTGCAAAAATCATGGCAACAAACAGTGGCAGGTCGATCCCGTTTTCAAGGATAAAGCCGCCAAAGAAGATCCAGGGCACGACAGTCCCGGCGACAGCGGCTGCAAGGTAAAGTGTTTTCATGTCGTTTTCTCTCTATGCCGATCTTGAACAACACAACGGCAAAACCGGAAACGTCTCAATTCCCCTGGAAGGAATACGCGATCGCCAAAGGCTTGCGGCGCGAGGCTTTTGCTTTACGGCAGTATGAGATCAAGGGCATTCTTCGAAATGAAATCAGATCCTTGGCGAAAGTGATTCAAGTTCAGCCGATGCTTCAAGCCGTTTCCCGCATCCTGTCCCGCATCTATCGATACGACCCGGGCGCCTTGCGTCTGGTACGGGGACTGCACCTGACGCTGGCCGTTGTCATTGCCGGTCTGGTCGCCGGCCACCTCGGCCATCTTGCGCAGGGCGTGCCGGACTTTGCCCTGGCCGTTATCTGCGCCTCGGCGGCCGCGCATGTGCTGATGTTCACCCCGGTTTCCGTCAAGACGCGCGAACTTGGCGAGCTTGTGCGCTTTGGCTTGGTATTGACCGGTCTGGCCGCCTTGGGGGCCCTGATCGGTGTGGTGTCCGGCGCCAGGGCCCCCCTTGTTCTCCAAGTGATCTGGATCGGGGTGATCGCACTCGGATTCGCACTGGACGGGCTTGGTCCGTTCTGGCTGCGGGCAGGGCGGATGATCTCGATATTCTGGCTGTTCGTGATCATGTCCAGCACGCCACATTCGCCGGGTCTCTGGCTGCCGCTCACGACCGCACTGGGGGTTGCAATAGCAGGTCTTGTCCGGATCGGGCTGTGGCGACCTTCGGTGCGCAAAACCTATGAACGGGTCGAGGCCGCCAACCGCGAGGCGATTGCGGGCTATCTTGAGCGCGCCGCCAGCACCGGCACGCGCAGCGAAAAAGCGAGCAGGGCCGCGCTCCACGATCTTGCCGGGCTGCGCGCCGAACTCGAATTGACGGCGGAGCTTGCGGCGGCGCAAGGAAAACTGCGCGGCCTTTCCGCCGAGGCCGTGGCGATGATGCGATTGGCGCTGGAGGTGGTTCGCAACGCCGTTGAAGCGCTCTCTGACGACAGGCGCAGGGATCTACTGGCCAGTGAAGCCTTCCAGTCGTCCCTGAAGGAGGTTTTGCGGCGGGTTCGAACCGGTAAGGACAAAGAGGGCGTGAGTCGGCCCGACCTGGAGTGGGCGCGCGGCAGCAGCAGAGGCGGCAGGAAGGACACGTTCCAGGTTCTCCGTATTGCGCAGGCCTTCGACCGGTTGTGGCACCTTGCCGAAGGCGATGATGTGATCGAGGCATCGGCGCGTGGCGCGTCCGAAAACGTGAAGGCGTCCGGTTTTTGGAGCCGGATTTCCTGGCGGCTTTCCTTGCAGGCAAGTGTAGCCGCAGCCGTCGGGTACGGTATCGGCCATGTCTTGCAGCTTGGCCACGCCTACTGGATCACGATCACCGTCATCGTGGTTCTTTGCAGCAGCCTCGGCGCGACGATCCACAAGACGGTGCAGCGGACCGCGGGGACGCTTGCCGGGTTCGTCGTGGCGCTGCTGCTGGAACCGCTGCTTTCGCAGGTGCCGGAGTTCAGGCTGTTCCTGATCGTGGCTCTGCTGCCGCCGATCATCATCCTGTTCGAACGCAACTACGGCATCGCCGTCGGCATTATCAGTTTCCTGGTTCTGATCGGGCTGGAAGCATTGACCGGCCTGCCGGTCTCCGAGTTCTGGGAGCGGCTCTATGATACGCTGATCGGAGCCGGCGCCGGTCTTGCCGCCGCCTGGCTGTTGTTCCCGCGGCGCAGCGGCGAGGGTGTGAAGGGTCTGGCGAGCGCCTACCTGGTCTCATGCAAGGACTTTCTGCGCGCGGATGAAGGCACACCGGCATCGGATCAGGCCGCGTATTCGCAGCTGAAGGACAAGGCCCGGGAACTGATTTCCGCCGCGCAGAACTACCGTGCGGAGCAGATCCCCTGGGCCTCAAGCGCGCGCACAAGCGGAGATCTTGATGTGCTTGTGATTGTTCTGGCCGACTATGTCATCCTCTACAGGCAGGCCCGCACCGCCGTTCAGACAGAAACAGACGAAAGGCGGAAGGACCCGTCGGTCGGAGATCTACTGGACCGCATGGACAAACGTGTGTTGCAGGAATTCGATACGGTATTGCAGAACCGGGCGCAGCAGACCGTGCCCGGCCTGGCGGAAGAGTGGCTCGCCGCCATGCCCGAGCCGGAATCGGCCGACATCGGCCTCATGACGGATTGGGTCGCAACGCTCTACTATGCCCGTAAGGTCGTGCGCTGCCTGCAAGGCCTGCGGCAGGAACACATCTGGAGTTCGACTTCGGACCTGGCTGAAGCGGCACCGGATACCTGAGACTTACCAATTCTTAATTTCAAAGCCACTTTCCGGCTGCAATTGACGACGAAGACTGTGTTTCATGTCACAATTTCAACCGGCGCTTTGTGCAAGATTTGACTGTCAGCAATCGGGCACCCCGCTTGGCCCGGAGGAGGAAGACCAAATGCAATTCAAAAAATTTCCGCGCGGCTTCACGGTCTGCGCCGGCCTGTTGGCTATGTTCGCTGCCGGAGCGGCAAGCGCGCAGTCAATGCAGCCGGTCAACGCCGATCCGACACCGCCGCCAGCCTATGACTTCGTTCAGCAGGCGGGCGCGATGTCCTACGACGGCACGTCCCTGACACTTTCCGACGCCAACTCGGGTGTCCTGTTTTTCTCAGACCGGCCCTACCGCGTCGGCGGTCAGATCTCGAATGCCGATTTCGCTGACTACTGGAACACAGATGACGGTTTCAAGGGCGATCCGCCCAACGCGGTTGTCTCGGTGCTGGGCGAAACCGGAAAGGCACCTGCTCTGGTTGAATTGACGTCGGCCAAATCCGACGGGTCGTCGATGGTCTATGGCGTGACGGTGCTGCGTGGCGACCTGCCGGAAACCGCAACGGGTGTTGCGCTGTTCATTGACCGGAGCGCCCGTCAACCGCGCCACCATCATGGCAGGGCAACGGCAACGGCTCCCGGATCGGTCGGTTTCGAGCCCTACGGGCCCTATTGCTATCACTCACCACAGGACCCGCGCTGCCGCGCGTGGCACCATCCCTATCACCCGTATCACCCTTACTATCCGCCGTATCACCCGTACTACCCGCCCTATGGGCCTTACTATCATCCGGGTGCCTATGCTGCCGGTGTGGCAACCGGCGCTGCGATCGCCAACGCGGCGAACCAGCCGACCTACTACTACTATCCGATCCCGACCGGTCCATTGCCGCCCAACTGCTGGATCAACTCGCAGCACACGCAGATGGTGTGCACTGTGAAACTCCAGTAACCGGAGAAACTTGGTGAAGGGCCCGCACATTGCTGCGGGCCTTTTGTTTGCCCGCACCGTCAAAGATCAACACGTTTGATGCGTCGATCAATTTGATTTGCTGGTGTCTTTGTTCTGCCGGGCTTACATCTCCCGATGCCACAAGACAGGAGCAGACCATGACAGACCAGCCCGCATTGATCCCGGAAGAGTTCCGGATTGCACCGAAATTCAAGGTGGACGGGAAGGTCGAGGGCGTTTTCCGGACCGCGTCGCCGGACGATTTCCAGACAACGGCTGCTGAAAGCCTCGAACTGACCTTTGAGGGTGTTCCGGGAGACAGGCACGCAGGGTTCACCCGCAAATCCGGGGGGAGGGAACCCTGGTACGAGCGCGGCACTGAGATGTGCAACGAGCGCCAGGTATCGATCCTGGCGGTGGATGAACTTTGTGAAGTCGCCCGCAGAATGGAGATTGACGATCTGAAGTCTGAATGGATCGGCGGCAATATCCTTGTTTCCGCAATTGCGAACCTGACCCGGGTTCCGCCGCGCACCAGGCTCGTCTTCGAAGGTGGAACGGTGATCCGCGTCGACGGCGACAACGCCCCCTGCCGCTTTGCTGGTGCGGCGATTGCCGCCAATTATCCCGATCGTGAAGGCCTTGACCTTTTGTTCCCAAAGGTGGCGCGCGGATTGCGCGGGCTGGTCGGTTATGTCGAAAAACCAGGTGTGATCAAACCCGGTGAGACGGTGACGGCGCACATCCCCGAACAGTGGATTTACCCGCGCACGTAAAGCGTTGGCGTTTCTCCGATCAATCTGGTCCATTTGACCGGAAAAAGTTCTGGAGCTTTTTCCGACCAATTCGGATGAATTGACCGAGGCTCTTTTTCGCGCTGGCGAGACGGTTCGCCCGCCGCGGTGTTTCCCGCCGCAAGGGTGGATCAACGATGCCAGAGCGAAAAAGGGCCCGGCCAACTTTAATTTTTTTCGCTTGAACGCGTCCCGGAACGGGTGAGAATATCCAGCCCATCGGCTGCGTTGCACCTCTTGCACGATGCACCGCATCGCGCTTCGTGACCCGCCTAGCCGAGTGAACCGGATATCCTCATCAAATGATCCAAATTGGTCGGAAAAAGCTCCAGTCTGGCTCCGGTTCGAGACTGAGAATCACCGGAGACCTTCATGCTTCCAATTCATCACATGGTTGGCGACGCGCCCCAGCCCGTCGCCCCGTTTTCGCATGCCGTCGAGGCCGACGGCTGGGTTTATGTCACCGGTCAGATGCCAACCTTTCCGGACGACCCGGAAGCGCCCCTGCCGGACGGCATCGAAGCGCAGACACGCCGGGTTATGGAGAATCTGAAGATCGTCTTGGCGGGCGTCGGTCTCGGTCTTGAGAACGTTGTCTTCGCACGCGTTTATCTCACTGATTTCAAACGTGACTATGCGAAAATGAACGAGACATACCGGTCGTTCTTCCCGCCCGACAGGCTGCCGGGGCGCACCTGCGTGGGTGTTTCAGGCCTCGCGGTGGACGCGCTTGTTGAAATCGATCTGGTCGTCAAAAGGCCATAGGATACATTCCCTAAGCCTCGTCTCCCTCGCCGGTGACTTGCCTGGTGCAGCCCCAGCCGCTGAGGATGTCGTTCATGGTCTGGACAACGAAATAGCGGGCCGCATCCCGCTCATAGCCTTCGTCGAGCAAGGTGTCGTACTCGGTCAGCTCATGCCGGATGTGACTGGTGGTCGCCTGCCAGAGCGCGATCGACGGCGGCAGATGGCGCAGATGCCCGGCAAGGGCAATGCCGAGTATTGCTTCCGCATCACTCATGGGAATCCTGGGCGCGAGCGTGCGCAGGGCCTTGCGCATCTCCTTCTGCCGCTTTGTGCCGCCGCTCAAGAATGGATCTCCCGGTGATCGCCGACAGTGAGAACGGCCGCGCGGTCAGGCGCTGGACAGTCTCAGTTCTTCCATGCCGTCCGCGCTGGAAAGGGACAGGCCTTCGACCGTACCGTTGGCACGGGCGCTTTCCATGATCCGGTCGAAAGGCAGCGGCGGCGCGAAGTGATAACCCTGCACCAGATTGCAGCGCAATGCCGACAAAAGCTCGAGCTGTGTCCGGTCCTCGACACCTTCCACGACACAGAGCATTTCCATCGAGCGGCAGAGATTAATGATGGACGTGATCACTCCGCTCGCCACCGGTTCGTGAATGCCGGCGACAAAGCTGCGGTCGACCTTGACGCAGTCGATCGGCAGGCGGTGAAGGTAGCCCAGGCTCGAATAACCGGTGCCGAAATCATCCAGAGCCAGTTTGACGCCTGCACCGCGCAGTGTCTGCAGGCACTCTTCGGCCACCTCGTAGCTGCCGATAACCGAGGTTTCAGTGATTTCGAAAGTGATCAGCCTTGGATTGACACCGTGGCGTTCGATGGCATCAAGCAGCGCATGAACGGTGACCGCCGACGTGATGTCCTGGGCGGACAGGTTGAAGGAGAGGCTGAGGTCTCCGGGCAGTTCTTTGATCTGGCGCACAGCCTTGTCGAAGAGCGACATGGTCAGGCGGTTGATCTGGCCTGTGCGTTCCGCAACCGCGATAAACCGGTCAGGGGGCACATTTTTCAGGACCGGGCTATGCCACCTTGCCAGGGCTTCGAACCCGACAACGGACTGGTCCGGCAGAGAAACGACAGGCTGGAAATAGACCTGAAACTCCGTGTCGAGGTCAGCCTTCTGCAAGGCCGTTTCGATGGCGCGTTCCGAACGGATCCGCGCCTCGTGCTCTTCGGAATAGACGGTCGTATGGCCGCGGGATGTTGTCTTGGAATTGTACAGCGCATAGTCGGAGCGGTCGAAGAGCGCATGTGCTGACTTGCCGGCTTCGGGATAGACCGCAATGCCACAGGATGCGCCGACCGTGAGCGTCAGGTCTCCGATCTTGTAGGGTTCGGTGATCAGGTCGCAAATCGCCTGGCCTGTCCCGGCTGCCTCATCGGTGTTGCCCTGGTAGAGGAAACCGAATTCGTCTCCGCCGAGCCGGCACACCTCGATGTTCCTTTCCGCGCCCAGTTTCTGGAGCCGGCTGCCGACCTCCATCAGAAGCTGGTCGCCGAGCTGGTGTCCGTATGTGTCGTTGATTGGCTTGAAACGGTCCAGATCGACCACGCCGACTGCGAATTTCGTTTCGTTTCCTTCAAGGTTTGCGATCAGGGTTTCGAGCCGGTTGAAGAAATAGCGGCGGTTCGGCAGGTCGGTAAGCGCATCGGTCTGGGCAAGGCGCGCGTTCTCCGCGTTCAGGCGTTCGGTTTCTTTCTGTTTGGCAGCGAGGTCGGACTGCGACTGCACGAGTTTGCAAAAGCCCCTGTAACCGCTGATGAGGACCTGCATAACGACAAGGCACACCAGAAAGATGTTCATCGCGATGGCGAAGTAAACGTCCTGATCCTGACCGATATAGTAGACCAGGTAGGGCACGGTAACGATGAACATCACGGCAAACGCAGCCTGAGGCAGGTTCATCAGGCAGAAAATGCATCCGATTACGGTGATGGCGATGAAAAGAGCCACGTGGCCGCGCTCTTCCGGGCCGCCATAGCCGTCAAGACTGAGCGACCAGGAAATGTAGATCACGGCCATCACGCTGCCCAGAATGACCGTCTGGCGCATCTTTCGAATGGCATCCTCGGGGCCGAGCGTGACATGCCGGGCGCGGATCCAGGCAACCATGCGAATGCTGGTCAGAATGAGCATCGGCACAAGGACACCGACCGTCAGGTAAACGGGAGCGACGTCGTAATGGGTGTACGCGACGGCAATCGCGTTCACCATGAGCAGCGCGTAAAGGGAGGGGATCTGGGTTTTCAGTTCATTGTACTGAGCTTGCGCGATTTCCGGATGGCGCGGATCAATCGACATCCACCTCAGAAAAACCCGGATCTTTTCCATCAACTCCTCCAACTGGACTATTCTTACCGGAAGAAGCTAAAAGAAAGGTTAGAACACCTACTTTTAGTTTAGATAAAAAGTTGGATTTGCTTCCGATTGTATTTCGTTAAGTCTCATAAAGCCACAATTGTTTCTTACGGCAACCTGTAAAACAGTTTTGCAGCACCGCCTTGCCTGGTCACATGTTGGCGGTTCTGCATTGTTTTTGAAAAGTCTCATGAAGTGCAGTGACTTATGCAGAGATGCAGAATCAAATTCGGAAGTGGTTGACTGTTGAAAATTGCATCTCTGTTTTCTCCATCAAAGCATTATGATTTGATAAGGGAACTATTTTTTAATGCGCCGCAAGCCCTATATTGATGCCATGGCCGACCGCACACGAACCCGTCTGTTAAACGCACTCAAGTCATCAGGTCCTCAAACGGCCGCCGATCTTGCGGGCGACCTGCGCGTGACATCGGTAGCGGTCCGGCAGCACCTTGACGGAATGTATGGCGAGGGACTGGTCGACTTCGAGGACGTCAAGGGCTCGGTCGGACGTCCAAAACGGGTTTGGGGTTTGACCGCCGCCGGGCACCAGCAGTTTCCCGACAGCCATTCGACCCTGATTGTAGGCTTGCTGGAAGGTCTGTCGGATCTCTACGGGAACGATGGCCTGGAAAGCCTGATTGCGCACCGGGAAGCAAAGGCAGGTAAGCTCTACAAGGACGCCATGCGCGGGACGACGGACCTGGGCAGCCGGGTGGAAGTGCTCGCGGACCTGCGCAGCCGGGAAGGATACATGGCGGAGGTCATACGCGAGGATGACGGTTTTCTGCTGGTCGAGAACCATTGTTCGATCTGCGCCGCAGCAACCGCCTGCCAGGGGTTCTGCCGGTCGGAACTCAGTCTGTTCAAGGATGTCCTTGGGTCGGACGCCACGGTTGAACGGATCGAGCATCTGCTTTCCGGTGACCGCCGGTGCATGTACAGGATCACACCGCGCGCGCGAAGGTGAAACGGTCAGGTAAACAGACTGGCACGCACGTGCGTGCGGGGCGACAAGGCTGGCCGGTGTTTGAAGATGGTTCCGGACAAGGTTTGCGTCCCGTGAACTGCCGGGCTTGGTTGACAATTCAGGAGGTGGAGACGTGGCTTTTGCCAGACCGATTTTTGCTGGCTTGATCGACCGTTACTTCCGTCCGTTCGAAACCCACTTGAAGCCGCTTGACCTGCCGGTCAGTCCGATGCCCGACCAGGGGCCGTTGAAACTGGTCTGGCATTTTGCCAGGATGTTCCGCCGGCAACTCGTCATCGTTTCCCTTCTGGCAATGATATCGTCGCTGCTCGGGCTTCTCGGGATCTGGGCGATCGCATTTGTTGTCGACGGCGTGACGGCAGAGGGAGCACGGGCATTCCTTCTCGGTCATATCTCGATCCTTGCCGCTTTCTTCTTTCTGTTCGTTATCGTCAGCCCGCTGGTCTTTCTGTTGCGTCAGACATTCGCGTTTCAGACGGTCCGTATCCTGTTGCCCGCTGCAATGCGCTGGCAGGCGCACAAGGCCGTCGAGATGCAGGATCTTGCCTTTTTCGAAGATACCTTCGCGGGGCAGGTTGCCTCGCGCATTGCCCAGGTGACGATGTCGGTCCATCGACAGATGATGCTGGCGATCGAGACGATCCCTTTTCTCATCATCCAGTTTGGCGGTTCGTTCCTGTTGCTCCTGGCGCTGGCCTGGCCCCTGGCCATTCCGGTTTTCTTCTGGATCGCGGCCAACTGTCTCGTCGCCTGGCTGGCAATCCCGACCTACATGCAGCGCTCCGCCAAGGTCGCCGCGGCCAACTCCCGTGCCACGGGGGCCATGACCGATGTCTATTCCAACATCGCCATGGTGAAGCTGTTCGCGGCGGAGGATTCAGAGGCAGGCGCGATCCGCAAAGTGATCGGCGAAACGATCGATACCAGGCACAGCGAAAACCGCTCTTACATCCTGACCGACAGCAGCGTCTATTTCCTCAACGTGCTCCTGATGCTGGCCGTTGTTGTCATCGGCTTCTGGGGATTGGTTGGCGGCTGGGTCACGCTTGGCGACTTCGTCGCGGGACTGACGGTGACCAGGTCGCTGTCGGCGGCATCCTCCAACTTCATAAGCGTTGGTCAGTCCATCACCAGCACGCTGGGCACCATCAAGGACGCGATGCCGATCATGACCAGCCGGCCAGAGATCAAGGACGAGGAGGGTGCCGGTGAACTGACCGTGACAAAGGGGCAGATCCGCTTCGACGCTGTCTCGTTTGCCTACCAAAAGGACCGCAAACCGGTTCTTGAGAATTTCAACCTCACCATCGCGCCTGGAGAGCGGGTCGGCCTCGTCGGCCTGTCGGGCGCGGGAAAGTCGACGGTCATCTCGCTGTTGATGCGGCTCCGGGATGTTTCGAGCGGCAGCATCACCATCGATGATCAGGACATCAGGGATGTCACGCAGGAATCGCTGCGCAGGCAGATCGGGGTCGTCACCCAGGACATCTCTCTGCTCAACCGGTCGATCCGCGACAACATTCGCTACGGAAAACCGACAGCCAGCGATGCCGAGGTGATGACTGCGGCAAGGGCCTCCGAGGCCGAGGCTTTCATTGCAGAGCAAAAGGACAGCAAGGATCGGACTGGCCTCGACGCGCATGTCGGCGACAGGGGCGTGAAACTGTCGGGCGGTCAACGACAACGGATCACGATCGCCAGGGTCCTTCTGAAGGATGCACCGGTCCTGATCCTTGACGAAGCCACATCCGCGCTCGACAGCGAGGCAGAACTCGCCATTCAGCAAAATCTTGCAACGATGATGGAAGGCAGAACCACGCTTGCCGTCGCGCACCGCTTGTCGACCATTGCGGCAATGGACAGGCTCCTGGTCATGGATGGCGGCAGGATCATCGAGGAGGGCAGCCACCGTGATTTGCTGTCGCGCGGTGGCCTCTATGCTGCGCTTTGGGAGCGCCAGTCCGGCGGCTTCCTGGCACATGCCGCCGAATAGGCGACCTTGTCAGCGTAGTTTGGCCCCACCCCCTTTGCCGCCCGCTTAGCCCGGTTTGCGGCGAAGGATAACTTTCAGATGCCACTGCTCAAGGGCGTAGGCCGTCGTTTTCTCACGGTAAAGTTCCTCGAACCGCCTGAAGAATTCGTCTTCGAGCCACGTCGTGTCTTTGCCTTCCCCAAGCGTCGGTTCGAATAACCCGGTCCGCAGGGAACTTGCCGCAAAGGCTTTGGTATACCCAGCGTATTCTTTGGCGTATTCCGCAGGACTATCGACGTGCGACGAAAAAACGTCGCCGCCGCCCTCTACACCAACGACATCAATCGTGTCGACATCGTAGAGATCGGCAAGGCCCGATCCGTCTTCAAAGGGTTCTCGGGCTTCAGACGCCGTGAGGAACCAAAGTCCGAAAACGAATTTGTCGGCAACGCTGCGGTCGAGCAGGCCTTCTTCGGCCATAGAAACCGTCACGGCCTGCATCGCGCGATAGATACCGCGTCCGGAAGCCGCCGTGTCGTTGATTTCACCGGCCTCCGGAACGGCACCGATTGTCGAAACGAACAGAAACCCGCCCGGATGAAGTTCTTCGGCGCGCAGGTGCAAAAACCGGGTCCAGTCGTCCTTTGCCTTTTGCCACATCACGTGCCGCGCGTCGCCGGTCAGATCAGCAAACCAGAGCGTGTTAGGGGCGTTGAGGTGTGCGGTCGATCTGAGCCAGTGGCTCGCGAAGAAGCAGGTGCCCAGAGACACCGAGCTATCCGGAACCAAGCGCTCATAAAAGGAACCGACAGCCGCTGAAACGAGGGGCGGGTGCGCGCGGTTCAGATAACCGTTCTTCCCGGTGGCAAGACCCATGAGCGTATTCCAGTCATTGCCGGGCTGGTCTGCGTGACAGACGGAAACAGATTTTTGCGGTTTCAGTGTGCTCCAGGTGTCAAGTGCCGGCCGCACGGTCTCGATGGCGCTTTGTCCCGGACCGCATCCGTAATCGGTAAAATTCAGGTCGAACGGGAGATCTGCAACGCGACGGGCAAGGTCTGCGATGACAGCCGAGTTGCCGAGTGCGTGTTCTTTTTGGGCAAGTGAGTTGGCGTCATAATCGACCATCCCTTCGGTTGAAGGCGTTGTTTCGTCATTTTCCGGCATCTCAAATCCCCCAATTTGCCCGGTAGCAGTGGCCAACGGAGCCGCGATCAGGATTGCTTACTTTGACGGCGGCGTGAAGACCTCAATCCGGTTGCGTGAAGACGGGGCTGGTGCAAGGGGAATACCGGCAGAAAGCGTGAAGAGAACATTCGAAAGATGCGGACTTTGTTCAACGTTCTGTTGATTTCCCGAAATCCGGCGGACAATACTCACCCATGGACAAGCGAGAACGCGCAGAACTCTTCCGCGAGCGGCTTTCGGATGCCATCCGCAGCCGCGACATGAACCGCAGCGATCTGGCGCGCGGTGCAAACCTGGATCGGTCCACGGTGTCTCAGCTCCTGTCGGAGGAGGCTCCGCGTCTGCCGAACGGCCAGGCACTGGCATCGATCTCGTCGGCACTGGGCGTGTCCGCGGACTGGCTCCTCGGCCTGTCGACACACCGGGGTGCGGCAGCGGAGATCCTTGATCAGGCGGTTCAGATTGCCGAAACCGACCGGCATCCGGTCGACGAGCATCTTCTGGCCTGGTACCGCGACGCCGTCGGGGCGAAGATCCGTCACGTTCCGGCAAACCTTCCCGACGTTCTGAAGACGGACGCGGTGCTGGCCTATGAATATGCCGGCGAAACCCTGCGCACCGCGGATCAGGCCATTACCGGCACGCGGGACCAGCGCGCTCTGCTTGGCCGCGCGGAGTCCGATATGGAGATCGCGCTTTCCAAGGAAGCCCTCGAAGCGTTTGCGCGCGGCGAGGGGCTCTGGTCCGGTCTTTCCTCCGATGAACGCAGGGAGCAGCTTGAGGTAATGGGAAAGAGCCTCTCGGATCTCTATCCCTCCTTGCGCCTGCATCTGTTTGGCGCGACGGACCGCTATTCTTCGCCCTTCACCGTCTTTGGTCAGAAGTGGGCGGCGCTCTATCTGGGTCAACGCTATCTCGCCTTTTCCAACACCCGCCACATTCAGCTTTTCGCCAGCCATTTCGACGACCTTGTCAGGCATGCTGTCGTCAGGTCGCACGAGGCAGGTGCGTTCGTGTCGCGTCTTTCCGAGGATGTCTGAGCAGCCGACACACCACCATTTCCACGATTTCGCCTGACATCAGATAAGGACAATTTTCAGATGCGCGGTGGAGGCTCTACGCCGTTCCGGCAGCCGTGCTTTGGCTGGATATCCCGTATTTCGATACGCGGTTTGCCCTCAAAATCTTCTTGAACCTGATGCGTGCAGTCGCCAGATCTACATCTGATGGTCGATTTTTCTTGACAATCGAAAACGTATGTGTACATATGTAAACATAATGAGACAAACGAAGACAATTGGTAGCGCCCATGCCGAAGAGTATTCCGATCAGTGTCAGGCTCAGCGATGACGACGTCGCATTTCTTGCCGGCTACGAGGTTCAGGGGGCGCGAACCCCGAGCGACAAGATGCGCGAAATCCTGAAAGCGGCACGCGAGCGTGAAGAAGGTGTTCAGGACGTGGCGGCTTGTGAAGACCTGCTTCGCTCGATGGTCCGGCCTGCCGAACGGGGCTTGCGGCAATTGCAGAGGGAAACCGGAATTAGGTCCGACCTTGTCATGAAACTGTATGAGCGATTGCCCGAAATGCTGGCAGAGCTCATCGCGTCGGCACCCGGGCCTGAGCAGGGCGAGCAGGATCTGGTAAAGTTCGAAGCGGCCTTGTCCGCAGAATTGTTTTCCGTGATCGAGGAAATTTTCGACCTCGGACTGACGACGCCGAGCCGGACCTACGATCCGGGCCTGATGGACAGGCGGCTGGAGCCGATCCTTGAAGTTGCACGCCTGCTGCAACAAAGGCGCGCCGCTCGGAATTGAACGAAGTTTTTTGGAATTTGGGCGCAGCAGGAGCGGGAGGAAGTGCCGATGCGGCGCGCCATGGACTTTGCGTGCGCCGGAAGGCCCGGTGCGCTGGATGAATTGGTTCTTGATTTTGTTGAAGAAAACGAACGGAAAGGAAGGATAAGGATGGCAGAAGGTCTTGTGGCGCGCGTAACGCGCTTGGTCTCCGGCGGTGTGAACCAGTTGGTGGACTCCATTGAAAACACTTCCCCCGAAACCGTGATGGCGGAGGCGATCCGTGAAGTCGACCGGGCGGTCGACCAGGTTCGCGACGAATTGGCCGGTGTTCTGGCGAACAAGCATCTTGCCAACACGCGGCTGGGGGAAACAACCTCGCGTCATGAGGAGCTGCAGGGTCAGATCGCCCTCGCGGTCAAGGAGGGGCGTGATGATCTCGCCGAGGCGGCGATCGCACGTCAGCTCGATCTCGAAGTTCAGATCCCGGTGCTGGAATCCGCTGTCGCTGATGCCAGCCGCGAGGAGAAGGAACTGGAGGGATACATAGGCGCGCTTCAGGCGCGCAAGCGGGAAATGCAGGCCGAGCTTGAAAATTTCCGCCGGTCCCAGCAGCAAAGCGCATCGGATGGTGCTGCCTCGGGCGCATCTGCGCCCAAGGACAGCGTCGAGGGCAAGACACGCAAGGCGGAAGAAGCCTTTGACCGTGTCATGCAGAGCGCGACCGGTTTGCCGGGGATGCAGACAGCCGACAGGGCTGACGCGACCAAACTTGCCGAGCTTGAGGATCTGGCGCGCAAGAACAGGGTTTCAGAACGCCTTGCAGCATTGAAGGCGTCGGCGAAAGACGGTTGAACATGATCGAGTTCATCCTAGCCGGGCCGAACACGCCTTTTGCGGTCGCTCTTGGCCTGATGATTGCGATCGCGCTTGCTGAAGGTGTGGGCACGCTCATGGGACTGGGTTTGTCGAGCATGATCGACAGCCTGCTCCCGGAAGTGGACCTGCCGGACGCGGACCTCCCCGAAATCGACGCGCCGGACTTCGATGCGGACATCCAGGGAGGCGCGCTGCCGGGAGATCTGGACACGGTCGCCGCCGGAACGGACGTTGCCGGACCGGGGCAGGGGCTCTTCAGCCAGATACTCGGCTGGCTCTGTTTCGGCAGGGTGCCGGCGCTGATCATCCTGGTGCTCTTTCTCACCGGATTTGGCCTCGTCGGCTACGTGCTCCAGGGTCTGGTGCAATCGGTGAGCGGTTTCCTGCTACCGGGTATCCTGGCATCGGCCGGAGCGTTTGCAGGAGCCTTGCCATTCACGCGGGTGACTGCGCTTGGGTTGTCGAAAGTGATGCCCAAGGACGAGAGCGACGCCGTCTCCCGGCAGACCTTCGTCGGCAAACCGGCCGTCATCGTACAGGGGCACGCCAGGCGGGGACTTCCTGCGCAGGCACGCCTCAGCGATCCGACCGGGCAGTCGCACTACGTGCTGGTCGAGCCGGACGTCGAGGGCGAGGTGCTTGAACAGGGGGCGGACATCATCATCGTCCGTCAGCAGGGATCGCACTTCACCGCGATCAGGAACACCAACGCGACTTTGACCGGCGCCGACGGCTGATGCCGGCGCCGGGCACTCAATTTTCAACAAAGACAAAGGGAGTTGTAAGTTATGGACCAACTCATAACCATTTTGATTCTTGTCGGTATCGGCTTTGTTGCCCTGCTGGCCATTGGTTTGATCATTTCCAGGCTCTACCGCAGGTCGTCGAAGGAAGTCTCTTTCGTGCGGACCGGTTTCGGCGGCCAGCGCGTGATCATGAATGGCGGAACGCTCGTGCTTCCGGTCTTGCACGACGTCATTCCCGTCAACATGAACACTTTGCGCCTTGAAGTGCGCCGTTCGAATGACCAGGCCCTGATCACCAGGGACCGTATGCGCGTGGATGTTCTTGCGGAATTCTACGTCCGCGTACAGCCGACCATCGAATCCATCGCCAATGCCGCACAGACGTTGGGCCAGCGGACCATGAAACCGGAGGCTCTGCGCGAACTGGTCGAAGGCAAGTTTGTCGACGCCCTGCGTGCGGTTGCCGCCGAAATGGCGATGGAAGAACTGCATGAGCAGCGCGTGAATTTCGTCCAGAAGGTGCAGGCTGCCGTGTCTGAAGACATCCTGAAGAACGGTCTCGAGCTTGAGTCGGTGTCTCTCACCGGCCTGGACCAGACCAACCGGGAATACTTCAACCCGGAAAATGCCTTCGATGCCGAAGGTCTGACCAAGCTCACCCAGGAGATCGAGGAGCGCCGCAAGAAGCGCAATGACATCGAACAGGAGACCGAGGTCCTGATCCAGCGCAAGAACCTTGAAGCGGAGCAGGAGCGCCTGCAGATCACCCGGGAGGAAGAATTTGCCAAGCTCGAGCAGCAGCGTGAAATCGAGATCCGCCGGGCGGAGCAATCCTCGCTGATTGCCAAGCAGCAGGCAGAGCGCGAGCGTGAGGCCGAAGAAGCCAAGATCCTGGCAAGCCAGAAGGTCAAGGAAAAGGACATTGAGTCCAACCAGGCCGTCACCGAGCGACAGATCGCGATGGACCAGCAGGTCCGTGAGCGGGAGATCTCCAAGGAGCGCACTGTCGAGGCAGCCAATGTCGACAAGCAGAAGCTGATCGAACTTGCCGAGCAGGATCGCGATATTGCCGTTGCCGCCAAGTCACGTGAAAAGTCCGAGGCGGAGGCCGAGGCAGACGAGGCAAGGGCAATTGCGGCACGTGCTGCAGAACAGGTTGCGACCGCGCGGGAAACCGAGGTGGCCGAGCGTGACAAGCAGATCGAACTGATCGAAGCCCGCAAGGCGGCCGAAATGGATGCGGTCGCGGTCACTGTCGGTGCGGAAGCCCAGAAGCAGGCGGCGGCAGACCACGCCGAGGCGGTCCGGATTTCGGCGGAAGCCGAAGCTGCAAAGCTCCGCATCGAAGCGCAGGGCTCCGCGGAGGCCGACAAGCTCCGGGCGGAAGCCGAGAAGGCTCTTTACGAGGTGGAAGCCGCCGGTCAGCGCGCGATCAACGAAGCGGCCAATCTGTTGTCGCCGGATCAGATTGCGATGCAGGTGCGTGTCAAGCTTCTGGAGCAGCTGCCTGAGATCATTGCTGAAAGCGTCAAGCCGATGGAGCAGATCGACGGCATCAAGATCATCCAGGTCGATGGCATGACCGGAGGTGCCGGTGGGGCCGCCGTCAGCGCGGCTCCGAACGGTAGCGGTGGTGGAAACCTCGCCGACCAGATGGTCTCGTCCGCACTGAAGTACCGCTCCCAGGCACCGCTTCTGGATGCCATGATGAAGGAAGTCGGTCTGGACGGGTCCGGTCTGGCGGGCCTCACCAACGGCTTGTCTGAGGCACCGGCCAAGGAAGCGGGCGCAGGTGAAACCGGCGAAACTTCAGGAGACGGAGTGGAACTGGCGATGCCTGCGGCTACACCCCCTGCCGCCCAGATTGCCGATACCGGCAAGGCGGAAAAGGGCAAAGACAAGCCGGCCTCCTGACAAGGGACGTCGCTCGCAGAAAGCATTGGCCCGGCGGTTTACCGCCGGGCCAAAAATTTTGATCTGGTGTGTGTTCGAACAGGCTGCTTGCTCGCAGCCGTTTTTTCGCAAATCCGGTCTCAGTGATGTGACCGGTGGTGGTTCAGCGTTCTGGCCGCATCGAGAGATCTCGACGGCTGGAAGCTGTCCGGCTCGGCCATGGCCCAGAACGCCGAGTAGCCCGGTATGTCGTGTACGTCATCCAGCAAGGCACCTTTTTTCAGCCAGGTGAAGGCGGCATTCGCCGACATGACTTCACGCGGCCCGCCGCGCAGGAAGAAGTGCTCCGGCTTGAACTCGCTCGGGTGATCGAGGCCTGCCGCGGCCGTGAAGGCCATCAGGGATTTCAGTGTGTTTCGGTGGAAATTCGCAACGCGCTCGGCCTTGTCCGGAACAACGAGCGCCTGCTGGCGTTTGGGATCCTGTGTGGCGACGCCGGTCGGGCAGCGGTTCGTGTGGCAGCTCTGCGACTGGATACAGCCGACGGCGAACATGAAACCGCGCGCCGAATTCACCCAGTCCGCGCCCAGACACATGGTGCCGGAGATGTCGAAGGCGCTGATGAGCTTGCCGCTCGCACCCAGCTTGATGTCGTCGCGTATCCCCGTGGCGACGAGACTGTTGTGAACAAAGAGCAGGCCCTGAAGCAAAGGCGTGCCGAGCCTGTTGGCAAACTCGATAGGCGCAGCCCCGGTGCCGCCTTCGGCACCATCCACGACGATGAAGTCCGGTTTGATCCCGGTTTTCAGCATCGCCTTGACGATTGCCATGAATTCCCACCGGTGACCGATACAGAGTTTGAAGCCGACGGGCTTGCCGCCGGACAGATCCCGCAGCGTCTTGATGAACTCCAGAAGTTCGATCGGCGTTGAGAAGGCGGAATGGGACGCCGGCGAAACGCAATCCTTGCCAATCGGAATGCCGCGGGCTTCGGCAATTTCCTCCGTCACCTTAGCGCCTGGCAGCACACCGCCATGTCCGGGTTTCGCGCCCTGGCTCATCTTGATTTCGATCATCTTGATTTGCGGATCGGCCGCCTGTTTCTCGAACTTTTCCGGATCGAATTTTCCGTCCTCCGAGCGGCATCCGAAATAACCGCTGCCGAGTTCCCAGACCAGATCTCCGCCGCCTTCCCGGTGATAACGCGAGACGCTGCCTTCGCCGGTGTCGTGATAGAAATGCCCGGCTTTTGCGCCCTTGTTCAAGGCGAGAATGGCATTGCCTGACAGCGAGCCGAAGCTCATTGCCGAGATGTTGTAGAGCGACGCGGAATAGGGCTGTTTGCAGTCCGGACCGCCAATGGTCACGCGCAGCTCTTCATGGTTCTCGTGCTTTGGCGTGACGGAGTGATTCACCCAGCCGTAGTGATCGTTATAGACGTCAAGTTCCGTGCCGAACGGCAGCACGTCCTCGATGTTCTTGGCGCGGTCGTAAACCATCGAGCGGCGCTCGCGCGAAAACGGTTTTCCATCCTGGTTGCTTTCAAAGAAATACTGTCTGATTTCCGGTCTGATCGCTTCGAACATGTACCGGAAATGACCGGAAACCGGGTAGTTCCTGAGGACTGCGTGCTTGCTTTGCTGAAGATCATAGAGGCCCACCAGCGACAGAGCTGCGGCAATCACGAAGGGCCATATGAAATGGACGTTTACCGCGAACATCAGGACAAAGGTGACGAGCGTCAGGGCAAGGCAAATGGCAAAAACAATATAGCGGGCAGGAAACACGATAGCTGACCCCTCTTCGGAAACTGGCTTCCACAGTTGTGTCAGGCCGGGGCGCAAAAGGAAAGGGAGGCCGGGAGACAAAGACCTGAAAACAGTCTTCCCGCACCGGTTACGATTGCAAAACCCTGACAGGGCAAAACGCACCAATACAGCCCCTTTTGGCGGGGAGCTTGGAGGCATGGTGCGCGATCCGCGTTCTGCCGAACATTCTACACCTGCAGATACAATTACAGATAGAAAAAAATAGTGTAGCACTTCAATCAGTAATTGCGTATATTGCGTAGATGCTCTGCAATATTCGGATAGAGTTTTTCAGATTTTACTTTGATTGATTTTGAAATTTTTATGGAGGGTGGAATGGCTACTAATACAGACAACACCGATACTCCGACAGCTGCCGCTAATGACGCTGCGGAAACTCCTGCTGCGCAATCCAACGGTGCTGGTACGCCTGGAGGCGCCGCGAACGACCCGGGATTTTTCGATCAGAACCTGTTCGAAACGCCTGTATCGGTCACTGATCTTGTTGGCATATTGTTGATTTTGCTGATAATTTTTGTGTGTTACAAGATTTATCACGCCGTGTGGAAGCAGGACGACGTGACTGCTGACGCGCAGCCGGCCGGAAATGGCAACTTCAGGGATCTGCTCGCCGAAAACATCGTCAGACTGTCGATTGTCGCCCTGCTGGGTGTGTCGCTGATCGTCGTCGCGATCGGGATACTGGCTGCAGAGGGCGAAGAGGCCGTCGAAAACAGCCAGTATGTATTTGCCGCCTTGCTGCCCCTTTTCGGCACATGGATCGGTACCGTTCTGGCCTATTATTTCAGCAAGCAGAATTTCGAGGCGGCGAGCAAGGCAACGGAAAGTCTTGTCAAGATGTCGGTGCAAAAGCTCCGCTCCGTATCGATCGAGGAAGCGATGATCCCGCTCGGTTCCATCGTCGGGATTGTCAAGGCTCCCAATGACAAGCTGCGCGACGTGCCGCTGCAGAAGGTTGCCGAGGCCATGGAAAAGACGTTGCCGAGCGGCAGGCCGATTTCCAGGGTCGTGATTCTGGCAGCGAACAATGCCTGCATCGGCATCATTCACAGGAGCATCTGGAGCGAGATGCGAGCCGTGGTGGCCACTTCCGGTGCGACCGTCAACTTCAAGAACGAAGCGGCCAACACCGACACGTTGGACAAGGTGCATGACCTTGAAAGCGAGACCCGCGCTCCTGAAAAATTCGGCAATTTCATCACGCATTCCATCGCCTTTGCGCGGGCTGGGGCGACGCTGGCCGATGCGAAAATGCGCATGGAAAGCAGGGACGATTGCCAGGACGTGTTCATCACGGCAAACGGCAGCGCCGCCGAGCCGATCATCGGCTGGGTTACCAATCAGGAAATCAGCAAGGCGCTCGAAGCCTGATTTGCCGGCCTGTGTATGCGGGGGGCATGAACATCATCGCCCTCCGCCCCGCTGACATTCAACGGGTTCAGTCGGGTGCGGCCAGGGCCAGGATCTGCTCTGCCGTACCTTTTGCACCGGGTTCGCCTGCCATCACCTGCGCGGCTTTGCCGGCTGCATCTCTATGATCGGGATGCTCAAGCTCTTTCAGGGCGCGGGCCAGATTGTCTACCCTCAGCTTCTTCTGGGGGATCGGTTCCGGCCCTGCGCCAATCCCGTGTACCCGCTGTCCCCAAAAGGGCTGGTCACCAAATACCGGGCAGACCAGCGACGGCCGGCCCCAGCGCAGTGCCTCATGCGTGGTCCCGGCGCCGCCGTGGTGCACGACGCCCGCGCATCTAGGAAACAGCCAGCTGTGCGGTGCCTTGTCGATGAGGAAAAGGGTTTCGGCGAGGCCGTCAGGCAATCTATCCCCGGTAAGCCCGCCCCAGCCCGTGGCAAGGATCGCGCGCTGACCGGTCTGCATCAGCGCGGACAGCACGGTATTCGTCAGCTCTTGCGGGTTCTTGCTCGGCATGGATCCGAAGCCGAGATAGACCGGTGGCGCGCCTGCGGCGAGAAAATTCCTGAGGTCATCCGGCGGTTCGTAGTCGGCCGGTGGCAGCGTGAACCAGTATCCGCATTGCCGGAACTGCGAGGGCCAGTCTGCCGGTGTCGGCACCAGCGCGCGCGAAAATGCCTGCAGCGAAAGCGCCTTGCTGCCGTCCGGCTGAAACCCGTCGATCGTGGAACCGGCGACGGAAAGCTCACGTGCTGCCTCCTGCTTGAGAGGTTTGAACAGCGAGCCGAGTCCCGCCTTCATCAAGAGGCGCCCGAACCCGTAACTTCGGCGATTGAAAAAAGCGCCCATGTCGGGCAGCCCGAACAGCGCCAGCGGAAAGTCCGCTGTTGGAGCCAGGACAGGCTGCAGGCTGGTCGGCAGCGCCGGCACGCCCAGCCTGCGTCCCACGAGCGTCATCACGGTCGCTTTCAGGTTGAACAGCACCAGATCCGGTTCTTCCTCCAGTCCGATCCGCCAGAGTTCCTTCACGATCCTCTGCTGTAGCGCATAGTTCTGCCGCGCGGCGCGGAGCATGCCTTTCAGCGAGTGAAGCGCAGCCCTGATGTCCTCTTGTTGCAGGAGCGCCTGATAATTGACCGATACCGGGCGCGCGCGTGCACCGGCGTGCTCGATCATGTCCTCAAAACCCTCGCCAGTGCTCAAAATCACATCGGCCCCCTGGAGGGTCAGTTCTTCCGCCAGAGCAACATAGGGCTGGACATCACCGCGCGTTCCGAGCGTCGCGATCAGAATTTTGGGTCTAGGGTACGGTCTCATAAATGAAGTCAATTTGGTTTGGATCGTTTTGACCAGCTGCGAGAAGCGAAAGCGCAGTAAATGTGGTTCATTTTCAAGCCTTTCGCGACGATGCAGATGGCCGAAACGGCCAAATCCGAAGGACGGCAAATTGGCTGTATCTCGCAGCGTCACCGCGCTTGACCGGGCATAAAGCCCGCTCTACTCACGCCTCTACATGGCGGTGCACCCTGGTAATTGCAACCATCGCGCTTTACGCATAGGTGAGATCCGGCGATGTTTTGGACACGGGAAACGGGACTGAAATGCACACTGTTTTTTCCTTGAGAACCGGGGGGCCGGGCCTTTACGAGTTCACGCGCACAGTGTCGTCATGGCTCCGGGAAGACGGTGCGGGCGAGGGGCTGCTGACACTCTTTGTCCGGCACACGTCCTGTTCCCTGTTGATCCAGGAAAACGCGGACCCGGACGTGCAGGTCGACCTGAAAGCCTTTTTCGAACGCCTCGTGCCAAACTCGAACCATCCGAGCATGCAGTACCTGATCCACACCTATGAAGGGCCGGATGACATGCCGGCCCATATCAAGGCGTCGCTGCTGCCGGTCTCCTTGTCCATTCCGGTCGTTGGCGGCGAGATGGTGCTGGGAACCTGGCAGGGGATCTATCTCTTCGAACACCGTGACCGTCCGCATCACCGGCAGGTCGCGGCGCAGTTTCTTACCTCTGCCGGTTAGCGAACTCAGCTCCGCAGCGACGGAAGGCCGATCCCGGTGCTTTCAAAGCCGCCGTCCGACGCGATGATCTGGCCGGTGACATAGCTCGCGCGCTCGGAGCAGAGGAACTCAATGACCTCGGCGATCTCCTGCTCGCTGCCATACCGGTTGAGCGGAATGGCGTCGTGATAGGCGTCGATGATGTCCTGGCTGTGGACAGCCATGGCAAGCTTCGTGCGCACAGGGCCCGGGCAGACGCAATTCACACGGACGCCGAATTCGCCGAATTCAGCAGCCTGCTGCTTGGTCAGATGGATCACGGCGGCCTTGGAGGTGCCATAGGCGACGCGCAGTGTCGAGGCACGCAGACCGGAGATCGAGGCAATGTTCACGATCGCGCCGCGTGTTTTCTTGAGGGCTTCAGCCGTGGCCTGCGAAACCAGGAAAACCCCGTCCAGATTGGTGTCCATCACGGTGCGCCAGGTTTCGAAATCGGTGCCTTCGATCGGCCCGAAATGGGCAACGCCGGCATTGTTGACCACCGCATCGAGCCGCCCGAACCTTTCCAGGATGGCGGGAACCGTCTGGTCAATCTCGCTCGGGATCGACACATCGCAATAGAAAGCTGTGGCGTGCTGGAGTTCGGCCGAGACCTTTTCCAGTTCCGCTTTGTCCCGGTCCAGCATGGCAACCTGCCAGCCGCGCTCGATCATCAGTTTGGAAGTGGCCAGGCCGATGCCGCGCGCGGCACCGGTGACGAGTGCTGTTTTCTGGCTCATGTCGCCGTTTTTCTCCTGAAACACGCCTCAGCGCATGGATATGCAGACCTTTATGACCCCTGCATTGTCCCATAGGGCCTTGTCGAGATCGTTGATGCGGAATGCGTAATTCCCCGCCGGATCACGGGTGTTGACGGCGAGGGCGCTGAATTCCGCAAAGGGCACGATCCGGCCCGCCTGATCCCGGACCAGCATCTCGCCAAAGGCATAAGACTGGTCGAATTTGTAGCCGTAAAGCGGCCCAAGGCTCTTGGCGTCCTTGCCGGAATAGCCGCGCGGACCGACCGGTTTGTAGATCCCGTTTATCACGCTCCAGCTGCCTGAAAAACTCACGCGCGTGATCTGGCCATTGGGAATGGTGACGCCCTGCCAGCCCTTTTTCGAATTGACATCAACACAATAGTCGGCGGCCAGGGCAAGCCCCGGCACGAGCAGCAGGAAGCAGGAGAAGGAGAGAAGGAATCTGGCCATTAATCGCCCCGGAATTGAAGGTCTTTGGGAGGAAACAGCACTCATTCCGCTTCGTCAAGGTCCGGGATAAGCTTTTGTAAAACCATATCAAAGTGAAAGAAGAGGAGACTTTCCTCACACTTATCTCACACTTTATTTCCTTGTAAGTTTGACCCGGAAATCCCACATTTTACTCGAACGATGAGGGTCGTTCCTCCCCAGACTGGCGCCGGGCTTTCGATAAAGTCCTGGCGCCATTTTTTTGGGGGAATGCAGCGGTTTTCTGCTCGTGCCGAAAAGGCCGGCCCCTCCCGGAGAGCTTCGTCCAGGCCGAAATGTCTCATTTTATCTCTGTCCGATCCCCCGCAGCCCTTGTGGGCGGTGTCAAGCCGAATACCGCAATCCAGGATCAAAAGACCGATCGCCCGGCGCAAGGACGGTTTCTTCAGGCAATGTGTTTTTCTGAGATACCTGCGGTGAACCGTTTATCTGGCGGTGAAGGGCTTGCCGGACTGCGCCGGACCAGTCTTCCGGCTCAAGAGCATTGATGTCAGCGAGCGTAAGCGCACCAATATCGTCAAGCCAGTGAGCGGTTTGGTCAAGCCATTCAAACCGGGCATCTTCGGCGTCCATTACGAGCCTGACAAGCTTGGCGTATTCCTGTGTCACGAGGTTATGAAGTTCGTCGTCTTTCACGCGCTCATGGTTCCAGAACACCGCAAACTCCGTGCGGGTTTCCCTCGCTTCTGACACGACTGCGTCGAGTTCTGCAAGGCGCGGCCAGCCAATGGCTGCCGGCTTCATTTTCCAGCGCCTTTTCGCGATTTTGGCCCTGAGCCGGTGCCGCGCATCGCGATAAGGTTCCCTGAGCTCCAGAAATTCTTCGGGACCGTAGTAGCGGGTAAAGGGTTCGGCAGTTTCCGTGGGCGCTGGACTGTCGCGCACGGGGTCCAGTCTCGTGAGCACCTTCTGCCTGAACCAGCCTCCGCAGGCTGCCATCGCAGCCGCGAACGTCACTTCCATCTCAGACCTTTCCGGTCCCCCACCTGCATACAATCAAAAACGCAACCAAGAGTCGAGGGGTGTTTGGAAGCGGATGTCGACCTTCGGATCAGGCGTGTAACGAACAATCCGTCTGCCCTTATCTGGCAGCGCCGGCGGTTTCGGCGATCGAAGACTTTATGCCCGCCATGCTCGAAACGCTGGCGAGCCATACTTTCAAAACCGGGCAGCAGTCACCGGATATGCCCCCGCTTCCAACGCTCAAGTGAAATTTCTGCGCATTCTGCATACCAGTCTTTACGCAGCGGGACTAAAGTTAAAGTTTGAAAAACTAAAAAAGCACGCAAAAGTTTTGCGTTGCTTGTGAAGGGAAAACCCATGTGGAAAGCACTGAAGGCTGCGCCTGTCGCCATTCTGTCATTCACGCTTATCGCCCTGACGGTTTCAAGAGCCGTGGCTGATTTCGACGACACCAGCGCCAGTTACTACGACAAGACTTTTTACACCAAGATCCCCTGGACCGTAACGCAGAAGAAAACCTTCGACGAATTGTTGCAGCACAATCTCCGGACGCCTGATACGGAACTTCACCGGGATAAGACAGCGCTCCTGATCATCGACACCCAAAATGATTGGGGAACCGCGAAAGGCTCCGCTCCGGAAACGGATATCGAAACCGTCGTTCCCAACATCGCGCAACAGACCAAGCTCTGGCGGGAGACCGGATCGCTGATCGTTCACATCGTTCGCATGTATTACGCGGATGGAAGCGACGCAGATATGGCGCGCAGATGGCAGATGGAAAAGGGCCAGTTCACCATGGCGGTGCCCGGGACGTGGGGCTCTGAGCTGGTCGCCTCGACAACGCCAGGTGACGTCACGCTGGACTACAAGACGCTGCTGAACCTCGGTGTACAGCAGATCGGGCCGAATGAATACGTCATCTACAAACCGCATTACAACGGTTTTGACCGCAGCAGCCTGAATGCGTTTTTGAAGGCGAAGGATATCGACAGCGTCGTGTTCATCGGCATGACTTTTCCCAATTGCGTGCGGGCGACACAATACGGTGCGACCGATCACCACTACCGCGTTGGAGCCGTTCCGGAGGCGATCACGCAGGTTTACCCGGGCGGACTTGTCGCCATGCAGCGGCAGGGCGTCCAGCTCATGTCGATGGACGATTTCGCCAAGTTTGCCGGGTCGATTTCGGATACGGCCGTTCCCGAGTAGGGGCGGGCGCTGTGCTCGATCAGCGGGCACACCGAAACGCGGTCCTGTCGCAGCCCGGCTTCTGTTTTGCGAACCGGGTGCCCGGCTCAAACTCCGGCACCGCTGTCCTCCAGTTCGGGAATCGTTGCCACGCCGATGGCAACGGGCGCGTCGGCGATCTGGTGTAGAAGCGACCGGAAGTCCCGGATCGCCGCTTGCCTGACGGTCTCCAACTGGCCGGGGTCCGTTTCTTCGATGGTAACCGGCAAGGCGATGCTGAAGTCATCGACCTCGATCACAAAAAAAAACGCGAAACGCGCGGCCCGATCCTGTGCCCTGTCTTCGGTTTCGAAGGATGAGTGAACCGTGACCCGCACCGATTCATGTTTCATGGCAGATCCTTTCTGCCGCAACGAGAGCGGGGGGAGGCATCGCGTTCTTGGAGAGCGTCGCCGGGGTGACGGTGCAAGCAGCGGATCTCCGCGAGGACAGCAGAGGGTGCATGTGCCAGGTCAGTGGCGACTCTGGACGCGAAAGCAAAGGTGGCCCAAAGCAGGCTTCAGACCGTCTGGGAGATCGGACAAGCCGCAAAGCGTCATCAAGGCGGTTGTTTCGCCCGAACTCACGATCGGTCGATGCTGCGTCCGCCTGAGTGTCGACAGCGAAGTTGCTGTCAATGACACGCAAACATCGGACCTTTAAGGGGTTTCCCAAAATCATTTGGGCAGACTACAAAAGAAACTGCCGCAGCGTTATGAAATTAGCGAAACATCTGGCGCATCCGCCGCAAGAACATGCGCGCTCCGTTTTTGGCGCTGACGCAGGCGGAGCGGGGAGCGGAAAGGTCCGCCGGGATTGGAAAAACAGGGATTGCGGCTCCCGGGAAGGGCGGCCCGCACCGTCGGACGGGGACGGCGCGGGCACTCACACCGGCCTGAAAAGGAGGGGCTCAGGTCGCGGTGTTTGCCGCAGCCGTCAACATCGCGGCTATCTGGTCCTTCAGGTGAAGACGCTTTTTCTTGAGGTCTTCCAAAACCTCATCGGCAGCAGGTTCCACATTGGTTTCAATGCGATGCACTTCTCGATTGATGGTGTGATACTCGTCCGCAAGACGCGAAAAGTGGGCATCGTTGGTCTTCAGTGCGTGGATGGCGTCAGCGGCTTCAGGGAATTCTTCGTGCAGTTCGTGCGGAACGTGGCTCATTCATGCCTCCTTTTTAGAAGCACAAGGTGACGCCTCGCCGCGTCGCCGACCTTGAGGCAGATCAATCAGGCGGCAATTCCATGTCAGACGTGGCGCCCGACAAGGCGATGCGCACAGCTTTGTCCCGTTCGATAGGTCCCGATCGAAACTCCAGTCAGAACGAGGCCGCAATCACGACTGATTTCTCAGACGGCTGAGACGATGCCACCCAGTCGTTCCGCGACCCACCAGGACGACAGGATCGCGATGGCGGCAAGCGTCCCGAGCCTTGCTGGCCGCAGGGCAGGTGTCGCCAGGTGTTCGAGGCAGAACAGGATTGCAAGGGTCACCGCGAGGATCAGCAGCTGCCCGACCTCGATGCCGATGTTGAAGGCGAGCAGCGCGGCTACGAGACCCGGTGCGTCCCGTCCCAGGATGTCGCCGAGCACGAACGAAAAACCGAGACCGTGGAGCAGACCGATGCCGGCAAACACCAGGACGGACCCTGATTTTCTGACCATCGCGGCGACCGCGGCATAAAGAACCGAGGCCGCAATCGCCGCCTCCACGGCCGGAATGAACCAGGGCCAGGTGGGCGTTGCGCCCAGGAAGCTCGCGATCAGCGTGACGGAATGGCCGAGCGTGAAGGCGGTAACCAGAAAGATGAGCTTGCGGGTCGCACCAACGCCGAGGGCAAGGGCAATGACCAGAAGAACATGATCAAGGCCTTCCAGTATGTGAAGCATGCCCTGATAGACAAAATGCAGGAAGATCGAAAGCCGGGAGCCGTCAAGAACCGCTGGCGCTTCCAGTTGCCCGGGCACGGTTGACGACAGCGGCGGCTGAACGCGCGCGTCCACAAGATGGTTTTCGATCTCGACCCCCGGTCCCGGAAGCAGGGGGGCGTATCCGGACCTGATCTCGATATCGCTTGCCGGATCCGGGCTGTCGATGCGCACGGCATAGTCTATGACCGCTGCGCCGAAAACCGGGTCGAGAGCCGTGCTGTCTTCTGCAAGGGCCGCCTGCGCCGCCTCGACGCCGTCCAGAACCTGCGCGGGCCGGCGTGCATGCACCGTGAAGCCGGTGAGGGAAGCCGGCAGATCCAGACCGGCCTGCGCGAAGATGAGCGCCGCCTGAAGTCTGTCTTCAAAACCGGCCCGGTCCCGGCTGACGGCTTCCATGTCGATCCTGTAGCGGACACCGGTTCCGGTGGTCTCCGCGCGCAGGAAGGGCGAGGTCAACGGAACCTGATCGACCTGTGCCCTGCCGACCAGATCGGAAAAGACCAGCGGGGCGGGAACGCGCACATATGCAACGAGACCGCCACCGTCCTCGGCAACAAGGATCGTCCGCACTTTTGTGCCTTGGGCGAAATGGGCGTACGAGGGGACGCATGCCAGTAGCACAGCGGCCGCGCAGAACAGGATGATTTCGATGGCACGTTGGACGCGCACGCAAGCCAGGATCATGGTCTTCTTCCAGGTGGTCCCGGGCACGTTCGGTGCCCGGGATAACGCTTCATTCGTGCATTCGGCAAAGCCGCAACGCTATTGCCAGAACTTTTCCTGCCAGGTCATCTGCGGCAGTTCGTCAACGATCTCGAACGTTTTCGAAAGAGTGAAGGTCCGGCCGTGGCGGTCTGTCGTCGTCACTTCAAGCGTATGAACACCGGCGGGCAGGTCCTTCGGCAGTTCCGCGCGCCACAAATGGCTGGATTTGGTTGAAAGCATCCAACCCTGGAACGGACCCGCGACGCCTGTCCAGTGTGTGCCTTGCCAGGTGTAGAACCCGGCCGTCGCATCGCCGCCTTCGGTGCTCTTCACCGCAATCCGGCCGTTGGTCGACTGTTTCGCCAGGGCAAAAGGGTCGGCATAGTCCGGGCCGTCGAGAACCTCTTCGCCTTGGCCCTTTTGAGTGCGCTTGGCCTCGGTCGCCGGACCGCCACTGATCGTGAACGAAACCTTGGAGTCCTTGGAGCCGTTCCAGACATTGATGGCGACATAGGTCGTATCGGCGAGATCGTCTTTCGTCAGCATGTCCATGTCGCCGAGATCATTGACGGTAACCGGCGGCACAACGTCGCTCGGCACGTCATAGAGCTCGGTGTAGCCGACCAGCTTTTCCGCCCAGCTGCGAAAACGCGGTGTGTTGAAGGAGACATGCATCTGGTCGTCTTTTGTCCCTTCAAATGTCATGTAGGTGTCGACATAGTCCGGGCCGGAGAAATCCAGAACGTAGTATCCGCGCGGCGAACCGAGGCGTTGCGTGCCATGCGGGACGCCGGAATTGTTCAGATCGCCTGCCCACCAGCTGCCGGAAACCGCGCCGGTCACGATCTGGTGGAACTTCGCCGGACCGGTCTTCGTCGCTTCCTCCCAGCCCGCGAAAAATTCGCCCGGCAGGATCTGTTCGGTCGTGTGGGTGTGGCCTGAAAGGCCAAGCGCCGGACGGTCGCCGATGAGGTCGTAAAGCTTGTCCAGGTTGTCGACCTGGTGCTTCTGGGCGCTTGCGTCCGTGTAGGTCACGAACGGGATATGCGCATTCAGGACGATCAGCTTGTCTGCCGGCACATTGGCCAGATCGTTCTTCAGCCATTCCAGCTGGCGCTCGGATATGACGCCGTTATAGGACGGCTTGGCCGAAAGGTCGCAGAACGCATGGGCATCGACACCGTTGCACGGATAGCGCACGTCATCGAGAACGACGAAATGCACCTGACCGATGTCGAAGGAATAGTATTCCGGGCCGAATTCACGGCGGAAGGTATCAAAACTGTCAGCATCGCTCTTCGCGTCGAAATCGAGGTCATGGTTGCCGGCGACGTAGTATTGCGGCACGCCGCCCGTTGCGACGATCTTCTTGAACCGGGGATAAAGCGACAGGTCGTCCCCCATGACATCGCCTTCGAACAGAAGGCATTCCGTCCTGGAGTTGTCGCGGTTGGTCAGCATGTTGCCGACCGTCTTGCGCACGTAGGAGATTTCGGCGTTGCTGTAGGGCTGGGTGTCGCCGAAGACCAGGCATTGGAAATCATCACCGACATTGTCCTCGATCAGCGGAAAGTTCACGGCCTGGGGCAGTGGTCCGGTCGGATCGATCCCTCCGAAGCGCAGGTCCGGCGAGCCGGCGACCTTATGCACGTAGTTGAACTGGGGAACCATGTCTTCGCTGACCGGTGTCGCGTACCCGGCCGGTTTGGTGATGAAGAGGTTCATATCGTCGTAGGAGGGAAGCTCATAAGTGCCGTCCGGACCGGTGATCACGACTTCCTTGCCGTTCGACACCAGCACGCCGGCGAGACCGGTCTCGCCTTCATCGAGCCTGGAGTTGCGGTTGGTGTCGACAAATACCGTGCCGCTCGCCATTTCCGCCGCCTGATCGCCGCGGACCACGTCCACGCTTCCAACATAACTTGCATCTTTGGCGGTTGCGCCGGATGCAAACGCGCTTGTGCCTGCCAGAAGCAGGGTCAGGGTCAGTTTTTTCATGAGAGCCTCCGAAAATACGGCTGCTGTGCCAGCCGGAGCCGAGTTTCAACGGCTTTGGTGACGATTGATTGTCTATCACGTTAAAGTTTTGCATCAAAGCGGCTGCACGCGCTGTCACATGGTCTGAAAACCGTCACGAGGGGCGGACAAGACCGGGGCCAGTTGAGGAAGAGAAACGGAATCTCTCCTGACAGAAGGCTGTCAGGAGGGGGCTGCTAAAGGTCTCCCATCGCAGCACAACAGGAGACATTTCATGACCTTCGTTCCTGACAATTTCAATGTCTGGATGGAAATCCCGGTTACGGACCTCGACAAGGCGATCCAGTTTTACAATGAGGTTTTTCAGACCGAACTGAACCTGATCACCGATATGGGGCCGAACCACATTGCCATGTTCCCGACGAAGACCGACAACGGCGTTGCGGGGCATCTTTACCCTGGTCAACCGGCGGCAAAGGGAACCGGCCCGACGATCCATATTCTGTGTCCCGATGCGCTCGAAGCCACGATGGAACGCTTCGCGAAAGCTGGCGGCGAGGTAGTATCCGATCCGATCCCCATTCCGGCCGGTCGATTCGCCTATGGCATTGACCCGGACGGCAATTCGATCGGAATGTTCGCGTTCAACGCAGGCTAGGTCATGAAAGGTGCCCTTTTGGAGAATGTGGAGTGACGTTTTGAAACCTGCTCTTCAAAAGGGCCCCTGTGCATGAGACGCGCTGACCGCCTGTTCCAGATCGTGCAGTATCTGCGCGGGGGGCGGCTTGTCCGGGCACGGCAGTTGTCCGAATGGCTGGAAGTATCGGAGCGCACGATCTATCGCGACGTCGCCGATCTTCAGGCGTCCGGTGTTCCCATCGAGGGGGCGGCGGGTGTCGGCTACATCATGCGCGATGGCTATGACCTTCCCCCGCTCATGTTTACCCGAGATGAAATCGTTGCCCTTCTGGCAGGTGCCCGGCTGATCCGTGCCTGGGGTGGCGCCGCAATGGCACGCGCTGCCGAAGAGGCGATGATCAAGATCGACGCCGTCATGCCGGACAAGATGCGCGTGCGCCAGAACGAGATCGAAATTCACGCCTTCGCTCCGGAAATGACACCGGAGGTGCGCGGGCTGATCGACTTCCTTGAAATGTCGGCGGATGCGCGCAAGAGCCTTTCCATTTCCTACATGGACGGCAAGGGTGATGCGTCTGCGCGCGTGATCCGGCCGTTGGGCCTCTGGTTCTGGGGCAAGGTCTGGACCCTCGTGGCGTGGTGCGAACTGCGTCAGGATTTTCGCATGTTCCGCCTGGATCGCATGTCCGATGTGAAGGACACCGGCGATGTCTTCCGGCCGGAGCCGGGCAAAACGCTCAAGGACTTCTACCGCTCCATGGAAGCGCAGGGACACGGGCGGCCCGACGCCTGAGCGTCAAAGGTTACGGGTCCCGGGGAATGTTCAGGGGCGTGACCACCTGAATGTCGCTCTCGGACCATCGCGGCGGTTCGCCGACACCGTGAAAGGCGAGAAGATGCCGGAGGGCCAGCCGCATGTCTGCACGAAGGTCGTGATAAAGAACCAGCGACAGTTTTTCAGCGCGCAGAAGGTCGAGATTGTCCTCATCCAGATCGTGGGCGATGAAGACACCCGGGTCGATCGCCGCAGCCTCCAGCGTTCTGAGGATCGCCAGGTTTCCACCGCCCATCGAATAGACGCCGGCAATGTCCGTGATGCCCTGGAGTTTGTCGCCCACTTCGAGTGCGGTTGCCGGACTGAGCCCGCCACCGCCGCTGGCATCGATCAGTTCAAGCTCCGGGCGTACTCTCAAAAGCTCTGAACGAAACGCCCTGAAGCGGTCTTCCTCGCCCTGGAAGCTGTGCTGGCTGAGCGTTGTCAGGATCGTCCTGTCATCGTCTTTCAGCAGTTTCAGCATCAGGTAGGCAGCCGTCCGCCCGGCTCTTTCGTTGTCCAGCCCCACATAGGCGAGCCGTTCGATATTCGGAATGTCGGTAAAGAGGGTGACGACCGGAATGCCCTTGCTCTTGAGCCTGCGAACGGCCTCTCTGGTTTCCCCGGTGTTTCGTGCCTTGAGGCAAAGTCCCTGACTTCCGCGGCGATGGATCCTGTCGACGATCGCGGCGGTCTCCGCCGCGCTCATGGTCTCGGCGAACGTAAAGCGGGGCCTGAGTGCTGCAGGTTTGAAATCGGGCAGAACAGCTTCCGTTGCCTGTTGGATCTGCCTGGTGAATCTCTGGGGCGCTTCCGCGACAACGTCGATGAAAAACCGGCGCCCCCTGGCCGCAAGCTGGCTCTCCTGCCGCGTCAGTTCCTCGATCGCGTCCTTTACGCGCCTGCGTGTCTGCGGGCTGACATGGGCGCGCTCGTTCAGCACGCGGTCGACCGTTGCCGTGCTCAGTCCGGACTGCGTGGCAATTTCCTTGATGGGAAAACGATGGGTCATTGATGGATTCTTGATGGATTTTCAATCGCACGGCAACCCTGTTCTTGCGTAGTCTTGGGGCAACAGAAAATTGGGAGGGAAAGATGGATCGCCAGGTCGTCTCCAATGGCTATTTCGATGCCGGAAGCTGCAGCATTGATGATTTCAGGGCTCTGGTTGACCAGAAGCTCGACGAGAGCGAGGTGCCGCTTGCCGAACGCATCGTATCGAATGTGCCCGTCTACAAGGTGAGCGAACTCGGCCGCCTTGTTTCCGGTGAAGAGGGCAAGCGCCGGCTCATGGCGGAGTGGGCGCACGTTCTGATGCATCGCTCGGGCGTTCTGGTGCTTGACGGCGCCTTTGCCGACACCGCTCCCCTCGACGCTGCATCGCGCGTTTTCCAGGATATCATCCAGGAAGAAAAGGCCGCCTCAGGCGGTGGCGCGGACCACTTCGCGGCGGCAGGTGCCAATGACAGGATCTGGAACTCGCTGCAAAAACTGTGTTTTCGCGATCCGGAAACGTTTGCCGCCTGCTTTGCCAATCCGTTTGTCGACGCGGTTTGCGAGGCATGGCTCGGGCCGAACTACCAGATGACGGCGCAGGTCAATGTCGTGCGGCCGGGGGGCGCGGCCCAGCAGGCGCACAGGGATTATCATCTCGGATTTCAGGACGCGGAAACCTGCGCCGGTTATCCCACTCATGTCCACAATCTGTCTCCGGTCATGACCCTGCAGGGGGGGATCGCCCATGCCGACATGCCCGTTGAGAGCGGCCCGACCAAGCTGCTGCCTTTTTCGCAGCTTTACCGGCCCGGTTACATGGCCTACCGCCAGCAGGTGTTTCAGGACTTTTTTGAAAGTGCCTATGTGCAGTTGCCATTGAAGAAAGGCGACGCGATCTTCTTCAATCCCGCGCTGTTTCACGCCGCCGGCGAGAACAGGAGCGCGGACATTCAACGCATGGCCAACCTGCTTCAGATATCGTCCGCGTTCTGCCGCGCCATGGAAAATATCGACCGGGAGGGAATGTCCAGGCTGCTCTACCCGGTCCTTTTGGAAAAGACCCGCTCCGGCGTCTGGAGCAGGGCCGAAATCGAGGCGGCAGTCTCTGCCTGCGCTGAAGGCTATTCGTTCCCGACCAGCCTCGATACGGATCCTCCGATCGGAGGTCTCGCGCCGGAAACGCAGAAACAGCTGTTTCTGAAAGCACTTCGCGCGGAGATGTCCCCGGAAGAGTTTGCAAAGGCGCTCGCGGTGCAGTCGGCACGGCGCCAGGCATAAGCGTTCACTCTGCCGACGCGTAGCCGTTGCCGATGATTTCGCGAATGAGCTTGCGCTTCATCGCGCGGGCATAGTCCTCATAGTCGGCAGCGACCTCGATAAAGGCACCGGGTCCACTGATGACGTGTTCCCGGTAGTAGTTGATCGTTGTCGTGTCCTGGTCCGCAATCACGAGCCCGTTGACGGTGACGCCCTCGAAATCGAATGCCTTGTAGGCGCTGGAAGGGGGAAAGCCGTCATTGTTGATGCCGTCTCCGGCCACGTCGATGACCTTGCGGGCACAGTTGGCCGGTGCCCGGCCCATCTGCACAGCAGCATAGCCCAGGGCGTAACCGATCGCGGTTGGAAAACCGATGAAACCCCTGTGGGACGAACGCAGTTCTTCAGCGGCTTTTTCGGCGTCGGCTGCGCCCTCAAGGTAACGCCAGCCGAACTGCAAAAAGTGCTGGCGCTGGCCGCTCCACTCAAAGCTCATGATCCAGATCCCGCCGACGGCTTCGATCGCCTGAACCACTTCAGGATCGCTGAGCGCATTCGCCAGCCCGTTCAGTTGCAGGTCGTGTTCAAGATGATCGACGCTGGATGATGCGTCCATCGCGAGAACGAGTGACAGCGAACAGGCCGCTGCGGGCGCGGGCACGGCTGCCAGTCCCAGGCAGACGGCGGCAGCCCGCAGAAGCTCGATAAAACGAGGCAGCCCTGCTGAAACAAGTGCATCAACCGCTGGCAATCGTTGTGACCTGAACATTGAGAGAGATTAGCAGGTCGAATTCTCAGAGCAATCGGCTTCGGCTTCCCGAACCTGTCAAAAACGTTTCTAAACGCCGGGTTCAGCTTGCGTTCAGGAAAAATTGATTACACCTTGCGCATGAAAGCGAAACACAAACCCGGAACAGGCACTGTGACACGGATATTTGCGATATTGCTGCTGACCCTCACGATGGTCCAGCCCGCTCATGCAGCCTGCCTGTCCCAGTCCCAGGCGCGGCAGGCGGTCGCCAGCGGCAAGGCCGCACCGCTCGGCTCCGTCGCCGGCAGGGCCGGTGGCGAGATCGTCAAGGCGCAGCTGTGTCAGCAGGGGGGCGGCTATGTCTATGTTCTGTCCGTCCTGAAAGGTGGCAAGGTGACAAAGGTCACAGTCAACGCCAACCGGTAACTGATATAGCCGCCGAAAGTCACGAACCATTTTGCCGGTTGCCGAGGCAATGCCCGATCATCCAGGAAGTTGGCCAACATGCGCATTCTCGTAGTTGAAGACGATACAGATCTGAACCGTCAGCTCGTGACCGCTCTCGAAGAGGCGGGCTACGTGGTGGACAGTGCGACCGATGGCGAAGATGGCCACTTTCTCGGTGACACCGAACCCTATGATGCCGTGGTGCTCGATCTGGGCCTGCCGACCCTCGATGGCCTTTCGGTTCTGGAAAGCTGGCGGCGCGATGGCCGCACGATGCCTGTCCTGATCCTGACGGCTCGCGACCGCTGGTCCGACAAGGTTGCGGGCATTGACGCAGGTGCCGACGACTATGTCGCCAAGCCCTTTCACATGGAAGAAGTGCTCGCACGTGTACGCGCGCTTGTACGCAGGGCAGCGGGCCACGCCTCCAACGAGTTGACCTGCGGACCAGTCAGGCTGGATCTGAGGGCCGGGCGGGTGACCGTGGACGGCAGCCCGATAAAGCTGACCTCGCACGAATATCGCCTGCTGTCCTATCTTCTGCACCATCAGGGAAAGGTGATTTCCCGCACTGAATTGACCGAGCATCTTTATGATCAGGATTTCGATCGCGATTCCAACACGGTCGAGGTTTTCGTCGGCAGGCTGCGCAAGAAAATCGGCTCGGACATGATCGAGACGATCCGGGGTCTCGGCTATCGCCTTGGAGCAGCAGGTGACGACTGAGACCGGTGCCGGCCCGGCGGCGCAGGCAACCGCCAAACCGCAGCGGTCCCTTGCAACACGCCTTGTGTTCGTTGCCGCGCTCTGGTCTGCGATAACGCTTGCCCTTGCCGGGATCTTTCTCGTCGGCCTTTACCGCAATGCCAGCGAGCGCGCCTTCGACGCCCAGCTTGAAATCCACATCAAGGCACTCATCGCCGAGATGCTCGACACCGGGCAAGGCAACAGCGGCGACGAACAGCCTCGGGTTCAAAGCGTCAGGGAACCGGTTTACCGCGGCGATCCGAGGTTCTCGCTGCCTTTGTCCGGCTGGTACTGGACCGTGCGGCGCGCGGACAGTCCAAGCATCCTTTACGCATCTGAATCCCTGGTGGGCGATCCCCTGAACACCCCGCCAATCGCCGACATGGATGACAGCGTCGGCTTCATTGCCGGCCCGACCGGTGATGAAGTACGTGTCCTGCAGCAGCGTATTTCGATCGGAGACACGCCTTATGTGATCGCCGTCGGCGCGGCCACGGCAGGGTTCTGGGCAGACGTTGCCGAGTTTTCCCGAATGGTGACACTCACGCTTTGCATCGTTGGCCTGGGTCTCATCCTGGCGATCTTTCTTCAGGTCCGGTTCGGTTTGAAGCCTCTGACGAGGCTGCGGGCCTCGCTTTCCGCTGTCCGCCTGGGCGAGGCGGACCGGATAGACGAGGCCTTGCCCACCGAAATCGCGCCCCTGGCTGTCGAACTGAACGCCCTTATCGTCTCCAACAAGGAAATCGTCGAACGGGCGCGCACGCATGTGGGAAATCTCGCCCACGGTCTGAAGACGCCGCTTTCGGTCATTTCCAACGAGGCGCGGGCGTCCGATGGGGCCCTGGCGGACAAGGTTGCTGAACAGTCGGCGATCATGTCGACACAGATACAGCATCACCTTGAGCGTGCGCGCATGGCGGCGCAAAGACGGGTGATCGGTGTTTCCTGTGAAACCGAACCCGTGCTTGCCAGATTGATTCGCGCGATGGGAAAGATCTATCAGGACAAGGGGATCACGGTTTCGTTTCAACCCGGCGGGGACCTGCGGTTCAGGGGAGAAAGCCAGGATCTTGAGGAAATGAGCGGAAATCTGATCGACAACGCCTGCAAGTGGGCGTCTTCGCGCGTGAAGGTCAGGATCGAGCCTCTGAGCGGGCCGGACAGCAATCGCGAGATGTTCGCCCTGACTGTGGAAGACGATGGCCCGGGCTTGTCTCCCGAGCAACGTGCCGAGGCAGTGAAGAGGGGACGCAGGCTCGATGAGACCGTGCCTGGAACGGGATTGGGTTTGTCAATTGTTGCTGATCTTGCAGCGCTTTATGGAGGGGGGTTAAAGCTCGCCGGTTCACCTCTTGGCGGACTGAAGGCAAGTCTGATCCTTCCCGCCCTGTCACCTGACTGATAATTTTCAAGTTCTTGTTAAGAATCAGGTCGAAGAGCTGTGATAGGAAGTGAACGAACGCCGCACCGAAAAGACATTCTTGTGGCCAAGTTCGGCCACAAATTGAAAATATCAATTGTTCGTCGCCGGGTTTAGTCCGGCTTCCGAACACCCTGGGAGCTTCCGAGCATGCGACTGCGCGATATCGCCATTGTTGCCCTTGCCGCCGCGTTGGCCGGATGCTCGATGACGTCCGGCTCAACGAACACGGAAGGTCTGGGCTCCTTCTTCGGTGACCCGTCCCAGAACGTTGCGGGCTCTGAAGCCAACACCGCGATCTCGGTTCTTGTGAACAACGAGTTCGGCGATGCTCTCGATCCCTCTGACCGCCGGGCAGCTGAAGATGCCCAGAACCGCGCCTTGCGGGCACGCGGCCTGGGTGCGGCGGTTGCCTGGCAGAACGAGCGTACAGGCCGCAGCGGTCAGGTTCGCCCCGGGCCGGTCTACACGGTCAATGACACCAGGTGCAGGGAGTTCACGCATGAAATGGTGTTGCGTGGACGTACGCTTCAGGCACGGGGAACCGCCTGCGAAACAGACCGCGGCAACTGGCTGGTAATCGGATAGGTTTCGAGCCCCAAAACCGTTGATGGCGCTGCGTTTTCTTTCAATAATTGCTTAATCCTTGTGCGGGTATTATTGGCCGGATCGAGATTTTGCGCTGAACCCTTGGATGACCCGTTCAAACGAGCTTGAAATCAAAATAAGAACTTATCTGAGCAGTCTCAGTCCGAAAGCGCTGGGGTCGCTGGTCAGAAACTTGGAAAATTCCAAGCGCAAGGAAAGCACCGAACCGCATCTCGATCTGATCCTGACGGCCGCCGCTGCTTTGGTGCAAAAGCCTCAACCGGCCGCGATCGACGCACCGAACGCCGAGCTGAGACGCGCACAGGTTCACAAACAATTTTTCTCGCCGCTCGAAGACTTCCTGATCGATGAAGCCTTGCCGCTACGGCAGGAAGGCCGCATCCATCGTCCAATGCTCGACAGGGTCTGGAAGTGGTTTGCCCGCGATGTAATGCCGAACGAGGTCAAGACCGTTCTCGACCAGGCCGGCAACGCGGCCGTCAGCGGTGAAAGGGTCGATGCACTTGTACAGGCGCTCAGGACCCGCGCGGTCGAAGCGTTCGGAGAAGCCCTGGAAGCGAGCGAAATCTCCGAAAAGAAAAGGCGCATTATCGGTGTTGAACTCGGCGGCGAACGCGGCATCGCCGAATTGAAGGACATCCAGAAAGTCTTTGCTGCCGAGCGCTGGCTTGCCCCTTTTCTCCAGAGCATTCCCGAACGTGTCAACGAGCATCGTCTCAAGCAGGATCACGACGTGCTGCGTCTGGTGGACAAGTGTTCGAACCGCTTTCCCGATCACGTTCCGATCATCGCTGCCGCCCTGGTGGATCGGTCCGATACGCCTTCAGCCTTGTGCACATTCGCCGGTCGGCTGGCCGGCGATGAGGATCCGAGAACAATCGCCGGGTCGCAATTTGCTCCCTTCGTGGACATTGTGATGAGCGAAGCCGAGCGCCTTCAGATCCGGGCACTGGATCACCGTCACAACAGCAACGACCCTGCCGCCTTTTCGGAAGCCTTGTCCGACTACCATGCGCTTGTACGCGGGGTTGAACGCGATATGGACCTGTCGATGTCAGGGCGGTGGCACAAGCGGCTTGCAGACACCAAACGCAATATTTCCGGTGAAGTCACGCGGGAACTGAAAGGGGCGAGCGGCGCGATCCGCCGGGCGCTGCAGGTCCCCAAATTCGATGCGGATGGCGTGTTGAAGACGGATCAGACAGCCGTAGACGATGCGGTGAGGACACTTCGCGTCGTAACGATGGCGCGCACGGCTTCGGAAACGTTTGCCGTGAATGAAATCGGCAAGCAGACGCGCCAGGCGGTCGAGCAGACGCTTGAAATCGTGACGCGGTCGCTGATCACCGACCTCGGCAAAGCCGAAGGTCACCAGGTCGCGGCGCATGCATCGGCCGCCGACGTGGCAATCAAGCTTTCGGAAATCTATTTCGGCGCGGACTATGCGGCGCAGTTGCGCCGCAGCCGGGAGGCTGCGTTTGCCAAGGCTTCGAACCAGGAAACGCCGAGCGAACCGGCACCGGAACGCAAACTGGTTTCGAGCGTCCTCTCCAGATATTGACGCGCACCTTTTTTCCAAGGGGTGCACCAACACGATTGTGAGTGGCGCGACGGCGGGTCACATCCGGTTCGTCTTGCAATTGCCGGCATTGCACGCTCTATAGTGCGGCCATGATATTCTGGATTTTACTCGCACTGATGACAGGGATCGCCGCGTTGTCGGTCCTCGTTCCGTTGGCGCGGGCGGGGCGGTCGCAGGCTGAGACGATCGGCAGTGCCGACGAGGCCGTTTACCGGGAACAGCTTGCCGCGATCGAGAGCGAACTCGAACGTGGCCTGATCGACCCCGAAGCCGCAGAGGCAGCCCGGACGGAAACCGCGCGGCGGTTGCTGGCAGCCCACGACAAGAACGAAGGCAAGCAGACAGGCTCATCTTCAGGATTCCGGCTGAAAACGGCCCAGGTTCTTGCCCTTGCCGCGCTTCCACTTGTCTCGCTTGCAACCTATTTTGCGCTCGGTTCACCTGAAAAACCCGATCAGCCGTTGATCACGCGGCTGAACGCACCGGCGGAGGAGCAGTCTGTCGAGTTGCTTGTTGCGCGCGTAGAGCGCCACTTGTCTGAAAACCCGCAGGACGGGGAAGGCTGGGCCGTTGTCGCACCGGTCTATCTGTCGATGGGTCAACCGCAGGCATCCGCGCGTGCCTATGCAAATGCGCTGCGTATTCTAGGGCCAAGGCCCGACTGGCTCACCGATATGGGTGAAGCCCTGACCATGGCGAACCAGGGTCTGGTCACGGCCGACGCCAAGCGGGCTTTCGAAGAGGCCGTCTCGCTCGAACCAACCGCCGTCAAACCGCGCTTCTTTCTTGCAATTGCCCTTGGGCAGGACGGCAACAGGGACGAAGCTGTCGAGGCTTGGAACAAGCTTCTTGAGGGCGCGGATGAAGAAGCCCCCTGGGTGACTGCTGCGAGACAGCAACTGGCAAGACTGGAAGAACCGTCTGCGGCGGGTTCCCTGAGTGGTCCGTCTGCGGAAGATGTTGCCGCCTCGCAGGATATGTCGTCCGAGGACCGACAGGCGATGATCACGGGAATGGTCGCGGGGCTCGCAGAAAGATTGGCGTCCGATGGCGGCAGCGCGGCCGAGTGGAGCCGCCTGATCCGGGCTTATGTGGTTCTGGGGGAGCCGCAAAAGGCACAGGAAGCGCTGAAATCCGCGGAGGCAGCATATGCCGGAAAACCGGACGATTTGTCACTGATCAAGGACACGGCCAGCGCACTCGGGTTAAGCGGGTCCTGACGGAGAGAAAAGCCTGAACGGACGAGGTCTGCACAGGCGTATGAGTGGACGCAATAAAATGACACGGAAGCAGAGAAGATTGACCCTGATTGGATCGGCGGGAGCTGTGCTCGCAGTCGCGCTCGGCTTGATCCTTTTTGCGCTCAATGACCAGATCGTATTCTTTCAGAGCCCCACCGACATCACCGAAAAGGATATCCCCGCCGGACAGCGGATCCGCCTTGGCGGGTTGGTGGAAGAAGGCTCCGTGGTGCGTTCGGACAATGCCGAGGTGAGTTTTCGGGTGACTGACATGGCGAACGCGGTTGCCGTTACCTATAAAGGAATACTACCCGACCTCTTTCGCGAGGGGCAGGGCGTGGTGACGGAAGGAATTGTCGGCACGGACGGCGTGTTCGTTGCCGACAGCGTCCTGGCCAAACATGACGAGAACTACATGCCCAAGGAAGTCGCCGAAGCGCTGAAAGACCAGGGACACTGGCAAGGCGGTGAAGGGGAAGCGAACTAGGAACCTGGGGCCTGAGGGGGAACACGGGACGCGAACATGATCGTAGAGCTGGGACACTACGCACTTGTATTGGCTTTTGCGCTGACACTGGTTCAGTGCGTGCTGCCGTTGTGGGGGGCATTGTCGGGTGACAGCAGGCTGATGGCTGTCGCGCCGCCGATATCAGTCACGCTTTTCGTGCTGATCCTGATCTCGTTCGTCGCGCTGACGATTGCATATCTGGCGTCTGATTTCTCGGTCCTGAACGTGGTGCAGAATTCCCATTCGGCAAAACCGCTGCTCTACAAGTTCACCGGTGTTTGGGGCAACCATGAAGGCTCCATGCTGCTCTGGGTGCTCATCCTTGTGTTTTTCGGTGCGCTTGTCGGCCTGTTTGGCGGCAACCTGCCTCAGGATCTGAAGGCGGCAACCCTTGCCGTCCAGTCCTGGGTGACCGGTGGTTTCATTCTTTTTCTTCTGGCAACGTCCAATCCCTTCGCGCGCGTGCCCAACCCGCCCCTGGAAGGCGCGGATCTCAACCCGATCCTTCAGGACATCGGCCTGGCGATCCATCCGCCGCTTCTCTATGTCGGCTATGTCGGGTTCTCGATCACTTTCTCCTTTGCGGTCGCCGCATTGATCCTCGGTCGGACCGACGCGGCCTGGGCACGATGGGTGCGGCCCTGGACCCTGCTCGCCTGGTGCTTCCTGACGCTGGGGATCGCCATGGGGTCGTACTGGGCCTATTACGAACTCGGATGGGGCGGCTGGTGGTTCTGGGATCCGGTTGAGAACGCCAGCTTCATGCCCTGGCTCGCCGGAACCGCATTGCTTCATTCCGCGATCGTGATGGAAAAGCGCGAGGCGCTGAAGGTCTGGACCGTCCTCCTCGCGATTTTCACCTTTTCGCTTTCGCTGCTGGGCACGTTTCTGGTGCGCTCCGGGGTTCTCACATCGGTCCACGCATTTGCGACGGACCCTGCGCGCGGCGTTTTCATTCTCGGGCTTCTGTGTTTCTTCATCGGGGGCTCTCTCGCGCTTTATGCGTGGCGTGCGCCGATGCTCAAGCAGGGTGGACTGTTCGCGCCGATCAGCCGTGAAGGCGGGTTGGTGCTCAACAATCTGTTCCTGACGGCTGCCTGCACTGCGGTCTTTGTGGGCACGCTCTATCCGCTCGCGCTGGACGCGGTAACGGGCGAAAAGATCTCTGTCGGCGAACCGTTCTTCAATCTGACCTTCGGCCCGTTGATGATCCCGCTTTTGATGGCGATCCCCTTCGGTCCGATCCTGTCCTGGAAACGCGGCGATCTCCTTGCGGCATGCCAGCGGCTCTATGCGGCCTTCGGTCTCGCTTTGGTGTTCACGCTTTTCACCTTCTGGCTCTGGGGCATGGAAAAGGTTCTGGCACCCTTAGGGGTCGGACTGGCGGTCTGGGTGATGGCCGGTGCGGTTTCGGAAATCGTGACGCGGGTGAAATTCTTTGAGATCGGTCCGAAACGCGCGTTTTCGCGACTGGTCGGACTGCCCGGGTCTGCCTGGGGAACAGCGCTTGCCCATTTCGGTGTGGGTGTCACGGTGCTCGGTATTGTAACGGCATCGGCCTTTCAGGAAGAGCGGATCGAAACGATGCGGCCGGGTGATACGGTCGAGGTCGATGGCTACAGCGTGACGTTCGATGGAGCGGTTCCGAGACAGGGGCCCAACTTTACCGAAGAGGTCGGCCATTTCACCGTCCGCCAGGGTGGCGCGTTCGTCACGAACATGGAGCCGTCCAAGAGGGTTTATACGGCACGGCAGATGCCAACGACGGAAGCGGGGATCCACACGTTCGGTTTCTCGCAGCTTTATCTTTCCCTCGGCGAAAGCCGGGGCGATGGAGCGGTGGATGTGCGCGTCTATTTCAAGCCACTGATCACACTGATATGGATCGGCTGCGTGATCATGTCGATTGGTGCGGTGTTCTCCATGGCCGACCGCCGGCTACGGATCGGCGCGCCGAAACCCGCGGCGAAGCGCAAGTCGGCGCAGCCCGCGCCGGCCGAGTAGGGTAGTGACCATGCGCACGTTTCTTTCCGGCCTGATGCTTGTGGTGTTCTTGTTGAATGGCCCGGCCCTGGCAGTTGCCCCCGATGAGGTCCTGGACGACCCGGTGCTTGAAGAACGGGCCCGGGCCCTGTCTGCCGAACTTCGCTGCATGGTCTGTCAGAACCAGTCGATTGATGACAGCGACGCACCGCTTGCCAAGGACCTCCGCGTTCTCGTGCGTGAACGTCTGGTGGCGGGCGACACGAATGCACAAGTGATCGACTACCTCGTCTCCCGCTACGGCGAATTTGTGCTCCTGAAGCCGCGTTTCGCCTGGCACACGCTCGGGCTGTGGGCTGCGGGTCCGATTGCTCTTGTCGCCGGTATCATCGCGATCGGTCTTGCGCTCAGAAACAGATCCAGACGCGGCTCCCAGGTGGCGGCGGCGGGCTCCGCGAAACTTTCGGCGAGCGAGGAAGAACGGTTGAAAGCCTTGCTTGAAAAGCGGAACGAGCAAGAGCAGGGCTGACCCGGGACACCGCTCGGTCTCAGATGGCGTCAGGTTTCAGGCAGCGTTCAGCTCTGACTGAGGCGAAACCGTTCAAGGTGACTTGTGCACGGATCGGTCTTGAGATGGGTCCAGATCGTTTCGACAAGTGCAGAGGTCGTTTCCCGGTTCCTGTAGACCCAGATGTCCAGGTTCGTATCGTACTTGCCATTGCCCGCCAGCGCGAATTGACCTGTTTTGACGCCTTCATAAGCGCTGCAGGCCGGAAGCCAGATCATTTTCTGATCCATCAGGGCGAGCCGTTTCATGAATTCGCAGGTTCCGCTTTGCGACGTGCAGACGAATTGCGGGTCCTGGGCGGTCATGGTCGAAAAGAGCAGATCCTCGACCTTCGAAAAATACCCGGTCTGACCGTAGCCGATATATTCCAGGCCGCTTCTGGGCGGGTTGTCGACATCGAAGGCCGGCTGGCCTTCTGCATCAAGGGCAGTACAAAGATGCATAGTGTCGTCGCCCAGTTTGATGGATTCAAAGGCCTGATGCTCAAAAAATGCAGGCACCTCTGGCTTAGAATAAAGCACCACCAGATCCATCTTCCGGTCGCCGAGCAGTTCGATCATTTCGTAAAAGTCATACGTGTCGAGGGAAACCGAAAAAGCACCGCAGGCGTCCTTGATCTGCTGCAGCCATTCCGGAACGAAACTGAGGGCGAGGGAGGTTGACGCCGCCAGACGGATATCAGGTGTTGTCCCGGAATTGCGCCGTTGAAACTCGACCCGGTTGAGTTCCAGTTCCCTGAGTACATTTTGCGCTGTCGCGTGAAAGATCTGCCCCTCGGCAGTCAGTGTGACCGGGTAGCTGCTCCTGTCGAACAATTCGGTTCCAAGCCAGGTCTCGAGCGCCTTGATCCTGCGGCTGAAGGCCGATTGGGTGATGTGTCTCTCGTCTGCGGCCTGGGAGAAATTTCCACGATTGCTCAGGACCAGAAAATCAGCCAGCCAGTTGGTGTCCACCGCATCATACCTCTTGGGAACTGCCGAATAAGTGAGCAGCATGAAAAACTATGCAAAATTTGCATAACAAGACTCTTGGTTGAATTCAACCAGCCGGTTTAAGCTTCTGGTTCAGGTGTGGGAACCGCGCTCGACCCAAGAAGCGTAACCGCACACGATCCCGCCGGGATCTTCCGGCTCCATCCCATTCGTTTTGTTCCAGAGGGGGAATGATCGTGAACATCACAACGCCATTGAAAAGTCTTTCACTCGCAGCATTGCTTGCGACATCGGTCGCCTTTCCGGTGATTGCCGCAACACCGGCCGACACTTTCGTGATTGCACGAAACACCGCTGACGCCATCACGCTTGATCCTGCCGAGTGCTTTGAATTCACCGGAAGCCGGATCGTCGCCAACATCTATGAGCGCCTGTTCCTGTTCGAGCCGGACGACCTGACCAAGCTTGTCGGCGGCATTGCGGAATCCTACGAGTTTTCCGACGACGGCAAGAAAATCACCGTCAAGCTGCGCCCCGGACTGACATTCCATTCCGGAAATCCTGTGACCGCCGCCGATGTGGCCTATTCGCTAAGCCGCGCGGTCAAGCTGGACAAGACACCGGCCTTCATTATCAAGCAGATCGGCTGGACGGCCGACAACGTTGATGAAGCCGTGGTGGCCGTTGACGACAGCACGGTCGAGATCAATATCCTTGCCGATCTTTCGCCTGCGCTTGTTTTGAACCTCTTGTCTTCCAGCGTTGCCTCCATCGTCGACATGAAGGAAGTGCAGAGCCACGAAGTCGATGGCGACATGGGTTATGCCTGGCTGAAAGACAATTCTGCAGGCTCCGGCCCTTACAAGCTGAAAACCTGGAAGGCCAACGAGGTCGTCATGCTGGAAGCCTTTGACGATTATCGCCAGGGCAAACCGGCCATGAACCGCGTCGTGATCCGCCATGTCGCGGAACCGTCCGCGCAGCGTCTGCTTCTTGAAAAGGGCGATGTCGACGCGGCGATGGAACTGACCGCTGACCAGTTGAAGGGCCTGTCCGGAAATGCGGACGTTTCGGCGGAAAGCTATCCCAAGGGATATCTGATGTATCTGGCGAGCAACATGGATCATCCGGTCCTGTCCAAGCCGGAGGTCCGCGAGGCGCTGAAATACATGGTTGACTATGACGGCATGGTCGGCTCGTTCCTCGATGGTCAGTACAAGATCCACCAGAACTTCTGGCCGTCCGGCATGTGGGCCGCCGCAACGGATACGCCTTACAGCTACAACATGGACAAGGCCAAGGCGCTGATTGCCGATGCCGGCCTCGATGGCGATACCAAGATCACCATTGACACGCTCAACAAGTCGCCCTTCACCGAAGTGGCCCAGAGCGTGCAGGCCAGCCTGAAGGAGTTGGGCATCGATTCCGAAATCATCCTGTCGGACGGTGCAACGCTCTGGCCGAAATACCGTGCGCGCAAGCATGAGCTGATTGTCGCACGCTGGGGTCCGGACTATTCCGATCCGCATTCCAACGCCGACGCGTTCGCCCACAATCCGAACAATGACTTCGAAGCCAAGCTGACCGGCAAACTCACCTGGCGCAACGCCTGGCCGGCAGACGGTCTGACGGAACTGACCGATCAGGCGGCTGCGGAATCCGACCCGGAAGTGCGTGAGGAAATCTATGCCAAGCTGCAGAAGATGGTTCAGGAGGACTCTCCCTTCACGATCATGTTCCAGGCAATCGGCACCTATGGAAAACGGGCCAATGTCGACGGCTTCGTCAACGGCGTGACATCGGACCAGGCCTTCTACAAGACCGTTACAAAATAAGCTGTATTGGCCAGCTGCGCAGGTCACCGGACCCGCGCAGCCAGCTTTATTCGGGATGAACCGCGCTTCCGCATCTATCCGATGAGGAAGCGCGGCTTCGTGTGGACAAGCAGGAACAACCGGGGGTTTCGTTCTCAATGAGCGACAGTTCCGCAATGCAGCGCTCCACGGTGGACTTCAAGCCGTATCTGGGCGTGGCAAAAAAGATTGGTGGCGGCATCTTCATGCTGCTCCTGACCTTCATAGGTCTGACCGCAATCACCTTCATCATCGGCCGCATCATGCCCAACGATCCCGTTGTCGCCATCGTCGGCGACCGGGCTTCGAAAGAGGTTTATGATGCGATGTATCTGCAGCTCGGCCTCGACAAGCCGATATGGCAGCAATACCTGATCTTTCTGGGCGACATCCTGCGTGGCGATTTCGGAAGTTCGGTGATGACCGGGCAGCCGGTGATCGAGGACATCAAGCGTTTCTTCCCCGCAACGCTGGAACTGGCGACCATCGCGACAGTCGTTGGGGTGATCATAGGCGTTCCGGCCGGTGTCCTGGCGGCTGTTCGCCAGGGAACCCTGATCGATCACTTCGTCCGCGTTGTCGGGCTTTTGGGACATTCCATCCCGATTTTCTGGCTCGGCATGGTCGCTCTGCTGATCTTCTACGCTAAGCTGGACTGGGTCGCCGGACCGGGGCGGATTGATTTTTTCTATGACGGGATCGTTGATCCGGTCACGGGCGTCATCATGATCGACGCCGCGATTGCCGGAGAGTGGGATGTCTTTCACAACGCCCTGTCGCATGTGATCCTGCCGGCCTCCATGCTTGCCATTTATTCACTCGCCTATATCGCCCGCATGACGCGCTCCTTCATGCTGGATCAGCTCAATCAGGAATATGTCCTGACTGCCCGGGTCAAGGGCCTGCGCGAGGGGACCGTCATCTGGTATCACGCGTTCCGGAACGTTCTCGTGCAGCTGATCACGATCATCGGCCTCACCTATGCCAGTCTTCTGGAAGGGTCGGTGCTGACGGAAACCGTCTTTGCATGGCCCGGTATCGGCCAATACATCACCAACTCCCTGTTCAACGCCGACATGAACGCCGTGATCGGCGGCACGCTGGTCGTCGGGATCTCGTTTGTCTTCATCAACATGCTGTCCGATATGCTCTACCGGATCGTCGACCCGAGGGCGAAATGATGTCCGAAACCGCGCTTGAACAGAAATCCGGCTCGACATCCTGGCTCCTGGCGGATTCGCCGAAAAACGCATTCCAGGCAAAGTGCCAGCGCGTCTATATCGGCTGGATGGCATTCCGCTCCAATCCGATCGCGATGCTTGGGCTGGCAATCGTGCTGTTCCTTTGCCTTGTGGCGCTGTTCGCTCCGCTGATTGCGGGCGGGGACGGCACGACACAGGATCTCGCCAACCGTCTGGCCCCACCTAGCGCCGAACATTGGTTTGGAACGGACGAACTCGGCAGGGACATCTTTGCGCGCATCGTCTGGGGCTCGCGGGTCACGCTTTACATCATTTTCCTCGTGTCCATCATCGTGATGCCTATCGGGCTCATCATCGGAACCACGGCAGGGCTTCTGGGTGGTGTTGTCGATGCCACGCTGATGCGTATCACCGACATTTTCCTCGCGTTTCCGCGCCTGATCCTTGCCCTGGCATTCGTTGCCGTGCTCGGACCGGGCCTGGAAAATGCCGTTCTCGCCATCGCCCTGACGACCTGGTCGCCGTATGCGCGGCTTGCCCGGGCCGAAACGCTGACCCTGCGCAACAGCGAATACATCATGGCCGCGCAAATCATGGGGGCCTCCCGGATCAGGGTTCTGTTTGCGCATATCATGCCCATGTGCTTGTCATCGACGATTGTCCGGCTGACCCTCGACATGGCCGGTATTATCCTGACGGCGGCAGGGCTCGGCTTCCTCGGCCTAGGCGCGCAGCCGCCGCTTGCCGAATGGGGCGCCATGATTGCATCCGGCCGGGACTACCTTCTTGATCAGTGGTGGGTTCCGACAATCCCCGGTATTGCTATTCTTGTCGTCTCGCTTGGCTTCAACCTGCTCGGCGATGGCCTTCGCGACGTGCTCGACCCGCGCAGTTCGGGAGGGCACTGACGGTGAACGAGATGAAAATGACCGGTTTCCAGCCAGACGATCCCAACGAAGACCCTCTGATCTCCGTGCGCGATCTGCATGTCCGGTTTTCGACGCCCAAGGGTCCTGTCCATGCGGTCCGCGGCGTGAGCTTTGATCTCCGACGCGAGCGGCTCGGGATTGTCGGTGAATCCGGATCCGGCAAGTCCCAGACCGGCCGCGCCCTCTTGCGCCTGACCGCCGGCAACGGAACCATTGATGCAAGCCGCATGATGTTCGATGGCATGGATCTGATGAAGGCCGGCGCGAAAACCATGCGCAGCATCCGCGGTTCGCAGATTTCCATGATCATGCAGGACCCGAAATATTCACTGAACCCGGTTCTGACAGTCGGCACCCAGATCGCCGAATCGTGCCGTCGTCATGAAAACGTCTCCCGCCCGGAGGCCAGGAAAAGGGCACTTGCAATGCTCGAGACGGTTCGCATCCGCGAACCTGAGAAAGTCTATTCGCTCTACCCGCACCAGGTGTCCGGCGGCATGGGCCAGCGCATCATGATAGCGATGATGCTGATCACCAATCCGAAGGTGATGATCGCCGATGAACCGACATCCGCGCTTGACGTGACCGTGCAGATGCAGGTGCTGTCGCTTCTCGACGACATGGTGCGCGAGCGTGGCATGGGACTGGTACTGATCAGCCACGATCTCAATCTTGTCTCCAGCTTCTGTGATCGCGTGCTGGTCATGTATGGCGGGCGTATCATGGAAACACTCGATGCCAAACATCTGGATCGCGCGCAGCACCCCTATACCAAGGGCCTTTTGAACTGCCTGCCGCGGCTTGATGGCAAACACGATGATCTGCCTGTTCTCAAGCGCGACCCCGCGTGGCTCAACGAGACACAGGACCTCGCAGGGGAGGCGGGCAGGCGATGATTGACATTGAGAACCTGGGCATCGTGTTCGGCTCGGGAAAGTCCCAGATCGCAGCCGTCAAGAACGTCAATCTGCAGGTTGCCGAAGGCGAGAGTTATGGCATCGTCGGCGAATCGGGTTCCGGAAAATCTACCGTTTTGCGCGCGATGGTCGGGATCTATTCCCACTGGACCGGCACGATCCGGATCGCTGGTGAACCGCTCAAGGCCAAAAGGTCCGTGTCTTCCCGCAAGCATATGCAGATGGTGTTTCAGGATCCGTACGGATCGCTTCATCCGCGCAGAACCGTCGACGATACGCTCAGCGAACCGTTGATCATCCATGGGCTCAAGAACCGCGAAGACCGTGTCCTGAAAATTCTGAAGGAAGTGGGGCTTGGACCGGAATTCCGGTTTCGGTATCCGCATCAGCTCTCCGGCGGCCAGCGTCAGCGTGTGGCCATCGCCCGCGCATTGATCCTCGAACCGAGAGTGATCCTCCTTGATGAACCGACCAGTGCGCTTGATGTGTCGGTGCAGGCCGAAATTCTCAATCTGTTGTCGGCGCTGCGCAAGACACACGGGCTCACCTACATCATGGTGAGCCACGATCTTGCCGTTGTTGGACACCTTTGCAGCCGGATCGCCGTCATGAATCGCGGCGAGGTCGTCGAGGAAATGAGCGAAGAGCAAATGCGCTCCGGAGATGTCCAACACGACTACACGCGCCAGCTCTGGACGGCGTCACAGGGGTACGACCGGGCCGCGCTTGAAACGTTCAAGGAATTCGCCTGAGGCGCTGGGTGTCCTCCCGTGGAATGCGGCGGGAGGTCTTCACAGGGGCCACACCAAGCCGTGACTTGCATGGCAAGGGTTCATGCTTACCTCAGGCGCGATGAAACGCTGGAGGGTTGAACAATGGCAAACAGACCGTTGCGACTGGAATTCGATGGCGCCCATGGCGCAAAACTTGCGGCACGACTTGACCTCCCGGCTGGGAAGATCCGGGCTTTCGCGCTGTTTGCCCATTGCTTCACCTGTTCAAAAGACATACCGGCCGCCCGCCATATCGCCGGTGCGCTCAGCGCCGAGGGCATTGCGGTTCTGCGGTTTGATTTCACGGGTCTGGGCGGCAGCGGCGGTGATTTCTCCTCGACGGGGTTCTCGTCCAATGTCGACGACCTCAAGCTGGCAGCCGACTTCCTGCGAACCAATTACGAGGCACCTCAGCTTCTGATCGGCCATTCTCTGGGGGGCGCGGCGGTCTTGGCGGTTGCAGCGGACATTCCGGAAGTGCGGGCGGTCGTGACCATCGGCGCACCCTCGGATGCAGATCATGTCATTCACAATTTCAAGGGCTCGGTGGAGGAGATCCGCGAAAAGGGGTCCGGGAGTGTTGACCTCGCGGGACGCTCATTCACGATCCGCAGGGAATTCCTGGAGGACCTTGAGGCGCAGACCGTAAAGGAAAGAACCGCAGGGTTGGGCAAGGCGCTTCTGGTCATGCATGCGCCGCTCGACGACACGGTCGGCATCCAGAACGCCACGGACATTTTTGTGGCTGCGAAACATCCGAAGAGTTTTGTGTCGCTCGACAAGGCGGATCATCTGTTGACGCGCAGCGAAGACGCTGCCTATGCGGCACGAGTGATTGCCGGCTGGGCCAGCGGATATCTGGACAGGGAAGAGCGGTCGCAACCCGCGGAGGCGGCGAAGGAAGGTGTTGACGTCGTGGAGACCGGCCAGGGCAAGTTCCAGGCAATGGTTGCTTCCGGCCAGCATCGGATGATCGCGGACGAGCCCGTCAGCTATGGCGGTTTTGATAGCGGGCCGTCGCCTTATGACTTTCTGTCGGCCGCGCTCGGGGCCTGCACCGTCATGACGCTGCGTATGTATGCGGACCGCAAGGGACTGAAAGTTGACCGGATCGGTACGCAGGTTCTGCACAACAAGGTGCACGCGGCCGATTGCGAAGATTGTTCAGAAGAAATCAAGGAAAAGGGCGGCAAGATCGACCGTTTCGAGCGGCTGATTACCCTGGAAGGCGAGCTGGACGACGCGACCCGGCAGCGCATGCTCGAGATTGCCGACAAGTGCCCCGTTCACCGCACGCTCGAGCACGGTGCCGCCGTTGTCACGCGGGAAGCCGCATCAGGATGAGAACTGGACAAGCAAGTGCAGGCGGCCGGGTCAGGCTGCCTGTTCTTCCAGTGTGCTCAGTCGAACCTTCATGAATGACAGCAGACGCCTTGCATCCTTGTCCGTCAGTTCCTGGTAGTCGTTGATCCAGTTCTGAACGGTGGTCTGCGGCTGCTTGTTGTTCGATGCGCGCGCACGGCAAAGAGCGACATAGCCGTTCTTGTCGACGCCGAGCGCCTTGCACAGAACGGCAACGCCGGTCGCATCGTAGCGAACCATGACGTTGGTGACGTATTTCTGGTCCAGCCCCGCCAGTTCGGCAAGCAGGAAGCAGATGTCGAAAAGATTGTTCGACAGCGCCATCTGCGTCAGCGCCTGTCCGAGCGCTCCACGGCCTTCGCGAATATCCTTCAGAGCGACCTTTGCATCGATCCGGGTCTTCTTGCGCTCCAGCTTGGTGCTGGCGACAACCTTGCTGGCCTCGTGGAAGAGCGAGCGCACAAGCTCTTCGTTCTCTTCGCGCATCTTCCTGATCTTGCTCTGCTGTTGCGACGGCATCTGCGAGATAAGCTTCTCGTAGTCGTCTTCCGAGACATCGGAGCGCTCGATCATCGCGTCGCGGATCTTTTCGTCCCGCTCGGCCAGCTTCACAAGCAGGCGCCCGCCCCAGTCGGAGAGTTCCGCACCCGAGTTCGCCGCCACCGACTGTTTGACCGGGCTTTCACCGCGCTCAAGCAGCACGTCGGTAACCTTGGCTTCCAGGTGGTCGCGTTTGGAAATGGCGAGCAGGTGCCCCTGTCCCATCGTTTTCGCGAGCCGGAGGATATCTTCGGACTTCAGCGCCTTGGAGGTCGTCAGCATCGGCCGCGCAATCTCGATCTCGTCGCTGGCCAATTCATAGGCGACCGCGTGGGATGTTGAATCGATCGGGGCCAGCCGTTCGGAAACGGTCTGCTTCTGTTCAGCTTCCATAGACGGCAGCATGCGTTCCAGCACGGCGTTGAAAAGCGAGATTTCCTCGGTCTGATAACTGTTTGCACCCGTGACAAACAGGTCAGTGACATGTTCAACCAGCTTGTGGCGTTTTTCAGGAGAACTGTCCTGCGCTTGGTTGAGAAGATCATTGAGCATGTCGGATCCATCCATTCGTTTGGATCGGAGAATACCCCAGAGACAGTTTACAAGTGTCTAAAGAGTAGAAGGAAATTTACGCAAGTCTTCGGTGTTGCTCGGCAGAAATACCAATGAAATTCCGAGCGGGTGTGGCGGCCCTCTTTTTCCGGGCTGCGTCAGGTCCGGATGGACCAGCCCGGCAGACACGCAACTGCGTTGACGGCGATGCCAATCACTACCGTGTCAGAACCTGTTTGAATTGATGAGCGTGTGTCAGGCAGCCTGGTGCGTTGCCTGGCTTTCCAGCTTGGCTTTCATGACCGCGAGCAGGCGGCGGGCATCGGTTTCATCGAGCATGTGATAATTGGTCAGCCACTTGCTGCCCGTGCTTTCTGGAAATTTCAGATGCTTGCAGCGCTCCTTGCAGATCGCCTGGAACTCACGTGCGCCGATACCGCAGGCCCGGCAAACGCTCGCGATCCCCGTCGCGTCGAAGCGGACCATGAGGTTGTGGACGTATTTCATCTCAAGGTTCGAAAACACCGAAAGCAGACCGACAATGTCCAGGAGATTGTGTTCAATGCACAGTTGGTAGACGGCCTTGTTCAGGTCGGTCTTGCCGAGCCTGATGCCGGCGAGCCAGGCCTTCGGACTGATCTTCGACGGCTTTTTCTCCAGTTTCTGACCCGAGGCGATTTCGCCGTCTTCCCGGAACAGGTCCTCGATGAGTTCTTCGTTGGACTTGCGCAGGTGACGCATCCGGTCGCCCAGCTGTTTCGGGATCTCCTTGACCAGATCCTCAAAGACCGGCATCTCAAGCTCGGCACCGAGGTTGGAGGCGATGGCCTGCTTGACCTCCTTGCCGCCGCGCTTGATCAGCTGCTGGGTGACTTTCTTGCTGATGTGGTCCCGCTTGGCCATGGCGAGCAGGTGACCCTGATCCTTGACCTCGGCGATTTCCAGCAGCATGTCGTCCGTGATCGACGCCGACCGTTCCAGCATGGCGTGTGCGATCTGAAGTTCGTCCTTGGCGATCGCCCCGGCAAGCGTCGCGGATGTGGTTTTCACATCCGCTAGTGTCTCGGACATTTTCTGGCGGACTTCGGGCGCAAGGGAATCGTAGACCCCCTCCAGCATGTTGTTGAGGAGGTCGGTTTCCTTGGTCCTGTTGTCTTCAGATCGCGACGAAAGCAGACCGGTTACGTGCTCTGCGAGCGCGTTTTTCTTCTCCGAAGAACTGTCCTTGGCCAGTTGAAGCAGCGAGTCAGTCATGTTGTTACCCTATGAAGAAGAGTATCATCACATTTTCTTTACATCTCGTGAAAAACGGCGTTCGAGTTGGATGAAATGCAATCCCTGGGTGCAGTTGACCTTGAGCCCGGCTTGCGGCATTGCAAGGCCATGAGTGATCTTCCGGTTCTTTATTCCTTCCGGCGCTGCCCATACGCCATTCGCGCCAGGTTGGCGATTGCCTCCAGTGGACGGCCGGTCGAACTGCGTGAAATCGTGCTGCGTGACAAGGCGCCTGAATTTCTTCAAGTCTCGCCGTCCGCGACGGTTCCCTGTCTCGACACGGGCGATGACGTCATTGATGAGAGCTGGGACATCATGCTGTGGGCGCTGGAGGACTCCGACCCGGAAAACTGGCTTGAGCCTGAAACGGGATCGATGGACGAAATGCAGGCGCTTGTCTTGCAATGTGACGGCCCCTTCAAATCGCATCTTGATCGCTACAAGTATGATGTGCGCTACGAAGACGCGAACCGGGAAGACGAACGCGCGCAGGCCGCAGGGTTTCTTGCCGGCCTCGATGAGCGCCTCAAACAAGGGCGGTGGCTTTTTGGCAGCACCGCTTCGCTGGCAGACTATGCGATCTTGCCGTTTGTGCGGCAATTCGCGAACGCTGACCGCACCTGGTTCGATGCCCAGGACTGGAAGCCGCTACGGACATGGCTGGAAGCTTTCGAATCGTCGCACGCCTTTCAGACAGTCATGCCCAAATGGACAAAATGGGTTTCAGGCAATGCGCCGGTCAGGTTTCCAGCCGAACAGACGTCCTTGACACGGGCCTGATGGCGCGCCTTGGCAGCGCTGCATGGCCGGGCGTTCAAGAAAAATTTTCAAGAAAACAAGAGCTTGTCTCGGAGCATTGAATCTCTTTCTCGATGCGAAGAGAACGTTACGAATTTGTAATTCCCCCGACAGGCAACGGTAAGGCAGGACTACCTACTTTCTTCCTTGAGCCAAGAACGCAGGTCCCCATGCGCTCTGATTTGGCCTCCAACAGTTATCTCGACAGAGGAAGAAAATATGCAAAATCGTGGGTCAGTTTCTCTCTTGCGTTCGCGTCGTGCCAAATTGCTGGCAGGTGTCGTCGCTCTGGGCGCTGCCGGTGCGTTGACCGCGCAGACGCTTGTACCGAGCCAGCTGGCTCAGGCAGAACCCGTCCGGGTTGATGCTGCAGCACCAGTAGACTTTTCGGATGTTGTGCGCACGGTCAGCCCGGCTGTCGTGAGTGTTCGCGTCAAGCAGGCCGCAGAGCCGCGCATGATGAATTTCAATGGCGGCAACGGTGGCAATGGCTTCGAGGAATTCTTCAAGGGCATGCCCGACGGTCATCCGTTCGAGCGTTTCTTCCGCGACTTCGGCGGCCGTGGCGGTGACGAAGGCCGCAACGAGCGCCGTTCGCCGCGCCAGTACGGCATGTCGCAGGGCTCCGGCTTCTTCATCTCAAAGGACGGTTTTGTCGTCACCAACCACCACGTGATTGATCGTGGCACCGAGTTTACGGTGATCGACAAGAACGGCGACGAATACAACGCGACCCTCATCGGCTCCGACAAACGCACGGACCTGGCTCTTCTCAAGGTCGAGAGCGGTGACGAGTTCACCTATGTCGATTTCGCCGACGAAGCACCGCAGGTCGGTGAATGGACGGTTGCAATCGGCAACCCGTTCGGACTTGGCGGATCGGTGACCGCAGGGATTGTGTCTGCGCGCGGACGTGACATCGGTGCAGGTCCTTACGACGACTTTATTCAGATCGATGCTCCCGTGAACAGGGGCAACTCTGGTGGCCCGGCGTTCAACATGAACGGCGAGGTAATCGGTGTGAATGCGGCGATCTTCTCGCCGTCCGGTGGCAATGTCGGCATTGCTTTCGCAATCCCGGCTTCGACCGCGCAGGATGTCATCATGGAGCTCAAGAACGACGGAACCGTTGTTCGTGGCTGGCTCGGCGTTCAGATCCAGAACGTGACTGATGACATCGCGGAGAGCCTTGGCCTCACGGAGGCCCGCGGCGCCATCGTCGCGGAAGCGCAGGACAACAGCCCGGCTCAGAAGGCTGGCCTGCGCTCAGGCGACACCATTCTCGCCGTGGACGGCACAAAGGTGGACGGTCCGCGCGACCTGTCCAAGATCGTAGCGGCCTATGAGCCGGACACCGAGGTCAAGGTCACGATCTGGCGGGACGACAAGGAGCAGGACATCACCGTGACCCTTGGACGTCTTCAGGACCAGGAAAAGGTCGCTGAAGCCGCCGAGCCCCAGGCCGAAGAAACGACGACCAGCCTGGATGATCTCGGATTGACCGTTCAGACCAAGGCGGAAGCCGGTCTGGAAGGCGAGGGTGTTGTCATTGCGGAAATCGATCCGGACGGACCGGCCGCTGACAAGCGTCTTTCCAAAGGCGATGTGATCCTCGAAGTCGCCGGCATGAAGGTCAACTCGGCCAACGACGTTCTGAAAGCGCTCGACAAGGCGGAAAACGACGGCCGCAAGGCAGTTCTCTTCCGGATCGAGACAAACGACACAACCCGGTTCGTGGCCCTGCCCATGAACCTGGCCTGATCAGGAACCGGTTCGTCTTGGAACCGGAACCTGACTGGCGGGACCGGCTTGCCCTCTGCCCCCAACCCCGACGGGCCGGTCTTCGCCATGGGTTTCGCCCGTAAACCCAGCCGGACTGGCGGCGGCGCCTCACATCCATTGCCGCCGCCAGCCATTCCATTTCGAGCTAACTCAAGGTAAAAGGGTTTCATGTTGCGGATTCTTGTTATCGAAGATGATCCTGAGGCGGCGAGCTACCTCGTCAAGGGATTGAGCGAACTCGGACACACGGCCGATCATGCTGCAGACGGACAGAGCGGCCTGGATATGGCCCTGCACAGCAGCTACGACATCCTCATTGTCGACCGCATGTTGCCCAAGCTCGACGGACTATCGATAATTCAGGAACTGCGCCAGGAAGACAATCACACCCCGGTGCTCATCCTTTCAGCGCTCGGTCAGGTCGACGACCGGGTCAAGGGCCTCAAGGCCGGTGGCGATGATTACCTGCCCAAGCCCTACGCCTTTACAGAGCTGCAGGCACGTGTTGAAGCGCTCGCACGCAGACCCAAATCTTCAAGCCAGGTCGAAACCACCTATACCGTGGGTGATCTGACGCTGGACCGCATGGCACATTCCTGCCGGCGCGGTGAAATGGAAATCCCGCTGCAGCCGCGCGAGTTCCGTCTTCTGGAATACCTCATGCAGCATGCCGGTCAGGTCGTGACGCGGACGATGCTTCTGGAAAATGTCTGGGAGTACCACTTCGACCCGCAGACGAACGTGATCGATGTGCACATATCGCGTCTCCGCGGAAAGATCGACAAGGGTTTTGAAACACCGCTTCTTCATACGATCCGCGGAGCCGGGTACACCATCCGTGACGCGGCTCACTAGATTTGTCCGCACGACAGCGTTCAAGCTGTCCTTGCTCTATATCGCTGTTTTCACGGTCATGTCCGGCGTGCTCGTCGTCTATGTTTCGGAGAGCACCGACAATCTGATGTCGGAACAGGTCGTTCAGGCCGTGGATTCGGAACTGAAGGGCCTTTCGGATGTTTACGTGCGCGGCGGTATCCGCGACCTCGTCGAGACCATAGACGACCGCACACAGCACCCCGACGCCAGCCTTTATCTGCTGGTCGATTTTGCCGGCAACGCTCTTGTCGGCAACATTGCGCGCCTTCCGACGGTGGTCCTGGAAGAGGCGGATGGCGGGTTGCGGCGCGTTCGCTACACGCTTCTGGGGCAGGGCACCGAAGATGTCGAGCGCCAGGCAATGGTGCGCACGTTCGAACTGCGTGGCGGGTTCCGTCTGCTGGTTGGACGGGACCTTGGGGATCAACTGCGATTTTCCAACCTGCTCGCAAATGCGCTGCGCCTGTGGCTGGTCGTGGTGGTGGTCATGGCCGCGATCACGTGGCTTTTCGTCAGCCGGCGCGTGATGAAGCGGATCGACGACATCTCCGCCTCCAGCCGGATGATCATGGATGGTGATCTCACCGAGCGCCTGTCGCTTGCGGGAACGAACGATGAATTCGACAGGCTGGCCGTCAATCTTAACGACATGCTGGACCGCATCGAATTGCTCATGCAATCGATGAAGGATGTCACCGACAACATTGCCCATGACCTGAAAACGCCGCTGACCCGGCTCCAGACGCGCGTGGAAACCGCGTTGCGGGACGCCAAGGGTGAAGACGGCTATCGGAGCGCGCTTGAAAGCACGCTTCACGAGACGGATCATCTGCTGCGCATCTTCAACGCGCTGCTGCGGATTGCCCGCATCGAATCGATGGCGCCCGGTTCAGTTATGGAACCAGCGGACATGAACCGGCTTGTTGCCGAAATCGCCGAGCTCTATGAGCCGCTGATCGAAGATGAAGGCGGCCGTCTGGAAACCGATGCCCCGGACAATCTGGAAGCTGTTTGCAACAGGGACCTCATAAGCCAGGTCCTGGTCAACCTGATAGAAAACGCGCTCAAGTACGGTCGTCCAGCCGATGGCGCACTTGTGCTGCGCTTGACCGGCGAGGAAAAACAAGGCCGCGTGATGCTGTCGGTATCGGACAACGGTCCCGGGATACCGGAAAAGGACCACGAGCGGGTCATGGATCGCTTCGTCAGGCTTGAAGAGAGCCGGTCTGAGCCTGGAACAGGCTTGGGATTGAGCCTGGTCAAGGCGGTTGCCCGCTTGCATGGCGGAGACTTGCGCTTCAAAAATGAAGATCCGGGACTGTGCGCCCGCATCGATTTGACGCCGGTTTCGCATGATAGTGTCAGGAGCGGGGATGGAGAAGAAAGATCCGGTCGAACCGAACAGCCAAACGGCAACTGACGTTGCGCCGGTGGCCCTGATCGATCGTATCAGGGTCTTTCCGCAGGTGCCGGACGCACAACGCGCCGCGCTCTTTGTCGACGATCTCCTCAATCACGCGGACATGGGGGAAAGGTTTCGCTCCTGTATTCAGGACAAACCGGATGCCGAACGGTTCCTCGCAGGTGTTCTGGGGAACTCTCCGTTTCTCCGTGATCTTGTTCTTTCCGATCCGGAAAGAGCGTTCGGCATGTTGCACGAAGCTCCGGAGCAACGTGTTCAACGCCTGCTGAACGAAGCCTTTGAGGCACGGGCGGAGGATGAGGCCTCGATCATGCGGCAGCTCCGGCGTCTCAAGCAGGATCTCGCCTTGACCCTCGGTCTTGCTGATATCGGTGGCGCGATCGGCCTGGATCAGGTGACGCGCGCGCTTGCCGGGTTCGCAGACGCCGCGCTCAACGCCGGGATCCGCTTTTGCCTCGATGACCTGGCTCGCCGCAACAAGCTTGCGCCACCCAACCCGGACCAGCCGGAAATCGACAGTGGGCTGATCGTGCTTGCCATGGGGAAACACGGTGCGAACGAGCTGAACTATTCATCCGACATCGATCTCATCGTGCTTTACGACCCGGACAAGGCACCCATGGCCGGCGGAGCGGAAGCACCGGTCGAGTTTGTCAGGCTGACGCGCCGTCTCGTCAAGATCATGCAGGACCGGACCGAGGACGGCTACGTGTTCCGCACGGATTTGCGTTTGCGGCCCGATCCAGGAGCCACGCCGCTCGCGATGTCCGTGCCCGCGGCACTGGTCTACTACGAGTCTCTGGGACAGAACTGGGAACGTGCGGCGCTGATCAAGGCGCGGGCCTGCGCCGGTGACATTCCGGCCGGAGAAGCGTTCCTGCACGAAATCGTGCCGTTTGTCTGGCGGAAATATCTGGATTTCGCAGCCATCGCCGATGTCCAGTCCATCAAGCGCCAGATCCACATGCACAAGGGCCATAGTGTGCTCGCGGTTGCCGGGCACAACGTCAAACTCGGGCGCGGTGGCATTCGTGAGGTTGAGTTTTTCGTTCAGACGCAGCAGCTGATCGCGGGTGGGCGCAACCCCGCGCTGCGCGGCAGGCGGACGCTCGACATGTTGAATGCCCTCAGCAATGCCGACTGGATCCGGCTGAAGACCCGCGACGAAATGCGCGATGCCTATGTGTTTCTGCGCAACGTGGAACACCGGATACAGATGCTGAACGACGAACAGACGCAACTCTTGCCCAAGGACGATGACGGCTTGAACCGGGTTGCCGCGCTCATGGGGTTTCAGACATTCAGCGCCTTCGAGACCGAATTGCTGACGCACATGCAGAAGGTCCAACTGCATTATTCGGAACTCTTTGAAGAAGAACCCGGCTTGTCGTCGGAATTGGGCAACCTTGTGTTCACCGGCGACGACAATGATCCCGATACGCTTGAGACACTTGCCCGGCTCGGCTTCAAGAAACCGGACGAGGCCGCGAATATCGTGAAAGCGTGGCATTTCGGACGGTATCCGTGCACGCGCTCGACAAAGGCGCGCGAGAGGCTTACGGAAATGCATCCGACGCTTATCGGTGCGCTGGCGGCAACAGACAATGCCGATGCCGCGCTGGTTGCCTTCGACAGCTTCCTGTCCAAACTGCCCGCCGGCGTGCAGCTCTTCTCGCTGCTCAGGTCCAATCCGCAGCTGCTGACCTTGCTGGCAACGACGATGGGGACAGCCCCGCGCATGGCGGAAACCGTCTCCAAGCGGGTTCATGTTCTGGACGCCGTGCTGGATCCGGCCTTTTTCGGCGCCATGCCGAGCGTGCAGGAATTCAGGGTGGGACTGGACCAGACCCTCACGCAGGCGCGCTTTTACGAGGAGGCACTCGACCGGGCGCGTATTTTCGCACAGGAACAGCAGTTCCTGATCGGCCTCAGGCTGCTTTCCGACACGCTTTCGGCGGATCGCGTCGGTTTCGCGCTGGCGCGTCTTGCCGAAGTGGTGGTCGACCGGACCCTCGTCCAGGTGATCCGCCATGTCGCCGAAACACATGGCGTTGTGCCCGGCGGCAACATTGCAGTCCTCGCGATGGGCAAACTCGGCGGACGGGAGATGACCGCGTCGTCAGATCTTGACCTGATCCTGCTTTACGAAGCGCCGGAAGACGCCAAGCAGTCGGACGGCAAGCGGCCCCTGGCAATCACGCAATACTATACCCGCCTCACGCAAAGGCTGGTCACGGCCCTTTCGGCACCGACCGCGGAAGGTCTCCTCTATGAAGTTGATTTCCGCCTTCGCCCGTCCGGAAACGCCGGGCCGCTGGCAACAAACCTGGAAGGCTTCATTTCCTATCAGGAAAAGAGTGCCTGGACCTGGGAACACATGGCCCTCACACGGGCGCGCGTGATCGCGTCGAGTTCTCCGGAATTCGCGCAGAAGATCGGCGACAGCATCTGCGAAACCCTGAAGAAATCCCGCGACATTTCGAAACTCGCCGATGACGTCCGGTCCATGCGCGCCCGCATCGAAAAGGAAAAGGGCACCAAGGACATCTGGGACATGAAGCAGGTTGCCGGCGGTCTCGTCGATATCGAATTTCTGGCCCAGTACCTGCAGTTGGCCAACGCACACCATACGCCCGGTGTCCTGGCGCAGGGAACCGAGGATGCGCTGGAAAGGCTCAGGGAGGCCGGTTTGCTGGAGCCCGGTGATGCAGCCCTGCTGCTGGAAGCACTCCGGATGTACCAGCGGCTCACGCAGGTACTGCGGCTTTCGCTCTCGGGCAATTTCAAGCCTGCCGAAGCACCCGGCGGCGTCCTGGATCTTCTGGTTCAGGCATCAGGAAGCCCGACCTTCTCACGCCTTGAGATGGAGCTCGCCGATCTTCAGGCAAAGGTGCGCGCCACATTCGAGAGGCTGATTGGCGCGGTCGAGGCGGTCGAAAGCTGATCCGTCTGTTCCTTTCTGCCCTGCAAGAGCGACGATGCCCGGTGTCAGGCCACTGCTGTCCGGTTTAAGGCGAAATGGGTCCCTTTGGGCTCGCTTGCGTATGCTGACTTGTCATCCCTGCTAAAGCGCAGCGGAAGGCAGGGAACCAGTAACCCCTTGTTTCTCCGGCTTCTTCTAGCCTGAGGCCACACGGCGTACTAGATCCCGGTCTTGCCGCTTACGCGCCAAACCGGGACGACAAATCCGGGAAACAGTCCTTGTCCCAACTTGACGCTGAACGGAATACTGCCTCTTTCTCAATGACATAAGTTCGACAACAAATTCCAAACCGGACAGCAGTGGTGTCAGGCCGGAGTGACAACACGCGAAGAGTTCAAAACCTGCTCAAATCCCGACATTCAGACGGTTCGTCTCAATCCGGAAAGGCGCACCGGCATGCTTGCACTGTAACGCGCGTCACAGGGAAAGCCGCGCCTGCTCCTCCATCTTCAGGTCACGAACTGAACACGGAGCGATCAAATGGGACTTCATCGGAACTTGCAAACCGTAGTTGACTGGACATGGCAAAACCGTGCGGAACTGATGCGCATAGCCGTTGAAAGTACTGATCGACCGAAAGGACTAACGCATCTGTCACAGCAAAACCGCGCGATCGGTAAAATCTACGGGTACATCAGCAGTGAAAACCCCGCAAACCCCGAAGATCGTGTATCCCGGAGTACGATGGACAGCTTCAGAAGAATGCTTAGCAATAAGCTGCAAAACAAACTCCCCGGTGTCACTAGCATAATCCAGAGCCATGAATGGAAAGCAATGAAAAGCGTGAGCGACTTTCCAAATTGGGACGAGTGGATCGGATCATTCATCCACTACCGGACATCACAGCGGGTCCAGTGCAAGGAACGTGTATATATCAACCTGAAGGAAAAGACGCGCGCCAGTGCGTTCACCACGATCCTGAAAAAGATCTGGGACATACCAGGGTTGTACGCTGCGAAGGTCGCCGCGCCAGGTGCAAGAAAGTGCGACACCGTCGTGATTTACTGTGACTCTTCAGAATCGCGGAAAGCAGTCATCGAGGTAGTCAAGAAGCATCAGAGAAGGCGCCAGAGCCATTTTGCTTCAGAATTGCCAAGATTGGTCGCGCCTGATGGACTTGGCATCGGACACGGCGCTGAACCACCGATCGCACATCCAAAACGCGTGACCAGCCAGAGCTTCGAATTAGTTCACGCAAAAGAGGGTCAGAGTTTCGGACTTTATCGGGCAGAACTCATCTTCGTTGCGCTTGAGCGCACGCAGTTTCCGGAGAATATGAACCACGACTGCCGCAGGGCAGGTATGGATCTGCGCAGATTTCAGAACGCCAACCAGAGACACGGAATGCGGCTGGACATCGAAGGCGAGCAGAAAAGAAAGTTAGATGCCGTCGCACAGAGGGCACAGAAGACGGAGTTCGAAGTTCGGGTCGGAGAGGTTTTCCGGCTCGCCGGACTGAACCCAGAGCATCCGGAAACACAGGAAGCCGTGATCGTGAGCTAGGCTCCTGCACCGCCGGTTGCAAATTGAATGAAACAGGAATGACAGGGGTGCCGCTGCTCAGTTGGTATCGTGTTCCGCAACCGGACGCGTGAAACTGAGGGCGGCCCCTTTTCCGCCTTGCAATGAACCCTGGGCGCCCTGCCACGCAGCTCGACCAGCGGGCGGTTGAAAGCCGGGCCCGTCAGTCGTCCGGAATGACGTGACTGCAAAAAACCTAGTTCAAGCCGCGTTTGCCGCATGGGGCAGCAGGTTTCCACCACCACCACTTGTCCTGTGTCTGCAATCTTCGCGTTCCTTGGAAAAGCTTCTGGTGTCTTCTGACGGCTGGCTGTGCCCCCCCGAAATCCAGGAAATTGCCGAAAGGTCACTTTCGCTGTGCCGCGTGTCACACGGAAGGAGCGGCCTCAGTTGCCATGTTTCTTTGTGCAACCGCACCTCAACGAAACACTGGAAACGAGGCAAAGCACATGTATTCAAGAATGGAATTCGAACATGACCTGATGCGCTCCGCCAGGGCCAACTACAATCTTGGCGAACTGCAATTCATGCAAAATCCGCGCGAGCGGGAGGTCTACGAAAGGCTGACAGTCGGTGCGAACGCCACTCTGGCCAGGCTGTCATCGGACATTGCGTGGCGCGTTTATCAGAAGTCTTTCCAGCAGGGCGGCGACATGTTCATGGGCCGCCTTGCGCAGACACGGCAGCTCTATTGGGTGTTCGACCTTGATGGTCAGAACCGGTACAACCTGTCGCCCGGCGGTGCAATCAATGTCCAGAAACTGAAGGACTGGTCGATCCTGATCAACGATTGCTGGGTGCTTGGCGCGGTCCATGCTCACAAGCGCTTCGTACTGGAGACCGATATCAACGGAGCCAACGGCTTCTGGGACGCGAACAACAACAGATATTTTGTAACGGGCCGTGAACTCGTGGGTCTGGAGATGTTCGGGTACCAGATGGAAACAACCCCCGGGACGAACATGACAACGTTTGTTTGCGACTATCAGGGCATGGCCGATCGGGCGAGCCTGACAAGATACTCCAACAAGATGAACGGGTTGAACGGGGGAATGGTCGAGAAAATGCGGCTGTTGAACTGGCTCAAGGGCATCAGGATCTGAAATGATCGCCTGAAAATCGAAGCGTCTTTGCAAGGGGGCGGCGTCGTGACCGCCTCCCGCGCTTGAGAGAAAAGAGCTCTAAGCGCCGATTTCTTCTTCAGCCAGTGGCAGCGTAAAGATGACCGTCGTGCCTTTTTTCACTTCGGAATGAATCGTGAGTTTTCCGCCGTGCAGCTCGACCAGCGAGCGGGCGATGGCGAGGCCGAGACCAGAGCCCTGGTGCGTTTTCGTGAACTGGTTCTCGACCTGAACGAAGGGCTGGGCGAGCCGTTCGATATCGCGCTCCGAAATGCCGATCCCCGTATCCTTGACCTCGAACCTGAGCTTGTCGCCGCGCGGTTCCGCCTTGAGCGTCACCACGCCGCTGTCCGACGTGAACTTGACGGCGTTTGCAAGAAGGTTCAGCAGGATCTGTTTCAGGGCCCGCTTGTCGGCATGAACCATGAGGTCCTGGCCGACATCCGTGCTGACGGATATGTTCTTTTCGGTCGCAGCGCCGGTAACAATCCGGCTGGCGTCCTCGGCGGCCGATGAGGCGCAGACCACTTCGGTATCGATCGACATCCGCCCGGCCTCGATCTTCGACATGTCCAGAATGTCGTTGATCACGTTGAGAAGATAGGTCCCGGAAGAATAGATGTCCTTGCAATAGTCGGAATAACGGTCGGTTCCGATCGGTCCGAACATCTCCTGTGTCATGATGTCGGAGAAACCGATGATCGCATTGAGCGGTGTTCTGAGCTCGTGCGAGATGTTTGCAAGGAATTCCGATTTCGCCTGGTTGGCCGCTTCGGCGCGGGTCTTTTCTTCCTGGTACTTGTCGGCCATCTCGACAAGCTGGCGGGCCTGGAATTCAAGTGTCTGGCGGGACTTCTGCAGGTCCGAAACGGTTGCCTTCAACCGCTTCTCGGACTCCATCAGCTTTTCTTCGTGTTTTTTCAGCGCCGTGATGTCCGTCCCGACGGACACGAAACCGCCGTCCTTGGTCCGCCGCTCTGAAATCTGCAGCCAGCGGCCATCTTCCAGCTGCGCCTCGTAGGATCCTTCCGGAGCGCCACCGCGCTGGTTCACCGTCACCGGTTGCGGTGCGACTTCTGCGTTCGACGCGGCTGCCATCACATCGCCATAAGGCGTTCCGGCCTTGATGACATAGCTCGGCAGGCTGTGCAGCGACTGGTAATTGGAGTTGCAGATCACCAGCTCGTTTTTCGCATTCCAAAGCACGAAGGCCTCGGAGATGGTTTCGATCGCGTCACGAAGGCGCAGATCTGCCATGCGGCTCTGTTCGGCCAGCCGGTGCTGTTCGGTAATGTCGATGCAGATCCCGATCAGGTGCGGTTCGGCACGTCCTGGCTCGGACTGGATTTCGCCGCGCGCACGCAGCCAGATCCAACTGCCGTCGGCATGGCGCATCCTGAAGGTCTCGTCCACCAGCGTTTCGCCGGTTTCAAGCAGGTGCTCCGCAAGGCCAAGCAGGTCGATATCGTCCGGATGGGTGATGTCAGCCACGTCGGCAAAGCTCAGAATGTCGTCTTTCGGCTCACGCCCGAGCAGTTCATAAAGCGACGACGACCAGAACATGCGTCCGCGCGACAGGTCCCAGTCGAACAGCCCACAGCGGCCATGGGTGAGGGCGGTATCGATCCGTCCGCGTGTCGCCGCATACATCTCATCGGCATGTTCGGCCCGCGTTGCCTGGCTGAAAAAGCCATAGATAACGGCAAGCAGAACCAGCGACGTTCCGACAAAGAGCGTGACGTTGGCGGAAAGGTCATCCCTCCAGCTTGCGAACACGGCGCTTTCCGGCTGCAGAACCGCGATCATTCCGAGATTACCGTCGAGATGATGCACTGTTGCCAGGAAGTTTTCGCTTTCGCCGTCAGTTCCCAGAGCGACCGGAATTGTCAGTACGCCGGCTCGGGCTCCGAAAACGGTGAGGGGCTGAGACGGGCTCAGAAGGGTCGTGATCGGCTTGCCCTCAAGTGCCGGATGCGCCGGAGCCGTCGCAGCGATCGTTCCGCGCTTGTCAGCAATGAGAAAGACCCGGGACTTGCCGGTAGCGCCTGCGGGAAGACTGTCCGCCAGCGCGCGTTTCAATGTGGTCCGGAAGCCGTTGACCGGAAGCGTGTCCTGGACGGCGTTCAGCCGGATCGCCACCACCGAAGCCATCAGGCTAAGCGTCGTTTGAGCGGATTTCTCGGTTTCCGTATGGCTCGATACCAGCTCGCCGGCGCGGAAAAGAGCAAGCACGATGATGAAGATGATGGCCAGGCCGGGAATGATGCGGCGTATGATCGTGTCGGACGTGACGATCACATTGCGCAGGGCTGCCAGGGCTGACTTGAGCTGCGGGCGCGTCTCGCCTGAACTCTTTTCAGCGTTCGAATCCTTTTCGTGGCCACGCGTGGATGCGTCGCCAGTCAGTGCTCGCGCCATGGAAAGTGTGCCTCAAAATCCGCCGCATCGGAGAGTGCTCCGAATCACTTCCATTTGAATCAAATATGCGGTTCTTGTCCAGTCCCTTCCAAGAAGAAAATGGTTAACGCCTTCGCAGAGTCGGGGCGGTTTTGTTAACTTTTTCCAGTATTGTGTACTATTGCAACGTCCTGTCGATGATATCCCTGCTATCCCTCGATAGTTCTTCGCATGACGAAATCTTCAAGAGCGCAGACTCTGCCAGTGCACAACGCACCGACTCCAACGCCCTCCACGAACGGAAGCTGGTCAAAAGCCGCGATGCGACCTGCGGATTGCGTTTGTCTATTTCCAGAACCGACTCGACGATAAATTCGAAACCCGCGCCATCTATCCGTGCGAACTGTGTCGGATTGCCTGTTGCGAAGGATTGCAGCAGGGCGCGCACCCTGTTGGGATTGCTTTCCTCGAACAGGGAGCCCGACTTAAGTGATTGCACATGCTCGAGAGTATCCGGTCCGGGCGCGGTCGCCTGGACCATGAACCATTTGTCCATGGCCAGCGAATTGTCTTCATGACGCACGCGATAGGCATCCAGCGCCTTATCCCTGTCTGGCATCTCGTCGTGCGTGAGCAGGGTCAGACAGCCGATGCGGTCTGTCATGTTGTCCGCACCGTCGAAGCGCTCCCAGACGATTTCGGACGCATCGTCTGCACCAGAGACCGCGTAATAGTGAAGAGCCCGATTGGACAATGCGCGTTTTCCGGCCGTTTGTGCATCGGGCGAATAGGCTCCGGACGGCATGAAGTCGTTGAGCGCGGCGGACAGCGCAGCGCGGTGCCGCACCGCAATTTCTGTGCGCAGTCTCTGTCGTGCAGCGTGAATGGCGTCCGGGTCGACATCCTTGCCAACCTCCTGCGCAATATCGGCCTCGCTTGGCAACGTGAGCGCGAGTGCCTTGAGGGCCGGATCAAGCTCCGCGTCCTGGAGTACCCTGCCGAAGACCTCGACAACGCTGTGCGACGGGTCAAGCGTTTCGTTGCTCCTGGCACGTTGCGTCAACCTGAGCAGTTCCTGCATTGCAAGTGTCTGCACGGCCTGCCAGCGATTGAAGGGATCGCTGTCTCTTGCCGCCAGAAGTTTCAAGTCGTCTTCGCTTTGGGTCTGATCGAGCCGAACCGGAGCTGAAAACCCGCGCAACAGCGATAACACGGGCTTGGACGCAACGCCTGAGAACGTGACTTTCTGCCGGGCTTTTTCCATCAGCATCACGTCGCCGGCAATCTCAATGCCGTCCACCCTGGCAGCAATCATGTCGTTGCCGTCGGCACCGACCAGACCGAAACGCAGGGGTATAAGGGCGGGTTTGCTGGTTTTCTGTCCTGGAACCGGTGGGATTTCCTGCGCAAGGTCGACAGTGAAGGTCTGGCGCTCGGGATCGTGCCGTGTCTTGACGGATATCACCGGCGTTCCCGCCTGTTCGTACCAGCGCGCGAACTGGGAAAGGTCGGTCTCCGTCGCATCCTCGAAACAGGCCAGAAACGCTTCGATGGTTGTCGCGTCGCCATCATGCCTTTCAAAATAGAGATCCAGCCCCTTTCTGAAATCCGCCGCGCCGAGAACCGTCTTGAGCATGCGGACCACTTCCGCACCCTTTTCGTAGACGGTTGCCGTATAGAAGTTGTTGATTTCGTGATAGGCGCGTGGCCTGACAGGGTGTGCCAACGGCCCCGCATCCTCGGGAAACTGATGTGATTTCAGAAGTCTGACATCGGCGATCCGCTTGACCGGACGCGAACGCATGTCCGAGGTGAATTCCTGGTCCCGGAAGACCGTCAACCCTTCCTTGAGGCAGAGCTGAAACCAGTCGCGGCACGTGATCCGGTTTCCGGTCCAGTTGTGAAAGTATTCGTGGGCGATGACCGCTTCGATGTTGGCATAGTCCTGGTCTGTCGCTGTTTCCGGGTCAGCCAGAACATACTTGTCGTTGAAGATGTTGAGGCCCTTGTTTTCCATCGCGCCCATGTTGAAATCGGACACGGCAACGATGTTGAACACCTCAAGGTCGTATTCCAGGCCGAAGGTTTCTTCATCCCATCTCATGGAGCGCTTGAGGGAATCCATGGCCCAGGCACACATCGCTTCATTGCCGTGTTCGACGAAGATGTTGAGCTCGACCAAGGCGCCTGACATCGTCTCGAAGCTGTCCTGCACGCGGGCAAGATCGCCCGCGACAAGCGCAAACAGGTAGGCCGGTTTCGGATGTGGATCGTGCCACACGCAGAAATGACGGTCGGAATTGTCAATATCGCCGGCCTCTACCGGATTGCCGTTGGCAAGCAGGATGGGACAATCCGTTCTGGAAGCTTCGATACGGGTCGTATAGACCGCAAGCACATCGGGGCGGTCCAGAAAATAGGTGATCCGCCGGAAGCCTTCCGCCTCGCACTGGGTGCAATAAGTGCCGGACGATCTGTAGAGACCCATCAGTTGCGTATTCGCATCCGGATTGATGGTTGTCGTGACCGAGAGTTCAAAAGGCTCCGCAGGCGGGCTGAACAGCTCAAGTCTCTCCGGCGTGACCGAATAGGCGTCTTCCTCCAGCGTTTCGCCGTTCAGGGCAAGGCCGCGCAGTGTCAGGTCGTCCCCGTCCAGAACAAATGGTGTCCCGGTTGCGGTGCCTTCGGCGGGAGTAACCGAGACAACAGAGACTATTTCTGTTTCGCTCGGATGAAGACGGATGGTCAGGTGAACCGTGTCGATGCGATAGGCGGGCGGTTGATAATCTTCCAGCCGTATTGCCGGCGCCGATTCTGAACGCATTCAGGTCTCCAGAACTTGTTTTTCTTTAGGGTACGGACTCATAAATGAAGTCAATTTGGTTTGGATCGTTTTGACCAACTGCAAGGAGCGAAAGCACAGGAAATGTGGTTCATTTTCAAGCCTTTCGCGACGTGGCAGACGGCCAAAACGGCCAAATCCGAAGGACGGCAAAATGGCTGTATCTCGCAGCGTCACCGCGCTTGACCGGGCATAAAGCCCGCTCTGCACACGCTTCCTCCCGAGGTTTTGCCATTTCTGCCGCCAAATCGGCGTCATTTATGAGTCCGTACCCTAGTGTTTGCGGACCGGGAGTCGCGCCCAAGGTCCTTTGGCCTACGCGTTACCATGATCGCGGATTATGGCAAAGTGCTGTTTCAGCTTCTCGGCACGCACGTTTGTGCCGCAAGCCGGCGCGTGGCTTTTGACCTCCGGCTCCCGTTTGACTATGTGAGGGGCCACATGAGTCACAGGGATATGTTTTATGAGTCGTCTGGACAGCTTTATCCGCCGCATGACATCGCAGAAAATCTTGCTGGAACACCTCGTCGACAAGGTGAATGCGGTCGAGGGACCGGTCCTGGAGCTGGGGCTTGGCAATGGCCGCACATATGATCACCTTCGCGAAATCTATCCGGATAAGGAGATCTTTGTCTTCGATTTCGCGATGAACTGCCATCCGAGTTGCGCGCCCGATGCCGATCACATGATCCTGGGCGACATCCGTGACACGCTGGCCTTTTGCGGCCCGCGTGTCGGCGCCAGGGCCTCCTTTGCCCATATCGACATCGGATCCGCAGATCCGACCAATGATCTGGCCATTGTCAGTTGGTTGGAACCACTGATCGATCAACGGATGGCGGTCGGCGGCTACATTCTGACGGCACTCCAGCTCAATCTGGCAAATTTCGAAATCCTGGAAAAACCGGATGGCATTCATCCGGGCCGGTATCATATCTACCGCAAGACCGCAGAAGCCTGAGACCCTCTCAAGAACCCCGGGAATTGAACCAATGTCAGCGCCCCTTGAAGGCATAAAGGTTGTCGAACTCGCCAGAATCCTGGCAGGTCCCTGGACAGGCCAGACACTCGCGGATCTTGGAGCGGATGTCGTCAAGGTGGAGAGCCCGCAGGGTGACGACACACGCGGGTGGGGACCTCCTTTCGTCAAGGACGAGGAAGGCACTGAGCGCGATGCGGCGTATTTCCACGCCTGCAATCGCGGCAAACGGTCGATTGTCGCTGACTTTCGGACCCCGGAGGGACAGGAGACGGTCAGGCGGCTCGTCGCCGGAGCCGATGTCCTGATCGAGAATTTCAAGGTCGGTGGCCTCAAGAAATACGGGCTCGACCACGACAGCCTCAAAAAGGTCAATCCGAAGCTGATCTACTGTTCCATAACCGGTTTTGGACAGGACGGTCCCTATGCCCACCGCGCCGGTTATGACTTCATGATCCAGGGCATGGGCGGCATCATGGATCTGACCGGAGAACCGGAAGGCGCCCCGCAGAAAATCGGGGTCGCGTTTGCAGATATCTTCACCGGGCTTTACGGCGTGATCGGTATCCTCTCCGCCCTGCGCCGGCGGGACAAGACAGGGGAAGGCGAGTGGGTCGACATGGCTTTGCTCGATGCCCAGGTTGCCGTTCTTGCCAATCAGGCGCTCAACTATTTCGTCTCCGGCAAGGCCCCCAGACGCCTCGGCAACGCCCATCCGAATATCGTGCCTTATCAGGTCTTTCCCGCGAGTGACGGTCATCTGATCATTGCTGTCGGCAATGATGGACAGTTCAAGCGGTTGTGCGGGGTTTTGGGTGTGCCCGAACTTGCCGGTCTGCCGAAATTCGCGACCAATGCCGCCCGTGTTGCCGCGAGGACCGAACTTGTGCCCCTGATCAGCGCGGAAACCTCTATCCGTGCCAGGGACGATCTGCTGGCCGCGCTCGAACTGGAGGGCGTTCCGGCTGGGCCGATCAACTCCGTTGCGGATGTGTTTGACGATCAGCAGGTCGGTCATCGGCAACTGAAGGTCGATCTGCCCGCTGATGGCGTTGAAGGCGGCAGTGTCCCGTCCGTTCGCACGCCGATCGCGTTCGCGAACGGCAATCTGGTGCTTGAACGCGCAGCGCCGTCTCTGGGCGAACACACGCTGGAAATATTGAGCGAACTCGGACTTGCACCCGACAGCACGTCCGAAACCTGAGCATGTTTATTTGAGGACGTCCCTTTGCCGAACGATACCGATTATTTGCGTTTCATCGATCAGACGCTTCTGTCCGACAACTGGGGCAGGCTGACCCGCTACAGGTTCGATTACCGCCGCAGCGACGGTTCCTGGCAGGAGCAGATCCGCGAAGCCTATGATCGCGGCAACGGGGTAACCTGCCTGCTTCACGATCCGGACACGGACTGTGTTCTCCTGACGCGCCAGTTCCGTCTGCCGGTGCTGCTGAACGGCAAGGACCCTTTTCTCATCGAAACGCCTGCCGGACTGCTGGAAGGCGCAAACCCGGAAGAGCGCATGCGGTCCGAACTTGTCGAGGAAACCGGATACGAGGTGTCTGCGCTCGAACATCTGTTTGATGTGCACATGAGTCCGGGTTCGGTGACCGAATACCTTTCATTCTACAAGGGCACCTATCATCCGAACAACAAGGTCTCGGAAGGCGGCGGCGAAGAGAGCGAGGGTGAGGACATCGAGGTGCTGCACGTTCCGCTGAAGGAAGCGCTGGCGATGATCCGCAACGGTGAGATCAGCGACGCGAAGACGATCCTTTTGCTTCAGGAACTCGCATTGCGGCAATTCACCGGCCAATCCGGGTAACGCCGGAATGGTGCCAAAGGAAGGTCGATTCTGTCTTCGCCTTAATTTGACGCAAACAGTCTGGCAGGTAAGCTACTGAAAGCAACGAGAGGATGAGCGCCGGATGGCCGACGGCAAGCGCCAGGATCGACGGATGAAGCTCCCGCTGACTTCCATTGTCGGCATGGGCTTCGGCGCGTTCGTGGCCCTGGCCATCGGTCTGGTGCTCGGACTTTCGGTCAGCGCCAATTTCAGCAACACCTTTTCCCTTCTCAACGACAAGACGATCCTGAGTACGGATGCGCTGGAATCGCAACTGCGGACGCATTTCACGTCCGTCGAAAATGCCGTGGTCGGACTGAAACCCTATTTTGACGACGGCACCCTGCGCATCGACGATCCAGATCGGACACTGGAAGACCTGTCCATCGCACTGAAGTCGAACAGCGACGTGACCACGCTTGCTGTGACTGCGCCCGACGGAAGACGGCTTGGCATCTACCGTGCGCCATCGGGAAAACTCTGGCGGATCGAGACCGACGTGCCGACGCCGGGGATGACACCGGCCAGCCTGCCAATGCTTGAACCGGGCAGCCCACCGACCTGGGGAGCGCTCGTCGAACATGAAGTCGGCCTTTTTGCGAACGTGTCCGTACCGCTGGTGAGGGACGGTGTCTTGATCGGCACGCTGACGGCCGCGAGTTCGATGGAAGATCTCTCACACATCGTCAGGGCACAGGACGAAGGGCAAGACAACACGGTATTCATCCTTGACGGGTCCGGCCGGGTCATCATGCATTCGGATGCCGATCGTCTGCAGACCGGTGGTGCGATTGAGAACAAGCTGCCCGCGGCCTGGCAGAAGATCGGTGATCCGGTGCTGGAAGCCATGGCAGGCGAACAGCCGATAGAAGAGTTTCAGAAAGCCGCAGAGCTTGGCATCGATGTGTCTTTCGTCGAGGCGGAAGACGAAGAATACATCATGATGAAGGCATCGCTGGACGGGTTCAGCGACCAGCCATGGACAATCGGACAGTACTACCAGAGCGCAACCGTGTCCCGTGAGGTCCGCAGGCTGGCCGGCTCGATGTTCGTCGGTTTCGGAGCCCTGGTAATCTCGGTCTTGATCGCATTCTGGCTTGGCCGCAGGGTCGCGAGGCCGTTGCGCAATCTGGCGGTGCAGTCCGAACGGGTTGGAAGCCTGTCGCTGAACGAAGTCGAACCGATGCCGCGCAGCAGGGTTGCCGAGATTGATCAGGTGGCACTCGCATTCAACTCCATGGTCGAGGGGCTGAAGGCGATGAACACCTACGTGCCGCGATCCCTGTTCATCAAGCTGATGCGGTTGGGTGGCGGCGAGGCAGCGCAGGCCCGCGAGGCGGAACTGACCATTCTTTTCACCGACATTGTCGGCTTCACGGCCTTGTCCGAACATTTGAGCGCGGAAGAAACCGCCCGGATACTAAATGATCACTTTGCGATACTGGTCGAAGCCGTGGAGTCGGAAGGGGGCACAGTCGACAAGTTTCTCGGGGACGGCATGCTCGCGTTCTGGGGTGCACCCGATGAACGTCCCGATCATGCCGAAGCCGCCGTCAGGACCGCAAGGCGCATTGCCCAGGCATTGAAGGAATCCAACCAGCGCTGCCGGTCCGAGGGCCGTCCGGTTATCAAGACCAGGATAGGCATCCACACGGGTCCCGCCGTTGTCGGCAATGTCGGCGCGCTCGACCGGTGGAACTATACCGTCGTCGGAGATACCGTGAATGCGGCGGAACGGCTGCAAACGCTTGGCAAGGAAGTCGACGGCGACCCGGAGTTGACGATACTTGCGAGCGCCGACACGGTCGCAAGGTTGCCGCGCGAACACAACAAGCGCCCCGTTGGCGCGCATCATCTGCGGGGACGCAGCGGATTGATGGAGGTCTACTGGATAGATCCCTATCCGGAGGCCGCTGCAGATCCGTCAGGCAAAGAAAAGCTTCCCGTTTCGGCAGCCGAGTAATGGCATCAAATCAGGTGTGTCTTCAGCACTTGCTCGCAAGATTCTGAAAAAAAGACAGGATTCTGATCAAAGTGATGAATATCGCTGCGCATTTGCCTGCATTTCTGCATTGCTAATCGACGGCGAATTTGGTTGTCTTGCTGATGCAAAGAAGGCTTATTAAGGCTCTTGCAGACAATCCTTGCCGGGGAGGAAATGCGCGGTGAATGTTCTCTCGATCGAGGGACTGACGGTTGATTTTGATACGGCTGAAGGCCGTGTTCGGGCAGTTGACGACGTTTCCTTTGTCGTTCCCGAAAACCGAACGGTCGCGCTTGTTGGCGAATCCGGCTCCGGCAAGACGGTAATTTCCCAGACAATCATGGGCCTGCTGCCCCAGGCAGCTTCGATAACCTCCGGCAAGGTGATCCTCGCCGACCCGACCGGCGCCGAACCGCCGGTGGACATTGCCGGGCTTGAACGCAAGGGCCCGGAGATGAGGCATCTGCGCGGCAACCGCGTCGCGATCATCTTCCAGGAACCCATGACATCGCTGTCCCCGCTGCACACGATCGGCGACCAGATCGGCGAGGCTGCGCTGCTGCACAGAAATGTGTCCGGGGCCGAGGCGCGCGAACTGACCTCAGAAATGCTGCGGCTGGTCCAGTTTCCCGATCCTGCCCGGGCGCTGGATACATATCCATTCGAACTGTCAGGCGGTCTTCGCCAGCGCGCAATGATCGCGATGGCGATGATCTGCCATCCGGCTCTCCTGATCGCCGATGAACCGACAACAGCGTTGGACGTGACGATCCAGGCCGAAATCCTCAAACTTATTCGCGAGGTACAGTCCGAGCTGCGCATGTCGGTCCTCATGATCACGCACGATTTCGGCGTGGTTGCGAACATGGCCGACGAAATTGCCGTCATCTACCACGGCCGGATCATGGAAAAGGGGACGGCCGAGCAGCTGTTTTCAGATCCGCAGCACGACTACCTGAAAGCGCTTCTGAACGCGGTGCCGAGTTTCCACATGGACAAGGACGAGCGTCTTGTTCCCATACGTCCGATCGAGCTCAAGTCGGAAGACCTGACCAGCAACCGGCCGCATTGCGACGTGGAGCCGGGTGAGCCGCTTGTCGAGATGCGCAACGTCACCAAGCGGTTTTCGCTGCGCAAGGGCTCTCTCCTGAGTACCAAGACCAAGACGATGACCGCGCTGGATAACATCAGTCTGACGATCCGCCGGGGAGAATGCCTCGGGCTGGTCGGCGAGTCCGGTTCCGGCAAGACCACTGCGGCGAAAGCCATCTTGCGCGCGCTTCCCATCGAAGGCGGAGAGGTGCTCTACAATCGCGGCAACGGACTGGAGGACGTCGCCAACCTGAAGGGCGCGGATCTCATGGATTACCGCCGCCGGGTTCAGCTTATTTTCCAGGACCCGTTTTCATCGCTCAATCCGCGGATGACCATCAACGACACGCTGCTCGAGCCGTTTGAAGTGCACGGGATCGGAACGCAGCAGGAGCGCGCGGAACGCGTGCGCAACCTGATGAGCCTGGTCGGTCTCGACCCCAGGTTCCTGCGCCGCTATCCGCATTCCTTCTCCGGTGGGCAGAGGCAGCGCATCGGCATCGCGCGGGCGCTTGCGCTCAATCCCGAATTCATCCTGTGCGACGAGCCGACTTCTGCGCTGGACGTCTCGGTGCAGGCGCAGATTCTGAATCTGCTTCAGGATCTCAAGCGCGATCTCAACCTGACTTACCTCTTCGTCAGCCATAACCTTGCCGTTGTCGATTACGTCGCCGATCGCATCGCGGTCATGTGCCGTGGCCGTCTTGTGGAGATGGGAGAAACGCGCACTGTCGTCAGTAACCCGCTTCATCCTTACACGAAGGCACTCTTGTCGGCCGTTCCGGAACCGGATCTGTCGACGCCTTTGGATTTCGCCGCGCTCGACGCCAACAGGGCAAGCGAGCCGCACTTGTGGCCGGACCCGTTCCGGATTTCCGACGGCACTGTGCCGTCTCTGGTGGAAATGGAGCCAGATCATTTTGTTTGCGCACCCGGACTGAAGAATCCCGGGGCACTTGAGGGGACTGCAGCATGAAGTTTGTACATCTGAAAAGAGCGGGGTTGCTGTTAGGGGCAGCCTTGTTCACAACGCCGCTGGCGGCGCTGGAATTGAAGGAGACGCCCGGCCTCGACCCGTCGCTTCCGCCGATCGCCGAGCGCATACCGTCCGAACCGCTGATTGTCGACCTGGAAGCCAAGGGCCGTGAAGTCGGCAAGCACGGTGGATCGCTCGATACGCTGATCGGCCGGGCAAAGGACGTGCGCCTCATCAATGTCTGGGGATATTCGCGTCTGGTCGGCTACAACGACAAACTTGAGCTGGTTCCCGACATTCTCGCGGCCGTTGACGTTGAAGACGGCAGGATCTTCACGCTGCATACACGGGAAGGCCACAAATGGTCCGATGGCGATCCCTTCGACGCAGAGGATATCCGCTATTACTTCGAAGATATCGTCAGCGACGAAAATCTGACGCCTTCGGGCCTGCCGCCGTTTCTCCTGGTGAACGGAAAGGGACCGAAATTCGAGGTGCTCGACGACACGACTGTCCGCTTCACCTGGGACGAGCCGAACCCGCTGTTCCTGCCAGAACTGGCAAAATCCCGTCCGCCATTTATCTACCGGCCGTCGCACTACCTGCGGCAGTTCCACGAGAAGTACGGCGACCCGGATTTCATCGCCAAGGAAGCGGAAAAGGTGAAGGCGCGCAGCTGGGCACCGCTGCACAACAAGAAAGACGACATGTACAACGCGCGCAATGTCGATCTTCCGACACTGCAGCCCTGGGTTCGCAAGCGCGACGACAGCGATCTGCGGTTCATTCTGGAACGCAATCCCTACTATCACCGCGTCGACAGCACAGGTCAGCAGCTTCCCTATATCGACGAGGTCATCATGACTGTCGCCGACGGGAAACTGATCCCGGCCAAGGCACAGGCCGGGGAAAGCAATCTTCAGGCGCGGAACCTGAGTTTCGCCGATATCACCGTCCTCAAGAAGGGCGAAAAGCAGAACGACTACAAGACGGCGCTCTGGTCCAACAGCAAGGGATCTGAAATTGCCATCAAGCCGAATCTGACCGTGAAAGACCCGGTCTGGCGCGAACTCCTGCGCGACTCGCGTTTCCGGCATGCACTGTCGCTCGGAATTGACCGGGTTCTGCTCAATCGTGTGCTGTTCTTCGGCCTCGGCACACCCGGCAACGACACGGTTCTGGCCGCAAGTCCGCTGTACAAGCCCGAGCTTACGAGCAAGTGGGCCGGCTACGATCCGGAAAAGGCGAACGCGCTTCTGGACGAGATCGGCCTGACCGAGCGCGACGATGACGGCATCAGACTGCTTCCCGATGGCCGTCCGCTCGAGATCATCGTGGAGACTGCCGGTGAAGCGCAGGTTCAGGAAGATGCCCTTGAGCTTGTCAGTGAGATGTGGGCCGAGATCGGCGTCAAGCTGTTCGCGAAGCCAAGCCAGCGCGACAACATGCGCGAGCGCGCCATCGCAGGTGATCTCCTGATGTCTGTCTGGTGGGGCTTCGAAAACGGCATTCCCACCTCGGAAATGCCACCTTCAGACTATGTTCCCGTCCGCGGTGACGAGTTGTCGTGGCACTCCTGGGGCGACTATTACGAAACCCGGGGCGAGGGCGGCGAAAAGCCCGACTGGCCGCCGGCCGAGCGCTTGATGGAACTCTACCGGTCCTGGCTCGTGTCGAAGACACCGGAAGAGCGCACCAAGATCTGGGACGAGATTCTTCAGATCCATGCCGAGGAAACCATCCATATCGGTCTGGTGTCCGGCGTCCGTCAGCCGGTTGTGATCAAGGGTGTCAAGAATGTTCCGCTTGAGGGCATCTATGGCTGGGATCCGGGTGCTCATTTCGGCATCCACCGGATGGATGAGTTCTATTTGAGCGAATAGGCCGTCTTGCTGTGGCCTGCAAGGACGCGCGGCAGATCGAAATTGTTCAATCGGGCACTGATCGATTTGCCGTGCGGACGTTTATCCGCAGGTGTTGACTTGCCAGAACGCGGGAAGACGTGGTGAGCTTGCGGGAAAGGTGAACCGGCGCGTTCGGTTTGCTTGCGTCATGGACGTGAATGAAACGGGATGTGAAGGGGCAGGCAACCGGTTTGATGTGCCGGGTCAGCCAGGGAGCTCCAAACAGGAAGTCACTGACAAGTGCACGCTCAGCGCTCTTGCCGGTGTTGCGGCGATCGTGTCGGGGTAAGGGGAGTATAGGTGCTCTATTACATTATTCGTCGGGTTTTCATGATGGTCCCCACCTTGCTGGTGATCAGTTTTCTGACTTTTTTCATCATCGAACTTCCTGCCGGTGACTATATCTCCAACCAGATCGCTGCTCTGAAGTCCTCCGGCGAGCAGTCCTCGGTTGCCAAGCTGGAATTCCTGCGCAAGGAGTTCTCGCTCGACCGGCCCTTTTTCGAGCGTTACCTGATCTGGATCGGCCTCTGGCCCGGTCCGCACGGCTTCGACGGCCTGATTCAGGGGAACTGGGGCTGGTCCTTCGAGTTCGACAAACCGGTTGAACAGGTCGTCGGGCCGACGCTTCCGCTGACGATCGTGCTCAATTTTGCGACCATACTGTTTGTCTACGTGGTCTCGTTTCCGATCGGCATCTATTCGGCGACGCGGCAATATTCCTGGGGCGACTACGGTTTCACGTTCCTGGGATATATCGGACTGGCAACACCGAACTTCCTGCTCGCGCTGATCCTGCTCTATCTCTTCAATCAATGGTTCGGTCTGTCAGTTGGCGGCCTGATGGCGCCGGAGTACATCGACCAGCCCTGGAGCTTCGACAAGGCCATGTCGGTGCTCGCCCACCTGATCGTTCCGACCATCGTGATCGGGACCTCCGGCACGGCCGCCATGATCCGGCGATTACGGGCGAACCTGCTCGACGAGCTGCACAAGCAATATGTCACGACGGGCCGCGCCAAGGGGCTGAAGGAAAACCAGCTTCTGATCAAATATCCGCTGCGCATGGCGATCAACCCCTTCATCGCCGACATCGGCAACCTGATCCCATCGATGGTTTCCGGCTCGGTCATCGTGTCCGTCGTGATGAGCCTGCCCACCGTCGGTCCGATCCTTCTCTCGGCGCTGCAGTCGCAGGATCAGTTTCTGTCGGGCTTTATCCTTCTGTTCGTGGCGGTCCTGACACTGATCGGGATGCTGATATCAGATCTGCTGCTCGCGGTTCTTGATCCGCGCATTCGTCTTGGCGGGAGGGCGTCATCGTGAGCATGGACACAAAAGACGGCACACCGGCCCGCAACGTCGAGCACTATGTCGACCCGACGCCGTTCAATCCGGCCGTTACGGAGGAGATGACGGCGGAACAGGAGCGCTTCTTTCAGGCGTCCCAGTGGCAGATCATGTGGTGGAAGTTCAAGCGCCACAAGATCGCCGTCTGGTCGGGCGTCGTGCTTATCCTGTTTTACCTCTGTGTGCCGTTCGCCGAAGTGATTGCGCCTTACGGACCCAACTCGCGCGACAGCCAGCATCTCTTCGCACCGCCCCAATCGGTACATCTGTTCCACGAGGGTTCGTTCGTTGGTCCGTTCGTCTACGGCATGTCGTCCGAGATCGACATGGAAACGCTGCAATGGGTCTTCACCGAGAATACCGACGATGTGCAGCGTATCCGCTTCTTCTGCCGTGGGGCGTCTTACGAGTTCTGGGGACTTTTCGACGCTGATTTCCATCTGTTCTGCGCTGCGGAAGGCGGAACGCTGTTCCTGATCGGCACGGACCGTCTCGGACGCGACCAGTTTTCCGGTCTCGTCTATGGTGCCCGGCTGTCGCTCACGGTCGGTCTGGTCGGAGTCACGATATCCATTGTGCTTGGTCTCTTCTTCGGCGGCATCGCGGGCTATTTCGGCGGCATTCTGGACAGCATGATCCAGCGCATGATCGAGATCATCCGCTCGCTCCCCGAGCTCCCGCTCTGGATGGCGCTGTCAGCGGCACTCCCGGTGACCTGGAGCCCGATCTGGATCTATTTCGGGCTGACCATCATTCTGGGCCTGCTTGACTGGCCCGGTCTTGCACGCGCCGTGCGCTCAAAACTTCTGTCTTTGCGCGAGGAGGAATACGCCAAGGCGGCGGTGCTCATGGGGGCGAAGCCGAAACGGGTGATCACGCGGCACCTGCTGCCCGGTTTCACCAGTCACATCATTGCCTCCGCGACCCTGTCGATCCCGGCCATGATCCTGGGGGAAACGGCGCTTTCCTTCCTGAACCTCGGCTTGCGCCGGCCGGCCGTCTCCTGGGGCGTTCTCCTGAACGAGGCACAGAACATCTCCGTGGTCACCGTCTATCCCTGGCTGATGGCGCCGGTCATCCCGATCATTATCGTGGTTCTTGCGTTCAATTTCCTGGGTGATGGTTTGCGTGACGCGGCAGATCCCTATAAGTGATGCCTTGAAATTTTAAACTCTCCGGCGGGCCGTTGCGGCCCGCCTTTGCTGTCAGGAAGCCACCATGTCGAAAAACGCCACCACCGCCGAGGGCTGGGATGAGGAATACGAAGCCGGGCGCTGGGCCTTCCTGCGCTCGCTCCCGGAAAGCGGCCGCTACGGCATCATCGGCATGTGGCTGTCCCTGACCGGTTCCATGGACGAGGTTCTGGATATCGGCTGCGGCGAGGGGCTTCTCTACGAACGTCTTCAGCCGATGGGCATCAAGCGTTATGTCGGCATGGATCTGTCACCGGCCTCGCTCGAAATCGCCAATGTCGATCCGTCGATCGCATCACTCCGGGCGGGCGACATGCATTCCTTCGAACCGCAGGCGGGCGAATCCTTTTCCGCGATTGTCTTCAACGAAGTACTCCACTTCGCCGACGACCCGGCCGCCGTTGTCAGCCGTTACGTGCCGTTCCTGAAGAAGGACGGCGTCATCGCGCTCTCCATGTATTCGCCGAAGCGGCCAGAGTCCGGCGCCAACAGGCTGATCAACAGCCTCTGGGCGGCGACCGACGACACGGCAAAGTGGGAGGTCCTCGATGACTACCGCCTTGTCTCCGACAAGAAAGGCGTCACCTGGCGCATGCGCCTGGTAAAGCCGGTGGTGTAGCCGCCGAGAAACCGCGCCTCGACCCCCCTCATCCTGAGGTGCGGAGCGCAGTGGAGTCTCGAAGGATGGGTCAAGGGTTCGTGCATCGCCGCCATCCCTCGAGACGCATCATCCGGTTCTCCCCAGAGTAAGGGAGCAGCTCAAATACCGGAAAATGCTCTAATGGTTCGTCATCCCGGACGCAGCGCAGCGCAGATCCGGGATCCACTCATTTCCGGAGAGTGCCTTGCTCGAGGCAGGCCATCTGCGTTTCTCAGCGCCAGGCTCTCCACTTGTTTTCAAAGTGGATTGGATCCCCGGTCAAGCCGGGGATGACTCCTGAGGGGACGCGCACTCCTGTGTGATGTTTCCAAGATGCCTAATTCCCGGGCCTTTCCGGACGAGTGGGGCCAGGCTGAGTGCCGGTCCGGAATCCAAAAAATCAGTATGAGCTCCACGAACTCACGTCACCCCGGCAGAACCACGATCGTTGACCTGCCGCCCTTGTTGCGCAGGGCGTGGATATCGGCAAGGGCCGGGTCCTCGCGCCAGGCCTTTGCGGCTTCAACGCTCGGAAAGGATAGCAGTGCTGCGATGTTCGGTGTGTCGCCGGCAGCTTCAAGAACGGTGACGTCCGGGTCTGCGGCAACAACGCTGCCGCCATGCTTTGCAAGGGCATCGGCGGCCTTTTCGCGATAGGCACCGAGGGTTTCCTTGTCGGTCACCGTGATCATGGCAAGGGCTTGTACGGTCATGTGTAGTCTCCGGTTTCAAGATGGCGGAACGCTAAACCGAATTGCCCTTGCGCAAAATTCATCAATTTTCAAACAGGGCTGTGCAAAAATGCACCAGTATGAAAAAAGCGTTTGAAAATTTGGATTTAAAGGTGATCGATACCTCATGGACAATTGGGACGACCTGAAATTCGTGCTGGCCATCGCCAATGCGGGCAATGTGACCAAGGCGGCAAAGGGACTGGGCGTCACCCATTCCACGGTGTCGCGGCGCCTGGCTGCCCTTGAGGACCGGATGGCGACACGGCTGTTCGAGCGCTTGCCCGAGGGCTTTGTACCGACGGCGGCCGGTGAAGAGGCGGTCGCGGCGGCGAAGCGGATGGAAGCCGAGGTTCTCGCGCTCGACACCCGTATCACCGCGCAAGACGCTGAACTCGAGGGTCCGCTGCGTGTAACCGCGGCGCAGCTACTCTTTCAGGTGCAGCTTGCCGAAATCATGCAACAATTCGCAGAACGGCATCCGCGGATCGAGCTGCAAATGATCGCGGCGAACGAAAAGCTTAGCCTGCACCGGCGCGAAGCGGACATTGCTGTACGGGTGACCGACAATCCCGGTGAGACGCTTTTCGGCCGTCTCGCGACAGGACAGAACCGCTGCTATTACATGTCCCGATCCTTCGCGCGCAAACACCGGCAGGTCATGGAAACGCAGCACGGAGCGGCCTCCCTGCCGTGTGTCACCTTCAAATGGTGGGGGCAGGGCGTTCCAAAGGAAATCAGGTCCCGATATCCTTCCGCCTTCATCAGTCTCGTCGCCGATGACATGATCGCTTTACTTGCTGCGGTGAAGGCGGGCATGGGCATTGGCCGGCTACCGTGTTTCCTCGGCGATCCGGACCCGGATCTTGTCAGGCTGCCGGGCATGGAACCCGCGCGCTACCTCGATATCTGGGTCCTGACCCATCCCGACCTGAAGAACGTCGCGCGCATCCGGTCGTTCCTGCGCTTTGCCGCCGATGCCTTCAAGGAACGCAGCGGGCTCTACATGGGAACATGAACGGGGGTGTCAGACCCAGCGGCGTACTTTTTTCAGGTAGGTTTCGTAGTCTTCGCCGAAAACGTGTCTCAGGCTTTCTTCTTCCGGCTTGATCTGGAACTCCGTGAGGTACCAGATGAAGGCCGGAATGATCAGGATCGACAGGAAGCTGCTGAAATAGAGCGAGGCGGCGATAAGCAGAAACAGAAGGCCGAGATACATCGGATTGCGGCTGATCCGGTAAATGCCGTCGGTCACAAGCGTTGTCGACTTGTCCGGCGTCATCGGGTTCACGGTCGTCTTTTTGCGGACGAATGTCAGGAGCGCGAGCACGTCCGGTATCAGTCCGAGAAAAAACAGGATCGCCGCCAGGACATACTGTCCTGGAAACTTGAAGGTCAGGCCCGGAAACCATGACGCGGCGGCGAATGTCATCGCGACCGCAACGAGCAGAACCAGGGGAGGAGGCACCTTCAGCTTCATCTCGCTCCGGTCACCTTTTCAGCTCGATCGGCTCGCCATGGGGTGTCGCCCTGGCAGCTGCATCCCAGGCCTGCCGCAGCTCACGCAACTGCCCGGCACCCGCAACGCCCTTCGATCTCAGGATTGTCTCGAAAGCATTGAGCCAGCGATCGTAATAGCCGGGCGTCTCCACACTCCCGTCTCCGTCCTTGGCAAGTTCCTTGCCGAGGGCTTCAGCCCACTCCGTCCATTCGAACATGCCCGATTCATGAGCCTGTACGGTCATTGCAAAGACACGTGCCTGCCAGGGGGCTTCGAAGACCGGGCCGCCGTCTTCGTCAAGAGGAAGACGCGGGGTCGACTTGAGCGCATCATGCAAGGTCAAGATAAGGCTCCCAGAGATCAAGCCGCAGGGTCAGGTTGGGATCGCTGTCCGCGCCCCAGATGTCGGTTCCCTTGAAGACGATGCCATAAAGCCAGGTTGGCTGTTCACCCAGGCCGCGCGCATTGGTGTCCGGAAAGACGTGGACGCCGTGTACCGTTTCCACCGTACCGACGACATCGCGCGCATAGCGTGGCAGCCGCGTATGATGTTCCGGATTCATGCGTCTTGTCCGTACCCTGTCCCCCAACTTGAAGCGGGCGGGCTCCGTCTCAGGGCGGTCGGCCGGACCGCCTTTCTGCAACGTCGCCGCAACATTTTCTGCCCTGAGGACGCGCGCAAGTGGCTGGCTGGGCTCGAGCGGTTTTCCCGCGTCCAGCTCTTGCGGACTGACCAGGCTGTTATCGACAAGAAGCTTTTCCAGTCCGAGTGTCCAGATCTTGTAGTAGCTGGATGTCAGGTAGACCGGCGGCGGCAGGGACTCGCGCGCGAAGCGGGAGCTGTCGATGTTCCAGGTTCCGGTCGCTCCCATCGCGAGCGTGAGCGCGAAGGCGCGCTCTTCCCATTTGGCGTGAAAGTTCGGCTCGTTGTCTTCAAGTTCGAGCGGGCCGAACCCCATCTGACCGCCAAGATCCTGTGCCCCGTTCACGCCGCGCTCTCCTTTTGGGCCGGATCGAGCGCCAGCCCGGTTCCAATCATGCTGTCGCGGGTGACGAGGTCTGCCAGGTTTTCTTCCGACCAGCCGTCCGTTCCCTGCGGCCGCTCCGGAACAACCAGGTAGCGGACTTCCGCGGTCGAATCCCAGACCTTGATTTCCACGTCTTCTGGAAGCGATACGCCGAATTCAGCCAGAACGCCGCGCGGGTCGCGCACGGCACGGGAGCGGTAAGGCGCCGACTTGTACCAGACTGGCGGCAGCCCGAGCACCGTCCAGGGGTAGCAGGAACACAGGGTACAGACGACCATGTTGTGCGCTTTGTCTGTGTTTTCTACAGCGACCATGTGTTCACCCTGGCGTCCGACGAAACCAAGTTCGGCGATCGCCGCGGTCGCATCCTCCATGAGCCGGGTCCGATAGTCCGGATCCGCCCAGGCCTTCGCCACCACCTTCGCCCCGTTTTTCGGACCGACCTTGGTTTCGTAGGTCTCGATCAGGGCGTCCAGTGCCGGAGGGTCGATGTAGCCCTTGTCGGTCAACAGCGTTTCAAGAGCGCGAACGCGCAGTTCGATATCCGATAACTCGGAATGCTCATGATCGTGATTGTGCGGCATGGAGAACTCCATTGGCGGTGGGACAGCACGATCCTAAATTGGGATTGGCGCATCGCCAAGGGGCCGCGTCTGAATTTCAGGTGAAACTGCTCTGGGGGAATCTCCGCCAAGGCGTTTTTCGCAAACCACTTTCTTTGGCAGACTGGGAATTCAAGACATGTCACTGGAGGCGGAATTGAAAATCGGGCTGGGCGGCGGCTGTCATTGGTGCACCGAAGCGGTCTTTCAGGCACTCGCCGGCGTTTCGAGCGTGGAGCAGGGGTTCATCCGTTCCGATCCGCCCGAGGATGCCTGGTCGGAGGCCGTCATCGCAACATTTGATCCCTCCGAGCTGCCGTTGGAAAGCCTCGTCGAGATTCATTTGCGCACCCATTCCAGTACGTCCCGTCACAAGATGCGCGGCAAATACCGCTCGGCGATCTATGTCTATGACGCGGGTACAGGCGTGAAGGTCGGCCGCACGCTGCGTGCGCTGCAGCCGCAGTTCGATGAACCGCTGGTGACGTGCGTGCTCACGCTGGCCGGTTTCAAACCCTCGGACGAGCGCTTCCGGAACTATTACGCCAAGGGCCCGGAGCGCCCGTTCTGCAAGACGTATATCGACCCGAAACTGGCGCTGCTCAGAAAACAATACGGCAAGGTCCTGAAGGAGACGGCGGCGGCGGAGTGAGGGCTCTTGTGTCCGTTTCTCACTCCACATGTTTGCAATCCGCAAATCCGTTCCACAAGTACCGGCATGGATGCCATGGTCGTCCCGCTACCGTCTGGTTTATCGCAACATGGAGCCTGTAGGGCGCGTTTACGTATGCAGACTTGTCGTCCCTGCTGGAGCGAAGCGGAAGGCAGGGAACCAGTAATCCCTTGTTTCTCCACCTTCTTCCAACCTCCAGCCACACGGCGTACTGGATCCCGATCTTGCCGCTCACGCGTCAAATCGGGACGACAAACAATAAAAACAAATCCGTATCCCGACCATCCCTACCTGTCCTGGATGACGATTGTGACCGGCGCCCCGAAACCTTGGCAACGCTCTTCCTGACTCAACCAAACAGATCCTTCACACGCGGCCAGTTTGCCCCTTCGTGATGGGCGGCGATGGCGAGGAATTTTTCCAGAAACTCAAAACTCGCCTCGTCATGGGCGAGGTGATGGCTGAGGAGGCCCACCGGTTCGCCGCGGGTGTTGCGGCGCCGGGTTAGCTGCAGATCGAAGCGCAGGCGCGCGCTTTCCCATCCGATGAAGCGGACCGGTTTTTTCCATTTCAGGATGTCGATATGCGACTGCACCTGATGATCGCGCGGGAAATTGTGAAAGGTGAAAGTCGACAGGCCCGGAAGGCCGATGCCGGGAAGGCGCCTTGAAATCTCCGGTGCGATCCGGTTCCACGGCGGCACGATCGCGGGAATGAACCTGCCGCCGAAAAGAGCGTCGAGCCGGGTCCTGCCCGCCTGCAACTGGCTGACGAGCTCATCGGGGTCTCGCCGTGATCCCAGTTCGGCGGCCTTTTCGCCTTTTTCCTTGAGCTGGAAGTTCTTGTGCTGCCAACCATGTTGCAGCACGAAGGCATGGGGTTCGTTGGCCAAGCGCCTGGCGAGAGCCTCCGTCGCGTGTTTCGGAATGACCGCAAGTGCAAGGTCGACCTCGTGTTCGTTGACAAGTGCCAGCATCCTGTCGAGGGCAGGGGTCGGTTCAATTGCGTCGTCATCGCGCCACCAGAACGAGACCTTTCGGCCACGCTCGGCAAACCAGTCGAGGTGGCGGACGAGTTCGTCTTCGAAGCGGTGAAAGTCGGAAGAGGTGTCTTGGATCACGGTGCGGTCAGGGTGCGGTTGCGGTGAAAAGAAAGTAGCCGATCGTGGCGAACACTTGGTCCTTGTTTCTCAGCCTGTCAATATCGTCCTTCCATTCCGCGAGCTCCGCAGCGGTGATCACACCAGCACCTTTCAACGGCAACGGACGTCTCGCGATCCCCGATCCGGCGCATCAGCCCGCAGTTGCCGGTATCAATGGTGTTTGTCGAAAAGGCCGGTGCGCCGTGCATTGATGTCCTGCACCAAGATGTCCGCGCTTCGTGCCGCGCCACCCAACAGCACCTTGTGCGGGCGATGCGGCAGGGCGAGCGCGTCGTCAATCGCTGCCGCGAGTTGTTCGGCCGTCAGCTGGCGTTCTTCCAGAACGACCGCACGGCCATGGCGTTCAAGGGCATCCGCCCGCTGGGTCTGTTCGGTCTCGTTTTCCTGGGCAAAGGGCACGAAAACCGCGGCAACATCCGCGATCAGGACATCCAGTACCGTATTGTAGCCTGCCTGGCTGACGGAAAGGCGCGCCCGTTTCAGGAGTTCAGGAAAGTCGCGCCGCGCCCGTTCCACGATGACACCCTCGGGCGCATGTTTCCGGTAGCCGTCAAATGCAGCGTCCGGGACGTCATGCCCGATCAGGAGACGCCATGCGGTGTCTTGCGCCCGGCGCGAAAGTGGTTTGGCATCAAGGGCCGCTGAAAGCAGCCCTTCGGCAACCGCGCCTCCGCCGCAGGAGATGATAACCTCGTCCTCGCCATCCGTTCCATGTGCGTCAGGGCGCTTTTCGCCGCCGACATAGCCGGTATAGCGCACCAGATGATCGACCGTGTCGGCAAAGGGGAAGCTGTCGCCGAGCCGGATGAAATCAGGATCAGAGTGGATGAGGACCCGGTCATAGTATCGTAGCGCCTGATCCGCCATCCACTGCTCTTTCCAGAGTTCCTTCTTGCGTACGAGAATGTCGCGGATTGAGGTGGCGATCAGCGGCGGCCGGGCTTTCGCACGCGCATGGTTCAAAAGCGGGGTCAGTTCGAAGTCGAGCTGGCGGCGTCCGAACGGATAGGTTTCGGTGAGCAGCAGGTCGAAAGCATCTGTGTCAAAAGCTTGAATCGATGCTTTAACGCGCCCGGATTTCCATTTTTCGTCAATATCTTCGCCGTCGAGCGTGACAAGGCGCTTGAATGCTGCATCCGGACTTTTGCAGGCTGGCAGTTCGATGACAGTGAGCGCCGCTGTGTCAAGCGTTGGCGGAATCGTGTTGCCGCTGGCCAGTGTCACCTCGACACCTCTGGCCGCCAGGGCCCTGCCGATGCCGGCAGCGCGCACGACATGCCCGGTGCCGAGAAGGTGCTGAACGTGGATGAACGCCCTGAACGTCATGAGTTCAATGCCCTTTGCCGGTGATTTTCGATGGCCCGCCGCATCAGTTCTTCCAGTCTGGCCGCTCCCGCAGTCAATGTGTGGTTCTCGGCAATATGAACCTGTGCAGCGTGTCCGAGGCGGTCTGCCAGGCCCGGATCTTCGATCACGCGCTTGAGGTTCGCGGCAAAGGCTCCGGCGTCCCCCTCTGGAGACAGAAATCCGGTTTCACCGTCTCGGACAATGTCGGGGACACCGAACGTGTCGCCGGCGATCACGCCGGTTCCGCTCGCCTGAGCTTCAAGAAGCGCAAGGCCGAAGGCTTCGCGAATGGCCGGCCACACCAGCAGGTCATGCGCAGCATACTGGTCCGGCAGCCGGGTCGGAGGCAGAGCGCCGAGCCAGGTTGTCTTATCCGGTGGAAACAGAGCAAGGATACGATCCCTTGCCGGACCGTCACCGATGAGCGTCAGTTGCCAGGGCAGGCGGGGGAGCTTTTCCAGTGCCTCGGCGAGCACTTCAAAGGACCGTTGTTTGTCTCCCTCGCGCATCATGCCGACCGCAATGAGTTTCAATGGAACCGAAGCAGGTAACCTGGCGCTGTCCGCGACTGCCTGAAACGGGGCGGCATCGAGGAAGGGCAGCAGCACCTGCAGCCGCTCAGGGTCAACGACCGGTCTCAGGCAGGCAACGTCGGCGTTGTGGATTGCAGCGACGGCATCGGCCCGCTTCAGCGCATGGTCGGCCGCTGCAAATCCGAATGCCCAGTCGCCTGTTTGCCTTTTGGGTGCACGGCTCGCTTCCACAACGGTGTAGGGCAGGCCGAACCGGTCGCTCAAGACCGGACCGATCCAGTCGGGGGCCTTGTGATAGAGGTGATAGGTCAGGAATAGATCCGGTCTGTAACCACTGGTTTCCCAATCAAGCGCGATACGGTCTGCTTCCGCGAGCGCTTCGCGCCGGGCGTCCCTTTGAACCGCCTCCACAGCCTCCTTGCGCCAGGAGCGGAAGGTGCTTGCAATCCGAACATCGTGGCCATTGCTTTCCAGTGCCTTGACGATAAGCCGCCCCATCGTTCTGTCACCGGAAGGCACCGGGTGGTCCAACGGCTTCATCGGTGCTGTGAAGGCGATTTTCATTCAGGTTTACCCGGCTGTTTTCGTCACACCACTTTACGAAATTTCGCAGCCAGCCGGTCAAGGCCGGGATCTGTTGAAAAATGTGTCCGCACGCGCTTTGCAGCTGCAAGGCCGAGATCCCGGCGCAAGCGCGGGTTCTTTGCGAGCGTTTCCAGTGCCTTGGCGAGTTGCTCCGGAGCGCCGGGATCAACCAGTACACCTGTTTCGTCCTCAAGGATCAGTTCCGGGATCGCCGAGACCCGTGTCGAAAGGCAACACAGTCCCATCGATTGGGCTTCCATCAGGACGTTCGGCAGTCCGTCCCGGTCACCGCTCTTTGCAAGCTTGGATGGCAGGATGAAAAGATCGGATTGCCTGCAGGCGGCGATCACCTCTTCGCGCGGTTGTGCTCCGCGCCAGGTGATCCTGTCTGCCAGCCCCAGTGACCGGGCCATCGTCTTCAGGGCTTCGGAGAGGTCTCCGCCGCCGATATGCGTGAACTGCCAGTTCAGGTCTTGCGGCAGGTTGGCGAGGGCCTGAAGCAGATCGTCATAGCCTTTCTTCTCAACCGCGCGCCCGACCGAGACAAGCCGCACCGGATCCGCGTCGCCCGCGCGCATCGGATCGGTCGCTGCCGGTTCGGGAAATCCTGAAAAATCAAGACCGTGATAAAGCAACTCGACCTTGCCGGGTTTCTTTGCGAGCCCGCCCAGATACTCCGCGTTCACGCGCGTACAGGTGACGCCCCAATCCGCATCGTTGATCTTTGTTTTCAGGTCCCATTCCGGGCTCGTCCAGATGTCCTTGGCGTGGGCTGAAAAGGACCATTTGCGGCCGGACAGATGAGCGGCATAACGCGCGGCCGAGCAGGGTGTGTGGAGATAATGCGTGTAGATCCAGTTGATATCCTGCGGCAGTTCATGCGCGAAAACGCATCCCTGCGCCCATCGCCGGCGGCGGTCGGCATTCGGCTGGTTGCTGAAGTCGATCTCGAAGAGCTTCCTGGCGTCTGCATATGTGGGCTGCCTGCGGGCCCAGCTCTTGGCCCGTGCAACCCTTGCAGGATCGTCTTTGACATATTCCGGCAGATAAAGGATTTCCGCCGAGATCTGCCGGTGCAGCTCATGGATATAGGGATCGTAGGGTTTCCGGAGCGCGACAATCAGGAGCTCGATTCCACGCTTTTCCAGACCGAGCATCTCCTGGGCGATGAAGGTTTCTGAAAGACGCGGATAGCCTTTGACCACGACGGCAATTCGGGACATGTGCGGTAGTTTCCAGATGTTTTGGGAGCGGGGCCGACTCTAGAAGTTGACCAGTTTCCGGGCGTCCGCAGCGCGGTTCAAGTCGAAGATTTCGCCGACACGCGAGGAGATGACATCCAGCCCGTCCAGAAGCCGGTCCACATTGGCGGACGAGGGCGGCTTGAGCGAGGGGAGGTCGGAAAGCGCTTTCGCCATGAGGTCGGAGTCCGGATACCGGTCGATCGGGAGTACCTTGAGCAAACCGCTTTGTTCCGCCCGTTCCGCCCTGATCGCCTGTTCCCGTCTCGGCAGAACGCGGGGGACCATGAGGGTCGGCTTGTCGAACGACAGGATCTCGCAGAAAGTGTTGTATCCCCCCATGCCGACAATGGCCGTCGCATTGGCAAGATAGGGTTCGATCTGCGGCGTGAAGCGGATGATTTCGACATCTCGCAGGTGTTCCGCGCGTTCGCTGAACTGGGCGGCGGCTGCGGCAGGCATGAACGGGCCCAGCACGATCAGGGCCGGAAACAGCGGGCGCTGGCGCGTTTCGTAGGCGCGCATGACCCAGTCGACCATTTCGACACCGTCGCCGCCGCCACCGGGTGTGACCAGCACATAAGGTTCCTCGCCGAAAGGGGCGGCGAGTGGTTGCTCGAGCGAAGGGGTCGACAGCTCGCGTCTGAGGTAACCTGTGTATCTCAGTTTTTCGGTGACGCTGTCAGGAACGTCGATGCCTTCAAGCGGATCGCAGATATCTTCCGGGCCATAGACCCATATTTCGTCATAAAGATCCCGGAGCGCGGGATAGACGTTCTTGCGATCCCATTCTTCCTTCAGGACCTGGGTGTCGTCCATCACGTCTCTCAATCCGAGAACCAGCCGGGTGTCCGTGTTTTTCAGGGCTTCAAGCGTGCCGAGGACCTCGCCGCGCAGACCGAGCGGTTCCTTGTCGACAATGAAGATATCCGGTTCGAAGACCTTCGCGGTGTGTTCGATGATCGAGGATCGGATCGCGAGCGTCTGATCGATGTTGATGTGAAGCGAAAGCGGGGTGTATTCACCGTTCCGCAACTTGATGACGCCTGGAATCCGGACGAAATCAACGCGTGAACGGAACTCGAAACTGCCGATGATCGGGGACCCGGAAAGGATCAGGACGGACAAGGTGTCGAAATCTCCGACGAGGGAATGCGCAATCGCACGGCATCGTCTCAGGTGACCCAACCCGAACGAGTCGTGGCTGTAGATCAGAATTTTCGGCGTCTTGGAACTCATACTGCCCCTGATTTGTAATGCTGCCCCTGGGAGCTTATGTCTCATATCATCAAGTGTTGTCACGTCCGGATGTTCACGAACATGAGGTTTTCAGCATTGGACGGATTTAAACTGCTTGTGGCAAATGCTAATCCTGGCTGGCGCATCGATTTTGGGTCGCTAATATACCAATATGATCACAATGAACATAATTGATCCATAAGTGTTTGGACGAGCGAATGGAAAAAAGCCTATTTGGATTCATTTGGAAGTATAGTGCTCGCCAGCAGATATTTATCCTCATGGTCACCGTACTTACGTATCCGGTGGTCTACTTCCTGCTAGAATTACCTAAGCTGATCGTCAACGATGCCGTTCAGGGCGACAATTTCCCGCGAGACGTGTTTGGCTTCGACTTTGATCAGATCCCTTACCTCGTCCTTCTCTGTTTGACCTTTCTGGGGCTCGTCGTCGTTTCCAACGGGCTCAAGTTCTACCTCAACGTCTACAAGGGGCGGCTTGGCGAGCGCATGTTGCGCAGGCTTCGCTTTGAGCTGTTTCAACGCGTCCTGAGATTTCGTCTCCCGCATTTCCGGAAAGTCAGTTCGGGTGAGATCATCCCGATGATCACCTCCGAAGTGGAGGATGTCGGCGGATATATCGGTGAAGCATTCGCACTTCCCGCCTATCAGGGCGGCATGCTGATCGTGCAGCTCGGCTTCATTTTCATGCAGGACCCGCTGCTTGGCCTCGCCGCGGTCAGTTCCTATCCGATCCAGGGCTACGTCATTCCGATGCTGCAGAAGAAGGTCATCCTTCTGTCGCGCAAGCGGGTCAAGAACGTGCGCGTCATCGCCGACAAGGTGGGGGAAAGCATAACGGGCGTTGCGGAAATTCACGCCAACGACGCAGCAGCCTGGCATTCGGCGGATATCTCCGACCGTCTCTACGAGAACTTCAAGATCCGCTACGAGATCTTCAATCGGAAGTTCCTCATCAAGTTCCTGAACAATTTCATGAACCAGCTGACGCCGTTCTTTTTCTACCTGATCGGCGGCTACCTGGTCATTCAGGGGAACCTCAGCATTGGTGCGTTGCTGGCTGTCATCGCGGCTTACAAGGATCTGGCCGGACCGTGGAAGCTGCTTCTGTCCTTCTACCAGATGACTGCCGACGTCAGCGTCAAGTATCAGACCGTGGTCGAGAATTTCGACCCGCCCGACATCTATGACACCGAACGGCTGACCGCTGATGATGATGTCAAACTCGATGGTGATGTGAAGTTCGAGCGCGTCAGTTTCTCCGGTGGCGCCGCCGGTCAGGAAGTCATGGACATCTCGCTTACGGTGCCGGCGCAAAGCGAGTGCGCGATCGTGGGGCCCGACGGGTCCGGCCGGTCGGAGGTGCTGCAGCTGGCGGCTGGCCTGGTGTCTGCCGCTTCGGGCAAGGTTTTGATTGGCGATCACGACCTGGACAAGTTGAACGACAGCACCCTGGGCCGGGAAATCGCCTATGTCGGCGGTGCTGTTCACGTGTGGACCGGCACGATCAGGGACAATCTCTACTACGGCCTGCGGCACAGGCCGCTTGTACCGCCGGAGCGGGACAGTGAGGAAAAGAAAAAGTACAAGCGCCGGGTGAACGAGGCCAACCAGACCAAGAACCCGGTCTACGACCTGGCGGCGGAATGGAACGACTTTGACGCGGCGGGCGTCAGCAACGACGACGAACTCGACGAAAAGGCGCTCGCCCTGCTTGAGACGGTCAGGCTCGATAACGACATCTACCGTCTCGGACTTCAATCGAGGCTGGATCCGTCCATGAACGATGCGTTCGCCGAGAAGATTCTCAACGTGCGAAAGAGCCTGGCCGGCAGGATCGCCAACGAGCCGAAACTCGCCGGACTGGTCGAGCTTTGGCATGCGGACAGCTTCAACGCGAGCGCAAGCCTGGCGGAAAACCTTTTCTTCGCGGTGCCGTCCGACCCTGAGATAACGATGGATCAGGTGCCGGAACTGGAAGAGGTCAAGAAATTCCTCTCGGAAACGGGTTTCGACAAGAAGCTTCAGGACATCGGCCTCAAGATCGCCGAGACGATGCTCGAACTGTTCGCAAACGTATCGGGCGACAGCGGCTTGCTGGGGTCTTATTCCTTCATCAACCAGGACGACCTTCCCGAATTCGAGAGAATAGTCCGCATTGCGAAGTCGGAGCAGCAGCGGCCGGGATTGACCGACGCCGACCGGATGAAACTGATGGGGCTCGCCTTCAAGCTCGTTCCGGCCCGGCACCGTCTCGGTGTCATGACGGACGCGCTTCGCGACGAAATCATAGCAGCCCGCAAACAGTTTCTCGATGGCGTGGTCAAGGACAGCGACAGTTTTGTCGCCTTTGATCCGGATGTCTATCTGCCGCCTCTGACCATCGAAGACAATCTTCTGTTCGGACGGGCGCGCGTCGACCGGCGCGATGCACGTCGCCGCATTGATGACGTGATACGGACCATTGTAGAGGAAACGGGACTGCGGCACCCGATCATCTATGCCGGGTTCGGGTATCATGTCGGTGTTTCCGGCTCGCGTCTTTCGGCAAACCAGCGCCGCCGGATTGCGTTGGTGCGCGGTCTTCTGAAGAACGCAAAGATTACAATTTTGGATGATATTGCAACGGGATTGACCGAAGAAGACAAGACGCTGCGCGATGCTTTGCGTGAGTTCCTGTCCGGAAAAACGTTCCTTTACGGGACCTCAAACGGGGAAATTGCGGCCGAATTCGACCATCGCGTCGTGCTGGATCAGGGGCGGATTGCGGATAAAGGGTAGAAAAATGCCATTTTATGTGGGAAGGCATGGAACCTGCAGCATCCAATTGCATGCCAAGAAAAAAATACGCGGGAACAACAATGACGGCGGGAGCAAGCGATGACGCTAGAAACAGAAGTTGAAGCCCTTCGAAAGGTGCCCTTGTTTCATGGCATAGATGAAACCAAGTTGCGTCTTCTTGCCTTCATAAGCGAACGTACGGAATACACATCTGGCGAGCGGCTCTGTTCTCAGGGGGAGGAAGGAGACAGTGCCTTTATTATCCTTTCCGGTGCCGCCGACGTGCTGGTCGATACGCCGGAAGGCGAAAAGAAAGTCGCTCAGGTCGCAGAGAATTCGATCGTCGGGGAAATCGCAATCCTGTGCGATGTTCCGCGTACGGCAACACTGGTCGCCGCCGACAATATGGATGTCCTGACCGTTTCCAAGGATGATTTCTTGAAACTATTGAAAGAATTTCCGGATATTTCACTGGAAGTCATGCGAACATTGGCATTGCGGCTCGAGCGGACGACCCGCGATCTTGCAGATGCCCGCCGGGGGGCTTCCGGTGGTTAGGGAGTGAAACGTGGCTGATGAATTTTTACTCCGCTGCTGGGGCGTCAGAGGGTCCACGCCGACACCGGGGTCAAGCACGCTGCGATACGGGGGCGAAACCTCCTGTTTTGAAATCCGCGCAGGCGATGCGCTGATACTTGTCGATTGCGGTTCCGGTGCCCGCAATTTCGGAATGGAGTTGTGCCGGGGGCAGGCCCGCAAGTTCGACCTTCTGTTCACCCACACGCACCTTGACCACATTTGCGGACTGCCGTTCTTCAAACCGGCTTACGATCCGAATTTCGAAGTCACGGCCTGGGCCGGACACTTCCAGGACGGCACGAAACTTGTCGACATTGTAAGCCGCATCATGTCTCCGCCGATCTTCCCGGTGGCTGCAAAGACCCTGAAGGCAGTTGAGTTCAAATCCTTCACGGCAGGTGACGACATCCCGCGCGATGACGATCTTGTCATACGTACCACGCGGCTAAACCACCCGGGCGGGGCTTGCGGTTACCGGTTCGACTATCATGGAAAATCCATCTGCATCATTACGGACCACGAGCACGGAGACCCGGCGGTGGATGAAGTTTTGCCCGGTTTCGTTCAGGGCGCGGACATCATGATCTACGATGCCATGTTCACCGATGACGAGTACGATAGCTTCCAGGGCTGGGGACATTCAACCTGGCAAAAGGCGGTGCAGCTTGCTCGCCTGGGAAATGTCAAGACACCGGTGCTGTTCCATCACGATCCGCGCCGCTCCGATGACGAACTCGATGAAATAGGCCTTGCTGCCCAGGCTGCATACCCCGGCACCCTTGTTGCCAGCGAAGGCATGGTTCTGAAGCCATAGGTCCGTTCCTGACCGCTGCTCCGCATGCAAGGCAGTTTGCTGGTTTCTTCAAGGAGTGGGTCAAACAAATCAATGCGCGCGCCAAAAGCGCAGAATAAAAAAAAACGGCGGCCCAAAACGGCCGCCCAAAAAAACAACACAGCTTTAAAAATTGAACGCTCGCCGATTGCGGGAATGCGGGAATTCCCATGTTGCAAACGAATTACGGTTACGACAGCAAAATGCTCGCTGCCTGAAACCGAACAACGCGATCAACATCTGTTTACTAGACCTACGCGTAAATCGCATGGTCCAAATGGACTATATTCGCCTATAAATTTTGAGTTGCGTCGAGGTTGCAGGCGCGCGATCAATTGAAACGTTATCGATACCACATTGGGGGGCGCGTGGTCGTAACTTCCGAAAAGATCATTGAATTATCGAATTTGGCCATGTCGGCCGCCATGGATCCGAGCCAATGGCAGGTTTTTCTCGACGCGATGTCGGGCACATTGCGAACGCGCGTATGTACCCAGCTGATCGGCTACGATCAGATGACAAAGGCAGCGCCCCTGGCTTACGCGTCCGGGTATGACCCTGCGATTCTTCAGCTTTACGAACAACACTTTGCGGACAAGAACCCTTTCGCGGCCAATTTCCCGAAGTGCGGTATCGGCGATTCGATCTCCTCGCACGAACTATGCGCGCCCGACCAGCTCAAGCGAACGCAGTTCTATGCGGACATTCTTCACCCGCTTGAAGATCTTTATGCCGGTGGCGGTTCCATGCTTGCATATGATGCAAGCCGGATGTTTCTGATCGGTGGCAACATGCGCGCGAAGGACAAGGAGCGCCATGAAGAGAACTGGCTGAGACTGTGCGTCGCGCTTGCACCGGTAATTCGGCAGTCGCTCGAAATCAACCGCATGATCAAGGGCTTGAAGTTTGAAAAATGGGCAGCGGAGCGGCATCTGCTTGGCGGTGGAACGGCGATACTGGTCGTCGATGCCGACCTGGTGCTTCACTATGCATGCCCGGAAGCGCAGCGTCTGCTTGCCGTTGGCAATCTGGTTCGCAGTGACGTTTTCCAGCGTCTGACGTTCGCCTGTTGCGATGTCCAGGAGAAATTCAAGACAGTTGCCGCGAAGCAGGCGGCAGGAAATCCGCATCTGTTTGCAAACACCAGGCTTGCAGATCTTGCGGGCAACGAATGGACCTGCCGAACACTCGCAATGAGACTTGGCGATCTTGACCGGTCCCCCTTCGGGGCGTTCCTGAACAGCGGCATGGCCGCAACGCTTCTTGCGCTCAAACCTGCCGCGAACCAGGTCTCCGTTGTTGATTTGCTGCGCAAAACGCTGTCGCTCAGCCATGCCGAGGCGCAGTCGGTGTTGATGCTCGCGGACGGCTTCACGTCGGCGGAGGTGGCGGAGCAGCGCAAAGTCAGCATCTACACGGTCAGAAACCAGATCAAATCCGCGTTGTCGAAATCGGGTTGCCGCCGGCAAAGCGAGCTCGTCCAGAAAGTGGAACAGCTACGGCTTTTGTGACACTGGTGTGCCTGCGGCATCACGGCCGGTCACATTCACGCGTATCTTATTGCGAAATCCTTGCCGAAAGTGGACACTCCGGTCTGGTTTTGAAGCTGGATCAACATGAGCTCATTTTCGCAATCACTCCGCTATATTATACAGGGCGGACCTCCCGAAACAGGTGTGCCCGAAAGGGTGCGGGCCGAAATCAGGGCGCGGGAGGCCTCCTCGGAGCGCCTCATCTCCTGGGTACAGCTCGGGCTTGTTCTGTTCTTTTCGGTGCTCTACGCACTCGCGCCAAGGGCTGAGGGCACGGCCGGGTTCAACTTCGTGCCGGTTGCGCTGGGTGCCTATTTCCTGTTTACGGTTCTGCGTCTCGCGCTGTCTTACCGGTTCGAGTTGCCGCAATGGTATCTGCTGATCTCGATCGGCGTCGACATGGCCCTTCTCGTCGGGCTGATCTTCTCGTTTCATATTCAGTACGACCAGCATCCGGCGTTCTATCTGAAGGCGCCGACACTCATGTATGTGTTCATCTTCATCGGACTGCGCGCGCTCAGGTTCGATCCCCGTTTCGTCCTGACAACAGGGCTCGTTGCAGTGGCCGGGTGGCTGGGGCTCGTTTTCTATGCTGCCTTCGCCGAAATGGACTCCATGCGCGTCACGCGGAACTATGTCGAATACCTGACCGGCAATTCCATCCTGATTGGTGCCGAACTGGACAAGACAATGGTGATCTTTGCCGTCACCGTCATCCTGTCGGTTGCGCTCTACCGCGGGCGGTCGATGCTGTTTGAAGCAACGCGCGAACAGGCGGCGGCGAAGGATCTGAGGCGCTTTTTTGCGCCCGAGGTCGCTGCGTCGATCACGGATGCCGACACGTCGCTTGAGGCAGGCGAGGGAAGCCAGCGCGAGGCCGCAATCCTCTACGCCGACATCCGCTCGTTCACCTCAACCTCGGCAACGCTTCCGCCGGAAATCGTATTGGCCGTTCTTGCGGAATACCAGAACCTCGCCGTTGAAGTGATCAATCAGGAAGGCGGACGCGTGGACAAGTTTCTGGGTGACGGCATCCTGGCGACTTTCGGCGCTGTGCATCCTTCCGAGACTTATGCCGCAGATGCGCTCAGGACCGCGGAAAAGCTTGTCGCAAGTGTTGCAGACGAACAGCAAAGGTTCCGCGACGCCGGTTGGCCGGGAGAACTTAAGATAGGAACGGCCGCCGCGGCCGGACCCGTCACGGTTGGTGTCATCGGGTCCAAGACCAGACTGGAATTCACGGTTATCGGGGATGCGGTCAATCGTGCCGCCAAGCTTGAAGATGCGAACAAGGCCCAGAAGTCGGCAGCACTCACGGATCAGCCGACATGGGATCTGGCTCTCAGGCAGGGATATTCGGCAACGCTGCTGGAGGTAAGACCGGACACGGCTGTTCCCGGCATGCGTCAGCCCGTAGACCTTGTTGTCCTGGCCGATCTGTAACCAGCGGTGTGTGTTGGGCGTGTTCACCCCGACATCTCCGCCGTATGGACTGCGAGAGAATAAACTTGACCCCCGGGTTCTTCTGAGCCAGTTTAACTTCGGAAATTGACGCTTTCGTCAATGGAATTAAAAAAGCAAATAAGATACAAATATATAGTCAATAGGAGAGGCGCTTGAAGCTCGATTCCACTGTTTCTGCAATTGTGACCGGCGGCGCATCCGGTCTGGGGGCTGCGACGGCAAGGATGCTGGCCGGGGAAGGTGTCAAGGTCACCATTTTTGATCGAAACGCAGAACAGGGTGGCGAAACCGCGTTTGAGATCGGCGGCGTGTTTGCCGACGTCGATGTGACCAGTCAATCAAGCGTGGAGGCCGGCTTCGAGCTTGCGCGAAAGTCGCATGGCCAGGAGCGTATCCTCGTTAATTGCGCGGGCATTGCGCCGGTTGCGAAAACGACGTCCCGCGGCGAGCCGCATCCCATGGATATGTTCGAGAAGGTAATCTCGGTAAACCTGATCGGCTCCTTCAGGTGTATCGCGATCGCAGCGACAGGAATGGCGGATCTTGCACCCGTCACGGCCGACGGCGGCCGCGGTGTCATTGTATCGACGGCCTCGGTCGCGGCATTCGACGGACAGATCGGACAGGTAGCCTACGCTGCCTCCAAGGCAGGAGTGGCCGGTATGACGTTGCCTGTCGCGCGGGATCTGTCGAAATCGGGAATCCGGGTCATGACGATTGCTCCCGGGATTTTCGAAACACCGATGCTGCTTGGACTGTCGCCGGAGGTGCAGGAATCGCTCGGCCAGCAGGTGCCGTTTCCCTCCCGCCTCGGAAAAGCCCACGAATATGCCGGCCTCGTCCGGTCGATCTGCGAAAACGACATGCTCAATGGCGAGACGATCCGCCTTGACGGTGCCATCCGCATGGCACCTCGCTAGGGGCAGTTTTCCGACAACCGTTTGCCCCCTGTCCGGCACCCGGGGCAGGGTGAAGGAACCCGCACCTGTGTGTTCGGGCAACCCGGTGGCTATTGTCCCCGTCACCGGTTTCCTTTTTGTTTGACGCAGCGTTGATACTGGAACAGGTTGTCTTGAACGTGTTGATTTACGGAATTGAAAATGACTGAGAAAATGCACGAGCTCGCGCCTCATCATTTGCCTTTTTTTATTCCCAAGGCAGACGGCAGCGATCAGATGATGCTCACGGTGCTGATCGCGCTGATCGTGATCATTCTGCTTCTTGGAACCTTTTATCTCTACCTTCACTCGTTGCCCGAACGGCTGGCACACAAGCACGGACGCATCCAGTTCGAACTCGTCGCGGTACTGGGGCTTCTGGCGTTGTTCACGCACAACCAGATCTTCTGGGTCGCCGCCCTGGTACTTGCCTTTGTTCAATTGCCGGACTTCACGACGCCTTTGGATACCATCGCAAGTTCGGCGAGCCGGATTGCAAAAAAGTTCGACGGAAAGGGTGACGTGGCAGCAGACGCCTATCTTGAGGACCAGGAGGCCATCGGCTCCGAAGCCGTGAGCGGGCAGCCACCTGCTGAAGCCGCGCCGGCAAAAACATCTGAAAGCGCTTCGGAGAGCCCTGCCTCCGAAGCTCAGTCCGAAGTCAAGGCGTAAGGGAGGCAGGATACGTGTTTGAGACCCTATTCTGTTCCATGATCACGATCTTGCCGGACTACCTGTTCCGCCGGTATGTCCAGGGCAAGCGGATTGGCCACGAGATCACACTCTATTCGGTCTGGTACGAGTTGCGCTACGGCATCGTGTCCTGCCTGATGCTGACGATCTCGCTGATAACGCTGATCTTCTATTTTCATCCCTCGTCAACCAGCGCAGTGTCCACCTTCCGTGTCCTGCCGATCCTTCCTGAGGGCTCGGGACGGGTCGCCGAAGTGTTCGTACCGCTGTCACTCGATACGGAGGTGAAGGCCGGCGATCCGCTGTTCAAGCTGGACAGCAGCCGCCAGGAAGCCGATGTCACCACCGCGAAACAGCAGGTTGCTGAAATCGAGGGCGAGATCGCGCTCGCGCAGGGCGAACTGGCAGTTGCCAGCGCACAGGTCGAACAGGCGGAGGCCGCTCTCAAACAGGCGCAGGACGAGCTTGATACCAAGCAGGAGCTGTTTGAGCGCAACGCCAATGTCGTCAGCGAGCGCGACATTGAAAAGCTGCAGACCACGGTCGATTCCAGACAAGGTGCGCTTGCAGCCGCGCAGGCAAACAAGGAACTGGTTGAAACGAAAATCGACACGGCCCTTCCGGCCAGCCTCGAAAGCGCCCGGGCCCGGCAGCAGGAAGCGGAAGTCGAACTGTCCAAGATGACCGTCTATGCGGGCGTCGACGGGACCGTAAGCCAGTTCGTGCTGCGGCCAGGCGACATCGTCAACCCGCTGATGCGCCCGGCAGGCGTGCTGATCCCGGCGGACTCGCAGCAGGAACGCATTGTCGCGGGCTTCAGTCAGATCGAAGCCCAGGTCATGAAACCCGGCATGGTGGCGGAAGCATTCTGCCCCTCGGTACCCTTCACGATCATACCGCTTGTCGTCACCGATGTTCAGAACGTGATCGCGTCAGGGCAGGTCTCGGCGGGGAGCCAGCTGTTCGATACGTCGCAGGCCGCGGCCAAACAGGGAACCGTCACGGCGATCCTGGAGCCGCTCTACGAAGGCGGGCTCGACAGGCTTCCTCCGGGGGCCAGCTGTTCGGTCAATGCCTATACCAGCAACCATGACAGACTGACCTCGGACGAAAACCTCGGTACGGGTGAGTTTGTGTTCCTGCACGTGGTCGACACGGTCGGGATCGTTCATGCGATCATGATCCGGGGGCAGGCGCTCAGATACCCGATCACGGCACTTGTGCTCACGGGGCACTAGGTGATGCAAAGGGCAGGATTTTGGTGCCGCGCGGAACAGCGCGCGCACCATTCTCGCGTGAGCGGGTAGACGCGCTCAAGCGTGGACAACAGCAAGGTGCATCAGAATGTCGGCCGGTCGCACCAGAAAATATCGTTTTCGACGACGTTGGTTTTGAAAACTACATAAGTGAACGGAAAATCGAACGGGTTCTCGGTGCTGTGCACCTCCAGCGGTTCGCAGGTCAGCGTCTGTCCGGGTTCAAGATTGAACGCGCGGCCCTCGATCCGGAAGGTGCCCTTGCCGGACAGAACGTGAAAAACCTCCGTGCACGACTTGTGAAAATGCTCATTCACCAGCGTGTGTGGCGGAATCTCGACAATCTGGACCAGCCCGCCCGCCATGTTGATTTCTTCATCCCGCAGCAGGACCTTTTTCCTGTAACCAGGGCCGTTGGCCCAGGCGATCTCTTCGTTTCGCACCAGCTTCATGCATCCCTCCCGATGGTGTCCCGATGTCCTTCGATGCCGATTTCCGGTCATGCGGACATTGGAAATTCTACCCAGTCAGGGAGTGTTTCAGAAGAAAGTGCCAAAATAGGGCCATGCAACTCCCGTTGTGCTTTTTCGCCAGGGGATGCGGCGAAGCGCCGGTTTCCGGAACGTCCGTTCCGGAAACCGGCCGCGCAAGTCAGCTGTAGCTCACCACTTCGAATTCGATGCCGTCGTCGTCGTCAAAATAGAAACGGCGGCCAGGCTCGTAATCCCCGTGATTGTGGGTCTTGTAGCCACCGGCCTTGATCCGCTCCTCTGTTGCGTCGAGGTCGTCAACGACGACGGCGATATGGTTCAGGCCGCCGTGATGGCTGTAACTCTCTCCCGACACCGGTGTGGTATCGTTGGAGGGAGAGTAGGCTGCGACATAACTCGTCTCGTTGCCGATATGGTAGGTCGTGCCGCCGTTGAGGGCGGCTCCTTTCCACCGGACCTTCCAGCCGAACCAGTCTTCCAGCCGTTTCGCGGTCGCTTCCGGGTCGGTAACCGTTACGTTGACATGTTCCAGGAAGGCAGTGCTCATGGTGTCGTCCTTTCAGGGTTTGACTCCTCGTGGACACATGAGATAGTTCCTCAAGTATACTTGAGGTCAAGAGGAAAAAGGGTCTTACTTGAAAAAGGTTATGAAGGGGAGCGATCTTCTCTCGATCGGTGAGCTCGCCGACAGGACCGGACTTTCCGTGTCTGCGATCCGCTTTTACGAGGAGAAGGGGCTTGTCCACCCGGCCAGGAACAGTGGAGGTCAGCGCCGGTTCATGCGTGCCGACATTCGACGCTTGTCGTTTGCGCTTGTCGCCCAGGAATTCGGGTTCACGATCTCGGAAATCGCGTCCCGTCTCGCACAGCTTCCCGAAGGCCGGGCGCCGAACAAGGCGGACTGGAGCAGAATGAGCCGGGAGTTCCGGAAACATCTTGACGAGCGCATTGAAAAAATGACGGCCCTTCGCGACAAGCTGGATGCCTGTATCGGTTGCGGATGCCTCTCCATGAAATCCTGCAGTCTCTACAATGCGGGCGATGCTGCCGCCCGCCATGGAAGGGGGCCGAGGTATCTGCTTGGAGACGCTCCGGATCTCGCGAGTTTCGACGAGGACAGCTAGTCGACCGTGGACCGGCGCGTGAACCGGGCGAAAAATGCGCACCTGCTCAAAGGTGCGCATTTTTGTCCTTGTGAACCTTCTGTCCGGCTTACCTGTTGTCCAACTGGGAGCGGACACGCCTGAGCCCGAGTTGGGTAATCCGGTACGGGCCGCTGTTTTTTGAGGCGATCAATCGCTTGTACTTGAGTTTTCGGAACAGACGCAGTGAGCAGCCGCCCCAGTACCAACCATCACGCGTGACGGTTTCCTGATTGATGATGCGGCCATCTTCGTCTTTCTCCACGAGGATGCAGCCGCCTTGCGCCAGCAGGTGCAATACCCGCTGTTCGGCTTTTGATATGTCCATTTCTGAAGTGCCTGGAAATCGATGCAGGTTTACGGCCGCTGCGGCCCTTCGCACGCAACGCCGGTGTTCGCTGTCCGGCTGTCATTCAGCCGGGATTTATCGGGACTCCAGTTGTCCGGACATAAAACCTCGCTATCGGATGGCCCGCGTATCACGAGGTGGAGCGACAATCAATCTCACGCTGCTCTGCCGGGGCGGCCGGCCGCGCGGTTTTTTATTGCTGTTGCGGAAATGCAGCAGGGCTCAGCTGCTCTCTGCGGGCCAGTAACCGTTGTCCGGGCTCCGGGAAACGGCGATTGCCTTGACGTCTCTAGACCTGCAAGACGAACAGACCAGCGTTTCGCTGAGCGCGGATACTTTCTGGTCCTGCGCAAATCGCGACCCGTTCATGTATCTGAACCGTCCGCAATTGCCGCACACGATTCCAAGCCGCCGCTTCGACTTTAAAAGGGCTTCGAGAGTCGGGTCGTCAGTAGGGGTTGCGGTGGCGAAAGACATGATCAAAAGAAGTGCAAATAGAATTGATTTCCGAGAGTTTTCGGAAATTTAATTGATGTTCATTAAAAATATATCACATTCACTTGAAAAGTAAAACACGGAAAAAATCACATGAGTGAGCACTCATGTTGTCCGTCGAGTACTGGTTTGTATTTGAATTATGAATAAAAGTGTCAGCAAAAAGAAGAAATATTTGACCAGATAGAAAAATTTATCCGGGTAGCCTCTGAATTGTGTTGCGAAAAATCTCGCCATTCGCGTGGCGCGACGCTATGAGAGGGGAATGAACGTGCTTTCTGATACTTGGATAGATCTTTTCGGGCTCTCGGGTCTTTTGAATCCGTTTGCGCTGCTCATTGGCGGGTACTTGGGCTGGCGTGCCGATACGGTGCAAAAGCTCTGGATCGTCGGCTTCGCGGCGGCAGCGCTCTCACTCATGCTCGAAGCTGCGGTCGGCATGCTTCAGCTGCCGCAGCCGATCTCGCAAGACGCGGGTGCATTGGCAATGTTTCCGTTTCGGTTTGTTGGTGGAGCAGCGTTCGGTGGGCTGATGTTCTGGCTGCACCGGCAACGCAAACAGACCTGATCCTCGATCAGTCCTTCAGCCAGCGGTCGAATAGCTCGGCGTTCGGACAATTCTTCATGGGGCGGGCTGCGCCGTCAGGATGGTCTTCCAGCCATTTTTTGCAGGCCTCCGCAGAGTTACAGTTGATACACCTGAGCGCAGCTGATCTCAGTTCGGCATCGGATCTGATCCCGGTGGGGAGTTTCTCCATGGCGCCGATCGTGTCGAGCATTCTGCCCATCAGTCCGGCACGCTCGTTCAGGCGGTCCATCCAGTTCACGCTGTTTCTCCCTTCACAGCCTTCAGTCCAGGTCAGGTCCATGTTGACCGCGAGCAAATCGAGCGGACAAGACGGTTTCCAAGTCATGCACCGGCACACAATGAAGCGTTAAGGCTTCGGCGGCATTGATCAGGGTCAAGCCTGTGCAGTCGGGCTGAAAGCGGTCATAATGCAGCCTTGCGAATCTCTGCCACTGCGAATGCGAGAGGCGTTGCGATGGTTGAAACGGTGAGCGCCCAGAGCCCCGTCCTGGGGCAGGGGACACCCGTCGCGGCGGTGCGGCTTGAACCTGGCACCGAACTGAGAGCCAGGGTAGAGGCGAATTTGCCAGGCGGCGTTGTTCGGCTCGCAACTGACGATGCGAAATTTGATCTCAAGCTCCCGGTCAGGTTGCCTCCCGGAAGCGACGTGATCGTTTCCGTTTCGGGCAACAAGGCCAACCCGGTGATCCAGGTGACGACCCAGCAGGTTCTGCCCGGGCAACCTGTTGTGCCGGTCGCCGCACAGCAGCCCGAGCAAGCGCTGCCGCCATCGCAGGTTCCGGCCGGCAGACCAGTACCGGGTCAGGGACAGGTGCAGACACCGGTAAAGGCGCAGGGCGGTGCAGTTCTGCCCACCGTGACCCAGCCGGCACAAGCTGCGCAAACCAGACAGGCCGCACAGGCGGCACCCCTAGCGCCGGCCGCAACGGCCGCAAGCCGGTCATCGGTACAAGACCCGCCGGCGCGACAGGGCACGGATCCACGGCGCGCCGATGTGCAACAGGCTGCCGGTCCGGCCCGGCAATCCGGTCCACAAACAGCACCCGCACCACAAGTTGCCCCGTCGGCCGCGCGCGATGCGGTCCCGGGCGCAAAGCCCGATCCGGTTGCGGCCGCAACGCGTCCGCAGCAAAGTGGCGGGTCCACTTCACCCCCTCTTTCTACCGCCGGCAGATCCGGGGTGAGTGCCCCCGCACCGACTGCCGCGCCCGCGCGAGGCAATGCCGGTACGGGCGGCCGGACTGCAGCTCCCGTGCCCATCGCGACAACCTCTTCAAATCAAACACAGGTTCCGTCCTCTCCGGTCCTGTCCTCTGCGCCATTAACGGCAAGCCCTCCTGCCGCACCGGGCTCGCAGACAAACCCGCAACAGACGGGCGGTACTGTCGGTCAAGCACCGTCTCCGTCGCCCGCCAACCCGGCATCGGCGACGGCTTCTGCCCTGCCTCAACCGGGCGAGGCCGTCCCCAGACCTGCAACGCCCCCGCAGCAAACGAACGCGGGCCCGGCTGTGAAGGCCGACACGCTTCAACAGGCGCCGCAGCAGCCGGGCCGGCCGGCGTCCGCCGCGGCAGGCGCAGCCGCCACGACGGCGTCGGCTCCAAACGGCCCGGCACCGAATTCGTCGCGCGCACCCATTGTGCCATCGTCGACGACGTCCGCGCCGGTAACGGCACAATCGGCGGAGCCGGTTCGAGCCGTGGCCGGTTCGCCGCTGCCAGGTGCGGACAGAGCCACACCAGCCCCGGCGGCCGTTTCCGGAAGCGGCGTATCTTCAGCCAAACCGGGTGTCGGGGCGGGGAGCGTTACGCCGTCGCCCGTGCGTCCACCGGCAAACGGGGCTCCGACCGTCGCCTCGGCACCAGCAGACCCAACACCGCAATCAAAGGCATTGCCGCAGGTCGGAGATAGCCTGCGCGTTGCCCACAATCAGCCGTATCGGGCCTCAGCGTCGGCGCCGATGCTCGGCACGACAGGAAATTCGACCCCGAACGTGACGGCCGAGGCAAATCCTGCCGGTCAGCTTGCCCGCCAGGCGTTTCAGGCCCTTGGCGAGCAGCAGACCGGCCTTGGAAACCTGTTTTCCCAGGTGGGAAACCTGATGTCTGCGCAGGCCGCCGGAAAGGTGTCTCTGCCGGACCCGGTCGCCAAGGCTATGCAACAGATCCTCGGCCTGCGCATGAACCCGGCACAGAACCTTTCTGCGGACGACATCCAGCAATCCCTGCGCATGTCCGGACAGTTTCGCGAAGCGAACGCCGCGGTTCCGCGTCAGGGTGCCCCGGCGGGGCAGGCGGATATAAAAACTGTTCTGCTTTCCTTCAGAACGCTGTTGCAGCAATTCGGAGCCGAGGCGCAGGTGACCCGGCCCGCTGCGCAGCCCAAAGCGCCTTCGCGCCAGGATGCGCCGCAGGCGCAGGCCCAGGCTGGCGGCAGAGGTTTCCTGCCGGGAACGACGCCCCAGATCCTGCAGGCAGTCCTGAAGGAAACCGACGCGGCCCTTGCGCGTGTCAGGATGACCCAGCTCGTCAACACGGGGCTTGCGGGGGACGACCGCGCGCAAGCAACGTCGCGGCCGATGGATCTCGTGTTCGAGCTGCCGCTGGCACTGGGTCAGGAGACCGGCATTTTGCAGTTGCAGGTTGGCCGCGATGGCAGCGGTCAGGCAGAAGACGGCGACAATGAACCGGCCTGGCGGCTCCGGTTTGCAATGGATCTGACGGCAACCGGCCCGGTCGAAGCCGCCGTCAGCCTGCGCGGCGGCGGCACTTATGTGAGCCTGTGGGTGGAAAGGTCCGCTACGTTTGACGGTTTGAAGGCGCTTGAGGAGACCATGATGGCTTCATTTGCCGATGCCGGGCTGGATTTGCAGGAGTTCCGTCTGGTGCGGGGTCTGCCGCCGAAGGCAGCCGCGAAATATGGCACCGTTGTCGACAGGCAATCTTGAGGAGGGGATGATGGAACCTGGAGACAGTCCGGAGAAGAAACTCGCCGTCGCGCTTCGATACGAGAACGAAGGCGCGCCCGTTGTCGCGGCGAAGGGCAGCGGTTCTGTTGCCGAACAGATCGAAAAGCTCGCGCGCGAGGCCGGTGTTCCGATTGAACAGAACCCGATGATGGCCGAAGCGCTCTCGCAAATCGAAATCGACCAGGAAATCCCGATCGAACTCTACCAGGCAGTTGCCGTTCTGATCGGTTTCATCATGCGGACCGGCAATGCGCAGAACCCCGGCTCGCAGTGACGCTTCCGTGAGCGCGCACGCCTGCGCCTCGCACGCATTTGTCCGACACATTGCAGGAAGCGATGCATGCACGGTTCATCATGAAATCGGCACGCTTTGTGCGAAAGCTGATGCGGCACACAAGGAAACCCTTGCAGCCGGCGCAATTCCCGAATAGGTCATCAGGCAGCTAGAAATTCGCGCCGCAGCATTCCTGCCGACCTCCCTGATCGCGTGCGTGAAATCGAACAGAACAGGATTTTTGACGAAGATGACGCTTGTCGACGTACGCACACCCGACCCGAAGAAATTCATCAAGGGCGCGACCGGCGATTGGGAGATCGTGATCGGCATGGAAGTCCATGCGCAGGTTACGTCCGAAGCCAAGCTCTTTTCCGGCGCCTCGACAGAATTCGGCAAGGACCCGAACGACAATGTCAGCCTTGTCGATGCGGCCATGCCCGGCATGCTGCCGGTCATAAACGAGGAATGCGTCCGCCAGGCGATCCGCACAGGTCTAGGACTGAAGGCAGAGATCAACCTGAAATCCGTGTTCGACCGCAAGAACTATTTTTATCCCGATCTGCCTCAGGGCTACCAGATCTCCCAGTTCAAGCAGCCGATTGTCGGGGAGGGCAAGATCCTGCTCGACATGCCGGACGAGCAGGTCGAGATTGGTGTCGAACGCCTTCATCTTGAGCAGGACGCGGGAAAGTCGCTGCACGATCAGCATCCGAGCATGTCGTTCGTCGACCTCAACCGGTCCGGCGTCGCGCTGATGGAGATTGTTTCCAAGCCGGATCTCAGGTCCTCCGACGAGGCCAAGGCCTACCTGACGAAACTGCGCACGATCCTGCGCTATCTGGGCACGTGTGACGGCAACATGGATCAGGGCTCCATGCGCGCGGATGTCAACGTCTCGGTGCGCCGTCCCGGCGGCGATTTCGGCACACGCTGCGAAATCAAGAACGTCAACTCGATCCGTTTCGTCGGCCAGGCCATTGAATATGAAGCGCGCCGCCAGGTCGGTATCCTCGAAGATGGCGGCGAGATCGATCAGGAAACCCGGCTCTTCGACGCGGTCAAGGGCGAGACACGGTCCATGCGCTCCAAGGAAGAGGCACACGACTATCGCTACTTCCCGGATCCAGACCTGCTGCCGCTGGAATTCACCCAGGAATTCGTGGACGACCTGTCGGGCCATCTGCCGGAACTGCCGGACGACAAGAAGGCCCGGTTCATCAGCGACTACGGGCTGACCGCCTATGACGCCGATATTCTTGTTGTCGAAAAGGCATCCGCCGATTTCTTTGAGAATGTCGCCAAGGGACGCGACGCCAAGCTGTCCGCCAACTGGGTGATCAACGAGCTGTTCGGCCGCCTGAACAAGGAAGGCAAGGATCTCTCCGAAAGCCCCGTTTCCGCCGATCAGCTCGGCTCTATCATTGATCTCATCAAGGCGGGAACGATTTCCGGCAAGATCGCCAAGGACCTGTTTGAGATTGTCTGGACCGAAGGCGGCGATCCGGCGCAGATCGTGGAAGATCGCGGCATGAAGCAGGTCACGGACCTGGGCGCGATCGAAGCGATCGTCGACGAGATCCTGGCAGCCAACCCCGACAAGGTCGAACAGGCCAAGGAAAAGCCGAACCTCGTCGGCTGGTTTGTCGGACAGGTGATGAAGGCCTCCAAGGGCAAAGCCAATCCGCAGGCGGTGAATGAGCTTCTTAAACAGAAAATCGGCCTGGAATAGATCATGGCCGGTGAGGGTGATCCATTCTCGGTGGCGCTCCCCATCAAAGGGGCTTGCCACTGCGGTGCGGTGACCTTCGAGATGTCTGTACAGCCCCGCCACGCCGTGGCGTGCAACTGTTCCATCTGCCGAAGTCTCGGCACGGTTTGGGGTCACGGCGACGTTGGTACCATTGTCATCAAGGCGAAGCCGGACGCCACGCTCCGCTATTCAAGGGGCGAACGCGAACTTGCCTTTCACACCTGCAAGGTATGTGGTTCGACAACCCACTGGGAAGCCATTGCCGGCGAAGCAATAGGCCGTATGGCCGTCAACCTGCGCCTCGCGCAGCCTGGAACGATCGAGGCCATCGGTCTGCGCCATTTCGATGGCGCTGAAACCTGGTCGTTTCTCGATTGAAGCTCTTCCGAAGCGGCCGCGAATTCCCCCTCTGTTTTCCTATGGTGTCTGGCTAATTGTTTAGCTGGCTGCCCTTTTTCTGAGCGCTGTTTCGTCTGATTTTGCCTTGAAGTGACGTTTTGCGCCACCGGCGATGCTCTTTCTTGTTTGGCACGCGCGTTGCAACACAAGCCCAAAACCGTTTTGGGTTGGGGGCGTCCTTGAAGACTTTCAAATTGCCGGGTCAGTCGCATTGGCTGATCTGAGATTTTTTGAGATCTATCGTAATCCGGAATATCTCTGGCTGCTCTTTCAAGGCGCGCTTGTCAGCGGTCTGCTGACGGTAGGCGGCGGCATATTCGGCTTTCTCGCCGCGCTTCTCCTTGCTGCATTCCGGCACTACCGGATCCCGGTCCTGATGCAACTGGCGACGGTGTGGGTTGAGTTCATCCGCAACACCCCGCTCATCGTTCAGATGTTTTTCATCGCGTTCGGACTGCCGCTTCTGTTCGGCTACCAGTTGCCCTTCTGGGGGCATGCCCTTCTGGCGCTCTCGGTGAACTTTTCGGCCTATTTCGCCGAGATCCTGCGCGCCGGGCTGGCGTCGATTGATGCCGGTCAGGGAGAAGCTGCGGATTCGCTCGGCATACCGAGATGGCTGAGCTTCATCAAGGTCAGCCTGCCTCAGGCCGTTGCAGCCATGTATCCCTCGCTCAACAGCCAGTTCATCTTCCTGTTCCTGACAACTGGCGTGATTTCGGAAATCGGCGTGACCGATCTGACCTGGGCCGGGGTTTTCATCGACAGCCGCAGCTTCCGGTCATTCGAGGTCTTCTTCACCTTGACCGTGATTTACGTGCTCATGTCGCTGATGTTCAAAAGCGTGCTGCGTCTCCTGCATGACCGTCTGTTCAGGTGGAAGGTGGTGCGATGAAGGACCTGTTCGCGGAGATTCTTGGAAAGCCGTTCGGCATTGTCCTTTATCAGCTTTTGGATGCGACACAGTTCACGATCTACCTGTCCCTGATCGCGTTCATCGGTGGCGGTGCAATCGCAATGATGGTCACGGCCGCGCGCGTTACGCCGGGGCGATTCCTGTCCGGTCTTTCGACGGGCTACACATGGCTGTTTCAATCCGTTCCGCTGCTGATGCTGCTGTTCCTGCTCGGGCTTGGCGTTCCGCATCTTTTCTCCCTCAGGATCGATCCGTGGCACGCGGCGGGGCTGGCGCTCACGCTCTACACCAGCGCCTATCTGGCGGAAGTCTGGTGCGGGGCCATTTTTGCAGTTCCCGGCTCGCAGCACGAAGGCGGCAAGGCGCTCGGCCTCACGCTGTTCCAGATCATGCTGCTCCTCATTCTGCCGCAGGCCGTCCGCCTCGCGATCGCCCCGACGATCGGCTTCATGGTGCAGATCATCAAGGGAACCTCGCTGGCCTACATCATCGGCTTTCACGACCTGATGACGGTCGGCAAGCGCTGGGCGAATTCGCCCGTGCCGGGCACCCAGCCATTCGTCATCTATCCGCTGATGGCGATCATCTATTTCAGTCTCTGTTTTCCGTTGTCCGTCTGGTCGCGCCGCCTCGAAAAGCGGCTTGGCTCGGCATCCTCAAAGAGCGGGGGCAAGGCCGCCGCCTGAAAGATCGCGCTTGTTGAACCAAAAGGAGGGTCGCGAAATGTGGAAGAAACTGACTGGTCTTGGAGGAGCCCTGCTGTCGGCTGCTCTGGTGTTTTCGAGCCCGGCAACGGCTGAACTGAAGGACATTTTGCAGTCCGGAACGATCAAGATCGCAACGCCCGAGAATTTCCCGCCGTTCGGTTCGCTCGGTGCAGACGGTGAATATGAGGGCTATGACATCGACGTCGCCAAGATGATCGCCGAAGATCTGGGTGTTGAACTTGAACTGGTTCCGGTGACTTCCAAACAGAGAATTCCGTTTCTGGAAACCGACCGGGTCGATCTGGTGATCTCGACGCTCGGCGCCAATCCGGAACGGGCGAAGTCCATCTGGTTCTCGCACGCCTACGCACCGTTCTTCTCCGGCGCCTTCGCCAAGCCTGATGTCTCTGTTGCATCGATCGCCGACTTTGCCGGCAAGAAGATCGCCGTCACCGGCGGTACGCTGGAAGATCTGGCGATCACGGAAGATGCGCCGGAAGGGGCTGAAATCATCCGTTTCGGGGACAACGCCGCGACCATCGCCGCCTACGTGTCAGGCCAGGCCGACGTCATTGTGACAGGCAACATGGTTGCGCTCGGCATCGCGAATGACAACCCGGATTTCAATCTCCAGACCAAGTTCATCATTGCCAATTCCCCGTCCTATATTGGCGTGAAGACCGGCAACATCGATCTCCTGCAATGGGTGAACGTGTTCGTTCTGCACAAGAAGCTCAACGGCAAGCTGGATGAGCTTTCCAAAAAGTGGCTCAAAACGCCGTTGCCGCCGCTGCCGGCGCTCTGACGCAAACAGAAAACAAGGGAGGGCGCAGTCGCGATTGCGCTCTCCAACGTTCAGATCCGTTTGAAGGGTTACAGGCAATCGGAAATCATGTATCCCGCTTGCCATGAATGCATTGCAGTCTTCTCACCGCGAACCTGAAACGCCCTTCTATGCGACCCCTCTCGGGGTCTGGGGCATTGTCGCCTTGTGGGGCGCGCTGCATCTCCTTCTCAGGGCTGTGTCGACGCCGGTTCTCGGCACCGACGACATGTTCGAAAATGTCCTCGTTCAGACGCTTGAACCGGGCTACATGCTGCGCCAGCCACCGCTTTACGAGTGGCTTTTGTGGTCTGCGCAGCAGGTGTTCGGTCCGACCATCTGGGCCGCGCTTTTCGTCAAGTACAGTCTGATCTCGGTCGCGGCGCTGTTTCTGTTTCTGATCGCGCGCGAGGGAATACGTTCGCCGCGTCTGGCTGCTCTTTGCGCCTTTTCCTATTCGCTCTATTACCAGTTCGGCTGGAACCTGCATGAAGGTGTCACGCATACGGTTGTTCTGACCACGGCCTGTGCGGCCAGCGCTTTTTTCTTCGTCCGGGCACTGGAGACCGGCCGCCTGTCATTCTACCTGCTGTTCGGCGCTGCCGCCGGGGCAGGGCTCATCGGCAAGCATTCTTACCCGATCTTTGCCGTGGCCCTTCTCCTGGCAGCTCTCAGCGACAGCAGCTGGCGTCCACGGATACGCCTCTCCGGCCTGGTGCTCGTGCCCGTGGCAGCGGCCGTTGTCTACAGCCCCTACGGGTTCTGGATCCTGACCGAAGGCCTGCAGCTCTTCGCTTCGGTTTCCCAAACGATGGGCGTCGCGTCCGAGACGTCGCATGTGGCAAGAGCGGCGGAAGGCCTCGGCAAGCTCGCCTTCGGTCTCGTCGGCTTTTCCGTATTGCTGGTCCCCGTTCTGCTGCTGCTCTTCTGGCCGCGATACCTGGGAAGAACAGAGGCGGAGGTGCCGGCAGTGAATGATGTCGCGCGTCTGTGCGGACGCACCGTTGTCGCCATGATCCTGCTCACCGCGGTCATGATTGCGGTCACCGGGGCAACCTATGTCAAGGAGCGGCACATGCATCCCCTGATGCTTCTGCTGCCGGTCTACCTGTTCGCGGATCTGGAACGGTTCGGATTTCACAGGCAATGGCGCTGGCTGGCAGCCCTAGTTGCCGCGACCGTTGCCGTCGTCTTTTTCGCGCGCGTTCCCGGTCTTGTTGCGCCCGACAGGTTCTGGTGCGGCGGCAAGTGCCGCCACATGAAACCCTATGCTGATATTCGGCAACCGCTGGCTGAGCTCGGGGCAGAGACTGCGACGCTTGTCGCGGTCGATGGCTATACGGGCGGAAATCTGCGCGCTCTCTTTCCCGGTGCCCGTATCGTCACCAAGGCCATCCCCGCACGCGTTCCGCCGCGAGACAAGTGCTTCTTTGTCTGGGAGGAGGGCGACGATCAACCGGATACACCCGCAGGGCAGCGTTTCGCCGACGTTGCCTTCGCAAGTCCCGGCACGCCTGTTTCGGCGACATACCTGACCGGTTCCTGGCCGCACCTTTGGAAAGAGGAAGGCTGGCGGACGACGTGGTGGGGTGTTGCGGAACTCGATCCGCAAGAAGCGCTCTGCCGGTGACGTACGGTGTCAGTGTTCTTTGGTGAGGAGCAGTTCGGCCTTCGTTTCCAGAAACCGCGCTAAATCCCTGTGTCCATTCTGGAAACTGGAACACCAGATGCGGCCAATGCCGGAAACTTCCAGAAAGTTGATCTGGAGCGCATTGGAATGGCCGACATATTCCAGCTCGTTCCAGCTTGTTTTCATGTTCCGCAGAAACGGACTGTCGAAGTAGATCGCGTTCCTGTCATAGCCGAAGCGAACAAAAAAGACCTGGTAGACGACAAAGAGTGTCAGCGCGAGGAAGGCAGCGGTGACGACGAAAGCGAGCGCAATGTGCCTCGCAGGGGCGTGCGCCATGGCAAGCACGACAAGCACGGAAAGGGGAACCAGCGCCGCTGCAATCCACTTGCATGGACGGCTGTAGGTCAGATAGCAGACATGGCCTTTGGTGCTTCCGTCCGGGCGCGCGACCGCGGACAGGCCCCAAACGGAGGCGACACTGACCACACCGCTTCCGACAGACATCGCCCAACCGCCCAAGTCAAACATGCCAGGTCATACCTCTTGCAATATCTCCATGGCCGGTCCTTGTGCCCTGCAAGCCGGCTTGTTCGTGCTGAATGCTATGGACGCGGTTTTAAATCTTGGTACATCCACTAGGGACAGTTTGATTCAAATTTTACCTGATCGGCAACGCAGTACACGGACACGCGCATTGCTGGCCGGCCATCGTTGGGGTTTCATCGGAGATACCAAAAAAGTGAACACCGAAATCAGAATCGAAAAGGCAGATCTCAGCCACCTGCAAGCCATCGTCGCCATCATCAATGCCGGTGCGACAAACGTCCGCAAAGACAAGGAATTCGACGACTGGAACGATTACCGGCCGACATTTGAAGCGCTCGTCGCGGCTCCCGAGGTTGATATCTATGTCGCCCTGAATGGTGCCGGCGAGGTGGTCGGCACCTATCAGATCCACTTCCTGAAAGGTCTTGCTTTCCGGGGGCGCCCCAGGGCAGAGCTTGAATCGGTGCACGTGCGTTCGGACCAGCGCGGCAAGGGCGTTGGCCGCCTGATGATGGATCATGCAGAAGATCTGGCACGGGCACAAAACGTCTGTATGGTCCAGCTCACGTCCAACCGCGAGCGCGAAGGATCTCATCACTTTTACCGCCGGCTCGGCTATGACCAGAGCCATCTCGGCTACAAGAAGATGATGATCTGACGGTTTCCCGCGCGTCGGTGGCAAAGTGCTCTGGCGCAGTTCCAGCCCCGCCACACCGCTTGCTCCGATGCGCCACACATTCGCAACAAGAACATGGCGGGGCCGCCAGATCGCGGGGATCCGGCAATGTTTTCAGGCGTTTGCGAATGGCCTAGTTGCTTCGGGTCCAGGTTTCGCCCTTGCAGATAAGGCCGCCCATCACACAGCCTTCAAGCTTCAGCTTGTTTGCCGATGTCAATTCAATGAAGCCCGTATAGGTCTTGCCGTCTTCGGCATTATAGACCTTGCCCTTCCACTGATTGGCCTGCTTGGTCGGCTTCATGGATTGTACGATCTGAACCCCGACAAGCGGACGGCTGCGCTTGGAAGCATCTGGGTTGGCCGTATCGTTCCTGGGCGTTTTCAGCCAGATCAGTTTGCCGCAAAGTGCATTCCCGCACGTACTGATCCGGATCTTGGATGCCCCGTTGGGCCTGACCCAGTCCCCCTTGGCATCTTCGGCCAGTGAGACCGTTGCGCTCATCGAGAAAATCCCCGCAGCGCACAGCATCATCGTCAAAGTGGATTTCAGCATCGTTCCTCCCCGTGCCATGACTTCCGTTTACGAAAACGTAAACTAGACACGAAGATTCTGCTTGAAAACCCGTCACCCAAGGTCATGTTGGCAACTTTTTTCAAGCCGCGGCGGGCCCCGATTGCGCAGGGCGTTGCACAAACCACGTCTTACAAGGTGCGGATCCAGTCGAGGCAGCGCCGGGCCAGCGCATCGTGATCTTTCTCCAGCTGCATATAATGACACCGGCCGGGTATCTCGATGAATGTTGCCAACGGGCCGTATCTGTCCGCCATTGTTTTCGCGGTGGTGGGAGGAACGACCTTGTCTTCCGACCCGGACAGAAACAGCAAAGGGGTGTTGGCGCGATCGAAATCGATCCTTGTGGTCTGTTTGACGTCATACATCCAGAAGAACAGCTCGAACAGCACCTGGCCGGACTCGGTATTGAGGCGGTCGCAGATCTCATGCTGCTGTTCAACCGGCATCGTGTTGAGGCCATAGGTTGCCAGCAGCTCGAAATCCTGTCCCGGAACCTCGTTCCAGAACGGCCCGACGCTCATGAACATCTTGCCCAGGGCCCGTTCCATTTCGGTGGTCGGCACCGTTCCGTTGATGATGCTGCTGTTGATCAGGACGCCGGCCGCGATCAGCCCGCGCGCGGCAAGCAACTGCGCGATCAGCCCGCCAAGCGAGTGGCCGATGACCACGGGCTTCGTATCCAGCGTTTCGAGAAACGCGGTGATGTCCGCGACATAGTCGGCAATGCTGGCACCCCGAAGCGCCTCGGTGCGCTCTTCTCCGTCCGGCAGATCGTGGTGGCGGTATGTCGGCGAATGGCAGGTAAGACCCTTTTCCTCAAAGAAACCGCGAAAGGGCGCCATGGTCCAGGGCGAGGCGTTGGTGCCGTGAAGAAAGACGATTGTCGGCTCTGACATGAAATCCCGGGTTCCTCCGATGACGGTTGACGCTTCGAGCGGATTAAAAATAGCCAAACTCGAAGCGTGGTGAACAGAGGGTTTATGCGACTTCTGAAATTCGGGGGTAAATTCGTTGAAAAACAACACGGAATCGGCTGTGCATGATTACCGGCGGGTAAATTTCAGACTTGTTTAAACTTTTGTTCTGTTTGCGTTAAACCTGTTTTTTTACGAGCCATTTAACTGCTCCTGCTGAAGTAGACCTCAAGAAACGCCGGGGAAAAATTCGCAAATACTTGCGTTTCGGGGAAGTCTGAACAGAGGACGAAAAGGGGAGCATCATGGCTCGTTTTGAAATGCATTCGGCTGATATGGCCGCCATGGGTGAAAAGCCCGTAACTGCCGACATTCTTTTCCAGATGGGTCTGGACAGTGCATGCGGCCGCAACGGCGAAACCGATCTTGTCACGGCGCACAAGTGGTTCAACATCGCAGCGCTGAAAGGCAACAAGGACGCCGTTCAGTACCGCAAGGAGATCTCCGGTGAAATGAGCCCGTCTCAGATCGCCGAAGCACAGCGCTCCGCGCGTGAATGGCTGTCAATGCATTGATCAGGCGAAAGGCTGCCGGCCAAACGGCACCTGAACCTTTGATTTTTATCTGACGCGGCAGAGAAACTTTCTGCCGCGTTTTTGTTTGTCGCTGACCCATGCACTTTCCTCACTCAGTGAACAGGCGCAAGACCGTGCTCGTCCCAGAGCGCGCGGTCTATCGCCTCGCCAAGTGCGAATTCAAACCCGACGATGGTGCTGCCATCTGGCGATAGCCGGCAGCTGTAGGCAATTTCATACCAGACCCTGCCGCTCCTGATTGCCGCCGCGGCGGCCACGATTTCATTTTCCCTGTAAACGGAGTTCCGGAAGGCATGGGGCGCCAGCCGCGTCGGACGGAAAAGCGGTTCTGCGTGCCTGACCTGCTCCATGGCTTCGAGCGCACAGAGTTGTTCACGCCGGTCACCGCTCACCAATGTTGCCAGCGCCAGACGCGCCTGTGCAGAACGTGGATCGCTGAGCACCGCGCCGGCGTAGAAGGACGTCGCCTGCCTCCAGTCCGCTTCGGGCCGGGGAGGGGTCTTGCCCGAGGGCGTTGGCCTGGCTTCGGGCAAAACGCCCGGTTCAATGGAGGCAGTTTCTGCGGTGTCCGGTTGCGGCAAGGGCGCGGACACGGGTGCGCGCGAAAAGTCCCGCGAGGGAAGAATCTCGACCGCGAGGGGGACGGACACAGGTGTGCCGGGCTGTTCCGCAAAGTCTGCCCCCATAAGAAGAGCAAAAAGCAGAATGTGAACCCAGATGGCGGCGATCCAGGAAAACCGCTCCGCCACCAGCCGGTGTATGCCCTGATATTCGACGACGCCCATCGCGCAGTGTTCTTTTGCCTGGCTGCAACTCAAGCTGGCAGATGGCCTGATCAAAGTGTCGAAAATCGGGATTGAAACAAGTTATGTGCAGGAAATGCCCGATGCCCCGATGAGGACCCTTTGTCTCAACACTTTCTGCCGGACAGACGCGTGCGCCGGGTGGCGCAAGAATTAGACAGGCGCAAAAAGTAGGGTAATACTTCGCTCGCAATCGGGCGTCGCCCACGGGAGGAAGCCGGCTTTGTGGGCCGGCAATCACACAGAGAAATCCGCACTTGAATATTCTTTTCATCATGTATGACCAGCTGCGATTTGACTATCTCGGTTGCGCCGGTCATCCGCACCTGAAAACACCGAATTTCGACCGCGTCGCCCGGATGGGTGTCCGCTTCACCAATGCCTATGTGCAGTCGCCCATTTGCGGGGCGAGCCGGATGAGCTTCTACACCGGCCGCTACGTTTCTTCCCATGGCGCGGCCTGGAACGGTTTTCCCCTGCGTGTCGGCGAACTGACGATGGGAGATCACCTGCGCGCGGCGGGCATGGACTGCTGGCTGATCGGCAAGACCCACATGAAGGCCGACAAGGACGGCATGAAACGGCTCGGCCTGTCGCCCGACAGCATGATCGGTGCGCGCCAGGCCGAATGCGGCTTCGATGTCTGGATCCGCGACGACGGCCTGTGGGGCTATGGCCCGGATGGATATTACGACGAGAAGCGCTCACCCTATAACGAGTATCTGAAATCCAGAGGATATGCGGGTGAAAATCCCTGGGCGGATTTTGCCAATGCCGGGATTGATGACGAGGGGGGCATTGCCTCCGGCTGGATGTTCGACAACGCCGACAAGCCCGCGAACATTTCTGAAAAGGACAGCGAAACGCCCTGGCTGACCGCCCGCACCATCGATTTCATCGAGGAGCAGACAGCGCCCTGGTGTGCCCATGTCAGCTATATCAAGCCGCATTGGCCCTACATTGTTCCTGCGCCCTACCACGACATGTTCTCTCAGAACCACGTCCCGGCGGCCTGCCGCCACGAGGTGGAACGCGAGGATGCCCACCCGGTTTTTGCCGCCTATATGGAAAACAGGATCGCGGCCGCCTTTCAGCGGGACGAGGTTCGCCAGAAGGTCATTCCCGCCTATATGGGCCTGATCAGGCAATGCGACGATCAACTCGGGGTTCTGCTGCGCTACCTTGAAGAAACAGACCGGTTGAAAGACACCATGATCGTGCTGACGTCCGATCATGGCGACTATCTGGGCGATCACTGGCTCGGCGAAAAGGATCTCTTTCACGACCCGTCGGTCAAGATCCCGATGATTGTCTATGACCCGCGCGCTGAGGCTGACAGCACCCGGGGCACGACCTGCGATGCGCTCGTGGAATCCATCGATCTCGCACCGACATTCGTCGAGGCGGCCGGCGGCACCGTCGCCGATAACATCCTGGAGGGCCGCTCGCTCTTGCCCTGGCTTCAGGGAGAGACGCCAGCGTGGCGCGACTACGCGATTTCCGAGTTCGACTATTCACCGACACCCCAGGCCGTCAAATTGGGGCTCGACCCCAAGGACTGCCGCCTATTCATGGTCTTTGACGGTCGCTACAAGCTGATGCATGCCGAAGGCGGGTTCCGCCCCATGCTTTTTGACCTCAAGGAAGATCCGGAGGAATTCCACGATCTGGCAAAAGGCACGGCGCACAAGGGCGAAATTGAACGGCTTTATGCAGCCCTTGCCGAATGGGGCAGGCGCTGCGCACAACGGGTGACGCGCTCCGACGACGACATCAGGGGGATGCGCGGGCGCTCGCTGCGCAGGGGCATTCTGCCCTTCCTGGTCGACGGATCGGAAGTGCCCGAAGACCTGACCGAAAAATACCGCGGTCCGGCGCTGCAAAGGTACACGGGCGACTGAAAATTGCCGGATGCCGCTCTTTGCCGCGGCAACGAAACCCGGGTTCGCGGGACTGCTCGCCGTTCCGCTCCCGGGGGAACCATATGGCCAGTCGGGCAAACTTCCGGGCGCGCCGGAACGTTCTGGTTTTCGTTGAGGCAAACGCCTGGACTTCTTTAAAGGAGACGTGATCCGTTCGCTTGGACCAGGCCGGATTTTTCTGCGCTGGTTGTCTAACTGCGGCGCCTGGTTGTGCTTATGATTCTGGCCTTGCCGCGTTCTTGCTCGGCGGTAACCTTGGCCGGGTGCCTGACACCTGTCCACTCAGGCGCTCCGTCTCTTCATCATTGAGCGGCGCACCCCTGTTTTTCAGGGAAGTGAAGTGCAGGCGACGGGGTAAAACATGCGGAGCATCGTGCTCGCGAATGGCGATCCAACCGGGTTCAGGCAACGGCTGAAGCACGTCATCTGGCGGTTGCTCCAGGTCCTGCCGGACCGCAGTTTCATTTCCCTCAAGTTTTTCACGATCAGCGGCCGGTTTCCGAATCTCGACGTTCCAAAGACCTTCACCGACAAGATGCAGGTCCGAAAACTGTACGATCGCAATCCACTCTTTCCCGTCATGGTCGACAAGCACGCGGTGAAGAAGTTCGTTTCCGACCGGGTCGGGGAAGACTGCGCAATCAGGACGCTCTGGCTCGGACGCGATCTTTCCGAGGTCGACTGGGCGGCGATCAGGCTGCCTGTCGTCGTGAAGCCGACCCATGGAAGCGGGCAGGGCGTGTTCCTTGAAAAGCCGCAAGATATCGACGCGCTTCTCAAAAGCGATCTGCCGGAAAAATGGCTGGAAACCAGGCACCATCGCCATAACCGGGAATGGGCCTATGGAGAGTTTGAGCCGCAACTCATCATTGAAGAAATGCTGCAAGGCGCAACGGATGCACCGGATGACTACCGCTTCTTCGTCTTTTCAGGTGCGGTTCGCCTGATCGCCGTCCGGTTGCGGCGGAAGGGCGTCTCCTACGAGGCATTCTTTTCACCCGATGGCGCTCGCCTTGACCTGCAGACCGGGTATCGTGCACCTGCGACCAGCCATGTTGAGCTGCCGGCGAGCCTTCCCAGGATGATCTCGATTGCCGAGCAGGTCGCATCTGATACCGATTTCGTCCGTGTCGATCTTTACGCATGTGACGACCGCGTCTTCGTCGGTGAGCTGACGCTTTATCCCGGGGGTGGGTTTCCCGGCTGCGTGCCGGAGGCCTGGGACAGGAAACTGGGAGACATGTGGGATCTGCGGGCAAAACCTCCAGGGTGAGGGGGCGATGTCAAAACCGACGTTTCCGATGACCTTTGCGTGCATGGCGTCAGCATTTTTAGCCTATGTCACGGGTGCGAGCACTATCAGCGGATGAGGCGGAGCGCGAACGAGCGAGAACCCGGATTGAGGCGCGCCTGCAGTATCATTGCTTGTGCCGCTCCTGCCGGCCCGATGATGCTGTTCAAAGATGCTTCTGGCGACGTTCGCGCTGGCATTCATCTGCCTCGCCGCAAGGAGAGCGCCGGTTTTCATCGACAGGCGAAGCGATCCCGACGACCAGTGCTTTTCTGAAGGAGCGGGATCAGCGGTCTGAGAGGACAAGGCACGGCGGAGGGCTGGCAGCCGTCGATGGATTGTCTGCGCTGCGGTCGCTTCCCGTCGCTGGATCTGGGGCAACTTATCACGCGGCTCGGAGCCGGCATGCCGGTCCGCGGCAACCCCGCGTTCGGGCGAAAGCTGCGAAATAGGGGGGCGTGGAAAAAGAACCCGGAGGTTGAAAAAGCGCTTGCTTCCCAAGGTTTGGAGCACTAAACGGAAGGAGCCGGAGAGGTGGCCGAGTGGCTGAAGGCGCTCCCCTGCTAAGGGAGTATACCGGGAACGGTATCGAGGGTTCGAATCCCTTCCTCTCCGCCACCTTTGCTCATATCCCAATTAAGCTCATAAACGATCGAAATCAGCTGATACTCAGCGGATCATTCGGACTATCGCTCTGCTTCGGCCTTCGCGATCTGTCCCCAACAGCTTCCTTCCGTCGCTCAAAACTGCAATCGGTCCTGTTGTCGGCGCGCGTTTCGGCGTGGTTGGCGGGACAAGCCATTGCACCTGGCCTGCTCACAGGATTGTCCGGGCTTATAAGTAAGGTACCCCGTCTTTGGATCATCCCGCCACGGGAAGTCCCGGGGCACCTACTCTGGATGCCGATGCTGCAGGTGAGCCTTTTGTGAGCGATACCGGTGGGTTGTTGCCTGGATGCCGCTCCAACCATCTAGGAAGCTACCTCATCTGAGGACAGACCTCGTTCCGATGAGAAAACGGGCTGTCCGTGCACAAACTGCGCGTTTTGCATACCCTCCGGATTTTTGACAAGCTAAGGTTGTGCCCAAGAACAACTGTTAAAGAAAGGGCGCTCGTTCTCATCCTGGAATTCTAAGTTTGCCTGTTTGCGCCCTTTCGGGCGCAAGCAGGTTTTCTCATCGCATCGGGGGCGTAAGTGATTTCTCAAAATTTGGGCATTGGGCCGTGCGTTAGCTGCGCGCGGAAGGGAAACGTTTGTCTTGTTGCCGGCGTGTTGCTCCGGAGCGCGAACCCACCGTTCGAGTGTGCAACCTGCGCCGCGTCGCAGAAACGCCTTGGCCATGTTTCCGCACATTTTCCAATCCTTTCTCCTGAACAAGCGAGCTGACCATGAACGCTCCGTTTTGTGCCACCGGTTTGCTCCGTATGTGTCTTGCGGTCTTGTGCGCGGCAACGCTTCTGCTGCAGCCCGTGGCAGCGATTGCTGCCGATGTCACCAGCTTTATCTATGACGAGGACAGGGCAGGGGCGTTCAATGTCGGCCGGCTCACCTCGCGCAGCAATGCGGCGGCAACAATCCGCTACGACCATGATGAAAACGGCAATGTCGTCTCACAGCGGTGGGAGGTCGACGGCCAGACCTACACCCATACCTTTACCTATGCACCGAATGGTCAGCTTCTGCGCCGCAACTTCGCCGACAGTGATGCAGTCCCCTCCGCCACCGGCACCTACCAGTATGACGGGGCGGGGCGCCTGCAGAGCATTCCGGGCCTGATCACGCATATCTCCTATAATGCCGGCTCCGATCCGGTCGCCACCACCTACGGCAACGGCATTGTCGAAGCGAGGACCTACGATCCGAACCGGCGATGGCTGATGTCGATCAGTGCGCAGAGCGGTCAGACGGGCCTCTTTGAGGAGAGCTACACCCGGAGCGACAAGGGCCTGATCACCGAGGTTGTCTCGAACCGGACCAACGGCAACTGGCACTATGGCTACGACACGGTGGACCGGCTGGTTTCGGCCACCAACCTTGATGACGGTCTTCTGTCGCAAAGCTTTGCCTATGACGCGGCGGACAACATCACGTTCAATTCCTCGGTCGGGGCGTACACCTATCCGGATCCGAGCAATCCGCAGCCCCATGCCGTCACCCAGGCGGGTGGGCAAACCTATTCCTACGATGTGAAGGGCAACCTTGTTTCCGGCGGTGGCCGCACGATCACCTATGACGGTGAGGATCGTCCGGTTTCCATCACCTATAACGGCCAGACGACCAGCTTTGTTTACGCCCCCGACGGCAAGCGCCTGAAGAAGATCACCGGCGGTCAGACGACGCTTTATCTCGGTGCTGACGAGGAGATCACCCCGGCGGGCACGCATATCAAGCATCCTCATTCGGATGTGCGCAAGGCGGGCACCGGGATCAACTGGATGCACCGGGATCACCTGAGCTCCGTCAAGCTGATGTCGGATGCCACGGGCGCGGTCATCTCGGAGAATTTTTTCCGCCCCTATGGCGAGCGCTCGGACGTCCAGATCCCGCCGCTCGGCACCCCGCGCGAAAGCAAGGGCTGGATCGGCGAACGCGACGACCCGGAGACGGGCCTTAACTACCTCAACGCACGCTACTACGACCCGGTCCTGGCAAGGTTCATCTCACCGGACTGGTTTCCGGCGGACATGCCGTTGGTGGGCACCAACCGCTACGCCTATGGCCTGAACAATCCGGTCTGGCTGAAGGATCCGAGCGGGAACGTCAACACTCACGACCCGATAAACAACCCCGGCGGGACGATTGGACCGGGCGGTTCTGGCTACAGCGGTGGTGACAACGGATCTGGCGACTTCGATCACGGAGGATCAGGCAGCACAGATACTCATTCTGACGACGCGCCTGGGCGGTCCAACAAAGACAAAGATGATTTTTACAAGGATCTGGACCGCGATCGTTACGCAACATTCCCACCATGGTACCACAGAGCAGGTGTGGAATGCGCATGCGGTAGGCTAAATGTTTATGGGTTAGGGGGATTCGGCGGCCCTCGAGGCTCTGCGGGTAAGGGTTCAGGGAAAGGTGCAAAGACCGCCGACAAAGAAGTACAAAAAGAAACAGGCAGCTATACCGTACACTTTCCTGACGGCTCAAAATATCACGGGAAAGGAGCGCGAAAACGCGGTGAAGATTCGGCTAGAAGAGTGAGCCGCGAAAATGATCTGGACGCAAAACGCACTGAAGTTGACTGGACTAGGGCAAAGTCGGACAGAGAAGCATTCAAGGCGGAAGACAGACGCATCCAGAATGACGGGGGTATTGCAAACCCAAGGAACCACAACAAGATCAATTCACCTGGCAGGAAATACAACAATGAAGATGGAGGTGGTGGATGGTGACACCAGAGAAAATCGAAGCGATTACACTTGAGAATTCTAGCGTAATGGCAGATTTCGCGGCAAAGGGTGTAGATTTAAGCCAAAGGCGTGATTTCAAATTTGGTGTTGAGCTTTCTTCTAAAGCACAGTGTCAACTGTTTAGTAAGTTGTTTTTTGAGCGGTATGAGGCTGAAATTCATAGCGACGCGGTGCGTATGATTGAAGATCACGGAGACCAGTTCGAGTTTGGGTTGTATGTCGAGATTCTCCCTAGCGTAGAGGAGATCACCAAAGTCGAATGCCAGCTTCTGACCGTCGCCGAAGACTTCGATGACGCGGAAGTCTATTGGTATTTCAAAGAATAGCTTCTGTGCGAAATTGGATGGGGGCACGATCCAAAAGTCTTTGCCGGGCACGGAATGAAAGGAATTTTGGCTGGTCCGGCTTGGCTACGCCAGCCATTCAACGATGTCTGTCTTGAATGCATCCAATAAAGTTATGACCGTGAACGAGAAAGAAGAAAACAGGAGATATCTTGCAAATAGAATTGGAGACATCCTTATTTTCTTACGGGCGCGTTTTGGGTGATATATTTGCAGGGTTTCATGATTATTATACTGCCAAACCAGTTATGGCGTCTGAGGTTTTGGGAAAAGAAGTAAAATATGTTTTGACGTTCCACGACACTGCAAAAGAGCGCGGTGACTGGAAGATAATTGCCAATGCGCCAGTAGAAGAAAAACTGCAGTCGCCGTACTGGTATTGCCACCAGGACAAAACTTCTGTCGACTTGCAACCCGGATGTCCCCGAACTGCCACGCGGGTCAACGAGCAGCGCGCGGAACACCGCGGTCTTCTGCGACGAAACTCTCAAGACGCACAAGTGCGCCGGATCGAATGGAGATGTGCGCAAGATAGATCCAGGCAAGGATGCCAGTTAGGGTAAGCGCTCTGGCGTGCAAATGACCCTTCTCGGTACCCTGCGCGATAACAAGATCCGGAACCGGTGGGTGAGACACTCCGGTACTGGCCTCACAAGTCCCGACTCCGCAGCTACGGCCCCGTTTCCGACAAAGGTCATTCCGCCAGACAGGTTCGACATAAATTCTCAAACATCGGTGCGAACCACTACGCCTATGCGCTCAATTGTCCGACCTGGTTGACGGATCCCAGTGAGAGCTGGAACGGCAATCGGGGAAACCTGGAAAGGCTACGAGACCGGCTTCAATTTCCGGGAAACGTAAATTTTTCAGTGATTTAAGTGAATGAATTAGGTGTTGGACCCGCTCGCCACCTATCCAATATCCTTCGATTTGCTTCAACGGATTTTCGCCATTGGCGGAAAGCGCACGGCCCGTTATCAAACTGCGCGTTTTGCATAACATCGTCAATTTTAGCAATTTAAGGTTGCGTCAAGACTAGCGATGGAGAAAAGGACACTCGTTTTCATCCTGAAAGTTTAAACTTGCCCAGCTGGCGCATTGGAAGGCGCAAGACGGGCGTTTCTCAACGCATCGGGGGCGTTAAGTGATTTCTCAGAATTTGGGCTTTGGACCGCGCGCAGGCCGCGCGCGGAGGGGATTGGTTTGTCTTGTTGCAGCTGTGTTCGCCTTGTCGCCACATGCGCATGTCTGGGCGAACTATGAGGGCACCGCGACGACACAGAAACTCGTTCCAACCACGGATGCGCTCGATGTGGTTTACAATGGGTCCTATTCCCAGCGGATCAGCTTCAAGTTGCCTGAGCAACGCGGCCTCGAGCCTCAATTGGGCCTGTCTTACAATTCGGGCAGAGCGACACTTTATGGTCCGACCAGTCTGGTCGGCGCCGGCTGGCGCCTGACGGGGTTGTCAACCATACAACGTGCCAGTTTCCGCAAAGCCGTTCCAGCGTTTGACAGCAATGATGTCTGGCTCCTGGATGGTCAGGAACTTGTACCCTGTGGCACGGGCACGCGAGCCGGCTGCGGGGCAGGTGGCACCCATGCAACCTGGGTGGAGAATTATCAGCGTATCAAGCAGATACCTGAGAGCAACACCTGGAAGATTACGACGCGCGACGGCACGCAATTTGTGTACAAGCCACTTGAGGTGTGGGCCGCACCTGAGACCGTGCCGCTTTCGGGAGACGCTGCAACGGAAACGCTGACGCAGTACCGGTATCTGCTTGCCGAGAAAGTAAACACCAAGGGTCAGGCGGTTACCTATACCTATGACTGCGGCGCTGATCTCGACTGCAGGATCTCGACGATTTCCTATGACATAGGCGAGATCAACTTCCACTGGGAAACACGGCCTGATCTTGTCACCTACGCGGCCGGTCACATGCTCGGCAAAAGCGCGCACAGACTGCGGACCGTCGAAATCCGCGCGGCTGGTCAGATGCTGCGAACGTATGAACTTCACTTTGATGCCAGTCCGGCAACCGGGCGTTCTCTTCTGGCATCTGTAACCGAGCGCGGGCGCGACAGCATGGTCGCTGCCGATGGAAGCGTCGCATCCGGGACCGAAATGCCGTCCCACACATTCCACTATACCGGCGCGGCTCCGGCACCCAACCGCGTCGCGGATGGGCAGTCACATGAATTCGATTCTGGATCGGGTTGCATTGGAAGTTGCAGCTCCAATCTGCGGGCGAAAGCTTACGGGAGCATCAAAGACGATCACAGCCTGTATCCAATTACAATTGAAGCTTATGAATCCAGAAGATATGTGAGTTCTCAAGATGGATACGTATCCACCTACTACTGCAAAGTCAAAGCATTGGGGGAAACGGTAAATAGTTGGGAATCGGACTATCATTCAGGAAACGCTCACCACTATTCATGCCCAATAAAAAACGTCAACTTTTACTTCTTAAAGACATCTCATAGCCTGGCTCGATCCTATTTTTACAATTATGACAAAAGATCCTGCCGAGAGGTGGGGGGAGATTATGTAAGCTGTACCTGGTCAAGGACAACGAACGCCAACCGCGGCGAACCGGATGTCGTTGGTGACTTCAATGGCGATGGTCTGGACGACACGATCGACATCGGCAGCAAGGTGGTGCTGTCAAACGGGGGCAGAAGCTGGGGAAATATAAGGTCGCTCGGCTTCAAGGCCGCTGACGTCAACGGCGATGGTCTCGATGATCACTTTCACACGGATCAGACCACATTTCAGGTCCGGTATTCCAACGGTTCCACAGGTTTTGAAAGTGCTGCGTTCAGCGTGGCCTTGCCGAATATGTACCACACCTTCACGGCCCTGGGTGATTTCAACGGAGACGGCACGAAAGACATATTGCGGGCGATCGACAACAGCGGCACCTACAGAATTTCATATGTGGTTGGAAAAACCGTGGTTGACGGCCCAGATTTCAAATTGCCTGGAAGCTGCGTAAACGGTGACAGCTGCAGCAAGCCAAACCCCTTGGATGTCAACAGCGATGGCCGTGCGGACATTATTGTGTCGGGGTATTACGGAAACAGAAACAATTACGCGCCGGATACCGACGGTCAACGCGACGGCAAGGTTTTCCTAAATTCTGCATCTGGATTTACGCTGGTCGAGCGAAGTGCAGGCAGTTCCTATACATTCAACGGCGCGGCCGGCGGTGTTCAGGACGCAGACTGGGACGGCCTGCTCGAAATCGCACTGGACACAAATGATGAAATTGATGGCACCGGGCCCCAGCGCTGGAGGGTGGTCGCGGAAAAGCCCGATCTCCTCGATTTCGTGAAAACGCCATTTGGTGCCGAGATGGCGGTAACCTACGCATATCACAAGCCGGTCGATCAGATCGACATGCCGCTGAAGCTGTTTGTCGTGTCGTCAATCGAGACCTTTGATGGCCGGTCTGTTCGAGCGGTAACGGACTACGCCTATGAAGGCGCAAAATGGGATTGGGAGGAGTGGCTTTTCCTAGGGTTCGAGAAGATTACCGCAACCCTACCGCTGAATGAAGGCGAGACCGGACGCCCAGTTGTTGAGACCACCTACCTGCAGGACTTCGCGTCCATCGGCAAGGTCAGCCAGGTTCTGCGAAAGGACGGCTCGGGAAACGAATTGCACAAGCGTGTCGAAACCCACGATGTGCACATGGACGAGCTTCCGTATTGGTCCCTGAATACGGAAACGCGCTTAACAGATTTTTTTGAAGGAACGGCACGTGAAAAACGCGAGGTTCGGGAATTTGATGATTTTGGCCTCGTTACCCGCACCGTATCATATGGGGACACCGCGGCTGTCGGTGGCGAACGGGATCTTGTCCGCCAGTCTTATCCCAACACGGACAAATACATTGTCGATCGATGGGCAAGCGAGACCGTTAACGCTCTCTCAGGTGATGGGACTGTTGAAAGCCAGGCCTGGAAACGCTGGCATTACTACGACGGTGCCAACACAGTTGCCACGCAGCCTCCTGTCGAAGGTTACCGGACGCAAACGTCCGAGTGGACCGGGGGCGCGGCCGATGACAAGGTTGCTCAGAGTGTTGCTGTTTATGATGCCTATGGCAACCTGTCGAGCGAGACTGATGCGCTCGGCAACACCAGCACCTATGTCTACGACACGTCCTACGCTCTGTTCCCCGAGGAAGTCCGCAATCCGCGCTACGCGTTCGACAGCCGCCAGAAGAAAACGCTGACCTGGGACAAGGTCTGCAGCGTTGTCTTAAGCGAGACGGACGAAAACGGCTCGGTCACGTCGCATAGCTATGACCCTCTCTGCCGGAAGGTTCAGACGGATCTTCCTCTCGGTGGCCGCATCACCTTTGAATACAACAACTGGGGCGATCCGTCAGCCAGCCACAATCGGACCAGCACGCTTCATCCGAACGGGTTCGAGGACATAACCACGGACGCCTATTTCGACGGGTTCGGCCGGACCTATCTGGAAGAAAGCTCGACGGCGCGGCAGTTTGCAGGCGTCGGCAACGATGGGCGCGACACAACGGCAAGGAACTCGCCAGTGGTTGTTAACCCGATCGCCGACCACGAGCTTGTGCAGGGTGTTTTTTGGCAATTCACAGTCCCCGGCTCCACTTTCATGGACGGTAATTTCGATGCTTTGTCCTATTCGGCACATCAAACGAGTGGGACTGCGTTACCGGCGTGGCTGTCATTTGATGGAAACAGCCAGACGTTTGCCGGAACACCGCCTGCAGACATGACCGGCACTCTTTCGATCAGCGTCTTGGCGTCGGACGGCACTGGCGTGGCTGAAGATGTGTTCAAGATTTCGGTCGTGTCGCCGAATGCGCCGACAGTCGCCAACATGCTCTCCGATCAGACAGTTGCCGCTGACGTGATCTGGAGCTTCAGCGTACCCGAAGACACGTTCGTGGATCCCAATCAGGACACGCTGACCTACACTGCCAGCCTTGCGAGCGGAGCCGCGTTGCCGTCGTGGCTGACCTTCAATCCGGCGACGCGCACCTTTACCAGCACCTCGCAAAACCAGCCAGTTGCCCTCAAGGTATCGGCCTCAGATGGCGTATCAACCGCATCAGATACGTTCGATCTTTCGATTGGGGATGAGGAGTTTCGTACACAGCTCCAGGGAGGGATCAAGGCGTATTTGTCTCTCGGCATTCTGACTCTGCAGTCCGACACCACGGGTCCCATTACGGAAAGTCGCGACAGCAGTCAAACTCCCGTATGGGTTACGATACTGGGCGGAAACGCAACGATTGTGAGCCTTGAGGACAATGGGGGAAAGGTCTGCAAGTTCAAATACGTAGATATCGATCAGAGCCGGATGGTGATCACCCGGCCGAACGGATCCGTGGACTACGAAGACTGGTCGGATCTTTCCGAACAGGAACACGCTGAACAAATCTGCCCAGGCGCGGATTCGATGATCATCATTACAGATCCACCCAGCGGCGGGAGACCACCCGATCGTGCGTAGCGCAAGAACACAAGTCGCCGATGGGATCTTGTGTTGCCCTATGGTGAGCGGTTTAGACGCGGTGCCTGTGAACCTTGGTGATGACCTTGGCCGCGCTTACCAGGGCATCTGCTTCCCGCAACACACTTCGCACCTGTTGGTTGCCGTCCGCTCTTTACCGCATCTGCGGGCTCTTGCTCATCAGTCTCTATCTTCTCGTCTTAGTCAGGGATGTCTTGCACATGTCTTTCAACAATAGCCACAGTTCAGGTTTCTTTTCGCTCCGTCTGGTAACGTCAGCAGTTTTTCTGGCACTCTGCGCATTTGCGCAGCTGACATCTTCAGTCCTCACGGGCAACGCGGAAACAGTGCGGGTTGAGACTGAGTTTGATGCCCGCGGTCAGGTACTCCGCCGGAGCCAGCCCTATTTTGATGGTGAGAGTGCTCGTTTCACCGAGTATCGCCATGACAGCATGGACCGCCAGACTCAGGTGACACATCCGGACGGGAAGACTGTCACAACGCGTTATCTTCCCGGTGATGTCTTTTCCGCTGTTGAAGTCACAGACGAAACCGGCAACATTTTCCTCACCCATTTTGACGAGTTCGGCAACGAAATTCACCGCGACCGCTTCGATGACGGCACGAGGATCCGAACCACTTTCCAGTACGATGTGCTGAACCGTCTTGAGCGCATTTTCGATCCTCTTGATGCCCATTGGGCGTATGAATTTGATGGCCATGGAAACAAGGTGGCGCTGATTGATCCGGGTCTCGGTTGCCGGCAAATGGCCTATGACGCGGGCAACAGGCTGACCGTGCAGATCGCCGATGACGGGGCGCAGATCACCTATACCTACGACGAACTGGACCGCATCGTCAGCAAAACGGTCGACAAGGGCGCCTTGCAGTTCGCCACATGTGCATCCGTCCCGCAGCGTCCGTCGGTGGTGGACGATGGAGGCTACGTGTTTTACATCGGCACGCCCGGGATCGTTCCCGTGGCCGACCTCCTGGCGAATGACGGTGATCCGAACGGCGACGCAATTTCAATTCACTCTGTCCAGGGAGGGGTGAACGGCCATGCGCGGCTCTCCGAAGATGGGACCACCATTGCCTTCACTCCCTATTTTTCCCCAGACAACCAGCTGTCGGCTGACCAGAGTTACAAGTACTGGCCAGCGTCGTTCACCTACACGATCACGGATGGAGAGTTTGTGACAACGGCCTCGGTCGCGGTCGAGGTGCGCTGGGACTATGTAAACCTGACCAGCCTTGCGATCCCGGATTTGGGACTCATGCGTGCGGCCGCAGACAACATAGAGTTCACGCAAGCAGAACTGATGGCCAACGACATCGATGCCAACGGAAGCAACACCTTGGTATCTATTCAGGAGGCCGTTAACGGCACCGTGTCCGTTTCCGCAGATACGGGCAATATCGTGTTCATTCCAGTGCTGGCGCCCCTTGAAGAGCGCTCCCGGCCGGAAGGTCAGGACTATGTCAGTTGGCTCGCCTCTTTTACCTACACGATTACGGATGGCGTGACGGAGACCACCGCGACCGTCGAATTCGAAGTACAGGCGGACCCGGCTCAGTGGCTGGGATACCGTCGCGACTTCATAGAAAGCGTCTCTTACTATTACTCGCCGGGCAAATCGCTGTACTCCATCACGATCGATGACTTGCTCCAGATGCACTTTCCGGACACATGGGAAAACCTCTCCATTGTCTCCGTGCAAAGCGCAAACCCTGATCTTGAAATCTATCTGCGAATCTCCGACGGCGTCATCTGGATAAATGCGCCATCAGCAGATGTCTCACTATTTGAAACCGGGCGTTTGCTGACCAGCCCCGCCTATTCGAGCGAATATCGCTGGCCCACGTTCTATAGCACCGGCGGAATTACGATCCCGCTCATCTACGAGACTTCTGACGGGCAAACAGGCACTGTCCTGATCATTGAACGAGCATACGATTTATGGAGAGGGAACGAGCGGTACTGACGCCGTCTTCCCACATGGCCAAGGCGCGCGCGCAGCGTGCGCCGGGTTGCTTCCCCTTCCTTTTTTCTGAACAAGCGAGCTGATTATGAACGGTCCGTTTTGTGCCACCGGTTTTCTCCGTAAGTGTCTCGCCTTCATGTACGTGGTGCTGTTGCTGCAACCCGTGGCGGCAGCTGCTGCCGATGTCACCAGCTATACCTATGACGAAGACAGGGCAGGGGCGTTCAATGTCGGCCGGCTCACCTCGCTCAGCAATGCTTCGGCGACAATCCGCTACGACCATGATGAAAGCGGCAATGTCGTCTCACAGCGGTGGGAGGTCGACGGCCAGACCTACGCCCACACCTTTACCCATGCACCGAATGGCCAGCTTCTGCGCCGCAGCTTCGCCGACACTGATGCAGTCCCCTCCGCCACTGGCACGTACCAGTATGACGGGGCAGGTCGCCTGCAGAGCATTCCGGGCCTGATCACGCATATCTCCTATAATGCCGGCTCCGATCCGGTCGTCACCACCTACGGCAACGGCATTGTCGAAGCGAGGACCTACGATCCGAACCGGCGGTGGCTGATGTCGATCAGCGCCTCTGGCGGGCAGACGGGCCTCTTTGAGGAGAGCTACACCCGGAGTGACAAGGGCCTGATCACCGAGGTTGTCTCCAACCGGACCAACGGCAACTGGCAGTATGGCTACGACACGGTGGACCGGCTGGTCTCGGCCACCAACCTTGATGACGGTCTCCTGTCGCAAAGCTTTGCGTATGATGCGGCGGACAACATCACGTTCAATTCCTCGGTTGGGGCATACACCTATCCGGACCCGAGCAATCCGCAGCCCCATGCCGTCACCGCGGCGGGAAGCTTTTCTTACAGCTACGACGTCAAGGGCAACCTTGTTTCCGGCGGTGGCCGCACGATCACCTATGACGGTGAGGATCGTCCGGTCTCCGTCACCTTTAACGGCCAGACGACCAGCTTTGTTTACGCGCCGGACGGTAAGCGCCTGAAGAAGACTACCGGCGGCCAGACGACGCTTTATCTCGGTGCTGACGAGGAGATCACCCCGGCGGGCACGCATATCAAGCACCCTCATGCCGATGTGCGCAAGGCGGGCACTGAGATCAACTGGATGCACCGGGATCACCTCAGCTCCGTCAAGCTGATGTCGGATGCCACGGGCGCGGTCATCTCGGAGAATTTTTTCCGCCCCTATGGCGAGCGCTCGGACGTCCAGATCCCGCCGCTCGGCACCCCGCGCGAAAGCAAGGGCTGGATCGGCGAACGCGACGACCCGGAGACGGGTCTCACCTACCTCAACGCACGGTATTACGATCCGGTTCTGGCAAGGTTCATATCGCCGGACTGGTTCCCGGCGGACATGGCTTTGGTCGGCACCAACCGCTACGCCTACGGCTTGAACAATCCGATCGTCCTGAAAGACCCCAGCGGCAATTACGTCGAAATCGGAATCGAAATTGTTTCTATTGGGTTAGGGGCTGCAAGCGCGGTCAACAACTTTCTGGCAGGAAACTATGGGACAGCCACCGTCGATGCAGCGGGAGTTGTCGGGGACCTGTTTTTAGCGGCGACACCCTTGGTACCGGGTGCCATCGGATTGAGCCGTGCAGGCGTGGACGTGGCCTCCAAAAGCCTTACTGGTATCCAGAAGATGAGAATGAAATTCCGCGGCACCGGATTTCAGGTTCATCATGTGATTCCGAGGAGTGTTGGACATAGACAATTCTTCAAGGATATAGGCTTTGATATTGAAGGGGCTGGTAACGCAATAGCGCTGCCAAAACATGCTTCTGGCCATCCCAGAAGGGCCGTTCATCGTGGGCGGCACGCAGATTATACTAAGGAAATTCGAGCCAAAATAGAAGATATAAAGGCACTCTATGACGCTGGGCAAATAAATAAGCATGAAGCTCGAGCAGCTGTCCGGGAACTCGTTTCGGAGTCCCGCCAAAAACTCCGCAAGAGTACTAAATCACTTAACCGCGCCGAAGAAATAGACAGGAAAAACGGCATAGAAAGACCGGCGCAAACGCCCAAAGCACAACCGGAGCAGGGCGGTGGAAAAGACAATTCAGGGGATGGGCGTGAACCGATCCAGCCGGGTGAATTTGACTGAACATACGAGGAAAAAATGGGAACCGAACAATCACCGAAAGCCTGGGTTTTGTCTATGCCACCCTTCGCTCTAGAAGACCTTGGTGTTTGGTTGGAAAGGGCGAACGAAACCAGCAGTGAAAATATCTTAAAGTTTAGACGGAATGGAAAGTTCACTAAATCTGTTGGTAAGTTAGAATTCAGTGTTAGAGGCCGGAACAAAAACAAAATAAAAGATTTTCACCTATTGCCAGACAGCGTAGATGTTCCGATAGTCAGTAAGGAATTGCGCGATGACTTGCTTTCTGTAGCTGAAGACGACATCGAATTCGCCCCCGTGGAAATCCGTCTCAACAAGGAGAATTCAATAGAGCGGTGGGCTCTACATCCAATAAATGTAATCCCCTGTGTTAATCTCGAAAAATCTGAGGTGAGGAAGTGGATTGTTCCACACAAATTGATTTTGTTTTTTGATAGTCTTGCGTTTCGTCCAGATTGTCTAGAAGGGCACCAGCTCGTTCGGAACGCCAATCCGCTCTCGCAAGTAATCGTCTCAGAAAGAGTAAAGAAAGTCTTTGAAAAGTATCAAACCCCGAATTTCTGTTTTCTGAGAGACTATGAATTGAAGGAGGACGTCTGATCTGAATGGCACCGCGTTTTCCAGATGCCATTGATCTTCATTTTCTGCTGCCGGTGGAGCAAGTGGCTCGCATCTTGAGGCCGAATGCCGCTGTGCGCACAGCAATTTCATGCATCGCATGTGATTCAAAGGCATTCCCATGTGGCTGAAAAACGAACCGGTCCTGCTTCATTTTGTGACCTCCAATCCGATTGTCCCGGAAGTCATGCTTACGTTGACAGAAGCCGTCTTCGCGGAAATGGATCGTGAAATCTCGACACTGATGATCGGCATTTTCGATACGCGTGAGATTTCTGGCGGTGAGGCGATCAAGAAGTTTGTCGGCGAAAAAGCGACCGATGAGACTGAGATCAAAAATGCTGAGTGCTATTCATTTGACAGCAAACCTGTTGAGGGCCTGGAGCGCAAGAAGGGCGCGGACAGTGAACTGTCGCTGTCATTTGAATGGAAAGAAAAAGAACATCTTTCCGACCAACATCTCATAATAAGACTTCGATCCCATCTTTTTGATTCAAACTCTAACGTTGCGTTGCTGCAATTCCAGCGTTTGGGACGTCTGATCTACAAGGCGTCTCCCAGTACATCCGGGTTTACCGTTTTGAACATCGCATGGCGCTTTTTGGCCTCCTATTCCGGGAATGCCATGTATTCAAAGGATGGATTTCCCGACATTCCTCAAGCCGATTATGACAGATATGAAAGAGAGCTCTTCTGGTACAGCAGGCTGGCGCGTCCCACCGAGCTTATGTGCAAATACGGCCTTTTCCGGAACGTCTATCCTTACAACTTCGTGTGTGAAGAACAGTTGTTCACGTTAAAGCTTCTGTTCAACTCAGCTGACTTTCCACAACTCAGCAGGGACAATGAAAACAAGCTAAGCAAACGGTCCCGGTACTTTGACCCGGATCAGAAACCGGAACTGCCTGGGGAGATATTGGACCTTGGTTCTCATGCGGCGCTTTGGCACGTCCCGGACCGCGATCAAAGAGCCATGGCGTTCGAACGTATCTCAAACGCCAACTTAACGCTCTACCGTTTTTTCATCGACTACAAGGACCTCTTTCCGAACGCCGGAAGCTGAACAAGCGTTTGCCCCTTTGTCATGAGGTTTCTCGTGTTCTCTTTTGTTAGTTCTTTACGTTCGATGTGGGAAAGAACAGCCCGGACGGCAAGCGCCTGAAGAAGATCACTGGCGGTCGGAAACACGCTTTCGTGGCGCGACATGGAGCGCTGTGCAGCACTACGTGTGAATGTCGGCATTGAGGTGTTTCCAGGGATTTAAGTCAAATGAAAGCCTATTGGTTCGAGTTCACTGACGAAGGCTGCCCCTATCCGATGGGCATCAGCTATGGATGCGGGGTAACTGCAGATTCCCTTATCGAGGCAAAAGCACTTATCAGTTCGTCAATTTTTGACGGACGAGATCTGCCAACGATTGAAAACATAACAGAAAACGTGAGCAGACGAGACTAGGATCAGGAACACGTTGTCCCAAACATGGGAATGTTGGAGCGACATGGTATTTGTTTTCCGCGCTTGTAGGCAGAAGACACATCCGGACGTGCTTCGTTTGTAATATCGCCAAACTATTGTCCGGCCTCTTCCTCCCATATCTCAAGTGTCAGGCTTTCTTCACCTGCTTCCAGCCGAACCGCATGCGGGCTGACGATGGTCAGCACCCAGTCCGCCAGTTTTTCCCCTTCATCCACCCAGACTTCATCCGGACCGCCGCTCAGATCGATGAGCAGTGCGCGCGCTATGCCCTGATCATTGGCAACGAAAGTCCCGACAAGCCTTAAGTCAGGCAGGTTTGGTGGGACGGGGGGCGGCTTTTGCGGCCTCACAGGCGTTCTTGCCGGTTCCGGCGCGGGAGAAACGGGCGCGGAAGCAGTGGGTGCCGGTGCCGCTGATACGGCGTTGGGCCTGGATTTTTTCAGTGGCGCCGGACCGGCAATCTCCGGTGACACCCCTGGGCTGAACGGTTGGGGCAATTTGCGGTCCTGAGCAAAAAGCGGCGCGATCAGAATATCGCGCCTGGTTTCCGGGCGTGGCCCCGGCCAGACCGTTGGGGCTGAAGGTGGTGTTGCAGCAGCAGATGCCTGCGATGTCGTGGCTTGAATGCCGCCGGTGTCCAGGGATGTCAGGTGGAAGGCCGCCGCGATAGCCGCGAGGCCAAGCGTGCCGGTCAGGAACAGTGTCGACAAGGGAGGCAGCCTGGTCATTGCGCAGGCTCTATCTGGTGCGGAGCGTGAATCTCGAACCTTGCCGAGAGTGGCAGTCTGCTGCCTTTCTGCGTGTTGCCCGGCGGGAGGAAGCGGCGCAGGATCAGCTTGTCGACAAAGAGCAGAGGGCGGTTGCGTTCCAGCGCCGTGAACAGATCCACGAACGCCGCGATTTCTCCGTGACCTTCGATCGCAAGCCCCGCAGTCCGAAACGTCTGGTCATAACTTGACCGGGTCTGGGAAATGCTGACGAGGGTGATTCCGGCCGATTGTGCGAGGCTTTGCACCTTCTTCTGCGCATTGGCCGCGATCACTTGCGGACTGGTGCCCTGCCACGTGCTTTGCAACTGATCACCTTGTCCGGCGGATTGCCCTTGATGGACGCGGCCAATCACGGCGTCCAGCCGGCCGAGTTGTCTACGAGACGAGTCTATCTCGGAACTGAGTGTGGCGTGAGCGGCCAGCAGGGGGGCAGCGATCAGAGCATGGAAGACCCAGATCAGGAGCAGCAGGAAGGCGATTGCCAGAAGCCGGGCATCGCGCCGGGAGAGGGAGGAAAGAAAGTTCATGGTTTTGTCTTTCCGGGGGCCGGAAACTGCGCCGGATATTCATGGGCAAAGCGGATGTCGAAGCGTTCCGCCTTGCTGTGCGGGTCTATGCGAACCGCTGTCTTGAAGGTTACGTTCCTGAGCGCCTGGTCTCTTTCAAGGAGTTCGATAAGGGACGCGGCATTGCCGGTAAAACCAACGATCGTTCCCCCACTTTTGTCCAACGTCAGTTCGGATGCCCAGGCATTGGATGGAAGCAGCCGGGTAATCCGCGCCCAGCTTTCCACAACGGACGCCCGGTCATTCTTGAGCGCGTTCAGCGCGCGCGCAGCGTCCGCCTCCTTCTGCTTGGCATTCAGTGCCGCGCGCAGTGTGCGGGCTTCATTCGTCTTCTCGGCAATCGAGGCTTTCAGTTCGGCAAGCACTTGCGATTTTTGGACATAGCTGACGCCATAGAACGTTATGATCAAAGTCGTGAGGGCCAGCACCAGCACGGTGTTGATCTTTTGCCAAAACCGTTCGCGCCTGGTCGTCGGCGTTTCGTAGACTTCAAAGGGGGGCGCTGCCTGGCCGTCTGCTTCCGGTCGGAATTCTTTCAAGACAAGACCGGCAGCCTCAGCATGCGATCGCACAAGGTCGAGGGTTTCACGTTTGACGATCACGACATCCGTCTTGCCGTCATCTCGCCGCCGCCAGGTCCAGGCGGCATTGGTCGCAGAGAAGGGTGTGGTCGTGCCGATCTCCAGGCTGATGATGTTGTCGAGTTCTGCCGGTGCCACGTCAGGATAGATCCCGGTTCGGACAAGGCACAGATCGTCGGGAAAACAGACAATGACTTCATCGGTGCGGCGACTGTCGTCCTTTGCGCTAACCTTCAGCGCCGACCAACTCGCGGCATTGTCGCTGACAACGCCTGGGTCGATGGTTTCCGACTGTTGCCCCTCGCTGCCGGAAACGTAAGTCACACGGAGATCGTTCCTCGATTTTTGCGGAAACCGGGAGCAGATATCCCTCCAAAGTTGCCGCAGCTCACCCAGCCACCAGGAGCCGATGGGCAGGAGGTCCTGAGTGATCGGGGCGTATCGCAAACGGTCCAGCAATTCGACATATCCCATTGCAATCAGACTTGTATGAATTAACAATAGCAAAATCAAAAAACGCACGCGAGAGTTGGTTTTGGTTTCTGGCACCTTATTCGCCACGAAGGACAGCCGTTCCATGCATGACGCATTGCGGGAACGGGAGCTTCTGGACGATCACTCGCTGGAGCGGGCTTGGTCCGCGCATGAGCGCACGGGTACGCCGTTTCACGTCGCGCTGACCGAACTCGGATTGCTTTCACAGGAAAAGCTGCTCGACTTCTGGTCGGCTTGGCTCGACATCGACATTCTCGACAGCGATGAGGGCGCAGATGCGGACCTGGTCGATCTCCTGACCCCGCAATTTCTGAAAAATGCCGGGGCTGTGCCGCTCGGCCAGGGAGAGCACGGGCTCAGGGTTGCGACCGCCAATCCGCTGGACAACGGAACATTCCGGACCATCCGGTATCTGTTGAATGCCGAAATTGTGCCGGTCTGTGCCGCGCCGAGGCAGATTGATGGCCTGCTGGCTGCCATCCTTGAAAGCGGCGCTCAAGGAGAGGCTGCAGGTGCCCGGGCAGATGCCAGCGCCTTTTTTTCCTCCGATGCCGCTCAACTGACGGCGCTTGCCAACGAGGGACCTGTGGTTCAGCAGGTGAACGCGATGTTCACGGAAGCTTTTGAGCGGCGCGTATCGGACATCCACCTCGAACCGCGCGGCGAGGGGTTGTCCGCACGCTTTCGTATCGACGGACTGCTGGTCGACGCGCGTTTCTTCGATCCCTCGATGCGCACTGCCGTGATCTCGCGCCTCAAGATCATCGGTGGCATGGACATCACGGAACACCGCCTGCCGCAGGATGGCCGGTCTTCCGTTGTAACCGGTGGACAGAAGATTGACCTGCGTCTTTCAACGCTGCCGACGGTGGACGGCGAGAGCGTGGTCATTCGCCTGCTGGTGCAGGACGCGGCCACGCTGACATGGGATGCGCTCGGATTCGATCACGAAACGCAGGCGACGCTGGACGAAATCATCCGGCGTCCGGTCGGCCTGTTCCTGGTGACCGGACCGACGGGCAGCGGCAAGACCACGACATTGTACACGGCGCTCGGCAAGCTGGACCGGAAGGAAAAGAAGATCATTTCGGTGGAGGACCCGGTCGAATACCGCCTGAGCGGTGTCATGCAGGTGCAGGTGCATCAGGAACTGGGACTCGACTTCGCAAACGTTCTGCGCACGACAATGCGCCACAACCCGAACACCATCATGATCGGTGAGATCCGTGACACGGAAACGGCGCAGATGGCGCTGCGCGCATCCATGACCGGCCACCAGGTGTTTTCAACCCTTCACACGGACGGGGCCATTTCCTCGGTCAACCGTCTGGCGGATATGGGGGTGCCGAGATACCTGCTCGGCGCACACATCAACGCGATCATGTCTCAGCGGTTGGTTCGAAGGCTCTGCCCGGTATGCTGCAGAGACAGTGATGCGCCCTTTGTTCCTCATGGCCGTGACGGCGAGTTGGCGCACTGGGGGGCGATCCCGCACAAGCTTGCAGCGGGATGCCGGGAGTGCAACGGAACCGGCTACAAGGGGCGCACGCTGGTGAGTGAGCTGCTGGTGCTCTCGCGGGACATCCGGCAGCAGATTTCCGACGGCAAGAGCTGGCATGAAATTCGTGAAGCAACGCGTGCGGAAGGGTTTCAAACCCAGTTCGAGCATGGATTGCAGCTGATTGCGGACGGGATCACGTCCGTTGAAGAGATTCTTGGCAATGTGGAACCGTCTTAACACCAAGGGGCTGGCGTGAAGCATTACAGGTATGCAGCATACAGCAACGATGGCAAGCGCCGATCAGGTGAAGTGGAAGCGCTTTCAAGGGAGACCGCTTTCTCGGCACTGCAGGGCATGGGACTGACTCCGATTGATCTTCAGGAGAAGCAGGCCAAATCCTCTTCGGCAGAAACATCCGCGTCGGGCAGGAAACCGTTTTTCCACGACCCGATGCTGATTGTCCGCACGATGCGGATGCTTGCGATTCTGGTCTCGCGAAAGGTGCCGGTGCCGGATGCGCTGGAACTGACGGCGGACGCCGAACCTTCCAGAAGCGGCCGGAAACTTCTGCATGCAATGAGTCGAAAGGTGGCCGAAGGGCGCAGCATTTCGGCCGCGATGGCCGAGGCGGACGGCTTCGCTTCGCCTTACATCATCAGCATGATTTCGGCGGGAGAAACCACGGCAACACTTGGCACGGTTCTGGAGCGTGTTGCCGACCAGCTCGAGAGGGACGAGGAACTGAAACGCAAGATAAAGGGTGCACTTGCCTACCCGCTGGTGCTGATTGCAGCCAGTCTCGGCATGCTCGCCTTCATCGCACTTTACATGGTCCCGGCGCTCATGCCCCTGCTGGAGCAGAGCGATGGCGGGGTCCCCGGAGTTATTGCGTTCATGAACGGCACAGCGACTTATCTGGGCAACAATGCTTTGTGGGTTCTGGCTTCACTCGGAACGGTCGCGGCGCTTCTGGCGTTGATTCTTCGAAATGACGCCACGCGCGGATTTCTGGAAGGACTCTGGTTTCGGCTTCCTTTCATAGGAAAAATGCTTGCCGGCTCGGAGACTGTCCGCTTCAGCTCCAGTCTCGGTCTGATGCTTGCCAACCATGTGGATCTGGTCAGAGCACTGACAATCGCTGAAAAGGTTGCCAGGACAGTCTATTTCTCCAACGCGATCCGGTCGGCCGCACCGGCCTTGAAGGAAGGTCAATCGCTGGACCAGGCGTTCGCGGGCTATGACCGGTTTCCAAAGACATTCAATGCGCTTGCAAGGGCAGGTGGCGAAACCAGGGCCTTGCCGGCAGCGCTTGGCCAGATTGCAGATGTACAGCGAGCCATCCTGGAAAAGCAGGTCGAAACCGCCGTAAAGCTCCTGCCCCCGGTGCTGACGCTGCTGGTGGGCGGATTCGTCGGCACGTTTGTTCTCGTCATTGTCGACACGATCATGAGTTTGAACGATGCGATTTACTAGTCAGAGCAGGGCCGGTTTCACACTGGTGGAAACACTGGTCGCGTTCACGGTGTTCAGCCTGTTCATTATCGTGGTTCACAAGTCTTTTCTGACGGGCGTCAAGGGGCAGGATGCATCCAGCTGGTCCAATGCGGTGGTGCAGGTCATTCGTTCCGAGTTCGCTCTGATTGAAGCAGGGGAGATCGACGCACGGGACTACCGGAAGAATCTGAAGGGCAGATATCTGCTCGAAGTGCAACTTGCAAAACTTCCGGTCAGGGCGGGCGCCGTGCCGATCGAAGCTACGAGGCTGTACCTGGCGTCAATAAATGTTCTTGAACCTGACACCGGTTCCTCCCTCACATTCCGCAAGATCATCTCCGGAGATGGCGCGTGATGGCGGCACTCAGCGCGCGATCCGGCTTCAGCCTGGCGGAATTGCTGGTCTCGCTCCTGATCATGTCGATGATATCAATGGCAGCCGTTTCAGCGCTTTCAGCTGGAAAACAAATCTGGGGCGTGGCTTCGAGTGTTCCGGAAACAACGCTTTCCGACGCTGAAAGGACCAGTCTCCGCCGGACCATCATGCGCCGGATTTCGCTGGCCGGCGCTGCCGGTGGCGGGGTTTCAGGAACACGCGCCCAATTGACCTTCAGCGGACTGCTGCCAACGGGCTCGGGAATTAACACATCGGGCCCGGTCGTGGTCCAGCTCACTGCCGACGGGATAACGGTTCAGTCGACAAGAAACGGGGAAGGGCACACAGTTCACCTGAGGCATCTCGACGGCGCAGTCCTGTCCTATTTCGGACGCAAGCAGACAGACACGGCAGGCAGCTGGTTCGAAACGTGGGACGCAAGCGATCCGGTACCGAGACTGGTCAAGTTCACGTTTCCAGATACGGGTAAGCTCGGGCCTGATGAGCTTGTCGTCTTTCTGCCCTAGGGTACAGACCCATAAATGAAGCCGATTTGGCGGCAGAAATGGCAAAATCTCGGGAGGAAGCGTGTGCAGAGCGGGCTTTATGCCCGGTCAAGCGCGGTGACGCTGCGAGGTGAGGCCATTTTGCCGTCCTCTGGATTTGGATTTCTTGACCATCTGCCTCGTCGCGAAAGGCTTGAAAATGAACCACAATTCCTGCGCTTTCGCTTCTCGCAGTTGGTCAAAAAATCCAAACCAAATTGACTTCATTTATGGGTCCGTACCCTAGGTCACACCCTCATAAACTGGCGCGCAATGGCGCAGCTAACGGCGATGAGATGCCAGGAAAAGCGCGAGAAGCGGGCTTCCTGCCTGGCTGAGCGTTTTGACACAGCAGATCGGAGCCTTTTCTGCGTCCCTTCAGGATAGGGTGAATTTGCCCGGATACTTAGTTGCGAAGCATTGAAAACCGGCCGATTTCCTGCAGCTTCGCGCCGCGTCTGCGAACAAATTCTTCCCTACCTTGCGGCCTGATTTATGAGGGTATGACATAGGCCGATCCTGGCAGATCGGGTGTGTGAACTTGGCAGAACGCAGGGCATCTTGCTCCCGGTTGCGCGAGGATGAACTAAAGCCTTTCAACATCCCTATCTTCGCCAGAGCCGCCTTTAGCGCCGTCGCGGCCAAGCGAATAAATGTCAAATTCACTCTCCAGTCCGGGGGAGCGGTACAGATAGGGCCGGTCCCACGGGTCGATAAGCGACGACGTGTTTTCAAGGTAGGGACCGTTCCAGAGGTTTTCGGAAGAAGGAGCGGACACAAGCGCCTTGAGACCATCCACCTCTGAGGGATATCTGCCGATATCGAGATAGTAAAGTTCAAGCGCTGTTCCGAGTTCCTGGATCTGGAGTTCTGCGGTTTTCATTTTCGAACGGCTCAGAAACGAGATGGCTTTTGGTCCTGCTATGCCGGCGATCAGAGCCAGGATCGCCAGTGCAACGAGCATTTCTATGAGGCTGTACCCGGACCTGGGCCCAGGCGCAGAAGTGCGAGTGAAAACAGTTTTTTGCGCCATCACCAAAACCTCTCGACTTCCAGGCCATGCACATTCAGAGCTGCCAGGAACCAGACAAACCAGATCGCCGCAGACAGATGAGGAGCAAAAGGTATGCGTGTGTCTGGATTTTTTGCACCTTTTCTAGCAGGATTGTAAAAATTTGCAATGAGTGCGGAGCACGAGGCGACGAAAATCATTACGGGAACATGGGCGAGGCCGATCCAGACGGTTGCGGATGCAATCAGCTTTATGTCGCCAAATCCGAGCCCTTCCTTCTTCCATAAACCACGAAAAATTCTAGAGAAAATAAAGAAGAAAAGGAGTGCAGCTATCCCCTCCATGAGCCTGTGAACGAGGATTTCGGGCGAAACACTCAGTACCCAGAATGCACCGACCGGGAAGAGGCCGATGCTGACGAGATCGGGTATCTCCAAGTGCTCAAGATCATAGTAGGACGCATAAGAAAGAGAAATAAAAAGGAGAATTGAAAATGCGGAAAAATCTAAATCGAAAAAAGAGAGCGTATATAAAAACTGTATTACAGAGATCGCGAGAATGAAATAAGTATAATTTGACATGCAGATTTGGTAAGATAGATGCAAAGATCAGGATATACATTAATAGCAACTTTGGGAATAATTTTATTTTTGTCTTCACTCATAGTTGGTATGAATGCCCTGGTCTCTGGTAAAATCAAGCGGGCGAGTGCCAATAGGGGTAATGCCCAGGCGGATTTTGCGGCCGCGTCCGCGATGGAGCTTGGCAAGGCGGTTATCCTCGGCAACATAACGTTGTCGATGCTGGACGAAACCAGGATCAGGTTCGATGGGACGCCCATGACATGCGGCCTGTCCCGGGACTTTGTGAGCGTATTGAGCATCACGGACGTTGCCGGCCTCGTAGATCTTCGCTTTGCGTCGGACCAATTGCTTTCCACGCTTGTTCGCGGGGCAACGAAGGCAAGTGTTTCGAACTCAAGGCTTGCTGACATTCGCCAAAATGCAGGTTCGGGTGCGTTTCTGACCGCTCGGGATGTGTTCCTTGCATCCGGCTTTGGCGAAGAGGACGCCGGGAATGCGGCCTCTTACAGCACGGTTCATGGCAGCAGCTTCAGGCTTGCGCGAGATGTGACGCCGCCTTTTCTGATATCGGTCTTGGACGGTAACGGTATCGGCAGCGTTTCTTATTTCGGCGCAAGTCCATCAAACCGGACTTTCAGGATCAGCGTTGTAACCGACCTTCGGGACCGCACGCAGGTTCTGAGCGAAGCATTGCTCATCTTGGAGACTACGGGTGCGGGCGAATTCACGAAAGTGTACGAGATCAGAACCTATCGGCAAAGGTCAACGTTCCTTCCGGCGGCCGAGACCATCGCGACAGAAGACCTGCCGGAAACCTGGTGCACGCGTTGACGGGCTTTCCCATCGGTCGCGCAAAAGCTAAGTCATTGATTGGCGGAAGCGAACAGACGGGCAAGCATTGATATTTCCGGCAATATTCATTAAAGCACTATGCAGGATGTGATGACGAGCGGTTTGGTGTTTTATTGCTCCAGGAATTGAGTTTCCTGGTGCCAAATCTTTTGGCATCAGCGCGTACATCCGGTTTCCTCAAAGCCTCACTTGCATGTCTCTTCATCGCAGCTTGCGCGAACTCCCATCAGGCTGGCGAATACGATCTGGGATCCAATGACCGGTTCGGTGCGGGGTCTCCAAGCGGTTTCAACAAATCCTTCCTCGTCAATGGCACCGTACCTGATGCGGGATCTGCCCGGACACAAACGGAAACGCTGGTACAGGGGCAACGGCTTTCGCAAGGCTCGGGAAAGTCCTACAGATACGCTACGGATGATCGGGTTGACCTCAATCTCAGGGATGCGTCCGTCGAGGCGGCGTCGCAGGCGATCATTGGCGAGATTCTCGGGCGGACTTTTGTCATCTCGCCGGATGTGTCAGGCACCGTTACGCTTCAGACGACAAATTCAATCGCTGTGGGCGCGCTCCTGGAAGCTTTCAACACCATCCTGGCTTTCAATGATGCTGGCCTGGTTGAGCGCGGCGAGGTGGTCTATATCGAACCGCTTGGAAAGCTGGAGGGCGTTTCCCCGAAATTGCAGACAAGATGGGGTGCGCGCGGTTCTGAAATCGGTCGTTCCATCAAAATCGTGCCATTGGATTTCGTCGCGGCGGCGGAGATCGCCGAATTGCTCAAGCCACTTGTTGGCGAGGACAAAATTCTTCACGTCAACAAAAGGCAGAATCTCATTTTCATTACAGGCAATCCGCGCGAGATTGGCGCGGCACTGGACGCAATCAACCTGTTCGATGTCGATGTCATGAGAGGGCAGTCATTTGCACTGATCCCAGTCAAGAATGCGGACGCCGAAACCATCGCAAAAGAACTGCAGGCCGTCTTTTCAACGCAGGAAGGCGGCGCGCTTGCGGGCGTTGTCAAGTTCGTTCCCAACAACCGGCTGGCATCGATCCTGGTGATTTCGACCCGGCCCCACTACCTTGAGGATGCAAGGCTTTGGGTTGAGCGCTTTGACAGGGCAGCCGCCGGCGCTAGCCCGAGGCTGTTTGTCTATTCCGTGCAGAACCGGGAAGCTGAGGATCTTGCGGAGATTCTCCAGGCGGTTCTAACCGGCGGCGAAGAGGAAGAGGACGGAGACGGCAGCGCCACCCCGACAACTGCAACCGTAACCTCGCCGGCGACGGCAACGAACAGGTTTGAATCCAGTTTCGAAGCCGCTTCTACCGAACGGGCGCGCAGCCAACCGGCCGTATCCGGCTCCCAGACTGCTTTCAGCACGGACGGAATACGCGTGATTGCCGATACCTCGAACAACGCGGTCCTGCTTTATGCGACCCAGGCGGAATACGAAACCATTCTGCCGATGATCCGGCAGCTGGATTCTCTTCCGAACCAGGTCCTGCTGGAAGCCACGATCGCCGAGGTCACTTTGACGGACGAGTTGAAGTTCGGACTTCGCTGGTTCTTCGAATCCGGCAACTTCTCCTTCAAACTGTCCGACGTGGCGACCGGAGCGGTCGGGGCGACCAACCCGGGTTTCTCGCTCCTGTTTTCCGCCGGCGAGACTCAGATTGCGTTGAACGCACTGTCGAGCATTACGGATGTCAACATTATCTCGTCTCCGAATCTCATGGTTCTCGACAATCGCCAGGCCGTCTTGCAGATCGGCGATCAGGTTCCGATCGCAACGGAATCCGCGGTTGACACCACCGCCACCGGAACGGTGGTCAATTCTATCGAACTCAAGGACACAGGGATCATTCTGACCGTGACGCCGCGTGTCAACGACAGCGGCCGTGTGATCCTCGATATCACCCAGGAGGTCAGCGACGTGGTCGCAACAACGACCTCCGGCATCGATTCCCCCACGATCCGGCAGCGCAAGGTGACGACAACGGTTGTCGTAAACGACGGCGACAGTCTGGCGCTTGGCGGGCTGATACAGAAGAAGGATGAACTGGTCAGATCTCACGTGCCCGTCCTCGGCGATGTCCCGATTGTCGGCAATTTGTTCAAGAACAAGCAAGACACGGAACAGCGAACGGAACTCCTGATCCTGATCACACCGCATGTCGTCCGTGATTTCAGGGAGGCGAACGATGTCACGCAGGAATTCCGGGAGCAACTCGGTGGCCTAAGCGTCCTGGGCGACACGCCCGAGCGTGGTCTGCGTCACCAGTTGTTCCGGGTTTTGAGGTGAAGCTGAGTTTCTCGGCGTACATCCTATAAGTTGCGCAATTTGCATATCACTCGTAATTTTTAGCAATTATCCTGCATGGGTTGCTGAAATCCTGTAATGCACCTTTAGGTGTATCAGAGGGGGTTTCCATTCCAACGCTGAGACATGCCTGCGACTGGTTTCGCAGGCAAACGCGCCTTTTTGGGGAAGTGCGCGAACGGGGATCTATTGGGATCAGTCGCGTCATGCGCGGGGCTGGTCCCTTGCGAAATAGGGGCAGGGGATGCGTTTTTTTCTGGGACTGGTTCGGGCGTTATCAATCCTGGTTGTTTTGCACATGCCGTCATCGGCAATTGCGGAAGTTACCATAGCCTACATAACGGGCACTTTTCCGGGAGACCCTGGCTTGGCGTTTTCGCCTCAGGCGACTTGCGAGCTCCAGAAACAAAGCTTCGCACCGGGTGCGGGGGAGGTCATCGTCTTCCGTGTAGGTGAATACTGGCAATGCGATTGGTGCACGGCGCAGGAAGGCTGTCCGGGAGCGGGCACGATCATTCCAACGACCATCCTGCCGCGCTGCTATGATACGGAAGAAAATGACTACGCCACCGGCTACACGATCGTTGAGCCTGGCGTGTGCATGGAATATGCCGAGGAGCCGCGGACCTGCACGCCGGATAAACCGGTGCTTCAGGAAGCCAATCCCGTACTCGTTTCGACCGGAACGAAGGTTGAAACGGCCACGGATTTTTCCACTGCGGACGGTCTGCTTCAGGTCGGACGTCATTACCGTAGCGACTACGGTCTGGACCGGACAGGTGTTTCAATTGTTTATGAGACACTTGGCATCGGCTGGCGGTCCAGCTTCGGCTGGCAGCTTCAGCTGCGCCAGGGTTTCAGGTTTTTCCCGTGGTTTCAGATCACGGACCCGAACGGTTCGACCTATTTCTATCAGCTGAATTCAAGCATCGGCACCGTGACATCGCGCGGCACGCATTCGGAACTCTATACGGTCGAACTTGACGAACCGGTGAATCACCCGGTCAGGTTCGACGGAGGCACCTTTCATCTGACCATGCCTGACAACACCCGGGTCACATTCGAACTTTTCAAACTGAGCGGTTCTTCCACCTACACCGAAGGGCGTGTCACCCAGATCCGCAAGCCGAGCGGATATACGCAGACTTTTTCCTATCAGACCGAAAGTGCGCGCATCCTGAGTTCGGTTACCGATTCCTTTGGCAGGGAACTCCGCTTTACCTGGAAAGAGGTCACAGTACCCGGCCAGAGCTATTCAACGCCAAAGGCGATTGAACGCATCGACCTGCCCGACGGAACATCGCTGCACTACAGTTACGGTCAGTTCAATCCCGATGACCCCTACCGGGATGTCGCCGACAAGCTGCTGAAAGTGGAACGCAAGGCGGCTGACGACATGGTGCTCGACAGCACGACCTATCACTACGAAGACACGCGCCTGCGGCACGCTCTCACCGGCATTACCGGTCATGACAGTGTCCGCTACGCAACCTTCACGTATGATGAAAACGGGCGCGTGACGGTTTCCGAGCACGCTGGCAGCGCTGAGCGCACAACCTTTTCCTATGCCGAGACGGGCAATGATCTCTACAGAACCACCGTCACCAATGCGCTTGGCAAGACAGCCTCTTACAACTTCAGGGACGTCGGCATCTTCAGGATCGAGGAGATCGAGGGGGAAGCCAGCGCAAACTGTGCCGCGTCCGAACGCCTTTTTGGTTACGATGCCGCAGCGCCGAGTACATTTGTCGAGACGACGGATGAAGAGGGGCGCATCACGAAGTATGAGCGCGATGACCGGGGCCGCCCGACGAAAATCACCCGCGCTTTCGGCACGGCGGATGAACATGTCACTGAAATCGCCTGGGCGGCCGGCCACAACGGTGCCCTGCAGATCAGGACACCCAACCTGCAGACGGACTACACCTACGATGCCTACGGTCTTCTGACGGAGACCACGCGGACGGACACCACCAGTCACACGCAACCTTATGCGACCAGTGGGGAGAGCCGCAGCTGGAGCTACAGCTATACACCTGAAGGACGGCTGGCCTCCGTTGACGGTCCGCTGGACGGCACGAGCGATACGGTGACTTTCGCCTATGACGGCAACTTCGACTTGAGTTCTGTCACAGACGAGCTGGGGCACCAGACCAAGGTTCTCTCTGTCAACGGGCGCGGCCAACCGACCTCGATCGAGGATGCAAACGGCCTCAGGACCGATCTGGCCTATGACCGGCTCGGGCGTCTTTCGGACGTCACGCTGGACCCGTTCGGTCTCGCGGCCCGGACAGAGATCGCCTACGACGCGATCGGACAGGTAACGCAGATCACGCGCTTCGACGGCAGTCTCCTCAGATACACCTACGATGAGGCCAGGCGCTTGACATCGGTTGAAAATGGTCTGGGTGAGCGGATCGAGTTCGCTCACGACCTGATGGGCAACATCACCGGCCGCACGATCAAGGCGGCTGACAGCCGGATTGTATTTGCCGAGAACCGGACCTACGACGAACTCGGCCGTTTGCTGACATCGGTCGGCGCGGGTCCGCGCATCTGGCGCCACGCCTACAACAGGCTCGGTGAAACCACGTCGATCACCGATCCGCGTGACAGGTCCTGGAGATATGCCTACGACTCGCTCGGACGGCTGATTGCGGAAACCGATCCCGATAACGGTGGCATCCAAAGGGCCTACGACGGAGACGACAATCTCGCACTCTATGATGACCAGAACGGTGTCGTGACCACCTTCCTGCACAACGGTTTTGGTGAAGTCATCGAGGAAAACAGCCCGGACGCCGGTGCCGTCGTCTATCACCGGGACAATCGTGGCCTCATCACCCGAAGGACAGATGGCCGCGGTGTCGTCAAAACCTATTCCTATGATGTCGCAGGCCGTCTGACGGCCGTCTCCTATCCCGGCTCGCCGGACGAGAACGTCACGCTGACTTATGACAGCACGGCGTTTGACAACAAAGGCGTCGGCCGTCTGACCGGGTGGACGGACGAGGGCGGTGCGACCGGTTATGTGTACGATCTGCTCGGCCGTGTCATCTCTGAAACCCGCACCATCGCCGGCCATAGCCACACGGTCGCCTATACGTATGACACACACGGCAACATTCTCACGCTCACTTATCCTTCGGGCCGTGTCGTCGCGTATGAACGGGAAATGGAAGGTCTTGTCTCGGCTGTTGCAACCCGGGCCTCGACAACGAGCGAGGAACTGGTGCTTGCCGCATCTGTTGCCTGGAACCCCTTTGGTGAGATCAGCCGCATTGTCTACGGCAACGGCCTGACGCTCAACAAGTCCTTCACCACCAACTACGATCTCAGCGCCATGGAACTGTTGGAGCCGATCGACGGCTACAACCTGTTCGATCGCGTCTATTCCTACGAAGACACGCTGAACCTCACCCGGATCGATGACAACCTGAGCAACCGGTACAGCGAAACCTACACCTACGACGCCCTCAATCGGCTGCAAAGCGCGGACGGGGTCCATGGCAGCCGCCAATACGGGTACGACGGCGTGGGCAACCGGACGTCGCGCACTCTTGTCAGCGATGGCAGCACCACCACCGAGGAGCTGTTCCGGGAGCTGAACTCCAACCGGCTGCAGACGGTCAATGTCAACGGCATGACAGCGCGCTCCTTCACCTATGACGGGGCCGGCAACATGCTGACGGATGCCGGCAGCGCGGGCACCACCGGCTACAGCTACAACCACGCGGGCCGGCTGCAAAGCGTGACGCTCGGTGGGGTTACGACGGGCACCTACACCTACAACGCCCTTGGCCAACTGGTCAGCCGGACGAAACAGAACATCACGCCTTCGGGCACGGCGCACTACATTCATGATCTGAATGGCAATCTGATTGCCGAGACCGACGGAAACGGCAACACGGTGCGCGAATATGTCTGGATCGAGCACCGGGGCACGAAGAGCGCACCGCAGGCAACTGGTGCCGCAACGCCGCTGGCCGTGGTTGCCGGCGTCGATACGGCGTCGCCGGCAGCCTATCTGGTCCACGGGGATCACCTGGAACGGCCGGTGATGATGACGGCGGCGATCCGCCCTCCGGTCTCTCATGCTTACATACACTGGTTCGCCGCCTATACGCCGTTCGGCACGCTGCAGCAGACCATGGGGGTGATCGATACGGACAATCGCTTCCCCGGCCAGTGGTATCAGCTTGAAAGCGGTCTTCACTACAACTGGCACCGCCACTACGACCCGACGCTGGGCCGCTACACCCAGCCCGACCCCCTCGGCCTCATCGACGGCCCCAGCCGGTACGCCTATGCACGGAACAATCCGACGCAGTTGCTCGATCCGAAGGGAGAGTTCGCGCAGGGCGTCGGAAGTGCCCTGGCTTATGGCGGCGCCATTATTGCCGGCCTCCTCATCTACAAACATTGGTTGGATCGGAACCCCGATCTCTGTTTGATCCCGCCAGGTTTGCCCAATACCAACGATAACAAACCAGGCATCGGCCACAACGGTGGACCACCCTTAAACAAAAATGACGGAAACGAAAATGATGGCGATGGCAAGCCACCTACTCCTCCTGGGCCTCCGGTGTTGCCAAGCGATAATATGGGTGGCAACGACACTGATAGCAATCTACCGCAGTATAGCGGTGACCTATCATACTCTTCGAAAGTCGCAACACAGATGAAGAAGCGCGGCTGGACTGAGAAAATGGTAAGGGAAGCGCTGATTACGGAAGGCATACCAGCGACTGGCAAAAACGGTCCGGCTACGAGATATGTGCACCCCACCACAGGCAATTCAGTGATTAAGGACAATGCCACGGGTGAAATCTTTCATGTCGGCGGTACAGGATACCTTTATGACTAAAAAAGTGCAGGCATACATGAGACTACTGGACGAAGGCATCGATGTGTGGCGACCTTGTTGTGTTCAACTTTTGCACAACGGTACAGCGCTCGTTCTATCCGATAAGTACTTTTGCGCTTCGAACGGTGAAAGTTGGGAGTTTAGGCCTGGAGAGAAGGTCTCCATTGAAGAAAGAAACGGAAAAAGGTTTGTTATCGCTTTGATAGACTAAGCAGGGGTACCTAGGCGGATCAAAACCTTAGCCTTTGGCACGCTGCAACAGACCATGGGCGGGCCCGATACGGACAGCCGCTGTCCGGGGCAGCGGTACCAGCTTGAAAGCGGTCTTCACGACAACTGGCACCGCCGTTACGACCCGAGAGGTGAGCAAACTTACGGGCCTGACATGCCGTTCGAAGGACTTGGTCCATACCCTGGTGCTGATCATGATGTCAGCAATGAATGGCAGGATCCGCCTCACTCGGTTCCTAGGGAGTATGAGCTGGAAATATGTACAATGGGCGTTCCTTGTGGAACGGGATGGGACCGTCGGTATGGGATCGATCAGATGTTTTGCCTCGCGGGCACACGAGCAAGCACTACCAGACCCGGTACAAATAGGAAGGGAGCCTATGAAGTTGGCATAGCTCAGAGTCCTTGGACAGGCCAGGCAACAGTCACACATAGGTTCTTCAATGATAGGAATGATTGTAGTGGGTGTGCCGCGCGGCAACTGCTAGGTCCACTTTTGTCCCCTTGGGATAGTTACGTAAGATGACTTCTGATGTTGAAAAGTCTGGACCCATGACCCCAAAGGCTCGGTCAACAATAACTCGCGTTCCTGATTGCTTCCGAAACCAGGAGCCTCACATCTTGTTGAAACTGAATGAGCGCGAATTTTTGTTTGGCGGCCTGACAGAAAATGCCAAGACACAAAAACTTCCTTCGGGTTGGGTTGTCCACCAACTCGAAAGGGGCGTCGCATTTGTGGTTTTTGATGATGGCGCGATTTTTTTGCATGATTGCGAAGATGAGGCATTCAAAGTCGTTGGTGACAGCGCTGTTTTTTATTCAGATGCGGGCCTCAGCGCCTATCGGCACGGGAAGAGGTTCGATTGCCTTTTCAACGATTTGAACCAATATTTTACAAACATAGATTTTCAAGAAATTGATCGTGTTGGAGTTAGGTTTGAATTTGGCTCCGGGTTCGAGTTGGTTTTGTCGGTCTCCGACATCGTCAATCAAATTGGAAGAATGGATACCTCAAACTTGTGGGAAGAAAAGCAGCAAACCTGATGTTTTAAACAGGTGATGCCCCATAATGAGGCTCAAATGACATGCGAAACGGGGAAACCCGTCAGAATGCGTGTGCGAAGCGGACTCCGTGCCCCGTCAAGCACGCTGACGCCACGGGGTGAAGCCTTTTCATGTCCTTCGGATTTGACTGACTTGCGCCTTCCACGGCGTTCTGTTGTATCAAGCAAAAGCAATGGAGAATTTTTCTGTATTTTATAGTAAGTAAAAAATATATGAAAAAGTAAATAAACTGGACAGTAGCTATGTATTATTTGTTTAATGCTTTTCTTTCTGCATTTGTTTCTATAGTATTAGGATTCGCTACTCTCGAATATATGCCGGGAGAATTAAAGTCTCCTATAAGTGGATTGGTATTGGTTGTTGGTGGTTTGGTTGCGTTATGGAATCTTTACCTTCTCGTTTGTCAGTTAGTTCACAGGCGTAAGTAGAAAAATGCGTATGGAGTAAAACCTAAAATAATGAGAGCAGATTATGGGTCTGGTATTGTTGTTTACAAATTCGAGAGTTCTCATTTTCGTGTGCAGTGCATGACTTGCTCCCCAAATTGACCTCCTTCACAAGTTAGCTCCATTCGCGGTGCGGTCTTCGTTGGTGTCAATTGCATTTTCATGGGCTTTGAGCCCGTCTATGCTCGTATGCTGTCGACAACCGGGGTGCAACTTTGATAACCACCCAACGCCGAACCAGAAAACCAACCTGAGATCGTCAAACTCCTGATCGAGAGCTTGGAACAGACTGCATACCCGTTTTACGGATCTGAAGCCCAGCCCGGCCTCCGGGCAATCAAACCCCCTTCGCCAAGTCGAGTGCTTCAGCCTCACTGACTTCAAGTATGTTCAGACTAACCCTTGCTCTCCGCCAGTATTCCGCCATCGCTTCATTGACGACCAAGTCAATCGTGGCATGGGTTTTTTCCAGAACTGCCGCCTCCATTTGACCTGCTCGCGGCGTGTGCCGGACCAGCCACGGCAAGTCTTGGTATCCGTCGTATTTTGAAGCTTCTTTCAGAACGGCATCATAAAATGCGTTCTCTTGCTCCAACACGGCGTCTATGAACTTGTCCGCCTCTTGATCACAAACAATATGAACTTTTTTCTCGTAGGCCAGTTTGTTTGCTTTGATGGCATCCAATAAAAACTTCATATCAGGCTCTTTGAGAATTTGCTTAAGGCCTGCTGAAGTTAAACCATAGGTCTGAACGCCGGTCTGAAAGTTCAAACCGACCTTGGGCAGTTCCCAATTTTTCCCCGCTAGCCGAGCAACAGTGGTTTTCACTTTATCTCCGGGACGGCCTACAAAAGCGAAACCGGCAATCACGAAGACACGAAAGGCGACTTCGCCAACCGTCGTCTTGTGACCGGCCTGGGCGTCGGCAATCATCGCCTTCGTCAGTCCGAACGCGATGCCCGAACAGGCCCGCACGACAAAGCCAGCGAAATGCCTGGCAGCTTCTCCGCCAGCTTCCGTGTAAAGTGACCTCAACAGCCAGGACTCGGTAAGTGTCGCAGTGCTCATTACCGTGTTGGCGACCCCCATTGTCGCAGCTGACACAATCGCCTGGATCGCGACTTCCTGAGCAATTTGAGCCTTGTTGATCTCCGCATTCATGTTTTTGAGCCGGTCACGCGCCACCCGCGCATTGTTCATGTAGGTCGACACTTTGTTTTGGGCGGTCCGATTTGGCCCCGCCTTCATCATCGGTCTGCGCGAATGCTCCCCCATCGAAGCCCCTTTCGAAATTCTGAAATGAAAAATCGTGTGTTTCTATTCAAGCAAGCGCCCAATCGACGAACAAGCAACTGGTTTTGGCCTGCCTTAAGCAAGTACAACCCGCCTTTGTTCAGAAGGGGCCGCAACGTCGCAAATGCTCATCGACGAGCCGTAAATACTCATCTGAATTCATCGAACGCCTATTCATGAGCTTGAATTCGGACTTCAACTGATTTGCACACCCGTTTCATGGGGCCGAATACTAATAAGGGCGTCGCACCTGGGTCGCGCGATACCGCGGGTCGTTCTTGATGCTATTGACTTCTGATTGGCGTCTTTGCTTATCGGCTTCGAGAAGCTCTGGCGTTACTTCTGGATACTTGCGTTTGTTTGCTTCTGTGTAGGAGTTGTCCTTCACCGTGATGCCAATTCGCTGCTCACTTAGCCAGCCGTTCAGCAGCCCGCCAGCTGCATTGACAGCAGCTTCGTCTTCCCTGCGTTCGACCCAGGGCAATCCGCCTATCGCGCCGTGCGAAGCCCCCCTGATGGTTACGCCCTTGCGCATGTCGGTGCGCCCGTTCGAGTCAGCGAGCGTATAGGATGCGTTCTTCATGAACTTTCGCGCATACCTATCCGGATCGTTTTGACCAGTGCTGTTGAAACCGACGGCCAGGGTCTTGTCGACCCAAGATGCAAAGTCTTCGGTTTTCAGCACAGGGCTGTATTCCCAGATTGTTTTGTCCCGGTACATCACGTAGCTCGTCCGAACGTTGTTCGGCACTCCGCCTCCGAGGCAAAAGACGTCTTTCGAAACCGGATCGAGAAGGAAAAGGGCTTCAATTGGAATGACTTCGTGGACACTCTGTTGTCCATCTTCGTCCATTTTCCCATAGGCGCAGATCTTTGCCAGTTCCATCGCCGCAGCCCCGCCACGGCTGTACCCAGCGATAAAGAGCCTGCACTTGCGATTTTGCGAACGCCGGGCGACCAGCGAATCGTAGCCTTTGTTTGCGCGGGATCGTGTCGTAATGCCGAGCGTGCCGGGACCTTCAAAGTAAACCGACTTGGAATTGCCCAGCTTCTTGTGGATCTGATGCAAGAACGAGTTCTCGAAATCGCGAGCGTATTGTTGATCATCGTAAGGACCGGTTCCATCGATAAGAACCATGAAAATGGTACTGTCCAATTGAGCAACCTCCTCAATGCAATTGTCGCGAGGCTATGTCCGGCCAATCCAGGTCCGCCGTAAGGCGTAAAATGCAATGCTGACAGACTAACAGGTGCATTCGTCGACAAAACAGACAAATTGCCCTCGTTTTCCGCCAAGCCTGGGTATGAAACTTCTTTCTTTGCCGTTTTGCATTGGAAAGAGACGACCATCCCGTCCGCCTCCCGGTCGGCTGTCCCGCCTGAAGGGCCCGCGTCCGTTTTCATGCCCGGCAAGGTGCTTGAGAACTCCACGGGGGGGAGTCCATCAAGGCCGACGGGGACAACATTACACGGTTGGTGGAGCGTTCTCTGATGCCGGTCGCCGCCTCGGCGTCGGCAACCGGCGTGTTCCAGGCAAACGCCTGTGCCCGGATCGAGACCGCAGATCGCGGCCCGGAACCTTGCATGCCCCGTGCCGATGACCGCGCGCTATCGGCAGCGCTCTGCGGTCGTCTCGGCAGGAGAGGGACGGCAGGCGATGACTAGGGTACGGATGCATAAATGAAGCCGATTTGGCGGCAGAATTGGCAAGATCTCGCGAGGAAGCGTGTGCAGAGCGGGCTTTATGCCCGGTCAAGCGCGGTGACGCTGCGAGGTGAGGCCATTTTGC
>NZ_JASHJI010000005.1 GCF_030733265.1 Roseibium sp. MMSF_3412 | reverse complement strand
ACTCTGTTTCCAGTCCGTCCCCCTACTCATTCTCCCCCACCGACCTACCTACGGTCTCCAGACCACCCGCTGCATCCGGGCACCTCGTCCGGCACCGCCGCATCGGGTCTGCAGTGGACCTGTGAACATGTGAAAGTGGGTGTCGCGTTAAGGTGGGGGTGCCGTTAAGCTGGTCAGAAGCAAAACGTGGGCGACAAGGTGGGGGCCTGGAGGAGCGTGTGACGACAGACGAGCGGCCATGGACCGCGTTTTACGGGCCGGAGATGCGGACGGATATCGAGGAGGCGTCCTACCGGACGATCCCGGACCTGATCCGGTCGGCCTCCGGCACGTTCGGCCCGGCGCCGGCCTTCACCACCGTGATGCATAACGGCATGAACGGCACGCTCACCTTCGAGCAGGTGGACGAAATGTCCGATGCCTTCGCCGTCTACCTGCGCGAGGTCGCCGGACTTGTGAAGGGTGACCGGGTGGCGGTGCAACTGCCCAACGGGCTGACTTTTCCGGTCGCCGCCTTCGGCATTCTGAAGGCAGGCTGTGTGCTGGTGAATGTCAATCCGCTCTATACGGCGGAGGAAATGGCGCGCCAGTTCCAGGATGCCGAACCCAAGGCACTGGTGATCGTCGACATGTTCGCTGACAAGATCCCGGCGGCGACACGCGGCCAGCCGATCCCCAACATCATCGTGACGCGCGTGGCGGAGTTCTTTCCCGTCCTGCCGCGCGGGATCATCGGCCTGGTGCAAAAATACTGGGACCGCTCGGTCCAGCCGATCGATGTCTCGCATATCCGTTTTCCGGACGCGCTTGATGCCGGGCGGGCGCAGCTTGGCCAAAAGCGCATCGAGGTCGATGCCTATCATCAGCAGGTCTCCCCCGACGACACTGCCTGCCTGCAATATACCGGCGGTACAACAGGCGTTGCCAAGGGCGCGATGCTCAGCCATCGCAACCTGATCCTCAACATGGAGCAGACGCTGGAGATGATCCCCGTTTTCGAGCGGGGCAAGGAGGTTGCGCTGACCGCGCTGCCGATGTATCACATCTTTGCTTTCACTTTGAATTTGCTGGCGTTTTACTGGATTGGCGGGCGCAATATCCTCATTCCCAATCCGCGGCCCCTGAGCAACCTGAAACGGGCCTTCGAGAATTACAGGATCACCTGGATGAGCGGCGTGAACACGCTTTTCAACGGGCTCAACAACGAGCTCTGGTTTCGCGACAGCCCGCCAAAATTTCTGAAGCTTGCCTCCGCCGGGGGCATGGCGCTGCAGAGCGAGGTGGCAAAGCGCTGGGAAGAGGTGACCCAAAGACCCGTCGTTCAGGGATACGGGCTGACGGAAACCTCGCCTGTGCTGTCCTTCAATCCGGTCGGCAAGGCACGCGACGGGGCGATCGGCATCCCGCTGCCGTCAACGCTGATGCGCTGCGAGGATGATGACGGCAATGTCGTCGCCCAGGGCGAGCGCGGCGAGATCGCGGTCAGAGGGCCGCAGGTGATGTCGGGTTACTGGAACAAGCCGGAGGAAACCGAAGCCGTCTTCCGCAACGGCTGGTTCCTGACCGGCGACATCGGCGTGATGGACCCTGACGGCTATTTCACCATTGTCGACCGCAAGAAGGACATGGTCGTGGTCTCCGGCTTCAATGTCTATCCCAACGAGGTCGAGGACTGCCTGACAGCACATCCGGGGATCTTCGAGGCGGCGGTGATCGGCGTGCCGGACGAGGCAACCGGAGAGGCCGTGAAGGCCTTTGTCGTCCTGACCGACAAGAGCCTGTCGCAAGGCGATATCCGAACCTACTGCAAGACACACCTGACCGCCTACAAGGTGCCCAAGATGGTGGCCATGCGCGAGCAATTGCCGAAGTCGATTGTCGGCAAGATCCTTCGAAAAGACCTGCGCGCCGAAGAGATGCGCACGAGCGAGGCGGAGTAAGCCATGGTCGGACCCCTGGAACAGGCCCTACTGGCGGCGATGATCTTCGTCATCATGCTGGGGATGGGCGCTTCGCTGACACCGCGCGACTTCCTGCTGGCGCTGCGCCGGCCTTACGGGCTCGGCATCGGGGTTGTGTCGCAATTCGGCTTCATGCCGCTTATCGGTTTCCTGATGACGATTGTCCTTGCGCTGCCGGCACCGATCGCGATCGGCCTCCTGATCGTTTCGTGCATGCCGGGCGGCACGACATCGAACATCTTCACCTATTTTTCCAAGGGGAACCTGGCGCTTTCCGTCCTGATGACAGTGACTTCGACCGTGTTCGGCGTGGTGCTGATCCCGCTGGTGCTGCTGGTCTATGCCTCGGCGCTCGATCTTGAAATCCCGCGCGAGAACATTATCGCGACGCTGGTGATCCTGCTTGTGCCGGTTGCCATCGGCATGACCCTCAGGCGGGTCAATGCGAATGCGGGTGCGGTGACGGAGTTCTTCGGGTCGGTGCTGGCGCTGGTCTTCATCGCCTTCATCGCGATTTCCTGGATCCCGCGCAACTGGCAGTTCCTGATGACGACCGCGCCGTCGACCTATTTCGTCGCGATCATGCTTGGTGTCTTCGGCATCACCATCGGCTATCTGTTCGCGCGGGCGCTCAAGCTGCATCCGCGCAATGCCCGGACCGTGGCGCTGGAAACCGGGATCCAGAACGCACCGCTCGGCATTGCCATCATCGTGCTCACCTTTCCGGGCGAGCAGCAGCAGCCGATCATGGCGGTTGCCGCGCTCTATTCCCTCTTCATCGTGATCACGTCGACACTGGTGACGCTGATCTTCCGCCGGGCGAATACGGCCGCTGAACAGAAAATGGCGGACAGCCTGCTATAGAATGTGGCCTCATTCATGAGTGCGTGCTCTGGGCGTGCTCGCGAAAAAAGCCACGCTGCGCGGGCAGCGTGACTTTCATTCTACGTCAACCATGGACGCCGATCAGAGGAAGCTGAACTCGTCCGGAACTTCAGGGGTCTGGAAGGCGAAGACGCTTTCGGCGAGATCGCCTGCCGTGCCGATGGCACCGCCGACCAGCGGCAGACTGGAACCGGCATCAACAATGGTGTCCATCCAGCCATCGAACGCAGCCGCGAAGGCCTGCTCGGTTGAACTTTCCGCGCTGAGGGCACCAAAGTAACCGTCGAAATCGATCAGGCCGGCATTCGGATCGTCGAAGCTGGTTTCGAAATCGTCCAGCGCCTCGATGCCGGTGTCGCCGGAGCGGTCCGCCCAGGTGAAGATGAACAGCCCGTCGTCGAAGGCCGCGCCGATATCGATGTCCTGGGTGCCGTTGTCGCCGACGATGCGGAGCGTTTCCACCTTGGTGGCTTCCTCGTGCATGTTCTTGATCCGGACGCTGCCGCCGTCGCCTTCGATCACCAGGTCCTTGCCGCCTTCAACGAAGAACCGAAGATCGCTGGCATCCATCTCGCCGGCATTGCGCAGTTCCAGAACATCCGAGCCACCGCCGCCACCGGAAATGGCGTCCAGCTTGTCGCTGGCAAAGCCGACAAAGTCGCCAAGTTCGCGGGCCGCGTCGAGTCCGGCCTCGTCGACATCCATTTCACCCGTGGAACCAAAGGTGAAGAGGTAGGTGTCGTCGCCCTTGCCGCCGACGGCGTCGCCGCCAGCCTCGCCGCCGGTGAGGAAGTCGTTGCCGTCGCCGCCGAAATACTGCGTCTTGGAATAATCGAGGATCGAGGTGATCGTGTCGTGGATGCCTTCAACGGCTTCCTTGGCCACGTCGACAACCTCGCCGACCGCTTCGACGATGTCGTCCAGCGGGTTCACCGCATCCAGGAAGTCCTTGACGTCGTCGACCTTGCCGTTGATGTCCGACAGCGCGTCCGTTACCGACAGGTCGAAGGGCAGCAGCGATGCGGCATCGGAGCTGTCGCCCGATCCGAAGTCCGGCAACTGCGGGAAGACGGCCGACCAGAACAGGTCGGAGAACGCGCCGGTGTCGATCAGCCAGTCGCCGCCGTCCTGACCGAAGACGAAGTTGGTTTTTTCACCGGTCATCATCATCAGGTCGTCGCCGGTTCCGCCGAAAGAGAAGTTGAAGGAGCCGCCACCGAGGAAGATATCGTTGCCTTGCTGGCCCATCTGGAAGCCGAGATCGCCTCCCGTGTTGAAGAGGTCGCCGCCGTCACCGCCGAACTGCAGGTTCAACGAAGGCGCATTTTCGAGCATCTTGTCCTTGAGGCTCTGCTTCTTGGTATCGTCGGACCCTGTGGTCTCGGTTTCGGTCGTGGTGGTTTCCGTGTCCTTGTTGTCGTCTTCCTGCCCGTCCTTGTTTTCGTTGCTCTTTTCGGTGATCTTGTCCTTGAAGTGATCGATGAAGGCCTTGAACGGGTCGGCTTCGCCGTCGCCGCCACGGGTGATCATGAAGTCGGTCGCATCGCCGCCGAACTGCAGCTGGACACCGGCATCCTTGCCGCGCTCCAACGCGACCATCACATCGGTGTCGCCGCCACCTTCCTGGACGTTGACCCGGCCAAGGCCGATCATCAGGTCGGTGCCGTCACCGCCGGACTGCAGGTTGCCTTTGCCGCCGCCGAGAAGTACGTCGGTGCCGCCGCCGCCGGCCTGGACGTTGCCCTTGCCGGCACCGATCGCGATGTCGGTCTCCGAGCCGCCGAGCTGAATGTTCAGTTCGCCGCCCGCCAGCATGACGTTTGTGCCGTCGGTGCCTTTCGAATTCGCGTAGTCGGCGAGCTTGTCCTTGGCCGCATCGAGATCGAAGCCGGCGAGATCGACGCCGTCCGGGATGGTTGACCAGAGTTCCGCGCCGAACTGGACGTTGCCCTTGCCGGCACCGATCAGCCAATCGTTGCCGGTGCCGCCGATCTGAATGTTGGCGCCGCCGCCGGCAACGAGAATGTCGGCATCGTTGCCGCCATACTGGACATTGGTGCTGCCGACAGCGACGGCGAGATCCTCATCATCGCCGCCCACCTGAACGTTCAGGCTGCCGACGGCGAACATCTTGTCCTTGCCGTCCTGGCCAAGCTGGACGTTGGTCTGACCAGCAGCCAGCAGCAGGTCGTCGCCGTTGCCACCGGACTGGATGTTGAGATTGCCGATGCCGACCATGGTGTCGTTACCATCGCCGCCCCACTGGAGGTTCGCGTTGCTGACCGCAACCATGGTGTCGTCGCCTGCTTCACCGCTCTGACTTGTCGCCAGAAGGGCGCTTGCGATCATCTTGTCGTTGCCGGTTCCACCGAACATGACATTGACGCCGCCGGCGCTGACCATGTGGTCGTCGCCTGAATCGCCGAAGACCGTGTTGACGCCGCCGACAGCAGTGATCGTGTCGTTGCCTTCGTTGCCCCTCAGGACATTGGTGCCGCCTATGCCCTTGATATTGTCGTCGCCGGTGCCGCCATGCACGTTGTTCACGCCGCCGATGGCCTCGATCGTGTCGTTGCCGCTTTCACCGTAGATGTTGTTGAGCGCGCCGCGGCCCTTGATGGTGTCGTTGCCGCTGCCGCCGCGCATGTTGTTGACCGCGCCCCAGCCTTCCATGTAGTCGTTGCCGCTGCCGCCATACATGTCGTTATGGGCACCGTAGCCGTAGAGCGAATCGTTATGTGCACCGCCGTCCATCTTGTTGGACGCGCCGTAGCCATAGAGCTTGTCATTGTGGTTGCCGCCATACATCTCGTTGCGGGCACCGTGGCCGTAGATGCGGTCGTTGTGATCACCACCGCTCATGTAGTTGTAGGCACCGGTGCCTTTCATGTAGTCGGCGCCGGAGCCACCCCACATCTTGTTCTTGGCGCCGTAGCCGTACATGGAATCGTTGCCGGAGCCGCCGGACATGGAGTTGTAGGCGCCGTAGCCATACATCCGGTCGTGGCCGGAGCCGCCATAGAGGTAGTTGGATGCACCCCATGCCTTGATGAGGTCGTTGCCAGATCCGCCGTCCAGCTTGTTCCAGGCACCATAGCCATAGACGGTGTCGTTGCCCGAACCGCCGAGCAGATGGCTCTTGGCGGCATAGCCGTAGAGCTTGTCGTTGCCGCTGCCGGCATTCTTGTAAACGCTGATACCATAAAGCTTATAGGTCTGGTGGATTGATTTTTTCGAACTACCCATGGGTCAAATTCCTTGTCCAAGCGATTGTTAAAACGATTACTTTTTTGAAAATCAGGCTGCGAAGCGGGAGGAGGGAGCAACCTTGTCTCCGTCGGCGGTCAGGCCGGCGAACTGCACGATGCGGCGCGCGTCGCCTTCCGGCGAACGGCGCACGGCCTTGAAGGCGATGCCGGGGAAAATTGTCCGGACCAGATCCCTTGAGGCGGCGAAGCCATCACCGAAGGGAGCGACGAGATCCATGACCACGGGCCGGTCTCCGCAGGCCCAGTCTTCCGGAGCCAAAGGCTCGTCATCCTCAAGGACGGTGCGTTCGGTGCCTGCATCCAGGTAGGCCCAGGTCGCCAGCGCAACCGCGACGCCGCCGCGGCGCCAGATCCTGAACTGACCCAGGCGCATCGGCGGAAGGATCAGGGCGCCGAACTGGTCGATGCTGCGCGACCGGTAAAGGTCGCAATGCGCCATCAGCGCGAGGCTTTCCCCCAGCAGCGCAAAGTCGGGCAGGCCATTTTCTTGCGTATCAACAGTCACGTTCATTGTTCTGCTCTCTTTCCTGCACGCGGCGTGTATTGAGAAAAGGCCGCACGTATCCGTTCCGGCGGTCGCTTGCCGACCGGCGGTTTATGTCCGGGAGGCTGGATCCCTGATCCCGCATCCGTTTGAAACCACATGCAAATTCGCAGCAGCCAGCGGCCGCTGAATTCGTCAGTCAGGCCGCTGCAGCAGCCAGGTCGTCAATTGGGGGAAATTCCGGACGAAGTGTCCTGTGCAACAACTCTGAGCCCCCGTCACCTGCAGGTCAGCTCTTTGAGCACCGCTTCGTGACAAGATGACCTTGGGTCATTTTTGGTTAATCTGTAGTGATGTGCGTCACTAAAGAATTATTATCAATAATTTTTGGCGTGATTGAGGTCACAAAGTAATAAAATTTTACTTTTATTGTGATATTGATCACTCTTGGAAATAAATATTGTGTTTTTGCTTTGTGATTTCAATCACATTATCAATTTTATTGATATTCATTCATGAATTATTCAATAATATTCAAGAATCAAATCTTCTGTTCTGCGTGTTGCTGCGAAGCAAGAGTGGTCGCAGCCTATCAGACAAGTTTGCAGGGCCCGAGCGCTGCCGGTTGGCGCAAGAGCGAGCCCGGTGGACCGCGTCTCAGTCGCGCGCGAGGAAATCCTCGACAAGTTCCGTCCAGAATGCTGCGCCGATCGGCAGGGCATCATCGTTGAAATCGTATTTTGGATGATGGAGCGGCGGATCGTTTTCGGTTCGGGCCGTTCCGAGCAGGAAATAGCAGCCGGGCCTCTCTTCCAGAAAGTAGGAGAAGTCCTCGCTGCCCATGATCGGGTGCTGCATGTCGTGGACCTTGTCGCTGCCGGCGAAGCTTTTTGCGAAACTGCGCACGTAGTCCGTTTCGGTTTTCGGATTGATCAGTGGCGGATAAAAACGCTCATAGTCGATCTCAACCTGCATGCCGTAACTTGCCGCCTGACCTTCGGCGACCGTTCTGACCCGTTTTTCCAGGTTGTCGCGCGTATCCGCATCGAGCGCGCGCACCGTCAGGCACATCTCGGCACGTTCGGGAATGACGTTGCTGGCATTGCCGCCATGGAATGTGCCAACGGTGATCACCGCGGGCTGTGATGCCTGCGTGTTGCGTGAAATGATCGTCTGGAGCGCCATGATGATGCTCGCGCCGCAGACGATCGGGTCGGCGGCCAGATGCGGCTCGGCGCCATGGCCGCCCTTGCCGACAATGGTGATCCTGCATTCATCGGCAGCGGCCATCATCTCGCCCTCCCTGAAGGCAAAGCTGCCGAAGGGCAGGGAAGGCTCGTTGTGAAGGCCAAATACGGCATCGCAGGGGAACCGGTCGAAGAGGCCGTCCTCGATCATCAGTTTGGCGCCGCCGAAATTTTCTTCGGCCGGCTGAAAGATCAGATGAACGGTGCCGCTGAACTGCCGTCTTTCCGCGAGCATTGCGGCCGCCCCGAGCAGCATCGCCGTATGGCCATCATGCCCGCAGGCGTGCATGTGGCCGGGGTGGGTGCTGGCGTAGTCCGCGCCGGTCTGTTCCTCAATCGGCAGCGCATCGAAATCGGCCCTGAGACCGATGCTTCTTTCACCGTCTCCATTCCGCAGTGTCGCAACGATCCCGGTCTTTGCGAGCCCGCGTGTCACCTGGTAGCCGAGCCTTGCCAGCTCTGCCGCGACGATGTCGGAGGTCTTGAATTCCGACAGGCCGATTTCCGGGATGGCATGAAGCCGGCGTCGCATGGCAACAAGGTCGGGGTCGCGGTTCTGGGGCTGGAAGGTCATGTCTCTCTACTGCGAATTGGGTTGGTTCCTCATGGCGGGACCTGTGTTCCGCCTGTTTTGCCGAGGCGCTGCGATCCAAATGTGACGCGCAGTTTTGCACTTGCCTGCTTGTTATTCAAGCGTATAATAAGAGCTATCCAGATCGAATATCGACTTCATTCACAAAGGACGTTTTGCTCATGTTGTGCGGTGGCGAGCGCGCGTTTTGGAGTGCATTTACACCACCGTGCGAAAGTGTGTGCGTCCTCCATTTGACGTGTGGCCTTGGGCGGGTCTTGCGATGAGCCGCCGCTCGTTTCATCGCGCCAGCGAGGCTGACCGGCGCAGGGACCTCATTGCCGCGACCCTGGACTGCATCGCAGAGACCGGCCTGGAAAACGCGACCGTGCGTGAAATCGCTGCGCGCGCGGGTGTCACGCAGGGGTTGATCCGGCACTATTTCGTCAGCAAGGATCAGATGCTCCACGCCGCCTATCGCGACCTGATGGCCGGTCTGATCGGCGGTGTCATGGATGCAGCCGAGGGTGTCCATCCGACCGCGCGGGGCCGGTTGCGTGCGTTCATCGTGGCAAATCTGAGCACGCCCGTCGCTGACGCGAAACGGCTGTCCCTCTGGGCGGCCTTCATCAGCCGTGTCCGCGTCGACCCCGTCTTCGCGCAAATTCATCTGGAAAGCTACACGGCGTTCCGGTCCGTGCTGGAAGATCTCGTCACGGATGTGCTGAAAGAGGCGGAACGCGATCCGGACCCGGCCACCTGCCGGGAACTTGCCATTGCCATCAACGGGCTGATCGACGGCCTCTGGCTTGAAGGCACGCTGGCAGGTGAACTCTTTGCAGACACACCTTTATCCGACATTGCGATCCGTTCCGTTGAAGCCCTGCTCGGCGGGATCTGCCTGGACGCAAATCCTGCTCCTCCAATTCGAAAGACCTGACCATGCGTTACGCGTCGATAACCGACCGACTTGCCCACCTGGGTTCGGGCAAATGGGCCGTGCACCTGAAGGCACGGGAAATGGCGTCAAAAGGACTTCCCATAATTGAGCTGACGATCGGCGAGCCGGATATCCGGCCCGACGAAGCGCTGCTCGATGAGGCCAGCCGGGCAATGCGGGAAGGGCGCACGCGCTATTCCAACGGGCGTGGAGAGCCGGGTGTCGTTGCTGCGCTTGTGGAAAAATACAGTCAAAGACAGGCCGGCGTCGGTGAAGGCAACATTCTTTGTTTTCCAGGTACGCAGACCGCGCTCTTTGCTGTCATGCTCGGCCTCGTGGAAGCCGGCGATGCGGTTCTTGTGTGCGACCCGCTCTATGCGACTTATGAAGGCGTGATCGCGGCGACGGGTGCATCCATGGTGCCAGTGCCCTTGCGTGCGGAGAAGGGATTTCACCTTCAGGCCACCGATCTGGATCGTTGCGTGACGCCGCAAAGCAGGGTGCTGCTACTGAATACGCCGCACAATCCGACAGGGGCAACGCTCACGCGGGAAGAACTCAAGGCGATTGGCGAAGCCTGTATCCGGCATAATCTCTGGATTGTGTGCGATGAGGTCTATGAAGAGCTGATCTTTACCGGCGAATTTGCATCGCCTTTCGACCTGCCGGAACTCGCCGAGCGTACGATTGTCGTTTCATCGATTTCCAAATCGCATGCAGCACCCGGCTTTCGCTCGGGCTGGGCGGTTGGACCGCAAGAGTTCTGCACGCGTCTTCTGGCCGTTTCGGAAACCATGCTGTTCGGCGGGCAGCCCTTTATCGCAGACATGACCGCGAAGGCCCTGACGGAAGAATTCGATACCGCTGAGCGTATGCGTGCGCTTTATGCACGGCGCGCGGCGTTGATCATGGACCGGCTCGGCGGACACAACGCGCTGCGGCCGATGATGCCGGAGGCCGGTATGTTCCTGCTGATCGATGTCGGAGCGACGGGACTGGACGGGACCGTCTTTGCGGAGCGGCTGCTCGAGACGAAGGGGGTCGCCGTGATGCCCGGTGCGTCCTTTGGTGATCAGGCAGAAGACTACATTCGCCTTTCCCTGACAGTGCCCGACGATGTTCTTGCAGAAGCGCTGGACCGGATCGCAGCATTTTCCGACAACCTGGACAAAGACAAGGGCACGCAAAAATGGGCGTCGTGACAAAAACGGTCGGCGAAGCGCTGATCGACATACTTGAAGCCAATGGCGTGGACGTCGTTTTCGGGATTCCGGGCATTCACACCGTCGAGCTTTACCGGGGGCTTGCGGCATCGGACATTCGCCATGTCACACCGCGCCACGAGCAGGGTGCGGGTTTCATGGCCGACGGCTATGCGCGCATGACCGGAAAGCCCGGTGTTGCGCTTCTGATTACCGGGCCAGGTGTCACCAACGCGATCACTGCGATGGCACAGGCCTACCAGGATTCCGTGCCGATGCTGGTGATCTCGGGTGTCAATGCCCGCGCGAGCCTCGGGCACGGCGAAGGCTGGCTGCATGAATTGCCCGATCAGCGTGCGACGATGGCGAGCGTCTCCCGGATGACGCATACGCTGCACGAACCGCGCGATCTGCCGGTGGTCATGGAACGTGCCTTCTCTGTGCTTCAGTCCAGAAGGCCGGGGCCGGTGCATATCGAGATCCCGACCGATGTCATGGACAATCCCATCGAGGTGCAGGCTTCAGCGGCGAGGAAACTGAGCGGACCGCGCGCGGCCTCGTCTGATGTTGCCGTGCTGGCGGAAAAATGCCGGGGCGCGAAGGCCCCCGTAATTCTATGCGGCGGTGGGGCCGTCGCATCCCCGGAAAAGATCAGGAAACTGGCACAGTGCATCGACGCACCGGTTGTCACCACGGTCAACGCCAGAGGTCTGCTCGCCGGCGATCCGCTTTCCGTGCCTGCAAGTCCGAGCCTCGCCGCGGTCCGCGCGCTTCTGGCGGCGTCCGACACCGTTATCGCGCTCGGGACGCAGATGGGACAAACGGATTACGACATGTATGCCGATGGAGGGTTCCCGGAATTAAGAGATCTGGTGCGGGTCGATATCGATCCGGACCAGCTGACGCGCGGTCCTGCGGCGTCTCTTCGCATCCTTTCCAGTGTGGAGTTGCTGCTCGATGACCTTCTGCCCGAACTGGAAGATCGCAAGGTCGACAGGGAGGGCGCTGCTAGGGCAAAAGCGTGCCGGGACGCGGCCTTGTCCGGCCTGACCCCGAAGATGCGGACCGAGATCGGCTTGCTTGAGACGATCCGGGATAGCCTGCCGGGCTGCGTTATTGTCGGCGATTCAACCCAGGCGATCTATTCGGGCAATCTTTTCTTCGAGGCAGGACGCCCGAAAGGCTGGTTCAACGCCGCGACCGGTTTCGGTGCGCTTGGATATGGGCCGCCATCGGCTATCGGAGCAAGCCTCGGCGAACCGGATACGCCCGTTGTCTGCCTTGTCGGGGATGGCGGGTTCCAGTTCTCGCTTGCCGAAATCGGGTCCGCAAGGGACTGTGAAGCGAACGTCATTTTTCTTGTCTGGAACAATGACGGCTATGGCGAGATCGGCACCTACATGATCGAATGCGGGATCGAGCCGGAAGGCGTTACGCCGTCCGCACCCGATTTTCTGAAGATCGCCGATGCCTATGGCGTCCCATCCATACGGCTGGACGATGTCACCGAGCTAGCGTCGGCGCTTCAGCGTTTCGCAGACCGGAAGGGACCCGCCCTGATCGAGATCCACGAAACGAACACGCGGGGCGCGACGGCGTAGTCCCCTGAAGCCGAAGGTCAACTCACGCTAAGGTTTCCGCGGTCTCACGCAGCATTCGCGCGGATCAGGTCCGAGGCCTTCTCGCCGATCATGATGGCAGGCGCGTTGGTGTTCCCCGACACGATCTCGGGCATGATGGAGCAGTCCGCAACGCGCAAACCCTCGATCCCGTGCACCTTCAGTTGCGGGTCGACCACCGAACCGGCATCCGTTCCCATCTTGCAGGTTCCGGTCGGGTGATAGATCGAGACGCTGTTCTGGCGTGCCCAGTCGAGCGTTCCCTCGTAGTCGTCCATGTCGAGGGTCGCCGTCGGGCGGAATTCCTCGGCGATCTTGGAGGTGAGCGGAGCGTGGCGGGCAATCTTGCGGGCAATCTTGACCCCGTCGACAATCGTCCGGCAGTCGGTCTCCGTTGACAGGTATTTCGGAATGATCTTGGGATAGCTGCGCGGGTCGGGACCGTCGAGGCGGATCTCACCGCGGCTTTCCGGGCGCAACTGGCACACCGACATTGTGAAGGCAGAGAAGGGGTGTACGCCTTCGCCGGGCGAATCTGCAGACCAGGGCTGAACGTGAAACTGGATGTCAGGCGTTTCCAGTTCCGGCCGGGTCTTCAGGAAACCCGTCGCCAGACTGGCAGCCATCGTCATCGGACCAGCCCGGAAGAGAGCATATTTCAACGCGATTCGCGCCTGGTTGAAGAGGCTCCGGACTTCATCGTTGAGCGTTGGCTCGTTGCACTTGAAGACGAGTCGTGCCTGCAAGTGATCCTGAAGGCCCTGACCGACGCCGGAAAGTTCGTGCACCGGCTCAATGCCGTTCTGGCGCAACTGGTCCGGATCACCGATGCCGGACAGCATCAGGATCTGAGGAGAATTGATCGCACCGCCGGAAAGGATGACTTCGCGCCGGACGGTGATCGATTTTTCGGCTCCGGATTTGTCCCTGTAGGTGATCCCGGTGACTTTCCTGCCATCCATATTGATCCGGCTGACGAGGGCATGGGTGATGATCTGGAGGTTGTCGCGTGCGCGCGCCGGATTGAGGAAGGCAACCGCGGAACTGCATCTGCGCCCGTTTTTCGTGGTCAGCTGAAAATAGCCGACGCCTTCCTGCGTTGCACCGTTATAGTCCGGATTGTAGGGGTATCCCGCGGTCTGCGCGGCAGCGACCCAAGCATCGCAGATCGGCCGTTGGATGCGCATGTTCGAGACGGAGAGCGGTCCGCCTGTTCCGTGAAATTCGTCGGCGCCGCGTTCCTGATCTTCCGAGCGTTTGAACAGGGGCAGGACGTCGTCCCAACTCCAGCCTTCATTGCCCATCTGACGCCAGCGGTCATAGTCCTCCTTCTGGCCGCGCACATAGAGGAGGCCATTGAGGGAAGACGACCCGCCAAGCACTTTTCCACGCGGCCAGTCGATCGACCGGCCATTCAGCCCCGGATCGGGTTCCGTCTTGTAACACCAGTCGACGGCCGGATTGTGCATGGTCTTGAAGTACCCGACCGGAATGTGGATCCAGGGGTTTATATCCCGGCCACCGGCCTCCAGCAGGATGACCTTGTTGGAAGAATTTTCGCTCAGGCGATTGGCGATAACGCAACCGGACGATCCGGCCCCGATTACGACGAAATCTGCCTCCATTTTTGGTCTCCCAATTATTTCTTTGAAAAAAGCCTATGCAAAAAGGACAAAATAAACTAGCCTTTTTTGAAACAAAACGTCTCAAAAATTGCGAACTGGGAGGAAGCAATGAGTGTGATTAATAAACTGAGCAAAATTTCTCGGCGCGATTTGTTCCGCGTTGCAGGTACTTACGGGATGAGCTCGACGCTGCTTGCAGCGGGTACCTTCGGCGGTGCAATGAGCCTTGCCAACCTCGCGTCGGCGGCCGAATCAACCTACGACAAGCGCTTTTCCAAGCCGGCCAAGCATACGCTGAAGTTCGGTGCGGCGGGCTTCAATGCCCGGAACCTGCTGATCGAGCGGGCCGGTGCGCTTGAATTTGCGCGGGACCTGGAAGCACGTACGGACGGCGAGATTCGCATCGAGTTCATCGGCGACAACCAGATCTGCGGTCAGCTTTCCTGCGTGGAAAAGACCCAGCAGGGCATCATCGACATCTACGCCGCCTCGACACAGAACTCGGCAGGCGGTGCGCCTTACCTCAACGTTCTGGACTATGCGTTCATGTTCCCGGGCAGGGCATCGCAGTACTATTTCCTCTACAGCCCGGAATCGCAGAAGATCCTGCGTGACCCGCTCGAAAAGCGCCACGGCCTGAAGTTCCTGTTCAGCCACTGCGAGCTGCGCGGTATCCAGCTGGGTCTTGGATGGGAAGACCGTCCGACCGTCACGAAACTTGAGCAGCTGTTCGGTACCAAGAACCGCGTGACCGGAACGCAGCTCGGCCGTATCGCCATGAAGGCGCTCAACCTGAACCCGGTTCCGGTGGCCTGGGAAGAAACGCTCGACGGTCTGAAGCAGGGCCTGATCGATGGTGCGGAGACATGGGCGAGTGCCGTGGCATATGCCAACATGTCGCCGGTCGTCAGCCAGTCGGTCGACCTCAAGTTCTTCTGCGGCACGGAGCACACGTCGATGTCGGCGAGTGTCTTCGACAGCCTGGAAGGCAACCTGCAGGACGCGGTCATGGAATCCGCCTACTGGGCGCAGGCACACGTGCAGGCCGCCAACGAGGCTGCACTGGTTAAGACGGTCGGTTTCTCCGATCCTCAGCTGCCGGACACGATCTTTGTCGAGAACAACGTGCGTCCGGCCTTCCTGCCGGATAGCGAGATCAAGCTTGCGGAAGAAATGTGCTCGCCCGAGTTCCAGCCGCAGCTGTGGCAGGAATGGCGTGATCGTCTGAATGGCTGGGCCGGTGGCATCGACACCTACCAGGAAATCTACGACATCGCGCGCCGCATTCCGGCCGACATGAAGCCGGAGAACGTCGAGCCGCGGCGTTGGTGGAAAGGCTGATCACCCTTTAAGCTGACCGGGCTGGCGCGTCGATTCCGCGCCAGCCCTATTCGTCTTCAGATCGGGAAAACCGGCGGAACAGGGAGGGGCAGATGGCAATCTGGTCGGATCTTGGCGCGATCCTGAGCGCTTTAGCATCGCAAGACAGTTGGGAAATCCGCAACGCATTGAAATCGGAGGCTGCCTGGGTTCTGGGTGCCTTTGTCACGTTGGTCGGCGGCTTACTCATCGTCCTGATTTACCGGCTTGTACCCTTTCTCGACCGGCATCTGGAGCGCACCATCATGGTGTGGAGCTACCTCGCGATCGCCTTCATCATCTTCTGGGGCGTGATCGACCGGTTCGTATTTGCGAACCAGCAGCCGTGGTCGACCACCATTCCGCCGCTTTTGTTCATGATCATGACGTGGTTCGGAGCGGCCTTTAACGTGCGCCTGCGCACGCATCTGAGTTTCTCCGAATTCAGAATGGTCATGCCGCGCTGGGGACAGATGGCCTGTCTCTGCCTGGATGCTCTGCTCTGGTTCATCTTCGCGGTGATCGTTCTCGTCACGACCTTGAGGCTGACGGCGCTTTCCGCCTCGAACTTCCAGATCGTCCTGGGGACCGACAATGTCATGCAGTGGTGGTTCCTGATCACCGCACCGCTGTCCTTCCTGATGCTTGCGGCCAGGGTGCTTGAAAACCTTCTGGACGACATCCGGAACTGGCGCACCAACCAGCCGCTGATCAAGCAGGCCGTGATCGGGGAGGACACCTGATGACCGATGCAACCTGGGTTACCCTGATCTCAATCAGTGTCACGGTCCTGTTCATGATCGGCGTTCCGGTCCTGCTGGTGATCGCCTACTGGGTTATCGGATGCTCGTTCGTGCTTGGCCTGACGCTCGACAATCTCGGCGCGGAGCTTCTGAACGTCTTCAACAAGGGCTTCGCGCTTCTGGCGATGCCGCTGTTCATCCTGACGGGAGACCTGATCAACCGCTCCGGCATCGCCCGACGATTGTCGGATTTTGCCTATGCCGTGCTTGGCTGGCTGCGGGGCGGACTGGCAATGGCCTCTCTTGGGGCCTGCGGGCTGTTTGCCGCAATTTCGGGATCGAACTCGGCCACGACCGCAACCATCGGCTCCATGCTTCATCCGGAAATGGTCAAGGGTGGCTACGACGAACGTTTCTCGGCGGCAACGGCTGCGGCCGGCGGTACTGTCGGGATCATCATTCCGCCGTCGATCATCTTTATCGTCTACGGCTTCCTAATGAACCTGCCGATCTCCGATCTGTTTGTCGCGGGCATCATCCCCGGTTCGCTGATGGTTATCGGCATGCAGGTGGCCTGCTGGATCATCTGCCGCCTGAACGGGTGGGGGTTCCTGATTCCGTTCCACCTGAACCGGATCCTGAAAACCGCCTTCGGTGCCTGGCTCGGCTTCTTCGCCATCGGCCTGGTGTTGTGGGGCATCTACACGGGCAAATTCTCGCCGACCGAAGCGGCCGGTGTGACCGTCGGTTTCTGCATGCTCGCCGGTTTCGTCAGTTACCCGCTCAACAAGATCCTCGGCAAACGCGGCGATCGGCCGGTTGCTGAAAAAAGCTACGCCGAAATGTTCGTGGTTCAGGGCTTCACCGTCACCGAGGTTCCGTCGATCGTGATCCGCTCGGCCCAGATCACGGGAATCCTCGCACCGCTCATCGCGATTTCGGTCGTGATGCAGCAGATCCTGTCGCTTCTGGGAGCACAGGCGACAATCGGCGATTTCGTGACGTCGATGGGGGGCTACCACGCGGTCCTGTTCACGTCGATGATCATCGTGTTCGTTTCCGGCATGGTTCTGGAAAGCCTTCCGGTCACGATCATCCTCGCGCCGATCCTGGCTCCGATCGCGGCCTCGGTCGGCGTGGATCCGATCCACTTTTCCGTGATCTTCCTGGTCGGTGCATCCATCGGTTTCATTACGCCGCCTTACGGATTGAACCTTTATGTGGCGTCCGGCGTCACGGGAGTTCCCTATTTCCGGTTACTTCGTTATACGGTGCCTTACCTAGTCGCCCTGATCAGTGTCTGGATCGTCGTGTCTCTGACCCCTGAACTGGCGTTGATGCTGCTGCCGAACCGATGATTGCCGAAGATGTCAGACGACCAAGACACAGAAGAAGCAGGAAAAATTCCGACGAACCTGCGTTTGCTGGTCATTCTGGAGGAGGTCGCAAGAGCCGGGGTTCCGGTCGCGCCCTCCACACTCTGCGAACTGGTCGGATTGCCGAAGCCGACCGTTCACCGGTTGCTGCATACCGCCGAGACTGAAGGGTTCCTGCAGCGCAGCCTTGACGGACGGTCCTACGGTCCGGGCAAGCGAATGCGAAAGCTCTCGACGAACACGTTGTCGTCTCAGCGCATCCGGACAGAGCGCCTGAGGGTGATGCGCGATCTTGCTTCGGATGTGGGCGAGACCTGCAATCTTGCGGCGCCCGGACGCGACGGCATGGTCTATCTGGACCGTGTCGAAACCCACTGGCCCCTGCGCATTCAGCTGCCGATCGGAACGCAGGTTCCGTTTCACAGCACCGCAAGCGGCAAGATGTATCTGTCCACGTTGCCGGGATCGGTTCTCGACCGGCTGCTTTCCTCTGTTGAACTGGAGCGGCGGACCGATCAGACGCTGGTCGAGCCCGAAGCGCTGAAGCGTGAGCTGGCGGATACGAAAACACGCGGCTTTTCCGTCGACAACGAGGAATTTATGGACGGGATGACAGCCGTTGCCGTTGCGATCCGCGACGACAGGGGGCGTTTGATGACAACGTTGTCCATTCACGCACCCAGGCAGCGGCATGATATTGACAGCCTGATCACCCAGTTGCCGAAGCTTCAGGAAGCCGCATCCAGGCTCGAACAGATCGTGCTGGAGTAACCGATCCAGGATTTCGGTGTGTACCGCACTGCTTTCCGCGCAGATGGCCCGTTCTAATCGGCAGCATACTCTTTCTCGAGAGCGTCGTAGAAGTCCTTGTGGACCGCGTTCTGGCGGACTTCGAAACTTGCGACGAGGTCACCTTCGTCCATGCGGCCGTCCGTTTTCAGCACGGCCAGCGCGTCATGCATGCCCTTGAGAGCTCCCTGAAGCGCGACGTTGGCGTAAAGCACCAGTCCAAATCCCATGTCGTCGAGATTGGAGAGATCCAGGATCGGCGTTTTGCCGCCGACGACGAGATTGATCAGTTGCGGTGTGCCGGCGAGCCGGGCAGGGATGTCGCGGATGTTTTCAAGCGTTTGGGGCGCTTCGATGAAGGTGATGTCGGCGCCGTCTTCGATGAAGGCCTGGGCGCGTTCGATCGCGGCATCGAAACCGTGCGTCGCGCAGGCGTCGGTGCGGGCGACAATCTGGAAATTCGGGTCGATGCGTGCATCGGCTGCAGCCTTGATCCGGCTGCGCGCTTCTGAAAGGTCAACCACGTCCTTGCCTGAAAAGTGCCCGCATCGTTTCGGATTGACCTGATCCTCGAGCTGAATGGCGCTTGCACCCGCACGTTCAAGCGTGCGCACCGTGTGGGTAACGTTGAGCGCATTGCCGAAACCGGTGTCCGCGTCGACCACGATCGGAAGGTTTGTCGTGTTGCGGATCGTTGACGTGTGCTGTGCGATTTCGGGCAGCGAGATGAACCCGAGATCGGGCATGCCGAGATAGGTGTTGGTGAGACCTGCGCCCGAGATATAGACCGCTTCGAACCCGAGCCCGTCGATGACCCGCGCGGCCAGGGCATTGGCTGCGCCCGGCATCAGGACAGCGCCGCCGCGCGCGAGGCGTTCCCGAAACGCCTTGTTGATTTCGTGGTTCATCATCTTCGCGAACTCCGGTTCGGTTGCCTTGTGCATCTGACTAAGCTGAGCCCTGTCGATTGGCAAGCAGTGGCGGGAAGCGTTCTGTCAGGCGAAACGTTCAGTCCGCCGCCATGAGGCTCTTGGCGAGGCTCTCCAGGAGAGGGATTGCGTTGGCACGCGCCTCTTCGTCAAACCGGGTGGCAAGACCGGAGACGGTGAGTGCGCCTGCCAGTTCACCGGTGTTTTTGAAAACCGGTGTGGAGACAGAGGAAATATTGGGATTGGTCTGGCCGACCGTGCTGACAGTCCCGTTCCTGTTGAAGTGGGCGAGGTCACCGACATCGTCCCCCGAGAAGTGACGCAGAACCAGACCGGACGCGCCGGTCGAGAGTTTCAGACGCATGCCCTCCTCGACGTGGAAGCGCAGCAGGTTCGGCGAATTTTCCCTGTATAAACAAACGCGTTCATTACCAACACGTACATAGAACGAGGCTGTCTCACCGGTTGCTTCGGCCAATATGCGGAGTGAGGGTGCAACATGTTCCCGCTTGGTGAAGTCCCGACGGAAGATCAGACCGAGACGCCAGACACTCGGTCCGACGCTATAGCGGCCATCTTCGTCGCGCTGGATGAACCCGTAGATCTGCATGGAATTGGTCAGCCGCAGGATCGTGCTCTTGTGCAGTCCGGTCTCTTCGGCGATCTCCGCCAGGGTCATGACCGGTTTTTGAGTAGAGAAAGCGCTCAGGATGGAGAGCGCCCTTTCGACGGATTCAGTACGATTGGTGGCCATTTGCGTTCTATCAAGTGAAACGGTGTGAGAAGCACCTTGCTGCAATCCCTGCAGACTGTCTAGCTTTGTATCAACTGAGGAGAGGCAAAGTGCGCACCCATCCGATTGCAAATTCATCATTTCTGGCGGCAGACTATCGCGGCATCCTGGGCGACAGATACCGGAGCCTGCCGTATTCCCTCCGGCTTCTCGCCGAAAATGCGGCGCGCCACTCGCCCGAGGGAGCGGCCGCCCTCGACGTGCTGGCGCGTAATGGTGAGGCGGTTCCCTTCCGGCCGGCAAGACTGCTGCTTCATGACATGCTCGGGATCCCGGCTCTCATCGACATCATGGCGATGCGCAACCTGCTCGAGGAGCAGGGCGGTGATCCGCTCAGCGTCGACATGAGCCTGCCGGTCGATCTCGTGATCGATCACTCCATGTCGATCAATCACTGGGCGGACAGGTTCGCCCTTGAAAAGAACATGGACCGCGAATTCGAGGTCAACCGCGAGCGCTTCGCGTTCCTGAAAGCCTGTGAGACCCGGTTCCCGCGCCTGCGCGTCATGCCGCCCGGCGGTGGCATCTGTCACCAGGTGAACCTTGAATATCTCGGACAGACCGTCCTGCCTTCGAACGAAGACCCGGGTCTTCTCATACCAGATTCCTGCCTTGGAACCGACAGCCACACACCGATGATCAATGCACTCGGCATCATGGGCTGGGGCGTCGGCGGACTGGAAGCCGAGGCCATTCTGTTTGGCGAAACCACGCCTGTGAATGTGCCGCGCGTGATCGGTCTTGAGATCAGCGGGGCCCCGTCCGACGACATCATGGCAACGGATATCGCACTGGTGATTGCTGAAAAACTGCGCGCACTCGGTGTCGTCGACACGTTCGTCGAACTGTTCGGCTCCGGCTATGGCTCGCTCAGCGTGGCGGACCGGGCGACAATCGCGAACATGGCGCCTGAATACGGGTCCACGATGGTGTTCTGTCCCGTCGACGAGCGCACGACAGCATACTTGCGCGATACGGGCCGCGGCGAGGCGGCTGCCACGACGGAGACGTACTGCAAGGCGCAGGACCTTTGGGTCAAAGGCGCTGATCCGGCCATCGCGTATGACGAGGTTGTCCATCTCGATCTCAGCGCCATCGGTCGATCTGTGTCCGGCCCCTCGCGCCCCGAGCAGCGGATCGACCTGGCAAACGCCAGCGACCGGCTGAAACTGGAGGGTGAAACCGCGCGCCGTGTCGGCGTGCCGGACAAGGACCACGACATCGGCGACGGCGACGTGATTATTGCCGCGATAACCAGCTGTACGAACACGGCCAATCCGCGCAACATGGTGACGGCGGCCCTGATGGCGCGCAATGCCGTTGCCCGTGGTCTGAATGTTCCCCCTCACGTCAAGACGTCTCTCGCACCGGGTTCGAGGGTTGTTGCCGGGTACCTTGAGAAGAGCGGACTGCAAACCTCACTCGATACGCTCGGCTTTGAAGTGGCCGCTTTTTCCTGTTCCACCTGCAACGGCATGTCGGGCCCGCTCGACCCGGCGCATGAAACGGCCATCAAGGAAAACGATATCAAGGGGATCGCGGTCCTGTCCGGAAACCGGAATTTTGCCGGACGTATCCATCCGCTCGCGTCGCGAAACATGATTGCCTCGCCGCCACTTGTGGTCGCCTACGCCCTGATGGGAACAATCCTCAAGGACATCACCTCCGAGCCGCTCGGCACCGACCAGGACGGCAATCCGGTGATGCTGTCGGATCTTTGGCCAAAGGCAGATGAAGTAACGGAGATCGTCGAGACCTTCGTGACACCGGAGGAATTCAGCACGAACTATGCGGCAATCGGCGACATCAACACGCACTGGAATGCTCTTGAGGTTGGGCAAGGAACCTATGACTGGGTGCCGTCCAGCTATATCTCGTTTCCGCCATTCGTGCGCGAGATCGACAGCAAGACACCGCCGCTGAGCAACCTGAAGGGGTTGCGGCCGCTGGTCATACTCGGGGACAGCGTCACCACGGACCACATATCGCCGTCCGGCATCATCACGCCGGAATCGGAAGCGGGCCAGTTCCTGCAGAAGCTGGGTGTCTCGCCGCGGGATTTCAATTCCTTCGGGACCCGGCGCGGCTGTTCGGATGTGGTGGTGCGCTCAACCTATGCCAACTACCGCCTCCGCAACGAGATGACGCCGGACAAGGAAGGTTCATGGACCCGCGTCGAACCGGAGGGCCACGTCACCTCGATCTACAAGGCGATCGAGACCTATCTCGAGCGCGGGCAGAAACTCGTCGTGATCGGCGGCAAGGAATATGGCTGCGGCTCATCGCGCGACACGGCGGCCAAAGCGCCATGGCTCGCCGGTGTCCGGGCCGTGATCGTGGAAAGTTTCGAACGCATCCACCGGTCCAATCTGGTCAATATGGGCATCGCGCCGCTCTGTTTTCCGAAAGGTGTCACGCGTCATACGCTTGGACTGGACGGCAGCGAGACCTATGACATCGACTTCGGTGCGGACCTGACGGGTGCCATGCTGACGGTGCACCGCAAGGATGGCAGCTACGACATGACACCGCTGGATCTGCGTCTCTATAATGACGGCGAACGTGCGACCTTCGCCGAAGGCGGGCTGTTGCCGCGCGCCTTCAGAAACTTCCTTAAAGGAGCCGCCTGATGCCAGAGCGCCTGCGCGCAGCCTTCTATCGCGGCGGAACATCCAAGGCGGTTGTCTTCAACGGCGCGGACCTGCCGGCCGGAACGGCGGTTCGGGACCGGATCTTCCTGCATGTGCTGGGCAGCCCGGACGCTTATGGACGCCAGCTGAACGGGATGGGCGGCGGGCTGTCGTCGCTGTCCAAGGTGGTGATTGTCAAGCCGTCTGATCGTGAGGATGCGGATGTCGACTACACATTCGTACAGATTGCCGTCGACGAGCCGCTCGCGGACTACGGGTCGGCCTGTGGCAACATGGCGAGTTGCGTCGGTCCCTTCGCCGTTGATGAAGGCATGATCGATCTTGCTCCCGGACAGACCGATGCGCTCGTGCGGATCTATGACACCAATACCAAACGCATCTATCACAGCCGGTTTCCCGTTTCGGACGGCAAGGCCGTTGAAGAGGGCGATGTGTCGATACCGGGTGTTTCCGGCACCGGGGCGCCCGTGGTGCTGGAATTCCTGACACCGGGCGGCGCGGCCACGGGAAAGCTTCTGCCGACAGGCAATGCGGTCGACGACCTGACCGTTCCTGGACTGGGTAAGATCAAGGCCTCGCTTGTTGATGCCGCCAATCCCGTCGTTTACGTGCGCGCGTCCGATCTCGGCAGGACGGCAACGGAACAGCCGGGGGATCTCGACGGTGACAAGGACCTGATGACGCGCATCGAGGCCGTCCGCCGGGCGGGAGCCGTGGCCATGGGCATGGCTGATACGGCGGAGGACGCGAAGCGTTCCAATCCGAAAGTGGCGATGCTCGGGCCGGCCGCGCAGTTCACGTCGCTCGACGGAGCAAGCCATGAGAAGGCGACGCATGATCTCAATGTGCGTCTTGTCTCCATGGGCAATTTCCATCGGGCGATCACCCTGACCGGTGGGATGTGCACGGCGGTTGCTGCGCAAGTGCCCGGTTCGCTGGTCCAGGAACTCGCCGGGATCGACGGCAGGGACCTTCGTGTCGGAACCCCTTCGGGCGTTCTCACGGTCACGGCCGATGTACGTGCCGGAGCCGACGGACCCGAGGCCTTGAGCGCCGGGACTTTCCGCACGCAGCGGCGCATGATGGAGGGAGCGGTGCTTTATCCGTCCAACCTGCTGAAGGAGCCCTCATGAAGCATTCAGTGCCATTCCACCCGACCTGTGATCTCAACGACACCCATCCTGACAAGGTCCGGCTTGTGCAGTTGCCGTTCCGCGACTTCGGCACGAAGCGGGCCTTTGCCGGAAAAGTCCGGACAGCGGTGATGGTCGAGGACACAAAACTGGTTCAGGACGAGCTGTTCTCGGCCAAGGGAGAGGGCGGCGTGATCGTGCTGGACGGGGGCGGTTCGATGCGCACGGCGCTGCTTGGGGACAGGATGGGTGAACGGCTCATCAACAACGGCTGGGCCGGGATCGTGATCAACGGAGCGGTCCGTGATGCGCAGTTGCTGGCCGATCTTGATCTCGGTATCAAGGCGCTTGGAACAAGCCCCATCAGATCGGCAAAAGCGGGCACGGGTGCCATCGATGTGCCCGTGGCCTTCGGGAGCGTTCTCATCGAACCCGGCATGTTCATCTATTGCGATGCCGACGGCGTGCTCATTACAGATGAACCGCTCACAATTTAGAGCATCGGACGGTGAATGTGCACCATTTGACCGTATCTCCTTTGTCTGCTGAGGAGGCGGATTGCGCGCCGTGGTGTTTCCCACCACAAGTGCGATCCAACGATGTCAGCGGGCAAAGGAGACCGGCCCTTCGGGTGATGGAAAGCAACCCATCGGCAGCGTTGCGCCGCTTGCCCGATACACCGCATCGCCCTGCGCGACGCGCCTTGCCGAATGAGCTGCTTGCCAACATCAAATGGTGCACACTTACCGTCCGATGCTCTAGGTCTCATGGCTGCACCATGGCGTTCAGCCAGGCGCGGATGAAGGTTCTGCGCTTGAGCTGATCCAGATAGACAAGAAGTCCGGGTCCGAGCCGGATCGGCCGGAAGGCGGCTTCCCGTTGCAGGACGGCCGGGTCGATCGACGGCAACCCGGTCAGGTCTTCGATAAGCTGCCGGTTTTCCGCGGAAACGAGGAAATCGATGAACTGACCCGCGAGATCCGCATCGCGGGCGGTTGTCGGGATCAGGACCGTGCGCAGCATCACGGTGGTGAAATCCTTGAACTGGAGGATGTCCAGGTCCGGGTGGTTTTCCAGATGCTGCGCGGCATAACTGCCGAGCACGTTATAGGCCAGCGCCAGCTGGCCATCGGCAACATCTCCGATCATCTGGCTGGAGCAGCAATAGAGCCTCGCGTTCAGTCTTCCCATGACCTCGGCCATGCGCCAGAGCGATTCAGATTGGCGCGAATCCTGCGTTGCGAAGAGATATCCGGCACCGCTTTCCCGGATATCGTAGGTGCCGACCCTGCCGTTGAACCTGTCGGGATTTTCTCTCAGGAGCGCAATCAGCTCGTCCCGGTTCGTGGGCTGCGGCAGGCCTTCGAACGCTTCCCTGGAATAGACAAGCACGGCGGGTTCCTGCGTGAAGGCAAACAACCGGTCCCGCCATTTCGCCCAGGAGGGCAGCGACCCGGTTTCGGCAGAGACATGGCGCTCGGCAAAGCCGTCGTTGACGAGCTTGGTCTGCAGGTCCATGGCGGAGGAAATAGCGATATCGAATTCGGCATTTTCCTCAAAAAGGGCTTTCATCAATTCGCTGCTGGACGCGGTGACGTAGCGCACCCGGACTGTCGGGTTGCGCTCCTGAAAGGCATCGACAAGGGGCGAGAAGATGTCGAGGTCCGCAGTTGAAATGATGTTCAAGGTTGCAGATGGATTGTCGACGTCGAACAGGCGTTCTTCTTCGGCAACAAAAGCATGCGCCGGTGTCGCCAGAGCAATCAGCCCCGTGATCAGGCCGAGGGCAAAGTTATGGAGGCGCACGTTCCTCTCCCTTCCGGATTGTCCGTCAATGCCAGCGTTCCACCGTGCGCCCGCACGACTTCGTCCACAATGGTCAGGCCGAGGCCGGAACCGATAATATCCTTCACGTTGTCTCCCCGCCCGAAGCGCTGCGTCAAACGTTGCCGGTCACCGTTTCCAAGGCCCCGGCCTTCGTCGAGAACATCCACCTGCACGGTGGACGTATCTTCCGATATCTCGACCCTGATCCTGCTGTCTTCCGGTGAATACTTCACGGCATTGTCGAGCAGGTTTCGCAGGGCGTTCTGGAGAAGGATTGGATCCCCCTCGACGGAACTCGTGGTATCTGAACCGGAACAGGTGATGCGGATATCCTTCAGGTCCGCTGTCGGACTGATCGACCGGATCACGTCCTGGGCGAGATCCTTCATGTTCAGTTTCTCTTTTTCCAGATTGTCCGAGCGCAGCGCCACCATGGCATGATCGAGAAGCTGCCCGGCGGAGCGCGAGCTTTCGTCCGCTGCTCGGATCACTTCACGCAGGATCTGCTTGTTTTCCGGCTTGCGCACGCTGCGCATGGCGATTTCGGACTGCGTCCGCACCGTTGCGAGCGGCGTGCGCACGTGATGGGCTGCTTCGGCGATGAAGTCTTCGGTTCGCGCCAGCGACGCGCTCAGGCGGGCCATGAAGGTGTTGAGCGACTGGAGCAGAGGAACAAGTTCGGTCGGCGCGGATGTTTCAACCGGACTGAGATCCTGGGGACCGCGCCTTTCAACCGATTGCGCGAGCCGGTTGAGCGGACGCATGGCGTTGTTGGTGGCGAACCAGCTGAGCGCACCCGACAGCAGAAAGAAGCCCACGCCGGCGGCTGCCGCCGCAATGGAGATCTGAAGCGACACAGCGGCAAGGCCCAGTCGTGTCTGGGCGACCAGAACCGTCAGGATTACGGTTTCATCGCCGACCGTGAGACGCCTTGGAAGGGCTGCAACGCGGACTTCGTCACTCTTGTAGATCGAGGTTGCAAAGACCGCTGCGCCTACTTCCGAAGCGGCCGGCGGCATCGGCAGGTCATCGTAGCCGGTCACGGTCAGATCGTCCGCCGTGACACGATAGAAAACCCGTTCTTCCGCGATCGAGCCGAGCATGGAGAGGGCGGAATAGGGGACGTCCACAAGGATCTGGCCGCGTTCGGCACGGGCCGCCTCCGATATCGCTGTGGCGGAGGCGATCAGAATGTTGTCCTGCGTTGTCTCGGCGGCCTGCTGCGCAAGCGCGCGCACGGTGAAATAAAGCGCGACGGAGAGGATCGCGGCCACCAGAAGAAGCTGAAGCAGGAGGCGTCTGCGAAGGGAACCACGCGCATGGACGGTCGTCATGTGGCGGTCATCCGATAGCCGACCCCGCGAACGGTCTCGATCCTGACGCGGCCGCCCTGCAGTTTCTTGCGGACCCGGCCGACATAGACCTCGATGGCGTTTTCCGAAACGTCCTCGTCATATGAAAACAGCCTGTCGACCAGATGCGATTTCGAAAAGATCATGTCCGGCGCGGAGAAGAAGACTTCCAGGAGACGCAGTTCGCGGTTCCTGAGATCCGATACTTCGCCCGCGACCGCGACAGTACCTGCCAAAGGATCGAAGATCACGTCCTCGAAGGTCTTCTGGTTGCGCGCCGCACCCTGTCTGCGCCTGAGCACGGCGCGGCACCTGGCTTCCAGTTCGGAAAAGTCGAACGGCTTGGTGATGTAGTCGTCTGCGCCGAGATCGAGCATTCGGACCCGATCCGAAACTTCCGAGCGTGCAGTCAGAACGATCACCGGCGTGTCGTTGTCGCCCGTACGGTGTGTTTCGAGAAAGGTCCTGCCGTCGCCGTCGGGGAGCATGATGTCGAGCAGAATCAGTTCGTATCCCGTCGAGGCAAGACAGTCCGCAGCGGTCTCCAGATCAGGTGCGTGATCGACCACATGCCCGTCCAGACTCAGCCGGTCAACAATGGCCTTTGCCAGTTTTTCGTTGTCCTCGATCAGCAGGAAGCGCATGTTTTCAGCCGTTTGCCAATGTTTTTGATGACGTGACAGGTTCCTGTCAGCTTTCCCACTTCTTTTGTGGTTTGCAAGAGGCTCGTGAAGCCTCTGCGTGTCTGGGAGGATATTATGACACTTATGAAGATGACCCGCCGGGTCGTTCTGGCGGCTGCTGCCGCGTCTCTTTCATTCGCAACACCGACCTTCGCTGACGAAGTTGTCGACAGCATTCACTTCCTGATCCCGGGCGGCGCCGGCGGCGGCTGGGACGGAACCGCGCGCGGAACAGGCGAAGCCCTGACCAAAGCCGGTCTGGTCGGTTCGGCATCTTATGAAAACATGTCCGGCGGCGGTGGCGGCAAGGCCATCGGCTACCTGATCGAAAACGCCGACAGCAACCACGGCACGCTCATGGTCAACTCGACCCCGATCGTGATCCGCTCGCTGACCGGTGTGTTCCCGCAGAACTTCCGTGATCTGACCCTGGTTGCCGGCACGATCGGTGACTATGCGGCGCTTGTGGTGCCTGCGGACAGCTCCATCCAGGACGTCAACGGCCTGATCGAAGCCTTCAAGGCTGATCCAGCTGGAACCGCTGTTGGCGGCGGCTCCGTTCCGGGCGGCATGGACCACCTCGTCGCGGCCATGGTTTTCCAGGCAGCCGGCGCTGATCCGGTTGCGCTGAAATACGTGCCTTACGATGGCGGCGGCAAGACAATGGCCGGTCTGCTTTCGGGCGAAGTCCAGGCTGTTTCCACCGGCTTCTCCGAAGCTGTTGAACTGGCCAAGGCCGGCGAAGTCCGCATCATTGGCGTGACGGCACCTGAGCGCGTGGATGCCTATGCAGATGCACCGACCATGGTCGAGCAGGGCAACGACACCACCTTCGTCAACTGGCGCGGTTTCTTTGCTGCACCGGGCCTTCCGGCTGACAAGCTGGCTGCCTATCAAGGTGCGATTGCCAAGATGTACGACACCCCGGAGTGGGAAGAAGTCCGTGCACGCAACGGCTGGGTCAACATTCACAACCCGGGCGATGATTTCCGCTCCTTCCTGGAAGAGCAGGAGCAGGTGATCGGCGATCTTATGAAGCAACTCGGCTTCCTCTAAGCACCGGTTCAAACCGAGAAGACGAAATGCGCGTCCGGGTCCTCCCGGACGCGTCGACCAATCAAGAAATCCTGGGGGGGAACGATGGCGCTCGACCGCTGGCTGGCCCTAGTCATCCTGCTGATCTGTCTGGCCTATGGCTATGCAGCTTATTTCACCATGGACGCGCTGCTGCCGCCGATCATGAAGCGCAGTCCGATCTGGCCATCGAGCTTTCCGAAAGTCCTGGTGATCGGGGGCATCCTTTTGTCCCTTTCCATTCTGCTGGGCCTGGAGAAATCTCCCGAAAAGAAGGACGCCGCGGACATCAACCTGTCGCGTCTGCATGAATACAAGGTTGGTCAGGCGGTGCTGTTGCTCGCCCTGATGGTCGCCTATGCGCTGCTGCTGAGACCCCTTGGTTTTCTCGCAGCCACGTTCCTGTTCCTGACGGTCGGCAGCTTCATTCTTGGAGAGCGCCGTTACATTACGATGGGGCTTGTTGCGGCCATCGCGGCGGGGACGGTCTGGTACCTTGTGGATGTGGTGCTTGGGATCTTCCTGAGTCCTTTCCCATTTTTCGTGAGCGGGGGCTGAGATGCTTGAAGGACTTCTGACCGGCCTCTCCACGGCCTTTACATTCACAAACATCCTGATGGTCGTCGGCGGCTGTCTGATTGGCACCTTTATCGGCATGTTGCCGGGCCTTGGTCCGATGTCGATCATCGCCATCATGATCCCGGTTGCCATCACGATCGGCGATCCGTCCGCGGCCCTGATCCTGCTTGCCGGTGTCTATTACGGTGCCGTTTTCGGCGGGTCGACATCCTCTATCCTGATCAACGCTCCTGGCGTTGCTTCCACCGTTGCGACCTCGTTCGACGGGTATCCGCTCGCGCGAAAAGGACAGGCGGGCAAGGCGTTGACGGTTGCCGCCATCGCCTCGTTCTCGGGGGGCACGATCGGTGCGATCCTGCTGATGGTGTTCGCACCTGCGCTGGCGTCTGTCGCGCTGCTTTTCCACTCGTCCGAGTATTTCGCTTTGATGGTGGTCGGCCTGTCGGCGATTGCCGCCTTCGCCGGGACCGGACAGGTGGGCAAGGCGCTGCTGATGACCTTTCTCGGGCTGATGATGGCAACTGTCGGCGAAGGCGTCCTGTTCAACGCGCCGCGCTTCACCATGGGCGTCATGGACCTGCAGTCGGGCTTCGGCTTCATCACGCTTGCGATGGCCATGTTCGCGCTGCCGGAAGCGATCTTCCTCGTGCTCGACCCGAACCGTTCGAAGACCGGGGATGGCAGCGACGGTGGAAAGATCAAAAATCTGAGGATCACCGGCGAAGAAGCCCGCAGCATCACGCCGGTCATTGGCCGCCAGTCGCTCCAGGGGTTCTTCATCGGCGTCCTGCCGGGCGCCGGCGCGACCATCGCGTCGTTTCTCGGTTATGCGGTTGAGCGCAATATTGCCTCCAAGGAAGAGCAGGAGCAGTTCGGCAAGGGTTCGGTCAAGGGCATTGCCGCTCCGGAAAGCGCAAACAATGCTGCCTGCACGGGATCCTTCGTGCCGCTGCTGACCCTCGGCATCCCAGGTTCCGGCACAACCGCGATCCTGCTGGGGGCGCTGATCGCGCTCAATGTCAGTCCCGGTCCGCGCCTGATGGTGGACGAACCGCAGATCTTCTGGGCGGTGATCATCTCCATGTATCTCGGCAACCTGGTTCTGCTGATCCTGAACCTGCCATTGATCCCCTATATCGCGAAGGTCCTCGCAGTTCCGCGTAACTACCTGATCCCGTTCATTTTGTTCTTCACCTTGATGGGCGCCTATATCGGGCAGAACAATGCAACGGAACTGCTGATCCTTGTCGGCTTCGGGATCTGCGCCACGCTGTTCCGGTTTGCGGACTATCCGCTTGCACCGCTGCTGATCGGGTTCATTCTCGGGCCATTGCTTGAGAACAACTTCTCCCGCGCGATGCAGCTTTACGATGGCGTCGGCTTTGTCTGGGAACGCCCGATGACGCTGGCGCTGCTGATCCTTGCCGTTGTGCTTGTGGTTCTGCCGGGGTACCGGGCAAGACGCGCCAGGCTTCGCGCCGAAGGCGTTGCCGACGGGGATTGATTGACGGCCGGATTGAGGAACGCGCCAGGTGTCGACACCGCTTGAAGGGATCAGGGTCCTTGACCTGACAAACGTGCTGGCCGGCCCCTTTTGCTGCCATCACCTGGCGCATCTGGGGGCGGAGGTGATCAAGGTCGAGGCCGCCGGCCGGGGCGATCTTGCACGCAAGCTCGGGGCAGACCCTGACCTGAACGACAAGGGAATGGGTGTCTCGTTTCTCGCCCAGAACGCAGGCAAGAAATCGGTCACGGTCAATCTCAAGCATCCGAAGGGCAAGGAATTGTTCCTGAGGCTCGTCAAGACCGCGGATGTGCTGGTGGAAAATTTCCGTCCGGGTGTCATGGACCGGCTCGGCGCCGGCTACGACACGCTGAAAACGCAGAACCCCCGGCTGATCTACTGCGCCATTTCCGGCTTCGGCCAGGACGGACCCTGGGTCCACCGTCCGGCCTATGACCAGATCATTCAGGGTGCATCGGGTGTCATGTCGATCACGGGTGACAAGGACAGTGCACCGCTCCGGGTCGGATATCCGGTTGCCGATACAGTGGGTGGGATCACTGCGGCATTCGCCATCTCGGCTGCACTGAATGCCTCACCAAGAGGCAGCTTCATCGACGTGTCGATGCTGGAATCGGTTCTGGCAACGATGGGCTGGGTGGTGTCGAACTACCTCAATGCAGGTGTCGAACCGGCTGCCAACGGCAACGAGAATGTGACATCGGCACCCTCGGGTGCGTTCGAGGCAGGCCATGGCTTGCTCAACATCGCGGCGAACAAGGACGAACAGTGGGTATTGCTCACGGATCATCTGGGCCTGAGTGAGCTGCGTGAGCGGCCCGACTATGCGACACGCGAAGACCGGAAACGGAACCGGCTGGCACTCAAGGCAGACCTGGAAACGGTTCTGAAAACCCGTCCTGCGCGCGACTGGGCCAAGGAACTCAATCGCATCGGTGTGCCTTCGGGCGCCGTGCTCACGGTTCCAGAAGTGCTGGAGATGCCCCAGGTTGCTGATCGCGGTTTTCTGGGCACATACAAGAATGTCCCCGGTGTCGGGCGCGATATCACGGTCACAAGGACGGGTGTCAAACTCGATGGCAAGGCACCGGAAGTCGATGCGCCACCGCCGCTCCTGGGAGAGCACAATCATGAAATCTGGTGCGACCTCGGTGTATCCGAAGCGGAGCTGAAGGCGTTGCGGGAAGATGGTGCGTTATGAGTTCATCCGGCAAGGACGTTTCGGACTGGTGGTCGACGGAGATCATCGACATGGTGCCGGGCCAGATCCGGTTTCGCGGCCATCCGATTGAAGAGCTGATCGGCAACATATCGTTTCCGCAGATGATCTGGCTGATGACGCGCGGCGACCTGCCGGATGACGGCCAGGCAAAGCTGCTCGAATGCGCTCTTGTGGCGGCGGTCGACCACGGGCCGCAAGCGCCTTCGATTGCCGCCGCACGCATGGCGGTCACGTGCGGGCTCGGCCTTAACGGAGCCATGGCCTCGGCGGTGAACATGCTTGACGATGTCCATGGCGGGGCCGGCGAGCAAGCCGTGGAACTCTATGTTTCAATTGACGAAGCAACTGCCACCGGGCTTACGCTTGAAGAGGCGGCTGCGCAGGAGATCGACCGCTGGCAGGCCGAACGAAGCCGGTTCGTTCCCGGGTTCGGGCACCGGTTCCACAAACCGGAGGATCCGCGCGCTCCCCGGCTGCTCGGGCTTATCGATGCGGCAGCTCGGGAGGGAACGGTGAGCGGACGGTTTGCCGCCATCGGCAGAGCCGTTCAGGAGATCCTCAACACCCGAAAAGGCAAACCGGTACCAATGAATATCGATGGTGCCACGGCGGTCGTTTATGCGGAACTCGGTTTTGCGCCGCAGTTGGCGCGCGGCCTGTTCTGCCTGTCCCGCTCGGTCGGCGTGCTTGCCCATGCCTGGGAGCAGATGCAGCAGGGCGGACGGAACAAGGGACCGACACCTCCGGCCTATCGCTGGACCTACACAGGGCCGAACCCGATCGAGGACCTGGATTGAGGGTTGCCGCCGGGGCCGGTTCATTTGCATCAACGCGCCCAGCGTCTTACGGCATGCGTACCTCGCCTCAGAAAATCGCTATCGTTTTGAGGAACCTGTCTGCGGAGCCGGGCCAAGCGTGTTCCTACGGCAGATCGTCGTGGGGAGTTCGACGCTTTCCGGGCGCTCGCCGCTGATCGCGCTCATGAGCGCCCGCGCTGCACATTGCCCCATGCGCCGATGGGGGACGTGAACGGTCGTCAACGGCACCGGCGCGACACTGGCCAGCTCGATGTCGTCGAAACCGGTGATCGAAACATCGCCCGGTATGCTCATGTTCAGGGCGGTGGCGGCACGCAGCGCGCCGACCGCAAGAACATCGTTGCCGCACATGACGGCGGTCGGACGAACGTCCCGCGACATGAGGCTGCGAAAGGCCATGTCTCCCTTTTCGATTGAATACTGCGTTTCCTGGACGATCAGGTCCGACGGGTCCAGGCCGGCCGCTGCCATGGCATCGCGAATTCCGCTGACACGATCACGCGCCCGGTCGTTGGCGGCGGTGTCGGCCGAGATGCAGCCGATAACGGTGTGGCCGTTCTGCAGGACCAGTTCGGCGAGCGAGCGCATGGCAAGACGGTTGTCGAAACCGACCGATAAATGCCGTTTTTCCGGATTGGACGCCCAGGTCAGCACCGTGGGTATGTTTCGCTTTGCCAGATAGGTGTAGATCTGCGGATTGCGCTGGTAGCCGATCAGGAGCAGGGCATCCGCGCCCCGGACCGTCAGTGTTTTTATCTGTTCTTCCTCAAGATCTTCACGGTAGGAAGAGGAAGCAACGAGAAGCGTGCAGCCGTTTTGCTGAAGCTCTTCCTGGAAAGCCTGAATGCCGCGGGCGAAGATTGCGTTTTCCATGGTGGGAATGATCGCACCGATCGTGTTGGTACGACCTGCCGCGAGCGCGCGGGCGCTGTAATTCGGCGAATATCCCAGTTGATCGACCGCATCCATGACGATCTTCAGCGTCTTCTTGGTGACCCGGTCCGGTGTGTTGAGACACCTGGACACGGTCGCCGTCGACACACCTGCCGTAGCGGCGACGTCAGCTAGTGTCGGGACTTCTCCGATCAGTGAATTCGTGACTTCTTCCATCTGTCCAGTTGAGCGTTGAAACGAGACACGTGTCAAAGGTTCGGACACCCTTATATGCATTTTCATTTTCAGAGAACGATTTTTTCTGCTTGCAAATAAAAATGTAAGCGCTTACATTTTTGAAAGCCGGGTTATCTGATCGTTGGGAGGTGATCATGCTTTTGGTTTTGGCGGCCGTCCTGTTTGCCGCATTTGTGATCAATGTTTCGATCGGTTCATTTGGTGCAACGCCGTTGCTTGGCAACGTTGGCGAGATGCTCTTGCTGTTCGCCATCTCGATTGCGTTCACCGCAGCAGTCCTGAAGAGAGAAGCAAAGAAAAGAACCGGCGAATAACTGAACTTGTTGGATTTTTGGGAGGAAAACATGAAGAAAACAGAAGATCTCGCCTCGCATGAGCGCCGCAATTTCCTGAAGCTTGCCAGCGCCGGCGGCTTCACGGCGGCCGTCGTTGCAGGTGCAGCGGGTGTGCTCTGGTCAGACACTGCAGTGGCTCAGACAGCGCAGGAAGAGCGGTCACGCGAGCAGGCTGCCGACCATATCATGACGCTTGCAACCGCCTATGTCCTGGGCGCGTCGCGCAGCTATCCGATCATGCAGCTCGATCTGAAGGAAAACATCCAGAACGCGACGAACGGCAAGGTTTACGTCAAGCTCGCACCTGGCGGACAGCTGGGTGCCGGTGGCGCGCTGGCACAGGCCGTCCAAGGCGGCACGATCCAGGCTGCGCAGCATTCCCTGTCGAACTTCGCTCCGTTCGCATCGGCTGTCGACCTCATCAACATGCCGTATTTCTGCGGCTCCAACCAGCGCTTCACGAACCTCGTGACGTCTGACGCCTGGAAAAAGGAAGTGCATCCGAAAATCGAGGCTTCCGGCTTCAAGGCGCTTTTCTACGTCGTCATCGACCCGCGCGTCGTCGCCGTGCGCAAGGGCGGCAACAAGGTGATCACACCGGCTGATCTTTCGGGTGTGAAGTTCCGCGTTCCCGGTTCCGCGATGCTGCAGCAGTACTACCGCATGGTCGGTGCAAACCCGACGCCGGTTGCATGGGGCGAGACACCGTCGGCCATCAAGCAGGGTGTTGCCGATGCGCTTGATCCGTCCGTCGGCGCTCTCTACGTCTTCGGCTTCAAGGACATCCTGAGCCACGTCACCTTCACCCAGGCGGTGCCGGACAGTCAGGTCTACTCGATGAACCTGGAGTGGTTCAATTCGCTGCCGGCCGATGTCCAGGAAGGCATCGAATTCGCAGGCGAAATCACCGCCCAGCAGAACCTGGCGAAAGTTCCGGCCGCGCGCGCCTACGCGATGTCCGAACTGGTGAAATCCGGCGTTGAATTCCATTCGCTGTCTGAAGATCAGCTTGCCGAATGGAAAGCTGCCGGTGGATACCAGCGTGAAGAGTGGGATCAGTTCAAGGTTGAGCTTGCCGGTTCCATGGACGCCTTCGGCCGCCTTGAAGAAGCTGCCAACACGATGGGCCGTTACTACGTCCACGACGCATGATCTGATGCGTTGATCGGCCAGCGCCAAAGGCGCTGGCCTGGTCCCTTTTCAAACATCACCACGCCCGATGACCGCATCAGATCTATCTGATGGGAACGGCAGAGGAGTGCCCCATGTCGAATGTTCTTCAAGCCCTGGACCGGAACGGCGAGCGATGGCTCCTGCTGGTCTTCTACGTGATGCTTGTGCTGACCATGTTCATTGAAGTGGTCCGGCGTGAGGTCTTTGCCTATTCGTCCATCTGGGGCGAGGAAATCGTCCGTTATTCCTTTATCTACCTCGCGTGGATCGGTGCTGCGGCAGCGGTCAAGGAGCGCGGACACATCCGCATCGACGTGATCATGCAGTATGTCAGCCCGCGGGTGAAAGCGGTGCTTTACATATTCGGCGATCTCGTCATGGCCTTCGTTGCCGTCGTCGCCTTCTACTGGTCGCTTGAGACAGTTCTGGTTTCCGCGAAATTCGGCTCGGTGACCCATGGATTGCGGATCTCGCAGGTCTGGTTCCTGTCCGCCGTGCCCTTCGGCTTCGCCCTGGTGCTGTTCCGACTGGCCCAGTCCCTTCTTCGTGACATCAAAGACTTTCGTGACGGCCGTCCCGTCTACGAAGGCGACAAACTGTTCGACTGAGGGAGACAGCCATGCTTTGGAATCAACTTCAGCAACAGACCGTCGAGCTGGGATGGGATTTTTATGGCCCGGTTCTGATCTTCGTTGTTCTGGTCGCTCTTGCCGTTCCGGTCTGGGCCGCCATCGGGGCAGCGGCAATCGCCATGCTCATGATCTCCGGCGCGCTGCCGCTTTCGCTGGTCGGTGAAAGCCTGTTCCACGGGATCGACCATTTCGCCCTGACAGCCGTTCCGCTGTTCATCCTGACAGGTGACGTTCTTGTGCGCACCGGTCTCAGCCGCAAGTTTCTCGATGTTGCGGAAGCGCTGACGTGCTGGGCGAAAGGCGGTTTCGGCTCCGCGACCGTTCTGGTCTGCGGCATGTTCTCGGCCATTTCCGGGTCCGACGCCGCCGGTGCTGCAGCCGTTGGCCGGATGACCATCGAACGGCTTGTGGAAAGCGGCTACCCGCGTCCTTATGCCTGTGCCCTGGTTGCCGCCGGTGCGTGTACCGGCATCCTGATCCCGCCGTCGATCGCCTATATCATCATCGGCCTCGTGCTCGGAATTTCGGCGTCGACGCTGTTCCTGGCCGCGCTGATCCCGGGCATTGCCATTCTCGTCTCGATCCTCGTGACCAATATCGTCATGAACCGTATCTATGCCTATGAGGGCGGGGGGCTGATGACCTTCGGCGAATGGGCGGCAAATCTCGGCAAGGCGCTGAAATCCGGCTGGTACGCATTCATCGTTCCAGGTGTGATCTTCTACGGCATCTTCTCCGGTCGTCTGACACCGACCGAGGCGGGCGCGGTCGCGGTCATGATCACCATCGGCATGGGGTTCCTCCTGGGGACGCTGAAGCTGTCGGACTTTCCGGCCATGCTCGTGAGCTCGGCCAAGGTGAACGGCGTTATCGTTCCGATCATCGCCTTTTCCCTGCCTCTTGCGCAGGCGCTCGCTATCCTCGGGGTGCCGCAGGGCTTCGTCTACGCGGTCACATCGCTGACCAGTGAGCCGGCGCTGCTGATCCTGTTGATGATCCTGATCCTGATCGCCGCGGGCTGTGTCATGGAGACGACCCCGAACATCGTGATCCTGGCACCGATCCTGAAGCCACTTGCCGATAATATCGGCATGAACGAAATTCAGTTCTGTATCATGATGATCACCGCACTCGGTGTGGGCTTCATTACACCGCCGCTCGGTCTCAACCTGTTCGTGGTGTCGGGCCTGACCGGCGAGTCGATCCTGAAGATCGCAGCGAAGGCAGTTCCGTTCGTCTTCTTCATGCTGCTCGTGACGCTGTTGATCGCCTATGTGCCGGCGCTCTCCACCACGCTGCTGCCAGACATTTACAAGTAGGTGCACCATGACTGTTGAGTATTTGAAGAAAGCGGTCCTCACGTCGAAAACCGACGCGTCCGAAACCACCAAGATCGTGCAGGAAATCCTGGATACGATCGAGCAGGGTGGGGATGCAGCGGCACTCGACTACGCGGCCAAGTTTGACAAGTATGACGGCGACATTCTGCTCAGCGATGCGGCGATCGCCGAGGCAGCAGCCAAGGTCCCGGAAAAACTGAAACGGGATATCGAGTTCGCCCATGCCAATGTGAAGCGCTTCGCAGAGGCGCAAAAGGAGACCTGCCAGGATATCGAGGTCGAAGTCATTCCGGGCCTGATCGCGGGCCAGAAAAGCATCCCCGTCGAAACGGCGGGCTGCTACATACCAGGCGGGCGCTACAGTCATATTGCCAGCGCGATCATGACGGTGACGACGGCCAAGGTCGCCGGCTGCAAGAACATCATCGCCTGCTCGCCGCCTCGGCCCGGTGTCGGCATCAATCCCGCCATCATCCACGCTGCCAAGGTGTGCGGCGCGGACAAGATCCTGGCAATGGGTGGGGTCCAGGGTGTCGCTGCCATGACGTTCGGCCTGTTCGGCCTGCCCAAGGCAAACATTCTGGTCGGGCCGGGCAACCAGTTCGTTGCGGAGGCCAAGCGGATCCTGTTCGGCCGCGTGGGCATCGACATGATCGCGGGACCAACGGACAGTCTGATCCTGGCAGACGGCAGCGCCGATGCAATGGTCGTGGCTGCGGATCTCGTCGGACAGGCCGAGCACGGCTACAATTCACCTGTCTGGCTGGTGACAGATACGAGGTCTCTGGCAGAAGAGGTGATGTCTCTCGTGCCACAGCTCATTGATGACCTTCCGGAGGTGAACCGCGACAACGCGACCGCCGCCTGGCGGGACTACGCGGAGGTCATCGTGTGCGACACCCGCGAGGAAATGGCGGCAACCTCGGATGCCTATGCGCCGGAACACCTGACCGTTCAGGCCGAGGATCTGGACTGGTGGCTCGACCGTCTGTCCTGCTACGGCTCGCTGTTCCTCGGCGAAGAGACGACGGTGGCCTTCGGCGACAAGGCATCGGGGACCAACCACGTGCTTCCGACCTCGGGCGCGGCGAGTTACACAGGTGGCCTGTCGGTCCACAAGTACATGAAAATCGTGACGTGGCAGCGTGCAACGCGAGACGGTGCCAAGCCGATTGCCGAAGCCACGGCGCGCATTTCCCGGCTTGAAGGGATGGAAGGCCATGCCCGAACGGCAGACATCCGGCTGAAGAAATATTTCCCGCAGGAAACATTCGATCTGACAGCGGATCCGGAAGCCTGACCGAATGGCCAATCTGTTCGACGTCTCCGGCAAGGTGGCTTGCGTCACCGGTGCAAGCTCCGGGCTCGGCCGGCGTGCAGCAACCGCGCTTGCGCGGGCCGGTGCGTCTGTCGTCGGGGTTGCCAGACGGTCTGCTGACCTGGAGGAGTGGAGACGGGATGCGGGCGGACAGACGGCAGCCGTCACGGCGGATCTTTCCGACCGCGCGCGTGTCGCAAGCGTGGCGGCTAGCATTGCCGGTTCGTTCGGACCGCCGCAGATCCTGGTGCATGCTGCCGGGATCAATACACGCGAAACGGCCGACGAGGTGACGCCCGAGGGGTGGGACATCACCCTGTCGCTCAACCTGACGGTTCCGTTTTTCCTCTCAAAAGCCTTTGTGCCGGCGATGCGGGAAAAGCGCTGGGGCCGGATTGTGACCTTTGCGTCCCTGCAGACAACGCGCGCGTTCCCGGGCGGTATCGCCTATGGCGCGTCGAAGGGCGGCATTGGTCAGCTCACGCGGGCAATGGCAGAAGCGTGGTCGAAGGACGGCATCAACGCAAACGCGATCGGCCCCGGGTTTTTCCCGACGGAACTGACCGCGGCTGTCTTCGGCGACGACGAACGTGCGAAGCGCAACGCGGCACAAACATGCATCGGGCGCAATGGCGAACTGGAGGATATGGACGGGCCGCTGCTGTTTCTTTGTTCGGATGCGTCTGCTTATGTGACCGGCCAGGTGCTGATGGTCGATGGAGGGTTCACCGCAAAATGAAAGCTCTTGTCTATACCGGGCCCGAGAGCCAGTCCTACAGGGATGTTGCCGATCCGGTACCGTCCGAGGGAGAGGTCCTGATCAAGGTTGCCCATACCGGTATCTGCGGTTCGGACATGCACGCCTTCCTCGGCCATGATGAACGCCGCCCAGCGCCGCTTATCCTTGGGCATGAAGTTGCCGGGACGGTGGTATCAGGCGCGCAATCCGGACGGCGTGTCACGGTCAATCCGCTGGTGAGCTGCGGGGTCTGCGAAGCCTGTCTTTCCGGACGGGACAACCTGTGCGTCAACCGCCAGATCATTTCGATGCCGCCGCGCGAAGGCGGTTTTGCCGATTACCTCGCAATGCCGGAAAGCAATCTGGTAACCGTGCCCGACCACGTCACCGACGCACAGGCCGCGCTTGCCGAACCGATTGCCTGTGGCTGGCACGCGGTGCGGCTGGCAATACAAGCGCTTGCCACAGACCCGGCAAACGCACGCGCGCTTGCGATTGGTGGCGGCGCCATCGGACTGGGCGCTGCCCTGTCCCTAAAGGCGCAGGGCATCGCAAATGTCCAGTTGATTGAGCCGAATGCGGAGAGAGCACATTTTCTGCAGGAAAATTGCGGCATAGACGTTTTGAGCCCGGACCAGGTGGAGGCGAGCGGGCTTTACGATGTCGTCGTGGACGGCGTCGGATATCCTGCCACGCGTACCACGGCGTCGGCCAGGGTCAAACCGGGAGGCGTCATCGCCCATATCGGCCTCGGTTCAGCTGAAGGCGGGCTTGACATACGGCGGATCACCCTTCAGGAAATTCAATTCATCGGCACGTATACCTACACCGCACAAGACTTCCGCGACACCGCAGCAGCCATGTTCGATGGCCGGCTCGGCGCACTCGACTGGGTTGAAAGCCGCCCGCTGTCGGAGGGGCTGAGCGCCTTCACCGACCTGCGCGCCGGTCACGTCGCGGTTCCGAAGATTTTACTGACACCAGACGCCTAAGGAGACATTCATGTCTGAAATTCCCCACCTTCTCGTTCACGAGCATGCCGACAATGTCGGCGTGGTCGTTGTGGAGGGCCTGACCGCCGGCACCGACATGCTGTGCTGTGTCACCCACGACAATTCCACGTTCCGGCTGACAGCGGGCGCAGACGTGCCGATCGGACACAAGATTGCCCTGAAGGACCTGAACGACGGCGACACCGCCATCAAATACGGCGAGGACATCGGCAAGATCATTGCCGAGATTCCGAAGGGCGGCCACGTCCATACCCATAACTGCAAAACCAAGCGCTGGTAAGGAGCCGTGTCCATGTCTTCCAAGTATTCAAACATCACGGTGAAAGCGTTCCGGCGCGAAAACGGCAGAGTGGGCGTACGTAACCACGTCGTCATCCTTCCGGTCGATGACATTTCAAACGCTGCCTGTGAAGCTGTCGCCAACAATGTGAAGGGCACGCTTGCGATCCCGCACGCCTATGGCCGCCTGCAATTCGGCGAGGATCTGGAACTCCATTTCAGAACCATGATAGGAACCGGTGCGAACCCGAATGTCGCTGCTGTCGTCGTGATCGGTATCGAGCCCGGCTGGACCAAGCGGATCGCCGACGGGATCCGGGAAACCGGCAAGCCGGTGGCCGAGTTCTCGATCGAGCAGAACGGTGACTTCGAGACGATCCGTGCCGCATCCTGGAAAGCGAAGGAGTTCGTGCACTGGTCGAGCGAACTTCAGCGTGAAGAGTGCTCCATTTCCGATATCTGGGTGTCTACGAAATGCGGTGAGAGCGACACCACGACAGGTCTCGGATCGTGCCCGACCGTCGGCAACATGTATGACAAGCTGCTGCCGGAAGGCATCACCGGTTTCTTCGGCGAAACGTCCGAAATCACCGGTGCGGAACACATCTGCCAGAAACGCGCGATCAACGAAGAGGTCGGTGAGCGTTGGTACAAGATGTGGAAGGCGTATCAGGACGATGTGATTTTCGCACACCAGACTGATGACCTTTCCGACAGCCAGCCGACCAAGGGCAACATCGAGGGCGGTCTGACAACGATCGAGGAAAAGGCGCTCGGCAACCTTGAGAAGATCGGCCGCACGTCGCAGTACATCGATATTCTGGAACCTGCGGAAGCACCAAAATCCGGCAAGGGGCTCTATTTCATGGATTCCTCTTCCGCTGCCGCGGAATGCGTGACACTCATGGCGGCCGGTGGCGCGGTGATCCACACCTTCCCGACCGGGCAGGGGAACGTGGTCGGAAATCCGATCGTGCCCGTCATCAAGATCACGGCCAATCCGCGCACCGTCCGGACCATGAGCGAACATGTCGACGTGGACGTTTCCGGCATCTTGCGGCGCGAGATGACGATTGACGAGGCGGGCGATGAACTGATCGACATGATCCGCCGCACGGCGAACGGCCGCAACACAGCTGCCGAAGCGCTGGGTCACCGGGAGTTCTCCATGACCAAGCTCTACCGCAGCGCTTAAACGCAGTCGGCAGGCGGCCGGCAACCCGGCCGCCCGCAATGGAAAGGAATACGCGTGGAACCGAGCAATCGACTCAGCCTTGATGAGGCGACCAGCCTGATTCAATCGGCCTTTGCCGGTGTTGGTGTTTCCGGTGACATCGCTCGTTGCGTTGCAAGGGCGCTGGTTGCCGCAGAAGCGGAAGGTCAGGTGGGGCACGGTTTTTCCCGCGTTGAAGATTATGCGGCGCAAGTGCGCACCGGCAAGATCAATGCAAACGCGGTTGTCGAGATCCACCAGACCGGGACCGGCAGTCTTCTGGCGGATGCGGGTTTCGGTTTCGCCTATCCGGCGCTTGAACAGATCATGGAAAGAGGCATTGCACTCGCCGAGACCAGCGGCTGCGTCACGATGGGTGTTACGCGCTCGCACCATTGCGGGGCCCTGTCGGTGCAGGTGGAGAAGCTCGCCCGGGAAGGGCTCGTTACCATCATGGTAGCCAACACGCCGGCTGCGATGGCCCCTTATGGAGCAAAGGAAGCCGTGTTCGGCACCAACCCGATCGCCTTCGCTGCGCCGCGCGGCGGCCGTGATCCGCTCGTCATGGATCTGTCTTTGTCCAGGGTTGCGCGCGGAAAGGTGATGAGCGCGCACAAGGCCGGCAAGCCGATCCCGGAAGGCTGGGCGCTGGACGCAGAAGGCAAGCCGACGACCGACCCGGAAAAGGCGCTGGCAGGGACCATGCTGCCTATCGGAGAGGCGAAGGGCACGGCGCTGGCACTCATGGTGGAAATTCTTGCATCCGTGATGACGGGTGCGTCGTTCAGTTCGCAGGCAACGTCATTCTTCAAGGCAGACGGTCCGTCCCCCGGGGTCGGTCAGTTCCTGATTGCCATGAAACCGCAGGACGGTCAGTTCGCCGAACGGCTGGAGGAACTGCTGTCGCTCATTGAAACGCAGGAAGGCGCACGTCTGCCCGGCAGCCGCCGGTCTTCCGCGATCCGCGAGGCGCAAGCAAACGGCATCGATGTGCCGGTTCGCTACATTGACGCCTTGCGAAAGCTCGCCGAGGGCGGAACCTGAGATAAAGACGGCCGCCGAACATCCAGCGGATCGATCCGGCCACACCGAAGGAAACGGAGGCAACGTAAGCGCATGTATAAGCATATCCTCATTCCGGTTGCGCTCGACCACGAAACGCTTGTCGACCGGAAGCTTGAAATCGCACGGCATCTTCTGGCCGAAGATGGCCGGATCACGCTTTTGACTGTGCTGGAGAACATTCCCGGCTTCGTCTCCGAATTTGTCGATCTCAAGATCGACAATCACCTGACGCAGAAGGTGGAAGACAGGCTCAGGTCGGCAGCCGATGGGGACGAACGCATCAGCTGCAAGGTCGTCACCGGCAAACCGGGCGTACAGATCGCCGCTTTTGCCGAGGCCGCCGGGACTGACCTTATCCTGGTTGGATCGCACCACCCATCGGCGCAGGACTATTTCCTGGGATCGACCGCGTCGCGGGTTGTGCGCAGGGCTGGGTGCTCGGTGTTCGTCGTGAGGGACAGCGACGGCTGAGCATCATCGCCGGATTGCCTTGCGCCCGTCATGCGGTCATTGTCATGCCGAATGCCCGCTGAGGGCGATAGGTTGATTTGATGAAGCGGGAAGCTGCGGCGTCGAGATCAGCGATTTTCAATCCCAGGTCGTCATTCAGGCGAGCGCCGAGTTCCAGGGTCTTGTCACGCCTTGCAGCGGCGTCATTCCAGTTCTGAAGAACGTCCTGCCGCCAGAATGTTTCAATCCAGCCATAGTCGGCCACGCGGACGTGGTCGAAGTCCTCCAGTGCCGTCATCACGCAGCCGAGGCGTGCGCCGAAGATGGCCCAGTCGCCGTTTGGCGCGTCAACGCCAACGCTGCACCAGATCCTGAGGCGCTCAAGGTTGGCAGCGCCAATGTGCTGAAAGAGCGCTTCGCCTTTCGGAAGATCGGGCCACGCTTCATAGGCGAGAATGCCACCGGCGAGATTGAATTTCACACCTTCGCGAAATCCGCCCCGGAAAGCCTGAAACGGACTTGCCGTCATGTGGACTTCAGACAGGACGCGGTTGACCTGGAAGTAGGGAGTTGTCCAGCAGAAGTCGACGGCGGCCTCCCGGCGCTGGGCATTTTCATGCGAGCGCAGCGTCACCAGGGCTTCGCGGGGCCAGATCTTGACGCCGCCATTGCCATATTCAAGGGCGTTCAGGACGTTGCGGGCGCTGAAGGAAAACACCGCGCCCCGATCCCGTGGCGATACGTCGAATGTGCCGGTGAAAAACAGATCGTCAATCAGCAGGTTGTCCGCGTCGATGGTGATGACGTGATCGCTCGCGGCGAGTTCACCTGCCTGCCTGTGCGCTGCATCGAACCCCTCGACACCATGTACGCGCTTTGCGTGCGGCAGAAGCTCCAGAACACGCGCAAAATGCGTGTCGGCATTCGGCTCGTCAAAGCTCAGGAATACGGCATCACATGTCGACAGGTCGAGCACGGTGTCACCAGTCCTTGTCGTTGCCAAGATGAACGATTGCTTCCGGCTGCCACTTCTCGAGCAGGAGGTCCTTCCGCCTGACGAAATAGGCACGCCAGTCGAGTTCGGGAAGGGACAAGGCACCGGCGGTGACATTGGGCAGCGCATCGTAGGCCAGTCCGGTCTCCTGAAGCGGTACAAGATCGGTCAGATCCACAACGATCACCGGCAGCATGTCCTGGTCCTTTGCACCCTTGCGGGCCGCCGGCAAAAGCAGTTCGATGTCTTCCCAGCCAAGGCCACACAGATTGACCAGCATGATCGAGACCGCCTTGCTGGGTCGCACGAGACCGTCGATGACCGGGCTGTCGCTGTTGAATGGCCAGGCGGCTTCACCCGGATCCAGCCCGGGTGTCTTTTCCTTGCGGCCCCAGCTTATCTGGAAAGAAAAATCCTTCATCCAACTCCATACCTGCCGAAAGGTGATTTTGTAAGGGATGTCAGCACGTCCTGCCAAGTGGCCGCCAGCGTTGTCCGGTCGCGTGCCGCCGCTGCTTCGGCTGCGTGCCGGCCCCGTTCCGTCCACACACCGGTGTCTTCTTCAAGCGCGCTCTTCAGGGCGGCCGCGAGACAGCCGTCTTCGTAGATCAGGCCGGATTTCGGAGGGTCGACAACGTCCCGGAGACCGGGCATGTCCGGTCCAAGAACCGAGCGCGCGAAGGTTGCGGCCAGAATGGCGGAACCCGATGTCAGCGACGCCCGGTAGGGCAGCACGACAAAATCGGCGGCGGCGTGCAGCTTGCCGACATTCTCCTGTGTCGCAAAACCCTCGAACAGCACAAGGCGGTCGTCCCCGGGCAGCGTGAGTGTGAAGTTGCTTGCCTGTTCGCCTGCAAAGACCAGCCGGTCATCAGCTCCGGCAGAAGCAAGGAAGGCTTCTGCGAGTTCGACCGGTTGCTTGTAAGGCGCGATCCGCCCGGGAGACAGCACCACACGGCGAGCGCCCGACAGTCCCAGTTCGCTGCGTGCGGTGCTGCGCGCGTAGACCGGGTACGCGCCTTCGTAGTTGTGATGCGCGATGATCCGGATCTTTCTTTCAGGCAATTTCAATTCAGCTCGTGCGGCGGTCAGCGCATGGAGCGAGTGCAGATGGAGTATGTCGGCAAGCTCACACAGGCCGGCCTGGAGATCATCGTTCGCAGCGCCCTTTTGCCTGTCATGCGGTGCAAGATTGTGGATTGTCCACACCACCTTGCCGCCGGCGGCGCGAAACCTTGCCAAATCGTCCAGAAACTCTTCGACAGACTTCGGGGAGCCGGCTCCAATGAGCACGGCATGCTCCCAGTGCAGATGGAACAGGTGCGGACGCTCAGGTGCTTCGGCTTGCAGGCTCAGCGCATCCTCGATCGACCCCGGCTCTGCCGTGAATGCCGGTTCCAGACTTTCGTAAAGCAGCGTCTGGTATGGATTTGTCCCTCTGTAGTCCGGGAAAAACGTGATTTGCTGCGCGCTTAGGTCTTGCGAAGTGATCATGGCTGCAAATCTGAACATCACTGGTTGGCAGGCGGGGACCATGGGGTGATGTCAAACTCAACAGCGTTTGACTTGACACCTAATCCGGGGTCGCTTCTAATCTTTTGCATATTTTTATTAATGTCAAAAATTCGGGTGAAGGCAGCTATGCCACGTTGGGTTCTCGGAAAAGTCCTGGCCTTGCTGAGCGTTCTCGGCATCCCGCTCAGCAACGCCGCGGCGCAGAATTCCCGCCAGTTCGAATCTCCGGCCTCGGCGCGCGCCTACCTGCGTGCGAACCCTGACGGGCCGGAGGCCAATGCCGCGTTTCTGGCGCTCGTGGAGTTTCGCCTGATGCGGGAGAATCCCGGCTTGTCCAGGGACGAAATCATCGCGATCTTCAATCGGAATGCTTCGGCCTCGACCGGGGCACGTCCGGCACCGGTGCCAGGCCTTTATTGAGAAAAACCATGCGTTGGCCAATTCGGGTATTTTTCAAGTCAACCGGAGCCATTGCGATTGCTGCGGTGGTTCTTCTTGCACCTGCAAGGGCGCAAACGACCGATGCGCTGGCCGGATCGACCTCCCGCGTCGCGCTGGTGATCGGCAATTCGGCCTACCAGTCAGTTGCACCGCTGCCCAATCCTGTAAACGATGCCGAACTGGTTGCTGAGAAACTCTGGGAAGCCGGTTTCGAGGTCATTGAAACGCTCGATGGCGATCGGGAGAAAATGCTTGCCGATCTTGCCACTTTCCGCAGCCGCCTCAGAGAAGGCAGTGAGGCGCTGTTCTACTATGCCGGCCATGGCGTGCAGATCGGTGGCCGCAACTATCTTCTGCCTGTTTCCGTCGCACCCAGATCTGTCGAGGAACTGGTCGAGCAGTCGATCGACGCGCAACTCTTTGTCGACATCATGTCGAACTCGGGTGCCAAGCTGAACATCGTGCTGCTGGATGCGTGCCGCAACAATCCCTTCGGGGAAATCACGGACGAGGAAACAGAAACGATCGCCTCGCGCGCAATCAGTCTTGGCGCATCACGCGAAGAAGTGTCGCGAGGCCTGGAACAGCTGTCGCAATCCAGCCGGGGCGGGCTCGCGGAAATGACGGCCGGCGACACGGAAACGGTGATCAGTTTCGCGACGGCGCCGGGGTCCGTGGCCTATGACGGCGAGGGCCGGCACAGCCCCTATACCCAGGCGATTGCCGACAACATCAGCGAACCCGGGCTCGAAATCATCGACCTTTTCAGGAGAATTCGGGGCAGCGTGCGTGAAAACACCGCCGGCGAACAGATCACCTGGACCACGAGCACGCTGGAGAGCCGGTTTTACTTCATTCCGCTCGTGGACGATCTGCGGCTGGCGACGACAGGCATGTCCATTGCGTCCGATACGCTGGGCGGGCTGCCTCCGCGCCGTATCATCGACCGGACTTTCTGGCGGTCCATCCGCGACAGCGAAAGGGCGGAAGCCTTTGCCTCCTACATCCGGACCATGCCGCGCGGGGCCTTCGTCGAGGACGCAAAGGAGCAACTCAGACAGCTCGGGGGCGATCCCGACAGCATCCTTGTTTCCGACACGGCGCTGCCGGACGCCGCTCCTGCCAGGGGGCCGGTTTCCGGAGACAATGGCCGAAACGACATTATCTCTTCACTGGACAGTGCACGCCTGAATATTCCGATCGGGGTCGGCCAAAAGCGGCTTCAAACCGCAGCTGCCGACAATGGTTGGGTCTATGTCGAAAGCGCGTCCCGTCTTGGCGTCGTGACGGAAAGTTCCGGCAAGCCGCTGCATGGCGGCACGGTTCACTGGCTTTCAGACGAAAATGAGCTGTCCTACACGCCCCAGGTCGGCTCCAATGGCGGCCGCGATGCCTTCCGCAGCCTTGCTTTGGGTGAGGAAGGGAACACCGCTCCGATCGAAGCGCAGCTCGATGTCTATGTCGACGCGTGCGATATCCTTGCCGGAAACCCGTATGACAGCCAGCGTGTCACGGCCGGCACCCGGCAGTTCATCATTGACCGCAATTTCGATGCTGCCATCGAAGTCTGCGAAATCGCCGTTGCGAATTATCCGGACGTGGAAAGGTTCTGGGCTCAGCTCGCCCGGGCCTACCGGTCTGCAGGTGAGTATGAAAAGGCGATCGAGTGGCAGCAGAAAGCCGTCGATGCCGGTTATGCCTCCGCCATGGTTTATCTCGGCCAGATGTATCTGGATGCGCAAGCCGTGCCGCAAGACTATCCGCGTGCAAAGGAACTGTTCGAAGAAGCCGCCGACCGGGGGGAAACTGCTGCCTTCACGGCTCTCGCCTGGATCCATCGCGCCGGTGTCGGCGTTCCCCAGGACTATGGCCGTGCCCTAGAGTTTTACCGGGAAGGGGCGGACCTTGGGAACGACTGGGCAATGACCAACATCGCCGAGTTTTACCAGAAAGGGTTTGGCGTTGAAAAGGATCCGAACGAGGCGGTGGACTGGTATACGGCCGCTGCGAAGAGCGGTGAGTTGACGGCACAAACCCGCCTGGCGCGCATGTATCAGAACGGCGACGGCATCCCGAAGGATTTCGAACAGGCGCGCTTCTGGTTTGAAACGGCTGCAGGGCGCGGTGTACCCAACGCGCTTACACGGCTAGGGATCATGTACGAGAACGGGCAGGGGCTCGACAAGGATGTGGAAGCGGCCGTGCGGCTGTTTACACGGGCTGCACAGGAAAACGATGCGGAAGCCTATTACCGGCTGGCAGGTGTCTACGCCTCCAGGCATCCCCTTTATGATGATCCGGAACGTGCCGCTACGCTGTTTGAGCGCGCAATAGAGGAGGATGTCTTCGGGGCGGAGCGCGGACTGGCGCGGCTGCTTCTGGAAGGACGGGGTGTTGCCAAGGATGTGAACCGGGCGCGCGAGCTGTTCTCCGCCGAAGGGGAAAGGAACCCCTGGGCGGCTCGGGATGCCGGTCGCGCGTGGGCCTCCGCCGACGGCGTTGAACCCGATTTTACCGAAGCCGCCCGCTGGTTCCGGATCGCGGCAGAGGGGGGTGTGCCGTGGGCCGCGCTCGATCTGGCACGCCTGACTGAAGCCGGGCGCGGGGTACCCAAGGACAGGCGCGCTGCCCTGATCTGGTATGCCACGGCGCTCGGGTTGAGCGACAATGCGAGTCTGGCCGAATCCGTAGCCAAGAGCACGTCTTCCTTCACACGGAAAGAGTATGTTGCGGCTGCCCAGTCAATCCTGTCGGAGCTCGGGGTTCTGTCCGGCCCGGCAGACGGGCAACTGGGGCCTGCGACGCGCCGGGCCGTCAATGAGGCTTTCACGGCGCGAGGACTGACACCACCAGGCGATGATATCACCCTCGATGATCTGTCGAGACTGACACAAATGGAATGAAAGACAGGCGGGAACCAATGATCAAGACCATTGCAGCTCTATTCGTCCTAACTGTGTTCCTGGCAGGATGTGTCAGTTCCTCGGTCAGCCGTCCTGACGTGTCCATCGATGCAGAAGTCGCCCGTCTGAAGCAACAGGGATTCCGGCAGGTGACACGGACATCCGACGGAACGCGCATCTTGCGCTACAGCGGCCGTATCTCGTCCGCGGTCGAATGCAGAACCGGCTCGAACAGCTTCGCGCGCATTCCTTCCAGGCAACGGACAGCGGATGGACAGACGCAGACCATCACGCTTGACGCCTATCTTCAACTCTCACCCGGGTCCGACGGCATCCTGCGCAATTCGGGGCGCGACGGCATCTACATTGTCACAATCAAAACGCGCGAGCGAGGCGGCAGCACCTCGCTGACCGGCATCAAATTCGGACCGCGCGGCCAGGCGACCTCCCGCTCCGGTCTGACATGCCGCGCAGCCTAGTCGGACGATCCTAGTTGGCACGGTCATCCGCCGTACGGCTTGATGTTTTTGTACTTGCAGACATTCGTATCGGCGATGTCGCAGCGCCGTGCCATGCCGCAATGCTTGAAGGGCTCGCCAAGGCCGGGTACCGGGTCGGCGTTCTTCCGGTTGCGCCTGCCGAGATCAAGACGGACCCTTACGCGATAGACGCAACCTATTGCCGGCTTTTCGAAGAGGGCCGCTTGAGGCGTCTGGCTCCTGGCGTGCAGGTCGAGTGCGGACTTGCGCTCGGGCTCGACGCACGTCTGTTTTCCGTGCCTCTCGGTAACGTGTGTTCGGTCAAGGCAGATCATCGCGTGATAACGCTTGAGCGCCCGGCCGATTTCGCGTCCATGACGCCCACCCAGCTTGAGTGTGTTGCGGAAAACACTGGCGAGGTGCTCGGCGGGCCGGTTCTCTGGGCCCCGACAACACGGATTGGCAGGGATGCTCTGTCCTACTGTGTCCCACACTGGCCGACAACAAAAACCGACTGGTTGCCGACAGTGCCTTCAGCGCGCATTTCACATCGAGAGGGAACGGAACGGGCGCGGCCGACCGTCGGTCTGGGCCATCATGCACGCGCGCGGTCGGGGCCATGGATCGTGTCGGTTGCAGCTGGTGCACGCGCCTTCCGGGCCGCCAACGTCCTCTGGCGGCTGCGTGCCGCGCCGGATGCAGATCGCCCTTTATGGCCGCAGGCCGCACCCGTCGAAGTCTGGCCCGACGATCAGATCGGGTTTTTCGAATTCCTCGGCAAGATCGACATCCTCGCCAATGGCACTCAGGCCGCCGACGATCCGTGTCCTGTCGAAGTCCTGTGCGCGCTTCAAAGCGGCGTCGTTCCCTTTCTCGAACCCGCATACAGAGCCGTTTTTGCGGGAACGGCGATCTATGGCCGGTCGTCCGAGATTGCCCAGCGCGCCCTGGAGTTTCATGAGACCCCCTCTCTCGTCGCCGACCTGCGGGCCGGCGGCAAGGAGCTCATTGATAAAATGTTCACGGCTCAGGCCGCTGTTTCCAGAGTGCGGGATCTCATCGGCAAACCGCGTGACAACCCCTATGCGCCGGCAGTTCACGCGTCACCGGGCAAGCGGGTGCTTTTTTATTCGACCAACGGTATCGGGCTTGGGCATCTGACGCGTCAACTCGCCATTGCCCGGCGCTTGCCTGCACACCTCACACCCGTGTTCGTGAGCCATTCCAGAGCCGTCGATATCGTGCATCGCTACGGGTATTCGGGTGAGCATCTGCCGTATCATTCAGCTTACGGTGAGCGCAAGGAACACTGGGATGTGGCGCTGACGGATGCGTTGACCGCAGCTCTCGACTTCTACGATCCCAGTGCCCTGGTTTTCGACGGCAACGTTCCGTTCCTGGGACTGATGAGGGCGATGGATACGCGGCCCGATGTCGCGCGGGTCTGGATCCGGCGTGCGTTCTGGGGCGCGAACCGGGATCTGGATGCACTGGACCGGGGCGCCACGTTCGACCTCGTCGTGGAACCGGGCGAGCTGGCGTGGGCGCGCGACGACGGGCCGACCGTCGCCTATCGGCCTCAGGCGCTGCTGGTGCCGCCGGTCAGACTTCTGGACCGAAATCAAATGCTGGACCGGCAGGCTGCCTGCGCGCAGCTCGGCCTTGATGCGGAGCATGTCAACGTTCTCGTCGCGCTTGGATCAGGCAACAACACCGATACCAGCCGTATGGCAGCGCGGACGCTTGCGCACCTTCACGGGCGTTCCGGTGTCGGGACAACGCTCGCCGAGTGGCGTATCGCCGGGGAGAGCACAGACTTGCCGGCAGGTGTTACCCGGCTCACCGAGTACCCGTTCGGCAAATTTCTGAGAGCATTCGACATTGCCGTGGCCGCAGCGGGTTACAACACGTTCACGGAACATATGGCGGAAGGATTGCCAACCGTCTGGGTGCCAAATGAACACGCGCAGCAGGACAGGCAAATCCTGAGGGGACGTTTTGCAGAGGCAAACGGGCTGGGTTGTCTCGTGCGGCACAGAGCCGATTTCGGCCTCAAGCCCGCTCTTGATCGCTTGCTGGACCCGGGAACTCGAGAGGTCATGCGCGCTGCGCATGCCGGTATCGCAAATCATCTTGCAGAGAACGGCGCGACTGGTGCGGGTGAAGCGATTGCCAGTCTGTGCGAGACCGCGATGGTCAGGGTCGTGCCCGGGCGGGACGATGATGAGCCGCAGCCGGACGATCCCGATGTTGAAAGCGATGAGGTCGATGACGTCAGCGACAGTCCTGCATAGGGTACGGGTCTTCCTGACAGCTGTTGTCCTGCCGGACCAAAAAACCGGGCCAATTGGCCCGGTTTCAACTTCACACCAAAAAGTCCGTTTTCAAACCCCGGTCAGGCGGCCTTGCGCCTGCGCATCCGCATTCCCGCGAGAACGGCAAGGCCAACCGGGAGAAGAGCGATGCCGGCTGGCAGCGGTACCGCGGTAAGTTTGAGATTGAAATCGCAAACCGAACCGTTGCCGCAGGGAGCTCCCGGTCCACCGTTGGGTCCCTTGGTGAAGAACCACCCCGAAAGTCCGAGCATGTTTTTCTTCTTGTCATTGGCGCCGACGCCATACTGGAACGTATAGGGACCGTTCTGGGGCTTCATGAGCAGTTCGTACATGCTCGTGAAGGTTCCGACACCCGTCAACGTGGACACGTCCACGAGATCCATGAAGGTCCAGGTCGTTTCGTCGCCCTTGTTCTTTCCCTTCGCGTCCAGGCCCGCCGCTGTCTGAGCGGTCCAGTCCCGGAAGTTTGCAAAGCTCAGCTTCACGTCGTAACCGTCGCCGATATTGTTCGTGGCAGTACCAGTCAGCGATCCGGTATCGTCGCTGTACCTGGTGAACGTGGCACCAGGCTGAAAATGATAGCTCAGGCCATTCATGTAGAGGCTGTGCTTGCCGGGTGCGTAGCTCATCACGTTGTATTGTTCAACGACAGTCGCAGCTGTTGCAACCGATGCGCCAAACATGAGCAGCACCGCTCCCGCTATTACACTTCTTAGCATGGGTTTTCCCTCTTATCGCTATGTCTAAACACAATCTTTCTTTTTGAATTAACCTCACGTTTACAATGTTCTCCAGCATCGGTCAATGCGAGTTGCGTTGGGGGGCGGAGTGCCACTCCATTCTGCAACCTTATTGCAATCAAAACGGGTTTTTTCCAAAATACGCTGGCCATGGTCCATCACCTAGGATCCCAAAATCGAGGACAGCTGGTCCATCGTCTCGGGGCTGTCCCACTTGGCCGGTCCGACCATGCGTCCGATTTCACGGCCTTCCGGGTCGATCAGCACCGTTGTTGGAATGCCGAAGACATTGAAGCTGCGCATGGAGTTCTGGGACGGGTCCATGTAGACGGGAAGGTCCGTCAGCTTGTGGAGCCGGTAGAAGCTTTCGATGTTCCCTGCGCCGGTCGTGTCGATGGAGATCGGCATCACGCGCATGTTCCGGTTGCCCAGATCGCGCGCGAGCTGATCAAGCGCGGGCATTTCTTCGCGGCACGGCTCACACCAGGTGGCCCAAACGTTCACGATCAGGTAGTCGCCCGCAAAGTCCGTCAGGTCCAACGCGTTACCTGCAGCGTCTGAAAAAGCCGTCTCGGGGAGTTCCCGTGGTGTTTCAAGCATGGTGAAACGGCCTGGAGGCAGGTCCGAGCTGAAGAGAAGCGGATAAAGATTTGCCACAACGACAAAGCTGCCGATCAGGACCAGGAATGTCGTGAGTGATGAACGCATGAAACAAACTCAAATTCAAAAGACGGGCTTCAAGTCCTGCAGCTTGTTTTCCGCATGCTGTGTCGCCTCGTTTCAGTTATTCAGGTTTGTTAGCGCAGTCGACCGCCGGTGTGATCAAAAAACTGTGTGCCCGCACGCAACAGCTTTGCCGAATCCGTTTGTGCATTTCTTGCAAGAACGCATTTGGTTCGAGCATAAGGGGGCGCACCAGTGTCAACATCACGGTCTCAGATTTCACGCCTGCAAGCCACGATCGCTCGTCCGATGCGAAGATATGTTGCAGTGCATTATCAATTGGTTGAATGCGCATGCCTAATTTGTATTGCCGATCGGCCATTGACCGGGCGTGGCTCGGTTCAGAACCGCGTGTGTGATCCAGTTCATACGTCTGAAACGTGAGAATTCTGCGGATTTTGACGATCATACATAAGTATTAATCCATCGGAATAGTAGTACTCATACGTATGATTATACCTAAGTAGCGTAATTCGTAAGTAGTGTTGTAAACGCAAAAGCCACTGCTAGTGTCCCGATCTCAATTCTGATCAATTCAGTCTTGCTCATCAAAGTTGTTTTTCGGATGTGAAGCCTAGTGAGGCAGGTTTTGCAAATTTTCGAAGCAACTTTCGAGTAAATTGTCTGGTTTGTCTTGTGGGCAATCTGTGCGTGTCCGGTTCGTGTGACCGACGGTCAATTCCCGCTCCAAACGGATCAAGAATTTCCCAGCCTCACTTCAAGGTCTCGTCTTCGTCTTTTGTGCGATGCGGAAATCTCTGTCGGGGCCAGACATAGTCGAAGGAGACGCAAGCAGCCGCGCGCATCAACGGTGCTTGCATACAGCAGGACGAAGTGGAGGAGACACCATGTCCGAAAACTCATCCAACAACGGATACTGGTCCGCGAACATGCGGATCATATCGATCAGCCTCGTTATATGGGCGCTGGTTTCTTTCGGGTTCGGCATTCTGCTGCGCCCCCTCTTGAGCGGGATACCCGTGGGCGGAACGGATCTCGGTTTCTGGTTCGCGCAACAAGGTTCAATTCTTGTCTTTCTCGCGATCATCTTCTTTTACGCATTCTGGATGAACAGGGTCGACCGCGAGCACGGTGTGGACGAAGAATAGGGGCCTGACAGATGGATCAGTTTACTATCAACCTGCTGTTCGTGGGAGGTTCCTTCGCGCTCTACATCGGCATCGCGATCTGGGCCCGCGCGGGCTCGACCTCCGAATTCTATGCAGCCGGACGCGGCGTGCATCCGGTGACCAACGGCATGGCGACGGCAGCGGACTGGATGTCCGCGGCGTCGTTCATCTCCATGGCCGGCCTGATCGCGTTTACCGGTTATGACAACAGTTCCTTCCTCATGGGCTGGACCGGCGGCTACGTGCTGCTTGCCCTTCTGCTCGCGCCTTACCTGCGCAAATTCGGCAAATTCACGGTTTCCGAATTCATCGGAGACCGGTTCTACAGCCAGACCGCACGGATCGTGGCGGTTGTCTGCCTGATCGTTGCCTCGACCACATACGTCATCGGACAGATGACGGGCGTCGGCGTTGCCTTCGGCCGCTTCCTGGAAGTGGACAACACGACCGGCCTCCTGATCGGTGCCTGTGTCGTTTTCGCCTATGCCGTTTTCGGTGGCATGAAGGGCGTGACCTACACGCAGGTGGCGCAGTATGTGGTTCTGATCACGGCCTATACCATTCCGGCGATCTTCATCTCCCTTCAGCTCACCGGTAACCCGATTCCGGGTCTCGGACTGTTCGGAAATGACGTCGCCAGCGGCGTTCCGCTGCTGACGAAGCTGGACCAGGTGGTGACCGAACTCGGATTCAATTCCTATACAGCTCACCATTCCAACACGCTGAACATGGTGCTGTTCACGCTGTCACTGATGATCGGTACGGCTGGGCTGCCGCACGTGATCATGCGGTTCTTTACCGTGCCGAAGGTTTCCGACGCGCGCTGGTCCGCGGGCTGGACGCTGGTCTTCATCGCCCTGCTTTACCTGACCGCTCCGGCCGTCGGTGCCATGGCGCGCCTCAACATCACCGAGATGATGTGGCCGAATGGCGGCATCAATGGCGGTGCAGTCGCTGTCGAGACGATCGCCGAAGATCCGAAATACGACTGGATGGACACCTGGCAGAAGACGGGCCTTCTCGACTGGGAAGACAAGAACGGCGACGGCAAGATCCAGTACTACAATGACAAGAATGCCGAGATGCAGACCCTTGCCGCCGAAAAGGGCTGGGTGGGCAACGAACTGACAAAGTTCAATCGCGACATTCTCGTGCTTGCAAATCCGGAGATTGCCAATCTGCCGAGCTGGGTGATCGGGCTGGTTGCAGCAGGTGGTCTCGCCGCTGCGCTGTCGACGGCTGCCGGATTGTTGCTGGCAATATCCTCGGCGGTCAGTCATGACCTGATCAAGGGTGCGTTCAATCCACGGATTTCGGAAAAAGGCGAACTCCTGTCGGCGCGAATTGCCATGGCGGTCGCCATCGTGGTGGCAACCTATCTGGGGCTGAACCCGCCAGGCTTTGCCGCGCAAACCGTGGCGCTGGCCTTCGGACTGGCGGCGGCATCGATCTTCCCGGCACTGATGATGGGGATCTTCTCGACCCGTATCAACAACACCGGTGCGGTTGCCGGCATGCTGGCGGGCCTGATCGTGACACTGGTCTACATCTTCTTGCACAAGGGCTGGTTCTTCATCCCGGGTACCAACACCTTCACGGATGCGGATCCTTTGCTCGGGCCGATCAAGTCGACCTCCTTCGGAGCCATCGGTGCTGCGGTCAACTTTGCGGTCGCCTATGTCGTCTCCGGCATGACCAAGGAGACGCCGCAGGCGATCAAGGAACTGGTCGAAAGCGTGCGTATCCCAAGAGGTGCAGGCGTCGCGCAGGATCACTGAGACAACGCTGTGGCGGGTGGCTGGTTTCCAGCCACCTCGCGGAATATGATCCCGTTCTGCCCGGTTTACGCCGGGCAGGACACCCTTTTCAGGACGAGGCGTTTTGAATGTCCTTAAGTGTCGGCCAGATTTTGGGGTTCCTGAAATCGCTCCATCCCTATGATGCGCTGTCACACGATGTGCAGGAGAAACTGGCGGAACGGTTTGAAGTTCGCCACGTTGAACCCGACACGCACATCTACAAATTCGGCGACCAACTTCCGGGTCTCTTCGTGATTTACGAAGGCGGTGTGAAGATCCGGGACGAAAACAGCGTCGTTGTCAGTCATCTGGTTCACAGGAACACGTTTGGCGAACGCGGTCTTTTGAAAGACGGTGCGGCTGCCACTTCCGCGCAGGCCGACGAAGCGTCCGTCCTCCTGGTGCTGCCGCCGGCAGACTTCCGCAAACTCATGGACGAACAGAAAGTCGTTGCGCGGTTCTTCGATCGGGCGCGCAAGCCGGGGACACGCGGGCGGGATCTTGCGACGACACTTGCGGAAACGCTTATGGCGCGAAATCCGATCACATGCTCAGCCGATACCATCGTTCAAGACGCAGCGCGTACGATGCGCGACAGGCATATTTCCTCCCTTTGCGTAACGGATCCGGGGGAGGCGCTGCTTGGCATCGTGACCACGCGGGATCTCACTGGAAAGGTGCTGGCAGAAGGGTTGCCCGGTACGACCCGTGTTGCCGAACTGATGACCCGGAACCCGTTGGCGCTCCCGCCGACCGCGATCGGGACCGACATCCTTCACCTCATGATGGAACGGCGGATCGGGCACATTCCAATCGTCGAAGGCAATCGTCTGGTCGGGATGGTGACACAAACCGATTTGACCCGTTTCCAGGCGATCAGCTCGGCAGATATGGTCGGCCAGATCACCCGTGCGGCGACGGCACAGGATATGGCTGCGGTTACCGCGCATATCCCGCGTCTGCTGTTGCAACTGGTCGCCGCAGGCAGCCCGCACGAGGTTGTCACGCGGCTGATAACCGACATAGCCGATACAGCAACACGCCGCCTTCTGGTACTGGCGGAAGAAAAGCTCGGGGCACCGCCCGTTCCCTATCTCTGGCTTGCCTGCGGTTCCCAGGGGCGGCAGGAGCAGACCGGTGTCAGCGATCAGGACAACTGCCTGTTTCTCGACGACACGGTCACCGACAGAGACAGGGACGGCTATTTTTCTGAACTCGCGCGGTTTGTCAGTGATGGTCTGAACACGTGCGGTTACGTCTACTGCCCGGGCGACATGATGGCGACGAACCCGCGCTGGTGTCAGCCTGTGCGGGTCTGGCAAAGCTATTTCGAGGGCTGGATAAAAAAGCCTGATCCGGAAGCGCAAATGCTCAGTTCCGTGATGTTCGATCTACGGCCGATCGGCGGCGACAAGCGGCTGTTTGAAAACCTTCAGGAAGAAACGCTCAAGGCTGCGGCTTCGAATTCGATCTTCGTGGCGCATATGGTCAGCAACTCGCTCAAGCATCATCCCCCGCTCAACCTGCTAAGAGGACTGGCGACGATCCGATCCGGCGAAAACAAGGATACGCTCGATACCAAACTGAACGGGGTCGTGCCGATCGTCGACCTGGCGCGGATATATGCGCTGCAAGGTCAGATAACAGCGGTGAACACAAAGGCGCGGCTGCTGGAGGCGCGCGCGAGCGGGCGGCTCAGCCAATCGGGGGGCAGCGACCTGCTGGATGCCTATGATCTGATCGCCGAGACCCGGTTGCTGCATCAGGCCGGCCTCATCAAGCTCGGACAGAAACCGGACAACTTCCTGCATCCCTCAACACTGTCGGACTTTGAGCGAAGTCATTTGCGGGATGCCTTTGTCGTGGTCAAAACAATGCAGTCCTCAATAGGACACGGTCGCGGAATGCTGGGCTGAACCACAGCAGAAGCGGAATGGATGGGGTGTCGCAGACCCCGTTCGGGAGGAAAGAAATGTTTGTCGAGCTGATCGCAGCTTTCGTCGCCGGTATCGCGGCTGCAGGCGTTGTCATGCTGATCAATCGCCTGCTGGGCGGACGGCTGCCGCGCTGGTTTGCACCGGTTGCCGCCGGTGCCGCAATGATCGTCACAACGATTGCGAACGAATACGGCTGGTTCTCCCGGACGAAAGAGGCGATGCCCGAGGGCATCGTGATCGCGCAGACGATCGAAAACCGGGCGTTCTACAGGCCATGGACTTATATCCAGCCCTTCGTGGAGCGGTTTGTTGCCGTTGACACTGGCACCATCCGCAGGCATCCGGACCGGCCCGAGGAGCGTCTCGGAGAGACCTATTTCTTCGGCAGATGGTCACCGGTAAACAAGCTCACCGTGCTGGCGGACTGTAAAGGCAACCGTCGGGCTGCCTTGACGGATGCCATCGCGTTCGAAAAAGGCGGCGCTGTCTCCGGAGCCGACTGGATTGATGTTCCCGCCGACGACCCGATCGTTTCAACAATCTGCGGAGTGGAATGATGCTTATGTCACTCAGTCTGCGAATGCGGACTTTCCTGCTCTTTTCCGGTTCCGCGGCTGTCTGTTCCGTGCTCGTTGTCCTGTCGCATTATTTTGCATTCAACCGGCTGGACGACGGCGGAGCGGTGTCCGCCTTCCTTATTTCCGGGTCTCTTTCGGCCTTTGCCATCCTTGCCGTCACCACCAAGGTCTGGCTGCTGTTCGATGAAAATGTCGCCAAGCCGGTCGATCATCTTGCCGTGGCCATCCGAACCCGCGCACATGCCGGCGTTGATGCCCTGGTTGATTTGCACAGCTCGCGTTTCCTCGGAGACCTCGGACCGGCCGTTCAGGCGGTGACGGGAAAACTCTCCGAGGTGTCGGCGGAGACCAATGACATCGTTGCCAACGAAACCGCACGGCTGATGGCGGAAAAAGCACATCTGTCGATGCTTTTGACCGAGATACCGGTGGCCATCATTCTCGTCAGTCCGAACCACCGGATCATGCTTTATGACGGGCAGGCAGCCGATGTTCTGGGTCAGGTCCATGTTCCGCGCCTGAGCGCTTCGGTCTTCGACTATTTCGACGAAACGGAGTTGCTTGCCGCCCAGGAGAAACTTTCCGAGGGACGCTCCGAGGTTCTGGCCAAGGTCAAGGGCAGCCGGGGGAAACTGAGTTTTGAGCTGCGCCTCAAGAAGCTCAAGAAGGTGCCCGGCTACATGATCCTGATCGACGGCACGAAAGCTCAAATCTCCCCCGAGGCAGAGCGCCCGCTGATTTATGATTTCGACCTTGATGAGCAGGAAAGCGAACGCGCACTGGAAAACAGACCGTTGCAGGACCTGCAATTTGTTGTCTTCGATACGGAAACCACCGGCCTGATGCCCAACAAGGATGAAATTGTCCAGATCGGTGCCGTGCGGGTCGTCAAGGGGCGGATCGTGCCCGGCGAGACCGTGGATCAACTGGTCAATCCGGGATGCGCCATACCGCCGGCCTCAACGAAGGTGCATCGGATTACAGATGACATGGTCGCCGGTGCCCCGGACGCCGGCAGCGCGGTGACGCGGTTTCACGGCTTCGCCCGCGATTGCGTCATGGTCGCGCACAATGCGCCTTTCGATATGGCGTTCCTGAACAGGCATGCCAGAGTTTGCGGCCTTTCCTGGGACCACCCGATGCTCGACACGGTTCTCCTGTCCGCCGTTCTCTTCGGTGAGACGGAAGCGCATTCGCTGGATGCCTTGTGCGCGCGGCTCGACATCACGATCGCGCCCGAGCACAGGCACACGGCGCTCGGAGACGCGCAGGCGACGGCCGAAGCACTCTGCAAGATGCTGCCGATGCTGTCGTCGCGGGGTTACACCACGTTCGGCGAGGTCATCCAGCAGACCCGCAGGCACGGCAGGCTGCTCAAAGACCTGAACTGACTGGCGACCCACATAAACGGGCTCTAGTCGAACACGTGGCCGTGCTGGTAGCGCTCGTCCTTGCCGGCGGCTTCGGTGAGGGCGGCGACGTTTGATTTGGTGAAAAAGCCGTCAAACGCCTTGCATCGCTCGATGTATTCCGTGATGAGCAGCGTGTGCTTCGAATGCTTGGAAAAGATCTGTTTCAGGTCGGGTGAATCCTTGCACTCACCCACGACATGGGCAAGGAACGGGATACCCTGCTGCCCGAGCAGGCCGACAACATAGTCGACGTTCTTCTGGTTCGAAGGATGGTCTCCGTCGAGGATCTCCACGGCCATGTGATGCATTCTTCGCCCGTAGTTGCGGACGAAATCTTCCGTCGGCATGGGCAGGTTCTCGAATGAATTGACAAAGGACGGCGTGTTGTTGGCCGTGAACACCTTTGCCGGTGACTGCTTGTCGTCGCTGACAATCGGACAGCGGTTTACATTGGTGGACGAATTCATGTCGGAGATGTTGTAGGCACCCCAGAAATAATAGGGAACCATGGTCTGGAATTCGAGGATCGCATCCTCGCGCTCGCCTGCCAGAATGCGCGTCGCCATGTGATCATAGCCGAGCATCAGTTCATTGAGACCGTGCTGTTCGGCAAAGGCGATGCCGTCCTGCAGCGATGCCTTTTCGGCCTCGGTCAGCTCGACCCGTTCGCCCAGCGCCAGGCTGTCCGGGTCGTTGAAATCGTGATTGGAGTAGCCGATCCGGTTGCCGGTAAAATCCGACGGCGTGGAGAACACAATCCCCTTTGAAGTGAAGACATCGTTTTCCGTGTCGCCGGGATAGTCGAAACGGATGCTCTGCGCTTCCAGTGTTTTTTGAAGTTCTGCGGTATCGGCGCAGTGAAACACCTCCCCGACATAGCGGGTGTTGGGCTTCTGACGTGATAGCGGATAGAGCACGTTGAGGCGTTTGATGTAGTCCTCGTAACTGTCCGAAAGCGGCTCCATCAGAATGACCGCAGGAAACTCCGGCCTGTTGTGCAGGACATGGAACTTGTGCGTGCCGGAGATATAGCTGGAATGATAGCGGTTCGGTGTCATCCGATGCAGCTCAGCCATTGTCGGAACGCCGTCGCCGGTCTCGACCTGAATGACGACCGCTTTCATCCGACCGACGAGATCGTTCACACCGGTCTTTGCCCGGCGGGCATAGATCTTCGGCAGATACTCCTCGAAGAATTCCGAATTTTTCTTGTCACCCTTGGGCTTGTAGTCGGAATAGTCGAAAGGCAACGCGTCCATGATGCTCAGGTCCCCGGTGAAGTACGATTGTCTTGTTGTCACGTTCATTAGGACGGATCGCACCCGGCACGTCAATTGGTTGCCGGAGGTTGCGTTTGCAACGTGGTGGAAGAAGTCGTTTTCCCGAGCCTGCCGCGCCAATTACTTCTTTTCAAACAGAAAGGCCACGCGCGATGCGTGGCCCTTTCTTGTTGACAGGTTCCCGGTTACGGGACTGTCGTCCGGTGCTCTTCTGATTTCAGCTGATGCGCACAGTCAAACTGTTCGCACTTTCCTTGGGATCAGCGCAGAGCCCGTGCGTTGTCAGCCTGAAGGCGACGGACGGAAACCGGCTGGTTGCCATTCAGATCACCATAGGCCTGGTCGGCGTAGTCGGCAAAAATGCGGGCGTCAGGCTGCTTGGCGCGGTTCGTGGAGCGGCTCAACTGGCTGTTGTTGATGTTCTGCTGGTTGCTTGTGAAAAACACCGGCTCGGAACCGTTGGAGTCGCCATAGAGACCGCCGAAGTCGATTGCGCTTGCCGTGCCGACGAATGCGCCGGAAACAAAGATTGCTGCGATGACGGAGGAAACGATTTTCTTGCTGGTACGCATTGGTATGCTCCTATTCGTATGCTTGTGTCGGTCAGAGGTGCCCGGCGATGTGCCTGTGTCTGCGCCTCGGTTACAGCATATGAACGCTCAGGGCATGTAAAGGTTCCGAATAATTTTAAAAAAATATCACTCATTATAATATACGGGAAAAATTATTCGATTATCTTTGAATAAATTTCAAATTCTTATTTTTGTAATTAGTGATCTAAATCACTTATCAACTTGTATGTTACTTTAAAAAAATGTCTTTTGAACGCATTTTTTGATCTTGTCGCGACACCGATATATCTCGCCGGCGAAAGTTCCGTTTTCTTTTCCGTGTGTTAGGGTCAGGGCCCATGAATTTGGTTAAATTGGCGCAGCAAACGGCGATGAGTTGCAAGGAAAAGCGCGACAAGCGGGCTTTCTGCCCGGTTGAGCGGTTTGACGTAGCAGACCGAAGCCGTTTTTGCGTCCCGGAGGGATAGGGTGAATTTGCCCGGCAACGTCGTTGCAAATCTTTGGAAACCGGACGGTTTCCTGCAGCTTTGCGCCTCGTATCCGAACAAATTCATCCCTACCAATTCACCCAAATTAATGGGTCCTGACCCTAGACATCTTGGATTTTTCCAGATCACTACAAGTAACTTTTGCGTGGTTCAAAGTGTTGAGCCGATTTTGCGCACGGACTATCAACTCGTCATGAACTTCCTTTGAAAGATCTAAAACAAGATCGCCATCAACACTAGATGCTGGTCATCGCAACAGCCGCCAGGGAGGGCTAGATGACCCGCTTACAAGATCGCTTCTCAAAAGACCTGCAATCTGAAATCCCGCATTTGTGGCGTTTCGCCCGGTCCATCTCCAGTTCGTCAGAAGCCGCCGACGACCTGATGCAGACCGCCCTGGAGCGCGCCTTGCGCAACCGGGCTCAGTATGCGGAAGGCACGAAGCTCAGGAGCTGGCTGTTTGCCATTGCCCGCAATGCACAGCTCGATGAGTTCCGCAAGGTCGAACGCCGGGGGCACCATGTCCCGATCGAGGAATGGTACGAGCAGGTAACCGCTGCCCCCGCTCAGGAGAAGCATGTCGAACTCGGCGATGTCGCCAAGAGCCTGGAAAATCTGCGTCCTGAAGAGAGGGATGTCCTCGAACTCTGCGTTTTTTCAGGCCTGTCACACGATCAGATCGCCAGCCAGATGGGTGTTGCCATCGGCACCGTGAAAAGCCGGCTGTCGCGGGCCCGCCAGGCGCTTGCCGCGTGACGTGCCGCAAACGGCCGCTTTGCGTCCATCGGTTAGAACGCGACGCGATCTCCGCCCTTGAGGTCCAGCATTTCGCGCGCCTCATCGGGGGTCGCCACTTCACAGCCCAGATCCTCGACAATGCGCCGGATTTTGGCGACCTGCTCCGCATTGGATCTGGCTAGCTGGCCACGGGCAATCATGAGGCTGTCTTCCAGTCCGACGCGCAGGTTTCCGCCCATCTGGCTGGCCGTGGTTGCAAAAGGCATCTGAACGCCGCCGGCCCCAAGAACGGACCATTGATAGTCGTCGCCGAACAGGCGGTCCGCCGTTCGTTTCATGAAGACAAGATTGTCGATGTCCGGCCCGATACCGCCCAGAATGCCGAAGATGAACTGAATGAAGACGGGTGCCTTGAAGAGCCCCGCGTCCATGCAGAATTTCAGATTGTAGAGATGGCCGACATCGTAGCATTCATGCTCGAACTTGACGCCATGTGATCCGCCGAGCTCGTTTGCCACATAGCGGATATCGGCAAATGTGTTCCTGAAAATATAGCCTTCCGAGTTGCGGATATAGTCTTCTTCCCAGTCGTATTTGAAGTCCTTGATCCGGTCGGCGATCGGATGGAACGAAAAGTTCATCGATCCCATGTTGAGCGAGCACATTTCAGGCGATGCCCATTTGGCCGGTGCGATCCGCTCTTCCATGGTGTTCACAAGGCTGCCGCCAGTCGAAACGTTCACAACCGCGTCCGTCGCCTGCTTGATCACCGGAAGGAAGGCCTTGAAGTGATCGGGCGCAATCGAGACGGAGCCGTTTTCCGGGTTGCGTGCATGAAGGTGGAGGATGGACGCACCCGCCTTGGCAGCCTCGATTGCCTGATCGGCAATGTCCTCGGCGGTGAAGGGAAGTGCATCCGACATGGTCGGGGTGTGGATGGCACCCGTCACGGCGCAAGTGATGATTGTCTTTTTCCGTTTGCGAGCCATCTCTACTTTCCGTTTTTCTGATTTTCGTCCACGACCCGCCGTGACAGCGGGAAAAGTTCCAGACCGGTCCTGTCCTTGACGAAGCCCCAGATCCCCCTTGGCGCCTTCAACATGACCACGATGGCGACGAGGCCGAGCAACAACAGGTAGGTCGTGCCGAGATCGGCGAGCGTCTCACGCAACAGGAAGAAAACGATCACGCCGATGATCGGGCCTTCAAGCGTGCCGATGCCGCCGATGACGACGATGAAGATCACGAAGGCGGTCCAGTCGTTCACGCTGAAGGCTGCATCCGGCGAAATCCGGAGTTTCTGCAGGAAAATCAAGGCGCCCGTTGATGCCGTCAGCCCTGCGGTCACGACATAGACGATGAACTTGTGGCGCCAGATGTCGATGCCGAAGCTGTTGGAGGCGACCTCGCTGTCCCTTATGGCAGTGAGTGCAAGACCGTTCCGCGATCTAAGAAGAAGGTAGATCACGGCAAGAACGAGAACGGCCATGCCGAGGGCAAGCCAATATGTGGTGGCCTCGCGCATGGAGCGGCTGGAGGCCATGGACCGGACGATTGCGACCGGAAGACTGGTGCCCGAGCCGCCGCCGAGGGAGGAAACCTGGGCAAAGCTCAGCCGGAACACTTCCGCGATGACCCATGTGCCAATGGCGAAATAGGCCCCGCGCAACCGGAAAATAAGGAAGGCGACGGGGACGGCCACGAGTGCGCCGAGAAGTCCGGCAATCGGGATCGCGGCCAATGGCGACAGGCCTGCAAAGATCGCCAGCGCGAACAGCATGTAGCCACCGAAGCCGACAAAGGCCTGCTGGCCGACCGAGACAAGACCGGCGTAACCGGCAAGCAGGTTCCAGAGGCAGGCGAGGGAGAGGTAGAGAAAGATCTCGCTCAAGAGCCGCATATCCGCGCGGCCGGCCCACCAGGGAGCGGCGACCAGGGCGGCGAGGACAAGGAAACCGGCAAGCGCCGCGATGCGGGTAGCCGGCGATGATCTTGAGATTGAGTAGGTTGCTGTTGTCATCAGTCAATCCGGGGAAACAGGCCGCGCGGCTTCACCGCGAGAACGATCAGGAAGGCGATGTGACCGGCAAGAAGCTGCCAGCCGGGATTGATCTGCGCGCCGATGTTCTGGCTGACGCCGAGGATGATGCCGCCGATCAGGGTGCCCCAGAGATTGCCCAGCCCGCCGATGATGACGGCCTCGAACCCGAAAATCAGCCGGCCCGGCCCGATCGACGGGTCGAAACTTGTGCGGATACCGAGAAAGACACCGGCGATACCGACAACGGCGAGGGACAGGGCCATGGCGAGCCCGAACACATGGGCCTTGTTGAGACCCATCAGCTGGGCAATATCCTGCTTGTCCGATACGGCCCGGAAGGCGCGGCCCAGCGCCGAGCGGTAAAAGACCCACTGCAGCGCTGCGATAACGGCCACCGCGACAAGGAACATGAGCAGCGGCAGCACGCCGATGTTGAGATCGCCCGGAAGGGCGAGGCTTGCGGTTTCAATGGCACCGGCGTTCATCTTCTGCGGATCGGCGCTGTAGATTTCCAGAAGCCCGTTCTGGATGATCACGGACAGTCCGAACGTGACCAGCAGAGGCGGCAGGATATCGTCGCCCAGGGTCTGATTGAGAATGCCGCGCTGGAGCACGTAGCCAAGAAGGGCCATGACGGGCACCACAATAAGGAGCGCGAGCAAGGGGCTGACACCCAGCGCGCTTGTGGTTGTAAGCGCCAGGAAGGCTGCCAGGACAATGAAGTCGCCATGGGCGATGTTGACCAGGCGCATGACGCCGAAGATCAGCGACAGCCCGGCGGCGAAAAGCGCATAAAGGCCGCCGAGCAGCACGCCCTGTACGATGGCGTTTATCCATTCCATCCAAATGCCTTTCCGCAGTTTGCTTTGCCGTCTTTTGCAGTCTTTCTCAACGCATGATTCCTGTGCGATCCCCGGGTTGGTTCAGTCATGTTTCACACACCGAAATAAGCGGCACTGATCTGTTCGCGGGTCAGTTCGTTTGAACGTCCCTCAAGCGAGATCCTGCCTTCCTGCATGCAATAGACCCGGCCGGCGACACTCAACGCCTTGGCGATGTCCTGTTCGACGATGACGGCACTCATGCCCTCACCAATGATCCCGGGCAGGGCGTCGTAGATCGACTTGATAATGATCGGCGCGAGGCCCAGGCTGATCTCGTCGAACAGGATGAGTTCCGGGTTGGACATGAGGGCGCGCCCGATGGCGACCATCTGTTGCTGACCGCCGGAAAGCGCGGTCGCCTGCACCAGACGTCTTTCCTTAAGGACCGGGAAAAGCGCATAGACCTTGTCCAGGTCCCACGCGCCCTTGCGGCCCATCTGTCCGCCGATGACGAGGTTCTCTTCCACGGAGAGCGATTGAAACAGCTGCCGGCCCTCCGGCACCATGGCAATTCCGGTTTTGGCAACCTGATCGGCACGCAGTGCCCCGATCTGAGCGCCGTTGAAGGTGACCATGCCGGGCTGGTTGGTCAAAAGGCCGGTGATCGACCGCATGAGAGTCGTCTTGCCGGCCCCGTTCGCACCGATGATGGCGACGACTTCGCCGGGCTGAACGCTGATGCCGACGTCGAACAGGGCCTGGAAGTCGCCATAGTGAGCCGTGAGCGCGTTGGTGGCCAGAAGGGCGTCAGGCATCGGCATCCACTCCCATGTAGATTTCCTGCACTTCCCGGCTCGCCATCGTCTCTTTCGGGTCGCCCTCGGCGATCTTCCGGCCGAAATCGATCACGATGAGACGATCCACGACCGACAAAAGCGCGTGCACGATATGCTCGATCCAGATGATCGAGATGCCGGTCGCCCGGATCGTATTGATGGTTTCGACGAGGGAATGACATTCGTTTTCGGTCAGGCCGCCGGCGATCTCGTCCAGCAGCAACAGCTTCGGCTGTGCACAAAGCGCGCGGGCCAGTTCGAGCCTTTTGCGGCCGAGCAATGTGAGCGAGCCGGAAACATCATTCGCCCGGTCGATCAGACCTGTGAGCTGCAGCATCTCAAGACAGTGCCGATTGGCCTTTTGCGCGGGCAGCTTGGCTCCGTGTGTTGCAGCGACCAGAACATTTTCGAAAACGGTCATGCCGGAAAAGGGCTGCGGGATCTGGAACGAGCGGGCAACGCCCAGCCGGCACCTTCGTGCAGCCGAATGCCGCGTGATGTCCTCGCCGCCGAAGACGATCTGTCCGCTGTCGGCCCGGACCGTTCCCGTGATCAGGTTGAACATGGACGTCTTGCCAGCCCCATTCGGCCCGATGACACCAAGGGCTTCGCCCTGATCGAGCTGATAGGAGAGCTGGTCGGCCACGGTGATCGCACCGTAGGATTTGGACACGTCCTTGAGTTCGAGAACTGGAGCCATAAACGCCTCTTGGGGAAGAAAACCTGGGCGCACGGCGGTGAAGCCGTGCGCCGATGGGGCATTACGCCAGCAGTTTCAGCTTGCCGGTTGTGGGGATCTCCGGCGCGCTGTGATTGGACGTAATGACCAGTTCCATGCCGTTGGCACCTTTTTGCCACTGGCCGGCAACGAGCGGTGTCTTGGAGACGTTCTTCACCGGGCCGAAGCCCCAATTGACATGCCCGACCACCGTCGGCAGATCCGTAGCCTGAATGGCCTCCAGGATCGCGTTCGGGTCTTCAAGATCGGCGGTGCGCCTGATCACATCCGTCGTGACTTCGAAAAGTGCGTGCTTGAAGCCGATCGGTTGCGTCCAGGGGCGGCCGGAAGCGGCGACATAGCCATCCGCCAGCTGTTTCGCGCTTTCGCCGGTCAGCGATGAAGAGAACGGATGCTCCGGTGTCCACCAGATTTCGGAGGTCAGGCCGTCGCCGCGGTCGCCAAGGGATTCAATGACCGAAGGAAACAGAAGTGCCTTGCCGATGGTAACCACCTTGGGCTGAAATCCCTGCTGCGCCGACTGCGACCAGAATGTCGCAAAGTCGGGCGGGATCATGTTGCCCGTGACGATCTCGCATCCGGCTTCCTTGAAGGCGGAGATCTGCGTTGAAAAGTCGTCGGTCAAGGGCTGGTAGCGACCCGGATCAGTGAGTTCGAACCCGCTGCCGACAAGGGCAGGGGGGAAGCCGACCTTGTCGTCGCCCCAGGCGTTGCCATCCGCGTCGTTGGGGAACAGTCCGCCAACTTTCCGTTCGACGCCGGCTTCCTCCCAGAGCGCGAGAAATGCCTTGATGACGTCTTCCAGTCCCCAGAAGAAGTGATAGGTGTAGTCGAAACCCTGGGCCGGATCGCCGTTGCGGCCGAAGAAGTAGGGCTGCCACGGGCAATCGGTTGTGATGCAGGGGACTTCGTTGAGTTCCGCCTGGTCGGAGATCGGGTTGGTGGTGTCCGGTGTCGACGCGCCGACGAGAATGTCGACCTCGTCGCTCAGGATCAGTTCCGATGCGACTTCCGCTGCCCTGTTCGGATTGGACTGGCTGTCCTTGGAGATGATCTCGACCTTGTAGGATTTGTTGTTGTTTTCAACACCGCCTGCAAGAGCTTTCTGGATACCGGCCAGGACGTAGTCGTCTGCTTCGGCAAAGCCGGCGAGAGGCCCGGTGCGGGGGCTGACATGGCCGATCTTGATAACCGGGTCGGCTGCATATGCCCTGGTCCTGGTCAGGATGGCAGGTGCCGCCAGTCCCGCCGTCGCGCCGGCAATGAAGCCGCGGCGTGAGATGCCGAATTTCTTTCCAATGAGCGTCATCGTCTATCCTCCCAGATGCGCTTTTCAAGGTCGCAGGCGGTTCACTCCAAGATGGTGTCCAGCCTGCGCAAGTGAGTTGAAACACGCTGGCGGAGCTGATCCGCTTCCTCCGGTGTCCAACCCCTGAAACCTTCACCAGACTTCATTCCGAGCTTTCCTGCCTCCACAAGGCCGCGCAGATAAGGAGAAGGTGAGGGCCGATTGTCGAGATCGGCCAGTACGTTTTCATGAATATCGAGTGTCAGATCGGTGCCGACCAGGTCCGCGTTGGCGAGCGGGCCCAGTACGGACAGGCGCCGTCCGAAGCTCGTGTTGACCACAGTGTCGACATCGGCTGCGGTGCAGACGCCTTTTTCGACAAGGCTGATTGCCTCGCGCCACATTGCATGCTGCAGCCGGTTGCCGATGAACCCGGCAACGTCCTTTTCGACGCGCACCGGCGTCTTGCCGACCGAGGCCAGGAGCTCCATCGTTGCCTTCACCACCGCTTCGGAGGTCCACTCGGTGCGGATGACTTCGACCAGCGGGATCATGTGCGGCGGGTTCCACCAGTGGGTTCCGAGCGCTCTGCCACGTTCGCCGAGGTCCTGCATGATGGTCGTGATCGGGATGACCGATGTGTTGGATGCAAAGATGCAACCGGCCGGCGCATGGCGTTCGGCGTCAGCAAATAGCGCACGTTTCAGGTCCGGTTTTTCCGGAGCTGCCTCAAAGACGAAATCGGCGTCGCGAACACTGTCAGCCAACCGGGAAACCGGTGCTATGCGGGCAACCGTATCCGCCGTTTCAGCATCTCCGGCACCAAGCGCGGTCAGGCTCGTGCGCACGCGTTCATGCAAGGTGTCGAGAGAGTTCGGATAAGCATCGTAGACCCGAACCTCATGACCGGCGCGCGCAAGGGTCAAGGCGATGCCATGGCCCATCAGGCCGGCACCGAGGACCGCTATGTTCCTGCGTTCGCTCATCGCCTAACCCGCCGTGTAGCCGCCATCGGCATAAAGAATATGTCCGGTATAGAAGTCGGACGCTTTCGAGGACAGAAACAGGAGCGGACCGATCAGATCTTCCGGTTCGCCAAGTCTTGCCTTTGGCACGCGTGCCAAAAAACCGTCCCTGAACCCTTTCGCGAGTTCGTCGTCCTCGAACATCCAGGAGGTCAAGGGAGACCGGAACACCGTGGGCGCAATCGCGTTGACGGTGATGTTGTCCGCTCCCAATTCGCATCCGAGCGCCTTGGTGATGCCATCGACCGCCGCCTTTGACGCGCAGTATGCGGTGTAGCCCGCCGGGTGCCCGAGGAGACCGCGGGCCGAGGAGACCAACACAATCTTGCCGCCCTGGGATTGCTTCATCATCTGCGCGGTCGCGGCGCGGGCGAGAAGCCAGGACTGGGTGACATTCGCTTCCATCACATTGGAGAAGTCTTCCGGCGCAAGATCATTGATCTTGGCAACCTTGTTCATGCCGGAGGCGACGACCAGAATGTCGAGGGAGCCATGGTGCGTAACGCAGTTCTCAACCATCTCCTCGCAGGTCGCCGCATCGGATGGGCGCTTGTTGACCGTTTCAACAGCCGCTCCCTTGGCGCGGCACTCTTCGGCAACTTTCTCAAGAGCTTCACCGTTTCCGGCGGCCAGGATGAGGTCACAACCGGCACCGGCCAGCGCGTTCGCCGCCACGGCGCCGAATGCGCCCGTTGCCCCGGTGACGAGTGCAACCTTGCCCTTGATGTCGAAAAGTTCGAGCGGATGGGTCCAGACGTCGGCCATCAGTTTTTCTCCGGCGGATAGGGAATGACGACAAGCATGGTGCAGACATGGTTTGATCGGTTTTCGATCGTGCGCACTTCGCCAGGCGCAATCGTGCAGCTGTCGTATTTCTTCAAGACGGTGGTCGCCCCGCCGGTCTGAACCGTCATTTCGCCGTCCAGAACGACATAGACCTTCTCGAACGGGGTGGAATCCGGGCCAGCTCCGCCTCCGGGGAGAAACTGGCTCAGACCGAGCCACTGGTTCTCAGGTCCGCCTTCTTCAAAGCCTTGCAAGCGCAAGCCGACAACACCGTGGTGGTTGGGAGCCTCGTAGGGCTTTGCGTCTTCAAAACGCTTCACATGCATCGCTTCCTCCCAGACGCGGCATAGGCGACCGCCGCCGGAGCGGCGGTCCTCAATTTCGGATGATCAGAAGTCTTCGCCCGGCTCGATACGGTACTGCTGACCGCGGTCGATCATGGCAACGAGACGGATGATGCAACCGTCGCCCCGATCCCAGTTCCAGGGGAAGAACGCGAAGGTGCAGCGTTTGCCGGTGACCGCATCAAGGTCTCCGCCGACATTTTCAATCCCGAGGATGCCGTTGGAAAAGAGCGTGTTGTGGACCGGTTCCCATTCGGGGAAATCGTCCTTCCAATCACGACCGCCGGACCATTCAAGATACTCGGCTTCCAGATGCGGCAGGATCGGGCCGTTTCGCTGGGGGCCGATCGCGGTTGCCAGCGGGTGATCGTTGGCCTGGGTGTCGTGTCCGACAACCTTGACGCCCTTTTCAACCATCCAGTCGGCGGCGGAGGGCACAAGGCCGGGACAGTAGGCGAAATAGTCGCCGTCTTCATACTGCTTGTGCCAGCCGGTGTTGATGATCAGGACATCGTTCTTGCGGATGGCATGGCCGCAGGCCTTCTCGAGATCGTCAGCCGTGATCTGTTCCCATTTCTGCTTCGGAACGGAGACCACCAGGCCGGACCCGAAGAAATGGGGCAGCGGAACCTCGTCGATGAAGGGCGTGCCCTGAACCACATGGGCCGGCGCATCGATATGCGTGGTGACATGCATGGTTGTCGTGATCGTCTGCGAAAGCACGCCGGATTTTGCCATGTAGTGCTTCCGGTCGATCTGAACGTCCTGGAAGTAGGGCCAGTTCGGGCACTGGAAACCGTAGCGGTGGGACAGGTTGTAGAATTCCACGCCCATATCGTTGTTCAGATTGTCCTGAAATTCGATGCCGCGAATAGTCACTGACATATGTGTTCCTCCCGTCAGTCAGTGTATCACTGTATTGCTAAACGGTACAGATGCATCGTAATGTGGTCAAGAGTGAATCTCGACACGAAGGAAAATTTGACCTATATGCTGCGATCAGCGCTATGCAAAAGGCGAATCCAGCGGTGGGTCAAAGAGGGCAGAAAATGGTTTTGGCGATGGATTCTGAGAAAAAAGTCCAATCAAATCAGGGTGTACAAGTCATATCCCGCGCGGCTGAAATTCTGCGTGTCCTGAAAAACGACAATAGCGGCCTCAGTCTTGGTCAAATTGCTGAACGCGTACGGCTGCCCCGCTCTACGGTACAGAGGATCGTCAACGCACTGCTGTCCGAACGCCTTGTCATGTCCTCATCCGCCGAGGGCGGGCTTCGTCTCGGCTCGGAAATCCAGTCCCTGGCCGCCGCTGGGCGGGTGAACATGACGGAACTCGTTCATCCGGTTCTGACCGATCTTGCCAGGCGCACGAAAGAGACGGTGGATCTTGCGGTGTTTCGCGACGAGCACATGGTGTTTCTCGACCAGGTTGTCGGCACACATCGCCTTCGAACGGTTTCCGCGGTCGGCGAGGTCTTTCCGATGACGGACACGGCCAACGGCAAGGCCGCGCTCTCCCTGTTCGAAGATGACCGCGTTGCGGCGATTGCCAGCCGGGAGCTGAAGGGCGGCGGTGAAAGCCAGCGGCCCCTGTCCGACTTTCTGCGAGAAATCGAAGACATTCGAAAGACGGGGATTGCGTGGGACCTGGATGAACATACCCAGGGCATTTCGGCCGCGGGCTTTGCCTTTCAGGATCCGGTCGGGCTGACCTATGCGATCTCGGTGCCGGTGCCCTCGCACCGGTTTGGCGCCCTGAAGGAGAGCCTCGCGGATCAGCTTGCGGATGCGAGGGCGGCTGTGCTCAAGCTGGTCTGACCTCATCTCCTTCGTGTAACCTACAGCCTGGCCTGCCGGGCTATGCGGCGACACGCACGGTAACGCCGGCGCGCCTGCTGTCGATGCGTTCAGCGCCATAATCGGACCAGTTTTCCGGGGCGTTCGAGTTCGGGTCTTGCCGGTCAGGAAAAGCTTCGCTTATCACGTCCTCGGTGATGTCGCAGCACCAGCCCTCTGCGGGGTTGAATTCCAGCACCGCCCTCACTTGTTCGAGTTGCCCGTTCCTGATGTCTTCAACGAGCTTATGCTTGCGCATGTCGCTCAGCTCGAACTCGGGCGTATAAAGGCAGTTCCCGAGTTCACAGATGACCGAGAAAATGGATGTATCCAGGTTTGGTTTCATCAAGCACCTCCTTCAAAACTCGATCCAATTTATACGCATTTTACGTACAAAACAAGCTTTACGAAGAAATATGTACGCAAAAACGTACGGTCGTTGTGCGAATTGAACAGCGATCTCAAGCGGTGCAGGCTGCGCGGACGTGTGCCGATCCGCGTCAAAGAGGTTTGAACACCATAACGATTTTTGCCTTGATCTTGACTTCGGTGTGGTCGGCATCGCCCTCGCGGTAGACAATGGTTTCCTGGAATCGCGGGTCATCCGACTCAGGCATGAGTTCGGACTGGCCATTCAGGTTGACGAGGCGTTTGGCTGTGCGCTCGATTGTCATGCCTTCGTCCCTTGAGCGTTCAACGAGCACCAGATCGTTTTCCTTCAGTTCAATGCCGGCTGCGAGATAATCGACGCACAAAAGCAGGTCGCCGTTGCCGGCAATCCTGTTCAGGGACTCTCCGCGCACCCGAACGACATACTGGGCCTGTGCAGGGAAACGAATATCGTATGATACTGTTGATTCTATTGAATTTTCGGCTTCAAAAAGCGCGGCTTCCATCCAGAGTCCCGCGGCGACTTCACCGACAATCGGCACGCCGGATTTGGGCAGATCCGGGATCTTCTTCTGGATCTCGGCGACAGAACCGTCAGCCAGGGCGAGGATTTCATCGCGGGTGATGGCTGGTTCACCCTTTCCGGGAAGGACTGCCAGAAGTTTGCTGATGAAATTCGCGGGAAGACCCGTTTCCGGATAGTCGGCTGAGAAGTAGCGCTGAATGGAAGAGGCCTGCGAATATCCCATTTCTCTTGCAATTGCACGAAGGGAAAGGCCGGACCTTTCCTTCAGTTGCCGGAGCTTGTCGTGGAGGCTCGTCGCAGATTGATCCATGGTGCCGGTGCCGTGATGTCTGTCGGATTGAATTTCCTTTTAGCGTATGAAAACTGCGTTGACAAGTATACGCGTTTTGCGTACAGATAATATCTGCGCCTGGTTGGCGCTGAAGTTGGTCAGTTCAGAACTGGAAAGGGTAGGTTTGGTGGACGGACTCAAGGAACAGATTGAACAGGCAAGAGACCGGGTGGCGCATTTCCGCCTGCGCGCCGAAAGGCCGTGCGCGCGCCTGGAAGACGAATATGCGCTTGAAAAGGCGAGAACCCGGCTGCTGACGCTTGAGCTGAAATGCCTGAGATCGCAGGTGAAGCCAAACGAACATCCCGGGACGAAAGGGCAGGGCCGGACTTCGCAGCAAGGCAGGTCGTCAACCGGAAACCCTGCTGTCAGTAGAATTATGAGAACAAAACATGAACATTTGCGTTTGAGTGCACGGGAACAGGCGGAGGCATCCTTCGCCGCTCTCAAGAAGAAGACCAAAACGTCGGAGGAGTGTTGATGGTGTCAGGCGGTTACCTGGACAAGCTCGCAGCCGAGTACGGCATTCACTTCGTGGCGCCGGCCAGGCGCATCGACGGGCGAAATCAAAGCAAGGCCCGTGGTACCTGCCAGGCGCTGCTCAAGAAACATGGGCCGGGGCATTTGCGGCTTGTTTTTGGCCTGATCAATACGCCGGTCAACCGCGGAAACTGGTCGTCCCATGTTCTTTCGGCGGTCTCATGGCTTGTATTGAACAAGCCGGAACTCGTCGAACACCCTGCTTTCGTCTCCCAGTTCGATCTGCTGAGGCTCGATGAAATGCTGGAACGGGCCAAGGACATTAATCCGAGCGCGCCAACAATCACACTGGCCGTTCTTCTCGCGCATGAGTTGGACGGTTCTGTATCAGCAATTTTACCGGGGAAAGTCGCTTGAGCATGCTTGCCTTGAAGTTCGAGTTGATTACACTCGCCTCAGCAATCATTGAGTGTGTAGAAAGACTGTGGCGATGCGCGTCAATCGTGTGGCGCGTTGCAGGGGCGAAACACAGGCTGGGCGGTGTAATCGGGCGGAGTTCGATAAAGCTTGGTGGGGCAAATGGGTGTTTATCAGACAAAGGCGCAGGTTCACGCTTTCGAGCGGGGCTTTCAGGCTTACGGAAAAGGCAAGTCGCAATCCGACAATCCTTATCCGCGCGAAGCCGACTATTTTGGATGTTGGATGCAGGGGTTTCAAAAGGCACAGGAGCAAGGCCGCGACGCAGAGCAAAAGCTTCAACCCCGGTTATAGGGGATCTGCAACACAGTACTTTCCCAATGCCTGTCGGAGGCCGTCATCTGGAGTTTCCTGATCTCAGGGCATGGGAAAGGACGACAAGATGAGCGGCATGCTGGACAGCAAGGAGATCATGTCCCGACTGATTGAGGCCTTTGTCGTCGTGGCCAGCACAGGCAAAGGCGATGGTCCCCGGTCCGTTCTGTCCGCATGGCCTGATTTCCGGCGCAAGATTGCCAGGCGCAGGAGAACGTTTGCTCCCCGGCAGATTTCAGATGCGGAGGAGGCGCTGACCTGGTTTGCCCTGGTTGAAGACCCGGACAGCCGACGAGCCTTGCAGTTCGAAATCATGTGCAAGGCGGGTGGTGGCCCCTTCAGCCGGACATGTGAAAAATACGGCTGGAAAAGATCCACCGTGACAAGCCGGAACCGGGTGGTCCTGAAACAGATTGCGCGAAAACTTGAGGGTGGCACCTGACCTATGCAGGTTTTCGATCTAACCGGGAAGGCTCACATGGTTTCCCGGTTGAAGTTTCGCACCTTAACCGATTTTGTCCGGAGTGTCGGCCGCGCAAACGGAAGCAACGATCCAGTTCCTGAAGGCGACTGCCGCCGCCGTTTTCGACTTCATTGAGAGATAGTAGTTTTCGTTCGCGGTCAGCGAAGCCTCGTGCGCTGGCGTGATCAGGCCTTGCCGGCGGGGTGCGGTGGCGAGGTGTTCATGAACCAGGCAAACACCGTTGCCATGAATGGCCATCTGCAATGCGGGGCCGTACGAATCCACAAAGAGACTTGGTGAAAGCGGCGCAATACCCGCCACCTGCGCCCACGGTTTCCAGCCGTCAGAAGTTCCAACAGCCTCGATCAGCGGCAGGTCCTCGAGTTTTCCTTCAAGTGCGGGAGACTTCAAGGCAATCAATCTGTCCGTGCCCAGCAATTCGGCGTCGGAACCTGCCTGTTTGCGCGAGCCGAAGCGGATTTCAACATCGGCGGCCGTTTGTGTGAATTCGTCAGGCCAGACAGCGCCGATCAAGCGAAGGACGATATCAGGATGTCTTTCAGTGAACTCCGGCAGTCCGGGAGCAATGACCCACTGGATGACGCTGATCGATGCTGAGACCGTCAGCAAATCAGTCGCCTGGTCGGTGGCGAAAGCGGCCGTCGCGCCTGTGAGGGTTGCCAGTGCTGCATCCACCTGGGGGAGTAGCCGGCGGCCATGATCGGTGAGGGCAAGGCCTCGTGCCTTGCGGTCGAAGAGCGGGACACCGAGACGCATCTCCAGCGATTTGACCTGCTGGCTCACAGCCGACTGGGTCATGCCGATTTCGCCGGCAGCTGCCGTGAAGCTGAGATTTCTGGCTGCGGCCTCAAATGCGCGGAACCAGTTGAGAGGCGGCAATGCCGGCGTCATGAGCAAGTTACCTATTAGTCTGACTAATATCTGAGACTGAAAATCATTCGTTTGTCGGAAAAGTCAAGGCGCTCGATACTGTTCCGGATGATTTGGAAGGGGGCTTCGGTGGACGGAATGGATCCTGAGATCAGGAAAATCGTGACCTATGACGAGGAAGTGTTCGTCGAAGGCTTTCGAAAGGCGGATGTTCCATGGCGCATGTTTGCAGTGGCTGCGGTGGTGCGAAATCCATGGGCCGGCCGCTACGTGGACGATCTGGGGCCGGAGATCCGACGTTTCGGCCCGGTACTCGGTGAACTCATGACCGAAAGAATGATCAAGCTTGCGGGAAACGGTGATGCGATCGAAGCCTATGGAAAAGCTGCCGTTGTCGGCCTCGACGGCGAGGTGGAGCATGCGTCCGGACTGATCCACACACTGCGGTTCGGCAACCACTACAGGCAGGCCGTCGGGGCGAAATCCTATCTGGCGTTCACCAACACACGTGGCCCAGCCAATGCGCCGATCATGGTTCCGCTGATGGACAAGAACGATGCCGGGCGCCGGTCTCATTACCTGACCATACAGTTTGCCATTCCCGACGCCCCGAGAGCGGACGAGATCGCAGTTGTACTTGGCGGGGCAACAAGTGGCCGGCCCTTTCACCGGATCGGCGACAGGTATCAGGATCTGGAAGAGATGGGCCATGACCTGGACAACCCTGCCGCGGTCTGACCGGAACGGCCTTGCCGTCGTTGCGGCGGGCAAGGGACCGCGTGTCCTTTTGATTCATGGTGTCGGTCTGCGGGCGGAGGCCTGGAATGCCCAGATTTCCGGTTTGAGCCCGCGCCATGAAATTCTCGCCCCCGACCTTCCGGGCCACTCCGCCAGTGCTCCGTTGCCGGAGGTGCCGGATCTGCAGGCATACAGCGACCGAATTGCGAGCCTGCTTGATCGCCCGGCGGTGGTCGTGGGGCACTCCATGGGTGCGATGATCGCGCTGGATATTGCCTGCCGGTATCGCGAGCAGGTGCACGGCGTTGTTGCCCTGAATGCAATTTTCCGGCGTAGCCCGGCTGCCCGGGTTGCCGTGCAGGAACGCGCAGCTCGGATGGACGAGACCGGCACCGCCGATCCGATGCCGACACTTGTCCGATGGTTCGGAGAGCGCTCAAGCCCGGAGCGCGATGCCTGCCATGGCTGGCTCAGCGACATGGATCCGCAAGGGTACAGGGCTGCCTATTCCGTTTTCACGCGTGAAGACGGCCCGGCAGATGAAGCGCTCAGGGGGCTGTCTTGCCCCTCGCTATTCATGACCGGAGGCCGTGAGCCGAATTCAACTCCAGCCATGAGCCAAGCGATGGCCGCTCTTGCCCCGGACAGCAAGGTGTCGGTTGTCGAGGAGGCGGCGCACATGATGCCGATGACACATCCATCGGAGGTCAACCGCGGCTTGCTGGAGTTTGCAGAGAGGTGCCAGCCATGAGCGAAATCGAACCGCGTGAACTCAGGGACGCCTTCGGGCGGTTCATGACCGGTGTCACGATCGTCACGTGTCTGGATGAGGCCGACCGACCAGTTGGGTTCACGGCCAACTCGTTTTCATCCGTGTCGCTGAGCCCACCGCTTCTGCTGGTGTGCCCTGGAAAATTCCTGTCGAGTTTCAAAGCTTTCAGCGCATGCAGCAGCTTCGGGGTCAGCGTGTTGAGTGAGGGGCAGGAAGACATTGCCAATGTCTTCGCCGGTTACAAGGGCGACCGCTTTGCCCGCGTGGACCATACTCCCAATTGTGATGGCATACCGCTTATCGACGGTGCCGTTGCCTCTTTTTCCTGCCGGACGCATCAGGTCATGCCCGCAGGCGATCATTCGATCCTGGTTGGCGAGGTCAGAGAATTCGCCCAGAGCCCGGGGCGCGGACTGGGTTATGCGGGCGGACAGTTCTTCAGTCTCGGTCTTGAGCACAAGGCACGGGATCCCGGGGCAAGAAAGAATATTTGTGGCGCTCTTGTGGAGGTCGATGGCGGCGTGCTCCTGCAAGCGTCACCGGAGGGATACAGGCTGCCGGAATGCGTTGCGCCTGACAGGACGTCGCTGAGGGTATGCCTTCGCAATGAACTGCAGGAGCAGGGCATGGATGTGGAACTCGGGCCGGTCTACTCCGTCTTCGACGATCCGACCCAGGGCATTCATTTTGCCTATCTGCTGGCAAAGGCGACACACGTTTCGTTGCCGGCCGGCTTCGAACGTATCCCATTCTCCGAATTGCACGGTCTCACGTTCAAGTCCGCAGCGACTGCGCGCATGCTGGAGCGGTTCGCGGAAGAGGCCCGGACACGAAATTTCAATCTCTATCTCGGCGATGCTGTCTCGGGCGAGACGCACCAGATCCAGGAAAGGGCCTGATCATGGAGTTCTCTCTCTTTGCGCATATGGAACGGCTGTCGCCGGACGAGCCTCACGCCAAGCTCTATGAGGACTTTCTGTCCCTTTGCAGAATGGCGGACGAGGGCGGCATGCGCGCGATCTGGACGGGCGAGCATCACGGCATGGAATTCACCATCGCGCCCAATCCGTTTCTGTCGCTCGTGGATCTTGCGCACCACACAAAGAATGTCCGCCTGGGCACCGGCACGATCGTTGCCCCGTTCTGGCACCCGATCAAACTTGCAGGTGAGGCGGCCGCCGCCGACCTTATGACGGGCGGGCGGATTGAACTCGGGATCGCCCGGGGAGCCTATTCCTACGAATATGAGCGGATGATGCCCGGGATGGATGCCTGGGAAGCCGGGCAAAGAATGCGGGAAACGACCCCACTCCTGCGCAAGCTCTGGCACGGCGATCATGCCCACGACGGCGAATTTTTCAACTTTCCCGCAAGCACCGCCTCGCCGAAGCCCGTGCAGGAAGACGGGCCGCCAATCTGGATTGCGGCCCGGGACCCGAACAGCCACGAATTCGGTGTGCATCAGGGGTTCAATATCCAGGTCACCCCGCTCTGGCAGGGGCACGAGGAGGTGGAAACCCTGATGGGGCGCTTCAACGATGCCTGCGAAACGCATGACGGGCCGAGGCCGAAAATCATGCTTCTGCACCACACTTATGTCGGTTCGGACAGTGACGACGTCTATACCGCAACGCAGGAGCTTTCCCGGTTCTATTGTTATTTCGGTGCCTGGTTCCAGAACAAACGGCCCGTTTCGCAAGGGCTGATCGCCGAGCTTTCGGAAGAGGAAATTGCAGGAAACCGGATGATGGCACCTGAGAACCTTGCCAGGGATCTGACGATCGGGACGGCGGCGGAGGTTATCGACAGGATCAGGCGCTACGAGGATCTGGGGTATGATGAGTTCTCGTTCTGGATAGACAGCGGCATGAGCGCGGAGCGGAAGCGCGCGTCTCTCGGCCGTTTCATCGACGATGTCATGCCGGCATTCAGCTGAGGGACCAACATGCAGCACTATCAGCTCTTCATCGACGGTGTGTGGACCGAGGGCAGCAACGGTCAGGTGATGTCGTCGCAAAATCCGGCGACCGGCGAAGACTGGGCGAGCTTTGCCTGCGCTTCAGCGGAAGATGTCGACCGGGCAGTTGCCGCCGCGAAGCGCGCCCTCGATGACCCCTCATGGCGGGACATGACCCAAACCGCCAGGGGAAAGCTTCTTTACCGGTTGGCAGACCTGATCGAGGCCCATGCGGGACAGATCGGCGAGGTCGAGACGCGGGACAGCGGCAAGCTGCTGGCGGAAACCGCCAGCCAGACAAAGTATGTCGGCGATTACTATCGCTACTATGCCGGTTTGGCCGACAAGATCGAGGGCCAGGTCCTTCCGATCGACAAACCGGATATGCATGTCTTCACGCAGCGCGCCCCAATAGGGGTGGTTGCGGCGATTGTTCCCTGGAATGCACAGATGTTCCTGACGGCGACCAAGCTTGGTCCGGCGCTTGCGGCAGGCTGCACCGTTGTGCTGAAAGCCTCGGAGATCGCACCGGCGCCAATGCTGGAATTTGCACGCCTCATCGAAGAAGCTGGCTTTCCGGCAGGTGTTGTCTCGGTGATCACGGGAGACGCGGAGAATTGCGCCATTCCCCTGACGCGGCACAGGCACATCGACAGGATCGCGTTTACCGGCGGGCCGGAAACCGCACGGCATGTGGTCCGAAACTCGGCCGAGAATTTTGCAGTCACCACATTGGAACTCGGCGGAAAGTCTCCGATCCTTGTGTTTGAGGACGCGGATCTGGAAGGTGCTGCCAACGGCCTGATCGCCGGTAATTTCGGCGCCTCAGGGCAAAGTTGCGTTGCCGGGACACGCGGTCTTGTGCAGCGGCCTGTCTTTGAAGAACTTGCCAGGCGTATTGCGGAAAAATCCGAGGGCATCGTTGTCGGCGATCCGCTGGAGGCAACAACGCATGTCGGTCCGCTCTGTACCGGTGCACAGGTCGACCGGATCAAGGCTACACTGGATACGGCGCGGGGGCAGGGAGCGCGGATCCGTTTCGGAGGCGAAGCGCTCGATCGGCCCGGCAACTACATGGCGCCGACGCTTGTGGAATGCGCAACGCCGGAAACGGCGACGCTCCACGTCGAGATGTTCGGCCCGGTGATGTCGCTTTTGCCCTTTGATACCGAGGAAGAGGCAGTCGCGCTCGCGAATGACACACCTTACGGGCTCGGGTCCGGCGTCTTTACACAGAATGTCGCGCGCGCCCATCGTGTTTCGTCGCGATTGAGGGCAGGGATCTGCTGGGTGAACACCTACCGGGCGGTTTCCCCGATCGCGCCTTTTGGCGGGTTCAATCAGTCGGGCTATGGACGGGAAGCCGGGCTGGAAGCGATCCTCGACTACACGCGCACGAAAACGACCTGGATCAACATGTCGGAAGCGCCCATGAGCAATCCGTTCGTCATGCGCTGAACCGCGGTCCATTTTGGGTTGATTGGGCAGCACGCTCGAATCCAGCCCGCTGATCGAACGTTTTCACTCCACACAGCGCGGGGTTTGGGTACTGGATCCCGGCTTTCCGCTGCGCTACAGCCGGGACGACAGTTCAATCGAAAGCGGATAGCCTCACATGTCCCATTTCTTGGGGGATCGGACGGTGCCGCACCGCGAGCGATTCTGTCGAAAGCTTAATTTGCCTAGCCGTCTGTGACGGTGTCTTGTGCTGTTGTACTTGACAGCGCTCTGTCGATTATCGGAAAAATATCCAACTTTTTTCAAATCAAGGCACAGAATGCTTTTCGGCGGACGCAAAGAGGATGACGACACAGTCGTGGCAATGCTTGCCTCCGCGATCCGTCGCGACATTTCGTTTGGCGTGCTGCCTCCCGACGAAAAGCTCAAGATCGAGGCGCTTCGCCAGGCCTATGGCGGATCCAACCACTCCATGCGCGAAACCCTGCGGATGCTGGCGGCGGAAGGATTGGTCGAGGCGACCAGCCAGCGCGGTTTCCGGGTCATGTCGGCGACACAGGAAGACCTGGAAGACATTCTCCTGATGCGCCTGCAGGCTGAGAAACTGGGGCTCAAGCGTTCCATGATTCGCGGTGACGTCGCCTGGGAATCGAAGGTGGTTGCCGTTTTCCACACGCTGAGCCGGGCGGAGGCGGCGGTCATTGCCCAGCCCGATGACGTGACGGCCTTGGAGTGGGACGAGGCTTGCCGCGCAGTGTCGGAGACGCTTTTGTCGGCCTGTGGTTCGCGCCGGCTTATTCAGATGGCAGGGAAATTCTACAATCAGTCGCGGCGGTTCCGTCTTGCGCTTTTGCGTGAAGGACGGATCGATTTTTCAGCGCGGGCGCAGCGGCTGGAAAAACTGCAAAAGGCCGTTCTCGGCCGCGACGAAAACAGTGCGCTCAGACTGCTTGAAGACGATATCCGTGCCGATCTCGGCGCGAGGCAAGAAACAGCTTGAACGAAACGGGAGGACCAGAACATGAGACTGAACAGACGCCAGACCCTTGGCCTGATGGGGGCCGCTGCCGCGACGACATTGGCAGCTCCCGCGATTGCACAGAACCGGAAAATCGTCGTTGGCGCGCTGCGCTTCACCTCGCATTCCGGCAGCTTCATTGCTCTTGAACGGGGCTATTTCAACGACGCCGGCCTTGATGTGGAACTGAAGTTCTTTCAGGCGGCGCAGCCGATGGCTGTTGCCATTGCCTCCGGCGACGTGGACTACGCCGTCACCGCTGTTTCCGGTGGCCTGATTTCGCTGGCCGACAAGGGGGCGATCAAGGTGATCGGTGGTGCTCTCAGCGAGGAGGACGGAATTGACGGGCAGAAAATCCTGGCATCCGACGCGGCATTCAAAGCAGGTCTGACGTCGCCTTCACAGCTTGGCGGCAAGACCTTCGGCATGTCCACGGCCGGTTCGTCCTTCCACTATATGGGCTCCAAGGTTGCCCAGGCCGAAGGTGTCGAAATGTCGTTCAAGCCGCTACAGAAAGTCGGTGCCATCATAGGAGCGCTCAAGTCCGGCCAGATTGATGCCTGGTCGATCGTTCCCCATATCGCCAAGCCGCTTGCCGGTTCCGGTGCGGTTCATATCATCGGCAACATCTCGGACTATCTTCCCGGTTACCAGGTCACGACCGTCTTTACCTCGGCCAAGAATGCGTCCGATGAACGGGGGCAGACCGAAGACTTCCTGGCCGGTTTCGGCAAGGGCGTCAGCGACTACAATTCGACAATGATCGACAAGGCCGGCGGCGATGACGGCGTGAACGAGATGGTCGACCTGATCCACAAATACGTCTACACCGACCGCCCGCGCGAGAAGGCGGCACCTTCCATTATCAACGGAACAATGCGGATCAACGAAGGCGCGCGTCTGAACGTTGCCTCGCTCAAGGATCAGCTTGAGTGGTTCCAGTCCGAAGACCTGGTCGGCAAGGACATCACGCTCGACACGCTTGTCGACGGCAGCTACGTGGAAATCTACGAAGGCTAGGTGCGCGCCGGTGCGGAGGTGGTGGCCGGGACATGTCGCGGTGGCCGTCTCCGCGTTTGCGGAGTGCGGTCAGGTGACGATCACATGGGCATGGACATCAGGTTAGACGGCATTTGCCATTCCTATGGCGACACCGATGTGCTGCGCGACATCTCTCTGGAGATCCCGACAGGGCAGATCGTCTGTCTGGTCGGCCCGTCCGGGTGCGGGAAGTCGACGCTTCTGCGGTTGATCGGAGGGCTTGAGCGGCCCGGCAGCGGGCGCGTGCTGCAACTTGGCGCGCCACCCGCCGACAGCCTTAATCCGCTTACGTTCGTTTTTCAGGATTTCGCCTTGCTGCCGTGGCGCAGCGTGAAGGGCAACATATCGCTTGTTCTGGAAGACCACGGCATTCGGGGTCAACGGTCCAAGGCGATCATCGACGACGTCCTGAAGCGTACGAAGCTCTCCGATTTCGCCGATGCACTGCCAAAACAGCTCTCCGGGGGCATGAAACAAAGGGTCGCGATCGCGCGTGCACTGGCGGTCAATCCGGCAGTGATGCTGATGGACGAACCCCTGTCGGCGCTTGATGCGCAGACACGCGAATTGCTGATGGACGATCTGGTGGCGCTCTGGACCCGCCAGCCGTTCACCGCCGTCTACGTGACCCACAATCTGGCCGAAGCCGTGCGGCTCGGGCATACGATCGTGGTGTTGTCGCGCCGTCCGGGCCAAATCCGCGAGATCGTGCGGATCGACACACCGATCGGTGAGCGCCGTGCAGGCGATCCGGTCTGTCAGACCAAGCACGATCTGCTTTGGGAGCTCATGCGCGAAGAGGCACGTGCAGCGGACGAGGAACTGATCGATGGCTGAGACGGAAGCCGCAAACCGCCCGAATGACGACAAGCCGATCGAAGTGCGGTTTCGCGGTGGCGGTTTTGCCCCCAGATCGCTCCGCTGGGTGGGCGTTGCCGTGTTCGTCGTGCTGATCGGTCTGATCCAGTGGGGCACGCAGAGCGGCTGGATTTCCGCGCTGACGCTGCCCAAGCCGAGTGATGTGCTGGCGACATTCGTTCAGCTTTGGGAAAGCGGCCTTCTCTTCAAGCATCTGCAGCCGTCCCTCACGCGCCTTGTGATCGGCGCGGCCCTTGGTGCGAGCGCCGGCATCGCGACCGGGGTGCTGATCGGGCTGTTTTCTTACGTCCGCGCCGGGCTGGTGCCTCTGGTCGCGGCCATCTTCCCGATCCCGAAGATCGCGCTTCTGCCTCTGTTCGTGATCTGGTTCGGGATCGACGAGGGCTCCAAATATGCGCTGATTGCATTCGGCACGTTCACACCGACCGTGGTGGCGACCTATGGCGCGGTCGACAATGTCGACAGATCCCTTATCCGCATGGGGCAGAGCTTCGGTCTTTCCTGGTCCTCGATCGTGCGCAAGATCGTTCTGCCGGGGGCGATGCCGGGTATTCTCTCCGGCCTTCGCATCAGCCTTGCGATTGCCATCATTCTTCTGGTCGCGGCTGAAATGCTTGGTGCTGAATACGGTATCGGGGCGTATATCCTCGAGGCCGGCTCGCTCTATGACCTGGAACGCCTTTTTGCAGGGGTTGTGATCCTGTCGTTGCTGGGCGTTCTTGTCAGTGCGCTGATCGGCCTTCTGGAAAAGCGGTTGCTCGGATGGCGGGTATGACATGGAATCCGCCTTAAAACGCCAAGTAGTCAAACAGAGATAACGTGCTGACACTAAAAAGACTTTAAGGGCTCACTGTCTGAAGTGGTGTTTGAGATCTGAGCCCTTCGTGGACGGTTCGTCAAAACGCGGCTAAGAATGCCGCTATTCCAGTACATTGGGGAAGTGCGGCTGAAGCCGCACTGACGGTCGTGCGCGCGCCGCCTTGAAAGGTTTTCGCGTCTGGGTTGTGTTTTGGAACAATTCATGAACATAGTGCGGCGAATGAACGGGAACAAAAGCAATGGCAGATTTTGAAGATATCACCGGCTGGCAGGAAGAGCTGGAGGCGTTTAGGGAATCTGGAAAGCGGAACCGTGACCATGTACGGAATGAGGAATGCGTGATGGCAACCAAACTTGTAAATGGAACCCGTGTCACCCTGACGAGCGGTGAAGAGACGGCATTTGAAAGCGCGCGGCCAGGATTGAAGGCCGCGGACGTGAAGGCGGAGGCCTCGCGCCTGATCCTTGCCATTGCGCCGGACTGGAAACAGCGAAACTACATCGCGCGGGCCACAGAGCTTGTCCGCAAGGTGCAAACCGACGGCTCATTGACGACAGATGAGCAGAACGAAGAAACCGCGATGAAGGCGCTCTGGGCGAAGGTCAACGCCATGCGTGCCAAGTCGGACGAATTGGAAGCCTTGAGCCCGATACCTGCGGACTATGCCGCTCAGTTGGCAGCTGTTGCCAACGCTTAAACGTAAAAGCCAAAGCAGAGACTGACGACCGAACCGCCCTTGAGGCGGTTTTTTTGTCTTGAAAGGAACTCAAATGCAAACCAGCGAGAGAGGTGTTGCCTTCATCGAGGCACACGAGGGCTTCGTTGCGCGCGCTTATCTGGACCCGGTGGGCGTGCTCACGATCGGGACCGGCTTCACGAACCGGAGCGATGTGTTCCGCAAGTACTGGATCGCCAAGCATGGCCGGCCGCTGAAATCCGGAGACACCATCACCCGTGCGCAAAACCGCGATATTTTGAAAGCCGCATTGGCGAACGAGTACGAGCCGCCGGTTGAAAATGGTATGCCGCCCGACGCGCTTCAACACGAGTTTGATGCAGCTGTTTCTGCCACGTTCAACCTCGGGCCAAAATTCATGGGATGGAAGGCGGCGAAACTCTGGAAGGCAGGCAGGCGTGCAGATGCGGCCGAGCATTGGCGGAACAACTACAACAAGGCCGGTGGCCGTCGCCTGCCTGGCCTGGTGCGCCGTCGCAAGGAAGAAGCGCGTCTGTTTGAGACAGGTGCGTATTCCGGCCACGGCGAGGGCTCGCAGCGTACAGGAAGGGACGCCAAGCCGGCCGAACCTGACCCGGGTGTCCAGGAAGCCCAAGAAGCTTTGAGGCACTTTGGCTTTGATCCGGGTGACATTGATGGCTGGATGGGCCGGAACACAAGATCGGCCTTGATGGCGTACCAGAAACAACATCCGCACCTTGAGAACGACGGGATCCTCGGACCGGCCACGATGGCGCAGCTGCGCCGGGACGCTGTTGCGGCCAAGGATGCGTTGCAGAAGGGTGGGGGGCTGACAGTCCTTTCCGGGTTTGGAGCGTTCCTTTCCGGGCTCCCCTGGGGCTGGATGACGGCGGGTGTCGCCGTCCTGGCGGCCCTCTATTTCGCCTGGCGGTATCGTGATGTGATCGCGCGCCGGATCAATTTCCGAACCGGGCGGGAGACCGCGTGATGCTGGCCGGTCTCGTCAAGGTGTTTCTGGGCGGGCCTTTCAATCGGATCTTTGATACCGTTGATCATGCCCTGGACAACGAAACCGAACGGCAAGGGATCAGGGCAAATGCCCTGAACCGCTATGCAGAGACGGCGGCTATGGACCGGGCGGATGCCCGCAAATACCGGGTGTTCTGGTTTGCCTGGGGGCTGTTCGTCTTCCCGCTCGGGATCTGGTGGGCCCTCGTTCTTCTCGATACGGCCATGACCGGCGTCTTTTTTGTCGACCTTGGAATTTCGGACTTGCCGGACAGCATCCAGCCGAAGGCGGATCTCATCTTTGCTTCAATCTTCGGCTCGGGCGGGGTTGCCCTGGCAAGTCAGGCGGTCGCGAGCGCGATCAGGGGGCGTCGTTGAAACCTTTTGTCGACTGGTTCCTGGCGATGCCGCTTACCAAGATCGCCGTCATTGCCATTTTTGCGACGATTGGCGCGGCTCTTCCAAAGGACCTGTCACCGCGTGACCGGCTCATGACCTTTTTTGTCGGCTTCATGGCCGCATTGGTGTTTGGCGAGCCGTTGCGCGAGGTCCTGTCAATGTCGGACAGTTGGGCATTCGGCATGGCGGGAATTCTCGCCATGACCGGCCGCAATCTGGCAGTCTTCATCCTTCGTGCGTCCCGTGACCCGGTAGGGTCCGGAAAGGCATTGCTTGAGCTCTGGCGAGGGAAACCCGACCGGTAACCTTCAATCGTGTGCGATCGATCGCAATAACCAAGGCTTGCGGTGTCCTTATGACTCAAGACAGCGATCGCTTTTCGATTTTACGTCTTTCAAATGAAGTTCGAAGGATATGGGCAACTAACCATCAGGCATTTATCGGAAATACTGGTTTTTCAAAGCAAGCAGATCTTCGTTTTCCGGGTTCAGGATCAAAGCTTTTTGCAAGGCGAATTCCGCGGCCGCAGGGTCTTGTTGTGCCAGGTGTATCCGCACAAGAAACACCCATGCCTCGGCAAGCTGTGGGTCCAGCGCGGTCACTTCTTCAAATGCAGAGATAGCGGCCCGCGGATTTCTCATCGCAAGCGCGGTTCCCCCAAGGCTCATGTGAGTTTCCGGAAAATCGGATTTAGCGGCAAGGGATTGCTGCCATTCGCGTGTCGCAGAGCGGGCCGCATCCGAGGCAAACACGGACGACTGTCCACGCGGCAGAGTGAGGAGTTGGCGCGCCGCGGAAATCCGAACGGCCTTTGCGGGATCTTCAAGTGCTCGAAGAATGTTCTGGGCAGCAGTCTCGAACGGAGCATTGCGCTGTGCCGAAACGGCAGCGCTACGTACCAAAGGGTCTGTATCGTTCAGGAAGTCTCCTGCACGCTCGGCGAGAACAGGGTCAGCATTCCGCGTCAGCAGGTCGAGCGCTGTCGCACGGACGATAGCCGGATAAGATTCCTGGTCGGCAATAGCCAGAAGATCTTCGCCAATTCCATTTGTTTCCTTGCGGGCGGAGGCGAAGATTTCGCCGTAGTGGGGGCCTCGATGCCGGCTGTCCGGAAACCTCGTCTCAAGTTCGCCAGCTGCCCAGGCTGCGGTTTTGTCCAAATGACAGTCGGTGCAAGCGTTCGGCGTTCCTATTTTTGATGAAAGGTCAGGTCTTGGAATCCTGAACGAGTGATCGCGCCGGCCATCGATGCCCATGTAGGTGCGCTCGATCATGTGGCAGTTGGCGCATTGCGCGCCTTCGGATCCGGCTTCGTGAAAGTGATGCGACGCATCGTCATAGTTTTTCAAAGCCAGGCTTGGAAAACCCGTATTTCCTGCTGGCGAGTGACATTGTGTGCACATGGCATTGCCTTCGGCCCTCAATTGTCCGCTATGCGGTTCGTGACAGTCCGAACACCTCACGCCGGCCTCATGCATTTTCGACTGCAGGAACGAACCGTAGACATAAACCTCATCCAGGATTTGCCCGTCCGGGTGATAGAGGCCCTCGCGCAGGAGAGCCAATCGGTAAGCGTCATGAAAAGGGGTCCCCGAAATGGGACTTGAGGCTTGAAACGGCTCGCGGCGCGCGTGACACGCAGCGCATTGCTGGATTTCAGTTTGCGCGCGCTCAGTGGAAAACTCGACGAGCAATCCCTTTTCATTCACGTCCGGAAAGGGGCTTTCGCTCACTGCCTCCTGTTTTGCCCAGGCCACATGCGCTTCGCCCGGCCCGTGGCAGGCTTCACAGCCCACCCCGATTTCGCTCCACGAACTTTGATACTGTCTGTCCCGCAGGCTGTAGTTCTTCTGGAAATCCGTGGAGTGGCATTCTGCGCAGCGCGCATTCCAGTTCTTGTACGGACCGCTCCAATGGAAGCCGTCGTTTGGTGGCAGTTCCTGGTCCGGATAGAGGTGATACCATTCCTTTTTGACCTGATCCCAAACAACATCGAAGGACTGCATGCGTCCTGGTTCCGTTTCGATCAGATATTGCTGCAGCGGCGCAATCCCGCCAACGCCGGCTATCCTGAATGTCGTTGGACCATTCTGGACGTCATCGGTCTCCACGAAAAAATTACCATCCTGCCGAAAAAACCTGCTCTTGCGGCCAAGATGCACAAACTCTGTATCATCGAAATTACCGTCAACAGTTTCGTCGCTTGGCTCTGTCCACGCGAGGGCATGATGTGAGTTCTGCCAGGCGTTGGTCTCGGTCTCGTGGCATCCGGCACATGTTTGTGTGCCAACGAAGTGCGGTGTAGCGGCTTCCTGCGCCTGTGCTGTGCTCACTATCCCGACAAATGTCAGGAAAACCGCTGCACTGCGCATGGATGCCAACATACTCGTGTTTCCCGGTCTGACGGTTGTTCAAATCAGCAATGAGCGCGTGTCAATAAAAGATGCTTGACCAATACGCCGCTTCTTCGCGTTCGATCATCGGGTATCGTTGCGGGAGTTTTGTCAAGGTGCCTTGCCGGACGCTTCGGCGTCAGAGGTTTGCGTTGTGTCGACTGTTTCAGTGATCGGCGAACAAGATTGCCTGCTCAAGAAGTTCGGCGATAGGAGCCGGGCGGATGTCCGAATTCCTGACGAAATGCCCTTATCATCGCACTTGTATTCCGGTAGCCGCACCGTTCGGCGATTTCAGCAATGCTCAATGTGGTCAATTCCACTTGCCGCCGCGCCTCGCGCAATCGAATTCCCCTGTAGATCGAAAGGGGTGTGGATTTTACCTTTTCCTGAAATCTCTTTTCCAGCGTTCTCTGATCGGAACGCAGTTGCCTGGCGAGTTCGGGAATGGACAAAGGCTGTTCCAGGTTTCGACGCATGAGCGCCGTGGCACTGCGCACAAGCGCATCGGCCGACCAGCGTTGCAGCGGGTCATACATGTCCAGCTTGTCGCCGTGCATGAAAAGGGCGGCAATTTCCAGCGCGAATGTGGGACTGTGTTCGCGGCGTATCAGTTCCAGCATGAGCTCGAATGTCGTCGATGCGCCGCCACACGTCGCGAGGCCATCCTCGATGACGAACCGGTCTTCAACGGCATTCACTTCGGGAAACGCTTCCAGAAAGGGTGTGTATTCGTCCCAGTGTATCGTCGCCCTGCGCCCGTCCAACAGGCCGGCCTTGGCAAGAAGCCATGCGCCGGTATCCATCCCGACCAGAGTCGCATAACGACGGCGCGCCGCGCGCAGCGACTGGCTCATTTTCGGGTTTGACAATTCGCCGTAACCGTAACTCGGCATGATGAATAGATAGTCGCCGCCACCTGCTGCAGCGGTCATCGGCCTGGTCTCGACCGGCAAGCCGCTTGACGATGTCACCTTTCCACCCGGCATGCTGAAATGCTCCCAGACATACAGTTTCTGACGAGCGATTGTGTTAGCTGCGCGAAAGGGTTCGATTGCATTGGCCAGACAGTGATTTGAGAATTCGTCGAACAGCAGGACATGAATCGATCGCGGTTGAGAGAAATTTTCCAAATTCTGCATATCAATGCACCAAAACTGCACATCTCTTTCCTGTTTGTTGTTTCATTTTTCATCACAGCTGACAACAGGAGGAAGAGATGCATTTTGGTCTGAGCGAGGAGCAGGACATGATCGTTTCGACGGTTCGCTCATTCGTCGAAAATGAAATCTATCCCCATGAAGCCCTGGTCGAAAAAACAGGGCAGGTTCCGCCGGAACTCGGGGAGGAGATCAAGCGCAAATGCCTCAACCTCGGCTTCTACGCCTGCAATTTTCCAGAAGAGGTAGGAGGTGCCGGTCTGAGCCACCTGGATTTCACGCTCGTGGAGCGCGAGCTTGGACGTGGTTCCATGGCTTTGACCCATTTTTTCGGGCGGCCCCAGAACATTCTCATGGCCTGTACGGGCGAACAACGTGAACGTTACCTCTTGCCGGCCGTTCGCGGTGAAAAAATGGACGCTCTAGCAATGACGGAGCCGGATGCGGGGTCTGATGTCAGAGGCATGAAATGCCAGGCGGTCCGAGACGGCGGCGACTGGGTGGTTTCCGGCTCGAAACACTTCATTTCCGGGGCTGAACACGCGGATTTTTTCATTGTTTTTGTTGCGACCGGCGTTGACGAAACGCCAAAGGGTCCCAAAAAGCGGATCACCTGTTTTCTCGTGGATCGCGGAACGCCCGGTTTCGAGGTCCGTGACGGCTACAATTCGGTCAGTCACAGGGGCTACAAGAACTACATCCTCTATTTCGATGGATGCAGGCTTCCAGATGCACAGGTTCTGGGAGAGGTCGATGGCGGTTTTGCCGTGATGAACGAGTGGCTTTACGCGACACGGCTGACCGTTGCGGCAATGAGCGTCGGACGCGCACGCAGATGTTTCGACCACGCTGTATCCTATGCAGCGGATCGCAAGCAGTTTGGCCAGGCCATTGCAAAGTTCCAGGGCGTGAGCTTTCAGGTTGCGGACATGATTACCGAAATCGATGCGGCCGACTGGCTGACGCTCGTGGGCGCGTGGCGGCTCGATCAGCAGCTGCCTGCCAACAGGGAAATTGCCAGCGCCAAGCTCTACGCCACCGAAATGCTCGCAAGGGTCACGGACACAACGCTGCAGATCCATGGCGGCATGGGCCTGATGGATGACTTTCCTATCGAACGGTTCTGGCGGGACGCACGCGTGGAACGGATCTGGGACGGAACCAGCGAAATCCAGCGCCATATTATCAGCCGGGATCTCTTCAGACCGCTCGGGGCTTAATTCATGAAGGGTCTCGAGAGCCTTTTGCGTCCGAAATCCGTCGCCGTTGTTGGCGGAGGCTTCTGGTGTGCGAATGTCGTCGATGAATGCCGGAAGCTCGGCTTTGAAGGCGATATCTGTGTTGTGCACCCCACCAGAAGTGAGATGGGCGGATGCCCGGTGGTGCGATCGATCGACGATCTCCCATTTGTTCCCGATGCAACATTTGTCGGCGTCAATCGGCATGCGACAATCGAGATTGTTCGAGCACTGTCAAAGATGGGCGCAGGCGGAGCGGTGTGTTTTGCATCCGGTTTTCGGGAAGCGGCTGCCGAACTTGCAGATGGCGACACATTGCAGGATGCGTTGATCGAAGCCGCCGGGGAGATGCCATTTCTGGGCCCGAATTGCTACGGTTTCATCAATGCGCTGGACGGTGCGGCACTGTGGCCGGATCAGCATGGACTGATCAGCGCACAAAGTGGTGTTGCGATCCTGACCCAGTCGTCCAACATTGCATTGAACCTTACAATGCAGGCGCGCGGCCTGCCGATTGCCTATCTTGTAACCGTCGGAAACCAGGCGCAAAAAGGGCTATCTGCCCTGGCAGATGCCTTGCTTGAAGACGAGCGTGTAACGGCCATCGGCCTGCATATTGAAGGTCTGGACGATCTGTCAGAGTTTTCAGACTTCGCCCGAAGGGCGCACGCAGCAGGCAAACCTGTCGTCGCTTTGAAGATCGGCCGATCCGAGCAGGCACGCGCTGCAACAATCTCGCATACGGCATCGCTTGCGGGCAGTTCCGCGGGGGCAAGCGCCTTGTTCGCGAAACTGGGCCTTGTCGAGGTCAAGAGCCTCGCTGTCTTTCTGGAAACCCTGAAACTGGTCCACGCGGCGGGGATGCTCCCTGACAACAAGATCGTTTCCATGTCCTGCTCTGGCGGAGAAGCCAGCCTTGTTGCCGACTCAGCCATCGATCTGCCAGTTTCCTTTCCCGCACTGAACTCCGCGCAGACGCAAATGCTGCAGGATTTGCTGGGTCCGAAGGTCGCCTTGGCCAACCCGTTGGACTATCACACCTATATCTGGGGAGATACGGAAGCAATGAGCGCCGTATTTGCCGCGATGATGGAAGGCGATGCTTCTTTCGGCATCGTCGTTCTGGATTTCCCGCGAAACGACAGATGCAACGCTGACGAATGGTTGAAGGTCATCGATGCAGTGGCCGCCGCAAAGGCGAAAAGCGGAAAACCCATGGGAATAGTCAGTTCCCTGCCGGAAACGATGCCTGAAGACGTTGCGGCTCGTTTGCTGGCACGCGGGATCGTTCCGATGGTCGACCTGAATGACACCATGGCTGCGGTGGCCGCTGTTTCGCAAGCGGGCCGCACAGAAAAAACGCTCGCTGTTCACGTTCCCGACGCGCCGAAAGGCGCAGTTGAGATCGGGGAGAGCAGATCAAAGAACATTCTTCAGGAACACGGTTTGCGGGTTCCCGAAAGTGGTTCGGCGAATGGTCTGGAAGGTGTGGTTGCGGTGGCCGAGGAAATCGGGTTTCCGGTCGTTCTCAAGGGAACCGGTATTGCGCATAAAAGCGAGGCCGGTGCTGTCGCACTGCGGTTGACAAATTCAGATCAGGTTCTGGCTGCGGCTTCAAAAATGCCTTCTGATACTTTCCTGGTTGAAGAAATGGTCTGTGATGTTGTCGCGGAACTTCTGGTCGGTGTGGTGCGCGACCAGGCTCACGGATATGTTTTGACGCTTGCTGCAGGTGGCGTATTGACAGAGCTTTTGCAGGACTCGGTCTCCCTGATTTTGCCGGTCGCCCGTGAAGACGTGGACGAGGCGCTGGGCAAGCTCAGGATCGCCCGCCTCCTTGACGGTTACCGTGGTCAACCTGCATGTGATCGTGGGGCCATCGTCGATGCCGTCATGGCTGTTCAATCCTATGCATTGTCGGTACCGGTCAATGAGGTGGAGATAAACCCGCTGCTGTGCGGCACGAATTTCGCAATCGCCGCAGATGCGCTGATAAAAGGTGAGGAGACAAGCGATGGATAGCCCGCTGAAAACCCGCAAGGAAGGCCAGATCCTCGAAGTGATACTCGACCGTCCAAAAGCCAATGCGATCGATCTTGAAACGAGCCGGCTGATGGGGGAAATCTTCACGGACTTTCGGGACGACCCTGACCTTCGCGTCGCAATTGTTACCGGTTCGGGAGAGAAGTTCTTTTGCCCCGGCTGGGATCTGAAAGCCGCAGCCGATGGCGATGCCGTCGACGGGGACTACGGCAAAGGCGGGTTTGGAGGCCTGCAGGAACTGCGCGGTCTTAACAAACCCGTCATAGCAGCGGTCAACGGTATCTGTTGCGGCGGCGGGCTTGAGCTGGCCCTGTCGGCTGACATTATCCTGGCTGCCGAGCATGCGGAATTTGCGCTGCCTGAAATCCGTTCCGGAACGGTGGCCGACGCCGCGAGCATCAAGCTGCCCAAACGGATCCCCTACCACATCGCGATGGAAATGCTGTTGACCGGCCGTTGGATCGACACGCAGGAAGCTGCGCGTTGGGGACTGATCAATCATGTCTATCCGGCCGATCAACTCATGCGGGAGGCGTGGACCCTTGCCAGATTGCTCGCGTCGGGTCCGCCTCTGGTTTATGCCGCTATCAAGGAAGTTGTCAGGGAGGCAGAGGCCATGACGTTCCAGGACGCGATGAATCGCATCACAAAAAGCCAGTTCGAAACCGTCGAAACGCTCTACCGGTCGGAAGATCAGCTTGAAGGCGCCAAGGCCTTCGCGGAAAAACGGGACCCGGTCTGGAAAGGCCGATAGGAGACAAGCAATGCCGCTGCAAATGAATCGGAACGTTTTCATCACCTGCGCCGTTACGGGCTCCGGATCGACCCAGGACAAGTCACCGCATGTGCCGCGCAGCCCCAGGGAGATTGCTGACAGCGCGATCGATGCGGCAAAAGCGGGTGCTGCCATCGTTCATTGTCATGTCCGCGATCCTGAAACCGGTGTCCCTTCCAGACGCATTGAGCTTTACCGGGAAGTGACCGACCTGATCCGCGCGGCTGATGTCGATGTGGTTCTCAATCTGACGGCGGGGATGGGGGGCGATATCGTTTTCGGTTCAACCGAAGCGCCGCTCCCGGTCAATGAAGCCGGGACCGACATGATCGGTGCAGCTGAGCGCATGGCACACATTGCCGAGTGCCTTCCGGAAATCTGTACCCTCGATTGCGGGACAATGAATTTTGCCGAAGCCGATTACGTCATGACCAACACCCCCGGGATGCTGAGGGCGATGGGGTCCATGATGACGGAACTCGGCGTCAAACCGGAGATCGAGGCGTTCGATACCGGACATTTGTGGTTCGCAAAGCAACTGGTCAGCGAGGGTACGCTGGCCTCTCCAGCGCTTGTTCAATTGTGCATGGGTGTACCTTGGGGCGCGCCGAACGATCTGAACACGCTCATGGCCATGGTGAACGCCATACCGAGCGACTGGGCCTGGTCCGCGTTCAGCCTTGGCCGGGATCAGATGCCCTATGCGGCGGCCGCAGTTCTTGCAGGCGGAAACGTCCGTGTCGGTCTTGAGGACAATCTTTTTCTTGAAAAGGGCGTTCTTGCAACAAACGCGCAGCTCGTCGAAAAGTCGGTGAAAATTATCGAAGGCATGGGCGCGAAGATCATGGGGCCGGAAGACGTGCGTTCCCTGCTCGGCCTGACGAAGAGGGCGCCAAGATGAAGGCCTGCATTGTCGGCGGCGGTGTGATCGGTGGCGGTTGGGCAGCGCGCTTCTTGCTCAATGGCTGGGATGTCGCGGTCTATGATCCCGACCCTGAAGCCGAGCGCAAGATAAACGAGGTTCTGGCCAACGCGCGCAGAAGCCTTCCGTCCCTGTATGACTGGCTGTTGCCAACGGAGGGAACGCTGAAATTTCACGAAAGCCTTGCCGAGGCGGTCGAAAATGCCGACTGGATCCAGGAAAGTATCCCGGAAAGATTGGAGCTCAAGCACAAGGTGCTCGGCGAGGTCAGTGTCCTGGCGGCTGAAAACGCCGTTGTTGGATCGTCGACCTCCGGGTTCAAACCGTCGGAACTCAACAGTGCAGGTGCGCGCGCGATCGTTACCCACCCTTTCAACCCGGTTTACCTGCTCCCGCTCGTGGAACTGGTGGGGGATGGTGAGACAACAGCAAAGGCTGCCGGTATCCTGCGCGACCTGGGCATGTTTCCGCTTGTTCTGCGCAAGGAAATCGACGCGCATATCGCAGATCGTCTCCTGGAAGCCGTCTGGCGCGAAAGCCTCTGGCTCGTCAAGGACGGCGTTGCGACCACCGAGGAAATCGATGAAGCCATTCGCATGGCTTTTGGCATCCGCTGGGCTCAGATGGGGATGTTCGAAACCTACAGGATTGCCGGCGGCGAAGCCGGTATGAAGCACTTCATGGCGCAGTTCGGCCCTGCGCTCGAGTGGCCGTGGACGAAACTCATGGATGTTCCGGAGTTCACGGAAGAACTGGTCGACCTGATTGCCGGGCAATCCGATGCCCAATCGGGTCACATGACCATTCGTGAGCTTGAACGAAAGCGCGACGACAACCTTGTGGGCATGATGCGTGCGCTGAAAAAAACGAATAGTGGTGCCGGGGAGGTGATCAACAAGCATGAAGGCAAGTTGTCCGCGCACGAGGATCCCGTCCTGCCGGTCACAGGCAGCCGGCATGTTCCGCAAAGCTGGGTCGACTATAACGGCCACATGAACGAGACACACTACCTGGAAGCGGGAGCTGCGGCGACCGACCGCTTCATGGAGATGATCGGCGCGGACGCGGATTACATCGCATCGGGCCGCAGCTATTTCACGGTTGAAACGCATATCCGCCATCTGGACGAAATGCTGGCGGGTGAACGCCTCATCGTGACGACCCAGGTATTGCAGGGCGAAGGCAAGAAGCTGCATCTCTTCCATTTCCTGAGAAAGGCAAATGGCACGCTGGTCGCAACCGTTGAAACGTTTCTGTTGCATGTTGATCTCAAAACGCGCGGAAGCTCGCTGCCGGGTGCTCAAGTTGCCGAGAAGCTGGGGCAATACGCGGACAAGCATGTACGCATGGACATGCCGGAAGGTGCGCAACGGTATGTCGGCCAACGCGGTTAGCGGATCGCCAGACCAAGTGCTCGCCCGCTCGCTCCGCGGCGGAAACCTTGTCAAAGGCCGAGAGGTGTTCAGTCAACAGACTGTTCACTGAAATTGATCTAGTTTTGCGATTCTTATCTCATTATCTCCTGTTTGAGAACAAACGGATTTGTCTGTCTCAAACAGGAGAACGAACATGTCGCCCAACGCCAATACCATTCTTCATATCGACGCTTCCGCTCGCAAAACCAACTCTGTGACACGGGAGCTCACAAGCGCGCTGGTCAGTCGCTTGACTGAAAAAGACCCGGATGCAACGGTCTTGACCCGCGATGTCTCTACGGGTCTGCCATTCCTGGACGAAGAATGGGTCGGAGCGAATTTCACTGACCCGTCTGAAAGAAACGCAGAGCAGCAGGCGAAGCTTTCTCTTTCCGACACCCTGGTCGATGAACTGAAATCCGCAGACACGATCGTGATCGGGACGCCGATCTATAACTTCTCGGTTCCGGCTGCGTTGAAAGCCTGGATCGATCAGATCGCGCGCGCGAGAGAGACATTCAAATACACGGAAAACGGACCTGTCGGTCTGCTAGAGGGGAAGAAAGCCTATGTGCTTGTTGCGTCCGGCGGAACGAAGGTTGGATCCGAAATTGATTTCGCCGTGACCTACCTGAAGCATGTGCTTGGCTTCGTCGGGATCAAGGACGTAACGATCATCGCTGCCGACCAGCTCATGGCCGATCCGTCCAAGAAGGACCATGCCTTGACGCAAACGCTGGAACTTGCCGCCTGAACCGGCTTCCTAGCCGCGCTTTTGTGGATAAGTTCAGGGAGTTGTCTCACTCAGTGAGATTACTGCACTCAATAATTGCATCATTGAGTTGACCGAAAAGCAAACCGGCTTTCAATTGAGATTGCGCTGCGTCGGGCGAAACGCCCGACGCGAACGACGAAGACAGGAAAAAGAAGCCGACAATCGGTGCCGGCCGACACCTTCTGGTGCGGCGGGCTCGAGTGTCAGTCACTGTCAAAATTGTCTATCAACACATTCCCGAGTTTCGCTCTAAGGCGTTGTTTTTAACTCGTTTTAAGCTGTCGGATCAGATGATCCCGACAACTATAGCAGCTAGAAATACAAATGCTGCGATAAAGGCAATCCTGTTCAGGTTCCGCGCTAGAGTCATCTGTTCGCTCCCGATTACCTCACGTTGACCCGTCAATACTAAGACAGTGAATCTTGGAAACGAAGCAAAAAAGATGCTGCATTGCGGCGAGAGATGTACAATCATTGATTGCATATTTGGCCGTTCCTCTCCTTAACGCCTTGATAACGAACGACTAGATGTCAAAAAAATGAGACGTTGTTTTTTCGTGCGCGCCAAAACTTTCTTGATTTCGCCAGTCGCCTTGACAGCCTGTTATCGATATCACGCTTCGCGAAAGCTCCCCTCGGCTCCGTGGGGCATCCGCAAAAACCAGTAGCGTCCTGTTAAGAAGCTTTTGATACCGTCCGAAACGGCGTGACGTGCGCTTCGGAGAAGCAATGATCAATTTGTCGAAACTTGCGGAGCTGGCAAAGGATTCCAGTGCCACCGGGCGTAAAGGCCTTATCGGTGCGCTGACGGATATGTTTGTTGGTGCCGGCAAGGAACGGGATGAGCAGATCAGCCTCCTTTTCGGCGACATTGTTCTGAAGGTTCTCGGGCAGCTTGAAGAAGAGACCCGCATGATCCTTGCGAAGCGCGTCTGCCAAGAAGAGGACGCACCGCACGAGTTGATGGTGAAACTGGCCAATGACTCCATTTCCGTGGCCGAACCTGTCCTGGAGCATTCTCCGGCTCTGACTTCCGAAGATCTTGTCGATATCGCGTCGAACGCTTCCATGGCACATCTGGGCGCGATTGCCGGACGAAAGACCGTCGACAAGGCCGTCACGACCGTTCTCGTTGACCGTGGTGACAGCAAGGTATTGAAACGCGTTGCGGAAAATGAAGGCGCGGAGTTTGCGGAATCATCGTTCCTGAAGCTCGTTGAAAAAGCGCGCTCGGACGAGTCGATACAATCGGCGCTGGTGAACCGACCGGACCTTCCTGAAGAAGCGGCGCATGCGCTACTGCCGTTTCTCACGGATGCCCTGAAAGAGCGGATCACATCGCTCGGCGCGGACAACACGCTTGTTAACTTGCTTGCGCAGCGTGCGGCAACGGAAGTGGCTGCTCGCGCGCACAAGCTGGATGATGCGCGCGAAGAATCAAATGCGCTTATCAACGAGGTCTTGGGCAACAAGACCAGGATTGACGATGCAGTGACATCCTTTGCGCGCGCGGACCGGACGGCCGAGTTGGGCATGCTGCTGGCCCGGGTCAGCGATTTGCCTCCGGCAGCAGTTTCGCAACTGCTGTTCAGCGCAAGCGACAAGCCGCTGATCATCCTGTGCAAGGCCAATGGTGTGACAGCGGAAGCCTACAAGGACATCCTGACGATGCGTGCGCGCCGGCTTCGGATCGGCGGTCTGGAACTCAACGCGGCCATCCAGCGTTATTCCGCGCTCAGCGAGGAAGGGGCCAAGCGCTCCCTTGAAACGCTGAAGAAATCGGGCACCTCATTCGGACTGAAAACCGACGAGACGGGCAGAAAACGGCCGAAACCGAAGGTCAAGCGTGCGACGGCGTTCGCCGCCAGCCGCTAGCAACATGCAGAGCGCCTAGAGCTTTTTCCGAGCAATTTGGATCATTTGACCGAGGCCCTTTTTCGCGCTGGCGAGACGGTTCGCCCGCCGCGGTGTTTCCCACCGCAAGGGTGGACCAACGATGCCAGAGCGAAAGAGGGCCCGGCCAACTTTAATTATTTTCGCTTGAACGCGTCCCGGAACGGGTGAGAATATCCAGCCCATCGGCTGCGTTGCGCCTCTTGCACGATGCACCGCATCGCGCTTCGTGACCCGCCTGGCCGAGTGAACCGGATATCCTCATCAAATGATCCAAATTGCTCGGAAAAAGCTCTAGCCTGTTGATCTTTGCAGCGTCGCCGTCATCGCTGCTGCCGAAATCAGAAAGCCTCCGCCGATCCTGTTGACCAGCCGAAGCAGAGACGGGCTCCTGAGCTTCTGGCCGACAGCCGCGGCCGCAAGCGCATAAACGGCCGCATTCAGAATCCCCAGCACCACGAAGGTCGTCCCAAGCAGGAAAAGTTGCGGTGCCACGGCTGATTGCGGTGCGATGAAATGTGGCAGGAACGCCATGAAGAACACGATGCCCTTCGGGTTCAGCGATGTGACGACGTAGGCGTGCCAGAAGATTTTCCGCGCTGAGATGTGCTGCATCTCCTGTACGTTCTGCACCGCGGGGCGGCTGCGCCACATCTTGATGCCGAGCCAAACCAGATAGGCTGCGCCAACCCATTTGAGAACGGAGAAGGCGGTTGCGGAGGCGGCCAGGATCGCCCCGAGGCCCAAGAGGGAGACCGCTGCGGCGGTCGCATCGCCCAGGCCGACACCCAGAACGCTTGCCAGTGCCGACCGTCTTCCCTGGGTCAGGGCGTAGCTGACGACAAGCATGATCGTTGGACCCGGGATTGCCAGGACAATAAGCGTTGCCACAACATAGGCGGAATAGAGTTCAAGTGTCATACGGGTGTCTCGACATTCGAAAAGCGGTGAGGGATGCTGGTTGGCAGTCAGCCACATATGAAACGTGCCTGCAAGTCAAGAGGGGCGAATGCACAGGACGCTGCGCTTAGGGTATACCGCAACGGTCTTTTTGATCTTCTCTTCCGGTCTTGCACAAGCCGCCGAGCCCATCCCCGTTCCCAAACCGCTTGCTGTACCTGGTCAGAAGGTCTCCGGGGATACAGTCTCCACCCCGCTTCCCAAACCGAAGCATGAACAATTACCAGATGAAGCTGCTTCAGTTGCGGTAGAGGCCGCGTCCTGCGACCTTTCCGGCGTGGACTTTGAGAGCATTCCGCCGGTTCGCGGCGAGTTTTCCGGGGATGCCGGCTGCGGTATTGAAACCCCGGTCAGGATAACTGGAATCGAACGGGAAAGCGCGTCCGTGGCCCTCAAGGGATCGGTCACCATCTCCTGCGAGTTTGCGAAAACATTCACACAATGGCTTCAGAGCGATGTGCTGCCGGCGGCGGAAAAGCACTTCAATGGCGGCATCAAATCGATTGCCACCGGGCCGGGGTATCAATGCCGCCGGCGCAACAACCAGCCCGACGGCAAATTGTCCGAGCATGCGCTGGGCAAGGCGGTCGACATCTCGGGTTTTTCAATGCTGGAAGGGGCTTCCGTCTCGGTGGAGACGGACTGGGGGAAGGATACGCCGCAGGGCCGTTTCCTGGAAGACATCCACAAAAGTGCGTGCGCCCGGTTCACGACCGTTCTAAGTCCGGAAGGCGACGAATTTCACAAATCCCACCTGCATGTCGACATCGGCTGCCACGGCAAGACCTGCACTTACCTGATCTGCCAGTAAGCGGCGTTTCGCTACAGGGCGGTCACAGCGCCCGTCTTGGGACCGTGCAGATTAGGCATCCGAACGAACCCTGTGTGGTATCAGAGGCTTGGGCACTGTGACCAAACGTATGACATGATATTCCGTCTTGAGGAATTTCAGGCGACGTTCCGGGTGACTGAAATCTTCGAAAAAGCGGCAGCAGGCGGAAGTCAGTTCGGCTGACGGGATGCCTGCTGCCGGAAGGTGCGGGACGAACTCGGAAAGTTACTGGCAGAAACGCTGCTCGCCCCGATACGTGGTGTAGGTACCGGTCGAGGGATTGAACGACCGGAATTTCGAAGAGCAGTACTGGTACCAGGCCGGGCTCCAGGGCTGGTATCCGACTGCGCCGTGGACCTGTCCCGGGTAAGGGGCAGGCGGGTAGTAGGTGGCCGGAGGCGGAGGCGGCGGCCCGGCATAGGCCGGGCGGTTGGCCGCGCCAAGCAGGATGGCCCCAGCGGCGAGGCCGATGACACCGGCTGCGACGGCGGCGCCGACATTGTTGTTGTTTCTGTGACGCTTGTGGTTGTGGTGATAACCACCGTGGTGATGGCCCTGCCAGCCCCGTTTCGGGCCGGCCTCGGCTGTTGCAATTGTCGGAACGAGTAGGGCGCCGGACAGGGCGACTGCAATCAGGCGTTTGCTCAAGGTTTTCATCGTTTTGTTCTCCAGGTGCCTGCGCCTCTTTTGTCCGGCGCCGTATCTGATGTGACGACATTCGCATATCGGCCCTGAACGGGTTCTGAGATGCCCGTTCATCTTGCGTTCAGGTTCGCGCTGTGGTGTTTCATCACTTGCAAAGGAACAACTGGCAGCCAGAAGAACCCCGGGAGACAGGTGTGAACACGCGCAACGAGAATGCCAAGGAACCGATGTCGGCCATTCGCGAGACCGACGACCAGTCCCGCCGCATGGCGAAGGACCTGATCCGGAAGGCGCGCTTCGGGGCTTTGGCGGCGATCGAGGCGGGCACCGGTCATCCGCTCGCCAGCCGCGTGGCACTTGCCACGGATCTCGACGGCACACCTATCATTCTCACGAGCACCCTGTCCGGTCATACATCCGCGATCCTTGAAACACCGGACTGCTCGCTGCTGATCGGGGAACCGGGCAAGGGCGATCCGCTTGCCCATGCGCGGGTCTCCCTGTTTTGTTCGGCGGTCCGCATCGAGCGGGAAAGCGAAACCCACAAACGCCTGAGGCGACGGTACCTGGCGCGTCATCCGAAAGCGGAGCTCTATGTCGATTTCGGAGATTTCGCTTTCTTCAGACTGGAGCTCAAGCGGGCGAGTCTGAACGGTGGATTCGGCAAGGCGTTTGAACTGGAGCAGGCGGATCTTCTGACAATACTCGGCGATGCTGCCGGCTGGCAGGCGATGGAGGAGGGTGCCGTTGAACACATGAACGACGACCACGCAGACGCGATCAAACTCTACGCGGAGGTCCTGTGCAAAGGCGAAAGTGCCACCTGGCGCCTGTCAGGTCTCGATCCTGAGGGACTCGATCTTGTTGCAGGAGACAGGATCGAGCGTTTCTGGTTCGAGGACCCTCTTGAAAAACCCTCAGACTTGCGTCCGGTGCTGGTCGAGCTTGCCAAAAAGGCACGCAGCGCCTGACCGTAGTGCGCGGCGGGTCTTGTTCTGGCCGGATGCATCGGCTAGAAAAACGCTCCGTTTCAATCAGGACGATTATCTTGCCTACGCTCTGACCGGTCTTCGTATCCGCTTGTCGTTCATATGAGCGACGTTTTGACTTGTTCGTCATTCGGCGGATCGGGACCGGTGTGGCTTTGCCCTGCCGTATTGATTTTCCGATACGCCGCATCAACCTGACTTTCCTGAGCAGCCAGACCGACGTCTGCCGGCAATCCTGCCTGCAGGCTCCCGACTGACCGGTGGCGGACTTCCTTCAATAGGAAGACCGACGGAATGTCTTTTCCCTTTTTTGTCCAATGGACCGTCTTGAGCGCAGAAACCCTGCACATCGAACGACAGTGCGCCCGCTGTGGCCGCATCACGCCTTTCGTGTCGACGGACAGGTTCCGGCTGAACGCCAACGGAAGCCGTCTCGATGCCTGGCTGATCTACATGTGCCGTGATTGCGGCAATCGCTGGAACCGAACGCTGTTTGAACGGCGCCCGGTTCGAGCTCTGCCGCCCGAGACGATCGATGCTCTTCAGAGGAACGATGCCGGCCTTGCGCGCTCCTTTGCGGCGCAAGCGTCGAAGCGTACCGACAGGTATCGGTCCGGCAACACGGAAACCTTCAGGATCGAGGCAAAAATCCTCTCCCTTGTAGGACCGTTTGAAGACGGTCTGGAGCTGGTTCTGCTGAACCCGGGGAACCTCCGAGTTCGGCTTGACCGGGTCCTCGCCGATGGATTGTCGGTTTCCCGGAGCAAAGTACACCGGTTGTCGGAGATGGGAGTCTTTCGTTCCCGGACGGCTTCCAAGAAAGCGCTCAGGCAGCCGATCGGTGAAAAAACAGTGCTCGGACTGCAGTGCCTGGACCAGCAAGTTCTGCCCGACCTGCAGGAGAGACTGCTACGGCAGGGCATGCCCCCGGGAGATTGACCGGGTCTTGACCTAATGGCCGGAAGTCCGCTTCCGGCCAACTCGCCATCTTTCGTCAGGCGGCGCGCAAATGGCCGAGGAAATCGGCGAGCCCGTTTCTGATGGTCGAGATCTGCGCCGACACGTCGTCGACCCTGTCCGAAACTTCTCTCGCTCTTGAACCTGACAGCTGCGCTGCCTGGTTCACTTCCACTATATTCCTTGAGATATCGGCACTGCCGTGGGCGACCTCCGTCGCATTTTTCGCGATTTCCGAGGTGACGGCATTCTGCTCTTCAATAGCGGACGCAATACCGGAGATCTGTTCCTGGATCGCGCTGACGGACGAGACCACTTTGGAAATGGCCTCCGAGCAGGTCGAAGCGCCGGATTGAACACCGCTTAATTGCGTTCCGATCTGATCAGTCGCCTGTCCTGTCTGTGTTGCAAGCGCCTTGACCTCTGAAGCGACAACTGCAAAGCCCTTACCTGCTTCACCGGCGCGGGCGGCCTCGATCGTCGCATTCAGGGCAAGCAGATTGGTCTGGTCGGCGATGTCGCTAATCAGTTTGAGTACTTCCGTGATTTCCTCTGCTGCGGATGAGAGCTGACCGACCGTCCCGCTGGAGGTGTCGGCCTGCTCGGTGGTTTGCGATGTTGAATCGTTGGCGAGCGTGACCTGGCGGCTGATCTCCTGGATCGAGCTTGCAAGTTCCTCCGAAGCGGAGGCGACGGACTGGACACAGGCCGTGGACTCCTCTGCAGCTGCTGCCACGGTGTTGGACCGGTCTATGGTTTCGTCGCTGTTCCGCGTCAACTCGTGCGCGCCTTCGGTCAGATCTTTCAGAGCCAAAACCACCGCCTCGCAACTCGCCATCAATTCGCCTTCCAGCTCGTCGGCCAATCTTAGGCGCGTATCGCGTCTGTCAGCCTCGGCCTGCAGTTCCTCTTCTCTGGCCTGCTCCTGAAGGCGCTTCATCTCGATCATGTTGATCCGAAACGCCTCGAAAGCCTCCGCCACCTGTCCGATTTCGTCGCGGGAGCGGACGCGCACATTGATGTCCGTGTTGCCCTTAGCAAGCTCGCTGAGCCCGCCCGAAACCTCGTTCAGCGGTTTGGAAATCACGAAGCGCGCAAACAGGATTGATCCCACCAAGCAGAGCAGGAAAGTCATCACGGATACGATCGTGATCTGCTCAAGCGCCTGTTTTTCATGTTGTTCTGCGGCAAGTGCGGCCTCAAGAGTGAACCTCTCAATCTCTTCCAGAAGCGCGATCAACTCATGGTCGAGCCGTTCCTGTTCTTCTTCCAGGGTCGCGAGAAGCGTCTTCGCAGCCTCGTAGTCGTCGATCTCGACAAGATGCATGATCTCGTCGACATGATCTTTGTACTGGGCATATTCCTTCTCGATGCGCTTCAGTTGGCGAACCGCCATCGCAAATTCTTTTTGTTCCGCTGTCGAACTGCTGTTCGCCAGCGCGTATTCGGCAAGTTTTTCAGCCTTCAGGATTTCGTCGGCAACTTGAAGTTCGAGTTTCTGAAGGCGGGCCTTCATGGCCTTGAAACCCGTTTTTTCTGCCTCCGAACGGACACCGGCAACCCGCATCATGCGTTCGACCAAGGCGGCTTGCTCCAACTGGTGATTGGTCACGTGGCTGATAGCTTCGGTGAGCGGGATGTCTTTCTCGGCAATGTTTGCGAGTTCCTTGCCGATCTGGTTCATCTGGAAAATCGAGACCGCGGATACAACAACCAGGCCGATACACAGGAATGCAACCAAAGAGAGAATTTTGGCTGCAACCGAACGAGAGATCGGATTCGATAGTCGTATCATGTTTGTCTCGCAATTCTTCTGAATCACCTGAAAACGCAACGTAATTCTTCTATATTTAGCGAGCATGCGTTGAAAATTGAGTTAAGTCTTTTCCCTCAGGTTTTAGTTGTAAATTTCGCCTATTGATAGAAATAACGGTATTTAAGTTGATCAAACAAAAGAAAGCCGCTCTCCGGAAGAGAGCGGCTTGTCAAACGTCTTTCATCAATGAAGGAAGATCAGGGTTGGCCCCAGCCTCCTGCGGTCGGGGTAATTACCGTGACCGCTTCGCCGGGTTCAAGCACGGTCTGGTCACCCCCCTCCAGCACTTCGATCGCGCCGTTTAGACGGCGCACTTCCGTGCTTCCGAGTTCCCCGTCCTCGCCGCCGTTCATGCCCTTGGGCCTGATGCTTCTGTGCGAAGACAGAATGGCGCAATCCATTTTTTCCAGGAAGCGCAGCGTCCGCCGCGTGCCGTCACCGGCAGACCAGGTTCCCTTGCCGCCGGAACCTTTGCGGATGTGAAAATCCTCAAGCAGGACCGGGAAGCGGAATTCAAGCACTTCAGGGTCCGTAAGCCGTGAATTGGTCATATGGGTATGGACACCATCGGTGCCGTTGAACCCGGGCCCGGCGGGAGAGCCGGAGCAGATGGTTTCATAATACTGATATGTGTCGTTGCCGAATGTCAGGTTGTTCATCGTTCCCTGTGCGTTGGCCATGGCACCAAGCGCTGCGAAAACGGCGTTCGTGACGTGCTGAGAGGTCTCGACATTTCCTGCAACAACAGCGGCAGGGTAGGACGGGCGCAACATGCAATCGTCGGGAATGATGATATTTATCGGCTTGAGGCAGCCGGCATTCATCGGAATGTCGCCTTCCACCATCACGCGGAAACAGTAAAGGATCGCGGCACGGGTCACCGGTTCCGGAGCATTGAAGTTGTTCAGCTTCATGCCGGAAGTCCCCGTGAAGTCGACGGTCGCCTCGCGCTTTTCCTTGTCGACGGAGATCCTGACCTTGATCACGGATCCCTGATCGGTTGGATATTCGTACTCGGACTCCTTCAGAGCTTCGATGACGCGGCGGACACTTTCCTCGGCATTGTCCTGCACGTGACCCATATAGGCCTGGACAACGTCCAGACCGAAATGCGCGACCATCTTGCGCAGTTCCTGGATGCCCTTCTCGTTTGCAGCGATCTGGGCAGACAGGTCAGCAACATTCTGATGCGGGTTCCGCGCCGGATAGGCGTGGTCGGTCAGAAGTTCGACCAGTTCTTCTTCGCAGAAACGCCCCTCGTCGACGATCTTGAAGTTGTCAAAAAGAACGCCTTCCTCATCGACATTGGTTGCGCGCGGGGTCATCGAGCCCGGCGCCGAGCCACCGACATCCGCATGGTGACCGCGCGAAGCGGACCAGAACAGGATCTCCTTGCCGTCGTCGTCAAAGACCGGCGATACCACCGTGATATCGGGCAGGTGTGTGCCGCCGTTATAGGGGGCGTTCAGCGCAAAGACATCACCGGGTTTGATCTTGCCTTTGTTCAGCTTGATGATCGTTTCGACCGACCGGTCCATGGAGCCGAGATGCACCGGCATGTGCGGGGCGTTTGCGACCAGGGCACCGTTTGCATCAAAAACGGCGCAGGAGAAATCCAGCCGTTCCTTGATGTTGACGGAATAGGCCGTGTTCTGGAGCGTGACGCCCATCTGCTCGGCGATGGACATGAACAGGTTGTTGAACACTTCCAGCATCACCGGATCGGCATGGGTGCCAACGGCGCTTGCCCGTTTGAGAGGGACGACGCGCTTCAGGATAACGTGATCCTTGGAGTTGACTTCCGCCTGCCAGCCGTCCTCGACCGCGATCGTCGCGTGCGGTTCGATGATCACCGCCGGTCCGGTAACGCGTGTGCCGGGTTTCAGGGCATTGCGCTTGTAGATGCCTGCGTCATGCCACGTGCCCTCCGAGTAAAGGCGTGTTGTTTCAGCGACGTCAGGGGTGTCCGATGAAAGGCTGAGGTCCGGTTCGACGAGGCCGGCGCCACCGCCGGCGGTTTCCACCTCGAGCGCTTCAACAACAATCGGCTTGTTGTCATAGGCGAAGCCGAACTGCTTCTTGTGGGCCTCTTCGAAGGCTGCCCGCATTTCAGCAACGCCATCAAGCAGAACGGGCAGGGGCGTGTCCGTTCCGTCGTAGCGCAAATGGGCCGTCGCCGTTGAGCGTCGGGCTTCAACCGGTACAGCCTGCCGCTCAAGCTCGGCTTCGGTCTGCCGGGCCAGCTCGTCTCTGAGTGCGGCAAGCTCCGGCAACAGATCCGCCGTCAGTGTCTTGACGACCGCTTTCTGCCGGTCTGCGCGAATATCGGCGAGCCCCATGCCGTAGGCTGAAAGAATTCCGGAGAAGGGGTGCAGAATGACGGTGGTCATGCCAAGGCTGTCTGCAACGCGGCATCCCGTCTGTCCACCGGCTCCACCGAAACAGGTGAGGGCGTATTCGGTGACGTCATAGCCGCGTTGAACCGAGATTTTCTTGATCGCGTTCGCCATGTTCTCGACCGCGATCTTCAGAAAACCGTCGGCGACCTCTTCCGCCGTGCGGCCATCGCCGATTTCGGTAGCAAGCGTCTCGAACTTTTCCCGGACGGTTTCCCCATCCAGCGGCTGATCCTGATTGGGGCCGAAGATTTTCGGGAAGAACGCAGGTGCGAGTTTTCCCGTCATCAGGTTGGCGTCAGTGACCGTCAGTGGCCCGCCGCGCCGGTAACAGGCCGGCCCCGGGTTGGCTCCTGCCGAATCCGGACCGACCTGAAAGCGGCCGTCCGTATAATGCAGGATGGACCCGCCTCCGGCAGCGACCGTGTGAATCATCATCATCGGCGCGCGCATGCGCACACCTGCCACTTCGGTCTCAAAGGCACGCTCGTAGTCACCCTCGAAATGACAGACATCCGTGGAGGTGCCACCCATGTCAAAGCCGATGATCTTGTCGTAACCGGCCATGCGGGAGGTTTCGACCGCGCCGACGACGCCGCCGGCCGGACCGGACAGGATGGCGTCCTTTCCCTGGAACAGGTCCGCCGCGGTCAATCCGCCGGACGACTGCATGAACATGAGGCGCGGACCTTCGCCGAGTTCAGCCTGAACCTGGTCGACATAACGGCGCAGGATCGGCGAGAGATAGGCGTCGACGATCGTGGTATCGCCGCGCCCGACCAGTTTCATCAGCGGCGAGACCTCGTGAGACACCGAAATCTGCGGAAACCCGATGTCTTCCGCGATTTTTCTGAGCGTCTTTTCGTGCGACGGGAAAGCGTAGGCGTGCATCAACACGATGGCAATGGAGCGAATGCCGGCATCCCATGCGGCCTGCATTTCAGCGCGAGCCTGGCTTTCATCAATTGCTGTCTCCACGGTGCCGTCTGCGCGCACGCGCTCTTTGATTTCATGGACACGCTCATAGAGCAACTCGGGCTTGATGATTTCCTTGGCAAAGATCTTCGGGCGGGCCTGGTAACCGATCTCGAGCGCATCTCGGAATCCGGCCGTAATGAAAAGTGCCGTGCGTTCCCCCTTGCGCTCCAGAAGCGCATTGGTTGCCACCGTTGTGCCCATCTTGACGGTCGCGACCTGGTCGGACGGTATCGGCGCGCCCCTATCCACACCGAGCAGTTCGCGGATACCCTGGATCGCGGCGTCGCGATAGGCTTCCGGATTTTCCGACAGCACCTTGTGGGGATGCAGAGTGCCGTCAGGCGAACGGCCGACGATATCCGTGAAAGTGCCGCCCCGGTCGATCCAAAAGTCCCACTTCGCTGTCATTTTCTTTCCTCTGGTGTCTCAAACTGAAATTCTCACGGTGTTTCAGCTTCGGTCGGTTCTGATTTGAACGTTAGTGGCTTTATGTTGACATTTTATCGATAAATTGTCGATGAGAAAATTCCGAATTCCGCATTTGAGATGTAAAAGTCATCGAGATCAGTGATTTAATTGTGATTTTCCGACATGGTCTCCGCTCTGTCTTGCGCCGGTTTCCTGAAAAGCGACAATCCGCTGGCACCCCAGCCAAAGGTGCGTGCAAAAGGTTCGTCTGCCTCCAAGTCGAACGCTTGTCTTGCGGCTGCGAGTTCTTGCGGGTTGGTGTGTACCACAAGCAGCCAGTCATTGCCTGCCCGGGAGGCGCGCTCATACGGCACGATGTCCTCGGCTGTTTCGGCAGTTATAAAGCTGCCGGGTGCCCTCAGGTAGTATGCCAATGCGGGTGCAGCGAACCCCTTGTACAGCATGAGCCGATCATCTTCAGACCTCTCAGAAAGATAGGCCCCGGCTATCCCGCGCCATTCCGGTCTGACTTTCTCGGTGAGGGTGAATCTGAGCTCGGGAAACGTGAGAACCAGCGAGACTGCGATCAGCGCTGCAGGTACCACCTTGGGCGAGACGCGATTTGCGCCTGCGGATGCCAGCAACAGCAGGCCCGGCCACGATGCGATGAGGTAGCGATCGAAAAGGATCGGCTGAACAAACAGCGAGTAGAGATAGGCGAGCACCACGGGGCCGAATGTAAAGGCGATGCATATCGTGAGCATACGCGGATCAAAGGGTGAGGGCGGTTTTTGCGGATCGTGTTGAAAGTTAACCGGCAGAATGCAAAGCAACGCCAGGAAGAGCAGCAACCAGAAAAGAAGCAGGGACCCGGTGATCCCGAAAATCATGGTCTTCAGGAACGGAAGGTCCGGAAAGGCGATCCAGAAGCCCGCCTCTGCGACGGAGCTTGCGCGAATTGTGAGAAGGTACAGCCAGGGCAGAAAGGCAACGGTGCTGATGCCCATTGCCAGGCACGCGCGCAAGGCATTCGACTGACCGGCGGACCGGCCGGAGATCAGGTCCCGAAGCGTGAAGAACGCGCAGACAGTTCCGACTGACGCGAAGGTGAGGATCGCGTAAACGTGACTATAGAGAAAAAGGGCGCCAAAGAGTGCGAGCAATGTGAGCCACAATGCCGATGCTCTGTTCAACACCTTGAGTGTCGCGAGCAGATAGGCCAGCCCGCAAGCCGCCTGAAGCGCGTACATGCGGGCTTCGGTCGAATACCAGATGTGGAACGGCGAAAGGGCAAGCAGGGCCGCTGCTGTCAGCCCGGCGATGCGTCCTGCCAGAAGCTTGCCAGCCAAAAAGGTGAGCAACACGGCGACCACGCCCAGGAGGGCCGATGGCAGGCGAAGAGCTGTTTCGCCGTCGCCGATCACCGGAATCGTCATCCACAAAATGATGTTGTGCAGCGGCGGGTAATTGTCGGTTGCAACGCTTTCCAACAATGCCAGCAGGGAACCGTTCGACTGACTCCAGCTGACCGCCTCGTCGTACCAGATACTCGTCCGGTCGAGATCAATAAGCCTTAGTGCGGCCGCTGCGGCGAGCACCACGACAAGAAGCAAAGTGCCCGCGATCCTGGTAGAGCGGCTTTCTCCGGTCGTCTGCAGCACTTTTTTGTTCTCCCGCAATGAATTAGCGACGCTAGACAATTCGTTTCAAAGAAGAAAGAGCGATCTGTCATTGACTTTTCGATGATAATTTATCGATAAAACGTTGATGTTTTGATTTTTTGAGTCTAGCTTTGCTTCGGATGCGCTTTTCCGAGGTGCCGAGAACAAGGCACAGGAAACAGCATCAGGCCGGGATGGATCCGGCTTCCAAGAGGAGAACTTCATGCTGCATTCACGTATTTTGAACAAAGCCGGTGTCCGTCTGGCGACCGCTGCCGTTTTCGGCCTTGCCGGGCTTGCCGTGGCATCGGCCGAAACCAAGTGGGACATGCCGACCCCTTACGGCGACAGTAATTTTCACACGCAGAACATTGCGGCTTTCGCCGACGACGTTAGTGCGAAAACCGACGGTTCCCTGACGATTACGGTTCACTCCGCCGGGTCGCTGTTCAAGCATCCGGAGATCAAGAATTCCGTCCGCAAGGGACTGGCACCGATCGGTGAGGTTCTGGTTTCACGTCTCGCCAACGAAGATGCCGTTTTCGGTGTGGATTCCGTTCCTTTCCTGGCACCGTCCTACGACAAGGCATGGAAACTCTACCAGGCGTCCAAGCCGGGCCTTGAGGAGAAGCTGGGCGAGCAGGGCCTGCAGCTGCTGTTTGCCGTGCCGTGGCCGCCGCAGGGCATCTATGCGAAGAAGGAAGTCGTTGCGGGAGATGATCTGAAAGGTCTCAAGTTCCGCGCCTACAACGCGGCGACCGAACGTCTTGCGCAGCTTGCCGGTGCAGTGCCGACGCAGGTTGAGGTGCCGGACATCGCGACCGCTTTTTCCACCGGCCGTGTCGAGGCAATGATCACATCGCCGTCCACCGGTGCCAACTCCAAGGCCTGGGACTTCCTGACCCATTACCACGACACCCAGGCCTGGCTGCCGAAGAACATGGTAATCGTCAACAAGCGCGCATTCGATGGTCTGAGTGATGCAGAAAAAGCCGCGGTGCTGGAAGCTGCCGAGCTCGCCGAGAAGCGTGGCTGGGAAGCCTCCAAAGTCGAAACCAAAACCAAGACCAATGTTCTGATCGAGAACGGCATCAAGGTGGTTCAGCCGAGCAAGCAACTGATCGAGGATCTTGCCGCAATCGGGGAAACCATGGCCGCCGAATGGCAGGACAACGCCGGCGAAGCCGGTGCGGCCGTCATTGAAGCTTACAAGAACTAACAAAGACAGCAAAAGCGCCGGGCCGGAAGAGCCCGGCGTTTTTATAACAAGCTGCTTATCCGGTAGGGGAAACCGATGCGTAAGGCTTTGAATTCGCTGTATCAGGCGTCAACGGCTCTGGCTGCCTGCTGCCTCGTGGTGATCGCCAGTCTTGTGGTCTTTCAGGTGTGTGGAAGACTGTTCGACGGCGCAAGGAAACTTTTCGGCCTGGAACCGTTGGGCCTGCAGGTGCCATCCCTCGCGGAAATTGCCGGGTTTCTTCTGGTCGGAGCCTCGTTTCTGGCGCTGGCAGGAACGCTGCGCAACAGCGATCACATTCGAGTCTCGATCCTGCTTCAGGCCGTGCCGCCCGCATTTGCACGTTTTCTGAACCTCTGGGCCGTAGCCGTGGCATGCGCGCTTGCATCCTATTTCACCTGGCACGCCGGCTGGCTGGCGTTCGACAGCTACAGCTACAACGAAACCTCCTACGGTATCATTCCCATTCCTCTCGTCTATCCGCAGATCGTCATGACACTCGGGTTGATGGTCTTCTCGATCTCACTCTTCGACGATCTCGTGCAGATCCTGGCCGGAAGCGAGCCGAGTTTTGAAGCCGTCGTCAAGGACGACGTGATCGAAGGGAAAGAATAATGGACCTCTCCCTGATCGCACTGTTTCTCGGTCTTGGAATGCTGGCTGCCCTGGCAACCGGGATCTGGGTTGCCGTCGCTCTCCTCGGTGTGGCCCTGGCCGCAATGATTGCGCTGGTCTCGGTCCCGGCCGGGCCGGTCATGGCAACGACCATCTGGGGGGCCGCGAACTCCTGGGACCTCACGGCGTTGCCGATGTTCATCTGGATGGGCGAGATCCTGTTCCGCTCCCGCCTGTCGGAAGACATGTTTGCGGGGTTGTCGCCATGGATGCGCAACCTGCCGGGCCGGCTTCTGCACGTGAACATCCTTGGCTGCGGCATCTTCGCGGCCGTTTCCGGGTCATCTGCCGCAACCACCGCCACGATCGGTCGCATGTCTTTGCCCGAGCTGAAGCAACGCGGCTACGATGAACGGATCGCCATCGGTACGCTCGCCGGGTCGGGAACGCTGGGGCTCCTGATCCCGCCGTCTATAATCTTGATCGTCTACGGGGCTGCGACGGAGCAATCCATCGCCCGCCTGTTCATGGCCGGCGTGCTGCCGGGCGCCATGCTGTGCATACTTTTCATGGGCTATGTTGCGTTCTGGTCCATCCTGAACCGCTCCAAAATGCCACCGAGGGAAGAGGCCATTCCATTCCTGGAACGCTTGAAGTCAACGCGGCGCCTGTTTCCGGTCATTGGTCTTATTGTTGGTGTAATCGGCTCCATCTATGCCGGACTGGCGTCTCCCACGGAGGCGGCCGCGATTGGCGTGACCCTGTCGCTGCTTTTGTCATGGGCCTCCGGAACGCTCTCGCGCAGGAGCTTTGTGGATGCGCTGATGGGCGCGACGCGCACGTCCTGCATGATTGCCTTCATTCTGGCGGGAGCCGCTTTCCTGACGGTTGCCATGGGGTACACGGGAATCCCGCGAGAACTTGCTTCCTGGATTGGAGCGATGGAGCTGTCACCCTATGCACTGCTGATCGCACTGACCCTGTTTTTCGTTGTTCTGGGCTGTTTCCTCGACGGTATTTCCGTCGTGGTGCTAACGACGTCGGTGATCCTGCCCATGGTGGAGCAGGCCGGGCTCGACCTTATCTGGTTCGGTATCTATCTGGTGCTGGTCGTTGAAATGAGCCAGATTACCCCTCCGGTCGGCTTCAATCTGTTCGTGTTGCAGGGCATGACGGGGCGGAATATTTTCTCGGTCGCGCGTATGGCGTTGCCATTCTTCCTGTTGATGATCCTTGCCGTGGTGCTGATTGTTGCCTTCCCGGGCTTGGCTCTTTGGCTTCCGCAGTCGATGCTGAGCAACTGATTATGCCTTAGGGAGAGGTCGGAACGGTGTCGGGAAAGTCTGGAACCAAGAGTGATAGTCCAATCGGCCCGGTTGTCTCGGCCGCGCATCTTGCGTCAGGGGCGATGCCGGCACTCTCGGAAATCGAATTTGCCGTTACCATGATGGTGAACGCCTACCATCGCTGGATGGTGCGGTGCATCGCTGCCAGCGGGTCCGAGGGCCTTGGCCCTCTTGACGTCCTCGTGCTTCACACGGTCAACCACCGGGGGCGGGCAAAAACGTTGTCCGACATCTGCCTTGTTCTGAATATCGAAGACACGCACACCGTGACCTATGCCATGAAGAAACTCCAGAAGGCCGGGCTGATTGCGTCCGGCCGCCGCGGCAAGGAGAAAACAGCGGAAATTACCGCAGCCGGCGAAACCGCCTGTCTTGAATACAGGCGGCTGCGCGAGGCATTGCTGGTCGAGCCGATGAAGGCGCTGGGTCTCGACGAAAGCGAGTTGTCCCGCTTGGCCGCGACGTTGCGGCTTGTGTCCGGCAACTACGACCAGGCCGCACGTGCGGCAGCAGCCATGTAAATTTGAAGTATCTGCCACGCGTTTTTTGAGCTGGTATACTACAAAATTTCTTGTAGCATCGAAATATGAAACAGTCAGAAGCCATATCGGCGCTTGCGGCGCTTGCGCAGGAGGACCGGCTCGCCGCATTCAGATTGCTGGTTAGCGAGGGGCCACACGGGCTCCCGTCCGGCACGATTGCCGAAAAGCTCGATATTCAGCCGACGCGCATGTCCTTTCACCTGACAACGCTCGAACGGGCCGGACTTCTGGCCGCGCACCGGGAAGGCCGCCATATCCGCTATGCGGTCGACTACGCTCAGATGAAAGGCCTACTGGCATTTCTCATGGAAGACTGCTGCGCGAACAATCCCGCGATTTGCGGGCTCGAAGACCTCAAACCGCCGCATTCCACATCCCTTTAATAGGACCAGACAGATGACGATCACGATCTATCACAACCCGAAATGCGGAACCTCCAGAAACACGCTTGCCATGATCCGCGAAGCCGGGGTCGAGCCAGAGATTGTTGAATATCTGAAGACGCCGCCCAGCCGGGAGAAACTCGTTGAGCTGATCTCGCAGATGGATGTTTCCGTGCGCGATCTCCTGCGCCAGAAAGGGACCCCCTATGACGAGCTTGGTCTTGGAGAAGACAAGTGGTCGGACGACCAACTGATCGATTTCATGATGGAGCATCCGATCCTGATCAACCGGCCTGTCGTTGTGAGTGACAAGGGTGTCCGGCTCTGCCGTCCGTCTGAAAGGGTCATGGATCTGCTGCCCACCGATATCGGATCCTTCACCAAGGAGGATGGCCAGGTTGTCGGCACTGGGGCGGCAGATGAGTGAGACGGAAATGAGGCTCGACGACCTGCCCAACCTAAGCGCCGGAAATTTTCGGTCTGTCTCGGAAGAAATGCTCGAACAAGGCAACAGGCCGACCCATCCCGTGCGCGTGTTGCTGCTTTACGGCTCATTGCGGGAGCGCTCGTACAGCCGGTTTCTGGCACAGGAAGCAGAGCGGCTGCTGAAGGCATTGGGCGCGGAGACGAGGATATTCGATCCGTCCGGGCTTCCATTGCCGGACGATGCCGAGCCCGATCACCCCAAGGTACGGGAACTCAGGGATCTCAGCATCTGGTCGGAAGCCCAGGTCTGGTGTTCGCCGGAGCGCCATGGCGCCATGACGGGGATTCTGAAAACGCAGATCGACTGGATACCGCTCAGCACGGGCGCGGTCCGGCCCACGCAGGGAAAAACCCTCGCCCTGATGCAGGTCTCGGGAGGCTCGCAGTCGTTCAACGCGCTCAACCAGATGCGTGTGCTCGGGCGCTGGATGCGCATGGTCACGATCCCCAACCAGTCATCCGTTCCCAAGGCCTATCTCGAGTTTGACGACGACGGCCGCATGAATCCGTCCCCGCTCTATGACCGGGTTGTCGATGTCGTGGAAGAACTGATGAAGTTCACGCTGCTCGTTCGTGGCCGGTCCGACTATCTTGTCGACCGGTACTCGGAGCGCAAGGCGGAGCGTGCGGCAAACGACACGGTGGCGCAGGCCGCCCAGGGTGTGGTCCGCTGATCGCAAACGCTCTCCGCGGATTCCTGACGGGGTCCGATTTCAGGTCAGCCTGACGGCCCTAGGGTACGGACTCATAAATGAAGTCAATTTGGTTTGGATCGTTTTGACCAACTGCGAGAAGTGAAAGCGCAGGAAATGTGGTTCATTTTCAAGCCTTTCGCGACGTGGCAGATGGCCAAAACGGCCAAATCCGAAGGACGGCAAAATGGCCTCACCTCGCAGCGTCACCGCGCTTGACCGGGCAAAAAAGCCCGCTCCGCACACGCTTCCTCCCGAGATTTTGCCATTTCTGCCGCCAAATCGGCTTCATTTTTGGGTCCGTACCCTAGCCGGTGACGGTTTCCGGCTCATCGGAAGAGGGGCTGTCGGAGATCTTGGCATATTGCGCCAGGGACGGCGAAAGCGTGATTTTCGGTGCGTCGGGGGCCTGTTTACGCTTCTGCGGGAACCAGAAACCGCCGTCCTCGTTGTGCGGGAAAATCGGATAGTCGGCTTCATGCCGTTTCACGCTGTCCGGTTTGCCGAACATATAGCCTTGCACCAGATCGCAGCCTGCAGCGCTCAGCAAGACAGCCTGTTCTTCGGTTTCGACGCCCTCTGCCGTGATCGTGACATTCAACGAGCGGCCCAGTCCGACGATGGAGGTGACGATCGCGTCCGTGCTTGGATCCTTGCCGAGATTCTGGACAAAGGTCTGGTCGATCTTGATTTTGTCGAACGGAAACAGGCTCAGGTAACTGAGCGACGAATACCCGGTTCCGAAATCGTCCATGGCAATGGACACGCCCATGTCGTGGATCTGCCTGAGCGTTTCAATCACGGCTTCCGTGTTCGATATGAGCAGGCTCTCCGTGATTTCGATTTCAAGACGGCTCGGATCCAGACCGGAACTATGAAGCGCCTGGGCGACCCGTTTCTGGGTCTCGCCTGCAACGAACTGGGCTGCGGAAACATTGACCGCCACACGCCGGCTCAGGTCTTCCCAAAGCATGGCTTCCCGGCATGCATTGTTGAGCACCCAGGTGCCGATTTCATCAATAAGGCCGCAGTCCTCCGCAATCGGAATAAACAGATCGGGTCTGATTTCACCCTTGCTCGGATGTTCCCAGCGCACCAGGGCTTCATATCCGCGCAAGGTGCCGTCCCGCAGGGCGTATTGCGGCTGGTAGAGAAGCTTGAACTGGTCAAGCTTCAGGGCCTTGACCAATCCGTTCTCAACTTCCTTGCGCTTCTGGGCCTCCGCATCAAGCCCGGGCGTATACCAGGAGAAGGTCGACCGGCCACTGTGCTTGGCGTTGTAAAGCGCAAGGTCGGCGCAGTGCAGCAGGCGCGAAACACGCCAGGACCCGTCGGTCGCGCGTGCGATCCCGATGGAAAGGGACAGCTTGATTTCGTTTCCGTCGATGATGCAGGGCGCGTTTGTCGCCGCAATCATGTCCGCGGCCAGACGTGTCATTCGGGCCGGGTCGGAGACCGACGTCATCAGCACCGCAAACTCGTCGCCCGACAAACGCGCGACAAGATGCTTGTGAAAGACGGTCTGCAATCTTTCCCCGACAACCTGCAGAAAAACATCGCCAATGCCGTGCCCGTGCGTGTCGTTGATTTCCTTGAACTTGTCGACGTCGATCAACATCACGCCGACGTTTGATGCCTTGGCCTGGGCAAGGCGCAGGGCCTCCGCCAGCTTGGCATTGAACACGGCCCTGTTGGGCAACCCGGTCAACGTGTCATGATGGGCGAGGTATTGAAAATTGCTGTTCGTGCGCACCTGGTCATAAAAGCGCATCCAAAGAAGGATCGCTGCGAATGCAAAGGATATCAGGCAGAGCACGCCAATTGCCGCGCTGATCGACCAGATCAGGCCGGACAGACTTTTCAAAATACCGGACTGCGTCACCAGCAGGACCAGACTTGGGGAGGCCTCCCTGGACTTGTCGGGGTTGAAGACAACAATTGCGTTGGAACCGAAGGCGCCGAACCACGTCATGTCCGGAACAATTGTCAGGGGACGGTCGGAATTGAAGGCTGCCCAGGCATGGTTCAACGTCCTGACAGAGGTCAGTTTGTTTTGGGCAAGCCAGTCAATTTGCGCGAAATTTGGCAATCCGGGACGATCGGCAGCTTCCCCGGAGGGATAGACGAGACTCGTGTCCAGGATGGTTGAATCAACGTATTTGTGCTCCAGGACCTTCCGAATCTGCGCGATTGTCCGAGACGATACGGATGGTTGCGCGAGGGTCTCGTTCGTCAGCGAAGGACGCAATCCCTGCAGTTCCTGCAAAGGGTGCTTTTGTGTTTCTACCGTTTGGGCCGCAAGAATGTTCTGGATGTCTGCTTTCTGATGGATGTAGTCCTGTTCCAGACCTCCGACCAGCAGCCAATGGGTCAGCAGCCGATTGCTCACATAGACGCCTAGCGCCAGCGTCAGAACCAGCGTCATGGACACGAAAAATATGACAATGTTGCTTCTAACGAGTGGAATTGCCATCCGGCGCAGTACCGTCATACGAACACATATCAGCCGAATTTAAGCGGAAAACCTTTAACCATCATGAATCCTTGGAAAAAGTCCTTAGTGAATTCGAGGCAGGCAATCTCGTGACCAGACGCGGCCGTTTGTGGGTCCGTACCCTAGGAGATGGACTCATAAATGAGACTGAAATGGCATGCGAAATGGCGAAACTCCGTTAGGAAGGGTGTGCGGAGCGGGCTTACTGCCCGGTCAAGCACGCTGACGACACGGGGTGAAGCCATTTCCATGTCCTTCGGATTTGCCCGGCTTGCTCCTCCTCGGCGTCGCGAAAGGCTTGAAAATGAAGCACATTTCCTGCGCTTCCGCTCCTTGACGAGAAGCAAGCCGCCTCAAACCATTTCTGCCTCATTTATGAGTACATCACCTAGTCAAAGACGGCGACTGCCGATAAGACTCGGGAGCAGCATTGATTCCATGCGAAGCAGGCGCGTCTCCGCTTCGTGATTTGAGCATATCAGGAGCTTTCGGTGAGCGTCTGGAGCAGCATCGGCAGTATTGTCAGCGCGATCGGAACCGGTGGTGCACAGGTTGTCGACCGGCTTGTGCAGCTTGTCCTTGCCCGTCCCGAAGGCACCAGCAGCGTCGGCTTCACCGTGGCTATGATTGCTCTGTCCGCGAAGATGGCCAAGGCGGATGGTGTCGTCACGACAGACGAGATCATTGCCTTCCGCGAACTGTTCGAGGTGCCCCCGAAAGAAGAACGGAACGTGACTCGACTTTTCAATCTTGCGCAGGAAGACGTGGCAGGATTTGAAGTCTATGCCAAGAAACTGGCGGATCTCTTCCCCTACGACCGGAAAACCCTTCTCGATATTCTGGACGGGCTGTTTCATATCGCCAAAGCTGACGGCGTCGTCCATGAGAGCGAGGTTGGCTATCTCTCCCGGGTCGCATCCGTGTTCGGTCTCGATGAACGCGAGTTCTCGAAAGTTCTTGCAAGGCATGTTCGCAAGGATGGCAATCCGTATGAAGTCCTCGGGCTCGGACCAGAGGCAAGCGATACGGAACTGAAAGCGCACTATCGCCGTGAGGTGCAGGAAACCCATCCGGACCGGCTGATGGCACGGGGTGTGCCGGAGGAATTCGTCAGAATTGCAAATGACCGGTTGGCGGCGCTGAACGATGCGTGGGCGAAAATACGTGCGGAAAGAGGTATATGAGCGTTGAAACCGATACCGGCGTGAAGGCGCGCGTGCATCCCTCACCCAATCACGGCGAGCGGGCGACCGGTGCCCCGATCGACATGCTCATCCTGCACTATACCGGGATGCAGAGCGCTGAAGAGGCGCTGCAACGGCTGTGCGATCCGCGTGCGGAAGTCTCCGCGCACTACCTGGTTCAGGAAGACGGTACCATCCTCCAGTGTGTTCCCGAAGCAAGGCGTGCATGGCACGCTGGCAGGAGTTTCTGGAAGGGGGAGCGGGACGTGAACTCAAGGTCGATCGGCATTGAGATCGTCAATCCCGGGCATGAGTTCGGCTATCGTGCCTTTCCGGAAATCCAGATCGATGCGGTGGCCGGTCTGGCGAAGGATATCTGTCGCCGGCACAACATCCATCCCTGGATGGTGCTGGCGCACTCGGACATTTCACCGGAACGCAAGGAAGATCCGGGCGAGTTGTTTCCGTGGAAACATCTGGCCGAGGCCGGGGTCGGTCTCTACGTGGAACCGCATCCGATCGTTGCCGGTTTGCTGATGCAGGAAGGCGATGCAGGTCAACCCGTCGAGGCGCTGCAGTCCATGCTTGCGCTCTATGGCTATGATATTGACATCAACGGGACCTTTGATTCCAAAACCAGGTATGCGGTGATGGCGTTTCAGCGTCACTTCCGCCCCGAGAAACTCGACGGTGTTGCCGACCACTCTACGATCGAAACGCTGACTTCGCTCTTGCGAAAGCTTCCCTCGTTTTCCACCTAGGACTTTGAAAAGACCCTGGGCAGCGGATAAAATCAAGCGTTGTATTTGTTCGCTTTTCGCCTTCGCCGGTTCTTGTGGAGGGCCACTGTCCGGTGATTTTGCGTTGCAGCAATTTTGACTGAAAAAATTTCACCCCGTCACAGTCTTTCTCCTCGGCGCCGGTAAATTGCCGGAAACCGGGCCCGATTTGGTCACAAACAGTGTGATCCGACAAATTCGGGCCGGTTTTGCGGTAAATTTCTGAAACAAATAGAAATAATTCGTGATCTGTACGCGCTCATTTTTGTCCAAACGGTCCGGCAATTCTCCGCCCCGAATTCAACCGCAACAAAAACCAAAAGGGCTGGACGCATGTTACGGTCATTTACCAAACTCACTGGGGCGCTTTGTCTTTTCGCCTTTGCAACATCCACCGCGACACCGTTCGCCATCGCTGCAAGTTCCGGATCGGATCCGATCCTGCATGTCATCGATCCGGAAAAGAGGAAGCAGAACGAGGAGAAGATCGCGGCTCGCGAAGAAGTCGGATCTGGTTCCAAGCCTATCCTGCACGTGATCGAAACGGATAACGACACGACGAAGAAGAAAGCCAAGACCGCGGCCCCGAAGAAATCGTCGACGGCCAAGGCAAAGGCACCCTCCAAGACCAATGCCAAAAAGGCAGTACAAGCCAGATCGAAAACGCCCGCCAAAAGCACCCGGACCAAAAACGCGTCGGCGAAGAAGGACGATTTTTCCAGGCTGATCCGCAAGGCTGCTGCCAAGCATGGCGTTCCGGTCAAGATCGCGAAAGCTGTCGTTGAAGTCGAAAGCAACTTCAACCCGCGTGCACGCGGTCGTGCCGGTGAAGTCGGTCTCATGCAGATCAAGCCGGCAACGGCGCGCGGCATCGGCTATCGCGGGTCGACCAATGCGCTCTACGATCCGGAAACGAATATCGAATGGGGCATGAAGTACCTGGCAGGTGCGCATCAGAGAGCCAATGGCGATCTGTGCGGAACGATCCTTCGTTACAATGCCGGTCACTATGCCAAGCGCATGAACCCGGTCAGCCGTAAATACTGCAGCAAGGTCAAGCGCATCATGTCATCAAGCTAGGTGATGGGCGGTCACGAACATTGGGGGAAAGCCGGGCTTTCCCGTGGGCAAAACCAGACCCCGCTGCGTTCGCAGCGGGGTTTTTTCGTCTAGGCAAATTTGCGCCGGGCGGCCGGGATCGAGGCCGGAACAGGGGTGCCCTCGGGCACGTCATAAGCGTCAAACGGCTGACCCAGTGCCGTGGTCACGGGGACAACGCCGGCCCACAAGGGGGTGCCGAGGTCGTCCTTGTCGTCGACCGGACCGCCGGTACGGACCTTCGTGCTGACATGTTCGATATCCAATATCAGCACTCCGGTCGCCTTGTGCTCTTTCGCACTCATTTCGCGGCACTCGTCCCAGCGACCGGGAAGCATATGATCGGTTATGGCGGCCAGCGCCCGAACCTGCTCTTCCTTGTCTTTGACCAGCCGCGCGGTGCCATGGACGATCGCACAGCGGTAGTTCATCGAATGGTGGAAGGCAGAGCGGGCTACAACGAGACCGTCGAGCAGCGTCACGGTCAGGCTCGCAGGGACACCCTTGGCGTTGTTCTTGACGATGCGGGTCGTGCTTGCGCCGTGTATGTACAGACTGTCGCCGATCCTGGCATAGGCCATCGGGATCACCATCGGTCTGTTTTCGTGAACAAACCCGCAATGCGCGACAAGGCCCGCATCGAGAATTTCATAGGCGAGCGCCCGGTCATAGCCACCCCGGCTCATCTGCCGGATTTTCGCGTAGCGTGGCTTGTCTGCGGCTTGCCGCTTTTCCAGTGTGGACATGGCTTGCTCCAGGTGTGGTTGGATCTTGTAAAGCCCGGTTTCTCCGATAAACTGGAGTTTCAAAAGATCCGGTTTTTGGAAAATGACAGAACCAGTTTTTCCTGAAGGTATCCTTTCGCTTGACCGATCCGGGCCGATCCCCCTTTCGGAACAGATCTATCGCGGGTTTCGGGACGCGGTTCGTACCGGTCTGTTGGCGAAGGGCGCGAAACTGCCCTCGACCCGCCGCCTCGCGGCGTCGCTCGATGTTGCGCGCAACACCGTGAATGCCGCCTACGAGTTGCTTCAGGCCGAGGGCGTCATCACGCTGAGGGCAGGCGCGGCACCACGGATAAGCGAGGATCTGCCGCCCGAGGGAAGCTACGGGCAGCAGGTCGATGCCGGTGTCCAGCCCGATCTCTCGGCCCGTGGACGGCACATGTCGGCCAATGTGCGCGGCGACGGCTGGGCAACCCGGCATGGTGCGCTTCAACCCGGGGCTCCGGCGCTCGATTGTTTCCCCTATGAGGAATGGGCGCGGCATTTGCGCCGCGCGGCCAGAATGGAACGTGGCCCGGACCTGCAATACAGAAATTACTCGGGTGTACCGGCTCTCAAGGAACAGCTGGCACGGCACCTTGCATCGGAACGCGGTGTGCGCGCCCGGCCGGAGCAGATCCTCGTAACCAGTTCCATGCAGGCGAGCCTGTCGCTGTTGTCGATGGCGCTCGCCGAGCCCGGCGAAAATGCCTGGCTGGAGGAACCGGGTTATCTCGGTGCCAAAACGGCGTTTCACGTCGCCGGATTGAACGTGCATCCGCTGCCCGTCGATCACATGGGCGCGGACGTTGACCGTCTGCTGTCGTCCGGTACGAAGCCCCGACTGATCTACGTGACGCCGTCGCACCAGTATCCTCTGGGCACTCGCATGCCGCTCGGGCGGCGGCTCTCCCTGCTCGAGGCGACGCGTTCCGCAGGCGCGGTCATACTGGAAGACGACTATGACAGCGAGTTCCTGTTTGAAGGCAGACCCGTCGCGGCGCTGTATGGCCTCGCAGAGGAAGGCCAGGTGATCTATCTCGGAACGTTTTCGAAAAGCCTTCTGCCCGGCCTTCGGCTGGCCTATTGCGTTGTGCCTTCCAACCTTGCGCACCCCTTGCAGCAACTGATGCGCAACATGGGTTGTGCCGCAAGTGTTCAGGTGCAAGTCGCGTTGGCGCAGTTCATCGATAGCGGTGCCTACCAGAAGCACCTGAAGCTGATCCGCAAGATATACGAAGAGCGCGGAGCGCTTCTGGTCAGGACGCTGAAGGAACGTTTGGGCAATCGGGTCGACGTTGACATGCCAAACGGCAATGTGCAGGTCGCGATGCTGTTTCGCGAACCGGTTGACGATGTTGCCTTTGCACAGGCCATGCAGGAACGCGGCTTTTCGGTCTCGCCGCTGAGCAATTGCTATCAGGGTGAAACCCGGAAACCGGGTCTCATCATCGGTTTTGCCGACGCTACGCCGCGCCAGATCGAAAACGGCGTGAACACGCTGGGCAACCTGCTGGATGAACTGCCGGTACGAGCGCGGCGCCGGGCCGGGATTTGATCACAGGCGCATTTTCGGAACGTCGCCCCGCACAATCAGGCTGGCTTCCGTCGACGAAATGATGTCGTCAATCGTCACATCGGGGCCCATCTCCTTCAGAACCAGACCATCTTCCGTCGGTTCGATGACGGCCATCTCCGTGACGATCAGGCTGACACGGCGCTGGGCTGTGAGTGGAAGCGTGCATTCGTGCAGAATTTTCGGTTTGCCCTTCGCGGTGTGGACCATTGCGACAATCACATGTTTCGCGCCGGCGACGAGGTCCATCGCACCGCCCATTCCGGGAACCATCTTTCCTGGCACCATCCAGTTGGCGAGATAGCCGCGCTCGTCGACCTGAAGCCCGCCCAGAACCGTCATGTCGAGATGTCCGCCCCGAATCAGGCCGAAACTCATTGCGCTGTCGATAGACGCAGCGCCCGGAACGGCGGTCACAAATCCGCCGCCCGCGTCGGTCAGATCGGGATCTTCCATGCCCTCGGGCGGCCTCGAACCGAGACCGATGACGCCGTTTTCAGCCTGGAAGAACACATTGACTTCCTTGGGCAGGTAATTGGCCACCATGGAGGGCAGGCCAATGCCGAGATTGACCAGGGAATCCGGTTCGATCTCCTGCGCCACGCGCCGTGCGATGATTTCCTTAGCTTCCATCGGGCTGTCTCTCCAGAAGATGATCCACAAGAATACCGGGTGTTTTCACACTGTCGGGCGAGATGACGCCGACCGGCACGATTGTTTGCGGTTCGGCGATGACGGTCTCGCCCGCAAGCGCCATGATCGGATTGAAGTTGTGTGCGGTCAGCGAATACTCAAGATTGCCCACGTAGTCGGCCTGATGCGCCGCGATCAAAGCAAAATCCGCGTGGATCGGTTCTTCCAGGAGGAAGTCCTGTCCTTTCACGGTGATGATCTGCTTGCCTTCCTCGACCATTGTACCGAGGCCGGTCGGCGTCAGGATACCGCCAAGACCGACACCCGCTGCGCGGATCCGCTCCACCAATGTCCCCTGTGGGACCAGGTCGACGTCGATTTCACCTGAGATCATTTTCTGCTGGGTTTCCGGATTGAGCCCGATATGAGAGGCGACGACCCTGGATATGGCACCTGCCGTGACAAGCTTTCCGATGCCGCGACCGGGCATCGCGGTATCGTTGGCAACGACCGTCAGGTCCTTGGTTCCCCTGGCGACGATCGCATCGATGAGCCGGTGAGGGGAGCCGACCCCCATGAAGCCGCCGATCAGCAAAGTCGATCCGTCCGGAATGAGCTCGGCAGCCCGAGCCGCCTTGATGGCCTGTTTCATTGAGCGCGTCCTCGCAGTTCAATTCGCAGTGCGGAGACTAGCGTCTGCCAGGGCTGATGAGAAACGAATATTGTGCGACGCGGCATTTTTACGGAGCGGCCCGGCCGGCGTGCCGGCTGTTGAAGTCCGAATTCAGTCGGGACTGTTTTCGATGCAGTCGGCGGCATGGTTCGCGGCCGCAAGTATCTTGCCGTGATCCTGACCGTTACGGGCCAGCGCGTTCAGCCCGAGCAGGCAGGCCAGCGCGAACGCGGTGACTTCCCGTGCCTTTGCTTCGTTCCCGAGACCGCTCTCTCGCGTCAGCGCATCGTGGATCCTGCGTTCAAGCGTGTTCATGCGTGCACGCACGGGGTTGTCGCCGTCGCCTTTCTCGTTGAGCAATGCGCCGGAAGAAGTCAGCAACAGACAGCCTCGCGGGGTGTTTTTCGTCATGAAGATGCCGACATGGCGCACAAGGGCGGCAACCGCCTTCAGCGGATCCGCTTCCGCGTCCATCTGCTTCAAACCCAGTGCGGTGGCTTCATTCCAGTATTTCTCAAGCACGGAGTTGAACACGTCGTCCTTGCAGCCGAACGCGGCATAGAAACTGCCGCGCTTGATACCGGCAGCGTTCTGCAGGTCGTCCACGGAGGTTCCCTGATAGCCTTTCGTCCAGAACACGTCGACGAATGCATCGAGGGCCTGTTCCATATCGAATTTTTTCGGGCGTCCTGCCATCTTGCCTCTGTGTGCGGACGGGCCCCGGCAGTCCTGTGCCGGAGCCCGTTCGTTCATTCTGCTGCGGCCACTTCCGGTTTCCAGTCGAATTTCCTGAATGGTGCATCAACCGGAGTATCGGCCAGGTGGTTCACGTAATTAGACATGACTTTCTGGGCAACGCCAAGAATGATGTCGAGAACCTGACGTTTCGAATAGCCTGCTGAAAGGAACGCGCTGACGTCGGCGTCGGAGACGACACCGCGCTGGCGCACGACTTTCAGCGTGAACTGCCGCAGCGCCTCAAGCTTGTCGTCCTCGAGCGGGGCCGCATTTCTCAGGGCTTCGATAACCCCGTCATTGACCTTCTGCATATGCGCGATCGCTGTGTGCGCCGGCACGCAGTAGTGACACGCGTGTTCCACGTTGATCGTCATCCAGACAACAGTCTGTTCAACAACCGACAGGCTCGTCTGCTGAAACAGTTCATGAAGCTTTTGATAGGCTTCAAGGTGTTGCGGCGACTCTGCCATGACAGCGTGAAGGTTCGGGATCATGCCGAAGGCCTTGAGCGAATTGTCCAGAAGCGGACGGCTGTCTTCAGGTGCTGTTTCCTGCGTGTGAAGCGTGAATTCCGTCATGTTTGGTCTCCATTTTGAGGGTGTCCAACACCCGTCCTGCCAGTTTCTTGCAAACGGCATATAGGCATTCTGTACTGAGTAGTCAAAAATTAAGTTGAACAGAAAACCCGCAGAAATCCGGCCTTTGCAGAAAGGTTCACCGAAACGTGAAAAGTTCGGTCATCTGGACAGGTGTCCCGTTTGGCAGATGGACCGGCAACACGAGACACACTGGAAGCGGAGCCGTCTCGCGGTGCCGGCAAGGATCTGCCGTTCACGAAGCTGCAGCCAGATCTGGAAAACCGGACTGAAAGAACGGGATCATCCGACAAAGCGGCGATATGGCGGGCTCGCTCGCTTGACCTTCAACCGAAAGCCACTTAAGCCGCTAGCGCCAGTCGGCCGGACAGCCGCTGCCGCAAACGCCGAAAGGCCGCGGGAGAGGAAAGTCCGGGCTCCATGGAAACACGGTGCCGGGTAACACCCGGCGAGGGCAACCTCAGGGAAAGTGCCACAGAAAGCAAACCGCCCCGGCGTGCCGGGGTAAGGGTGAAAGGGTGGAGTAAGAGCCCACCGCGCTTCTGGTAACAGCGGCGGCACGGTAAACCCCACCGGGAGCAAGACCGAATAGGGACAGCATAGGCCGGGAGCGATCCCGGCACAGGCCGGTTTCCAGACCAGCTGTCCGGGTTGGTTGCGAGAGGTGTCCGGCAACGGACATCCCAGATGAATGGCTGTCGCGCCCGTTTCGGCGGGCCATACAGAACCCGGCTTACAGGCCGGCTGGCACATTTCCCCTTCCTGGTGCGCAGGGAGGCTTGCAGGTCAGGAATGGTTTCGCGGTATGGAGCGTTTCCACGAGGTTTCGTGGAACGGGGATCCGTTCCAGTGCACTGTCAGGGTACCATCAAGCAGGAAGAAGCTCCGGGTGCACCTGGTCCGCAGGGCGGTCTCAATGCGCGCGATGCCGTCCGGCCGTTCGAAACGCATCATGTGTTTGAAGTCGCAGGATGCAGACAGCGGATTTTCCGGCTGCAGCTGCATTTCGCCGCAGGTTTCGTAAGCGAATGTCGTCCCGATCGCAGGGTGGTGGACTGCGGTTTCACCCTGGTGCCAACCGGAGACCACACTGCCGTCTCCGTCGATGCGCCTGTACCGTGAAAGACGCGGCGCGGCGAGAACCTGATGTGTCTTTTCGGCAGGCAGATCGAGCGGTTCCGGCAGCGGCATTCGCAACGCTGCGATTTCACCTTCATGGCAGGGGAGATCGACGTAACCGTCCGTTATCCGGATGTCAGTCAATTCGGGTGGCGTCCAGATCAGCGGCCAGTAGGAAGTCCCAATGGAAAGCCGGATTCTATGCCCCCTGGCGAAACGATACGCCTTGGTATGAAACCGGATCTCCACCTGCCGGGGTTCGTTTGCGAAGCAATTGTCCGGTTCATCAAGCGCATCGTCCAATGCGAGATTGCGCACGGTCAGCGCAACCCGGTTCGAGCGTCCGTCCGGGGCGACATCGCAGAGCCGCAGGCAAAGCTGGCTGCGAGCCTGCTCCGCAGACACCGTGAGGATTACCTTTGCACCTCCGAAGAGGACGACGTCGCTTTCCAGGGGAAGGCTGTCGAGGGCAAGTGTTCGTGCATCCTCTTCCGACTGGTCCAGCGGCAGGCCGCCAAAGCGTCCGAAATACCCGGTGTCGCCGGACGCCTGACCCACGCCCAGGTCGTGCTTGAGATCGAAATCTGTTTTTGATGGCGTGTCTGCCAATCCGGTTGAAGACAGGAACAGTCGTCTGTTCGTCGTGTTCCGGCTGGCAGGTCCGCTTTCCATCCATCGGCCTTTTCGCACATCGATCGCATCCGCAGGGTCTTCGAACTCGCGCAGCCATACCCGTAGTCGCGGCCAATCCGGAACCGTTTCCTCCTTGAGCCAATTATCCCACCAGCGCAGAGCCAGGTGCTGAAATCCGATCCCGGGTCCGGGGTGCCCCTGGTCCGGATAGTGGTGTCCCCAGGGGCCGACGATCCCCCAGACCAGATCGGACCTTGCATCCACCAGCGACATGACCGAGTTCGAATAGCGGTCCGACCAGCCGCCAACGGCGAGGACGGGGCAAGATATGTGGTCCGTTTGATGCTTGATAGAGCCGTGCCGCCAGTAGGTGCCGCGTGCTTCTTCGCCGACCCAGTTTTCGACCGGGAAGGAGAGGGTTTCCAGCCTGGTCTTCCAACGTTCCATCCAATCCGGCCCGACCTGTTCGGAAGGCGGAGAGGCGAGTATCGCCGGGAGCGTTGCTCCCCACTCGAAGGTGTCGGTAAGCAGCAAGCCGCCCTTGTGGTGAATGTCGTCTTCATATCGATCGTGCGTTGCACAGACGGCGATGACGGCCCTCAATGCGGATGGGGCACTGATGCTTGCCTGCAAACTTGCCGTGCCTCCCCAGGAGGTTCCGAACATACCGACACGGCCATTGCACCACGGCTGTTCTGAGATCCAGTCGATCACGTGGCGTGCGTCGGCAAGCTCTTCCTCGCGGTACATATCCGGCATTTCGCCTTCACTGTCGCCCGAGCCGCGCATGTCCACCCTGAGACAGGCGTAGCCATGCTGTGCGAAGAAGGGATGATTGCGCTCGTCACGAGCGCGAACCATGTCGTGCTTGCGGTAGGGTATGGTTTCGACAATGGCTGGAACCGGCTGTTCCGCGGCGCCGACAGGCAACCAGAGCCGTACCGCAAGGCGGATGCCATCGGGCATGGGAACCCACAGGTGTTCTGTTTCCTGAACTTTCTGAACACCGGACAAATGCTTGTTCATGCTGACCTGAAACCTGATTCAGATGCCGGGGCACCCGATAAAAGTGCCCCGTTTTGACCGTCCGCGGTCAACGCTAGGATTTAAACCACCATCGGCGCGGCAGACGGCTATCGTCCATTCTGCGGGTGACACCGACCGGGCCGTGTCCAAGCTTGTCGGATTGCCCGATCAGGATATTGGCAAAAGCAAGAACGGCAGTGCCGCTTTCTTCCCAGAAGATCCGCTGGGCCTCGAAATACATGTCTCGGCGCTTGGTCTCGTTTGCCTCGGACCGAGCGGCAATGAGCAGGTTGTCAAAGGTTTCATTGCGAAACGCGCTGGAGTTCCATGCGCTGTCCGAGGTGTAAGTGGAACTCAGCATCCAGTCCACCGTCGGGCGTCCGTTCCAGTAGACCATGCACCAGGGCACCTTGAGCCAGACCTCCGACCAATAGCCATCAGCCGGACGGCGATCGACCTGAACGGTCATGCCGGCATTCGCCATGGAGTTCTGCATGAGCACCGCAGCATCCACCGCACCGCCAAAAGCACCGTCGCTGGTTGCCAGTGTCAGGTCAGCGCTGTCCAGGCCGGCCTGTTTCAAGTGGAAACGGGCCTTGTCCGGATCAAATTCACGATGCTCGAGTTGATCATTGTAGAACTGCTGTCCGCGGCTGATCGGAAGGTCGTTGCCGATGGTTCCAAAACCGTTCAACACCTTGTCGACGATTTCCTGACGATTGATGCCCCACTTGACCGCCTGCCGAAGATGCGGATCCGTGAACGGTTCCATGTCCGCACGCATGTCGCAGGTAAAGTGCTGTGTTGCCGGGACCTGGACGAGTTCAAAGCCCGGTGCCTGGGCAAGCCGGTTGGCGGTCTTCGTTTCCGGGGACCCGATCGCATGCAGTGTTCCGGACAAGAGACCCGACATACGCGACCCGGGATCTGTGATGTTCAGCAGTTCCACTTCGTCGAAATAGCCTTGATCGTCCCGGTAGAAATTGGCGAATTTGCGCCCGAGATACTGGACACCCGGCTGCCAGTCTTCCTTGACATATGGGCCCGTGCCAACACCCGATGCCCAATCTTCATTGCCTTGCTTGCCGATGATCATCGCATAAGAGGAAAGATGAGACGGCAGGTCGAAGTTGACTTCCCGCTGCTTGATCAAAACCGTATCAGGGCCGTCGGCACGCAATTCTTCGAAGTTCTGGACGATTTGCTGCGCCTCGGCGACGCGATTGTCCTTGTTCAAATGCTGCTGAAGCGACCAGACCACGTCGTCTGCAGTCAGGCTCTTGCCATCATGAAACTCGACGCCCTTGCGCAGTTTGAAGGCCCATGTGCCGTCCGGATTGCTCTCCCAGCTTTCAGCGAGGCTGGGGCGCGGCGCCCCGGTGTCATCGATCTCTGTCAGCGTGTCGAAGCTTGAGAGGATGGAAAGCGTGGGATGGTCAGCTCCGTTCATCTCAATCGGGTTGAACGTGTCCGTTGTTGCGCCGCCATCTGCGCCGGCTTTGAGTGTGCCACCCTTTGCTGCCGTAGCAGCGCGGGCTTCGGACCACAGTCCACCGGCAAGCGTGACGGACACGCCTGCACCAACGGCCGTACGCATGAAATCGCGGCGGGAAACACCTGATGCGGCATGTGATTTCAGGTGTGCCAGTTTCGAATCATTCATGACTTTTTTCACCCTCCGGAATGGAAACAAGGACGCCTGGTTTTTGTAGTGAGTGGCGACTTGAGTATTATATTACGCTCAAAAAAGAATTATTTGCAAAAATTCTTTTTTGAGCGCGTTGTTGAAAAATTTTTCTGGTCCGGTACCTTGAGCAGAATTCTTAAGTTCAAAGGATGAGGCGCATGCATGGCTGACAGCGGCAACGTGGTGTCATTGGCTGAAAACCTGCTGTCCCTGGGATCGGAAGTTCGCCAGCTTCGCAAGGCGCGGCAAATGACCTTGAAAGACCTGAGCAGCGCCAGCGGGATTTCGCTTAGTCATCTCAGTGCGATTGAGCGCGGCGCTTCCAATCCGTCGATGGACATGCTGGAAAGGTTGTCGGCTGCACTTTCGGTGTCCCCGGACTGGTTTTTCGCCAGGCGTCCCGGTGAAGGCCCGATGGAGCGTGCCTATGTCGTGCGTTCGCAGAACCGCAGAAACCTGAATGCGCTTTACGGACAAGATGCATCCGAGCTGGGGTATGCAGACTCGCTTCTGTCAAGTTCCGTCGGCGGTGAATTCTATATGGGACTGGCGGTCTATAAGCCGAATTCCGAAACGCCCAGCAACCGGTTGCAACGCCATGACGGCGAGCAGCATGGCCTTGTGATCGAAGGAGAGCTGGAGATCCAGATTGCCGAGGAAGTGATCACCCTGCGTGAAGGCGACAGTTACAGTTTCGACGCGCGCATTCCACATCACGCACGCAATCGCAGCGACCGTGTCTGCAAACTTATCTGGGCCGTGTCACCGGTCGTCATTCCGAACGAATTGGCGAACGCCGGAGACATGCAGCCCGGCACTCGCGAAAAGCAACAGCGCTAGAAAGTCGCCTGCGTTACTTGAGAAACCCTACTTCGTTCGCAGGTTCTTGTTCTTATGCGCCGGGCCTCCTTTTATCCCGCCACGTATTGCGGCGTGCTCGCTAGGAATTCTCCATAAGCATCGGCATCCGGATAGGAAAACTGTTCTGCAAACGGGTTCGAGCGTTTGGTCTTTCCGGCTCCCATATCCGCCAGCAGTTCGTCGAAATGCCGGAAATGAAACGGCGCGGAGCACAATCCGCCATAGACCTTGGCGGCGGGCCGTTCCTTGCGACGCCATTCAAGCATCGCTTCAATATCCTGTGTCATCTCTGCCGCGCTGGGCTGTTTGGCCAGTTTGCCGTCCGCATACCGAACCAGCCAGTTTGCGATCATCTCGGCCGAGAGCATCGTACAGAAACTGGAATTGAAGCCGACGAAACCCATGTCAGGCAAGTCGGGGTTCACCGCCAGCCTGTAAACACGGTACTGACCGTCGGGCTCGATCAGCTTGTCCTGAAATTCTTGTGCCAGGTAGGGCACGCCGAGCTTCCAGCCAACCGCGAGGACCGACAGGTCGCAGGGCACCTTGTCGCCGTTCGTCAGGACAACGTTGCCCTCCTCGTACCGCTCAAAGGTTCCCCTGACAGGCTTGATCGAGCCGTCCCTGAAGCCCTCGAACAGGCCCGGGGTGACGATGGGCAGTGAACAGGACGCTTCCTTCTCGATCGGTGCGTCTGGCACCATGTCCCATTTCTTGAGGCCAAGCTGCAGTTTGAGCAGGGTTTCAAGACCGCGGAAGTTGGCCCAGATCAATGGCTTGAAGGCGGCGAAGAGCGCCTTGCCGAGCGGGGAGCGACCCCAACTGTTGAACTGCTGTTCCTGCGCGCGCATGTAGAGGAGCCGTTTGAAATTGATGCCGCCGACGAAATACGGCACCCGCCAGACGGGCTCCCGGTAGACCAGTGTCACCGATCTGGCTCCGCTTGCGGCGGCATTCACGGCAATGTCTGTGGCCGATTTTGAGCCTCCCAGCACAACGACATGCTTGCCTTTTGCCGCTTCCGGGTCGGTGTATTCCGAACTGTGCATGACCTTTCGCCCTGAGGCCACGAAGTCATCCTGACCGGGGTGGGTGATGATGTTCTTGTCCGAAAACTGCCCGGTGCAGACGGCGACGAAATCAAAGTCCTGCGTCCGCACAATTCCGCCGGCCTCAAGCGTGAGCGTCCAGCCGGGCTCTCCGTCCTTCCTGCGATCCATGGAACGGACAATGGTGTTCAGCTGAAACAGTCTCGCCAGTTTGTGCTTGTCGGCATAGCTATGAAGATAGGCATGGACCTGAGGTCCCTTCGGCCATTCGGGATAGTCGTCCGGCATGGCAAGATCGGTGTACCTGTAAAGATCCTTCGGAGACTGGGTCTGGACGCCGGGATAGGACCTGGACAGTTCCCACACGCCGCCGAAATCGTGACTGCGCTCGAAGCCGAACACTCTGTGACCGCGCTCGTCGAACGCCTTTGCTGCGGCAAGACCGCTCACGCCGCCGCCGATAATCGCGACGTTCATCCGTTTCGTCATGTCAAAATCCTCCTGAAACCCTGCGATCCGTTCACGCCTGATCGGGCGGGGGGAGGAAGTCGACTTCGTGCAGGGCCGACAATCGAACGAGTTCCTGCGGGTCGGTCACACCGTTGAGCGCAATAAAGAGGTCGAAAAGCTTGCGTGCCGGAGCAACGCCGAAGACACAGGTCGCGGTCTCGCCGGAGCGGTTGAAGATGCCGTGCGCTTCGCCCATGGGCATGCGCACCGTGTCGCCCGCTTTCGCCACATGGGTCTCGCCGCCCATTTCGACCTCCAGCTCGCCTTTCAGCATGACGATCCACTCGTCCTGGGTCGGGTGGACATGCGGCGGGACAAAACTCTCCGCCGGAACCACGGCGTGCCAGATGAAGGCGTTGGTGCTGTGGATCTTGGGTGTGTAGGTCTGCCCGACAACGTTCCAGCTGATGTCGTCCAGGCCGGTGGCCGCGGATGTGATGCCTGCGCCGTTCTGCATGTTGTTCCCCTCCGTGAAGCAATCTGTCGGTTGGAAAATGCTAAGCTGCGGACACCGGTTTGTTTTATCCAGATTGCGAAAAAAACAGACGCATTGCTCCAATTCGCCGCGTTGACCGGCTCGAATGCTTGATCGAACCGCGAGCAGGCGGCATGATTTGTCATGCTCCGGACCGCGCGCAATTTGCCGCTTGGCGACTTCAACTGCTTCGAAACGTTCGACGTTGACGAGGCGCGCGAAATCGTCGCGCGCAAATTCTGCAGTCACAGGCTTGAGCGGATGTCAGCAAGCGACCGTTTCAATGCCTGCCAGAACAGGGTCGAAGGCAAGCGTCTTTCCCTGAACTACATTCGCTACGGGGCGGACGTCACCATTGATCCGGGTGAATTGTCGGATTTCTATCTGATCCAGATACCGATTGCCGGTACGGCAGACGTTCAAAACGGAACCCGGTCGGTCTGGTCGTCGCCTTCCACGGGCGTGGTCCTGAATCCCGACAGAAACACCACGATGCGCTGGCATGCGGGCTGTGAGCAGGTTCTGGTGCAGATCGAAAGGAGCTACGTTGCCGAAATCGCCACACGGATGACCGGGATCGGACTGAACGCGATCCGTTTTAAGCCGGGGCTCCATATGAACCGGGGACCGATCGCCGTTTGGACAAGGCGTTTGCGTGGCCTTTTCGGTGCGGCGGCGTCGGGGCAGATTTTCCGTCATCCGGACGACCCTTGCCAGCGGCAACTGGAGGAAGCCCTTGTGACGTCGCTGCTGGAAGTCCAGGCGAACACGGCGTCGCACTTTTTCAAAGAACCGGCAGCGGGTACTGCGCCGGCAATTCTGAAAAGAGCGATGGCCCTGATCAACGAAAGGTTCGATCAGGACATCAGCCTGCTCGACATCTGTGCCTTCGCCGGGACAACCCCGCGTAATCTGCAGATCCATTTCAAACGGGAGCTGGGATGCAGTCCGATGGAAAAGCTCCAGGACATCCGGTTCAATTTCGCGCGGCACCTGTTGCTGTCGGATAGCGGAAGCCTCTCCGTTTCAGAGATTGCCGAGATGTCGGGGCATCGGCACGCGGGCCGGTTCTCGCAAGGCTACAAGATGCGTTTCCAAGAGACGCCCAGGCAGACGCTCCGCCGCAGGCGGTTCTGCTGACCTGACCGCGCTGGGTAGCCGGTGTGTCCGAAAGTTTTTTGTTTGAATGGAAGAAATTCTTATCTTAAGTGTTTTATGTATTCGTGAAAATTTTCAAATTGAAATTTGAATAAATTGTGTCATGACGGTCACTGTATCGCCTTGAACATTTAATGTTTTGTCCATGTTGCAAACTTTCTTCCTTCCTAGTCTTGATTCGTTTTAATCAATACAGGTGGGAGAAAGATGGCAGGCACGTTCGAGGATTTTCTGGCGGCATTGCTCGCCTTTGAATCGGGATGGGACAGGGACCGCTACGATGCGGGCATCATTCAGGACTGGCAGCTCGATCAGTGGGCCGGAGGTGGTGTTGAAACCCGCTTTCCGCAATATACCAGTTGGTCTCAACTGACAGACGCCGAATGGGAAACAATGGCGTACCAGTCGATGAACTCGCTCGGGTTTGTCGGTTTCCAGTTCGGTGAAGCACTGCTGATCGACCTTGGATATTACGATGACACCGTCTTTTACGGGAATGGGGCAGCCACGAACACCTGGGACGGCACCTGGACCGGCAAGAATGGCGTGACATCGCTTCAGGATTTCACGACCAAGGACGCACAGACCGTCGCGATCCAGGAAGCCTTCGGCTACAATCTTGAGGTTCTGGAAACGCAGCTCGCGGGCAGCGGCCAGTCGCTGAGCGACTTCATCGGACAAACGGCCAGCTACACGCAAAACGGTCAGACCGTCACGGTGGAACTGACACTGACCGGTATTCTGGCGGCGGCGCACCTGCGCGGTGCCTGGGGCACGGCATCGCTCCTTCAGGGCGGGGCAGTCAGCACGGACGAATACGGAACGTCGATCCTTCAATATATCGATCAATTCGGCGGATATTCCGCGCCGACTATCGAGCAGATGATCGCATTCTACGAAGACCGGCTCACCGGCGACGAGGGGCTTGGCACACCGGGTGAGACGCCGGGCGGAACACCGTGCGCGGGTGATCCGGGCAGCAATGGCGGCGCGGGTGTCTCGGAAAGCGATGCCGACGTGGTCATTACATGGGCCTGGGGTCAGGAAGAGGTCGTGACCGGTTTCGATCCGGCAAACAATACGATCTTCATTGACTGGATCGGGGCCGCGGATCTTGTTGTTTCCGAAACGTCTGAAGGTGCCGTCTTTGCAGTTCCCGCCAACAGCCAGAGCACGACACTTGCCGGCGTGCAGCTGAGCGATCTGAGCAGCGCGAATTTCACCATCCTGGACGCGACGGCAGCAGCAAAGGTTCTGGCTCTGGTTGGCGACGGCCCCAGTGTACCCGACACACCGGATACGCCGGATATACCCGATGAACCGGATACCCCGGCCGAACCTGATGTGCCCGATGAGCCCGACACACCGGGCGAACCGGATACGCCCGTTACTCCCGTGCCGCCGGCAGCGCCCGACGGCTGGAACGGCACTGCCGGCGTGACGGCAGCGACTGCCAGCGTGGTGATCACCTGGGCGTGGGGCACGAACCGGACCATTTCGGATTTCGACCATGAGACCGACACGATTTTCATCGACTGGTTCGGACCCGAAGCGATCGAAATGACGGAAGTTGGCGGCAACACCGTTTTCACGATGGCGAGTAACAATCAGACGCTGACACTTGCAGGTGTTGCGCCGAATGATCTTTCCCCGGCCAACTTCACCATCATGAGCGATGCGACGGGGCAGGAAATTCTCTCCGGTGTTGGCAGCGGCCCGGCGGATCCTTCGGGCCCCGTTGCCCCCGTTGATCCGGACCCCACAGATCCTGTCGATCCCGGAACTCCGGACGGGCCTCAGATGATCATGATCATGCCGCAGAGCCCCTCACGTGTGATCGACGATTTCAATCCGGCCACCGACATGCTTCATCTGCAAGCCGGCATCATAGCGGAACGGCTTGAGTTCGCCGCGTATCCGTCAACGATCGCAGATGTTTCTGCCGGCCTGACGGTGCGTGTTCTCACGCCGACGGGAGAAATCGCCAGCGAGACGGTTCTTGTCGGTGTAGATGCTTCGGACCTCACCATGAACAATTTCATGGTTGCCGAGGAATCCGCCCTGAATGAGGTTGCAGCCCTCCTCGGCCAATCTGTTGAAACGCCCGGCGCGGGCGGCTTCGATGTTGTCTACGACACCGACGGCTCCAATCCGCCGGTTCCGGCTGGCGCGAGCGTGCTGGGCGGCGTCAAGTGGCCTGCGGATTTCGGCGCGGACGACATTATCGGCTTCGATCCGGCAGCCGACGAGATCGATTTCGGCAACGCATCGGTTCATGGCCTGATCCTGACGATGACACCTGCGGGCGAACCGGTGATCGACAACCCCTGGGGACCGGACATGCAGATCCTCCAGGGCGTTCAACTCTCGGAGCTGTCGATCGAGAGTTTCGGAATTGTCGGCAACGAGCACCTGCGTCAGGACCTGGGCGGGATTCTTTCCTGGGAGACCGGCGTTGGCCCGCGCGACGGCGACACCGTCTACCTCCGGTCCCACGAATACGGCGCACGCAACGTCATCGATGGCTTTGACCCGGCGGCGCAGAAGATCAGTTTCCTCTATTTCGGGACGCGGGAGCGTCTGAGTGTGGAGGATACTCCGGAGGGCATGGTGATCAGCTCCCTGCCGAGCGGTCAGAGTTTTGTCTTCTCCGGTGTTTCAAAGTCCGATCTCATCCCTGGAAATGTCGAGTTCCATCATGACCAGGTCATGGAGGACAATCTGGAAGCGCCCTTCGGCTTCGATCAGAACGATGTCACGCTGGTGTCGCGGAGCGCGCTCCTGACCCCTGCGGCGCCTCCCGGCGCGACGACGGACGGCGATCAGGTAAGGGATGGCGTCGGCGCTGTGACCGGGGCACCGGAAACACCGGATACACCTGATGCACCGGATCAGCCGGTCGTTCCTCCCGCTTCCGATGACGACATCGTGCTGCAAGACGGTGCGGACACGGTCCTGGTCACTTGGGACTGGGGACGGAAGTTCGCCGTCAAGGCCTTCAATCCGGCAGAGGACAGTTTGAACTTCAGCAGCCTGGGAGCGTCAGATGTCTCTCTCAAGGAAACCACCGAAGGACTTCACATTACGGTCGAGAACAATGGCGGTCACAGTCTGCTTCTGGAAGGGGTCCAGGCGGAAGATCTGTCGGCTGCAAACTTGACCGCGGCTGACTGGAACACCGTTGTCACTGATCCGGGCGGCGTTGCCGACCAACTGGAAAGTCTCGGCAATTCCGAGTTGCTTGGCTGATCTGCTGTCGTGTCATCGCAGTGAAGGCGCCGCGCATTTGCGCGGCGTTTTTGTTCTCCACAGGTCATTCACACGGGCGGTTTCGGGCGGCAGTTTTTGCCGGGTTGAGGTGGGGGTAAAGACAAAACCTCCGTAATCCTGCGAATCTGATTCTACAAATCTGTCAAGGCTTCATTAAGCATGTTTCGATTAACGTCATGCGATGGGGTCGTGAGCGATCAAATCCAGCCAGAATCCATGGGAATCCATTGACTGCCCATGTTTTCCCATGGTATCCCATAAAGACCCAGAACAGGGGATGCGGGCCCATATCAACGCGGTCCGGGGCATTGATTTACGGCTCGGTGGTAGCCGGTTTTGCAAAATGCATGTCCTTGGTCGTGTGGACCGTTTCCTAACGATGGGTGATTTGGGGATTTCGACAGGTGGGGACCTGTCTGAAGGGGATTTATGGCCGGATTTGTTTCTCACTTTACCAACCGGCTGGATGCCAAGGGTCGCGTGTCGATCCCTGCACCCTTCCGGGCGGTCTTGGCGAGAGATGGATTTGAAGGGCTTTACTGCATTACCTCCGCGCATTGCGATGCCGTCGATGCCGGCGGGAACGACCTTCTTGCTGAGATCAGCAAGCGTTCAGAAGCGTTTGCAAAACTGTCTCCGGATCATGACGCCCTGGCGGTCGCGCTTTTCGGTGCGAGCGAAAACCCTAAGATCGATGGGGATGGCCGCGTGACCATTTCCGACATGATCAAGGAGCACACCGGGATCGCCGACCAAGTCACCTTTGTCGGGCTGAATTACAAGTTTCAGATCTGGGAGCCGGAAAAGTTTCGCGAGTACCGCGCCGAGGCCCAAAGACGCGCACTCGCGATGTTGTCGGGGCAAAGCCCCGCGCCTTCACAGGGAGAGCCGTCATGATGGCGCTCGGCGACAGGGAAGCTGCTTCTGCCGCTGGCGGACCCGAGCGTCACGTGCCGGTTCTCCTGAGTGAAGTTCTTGAGTGGCTCGACCCCAAGCCGGGCGAGGTTATCGTTGACGGCACGTTTGGGGCCGGCGGCTATACGCGTGCCATCCTGGCGAAAGGCGCGCGGGTCGTCGGTATCGACCGGGACCCTGATGCGATTTCCGCAGGGCGTGCGCTGGAAGAAGACAGCGATGGCGCACTGATGCTCGTGTCCGGTCAGTTTTCCGATCTTGAAAGTCATGCGCGCAGCAGCGGCTTTGACGCTGTCGATGGTGTTGTCCTAGACCTTGGCGTGTCCTCGATGCAGCTGGATGAGGCCGAGCGCGGGTTCTCCTTTCTGCGTGACGGTCCGTTGGACATGCGTATGGAGCAGGCAGGGCCTTCCGCTGCCGATGTCGTCAATGAACTGCCGGTCCGGGATCTCATCCGTATCATCGGTCTTCTGGGCGAGGAAAAACGCGCGACTTCCGTTGCTCATGCCATTGATGCGGCGCGTAAGGAAAAGCAGTTCGACAGAACGCTTCAACTGGCGGACCTGATCGAGAAGGTGCTTGGGCGGTCGCCCAAGAAGGCTCAGATCCATCCGGCAACCCGCACGTTCCAGGCACTGCGGATCTACGTGAACGGCGAACTGCATCAGGCTGCCGAAGCGCTGGGCGCGGCGGAGCGCATCCTGCGGCCCGGCGGACGCCTGGTTCTGGTGAGTTTCCACTCCCTGGAAGACAGGATCGTGAAGCGGTTCTTCCAGGATAGGACCAGAACACGCGGCGGCGGTTCGCGCCACATGCCGGAAGAAGAAGTTCCGCCGGCAACATTCGAGCTTCTGACCCGCAAGGCGGTTGAGGCAAAGGCAGAAGAGACGGCAGGTAATCCAAGGTCGCGCTCGGCAAAGCTGAGGGCAGGGCGGCGCACGGACGCGCCCGCGCGCGTCATGGATGTGCATGCTGCCGGCGTTCCGCGACTTGCGGAATATCAGGGGCTTGGGGGCTGACGATGGTACGCACGCTGAACATTCTGTTCATTCTCGCCGTCGTGATCGGTGCGGCAACCGTTTACGATATGAAGCTTGCAGCGACCAAGTCGGCTGCGAAGGTCGCGGACTTGCAGCGGCAGATCGACGAAGAGCGCAACGCGATCCGGAACCTGAAGGCCGAATGGAGCCTCTTGAACAAACCGGACCGTCTCCAGGGCCTCGTCGAGCGCTACAACACCTATCTCGAACTGGATGCGCTTGACGTGAAGCAGATTGTTGTTCCCGAAGATCTTCCGGCGCGCCCCGTCATGCTTGAGCCTATCGGCGGCTCCAACCAGATGGGCGGCTATGCCGGCTCATCGGCTGCGATCCAGTAGGGGGCCCTGATGACGATCGTAAGCGAACCGGCAAGTTTTCTTCAGGTCAGGCGTTCCAGCCCAAGGAGCGTGCGCGGTTCAGTGTCTTCCAGCGCCGTCAGGTCCCGTGTCATCGTTGCCATGATGGCGTTTGCCTGTGTCTACGCCGCCATTGCCGGACGGCTCGTGCATCTGGCGCAAATGGAAGAAGCACCGTCGCATGCCTGGATCTCCGCGCAGGATTCTGTCTCTGCATCCCGGCCGGACCTGATCGACCGGAATGGCGAGATCCTCGCAACCGATATCAAGACCGCGTCGCTTTACGCGGAGCCGCGCCGGATCATTGACGTCGACGAAGCGGTCGAGGGGCTGATCAGGGCCTTGCCGGAACTGGACGAGAAACTGGTGCGCCGCCGCCTCGAAAGCGGTGCCGGTTTCGTCTGGCTGAAACGGGAAATGACACCGCAAAAGGCAGACGAAGTCCACAATCTTGGCCTGCCGGGCATCGGTTTCCTGTCGGAAAATCAAAGGTTCTATCCGGGTGGCCCGACGGCCGGCCACATTGTCGGGTCGGTGAATGTCGACAATCAGGGTCTCGCCGGGATCGAAAAGCATATCGACGACGAGTGGCTGGCGGACCTGCAGTCACTTGGCTTTGCATCGGACAAGTCGATGGAGCCGGTCAGGCTTTCCGTGGATCTGCGTGTTCAGCACGTGGTTCGCGACGAACTGGTCAAGGCAATGGAACGGTACCGTGCCATTGCGGCCGCCGGCATTGTTCTGGATGCCAAGACCGGTGAAGTCGTCGCCATGTCGTCATTGCCGGACTACGACCCGAACGACCGGGCGCAGGCCCTTGAGCGCGACCGGTTGAACCGGGCGACTGGCGGTGTCTTCGAGATGGGCTCGGTGTTCAAGGCGTTCACAACCGCGATGGCACTCGATTCCGGGTCCGTTTCCATCAATGACAGCTTCGATGCAACGCGTCCGATTCGTGCAGCAGGGCGGACAATTTCGGATTTCCACGGGAAAAACCGGATCCTGTCCGTGCCCGAGATCTTCATCTACTCGTCCAATATCGGCACGGCCAAGATGATGCTTGCGACAGGGGTTGCGCGTCAGAAGGAATTCCTGGAACGGCTTCACCTGACGAAGCGGCTTGCCACGGAATTGCCCGAAAACGCCGCGCCGCTCCTGCCTCCGAAGTGGAACGAACTGGCTGCCATGACAATCTCCTTTGGCCATGGCCTCTCAGTCACTCCGATGCAGACGGCGGTTGCCGCTGCGGCTGTGGTCAACGGCGGAAAACTGCTGCCGCCGACCTTCCTTCCACGGTCTCAGGAACAGGCGCAAGCAGTTGGAAAACAGGTCATTTCGCCTGATGTCAGCCGCATGATGCGCTACCTGTTCCGCCTCAATGTCCTGTCAGGGTCCGGCCGCCGTGCCGACGTTCCGGGATACACGGTCGGCGGCAAAACCGGCACCGCGGAAAAGATTGAAAACGGGCGCTATGTCAGCAACAAGCGGCGGAATTCCTTCCTGTCGGCCTTTCCGATGGATGATCCGAGATATGTTGTTCTCGTGGTCATTGACGAGCCCAAACCAGAGCGCAAGGGCATCGGTGCAACTGCGGGATTGAACGCGGCACCGACGGTCGGCGCAATCGTGAGGCGTTCAGCCCCGATGCTCGGTGTGATGCCGCGTTTCGGCAAGGGGGATGAACCGATCGAGATTTCCTATTAAGGAGACATAAGGAAGTCAGGCACCGGCGGGGTCGCAGCCGGAAATCGGTGCCAGCGCATTCAGACGACGACGCACAAACCGAACGATCAGGTGCAATGGATCTTGAATATTTGGCCGACGGCATTCCCTTGCCGGTTCAGGCGAAAGGTCTTGAAATTACGGGGCTCACGGCTGACAGCAGGTCCGTGCAGCCCGGATACCTGTTTGCCGCCTTCAAGGGCTCGACCGTAGACGGGACACGTTTCGTTCCGAATGCGGTTGCAGCCGGAGCGGTTGCGATTCTGTGCGCCCGGGAAGCAGCGGACGCTGTCAAGGCACAGGTCGCCGGAGACGTGGCGGTCATCACCGCTGAAGAGCCCCGCAGGGTCTTTGCACGTCTTGCAGCCAGATATTACAGCCGGCAGCCGGACGTGATCGTCGCGGTTACCGGCACAGCCGGAAAGACATCGGTTGCGCATTTTGTCCGCCAGATCTTTCAGGCGGCGGGCCACCCGGCTGCAAGCCTCGGGACGCTCGGCATCGTCAAGCCCGATGGCGTCACCTATGGCGGTTTGACGACCCCCGATCCCGTGGCTCTCCACAAGGAACTGAGCGAATTGGAGGCGGAAGGGATCAATCATGCAGCCCTTGAAGCCTCGTCGCACGGGCTGGATCAGTACAGGCTGGATGGCGTGCGCCTGACGGCGGCGGCCTTCACGAATCTGGGCCGCGACCACATGGACTACCATCCAACCATCGAGGACTACCTGCGCGCCAAACTCCGCCTGTTTAAGGATCTGTTGCCTTCCGGTGGAACGGTCGTTGTCGATCCGGGTGAAAAATATGCAGACCGGGTCCTGGATGTCGCAACGCAGCGCGGCTTGCCCGTCTTCGAAGTCGGGGAAACGGGACGGGATCTGAAATTGACCGGCCTTCGAGCCGAAGGCGCCGGACAGGAACTGACGCTCCAGACGGAGCGCGGGGAATACAGGGTCACACTGCCCCTGATCGGCCGTTTTCAGGTCTCCAATGCGTTGATCGCGGCAGGACTGGCCGTCGCTGCGGGAACGGATATGGGGCTTGTGCTGCGGTCTCTTGAAAACCTCAAGGGCGCGCCGGGGCGGCTGGAACTGGCCGGCAGAACGCAAGCCGGCGGTCTGGTGTTTGTCGATTACGCGCACAAGCCGGACGCACTCGACAATGCGCTTGCCGCCCTCCGGCCGATTGCGACCGGCAAGCTTGCCGTCGTCATTGGCGCCGGCGGAGACCGGGACCCCGGCAAGCGCAAGCTGATGGGCGAGGCTGCTTCCCGCCACGCGGATCTGGTCATTGTGACAGACGACAACCCGAGATCCGAGGATCCTGCCTCCATTCGCAGCGCGGTTATGTCCGGCGCGCCCGATGCGCTGGAAATCGGCGATCGGATGGAAGCCATCGCCGAAGGTGTTCGGGGCCTTCAGTCTGGCGATATCCTGTGTGTTGCCGGAAAGGGCCACGAAACCGGCCAGATTGTTGGCGACACAGTGATTCCCTTTTCCGATCACGATGCCGTGCAGCGTGCAATAAGCCTTCAAGGAGAACCATGAGCGACCCTCTCTGGACACTGGATGCATTTGCCGAGGCTGCTGGCGGCCGCATCAAGGGTGAAGCCGATGCGGAGATAACAGGTATTTCAATCGACAGCCGGTCGCTGGAAGCGGGCGATGCGTTCATTGCCATCAAGGGAGACCGCTTCGACGGTCACGACTATGTCGCCGCAGCGCTCGAAGCTGGCGCAGGCGTCGCGGTCGTTGCCGAAAGCAAGCTTTCAGAGCTACCGGAAGATGGAAGATATGTCGTTGTTGCAGACCCTTTGGAGGCGATGCGGCAGCTCGGTATCGCAGCGCGTGCACGCACAAATGCCCGGATCATTGCGGTCACCGGATCCGTCGGCAAGACCGGCACCAAGGAAGCGCTTCGGCTGACGCTGGAACAGTCCGGCAAGGTGCACGCGTCGGTCGCCTCTTTCAACAATCACTGGGGTGTCCCCCTGACACTGGCGCGCATGCCCGCCGATACCGAATACGGTGTCTTTGAAATCGGCATGAACCACCACGGAGAGATCACGCCGCTGGTCAAGATGGTCCGACCCCACGTCGCGATCATCACGACGGTGCAGCCGGTTCACCTGGAGTTCTTCGCTTCGGTCGAGAAGATCGCACAGGCCAAGGCGGAAATTTTCGAAGGTCTGGAACCCGACGGTATCGCGATCCTGAACAAGGACAATCGTCAATACGATCTGCTGCGCTTTCTAGCCACCACCGCTGGCGTTTCAAGGGTTCAGACCTTCGGCCTCGATCCTTCGGCGGACAGTCACGTGGAGAACGTCATCCGCTACGCGGGCGGATCGAGTGTCGATGCGTCCATTCTCGGAACCGAGATTACCTACAAGGTCGGGGCTCCCGGCAAACATGTGGTGAAAAACAGTCTCGCGGTTCTGACCGCGGTTCACGACGTGGGCGCTGACCTGGCGAAGGCCGGTCTTGCTCTCGACAGCATGAAGCCGCCGAAGGGGCGCGGTGAAGTCAGCCGGCTCATGACGTCCGGTGGAGCATTCGACCTGGTGGACGAGAGTTACAACGCCAATCCCGCCTCCATGCGCGCCGCGATTTCCGTGATCGGAGAGACGCCGGTAACGCGGCCCGGCCGCAGGATCGCGGTGATAGGCGACATGCGCGAACTGGGCGCGGAGGCGGACACGCTCCATGCGGAGCTGCTTGCTCCAATCACCGAGGCGCAGATCGATGCGGTCTACTGCGCTGGCCCACATATGCACGCGCTCTGGCAACGGCTGCCCCAGCAATTGCGGTCCCATTACAGCGAGGACGCAAAAGATCTGGAAGACGTCATTTTGAGGGACGTCCGGCCCGGTGACGTCGTTATGATCAAGGGGTCGCTCGGAACCCGCATGGGCCCGCTTGTCGAGGCCCTGAAGAAAGAATATCCGCCCGCGGACGACACCGCGGCGGCGTAAGGGATAGCTGATGTTTTATTTTTTGGGGCAATTTGCGGATCAGATCTCGGCGCTCAACGTGTTCAGATACATCACGTTCCGCACGGGCGGTGCGATCATGACCGCACTGTTTTTCGTTTTTCTGTTCGGACCGAAGATCATATCCAGCTTGCGCATCCGCCAGGGCCACGGCCAGCCGATCCGGGCCGATGGACCCGAAAGCCATCTGCTGACCAAGCAGGGCACACCCACGATGGGAGGCCTGATGATCATGTCGGGCGCAATGGTTGCAGCGCTCCTGTGGTCGGACCTGTCCAACCCGTATGTCTGGGTCGTCATCGGTGTTACGCTCGGGTTCGGCGGCATCGGCTTTTACGACGACTACCTGAAGGTCACGAAATCCTCGCACACCGGGTTTGGCGGCAAGGCGCGGCTCGGCCTGGAATTCCTGATTGCCGCGCTCGCGGCCTATGCCGTGACAATCCTCGACACATCCGAGTTCTCCGAAGCGATCACGTTCCCCTTCCTGAAAGACTTCACGCTCAACCTTGGTCTGATTTTCATCCCCTTTGCCGCCTTTGTCATGGTTGGCGCGGGAAACGCCGTGAACCTCACCGATGGGCTCGACGGGCTTGCGATCGTCCCGGTCATGATCGCCTGTGCATCGTTCGGTCTGATCGCCTATCTGTCCGGCAATGCCGTTTTCGCGAATTATCTGCAGATCCATCACGTGTCCGGGACCGGCGAACTCGCCGTGATCTGCGGTGCCGTGATCGGTGCCGGGCTCGGTTTCCTCTGGTTCAACGCGCCGCCTGCGGCGATTTTCATGGGTGACACCGGATCTCTGGCGCTCGGCGGCATGATCGGCGCGATTGCCGTTGCCACCAAGCATGAAATCGTCCTTGCGATCATCGGCGGCCTCTTCGTTCTCGAAGCCGTATCGGTGATCGTTCAGGTGTTCTCCTTCAAGCTGACCGGAAAGAGGGTGTTCCGAATGGCGCCGATCCATCACCACTTCGAGATGATGGGATGGACGGAAAGCCAGGTGGTGATCCGGTTCTGGATCATTGCCGTCGTCCTTGCCCTGCTTGGCCTGGCAACACTGAAGCTGAGGTAGGCCGCATGATCCCCGTCACGACATTTCAAGGCAGGAAAGTTGCGCTGTTCGGGCTTGGCGGGTCCGGCCTGGCAACGGCGCGTGCCCTGAAGGCTGGCGGGGCCGAAGTTGTGTGTCACGACGACAATGAGACACGGGTCCGGCAAGCGGCTGACGAAGGTCTTTCGACAGAGGATCTGCGCACGCTTGCGTGGGACGATGTCGCAGCGCTTGTGCTTTCACCCGGGGTGCCGCTCACGCATCCTGTGCCGCATTGGACGGTCGACCTTGCGCGCGAGGCTGGGGTCGAGATTATCGGAGATGTCGAACTGTTCTGCCGGGAACGCCGCAAGCAGTGCTTGTCCGCGCCGTTCATCGCGATCACGGGAACCAACGGCAAATCGACGACAACCGCGCTCATCGCCCACCTGCTTGCCGAACTCGGGCTGGATGTTCAGGTCGGCGGAAACATCGGTACGCCGGTCCTTGAGCTGGAACCGCCCGTGCCCGGACGTCACTATGTGGTCGAATGTTCGTCCTACCAGATTGATCTGTCTCCGACGCTCGACCCGAGCATCGGCGTACACATGAACCTGTCGCCGGATCATCTCGACCGGCACGGATCCATGGAAAACTACGCCGCGATCAAGGAACGGCTCGTGGCCGGTTCCAAAGTGGCGATCATTGGCGTTGATGATCGCCTGTCTTCCCTGATCGCCGACCGGCTTGAGCTTGCCCACAAGCCCGTGTGCAGGATCGCCGGAGAACGGGAACTGACCGAAGGGATTTATGCATCGCATGGATTCCTGATCGAAGCCCATAGCGGAACGCAGCAGCAGGTTGCCTTGCTTGGCGGGGTCGACAGCCTGCGTGGAGACCACAACGGCCAGAATGCCGCCGCCGCCTTTGCAGCCCTTCGTGCCCTGGAACTGCCATCTGAAAAAATCGCCGCCGCGCTGACCACGTTCCCCGGACTTCATCACCGTATGGAAATTGTTGCAAGGCGCGGGCGTATCCTGTTCGTCAACGATTCCAAGGCAACCAATGCAGACGCCGCTGCAAGGGCTCTTTCGAGCTTCGAGCGGATCTACTGGATTGCAGGCGGACGCGCCAAGGCCGGCGGGATCTCGTCCCTGGATGAGTATTTTCCGCGGATCGCAAAAACATTTCTTATTGGAGAAGCCGCCGAAGACTTCGCCGATGTTCTGGAAGGCCGTGTCCCGTTCAAAATCAGCGGAACGCTGCCCCAGGCCGTCATTGACGCGGCGAGCGCGGCCGCGGAGGACGGTGCTGAGGAGATCGCAATCCTTCTGTCTCCGGCCTGTGCGAGCTTCGATCAGTATCCGAATTTTGAATTGCGCGGCGCGGCTTTTGTCGACGCGGTGCGTGCCTTGCCGGGCGCTGGAAACTCGCAGGAGGTCGCATAATGGTATCTCGCGCGGATCGCAGCAAATTCGCCGAATGGCTCTGGACCGTCGATCACTACCTTCTTGCCGCCTTCGGTTTGCTGATGGTCGGCGGTGTGGTTCTGTCCTTCGCCGCCAGCCCGCCCGTTGCCGAGAGGCTCGGGATCGACACCCTCTATTTCGTCAAGCGGCAGGCGATGTTCCTGATCCCTGCCGTTGCCATCATGCTTGCCGGGTCGCTCATGCCACCCCGCATGGTCAGGCGGGCCGCGCTGATCCTGTTCGTGGTCTCGCTTGTGCTTCTGATTGCAACGCTGTTCCTGGGGTTTGAGGCCAAGGGTGCGCGGCGCTGGATCTACATTGCGGGCTTCTCTTTGCAACCTTCGGAATTTCTCAAACCCGCTTTCGTCATTCTGATTGCGTTTTTATTGTCCGAGAGCGGCCGGCGGCGCGAAGTGCCGGGCGTGCTGTTCGCCTTCGTCCTCTTTGCGGTTTGCGCAGCTCTGCTGATTGCACAGCCGGATTTCGGTCAGACCATGCTGCTCGGGCTGGTCTGGGCGGGACTGTTCTTCCTCAACGGGATATCGTGGCTGATCATCGTGGCGCTCGGTCTGATCGGTGTACTTGGCCTGTTTGCGGCTTACGCTTTCCTGCCGCACGTGACCAATCGTGTCGACAGGTTCCTGGATCCCAGCTCCGGGGATACGTTCCAGGTTGACACGGCGATGGACTCCTTCCTTGCCGGCGGCTGGTTCGGGCGCGGTCCGGGCGAGGGGACCGTCAAACGCATCCTGCCCGACAGTCATACGGATTTCATCTTCGCCGTGGTCGGCGAAGAGTTCGGTGTGATCGTCTGTCTCCTGGTGGTCGCCGTCTTTGCCTTTGTGGTCCTGCGCGGGCTCAGCCACGCAAGCCGGGACCAGGATGCTTTCAGCCGGCTTGCCACTGCCGGGCTTGTCGTGCTTTTCGGCCTGCAGGCGACGATCAACCTCGCTGTGAACCTGCATCTCATGCCGTCAAAGGGCATGACTTTGCCTTTCATTTCCTACGGCGGGTCTTCGCTGCTTTCTTCGGCTATGACGGCCGGCGCCATTCTCGCCTTGACGCGCAGGCGGCCGCAGCCGTCGCGTTCCGAAGTGGTGACGGTCAGCCGGCTTTCGCCTTCATCATTGATGTAATTCAAGTTGCCGCGTGACATGAGCAAAACAGTCCTTCTTACCGCCGGTGGTACCGGCGGTCATCTGTTCCCGGCACAGGCCCTTGCCTCCGAGCTTGGACGGCGCGGGTGGGTGGTTGAACTGGCTACCGACGAGAGAGCCGACAAGTACGGCAGCGCCTTCCCGGCACGCCAGGTTCACATCATTTCTTCCGAAACGATCCGGGGCCGGAACCCGATCGCGCTCGCAAAGACGGCGCTCAGCCTTTTTCGCGGCACGCTGCAGGCCCGTTCCGTCATCAAGTCTCTCAAACCGGAAGTCGTTGCAGGTTTCGGAGGCTATCCGACGTTTCCGCCGATGTTCGCCGCCCGCATGACCGGAACGCCGTCGATCCTGCATGAAGCCAATGGCGTCATGGGACGCGCGAACAGGATGCTGGCCAAGGGCGTCAGCGCGATCGCGACAAGCATTCCGCTGGCGAACCTGCCGGGCGATCTTGCCTCGAAGCAGGTCGAGACCGGCAATCCGGTCCGCGATGCGGTTCTGGAAGCCGCGGATCAGCCCTACCATGCTCCGGTGGCAGGCGGCGACTTCAAGCTGCTGGTCTTCGGCGGATCGCAGGGGGCGCGGTTTTTTTCAGATCTTCTTCCCCCCTCCGTCGAACTCCTGCCGGATGATCTCAGATCCCGACTGTCCATCGCGCAGCAATGCCGCCCGGAGGACATGGATCGTGTGCAGGACGTCTACGAAAGGCTCGGTGTCAGCGCTGACTGCGCCACGTTCTTTCAGGACATGCCGAAGCGCATTGCGGACGCTCATCTTGTCCTGTGCAGGTCAGGGGCGTCCTCGGTCAGCGAACTCAGCGTTCTCGGGCGTCCCTCGATCCTGGTGCCGCTCCCCGGCGCTCTCGATCAGGATCAGGCGGCAAATGCCAGGGTTCTGGAGCAGGCCGGCGGTGCCTGGCCGATCCCTCAATCCGAGTTGAGCCCGGAACGGCTTGCGGAAGAAATCACCCGACTGATAAATGCGCCGGACAAGCTGCAAGAGGCTGCCGCGAACGCGCTTAAAGTTGCCAAACCCGACGCGGTCAGCCGTCTGGCTGATCTGGTCGAGCAGATGGCTGCAGGAAAAGGAGAACGGCCATGAAGATGCCGCAGGATATCGGACCGGTCCACTTCGTCGGGATCGGCGGCATCGGCATGAGCGGTATCGCCGAGGTGCTCAAGACGCTGGGATACCAGGTGCAAGGCTCGGATATGGCGGAAAACGCCAACGTGCAGCGGCTGCGTTCCCACGGCATTCCGGTTGAGGTCGGGCATCGTGCCGAGAACATCGGCGATGCGGAAGTGCTCGTGGTTTCATCTGCGATCAGGAAGGACAATCCGGAACTGATTGCCGCGCGTGAAAAACTCATTCCCGTCGTGCGCCGCGCCGAAATGCTGGCTGAACTGATGCGTTTCAAACAGGCCATCGCGGTTGGTGGGACGCACGGCAAGACGACAACCACGTCAATGGTCGCGGCGCTCCTCGACGCCGGCAATTTCGACCCGACCGTCATCAATGGAGGGATCATTAACGCCTACGGAACAAATGCGCGCATGGGGGCGGGTGACTGGATGGTGGTTGAGGCCGACGAGAGCGACGGTACATTCGTGAAGTTGCCTGCGGACGTTGCGATCGTGACCAATATCGATCCGGAACATCTCGACCACTATGGCGATTTTGACGGCGTCAGGGCTGCGTTCCGGCAGTTTATCGAAAACGTCCCGTTTTACGGCTTCGCCGTCATGTGCCTCGATCACCCGGAAGTCCAGACCATGATCGGAACGATCGAAGACCGGCGCGTGGTGACCTATGGCACCAACCCGCAGGCGGATGTCCGCTACACGGACGTCTCCATGGACGGTGGCAAGGCGATATTCTCCGTGTCCATCCGGGACCGGCGGACCGAGGAAGTGGTCGAACTCAAGGACCTGGTGCTGCCGATGCCGGGCCTGCACAATGTTTCCAACGCCACGGCCGCAATAGCGGTTGCCTCGCAACTTGGTGTCAATGCGGAAGATCTGAAGAAAGGCATTTCCGAATTCGGCGGTGTCAAGCGGCGGTTCACGCATACCGGCACCGTCAATGGCGTTGAGATCTTCGATGACTACGGTCATCATCCGGTGGAGATCAAGGCGGTGCTACATGCAGCGCGTGAATCCACCGCCGGCAAGGTGATCGCCGTCATGCAGCCGCACAGGTTTACGCGGCTGCAAAGTCTCTTCGATGACTTCTCCAACTGCTTCAACGATGCAGACGCGGTGATCATCACACCGGTGTATGCGGCCGGGGAGCAACCCATAGACGGAGCTGCCCATACCGACCTTGTGTCAGGCATGAAGACACGCGGTCACCGCAACGTTCAGTCAATCGAAGGTCCGGAAGAACTGCCTGCTGCGGTCCATGAACTTGCGGATCCAGGTGACTTCGTTGTCTGTCTGGGGGCGGGAAACATCACGCAATGGGCTTACGCACTGCCCAAGCAGCTTGAAGAGCTTTAGGGACCTGCAATGAGTTTTCCTGACCTTTTGGAAACCTATCCGGGCCTTGACGAGGGCATACGCGGTAAACTCACCACCAATCAACCGATGTCGGCGGTAACATGGTTCCGCACGGGCGGCCCGGCGCAGCTGATGTTTCAACCTGCCGACGAAGACGATCTCGCGGCGTTCCTCACCAGACTTCCCAAAGAGGTGCCGATCCTGCCGGTCGGGCTCGGCTCGAACCTTCTGATCCGCGATGGCGGTCTTGAGGGTGTTGTCATACGTTTGAGCGCCAGGGGTTTCGGATCCATCGATCAGATCAGCGAAACCCGTCTCAAGGCCGGTGCCGCGGTGCCGGACAAGCGCCTGTCCGAAGCGGCAGCCAAGGCAGGCCTTGGCGGCTTTGCCTTCTATACCGGCATTCCGGGCGGTCTCGGGGGCGCATTGCGCATGAACGCGGGCGCACATGGAACGGAGACCCGCGACCGCATGGTGGAACTCACGGCGATCGACCGCGACGGCAACAGGCATGTCCTGTCGAACGCGGAGATGGGATACGCCTACCGGCATTCCTCCGCTTCAAGGGACCTCGTCTTCACATCGGCGGTCTTCGAAGGCGTCCCTCAGGACGAAATGGCGGTGCGCCAGGAGATGGCCGACGTCGTCGATCATCGGGAAAAGGCCCAGCCGATCCGGGAAAAGACGGGCGGGTCAACATTCAAGAACCCGCCGGGGACTTCTGCCTGGAAGGAAGTCGATGCAGCTGGTTGCAGGGGCTTGCGCGTCGGCGGCGCGCAGATGTCGGAGATGCACTGCAATTTCATGATCAACACGGGGTCTGCGACGGGTCACGACCTTGAACTGCTGGGTGAAACCGTGCGCTCGCGCGTTCTGAAGCACAGCGGCATCCGTCTTGAGTGGGAAATCAAGCGCCTCGGCCGGTTCGGAGACACCGGCACCGTAGAGCCGTTTTTGGGATTGGAAGGGGAGGCTGCGTAGATGGCCAAGAAACACGTCGCCGTTCTCATGGGCGGATGGGTCAACGAACGCCCGGTCAGTCTGACCAGCGGCCGCGAGTGCGCAGACGCACTGGAAGAGGCCGGTTACAGGGTCTCCCGCATCGATGTTGACAGGAACATCTCGGCAGTTCTCCACAATCTGAAGCCGGATGTTGCGTTCAATGCGCTTCACGGTCCTTTCGGTGAAGACGGCTGCATTCAGGGAATTTTAGAGTTTCTTAACATTCCCTACACGCATTCCGGCGTCATGGCATCGGCTCTTGCAATGCACAAGATCAAGGCAAAAGCGGTGATGCAGGCGGCTGGTGTGCCGGTCACGGACGACATTATCGTCAACCGCCACAACATCTTGCGCGAACACCCTATGAAACCGCCTTACGTGCTTAAGCCAATCAATGAGGGCTCCAGCTTCGGAGTGCTGATTGTCAAGGAAGATCAAGAGTTTCCGCCGCAGGAGCTAAGCCGGCAGGACTGGCCTTACCCCGATATTCTGATGTGCGAAAAATTCATCGAAGGCAGGGAACTGACCTGTGCCGTCATGGACGACAAGGCACTGGGTGTCATCGACATCGTGCCGATGGGGCACAGCTTCTACGATTACGATGCAAAATATGTTGAAGGTGGATCAAAACACATTCTTCCTGCAAAAATTTCACCGATTGTTTACCAAACCATAGAGACACTAGCGGTTAAGGCGCATCAGGCCCTGGGATGCCGCGGTGTTTCGCGTGCGGATTTTCGATTCGACGAGCGCGAAGACGGATCCGGGACCCTGATCTGCCTAGAAGTGAACACGCAGCCAGGCATGACGCCAACCTCTCTTGTGCCGGAAATGGCGGCGCACAAGGGGATGAGTTTCAGGGATCTGGTCAGTTGGATGGTTGAGGACGCGAGTTGCTGTCGCTAGGTCGCAAATGGAATAGAGAAACGCTGACACCGCTGGAGGCCGAACTGGCTCCGCGCGGCCGTGGTGTTTCGCGTTTGCACAGGCAGCCGGTCTGGCGCTCGGCAGGGCGGCTCGCTGAGCTTCCAAGGTGGACCGGTTCGGCCGCTGCGCTCGGTTTCTTAACCTTAACAATTGGTTATGGAATAGTCATAGGGGGGCACGGCCGGGTCGTTTCCGATGCGCTCCTTTCCGCCGCCGGCTTCGGTATCGAGGCTGTGAAACTGTCCGGCCAGCGTGAAATCAATGAATTCCAGATCCTGGAAGCGCTTGAAATTCATGAAGGCACGTCTCTGGCCCTTTTTGATGCAGCCGGTGCACGCGAGCGACTGAACGCGATGGCGTGGGTCAAGAACGCGTCGGTGATGAAACTCTATCCGAGCACGCTTCAGATCAAGATCGAGGAGAGGGTGCCCTATGCGCTCTGGCAGCGCGGCGACCTTGTCTCGATCGTCAACCGGGCAGGCGACGTGATCACGGACGATGTCGATGGCAGATATGCCAATCTTCTGCTTGTCGTTAATCACGGAGCACAGCGCAGGGCCTCTGAGATCAATTCCGCACTGGAAGAGGTGCCGGCATTGCGCCCGCGCGTCCGCGCCGCGTTCCTCGTCAGCGACCGCCGCTGGGACCTTCAGCTGGAAAACGGAATTTCGATCCGCCTGCCGGAACAGAACTACCAGGCGGCGTTGGCCGACCTTGTTGAAATGGACGAGGAAAGCGGTTTGCTCTCCAGGGATATCGTTGCGATCGACATGCGCCTTGCCGACAGGGTCACCGTCAGGTTGTCGGACGAAGCCGCCGAGCAGCGCAAGATCATGACAGGCGGCCGTGACCGCTCGGGCAAGAAGGAGCAGGACACGTGAGCCGCTCCGACAAGAATCTTTACCTGCCCAGAATGCGCCCGCTACCAACGCGGCGCTCCGTGATCATGTCGGTACTGGATGTCGGGTCGACAAAGATCTGTTGCCTGATCGCAAAGCTGGTGCCGCAGGACGAAAAGTCCGTTCTGTCCAGCCGGTCCCACAAGGTCGAGGTCCTGGGCTACGGATATCAGCGCTCCCGGGGGATCAAGTCCGGTGTCGTCGTTGACATGGATGCTGCCGAACAGGCGATCCGGCTTGCGGTCGACAGCGCCGAGCGGATGGCGGGCGTGACGGTCGAATCCCTGATCGCCAACATCAGCTGCGGACGGCTGCAGAGCGAGGTCTACAGCGCAGGTGTGCCCCTGGCAGGCGAAAGCGTTTCGGAAGCCGACATTCAAAGGGTCCTGTCAGCGGGCTCCAGTCATTCCGTGACCGAGGGACGGGCGGTGACGCATGCGTTGCCGATTTCCTATTCGCTGGACGGCAGCCGCGGTATCCGCGACCCGCGCGGCATGATGGGGCACAAGCTCGGCGTCGACATGCAGGTCGTGACCGCTGAAGTGCCTCCGGTCCGCAATCTCGAACTTTGCATCAATCGTGGCCACCTTCATGTTGAGACCATGGTCGCGACACCTTTTGCCAGCGGCCTGTCGACGCTTGTCGACGATGAGGCCGAGCTGGGTGTCGCCTGCATCGATATGGGCGGTGGAACGACCACGCTGTCCGTTTTTGTCGAGGGACACATGGTGCATCTCGACGCGATCGCGGTTGGCGGCAATCACGTCACGACCGACATCGCCCGGGCGTTCGCAACCCGGCTTCAGGATGCGGAACGCCTGAAGACGTTGTACGGCTCGCCGCTGGCCTCCAGCTCGGATGAGCGCGATCTTCTGACGGTGCCGCCGCTGGAAAGCGACAACGAACTGCCCAATCAAATCCCCCGCTCGGCACTGACCCGTGTCATCCGGCCGCGCGTGGAAGAAATCCTTGAACTCGTGAGGGATCGCTTGACCGCTTCCGGCTTTGCAGGCCGGGTCGGTAAACAGATCGTTCTGACAGGGGGTGCCAGTCAGCTCACGGGTCTCGGAGAGGTTGCGCGTCACATTCTGGGGCGCAACGTCCGTCTTGGCCGGCCATTAGGCGTCGCCGGTCTTCCCGAGGCTGCCAAAGGACCGGCGTTTGCCGCCGCTGTCGGCCTCTTGATTTATCCGCAAGTTGCCCAGATCGAACAGTTCGAACACAAGAACCGTCGAACCGGGTGGAGCGGACAATCTGGTTACCTGGCACGTGTGGGCCAGTGGATCAGGGAAAGCTTCTGACGACATGAGCCAAGAAGACGACAGCCACGAAATGGAGCTGCCAGGCATGGCAGCTGAAGTTAGGGAAGAAGAGGGGTCTCCCGTACCGGGGGAGCCAATGGGTCGCGAGGATAATATGACCATCAACCTTAAGATGCCCGACATTCAGGAGCTGAAACCGCGCATTACGGTTTTCGGCGTCGGCGGCGCGGGCGGAAACGCCGTCAATAACATGATCACAGCCGGCCTCCAGGGTTGCGACTTTGTCGTGGCCAACACGGATGCCCAGGCCCTGGCAATGAACCACTCGGACCGACTGGTCCAGATGGGTGTGGCCGTTACTGAAGGTCTCGGTGCCGGTTCGCAGCCGGAAGTCGGTTCTGCCGCGGCTGAAGAGGTGATCGACGAAATCAACGACCACCTGTCCGGATCGCACATGGTGTTCATCACCGCCGGCATGGGCGGTGGTACAGGCACCGGCGCAGCCCCGGTCATCGCACGCGCGGCGCGCGAACAGGGCATTCTGACCGTCGGTGTCGTCACCAAGCCGTTCCAGTTCGAAGGTGCGCGGCGGATGCGCATTGCCGACACGGGCATTGACGAGCTGCAGCGCAACGTCGATACGCTCATTGTCATTCCGAACCAGAACCTGTTCCGGATCGCCAATGCGCAGACAACGTTTGCCGATGCCTTCGCCATGGCCGACCAGGTCCTTTATTCAGGCGTTGCCTGCATCACCGACCTGATGGTCAAGGAAGGCCTGATCAACCTCGACTTCGCCGACGTCCGCTCCGTCATGCGCGGCATGGGCAAGGCGATGATGGGGACCGGTGAAGCAAGCGGCGAAAAGCGCGCACAGCAGGCGGCAGAAGCTGCCATCGCCAATCCGCTTCTGGACGAATCGTCCATGAAGGGCGCGAAAGGACTGCTGATCTCCATCACGGGCGGCAACGACCTGACGCTTTTCGAAGTGGACGAGGCCGCAACGCGGATCCGCGAAGAGGTCGATTCAGACGCCAACATCATTCTCGGCGCGACATTCGACGAAACGCTGGATGGCATAATCCGCGTGTCCGTCGTGGCAACGGGGATCGACAAGGAAGCCGGGTTTGAAGCCGCACCTTATCCGTCACCTGCGGAACAGGCTCTCAAGTCCGATATGCCGGCAATCGTGCGCAGCACGGAAGCCGCCCCGGCCAAGCTTGCTCCGGCAGCGGAAAAATCCGGTGTCCAGACGGCTGCCGCGCAGGCTGTTGCCAATCTTGAAAAAGAGCTTGCCATTCCGGAGCCTGCTCCGGTTGCCGTCGCAAGCGATCCCGATGTCGAGATCAAGCGGGTCAAGCCGACCGGTGCTTCCATGACGGCAAAAAGCCCGATGATCGACATCGAGGAAGACACGCCGACCTCGGTTGTTGAGGACGCTCCGGTCAGCCAGCCGTACATTCCGCCCGTCGCGGAAGAACACAGCCCGGCACCGCGCATGCCGAGGGTTGAGGACTTCCCGCCGATCGCTCAGCGCGAACTGCGCGCACAGCAAGCGCCCGCAGCGGCCGCGCAATCCGCACCTGCCGCAAAGCAGGCGGAGCCGGCAGCTGCCGCTCCCGCGCCGGTCTCCCAGCATGATGGCGGTGAGGACTTCGGCGATGACGAGCGCCGCCCGATGGGTCTGCTGCGCCGTCTTGCCAGCGGTCTTGGCCGCCGGGAAGACGAGGAAGACCACGAGGAAGAGGCGCCCGTCGTTCGCAAGGCTCCGCAGTTGCAACCCGCTCCCATGTCCGCACCGCGTCCGCCGCAAGCGCGGCCATCAGCGTCCGGAGCGGCGGGGCAACTGGACGAAACCGGCCGTGCTGCACCCAAGCCGGTCGCTGCCGCGGATGACGATCAGTTGGAAATCCCGGCGTTCCTGCGCCGCCAGGCCAACTGATTCGTTCGCGATCTTCTTCCCTGATCGCAGCGGCTCGGAACACACGTTCCGGGCCGCTTCCGTAAGGTAAGTAATTTCCCTTTTAATTCAGTAATTTGCGAGCCTGTGAATCGTTACAAACCGTAATAAAGCTTTATTTCGCTCTGCAATGGATCGCGACTATCTTCGCGGCCAACTGGTGATCGTTAAAAGTCCGTATGTGCATTGGGGCAAATTTTGGGCTTCGCGTTCGCAAACCGGAAGGGTTGGGGTATATGACCACACATGTTGACCGACAGACGACGCTGGCCGAGCAGGTGACACTGACCGGTATCGGCGTTCATTCCGGCAAGCCGGCGTCGATCACACTTGTGCCAGCTGATGCCGGAACCGGCATCGTGTTCTCGCGGACGGATCAGGAAGCTGCCACGGAAGTGCGCGCTCTCTGGGATCAGGTCACAGCCACGGCGTTGTGTACGGTCCTCGGAGATCCCACGCAGGACGGCATATCCACGGTCGAGCATCTCATGGCCGCCCTCTTCGGGATGGGTGTGGACAATGTGATCGTCGAGATCGACGGGCCCGAGATGCCGATCATGGATGGCAGCAGCGCCGTCTTCGTCGAGGCGATCGAGCAGGCGGGTCTGAAAAAACTGGACCGTGGCCGCCGGTATCTCAAGATCAACAAGAAAGTCCGTGTCGACAATGGCAGTGCCTGGTGCGAGTTGCACCCGCATGAGGGAACCAAGTTCGATATCACCATCGATTTCGAAACACCGGTCATCGGACGGCAGCAATATGTGTCGGAGATGACCCCGTCAGTGTTCCGCGACGACCTTTCCCGCGCACGTACCTTCGGTAATGTCAAAGACGTGGAACAGCTCTGGAAGATGGGTTTTGCTCTCGGCTCTTCGCTGGACAATTCAGTCGCGATCTCCGAGGACAAGGTGCTCAACCCGGAAGGCACGCGCTGGCCGGACGAGTTTGCACGGCACAAGGCACTGGATGCGGTTGGAGACCTGGCTCTTGCGGGCTTGCCGATCCTTGGCATGTACCGGTCTTACAAGGGTGGTCACAAGATGAACCACTCCATTCTGGTCAAGCTGTTTGAAGATCCGAGTGCGTTCGAAGTTGTCGAAGCGCCGGCGTTCCGTCAGGTTGGCCAGGTCAGCAAGGGCGGACTTGCAGCCACAGCCGCTTTCGGACCGGACGTTTCCTGACCTTACTGATCCTGTGGTTCAACAGTTTGCGAATTCTTCGGAATTCGGTGCAATTTGGGCATGTTGCCATAAAAATGCTCAAAAAAACCGTCAGATGACCTCGAAGGGCGTGACGGGGACCGGAGAATTCCGGTAAACACTCCTGTGAGTTAATACAGGCCGCAAAATCTGCATGGCCGCATGGGCTGGAGACGGCTCGGGAGTTTGGGTGTGAACGGATTTGGAATTGTTTCTGGTTCGAGCAGAACCTTGAGCATGAAGACAGTGTTGAGATTGGCCGTTCTCACGACGCCGATCCTGCTGGCTGCGTGCAGCGGCAAGGAAGACCTTGACGAACTTGCGCTGAACGATACTCCGCCCGAAGTCCTGTTCAATGAAGGACTGGCCTTGCGGGCGCAGGGCAAGCTGAGCGATTCCACAACCAAGTTTGAAGAGATCGACAAGCTCTACCCCTATTCCGAATACTCCAAGAAATCCCTGGTCAACCTCGCTTTCCTCAATTATTCGCGCGGCAAGTATCCGGAGACCGTAACGGCAGCCCGGCGGTTTGTGACGCTTTACCCGGGAGACGAGGATTCGGCCTATATGCTCTACCTCGCCGGACAGAGCTATTACCGTCAGATGCCTGACATCACGCGCGACCAGGCCGTGACACGAAAGGCCGCAGGGGCGTTCACCGAACTCATCCAGCGTTTTCCGGAATCTGAATACGCTCCTGATGCGGAAGAAAAACTCCGTATTGTCGAGGACCAACTCGCCGGCAAGGAAATGCAGGTGGGACGTTACTACCTGAAACGCCGCAACTATGTTGCCGCCATCAACCGTTTCCGGGCGGTGGTTGTCGAATTTCAGACGACGCGGCACGTGGAAGAAGCGCTCTTCCGCCTGACCGAAGCGTATTACGCGCTCGGCGTCGTCAACGAATCCCAGACGGCCGCTGCGGTTCTCGGTCACAACTATCCTGACACGCAGTGGTACAAGGACGCCTATTCTCTTCTGAACAAGGGCGGATACGAGCCATCTGAAGATTCTGGCAGCTGGATTAGCCGCGCATTCAGGAGTATCTAACGGGTTCTGGAAAGACGACTCGGTCCTCCTATATGGTGGACCGCAACTTAGTCTGGGGAGCTCGCCTTCATGCTGGTCACGCTGTCTATTCGTGACATCGTTCTCATTGACCGTCTTGATCTGGATTTCGCCGCCGGCATGTCGGTTCTGACCGGTGAAACCGGCGCAGGCAAATCCATCCTGCTTGATTCCCTGTCGCTTGCACTCGGTGCGCGCGGCGACGCGGATCTTGTGCGGGAAGGGGCATCGCAAGGACAGGTCACAGCCGTTTTCGACGTGAACGGACAGCATCCTGTCAGAGCCTTTCTGCAGGAAAACGACGTCGACGATGATGGCGATGTGATCCTGAGGCGGATACAGACCTCTGATGGACGCACGCGGGCGTTTGTCAACGATCAACCGGTCAGCGCCGGACTTCTGCGCCAGGCAGGCAGTCTCCTGGTAGAGATCCACGGGCAGCATGACGACCGCGCCCTTGTCGATCCGGAGAGCCACCGCGCCCTGATTGACAATTTCGGCGGACTGACCGGTGACGCGGAAAAGGTCGCATCCTTGCATGCTGCATTCAAAAACGCGGAAAAAGCGGTGATCGAGCATGAGCGGCGGATCGAGGCCGCGCGCAACGAAGCCGACTATCTGAGGTCTTCGGCGGAAGAACTGGGGGTTCTCAAGCCGCAGCCGGGTGAAGAAGAAGATCTCGCGGGCCGGCGCACCGACATGATGCAGGTCGAGAAGATTGCCGGGGATCTCAACGAGGCCTTTGAAACGCTCAACGGGACCGCGTCGCCGATCCCTGAACTTGCCAGCCTGCTCAGACGGCTGGAACGGAAATCCGATCAGGTGCCGCAATTGCTCGCGCAACCGGTCAGAACGCTGGCGGAGGCGCTGGACCAGCTTGAGGAAACGCGCAGTGGTCTGGAAAGTGCGCTGCGCGAGACGGAGTTCGACCCACGCGAGCTGGAGAGCGTCGAGGAACGACTGTTTGCGCTGAGGGCGGCATCGCGCAAATACTCTGTTCCCGTCGACGAGTTGGCAGCGTTGTGCCATCGGATGAAGACCGATCTCGCGGATCTCGATGCGGGAGAAGATAAACTCTCGGCGCTGGTGGACGCCGCGGAGAAGGCCAGGGCCGGCTATGACCGCGCGGCCGCGTCGCTATCTGTGAAGCGCGGGAAGGCGGCGAAGGCCCTGGAAAAGGCGGTCGAGGTTGAACTGCCCGACCTGAAACTTGAGCGTGCCCGCTTTATTGTCGAAATGTCCAGCGACCCGGACATGCGGGCGCGTACCGGCATCGATCAGCTCGAATTCCACGTTCAGACCAACCCCGGAACACGCCCCGGACCGATGATGAAGGTTGCCTCGGGAGGTGAACTCTCGCGCTTTCTGCTGGCGCTCAAGGTCTCGCTGGCCGACAAGGGCTCGGCGCCGACGCTGGTCTTTGACGAGATCGACACCGGCGTCGGCGGAGCTGTTGCGGAGGCAATCGGGGTTCGACTTGCCCGGCTTGCAGGCAACGTCCAGGTGTTGACCGTGACGCACGCGCCGCAGGTGGCCGCGCGGGCGGAGGGCCATTTTCTCATTGCCAAGGAGGCAACGCGGCCTGACCGGGTCGCTACCCGCGTCCAACAGATTGAAAATGACCATCGCAGCGAGGAAATCGCCCGCATGCTCGCGGGCAGCGTGATCACCGAGGAAGCCCGGGCCGCCGCCCGCAGACTTCTGACCGCAGCCGAATAGGGACCCGCATGAGCGAACACGCGACCGGTATCGAGCACGGCAAGGGCATCCCTGTCGAGGATCTGACAGCCGATCAGGCCCGGCAGGAACTGGTGCGGCTGGCCGAAGAGATTGCCGAGAACGACAGGCTCTATCACCAGGACGATGCGCCGGTGATCTCCGATGCCGACTATGATGCGCTGCGGCGCCGCAACCTTGCGATCGAAGAACGTTTTCCGGAGCTTGTGCTTGGCGATGGCCCGTCTGTGCAGGTTGGAGCGGCACCGGCTTCGGGCTTCGGCAAGATTTCGCATGTCGTGCCGATGCTGTCCCTCGACAATGCCTTCAACGATGAGGATGTCCGTGACTTCGTCGGGCGCGTGCGCCGCTTCCTGAAATTCGACCCGCTGATGGGTGCTCTTGCCGTCACGGCTGAACCCAAGATCGATGGCCTCTCGCTTTCGCTTCGCTATGAAAATGGCGCGCTGGTTTATGCAGCGACCCGCGGCGACGGAACGACAGGCGAAAACGTCACCTCGAATGCCCGGACCATCAAGGACATTCCGGAAACACTTGAAGGGGACGTTCCGGCCGTCGTGGAGATACGCGGCGAAGTCTATATGGCGCACAAGGATTTTCAGGATCTGAATGCGCGGATGGAGGCAAATGGCGGCAAGGTCTTCGCCAATCCGCGCAACGCGGCTGCCGGGTCACTTCGTCAGCTGAAGTCGGAAATCACCGCATCGCGGCCTCTCAGGTTCTTTGCCTATGCCTGGGGCGAGATGAGCGAGATGCCATCCGACACCCAGGCCGGCATGGTGGACTGCTTCGGCACCTGGGGTTTCAAGACCAACCCGTTGATGAAACGCTGCGAAACCGTTGACGAGCTGCTGGCTGTCTATCACGGGATCGAGGAAAACCGGGCCGGGCTCGACTACGATATCGACGGTGTCGTCTACAAGGTCGACCGGCTGGATCTCCAGGAACGCCTCGGGTTCGTATCAAGGTCGCCGCGTTGGGCGATCGCGCACAAGTTTCCGGCCGAGCAGGCTTTCACGGTCCTGAACGATATCGAGATCCAGGTGGGACGGACCGGGGCCCTGACACCGGTGGCCAAGCTGGAGCCCATCACCGTCGGCGGCGTTGTTGTGTCCAACGCGACGCTTCACAACGAGGACTATATCAAGGGGATCGGCCAGGACGGAGAACCGATCCGCGACGGCAAGGACATCCGCGTCGGCGATACTGTGAAGATCCAGCGGGCCGGAGACGTCATCCCCCAGATCGTCGATGTTGATCTCGACAAGCGCCCGGCGGATGCGGTGATGTTCGAGTTTCCGACCGTCTGTCCTGCCTGCGGCAGTCATGCCGTGCGCGAAGAGAACGAGAAGACGGGCCGCCGCGATGCCGTGCGCCGCTGTACCGGCGGGCTGATCTGTCCGGCGCAGGCAACGGAGAAGCTGAAACACTTCGTCTCCCGCAATGCCTTCGATATCGAGGGCTTTGGCGACAAGCAGGTCGATGCCTTCTACAAGGACGGCCTTGTGATGGCGCCCGCCGATATCTTCACGCTCGAGGAACGTGACAAACGCGCGCTGACCAAGCTGCGGAACCGGGAAGGCTGGGGCGCGCTTTCGGCGAAGAACCTCTTTGAAGCGATCACGGCGCGCCGCAACATTGACCTTCACCGTTTCATTTTCGCCCTCGGGATTCGTCATGTCGGCGAAGGCAACGCCAAGCTGCTTGCCCGCGCGTATGGCTCCTGGACCGCGTTTTATGACGCGATGACCGCCGCGCATGATCACGAGAGCGATGCCTGGGCGGAGCTGAATGACATCGACGGGATCGGCCACATCGTGGCCGAGGCTCTGGTCGAGTTCTTTGCCGAAGATCACAATCGCGGACAGCTGGATGCGCTTCTGGCCGAGGTCACGCCCCAGGAAGCGGAGAAGATCGACGCGTCCGGGTCGCCCGTTGCCGGCAAGACGGTGGTCTTCACCGGGTCTCTGGAACGGATGACGCGCGACGAGGCCAAGGCGATGGCGGAGCGTCTCGGCGCCAAGGTGTCCGGTTCGGTTTCCAAGAAGACAGATCTGGTCGTTGCCGGGCCCGGTGCCGGGTCGAAACTGAAGAAGGCACAGGATCTTCAGATCGAAGTGATTTCAGAGGATGGCTGGTTCGATCTGGTAGGCGCCTGATCCGGTACTCCCGGCATGTATGCGGCCTGAAAGCCGATCCAAAAACGATTTGGCAACGGTGCCGCTGTACAGCCTATCCGGACGCCACGCCGGATCGATTTTGTCATTTCTTCGCGGTTGGTTTTTTCGCACCGCGCACCTTTACCTGTCAAAAATGACAGTCCTACAAAAATTAGTTTTACCACCTGAAATTGATAAACTTGGCATTTTACGAAAATAGTGTCGCAATCGGTCAAGTTTGCTTCTGACGTTAAGTAACAAGTAATGCCGCCCCGGCAGTTTGGAGGAAAGATCTCTGTGCCAGAGGGGACCAGGCAATGAAACGTATCAAACTGCAGATTGCGGCGCTCGCGGGTGTGCCGATGCTTGCGGTTGTCGGTTTCGCGACGTTAAGTGTCTACGAAAAAGTCGTTGAACTGCACCACCACGATTTTATGCGACCACTGACGCGGATCGCAGAGGACAGCGGCAATCTCATCCACGAGCTTCAAAAAGAACGCGGAATGAGCGTCAGTTACATCAAGTCGGGCTACGATCCTGAAATTAAGGCCAAACTCGATGCGCAGCGGCCAATATCTGACGCCGCATTGAAGATTTTCGATGAGCACCTGGCGGCTATCGACCTCAACGACGAAGATATGCTGAAAGATCTTCAGCATACGGCCGAACAGGTTCACAAGACGGGTGGTTTCCGCAAGGCGATTGATGCGAAGGAATTTGCGGTCGGTGATGTTCTAAAGGGCTACACGGGCGAAATTCATGAACTGATCCATGTGATCGGGCTGACGACGGAGTCCAGTCCGTCGCAGAAAATCACGGCTGAACTTTTACCTTACCTCACGATTGTCGAGGCGATGGAATCGGGTGGTTTGGAACGAGCCAACGGCGCGGCGCTGCTCAACGAGTTCAACCGGACAGGCGAAGTCAACCTTTCGACATTCAAGAAAGTCATCACCCACTACGGCGGTGAAGCGGCATTCATGAAGGAGTTCAAGTCCGTCGCACTGCCTGAGCACAAGGCCATGCTCAAGGAGATGGTCAAGGGCCCGGATGTCGATCAAGCTCTGGACTGGCGCGAATTGATCCACGCGCTGCCGGAAACGAAGGATTCTCAGGGGCTTGAAGGCGGTGTGTGGTTCGCGACGGCGACCAAGCGTCTCAACCTCATGAAAGGTCTGTCAGACGAACTCATTCACCGGGCAGAAGCGGCAGCCGATGCGGATTCTGCACAGCTCAACTCCGAGATCTTCTGGTTGACCGTCGTTGCTGTTGTCCTGACCGGTCTTGCCCTCGTGCTCGCTGTCTTTCAGGTCTTTGCGATCAGTAAAATGCTTGGCCGTCAGCGCGACGCAATTTCCGAGCTCGCCGAAGGTAACCTCGATGTTGTGGTATCCGACACGGACCGGCCGGACGAAATCGGTGATATCGCACGGGCATCGGAAGTCTTTCGCGACAAGCTGATCCATCAGAAGCAGCTGGAAGAAGAGGCCGAGGCTGGCCGCGTCTTGCGCGCGCAGCGCCGGGCGCAGCTGGAAAACGCCATTCATCACTTTGAATCTTCGGTCTTGACCATTCAGACGCAGCTTGCGTCGGAAACCGAAGGCGTCAGTAGCAACGCCCAGGACATGGTGCAGATCGCGCTCCACGCAGACGAAAGCGCCCGGGCCGCAAACTCGGCGACCGAGGAAGCAACGACCAACGTTCAGACGGTCGCCTCCGCAGCGGCCGAGTTGTCGGCCTCTATCGGCGAGATCTCGCGCCAGGCCGCTTCGGCAACCGAGATTTCCTCCGTCGCGGCGGAAACGGCTGTTGCCGCCGACAAGGACATTTCGCTGCTGGCGGAGACCGCCGATAAGATCGGTGAAGTGGTCGAGATCATCCGCGCCATTGCCGAACAGACCAACCTTCTTGCCCTGAACGCGACCATTGAGGCCGCCCGGGCAGGTGAGGCCGGCAAGGGCTTTGCGGTTGTTGCGGCGGAGGTGAAGGAACTCTCCACGCAGACCGCAAAAGCGACAGACGAGATCGCCAGCCAGATCTCCGGTGTCCAGAGCTCGACCCAGAAGTCCGTTGCCGCGATCCGTTCGATCGTTGAAAAGATCGAGGAAGTCCGTTCGGTCAGCGAAACCATCGCGGTCTCGGTCGATGAGCAGAATGCGGCGACCAGCGAGATCACCCAGAGCATCACGTTCGCCTCGGACGGCGCAAAGGCGGCTGCGACCAACGTCTCCGGCGTCTCCGGTTCAATCGACCAGACCCGGCAGAAGTCGGAAACGCTGAGCGTCTCCGCCGAACAACTCGGTCAGGTGGCGTCGAGCCTGTCTGAAGCGGTGAACACGTTCCTCGAAGAGGTCCGTGACGAGGAAGAGCGCGGCGAGGAGGCCGCGTAGGCTTCCCACGTTTTCTTTCCGAGACTTCCAAAGGATCCCGGCTTGCTTGAAGGCAAGCCGGGATTTCTTTTGTCGGGGGTTAGCATTGTCTCAGGTAAACTTGGGACGATGCGGCCTCATCCTGAGGAAGCACGCCAGTGCTGTCTCGAAGGATGGGTTGCACGGACAGGGAGCGTTGCCGATCCTTCGAGACGTGTCTATCGGTCCTCCTCAGGATGAGGTTTTCAATCCGGTGGGAGTTGAACCCGCAGACGCCCGCGACTACTGGATCCCTGCCTTTGCAGGGATGACAAGTGTTGAGGTCATTCGCCTGTCGATATCGCCATCCGTCCCGCGAGTTCCCTTGCGTTGTCATCCCGGTTTGCCGCCGACGCGGCAAGGCCGGGACCCAGTAGCCCCGGCAGGAGTTCGAGCCGCAGACGCCTGCGTTTACTGGATCCCTGCCTTCGCAGGGATGACAAATCTTGAGGTCATTCGCCTGTCGATATCGCCATCCGTCCCGCGAGTTCCCTTGCGTTGTCATCCCGGTTTGCCGCTTGGCGGCAAGACCGGGACCCAGTAGCCCCGGTAGGAGTTGGAGCCGCAGGCGCCTGCGTTTACCGGATCCCTACCGGAGTTTACGCCCGCGAAAGTGGGGGCAGGGATGACAAGCCTTTAGGCTGTGTGCCTATCGACATCGCCATCCGTCCCGAGAGTTCCCTTGCGTTGTCATCCGGTTTGCCGCTTGGCGGCAAGACCGGGACCCAGTAGCCCGGTAGGAGTTGAACCCGCAGGTGCCTGCGACTACTGGAACCCTGCCTTCGCAGGGATGACAATTTGGTATGGTTTGCGAAATACATTCTAAAGTAGCATTTTCATTCAATGCATCTTGATCGGCAATACTACGTCTACATTCTTGCAAGCAAACTGGGCGGTACGCTTTATGTCGGCGTGACCAATGACTTGATGGGACGGGTCAGTCTGCATCGGGACGGCTTGGGTGCGTCTTTCACGGCAAAACACAAGGTGTGTACCCTCGTCTATTACGAAGTACACGAAGAGATAGAACAGGCGATCAAGCGCGAAAAGCAGATCAAACGCTGGAAACGTGCCTGGAAAGTCCGGATGATCGAGGATAGGAACCCCAACTGGGATGATCTCTTCTCCGGACTAGTTTAAACACCTTTGTCATCCCGGTTTGCCGCCGACGCGGCAAGACCGGGACCCAGTAGCCCCGGTGGGAGTTAGACCCGCAGGCGCCTGCGACTACTGGATCCCTGCCTTCGCAGGGATGACAAGTCTTGCGGTTTTTTGTGTGGCACGCGCATAAAGCCTTTCGACCGCGCTCTTCTAAAGTTGTCATCCCGGTTTGCCGCTTGGCGGCAAGACCGGGACCCAGTATCCCCGGAGGGGGTTAGGCCCGTAGGCGCCTGCAACTACTGGATCCCTGCCGGAGTTTACGCCCGCGAAAGCGGCAAGGCCGGGAGCCAGCCAATCGTGTGGTGCTTGGGCTCGCGTAAGCTTGGAAAGCAAAGAGAAGGATTGCTGCAGCGGCCTCATCCTGAGGAAGCACGTCAGTGCTGTCTCGAAGGATGGGATGCACACACGGACCGAGTATGTTGCGGATCCTTCGAGACGGGCCTTTTGGCCCTCCTCAGGATGAGGCTGTATTTCTTTCAGTCGCGCCTTGCCAGGATGCTGTGATTGCGGGTGGGTGTTCATACGGTCGTTTCATTTCGCTCGATCACCACGACGAAATCGCCAGGTCCCGTCACCTCAACACCTCGCCTTGTCCCCACCTATTGATATTTTCCTGCCTCGCCAGAAACATTTTGTTGCTATATTGTTCTTCAGGGCCGGAAAGGGGTGTTCCTGACGGGCTTTTGTGGAACTGGACCAGCGCATCATGGCAGACCCGGGCGGGTACGACGATTCCTTTGACGATCCTTTTCAGGCCTCCGGTCCCCGGAGGGAGCCTGCGCCCGTACCGCCGCGTGCAGCTGGCGGGATCGCCGCAAGAGCGATGGCTGCACGGCAGGCACCGGACTATTTCACCGGACTGAACCCGGAGCAAAAGCTTGCCGTCGAGACAACAGAAGGACCGGTGCTCGTCCTCGCCGGAGCCGGAACCGGCAAGACCAGGGTTCTGACGACACGCATTGCGCATATTCTGGCGACGGGACGCGCCCGACAATCGGAAATCCTGGCGGTGACTTTCACCAACAAGGCCGCGCGCGAGATGAAGGAGCGCATCTCCGGTTTTGTCGGCGGCAATGTCGAAGGCATGGCCTGGCTCGGTACGTTTCACTCGATCTGCGTGAAGATCCTTCGCAAGCATGCCGAACTCGTCGGCCTGAAATCGAGCTTTTCGATTCTGGATACGGACGACCAGATCCGCCTGATCAAGCAGATCATCCAGGCGGAAGGTCTGGACGACAAGCGCTGGACCGCCAAAACCTTTGCCGGAATGCTGGATGGCTGGAAGAACCGGGCACTGACGCCCGATCAGATTCCCGAAGGCGAAGCCCGGGCCTTTGCCAACGGCAAGGGACGCCGCCTTTACGAGGAGTATCAGGAGCGGCTGTCGATCCTGAACGCTGCAGATTTCGGCGATCTGCTTTTGCACGTGATCACGCTGTTCAAGACACAGCCCGGCGTATTGAAGGAATACCAGCGCCGCTTCCGCTACATGCTCGTGGACGAGTATCAGGACACCAACATTGCCCAGTATCTGTGGCTGCGGCTGCTGGCACAGGGCAATCCGAATGTGTGTTGCGTCGGCGACGACGATCAGTCGATCTATGGCTGGCGCGGTGCGGAGGTCGACAACATCCTGCGCTTCGAACATGATTTCAAGGGCGCGACGGTGGTCCGGCTGGAACGGAACTACCGCTCGACCAGTCATATTCTTGCCGCCGCCTCGCAGCTGATCTCCCACAATGAAGGCCGTCTCGGCAAAACGCTGTTCACCGATTTTCATGAACCGGACCACGACCTGGTTTCCGTTGCCTCCGTCTGGGACTCCGAAGAAGAGGCAAGGACAATCGGTGACGAGATCGAGTCCCTGCAAGGCAAGGGACACGCCCTCAACGAAATGGCCGTGCTTGTCCGGGCTTCGTTCCAGATGCGCGAATTCGAGGACCGGTTCATCACGCTGGGTCTCAACTACCGCGTGATCGGCGGCCCGCGCTTTTACGAGCGCATGGAGATCCGCGATGCGCTTGCCTATTTCCGCTGTGTCACGCAGCCCGCGGACGATCTTGCCTTCGAGCGGATCGTCAACACGCCCAAGCGTGGGCTCGGCGATGCCACGCTGAAGCTCGTGCACGGGCTGGCACGTGCGGAACGCATCCCCTTGATGCAGGCCGCGCAGCAGCTGATCGATACCGAGGAACTCAAACCCAAGCCGCGCAATTCACTCAAGACCGTTCTCGACAACTTCGACCGGTGGCGCCGCCAGCTCGACCAGCTCCGGCACACCGAACTTGCCGAGATCATTCTCGATGAAAGCGGCTACACGGAAATGTGGCGTCTCGACCGGTCCGCCGAAGCACCGGGCCGGCTCGACAACCTGAAGGAACTGATCCGTTCGATGGAAGAGTTTGAATCCATGGCGGGTTTCCTGGAACATATTTCGCTCGTGATGGACCGCGACAGCGCGGACGCAAGCGACGCGGTCTCGATCATGACGCTTCATTCTGCCAAGGGGCTGGAATTCGACACGGTTTTCCTGCCCGGTTGGGAAGAGGGACTTTTCCCGCATCAAAGATCGCTGGATGAGAGCGGCAGGGCCGGGCTGGAGGAAGAGCGGCGGCTTGCCTATGTCGGCATCACGCGCGCCAAACAGCGTGCGAAGCTCTATTTCGCCTCGAACCGCAGAATTCACGGGCTTTGGCAATCGACCGTGCCGTCGCGATTCCTGGACGAGTTGCCGCCAGATCATGTTGAGATCGCTGAACCCTCGTCGAGCTACGGCGGCTATGCCGGCGGCGGCTACGGCCCTTCGCGCTTTGACAGCAACGATCCGTTCGAGCGCGGCAGCTACTCAACCCCAGGCTGGCAGCGGGCACAGCGGGCGCGGCAATCGGATGACGGATTTTCCGAAGGGGGCAGGGGCTACCAGTCCGCCCGCATGAAACGGCAGGGGCCTCTCACGATCGAGGGTGAGCTTGTCGCGAAGTCGGTCAGCGAGACCCCGTCGGACTATTCTCTCGGCGAACGTGTCTTCCACATCAAGTTCGGCTACGGCGCCATCACCTCGATTGAAGGCAACAAGCTCACGATCGACTTTGAGAAGGCCGGCGTCAAAAAGGTGATCGACAGTTTCGTCGAGAGGCACTGAAGAGCAAGGCTTGGGCCGGATTTCAGAGATCAACACCCTTCGGTTTGATGAGCAGCGCGCGTTCCTTCAAGTAAGGATGCACGTTGACCGCATCGCGCAGTGTCTTTTGAGCAAGTTCCGCCCGGCCCTGCGTTATGTAGATCATCGCCTGGCCTGAGAGTGCACCGAAGTGCCGGGGTTCGAGCTCCAGGACCTTTTTGATGTCTTTCAGACTGGCTTCATAGTCGCCTTGGAGAAACAGGATGAAGGCCCGCTGATTCCAGCCCTCGGGATAATCCGGTGCCTCGGCCACGACCTTGTCGAGGACTTCGCGTGCACCCTGATAATTGTATTCGCCGCGCATGCGCATGGCGCTTTCCACCTGTTCGCGCAGGTCGGGAGTGGGCGCTGCGTCAATCCAGGCTTCCCAGATTTCGGTCTCGATGAGCCTGGCTTCTTTTTCGTTCGGCGCGTTTTTCAAGGCTTCAAACAGATCGTCGGTGGACGTTTGCGCACGCGCAGCGCCGGTGAAGGCGACGAGACAAAGAAGGAAAGCCGCTAACAGGTGTCCCGCCTGAAACGTTGAATTTTTTTGCCATTTCCCGATCATTACACACCTCCGCTCACCGGAATCATGGCGCAGTTCGCGAATTTGACCAGTCAATTGTTTTTGACGCTGGTGTGTTTGCGCCGGCAAGGCTATACCGCACGCCTTGATCAATCCATCTGGGCAGACACCGGCATGAAAACCATCCGCGTTCGGATCGTGGCTGAAGAACTGGAAGCGAAACGGATTTCGGAGATCCTCGCGCAGGCCTTCGAAGAAGAAGGCAACCCGGTCACGATTTATGAGGCGTCAGAAGACGGCAAGTTCTGGGCGGCCGAAATCCTGCTGTTCGACATGGAGGCTGACGCAGCGCAGGCGCTGGTTCTCGACCGGGTCGGCAGCGACGCCTTCGCGGCACCGGTTGAGGCAGAGGAACTGCCAGACATCAACTGGGTGGAAAAGAGCCTTGAGGGCCTGAAACCCGTACGCGCAGGTCGTTTTCTCGTGCATGGAAGCCATGACAGGGACAAGGTTCCACCGGGCGCAATCGGTCTTGAAATCGAGGCTGCGCTGGCTTTCGGGACAGGGCACCACGGAACCACGGCGGGATGCCTGGAAGAAGTCGACCGGTTGCTGTCGCTGCGCGAATACGATCGCATTCTTGATCTTGGCACCGGGACCGGTGTTCTGGCGATTGCCGCAGCCCTCAAGGCCAAACAGGCTGTCCTGGCAACCGACATTGATCCGGTCGCGACCAGGACCGCATTGGAAAATGCCGCACTGAACGGCGCTGGTCATCTGGTGTCCGGCTTCACGGCAAACGGGGTTGAGGATCGGCGTTTTGGCGATTACGGCCCGTTCGACCTTGTGATCGCCAACATACTGGCGCGGCCGCTCATGAAAATGTCGAAGTCCATCGGCGCGCAGATGGCGCGGTCGGCAACACTGGTTCTGTCCGGCCTGCGGATTGAGGACGGACCGCGGATCCTGTTCGCGTATCGCTGCCAGGGGTTCGTTCTGGATCGCAGACGGGAAAAAGACGGCTGGCTGACGCTGACGCTTGTGCGCGGGCGCAATCAGGCCTGATCCGCTTTGCATTTGGCGTGACAAAAGAAAAGGGTCTGCCGGAACTCCGGCAGACCCTTTTTCATGTGCACAGTGCTTTAACTTAGCGCCTGAGCCCCTTAGAACGGGTTGGTCATGGACCCTTCACGTTCCAGCTGCTTGCGGTCGTAGCCGTGGGCAGCGAGCGTTGCGTCGTCGAGGGACAGGAGGTAGCCGTTGACATAGCGGCGCGCCTGGCTGGACCGGGCTTCGACCATGCGGTCGAAAGCGCGACGGACAAAGCTGCTGCCGGTACGGGTCGAAGTCGTGGTTGCGATAGTCATCGTGGTAATTCCCATTTGAAGTTCAAGAGCTTCCCTAGGGAGAAACGTCTTTATTCGTTGTTGCTCTCTATATGCAGTCTGCAGGTTCGTTCAGGTAGGTCTCCAGACGCATGACAGGCTTGCATATTTCGCATATGCGAAAACAAATGCTGCGCTGCAAACGGCAATGCCCATCCAATTGAACTGGCGCGTTTTTCGAAAAATATCCGGCTTGATCCGCGGTGGAGGTCACACTACCGTGCCGGGCATGTTCCAGTCCTTCGATGATCTCAGTGATCCCTCCTGCGGAGCGCCGCGTGCAGCGCTTCTCAGGGCCGAACTTGCCCGCCTCGGTCTCGACGGCTTTCTCATTCCGCGTGCCGATGCGCATCAGGGCGAATATGTGCCACCCAATGATTGCCGCCTGCAATGGCTGACCGGGTTCACCGGTTCGGCGGGTGTTGCAGCGATCCTTGGGGATAAGGCGGCGATCTTTGTCGACGGACGCTACACGATCCAGGTGCGCGATCAGGTTGACCTTGAGGTCTTCGCCGCCCAGCATCTCATCAATGAGCCGGTTTCCGATTGGTTGAAGGAAAACCTGCTGCCCGGGCAGAAACTCGGTATCGATGCGATGCTGCACACGGTGCGTGAGGTCCGCCGTCTGCGCTCCGTTTGCGAGGAGGCGGGCGCTGAACTCGTCACCCTGAATGAAAATCCCGTTGATGCGGTCTGGGAAGACCGGCCAGCCGCCCCCGTCGGGCAGGTGTCGCTTTATCCGCTGGAACTTGCCGGCAAGGCATCTGGCGACAAGATTGCGGAAATCCAGGCCGTTCTCAAGGAAAAGAAGGCCGATGCCTGTGTCCTGACACAGCCGGACTCCATCGCGTGGTTGTTCAACATCCGCGGATCGGACGTCGAGCATACGCCTCTGCCGCTGTCCTTTGCGACCGTGCCTTCGTCCGGCAAGCCATCGCTGTTCATTGACGGCCGGAAACTCTCCAATTCCGTGCGGGACGCGCTTTCCGAGCTTACCGATCTCGCGGAACCTTCCACTTTCAAGACGGGCCTGAGCGATCTTGGAAAACCCGGCGCGAAGGTGATGATCGATCCGGCACTTGCCGGCATCGGGATCGCCGACGCGATCACGGAGGCCGGTGGCAGCCTGATCGAGGCACAGGATCCGGTACTTTTGCCGAAAGCCGTCAAAAACGCGACGGAACTGCAGGGCGCGCGCAATGCACATCTCCGGGATGCCGCCGCCTATGTGAATTTTCTTTGCTGGTTCGACGAGGAAGCGCCGAAAGGCGGCCTCGACGAGATCCAGGTTGCCCAGAAACTGGAAGGCTTCAGGCGTGAAACCGGTGTCTTGAAGGACATTTCCTTCGACACGATTTCGGCGGCGGCCTCCAACGGTGCGATCTGTCACTACCGGGTCAGCCGCTCCAGCAATCTGAAAGTGCCCGTGGGCAAGCCGTTCCTGATCGATTCAGGCGGCCAGTACGAGGACGGAACCACCGACATCACCCGAACACTCGCGGTCGGTGACGTTTCGGACGAAATGAAAAGGCACTTCACGCTGGTTCTGAAGGGCCACATCGCCATCTCCACAGCGCGTTTTCCGGAAGGAACAAGCGGCGCGCAACTTGACACGCTTGCCAGGATCGATCTCTGGAAGGCCGGTCTCGACTTCGATCACGGCACCGGACATGGCGTCGGGGCCTATCTCGGTGTCCATGAAGGACCGCAGCGGATTGCAAAGACCGGCACGGTGCCTTTGAAACCGGGCATGATCCTTTCCAACGAGCCGGGCTACTATCCGGCGGGTGAATACGGCATCCGGATCGAGAACCTTGAGATCGTCACCGAAGCCCGGGACATTGCCGGAGGCGAACGGCCGATGCTCGGATTTGAAACGATCACGCTGGTGCCGATGGATCTTCGCCTGGTCGATGCGTCTCTCCTGACCAAGGCCGAGCGCGACTGGCTGAACCGCTACCATGCGCGTGTGCGCGAAGAAATCGGTCCGCTTGTCGGTGCGAAGGAACGGGTCTGGCTGGAAAAGGCAACGGAAGCGGTCTAGCACATCAGGTCCCTGGCCTGCGACTGCTGAAACCTGGTCTCAGTGGTGCTCTTCCTTGGTCGCCTTGATGAGTGCGGCGTTGAAGTATCGCAGGCCCCGGACATGTCTTGCCAGCCCTACGACCTCGGTCGCATCGCCGTGACGGACGACCGGCAAGGTCGCCTTGCCGCAGGAATCGAAGCTCTTCAGCGCGCTTTCCAGCGTGTCCGTGTCATGGAGATAGGGGCCGTCTTCGCCCGGATTGAACGTCCGGTCTTCTTCCGTTTCCGGCGGCGGATCCATGAAGTCGCGCACCTTTACCGTTTCGCTCAGGAACTGGTGCGCACCTTCATTGACGAAACACCCGCGCATGCCGAGTTGCCAGTGAAAATAGGACTTGCCGTGAACAGCCTGTGTCAGTCCGGTTGCAATTGAGACGGCGAGCAGAAGCGCGATTGAAAGCGCATAACCGCCCGTCAGTTCAAACACGATCACCGTCGTTGAAAACGGCGCGCCGAGTACGGCTGCCGCAACCGCGCCCATCCCCAGAATGGCGTAGAGGCCGTGACTGGACGCTATTTCCGGAAACACCGATGCGGCTATCAGACCGAATGCGCCCCCCGTCATGGCCCCCAGATAGAGCGACGGCGAGAAAATGCCGCCGCCGAAACGCGATGCCAGCGTAATCGCGGTTGCAGCTGTCTTGACCACCAGAAGCGTGAGCATGGTGTTGATCGTCAGTTCCTGCTTCAGCGCCAGGTCGGTTGCCTCGTATCCGACGCCCAGAATTTCCGGATAAAAGACGCCGATTGCACCGACTGCGAGGCCGCCGATCACGGGCCGCAGCCACAGCGGCATGGTGATGTTCCGGGCTGTCCAGTCCGTCCCGATCAGCGCAAACTGAAAGATGATGGCGACAGCAGCGCAGGTCAGGCCAAGGAGCGCAAAGGCAGGGATCTCGAGATAAGACGTGATCGTGTATTGCGGGATTTCGAAAGCGGCAACGTTGCCGAACCAAAGCCGCGAGAGGAGCGTTCCCACGACAGACGCCAGCACGATCGGAACGAAGGCGGAAACCGCATAGTGGGCGAGCACCACTTCATGGGCGAACAGGACACCCGCGATCGGCGCGTTGAACGAGGCGGAGACGCCGCTGGCGACAGCACAGGCGAGCAGCATTCGGCGGGCGGAGTCGGGCAGCTGGAAAAACTGGCACACCGCCGTACCGAGGGTCGCTCCCAGGTGAACAACCGGGCCTTCACGGCCGGCGCTAGCGCCCCCGCCAAGGGAAATGGCGGTCACGAGCGCGGACCACAGACCGGCCTTGAGCGGCAGGCCACGTCCACCATAGGCCCGCGCCTCGATGACGTCGGCCACTCCGCCGGCACGCTGATAGGGATGATATTTGTGCAGGATCCAGCCAACCACCAGACCGGCTGCGACCGGAGCCAAAAGGATGTAGTACCAGGGCTGCTGGAGTGCAGCGTGTATCGTGAATTCGGTTGTGGTTCTCAGCCAGGGCCACTGTATGAGCCCGATCGCCGTTCTGAAGGCAATCGCGGCAAGAGCCACCAGAGCACCAACCAAAATTGCCAGCAGCCAGACGAGCGGAAGCTTGTTGGCTCTGAACTGGCGCACGTTCGGCGTTATCCAGCTGATAAGGATATCCGGTAGCTGACCCGCGGTTTCAAATATCTTGCGCATAAGTAGGGCCGGGAAAACGATCACATTGCCTGTTGGCAGCCATTTTGCCCGAGTCGGCGTTAATGAACAGGTCTACTTGAGCGTCAATCGGCAAAAATCACCCTAAAGTGTACTTAGACTGCCTTTTTCGGGATCTCGATGCGTCTGCCGGCCGCTTCAGGTCTTTCAAGTGCGGCCTGCGCGCTTGAGAGCGCGGCCAGGTTGGTGCGAATGTCCTCTGGCCAGGGGGCAACCTTGCGGGCAACCATATCCACGTGGAGGCTCATCTGTTCCGATGTCGCCGAGAGCCAGTCTTCGTCCGCGTGGCGCAATTCCTGAAAGAAGTGCGCGCGCTTTGAATCGAAATCGAGCAGCTGAAGGGTACCGACGACCGGCATCCCAGCGCTGAGTTCGCGCAGGTAGCAAACATGAACCTCGGCGGTAAAAAACGATGCGCCACGTTCCTTGAGATATTCCGGCCCCATGCCGAGCCGTTCGAAAACCTGATCTACCGCTGTATCGAACAGAACGTTGTAGTAGGCCATGTTGAGATGGCCGTTATAGTCGATCCAGTCGTCCTTCACGGTCATGACGTCACTTCTTACCAGCCCGTTGCCCCATTGTGCGGTCATTCGGCTCTCCTTTTGGAAACTGTTCCAACGCTCTGCGGCAAAAGCCGGATTTGGCTTTGACCTTTTTGTCTTCCGCTAACATATTCACACCTGAGACAAGGGGCCAAGATCCGGCCCGCAGGAAGGATGGCGGTCAGCGATGGCGATCGAAGCAAATGTAATGCATTCAGACGACCCGAGCGGAAGTGTTTCGGGCGTGATCGAAAGACTGAAAGCCCGGTTCGCGGACCGCTGCGCCACCTCTCAGGCCCTCAGGGAGCAGCACGGTCATACCACAACCTGGCTGGAGAACCAGCCGCCGGATGCGGTGGTGTTCGCTGAAACAACGCAGGAAGTTGCCGAAACGGTCAAGATCTGTGCTGAGGCCAATGTCCCTATCATACCGTTTGGAACGGGCACATCGCTTGAAGGTCATGTAAATGCGCCTGAGGGTGGAATATCTATTGATCTCAGCAGGATGAACAACGTTCTGGAAGTAAATTCCGATGATCTCGACTGCCGGGTCGAAGCCGGTGTCACCCGAAGGCAGATGAACAGCTATATCCGGGATACCGGACTTTTCTTCCCGATCGATCCGGGCGCCGATGCCAGTCTTGGCGGCATGGCGGCAACGCGGGCGTCAGGCACCAATGCGGTTCGATACGGAACCATGAAGGATGCCGTTCTCGGGCTCACGGTCGTGACGGCGGACGGCAATATCATTCGGACCGGAGGACGCGCACGAAAGTCGTCGGCCGGTTATGACCTGACGCGGCTCTTCGTGGGCAGCGAGGGAACTCTCGGGATCATCACCGAACTGACCGTCCGCCTGCACGGGCAACCGGAAGCAATCTCCGGCGGGGTTTGCCCTTTTCCCGACGTGCAGTCGGCCTGTCAGGCCGTCATCATGACGATCCAGATGGGTTTGCCGGTTGCGCGGATAGAGTTGCTCGACAGCATGCAGGTTCGGGCCTGCAATCTTTATTCGAAGATGGATCTTGCCGAAACGCCAACGCTCTTTCTCGAGTTTCACGGCTCCGAGGCCGGCGTCAAGGAACAGTCGGAAACGTTCTCCGCCATTGCGGATGAATTCGGGGGCGGCCCGTTCAACTGGGCAACGGTTGCGGAAGATAGGACGAAGCTCTGGTCGGCGCGGCACGATGCCTATTGGGCAGGACGCGGGCTCCGGCCGGATGCTCAAGTCGTGGCGACGGATGTCTGCGTTCCAATCTCAAGGCTCGCCGAATGTGTCACGCAGACTGCTGACGATATCGAGGCCGAGGGGTTGCTCGCGCCGATCGTGGGGCATGTGGGAGACGGAAACTTCCACGTTCAGGTGCTTGTGGATCCGAACAATCCGGACGAAATGAAGACATGCGAAGCGTTCATAGAAAGGCTCGCGATCCGCGCGCTCGACATGGAAGGCACCTGCACGGGCGAACACGGGGTCGGTCAGGGCAAGCAAAAATACATGAAGCGCGAACACGGCGACGCGCTTGAACTCATGCAGTCCATCAAGGAGGCGCTTGATCCGCACAATTTGATGAATCCGGGCAAGATCCTGCCGCAGTCATGATATTGTATCGAATCAGTTCAATAAGCTCGTTTTAACTGCGATGGTTTATGTGTAAGGGGGTCATTGCAACTTTCCGGCACGCTGTTTGCGGAAGAGGAAAGATGCGCTAAGTGTCCCATGTTGGGGCCGGAGACTTTGGTGAGCAAGGAGACAAGGCCTGAACTCCGTTTACATCACGCTGGGAATTTCCGTCATTCTGGTGCTTGTCGCAGCGCTGGTGGGACCGTTTTTTATTGACTGGACTGTTTACCGCTCGACATTCGAAACCTACGCGGAACGCGCGCTCGGGCACAAGGTCACCGTGCTCGGGGAAGCGGATCTGCGCCTGTTGCCTGCACCGTCCCTCAGCTTTTCCGATGTACGCGTCGGCGAGGCCGAAGATCCCCTCCTCGTTGTTTCGCAATTCAATGTCCGCATAGAGCTGCCGCCGCTCCTGAAGGGGGAAATCCGGGTCATCGACATGGAGCTGGATCGGCCCCATCTTGCGCTGTCACTCGATGAGAGCGGCAGGCTGGACTGGCTGACGGCCCGCACATCCGACGGTGCCCTGGCCAATCTCCCGCCCGAAGACGTGGCGTTTGAAAAAATCACCATTCGAGATGGTGCACTTTCCATTGTGGATGCGCGGTCCGGTGAGACGCACAGGATCGATGATGGCAATCTCGCGGTCAGCGCCCGGTCGCTTGCCGGGCCTTTCAAGGCAACCGGCAGCCTGACGCTTGAGGGCTCGCCCTACAACCTCTCCATTGCCACGGGCCGCGCTCAAAAAGATCTCGGTATCCGGATCAAGGGTGAACTGACGCCGATTGACTGGGCGGTGAATTTTGCTTTCGACGGGATGTTGCAGCAGTCCGACGCGGCCCCTGCGTTCGATGGCAACTTCAACATCGCCTCGATTGTACTTGACGACGACACGAGCAAGATCTGGTCTTCCGAGGGCCGCTTCACGGCTGATATCGCCGAAGTGGCGGTGCCTGAGTTCGAATTCAGATACGGACCGGAAGACCGGCGTCTGAGTGTCAGCGGCAGTGCCGATCTGGTTTACGCAGGTGACAAGCGGTTCGAGATCCGGGCGCGCTCAAAGCAGGTTGACCTGGACCGGCTGCTTGGGGGTGGGCCGCAGCAACCTGTGGAGATCAATTCGGCGGGAGAGCAGCTCGTGTCCGCGCTTCGTGCCGTGCCCCTGCCAACCATTGACGGCACGATTTCGCTCGATGTGCCCGCGGTCGTTGCCGGTGGCGGTATCATTCAGAATGTCCGCCTCGATCTGGAAACGATGCTGGGTGGATGGCGGGTCGCGCGTCTTGCCGGCCGTTTGCCCGGGCGGACACTGGTTGCGACCCAGGGCGATCTCGGCCTGGAACCCGCAATGAGCTATCGCGGGGCTTTGTCCATCAGTTCCGATCAGCCCGGCTCCTTTCTGGGATGGTGGCGGCAGAAAGAGGGCAGCGCTTCGGCCATGGAGCCGATCACCCTTGAGGGCAGACTGAACCTTCTCCCGGAAGGGGCAGCGCTCGACAATCTGCGGCTGACGCTGGCCGGGTCTGAGGCTCGCGGCGGGCTCGCCTATCGCAAGCCGCGCAGCGGTGCCGATGAGTTTTCACTTAACCTGGAAGCGGACCGGCTGGATCTGGATGCGATCGAAAAGATCGCAACGCTGATGCGCCCGCAGGCGGGCGGTGAGGGAGAACCCGCCGAAACGCCAGCGCTGAACGTATCGGTTCGCCTGCGTGCCAAGGAAGTCGTGGCGCGCGGTGTCGATGGCAAGGGATTGGCCCTTGAAGCCGACTATGCCGATGGCGGTGTCCGGATTGACCGGCTCTTTGCGGAGGATCTCGCGGGGGCGCGTCTTGACGTTGCCGGTGAAATCCAGAACCTCTTCTCAGCGCCCGAGGGTGCCGTAGCAGGCGAACTTGAGGCACGGGATCTGTCTGGTCTCGTTGCTCTGGCAGGAAGCGTGTTTCCGGACAGCGTCTTTACGGAGCGTTTGGCAAAGGCTGCCGGGAGCCTGGTGCCTGCGAACTTCCAGGGTGAACTCAAGGCCGCGGCGCGGAACGGCGAGACGGACATGACGCTCTCGCTCGACGGCAATGCCGGAGGGGCGGAAGCCGCCTTCAGCGCCGGACTGAAGGGGCGTGTGGACGACTGGCGTGATGCCAATCTTCAGCTTTCCGTGGGGCTCAAGGGACCGGACGGCGGCAAACTCCTGCAGCAGCTGGGCTTTGACATTATCCCCTTGAACGAAAACGACGGCGGACGGCTTTACGCGATCGCCTCAGGGGTGCCGTCGAGCGGGCTTGCAGTCCAGCTGGACGCCACGATAGGCACTTCCGAGCTGTCAGCGGACGGCGATCTGGTGATCGTGAAGGATGCCGACACGGAGTATGACGTTGCCGTTTCCGCAAAGACGGATGATCTGGCACCGATCGCACTGATGGCCGGCAGGGTTCTGCCTGTCATGACCGGCACATTGCCGGCCGAGATTTCCTTCGGCATGAAGGGACGTGGCAGCCAGCTTGAAATCAAGGACGCGGCGGGCAGGATCGGCGAGACAACATTCGAAGGGGCTGTTCAAGGTGACCTGGAACCGGCACCCGGCGAGCGCAACCGGCGCTTTAGCGGCAGGCTTGTGTCGAACCAGGCGGATCTTCGCGGTCTGACCGAGCTTGTGCTTGGTCCCGATCAATGGTTTGCCGCCGGGGACGGGTCAAGCATCTGGCCGACTGTGCCATTCGGCGCACCGCTTCTTGACCGCCTCGATGTGACGCTTGAGTTCGAAGCGGATCGGCTGTTGCTCGATGACGAGACCGAAATCTCCAACCCGCGCGCCGAGATGCGGTTGTCACCGACATTGATGCGCCTTGACGGCCTGAACGGCGCGTTCGCGGGAGGCGGCCTGACCGGGAGCCTTTCGGTCCAGCGTTCGGACGCCGAGGCGGCGTTCTCCGGCCGCGTGAAACTTGACCGTGCCGATGTCCGCCAGCTTGTCTGGCGACCGGATAACCGGGCTGTCGCATCCGGAACCCTGGACCTGTTCCTCGAATTCGAAGGGGCCGGGCGGTCGATTTCCGCCATCGTTGCGGGCCTGAACGGCGGCGGCACATTCGCACTCGAGGCGGGCGATTTCCGCGGTCTCAATCCACAGGCCTTTCCACTCGTCACACGCGCAGCCGATGCCGGGCTTGAACTCCAGGATGACCGGATCCGGGACGTTTTCGTCAACCACATGAGCGCCGGAAGTCTGCCGTTCGACAGAGTCGACGGCACGCTCACGCTTGTCGGGGGACGGCTGAGTGCGCGCAATGTGGTTGTCGATTCCGCAAGGGCGGAAATTTTCGGTTCGGGCGAAGTCGATCTCAGATCCTATGATCTTGATGCCGACTTCTCGTTGAAGATCGATCCGGGAGAGGATGCAGTCACTGGTGCAGAACCCCAGGTCGGGCTGCTGTTTGAAGGACCTGTCGATGCGCCTGCGCGCCGGGTCGATATTGCACCGTTTACCGCCTATCTCACGCTGCGTGCGTTTGAACAGGAGGTTGAGCGCGTTGAAAAGCTGCAGGCGGAGATCCTGGAAAGGGACCGGCTGGTGCGTGAGCTGAAACGCCAGAGACAGGCGCGGGACAGGCGCGTGCGCGAGGCCGAGGCAGCCGCGCTTGCTGCAGAAGAACTGGAACGCCTGCGGCTCGAGGAAGAGGCGCGGGCGCTTGAAGAGCAATCGGAACAGCGGATCGAAGAAGAAGCTGCCCAGCCGAGCGAGCCGGCTCCTGTGCCGAGACAGCAGAGTATTTTGCAGCAGGACGGCGAAGACGGTGCGTTCGCGGAGCGCATCCGGGCAGTTATTGGGGATGACGGTCCGCCGACAACCCAGTCCGTGCCCAGTTCAGCGCCACCGTCAAAACCCGGTAGCGATCTGCCGCCGCTCGACCCGCCGATTTCGATCGAAGACCTGATCACACAGGATGTGGGTGCACCTCTCGTGCTGCCGGGTGCTCAGTAACGCAGGTTCCCCCTTGGCGGGAACAAGTCGGCTTCATCTATCTCACCGTTTTCTTCCGTAATGATCAATGAGTGTCCAAGACTTCCGGACGGCTGCGCCACCCCTTCCGGGAGGATGAAACTGACGCCTTGCGAACCGGCTAGGCCTGAAGGTACGCGAATGGCGTCCAAGATCCGGTAGACATCCCTATGGCCGAATCTGACCGGTTCGAGTTTTCCTGCAGCAACAAGCTGAGCCAGTCCGGCCTCTTTGGGCAATAACTCGTAGTACCGGGCCTCAACATCGCTCGACACCGCTTCCTTTGCCACGTTGACGACGCCCCCCGGATTGAATCTCTGGAGAACCTGCTTCAACTCCCGGTTAACCGGACCAGCCATCAACTGCCGGATGGCGGGACTGTGGCCTGAGCTGTCGGAACCACCCACAGAAGACGTGACGTATGACAGATTTTTACCGTACGCGGCAGCCTTTGACGGCTGATCCAGATATTTGCCTGATGGAAGCGCGAGTTCATGGACCGAACCATGTCCGTGTATTTCAACGGTCGCAGCCCCGACAAGGTCTGTCGATTGGACCCAGGCCCTGATGTTGCTTACGCTTTCTCTTTTGGTCACTTGATAAATGCACTTGGAAGACGACACAAAGGTCGTTTTTGCGTCTGAAAGGCCGGTTGCTCCAGCCATGATTTTTCCCTCGTCGTTTTCCGGTCCGGACAGAACGACGTTTTCCAGACGGTTTACCGCGCCGGCCAGCTGCCAAATGATCGGACTTCCAGACGTAAGTATCAGGTAAAGCGGTGTCTCACCGGCTTCGATGTTGATCTTTGCAACTGAGGTTAGCCGGTCCTGCCCGGAAACCGAGACCGATGACACGCCGCTGCCTTTGGACGCGCCAACGAGGTGAACCTCCGCTTCAGCGGATGCAACAGGAGCTTCACAGACGTTCTGCTCTCCCTGATTTTGCGTTTGAACCCGAGGGCCTGTGCCGTCTTTGAGGACTGCCCGCAACAGACCCGCGGCCTCATATGCCGACAGGGCTCCGTTTTTGTCCGGATCAAGCTCGAGCAGGTCTTCCAGAATCAGGAGTGCTTCGTGTTGCCTGTTTTTCCCGTCCGGCACGGATCTGGTGCTGATCGCCGCTATTTCCTGGAGCGTGATTTCTCCGTCCTGGTTTGGGTCCAACTGAAGTATTCCCTGGACTTTCGACTCTATGCGGGCGCTGTTTCGAATGCGTTTTCTATTTCTTTTTGCAATGCGCGCGGTGGAAACAGTTGCGATCTCCTCGCGGTTGATGACGAAGTCGCCGTTCAGGTCATACTTCAGGTAACCTGAAACAGTGTTCGCGCGCTTATCCGCCAAGAGCCGGGCCCTGAAGAAGTCTATTTCGCTCTGGCTGACGCCATCATCGTCACGGTCGATTTTGTGCATCATCACAACAAGGTTGTCGAGAAATGCCGTTTCCTTCATGCGATCGTCAAAGTGAACGGTCCACTTGTCGCGAAGCGCGTTGAATTCTTGAGCGGCTACCGGTGTCATTGGCGTCGCAAACGCACACAGTATCCATATACCGAGCCACAATGGCTTGAAATTTCGATTAAGTTTCAATGAGGTCTGGTCCCGCATCATTGTCTCCGGAATACACGCATGAAGTGTTCAGAAAAAGTATGTCTATGGAGGGTATGCGGAAGTCGGAGCGAAATTTAGGCAGAGCGGAGCTGTTTTAGCGCCCATACCCGAACTGCCGAGGACAGCGGGTCGTCCGGATCGCGGCTGTCGTCAATTTCGGCGATCAGGCTGGCGAGCGAGCGTTTCTCTGATTTTACGTGGGTGTCGACCACGTCCCAGAATTCGGGCTCCAGAGCAAGGCTCGTTCGGTGGCCGTGAAGGGACAGGGATCGTTTGACCAATGGCATGAGGATCAGGCTGTGTCGTCGTCGGAAGGGGACAACCGATGCCCCTCGACCTTCTTTTCCAGTTCATCGCGGCGTCTGCGGGCAGCCTCCCGCTCGGCCTTGGTCCGGCCGAATTTGCGGCGGTTGTCTTCCGCCTGCTTTTCGCTGTCAGTGCGCTGCTTTCGCTTGCGCGCCTGGCGCAGATTGACGATTTCCGCGCTCATTGGTGTCTCCGCTGGTCAGGTCTTCTTCCGGAAAGCGTCCAGGGAAACGACTTCGCCACCGCCGTCGCCACCGGGTGCCTTCTCGGCATCGTCCTTGTCCGGCGGCGAGGCATCGGCCTCCTTCGTGTCGCCGGGTGCGTCGGTCGAATTTTCCGACTGCTCCTGTTCGGCCTTGGCAAGTTCCTCGACTGCTTCGAGCAGCTCTTCCGGCAATTCCTCGGCGGTCTTGCCGGGATCGAATTCCAGGGCGAACTGGACGGACGGATCGAAGAAACCCTTGATAGCCGAAAACGGGACCAGAAGCTTTTCCGGGACGCCGCCGAATGAAAGACCCACTTCAAATGCATGCTCGCCGATCGCCAGATCCCAGAACTGGTGTTGCAGCACGATGGTCATTTCCTGCGGGTAGCGTTCCTTCAGTCTCTGCGAGATGCGAACGCCCGGCGCATTCGTGTCGAAGGCGATATAGAAATGATGCTCGCCCGGCAAACCGGTGCGCCCGACCTCGGCCAGGATCTTCTTGACCGCGCCCCTGAGCGCGTCCTGGATCAAAATATCGTATCGCAGAAGGTCTTCAGACATCAGTTCTCGTCGAATCTTGCTTTGATTTGGTGCCGTATAGGCCACATTGACGGTCCGGCGGCAAAAAGAAAAGCCAATTCTCCAAGTGATACCAGAATAATGCGTCTTTCCTGAGAAGGCGCAGTCAATGCATGCACAAAGCCGTGTTTTCGGCCCTCGTTATGGGCATCTCAGAGGTTGGGAAAGTGAAGGCTTCTGTTGCCAGGTGCCTTCGAACCCCGCCTGCCGGTGCTAACCCAGCAGGGCTTTAAAGGACGACTGGCACTGCATTACGCAGCGACAGCGTTGTCCATAGCATAGTTGTCGTTTGCAACTATTAAAACAGCCCGATAACGGTGGTACAATGCCGAGCAAAAGCACAGTCTTTACGCCCTCGTCGATCCTATTTCGCCCCCGCCGAAACCCACGTCACATCCGGTGGAATGCCTCGTGGGCTTGGGTGGAGGCGCCGGGTACCGCCCCCGGGTCCGATAGGTTTATTGCACTGACAGTTTATTGCCATAGCTGGCGAACCAGCACGCCTGATATAGGTGTTTCAGCCCTGAATTGAAAGTGCTTTTGCACCTTAAGGCCTGTTTCGCCGGCTTCTTCGGAGGCGGATCGTCCACAGCCTCGGCCTTGCGATCTGGGGAAAGTGCCGGGCAGGGGATGTGTTTTTGCGAGAATCTGCGAAGTTAGCCCTATCCACTCACATCCGCGTCCGAAAGGCATTGCCGTGCAGCAATATCTCGACCTCCTGACAAAGATCCTGGAAGAGGGCGTTGATCGCGGTGATCGCACGGGTACAGGCACACGGTCGGTCTTCGGGTATCAGATGCGGTTCGATCTGGCCGAGGGGTTTCCCGTGGTCACGACCAAGAAACTGCATCTCAGGTCGATCATTCACGAACTGCTCTGGTTCCTGGCCGGTGATACCAATATTCGCTATCTAAACGAGAACGGCGTCAAGATCTGGGACGACTGGGCAGATGAAAACGGTGAACTCGGCCCCGTTTACGGCTACCAGTGGCGGTCCTGGCCGGCACCGGACGGCCGCTCCATCGACCAGATCGAGAAGCTGCTTGAAATGATCCGCACCAGCCCGGAGAGCCGGCGGCTGATCGTGTCGGCCTGGAATCCAGCGCTGGTCGACGAGATGGCGCTGCCGCCGTGCCACTCGCTGTTCCAGTTCTATGTCGCGGACGGCAAACTCTCCTGCCAGCTCTACCAGCGCTCCGCCGACGTGTTCCTCGGCGTTCCCTTCAACATCGCCTCCTATGCGCTTCTGAACATGATGGTGGCGCAGGTGACCGGCCTGAAGCCGGGCGACTTCGTGCACACGCTCGGCGATGCGCATCTTTATTCCAACCATTTCGATCAGGCGCGCGAACAACTCACCCGCGCACCGCGCCCGCTGCCGGAGATGAAGATCAATCCGGACGTCAAGGATCTGTTTTCGTTCAGGTTCGAGGATTTCGAGCTGGTCGGCTACGACCCGCACCCGCATATCGCAGCACCGATCGCGGTTTGATTGTCTGGGGCCGAACTAGCCAGTCGGCCACCGTCCACCGACTGCCTCTCCCAGCGGGAGAGGGGACTTTCACTTCGTCTATTGCGCAACGGCTCTCTATCGGCACGCTGATCTAAACCCCGCCACGTCCGGGTGACGAAATCTGGACCATGCGGTAACCGTTTTACACCCTCATCCTGAGGAGGACCGTCAGGTCCGTCTCGAAGGATGGGCCACCTGGCTCTGTACCAGCCGCACATCCTTCGAGACAGCGCTCCCGCGCTTCCTCAGGATGAGGCTTTTGCGCCTGGCAATCCGCTTTCGATGGTTCTTTTGACCGGTTGATCGAGGTTGTATGGGCCAATTTGCCACCGGGCGTTGGTCACCTCTCCCATCGGGAGAGGTCGGCGCGACTGCGCCGGGAGAGGGGACAAACCTCGTTGAGATGTGCAAACGTCTGATCCCTCACCCTAGCCCTCTTCCAGCGGGAGAGGGGACTTTCGCTTCGACCCATGTGGCCTATCCTTCGACACATCACTGCCGCGCTTCCTCAGGATGAGGCTTTTGCGCATGGCAGTCCGCTGCGCTTCGACAGGAATGTCAAGTCCGTTTACGCAGGCTCGCCTTATGGGACCCATTTCGCGGAAGCCGGATCGCAGCGGGTCAGGTGTGGCAAGGGCGATCACCGGGTGTTTTGCGCACGCGCATCCGCATCACAAATGCTGACTGTGTGGGCCTGAGGGCGCAATTTGCGCCGGCTCACACCACCTCGAACCACGTCATCATGCCCGAGGCGGCGTGGCCGAGCATGTGGCAGTGGATCAGCCACTTGCCGGGATTGTCGGCGACGAAGGCGATCCTGACCGTCTCCTGCGGCTGTGTTGTGAACGTGTCGCGCCAGTCCTGATGTTCCAGTGGCTCTCCGTTGCGTTCCAGAACGCGGAAATGATGTCCGTGGATGTGCATTGCGTGGGCGAAGCCGGTGTCGTTGCGGCTTTCCAGCACGATTGTCTCGCCGCGTCTCGCATTGAACATCGGCTCTCCGTGCATGCCCGCAACCCCGTTGAAGGTCCAGAACTGGCCGTCCCGGATCATCTTGCGGACCTCGTCTTCCGTCCGGTCCTGCATCAGCGCACGCATTCCGCCCATGGCGCCGCCCTGCATCTCAAGGGGAAGTTCGAGGGCGTCGCCAAGGTCCGGTTCCGGCAAGCTGTTGATCGCGGGAAGCCGAAGAGGTCCATCCCGGCCACCAGCATCCGTCACCTGGAAATTGGCGAATGCGAAGGGCTGCCCGGTCATCATTTCGAGAGGAAATGTGCCAGTTTCCGTTGGCCTCAGGGCAAGATCCATGCGCTGTGCCGGGGCCAGCTGTACAATCCCCGGCACCTCCCGTGGTTCGCTCAGTGTCTGGCCGTCAAGCGCGATCACCTTCGCGCCCAAGCGCTCCGGGGCGAGATCGAGGATCCTTGAGGCGGAGACGTTGATCAGGCGCAATCGGTGCCAGCGGTCCTTCTGCAAGGCAATGTCCGGCAGGGAGGTGCCATTGACCGTGAGCCAGTTGCCGAGGCGTCCTGCATGCGAGAAATCATGGCGCGCACCGAAGCTCGCCGTGTCGAGAACGCCGTTCTCGTCCAGGCGCCAGTCGCTCAAAACCAGATTGATGTCTGTATCCGGTGAAAAGGCATCGTCGCGATCTTCGACGATCAGTGGTCCCGAGAGGCCGCGTGGAACCTGGTTCCAGCTCATGTTGTGGGCGTGGTACCAGTAGGTTCCAGCGTCGGGTACGACAAAGTCATAATCAAAGCTTTCACCGGGCTGGACTGCCGGCTGGGTGATGCCCGCAACCCCGTCCATTGCATTGTCGATACGGATACCGTGCCAGTGGACCGAGGTCGGTTCGTCAAGTTCGTTGATGAAGCGGACCCTGACCCTTTCGCCCTGTTTTACCCGGATTTCGGGGCCGGGCAGGCGGTCATTGTACAGCCACAGGGGAGAGGACCCGCCCTTTTCGCCGTAGAGCCTTGCCTCGCCTTTGGCAGCTCGCAGTTCCATGAAACCGTCTGAACTTCTGGCGAGTGACAGTTTTGGAATGGTGGCCGTTGCACATCCGGCAAGTGCCACTTTCAAAAATGACCTGCGATCCAAATCCATCTCCAGTGAATTCGAACAAAAACGTTCCAGGCAGACTTATGATGTTTCCAGCGGCTGGAAGGTCAAGTCCGGAACACGGATTGGAGTTTGGACGTCCAATTGGGCGCATTCTTGTGTACACTTGCAGTTGTGCTCACCGACCTCTTCCGATCAGGACACGGCTCATGACTTCTCCCGACACTGCAATCTCCCTGTCGCCGCATGCACTGGCCGCCGAAAATCGTGGATTCGATCCGATGATCGGCCGCAAGCTACAGGCCGGTGTCGAATCCGGCCTGTTGCCGCACCTGCATGTCGTATTGGCTGAACGGGGTGGCGAAACCGTTCTTGAAAGCTTCGGAAAAGGGCCCGACGAGGACTGGGGCAGGCCGATCGGGGACGTGGAATTCGGGCCTGGCACGCTTCATGACCTGCGTTCGATCACCAAGAGCATCGTCAGCCTGCTCTATGGCATCGCACTCGGGAAGGGGCTGGTGCCGCGCATCGACACACCGATCCTTGCTCTGTTCGCCGATTATCCCGATCTCGCCGCCGATCCAAAGCGGATGGAACGCACGATCGAACATGCGCTGACAATGAGCCTTGGCATGGCGTGGGATGAGACAAAGCCCTATACGGACCCGGAAAACAGCGAAATCGCGATGGAACTCGCCCCGGATCGCTACCGCTACATTCTGGAGCGCGATCTCGTTGCCGAGCCCGGTACACGCTGGATCTATAGCGGCGGGGCCACAGCCCTGGTCGGCGGAATCATTGAAACGGGCACGGGCAAGACGCTACCAGATTTCGCCAGGGAGGTGCTGTTCGATCCGCTTGGCATCACAATGTTCAAGTGGTCCGCAGGAAAGGACGGAACCCACTCGTCCGCCTCCGGCGTTCGGCTGACGGCACCCGATCTCCTGAAGATCGGCCGTCTGGTGCTCAATGACGGCGTCTGGGACGGGCGCAGCATTGTGCCCGAAGCCTGGCTCCGGGCGTCGCTCCGACCCGTTCTCGCAACCGGCGAAGGGGTCGACTACGGTTATTTCTGGTTTTGCGGGAAGGCTCAAAACGCAGCGCTCGGCGGGCCGTTGCCGTGGTTTGGCGGCTTCGGGAATGGCGGGCAGCGGCTGTTCGTCTGCCCGAAAGCCGATGTCGCCGCCGTCATCTATTCCGGCAATTACAACAACTGGATGGCCTGGGTCCCGCCCACCAGGGTGTGGCTCGAGATCATCCTCGCCAACCTGCAGAAGGCCTGAAGGGCGAGCGCCTGGGTGAACGTTCGCGGTTCAGCCGAGTGTGCAGCCCATCCTTCGAGACGCCGCTGACGCGGCTCCTCAGGATGAGGTTCTTGCGTGTTGACGCCGCAGAAGCAGCAGCTCACTCAGTCCTCATCCTGAGGAAGCGCAGGAGCGCTGTCTCGAAGGGTAAGCCACTTGTTGAGTTTCGCAATTCAAACTAGTGTTTCTTGAAAAAAACACTTATGGATAGAGCGCGCATGGCGGCAATCGTCTATATACTCAGATGTTCGGACGGCAGCTACTATACGGGCATCACGCAAAAAGATCTGGAAAGCCGGTTCAGTGAACACCAGCAGGGCGTTCATGATGGGTACACAGCCCGACGCAGGCCCGTTACCTTGGTTTTCAACTGCGTTTTCAACCGGATTACGGATGCAATTGCCTGTGAACGTCAGATAAAGGGTTGGCGCCGCGAGAAAAAGGAAGCTCTCATCCGGGGCGAATATGAATTGCTTCCCGAACTGGCGGCTCGCAGGATGAAGTAGATACCCTGAGCAAGCGGCCCATCCTTCGAGACAGGCCTGCGGCCTTCCTCAGGATGAAGTTGTGTTTCAACTAGACCTTCTGCATTTGCCACAGGCCCAAACCTCATCCTGAGGAAGCGCGGGGCGCTGTCTCGAAGGATGGGCCGCGGGCGAGATCACGGCGACACCCTGGTGGCTGTTCCAGATCACTCGGACGTGGACAGATCCACGAGCCATGTCCAGAAGGCCAGCGTGGGCTTCCAGGTGTCCACGAGAAACGACGCCGCCGTCTCACCGATAACCGAACCGGTGTCCGCGAGCGACGTCCAGACGGCCAGGCCCTTGTGGCGGGCGAGATCGGTGTGTTCGTGGTTTTTTGGAAAGCCGCGGGGCGCCTTGGCGAGATCCGGCGCGGAGCGTTCGAAGCCTTTTCCCGCAAGATCGGACAAGAGTGCCGAGATTTTGTCTCCGCTGCCGCTTTCCAGGGCGTGGAGATAGGATCCCAGAGCCGTCTTGGAAAACGTCATGCAGCCTGTCCCGAGGCGGATGAGGCCGGGTTCGAAAGAGACAAAAAAGCTTGGTGGCTGCGCTTCCCTGCCTTCAAATGCCTTGCCCTTCGGCCAGAAGGCCATCCGGATATGTGCGTTATAGGGTGTCTTGTCCTTCGAAAATCTCAGATCCCGGTTGATCCGGAATTGTTTGGAGGTGGTCTCATGGCCTGTCAGGCCGGATATCTGCCCGGCGAGATCGGCGCGCAGGGCATCGGCCGGCTTCTTGATGAACCGTTGGTAGTCCGGTTTGTGGGCGTCGAACCATTCCTTCGCGTTGTTGGCCTTCAGACTTGCGAGAAACGCAAATGTTTCGGCTGAAAATCCTTGTGACGGCATCAGGCGCTCCTCCCGGCGGGTTTCTTTTTCGATTTCGGTGCCTTGGGGGGCAAGGCACAGACATAGGTGCGCGCCATGTCGACCCAGATCTTGAGGTCTTCGTCGCTTTCAATGCCTTCCGGATCGACCCTGATGAAGCCCGGCATCGGCCGTCCGGCCGGCGTGCAGGGGGCGGCATGAGGCCTGGCCAGGGCCTCGGCTTCCTGCTCCTTGCCGACGCGCGCCATCAATCCGCGTCTTGAGGCGCATACGAGCATATTGCCGTTCACCATGAAGCAGGTTGAACCGAACATTTTTTTCTGCTCGACATTCGCTTCCGGGATCAGGGCCCTGGTGCGCTCGATCAATACGGTTTCCATCAAGTCTGACATTTTAAAGTTTCCTGTCCTGCCGTGTTCCTTACCGAGGACGCGCACGGATCGGGAAATCCGACAGGCCCGTGGAAAAGCGTGCGCCAAAACTCATCGCGCACCCGATTTTATGCTAGGAGGCGCACTCGGAAAAGGAAACGGGCATCGGAGACGCTCTTGCCGGAACTTGTTCTGATAGCCGCCGTTGCCCGCAACGGCGTCATCGGCGCGGACAATGACATGCCCTGGCGGCTGTCGTCCGACATGAAATATTTCAAACGCCTCACGCTCGGAAAGCCGGTGATCATGGGGCGCAAGACGTTTCTGTCTTTTGGCGGGCGGCCATTGCCCGGTCGTCCGCACGTGGTGATCTCGCGAGATCCCGATTATGCTGCCGAGGGGGTTGATACGGCAACATCCTGGCCGATGGCGCTTGAAAAGGCCGCAGAGCTTGCAAAAGAACTGGAGGCCAGCGAGATCTTCTGCATCGGCGGCGGCCAGATCTACGGGCAGGCGATTGGCGAGGCTACCCGTCTGGAAATCACCGAAGTCGACGCGGCACCGGATGGCGACACGCGTTTCCCGTTCATTGATCCGGAAGTCTGGGAAGTGGTCAAACGGGTTGCTGGAGCGCGCACGGACAAGGACAGCGCCGACTTCACCTTCGTGACTTATCGCCGCATATCCGGTGCAAACTGAGTATCAGAATGGATTTCGAAGCATCCCAAACCGCCAAGTGGTGCCGCCTGCAGCAGATGTCGCCGCTCGATGTGCACGATCTTCTCAAACTCCGGCAGGACGTCTTTGTCATCGAGCAAACCTCGCTTTATCAGGATATTGACGGCAAGGACCCAGACGCCCTGCATCTGCTCGTGAATGATGCAGCATCCGGTGCGCTTGTCGGGACCGTCCGCGTTACCGAAGACGCGGAAGCGGGAAAGGCCCGCATCGGGCGAGTGGTCATCGCGCCGGCAGCGCGGGGGACCGGCCTTGGCCGGAAACTCATGCTTGCCGGGATCGAGAAGGTGGAAGAAATCCTGCCTGAAGGCGTCATCGATCTGTCGGCGCAGGCCCATCTGGAGAGCTTCTACCGGTCCCTGGGCTTTGTGACCGTTTCGGCGGAATATCTCGAAGACGGCATTCCGCATGTCGACATGACCCGCAGGTGCGGGACAGGCAATTAACCCTTTGCCCAAACCTTTCGGCGGCGGCGACTTGACACCGCCACAATTGCCCACCACCTGCGGCACGGGAAAACACATGGGTTTTACGCGGAAAGTATGCCGGGCTTCTCATTGAAAGCATCCGGTAACCTCCCTATAACCAACGGTGAGTCAGAACGGGTGCTAGCCCATTTCCGGCGGCAGACGCCGGAGTTCAAAGAAGGAAGTCTTGATGCCTTGGAGCAATCAGTCAGGTGGCGGCGGCCCCTGGAAAGGTGGCGGAAACAATGGCGGCCCATGGGGCGGCGGCGGCGGCGGTAACAACAACGGACCCTGGGGCGGTGGCCCGAACCGGGGCGGAGGCGGCGGTGGCAACCCGCCGGATCTCGAAGAACTGCTGAAAAAGACCCAGGACCGCATGAAGACCGTTCTTCCGGGCGGTGGCGGTGGCGGCATCGGTTTCGCGGGCGTCCTGATTGTGATCGGCATCGGCATAGTCGGCTGGCTGGCGACGGGCATCTACACCGTTGATGAAGGCGAGCGCGGCGTCGAGCTGGTTCTCGGCGACGTTGTCGGGATTACCTCTCCGGGTCTGAACTACAATCTTCCCTACCCGATTGGCGACGTTTACAAGCCGGCGGTCGAACTCCAGCGTGAGACCACGGTGGGTGTTGACGAGACCTTCTCCACGTCCGGAGCGGTGCGTGCACGCGACATTCCCGAGGAAAGCCTGATGCTGACGGGCGATGAAAACATCGTTGACGTTGGCTTCAAGGTGCTTTGGCGTGTCAAGAACACGACCGACGGGATCACCGACTACCTGTTCAACATCCAGGAACCGGCAGCCACGGTGAAAGCGGTCGCGGAAAGCGCGATGCGTGAAGTCGTCGGCAGTTCGAACATCGACGCGATCCTGACCGAGAACCGCGTCTCCATTCAGAATGACGTTGCCACGCTGATGCAGTCGACGCTCGACGCCTATCGCGCCGGTGTCGAGATCTCCGAAGTGCAGATGCAGCGGGTTGACCCGCCGGCACAGGTTATCGAGGCGTTCCGTGACGTTCAGGCGGCCCGAGCCGACCAGGAGCGTATCCGCAACGAGGCGGAAGCGTACGCCAACAGGATCGTTCCGGAAGCCCGCGGTCAGGCCGCGCGCGTTCTGGAACAGGCAAACGGTTACAAGGACCAGACCATCGCGGAAGCGACCGGTCAGTCTCAGCGTTTCAGCAAGATCTACGAGGAATACCAGAAGGCTCCCGACGTGACGCGCGAGCGTCTCTATCTTGAGACCCTGGAAAAAGTCCTCGGATCCAACAACAAGATCATCATCGACAGCGACACATCAGGCTCCGGCGTCTTGCCGTTCCTGCCGCTGAACGAGTTGAACAGAGGCGGCACTGCGCCCGCCACGCGGACAGGAGGTAACTGATCATGCGTAGCGGTATTTTCGTAATTGTTCTCGCCGTTGTTGCCGTTGTCGGTTACCTGTCGGTCTATGTGGTCAATCCGACCCAGCAGGCACTGGTCCTGCGCTTCGGTCAGATCACGGAAGCTCCGAAGACCGAGCCCGGTCTTTATTTCAAGATCCCGTTCGTTCAGAACGTTGTCTATCTGGACAAGCGTATCCTGAACCTGAACATGCCGCCGCTTGAGCCGATTTCCTCGGACAAGAAGCGGTTGATCGTGGATGCGTTCGCGCGCTACCGGATCTCCGACCCTGTCCTGTTCTACCAGCGTGTTCAGAACGTACTGACGGCCAACCGGCGTCTGTCGACACTGCTGCAGTCCTCGCTGCGTTCGGAAGTTGGCCGGACCAGCTTCGTGGCACTGGTGCGCGACGACCGTTCCGGCGTGATGGACAACATCCGCCGTGACGTCAGTGCCAATGCCGAGGAACTGGGGATCGAGGTAATCGACGTGAAGATCCGCCGCGCGGACCTTCCCGATGCCAACTCACAGGCGATTTATGCGCGCATGCAGACGGAACGTCAGCGTGAAGCGACCGAAATCCGCGCGCAGGGTGAAGAGCAGTCCCGCCGGATCAGGTCCCGCGCCGACCGTGATGCGACGGTTATTGAGGCGGAAGCAAACCGGGATGCTGAAATCATCCGCGGTGACGGTGATGCGGAACGGAACCGGATCTTCGCGGAAGCCTTTGGTGCCGATCCGGAGTTCTTTGCCTTCTACCGGTCCATGCAAGCCTACGAATCCGGTCTGCAATCGGGCGACACCAGCCTCGTGCTGTCTCCCGACTCCAGCTTCTTCCGATTCTTCAAGGACCCGACGGGCGTGAACGCGCCGGCCGGTGGCGGTGACGACGGCGGGACAGGGATCTCGACACGGTCGCCCTCTCTTGCCGCGCAATGAATGACTTTGTAACCGCGCTTGGTCTGGTTCTGGTCATCGAAGGCGTCCTTTATGCGCTCATGCCCGGCGGCATGAAGTCCATGATGCGAAGTGCGCTCGAAACATCGGATCAGACCCTACGCGTTGCAGGCATCGTTGTGGCCGTTGTGGGGCTCATATTTGTGTGGATCATACGCGGATAACGAAAAGTTTCCGGGCGGGAGGGGCAAAAATCTCCCGCCCGTTCTATATTCTGACTACAAGTCGTTTGAAGTTACCGGCTGTCTTCAAGGTCAGACAGCTGTACCGGAAGGGATGAGGAGAAAGCCCTATGGCTCCAATTTTTGTTCGCCGTCGCATGTCCCGGATCGCGTATGCCGCGGCGGGTCTCGTGCTTGGCGGAATGGTTGCGTTTCAACCCGTACAGACCGCGCAGGCGCAGGGACCGGTTTCTGTCGCGGACCTGGCGGAAAATCTGGCGGACGCCGTCGTCAACATCTCAACCGCACAGACCGTCCAGGGTCGCAGGTCGGTACCGATGCCCCAGGTTCCGGACGGATCTCCGTTCCAGGAGTTTTTCGAGGAATTCTTCAATCGGCAGAACCGGGATAACGAACAGGCTCCGCGCCGCGTGCAGTCGCTCGGGTCCGGTTTCGTTATCGACGGGACCGAAGGCATCATCATCACCAACAATCACGTGATTGAAGGCGCCGACGAGATTACCGCCAATTTCAATGACGGCACCGCGCTCAGGGCCGAGATTATCGGTACGGACGAGAAAACCGACCTGGCCGTTCTCAAAGTCGAACCGGAGACACCGCTGAAAGCGGTTGATTTCGGAGATTCCGAGACGATCCGCGTTGGCGACTGGGTGATGGCGATCGGTAACCCGTTCGGCCTTGGCGGCACCGTGACCGTCGGGATCGTTTCCGCACGGAACAGGGATATCAATTCCGGCCCCTACGACAACTTCATCCAGACGGATGCCTCCATCAACCGAGGTAACTCGGGCGGGCCGCTGTTCGATATGCAGGGCAACGTGATTGGCATCAACACGGCGATTATTTCGCCTTCAGGCGGCTCCATCGGCATCGGCTTTGCCATTCCGGCAAAAACCGCCATGCGTGTTATCGACCAGCTGCGTGAATTCGGTGAAACCCGGCGTGGCTGGCTGGGTGTCCGCATTCAGGAAGTCACAGACGAGATCGCCGAAAGCCTTGCCATGAACGAGGCGATGGGTGCGCTTGTGGCCGGCGTAACCGAGGACGGCCCCGCCGCCAAGGCGAAGATCGAGGCCGGTGACGTCATCATCAAGTTCGATGGCAACGAGGTTGAGGAAATGCGCGAACTGCCGCGCATGGTGGCCGAAACCGCGATCGGCAAGGAAGTCGAGGTTGTTGTGTTGCGGAAGGGCGAGGAAGTCACGATCAACGTGATCCTGGAGCGTCTTGAAGAAAGCACACCGACGCCGGCAAGCGTCACCGAAGAGGAAGAACCGGCCGAGGAACCCGTTGCGAAAAGCGAGGTTCTGGGAATGATGCTGGCCGAGCTGGACGATGAATTGCGCGAGCAGTTTTCCATCGACGCCGATGTGAGCGGTGTTGTCGTGACCGAAGTCCTGCCGGACACGTCCGCCGCCGAAAAGCGCATCACAGCCGGTGATGTGATCAAGGAAGTCGCCCAGGAACCGGTGGAAACGCCGGCCGACGTGGCGTCCGAAATCGACAAGCTCAAAGATGACGGACGGCGTTCTGCGCTGCTGCTTCTGTCAAATCCGACGGGTGACGTCCGTTTCGTTCCGGTCCGGATCGAAGACGAATAGATCCGGCACAGCACTTGGAAAATTGAAAGGGCGCCCATTGCGGCGCCCTTTTGTTTCGTGCACTTGCCGCCGCTCAGGCGGCTGTCGCCGCCCCGTTCAGCTCAGGACGAAGTCCTTTTCCGAATAGCCCTGAAGATAGAGAAGGGCGGTCAGATCGCCGTGGTCAACGCGAAAATCGGCAGCTTCGGCAACGGCTGGCTTTGCGCGGTAGGCAACGCCGGCACCGGCGCGCTCGATCATGGCAAGGTCGTTTGCACCGTCACCGACCGCCAGTGTCTCGTTGAATTCGATCGCCTTTTCGGCAACCAGTTCTTCCAGCCGCTCGCGCTTGGCGTCGCGCCCGAGAATGGGTTCCGCGACCTTGCCGGTCAGCTTGCCGTCTTGCTCCAACAGGGTGTTTGCCTGGTTCTCGTCGAACCCGATCATGGCGGAGACGGACTTTGTAAAATGCGTGAAGCCGCCTGAAACGAGCGCGCAATAGGCGTTATTCGCCTTCATCGTCTGAACAAGTGTCCGGCCACCCGGCATCAGCACGATCCTGTTGCTGAGCACGGTATCGATCGCGGAGACGGGGAGGCCGGCGAGCAGGGCAACCCTTTCACGCAGGGCAGGTTCAAATTCTATCTCACCGCGCATGGCACGCTCGGTGATGCCGGAAATCTTCTCTTTCAGTCCGAGCTCGGCCGCCAGTTCGTCAATGCACTCCTGACGGATCATGGTGGAATCCATGTCGGCGATCAAAAGGCGCTTGCGGCGATCCTCTTCAGGCTGCACAAAGACGTCGACCGGCGCCGGGCCGACGACATTGCGAATCCGCGCCGTTACATCAACCGCGGTTTCACCGGGGTTCTCAAAGCTCAGGTCGGCTGCAACACCGGGGCTCAGGATCGTCGCGAGGGTCTTGTCACCCAGGGCTTCCGAGACCCGGCGGACAAGATCCTGATCGACAGCCGGGGCCGTCGGAGTGGACACCAAAGTGGCAACAAAAGACATGGACGCATCCCTGGAACGCAAGAGCACACAGCCTGGCAACGGCCGTGTCATCCTGATAGCGGGACCGACCGCCAGCGGCAAGTCTGCTTTCGCGCTCAATGTCGCGGCAAGCTGCGACGGCGTGATTGTGAACGCGGATTCCATGCAACTTTACCAGGACCTGAGGATTGTCAGTGCCCGCCCGAGCGCGGAAGAAGAAAAGCTGGTGCCGCATCGGCTCTACGGGATCTTGCCGGCGTCCACCGCTTTTTCGACCGGCGCCTGGCTGCGGCGCGCTTCCGCGGAGATTGCCGGATTGCGCACCGACGGCAAGTTGCCCGTCGTCGTCGGCGGAACCGGGCTCTACTTCAAGGGACTGACCGAGGGTTTTGCCGACATGCCGGACATTCCTGATGATGTGCGTCAAGCCGCCCGCGACCTGTGCGACCGCGAGGGTGTGGAGGGACTGCGTGCCGCTCTGGCGAGGGAAGGGGATGGAGAGGCAGCAGTGACGCTCAACGACCCGCAACGCCTTTCCAGGGCGCTTGAAGTCATTGTCGCGACCGGAAAACCGCTGAGCGTCTGGCAGGCCTCTGCGCAAACAGCCCCGTTTCTGTCCGGGAACGATTGCGTCCGGATCGTGCTGGCGCCGCCGCGTCCCTGGCTGCATGCACGGATCGAACAGCGGACCCGCCTCATGCTCAGCGATGAGGGAATCGGCGAAGTCAGGGCGCTGCTGGAGAAAGAATTGCCTCCGCAATTGCCTGCCATGCGGGCGATTGGCGTTGCCGAGATTCGCGATTTTCTGTCCGGTGAGACAGGTTATGAAGAAACCGTCCACAGGCTCACTGTTGCGACGCGGCAATATGCCAAGCGTCAGGAAACCTGGTTCCGCAACCAGATGACGGACTGGCAACGGATTGATCCATCGGAGGGAATCGGAGCAGATGAGATCGTCGCGCAGATATAATTTAACCTAGTCAACTTAAAGGCGGTGCGCTGCAACATGGTGTTTTAAGGTAACCTGTTGGTAATACGCATATATTTTTGCCTTTTTTGACCTTATACTTTTGTATGCCTTCGAGTTGGCACAATTCAGGGTTAGGCGTCCGACGTTCGCTTTCGGAAGTTTCCCGGCCTTGTCAGGAAGCCACCTGAAAAGATCTGATCTCAGAGGAGGACCACGGTGCAGACGATTATTCTCGAATGCGGCTCAGTGCGGCTTGTTCCCTTCTCCCCGTCCGATATTAATCTTGTCATCAACCTCCAGTCCGACCTTTTTGGAAATCGATATACGGAATTCTCGACCGGTTCCATTTCCGCTGATGCCGCCGAGCTTGTCCGTTCCGCCCTTCAGAACCAGGCCGAACTTGGCTTTGCCAAGTGGAAAGCCGTTGCGGAGGACGGGCGTTTCCTCGGGTGGGCCGGCTTCACGCCGGTCAGCGAAACATCTGAGATCAGCCTGAGTTATTGTCTTTCCAACGAGATTCTCGACAAGGACGGCACCTTGGCAACGCGCCTGTGTGCCGCGTTGACCGGCTGGTTTTTCGAGAATACCTATTTTTCGCATCTCGTGGCGGTGGTTCGCACCGACAACAGGAGCATGCGCGAAGTGGTGCAGGACGTCGGCTTCAATCATCGCGAAAGCAAGAAGATCGAAGGCATGCAGGCCGATGTCTTCCAGCTCTTCAGTCCATCGATGCAATCCTACCTCATGAGCGCGTGACGGGTTGAAAAGCCTGCGGACCTCCGTCCAGTATGCCTCTTTCAGAACCTGACCCCTCGGCGCGGTCGCATGTCCAGGATCGACTGCCTTGTCAGACATTATTCTTGAAACGGAACGTCTCCGGCTCGAGCCCTTCGTGGAAGCGGACCTGCCGTTTCTGTTGGAGCAACATTCCGATCCGGAAGTGAACCGCTACCATTCACCCGGCCCGCGGCCGATGACCACCGACGAGGTGAAGACCAGACTGTTTGAATTTATCGAACGGGATGACGGTTCAGGATTTGGCCGACGCAAGCTGACCACGCATGACGGTGATTATATCGGGCGTGCCGGCATAGACTGGATGAGCGATCCGGACGGCTATGAACTTGCCTACAGCCTGAAACGCTCCGCCTGGGGCAACGGCTATGCCTCGGAGATCGCAGGAGCACTGACCCGCTGGTTTTTTGAAACCACGGACAATGGGTTTCTGATCGCTTATGCACACGCAGATCACCAGGCGTCGCAACACGTGATGAAAAAGACCGGTTTCAGGCACTGGTTCGACAGGGACAAACACGACGTGCCATGCGCGTTTTACCGGATCGAGAGCAGCGACGTGGCCTGATGGAGAAGACTGCGGTTCCGCGCCTGATCCGCGGCGTTGACGTACAAAAAACGCCCCGGCTTGTGGGCCGGGGCGAAGGAACTTTCGGAGAAGAAGAGGTTGTGGCAAAGCCTCAGACGGCCTGCAGGGCTCCGGGGTTGCCGGTCTGCTGGCGCAGGGCCAGCTTGTTCATGGCAGATACATAGGCACGGGCCGAGGCGACGAGCGTGTCGGTGTCCGCGCCCTTGCCGGTTGCGATCCGGCCTTCGGCTTCCAGCCGCACGGAGACTTCCGCCTGTGCGTCCGTTCCTTCCGTCACCGCATGCACCTGGTAGAGGGACAGGGTCGCCTCGTGCGGCACGATCGCCTTGATCGCATTGAATGTGGCGTCCACGGGACCGTCGCCGGTGGCTTCCTTGGTGATGTGCTGGCCATTGACATCCATGGTCAGGATCGCCTTCTGCGGACCGCCGGTGCCGGCAATCACGGTCAGGGCAATAACCTTGGTGCTTTCGCCCAGGATGTTGATTTCATCTTCGACCAGCGCTTCGATGTCCTCGTCATAGACATGTTTCTTGCGGTCGGCGAGATCCTTGAAACGGCGGAATGCGTCCTGCAAGGCGTTGTCGCCCAGTTCGAAGCCCAGTTCGCGCAGTTTGTCGCGGAAGGCGTGGCGGCCGGAATGCTTGCCCATGACCAGCGAGGTCGCTTTGACGCCGACATCTTCCGGGCGCATGATCTCGTAGGTTTCGGCATTCTTCAGCATGCCGTCCTGGTGAATACCGCTCTCGTGGGCAAAGGCGTTCTTGCCGACGATCGCCTTGTTGTACTGGACGGCGAAGCCCGACGCCCCGGCGACCATCTTCGACGCGCGCACCATGAATTGCGGGTCGATCTGGGTCGTGTATTGCAGCACGTCTCCGCGCGTTCGGATCGCCATGACGATCTCTTCCAGGGCCGCATTGCCGGCACGCTCGCCCAGACCGTTGATGGTGCATTCGATCTGGCGCGCACCGCCGGCGACACCGGCCAGCGAGTTGGCAACCGCGAGGCCCAGATCATCGTGGCAGTGAACGGAGAAGACGGCCTGATCGCTGTTCGGCACGCGCTCACGGATTTCGGTGAACATGGCCTTGTATTCTTCAGGCGTTGCGTAACCGACCGTATCGGGCAGGTTGATCGTGGTCGCGCCGCACTTGATCGCAGCTTCCACGCAGCGGCACAGGTAATCGATCGGTGTGCGGGTGGCATCCATGGCGGACCACTCGACGTCATCGATCAGATTGCGGGACCGGGTCACGGTGTCCGTGATGATGTCCATCACTTCGTCCTGCGACTTGTTCATCTGGAACTTCAGATGGATCGGAGAGGTGGACACGAACGTGTGGATGCGGCCCTTGCCAGCGTGCTTGACGGCTTCACCGCATCGGTCGATATCGGCGTGGATGGCGCGCGCAAGACCTGCGATCACCGAGTTTTTCGAGCGCTTGGCGATTTCGCTCACGGCCTCGAAATCGCCGTTGGAGGCGATCGGAAATCCGGCTTCGATAATGTCCACGCCCATGTCGTCGAGGATCTCGGCGATCTGCAGCTTTTCCTCCAGTGTCATGGAGGCGCCGGGCGACTGCTCGCCGTCGCGCAAGGTTGTGTCGAAGATGCGGATATGGTCCGTCTCTTGGGTGGCAGTCATGTCGTTTCGTCCCTGGCTTGGATCGGCGGTTCTAAGGAACTGTGTCGGGTATGAACGCGGCGCGATCCGGAATTCGTAAGGTGGTGATTTGAAGTCTCTCCCCTAAGTGTCCGTTCCGCTCGTTCAAAACACGGATCAGCCGACGCTCAGGGGCATCTAAGAAGGAGGAGGTCGCCAAGTAGGATGAGGCCGCCGCGCTCTTTCAGCGCGTCGTCGCTAGAACCGGTGATGTCGCTTGCCGCGATCATGGGTCTCAACAGGGCCTTCGGTCTTTACAGCGTTTCAGCCACCAAGCCTGACGAAAAAGCGTGAGCAGGTGGTTAACGGGATCGTTCTTACGTCAGGACGGAGCGGGTTGCAAGACGTTATCGGTTTCAGCAAGCTGCGGGCTCCGTTTTTTACGGCGGAACGCAACTTGGCGATTGGAAATTCCGTCACTGTCATTTATGCTTAAGTTCGTGTGGGGGACATTGAAAGGTGTCCTAATGAAACTATCCCATGCCGCGGTGGCAGCGCTTTTTTCCGCGTGCGCCATCATCTCTGCTGCCGCAGCTTCTGAAAGCGGCGGCACGAAAACTCCCAATGAAGTCATTTCCAAGCAGCACCAGGCATTGGCCAAGAACACCGGCGGTGCCGGTTTCGGTCCCCAGTCTCCGCGCGATATCGAGGTTCTGGACGGAGCCAATCCGAGGATATTTGTCTCCGCGCCGCCCAGAGCTTACATGAACCTGTGCAACATCCACTTCCACGAAAATGCGGAACACCGGGGCGGCGAGTTCACGACCTATGCCGGCAATGGAGACGGGCATGGCTACGGGACAGGGTACAAATACAACGGCACTCTGTCCGACGCCGAACTTGCACCGCTGGACTACAAGGTCGGTGCGAGTGAGCACGGCGACCTGGAACCGGGCGACACGATTGAAGTTCATTTTGTCTTCACAACCGCCAAGGTTGAGCCGGGACCGACACTTGGCTCCTGCCTGAGCGAGGCCATCAAAAATCCGCAGTTGCGCGTTGAGGCCCAGGTCTTTGTCCTTGTCAACGATGACCGGGCACTCGATTTCGTCGATCTGACAAAAGTGGAGGTCGTCGGCGGCTTCCATCAGGCGACGAACATTCCGGCCAACACCGGTGCGCCGGTGCAATATGCCGGGTCAACGACGGGGCCGGGATACAATGAAAAAGGGTCTCCCTTCCAGGTGACATGGAGCGTGAGGCCCAAGGTTGCGAAAGTCTCCATTGCTTCCGTGGACTACTGGCTGAGCGGAAACATCTTCAACGAAGAGTACGCGCATGGCGTGAGAAATCTCGTGCGCAATCCGGACCTTCTCAGCGTGATCGAGAACTAGGTGATGGACTCATAAATGGGGCCGAAATGGTTTGAGGCGACTTGCTTATCGTCAGGGAGCGGAAGCGCAGGAAATGTGGTTCATTTTCAAGCCTTTCGCAACGCGGAGGAGGAGCAAGCCGGTCAAATCCGAAGGACATGGAAATGGCTTCACCCCGTGGCGTCAGCGTGCTTGACCGGGCAGGAAGCCCGCTCCGCACACTCTTCCTGACGGGATTTCGCCATTTCGCATGCCATTTCAATCTCATTTATGGGTCCATCACCTAGACCGGTTTTTCAAGGCGTCGCGATTTTGCTCTTCCGCGCGAAACCGCGACGCCCAAGACGGACACGCGGGGGTTCTGCGTTCTGGTGGCGGGGCGGAACCGGACGAGCTTTCATTGAAAGGCTTTCAGGACATGAAAGTGTTGGCCATTCGCTGCCGGCTGAAGCAGGAAACGTGCGCGGACAAGGGAGCCGGAAAAGGTGTCTCATTGCGAAAACAACATGGGCAGCCTGATCGCGCTCTTGGTCCGTAGTTGGGCGGCAATCAACGAATTGCTCTGCTGACTCATTGAAAAAATTTAATGAATTTCGTTAACCGTCAAATATTGAAACTCTTGCTAAGGTGCACTATGTGCACTATTGTTGAGTGCAAGGAGGAAAATAATGAATTTACACACAGCACACTGCCTGCTTGTCCGCGATGGCCTGACCTACAATCGGTCGCGTCTCAGCTGGCTCCCATCGAAGCTTTATCGCTCGTTCCGCGATGCCAACAAGTACCTGCGCGGTTCGCGCTAGGGTCCTCAGGCGGATCTGAGCGTCTGGTCTAACCCTGCGTTCAGCTCAAGAAAAAAGCCCGCCGGTTTGGCGGGCTTTTCTGTTTTTGTCGAACTGCGATGTTCCCTTCTGAATTGCGGGAACCGGGTTCGGTCTCCTCTTGCGAGGCTATGCCTGAATGTCGACCGTCTGGCCAAGACCCGGGGCTGGTGCCGCCGGGGTGCTGGAGGCCGCGGACGCCTCGCTTTCTGGTGTTTCGGTCTGACCCGGTGCGGTCGGGTTTGACGTGTAAGCTTCCGATTTCAATGCCTGTGTGCTGGCCGGTACTGCACCTGCTGGTCCAACATCCATGACCTTCTCCTTTTATCCATTCCATACCATTGGATCGTGCGAAGGTGGCCGGGGAAGCTTAATGGGCGCTGAAGCTTTTCACGCGCATTACAAGACGTGAACGCGAATTCAATTCAGGTGATCGCCAGCGCTCAGCAACCGGGTTCCAGTTTTCCGCTGTTCTTCCAATCAAAACCCGTCTGAGGCGTTGTTGTCCTTCTGCAACAGTGCATCCTCTTTACATCATATTTTGCAAATCCCGGTTGCAATCGGGCGATGGCAGACTTAAACACGCGCATTCCGCGCCGCAAACCGGCGCAACAAGGAGAGATCCATTGCTGGACAAAGACACCCTACCGGGTCTGTGTTTCGTCGCACTCCAGCCTCAGCCCTAAGCACATCCCATGTGCCGCGGTCGAGGCAGGATCCACGACGACCGCGCAACCCTTCGAAAACTGAAGACGTAAACGGGCTCTTGCACGTGGCGGAACTGCTTTGTGCCGGCCCGGATCGGGACATGGGACACTCATGAACGAATATCAGCTGGTGAAGGCCATGCTGCTCCACCTGAGCCGCGGGCTTTCCGACGATGCTCCTTTGGCGAAGGCGCTGAAGGACTGGGCGCTTGACAATCTTGCCTGGCTTGACCTGGGCATTCGCAAAAAGGATGCGACCGACTGGGACAGCCTGAAGCTGGCGCTTGAGCGCTGGCGGCTGCCTGAATCACCCGAACCATATGTCATGGAGATCGCGGACACGCTCGCAGAATTGCTTGGCCTGGACATCGCCAACAGCACCCTGCTGGCGTTGCTCATCGGTTGCGACCGGTTGCCGAAACTGCAACGGCTTACGGAGGTTGCGACCGGCCGGGGGATCGACCTGCCGGTCCTCCTTGCCGAGTTGTGCGGTGTTTCGGCCCACGATGCCTTGCGCTTTGTCAGGCGCAGTCCGGTGTTTCGTCTGGGTCTGATCGGGTTTCGAGCCTATCGCGGCGGTACGGTGGCCGTGGATATCAAATGGACGCTTGAGACGCTGCTCGACCGCGCTCCGAGCCAGGGGCAGGAATTTGTCGACGCTCTGATCGGCCCTCGTCATGAGACAGGTATGTCCTTACCGGATTTCGCTGAAGTCAAGGATGCGCGTTTCCTTGTGCACCTGCTGGCCGGTGCGGTCAGGGAGCAGGCTATTGGTGTCAATATTCTGGTCTACGGACCGCCCGGGACTGGAAAAACGGAACTGGCGCGCGTCCTTTGCCGCGAAGCCGGGTTGCGTCTTCATGCCGTCGGGGAGGTTGACGAAGACGGAGACGAGCCGACGCGCCAGGATCGCGTCAGCGCGCTGATGCTTGCGCAGCGTGTTCTTGGCGACAAGAGGGAAGCCGTCATCCTGTTTGACGAAATGGAGGACTTCATTGGCAACAGCCAGCGCAGCGCAGGAGACTGGATGACACGCCGGGACGGCAGCAAGGTCTTCGTCAATCGCATGCTTGAAAACAATCTTGTGCCGGTCATCTGGACAACCAATGCAATCGGCAACATGGATGACGCGATCATTCGCAGGATGAGCTACGTTCTGGAACTGGATTATCCTTCCCGCAAGGCACGGCAGCGCATTGCAGAGACTATCTGCAATACTGAAAAGGTCCGTTTTTCCAAAGAGCTATCAACGCTTGTCGATGCGGCATCTGAAACCACGACCGTCTTGCGCAATGCCGCAAGGGCGTCGAGGATCGCGGCTCACGGCGACCATGTGGAACAGGCGGCGGCCGTGCTTGTCAAAACGCTGCGGGGCGGAGAACTGCCGGATCAGACAGCGTTGGAAATCGATCTGGATCTTTACAACACCGAGCCTCGTTTGAGCACTGTTCTGGAGAATGTCGCCCAAGGAGGACACAGCGATGTGTCGCTGTTGCTCAGCGGGCCTCCGGGAACCGGCAAGACGGCGTTCGCACATCATTTTGCGCGCCGCCTCGACAAACCGCTTCTGACCAAACGTGCATCAGATCTCCTGTCCAAGTGGGTTGGCGGTACAGAACGCAACATTGCCGAAGCCTTCAACGAGGCCCGGCAGGAGCAGGGTGTGCTGTTTTTTGACGAGGCGGACAGCCTGATGTTCGACCGCAGCACGGCGCAGAGAAACTGGGAAGCCGGTCAGGTCAACGAGTTGCTGTCCTGGCTCGATCGTCACGACCAGCCTGTTCTGGCGGCAACCAACTTTGCGTCAAAACTGGATCCGGCGACGCTGAGACGGTTCGATTTCAAGCTGGAATTGAAACCTTTGGACCAGGTGGGTCTGTCTCATGCCTTCGCGAAGTTCTTTGGGGGAGAGTTGCCCGCTGACGTGGCGCGATTGCGCAATCTGACGCCGGGAGACTTCGCTGTTGTGAGAAAACAGCTGCGGTTCTGCGACAATCCCACTGTTCAGCAGATTGCAACAGCGTTGCAAAGGGAAGCCGGTCTGAAGCCAGACGCTCCGATGGCGATCGGGTTCGTTTAAGGGGTTGGTGACCAGGCGGGGACTTTATGCCGGCTTCCAGCCTGGCGGCCATGTCAGTTTGCAAAAGGTCTGCCGCTGCAGTGTCCTGTGGGAAAGGGGTACAAAAGGCCTACTGATCGCAAGGGTGGGCGCTTTCGATGCGGCACGACTTCAGCATGAGGACGTGGTTGCCCCGTACGCCACCCCATCCGTCACCCGCGATAACGTGAACGCAGAGACCGGGGCGTGGTTCGATGTACTTCAGGTTTTCAATTTCACATTCCACCGAGAGCGTACCTGTCCCGGTGCTCAGATCGAACACATGAACACCGGGCTGCTTTGGCAGACCGGTTGATTCATAGTGAAAACAGAAGCCCTTCGCTTCGCGGTTCATGATCGCCTCAACATCGTTCCAGCTGTTGTAAACCTTCAGACACCGGAAATCGTGGCTGATGTCATCTGCATGGGCTTGGATTGAAGACAGAAGCAGCAGCGGAGCAAACAAAAGAAGAATTTTCATACCACGAAGTTCAAGCAGTTGACGTTGACCGTTTCCGGGTTGAGCTGGTCGAGAACCACTGTCCCTGAGTTTCCCAATGGACAACAGATCGCATCGACGAATGAAAATGGCTGATTTGCGGTCTCGAAGGCCTCACCATACCAGGTAGCGTAGGGGACCTTTGCCGTCAGGCCAACCTCTCGATATTGAACCGTGTCGTTGCTGCTGGGAACGAGCTGCGTTGAAACATGCCTGACTGTTCGTGGAAAGGCGGCCGCGGTTGAGCGCGGCGCGCTGTCTTTTGGCGGGAAAAGGCAGGGGGCAGGAACGCAGTCAGGCGTCGACGACGCCGTACCTGTCACGCCGCCGTACCCACGCCTGGGGGTAGGGTAGATCGTCTTCCTGTCGGCCCATCGGCGTCAGGTCCAGGATATTGTAGGCCATGTTCAGGATGTCGAGGCCCCGGCCGTAGGTGGAATAGCTGTGGCCGACACGGCCGTCCTCCAGCTTCAGGAACGTGCTGACGCCGGGCAATTCCTCCGAAAAGACGGTATCGCTGCCGCTATAGTTGTAGCCCCTGCCGGTTGGATCCTTCTTGTCGGGGAAGGTGACGCCGAAATCGACACCGAAGCCGTTCCCGGCGGTCGAGACCCATTCAAAGGTCCAGCCCATGCGGTTCTTGTAGGCCTGCAGTGTTTCCAGCGGTGCATTCGAGACTGCGATCAGTCTCGTGTCGCGAGCGGCCAGATGTGTGTCGAGGCGATCGTAATTGTCTGCCCAGAAGGAACAGCTCGGGCATCCTTCCTGCCAGGTCTCGCCGAACATGAAATGATAGACGGCAAGCTGCGGGTGCGGTCCGAAAAGCTCGGCGAGGGTCTTCTTTCCGTTCACCGTATCGAAGACATAGTCTTTTTCCACCAGAACCAGTGGCAGATCCCGGCGGGCCGCGGACAGGGCGTCGCGCTCCCGGGTGAAGGCCTTTTCCTTTTCAAGCAGCGCCTTGCGGGCGTCCAGCCAGTCTTCGCGGCTGACAAATTGCGGGCGTGTCATGTCGTTCTCCCAGGCAATTGTTGTTAGGTGATCGTGATTTCGGCAAGCCGCTTGAAGCAGCCGTCCCAACCGCCTCCGACACCGCGGCGGGCATCCTCGGTCTTGATGGCTTCATGGCGAAGCTTCACTTCGGTCGCCTTGCCGGCCTCGGTGAATGTGATCGCCACCTGAGAGGTGTCCGTCGCCTCCCGCGTACCGTCAGCGAATTGCTGAACGTGCCGCCAGCTGAATTCGAGCCTCTTCGGCGCATCGATGGCCAGGTATTCGCCCTCGAAGTGAATCTGCTTTTCCTGTGTTTTCTCAATGACGAAGCACCACTTGCCGCCGACCTTGAGGTCGATATCGACCGAGACAAGGCCGCCCGATTTCGGCACGAACCAGCTCTGCACCTCTTCGGGTTCGGTGAAGGCGCGGAAGACGCGCGCGGGGGCTGCCCGGAACAGGCCCTCCACAATGACGGGCTCCTGGCCCGGTTCCGATTTGAGAAACTGATTGTCGACTTCCTGAACGCTCATTTCTCGTTCTCCTCTTTGGCAAGGTGACGGGCCAGGGCGTCGAACCGGTCGATCCAGAAGGATTCGTACTTGCTCAACCAGTCGACGGCTTCCTTGATCGGTGCACCGCGCAAGCGGCAATGGCGGGTGCGGCCCCGTTTTTCGATGTCGACCAGGCCGGCATCGGACAGGACCCTGAGATGTTTGGACACGGCCGTCAGCGACATGTCGAAAGGTGCGGCAAGATCCGACAACGTGGTCTCGCCATCTGCGAGGCGGGCGACAATGGCGCGCCGCGTCCCGTCGCTCAAGGCTGAAAATGTAGCGTCCAGTTGGGCCATTTGCTGCACTGTCATAAAGTTAACCTTTTGGTTGACTATCATCGAATTCCATTATAGTCAACTGAATGGTTGAGTAAAGTCGCCGTGCAGGTGAGCCGCTCGACGGGGCCGGACGGGATAGTCCTGAAACCGGCATGCACAGGAGCTGAAATCATGGAACTCTATCTGACCGACCTGTCTCCCAATTGCCGCCGCGTTCTGGCCGCGATCCACCATCTGGGACTGGACAGCGAAACTGAAATCCGGAATTTCAACCTCTTCGCCGGAGAGCATCAGACCGATGAATTCAAGGCGATCAATCCGAATGTGAAGGTGCCTGTTCTGGTCGATGGCGATTTCAAGCTCTGGGAAGCCAATCCGATCATGATCTATCTGTCGGACCGGCAGAATGCCGATACGTTCTGTCCGTCGGACAATGCGGCACGTATCGAGGTGCTGCGCTGGATGTCCTGGGAAGTGCAGCATTTCAACCGGGCGCTCGGCGAGATTGTCTGGGAAACCGTCGCCAAACAGGTGTTCGGCCTTGGTCCGGTCGATGAAGCAAAAGTGGCGTCCGGTCAGGAGAATTTCCGCCGCTTCGCAGCTGTTCTTGAAGATCATCTGGCTGATCGGGACTTCATTCTGGGAGACACGCCGACCGTTGCCGACTTTGCCGTCGGCAGTCACTCGGCCCTGGCCTTGCACCCGCAGTCCCAGGTGCCTCTGCTCGAGTTTCCCAAAGTGCTGGCGTGGCTGCAACGCATGGAGGCTTTGCCAGCCTGGGAAAAGACCGCGCCACAGGCACCGGCCGAAGCCGCGGAGTAGATCCTGCGCACAAGGACAATCGGACTGGCGGTGGCAAGGGTGCCTGTTGCCGCCAGCCGGAACGGCAAGTCGCGATGCCGCAAGCTCCGGCGGGCTACGTTGCCGCGCCGCAGCCAAGGCGCTACGATGGGCGTCGATGACGAAACCTTATGCAATCGCCCTGTTCTTTGGATTTGTTGCCGCTTTCCTGATGGGCGCGAATTCCGTCATTGTCAGGTATCTGACGGGCGATCTGCATGGGCTTCAGATCGCTGTCTTCAGGCTCTGGATTGCCTGTGGCGTCATCTTCGTGATGCTGAAACTCTCCGGCAGGCGCCTCAGCCTGTTTCAACCGGACCGCCATACGCTGCTTGCCAGCACCGGTTTCACGCTGAACTACATCACCTTTCACATCGGACTTGAACATACCAGCGCCACGAACGCGATGGTCCTGGAAAACACGGCACCGTTCTTCGTGCTGCTGTTCCTGGTCGTCGCCGGTGTCGAACGGGTGCGATGGTTCGATGTTCTGGCGACATGCCTGGCGCTGGCCGGCGTCTACCTGACCGTGCGCCACGATTTCGACGCAGGAGCGGGAGAGAGCCTCCTTGGCGATTTCTGGGAGTTGGGTGCGGGATTTTCCTGGGCGATATTCATCGTTGGAAGCGCGCAGGCGGTCAAGCAGACCCGCTCAACCATGGACCGGATGGAAGTCCTGTTGAAGATCCTTCTGCCAAGCGCTGTTGTCTTGTCACCCAGCCTGCTGCTTTATCCATTGGAGGCAAGCGCAACGGACGCGCTCCTGCTGGTTTTGCTCGGTGTCCTGTCCACGGCATTCGGATATTATCTGTGGTACGAGGCGATGGCGACGGTATCGACGGTGACCGCGGCGTTGCTCGCCGTGTTGTCGGTGGTCTTCACTTTCGTGATTGCCTATCTGGCACTCGGTGAAGAAATGACCCCGGACATCCTGATCGGCGGCGCGCTCATCATCGCCGGCGTGGTGCTGCCCGGTATCCTGAACGCGCGGCTGCAGCCCGAGACCACCAAAGACAGCACTGCCGCCAGCGAAAACCAGGACTGACCTATCCGTCAGACGAACAGTTCACCCCTTGCAACGAGCGTCGCCTGACCGCCGATGCGAACCGCGTGCATGCCGCCGTGCTCGATATCGATTTCCAGATCGATCAGGGAGGGCCGGCCCATTTCGAAGCCCTGTTCGATGCGAATGTGATGGGTGCCTTCGGTCAGGCCGTCATAAAAGTTTACGACGCCCGCGAAGGCCGCCGCGGCCGAGCCAGTGGCCGGATCTTCTGGAACGCCCATGTCGGGCGCAAACAGTCTGGCGTGAAAAGCACTGTCGTGTGACCGGGTTTCACGGCAGTAGATATAAGCGTGATTGTGATTGTCCTTGCCGAAGCCGGCTTTCCACATCGCGGCGACCGGCTTTGCCCTGGACAGGGCATCAAGGTCGCGCACGGGCACGAAATTGAACGGGGGCCCGACCTGAAACCGGGAGGGAGCGTGGTTCTCAAAGCCGATATCGGTCGGTTCAAGATCCAGTGCCGCCGCGATGAGTTCGACATTGTGAGTCGGCCCGGCCGGTTCCGGCAGGCTGGGCACATCGAATTCGGCGAAGCCGGCCGCATTCTGCTTCAGGATGACAGCGCAGCGCACGGCGCCTATCTTCTGCTTCAGAACAACGACTGAATCCTGTTCGCCGTCGACATCACCAAATCGTTCCTTTGCCAGGAGAATGGCAGTGCCGATCGTCGGGTGTCCTGCAAAGGGGAGCTCCATTTTGGGCGTGAAAATCCGCATGCTTGCCGACTGGCCAGGGTTATCGGGCGGAAACACGAAAACCGTTTCGGAAAGATTGAACTCTCCCGCGATCTTCTGCATCTGCTCATCGCTCAGATCTTCGCTGTCCAAAACCACCGCAAGCGGATTTCCGGCCAGAAGTGTGTTTGTGAAGACATCCAAGATCGCGTAGCGGCGGCCCATATTCCGTTCTCCCTGGAGAATTACCTGCCCTCTCATATCGGGTCGAGCGGACTTTTGCATGTCTGGCCGGGTCCCGCCAGCCCCCACAGCCTGTTCTTGGTGAACAAACCATTGACTGTCCACCGGGGGCCGCGTTCTGTGACCTTGCCCCGGCGTTGAACGACCGGATCACTGCAGCAGGTAATGCGCAATTTCACGAGCGAAGGGGACGATTGCCGGGTCTTGGAGATCGTCACGCGAGCGGATAATGCGGATATCGGACAGTTCCTTTTCTTCCGATGCAGCCGAATGCGCCAGAATGGCCTCGCGCAGCGCAGCGGCCTCGTCGTCGCAGTCGAACACCCTGGCGATAGAAATGCGCGGTCCATCGAAGGTGGCAAGCAATGCGGCCTTCTTCATCGCGGCCCCGCACAATCCCGTCTCTTCGGCAAGCTCCCGGTCAATTGCCCGGATCACGTCAACCGTGCCATCCGGCATGACGTCGTTCAGATCGAGGTTCCCGCCTGGCGGATAGATCATGCCGCCCGTTGCCGTATGAGGTCCCATGACACCGTAGAGCAGAGCACCGTCGCCGCTCCTGATGATGGCAGACCCGAACAGGTTGAAGGCAGTGGCATCCGGAGCTCCCCAATCCCGCCAGGCAAGGTGAGCGGCGTAGGAGCTTTCGGAACAGGAGCCTTCGAAAATCCCGTCCTGAAAGGCATAGTGCGTGAGTTTCAGCGTCCGGCCGTTCCACAACAGCGCGATGCGCTTTTGTGCCTCTTCGAAATGCGCGGCGATTTCGGTCGCATTTTCCGTTTCGAAGCGCCAGGGCCGGTCCGTGACCCTGAGATCAATGCGTTTGAGTTCGTGCACGCAGGCCGGAAGCCGTTTTTCCATGAGCGGAATATGCCTTCCCGGCGACATCTCGCTTGGGCGGGTGGCATAGGTTTGAAAGCCGTGTTTCTCATAGAAGTCGCCCGCATGGGCATCCGCCTCCAGACGAAGGCGTGTGAGTTGCAGTTGCCTGGCAGCGTCCTCGGCGCGTTTCACCAAAAGGCTGCCGATCCCCTTTCCGTGCATGCCGGGGTCGACGAACAGGAAGTCGACGAGAAGGGTTTCCCTGTCGTCCGGCACAACGCCCAGGAACCCAATCGGAACCCCTTGCGTCTCCGCGACTGTCATTTCAATCGACCGGATCGTTGTTTCGCTTATGCCCCAGGCGTCCATGAACTCCGTCATCTTGTCCTCCGGATATCCCCATGAGGCCTTTGCGCGGTGGAGGATGTCGGTGAGGGCGGGGGCGTCTTCGAGCGTGGCAGGTCTGAGTTTGAGAGGCATGGGCATCCGGTCTTTATCGTGCCGGAGAGCCCTAGCCAGTGATTGTGAAGGTTGCAAGGCAGTGCGGCGCCCGGGAACGCGAAGTGCAGGTGCCGAAGACCAATGTCGTGAAAGTTCCTGGCCGTTCGCATGAAACAGATCGAGCGGGATATCCAGGATCTCCCGCCAATTCACTCCCTGTCGATCAGCGAATGCGAACGGCGCGAATACTAGGTGATGGACCCATAAATGAGACAGAAATGGCCTGCGAAATGGCGAAAGCCCGTCAGGAAGGGTGTGCGGAGCGGGCTTCCTGCCCGGTCAAGCACGCTGACGCCACGGGGTGAAGCCATTTCCATGTCCTTCGGATTTGACCGGCTTGCGCCTCCTCCGCGTTGCGAAAGGCTTGAAAATGAAGCACATTTCCTGCGCTTCCGCGCCTTGATGAGAAGCAAGCCACCTCAAACCATTTCGGCCTCATTTATGGGTCCGTCACCTAGCGGATAAAGGTGCCGTTCTGCAGTTCCGTCACGGCCTGCACGAGTTCGTCGCGCGTGTTCATGACAATCGGTCCATGCCAGGCGACCGGTTCTTTGATGGGCGCGCCCGAGACCAGCAGAAAGCGGATGCCTTCGTCGCCCGCCTGAACGACGATCTCGTCACCGGTCCCGAAAATGACGAGGGTCCGGTCACCGGTCTGGTCCCGTATCTTGAGTTCCTCACCGCCGAATTCCTTTTCGGTCAGGACACCGAACGGGTCGGATGCACCTTCGAATGTGCCGGACCCTTCGAAAACATAAGCGAAAGTCTGTTTGTAGGTGTCGACCTTGAGGCGTTTCTTCTGGCCGGCGGGCACGTGAATGTCGAGATACTGGGGTTCAGCCGCGATGCCGTCGACCGGGCCGCGCTTGCCCCAGAATTCGCCGCAGATGATCCGCGCGGAGGTGCCGTCATCCTCTGTCACAACCGGGATTTCACCCGAGGTCACATCCTGGTAGCGCGGTTCCGTCATTTTCAGCGAGGAGGGCAGGTTCGCCCAGAGTTGAAAGCCGTGCATACGGCCTTCAGCATCTCCCTTGGGCATTTCCTGGTGCATGATGCCGCGTCCGGCGGTCATCCACTGAACGTCTCCGGCACCAAGGTCTCCCTTGTTGCCCAGGCTGTCTCCGTGTTCCACGGTGCCTGCAAGGACGTAGGTTATCGTCTCGATACCGCGGTGGGGGTGCCATGGAAAGCCGGCCAGGTAGTCTTCCGGCCGGTCGTTGCGGAAGTCGTCCAGAAGCAGGAACGGGTCCAGCATTTCAGGGTCCTGGAAGCCGAACACGCGCTCGAGTTTGACGCCGGCACCTTCAAGCGTCGGCTGTGTGGCTCCGATATGTGTGACCGGACGAATGGACATCGCTCTTGTTCCTGCTTCGGGCGGGCCTGCTGCAAGCGGGCCTCTCGTGGGTCTGTGTCAGTCCCAAGATAGCGTGGATACGCCGGAAACCCAGCCTCGTGCGGGAAGACGCACTGTTTCCGGAGCAGAAACAGTGCCGCTGAAACGCGCGCCCGATCTGTCCAGCACCTTTCTGAAACGTCGGCAGCCTTAAAAAGCTTGCCCCTGGTCGAGAACATCTGTTTTTTGGACCGGAAACAAATTTGAGGTGCGTACCTCAAAGATGCGTTATACATTGCTCATCACCAATTGACCCGAAGGAGGCGAGGCAATCGGAAGGTGCCAGGGGGGCGTGCAATGAAGGCCGACACCTTGTGTTCCGCTTGCCTTGCCCAGGGTCTGCAAGTTGGATGAAGTTGACGAGGTGCGGAAATGACGGGGTTCGAGACCAGACCGGAATACGTGATCAGCGATGAGACGGCGCTGAGAGACCTGTTCCCGCCGACCCACGAGCTGGCGGCGAAAAAATGCCTGACGAAGCTCGACAGGCATGCCCGGGAGTTCATCGAACGCGCGCCTTTTCTATGTCTTGGAACCCAGAATGCGAACGGCAAGGCGGATGTCAGCCCGCGCGGTGACCCGCCGGGTTTCGTCAGGATAATTGACCAGGAGACGCTTGCTGTTCCCGACCGTCCGGGCAACAACCGCCTCGACAGTCTGGTCAACATCGTTTCCAACCCGAGCGTCGGATTGCTCTTCCTCATTCCCGGGTTCGATGACACGTTGCGGGTCAACGGGCAGGCAACCCTGGTTGTCGATCCCGAGTTGCTGAAGGCCATGAGCATCAGCGGGCGCAGTCCGAAGGTTGCGATCGTCGTCAAGATCACCAGCGTCTTCATGCACTGTGCGAAAGCTTTCCGGCGGTCGCGTTTGTGGGACCCTGAATGCTTCCAGGATCGCGATGACATGCCCTCGCTGATGAAAATCATCAACGATCAGATAAACGAAACGCCCGTGAGCGAGGATGAGCTGAACGCGTTGGACCAGAAACTGGAAGAGAGTTACCGCAAGACGCTTTACTAGTTGGACTATCACCGCCGCTGACTTTTTGGGCCGGTCCCTTCCTGATCCAGCCACGGAACCTTGCATCTTGCAGGATTGCGGCCCACATGTTGCAATATCCGCACATTTGGCCGTCTGGTCAAAACTCCAATCATCATGTCAGCTCAGGTCTTCATGGCGCCCATTCTCACTGTCCGCGATCTGGAAAAGACCTACGAAGGCGGCTTCCAGGCTCTGAAATCCGTGTCGCTGGACATCCGGGAAGGGGAGGTTTTTGCGCTCCTTGGCCCCAACGGTGCGGGCAAGACAACCCTGATCAGCACCATTTGCGGTCTGGTGCGCCCAACCTCCGGGAGCATCACTGTCGGCGGACATGATGCGATTGCCGATTTTCGCGCCGCGCGGAGCCTGATCGGCCTGGTTCCGCAGGAAATGCCCACGGCACCTTTCGAGATTGTCGGCGATACGGTTGCCTTCAGCCGCGGGTTGTTCGGCATGCCGCCCGATCGCGCCTTCGTTGAACGCATCCTGAAAGATCTCACGCTCTGGGACAAACGGAAAAATCCCATCATGGCGCTCTCCGGCGGCATGAAACGGCGGCTGCTCGTTGCCAAGGCGCTGGCGCATGAGCCGAAGGTTCTCTTTCTCGATGAGCCAACTGCCGGTGTCGATGTGGAATTGCGTCACGACATGTGGCGTATCGTGACCGAGCTGAAGGAAAAAGGCGTCACCATCATTCTGACGACTCACTATATCGAGGAGGCGGAGGAGATGGCGGACAGGGTGGGTGTCATCAACAAGGGCGAGATCATCCTGGTGGAGGAAAAGGCGGAACTGATGCGCAAGCTCGGACGCAAACTCCTCACCCTCAATCTCTCAGAGCCCCTGAACGCGGTGCCCGAAAGTCTAGCGCGGCACAATCTCCAGCTTGCCGATGCCGGCTGCAAGCTGATCTATACCTACGACACGCACGCTGAAAGAACCGGCATCACTGCGCTTTTGAAGGATCTCGCAGAGGCCGGTGTCCGGTTTCAGGACCTGCAGACGGACCAGTCGTCGCTTGAAGACATATTCGTGGATTTGCTGAAGAAGGGTTGAACCGACATGACCAGAGATTTTGCCATTCGGCCCGCGCGCCAGGCCGACAAGAACGCTCTTACAGAGCTTTGCATGAGATCCAAGCAGTCCAACGGTTACGACGACACTTTCATGGAAGCCTGCACAGACGAACTTCGGGTACGCGACAGCTGGATATCGGAAGACGATTTCTGGGTCGCGGAGGCCGCTGACGGGTCGCTGGTCGGATGTATCCGGCTGTCTTCGGATATGGATTCCGGCGGTGAACTTGAAACCTGTTTCGTTGCACCGGACTACAAGGGCAAAGGGGTTGGACGGGCGCTGTTTCAGACGCTTGAATTCCAGGCCAGGAAGATCGGGCTGAGGCATATCGAACTGGATGCGGATCCGTTTGCAGAAGCGTTTTATGCGCGCATGGGGTTTGAAACAACGGGCCGTTCACCTTCCGGCTCCATTCCCGGCAGGACGCTGCCGAGAATGAGAATGGAACTTCGTTGAACAGCGGAAACGCCACAGACAGGAAAACAAAAGGGTGGGCGAATGAACCTGGGCGCAGTCCAAGCGATCTACATCTCTGAAATGGCACGCACTAAACGGACGCTGATGCAAAGCGTGATCTCGCCTGTCATCTCCACCGTGCTTTATTTTGTCGTTTTCGGTGCTGCGATCGGGTCGCGCATCTCGGAAGTTGACGGGGTCAGCTACGGGGCCTTCATCGTACCGGGGCTGATCATGCTCTCCCTGATGACACAGAGCCTGTCGAACGCTTCCTTCGGCATATATTTTCCGCGCTTCACCGGCACGATATTCGAGGTTCTGTCCGCACCGGTTTCCTACCTGGAAATCACGATCGCCTATGTCGGGGCAGCGGCCACGAAGTCCATTATTGTCGGTCTGATCATCCTGATAACGGCGAATTTCTTTGTCGACATTCAAATCCAGCACCCTATCTGGATGGCGACCTTTTTCATCCTGACGGCTGTCACCTTTGCCCTGCTCGGTTTCATCATCGGCATTTGGGCGGACAATTTCGAGAAATTGCAATTCGTTCCGCTGCTGATCGTGACGCCCCTGGCGTTTCTCGGCGGCAGTTTCTATTCCATCAACATGCTTCCGGAGATCTGGCAGAAAGTCACGCTGGTCAATCCGGTTGTTTATCTGATATCGGGTTTCCGCTGGAGTTTTTACGGTCAGGCGGATGTCAGTCTGTGGTTGTCGCTGGTTGCGACGATGCTGTTCCTGTTTGTTTCGCTGGCGATCGTTCACTGGATTTTCAAAACCGGGTACCGGCTGAAGGCCTGAATTCGGAGCCTGAGCAAGGGTGAGACCGTTTATGTTTCATAGGGATAAACTGACCAGAAAAGTCGGCGCAGTTCTCCTTGCTCTGATGCTTGCTGCCTGCCAGACCGCGCAAGCGCCTTCGCCGTCGGCATCTTCAGCCACCCCGTCTGCGGACACGTCCGTTCAAACTGCGTCGCTGCCGGCCACGGGGTATGCCCCGGCGACCGCGCAGGAGCGCGGCTTTTCGGCACTGGTTCTGAATGCGTCCACGGGCGAGCAGCTCTATGCCGTCGATGCCGATGCTGCGCGGTTCCCGGCTTCGCTTACCAAGATGATGACACTGTACCTCCTTTTCGAAGCGGTTGCGGAGGGGCGCTACAGTCTCTCGTCTCCATTGACCGTGAGCGAGAATGCGGCCTCGCAGCCACCGGCAAAGATCGGGTTGAAGGCCGGTACGACCATCTCGGTGCAACAGGCCGCGCGCGCTCTTTCCGTCAGATCCGCAAACGATGTCGGTGTGGCGGTTGCCGAGAACCTTGCCGGCAGCGAGGCGGCCTTCGCGCGCCAGATGACCCAGCAGGCACGCGCGCTCGGGCTCTCGCGGACCCGCTTCGTAAACGCAACGGGACTTCCTGACCCGGGCCAGGTGACCACCGCCCGCGACATGGCCAAGCTGGGGCTGGCGCTCAAGCGCCGTTTTCCGCAATACGCCAGCTATTACCGGGCAAAGTCGTTCACCTATAACGGCAGGACCTTCAAGGCGACCAACAATCTCCTGGGCAAGGTCTCCGGCGTTGATGGTCTGAAGACCGGCTATATCCGCATGTCCGGCTACAACCTCGTGGCAACGGCGCGGCGCGGTGGCAAGCAGCTGATCGTCGTGGTGATGGGGGGGCAAAGCGAAAGCGCCCGGGACAGGGAGGTCACCAGACTGATCGAGGCCTATTCGTAGCGGCCCGAGAAAAGGGAAACGTCAGCACCCGGCGGGCAGGTCTTTCGCGAAGGTGACGCAGTTGCGTCCGTTCTTCTTTGACCGGTAGAGGCTGTCGTCCACGGCCTGAAGCAGATCTTCCATCGCCATTTCGTTGCCGTTGCCGTGATAGATGCCCGTGGACGCGGTGATCCTGAAGTTCTCCGGAGCGAAATCAAACTCGATCCGGGAAATCAGCTGCCTGAGACGGTCGGCGACCTTGGCCGCGTTTTCCCGGGAGATGTCGGGCAGCAGAACGGCAAACTCCTCACCGCCAAGGCGGGCGAAACAATCGTCTTTCCTGAGCTGTGCCTTGACGGCCGCCACGATCTTGACCAGTGCCTGGTCGCCGGACAGATGTCCGAACGTGTCATTCACAAACTTGAAGTGGTCCAGGTCGAAGTTGAGCAGGCCGAACGTCTTTTCCGGCGGCGCGTGCAGCAGATCTTCCAGACGGGCCTGAAACTCGCGTCGGTTGTACGCACCTGTCAGGGGATCCCGTCTTGCAGCTTCCCTGTGCCGCTGGGCAACCTGCTCAAAGGAGAGGGCAGTCGAGAACGCGCCGGTCAGGCTGACGAAAAGCATTGCGCTCATCAGATGCAGGCCCTGCATGGTGTCGTTGATCATGCCGGGTCCTGCCGGGCCGTCGCCAACGAGACCGTGGAATACCCGCAGCCCGCCAACACCGGCGAGGAAGAAAAACGCCAGCACAAGCCCGATGACGGAAATCAGCCCGTGGAAGGTTTTCGACGTGTAGGCAACGATCGTGGCGATGCACAGGACAGTGAAGATGAAATTGCCGCCGACATAGGCGAGCGTGGCGTCCGACAGCACGAAGGCAAGCAGGCCCACGATCAGATAGGCCGCGGCCGGCGCGAATGCGTCGCTTAGCCTGTTCGGCAGCTTTGCAAGAACACGGGCGGCATAAAGATGAAAGCCGAACCCAAGCAGGAGCAGGGTGTTGGGCAGGATGTACGCAAAGAACTTCGGAAGAACGTTTTCAAAGGCGAAGCAGACAAGAGCGAGGACAAGAATACCGTTCGCGGCGGCCCAGCTGCGCCAGTGCACGCTCGGTGTGACGCGAAGCGACATCGCCTGAAAGGATATGGCAAAAATCAGCAGCAGAAGCAGATTTGCCGAAAAAAGCGTCAATAAATCCATGCAGACGCACTCCACACGCTACGCGTCGAAAACGACCAGTTGAGGCAGCCTAGTTTGAAATGTTTTTAGATGCTGTTAGGGCTGGTTAAGAGATTTTCATCAAATTGTAGGGGTGTGGATTTTAATAAAAACATATCCACCGGAAAGCGTGCAGACCCCCACACAGACATGCCTGCATTAAGAATTTCTGAATTCAATCTGCGAAACACGGACCTTTCGCGCAGTTTGTGAAAATTTTTCGAAAAAGTCGAAAAAAAAACAAAAGCAATCGGTCTGCCCAATGGTCAGCCCGTTGTTTTCGCACTGGACCCCTTCGAGCATATATGAAATTTTGCCAATCTGTGGTTGCGCGTTCGCCAAGGCGATACGCTGGGCAATTTGGTTGGGCAATGAGACTTCTTTTCAGTTTGATTTTGGGCTTGTGCATCCTGTCAGCGGATTCTCATGCTGCCGGTGAGTTGGGCGAGCTGGATCGCGAACCGTCGTGGCGTGATCATGGAAACACGTCATTTTTTTTGGGCGGCACGGATGGCGGTCCATCCCATTTCGGAAGTTTGCCGGATGCGCAAGAGCTCGACGAGCTGCTTTCCCGCGAAGTTGCGCAAGACCCGGAGGATCTTTATCGCCTGGGACTTGCCTACGAAAACGAAGAGCTCTGGGAACCTGACTACGAAAGGGCCTTCGCTTATTTCCAGCGTTCGGAAGCGCTTGGTTTTCCCTGGGCCAAGTCGCAGCTGGGGTATTACTACGAAACGGGGCTTGCCGGCGAGACAGATCTGGCGAAAGCCGTCGACTTCTATCAGCAGGGCGCAGACTTTGGTGACAGCTGGAGCGGGCTGCGCCTCGGTTATCTCTATCTCAACGGCAGAGGCCTTCGCCAGCACGACGGGCAAGCCTTCTTCTGGATACAGTGGGCCAGTCGCGGTGGTGTTGTGGAGGCGACTTCCGCGCTCGGCTGGCTTTACGAAAACGGACGCGGAACGAGCAAAAATCCGCACAAGGCCAAGCGCCTCTATGAAGAAGCTGCCGGTGCGGGCAGCCTGAATGCTCTGGTCAATCTCGGTCTGATGCATGAAAGGGGGGTGCTCGGCACACCTGACGCTGCAATGGCGGTGGAATTCTACCGTAAAGCTGCGGACGAGGGTTCGGGACGAGGCCGGCATCACCTCGGTACGATGTCCTATCTGGGAAAAGGGGTTGAAAAGGATCAGGAACGCGCTGTCTCTTTGTTCCGGGAGGCGATCGGACTCCAGTATCCCTATGCCCATGTGTCTCTCGGCCTGGCATTTGAACACGGCGGCGGTGTCGAGCAGGACTATGCGAAGGCTGCGCTTCATTATCAAAAGGCAATCGATGCCGGGGGCTATCCCAGGGCAAAAGCCTTCCTGGCCTGGCTTTATCAGACCGGAAACGGTGTCGACCGTGACCTTGAGCGCGCCCGAGACCTGTTTGAGGAAGCTGCCGGTGAGGGACAGACCTTTGCCCTCACCGAGCTCGGATATGCGCTTGTCCATGGCATTAATGGAGTTGAACAGGATATCCATCGCGGGCGTCGTATGCTGGAGCGCGCGGCAAATGATGACTATGGCGGGGCCATCCTCGTTCTTGCCGAAATGTATGACGAAGGTGACGGGGTTGCCAGAGATACAACCGAAGCGCTGCGTCTTTTTCACAGGGGCATTGATCTCGGCGGCACGGATGCCCTGTTGTTGCTCGGCGACTATTACGCTGATGGCGAAGTTGTCGAGCAAAGTTTCGAAAAGGCGAAAGAGCTTTACCTGCAAGCGCTTGAAGAAGGAAACGAGGCGGCGCTGGTCGATCTCGGCTACCTTTACACGCGGACGGATTGGAGCGACCACGATTTCCAAAAGGCGATGCAGTACTTCCTGCAGGCAGACGAAGCCGGTTTGGACAACGCGCCGACGTATCTGGGGCTCGCCCACTTTCACGGGGAATGGGCGGACGAAGACGATGTGCTGGCGCGAGAGTACTTTCAACGGGCGACCGAGAATGGGTATTACGTCGCGGCTGAATATCTCGGCTACATGGATGAAGAGGGCCTTGGAGGGCCTGTGGATCGGGAAATGGCAGTCCGCAGCTATGAGTTCGCTGACGAGGGAGGCAAGATCTACGCGGCGCAGCGTCTCCTTGAGGGGTACGGCGACAATGGCTGGCTGGACCCTGATCCCGAAAAAGCCTTCCATTGGATGGTCCGGGCCGGTGAACTCGGCGATGCCGAAGCTGCCTATGCGGCGGCTGAGGTGTTGTCGAGCGACCCGGCGCACCTGGACCTGGAAAAGGCCTCCGACCTTTTTCGAATTGCCGCGGACGACGGCAATCTGGATGCTACGGTCAAGTGGGCGCGAATGCAGATCCTCGGAAAAGTCGACGGGGCGGATTTTTTTGCCAGTCTCGACGAACTCAAATCGATTGCCGCATCCGCTCCCCTTTCGGCCATCGGCCCGCTGTCCCAACTGATCAGCACATCAGCCACGGACCGGGAAGATCCGAGCCATGCGGCGGTGCGGGAGCTTTTTCTCGGGCTCGCTTACGCGAACGGGATCATTTTTCCTGCGGATCAGGACAAGGCGGAAGCGCATCTGCGCCGCAGCATCGAGATTTCCACGACTCCTCTGCCGGCCGCGCATCTGGCATTCGCCGAATTTCTTATCGACACGGCTGTGGATACGCCACAAACACATGCTGAAATTCTGCGCCATCTGGAGAATGCCGCCACCGGAGGACATTTTACAGCGCAAATGGGGTTGGGAGAACTTTACGCTTCAGGACATCTGAAGGGCCAGCCAGTCGCCGACCAAAACGCCGCGATTGCCCTAAAATGGTTTCGCCGGGCGGCCGAGCAGAGCGACGAGGGCCGCTATTGGCTGGCGTCGACTCTCTTGCGAGGCCTTGATCCGAGCGTTGATCCGACCGAGGGCAAATCGGTGCTGGAAGATCTTGCCGTCCTGGGGGACGATCGGGCGGCTTTCGAACTTGGACTGTTTCATAGCAGCAACGAGGCCAGCGACGATTATGATCCACAAAAGGCTCTCGCGTGGTTCGAGAAGTCCGCACGTTTTGGAAATATCGAAGCGCTGGATGCGATCGGATGGCTGCATCGAAATCGCATGATCGAAAACCACTCGCTGGAAACCGCTTTCAGCTATCAGGTCAGGGCTGCGGAAGCCGGCCTGGCGAAATCCGCCGAAACCGTCGCGTGGCATTTGCGTCATGGAAAAGGCGTCAAGAAGGATCTTGATGCTGCAGAGCGCTGGTATCTGAAATCGAAAGACCTGGGAAATCGGCGGGCGGATTTCGTGCTGTCACTTCTGTATCTCGACAATGCAGAGCATTTTGGCGAACAGAAGCTGAAATTTGCAGTGGACGTGTTTCAGGGCAGCGACAACAGGGACAACGCCTATGCCTGGATGGCGCTCGGCAGGGCCTTTGTCGAAGGACTTGGCGTTGAAAAAGACGCGCAGCGCGGCCTGGCCTATTACCGGAAGGCGCTCGAACAGGTTCCGATGCCCGCAAACACCGCGTTGGGAAATTTTTTCATGCTCGGGCACGGCGGGACAGTCGATTATGAATTGGCTCACAGGCACTATTCAAAGGCTGCGGATCTCGGCAGCGCCGTATCCCTCAACAACCTTGGCTGGATGTTCCAGAACGGCCTTTTTGTCGACCGCGACTATGCCCGCGCCATCTCGCTCTATAACGCCGCCATTGAAGCAGGTGACACTTACGCGCTGACCGCGCTTGGTCTTCTCTACCGTGACGGAGAGGGTGTGGAGCAGGACTATCAGGAAGCAATCCGGCTCTTCCGGGAAGCTCTCGATCGCGGTTTCAGCAGCGGCAAGGCCAATGTCGGCTGGATGCTGCTTCACGGCCTGGGGGTCGAGCAGGACAGGCTCACGGGACTGGAGTTGCTGAAGGCCGCCGTTGCCCAGAATGATACTGACGGCACCTATTACATGGCCGTGTTGCTGGAAGAAGGAAAATTCCTGAACGCGGACCTTGAACGCGCGAAGGGGCTTTACAAGATCGCGGCGGAACAAGGCAACCTGCTTGCGGCCAAGGCCCTGGAACGCCTCGGGGAGACATAGCTACTCGACAACTCTGAAGAGGTCTGCAAACCTGCGATCAGCCAAAAGAAAAGGCCGGGCGTTGCTGCCCGGCCTTTCCGTTCTGATGTTCAGATCAACGCTTAGTTCTTGGTCTTGTCGACCAGCGCGTTGGACTTGATCCACGGCATCATGCCGCGCAGCTTTTCGCCGACTTCCTCGATCTGGTGGCCGTCGTTGAGGCGGCGCGTTGCCTTGAACTTGGCCGCGCCCGCACGGTATTCCTGCATCCACTCGGAGGTGAACTTGCCGGTCTGGATGTCCTTCAGGACACGCTTCATTTCCGCTTTGGTTTCGTCGGTGACGATGCGCGGACCCGTGACATACTCGCCCCATTCAGCCGTGTTGGAGATGGAGTAGTTCATGTTGGCGATGCCGCCTTCGTAGATCAGGTCGACGATCAGCTTCACTTCGTGCAGGCACTCGAAATAGGCCATTTCCGGCGCGTAGCCGGCTTCCACGAGGGTTTCGAAGCCGGCGCGGATCAGTTCGACCAGACCGCCGCACAGAACAGCCTGTTCACCGAAGAGGTCGGTTTCACACTCTTCCTGGAAGGTGGTTTCAATGATGCCGGACCGGCCGCCGCCGACGCCGCTGGCGTAGGAGAGACCGAGGTCGAGGGCGTTGCCGGAGGCATCCTGATGGACAGCGACCAGGCACGGCACACCGCCGCCTTTTTCGTATTCACCGCGCACGGTGTGGCCCGGGCCCTTCGGTGCGACCATCAGAACGTCGACGGAGGCTTTCGGCTCGATCAGGCCGAAATGAACGTTGAGCCCGTGCGCGAAGGCAATCGCAGCGCCATCACGGATGTTTGCGGCGATGTGGTCCTTGTAGATGTCAGCCTGCAGTTCATCCGGCGTTGCCATCATCATCAGGTCGGCCCAGGCAGCTGCCTCGGCAACGGTCATGACCTTGAAGCCGTCGGCTTCGGCCTTCAGCGCCGTGGTGGAGCCTTCGCGCAGAGCAACGGCAATGTCCGGCACGCCGCTGTCTTTCAGGTTCATGGCATGGGCGCGGCCCTGCGAGCCGTAACCGATGATGGCGACTTTCTTGGACTTGATCAGATTGATATCTGCGTCACGATCGTAATAAACGCGCATGGGTTCCTTTCTCCCGTTTGCATTCTCGTTCTTCATGGTTGGAGCCGGAGTTGATGTCCGGTCTTCGTTGGCTGGTGGTCTCCAGTCGGCCGACAGCCGGGGTCAGGCCCCGAACAGCCGGTAAAAGCGGTCGACGGCATTCTCCGCCTGGGATGCCAGATCCTTTTCGGCGGGACTTGCGTTTTCGCCGAGAAGGAGCCGGATGTGAACGTCGCGGATCGCAAGGCCGTAGAGCACCTGATAGGCGTCTTCGGCATCGTCGAATTTCAAAAGGCCGTGCCGGCGCCCGCTTTCCAGCATGGTGCGTGCACGGGCCGAAATCATGTGCTTGCCGCGCACCAGCAGCAGGTGGCCGAGCCGGTTCGAATTGGTGTTGGACTGGCCGATGGACAGGCGGTTGAGGGCAAGCGAGGTCTCCGAAAAGAGAACGCCGAGCAGGGCCTCCACAAAGGCCGTGACATGAGCGCGGAAAGTTGCGGCATCGGCCGTTGCGCCGGTCTCGGAGGGGAACTGCACCTGGCTGGCCTGGTAGGCAACGACTGCGGCGAGCAGACCGTCACGGTCGCCGAACCACTTGTAGAGGCTTTCCTTGGAGCAGCTTGCGGTGCGTGCCAGACCGGCGGTCGTCAGCGCCTTTTCACCGCCCTCGACCAGAAGCGTCAACGCATGCTGCAGCACCACCTGCTGGCGCGGCGAAAATTCGGGCGCGGCGTCCGGGCGGGAAGTGGCGATGTCATATGCGGCAGCGGGCATGTGCTTTGTCTTGGCTTGAGGGAAGCTGAAATCAACGGAACCGTACGGTACGGTTCGGCGAGCGTTATGGCATCGTGGAAAGGGCGGGTCAAGGGAGAAATGAGTTTTTTCGGCGGCGGGGTGAGAACGTTTTCGTCGCCATCCTTCGAGACAACGCCTGCCCGTTTGCTCAGAATGAGGCCGCTAAGGTTGGCAGCCCATCAGAGCGTGTGGTGCTCAGCCTTATTCCTGAGAGTCCCGCCTCGAACGATAGGCAAGATAGGACTGTACCTGCTGCGCATTGGCTGATGTTTCCGGTTCCCGTTTCATCCTGGATTTAATCCGGGATCCAATCCACATCGCGACGAAACGCCAGCCTAAGTTTATGATAGGCAGGACCTTCTACTGCAAAAAAATCAGCATCTGGAAACGAATGCTCCCGGATCTCCGCAGCGCTGCGTCCGGGATGACAGTGGAGGGTGGCGGAGTGCCCGACTGCCTCATCCTGAGGCGCGCGGTAGTGCGTTTCGAAGGATGGCCCGCGCATTCGGGAGAGATTTGGCGGTCTTTTTCAGGATGAGGGTGTGGCCTTTGCCGTGCTCCTGTCGCAGACCGGACCTCACCCACCGGCGTCATCCGGAACCCCGCAGCGTTGCGTCCGGGATGACGGCGAAGCAGGATGTTCTATCAGTTCATTTCAGCTGTCGTCCCAGACGTGATCTTGGGGGCAATCCCCACACTTTCTCTGGCACAATTCAGAAAAAAATCCCTGTAGTACTCGCCTAATACCCGTTCAATCCCTTTGCCTGCTAGCTTTCGCACACATTGGTTTTCAAGGCTCCGGGAGGATACGAGATGAGTGCCAAGATCCTGATGATCACGGGTGATTTCACCGAGGACTACGAGACGATGGTGCCGTTCCAGGCGCTTCTTGCGATGGGGTATCAGGTCGATGCCGTCTGCCCGGGCAAGAAGTCCGGCGAGGCGGTCGCGACCTGTATTCATGACTTCGAGGGCGACCAGACCTATACCGAAAAGCGCGGCCATAACTTCACGCTGAACGCGACATTCGCCGATATCGACGTCACCGCGTACGACGCCCTTGTGATCCCGGGCGGGCGTGCTCCGGAATATCTCAGGCTCGATGCCGACGTGATTGCCGCCGTCAGCCATTTCATGACCGCTGACAAACCGGTTGCCGCGATCTGCCACGGCGCGCAGATCCTGACGGCGGCCAGGGTCATCGAGGGACGTACCGTTTCGGCCTATCCTGCCTGCCGTCCGGAAGTGGAACTTGCCGGTGCCACTTACGCCGAGATTGCCGTCGATGCGGCTGTAACCGACGGCAATCTTGTCACAGCCCCGGCCTGGCCGGCTCACCCTGCCTGGCTGGCGCAGTTCAACGCCGTGCTTGGCGGTGCGGCAGCCGGCTCGCTCGCAGCCTGATCGGACTGGGTTCAGGCACGATATTCCGACCGATCCTTCGAGACGGACCTGACGGTCCTCCTCAGGATGAGGTTAGGTGAAACTGGCCGATTTTTCTCTTGCTGCGCGCAGCCTTGTTATCCCGGCTTTAACGGGATGATCACCGGGCTTAGATTGCCTTACGACTTCATCCTGAGGAGCGCGGCGGCGCGTCTCGAAGGATGGCCGAGGATCCGGAGCATTGCCGCTTTGAAGCGGACGAGGGGCAGGCCTTTACCCGGCCGGTTGGCCATCTGCCGAGAAGCCTTATATTGGAGCACCAAGGCTGAATGAGCCGGCAAGTAAGAAGGGAGGACGCCATGTGCAAACTCTTTATCGAAGCTGATCCCGCGTTGTGGGAGAGCAGCACGAAGTCGCTGCGTATCGACGGCATGGTGACCAGCGTCAGGCTGGAAACCTTCTTCTGGAACGTACTGGACGAGATTGCGGCGCGGGACGGTATGAATGTCGTCCAGCTGATCACACGGCTGCATCACGAAAGCATCGATGCCGGGCACGATCTCGGCAATTTCACCAGTTTCCTTCGTGTCTGCTGCGGCCGTTACCTGGCGCTGCAGCTTTCAGGCGACGTGCCGACCGACACGAGGCTGCCGATTTCCACGCTCGATGCAGATGAAATCCTGGAAGCGGAAAATGCTCGGGTGCATTAACTCAAGCGTTCGAGAACGTCATTTCCGATCGCGAGAGACGATGTGAGACCCGGTGACTCGATACCATAGAGCGCGACAAGGCCTTCCAGTTCGTGTGTTTCCGGTCCGTCGATGCGGAAGTCGGCTGCCGGTTCGCCGGGGCCGACGATCTTGGGGCGGATACCGCAATAGTCCGGAACGAGGGAATTGTCCGGAAGCCCGGGCCAGTAGCTGCGGATCGCGGCATAGAACTTCTCTCCGCGCGCCGGATCGACGTCGTAGTTGATGCGCTCGATCCACTCCACATCCGGCCCGAAACGGGCCTGGCCCTGAAGGTCGAGCGTGATGTGCACACCGGAGCCTCCGGGTTCGGGAACGGGATAGACCAGCCGTGACAGCGGCGCCTTGCCCTGAAGCTTGAAGTAGTTGCCCTTGGCAAGATAAGCCTTCGGCGGGTTTGCGCCCGGCAGGTTTGCGGCGAGGCCTGGCGCGGCGTGTCCGGCGGAGATGACAAGCTCGCGGCAGGTGAGGGCCATGCTGTCGCCGTCAGCGCTTGTCACCTCTATCGCATAGCCCTCCGGCGTCTTTTCAATCCGGTCAACACTGCTGCCGAGCACGACCTGACCGCCATGGGCTTCCAGATGTCCCTGAAGCGCCAGCATATAGCCGTGGCTGTCGATGATGCCGGTCGATGGCGAATAGAGCGCGCTGATGCAGTCAAGCGCCGGCTCGACCTCCTTCAGTTTCTTCGCGTCGTAGACTTCGAGATCGTGCAGGCCGGTTGCCTCGGCCTGCGCATGAAGACGTTCCAGTTCCGGCAACTGGTTCTCGTTCGAGGCGACGATCAGTTTGCCGGTCTTCTTGTAAGCAATGCCGTTCTCGTCGCAGAACTGATAGAGAAGATGCTTGCCGGGGAGGCACAGTTTTGCCTTCAGGCTGCCCGGCGGGTAGTAGATACCGGCGTGGATGACCTCGGAATTTCGGGCGCTCGTTTCGGACCCGATCAGCCCATGACGCTCCAGCACCATGACCTCGCGCCCGGCGATCGCCAGAGCGCGTGCAATCGCAAGGCCGACAACGCCTGCGCCGATGACGACTGTTTCGATGTCATGCATTCAGGTCACCAATCATCAAAGCGAACAGAAGGGAATTGACGTTATCCCTGTCCCCAATGCTGGCCCGGCCTTTTAGCCGGGGCCTTGTTTGCAAGCCGCGGTCTTCTGGTCCAGGATCAGGTCCGGGACGGCGAAAAGGTGCAACTTTCCTAAGTGCTCAGCCCCACCATTTCTGCGGTTCGAAGGAGCCGGCGGCATCTTCGATGACCTGCCCGACCTGGAACAGCGTCGCCTCATCAAACGGCTTGCCGATGAGCTGAAGGCCGAGCGGCAGGCCGTCCTTGTCGAGGCCGGCGGGAACCGAAATGCCCGGAAGTCCGGCCATGTTCACCGTTACCGTGAAGATATCGTTCAGATACATCTTCACCGGATCGGCGTGTAGTTCCTGATCCGCGACACCAAAGGCAGCGGATGGCGTTGCCGGGGTAAGGATGGCATCGACGCCGTTCTGCCACGCAAGATCGAAGTCGCGCTTGATCAGCGTGCGGACCTTCTGGGCTTTCAGGTAGTAGGCGTCATAGTAACCTGCGGACAGAACATAAGTGCCGATCAGGACGCGGCGCTTGACCTCGTCTCCGAAGCCTTCTGCACGGGTGTTTTCATACATCTCGACAATGTCCTTGCCCGGAACGCGCAGGCCGTAGCGCACGCCGTCATAGCGGGCGAGGTTGGACGAGGCCTCCGCCGGAGCAACGATGTAATAGGCGGGCAGGGCGTATTTGGTATGCGGCATGGAAATCTCGGTGATTTCCGCGCCTGCATCCTTGAGCCACGCGATGCCCTTCTGCCAGAGGTCTTCGATCTCGGCGGGCATGCCATCCAAACGATACTCGGCGGGAATGCCGATCTTCAGGCCCTTGACCGACTTGCCGATGACCGCTTCATAATCCGGAACCTCGATATCGACGGAGGTCGTGTCTTTCGGGTCGACGGAGGCCATCGATTTCAGCAGGATCGCACTGTCACGCACCGTATGCGCAATCGGTCCGGCCTGATCGAGCGAGGAGGCAAAGGCAACGATGCCCCAGCGCGAGCAGCGGCCATAGGTCGGTTTGATGCCGACGGTGCCGGTGAAGGCAGCAGGCTGGCGGATCGAGCCGCCGGTGTCGGTGGCGGTAGCCCCCATGCAAAGGCGTGCCGCGACCGCCGTTGCAGAGCCGCCGGAGGACCCTCCGGGAACGAGATCCTGGTTGGACCCGGTCTTGCGCCAGGGGTTGATGACGTCGCCGTAATAGGACGTCTCGTTGGAGGAGCCCATGGCGAACTCGTCCATGTTGAGCTTGCCCAGCATCACCGCGCCGTCGGACCAAAGGTTGGTGGTGACGGTGGATTCGTAGGCGGGCTTGAAACTGTCGAGGATATGGCTGCAGGCCTGGGTGTGCACGCCTTTTGTCGCGAACAGATCCTTGATGCCGAGGGGAATGCCTTCCAGCGCCCCGCCTTCGCCCTTGGCGAGCTTCTCGTCGGACGCTTTCGCCATGTCGCGGGCCTTGTCCGGGGTTACCGCGACATAGGCGTTGAGCTGTGCATTGGCCGCCTCGATGTTCGACAGGAACGCGTCGGTCAGTTCAAGAGACGAATAGTCCTTGTTTTTCAGGCCTTCGCGGGCGTCGGCAATGGTCAGTTTGGTCAGGTCGGTCATTGATGTGTCTCTTGGCTGGCCGCAAGCGGCCGGGAATAAAAAACGGAATAGGGGCTGTCCGGGTAGTCGAGCACCGGGCCGCAACGCGTGAAGCCGGCGCGCTCGTAGATGCGCCATGCGGCCGGGTGTTGGTCGCCTGTTTCCAGAACAATAGATGAATAGCCCTCGCACTCGGCAAGACGCACGATCTCGTCAAGGATCCTGCTGCCGATGCCGTGTCCCTGATAGGCGGGCCGGGTATACATGCGCTTGACCTCGGCAACACCGCCATCGTGGCGATGCAGGGCGCCACAGGCCGCAGCCTTGCCGCCGACGCGGGCAACGAAGACCGTTGTCGCATCTCCGGCCATGTCCTCAGGCGTCATGTGATAGCAGGCCTCGGGCGGTGACAGCGTCAGAAGCAGCGTGTTCAGCTCACCGATCATTGCGCCCATGTCATCCGACAGGGGCGTTTCGACAGTGATGGTGGGCGCGGGCTGCGTCATGCTGGCGCGGGTCCTATTCGACGACTTTGGGAACCATGAAGAAATTGTCTTCAGAGGCCGGTGCGTTGAGCGTGATGTCGCCGGCCTTGTTGCCGTCGGTTATCCCGTCCACGCGCTTTTTCATGGTCTGCTCGACAACCGAAGTCATCGGTTCGACACCGTCGATATTCACTTCGTCGAGTTGTTCGACGAAGCCGAGGATCGCGTTGAGTTCGCCCGTCATCCGCGTGGCATCGTCTTCGCTCACCTTGATGCGCGCCAGGCGGGCGACGCGCTTTACCGTCTCGGTATCTACTGACATCTGGTCCTCGTTCTGTTTGGCGAAAAATTCGCCGGAAGTTCTGCCGGTCAATCGCGGTGTTGCCACCGGTCGATCCGCTTCAGTTGGCCTCCTTCTAGACCGTAATCCCCGCGAGCGGGACGAAAAACAAACCGGATCTCGCAAAAAAGGGATAAATACGGTACCAATTGGAACCGAATATTGAGCAGAACGCGAGAAAATGGCCCCTGCCACACATCAAAAAAGCCGGGGACGCCCGATCGAGAACAGGCTGAGCGACAAGCTTCTTAACGTCGCTTTTGCCGAGGTGGCGGCAAAGGGAGTGGATGCGACGACGATTGCAGCGATCGCGAAGGCTGCCGGAACAAGCAAGCAGGCCATCTACAGACGATACCGGACGAAAGAGCAGCTCGTCGCGGCGGCCGTCCGCGACCGGATCGCGCTGATCGCGGCCGTGGCTCCGCTTCGCAGTTCCGTCGCGGACGATCTCAGGCGGTATCTCGGGCATCTCGCCGAGGCTTTCCAGAGCACTCGTTTGGCGTCTGTTTTTCGAACGCTTCTCGCTCATCGGCAAAACAGGGAATTCGCGGCCGTTCTTGAAAACGCCGAGGCGGAACAACGGCTCGCCCTTCGCCAGATCCTTATTGCAACGCCGTTTGAAGTCGACATGGACATGCGGATCGACCTGCTGCTGGGCTTTGTTTACTTCAGGCTTGTTTTTGCCGACGCAGAAATCACACAGGCAGAGATCGACAGGGCTATCTTGCTTGCGCTTGGCCTTGTTGCACCGCGCGACCCGTCGCCTCATTCCGGTCAGCCGGGGACGTGAAATGACGTCAAGTCACAAAATCTGGCGGCCTGCGCTCGTCTCTGTGATCAAAGGTTATTGGTCATTTACCGCGTCAAGCGACATGTTTGCACCAGCACGGTGCGAAAACGCGCCGCGCGCAATGCCTTCTCTTACTCTTGTGGGGACGTCCATGCCGCTTTACACCTCCAAATCCGTCCTTCTGGGCCTGACCGCCCTGTTTTCGGCAGCTGCCTTCACGGCCTCCGCCGACGAGATCACCACCTTCACCAAAGGCGGCGCTGCCATTGGCGGCACCGATCCGGTCGCCTATTTCACCGAAGGCAAGCCCGTTGCCGGTTCCGACCAGTACACGTTTGAATATGACGACGTGACCTGGAAGTTCTCTTCCGCCGAGAACCGCGACAAGTTCGCCGCCGAGCCTGCAAAATATGCGCCGCAATATGGCGGTTTCTGCGCGTTCGGTGCTGCCATGGGCTTCAAGGTTCCGGTTGTCCCGGAAGCCTGGTCGATCGTCGATGGCAAGCTTTACCTGAACAACTCCATGAAGGTTCAGGAGCGCTTCGAACAGGATGTTCCAGGTCACATCAAGAATGCGACGCTCAACTGGGAAATCATCAAGGACAAGAAGCCGGAAGATCTGAAAGAGCCGATCATCCGGAACTAGTGCGGTGAATTTGAAGTTCGCATCATTGCTCCAGCAGTCTCTGAAGCGAACTTCAAATTCGTAAACCGCACTAGAGACATGGACTGGCTAGTCACCTTATTGAATCTGAAGTTCGTTCGAAACCCGCTGCAAAATGAGTCGAACTTCAGATCCAGGTGACTAGGTGTTCCTCAATCAACCTGCCATTATCTCCCAACACTTTTCAGCCCGCCTTTTGGCGGGCTTTTTTTGTTCGGGACGTCCGCGCGTTACGGTGTGTTTCACACGATCGAACAATCCCCCCTTCAAAAACGACCGGTTGTCGATTAAATCTTGAGTTCGTTATTCATGTTTGGAGGTCCTTCCGTGCTCAAGCGATTAAAGCGGCGCCCGCGCTTTCTGACTGTTCAATCGACGTGTCAGCTCAGCCCGCATCTTCTCCGCGTCACCTTCGCCGGGCCAGCCCTGGAGGGGTTCCCGCCGAAACACGAGGGGGCGAATTGCAAGCTGGTTTTGCCGCGCGATGGTGAGACCCGTGAGGAATTCGAAGCCTATTTCGCGCCGGACGGTCCCGACGAAAAAGTCCATCCCGTCAGGACCTACACCGTGAGATCACACAGGCCCGACAAGCTTGAACTCGACATCGATTTCGTGGTTCACGGTGACGAAGGTCCGGCAACGCGCTGGGCGCAAGCGGCCCGGCCCGGTTCCTTCCTCGGTTTCTTCGGTCCGAGCCAGACCAAGGTCGCCGAGTTTTACGCCGACTGGTACCTCCTGGCAGCCGACCTTTCCGCCATGCCGATTGTCGAAGCGACGCTTGAGGCCATGCCTGCGGCGGCGCAGGGGATTGCCGTTTTTGAAGTGCCTTGCGAGGATGACATTCGCGACATCGCCGCGCCGGAAGGCATCGATGTCACGTGGCTTATCCACGAAGATGCGCATGTAGCGTCAACCGCTCAGGTCGATTTCATCAAGTCGATCGGCTGGCGCAGCGGTGTGTTGCAGACCTGTATTGCCGGAGAGAGTTCGGTTATCCGGTCGCTGCGGGACTATCTTCACAACGAACGCAAGGTGCCAAAAAAGGACACCTACATCTCCGGCTACTGGAAGATCGGTCTCGTCGAGGACGAGCACCAGAAGATGAAGCGTGCGGAAGCCGCCTGAGGCCCGGCGCAAGTCTTGACCAGTTCACACGGCCGCTCAGACGGCGTTGCGGTTTCTTCGGCCGAATTCTCTCGGCGGTGGAACGTTGTACTGCGTGCGTGGCTGGGCAGGTGGCCGATAGACCGGAACGAAAGCGTCTTCAGGTGGACGAGGATTGTCCGATCTGAACCTGCCTGGCGCCTTTTCAATCCCGCAAAAGTAAAACATCAGGCCGGTGCCGACGGTCGGTAGCTGGAAACTCAGATACCAGAACCCGGTTCGGCCGGAATCGCGAAGCCTGTTCAGGCAAGTGCACAGGTTCATGTAAATCGCCGCGACGATCGTCACCGCCAGGCCGACATTCTCCATTGGATTACGGACGTCGTCTTCCGCCGTTAGATCTGCAAAGAGGAAAATTGTGGCAGCCAGGCCAGCAAGCGCCAGACAGAAAATTGCAAACTGAGATAACCACCAGTGCCTTCTGCCGATTTTGCCGTAGCATGGGTTGAAAAGTGCAAACATCAGATACTCCAAACAGGACCTGACTTAAACTGGAGATTGTAAAAACGGGTTTAAACACGACGTCAAAATTGTTCGAATTCTCCCCGCGCAGGATGGCGTATCGAAACACCTTTCAAAACACTGTCTGTCAGATGCGAGCCTTGTCCCTTTCAGCCAATCCGGTCCTGAGCGTGACGCGTAGATTTCTCATCGCAGGAGGGATGAAATGGCTCGGTATCATGTATCCGTCACAGGTTTGCGCCTGAAGAACTGGCTCCACGTTTTCCTGTTCTGGCGCCATGCCATGCCGAGCTACAACCAGGCCAGGGATGCAGACGGCAATGTTCTTACCGACGTGCTCAAACGCAATGGTGTTCACCACACGCTGACAGTCTGGGAGAGCGAGACGGCCATGAAGCGCTTTCTTTATCGAGGCGCACATCGAAAGGCGATCAAGGCGTTTCCGAAAATCGCGACGGGAACGACCTGGAGTTATGCTTCGGACGAGATACCCTCCTGGCCGGATGCGTTGGCCCAGCTTGAGAGGCATGGCAAAATCTACTCGGCGCCAAAATAGCGTGACGGTTGCTCTCGCGCCGGACGCTTCGCTGTTCTTGGAGATCATGGCAGGTATCAGGTCTCGTAAGACCTGCCAATTGACCGCAAAACCGCACGTGTGAAAATGCCGATCAATTGGAGGAGATTTACAAATGCGCCTGTCATTTTGGGGACCCGTTCTTGCCGCTTTGATTTTGCCAGCGGGTGCATCCCTTGCCGCCGAGCCTGCCTTTGATTGCGCCAAGGCGGAAAGCTCGGCGGAAGAACTGATCTGCTCCAACGAGGATCTGGCAGAACTCGACCGGAGCCTTGCCGATGTCTACGGCAAGGCGGTTGCGGCGATCGAAACCTTTGCGGACAAGGATACAGCACTCAAGGAGTTCAAGGCGTATCAGCGCGGCTGGATCAAGGGCCGCGACGAATGCTGGAAAGCGGAAGATGAACTGGCCTGCATCAAATCGGATTACGAATTCAGAATTGCCGAGATCACGGCGAAATACGGGCTGATCGAGGGGCAGAAGCCGGTCTTTTACATGTGCAACGACAACCCGGCAGACGAGATCGTCGCAACATATTTCCCGACAACACCGCCTTCCGCACGTCTGGAACGCGGCGACAGCACCGAAATTGTTGTCGAAGGACCAACGGGATCGGGCGCACGCTACCTCGGCAATTTCGGTATCGTTTTCTGGATCAAGGGTGACGAGGCCATGGTGGAATGGCCGCAGGGTACCTCATTCGACTGCAAAGTGCGCAGCTGACAAAAGCTGATTGTGGAACGGGCGGCCACGCACGATCTGGCGCGGCCGCCGGATGCATTTCGCCTAGTCGGCCTTCAACTGGCGAATTGCGGTGGCCCACTCTTCCACGTGGTAAGACTTCACGATCTTTCCGCTTTCGACCGTGTGTATGTCGATCGACATGATTTCAAAGCTCTTGCCCGTTGCCGGATCGATCCCGAAAAACGCACCCTGCGGCGTTCCCGTGGCCTTGCCGCGCACGATGAAACGGTTGCCGTCCTGAAGGATCTCCTGCGGCTCCCATTTCAGGTCGGGAATGATCGCGCCGAAACCTTTCAGCGTCTTGTGAAATCCTTCTGCACCGGCGCCACCACGCGGCGTCGGAACAGATACCCAGTCTTCCGAGACGACAGAGCGCACCTGGTCGGCGGTCACGTCGGCGGGTGTTGTCAGCAGTTCGGAATAGAATGACTTGACGACGTCCAGATCGTCGGCAGCAGCTGCCGCAGAAAGGATTGCGAGAAAACCCGCAGCGAGGGTGGCCTTGAAAGAGGTTGTGAGCATGTTGTGCATCCTTCAAATGTGAGAATGCTTGCAATCTGGGTGCAATCGATATTATTCGGTAGAGTAGAAAAAACGAATTGAATATTAGATTATGCCGAATAAAAATAATCTGCCGTCCGCACAGACCCTGCGCCGCATGACCTATTTCGCGGCGATTGCCGAAGCGGGCTCCATTCGTGGAGCGGCAGAGCAACTCAACGTTTCCGTTCCGGTTGTTTCAGAAGCTCTGTCCGATCTTGAAGACGAACTCGACGTGACGCTGGCCGTGCGGACGACGCGCAAGCTGCAACTGACGCAGACGGGCGTGGAGCTTTACGCTGCAGTGACAGAAATGCTGTCGGCGGCGCGCAAGGCCCTCGACACTGTCGCACAGGACCGGCCTGTCTCCGGAAAAATCTCAATCACGCTTCCTGTCGAACTGGCGGCGCATTGGCTGCCGGATCGCATCGCGTCGTTTCAGCAGGTGCATCCGGAGGTCGCGTTCAAAATCGAGGCCAACGATCAGGTCACCGGTCTGAAAGGAAGTTCTTTCGACATGGCAGTGCGCGCCGCTTACGCACCACCGGGCAGAACCGAACCTGGTTTTGAGCAGCTGCCGCTGGTTGCCGTCGCCAGAACCGTTCCGCAGATCAGCAGCGAAGCCGGCGTCAAACGCGTGATCTCTCTTCCGTTTCTGAAAGCCTATGGCGTTGAGAGGATCGACATTGAGGATGCGGATAGCGGGCAAATGTTCCAGCTCATCTCGGAACAGGTCATCGAGATCAACAATCGCGATGCGGCCATCGCCATGGCGCGGAAAGGGCTTGGTTTCGCCCTTGTCACGCGAGCGGCTGTTGCAGAAGATCTTGCGCCCGGCAGGCTCTTGAATATCCTTCCGGGCGCAGATTTCGGGCAGGTTGCGTTGCGCTGTCTGATGCGGGACCGTTTACCGTCGCCAGCAGCCGAGGCCTTCCGGGAATTTCTGACGGGTCCGCACCCTAGCGGCTCGCGGTCGCCAACGCGGACCCGAAACCGACAAACAAGCCGCCGGTGATGCGCCGGACCCATCTTGCGCGGTTCGCAGACGTCAGGAACCGGCGCAGGTGTCCGCCGGCGAAAGCGATAAACGCATGGTTGGCAAAGCACAGGATTGCATAGGTGAACGACAGGATGCTGATTTCCAGCAGGTCGATCCTTCCCGAACGCATGAATTGCGGAAAGAGGGCGGTGATCACAAGGATCGCCTTCGGGTTGGTGACGGAGACAAGCAAAGCTTCCAGGAACAGTTTCCACCCGCTCGTGCCGATTGCCTGGCCGGTGTCAGTTACGTGGAAGCCTGATTTGTCGCGCCAGATCTTCAGACCGAGATAGATCAGGTAGGCCGCACCGATGAATTTCAGCACGGTGAATGCCAGTGCAGACGTCGCCATCAGCGCGCCGAAGCCGAAGGCAACCGCATAGCCGATGATAACGAGGCCTGCGGCATTGCCCGTCGCCGAGGCAAGTGTCGCATTTCTTCCAAAGCGCAGCGTGTTGCTGATGGCGAGCATGACGCCCGGGCCTGGACTGATGGCAGGTAAAAGAGAGACGGCTATGAAAACAAGCCAGAGTTCAAACGACATTATGGTAGTCCTCTATCAGGCGGGACCGCTTCAAGCGGCAGTCGAGGAGCGGATCAAGGCAGCAGCCGGCCGGCTTTCACGGCTTGATCCAGAAGGCTCTGGGCATAGTCCCAGAGCTGCGGGAAGGGACTGAGACGGGCTTCCTTGGTTTCGCGCAAGTCAGCCACGGAAATCGGAGCATGGGTCGGGTCATCAAGGCCCGATGCGAACACCAGAACCATCGGATGGAGGGCGTCCATCGCATTTGCAAAACGCGCTTCGGCCGTTTCATTGGCTTCAAATTCAAGCCAGAGATGTTTGAATTCCGACCCTTGTGTCTCCGGGAGCAGCGCGAACAGGCGTTCGGCCGCCGCGTGTTCCCGAGACTTGACGGCTTCGTAGTTGGTGTCGTCCACCCAGTGATCTCCCGCATCGATCTCGACGAGGTCGTGAACGGTCAGGAGCTTGAGCACATGGTGAATGTCGGTGCCGTCCGGGGCGTGATCCGCGAAAGTCAGCGTCTGGAGGATGACGTGCCAGCAATGCTCAGCCGTACCTTCCCTTCGCGTGCCGCTGGCAAGCTGGTTGAGACGAACGACGTCCTTCAGTTTGTCGGCTTCAAGCAGGAAGGCGACCTGACGGGCAAGCGCATCGGGCATTCAGACTTCACCCATTGCTTTGCGGAACCTCTTGACGCTCTCGGCAAACCCGTAAATCAGAGCTTCGGCGGTAAAGCCGTGTCCGATCGACATTTCCCGGATAAACGGCGCCCTGGCAATGAGGGCGGGGATGTTCTCAACGGTCAGGTCGTGACCGGCATTCACGCCGAGCCCGCATTCGCGGGCGGCGGACGCCGTCAGCGCGATGCGGTCCAGTTCCCGTTCCGCCGTGACCTTGTCATCGTAACAAGCTCCATAAGGGCCGGTGTAGATCTCGATCCGTTCCGCACCGACCCGTGCAGCATGTTCGGGAACAGCCGGATCAGGGTCGCAGAACAAGGAAACGCTGATGGCCCATTCTTTTGACGCTGCGATCGCCGTCTCAAGAAGGCCGATGTCACCGCTGAAATCCCACCCGTGATCGGAGGTCGACTGCTCCGGGTCGTCCGGAACGAAAAGGACCTGTTCAGGCCTTGCTTCTTCCACAAGCCGCATAAAGTCCTCGGATGGGTATCCCTCAAGGCACAGCTCCTTGTTCGGGAAGCGATCCTCGATCAGTTCGGCCAGATCAAAGACGTCGCCCTTGCGGATATGCCGTTCGTCGGGACGCGGGTGGACCGTGATGCCTTTTGCTCCGGCCTCCATCGCAATGGCGGCAAGCCCCGTCACGCTCGGCCACGGCAGGTCCCGCCTGTTGCGCAGCATAGCAATGGCGTTGACATTGACAGACAGGCGAGAGACGGCAGACATGGCTGAAGTTCCGGTTGAAACGGTTCACAATTTGATTCAGGGAGTTGGGTCGAGGATGCAGAATTGTTGCAAAAGCTATTGAAGTCAAACAGGAAATTGTCTCTAGAGACAATGTAATTTACCCGGCCGCTTGCAATCAGACGTCAGATTGCACCGGACTCAGGTGCCCCTGATAGCGCACCAGAACCCCAACGCCCGGCAAGGAGACCTGGACGTCGAAGTGGAAATGGCCGTCGGTTTCGAATTCACTTGCCTGACTGACCGGTAGAACCGCCCTTGGCATCGGTAGCCCCAGGATCCGGCCACGCGAGACGGGAAAGTGCAGCCGCCCGTCCTCCAGTTGCAGGTCAATGTCGAAGGCCATGACACCGAAACGTTCGGTGATATGACCGCGTTGTTCGGTGTCCCGCAGGCACAGGACGGACTTGAACGCGTTGCCGCCGAAATCACGGCACCAGACCTCCGTGTGGCCCCGGCGCTCGATCGTCACGGAGACCGGAATGTCGACTGCTTCGGGAGGAAACCCGACGATGCGGCAGATCAGGCTGCCGATCCCCGACTTTCCGCGTGTCACGCTTGCGCGGCCCTGCCAACGCTTCTCGTCCGTGATCGTGTGAAGGTCGCGAACGGCTTGCGGCAGGTCATCGAAACGCGCTCCGAGTGCCCGATGAAACAGGCACGGCGTATCATCGGCGTCTGTGCCGGAAGCGAAAGTCAGAGCCGCAGCGGTTCGGTCAGTCAATAAACCGGTCCTTCAGTTCGCTGGAGGGGAGCGGACAGGATCTTTTGCCGAAGGCATAGCGGTTTCGCGCGATCCGGTCGTAGATCCAGTTCGCCAGGGAAACCGGCAAGAGGTTCACAATGGCAAGAAGCGACCAGGGTGTGCCGAGGCTTCTCATGGACGCGGCGAACGAGGCCATTTTCGTATAGGCCTGGCCATCCAGAACCACGATGTTCGTCTCTAGCGCATCGGGGTCGAGGCCGTGTTTCACATACAGCCTTTGTCCCAGGTCGGATCGGGCGCTTACAAAGCGGAATTCTGCCTGCTTGTCATGCTTTGCCATGAACCGGGCAAAGCCGGAGCAAAAGATGCAGTCGGCGTCGAAAATGATCAGATTTGCTTCGTCCGAAAGGTCTGCCAAGCGGTTTGCTCCCGTAGCGATGCTCACCCTGTTTCATGGTCGACGGCACAGTGGCGCAATTCGGAAGCTGCATCCACAAGCGTTTCGTCGCAGACGTCATTCCCTGTGGTTTTCCACCGGGCCGCTTCGCAGTTTTCCAATCCCGGCAAACGTGACTTGTACGAGATCCAAATCTGGCTATGTTGTCCAGTAATGTTATTACATTACTGATATCGAGCCAGGAGCTTCCATGCCAGATACCCGTTTGCCGGTCACCGTTCTCTCCGGATTTCTCGGAGCGGGAAAGACCACCTTGCTCAACCGTGTTCTGAACAACCGGGACAATCTCAAGGTCGCTGTCATCGTCAACGACATGTCCGAGGTCAACATTGACGCCGATCTTGTGCGATCCGGTGGTGCGGAACTCAGCCACACGGACGAAACGCTGGTCGAGATGTCCAATGGCTGCATCTGCTGCACGTTGCGGGACGATCTCCTTCAAGAGGTGCGCCGGCTGTCGCAGGAAGGCAAGTTCGACTACCTGCTGATCGAGTCCACGGGGATCTCCGAACCGCTTCCCGTTGCCGCGACGTTCGACTTCCGGGACGAGGACGGCGAGAGCCTGTCGGACGTTGCGCGCCTTGATACGATGGTCACTGTCGTTGATGCGGTTAACCTGCTCAAGGACTTTTCAAGCCATGACTTCCTGCATGACCGGGGAGAGACGCTGGGTGAAGAGGATGAGCGCACGCTTGTCCATCTTCTGACAGACCAGATCGAGTTTTCCGACGTGGTCGTTCTGAACAAGGTCAGCGCGGCCACGTCCGGTCAGGTGGATGCGGCGCGGAAGATCATTCGCAGCCTGAACGGGGATGCGCGTATTCTTGAGACCGACTATAGCGAAGTCGCGCCGGCGGAAATCCTGAACACGGGCCTGTTCGATTTCGAAAAGGCGCATGAACATCCGATGTGGGCCAAGGAGCTTTACGGTTTTGCCGACCATGTACCGGAAACCGAGGAATATGGCGTTGCCTCTTTCGTCTATCGTGCGCGCAGGCCCTTCTATCCGGACAAGATCCATGGGCTTCTCAACGGGGCTCTGCCCGGCGTTATCCGGGCCAAGGGTCATTTCTGGATCGGCAGCCGTCCGCAGTTTGTTATGGAGTTTTCGCTTGCAGGCGCCCTGTCCGGCGTCGCTCCGATCGGGACATGGTGGGCATCGGTGCCGCCGAACCGCTGGCCGCAGGACCAGCGCGCCATCGAATATGCCAGGTCGCACTGGGTTGAGCCCTTTGGCGACCGGCGGCAGGAGATCGTGTTTATCGGTGCCGGCATCGACTGGCCGGCCCTGAAATGCCGTCTCGACGAATGCCTGATCGCCGAAGAAGACGGCGATGACCTCAGCCAGTTCAAAAATCTGCCGGATCCCTTTCCGGAGTATCGGTTGGCGGAGAGAGCGGCATGAGTCTGGCGCAGACAAGCTACCAGCCGCAGCTTCACGCGCGCGATGTTCTTATGGGGCGGGAGCCGGAAATTCTGGAAGACATCAACCGGCCTGGCATCGCAGCGTCGATCTGGACGCGAACCTGCAACCAAGACTTTCAGGATTGGGTTGACAGCCTGCCGATGGAACAGCTGCCGGAGTTGCGCACGGTTGTTCCCGTCCATCTTGCCGAAGCCGCCGCGATTGCCGCCTGCGAACAGGCTCAACTCTCGCCTTCGCCGGAACGGGACATGCTCACCGGCGATGTCGGTGCGCTGGCCCTGATCGTTTCGAAAGCTCTCGACGTGCAGCAAGTCCGGATCAGGCTCGATGTTTCGGATGAGGTCATGTGTCCGAAGTTTCACGTCGACAACGTACCGGCGCGGCTGTTGTGCACCTATCGCGGGGCGGGAACGGAGTATGTTCCGGCGGGCGCGGAAGAGGACGCTCGGCAAATCAGCAAGGTCAAGCGCGGTGCAGTTGGCCTTTTCCGGGGCGGTGCCTGGCCCGGGGACGAACGCACCGGGCTCTTGCACCGCTCTCCCGATCCGGCGGCCGGTGGGGGAGCGCGCCTGCTTCTCGTGATCGATCCGGTTGATTAGAGACCTGCGACGGATGACTGCCTTGCTCCCTGCGGTGTCTATTTGGTCATCCGGCCGCCGCTCAGGGCGTCCGGATCGGCACAACCGATGATCGCGTGAGGCCCGGGGGCAAGGGCCATACGGGCGCAAACGGCTTCGGACGGCGCGTTGCCGGGTTCCACGCCTGTCATGAAATTGCTGAAACCAAAATTGCCGTGCATCTCCAATACCACATGCGCACCCAAAATCAGCGAGAGGTGGCGTCCGCGATGTGCGGGGGCCGTTGCCAGCATGCCCCACCAGGCCTGATGCGCGAGCGTTGAGTGGTTTTCATGCGCAAACGCACAGGATGATGCACAGGATACAACGTTTTCGTCGGAGTCGATCGCAAGGAGGCAGATTGCTGGCCTCAGCAGTCCCCGCAAAACCTCGCCGCTGGGCGGCAGAACTCCGCAACTCAGAGCCAGTTCTGCCATCGACGCCATCAGTGGTCCCGAGGTTGACGCATCGATCTTTGCAATGTGGAGATCATCCGGCAGCGAAAATGCATCCAGGACAGCACGCGCAGCAGAAAGAACAGGCGACGCGCCTTCCCACTTTGCGTAGTGCATCGGTATAAGGCCGCGGGATCTCAACGCGCCTTCAACTGCCTCCGTTTCGGACAGGGAAACGGCAGCGTAATTCGAATTGCCCTGAACCTTTGCCAGCGCGGCGAGCTGATCAAGATCGCCATCATCCGGTGTGACAAGTCCGACGGTACGTCCGTAGTAGCTGTATTTCGGATCTTTGCCGAGCAATTCCGCCATCGCGCGCCCGCGTTTGAGAACAGCGCGCTGGTCATCATTTCCGAAAAACTCGTCCCTCATCATCCTGCGCACCCACCGCCATGCCTTTGTGTTTCGGATCAAGACTTGCCTTTTCCTGCCCGGATGTCCAAGGCAAAGTGGCTGGATGGTGGTGGCCAGGTTCGGCAACAGGTGACTCGGAATGCGCAAAGATGCTTTCTGGACATTTCGTGGCGCAACGCTAGGTCAAATAGAATGACCACTCATATGCTGCGAATATTCGTCTTCTTGTTGCTGTCCACCTCGTCCGCGTTCGCGTGGGAGGCCAAGCTGGGCCGGATCTGCGAGTTGATCCACGACGGCGACACGGCGTCCGTCCGTGTCACCTTTGACCCGGCGATCCCGGAATACGCCATTTCGATCACGCCGAAAGGCGCCTGGCAGCAGGGACCGCTTTTCGCCATGCGCTTCGACGGGCCGCGCGGGCTGACCATCACGACCGACCGGCATGTGCTGTCCGGAGGCGGCGCGACCCTGACCGTAACGGACAGAGGCTTCGGTAATGTGCTTAACGGGCTTGAGTTCAACCACACGGCAACAGCGCTTCTGGGAGACCGGTCGGTTGCCGTCCCACTGGCCGGTGCCGCTCCGGCGGTGCAGGAGTTTCGCGCCTGTTCCGCCGGATTGAACGCCTGACCGGCACCTGAACGGATCTGCTGCCGGCAAGGGCGCCGGCTGCAGTTCAGGCCAGTTTCATCGTGACGATGCCTGCGACGATCAGCAGCGCGGCGACAGCGCGCTGCACGCTCACCGTTTCTCCCAGGAACCAGTACCCGACGACAAAGGCACCAACCGCGCCGATCCCGGTCCAGATCATGTAGCTGGTCCCAAGAGGTAGGGTGCGCATGGACAGCGACAACAGTCCGAAGGAGGCCACCATCGCGGCCAGCATGACCAGGGTCGGGACAAACCTTGTGAAACCATGCGATTCCTTCATCGCAAAGGCCCAGACGATTTCAAGAAGACCGGCGGCAAACAGGAATATCCATGCCATGGCTATTCTCCACTGCGGGCCGTCCCGACTTGTTGTTTGAGAGTAAGTGGAGGCCGTCCCCCATCCCTCAGATGGGAGAGCGAAATGCCGATGCAAATGAAACATCGGTAAGCTTGACCGTTCAGCCCCGGTGTCGACCGGGGCCATTGTCGCGACGGTCCGGGCTCAAACCCGGTTGAGCAGCCTTGCGCGGATGGTGTTCGGCAGGGCGCGGATTTCCTCCAGGATGCGGACCGGGTCCTCGACGGGGCTGTCGACATCGAGAACCACATAACCGATGTCGAGATGCGACTGCATGAACTGGGCGTGGATGTTCAGGTTGTGCCGTGTGAACAGGTCGTTGAGGGTGCGCATCGCGCCCGGTGCATTATGGTGCACCTGAATGAAGCGGGTCGCGTCGGTGCCCTTGGGAAGCTGAACCTGCGGGAACTCAACGGCACCGATGGTCGAGCCGACATCGGAATATTCGACCAGCCGCTTGGAGACCTCTTCGCCGATCCGGGCCTGGGCTTCTTCCGTGGAACCTCCGACATGGGGTGTCAGGATGACGTTGTCGATGCCACGCAGGGGCGAGGTGAACTCGTCCTTGTTTGATTTCGGTTCTACCGGGAAGACGTCGATCGCCGCACCTGCCAGATGACCCGACCTGAGCGCCTGTGCCAACGCCTCGATATCGATGACCTTTCCGCGTGCGTTGTTGATCAGAAACGCGCCCTTTTTCATCTTGGCGATTTCTTCGGCGCGGAACATGTTGCGTGTTTCCGGCGTATCGGGAACGTGCAGCGACACGACATCAGCCTGGCCCAGCAAGGCATCCAGGCTTTCCGCCGGTGCGACGTTGCCGTGCTGCAGCTTGTCGACCATGTCGTAATAGATGACGCGCATGCCCATGGCCTCGGCCAGGTTGGAAAGCTGTGTGCCGATGTTGCCGTAGCCGACAATGCCAAGGGTCTTGCCGCGGATCTCGTGAGACCCGGCAGCACTTTTCAGCCAGCGCCCCTCGTGGGCGGCCGCCGACTTTGTGAAGACACCGCGCAGCAGCATGACGATTTCGGCAATCGTCAGCTCCGCAACCGAGCGCGTGTTGGAGAAGGGGGCGTTGAACACCGGAATGCCCCGGTTCAGGGTGCCGGCGAGATCGACCTGGTTGGTGCCGACGGAAAAACAGCCGACCGCGACAAGGCTCTTGGCAGCTTCCAGAACCTCCTCCGTGACCTGGGTGCGTGAACGGATGCCAAGGATCTGCACGTCCTGCAGCTTTTCGATCAGAGCGTCCTTTTCCAGTGCGCCGGGCAGCACTTCCACGTTAACGTAGCCTGCCTTTTCAAGAACGGCGCGGGCAGTTGGCGAAATCCCCTCCAGCAAAAGCCAGCGGATTTGGTTTTTCGGCCGGGACAGACCGTGGATCATGGGCTTGAAGCCTTCTTCTGAAATCGGGATGCTTTCAGCGCCCGCGAGGCGGGTAGCGCCGGTGTCGTATACGCGCTGATCCGTGTCGCGTCTAGGCCGTCGGCGCCAAGAATTGTTCCCGCATTGCCGATGTGATCAAGGACGTATGACGGGGGTACACCCGCCAGTTCAAAAGGGTGCCTGTTTCGGTTTTGTGTGGGCAGTGCAACGCTAAAGTTGCAACAAATCCGGCTGCATTGTAGGAGTGTCTCATTCTTCGGCAGGCATGAAAGGTGCATGTCCGTATGCTACGTTTTGATCACGCTGTTTTCGACTACGAACCCTATCCGATCTGTTATTCGACAGACATTCTCGACGCGCAGACCTATGAGCGGCTCGTGGAAACCTATCCCGATCGGGAGCTTTTCGAATACAAGCCGAACCTTGGGCACAAATACTCGCTTTCCGAGGTCAACAACCCGGTCAACTACCAGGATTTCCTGGACAACAGTCCGGTCTGGAAAGACTTTTATCAGCACGTGAAATCTCCGGGATTTGTCGGCAACATTCTCGCGATGCTTGCTGCCAACAACATCGATCTCGGCTTGAGACGCATTCGTGTCCTGCGCGGAAAAAGCAAACGAAAAGCCAGTCTTCTGAGCCGTATCCGGCGGCAAACAGAGTTGAATGCCCGGTTCGAATTCTCGATGATGCCCGCAGACGGTGGCCAGATCGTTCCGCATACCGATGCGCCGGACAAGCTCATCACGTTGGTGATTTCGATGATGGAACCCGGCGAGTGGGACATGGGCTGGGGCGGAGGGACCTCGGTCTGTCTGCCGAGCGACAGGACCCGTGTCTTCAATCATATGAACAAGGCCTTGCGTTTCGATCAGGTGGACACGCTGAAAACGTTTCCGTTCGAACCCAATCAATGCGTCCTGTTCGTCAAGACATACAACTCCTGGCACCATGTTGCGCCGATGAGCGGGCCGAAAGACTCACCCTTGCGGAAAACCCTGACGATCAACATAGAAAGCCGCGTGTGAGGGCGGAGCGAGCAGACCGGATGCTCAGAAAAGCGACCTCAGCCGGTCCGCGATCGCCTGAATGGCCGGATCGTCGTAACCGAGCCCGAGATCGGTCTTCATGAAGTCCCTCAACTCGGCTTCTTCCCGGATCTGCCACTCGCGGCTTTCGCCGCCGTCGACGCAACGGGCGCGGCCGTTCAGAAAGCTGAAGAAACCCGTCTGCGTAAGCCGGTAGAATTTCAGGCTGCCGGCAAAGGACTGCATCGGTGACAGCGCGCACACAAAGTTGGCGGCCTCGATATCCTCGCGGCGCACGTCGACACGGTCGAAACCATAGAGCGGAAACCAGCCTGTCTCCGTCTTTCTCTCCAGGACGTGTTCCCCGGAGTGGTCTTCGAAGCGGATGCGATAGATCTGGTCCCTGATCGGCTGCTCTTCATGCGGCACGATCTTCACGGGGGCGGCCGGAGCCTGGCCGCCAAAACCGGCATCAACGAGCCACTCGTCTCCATCAAGCGGTACCACGAAGGCCAGGTGCGTTCTGGCGCCGCCCCTGGGTTCACCCATGCGCACACGCGCGAGCACCTGACGATTTGGAAAACCAAGGGCGTTCAGCGCCTGCCCAAGCAGGGAGTTTACCTCAAAGCAATAGCCGCCGCATTTTGCCCGCACCAGCTTCTGCCACAGGACGTCGGGATCGAGATCCGGCACCTTTCCTGAAAAGGGCAGGACGTTTTCAAACGGAATGGAGCTGATCTGGGCTGTCTGCAGTTTCTTAAGCCCGCTGAGATCTGCCGGGCATTTCTCAAGTCCGATGCGGTCCAGGTAGGTGGCAAGATCAAAGGGCATGGCGCGATCCGGAATAATCAAAAAGCTTGCTGGATGTAGGGAACCGGTTGGTGAAGGTAAAGGGGTGGTGTGCAACGGCTGTTGCGTGCTGGTGCGGGGTCCCGGATCAAGACCGGGACGGCGCCCCACGTGCGACCATGCATACCCAACTCAAAAAGCAAAGCAGGCAGGACGTACTTATTGACTTGGATGATGACATGAACTGAAGACCTCAGCTTAAGGAAGCGCGAACGCGAGTCTCGAAGTAACTCTGTTTACGCAGCCCCAGCTTGCCGAATTTTACCGCTCTCTGAGCGGGAGAGGGAACAACTGCGGCGGCAAGTCCGTTTTCAATCCACCAACCTCGTCCTGAGGAGCACGAAAGCGCGGCTCGAAGGACGGGGCCGATGCATTTCTCGAGTTCGCAAAAAAAGACCCGCCGGTTGGTCGCGGCGGGTCCGGGGAATTTTCACGATGGCGAACCTAGAGCCCTTCCGGTCCGCGCTGGACGGCGGCGACACCGGTGCGGGAAACCTCGACGAGGCCGAGCGGTTTCATGATTGCGATGAACTGTTCGATCTTCGATGTCCGTCCGGTGATTTCAAAGACGAAGTGCTCCGTCGTGGCGTCAATCACGGTCGCACGGAAGGCGTCGCCCAGGCGCAGCGCCTCCAGGCGCTTGTCGCCGTCGCCGGCCACCTTGATGAGGGCAAGCTCCCGCTCGAGCGGTTTGTCCTGATGCGCCCGGCGCGCGCGCACGGTCAGGTCGGTCACGCGATGGACCGGCACCAGCCGGTCGAGCTGATGGCGGATCTGCTCGATGATCATCGGTGTGCCCGTGGTCACGATCGTAATCCGCGACAGGTGCCGTTCATGTTCGGTTTCCGACACCGTCAGGCTGTCGATGTTGTAGCCGCGGCCGGAAAACAGCCCGATCACGCGCGCAAGCACACCCGGTTCGTTGTCGACGAGTAGCGATAGGGTGTGGGTCTCGATTTCGTTGCTGACTTCGGCCAGGAAATAGGCGGAAGGCGCATCCACATTCTGAGCGTTCATTTCAATATGTCCTTCTTGCCTGACGTTAGACGAGCGATTTGCCTTCGGCGCTGATCGCGTTGGCGACAGCCTCGTCATTGGCTTCGTCCGGCAGCAGCATTTCGTTGTGGGCCTTGCCCGAGGGGATCATCGGGAAACAGTTGGCGAGATTGGCCACGCGGCAATCGAACAGGACCGGTCTGTCGACGGAAATCATTTCCTCAATCGCGCCGTCCAGATCGCCCGGCTTCTCCACCCGGATACCGACGCCGCCATAGGCATCCGCCAGCTTGACGAAGTCAGGCAGGCTGTCGGTGTAGGAATGGGACAGGCGGTTGCCATGCAGCAATTGCTGCCACTGGCGGACCATGCCCATGTACTGGTTGTTGAGGATGAACACCTTCACGGGCAGACCGAACTGCACCGCGGTCGACATTTCCTGGATGTTCATCAGGATGGAAGCGTCGCCGGCAATGTCGATGCAGAGCGCATCGCGGTGGGCGACCTGCGCCCCGATGGCGGCGGGCAGACCGTAGCCCATCGTGCCAAGGCCGCCGGAGGTCAGCCAGCGGTTGGGCTCCTCGAAGCCGTAGAACTGGGCCGCCCACATCTGGTGCTGGCCGACTTCGGTTGAAACGAAGGTCTTGCGGTGCTTGGTCAGTTCGTAAAGCCGCTGGATCGCATATTGCGGCATGATGACGTCCTGGTTCGGCTTGTAGGCCAGCGAATTGCGCGCACGCCATGCGTCGATCTGCTGCCACCAGGCCTTCATGCCGGCTGCGTCGGCTTTGAGCGAGGAGGAGCGCCAAATGCGCACCAGGTCTTCCAGCACATGGCCGACATCGCCGATGATCGGCAGGTCGACATTGATGGTCTTGTTGATCGAGGACGGGTCGATATCGATGTGGATCTTGCGCGAGTTCGGGGAAAACGCATCGGTGCGGCCGGTGATGCGGTCGTCAAAGCGGGCACCGATATTGATCATGAGATCGCAGTCATGCATGGCCATGTTGGCCTCGAACGTGCCGTGCATGCCCAGCATGCCGAGCCAGTTTTCGCCGGAGGCCGGATAAGCACCCAGACCCATCAGCGTGGAGGTGATGGGAAAGCCGGTCAGCGAGACCAGTTCGCGCAGCAGCTGGCACGCGTGCGGCCCGGAGTTGATCACGCCTCCGCCGGTATAAAGGACAGGCTTCTTGGCGGCCGCCATCAACTCTGCGGCCTGGCGGATCGATGCCGCGTCACCCTTGACCTGGGGCCGGTAGCTCTTGTGGGCGGCTGCCGGGTTCGGTGTCGGGCCCTGGTAGGTGCCGGTCGCGAACTGCACGTCCTTGGGAATGTCGACCACGACCGGACCCGGACGGCCGGACGTTGCGACATAGAAAGCCTCATGCAGGACGCGGGGCAGGTCCTCGACATCGCGCACCAGCCAGTTGTGCTTGGTACAGGGGCGGGTGATGCCGACGGTGTCGCATTCCTGGAACGCATCGTTGCCGATCAGGTGGGTCGGTACCTGGCCGGATATGCAGACGAGCGGAATGGAATCGAGCATGGCATCCGTCAGCGCGGTGACCATGTTGGTGGCTCCCGGGCCGGAGGTGACGAGGGCGACACCCGGCTTGCCTGTGGAGCGCGCATAGCCCTCGGCCGCGTGTCCGGCACCCTGTTCGTGGCGCACGAGAATATGCTCCAGGCCTTCCTGCTGAATGATCTCGTCATAAATGGGAAGCACTGCACCACCCGGGTAGCCGAAGATCGTATCAACTCCCTGGTCTTTCAGCGCCTGTATGACCATTTCGGCGCCGGTCATTTCCCGTGTCATTTTCTCGTCCTTGCATATCGCGGCCCGAATTTGGGCCATGGCTCGTTATTGTGTTCTGTCTTTTGTCCGCCCTGCGGCATCGAAGATACGGGTGGAGGGCAGCGCTATCAGGAGACGGGTACAAAAAAAGGCCCCTTGGGGAGCCTTGGTCGCGCGCCATCCTGTCCAAGCGGGTCTTATCCCGCCCTGGAGGCGCGCTTTCCTACCACTACTAGAATGAGCGACATCATCTTGTCGTCCCGGTCCTTCGATACTGCAGGTCGTGAAGACCTTTACTGGTTACGGCTTCAAAAGCAAGCCTTTCCGGTCCTGCCTGGAGACGTTGCGCCAGACCATCCGGCCTTGACGCGGCGCACACTAGTGAGGCGGGTCGAACCGGTCAACCCTAAATTTCGATTATTGCGTGAAAGATGCGCAATGTTTTTGAATGTTGCCCGGGATGCAGGGCCGCCTTTGCATTTCAGCCGCCGGATCAATGCCTTCGGCCCGACGGCAAAAACGTCATGGCATGAACGTGCGAAAAATGGCAAACTGACTGTTGCAAGCAGCTGCCGCGTCCTATATACGGCGCTCTTCGCACGCGCCGCATTTTTCGCGGCCGGCCTTGATGGGTGTGTAGCTCAGTTGGTAGAGCAGCTGACTCTTAATCAGCGGGTCTGGGGTTCGAGCCCCCACTCACCCACCAAAACAAGATCAATCGTCCAAACATCAATCGGTGAACAACCTTCCTGGTTTCCACACCTAGAGACCGGTGTCGTAACCGGTCAGCCGGAAGCCGCCGGGCTTGACCAGCATTCCCATCACAGCGAATTCGTCTTTCCAGCTCTGTGCTTGTGCGTTCAACGCTTTCATGTCGCGGCGGTTGGTCCAGTAGTTGACGCAAAGCCACGCGCCGTCCTCCCCTTGACCGACCGTTCGGTACAAGAGCGTGTCGTTCTGGTTCATCTTCTGCTTGATGGCTTCGAAGAAGGCACGGACTTCGTCCGGATCAGCGCCCTCGGCCTGCTCGAACAAGACAATCTCGACATGTTTCGGGACACGGAGATCATCCGCACCGACCTTTTGCGTCAAACCGCCCTTTGCGCGTCGAAGCGGCATCTGCAAGGCGGTTGGCCGATCATCAGGCTAAGCCAGCGCCTGACCGTCAATCGGGCGCGCTCCAAAGTAGAGATGGCCTGCCGAAACGTGAAGCACTTCGTAGTCCGTGACAGGCGAGTTGGCGGCCACTCCCATGACAGAGCATCCTGTCTGAAACACATCCTGTTCCGCGCCGACTGACCATTCCTGACCACTGCAGGTTCCCGTCTCGGCACCGTTCAGAAACGCTGCAAATCCGTCCATGCGAGGCGTAACGGTCAGATAGTCGTTGATAATCAAGTCTACGTTCATCGCTCCCGGAGCCACAGCCGAGGGTTCCAAAAGGCGCAAGTCGCCGCCGATATCTGTTCCCTGTCGAGCGACACGCCAGCCCGGAGACTGCTGCCAAAGCGTTGGACGTTATCGAGCGACCGTGTTCAGCGCGAAAATTGAGCGAGCGTCATGTGACCGCAACTCAACCAGCAACCGTTTCTGCAATGCCGGCAAACGCCAGAAACATGTCGAGTCGTTAATCGTCAGAATGCGATGCATCCTGATGCACGAAAGTCTCACTTGCCGGAGACGGTTCGACGCGCGCCTGCCCACCGGTACGGAAGTGTGGGCTTGGGTCTTCGTTTTCTCAAAACATGCGATTTGTACCATGAAACAGCTTATGTATACGTTTACATAAGCTATGTAATCGTATACAGTTCCCGAAAGTCATGTTTCTTTGGGAGGAGAACTAAGATGAAGAATCTCGCCGCAATTGCCGTATTCGGCGCTTTGGCCACGTTGCCTGGCACGTTGTTTGCGCAAACGGAGATCGTCGTCTGGGTTGCAGGAGAGCCCGGGCAAACCACGATTTATGACGAGCTTGCCGAAGCGTTCAATTCCGACAATCCGGATGCCAAGATCACAGTTGTCAAGAATTCCTCTGATCTGTTTAATCCTGCACTCGTTCCTGCCTTGTCGGCCGGTGAGGGGCCTGATCTTTTCACGTTCGGCACCGGTCCGGGACAGCCGGCCGCGCTTATCGCAGGTGGTCTGGTTGCCGATCTGACGGATTCATACTTCGAGCACAACTGGGCGAACACGATCCCGGAAGGGATTGTCATCCAGACGTCGAGCGACGGAAAGCTCTGGGCTTTCGGCAACGAAGTCGAGACCACCGGCATGTTCTACAACAAGGCGATCTTTGCCGAGCACGGGATTGAGGTGCCGACGACCTGGGCAGAAATGGAGACGGCAGTCTCAAAACTCCAGGAGGCCGGATACGACACGCCGATCGGCCTTGGTGCCGCCGACAAATGGCCCATCTCCCACTGGCAATCAATGATGTTCGGCAGATATGCGGGCCCCGACGGCATCGAAGACGTCCTGTTCGGTGACGGCGAATGGACCGATGCACCGTTCGTGGCTGCGTCGGCGAAGCTTCAGGACATGGGCAAGAAAGGCTGGTTCGGACCAACGCCCGTGGCCATCGGCTATGGGGAACTGATGGACCGGTTCTGGGCCGGTGAGGTGCCAATGACGTTCACCGGGCCGTGGGTGATTGGCGGCGGTATCGAGGCTGCGGGAGACAGGATCGGCGATTTCAGCGTCTTTGCAGTCCCGCCATTCGAAGAAGGACAGAAAATCCACCCGACCAATTCCATTGGCAGCGGCTGGTACATCCGCAACGGTTCGGAAGGTGCCGATGTTGCCGTCCGTTTCCTGAACAGCATGTTTCTGGAGACTGAGGGGCGTGTTGCTCTCCTGAATGCCGGTACGGTTCCTGTCGGTCCCCTGGACGATGCCCTGGCACAGGCGGAGATGTCACCCCTGGCTGTCGATATCTGGAAAACGTCGGATGATCATGCGGCAAACGGAACCGTCCCGGCGTTTCTCGATACGATCACGCCCGGTAGCCTGACGACGGTCTCATATGACGGACTTCAGGCGTTGCTGTTGGATGTCATGACGCCCGAGGAGTTCACGTCCGAAATGCAGAATGCCTGGGCTTCGTCCAAAGAGGCGGGTGAAATCATGCTCCCCGGCGGGATTACCGCACGCTAGTTCTGTTCAGATATGCAGCAACGCTGTTCCTGCGCTGAGTGCATGCGTGGGGACAGCCGGACTGCACCCGGTTTCCGCATCATCGAATGCGGAAAAGCCTACCACCTGACACTCGGGAGCGGCTTGATGTTTCTCGACCCGGACTCGAAATGGGCTCACAGGCTGAACCCTGTCCTGTTTCTTCTGCCAGCGCTGACGATTTACATCGTCTTCGCCATCTATCCGACCCTTTCGGTCATCGAGTACTCCTTCACCAGTTGGGACGGTATTAGCCCCGAGCGTGAATATGTCGGCCTTGCCAACTACACGCGGCTGTTCACGGACAAGATTTTCTGGGAAGCATTCCGCAATACCTTTGTCTGGTCCGGTGTCATCATCGTCATCAATGTTGGCCTGGGTCTCGTCATTGCCGCCATGCTGGCAAGGGTCTGGAAAGCGCGCCTGCTGATCCAGACATGCATCGTCCTTCCAGTGGTCATTTCGCCGATGGCCGTCGCGACGATCTGGCGATGGATGTATCAGCCTTCGGGCGTGATCAACCAGATGCTCGAAACGATCGGACTCGGCGGCCTTGCCACGCCGTGGCTCGGCAGTCCCGACGTTGTTCTCTACGCCCTGGCGCTGGCGCACAGCTGGTCGACGATCGGTCTCAGCGTGATTATCTTCCTTGCCGGTCTGCAGGCCGTTGACGAAGACCTCTACGAAGCTGCGAAAGTCGACGGTGCAACGCCGGTGCAGGCATTCCGCTATGTGACGCTCCCTGCTCTTCGCCCGGTGACCGCCGTCGTCTTTATCCTGACGCTGACACAGTCATTCAAGGTGTTTGATCTCGTCTGGGCAACGACGAAAGGCGGCCCCATCCGCTTCAGTGAAATCCTGTCGACCTACATGTACAAGCGCGGCGCACTTGAAAACCAGTACGGGTACGGCTCGGCAATCGGTGTCTCACTTCTCGTGATCGTAAGCGCGGCGACCGTCATCTACATGCAAATTCAGAACAGGGAGGACCGCTAGATGTACGGCCGCTGGATCCTTCTGTTTGTTCTGGGCGTCATTGCCGTTTTGATGGCATCGCCGCTCATCCTGACGCTCTTCACGTCGCTCAAACCGACGACCGAACTGGTGAACCCGGCCTGGTATCCGCCATTGAGCGTGACCTTCGAGCACTATATCCGCGTCTGGACGGACGGAGGCTTCAGCCGGTACTTTTTCAACACGCTCCTGATCTCCGTGATCGATGCGGTCGTCATGATCGTGATTGCGTCGCTGGCCGCCTATGCGATGGTGTTCATCGATTTCAGGGGTAAACTCGCGCTGCAGATCCTTTTCCTTGTCGGTCTCATGATCCCGGTAACGGCGATCGTTCTTCCGCTCTTCCAGATCGTACGGTCTTTCGGGCTTTTGAACACGCATTTCGGGGTCATCGTTGCCGACCTGGCGCTCGCCGTTTCCGTTTTCGTATTCATGTTCACCTCCTATTTCGTTGGCGTGCCGAAGGCTCTTCACGAAGCTGCGCGGATCGATGGTGCGACGGAATTCCAGATCTACCGCCGCGTGATCATGCCAATTGCCATGCCCGCCGTCGTGACGACAGCCCTGCTTGAATTCCTCTGGAGCTGGAACGACCTGCTTCTGCGCCTCCTGCTGCTGACGCAGGACGAGATGCGCACCTTGTCGGTGGGGTTGCTCAATTTCCAGGGCACCATGACACGCGACGTGACCGGACTTTCGAGCGGCACTGTCATCATGGCGATCCCCGTTGTCATCCTGTTCCTGTTTTTTCAGCGGCACTTCGTCCGCGGCATGACAGCAGGTGCTGTCAAATGAGCCAGAGTATCGAGATGTCCAAACCCCTTCTTCTGATGGATCAGCATTTCAGGCAGGTCGAGGAGTTGTTCCGGCCGCACGCCTATGCGTCCCTGGAATCGCGCTGCCGGATTTTCGGGGGCGTCAACTGGCAGATGGCGCGCAAGGATTTCCGGGACAATCTGCCGGATGCCGAATTCGTCGTAGCAGCAAGGCCGGAGCTTGATCTTGCGGACATCGAGGCCGCCGCGAAGCTGCGTGCGGTGATCGAGGTCTCGGGCACGTTTCAATCGGGGCTGGATTACGAGGCGTGTTTCGAGCGCGGCATCGAAGTGCTCTCCTGTTCCCCCGGGTTCCAACACTCGGTGGCGGAAATGACGCTTGGACTGATGCTCGCAGGCGCAAGGGGCATCGTGGAAGAACACGAGCGTTTCCGGCAGGGGTCGGAACGGTGGCTAAACGACAATATCGGAACCGATTTCTCGCTTTACGATCAGACCATCGGGTTTGTCGGCTTCGGTTCCATTGCGCGCGAGTGCGCGCGTCTGCTCGAACCGTTTTCTCCCGTCATCAAAGCGTTTGATCCCTGGATTCGAGCCGGGGCTGGAGACTACGGTGCAGTCGAATTTTGTGACCTGGAAGACGTGGTGACGACGTCCCGCTGCGTCGTCGTTGCAGCGACACCGACCGAGGAGAACTACAAGCTGGTCTCAAGGGCGCTAATCGAGAAAATGCCACCTGGAACACTCGTTGTCGTCATCAGCCGTGCGCATCTTGTCGATTTCGACGCACTCGTAGAGGCCGCCGAGCAGGGTCGCATCCGGTTGGCGAGCGACGTCTTTCCCAGGGAACCCCTGCCCAGGCGTGATTTGCTCCGTCAGGCGGGCAATGTCATCTGGTCGCCACACAGGGCGGCGGCGGTCGAAGGCGGCCGGCACCCGATCGGCGACATGATCCTTCACGACATTCGTGCAATTTTGGACGGCCTGCCGGAGCGGCGATTGCAGCCTGCCTCACCGGACACCGTGAGAAAGATCATTCGCGCACCACTGGTTGCGGGTTAAGGGAGGTATCAATGGCTGGGCTGGAACTCAAGAACCTGTCGAAGGCCTACGGGCAGGTTGAAGTGCTGCACGACATCAATCTAGCGATTGCCGATGGCGAGTTCGTCGTATTCGTGGGGCCTTCTGGATGCGGAAAATCCACGCTTCTGCGCATGATCGCAGGCCTTGAGAAAATTACGGGCGGTGACCTCCTGATCGGAGGCAATCGCTCGAATGACCTGTCGCCGAGGCAGCGCAACATTGCCATGGTGTTTCAGTCATACGCGCTTTATCCGCAGATGACCGTTGCACAGAACATGGGTTTCTCGCTCAGCCTGGAGCGGCGTCCCAAGGCAGAAATCGCCCAAAAGGTGCAGGAAGCGGCGGATTCCCTGAAGCTGGGGCCTTATCTCGACCGCAAGCCGGGTCAGCTCTCCGGCGGTCAGCGTCAGCGCGTTGCCATTGGCCGCGCGATCGTTCGCAGTCCGCAAGTGTTTCTTCTCGACGAACCCTTGTCGAACCTGGATGCGGCTCTCCGCTCCGAGACGCGCGTGGAAATCAGCGAACTTCACCAGCGCATGGAAACAACGATGATCTATGTGACCCACGACCAGGTCGAAGCGATGACCATGGCGGACCGGATCGTGGTTCTGAACGGTGGTTACATCGAGCAGGTTGGCAGCCCGATGGAGCTGTACAACCATCCGGCAACGGAGTTCGTCGCCGGCTTCATCGGGTCGCCAAAAATGAACTTCGTTAAGGGCAGGTTCGCAGACACTGTCGGCGCAACGACGCTCGGTGTACGCCCGGAACATTTCGCCGTCGGCAAGGCGGATGACAGCTGGCAGGGGACCGTGACCCTCGTCGAGCGATTGGGCCACGACACGATATTGTATGTGAAGGTTCCCGATGCCGGCGTGCTGACAGTAAGTCTCAACGGGCAACACGACCAGAATGTCGGTGACACAATATACTTGCGGCCATTGCAGGAATTCATCCATAAATTCAATGATGCGGGGCGGCCGATCGCCGCCTGATGGACAAAAACAAAGTGTAGATGAACACCAAACGACCGACATCGCGAGACGTGGCGAGGGAAGCGGGTGTCTCCGTGGCGACCGTTTCGCGCACCATTACACGCCCGGAAGATGTCAATGCCGAAACCCGCGAACATGTGCTCGACGTCATGCAGCGCATGGGGTATCGGGCAAACCGCGCGGCCGCCGACCTCAGACGTGGAAGCAGCAAGACCCTCCTTGTTCTGGTGTCGGATATAACCAACGCGTTTTTTGCCGAGTTTTTCAAGGGGATCGAGGAGGAAGCCCGGCAGCATGGCTATGTCGTCCTGATCGGTGACACATCCGAAGTGGCGAGTACGGAACGCGTCTATTCGAACATGCTTCTGATGAACCAGGCAGGCGGCCTGATCCTCAATACCTATGATTTTCCGATGGACCTGATGCCAAACCAGGGAGACGGGAGCTACAACGGGCCGCCACTGGTTTCTTGTGCCGGGCACAAGGATGTGGATGTTGCCTCCGTTCGCACGGACGATGCGCTTGGTGGGCGGTTAGCCGCAGAACACCTGATCGGCATGGGGCATACGGACATCATTCAGATCTGCGGCCCACTTCAGGTTCACGGATTTGAACGCAGGTTTTTCGGATTTCGACAGGCGTTGAAGCGCGCCGGCATCGATATCCAGGAGGATCGGATCATCTCGGGACAATTGTCCGTCCAGTTCGGGATCGACACCGCGCAGAAACTCGTCGATGACGGCAACCTCCCGTCCGCTGTTTTCATTCACAACGATGAAACGGCAACGGGTTTCCTGCACGGGCTGGCAAACAACGGCGTCCGGGTACCTGAAGACATTTCCGTTGTGGGTTACGACGACATGCCTTACGCAGCGGTTTTCAATCCGGGACTGACAACAATTCACTTGCCGCGCAGACTTTGGGGCCGGTTGGCCTGCCGGAAGCTGGTTGCCGTTCTGGAAGGGGAGCCGGGCTCGCATGAACCGGTGATCATCCCGCCCAGCTTGGTTGTGCGCGGCAGTACTTGCTTTCGCGAAAGTCGGTAGCTGCCAATGCCAACACTATTTCGGAGCTGTTGACTCGCGCTTCACGATGTCGCCCGCGATTGCCTTGTCTTTTGATGCAGAATTTGTTTCGAAGATCTGCTCGACGGCAGAAAGCGCGAGCGCTTCTATGGGCTGTCGTAGCGTTGTCAGACGCGGCACAACGAGCGACGCCAGCGCGATGTCGTCGAACCCGGCAACGGACAGTTCTCCAGGCACGTCGAGCTTCAGATCACGTGCGCACCGCAAGACGCCGATGGCCTGCTGGTCACTGGCCGCGGCAATTGCCGTCGGGCGTTCGGTTGCCGGCGTTTGGGTCAGGATTTTCCTGCCGAGTTCTTCTCCAGCGTCGTAGTCGAACTGACCTTCAAGGACTGTGAGTTCAATCGGATCCCGCGGTGTGGAGAGGGCCTCAATGCGGTTCACGAAACCCTCCCTCCGGCTTTGCGCGACATCCATGCTCAGCGGACCGGCGATATAGGCGATCCGACGGTGGCCGAGGGCATGAAGGTGGTCAGCAATCTTCTGAGACCCGTCATAGTGATCCGTGGCAATCAGGGGAAAGTTCCCAAACCGGCGGTCAAGGGAAACGATCGGCACATCGGTTGTCTCGAGACCGCGCCCGTCAGCCGTTGCCACCACGATGATCCCGCGGACGGCGCGATCGAGAAGCGCTGCGATCTGTGTCTTTTCCGTATCGGTGTCGTCATGCGAGTTGGCAATCATCACGGAGTGGCTTCGTTTGGCCGCCTCCATTTCGACATTCTTGACAAGCTGCGCAAAGAAGGGGTTGGTGATGTCCGGTACAACGAGACCGATGACATCGATGCTGTTGGTCCGCAACGCACGCGCGGCAAGGTTGGGCTTGTAGTCAAGCTCCTTCATCGCGGCCTGCACTTTCAGCTTGAGCGGATGCTTGACGGTTTCGTTCTTGGCCAAAACACGCGAAACAGTACCAACGGACACCCCGGCTTTCCTGGCGACGTCTTTGATCGTTGGCATGTCCCGCAGCACTCCTTAACCCCTTCTTTCCTTGAAGCATTCCTGAGCCTGCCAATCAAGCGCCGCCTTAACTTAAGGCGAAGACGGGGTTCTGCGGGTTGTCGAGCTCCGCACGGGTCGGAAGCGAGAGCGATGCACCCTTGCGCGTTGTTGCGATCGCCGCCGCGCGCAAGGCAAATGCGATTGCATCGCGCATGGTTTCTCCTTCCGCGAGGCCTGTTGCCAACGCACCGTTGAAACAGTCTCCGGCGGCAACGGTATCGATGCTTTCTACCTTTGGTGCGGGCAGTGATCCCTGGTCGTCATCAAAAGACCAGGCAACGCCTATATCTCCCATTGTCACGATCGCACCGCGCAGCCCGAAATTCCGGAGCGAACCCGCTGCTTTTTCACCGTCTTCAAGCGTTGCCGGGACTTTCCCCAACAACGTTCCGGCTTCGTGTGCATTCGGGGTCAGAATGTCAAAGGCGCGAAAAACGTCCGGTTTCCAGGCTGGGTCCGGGGCCGGGGCCGGGTCCATGATGACGAGACCACCGGCAGCGCGCGCGGTCCTGGCGGCCTCAAGTGAGGCCGGCAATCCGATTTCGTTTTGCAGCAGGAGCACGCCGCAGTTGCGGATGACCTCTGCATGAAGCGCCACATGTGCCGCAGAAACGGACAGATTGGCTCCACCCGATAGGCGGATCAGGTTGTTCCCGTCTGGTCCGACATCAATGAACGCGAGTCCGGTTGACCCATTCGGGATCTCACTCAGGCGCGACTGGACACAGGACCGGTTGAGTTGTTCTCTCGCATCGAGAGCAAAGCTGTCGCTGCCGACTGCCCCGACAAGGGTCACATCGGCACCAAGCCGCGCGGCTGCGACAGCCTGATTGGCGCCCTTGCCGCCGAGCGAAGATCTTGTTTCCCGCACCGCGATGGTCTCACCGGGCGTGGGCCAGCGGTCAAGGTAGCTGACCAGATCGATGTTGATGCTGCCGACGCTTGCTACAGGTTTCAAAACGGCACCCCGCTTTGCAGAAGTATGTTTGCATATGGCGTGAATTCGCCGGTGCGGATGATTGCGCGGACGTGCTCCGACCTGCGCTTGAACTCGGCGTGGGACAACCGCGATGTCGTGATATCCCGAGCGGTCTGCCTGGACCACAGATCGACCTCTTCCTGCATGACAGCCGACAAATCAACAGACGCCTCTTCGGCCCAGGCGGCGCTCTCGATAACGAGTTCGCTGCGCAACGCCTTGAGGAGATCCCGAATTCCGGGCACGCCGTCGCTGACCGCGAGATCGATCACCCCGACACCCTTTGGAACCGGCAGGCCCGCGTCGGCAACAATGATTTCATCCATATGTCCGAGCGAGGCAGTCAGCTCGCTCAGATGCCGGTTCAGGAGTGACGTCCGTTTCATTTCGACGCGTACTTTGCACGATAATGGTCGAGAACGACGGCGACGATGATGACAACACCTGTAATCATCTGCCGCATGAAATCGGACAGGCCGATCAGGATCAGTCCGTTTGCCAGAACGCCAATGATAAACGCGCCAAGCAGGGTGCCGATCACGGATCCGCGTCCACCGCTCAAGCTTGTTCCGCCGATAATCACCGCGGCAATGGCGTTGAGTTCAAAACCGATCCCGGCGATCGGGCTGGAGATGTTCAGCCGGGCCATATAGACGATTGCGGCGATCCCCGCGGTAAAGCCGCAGATCGTGAAGGCGGCGACCTTGTACCAGTAGACTGAATGGCCGGCGAGGCGCACCGCTTCCTCGTTGTTGCCGATGCCGTAAAGAAGCCGACCGAACACTGTGAAGTTCAGGACGAACCAGGCAACAAGAACCAGCAAAAGCGCAACCAGAAACACCACCGGTACGCCGTAGATCATGGCAGAGCCAAATTCCTCGAAGGCATACGGAAACGAGTAGATCGTCTGGGCCTCGGAAACCTGCAGTGCCGCTCCGCGCGCGATGTTGAGCATCCCGAGAGTGATGATAAAGGACGGCAGGGCCCAATAAGCGCTGATGACGCCGTTGATCATCCCGCAGGCAACGCCAGTCAGCGTCGCTGCAACAACTGCCAGCGCAATCGCCTCTGCCGGTCCGAAACCCGGCAGCGTGATTGCCTTGCCGGCGACAACCGCGGCGAACGCCATCACCGATCCGACGGAAAGATCAATTCCGCCGATGAGGATGACGAAGGTCATCCCGACCGCGAGCACAAGGTTGATGGTGATCTGGGTCAGAATGTTGGTGATGTTGTTCGGCGTCAGGAAGTGCTCCGTAAACACCGAGAAGAACAGAATGAGCGCCAGGAGGGCAAGGCCGATGCCTGCGTTCTGCAGCGCGGTCCGCACGGAAAATCTCGTTGCATTTGGCATGGTTTCAGAAAGTACCTGCGTTGTCATTGCGTCTGTCCTCCGGCCTGCCGAACCTGGCCATAAGCCAGCTTCAGGATGTTTTCTTCCGAGAATTCTGGACGCGTCAGCTCGCCCTGGATCTCGTGCTCTGCAAGAACGAGAATCCGGTCTGCAAGCGTCATCAGCTCCGGCATCTCAGACGACACCACAAGCAACGCGACGCCATCGCGCGCCAAATCTTTCAGGATTGCGTAAATCTCCGCTTTCGCACCGACATCGACGCCGCGCGTCGGCTCGTCCAGCAACAGCACTTTGGGATTGCGCCCCAGCCACTTCGCAAGAACGACCTTCTGCTGGTTTCCGCCCGACAGGCTGGACACCGCATCGGAGATTTTGCCGTATTTGAGTTTCAGCCGGGCGCCACCTTCACGCGTCCGCCGGTTCTCTTCTGAGAATTGCAGCAATCCGGTTCTGGAAATCGCACGCATGTTGGCCAACGACATGTTCGCGGCAATCGGCATGTCCAGGATCAGGCCTTCGTCTTTGCGATCCTCGGTGACAAAGCCGATGCCGGCAGCTATCGCATCCCGCGGTCCGGCGAACCGGATTTCGGTTCCCGCTTGCAGAATACGACCCGACCTGAGCGGATCGACCCCGAAAATGCCTCTCAGGATTTCCGTTCGACCGGCGCCGACAAGGCCTGCAATGCCGACGATTTCGCCATATCTGAGATCAAACGAAACGCCCTTGTCTTTCGGGTTCGCCTGCGTGCAAATCGCATCCAGGCGGAGTGCAACTTCGCCAGGTGTTCTTTTAGGATCAGCTTCGTTTGCAGTCGCGGCCAGCTGCCGGCCGACCATTTTCCGTACGACACCGTCGGGCGTTGTCTCGGAAATGCGATCTGTGCCAATGGAGATCCCGTTTCTGAAAACGGTCACCCGGTCGCAGATTGCAAAAACCTCTTCCAGGTGATGAGACACGAAAACGATGGTCACGCCGTCTGCCCTGATCGATTCAATAATGTCAAAGAGACGTCTGGTTTCGCGTTCGGTCAGCGTGGCGGTCGGTTCGTCGAGGATGAGGATCCGGCTCTTGCTCTGCAACGCTCGCGAAATCTCGACCAGTTGCCGGTGCGCGATCCCGAGCGAACTCACCGGTGCCTTCACATCGACGTCGGTGAGCCCGACCGCATCGAGAGCCAGTCGCGCGCGCCGGTTCATCTCCTGCCTGTCCAGGAGGCCGAGGCGAGTGGTGGGCATGCGCTCCACGGAAATGTTCTCCGCGATGCTCAAGTGATCGAGAAGATTGAATTCCTGGTGCACCACCTGCACGCCGAGTTCTTTTGCGACATGGGGATTTGCGGGCCGGTACTCCTCGCCGGCGAGCGAGATGCTGCCGGAATCGTAGGGGAAAACGCCGGACAAGATCTTGATGAGCGTGGACTTGCCGGCCCCGTTTTCGCCGACAAGGGCATGAACTTCGCCTTTCAGGAGCGAGAAGCTGACGCCATCCAGCGCCTTCACGCCGCCAAAGTGTTTCTTCAGTCCCTGTACGGACAGGAATGCCGGGCTTTCAGTCGTCTGGGGCATGATTGCAAGCGATGCGGCTGCCATGATGTGTCCAATCAACTTGCCTGGGAAAGAGAGACGCCCCCGCCTCAGGTCCGATTAATGCGGGGGCGCATGGAGGTCGCTCAATTGGCGACAACCAACTCGATCGGCGTCTTGACCCAGCCTTCAAGCTGCGGTCCGCCCTTGACCACTTCCAGGGCGAGGTCGATGGAATTCGCAGCCATGTCGGTCCCGAACTGATCGACGGTGGCGAGCATACGTCCGTCGGAGATCATTGGGCTGACTGCCGGAATGTTGTCGAAGCCGACCACGATGATGTCGTCGCGTCCTGCGCTTTCCAGCGCCTTGACGACACCGATCGCCATGGAGTCGTTGGCTGCCATGACACCCTGGATGTCCGGATGCGCCGTCAGCATGTTGGAGAACACCGTATTTGCTTCTTCCGTTTCCCAATGAGCAGTGCGGCTGTCGAGCAGTTCAAGTTCAAATTCTGCGACGGAATCCTCAAATCCGAGGCGTCGTTCGTTCGCGTTGTCGGCTCCGGGATTTCCTTCGATGATGACGACCTTGCCGCCAGCGCCAAGCTTCTTGCCCAGGGCGTCGCCGGCCAGTTTCGCACCGCCTCGGTTATCCGGCCCGACAAAGGCCAGTTCGATGTTCTGCTGCTTCTTCGCCTCTGCATCGAGGGCGACGTCGAAGTTGACAACGACAATACCGGCTTCCATCGCCTTCTTCAGAGGACGGACCATCGCACGGGAATCGGCAGGTGCGACCACGATCGCATCGACACCCTGGGTAATGAAGTTTTCGACCGCGTTGATCTGCGATTCAAAGTCCGTCTCATTCTGCATTCCGACGGCCAGGAGTTTATAGTCTCCCCGCTTTTCTTCGTGAGCCTGTGCACCGGCCATCATGTTCTGAAAGAACTCGTTGGCAAGTGATTTCATGATGAGGCCTACCACCGGCTTGTCGTCGGCCTGGGCGGTTCCAGCAAGCAAAGCGAGACCGGTCGCTGCCGCGGCAGCGATTTTCAATAACTTCATGATTTTCCTCCCAAAAAAGGTAACGCCTTTTCACGTCGAGCTGCTGAGGTGAAGTGGCTGATTAAGCAAAACACGGGATATGGAACACGTCAATATGAAACGTTTCATTTTTTTGAATGCATTCATATTTAGCTTGTTTTTTTGTCTTCAGGTTACTGAAAACGCTGCCGAATACGGCGCCAAAAAAAATCTGTCTCCAGGGCCAGCATGCCTGGAAGAACGCCGTCCGACACCATACGCGGTTCAAAATCGCCTTGGTGAAACGCGCTGTTTCAGGTTGCGAATTACGGTGTGAACCGGCCAGTCACGCCCATATGCGTCGCCACAAATCGCATTAGCACCGGTTCAAATTATTCATTTGATCGAAATTGATCATTTGAGGTCGTTTTTGATCATTTCTTGCATTATTCCTCTATCAATTTGATCAAACCGAGTGATATCGGATGAATGCAGGAGGAAAAATGATCAAGAAGCAACGTCAAAAGCGCATACTTGATATTCTTCGCAAGGAAGGTGTTCTGGATCTGAATGATCTGTCGCGGACCTTGCCGGAAGTGTCCAAAGTGACGCTTCGCAGGGATGTTGCTGAGCTGGCGGACGCCGGTGCCTTGAAGAAGACACATGGCGGAGCCGTTTTTCCCGATGCGGACCTGGTCGGTGCCAACAAGGCGCCCGTTGAAACGCCCGAGAGTGAATTCGCATCTCTCGTAGATCGTCTTGACGCGATCATCCTTCCCCCGATCACAGGGCGTGGAGCGGACGCGTTGCGCCGCCAAGTCATCCGGCGCGGCATTCCGTTCGTCGCTGAAAGCGCTCTCCAACTGGGCGGTGCCTATCTTGGACCCGACAATCGAAAAGCTGCCATGGAACTCGGCATTGAAGCCGCCGGGCATCTGACGGACAGCGAAGTTTCTCTGCTCATTGTCGGGCAGCCTGAACTGACCAACACCAGAGACCGTGCACAAGGGTTTGAAGATGGTCTCAAAAAACGGTTCGAAAGGGGCGTCAAAACCGTTCATGTGAACGGTCAGGGCACGTACAAAACGGCCTACCGGGTGGCCCTGGATGCCTTGAAGGCACACGAGGACATATCCGTTGTCTTTGCCGTAAACGATCATTCAGCCGTCGCGGCGATTGAAGCTGCAGACGCATTGGACCGCCGGATATCGGTCTATTCGACCGGCGGTGAATCGGCGGATTTTCTGAAAAGGCTAGCTCCGGACGGGCCACTGAAAGCAGTCGCAGCTTTCTTCCCGGAAATCGTTGGTGCAATCGCCATTCGAAACATCATTGCCGATGCCACAGGTATGGGGTCGCTGAAGCCGACGCAAACGCCGCACGCGACGCTGACCGCTGCCAACGTCTCATCCTTCTACGATACGGGGACATCGGCGCTGCTTCCGGCCCGCCGGGATGAATTTCTGTTGCAAGAACAAGGCCCCCGCGCTTTGCCGAAGGCAAACCTCAAGATCGGTTTCCTGCCGCATTATCCGGCCCACGACTGGTACCGGATCATGATCCAGTCCATGCGGGAGACTGCCGCGCTTCACGGCTGTGAGCTGGTGATTGCGCCGCCGCATCACGGGATAGCAGCGGAATTGACCCGATTGCGGCGCGAAATCGCAACGCAGGCAGCAGACCGTATTGAAAGCGGATCGACCGTCATTCTGGGCGAAGGCGAGGCCACGCTGCTTCTTGCCGAGGAAATACGCTCCCGCAGCCATCACCAAAGCGAAACCCTCTCGGGTCTTACCATCATCACCAACTCTCTGGATGTCATGCACTGCCTGCAAGGCGTGACTTCCCTCAAGATCATCATGACGTCCGGTGAATACCAGGCCGCGGATCGCTGCCTTGTCGGCCCAAGTCTCGGCGCGCTGTTTGAACTCATGCGTGCGGACGCCGCGTTTCTGTCCGTATCGGGCGTGTCCCCTGACTTCGGAATTACCCAGGTCGATGAACGTCTGGCGCTGGTGGGGTCCCGCTTTGTCAAGGCGGCGCGCCGGACGATCGTCCTGGCCGATCACACGCTTGTCGGCAGTGACGCAAACTATCGGATCGTGGGAACGGCACAGATCCACGAAGTTATCACCGATGACGGCGCCCTTCTGGACGACCGCCAGCGGCTCAGGGCTGTCGGTGTCGAGGTTCTCATAGCCGGAGAAGAAACCGAGGATCCGACGCAACCAGCATCTCAACCGGATCTTCGCGCGGTTCAACGCGGATAGGTCTTTCAATCAACCGGGAGGAACGAAATGAAACAAGCACTCTTTGCCGCCGTTGCAGGTTTTGCACTGCTCGCCGGAACGACAAGTCAGGCGGAAGAAGTCACGCTGAAGTTCTGGGACAACCAGCAGACCGAGAGCGGGCTCTCGGAGTTTCAGCAGGAAGCCGTAGACCGTTTCATGGCCGAGAATCCGGATATCAAGGTGGAAGTCACGACCATCCCCTATCCGGAATACCAGCAACGTTTGCTGACTGCGGTCCAGGGCGGCAACGCTCCCGATATTGCAACGCTTGACCAGATCTGGGTTGCTGCCTTCGCTGAAGCGGGTGCCGTGAGTGATCTGACGGACAAGGCCAGGGAAAGCGGTCTCGACCGCGGCCAATTCTTCGGTGGTGCCTGGGATTCCGCTGTCTATGAGAATGCGCTTTATGGCGTTCCTTTCAATGTCGACGTCTGGCAATTCAGCTTTTACAACAAGGACCTGCTCGACGGCGCGGGTATCGAGCCGCAGAGCCTGTCAACATGGGAAGGGCTGAGGGCTGCTGCCGAGCAACTCTCCGGCGATGGCAAATTCGGCGTCGGTCTTTTCGGACACCGCGGCGAAGACACCGTCGTGGTCGTCAATTCCTTTATCTTCTCCAACGGCGGCGAGGTGCTAGATGCAGCCGGAAAATGTGCGCTGAACCAGCCGCCCGCGGTCGAAGCCATGACCTATTTGCAAGATCTTGCACAATTTGCGCCGGAGGGCATCCTGAATGCGAATTCGGGCAATATGCGCGAACTCTTCCTCAACGGCTCGCTGGCTGTCGAGTTCTGGCCGGCGCTTGAGCAGCCGACCCTTCAGAAATCGAATCTCAACTGGGGCTTCGTGAACGGGACCGCTCCGGAGGGCAAGCAGCCAATTGGAACCTATGGTGGCTGGAACCTGGCGCTGTTTGAATCGTCTGAGCACAAGGATGCCGCCTGGAAGTTCATCGAATTCATGGTGCGGGAAGATGTCAATGGCGACGTCGTCGACTTGATCCCGGCCAACAAGGCTGCTGCGGAAAAATTCCTGAACGAAAACCGCGAGGGCCCTCAGCAAATCATTGAACACCTGTCGCTCGCAAAGCCACGCCCACTGTCGGCCCGTTATCTTGAAGTGGCGGAGATAGAGATGACGCTTTTCCAGGACGTTTTCGCCGGTAAAGATGTTCAGGAAGCGGCCAATGCCGCCTGTTCTGAAATCGATGCCTTGAACTGATCAGCCGCAACCATTGGCGTCCGGCGGCTCGCGCCGCCGGCGTCCTGTCAGATCCTGAAGTTTGAAAGTTCATCATGACCAGTTCGGACCAGCGGCTCGTTTGGGCCTTTCTTGCTCCGACCCTGCTGCTCCTGGGTGTATTTCTCTATTACCCCATGATCGGTACGGTGATTGAAAGCTTTTACGACACGTCCTTCATTTCGCCGGAGCCGCGGTTTGTCGGGTGGTCCGTGTATGAAAAGGTCCTGTCTTCGCGCGCATTTCCGGAAGTGGTCTGGAACTCCATCGTCTGGACGCTCGGCGTCGTGCTCCTGCAAAACCTGCTCGGCTTTTTCACCGCAATGCTCCTGAACCAGGGATTACCCGCCCAGGGATTGACGCGTGCGCTGGTGCTGTTGCCGTTCGTTCTGCCGGGTGTTGTCACCGCAATCTTGTGGCGGTTCATGTACGATCCGCAGCTCGGGCTGATCAATTCACTGCTGATCCGCCTCGGCGTTCTCCAGGAGAATGCGGCTTGGCTGGCGTCCTCCGACACCGCCATGGCAGCCGTCATTTTCGTCGCGGTGTGGAAGGGGTTCCCGTTCTCGATGCTGATCTACCTGGCGGCCCTTCAAAATGTCGACAAAAGCCAGCTCGAAGCCGCGACGCTTGACGGGGCCGGTCCAGTCAGACGACTGATCGATGTCACGTTGCCTGCCATCAAGGACGTTGTTCTCGTCAACATCGTTCTCACATTGATCCTGACCTTCAATTACTTCGATATCGTTTGGGTCATGACACGAGGCGGCCCACAAAACGCGACCCATATCTTCCCGACCAAGATTTTCGAAACGGGCTTCGGCCAGTTCCGTTTCGGTGAGGCGGCAACCTATGGCGTTTTCTCGATCCTGGTCCTTACCGTTCTTGTTGCAATCTACATCATCGTGCAGCGCTCGGCTGCGGCACGGAGGCCGGCCGGATGACGCAAAGCGCCACCACACGCTGGATCCTGATCGGCTTTCAGCTCCTGCTTGCACTCTTTGTGCTGCTGCCGTTTTTCTGGATGGTGTCGGTCAGCCTGAAACCGGCGACGGAACCCTTTGCGATACCGGCGAGGCTCTGGCCACAGGCACCGACCCTGGAGAATTACGTCACCGCATTTCGTCCGGAATTCAGAACCTACTTCATGAATTCGCTGATCGTCTCCGGCGCGTCCGTGCTGATCACGGTGTCGCTTGGTCTGCTTGCCGCTTATTCGTTCACACGGGGGCGGCTGCTCGTCATAACTGCCCTGATGGGCCTCGTTGTTCTGGCGCAGATGTTTCCGCATTCCGCCATCATCATCCCGTTCTACAAATTGATGCGCAGTGTCGATCTTCTCAACACCTATGCCAGTCTCATTCTGGCGTATGTTTCGGTCACGCTGCCGGTGGCGGTGTGGATGCTGCGTGGATTTCTGCAGAAGCTGCCGGTTTCCCTTGAAGAGGCGGCGGCGATCGACGGGGCTGCCCCGTTGCGCATCTTCTGGGAGATTGTGGTTCCGCTTGCCCGGCCGGGCATCATCGCGACATCCGTTTATGTCCTGATCGTCACCTGGCAGGAATTTCTGTTTGCCCTGTCATTCACCTCGACAAAGGACATGCGGACACTGCCGGTCGGGCTCAATGATTTCATCGGTCAATATGGCATTCGCTACGGCGAATTGATGGCGTCTTCGGTCATGGTCTCGGTGCCGGTGATCGCCGTCTTCTTCTTCCTTCAGCGCTATTTCGTCGCCGGCCTCACTGCCGGCGCAGTGAAGGGGTGAATGCATTGCTCCATGTGGGAAAATGGTCGCAAAGACCCGGTTTCAAACAGGATTGGGAGGCAAGATGTCCTTGATCGAAAAAGAAGAACTCGCTCCAGGCGTCGTCCAGCTGCTGTTCAATCGCCCCGACAAGCTTAATGCCCTGTCGACCCCTCTGATGGCGGAGTTCGACACGGCCCTGGACGATTTGGTGCGAGATCCGGAAGTCCGAGTTCTGGTCCTGCGAGGCGCAGGCGGCAAAGCCTTTGTCGCCGGTGCGGACATTGCCGAATACCAGGGGGACAAACGGAAGGAATTCATTGCCTATCAGATGAATTCGCGCCGTGTATTCGACAAGCTCGAGCGACTGCCAAAGCCGGTCATTTGTGCCATCGACGGCTTTGCGCTTGGTGGTGGTTTCGAGATTGCACTTTGCTGCGACATTCTGATTGTCTCGGAAACGGCGCAGCTTGGCTTGCCCGAAGGGCGCCTCGGTCTGTCTCCCGGTGGTGGCGGAACCCAAAGGCTTGTGCGCGCGGTCGGCAAGTACGCCGCATCCGATCTGATGCTCGCAGGCTGGCGCATGACCGGCCGGCGGGCTTTCGAACTGGGGCTGGCCGCCGAGGTGGTTGCACAAGAGGAACTCGGCGACGCCGTTTTGAAGCGCGCCCGGGCCTGTCTCAAGGTTGCCCCCCTTGCCCAGTCCGAGATGAAGCGGCTGATGCGGGAAGGTTTCGATGCTCCTGTCGAGAGCGCCAAGAGTTACGAGCAGGAAGTTCTTTTCCGCCTTTATTCGACTGCGGACGGCGAGGAGGGCATCAACGCCTTCCTTGAAAAACGCGATCCCCGGTTCAAGGGAGCCTGAGACATGGAATTTGAAGGAAGGGTTGCCGTCATCACGGGAGCGGCCAATGGGATCGGAAGGTCCTGCGCAGAGTTGTTTATCGAGCGCGGCGGTTCGCTTGTCCTGGGCGACATCGATCTGGACGAGGGCCTGAAGCTCCAGGCTGAACTGGGCGACAGGGCACTTTTTCTTGAAGCCAATGTGCGTGACCTCGCTGCCATCCAGGCCTTGGCTGCTAAAGCTGTGAACCACTTTGGAGGGCTTGATATACTCGTCAACAACGCCGCCGTTGCCTTGAACGGCGCCGTCGATGAAATAGACGAGGATCGCTGGCAGACGGTCATCGACACCAACCTCACTGGTTTCTGGCGTGCAATGAAGGCTTGTGTTCCGCATATGCGCGAACGAGGGGGCGGATCGATCGTGAACATGTCGTCCGTACAGGGGCTGCGCGCCTTCAAGGGCTGGCCTGCCTATGCCGCAGCGAAGGGCGCCATCAATGCGCTGACGGTGCAAACGGCTGCCGATCTTGCTCCGGCCGGCATTCGCGTCAACGCGGTTGCCCCCGGCACGATCATGACGCCGATGAACGAGAAGATCTTTGCGGCGATGGACGATCCCAGCGAATTGATCGACCGGTGGAACAAGGCGCATCCCATCGGCCGTTTCGGCTATCCGAACGAAGTCGCCGAAACAGTCGCTTTTCTTGCTTCCGATCGGTCCAGCTTCATTACCGGCGAAATCCTTCGCGTTGACGGCGGTCTCGCTATCAAGGGGGACTGATGCACGCTGACGCGTTCATAAAGCTGGAGTCGGATTGCGGTTCGCTGATGTTCGATCCGTCGATCGGGAATCTGCCGTCTCTCCGATTCCGGACAGACGGAAACGACATTTTTCCGCTGCACACCGCAGGCTGGGTTGGAACCCCGGAAGCTGAGTCGGACCCTGACATGACGCCGTCTTTGAAGCGCTTGTCCGGAGACTTTTTCTGCGCACCATTCGGCGCAAGTGATCTGGAAGACGGCCCGGCGCATGGCTTGAGTGCAAATTCCCGCTGGATGCTTGAGTGGCAAAGTGCCAAGGACGCCATGTTCCGGCTCGAGCGGCCGGTCATGGGGGCTACCTTAAGAAAGAAAATCCGTCTTTGTGAACGGGCTCCGGTTCTTTACCAGACCCATTGGCTTGAAGGCGGTGAGGGAGGTGTAACCTGCGCTCATCACCCAATGATCCGACTGTCAGGCAAAGGCCGTTTCTTTGCTTCTGCGAAACGAAAAGTCTTGACCACGGACGAAGCGCTCGAGCCCGGACGAAACAGGCTCGCCTGTCCGGGTGAAAGTGACACTATTTTCTCGTTCCCCGCCAGTTGCGGCTCTGACATTGATTTGTCGCACCTTCCTATCGGCGATGCACATGAAGACTTCGTCACGCTTGTTGAAGAAGATCCGGCTTCGATCGGCTGGTCAGCCATCCTGCGTGAAGAGGAGGAAGATATCGTCTTTTTCCTCAAGGACAGCTCCGTTCTTCCGATCACCATGTTGTGGCACTCGAATGGGGGGCGTGACTACTGGCCCTGGAACGGGTCCCACAAGGGTGTTCTCGGTGTGGAAGACGGCAGAGCGGCCGGTGCGGCGGGACATCGTGCCGCGCTTCGCGACAATCCGGTCGCCCGCTGCGGGGTTCCGACGTTCTTTCCGCTCGAGAGCGGAACGAGCCATCGCATCGCCCATGTCTGCGGGGCAATAAAAACACCACCGGGCTGGGTCGAGATTTCAAACATACAGCTGGGCAGTGGTGAGTTGCACATTCTGGAACGCAGCGGCGCCCGCGTGACGTTTCCTTTCGACACCGAATTCTTTCAGCGAGACGAGACCCATGGCAACCGTTGAACTCAAGAACCTTCGAAAAAACTTCGGCAGTTTCGTTGCGCTCGAAGGATTGAACCTGTCGATCGAAGATGGCGAATTTCTGGTGCTTCTCGGACCGTCAGGTTGCGGAAAGTCGACGACCATGCGGCTTGTGGCGGGTCTTGAAGACCCGTCAGGCGGAGACATTCTGATTGGCGGCAGCAGGGTCAACGAAATCCCGGCGCGCGATCGTGATCTTGCGATGGTGTTCCAGAACTATGCGCTCTATCCGCACATGACCGTGGGAGAGAACATCAGTTACCCGCTCAAGATCGCCCGGGTTCCGAAAACCGAACGGCTGCGCCGGGCAAAGGATGCCGCTGCGAAAGTCGAGATGGACCATCTGCTGACCCGCCGCCCGGCAGAGCTCTCCGGTGGGCAGCGTCAGCGGGTTGCCCTTGCCCGTGCGATTGTCCGCACGCCGCGCCTTTTCCTCATGGACGAACCGCTTTCAAACCTCGATGCCAAGCTGCGCACCGTGATGCGCGCGGAGTTGAAGCATCTGCAAAAGGAGCTGTCCACGACAACGATCTACGTCACGCATGACCAGGTGGAAGCGATGACGTTGGCGGATCGGATTGTCATCCTAAACAATGCGGTGATCCAGCAAATGGGCACGCCTGCCGAAATCTATGCCAGGCCCGCCAACACATTCGTCGCCGGATTTATCGGATCGCCACCGATGAACCTCATCAGCGGAGCGGTCAGTGGCGGAATGTTCACCCACAAGGGCGGGACCATGCAGGTCGGCACTGCAGACGGAGCGGTGACACTCGGCGTTCGCCCGGAGGATATCGCGCTCTCACATGGCGATGCCGACATTATGGGCAAGGTCTATTCCTCTGAGCTTCTCGGCGATTGCACGCTGGTCAATGTGCGTGTCGGCGACAGCCTCGTGGCAGCCAAAGTCGGCGCCGACGAGGGCATGGAAATGGACACGCCGGTCGGGTTGAAGCTTCGCCAGGAACGCCTGCACTTTTTCGACACCGACAGCGGCAACCGACGGGAGACGTGAGTATGCCGTTCCAGTTCTCCACGTCCCACAATCCGGTCCTTCCGTTGGAGAGGGCTTCGGTGCTCTTTGACGGGATTTTTTCAACGCCGAAACTCAGCCACCCGGAAGGGGTGGCGATCGGCCCAGACGGCTGGATCTGGGCAGGCAATCAGGATGGTGATATCTGCCGCATCGCGCCGGATGGGTCACGAATGGAAAAGGTTGCTTCCACCGGGGGGTTTGTCCTCGGCCTGGCCTTTTACCGTGCACACGCACTGTTTGTCTGCGACCTGAAGCATGCTGCCGTTTTCCGGCTGGACCTTGCGACGGGCGACCTTGTCCGTTTCACTGAGCCCGGCGTAAAGATCCCAAACTATCCTCTTGTTGATACCGTTCGAGATCGGCTGTTCGTTTCGGACAGCCACGCCTCCGGCACGCCGGGGCCGGGGATCTGGAGCTATGACCTTGCCTCCGGTGAGGGCGGGCTCTGGTATGGCAAAGACCTTGATTTTGCCAACGGACTTGCAAAGCGCGACGGCGACGATGCGCTCTATGTCTGCGAAACCTTCGCACCTTCCATCACCCGCATAGCCATTGAACCCGACGGATCTGCAGGGGCAGCTGAAACGTTCGCCGAGGATCTGCCCGGCCTGCCGGACGGCATTGCGTTTGACAGCGAAGGCAATCTGATCGTCGGGTGTTACGAACCGTCCCGCCTTTTGCGCGTCTCCCGAGACGGCACTCAAACCGACGTTCTGATCGAAGACCCGACGGCTCATGTCCTGTGTCATCCAACCAACATCGCCTTTGCCGGTGACCGGCTCTATGCGGCAAATCTTGGCCGTTGGCACATTAGCGAAGTTTCGATGGACATAGGTGCCGATCCGCTGTGGAGCGCCGCATGACCTTTCTCGGCCTGACCTGGGATCATCCACGCGGATACGACGCGCTCGCGGAAGCCGCGCGCCAGGTCAATTCCGGCCGAGCGTCGCCGCTGATCCACTGGGAAAAGCAACCGCTGGAAGGATTTGAAAGCGCTCCGATCGCGGAGTTGGCGGCCGGCCACGATCTGCTTGTTCTGGATCACCCGCATATCGGTGAGGCGGTCGCGGAGGGCTGCCTTGTCCCGCTTGAAGATCTTTTTTCTCGGGAAACGCTCGAAGCGTGGGAAAAGCAATCTGTTGGCCCCTCGCTCGCGTCCTACCGGTGGCAGGAAAAGACCTGGGCGCTGCCGCTCGATGTCGCGACACAGGTGATGGTCAGGCGAGCGGACCGGCTCGCGGCTCCACCGGTAGACTGGGACGCCATTTCGGACCTGGCAAAAACGCATCCGGTTGCCCAATCGCTCGCCGGCCCTCACGCTTTCCTGACCCTGATCTCGATGGCAGCCGGGGAGGGCGCCTGGGCGAAAGGAGACATGCTTCTGCCTGGCGAGATTGCCGAAGCCCAGCTGGAAGTCATGCAAAAGTTGTTCGAGCTGAGGCCACGCGGATCGGAAACCCTGAACCCGATTGCGCTTTCCGAGACGATGTCTGCGACGGAAGACGTAATCCTGGTGCCGCTGATATTCGGATATGTGACCTATGCGCAGTCCCGTCCCGGAGGCGCTCCATTGGCATTTTCCGACACCTTGCGGAAGCCGGACGGTGCCGGTGGCGTCTTGGGAGGAACAGGTATTGGTTTCACGCGTCGTCGTGCGCCGGATCGGGCGCTGCTCGCGCATATCGCGTGGCTGATGAAGCCGGACACGCAGAGCGGCATGATTCCGAATTTCGGCGGGCAGCCCTCTGCGCGGTCCGCCTGGCAAGATCCTGCTGTCGATGCTGCCTGGGGTGCCTTCTACTCAGGGACGCTTGCAACCGCCGAAAATGCCCTGCTGCGTCCGAGATTTGACGGTTACATTGCCTTTCAAACAAAAGCTGCCGAAATCATCCGCCAGGCTCTTGCGGATCGACAGGACCCATCAAACACACTCAACGCCCTGAGGCAGGTCTGGCGCGCGGCACGCGCCGGTGCAAGGGGTGATCTCGACGATAGGAGAGGACCTCACCGATGAGCGAGAATGCGCTTTCAGGCGTCACCATCCTGGATTTTTCCCACTTGTTGCAAGGCCCGTTCGCCACACAACTGCTGGCTGATCTGGGGGCTGACGTGATCAAGATCGAACGGCCAGGCTCGGGAGACCTGTTCCGCTCGCTCACGTTCCGCAACAAGTGGGTTGGCGGCAGCGAGAGCCCGAACTTCCTTGCCTGGAACCGCAACAAGCGCAGTCTTGCCCTCAATCTAAAGGCGCTTGAGGCGCGCGCGATTATCATGAAGCTGGCCGAAACCGCCGATGTCGTTGTGCAGAATTTCCGTCCCGGTGTCATGGAGCGGCTCGGTTACGGCTATGCAGATTTCAGCACGGTGAATCCGCGTATCGTCTATTGCTCCGGCTCCGGATACGGAGAAGACGGGCCGTATGTGTCCCGGCCTGGTCAGGACATGCTGGTGCAGGGACTGACGGGCATCATGGCCGCGACCGGGCAGGCCAGCAATCCGCCGACGCCCGTCGGGGCCGGCTTTTCCGATCAGGTCGGGGCCATGAACATGGTCTACGGCATCCTCGCTGCCCTGTTGTGGCGGGAGACGTCCGGCAAAGGCCAGGAAGTCAAGATCAACCTGCTTGCCGGGATGCTTGCGCACCAGAACCAGGAAATGGTGATGGCGATGAATTTCAACGAAGACTTTCAGCGTCCCGACTCCGGCATCGGCCATCCTGGCATGGATGCCCCCTTCGGGACCTACCCGACACTGGACGGCTGGGTAACGATCGCCATGAGCCCGTTCAAAACCTTGGTCTCGGTTCTCGGCAACGACGGACTGCTCTCCTATGACGACCCGGAAACGCTGTTCGAAAAGCGCGACGAGGTCTGGCGCAAACTGGCTGCCGAGACGGGAAAGTGGACGACGCGGGACCTGATTGCAGCTCTGCTTGATGCGGATGTCTGGTGCGGCGAGGTCAAGACCCACCTGGAAGCCGCTTCGGACCCCCAGGTTGAGCATCTTGGACTTATCCAGAGCTACAGGCATCCAAAGGCGGGAGATGTGAAAGTCGTCGGCCCGGCAATCGGCATGAGCGAAACCCCGCCTGCAATCAGGCGGCCCGCCCCGTCGGTCGGGGAACATACGCGCGAGATTCTCGGGGATCAGGGGTGGTCCACCACAGAGGTCGACCGTCTCATTGAAAAAGGGGTCGCCGGTGAGGATGCCTAGAGCATCGGGCGGTAAGTCTGCACGTGCTTCCAGGTGAAAGCCGGGAGTGGGTAGACTTGAACGTTTGGGCAAGGTGGTCGGAATCGGTGCCGATCAATCCAGGTGCAGGTAGTCGCGTCCGAGGCTGCTGGTGCACACCTTCCTCTGGTTGTGAAGATTTCAACTCAACTTCCGTACATCCCCCGCAATCGGGATTGCACTGTCCTCGTGAGACAGATCTGGCAGGAAAAAGCCCTGTTTGAAGTTGCTGCATTCCGATACGGCGTCGCACGGTGTCACAATACGTTGCTGCGCCAGGCGTGGGTGCCGTGGATGGATTAATACTGTGAGTTGAAAGTAAACGGGCAGCGGTGATATTTGCGGCATCGTGGTAAAACGGTTTCAAAATTTAAGCTTATTTTAAGAATTTGAATTAATGGCTATACAACCAAGTATCACTAGATGAAGCTCAGTCAAAATACAAATAAATATAACCATTTTCTCATGATCTTGGAGTTAAATTGAATTTTTATTTTTTCTGACCTAAAGTAAGAATGAAAAAAACTTGACAACGAAATAAATTCGAAGGTTTACTAATATGCGCAAGTTTCAACAATAGGTTGAACTCTTGGCGAGAAACGGTGTGGACTAGCATTCACCGTGTCGGGGAAACATGTTTAGTGTTGGTGGCTTAAAGCAGATTTCATGTAATTTTTGTCGATGAAATTTTTGCCAGCATAATTTTGCTTGTGATGCTTCCTCGGGGGTGGAGGACAAGTATTTATGGGGGAGGGCAATATGTTATCTTTGAAACTTTTTTCAGCCATTGGCATTTCTGCTTTGGTTCTTACCGGCTGCGCGGCACCGCTAACGACCGGTTCAATTGGTACCACCAATGAAGGTGCGGCAAGCGATCCGATAAATGATCCCCGTGCCCGAGACAACGATAACGGTGGTGGCGGCAGCAGCGGCGGCGGTAGCAGCGGCGGCGGCAGCAGCGGCGGCGGTAGCAGCGGCGGCGGCAGCAGCGGCGGCGGCAGCAGCGGTGGCGGCAGCAGCGGCGGTGGCAGCAGTGGCGGTGGCAGCAGTGGCGGAGGCGGCAGCGGAGGCGGCAGCGGCGGCGGCGGTGACGACGGTGGCGGTCCTGGTGGCGGCGACTCCGGACCTTGGGGATAACTAACCGCGGGGAGCTGTCTTGAGAGTGCAGTGCTGACGGGACGTGCAAAATCCGGGTCTCTTCAGCGCTTGCACCGCGGACTGGGAAAATGTGAGATCATGATCGGACAGCTGACTGGGTTCGCTATGCTCGGCCAAGAGCTTGGCCTGGTATTTTTTGTTTTTTGAAATGAAAGCTGAATTGCATGGAGAAGTTTAAATCTACGCCGTTGTTCTGTACCGCGGATGGATATGAGATTTTATATGCCGTCAAACGAGGCGACACGCTGACGGGAATTGTCCGGGAGCAATACAACCTGTTTGGATCGGCGGCTGCGCCGGTGGTTCAGCGCATCCTGGAAAACAATCAGGAGATAAAGTCCGCAGACCTGATCTACTCCGGCCAGTTGCTGGTGCTGCGATTTCCCTGGGATGCTCCGGAGATACGCACGGCTGAACAGGATGAACTCAGGCAGACGAAAAAGCACTGGAATGGCTTGGATAAGCCATTGCAGGAAACAATGGCGGACCTTGCTTACATAGATACCATCTCGGGGATTCTTCATGCGGGTGGTGGTGGAGCGACTGGCGCGGGTCTGCTGATCCAGTCGAATTTGAAGCCCATGAAGGACATTGTCGGCAAATACGAGGACTACAGAGCCGGAAAGATAACAAGAAGCGTTTACGGGCACTATCGAAGTGACCAGATAAAGCAATTGCAGAAACGGATCGGCCGCCCGGCAGAAAGCCTGCTGTTCAAGGGAAAGAAGGCAAATGAAGCCCTTCGCATGAAACCCGGGGGAGGGCCGAATGCCACTCGGCCGTATCTCGGACAGGTCAATCGTCTGCAGAAAATTGCCGGTAAAGCCTCCAAGGGCGGATTTGTTCTGGCGGCTGCCGGCTTGGGGTTGTCATGCTATGAGATCGCTCATACCGACAGTGTTGTCGAGAAAGACAAGATTGCGGTCGAGGCCATTGCCGGGACAGCTGCCGGTCTCGGGGTGGGCATTTTGGTCGGACTTTTCCTCGTCTCCAACCCTATCGGGTGGGGGACGGCAATTATCATCGCAGCTGGCACTGCGGCGGTCGGTTACGCTGCCGGTAACTTTGCTGGCCACGTTTACCACGAGAACCACAGCGACGTGCGCATTGTCGAACCGCTCATGATAGACCGGGTATGCCGTTAGTTCATGATCGAACTTGCCTTTGACATCGTCGGGAAGCTGCTGGTTCTCTATCTTTTGTTCCTGTTCCCTGTGATCCTGCTGCTTCTTTTCTATTCACATTTCAATATCCCTCATGGTCTGAGGGAGGAGATGCTCCGGGAGCCGTTTTTCTCGGCTGAAGAACTCGCTCGAATATCTGCGTTTCCAATGTCGTTGTTGGCGACGCTGGCCGTCGTCAGGACAGCGGCAGCCCCCTCAACGATGCGGAGGCGATTTGGGTCGCATGATTTCTCCGGCAAAGTGCCAACGCACTTCAAATGCACGAGCTTCATTTTTGTTCTGTTCGTGTTGATCGGGGGCGGAATTTGCCTGTTGGCAGCACTTTGTGGCGTTCTTCTCGAGTTCGTATGACTTGCGCGCGGGAATCACGTTGACTTGCTGCACGTGAGACCATTGCCGACCCGTGATCCGACCGGAAGGCTCTCCTTTCGCAGACGTACCAAAGCATCATCGACGATACAAAACGTCTATGGCCGGGGGTTCTGTTCGTTGCCGCCGATGCCTTTTGCGGCACACCGTTGAATAGGGTGGCCACAGAACGCGTTCTGCGGCGTCAGGTTCACAATGGTTGCCAAGGGCAAGGCCTCTTCGGCCGGCATTCTCCCTTTCCGCAGGCGGCCCCCTTTCCAGGTAACAAACCGCGCGGAGGATCCAAACTCGAGCCGCGTGCATCTGCCGTCGATTCGCAAACACATTTGCCCCTTCCGCGCTTGATAATGCCGTGAAGGTGTTTGCTCACCGGAGCAACACCAGTCATCAAACACATGCGTCAAATGGGTATTGGGCTGCTGCCCTACAGACGGTTATCGCAGGGTTTTGCTCAGCCAAAGTAAATAAAAATAGAGTCGAAACGAAAAACATCGCGCCTGTAAAAAATTAGTGATTCTATTCTTACTTTAATCTACTTGCCTAAAATGCAAATCATGCGATTTTTTTTCTAAATTATTTGGATTTCGCATACAGTTTGCCGCTCAGATCCCGACGCGTTCGGTTCAATTAATTCCTCTGCTGCATCGCAGCATGAGATCTTGAATGGGGCCAGAGATGAGTTAAGATTCGCATATCTGGTTTGATTTTGTGCCGAAGATAAAGCGCTTTTCAAGATTAAATTAAGTAAAAAACCCTAGATTTTTCAAGAAAAGTGAACGAAATAAAAAAATAAGCGAAAAAATCGCCTGTTCTGAAGAAAAAACAAACAACATCAACGCTTATACGACATTCTTCGGAAAAAACACGACAAAAATTTAAGCGTAGTTAGCTAAAATATAGGCACTCAGTGGATATGGGATGTAAATTCATCAAAACGTATATTTTTTTGATGAAAATATGATGAATTTGCTTACTAAATTTGCAAAAAAGGCGATACTTGACTATTTTTTTGTCAAATAAGTTATTTAGCTTGCTAAAAAGATCTTCAAATTAAAATTTTTCCGCGAATTTTGCATTGCAGCACACCTTGCTGTTTGATAACCTTAATATAAGTTTAATTTAGAGTTTAAATTTAATTAAACACGACACGCGGATTTATGGGCATACCTCGAGATATTTACTTAGAGGAAGGGCACTGTGTTGAAACATTCAAGGTTCGGCGACAACTATCCTATCCCGCGCTCAGAGATCGAGGGAATTCCTGCCAGCAGTGAATATCCGAGCCGAGCGACTGGATCCCGGACGATTGCGCCGAAGGCGCTGCAACGGAGTTTCGAGCGCGCAGCAGACTGCGCGATATCGCTTGCAGTGATTCTCGCCACGCTTCCGGTCATGCTTCTGATTTACGCAGTGCTTCGGCTTCAGTGCCGCGAAACTCCGCTCGTCGTGCGCGGTGTCAAGCCTCCTTTCGGCTCGCCGATTACCGTGCTGAAATTCCGGACGCGCCACGCAGGCTACCCCCGCAACCCCACTCGGGCCGGAAAATTCCTCTCCGATAGCGGCCTGGAGCGCCTGCCATACCTGTTTTCCGTTTTGAGGGGAGATCTCTCGTTTTTCGGAAATGCGTCCCTGATCCCCGGGTCGGTGGAGCAGTTCGCGACGTCCAGGGCCGAACTGCCGTTCAGCCTCTATGCGAATTTCTTCAAGAGATCCGTGGATGTGCTTCTCGTTCTGCTCGCGTCGCCGATGATACTTTTGGTTGTCGGAACGCTCTATGCCGTGGTCCGTTCAGACGGCGGGGCCGGCTTCTTCGGGCAGCGCCGGGTGGGCCGTTATGGCAAGGAGTTCCTTTGCTGGAAAATCAGGACGATGCAGCCGAATGCAGCCGAAATGCTCAAGCAGCATCTGGCAGAAAATCCTGAGGCTGCGAAGGAATGGGAAGAAAATCGCAAGCTCGCTGATGACCCGCGCATCACCAGGATCGGCAAGATCCTGAGAAAGACCAGCCTCGATGAATTCCCACAGTTCTGGAATGTTCTGAAGGGCGAGATGAGCATTGTGGGGCCTCGTCCCGTGCCCGCAGACGAGTTGCGCAAATACGGGGACAAGGACGTTTTCTACAAGGCCGTGCGCCCCGGAATAACGGGCCTTTGGCAAGTCTCCGGACGTAACGACATCAGCTACGAAGAACGGGTCAGCCTCGATCAGACCTATACGAAATCGGTCGGTTTTTTCAGCGACATGATGATCATCCTCAAGACAGTCGACGCAATGCTGAAACGGACGGGTGGGTAGATCCGACTTTCTGCTTTTGCGGCGTTTCTCAGCGCTTTCATACGAAGTTGCATAACACTTAGGACTTTAGTTTGCTGCCACTTGTTTCGTTGTTCCCGAGCTACGTGCTGAAGACTTTCTTCCGCCGGATTGTCCGCCTGGTTGAGAGCGGTTCGCTGTCATTTGCACGGCATTCAATGTTGGGACGCAAAACCTGTCAGTCAATGTGTTCGCACCTGCTGTCGGTTCGGGATCCGAATGTCCTGCAAATCAGGCCCGTGCCTGTTCGTCTTCGCGCGCAGACGATCACAAAAGGCCTTGCCGGGACGTGTGGGCCCGGCAGATGGGAAAAGACATGAGTTGGCACGCGATCACAGCACGGCTTGACGTCTGGCTCGGAATCCAGATCTCCGGGGTGCTTCGCGTGCTTACCGGGTCGGTGGCGAAACTGGCCATTCAACTGGGTCAGTTCGTCATCGTCGCGCGGCTTCTCGGCCCGGCTGAATTTGGCGAATTTGCCGCGATCGTCGCGCTTTGCGCCGGAACAAGCGCCCTGGTCGGTTGGGGCAGCGCCAATCTCTACGTTCGGGATGTCACCCGCCGAGCTCGATCCGAAAACGATGCCTGGTGGAGACTGGTTGGAATGACCGTGATTTCATTCTGCGTCGTGGCACCTCTGATCGTGGTTGCCTCCGTTGGTGTCTTCGGTCTGAACATCGCGCTTGGGGCGGTGCTTTCCGTCATTCTGGCAGACCTCTTCCTTGCGCGTTTCGTAAACCAGATTTCGTTTGTTCTGCTGACACACAACCACAGTGGTGCAACCGCACTCAACGATGTTGTATTCGCGTTCTCACGTTTGGCCTTTGCGGGGTTGTTTGCGGTTATGCTGACGGAGCATACAGCAAACACGTGGGCTGTCTTTTACGTACTGGCGACTGTCTGCTCCGCCGGGGTTGCCCTGATCAGCGTTCGTTCCGTGCTCAGACCGGTTCGCCTTGCACGCATCACGCGCCAGGAACTGACGGATGGTGCAGCCTTCTCGCTCGGCACGTCGGCGCACATGATGCGGCGGCAGATCGACCGGCCGATATCGCAAGTGATGCTGTCTTCGGAAGCCGCCGGACTTTATGCGAGTGCGGCGCGGCTGAGCGAGGCGGCCATCATGCCGATTGCCGCATTCTTCCGGGTTGCCTACCGGCGCTTCTTCCAAACGGGGTCAGACCAGGGACAAGGCGCGCTTAGGAGCTTTGCATTGCGGGTCGGGACACTGATCCTGCTGGTCAGCCTGAGCACCGCAGGCGCGCTTTGGGTGGCCGCTGATTATCTCCATTACCTGCTTGGCCCGGCTTATCGCGATGCCGGAAGCGTTCTGAAGGTTCTGGCCATTCTGCCTGTCATTCACGCGGTGACCAACCTCTGCGGAGACATCCTGTCGGGCCTCGACAGACAATGGACCCGGTTCAGCGTCGAACTTGTCGCGCTTGCGCTGAAAAGCCTGATTCTCGTCATTCTTGTCCAGAAGGGCGGCAGCACGGTGATGTTTGCCGCGTTCGTCGTTGCTGCCGATGCTCTTGGCGCAATTTTCATGATGTGGCGCAGCTACAGCGGAACCAAGACATGAAGGGCTACCGTCTATGAAAGAACCTGTCAGCGTTGTCATAACCTCCTACAATCGGGTCGAGTTGCTGCGTGAATGCATCCTGCAGATCCAGTCGCAGTCCCGGCCTTGCGAAGTGATTGTATGCGACGACGGTTCCACGGATGGAAGCGTCGAAATGGTCCGGGCTGAATTTCCTGAAGTCGTGCTTGTTTCGAATGAGACAGGCAGCCCGCGATGGGTCGTTACACAAATGGACCTCGGTTATCGCAAAGCATCACACCGTCTGATTCTGTCGATAGATGAAGACCTGATCGTGCCGGATTCTGAGACGGTAGACTGGCTTTGCTCTTTTTTTGAGGATGCTTCGGTTGGAATCGTTGCAATGCCATTCGTTGATGTCTTGCGAGACGAGCGCGTGCAGAACGCGTCAAAAACTCGGGGGCAGGTGAACCAACGGCACTGTCATATTGGTGCAGGTGCGATGATTGACGGGCAAAAGTACCTTGAGGTCGGTGGTTACAGCTTGTGGTTGGAAAACTACAGAGAAGAAGCTGAACTCGGTTTGAAGATGTTCGACGCTGGCTACAAAGTAATAGTTCCTCCGCCTGAGCATGTCGCCCGTCATTTGCGCAGGCAAGGCGGCTTGAGCGAAGTCGCTTCTTTCAGGTCCGCCAGAAACGATGTCCTCTTTTATTGGCGCTATACGCCTGGCCGCATGTGGCCAATCTACGTCACGGCGACGATCCTAAGAAACTTGGTCGATGGATTTAAAGAACGAACAGTTGCTGCGCGGATACGTGGTTTGTTTGCAGCCTTGCCTCATTCACTTCGCCATTCAATCGCCCGACAGCCAGTAACAACGCAAGCCTTTGCGAAGTTTCGCGCACTGAAATCGACTGGGCCGCAGCCTGTGGAGAAGTTTACATGACGGACATGTCCGCTGTTTCTCGCCTTCGTTCGGACAGCCAGGCTTTGAAGCTGCTCGTTCAAAAGCTGGTCGTGCACGTTCGCATTCATATGGCACCGATCATCGTGATTGCGGCGCTCGTGTTCGTGGCAGTCGCTCTTGTGCAGAAATTGCAGCCGCCTGAATACCCAGCGCAGGCTCTCTTGCGCGTCGGCGATACGGCCGTGGACGAGGCGGTTCTGAAGCTTCGCCCAGGAGCGCAGAACGTGCAGGCCGTGCTCACGCAGGCACGTGCAATCTCGGCTCCTGCCGTCATTCTAGGCGCTATCCGCGATGCGGACCTGTCGAACGACGCTCAACTAATCGATCCGGGGCCGTCCTTGAAAGACCTGGTCTCAATCAGGCTTCTGGGTGAGGACGGGACTTCAATCGCTCAAAAGCGGATCGACGAACAGAAAGCTGCGATCGAGACACAGGCAGCCGAATTGGGTGAAAGTCGCGCGCGCGTCCGGGAGCAGCACATCCTTGACCAGATCCAGAAGAAGCTGCGCGTCGCGCCCTACGGAACTTCCAGCATCGTCGAGGTATCCTACACGTCGCTTGACCCGCAAACGGCCGCACGCGTCGTGAACGCGGTGGTGGCATCCTACTTTAGGCAACAGGCTGAGGCAGGGCAGAAGAAGCTCGACAGCGCGATCGCGCTTTACGACAAGCGGGCGATTGACTTGCGGGAGCGGCTGCAGGCGTTGCGCAAATCCCTTGAAGAAAAACGCGGCGAGAGAGCCAGCCAGGGTTTGAGCACCGAAGCCCTCAAGACGGTTGCCTCGTCCCTTATTGCCGACATAGGCCGAACGGAAACCCGGGTGCGCAAGGATCGCGCCGCCCTGGAAGAGTTGAGCACGGCCGAAGAACTGGCGGCGATCTCGATGGCGCTAAAAGATCTCGACGGTGCGTATCTGCAGAACCTCGTCGATCTGGCCGTCACGCAGGAGCAGCGCGCCAGTTTCACCGTGTCAGGTACGTCTGCCACGGTGTCCCGCGAAAGAGAGGCGCTTGATGCGGCCATTCAGACATTTGTCGCGGCAAAACGCAGGCAGTTGACAGCGATGGAGCGCAATGTTGCGCGCGCGAAAATCAATCTCAACCATACGCTCTCCGAGATTTCCCGTGTCGAGGCCGCCATTGCCGAGGATGCGCTACTCGAAGAAGACATTCGTATTGCCGGCGAGTTGTTCGAAAGCACCACTTCACGGGCCGACGAATTGCGGGCGACCGCAGCCCTGTTCGGCGATCAGTTTTCATTGGTTTCAGCGGCAGAGCCGGTTCTGGATGGAGAGAGCGTCGGGGCGGCCTCCATCTTGCTCAAGTCAATCGCAAGTGCCGTCCTGGCAGCCTTGGCTCTTTTTGCGCTGAAGATGATTTTCGACGGCACATACCGGTTTTCGAAGGAACTGGAGGAAGACACCAAATTCAGGTCACTTCCGGCGCTTCCGGCGAACCCCGACCGCCCCGCATCACTGCGTGGAGCGCTCTACAACCGTCTCGTGGCGTCGGTGCTTCGGTTGATGGATATGCCGCGATCGGAGGAGAGGCCTTCCTGCCTCGTCATCTGTGCATCGGGTAAGGTCGGAGGCGGACTTGTGCAGGCGCTGGGCAACTCCATGGCCGATCTGCAGCGCGGGCGAGGGGTAACCGCGGTCTGCAAGCCGCTTGATCGTGTTGACCTGCGCGTTTCACAGCCGGCCAATGATGCGTCCACACAGGACGATGTCGACGATGATGCAACCCGGGAGCTCCTGTTTGATCCTGACGATCCTGAAGATTTTATGTCACGTGCCCGCGCATTGATCGTGAACTGCTCCAACACGCACGATCTGGTTGTGTTCTGTTTTGAACGGCCCGAGGACATACCAACCGCGCTTGCGACAGAAAATATGTGCCAGGCTATTGTCATGCTCGCCGAGTGGGGAGGAACGACACGCAAGTCAGTGCGGTCGGTGCCGGAATTGTCACTGCGAGGCCTTCCGGATGCCTTTGCTCCGAAGACCAGGAATGACGGCAAGAAACCGTGTTCTTTGTATTCGATGGTTGTTTCGGCTCCGGACTACATCTGCGACTTTGAAAAACAGACCTATGAGGGAGCGTGGGCGGCGTGATCACTCCGGGACTTGCACTGCACACCGGTCGAATGTCCGCGGGGAAACTGGCTGTCGTCGACAATGGTGTCGTGCTCTTTCTGGTCCTCATCAGCGCGTTTGTTTTCGGCACGGATCTGATCATCAAGGATTATCTGCCGTCAGGCGTTGGCAGTCTGCTGGAGTCGGCATTTAGATGGCTTCCGGCATTTGGTCTGATTATTCTGAGTCTGCTCTTCGGTGCGCCTCTGGGGATATTCAATGCCCCGCTCATCGGCGTTTTTTTCCTTTTGCTCTTGCAGGCGGTGCTCAGATCCGAAAACGAAGCCCGCTCATTTATCGAGTTGCTGCGCGAGACGCCTGTTTATCTTATGGCGCTGGTCCTTGTCACTGGTCGTTTATCTGAACGAGCATTCTGGATTGCGGTCTTGGCGGGCGGGATTGGTTTGTGTTTGCTCTCCTTGGGGGCAGCGCTTTTAAATCCGTCGGTGGCCTACACAGGCTACGAATGGGGAGCGAATGTGCGCCGGTTGGAGGGTGTTGCGCCTCAAGCCGTGAGCCTTGGATTCGTCGCTTCCCTGTGTTTCCTGATAGCAATCAACGAGACTTTGTTAAAAACGCCTGAACATCCTGTCTCGGCAAGCGTGTTCCTGATTTTTGCCATCTTGGCATTTTGGTGTCTTGTTCAGAGTCAGTCTCGTGGGCCGACGCTCAGTCTTTTCGTAGCGTTTCTGATTTTGTTTTCTTTGAACGTACCAAGAATTTGGTCCAAATCAACTGTTTTGCTTACTGTTGTTCTGCTGTTTATATTTCCGCTAATTGTCGGCCTGACGTATGCTATACTCCGACTTACTCCACTGGATACACTTCTGTCTTTTGCAATGTCTTTTGGCGACGACAGGATGATGACACTGGCGCAACGTGCGCTGATCTGGGATGCGGGAAAACAGGACATCGTCGCGCACCCGCTCTTTGGTCAAAGTTACCGGCTCGATTTTCATATCGACCATTTCTTGGCAGACGAGGACGGAATCTATCCGAGCTACCACGCAGCGTTTCTCGGCCTGTGGCGGGATGCCGGCGTCTTTGCGGCCTTGTGTGCGCTCGCAATCGTGGTGACCGGCTACTGGAAAAGCGTGGTCCAGGCCCTGACGCGCAGCGATGCTGCCTATGCGCCCCTTCGTGCCGGCATCATGGCGTATATCCTGGTTGCAGGTTCGCTCGACAGTTCATTGAGCGGTGGTGTTTTGTTGACCTGCGCTTTCGGTGCCTATGTTTTCAGCCTGAGAGGAGAACGCAGTTGAGCCGAATCCTCTTGTTCGCATTCTTGCTGATTGTCTCGCAGAGTGAGCATTCGTTGGCCGGCCCCTTTTCCTGTGGCGGTGAGTTGCTCTGGAGTGCGCCGGCGAGCAACGGATCGGTGGCGTCCGGATGGCCGCTTACACCAGACGACGAACTTCTGTGGGGTGACGAGAATACGCAGATCGTGGCGGCGGCAACGCCGGTCCTGGTCACATCGTTCCCCGCGGGATCGATCAACCCCAGGAATAGGGTGGCACCAAAGGGCGGCGTTGGTTTTCATGCCCGGTTCGCACCGGCACAAGAGGGTTGCCTTTCCTATGACATTCGTTTCGAGCCCGGTTTTGAGTTCAACAAAGGCGGCAAGTTGCCCGGTCTTTTCGGCGGGAAAAATTTCACGGGCTGCACCCGCGACACCGGAAGTGGTTTCAGCACGAGACTGATGTGGGGCAATAATGGCACCGCTTTTCTCTACGCGTATTTTGCCGACAGAACGACCAAGTGCGGCGAGGTTATCGGAAGCGGCATCGTGTATTTTGAGCCCGGCCGGTGGCACCGGGTGCAGCAATGGGTGCGCCTGAACGATCCGGGAGTCGCGAACGGATCGGTCTCCTTGAAAATCGATGACACCATCCTTCTCGAGGCGTCGGGGCGGCGTCTTACCTCGGGCGCATCGATCGAAGGCGTTGCATTCGAAACCTTCTTCGGAGGAAGCACGGCCGAATGGGCGTCTCCGAGCAAACAAGTCCTGGAGTTCAGAAACTTCAGGTTTTTCAGCCAGATTGACCGGAAAAAATGAAGTACTTCCTATTTGCCCTTCTGTTGTCGTTGCCTTTTGCCGGGAGCGCTTTTGCCCAGGCTCAGCCAGCCGCGTCAGATCTGACCTGCGGCGCAAAGAAGATCGGGACCCAGTATTTCAGACCCGGAGACAGAATGATCCTCGGTGTTCTGGGATCTCCCGAACTGGAGCTTGATATCTGGGTCTCCGAAACTGGAATAGTGTCGATCGCCGGCGTACAGACGATAAGCGTCGACGGGCTTGATGCTGATGGTCTTTTGAATGCGAGCCGAGACATAGTCGCGCGGTTGTTCTCGCACGGAACGAATGTGGCAGACGTTGTGAGCCCGTCGCAGATTGTCCTGAAATCTGTCGAATATCGCCCGGTGTACATTCTCGGCGACGTCATCGAAGGCGGCCAGATTGACTACAACCCCGGCATGACGCCGCGCATGTCGATCGCCGTGGCAAAAGGCCTCGCAGAGACGCCCGGTCAGCGCCTGGCGTCCAATTACGACATTGCCCTGCAGGAGAGGGCATACAAGCGAGCGCTGCTCGACGGTTATCGGGCAGAGCTCAAAATAGAAAGCCTTTCAAAGCGGTTGCAGGGCACAACGACAGGCCTTGTACCCTTGCCGCCGTTGCCCGAAAAGCCCGCATCTGAGGCAGTTCTGGCTAATCTCAGGGACCTGGAAACCCAGCGCAGAAAGACGGCAGAACTGGCCATTGCCTCTGAGGAGGAAGCCTCCGAGCGACTTTTGCGGCTCATCCGCAGCCGCCGGACGGTGCTTGAGACCCGCCTGAAGAACGAACAGGAGCTTTTGAAGCTGGTCGCTGATCGCCTGAAACTGTTGGAAAAGACATTGACCGACGGGCTGACGACAGCAAGGCGCATCGACGACATTCGCCGTGACTACTACGACGCAAAGTCATCCGTGCTCGTGCTTGAGGCGGAACTGGCCGCACTTGAAATCCGGGAACACGACGAACGCACGCGATTGGAGACAGCAATCGCTGAGCGGCAGGACAGGTGGCGACGGGAGCTTCAGGACGCGATTTCCGAACGGGAAGAAGCAGGTGTCCTGATCGAGTCTTTCCTTGATCAGAATATGTCTTCCGTCGACGAACTTGAGAAACTGGAGATAACGGTAAGCCGAAGTTGCGATGGCGAAATCGTCAATCTGCCGATCTCGATCGATGACGAACTGTGGCCCGGCGACATTGTGACGATAAGCCTGGAGCCGATCTCGTCTGTAAGCCAAGCCTTTTATCAAACAAATCAAAGTCTGGACAAAAAGTGACCACTCTTGTTTTCCTGGCAGCGATCCTTTTTGCGTTTCTCGCAATGCACCCTTTTTCCACCTACCCGTTTTCTCTTTTCCTGCTGGCAAAGATACGCAAGCGTTCCGTGGAGAAAAACGATCAGCTACGGCCTCGCTCGGTCTCGGTGCTCATCAGCGCGCGCAACGAAGCTGCGGTCATTTCCAAGAAGATTGCGTCCGTTAAGACCGCGCTAGATCGACTGTCCGGCGTGCGATCCGAGATCCTCATCTACGCCGATGGCTGCAGTGATACAACGGCCTCCATCGCGACCGAGCTTCTGGGCGCAGCGTCCGTCGTGGACGGTGGCCGTGATGCGATTGGAAAGTCGCGTGCAATGAACGCGCTTGTCGACCTGGCCCAAGGCGACATTCTTGTTTTGACGGACGCCAACGCAATGCTGGCTGAAGACGCATTGGAAAAGTTGCTTGATCCGTTCGCTTCCGCAGATGTCGGGTGTGTTCTTGGCAAATCAAATCTGCTTTTGCCCGCAAAAAAGAACGGTATTGCGAAGATTGTTTCGAACTACTGGCAATTTGAAGAAATGCTGCGCCGTCTGGAAACCGAAACAGGATCGACAATCGGCGGAGATGGCGCACTCTACGGCATTCGCAAACGGCTGTGGCCGTTTCCCAGCGAGAGCACGATCGACGACTTCTTTGTTCCCATGTGGACACTGATCAGCGGCTACCGGGTCGTGTTTGAGAACGAAGCTGTTGTGAGCGAACCGGCGACCACGCAGCTTAAAGACGAAGCCAGGCGCAAATACAGGATCGCCGTTCGCGGAATGAGTGCACATCTCCAGTTGTCGCCCAGCCTGAAACAGCTGGATCTGCTGCACCGCTACAAATACTACTCCCACAAGTATCTCAAATGGATGGTCGGGCTCACCGCGACAACTTCATCGGCACTGTTCTTGCTGACTGCTTTCATAAGCGGCCTTCTTGGGCCCGTTTCGCTCCTTGCACTTGTCTTCACTGCCGCAGCCGCGATTGTTTTGGGTCGTGCGGGAGTGCCGGGCTTCTCTCAGGGCACAAACATTCTGACCTCACTGCTCCAGGTAACACGAGGTGTCATCTTCGCCTTGCGTGGAGGGCAAATTTCAAACTGGAAACCACCGGTTTCCGATCGGAAGGTTTCCCCATGAACATTGCTGTGCTCCAACCTGACGAACTCGACGTGGTCCACTTGTCGACAGTGCATCAATGGAACGATCCCCGCGTCCTGACCAAAGAATGCGCATCGGCCGCCAAGGCGGGTTACAAGGTCGGACTGATCGTTACGGAACCGCCGGAAAACACGTATCTCGGCGTCAAGCTTATCGGTATCAAGCGCCGCTCCTCCAGGATTGGAAGAATGACACTTGGTGTGGCGACGTGTTTCGTCGAAGCCTTGAAAAGCCGCGCGCCGATTGTCCACTTTCACGACCCGGAACTGATCCCGGCGGGCGGACTGTTGCGGCTGTTCGGACGCAAAGTCATTTTCGATGTTCACGAGGACTACATTACGTCCATCAAGATCGTTTCGAAAAACATTCCAGCACCGCTGAAGAAGATCTTGTCGTTCTGTTATCGCGCGTCCGTGCCGGTTCAAAGAGCCCTGTTTTCGATTATCATCGCCGAAAAATACTACAGCGAGCACTATCCGAAAGCTGTCCCGGTACTGAACTATCCCGACTTGACCCTTTTTGAGAAGTTTCAGTCTCAGGAGCGCATGCCTCCGCAAAAACCGAGACTTCTCTATACGGGCAATGTCACCAAAGTGAGGGGGGCCCTCAACCACGTCGGCGTGGTCAACAGACTTGAAAGCGGATCCCTTACCATTATCGGCCGCTGCGATCCCAATCTGCTTCCGTCACTGGAAACGGAGGAGCGTGTGGTTCTGCCGTCAGGCGGTGGGTATGCAGCGTTCGCGGACATCGTGGAAGCCTATTCGGAAGAATGGACGGCGGGTCTGGCTATCTTTCCGCCAACCGAACACTACACGCGAAAGGAACTGACGAAAATTTACGAATACGCAGCAGCGGGAATACCGACCATCTGCAGCGACTTCCCCGTGTGGAAGGAACTGGTGGAGGGGAACGGCATTGGATTTTGTGTTGACCCGACCGACCCTGATGCTGCGCACGCTGTCGTTGAAAAGCTTACGAACGATGCCGACCTTTATAAAAAGACGTCGAAACGGGCCCTCGAGTTTGCACACAAGCACACAACTTGGCAAAAAGAGGCCGACAAACTTGTCGGACTTTATGGTGACCTGATCGACCGGAAATGAGCGCAAGCGGCCTTTTTCTCCCCTTCCGCAAATCGGGATAGGTGGAGCCAAAAAGACACTGTTCCAGACGGGTTATGCTCGCTGAAGGATTGGGTCGGGGTGGGGACACACTCCGAAGAGGCGCCCCGCTGCCGTTCACTCCGCGTCTTCGAGGTTTTCCTTTTTCGTGAAGTAACGCTTCAGAACAGGTCTGAGGAATCTGACGGCAAGCCCGAAATTGAGTGCCATCCAGGCCGCGAATACAGCTTTGGCAGTCAAAACCCAGCTGACGTCAAACAAGTATATCCCAAGTGCAAAGTCAGCCAGGAAAAGAAAACTGGAAATTATCATCGACAAGCTTCCTCGCAGTAGACTTGTCGTCAATCCATAAATAATGGATAACTCAATAATTCCCATGACCAAATCCTAACATGTCGTCACTCAACGCACGCATAGCACTATTTCATTAATGTACACTTAGTTTGTCCGTCAAGAATGGTCTAAATAAGCTTCGTCAGCCCCGCCAGCCTCAGATTGACCGTCGCAACACCGCCATTCCGTTATTGTCTTACCTTAGGTCATTAGGTACCGTTAAGTCGTTTCCGACACCAAGCGATTTGAGGTTTCCCGGATGTCCTTTTGCAATTTCTGTGTCCGACAGTTTTTGAGATGTGTTTTTGCACTGGCTGTCGTGTCGGCTGTTTTCGGAACCACGGCCCATGCAAAACGGGTCGCACTCGTCGTGGGTATCGGCTCCTATGAAGTGGTCGGCGAACTGAAGAACCCTCCCAATGATGCAATCGGGGTTGCGCGTGCCTTCGAGCAACTGGGTTTTGAAGTCCACCGCGGAATTGATCTTAGCCGGTCCGAATTCGAGGACCTGATCCGCACCTTTTCGCGTGCGGCAAAAGGGGCGGACGCTGCCGTGTTCTATTTTGCCGGACATGGCATCCAGGTCGGCAACGAGAATTTCCTGCTGCCGGCCGATGCAGAGATCAAGGATGAAGACGATCTGGACTTTGAAACAATCAGGTTGAACTCGATATTGTCCCGCATGGAACGCGAGGTGAAGACGAATATCGTTCTCCTGGACGCGTGCCGCAACAATCCCGTGACCCGGAACCTTGCGCGTTCCATGGGCACACGCTCCAGTCTGGTGAGCAATGGTCTCGCCCGCGTGGAAACCGGCATTGGCACGCTCATCTCGTTTTCGACGCAACCGGGAAACGTGGCACTTGACGGCGAAGAAGAAGACAACAGTCCTTTCACCGCTTCATTGCTCAAGCACCTTGCGACACCCGACCTGGATGTCGCGATCATGATGCGCCGCGTCCGCGGGGACGTGATGTCCAAGACCAACCAGTCACAGGTGCCTTGGACCAATTCCTCTCTGACCGGGTCGTTTGTTTTCCACGAGGGTGCGATCGATCTGGATATCAACATCAACACCTCCTCCGTCGAAGCGGGCTCCGGCGTTGCCAGCCGCCCGGCCATATCCGAAAGTGCACGCAAGTGCGAGCTTCTGGTTGACCCGGAAGCCAAACTGACGGAACTGCTGTTCAAGGCGATGGACGATGCGGTGCTGGCTTGCCAGACGGCGGCGCAAGACGACCCAACGAAGACGATATATGCGGATCTGCTCGCCGTTGCCCGGGAGCAGAATGCCGCGCGGCAAGCACGTCTGTCCTCGTCGGAAGTCCTGGCCGAGGCATATGTTTCGCTTTATCCGAAGGGCAAATACATCAAAGATCTGCAGTCTTCGATTGCCGCTGGCGCAAGTGCGCAAACCACAGGGAAACCGGCACCGAAGCCCAAGGAAAGCGGAGCAGGTTCAAAACCCCTGACCACCGCACAAAGCTGTCCTGCGGACGCAAGCCGTGCGAGCTATTCCATCTGGGCCGGCGGTTCGATCAGATACAAGCAGGTCAAGTCGGGAACGCATCCCTGCGGCCGCAAGATGCGATGCGTCGGTGGCTCGAATGCGCAGAACATACCCCGCAAATGCAGATGGCTGTAGCCTTGGCCGGAGCCGGCATCCGATGTCCCGGAAGCAGCTCTACAATCCGTCAGCGAACTGACTGATTGCAAGCCAGGCTGCCGACGTTGTCATACCGCAAGGTCCCGCATCACCGCGATCAGGTCCGACTTGCCTTCAAAGCCGATACCCGGCAGGTCCGGCATTGTGATGTGTCCGTCAACCACACGCACGCCATCGGGAAAGCCACCATAGGGCTGAAACAGGTCGGGATAGCTCTCGTTGCCGCCAAGACCCAGACCGGCGGCGATGTTCAGCGACATCTGATGACCGCCATGGGGAATACAGCGCGACGGTGACCAGCCGTGTTCTTCAAGCACATCGAGCGTGCGCAGGTATTCGACGAGGCCGTAGGACAAGGCACAGTCGAATTGCAGCCAGTCACGATCAGGGCGCAGTCCGCCATATCGAAGAAGATTGCGGGCGTCCTGGTGAGAGAACAGGTTCTCCCCGGTCGCCATCGGCGCGGGGTAAAAGCCGGCCATGGCCGCCTGAAGCTGATAGTCGAGCGGATCGCCGATCTCCTCGAACCAGAACAGCGGATAGCTGCTCAGCATCTTTGCGTAGGCAATCGCGGTTTCTAGGTCAAAACGGCCATTGGCATCAACGGCGAGTTGCGCGTCACCGGCGATCTCTTCCAGGACCGATTCAATCCGGCGACGGTCTTCCTCGATGGCGGCACCACCGATCTTCATTTTCACCACGGTGTAGCCGCGATCCACATAGCTCCGCATTTCGGCGCGCAGCGCGGCGTCGTCCTTACCTGGATAATAGTAGCCGCCTGCGGCATAGACGAAGACCCTGGGATCGGCTTCAACACCCTTCCTGTCCGCAAGCAGGCGGAACAGGGGTTTGTCCTCGATCTTGGCAACCGCATCCCACACAGCCATGTCGATCGTGCCAACGGCGACGGAGCGCTCTCCGTGTCCGCCCGGTTTCTCATTCCGCATCATCGCTGCCCAGATGGCATGGGGATCAAGGTTGCTGCCGGCGTCATTGATCAATGACACGGGATCCGCTTCCAGGATGCGATCGCGGAAGCGTTCGCGTATGAGGCCGCCCTGTCCATAGCGGCCGTTTGAATTGAACCCGTATCCGACGACGCGCCGGCCATTGCGCTCCACATCCGTCACGACCGCGACGAGGCTCGCCGTCATCTTCGTGAAGTCGATATAGGCATTTCGAATAGGTGAAGAGATCGGCTTGGTCACTTCCCGGACGTCGACAATACGCAATTGATATCTCCTCGCTATTCGCTTTCCGCCAGGTGCAAGCCGATCCCGTCTTGGTCACTCAAGGCTTGCAGCTGTATATATGTCACGAGAACAAGCGATGGATAGCGGGAGGGGTGGGGTTGGCGAAGAAAGTCGTTGTATCGGAGTTCATGAACGAGGCGGCGCTTGCGGCATTCGGGCCGGCAATCGAGGTCTGCTATGACCCGAGTCTCGTCGATGATCCTGAACGCCTTCGCCGGGAGGTTGCTCAAGCCGATGCGCTGATCGTGCGCAACCGGACACGTGTCGACCTGTCCCTTCTAGACGCGGCGCCAAAGCTCCGCGTCGTTGGCCGTCTCGGCGTCGGACTGGAGAATATCGACCTTGAGGCCTGCGCTGAGAAAGGCGTTGAGGTCAAACCCGCCACCGGCGCCAACACCCAGTCGGTTGTCGAATATGTCATCGGTGCAATGCTGGTTCTCCGGCGGGGTGCTTTTGCCTCCACCAAAGGCGTTCTTGCGGGCGACTGGCCGCGCGCCGTGCTCGGTGCCGGTGGCGAAATCCACGGACTGACGCTTGGGTTATTGGGTTTCGGGTCGATTGCCCAGGCTGTCGCGCGGGCGGCCAGTGCGCTGGGCATGAAAATCGCCGCTTTCGACCCCTATCTGCCGGAAGGCGATCCGGCGTGGTCAACCGCGCAATCCTGCGATCTGGAGGAACTTCTCGCGATCGCGGACGTCGTTTCGCTCCATGTACCGCTGACGCAAACCACGAAGGGTCTGATCGGCCCGAATGCGCTCGCAAAGATGAAACCTGGAGCGCTCCTCATCAACACGGCGCGGGGCGGAATTGTCGATGAGGCCGCACTTGCCGCCGCGCTCAGGGAGGGAAAGCTGGCGGGTGCCGCGCTCGACGTTTTCGGGAACGAACCGCTCGACAGAACCGCTGCTGCCGTCTTTGACGGCTGCCTAAATCTCATTCTGACGCCACATATCGCAGGCGTGACACAACCGGCGAATATTCGTGTGAGTCAGGTCACCGTTGAAAATGTGCTGGAGGTTTTAACGGACGCGAGCATCTGAACGCAGGAGGATTTCTGCGCAAAACGCGTGACGAACGCAGTCCAGAATGCCTAAGATCAAAAAAAATGACGATCAAGACTACATGCAATTCAAAGGGAGGAGAAAAGCATGAAATTGAAGTCCGCCTTACTGGCACTGACACTGGCCGCATTTGCCGGCACCGCGTCTGCGGAAGATTTTCCGAAGGGCAGCGTTGACTACATCATTCCATTCGGACCCGGTGGCGAGTCCGATATCACAGCGCGCTTTCAGCAACCGTTCTTCGAGAAGCTCTTCGGCGAACAGATGGTGGTGAACTACCAGCCGGGCGGCGGCGGTGCCGTGGGCTGGTCCCAGCTCAACAACATGGCGGGCGACGGCTCGGTGATCATGGGGATCAACCTGCCTCATATCATCATCAAGCCGGAGCAAGGCGATGTCGGGTTCAAAACGGACGATCTGGCCGCTGTCTACATGTTCCACTACACGCCCGATGCCATCGTGGTGAAGGCCGACAGCCCCTACATGACGTTGCAGGATCTGATCGACGATGCCAAGGCCAACCCGAAGCAGGTCATCTTCTCCGGATCGGGCAAAGGCACGGCAAACCATCTGGCTCAGGTGCAGTTTGACGACATGGCCGACATTGAGAGCACCTACGTCTCGTTCAAGGGCACCGGTGCTTCCGTAACCGCGCTTCTGGGTGAACAGGTCAAGGCAGCCTGGGGCTATACGACGGTTGGTGCTGCGCAGGGCGACAAGGTGCGTCTGCTGGCCGTTGCCATGGAAGAGCGCCACCCGGCGTTCCCCGACGTGCCTACGTTCCGCGAACTGGGCTTCGACATGGTGTCGGGTGCCTATCGCGGCATCGCGGTACCGAACTCCGCATCCGAAGAGGTGAGGACGCAGGTTTCCGACGCGATCAAGGCGATCAATGCGGATGCCGAGTTCCAGCAGAAAATGCTTGATGGCGGGTTCGCGCTCGTGGATGTGGGCTATGGCGCCGACATGGACGCGTTCATTGCCGAAAAGGCTGAAGGGTATCTGAGCGCCGCGCGTTCGGCAGGTATCATCGAGTGACACTCAGGATAGAGGCGCTGTCGGCGCCTCTATCCTCACATTCCTGACGCACGTCGCCGTCTCTCCCAGGAGGAACTGATGCTCGAGTTTGTTGTCGGTGCTTTGTCGCCGCTGAACCTGCTGCTTGCCCTTTTGGGTGTGGCAGCAGGCACGATCATCGGTTCGATCCCGGGATTGACCGCGACCATGGCGGTGGCCGTTCTTGTGCCACTGACATTCACGATGTCTCCTGACAGCGCCCTCATTCTGATGGGGGCGATCTATACAGGAGCAATCTACGGCGGTGCCTATGCCGCCATTTTGCTGAATACGCCCGGCACTCCGTCGGCAATCGCGACCACTTTCGACGGCTACCCGATGGCGAAACGCGGCGATGGCGATCTTGCGGTATCGGTGGCCTGCATCTCGTCCGTGATCGGGGGACTTGTCGGCGCGTTGGCACTTCTGCTGCTGGCGCCACCGCTTGCGGAGGCGGCGCTGGCCTTCGGGCCGGTGGAATATTTCTGGCTCGCGGTTTTTGGCCTCTCTCTGATCGCTGCGCTTTCCACCGGCGATTTTCTCAAAGGGGTGATCGGGGCCTGTTTCGGGCTGCTTCTCGCGATGATCGGGATTTCCGAAACCAGCGCGGAGGTTCGCTTCACCTTCGGGTCGAACGTGCTCTTGGGCGGGGTCGAGACGGTGTCCGCCCTGATCGGGCTCTATTGTATCCCCGTGCTTATCGATCTCGTTGCGACCCCGGACCGGCACTTGAAAGCTCCGGAACAGACCCGCGGTTTCCGGCTGCCAGAGGCGTTCGGCCTTTTGCTCAAGAACAAGATCAACGTCATGCGCAGTTCCGTGGTCGGCACCATGGTCGGGGCATTGCCGGGCGCAGGGGGGTCAATTGCTGGTCTCGTGGCCTATTCGGAGGCGCGGCGCACGAACAAGGGCAAGCCACCCTACGGCGAGGGCAACCCTGGCGGGATTGTTGCAACAGAGTCCGCGAACAACGCCACGGTCGGCGGCGGCTTCATTCCCACGCTTGTCCTCGGAATTCCGGGCACCCCGCCTGACGCTGTCATCCTCGGCGCATTGCTGGTGCAGGGGGTGCGCACCGGTCCGAGCCTCTTCGCCGACGGTGCCAGCATTGTCTACACTTTCATTTTCGGTCTTCTGCTCGCCACGGTCCTGATGTTGCCCGTTGGCCTGATGATCGGACGCTTCGCCTATGGCGCGATTGTGCGTGCACCGAAAGCCGCGCTGGTTCCGGTCGTTGCCTTCATGACCGTGATCGGCACTTTCGCGATCCGCAACAGCCTCTCGGACATCGCGATCATGATTGTCCTTGGCGTGATCGGCTGGGTCGCCGGCAAGCGCGGCTTTTCTGTTTCGCCCATCGTGCTCGGGCTGATCCTTGGCAGGATCGCGGAACAGGGCTTCGTGCAGAGCTGGACGATCGGCGAGGCGATCGGCAATCTCTGGGGACAGTTTTTCGGACGGCCGCTGTCCATGGCAATCATCGCGCTGACGCTGCTGACTTTCTTCTACCCGTTCCTGCCGCGTCTGAAGCAGGTCTTCTCGCGAGGCCCGGTGCAAGCAGCGCCCGAACGCGAACGCGCTTCCAAGCCTGCCGTCGCGCGCGATCTGATCGCACTTCTGATTGCCGGCGGGATCGCTCTTTTGGCCCTGCAGCAATCGGCGGGCCTTAATCCTGAAGCTGCCGTGTTCCCCGAAACGATCGCGATGGCAATGGCAGTACTTGTCCTGATGGCCCTTCTCCGGCTTGCCCTGACCCGGCATGTGAGCGAGGTTTCCGTTGAAGGCTCGTGGCTGCGCATGATCGCATTGCCGGTCGTCATGCTGGCGGCGGTGTTCGCTTTCCCTGCGCTCGGCTTCGCGATAACTGCGGTTCTGCTTGGTCTCGCCTTGACCGTCATTGCACAACACGACCGGTACTCGGCGAAGAGCTGGGCAATCCTGCTTGCTAGCGTGACCGGTGTTATCGTCGCCTGCACGCTGCTTTTCAGTGAAGTTCTGTCGGTGCCCCTGCCGTAGTCCGACCAACGGGATGTGCCGTATCTTGAGCGCGGGCATGTTTGCATGCGTGCGGCTTAAAGGTCCACGGATCCGCGAATGTGATCGCTGATGGCACCAGCCGTGGTCCACCAGACGATATCACCGGCGTTGGCTTTCATGTAGGTCAGTGCGCGTTCCAGATGCTTGATTCGGTGCGGGTGCCCCATCAGATAGCCGTGGAGCGCAATTCCCATGACGAGCGGCCGCGTCTTTGCCTCTTCCAGCATCACATCGAATGCGTCGATGATCATGTCGGCGAACTCGTTTCCCTCGCGCTTGCGGCCGACGATCTGGGGAATGTCATTCAGTTCCTGGGGATAGGGAATTGAGAGGATCCTGCCGGAACGTGTCGTCATCCAGATCGGCTGGTCGTCGTGGCACCAGTCCAGCAGATACTCGTAGCCGGTTTCCTGAAGCAGGTCCGGCGTGACATGGCTTTGAGAGATCCAGGGGCCAAGCCAGCCTTTCGGCTTCCGACCGTGTCGCGCGCTCAGGACCGCGGTCGATTGTTCTATGAGTGTTCTTTCTTCGCTTTCGGACAATAAGCCCTGTCGCTCGGCATTGGTCCGGCCGTGACCTGCGATCTCGTCGCCCCGTGCGGCGAAGGCCTCTGCAAGTCCCGGTGCCTCGGTGTAGATATGCGAGTTGACCAGGGCCGTACACGGCAGACCCAGCCTGTCGAACAGTGCGAGCATGCGCGGAGCACCCACCCTGTTGCCGTAATCCCGCCAGGCAAAATTGAGAATGTCGGGCTGTGGTCCGCCGGGGGCGAGTTCAGCACCCAGACCCTCGCCAAACGAGAAAACCTCCAGGTTCATACCGAGATAGACCGCAAGGCGTTTGCCGTCAGGCCAGTCATAGTCCGCCCGATCATGGATCGCACTGAACGCGTAGCGGCCGTGACGATTGATCTTCATTCCATTTGATCCTTTTCAGTGCTGTCCCGGTTGCCCATCGTCCAATCATCTCGCTGGTATTTTGCTCAAATATTCAGCAAAAATCGCTTGGCATTAAAAAATAGGCAAAAATCTATTGAAATGAATTGCATACAATTTATGTCATTGCCAGAGTCAAAACTCGAAAATTCAGTCTATCTTCCGCAATATTGTATACGATCAGGAGACAGGTCATGGACAGACGTTCGTTTCTCACAACCGCCGGCGTGGCGGGTGCCGCCACTCTTGCCGCCCCCGCCGTCGCGCGGGCCAGCACCATCGAGTGGAAGATGACGACAGCCTTTCCCGCAGGCCAGCCGTTCTATTCAACAGGCCCGGGTTCACTGTCCGACTTTGCCGAGCGCGTCCGTGCCATGTCCGGCGGGCGGCTCGATATCCAGGTCTATAATGGCGGCGAACTGGTCCCGGCATTTGAAGGGTTCGATGCCGTACGTCAGGGCATCGTGCAGATGAACGGCTGGGTGAGCTACTTCGGCGCGGGCAAGGTGCCTGCCGCGCAGTTCTTTGGCGCCGTGCCCTTCGGCATGTCCACCCAGGGCCAGAACGCCTGGTTCTATATCGGCGACGGCATCAAGCTGTGGAACGAGGTGTACGAACCGCTCGGTCTGGTGGCGATGCCGATTGGAGCGACCGGCGTGCAGATGACCGGCTGGTTCAACAAGGAAATCAACTCGATCGACGACATGAAAGGCCTGCGGCTGCGTATACCGGGGCTTGCCGGCAAGGCCTATTCGCGCATTGGCGTCGACGTGAAGGTTCTGCCGGGCGGTGAGATATTCCCGGCCCTGGAACGCGGCGTGATCGATGCCGCCGAGTGGGTCGGCCCGGCTCAGGACAAGATCCTCGGCCTGAACAAGGCGGCGAAATACTACTACACGACCGGCTGGCACGAACCGACCACAGTGACCGAGCTCACGATCAACAAGGCGGCGTGGGACACGCTTGATCCGGAGCTGCAGGCGATTGTCACGAATGCCGCTGCGGCCTGTAACGTGATCTCGCACAGCTGGGGCGAAGCCAACAATGCTGCCGCGCTGAAGGAGTTTGCCGCTTCGGGAACGGAACTGCGCACGCTGCCCACGGAAGTCGTTGAATCGCTCCGTGTCGAGATGGACGCCGTTTACGAGGAAATGGGTGCCGCCGACCCGCTCTTCAAAAAGGTCATGGACAACTACTTCGCCTTCAAGGCGGAACACGATGTCTGGGCGGACGGTTCGGAGAAGGTCTGGCACTCCGAATTGCGGACCGCGTCCTGAACACCTTCGCCTGAGCAACTGGACCCGGCCGTAACGATCGGCCGGGTCATCTCCCTCTCAAGACAAGTATCCCAATGACGTTTGTCCTCAAGTTTGCCGATCTCATCGACGGCATGACGCGCATCATTTCGCGCATTGCATCGGCTTTGCTTCTCCTGATGGTGGGCATGGTCTTTTTCAACGTTGCAGGGCGGTATGTCTTCGGCAATGCCACCGTGTGGATGCAGGAGCTGGAATGGCATCTCCTGGTGCCGATTGCGCTGCTCGGCATCATCGTGCTGATGCGCGAGAACGGCCATGTCCGCGTCGATATGGTCTACGACAAACTCGGCAAGCGTGCGCAGCGTTGGATCGACCTGGTGTCGATGCTTCTCGGCGCTGCGGTTTCCCTGCTTTTCATCAAGTATTCCATGGGCTTCGTTGATAGTTCTTTTTCCCTTCTTGAAGGTTCGCCTGACCCTGGAGGCCTGCCGGGCAGATGGTTGCTCAAGGGCTTCATTCCCTTCGCTTTCGCTCTGCTGGCGCTGCAATGCCTTGCAAATGCGGCGCGTCACGCAGCCGGCCTGAGGAGTGGCGCGTGATGCCTTTGATGGAACTGCTTGCGATCGGGCTCATCCTCGCATTCATGCTGCTGCTTCTGGCCGGCATCCCGGTTGGTATCGGGATTGCCGTGGCGGGTTTCGTATTCGGCTGGATGGGCTTTGGGGACTTTCTGTTCAATCTGACCCCGTCGCGTATCTACGGGGTCGTGACGAAGTACGAGTTCATTGCGATCCCGCTGTTCGTCTTCATGGGCGTCATGCTTGAAAAATCTCGCGTGGCTGAAGACATGCTGGAGGTGGTCGGCCGTCTTTCAGGTCGGCTCAATGGCGGCATGGCAATCGCGCTGATCATCGTCGGGGTGCTCATGGGCGCTTCGACCGGTATCGTCGGCGCGACCGTTGCGACGCTCACGATGCTGACGCTCCCGGTGCTGCTGCGCCGCGGCTATGATGGCGGTCTTGCCTCAGGCGCAATTTGCGCGTCAGGCACTCTTGGCCAGATCATTCCGCCTTCGCTGGTGCTGATCCTGCTGGCCGACATCATGGGCGAAAGCGTGGGAACGCTGTTTGCCGCTGCCATGATGCCCGGGCTGATGCTGGCGGCTCTCTATGTGGCCTTCATCCTGATTTACGGCAAAATGCGGCCGGACCTGATGCCGGCCTTGCCGGACGACGAGCGGTCCGACCTGACGGGTTGGCCGCTCGCGGTCAAGGCGGTGCAGTCGCTCGCACCGCCGCTGGTTCTTGTCGGCGGTGTTCTGGGCTCCATCATCGGCGGAATTGCCGCGCCGACGGAGGCGGCCAGCGTCGGGGCAGTGTTTGCGATCCTGATCGCCGCGCTTTATCGGCGCCTTACCCTTTCCATGATCTGGGACGCGGCGCAGGGCACGCTCCGGATCTCGGCGATGATCTTTTTCATTCTCGTCGCCGCCCAGGTCTTTGCGATCGCGTTCCGGGGTCTGGACGGCGAGGATCTCGTCAAGGACATGCTCTACATCCTGCCGGGAGGTGAGATCGGCGCGCTGCTGTTCCTGATGCTGCTGCTATTTGTGCTTGGCTTTTTTCTTGAGTGGATTGAAATCAGCTATATCGCCTTACCGCTCCTGCTGCCGTTCTTCGTGGAACAGGGGACGGACATGGTGTGGCTGGCCGCGCTGATCGCGCTGAACCTTCAGACATCGTTCCTGACGCCGCCTTTCGGCTGGGCGCTGTTCTTCCTGAAAGGCGCCGCGCCGCCCGGTGTCACGACGGCGATGATCTATCGCGGGGTTCTGCCGTTCATCGCGCTCCAGGCGGTGGCACTGGTGCTCCTGTTCAGTTTTCCCGCCATTGCCACCTGGCTGCCGCAGGCAATCGGCTGGTGATGCCGTGCAAGGCTGCACGGGCAGGCGTTTCGGGCGCGGTTTTTCCCGGGAAATCCGCCGCAGTTTCCCGAGGGACCGGAACTTATGGCCGCCGCACATGATTCGATGTGGTATGCATGCCGGAAGACAGACCGGCGTGAATATCCTCTAAGGCACGTTGCAACTGGAACAGAAAACGGGGTGACCACACGTTGAAAGGTGTGCACAGCGCCATGATCTCCGAAACGCTGGAGGACGAGATTGTCAGGGGCAGCCTGCAGCCCGGTACGCGATTGAGCGAAGCCGCGATCGCGGAGCGTTTTGGAGTGTCCCGGACACCGGTGCGCGAGGCCCTGCAGACCATTGTGTCCCGGTCCCTGGCGGAGCGTTCGCCCTACAAGGGTGTCATTGTCCGCAGTTTTGATGCCGAGCGGCTCGGATCGATGTTCGAGGCCATGGCGGAAATGGAAGCAACCTGCGGCGGCCTGGCGGCCCAAAGGATTTCTGAAGGCGACCTTGCCCGCCTGCAAGCCATGCATGGCCGCATGACCGAGTTCGCCAGCAACAAGGCGTTCCGGGAATATGAGGCGATGAACCTCGATTTTCATTCGCTCATCTACGAGGCGAGCGGCAATGTCGATCTCGCTGAAATATCTTCCGAATTGCGCTTGAAGCTTGCGCCCTACCGCAAGTCACAGCTGTTCCAGATCGACCGTCTCCGGGCATCCAATCTCGAACACGAGCTGATCGTGCGCCTTCTCGCCGCCGGCAACAAACCAGGCGTCGAAGAAGCCTTGCGCGCGCACCTGAACGGAGCGCGCCATGCCGCGCTCAAAGTACGTGAGTGATTGCGCGAAGACTTGATGCCAAGGTTTTGGTTTTGAATCGGAACTGCTGATCCGAAGGGACCGGCATAGTGCTCTTCGGCTCCGTGAGCCTTGCCCTTTGCATGATCGCTTCCATTGGCGCTACTGCTGCGCTGATCTAGTTGCCGATACCCGCATTGCGACGTTCGATCACATTGCGACGCTCATCCAAAGATCGCCCGGTTCGTACTTAGAACGTGCCAGAGACTTAAGTGCCTCCATGTGTCCGAAGGAAACTGCCTTGAAAGCCGATATCGCCTTTGCCCGTTTGCCGGAAATCAAGCCCGCCGAGATAATGACGCACATGTCCGACCCCAGGGTGGCGGAGCACATGCCGCTTCTGACATTCAAGTGGGATGCAGCGGCGGTTGCAAAGTTTGTTGACCAGAAGGAAGCGTGCTGGGCCCGTGACGGGCTCGGGCATTGGGCATTCCTTTCCGATGGCCGGTATGTCGGATGGGGTGGTTTTCAGAAGGAAGGCGAGGAGTGGGACTACGGGCTGGTCCTGCGGCCGGATGCCTTTGGCCTTGGGATCCGGATTTCAAGAAAAGCCCTGGATTTCGCCAAAGCCGACGCGCGAATCCCGTTCGTGACCTTCCTCCTGCCGCCGTCCCGCAAGAACCTGGGTGCGCTCAAAAGGCTCGGCGCCGTGTGCGTCGGCGAGATCGAGTACGATGGCGCAACGTTCCTCAAGTTCCGGCTTGAAACCGGGTGAAAGCCGGGGTCCCTGTAAGCGTACACCTGGCCGTTTCTGAATGCATCACAGGGTCCGGGCGCATAGCATGAAAGACAAGCGGCCTCAGGCCGGGGGCGTTGCAAATGAAGCGCTGGCGCGTCCGGCATTTTTTCGTTCCGCTTCAAGGTTGGCGATCTTCTGATCGATTTCCGACCGATCCAGAAGCCCGTGAATGTTCTCGCGGGTCGGCATCAGCTCGGCGAAATGCAGGTAGCGTTCCTGGGCGACGGCGTGCAGGCGGCGCAACTCCTCGAGCGGTGCACCGTGATCATCGGCTCGTATATCGAGCCAGGGATAGTCTTCCTCATGCACGATCTTGAGTGCCGCTGACTGGCGGCCGCGCTTGTCGCCTCCGGCGGCCTCGGCAGCTTCCATCGCGGTCAGGAGCCTGTCTTCAAAAGGCATATCCGCAGTGCTCAGCCAGGTTTCCATGGCCGCGTCGAGCACCTGCGGACCGGCGAGCATGTTTCCCGCCACGGTGACGTTGTCTTCGATCAGATGACCGCACCAGTCGATGCATTTGTCACCGGTAAACGCCGCAGCGCGTCCTTTTGCATCAATCAGATGGATCTGTCGTGAATGGCTGCCGTGATCGGGTGTCACGACGGAATCAAGCACACGTTCCGCCGACACGCCCGCACGGAGAAGGGTCAGCCCTTCCGTGCCGTAGACCGGACTGACAAGAGCCTGTGTTGCGATCGCGCCGACCCGTCCCGCCATGTGCGGTACAACGGCTCCAGCCGCAAAAAAACGGCTTGCCACGGCAATGCCGTAGTATCCGGTGCTCTTGTCCCGGGCGACAATCGAAAACGTCATTTCAAGCCCCTTCCTCTCATCTGCCGGCTGCGTAGGCCTGCATCAGGCGCGGCGTCGCACCTGCGCGCAACAGACCGCCGGCGTCGCGTGCAGCGACGGTCAGCCTGCCGATCGTCCATTCGTCCGCCACTTCAACCGAGTGGCCCTGGTTTCTCAGGCTTGCAAGCGTGTCGGTGCCAAAGCTCTCCTCGGCCATGATGTGGCCCGGCTGTCTTTGCCGGGGGTGGAAAGAGGCCGGAAAGTGGGTGGTGTGAAAGAGCGGCATGTCGAGCGCGGCCTGAAGATTTCGCTGGTGATGCGCCAGTCTCAGGAAAAGCACCAGCTGCCATTGATCCTGCTGATCGCCGCCGGGCGTTCCGAAGGAGAGGGCAGTGCCGTCCTCATGAAAGGCAATGCTGGGCGTGAGTGTCGTGCGCGGACGTTTTCCCGGTGCGAGCGATCCCGGCAGCCCGTCTTCGAGCCAGTACATTTGTGCGCGCGAATTCAGCGCGAACCCAAGACCCGGAATGACCGGAGAGGACTGCAGCCAGCCGCCGGACGGGGTCGCGGACACGATGTTGCCCCAGCGGTCGATGACGTCAATGTGGACGGTATCGCCGCGTTTTTCCGACAGGTGCGCCATTGTGGGTTCATAGACACCCGTCTCGGAAATGCCGGCGCGCCTGATGACCTCCATCGTGCGTTCGACCTGACTTTCAAAGCCAGGCACAATGCCGGGACGCAGGTCTGACGATGCGTGGCCGGTGATCAGCGAACGCCGCTCGGCATTGTAGGTTTCCGACAACAGCACATTCAGAGGGACATCGCAGAAATCGGGATCCCCGTAGTAGGCTTCCCTGTCCGCATAGGCGAGCTTCATCGCTTCGGTTACCAGATGCACGAATTCCGGCCCGGCCGGGTCGATCGAAGCCAAATCGAAACCGCGTAAGAGCGACAGAGACTGCAAGAGCACAGGACCTTGACCCCAGGGGCCGGTCTTCAGAACGGTCCAGCCGTCATAGGACGCGCTTAACGGGTCTTCATAGGTCGCGGCATATCCGGAAAGATCGTTCGCGGTCAGAACGGCCTTGTGGCGCGCTCCGGACGCATCCATGACCTCCGCTGTTTCCAGGTATCGGCCGACGGCATCCGCGATAAAGCCGCGATAAAAACAATCACGGGCCGCATCGATCTGGTTTTCACGCCCGGTGACGGCTTCAGCCTCCTTAAGAAGCCTTGCCCATGTTTCGGCGAGAACCGGGTTCTTGAAATTGGAATCCGCGGCCGGCACATGGCCCCCGGGAACCCATGTGTGATGGGATGACGGCCATTCGGTCTCGAAGAACTCCTTGAGCCCCGCAATCGTCATGCTCACTCTTGGCAGGAGCGGGTGTCCGTTGCTGGCGTAGTGCATCGCCGGTTCCAGCACGGTCCTCAACGGCAGGACGCCATGGTCGCGCAGGAGCAGCATCCAGCCGTCAAAAGCGCCTGGAATGACGGTGGAAAGCAGGCCGTTCCCGGGGATGAGATCCAGGTTTTCAGACTTGTAGTGATCGATTGTAGCGCCTGCGGGGGCCGGACCTTGTGCGCAGAGCACCTTGGTTTCGTTCTGGCTGGCATCGTGGAAGAGAACGGGCAGGTCGCCGCCCGGTCCGTTGAGGTGCGGCTCGACCACCTGAAGCGCCAGACCCGTTGCAACGGCGGCGTCAAAGGCGTTGCCGCCGAGTTCCAGCATGCGCATTCCCACGGCCGTGGCAATCCAGTGTGTCGACGTGACGACACCGAAGGTGCCTTTGATCTCGGGTCTGGTGGTAAAGACTGTCATATGGGAATCCGGGTTTGAGCGTTTCCTGAGTGTTTTTATGTTTCCCGGGGGTCGAGTGCGTCGCGCAGCCCGTCACCGAGAAGATTGAAGCCAAGAACAACAAGAAAGATCGCGATGCCTGGCCACATCGCCATCCAGGGAGCCTGGGTCATGAAATTCTTGGCGACGTTCAGCATCGATCCCCAACTGGGTGCCGGTGGCTGCTGGCCGAGGCCGAGGAACGAAAGGCTCGCTTCGGCGATAATGGCTGTCGCGATGGTCAGGGTTGCCTGAACCAATATCGGAGCAAACACGTTCGGCAGGATGTAGCGCGCCAGCAATACCGGGGTGGACAGACCGATGGCATGAGCGCCTTCGACATAGTCTTCCGTCTTGACGGCCAGCACCTCGCCGCGGGTCAGCCGTATGAAGATCGGCATGGCTGACAGGCCGATCGCGATCATCGCGTTGGTGAGGCTCGGCCCGAGAAAGGCGGCGAGAGCGATTGCCAGAATGAGGAACGGTGTGGCCAGGAGGGCGTCTGTTGCCCGTGAAATGATCTGATCGATCCAGCCGCCGAAATATCCGGCCACCAGGCCGAACGGGACGCCGACGGACACGGCGATCAGCACCGAAACGACACCTGCCAGAAGCGATGCCTGCGCGCCCCAGATCATTCTGGAGAGGATGTCCCGGCCGAGTTCATCCGTACCCAGCCAGTGAGCAGCGGACGGGCCCTTACGAATAGCGCCCCAGTCGGTCGCGGTCGGGTCGGCGATGGGCAAAAGCGGTGCCAGGGCCGCAATGGAGACGAAAAACAGCACCAGCAAGAACCCGACAAAGGCACTTTTGTTTGCCTTTAGTTTTTTCCAGGCCCGGTTTCCGGATCGCGGCTGCTCGTCGGAAACGGCAGCGGGAAGGTCGGCAGCGGCGGTCACAGCGCGGTCCTCATGCGTGGATTGAGGAGGAAGTAAAGAACATCGGCGACGAGGTTCATGAGAATGAAGCCGACTGCCGTACACATGACCACACCCTGCACAACCGCATAATCGCGCGTGAAAACCGCATCGACAATCAGCTTGCCGAAACCGGGAATGGTGAAAATCTGCTCGGTCAAAACGGCCCCGGCAAGAAGCTCCCCGAAGAGGAGAGCGCTCAAGGTGACAATCGGCAACAGGGCGTTGCGGAATGCATGTTTCAGCACAACCACCTTCTCCTGCAATCCCTTGGCCCGCGCGGTCCGGACATAATCCGTGCGCAGGACACCGAGCATGGCCGAACGGGTGTGGCGCATCAGTGTTGCTGCAAGCGCGGTTCCGAGCACGAAGGCGGGCATGATCATGGTTTCGAGTGACCGCAAAGGATCGACGAACGGGGATTCATAACCTGATGCCGGCAGCCAGCCGAGATGGACCGAAACCAGCATGATCAGCATGATGCCCAGCCAGAAATTCGGTATCGACAGGCCGGACAGCGCAATGATGTTCGCCGTGTAGTCGACGGCAGTGCCTTTCCTGACTGCGGACAGTATTCCAGCCGGTATGCCGATGATCATCGCGATGATCATTGCCATGACGGCGAGCTGAATTGTGACGGGCAGCTTTTCGCCGATGAGTTCCAGAACGGGCTGGTTGGTCCGCAGCGATATACCGAAATCTCCCTTCAACATGCCGCTGACCCAATAAAAGTACTGCGTCAGGATGGGTTCGTTGAGGTGATACTTTTCGCGAATGAATGCCAGTGTTTCCGGGTCGCGCTCTTCGCCTGCCAGAACCAGCGCCGGATCTCCGGGCAACAGTTTCTGCAGAAAAAAAACGAACACCGAGACCAGAAAAATGGTCGGAATGGCAATCGCGAGACGTCTTGCAATGAAAGACAGCATTTGGGGTTCCGCCGGTGGCCGGAACCCGGCAGGGATGCCGGGCTCCTTAGCGCGCTGGACTTACTTGAACTTCACGTTCTCCAGACGGATCATGCCGTCCGGATAGGGCGTGAAGCCTTCGAGCTTGTCCGAAAGCGCCCAGATCCAGGTAACGTGATAAAGATAGATCAGAGGCATATCCGCGTTCAGGATGTCGCGCGCCGCGTCGTATTTCTCTTTTCGGATTTCCAGATCCGTTGATGTGCGTGCCGCATCGAGCAGGGCATCGATTTCCGGGTTGCAGTACTTGCTGTCGTTGATACCGCCTTCGCAAGTCACGAACTGATGGATGTTGCCATCCGGATCTACGCGTCCCGACCATCCGATCTGGCTGGCCTGATAGTTGCCGGCGGACTGATCGGAAAGAAGGCTGGCAAATTCCATCGACTTCAGTTTGACGTTGAAGCCGGCTTCAGCGGCCATTGACTGAACAACCTGCATCAGCTGCGTCTGCACCGGGTTGTTGGCGACCTGGACCTCCACGTCCAGGCTGTCGAACCCGGCCTCCTTCAAGAGTGCCTTGGCCTTGTCAACGTCCCTTGCCGGAACCGGGTGGTCCTTGTCATACCAGGGACTGGTCGGCGGGTAGGGCTGGTTGCCGGGCGCAAAGGCACCTTCAAAGACGACCTGGTTGATCGCATCGCGGTCCAGCGACAGGCTGAAGGCTTCGCGGATCTTGGCATCCTGGCCGATCGGATTGTTGGCACGATCGCCGTTGCCGACATTGATCGTGATGCCCTGATAGCCAAGGCTCACCGCCTCCTCGTACTGGAGAGAACCGTCTCCTTTCACCGAGGCTGCATCGGTGGCCGCGAGACGCTCCAGCATGTCGAGATCGCCGGAGCGCAGGTTCGCCAGGCGCACGGTCGTGTCCGGAATGGGAAGGAAGGTAACCTTGTCGAAGTTGATGCTGTCCGCGTTCCAGTAATCGCTGAACTTTTCCAGGACGATCCTGTCCTGCGCAACCCTTTCGACAAATTTGAACGGTCCGGAGCAGATCGGTTTCGCGCCGAGATCGACACCGGCGGCAGCCGCAGCGGTTGGCGACAGCATCATGCCGGAGCGGTCGGCGAATTGCGCCAGCAGTGTCGCGTCGGGGCCTTTCAGCTTGAACTGAACCTGATGCGGTCCGGTGACTTCGACGGATTGAATGTTCTTGACTTCACTCTTGCGCCTGCTTTCCGGAAGGTTCTGAGAGCGGTCGATATTGGCTTTCACCGCCTCCGCATCAAACGGTGTGCCGTCATGAAAGGTCGCATCGTCGCGCAGGTCCATCGTGAGTGTCAGACCGTCATCCGACCATGACCAGCCCGTGGCGAGCTGCGGAATGATCTCCAGATCCGGCGTGATGTCGACGAGTTTGTCGCACAGGGATGCATAGACGATCCGGCCGACGAATGTCCGCGACTGATCGGGATCCAGAACGTCCGGATCTTCCTGAAGGCCGATACGCAGGTCTGCCGCCGTGGCAGGCGCGATGACCGAAGAAACACTGAGAAGAAGTGCAGCTAGGAGAGAGTTACGCATTATTGTCTTTCCTCTGGGTGGTGGTGACACCGGGGGCGGAGGATGGGCCTTTCGACTTGTTCTTTCGGCTCCACTCCCGGTAAAGGGAAAAGCGTTTCGCAGCGGCCGCACTTCTGGGCGGCTCTTGTTTTTGCGGGCTCAGGCTTGCGGCGATCTTCTGCCAGTGATGGCAGGCGACCTCGCGCAGTCCTTCCGTGGGTTCAAGGGCAGGACGCTTGGTCCCGCAGTTGGCATCGGCATGCCGGCAGCGGGTGTGGAACCGGCAGCCTGAGGGAGGGTTGAGCGGTGAGGGGATATCCCCGGGAAGATCAGCCTGCATCGAACGCAGGCCGGGAGCCGGCACGGGAATCGCGCGCATCAATGCCTGGGTGTAGGGGTGCCGCGGCGCGCCGTAGACGGTTTCCGTGTCTCCGATCTCGACGATTTCTCCGAGATACATGACCGCGACCCGGTCGCTCATGTGACGGATGACGGCAAGATCGTGGGCAATCAGGACAAGCGTGAGACTGAATTCGGTTTTCAGATCCTCCAGCAGATTGATCACCTGCGCCTGTACGGAAACGTCGAGCGCTGAAACCGGTTCGTCCGCAACAATCACCTTGGGCTCGCTTGCAAGGGCGCGCGCGATGCCGATGCGCTGCCTCTGACCGCCTGAAAACTCGTGCGGGTACCTGTCCGCCATGCTCGGGCGAAGGCCGACACGCTGCAGAAGGCCGGCGACTTTCTGTTGCCGCGCCGGCTTGCCGTCGCGTGTGTGAATGGTCAGCGGTTCTTCAACGATGGCACCGACCGTCATCCTCGGGTTCAGGGATGAAAACGGATCCTGGAAGACAAATTGCAGGTCCTTGCGCAACTTTCGCATACTGCGCGCTGCAAGATGCGCGATGTCGGAACCTTCATAAAGAACCTGACCGCTGGTGGGTTCCAGCAGCCGCACGAGAGTTCTTGCAAGCGTGGACTTTCCGCAGCCGCTTTCTCCCACAATGGCCAGTGTTTCGCCGCGCCTGACCGTCAGGTCGACACCGTCGACGGCCCGCACAACAGTCCTTTGCTGGAATAGTCCGCCGCCGCGCGTGAAATTGCGTCCGAGCGAGCGGGTTTCCAGAATGGTGTCTTGCGCGAAATGCTTCATACCGCTTCCACCATGTGGGTCTCGAGTGGCGCGAAATGGCAGGCTGCAAGGTGCCCCGGCGACATGGAGGTCAATTCGGGTGCACGGGTGATGCAGGTCTCACGTACAAACGGGCAGCGCGGCGCGAAGCGGCAGCCGGACGGCATCGTTTCAATCGTCGGCACCATTCCGGAGATGGTCGTCAGTCGGCTCTGGCGCTCACCAAGCGAGGGCAGGGAACTCATCAGGCCTATGGTGTAGGGATGTTGAGGGTCGTCGAATATGGCTTCAACCGGCCCCTGCTCGACGATCCTGCCGGCATACATCACCGCAACCTGGTCGGCGATTTCGGCAACAACACCAAGATCATGCGTGATCATGATCAGTGCCGTTCCCGTCTCTTCCTGGAGCGTTTTCATGAGCTCGAGGATCTGTGCCTGAATGGTCACGTCGAGCGCTGTCGTCGGTTCATCGGCAATCAGGAGATCCGGGTCATTGGCAAGTGCCATGGCGATCATCACCCGCTGGCGCATGCCGCCGGAAAGCTGGTGCGGGTAGTCGTCCAGCCGTTCGGCAGCGGCGGGGATCTTCACCCTGTCCAGCATCTGCAGGGCCCTGCGGCGGGCATCCGCCTGACTTATCGCCCTGTGGCGCAGCACACCTTCAGCAATCTGATCACCGATCCGGAAGGCGGGGTTCAAGGATGTCATGGGCTCTTGAAAAATCATCGCCATGCGATCGCCGCGCAGATCCGCCCGGGCCTTTGCGGGAAGCGTCAGCAAGTCTCTCTGATCAAAGGATACGCGTCCGCCGGCGATCTTCGCCGGCGGCATTGGAAGCAGGCCCATCAGCGCCAGGGCCGATATGGATTTACCGCAGCCGCTCTCGCCGACGATGCAGAGCGTTTCGCCTCGGTCGACGGCAAATGAGATCCCGTCGACGGTGTTTGCAGGCGCGTTGCCGAAACGGATCGCCAGATTGTCGACCGTGAGCAGGGACGGGTTTTTCGACCCGCCCGACCTGGAATCCGTACCCTCAGACACTGCCGGCACTTTCCGACGTCTGGAAAAGCAGACGTTCCTGCAGGGTGAGCAGATGCTGGCGCATCAGACGTTCCGCGGACACGGGATCGTGGCGTTCGATTGCATCCACGATGTCGGAATGCTGCGCCTTGTACTGCAAGACGGTCTCACTGGTGCGCAGCGCTTCGCGCACGTGGCGCCAGCTTTCGTTCTGACGCGTGCGGTCCACGACGTCGAAAAGCGCAAGAAAGAGCGCATTGCCGGCTGCCTTGGCGATCGCCCTGTGCAGGGCGCCGTCCCACAATTCGCGGCCGTCCATGTCATCTGCTTCGCCGACCTTGTCCGCGATGTGACGCATTTGAACGATATCCTGCGGCGTCGCCCGGATGGCGGCCAATTGAGCAAGGGCAGGTTCCAGCCGCAGGCGCACTTCCATGACCTCCAGCATGTTGCTCATTTCCGGAAGTTTGCTGAGCTGCTGCTCGCCATCGCTCGGCTTTGCGCCGACGAATGTGCCGGCGCCCTGACGCCTCCAGATGAAACCTTCCGTTTCAAGCACTTCCAGCGCCCTGCGAACGGCGCGGCGACCGACACCAATTTGGTCAGAAAGGTCCCGTTCGGTCGGCAGCTGGCGTATGCCCTCCATCGCAAGTTGGTCAACGAGAATGCGCAGACGTTCCAGCGCCAAACTGGAATTTCTCCGGGTGGGTCGATCTTCGGTCATGCAGCGTCTTCTTGTGGAACCAATTTCAATTGGTACCATTATTTGTTCCTTTTTTGACATTTGGCAACTGTCCCGGCCACACTTTTTCCCTGATAGGGCCGTGTTTGCGATTGCGAGCGCCTTTTTGACCCTGCGGCGGGGCACCTGCGAGGGCTGCTTTGCCTGCTTCGCCTTTCGGTTGCTGCGCTGCAGGGAGGCGCAATCCGTGCCCGGTTTTCAAGGATTCCTTATTGACGGATGACGGGTGCTCGGTGCCGCGTCGTCGCCTGCGGGCGGCAGATCCGGGAGATATTCATCGCGCACCAGTGCGAAAGCCAAGTTGTTGCTGACCGCTTAAGAAGATATGAAACAAACCGTAATGACGGGTGGCGCTGCGCCCGGGACTGGAGCATGCGGCACCGTTGCGAATTCTGCTTCAGATTGAGATTGGTGCAGAGCTGAACCGCAATCGGTCGACGAGGCGCGGATTCTCCAGGATTGAATGAAGACTTTGATATATAAGAAATTCTACTTAAAACGCGATCGCGGCGCGTTTAAAATAAGTTTAAGGCGTTAAAGTTTTGTTACTTCATTGCTAAACATGCAATGATTTGCCGATTTTGAACTTTTGTTTTGCTCGATGAGAATTTGAATTGCGCTATATGCTTATAATTTAAATCTTCTATTTGATATATAAATCAAAATCAAAAAAAGTTATGTCTGAAGTACGTGCGAGTTCTGCATAACGTACCCGCGCCCTCATTTCGTATCGATAGGGTATCGATTGTCGAATCGGGGGTGGTTGTGTTTGCAGCGGAAAGGAACTCTGTGTCGTGCATGATTGCGTGGATCGAACGTTCGATCCGACGGGTCAGTCATCGTCACGGTTTCCGCGTAAAATCCGGTTCCATCACCAGCGCTGAGTTTCCGGGCAAGTTCTCGCGTTACGGCAATCAAGTTCAGTTCAGAAGCGGGTTCCGCCCTCACGCATCGGCGAGGGTCGGGCGGAGCGAGTGTGCTCGTTCGCGTGCCGCTTCGGGGTTCGGCATGGCGTTGCATTACCGTTGCAACCTTCTCGTAAGGGGGGCGTGCGGGATTCGTCAAGTCGGATGTCGCCGCCCATCCGGTCAATGCGCAGGCACTCATGAGAAAGGTCCCCCACACCTGTCTAGGTCCTGCGTTGCCCGGATGGGCGGTCGCCATCGCAGTTCCGGCTCGCGGGCGATCGATCGGATGCGCCACACAAGGGCACCTGGCGCACCAGGGGTGCTGGCACGCGAATTCCGCCGAGCGCTGGGCTGTGGCCCGCCGCCGGCCCGCACGGAGGCTTTCGGCTCTGCCGAAAAGGACCCGAAGAAGGAGCGGCATCGGAAGACGTCCGGTCAAGCGTGACGTCGTGGCGGCCGGAAATCTGAAGAGATTCTCATGGAGTGAAGAACGTCGTTCCGAGAGTAGTTCGATGAATGAATTGGTTGGATTCAATAAACTTTCGAATTTCGAAGAATTGAATGTCGATTCTTCAGTCTTGTACAAGTGCGACAGCAACGATCTCGAACATCACGCAAGTCTGTTCAAGGGAATCAAACTTGAGAGCATTCAACTCAGTCCCGGGGCCTTTGAGGGAAGTGTCGTTTTTGCCCTGGTGGACCGGATTTCAATACATGTCACGCAGAGCGAGCAGGCCATCGAGCAATGCATGAAGGTGGATCAGGACAAGTTTCTTTTCTGCACATGTCTTTGTGAAAGCTGCAAAGATGCGGTTTTCGGCGTTCAGGGTGCGGGTACGTGGGTCTATGTGTTGCCACCCGGCGGCCAAGCCGTTGCGCCGACACCAACCCAATGCCCTTTGCTTATGATGACGGTGGAGTGCGAGGCGCTGCTCAACAGCGAAAATCTGGTTCCCGATGTTGGAAGCTGGTTCAGATCTCTGAAGCGGGACGGCGAGTTTGTCAGGTCGCGGCGGTTGGCAAGCCGGATACAGGACGACGCGCTGATGACACTTCAAAGCGCGAAGGGAATTCTTCCGGCCAACGAAACCAAAACCGCTCACATTATTCATCAGGCGCTGATTTCAAGCATCGCGGCTGGGTTTTCCCTCGAATGGCTCGAGCGTGGAGACTATAACGTTATCCACCGATCCCCCGCCCTGGATCGCTTTCTCAAAGCAAGGCACCTGCTGGCTGAGCGCGATCTCTACCAGGGAGGCGACAGCAATGACGCTTTGTCGAAGCTTGGTTCGAAGCGTTCGGTTGAACAGGCCTTTTCCGAGCACGTCAAAATGGGGCCGCGGTCCTATGCGCGCATTGTCAGGCTGCACAATGCGCGACGGAAGCTGCGAGAAAAACGCTTCTTCAGTGAGTCGATCGGAAACATCGCCGCGCAGGAAGGTTTCTGGGACTGGAGCAGGTTCACGGCCTACTACAGCAAGCATTTTGGCGAATTGCCGTCTGCGACGCGGCGAAAAGCGATGCGAACAAGCTGACACTTGCCATGCGTCTTGTCATGGCCGAGTGTAAACACGTCTATTTTTGCATTCTATCAAGTTATCTCATCTTGCTACGCAAATAAAAATAAAGAAAAATCTGAGCATTTCAATTTTTTTATTGGATTGTTTTGTTTTGATAGTTCTTTTGTTATTCAATTTTTAACTATGCTGTCTTAAGATCAATCTACGTGTGGGGGACGTCTGAGTAGAGAGGCGTCCGATATGCCGGAAGAGACCTTTTTGGATCGCCGCTACAGCCTGAAGTTATCCAGATTACTTCCGGCTCGATTGGGCGATGCTCCGTGTACCTTTTTCAAGTTCGCACCTCCTTCAGCATTGATCGCGGCAAACTGCCGTGCGTTTGCCGGCTTTCTCTGCGACGCGGGCACTAGCCTTCTTCGAAAGAAATCAAATTTGGAGTGCGCTGCTTGCGGAAATAGCGAGCAGCCGTCTCTCCTGCCAGCACGGCAGGCGCACTTTGAGGTGGTGGCATAGATGCGCAGGATCGCAATCGTTTCCGCCGATCGGGTCAAGGCAGCCAGGCGCTACAGCATAATTGCGTCCCTCTTTCCGATAGACTTTCTTGATGTGAAGGGCCTGGAAACGGCACCGCCCTCAGCGGAAACCACGCTGGTCGTGGATTTCCTTGGCCTCACAGAAGACGACCTTCGGTCGCTGAAATCCGCGCTCGCCTTGGGTTGCGGACTTTCCATATGCGTTCTGGACCAGCGTAACCGCAAGCAAGTGTTCCAGGCACACGAATTCGGATGTCAGAAGCTTGTGGACCGTCGCGAAAGCCTGTCGGCGCTTCTTGCCACTTTGCGGTCGGTGGCCGGCGACTATTATGAGCCTAATCTGTCACGAGAGTTTCCCGACGACATTCGATCGGCTGTCGGCAGCGCCTGCAGGACGCTCGCAACTGTTTCCCTGTCCGCAATTCTGGGCCGTGACCTGCCGGTTTCCAAACTCACCGATGCAGCGAAAAACATCACGGAAACCATCGCCAAGGAGGGTGTCAGGTCGTGGCTCGAAGCGGCTCAAAGCCATCACAGCCACAGCTACCGGCATACTCTTCTGGTGACGGGACAGGCGGTTTCTTTCGCGATTGATCTCGGGCTCTCCAAGGAACAGCAGATGCTTGTGGCACTCAGCGCCCTTGTCCATGACCTCGGGAAAGTGAAGATCCCATTGTCCATTCTCGACAAACCCGGCCGGCCAACGGAAAAAGAAGACGCATTTATCAGGAGACATCCGGAATTTACGCGCGAGATCCTGAAAACGAACACGCATGTTCCGAAAAGCGTGGTCGACGTCGCGGTCTGGCATCACGAGATGATGGATGGGACAGGTTATCCCGACGGATTGAAAGGGAACCAAATCCCGTTTCTGGTGCGTCTGATTACGCTTGCAGATCTCTATTCAACACTTACGGAAATCAGGGGCACCAAGAGCGCCATGTCACCACGCCAGGCGATCCAGGAGATGGCAAGGATGCCGGGGAAGCTGGATTCGAATCTGTTCAAGGTTTTCAAAAAGTCGGTGCTTGATACCGGTTATGGCCGGATCAGGCGCAAAAAAAATTGCCATGTAGGCGCCGGGAACGACAAACAGCCGTCCACCCATCGCCATAGCTGCGCCCCGGGTGCTCTTCGGGATCCAGGCAAGCCGTGCTGATTGTTTCCTCCGCAAGTTCTGACCAAAGAGAAAATACCTTTCTTTCCAAGCACCTGGAGCGGCGGCGGTGTTCCGGAACGCGGATATGCGCCACGTCCGTATTGCCGATGCAGCGTGTCTTCATCCTGAAAAGTGTCATTTCGACCTAACGGCAATTTGTGCGGTCACCGACTTGGGTCCGCGTTTTTATTGTCAAATCTGCTTATTTCAATGAGCGGTGGGCCACCCATGCACACCGCTAAGTATATGTTTTGTTAACCATAACGAACAAAAATCAAAGCATCAAACGTGTGGGGGACGTCCGACTCAAGAGACGTCCGGAATGCCGAGAAATATAAGTCAGCCCTGGCTGACATCCGTTGCCGTTGGAATGCTGTTCATTGCTCCAGCTTCGCTCACTCGCGCCGATGAAGTGATAAGTTCGCCTGTGACGACGACCCGTTTTCTGCTTGGCGACACGAATTTGTTGATTGAGGAAGTCGGCAGCGTTACCACCACGGCAATCCTTGATGATGCGATCGTAAGCGGCAACTACGGCAACGCCGTGAACAATTTGGGGACTATTGCGACAGACGGCGCCGTTTCATTTGGTGTCTATAACGTCGGCAATAAGTTCAACATCCTGAATAACGGCCTGATCCGGACAAATGGGTTCGACTCCATAGGAATTATAAATATCGGAGGCGACGCGACAATCGTAAACGCCGGCACAATAAAGACACTTGAAGAGAACGCGATCGGAGTTTTGAACTTCGGGAACAATACGACTGTCTCAAACAGGGGAACCATCTGGACGCAGGGCAGTGGTGCCACCGCGATTTCCAGCGATGCCGCCAACTTCGTGACCACCAACACTGGCCGAATAATTGCGGAACGCGCCGACGCGATCCAGACTGGCAACAATGCCACAAACAACATCGTCACTCTTGGCTCCGCGGGATATCTGGGCGGGACGATCACTTTCGATGCTCCGACAACACTCAACATCGTGACGGGAGCCTCACACTCGGTGCTCTGGCAGGTCCCCACTGCCAACATCGCCGGAGGCAAGGCCAATCTGTCCGGTTCCGTTCCATGGTTCTACAACAGCACGACGGGACAATTTGCCACCTTCGATCCGACCGGTTTGACGGCGGGCTTCAACCAGTTTGCCGATACGGCAAATACACTGGCGCAGCTTGGACGGGCCGGTCTCGCGCAAGCACGAGGGCCTGGCAAAAGACCGGCCGCTGCACTGGCGTTTACGAACGGACGGGCGCGCGCTGTGGCGGGCTTCACAGCCCTGCTGGGTGAAGAACCGTTGCCGGAGCATCGCTACGGGCTTCAAGCCGGTCGCTTCTGGATCACCGGATTTGGCAGTGCCGCCAGCTACGGCGGTGACGATACAACCCTGCAACAACGCATTGACCAGGCAGGGGCTGCCATAGGCTATGCGTGGGAACAATCGGCCGACACGCGCCTTGGCGTCATGGCGGGCTATCTCAGCGGCTCGATCACGGCAGATAGCGTATGGGCGGATGCGCAGGACATCGACAGCCACGGCGTTTTTACCGGACTCCATGGCGATCGGCGCTTTGGGCCAGTGACTGTCGGGTTGGGCGTTTCGGGCGGCTGGCAGCGGAACGACAGCCACCGTTTCATCAACGACAATACAGCCCTGAGCGGTGGCCTGACGCGTGGTGAGAGCAGTGCTTCGGTATCCTACGACAGCTGGTTCCTCACGTCTGAGGCAACGCTTGCTGCCGATATGACCATCGGCGGCACGGGACTTGTTGTTACGCCAACCTTGCGGGGACGCTATGGCCTGACGCATATCGGCGGCTACAGGGAAGGCGGTTCGAAGGCCAACGCGACGGTGAGCGCTCATTCGCTTGGCGTGCTGGAAGCAGATATCGAGTTGGGGGTCTCCAGGGATTTCGGTCCGGCCACGCTGTCCGGCCGGGCGGGCTACCTTTTGCGCGGTTCCATCGGCGCCGACGATGTGCCGGTCACGCTTGTCGGCATTCCCAAATCCGTCGGCCTCGGAACAACGGGCCTATCGGCCGTCTTTCTGGGGGCAGCGCTGCATCTCGACCTCGGGCCGCGGGCCAGCTTCACTCTGGACGGCCAGGGGACGCTTTCAAGCGTCATCGACGCGTTCCAGGGCATGGCACGCTTCGCGATCCGTCTCTAGGTGATGGTCTCATAAATGAGGGCGAAATGGTTTGAGGCGGCTTGCTTCCCGTCAAGGAGGGCAAACGCAGGAAATGGGATTCATTTGCAGGCCTTGCGCGACGCGGAGGAGGCGCAAGACGGTCAAATCCGACGGACATGGAAATGGCGTCATCCCGTGGCGTCAGCGTGCTTGACCGGGCAGGAAGCCCGCTCCACACACGCTTCCTGACGGGATTTCGCCATTTCACACGCCATTTCAGTCTCATTTATGGGGCCGTACCCTAATGAAACACGTTTGGCAGGCTCTTGGACTGGCGCGCGCCTCGCATGGCGGAGTCAACCGGCATTTTTCCGGCTCGGATCGGTGCGGCACAGAGCGGCCGGATTATTTCCGAAACGCGCCTTCGGGTCTGTACTTGTCCATGACCCTGTCGAGACGCTCATTGCTGATCGCCGGATTGGCTTTTTGAAGACACGGGAGAAGGATTGCCTTGTTGGCGCGTTGTTCTTGGCCTGAAGGGTATTTGTCCGGTTCCGGATTCACCGGCTTGAAGCATTCGATGAAAACGGCTTCCTCGATATTCAGGTCGGCTGCGATCTTGTCAGTCGGTCTGTTCGGGTCCTGATCGGCAGCGGCGGGGACGGCGAGTACTAACGCCAATGTAAAGAAGATATTCCGCGGCATGGTTGCAAGGCCCTTCAACCTTGTTGGGAACGTCAGCGTGGCCGAGGCAAGGTTGCGATGCCTGCGATGCCGCGCTGTTGCGAGACACGCCGGCACACGTCAGTCGTTCAGCGCAAGATGTGCGAGCAATTGTTTTGATTTCTTCGTCAGCGCAAGCGTTCTTTTGCCACGGCTTTTCGTCAAGTAACCCCGCTCTGCGAGGGAATTGACCTTGTGATGAATCGCTACAGCACTTTGCGAGAGAGTCTCTCCGATTTCGGCCAGTGATGGGCTATGGCCATTCTGGCTGATGTAGTGAGAGATGCACTCAAGACATTCCTTTTGCTTAGGAGTAATACCCGTCACAACAATCTCCGTAACTAGTAAGCGAATCTGAGGATCCGTTCAGCGTCCATCGGACCATGAAATCCTGCGGGAGTGTTATGCTTTTAGCGCAGCAACGGTTTCTCGCCGTTTCCGGATTGGCAATTGGAGGGGGTAGAAGAGCGACCGGCTCACGTCTCGGCGACGGCGGTGCGCGGCAAACGAAACCACCGGACCGGCAGATGCGGTTTGATGTGTTAAATTGTGTTGTGACGGCTCTACGGAATGACCCGGGCAGCGGACGCGTGACATGTTTCTCAGGCTGCATATTGAAGAAACTAAACTTCAGATTTCTTTCTTAAATATTTTTAACTGGCGGGGCGTCATTTTTTCGCAAACTGCATAACCGCAAGGCGGATATCGCCTTATTCTGATGTTAACAAATTATAAAAAAATAGAGCTTTTGAGGGCGGTGATACCGTTTCCTTCGCGGCAAGTCGTGTGAGAATGCAGCCAGATCGGTTTTGGTCCGGCCAGATCGACAGCAAAAAGCGTTCCGCACGTTTGTCGCCAGCGACCGATCAACGTGGGAACAACAATGTTTGGAAACTGGTTTCCGGCGACCGGATTGACGAACGAAAACGACTTCATTCTCGATGAAGAGTTTTTCGACTGCAATGCACAGTCGACCCGTTTCGGCAACCGGAGCGGTTGCCTGCAACTGGGTGCGGGGTCCTTCAATGGACGGTTGTTCGTTGCGGATGTTGGCGATGTTTCGATTTATGTCGAATACAGCAACCAGCCGCTTGAAAAAGAAGTTTCGATCTCTCCGGATGCCTTCTCCTTCGTAACCGCTGTTGTCCGCGGCGAACCGGATGTCCCGTTTGGGGGGGTTACGAAGTCGACGGACTGGTTGCAGGTTGCGGCGCCGGGTGCCGAACATGTTGCTCTTGTGCCCTCTGAAAGCGTTCTTTTGCTCGCCCGGCTCAAAAAGGGTTCGCTATTGAACCATCCGGCCCTGCTGCCTGAGGTTGCCGACTGGTTCCTCGAACTACCCAAGCGTCCCGTGTTTGTGACGTCACCCTGGCTCGCGGAACGTTTTCGTGCGGATGTTCAGGTGGTGATCGAAAGCCTGTTGTCGATACAAGCCCAGGCCTTCAGGGCTGCAGCGGACAAGGCATTCGTGTGCGGATTGGTGAACGGATTCAACATGGAGTGGTTGCGGCAGAGCACGATCGCGACGCACAAGACCTCGCGCGCGCGTGAACGTTTTCTGCTTGCCAGAAAACTTCTGCTGGAGGCGCATGAAGACGTGAACGAACACTTCAGGGTGGCCTCGCGCAAGATCGGATCGCAGCGCCTTGTCGAACTGGCGTTTTCCAACCAGGTGAACATGGGGCCGCTGTCCTACTCGCGGATAGCGCGGCTGCACAATGCGCGGCGGAAGCTGCTTGACAAGACCCTCGATGAAGAAAGCATCGGCGATATTGCTGCCGAAGAAGGCTTCTGGGACTGGAGCAGGTTCACGTCTTACTACCGCAGACAGTTCAACGAACTTCCGTCCGAAACGCGCATGAAATGTCACGGCAGGGGCGCATGACTCATGTCCGAGCGACAGAGAAAGCTCCCAGGTCCTGAAAGGGGACCTTGCCTGTGTGCCAATCGATAAGAAACAAAAACCATGTCATCACAAATTCGCTTGCGCTGGATCGAGCCAATGGAAAGCAACCGGAAAACCGTTAAGGTCAAACAGGGGACTTGCCCACCGCAGCAAGCCGACACGGAAACGAAAGTCCGCCGTTCGCACGCAGCTGCTCCCGGCCCGCAAACCCGTGGAGTGGTCAGTTGAACAGCGTCTGGTTCCCGTCTTCCGCACGAGACGGGCAACATGAATGTGTCACTTATCTTGAGCTGAACGACTGTCATTCGCAGCTCGATCTCCTGCTCGACAATCACAAGTCAATTCAGCTGACCCCTGGCCGGTTCAAGGGACGTCTGCTCGCGATGCAGACGGGTGCCGCGTCGATTTTTGTCGAGAACTACAACCGGGCGCTGGAAGTGGAGTTGCTGCTTCCCGACGGCGACTTTACATTTGTCGCCGCTATTAGCGGACTGACTGAAGACGTTGCCTTCGGCGGCGTCACCACGACAACCGACTGGGTCCTTGTGGGACCGCCGAAGGCGGAACATCACACGGTTCTGCCTCCGGACTGTCTGTCTGTTGTCGCAAAAGTGGAAATGAACGCCCTGCTTTCGCATCCGGCCATTCTGCCTGAAGTCGCCGACTGGTTTTCCAGCGTCCGCGAACGGCCCGTGCTGGTGAGTTCATTCCTGCTCGCCGAGAGGTTCCGAAGCGGCGCCCTTGCGGTGCTGGAAAGCATGGTTTCGGGCCGGGCGAAAGCCATACGCGAAGCGGTGGATCAGGCCTTCATTCTGGACCTTGTCATCGGGTTCAATCTGGAATGGTTGCGCCAGAACAGCTATGTCACACACAAGCCTTCCAAGGCACGCGAACGTTTCCTGCTGGCGCGCCGGCTGCTGCTTGGTGTGCGGGAGGATGTGGGAAAGCGGTTCAAATCTTCCATCAGGGATTTCGGGTCCCAGAGGCTTTTCGAGCTGGCGTTTTCCAACCAGGTGAACATGGGGCCGCTGGCCTACTCACGGCTGGCACGACTGCAAAATGCCCGGCAGAAACTGCTGGACAAGACTTTCGAACAGGAAAGCATCGGAGATATCGCTGCGGAAGAAGGCTTTTGGGATTGGAGCAGATTCACCAGTTACTACAACAGGCAGTTCTGCGAACTGCCGTCCGAAACGCGATCGCGGCTCTTGGAGGATGCGCGCGGCAGTTGCCGTGCTTGACGCAGGGACCTGAAACAGCGGCAATTCGGTCCGGGTTTAGCTGACGTTGATCCGGTATTTTGCGGGCCGGTAGATCTTGCGGGCGCGGGCGCGCAGCACGCACGCGTGTATGATCGCCTGCTCTTTCCTGGAAAGATTGGATTTCCACCTGTGCAGGCTGTTGGTATTGATCCCCTTTGCACCGGTTCGATTGGTTGAAACATCGTCGTCACACCCCAGTCTTGTCGGCTTAAGCAGTGACGCGCTGAAGTCGATCCCCAGAAACCCGCAGATGTGCCTCAACGTGGCTTCCGGCTTTGTGACGAGATCCTCGTAGTTGACCTTCAGAACGCTCCTGGACTGTTCCAGCGACGCGGCTGCGACGTAGTCCGTTGCGTATGTCTTGGCGACGCTGTTGAAGGCATTGGCATCTTCCGAATGACGCAGGCATGCACCCTTCTTTTTTCTCGCATGTTCCATGTGGCTCCAGATACGTGCGAACGGGTTACGGGTCAGGAACACGGCCTTGCCTTCCGGCCAATTGTCAAAGAACCAGTCGAATGTGTCCGGGCGCAGGCGTCCGCAAGGGTGTTTGAATGTGTCGTGGGGTCCAAGCCTGAATTGAGGCATAGCCTCGGCGCTTGCAGCCCGGAAGGCTGCGAAAGCCGCCTCCACATATTTCCGAGGGGCGATGCCGGGAATGGCGTGGATCTCGTTGTGAAGATTGAAATAATAGCTCTTGTGAAACACCTCATCCAGACCGCCCCGTTTCGTTGAACCCTTGCGGCAGCGGCTTCTGGAGGCCGTTTCGTAAGCCAGAAACAGGTTTTCCTTTTCAAGCCAGGCCTCGCGGTTGCCGCCGATGGCGAATCTCTCCGACAGATGCATTCTGTTGCTCAGGTGGAAAAGGAACTTACGTTTCAGGTCGTCCGGGCAGGCGAACTGCTCTTTTGGAAAGAGTCTGTAGAAGTAAGGTTCAACCGGGTAAGTGGCGCAGTCGGGGTGAGCATCGAAAAGTTTCTGCAACAGCGTCGTGCCGGCCTGTGTGTGACCGGTTAACCAGAACATTTCTTTCGTTGCCATCCGGGCGACCCCCTGTGTTCAGCTGAAATGCGGTTGGGCGGCGATCAGCGACGACCCAACGCCGTCCGGAAGGGCGCGTCTTGCAGGCAGCCGGCGATACCGGTTGGATGTTAGGGGAGACCGCTACGTGTGGTTATACGGCCAGCGCATGGCAAATGTGCGTCTTTTCGCTACAAAGCCTTTTGAAATCAATAGGTAAGAATAGTCTTAGGCATTCTGCGCAGTTATTTCCGCAAGGTTCGTCAAAGGCGGTGCGGGCATTTGCCGAACCGGCCCGGAAAGCTCCGTTCGGCTCCGGGCCGTGACACGGTTCATTCCGGATTTTTCACCTCGGCCTTTCGCTTTGCCGCTGCCGGGATGGCAAGTCGATTGAAGGGAAATCGCCCATCGCAGTCCGTTTCAGGTCAAACCGGACGCGATGGGTGGCCATGGCAATCAAGCAGCTTCGTCTCCGGGCAGGCAGAATGGACGCGGAAGCTGCGGGAGCAATGATGCGAACTTCAATTTCACCGCACTAGCGCAGGAAGACCGTCGGGTTTTTCGGCAGGACATTTTGGGATGTGTTGATACTGATGATATCTTTGAGGATGGCAAGGGATTGCACGGTGAAACTGCCCGGGTCCTCCGTCAGCCTGTGTGTTCGAATGCCGAAACGTTCACCATCGACCCTCACATCGATTGCGCTGCCAAGGCCAAAGGGGCCCGCTACCACCTCGAAGACCGGTATTTTGCGCCCGTCCGGCCCGATCAGCCTTGGCCCGGACCCGTGCCGGTGCATGGCGCGGACAGCGCCACCGAGATACTGCAGGATCTCGTTCGGAGAGCGAAGCGCATAGTCGCTGTCCTTGCCGAAAATCAGGGCCGTCGAGGACGCATCCTGCCGGGTCGGCCTTGCCGCTGAATTTTTCGATCCGTCCTTCGTGGTTGCGACGGCTGCAACCTGTTTGCCCGAAGCCGTGTTTTCCTGGTGCAATTGTTCCTGTGCGATCAGTGTGATGGCGCCCGGTGCACTGTTGCGCAACAGGGCGGGCTGCAAAATGGTGATGGCTTCCATCAGGTGCCGGAAACGCACATGGGAACAATGATTGGAAGGGTCGCTGCGCAGCAGAACCTTTTCCTGGCTATTGGGCCGCAGTGGTCCGGCACAGGCGGCTTCGGCGACCGTTTGCGGATAATTCGAGCAGACCGCGCGCAGCTCCCTGGAATAGGTATGGGCCTCCCGGCTGCAGGCCTCAAGTGCCGCCGTACGGATGCGCACGACAGTTGCCTCGGGAATCAGGATCCACTTCACCGCAAGCACGGACAGAAGATCGAGCCGCTGGCGCGAGCGCCCTTCGGCCAGAAGGAAGAAAAGCTTCGGGCTCAGCGGGGTGAGCATTGCCTGCACGAATGTTTCCGATTCAAGGGAGGAGACGTTCGCGTTCCGGCCGAAGTCACGGCTCGTGCTGGTGCTCAGATCAAGGTCGCTGAGAAAGAGTTCGCCCAGTTCCCCGCTAAGGGAAAAGTCATTGCTGATGGACATGTCCGCGTTGGCGGAATAGTCGCCAACGGCGGAGAAATAGGTCGGAAGTCCTTTGGCGGAGCGGATGACATTGGCGAGCAGAAGGTCGTTGTAGGAGCTTTCCAGTCCACGATTGTAGTAGACCCCGCTGTCGGTGACGAGGTTACCGGCACATGCGCCGAGCAATACCGAAAGGACAAGAAAAATGGCCGGCTGCGAGCGCGAACGAAGCCCGGCCCGCCCGCGTTGAGAGCGGTTGAACGGGAGCAGGAACACGAGGTTCAGAAACTGTTGTCTTCGCATTGCGGTGGGGTCCAGGCCAGGGCGTTACTTGTTTGCAAAGTCATAGTGAACGTCGATGTCGTGGCAGTCGTTGTAGTTGCCCTCAAGGTCCGGCGGGGTGACGATCTTGCAAGCCGAACCGCTTGTATCGATGTGGTACTTGAGTTCGACCTCCTCGCCATTGCCGGTGGCAACCAGATAGGTCACGTTCATCATGACGTCGGAAAACGAGTCCTCGTCGAAATGAAACTTGACGAGGCCCGTCCGGCCTTTCTTGACCGTTGTCTGAACGGTGTCGACATGCACCTGCTTGTGCTTTGCGTTGCCGTTGGTGAAGTCGTAGGCCGTCTGGTTGTTGATATGAAGCGTGATGTGCCGCTTGCCGCCGGCAAATGCCGTCGTGGAAAGTGCGGCCAGCATGGCTCCAATCAGCAGAACCGTCTTTCTCATGCGGGTTTGTCTCCTCGTACGATTCCGTATGCGGGATGCGATGCAGCCAACACCCGGGAAACAGTTCTGTTTCCCGGGTGTTGGCCCGGAAGGGAGCGGATCGGAACGCTCCCGCGGTTTTTCCGTTCACGAAACGGCCGGTTCTCCTGTTGTTGAGCGGGTTTGGCTCACGGCACCTCGCGGCTGGTCTTGAGGTTGACGCACGTGCCTTTCAGGACGACTTCGGTCTGGCCGCTCTGGATGTCGGAAGAGGAGACATGCTGTTCCTTGTTCGGGCAGCCCGACACCTCGATGTGGAATTCGTAGTCGCACATCGGGTTGTACTCGACGTAGAAGCCGTTGCCCTCCGAGAGGTTGGCGTCATTGGATTTGTCGATCTGCTCGCAGCCGTTTTGGGACTGCTGGTTTACCTTGACCTTGGTAACGACAACACCCGCCTCGTTCTTGAAACCGCCCTTGACCTGGGGAACACCGGAGGGAACCGGAAAGCTGATGGTATTGGTCGCGCTCGCGCCGGTCACGCTGGCGATTGCGAACAGGACGGCAAGTCCGAGTAATTTAAGTCTGTTCATTGGCTGTCTGCCTTCTGTCTGGCAAGATGGATGCGTTGTCCGGACGGCGCGTGTTGGGATGGTTGCCTGGCGACGCTGCTTGACCGGGTGTTTGCTGGGCGGGCATCGCACCAACATGCGCCGTTCAGGTGCAGGTTTGCGGGCACAGGCCGGCTTTCCGAAAGAGCAAGACCGGTATCGGTCGCTCGTGGTTTGCCTTCTGTGCCGGCGTCCCCCGATTCTGCCTGGCGCAGTCTTATAGGTAGCTCAACCATCAATTGAAAGTTATGCAATTAGCGCAATTCTTGAGCGTATAATTTTTCACTGATCTCACGAGATCTTTCTTGCCTCCGCAACAGAGGGTGAAAAGTGAGTCTGCAAGAAAAGATGAATAAATTCAATATTTTAAAGGGTGTTTCGTTTGTGTTTTAGCACAGTGAGCACGTAAGCTATCGGTTCGAATGCCGCATCTTTTGATGCGTTTTATGCAAATAGCGCAACTTTTGATAGTGTTCCTGGCCGGTCACTTCGTGACCTCCCGTCATTCTGGCTAGATGCACTCCAGTCCGGGAGCCAACGAGGGTCGGCCGGAGGAACAGTTCAAGTGTTCAGAGATGATGAAACCACCGTCATAATCCCCATTTCGACCGGTGTCGCATGCCTGTGTGGCGCGGCGCATATCGATAGGCCTCCCCCGCGAAGGGCAATAGCCGGGACCGCAGGAACGGGTGCCACCACAACCCGAGCTGCGAGACGTGGCTCGCAAACGGAAATACGTATTGGTCCTGCCGTTGCCCTAAGACGGCGCCCATGCCCTTCCTTATCCCATTGAAAGGGGCGTGGAGGATCTATCGCGGAGAAAATGTACGGCCGGGAACCACAGCTGTTTCAGCCCTTGCGCGGGTAGCGCTTGGCAACGCCGTATTTTGCCAGGAACAAATCAACGCTCTCTTCAATGATCCTGCCGATTTCCTCCCGGCCCGGAACGCGGGCGGCGTAGATGTTCGGGAAAAAGGCGCGTGACTTGATGAGACCCAGGAATTGTTCTGCGGCAACCGCGGGATCTTTCGCCTTCAACTTGCCTTCCTCTGTCGCGCGCTCGATGAATTCGGCGAACACGACAAGTTTGGTCATGCGCGCGTTCATGTCGGCGGCGAGTTCCGGATCACGAATGGTTTCGCTCATGATCATGCGCGCAAGGCTCATGAAACACGGATTGATCATCAATTCGCCTTCCGCCCAGCCCAGCCGGACCAGTGCGTCGCGAATCGGCAGATCCGGATCATAGGGCAGTTCGAGGGCGGAATTTATCTGATCGGCAAGGCATTGGTTGATTGCCCGGAACAGGACATCCTTGCTTTCGAAATGATTATAGACTGTCCGCTTGGAAACCTGCGCACGTTCGGAAATGCGGTCCATGCTTGCCCCGGCATAGCCCTTTTCCTGAAACTCCGCGATGGCGGCTTCCACAATCTGCTTTTTCTTCTGGTCGGATACGGACATCTCGTGCTCAGTTCAGCCCCGGTTGCATTCTTTTTCTTTTCCTCGCCCCGTCCTTTTTTCCCAAAAAAAGCGCTCTATGTAAACTAGGGCGTTTACAGACGCCGAAGTCGGTATTACACTGCACAGTGTAGTTTACACCCCTTAGCCAGAAAAGGCCAGCCAAGGGAGATGACCTCATGTCAATAACATTGAAAATCAACGGGGAAACGCGCACGATCAATGCCGATCCCGAAAGCCCGCTGCTGTGGGCTCTGCGCGACGAACTGGGAATGACCGGCACGAAATTCGGCTGCGGCATTGCGTCCTGCGGCGCCTGCACCGTGCATTGGGACGGTGTTCCGATCCGGTCCTGCCAGACTTTCGTCGGCGATATGGACGGCGCTGAAATCACCACGATCGAAGGCGTCAACGGCAAAGCTGCGGACGCAGTCCAGGCGGCCTGGAACGAACTCGACGTGCCGCAGTGCGGCTACTGCCAGTCGGGCCAGATCATGGCGGCCACCGCGCTCTTGAGCGAAACGCCCAAGCCGACCGACGAAGACATCGATGCCGCCATGGACGGCAATGTCTGCCGCTGCGCCACCTACGCCCGTATCCGCAAGGCGATCCACCTTGCAGCCGACAAGATGGAGGCCTGATCCATGTTGCATCTGTTGCAGAAGCCGCTGGAAGCGGCTGCGCCGTCACGGCGCACATTCCTGAAAATGTCCGCCGGAACCGTCGGCGGTCTCGTCCTGGCGATGAACCTTCCGCGCACTGCCCAGGCAGCTGCCGGCGAGGGAGAATTCATCCAGCCCTTCGTGCATATCCGTCCCGACAACACGGTTGTTGTCTTGTCCAAGCACCTGGACAAGGGGCAGGGCACGGCAACCGGTCTGACGACGCTGGTCGCCGACGAACTCGACGCATCCTGGGAACAGGTTATCGCCGAGCACGCGCCGTCCAATCCGCAGGTCTATGCCAACACCCTGTTCGGTGTGCAGGGAACGGGCGGGTCCACCGCCATGGCCAACTCTTTCATGCAGTACCGGCAGGCCGGTGCCGCAGCGAAGGCGATGATCGTTGCCGCTGCAGCCCAGGACTGGGGCGTTCCGGCCGGTGAAATCAGCGTTTCCGATGGTGTTGTCAGCCACGCGTCCGGCAAATCCGCCACGCTTGGTGAACTTGCGGGTCTTGCCGCGCAGCAGGACGTCCCGGCGGAACCTGTGCTGAAGACTCCGGACCAGTGGGTTTATATCGGAAAGTCGTTCCCGCGCGTCGATGTGAAGAACAAGACGGTCGGTGCTCCGAACACCTACACGATGGACTTTCAGCGGGACGACCTGCTTGTTGCCGTCGTCGCCCGTTCGCCCAGGTTCGGCGGCACGCTGAAGTCGTTCGACGCGACCGAAGCCAAGGCTGTGCCGGGCGTCGTCAACGTGCTGCAGATCCCGAACGGTGTCGCCGTTATCGCTGAATCCACCTGGCCGGCGATCAAGGCGCGCGATCTTCTGGAAATCGAATGGGACGACAGCGCTGCGGAGACCCGGTCAAGCGATGCCATGATGGCGGAGCTGAAGGACATGACCGCGAAGCCGGGCCTCAAGGTCCGGGAGGACGGTGATGCAGATGCAGCGCTTGAAGGGTCCGCGCGGGTAATCGAAGCCGACTTCGAGTTTCCGTTCCTGGCCCATGGCGCCATGGAACCGCTCGATGCGGCTCTTCTTTACGATGGCGAGACCGCGGAACTCTGGCTCGGGTCGCAGATCCAGACTATCGATCACAACGTGGCCGCCACAATTCTCGAAGTCCCGTTCGAGAAGGTGAAGATCAACACCTTGTGGGCAGGTGGGTCCTTTGGCCGTCGTGCGCAGGCGGACAGTCACCCGGTCGCGGAAGTCGCTTTCCTGGCGAAAGCCATGCAGGCCGCCGGGATGGACCCTGCGCCGGTCAAGATCGTGTGGACCCGCGAGGACGATATGGCCGGTGGCTACTATCGTCCGATGTCGGCGCACAAGATCAAGGTCGGACTGGATGCGGACAACAACGTCACCGCGTTCAAGTACCACATCGCGGCCAAGTCGATCATCAAGGGCACGCCTTTCGAGTCAATGCTGATGAAGGACGGCGTCGATCACAACATGACCGAGGGTGCGCACGACACGACCTACGCGTTCCCGCTCATGAACATGGATCAGTCCTATCAGGAAACCCAGGTTCCGGTCCTGTGGTGGCGGTCCGTCGGCCACACCCACACGGCCTACGTGATGGAGACCATGGTTGACCGCATTGCCAAGGAAGCGGGCAAGGACCCGGTCGCGTATCGCCTGGAACTGCTCAAGGACGATCCGCGCAAGGCGAATGTCCTGAAACTTGCCGCCGAGAAAGCCGGCTGGGACACACCGGCTCCGGAAGGACGGCACCGCGGTGTCGCCGTGCACAAGTCGTTCGGCTCGTACGTGGCTGAAGTGGCGGAAGTTTCCTTCCGCGACGACGGCACGGTGAAGGTCGAGAAAGTGGTCGCGGCGGTCGATTGCGGCACACCGATCAATCCGGACAACATCCGGGCGCAGGTCGAGGGCGGTATCGGCTACGGACTGGGCGCGATCCTGCGCAACCAGGTCACGCTCGCTGATGGCGTTGTCGAAGAGACAAATTTCGACACCTATGAGCCGATCCGTATCTCCGACATGCCGGAGATCGAGGTGCATATCGTTGCGTCCAATGAAGCGCCGACCGGCATCGGTGAACCGGGCACGCCCCCGATCGGGCCCGCCGTTGCCAACGCCATTGCCGCGGCAAAGGACGACTGGGTCACCAAACTGCCGCTGACGAAGGCGGGGCTGGTCTGATCCTCTCCGACACAGCCGTGCAAAACAAAAGGCCGCCTCAGGGCGGCCTTTTTCGTGGCGACACATCCATATCTGCTATTGGATCCGGTATTCCTCAGGCACGAAGAACGTGAAGTCCCGCTCGGCCACACCCAGGTGGCAATCGTGGCAATAGGCCATGAGGTGGGGATTGTCTCCGGTCGTGTCGCCGAAGATCGATCCGTCCGGTATCACCATGAAGTAGCGCCAGTCGGCGGTCTCCGGGTTTGTGCCGGCGGGCAATTTTTCCATTCCGAACATGGCTCCCGGGAAAACTCGGCCGTCACCGGTAACGGTGATGCTGTCCTTCGCCAGAACCGAGCCGACCGGCAGCTTTTCACCTTCTTTCAACACCGCGTAGTTGACCGCAATGGCGTTGGCATAATTGTTGACATAGCGCTGGCCATGGGTCGCGGAGACAAAGGGGGCGTCGTTGAAGATCTCCCAGGACTGGTAGTTCCCGATTTCATCCAGTTCCGATGCCGCGTAGAGCCCGGCCATACGGGTCTTCAGGTCATCGTAGATGCGGCGAGCCTCTTCCTTGGTCAGTTCGGCCGGGTCCTCGATCGCGATGTGACTGTCGGACGGCTCCGATTGCGCCAGCGCGTCCACGAGAACCGCAGACAGAATTAGCAGGGCCACAAAAATCAAAACGGTTTTGCTCATAATGCACTTCCTTCGCAAAAATCGGCTTCAGGGCCTGTGCAGGTGAAGTGGTCGCTGCCAATGGTAATACAAGCTTCCGGTAAAGACTTTTAAGAAACGAGTTACTTCACTGCCTTGTGTGTCGTCGTTATCGGCTCCGTGCGCTTTCGGGAGCGTCGTGGCATGGCTGACGCCAGTTGACCGTCTTTTCCGGGGTGGGCAGTGATCGGTAAAACTACCATGGCACGCCGCGGAGAGATTGAAGAAGCCCTCCGGCAACTCCATTTCGGGAACATCAGACAGATGTTGCGGACTGATCAGGACGCAGCGAGCGCTTCACGGTCTTTCTTGCGCATGCGCTCGGACGCCGACTTGAGCTGCCCGCACGCGGCAAAGATGTCGCGGCCACGCGGTGTGCGAATGGGCGAAGCATATCCGGCCCGATTGACGATGTCCGCGAATTCCTCGATCCGCTCCCAGTCCGAGCATTCATATTCGGAGCCCGGCCAGGGATTGAACGGGATGAGATTGATCTTGGCCGGAATGCCCTTGAGCAAGCGCACAAGGTCCAGGGCGTCCTGGTTGCTGTCGTTGACGCCCTTCAGCATCACATATTCAAACGTGATCCGCTTGGCGTTTGAAAGCCCCGGATAATTGCGGCAGGCGTCAAGCAGTGCCTCGATGTTCCACTTCTTGTTGATCGGAACCAGAACGTCGCGAAGATCGTCGCGGACGGCATGGAGCGAGATCGCCAGCATGCAGCCTATTTCGTCTCCGGTGCGGAAAATTTCCGGCACGACACCTGATGTCGACAAGGTGATGCGGCGCTTGGAGAGCGACAGGCCATCGCCGTCGGAGGCGATCAGAAGCGCCTTCTTGACGTTGTCGAAATTGTAGAGCGGTTCGCCCATGCCCATCATGACGATATTGGACACAAGGCGGCCCTCGCTCGGGACGATGGCACCTTGCGGCGTGTCGGCATCGGGAAAGTCGCCAAGACGGTCACGCGCCATGAGCACCTGTGACAGAATTTCCTCTGAGGTGAGGTTGCGGACCAGCTTCTGCGTTCCGGTGTGGCAGAAGGTGCATGTCAGTGTGCAGCCGACCTGCGACGAAACGCAAAGCGTGCCGCGCCCCTCTTCGGGAATGTAAACAGTTTCAACCTCGACCGGACGGCCGGCACCGCGTGGCGGGAACCGAAAAAGCCATTTGCGGGTGCCATCGACCGAGATCTGCTCGGAAACGATCTCCGGGCGGGCGATGGTGAAGGCCTCGTCCAGTTGCCGGCGCAGGTCCTTGGCTATGTTCGTCATCTCGGAAAAGTCGGAGACGCCGCGCACATAAAGCCAGTGCCAGAGCTGGGAGGCGCGCATGCGCCACTGTTTCTGCGGCACGCCGATCGTGCCGAGCGCTTCGCCGAGTTCCTCGCGTGAAAGACCCACAAGCGTCGGTTTTTCTTCTCCGGATATGGTTTGTGCTGCCGTTGCAGTCACCGTTGGCGCGTTCGGATTATCCCGCGCGATGTCGAGCGTGAGTGCCATGTTGTGGTCCGTTTCGTGTCCGGCGCTCTTCAATGCGATGCTTCACGCAGCCGCGGCAGCCGGACCGCCTGCATCGGCAGGCCCTGTTTTGAAAGCTTCCAAAACCACATATGAGCTGAAAAATCAAGGTGCCAGGCAATCCCGGGCGCGTGCAATGACGGCACCCGGCCGGATGGCTCCGGCCGAGGCAGTTCCGAAACGGAAAGTCGCTTTTTTAGCGGCAGGCCTGTGCAGCCGTATCAATGGCTGCGGTGACGCCGGACAGCGAAAACTTGTAGGTCGTCCGGGTTCCGCGGCTCGATTCACCGTTCACCGTCATTTCGCGGCCCGCCTTCATCGCGGCAACGAGCTGGGTTTCGGTCGCTGCGTTTTCGACCCAGGCTCCGTCGTTGTTGGTGAAAAGCGTAAAGGCCTTTCCGTCAACGTCGACGTTGACGGAGGATTTGTCCTTGAACGGATATCCGACCACGAGGCTCGGTTCGGAAGAGACGCCTTCCGCAGGGCGCGACGTCACGAAGAAAAAGACCTCACCGTGATTCCGGTCACCCGGCAGCATGGTTGTCGGCTTCGTGAGCGCGTAGCAGACCTTGCCGCCACCGCTTGGCGTCGTATAAGCCGCCCAGTCCTTGTGTTGCTTCAAAAGCGTCGGGGTCTGCGCGAAAGCTGCTGCACTTGAAACGGCCAGGCCTGCGAGGGCCAGTACCAGCGATTTTGCTTTCATCATCTCCACACCATCTGGCTATGAGTTTTCGTCAAATTTGATGCAATTGCCGTCTGTCTTATAAACCTAGCTTTAATGATAACTTAAAGCTGGTTACGAAAGGGTTGAAGCCTTGGCCAGGCAATTGCGGGTTTTTGACGTTCCTGCCGTTTGAATTCGATTATTCCTGTTTCCCCTATTGGCTCTTGCGGTTAAACGCGGCAACAGTGTGGCAGAAACGCCTGAACCCTCTTTCGAAAAGTTTCGAACCTGCTAAAGAATAGGGTCGGACAGGGAGCATGACAGCTTTTGGTGCAAGCGCAGTATTTTTCCGAACTGATCGTGAAGGTCGCGGCTGACCGCGACAAGAACGCTTTTGTTGAATTGTTTGATCATTTCGCTCCGCGACTGAAGGGCTATCTGATGAAGCAAGGCGCGGACGCGGCGGTGGCGGAAGAAATTGCGCAGGACGTCATGGTGACGCTCTGGCGCAAGGCCGATCTATTCGATCCAAGGAAATCGTCCGCAAGCACCTGGCTGTTTCGCGTGGCGCGCAATCGGCGCATCGACCGTCTGCGGCGGCAAAAGACCGCTGACCTGGATCCGGAAGAACCCGCGCTTCAGCCGGCACCGCTCCCCGACGTTTCGGAAGAGATGGACGCCCGGCTGCGCGAAGAGCGCGTGAGGGCCGCAATCACCAAGCTCCCCGAAGAGCAGATGGAAGTTGTCAGGCTGGCGTTTTTCCTCGGCCAGTCCCACAGCGAGATTTCCGAGACGACCGGACTGCCGCTTGGAACGGTGAAGTCGCGTATACGTCTTGCCTTCGGCAGGCTGCGTCAGCTGATCGAAGCCGACGAGGCGGTCGATGTGGATTAGGCAGGCGTGCGCAGCTCTCGCTGTCTCGCTGCTTTTCGGTGTTCCGAGCCGGGCCGGTTCTCTTCCCGACGGGTTTGTCTATCTCAAGGACTACGTTCCCGATATCCGCCAGGAAATCCGGTATGCGGGCCGGAAAAATTTCATGCGCAAACGGTTGCCGGGATACAATGCCGGTGAATGTGTTCTGACCGAAGCTGCTGCAAAAGCGCTCGGCAAGGTGCAGAACACGGCTGTCAGCAAGGGATATTCTCTTGTGGTGTTCGACTGCTACCGGCCGCAAAGTGCCGTGGACGCGATGGTTGCCTGGGTCGCAGCGGGCAAGGGGACCGATCCGGCCTACTTTCCGAATGTCTCGAGATCACAACTGATTCGTCAGGGCTATATCGGTGCCAGGAGCAGTCATGCGCGCGGCTCGACAGTCGATGTGGGTCTCGATTCCCTTGCTTCTGCACGGCCGCCAAGCGAAGCCAACCGTGTCTGCGCACGAAGCGACAGGGGGACGATCGATTTCGGAACGCCGTTTGACTGTTTTGACCCGGCAAGCCGAACCGATTCCGACGCGGTTTCAAAGACGGCGCAGGCTTACCGCCGGGACCTCGTCGCGCTCATGCGCAAAGGTGGATTTCGCAACTACCCGGGTGAGTGGTGGCACTTTACCTTGACGAAAGAGCCGTTTCCCGGCCGTTCGTTCAATTTTGCCATCGACAGGAGATAATCCCGTCCGCGCATCAGTCAGCGAATACGGGAACAAATTCCGAAACGGCGGTGTCGGTATACCTGGAACCGGGAAAAACGCTTTCGATCTGCAACTCAAGCCAGGTCGCCTCGACCGGTTGCGCAAAGCTGAAGCTGCTTGCCCGCATGGTGTCCGGCAGCGATATGATCTGGCTGTCTCCGCTTGAAAGCGTCACCCTGGCGGTTCGGACCCTTGCATTCTTGCCGAAGATGTCGCGGTTTTTTGTGTAACCGTTGACGATTTCAAACCCGGCGAGTTGCCGCGGCCGGTCGAAGGCAAGCACGATCCGTTCCCCCGATCCGGTGCCCGAAACGCCCTCGACCCACGCAGTTGCCAGGTTGCCGTCAAAAAGATTGTTGGGACCGTAGCGGTTGCCATATTGCGGATCCAGGATCGAGCTAGCGCAAACGTCGAGAGAACCGCCGGAAACGGACGCGGAAACGCAGTGCTTGCCGGCAAATCTGGGCACCGGTCTGTGGGTGGTTTCGGGAGTGCTGGGCGCGAGTGCGGCGACCTTCGGCTGTGTTGGCGGAGCCGCGCCGGATCCCGACTTTCCGCCAAAGTAAAACTCACCGATCAATGCCTCGTTCAACCAGGGAAGCTGGCGCTCACCCGTTGACACGTAGACGCTTTCGCGCACCTTGCCCATCAGGTGGCGCACCTCAAGGTCCGGCGTGTCGATCAAACGGGCGAGTGCCTCGGTGAACGGACTGTTGTTTCCGCTGCCATCGAGCGCGACATCGCCAGGTGCGGTCGCGAAGGCGATCATCATGCCGGCAGCGTTGGCTTCCAGGCGCGCGAGCCCGTTTGAGGTTCCCCTGGACAGGGAGCGCGGGAGGGGATTGTTCCGGCAGGCATCGAAGAAGACCAGCTTCAGCCGTGCACCGGAAATCTCCATGATCTCGAGAAGGTCGTTTGCCTTGATCGCCTGGCCGGGAAGATCCGTGGAAGCAATGATGTCGGCGTCGACGGGAAGCAGCCAATTGCGTCCGTTCACCTGAACACCGTGCCCGGCATAATAGACAAGCGCGACGTCTGCGCCCTGGGCCTTGCGTCCGAACTCGGTGAGGGCCGCGGCAAAAGCGGCCTTGTCCCCGTCAATGAGACGAACGACATCAAAGCCCAGTCCCGACAGCTTGCTGCTCATGAGATGGGCATCGTTCGGAGGATTGCGCAGCGTCGACATTGTCCGGTAGGCGCCGTTTCCAATGATAAGCGCAACCTTGTCCGACGACGCCTGCGCTGCGCCGAACGGCAGGAAAAAAAGCAAAAGACACAGTGTCCGCAAGAGATGTTTGAAACGAATAATCATCGATGTCCCCCGGCAATCCATCCAAGAAAACCGCCCGTTGCCGCCAAATGCAAGACTTTGCGCCTGTGTGTGGCCGCAGAATGCTCAAAAACAGCTCTTGACCTCAACTTAGGTTGAGCCACTAGCTAGGGGCGGCATTGAGCGAAATCCTGTTCTCAAAAAGAGATAAACCACTCATGACAGCCACATTCGAGCAATCCGGGGAAGCCCGGTGGAGCGATGTTCTCTGGGGTGTGCATGCCCCTGTTTCGGCCGTTCTGGCGGGCGGAATCATTCTGCATGCGATCAATATCAACATATCGGCGACCATGCTGCCGACGATCGTTGCCGAGATCGGAGGGCAGGGCCTTTACGCCTGGAATGCCACCTTGTTCACGCTGGCCGCGATCCTGAGCGCGGCAGTAACCGGCAAGATCCTGAACCGGATGGACGTGAAACGTTCCTTTGCCCTTTCCGGCGCCGTGTTCGCCCTGGGCAGCCTGGTCACGGCCTTGGCTCCGGACATGCCCGTGATGCTGATCGGACGCTCGGTACAGGGCGCGGGCGGCGGCATGATGTTCACTCTCTGCTACGCAATGGTTGTCTTTGCCTATCCGGAGCGTCTGTGGTCGCGTGCCGTGGCGCTTCTGTCCGGAACCTGGGGCATCGCCATGCTGTTCGGGCCCGCAGTCGGCGGCATGTTTGCCGAGTATGACATCTGGCGCGGCGGCTTTGCCGCGCTGATCCCGGTGACGGCCGTCTATTCGTTGATTGCCTGGCGCTTGTTGCCAACCGTTGGCGATACGCTGCCGCAGGCCGGACCTATTGCCTTTGGCCAGCTGGCGTTGCTAGCCGGAGCCGTCCTGGCGGTTTCGACCGGATCGCTCGCTGACACGGTCGCCGGTGCCGGCGTTGGTGTTCTGGTGTCCATTGTCCTGGTGCTCATCCTGATGCGCCGCGAAAACAGCTCCGATATCCGGCTGTTTCCAAGCGGAGCAATGAAAAGCGGAACGCCGTTGTTCCTGTCGTTCGCCGTGATGTCGCTGCTCATCTTCTGCGTGAATGCCGAGTTCTTCATGCCGTTCTACCTGCAGCGCCTGCACGGGCTGTCACCGCTCCTGGCCGGCTATATCGCTGCCCTGATATCCATCGGCTGGTCCTGTGCCGAAGTCTATTCCGCGCGATTTACCGGGAAAACCATGCATCGTGTGGTATTCGCGGGTCCGGCGGTTCTGCTCGCAGGGACACTTGTACTGGCCGTCGCGACGCCAGCCTATGCCGCCACCGGGGCAGGATTGGCCGGGCTGCTTTCGCTCGCGCTCATCGTGGTGGGCGCAGGCATCGGTCTGAGCTGGCCCCACCTGAACACCTTTGCGCTTCAATTCACCGATCCGTCGGAAAAGGAGAACGCGGCGTCCGCTCTGTCGACGATCCAGATGTTCGCCGTGTCGTTCGGGACGGCCGTTGCGGGACTGGTCGCCAATCAGACGGGATTCAACACCCGCAACGATATCGACGCGACGGCGAATTCGTCCGCCTGGCTGTTCCTGACCTTTTCGATGATGGCGGTGCTTGCCTGGATTGCGAGCCGTTCGTTGATTGCAAAGCTGAAGACAGCCGGCAAATAACCTGTGAACCCAGCGGCGAGGGCAGATGCCGTTGCGGCCTGGGTCAGGTGCCCGGTACCTTGCGTCCCTTGCGCATGACGGGGCCACCGCTCACATGCTTGGGGCGCTTGCTTGTCGGGGCTCCGGAAGAGACCGGACGTTCCGCGTAGCGTCCGAGTGCGCGGTGGCGGTCATACATGACGATCGCGCCGGCCATGGCGACGTTCACGCAGAACTTGGTCGGGATGCGAACCACGTGGTCGCACCGCTCCAGCATCTCAGGGGAGAGAGACCCCCGCTCCGGGCCCAGAACATAGGCTGCCTGGAGCGGATGGCCGAAACTGGGCAGGTCAATGGCTTCGTCGGTCAGTTCGATGCCGACAAGCTGGCAGCCGCGCGGCAGGTCCATCGTGTCGACACTGTCCCAGGTGAAGACCGGCAGGTGCCCCGGGCTCTTGGACGTATCGGACGGGGGGGCAGACCGGATTTTCTGATCCGCATCGACGGTGAAAAAGAAGTTCGCGCCGAAGGCGTGGGCCGATCTCATCAGGGTGCCCAGATTCATGCGTTTTGATAGTCCTTCCGCTCCAATTGCAAAGTATCCGCGCATCGATTCGTCCCGTTTGTCCACGTGCGAGCCTCTTAGCGGAAAGCGGGCCGGTTTTGAACCGGTTGCTTATCCGGAATGCCTATAGGTGCCGCGGACAGGACTTGCTAACGTGGCGACGTGCCGGCGAAGCGGCACCCGTTTGCGTTCCCTATCTTCAGAGGTTCTCTTGAAAGCCTGTCTGTGCAAATCATTCGGTCCGCCCTCCAGCCTTGTGATCGAGCAAATCGACGAACCGGTCCCCGGTCCGGGGGAGATTGTTGTCAAGGTGGAGGCGTGCGCCCTCAATTTTTTCGACACGCTGATCATCAGAGGCAAATACCAGTTCAAGCCGGACTTTCCCTTCTCGCCAAGTGCGGAGTTTGCGGGATTTGTCGAAACGGTTGGCCCTGGCGTTACCGATGTCACGGTGGGGGACCGGGTCATGGGCTACATGAAATGGGGTGCAGCGCGTGAGAAGGTGCTGGTGCGCTCACAGGAGGTGATCCAGATTCCCGATGGCGTTTCCTTCGACACTGCCGCCGGCCTGGCGGTGACTTACGGGACGACGCTTCACGCCTACAAGGATCGTGCGGATCTCCAGCCGGGTGAGACGGTTGCCGTGCTCGGTGCCTCCGGCGGGGTCGGTCAGGCTGCGGTGGAAATTGCATCCGTCATGGGCGCAAGGGTCATCGCCTGCGCCTCGTCGGAAGACAAGCTTGCCTTCGCCCGTTCGCTGGGTGCGGAGCTGACCCTCGACTATTCGAAGGAACCGCTCAAGGAGCGGCTCAAGGAACTCACCGGCGGTGCTGGCGCCGATGTGGTCTATGACCCGGTCGGCGGAGCGCATTCCGAACAGGCGCTCCGGGCGACGGCCTGGGAAGGCCGCTTCCTGGTAATCGGTTTCGCCGCCGGAGACATTCCGAAGATACCGCTCAATATCGTCATGCTGAAAGGGGTCGACGTGCTCGGCGTTTTCTGGGGGGCCGCGGTGGAACGTGCCCCTGAAGGCCATCGGGCGAACATGACGCGCCTCTTGAACTGGGTCCAGGAAGGGCGTTTGAAGCCCCATGTCCACGGCGTTTATCCGTTGGAGGAAATCGCGGTTGCTCTGGATGAGATCGCCGCGCGCAAGGTGCGGGGCAAGGTGATCCTGAAGCCTTAGGTCATACCCGAAAAGAAGGATGCGACGTTGCCATGACCACGGTTCCGACGGATATGCGGCCGCGTAACGCAGGGGCGAACCTCAAGACGGGCGCAGCCTGGATGCGCGGCAGGGTCATGCCGATTGGAGAGGCTGCGATCCCGCTCAATGACTGGGGCCTTATCCATTCCGACATCACCTATGATGTCGTGCCTGTCTGGGACGGCGCGTTCTTCAGGCTCGGGCTTTACGTCGAGCGGTTTTTCCGGTCGATGGAAAGCCTTCGCCTCGATCCCGGCATGAGCGAAGCGGCGGTGAAAACCGTGCTGCACGATCTGGTGTCTGCCACAGGTCTGCGGCGGGCCTATGTCGCGATGGTTACCTCACGCGGTGTCAATGCCGTCCCCGGATCGCGCGATCCAAGGGATTGCAGGAACCACTTCTTTGCCTGGTGCGTGCCCTATATTCACGTCATCCGGCCGGATATCGCGCAATCAGGCGCGTCGGTTCATGTGGCACGGACCGTGACGCGCATTCCCGCATCCAGTGTCGATCCAAGAGTGAAGAACTATCACTGGGGCGATTTCACGCAGGGCCTGTTCGAGGCGAAGGACGCCGGTGCGGAGACCGTGCTTTTGCTCGATCAGCAGGGGAATGTCACGGAAGGCCCAGGTTTCAACGTGTTCTCGATCAAGAACAAGCATCTGGTGACGCCGGCCGCCGGTGTTCTGGAGGGCATCAGCCGGCAAACCGTGCTGGAAATCGGCGCGGAGCTGGGTCTGGTGACCGAGACGAGAACGCTGCCGCTTGAAGAATTGCTCCAGAGTGACGAGGTTCTGATCTCGACTTCCGGTGGCGGTGTTGCGCCGATCACGCAGATCGATGACCGCCTGTTTTCAAACGGGTCTCCGGGCGAACTGACGACAGCCATAAAGGAACGCTATTTCGAATGGGCCGGCAGTCCGGCATATCGCACCGAAATCGACTATGAAGGCGCGTGACAGAAATGCAGACCTATGCTTCGAAAACGGCGACCACGGGCGCATGATCAGACGGCTTTTCCCAGCCGCGCGCTTCGCGGATCACCGACGTCGACTTGACATGCGCTGCAAGCGGGCTTGAGACCCAGACATGGTCGAGCCTGCGTCCCTTGTCCGCCTTGGACCAGTCCTTTGCCCGGTAGCTCCACCAAGTGTAGAGCTTTTCTTCCAGAGGCGTGAACTGGCGCATTGCGTCGAGCCAGCCGCCCTCTTCACGCACCTTCTCGAAGAGTTCCGTCTCGACAGGCGTGTGCGATACAACCCTTAGCAGCTGCTTGTGCGACCAGACATCGTGCTCATAGGGCGCAACGTTCAGATCACCGACAAGCACGGCCGGACGGTCTGTTTCCGGTCCTTTCAGCCAGCCTTTCATCTCGTTCATGAAATCGAGTTTGTGAGCGAATTTCGGGTTGACCTTGCGGTCCGGTTCATCGCCACCTGCCGGAACGTAGAAATTGTGCAGGCGCAGGCTTGAGCCGTTGAACGGAATGTCGGCGGCAACGTGCCGGCTGTCGCCGACGTCGCAGAAATCCCGTTTCTCGACGTTGCTTAGGGGGCGCCGCGACAGCGTTGCGACGCCGTGATAACCCTTCTGACCGTTGATGGCGATGTGTTCGTAGCCTGCCTTGCGTATGGCGTTTTCAGGAAAATTGGCATCCGGACACTTGGTCTCCTGAAGGCAGATGACGTCGGGAGCGACTTCGTCGATCAGCTTCTCGACAATCGGCATGCGCAATCGCACGGAATTGATGTTCCAGGTTACGAGCTTGAGCCGATCTTTCATCGTCAGGTTTCCGCTTCAGTTGATTTTCGCACAGTCATAAGGATTCGAGCGGCGAGCGCAACAGGCCGCATCACAAGTCCGTGCCCTCACATTGCGATGCGGCCGGTGCGTCCCCACTTCGAACCATACGATCCGCAGAATTCTGCGATTTCGACGTGTTTTCGTATAGATTTCTAGACAAATGGACAAAAAGACAATTTGACAAAATTGTTATTTGAGTCCATTTTGCAGGTGCGAGATGATGGTCTCCCAGAGGTTGTCGAAAGACCCGCCTCCAAAAACACGTCAATAAAGCTTAAGCGCCAAACAGTATAGATGAAGTAAAACTCTGCGCCGAGGGAAACGGTTGCGGAGCCGTCTTTGTTGTTAATTATTCTTTAAAATCAATATGTTGCAAAAAAGTGACTCTGTTTTTCAATCTGCGGTCGAATTCGAAAATGGTCTTGAGGTGAATCAGAAAAAATGATTTCAGTGCAGTCGAGCAGGCGAGTTACTGAACCAATGTTCTGTGAGCGTGGTCAGTAAACCGAAAAGTGGAAAAAATTTGGGGTTTTCACTTCGAGGTATTTGCTTGTGATCGAAAAAACTTGGAGATTACTATGAAACTTAAGGGCTTGATGCTCGGCGTGGCAGCTGCTGCTACCGCTACCACCGCTCAGGCGGCCGATCTTCCGGTTGCTCCGGAGCCGGTCGACTACGTTCGCGTCTGTGACGCTTACGGTTCACGCTTCTACTACATCCCGGGCACTGAAACCTGCCTGCGCGTCGGTGGCCGTCTGCGTACGCAGTTCGTTGTCAACAACGTTCTGGAAGACGGTGAATGGTCCGATCGTGACTCCGACGGCTATGACTGGCTGACACGCGGTTACGCTTACCTCGATGCTCGCAACGCTACCGAATTCGGCACCCTGCGTGCCTATGTTGCACTGCGCATGCAGGTGGAAAACGGCGAGAACGGCTTCAAGCTGGATGCCGGTTACATCCAGTGGGGCGGCCTGACCGCCGGTTACCTCGGCTCCAACTTCAACATCTACACCGGTCAGGCTTTCATCGGTGTCGTCACGCGTGACTGGTCCGACGTGACCACGAACCAGCTTGCTTACACCGCTGCCTTCGGCAACGGCTTCTCCGCAACGCTGGCTCTGGAAGACCGCTCCGACCGTGAAGTTGGCGACTACGGCGGAACGCGTATGCCTGACGTCGTTGCTGCTCTTGGCGTTTCCCAGGGTTGGGGTTCCGCACAGCTCTCCGGTGCCCTGCACCAGGTCTATCCGGACGCTGCCTTCAACAGCACCAACGCTTCCGGCGATGAAGACAGCCTCGGCTGGGCAATCGGTGCCGGTGCGGTTGTGAACCTGCCGTTCGCGAACTCCGGTTCCAACATCTACTTCCAGGGCTTCTACGCTGACGGCGCTCTGTCCTACATCGGTAACGGCATCACCGGCGTGTCCGTCGTCAACAATTCCGGCACGACACTTGGTTCCGTGTCCGACTACGGCGGAAACGGCGACAAGAGCACGGGTTACTCCCTGTCTGCGGGTGTGTACATCCAGGCAACGCCGACCATCGGCGTCGCACTTGACGGTTCCTATGCTCACGTTGACCAGGAAGACTTCATCGGCAACACCGATGCGGATATCGACCGTTGGGCAATCGACGGTTCCGTGCAGTGGGAGCCGGTTTCCGGTTTCGTCCTCGGTGCTGACGTAGGTTATGCCAACACCAGCGCCGACATCACCGGCGAGAACGTCGACGATCTCGACGAACTCCTCTTCGGTGTGCGGATGCAGCGTACGTTCTAGTCCCCGGATTAGAATCTGGCTGAGAAAGATTGACCTCCTCTCAGTCAACAGGCCCGGCAGACTCCAAACTGCCGGGCCCCCCCTTTTTTCCGTTCAGGAAAGCGGGCAGGAGCCCCGGCCAGCCAACGCGGCGAACTCAGTTTGGATCAGGCAACGACGCTGTTTTCGAGCAGCCGTCTGAGTGGCGCGTAAGACCGGCAAATCTGGTCTTTTTCCTCGGTTTTGGTTCTGATCTGATCGAAGCTCATCCTGACGAATTCGCACAGATCCTCGAAATCCACCTGACCCAGAGACAGCTTGTCCCTGAACGGTTCGAGGGCGGTGCCGATGGCCTCGTTGCAAATGCGCATGATGTTCTTTTTCTTTTTCTTGTCGATGCCTTCGAGGATCTGAAGGATCTCCTCGCCGTGCGGCATCTGCAACATCATCTCGCACGGTTTCGCGCTCAGGTGCATGAACGCAATGTCCAGCCGTGCTCCGAGGTCTTCGACATCCGTGCATTCCTGTGAAATCAGGGTTGCCGACTTGCGCACATGGTGCTCGACGGCATCGTAGATGAGTTGTTCCTTGCAATCATAGGCGTTGTAGAGCGTCTGCCGCGCGACACCGGCCGCCGTCGCGATTTCACTCATCGTGGTTTTCTTGACGCCATAGTGCGAAAAAAGTTGAAGAGCTGTCTCAACAATCTTTGTTTCACGCTCGTTCATATATGCCCCCGGATTTTTTCTTTTTTCACTTTTTAGTGTCCGCAGGCAGGTGAGTCCATATGGGGCGCAATTAATGCGTCGTGTTTTTCTGGATGTCTCTAGTTTTTCTGTGTTTTTCCGTGCTTTCCCAAGAGGCGGGCGTACGTATTACTGGTTGCAGTGCAAGAGATTGCATTGATAAATTTGCTGAAAACTGTGCGATGGTCAGGCTCTAGCGCAATGTTAGTCTTAATAACATTGACTTGCTCGCTCACAGCCCCAGATCTGTGAGTATCGGCGCGGATATTATTGAGAACGTGTTTCATCACTGTTTTGCCGGAAGCTGTCGTGAAGGCCACCGCCGTTGCCAATGACTGATCACTTTTGCGCAAAAAGCGACGAACATCCACGCTCCGTTAGGAAATTCCGCGCATTTTGGTCTGTGACAGAAAGTGTTTGTTAACCTGTCGAGGATGCCGTGCTGCCGCAATTCAAGTTATTTGGTTCGTTCTTCGGATTTGTGTTTCTGCTGGCCGCCTGTTCGGCCTATGACTTTCCCGACCTGACACCCGAAGACTACGCCGTTCACGGGATCGACATTTCCCGCTGGCAGGGCGATATCGACTGGGACGAGGTCAAGCGGTCCGGCGTGCAATTCGCCTGGATCAAGGCGACCGAAGGCGGCGACCACGCGGACCCGCGCTTTGCCCAGAACTGGATCGGGGCCCGCAAGGCGGGAGTGCCCAGGGGGGCCTATCATTTCTACTATTTCTGCCGCCCGGTCGAAGAACAGATTTCGTGGGTCAAGGAAGTCGTGCCGAAGGACCCTGAAGCGATCCCGCTGGTGCTGGACATGGAATGGAATGCCCATTCCAAGACCTGTACCAAGCGTCCCGAGCGTTCCAAGATCCTGCGCGACATGAAGGTTTTCCTGGATGAAATGGAGCGGCACTACGGCAAGCGCCCGGTGATCTATTCCTCCGTGGACTTTCACCGGGACAGGCTCGTCGGTGCGCTGAAAGGTGAACAGTTCTGGCTGCGCTCCGTCGCCACCCATCCGAAGAACATTTATGACCAGCGCGATGACTGGGTGTTCTGGCAATATACCGCCGAAGGCCGCATCCCGGGCATCAAAGGTGACGTCGACCGGAACGTGTTTTATGGAACCAAGTCCCAATATCGCGCCTGGCTCAACGGCAGGCTGAACCGCTGAGCCCACCAGGACCTGCAGAACCTTCGAGCTGCGCCAGGCGCTTACCGGATCTTGATCTGGTGGGCGATGTCCTTGCCATTGGTGACGGTGACCTGCTTGAAGCCGATCAACTTGCAGAAATCGAGAAAATTAAGCTCGTGCGGATGATTGGACCGCGCGAAGAGTTCCGTCGACCGGGCGAGGGACGTCAGCGCGGCCAGGAGCGCGCGCAGGCGGTAAAGCGTGTCGTACCGGCCATCGCCGGTCGCAACGATGATCAGCTTTTCAAGGTCGCCGCCCTTGGCGAAAAGATGATATCCGGCCGCGTGGTTCTGCTTTGAATGCTGCGCGGCAAGGCCGATGACAAAGGCAGCGCGCGATCGTTTCCGCGCATCGTTGGCAACCGGCAGCTCGGATATATAGACTTCGTTGGTCTGCGGTTCGGGGTAATAATAGCCGGCGTGTGCATCAAAGGCATTTGCGGCCGGTTGCGCTGCCAGCAGCAGCGCCGCCGCGACAGCCGAAGCTGCCGCAAGTTTTTGAACCCGTTTCATTCTGGCGTGTCCCCCCTTGATCTTGTCCTTGCAGTGAAGCCGAAACGGCGGCGGCTGGGCAAGCACAAAGTCGCGCAAGCCGTGCAGGCCTGCCCAATTCGGATCCGGCGCTATACTTTTGCCATGATGTCTGCCCACATCTTCAACGTGTGTGGGCATTGGCTCCGGGCGATGTGCCTTGGAGAGACGGAAACTGGAGAACAACAAGATGCTGATCCGTTTGCCGCTGGCGCTGTGCGCCGTGGCCATGATGACACTGCCGGCGCTGGCCCAGTCCGGTGGTCCCGCAATTGCCTACACGACCGCGAACCTGAACATGCGTGCCGGCCCGGGCACCAACTATCCGGTTCTGGCAACCGTTCCGCAGGGCGGCGGTGTGACCGTGTTCGGCTGCACGGCCAATTTCTCCTGGTGCGATGCCGCCTTTGCCAATGTGAAGGGATGGGTCTCCGGAAAATACCTGAGTTACGGCGTGCAGGGATCCTATTACGGCCGTCCGATCCCGAGCGCGGGTGTCTATATCGGTGTGCCGCGCTACGGCAGCAACTACCCGATCTACCGGCGTCCGCCTCCCGTTGTGCGCCCCGTCCAGCCGATCTATCCGAGATATCCCAGACGCTACTGAAGACGGCGTGTCAGCTGCCCGGTCTCGGGGCGGCCAGCACGAGCGACCAGAATACCTTGTGCTTCGCAGTCGGCGAATAGGCGGTTGCGATGCCGAGGCGCGTTGCGTCCGGCGTCAGCAGAACCTGGTTGTGCTTGGGGGACTCCCGCCAGCCGGAAAAGGCTTCCGCGAATGTGCGGTATCCACCGCTGACATTTTCAGCCGCCGCCGTCTTCGGCTCGCCGATGGATGACATGCGGCTCGCCAGTTGCTGGTCCGGCGCAAGCGAGGCCTGCACGCTGCCCGCCTTTGCCATTGCCTCGGCCTGCGACTTTGCAATGCCGGTCAGCTGTCCATCGGGCGTGACCGCAGAAAGGCCGTTGTTGATCCGGTACTGGGAGATCATCTGGGCGGCCGTTGCCGCATCCACCTCGCCGTCGGCCCGGGCCAGATCCTTGTAGAAGGGCGGCGTCTGAAACCGTTCGCTCTGACAGCTGGCAAGCGCGAGAACCATAAGGGCGGCAACGGCAAGTGTGGCGGGCCTTGCACCCGATTTTGTCTCGATCACCTGGGGCTCCGGAAAAGGCATGATTCGAATGAGGTTCCAAAGAGATGATGACATCGCAGCAGAATTGCGGCAGGCGCGAAAACACCTGGGGGCAAGGCCTCTGATCTAGCGATCGTCATCCTGAAATGCTCCGGTATCCGGTCCACGGTGCCATTTGGGGAGGTGTCCCGAGCGGAGAGCCATCGGAACGGATTGCAGGGTCACGCCCTCGCGTTGACTTCAGGAGAGCGCGCACTGTCCTCTCGTTCGTCACCCCGGGCGAACAGAGTGAGACCCGGGGCCGGAGAGCCACGCTGTGCTGCGATGAAACTGGGTTCCCCGATCCCGGCTCGCGCTGCGCTTGGCCGGGATGACGAAACCAATGGGTATCCATCATTCCTGACTGACGCCTGACGGATCGGCGACCAAGCAGGTTTCAAACGTTCCACGTCTCTCCATGGCCCGGCCATGGC
>NZ_JASHJI010000004.1 GCF_030733265.1 Roseibium sp. MMSF_3412 | reverse complement strand
GGCTCCATGCTGCACGACCTGCACGGCTCCGCCGCCTACCGCGCAAACCTCGTCACCGTCATGGCAAAACGAGCCGTCCAAAAAGCAGGCTGACGAAAACAAACAATTAGTCATTCTGAGGCGGCACCTGCACTGCGGGTGCCGTTTCTTTTGCACCCTTCGAAACCCGGCCTCAGACCCGGATCTGAGCCACAAGGCTTCCCCTGTGCCGTGCGTCACAGGTCGCCGTGCCTTTTGATCGCTATCTTCGACGTGTCGGAAGGGCAGGTCGTGCACCTGTTCAACGGTATCTTCAGTCAATCCTGTCAGGATTGCCGGATATCGAGGGAACCCGTTTCCGCAGAGCAGGAGAGAAAGATGTCAGCGCACGTGACTGCAAACGACCAGCCGGTCCAATCAGGGGATCTGAACATTGCAACGCCCCGCTACGGCTCCGCCGCCCGTTTGCTTCACTGGGCCGTGGCCGTGCTTGTGCTGTTGACCTGGCCGCTTGGTCTCATGATCGGTTTTGCCAAGAAGGACGTTGTCTCGAGCTTCTACCTGCTGCACGAAAGCTTCGGGTTCATGATCCTGTGGCTGATGCTTCTGCGGGTCGGCAACAAGCTTGTCTCCAAGGCACCGCCGCACGAGGGTCCGGCCATCGAGCGCATCGCCGCAGCAACGGTTCACGGTCTTCTCTATGCCTTCCTGATCATCATGCCGGTTTCCGGTTTTCTGGCAACCAACGCGCACGGCTTTCCTCTGAACTGGTTCGGGATTTTTCAGGTCTGGAGCCCGATCGGCAAGAGCCCCGACATTGCCTGGACGCTGTCCGCCATTCACGAATGGAGCGCCTGGATCCTGCTCGCTCTCTTCGCGCTTCACATCGGTGCGGTTCTGTTTCACCACATGCTTAAAAAAGACAAGACACTTTACAAGATACTTTAGCCCTTGAGGCTGCATCGAAGAAGCGCGTGGGCGGCCGGTACATTGGAGTGCCGGCCGCCACCTTTCGTGATCCCGCACGAAGAACCCATGCGCGTCATCCGGTATGGGCAGCATTCAGAAACCGGGCGGATGTTCGCCTGATCGCCACAGGCCGACGGTCAGGTCCTGCTGCCGGCCACGGATCGCGGCGGTGACCTGGCGCGGGGGTGCGTATTCCGTTCCGGTCATGCCGGCGGTGCGCATCAGATCGGATGAGAGCACGACCGATGCGTCGTGGTCCTTGGCAACTTCCAGAAGGCGGCTGGCCACGTTGACGCAGTCTCCCGTCGCCGCGATCTGCTGCTGGCTGTCATGGCCGAGGCGCGAGAGCACCACCGGCCCCGCATGCGCACCCACCCGCACGCGGCTGATACGTGCCCCCATGCCTGCATCGTCGATCCAGTCACGCACGGCCCGCTCAAGAAGAAAGCTGCACCGCGCTGCATTCGCCGGGTCGTCTTCAGACGCCTCCGGAACACCAAACCCGAGCATGGCACCATCGCCCATGAAGTCGAGCACGACGCCGTCGCACTGGCTGACGACATCGACGACAATGGTGTGAAAGTCCTTCAGGAAGTCTCTTGTTCTGACGGGCCCGAGCGCTTCGCTGAGACCGGTATAGCCCGACAGGTCGATGAACAGCATCGCGGCGGTCTGCTCTTTGGGCACGGCAAGAAAAGTGGGGTCTTCGGCAACACGGCCGGCAAGTTTCGGTGACTGAAAGCGGCTCAGCGCTTCCCTGGCGCGCGCCAGCTTCTGTGACCTGAGGCGTTCGAACACCTGGCGCAACAAGAGCAGTGCGACCACCGGAGGCAGGCTCGCGGCAAAGGGAAGCGCCGCGTTCAGCCACTGCCCCTGCCCGAACAGGATCATCGTGAGGACAAGCCAGCCGGCGAGCAGGGCCATGTAGAAAATGACCGCCGGCGCGAGCGGCAGAAAAGCGACGGCTACGAGACCCAGAAGCGTGATCGTCAGCGCCGCTGCAGCGTCGGCGAGGCGAATTGCGCCGGTGCGCATGAGTGCCGACCCGTCGAGAAGATTGGCAATGCCCGTTGCCTGCACCTCCACACCCGGCATGACCGGGTCGAAAGGGGTCGCGAACCGGTCGCCGACGGCTGTTGCCGTGACGCCGAGAACCGCAAGACGGCCGCGAAGATCGACCGGGTCACCGCTCAAGAGGCTTGCTGCACTGATCGTTTCAATCGCTTCGGCCGGACCATAATAGTTGAGGGCAAGGTGCCATCCGAGATCAAGGGGCAGCTCGCGAATGCCGATCCGGACCCCCTCCTCGGTGATGCTCGGCGTTTTTCCGGAAAAGCGTTCCAGCGCCTTGAGGCTGAACGACGGTTGCAGGCCGGATCCGGACAGGAACAGCGCCGGTATGTGCCGTGGCGTGCCGCCGCCATCGGTCACGATGTTGACGAGACCCTCGGTGGCGGCTTTCGCGAACCGGGCATCGGGACCAAGCGCTTCGCGAACGACGGGAATCGCACTTGCCGTCTGTTCCGTTCCGCTTACCTCTGCAGCAACCGCGATAACCGTCGGAAGCGTTTCAAGAGCCGCCGCCAGCGCAGCGTCATCGGCTTCCGTCGATGCGCCCGACAGGAGAATGTCGACCGCGAGCGACGCGGCACCCGCTTCGCCGATTTTCATGATCAGTTCGGCAAGCGTTTTCCGGCTGAGCGGATAGGTGCCGGCCTCCGAAACCGTTCTGTCGTCGATTGCGACAATGGTTATGTCCCTGGGCGCGGGCCTTTGGCCGGCCAGCGTGACCCGCAGATCCAGGAGCACCGTCTCGAAACGGTCGATGACGCTTGCCTTGCCGGCAAGATGCTGCTGGCCGAGAAGTCCGGCCCAGATCAGACCGGACAAAAGCGCGATGGCGGCAACCCAGCGCGGCAGCGCTGACGTCATCGTCCGAAGCGGTTCAGCAGGTTCGTGACACGCTGTGCGCCCCATTCGCGCACCACCAAGGGTTCACCCGGGGTGACGTCGACACCAAAGCCGGGGCCGAGAACGACAGTGTCGCTGCCATCGGTCCGTGAGACGGCAACTTCGCCTTCGGCGACAAAAACGGCTGTCTTGCCGCCTTCGACATCGACGGCGTATTCCGTCCCGCGCACGGCAGCAATCGCATGCGGTGTCCGGATCTGGAACGGGCCGCTGCCCGGTTCAACCTCGATCAGGACCGCGTCTGACGAGACTTCGACATCGGTGGGCCGGCCGTCGGGCGCGGCCGTCACGATGCCGAGCGCAGCTGCGGCTTCCGCTTCAATGACAAGACCGCCCGGGCATTGATAGGCGATCCGGGGCGGGTCTGTGAGGTCGGTTGCGGTGCATCCCGCAAGCGTTTGCGCCGCCGCGATGTGAGGCAACACGACGACCAGAAGCGAGAGCAACGCTGGCAGAACGAAGTTTCTCATTGTCACCTCTTCGGAAATAGCTTTTCAAACGGGCTCGATTGGTAGCATACCTGCATGTCGGTAGCAGACCGTGCTTAAAGTTGTAAGCAGCCAATTGCGTCAAATATAGGCAGAAAGAGGTTAGAACATGGAAGCCGACCGTGAATTCGACAAGGAGAAACTGCTCGGCAAGAGTTTCGTGTTCGAAGCGCTCGATGATCAGGCGCGGCGGGAACTGGCGGCTTTTGCCTATGTGAAACGCTTCAGGTCGGGAGACGTGATCTTCTCCATGGGCGATCCGGGCCAGAGCATGATGGCGATCGCCGAGGGCGCGGTGCGCGTCAGCATGCTGACGCCAAGCGCACGGGAAATCACGCTGAACGACCTGCAGGCCGGGGACGTTTTCGGGGAAATCGCCTTGCTGGACGGCGGCGAACGTTCGGCCAGCGTCAAGGCGCTCACGAATTGCACGCTGATCGTTCTGGAAAGAAGATCGTTGCTGGATGTGCTCGGCCGCAATCCGGACCTTTCCATTCACCTCATCGAACTGCTGTGCCAGCGGGTGCGCCGGTCCGACGAGCGCATGATCGAGATCGCGTTCCTGGATCTGCCCGCGCGTCTTGCGCGGCTCGTCATCCGGTTGACCGAGGCCGCTCCCGGGTCGCCGGAAAAACCGTTGAAGAAACTGTCCCAGTCCCAGTCCGAGCTGGCGGGCATGATCGGCAACACCCGTGAGAACGTCAATCGATGCCTCCGAAGATGGCAGAAGGCGGAACTGGTCACGCTGCGCGACGGCTGGCTGATCATCGATAACCGCGACGCCCTGGAAGACCTTGCTGAAGGTGAGTGACCGCCATCGGCACCGGTTCGTGCATGAGGGCTGTATCGCCGTGTTCGGGAATGGAAACGCCAAGTGTGTGGCACCTCGTGCCGCTGACTTACCGGAGAATTCAGCAACGCAGGAAATTTCTGTATACAGGCCTGCGTTCAAATTTGTATATTTCAAAACCATGGTTCACTGAGTGGGAAGGAACACCCGTTGACAGTTCAGCGCGGCGGCAAGACCGTCTATGGTGCAAATGTCGGCATTCTGATGCTGGAAACGCGCTTTCCGCGCATTCCGGGCGATATGGGCAATGCCCTGACCTGGCCGTTTCCGGTTCAGTACCGTGTGGTTCGTGGGGCGTCGCCCGATCTCGTTGTCAGGTCCGACGCGCGCCCGCTCCTCGAGGTTTTCATTGCGGCAGCCAAGGACCTTGTTGCCAGCGGCTGCGACGGCATCACGACGAATTGCGGCTTCCTGTCGATCCTTCAGGACCAGTTGGCCCGCGAGATTGACGTGCCCCTGGCCACGTCCTCGCTGATGCAGGTTCCCATGGTGCAGTCGACATTGCCGCCCGGCAAGCGGGTCGGCATCCTGACAATTTCGAGCGAGACGCTCACGCCGGATCATCTGGCGGCAGCCAATGTCCCGCTGGATACACCTGTTGTCGGAACCGAAGGCGGCAGCGTGTTCACGCGGGATATTCTCGGCGATGCGCCTGAAATCGACTTTGCCGCCTGCCGCGCGGACATGTGCAATGCGGCCCGGGAACTTGTTTCAAAACATGAGGGCATCGGCGCCATCGTCCTGGAATGCACCAACATGGTCCCCTACGCGGCCGATATCCGCCGGCTGACCGGTCTGCCTGTCTATTCCATCTACAACTATGTTCTCTGGTTCCAGCAAAGCCTTGCGCCTGCAAGGTTCCCGGACGAGCTGGACGATCCGCGCTGGCGGTAAGAGTCGCTCGCTCCGTTTCAAAACCTGCGTTGAATCTGCCGCCCTAAAAACTCGGCACGTAGAGCTGCGAATAGGCGAGGCGGACGAGTTCGATGGTTTCCTCGCTGCGCCGTTCGATGTGGCTGCGGAGCGCGGTCACGGCGGTGTCGGTGTCCCTGTTCTTCACCGCGTCGACGATCTTGCGATGCGCGGGCAGGGACGGATCTTCTTGTGCACCGTCTTCCATCTGCTCGCGGATCTGCCGGAAATTGATCAGGCGCACATAGCGAATGCGTTCGTTCAGATTGCTGAGCAGCCTGACCAATTCGCCATTGCCGGAAAGGGCGGCGAGGCGGAGATGAAACTCCTCGTCCTGTTGCAGCACTTCGGTGAGGTCGGTTGAGGTGAAATAGGTCTTCTCGAATTCGTCGAGATAGTCGCAAAGCGCCTGGATCTCAGCGTCACTGGCGTTCTCGATGCCCCGGATGATGCCCTCTGTCTCGATGGCGCAGCGGGCCTGGTAAAGCTCCAGCACCTTGGCCGGTTCCAGCGGGCGGCAGAAAAAACCTTGTCCCTTCGCAAGCGTCAGGAACCCTTCCGCGACGAGGCGGTTGAGGGCTTCGCGCAGTGGTGTGCGGCTTGCGCCGAGCTTCGTGGTCAAGGCGGATTCATTGATACGCTCGCCCGGCTTGAAGTCGAAATTGATCGCCATGTCGCGCAGCGTCTCGTAGACGCGGTCAACGCTGCTGAGGCGCTTTGTCATTGTGGTCCCGCCGTGCACATTCTGTCCGTTCGTTCCCTGATAGATCAAAAACCGCGCTTTGTGAACATTTGCGCCTTCACATTTGCCTACAGAGCTGTATACAATATTGAGTGCAGCTTAAAAAGCTCACCTGATAGGCGTCTATTCCGGGGGTTATGGTGCAAAACAGTTTGAACGGCGCTGAGGCGATGGTGCGGTCCCTGGAGGCCCACGGTGTGCGTCATATTTTCGGACTTTGCGGCGACACCACGCTGCCGTTCTACGACGCCATGCACACTCTTGACCACGGCATCACCCATGTCCTCACGCGCGATGAGCGCAGCGCGACCTACATGGCCGACGCCTATGCCCGCGTCACCGGACGCGTCGGTGTGTGCGAGGGACCCTCAGGCGGCGGCGCGACCTACATCCTGCCCGGCCTGATCGAGGCCAATGAAAGCTCTTACGCGGTGCTTTCGATCACCACCGACATATCGGTCGGATCCTACGGCAAGTATCCGCTGACCGAGGTCGATCAGGAGGCGCTGATGCGGCCTCTCACCAAGTTCAATACGGTCATAAGGCGGGCCGATCACATCCCGCGCATGGTGCGGCAGGCCTTCCGCGCCATGACGACCGGCCGTCCGGGGTCCTCGCATCTCGGGCTTCCCTACGACATTCAATACGATCCGGTTCCGGCCGACGACATCTGGGCGGACGCCAGGCTCGGCACCTTTCCATCCTATCGCGCCGCGCCGGAACCCGGTGCGGCCGAGGCGGCGGTCGAGGCGATCCTGACGGCAAGGTCGCCGCTGATCGTCTGCGGTGGTGGTGTCGTGATCGCAGGCGCAACGGACGAACTGGACCGGCTTGCCAGCCGTCTGGATCTCGCGGTGGCGACCTCGATATCCGGCAAGGGGTCCCTTGCCGATACCCATCCGCTCTCGCTCGGCGTTGTCGGGTCGAACGGGGGAACGGACGAAACCTGGGAAATGATGGAAGCCGCCGACCTCGTGATTTTCATGGGCTGCCGCGCAGGGTCCACGACAACCTCCCGCTGGGAAGCGCCGAAACCGGGTCAGCGTATCGTGCATTTCGACAGCGACCCGATGACGATCGGTGCAAATTATCCGACCGAGGTCGGCGTTGTCGCCGATCTGAAGCTGGCCTTGAGAGCGGTCAACGCCTGTCTCGACACGCGCGAAGGCGCGCTTCCTTCCTTCGGCGGCGCGGCAACGGTCGCCGATATCAAGGAGCGGAAATTTGCGAAGTTCCAGGCGCTGGTCCAAAGCGATGCGGACCTGATCATTCCCGAACAAATCATTGACACCTTGAACAAAACCCTTCCTCATGATGCGATCGTGGTTTCGGATCCTGGAACAAGCTGCCCCTATTACAATGCCTATTCGCAGCAACAGCACGCTGGCCGTCAGTACATCACCAACCGCGCACACGGCGCGTTGGGCTATTCGCTGTCGGCCGCGCTCGGCGCATGGTACGGCCGTCCGGACAAGAAGGTCGTTGCCATGATGGGGGACGGGTCTTTCGCATTCGCCTGCGGCGAGCTGGAGACCGTTGTGCGGTCCGGGGCGCCGATCACTTATGTCGTCTTTTCCAATTCCGCTTTCGGCTGGATCAAGGCGAGCCAGTATGCCGACTGCGACAAACGCTATTACAACGTCGATTTCAATCGGACCGATCAGGCGGCCGTGGCCGCCGCATTCGGCTTGAAGACCTGGAAGGTCGAGAAGGCCGAGGATCTGGAAGCGGTCATGCGTGATGCCATGGCCCACGAGGGACCGACGCTTGTTGATGTGATCTGTCAGCCGCTTGAAGAAGCCGCCGCCCCGGTGCGGCGCTGGATGGGGTGAGCGATGGGCCCGGCTGCGTCTCCCCATGTTGTTGTGATAGGAGCCGGCGTTGTCGGCGTTTCAACGGCAATCTGGCTGCGCCGGGCTGGTATCAGCGTCACCATCGTGGATCGCGTCGAGGCGGGCACGTCGGCATCGACCTCCTACGGCAATGCCGGGGTTCTCGCAGCCTGTTCCGTTGCGCCCGTGACGGCGCCGGGTCTGGTACGCAAAAGCCCGAGGATGCTGCTCAATCCGGACTTTCCGCTGTTCCTGCGCTGGTCCTATCTGCCGAAACTGACGCCGTGGCTGCTGAAATACCTGTCGCATGCCAATGACAGCGACACCCGCCGTATTTCGGAGGGCCTTGCGCCGATCCTTTACGATTCTCCGTCGCAGCACGATGCGCTGGCCAAGGGGACCGGCGCCGAGGATTGGCTGGTTCATTCCGATTACAGTTTCGTCTATCCGTCGCGTGACGCGTTTGAGGCAGACAAATACACCTGGATGATCCGTCGCATGGCCGGTTTCGAGCCGGACATTCTGGAAGGCGATGCGGTTCGCGAATATGAGCCGAACCTTTCGGAGGACATGCAACTGCTGGCGGTCATGCACGATCATGGCTTCGTTCGCGATCCGGGCCGCTATGTTGCAGCGCTTGCAGAAGAGGCCGGAAAGCTGGGGGCCGCTTTCGTTCAGGCCGAGGTAAAGGATTTCACCTTCACCGACGGCCGGGTCACGCGGGTCATCACGGATGGCGACGACATCGACTGCACCCAGGTGGTTCTGGCAACCGGTGTCTGGTCCGGCTCCCTGGCGAAGAAGCTTGGTCTTGCGGTGCCGCTGGAATCCGAACGCGGCTACCACATCGTGTTGCAGGACGCCGAGAACGGTCCGGCGACGCCCATGATGGTGACCACGGGCAAGTTTGTGGCGACACCGATGAAAGCCGGGCTCAGATGCGCCGGCGTTGTTGAATTCGGTGGACTGGAGGCAGGGCCGTCCAGGGCACCGCTCGACCTGCTGCGCAGGACGGTTGCGCAGACATTTCCGAAATTGACGTTCGAAAAGGAAGAGAGCTGGCTTGGTCATCGTCCGGCTCCTTCCGACAGTTTGCCACTGATCGGAGAAATCGGGGCATCTGGCGTCTTTGCCGGCTTTGGGCACCATCACGTCGGCCTTACGGCCGGTCCCAAGACCGGGCGCATTCTGGCGGGTCTCATCTCTGGAGACCGTCAGAATATTGACCTGTCGGCCTATGATCCGCAGCGGTTCTAGACCGGCGATACGCAAGCAGCGTGTCCCGCACAAGCGGGGCATGAGGGGACAAAATAACGAGGAGGTTCTTCATGTCCGGAATAACGAAAATCCTTATGGCCGGCGTTGCCGTTTCCACATTGGCGGCAGGCTCCGTTTCCGCGGAAACATGGGACATGCCCATGGCCTATGCGGCAACCAACTTCCACTCGGCAACCGGTGAAAAATTTGCCGAATGCGTGACACTCGGCACCGGCGGTGCCCTCGAAATCAAGACGCATCCCGGCGGCTCCCTCTATTCGGGTGCCGAGATCAAGCGTGCGATCCAGACGGGGCAGGTTCCGATCGGCGAGCGGCTGCTGTCGGGTCACCAGAACGAGAATGCGATCTTCGGCTTCGATTCCGTGCCGTTCCTTGCAACGTCCTTCGAAGATTCCGAAAAGCTCTGGGAAGTGGCGAAAGAGCCCCTGACCGAGATCCTCAAGGAGCAGAACCTGCACCTGCTTTATTCCGTGCCGTGGCCGGCACAGGGTCTCTACTTCGATCGTGAAGTGAACTCCCTGGAAGACGTCAAGGGTCTGAAGTTCCGCACCTACAACAATGCCAGCGCGCGCATGGCGGAACTCGCCGGCATGCAGCCGGTCCAGATCGAGGCCGCTGAAATCAGCCAGGCCTTTGCCACCGGCGTTGCCCAGGGGATGGTGTCTTCCGGTTCCACCGGGTATGACCGCAAGATCTGGGAAAGCCTGTCCCACTACTACGCCGCTGATGCCTGGCTGCCGCGCAACTATGTCATGGTCAACATGGACAGCTGGAACGCGCTGGACGACAGCACCAAGAACGTGATCAGCGGCTGTGCAGAGATGGCGGAATATGCCGGTGACTGGCGGTCCATCCAGTACAACGAGTTCACCGTCAACGAGCTCGGCAAGAACGGCATGACCACGGGCCGCGTGAGCGACACCATGGCCGAGGAACTTCGGGCCATCGGCGAGACCATGACAGGTGAATGGCTTGAAACCGCCGGTGATCAGGGCAAGGCCATCGTCGATGCCTTCAAGGCAAAACAATAGTCTACCCGCATGACAACTTCTGCCCGGCGGTCATCGCCGGGCACACATGCCTTTGAAGGGGGACGGCGGTGGCTATTTTCAGGCTTTTGCGCACCGGTCTTGATGCGCTTTACAAATTCGCCGGATATCTGGCGGCGGTTTTTCTGATTCTGATCCTCTTCTTCGTGGCCTCGCAGATGGTCGCAAGGTGGGGTGGCGGGATCATCACCGGCGCGCCCGACTTCACGGGTTACTGCATGGCGGCGGCATCGTTCCTGGCCTTGCCTTACGCATTGAACAGCGGCAGCCACATTCGCGTCAGCCTGTTGCTGACCGCGCTCGGGCGCTACCGCAAATTCGGAGAGATCTGGTGCTGGGCCATCGCCAGTTACCTGACCTACCTGTTTGCGCGCTATGCCATCAAGTTCACCTATGAAAGCTACCGCTTCAACGAGATCAGCCAGGGGCATGATGCCTGGCCGATCTGGATCCCGCAGATGTCAATGGCCATCGGCACGGTGCTGCTTGCGATCTGCGCCTTCGACAATCTTGTAACGACGCTGTTCACGGGCCGGGACAATATCCATGCCCCCGGCGAAAAAGCGCAGGGAGAGTAAGACATGGAAGAGATCTACCTCGTTCTCATTTTCCTGTTTGTCCTGTTCCTGCTTCTGGGGACGGGCGTCTGGGTCGGGCTCGCCCTTTTCGGCGTTGCCTATCTCGGACTGGAGATGTTCACTTCGCGCCCCGCCGGCGATGCGATGCTGACGCGAATCTGGACCGGCTCGTCAAGCTGGACCCTGACGGCTCTGCCGCTCTTCATCTGGATGGGCGAGATCCTGTTCCGAAGTCGATTGTCGCAGGACATGTTCCGCGGCCTCAGTCCGTGGATGCAGCGCCTTCCGGGCGGCCTTGTTCATGTCAATATCGTCGGCTGCACGATCTTCGCCGCTGTTTCGGGCTCGTCCGCGGCAACGCTGACAACCGTCGGCAAGATGTCCATTCCGGAGCTGCGCAAGCGCGGCTATCCTGAATACATGACGATCGGAACGTTGACCGGTGCGGCAACGCTTGGCCTCATGATCCCGCCGTCGCTGACGCTGATCGTCTATGGCGTTGCTGTCGAGCAGTCGATTTCCAAGCTGTTCATGGCCGGCATTCTGCCGGGCATCGTGCTGGCGGGCATGTTCATGGCCTATGTTGCCGGCTGGTCATTCCTGCGGCCAGCTGAAGTGCCGAAGATTGCCAACCGCATGAGCTTTTCCGAAAAGATGCGAGAAAGCCGGTTTCTGATCCCGATCATCCTGCTCATCCTGGTTGTCATCGGGTCCATGTATGGCGGCTGGGCAACGGCAACCGAAGCGGCTTCCATCGGCGTGATCGGGGCGTTCATCCTGGCCGCGGCGCAAGGCTCGCTCAACAGGAAGACTTTCATCGACAGCCTGCTCGGAGCAACCAAGACATCGGCGATGATCGCGCTGATCCTCATGGGGGCGACGGCCCTGACGCTCGCAATGGGCTTTACCGGACTGCCGCGTGCCCTCGCGGAATTCATCGAGAGCCTGCAGCTTTCGCAATTCTCGCTGCTGATGGCGCTGATGCTGTTCTACATCGTGCTCGGCATGTTTCTCGACGGGATTTCATCGGTCGTGCTGACGATGGCGATCGTTCAGGAAATGGTCATTGGTGCTGGAATTGATCTGATCTGGTTCGGGATCTTCATCGTGATCGTCGTTGAAATGGCGCAGATCACGCCTCCGATCGGCTTCAACCTGTTCGTCATGCAGGGGATCACCAATCACGAAATGGGCTACATCGCGAAGACCGCAATCCCCCTGTTCCTGATCATGGTGCTCATGGTCTTCGTGATGATTTTCCTCCCCGAGCTGGCAACGTTCCTGCCGGACAACATGCGCGGCCCCCGCGGATGACAATTGCCGGAGGCGGCTGCAAACCGTCTCCGGCACAAACGGGAATACCTTTCAAGAGGATGTCGTCATGGCAAACAGCAAGATCATTGCCGCTGTGGATTTGCACCACAGGGAAGCCGATACCTGTGTTGTCCGGGAAGCCATCATGCTGGCGCAAAGCCACGATGCCGCGGTCGAGCTGGTTTTCGTGATCCCGGACCAGCAGAATACCTACGTCCAGGCCTACATCCCTGATGACATGCGCGACCAGGTAGAGGTGGATGCCCGCAAGGATCTGGCAGCCTATGCGGCCGGTTTTGACTGGAAGTCCGTTTCATACACGACCGAAGTCCTGCGCGGCGTCGTCTATGAAAAACTGATCGAACATGCTGACGCGCTGTCTGCCCGGTTCATCGTCATCGGCGCGAACCGGCCGAGCGTGAAGGACCTCTTCATCGGACCCAACGCGGCCAGGGTGTCGCGCTTCGCCTCCTGCTGCGTGCTGGTCGTGCGGCCCGAATAGGTCTGTCCCCGTTAACCCTTTCCAACTCTGCTCGGAGCCGCGCGTGAGCGACCACAAGATCGAACAAATCCGGGTTCACCGCATCAACATACCGGCGAAGGCTGTCCACTCGCACGGCAGCGGCGACGTTGCCGGGATCAACGTCGCGATCCTGGAAATCATCACCGACACCGGCCTCACCGGCTGGGGCGAAGCCTCGCCCTGGCCCGTTTTCACCGGGACGGCTGAAGGCTGTGCCGCAGCCCTGCACGTGCATCTGCGCCTTCATCTGCTCGGCCAGGATCCCGTGCAGGTCGAAAAGCACATGTCGATGGCGGACAAGGTTGTCGTCGGGCATCCAGAAGCCAAGGCCGCGCTTGAAATGGCCCTTCTGGACATCACCGGCCAGATTTGCGGGCTTTCGGTTGCCGAACTCGTCGGCGGCAGGCAGCGCGACGACATGGGCATGAGTTTTTCCATTGCAAATCCCGACTTTGCCAAGGATCTGGAAGACGTGGCCGCCATGTGGGCAGACGGGGTCAGGATCTTCAAGTTCAAGACCGGGTTTTCAGACCATCGTTTCGACCTCATGCGGCTGGAGAAGATGCGCGAAATCTACGGCGAAGACGCCGATATCCGTATCGACTACAATCAGGGCCTGCCGGCCTATGATGCCGTGCGCCGGGTGCGCGACCTGGAAGTCTTCCGCCCGACCTTCGTGGAGCAGCCGGTCAGGATGCACGAGCGCGAGGTCATGGCGCATATCACGCAGGTGATCGACGCACCGATCATGGCCGACGAAAGTGTCTTCGATCCGAAGGGCGCGCTTTATGCGGCACAGATCCGCATGGCCGATATTTTCTCGCTCAAGATCATGAAGTCGGGCGGCATCCGCCGCGCGCTTGAGGTTGCTGCGATAGCCCGTGCTGCCGGGATCGAGGTCTATGGTGGCTGCATGTTCGAGACCGGTCTGGCGCACGCCGCCGGCGCGCATCTCATGGCGGCCGTGCCGGACCTGATCCTTCAGTGCGAATTCTACATGGCAACCTACTACGCTGAAGACGATATCCTCACGGAACCGTTTCCGGTCAGGAACGGACGCGTCCATGTTCCGAATGGCAAGGGGCTGGGCGTTCAGGTGGATCCGGAGAAGCTTGAAAAATATGCGGTCGCCGATGTGCTTGAGTAAGGGAGATACGAACGCGAACGGCTGACGGCCCTGTTGCCCCCACCCCTAACCCCTCCTCCATCTGGGAGAGGGGGGCGAGGCCGCACATGAAGTGACCCACAGTACCGTCAATCAGGCTAACTGCTCTCAGAATGACTTTCTGGTGGAACGGAATTCCCCTCCACTTTGTGGGGAGGGGTTAGGGGTGGGGGATGCGATCCGGCGTACAAGCACTCCAACTCTGACATGCTCTCAAAACCCGCGAGCAAGGCATGTAGCCGGTCTGCTTCCGATCTGTTACCTGGCGACAAAATCTTCGAACCCGCGTCGAGTTTCAGTTGGAGACTGTGGTCTTGCTCGTTGCTTCCGCCCAGGTCTGGTAGTCCAGTTCCGCCGCCTCAATCGCCTTGCCGTTCACAAGCCGCCGCAAAAACGCGATGCTGACGGCCCGTGACCTGCTGTTGTAGATCGCGGCCCCGTCCGGATCGCGGTCGGTATCCTGGTCAAGCCCGAGTTTCTCGTAGAGCGCTTGCAGCCGGCTTTGCACGCTGCGCAGCGAGATGCCGCGCCGACGTGAAATCGTCCTGTCCGTCAGTCCGAGCGCAATGTCGATCAGCACCTCGTATTCGGCGTCGGTCAGGCCCTGCAGCCGATCGTCGGCGCGTTGCTGAACGCCGCGCACGGTCCTGTCGATGATGCACTGTTCTTCGATAAAGACACCTTGAAGGGCCAGTTTCAGACGGTCTTCGGAGGCGGATTTGAGAATATAGCCGTAAGAGGCACCCGGTGGAACGATCCGGGATATTCCCCGGACATAAGCCTCGTCTGCATAGTTGGACCAGAACAGGATGCGTGTTTCAGGCTCCTGCCGCCAGATCGCACGCGCTGCCTCGACCCCGGTCCTGTTCGGCATCTGCAGATCCATCACGATCGCGTCCGGCCGGTGCTTGGCGGCAAGGGCGATGCCTTCGTCTCCGTTCTGTGCTTCGGTCAGTTCCGTGACGTCGGGCAGTTCCCGTTCCACGACCTCACGCAGAAACGAGCGGTGCAGGACGTCGTCTTCAACTATCAAGATACGCATTGGTTCGAGTTTGTTCTGTCAAGGGGATTGCGGGTGGATCTCCGAGCGGGAGCGTGACGCGGACGCGGGTTCCCGACAGGAGTGCACAGGGCTCGATTTCGAACTGTGCCGAAATCAGCGTCGCGCGGGTGCGCATGTTTTCAATGCCGCCTGAATGGCCGTTCTCCTCATGCGCAAGGCCGCATCCGTCATCGGATATGGAGAGGCTCAACACGCCGTCCGACTGCGCCAGCACGACGTGGATCCGGGTTGCCTCGGCATGCTTTATCGCGTTGTTGACCGCCTCCTGCGCGATCCGGAAGAGAGCGATCTGGTAGGTTTCCTCAAGGTCGTTGCCTGCCCCTTCGGTCTCGTCGGAAAACGCGACCGAGATCGGTCTGGCCTGGGAGGCGACCGCCCGTTCGATCAGGGCTTCGATACCCTGTTCGAAACCGAAGAGTTTGAGAACGCTTGGCCGCGCATCTTCAATGATGCTTCTGAGTTCCTGCAGGCATCCTTCCAGCCGGTCCGTGAGCGTCGTCAGTGTCTCGCCCGGTATTTTCGGGGCCTGCCTGAGCCGGCGCAATTCGTGGCTGAGCCGCGTCAGGTCCGCAAGGGTCTGGTCGTGAAGATCCATGCCGATCCGCTGCCGTTCCAGTTCGAGCGCTTCCGTCAGGCGCAGCGCTCCGGCTCGAAGGCCTTCCGCGTGTGCATGGATTTCCGCCTGCCGGATGGCGGCCTTGCGGGCGCGCTCCCCCTGGTTCAGGGCATGGATGTAAGAGGACAGCAGGTCCGCGACATATTGGGCGATCGTCACGTGACTGTCTTCGTAGACGCCGCGGGCGTGACAGGAATAGGACAGCGCGCCGATCACCTTGCCTTCCACCTGCAGCGGCACGTGCAGACGGCTGCGCAGGCGGGCATCGAAGATCGGGTCGCTGAACGCCCCGTCAAAATGGAACCGCTCGTCCAGCTGCGCATCGGCGGTCAGAATGAAATCTTCCTCGCCGCGCAAAATGCTGCGGATCGGACTGACGGAGATCGGCACAGGTTCGGGCGCGTCGCCCCAGCCGGTATGAAGACGGGCCTCGTAGGCGACATGCATGTCGCGTTCCCCGGTGAGGATGCAGACGTCGATATGATCGTGCGGCAGAAAGTAACCGACCTCTTCAGATACCTTCTGGATCAGCGACTGAAAATCCAGTTGTCCGGCCACTGCCCGTGAGATCAGCAGAAACCGCTGCAGCATGGCCTCGGTGCTAATGGCGTTTGCTCCGGTATGTGTTTTGTCTTCGCTCAAGGATACCGGTCTCCGGGGGGTCTCTCCTGCGTCATTTCCGCTGTGTCGCCGTCGAAACCATCAGTCAGGCCTGCGGGTTCCCGCAAGAGGTTTGTCGAAACTACAGCATACAACGTGCGGACGGCATGGAAAGCTTCGTCAACAACAAGGCAATTGCCGCCGGATCAGGAAATGGCAACCGGCGGAAAAGGGAGACAGCGTCCATTGCATGATGGGGTCGAAATAGCGTGTGAACGCATGCGGGATCTTGTAATTCCGATCTGCGGCCTGGAGCGCCTGTTCGAAAACTGCCTGTGGGCGGAAGGACCTGCCTATTTTGCCGCGACGGACTGCGTCATCTGGTCCGACATTCCCAACAACAGAATTCTGCAATGGGTCGAGGGACTGGGAACACGGCCCCTCACAACGTCATCCAACCACGCCAACGGCAATACGATCGACCGCGAAGGCCGGCTGGTCAGCTGCGAGCATCAGACGCGCGCAGTGACCCGCCGCGAACACGACGGGTCCCGGACCGTGCTGGCAACGCATTCCGGCGGCAGGAGACTGAACTCGCCGAATGATGTCGTGGTGAAATCCGACGGTTCGATCTGGTTCACCGATCCGACCTACGGCATCCTGACGGACTATGAAGGCGAGCGCGCCGAGCCTGAGCAGGACGGCTGCTATGTCTATCGGCTTGATCCGGAAACGGCTGAAGTCGAGCCTGTCATCAAGACCATGGAGAAACCGAACGGCCTGGCTTTTTCGATTGATGAAAAACGGCTCTACGTTTCCGATACCGGCGTCTCGCATCTCGCCGGCGGCCCGCATCATATCAAGGCCTTCGAACTCGGTTCCTCCGGCCGGCCGGAAAGCGAGAGCGTCTTCGCCGAAATTTCACCCGGAGTGCCGGATGGGTTCAGGTTGGACGAGTTCGGCAACATCTGGACCAGCTCGGGCAATGGCGTTCAGGTGTTCGCGCCGGACGGATCCTATCTCGGGCGCATTGTCGTTCCCGAAGCGGTCGCCAACGTGACATTCGGCGGCGCGAAGAACAATCGACTGTTCATCACTGCAACGACGTCCCTCTACGCGATTTATGTCGGCGTTCGCGGGGCAACCAGGAGGAAATCTTTCTGACTAACCGGAATTAAGGACTGATGATTGGGAGGAAATCATGAGAATACGTCAATCGATACTTCTTGCGACCACCGCTTTGGCCCTGACGGTCGCGGCCGTGCAGCCATCTGTTGCTGACACGTCCGACAAGCGGATCGCGCTTTCGAACAACTACGCCGGCAACAGCTGGCGCCAGGCCATGCTCAAGTCCTGGGGAAAGAATGCCGAGCAGGCAGTCAGTGCCGGCACGGTTGCCGCTGGTGACGCCTTCACCACCGCCGAAAACCAGGCAACGGAACAGGCGGCCCAGATCCAGAACCTGATCCTTCAGGGCTATGACGCGATCGTCGTCAATGCAGCTTCACCAACGGCGCTGAACGGTGCGGTGAAGGAAGCCTGTGATGCCGGTATTGTCGTCGTCTCGTTCGATGGCGTCGTTACCGAACCCTGCGCCTGGCGCATCGCGGTCGACTTCAAGAAAATGGGTGAGATCCAGGTCGACTACCTGTCCGGCCGGTTGCCGGATGGCGGCGAGCTTCTCGAAATCCGCGGCCTTGCCGGTGTCTTCGTCGATGACGAGATCCACTCAGGCATCGAGGCAGGTGTTGCCAACCACGACAAGTTCAACGTGGCCGGTTCCGTTCACGGTGAATGGACGCAGACAGTCGCCCAGAAAGCGGTAGCCGGTATTCTGCCGAGCATGCCGGAGATCGTTGCTGTCGTGACACAGGGCGGCGACGGCTATGGCGCCGCTCAGGCCTTTTCCGCTGCCGGCAGGCCGACACCGATCATCATCATGGGCAACCGCCATGACGAGCTGACCTGGTGGAAGGAACAGAAAGATGCCAACGGCTATGAAACCATGTCCGTTTCCATCGCGCCGGGTGTCTCGACGCTGGCCTTTTGGGTTGCGCAGCAGATCCTGGACGGACAGGATGTTCCCAAGGAACTGATCGTGCCTTTCCTGCAGATCGACCAGGCGGACCTTGAAGAAGGTCTGGCCAACACCGAGCCGGGCGGCGTTTCCAACGTCGAATACTCGCTCGATGACGCCAAGGCCTACCTGGAAAGCGTGAAGTAAGGCGTGCCGGTACCGTCCGTTCGATTTCCGGAGGAGCAATGACGACGGAAACTGTGAGCCCTCTGATTTCCCTCACGGGAATTCAGAAGGTCTTCGGGGCGGTACAGGCCCTGAGCGGTGTGGATCTGAACATCCACACCGGCGAGTGTCTCGGGCTTGTCGGCCACAACGGCGCCGGCAAGTCCACCTTGATGAATATTCTGGCCGGGACCCTGGAGGCGAGCGGCGGCAGCCTGTCGATTGCCGGCAGGGATCTCGGCCAGGGGTATGCCGTGCAGGATGCAGGCCGGCTCGGCATCCGCTGCGTGTTTCAGGAAGGGTCGCTCTGCCCCAACCTTTCGGTTGCCGAGAACACGCGCATCATTCACCCGGTGCTCAAGGGGTTCGGCTGGAGACCTCGCGCGGCCGCCGTGATCATGGAACAGCTCGATCTGATCTTTCCCGGACATGGCGTGAGCGCTTTCGATATTGTCGGAGACCTGTCGATTTCCAAACGCCAGATGGTCGAGATCGCGCGCGCTTTCACGGTCACCGATACCGGGATCCGGCTTGTCATTCTGGATGAGCCGACATCCTCGCTCGATGCGCGTGTTGCCGAACAGCTCCTGGATTATGTCGGCCGGGTCGCGGGTGAAGGGATCAGCGTGATTCTCATTTCTCATCTTCTGGGTGAAATCCTTCAGGTATCGAACAAGATTGCCGTCATGAAGGACGGCCGCGTGGTCGCTTTCAGGGATGCCTCCGGCTTCGATCGTAGCAGCCTGGTCGAAGCAATGGGGAGCACCGTGGTTGCAGGCGTTGCCCCGCGCCGGGATGCCGAACACCGGAAAACTGTCAGTGAGGAACGCATCCACATGCGCCCGCCCGAGCAGCCGGATGATCAGAGCGTAAGGGCGCAGGCCGGGGAAGTCGTCGGGTTCGCCGGATTGGCCGGCCAGGGTCAGACCGAAGCACTGCTTCAGATTTTCGACGGTCACGGCGTTCTGCCCTCCGGGGCGCAAGATGCGGGGTGCTGTTTTATTGCCGGAGACAGGCAGGTTGACGGCGTTCTGCCGCTCTGGTCGATCCGCAAGAACATCGGCATCTCGTCGCTGAAACGATTGCTTTTGGGCATGCTGATCCAGAACGGCAAGGAACGGGAGCTCGCCGATGCCTGGAAGGAACGGATCGGCATTCGCGCGCCGGACGTCGAAGCGCCGATCCTGTCGCTCTCGGGCGGCAATCAGCAGAAGGTTCTGTTTGCACGGGCGCTTGGCTCTGCGGCGGATATTGTCCTGATGGACGATCCGATGCGCGGTGTCGATATCGGGACCAAGAACGAGGTCTATGCCATCATCCGCCAGGAAGCCTCTCAAGGCCGCACTTTCCTCTGGTACACGACGGAAATGGAGGAACTCGATTATTGCGACCGGGTCTACGTGTTCCGCGACGGGGTCATCAGTGAGACCTTGAGCGGCAGCGACATCACCGAGGAGAACGTTCTCAAGGCCTCGTTCAAACAGGTAAGCGGGGCGGCATGAGCGGACTGGGATTTTTTGCTTCGGCCCGTTTCTGGCGGGGAGCGCTGCCGGCGCTGTCGCTGACCTTCGTCCTTCTCGGCGTATTCTGGCTTCAGCCGCGCGCCATGAGCTATTTCGGACTGAACCTCCTGTTCAATCTGGCCGTACCGATCGCGCTCGCGACGATCGCCCAGATGTTCGTGATCGCGGTCAATGACCTTGATCTGTCCATCGGCAGTTTCGTTTCGCTGGTTGCGTGCATCGGCGCGACCTGGCTGAACGAGACGCCGCTTCTGGGCATTGCCGCCCTGCTTGGATGTATTGCTGTCTATGCGGCCATCGGTGCGCTGATCTATATCAGGCAGCTGCCGAGCATCGTTGTTACGCTTGGCATGTCCTTTGTCTGGTCCGGATGCGCGGTTCTGCTTTTGCCGACACCTGGCGGCAGTGCTCCGGACTGGATCCGGTCGCTGGTCACCCTGAAACCGCCCTATGTTCCGATGCCGCTTGTCGCCGCCGTGGTCCTGGCGCTGGTCGTTCATTTTGCCCTTATGCGCACGTCCTGGGGCGTCCTCATGCGCGGTGTCGGCGGCAACGAAAAGGCGATCACGCGTGCGGGCTGGTCCGTGCTCAAGCTCAAGATGACCATGTATGCGCTGACGGCGGTCTTCGGCATTCTCGCGGGCCTGACGCTTGTCGGACTGGCAACCTCGGCGGATGCCAACATTGCGCTTCGCTACACCCTGCTTTCCATTGCCGGGGTCATCCTCGGCGGCGGGGAATTTGTCGGCGGCCGCATTTCTCCGGTCGGCGCGGTGCTTGGCGCGATGACGCTGACCCTGACCGCGTCGTTTCTGTCCTTCCTGCGGATTTCACCGGATTGGCAGATCGGGGCGCAGGGGGCGGTCCTGATCATCGTTCTGGCGCTCAGGGCCATCGTCAACCGGCTGGAGGCGCGCAAATGAAACAGCTTGAAATGTTCATGCGCCAACACCCGTGGAGCTGGTCCTTCCTGGCTGCGTTCCTGACCTGGGCCGTCACGGCTGCTTACATCAGCGGCACCGGAGGACTGGCACTGGCATCGACGGCGCTCTCCTTCTCGACCTTTTTCGTGATGGTCGGTATCGGGCAGATGTTCGTGATCACGCTCGGACCCGGCAATGTCGACCTTTCTATCCCGTCAACGATCACCTTGTCGGCGGTCGTGTCGATGATGGTGATGGACGGCACCAACGCGATGATCCTGCCCGGGATTCTGGCAGCCGTCGGAGTCGGCGTTCTGGTCGGCCTTTTCAACTACGGTCTGATCCGGGTTCTCACAATCCCGCCGATCATTGCCACCATGTCATCGAGCTTCCTGGTGCAGTCGAGCGCGATCGCATTGGGACGGGGCGTCAAGATCAAGCCTCCCGCCGCACTGGAATGGATATCGACGGCAAAAATGCTGGGCGTGCCCGTTCTTTCGCTCCTCGTGATCGCCTTTGCAATCGTCATGGCCGTGCTTTTGAACCGGACGGTCTACGGACGCTCTGTGACAGCCTTTGGCCAGAACACCCGCGCCGCCCGGCTTGCCGGTGTTCCGATCGAACGCATCCGCTATCTGACCTATACGCTGTCCGCCGTCCTTGCAGCCGTGTGCGGCGTCTTCCTGGCCGGGTTCTCCGGCGGCTCGTCCCTCAACATGGGCGAGGAATACCTGCTTGCCTCGATCGCAGTCGTGGTGATTGGCGGATCGTCCATTGCCGGCGGCAATTCCAACGTCCCCGGGATTTTCGGATCGGCGCTGTTCCTGTTCCTGCTCGTTGCGATGCTGAACACGTTCGGCGCGGCCGCCGGCCTGCGGCTGATCCTCACAGGGCTGATCATCGTCGGCGTCGTCACCTTTGCGGGCGGGCGCAAGGAAAGCCGCTAGCCGGAGCCGTACCAGGCAAGGAAAGGCCGGAGCCCCTGCAGGGGTTTCCGGCCGGATTTCCGTCGATTCAGGTGGGTCAGAGCCCGAGCATCTTGCGGATCTGTTCCTGATCGGTGTTGCCCCCGGCAAAGTCGTCGAATGCCTTGTCGGTGACCTCGATGATGTGGCTCTCGATGAAGGGAGCACCTTCGGCCGCGCCTTGTTCGGGCGACTTCAGGCAGCATTCCCATTCAAGAACGGCCCAGCTGTCATAACCATACTGGGCGAGCTTTGAGAAGATACCCGAAAAGTCCACCTGGCCGTCGCCAAGAGAGCGGAAACGTCCGGCGCGGTTCACCCAGCCCTGGTATCCGGAATAAACGCCCTGACGCCCGTCCGGATTGAACTCGGCATCCTTCACGTGATAGGCGCAGATCCGTTCGTGATAGATGTCGATGAAGGCCAGGTAGTCCAGCTGTTGCAGCAGGAAGTGGGACGGATCGTAATTGATCTGGCAGCGCGCGTGACCGTTCAGCGCCTCCAGGAACATCTCGAACGTGATCCCGTCGAAAACATCTTCGCCCGGATGGATCTCGTAGCCGACATCGACACCGTTGTCCTCGTAGACATCCAGGATCGGTTTCCAGCGCCGCGCAAGCTCGGCAAAGGCTTCCTCGATCAGGCCGGCCGGGCGCTGCGGCCAGGGATAGAGGTAAGGAAACGCCAGTGAGCCGGTAAAGCTGACGGAGGCGTCGAGACCCAGACTGCGGCTGGCGACCGCCGCCTTCTTCATCTGATCGACCGCCCATGCCTGGCGTCCCGCCGGATTGCCGTGAAGATGCGCCGGGGCAAAGCCGTCAAAAGCAAGGTCGTAGGCCGGATGAACAGCGACCAGCTGGCCCTGCAGGTGGGTCGACAATTCGGTGATCTCGACGCCCGCGTCGGCGCAGATACCCTTGATTTCGTCGCAATAGGTCTGGCTTTCGGCCGCCCTGTCGAGATCGAAAAGCCGGCTGTCGAATGTCGGTATCTGGATACCCTTGTACCCGAGGTCCGCTGCCCATTTGGCAATGGCGGGCAGAGAGTTGAAGGGCGTTGCGTCACCGCCGAATTGCGCCAGGAAAATTGCGGGGCCCTTGATCAGTCCTGCCATTCTTGTCCTCCCAGTTGGTCTTGAACAGGCAGCGTTTCTTCGCTGTCAGGTTCCTTCAGGTGCATATGTGAAGCGTTCGAATTCCGCCGTCCTGCCTCCGCCGGTAATGTCAAACGCGAGCATGCCCACGAATGCGCCGGTAAAGGATGCATGTTCGCCACGGCCACCTTCGTCCGAAATGATGCTCGCATCAAGCTCCGGACCGGCGGGCCGCCAGTCGCCCTCCTGGCGCCAGTAGAACTGTTGACGCGCGCCATCGATATCAACGGCAAGATCAACGGGACCATCTTCGATCGGGACAAACTCTGCCGGGAAGGTCATGCGTCCATCGGGCCAGTCGCCGGGACAGGACATCAGCATCAGGCAGCGGCCCAGTTCTTCGCTCCGGCTGACGGCAAGCAGGTGAAACTTGTGCCTGTTGTAATAGGTCGTCAGTCCGGCGGCCTGCTGATAGGTGTCCGGTTCGAATGATGTCAGCGTGGTCTCCGCACGGTAGCGGTGGTGTTCCTGTCTTCGCGCAACAAGTGCCTGCTCATTCCAGCTGCCGATGCTTTCCCGCCCGATGAGACGCAGGGTCGTTCCGGTCAGCGAGAACAAGCGCTCGGGGTAGGGTGTCCTGAGCCACTGGAATTCCTCCGGCAGGATGGTGCCGTTGAAAACCCGTTCCAGTTTCTGGGGCGGCCGCAGCGTCGCGTTGCCGGGACCGGTGACCTCGACCTGAGGCAGCGGGCCGTCATCTGCAAGGAATAACCAGTCGTCCTTCCAGACACATTTTTGCAATCCCGTCTCGCGGCCCATGGGCGAGAAGCGTCCGGGCAAGGGACGCGAGCAAAGATGTGTGTGATAGGTCTGGCCATCGGGCGTCTCGACGATCTGGCCGTGTCCGGCTCGTTGCAGCGGCCAGTCCGGGGCATCCTTTGCGGTGATCACATGCGTGTCGGGATGCAGCTCGTAAGGGCCATCGATCGTGCGGGACCTTGCCATGGTGACCGCGTGATTGTATCCGGTGCCGCCTTCTGCAACGGTGAGATAATACCAGCCATTGCGCTTGAAGAGGTGCGGCCCTTCCGTCAGACCGAGAGAGCTGCCGGAGAAGATCTTTTTCGGTTGTCCGATCAGCCCGTCTTTTTCGGACCATTCCTGCAGCAGGATACCGTCAAAGGCGGAGGATTTCGGCTTGCCCCCGACCGAACTGGAGATGTGGTTCCACTGGAGGACCAGGTACCACCTCCGGCCATCGTCATCGTGAAACAGGGACGGGTCGAACCCGTGCGAGGACAGATAGATCGGATCGCTCCAGGGCCCGTCGATGGACGCGGATGTCACGACATAGTTGTGCGCATCCTTGAAATTGCCATCCAGCCGTTTGACATCGGTATAGACCAGCCAGAACCATCCGTCCGCATGACTCAGGCAGGGTGCCCAGATACCGCCGCTGTCCGGGTTGCCGCGCATGTCGAGCTGCTTTGCCCGGTTCAAAGGCCGGCCTGCCAGTTTCCAGTTCACCAGATCCTTCGACTTGTGGATCTGGACGCCCGGATACCATTCGAATGTCGAGGTGGCGATGAAATAGTCATTGCCCACGCGGCAGATCGAAGGGTCCGGATTGAACCCTGGCAGGATCGGATTCGTAATCATTTGCGCGACGGTCCCGGACGCTCGGAGGAGGCCGCCCAAAGATTGACATTCGCGTCGACAGTCGTCTCTTCGATCTCCTGTAACTCTGCTTCGGTGAATGCCATGTTGTTGACCACCGCCGCACAGTCGACCACCTGTTCGGGACGGCTTGCACCGATAAGGGCCGTGGTGACGCGCCCGTTGCGCAGGACCCACGCGAGCGCCATCTGGGCGAGTGTCTGCCCGCGCCGTTCTGCAATCGCGTTGAGCGCACGGATCGCGGTGAGCGTTTCCTCGCTCAGAAACTCGTTCCGGAGCGACTTGCCCTGTGTTGCCCTGCTGCCTTCCGGAATGCCCTTGAGATACTTGTTCGTCAGCATGCCCTGCGCCAGCGGCGTGAACGCGATGGAGCCGATACCGAGATCGTCTAGCGTGTCGAGAAGACCGTCCTCTTCGACCCAACGGTTGATCATCGAGTAGCTTGGCTGATGGATCAGGCAAGGTGTGCCGAGATCCTTCAGGATCGCGGCCGCTTCCCGGGTCCGTTTGGAGTTGTAGGACGAGATGCCGACATAGAGCGCCCGCCCGGACCGGACGATGTGGTCAAGCGCCATCATGGTCTCTTCCAGCGGCGTGTCCGGATCGAAGCGGTGCGAATAGAAGATGTCGACATAGTCGAGCCCCATCCGCTTCAGGGATTGATCGCAGGAGGCGATCAGGTATTTCCGGCTGCCCCATTCCCCATAGGGACCCGGCCACATTCCGTAGCCAGCCTTGGACGAGATGATCAGTTCGTCGCGATAAGGCGCGAAGTCCGTTTTCAGGATATCGCCGAAGGCTTCTTCCGCCGACCCCGGTGGCGGGCCGTAATTGTTGGCAAGGTCAAAGTGTGTGATGCCCTGATCGAAGGCGGTGCGCGCAATGTCGCGTTTCCTTGTATGGGCCGTGTCGCCTCCGAAATTGTGCCAGAGTCCGAGCGAGATCACCGGCAGTTTCAGGCCGGATCTCCCGCAGCGGCGGTATTCCATGGTGTCATAACGTGCTTGCGATGCTTGCCAGGTCATGAAGGTTCCTATTACGCCAAGAGATCTTGCGCCGCCTTGGGTCCAAGAGCCTCGGGCCGGTCGCATGTGGTGAGAATATCCTTGTACTCACCTGTCGCGCCGGAAGCGAGAATAGATGTCATCACATCCACGACATGCAGCGAAAACTCCAGCGAACACCGGTGTGGCCGGTTCTGAAGAATGGCAAGCGCCATGTCCGCAAGACCCGCTGCCCGGTAGTTGGCGTGCGATCCGTCATTGGCGACGGAGAACGGATGTTTCCAGTCTTCGGACACCGTCACGAAACTGTCCCTGGCGGTCATGCGGATTTCCCCGCCGAAAAAGTTCGGGTCCGGAACGTGCAATGTGCCGTCGCGGCCGTAGAGCTCCATGTTGGAATGGCCGTGTTGCCAGACATCCCAGCTGGCACAATAGGTCACCTGTGCTCCGGATTGGAACTGCATGACGGCGTGGATTGTCGTCGGGGTCTCGACCTTGATCTTTTCGCCGTGACGCGGCTGAGAGGTGATCGTGCGGTATTCCGAGCCGGAGGAACTCATGGCCGTGACGCGTTTCACCGGACCCAGCAGCTGAACAAGGTTTGAAATGTAATAGGGGCCGAGATCCAGGATCGGACCGCCACCCGGCTTGAAGAAGAAGTCCGGGTTCGGATGCCACATTTCCATGCCCGGGCTCTGCACGAAGCAGGTTCCCGACGTGACGGCGCCAACGGCACCGCTGTCAACCAGATGCCTGGCCAGCTGGTGTGCGCCGCCCAGGAAAGTGTCGGGCGCGGAGCCCACGCGCAGCCCTTTTTCCGTGGCCAGCTTCTGAAGGGTCTGACCTTCGTCGACGCTCAATACGAACGGTTTTTCCGAGTAGACGTGTTTCCCGGCCTTCAAAATGTTGCCGGAGACCTCGTAATGTGCGGCAGGCACGGTCAGGTTGACGATGATGTCGATGTCGCTGGCTGACAGGAGACCGTCCACGGTTTCAGCCCTGAGGTTGAACTCTTCTGCGCGCGCCTTTGCCGCGTCCTCGCTGAGGTCGGCACAGGCACGTATTTCGATCCCCTTGAAGAGGGGGGCCAGACGCATATAGGCAGCGGAGATGTTTCCGCATCCCAGGATGCCGATACCAAGCTTGTCTGTCATGTCTGATCCTTAGAATTTCCGGAATGCTTCGATCGAACGGCTTGCGAAACGCTCGACGTCGGACGGGTTGTCGTGTTCCATCACGAAAAGGTCGACGCCGGCTTTGCGCAGGGCAGCCGTGAGGCCCGGCCAGTCCATGACGCCATGGCCGACATCGGCCCAGCCGTCCTCGTCGGTGCATGCGCCTTCCGGTGCAATGTCCTTGACATGGGCGGTCGTGATGCGGTCCGCATATCGGTCGATCCAGGTGAGCGGGTCCTGGCCGCCGCGGACGATCCAGGCAATATCGGCTTCCCATTCGATCGATGGTGCGCTTTCGAGCAGGATGTCCATCGGTAGCCGCCCGTCGGTGCAGGCAATAAATTCGAAATCGTGGTTGTGCCAGCCGAAGCGAAGCCCGGCATCGCGCAGTTTCTTGCCGATAGTCTCCAGGTTCTGACCGACGCTGACCCACGCGTCCGCATTTGTGACACGCTGCTCCGGCGGAAGCGCCGGACAGAACAAGCGCTCCATGCCGAGTGTCTTCGCCGTTTCAATGACGCGGCCGAGATCGTCGGTAAACTGCTCCAGCGGGAAGAAATGCCCGGACGGCATTGCCAGTCCGTTCTTGTCGAGCAGGTCCTTGAACGCGGCAGCATCTTCATAATTGCCGCCGAAGCCTTCCACTTGCGTGTAGCCGAGGCCGGAAAGATTTTCGAGCACCTTGTCCCACGGCGTGAAGTTGCGTGCGGAGTAGAGTTGAAAAGAAACGTCCATGACGGGTGTCCTGAAGGTTGGAGAGTTTTTTTTAAAGTCTGTTTTCGGATGTCTTGTCGAAGAGATTGGCGCGTTCGGGGTCAAAGCCGATCGCAATGCTGTCGCCGTCGCGCACGCTTGCCTGTCCGTCCATGCGAACCCAGAGCGAGCGGCCGTCGGCCGAAACCCGCGCCAGCGTGTCCGATCCGAGCGGTTCGACCAGTTCGATCCGTCCGTCCAGGCGGATTTTGGATGTTTCCGCTTCCTGGCCGGTGCTCATGTGTTCCGGACGGATCCCGAACCATGCGGGTCCCTGGACCGGGGTCGCATCCTGAAAGCTGTAGCCTTCAAGCGGAAACGCCTGATCGCCTGAGGAAAAGCGCAGCCCGTCTCCGGCGATGATCTCGCCATCGAAGAAGTTCATGGTGGGGGAACCGATGAACTCGGCGACATATTTGTTCGCCGGCCGGTTATAAATCTCGTTCGGCGTTGCCAGCTGAAGGATCTGGCCGCCGCGCATGATCGCGATGCGGTCGGCGAGCGTCATGGCTTCGATCTGGTCGTGGGTGACGTAGATCATCGTGTTGCTCAGCTTCTGATGGAGCTGCTTGATCTCGACCCTGAGGTCGGCCCGCAGCTTTGCATCGAGATTGGAAAGCGGTTCGTCGAACAGGAACACATCGGCATCGCGCACCAGCGCCCGGCCGATCGCCGCACGCTGCCGCTGTCCGCCGGAAAGAGCGGCAGGCTTGCGCTTCAGCAACGGTTCGATCTGGAGGATCTTCGCGGCGCGGTTCACCCGTTCCTCGATCTCCGCCTTGGGCAGGCCTGCATTCTTGAGGCCGAAGCTGAGATTGCCGGCAACGGTCATCTGCGGGTAAAGCGCATAGCTCTGGAACACCATGCCGATGCCCCGTTGCGACGGCTCTTCCCAGGTGACATTGCGGCCGCCAATGAAGATCTGGCCGTCCGAAACATCCAGAAGCCCGGCGATGCAGTTGAGCAAGGTGGACTTGCCGCAGCCCGAAGACCCGAGCAGCACGAGGAACTCGCCGCGCCCGACATCGAGATTGAGATCCTTCAGAACGTCCAGGGCGCCGAAGCTGAGCGCCAGGTTCTTGATGGAGATGCTGAGATTGTTTTCCATGGAACGCCTCTTCAGCCTTTCACGGCGCCAGCGGCAATGCCGCGGACAAAGAGTTTGCCGGAGATGAAATAGATGGTGAGCGGAACAAGTCCGGTCAGGATCGTCGCCGCCATGTTGACGTTGTATTCCTTCACGCCCTGCGTGGAGTTGACGATGTTGTTGAGCTGAACCGTCATCGGATAGAGATCCGGCTTGGTGTAGATGACACCGAACAGGAAGTCGTTCCAGATGCCGGTCACCTGCAGGATCATTGCGACGACGAAGATCGGCAGGCTCATGGGCACCATGATCCGGAAATAGATGCCCCAGAAACCGGCACCGTCGACGCGGGCCGCCTTGAAAAGTTCCTGCGGCACCGACGCGAAGTAGTTCCGGAACAGGAGCGTGAGGATCGGCATGCCGAAAATCGTGTGCACGATCACGAGGCCCGTCAGGCTGCCGTAGAGACCGATTTCACGCAGCATGATCACGATCGGATAGATCATCACCTGATAGGGAATGAAGGCACCCACAATCAGGATTGTAAAGAAGGTTTCCGAGCCCTTGAAGCGCCAGTTCGCAAGCGCATAGCCGTTGACGGATGCGATCGCGATGGACAGGAGGACGGAGGGGATCAGGATCCTGACGGAATTGAAGAACCCGCGGGACAGCCCGTCGCAATTGAGACCCGTGCAGGCTTCGGCCCACGCCTTCACCCAGGGCTGGAACGTGATTTCCACGGGGGGTGAGAAAATGTTCCCAAGACGGATTTCCGGCATGCCTTTCAGCGACGTGACGATCATCACGTAAAGCGGCAGCAGGTAGTAGAGCGACACGATGATCAGCGTGCCGTAGATCATGATGTTGCGGCGGGACAGAGCCTTGCGCGGTTTGCGTCCGCGCGGTCCGGTCATCTCCGGCCGAGCGGATGCGAGCTGGATTTCGGCGGCGGTTCTGGTGACGTTACCCACGGCGTTTCCCTCCGAATTCGAGATAGGCCCAAGGCACGACGATAATGATCACGGAGAGCAGCATCATCGTAGATGCGGCAAAGCCCTGCCCGAGGTTCTGCGACAGGAACATGGCGTCATAGACATATTTCGCGGGGACTTCGGAAGCGATCCCCGGACCGCCCCCGGTCTGGGCGACGACGAGATCGTAGACCTTGATGATGCCCGATGCGATCAGCACGATGGCCGTGATGAAGATGCCGCGCATCATCGGAATGACGATGAAGACATAGGTCTTCCACATCGGGATGCCGTCGATCTTGGCCGCCTTCCAGATGTCCTCGTCAATTCCGCGCAGGCCGGCCAGCATGAGGCACATGATCAGGCCCGTTCCCTGCCACAGGCCGGCAATGAGAATGCCGTAGATGACAATCTCCGGATCGTAGAGCGGATCGAAGGAAAAGGAGTCCCAGCCGAGATTGCGCACCACTTGCTGTACGCCGAAGTCCGGATTGAGGATCCATTGCCAGGCCAGCCCGGTAACGATGAAGCTGAGCGCGAACGGATAGAGCAGGATCGTGCGGAACGTGTCTTCGAAGCGGATCTTCTGGTCCAGAAGCGCCGCCAGGACAAAACCGATCAATAGCGAGAACACCAGCGAAAACGCACCATAGATCGCAAGATTCTCGATGGAGATCAGCCACTTGCTGCTATTCCACAAGCGTTCGTATTGGGCGAAGCCGACGAATTTCTCCTTCGGCAGAAGTTTCGAGCTGGTGAAAGAGTAGAGAACCGTCCAGGCGGTTCCCCCGATGAAGACAACGAGCGCGGTTGTTATCATCGGGATCGCGGCCACTTTGGCACTCAGGTTCTTGTGCCATCTTGTCGGGCCGGTTGCTGCAGCCATGGCGTTGTGTCCTTGTCGAAGAGATCATCCGGCGCGCACCAGGGAGTCCCTGCGCGCAAGTCTGCGCGCAGGGCTGGAGGACGCCGCCCGGTCGAGCGTTGACGACGACTGTCCGGGTGGCGGAGGCCTGCCGGATCAGTCGGCGCTGCTGATGATGGACGCGAACTGTTTCTGCGCGTCCTCAGCCGACATGCCCGGATTGTTGAAGAACTCGACGAACAGGTCGTTGACCTGGGTCAGACTGTCTGCCGAAAGCAGCTGGTCCGGTGCCTGGATGATGTTGCCGCCGGCCAGGATGTCGAGACCCTTGCGCATGCAGTCATTGGCCGCATTGAGGTCCACATCGCCGCGCACCGGCAGCGATCCCTTTTTCAGGTTGAACGCAACCTGCGTTTCGGGAGAGATCATCACCTTGGCAAGTTCACCCTGCGCTGCCGTTACGTCGGCATCGTCGACCTTGGGGAAATAGAACGCATCCCCGCCAGTCATGATGACTTCGTTGACACCGAGGCCCGGCAGACAGGTGTAGTCCTTGCCGGCCACCTGCTCGGCGACGGCAAACTCGCCCTGAGCCCAGTCGCCCATGATCTGACCGGCGGCCTTGCCGGTGATGACCATGTTGGTGGCATCATTCCAGTTCTGGACATTGGAGTTTTTCGCCATGTCGCGGGCCTTGTCAGCCGCTGCGAACACTTTTGCCATCTCCGGACCGCCGGCGAGGTCTGCGTCTTTGCCTCCGAACACGGCTGTGTAGGCCTCGGGGCCGGCGAGAGCGACGAGGAGAACCTGGAATGCCAGCGTTGTCTGCCAGGGCTGTTGTCCCATCGCCAGCGGCACGATACCGGCTTCCTCGAGTTTCGGCGCGGCCGCGACGTATTCGTCCCAGTTTGTCGGGACAGCAAGTCCGGCGTTTTCAAACACGGAATTGTTCAGCCAGAGCCACTGCTGGGAGTGGATATTGACCGGAACGCAATAGATCTTGCCGTCGAGCGTGCAGCTGTCCAGCAGGCTGGAAGGGCGGACAATCTCGGCCCAGTTGCCTTCCGAGGCAATGTCGCTCAAGTCGCGCATCAGACCGGCTTCGACCAGTTCTTCCGCCTGGCGGCCATGGTTGAACTGGGTTGCCCCCATCGGGTCGCCGCCTGTGATACGGCTGATCATGATCGGCCGGGCGGTGCCGCCCGAACCGGCGATTGCACCGTCAACCCATTTGTTGCCGGTCGCATCGAATGCCTTGGCAAACTCGGCAACGGCAGCAGCCTCGCCGCCGGATGTCCACCAATGCGTGACTTCAAGATCTGTCGCGTGAGCGGCAGTGGCCGCACAAAGGGCCGTGGATGCGGCAAAGATTACGCGTAGTGCTTTCATGTTCTCCTCCCACCGAACCGGAAATTGTTCGATTGATCTCTGAATGTGGCTTCCGCCTCATTTTGTAATCGATTACATTTTGGTGTATCATTCTCATGTAATCGATTACATTTATAATTCTAGGGAAACGGTCTGATGTCAACCCGGAATGTGCGCAAAGACAAAACAAACGGTCCGGGCAAGTCGGTTCTGCAGAAAAACGTCCGTATTCGCGACGTTGCCGGGGTCGCGGGCGTGTCGACCGCGACCGTGAGCCGTGCGTTGAGCAATCCGGAACTCCTGACCGAGGCCACACGTGATAGCGTCTTCGCGGCCATCCGTGCAACGGGCTATCGCGTGAACAAGGCTGCGCGCACGCTCAGGACGCGCCAGGCGGGCGCGATCCTTGTTCTTGTTCCAAATCTTGGCAATCCGTTTTTTTCGCAGATCCTGGCCGGCATCAACCAGCGGCTCGGCGAAAACGACATGTCCGTCCTGATTGCAGATACCCAGAACCTCGTCACGGCGGGTGAATTCCTGGTGGACCATTTTTTGAATTCGCAGATCGATGGTGTCATCTGTCTGGACGGGTCGCTGCCTGACTCGGAACTTGAGCAATTCCGAACAAACGGTGTTGCCGACAAGATCGTGTTTGCCTGCGAATGGGTTCACAGTGCGGGTCTGCCGTCGGTAAGAAGCGACAATATCGAAGGCGCGCGCCTGGCGGTTCGGCACCTTTATGAACTCGGACACCGGAAGATCGCGCATGTGACCGGGCCGGGTGACAATGTCCTGACCCATGCGCGGCGGCAGGGCATGCTGGAGGAGCGTGCCCGCCTTGAACTCCCGGTCCGCGACGAATGGATCGTGCGTGGAGATTTTTCGCTTGAATCGGGTCGCAGCGCCGCGCTGAAAATTCTGGATCTCGCTGAACGGCCGACCGCTGTGTTCTGTGCGTCCGACCAGGTGGCATTCGGCCTCATGTCGACCCTCGAAGCGCGCGGATTGAACGTCCCTGAAGATATGTCGGTCGTTGGTTTCGACGATATCGAACTGTCCGACTTTTACGTTCCGGCCCTGACCACGATCCGTCAGGATCGGCGGGCACTGGGCACAAAGGCGGCCTCACTGCTGCTGGAATGCATTGATCCGAAGACAACGGCACGCGCCGACCGACTGAAGCCGGTCGTGGTCGGTGTTGACCTTGTCGTCCGCGAGAGCACGGCACCGCCGACAGAGGTGCCGGCCGGTTCGCCTGAATGATCACCACAGGTTGTTGAAGCAGTCTCTCAACGGTTCCTTCAGCCCGGATTTCGGCCCGTTCTGCGATTTTCCCGCATTTCCGGTAGGTTTCATCGCCGGTTGTATTTGCGGTTTCAGACGAAAACTGTGGCGCGCCGGCTTTGTCTGGAATCTTTCCAAATTGTCCTTGATTGCAGATTGCAAAGGTGACTAGGAAAATATTACCCAAGGTAAAATAGTTCACATTGTAAAGTTGTATTCAAGTTGTATTGGCCTTCGTATTTATTGCATTCATTAAATCTGACAACATGCCAATTGTAAAAATTATCGGTACTTTAGCTCTTAATTAACTTGGCGAGCGCATCTTGATTGCCAAAATTAATGTGGGTGGCCTGAATGAGAAGATCAGTTTTTGGCTTGGCAGTGTCGCTGGGCATGATGTTTTTCCACACCGGTGGTGCCGCGGCGGATGCTGGCCTGAATGTTGTCGGCACGGGTGATGGACTGGAAATGCTGCGTGAGATCGGCGAGGGTTTCGCGGGGCAGCATCCGGAAATCGAACTCTCCATTCCGCCGAGTATCGGATCCGGCGGCGGTATCGCCGCGGTCAGTTCCGGGGCGGAGCGGCTCGGACGCGTTGCAAGGCCTTTGAAGGAAAGCGAAGTCGGCTCCGGCCTGATCTACATACCGATCGCGAAAATCCCGAGTGCCGTCTTCACGCACCCGTCCTCGGGAGTCTCTGCGCTTTCGAGCGCGGATCTGGTGAAACTCTATTCGGGTGAGATTACGAACTGGTCGGAACTTGGCGGCGCTGATCTGCGCGTCAAGCTCGTCAGGCGCGAAGATGCCGACAGCACGCTTCAGGTGCTGCGCGGGTCGATGCCCGGCTGGAAGGATCTGAAGTTTTCGGCCCGTTCAAAGACGGCGGTGACAACGCAGGACGCGATCAACACCGCGATGAACGTGGAAGGTGCGATCGCGTTCGGACCGTACTCGCGGCCGTTGGAATCCGGTCTTTCGGTTCTCAAGGTCGACGGCCACCATCCAACCGATGACAGCTATCCAAGCGCTGTGACGCTGGCCCTGATCTACAAGGACGGGACTATGGATGACGAAATGGAAGCCTTTGTCGACTTCAGCCGGTCGGAAAAGGCACATGCATTGATAAAGAACTACGGCGGCGTTCCTGTAACCAATTGATGCGCTAAGCGAACATGATACGGCACTCCTCACTGTTCTGGCATTTCACATACGGCGCTGTGTTCACAGCGCTGTGTGCCTTTGCCGGTCTGATCGGCCTGGTGGCCTATCAGCTTGAGGACAGCATGACCCGGCAACAGGGAGAATTGTTGAAGCTGTCACAATCCCGCCTGCTGGAAATGCTGACGGCCGACGTCAAGCTGGCGGGAAAACGGCTGGAGTTTCTGTTTGAGGACAGGGTGCGCAGGGTCAGCGCTATTGCGGCCGATCCCAATATCGGCAAGGCGATCGAATCGCGCAACAATGTCGCCATGTCGGAATTGCTGGGTCCGATTGCCGAACTCGACGACATTGACGGTATCGTCGTTCTTGACGAAAAGGCGCGTGTCATCGGGGCATCGTCCTACGAAAGCGATCTGGTTTCACTCGGATCGAAACTGCCGTCACTGACCTTCTTCAGCGAAATCGAGCGCTCGCTTAACGAAAGCATGCCGGGTGACTCGATCACATATTCCGGTGTTCTGCCGAAGGACGAGTCGCAGGTTTTTGTCCCCGGCAGAAACGTGAACGCCGTATCGCAAGTGATCTTCGTACCTGTTTACGACGAGTTCGGATACGTCATTGGCGGTCTTCTCGCACAGCGCTGGCTGCGTGAAACAGAGCCCATGCTGACCAACCTGACCGATATCAACGCATTCGGCCTGGCCGTCGTCCATGATGGCGAGATCATCTCCAGAGCGAGCTTCGACGGCAGGATCAGCGACATAGAGCGATCGCCTGACAATCTCAACATCACGTCGAATGGCAGCAATGTCATCAAGTGCGGCATACCCATCAGTCCGATCTCGATCTGCGCGTTGCTGCCGATCGAGCAGTTGACCGAAACGCAGAACGAACTCACCAGGATCGGCACGGAAGAAGAAGCCAAGCTTCTCAAGCGCCTGTTCCTGTTTGGCCTCCTGGCCCTCGTCGCCTTTGCCGCGGTCGCTTTCCTCTTGTCCCGGCAGATCACCTGGCCCTTGACCAAGATCACCCGTGTCCTGTCCGGTATCGCGGCGGGAGACTTTGAGAACCAGGTGGTCGGAACCGAACGGCTTGACGAAGTCGGAGACATTGCGAGATCGGTTGTCTCGTTGCAGAGGTCCGTGAAGGAACGGGACGCCTTGCGGGTCCGGGTGCACGAGAAGAATTCCATCCTGAGATCGCAGGAAGCCAAGCTGAGAGAGCAGAACGTCTTGTTCGATGCGGCACTGAACAATATGTCTCACGGCCTGTGCATGTTCGATTCCAAGGGGAAACTGATCGTTTCCAACCAACGCTACGCGGAATTGTTTGAACTGGACGCGGATACTGTCAGACCGGGAATGACGTCCGCTGAAATTGCGGACGTGCTCGATGTGGAACTGGTCGAGACGGAGGCACCCGTACCTTCAACGCTCAGTTTTTCCCTTGTTCGTTCGAAAGGCGCGACGCAAAGCACGGAAATGGTCAAGATCCGTTCTGGGCGGATCGTTCTCACGACGCGGCAGCCGTTGTGCGACGGCGGCTGGGTCGCGATCTCCGAGGACATTACCGAACGCCAGGAAGCGCGTGACCGCCTAGCCTTCCTCGCACGCCATGACATGCTCACCCAGTTGCCGAACAGGATAGAGTTCAAGGATCAGCTGGAAGCGCTGCTCAATCGTCAGCAGGTTCAAGGCGGCGAGTTCGGCATCCTGTGTCTGGACCTTGATGAATTCAAGACGGTCAACGATTCCCTCGGCCATCCGATCGGTGACGAATTGCTTCGCCAGGTGGCCGAACGTCTGCGGGAACTGATCAGCGAACGCGAACTCGTTGTGCGGCTCGGCGGCGACGAGTTTGCAATTCTGACGAACCTTCCCGCCGACCTCTATGCGATCGACGAATTGGCCCAATCGGTCATCTGGGAACTGTCCAAGCCGTTCCAGGTTGCCGATCATGAAATCGTCATCGGGGTCAGTGTCGGCATTTCCGTTTCACAGGGGGCAGCGGTCCCCGCCGATGAACTCTTCAAGCAGGCAGACCTTGCTCTTTACCAGGCAAAAGAGGACGGACGGAACACGCACCGCTTCTTCGAAGCGGAAATGGGGACCGCGGTCAACGAACGAAGAGAGCTGATCACGGATCTGCGGCACGCAATTTCGAACGGACAGCTCGAGCTCTACTTCCAGCCGCAATATTCGTTGGCAAATCACACGGTCACCGGTTTCGAGGCACTGGTGCGCTGGCGTCATCCGGAACGCGGAATGGTTCCGCCGATGGAGTTCATTCCTCTGGCCGAAGATACCGGGCTGATCGTTCCCCTTGGCGAATGGGTTCTGAACGAGGCCTGCCGGCAGGCAGCGCTGTGGCCCGATCACCTGCGGGTTGCGGTCAATCTGTCGCCGCGCCAGTTGAGGGGTCATTCCTTCGGCCCGGTCCTGATCAGTGCGCTCACGAAGTCCGACCTGAGGGCGGACCGACTTGAACTGGAAGTCACGGAAAGCGTTCTCCTGATTGAATCCGAGGAAATTCTCGATGCCTTGCACCAGGCGAAACTGCTTGGTGTGAAGATCTCGATGGACGATTTCGGAACCGGCTATTCGTCGCTGAGCTACCTGCGGAGATTCCCGTTCGACAAGATCAAGATCGACCAGTCCTTCGTCAGGTCCATGGCGTACTCGGACGAATCCGTTTCAATCGTCAAGGCGGTCATAGACCTGGCGAAAAACCTCGACATGACGACAACGGCGGAAGGCGTTGAAACCGAGCTCTTGCTTGAAATGCTGAAGGACATCGGCTGCACGGACGCACAGGGATATTTCCTTGGTCATCCGATGCCCGTATCGGACCTGGAAGAACTACTGTTCGAATGCCGGGACGTTATCTCCACAGCCGCGCAATAGGTCCGCGCAAGCCGGAACGGACGATCAGGCGCGGCTGCGCTTGTGTGCGGATCCGGGCTCCCTGATCATCCGGCTGCAGCAGCGGCAAATGGCATCTTGGCCTTGCGCAGCAGGGACGACGCCAGCAATTTGAGATTGCTGCTTTCCTCGGCCACGAAGAACGGGTCCGCATAGAAGGTTGCGCCTGCGTCGCGGGCGACATCCCGAGTTGCCTCGACATGTGAGGGCGCGCCTGCGGAATAGATCACGTGATCAGCCGTCAGTTCTCCAAGAAGTTCGTAGGGTCTGGAGGCCATGACAGTGTCACCGTCGCCGTCGCTCGCCGTCAGCGTCACGGAAATGCCCTGGTTGCGAAGCCAGCGGATGGCGTCTCGCATGTAAAGACCGTCCCGCGTCCTGGAACCGACGATCAGCCTGATATCCCTGTCGGGCTGGCCCAGAATGGCTGCCACGGCAATCGACCAGATGGGGGCAAACCCTGTTCCTGTCGACGTGAGAACGATCGGCTCAGGCTGCCGCCGCAGAAAACCGTTGCCGAAGGGGCCACGCAGCTTGACCTTGTGTCCGGGCGCAATCTCCGTACCGAGCTTCGAGGAGACGATGCTGTTGGGATAGACCTTGATGTGAAAGACGATGACGTCTTCTTCCGCATCGAGATTGAGCGGAGTGGTCGGGCTGTAGTCCCGCGCCGGGTAGCCGGAAAACGTCGCCCGCAGGTATTGGCCCGGCAACCAGGTCACGGGCTTGACCGTCTTGACCCGGACCTCGAGATAGTCGTCCTTGATTTTCCGGATATTCGCTACCGTGCCTTTGACGGTCTTGACGATCGGCACGGGGTCATACGAGATCTCCGCATCGCCTTCCAGAACCGCGAGACAGCCGAGGACCGTGCTCTTTTCTTCCGTGCCGAAGGCATCGACATTACCGTTCAGCACGCGCACGCGGCAGGTTTCGCATTGGCCCGAACAACAGTCATGCGGCAGAACCAGACGCCCGCCAAGGCCTGCGTCAATCAGGGTATCACCGACATTCGCCTTTATCTTCTTTCCGTTGATGGTAACGGTGCAGGTGCTTTTCGACATGAGGGGTGTCCGTGCTGATGCGTTGCTTTGTCAGTTGAATGTCAGGCGAACCGGCCGCGAATGGCGGGTGTGCCGGGTCTGGTTGTGGTCGAAGACCGAGAGCCAGACAAACAGGCCGTCTTCCATGGGCAGGTCCTGGTGGTTGCCCGTGTCCATGTCCCGGATCACTTCCAGCGTCCAGTAGCCGTCCTGCCATTTGGCGCCACCGTCGAGGTCGGCGCGGCTGCCGAGATATTCACCCGTGATCAGAACGCCTGGAATGACGGTGTCGACCGGGATCTCGGCGTCTTTTTCCTCTGAATAAGGAACGCTCTCGTTGTCGAACATCCACCACTGAGAGCCCTCGTCATCCGTTGCTTCGATCTCCATGTCGAGGTGGCCCATCAGAGCAGCTGTCTTCTTGAAGTCGACGGGAAGGCGCAGGACGTCCACCGTGCCCTGATAGTCGGAGCCGGACTGTTTCTTGTAGTTGTAGACGTAGAAGGACTTTCCCTCGTCTGCTCCATATCCGGCGCTGTAGCGCTTCTTGCCGGCGACCTGGGCCTCGCTCGGTTCAAGTGGCGTGCCGAACCACATGTCGTCCACCTTGCCCAGCATGCCGCCGCGCGACGCCTTCCACTGCCAGACGTCGATGAGGCTGCCGTCCGTCGTGTAATGCAGGCCCCGCTTGTGCAGGGAAGCCGGTTTGTCGCCCAGAGGCTTGGGGCCCATGTGAGTGGAATCGCCGCCGCCAAACGCATCCGTTTTTGAGAAAGCGACCGAGAATTTGTCCTCGTAATAGGCCGTTTCGTCGGAGATGTCGGCCCGGTTGTTGAGCATGCGCCAGCCGTCTTCGGTCTTGATGAGCGGATGTCTTTTCAAGGAGCGGTTTGCATCCTCCCAGCGGAATGCAAAGGCAATCTTGTCGCCGACCTGCGCCGCGCGCACCTCGACTGTGGATTCGCCCGTTCCTTCCAGTCCTGCACCCTGGTGGGTGCGCACGAATACCGGACGTGCGTCTTGCCACGCGGCGTCGTCGAGAACACCGTCAAGCTTCGGCAGCGCCGATGCCTGTGAGACGTAAAGATCCCCGCGGGTGCCGAGGTCGAGTGCTACGGCGCCTGCGATCACCACAGCCCCGAGCGCCAGCGACTTCAGCAGCGGGTAACGGCCCATGCCGGCGAAGTATCTCAGCGGTTGAGGTCTGAACAGGCGCAGCAACTGGGCGACGCCGCCGTAAAAATAGTGCAGGACGACATGCACCACGATGTAGCCCATGACGGTCAGTGCCGAAACGTAGTGCACAGTCACCCAAAGGCCGCCATGTCCGAGATAGAGAAGGACGCCTGTTGCGGTCAGCGTGAGAATGGCGCCGAAAAGCAGCCAGTAGGCGATCACGTTCACCGCGGCGATGCGCAGCTTGTTGCTTGCGGGAAGGGACAGGACGACGATCTTCTTGGATGAGATCCGCCGCTTCAGCCGTGCTGCGGACATGTAGGCCGCGTAAGCGAAAATCAGCGCCAGAACGAAGACAGCGGAGAGATAGTGCCACGTCCAGATCTCGCCTTGAGGCAGGATCGGTTCGAAAAGTTTCGAGAACCAGGCGCCTTCGGCATCCGCAGACAGGCGCAGTCCGGTCACGAGGCTGGTGACGATGGCAATGACGAGGGTCCAGTGCAGCAGGATCGTGCCGAGGTCGCTGCGCACGACCGCTTTGTTGTCTTCGTGACCATTGGATGACTGGCCGCTCCGGCCGCGGTGCGGACTTGTAAACTTGCGTTCTGTCGAGCTTGGTGGCGGGGTAAGTTTCAGACTTTGGTCGTTTGCTTGGTCCGTCAATTTGCTCTCCACACACGCAGTAATAGCAAGAATTCCGAAAACATCCGAATTCGAGCAAAACTCATTTTTTTCTTTAGCAGCAAGTTAACAGAACATTAATTTAACAAAAAAAGAAATAGAAAAATGGCCAGCGTGCCCAGATTTATGCATTTTGAAATTTAATGAATGCATTGATTCAGTTCATAAATTACGTATGGGAAGCAATAACCAATAATTGTGGGTCAGGTTGTATTTGTTTCTGGAAAATTGACGAGTGAAGCGGTGAGAAGCGCTTGAATACATCCATTTTTCTGCGACCAAATCGGTCTTCACCTTATTTACTGGCTAAGGCAAGGCCAGGCAAAGACCTGCGAATGTCGGTCGCGATGGCCCGCGCTGCGGCTTTTGTCTATCGTTGTTTCATGCCGATAGGCTGCCAGAGGCAGCGCCGGAAAAGAGACTGGCAGCGCACAAAAACCGGCGCGGAAATGATCCAGGTCATACGCGTGTTGTCCTTTGTCACTTAACTTCGTTCCAGTTGATATCGAAGCCGCGTTGTTTCGCTACCGTTCGGTTGTATCGGAGCGGGAATGGTGCCTAAGATGTTGTTACTGGGTGTCGTCGGATCCGTCTGCAGACATCCGCCATGAATAATTAAGTCCAGATGCCTTTCGCATTCGGGGAGTAACAATGCTCGTCTCTCACACCCGCATTGTCGATATTGTAGGCGACATCATTCGGATACAGGTTTCCTCATCCAACAGCGAGTCGGAGGGGCGGCCTTGTCTTGGGGATCTCGCCCTGGTGGAAACAGGCGACGGGACTTCGTCGCTTGCCCAGGTGATCAACATCGACGCCGACATGGTGTCGCTTCAGGTCAATTCCGGCACCAAGGGTCTTGCCAACAACGCGTCCGTCCGGTTTCTCGGCGAAGCGGCAAAAGTCACCTATTCCGATAACATTCTGGGCCGCGTGTTTGACGGTGCGGGCCATCCGATCGATCAGGGGCCGGATTTGTCAAGCGACCCCACCGTGCCGATTGGCGGTCCGTCGGCCAATCCGATGAAGCGTGTTCTTGCATCGCGTATGATCCGTACGGACGTGCCGATGATCGATATCTTCAATTGCCTTGTCGAGAGCCAGAAGATCCCGATCTTTTCGGTCTCCGGTGAGCCTTACAACCCGTTCCTGGCGCGGATAGGAATTCAGGCGGATGCCGACATTGTCGTCTTCGGCGGTCTTGGGCTGATTTTCGACGACTACGCCTTCTTCAGGAAGCAGTTCGAGGACGCTGGCGTCTTTCCACGCACGGTGATGTTCATCAACCAGGCGTCCGATCCTGTCGTGGAGCGTCTGCAGGTGCCGGACATGGCCCTGGCTGTTGCAGAAAAATTCGCGGTTGAGGAAGGCAAGCGCGTCCTGGTCCTGTTGACGGACATGACCGCCTTCGCCGATGCCATGAAGGAAGTTTCCATCGCCATGGAGCGGGTGCCGGCAAACCGGGGTTACCCGGGAGACCTCTACTCCCAGCTTGCGCGGCGATACGAAAAGGCGTGTGATTTCAAAGGATCGGGCTCCGTGACGATCCTGACCGTGACCACGATGCCCGGCAACGATGTCACGCATCCGGTGCCTGACAACACCGGTTACATTACCGAGGGCCAGTTCTATCTGCACAGCGGCGTCATTGATCCTTTCGGCTCGCTGTCCCGCTTGAAGCAGCACGTGATCGGAAAGGTCACCCGCGAAGACCACAACCAGATCATGAACACGATGATCCGCTTCTATTCCGGGGCACGCGACGCGGAACAGAAACAGTCCATGGCGTTCGAATTATCCGATTACGACCGTCAGCTGCTCAAATTCGGAGCGCTCTTCCGCAAGCGGTTCATGGACATTGAGGTGTCCAGGCCACTTGAGGAGGCGCTGGATCTGTGCTGGCAGACGCTCGCCGAGTGCTTTGAACCGGAACAGCTGTTGATGAAGCAGGGTCTGATCGACAAGTATTTTCCGGGCAGGACGGCACAGATCGCCAATACCGATGACGAGGCGGTCGCCTGATGGCAAAGCTTGCGCTGAACAAGTCCTCGCTTGCCCGGGAAAGCACCCAGCTTGCCGAGTACAGGCGTTTCCTGCCGTCTCTGGAACTGAAGCGCCTGCAGATCATGGCCGAGCGCGCCAAGGCAAAGGAGACCCTTGCCCGGCTCGAGCGGGACTATGAGCAGCGGTTCGTCGATCTGGCCGCGTCCCTTCCGATGATCGCCAACACGCATGTTCCCCTTGAGGGACTGGTGACGCTCAAGGAAGCGGAGCGAGGCGAACAGAACCTGTCGGGCACCATTCTGCCGGTTCTGGAGGACATCGACATTGAAACCAGGCCCTATTCGCTGCTCGCCCGGCCGCACTGGGTCGATCCGTATGTCGACGGCATGAAGGATCTGTTGCGCCTGAACCTGGAACGGGATGTTGCGCGCGAACGGATCGAGAAGCTCGTCGAGGCCGAAGCCGTCATTTCCAGAAGGGTCAACCTGTTCGAAAAGGTCCTGATCCCGAAAGCGGAACAGAATATCAAGAAGATCCGCATGGCGCTTGCCGACGCAGAACGGGATGCGGTCGTGCGCGCCAAGATCTCCAAGCGCAAGACGGCGGCCCGGAGCGCGCAAGAAAGGATGGCAGAGCTGTGACCATCGTTCCGCTTGCAAAGGTCAGTCTGGTCGGCATTCTCGACGACAAGGAAAAGGTGCTGGAAGCGGCCCAGTCGTTCGGCATGCTGCACCTGATCCCGCTGAGTTCCGCGCAAAAGGAACTCGAAGCCGTTCCGGCCGGGCTCGGGCGCGAATCCTCCGAAGCCCTGCGCTGGCTGCTGGAGTGTCCCGTCCAGCGCCGTCCGGTGACCGAACCGGATGATTTCGATCTGGAAGAAGTGGTCTCCGAGGCTTTGTCCAATCGCAAGTCGCTCAAGGAATGCCGGGACCGGCTCGAACAGCTTGACCGCCGGATCAGGGACGTCGAACCGTGGGGTGAATTCAGCTTTTCCGAACTGACGGAAATCGGCGACAACAGGCTGTGGTTCTACGTTGTGCCTGCCGGCAAGCTGAAGCAGGTCCACCCGGCCGGCAAGGTCATGGAAATCGTCCACCGGGACAAGTACCGGGCATATGTCGTTCTGCTTTCTCCGGACGAACCGCCGGCCGGCGCCATGCCGGTGCCGCGTGTGCATGTGGGCGCTTTGTCGCTGTCGCAGCTCAGGCGCCGCTACGAACGGGCAGCTGTCGCGCTTGAGGAACTGGAACTCGAGCGGCAGCTTCTGACGAAATGGCGCTTCCTGCTGGCCCGGAATCTGGCTGCTGCACGCGACCAGTCGCGCCGGCGACGTGCGGCGCTCGAGACGGCCGACAGCGAACGGCTGTTCGTGATGCAGGCCTGGGCGCGCAAGGACCAGAGGGATGAGATCCAGGATCTCGCCGATACGCTCGGCCTGGCGGCGCTGTTTGACGACGTCTCAGACGCGGACAAGCCGCCAACGCTGCTCGAAAACGCCCGGCCGATGGAAGGCGGGGAGGACCTGGTCGAGTTCTACCAGACCCCCGGCTACCGGGACTGGGACCCGTCCGCCATCGTCTACGTATCATTCATCCTGTTCTTCGGCATGATCATGACCGATGCAGGCTACGGATTGCTGCTCCTGCTTCTGCTCTTTCTGTTCCGCCGGCGGTTTACGGGATCTCCGCTGGGGCTGCGGATGTTCCGCATGTCCGCCTGGCTCATGATTTCGACAACGGCCTTCGGCGTCGCAACGGGGAGTTATTTCGGCATCGCGCCGCCCCCTGGAAGTTTTCTCGGGCATCTCAAGGTCATGAACCTGAAGGACGTCGACACGATGATGAAAATCACGCTGACGATCGGTGTCGTTCACATCGTTCTTGCCAACCTTATGCGCGCTGTTCACGAAACGACACCGAGCGGCCGTTTCCAGCCTTTGGGCTGGTGTCTTGTGGCGCTTGGAGGGCTTGCCACCTTCCTCGGTCAGGAGACCATGCTGGCCACTCTCGGCCCGGCTGCCGTCGTCGCCGGACTGCTTATGGTCGGTTTCTTCGGCAGTGACCGCAAGGTGGACTCGGTCAAGTCCGGGGGGCTGCGGCTTTTCGATGGTCTGGCGGCGCTCGCCCGCATCGTGAACATCTTTTCCGACGTTCTGAGCTACATGCGTCTGTTTGCGCTCGGCCTTGCGGCTGCATCGCTCGCGGAAACCATCAATTCGCTGTCCGGGCAGCTGAACCAGGCCGTGCCGGGGATCGGCATTCTGATCGCCATCCTGGTTCTGGCCATCGGCCACGCCATCAACATCGGGCTCGGCCTGATTGCCGGCTGCGTCCACGGACTGCGTCTGAATGTCATTGAGTTTTTCAATTGGGGTCTGAAAGACGAAGGCAAGCCCTTCCGGTCTTTCAAGAAAGAGGAGACACGCCTGTGAACGAATTCGTTGTGGCTCTCGGTTGGTTCGGACTTTACGCGCCGGTGGCGCTCGGCGCGATCGGCAGTGCCTGGGGGTGCGCGCTCGGCGGCAGTGCCGCCATTGGCGCGATGCTGGACAGTGACGGCGGTTACGGCCGGTTCATCGGTGTCTCGCTCATGCCGTCGTCTCAGGTGATCTACGGCATCGTCATCATGTTCTCGCTGCAGCAATCGAGTGTCGATGCCGCGAATGGGGCGGCCCTGTTCGGGATCGGCGTCCTGTCGGGATTCACGATGATGATCACCGGTATCCGCCAGGGCGAGGTTCTCGCTTCGGCGATCCACGCGTCCAAGGCGAAGCCGGAAATCTTCGGGATATCGCTGGCACCGGCAGCGGTGCTGGAGGGTTTCTCGGTTTTCGCGCTGGTCTTTGCGCTGGTTCTGGCCGGTTCGATCCCGAGTTAGGAGGCTGTCATGTCCAAGGAAAACGGATCGGCAGATCTTGAAAACGCGGCCGGCGCGGGCGTTCAGGCCCTGATAGACCGGTTGAAGTCGGAAGGCGTTTCCGCCGGCCAGTCCGAGGGCGACGAAATCCTGTCCAAGGCCAGGGCCAAGGCGGACGAGATCGTGTCGGAGGCGCAAAAACGTGCCGATGCGCTGCTCGCCGATGCCAGGGCCGAGGCGGCCAGGGAAAAGGCCGCAACAGAAGACGGCCTCAAGGTCGCGGCCCGCGATCTGGTCCTGAGCCTCAGGAACGAACTGGGCGACAGGATCCAGCAGGAAGCCGGACGGCTCGTCGGCACGACGCTCGGGGACGAGCAGTTCCTGGAAAAACTCATTCTGGCAATGGCGGGCAATGCCAAGGACAACGCTTCGGTCGTCGATACGGAACCCATGGAAATCGTATTGCCGGAAAAGGTGGTCACCTTCGAGGAATTGAAGCAGTCGCCGGAGGCGGTCGAGCCCGGAACACTGACGCATTTTGTCATTGCCCTGGCAGGAGAGGCCTTGCGCGACGGGGTCACTTTCTCGACGGCCCCCGGCTTTGACGGGATCAAGGTGAAGCTGACGGATCGAAACGTCTCGATCGATCTCACCGAAGAGGCGATCGCCACCCTGTTGAAGCGGCACCTACAGCCACGCCTGCGCGCTGTCATGGAAGGGGTGCTCAGGTAATCATGTCCCGTCCGCACCAGTATATTTCGCTCGTCACAAGCTTTCCGCACCTGGGCAAACTGTTCACGCGGAAAGAAGTGCCGATTTCGCAGTTCCGGTTGAAGCAGCGGCTGTCGATGCTCGAAGACGAGCACGCGCGCCTGCTGAGGGAACTGGTCGAGATCACGGCCTGGGCTGGTGTCGCGAAATACGACGAGGACGTCGAGGTCATCGCGCGGGCGAAACAGGTCATGGAAGACCTCAGGGATTATCCGGATCTGCAGCATCTCGTCGGTACGCGCATGGAAACCCGCACGCTGATCGCGGCTTTGCGGCGTCGGCATGCAGGACAGGAAACCGCCGGTGACATAGCCGCGTGGGGGTACGGGCGCTGGTGTGGCCGCATCAAGTCCAATTGGAGCGACCCGGCTTTCGGCCTGGGTCATTTCATGTCCTGGATCGCGGAGGCGCACCGACTGATGCGCGCCGGAGATCACATCGCCCTGGAACGGCTGACCCTGACCGAGGTTTTCCGGCAACTCGATCACTATGGCGCGCTGCATGAGTTCGATTTCGAGGCCGTGGCCATCTACGTGCTGCGCTGGGTGATTGTCGAACGCTGGTCCCGCTACGGTGAAGAAGCCGCAAGGACCCGATTGCAGGCGCTCGTCTCGGCAGCGCTGCGCGGCAATGAAACGCCTGAACCGATTGCCGGGGGCAGTGATTTTCTTTCAGACAGAACACCATCTCTAGAGGGAGCCTCTTGATGACAAGCCATGTCCAGCTTCCGGAACCGACAGCCCAGGTCATCGCTGTGCAGGATGATCTTGTAACGCTTGCACCGCTTGAGAATGCGCCGCTGATCAAGAACGAAGTGGTCTACATCATTCCGCATGGACCCGAGCGTGACGGCAAGCCGCGCGAGTATCTCAAGGCCGAGGTGCTGCGTGTGCGCGGCAAGTCGGCGGAGGCGCAGGTCTTTGAAAGCACGTCCGGCGTCAGGGTTGGCGACAAGGTCATCCAGAGTGGGGAAATGCTGTCGGTGGCCCTCGGCCCGGGTCTGCTGAGCACCGTTTTTGACGGCCTGCAGAACCCGCTCGCCAACATTGCCGCTGAACACGGGTTCTTCCTGCCGCGCGGCGTGTTGACCAACGTGCTCGATGAGAACAGGAAATGGGCCTTTGAACCCAAGGTGAAGGCCGGCGATCCGGTCAAGGCGGGCGATACGCTGGGCACCGTTCCCGAAGGCCGCTTTGAGCACAAGGTGATGGTCCCCTTTTCCCTGCGTGGCAACTGGTCCGTGGAGCGCATTCGCGAAGGCACCTTCACGATCAGCGAGATTGTCGTCACGCTCAAGAACGATCGCGGCGAAACCCGCGACCTGACCATGGTTCAGCACTGGCCAGTACGGCGCGCGATTCCCGAAGGTCTGGTCAAGGCCGGACAGAGCGAGCGTCTCTATCCGAGCGAACCGCTCATCACGACCCTGCGCCTGATCGACACGTTCTTCCCGATTGCCCGCGGCGGGATGGGCTGCATTCCCGGCCCGTTCGGCGCGGGAAAGACGGTTCTGCAATCCCTGATCTCCCGGTTCTCTGCGGTCAACATCGTGATTGTTGTCGCCTGCGGCGAGCGTGCGGGTGAGGTCGTGGAAACCATTACCGAGTTCCCGCATCAGCCTGACCCCTCGGGCGACGGCACGCTGATGGACCGGACCGTGATCATCTGCAACACCTCGTCCATGCCGGTGGCGGCACGCGAGGCGTCCATCTATACCGGCATCACGCTGGGCGAATACTACCGGCAGATGGGATATGACGTCCTTCTGATCGCGGACAGCACGTCGCGATGGGCCCAGGCGATGCGCGAGACCTCCGGACGACTTGAAGAGATTCCGGGCGAAGAGGCGTTCCCCGCCTATCTCGATTCCTCGATCAAGGGTATCTACGAGCGCGCCGGCGTCCTGAAGACGGCCACCGGCGATACCGGCAGCCTGACCATGATCGGAACCGTTTCGCCCGCAGGTGGCAATTTCGAGGAGCCGGTCACCCAGTCAACGCTCGGCACCGTCAAGACTTTCCTCGGGCTTTCGTCGGAACGCGCCTACAAGCGCTTTTATCCTGCGGTCGATCCTCTGCTCTCCTGGTCCCGCTATCATACGCAACTCGGAGACTGGTACGCGGACAACATCGGTCCCGACTGGGTGCCGAAGGTCGAGGAGATGATTGACCTGCTGCGCAAGGGAGATGAGATCACCCGCATGATGCAGGTCACCGGCGAGGAGGGTGTATCCACGGAGGACTTTGTCCTGCAGCAGAAGGCGCTTTTCCTCGACATGGTCTATCTGCAGCAGGATGCTTTCGACGACGTCGATGTCTCCGCGCCGCTGACCCGTCAGCAGGAGACCTTCAACCTTGTCTACACGATCGCGACCACCGAGTTTGCCTTCGAGGACAAGGACGCCGTCCGAAAGTTCTTCACCGAGCAGACCTCCCTCTTCAAGAACCTCAACTACTCCGCGGATGGCAGCAATGAACGCGAAGACCTGCGCGGGCGTATCGAGGCTCTGCTGCACGAAGCGCCCGGCGCTCTTGATGCGTCTGCATGATGATCGGTCGGAGACGGGCATGTGCTTGCCAAACGACGGATGGATGCGGGCATCATGGCGTCTGGCGTGCAAAACTGCATGGAAATGGGGCTTGACCAAAAAATAACCTTGACCATTGGTGCGGCAGCTTTCTAAATTTTCTTGACCATTTGGTCAGATCGATTGTCGAGAAGGCAAAATGCCCCTACGGTCGATATTGGCCAATTTGCTGCAGCCCGGGAGACCGGTTGGGACCCGTTCGTACAGGCGGCTTGCAGAGGTACACAAAACCAGAGAAGGATCCGGCCACATGAGCAGGGTCCATAACCAGTAGGGGAATGGCAATGAAGACGTTGAAAAGTCTTGCGCTTGTATCTGCATTGGGAGCAGGCCTGATTTCAGGTGCGGCCCAGGCGGCGGACGAGCTGACTTTGCAGCTCAAGTGGGTCACTCAAGGCCAGTTTGCAGGTTACTACGTTGCAAAAGACAAGGGATTTTATGACGAGGAAGGGCTTGATGTGACCATCAAGCCGGGCGGCCCGGACATTGCGCCGCCGCAGGTGATCGCCGGCGGTGGTGCTGACGTGATCATCGACTGGATGCCGTCGGCACTGGCTTCGCGTGAGAAGGGCGTGCCGCTCGTCAACATCGCACAGCCGTTCAAGAAGTCGGGCATGATGCTGACCTGCCGCAAGGACACCGGAATTGCATCGCCGGACGACTTCAAGGGCAAGACGCTCGGTGTCTGGTTCTTCGGCAACGAGTATCCGTTTCTGTCCTGGATGAGCCAGCTTGGCATTCCGACGGATGGCAGCGATGGCGGAGTGACGGTTCTCAAGCAGGGCTTCAACGTTGATCCGATCCTGCAGAAGCAGGCGGACTGCATCTCGACCATGACCTACAACGAGTATTGGCAGGTGATCGACGCGGGCATTCCGGAAGACGAACTCGTTGTCTTCAAATACGAAGACCAGGGCGTCGCGACTTTGGAAGACGGGCTCTACGTTCTGGAAGACAGCCTGGAAGATCCGGAGATGGTCGACAAGCTGGCCCGTTTCGTGCGCGCATCCATGAAAGGCTGGGCTTACGCGGCTGAAAACCCGGAGGAAGCTGCGGAAATCGTTCTGGAAAACGATGCCACGGGTGCCCAGACCGAAAAACACCAGATCCGCATGGTTGGTGAGATCATCAAGCTGGTCGATGGGTCCGACGGCAAGCTGGACATGAGTGCGTATGATCGCACGGTCAAGTCGCTGCTTGCCGGCGGCTCCGACCCGGTTATCACCAAGGAGCCGGAAGGCGCAACGTCCACGGCAGTGACGGACAAGCTCTGAGACGGTTTTAAGAAAACCTGACATCAGCGACGAAAAGGCCGCCTGCCCTGGCGGCCTTTTTGCATTAAAAAGGTCATCCGTGCAGCTGAATGATCCTGCACATACCGCCGTGGGGGCAATGCGGATGAAGAAGACAGCTGTTGTACTCGGTGCCTACGGCTTCATCGGGGCGGCTTGCGTAAAGGCGCTGCGGAGCCAGGGCTTCTCCGTCACGGGCATCGGCCGTTCCCGGGAAGCGGCAGCGAAAATGCCACCCGGTATCGAATGGGTATTCAGGGACATCGCGGAGGTTTCTCCAGGTGACTGGAAACGTCTCCTTCAGGGAGCAGACGTTGTCGTCAATGCATCGGGCGCCCTGCAGGATGGCGCGCGCGACAACCTGGCGGCCATCCACGAAACGGCGATCCGGAGCATCTGCGAGGCTCTGGCGGGCAGCGAGACAAGGTTCGTGCAGATTTCGGCCGCCGGTGTTGCAGAGGACGCTCCAACCGACTTCTTCCGCAGCAAGGCGCGCGGCGATGCCATCCTCATGGCGTCCGATATTGACTGGATCGTCCTGCGTCCTGTTCTGGTTGTCGGTGCGCAGGCCTATGGCGGCACAGCCTTGTTGCGGGCCGCCGCCGCCTTCCCCCTGGTTCAGACCATGATCGTGCCGAAAGCGGTGATCAGGACAGTCGACGTTGAAGATCTGGCCGCGGCCGTTGCCGAGACTGCGGACGGGAGGCTCGGCAGCCGTTTTGTGGCCGACCTTACCGAGGATGGGGGGCAGACTTTCGCGGAACTGACGCAGGCTGTCCGCCGCTGGCTGGGATATCCGGCCTGGCGGTACAGGCTGACGCTGCCGGATTGGTCGGTCAGGCTCGCCGGCAGGATCGCGGATGCTCTTGGATGGCTCGGCTGGCGCTCACCGCTCAGAACGAATGCGCTGTTGTCGCTCCAGGGCGGCATTACCGGCGACCCGGCGGTCTGGAAGAACGTCGGAGGTCAGGCCTTCAGGTCCCTCAGCGAGACACTGGAGCATCTGCCGGCAACGGCACAGGAACGCAGTTTCGCTCGGCTTTACCTTTTGCTGCCGCTTGCGATCGGATGCCTGTCGCTGTTCTGGATCCTGTCGGGCGCTATCGGCCTTGTTTCGCTAAAGGCTGCCAAAGCCGTCCTCACAGATCAGGGTGTTTCCCAGTCTCTTGCGGCAACGGCGGTTATCGGCGGATCGATCATCGATCTGATCCTGGGTATCGGTGTCCTCTTCCGGCGCTGGACCAAGCTCGCATGTTTTGGGATGATCGCGGTCTCCTTCGGTTATCTGGGCGCAGGAACACTGCTGACACCGCATCTCTGGCTGGACCCGCTCGGGGTCTTCGTCAAGGTTCTGCCGGCCATCATGCTTGCACTCATCGTCCCGCTCGTTCTGGAGGACCGGTGATGTGGTACGAACTGCTCCGGTTCGCGCATGTGATCGGCGCCTGCGTTCTGCTCGGCACGGGCGCAGGCATCGCCTTCTTCATGGTCATGTCCAACCGGTCCGGCAATCCGGCTCTGATTGCGCATGTTGCAGGGATTGTCGTGCTGGCCGACACGGTCTTCACCGCAACGGCCGCGGTCCTTCAGCCCGTTACCGGGTATCTGCTGACGCGCGAGATCGGCTGGCCGCTCACCGAAGGCTGGGTTCTCCTGTCATTGTGCCTTTATGTGATTGTCGGTGTTTTCTGGTTGCCCGTGGTCCTGATCCAGTTGCGGATGCGCAATCTCGCCGTGATCGCTGCCCGCAGCGGGGAGGCGCTTCCCGATGCGTATCACAGGCTTTACCGGATCTGGTTCGCCTTCGGTTTCCCGGCCTTTGCTTCCGTTCTTGCCATAGTCTGGCTGATGCTGACCCGCCCTGACCTGTCCGGCTGGCTTTGAAAGGTCTCCGGGACCTCAGCCGGAAGGCCGGCGCATAAGGATCCAGACCATGGCACCGATAAAGGCAAAGGTGCCCAGATTCAAAAAAGTATCGACGGGATCACCGATCAGCATTGTCCAGCTCCTTCTTGCTGTCCTGCAGGAGTGCCTTTGTCAGGCACACCATCAAAAGCACGGTAATGAACACGAACGGCAGCGCACCGAGCGCGATCAGGGTTTTGACCGCATTCATCGAGCCGGACAGGATCATGGCGGCACCGAGGATTCCCAGCAGCCCACCCCAGATGACCCGGACCTTTGCACTCGGATCTGGATTGCCACCGGTTGAAAACATGCCGAGCACGAAGGCAGCGCTTACCACGCTCGTGACGATGAACAGGAACGCGGCGGCGATTGTCGCAACAGTTGTGAGTGTCGCGAAGGGCAGCCGGTCGAGCAGCGCGAACGTCATGCGCTCGACATTGGTCTGCGTGAGTGCAAGCAGTTCGCCCTGGCCGTTGAGTGTTTCATAGAGGCCGACACCGCCGAAGGCACCGAACCAAATCGTTGAAAACAGCGTCGGCCCGATCAGCACCCCCAACACGAATTCCCGGATCGTGCGGCCCTTTGAAATGCGAGCGACGAACACGCCGACAAACGGTCCCCAGGCGATCCACCAGACCATGTAGGTCAGCGTCCAGTCGCGGAACCACTGTGTGGTCTCGTCACCGAAGAACGTGAAGGTCTGCAGGCCGCGCGGGATCACCTCGGCGACATACATACCAATCCCGCTGACGACCGAGTTGAGCAGAAATTCGGACGGCCCGAGAATGATCGTGTAGGCGACCAGCGCGATCGCAAGGCCCATCGCGATGTTGGAGAGTTTCGCCATGCCGCTGCCGAGATCGACCAGCAGCGGTGGGATATAGGCCGCGATCATGACCAGGAAAACACCCCAGACCAGATAGGATGGCGTTGCCCCGCCTCCGAAAAGAACGGTGACGCCGTCGGCGACCTGAAAGACACCCATGGCAACTGATCCACCGACGCCGATGGCAATCGCGGCGATTGCCATGAAATCGGAAAACCAGCCGACTGCGTTCGCCCATGTTTCTCCCGGAAACAGGTTCTTGACCGGCGCGCTGACCAGCATCGGCGTCCCGCGCCGGAAGCTGAAATAGGCAATCGTCAGTGCGGTTGTGCCGTAGATCGCCCAGGCATGAATACCCCAGTTGAAATTCGAGGCCAGCAGCGCCTGTTCAGCGGCGATCGGGGCCGGGATTGCCTGGCTGGCGAGGTAGTAATGTGTGAGCGGTTCGGCCACGGCCCAGAACAGCAGTCCGACGCCCATTCCCGCAGCAAACAGCATCGCAATCCAGGTGGGCGTCGAATATTCGGGCCTGTCCGTGTCCGCGCCAAGACGGATATCGCCGAATTTCGTTACGGTGAGGCCGAGACAGAACAGCAGCATGATCGTGACCGACAGCATCACGAACCAGCCGCGGCTGATGAAATACTGATCGACGATTTCCTTGGCAATTGACTGCAGGCTGGCAGGATCGGCCACGCCCCAGATACCGATGACGGCGCAAAGGCCGATCGAGGCTGCGAGGAGAACACGCGAATCGTTCATGAAGGCCCACCCTGACTAAACGCAAGCTAGGCTAATGGGACGACCGGCAGACTTCAATCTTGCAACAAACGACAAAGCGCAGGCGAACCGGTGGCTCGCCTGCGCCGTGAACTTGTTGGGTGGATTTATTCCGCCGCGTCCTTGACCGCCATCGGATTGTTCGGATGCGTGGTCCAGTTGGCATAGTCCTTCTCGACCGGTTTCTTCGTGCGCGGGTCGATGCTGCCGGCAGCCATCGGCTCCATGGTGATGCAGTTCTCCACCGGGCAGACATTGACGCACAGGTTACACCCGACGCATTCCTCGTCGATCACCTCGAAGCGGCGCTCGCCGTTGACCATGCTTGTGATCGCCTGGTGCGATGTGTCTTCGCAGGCGATGTGGCAACGCCCGCACTTGATGCAGAGATCCTGATCGATCTTTGCCTTGGCGATGTAGTTCAGGTTGAGAAACTGCCAGTCCGACACATTTGGAACCGCGCTGCCGATGAACTGGTCGACGGACGTGTACCCCTTCCGGTCCATCCAGTCGCTGAGGCCTTCGATCATGTCCTCGACAACCTTGAAACCGTAGGTCATGGCCGCGGTGCAGACCTGAACGGAACCGGCACCGAGCGCCATGAACTCGGCGGCATCCTTCCACTCGGTTACACCGCCAATACCCGAAATCGGCAGCCCGTGTGTCTCTGGATCGCGTGCGATTTCGGCAACCATGTTGAGCGCGATCGGCTTGACCGCGGGGCCGCAATAGCCGCCATGTGCACCCTTGCCGTCGACCGACGGTGACGGCGCCATTTCGTCAAGATCGACACCCATAATGGAGTTGATGGTGTTGATCAGCGAAACCGCGTCGGCACCGCCTTCCTTTGCGGCCCGTGCCGGTTTACGCACATCGGTGATGTTCGGCGTCAGTTTCACGATGCAGGGCATGCGCGAATGTTTTTTGACCCAGCGGGTGACCATCTCGATGTATTCGGGCACCTGGCCTACGGCGGAGCCCATGCCGCGCTCGCTCATCCCGTGCGGACAGCCGAAATTTAGTTCCACGCCGTCGGCTTCCGTTTCCTCGACGCGTTTGAGGATGTCAATCCAGTTCTGCTCCTCGCAGGGCACCATCAGCGACACGACAAGAGCCCGGTCCGGCCAGTCGCGTTTGACCCTCTTGATCTCCTGAAGATTGATCTCAAGGGGGCGGTCCGTGATCAGCTCGATATTGTTGAGGCCGATCAGTTGGCGGTCCTTGCCGTGAATGGCACCGTAGCGCGGGCCGTTGACATTGACGACTGCCGGGTCTTCTCCAAGAGTCTTCCAGACCACGCCACCCCAGCCGGCCTTGAAAGCACGCACGACGTTGTATTCCTTGTCCGTCGGTGGCGCCGAAGCCAGCCAGAACGGATTGGGTGATTTGATTCCGATAAAATCTGTACGAAGGTCAGCCATCTGCTTCTCCTCTCAATTCGAAATGCCGTGCGATGCTCACGCGCTCAACGCGGCGTTGATGCTTTCCGCGGCAACTTTTCCGTCTTCGACGGCGGTGACGGTCAGGTCTTCACCTCCGAGCACGCAGTCGCCACCGGCCCAGACGTCGCCAAGGTTTGTCCTGCGGTCTGCACCGACCACGATCCGGCCCTTTTCAAGAGAAAGCGAGGCGTCGAGATCGTCCTGGACCAGTGTCTGTCCGACGGCCTTGAAAACCATGTCGGCGCGCAGCGACAGGATTTCGCCGGTCCCCTGAAGCGAGCCGTCTTCGCCGGTCGTCGTCCGCTCAAGCTCGATTGAACTGATATGCCCGTCTTCGACCGAAAGCGCATGCGGCTGGGCATTGGTCAGGATCTTCACACCGGAGGTCTGGGCAAGATCCTGTTCGAACTTCGATGCGTTCATGCGGTCCTGGTCACGCCGGTAGACGATCGTCACGTCTTCAGCGCCGAGAAGCTTCTTTTGAACGGCTATATCGACCGCCGTCATGCCTCCGCCGATCACCACCACATGGCGTCCGACCGGCAACCGCCCAAGATCATCGGCCTGCCGGATATCGGAGATGTAGTCGACTGCATTCAGGACGCCGCCGCGGCTTTCGTTGTCCTTGCCGAGCGCGTTGACGCCACCAAGACCGATCGCCAGGAAAACGGCATCATGTGTTGCCCGCAGTTCGGCAAGATCGAGATTGTCGCCCAGACGCATGCCTGTATTCAGGTCGATGCCGCCGATGGTGAGAATGAACTCGACTTCGCGCGCAGCGAAATTGTCGACCGATTTATAGGACGCAATCCCGTATTCGTTCAGCCCGCCGGCCTTGTCGCGGGCGTCGAACAGCGTGACATCGTGGCCGTGGACCGCCAGCCTGTGCGCACAGGAAAGGCCCGCCGGGCCGGCGCCCACGACGGCAACTTTCTTGCCTGTCGAAGCCGCCCGCGTGAATGGCGTTTCGTCATGCCCGGACATGTAGTGATCCGTTGCGTAGCGTTGCAGCTGGCCAATCTTCACCGGTTTGCCTTCAGCGACTTCGCGTACGCAAACCTGCTCACAGAGCGTTTCTGTCGGGCAGACGCGGGCGCACATGCCGCCAAGAATGTTCTGCTCGAAAATCGTCTTGGCCGATCCGTCCGGATTTCCGGTCGAGATCTGGCGGATGAATTGGGGGATGTCGATGCTCGTCGGGCAAGCCTGCATGCAGGGTGCGTCGTAGCAGAAATAGCAGCGGTCGGCTTCAACCTGGGCTTCGTGCGTTTCGAGCAGCGGGTGCAGATCGCTGAAGTTTTCCGCGTATGCATCCTGGTGCAGGCGTCCGGCGGCTATGTCCGGGCCGGCTTTGGTCTGGGTCATGTCGATCTCCGGAAGGTTGGCGATCATGTGTCGGTTTGGCTTCCTTCTTTTGAGGAAGCTCTGGGGGTATTGGGCAAAAATTTGAACAGTTAGTCAAATTTTTTTAGAACAATTATAAACTTGAGAAGAAAAGTCAGAAATAAACCGCTTTGATCACAGGCGGTTAGGGCAATATTTCGACCTGCACACACAGAAGGCATGGAGTCGAAATAGACAAAAATCCAAAGAGAGGGTGAAACGATTTCCAGCTTAAGTCGACGACACCGTTTGGTGCAGCGGCCGCGAAGCGGTCCGGTTTCGCAGGTTGGCGAACGCAAGCGGCACAGCGGCAAGACGGGAGTGCAATAAACGTGCAGCGACGACCAGAAGGCTCACAGGCCAGAACACGGACACGAAAAAGACCCTGGCCAGACGAATATGCGTGTCCTGGAAGTCATCCACCAGATCCGCCGTCAGGAAAATCAGGAACACAAGTGTAACCGCGCCATAGAGAATGGCACCGCCCAGAAAACCGATGATCATTTTGCTACCCACTTTCAGCGGAGCACATTGCAACGCGGGTTCCTGCCCACAGACCCGATTGCAATTGTCCGCCGACCACATTGCACCTTGAAACAATAGCGCGGAATGTGGCCAATGCGCTGAACCGCGGTTTCCCCGCATGGTTCATTTCGGTTTGTTCACAGGAAAGAAAGTTTTATTTCAAGGGCGGACCGAGAAACTCGACCTGCCACGTGCGGCTGAATAGATTGAGCGCATCCGTATCCGGATGCCCTTGCCTCATCACCTCGCCGAGACCGGTAAAAAAGCCCGTTGCATCAAGGGCGGGGCAGATGACGATGAATTGCCGGGCCGGCTTGTCGCTCTCATTGCGGAAGGCGTGTGCGCTGCCGCCCGGGATCGTCACAACGTCCCCTGCTTCGGCGTAAAACCGTTTGCTGTCTATTTCGTAGAGATATCTGCCTTCAAGCACGCGGAAGATTTCCGTTTCCCGGTGGCGATGAAGCGGAGGTCCGAAACCGGGTGCATTCTCGGTCTCGATGATGCTCATGGCACCGTTGCTTTGTCCGGGCGTCATGCGAACCCGCAGCTTCAGTCCGATTTCGGGTATGGCCAGCACGGGCCGATCGTCACCGGTCGTGGCAAATCTGGAGTGAAAGAAGCTGAAGTCCATCGGACGTTCCTTTGGCCCTTGCGCGGACGGCACTCACTCCGGGTACCAGAGCCTGGCCTTTTCCGCGCCGCGCTCGATAATCACGTGACCGTTGGCAAAGACGCGGTAGGCGTGGCTCCAGTCGCCGTCCGGCCACTTGATCCTGATATTTGCTCTTTCCGCGACACCCAGGCCGAAATGGACAAACCCCATCTGCCCGGAGGCGTGTCCGCCTCCAACCTGAATGTCCTTTACCACTGTACGGTTGCCGGTCTTGACGCTGATTTTCGCGCCAACCGCGCGCGTGTTGACCTTGCCTGGTTGACGGACGTCGATGGCAAGCCAGTTGCCGAGCGGGCGTGGGGAGGCTTGCGTTCCCAGTCCGAGATTGCGGAACAGGCTGACCGGTGCGGCCCTGTTGACCACCACGAGATCGAGCAGACCGTCTGAATTGAAGTCGGCCAGTCCTGCACCGCGTCCCCTGCGGTCCAGGCCGATGCCGGCAAGATCGCCTGCTTCGACAAATTTTCCGGTCCATTGACCGATCAGGAGATTGTCCGGATCGAAAGCCGCGAAATCCGGCATTGCCTCGACATTGCCCTTTGCAATGAAGAGATCCCACAGTCCGTCATTGTTGACGTCCTGAAACTCCGAGTGCCAGCCGGTCGAGGGTTTCAGATCCTCGCCGGAATAGGGGCGGTGCGCGGTGACGCCGAGGTCGAAGGCGATATCCTGGTAGACGGGAACGGTTTCATCCGTTTCCACATCCAGTTTCTGAAGCTTTGTGTCGCCCATGCTGGTGAGCGCGTATTCCGGAAAACCGTCCACATCCAGATCGACGGAGGCGATGCCCATGCCCCAGATTTTCAGGTGCTGCCAGCCGTCCGTCTTGCGGTACGGGCGCGGCGGACGGTTCGAAGGAACGGCCCAGAGCTGTTCCTGGCCGCCGCGGTAATAGTGGCGATCGTTTGAGACCCGCAAGGACGGTTCCCCGGACCGATTCCAGTCGGTGAAGAGGATCGATAGTGCACAGTAGCCGGGGGAAAGGCGTACGGGCTCCGGATAGGAAAGTGCACTGTTGCCGTCCTGTTCCGGACGGAACAGGAAATTGTCGTGACAGGTGCCCCAGGGCGCGCCGGGCTGCGAGCGATCCACGTAGTTTCCGAAGGCAAGTGTCGGAAAATCGAGCCCGGCTTCATAGGTTGCCGAAAAGGCGGTTGTCCATTCGCGTCCGCCCTGGAACGCAAGCGCCCGGTTGGCGACTTCGAATGTGCAGTCGCCCTTTCCCTTCAACAGGAGGTTTTCGCCCAGCCGCAGGAGAACCAGATCGAGGATGTCGTCATTGTCGAGATCGAGCGGATAGGCTCCGAGCACTTTTGTCATGCTCTTGCCGTCAACCTGGGTGTCGACGGGTGTGAATTGAAACGCGCCGCCGGTCGGGCTCTGGTTCATGAAAAGCTGAGCAGGATTTTTGCCCCCGGCCACGAAGAGATCCGGCCGCCGGTCGCCGTTGCAGTCGAAGATCGCGGAACCGCCGCCGACGAAATACTCCCATGCGCCGTCGTAGCTGTGGTCGATTCCTGCCCGTTGCGCTTCTTCGGCAAACTGCGGAACAGGGGCAGCGGACGCTTGCGTGTCGTCTGCCCTGGAGGGGAGTGTCATCACCGTGCAGGCGGTGAGCGCCAGAAAGGCCCTGAGTCGAAAACCAGCGCGGTTCATGGTGCGATCTCCAGGCTGCGCAGAAACGCGATCACCGATTGCCGTTCGCTTTCGGCAAGACCGGCATAGGCGTCGCGGCTGGCCTTTGCAGCCCCGCCATGCGCCAGGATGGCCTCGTCAAGCGTGGTAAGATCACCGCGATGCCCGTAGGGCGCCGTACTGCCGATGCCCCAAAGCTCAGCCGTGATTAAGACATCCCTCGCCACGAATCTCTGCGCCAGCAGTTCGTTGCCGAACGTATCGTTCTGCGCATCCGCGATCCGGTGGCGCTTGAGGTCGCCGAAAAGAGGAACCAGTACCCGCCCTTCGTCATCCCTTGGCAGTGACTGCACCCAGTCGAGGGATGCAAGATCGAGGGCAAGCGGTTCGTCCATGTCGCTCTGGCGGAGTGTTCCGGCGGTGTCGTAGGGCCCGGGGTCGTGGAAGACCAGTGAGTCCAGTGGCAGGGCGGGCTTGTGGCACGCGGCGCATCCGATCTCGCCGAATGTGCGCTCGCCCTTTGCGCCGGCGCTCTTCCAGATCTCGGGCAGATCTTCCCTGCGCGTCGGTGCCGGTAACGTAGCCTGCCAAGCCACAAGCGCGGAAATCTGCCCGGCCGACATCTCGGCGGTGAACCCGTCGGCGTCGAAGTCGTCGGTACCGGTCCACATCGGGCCGAACCGCTCGCTCGGCTGGATCCCGTGATGCGCATTCATGGCGTTGACGGTGAACTGGCGCAGCGAGGCAAACACGCCCTTCTGGCTGAAGGGCCGGATTGTCAGGTCATCATCGACACCGTCAAGCGCGGCAACATCCAGCGTGCCGTCAGGATAGGCGGTGATGCTGCCGAATGAAACATCCTTGGTGGCGAGCGGAACCGTTTCCGGCTCGCCGCTGGCACGCGCCGTCTTCAACGCCTCCCGTCGTTGCGCGCGAAGCTCGCGCGTCATTTCCCGCGCAAGCAGTTCGATCAGGCCGGCACCCTGGATCGCGTTGGTATTGCGCTCGTTTGAAAACTGCGGGTCGATCGTATCGAAATCCGCGCTTTCAAAGCCCTCCGATACGAACACGTTGGCCGTGAACGACCCGGCACCTCCGACAACCGGTTCGTTGTGGCACGATGCACATGCATTGGCATCGGGTCCGGCAAGCCGCTGGAACGTGAGATGTGACTGGCGGCGGACCTTGGTTGGAACGATGGCCCCGGTCGCATCCGGGCGGCCTGCTCCGTCAAGGCTGGTGAACTTGGCGGAGAAGAGATGTTCCCCGAGCGGTTGCAGCACGGGGATGGGGTCCTGGCCGGATCTTGCCAGCTGGTTGATGTCGATGTCTTCTTGGATCGCCTTTTCGCTCCAGGGCGGAAGGTCAGGGTCCGCCTGAGCAGGCACGTGCCAGATCAGCCCGGCAAGGGCCGCCGTCAAGGCAAGTCTCGATGGGCCCGTCACGCCGATACCTCCTGGCTGTCTGTGCGTCCGGTCGTCGTGCCGCGCGACGAGGCCTTGCCTAGAAAATCCTTGTCCAGACGCTCCATCGATTGCGCGATCAGGCCGCTGCGAATGAAGTCCTCGTTCCACGGCATGACATCAAGCGAGAAATTGTTCCGCAGATCCGCAACAAGCGCTTCTTCAAGCCCATCCCACATCGACTTTTCCATGTAGGAAAAGGCACGGACGGCCGCTCCAGTGAGAACCAGCCGTTTTGGATCAATCATCGCGATGACCCGGGCAATTCCGAAGCCGAGGACCCGGCCTGCATCCTGAAAGGCCCTGAGGGCATCCTGGTCACCGTTGCCCGCGCGCTCCAGAAGCTGCGCGAGGCCGCGCACCCCTGCTTTTATGCTGACCGGGTCGGTGTCTTCGGGAAGGTGGCTTGCGGCCCGGATCAGGGCATAGTCCGACAGGTAGGCTTCCAGGCAGCCGCGTTTGCCGCAGCGGCACAGGGCGCCCCCCGGGATGTGATTCGCGTGACCGAACTCGGCCGCGGTTCCGCTGGCGCCGGAGAACAGCTGGTTATTGAGATAGAGCCCCATGCCGACCCCGTAATCCAGCATGATCACGGCAAAGGTGCCGCTGTAGCGGTTGGGGTCCGACCAATGCAGGGCCTCGGTTATCATGTTGGTGTCGTTGGAAATGTAACACTCGGCGCCAAACGCGTCCTGCAGTGGCGCGACCACCGGAATACCGCGCCCGGCAAAGGCCGGGCTCCAGGCAACCTGTCCCGTTTCCGTCTCGACAACCCCCTGCGCCGCGACACCGATCTCGCAGACATGGGCAGGATCGACCCCTGCCTCGTCGAGGAACCCCCGGATTGCCACAATGAAGGTTTGCGGAAAACTGGTTGCGTCCGCGGACGTGCTGTCGAACTTGATCCGCCTGTCCAGGACGACTTCGCCCGCAAAATTGACCAGCGAAAGGTCGATATTGTTCACCGAAAGGCGTGCGCAGATGATGAAAACGGCTCCTGGAGACAGTTTCAGGAGGGTTCTCGGGCGTCCGCGCGCCTGCGGCGCCTTGGGTTCTTCGCTCTCCAGACTGACGATCAGTCCCTGATCCAGAAGATCGGAGGTGATCGCGGTCACGGTTGCGGGGCTCAGGCGGGTGATCTGGCCGAGATCGATCCGCGCCATCGGACCGCTTCTGCGCAGCGCCTGGAGTACAATACTTCGATTTTGCCGCCGGATCTGGTCCCGGTCCGCCTTGCGTGTCATGCTCGCTCAGCTCTTCCTAAGATGTTTCCTCTGCCCCGGGTTTCTCCCGGTTTTTCTCTGTTTCGCCGACAATTTATAGCCTCTTCGAACAGAGTTTTGCAAAACCATGTTGACAGGAGCAACGCTTTCCTGCAACTTTTTTTCGGGCACCAAAAAAAATAACAACAAGGCTGTCCCATATGCGGCACTGCAACAAAGTGCCGGCTGACCAAGTGCATTTTTCGGCTCGGCTGACACGCATGCCGGGCCAACTGGAGGAAACATCGCGATGCGTAAAATTACCACTTTGCTGGCGGGCGCCCTTTTGTCCGCGACCGCTCTTACCGCCGCCCAGGCAGATGACATTGTTGTCGGCGTGAGCTGGTCGAATTTCCAGGAAGAACGCTGGAAGACCGACGAAGCAGCCATCAAGGGCGCTCTGGATGCGGCCGGTGCGAAATACATTTCCGCCGATGCGCAGAGCTCTTCCGCCAAGCAGCTCTCCGACGTTGAAGCTCTGATCGCACAGGGCGCAACGGCGCTGATCATCCTGGCGCAGGACGCACAGGCAATCGGCCCGGCTGTCCAGGCTGCCGCCGATGAAGGCATCCCGGTCGTAGGCTACGACCGCCTGATCGACGACTCCCGCGCCTTCTACCTGACTTTCGACAACGTCGAAGTCGGCCGCATGCAGGCCGCTGCTGTTCTCGCAGCGCAGCCGAAGGGCAACTACGTCATGATCAAGGGGTCCCCGACCGATCCGAACGCGGACTTCCTCCGCGGCGGTCAGCAGGAAGTCCTGCAGGCAGCGCTTGATTCCGGCGACATCAAGATTGTCGGCGAGGCCTATACCGACGGCTGGCTGCCGGCGAACGCACAGCGCAACATGGAGCAGATCCTGACGGCAAACGACAACGGTGTCGATGCCGTGGTTGCCTCCAACGACGGCACTGCCGGCGGTGTTGTGGCCGCATTGACCGCACAGGGCATGGAAGGCATTCCGGTCTCCGGCCAGGATGGCGACCACGCTGCCCTGAACCGCGTTGCCAAGGGCACGCAGACCGTGTCCGTCTGGAAGGACGCGCGTGAACTCGGCAAGGCTGCCGGTGAAATCGCCGTCGCTCTTGCCGGCGGTTCGGAAATGTCGGCCGTTGACGGTGCCGGCAGCTGGACGTCACCCGGTGGCACGGAATTGACCGCCAAGTTCCTTGCGCCGCTTCCGATCACAAAGGACAACCTGAGCGCTGTTGTCGATGCAGGCTGGATCTCCAAGGAAGATCTGTGTCAGGGCGTGTCCGGCGGACCGGCTCCCTGTAACTGATAGACTTGCCGAAAGCGCGGCCCCGGACGTAGGATCGGGGCCGCAAATGGCTGGGCGCGGCTGAAGAGCGCCCCGGGCAGACCACCCGGCAAACGCGAACTGGTCTCCAAGCAGGAGTTACCTTTATGTCCGACACCGCTCTGCCCGGCTCAAACCGCCCGGCGGCCCGAAACTTGTTTGCGGCACTGCAGCTCGACACGCGGCTATTGGGAATGATCGGGGCCTTTGTTGTCCTTTGCCTCGTTTTCAACGTGTTCACCGACGGCCGCTTCCTGACGCCGCGCAATATCTTCAATCTGACGATCCAGACCGTCTCCGTCGCCATCATGGCGACAGGCATGGTGTTTGTTATCGTCACCCGTCACATTGATCTGTCGGTTGGTTCCCTTCTGGCAACCGTTGCCGCCGTCATGGCGGTGGTGCAGACCGATCTCCTGGCGCATCCGGATGTGCTCGGGCTTGGTCATCCGGCGATCTGGGTTCTTGCACTGATTGCCGGGATCTGTGTCGGCGTTGCGATCGGGGCCTTCCAGGGCTGGATGATCGGCTACCTCGGCATTCCGGCCTTCATCGTCACGCTTGGCGGTCTGCTGGTCTGGCGGAACGTGGCCTGGTTCATCACGTCCGGCCAGACAATCGGCCCGTTGAACGAGACCTTCACGATGCTCGGCGGCATCGGCGGAACAATGGGCGAGACCGCCTCCTGGGTCTTCGGTCTTCTAGCGGTCGGCATCGTGTTGTGGCTGCAGGTCGCTTCGCGCCGCCGCCGCGCCTCGCATGGCTTTCCGGTCAAACCCGTATGGGCCGAGCTTGTCCTTGGCGCAATCACGACGGTTGCCATACTCGGTTTTGTCGCGATCCTGAACGCCTATCACATACCGCAGGCGCGCCTGAAACGGATGTTCGAGGCTGTTGGTGAAACCATGCCTGAAGGGCTTGAGGTCGGCTACGGCATTCCCTATTCGGTCGTGCTCCTGATCCTCGTGGCGGTGGCCATGACGGTTGTTGCCCGCCGGACGCGCCTGGGCCGGTACATCTTCGCAACGGGTGGCAACCCGGATGCGGCAGAGCTTTCGGGCATCAACACGCGTTTCCTGACAGTCAAGATCTTCGCGATCATGGGCGGCCTGTGCGCGCTCGCCGGGGCCGTTGCTTCCGCCCGCCTCGGGTTTTCGACCAACGATATCGGCACACTCGATGAGCTCCGCGTGATCGCGGCGGCCGTGATCGGCGGGACGGCGCTCGCAGGTGGCGTCGGCACGATCTACGGCGCGATCCTCGGGGCCCTGATCATGCAGTCGCTGCAATCCGGCATGGCAATGGTCGGCGTTGACGCACCGCTTCAGAACATCGTGGTCGGCGTCGTTCTGGTCGTGGCCGTTCTGGTCGACATCATCTACCGCAAACGCACGGGAGAGTAAGACATGGCAACACCTCTCGTAGAAATGAAGGACATGTGCATCTCCTTTGGCGGGGTGCACGCCGTCGATCACGTCACGGTCGATCTTTTCCCGGGTGAAGTCGTTGGCCTTCTGGGCCACAACGGCGCGGGCAAGTCGACCTTGATCAAGATCCTGTCCGGAGCCTACAAGGCGGACAGCGGCCAGATCCTGATCAATGGCGAGGAGGCGCATATCCACTCGCCGAGGGATGCCCGCTCCTACAACATCGAGACGATCTACCAGACGCTTGCTCTGGCGGACAATCTCGATGCGGCTTCGAACCTCTTCCTCGGCCGTGAGCTGACGACGCCCTTCGGGTTCGTGGATGACGATGCCATGGAAGCGGAAACCCGCAAGATCATGGGCAAGCTCAACCCCAACTTCAAGAAGTTCCACGCACCGGTGAAGGCCCTGTCCGGCGGTCAGCGCCAGTCGGTTGCCATTGCGCGCGCGGTCTACTTCAATGCCAAGATCCTGATCATGGACGAACCCACCGCGGCGCTCGGCGTGCACGAGACGCAGATGGTGGCGGAACTGATCGAGGAGCTGAAGAAGCAGGGGCTCGGCATTTTCCTGATCAGCCACGACATTCATGATGTCTTCGCTCTCTGCGACCGCCTTGCCGTGATGAAAAACGGTCAGCTGGTGGGCACCGCGAAAACAACGGACGTCACGGACGATGACGTCCTGGGCATGATCATTCTCGGCAAGTGCCCTCCCGGCGCAACGCCGGGTCCCGGCGCTCTTGTGGAAGAAGAAGCAGCAAGCTAAACCGGACCAGTCTGCGCAGAAGCGCGCAGACTGGTTGCATTCATGTATTTTGGAGCCGTGACCTCATGTCGGGGACCGGCTTTCCTTTGGGCGAATTCTGAGGAACGCACCTCATGTTTATCGGTCTCGACGTCGGCACAAGTTCCGTCAAAGCCATTCTGCTCGGGGAGGATCAATCCCTGATCGCCTCGGCGACCTCTGACCTAACGGTCGAGCGCCCGCATCCCGGCTGGTCCGAACAGGATCCCGACAGCTGGTGGCGCGCCTGCGAAAACGTGCTTGATGCCCTGAAAGTTGAGGCTCCTGATGCGCTGGCAGCGGTCAGGGGCATCGGTCTCTCCGGGCATATGCACGGCGCTGTGTTGCTTGACCGCGAAGGCCGGCCCCTGCGCCCCTGCATCTTGTGGAATGACGGCCGCTCGGGCAAGCAGTGCGAGGAACTCACACGCAGCGAACCGAAATTCCAGACCCTCGGCGGCAATCTTGTCATGCCCGGTTTCACCGCTCCCAAGCTGCAGTGGGTTCGCGAAAACGAACCTGAGGTCTTCGCCAAGACGGAGATGGTCCTCCTTCCCAAGGACTATGTGCGCTTCAAGCTGACCGGCGACTATGTGGGCGACATGTCCGACAGTGCCGGAACGCTGTGGCTGGATGTCGCCAGGCGCGACTGGAGCGACGACTTGCTCGCCGCAACCGGTCTCGACCGCAGCAAAATGCCCCGGCTCGTGGAAGGCTCGGAGAGCTCCGGAACGCTGAAACCGGATCTGAGTGCGCGTTGGGGGTTTGCGACGCCGCCGGTGGTCGCGGGTGGCGGTGGCGACAACGCGGCATCTGCCTGCGGCGTCGGCGCGGTCGATCCCGGGTCCGCATTCGTTTCGCTCGGAACCTCCGGTGTCCTGTTCGTGACCAATGACCGGTTTTCCCCGAATGTCGGTGGTGCGGTTCATGCCTTCTGCCACGCCGTGCCGCAAACCTGGCACCAGATGGGCGTGATCCTCTCGGCGACGGACAGTCTCAACTGGCTTTCCGGTATCGTGAAGAAATCGCCGGGCGAGCTGACACAGGCGCTTGGACGCGTGTCCGGTCCATCCGCGGTATCGTTCCTTCCCTACCTTGGCGGTGAACGCACGCCGCACAACGACGTCGATATACGTGCCGGGTTCGCCGGCATCTCGCACGAGACCGATGACGCCGTGCTGACCCATGCCGTTCTCGACGGGGTCGCCTTCGCGCTGAAGGACTGTCTGGATGCGCTGAGCGTGGCTGGTACGAAAATTGATCGCGTGCTTGCCGTGGGCGGCGGATCGAGGTCGCAGACGTGGCTGGAGATTATTGCCAGTCTCCTGAATGTGACCGTTGATGTGCCGGTGGATGGCGATTTCGGTGCATCACTGGGCGCCGCGCGCCTCGGGCAGGCCGCCGCAAACGGCTCAACGGACGGGATATTCGGCAAACCGGCGCTCAAGACGAGCATAGATCCGGTCCCAGCCTTAAACGAACACTATGCCGAGGCCTACGGGCGCTGGCGCAAACTTTACCCGGCATTCAAGCAAGCCGGCTTCTGAGGAGCAAGACATGAGCACTGGGTTCTTTGGCGATCTGCAGCCTATTCAATATTCCGGACCAGACAGCCGCGATCCGCTGACCTACCGGCACTACAACAAGGACGAGGTCGTTCTTGGCAAGCGGATGGAAGACCATCTGCGCCTTGCCGTCTGCTACTGGCACAATTTCTGCTGGCCGGGCGGTGACCCGTTCGGCGGTGAAACCTTCATGCGTCCGTGGATGGCCCCGGGCGGTGATCCGATGGATCAGGCCCGGTTCAAGGCGGATGTCGCCTTCGAAATGTTCCAGATCCTCGGAATGCCGTTTTTCACCTTCCACGACCGTGACATTGCACCGGAAGGCGCGACGCTGGCCGAAAGCAATGCCAACGTGAATGCCATTGCCGATATCTTCGAAGCAAAGATGGCCGACACGGGCATCGGTCTGCTCTGGGGAACGGCAAACATGTTCTCCAACCGCCGGTTCATGGGCGGTGCCGCGACCAACCCGGATCCGGACGTCTTCGCCTACGCCGCTGCCCAGGTGAAGAACGCCATGGACGTCACCTATCGCCTGAAGGGTCAGAACTACGTGCTCTGGGGTGGCCGCGAAGGCTACGAGACGCTTCTCAACACCAATGCCAAACAGGAGCTTGATCAGCTCGGCCGGTTCCTCAACATGGTCGTGGAATACAAGCACAAGATCGGCTTCACCGGCACCATCCTGATCGAGCCGAAGCCGCAGGAACCGAGCAAGCACCAGTACGACTACGATGTTGCGACGGTCTACGGTTTCCTCCAGGCTTATGGCCTTGAAAACGAAGTCAAGATGAACATCGAGCAGGGCCATGCGATCCTGGCCGGCCATTCCTTCGAGCATGAACTGCACATGGCGCGTTCCTTCGGAATTCTGGGATCCGTCGACATGAACCGGAACGACTACCAGTGCGGCTGGGACACTGACCATTTCGGCATGAACGTGCCTGAGCTGGCACTTGCCTATTACGAGATCCTGATGGACGGCGGTTTCACCACGGGCGGCACCAACTTCGATGCCAAGCTGCGCCGCCAGTCGCTGGACCCGGTCGACCTGATCCAGGCCCATGTCGGATCGGCGGACGCCATCGCGCGCGGCCTCAAGGCAGCGGCAGCCATGATCGAGGACGGCCGGTTGAAGGGCTTCGTCGACGATCGCTACCAGGGCTGGCAAAAACCGGAAAACGCGGAAATCCTGAACGGCGGCTCGTCGCTTGAGGCCCTGGCGGACCGTGTCCACGGAGCCGATCTGGAGCCTCAGCCGAAATCCGGCCGTCAGGAATATCTGGAAAGCCTCGTGAACCTGTTCGTCTGACGTCTCACACCACCCCGGTTTGCCGCTCTCGCGGCAAATCGGGATGCCGCTGTGACAAATCGGGAATACCGCAGCACAGGTCATGCCACGGCATGACTCTGTTGCCCGGGTTACCTCTTCCGGTTGCTCTCGAACCGGGAAGGTCATCGAGTGGTGCTGCAACGGCATGGATGCCATGGTCGAGCCATGGCATGACCGCGTGTGATTATTTTGCGTTGGACACCTCTCTAACCGGTAGTCATTGCAGGGCTTGACCCTGCAATCCATGCCGTTTGCATTTCGATTTAGCCCGGGGTGGTTCTCGTAAGGCGATCCTCTGTCAATGAGTTGTCATTCCGGCTGAAGCGCAGCGGAAGGCCGCAAGCCAGTACCCTCTTGTTTCTCCGCTTTCCTCCAACCGCCAGCCATACGGCGTACTGGATCCCGGTCTTGCCGCTTACGCACCAAACCGGGACGACAAACAACAAGAACAAATCCGTATCCCGGCTTTGCGTCAGACCGAAACATGGCGCTCGCTCTCGAACCGGGAAGGTCATCGAATGGTGCTGCGGCGGCATGGATGCCAAGGTGGAAGATCGCTCTCAGCCATTCACGCCGTGGGTGGCTTTTGCTGTCCGCGCTGGCGCCGGCACCTGCCTGAGCAGAACCGCACGTCGTCCCAGACCCGCTCCCATTTCTTGCGCCAGGTGAACGGACGTCCGCAGGCCGGACAGGTCTTTTGCGGCAAGTCGGATTTCTTGCGCATCTTCATGTTGGGATCTCGAAGAGGTCTGCCTGGTCGGACGAGCGGTTCCGGCGCGTGCGGCGGCGCGTGCGCTCCTGCCCGCGCATGGCTATGCCGCTTTTTCGGCTACCGTGTTTCTCCTGGATGTCCGCAGATTTGCCGCGAAAGGCCTGTCCTTTCCGGATGGCCCAGACCTTCTCGCGTGCCTCCTTTGCCGCGCTCAGGTAATCGACAATCGGGAAGGGGTAGGATTTCCCAAGGATTTTCCCTGCGCCGTCCGCCTTCCAGGGTTCATGAACATTCTGGCCGTCCAGGTTCGCAAGTTCCGGGACCCACATGCGCACGAAGGTGCCGTCGGGGTCCTGGTCAAGGCCCTGTTTCACCGGATTGTAGATGCGGATCGTGTTGATGCCGGTAGTCCCGGATTGCATTTGCACCTGCGGCCAGTGAATGCCGGGCTCATAATCGGTGAAGAGCCGTGCCAGGTGCTCACCGGGTGCGCGCCAGTCGAGCCAGAGGTGGTAGCTGGAAACCGCAATCAGCATGGCCCGCATGCGAAAATTCATCCAGCCTGTGTCTCTCAGGCAGCGCATGCAGGCGTCAACGAATGGCAGGCCGGTTTCGCCTGCCTCCCAGGCTCTGAGGCGCGTCAGGTCCGGCGCGGACGGACGCAATCCGTCATAGGCACCGTGCAGATTGTGATGCTCCAGACGTGTCTCATCTTCGAGTTTCTGCATGAAATGGCAATGCCAGTGCAGACGGCCGGAGAACGACCGCATGGAAGCTTGCCAGGTGCTGCGGCCGGGAAACAGGCTTTCCTTCAACTGGCGCTGCCGTGCCCAGGCCGCCTGCGCGGTCTCGCGCATCGACAGAGTGCCGAACGTCAGGTGGGGAGACAGTCTTGAACAGGCATTGAAAGCGCGCACGGGTGTCGACATGGCGGCGCGGTAGGTCTTGCCGCGGGAGAACAGAAAGCTCTCCAGCGTGGACAGGGCCTTGGTGCGGCCGCCGCTTTGGCGTCCGGGACAGGGGTCATCGGCTAGTCCAAGCTCGCCGGGAGCTGGAACGTTGCCCGGATCAATCCCTGTGAGCGGTGTCAGCTGCGGCGGTTCAACCGGCGCCTCGGCCATGAAGGTGTCCCATTTGCGGGCCCAGCCATCGCGGTTTTTCAACCCGCGCAGGACACCTGTCTGCCGGCATTCGGTCCATGCGATGCCCTTCGAACGGCACCACCCGGCAACGCGCTTGTCGCGCTCGAACGTCCAGGCATTGCCGGTTTCCTCGTGGGACCAGAGTCTTTCGATCGGACGTTCCCTGGAGAGCGCCCCCAGAATGTCGGTCACGTCACCGGTTCGGATAATCAGGGTCTGACCGAGGCGGGCGAGGTCCTGCCGCAGGTCTTCAAGGCACTCCGCAAGGAAAGAAAAATGCCGTCCCGAGGCGTCCGGCTGCCGCCAGAAGTCCGGTTCGAAGACATAGAGCGGAAGAACGGGCCCGCCGCGCAGGCTGGCGCGTTTGAGGGGAGCGTGATCCTGTACGCGAAGATCTTTTTTGAACCAGACGACCTGCATGTCTGCGACCACGATTGCATCCGCCTAAGGTGAGTTGCGACATTCCTTCTACGCACAGCTAGAACAACGGATCGCCGGCTGATTTCCCGTGGCGCCCAGGCAGTCAAAGGCCTTCGAAAAAGCGCTTCCCGTCCGGGTCGGAAAGATCGTGCAGCCGGTTCGCGGCGTGGCGGGCAAAGCGATGGGTCACCGACTTTCGTGTCGCCGCGGCCAGCTTGTGTTCCGGAGCGTCGCGCAGGATCTCCGCTCCGAACCCGTCCGAGACGATAAGACCGGCCTCTTCCGGAAAGATATCAAGCGGCACATCGGGGTGGGTTGCAAAAAACAGCCGGTCGCAGTGTTGCCGGTAGTCCGGCCATTTGTTGTCCGCGCGGAAGTCGGCGACCGAAGACTTGACCTCGACAATCCAGAGCTGGTGTTTCGGGCCGAGCGCAAGCAGGTCGGCCCGCCGGGAAGAGGCGAGCGTAACTTCCGGCAGGCAGGAAAAGTCGAGCTGGCGCATCAGCCGGGCGGTTCCGCGCCAGACCTTGAGAGCCGTTTCCGACTGGCGGCCGTCGACGAGGGGATCGTCCAGCTGGAGGCGTCCGGCCGCAGGTTTCGTTTCCTGTGTCATGCGGAATTTGTTCCATCTTTGTTCACATTTTGCAAGAGCTGTGTTTTAAACAGGGCGTGACCCGGCACTTTGACTGTTTCCGGATACGGGCCACGTGGGTATGCTGGTGACAGTCAGGCCAGGAGGGGCAATGTATTTGAGATATCTTGGGCGGGGCGTGCTCCTTGCCGCACTGCTGACTTTGCCATCGGCAACCGGCTTCGCGGCCAAGGGAGATCTGAAGGTTCAGGTTCCCAAATCCGCGCCTTTGCTGCAAGGACGGACGCTCGATCTGCGCTTTGCCGATTTCGCGCAAGGTATCTGGGTCCGGGATCTGAGCGATTGCCCACCGCAGAGTATCGACCGGAGCGCGCCGGGCAGTGCGCTCGCGATTTATCGCGGCCTCTGGGAAATGCCGGACCGTATCTGCCAGGTCTATGGAGCCGAGCTTGGTGGCAGGGACACCCAACGTGCAGCGATCAATTGCCTGCTGAACAGCGGCGCGGAGTCGATCGAACTTGTCACGGTACAGCCGCGCGGAACGGGCGGTCTCCTGGTTCAGGAGGGCGAGCGTCCACCGGTCCGGTTCCGCTTTTGCGAGAAGATCACGCCGGTGCTGAAGGCAGCAGACGAATAAGCCTTCGGCAAGGCCGCGATTGCAGTGAGCTTCGTCCGCTTAGCGACGCTCAAAGCGCGTTCACAGGCACTTTCAGGAAGGTCTTTCCGCTGTCATCGGCAGGCGGCAGCTTGCCTGCGCGCATGTTGACCTGGATGGACGGAATGATGAGCTTGGGCATGGAGAGCTGGGCATCGCGTTCGGTGCGGAACTTCACGAACTCTTCCCGGGTCTTGCCGCCGCCGACATGGATGTTGTGGGTCTTTTCGTCGCCAACGGTCGTTTCCCACTGAATGTCCCGCCCGTTCGGGCCGTAGTCGTGACACATGAACAGGCGCATGTCCTCCGGCAGGGACAGGACCTTCTGGATGGAATCGTACAGCATCGCCGCGTCGCCGCCGGGGAAATCCGCGCGCGCCGAACCGCCATCGGGCATGAACAGCGTATCGCCGGCAAAGGCGGCGTTGCCCATCACGTGCACCATGCAGGCCGGCGTGTGGCCGGGTGTGGCCATGGCAAAGGCGGTCATCTCTCCGATCCGGTAGGTGTCGCCGTCCTGAAACAGCCGGTCGAACTGGCTGCCGTCGCGCTGGAATTCCGTGCCCTCGTTGAAAACCTTGCCGAAGGTTTCCTGGATGACGGTGATCTGGTCGCCGATACCCAGTTTGCCGCCAAGTTTCTGCTGGATGTAGGGCGCTCCGGAGAGATGGTCGGCATGGACATGTGTTTCGATCAGCCATTCGAGCTCAAGCCCGTTTTCCTCGATATAGGCGATGATCTCGTTTGCGTTGTCATAGGTGATGCGGCCGGCTGCGATATCGATATCCATGACGCTGTCGACGACGGCGCAGGCCTTTGAGGACGGATCCCTGACCACGTAGCTGATCGTGTTTGTCGCCGGATCGAAGAACGCCTTCACATCGGGCCTTATGTCCATGTCGACGGGGTAATTGGAACCCGGCATGTCTCTCTCCTTCAAGCGCTTGCAGGTTGCCCGCTGGAAACCAGTCGGCTTGTCCACCGTGCCGCGAGCATGCCGGCGGCAATGGCTGCTGCGGTGAGAAGCGGCCCGGTCAATCCGATCCCAAGCCCGATTCCAAGCACCGGCACAAGTCCTCCCGGGCAGAAACCGCTCATGCCCCAGCCGATGCCGAAGACCGCGGACCCCCCGAGAAGTTTCATGTCGAGATCCTGCCGGGTCGGCAGGGAGAACCCTGTTGCAAACAGCGGTTCGTGCATCCGGAAAACCAGCCGGTAGCCGATCGCGGTGACCACAAGCGCGCCGCCCATCACAAAGGCAAGGCTTGGGTCCCAGGTCCCGGCAACGTCGAAGAAATTCAGAACCTTGGCCGGATTGCCCATGCCGGAAACCAGAATTCCGGTGCCGAAAACGAGACCAATGGCAAAGGCGGAAAGAACTCTGAGCATATCAGCCTCCAATTACGTGCCGGATCAGGAAAACGGTGACGCCCGCCGTTGCCATGAAGGTCAGCGTGGCAACGATTGACCGGATCGAAAGGCGCGACATGCCGCAGACACCATGTCCGCTGGTGCAGCCGGACCCGAAGGTGACCCCGGCCCCGATCAGAAATCCGCCGGCGATCAGAAGCGTGGGCGACGATGGTACGCTGATTTCAGGAAGCCGGCCCGTCAGCCCGAGAAAGACCAGCGGGCTGAGCACCATCCCGGCGGCGAAAGCTGCCCGCCAGGCCCAGTCCTGGTTCAGCTTGAGCGTCAGAAGGCCGTTGACGACGCCGCTGATACCGGCAATGCGGCCAAGCGTTGCCATCAGGGCGACCGCGGCGAACCCGATCAGGAGACCTCCTGCCAGGCTTTGAAGAGGCGTGAATTCAGTCATGTCCTGCCCTTTTAATCTTATATTTTCGAATATATGAATATATTGGCTTGGGTTCAAGTCCTTTTCAGGCTTGGCGGCGGGCAGCCGGAGCGCCAGGGACGGGTCGAATGTTTGCTGGGTACGCCCCGAGCGGCGAAACTGCCGCTTGCAAGCTGATCAGCAGCCTACTGTTTCGGTCCGGCTTTCTGGGTATCCGTCCCGGCGGAGTGGGGCCGGTCGATGAGACCCAGGATGACCTTGGTACCGTCCGCGCGTGTTTTGGCGATAGCGCCGGGGATTTGCAGCGCCGGGTTTTCCGAATCGGGGGGAGAAAAAAGATCTGTTCTTGGGCCGGAGAACTCGCCCATCGGTCTGAGGATGTTCTCGTGAACAACGCTTCCGAGGAACAGCGGCTGCAGGCTGCCATCGTCGTAGACCTGGTAAAGGCTCGGCCATAGCCGTAGCACCCAGCGCCCGCCTTTTTCCTCATCCAGGTCCTTGTGGATGAGAACAAGATCCGGCTGCCGGCCGTTCTGGGTTCTCGGCAGGATGGGCAGCGAGTCCGGCGGTGTCTGACCTTCGACAAAGCCGCCCGCCGTTGTCAGGTTCCACTTCGGCGGGATCTGCCAGCCGTCCTTTTCCGCGACCGCGGCAAATGCGTCCAGGGGTCCGGCATACTGGATCACGAGCGGTTCCTCGCGGTCACCATTGAGTTCGATGCGCCTGTCCGGAAGCGACCGCCATTCCCCGTCGCGCCACTTGGATGCCGTCAGCATTTCGGTGTGGACCCTCGGCTGATAGGTTATGAGCGCCTGATTGAATGCTGACCAGATATGCCAGCCGCCGAAGATGGTCAGTGTGGTGACGACAAGCGCGGCGAGCGTCGCCCGCCCGATTTTCTCGTTGTGGATCGGACCGAAGACAAAGGCAAAGGCGGACACCATCGCGGTTCCGAACAACAGGCCGGCGAGCACGTCCGACATCCAGTGCGCGCCGAGGTAGATCCGCGAGAAACCGATGGTGATGACAAGCGTTGCGGACACCGTGAACACGGTCGCCTTGAGCCAGCGGTTGAGATCATGCGCGATCAGAACAGCGCTGATACCGAAGAGAACGGCGGTCAACGTGGCGTGACCGCTCGGAAAGCTGTAGGCATCGGCGCCGGCGTAGAGTTCGATCGGACGGGAGCGGTGCAGGATGAGCTTGAACAGCGGTACAAACATGGCTGTCCCGGCCATGGCGATGATGAAGCCGATGCCCCGCCGCCACGCCTTGCGGCCAAAGAGATAGGCCGCGACGACGACGGTCACCGCCGTGACGACGACACCGTCTCCCAGCATGGTAAAGAAGACCATGATCTTGTCGCCGGCCGTGGATCGCACACTGTCGAAGAAGTTCAGGATCGCCAGGTCCGCGCGCACCATCGGCTCGCCCGGCGATACTTCTCCAACGATCCAGAAAAACGCCGGCATTGTAATCAGCAGCAGGATGGCGGACGCAAGCATGCCCGCGGAGCGCGGATGCGCCGGATCGAAATTGCGCGCGATCCACTGGGAGACCCGGCCCGGCCGTTTCGCAAACCAGGACACGATCGCGGCATGTGCATTTGGAAAGAGCGGCAGGATGATCAGGATAAGCCAGCGCCCGAGCATCACGATGAGGAAGATGATCAGGAGCAGCGCGCCGAGGACAAGGGCAAGCCGCCCGCTGATCTGACCGATCGCATTGAGCGCGGACCCGGCAATGATGCCCGGACCCATATGGGCAATCGTCCAGGCAAAGGCGGATGTCACGTTCACCACCGAAAAACGGGTGAAATTCATGCCGGCCATCCCGGCAATTCCGGGAACCACGGACTTGACGCCCGGCACGAAACGGCCAAAGAACACGCTCTTTCCGCCGTGGCGCTCGAAGAATTTTTCACCGCTGACGATCATGTGCTCGTACTTGTTCAGCGGCCACATGCTCTTGATCTTGTCCTTGAAGCGGTAGCCGATCCAGTAGGAGATGGCATCGCCCGCCGTCGCCCCGAGTGTTGTCCAGATGAAAAGCGGCACCGGATCGAGCTTTCCAAGACCCACAAGGGTTCCCGCACCAACCAGAACAACGGTCGTTGGCACGAACAGCCCGATGATAAAAAGCGCTTCCCCCATGGCGGCAAGAAAACAGATCAGACCCGCCAGCCCCGGGTTTTCGGCAATGAAGGTCAGAACGGGGTCTATAAAGTCTGTCACGGACGCCTGTCAGTCTGACTGAAAATCAACATCTTGAAGCTTGTCTGTCTTTCCGGTCCCGATTTCAACATGGAATCGCTCACGGAAAAACATCCGCTGTCTCATATAAGTGCCGCTCTTCACAACCAACAGTAAAAAGTGCCGTTGCCGGTATTCAGGCCAGGATTGATTTGCGCATGGCCTTTTGGCGTCGGCTGGGACAAGATGCTCCCCGTACGCTTTTTCTGGAGCCGCCGATGTTCGAATCTGCCCGCCTGCCGCAAAAAATGACCAAAAAGGAGTTCAAGAAGCTGGAACCTGAACTCAGGGAACAGCTTCTGGCAGCCCAACTGCCGATGATCGAAAAGCAGCCCTTTTCGACGCTGATCCTTGTGGACGGTCTTGATGGCGCCGGCAAGGGCGAGGCAGTGGCCCGGCTTTATGGCTGGATGGACGCCCGGCACCTGGTCTGCAACGCCTATGGCGAACCCACCGACGAAGCCCGTCTTCGTCCACCGCTGTGGCGCTACTGGCGCGACCTGCCCGCAAAGGGCGAAACGGCAATCGTGTTCGGAAGCTGGTATCAGGCCGTCCTGAGAGACTGGATCTACAAGAAAATAGATGAAGACGCCTTCGAGAAGGCACTTGTGCGCATTCGCAGGTTCGAGGAGATGCTGTCCAAAGAGGACATCCTTATCCTGAAATTCTGGTTCTACCTGCCGAAGGACGTGCAGAAGGAACGCTTGAAGAACATTGAAAAGAAAAACAGCGCGCGCCACGTGCTCGCGGACTGGGCGGCACTCAAGCATCACAAGAAGGCAAGCGAGGCCGGCGAAAAGATCGTCCTGGAGACAAGCAAGGGATATGCGCCCTGGTTCGTCATTCCCTCGCAGGACGCCGAGTATCGCGATGCGGCCCTGGCACAGACGGTCGCCCGCAACATGAGCCTGAAACTGGAGGACGGCGAGGCGGAATCCATTGCCGCGCCGCCGGTTGTCGGTGGCATCCAAAAGGAATCCGCCGTCGACAACATCGACCTGACGGCGTCTCTCGACAAACCGGAATACGAGCAAAAACGGCGGGAGTACCAGGACCGGCTATCGGAGCTTTCCGATCGCAAGTCCATGTCGAAGACCGGCGTGGTTCTGGTGTTTCAGGGCAATGATGCCGCCGGCAAGGGCGGCGCGATCCGCCGTGTGATCCGGCCGCTTGACCCGCGCATCTACAAGGTGCATCCGATTTCCGCCCCGTCGGACGAGGAAAAGGCACGGCCGTACCTGTGGCGCTTCTGGCGCCGCGTGCCGCGCAAGGGGCATTTCGCCTTCTTCGACCGTTCCTGGTACGAACGTGTTCTGGTTGAAAGGGTCGAGGGGTTCGCCGGACACGACGACTGGCTCCGGGCCTACAACGAAATCAACGAGTTCGAGCAGGAACTCACTGATTTCGGTTACATCGTCTGCAAGTTCTGGCTTGCGATTTCAGAAGACGAGCAGCTCAGGCGTTTCAAGGCCAGGGAAGACACGGCCTACAAGCAGCACAAGATCACCGATGAGGATTGGCGCAACCGGCTGAAATGGGACCAGTATGCGATAGCGGCTGGCGACATGGTCGACCGGACCTCGACCCACTACGCGCCCTGGACACTGGTGTCCTCCGAAAACAAGCGTCATGCGCGCATCGAGGTGCTCAAGACGATTTGCGAGCGTCTTGAGGAAAAGCTCTGATCCTTTCGGGACAGGCTGACTCTTAGAGGGCACCGGCAAGATAGTCGATGGCTGCCTGTACTCCGCCCTTGCCGTAGGGAATGGACAGCCGTTCGAAGCCGAGTTCGATTGCCGACAGCGTTCCCAGCAGCATGACCGCGTTGACGTGACCCATGTGGGCAATGCGGACGCCCTTGCCGGAAATCTCGCCGATCGTCCCGCCAATCGTGACGCCGCAGACGGTTTTGGTGAATTCGCGCAGCGCGTCGGCGTGACCCTCTTCCAGCCGGACCACCGAGACGCTGTTGGAGCGCGCATGCGGTTCGCTGATGTTGAAGTTGACCGCGCCGGCCTCCGACCATCGGGCAATGGCCCTGCGGGTTGCCTCCCCCAGCAGGGCGTGCCGGTGCCAAGCCTGTTCAAGGCCTTCGTCGAAGAGGATCTCCGCGGCTTTCTGAAACGCGTAGAGAAGGTGCTCCGGCGGCGTCCCGCAATATTTCTGGTAATGCTCCGGGCCCTGCCGGAAAGTCCAGTCGGTGTAATTTGTTCTGAGCTCGGCAGTTTCGTGTGCCTTGTCCGCCTTCGGGCCGGCGGCGACAAAGGACAGCCCGGGCGGGCACATGAGGCCCTTCTGCGATCCTGTCAGGGCCACGTCGACACCCCAGGCGTCCATTTCGAAAGGCATGCACCCGAGGGATGCGATCGTATCGACCATGAAGAGAGCCGGGTGTCCCGTGGCATCGATGGCCTTCCTCAGGGCCGGGATATCGTTCCAGACACCGGAAGCCGTATCGACCTGAACCACCAGGATGGCCGCAATGTCGTGGTTCTTGTCCTGCCTGAGCCGGTCTTCCAGTTTTCCCGGGTCGACGCTTCTGTCCCAGGCTCCGGCCAGAATTTCGGCCTCAAGTCCCATGATTTCCGCAGCCTCGCCCCAGCCGAGCGCAAATCTTCCGGACTCCAGGACGAGGATCTTGTCGCCACGTTTCAAGGTGTTGCAAAGCGCGGCATCCCAGGCCCCGTGACCGTTTGCAGCGTAGATATAGGTTCTGCCCTCTGTGCGGAACAGCCGCTTGAGGCTGTGCAGGCAATAGTCGGTCGTTTCAAGCAGCGGGCCTTCGTAGATGTCGACGGCGGGCCTGTGCATTGCCCTGAGCACTTCCTCCGGAACATTGGTCGGTCCGGGAATCATCAGAAATTCTTTGCCGTGGCGAAGTGGCATTCGGTTTCCTTTTGCGAAATGCGGGGACATGCAGGCAGATGCCGCTATGTCGAAACCCTGCGGTGGGGCAACGGACAGAAAATTGCCTGCTCCCTCTCAAAGGTCAAGAGAGCCGGGGCCGATCGGTGCCGTGGTGTTGCGAAATCATCAGACGGGAGGGCCGTTCCTGTTGTTCGTCGGCGAGGCCGCGTTTTGGTTGCCGTCCATCAAAACGACATCGGCTAGGGTTATGTTAACGCCACCTGGTGTAGATTTCTTGTGCATTGCAAGGTTGAAACTGTGCAGATTTGCAAGTCAGTTGCCATGCAAAACGAAGAAAATGTCTTGTTTCCGTTAAGTAAATTCTTCAAGTTAGCGGTGAACTGGTATCGTCGGTTAGGCGTTGCAGCATGATTTTGGTGGAAGAAGGACAAAGCCCGCTCATCCTGTGCCTGCCCAATAGCGGCACGGACGTACCAAAACCCGTGTCCGCACGGTTCAACGCCACCGGCCGCCTTCAGGCCGACCTGTCGTGGCGTCTGGAAAGGCTTTTCGGGTTCAGCGCGGATCTTGGCCTGACAGTTCTGAGATCGTCGATTTCGCGCTATGTGATCGACGTTGACAAGGATCCGGCGACGCCCTTGGCGGCTGCCTTTGATCCCCTGGCTGCGTTATGTCCGGCAACAACGCTCGATGGCAAAAATATTTACCAGGACGGTGAGGAGCCGGGGCCAACCGAGATCGAACAACGCGTCCTGCTGTTTCATGCACCCTTCCACAAGGCTTTGAGGCAGCAGGTAGACAGGTTGATGCGCAAGCACGGAACCGTCGTCTTGGTCGACTGCCAGTCCATGCGCTCGCACATCAAGGGTGTGACGGCCGAGGAACTTCCCGAGTTGAGTATCGGCACTGCCGACGGTGCTGCCTGCGATGCCGATCTGCGCAACCTGTTCGTTGGCATGCTCAGTGGATTGAAAGGTCTGGACCTGGGCGTTGACGCCCAGACCAGAGGCGGCTTCATTGTCGAGGCGTTCGGCAGACCCGAGCGCGGGGTGCACGGATTGACTCTGTTGATCGCGCAGCGCGCCTATTTGCGTCATGAATCGCCCCCGTTCGAGCCGGACAAGGGCAAGGCCACGCGGCTGCAAGAGGTGCTGTCGGATTGTTTTTCCAGCCTGACCGACTGGGCGGAAGAAGCGGGCCGGGACCGAAAACGGAAATCGGTAGAGGACCCTCCGGTTCAGGCCGCGCGGGAAGAAGCATCACCGCCGAGCATTCCCGAGGAAGACGAAGCGCCTGTTTCGGACGCCGCGGATGATGATGCGGCATCCTTTGAAGAGGACCCTGTGTCTTCCGACGGGGCCGACACGGAACCTGCACAGACTGAACCTGACAGCGGATCCGGCCCGGCCGAGACACGGGAAGCTTCATCTGAAAACGACAAGCCTGTCACGCTGCTCGTTGCCGAGTAAGCACCGCCGGCGCTCGCGCGCAATGGCTGGCACCAGAACAGACAGCGCGGGCATTGCCCGCGCTTTTCTTGTTTCGCGTTCAGATCAAAAGAAGGCCTGAAGCCCGGTCTGTGCGCGTCCGAGGATCAGCGCATGAATGTCATGCGTGCCTTCGTAGGTATTGACGGTCTCAAGGTTCTGGCTGTGACGCATCACATGGTACTCTTCCTGGATGCCGTTGCCGCCATGCATGTCCCGCGCCTGACGCGCGATATCAAGCGCCTTGCCGCAGTTGTTGCGCTTGATGATCGAGATCATCTCGGGCGACACCTGCCCGGCATCGAAAAGCTGTCCGACCCGGTGAGCTGCCTGCAGACCCAGCGCGATTTCTGTCTGCATGTCCGCCAGTTTTTTCTGGAACAGCTGCGTCTGGGCAAGTGGCCGGCCGAACTGTTCGCGCTCCAGACCGTACTGGCGCGCACGCGTCCAGCAGTCTTCCGCCGCGCCCATTGTGCCCCAGGCGATGCCGTAGCGGGCACGATTGAGACAGCCGAACGGACCTTTCAGTCCCGACACGTTCGGCAGGAGCGCGTCTTCGCCCACTTCCACGTCGTCCATGACGATTTCGCCCGTGATCGAGGCGCGCAGCGAGAGCTTGCCGCCGACCTTGGGCGCGCTCAGACCCTTCATGCCCTTGTCCAGAACGAAACCCCGGATGGCGCCATCATGGGCCTCGGACTTGGCCCAGACAACGAAGACATCGGCAATCGGGGCATTCGAGATCCACATCTTGCTGCCGGTGAGGCGGTAACCGCCATCGGTCTTGATCGCACGGGTGCGCATGCCCGCCGGATCGGAGCCCGCATCGGGCTCTGTGAGGCCGAAACAGCCGACATATTCGCCGCTTGCCAGTTTCGGCAGGTATTTCTGCCGCTGTTCTTCAGAGCCATAGGCGTAAATGGGATACATGACGAGCGAGGATTGCACGCTCATCATGGAGCGGTAGCCGGAATCGACCCGCTCGATCTCGCGTGCGACAACGCCGTAAGACACGTAGGACGCGCCTGCACAACCGTAGTCTTCCGGCAGGGTGACGCCGAGCAGTCCGAGCTCGCCCATTTCATTGAAGATGGCCCGGTCGGTCGTCTCTTCGCGATAGGCATCGATTACGCGCGGAAGCAGCTTTTCCTGGGCGTAGGCGCGGGCCGTATCCTGGATGAGCTGCTCGTCTTCCTGCAACTGGTCGCGAAGATGAAAGGGGTCCTGCCAGTCGAAGGCTCCACCCCCGGATGGGCTGGATTTGATCTGTACGGGTGCATTCATGGGTCGTCTCCTGTGCCGGACGCCGGCGATCGTGACATTGGCCGCGCGCAGTCCTTGAGATCACGGTGCAGCCTTAGATCATTCTGGTTTCGCCAGTTTGTCTTCTTTTGCGTTTGCATAAAAGCGAAACCTGGTTCAACATTCATGACAAAATGGAATGAACAGAGATTTTGAATGAAACGCGCCTTTATCCCTTCGGCCGACACGCTGATCGCATTTGAATGCGCGGCGCGCCATTTGAGTTTCACGCGCGCAGCCGAAGAGCTTCACCTGACGCAAGGTGCGATTTCCAAGCAGGTGCGGCATCTGGAAACCAGGCTCGGCGTGGAGCTTTTCCGAAGGGTCCGTCAGCGCATCGTCCTCACCGATGCCGGGCGTATCTATCTGCACGATATTCGCGGTGCTCTTGAACAGATGACATTGGCGACACGGCAGGTGATGTCCTACGCCGGCAGCGCAGACGTTCTGAATCTGGCCGTATTGCCGACATTCGGAACGCGCTGGCTGGCGCCGCGCCTTGCGGAATTCGGGCGCAGATACCCGGATGCGGGTCTCAACCTGAGTGTGCGCCTGCAGCCGTTCGATTTCGACGAACAGCCTTTCGACGGAGCCATCCATCACGGGGACCCGGTCTGGGCCGGTGCGATCGCGGAAAGGCTCTTTGCCGAAGAGGTGGTTCCCGTTGCCTCGCGTATCTTCAAGGAACGCCATGATATCCGCGCGCCTCAGGATCTGGCGCGCGTCCCGCGCCTGCAACTGGCAACGCGGCCGCTGGCGTGGCGGCAATGGTTCGATCTTGCGGGCGTTGAGACGGATACGGCCTTTCAGGGGGCACGTTTCGAACAATTCGTCATGATATCGGAAGCGGCGATCCATCACGCCGGCGCTGCCCTGATGCCGAAGCTCTTTATCGAGGACGAGTTGGCGTCCGGCCGTCTCGTCCGCCTCTTCGACCTCTCGCTCGATCAGCAGACGGCCTACTACTTTGTCTATCCCGAGGGCCGAACAATGCGGCCCGTTGTTTCGGCGTTCCGGAAATGGTTGACGGAAGAGGCCGAAACCGCTCGGGTAACACGGGAAACCATGCTTCCCGAATGACCTCCTTGCCAACCAAGTGCAACGTGACCTGAAAAATGAGAAACACTGACAAACAGCATCTGCGGGTGATCCTGAACGGGAAGTCCGCAGGCCGGAGCGACATCCGCGCCGCAATCGGCGCGGTGCGCGACATGGGTCACGACGTCTCCGTGCGGGTGACCTACGAAGCCGGTGATACCGCGCGCCTTGCGCGGGAAGCGCTTGCCGATCATGCCTCGGAAAGGATCGACACGCTGGTCAGCGGCGGCGGCGACGGTACGATCCACGAAGTGGTCGATACGGTGTTGCATGAAATGGGTGACGGAGACAGACCGCCATTTGCCTTTGCCGTATTGCCGCTCGGAACCGCCAATGACTTCGCCCGGCATATCCGCCTCGATCCGGCCGATGTATCCGCCTGCCTGCGCTTTGCTGCAAGGGCGAGCGCCAAGCCCATGGATGTCGGCGAGGTCAACGGATGCTGTTTCGTCAACATGGCGACAGGCGGTTTTGGAACGCAGGTGACATCACAGACCGATCCGAACCTGAAACGGGTGCTGGGAGGCGCGGCCTACCTTTTCACGGGTCTGCACCGCTTTTCCGAACTGTCGGCATGCGAAGGCCGGATAGAGGCAGAGGATTTCGTCTGGGAGGGAGCCTTTATCGCGCTCGCCATCGGCAACGGCCGCCGCGCCGGTGGCGGCATCCGGCTTTGCCCGCGTGCCAAGCTGGACGACGGTTTTCTCGATCTCACGATCATCCCTTTCCCCAAGTCGGGAATGGTACCGGATCTGCTGTCGACGCTGCTGGAGAGCGGCGTCGACGGCATCAGGCACAGCATTATCCAGCGCAGGGTGCGTGACGTTGACATCAGGACGGAGAAATCGGTTCAGTTCAATCTGGATGGCGAGCCCATGAATGGACAGGACTGGAAGATTGGGATAAGGCAGCACCTGATTGACATGCGTCGGTGAGCGCACCGGAACGGCCGCCAGACATCAAAGAAGATCCAGACCCGATCATGGATGAGTACCAGCTCAAGAACCTCGTCAAATTCGCTCCTGCGCGTCTTGGGCTGGTGCCCAGGAAACATCTCCTGATTCACATTCCCAAAAACGGCGGCATGGCCATTCGGCATGACACCCAGCTCAAGAGCCGGATCGTGCTCGCCAACCGGCGACGGCTCAAGAGCAAGGGCTACGCCGATGGATTGAAACGGCACATGCAGGCCATGGGGGCGCAGCCGGGGTACGAACACGCCCGGTATCGGGACGTGGATATCTCGGTCAGGAAGGCCACGATTGCCTTCGCGGTCGTTCGCAATCCGTGGTCCCGTACCGTCTCGCGGTTCAAATTTGCCTTGCAGACCCGGGGCAATGGGAAACAGGCCGATCTCAGCTATGACCGGACGGGCTTCGAGGCATTTCTTGAAGAGCGCCACGCCTGGGGTGGCGAGGACTACTTCTGGCACCGCGCCATCAGGGGCTGGTATCCGCAGATCGACTATCTGACGGACGAGCAAAACCGCATTGAGGTTGATGTCCTGCGGCAGGAGAATCTGACCGAAGAGATGGGGCGCTACCTGTCGCTTGAGAGTGAGCTCAAACCAAGAAACGTGAGCAAGGTGTCCGGTACCGATTATCGCGACCTTTACACCGAGAAAACGAGACAGGTTATTGCGGATTGGTACGCTGCCGACATCGATCACTTTGGCTTCGACTTTGACACCGGTGCCGTTCGGAACACCCTCTACGCGCAGGACCGGGCGCAGGCGGAAACCGTTTCATGACGCAGGTTTCCATCGAAAGCCGTCTGGACGAAGCGTTTGCATCACCGGATGTGCATGACCTGACCATCCCGGGCGATGGGGTGGTTGCGGTGATACTGGCCTACAACGAGGCTCTCCGGTTTCCGTATTTTCTGGAACATTATCGCGCGCTCGGCATCGCCCACTTCATCGTCATAGACAACAACTCGGCGGACGGCACGCGCGCAATATTGTCCGGATGCGCCGACGTGAGTGTCATCGGGACGGAAAAGCCCTACAGGGACTACAAGTCGGACTGGCGCCAGCTGATCTGTGAGCGTTACCTGGAAGACCGCTGGGTTATCTTTCCTGATGTCGATGAGCTCTTTGTTTATCCCGGCTGGCCGGACCGGTCGATCGACGAACTGGTGCGCGTGCTTGATGACAATGACCACCGGGCACTGTTTTGCCCCATGGTCGACATGTACCCGAAAGGGCCCTTGAAGGACCTGAAATACAGGGCTGGTGACAGTTTCCTGGAGGCGAGCCCCTATTTCGACGGGACCGGCTACCGCTACTGTCCGCTCAAGGGAAGCCACCGGAAACGGTACAAGTCGCCGTCCCGGCATTTGTTTGGCGGAACGCGGGAGCGGCTGTTTCACCAGGATGCCAAGCGTTCGGAAACCTTTCTGGACAGGGCACTGCTTCGCCGGGTTTTCTCAATTCGTGCGCACGCGCCCGAGACAGCCGCCGGACGTTTCGTTGATCACTTGCTGTTCAAGCTGGTAAAGGATGCACTTCCGGACACCGCCGCCGTTCAGAGCAAAATTCCCCTGATCAAATGGCGCAGCGATTTCAAGTTCTCCGGCGGTGTGCACGGGATTGACAAGCAGATCAGCGTTGCGCCTGAGTGGGGCGCTCTGCTCCACTTCAAATATCTCGACGATTTTCAGAGCAAGGTGACCGAGGCGATCGCCCGAAAACAGCACACCGACGATGCGGGACATTATCGGGACTACAACACTCAGATGACCCGCCTGATGGATGAGGGGTTGTATACTTCGCAAAGTGTCTTGTTCTCTGGGATACGTTCCCTTATTGACCACGGATTGCTGCGAGACTTCGGTCGATTTGATCGGCAGGGATAAACTTCGTCCTGATCAGGATCTACGAAAATCTGGCTCAGGCAGACAGATAGCGATGCGAAAGGTGAGCTTGGCGATGTTGGCCGACTTTGGGCGAAAAATTGCTTACAAGGTAAGACGTAAGCTCAATCTCCGCGAGATCACGATCGAAGGCGTCCGTCTGACCGCTGAACGGGAATTTGTGCCTGCTTCCATCAGGAAACAGTTGCTGCAAAAGAGATATGAAACGCCGGAGTACCTGCTTGTCAGTGCTGCGGTCAAGCCGACCGACAGGGTCCTGGAGCTCGGTGCAGGCATAGGGTTCATCAGTCTGGTTTGCGCCAAGATCTGTGGGCCTGAAAACGTTCTTTCTTATGAGCCGAATCCGCAAATGCAGCGCGTCATCGAGAAGAATTATGCGCTCAACCGTCTGCAGCCCAACCTGAGAAACAGGCTTGTATCCGTCGAAGCGGGCACAACGGACTTCTTTGTTTCGGAGAACGTGCTTTCATCGTCGATGATCGATCGTAACCTTGGAAGCAAGACAAAACTCCAGGCGGACGCTATGTCTGACGTGGTTGCTGCATATCAGCCGACTGTCATCGTAATGGACGTCGAAGGAGCTGAACTTGAGCTTTTGAGGAATTGCAGCCTGGACGGCGTGTCCAAGATTATTGTCGAAATGCATCCGACAATTGTCGGTCATGACGAGGTCGCCAAGCTGCTCGATTTTCTCAGCGACAAGGGGCTTGAAACGCGCCGTGTTATGGGAAAAACGTTCTACCTCGACAGGGTCGCAAGATAAGTCTTTCTACTTTCTGTCCTGGTCGATCCCGGGTATCAGGATCGGGCGAATGACGTTCTCGAACAAAAAGCCGCTGCCTCTGACGGACAGGTGATCGTCGTCTGCGTAAAGGAGTGCGTCGTCATCGTACAAGACGCACTGATCGGTCGGGCAGAACGCATCGATACTCTCGATCAGTCTCGCGTTTTTCAATTGGCCAAGTGCCGACAAATAGACCTCTTGCCGCGCCATGACATCGCTCTTCTGGAGGCCGCATTGCTCATGCGCGTCACGATAGGGTCGCTCCAGGCAATATTTCGCGTGTATCTTGAGCTCAGGATTTTCGCTCACGTAGTAAACTTTCCTGCCGCTTGCGCTCAGCCTGTCAATCGTTGTCTGAGTTCCGCGCATGAATTCTTCAAGCGTGATCTCGCCCACCTTCGTCGTCGCGATGACGTTCGTGAACACACAGCTTGGCCCGAAAAACACGTCGTCTGCCAGTTCCACGCCCTTTTAAAGGCTGACATTGTTCTGGATCTTGCACCTGTTTCCGATCCGGACTTCCGGACCAACCATGACATTCTGGCCCAGATTGCAGTCGCGGCCGATATCGCACTCTTTCAGAACATGCGCAAAGTGCCAAATCCGGGGGCCGGCTCCTATTTGTGTTGGCAAATCGACATAGGCGCTCTCATGCACTTTGACACCCGGCAGCTCCGGGAGTTCACATAATTCAGACCCGTGCATCTTGCAGCCTTTCTGCATTGCTTAGAATTCTGGGAAGATACGGACGATGGTCTCCGCCAGACGTCACGATCGGTGCTGTCCGTATTGCCGCGACCGTTTGGATGCTAGGCCGCACTTCTGCGAGGCCGAAACCATTCCCGGAAAGGATGTGCCTGTAGCTGTCAGTGTGCAGTTCGGTAAAGCCGTTCGAAAATTCGATTTCATTTCCATCCACCGTGATCGACCGGAACGTTCTCTTCTGGGGCTCGATCTCTGGTGGAAGGTTATTGGCATCAATTGATAGAAACCAACGAACATGAGCGCGTTCGTATTCCAGAAAACCTGTCGCGCTGCTGGCCGAGCGGTGGTGCACCGTGAACCCCTTCAGGTCGCCAAACACATAGCTCAACATATCGAACAGGTGCACGCCGATATTTGTGTCTATTCCTCCGGATTTACTCTCGTCTCCTTTCCAGGAGGAGTGGTACCAGGATCCGCGAGAGGTGATGTAGGTCAACTCGACTTGATGAGGTGTTGTGTTCGCCTGCCTGATGATCTGCTCGCGCAACGCGATGATTGAAGGATGGAGCCGCAATTGCAGGATGGAGTAGATCCGGCGGCCGGTTTCAACTTCCATTTCACTGAGCGCGTCGATGTCCGACGGATTGAGCACCAGGGGCTTTTCACAGATCGCGTCGCATCCCGACCGAAGCGCAACGCGTATGTGGGCGTCATGAAGATAGTTCGGTGAACAGATGGACATGTAGTCGGTTTCGCTGCCGCGGCGGCGAAGCACATCAAGGCATCGGTCGAATTGTTCAAACTCGGTGAAGAACTGGGCGTTCGGAAACTATCTGTCGATGATGCCAACCGAATCTGAAAGATCCAGGGCGGACTGGAGGGTCCCACCAATGTCGTGGGTTGCCTTCAGATGTCTTGGCGCCACGATTCCGGCTGCACCGATCAAAGCGAAATTTTTCAAAGTCATGAGTTCATGCCTTAACAATCCAGTCGCCAACAATATCGTTGCGTTGGCACACGTTGCGAGTGTCAATGACGAGCTTCGCGTTTCCTGCGAGAAGTGACCAATCGACTTCGTCGTGATCTGTTGCGATCACGATGGAATCGTAGCGCTTTATCACGTCAGCCGTGAAGGGTTGCGATTTCGTTCCCTCCAGGTACGGATAGGCGCGCGTTGCTGGTATGACCGGAATATGCGGATCGTGATAGTCCACTTTCGCACCACGCGACTGAAGGAGATCCGTCAGTTTGAGAGCCGGACTTTCGCGTATGTCGTCGACATTCTTTTTGTATGCCATTCCGGCGATCAGGACCGTCGAACCGTTTAACCCCTTGGAAAAGCGTCTGTCGAGCTCTGCGGCGAGCCGGCCTACAACATAGTGGGGCATGGCCGTGTTGATTTCGCCTGCCAATTCGATGAAATGGGTCGAGATCTCAAACTCGCGAGCCTTCCAGGTCAGGTAGAATGGATCGATCGGAATACAGTGACCGCCAAGCCCGGGGCCGGGATAAAACGGCATGTAACCGAAGGGCTTGCTTTTGGCGGCTTCGATGACTTCCCAGACATCGATATCCATCTTGTCGAATATCACCTTGAGTTCGTTAACAAGAGCGATGTTCACCGACCTGAAAATGTTCTCTGTCAGTTTCACGGCTTCTGCGGTGGACGCGCTGGCGACGGGCACGACAGAACTGACGAGCGATTCGTAAAGCGCGCGGACAAGCGAAAGGGAAGATGCTTCGTCAGCACCGACGACTTTCGGAATGGACCGGGTGTCGTATGCCGTGTTGCCCGGGTCCTCGCGTTCCGGGGAATAGGCCAGGAAGAAATCCTGCCCGCAAACCATTCCGCTTTCTTCAAGGATTGGCTTGACGCGTTCGGCCGTGGTTCCAGGCCAGGTGGTCGACTCCAGGACCACCAACTGCCCCGTTCTGAGGTGCTGTGAGATCGCTCGAGCGCTGTTCTCGACATAGGACAGGTCAGGTTCACGCTGTTTGTTGAGGGGTGTTGGAACAGCGATCAGGATTGCGTCCGGCTCGCGAAGCTCTGAAAACGTGCTCGTTGCTCGGAACATGTTGTTGCTTATTGCCGTCTCGATCGCTTGATCGTCAATGTGCTCGATTCCGGAATTCCCTTCATTGAGCTGGGCAACACGGTTTTCGTTGATGTCAAAACCCAATACACGAAAGCCAGCGTTTACGGCCGCAAGCGCCAGCGGCAATCCGACATACCCGAGCCCAAGGATCCCGATCTGGTAGTCTCGGTGTTCAATGCGCTCTATCAGCTTTTCAGCGCGTGCATCTCGCTCGGACGGTGTCATGGAAGTCTCGAATCTCAAGTTCAGATAAAAGGATAATCGCTCCGCTCACTTCGCCTGACTTATGAACCATGCGCGTGGGAACACACAAGCATGCTTCAGTGGCAAAGGCAGATATTGGGGTTGAGTTCTGTTTGTCAGACTACGCTGCGATGTTTGCTGCCAATGGCAGGGCCTCGATTCAGGTGCAGATGTTCGGAATTTGTGTTTGCGATTTTCATCGCGGCATTGCCATCACCGTAGAGCAGCCGCCAAGGCGCGCCCGGGGAGCGTCCGGCGAGCGCTGCTACGTCATCTTGTGCCGGATTTGGAAGCTGGTTCCATCCCCCTTCGAGTGTTTCCGTCCACTCGGTTTCGTCACGCAGGGTTATGCACGGCCGTTTTGCCCAATGTGCTTCTTTTTGCAATCCACCTGAATCGGTCAGGACGGCATCGCATGCATCCAGCAACAGCAGCATTTCCAGATAGCCGACAGGATCGATACAGTTGAGGTTGTCCGGGATGTTCATGTTTTTCAACGCCGAACGGTTGCGCGGATGTACCGGCCAGATCACCGTTTTCTCCAACTTGCCAAGGGACGAGATAACGGTTTGCAGTCGCTCAGGACGATCGGTGTTGCTGGGGCGGTGGATTGTGGCCAGGCAAAACGGCGCGTCGATAGGGGGACGCGTGATTTTCCCCTGAGCTGCCAGGTCCCGAGCAATATCCCGATAGACGAGAAAACCGTCGCGCATGACATCGCCGACATTGAAAACGTTCCTGACGATGCCTTCCTTTCGAAGGTTCTCGACACCGGTCTCCGACGAACAGAAAAGCAGTTCGGAGACGTGATCGGTCATCACCCGGTTGATTTCTTCAGGCATCGCCCGGTTATAACTGCGCAAACCGGCTTCGACGTGCATGATGGGAACGCCGAGTTTTGCAGCCACGAGACTGGCGGCGATCGTTGAATTCGTGTCTCCGTACACAACAATCGCCTTTGGGAGGCTTGCCTGGGTATCAAGATATTCCTGCAGACCGGTCATGATACCCGCGGTCTGCAGGGAATGATTTCCGGATCCGACGGTCAGATTGATCGCGATGTTGTCCATTCCCAGCTGCGAAAGAAACCGCCCGCTCATGGCATCGTCATAGTGTTGACCGGTGTGCACTACGGCTTCGTCAACGCCAATGGACGCAAACGCCTTTGAGACCACAGCGGCCTTGACGAATTGGGGGCGCGCGCCGACGACACTCAATATGCTGGGCAAAAGAGATACTCCAAATCGCGGGAAACCTAATAAATCTTCGCGATGCTTTCGCTCGCGACAAATTGCATATCCAACAACCGGATACAAGCATGGCTCAGATATACATCCTGCCTTTTGGGGCCGAGCTTTATTCTTTTGGAATAGGCGGCTGTCTGCCGTGATGCACTTGAACTGAGCCGGTATCTGGCAACAAATGCGAGCTGTCGCAGATGAACCTTTCGACGAGGACAAGGGGACCAAAAAATGAATGAACAACGCTTCCCGATTGGCATGCGCCTTTATCTGCGCCCTGTAACCGAGGACGATATTCATCGCGGTTGGCTGGAGTGGATAAATGCGGAGCAAGACCGGCCCCATCTGGATGCACCGTTGAACCAGACCGAAGACGATTTGCGCTCCTATATTGAATCGAACCGGCGTGCAGGCGATCACCTGATGGCGGTCTGCACGAGGTCCGACGACAGGTATATCGGCAACGTTCGTCTGAGCAGCATCAGAGAACGCGACAGTCAGGCAACCTATGGCCGATTGCTTGGAGACGTTTCCGTCCGTGGGCAGGGCTATGGGACAGAAATGCTTGCAATGCTCTTTGAATACGGTTTTCGGGGCCTGCGTCTGAACAGGCTTTGGACAGGCGTGCTCGCACCCAACACGGCGTCTTTGGCCTCCAACCGGCGGTTGGGTGTGAAAATGGAAGGCACGGCCCGACAGGCACGGCGGCTTCCTGAGGGCTATGTTGACGTCGTGCAGTTCGCCCTGCTGTCTGAAGAATACGAAGACCTGCGGAGTGCCATGAGCGGCGTTTATCTGGATCCTGAATATGATATCCGCGATGAAATGGACATGCGCTCGCGAAGCGGCACGTCTTAGTTTTTGGGGCCAGGTTGGATCCACACCCATCGCAAATGTGGAAACGCAGGCTGTTTCGGACGGATACCGTGAGCCCAGAATGGCGTCCTGGTACCGACTTCTTCTGAACGGTTTTTGTCTTCAGTCAGGCGATGAACTGCTCGCATCCTGCCTATGAAGTCAATCTTCCGACAAGGCAGACTTGAGCCAGAGCTCGAGATTCACGAGGCGGGTAACTTCCATGAGCTGCGCACGGTCTTCGATGGGCGCTTCACCCAGAAGCCTCTTGTAGTCAAGCTGAAGACGATCACGCAGCGCCGGGTTTCTGGCCAGGTCGCAAAGATACATCCTCTTGGCGTCGATGATCGTTGCAAGGCGTTCTGCAATGATGTTCGGCGCCGTCTGCTCGAACTTCGGCCGCCTTTCTTCCGCGCGTACTTGTCTTTCGCGTTTTTCTGGATCCGGTATCGGTTTCGAACGGCCATCGCGCATTTCATCAATGACCGCGCTGTAGGTAAATCCTGCGGCCTGTCTGAAGTATTTGCGGAGCATGCGCTTCACGAAGAACATGTCCGGAAGGTCCAGTCGTTGCTCCAGCAGGATCTGCGACAAGCGGCCCTGGGAGTAAGGCAGATGCTTGATGCGTTGATGATGTGTCTGGAAGTTCGAATAATTGGCATGGACGTTCTGAACGAACCTGAACCATTTGGCCATGCGCAGCAGACGCATGGCCTTGTCACCGGTTTCCGGCCACGCACCACGGTCATTCACGTCAATGCCGAAGGCCTTAAGGTAAGGTTCAAGGATTCGTTCGCGGCGATGTTCGATGACCATCGCAGCGACGGGATCCGCGTCCGCTTCCGGCGAAGGGTCGTAAAAGCCGGGCGTGTGCTCCCTGGTGCTGCAGATCGTGCCCTTTATGAAATCAACGAAACCGCCATTTCGCGCGGTATCGTTGACCTTGAAAGGGGGCATCTGAAGCCAGGCAGGTGCCGGCCGACCATTCAGGTACGAATGGGACAGCAGGATGCGGTTCGGCATCGTGCGCAAGTCTCTGCGAAAGCGCAGCCAGCCGGTGTGTCTTGAACTCTTGGTAAATGTATCGACAAAGTAGAGCGTATCGGCATTTTGCCCGTTGATCTCAAGCGTGGGCTTGTCGCTGGGTTGGAAATCCTTGAACCCGAAGTCCGCCTTGTAGGGGGCAATGACTGTGCCGAAGCCCGCCTGGCCATGCGCCCGCGCATGATCAATGTCCAGTTCCTCACGCTCCACGATTGTCAGCGGTACGCCAAGACGGTCGCAAACGATGCTCGCCAGCTTGAGGTCGGGCTGATCGCCTGCCGAATACGGATAGTGGAAGGGAGTGAAAGATTTACCAAGCTTGCACAATGCAGCCAGGAGGACGGAACTGTCGATGCCGCCCGACGTCGCCAGCGCCAGATCTCGCCCGTCGCCGGCGGTTTCTATTGTGATGGAAAGGGAGCGTTCGAGAACATCGCCAAACGCCTCGGCACTTTCCTCCGAAAGGGAACGCGTCGTTACATCGTCATTTTCCGGCACGACGAAAAAACGCGGCTTCCAGTCTTCGCCACCCCACCAGCTGATCGTGCCGCCGGGCAAGCAGCGGTGGATGTTTGAAAACAGAGAACCGTATGGCGTGCGCGCGAGGCCCTGATGGCAAACAAGCATGTTTGCAAGCGCATCATCCATCAGGTTTTCAGCTCGGGCAAAGTCTTCAAACAAAGACCGCTCGTCGGTTGCGACTTCCAGCTTGTTGTCTGCAATGACGAAGTAAAAACCGGCGGATCCCGGCGATGCGGCAAGCTCCAGCTTTGCCGGCGACGATCCCGTGTCTTGCACAACGACGAAAAAGCTGCCCAGCGCCGTTCTGAGCGTGGCTTCGAGCCGGTGCATGTCTTCCGCCGCCTCCAGAATTGCATCGACGGTTGCGTCGCGCATCTGGGAGCTGCCTTCCACCGCAGACCCGTAGACATCACCATAGATTATTGCGCGTCTTTGTGGCCCGAATTCACGATTCCCGATCGGCACGGACCCGTGGAGCTCAGAGTAATCTTGAGTGGCCGAAAAAGTAAGGCGCATGATATCTCTCTTGAATTATTCAGTATTTGGGAATAGTGGTGCGCCTTGAGGGTGTCAAGTTGTAACTGTTGGCGTGTGAATATTTGAGAAAATGAATAGAATGAAATATTCATTAAGTAAAAATAGAGATGCGTAAGTCCGCCTCCGGAAGGCTCAAATACAGTCAAAGCAAAATTTTGAGCGAGAGTGTGTCTCGCCGCACCTTGCAATGAGACCAAATCAACTTTTGCCGTCGAGACGGACATGCGAGGCGCGGTGTATTTGGCTGGATGAGCGCTGACCATACGCCACTCTGTGATGCGTCCGGCTATTCCATCCGTTTGCAGCAAACGGATTCGGTGAGCGATTTGAGCGGCAAGAGCATGTCTCCGTGCCTTCGAACGTTGCCGACTATCCGGGAAAAGTCTATCAACACGTGCTGCCGCGCATTGGGTCTCAAGCGCGTCATTCATGTTGAGAAACCGCCGATCGTTTGCAGATACCGTTACCCTTCACGCACGAGGAGCTCGTAATTGACGACTGTCGCCATCATTCAGGCACGCATGGGTTCGACACGCCTGCCGAAAAAAGTCATGCTGCCAATTCATGACCGGCCCATGATCGATCATTTGATCGATCGCCTCAGCCTGGCCCGCGGCGTCGACAAGATTGTTCTGGCGACGTCGTCGTCACCCGAAAACGATGAATTGGCAGCTCATGTCGAGGGGTTGGGGATTGCAGTCTTTCGCGGCTCTGAATCGGATGTGCTGGACCGCTACTATCAGGCGGCGCGCCAAAACAATGCAGACACGATTGTTCGCATCACGGGAGATTGTCCGCTGGTCGATGCCGGCGTTGTGGATCAGGTATTGTCGCTTCACAGCGCCGAACGGAACGACTATACAAGCAACGTCAGCCCACCGACGTTTCCCGATGGCCTGGATGTCGAGGTGGTCCAATTCGAGGCGCTTGCAAAAGCCTGGCGAAATGCATCGGATGAATTTCAGCGCGAGCACGTAACGCCTTATCTCCGGCAGGAGCCTGATTTTAAGACAGGGAATGTTGCTGCAAGCGAAGACTTTTCTTCCGAGCGTTGGACCGTGGACGAACCTGAAGACTACGAACTCGTCTCAAGGATTTTTGAGAGTTTCCCGAATGGGGCGCATTTCGGTTGGCAAGAAATCCTTGCCTTGAAAAACGACAACCCGGGACTGTTTCAATTGAACAGTCAATATGGGCGCAATGAGGGAGCAAGCATGGGCGACGGACAAAAACTCTGGCAACGCGCCAAACGCGTCATCCCGGGCGGCAACATGCTTCTTTCAAAGCGGCCCGACATGTTCCTGCCGGAGCACTGGCCGGCTTATTTCAGCAAGGCAAAGGGCTGCCGGGTTTGGGATCTTGATGGTCGTGAATATGTCGATATGTCAATCATGGGCATTGGTACAAACACGCTCGGATACGGGAACGCCGAAATCGATGCTGCGGTGATGGAAACCGTCCAGGCCGGGAACATGTCGACCTTGAACTGCCCGGAGGAGGTTTGGCTTGCAGAACGACTTGTCGAACTTCACCCCTGGGCGGACATGGTCCGTTTCGCCCGGTCCGGTGGCGAGGCGAACGCAATCGCCATACGCATCGCGCGCGCAGCCTCCGGGCGGGACAAGGTGGCAATCTGTGGTTATCACGGCTGGCATGACTGGTACCTTGCCGCAAACCTTTCAAACGACAAGGAGTTGGATGGCCACTTGCTGCCCGGATTGGAGCCGAAGGGAGTTCCCAGAGACCTTGCCGGCAGTATCCTGACCTTCGAGTACAACGATTTTCCCCGCCTCAAGGCCCTGGTCGAACAACACGACATTGGCGTGATCAAGATGGAAGTCTCGCGAAATCGCGGGCCGGAAGACGGATTTCTGCACAAGGTCAGGCAACTGGCCTCTGAGCATAATATTGTTCTGGTCTTCGATGAATGCACGTCAGGTTTCCGGGAAACGTTCGGCGGGCTGCACAAGAAGTTCGGTGTGGAACCCGATATGGCCATGTTCGGCAAAGCGCTGGGTAATGGCTATGCGATTACTGCGGCGATCGGACGACGGGAGGTCATGGAGGCTGCCCAATCGACGTTCATCAGCAGCACGTTCTGGACGGAAAGAATAGGACCCAGTGCCGGGCTCAAGACGCTCGAAGTGATGGAGGCGATGCGATCATGGGAGATGATCACTTCGACGGGCACCGAAATCAGCGAGCGTTGGGTCCAGCTTGGAAAGCAGCATGGGTTGCCGGTATCTGTCAGCGGTTTGCCGGCGCTTACCAGCTTCAGCATCGGGTCGGCGAACTGGCTCAAGTACAAAACCTACATTACGCAGGAAATGTTGAAGCGCGGCTTTCTGGCCTCGAACGCGGTATATGTCTGTACTGAACATACGGAACAGGTTGTCGCGGAGTATTTTCAGCATCTTGATGACATTTTCGCCACCATTCGCCGGTGCGAGGATGGACGCTCCATCGATGATCTTCTGGAAGGGCCGGTCTGTAGTGCCGGCTTCAAAAGGTTGAATTGAGAATGCAATCTTCGCAAAACAGGGTCCTGGTTGTCGCGGCACATCCGGATGATGAAGTATTGGGATGTGGCGGCACGATTGCGCGCCTTAGCGATGCAGGGGCGGCGGTAACAGTCATGTTTTTCGCCGATGGGGTCGGCGCCAGAAGTGCCGGAGGTGAGATCCGGCAACCTGAGTTGACCGAACGCCGAAAAGCGGCTCAGACGGCCTGTCGCATTCTGGGGGCGGAGGATCCTCTCTTTTTCGACTTTCCGGACAACAGGCTGGATACGGTTCCCCTGATCGAGGTCACCCAGACACTGGAGAAGGTCATCGACGAATTCAGGCCTGATAGCATTTACACGCATCACGCAGGTGACGTGAATGCGGATCACCGCATCGCGCACCAGGCCGTCGTAACTGCCTGCAGACCGCAGCCCGGGCGAGATGTCAGGAAAATCTACTTCTTTGAAGTTGCTTCCAGCACCGAATGGCAGACACCTGGCAGCGCACCGTCCTTTCAGCCGACGAGTTTTGTCGATATCAGCGAAACACTTCCGCGAAAGATAGAGGCGCTCAAGGCCTATGCCATGGAGATGCGTCCGTGGCCGCACGCGAGATCGATTGAGGCGAATGAGCATCTTGCCAGATGGCGGGGGGCGACGGCCGGCTTCAAAGCTGCGGAAGCCTTTATGCTGGGACGAGAGCTGCTTTGATGAAGATCGCCTTTCGTGTGGATGCGTCGTCCATGATCGGAACAGGACATGTGGTGAGGTGCCTGACCCTCGCCGACCGTCTGTCCGATCTTGGCGCGGAGTGCAGCTTCATCACGCGGCAACATGTCGGCCACATGGCCAACAGTATTCGCGCAAGAGGCTTCCACGTGAAAGCGCTGGAGTTCAGCGCGCCGGAAACGGGAACCGGCGCCGCGGGTCCGCACGCGCATTCTCACTGGTTGGGCGTGACGATTGAAAGGGACGCTGAGCAGACGCTTCAGGCGGTCGACAAACAAGTCGACTGGCTCATCGTGGACCACTACGCGCTCGATCGAGACTGGGAAAGGGCGCTGCGTGCCGCCGCCGGAAAAATTGCGGTAATCGATGATTTAGCCGACAGGCCACATGACTGCGACTTGCTGCTGGACCAGACCTTTTTCGCCTCTGGGAAAGATCGCTATGCGGAACTCGTTCCAGAGGAATGTTTGAAACTTTTTGGTCCGAGATATGCGCTGCTGCAAAAGGACTATCGGCAATTGCGTCCGGAAAGGCCCGACGCCACCCCTGTGAAACGCATCGTTGTTTTCTATGGCGGATCCGACCAGTCCAACGAGACGGCGCGTGCCGTGCGCGTCCTCTCGCAGGTGCCCTTTGCGGATTTGAAAGTCAACGTTGTGCTTGGGGCGACGAACCGGCACTCTGCGAGCGTTGAAGAGCTTTGCGCAAAGCGACCGGGAACCAAGATACATAAGGAATTGAAGAGTTTGGCACCGCTCCTGGCGGAGGCTGATCTGGCGCTGGGGGCCGGCGGAACCTCGAGTTGGGAACGATGCGCGCTTGGCTTGCCTGCTGTTGTTACATCGATCGCTGAGAACCAGCTTCCTCTGGCCGATGAATTGAACAAGGCGGGCCTGATTTACTACGCCGGCGATTGGCGCACGATCACCGATGAAGGTCTTCGGCAGGTTTTGCTGCAGGCGGTTTCCGACCAGGACAAGAACGCGGACATGTCCTTAAGATCGCGGGAACTGACCGACGCCTTCGGTGCCGACAGGGTCGCGGAATACCTTGTCCCGCCCGGCAGAGATCACTTGCGCCTGACGCCCGCGAGGCAAGACCACAAGAAGTTGTTTTATCTCTGGGCAAACGACCCGTCCGTGCGCAAGAATGCGTTCAGCAGTGATCGGATTGAGTGGGAGACACATTCGGCGTGGTACGATCGGAAACTGGCGGATCCGGCCTGTCATCTCTGGGTTCTGCTTTCGAAGTCGGGGTTGCCTGTCGGCCAGTTGCGTCTTGAGCCACACGCGTGCGAATACCTGGTCGATTTCAGCATAGACAGCCTGTTTCGGGGGCGCGGCTACGGAAAGCTCCTCCTTGAAAAAATGCTCGAGGAAACACGTCACTTACCTCAGGTGAAACGCATAACCGGAGAAGTGAAGGCCGGGAACACGGCATCGCTTGGGGCTTTTCGAAAGACAGCCGCGTTTTCGGAAACATTCGACGAGGCACGTGAAGTGCACAGGTTCACAATGCCAAACCACAAGACAGCAGTTTGATCAGCGATGCAGAAAATACCCGCCAGATTTGTCGTCGTTTCCTCCAAGCAATGGGGTCGACGTGTTTATGACTGTTTGCCGGAAAGTCTGCGCCAGGAGACGGTTTTTCTGGGCTCTGGCGAATTTGAAATAGAAACGATCAAAGAAATACGGCCTGAGTATATTTTTGTATTGCATTGGTCGTCGCGGATCGAAAAAGAAATATATGACGCCTTCGACTGCATTATTTTTCACATGACCGATCTGCCCTATGGACGTGGCGGAAGTCCCTTGCAGAATCTCATTCTGAGTGGCCACAAGGAGACGATGGTTTCCGCACTGAAATGCGTGGAGGAACTGGACGCAGGTCCCGTTTATCTGAAATCGCCACTGTCGCTTGAAGGAACCGCAAGCGAAGTCTTTGAGCGGTTGGTGCCGATTGCGGCACGGATGATTGAGGAGATTGCATTGCAAAAGCCGGTCCCTCAACCGCAGCAGGGACAGCCGACTTTTTTCAACAGACGAAAGCCGGAAGACGGCACCCTGGCGAATGTGAGCTCGCTCGAAGAAGCTTATGATATTATTAGAATGCTGGACGCTGAGGGCTATCCGTCAGCCTTTTTGGATGCAGGGGGACTGCGTCTTGAGTTTTCCGGGGCCGAGTTCGATGGCGAGCATTTGACAGCAAAAGTCATCCTGAAGGAACGAAGGAGAAGTGAGTGCAAGTGAGCGACAAGGCAAAGCTCCAGATCAAGATAGGGGACAGGTTCATCGGTGATGAACACCCGCCTTTTGTCATTGCCGAGCTATCAGGGAACCATAACGGCGACATTGCACGGGCGCTCCAGATACTTGACGAGGCTCATCGCGCGGGTGCTCACGCCGTTAAGCTGCAGACCTACACTGCCGACACTATGACAATCGATTGTGACCGGCCGGAGTTCATGATCGAAGGAGGCCTTTGGGGCGGCCGTCAGCTCTACGAACTCTACCAGGAAGCGGCGACGCCCTGGGAATGGCACCAGCCGCTGTTCGAAAGAGCGCGGGAACTCGGGATCTTGATCTTTTCAACCCCGTTCGACGAGAGTGCAGTCGATTTTCTGGAAACGCTTGAGGTGCCGGCCTACAAGATCGCGTCTTTCGAGCTCGTTGACCTGCCGCTGATCAGACGCGTCGCAAGGGCCGGAAAGCCGATGATCATGTCAACCGGCATGGCGAACGAAACGGAGATCGGCGAAGCGGTCGATGCCGCAAAGTCGGCCGGATGTGAAGACCTGGTGCTTTTGCATTGCATCTCGGGCTATCCAACGCCGTTTGAGGATTCGAATGTTGCAACCGTTGCCGAGCTTCGCAACCGCTTCGGATGCCTCGTCGGCTTGTCAGACCATTCGCTCGGGACAGCCGTCTCTGTCGCCGCCGTTTCGCTGGGCGCCTGTGTTGTCGAAAAGCACTTCACACTGGCCAGAAGCGACGGCGGTGTCGATTCGGCCTTTTCTCTTGAACCCCGGGAGTTGGAGGCGCTCGTCACCGACACGGCGATCGCGCACAAGGCGATCGGACAACCGGGCTATAGCCGGAAATCAAGTGAAGAGAAAAACATACAGTTCCGCCGCTCGATCTTTGTCGTCAAGGACATTGCGAAAGGCGAAAAGCTGACAGGCGACAACATACGTTGTATTCGGCCCGGGCACGGTCTCGCACCCAAGCACCTGGATGACGTTCTGGGAAAGGTGGCGGTGCAGGACATCTCAAGAGGCACGCCATTGCAGTGGGACCAGTTCGAACAAGACTGAGCGTTATGCCGGCGAAGCAAGTTGCCTCTGTGGCGACTTCGCCTTTGCGCAGGAGGGGATTCAGTGGACGAAAATCCGGCAAGACCAGATCCGGGATGCGGGATGCCGGACGCGATCATGTTCCCGAAGTAGAGAGATCGTCCGGGCGAACAAGCCCGTTCCAGGGTCCATCACCTAGCCGCAGGATACCGCAGCGGAAATGAACATTTACATGAATCTAGAGGTCGCCGTTCGGGAAATGGACAGCAAGCTTCTGCTTGCTGTGAAGGCGGCCGAGCGTGGTCATCAGGTTTTGATCGGTGAGGAAAAACAGATTGACCGGCTCAGGAGACGATACAGGCTCGCCCCCGGGATTTATCACACCAAGAGCCTGACGCCGAGCAAACAGAAAATCGAATTGCATTCCGCCTTGAAGGCGGCCGGCTTTTTGATCACGAGCATTGACGAAGAGGGCGGTCTCATCGATGCAAGCTATGAACGGTTTGCAAGACTGCGCTATTCGGAGGAAATGCTTGGTCTGGCAGACGCAGTGTTTTGCTGGGGACCTCAGGATTTCAATCAGCTGAAAAGCACCTACGCCGATCATGCGCACCTGATGCGTATGACCGGCTCTCCGAGGGTTGACCTCTGGCGTCCGGAGGGGAAGGAATATTCAACAAGGCCGGGCGACATGCCAAGGAAGCCCTATCTGCTGGTGTCTTCAAATTTCGGGGTCTTGAACAACTACAGAAATTTCTGGGATCTTATCCGTTTCGAGCGGAATGCCGGTTATTTTGAACGCGATCCGAACTACGAAAAAAGACGCTATTACATGGCGTCAGAAACCGTTGTTCTCATGTATGAGTTCGTGAAGGCAATAGAGCACCTGGCCCAAGAATTTCCCGACATTGATATCGTTTTGCGGCCGCATCCCATTGAGCGTCCCGAGAGCTGGAAAGCGATGCTTGATCCGGGCTTTGACAATGTAAAGGTAACACGCTCCGGGTCGATCACTCCATGGGTGCATGATGCGCTGGCGGTCATGCACAACGGTTGCACAACGGCAATGGAAGCGACGGTTTCACAGGTGCCGGTCCTGACCTTCAAACCCGTCAAGCAACAGTATCCTCGGGAAATTCCGAACTCGGTCGGCACAAGCGTGCAGACGAGGACTGAACTTGCTGACGCGCTGCGCAAAGTCTTGGAAACAAGTGACAACACGCCATACAAGCCTCATCCGAAGGACGTTGCGCTCGTCGAAGAGCGGGTCTGCTGCAGGAACGGAGTGTTCGCGGCGGATATGATGATCGATTGCTGGGAAGAGCTCCACAAGGATGTTCCGTCAGAACCTAATGACTGGAACAAGGTTGTCCTGAGACAACGATTCAGGAGTTTGAAAGACAATCTGAAAAAATGGACAGGCAAGAAATCCAAAACCAGCCTGGGCCATAAGTTTCCCGAGATGCGCAAGCAGGACATCGTCGAGAAAGTCGAACAGATTCGCGCCGCGGGATCGATTACCAGTCCTGTCGGAGTGACAATGCTGTCGGGAAACATGTTCCTGATCTCGAAAGACGGTTAGGTTTACAAAAACCTCGCTGTTGCGCACCGCATCAGTTAGTCCACATGGCGGGATTTAGCGTTTCTTCAGCGACATCCGGACAGCTCTTTCGGATCTGAAGCAAGTCATCCTGCGATAGTTCTTTGTCGCTGAACATGTCCAGATTGTCGCGAAGCTGATCGAGATTGTCACATCCCACGACCACGCCTTGAACCCAGTTATGCGCGCGTGCCCAGGAAAGACAGAGGCTTGCGATATCGCGCTGACCAAGGTTTCTGCACAAGGATTCGAGCCATTCCACGATCGGCGATGGGTCGTGGACATGCGCGCGCCGCCAAAGGGCAGCCTCGCTGCTCATCAGGAGACCCTGCAAGAAGACACTTCTGATGTGAATTGTCAGGTTTCGAGTTTCCTGCTCGGCCTTGATCCTTTCGATCGCCGTATTCCATCGCCGGTCCAGCATGTTGTAGGGCATCTGGATATGCGAAATTTCGTCTATATCGAGCACGGTCTCGAGTTCGTCGACCGATTGAACCGAAGCGCCGATCGACCCTATTCGGCCGGAGCTTTGCCAGTCTCTTGCCAGGTTGAAGACAGATGCATTCCATGCCTGCACGTGTGAGACCCGATGAAAAAGAACGGTATCGAGGTGAGATTTTCGCAGAGCGTGCGACGATTGCTCGAGGCTCGATTCCGCTGCCGACCTCGCAGTCGCTGCGTCTGCGTTTTCCTGGATTTCGCCAAGCGGGCTGAGCTTGGTGACAATCTGACAATCAGGGCAATCGTAGTCTGCCAAGGCAGCACCGATAACGTCTTCGCTTCTGCCGTAAGCCCGTGCTGTATCAAGGGTCCGGACGCCGCCGGCAATGGCGGTATGAATGATTTCGATGCTTTCCGCCCTGTCGGGGGCGCGGGCGCTGGCAATACCGTAGTCAAGTCCGAGTTGCGCTGTTCCAAGAACGAGTTTGTCGGCAGTGCCGCCGCTTTCTTTGGTTTTGCGCACGCCCGGCAACTCAGAGACCGCATTCATCGCAGGTTGCCTTCAGAACCCTTATGACGTCGTCCTGATCCTGTTCGCTCATTCCGGGAAACAAGGGCAGCGTGATCGCCTGCCGGTAGTACCGTTCTGCTTCCGGATAATCCCCGTGCCGAAATCCCAGGGCTTCGTAGTAAGGCTGTAGGTGAACGGGAATGTAGTGCAGGTTTACACCTATCCCCTGTTCGCGCAGCTTCTCGAAAACAGTCCTGTGAAGATCCGCATCGTCGGTCTTCAGACGCACGATATAAAGATGAAAAGCTGAAAAGCTGTCTTCGTTCTGATGCGGTCTGACGAGTGGCAAGGCCTCCAGCCGCTCATCGTATCGTCTTGCGAGTTCGTGACGGCGCGCGACAAAGTGATCCAGTTTTTCGAGCTGACTGATGCCCAAAGCTGCCTGCAGCTCGGTCATCCGGTAATTGAAACCCAATTCCAGCTGCTGGTAGTACCAGGGGCCATCGGCGGGCCTGGTCATCTTTTCAGCGTCTCTGGTAATGCCGTGGCTTCTGAGACGGGACATTTTTTCAGCAAGGGACGGGTCGTTTGTGACCGCCAGGCCGCCTTCGCCGGAGGTTATGATCTTGACCGGGTGAAAGCTGAACACGGTTATGTCGCTGAACCTGCAACGACCGACCGGCTCATTCAGATAGCGAGCGCCGATCGCATGGCTGGCATCTTCAACAATCCTTATCCCGTAGGTTTTCGCAAGACCTGCGATCCGCTGCATGTCAGGTGACTGACCGCACATATGAACCGGAACGATGACCTTGGGCAGCGTCGAGTTACGTTCGGCATCTTTGAGCTTGTGCTCAAGGGCGTCGGCGGACATGTTGAACGTGTTCGGGTCGATATCGACGAAATCGACGTCAGCGCCGCAATACCGGGCGCAGTTCGCGGATGCGACGAATGTGATTGGCGAGGTCCACACCCTGTCACCGGGGCCGACCCCCAGGGATTGAACCGCAACATGCAGCGCAGACGTTGCAGAGTTGGCGGCAACGCCAAACCCGGCTTCGACTTTTTTGGCAACCGCGTTCTCGAACGCCGGAACCACGGGTCCTTGCGTGAGAAAATCCGACTTCAACACCGAAACGACGGCTGCGATGTCATCGTCATCGACCGATTGCCGTCCGTAGGGGAGCATCAGATTTTTCCGATCTTTGACAGGTTCTGATCGATCCAGTTCTGCAGTTCGTCGCCGGACATCCACTCTGGATTATTGTCGCTTGCATAGAGGAAATCCTCTGCGACCTTTGTTCCGTCCTTGATGCGCTCGGATGTGGTATCCCACTTGTGTATGCTTGGCAGGATCTTGAAGAAGCCGTCGTATTCGTAAGTGAAATGCGCATCTTCGACGCCCACCATCTGCTCGTGAAGTTTTTCACCCGGGCGGATTCCAACGATTTTCAGTTTGGCCTGTGGCGCGATAACCTTTGCGATATCGGTCACCTTCATCGAAGGTATTTTCTTGACGTAGATTTCGCCGCCTACCATGTCTTCAAACGCGCGCCAGACGAGTTCGACACCTTGATCGAGCGTGATCATGAAACGCGTCATGCGTTCATCGGTGATTGGCAGGGACCCTTCATTGCGGATCGACATGAAGAACGGAATCACAGATCCCCGCGACCCCATGACATTGCCATAGCGAACCACAGAAAACCGCGTGTCGTCTCCACCCGCATAGGAGTTTCCTGCGACGAAGAGTTTGTCTGATGCAAGTTTGGTGGCACCGTAGAGATTGACCGGGCTGGATGCCTTGTCGGTGGAAAGTGCCACGACGCGTTTGACGCCATTGTCGATCGCCGCGTCAATGACGTTCATGGCACCGTTGATGTTCGTCTTGACGCACTCAAAGGGATTGTATTCTGCAGTGGGGACGATTTTGCTGGCGGCCGCGTGGACCACGTAATCCACACGGTTCATGGCACGGTAGAGGCGCTCCCGGTCCCGGACATCGCCTATGAAAAATCTCACGCGGCTGTCGTCCTGAAACAGCTTTGCCATTTCCCACTGCTTCATCTCGTCACGAGATAGAATGATAATTCTCTGCGGATCAAAGCGTTCCAATGTCATGCGGACAAACGTGTGTCCGAAGGAACCGGTTCCCCCGGTGACGAGAATATTTGAACCATTCAGCATTGAATTTCGTGGCCTGTTCGTGTGTCTGAGAGACTTGGAGAGGGTCCCACCCTATGTCGAGATTTCTTCGAGAACAATTGAGTGCAAGGTTTTCGAAGCACATCTGCGCCGTCTGCTGGATCAAAAACAAATTTCTGTCAAGGCATGACGCGCAACGCAGTGCTCAATGCGTTTGGTCTGCAGTAATCAAATACTTCTCGCAAGTCCAGCCAATGAAAATTATTCGGTTACAAGACCGGGAATGCGTAATATTTCTTGAGTGTCTTCCAAATATTGGCTTTGTAAAAAATCAAGAAAATCCGAAGAGAAAATTTCTTTAGATTGAAATCTATGACCGTTTCTATGGTCAAGAAGCAATTGGTCAATCTCTTGCTTGGTCAGAGCGTTTGACGTCTTCAGCGATGACAGTGCGTGCAGCGCTTCTTTCGTCGGTGCAATGTTCACAAGGTCGTTTGCCTCGGCGGCGTGTTTCTCAGAGAGTTTTCGCCCCGTTAGCTTGTTGAAACGCTCTGAGACCAGAAATTTCGAAAAGAAGCAGATTTCGATCGAGGCGTTGCCGAAGACCTCCTGGACTGCGTCCACGACGCTTGTCCATCCCTGAAGGTTTCTGGTGCTCCAACTCTCAAGATTGTCGAACCCAATTCCGCCATCTCCATAGGCTTGCCGCATGGCTTCATAAGAAACCAGAAACTCATCATAGGTTCGGATGGTCAAAATCACACGATCAACGTTCCGTCCTGCCAGGCGCTCCAGAGCTTCCAGTCTGCCCCGTACTTCGGGATAAAGAACACCTGGCGCAGACGCCTCAACCGCCCGGCCAAGGATGTTTTCATCGGACCAGAGCAGCTCTTTGTTTTGTCCGGATGTCTGCTCGAGATACATACGTGTGGTTTTTCTGAGCGAAGGTGCGGACAGAATTCGTCCCGCAAACGATTTCTGGCGTTGCTTGTCGTATGCAGCAAGGTAACGGTTCAACAAAGGCCTGTGGTCGGTTACGTGACGCGCATCGGCGACTTGTGGCGCAACGATATCCAGGCCCGATTGCGCGAGATCCGCCCGGGCGATGTGCAAAGCAGCTTGTACGGACGAGGAGCCTGTTCGATGAGCTCCGATATGAAGCGTAATCCTTTCATATCTGTCCGAATACGTATCCATTTTCCACTTCAATGCTGCAATCCGAATTGCTGTAGATACTGATTGCTTATTGCTTCGATCGTGAAGCGCTCGGCAAGTGTCGTCCGGGCATTGACCGTTAGCGTGGTTTTCTCACTTTCGTTCGAAACGAGGAGATAAATCGACCCCGCCAACCCGTCTGCATCGCCACAGGCCGACAGGAGCCCCGTCTTGCCGTGTTCGATCAGCCAGCCTGGTCCCTGAGAGGCTGTTGCAACGACGGGCAGATCCGCGTTCCATCCCTCCAGAACCACGTTTCCGAGCGGCTCCTCGTCAGACGGGCAGACAAGGATGTCGGCTGCACTCAGGAAAGGCGAGGGGTCGCGCTGCCAGCCGAGGAAATGCGTTCTGTTTTCAACGCCCAGGTCGCGCGCGAGGCGTTGCATGTCCTCCTGAAGTTCGCCGTCGCCGATCAGCCAGGCATGAACGGTCTCGGGCAGCTGGGCGAGTGCCCTGATAATCAGGTCGAACCGCTTGCGTTCAACGAACCGTCCAAGCGCAATCAGAACGGCCGCGTCCTCCGGTGTATCGAATTCCGCGCGGCTGACAGGCTGGAGGCTGTCCGGCAGGGGATCCACGAAGTTGCTGATCATGTGCGCCCTGTCGGCGGGCCAGCCGGCCTCGACTGCCTGGCGGACGATTTCAGGCGTGTTGCCGATCAGATCCTCGACATTGCCATAGGTGTGGAAACCGTCCGGAAAGTCGCCGAGGCGCAGGAAGGTGCGCATATCGGGGCCGGGTTTCGGCAACCACTTGCTCGCCGGGCTCATCCACCCGAGGGTTGTCTTCGCACCAAAATTCCTGATGTCGCGGGCAATTCCCCATCGAATGAAGTGACGCTTGAAATGTGAGCGGCTGAACTTCAGTTCGTGCACCTCGCAGTGCTCGGCAAGTTCATCCCGCCAGGGCCTGTCGTGCCGGATGAAGGCGATTTGTTCCACGCCGCGTTTCGCCAGGGCACGCGACAGGCGCACGAAGAATTTCTCCGCGCCGCCGTCGACGCCAAGGTGAATATGCGCCAGTTTCCGCTGAGTTGTAGCTGGATCAGTTGCCATCGATCACGTCATAGTAATTGTGCGCCCGGCCGAACAGGCCGCGCAGGTTGCCCGAGCCCTTCATCAGTCGGATGAGACCGTAGTAGTAGAGTTTCTCACCGCGTTGTTTTGCAAGCGGTTTCATAAGGAAGCCGGTGACCGTGGCCAGCAACCCGAAGAACATGCGCCGTGCGCTTTTCGGAATGAAATGCAGCGCGGCCTTGCCTCTGCCTTCCCGTAAGACGATGTTGAACGCACCGGACGTTGCCGCCATGTGCATCCGGCTCAACAGCCTCTTGGTCGTCACCCGCGATGCCGGGATGTCTTCCTCGACAAAGGCATCGTCAACCCAGATCATCCTGGCGCCGGCTGCGTGGGTCCGGCGGAAAAAGTCGATGTCCTCGCTGCCAAAGGTCAGCCGCTCGTCAAACCTAAGGCCCAGCCCGTCCTTTCGCAGGATGCGGGCACTGATAAGAACATTGTTGGTCGGCGCTTCGGTGATTTCGGTTCCGGTAGGACGGGGCTTCAGGAGCTGCGATTTCCACCAGTGCGGTGCCGGCTTTTCATAAATGCGCCGCACCGGGCCGTTGGCAACCTCCGCATCGAAGGTCTTGCAGGCGCTCAAAAGCTTTTCGATCCAGTCCGGTTCCGCCCGTTCATCGTCGTCGATAAGGGCGACCCAGTCCGGACCGTGTTCTAGCGCGGCCTCCAGGGCCGTGTTGCGGGCAAAGGGAATGCCCCTGCGCGGCTCATGATAGAAATAGACCGGAATGCCGAATGCCGCCTTCGCTTCCGTCGCGGCCTCGCCCGTGAAAAACGGCACGGCATCGTTTTCAACAACAACAACGCAAAGCTCTGTTCCCTCCGGCCGGATCAGCTTGTCGAGGCTGTTGAGACACGCCTTGAGCATGTTCGGACGCTGCGCCGTGCAGACGGCGATGACCAGTTTCTGGGCCATTTGATAAATTCGATCCTCAGGTCGGCAAATGTCGGCAGTGTCGCGGCTCGAGCAGGGGTTTGGCGCAACACACGCGTGCTGTCAAAGGATTTCCGCAAACCCGGCTTTCCAGAAGGCCGCATGCGCGCTACGGTTTAGGGAACGGACCATAGCTCTAACCCTTTGAGCGATTGCAAAAATGCAACGGTGTTTGGGAGGACACAAATGAAGGGACAGATGATGCACCGTCCGCTGAAGATTGCGGACATCATCACCTTTGCCGCGGCCAACTATCCGAATGGCGAACTTGTTTCCGTGCGAACGGAAGGCGATATCCATCGTACGACCTATCGCGAGACGGCGCACCGTGTCGCGCAACTGGCCCACGGGCTTAACAAGCTCGGTGTAAACCCCGGCGACAGGATCGCGACGCTTGCCTGGAACGGTTACCGGCATTTCGAACTTTATTACGCGATCTCCGGCATCGGTGCTGTCTGCCACACCATCAACCCGCGGTTGTCTGCGGAGCAGATGATCTACATCGTCAACCACGCCAAGGACAGGATCCTGTTCTGCGACACGACCTTTGTCCCGATCATCGAAAAGCTGCGCGCGCATTTTCCGGAAGATCTGCGCGTCGTCATCATGACGGACAGGGCGCACATGCCCGAGACATCGCTTGAGGGCGCGCTTTGCTATGAAGAACTGCTGGACGGTCAGCCGCAGGAGATCGACTGGCCGGATTTCGACGAGAACCAGGCAGCCGGCCTTTGCTACACGTCAGGAACAACGGGAAACCCGAAGGGCACCCTGTTTTCGCATCGCTCAACCCTGCTGCACGCATTCACGCTCTGCATCACGATCCCGAAGGTCCTGCAGGAGGGAACCCGGATCCTGCCGGTGGTACCACTGTTTCACGTCAACGCCTGGGGGTTGCCCTATGCCGCCCCGCTGTCGGGAGCGAGCCTGATTTTTCCGGGCGGCGCGCTGGACGGAAAAAGCCTGTTCGATCTCCTCGACACGGAGAAGGTCTTCTCCGCATGGGGCGTGCCGACCGTCTGGCTCGGTCTGATGAACGAGATCAACCAGCGCGGCCGGCTGCCTGACGGGTTCGGCGACGTCGTCATCGGCGGTTCTGCCGCACCGCGGACGCTGATCGAGGCATTCGAAACCAAGGGCGTGAATGTCTGTCATGCCTGGGGCATGACCGAGATGAGCCCGCTCGGAACCCAGTGCAATCTGCCCCCGGACATGGCGGACCTGCCGCAGGAACAGCGCATTGACCGCAAACAGTCTCAGGGACGCGGTGTCTTTGGCGTGGAGATGAAAATCGTTGATGATGCCGGCAACCGCATGCCCCACGACGGTGTATCTCAGGGGCATCTTTACGTGCGCGGCAATACGATCACCTCCGGCTATTTCGAGGACCCGGAGGCGTCCACGCCCGTTTTCGATAGGGACGGGTGGTTCTGCACCGGCGATATTGCGGTGATCGATCCGCAGGGCTTCCTGAAGATCACCGACCGCTCGAAGGACCTGATCAAGTCCGGCGGCGAATGGATCAGCTCGCTCGATCTTGAAAACATCGTCATGTCGCATCCCGATGTGGCCAACTGCGCGGTGATTGCCGTACCAGATCCCAAATGGGACGAACGTCCCCTGCTGGTGGTCGTGCCGCGCGAGGACGCACAGCCGCAGGAGGATGACCTGTTGGCGTTATTGGCGGACAGGCTCGCCAAGTGGCAGGTTCCCGACGAAATCGTCTTTGTTGAGCAACTGCCGCTGACGGCGACCGGCAAGGTGTCCAAACTGACGCTCAGAAAGCAGCATGCCGAGGGTGGTTTATGACGCCGGACAACCTCTTTGGCCTTGCCGGTAAAACGGCGCTCGTGACCGGAGGCGCAACGGGAATCGGCCGCATGGCGGTCGAGGGCCTGATGGCGGCCGGGGCGCGGGTCATGATCGCCAGCCGAAAGGAAGACGCCTGCCGCGCGGCCGCCGATGAACTGAACGCCGCCGGTTACGGCGGCAGCGCAGAAGGGTTCGGCGGCGACGTTGCGAGCGAGGAGGGGATCGACGCGCTCAGCGCCGAAATCGGCAATCGCTGCGACGGCCTGAACATCCTGATGAACAACGCCGGCACCAGCTGGGGCATGCCGCTTGGCGAATTTCCGTATTTCGCCTGGGACCGCGTGCTGCAGCTCAACGTCACCGGGCTTTTCCACCTGACCCAGAAACTGTTTCCGCTTCTGGAGCAGGCGGCAACCGATGACGACCCGGCCCGTGTCGTCAATGTCGGCTCGGTGATGGGTGAGCTGCCGCATGGCGACCGCGCTTATAGCTATGCCGCTTCCAAGGCAGCTGTTCATCACCTCACGAAGATCCTTGCCAAGGAACTCGCCGGCAGGCGTATCACGGTCAATGCGCTTGCACCGGGTCCGTTCGTCAGCAAGATGACCGCCTTCGCAACCGCTGACGAAGATGTCAGGGAAAGGGTGGGTGCCCAGGTTCCGCTTGGCCGGGTCGGCCGCCCGGAAGATATCGCGGCTGCCTTGCAATACCTGTGCGGCCGGGGTGGGGCTTATGTGACCGGCGCCATTCTTCCGATCAGCGGCGGCATCAATGTCGAAACCGGGCCGGACCTGTTTCAGGAGGCCTATGAGTGAGCGCAGGTGAAGCAGCGCGCATGCTGTCGGTTGAGGAACTGAAACGCCTGGTCGGCAACGAGGTCGGTGTTTCGTCCTGGTACCCTGTCGATCAGGCGCGGATCGACGCCTTTGCGGACGTGACGGAGGACCATCAGTTCATTCACATCGATCCTGAAAAGGCATCGCAGACCCCCTTCGGCGGGACCATCGCCCATGGCTTTCTGACCCTGTCGCTGCTCTCCGCCATGGCGCTGGAGGCGCAGCCCAGGGTCGCGGAAGCACGCATGGGCATCAATTACGGTTTCGACCGGGTCCGGTTTCTGCACCCGGTGAAGGCGGGGCAGAAGGTCCGGGGCCGCTTCGTGCTTTCAAGCGTTGCCGAAGCGAAGCCCGGCGAGGTGGATCTCAACTGGCAGGCAACGGTCGAGATCGACGGCGAGAAACGTCCGGCGCTCAAGGCCGCGTGGCTCAACAGGTTCTATCTGGCCGAAAGCGGGGAAAGGCAGACGGCATGCTGAAGGCGCGATCGCTTCCACCTGTGTTGCAGGATTTACGGCTGCCGGCAATTGCAGCTCCGCTGTTCATCGTGTCCTGCCCGGCACTCGTGATTGCGCAGTGCAAGGCCGGGATCATCGGCAGCTTTCCCGCGCTGAACGCGCGCGACGAACCGGGCGGGCCGGTGATGCTCGAGCTCTGGCTCAAGGAGATCACCGAAACGCTCGACAGGCACAACCAGGCCAATCCCGACAGACCGGCTGCACCGTTTGCCGTCAACCAGATCGTGCACCGGTCCAATGAAAGGCTGGAACGGGATGTTGAGATCTGCGCGAAGTGGAAGGTGCCCGTCTGGATCACCTCCATGGGCGCGCGGGTCGAAGTGAACGAGGCGGCACATTCCTGTGGCGGTATCGCCCTGCACGACGTCATCAACAACACCTACGCGAAAAAGGCGATCGGGAAGGGCGCCGATGGACTGATCGCCGTCGCAGCCGGGGCAGGTGGCCATGGAGGGCCGCAATCGCCATTCGCGCTCGTTCGCGAGATCCGGGAATGGTTCGATGGCCCGTTGCTGCTTGCCGGGGCTGTGTCGACGGGTGAGGCGCTTCTGGCCGCGCGGGTGCTGGGTGCTGATTTCGGCTATGTCGGTTCGCCTTTCGTAGCAACGGACGAAGCCAACGCCGACCGGGTCTACAAGGACATGATGGTCGCCGGCGCGGCGGAGGACGTCATGACGTCGTCGCTGTTTACCGGGCATCCGGCCAACTATCTGAAAGGCTCCCTGTCGCGCGCCGGTCTCGACCCGGACAACCTGCCGGCGGAATGGGACGTCAGCGTCATGCCGGACGACAGCCCGCTGCCGAAAGCCTGGCGGGAACTCTGGGGTGCGGGACAGGGCATTGGCACGATCAAGTCGGTCGGGCCTGCCTCCGCCGTGGTCGACCGCCTGGAACGGGAATATCTGACCGCGTGCAAGCACGCGAGAGACATCATTTAGGGAGACGTCATGGATCTGGGCATAACCGAGCGGGTACGGCCGCTGATCGAACAGGTCCGGCAGATGGTCGAAACCGAGATCGCGCCGCTGGACATCGAGTTTCATCATGAAGTCGGCAGGCATCCTTCCGGCGACCGTTTTCAGCACACGCCGCGCCAGCTTGAAATTCTGGATCACCTCAAGGCGAAGGCGAAGGAACGGGGTCTCTGGAATTTCTGGCTGACGGATAGTGAGAAGGGCTTCGGCCTGACAACGGTCGAATATGCCTACCTTGCGGAGGAGATGGGCAAGGTCGGCATCGCCGCCGAAGTGTTCAACTGCAATGCGCCCGATACCGGCAACATGGAAGTTCTGGAGCGCTACGGAACCTCCGAACACAAGGAGCGCTGGCTGAAGCCGCTTCTGGAAGGAACGATCCGTTCCGCCTACCTGATGAGCGAACCAGGCGTCGCTTCTTCCGACGCGACCAACATTGCGCTGAGTGCCGAGCGAGACGGCGATGCATGGGTTCTCAACGGCGAGAAATGGTGGGCGACCGGCGCCGGCGATCCGCGCTGCCGGCTTTACATCGTCATGGCCTGTTCCGATCCGTCGGCGCACAAGCACAGCCGCCATTCCATGTTTCTGATCCCGAGCGATGCCGAGGGCATTAAGGTGCTTCGGCCGATGCAGGTGTTCGGTGCGGATGATGCCCCGCACGGGCATATGCACATCCGCTTCACCAATGTCCGTGTGCCGGCTGAGGACCTTGTGCTCGGCGAGGGCCGTGGCTTCGAAGTCGCACAAGGACGTCTCGGCCCGGGCCGTATCCACCACTGCATGCGGGCGATCGGACAGGCCGAAATGGCCCTGGAATTCTTATGCAAACGGGCGATGCAGCGAGAGGCATTCGGAAAGAAACTGACGGATCTGGGAGCCAATTACGACATCATCGCCGATGCCCGCATGGAAATCGAAATGGCGCGGCTTCTGTGTCTCAAGGCGGCCTGGATGATGGACACGCAGGGCACACGTGCGGCCCAGCCCTGGATCAGCAAGATCAAGGTGATCGCGCCATTGACTGCGCTGAAGGTTGTCGACGAGGCAATGCAGGTCCACGGCGCGGCCGGAATCAGTCAGGACTTCCCGCTCGCCGCCATGTGGACGCATTTGAGAACGCTTCGCTTCGCCGATGGCCCGGACGCCGTCCACAGGCGCCAGGTCGCGCGTACGGAATTGAGAAAATACACCAACGACAAGGTCTGAAGATGATCGGTCCGACTTGCGCGAGCAAAGGGGGCTCTTTCAACACTGGCCTCATCCTGAGGAAGCGCACAGCGCTGTCTCGAAGGATGGGCCACTTGCTCCTGCGTGTATGGCCCATCCTTCGAGACGCGCGCCTTCGGCACGCTCCTCAGGATGAAGTCGATGGTCAGGGGAGGGTGTGAGAACAAATGACCGGCGCCGCTGATCTTGATCTGGAGCGTCTTGGCAACTGGCTGCAGGAGAACTTTTCCGGTTTTGCCGGCCCGGTCCGGGCGGAAAAGTTCAATCGCGGCCAGTCCAATCCGACGTTCCGTTTGAGCGCCGCCTCGGGCGACTATGTTCTGCGCCGCAAGCCGCCCGGTGTTCTTCTGAAATCCGCGCACGCGGTCGACCGCGAGTTCCGGGTCCAGAAAGCCCTTGCCGGGTCGGATGTGCCCGTTGCCCGTATGCACGTGCTGTGTGAGGACGAGGACGTCATCGGGTCCGCCTTCTATGTCATGGAGCTGGTGCGCGGCCGGAACTTCGATGACCCGAGGCTTCCCGGTCTGGACATGTCCCTTCGCGCCCGTATCTACGCCGACATGAACCGGGTGCTCGCTGCCATCCACCGGGTGGACCTTGACGCACGCGGCCTCTCGGACTTCGGGCCACAGGGCAACTACTACAGGCGCCAGATCGACCGGTGGACAAAGCAGTACCGGGCAAGCGAGACCGGGACGATTGCAGCAATGGACGAACTGATCGGCTGGCTCGACAGGAACGTGCCGGACGACGATGGCCGTCGCACGCTGGTTCATGGCGACTACAGGATCGACAATCTGCTCTTCGCGCAAGATGGGCCGGACTGTGTGGCGGTGCTCGACTGGGAGCTCTCGACCATCGGGCACCCCTTCGCCGATCTTGCCGCACTCGTCATGCAATGGCAGCGCCCGCCGGGCGCGGAAGGGCGCGGTCTGGCTGGCGTCGACCGGGCCCCGCTCGGTATTCCCGAGGATCAGGCGTTCATCGATGCCTATTGCGAACGTGCGGGACTGCCTGGAATCCCGGGCTTCGGCTTTTACCTCGCGTTTGCCTTTTTCCGCATGGGGGCCATCCTCCAGGGCGTCAAGAAACGCGCCCTCGACGGCAATGCGTCCAACCCCGACCTGGGCTTGCGGCTCGGCGCGAGCGTGCCGGACTATGCAGCAGGCGGATTGGAGGCGGCCAGATCCGTCTGAGGAAAAATCGCTTGAGCGTCTTGTTCGAACCACCTGATCCTGAGGCGCGTCGCAAGGCGAAACCTCGAAGGATGGGCCGATGAGCACTTCATTTGCAGGCCATCCTTCGAGACAGCGCGCACGCGCTTCCTCAGGATGAGGCTGGTTTTATGAGGCGAAGGGAGGCCGCGAAAGCGGCAAGACATCCACCTGGGGTCAATGCCAGACTTGATCTGGCAATCCATACCCTTGCGCGACCGCGTGAAAACACCCGCACAACGGAAAGGCAACGGCATGGATGCCATGGTCAAGCCATGGCATGACCTGTAAAGGCATCACACATCGCTAACGCCCGCCGTCGACATATTCGCCGTCATATCGGAACACCGCGTGTCCGCTGTTGTTGTGCTGCGGCGGAACGCCGACGCGCATCTGCAGGAAAAGGGCGCCGTTGGGGTCTTTGTAAAACGGCGCACCGTTCCAGAGCTTGATCATGAACACCTCGGCATTTTCGACCTTGAAGGCCTTGATCAGCATTGCCGGAACATCGGTAACCAATTGAGGGTGAAATCCGGCAGCTTGCGTGAAAGTGATCAGGTCCGCGTCGTTTTCCATGATCCGCGGCCGCGAAAAGCCGCGTGATACGCCGCTGTTGCCGAGCGTGTATTCCACCACGTTGCCGGTGGCTTCGGGATCGGGCAGCACAATGCTGGCTCTATCCTCGCGGAACGTCATTTCAAAGAACTTCACGTCCGTGCCGAGCGTGCCCTGAAACTGAACGAAGGCATCGGACATGCCCTTGATTGACAGGTAGCTGTCAAAGGCGCGCAGACTTTCCGGCAAGGCCACCGAATAGATGCTGGCGTCGGGACGCACGCGCACCACCACCTTTTCGCGTCCACCCGAGGCGTCCTGGAACCTGATTTCCCACAGGACGCCAGATTCCTTGCCTGCCGGAGGAGGTCTGGTTGCTTCAACGCCGTCAATATGGCTCCAGCCGGCCGGCGCCTCGGCACGCGCCGCATCGAGGATCTGCGGCAGGCGGGCGAGCCCACTCTTCGTGATGGAAAATGGCTGGCTGCGGCCCGTCAAGGTGTACATGGAAACCGGCTTGCCGCCGATGCCGCGTCGAAAGCTGCCGCCGTTCCAGCGGTAGTCCTGAACCGATGCCGGGTCGCTCGGTGATACGGCATCGATTTCGACGCCATGGGTCAGAACATTGATTTCAAAGACATGTTCACCCGTACCGATAACCTCGGCAAAGCGCTGTTCGGCCGCGTCGAAGGGCCAGTCGGACTGGGTCCGCAGGTTCATCGTGCGGCCGCGCTCGGTGTGACTGATATCTGCGCCGTCGAACCGGCCGTCGGCCAGAGCATAAACCTGGCCGTGCTCACGGTCGCTTCTGACCGAGATATTCCATTTCACACCCCAGTGGGACTGGCCAAGGACCGGACCGAGCGAGGCAGCCGCTGCAGTCACTGCTCCCGGCTTTTTCGTCGGCAGGTTGTCCGGTGCGGCCCTCAAAATGGTCCACAGCTTCGAGATCTGCAGCTCTGCCTGGCTGAAACGCTCGGGCGAGACGACAAACTTCGGCCCGTCGGCGATATGCATCGGTCCGTGGAGTTTGTCCACGGAACCCGGATCGCGGCTGTTTCGCCGCACCGACCAGAGATTGAACTCTTCGCCGTCCCGGCCTGTGGCGGCAATGACCGAGAAACTGTCGGGCTCGACCCGCAGCCAAAGAAGGTCGCTGTCGCCGATTTCGTCGGTGAGCGTCGTCCAGGCGATGTCGAATGAGTTCCTGTCATTGAGATAGGTGGTTTGTGCCGAACCAGGGAATGAAAGCGCGAGAGTAACGAACAAAATAAGCGGCGCGACGCCGCTGCGCAGACGCAGGTACTTGGCCATGATGCACCTCAAAGTTTTATGAAGAGGTCCATCATGCCTGCAAAACGCTACGTAAGCAAAGCCCGGCGAAGACGTGAGCCGTGCTCTGAGCCTCAGCTCTCGTTCATCTCCGCAAACGTGCCGCCGGCCTCGGCGAGCTTTCGCAGCAAGGCCGGTACCTGCCAGTAATAGCTGTCTTCCTTTGCGTAGGTCTCGATCCGCCTGACCAGTTCCGCCGCGCCGATCTGGTCGGCCGTGTGCATTGGTCCGCCGCGAAAGCGCGGGAAGCCGTAGCCGAACAGGAACACCGCGTCGATATCGACGGGCCGCAGCGCGATGCCTTCTTCCAGGACGCGGGTTGCTTCCAGGATCATAGCCGTCACGAAGCGGCTGACGATCTCGTCCCCGGAAAACGAGCGCGGTGTCACGCCGGCCTTGGCGCGTTCCGCCTCGATGATCGCGAGCGCCTCCGGGTTCGGGCGCGTGCCGTCGGTATCGTAGACATAAAACCCTTGCCCGGTCTTGCGGCCGAACCAGCCCTTTTCGCAAATCTCGTCGGCAATCGGGATATAGCGTTCCTCTGCGGGGCGCGTCGCCGCGCGGCGCTTGTTGGCCGCCCAGCTGATATCGAGCCCGGCAAGGTCGGCAACCTGGTACGGACCCATGGCGAAGCCGAAACCGGTGATCGCCATGTCGATCTCCTCCGGAGACGCGCCGTCCATCATCATGTAGTCGGCTGCCTTCTTGTAGAAGGTCATGATGCGGTTGCCGATGAAACCGTCGCAGACGCCGGAGCGCACCGCGATCTTCTTCAGCTTCTTGGCCAGGGCGAAGCCGGTAGCGACTGCATCTGATCCGGTCTTGCCGGCAACGACGACTTCCATGAGCCGCATGATGTGCGCGGGCGAGAAGAAATGCAGGCCGACGACGTCTTCCGGCCGGCTTGTTGCTTCCGCGATCTGGTTGATATCGAGATAGGAGGTGTTTGACGCCAGCACGGCACCGGGCTTGGCCACCTTGTCCAGCGTTGCAAAGATCTCGCGTTTGACGCCCATGTCCTCGAACACGGCCTCGATGATCAGATCAGCATCAGAAAGAGCGTTGAGCTCCGTTGCCGCCGACAGCTTTTCCGACAGGATTGTCTCACGGGCGTCCGATGTCAGCTTGCCGCGCTTCACCGCCCCGTCGAGATTGGACGTGATCGTCGCTATGCCCCGGTCAAGACCGGCCTGATCCCTTTCCGTCATCGTGACATTGAACCCGGCAAGAAGCGCGGCAGTCGCGATCCCTGAGCCCATCGTGCCGCCGCCGATGACACCGATCTTGTGAACGTCCCGTGGCTTTGCGGACGCTTCCGGAACTTTGGCGACCGCGCGCTCGGCGAAAAAGGCATGGATCAGGCCGGCCCGCTGCGGGCTGTCCATGCATTCGTTGAAGAGACGGCGCTCTTCCTTCAGACCTTCCTCCCGCGGCAATCGGCTGGCCTCCACGGCGTCGACGCACTTGTGCGGCGAGAAGAGCAGCGGCTGGGTCTTGGAGAGCTTTGCGCGCATGGCGGCAACGGCATCTGCGTCTTCTTCAACAGGCAGGTCGCAGGTGCGTCTTGCCTGCAGCTTGCCGCCGAGAAGGTCTTCTGCAGCGGCAATGGCGACCTCGCGTGGCGACCCGGCACTGATCCGGTCGATCAGACCCTGGTCAAGCGCCGTTTCGGCCGGGATCGGTTTGCCGCTCGTGATCAGCTCAAGGGAGGCGGGGATGCCCGCAAGGCGCGGCGCGCGCTGGGTTCCGCCCGCACCGGGCAGAATGCCAAGCGTGACTTCAGGCAGCCCGACCCTTGTGCCCGGCAGCGCGACACGAACGTGACTTGCGAGCGCGACTTCCAGTCCGCCGCCGAGCGTCGTTCCGTGAAGAACACAGACAACGGGGGTCTTGCTGTCTTCGATGAAGTTGCAAAGATCCGGCAGCCAGGGGTCTTGCGGCGGTTTGCCGAATTCGCGGATATCGGCACCCGCTATGAAGGTCCGGCCCTCGCCATACAAGGCAATCACCTTGACATCCGCGTCTTCCTGAAGGGTCTCGATGGCATTCCAGACCCCCGACCGCACCGCATGAGAGGCCGCGTTCACGGGTGGATTGTTCAATGCGACAAGCGCGATCGGACCCTGTCGTTCAATCGACACGACGTCGTTGATACCGGTGCTGCCGGTCTGAGATCCTGATTGCATTGCTTCCTCCAGAAAGCCGCTCGGGGCGAGCGGAATTGCGCTGGAATGTTCAATTCCGGGAGGGGCTTGTCAAGCCGACGAAACAGAATGGAGAGGTGCCGGATTGGAATGGCAGGAGATCTGCCCTAGTCCTTCGGTGCCGCCTTCGGCGAGAAGGCACAGCGGTCGGGCTTCAGGTCGATCAGCGGTGTTCCGTTCATGCAGTCCAGCCCGCGCACGATCAGGTTCGGCCCCTCGACGCTGATCAGTTTCGCACCGACCGTGCCGATCGGATTCGGGCGAACGGGAGAGCGCAGTGCAAAGGTTCCGAAGGTCTTGTCCGTGTGTCCGGGGTTCTGCACAACCAGGTCTCGCCGGGATCTGTCGAGCCAGTAAAGCACTTCGATCTGGTCGTAGTCCTCGATCCCCTTGAGCGCCGGCACCCAGGGCTCGAACACTTCGATCCGGCATTCCGGGCCATCCTGTTTGCCCTGGCGCGGGCAGTCCTTTCTGTCGGTCCAGGGCGTGTGAATGCGCCCGATGAAACGAAGCCGGGCATCATCGGGATCGGATGTCGGCACCATGATTTCGTGGGGGCGGATGTCGCTCATGGAGAAGTTCCTCGATGGATCAGTCGGAAAGCCAGCGGACCGTTCCCAGGTCCGCAAGGTCATAGCCGCCGAGAGCCTCGGCTTTTTCCAGGAATTCGGGTGTCCGGGCGAAGGCGATGAGCATTTGCACCGGTTCGGTGAAATAGGATCTGCGGTCGATCAGGAGATCGTAATTCTCGTCGGCCAGCGGCAGAAACGAAAGCTTGAACCGCCGGGCCATCGCCTCGATGCCGAGCGCGGCATCAGCCTCTCCCGTGGCAACGGCGGCAGCCGCGTCGCTTTCCGTGTGCGCCCGGTCCTTGCAAAGGATCAGATCGCTCTCGGAAAGACCGGCATCCTTCAACAGGTTCTCAAAGAGCAGGGCCGCGCCGGCACCGGCCTGGCGTTGCGCAACACGCCGTCCCTTGAGGTCCGACACCGTTTCGATCCGGCTTGCAACTTCGTTCGACACCAGCAGGCCGCGCTTGCGCACAGCCCAGCCGATGAGAACGCAATTCTGGCTGCCGCAAGCCGATACGGCGGAAACGTTCCAGCCGTTGTCGTCCGGCAAATGCAGGCCGGCGGCAAGAGCGCTGCCGGAAGCAAATTGTTCCAGACCGTCCCGGCTGCCATTGCACAGCGTCGCAAGACCGCACCCGGATGCACGGATGGCCCAGTCCAGCAGCGGATCGTGGGATCCTGCCAGAACGTTGGGTCTGTCCGGTGTGTCCGTCCCGTCCTCGCCGTCAATCCAGCTTCTGAGGGCCTGTGCGGGAAACAGGAGTTTGCCGGTGATCCGTCGATGCGGAATCTCGTTGGCCGCGGCAAGGTCGTATACCTTGCGTTCCTTCACGCGCAGAAGATCGGCGACCTCTTTCGTGGTCAGAAAAAGCGGATCGTTTTTCTCGGCGTCGGACAAGGCTAATCCTGCATTTTCGGGGAGCGTAGACGAGAGTTGCCGGTGCGTTCAAGAGATGCGGGCAATGGAAAAGTCGGGGTTTTGCGGTGAGAAGCCCTCTGTGATGCAAGCCACTTTGCACGCCTGGCGGTCGTATCGGTGTCATTCTGCGACGTTTGTAGGGTTTCCCAGCCTGAAGATAAAGACGATAGTTCGCTAACGGCGGAAAGACTGAAAGCCGCCGCAATGCGTTGAAACCGGTCGGAGAGAAGATTTTCTTTCCGCTGAACCCGTAGTTTCGGGTGTATTTTCCCGCATCCCTCTGTGCTGCAAAATATTCAGTCGGAGCATGAATAAAAAATATCCATTTTTTTTCACAGGCCCCTTTCAAAGAAGCTTCTTTTTTGTTTTTCTAGCCGCGATGGTTTGACGAATTCCTGAGCGGTAACGATCGTTACCTCAAGATTTGCCAGGCGATCCATAATAACGATAGAACCGGATTTGGGGACAATATGGCGAATGCAAGGGGCGCTGCTGTTAAGTATGACAGCGTTCAGAAGAGCTATGACGGGGAATCCCTGGTCGTAAAAAACCTCAATCTCGATATTCCGCCCGGCGAATTTCTGACAATGCTTGGGCCCTCCGGTTCCGGCAAGACCACCTGTCTTATGATGCTGGCCGGTTTCGAACCTGCCACCCATGGTGAAATCTACCTGAATGACCGTCCGATCAACAACGTCCCGCCGCACAAGCGGGGCATCGGCATGGTGTTTCAGAACTATGCGCTCTTCCCGCATATGTCGGTGGCCGAAAACCTGGCGTTTCCGCTTCAGGTCCGGAATGTTCCGAAAGCCGAGCAGGAGCAGAAGGTGCAGAGGGCGCTCGACATGGTCGAGCTTGGTGCGTTCGGTAATCGACGCCCGGCGCAATTGTCCGGCGGCCAGCAGCAGCGCGTCGCGGTGGCCCGCGCCCTCGTGTTTGATCCCGAACTCGTTCTGATGGACGAACCGCTCGGCGCGCTCGACAAGCAGCTGCGCGAGCAGATGCAGTATGAAATCAAGCACATCCACGAAAATCTGGGCGTGACAGTCGTCTACGTCACTCATGACCAGACCGAAGCGCTGACGATGTCCGACCGCGTCGCGGTTTTCAACGATGGCGTCATCCAGCAATTGTCCACGCCTGATGACCTTTACGAGGATCCTCAGAACTCGTTCGTGGCGCAGTTCATTGGCGAGAACAACAAGCTCAGTGGCAAGGTCGTCGGCATCGAAGGCGAGGAATGCCTCGTCGAACTTGACGACGGAACACAGCTGAAAGCCGACAGGGTGAACGTGTCCGCAGTGGGTGACAGGACCACTTTGTCGCTGCGTCCGGAGCGCGTTGAATTCGACACGCATGACTCGATGGACAATCTGGTCAATGGCCGGATCGAGGAACTGATCTATTTGGGAGACCATATCCGCGTTCGCATGAACGTGGCTGGCAATGACGAGTTCATCGTCAAAGTTCGCAACCGGGGAGAGCGGCGCAAGCTGCATGTCGGTGAAACCGTCCAGGTTGGATGGGCACTTAACGACTGCAAGGCGCTCGACGCGGTTGCCTAAATTCGCGCGGCGGATGCTGCAGTCCGCCCGCGACAACGACGGAAAAATCCGTTCAATCCTAAAAGAGGGAGCTAGCTAAAATGAAGCTCAAGACTTTAATTCTGGCAGGAACTGCACTGGCATTTGCCGGCAGCTCGGCGCTTGCCACGGACCTCACGCTCGTCTCCTGGGGCGGCGCTTACCAGGCGTCCCAGAAGAATGCCTACACTGATCCTTACACGGCGGAAAATCCCGACATCACCGTGATCTGGGACGAATCCTCCGCTGAGGCGGTCGCCAAGCTTCGCGCCATGAACGAAGCCGGCAATGTGACCTGGGACCTCGTGGACGTGGTTGCTTCTGACGCAATCCGCCTCTGCGACGAAGGCCTGGCGATGGAAATCGACCCGGACACCGTTCTTGCAGCTGCGCCGGACGGAACTCCGGCATCTGAAGATTTCGGTGACCTTCTGGTGTCCGAGTGCTTCATCCCGCAGATCGTTTATTCCACCACCTTCGGCTTCCGTTCGGACGTTGACGAGTGGGGCGGCAAGGAGCCGGCCGAGATTTGCGACGTGTTCGATCTGGAAACCTTCCCGGGCAAGCGGTCCCTGGAAAAGCGCCCGATCAACAACATGGAATGGGCTCTGCTGTGTGACGGCGTTCCGAAGGAAGAAGTCTACAACGTGCTGGAGACCGAAGAAGGTCAGAACCGCGCGTTCGCAAAGCTCGACACGATCAAGGACAACGTTGTCTGGTGGTCTGCCGGTGCTGAAACACCGCAGCTTCTTGCCGACAAGGAAGTCGTGATCGGCTCCACCTACAACGGCCGCCTGTTTGCCCTGATCGAAGAGCAGAAACAGCCGGTCAAGATGCTGTGGGACGCACAGGTGTTCGATCTTGACGGTTGGATCATCCCGACCGGTCTGCCCGAAGACCGTCTCGCCGAGGTGAAGAAACTCGTCAAATACGCGACGGACACGCAGCGTCTGGCCGACCAGGCGAAGTTCATCTCCTACGGCCCGGCCCGCAAGTCCTCTGCACCGCTCGTCGGTCAGCACGCAACGCTCGGCATCGACATGGCTCCGCACATGCCGACCGACCCGAACAACGCGAAGAACACCTTCCTCTATAACTACGAGTGGTGGGCTGACTATCGCGACGACATCGACGCCAAGTTCCAGGCTTGGCTCGCACAGTAAGCCATTAGGCTCCGGCCCGGGCGGATCCTTCCGCCCGGGCTGATTTTTCTGATACCGGAAGACTGTTTCATGAGCGATACCACCGACGGTCAGGTTCTGACGACACAGGACGGAAAGCCGCTTAAAGCCGCGCTCAGGCGTGCATTGCGCCGCGAAAAACTGCGCGCCTTCCTGCTGATCGCACCCTTGCTGATTTTCGTGCTGATCACCTTTGTCGCCCCGATCGTCGACATGCTGTTCCGCTCCGTCGAAAACGGCATTGTCGCCGACACGCTTCCGAAGACGGTTATCGAACTCAGCAAGTGGGACCCGGCCTCCGGGGAAGCACCCGACGAAGTGGTCTTCGCCGCGCTTTACGATGACATGGTCATCGCCGTGGACCAGAAGACGCACACCCGGCTCGGCTCCCGCCTCAACTATGAACAGAGCGGGATTTCCAGCCTGTTCCGCAAGACTGGCCGCCGCATCAAGCGCATGGACGAGGACGGCCCTTTCAAGGACCAGTTCATCGGTGCGGACAAGAAATGGGGCGATGTCGCGACCTGGCAGGTCCTGCAACAGTTTTCGCCGCGCTACACCGACGGCTATTTCCTGAACGCCTTTGACGCCAAACGTGGTGCAGAAGGCATCGAAATGAAACCGGAAGACCAGCAGATCTACATGTTCCTGTTCGGGCGGACACTGTTCCTGTCGATCGTGATCACCCTGTCGTGCCTGCTTCTGGGATACCCGATCGCATTTCTGCTCGCGTCCCTGCCGCTGCGAACCTCAAACCTGCTGATGATCCTCGTCCTGCTGCCGTTCTGGACCAGTCTTCTGGTGCGGACATCGGCCTGGAAGGTGCTGCTGCAGCAACAGGGCGTCATCAACGACTTCCTTGTCTGGACACGGCTGATCGACGATGCCGGCCGTCTGGTGATGATCAACAACCAGACAGGCACGATCATCGCCATGACACACATCCTGCTGCCGTTCATGATCCTGCCGCTCTATTCGGTAATGAAGACGATTTCGCCCAGTTATGTCCGCGCGGCCAAGAGCCTTGGCGCGAATGACTGGACCGCCTTCTGGCGGGTCTATTTCCCGCAATCCGTTCCAGGGATCGGCGCCGGCGCCATTCTCGTCTTCATCCTGTCGATCGGCTACTACATTACGCCGGAGCTGGTCGGCGGCACGTCGGGCATCTTCATTTCCAACCGGATCGCCTATCACATTTCGTCGTCGCTCAACTGGGGCCTGGCGGCATCGCTCGGAACCCTGCTCCTGGTCGCGGTGCTCGTTCTCTTCGTCGTCTACGACAAGATTGTCGGCATCGACAACGTGAAGCTCGGATAGGAGGACGACATGAGCGCACTACCACCCTATGCGTCCCCCTTGCAGAGAACGTGGTTCTACACGTTCCGGGTCATTTGCGGACTGATCTTCTTTTTCCTGATCTTCCCGATCCTGGTGATCCTGCCGCTGAGTTTCAACGCGCAGGACTTCTTCACCTTCACCAAGGAGATGCTGTCCTTCGACCCGGCGGGCTATTCGTTCAAGCACTACAACGACTTCTTCACCAACCCGGACTGGCAGCAGGCGCTCGTCAATTCGGTGCTGATCGCACCCGTTGCAACGCTTCTGGCAACCGCCTTCGGAACGGTTGCCGCCGTTGGCCTGTCCCAGTCGCACGTGCCCTACAAGCCGGCGATCATGGCGATCCTGATCTCGCCGATGATCGTGCCGCTGATCATTTCCGCGGCGGGCATGTATTTCTTCTATTCCCGGATCGGTCTGCAGGGCACCTATTGGGGCGTCGTTCTGGCCCACGCGGCGCTCGGCACGCCCTTCGTGATCATCACGGTGACGGCGACCCTGGTCGGCTTCGACCGGTCGCTTGTGCGCGCGTCAGCGAGCCTCGGTGCCAACCCGGTCACCACCTTCTTCAAGGTGCAGATGCCGCTGATCGTTCCGGGCGTCGTCTCCGGTGCCCTGTTCGCCTTCATCACCTCGTTCGACGAAGTGGTCGTGGTCCTGTTCCTCGGCTCTGCCGGGCAGAAGACACTGCCCTGGCAGATGTTCACCGGCCTGCGCGAACAGATCTCGCCGACCATCCTGGCGGTCGCCTCGCTCATGGTGGCGATCTCGATCGCGCTGCTGACGGTGCTGGAACTCTTGCGCCGGCGGTCGGAAAGGCTTAGAGGTTTGACACCGGGCTAAGTAACAGCCCCGCAGCTCACCATATGTGCCGGTGGCGGAACGCCAGCCACCGGGTGGAGACGAGAGGGTCTCCCGGTTGCAAGACAATTTGGATTTGGGCCTGGCGGGCCGGCTTCTTTTCGGGAAGCCGGCCCGTTTTGCGTTTCAGGCCCCGGAAATGAACGAAAAACGGAACCGGCTCACATCGGGAAAGGAGATCTTCCATGAGCGACGACATGATCCGCATTTACGAAATGAACAACGGCGAAAAGAGTTTTTCGCCTTTCTCCGCTGAAGAGATGGACCGGCGTCAGGCCAATTTGCGCAAGCTGATGGCGGATCGCGGCATCGATGCCGTCCTCATGACCTCCTATCACAACATCTGTTACTACTCCGGCTTTCTCTATTGCCAGTTCGGCCGCAAATACGGCCTCGTCGTCACGCAGGACAAGGCAACCACGGTTGCCGCCGGCATCGACGGCGGTCAACCCTGGCGCCGGACCCATGGCGACACGCTGATCTACACCGACTGGCGCCGCGACAATTTCTTTTACGCCGTCCAGTCGCTCATCGGCTGGCCGAACGCGCCTGTGCGCCGCATCGGCATCGAGTTCGACCATGTCTCGCTGGATTTGCTGAAGACCCTCGAGGCCGCGTTCCCGGGCGTGGACTTTGTGGATGTTGCGGCCGATGCCATGACACAGCGCACGATCAAGAGTGCGGAGGAGCACGTCCTCATCCGCGAGGGCGCGCGCATTTGCGACATCGGCGGTGCCACCGTTGCCGAGGCTGTTCAGGCGGGCGTCACCGAGCACGAGGTCGCGATTGCATCGACCAACGCCATGATCCGGGAAATCGGCAGGTCGTTTCCCTTCGTTGAGCTCATGGACACCTGGACCTGGTTCCAGTCCGGCATCAACACGGACGGCGCCCACAACCCGGTCACCAACAAGGCGGTTGAAGCAGGTGATATCCTCAGTCTCAACTGCTTCCCGATGATCTTCGGCTACTACACCGCGCTGGAGCGCACGCTCTTTTGCGAATATGCCTCCGACGAGCACCTGCGGCTCTGGGAGATCAACTGCCATGTGCACCGGGAAGGCCTGAAGCTGATCCGGCCGGGCGCGCGCTGCTGCGACATCGCCGCCGCGCTCAACGACATCTACCGCAGCCACGATCTCCTGAAGTTCCGCAGTTTCGGTTACGGTCACTCCTTTGGGGTTCTCAGCCATTACTATGGCCGAGAAGCCTCGGTGGAACTGCGCGAGGACGTGGAAACGGTCCTGGAGCCGGGTATGGTGGTTTCCATGGAGCCGATGATCATGATCCCGGAAGGTCTTCCGGGTGCCGGCGGCTACCGGGAGCACGACATACTGATCGTTGGCGAGACCGGCGCGGACAACATCACCGGCTTCCCCTTCGGCCCCGAGCACAACATCCTTCCGGCGCGCTGAGGCGGGACGGTGTCAAGGCAGTGGCGAGATGAGAACCGGGGTGCGTGAGCGCTCCGGTTCTTTTGTCTATGGTCAAAGCCATTTCAGTATACGTTCGCTATTCACCCAAGTCTTCACATCTGCCCCGTTTTGCCTAAGCTATCGGGCATGGCGAGGGTGGAGACGACATGCACAAGATCCTGATCCCGGTGGACGGGTCCGTTCACTCGATAAAGGCGCTGCGCATTGCCTCGGATCTGGCGGCGAAATATCAGGGACGGCTGCTGATCTGCCATGTTTTGCTGAGAGGCAAGGATGCTAGCGATCTGATGGCGCTGGATGTTTCCGGCCAGTTCGACGCGCCGCTGCACAAGATCCTGAACAAGGCGGTCTCGGCCAATCTCGGCCCGGCCCCGGACAAGATCCTCCACAAGATCGGCCAGATCATCCTTGATCACGCCGCTGAAAAGGCCCGGGGCCATGGTGTCAATTTCGAAACCCTGCCGATCCTGTCCGGAAAGCCGGCCGACGCAATCGTCAAGGTGCAGAAGGAGTTAGAGGCCGCCACGATCGTCATGGGCGCCCGCGGCGTCTCGCCGTCGGATAGCTCGACCTTCGGCAGCGTCTCCCAGGACGTCTTCAGCCGCGCAAGCTGCACCTGCATCTCGGTGAAATAGAGCGCGGAAAAACAGATGCGGGTTGTGTCGGTCTCATTTCAAAACCCCCTGACCGCACGGCGCTTCCGTCAATTGTTCCAGTAGGAGCCTTCCTTGCGGCCGATGTGGCTGATCATCACCTCACTGGCGTCGTCTGTCTTTCCCGCCGCAAGCAACTCGCAGATCCGGATGTGTTCACCGTAGGATTTTTCCATGTGATCCGGGTGATTGCCCAGCTTGTTTCTGAGGCAGGCCATTTTCGCCGCGATCGTCTGGAACGCGTCGTTCAGGAACATGTTCTGCGCGTGATCGAACAGCTTCTGGTGAAACTCCGTGTCGAGGCTCAGATACAGCCGGTCGTCCGCCTTCTTGCGGGCTTTCGTCATCTTTTTGGTGATGTCCGCGAGGCTCTTGACCAGACCGTCCGGATCGCGCTCCATGGCCTTGCGCAGGGCGGCGGTTTCCAGGCAGACGCGGACGTCGCAAATATCGACGAGGGCGCAACGGTCGAGCGTGAAAACGAACGTGCCCCGCTGCGGTTCGGTATGAACCAGCCCCTCCAGCTCCAGACGCGCGAACGCTTCCCGCACCGGCGTTCGGCTGACGCCGAGTTCCTTGGCGATCTTCGTTTCCGACAGCGCTTCCCCCATGTCGCGCTCGCCGCTGATGATCTGCGCGCGCAGCACATCGGACACCTGTTCCGCAAATGATTTGGGTCGCTCGATTTTCAGCATGCGTCTTCGTTTCCTCCGGTCCAACCGGCTTATAGCGCGCACCGGTGTTTTGTGTACAGTATTTTTGTTATTGACATACTGTATGCCAGTATGCCAGTTGTGAAGAAAGACAACGGACCGGCCTCGGGATGGATGGCGAGCCGGGATTTACGGGAGGGGACAGATGGCGCGGCTCGAGCGCATCCTGATTGCAGTCAACCGCGCTCTGGTCGCGGCGGCGCTCGCTGCGGTTTTCCTCATCGTGATCACGAATGTCGCCGGCCGGTATCTTTTCGGAAGCTCACTCGCCTGGGGCGAGGAAGTCGCCCGGTTCCTGATGATCTTCGGCGTCTTTGCCGGCGCGGGCCTTGCGCTCAGAAGCGGCCGCCTGGTCGAGATCGATCTTTTTGTCGCGCTTCTGCCGCCCGGTCTCAAGACCCCCATCCGCTGGGGCGCGGTCGTGGTGATGGCGGTCTTCATGGGCCTGATCTTCTGGTTCGGCCTCCAGTTCGTGGAATTCGGCTGGAACAAGGAAACCATGGCGACCGGCATCTCGCGCGGCATTCCCTACATGGCCATTCCGTTCGGTTGCTTCCTGTTTCTCTGCCATCTCGCCTTCGTGTGCCGGCGCTTCGTAGCAGGCGAATTTGAGCCGGAAGCCGCGCTTGACGACCAGGAGGATGCGTCCTGATGGCCAAGACCCTGATCCTCCTGTTTTTCCTGACCCTGGCCCTCGGCCTTCCGGTCGTGTTCACGATGGGTGTCGCCTCGACCGCGGCAATCCTGATCGACGGCAGTCTCAACCCGCTGCTGATCCCTCAGCGCATGTTCGGCGGGATCAATTCTTTTCCGCTGATGGCAGTTCCCTTTTTCATCCTGGCCTCTGAGCTGATGACAGCCTGCGGCCTGACGGCGGCCCTGCTGCGCTTCGCCAACGATCTGGTCGGGCATATCCGCGGCGGCCTGGGGCATGTCAATGTCCTGGTGTCCATGCTTTTTGCAGGCATCTCCGGATCGGCGCTCGCGGACGCGGCCGGGCCATCGGCCATCGTTATGCGCATGATGCGCAAGGCCGGATACGAGGCCAACTATGCCGGTGCCCTGTCGGCGGCCACGGCAACGATCGGACCGATCATTCCGCCCTCCATCCTGATGGTCATTTTCGCGATTTCCGACAACCGCGTAACCGTGTCCGGGCTGTTCCTGGCCGGGATCGTCCCCGGGCTGATGCTGGGGCTGGCGCTAGCCGTCGCCAACCATCTTGTTTCGATCAGGAAGGGATACCGGGGACGCGAGAGCCGTGCCGCCGTGCCGGAGGTTGCCAGAAGCGCGTTTGCCGCCGGGCCTGCGCTCCTCATGCCGCTGATCATCCTTGGTGGAATCCTCGGTGGCATCTTCACGCCGACCGAGGCCGGTGCGGTCGCGACGGCCTACGCGCTTCTCCTCGGTCTCGTCATGCGCTCGCTCAACATGCAGAAACTCTACACCGTGCTAATCAGGGCAAGCGTCACGACGTCATCGGTGCTTTTGATTGTTGCAATGGCATCCGTGTTCGGCTGGCTGCTGACCTATCTGCAAATTCCGCAAAGCCTGGCGGCTGCGATCGCGGGCCTGACATCGGACCGCTTGACCGTTCTTTTTCTGCTTGCCGGCTTTGCACTGATCTGCGGTCTGTTCATCGACACGCTTCCGGCCCTGATCATTCTGACGCCGGTGCTCGGCCCGATCGCGGCGCAGTTCGGCATCGACCCGCTGCAATTCGCCATGATGCTCGTCCTCAACCTCACCATCGGCATGATCACGCCGCCGGTCGGCCCCGTGCTCTTTGTCATCGCGACGGTTGGCCGTCTCAGGATCGAAGGCCTGTCCCGCGCCGTTCTTCCACTTCTCGCGGCGGAAATGGCGGTCCTGCTGCTGGTCATTCTCGTACCGGCACTCAGCACCGCGTTACCTCGCTTCTTCGGACTATCCAGTTAGCAAACGGGAGGAATACCATGAAACTGACATCTCGACTTCTGGGCGCAACGGCCGCCTTGGCCATCGTTTCCGCCGCCGGTGCGGCTTCGGCGAAAGAGCTGAAATACGCACATTTCCAGGCGGCTGACATGTCGTCGCCCAAACATGCGGCTGCGCTCGCCTTCGAAACCTGCGTGGAAGGCAAGACGGCCGGGTCCATAGACGTTCAGGTCTATCCGGCCTCCCAGCTGGGTGATGGCGGGCAGGTCATCGAGGGCCTTCAACTGGGCACCATCCAGCTCGGCGTTGTGCATGACGGCCCGATATCCGGCGTCTACAAACCCTTCGCGGTCTTTGCCATGCCGTATCTCTTCGATGATCAGGCCATGGCCTGGTCCGTGGTTGACGGTGACTTCGGCGCGGAAATGTTCGAGGACATGCGCGCAAAGACAGGCATCCGTGTCCTGGGTCTTGCCGATAATGGCGTGCGCAACTTTACCAACTCCAAGGTTCCGGTTGCCGAACCGGAGGACATGAAGGGTCTGAAGATGCGGGTTATGACCGCCCCGGTCTGGACCCGTCTGGTGGAATCTCTCGGCGCCTCGGCGACCCCCGTGCCCTGGCCGGAACTGCCCGGCGCCTTGCAGCAGGGTGTTGTCGACGGTCAGGAAAACGGTGTCACCAACATCGTCAACGCGTCGCTTTATCAGCACCAGAAATACGTCTCCCTCGACGGGCACGTCTTCTCCTGGCACGCCTACATGATCAACGACGATTTTTATGAGAGCCTCACCGACGCCGAAAAAGCCGCCGTCGGCCAGTGCATTGAAATCTCCAAGATCATTCATCGCGGCATGACAGCGGCTCAGGACGCCAACGCCGCGACAATTCTCGGCGAGAAGGGTCTGGAGGTCGTACCTGTCAGCCCGGAGCAGAAAGCCAAGTTCCGCGAACTGGCGCAGCCGGCCGTGCGTGAATACATCGTCGGCGAAATCGGCGAGGAATGGCCTGGCAAGCTCGACGCCGCCGTGGCGCAGTACCGGAACCGGTGACATGCGGGCGGAGACCGTAACCACACCTGAGACGCCGTTTGCCGCCGTGCTGGAGCCCGGCTACGCGGACTATGCGCTGGAAGAGGCGGCGATCCAGCCCTTTGGGGCACGGGTTCTGCCGGTTCCGGCCGGCGAGGATGCGCTCTCCGCCCTTGCCGACAAGAATGTCTTTGCGGTGCTCACACGTGAGCGCCGCATCGACCCCGCGCTCTATTCCGACGTTCCGGGCCTGAAGCTCATTCTGAGATACGGCGTCGGTGTCGACAATGTCGATCTCAAGACCGCAACGGAGCGCCGTATCCACGTTGCCAACATTCCCGATTATGGCGCGGAGAATGAAGTCAGCGACCATGTCATTGCCCTTTACCTGGCTGTCGCAAGACGAATTGTGACCCGGGATGCCGAAGTGCGGGCGGGCCTGTGGGGCGTCGGTCAGAAGAGCCCGGTTCCCGGTCATCGCAATGCGACCATAGGCCTGATCGGCTTCGGCCGGATCGCCCGCGCCGCCTGCACACGGTTCCGTGCGCTCGGATTTTCCCGCGTGCTGGTTAGCGATCCCTATCTCGACGCCAAGACACGTGCCGCCTGGGACGTTGAGGCAACCGATCTCGACAGCCTCTGCCGTCAGGCCGACGTCGTCAGCCTGCACACCCCGCTGACCGAGGCCACACGTAACATCATCGATGCCCGTCGCATCGGTCTGATGAAGGAAAACGCCGTTGTTCTGAACGCTTCGCGTGGCGGCCTGATCGATGAGAAGGCCCTCGCGGAGGCGTTGCATGCGGGCAATGTGTTCGGCGCGGGCATCGATGTTTTCGAAGCAGAGCCACCGGCACCCGGCAGCCCTCTCCTCGGAGCGCCGAACACGGTGCTGAGCGACCATTGCGGCTGGTATTCGGAAGCGTCCGTCGGCGAGTTGCAGCGACGCGCCGGTGCCGAGCTGGTGCGCGTCCTGGAGGGAGCGCCCCCGGCCAACTGGGTCAACAGGTGGTGAGCCGGAAAATGAAACACGCAAATGCCGTTCAAGAACGGGTTCAATCAGGAGTACCGGAAATGGAACTTAAGGAACTGGTCGCGGGTTTCCGCGAGACCGCGACAGCGTCGGTCGCCGATGCGGTCGACAAGATCACCGGCCGCAAGGGCTATCTGGATCAGGCCATCAAGCCGCGCATCAACGAGGACAAGATTGTCGGTCCGGCGGTCACGGTGCTTGAGGGCCCGACCGACGAATTCGTGCCGCCGCAGCACGCCCTGGATGCCATTGATGAATCCGAACCGGGCTCCGTCATCGTGATCTCGATCGCCGGCGATGCCAACGTGGCGGTGTGGGGCGGGCTGATGACCGCCGGTGCCGTCGCCAACAAGCACGAGGGCGCTGTCCTCGATGGTGCCGTGCGCGACATCACGGAAATCCGCCGCGACTACGACTTCCAGATCTTCGCCCGGTCCTCGTCTCCCGGAACGACACTTGGCCGCCACAAGACGCTGGCTGCCAATGTCGCTGTCCCCCTGGGCGACGTGATCGTGCATCCGGGCGACATCATCGTCGGCGATATCGACGGCGTCGTGGTCGTTCCCATCGCGCAGGCAGAGGAAATTCTTGAAATGGCGCGCGAAATCGACATTCGCGAGGCCGAGCAGGCGAAGCTGATCATGCAGGCGGGGTCCCTGCGCGAAGGCCTCGCGAAATACGGCCGGATCTGACGCTGAAAGAGTGGGGACACTTCAAATGACACAGACAGGACTTGCGGCTCTGCCCGCGATCATGGCCGTCTTCCTGGGGCTCGGTGGCGCGTTCGCCAAGGACATGCCCCGGCCGGAAATCGTCGCCGAATGGAACAGCCTGCCCTACAGGGTGGTTTCCGAAGACATCAGGTCGGCCTGGGAAAACAGCGCAATTTTCGGACAGGCGCTCGTGCAGGGCGCCAAGGTCGACAGCAACGGCAACATCTACGTTTCAACAGCGCGGTGGGCCGGAAAAGAAATCCCGTCAACGCTCTCCAAACTCGTCAGGAACGGCGACACCTGGGAACTGGAGCCCTATCCGAGCGAGGACATGAACGACATTGCCAACGCGGCCGGTCTGAAGGCGGTTCTTGGCTTTGAGATTGATCGCAATGACGTCATGTGGATCCTCGACCAGGGTCACGTTGCCGGCCCTCCGTTTGAAGACGGTGACGCCAAGCTTGTCCTCTGGGACATCAAGGCAGGCAAGGAGATCCAGCGATACGTCTTCACCGCTGACGAGGCGGACAGGCAGTGCTCCTTCCTGAATGATCTGGCCGTGGACAATGATACGGGCGTCGCCTACATCGCCGACAGCGGCATCTTCTGTGATCCGCTTCATGGCGGGCTGATCGTCTATGACAGCAACACCAACACGGTGCGCCGTATTCTGGATCAGCACAAGTTTACCAACAATGAACCCAATTTCTTCTTCAACATCGATGACCGGCCCGTTCTGAAGAACGGCGGCATGCAGACCGGTGCCGATGGAATTGCGCTTTCCGGTGACAAGAAGACCGTCTACTGGACCAATCTGACGGGCAACAAGCTCTACTCCCTGCCCACGGAAATCCTCCGTGACTTTCAAACAAACGAGACGGTGATCGAAAACGCGGTGCGCGTGGAAACGTCCCTTCCGTCGAACACGGATGGCATGACCGCGGACAACGCCGGCAACATTTACATGACGGCCCTGTCGCTCGACGGTCTCATGAAATTCGATGAATCGACCGGTCAGGTGAGCCGTTTCGTTCATCACCCGGAAATGAACTGGCCGGATACGCTCGCCTGGGGGCCTGACGGATCGCTTTATGTCGTCTCGAACCACCTGCACGTCTGGGTGGATGGCGAGATGAATTTCGAAGATCCGGAGATCCCGAATTTCAGGATCTGGCGCATACCCGGCGTCGGCCAAAGCTACACAGCCCAATAAGCGTCCCTGGCCACGCTTTGACGGGCGTGGCCGGTGCCCCGAAACGGAAAAGGCAAGGAACATGCAACCCGACATCATTTGTCTCGGCGAGCCGATGCTGGAGTTCAACGAACAGGCGGACGGGCGCTTTTTGAAAGGGCATGGCGGTGATACCTCCAACGCCGCGATTGCCGCTGCGCGCCAGGGCGCATCCGTCGGCTACCTGACCCGGGTCGGCAGGGACGCATTTGCCGATGAATTCCTGCAGCTCTGGCAATCGGAAGGTGTTGATACCTCAAGGGTGGTACAGGACCCGGAGGCACCGACCGGCATCTATTTTGTCAGCCACAACGACAACGGCCATACATTCACCTATCGGCGCAAGGGGTCCGCGGCGAGCCGGATGACACCTGCGGATCTGCCCGAAGACTATATTGCCGGAGCCCGCATCCTGCATGTCTCCGGCATCAGCCAGGCGATCTCCGCCAATGCCGCCGATGCCGTCTTTGCCGCCATGGACCTGTGCCGGAACGCCGGCGGCTGGGTGTCCTATGACACCAATCTGCGCCTCAATCTCTGGCCCCTGGAACGCGCGCGGGCCGTGACCCACGCGGCCATGGCCAAGGCCCATATTGCCCTGCCCGGTCTGGAAGATGCCGTCCAACTGACGGGCTTCACTGACCCGGACGCGATTGCGGACTTTTATCTTGATCTGGGCTGTGAGATCGTGGCGCTGACACTTGGCAAGGACGGCACGCTGATCGCGCTAAGGGACGAACGCAGGCGCGTTCCGGGTCAACCGGTGTCCCCGGTCGATGCGACCGCCGCCGGCGACACGTTCGACGGAGCCTTTCTTGCCGAGATGGCGGCCGGCCGCGATCCTTACGAGGCGGCCAGCTATGCAAACGCCGCCGCCGCGCTGTCGACCCAAGGCTACGGGGCCGTCGCTCCCATGCCGAGGCGCCGGGACGTGCTGCGGTTCATGAGGGAGGGGCAGGCGGCATGAAACAGGCCTTGGTGACAGGTGGAACGCGCGGTATCGGCTTCGGAGTTGTGCAGACACTGCTGGACGAAGGCTGGGCGGTTACCGCCACCGGAGTTACCGAGGCCGAGGTTGCCGCTTGCCCGGCGCTTGAGAACCTGACTGCCGTCGCGCTTGATGTCACAGATGACGCCCAGATTGCAGAGCTTGTCGGCACCCATGACCGGCTCGATGGCCTCGTGAATTGCGCGGGGATCCTGCTGCGCGAGGCGGAATACGAAATCGAGACTTTCTGCAAGGTGATCGATGTGAACCTGACCGGCACGATGCGCATGTGCCTGGCGGCCAGGCCGCTTCTGGAGCGCTCGGGCGGGGCCATCGTCAACACGGCTTCGATGCTCAGCTATTTCGGCGGTCCGCTGGTGCCCGCCTATTCCGCTTCCAAGGGCGGCGTTGCGCAACTGACCAAGGCACTGGCCGCGAAATGGGCAGAGGACGGTATCAGGGTCAACGCCGTTGCGCCCGGATGGATCGAGACGGAAATGACCGCCGGCCTGCGGGAGCAGTCCGAGCGCGAGCGCACGATCCTTGCCCGCACGCCGCTGGGCCGCTGGGGGCAGCCGCAGGAAGTCGGCGCGCTGGTCGCCTGGCTCTTGAGCGGCAAGGCAAAATTCGTGACGGGTGCGGTCTACCCGGTCGATGGTGGCTATTCCGCCGTCTGACAGGAACAGGTAAAAGAGGAGAGGAACTTAGATGCCCCTAGACGCAAAAGACGAGAACCCGCGGATCCCGTATCAGCTGCCGTTTCCCAGGGACGCGCAGGCGGAGATCGTGGTGCCGTCGGCGATCCCGGAGGACGAGCGCGTCTGGGTGCCCCAGACGGAAAACGTCTGGTTCCGTCCGCTCTGTCTCAACAGGAGCCAGGGCTACTGGGTCAATCTCTTGCGGGTGCGCAAATCCGGCGTCCTGTCGCGCCACCGCCACCCCAATCCCGTGCATGGTTACGTCATCAAGGGGCGCTGGCATTATCTGGAGCATGACTGGGTCGCCGAGGCCGGCGGCTATGTCTACGAGCCCCCGGGCGAAACCCACACGCTTGTCGTGCCGGATGATGTCGAGGAGATGATCACCCTCTTTCAGGTCAACGGCATCATGTATTACGTCGACCCCTACGGCAAACCGCTCGGCTATGAGGACGTCTTCACCAAGATCGACATGTGCCGCCAGCACTACGCCGACGTCGGCCTGGGCGAGGACTACGTGGACCAGTTCCTGCGGTAAGGGGTGGATGCTGGAATAGCGGACGCGACACCGGGTGTTGAACTTGAACGGCGACGCACCCTTGAAGTCAGCGCGCAGGGTAGAGGATGGCGGCTGACGAAACGGTGCGGGCTTCTTCGAAGCTTCAAGCGCCATCAACGTCCCCCTGCGCAGTCTGTGCGGTCCTTATCGATCACGTGTGAACCCACGGTCTCATCTCGAAGGTGAGAGACCCGCAAATCGCTGACGCTCGCTTGCGGCACCGGGCCTGCGGGTTCAATTGTGCCCGTGCTGTCCATGGACAGCCCAACCACGACTTTCCACAAAAGCCCCGATGGACGACGCTGTTCCGCTTCGGTCCGTTAACTCAAGCTGACTTGAAATTCTGGCGCACCCGAGAGGATTCGAACCTCTGGCCTCTGCCTTCGGAGGGCAGTAATTATTCTACAAACAAGTATAATATATCAAGAATAATAGACATTTATGGAAAAATATCTCGCTCAGTGTCGCTTGATCTCGCTCACTATTGTGCCAAATTTGTGCCAAACAAGCATCGCTGATTTCCAGCGGTCTTATCGGTTGTCTTCACAGTTCCTTCGGCGTCAAACAGATGAGCACCACCGAATCGATCTAAGAGCGCACCCGCTGCCTCGGACCCGGCCGAAATGTCAATGATCAGAAAAGCTTATGTATCAACACGGCAGCGGACCGCACTTGGTCGTTGTTAGTTCATTGCATTTTCCAGTTGCTTTAGTGTGGCTAGGAGAACCTTCCTGAATCGAGATACCTCAAGGTCAACAATTACTCGTTCTCTTCCGGCCATGATCAAAAACGCCTCCAGAACCGCGTCAGAATGATGGGAGAGCATGGCTAGGTGAGGCGCGCTTGGCCCATGCTCCGCTGCAAGCCAGTTGGTAACAGTGCGTTCGCCAGCACCGGTCCACCGACGCACTGTCTTTACGGCTCTATGAGTCCCTCCAAGATCCCTACGTAGGGCGGTTGAAATAATAGCGGCATAAGCCTCTGAGCTCAGTTGTTCGATTGAACCAGCATGCAAGTTGTTGCGCATTTTCGGCGACATGTTGCATCCCCTCTCCAGATATAATTTTCGCGGAGTTTTTGCTGTAGCTGATTAAGCAGCAAAAACTCGTCTGTGGCATCTGCGCGTGACGGCTGGAAGATGGGTTCGAGAGAGGACATCGATGGGAGTAAAGATGGTGAGCGTGACGAAGCGAGCACGCACGCCGCCGAATATGTTCGCATGTCTACCGAACATCAGAGGTATTCGACAGAAAACCAAGCCGAAGTAATCAGCCGGTATGCAAACAAGCGTGGTCTCAAGATCGTCCGCACTTACACCGACTCCGGGCGAAGTGGTCTAAACATTGAAGGCCGCGACGGACTCAGCCAGTTGATCTTGGATATTGAAAGCGGCAACGCAAATTTTTCGGTAATCCTAGTCTACGACATCAGTCGTTGGGGGCGGTTTCAAGATGCAGACGAAAGTGCGTTCTACGAATATCGATGTCGCCGAGCAGGTGTTCAGGTGGAATACTGCGCAGAGCAGTTCGAAAATGACGGCAGTATCGGATCCGATGTACAAAAGGTCGTCAAACGACGAATGGCAGCGGAGTACAGCCGAGAACTCTCCGTCAAAGTGTTCGCTGGGCAATGCCGTCTCATTGAAATGGGTTATCGACAAGGTGGAATGGCTGGATTTGGTCTGCGCCGCGAGCTCAGAGATGAGCACGGCCGACCAAAAGGTCTTCTAAAGCGCGGAGAAAGGAAAAGTATCCAAACCGATAGGGTTGTGCTCGTTCCAGGGCCTTCAGAGGAAGTCGCAATTGTCAGGTGGATCTATCAGCGGTTCGTGGTGGACGGATTGGATGAAACAGCGATCGCCCAGCAGCTAAACCAACGAGGCGTCACCACAGACCTTGACCGCCCTTGGACCAGGGGCACCGTGCATCAAATTCTCATCAACGAAAAGTACATCGGCAACAATGTCTGGAACCACGTTTCGTTCAAGCTCAAGCAGCATCGTCTTAAAAATGATGCGTCGATGCTAGTTCGCGCCGACCATGCTTTCGAGGCGATCGTTGATCATCGAGCCTTCGATGCAGCCCGTGCAATTATTGAAGCCCGCTCACATCATCTAACCAATGACGAGATGCTTGATCAGTTGAGATCTGTCTATGAACGGACAGGCGTACTTTCTGGATTGATAATCGATGAAACGCCCGACTGTCCATCGAGCCAAGCCTTTAGCCATCGATTTGGCGGGCTGCTGAAAGCGTACAAGCTGATCGGATACACTCCAGAAAGAGACTATCGCTACATCGAAGTAAACAGGGCTCTGCGGCGGCGCTACCCTGATACGGTCGATGAGACTATCTCAGGGATTGAGAAGGCTGGAGGAACTGTCTCCAGAGACGAGATTACAGATCTTCTGACGATAAACCAGGAATTTACAGCTTCGCTTGCGATCAGTCGCTGCTTTCAAACGAATGCAGGTTCATTGCGTTGGAAAGTGCGGCTTGATCGGAGCCTATATCCAGACCTTACGATCGCGGTACGGATGAATAGTGAAAACGCCAGTGCGAAGGATTACCTCATCCTCCCAACGTTTGATGTTGAAGCCGAAACTCTGAGGCTTTCTGAAGACAATGGGATTTGGATTGATGCCTATCGATTTGAAACGCTGAGCCCACTATTTGCTTTGGCGGAACGCCTCTCAATTCACGAGGCTGCATGATGCCAGACGCAGAAACACTTCAAATCGAGCTGGTTCCCATTCACAGGATCTCCATCCTAAACCCTCGGGTGCGTAACAAGAAAATTTTTAGAGAAATCATTTCGAGCATTCGAGATGTGGGTTTAAAGCGGCCCATTACCGTTTCTAAGACGGAAGAGGAATCAGAAGCGCGTTACCAACTGGTGTGCGGGCAGGGCAGGCTTGAGGCTTTCAAACAGTTAGGACAGACGGAAATACCCGCGATCGTCATTCAGGTAGACACTCAAACAAGCTTAGTGAAGAGCTTGGTTGAAAACTGCGCGCGTCGGCAGCACCAAGCAATCGACTTGGTTCGTGACATAGAAGGTATGAACGAAAGGGGCTACAGCGAGACCGAAATTGCCAGTAAGACAGGGCTTTCAACTGAGTATGTAAGGGGTATCGGAAAACTTATTCGTCAAGGTGAACAGCGTCTACTTCGTTCCGTTGAAGCAGGACATATTCCAATCAGTGTCGCAGTTGAGATTGTTGACGCTGATGACGACGGAATTCAAGATGCTCTTCAAAACGCTTATGAAAACAACATTCTTAGAGGACGTAAGCTTCTAATCGCTAAGAAAGTCATTGAGAGCCGGAACCTTCGAGGCAAGGCTCTCCTGAGCGGCGTGAAGCGAAAGCGAAAAATCACGTCCGAGGCGTTGGTCCGTGCATATCGTGAAGACACTGATCGCAAAAAACTCCTAATTCGAAAAGCAGATGCTACGCGCAGTCGTCTGATGTTCATTGCACACGCGTTGAAGGAACTTCTGACGAACGAAGGTTTCCTTGACCTGCTTAAATCCGAGCAACTAGACACAATACCAAAAAAGCTTGCCAATCGGATGGAGCGTCAGGAGCTGACGCGATGAACCATAAAAAAGTTCCATTGATCAAACTGGCGTTTCATCGTGAATCTATAAGGTTATCCATCTCCAGCATCACACCCCTAAGGATTGTCTCGGACAGGATAAAGAAGTCCAAGAAATACGGTCAGATACGTTCCTCGATCTTCTATTCAGGTTTGGCTGAGCCTCCGGTTGTTGTCCCGGATCGCGCTGAAAGAGGGAACTACCTGCTGTTGGACGGACATATGAGAATGTCGGTCTTGAAGGAACTTGGACATGAGGAAGTTGATTGTTTGATCGCAACGGATGATGAAGCTTACACGTACAACAAGCGGGTTAATCGACTCGCTACCATCCAAGAACATCAAATGATCCTGAAAGCGATCGAAAAAGGAGTCTCAGAAGCGGTTCTGGCGCGTGTGTTGAATGTAAATATCAAGAACATCAAACAGAAACGCAAACTACTTGAAGGGATCTGTGCCGAAGTGGCGGAACTTTTGAAAGACAAGCATGTCCCGATAAACACCTTCAGGGAGTTGCGGAAAATGAAGCCGCTGAGGCAGATCGAGGCTGCCCAACTCATGATTGCGATGAACAAATTTTCATATCCATACGCGCAGTCGCTCGTTGGAGCGACCCCTACTTCTCAGTTAGTAGAGACCGCAAAGCCGAAGACAGTAAACGGACTCACCGACGAACAAATCACGCGTATGGAGCAAGAGTCTGCCCAACTAGATCGTGAGTTTCATCTGCTTGAGGAAACTTATGGTCAGGACCATCTCGATTTGGTGATTGCGACTGGATATGTGAAGCGTTTGATAGAGAATGCGCGAGTGGTTCGCTATCTCGCCCAGAGTTTCCCCGAGTTGTTGACCGAGTTTCAGAAAATCTCTGAAACCGACGAAACTACAAAGTTGAATTCTCCAAACTAAGCAACAGCCCACTCAAACGAACGATACAGGGCGCTCCAATTCGAGGCCGATGCATCAATTCTTGTTCTCGACGCAACGCGCAATTAACATCAATTCGCCCGTTAGTCTGGAGACTTTCATGATCGATACAGCGACGCTGATTGCGTATGTCGCAATTGTCTTGGGGTTCGTGTTCATACCCGGACCGGCAACACTACTGACTGTGGCGCGAGCGACGAGTTCGGGAACAAAAGCTGGAATTGCAACCGGAGCAGGGATAGCTGCCGGGGACGTTGTACACACCTTCATGGCGATCATCGGTGTATCGGCCATAATTGCGACATCAGCGCTTCTTTTCAGCGTCATCAAATACGCAGGGGCCGGTTATCTCTTATATCTCGGCATTGTCGCCATCCTTGACAAGACATCTCTGGACCTTGCTCGCGGTAGCTCACCAATAACGGCAAAAAAGGCGTTCAACCAGGCCATCATCGCGGAGGTTCTGAACCCAAAAACAGCGTTGTTCTTTCTGGCTTTCCTGCCACAGTTCGTTAAACCGGAAAACGGTTCGGTCATGCTTCAGCTCACTGCGCTTGGTACAATCTTCGTACTGCTTGGCCTATTTAGTACCGTGATCTTCGCTGTCGGGGCTGGCAGACTCGGTAGTTTCCTTAAGAAACACCCGGCAGTGGTGAAATGGCAAGGCAAAATCGTTGGTGGAATTTATTGCGCGCTTGGCGCCCGCTTGGCATTGCAGGAGCGGTAACAGGTCAGATTGTTTGAATGACCAACGGTCTTGCGAAAGTCTTGCTCAGCGGTCTCCCTTAGTAGGTATCCGTTGCTGTGTCGAGAAGGATGTAAATCCCGGCGCCGATCATCACGAAAGGTGAAAGGGTTTCGAAAAACCTCCGGACTTTTTGGTTGCTTCCAATGCTTTTGGTCAACACGGTGCCAGCGATGACAAGACCCATTATTGCGACAATAGCGCCTGTAAAGACGTGCCGGTCAAGCACTGCGGCTGTATCGGCGAAAAAAGCAGCAACTAAGATGAACGTATCGGCGCTTAGCGCAACAAAGATCACGGTGGCGCTGAAGATTGAGTGTGCTGCCTTTAGTGCGTCCGCGTCGTCTCCGCAGCGAGACATGTTTCTCCAAACTTCCCAAACACCGAGGGATAGAGGCACAATGCCGAGATAACCAAGCGCGTGCGGTGTAAAGAAAGTCACGCCCGCACCGGCAACATATGCCCCGGTAACGACCAGCATCTGCGCAAACAGGAAACCGATCAGAGCCTGCCTGTACCTTCCTGACGTCGCGATTGCGAAGAAGGCAAAGAGGCCATCGATATTGGTAAGCGCGTAGGCGAAAGCGATAGAAAGAGCAAACAGCATTTATTGTCTGCTTTAGGGTGAGACAGGCCCAAAGACAATCAGAATCCAGGGGATGAGTCGAGCAAAACTCGCACTTCAACACCCTACGCGAATAGTGCAGTATTCTCCAGCAGATGCCTACGCTTTGCATCGCAGCGAGTGTTCGCTATGGGTTGGGTATTGGCGCTAACTGAGAACAGAATTTGCTCAATTCCAGTCGTACCACGCTGAATAAATCCAAGTTACTGCGCAAACTGCATAAATCGCTCACGAATATCCATTCTAGGCTGCGGTTGAAATCTGCAACGCCAAGCATGGTTTCAAAAGATAGAATCGGAGCGAGACTAACGGCATGATAATCAAGAAAATCGCAGGGCTATCACTTATTGGAATTCTCTGTGCTGGTTGTTCAATGACCCTGGGCATCAGAGGCCAGGCAACAGACGGATCAGAAACTTTCACAGGAAAAGCGACTGGTTACCTCGACGGTGGTGGAACGCTGGAGATTACGAGCAGCAAAGGCCGGACATGCACGGGAACATTTGTTTACGTCACAAGGCGCGACGGAGAAGGCACGTTTAATTGTAGTGATGGCTCCAGCGGACCATTCCGGTTCGTATCAACAGGAACCAGGGGGACGGGTTCAGGTAACCTGAGTGGGAAACAGTTCACCTTCACATTCGGGTGACAAAAAAAGCACTTGAAACCTAGAGCGAACACGAGAAGCAGCCGAATGGCTTCTCGTACCGGCACCCGGACAGCACCAAATAGATACTACTTGAGGGTGACTCAACGTTCGCAAGCGATACCGTCACCATCACGATCCAAACGGTAAACATCAGGGCCAATTACTCGAATTGGGCCACGCACATAAACGGGTCCGTTTCCCCGGCCACCGGCACAATCAACGTCGCTCGCGATTGGTACGCATGGATCATAACTTGGGTGACAGCCTGATTGGGAATTCGTCGCGACTACAGATGCTGCCAAAAGTGCGAAGGACAAAAATAAACGGCTCACTATCGCAATCTCCCTGATTAGTTAGAAATTGCGTGTAAAATGATTATAATACAACCTATGCTTAGGTAGCAGTTTTTGAAGAATGGAATGAGTTTGGAATGGTAAGGATTGTTTTTGCAGTATGTTTTTGTCTCTTAGCCTTCAGTGCCACAGCACAGGAATGGGAAAGCTCTGTATCTCGCGTGATCGACGGCGACACATTCCAATTAAGCCGTCCGCTTGTTCGTATACGGCTATGCGGTGTTGACACTCCGGAAAGAGGTCAAAGGAACTATCAGGAAGCAACCAGGTTCACAAAGGGCCTAGTCAACGGAAAAGCCGTGCGTTGCAAGGTGGTGGGGTCGGGAACACCTTGTGATGGTCGATCACGCCGCAAATCAGGAGAACGGTTCGTAGCTCAGTGCTTCGTTGGCGAAACAGATATTGCCATGGCCTTGATCAAGTCCGGTCTTGCCTGTGCGTGGCCGAAATACTCCGGCCGCTACTATGTCGGTGACGCAAAATGCGTGCGGTGAGGTGACGGTTGCGGGTATTTGCCTTAATTGCAAATTGCATTAGCATTCCTGGAGTATTCAACCATTTTACTCGGAAGCCGTTTGCAAATCCAACGTATGGTTGCGTGGCGATCCCTGATCTGCTCCATTCTAGCTCGAATTAATCCGGGGTTTATTTTCAAAATCAGGGCTTCAGTTTTAAAGCCTCATCAAGTTCGGACTGACATTTCTCAAGAGTATTCATAGCTTTATTTGTTCCAGTCAGCGGTATAACCCCAATAAATACCTCTGGGAAATTTACGACGAGCTTACTTCCAGATCTGAATGGCGCAACAAAATCTTCTACTTTTTCTAGGGAAAAGAAGAAATTTGCACCAAATCCATCTTCCGAAGAGCGATAGAGACTGGGTATGAACTTCAAGGTGCCGTCGATAGCCATCACCATTTCATCTTCGTTCCAGTCCTTATCATCAAATTTTTCCGCATCTGTCCAGAAAGACAGTGACACGCCGCGTTCGCCTTGTATTTCCAAATTGGTTTCTATTGTAATGAGCTTTTCGGAGTGCCAAAACCTAAGCAAGCAGACACCTTCGCGCGGATCCTTGAATATCGCATATTTACCCAAGACACGATAAACGTCCAGAGTATAGTATTCGTTTACGTAATCTGGTTCAGTAGGCTTTTTTTCCTCTGCGATTGCTGGCGCAGCAAATGCGAATACAAATAGGATTGCGATCAGCTTTTTCATTTTGCTTTTCCAATCAAATCACGCTTTTTAATTCAACATTGGGAAGCCACCTTCAGATGAAGTTTGCATCTCCTCTGTTTCCCGCGCTTTATCTAATAAGTCTTCGTTTGATTTGATTGTCTTTTGATGCCATTCGACGTGCAATTTTGGCCACTCAAAATAATGAATTGCAAAAAATTCGGGTGCAAAAGTCATCTCAATCGCATCTAAAAAATCACCCGTAAGCTGCTCAGCTGTTCAATTCTCTTTCAATAAAAACAGTAAACTCCTCCGGTTTGAAACGTAGGTTAGGATTCTCCGCCCAGCGTTTCTGCTGTGCTCTAATCACAGCGATTGCTGCTGCTCTGAACGCTTCCGTGCTTGGTCTTTCATCCATCTTAGATGCAACAGCCTCGACCGCCTCAATCGCTATGCCGATGATCTGATAGCTGATTTCGGATTCGGAAATTTCCACCTTGTCGTCGAAGAACGATTGGATGGGTCGTCCGTACACAGCGGCCAGTTCTTGCAGCCGCTTGACAGTAATAGCTTCAGCATTCTTCTCCATCCGCCAGACTTGAATTCTGGATAACCCGAGGTCCTGGGCGACTTGATCCATACTCTTGCCAGAGTGTTTTCTCGCCTGTTGAAGACGCTCTTTAAGTTCCATGCGATGAATCCGAAAACAGCAGGTGTGTTTCACATCGTGCAACAGTTTTAAGAGCTTCGCAAACATTGATATTTTTCTCATTGTGAAATTTTTATGTTTCGTGATATGTAACATGACATGAAACTCGATGACTACCTATCGTTGCATGATCTTAGCCTCCGGGACTTCGCCAGAAAGGCCGGAGTAAGCGCAGCAACGGTGCTGCGTGCCAGGGACGGAAAGGTCATCGCTTCCAGGAAAACGCTTCAATCCATCGTGGACGCCACGAGCGGTCAGGTCGGGGTCGCCGATCTCATTCAACTGGAAGGGAACGAGAAAAAATCCGGCGGATAAGACAGTGAAGTGATTATCGACAGGACGGTCTTCAAAACACGTGGGGAAAGGGACCAGGAAGTCGCGATCAATCAAAAGACAAAGGAAGGATCACGAATATGAAGACAGTTTCTTTTCCCACATTCAGCATCATGAAAATCATGATAATTCCGGTGCTGCTGCTTATCGCGGGTGCGGCACATGCAGATGAACTGTCAGAGGATCAGGTCGCAGAACTCCGCCAACAAATGATCGTCTGTAACGCTGATCCGATACCCACGCATGATCGCTGTCTAGAGATACATGAACGATTGAAGGACCATTACGGTGGGTATGAGGGGTATCTTGCCGCCTTCCCTTGCTCGAACGGTCCGGATTGCAGCCGGTATGGCATAAGGCGTTCGGCGTCAGCAGAACCGGTTGATACCCGGATGAAACTCGAAGACGAACGGCGTGGATATGATCAACTGACCGCTGAACAGTTTATCGAAGCAAAGGATGATCAAACCAGATTTGTCGGTGACGTTGACGGGGCCACCGAATATGTCGTGGACCGCTACCTTACGTGTAGCGGCGAGGAAAAAACCGGTCCTCAATGCACGGCGATCAAGATGGAGACCTATGCGTATTTCGCCGGTGTAACGCTTCGAGAATACCAGGATGGCAGTGTTGCCGAACAGCAGGTGATGCGGGACCAAGGCGAAAAACGCCTGAATGAATATCTCGGAAAAAGTGGGAATTCTGTTGCACATAACCGAGAAGAGATCCGTGTCAGTCATGGGCAACAGGATTCTGGCGTTGATCTCCTCACTGAAAGACTACACGTCATCGGCAGGCACCTAGAATGCCTGAAGAGTGATCCGCAAGAGAAGCTGTCCAGTTCACACGAATTGATCTGTATGCGGATTTATATGGACGCAAAGCTGCACTTCGTCGGGGTCGAATATGACGAATACGTCCTGCTGCCGCTGGAACAACGCAATGAACTCGATGAACGCGGTCGGCTGATGCTCGAACAGTGGATTACCGTTCAAACGGATGATTTGTCCTGATAGGCGAATTGCAACCAAAGACCACGCTTCGCATTGATAAAATTTTTGGTTGCAATTGCGCTATGGCCGATTTCGTTGGTGGGGGTGAGTGTTCAAGAGTGCTGATTGGGATGATTCTTGAAGAATCTTATCGTTTTCGCAGTCGCGATGCTGGTCACCACCGGTGCCGGTGCGACGGATGGTTTCGACGGTCTGTATTACCCGGAAGGAACGGATCCACCCAGTTCGGGTCACCGAATTGCCCAGTAACTCCATCCCGGTGGAATTTTAATTGAAGACGGGACGGTTTACCGGACGGAGACCACTTGCAGGCTTATCGAACCGAGACAATCCGCAGAAGGCACAGAATTCGTCACAGACTGTCAGGTGGCGGGCGAACCTTATCTGCTTGGTGTTCAGGAGAGACGCGAATAGGCAGGTGCCGACATGGAGGACCTGCTTCCACTCGCGATGGAATTCCGCCAGGTCGCGGTTTTCGCAGGATTCTGCCACCGTGAAATTCTAACCCCAGCACTTGAGCGGAATGGCATCGGCATAGTTTCACTTCGTGAGCGCAGCATAAAAATAAGACAAATTGATGATTTTTAGAGAAGTTTCTAAATAAAATTCATTTTTGAAGAACAAAAAATAATACTAATATTTGAATATTCTTGAAGAATAAAATAAAATTTTGAAAATAGTTTTAATATTTATTGCATAATGAGATTTATAGACCATATTTTTCTATGCGATGGAAAATCTAATCGCATTTGTTGCCGAGAATACTTTCGACAAAGGGTTCAGTTTTCGCGCAATCTACAACCTGAATGGACAAATATTATGAATAGCGTTAAACAACACACTAACGTAGAACCACCACTTGGCAGATTAGAGCATCATACCCATGGTGGACTATGCGAGGCATATGCTCGTATTTTCAGTGAATACCCAAGCCCCGCTGCCTTTATCGACAATCTCGAAACGCATGTCGAAGTAGTTGATGGAGTGATATCCGTGGGCGAGGCGATTGAACTGGATATCAGTTGTTCCGTTGAAGACAACATCCTCCAAATCGAGGACAATATTATTGTTTTGGTTGCGGATGCGGTTAACAAGTTCAACGAGTCAGGCACCACCGATGCTGAAACCTACGAAGGGCCGTCCAACTTCGATGCAATTGCATCGCAGTACGACGCCTTCAAAGAGCTGCAAAACGCTTGGGACGCCATCAATCTTAGTTACCTGCGCGACTTCTGATCGAATGCAGAAAGTAAGCACTCGCGTCGTGATACCCTTTTGGGTGGTTCTCCAAATTGGAAATTATCCCAATTAGGGACATCCGTGAATGCACAGACCATCGGAAGTGAGCCATATAGCCCACCCAGAGACACCAATCGAAACGGCCAATGACGTGTAGTGTCATCCAAACCGATGCGTTTCTAGTCTGGTCTTTACACAGGATCACGCCTCCTCCCGGTCTTCTTCTTGAGGACCAGAGGTGGCGTCTTCGATAAAACAATCCAGCGCTTGGTTTACGATGTCTCCGAGCCGCTGGTCGGTTTGAAGTGCAAGAATTCGTGCTTCCAGCAGTAGCTGTGGGTCGATATTCCGGATGGTGTGTCTGGTGGTCTGCATGATGCGATCTCCTGCGGTTACACAGGTATTTAGGGTCGCTCGCAATTCGACATGAAGGGTTTGATCGCCGAACCGGACAAGCATCCCAAGGCTGCTGGATAAATAGAGTCTGACATGGCGTCGAAGCATTCCGAGTCGCGCCAGCGGACGGAGATTACCCTATGAAAAACAGAAATTCGCCAAGACGGCGTGACATAAACGAACTTGCCATTTCGCCAAAGCACAAGAAGCAGCTTGAACGCGCCCAAAATCGTTATTCGAATGATTTGGCTGAAAAATACCTCATCGAGACATTTGACCGTTTTAGGAACGAGGAGACTGAAGGCTTCCCTCATTTGTTCAAACGAGAAAAGGGGGCGTTCATGCATTTCGATTTGATGAAAATGTTGGATGACTGCGAAAAGGACAATGGGGATTTCGATTGGGATGCGATCCAACAACAATCGACACTGTTCTGCAATCCGCTTGGTGAAGGTGAGTACGATCAAAATAAACGTATACCGGGGAAATCATCCGGCGGTACACCACCTGGACAGCGGATCGTGAATGCCGGTTGGCTTTGTTTGACCTACGAGTATGACGGTCTAGACGGGGCGGACCTTGAGATGCAACTGGATTGGTTCGCAGGCAAACCGGAGAATTGTTCGTTTGCCAAGGTTCACAGTGCCTTGTCGAAGTATCCGGATTATCGCGGCTATTGTGTCGTGTTTTCCGGACATAAAAGCCTTCATATCCATACGGTGTGGGATATCCGACATCTGTCCAAAGAGCTTTCCCAAAACACCACCAAACCCATCAAAACCCTCTGGTCGGGTGATGTGCCGGATGAGGCTCTGGGACCGCTATATCGCATGGCATGGGCGGATGTGGCCGAAGTCATAACGGACAAGCTCGATACCAATATCACCTTTGACACACGCCTACGAAGTTTGGTCCAGAAACGCCGGTCACCATGGGGAGTGAGAACGATCTCCAAGTCTGGAAACATCCATGGCTTCCACGTGGGTGATCAGGTCGTCCAGACCGTTGTTCAAGAACGAATTAACAATTCGGTACCACGTGGGGCAAAGAACGCACCGCTATTCAGTATCAATAAATACAACAAAGTTGCCCCGCTTATGCGGGATTCTCAACGGCGTCCCAGCAATAGGGCCGTCAGATGCGATGCGCGTTCAGCCGTCATCGATAAGCTCAAAACTTACCTTGCCGATCAGTGGGGTTCCGGATTTCCAGAACCCGTCGAGATACAATTTGACGGCATCCATAATATTCTGTTCTTCAGAAACGATGTTCATGACATCCACCCGTCTACAATGGTTCAGGGTGACTTTCGACGGTTGATACTCGCCGGTCGGGGTGCTCCTGCTGGCGATGTATTCCTTCCAAACGATCTGTCCTTGGACGAAACCCTCGACCTGCTCTTTCCAGAAGACTCTTCAGAATTCGTTTCACATCAGTCCCGCAGGTTAAGAGATCGAATGATAGGACCCAGACGGTTTGCAGCAAAAGCGACAGATAAGGAAAGTGCCCGCAACGAGGCCGGGAGGATACTCCGCTGCGTTTCAGACTTCTCCGGATTGACTCTGGTTCAGGCACCAGAGGGATTGGGCAAGACCTACGCACTGCTCAACAGCGCAATGGAACTTCGATGGGATGAAGATGCGGTGCGATACCAGAATGCCGTTGCCAGAGGTGATACACCGGAATTAACCAAAGGCTTCACGGTTGTTTCCTGTTCAAGCTATTTGCAACTCCATGAAAAGCGCGACGAGCTTCTCCACATGCCGGACAGCCCTGCGAATGCGATCGTCCTGCCGTCGATATCAAAGATTTATCATGAAGCACTTGAGCAGTTTCCAGAGCAGACCGCCCTTACCACAAGAGACGCTGGCGACCATGAATACCGTTCATTGATTGAGGCGATCCAGGCTATCCAGCCCCACGTCTATGCACGAATGAAAGTGCTTCGGGATGAGCTGTGGAAGTGTGAAGATGGCACCGCGCGGTTCCAATCGGACGCGTTTGTCTTCATGGTTCATGATCTACTAAAGGTATGGCCGCATGCTCTTTACACACGGGCTTTCCTGCATCCTGAGTTTCAAGACGAATTTGATCCGGACGAGGCAAAACCGTACGCGGATCAAATGTTGCCCTACCGGGTGATATTTGATGAAGTTTCGTGGAACGATTTGGTCGTCGTGTATGATGAAGAGATCGTTTTGTTTGCCGCTAGTGTTCGCGAACAATGCAAAAAACCATCAGGAAAAGGCTGGGACGACGCTACCCTTTCTGAACGCACACATGCATATGGCGTGACACTCCAGAAAACCGGCGTCTCCCGGAAAGACTTCGGTTTTGAAGACTGTGATGCGATTGTTCGGCTGAATTTCAAGGCAGAAGATCGGTTCGCAGTCGATACTGAAACCATCCCGTTCGGGAAAGGACGTTCCGATAAGAATATCTATGCTGTAACTCATGGTAACGCCTACTATTCAAAGTCGCTGCGCTGGTTCCGGTCGCTCGGGTGCCCCGTTATCATTTTGACCACAGAAGACCTTCCCCGGCTGATTGCGAAGGCAATCAATCAAACAGCTTCAAACGCTGACAAGATTACAATCATCAATCTGACCAACACCCCGCATTTGCAACGAGATACGGTTGATCTTGTTTTAGAAGAACGGGTACGTGGTCCCAGAAAGCAGACGGGTGATTTCGAGAAATCGGATCAATCGGTCGTTGAACTTGCCGAAGAGCTACTGGCCAATGGATGGGATCATGTAATCTCCGACAAACTTGGTAATGCGAAAGACAAGTTTGAACCGGGAACAACGATGACGCATGTCGCGGCCAGAGGACGTAATGATCTTGTAGGGAAACGCATCGCAACATTCGCAACATATCCATCGGTCAACGAATTCGAACGGCTGAACGTTCTGGGTGTTGCATTCGATATTGCCAATCCAATTGCGGTTTCATTTCGTGACAAGATCTATCAAGACCTTGGCCGCAACCTAGGCTTCCGGTATGTGCCCGGCCAAACTGAATCGATGCATGCAGTGTTCATCAAGCCAAGCCTGTTTCGGGACATCAACAAATTGTCCTGCGAAGGAATCGAGGGCATTGGTTATGATCGATACAACTTCCGGCTTTTGCCGTATTCTACCTAGATCCTCGTCGGCCCTCATGCGGATTTGATCGCGCCACAGGCGCTCACAAATCCCTCACGAGGTCCTGGACACCATCTCGCTCGCTGCGCTCCGCAGAATGGTGGGTAAATTCAATCGCTTCGCTCGTGATTTAGGGGATGAAATGCTCAAACCTAATAGAAGTTACTATTAGGCTTCGCTTTTTTCCCCCCTGTCGGTATTGGTTTGGCCAAATTTTGGCTTTGCTAACGTTTATGCAACACACACCAAGTCTGCTCCAGATGTTTGCGTCCGTTCATCCACCTAACGTGAATTCCGATCAGATGTTGCGTGTGCCCTTGCAATGCGGATACCGAGAACAACCCCAGAATTGTCCGCCTGCATTCCGACCTCGCCGCGCTTTTCTGCGTATCATGGAGGCACCACAACGCGGACAGCTTGGTTTGCCTGACAAAACCGTCACGCGTGGCGACTGCGGCGTTGGCGTGTTAGCGCGGGGTGGGTTAGGCGGTTGTGGCACAGATCGTGATGCTTGTGTTAAGGTCAGTGCCACATTGGAAGCCGGAACCGATACCCCCAAATCGCGCAGGTCTTGTTCGGCTTGAGCTCGGGCCGTCAGCGCGTCGGTCAGTGATCTGTCGCTTCTCGCTTTTGCTGGCAATGCGTCCAGTCGGGTTTTGGCGCTCCTTAGGGTAGCCAGCCCGTTACGGATAGTGGATTCCAACTTTGCCTTTTCTGCCGTGAACCGCCCGCGCAATGCCCTTTCATCTGCGACATCCTGAGCATTTGGCGTCCTGTCATATTTAAACCGGCTCTCATGTCCGCGTCGCCAAGACACTAGTTTGCTGGTCATCACGTCACCAAACCCCGGCACTCGTAGAACGGCAGAGCGGTGCACGTCGGCGGCGGTCTCGATCCCAAAAGAGATCAACGTTGCCGTTTTCGCTGGACCGATACCGGAGATATTCGCCCGCCGGATGGAGAACTTGTCGAGATAGGCCTGCCGTTGGCGAGATTCCCGGTTGGACTTCAACACCATGATTTCACGGGCAAACGCATCGTCATGGCCCTTATAAGTGGAGATTGCTGCGTCCAAATTGCTGTACACCCGCAGAACCTCGGTCATGCCGTTGCGCTGCACAAAACCATCAAGCTCGCGCTGTACCCGTCCATCGGCATCTTTGAAGGCCTGATAAAATGGGCTGCTTTCAACTTCACGATCAGAGAAGGTTACCCACCCCCAGATTGCCAGTCCGATCCATAAAAACCACACGGGGGCGGCGTAGAAGAACCCTGCAACTGCACCGCCCATCAAGAGTAAACCCAAGAGCGCCCGTCCCCGTTTACCGCTCCTAGCTTCGCGCAACGCATTGCTGGCACTACGCGGCGCAGCCGCTAAGTGCAGCAAGTCCGCAGCCGTCGGGACGCGAAAGGCCTGAATCTCCCGGATTGCCTGTTCCGTGCCCCGCGGATCGGTCGGGATACTTGGTTCCGCTGCGGTCAGATCCGGGAACATGTCAAAGCCGCTATTGGACGTCAGCTTGCACCAGACGCACCCCCCGGCAGCGCTGGGGTAGTAGTGCGTCTTGACTTTGCTACAGCGGCTCAGTGAGCCTTCGAGCGTCTTTAGTGCGTGAATCCAGTCCAGCGTACTCGGACGCGCGCCTGGTGTCAGCCCAAATGCGTTCTCGAATGCACGGGCGACAACATCCGGGAATGTGTCGAGCGTCGGCGCACCCGGTGGTGGGGCCGTTTGTGTTGCTGCTCGGCGGGCGAGCGAAAAGGCGAACCGGTTTTGAGCAATGGCGTCGCCCATGGAAATGTCTGGGCCGTTGTAACGACCGGCATAGGGGTGACGGCCCATGAACAAAAGGTGGAAGATCGCAACCGCGAGGCCAAAGTTGTCGTGTTCTATGATGCGCCGAACGGATGCGAGGTTCTTCCGGTGCAACTCGGGCGGTGTGAAATCAGGAACCCCAACGACACAGGGATAGGACTTGCCGTTCAGGCTGAATTGGAAGCTATCCGCGTCAATTAGGGCAACAGTCCCATCCTGAGCCACTAGGACACCGGAATGGTTCAAGTCGCCTATGACACAACCGGTCTGGTGCACCTTCCCAACAGCGCGCACGACGTTGATTGCCACATGCACGATGAACCGATAATCCGCTATCGGGAAATGGCGCTGGCGAGACTTCGGGGTGTAGAGCTCATGCAACGGGCGATAGCCTGACACCAGACGCATAACGAAGCCCACAAAGTTGCCGCGACGGTCTGTCACCACTTCGCCTGGGTACGCTACAAGGTCGGTCTTCACGGCAAGGCCTTCGCTCACCATCGCCCGCACCTTGTCTTCACGTTGGGTGCGCAGGCTAGAGTTATATATTTTGACAGCTTGCCCAGATCGACCTTTGATGGTGAAGACTTCTCCCTCGCCACCCTTGCCGATCAATTCTCCAATCGAAAACTGATCCTTGCCGATTACGATTTCTTGCACGGTCAGCCCCCGGATATGAGGATGAGCGTCTTGTCATCATCGGTGCGTTCGCAGACCGAAGGTCCAGCGAGGTATGTGGCCAGCTTCGCCGATAGCTCGACAAGCCGTCCCTCGCCCGATGCAGAATCAACCGGGCGGAACATAGGATCAAAGAACCGGGGATGCGCGTTCTGTTCCAGATGCGACAAGGCCAGATCGCCAACACCATCGGAGAATAGAGCGAATGCGTCGTGTTCACGAGGGCGGCGGCTGATCCTCAGGCGCGGCTCCGGATCGTCAGTGACGAAGTAGGTGCTTGACGCATACTCGCCGTTCTCAGGCCAGCACAGCACATCCCATTCGTTGCCTTTCCGCCCCACAACAGCGCTATCGCCAATGTGCATCGTGACAGTTTCATCTGACGTGATAGCGATTGCCGCCAGTGTTGCAGCGAATTGTCGAGACGTAGATTCACGCTGGGTTGCTATCGCTGATATTCGGTCCCGAAGTTCATCTATCCAGTCCGCTAATTCTTCATCGGATGGCAGGTCTGGATTGGCGCGTACCCATTCTCGAAATCGAACGGAGAGAAAACGGCAAGTGAGCCACGCGCCATATGCGCCGAACATCGCACTGCCCGCACCATCCGAAACCACAGCAAGTATGCCGCCATCGCTAATTTCGGCAACGGCGTAGGCATCTTGCAGTCTGTCACCATTTCGCATGTGCGACGTCCCGATTACGGACGCTGACGCCCACCGCCATTCCATAGGATCAACCCGCTACGGCCCAACCATCCGGGGCAGTCGGGTTGTCGAGCGGAACGGCATCGCCGGGGTTGGACTGCGATACAGCGCTAAGCGAACTGGAGAGCCACTGGAACAACTCCTTGAAAGCCAGCCCTTTTAACTTGAGCGGTTGACGGGTGGCAATCTGGCCAAGCACATTCATGTCAGCCTGCTCCACCCCCACGGCATAAAACATGAATTCCTTACGCTCTTCGCCTTGGTGGATGCGCTGCTTCGCTTCCTGCCAAGCGTCGGTCGGAGCACCATCGGTAATTAGAAATACCCATGGTCGGTAGTATTTGACACCGTTCTCGCGGTAGCGGTCCTTGCGTTGTCGGAGCATGTCGAGCCCCGTTACAATAGCTTCGCCCATTGGGGTCGCATTGTCCGCAATCAGCGTTTCAGGATAGAAATGATCCACAGTAACGAAGTCGGACTTAATCTCCACTGGCCCAAAAGTGACCATTGCCAATTCCACGCGTTTTGCGGCCATGGGATCGTTCATAAGTTCCTGCCGAAAGGTGGCCAGACCTTCGTTCAATTCTGATATTGGCGCGCCACTCATTGAATAAGAGGTGTCCAGTAGCAGAATTACCGGGCAACGCTGTTCCGGATTTTCCGCAAATTCCGCATCGCTGAACGGTTGTTGCTCGAATTCATCCATGGTTTTCTCTAAGTGTGAGAACTGTCAATTAGCTAGATTTACAACTATAGGTATATATTTTTTCGAAGCAACCTTCAATTCGGTACTTCGGTGTCCTTTTGTCGAGAAACATCGTCAAGGTCTACAAAGTACCCGTTGGGCAATTCCGTCGTGAGTTGTGACCCCAACTCTACCTAGCCAGCTTTCGGCATCATACTAGCATTCGAGCAAATACAATAAAGTTCCGGGGGTCGCCCGAGCTTTAAGTTGAGCGCATCGCAACAACGTTTTGGATGAACTTGAACCCGCCTTTCTTCGCAGCGCTGATATGACAACTTGATCATGCACTTGTCATGTTTGTAGGGTTTAGTTGCGTCTCCCTTCACGTAAATTGTCGAAGTAGGCACGCAATCGTCCAACTTCTTCTGTGGTCATGGCACCAGCTTCCTCAATCTCGAATAACTGCTTTTCAACTTCAGAAAACGTCGTCCATGGAACATCGTCGAGAGTTTCCCAACGGTCTCGAATTGCTACCGCCATACTCTTGACCATAGCTGCGTCCAGCAAGTCGGGACGATTCAAGAAGATCAATCGCCGACCAAGTTGCCGTGCACGTTGATCGTTTAGTCGTGTTAAAACATCAACGCGCTCTTCCCATGATGTCGTCTGGAAATGTTTTAATAGCCGCTGATCCGTCGAGCTGTAAAATTCTGCGTAGATTTGCTCTTCAACATGGACAGGGGCTTCTCTGTTGGCGAACCTGGCGGCTATTGCGTTGCCGATGCGTTCGCGTAGATCGGTCATTTCCGCCAATCGCATGGCGCGATTCGTGATCACAGGATCAATCTGATCCATCTCGAACAGATTCGGTACTTTGTTCACCGCTACAGTCCTGACTAGCTTGGGCGTCCTGTCCACTGCTTTAACGATCACATCGTCATCAGCCAGAAGCAGTTCACTTGGGTCAACCTGATCAAGATCGAGGAAACCAACGGAGTTTGGATTCGATGTACTGCTGCCTGCATAAGCGCCGATGTAGGATCGCGGTGGAGTAGCACCAAAGCGTTCAATCAGACGTAGCGGGTGACCGCTTTGTAGCAGTTCCGATACCTTTTGTTTGGACCGGTTTCGAAGTGATTGTTCCCAGACATCAGGAGCACGATCGCGGATCAGGCTGGCAATATATATGGTCGCTTCAACATCTCCGAGGGCATTGTGGGCATCGTGATGCGCAAATCCATTTGCAGGGGCCATTTGATCGAGCTTGAAGGATTGCCGACCACTATCATCCGTGGGCCAAACCAATGCATCCGGTTCCAAGTTCCAGGTGGCGTAAACCAACTTCATGACATCAAGGCGGTCATTGCCCCCCATCTGGGTCAGGTACGACGACGGATGCAGGTTTTGATACAGCGACTGGCGCAGCACTTCTTCATCGAAAGTGATGTTGTTGTATCCGGTCCAGGTTGCTGGCCCCCATTGGTTGATCAAAGCCGAAAGCGTCTGAACAAACTCGAACCACGTCGGCAAATTCGGATTGGTTAGTATATCCGGCGTCACACCTGTGACCGCTAACGCCCAAGGTGCAGGAAGAATGTGCGGTGACAAACGGCATCGAACATCGATGCGCTTCAAAGGTTCAAGATCATCATTCGTCAAGATCGCAGCAAACTGTGTTGGCTGATCGAATGCAGGACTCGTTCCTGTTGTTTCAAAATCATAGAAAGCAAAACTCATACTGCTCTCCCAGTGATGGTCTCCGCCGACTCGTCCAGCAAATTGGCGGGTGCGCACGAGTCTGACCTCTTTCCCTAAATACTTATGAAAGAGGAGTTTTGTTCATGTCCCAAAAAATTACAGCCAAGAAGATCAAAAATATCCGGCGACAAATAAATGAGGCATTGAAGCCATCAAACACAGTGTTCGATCCAATGGAACATCCGTACATTGTAACCTCCAGCTATTTCCCAGGCGACATGCCAGTCGATCACTGGCTGACTCCTAACCACGATGTTCGCAGTTATTCAGATGCAGCACGCAACGGCTGGTGGGAGATCGTTATTTTAGATGCTGATAATCCGCACATTCCTGCGGCGATGGCGGCCTTTTCGGAATACTGCGGCCAGGTTATTGCGGAGCGCTTATCGGTTGGAAGACCATATCGTGGCATTGGCTTGGGCGAGTTAATGATTCAACTCGGGTCCAGGCTTTGGGGAGAACCGGTTGATGGTGCGGACAAGTTTACCGATCAAAACGAGGTGTTTTGGAATTCCCCTTTGGCAGACGAGTTAGCGTGATTTTTTGATATCCGCACAAGAGACACGGTTCACATCGGGGTGGCTCGACGCGCGGCTCAAACAAACCAAACCACACCTCCGCTTGTCCATATGGCTATACCGTAACTGACAGGTAGCAGTTCCGGATAATTCTCCGAAAACGGTGTCATCAAGGGTAGTAATCGTTCAACCGACTCGGTATTAGATAACAATACCCTTAATGACATCTCGGAGGCTTCCATAGCGACATTCTTCTACGCACGCGTATCGACCATCGAACAAGTCCTGGATCATCAGGTTGAACAGGCTGAAGCAGCCGGTTTCGTTTTCGATGAAATCATCGCCGATCATGGCGTATCCGGAATTCAGCACAAACTTCTAGATCGGCCCGAAGGCCGCCGTTTATTTGATAAGCTTCGTCATGGCGATCACTTGGTCGTTCGATGGGTTGATCGCCTGGGTCGGAATTATGAAGACGTGACGGACGTGATCAGACAGTTCATCCGATCCGGCGTGACCATCCATACGATCATCAACAATATGAAATTCGACGGTGCCACGGACGATCCCGTTCAACAGGCTGTACGCGATGCTTTGATCGGTTTCTTGGCTGCAACCGCAGAAGCTCAGGCGGAGGCTCAGAAGGTTGCTCAGAAGGCCGGTATCAAAGCTGCAAAAAATGATCCGCGAAAATATCCCGGACGGAAACCAACATTCGATAGACAATCTGTCAGGACGGTCAACGGCCTGCTTTCAAGCGGCATAAACATAAGTGCGATTGCGCGGCAGGTTGGTTTATCCCGGCAAGCTGTAATGCGGATCAGGGATGATGCTGAGGGCGTTGAACAAGCGTTGTTGCGTTGGGGACTTTAAAACTCCTAGTTTTTCATCGCGGAATCGTAGCAGGTATGCACGTAGGAACGGTTGGTTCGCATTGAGCGTTATCAACCAATCCATTTATCGGACAAGATTTCTACAACGGCTCGCACTCGTTGGTTTGGTTGAAGAGAACCCCTTTAACCGCTGAAGTCAGTTTACGAATTCTTCCGCATCTTCTGCAATCGCATCTATCGACACGTCCTCAGCGGTTGGTTTTTCCTGATTTATCCGTGGCGCGGCTTTCTTCCAAACGGACAGGTTCGCACCTATTTCGCCGTAAAACATTGGGACGATTTCCTCCAAATCGGAAATGAAGTTGACTTGTTGAGTAAAGCGCCCACCTAGGCGTTTTGATAAGAAGACATGGAACCCGTGAGCAACCAGGTGGTTCTTGCCTTCTTGGCAGATTTCAATGTCTTCACGCAAATCCGCGACTAAGTGCTGGGTTGGTTCACTAGCGCCAGGCCAAAGCAAGCGTATGTGAAGCCCTTCCACATTATCGACCTTTATCTGACGCAAGAGCCAATTAAGGCGTGCTTTTGTTGACTTCTTGTCTTCTGGAGCACGCAAGGTCATTCCAACGTCAACGCATCTGCGCTTCAGATCCGCTGTGACCTCGATTGGGGAAGCAGTATTTGGAACATCCAACGTGCACCGAAGTTGGTTTCGCTCGCGGAGCGTTAGCAGTTCGTCTCTCTTGCGTTGCCCCGGATCATTGATGTGTTTTCGTGGAAGTTTTTCACTTACGGATGTTTCAACCAAGCGACTGAGAATGAGAGAAAGATCACGAGTTTCCTGATGCCAGGCGTCAAGCACAACCTGTGCTTCGGGAGAACGCGCAGGTATTACCCCGCCAGATGACACCAGTTTATTGAGATCTCCCCACTCTTTGGGCATCTTATGGAAGCCTTGCACGCCAGCGCTTTCGTGATTAAGGAAACGCCGCAATTCATTCAGCAGCAATAGTTGGTCGGGGTCCTTGACCTGTTCATTTCTGATCAGCAACTCCGCAGTAGTGACCACGTGCATCCAGGACCAATGGTATACGGGCAGCTTAGATCTGCTTTTCCTGACTTCTTCTACGGGGTGTGCGGTAGGTGTAGTCGCAAACTGATTGGATATCGTGATAACGCAGTCGATATCGTTGTCTTTTGCTAAAGCTCGGTATCTTTCAATCTGATCGGCATCGAGGGCATTGTTCCCGACCTTTGTTTCAACCAAAGCTCTCCATTCCCGGGAGCCGACTTTGAGAAGGATGAGCCCATCCGGGCGATCCTTGGCCGTCTTGGATTGGTTCTTGAAAACGACTTCAGTGTACGCTTGTACTTGAGCACGCTTTCCACGCTTTTGACCAATAGAGTGTAGGAGCGCGGCTCCCAGTTCCTCAATCTGAACCATGCAGGCCAGCACAATTGATGTTGTGCGACCTTCCTTTGAAGTAGTTGATAGAACAGGGAACAAACGCGCCGCTTCGCCTTGGCTCAAATAGTCCGGCAGATTGTATGTCATTCAAGAATACTCAACCTATAATTGATTTTCTCAAATAGACATTCACGGCCTCAGTTCGTCAAGCTTACATTAAAATTATTTCTGGAAACCAACGCGCGAATCAAAGCAACATGTCGCGGATCGATTGTTGATCAGAAGCGGCCAGCACAGAGGTATAGAAAACCTTGATTCATTTTCATTCTGATTGGAAGTATACTCAGTGGCAATCGGTGGAATTAATTGCTAATAATGACTTAACAAAAGTCATTATGCTAATTCCTTTAGTTGGTTACATTATACTTTTTAATGATCAATTTGCAGAAATTTCGTCTTTTAGGATGATAGCAGGAGCAGAATCAGACGCATCCACACCATTTTTTCTAACTAGCTTGACGAAAATGAAGCTGGTTTTCATCGGTAGTTTGCTTTTGATGATTTCAAACTTCATTTTCCGAGTATTTTCTCCGGAAATATTGAAGCTTGCGAAGGGGGATATTGAATTTTCAGCCCGGGTAACTGAGCGCTACAGTGTTCATGAGCTTTCGAGAATGGAGCGAGATGTACTATCGGATCACTGGCAGCCAAGGCTTTCGTTATTTTGGATAGTGCAAGGCCAGACCCGTGCAAAAAAACCTTTGGTTTCCGGATATCGGCCAGATGTTCGCTCGCAAATGTTCTCACAGCGTGGCGATTACATCAGCTTCCTCGCACGAGAGTGGTGGACGGGAGAAATGCACACACACCGTGTAGCGCGCTGTGTGTCACTCGTTACCGGCTCTATTGGCTTCTTTTTGCTCGCGATGCCGACACTAGACATCTCTCAAGCCGTTATTGCTAATTTCCTTCCGAGTCTTTGGTGATCTTAGGATTCAGAGAATGGTACTGTGTTTTCTGTATTGTATGGTAAGATGAAATTCTGATTACTCAAGTGTAATTCGTTAAAATTACACTTGAGTAATTACATTATACATTTTTTATCTCCATATATTGCAGAAAACTAAGTTGTTGCAATATATATCAAACTACAAATCGCTAATATCACCCCGACAAGGCCAGAAACAGCCACTACACCTTGGGCACGTCCTTTGAAACGCCCCCATCCTACATGCTCAAATTCCAAAGCATTTTTAGGAAGTTCTGGCTTACATGTTCGTGGAAAACTGTTAGTGTCCTTCATAGTCAAGCCTTTCGAATCGATGGTTTGATGCATTTAGGGGGACTACCGAAGCTTGGTCGTGGAGGTAGTCTCCCGTTGTTTTGTAGGCGCTTCGCCGAACGATCCTAAGAAAAACCGAATCAAACGAATCACTTACAAAGTCAACGTAGCTCGTCTCTCGCTGACTCGCGAGTCTATTTCGCTGCCTTTATGAAAGTGAACAGCAATTTTTCAGCACGTTGTTACTATGAGTGCTAATGGTTTTTTTAAGTTTGATAACGTCATTTCTCCTTGTTTTTTCCCACTTCCCAATACGGCCGATAAACGAATTCGCTGTTTTCACCAATTAAGTTTGGCAACAGTCGAATAGCCATATCAATCGCCTGAGATCGATTTGTTTTAAGTTGGCTGCAAATGCTGTCCAGATCGCTAAGTCGTTCTTCTGACAGTCGGACAGAGATAACCGTTTTGCTCATTCTTACAAATTAGATGCAGTAATATAAATAAAGTCTTAATAACGTAATACGCAGTTGCTGTAGAGCCTTATTCAGCACCCCCAGTCTTTAGGTCCATCACATAACCATCCTGGAGTTTCCTCGGTTTGGTGGAGATTTCGTCTGCTAAACGCAGTGGTTGATTGACTTGAAAAAGTCCTTATTTTCATGCCGAGGGAACAGGGGGTCTTTCATCAATTTAGTGTTTTGATCCCAAAATGGGAACTTTTTCTTGATCCCGCGATGGGAGCATGCTATATAATGAGAGTGACAGGAACAAACTTGATCCAAGGAGTGATTAATGTCTCTCCGAATTCTTCGAAGGCACGAGAGCTACGAGCATGGCTCAGCATCGTGCGTAGTGCAAGCTGGCTCGGTCCAGGTGATGTGATAGCCAGTTTCGCTAATGCAAGCAGCCAAGACCACATTCACTGGAACTTCCCATTACGAGCATCAGGCAGCTCGATAGACGCTATTGTCGGCTTCAAGGGAAATGGCCAGCTGATCGTACAACAGGTGAATTGATATGACTTCCGTTGTCCATGTGATCGAGAATGCAGAGCAGCACGCAAAAGCTCTGCGGCGTCTCGAAGCTCTAATCATTGCGGATCGAGAAGAAGACACAGCGCTCATGGATGCGCTGGCCTTGCTAATCGAGGACTACGAAGAGAAAGCTTTTCCAATACCCGAAGCGAGCCCTGTCGAAGCAATCATATTCCGAATGGAGCAGCGCGAGCTGAGACGGATTGATTTGGCGCGTCGAACTGGCATTGGACGCGGACGCATCACAGAGTTTTTGCAGGGAAGGCGTCCCTTAACCCTTAGCGCAATGAGAGCGTTCCACACCGAGTTACAGATTCCTTTCGAAGTCCTTTTTGGAACTCGGACGCAAGACGATGAGCGACAAGCCCAAGGCTAATAAGTCTAGTTTTGAGGCCGCTACTGGAACAGTAAGCGGCCTCAGTTTCAGAGGTGAAGACCTTAAAGAAACCAAGGCACCTGAGGAAGCGACTTTCAGCGAATGTGACTTCTCAAGCGTAGATTTCACTGGCGCTGTTATCTCCGGGTTGACTTTCGAACGATGTATATTTCGGCAGACGAAGTTTATTAAATCAACCCTGATTGGTTGCTCATTTATTGATAGTTGCGATCTTTTTGGTGCCGAATTAGACGGTGCTGACGCTACCTCTGCGGACTTTACAGGCGCAAATATGGAGCGAGTTACGGCTACTGGTGCGAAATTCTACAAAAGTATATTCACCAATGCAAAACTTAGCTTTTCAGTTTTTGATCGTGCTGATTTGGGGGATGCTGTTAATTTTACACCCGATCAGACAAGTGTTTACGGCGCAGTATTTTCAGGCGATAGAATTGACAAATGGACTTCGCTCCGCTTTGAGTATACGGGTTTAAGACTATTACTTTCACTGTTCCCCCCAATTATCTTTATGCTCAGTTTGCTCGCTGAAGCTTATGCAAGCCTGGCAATGAACTACTATCTCGCAAATTTGGGAAACAACGCCCTATGCGGCCAAGAAGGCTCTTTGTGTACAGAATACGCGGTATGGCAGGTGCTTTTAGGCTATCGTGAAGGCTGGATTGCCACAGCATTCATATTTTATTCCATAATCTACAACTGTGTCCGCTTTCTACTAACGATGAAAGTCGCTTCGCTTGCACTGTCGGAAGATCGGTCGAGAATAACACCTAGATTTGGTGGCCTTTTAGGTTACAGAAATCTGCACCTTATCTCCATATTCGTTCAGATAGCCAAGTATGGCATGCTTGGGCTTTTTCTATTCAACATGTGGGGTTTGGTAGATCAGACTGTCCTACTACCAAAAAAATAGATCAGCTTTCTTATTTCATCGGCATTGAAAAGAGTTTTTCGAGCGCATCAGAAACGATCGATTTCGAGAAGCTGGAGCCAAGGAATTGGGAGACTGCCTCTAGTGCCGATAGGACGATCTTGTTGCGATGTATTGCAGCCTAAAAAAAACAAAGTTAAGCGAGGCGTCACGTCCCAACAGTCATGCCCAGTTTGCTCCCAAAGGCATGCTGACTTTTCACAACTAAAAGTATATTCTCAACTTAACACACTTAGTCCAGCTTGTTACAGTGATTAGAAGGCAAGATAGTGCAAGAAACTATTCCGCAGCTAGAAAATGAAATCGAAGAATTGGTCAGTAGATTCGTCGAACATGAAACCAAGGTCAGGTCTCCAGGAATAGGTGAAGTTCCCCGACACCGGGTATTTGAAGGAGATCAGTCAGCCATAATTCGTCCGGATGGAGAAAATGACGATACCGATTTTCGTGAGTTCTCAGCAACATCAAGAATTCCTTCGAACAAAATTCTGTATTCGACTTTCGATGAAATCCTTAAGTACTTTGTTCCTGTTGCGGAAGCGTTGGCTAGCCATCAGGCAACGATGTTCTTTGAGGTGATTGATCAAACAACAAAGAAAACGGGCAATATTATTGATTGGAAAGGAAATCCACTTTCGTTTGAGACGATACTGGAGGCTCTCGAAAAAGTTCAAATTGACTTTGATGAAGACGGAAAGCCGAGCATGCCAACAATGGTGATTAGCCCTTCTATGAGACCTAAGATTGAAGAGTTGATGAGCGATCCCAAGAGACCCGAGTTCGAAAGGAAGCAGAAGGAAATCATCGAGAAGAAGAGGCTGGAATGGCGTGATAGAGAAGCTAATCGAACATTGGTTGGATAGTATTGGTGAACGGGGTTACCAAGCGGCGTTCCTTCAGATGTTGGTCGGTGAAGGCCATACCGTAATTCATTCTACGCGACACATGCCAATAGAGTTTGGCAAAGACGTTATCACTGTTGGACCGGACGGCGTGCCCTGTTGTTTTCAGTTAAAGGGGAACCCGGGTAGTCGGTTGACCCAATCGCAGTTCCGCGAAATTCGACCACAACTGACTGAACTGATTGAGCAACGCATAACCTACCCAGGAGTGCCAGGAACGCCCCATCGGTGCTATTTGGTAACAAATGGTGAAGTTGAAGAAGAAGTCCAACGTACAATTGATGATATAAATCAGGACCTTGAATTCCGTGGTTTTCATACAAACACACGGTTGAAGATATTATCCCGTGGTCAGTTGCTGCGCTGGGCAATAGCTCATTCGGGAAATTTCTGGCCAGACGACTTCTCTGTGCACGAGAATCTTATTCGAATGTACAATGTTGATGGAAAGGATCAGCCCGACCTCGCATTAATATCGAAATCACTTGACCGAATTCTGGCAATATCCAAAAAGCGAAGCAGCACGAAGAAACCCGCTTTTGTGAGATCAATGCTTGCAGCGTCGCTGTTTGTTTCCTTTGCCATCAGAAACTACGTCAGTTCCTCAAACCACAACGCTGTTGTTGCAGCTTGGGTTTCACTCTTGGCTGCATACGCCTGTGCTTTGGATCGATACGGCTATAAACTAGTAGGGGACAGTTTAAGAGCTTATGAAACCGCTCGGATAGCGATGTTTTCCTCCATAATCGACCTACTTGAAGAGGTTAGAGAAAGAATTGAAAATCTCGAAGCGGGTTCAGAGGACGAAAAAAAAGACCTGAACCAAGTATATTTACAAGGAGGTAGCATTTCAGACAGAATTCTCTGGAACGCTAGGGCGCTGAAAACACTCTCTCTGCTGTCGCTTCTCAGAATTGACGAGAAGCAGGATGTACCTAGCGTCTGTCTGCGTGAAGAACAGAAACGAACCATTTCGTTGCTAACGAAACACGGTGTAACGAGGCTAGAGATTTGGGGAGAAGCCGCAATACCACAGGTATTTGCCAATGTGGTAGCGTGGCGTATGAGAGATGCGACAAACCAGCCGAATTTGGAGTTTTTGGCCATAATACAATGGATAACCGCTCAAAACTTGAAATTTGAAGGTGGGTATGCGCCTTCCCCTTATCATAACCTTGAGGACTGCATCCGTTCTCAGTTGATTGGAGTGCTAGGCTCAAGTTCTAAAAACTTGGCGAGCGAGGTCCAATCAAAGTCTTCCTACTTTGCGGAAGGTTTGCTGCACTGCTTCGTTCGGACAAATTTAAAGTCACGCGCCAAGTCAGTTTGGCCAGACATGACTCGATTGATGCACAACAGCTTTGTTCCGGCGCAAAAATGGGAATACGGACTTTGGCGAGCGGACAACGGCAAGAATCTATCCAAGCAATTGCCTCATAGATATGAGTGGAGCAAATTGCAACGCGATGCATCGGAAACGATGACCCCAAACATACCCGATCAGCTGCGCGACGATCCCGTCGTGCTTCTGGCCTTTATTATCTTCTACCCACAGCGTGGTTTGCCCGAGGTGTTGCGCTTTCTGCATTACAGGTTTTGCAGGACTTGGTTTCTTCCATTTCCCCAACCTGATTGAAGTCGGAAAAACGATGGCTTTCTGTGCAAAGAATGAAACCTGCGATAGCGTTCCCAGACAAGGAGCCAAGAGTGTCACGACTACACGGCGAGACCGATCGCCTCTATGATGAATATTGGCGGCTGGTCGATCTGTGGCGCTTCTATGTCCGGCTGATGATCGAGGCGACAACTCTTTTCGCAGCAATTTCCGGCGGCATGATCAGTTACGCACTCGGTTCAGAAGCAGACTTTGAAAAAATCGCTCCTGCGTTGCTTGTGCCTGGTGGTTTGGGCGCTGGATTTGCAATCATTTCCTTTTGGGGTGTATTTCAAAGCCGCGAACTTGCGTCAAGCCTCAAGGTCTTAGGCGAAGAATCAGGCATTAAGCAGGTTGTGCATGTCTGGCTTCTACCGAGAATTGTTAGCATGGCTACAGTGTTTTATGCGGCAACATCCATTGCTTCATTTCACTTGGCATGGCCGGTGTTGAAAAGCAGTTTTTGATCGTCCTCGGTCCGTGGCTTATCGAATTTAGTAATTGTGAAAAGCCACATCACGATGATCCAGCCAAATGCACTTTTTTATGAGGCACCAAGAGTAAATCTCATGAAAAACTATAGCTTTCTCCGTTTATTCTTTTGACATAGTGAATGTCTTTGCGAGATTTCGCCCCAGTGTGTTGAATTCCAAAACTGTCCCATCTACGTCTATTTGAAATACGATATCCCAATGATTGGGCTTCTCCCTGAAGACGGGTGGTAACCACGGTTAGGGCCTTAAAGGAGGCTTTGATTGACACCATCTCGTTACACTTTCCCCAAAGGCACTTCCGATACGGTCTTTACCCAGGCTGTTTCCAGTCTTGCTGATGCCAACAAAGCCTGGCCGGATGAGCGACGCATCAGCCCAGTCCTCAAAGCCCTCCGGACCTCGACGAGGACTCTCCAGAACCAAAGTGGCCCAATACATTCGCGTAAGTGCGTCTATGTTCGACACGCTGAGCAAAGACAAGATCATGCCCGCCTCAATCCGCTTATGGTTCCGGACCGTCTCGGATATCAATGCGCTTGATAAGACGTTGGATCATCTTTCAGCTCCCAATGATGGCAACCCCTGGGACAACTGAGGGCCGCCATGAAAACTGAATTGAAGTGAATGTGACAGACATGGCAATGTTCGCCTAAATTACCGTCGCAATGGCCGCAAACTTCGGCTCCGAGGGCCTGAATGCTCCCCGGAGTTTCTGGAAGGCTATCGGCTAGCACGCATGGGCGCCTGAAAGGTCCCGAGCCGGAAGAAACGCCAAAAAAGGCCAGGCTCGAAATGCTCAGAGCGTTGGTAGCGCAATATTGCTAGTCCGCCGCTTTTCGTTCCCATGCAACGCGTACCAGGTGTGTATGAAGACAAATCCTCGACCGCTTCTTTGAGCGAAACAACGATGGTGACAAGCCATTCAAAAGTCTTGAGCCGAAGCACTTATTGATGCGCTGAGATGAGATGCTTGATAGGCCAGAAGCGGCGAATGGAATGCAGAATGTGCTAAGGCAAGTCTTCGAATTCGTGATCGATTATGGTTTGCATGATCGCAATCCGACTCGATTGGTGAAGAACATAAAGACAAATAGCGCAGGTCACATTGCGTGGAGCGACGAAGACATCAACGCCTTTATCACGGTCCACTCTCCCAGCACCACGGTTTACCTAGCGTTGAAATATGCTTTCGAACTTTGTTGAATTGTGGTCAGTATAATCTACATGTCAAAGTGAATAATACTGGAGTAATGTAGATGTATAAAAATGAGTTTTATTATCCCTGTCTTGACCCTAGAACAATATTGGCGGCATCGCAAGGCAAGTTAAAAGTAACGTATCTTGTAGGAAATGATCAGCTACCAACATGGATTTGCGATTCAAGACACCATTCCAATACGGGCACAAACGACGTACCGTTAAATGAGCGTATGCTATTGAATTTCTCCGAAGCTGCTAAGCTTCTTTCAATGTCCGAACAAGCCTTGCGAGACTTGGTTCACAAAGGTCAGGGACCGAAACCCGTTAAGCGCGGCAAGCGTACTTGTTTTACGCAAGAAGCAATGAGAAGGTATGTTGATGAATTGTCTGCCCAACAATTAGCAGAATGATGCGACTTAGGCTTTCCAGAATCTGAAGTCGCACCGTTGCTGCTAAGTAAACGATAGCATTGCGAAAGAATTAACCTAACTACTCAGAAGCACGGCGCGAATGCAACTTTTCCAGTTCATCTGCAATGAAATTTGGTTGCAGGTTTGCGTATCGTTTAAGCGATTTTACGTCCCTATGGCCCGTTAATGCCATTACTTGAACGATGGACCATCCTTCTTCGATAAGATTTGAAATTCGTTCGTGCCGCGTGTCATGTAGCCAGAAGTGGGGGACACCTGCTCGCTCTCTGGCTCGCTCAAAAGCCTTTCGGATTGAGTCACTACTAACCGGGAAAACGAAAGCATCAGTTTTGGGTAGAGACTCAAGGATCTCTATTGCTCTTGGTGATAAACCTGTAACATGATCTTTGATTTCTTCCGGGCTTCGACTATTCTTGATGGCTCGAAGAGTGATCTTTCTCTTGGCGAGGTCGAGATCGTCCCACTTCAAGCGAAGTAAGTTGCTTCGGCGAGAACCGGTTTCCAGCGCGAGTTCTACGAAAGGGCCAAGAAACTTGTTTCTCGCTGCATAGCACTCTTCTAACAAGCGGCGGATTTGTGCGCGTTCCAATCGAACATCACGCTCATCATTTACCGCTGGTCGCGCCACATCGGTGGTGTTGACCGGATTAATCTGAATGCCAAGTTCCCGTTTCTTGTAGTCGATAACGCGTTTGAGAAGAGTGAGTTCGCGCTTAACGGTACTGGCCGAAATTTTTTTGCGCCCTTTTCGAGGAGAGGGGGCGTTCAAACGTTGTTTTTTGTATTCGTCGAAATGCTCTGGCTGTAGATGTCTGACATCGTATGCGCAAAGCTTACGTTCCTCTCTTAGGAAGCGTTCAAGTCGCAAACGCTCGGAAACTTTTGACGCCTCACTAGGGCGATGATCCGTTACTTCATCCAGATAGATGTTTATCAAAGCACCAAAGGTGAGCGCTCTTCCTACTCGTTGATCTCGAAAACGTCCGCGATAAATCTCGGTCTCAATTTCATTGGCCCAGTTTTGAGCGTCTCGCTTGGTGCGAAATGTTTGTGTCTGTGTTGGGAACCCGCGCTTTCTGATTTGGACGTGCCACTGGCCCGGTGCCTTTTGTCTGATGGTTGCCAATACTCTTACCTTTAACTGTGCCAAATGTGTGCCATTAGTAGGCCAGCCAAGTAATCTAGGTTTGAGTGGAAGCTATAACAACCTGTAAAAATTGGAAAAATCTGGCGCACCCGAGAGGATTCGAACCTCTGGCCTCTGCCTTCGGAGGGCAGCGCTCTATCCAGCTGAGCTACGGGTGCGTGCCATGCGCGCGAGCAAGGTGCGCGGTGGATAGAGCGTTCTGATACAAGATCCGCTTCGCGCGGGCAACGGCTTTTTGGAAAATCCGACAAGATATAATGAGGCACGGACCGGCTCGGGTGCACAGCGGCATGCGGCTTTGCCCGGGCTTACCCGGGTTGGTCCCTATTTGCCGGGGTTTGCCAGGTTTGTCCGAAACTGTGCGATCTCGTGCAGACCCGCGCTGGCTGGCGCAGAAATTTCGTCTGGAGCAGCGTGCCATGTGATAGCAACGGCGCGTCGGTGCGTATAGGAGGCATGACCGTTTCAAAACCCCGGGCGCACATGACGACGGAGACCGGCTGCCGGCATCTCATTCCCATTCTGGGCGACCAGCTGACCCCCAGCATTTCCAGCCTGCGCGGCGCCGACAGGGATCTCGACCGCATCCTGATGGTGGAGGTGCGCGAAGAGGCGACTTATGTCCGCCACCACAAGAAGAAGATCGCGTTCCTGTTCTCCGCCATGCGCCATTTTGCACAGGAGCTGCGCGAAGACGGCTGGCAGGTGGACTATGTCAAGCTAGACGATGATGCCAACACGGGCAGTTTCCGCGCCGAGGTCGCGCGGGCCTGCGCCAAGACAGAGCCCGGGATGGTTGTCGTCACCGAGCCGGGCGAGTGGCGCGTTCGGGAGGACATCGCCTCCTGGCAATCGCTGACAGGTGTTCCGGTCGAGACGCGCGAAGACACGCGCTTCATTGTTTCACAAGCCGGTTTCAGGGTCTGGGCCGCGGGGCGCAAGCAATTGCGGATGGAGCATTTCTACCGGGAGATGCGCCTGAAGACCGGTCTTCTGATGGACGCTGGCAAGCCGGCCGGCGGCAAATGGAACTATGACGCCGACAACCGCAAGCCCGCACGCGGGGATCTGTTCATGCCGCAGCCGGCACGTTGGTCACCGGATGAGATCACCCGTGAGGTCATTGAACTGGTCGAAACGCGCTTTGCCGATCACATCGGCACGCTTGAGCCCTTCTGGTTCGCGGTCACCCGGCGCGATGCCGAGGCTGCCTTTGACCGCTTTCTGGAAGACGCACTCGCCGATTTCGGCACCTACCAGGATGCGATGCTGACCGGCGAGAAATTCCTCTATCACTCGGTCATCTCCGCCTATCTCAATGCCGGCCTTCTGGACCCGCTCGATCTCTGCCGCAAGGTCGAGGCGGCGTGGCGGCAGGGCAGGGCGCCGCTGAATGCGGCCGAGGGTTACATTCGCCAGATTCTCGGCTGGCGGGAATATGTGCGCGGGATCTACTGGCTGAAAATGCCGGACTATGCCGCCTCCAACGCGTTCGGTGCGTCACGCCAGCTGCCCAGGTTCTACTGGACCGGCGAGACGGATATGCGCTGTCTTTCCGAAGCGATCGGTCAGACGATCGAGGAGGCCTATGCACACCATATCCAGCGCCTGATGGTCACCGGAAATTTTGCCCTTCTGGCCGGCATCGATCCGCACGAAGTGCATGAATGGTACCTGGCCGTTTATGCGGATGCGTATGAATGGGTCGAGCTTCCCAACACGGTCGGCATGAGCCAGTTCGCCGATGGCGGGCTGCTTGCCTCCAAGCCGTATGTGTCCGGCGGCAACTACATCAACAAGATGTCGGACCACTGCGCGACCTGTTCCTACGACGTTCGTCTCAAGACGGAAAAAGGTGCGTGTCCCTTCAACGCGCTCTACTGGGATTTTCTGGACCGCAATCACGATGTCCTGAAAGGAAACCCCAGGTTGGGGCAGCCCTATGCCACCTGGAACAGGATGGCACCGGACAAGAAGCAGGCCTATCGGGAGAGCGCCGCGGCATTTCTTGGCAGGCTCGACCGCAATGAACGCCTCTAGGGCTTTTCCGGCTCACCCGGCAAGCCGGTCGAAAGCCAGGCAAGCGCCAGTTTTTCGGGGCAGACAAAAAAAACGCGCAGCCGTGAGACTGCGCGAATAAAGTTACTGTGCACGTGGCCCCATCGACCACGGCGGCAACTCTAGCGACATCTCAATGTAATGTCATTACCGTAAAATATTTTATTTTTTGATTCACTCTAATGCGACTGATCGTTATTCATACTGAGTCGGGCAGTGATGCTCCGGGACAGGAAAAAATCCATTATTTTTCAGATGGCTAGCGTGGTCTTGTTGTCAAATCCAGAGCGGTCCGGCACTGTCGGAAACACGCCAATCACACGTTCTCACTGGCATTTCTGCTTAGGAATGGCGCTATTCGGCGCGTCGGCACCGGTTACGCGCACCTTCGTAATGCCCTTTTGTACGAAACCGAGCTGCTTGGCCGCCGCCAGGGTCACATCGATCACGCGGCCTTTTGCAAACGGGCCGCGGTCATTGATCCGAACCGTGACCGTCTTGCCATTCGACAGGTTGGTCACGTCGACCAGAGTGCCAAACGGCAACGTCCGGTGCGCAGCCGTGAGGCCCTGAGGGTTGGCGCGCTCTCCGCTGGCCGTGGTTCCCCCCAGTTTGTACCAGGAGGCTTTTCCGCATTGCTGAAAGGCATCATTTGCCTGTGCGGAGGTGGAAAAAAGAAGCAGCGGTGAGGCAACACTCAGCGCAACCAGCGGGCGCAAGACCCGTGCAGAAATGGTAAACATGGCAAACCTCGTCCTGTCGCCGGAATTATTTTTTACGAATTTGTAAATCGGGCTCTCGGCCCGCCGGCGCGTTCCCCTACGTCAAAGCAGTGATCAAAATAAGGCAAATTCAGCAATTTAGGATAATACGAGTAGAGAGAAATATAAATTTGAAATAAATTTGAAAGTTATTGGTAAAATTAATATTAACCATAAAATTTTTAAGATCTGTGAGTTGTTTTGCTTAGGCAAGTTTAACGGTTAAACTGTGGTAATAATTTTCAGGGGTGACGCACGAGTATTTCAGAAGGCGTCAGTGTAAAAGACATTGTTGAAAGGGTTGTCTGGTGCAAATCAGCCATCGGTTGGCGGCAGACCGGAAGGATCATTCCGGTCTCTCGCAGAGCAAAATATTGTCCGCCTTTCACACTTCGCTGTTGGAAGTGTTGCCCTTTGCGGCTGCCTATGTCGCAAGGGATGGCGGCATCCTGGCCTGCAACAAGGCGTTTGAAAACGGCCTCCAACTGCGGGGTCTTTCGGGCGTGCCCGGCCGGTTTCAGGACTTTATGTCGGACGAAAGCAGCGCGCGCTTCGAACGGGTGCTGGCGGTTGCCTTTGGCGGATTGCCGGCAGAAATAAGCGGGGAAGTAAGGCTCAGGTCGGGAGCGGTTTTTTGCAGTCATTTCATGTGCACCTCCCATGTCTTTCTCCAAAAGGGTCGCGAGGCGGTCCTGGTCCAGTTCGAGACCGCAAACGAGGGTCAGGAGCAGTGGCACGGCACCTTTAACCCGTCAGGCGTCAACGCATCAGAACCAGAGAAAACGGTGGGGCGTGAGGTCTCCGACAGCAGCGTTCTTGCGCATTTTCCAGACGAGATACTTTATTTTGCCGGCGCCGAGAGCCATGAGGACATGGCGCTGACGCTGCTGGAGAAAACGGGCGGCGCGCAGGATCTGGATGGCTTGAAGCAGGCGCTTGAAGAGGCGCGGCAGTCACTTCCCCACACATTGCACATTCCCGAAACGGCAGCATCTTCGCGCGACATGTCCCCCGGCGGGTCGCAGGTCAGCGAGGTCAGGCTGATCGCATTGCCGGGCGGCCATGATGGCAGCCCGGATGAAATCGCCTGTATGGCCATCGTCAGGCGAAACGTCGAAAATCCCGCCGAAATTGCGGAGAACAAGCGTCTTGCATATGAGGACCCCCTCACAGGGCTGGAAAACCGGCGTGCCTTCACGCGCGCACTGAAACGCGAGCTGGCGCACATCCGCGCAGACGGCGAGACTGGTCTGGCCGTCTACTACATCGACCTTGACGAGTTCAAGAAAGTCAATGATCTGGGTGGGCATGACGCGGGCGACGACATGTTGTTGCGTGTTGCATCCTGCCTGAAGCTGACACTTGGCGAACTGGGAACGGTCGCCCGGATCGGTGGTGATGAATTTGCGGCGATGTTGCCGGTCACGAGCCGGGAAACCGCCCACGAATATGCCGAAAGGATCCTGGAAGGGTTCGGCAGGATCCGGCTTGAAATCAAGGACCGTGTCTTCACCATCTCCGGATCTGTCGGCGTTGCCTATGCCGACAGCGAGACGTTGCAGAAAAACAAGGATGCCAGCGCATTGCTGGCTCTTGCCGACACGGCTTGCCTGCGTGGCAAGCGTGGTGGAGGACGATCGGTTCAGTTATGCGCGGACGATGCGGGCGACGCGGCCAACGAACTGGAGGAACAGGACAACTTGCCGGAGCCGGAGAGCTTCTGCGGCAAGGAGCTGGTTCTCTACGCCATGCCGATCGTGTCGCTTAAGACCAATGAGATCTGCGGGCACGAGGTGTTGTTGCGCCTTCAGGGTGAGCGCGCGAAGGGGTTGTCCTCACGCGCCTGGATTTCCGCGGCCGAACGGTCGGGATTCATCGCCCAGGTCGATGCCTGGACCCTCGACAGGGTGCTTGATGCGGCCGAACGCAGTGCCAACAGGTCTCTTTTGACCATGAATGTCTCTGCGGAATCCGCGCGTGATCCGGGTTTCCGCGACAGCCTGCACAGCCGCCTGTCGGTCAATCCGCTGCTGGCGTCGCGCTTGTGCCTGGAGATTGCGGAAAAGGACTTCCTGCGGGAGCCGTCGACCGTGGAATCCTTTTTCGGTTTCGTTTCAGAGTTCGGATGTCAGACGGCCATTGACGACTTTGCCGGACACTGGCCGGTGCTGTCGCGCTTGCCCGGCATGCGCGTCGAGTGGCTGAAGCTGGAGGCCGGCCTGACGCGTCAGGTGCTTCGCGAGCCCGCCAGGGCGGCGATCCTGAGCGGTCTGATCGGGGCGGCGCGCAAGCTGGGAATGAAGGTGGTTGCAAAACACATCGAGACGCCTGCCCAGGCCGGGCTGCTCCGCACGCTGGACATCGAGGCGGCACAGGGGTTCCATTTCGGGCGCCCGGCCCCCTGGATCGAAATCCGATGCTGATTTGTGCTGCCGAGGCACAAGTGCTTTAACTTTCATGCCACGCGCCAACGCACGGCGCGCATGTCTTTTTTTGATTTTCCGTAAGACGTTCTTTTCTATGGCGAATTGAACTTGCTGCAAGAAGGGGCCGCAATTCCGCATGGTCTTGTAAAAATACTGAGGGTATTTTTGCAGATTCAAGTCATCGGGAAATACATGTATCAGTTGCAAATGGGTTGTATCGTGAACCGGGGCTGGCATGCCGGAAAATTTGTGCAAACACTCGGAGTTTATCGTCTCTTGCTACGAGAGGGTGACCCGTCTGGAAACGCCGCATGAGCTCTTCTCCCTGCTGAAGGAAACGGCAACCGCCCTGGACTTTACCAACTATGGTGTGGTGTTTCTGCCGGACGAGCAGGATCGCCTGATCCGGTCCGCCTTCGTTGCAACCAACGTATCCGCCGACCTCGTTGCAGAGTATGACCGGCACAGATTGCTGGAAAACAGCCCGGTCATGGCGGCTTTGCGCAAGGACCGGAAGCCGGTTGAGTACGACGTTGAACACCTGCCGTTGCAACGGCCTGAAGAGCAAACGGAGTTCATCAGGGAGCTTTTCGTGAAGCACAAGGTGCCGCGCGGCGTCTTCCTGCCATGCTACGACAATGTCGGCCGGAAAGGCGCCATTGCCTTCATGGGCGAGCGGCCTCTGCCGACAAGCGGGGAAACGGCGATGCTTCATCTCCTGTGCCACTATGCCTTCGGCCACCTTCATCTGCTTCTGGCGGCGAACTGGAAAACCAAAGACCTGACGCCCCGCGAGATCGAGTGCGTCGAACTGGCGGCTGTCGGCAAGACCAATCTCGAATGCGGATTGGTCCTGGGCGTCTCCGAAACGACGATTGCAGGTTATTTTGCCTCCATTTCCCGGAAGCTGAATGCGACCAACAAGACCCACATCGTCGCAATCGCCTATGAACGCGGCCTGATCGCGCCGAAAGCCACGGAAGCAAAAGCCCGCCTAAGGGGGAATCTTCCCGAAGGCAATCTCACCTGATCGCAAACAGATGGCCAGGCCGTAGGTGCCGCGGCCACTGCCTGCCGAGCATGACCGGACAGGGGTTCAACCCTGTCTTGTGCCTACGCACAAGGTTGCACGCCGGGCCGCGAAACGGCGTCACTCCTTTGCCGTGCTTCCTCAAGCGTTCCGTATCCTGAAAGCCTGGTGCGTCAGAACGCGTCTCCCTTCCAGATTGAAACTTTGTCAGACATAATGTTTACAATGTCAGACAAAGTGATATGGTTCGGTCAGACAAGGGAAAGGTCGACATCGGTCCATGGTGGAAAAAACTCCGGTCAAAAAACGCGCTTCCGAAGACCAGTCCGCTGAAGAGCCCCGGGACGTGCCCCACGCGCTCATCAAGCTGATCGAGGACGAGGGCCTTCAGGTCGGCGACCGGCTGCCTCCGGAACTGGAACTGGTGCGCCGGCTGGGCTTCGGCAGATCGACCATCCGCGAAACGCTGAAAACCTGGGAGAGCATGGGTGTCGTCAGCCGGAACAAGGGCGCAGGAACCAGGCTGATTGGCGAAATGTCCCGCAACACCCTGCGGGTGGCGTTGACGATCAAGCATGAAGCCGAAAGCCTGATCCGGATGCAGCAGGTTCGCCGCCCGCTCGAGATCGAGGCCGTTCGCCTGGCGACGCGGCTCGCGACGACGGACCAGCGCCGGGTGATCAATGCGCGCGCCGCCGAACTGATTGCCGTTTATGAGGCCGGAGAAGACTGGCGCCCCGCCGACCATCGCTTTCACAAGGCGATCCATGCAGCGACCGGAAACCCGCTCTTCGAACAGATTATCGACCAGATCCTGAAGTGCTTTCACGACATATACGAAACGCCCTTCGGCAAGCCGCATCTGGGTCAGGATTCAATCCCGCTGCACAGGCCGCTGGCCGATGCCGTCATTGCCGGCGACGAGGACCGGGCGGTCGAGTTCACGGAACGCATCATCGACATGGTGTGTGCCGAAACCCTGCAAATCGCCGAGGCATGCAATGACTGAACGGCGCCCCGGCGACTATTCGATCGAAACCCTGCTTGCGAGCGTTGCCGAAGGGGCGGGAGGAGCGGTTGTCCCGCCGATCGTGCAGACGTCCCTGTTCGCGTTCGACAGCTACAAGGCATTCGAAGACCGGATGGCCGGACGCTCCGATGATCCCCTGTACAGCCGGGTTCAGAACCCGACGGTCGCGGCCTTCGAGGGCATGATTGCCGCCGCGGAGGAAGGCGAGGCGGCGGTCGGTTTTGCATCCGGGATGGCGGCAATTTCCTCCACCGTGCTGGCGCTGGTCAGGCCGGGTGACCGCATCGCCTGCGTCGAGCATGTCTATCCGGACGCCTACAGGTTCTTCGAGCGCCTGCTGAGACCTTTCGGGGTGGAGATCACCTATCATCCGGTCGCGGATTTCGAGAATGATCCGGATCTGCTTGACGGGGTCAGGCTCGCCTATCTTGAAAGTCCGAACACGGTTGTCTTTGAGGCAATGGATCTTCCACGGGTTGCTGCCCACGCCAGACGGCACGGGACGCTCACGGTGATCGACAATTCCTGGGCGACCCCGGTCTTTCAGCGTCCGCTGACGCTGGGCGTCGATATCGTTCTTCATTCGGCGTCGAAATATCTCTCGGGGCACTCCGATACGGTCGCAGGTGTCGTCATTTCAAGTGGCGAACTGATCGGAAAGATCCGTGATCTGTCTCTCTCCCTTCTCGGCGGCAAACTCGCACCCTTCGAGGCCTTTCTGCTGACCCGGGGACTGCGGACACTCGGCGCGCGCATGCGGCAGCATCAGTCGGCGGCGGACCGGTTCGTTGACAACCTCTCCGGACATCGACTCGTCAAAAAGGTTCGGTCTCCGGGCCCCAACACGGTGCCGGGGCTGACCGGAAGGTCCGGGCTGCTCTCCGTCGAGCTTGATGACAGCGTCAGCATTCCGGATTTCGCGGATGCTTTGAAGCTGTTCCGGCTCGGCGTCAGCTGGGGCGGGTTTGAAAGCCTGGTCCTGCCGACGCAAATCGCACTCAACCAATCCGGGGAAGAGAACTCCCTGCAACGCTTCGGGGTTTCGGGCCGGATCGTCCGGCTGAGTCTCGGCCTCGAAGATCCCATCGACCTTTGGGCTGACTTTGATGCGGCTCTCAGTCTAAGCGCCAAAGAAAAATAAGGCGTGCCTAACAACTGAACTCAAAAGAGGTGGAGAGATGAAAAAGCTGTTGAGCGCACTCAGTGCGTTAGCTGTTCTGGCGGCAACGTCAGCTCATGCTGAAACATTGAAGCTGGTGGAAGTGATCACCAGCCCGGAACGTACGCAGGTCCTGCAGGGACTGGTGGACGAATTCGAAGCGGCAAATCCCGGCACGGAAGTGGAAATCGTGTCACTGCCCTGGGGCCAGGCGTTCGAGAAATTCGCGACCATGGTTGCCGGCGGCGACATTCCCGACGTCGTTGAAATGCCGGATCGCTGGGCGGGCATCTACAAGGACAGGCTGGTCAATCTGAACGACAAGATTGCCGGTTGGGAGCACGGCAACACGCTGACCCAGAAGACCATCGACATGGGCAGGCAGACCGACGGCAAGACCGTACGGATGATCCCGTATGGCTTCTATCTGCGCGCTCTGTTCTACAACAAGAAGCTGCTTGAGGAAGCGGGTGTCGAAGGACCGCCGAAGACCATGGAAGAATTCATGGCGGCGTCCAGGGCGGTCTCCGAACTCGACGGCAAATACGGCTATTGCCTGCGCGGCGGTCCGGGTGGTCTGAACGGCTGGATCATGATGGCGGCGACCATGAACGGCGACAACACCTTCTTCGACGAAGAAGGCAAGAGCACTCTGAACCAGCCGGGGTCGGTCGAAGGCATCCAGTTCCTGATCGATCTTTACCAGAACGGCTATGCTCCCAAGGATGCGGTGAGCTGGGGTTTCAACGAGATCGTGGCAGGGTTCTATTCCGGCACCTGTGCGTTCCTTGATCAGGATCCCGACGCGCTGATTGCCGTGGCCGAACGCATGGACGCGGAAGACTTTGCGGTCGTTCCCATGCCGGTCGGTCCGGGCGGCAAGGCGTTCCCGACCATCGGGTTTGCCGGATGGGCGATGTTCGACACCACGAAGGACGAGGATCTTTCCTGGAAACTGATCGCGCATCTTTCCAATCCGGAAGCCAACAAGACCTGGGCAAAGCGCGTCGGTGTCATTCCGATCCACGAAGGCGCGGAACAGGACCCGCACTTCAAGACGGAGCAGTTCGCCGGCTGGTTCGAGACGCTCAATGGCGAGCAGTACATTCCGACCGTCATGCCGACCTATCTGGAACAGTTCGGCTATTTCGCGGATTCCATCGCACTGGAAACCAGCCAGGAAGCTCTGCTTGGCCAGATCAGTGCGCAGGAAGTCGCCGATCAATGGGCTGAATTCCTGACCGATGAATACGGCCGTTGGAAAGCAGCTCAATGACAGCTCAGGCTGACAACGCGCCCGGGGACAACCGGGCGCGCGGTTCCTTTTACCTCCGTTACATGGTGGAGCCCTACCTCTACCTGTCGCCGGCCGTCATCGTGATTGCCCTGGTGATGCTGGTTCCACTGGTCATCGGCATTTCCTATGCCTTTCAGGCGGTCAACCTGCTGCGTCCGTTTCAGACCGGCTGGGTCGGCTTTGAGAATTTCCAGGCGCTTTGGAGCGACAGGAAATTCTGGCTGGCCCTGACAAACACATTCTGGTGGACGCTCGGTTCGATCACCTTCCAGTTTTTCCTGGGGCTCGGGCTGGCGCTTCTGCTGAACACCCGTTTCCATGGCAAGCGGCTTGTCCAGGCGCTGGTGTTCCTGCCCTGGGCCGTGCCGACATTCCTGTCCGCGCTGACCTGGGCATGGCTGTTCAATCCGACGATCGGGCCCCTGCCGCATTGGCTGGCCGCGCTCGGCATCCTGTCCGAACCGTTCAACATTCTCGGTGATCCAAATCTGGCGATGTGGGGGCCGATCACCGCAAATGTCTGGTTCGGCATTCCGTTTTTCGCGATCACGCTCCTGGCGGCCCTGCAGTCAATCCCCGGTGAACTTTATGAAGCCGCGGAGATTGACGGGGCATCGGCCTGGCAGATGTTCACCAAGATCACACTGCCGTTTCTTGCGCCGATGATTGCCATCACCGTGATGCTGCGCACGATCTGGATTGCGAATTTCGCGGATCTGATCTTCGTCATGACGGGCGGCGGGCCCGCCAACTCGACGCAGATCCTGTCCACCTACATCTTCACGACCGCGTTCAGGAAACTCGATTTCGGTTATGCCTCCGCGATTGCGGTTGCGCTGCTTGGCCTGCTGTTGATCTACGCGGCCGTCCTGCTCGTCCTCCGCCGCAAGCTCGTCAAGATCTGAGGGCCGCCATGAATGCTCTGCGTCAGACATCGCCGTGGGCGGTCGCCGGAAAGTACCTTGCCCTGGCGCTTTACGTTGCCTTTGCCCTGTTTCCGCTCTACTGGCTCGCCAAGATCGCGGTCACCCCCGACAAGCTGATATTCAGCGAAGGCACGGCACTCGTTCCGAGCAGGTTCACGTTTGAAAACTTTCAGACGGTCCTGTTGCAAACGGACTTTGTCGCCTATTTCCGCAACAGCCTGATCGTGTCGCTCGGGACCGCCGCGATCACCACGATGATCGCGGCTGCCGCGGGCTACGCCTTTTCCAGGTTCGACTTCCGCGGCAAGCGGCTGATCATCGCGCTCATGCTGATCACGCAGATGTTTCCCCTGCTGATGATCATCGCACCGATCTACAAGATCGTCGCAACGCTCGGCCTGCTCAATTCGCTGACGAGCCTCATCATCGTCTACACCGCCTTCAACATCCCGTTTGCAACCTTCCTGATGCAGTCCTTCTTTGACGGCATCCCGAAGGATCTTGAAGAGGCGGGCATGATCGACGGCTGCACGCGTTTCGAGGCCTTGCGCAAGATCGTGCTGCCGCTGACGCTGCCGGGACTGGGGGCAACGCTCGGCTTCATCTTTACAGCGGCCTGGAGCGAACTCCTGTTCGCACTGATGCTGATCAACTCCAACGACGCAATGACATTCCCCGTGGGGCTCTTGACCTTCGTGTCCAAGTTCTCCGTGGACTGGGGGCAGATGATGGCTGCGGGCGTGCTCGCGCTGGTGCCGTCCTGTCTCTTCTTCATCTTTATCCAGCGGTACCTGGTCCAGGGCCTGACAACCGGAGCCGTGAAGGGCTGACACCCCAGGGAGGACGATGTGGCACGCATCGAGTTGAACAATATCGCCAAATCCTACGGTTCGGTCGAGGTCCTGAGGGACGTCAACCTGACGATCGAGGACGGAGAATTCATTGTCCTGGTCGGACCGTCCGGCTGCGGCAAGTCGACACTTCTGCGCATGATTGCAGGGCTTGAACCGATCACCGGCGGGGAGTTTCAGGTCGACGGCCGTCGCATGAACGAGGTGCCCCCGCGCGACCGGGACATGGCAATGGTGTTTCAGTCCTATGCGCTTTATCCGCATATGGATGTCGCGCGCAACATGGGCTTTTCGCTTGAGATCCGCAAGGCGCAGAAAGAGGAACGCAGCCGGAAGATCGCCGATGCCGCGAGAACACTCGGCCTGTCTTCCCTGACCGAACGTCTTCCCCGGGCCCTGTCGGGTGGCCAGCGTCAGAGGGTGGCGATGGGACGGGCGATTGTCCGCGACCCGAGCGCGTTCCTGTTCGATGAGCCACTGTCCAACCTCGACGCGGCCTTGCGCGTGGAAATGCGCCTTGAAATCGCGCGTCTCCACCAGCGGCTGAACGCGACCATGATCTACGTCACCCACGACCAGGTTGAAGCCCTGACGCTGGCGGACCGGATCGTTGTCCTGAATGCCGGCGACATCCAGCAGGTGGGAACACCGCTTGATCTCTACGAGCGGCCGTCCAACAAGTTCGTGGCGCAATTCATCGGCTCGCCGACAATGAATATTCTTGGCATCGATCAGGCGGAGAACGGCGTAAAGCTTAAGGACGGAACCCTGCTGAAGGTCGGGTCCGAACAGGAACGGCGCCGGGCACATGAGCTCGGCGTGCGTCCGGAACATCTTGATGTTGTCGCGGAAGACGCCGCCCACATGAAAGGCGTTGCCGAACTTGTGGAACATCTGGGGTCGGATACCAACATCCACGCAAACGTGCCCGGTGTCGGGCCGGTTCTGGTTCGCCAGCACGGGCATTATCCGCTCAGGGCCGGGGAGGCCGTCAATATCGCGGTCGATCTGGAAAAGTCACATCTGTTCGGAGTTGAAGGCCAACGGCTTTAAGACAAGACGTTCTGGAAATGGCATAAGAAAACCGGCGATTGCCGATTGGTGCAAGCCGTCCTGACGGGCTCACCGTCTGCATCTGAACCGCAACCGGGCGGAAGTTGGCTCAGCGGGTGCCGGCTGCATTCCTTTCCGATGGATCCGCGTTCTGTTTCAGGATGCACCGAATTCAAACAACAGGTGTGAAGCGATCGCTCACATCGCTTACGGTTCTCTTTGCAAGCCGTGGACATAGGTCTTGATCAACGTCCTTGCCAGCGTCAACGACGTTTCACCTTCCTGCAGCCGGCCTGAACCCTCAAGGACCGTCATGCCGAAAAGGCTCATCCACAAAATGCGCGCATGCTGGTGAATTTCAGCATCGCTTCGCCCTGTCAAAATGGGCGCAAGCGCGCACTCGATCAGGTGGAGAAGCCTGGAAACCTTGTCCGAAAACCAGTCTGGTACGGGCCGGCCCTCGGGCAGTTTATGCTCAAAAACAGCGTTCCAGAGTTTTGCGTTCTCATGCGTGAAGTTCAGGTAGCAATGCACCAGTCGCTCAAGGTCCATATTCGGGTCTTGCGTGAGTTCGACCTTTGAACATTCCTCCATGAGCTGATCCAGGGTTTCCCCATTCATATGCATGATGAGGTCATCGAGATCGTCAAACAGATTGTACAAGGTTCCAATCGTGTAGCCGATGTCTCGTGCGATCTGCCGAGCGCGAAGGCCTCTAAGCCCCTCAATTTCAACAATTTTCTTTGATGCGTCGATAGCAAGTCGCCACAATTCCTCCCGCGTGTGATCGGACCGCCGGGCCATGCACTTCTCCGGAAAACAGCAAAAAATGAACACTGTTCATATTTTATCTTGAAATTGATCGGCGATCAATTTATTTAAATGAGCACTGATCAATTATCAGTTTTTCACTTCTAGTCCTCACGAACGGGAGCATTCAAAATGGTTCGGATCTCAAGAGACTGGTGTGCCGCATCGGCATTTGCTGCAGGGCTCTGCCTGAGCGTTTCGGCTGTAACGCCGGCAAATGCTGTTGGCCTTCTCACCCCATCTGATCAATCGCAGTCGCTGGATCTTCTCACGCACAAGGTGAGCGTGGTGGTGGAAGACGGATACGTGATGACCACGGTCAACCAAACCTTCAGCAACCCGCATGCGAGCGACAAGGAAGCGACCTATTCGTTTCCGGTCCCGCACAAGGCGGCTGTGTCCGAGTTTACCTACTGGATTGACGGACAGCCGGTAACGGCCGAGGTCGTCGAGAAGGAAAAGGCGCGCCAGATCTATCAAAGCGAGAAACAGGCAGGCCGGAACACGGGCGTTGCGGAGCAGGATGACTACAAGACCTTTGACATCAGTGTCTGGCCTGTGCGCGGCAACGACAATGTTGATATCCGGTTCACTTATATCCAACCTGCAAAACTCGACACGGGAATTGGGCGGTACCTCTATCCGCTCGAGGACGGTGGCGTTGACGAAGAAAAGCTCGCCTTCTGGACTGCCAAGCAAACCGTCACGGGAACGTTCAGTTTTGATTTGCACCTGAGGACCGACTATCCGGTCGATGCCGTTCGCCTGCCCAGGCATCCGGGCGCTCGAATTGCTCAGGAGCAGGATGGCAGCTGGCGTGTTCACATGAGCAATTCCGAATTGGCCGATGATCTGGCGCCGGTTGCGGATCCGGGTTCGCAAGGCGTGTCCGCCATCGAGGACGCCGGCATCGGCGAAAACCCGGCATCGGCACTTCGGACCCCGGTGACGCTGGATCAGGACATCGTCGTTTATTGGCGGCAAGCGCAGGATCAGCCGGCGCGCGTTGATCTGGTGCCTTACAGGGCGGACCCCTCCGGACGCGGGACCTTCATGTTGACCTTGACGCCCGGCATGGATCTGCAGCCCATTACCGAAGGGCGCGACTGGGTTTTTGTTCTGGACCGGTCCGGGTCCATGGGGGGCAAGATCGCAACGCTGAGTGAAGGCGTCGCGAAGGCGCTCGGCAAGCTCAGGCCCGAAGACCGCTTCCGGATCATCTTTTTCAACGACGGAACAGATGAGCTGACAAACGGCTTTACCCCCGCATCCCCCGAAAAGGTGAAACAGGTGCTGGATCGTATCCGCGGCGTGCAATCGGGTGGCAGCACCAACCTTTATGCCGGGCTCAAGGAAGGTCTCGATGCCCTGGATTCCGACCGGACAAGCGCCATCGTTCTGGTGACTGATGGTGTTGCAAATGTAGGCACCACGGAAACCAGGAAATTTCTGGAACTGACGCAGCAAAAAGATGTCCGCCTGTTCACCGCGATCATGGGCAACAGTGCCAATGCGCCCTTGCTTCAACCGATGACAGATGCTTCAGGCGGCTTCGCTGTCAGGGTTTCAAATTCTGACGACATTGTCGGCACCCTGCTGCAGGCAACTTCTAAGGTCACGCACGAAGCGCTCCACGGCCTGAAACTGGATCTGACGAACAAGGAAGGTTCCCTGCGCATCAACGATATCAGGCGGCGCAACAATCCGTCGCTCTATCGCGGTGAGCAACTGGTTCTCTTTGGCCACTATTGGGGAAATGGCGAGGCTTCGCTCAGGCTGACCGGCGAAATCTCAGGCGCGCCTGTCAGCTACGAAACCAGTTTCACCTTTCCCGAAACAGCTGACCGCAACCCCGAAATCGAACGCATGTGGGGCTATGCGCAAATCGAACATGACATGCAAACGATCGCTCTTCTTGGCCCGAGCCCGGACCTCAAGACGTCCATTGTCGATACATCCAAGGAATACGGTATTCTGTCGCCCTACACCTCGATGCTGATCGTCGAGGAGGCGCGGTTTGAAGAACTTGCGATTGACCAGACCAACAAAAAGCGTCTTGCCACTGAACAGGCTGCCCGGCAGCAACGGAAGGCGAAACCGGTAAAATCGACCCGCGTGGACACGAACAAGCCGATGTTCAAGGGGAACCAGCCAAGCCATTCGGGTGGCGGTGGCTCCGGATCGCTGGGTATCCTGGGGCTGTTGCTGGCACTGTCTGCGTTGACCTTCGGTCTCAAGATGCGCCGCCGGGCTGCATGATGACCGGCATTCTTCCCTCTTTCACCCATGGCGGCTCACGGCTGCCATGGGTTTCCGTCGCCCTGGCTGCGGCAAGCCTGGTGCTCTTCGCCGTGTTCGGCGGACAACCCGAGGCCTTCATCTATGATCGGGAGCTCATAGCAAACGGAGAATTCTGGCGTTTGGCGACGGGCCACTTCGCTCACCTCGACCACCAGCATCTGGTCATGAATGCCGGGGCCCTGATCGCGCTTGGGTTGCTCTATGAGACGTCTCCGCACGGTGGTGCGTGCAGGCTGTTCTGGGGATGCTTCGTTTTTTCCGCGGGCCTGATTTCTTGCGCCCTGTTTTTTGGGGATCCCAAGACGCAGTTCTATTGCGGCCTGTCGGCAATCCTGAATGCCCTCTTCGTGGTCACGATGATTGCGATGTGGCGCGAAACACGCAGCCGGCTATGGCTTTTAGGCCTCTTTCTCCTGGCCGCAAAGACCGGATATGAGGCTTTGTTTGGCTCTGTCTTTTCCAGCGGTCTTGAGTGGCCACCTCATGTTGGAGCGCACCTGACTGGCATCGCCGCGGGTATGCTGCTTCTTGTCTTCGATTTGTCTGAAAAAACGCGGCGCAGACTGAGCCGGTCTTATGCCGGTGCTGCCCGGACGGAGTGAGCGCGCCGGGAACGGAGGCCCGCACACCGGTCCTGTCCGATCAGCGGGACCAGCCGCAATCTTGCTTCCCTAAAGTAAAGAAGCTTAAATCGTAACGCTGGCCCTCCGGCTTGCTGTGGCAGCAGCGCTCGAGAACTTGATTTCGCCAGCGCACTTGTTTGTAGAAATTATCAACGAAGCCTTTCCGAAGGAGTGGTCGAGTGTTTTTCAGGAGCGGCAACGCGTTACGATCCCTGTGCTTTTTTTTCATATTCCTGCTTTTCACAATTTCCGCGCATGCCGAAAAGCGTGTTGCTCTGATCGTCGGGAACGGGGCGTATACCTGGGCGGGAGCGCTGGAAAATCCGGTCAATGACGCCCGGAAACTGGGCGAAGCCCTGCGAAATCTCGATTTTGAAGTTCATCTGGAGGAAAACCTGCAGCGTTCCGGATTTCAGGAAGCGATCCGGACATTTTCCAGGTCTCTTGAAGGGGCTGATGTTGCGCTGTTCTTCTATGCCGGACACGGTATTCAGGTGGCCGGCGAAAACTATCTGGTGCCGGCGGATGCCAATCTCCAGGAAGAGAGCGACATCAATGTTGAACTGATCGCCGTCAAGTCGCTTTTGAAACAGATGGAAGGTTCGGCAAAAACCAGGATCATTCTGCTCGACGCCTGCCGCAACAACCCGTTCACGGCAGGTCTCGCCCGCTCGATGGGCACGAGATCGGTTGAGGTCGGACAAGGCCTCGCCCGGGTTGATTCCGGACCTGGAACCTTGATCGCCTATGCGACGGAGCCCGGAAATGTCGCGCTTGACGGGACGGACGGAAACAGCCCTTTCACCAAGGCGCTACTGAACCATATCTCCACACCCAATCTGGATGTTGCTCGCATGCTGAGGCGGGTCAGGACAGATGTGATTGAAACCACCGAAGGCGCGCAAATCCCCTGGGAAAACTCGTCTTTGGTCGTGGATTTCACCTTCAGGCCGGCCGATCGGGGCCCGGTGGAACTTGCGTCGAGCGAACAAGCCCTTTGGGAAGCCGTCAGATACGGCGACAATCCGGACGAAGTCCGCCTCTACCTGGAACGCTATCCGAACGGCCAGTTCGCGAAAGCTGCTCTGGAACTCCTGAACAGGACCCTTGGTCACAGGCATCCCTCCGTTTCAGACAACCAGGATGCCAAGGCCCTCCAGTCAAGGTCGTCATCGGTCAAAGCGTGCCTGATCGTTGAAGACACTGACCTGGGGCTTGGTGTGCCCGATGGCGCGGAGCAGGCCTGCTATGACGCGGTGGCGCTTTTTCCAAACTCTGCCTTGCTCCGATTGCTCTACGGCAAGGTTCTCGATCGCGCCGGCAATGAACCCGAGGCTGCACGCCAATACAGGCAATCCGCGGAACTCAACAACACGAATGCCATGATCGAGCTGGCCGTTGCCTATGAACTCGGCAAGGGCGTTGAATGGCAGCCGGAAGAATCGCTGCGGTTACTCAACAAGTCCGCCAGCCGGGGCAATGCCGAAGCCATGAACCACCTTGCACATTTGTATACCGAAGGAAATCTCGTCGACTATGATGAGATCAAGGCCTTCCAGTGGTTTCAAAAGGCGGCCGAGGCCGGAAATCCGGAGGCGGCGTTTTACGTCGCCGGGGCCTATGACAGGGGCGAAGGCGTTGACCGGAATGATGACAAGGCCCGTTTCTGGTACCTGCGCGCGCTGAATTCGGACGATTCCGGTATCGCGGCAACCAATCTCGCATGGATGTATCTTGAAGGGCGCGGTGGAGACAAAGACACCGAGCGGGCCCGGCAGTTGCTTGAACAGGCCGCAGCGGCAGACGACGTGATCGCGATGCGGGAACTGGCCCTTCAATACCTGAACGGCACTTTCAAGAGCGAGCAGAAAGAGATCGCCGTCGATTGGCTCATGAAGGCGCTCAGGTCCGGTGGCAGGATAGAGGCGGAATACTGGTTTCTGACCAGGTCGGCAGACTACCCGCTTTCTTTCAACAAGGCGGTTCAACGCCGGCTGAAAGCGGCCGGAACCTATCAGGGTAAAATTGACGGCAAAATCGGGGACCGGTCGCTTCAGGCGCTTTTTCAATACGCGGATCAGTAAGCCACGCGAAATCCAAGAAGATGTTGCCTCGCTCGTTTGGTCCGGCCGTTTTACGCTCCGGCATCGTTGGTCCACCCTTGAGGTGAGCAACACACCGGCGCGCAAAACGTCTCGCCAGCGCGGAAAAGGGCCGGTCGTGCAAGGCATCGAATTCACAGGGTGGGCAGGGAGCGGGCATTGGGTGCGGTGCATGCGGATGTCGGCTTCGTACTTCGTTCAGAAGGGCAGGTTTCCCGCTTTTGTGCTAGGGATCTCCAGATCGCCTGAAGTGGCGTGGGATTGGCGTCGTCATAGCCTTGTTCGAACGAATCACGGGAGAAATCTCAAATGCACAAACACGACATGTCGTCCTGGACCCACGACCATGTTTTCGGGCAGGACAAGGCGCGCCCGGGTGAACGGCGGACGCTGATCATCGTGCTTGTGACAGCCGTCTTCATGGTCGTGGAGATTATTGCCGGGCTTTACTACGGCTCCATGGCGTTGCTGGCAGACGGTCTTCACATGGCAAGCCATGCCGCTGCCCTGGGGATCAGCGTCGCCGCTTATGTTTATGCCCGGCGGCATGCAAGTGACCGGCGGTTCTCGTTCGGAACAGGGAAGGTCAACAGCCTGGCGGCGTTTGCAAGCGCCATACTCCTTGGCGGGTTTGCTGTCGTGATGGCAGTGGAAAGCGGTGAACGCCTTTTCAATCCGGTCGCGATCAGCTTCGACCAGGCGATCCTCGTGGCTGTGCTGGGTCTTGCCGTAAACGGCGCGAGCGCCTGGCTCCTAGCTTCTACGCCTCATCATCATCACGATCACGATCACGGACACGGACACGGGCATGGGCATCATCACGACCATCACCACCATGGGCATGACCACCACCACCATCATCACGATGAAGATGAGACGGCCTCTGAACTCCACAAGGATCATAATCTGAGGGCTGCTTACCTTCATGTCCTCGCCGACGCGCTGACATCCTTGCTCGCGATCATCGCATTGCTGGCGGGCAAATATGCCGGTGCCGCATGGCTGGACCCGATCATGGGTATCATCGGGGCTGCACTGGTGGCTCACTGGTCCCTGGGGCTGCTGCGCATGTCGGCGAAGGTGCTGCTGGACTGGCAGGCGGAGGAACCGAAGGTCGAGAAACTGCGCAAATCCCTGCTCGCCGATGACAGCGACCGGATCGCTGATATTCACGTTTGGTCAATCGGGCAAAGCCAGTATGCCGCCGAGATCGTGATTGTCAGTGACAATCCCCAGAGCCCGAGCCATTACAAGGCTCTGATCCCGGACAACCTTGGCATCGTGCATGTCAGCCTGGAAGTGCACCGCTGCGGGGCGTTACGGCAGGCGGCCTGACGGCCTCAACACATTCGAACAAATCAGGGATGTGCCACGCATCCGCCGAAACAGGCGCGTGGCATTGTCCCTAGTCGCTACGAACGATGCCGCTGTAGTCGCCGCGCAGCTTCAGCGTCACCGAGACTGCTGTCTTGTCGCGGTTCCGCCAGAACCAGCCATGGTCCCCTGCGAAGGGTGTCTCGAAGCTGCCTTCGCCGGAGGTCTGGCCGCGGCCTTTTTCGTAGGTGACATTCTCGCCGCCTGCATGGGCGTGCAGATCAAAGTTGATCCGTCCGCCTTCGGCCGTCCATGCGTAGGTCAGCGTCGCGCCTTTCTCCATGGTGGCCTTGATTTCGGTGTAGGCACCGGGTTCAAGCGTGAAGGTCACCTCGTCGGTCCACGCCCCTTGCGCGTGTGCTGTCGAGACGAACAGGCCAAAGACATCGTCAATGAGCGACGACGAACCTTCCGCGCCATGCAGCTTTTCGTCTTCGGCCGCTTCGTCCGCCAGTTGTTGCTTGATCTCACCCATTTCGGTGAGACCGAGAATATTGCCGACGCCCGTCGGGTCGATGCCATATTCAGCAGGGAGGTAGACCATGACGCCAATCGCAGTGGCACCGATGGCGGCAATGATCGACATGCGGCGGAGCTGCCGGTTGCTCGGCAGGTCTTCGAGTTTGGGTTGGGGTGCGTTGTACATTGCTCTCTCCAATCATGCCGTGCTGGCGATGTAACCGGCGATCTGCTGATAGGTCAGCAGCACGCCGAGGAAAACCATGATGATATTCGCGATCTTGGCCTGATGCATGAAGTTTGGGCTTTTACGCCAGTATCCCATGACAATGAGGATCACGAACAGGGCGAGAAGCTGTCCAACCTCAACGCCGACGTTGAAGGCGAGCAGATTGGCCAGGAGGCCATCCGGCGAGATCTTGTATTCCAGAATCTTGGAGGCTAGGCCTGTCCCGTGGAACAATCCGAAGATGAACGTTGCGGCCTTGGTGTTCGGCTGGAAACCCAGCCATGTCTGGAAGGCGCCGAGGTTGTCGAGCGCCTTGTAGACCACTGACAGGCCGATGATTGCATCAATGATGTAGGCGTTGATGCCCCAGCCATACCACACGCCGAGCAGCATGGTGATTGAATGGCCGAGTGCAAAAAGGCTCACATAAATGGCCACATCCTTCATCTTGTAGAGAAAGAAGACGACCCCCAACAGGAACAGAATGTGGTCATATCCGGTGACCATGTGCTTGGCCCCGAGATAGATGAACGGGATGATGTGAACACCCCAGATCTCCTGGATGTAGCCCGCGTCGCCCGGGGTTACATCATGCGCGGCAGCTGTCTGGATGCCTGCGGCAAAACACAGAAGCAGGAGTGAAAGGGCGACAGCAAAGGCGTGCGACAGCCTGGTGTGCCCCGTGATTGAACAAGACTTCATTAGGTCCTTCCAAGTGAGTAACAGATTTCTGGCGAGCCCGAACCGGGCGATCTGTTAGCCCCTTGGAGGACGTTTCGGCGGGGATGTGAGCGCGGATTTCGCGTCGCTGACAGGCAGCCGCCAGGACGAGGTATCAAACACATGCGGTGATTTCGGGCCGGACTTCACCAGCACGGCAGTGTTGTGGTCATGGTCCGCAAGGTCGTGCTGATGGCCGTGCATGGCCCAAAGCAGATCGATTTCGAACCCGTGGGAATGGCCGTGGTCTTCAATCAACTGGAGATGTTCCTGGACGGTTTCCAGGATCTTCGGCGTATGAGACGCGGACGGAACAGTGGTCCAGACACACAAGCACATGCAAACAACGCCCGTCAGGAACCTTCGCCAGACCAGCTTCTTTGTCACCGTCAATCGGACCAAAAACCGTTTCCTGTTCATCCCGGGATGTCAGCGATTGAATCAGCTGCACAACAAGCATCTCTTAGTGAACGCGAAATATGGCCAAACGACAGGCGTTTGCAAGACCCAAGGGCTTTCAAGACTAGGCAAAGTTGCTCTCAAAGATCGGAATGCGGCGCAAACGGGTGTCCGTTGACGGAGGGTTCAAGGCCCGCTTCGGGCCGAACCCGGCGCTTGTTCAGCGAACAGCGTGCATTGGCAGGAGCCCGATTTCCGGATCGATTGGAAATCCGAAATCTCGATCCTTGTCGAGGGGAAACTCATGCCGCGGCAATTTAGGCAGGGTGTTTGTTTCCGCCTGAGTTATTTTAATTTATGAATTCAGATGGAAACCGCTTCGCCGCCTCGCGAAATTTTACGCGCGCGGCGAAACTTTATGCGCTTCCCGACAAGGATCAGATATCCAGGTTCGCCACGCTCAGCGCGTTGTCCTGGATGAATTCCCGGCGCGGCTCCACTTCGTCGCCCATAAGCTTGGTGAAGATGTCGTCGGCGTCGTCCGCCTCCTTGATTTTCACCTGAAGCAGGGAGCGGACATTCGGGTCGAGTGTCGTTTCCCAGAGCTGTTCCGGGTTCATTTCTCCCAGACCCTTGTAGCGCTGCAGCGAAATGCCCTTCTGGCCGAAGCTGTAGACATGATCGAGCAGGGCCCTGGGGCCGCGGATCTCGGTCGGCACGTCCTTGCGGCGCAGCACCGCCGCCTTGCCGTAAACCTCGTTGAGATGGTCCGCATAGGCGGCGAGCCTGCGTGCATCGGCGCTGTCGAGCAAAGCCGCGTCGATCGTCGCGGCTTCCTCGACACCGCGCACCGTGCGCCGGAAGACCAGGCTGCCGTCGTCCTGGGCAACGCCTGTCCAGCCGCGTTCGAATTCATCGGCAAGGATGTCCATGCGGCGGGCGATATAGGCGGCAGCCTCTTCGGCCTTGGCACGGTCGTTCAGGATTTCGGTATTCAACGCACCCGCGATAGCGGCCTGCTCGACGACATCGCGATTATAGCGTGAATGCAGGCCGTCGAAGATTTCGGCGATCTTGCGCGCGCCTTCAACGACGTTGTGAAGATCCTGCCCCGTGCGGACCTCACCGTTTGCAAGCGTGAGCGATGCCTCGTCGAGGCCCTGCGCGATCAGGTAGTCTTCCAGGGCGGGCTGATCCTTGAGGTATTGCTCGGACTGGCCGCGCTTCACCTTGTAGAGCGGCGGCTGCGCGATATAGACATAGCCGTTGTCGATGAGTTCGGGCATCTGCCGGAAGAAGAAGGTCAGCAGCAGCGTCCGGATGTGGGCGCCGTCGACATCCGCATCGGTCATGATGATGATCTTGTGGTAGCGAAGCTTCTCGATATTGAACTCTTCCTTGCCGATCCCGGTGCCGAGCGCGGTGATCAGCGTGCCGATTTCGTTGGAGGAAAGCATCTTGTCGAAGCGGGCGCGTTCCACGTTGAGGATCTTGCCGCGCAGCGGCAGCACTGCCTGGTTTTCCCTGTGCCGGCCCTGCTTGGCCGAGCCGCCCGCCGAGTCACCCTCCACCAGGAAGAGTTCGGCCTTGGACGCATCCCGTTCCTGGCAGTCCGCGAGTTTGCCGGGCAGGGAAGCAACGTCGAGCGCTCCCTTGCGCCGCGTCAGTTCGCGCGCCTTGCGGGCCGCCTCGCGTGCCGAGGCCGCCTCGACGACCTTGGAGACAATCGCCTTGGCCGGAGCCGGGTTTTCTTCCAGCCAGTCATTGAGCGTCTGCGCGATCAGGTTCTCCACAACGGGCCGGACCTCCGAGGAAACCAGCTTGTCCTTGGTCTGCGAGGAGAATTTGGGATCGGGCACCTTCACGGAGAGGACGCAGGTCAGGCCTTCGCGGCAGTCGTCGCCGGACAGCGAGACCTTTTCCTTTTTCATCAGGCCGGTCGCTTCCGCATAGCCGGTCACCTGGCGCGTCAAGGCTGCGCGAAACCCGGCAAGGTGCGTGCCGCCATCGCGCTGCGGAATGTTGTTGGTAAAACACAGAACCTGCTCATGGTAGCTGTCGTTCCACCACATGGCCGCTTCCACGGTGATGCCGTCCTTCTCGGCCTTCATCGTGATCGGGTCTTCGATCAGCGGGTGCTTGGCCCGGTCGAGATAGCGCACGAAAGCCTCGAGACCGCCCTCGTAAAAGAGTTCCTCGACAACATCTTCAACGCCGCGCTTGTCCGTCAGGATGATGCGCGCACCGGAGTTCAGAAACGCCAGTTCGCGCAGGCGGTGCTCAAGCGTGTTGAAATCGAATTCCGTCTTGCTGAAGGTTTCGGGCGAAGGCAGGAACGTGACTTCCGTCCCCTTCTTGCCGTTGGCCGGTCCGACCACTGCAAGCGATCCCTGTGCCTCGCCATGGGCGAAACTCATGAAATGTTCTTTGTCGTCGCGCCAGATCCTGAGATCGAGCCGGGTCGAGAGCGCGTTCACCACCGAAACGCCGACACCGTGCAGACCGCCGGAAACCTTGTAGGAATTCTGGTCGAACTTCCCGCCCGCGTGCAACTGGGTCATGATGACCTCGGCTGCTGACACGCCCTCTTCGGGGTGAAGGTCGGTCGGGATGCCGCGGCCGTTGTCGGACACGGTCACGGAACCGTCCGGGTTGAGCGTCACCGTCACGTGGTCGGCATGCCCGGCCAGCGCTTCGTCGATGGCGTTGTCGACCACCTCGTAGACCATGTGGTGCAGGCCGGATCCGTCATCCGTGTCGCCGATATACATGCCCGGGCGCTTGCGCACTGCATCAAGCCCCTTGAGGACCTTGATGGAGTCCGCTCCATATTCGGCACCGTTGTCGGTTTCAGGGGTCGGAATAGGCTCTGACGTGGACGTGTCGCTCATGCGAATCAATCACCAATCGGTTTGTCTGTTATCACCCCGTTATACGGGGTTCCCCGGGGTGTTCAACCGCACGCGGCCCATGGTGAAGCCAGCGAAACGATTATGGTGGAAAACCACAAGATTCAGGCGGTTTTATGAGGTTGGAGCAGGTGTGATCTGCCGGGCTTCGCCACTGCCGATTTCAAGGATCTGGGCCTCCGCCGGCAGGGCTTCGAAGAGGGACTGGTCGGTGCCCGTCATGAAGACCTGCCCGCCCAGCAGGACGAGCTTGGAAAAGAGGGCCGCCCGCCTGTCCGGATCGAGATGCGCGGCGACCTCGTCAAGGAGCAGAAGGGGCGTCATGCCGCTGACCTTTGCGGTGAGTTCGCAATGGGCGAGGATCAGCCCGATCAGGAGTGCCTTCTGTTCTCCCGTGGAGGCGAGCGCGGCGGGCATGTCCTTGGCCGCATGACGGACCTTGAGGTCGCTGAGATGCGGGCCGTTGAGCGTGCGTCCGGCCGCGCGGTCTCTTGCCCGCCCGTTTGCCAGCAAAGCGCGGTAATGCTCTTCACGGTCCGCCGCGTTCATTCCGGCCGTGTCGCGCTCGAACGCCCCGTCCAGGTCAAGCGAAGCGTGCGGAAACGGTTGGCTCTGCGTTTTCTGCTCGGCAACCGTCTGGGCCAGAAGATCAACCGTTTCCTGGCGGGCGATGGAGACGGCCGTGCCCAGCTCCGCGACCTGCTGTTCCAGGGCCGTGAGGAAAGTCTCCGTCCCCCCCTGTTCCAGGAGCTTGTTCCTCTGGCGCAAGGCCGTTTCAAAGTTGCTGACCCGGCGCCCGTGGCCGGGGTCGACCGACAGCGTCAGCCGGTCGAGGAACCGGCGCCGGTCCGAGCCCGGGCCGGTGAAAAGGCCGTCCATGGCGGGCACCAGCCAGAGCACGCGCACATAGTCCAGCAGCGTCTCCGAGCCGCGCACATCCTCGCCGTCAATGCGGACCTTCCGTCCGCTCGCGCCTTCGACAAGTCCTGTGCCAAGCTTCGTTTCCAGTCCGTCGAGTTCAACTGTCGCGACAACGCTCCAACTGCCCGGACCCGGGGTCCGGGCAATGTCCGCGAGCGTTGCGCGGCGCAGGCCGCGGCCTGCTGTCAGAAAGGAGACGGCTTCCAGCACGTTGGTTTTGCCGGCCCCGTTGGCACCGACAAGCGCAACCATGGTCGAGGCGACATCAAGCGACAGTCTTTCATGGTTGCGGAAGTCGGTCAGGGACAGGCGTGTCACTCTCGCCGTCCTGAATGCGCTCATCGTTCAGCTTCCGCTTCCGTTCCCGGGATCAGACACGCATTGGCATGAGGACGAACAGGCAGTCTTCGACCGTATTGTCCTGGATCAGTGTCGGCGAACCTGAATCGGCAAGGCGGAACAGGGCTGTGTCGCTGCCAAGCTGATTTGCGATGTCGAGCAGGTAGCGGGAATTGAAGCCGATTTCGAGCGGCTCTGCGTCGTATTCGACCGCCAGTTCCTCGGTTGCGCTGCCCGAATCCGGGTTGTTGACGGTCAGGACCATCCGGCCTTCGTCGAGCGACAGTTTGACTGCGCGCCCGCGCTCGGAGGAAATCGTCGAAACACGATCGACCGCCTCCTTGAACTCGTCCCGGTCGACCCGCATTTCCTTGTCGTTGTTCTGCGGAATGACCCGCCCGTAGTCCGGAAACGTGCCGTCGATCAGCTTCGACGTGAGGATAATGGACCCGGTGGTGATCCGGATCTTGGTTTCCGACAGTTCGATCTGAACGTTCGCTTCCGGGTCTTCCAGCAGTTTCTGCATTTCGCCGACCGTCTTCCGCGGCACGATGATCCCGGGCATCCCGGAAGCGCCCTGCGGAGCGATGACTTCGGCCTGCGCCAGACGGTGCCCGTCTGTCGCCACGGCGCGAAACTGCTGGCCGTTTGCGGCATCGACGGTGTGCAGGTAGATCCCGTTGAGATAATACCGGGTTTCCTCGGTCGAGATCGCGAATTGCGTGGTGTCGATCAGCTTGCGGATATCGGCCGCACCGAGCGCGAAGCCGTGGCTGAAGTCGCCGGCGGTCAGGTCCGGGAAATCGGTCTCCGGCAGCATCTGCAGCGTGAATTTCGAACGGCCCGCCCGTATTTCCAGCGTCGCGTTGTCGCCCGTGGTCTCAAGGACAACCTGCGACCCCTCCGGCAGCTTGCGGACGATGTCGTAGAACATGTGAGCGGGAACAGTCGTCGCGCCGGGCATTTCAACCATGGCCGGTACGGATTCGACAATCTCGAGATCCAGGTCGGTCGCCTTGAGATTGATCGCGTTTCCGTCGGCGCGCAGGAGGACGTTGGACAGGATGGGAATGGTGTTACGCCGCTCGACCACCCGGTGAACGTGCGTCAGGGACTTGAGGAGATCGGTCCGCTCGAGGGTCGCTTTCATACGCTTCTTCCGTGCTCGTGAAATGTCGGGCCAATTCGCCCGACCAATCTGGACATGTGCGCTCCCACCGGGAGCGGGGGGAAGACACTGCCCTTAACCGTCGTCAAAAGCAAGGGGGCGTCCACGCGGAACGCCCCCGATTTCGACTGAAAATCGTGCAGTGATGCGGTCAGGCGTCCAGCATGCGTTTCAGCAGCTCGAGCTCCTGGGCCAGGGCATAGTCCGCCCGCGCCAGTTCCTCGATCTTGCGCACCGCGTGAAGCACCGTTGTGTGGTCCCTGTTTCCGAACCGGCGTCCGATTTCGGGCAGCGACCGGGGGGTCATCACCTTTGCCAGATACATGGCGATCTGCCGCGGACGCACGATCGTCCGGGTGCGGCGGGCGGACAGGAGATCTGCCTTGGTAACGTTGTAATGCTTGGAGACGACGCGCTGGATGTCCTCGATCTTGACGCGGCGCGGTTCGCTGGACCGCACCAGGTCGCGCAGGGTCATTTCAGCCATTTCCTGCGTGATCGGCTGATTGGTCAGCTGGTTATGCGCGATCAGGCGGTTGAGCGCGCCTTCAAGGTCCCGGCCGGAGGACGCAACGTGGCGGGCGACATAGTCCAGAACGCTGTCGGGCACGGCGAATTGCGGATAGGATTTTTGCGCTGTCTCGACGCGGGAAAGCAGGATGTTGCGGCGAAGCGTGAAATCCGGCTCCTGTATGCCGACAACCAGGCCGCCCGAGAGGCGGGACCGCACGCGGTCGTCTAGGGTGTCGAGCTCGGAAGGTGCACGGTCGGCAGCCACGATGACCTGCCGGGCGCCGTCAATGAGCGCATTGAGAGTATGGCAGAACTCCTGCTGGACCTGCTTTCCGTGCAGGAACTGCATGTCGTCGATCAGCAGCAGGTCGATCGTGCGCAACGTGTCCTTGAAGGCCAGTGCCGACTGGGATTTCAGCGCCGCCACGAACTTGTACATGAAGTGTTCGGCCGTGAGGTAAAGCACCTTGTGTCCGTTCGCCCGCGCCTTGGCGGCGACCGCCTGCATCAGGTGGGTTTTGCCAAGCCCGACTGACGCATGAAGATAAAGCGGGTTGAACGTGACGGTGCCGCCGGCGGCGACCTGCCGTGCCGCCGCGAGAGCCAGATTGTTCGACTCGCCCTCGACAAATGTTTCGAACGTGTATTTCGGGTCAAGCGCAGCGCCCTGCAGCACGTCGCGCGCACTGTCGGCACTGGTGTCGCCGCGTCCAAGCGCCGCTGTCGCCGCTTGAGCGCGCGTCACCTGCGACGCGTCGCCGAGCGTGTCTGCCCGGCCGTCGGCACTGATGGCTTTGACACCGCTCGGAGCCGCCAGGCCTGGCTGTGCAACCGGGGTCTGCCGGGGGCGGATCGCGCCCCGCACCGTCAGCTCAATGCGATGAACGTTGTCGCATTCACGCTGCCAAAGACCCATAAGCTGGTCATTGTAGTTGTTTTGAATCCATTGCTTCAGGAACCGGGTCGGAACAGACAGCCGCACCGTGCCGTCCTGGTGTTCCTCAAGGTCCACGCGTGCAAACCAGCTGGTAAAAACGTCATCGCCCAATTCGGCGCGAAGCTGTTTCTTTACCCGCTTCCAATGTTCGGAGCCACCGGCCTCCTGAACCTGCATATCATTTGCCTCCTGTTTCATGAAGACCGGTCCGCCACAGCCGATCTTCGACGCCTTGCTGCTTTTGCAGCCTTATTTTGTCCCTTTTGGGACGGTTATTTCGTTGGCGGCAGTTTCACGCCTGCCGCCGCTTCCCGTCATATCGAAGGGAAACTAACTCTGAATCCAGGGCAACCCGGCGGCCTTCCAGCCGGACTGTGTGCCGCGATGACGATCCGCGTCCAGCGGCCCTTCAAACCCGTCAGAGATGTTGAAACACTGTGTGTACCCGGCTTGGGTCAGGGCTATTGCTGCCGCCTGGCTCCGGGCACCGGAGCGGCACAAGAAATAGATTGGGGCGTTCAGGTCAAGCCCTTTTTTCGAAAGGTGGTTCGCGACTGCATTTGCGAACCCGGGATTCGGCCCGGAAGAGGGAAAGCTCTGCCACTCCACCAGCATCGCTTCCTTCTCGATCGGGCGGAGATCCGGCACGCCGACAAAGGACCATTCGGCCTGCGTGCGCACGTCAACGAGTACTGCATCAGCATGCCCGGAGAGTGCGTCAAACGCCTCTTGCGACGTTACGTTTCCAGCGTAACCACCCACGCTTTGCAAAGATGCCCCCTCCGATAGCAAAGTGCTATCGACTTAAAGTATTGCCAACAATGTCGAAGTTGAGAGTCAGTTCGGAAATGAACTAAGAACCCTGTGAATCGAATACATACATGTATCCAATCCACGATCTGGAAACCGCGTGCTCAGCTATACATCGTTTAGACTTATTCATGTTCGTTCCAAGCACCGTTTTTACGTTCAATGCTGGTCTTCGTCGCCAGCCGTGTCCCTAATATACAGACGGATTCAGAGGGGGCAACAGCGACTTTTGACGATTTCCGGAAAAGCCTCGATTTTGCCCCAACGTCAGAGATTTTTTGCCTGTTGTGGGTGAAGCGGCAAATGCTTTTTGCGGCAATAACTTTTTGCCCTTGAGCGCACTGTCACAATCCAAAAACCGCCATTTCAAAAAAATTTTCAAATAGGATCTATTGACTCGTATCGAATCCGGTTCGATTGAGTTTTCTGATTCCTACATGTCTGTAACATATTGATTAAAAACAAATTTTTATGTCAGCGTGTTGGCTGGTAAAATTCACGATAGGGAACGCGAAAAATGCAAAAAGAAGTCATCCACAAAATTGCATGGCTAAAAAAAACCCGGCATCGCTGCCGGGTCTTTTTAACGCTCTGATGACGCTGCGATTCAGGCGCTGAGTGCCTTGATGCGAGCGTTGAGCCTGGAAACCTTCCGGGACGCCGTATTGGCGTGCATGACGCCCTTGGATGCGGCGCGCATGATTTCCGGCTGGGCTGCCTTGAAGGCTTCGCTTGCCGCTGCCTGGTCGCCGGAAGCGATTGCTTCTTCAACCTGGCGCAGGTAGGTGCGCACACGGCTGCGGCGTGCTTTGTTCGTGGCCGTCCGGCGGGCAATCTTGCGGGCCGCCTTCTTGGCCGATGGTGTGTTGGCCATGGGCTCAATCCTGATCGGTAATTGGGACTAGTGTCCGGTGGCGATCGGGATCCAAGCGCATCGGCGTTAAGACCCGATCAAAAAACAAAGGCGGCGGAAGACCGCCACCGATTGGGCGCTGCTTATAATCGCGCTTTGAGCCGCCGTCAACGGCTTTATCCAGGCAACTGCCAAGATTATTTGTTGCGGAACTGGGGCGCGCGCTTCTCCGAAAACGCGGTCATTCCCTCTTTCTGATCCTCAAGTGCAAACATCGCCTGGAAGACACGGCGTTCGAAGCGGACGCCTTCCGAAAGCGTTGTTTCGTAGGCCCGGTCGACGCTTTCCTTTGCCATCATGACGACGGGCAGAGAAAACTCGGCGATTTTCTCGGCCACCTTCAGCGCCTCCTCCAGGAGGTCATCTGCCGGAACGATCCGGCTGACGAGGCCGCTGCGTTCAGCTTCCTCGGCGTCCATCATGCGTCCCGTCAGCACCATTTCCATGGCCTTCGACTTGCCGACGAAGCGCGTCAGCCGCTGTGTGCCGCCGGCACCGGGGATCACACCCAGCGTAATCTCGGGCTGGCCAAACTTTGCTGTATCGGCCGCAATGATGAAATCGCACAGCATCGCCAGTTCGCATCCCCCGCCAAGTGCATATCCGGCAACGGCGGCGATGATCGGTTTGCGGTTCCGCGACACCCGGTCGAACGGCGTGATCAGGTCTGTCTGATAGGCGGACGAGAAGTCGTGCGGCAGCATTTCCTTGATATCGGCGCCGGCGGCAAAGGCTTTTTCCGAGCCGGTAACGACAACGCAGCCGATGCGTTCGTCCTCATCGAAGCCGTCGAGTGCGGTACCAAGTTCGGCAATCAGTTCCGAATTCAGCGCATTCAAGGCTTTCGGCCTGTCGAGCGTGATAAGGCCGACCTTGCCACGTTTTTCGACACGGATGTTCTTGTATCCCATTTCGCCTGCTCCCAGTGCCAGCACCTGTCAGTGTTACGCGACATGCCTAACCGACCCGGGGCCGGTCTGGCAAGGTTGGCAAAAGGTGGAAGGTTGCGCGCGCGTTTGCGCTGGTCAGGTCTGGCAGGACGGGCAGTGGAACGTCGAGCGGTTGGACTGGACGATACGGCTGACGGTGCCCCTGCAGCCGTTGGTCCGGCAGGGCTCCCCCTCGCGGCCGTAAACGGCAAAGGAGTGCTGGAAATACCCGAGCGTCCCGTCGGTCCGGGCATGATCGCGCAGGGAAGAGCCGCCTGCCTTGATGGCGTCGTGCAGCGTTTCCCGGATGTTGGCCGCAAGAAGGTTTGCCTTTTTAGTGGGTTTGCCGGTTTTTGTCACAAGCGATCCGGCGGGCCGGAGCGGGCTCAGCCCGCTGCGCCACAGCGCCTCACACACATATATGTTGCCGAGGCCTGCAATGAGTTTCTGATTGAGAAGGGCGGCCTTCAACGGTGTCTTCCGGTACTTGAACAGCCGTGCCAGCGCATCGCCGCTCAGGTCGTTGCCGAGCGGCTCCAGCCCGAGATCCCGGAACAGGGGGTGGTCGGCCAGGTGTTCGCGCGGAACAAGATCCATGAAACCAAATCTGCGCGGGTCATTATAGATGATGCGCGCGCGCTCGCGGGTCGGGCCTTCCAGGTGAAACACCACGTGATCGTGCTTGGTATCCCTGTTTCGCGCGTGTTCGAAGGCTCCGGGCGTTTCGTCCAGGACACCGTTTTCAATCCGGAACGACCCTGACATGCCAAGATGCATGACCAGGACGTCGCCGCTGTCGATATCCGCAAGCAGATATTTCGAGCGCCGGGACAGCGCGGAGACGGTTTGCCCGGTGAGGCGGGACACGAACCCGTCCGGAAACGCAAATCTGAGATCCGGTCGATTCTGGTCGACCGACACGATCTGAGCCCCTTCGAAGGTTGGCGCCAGACCCCGTTTGACCGTTTCGACCTCCGGCAATTCGGGCATTTGCGAATGTCTCCCACTGGTGTCTTCGTCTGTTGCGCGCTATAGCCCTGCGGCAAATGGCTTTTCGTGTCCGGGAAAGATAGCGCTTGTTAAGTGCTTGTACTATTGTCCGGCGCGATTTGAAGCAAATTCGAGACAGCACCCGCCAGGAGGCGCATTCATGACGCAACAGGCTAACAGGCAAGCGGGAGGCCCCGGCCGGTCGCCGGAGGACATGCCGACCAGCTTCGGGTTTTCCAAGGTCGCCGAAGGGCAGAAGCAGCTGTTGGTCGACGATGTCTTTCACAAGGTGGCGGAACGCTACGACCTGATGAACGATCTGATGTCCGGCGGATTTCACAGGGTCTGGAAAGACGCAATGGTGTCCTATCTGGCACCGCCGAAGACGCCGCAGTCAGGCTGGCGCCTGCTGGACGTGGCCGGAGGGACGGGTGACATTGCCACCCGCGTCGTGCGCAAGTCGAACGAGGCCGTGACTGCCGTCGTCTGCGACATCAACGACTCCATGTTGTCCGTCGGGCGGGACCGGGCCGCAAAGGCGGGACTTGAGGACCTGATCACCTTTTCTCAGGGCAATGCCGAAGAGCTCCCCTTTCCGGACAAATGCTTCGATGCCTACACGATCGCGTTCGGGATCCGCAACGTGCCGGACATTCCCAGGGCGCTGCGCGAGGCCCGCCGGGTTCTCAAACGCGGCGGACGGTTCCTCTGCCTTGAGTTCTCCGAGGTCGACGTGCCGGGTCTCGACAAGGTCTATGACGCCTTCTCCTTCAACGCGATCCCGCCGATCGGCAGATGGGTGACCGGCGATGCCGACCCTTATCAGTATCTTGTTGAATCGATCCGAAAGTTTCCAAGCCAGGAAAGGTTTGCGGACATGATCCGGGATGCCGGTTTCGAGCGCGTCGGATACCGGAACTACTCAGGCGGTATCGCGGCCCTGCATCACGGCTGGAAATTCTGACTTATGCCGGTGATGCCTTTCTTCCGCCTCGTGCGGGCCGGGTTCGTGATGGCGCGCGAGGGCGTTTTCGGCCTGGTCTCCCTGCCGGACCTGCCGCCTGGACCACGTCTGGGTATCGCACTTGCGCGCCTGCTTGAACGGCGTGCCGTCAAGGACAAGAGCGCCGAGCTTCGCCTGTCGGATGCGCTCAACAAGCTGGGCCCGTCTTATGTGAAACTGGGCCAGTTCCTGGCGACACGCGCCGATGTCGTCGGCAAGGACGCTGCGCGCGAACTCTCCGCGCTGCAGGACCGGTTGCCCGCCTTCGATCACGAGGACGCCAGGGCGGCGATTGCCGAACAGCTCGGGCATCCGGTTGACGAGATTTTTGCCGAGTTCGGCGAGGCCGTTGCGGCCGCATCCATTGCGCAGGTGCATCCCGCTGTCATCCAACGCAGCGACGGCACGCGGAAGAAGGTTGCGGTCAAGGTGTTGCGGCCCGGCGTCTCGCGACGGTTCCAGCGAGATCTGGAAAGCTACTATCTTGTCGCGCGTCTTGCCGAACGCTTTCACGCGCCCTCCCGCCGCCTGCGTCCGGTCGCTGTGGTCGACACGCTTGCCCAGTCGGTCGCCATCGAGATGGACTTCCGCCTGGAAGCGGCGGCGCTTTCGGAAATGGCGGAAAACACGGCAAACGACCCGGGTTTTCGCGTTCCCTCCGTGGAATGGCTGGAAACGGCAAAGGGCGTCCTGACGATGGAATGGATCGACGGCCGCAAGATGTCGGATGTCGACGGCCTGATCGAGGACGGTCATGACCTGGAGGCACTGGGTGCCGCCGTGATCCAGAGTTTCCTTCGTCATACCCTGCGCGACGGCTTCTTTCATGCCGATATGCATCAGGGCAATCTGTTCGTTCAGGAAGACGGCACGCTGGTCGCGGTTGATTTCGGCATCACCGGCCGGCTGAACAAGCGCGAGCGCAGGTTCCTGGCCGAGATCCTGTTCGGCTTCATCACGCGCGATTACCGGCGCGTTGCGGAGGTGCATTTCGAGGCCGGTTATGTCCCGTCAAACCAGGACGTCGACATGTTCGCTCAGGCGATCCGGGCGATCGGCGAGCCCATTCACGGTCATGACGCCAGCGAGATTTCCATGGCGCGGCTTTTGACCCAGCTGTTCGAGGTGACCGAGCTGTTCGATATGCGCACCCAGACGCAGTTGATCATGCTGCAGAAAACCATGGTCGTGGTCGAAGGGGTGGCGCGTTCGCTCAATCCGAATCTCGACATGTGGCGGACGGCCGAGCCGGTTGTCGGCAACTGGATCAAGGAACATCTGGGACCGGTTGGCAAGCTGCGCGATGCCGGCGATGTCGTGTCCGCGCTCACAAGAGCCGCGAACGACCTGCCGATCTTTGCTGATCGGATCGGCCACATGTCCGAGGCCCTGGAAAACATGACCCGTGACGGATTGCGTTTCGACGCCCAGACCGCAGAGGCCATCGGCCGGGCGGAAGCGCGGCACACACGCTCCGGACGTGTTGCCCTCTGGGTGATTGCCGCCTGCGCGCTGGTTCTGACCTATCTCGCGATCTGAGCGGTAAACCGCCGGATAACCGGATGCAGGGCAGGCGTCGTCAAGCCGGCCGCGTCACCCGCCTCAGGGTCAGGTTGATCCGTCCGCCGTTCTTCAACAGCGTGGACGTTCCTTTCAGAACCCGGTCGATGCCGTGAAAGGCGAGGCGGGCATCGCCGCCCAGAACCACAACGTCGCCGGATTGCAGGCGGAAGGATCTGGTCGGATCGTTTCGCTTGAGCCCGCCGACCCGGAAGGTTGCCGTGTCGCCGAGAGAGACCGATACGACCGGCGCGTCGAAGGTTTTTTCGTCCCGGTCCTGATGCAGCCCCATCTTTGCTCCCGTCTCGTAAAAATTGATCAGGCAGGCTTCGGGAAGTGGCGCCTGTGGCGCCAGATCGCGCCAAAGTGACATCAGAACGGGTGGTATATCAGGCCACGCTTCTCCGGTGTCCGGGTGCGTGGATTGATAGCGGTAGCCGTTGATATCCGAGACCCAGCCAAGCGGTCCGCAATTGCTCATCCGGACCGAGAACGGTTTGCCCGTCTTCGGCATCACGGGCTGATAGAGTGGGGCGTCCGCGACAAGCGCGCGGATCTCTTCAAGAAGATCTTGCTGCACTTCGCGGTCGAAATAACCCGGGAGATAGGAAAGGCCGGTCAGGCCATTGATCGGAATATCCTGCATGCTGTCTTCATACAGGAGTTCCTCAGTCGCCGCAGCCTCCGCAGCCGGACCCACCGCCGCCGCCATCTCCGGCACCGCAGCCTGCGCCGCAGCCGGACGCATTTCCCGATGCCTTGTTGAGAATGGCCCGGATCGCGATGATGAGGACGACGATCGCGATCACGAACCATGCGGTGTGCTCGCTCGCCCAGTGCCAGACCATGTTGCGCATCTTCTCGAGAAAAGTGTCGCCGGCCGGCTGGCCATGGGCAAAGGCGAGCCCGGTGCCGAACAGAAGCGCAATAAGGGAGACAAGCGCACCATAGGCACGCGCGGGAACGGATCTCAATTGCCGGGCAATTCGCAAAACCCATCGCGGCGCGGCCGGTTTTTGAAGGATCCAGACATCCTGCGTGTTGATCCGCTGAAAGTGGGGGGCCTTGCCGAAGCGGATGTCGGCGGGCGGCCAGATATCGGCCGGCGGCTCTGAGCCGAATTCAGTCCGGTAGAGATCCAGGGATTTCTCATAGGCCTCCCGGAAGAGGGCAGCCTGTCCGGCGCCACCCTTGGTCGGCATGTGGTGCAGAGCGCCACCCAGCGCGTCTTTGAATGCGCCCCAGTAATGACGCGTATATGTCAGGTGCAGGTGCCAGGCCTGGTCAACCTCGTCGCTCGGCGTCACCATGCCGGACTTCAGCCGGCAGAGATAAGCAAAGCGCTGATATTCTTTGATCACGTTCAGGGCAAAGTCATGGGTCCAGCGGTTGTCCCGCGCAAGGCGCTTTGAGAACGGAAAATCGGCTTCCACATCGTCGGGATGACATTCGCTTATGCGCTTCCACAGCTCAGGGTCTTGCACGGGGCCTCCTCGGGAGCGGTAAGGGTCTTCACCGCGACCTTAGGGCGAAAGGCTGAACCAATTGCAAACCGGGACGGAACACATGGATGGAGGTGCCTGATTGCGATCTGGGCACGCGAAGTAACCATCCGGCGGATTTATCCACCAGCACAGGGCATTGTCATCGCTCACATGTCTTGCAGGTAATGTTTCATCCACCTATATAGCGGTCAAGCTTTGCGCCAAATCCCGAGCATTCGCTCTGGCGCATTGTCCGGGACCTCCCGGAACCCAAGTGAGAGGAGCCGGACTGACGCCTTCATGGGTCTATCCGGTTTGCTAGAAAGAGAGGCACATATGGCAAAGGTCATTGGTATCGACCTCGGCACGACCAACTCGTGCGTCGCCGTCATGGACGGCAAGGATTCCAAAGTTATCGAAAACGCAGAAGGCGCGCGCACCACACCTTCGATGGTGGCGTTCTCCGACGACGGTGAGCGGTTGGTTGGCCAGCCCGCGAAGCGCCAGGCGGTTACAAATCCCACAAACACGCTGTTCGCTGTCAAGCGCCTGATCGGGCGCCGCTATGACGACCCGACGGTTGACAAGGACAAGAAGCTCGTCCCGTTCGAAATCGTCAAGGCCGACAACGGCGACGCGTGGGTGGAAGCCAACGGCGACAAGTATTCGCCGTCGCAGGTCTCCGCCTTCATCCTGCAGAAGATGAAGGAAACGGCCGAGAGCTATCTCGGTGAAACGGTGACCCAGGCGGTCATCACCGTTCCGGCGTATTTCAACGACGCCCAGCGTCAGGCCACCAAGGATGCCGGCAAGATCGCCGGTCTTGAGGTTCTGCGCATCATCAACGAGCCGACTGCGGCAGCGCTTGCCTACGGTCTGGAAAAGAACGACGGCAAGACCATCGCGGTTTACGACCTTGGTGGTGGCACGTTCGACGTCTCCATCCTGGAAATCGGCGACGGTGTCTTCGAAGTGAAGTCCACCAACGGCGACACCTTCCTCGGTGGTGAAGACTTCGACATGGTTCTGGTCGACTATCTCGCGGCCGAATTCAAGAAGGACCAGGGCATCGATCTGAAAAACGACAAGCTTGCTCTGCAGCGTCTGAAGGAAGCTGCGGAAAAGGCCAAGATCGAACTGTCGTCCTCGTCCCAGACTGAAATCAACCTGCCCTTCATCACGGCCGATGCATCGGGTCCGAAACACCTGACGCTCAAGCTGACCCGTGCAAAGTTCGAGTCGCTCGTGGAAGATCTGGTCAAACGGACCATTGCCCCGATGAAAGCGGCCCTGAAAGACGCAGGTCTTGCTGCCGGTGAAATCGACGAAGTGGTTCTGGTCGGCGGCATGACCCGTATGCCGAAGATCCAGGAAACCGTGAAGACCTTCTTCGGCAAGGACCCGCACAAGGGTGTGAACCCGGATGAAGTTGTCGCCATGGGCGCAGCGATCCAGGCCGGTGTCCTGCAGGGCGACGTCAAGGACGTTCTGCTTCTCGACGTGACCCCGCTGTCGCTGGGTATCGAGACGCTTGGTGGTGTCTTCACCCGCCTGATCGACCGCAACACGACGATCCCGACCAAGAAGAGCCAGGTGTTTTCTACCGCTGAAGACAACCAGACGGCAGTGACGATCCGGGTCTTCCAGGGTGAGCGTGAAATGGCGGCGGACAACAAGGTCCTCGGCCAGTTCGACCTGGTCGGTCTCCCCCCGGCGCCGCGCGGCGTGCCGCAGATCGAGGTCACCTTCGACATCGATGCCAACGGTATCGTCAACGTGTCCGCCAAGGACAAGGGCACCGGCAAGGAACAGCAGATCCGTATCCAGGCCTCCGGTGGTCTCAGCGACAGCGACATCGATCAGATGATCAAGGATGCTGAATCGCACGCGGATGAAGACAAGAAGCGCAAGGAACTGGTTGAAGCCAAGAACCAGGGCGAGTCTCTCGTGCACTCCACCGAGAAGTCGCTTTCGGATTACGGCGACAAGGTTTCCGAAGAGGACAAGTCTGCGATCGAAAGCGCTCTTGCAGCCCTGAAGTCCGCGCTTGAAGGCGAAGACCTTGAAGACATCAAGGCCAAGACGCAGGCGCTCGCCGAAGCATCGATGAAGTTGGGCGAGGCCATGTATCAGGCAGCCCAGGCCGACGCCGAGGCGGAAGACGGAGGCAGCGAGGAAGCAGCCTCTGAAGCCGAAGACGACGTTGTCGACGCGGATTTCGAAGAAGTCAAAGACGAAGACGACAAGAAGTCCGCTTAAACCACGAAACAGCAGCCAGCCGGTGCTCCGGCTGGCTGTTCAATTTTGGCGCCGGTCGCAGGTCTGTCCGATATTTCGGACGCTCGTGTCCGGCGCTTTCGCCGTAATTGGCGCCGCAATGATCCTGGCAGCCATCGGCGCAACAACAAGACCGAGAGATCTTGATGTCCAAACGTGATTTCTATGAGGTGCTGGGCGTATCACGCGACGCGGACGAAAAAGCGCTGAAGAGCGCTTACCGCAAGATGGCAATGCAGTATCACCCCGACAGGAACCCCGGTGACGGCGAGGCCGAAGCCAGGTTCAAGGAAGTCAACGAAGCCTACGACACCCTGAAGGACGGTCAGAAACGTGCCGCTTATGACCGCTTCGGTCATGCAGCTTTTGAAAATGGCGGTTTTGGCGGCGGCGGCGGTGCCGGTGCACACGACTTCTCATCCACCATGTCCGATATCTTCGAAGAATTCTTCGGCATGGGAGGCGGCCGCCGGTCCGGCGGCCGGGAACGCGGCGCCGACCTGCGCTACAATCTGGACATCACCCTGGAAGATGCCTTTACCGGAAAGACGGTCGAGATCGAGGTGCCGACCAGCGTCACCTGCGACACCTGTTCCGGGTCCGGTGCCAAACCGGGTACAAGCCCGACGACCTGCCGGACCTGCGGCGGCTCCGGCCGGGTGCGCGCGGCACAGGGCTTCTTCACGCTGGAACGCACCTGTCCGACATGTCAGGGCAAGGGACAGGTGATCACCGACCCTTGCGAAAGTTGCAGCGGCACCGGCCGGAAAACACAGGAACGGACCCTGTCGGTAAACATTCCCGCCGGCATCGAGGACGGCACCCGCATCCGCCTTGCCGGAGAAGGCGAAGCTGGCGTGCGCGGCGGCCCCGCGGGCGATCTCTATATCTTCCTCTCCATCAAGCCGCATGACCTGTTCCAGCGCGACGGGGCGGACCTTTACTGCCGTGTTCCGATCTCCATGTCGACCGCAACCCTTGGCGGCCAGTTCGACGTTCCGACCGTTCAGGGCAGCACGAGCCGCGTGAAGGTTCCGGAAGGAACGCAGACCGGAAAGCAGTTCCGTCTGCGCGGCAAGGGCATGCCGGTGATGCGGTCCAGCCAGCATGGCGACATGTACATTCAGGTCACGGTCGAGACACCGACAAACCTGACGCGCCGGCAGAGAGAACTTCTTGCGGAATTCGAGAAAGAATCTTCGGGCGAAAACCACCCGGAATCCGCAGGGTTTTTCTCCAAGGTGAAGGACTTTATCGACAACCTGGGCACCTGACCGACGCATTCCGTGCGCCTGTCTATAGCAATTCCCTACCGGCAGCTCTATATTCCGATTCTGGGGGTCGGTGAGGTAACATGCTGAAACGCAACAGTATTCATGTTGAGCGTCTTCGCGAGAAACTGGACAAGGCTGCTGCCGTTCGTGCCAGGGTCCTCGACGAAATGAAATTCATACGGTCCTGGGCGCAAAACCCCCTGAGAACCGGGGCTGTTGCTCCGTCTGGTCCCGACCTTGCCGCGAAAATGGCGTCCTATCTTGTCCCCCGCCCACACACGCGCGTCGTCGAACTCGGACCGGGAACCGGTGCGGTGACACGGGCGTTGTTCGAACGCGGTTTTTCGCACGGCCAACTGAACCTGATTGAGTACAGCGCCGAATTCTGCGAAATGCTGAGCCACCGGTACCCGGGCCTCCCGGTCCTGCAGGGCGATGCCTACGCACTTGAAGAAACGCTCAGCTCCGCTGGAGGCTTTCTTTCAGACGAGAAACACACCGGTCATTCGCTTGATGGCATCGTGTCTTCCCTTCCGCTGCTCACCCGCCCGGAGGCTGTTCGCAGGAAACTCTTGAGGGAAGCACTGACTTTGCTGAAACCCGGTGCTCCGTTCATTCAGTTTTCCTACGGCCTCGTCATGCCCGTTACGCCCGAAAGCCGGGCCGTGTCCGTCCATACATCGGAATGGATCTGGAAAAACCTGCCCCCTGCGCGCGTCTGGGTGTACAGAAAAGGGCATTGAGCACACCAACGCTGGTTTTCGGCACCGCACCCCGATTGCGATCGGCACCATCGACATGGCTTGCCTGAGCCGCCTTGTCGACTGCATGAAACAGTTGCAGGCGGAGCTGCTTGCCGAAATGGGCGAAGACCACGGCGATCGGGTCCGCAAAATGCCGAGGTGGCGCAATGCGCGCCCTTTGCGGCAGCTTTTCGGGTGGAAAGGCTGGATAAGCGCTCACGGTTTGCCATATCAAGGTGGTCTCCTAGGCCACTCCTGTTCGAAAAGGGTCTCTTGATGCGCAATCCGAGGATAATTGTCTGTTCAGGTTCGGTCCGCGGCGGGTCACACAACACCAAGCTGGCGGCGCTGGTCGCAAAGCGGTTGTCGATCCTCGATGCCGATGTGACGCATCTTTCGCTCAAGGAATACCCGCTGCCGATCTATGACGGCGATCACGAGGCGGACAACGGCGTGCCTGAAAATGCCAAACGGCTGCATCGTCTCTTTGTCGGCCACGACGGGGTGTTTCTCGCGTGCCCGGAATACAATGCCGGCATCACGCCGCTCCTGAAAAACACGCTCGACTGGATCAGCCGCGTCAAGGAGCCTGGCGAGCCCTACAGGAACAAGGTGTTCGCTCTTGGTGCTGCGTCGCCCGGTGGCTTTGGGGGCCTGCGTGGTCTCATCGGCATGCGTACCATCCTGGAAGTGGGGCTGGGTGCATTCGTGCTGCCGCAGATGGTGTCCGTGCCCAAGGCCTCGGTTGCCTTTGACGACAAGGACGAGTTGACCGAGGACCGGGTCAGCGGCCAGCTCGACAAGCTTATCGAAGCACTCCTGAGAATGACCAGAGTGGAAATATCGCATTCGCTCTGATGTCTCCCGGAAGAGAGCGGCCTCCGTTGAGATGAATTGATTTCTTGGAAAAGACCAAAAGGCCGCCTACATAGGGCGGCAGCATTGAAAACAACGAAGAAGCTTAACAAACCCAAGAGGAATGAATGAGCGAAACGCGCGAACCGGCCCAGTGGCACGGGACGACGATCATGATGGTGCGCAAGGGCGGCAAGGTGGTGATCGCCGGTGATGGCCAGGTGTCACTCGGCCAGACGGTCATCAAGCACTCCGCACGCAAGGTGCGGCCGCTTGCAAAGGGCGAAGTGATCGCCGGATTTGCGGGTGCGACTGCCGACGCCTTCACCTTGTTCGAGCGCCTGGAAGCGAAACTGGAACAATACCCGGGCCAGCTGATGCGCGCCTGTGTCGAACTGGCCAAGGACTGGCGGACGGACCGCTATCTGCGCCGCCTGGAAGCGATGATGCTGGTAGCCGACAAGAACGTCTCACTTGTCCTGACCGGGACCGGCGATGTGCTGGAACCGGAAGGCGGCGTGATGGGTATCGGTTCCGGGGGCAACTACGCCCTGGCGGCGGGCCGGGCACTGGCCGATACGGACTATGACGCCGAGACGATCGCCCGAAAGGCGATGGCGGTGGCAGCCGAGATCTGCGTTTACACCAATGAAAGCATCACGGTGGAAACGCTCGATACGGCCGGATAGACAGCCGTGATTTCGTTCCGACCCGTTCTGGAGGAAGACCTTTCGTTGCTGGCTGGCTGGCTGGAAGGGCCGCACTGGCGCAAGTGGTGGGGCGACCCGGCGACGGAACTGCGGTACATCGAGGACATGGTGCAGGGACGCGACACGACGCGCCCCTACATCTTTCAGAAGGACGGCAGCGACAAGGGGTTCATCCAGGTCTGGTTCATAAAGGACCAGCAGAATACGGATTATGCCGCTGAGTATCCCTGGCTGGCGCTGTTGCCGGAAGAAGCTGTCGGCGTGGACCTGTCGATCGGATTGCAGGAAGATCTGTCGGCCGGTTTGGGAACGGACGCGTTGCGGGCCTTTGTCCGGATGCTCCTTGAGGAAGGTTACAGCCGTATCCTGATCGATCCGGATCCGGCCAATGAACGTGCAGTCGGGTGTTACCGCAAGGCCGGGTTTGAAGTGATCCCCGAACTTGTCGGAAAAACCGGCGACAGCTTGTTAATGGAATTCAAGAACACGGAAGGCATGTCATAAAAAATGACGGATTTTTCTCCGCGTGAGATCGTTTCTGAACTCGATCGCTACATTGTCGGCCAGAAGGACGCAAAGCGCGCCGTCGCGATTGCCCTTCGCAACCGTTGGCGCCGTCAGCAACTGCAGGGACAGATGCGTGAGGAAGTTCTGCCCAAGAACATCCTCATGATCGGCCCGACCGGCGTTGGCAAAACGGAAATATCGCGCCGCCTCGCGAAACTGGCGAACGCGCCCTTTACCAAGGTCGAGGCAACGAAGTTCACGGAGGTCGGCTATGTCGGCCGCGACGTCGAACAGATTGTTCGCGACCTTGTGGAAGCCGGCATTACCCTGATCCGCGACAAGAAGCGCGAAGAGGTCAAGGCCAAGGCGCACGTTCTCGCCGAGGAGCGTGTCCTGGATGCGCTGGTCGGGGCAAACGCAAGCCCGGCAACCCGCGAAAGTTTCCGCGCGAAACTGCGCGAAGGCGAGATGGACGACAAGGAAATCGAGGTTGAAGTCCGCGCCCAGGCGCAGATGCCGAGTTTCGACCTGCCGGGCATGCCCGGCGCAAGTGTCGGCGTCATGAACATGTCCGATCTTCTCGGCAAGGCCTTCGGCGGCCAGACCAAGACCAAGCGGACGACCGTGAGTGACAGCTACCAGCTGCTGATCAACGAGGAATCGGACAAGCTGCTCGATGAGGACAAGGTTGTCGAAGAGGCGATTGCGCTTGTCGAGAACTCGGGCATTGTCTTCCTGGACGAGATCGACAAGATCTGTGCACGCGAAGGCCGGGCCGGCGCGGATGTGTCGCGCGAGGGCGTACAGCGGGACCTGCTCCCCTTGATCGAGGGCACGGTGGTGTCCACGAAACACGGTCCGGTCAAGACGGACCACATTCTGTTCATCGCCTCCGGCGCGTTTCACGTCGCGAAACCGTCGGACCTTCTGCCCGAATTGCAGGGCCGGCTGCCGATCCGCGTCGAGCTCAGGGCGCTGAACAAGGATGACTTCAAGGCAATCCTGACGGAGCCGGAAGCCAGCCTGATCAAGCAATATGTGGCACTCATGGAAACCGAAGAGGTCACGCTTGCCTTCACCGACGATGCCATTGACGAAATTGCATCCGTTGCCGTTGATCTCAACGCTTCTGTTGAAAACATCGGCGCGCGCCGTCTTCAGACCGTGATGGAACGCATTCTCGATGAGATTTCCTTTACGGCACCCGATCGTTCGGGTGAAACTGTTGAAATTACAGCTGATTTCGTGAAGGAAAATATTGGCGATCTTGCCAAGAACGTCGACCTCTCGAAATTCATTCTGTAAACGGGCCTTTGTCGCAAGCGGGTATTTCACCGCTTGCGATGCGCGCGCACGAGTGGCAGCATGCAGCCATGGTAGCTATTCGGAAAAGCAACGAGGAAGGCCATCGCCGGAAGTTTCTGGTCGTGGTCGACGAAACGCCCGAGTGCGACAGGGCAATTGTCTATGCGGCGAAACGGGCAGCACGGACCGGCGGTGTCGTGACGCTTTGCTTTGTGATTGCACCGGGAGACTTCCAGCACTGGCTTGGCGTCGAAGACATCATGCGCGCTGAAGCGCTGGAAGAGGCTGAAGCAACGCTCGCAAAAACAGCCGAACGCGTGCGCTCGGTGGCAAGAACGGAACCGGAGACGGTCGTTCGGGAAGGCTCGAAATCCGAAGAAATCCTCGAGTTGATCGAGGCCGATGCGGATATCGCGATTCTTGTGCTTGCCGCGAGCACCGGTTCGGAAGGACCGGGACCGCTGGTCTCTTCCATCGCGGGCAAGTCGGCAGGAACGTTCCCCATACCGGTCACGATCGTTCCCGGAAATCTGGACGACGATTCGATCGCGGCGCTTGCCTGATGGAAACCGGTCTCGCGGTGAAAAAGTGACGCCTGAACTTGATCCCGCGTGTTGAAGACCTATCTAGTTTTTAACTATTCCAAACTGACTCCGGATGGGTTAAAAGAACCTATCGGTGTTTTGCGATGAGGTTGAGGCGCAGGGCATCTGTCGAAACGGACGCGTTGTTGAAACGCAAGGACAAGAAAAATGTTCATTCAGACCGAAGCGACGCCGAATCCGGCCACGCTTAAATTCCTCCCGGGCCGCGTTGTCCTGCAGGAAGGAACCTATGATTTCCGGTCCAAGGCGGATGCCGGTGCATCGCCCCTGGCCGAGCGACTGTTTGATGTGCCGGGAGTGGCCGCGGTTTTCTTCGGCCATGATTTCGTAACCGTGACCAAGGACGACACGGACTGGCAACACATGAAACCCGCCATTCTCGGCGTGATCATGGAGCAGTTCATGTCCGGTCAGCCGGTCATGGCAGCGGGCCAGGTCGAGGACATCGAGGAAGGCGAGTTCTTTGATGAAGGCACTGAGGACACGGTGAAGACGATCAAGGAGCTGCTGGAAACGCGTGTGCGCCCGGCGGTGGCGCAGGATGGCGGTGACATCACCTTCAAGGGCTTCAAGGAAGGCATTGTCTATCTGTCGATGCGCGGCGCCTGCGCCGGCTGCCCGTCCTCCACTGCGACACTACAGCACGGTATTCAGAACCTGCTGCGCCATTTCGTGCCGGAAGTTGAGGAAGTTCGTCCGATCTGAACCGAATTTCCCTATAATATCAAAGACCCGGCTCTTAAGCCGGGTTTTTTATTTGTGTTTCAGCAATCCTGGCACAACGCAAGCCCGCAATTGGGATTAGGTCCAAAGCTCGGCTCGACTTCGCTCTTGGGGCGGGTTAGGTGCATTGGGTATGCGTGTACTGGCGATCGATACAGCTCTGGCCAATTGCGCTGCCGCGGTTCTTGACGACGGCAGCGACAGTGCCTGCTTTGAGGCCTTCGGCGAAGAAATCGGCCGGGGTCATGCGGAGCGTCTGATGGACATGATCGGCGAAGTCATGGCCGAAACATCCACCGCTTTTTCCGATCTTGACCGTGTCGTCGTGACAATCGGTCCAGGCAGCTTCACAGGTCTTCGTGTCGGCCTGGCCGTGGCGCGCGGCTTCGGTCTCGTTCTCGGCAAGCCGGTTGTGGGAATCACAACGCTTGCGGCGATTGCGCGGGCGTCCGCTCCCAGGGACGGAGGCGCGCCGCTTCTGGTCGCGCTCACGGGAAAGGGCGACGAAGTCTATTGCCAGGAATTCGATTCGTCCGGCGAGAAAACCGGCGAGGCCTCCGTTCGCACGATCTCCGATCTTGCGGCCACCATGCCGAAATGCATAAGGTTGGCGGGCTCGGCGGCAGAACGCGTCGCGTCGGAGCTTGACCTGCCGGGCGAGCAGATCATCTCCCGGGCGGGGTTTCCCGGAATTCGGGATGTTGCGGAACTCGGACTTCTGGCCGATCCGGTCACGGCTTCACCATCGCCGCTTTACCTGCGGCCGCCCGATGCGACACCGCAGACCAGGGGAAGGATTGAACGGCAATGAGTTTCTGGTGGTTCTGGACCCAGCCGCCGGTCGTGGAAGTGGCGCTGGACGAAGATCTGCCGAAGATTGCCGAAATCCACGCTGCTTCGTTTCCCAACAAATGGAATGCCGAGGAACTTGCCCGGATGAAGGCGCAGGACGGCGTTACGATTCTCGTTGCCCGCCGCGCCAGCCCGTACGGCACGCGTGCGCCGCTCGGTTTTCTCATCCTGCGCACGGCAGCTGACGAAGCCGAGGTGATCACGGTTGCGGTTCACCCGCGGCAACGCGGCCGCGGGATCGGAAAGAAACTGATGGAGGCGGGTCTGTTCCGGCTCTACGCGGACAGGTGCAGCCATCTGTTTCTGGAAGTCGATGCATCCAACGAGGCCGCACTTCTGCTTTACAGGGGGCTGGGTTTCCGGGAGGTTGGACAGCGGAAGGGATACTACGGCGGCAGCGAAGGTGACGGGACAGCGCTTGTCATGCGGATCGATCTTCGTTAAGCGCTGTGCTACGAAAAATCCGATCAATCATCAGGCGGCGACGAAATGACGGACGAGCGGCAAACAACGCTGGCGGAAATGTGTGTTGCAAAGGGCATGCGCATGACCGAACAGCGCCGCGTCATCGCAACGGTGATCGAGGCAGCATCCGACGAGCATCCCGACGTTGAAGAACTCTACCGCCGCTCGGTCGCAATTGATCCGGGCATTTCGATTTCCACCGTATATCGTACGGTGAAGCTGTTCGAAGATGCCGGCATGATCGAACGGCACGACTTCAGGGACGGACGCTCGCGCTACGAAACCGTGCCTGACGAACATCATGATCATCTGATTGATCTGCGCAGCGGTCAGGTCATCGAATTCCGCAACGAGGAAATCGAGGCCCTGCAGGAATTCATCGCCAGAAAGCTCGGCTACAAACTTGTTGATCACCGGCTCGAGCTATATGGCGTTCCGCTGGAGCCATCCCGGGATGAAAAAGGCGATGGCTGAGGTCAAGGCCGTCTGCATCATTGCCGTTCTCACGCTTGTCTCGCTGGTCCTGATACCGCTTCAGTGGGTGTCGATCAAATTCGGTCTTCGCAGCCAGGAAACCCTGCCCCGGATCTGGCACAGGATCGCGAGCCGTCTCGTTGGCATAAAGGTCCGTCAGATCGGGCAGCCGGCCAGGGACAGACCGCTGCTCATCACCGCAAATCATGCATCCTGGGTCGACATCACGGTGCTGGGGTCGCTGATCCCGCTGTCTTTCATTGCCAAGTCCGAGGTCTCGGGCTGGCCGGTCTTCGGCCTTCTGGCCAGGCTGCAGCGCACCGTATTCGTGAACCGGACCAGGCGAACGGAAACGGGTCAGGCGGCAGATGAGATCGCCGAGCGCATGGCCGCCGGAGATGCGATGGTGCTGTTTGCGGAAGGCACCTCGAACGATGGCAATTGTGTCCTGCCGTTCCGCTCCGCCCTGCTGGGTGCCGCAACCCGTGCGCTTGGTGAGGAGGACGGGGCGACTGTCTGGGTTCAGCCGCTCTCGCTCGCCTATCAGGGTTTCTATGGTCTTCCCATGGGGCGTGCGCATCGCCCTCACGTCGCCTGGTACGGCGACATGGAGTTGCCGGGCCATTTGTGGGGAATTTTCACACGTGGCGCGCTGGACGTCATTGTGACCTGGGGGGAGCCTGTCCTCGTTGACAAGGACACCGACCGCAAGGCCCTGACCAGGGAACTGGAGTATGAGGTGCGCGCTCTGACGATCGCCTCCCTGCTGCAGAAGCCGGTTGAGAGAATAGAAGCGGATGCGGCTGAAGAGCCTGTGTTCTTCTCAAACGACGAAAAACCCGTTAATGCTGGCGCCGGAAATTGAATGCCGTTATACGGCAGTCCTGTTAAGGCTGCGTCAGCTCCGTTAAGCTGGCCGGCGGCCGGGCGAGAAGCCCGGACAAAAGACCACCTGGACATATCTGCCGCGTGAGCGAGGCGACGAGAAGCGAATGACAAGCCGCCCTGAACAAGATCAGGAAACCAACGGAAACACCGTTTCCGAAAACAGCGCCAGACCGGCTGCCGGTGGCAACACACGCAAGGTGTTTGTCCGCACCTATGGTTGCCAGATGAATGTCTATGACAGCGAGCGCATGACCGACGTTTTGGGGCCGGAGGGCTTTGAGGCCACCAACACGCTTGAAGATGCCGACCTCGTGATCCTCAATACCTGCCACATTCGAGAAAAGGCAGCCGAAAAGGTCTATTCCGAGCTTGGGCGTATCCGCAAGGTCAAGGAAGAGCGCGCAAAGTCCGGCAAGGACATGATGGTCGGCGTCGCGGGCTGTGTCGCTCAGGCGGAAGGCGAAGAAATATCGAGGCGTGCGCCGATCGTCGATCTCGTGGTCGGACCGCAGAGTTATCACCAGTTGCCCGGACTTCTGGACAAGGCACGGTCGGGCGAGAAGGTTGTCGAGACCGAATTCGACATCGATGCAAAATTCGGGCACCTGTCCGAACGTGCACAAACCCAGGTCCTGAAACGCGCACCTTCTGCCTTCCTGACGGTTCAGGAAGGCTGTGACAAGTTCTGTACGTTCTGTGTCGTGCCCTACACCCGGGGGGCGGAAGTATCGCGTTCCGTCGAGCAGATCCTGTCGGAGGCCGAACGCATGGCTGCGGCGGGTGTGCGCGAAGTCACGCTGCTGGGGCAGAACGTAAACGCCTATCATGGAGAAGCTACGGACGGATCGAGCTGGGGTCTCGGCCGGCTGTTGCGCCGGCTTTCGGAGATCGACGGGCTGGACCGGCTTCGCTACACCACCAGCCATCCACGCGACATGGATGACGATCTGATCGACGCGCACCGGGACCTGAAGAGCCTGATGCCGTACCTGCACCTGCCGGTGCAATCCGGATCCGACAAGATCCTGAAAGCGATGAACCGCCGGCATACCCGGGACGATTACTTCCGTTTGATCGACCGGATCAGGGACGCTTCTCCGGAGATTGCCCTGTCGGGCGATTTCATCGTCGGTTTCCCGGACGAGACGGATCGGGATTTCGAGGACACGATGGACCTGATCAGGCGCGTCGGCTACGGCTCTGCGTTTTCTTTCAAGTACAGTCAGCGCCCGGGCACGCCGGGTGCGACGATGGAAAACCAGGTTCCGGAGGAGGTCAAGTCCGCGCGGCTTGCAGAGCTTCAGGCGCTCGTGAGCGCCCAGCAGAAAACCTTTAACGAAACCCGGCTGGGAATGGTTTGCGACGTTCTTCTGGAAAAGAAGGGCCGCAATGAAGGCCAGCTTGTTGGCAAGTCGCCCTGGCTGCAGCCGGTGCAACTGGATGCACCGGAAGCTCTCATCGGCAGCATACAAGCGGTGGAAATCGTCAAGATCGGGTCTAATTCGCTGTTCGGACAAATCATAGACAGGCAGAATAGCCATGAAAATCCGCGGCCGGTTACGGCTGCGATGGCTTAAAGGAGACGTCATTTGACGCGCGAGAGTACTTCTTCCTCACGCAAACAGTCTGATCAAGCCGCTGCCCCGGCATCCGATGCAACCCACGTCGTCCTCGCGTTCGAGGACAATCGGCTGATTGGCGATCTCTTCGGCCAGTTCGACCAGAACCTTGCCCTGATCGAGCAGCGGCTGGGGATCGATGCCATCGCCCGCGGAAATCAGGTCACCCTGAAAGGCTCGCAGGCCGGGTGCTCGCAGGCCAGGAATGCGCTTGAAGCTCTCTATCAGCGGCTTCTTCAGGGTCAGGAAGTGCACCCGGGAGACGTGGACGGGGCATTGCGCATGGCCGCAGCCGCCGAAGCCCAGTTGCCGTTGCCGACCCTTGAGCCGAAGTCACGGCTGGCTTTTGCGCAGATCGCCACGCGCCGCAAGACGATCGTCGCGCGTACGCCGACCCAGGACGCCTATATCCGGTCGATGGACAGGGCCGACCTCATTTTCGGAACCGGCCCGGCCGGCACCGGCAAGACCTTTCTGGCCGTCGCCTACGCCGCCGCTCTCCTGGAGCGCGGTGATGTCGCGCGCCTGATCCTGTCGCGTCCGGCGGTTGAAGCCGGCGAGCGTCTCGGGTTTCTGCCCGGTGAAATGAAGGACAAGGTCGATCCCTACCTGCGCCCGATCTACGACGCGCTCTACGAGATGATGCCGGCGGAAAAGGTGGACAGGGGCCTCCAGTCCGGGATGATCGAGGTCGCACCCCTGGCATTCATGCGCGGGCGGACGCTCTCCAATGCCGTGGTTCTTCTCGATGAAGCGCAGAACACGACGTCCATGCAGATGAAGATGTTCCTGACGCGTCTTGGCGAGGGCTCGAAGATGATCGTGACGGGGGACCCGAGCCAGATCGACCTGCCGGCGGGCCAGAAGTCCGGATTGCGCGAGGCGCTGGGCCTGTTGACCGACATACCGGCGGTTGCCCATGTCCGCTTCAACGAAACCGACGTCGTGCGCCACGAACTCGTTGGACGGATCGTGACCGCCTATGACAACGCATCCCGCCAGGAATCCGAGGCACGGGAGCGGCGCTATGCCGAGCGGCAGCGCGAGGAACCCGCTACGGGACCGCGCAAGGCGGCAACCTCCTGAGACAGCCGGATATGACCTCTGCCCTGCCCGATGGATTTGTGATCGATGTGACCCTGGAAGCAGGAGACTGGCCGGCTGAGGAAGAGTTGGCACGTCTGGCTGAAACGGCAATCCGCGCGACCCTATCGAAGGGAAAGTTGCAGGTCATGGACAACAGTGAACTCTCGCTGCTGTTCACCAACGACGCGTCGATCCGCAAGCTGAACGGGGAGTGGAGAGACAAGGACAAACCGACTAATGTACTTTCCTTTCCCGGAAGTGACCCGGTTGACGACAGGTATGGTCCGCTTCTGGGCGACATTGTCTTCGGCTTCGAGACGATCTCATCCGAGGCACGCGACATGGGAGTTGATTTCTCCGACCATCTTTCCCATCTGACTGTTCATGGGTTGCTTCACCTTTTCGACTATGATCATCAGACGGATGAAGAGGCCGAGTTGATGGAAGGTCTTGAGAAAACCATACTTGCATCGTTAAGCATTGATGATCCTTATGCTGGCAGTCCTCTTGTGGTCGAAGGCAATTAGGTGGCATCATGGGGCACAAAGTTCTTGTATTGATAAATGATGAGCGCAGTTGAACCGCAAAGTCCGGAGGGCGAGTCCAAGACCGCAAGTTCCGGGCAGTCTTCCGACGGAGAAGATCCGCAACAGACGAAGCCGCAGCGCACTGCGGCCTTTCTCGAAAATCTCAAACGCGTATTGCGCTTGGGGCGCCAGTCTTCGAGCCTTCGTGAAAATCTTGAAGATGAACTGGCGAGGGATGGCAGTGGCGACACGGCCTTCTCGCCCGAAGAGCGTCTTTTGCTCGGAAACATCCTGCGCCTGAGAGAACTGCGCGTGGATGACGTCATGATTCCGCGTGCGGACATTGACGCGGTTGACCTGGATACCAGTCTTAGCCGGTTGATGGAGCTGTTCCAAAAGAGCGGTCATTCCCGCATGCCCGTGTACGAGGATTCGCTCGACGATCCGCGCGGCATGGTCCACATCAAGGACCTCATGGCTTTCATTGCCGAGCAGGGTGTAAAACGTGACCTTACAACCACTGTGGAAAATACTGACGCTTCAAACGCGGAAATTGAACCTCAACAAGCTGCCGCAGCTCGAAAGGGCCACAACACACAGAACCTGGATCTGTCCTGTGTTGATCTGTCGGTCACATTGAAGGAGACGGACCTTCTGCGGAACCTCCTGTTCGTACCGCCGTCCATGCCTGCAACGGATCTCATGGCAAAGATGCAGGCTGGCCGGATCCAGATGGCGCTCGTGATTGACGAATATGGCGGCACTGACGGCCTCGTTTCGCTGGAAGATCTGGTGGAAGAAGTGGTGGGGGACATTGAGGACGAGCACGATGAAGACGAAGAGGAAATGCTCGCAACTGCAGGCGAAGGTGTCTGGATAGCTGATCCGCGGCTACCGCTCGAAGACCTGGATGAGGTTCTCGGAACGAAACTGTCCGGCGGCGAGATATCGGAAGACGTCGATACACTCGGCGGACTTCTATATGTAGCGGTTGGCCGGGTCCCGGTTCGAGGAGAGCTCCTGTACGTCCCGGACGAAGTCCCGGGGTTCGAGTTTGAAGTCATGGATGCCGATCCAAGGCGCATCAAACGTCTCAAGATCCGCCGTAAGCGTGCCGAAGCCCGCCCGCAGGAATTGCGCCGCCGAACCAAAAAGCCCGGTTCGGGACAAGCGGAAAGCGCCCAGACGGGGCCTGCAGATACTGCGCCTGAACAGCAGGCAACGCTGGAAGGCTAGGTGATGCACTCATAAATGAGGCCGAAAGGGTTTGAGGCGGCTTGCTTCTCGTCAAGGTGCGGAAGCGAAGGAAATGTGTTTCATTTTCAAGCCTTTCGCAACGCGGAGGAGGCGCAAGCCGGTCAAATCCGAAGGACATGGAAATGGCTTCGCCCCGTGGCGTCAGGGTGCTTGACCGGGCAGTCAGCCCGCTCCGCACACCCTTCCTAACGGGATTTCGCCATTTCGCATGCCATTTCAGTCTCATTTATGAGTCCATCACCTAGGCCGTTCCTGCATAATTGTACTTGACCGGCCCACGGTGAGCCGTCGAATCTCCAGTCCTCACCTGGGGATTCGGATTCAATGCACTGGTTCACACAACGACTGTCTTTTCTGCCGAACACGTTCCTGTTGGCCTGGGGGTCGCAGCGCCGGTTCCTGGCGATCCTCCTGGGAGCGCTCAGCGCCTTGTCGCTTCCCCCTTTCGGGATATCCCCTGTTCTTTTGATAACTTTCCCGTGTTTTGTCTGGATCCTGGATGGCGCTCTGGAAGCGGATGCAAGGCGCAACGGCGTGCGCTTTCGAACAGGTTTCGTTCTCGGCTGGCTTTTCGGATTCGGGTATTTTCTCGCAGGACTCTGGTGGATCGGGGCGGCGTTCCTGGTCGAGGCGGATCGCTTTGCCTGGTTGTTGCCGTTTGCCGTGCTCGCCATGCCGGCGGGACTGGCCCTGTTTACAGCGCTCGGTGTCGCGCTTGCCGCCATGTTCTGGACGGATCAGTTTCGCAGGATTCTGCTGCTCGCCGCCTGCTTGACGCTTGCCGACTGGGTCAGGGGGCACGTGTTGACCGGGTTCCCCTGGAATGCCTTCGGATACGGCGTTTCCGACAGCCTGGTCCTGGCGCAATCCGCGAGTCTTGTTGGTATCTACGGGTTGACCTTTCTCGTCGTCGCCATTTGCTCTGCGCCCGCATTGCTCGCCGACGCAAAACCGGTTGGCCAAAAGGTGCGCGCAGTGTCTCTCGCGGCCGTTGCCTTCGTTGCCGTTTCCGCTTTCGGGATATACCGGGTCGCGACGGCGGACGTCGAATATACAAGCCTGGATATCAGGATCGTACAGCCCTCGATCGATCAAAAGGACAAGTGGCGGCCCGAACTCAGGGACGAGATTTTTCAGACCTATCTCGACATGACTGAAGCGCCTCTCGGCGGCAACGCGCGTGTCGGCCAGCAAAGGCTGGTTGTCTGGCCCGAATCGGCGTTGCCCTTCCTCCTGACACAGGAGCCCGGCGCTCTCTTTCGCATCGGGCAGACATTGGGCGCCGATACCGAACTTGTGACCGGGGCGGTGAGACTAGAAGCGGGCGCATCCGGACCCGAGTACTTCAACAGCGTTTACGTCGTGGGGAGCGACGGCACGGTCAAGGGTGTTTATGACAAGGTACGCCTCGTACCGTTCGGCGAGTATGTCCCCTTCAAGGCTCTTTTGGAAAACATCGGCTTTACCAATCTTGCCGGTCCGATTGAGGGATTTGAGGCCGGCTATCATCAGCGTGTACTCTCCACCACCAACGATTTCAGTTTTCTACCATTGATTTGCTATGAGGCGATTTTCCCAGGCGTCGTTTCTGCAACGCCCGATGAACCCTCCTTCTTGTTGAACGTGACCAACGATGCATGGTTCGGGCGCACGCCAGGGCCGTTCCAGCACTTTGCACAGGCGCGGATGCGCGCGATTGAAACGGGACTGCCGCTCGTAAGGGCAGCAAATACGGGCATTTCCGCTGTCGTAGATGGATATGGCGCCGTTGTCGAAGAATTGACAGTTTTTGAACGAGGTGTCGTAGATGCAGGCCTTCCGGGCCAACTAGGCACAACTATCTATGAGGTTTCTGGCGATGTGCCGATACTGATTATTTCAATAACACTTGTCGGATTTGCAATTTTCGCAAAATACAACCGCCACTCGCGTTATGATTGATAAATTTTGTTTGAGTTGAGTGATCGAAGTGTGATACAACCGTGAAACAGTCGATTGAAGACTGATTCATGTACAAGCTAGGGGTTGCGGGCTTGCTTCAGTCTCTTGGATCTTGTGGGAGGATCTAAGGGAGCTTGTACGATCTGATATGAGCGGACATTCGCCGCAAGAAGAAGAAAGAGCGACGTACATGCCCAGTAAAAAGTCTCCAAATCCGATCGATATACACGTTGGTAGCCGTGTTCGCCTGAGGCGAATGATGCTTGGAATGAGTCAGGAAAAACTGGGTGAAAGCCTCGGCATCACCTTTCAGCAAATCCAGAAATACGAAAAAGGCACGAACCGGATCGGTGCCAGCCGGTTGCAGCATATTGCGACGATACTGAAAGTTCCGGTTTCCTTCTTCTTCGAGGACGCACCGGGCACGCCTGAAGAGGCAGAGGGCTTTGGCGAAACACAGCCGACATCCTATGTCGTCGATTTCCTGTCATCGTCGGAGGGCCTTTCATTGAACAAGGCATTCGTGCGAATCGAAGACCCCAAAGTCAGACGCCGGATCGTTGATCTGGTTCGTTCTCTGTCCGGCGATGAATAACAAATTTGCACAACACGCTTGACGTGACGAAAAACTTCAAAGATTGATGCACTCGAAGCGGCGAACTTATTCGCCGCTTCATTCATATTCATTCCCAGAAGGACGATCGCCAATGGCACGTCAGAACTACCTTTTCACGTCCGAATCCGTTTCAGAAGGACATCCGGACAAGGTGTGCGACCGAATCTCCGATGCGGTTGTCGATGCTTATCTTCGTGAAATGCCCGAAGCCCGCGTGGCCTGCGAAACGCTGGCCACCACCAATCGTGTCGTGATTGCCGGCGAGACCCGCGGCCCGGCAGGCATTACCAATGAGTACATTGCCCATCTGGCGCGCATGGCCATCAAGGATATCGGCTATGAGCAGGACGGTTTTCATTGGGAAAACTGCGATATTGCCGTGCATCTTCATGGTCAGTCGGCCCATATCGCCCAGGGCGTCGATGCAGGTGGCAACAAGGATGAAGGCGCAGGCGATCAGGGGATCATGTTCGGCTATGCATGCCGGGAAACCGAAGAACTGATGCCGGCACCGATCCTGTATTCGCACAAGATTCTGAGCCTGCTCGCCGATGCCCGTAAATCCGGCAAGGAGCCGGTTCTCGGTCCGGATGCAAAAAGCCAGGTCACCGTCCGCTACGAAAACGGCGTACCCGTCGCGGCGACGTCGATCGTTCTGTCGACCCAGCATCTGGATCCGGCTCTGACATCGGAAGACGTTCGCCGCATTGTCGAGCCTTACATCCGCACGGCGCTTCCCGACGGCTGGATCACCGGCGAGACGGAGTGGCACGTCAATCCCACCGGCGCCTTTGTGATCGGCGGCCCGGACGGCGATGCCGGCCTCACAGGGCGCAAGATCATCGTCGACACGTATGGCGGAGCAGCGCCCCATGGCGGCGGTGCGTTTTCCGGCAAGGACCCCACCAAGGTTGACCGGTCCGCAGCTTACGCCGCGCGCTATCTGGCGAAGAATGTTGTCGCGGCCGATCTGGCCGACCGCTGCACCATCCAGCTGTCCTACGCAATCGGCGTCTCAGAGCCGCTGTCGGTCTATGTCGATCTGCACGGCACCGGTCGGTGCGATGAAGCCAGATTGGAGACCACGCTTCGGGATGTCATGGGCCTGAGCCCGCGCGGGATTCGTGAACACCTGAAGCTGAACAACGCGATCTACGAGCGGACCGCTGCTTATGGTCACTTTGGGCGTCAGCCGGATGCCGACGGCGGCTTCACCTGGGAAAAAACGGATCTTGTCGACGCGCTGCGCCCGCTCGCCGGGTAAGTTCGGGCAGTCCGTTACTGTTTGAAATTTCAGGCCGCCGGTCCCGAACCGGCGGTCTTGTGCATGTAAAGACACCGCTGCTGCAACGATGACCGATCGATACGAAGGTTCCTTTTTCGGCCGCCGCAAGGGCAAACCTTTGAGCCCGCGCCGTGAAGCGCTGATGGAGAACGAGCTGCCCCGTCTGGCGCTTGATCTCGGCTCGCCAGCTCCTGCGGACACGAAGGACCTGTTTGAAGGGGATGTGACCGAGGTTTGCCTTGAGGTCGGATTCGGCGGGGGCGAGCATTTGCTGCACCGGGCCCGCACCAACCCGCAAACGGGGTTCATCGGTGTGGAGCCGTTCGTCGGCAGCATGGCGAAGGCGGTTGCGGCCGTCGTTGACGAAGGCTTGGCGAATGTGCGCCTTTACGACGACGACGCCGTCAATGTTCTTGACTGGCTTCCGCAGGCATCGCTGGACCTTGCCTACCAGCTCTACCCGGATCCCTGGCCGAAGAAACGGCACTGGAAGCGGCGCTTCATCAATGAAGACAATCTCGACCGGTACGCAAGGGTGCTGAAACCTGGCAGCGAGTTCCGGTTTGCCAGCGATATCGACACCTATATCGACTGGACGCTGCGCCACTGCCGCGACCATGCCCGGTTCGAATGGCTGGCCGAGACGGCGGCCGACTGGAAAACACCGTGGCAGGGCTGGCCCGGGACGCGTTATGAGGCCAAGGCAATTCGCGAGGGACGTACGGGCAGGTACCTCACCTTCCGCCGGATCTGAACGCCTTTGTGAGCGGGTCTTGCGCGGCCGTCCCGGCTTTCCGGGCCAAGTTCTTTTGCGGATTTGAGATCGGACACTTGCGCTCAGACTGCCTTTGGCGTTATACAGCCGGTGTTTCACCTCAAACGGCTTTATCAGAGCATTTGAGAGTGGGCCCGACGGGGACCCGCTCTTTTTTGTTTAGGTACCGGGCCGGAGGCAAAAGACCCAAGCAGGATAGCCTTATGTAGACCGACAATCGGGCGCGTCCGAGATGAAAGACCGGAAACGGTTTAACAGGAGCCAAGTGTGAGCGCACACGAACCAAGAATAGTTACGGAACAGGGCCTGGATGCCCGCGTTGCCGCAATTGTTGAGCCGGTGATCGAGGATCTCGGCTATCGTCTTGTGCGCACCAAGATCAGCGCTGCAAACGGATGCACGTTGCAGATCATGGCAGAACGCCCGGACGGCACGATGACCGTCGAAGATTGTGAAACGATCAGCCGTACCGTCTCCCCGGCGCTGGATGTGGAAGACCCGATCAACCGGGCCTACCATCTGGAAGTCTCGTCACCCGGCATCGACCGCCCTCTGGTGCGTGCAGGCGATTTCGACCGCTGGGCTGGTCACGAGCTCAAGGTGGACATGGCCGTGATGCTGGAGGGTCGCAAACGGTTCAGGGGAACATTGCTCGGGACCGACAACGGCAACGCGAAGGTACGGCTTCCCGATGTTCCCGCGGGCGAAAGCGACACGGTGTCGTTGCCGCTGGAAAACATCGGCGAAGCCAAGCTCGTTCTCACGGATGATTTGATAACCGCGGCTCTTCAGGCGGAAAAAGCTGCTCTCGCAGCAAGAAGCCAGGAAGAAGGCCTGACACAGGACAACACGCCCAACTGAGCCTCCGGCTCGGCGGCGAATGGACACGCGCCAAAAACCAGGACCTGAACCTGGCGCAAGAGGAGTGGAAAATGGCAATCAGCGCAAACCGGCTGGAACTGCTGCAAATTGCTGATGCGGTCGCCCGGGAAAAATCCATTGACCGGATGATCGTGATCAATGCGATGGAAGACGCAATTCAGAAAGCTGCCCGCTCCCGCTACGGCACCGAAACCGAAGTACGTGCCGAGATCAATCCGAAAACCGGCGAGATCCGCCTGCAGCGCCTGCTTCAGGTCGTGGAGGTCGTGGAGAACGTTTCGACAGAAATTTCGCTTGAGGATGCCCAGGCGCGCAATCCGGAAGCAAGCCTTGGCGACTTTATCGCCGAGCCGCTGCCGCCGCTCGATTTCGGCCGCATCGCCGCGCAATCCGCGAAACAGGTCATCGTGCAGAAAGTGCGCGAGGCCGAGCGCGACCGCCAGTACGAGGAATACAAGGATCGTGTTGGCGAGGTCATCAACGGTGTCGTCAAACGCGCCGAATACGGCAACGTGATTGTCGATCTGGGGCGCGGCGAAGGCATTGTGCGGCGGGATGAGTTGATCCCGCGCGAGATATTCCGGACCGGTGACCGCATCCGGGCGTTCATCTACGACGTTCGCCGGGAACAGCGCGGACCGCAGATCTTTCTGTCCCGCACGCATCCCCAGTTCATGGCCAAGTTGTTCGCGCAGGAAGTGCCCGAAATCTACGACGGCGTGATCGAAATCAAGTCGGTTGCCAGGGATCCGGGGTCACGCGCGAAGATCGCGGTGATTTCAAAGGATACCTCCATCGACCCGGTCGGCGCCTGCGTTGGTATGCGCGGCAGCCGTGTTCAGGCCGTTGTCGGTGAACTCCAGGGCGAAAAGATCGACATCATCCCGTGGAACGAGGAAGCGGCGACCTTCATCGTCAACGCCTTGCAGCCGGCCGAAGTGGCCAAGGTTGTTCTTGATGAGGATGCGGAACGTATTGAAGTTGTCGTTCCCGATGACCAACTGTCGCTTGCGATCGGCCGCCGCGGTCAGAATGTGCGGCTTGCGTCCCAGCTGACCGGCTGGGCCATCGACATCATGACCGAGCAGGAAGAATCGGATCGTCGCCAGAAGGAATTCCTGGAACGCTCGCAGCTCTTCATGGAAGCGCTCAACGTGGACGAAATGGTCGGCCAGTTGCTGGCGACCGAGGGCTTCACCTCTGTTGAGGAAGTTGCCTACGTGGAGATCGAGGAGATCTCCATGATCGAGGGCTTTGACGACGAAACTGCCGTTGAAATCCAGGCGCGCGCCCGCGACTACCTCGGCGAACTGGAGGCAAAGCTTGACGAGGAGCGGATCGAGCTTGGTGTGTCCGATGACCTGAGGGCCATTGACGGCCTGACCACGGCGATGCTTGTTGCGCTGGGCAAGGACGATATCAAGTCCATGGAAGACCTTGCCGGTTGCGCGGCCGACGACCTTGTCGGCTGGACCGAGCGCAAGGACGGCGAGACCAAGCGGTTCGACGGCGCGTTGACCGGATTTGATGTCTCGCGCGCGGAAGCGGAAAACGTGGTGATGGCGGCGCGGCTCGCAGCTGGCTGGATCACGGAAGAAGAGCTTGCTGCCATGTCCGCCGAGGCCGAAGAGGTTGAGGAAGACGTTGAAGCAGTTGAGGAAGTGGCCGAACAGGAAGTGCCTGCCGGTGCTATTCTGAACGGCTGAGGACGGCAGTAGCCTTCCGGCAACAGGGACCGGGCGAAGGATCATCGACTGCGGTCTGATGAAGTTCGGTCGGTTTGAAGGAGTGGCAGCGTGCCAAGGAAGAATGAACCAACCGAGCGGCAATGTGCCGTGACCAGGGAGGTTCGGCCCGTAAGCTCGCTGATACGGTTCGTGCTTGATCCGGAAGGTCAGGTGGTGCCGGACCTGAAGAGGACGCTGCCGGGACGCGGCGTTTGGGTAACGGCAACGGCAGAAACTGTCGCCGCTGCTGAAAAGAACAGGAAGAAGGTGTTCGGCCGGGGGTTCAAAGATGAGGCCCTGGTGGAACCGGGTCTTTCGGAGCGTGTCGATGCGCTCTTTGAAAGGTCGGCGCTTCAGGCGCTGTCCCTGACGCGCAAGGCCGGTGAACTTGTGACCGGCTACGCGAAAGTTGAAGCGGCCCTGCGGCGGGACACCGTCCTCGGGCTGATCCACGCCTCGGATGCTGCCGGGGACGGGGTGCGAAAACTGGCAGCGGTGGTTGCCGGGAACAAAGAACTGGCAAACGGGTGCCAAATCGTCCGTTTGTTCGATTCGACCCAATTGGATTTGGCATTGGGCCGGTCAAATGTGATACATGCTGCACTGCTTGCGGGGCATGCGAGCGAAAACTTTCTTGCACGAGTGCGTGACATGGAGCGTTTTCGCGGTTATTCCGCTGCAAGTGACGAAAAGAGCAACGCATAGCAGGGCGGTTGCGCAGGACTGAAGGCAATATGAGCGATACGAAAAATCCAGGCGACAAGACAATCAGCGTTGAGCGTGGCAAGACGCTTGGCCTAAAGCGGGGCGGGGGCGATCAGGGAACTGTTCGGCAATCCTTCTCGCATGGCCGGTCGAAAGCCGTTGTCGTGGAGAAGAAGAAACGCCGTGTTGTTATTCCGGGGCAGGAACCGAAAGCCGAAGCCCCGGCTCCGACCACACAGCGCCTTGACCGCCCGGCTGAAGCACCGCGCAAGCCGCAGCAGCCTGATCCGCAAGCCGCAAAGCAGGCGCGCCGGGCAGCTTCCGGACAGCGTCAGAAGGGCAATGGCAACGTCCTGCGCACCCTGACCAAGGAAGAAGCGGCGGCAAGGGCCGCAGCGCTTCAGATGGCCAAGGAGCGGGAAGTCGAGGAGCGCAAGCAGCGCGTCGAAGACGAAAAGCGCATGGCCGCCGAAGCCGCTCAGCGCAAGGCTGACGAAGAAGCGCGCGCGAAGGTCGAAGCCGAGGAGCGCGCCAAGCGCGAAGCCGAAGAGGCGCGCCTCGCCGAGGAAAATGCAAAGGCAGCGGAAAGCAAGGCCGCAGCCGGGCCGGAGGCCGGAGCCGATGTTGCACCTGCCGAAGACCGGCAACCGGCGCGCAGGGCTGCGGCTTCCAATGCAGGCAAGCCGCGCAATCTCGATGATATGGGCAAACGGGCCGCTCCACCGGCACCGCGCGCCAAACCCGAGCAGCAGCCGGCAGCCGAAGAAGACCGTTCAAACAAGGGTCTGAGGGCCGTCAAGCGGCCGAAACAGGCTCCGACACCGACAGCGCGTCCGCGGGCCGGCGAAGACCGCCGCCGCTCGAAGCTGACCATTTCCGCTGCAACCGGCGGCGACGACGGGCAGCGTGCACGTTCGCTGGCTTCCATGCGCCGCCGCCAGGAAAAGGCCAAGCGCGGTCAGCAGCAGGTCGTGCGTGAAAAGATTTCGCGCGAAGTGACCCTCCCCGAGGCGATCACGATCCAGGAACTCGCCAACCGAATGGCAGAGCGCGCGGTCGACGTGATCAAGCTTCTCATGAAGCAGGGTCAGATGCTCAAGATCAACGACGTTATCGATGCCGACACGGCGGAGCTGATTGCCGAGGAAATGGGACACACGGTCAAGCGTGTTTCCGAGGCCGATGTTGAAGAGGGACTCTTCACCACGGAAGACGACGCCGCATCGCTGCAGCCGCGCCCTCCGGTGGTGACGATCATGGGTCACGTCGATCACGGCAAGACCTCCCTTCTGGACGCGATCCGCAAATCCAAGGTGGTCTCCGGTGAAGCCGGGGGCATCACCCAGCATATCGGTGCCTACCAGATCGATCAGGACGGCCAGAAGATCACCTTCATCGATACGCCCGGCCACGCGGCGTTCTCGCAGATGCGGGCACGCGGCGCCAAGTCGACCGACATCGTGATCCTTGTTGTTGCCGCCGATGACGGCGTCATGCCGCAGACGAAAGAGGCGATCGCGCATGCCAAGGCGGCCGATGCTCCGATTATCGTTGCGATCAACAAGACCGACAAGCCGGGCGCTGATCCGAACCGGGTGCGCACAGAGCTTCTGAGCGAAGAACTCGTGACGGAATCCATGGGTGGCGATGTCATCGACGTGGAAGTCTCCGCGCTCAACGGCACCAATCTCGACAAGCTGCTGGAAATGATCCTGCTGCAGGCCGAGGTTCTCGAGCTCAAGGCGAATCCGGACCGGACCGCCGAAGGCATCGTCATCGAGGCACAGCTCGACCGCGGACGCGGACCGGTTGCGACCGTTCTGGTCCAGAAAGGGACGCTCAAGCCGGGTGACATTCTGGTCGCCGGGTCCGAGTGGGGCCGCGTGCGTGCGATGCTCGATGAAAACGGCAATCAGGTGAAGGAAGCCGGGCCGGCCAAACCGGTCGAGGTTCTCGGGTTCCAGGGAACACCTGCAGCCGGTGACCTTGTTGCCGTTGTCGACAACGAGGCACGTGCCCGTGAGATCACGGACTACCGCCAGCGCCAGATCCGCGAGAAGGCCTCCGTGGTCGCTTCCGGTGCGCGCGGGTCGCTCGAGCAGATGATGAACCGCCTGCAGGAAACCGGCCGCAAGGAATTCCCGCTGGTGCTGAAGGCGGACGTGCAGGGATCGGCGGAAGCCATTGCGCATGCGCTCAACGAGCTGGGTACCGACGAAGTCGGCGCACGCATCCTTCTGTCGGGTGTCGGCGGCATCACCGAAAGCGATATCACGCTGGCGGCGGCGTCCAACGCCCCGATCCTGGGCTTTAACGTGCGCGCCAACAAGCAGGCCCGTGAGGCAGCGTCCCGCGACGGCATCGAGATCCGCTACTACAACGTGATCTACGATCTGGTCGACGACATCAAGGCGGCCATGTCCGGCCTGCTTTCGCCCGAACGCCGCGAAACCTTCCTTGGAAATGCGGAGATCAAGGAGATCTTCCACATCTCGAAGGTCGGCAAGGTCGCGGGCTGTCTGGTTACCGAAGGGGTCGTGGAACGCGGCGCGAATGTGCGCCTGATCCGCGACGACGTCGTGATCCACGAGGGCGAACTCGGAACGCTCAAGCGCTTCAAGGACGAGGTCAAGACCGTCGAATCCGGCCAGGAATGCGGCATGAACTTCGTCAAGTACCAGGACATGCGTCCCGGAGACATCATCGAATGCTTCCGCGTCGAGCAGATCGCAAGGTCGCTCTAACCGCCGGAACAGACATACAGGCAGAAGCGCCGGCGGGATTCTGATGGATCGCGCCGGCGCTGCCACTTTCAGGGTCAACGATGACCCTGGTCAGGAACACAAATGGCTAGACACAATGCTCAGGACAGCCGTGGACCGTCGCAGCGCCAGTTGAAGGTCGGCGAAACGGTGCGCAAGGAACTGTCCGACATCTTCACACGCGGCGAGTTTTCGGACCCCGATCTGGATGGTGCCATCGTTACCATTCCGGAAGTCCGCATGACGCCGGACCTCAGGCTTGCGACCTGCCTCGTCATGCCGCTTGGCGGCAAGAATGCGGAACGGGTCGAAAAAGCGCTCAACCGAAGCGCAAAGTATCTGCGCGGACAGGTGTCCCGGCGTCTGACCATGAAATACATGCCGGATCTGCGTTTCGTTCTGGATACCCGCTTCGACGACGACGACCGCATCGGCACGCTGCTCCATTCGCCGGGTGTCTCGCGCGATCTCGGCAAGGATGAGAACCGCGAGGACTGATTTTGGCAGCAGCGCAACTGAAACTCTTTGTTTGTCATCCCTGCGCAGGCAGGGATCCAGTAGTCATTGACTTGAAATTTTGACACGTCGCGAAGACCGGGACTACTGGACCCCGGTCTCTCGCGATGCTCGAACCGGGGTGACAAGCGGGTGGTAACAGATCCACCAGCTTGGCTGTTCAACAAACGAATTCGATATGGCACGCCAGAAACAGATCAAGCGGAAGAAGAACGCCATCAACGGCTGGCTTGTTCTCGACAAGCCCTACGGGATCACCTCCAACGAGGCACTTGGCAAGATCAAGCGGATCTTTTCGCCGCAGAAGGTCGGCCACGCCGGCACGCTTGATCCGCGCGCATCCGGCCTGTTACCGGTCGCCTTTGGTGAAGCCACCAAGACCGTTCCCTTCGTGATGGACGGGCGCAAGGTTTACCGGTTCGAGGTCACCTGGGGTGCGGAAACAAACACTGACGACACCGAGGGCGATGTGATCGCGACATCGGACGTCAGACCCGATGCGGATGCCGTCGCGGCCGTTCTTGCCGACTTCACCGGCACGATCATGCAGGTACCGCCGAAATTCTCCGCGATCAAGGTCGCGGGAGAGCGCGCCTATGATCTTGCAAGGGACGGCGAAGAGGTGGAACTGGCAGCGCGTCCGATCGACGTTCACCGTCTGGAGCTGGTGGACTGCCCGGATGCGGATCGCGCCGTCTTCGAGGCGGAGTGCGGCAAGGGCACCTATGTACGCGCCCTGGCACGCGATCTCGGGCGCCGCCTCGGCACCTGCGGCCATGTGACGGAACTGCGCCGCCTTCTGGTCGGTCCGTTCGGAGAAGAGGACCTTGTCGACCTCGACGAGATACTCGGCGCTGCAGAGGAACTGGACGAAGGCGATGCCGTCGAGGCACTTGTCGAGGAGTTCGTCCTGCCCGTGCGCGAGGCGATGGATGCCCTGGTCGAAGTGTCCGTTTCGCTGGAGGACGCGGCCAAGATTCGCAAGGGCATGGCGATACTTCTGCGCGGCCGGGAGGCTCCTCTGAATTCACAGGTCGCTTTCGCCAGCCATGCGAACGTGCCTGTTGCGATCGGATCGATCGACAAGGGCCGTTTCCAGCCGACACGGGTGTTTCATCTTTGAAGTGTTTCTGCCCGGGCAAGAGGCAAGGCGACGGCAAAGGCGATGAGAAGCCCCGCCAGCGAATCCGAGAGCCAATGGACATCACCGCTGATCCCGAACGTGGTGGCCAGGGCGACCCATGCGAGCCAGATCCAGCATGAATGCGCAATTAGGGCATGGTTTGTCCGCCTCGCCAACACGATTGCGCCCGCTGCATTGGTGGCAACATGGCCGGATGGCCATCCCTCGACGACGCTCATGAGCCCGGACTGAAAGAAGCCGAAACTGAAGGTCTGGGACTTTGCCAGGACGGAAACCGGAACGAGGGCTTCCGGATGTACTCTCGATGTCAGCGCCTTCAGCACCGACACGGCGATGAGCGCAACCAAAAAGGCTGCCAGCGTCGCCTTGGCGGTTTCCTTGTGCCCGCGCATGGCACAAACGAGCGGCATCAGCACCGGAGCCGCAAAACCTGCCAGCATCGGGAAAGCCGACCACGCAATGGAAAACGTCGGGTCTTGAAGCCGCGCAAGCTGGTTTACGGCAGCATCAACGCCTGTTTTCGCGAGGAGGACTGTCACGCCTGCGGACAGAACAACACTTATTGGCAGCCAGGGATTGAGCAGTCCTATGTGAAGAAGCCGCCCGAGAGACGGTGCTTTTTTGCTAGCAAGCATACTGGCTGAGCCCTTGCGTGCAAGGTCTGAAGGTCGGACAAACAGGGAAGTTTCTCCATCGGTTGACGATGGCCTTGCAGTATGGCCATAACTTCCCTTGTGGCAACTAGTCACAAGAAATAGAGATAGTCATGAAAATCATACCATTGGCACCCGATCCGGATGCGCAATGCCCCGTCACCCTGTGCCTTTCGGTGATTGGCGGGAAATGGAAACCGGTGATCATCTTCTGCATCGTGAACGGCGTTGACCGCTTTGGTGCGCTGCAGCGGGCGATTCCGAACGTCACCAAACAGATGCTGACCAAGCAATTGCGCGAACTGGAGGCGGACGGGCTGGTGACGCGGACCGTCTATCCGCAAGTCCCGCCGCGTGTCGACTACGCACTCACTGATAAGGGACGATCGGTCCTGCCCGTGATCGAGGCCATGAAGGCGTGGGGCGAGGCGAACATATATACATCGGAAGAGACGGGCCGGTCCTGATTGGAAATGCAGAAGGTTCGAAGCCGGAGCGGACGATGGTCTACCGGCGAACATCTGAAAGATTCCGCTGGCTTTTGCCTTTGTTTTCTGCCATATACCGCCGCCATTGGGCACTGAGGCCCAATTCGTCCGGAAGGATCCTTTGCTGAACGACATCTCGGCTCTGGAAACATCCGGATCAGGCCGGTCTCCGGCACATCAACGCGTCCGGTCAACGGACCCCCCTCTTTGAAAGGAAAGAGCGATGTCGATTACTGCAGAGCGTAAAGCTGAGCTCATCAAGGAATTTGCGACCAAGGAAGGCGACACCGGCTCTCCGGAAGTCCAGGTGGCGATCCTCACAGAGCGCATCAACAACCTGACCGAACATTTCAAGGGCCATGGCAAGGACAACCACTCCCGCCGCGGTCTTCTGAAAATGGTTGCGCAGCGCCGGTCCCTTCTGGACTACACGCGCGGCAAGAGCGAAGAGCGCTACAAGACGCTGATCGAGCGTCTGGGTATCCGCCGCTAAGGTCTTGAACAAACGAAACGCGGTGGGCTGGTTCCCGCCGCGTTTTGCTTATGGGCGTCTTCGGCCGTATGCCTAAAATGGACGGTTTGACGGCCCGCAAACGCGCATTGATAGAGTGCGTTCCCATTTGATGGCAAACACTCTATAGAAACCTCGTGACAAGTCATGGGGCAGGATTGCCGGCTTCTTTCGGTTCCGATCTACGGAAAGCAGCCCGTTGTCTTGCCCGTGACCTGTCCGCCGGTAACCGGCCCATCCGGGGCCGACCGGGAATGTGCCTGTCCGATGGCGTTGCAAGGAGTGCAACGGCGGGTGGGCGACTACGTAAGGACAGATGATGTTTGATATTCATCGTGTAGAAGTCGAGTGGGGCGGACGGCCGCTCGTGCTCGAAACGGGCAAGGTTGCTCGCCAAGCCGACGGCGCCGTCATGGCGACCTACGGCGAAACCAAGGTTCTGGCGACCGTTGTCTCGGCAAAGGAGCCGCGGCCCGGACAGGATTTTTTCCCGCTCACCGTGAACTACCAGGAAAAGGCGTTTGCCGCCGGTAAGATCCCGGGCGGTTATTTCAAGCGCGAAGGCCGCCCGTCGGAGCATGAGACGCTCACCTCCCGTCTGATCGACCGGCCGATCCGCCCGCTCTTTGCCGATGGCTACAAGAACGACACCCAGGTCGTGATCACCGTCCTGTCCCATGACATGGAAAACGCTCCGGACATCCTGGCAATGGTCGCGGCCTCTGCTGCCCTGACGCTGTCCGGCGTTCCCTTCATGGGCCCGATCGGCGGCGCACGCGTCGGTTACATCGACGGCGAATACGTTTTGAACCCGGCCGTCGATGACATGCCGGAAAGCGCGCTCGATCTCGTTGTTGCAGGCACGAACGATGCGGTTCTGATGGTGGAGTCGGAAGCCAAGGAACTGGACGAAGACATCATGCTCGGCGCGGTGATGTTCGGTCACAAGGGCTTCCAGACCGTGATCGACGCGATCATCAAGCTGGCCGAGACCGCTGCGAAGGAACCGCGCGAACTGTCCATTCCGGATCATTCCGCGCTTTTTGATCAGGTCAAGTCCCTGGCTGGCGAAGAGCTGTCTGCGGCCTACAAGATCACTTCCAAGACCGACCGCAAGAACGCGGTTGATGTCGCCAAGGCAAAGGTTGTCGAAGCGCTGATCACCAACGCGGCGGAAGGCGAGGCTCCGGAAGCCAACGTCCTCGGCGAGCAGTTCAAGAAACTGGAAGCCGAAATTGTTCGCGGTGGCATCCTCGACACCGGCACGCGCATCGACGGACGTGATCTGTCCACCGTCCGTGCAATCTCTTCGGAAGTCGGCATCCTGCCGCGCGCGCACGGCTCCTCGCTGTTCACCCGCGGCGAGACGCAGGGTCTTGTGGTTGCTACGCTGGGAACAGGCGAAGACGAACAGTTCATCGATCTGCTGGAAGGCACGGTGAAGTCCCACTTCATGCTGCACTACAACTTCCCGCCTTATTCCGTCGGTGAAACCGGACGCATGGGCTCCCCCGGACGGCGCGAGATCGGCCACGGCAAGCTGGCCTGGCGTGCGATCAACCCGATGCTGCCGCAGCACCACGATTTCCCGTACACGCTCCGCGTTGTCTCCGAGATCACCGAATCCAACGGTTCCTCCTCCATGGCGACCGTCTGTGGCACCTCTCTGGCGCTTATGGATGCCGGTGTGCCGCTGAAGGCTCCGGTTGCGGGTATCGCGATGGGTCTGATCAAGGAAGGTGAGCGCTTCGCGGTTCTCTCCGACATCCTTGGCGACGAAGACCACCTCGGCGACATGGACTTCAAGGTTGCCGGTACCGAAGGCGGCATCACCTCGCTTCAGATGGACATCAAGATCGACGGTATTACCGAAGAGATCATGAAGGTCGCTCTGGAACAGGCGAAGGGCGGCCGCATCCACATTCTGGGCGAGATGGCGAAAGCCATCACCGAAGCACGCTCGGAACTGGGCGAACACGCACCGCGCATCGAAATGATGAAGATCCCGGTCGACAAGATCCGTGAAGTCATCGGTTCGGGCGGCAAGGTCATCCGCGAAATCGTGGAAAAGACCGGTGCCAAGGTCAACATCGAGGACGACGGCACGGTCAAGATCGCTTCTTCCGACGGCAAGGCGATCAAGGCAGCCGTCAACTGGATCAACTCCATTGCGGCTGAGCCTGAAGTCGGCGTCATCTACGAAGGAACGGTCGTCAAGTGCGTCGACTTCGGTGCCTTCGTCAACTTCTTCGGCGCAAAGGACGGCCTGGTGCATATCTCGCAGCTGGCTCCGCGCAAGGTCGGCAAGGTGACCGACGTCGTCAAGGAAGGCGACAAGGTCTGGGTCAAGCTCATGGGCTTTGACGAGCGCGGCAAGGTTCGCCTGTCCATGAAAGTGGTCGACCAGGAAACCGGCAAGGAAATCGAGAAGGAAAGCGCCGAATAAACCCGGCCCGATCTCGAAACGGAAAACGCGCGAAGGACCCTGTCTTTCGCGCGTTTTGTTTTGGTGTGACCGGCGCTGCCGGACAAACGTCCCGATGAACGGCAGGAGATGCCGGCGCGCAGATTTGCCTCCGGTGCGGAAGCTGCTATACCCGCGTTCGAACATCGGATGAAAGGATCGACATGGGGCAAATGCGCTTGGTTGTCGTTGGTGCCGGGGGCCGGATGGGCCGCGCGCTGACAAAGGCCGTGACAGAGAAGGACGGGGCAACCGTCGTCGCCGCAATCGAACGCGAGGGTTCTGAGTTTCTGGGCCAGGATGCAGGGGAACTGGCCGGTGTCGGACCGCTTGGCGTTCCCGTGACGGATGATCCCCTGACGGCCTTTGCCAGTTCGGACGGCGTCCTGGATTTCACCGCTCCGGCGGCCAGTCTCTGGTTTGCGGAACTGGCCGCGCAGGCGCGGATCGTTCACGTGATCGGAACGACCGGATGGGCCGAAGGCGAAGACGAGCCGCTGAAGGCGGCCGCGCGCCACGCACGCATCGTGAAGTCCGGCAACATGAGCCTCGGGGTCAACCTGCTGGCGAGCCTTGTGCGCGTCGCCGCTGCCGCCCTTGATTCGGACTTCGACATCGAAGTCGTTGAAATGCATCACAAACACAAGGTTGACGCACCATCCGGCACGGCGCTTTTGCTTGGGCAGGCCGCTGCCGAGGGACGCGGGATCGACCTCAATTCCCACGCGGTGCGTGCGCGTGACGGCATCATGGATCCCCGCAAGACCGGTGACATCGGTTTTGCCACGTTGCGCGGCGGATCGGTAATTGGCGAGCACTCGGTGGTGTTCGCAGGCGAGGGCGAGCGCATAGAGCTGGTTCACCGTGCGGAGGATCGCCAGCTTTTTGCCCGCGGCGCTGTCAAGGCAGCGCTCTGGGGATACGACCAGAAACCGGGGTTTTACTCGATGGCCGACGTGCTCGGCCTCAACGCATAATGATTGCGCAGTTTAAGGAGAACGGCATGGAACGCCTTCTTGTGCTTGTCCGGCATGGACAGAGCGAATGGAATTTGAAGAACCTGTTCACGGGCTGGAAGGATCCGGGCTTGACCGAGCAGGGCGTCGCGGAAGCACACCGGGCCGGCCAGCAGCTCAGAGATCTCAAGCTTGAGTTCGACATCGCGTTCACGTCCGATCTGTCACGTGCGCAAAAGACCCTTGGCATCATCCTGGACGAACTCGGGCAGGCCGACCTGGAAACACTTCAGGATCAGGCCCTGAACGAGCGCGACTACGGCGATCTGACCGGCATGAACAAGGACCAGGCCCGGCAGGAATTCGGCGAGGAACAGGTCCATATCTGGCGCCGGTCCTACGACGTGCCGCCACCGGGTGGCGAAAGCCTGAAGATGACGGCGGAACGGGTGCTGCCTTACTACAAGCAGGAAATCCTGCCCCGGGTCATGGAAGGCAAGCGCACGCTGGTTTCCGCGCACGGCAATTCTCTCCGGTCCTTGATCATGGAACTGGAAGACCTGACCCCTGAGGAAATCCTGAAGCGGGAACTGGGGACGGGCACGCCGATCGTCTACCGTCTCGACGAAAATGGTGGCGTGGTCAGCGTTCAGGACCTCGCCGACTAGGCAATCGAGTGTCTCAAGGAAAAAGGCGGTCGTCATGACCGCCTTTTTTGTTTTGGATCAGATTTCAAATCCGCTTTGCGCCGCGATGTTCTTGAGCGGTTTTTCCGGACGTGCACCGACATGGCTGATGACGTTGGCGGCGCACAGGCAGCCGAGTTCGGCAGCATCGCCGAGCTTGTATTCGCGCGCCAGACCGAACAGGAAACCGGACGCGAACAGATCGCCGGCACCCGTCAGGTCAACGACATTGCTGACGGCCTGCGCAGAAACCTTGACCGTTTCGTTGCTGTCGAACGCCATTGCTCCGTTCTCGCCGAGCGTCAGCGCGGTCAGGGCGCCGGAGTCCCGCGCCGCGGAAATGGCCGTGTCAAGATCCGCCGTCTCGTAAAGCGCCTTGAGTTCGTGCTCGTTGGCGAACATCAGGTCCACGACCTTGTCTTTCAAAAGCCCCTGAAATTCGCTCCGGTAGCGGTCGACGCAGAAGGAATCCGACAAGGTAATCGCCACTTTCCGTCCATTGGCGTGGGCGACTTCGGCAGCCTTCAGGAAGGCTTTTTTCGCTTCCTCCGGATCCCAAAGATAGCCTTCCATGTAGGTGACAGCAGAAGCCGCCACGACATCTTCGTCGACATCGCCGGTACCGAATTCAACGCAGGCGCCGAGATAGGTATTCATCGTCCTCTCGCCGTCCGGCGTGATCAGGATCATGGAGCGCGCGGTCGGATTGCCATCCACGAGGCGCGGCGTGTTGAAATAGACGCCCGTGCCGTTCATGTCGTGGGAGTAGCTGTCGCCCAGTTCGTCTTCGGCAACCTTGCCGAAATAGGCAGGGTTCCCTCCGAGCGAGGCAATGCCTGCCGCGGTATTGCCCGCACTGCCGCCGGAGATGCGGACGGTCTGCCCCATCTTGTCGAAAAGCCTCACGGCCTCGTCCGTGTCGATCAGGCGCATCGACCCTTTGACAAGGTTTTCGCGGACCAGGAAGTCCTCTTCGACATGCGCAAAGACGTCGCAAATCGCGTTGCCGATGCAAAGCGCATCAAATCTCGTTTCGGTCATGAATTCCTCTGAATGCGAAAGCTGCTGATGGGTCAGGAATGCGGGTTCGGGCGCAACGCGCGGTTGGCTTCCGGTTCCTTGATCTTGTCCCGGAACGGGCTGGCCCTGTAAACGCCCAGAATGTTCAGTTCCGCGCAAAAGAAGGCGAGTTCTTCAAGCGCGAGGCCGACGGCCGGATCGTCCGGGTGGCCTTCGACATCGGCATAGAACATCGACGCAAAGAACTGGCCTTCCAGCTGATAGGATTCCAGCTTGGTCATGTTGACGCCGTTGGTGGCAAATCCACCGAGGGCCTTGTAGAGCGCTGCCGGAACGTTGCGGACGCGAAAAATGAAGGTCGAGATGACAGGCTGACCGTTGTGTGCGGCCTCCATCTTTTCCCTGGAGAGGATAACGAAACGTGTGGTGTTGTGCGCGGCGTCTTCCACGTCCCTGCGCAGAATGTCGAGCCCATAGATTTCAGCGGCCATTTCCGGGGCGAAGGCAGCCACGGTCGGGTCGTTCAGGTCGGCAACCTGGCGCGCCGATCCGGCGGTATCGCCGCCGACCACTGCCGTCAGGCCGAGTTCGCGGATGATGTTGCGGCATTGTCCGAGCGCATGGATATGGCTCTGCACTTTCTCCAGTTTGTCGATGGACGCACCTTTGGGCGCCATCAGCTGAAACCGGATGGGCATGAAATATTCGCCGATGATGTGCAGATCGGACTTGGGCAGCAGGTGGTGAATGTCGGCGACGCGTCCGGCGACGGAGTTTTCGATGGGGATCATGGCAAGGTCAGCCGACCCGTCCGCCATTGCCGAAAAACAATCCTCGAATGTCGCGCAGGGAATGGCCTCGTAGTCCGGGTAGACACTTCTGCAGGCCATATGGGAGTTCGCCCCATTTTCACCCTGGAATACAATTCTCTTTCTGTCGGTCATGGTCTTTCGCGTTCTGGCGGTTGGGGTCATCAGGTCAGGAGCGCGGCGCGGGCCCGCTCCAGGTCTTCAGGTGTGTTCACGTCCATGGGGGCGCTGTCAATGATGGAAATGTCGATTCGCATGCCTGCTTCGAGCGCACGCAGCTGTTCGAGTTTCTCGCGCAGCTCCAGCGGCGAAGGCGGCATCTCAACGAAACGCTCAAGCGCTCGCCTGCGATAGGCATAGATGCCGATATGCTGGTAGAGCGGCCCGTCTCCGGTAGGAGCGGTCGCCCGTGTGAAATAGAGCGCCCGGTGATGTCCGTGACCGTTCGGTGTTGTGACCGCCTTCACGAAGCTCGGATCATCGCGGAACTCCGGACGGGTGATCTCCGTCATGATCGTGCCGATCGACACGTCCGCGATCTGAAGAGGCGAAAAGGCTGCCCGGATGGCGTCCGGCTCGATCTGGGGCACGTCGCCCTGAACGTTGAGCACGACATCATAGCGGTTGTCCGGATCGAGACTGCGGGCGGCTTCGTGAATGCGGTCGGAGCCGGAGACATGGTCCTTGCGGGTCAGCACAGCCTGTCCGCCATGATCCTTGACGGCTTCGGCAATGGTGACGTCGTCGCAGGCAACCGCAACCGGGCCGATATCGGCTTCCTGCGCCTGTTCCATGACGCGGACGATCATCGGCTTTCCGCATATGTCCGCCAGCACCTTGTTCGGCAGGCGAGTCGCTGCCAGGCGGGCGGGAATTATGACCAGTGCTGCTGTCAATCGTGTCTCCATTTGGAGGCTCAGAGCATTTTTTTCGGAAAAAATGCCCGCCGCGTCCGTTTGTCATATCAATTGCCCTTTTAAAGCTATGGACAGCAAGGTCAAAAAATTTGTAGGTTCCGGCGAAATTACATAAAGCTGATAAGGGTCCCGTGTTTCGGGAGCCTGCGCGCGTATGAGCTTGGAGCCGGAGAGAATGGATTCCTTCACACTGAACAAGGCCGCTGGTGCGGTACTTATGGTTCTGATTCTGACCATGGGTGTTGGAATTGTTTCCGACGTCATTTTCCAACCGACGATTCCCGGTAAGCCCGGTTATGAAATCGTGGTGGAAGCCGCACAGGATGCGACGTCGACCGTGGAAGCGGAGCCGGATGTTGTTCCGATCTCCGAGCGCTTGCTTGCGGCATCTGCCTCGGACGGTGCCAATGTCGCCAAGAAATGCGCGGCCTGCCATTCCTTCGATGATGGCGGTGCAAACAAGTCCGGTCCGGCGCTGTGGGATGTCGTCGGTCGCAAGCCCGGTGGCCATGACGGCTTCCGCTACTCGTCCGCGATGTCGGCATACGGCGAAGAAAATCCGGAGTGGACCTACGAAGCGCTCGACAACTTCCTGGCCGCTCCCAAGAAATACATCGACGGCACGTCCATGGGCTTTGCCGGCCTGCGCCGTCCCGAGGAGCGCGCGAACATGATCGCTTACATGCGCGAACAGTCCGGAGCACCGAAGCCCCTGCCTGCCGAGTGATCGCAGCGGTCGGTAACACCAGATTCATTGGTAAAAGAGCCGGGTTGTCCAGCCCGGCTTTTTTGTTGCTATATGAAAAATTAACGAAGGTTGGGTTCCGTTGTAGGAAGACGTTGGGTTGACGTCTGGCAGGATCCAAATGGGCAGACGGCCGAATCTAAAATCTGTTTTAAAGGCGAGTGGGACCTGGGTGGCTTCCATTGCGGCCGTTTTTTGCTTTTTTGTCGGGATCGCCCTGACGGGCTACGTCGGGCTGCTTGTGCGTGGTGAGCTTGTCTATCACCACAAGAGCGACGTTATCGCCGAGTTGAGCGACATCCGCGCGAAGCTGGAGCTGGAAATCAGCCGAGCGGTCGCTCACGGGCTGGGACTGAGAGATTTTCTGGGTGAATTTCAGGGCGATCCGTTCGAACCTGATGACTTTCGCAACATCGCGACCGAACTGCTTGAAACAAATTCCAGTATCCGGTCGATAGGCATTGCGCCCGGAAACGTTCTGCAGGCCGTTTATCCGCTCGCGTCGAACGAGTCGGCGATCGGTCTGGACTACCGGTCAAATGCCGCACAGTGGCCCGCAGTGGAACAGGCGATGCGGTCGCGGGAAATCGTTATTTCGGGGCCGGTCGACCTTGTGCAGGGCGGACGGGCGCTGCTGATCCGCATTCCTGTTTATCCGGCAGGATTCACGAGCCAGCCTCTGGCCGAACGCAGTTACTGGGGCGTGGCGACGCTTGTGATGGACGAAGACAAGCTCCTGTCTTTTGCAGGAATTCTGCCAGTGCAGGACGATTTACGGGTTTCCGTGGTTTCCAGGGCGGATGGCGGCTCAACAGAAACCTTGCTGTATGGCAGCGAAATCCCTGAAGAGAGCGATCCGGTCGCTGTTCCGCTTGTGTTGCCGGGCGCCGTGGCATGGGAACTCCTGGCCTATCCGGAAGGCGGCTGGCAAAGCGCCGGCAAGCAAGTTTGGATCACGCAGTTTGTCGGCAGTGTTCTCGCGCTTGTTTTCAGTGTCATGACGTTCCTGCTCATCAGTGAGATTTACCGCGCGCGATCGATTGCGTTGCACGATCCCCTGACCGGGCTTGCCAACAGGCGGTTGCTTGAAGAGCGCATGCAGCAACTGGCGGCCATGTGCGAGCGTTCCGGTGTCGGTTTCGAGATCTTCTATCTCGATCTGGATGCGTTCAAACCGGTGAACGACAATTATGGCCATTCCGTTGGCGACCAGCTTCTGATCGAGATCGGGCAGCGGCTTCAGAACCAGACACGGGAATACGATACGGTGGCGCGTGTGGGTGGCGATGAGTTCATCGTGCTGACCCCGGGAAGCATGCGCCAGGCGGAAAAGGAAACCTTTACGGCCCGGCTGGCGGAACGTGTGAATGCCGTCTTTGAGTTTTCAGGGACGCATATCGATATCCGGGCGAGCATTGGCAGCGCCAGCTATCCGATGGATGCCGCAACGATAAGCGATCTGTTGCGTATCGCTGACGGGCGCATGTATGCACAGAAGGCCAGATCGAAGCAGGCAGCGCCGAATCTGCCAAAGGGCGGTGTTCCCCAGGCCGGTTAAATTTCTGTCATAATGGCATCCAGCACGTGACGTTTGATCGGCTCATCCCTACACTGTTTCCAAAGTAACCCTATAAATCCGGGTCTGGGGAACAGAAACGGGACGGAGAAACCGATAGTGTTTGCACGGCGTCTAATGAATACCCTGGCCGCAGCGGTCGGATATGCAAGCGTAGTTTCTTTTGCAGCGATACCGGCAAGTCTGGCCGAAGCAGCAGAGCCTGAATGGCAGCACGCCTCGGCCTTGAACGGAACGCCGGGCTACGGCGCCGACGCCGTCCATTTCGATTATGTGAACCCCGAAGCTCCTAAAGGAGGGACGGTAAGGCTCGCCACGAGTGGCGGTTTCGATACGTTCAACTTTATCTTGACCAAGGGAAATCCGGCCCCGGGTATCTTCAACATCTACGAAAGCCTGATGGAGCCTTCGCTGGACGAGGACGACATCAGTGCCCAGTATGGCACACTGGCAGATGCTGTCCGGTTTCCAGATGATTATTCCTGGGTCGAGTACCGTCTCAATCCGAATGCCAAGTGGCACGACGGCAAGCCGGTTACGGTTGACGACGTAGTGTGGTCCTTCGAGAAGTCGATTGAGCTCAATCCTCAGCGAAAATTCTACTATCAGAACGTCACGGACGTTGAAGCGGTCGGGGAGAATGCTGTCCGGTTCACGTTTGATTCCGTCGGAAACCGTGAATTGCCCAAGATCATGGGCCAGCTGTACATCATGCCCAAACACTGGTGGGAAGGAACGAACGAGAAAGGCGAAAAACGGGATATCTCTCGAGGCACGCTGGAACCGCCACTCGGCTCCGGCCAGTATCGCATCAAGGACTTCTCCCCGAACAGAAATGTGACCTATGAAAGGGTGGACGACTACTGGGGCAAGGATCTGCCGATCCGGGTCGGCACCGGTAACTTTGACGAAATCCGGTACATCTCGTTTCTGGACGACGCCGTTCGGTTTGAAGCCTTCAAGGGTGATCAATACGACTATCACGTGGAGCGCAGTTCCAGCCAGTGGGCGAAACGCTACAATTTCCCCGCCATCGAGGATGGCCGTGTGGTCAAGGAAATTTTCCCCGACAAGTCATCGGGCGTCATGCAGGGATTCTTTTTGAACCTGCGCCGGGACAAGTTTCAGAACCCGGATCTTCGCAGGGCGTTGAACTATGCCTTCGATTTCGAGACAACGAACGAAATTGTCTCCGCCAATCTGTTGAAGCGGGTCAACTCCTATTTCGCCGGAACCGAACTCGCGTCATCGGGGCTGCCGGAGGGCAGGGAACTTGAGATTCTGGAGGAGGTCAGGGACATGGTCCCCCCGGAGGTCTTCACCGAAGAATTCAAGAACCCGGTCGGCGGCAATCAGCGAAATGTCCGCACCAACCTGCGGGAAGCAGTCAAGCTGCTTCGCAATGCCGGCTATGAACTCAAGGATCGCAAGATGATAAACACTGCGACGGGCGAGCAACTTGAGATCGAGTTTATTTATCGGGACAAGGCAAGTGAACGCACGCTTCTGCCTTATGCCAAGAACCTGGAAACCATCGGTATAAAGCCCGTCCTTCGCCTGATCGATGCGTCGCAATTCATCAATCGCATCCGAAGCCGCGACTTTGACGCGGTGACGCTGGCAATCGGACAGTCCCTCTCGCCCGGCAACGAACAACGCGAATACTGGGGATCCGAGGCCGCGGACAATCCCAGTTCCGCCAACTACATGGGCATCAAGAACCCGGCGATCGACAAACTGATCGACAAGGTCATTTTTGCGGAGGACCGGGAAACGCTCGTGGCGGCCACCCACGCGCTCGACAGGGTGCTTCTTTGGAATCACTTTGTCGTTCCGCAATTCTATACCGACGAAACGCGCACGGCGCGCTGGAACCGGTTTGCGCATCCGGAGGAGATGCCGGAATTCAGCACCGGGTTTCCGGACATCTGGTGGTACGACGAAAAACTCGCGCAAGAAACGAAGGCAATTCAATGAGCGTGTTCACGACCCCCTCGCGCAGGCAATTGCTCAAGCTGACCGGAGCCGCGGCAGTGACGGCCTCGCTGCCTCTGGTCCACGGAACCGCGCATGCGTCCGCCGGAAGTCCCCGGCACGGACTTTCGGTCTTCGGCGATCTCAAATACGGACCCGATTTCACGCATTTCGACTATGCCAACCCGGACGCACCGAAGGGCGGAACCTTCATTTTCCAGGCTCCCTACTGGTACTACAATCAGAACACGCTGACCTATAACACCTTCAATTCCTTCATCTTGAAGGGTGATGCACCGCCGCGCATGGAACTGTGCTTCGACACGCTGATGGTGCGTGCCTATGACGAACCGGACGCCATGTACGGTCTGCTGGCCGAAACGGTGGAAGTCTCCGAGGACGGCAACACCTATACGTTCAACCTGCGGCCCGAAGCGCGCTTCCACGACGGGTCGAAGCTGACAGCGGAGGATGTCGCCTTTTCGCTGATGCTTCTCAAGGGAGATGGACATCCGCAGATCAGCCAGAACATCCAGGAACTTGAGGACGCGGAAATTCTGGACGAGTACCGTGTGGCGCTTCAATTCTCCGGCAAGCAGTCCCGGCAATTGCCGCTTCTTGTTGCCGGATTGCCGATTTTTTCCAAGCGCTATTACACCGCCTATGACTTCAAGCAGAGCACCCTGACCTCACCGCTTTCCTCCGGCCCCTTCAAGGTTGGCAGGCACGCCGTCGGGCGTTTTGTCGAATATCACCGCGTGCAGGACTATTGGGGCAACGACCTGCCGGTCCTGAAGGGACAAAAGAACTTTGACGTTGTGCGCGTGGAATTCTTTCGAGAACGCCAGATCGGTTTTGAGGCCTTCAAGAAAGGGGAAATGACCTACCGGGAGGAGTTCTCGTCCAAGATCTGGGCGACGGAATACAACTTCCCGGCGGTGCAGGACAAGCGCGTGGTCAAGAAGGAATTTCCGGACGGGCGTCCCTCTGGTGCGCAGGGCTGGTTCATCAACACGCGGCGCGAAAAGTTCAAGGACCCGCGCGTTCGCCGCGCGCTCAGTTACGCATTCGATTTCGAGTGGTCGAACAAGAACCTGTTCTACGATCTTTATCAGAGGACCGAGTCCTTTTTCGAAAACTCCGACATGAAGGCCGAGGGGATGCCGGGCGATGATGAGCTGGCATTGCTTGAGCCCTATCGCAGCCAACTTTCCGAAAGCGTCTTCGAAACAGCCTACCTTCAACCGGTCAGCGACGGGTCGGGAGCGGACCGCTCGCTCTTGCGCCAGGCGAGCGCGTTGCTTCAGGACGCAGGCTTCACGCGAAGCGGCGGCAAGTTGCTCGGGCCGGACGGCAGGCCTTTTGCAATTGAATTCCTGAACAACACAAAAGCGTTTGAACGCATTATCAATCCCTACCTCAAGAACCTTCAGAGGCTCGGGATCGATGCGTCCTTCAGGCTCGTCGACGCGGCGCAGTATCAGTCGCGGCTGAACGACTACGACTTCGACATTTGTTCGCGCCGGTATTCGCTGAACGCAACCCTTTCTGAGTCCATCCGGACGTCCTGGGGCTCCGAGGCTGCGGGCACGCCGGGAACCTTTAATATCGCCGGAATTTCCGACCCCGTTGTCGATGCGTTGATCGACAAGGCCCTGGAAGCCGACACCCGTGCGGAAATGGTTGTGGCCGCACGTGCGCTCGATCGGGTTCTCCGATCAGGCCATTACTGGGTGCCGCAGTGGTTTAAACCTGTGCATAACGTTGCGGTATGGGACATGTTCGGACACCCGGAGGTCACGCCGCGTTATTTCTTTCCGGTGGAAGATCTCTGGTGGATTGACCAGGAAAAAGCGGAAAAAATCGGCAAAGCCGGTTAGATTCTGAATGTGGCAAGTTCTGTGCGCTTCATAAGTCCAAAGAAAAAGGGAACGAAATAACCCCATGGGCGCCTATATCCTACGCCGTTTGTTGCTGATGATACCGACCCTTGTCGGGATCATGGCCATAAACTTCGTCATTATCCAGTTTGCACCCGGCGGTCCGGTTGAAAGGGTTATTGCCCAGCTTCAGGGAACCGATGTTTCGGCGACTTCCCGCATCAGCGGCGGTGGTGGCGATTTCGCCGGTGCCGGCAACGACGCGTCCGGCGGCAGCGGGTCGGCGGCCGACGGCGTCACGTCCAAATATCGCGGCGCACAGGGGCTCGATCCGGAGTTCATCAAGGAACTGGAGGCTCAGTTCGGGTTTGACAGGCCGCCGCTCGAACGGTTCCTGGCCATGCTCTGGAACTATGCCCGGTTCGATTTTGGCGAAAGCTATTTCCGGGACATCCGCATTATCGATCTCATCAAGGAGAAGCTGCCGGTCTCGATCTCGCTCGGACTCTGGATGACCCTGATCTCCTACCTGATTTCCATTCCGCTCGGGATACGGAAGGCGGTCAGGGACGGCAGCAGGTTCGATATCTGGACATCCGGTATCATCATCGTCGCCTACGCGATCCCCGGCTTCCTGTTCGCTGTGTTGCTCATAGTCCTGTTCGCGGGAGGGTCTTTCTGGGATTTGTTTCCATTGCGCGGTCTGACTTCCGACAACTGGGCGGACCTGTCCTGGCCGGCGCGGATCGCAGATTACTTCTGGCACCTGGCGCTTCCGCTCACGGCCATGGTGCTCTCGGCTTTCGCAACGACGACCCTGCTCACCAAGAACTCGTTCCTCGACGAGATCCGCAAACAATACGTCGTTACCGCAAGATCCAAGGGACTCACGGAACACCAGGTTCTGTACGGTCACGTTTTCCGCAATGCTATGCTGATCGTGGTCGCGGGTTTCCCGGGTGCGTTCATTTCGTCCTTCTTCGCCGGATCGCTGCTGATCGAGACGATTTTCTCGCTCGACGGTCTTGGTTTGCTCGGCTTCGAATCTGTCATCAATCGGGACTACGCAGTTGTTTTTGCCACACTCTACATCTTCTCGCTCATGGGCCTGCTGGTGAACCTGATTTCGGACCTGACCTATACCTGGATCGATCCACGGATCGACTTCGAAAGCCGGGAGGTCTGAGGCATGGATTCCCGCCTTGAAAACGATCTGGAACGGGCTGGCTATGATGTCTACAACCCGCTGCCGGAAGAAACCGCTCCGCCGCCGAGAAAGCTGCGCCTAACGCCGATCAACCGGAGACGCCTTGAAAACTTCAAGGCCAACCGGCGCGGCTACTGGTCCTTCTGGATCTTCCTCGTCTTGTTCGTACTGGCCTTGATGGCCGAATTCCTAACCAACGACCGGCCCATCCTGATCTCCTTCAAGGGAGATCTGCTTGTCCCCGCGTTGGTCGACTATCCTGAAGACAGGTTCAATGACGACCCGCTCGCATTTCCGGTGACCGACTATCGCGACCCTTACATTCAGGACCTGATCAACGAGCACGGCTGGATGATCTGGCCGCCGTTGCGTTATTCCTACAGGACCGTGAACCGTGAGATACCGGTGACGGCGCCGGCACCGCCCTCATGGACCATGGACAAGGAAACGCGATGCGCCCGATACCCGCTTGGGACGGATGACCCGAATTGTGTGGTCGGCAACTGGAACTGGCTTGGAACCGATGACCAGGGTCGCGATGTGCTGGCCAGAACGGTCTACGGGTTCCGCATTTCGGTGCTGTTCGGCCTGGCGCTTACGCTGGCGTCTTCTGTCATCGGTATTGCCGCCGGTGCGGTTCAGGGCTACTACGGCGGCTGGGTCGATCTCGTGTTCCAGCGGTTCATCGAGATCTGGACAGCGGTGCCGACGCTCTACCTCATCCTGATCGTGTCCTCGTTCCTGGTGCCTGGCTTCTGGACCTTGTTCGGGATCTTGCTGGCATTCTCCTGGGTGACCCTTGTGGGGGTCGTGCGCGCGGAGTTTCTGCGCGGCCGGAATTTTGAATACATATCTGCTGCGCGGGCCCTTGGCGTCTCGAACCCGGTGATCATGTGGCGGCATCTGCTGCCCAACGCGATGGTGGCAACGTTGACCTTCATGCCTTTCATTCTGAATGGCTCGATTTCAACGCTCACGGCGCTCGACTTTCTCGGCTTCGGACTGCCGCCGGGGTCCGCTTCGCTTGGCGAGCTTCTTGCCCAAGGCAAAAACAATCTTCAGGCACCCTGGCTTGGCCTCACCGGCTTTTTCGTGCTGTCGATCATGCTCAGCCTGCTGATCTTCATCGGTGAAGGGGTCCGGGATGCCTTCGATCCGCGCAAGAGCCTTGCGCAGGGAGGCGCAAATGGCTGATCGCACGCTTATTTCCGTCAAGGACCTGTCGGTCGCCTTCGCCCAGGGCAAAGGTCAGTCGCTCGCAGTCGACAGGATCTCTTTCGATATCGACAAGGGCGAAACAATCGCTCTCGTTGGCGAGAGTGGCTCCGGCAAATCCGTTTCCGCGCTTTCGATCCTGAAACTTCTGCCCTATCCGGCCGCCTCCCACCCCACGGGCGAAATCCTGATGAATGGCCAGGACCTTCTGAAGGCAAGCGACAACGAGTTGCGCAAGATCCGCGGCAATGAAGTCTCGATGATCTTTCAGGAACCGATGACCTCGCTCAATCCGCTGCACACGGTTGAAAAGCAGATTTCCGAAGTTCTTCGAATTCACCGGGGCATGGGAGATTCGCAGGCCCGTCAGCGGGTGCTGGAACTGCTTAATCAGGTCGGCATCCGCGAAGCGGAAACAAGGCTCAAATCCTATCCGCACCAGTTGTCTGGCGGTCAGCGCCAGCGTGTCATGATCGCAATGGCACTCGCCAACGAACCCGATCTTCTGATTGCCGACGAACCGACGACCGCGCTCGACGTGACCGTGCAGGCGCAGATCCTGGAGCTCTTGAAGAAGCTGCAGCGCCAGCAGGGCATGGCCATGCTGTTCATCACCCACGATCTCGGAATTGTGCGCAAGTTCGCCGACCGTGTCTGCGTAATGACGGACGGCAAGATTGTCGAACATGGACCGGTTGCGGAAATCTTCGACAATCCCCAGCACGACTACACCAAGCATCTTCTGGCCGCCGAGCCCAAGGGAGAGCCGCCGGAGACGGACAAGTCGAAGCCGGTTGTTGTGCAGGCGGAGGATCTGAAGGTCTGGTTCCCGGTCAAGCGGGGCCTGTTGCGCAAGACAGTCGATCACATCAAGGCCGTTGACGGCATTGATATCGAGGTCCGGCAGGGTCAGACACTGGGTATCGTCGGCGAAAGCGGATCGGGCAAAACAACGCTGGGCCTTGCGATCCTGCGCATGATCTCGTCGACCGGCCGGATTTCGTTCAACGGTGACGAGATCCAGCAGAACTCGTGGAAGCAGATGAAGCCTCTGCGCCGCGACATGCAGATCGTTTTCCAGGATCCCTTCGGTGCCTTGTCGCCACGCATGTCCGTTGCCGACATTGTCGGTGAAGGGCTGCAGGTCCATTTTCCGGAAATGTCCTATGAGGACAGGGATCGGAAAGTCGCCCAGGCGCTTGTTGAAGTGGGGCTGGAGGCCGGTATGCGGCACCGGTATCCGCACGAGTTTTCAGGCGGCCAGCGTCAGCGCATCTCGATCGCGCGCGCAATGGTTCTGGAACCCAAATTCGTCATGCTCGACGAACCGACCTCCGCGCTTGACATGAGCGTGCAGGCCCAGGTGGTCGATCTCCTGCGGGATCTGCAGAAGGCGCACGGGCTTGCCTACCTGTTTATCTCGCACGATCTCAAGGTGGTGCGGGCGCTCGCAAATGAAGTGATCGTGATGCGGCAGGGCAAGGTCGTGGAATCCGGGTCTTCCGAGCAGATATTCGACGCACCGAAGACCGACTATACCCGAGCTTTGATGGCGGCGGCCTTCCGTCTGGAAACAGCACCGGAAGGCGTTGTGAACGCCTGATTTTTCGGGCGGAGCGTTGCCTGCGTTTCCCGGGAAATTCAGCCCGCCCTCGAACCGGCACGCTTGTCGGCAAGGCGCTGGGTATATGCAAGGGCGGCGGTCTCGGTCAGGGGTTCTGAGAAAAAGTAGCCCTGGCCGAGATCTGCGCCGGTTGAAACGGCCAGGTTCAGCTGGGCCTGACTTTCAATTCCCTCAACGACCACTTCCTTCTTCAGACCCTTCGCCATTTCCACGATCTTGACGAACAGGAAATGCTTTTCACTGTCTTGCGCGATGTCTTGAAGGAAGGACCGGTCGATCTTGATTTCGTCGAAAACCAGTTGTTGCAGGTACCGCAGGGACGAGTAGCCAGCGCCGAAATCGTCCAGGGCAACGCGGATACCGTTCGCGCGCAGGCTGCTCAGGCTTTCGTTTGCCGATGCGATATTCTCGACAAGAGCGCTCTCGGTGACTTCGATCGTGACACGGTCTGGTGCAAGGTTGGCTTGACGCACACAGGTGACGATCTTCTCGGCGATGTGAGGCGTCCTGAAACCGAGCGCGGAAATGTTTGAACTGATCCGCACGGGTGCACCTGTCCGGGAAGATGCCGCGACAGCGAAGCGTGCGCCGTTCATGAGCGTTGCAAGGTCCAGCTCAAGAATGGTGCCGGTCTCCTCCGCGATCCGGACAAATTCGCTTGGGCACACGGACTTTGAGTTCAGGTTCCAGCGCGCCAGCGTCTCGAATTCGACAGGATTCCCGCTTGAAAGGCAGACTTTGGGCTGAAAGACGACATCCAGTTCGTCGCGTTTGATAGCCTGTGGAAGCGCCGAGGTGATAAGCGACCGGCGTTTCAGGTCCTGAAGAATGCTTTCATTGAACTGGCAGAACCGGTTCTTGCCGCCGTTTTTTGCGGCGTAAAGCGCCGCATCGGTATGTTTCAACAATCCGGAAATCTCATGGATGCGTCCGGGCACACACACGCAAAGACCGACGGAGGAACTGGGCTGAATGGCGCAGCCATTGTGCGTGACCTGGCACCCGATGAATTCGACGAGCCTTGACCCGAGCGCATGCATGGTCGGGTATGTCGCCGACTGCGGCATGATCATCGCAAATTCGTCGCCGCCCAGACGGGCTGCCAGCCCGCCGCCTTCGATGGAAATCTGTTTAAGCCTCGTCCCGACCGCGACCAGCAATGCATCACCGGCATCATGGCCCATGGTGTCGTTGATTGTCTTGAATTCATCAAGATCGATCAGGGCGACAAAGAAGGCCGCCTCATGATCTCCGGCGCACAATTCCTTCAGCCTGTCCATGAACACCGAGCGTCGCGCAAGGCCGGTCAGGGAATCGTGCGAAAGCACGAAATTGGAATGGGCCTCGGCTTCCCTTTGCTGCCGTTCCAGTTTGACCTGGCCTTCCAGTTCGACAATTTCTCTTGTCCTCCTGTGCTCCCGGTTTGCCAGCAACTGGTAACCGAACAAAAGGAGCCCGAAGGCGACCCCGGCATAGCAGAGGCCCCGTACGACATAAGCGGTCAGATCCGATTCCACGACGAATGCGCCCATCACGTCACCGACGGCATAACGTGTGCTGCCAAGTTCCCGATTGTGGCAGGCTACGCAGACCTCCGATCTGGCAAAGGTTGGAAAGATCGAGCGCCCGATCACACGCCAGTCTTCGACGCGCAGTTCTTCGTAGATGCTTGCATCCCTGGTTCCGGCGATCCGGTCGATCTTTTCCGCGACATGCGGAAGGGGTTCGGTAAGGCCAAGTTCGGCACCCGGACGGCCCGGGACCCTGACCGTGACAGGGGCATGGCTCGTGTTGCCGAGCCGCGCCTGGAGAAAGGTTTCAAGACCCATGCGCCGGAACGCGGCCGGCAAGGGCATCCCGTCAGAGTGTTCTTCCGCATATTGTCCAACGAAGGCCTCGGCGAGTTGCACAATCCGGGCTCTGTCATCCGCTTCCGTGCGACTGAATTCCCAAAGGGAAACCGAAAAGAAAGAAAGCGCGAGCACCAGCGCGCCGGTGAAAACCAGCGAAGCAGATCCCAGAGATTGGTGTCGAAACGGTCCCATGATAGTCAAAATTACCGATGATATCAGTATATTGACCAATTTTACATGAGGTGCATTACTAAAAGATTGAACTCAGATCCAGTTTTGTTTTGGATTGAGTCTGTGTACTTAATTTTATTTTCACCCAACCCAGCAAGTCGCAAAAAATCCGTTCTTTTCCTGATCCTTGCCGATCGACCGGCGTGTCTTGAAGCCGATCAGGCCATCGGCGCCGCCGACGTCATGTCCGAGGCCTTCGAGGCGGACCTGGAGATTGCGCACGGCCCCGCGCGTCGTGTCCTTCATCGGTTTCCAGCTTGCGATGAACGGTTTGTTGCTGCCGTATCGGTCTGCGAGGTGGCCGACGAAAAGGGCATAGGTGTCGCTCTCGTTATACTCCTTCAGGACGTAGAAGTTTTCCGTTGCGATGAACGCCGGCCCGTAGCGGCCGGCCGGCAGCAGAATGTTGCCTGGACGGTTGATCTCATGGTCCGGGAAGGGTTTTCCGCTGACGCGTTTGACGCCTTCACCGACGAACCTGGAGATTTTCTGGCGATTGTCGGGTCCTTCCCGGGTACACGAAACGCTCTCCGGAAGGACGACTTCATAGCCCCAGTCCCGCCCCTTCTGCCAGCCGTGTTTGGCGAGGTAGTTGGCGATGGACGCCATGGTGTCGACTTGCGAGGTCCAGATATTGCGCTTGCCGTCGCCGTCGAAGTCGACGGCATATTTCAGGTAGGACGACGGCAGGAACTGAGGTTGCCCCATCGCGCCGCCCCAGGAACTGCGCATCGCGCCGCGAGAGACGTCGCCGTTCTGGAGGATTTTGAGCGCGGCGATCAACTCACCCCTGAAAAAGTCCGCGCGCTGGCCCATGAAGGCCTGTGTTGCCAGCACTCGAAGCGCGTCGTGCGGGATCTTTGCGCCGCCATAACCGGATTCGCGGGCCCAGATCGCAAGGATAATGCGTTTGGGAACGCCGTATTTTGCCTCGATCCTCTGAAGCGTTGCCGCGTGTTTCTGCATCAGGCGTCGGCCGCCGGGGACGAGCGAATTGAACTGGCTGTCCCGGAAATATCGCTGCGGCGACCGGAATTCGGCCTGGAAATTGATTTTGGGCGGAGCGCCTTTGCCACCCGGTCCGACAAGGCCGGGCAGTGAGGTGTCGGGCGTGAGCCCTGCGAGTTCCCTGTCAAGCGTTGCCTGCGAAATGCCGGCACGCCGCGCCTCGGGGATGACGGTGTTGTTCAGGAACTGGCGAAACTGGGCGTCGTACTTTCCGGCATTGGCGGTGCCCTGAAGGGCAAGAAGCGACATCACCAGTGCGGCAAGGGCGAACGTCAGACCTCGGATCACGGCAGGCTCCAGCTTTTTTTCTCAGCGGCAAGCTTAGCACGTTGCGCAGCTCAGTCCGACCGGCTTCAAACCTCAATCCAGCGCAAATCGCGTGCTGCCTGTGTCGCGAGCCAGTCTTTTTCGAACCGGTACCAGCTGCCGCCGCGTTTCTGGTCATGAGACCTGGAGATTGCGGCATTCATCAGGTGACACATCAGCAGCGTCCCCGCCGCACCATGGCCGGCAAGAAGGACGGGTGTTTCCGGTGCGATACCGGTCAGCACGTCCTGAACACCGGTGACGATCCGCGTCTGTGCGTCCACCGCGCGTTCCCAGCCGCGGACCGAGGTTTCGGGATCGGCGAAGAACTGGTCTGCGACCGCCTCGAACTCGGCCGGAGGCAGAAATCCGGTCGCCGATCTGTCGTTTTCATGCAGATCCGCGCGCACGACCGGCGTGATGTCATGCAGCGCGGCGAAATATTCCGCGGTCTCGATGGCCTTGGTTTCACCGCTGGACACGATCGCGCCGATCTCGGAAGCGAAGGCAAGCCCGGCCGCCTGTTGTGCGCGCGCGCGGCCGATTTCCGAAAGGCCCCATTCGGGAACGGGAACGTGCGGGTCGATTGCGACTTCGGGATGGGTCAGATAAATGCACCATGTCATCAGATGCGATCCTCGAGCCAACCGACGATCAGTTCGTAGGCGATTGAGATGGAAGGCGGTATCCGGTGTTCTTCCGGATGCGTGCCATCAATCATCTGGCGCACCTCGTCCCGGTCACACCATTTGCAGGCCTCCAGCTCGTCATCGGCGATCTCGATGTCGAGAGAGGTTGCCGTGCCGATGCAGCCGAGCATGAGATTGGCGGGAAACGGCCAGGGCTGGTTGGAGACCAGCGACACCTCGCCGACCCGGATCCTGCTTTCTTCGAACACTTCGCGCCTGACGGCTGCCTCGATTGTTTCGCCCGGTTCCATGAAGCCGGCAAGCGTTGTGTAGACGCCTTCCGGCAAACGTGCGGGCCGTCCGAGCAGGGCACGGTCTTCATGTGTGATCAGCATGATCACGCAAGGATCCGTGCGCGGAAAATGGGGCGCGCCGCAAGACGGACAGTCGCGCCGGTAGCCGCCTTCGGCCATGTGCGTTTTCGCGCCGCACTTGGAGCAATGCTGGTGCGTCCGGTGCCAGTGGATCAGCGCGCGCGCCTGGGCCAGAACGCTGAGGTCGCCGGACGAAAAGGCATTCTGAAGAGCAAGATTGCGCAGGTCCTGCACGAGCAGGTCTTCGTTCGCCTCCAGATCGTCGTCGCTGCAGGGCAGTGTTGTTGCAAACAGGGGTTGGCCATCTTCCGGCCGAAGGCCCAGAAACACCATTTCGTCCGCACTTGCGCCCAGCGCCAGGGCCGCATCGAGATCGTGCCCGATGCCTTTGTCCGCTTCATTCCGAAACACCAGCGTCTTGTCCGTGGACAGCACGATCCGCGTTTGCGGACGGGTCAGCAGCTCTTTCAGGTAGTCGCTGTCTCCGCGCCGTTCCGACTGCCTGTCGAGCGTGTTGTCGATAAAGCTCATCTCCATTGCCTGGAGACTGGCGGCAGCTGGTCGCATGGTCGTGTCCCTGAAAATGTCTTGGGAGGAAAAGAGGTCTTGTGGACTTTAGGCCACGGACTCATAAATGAAGTCAATTTGGTTTGGATCGCTTTGACCAACTGCGAGAAGTGAAAGCGCAGGAAATGTGGTTCATTTTCAAGCCTTTCGCGACACTGCAGATGGCCGAAACGGCCAAATCCGAAGGACGGCAAAATGGCCTCACCTCGCAGCGTCACCGCGCTTGACCGGGCATAAAGCCCGCTCTACTCACGCTTCCTCGCGAGGGTTTGCCATTTCTGCCGCCAAATCGGCTTCATTTATGAGTCCGTACCCTAAGGCCGCGTCGTTGGTGTGTCCAGCGGGCCTATTGCACGTCTGCGAGAGCGTCCCTGAGATCCCCGATCAGCGTGTCGGCCCGGTCCGGTTCGTAATCCTTTGGCGGAACGACACCCCAGACCGGACCGGGCCATGCACTGTCGTCCCGGAACCGGGCGATGACATGCACGTGGAGCTGCGAAACCTGGTTGCCGAGGGCACCGACATTCAGCTTCTCGCACTCCGTCACGTTTCTGAGGACGGTGCTGGCGAGCGAGATTTCCCGCATCAGCTGCATCTGGTCGCCATCGTCGAGATCGATGATTTCCACGAGGTCGGACTTGCGCGGCACAAGCAGCAGCCAGGGGTAATTGGCATCCTTCATCAGCCGCACCGATGACAGTGGCAGATCGGCAACGAAAAGACTGTCACCTTCAAGGCGTGGATTAAGGGCAAAAGTAGTCATGGGCGGGTTCCGGTTGCTTCGGTCGGCGGACTCCGGAAATTGAAGAGCCTGCGGAAATTGCATTTGGTCAGCATATGGGTAGATTGCACCTGACGCGAAGCCGTTTTCGCAAAATTTCCTGCCACCTCGCATTTTCCGGGTTTCGTCATGCCACTTGAGACACTCCTGAGTTTCGCACTTGTTGCCGCACTTCTGGTCATGTCGCCCGGGCCGAATGGCGTCCTGATCGCGAAAACCGTACCGACATCCGGAAAAAGCGCAGCGGCCTTCAACATAGCCGGATTTGTCGGCGCGTTCTTCCTGCATGGAACGCTGTCGATCCTGGGTATCTCGGTCATCCTTGTGCATTCGGCGGAGGCGTTCTTCGTCGTCAAGATGCTGGGCGCTGCCTACCTGGTGTGGATCGGCCTGAAAGCGCTGCGCGATGCCCTGACCGGGCGCGTGATTGCAGCTGGTTCCGTCGCCCCGGCGCGCCGCCGCCGGACCCTGCTCCGGGCTTTTGGCGAGGGGTTTTTGACGAACGCGCTGAACCCGAAGGTGTCGATGTTCTATCTCGCCGCCTTTCCGCAGTTCATTCCCGAGGGAGCGGGTGCCGTGGCGGCTGCGTTTTCACTCGTCGCCGCCCACGCATTGATCAACGTCGTCTGGTTCGGCGCGATGGTGCTTCTGCTCTCGCGGGTGTCAAGGGCTGCTGGAAGCCCGGCTTTCCAGCGCTGGCTGAAAGGCGTGACCGGACTGGTCTTCATGGGATTTGGCCTCAAACTGGCGACCTTGCGGCCCTGACGAAGCCACGTCAGAGGCAAACAAAAAACCTTTGGCGGCCTCTTGCCAAACCCCAGGGGGCATCTGATATAAGGCGCTCGGGAGGTTGGTGGTGGACGAGCCACTCGCCAACCGGGTCAGGTCCGGAAGGAAGCAGCCCTAACGAGCCTCGGCACGGGTCGCCGTGCCAGCCTCCCACCCTCTTGCACAGCGTTGTCCTGTACAGAAGCCGCCCCAGGGCGGCGTTTTGTTTTTCGGCCTCCGCATTCAGCGTTGTCGGGTCCCGGCAGATGCCGATCCGCATTTCACAGAAAAACGCAATCTTGCCGTCCCCATCTTCGAAAAAGACGGTATGGTGCCGCTCATGGACGAGTCAGGTTTTCCGCAGGACGGTGCGCCCGCACCGGTGATGAACAGCAATACCGATTCTGGCGCTCACGGCCAGGACGGTGCGTATCGTGTGTTGGCACGCAAGTATCGTCCGAAGACATTCGAGGATCTGGTCGGTCAGGAGCCGATGGTGCAGACGCTGGAAAACGCGTTTGAAACCGGACGGATTGCCCAAGCCTGGATGCTGACCGGGGTGCGTGGTGTCGGCAAGACCACCACGGCGCGGATTCTCGCACGCGGTCTCAATTACGAAGTTCCCGGTGAAGCGGAAAAGCCGACGGTGAAGCTTGAGCGGGAAGGCACCCATTGCAAGGCGATCATGGAAGGGCGTCATGTCGACGTCATCGAGATGGATGCGGCCTCCCACACGGGCATCAACGACATTCGCGAGATCATCGATGCAGCGCGGTACCGTCCGGCGACGGCGCGCTACAAGGTCTATATCATCGACGAGGTCCACATGCTGTCCAACGCGGCCTTCAACGGGTTGCTGAAGACGCTCGAGGAACCGCCCGAGCATGTGAAGTTCATTTTTGCGACGACCGAAATCCGCAAGGTGCCGATCACGGTCCTGTCGCGCTGTCAGCGTTTCGATCTCAGACGCATCGACCAGTCCAAGATGATCGGTCTGCTTCGCCGGATCTCCGATGCGGAGAACATCCGGATATCCGATGAGGCACTGCTGCTGATTGCCCGGGCCGGAGAGGGGTCCGCGCGCGATTCGCTGTCCCTGCTCGATCAGGCCATGGCGCACGAAACCGGCGCGATCGAGGCGGATGATCTGCGCCAGATGCTCGGCCTTGCCGACAGGGCGCGTGTCATCGATCTTTTCGGTCATCTCATGTCGGGCCGGATCGAAGAAGCCCTGGCAGAGCTGCAGGCCCAGTACGAGGTTGGTGCCGATCCGGCGATCGTCCTGACCGATCTGGCGGATTTTACCCATCTGGTTACCCGCATGAAGGTCGCGCCCAAATCGGCGGACGAGGCCACGGTGACGGAAGCCGAACGCGCACGCGGCAAGGAGTTTGCCGAAAAGATTTCCGTTCGCCTGCTGTCACGCGCCTGGCAGATCCTGTTGAAAGGTGTCCAGGAAGTCCAGACGGCATCGAAACCCCTGCAGGCCGCCGACATGGTGCTGGTGCGTCTTGCCTATGCGATTGATCTGCCGGATCCGGGCGAATTGCTGTCCCAGGTGAAAAACGGGCAGAACCCGCTGGCATCGGCGCCAGGTTCTGGCCCACAGGGCGGTCACGGATCAGGCCCTTCCGGTGGCGGTGCCCAGGCAATGGCGGTCGGCATGCCACAGCCCTCGGGAATGAGCGGTCCCGGGGATGGCGGCGGAGCGCCGTCGATGCACGCGGCAGGAAGACCGCAACTCGCCGCAATAAACGGGGGCTTGCCGGATCAGGCGCCGGTCCCCGGCAAGGCCGAACCGCAGCCGCAGCAAGCGCCTGAACCGGCACAGTCTGCGCTGAAGAACCTTTACGACTGTGCCGCCCTTGCATCTGAAAAGCGCGACATTCCCATGAAGGTCGCCATTCAGCGGCAGATGCGCCTGGTGAAGTTCGAGCCAGGCAAGATCGAGATCCAGCCGACGGAAGATGCGCCTGCCGACATTGCCGGCGAATTCGGTCGCAAGCTGACCGAATGGACCGGGCAGCGCTGGTTTGTCGTCGTGTCGCGGGAGCATGGCCGGCCGACCATTCACGAGGAGCAGGAAGCCAACCAGCAGCAGCTTCTTTCCGACGCCAAGTCGCACCCGACGGTCGCGGCCCTGCTTTCCCAGTTTCCCGGCGCGAAGGTTGTCGACGTCAAGGTACAGGCCACCGAGGAAGACGAGGCGGCGCTGGCAGATCCGATGGTGAGCGATCCGTTGCTGAACGAAGCGCTCGGTGATGACGAAGACGATTGATCGGATGCCGTTGTTCTTCTAAATGCTGACCCCAGATATTGGATGTCGGGCGCACGCCGCCCGGAAGATTGCAAGGAGAGATCCCATGGACTTCCTCAAGATGATGAAGCAGGCCAAGGAAATGCAGGAGCAGATGGGCTCGCTGCAGGAGCAGATCATTGATATCGAGGTCGAGGGTGTCGCAGGTGCCGGCCTCGTCAAAGTCACCCTCAACGGCAAAAGCGACCTGAAGGGGCTCAAGGTCGATCCTTCGCTTTTGAAAGAGGACGAGGGCGAGATTCTGGAAGACCTGATCATGGCGGCGCATACCGATGCCCGCGCCAAGGTGGAAATGGCCATTCAGGAAAAGACCCAGGAACTCATGGGTGGTCTCGGACTTCCGGCCGGCATGAAACTGCCGTTTTGAGGCTTATCCTTCGGGAACAAAGCTGGTGAGAGCCGCCTGGACACCTGGCGCCGACCCTAGTCTCTCAAAGAAGATGAGCATATGGCACAAAAGAGCGTAGCGGGACCGGAAATCGAGCGGCTGATCCAGCTTCTGGCAAAGCTGCCCGGTCTCGGGCCGCGATCTGCGCGCCGTGCTGCATTGCATCTCATCAAGAAGAAGGATCAGCTTCTGGTCCCGCTCTCCGAGGCGATGGGCGTCGCCGTCAATGAAATCGGCATCTGTTCGGTCTGCGGCACCGTCGACACATCGGACCCCTGCACCATCTGCTCCGACCCCAAACGCGATGAAACGGTTCTTGTCGTTGTCGAGGACGTCGCCGATCTCTGGGCACTGGAGCGGGCCGGTGCCGTCAGGGCGCGTTACCATGTTCTCGGCGGCACCTTGTCGCCGCTTGATGGCGTCGGCCCGGAAGACCTGAACCTGGCCTCCCTGATCGAACGCTGCGGGTCCGAAAAGTTCAGCGAAGTCATTCTGGCCATCAGTGCGACGGTCGAGGGGCAGACGACGGCCCACTACATCATGGACCAGCTCGCACCGCTCGGTGTCAACGTCACAAAGCTGGCCCACGGCGTGCCGGTTGGCGGTGAACTGGACTATCTCGACGAGGGAACGCTGGCCCAGGCCCTGAAAGCGCGGACACAGTTCTAGGGCGCTTTCCGGATCAGACTGCTCCTGATCACTTGCACGGTCCCATTCCCGCACCTATGTCGGTGCTGTCGCTCACAAAGACGTGAAGGTTTTATGTTCCAAGCAGCTTCCCGCGCCATGTCGCAGGTATTCGAGCAGCCGTTTCGTGCAATTTTCTGGAAAATGCTGGGCTTTACCCTCGCGATCCTGATTGTGATCTGGTTCGCTCTGCAGGGAATCGTCACTCATCTTCTGGGCGTTGCCGCCACCGAATGGGGCGACGGCAGTGCCTGGATCAGCTGGACGGAATGGTCGATTTCGATCCTGACCGGTATTGGTGCGGTCTTTGTGCTCGGATTCCTGATCGCGCCGATATCGGCGCTGCTCGCGGGTCTGTTCCAGGACGATATCGCCGATATCGTCGATGCCCGGGATTATCCCGCCGATCCGCCCGGCAGCGCGCTGCCGCTGTCCAAATCCCTGGTCCAGACCATCAAGTTCACCGGTGTCGTGATTATTGGCAACCTGTTCGCGCTGTTGCTGCTGCTGGTGCCGGGGGTCAATCTCGTGGCGTTCTTTGTCGTCAACGGCTATCTGCTCGGGCGTGAATTCTTCGAATTCGCCGCCATGCGCTACCTGCCGCCTGCCGACGCCAGGGCTTTCCGGCGCGCGCGCGGCGGCACGGTGTTCCTGGCCGGCCTGATCATCGCCTGCCTGCTGGCCGTCCCGATCCTCAATCTGGTGACGCCGATTTTCGCCACCATCTTCATGCTGCACCTTTACAAGAGGCTTGCATCCGGCGCGTCGATCTGACGAACTGCTGCCGCCGGACACGGACATTTGAGCGCAGGCCGGGCGGAGGAAGACGATGCAGGAATTGTTGCTGGAAATCGCAGAGGCCGCTGCAGGCAGTCCGGACAAGGGTAAGGTTGCCACTTACATTCCCGAGCTCGCAGGCGTGGACCCGAATCATTTCGGCATGGCTGTGGCGCTTGAAGATGGCCGTCTGCTGACGGCCGGGGATGCCGACGTGCCGTTTTCCATCCAGTCCGTGTCCAAGGTTTTCGCTCTCGCATTGGCACTGGGCCGCGTTGGTGACCAGCTCTGGTACAGGGTGGGGCGCGAACCCTCCGGGCTTTCTTTTGATTCCATCCTCCTGCTGGAACGGGAAGACGGTATCCCGCGCAATCCGTTTATCAATGCAGGTGCCCTGGTCACGACCGACACCTATCTCGCAGGCTCGAGCCCGTGTGAGGCGTTGGGCGAACTCATACGTTTCATCCGCGCAGCCGCCGACGACGACAGCATTCACATCAACGAAAAGGTGGCGCAGTCCGAGCTGGCGACCGGCCACCGCAATTTTTCGCTGGCGCATTACCTGGCCTCGCACGGCAACTTGCGGTCCGATGTCGACAAGGTGCTGGGCACCTACTGCCACCAGTGCGCGATCGAGATGAGTTGCCGCCAGCTGGCGCTCGCAGGGCGCTTTCTGATCGAGGCTGAAACCGTGCCGGCGCTCGTTGCCGTCCAGCGCCGCCGCCGGATCAACGCCCTGATGATGACCTGCGGCCATTATGACGGCTCCGGCGATTTCGCCTTTCGCGTCGGACTTCCCGGAAAGAGCGGCGTTGGTGGCGGTATCCTGGTGATATCGCCGGGCCGCGCCTCGATCGCGGTCTGGTCTCCGGGTCTGAACCGCTACGGCAATTCCAAACTCGGCACGGAAGCCATGGAGACCTTTGCAAAGCGGACGGGCTGGTCCGTGTTCGGGTAAGGGCTGCGGATGAATGGCAGCCGGAGCAGCTCCAGCTGCCACCCCGGTTTCTAGCTTTCTTCCTCTGCCGCAAGCATGCCGGACTTGAATAGGAGGCCGGCAGCCGCGCCGCCGATCAGCGGCGCGACAATGAACAGCCAGACCTGTCCGAGCGCACCGGGATTGCTGGCAACGCCGACGATCGCCGGTCCGAGAGATCGAGCCGGATTGACGGACACGCCGGTGACATTGATCCCGACGATGTGGATGACCACCAGCGTCAGGCCGATCGCAAGACCGGCGAGATGCGCAGGCGCTCCTTTTTGGGTGACGCCGAGAATGCACACCAGAAACAGGAAGGTCGCGACGATTTCGAAGATGAGCGCCGAGAGCATGTTGTAACCGCCGAAATTGTCTGGACCCCAGCCGTTTTGGCCGAGGCCTCCGTCCCAGCCTTCGGCCTTTCCGCTCAGGATGATGGCCAGCACCACTGCGCCCGCAAGGGCACCGAGAACCTGCGCAATCCAGTAGGTGATGAGTTCGTTCGCGGGCATCCTGCCGGCCATGAAGACCCCGAGGCTGACGGCCGGGTTGATATGACATCCCGAAATCATGCCGATACCGTAGGCCATGGCGACGATGGACAGGCCGAACGCGAAGGCGATTCCCAGAACATCGATCGCGGTTGATCCGGTTCCCATTCCTGCAATGACGGCTGCGCCGCACCCGAACAGGACGAGGGTGAATGTTCCAACAAATTCTGCGATTGCTTTCTTCATGAAGTTTGGCTCCTTTAACCGCCGGCCAGCGGCCCCACGTCACCAGAATTGCGATGACGTAGGGAGAGTTACGCAAATTTGATCCGTTGGGAAGCGCTGAGTTTTGTGCGCCGCAGAACGTAAAATCCGGGATCTGATCGATTTAAGTCCACAATGGGCAAAGTAACTTTCCAGATTCTCCTTTTTGATGTTTTGACGCGACGGCTTCTTGGCGCTAGAACCTTTCTAGACAACGCACTGATTTCCTTACGTTTGCGTAAGCGTAAGGTGGCGTCGTACGGGAGAGGAATTCCATGTCGAACGCTGATATGCGCGGCAATCGCCCGCTGTCACCCCATCTTCAGATCTACAAGCCGATCCTGACGATGGTCATGTCAATCCTGCACCGCATCACGGGTGCGGCGCTTTACTTCGGGACGATCCTCCTGGCGTGGTGGCTGATCGCTGCTGCGGCCGGTCCGTCCTACTTTGACTTCGTCAACGAGATTTACGGTTCCATTTTCGGAAGACTGATCCTGTTCGGTTTCACGTGGGCTCTGGTGCACCACATGCTCGGCGGTCTGCGCCACTTCATCTGGGACATGGGGGCAGGGTTCGGCAAGGATGCCCGCGAGTGGCTGGCCAAGGCCACGATCATCGGTTCCGTCTCACTCACGCTGATCCTGTGGATCATCGGCTACATGGTTCGCTAAGGAGAGTGTCATGAGCGATATGCGCACCCCTCTCAACAAGGTTCGCGGACTGGGTTCTGCCAAGGAAGGCACGGATCACTTCTGGAAGCAGCGGCTCACCGCCGTCGCCAATGTCGTCCTGATCAGTTTCTTCGTGATCCTGGTGATCTCGGTTCAGGGGTCGAGCCACGGCGACGTGATCGAAACCCTGAAGAATCCCCTGGTCTCGATCCTGTTCCTCCTGGTGATTCTCTCCGGCGTCTATCACATGAAGCTCGGCATGCAGGTGATCATCGAAGACTATGTACATGGTGAGGGCATCAAGTTCCTCACCTTGATGGCGAACACCTTTTTCTGTGCCTTTATCGGCTTCGGCTGCATTTTCGCAGTTCTCAAGATTGGCTTTGGAGGCTGACCCGGATGGCCAAATCCTATGAATTCGTCGACCACACCTATGACGTGGTTGTTGTCGGCGCCGGCGGCGCGGGTCTGCGCGCAACGCTCGGCATGGCCGAACAGGGCTTGCGCACGGCCTGCATTACCAAGGTTTTTCCGACGCGCTCCCATACGGTTGCAGCCCAGGGCGGCATCGCCGCGTCTCTGACCAACATGACGCCCGACTGCTGGGAATGGCACATGTATGACACGGTCAAGGGCTCCGACTGGCTCGGCGACACCGATGCCATGGAATATCTTGCCCGCGAGGCCCCCAAGGCGGTTTATGAGCTTGAGCATTACGGCGTGCCGTTTTCGCGCACCGAAGAAGGCAAGATCTATCAGCGTCCCTTCGGCGGTCACATGCAGAACTACGGCGAAGGCCCCCCCGTGCAGCGCACCTGCGCCGCTGCCGACCGGACCGGCCACGCCATCCTGCACACGCTTTACGGCCAGTCCCTGCGCCACAACGCCGAATTCTATATCGAGTATTTCGCGCTTGACCTGATCATGTCAGAGGACGGCGTCTGCCAGGGCGTGATCGCCTGGAACCTCGATGACGGCACGATGCACCGCTTCGCCGCCAAGATGGTGGTTCTGGCAACCGGCGGCTACGGCCGCGCCTATTTCTCCGCGACATCCGCCCATACCTGCACCGGCGACGGTGGCGGCATGGTCGCCCGGGCCGGACTGCCGCTCCAGGACATGGAGTTCGTCCAGTTCCACCCGACCGGCATCTACGGCTCCGGCTGCCTGATCACAGAGGGTGCGCGGGGCGAGGGCGGCTATCTCGTCAACTCCGAGGGCGAGCGTTTCATGGAACGCTACGCACCTTCGGCGAAGGATCTGGCCTCGCGCGACGTTGTCTCGCGTTGCATGACCATGGAAATCCGTGAAGGACGCGGTGTCGGCAAGAAGGGTGATCACATCTTCCTTCATCTCGATCACCTCGACCCGGCCCTGCTGGCCGAACGCCTCCCGGGCATCTCGGAAAGCGCGCGCATTTTTGCCGGCGTTGATGTGACCAAGGACCCGATCCCGGTCCTGCCGACGGTTCACTACAACATGGGCGGTATCCCGACCAACTATTGGGGTGAAGTCCTGAACGCGGACGGCAAGAACCCCAACCGCATCCAGGAAGGCCTGATGGCCGTGGGTGAGGCGGGCTGCGCGTCCGTTCACGGCGCCAACCGGCTTGGCTCGAACTCCCTGATCGATCTTGTCGTGTTCGGCCGCGCCGCGGCGATCAAGGCAGGCGAGGTTGTCGATCCGAAAGAAGCAACGCCATCCCCGAGCGAGGCCTCCTGCGACAAGATCATGGATCGCTTCGACAAGCTCCGCAACGCCAGCGGCTCGATCCCGACCGCAGACCTGCGCGACAAGATGCAGCACGCGATGCAGGAAGATGCCGCGGTGTTCCGCACCCAGGAAAGCCTGGAAGCAGGCTGCAAGCGCCTGAGTGACATCTGGAGCGACATGAAGGACCTCAAGGTGTCGGACCGCTCGCTGATCTGGAATTCCGACCTGGTGGAGACGCTGGAGCTGGAAAACCTCATGGCGAACGCGATCACCACGGTCTATGGCGCCGAGGCCCGCAAGGAAAGCCGTGGCGCCCATGCGCGCGAGGATTTCAAGGACGGACCTTTCTCGGGCCGGGACGACGAAAACTGGCGCAAGCACACGCTGGCCTGGGTCAACGAGGAAGGCGATGTGAAACTCGACTACCGGCCCGTCGTCCTCGATCCGCTCACCACCTTCGAGGAAGGCGGTATCGACCCGAAAAAGATCGCGCCGAAAGCGCGTGTCTACTAGGGAGCGCGCTGCGTGAGCCAGTCGGCGACATTGCTGGATACAAGAAGCCCGTTCGGAACCTATCCGGCCGAACGGCTGGTGCGGGCTGCCTGGCGTCTGGCCGACCGGCACGATCTGTCCCGGGGCCTGCGCAAGCGCATCCGGGCCCTTGTCGCCAGGGTTTTCAAGGGTCCGTACGATCTTGAGGCAGACGGCCTGAAATTCCGCATTTATCCCGGCGAGAACTACGACGACCGCAAGATCCTCGCCAAGGGACGGCTGCCGGAACGCGCCGAACACGGCCTTCTGGAACCGCACCTGCACGAGGGAATGGTCTTCGTCGACGTTGGCGCGAATATCGGGTCCTACGCGGTCTTTGCCGCCCGGCATGGGGCAAAGGTGGTTGCCATCGAGGCAAACCCGCAAACCGCGCACAAGCTGAGTTTCAATGTCCGCGCCAACGACCTGGAAAACGTGACCGTCGTCAATTCCGCAGTCGGGTCCAAGGAAGACACGCTGCCGCTTTGGCACGAGCCGAGCAATTGCGGCTTCGCCACCTTTGTGACTGACCTGACGACAGGCGAGTGGGCCGGCAACTGGACCCGGACCTATGTGACCGTCCGCCCGCTGACCGACATTGCCGACCAGCAGGGGCTTGAACGGATCGACATACTCAAAGTGGATGTGGAAGGATACGAGGACCGGGTTGTCCTGCCGTTCCTTCGTCACGCGGACAAGGCCATGTGGCCCCGTGTGATTCTTCTGGAAACGAATTGCCGGCCGTACTGGTCCGAGGATTGCCTGAGCGAACTGGCAAACCGGGGCTACGCCGTAACGGGCCGGACGAATGACAACATGGTCCTTGAACTCAGCGCCTGAGGATGAGGACGTTTGGCCCGCATGCCCGGTGAGGCATGGCGCGGGCCGCAACGCGGAGCAGTAACGAGATGGTTCAGCTGACGCTACCCCGGAACTCCACGGTGACGGAAGGCAAGGTGTGGGACAAGCCGGAAGGGGCCACCAACCTGCGCGAATACCGTATCTACCGCTGGAACCCGGATGATGGCCGCAACCCGCGGGTCGATACCTATTTCATTGATGCGGATGATTGCGGTCCGATGGTGCTCGACGGTCTTATCTACATCAAGAACAAGATCGATCCGACACTGACCTTCCGCCGGTCCTGCCGGGAAGGCATCTGCGGTTCCTGCGCCATGAACATCGACGGCACCAACACCCTTGCCTGTACAAAGGGCATGGAAGAGATTGCCGGCGACGTGGTCAAGATCTACCCGCTGCCGCACATGGCGGTGGTCAAGGATCTCGTGCCCGACCTGACGCGCTTCTACGCCCAGCACCGCTCGATCGAGCCGTGGCTTCAGACGGTGTCACCTGCACCGGAAAAGGAATGGCTCCAGTCCCATGAGGACCGGGTCAAGCTGGACGGGCTCTACGAGTGTATCCTGTGTGCCTGCTGCTCCACCTCCTGCCCGAGCTACTGGTGGAACGGCGACCGGTATCTCGGCCCGGCGATCCTGCTGCAGGCTTACCGCTGGCTGATCGACAGCCGCGACGAGGCCACCGGGGAGCGTCTGGACAACCTGGAAGATCCCTTCCGTCTCTATCGCTGCCACACCATCATGAACTGCTCCCAGGCCTGCCCGAAAGGCCTGAACCCGGCCAAGGCGATTGCCGAGATCAAGAAGATGATGGTCGAACGGCGGGTCTGATCCCTCCGATATCCGGGCAAGTTGCGAAAGCCGCCTTTCAGGGCGGCTTTTTTGTGCGCAACGGACCCGTGGCCTGGCCGTCACGTCCCGTCTTCCTGCACCGGATCTGCACAAAATCCCTGAATTCCCTGCCCGGTTTCACCATGGCTTCTCCCAGTTGCCCGGAAAGACTGTGCTTTGCATTGGGTGCGCTGTCCCGGCTGCGCCCACCTGGCAGAGGGATTTTGCATGGCCGAAAACACAGACCAAGGCACCACCACCACGGGCCCGGCAATGCCGCAGCAACCCACAACGACAAGGCTTATGGCGTTTCTGGGGTCGCCGGCGGTGAAATTCGTCCTGATAGGACTGCTCTCCTTCCTGCTGCTTGTTCCCAGCATTTTTGTCTGGGTGCTTGTGGAGGAACGCGCACATCGGGCAAAGGATGTCGCGCGCGAGATCGCCCGTTCCTGGGGCGGGACACAGGAGATCAACGGCCCCTATCTGGTGATCCCCTTCACCGAAACCTACACGACGGGGTCGGGCGAAGACTTTGAGACCAACACCGTCCGCAGAACGGCGGTGCTGTTTCCGGAGCGGCTGACGGTGGGCGGTGATATCGCGGTCGAGGAACGCAAGAAGTCCATCTACAAGCTTCCCGTCTATAGCGCACGCCTCGATCTCGGCGGTGCGTTTGCAGCGCCTCCTGAGGACATGTTCGAACCGAAGCACGGCGGCACGATCAACGTCGCCGCCGACAAGGCCGTCGTTGTTGTCGGGATCCGCGATGTCCGGGCGCTCAAGAGCGAGGTCACGCTCGCTCTGGCGGGAACGGGAGCGGTTCCTTTCGAGCCGGGCCTCGGGCCTCTTGCGACGTCTGCGGACCGCGATCCCCGCCACGCATCCGGTTCATCCGGGATCAATGCAGCCGTGTCTCCCCAGGCCTGGCGAAGCGGCTTTTCCTTCGACGTCAAACTGCAGCTCAACGGGTCGACGGCGATCTATGTTGCTCCGGCCGGGCAGACCACGAGGGTCTCGGTTCAGTCGGACTGGCCGCATCCCGGGTTCACCGGTGCCTTCCTGCCGGAAACGCGGACCATCACCGGTTCTGGTTTCGACGCTGCCTGGACCATTCCTTATCTTGCGCGCGGCATCCCGAAGGTCATGGAAACAAGCCATCTGCCGCTCCAGAACAGGCTCATGGGTGTGAAGTTCGTCGAACCGGTGAATTTCTACCAGACCATCTCCAGATCCCTGAAATACGCGATCGGCTTCATAAGTCTGACATTTCTGGCGGTCTTTGTGCTGGAGTTGCGCTCCGGCTGGCGGTTCCACTGGATCCAGTACGCGCTGGTCGGTCTTGCCCTGATCATCTTCTACGTGATGTTGCTGGCATTTGCTGAACATGTCGGATATGCGCTGGCCTACCTGATTGCGGCAGGTGCGGCGACCCTGCTGAACGCGCTCTACATAGGGACATCCCTGAAAAGCCGCGTTGCCGGACTGGTGATGCTGGCCGTGCTGGGAAGCATCTTCGGTGTGCTGTACGCCCTCATGCAGGAACAGGACTACGCCCTTCTGATCGGCTCGGTCATTGCCTTTGTCGCCCTGGCCATCACAATGTTCGTGACCCAGAGGATCGATTGGTCGGGGCAGAGCCGGCCTGATCCGAAGCCTGCCGGCGCGGCGGTTTGATTTGCTTCGTCAGGTAACCTGCCGACCCCGGGCCCGGAAACAGGCGGCCCTGGGTCTGCTTTTCCGCCACCTTGCTCTCAGATCGCATTTGTTCTATCTTTGTTCTCGATTGAGTGAAGTGTTGGAGACGGACATGCATAAGAGCCGGTTGGGAGATCTGGTCATAGACTGCGAGGGTGGCGACATCGACGAACACGCCGCCTTCTGGTCGAAGGCCCTCGGGCGCACGCTGGAAGCAGAGCCCAAGAACCCGCGTTATCGCAGGCTCTTCGGCAAGGACGGCGATATCGGCATTCTGTTGCAGGCGGTCGAGCATCCCTCGCGCGTCCATCTCGATATTGAAACCGACAATCCGGAAGCGGAGGTCGCCCGGCTGGAGAAACTCGGCGCGAAAGTCTTCAAGCGCTTCAGGAGCTGGGTTGTGATGGAAGCGGCAAGCGGCCACAGGTTTTGCGTGGTCAGTCCGCAAACGCCTGGCTTCGAGGAAAGGGCGACAGCCTGGGAAAGCTGATCGGAGCTGCCGGTCACGGCTTTCTCACGGCGTTGTGCAGGCACGCGAACGGAGTTGAGTTGCCTCGCAAAGAGAATGCGTTACCTCTATCTGCAACTGATGGAGGATCCAACATGAAGCGTTTGTTGCGCCAGACTTTCCTTGCCGCTCTTGTCGGTGTCGCCCCGGTTGCCACCGCGCAGGCCGAAACGGCCATCTTTGCAGGCGGTTGTTTCTGGTGTGTGGAATCGGATCTGGAAAAGCTTGCCGGGGTCAGGGACGTCAAGTCCGGCTATGCGGGCGGCAAGAGCCAGAACCCCACCTACAAGAATTACGAGCGAGGCGGACACCGCGAAGTGGTGCAGGTGGATTTTGACGAAAGCCAGATCAGCTATCAGGATCTTGTCCGTATCTTCCTGCGCACCGTCGATGTCACGGACCCGGGCGGTCAGTTCTGCGATCGCGGTTACGGCTACTCGACGGCGATCCATCCCCTGAACGACAAACAGGCCAAGGCCGCGAAGGCGGAAATCGCCAAGGCCAACAAGGTCCTCGGCGGGAAGGTGGTAACGCCGGTCGAAGGCGCTGCCGTTTTCTGGCCTGCAGAGGACTACCACCAGGCCTACTACAAGAGCAATGCGCGCACGCTGACACGATTTGGCTATGTCACCCGCGCAGAAGCCTACAAGGGCTACCGCAAGGCCTGTGGCCGCGATGCAAGGGTGAAATCCGTATGGGGCGCTGAAGCCTACAAGGGGCTGCCCAAGGCCGGTTCCTGAGGAACTACGTGAGCTGCAACCCGGTCCGGGGCCGGGTTGCCTTCAAACGCCGGCCTCAAACGCCTCGACAAGCTCCAGAAATGTCTCGCCGTATTTTTCCAGCTTGGACTGGCCGACACCTGACACGCTCAAGAGCGCATCGGGCGTGACCGGCCGCGCAGATGCGATCCCGGCGAGTGTCGCGTCGGGAAAGACCACGTAAGGCGGGACGTTCTGGTCCCGCGCGATCTGCGTGCGCAGGCGGCGCAGTCGCTGGAACAGCAGCTTGTCTTCCTCGTCCAGTTCATCGGCGACCGAGGCCGTGCGCGAGGAGCGCGTCTGTTTCAGACCGGCGGCGTTCCTGTCCTTGCGCAGCAGAATCGTCTCGTCGCCGCGCAGAACCGGACGGGCGGCTTCAGTCAGTACGAGCGCGCCGAATTGCGCATGGTCCACATCCACGAAACCCGCGGCGACCAGCTGGCGCGCGATCGATTGCCACATCTTCTGTGGCGTGTCCTGTCCAATGCCGAAGACCGACAGTTTGTCGTGGGAAAACCGGGTCACCTTCTCGTTTGTCTTGCCGAGCAGCACATCGATGACGTGACCGGTTCCAAAGCGCTGACCGGTCCGGTAGATCGCTGACATCAGCTTGCGCGCCGGTTCGGTTCCGTCCCAGGTCTCCACCGGCGAAAGGCACGTGTCGCAGTTGCCGCAGGGCTCGGGGTAGGTTTCGCCGAAATGCGCCAGCAGCGCCTGGCGTCTGCAGCCTGCGGTCTCGCAGATACCGAGCAGCGCGTTGAGTTTTGCATTTTCCGCACGCTTGATCTCGTCTGGCGCGTCGCCTTCGGCAATCATCCGGCGCCGTTGAACCAGGTCGGCCATGCCGTAGGCCATGAAGGCTTCCGCGGGCGCGCCGTCCCGGCCGGCCCGTCCGGTTTCCTGGTAGTAGGCCTCGACCGAGGAGGGCAGGTCGAGATGCGCCACATAGCGGACATCCGGCTTGTCGATGCCCATGCCGAAGGCAACGGTTGCAACGAGACAGAGCCCTTCCTCAAGCAGAAAGGCATCCTGGTTGGCGGCGCGCCGGTCTGCGGGCAATCCCGCATGATACGGCAGCGCCTTGATCCCCTTGGCTGTCAGCCAGTCCGCGATTTCCTCCACCTTGGCGCGCGAGAGGCAGTAGACGATACCGCTTTCACCCTTGTGCTTGCTCAGGAAATCCAGGAGCTGCTGGCGCTGGTTCGACCGTTCCACGATTTCATAGCGGATGTTTGGCCTGTCGAAACTGGTTGCGAAGACTTGCGCGTCTTCCAGCTTGAGCCGCGCAAGGATGTCCTTTTGCGTATGCGGATCGGCGGTCGCCGTCAGGGCCACGCGCGGCACGCCGGGATAGCGTTCGGCAAGACAGGAAAGCGACATGTACTCCGGACGGAAATCATGGCCCCACTGGCTGACGCAATGGGCCTCGTCAATGGCAAAAAGCGCAATTTCCAGCGTATCCAGGAACCGCCGGAAGTTCTCGTTTCCAAGACGCTCGGGCGTTACATAAAGCAGGTCGATGTCACCACCGCGCAAATCCTCGCGTAGGCGGTCCTGTTCTTCCGGAAGAAGGGTCGAATTGAGCGCGGCCGCCCGGACACCGACCGATTGCAGAGCGCCGACCTGGTCCTTCATCAGCGCGATCAGCGGCGACACCACGACGCCGACACCGCTTCGGCACAGGGCCGGTATCTGGTAGCACAGCGACTTTCCGGCACCCGTGGGAAACAGCACGACGGCATCCCGGCCGTCGATCAGCGTGTCGATCACTTCCCGTTGCCGGCCCCGGAAATCATCGTAACCGAAGACGGTCTGCAAAACCGCCTGCGGTTTCGGCTCCGGGCGCACCGGAGGCGGATCGTTGAGGTGAACAAGTGGTGCGTCATCCGCGAGGAGAGCGGGAGAGACTGGCATGAGGCGGCTGATTCCCTAAAGTCTCCCGCACCATGTCTTATTCGCCGTTGAAGGGCAAACCGGCCTGTGGATGAGTCCACACCAAGTTGGCGTGCATCAGAATTCCGCGTCGGGATCCGTCGCGAGGGTTTCGGCGCAATGGATGCGCATTTGCTCGGTCAGTTCGGTGAGGTCGCCCTGCAGTTTTTCCGGCCGGATCGGTTTGCCGAAATGCACGTTGAACGCGGCGTCCTTCTTGTTGAGCAGCTCGTTGAAGACGGTCATGTCGCGCAATTCGGTCGATACGCGCGCAAGAAAATAGAACAGTCCCGAGTTTCGGCCGCCCATGTGCATCGGAATGATCGGCGCCTTGTTCTTGCGCGCAAGGGCAAGCGCGGAGGTCATCCAGGGCCGTTCGGTCAGCTTGCCGTCATGCCAGTAGGCAAGGCGTCCGGATGGGAACAGCACGACCACCCGCTCCGTTGCAAAGGCCGATGAGGCGATCTTGATCGTCTCCTTGGACTTGGCCCGGCTCTTGAAGTCCGCGCGCCACTCGACAGGTATGATCATTTCAGCCAGGCGCGGATTGATCCGGATCGCGTCCCGGTTGGCGAAGATCGCCAGATCGGTCCGCCGCGACTTGATCGCGTCGTAAAGGACAATGCCGTCGGCAATGCCGGTCGGATGATTGGACACAAGCACCACCGGCCCGGTGGTCGGGACCCGCTCAAGGCCGAGCGTGGTGACCTGAAGGGTGAGCAGCTCGCTCAGATGCGCAAACACATCGACCGCCTCCATCTGGGCAATCGTATCCGCCATATCGACGGCAGAGCGGTATCTGAGGATCTTGTAGGCAAAGGGCTTTATGAACGGCCACCAGGGGCTCGCCATGACGAGTTTGCCCCGTTCGGCAATGAGCGCGTCGACGATATGGGGGTCCGCTAGCTGACGCTGCTTCGTCTCCTGACGGCGCGCCGGCAAGGTGTCTGTTGTCTGGTCTGTCGTCCGCACAATGCACCTCTGCCCATCGGTAACCTGTACTATTCCACTTGCATCGTTAGCGAAATCGGCCGCGTGGTGCAAATGCTCCCTGCAATTAATTTTCTGGCTGCGGCTCCGTCAGCTCCATAGTGAACTCGTGAAAAGTGCCACAATTGTGATGAAAGACGCAGCCCATGCGAGTGACCTGGGGTTGGACCGGTCGGTCCAGTAGCAGAACACGTAAATCAGGCGCAAAAGAATGAAAAGGACCGCCAGCTGGTCGATCCAGTAGGGCGAGGCGCCCTGGCTCATGGCGACGAAAACGGAAACGGCGAAAAACGGAAAGGCCTCGAAACCGTTGGCCTGCGCAGCCTGTGCCCGCGCTCTGAAGCCCTCGCGCCAGTAATCCGGGCTGCGCGGGTTTGCATTGTCGAAGTCCCTGCTGAACTTGGCCGGAAAGGCCGACAGGATAGGCAGGATGGCGGCAGCGAGAATGCACCAGATTGCGATTGGCATGAAGTGTTCCTTGTTGACCCGGTTCCCGATCACATAGGGCATCCGGCCTCAAAAGCGCAAAAAGAACGACGTCGATTGCGAAAGGAACGCGCCTGATCGGATCTTCTGAACGGCGGGGCAAGGTGCGTTTCGCGCCTTGCGGCCGGTCTGCTTGTGCGGGAGCGTCACTTTACCGCCATTTTGAAAACCTAACACCTGCACTGAAGGCGGCGTTTTCAACATCGTGGGTGATGAGGCACTTGAGCGATTCTCGATCGGATGTCCCGTGGCGGTTCTTGAATACGCGGCACCGGTCCGGATGGGCCGGATTACTGGTCCCGGGACACGCCATATCGCATCGAAATTGCGGACAACTGCGCTGTGTTTTGGATTTTCAGTAAATAGTAAGTTAAGAGATGCCACGATGGTGCGGCGGAGATTAAGGGACTGATTCGTCATGAAACGCTCGGGAAAGCTGGTTTTGGTTTTGGGAATGGTGGTTCTTGCCGCGGGGTGCCAGAGGCTCTCGGGAGGCCCCAACTATGCCGCACCGTTGCCCGCGACGCCCACGACGCCGGTCGGCTCGGCGTCCCTCGATCCGCTTGACCCCAACGCCGCACCGCCGGTCGGCACCACCACGGACGGAACGGGTGCTGCGGCCGATCTTGCAAGCAATCCGGTTGCAGCGCCGAGCAACGCTCAGCAGGTTGGGCGGACAGACCTTCTGGGCGGCTGGAAACTTGCCTCTTCGGGTGACAATTGCCAGGCATTCATGACCCTGACCACCTGGTCCGGCGGCTACCGGGCAAATACCAGAGGTTGTAGTACCCCGACACTGTCCGGAATCTCGGCCTGGGATCTGAACGGCAATCAGGTCGTTCTGAAGGATGGTTCCGGCGTCATCGTTGCACAGCTTTATTCCAGCGAACCCGGGAAATTCAACGGTCAGACGTCGACCGGATCGCCCATCTCGCTGTTCCGTTAAACAGCCTCAGTAATTCTGCTAGACACTGCGCGTAATAAGTGTATATTGGCGTTGCTACCGGAAAGGCTGTGCAATGTCGAAATACGAACCTTTACGCGAACACCTTGCTCGTCTTGAAGATGTCGTCTGGGCAGCAAAGCTCGACGAACTTGAGGACATTCTGGGAACGAACCTCCCGAAAAGTGCACGCGAGCACCGCACCTGGTGGGCAAATTCGGGCGGCAGCCTTGTTCATCAGAATTCCTGGCTGGACGCGGGTTGGCGGGTCGAGCGGACCGACCTGATGCGCGATGTGATCGTCTTCAGGCGCTTGCGGATCGGCGGTACGATCGCGGTCAGCAGGTCGCAGTCCGCCGAACGCGCGGCCAAGAGCCCGAAGCGCGCGGCCGAAAAGCGGCTTGCCAAGGAAATGCCGGCGCTGCGTCAGCCTGCGACGGTAACCCTGCGTTCCGAATGGACTGCGCTTGGTGATGTGCACAACACCCCCTGTTCCAGCAACGCCATCCCGCAGCAGGGCGGCGTGCTTCGTTTTGCGGCAATGGAGGGCGAAAGCCTGGTGACTGCCATCGTGGCAACGCTCGGGGTGCAGCAGGTCTATCGGGGCCTGCGGATCCAGGTGAAAGGTCTTGATGCGGAAGACGAGTCCCGCGTCGGCACGGAACTGGTTGAAAAGGCCGGCCTCGACGCGAGCGAGCCTGTTGAGTGTGACGTCGTCAAGTCAGGCAATGCATGGCTTTTGACCGATGGTCGCGGCCGCAAGGCCAATCTGGACGACCGCTCCGAATGTTACCTAGTCGCGCAGCTGCTCTATCTCCAGGAACTGCAAAGCGGCCGCAAATCGACGCTCCTGTTGCGCTAGTTTTCCTCCACCAAGGCGCTGCATGACACAAAGAAGCCGCGCCTGACGTTTGTCGGGCGCGGCTTCTTTGGCGTGTCGGCGGTTACTTCGCAGCGATCATCGAGACTTCGACAAGAACCGGTGCGCCCGGTTTTGACCCCGGCAATGCGCCGACTTCAACGGCAGCTCTGGCGGGCGGAACGCTTCCATCCCCCCAATAGGTTCCGTAGACCTTGTTGAACGCGCCGTAATTCTTCATGTCGGTCATGAAGACGGTGGCGCGGACGACATCATCGAAGCTGTATCCGGCCTCGTTGAGAACGCTTTGAAGGTTTTCCATCACGATCCGTGTCTGCGCGGCGACATCGTTGCGCGCCGCTTCGGGGATTTCCCCGTTCACGTAGGGAATCTGGCCCGAGACGAAAAGCATTCCGTTCGCGAGCTTGATGCCGGGTGAATAGGGGGCGATCGGCTTGTTGCCTTCGACATGGACCGGGACACGGACATCTTCGGCAACAGCTGGGCCACCTATCATCGAAACAATGGCAAGTGTGCCGAGCAGGGTGCAGTACATCATTTTCATCGCGGATTCTCCTTTGGAGTGACTTCTATTTGGCAGCTTCGATGATCAGGTCAGCGACAAATTCGGGCTGGGACACCATGACGGAATGGCTCGCGTCTATTTCCCGGGAAACCGCACCGATTTTCCTGGCGAACTGCCGCTGCAGCTCGGTCGGCGTCATGTGGTCGTCGCCCGCGATGGCGTAGAAGCTCGGTTTGTCCTGCCAGGCGACATTCGAGACCGGCTCACCGAGCGCGGCGCTGTTGAGCAGTCCCTGACTGGCGGCGATCAGGTCGGTTTCCTCTTTTGGCAGGTCTTGTGCGAAGTAACGTGCCGTCGCTTCTTTCGGCAGAAAGAAATAGCCCTCGGCATCCTGCTGAAGCGCCCCGATCCCAGGCGCGGGAAACTTCTCGAGTTCGGCAGCTTCCCCAAGCGACTGGCCTGCATCGGGCGCATAGGCTGCGACGTAGACGAGTGACGAGACCTTGTCATGTCCGCCAGCTTGCGTGATGACCATGCCGCCCCAGGAATGACCGACGAGCACCACCGGGCCGTCCGCGCGATCAATCGCACGATTTGTAAAGGCGACATCTCCGGCAAGCGACTCCAGCGGATTTTGAACCGCAATCACGTTGAGGCCTGCGGCTTCCAGCAAGGGCGTCACCCTGTTCCAGCTGGAACCGTCCGCAAACGCGCCGTGGACGAGCACGACGGACTTCGCCTTGAGATCCGCCGCAAACGGTGCTCCGGCGGGAAGGACCGCGGCCAACACAAGGGCGGCGGCAGCTGTGAGATTTCGAAACATGGGCATGAGATCGTCCTGGTTTGAGATGCGTTTGCAAACAATTAAATAGTGCACTAATTAATAATACCCAATGAATCTCACAAATTGTCAAGCCGAAAATTCTCGACAAAAATACCTATATCTTTCATGTGCTTATCTGCGGAAACTCTTGAAACAGCACATCAAGCCTCTTAAAAGATAGGGGGCAAATAAATAGGATGCCGTGATGGAAAGCTGTAAAGTGGATGAAGAGGGCCTGCTGAAGATTGAGGATCAGCTCTGCTTCGCGCTCTATTCAACCTCGAGGGCAATCACCAGGGAATATGCGGTTTTGCTGGAAACGATGGGCGTGACCTATCCGCAGTATCTGGCGTTGATGGTGCTGTGGCAGCATGACGGGATCCTGGTTCAGGACATCGCCAAGGGACTGGAAGTCGATCAGGCGACGGCGACTCCCCTGGTAAAGCGGCTTGAAAAGCTGGGTTTCGTAACCCGGCGGCGAAGCGAAACGGATGAACGGCGTGTCGAGGTCTACCTCACCGAGGCGGGCAAGGATCTCTACAAGACGGCGCTTGCTGTTCCCCAAGGGCTGGGCTGTGCGATCGGAGTCGATCAGGCCCGTGCAAGAAAGCTCATTGATGAGCTCAACGACATCAAGGCCTTTATTGCAAAGACCAATGAAAGGTGAAGTCGGGCGCACCATACCGGTTGCGGCCAGCTCAATGCGCGCGGCACCGCAGGGCGGCCCGGGTCCGCAACGTTTCGGCCTTCAGGAAATCGACGTTCGGCCATTCAATCGTTTGAAAGTTGTTGACGTGAAGAAGTGTAACAGATTCAAACCATAACTTGACTTGCATCCAGGGCGTATTGACCTTATTCCGCCGAGCCAACAGTCACGTCCAAGGCCCCATGAGTTCTCATGGAGGGAGCAGCACCTTTGAAGATGGAACTGCCGGTCAACCGCGCGCTGAGCGCCCGCTACGATGCCCTGATCGCATCGGGCGAGATCACCGAGGATCCTGTCCAGCGGGAAGCCGTCAGGCATCTTGATCTGCTCAACACCCGCCTCGCCGAGACCCGGCTTGCCTCCAAGAAGAGCTCGCTGGGCTGGCTCTTTGCCAAGAAGAAGAACCAGCTCTGGGCCTCCGTGAAAGGGCTCTACATGTGGGGTGGTGTCGGACGCGGCAAGACGATGCTGATGGATCTCTTCTACGAGGTGACGGTCATCCAGCGCAAACGCCGCGTCCATTTTCATGAGTTCATGAACGACGTGCACGAGCGCATCCATGAGCACCGCCAGGCGCACAAGCGCGGCGAGGTGAAGGGCGACGATCCGATCCCCCCGGTCGCAAGTCAGATCGCGGTCGAGACCCGGCTGCTGCTGTTCGACGAATTTTCAGTCACCGACATTGCCGACGCGATGATCCTGGGGCGGCTGTTCACGCAGCTCTTCGAAAAGGGGGTGATCGTGGTCGCCACCTCCAATGTCAATCCGTCCAATCTTTACAAGGACGGGCTCAACCGGCAGCTCTTCATTCCCTTCATCACCATGCTGAAGTCGCAGGTCGAGGTCCTGCACCTGGATTCGCCGACGGACTACAGGCTCGAAAAGCTTGCGGGAGCGCCTGTCTACGTGACCCCGCTCGGGCAGGACGCGGATGACGAGATGGACAAGCTCTGGACCAAGCTGACCCACGGCATGAAGGCGCATTCGGCGGAACTGGAAAACAAGGGGAGGACGATCGAGATCCCGAAGGTTGCCTCCGGCGTCGCCCGGTTCACCTTTGACGATCTGTGTATGCAGCCGCTTGGCGCAAGCGACTATCTGAGGATTGCGAACGCCTTCGGTACTGTCTTTCTCGATCATGTCCCGGTTCTGTCCAAGGCGCGCAGGAACGAGGCAAAGCGCTTCATCAATCTCATCGACACGCTCTACGACAATGGCATCAAGCTGGTGGTGTCCGCAGAGGCGGAACCGCCGGATCTCTACGTTTCCGAGGACGGGACCGAGGCATTCGAATTCGACCGGACAAGTTCCCGGCTGATCGAAATGCGCTCGGAAGCCTATCTTGCGGGTGACAGGCGGGACATACACGTTTAAGTCTGCATTCCGTATAGGGGAATTATGCAGACGGGAAGAATTGAAAAATTTTGCCGCCTTAATCGCAATATTCTTTTGGCGAACTTGCGCGGGGACGGCAAAGGGGGTAGTGCCATCAGCAGTCATCAGCGGATGGCACATAGTTCCATCTTACGTAAAGGGAAACTTTCGATATGGCGCGGAACAAAATTGCCTTGATCGGCTCTGGTCAGATCGGTGGCACGCTCGCTCATCTGGCAGGTTTGAAGGAACTGGGAGATATCGTTCTCTTCGACATCGCGGAAGGTGTTCCGCAAGGCAAGGCGCTGGATCTCGCAGAATCTTCCCCGGTCGACGGGTTCGATGCCAAGCTGGCCGGTGCCAACAGCTACGAGGCGATCGCAGGGTCGGACGTGGTCATCGTGACCGCCGGTGTCCCCCGCAAGCCCGGCATGAGCCGCGACGATCTCCTGGAAATCAACCTGAAGGTCATGGAACAGGTCGGTGCAGGCATTGCCAAGCACGCGCCCGACGCCTTCGTCATCTGCATCACCAACCCGCTTGATGCAATGGTCTGGGCACTTCAGAAATTCTCCGGCTTGCCGAAGAACAAGGTGGTCGGCATGGCCGGTGTGCTCGACAGCGCCCGCTTCCGTTATTTCCTTGCCGACGAGTTCAACGTCTCGGTTGAAGACGTCACCGCATTCGTTCTCGGCGGCCACGGCGACACCATGGTGCCGCTGACCCGTTATTCCACGATTGCCGGCATTCCGCTGCCCGATCTCATCAAGATGGGCTGGTGCACGGCGGAGCGTCTCGAAGAGATCGTTCAGCGCACCCGCGACGGTGGCGCGGAGATCGTCGGTCTCCTGAAAACAGGTTCTGCCTTCTACGCGCCTGCCTCTTCCGCGATCGCCATGGCGGAAAGCTACCTGAAAGACAAGAAGCGCGTTCTGCCGTGTGCAGCCGCTCTCGACGGCCAGTATGGCCTGAAGGACACCTATGTCGGTGTTCCGGTGGTCATCGGCGCCGATGGTGTCGAGCGCATCATCGAGATCGACCTTCAGGGTGAGGAGAAGGCCAACTTCGAAAAGTCCGTCGGCGCGGTCGACGGTCTGGTCGAAGCCTGTAAGAAAATCCAGCCGGCGCTTGCCTAAGCGCCGTCTGTCTCGGGTAAGCAGCGGCCGTTCTTTCACCCCTTGAAAGAGCGGTCCTCCGACAACGGGGGAAACACATGAACATTCATGAATACCAGGCCAAGCAGGTGCTGAAGTCTTTCGGCGCACCTGTGGCAGAGGGCGTGGCCATCTTCTCCGCCGACGAGGCGGAAGCGGCAGCGAAGCAACTTCCCGGCCCGCTCTGGGTCGTCAAGACGCAAATCCACGCGGGTGGCCGCGGCAAGGGCAAGTTCAAGGAACTTCCCGCCGATGCCAAGGGCGGTGTCCGTCTTGCCTTCTCGCTGGATGAAGTCACGGCGCACGCCAGGGAAATGCTCGGCAACACGCTGGTCACCAAGCAGACCGGTGCGGCAGGCAAGGTCGTCAACCGCCTCTATATCGAGGACGGTGCCGACATCGAGCGTGAACTCTACCTCTCCATCCTGGTCGACCGGACGGTCGGACGCCCTGCCTTTGTCGTGTCCACCGAGGGTGGCATGGACATTGAGGCCGTCGCGGAGGAAACCCCGGAAAAGATCATCACCCTGCCGATCGACCCGGAAACGGGCGTCACCGACGCCGATGCCGCAAAGCTCTGTGACGCGCTGGCGCTCGACGGCGCAGCGCGCGAAGACGGCATGACGCTGTTCCCGATCCTGCACAAGGCGTTTGTCGAAAAGGACATGAGCCTTCTGGAAGTGAACCCGCTGATCGTCATGAAGGACGGCCGCCTGCGTGTTCTCGATGCCAAGGTTTCCTTCGACGGCAACGCCATGTTCCGTCACCCGGACATCATGGAACTGCGCGACGTCACCGAAGAAGACGAAAAAGAGATCGAAGCCTCCAAGTACGACCTCGCCTATGTCGCGCTCGACGGTGACATCGGCTGCATGGTCAATGGCGCGGGTCTTGCCATGGCGACCATGGACATCATCAAGCTCTACGGTGCCGAGCCGGCGAACTTCCTCGATGTCGGCGGCGGCGCGTCCAAGGAGAAGGTGGCTGCTGCCTTCAAGATCATCACGTCCGATCCGAACGTGAAGGGCATCCTGGTCAATATCTTCGGCGGCATCATGCGCTGCGACGTGATCGCGGAAGGCGTGGTGGCAGCCGTCAAGGAAGTCGGCCTTCAGGTTCCGCTCGTTGTTCGCCTGGAAGGCACCAACGTGGAACTCGGCAAAAAGATCATCAACGAAAGCGGTCTGAACGTGATCGCCGCCGATGATCTCGACGACGCCGCCCAGAAAATCGTGAAAGCGGTGAAGGGCTGACCGTGAGAATGATGCCGCGATCACAAAAGGTTCTCGCTGCAACGCTCCTGGTGGGCACGATGTTCACCGGGGCGGCAGCAGATCCGATTGCCGAGATTAGCAACGGACTGGGAGTGCAGGTCTTTGACGAGATTTGCATTGACTCTCTTCCCGACTTCAAAGACGTGAAACGAAAAGTCAAAGACAAACGCGCTGAAAATCGCGACGGTTTTTGGGTTCTCGATTACGATATCATGGTTGTCGCCGTGAAGGTTTCTGATGACGCGCAAACGTGTACATCGGTGCTGAAAGCTGGTGACCAGGATCTTGTTGAAGAGCTGCTGAAAGAACTCTTGGCGACGCGCTATCGTGGATACGAAAACACTGTTGTGAATGGCGAAGATGTTTTGCAGTTCACTTCCAAATTCGGTCCTGCGGTGGCTTCGATCATGCCTGTGAAGCGCGATATTGCATTGACGGTTCAATCTATCCCGAACTAGTTCCAAGGTTCATTCACCGGCTTGGTGAACAGTCAAGGAGAACGCCAAGATGGCAATTCTCGTTAATAAAGACACAAAAATCATCGTTCAGGGCCTGACCGGCAAGACCGGCACGTTTCATACCGAACAGGCGCTTGAATATTACGGCACCAAGATGGTCGCCGGCGTCCACCCGAAGAAGGGTGGCGAGACCTGGGGCAGCGTGGAAAGCGCGGCGCAGCTGCCGATCTTTGCCAGCGTTGGCGAAGCCAGGGAAGCGACCGGCGCGGATGCGTCCGTGATCTACGTCCCGCCGGCTGGCGCGGGCGCTGCGATCATCGAGGCGATCGAGGCGGAAGTCCCGTTCATCGTCTGCATCACCGAGGGCATCCCGGTTGCCGACATGGTCAAGGTCAAGGCAAAGCTGGACAAGTCCAACTCCCGCCTGCTCGGCCCCAACTGCCCGGGCATCCTGACGCCGGAAGAATGCAAGATCGGCATCATGCCGGGCTCCATCTTCAAGAAGGGCTCCGTCGGCGTCGTCTCGCGCTCCGGTACGCTCACCTATGAAGCCGTCTTCCAGACCACCAATGCGGGCCTCGGCCAGACGACGGCTGTCGGCATCGGCGGCGACCCGGTCAAGGGAACCGAGTTCATCGACGTCCTGGAAATGTTCCTCGCCGATGACGCGACCGAGTCCATCATCATGATCGGCGAGATCGGCGGGTCCGCGGAAGAAGAAGCCGCGCAGTTCCTGATCGACGAGGCCAAGAAGGGCCGCAAGAAGCCGACGGCCGGCTTCATCGCGGGCCGCACGGCGCCTCCGGGCCGCACCATGGGCCATGCGGGCGCAGTGATTTCCGGCGGCAAGGGCGGCGCGGAAGACAAGATCGCGGCAATGGAAGCGGCCGGTATCAAGGTTTCGCCGTCTCCGGCCAAGCTTGGCGAGACACTTCTCGAAGTCTTGAAGGGCTAAAAACGCAGGAAATTGTGCTGACAGCAACGGAAACTGTTTACCTTTCCGTCTGCATGATGAAAGGATGGGTTGCGGCGCCAAGTGTGCCGCGATCAATTTTCGAGGGGCCGGTGTTTCATCGGTCTTTGTAGGGAACCGGCCGCGGGTCTTTTTCGGCCCGCCATAACAAAAAGGGCGGAGCAGCCCTCCGCTAAAGGACATGGCACGGCAGGAAGCGAACAACGTATTCGCACTGACGTCGTTGCTTTACGGCGCCAACGCAGCCTATATCGAAGACCTCTACGCCCAGTACAAGACGGATCCGAATTCGGTCGATGCCGAATGGCAGGACTTCTTTGCGGCCTTTCAGGACGAAAAGGAAGCCGTGCTGAAGGAAGCGCGCGGAGCTCCCTGGAAGCGCAAGGACTGGCCGATCGAAGCCAATGGCGATCTCGTCAACGCATTTGACGGCAACTGGGGTCCGATCGAACAGCAACTCGGCGAGAAGATAAAGAAGAAGGCCGAAGCGACGGGCGCGCCTGTGTCCGATGCCGAGGTGCATCAGTCGACCCGCGACTCCGTTCGCGCGCTGATGATGATCCGCGCCTACCGGATGCGCGGCCACCTGCATGCGGATCTCGATCCGCTCGGCCTTGCCGGCAAGGGCGATCACGAGGAACTGCATCCCTCGTCCTACGGTTTCACGGAAGCCGACTGGGACCGCAAGATCTTCATCGACCATGTTCTTGGCCTGGAATACGCCACCATCCGCGAGATGATGGACATTCTGAAGCGCACCTACTGCTCGACGCTCGGTGTCGAGTTCATGCATATATCCGATCCGGCGGCGAAAGCCTGGATCCAGGAGCGCATCGAGGGACCGGACAAGCAGGTTGCCTTCACATCGGAAGGCAAGAAGGCGATCCTCAACAAGCTTGTCGAAGCGGAAGGCTTCGAGAAGTTTCTCGATGTCAAATACACCGGCACCAAGCGCTTCGGTCTTGATGGCGGTGAAGCGCTGATCCCGGCGCTGGAGCAGATCATCAAGCGCGGCGGCCAGATGGGCCTGAAGGACATCGTCCTCGGCATGGCGCACCGTGGCCGCCTGAACGTGCTCTCCCAGGTGATGAACAAACCGCACCGCGCGATCTTCCACGAGTTCAAGGGCGGCTCTTACGCGCCGGATGAAGTCGAAGGCTCGGGCGACGTGAAGTATCACCTTGGCGCGTCCTCCGACCGGACCTTCGACGGCAACAACGTTCACCTGTCGCTGACCGCCAACCCGTCGCACCTGGAAATCGTCAATCCGGTCGTGCTCGGCAAGGCGCGGGCGAAACAGGATCAGCTTGCCGCCGACAAGAACGGCAACTTCATTGAAACGACGGAAGTGGAACGCAACACCGTTCTGCCGCTCCTTCTGCACGGCGACGCCGCCTTTGCAGGTCAGGGTGTCGTGGCCGAGTGTTTCGGCCTGTCGGCCCTGCGCGGCCACCGCACCGGCGGGTCGGTGCACGTCATCATCAACAACCAGATCGGCTTTACGACGAACCCGCGCTTCTCGCGGTCCTCGCCGTACCCGTCCGACATGGCCAAGGTGATCGAAGCCCCGATCCTGCATGTCAACGCGGACGATCCGGAAGCCGCCGTGTTCGCCGCCAAGATCGCGATCGAGTTCCGCCAGACGTTCCAGCGTCCGGTGGTGATCGACCTGATCTGCTATCGTCGTTTCGGTCACAACGAGGGCGACGAGCCGGCGTTCACGCAGCCGATCATGTACCGCAAGATCCGCAAGCACGCGACCACGCTGCAGCGCTATTCGGAACGCCTGATCAAGGAAGGCGTGCTCAGCCAGGAAGATGTCGACCGGATGAAGGCCGAATGGCGCAAGCACCTGGATGGCGAGTTCGATGCCGGTCAGGCGTTCAAGCCGAACAAGGCCGACTGGCTTGACGGCAAGTGGGCCGGCATGCGCCGCGCCGACGACGAGGAAGATCCGCGCCGCGGCGAAACCGGTATTCCGATGGGCGAGCTGAAGGACATCGGCCGCGCCCTGACCCATGTGCCGGAAGGCTTCAACATTCACCGCACCATCGCGCGCTTCATGAACCACCGCGAGCGCATGATCGAGACCGGTGAAGGGATCGACTGGGCAACGGCCGAAGCGCTCGCGTTCGGATCGCTTCTGGCCGAAGGACACCCCGTGCGTCTGTCCGGCCAGGACTGCGAGCGCGGCACGTTCTCGCAGCGCCACTCGGTGCTCTACGACCAGGAGAACGAAAGCCGCTACATTCCGCTCAATCACGTATCGCCCGACCAGCAGCGCTACGAGGTCATCAACTCGATGCTCTCCGAAGAGGCCGTGCTCGGGTTCGAATACGGCTACTCGCTGGCGGAACCGCGCGCGCTCACCATGTGGGAAGCCCAGTTCGGCGATTTTGCCAACGGCGCACAGGTGCTGTTCGACCAGTTCATCTCCTCTGGTGAACGCAAGTGGCTGCGCATGTCCGGTCTTGTCTGCCTTTTGCCACACGGCTATGAGGGCCAGGGACCGGAACACTCCTCCGCTCGCCTGGAACGTTTTCTTCAGCTTTGTGCCGAGGACAACATGCAGGTCGCGAACTGTTCGACGCCGTCGAACTACTTCCACATCCTGCGCCGGCAGCTCCGCCGCGACATCCGTAAACCGCTGGTCCTGATGACACCGAAGTCGCTTCTGCGTCACAAGAAAGCGGTCTCGCGGATCGACGAGCTCGGCCCCGACACGACGTTCCACCGCGTGCTCTGGGACGACTGGGGTGCAAACCTCAGCTCGGAAGGCAAGCTGGTCTCCGACGACAAGATCCGCCGGGTCGTGATGTGTTCGGGCAAAGTCTATTTCGATCTGTTCGAGGAGCGCGAAAAACGCGGCATTGACGATGTCTACCTGATGCGCGTCGAGCAGCTTTATCCGTTCCCGAAGAAGGCACTGATGCTCGAGCTGGCCCGCTTCCCGCATGCGGAGATGGTCTGGTGCCAGGAAGAGCCGAAGAACATGGGCAGCTGGTTCTTCGTCGAACCGTATATCGAGTGGGTTTTGGAGCAGATCGACGCCAAGCACCGGCGGCCGCGCTATGCCGGCCGCTCGGCAATGGCATCCACCGCGACGGGCCTGATGTCGGTCCATCTTGCGCAAATGCAGGCATTCCTCGAAGAGGCGCTTGGAAACTGATCTTGAGAGGGCGTCATCGCCCTCTTTCAACACATTGGCCGGGTAATTTTAAGAGAAGGCGACCATGGCAACCGAAATTCGCGTGCCCACTCTGGGTGAATCCGTTTCCGAAGCAACTATCGCACAATGGTTCAAGAAGCCGGGTGACGCCGTCAGCCAGGACGAACCGCTCGTCGAGCTCGAAACCGACAAGGTCACCGTCGAGGTGCCGGCCCCGGCTGCAGGCACGCTGGAGAGCATCGTCGTCAAGGAAGGTGACACCGTGGAAGTCGGCGCCCTGCTTGGCCAGATCGCCGAAGGCGCCGGCGCCGCTGCAGCTCCTGCCGCTGCAGCACCTGCTCCTGCCGCTGAAGAAGCCGCACCCGCAGCCGGCGCGGCCCTGGTCGACGTGGTTACGCCAAGCGCGGGTGAATCGGTAACAGAAGCCGAAGTCGGCGAGTGGAGTGTCAAGGTCGGTGATGTCGTCAAGGCAGACGACACGCTTGTCGAACTGGAAACGGACAAGGCGGCGCAGGAAGTCCCGGCACCTGTTGGCGGAACGGTCGTGAAGATCGCAGCTGAAACGGGTGCAACCGTCGAACCTGGCGTTCTGCTCTGTCAGATCGATCCCTCAGGTGCAGCCGCAGTTGCTGCGCCCGCGGCAGCAGCGCCGGCGCCTTCAGCGGCCCCGGCTGCAGCTTCCGGCACATCGATGCCGCCGGCACCGTCCGCACAGAAGATGATGGCGGAGAACAATCTCTCCGCGGATCAGGTCGCCGGCTCCGGCAAGCGCGGCCAGGTTCTGAAGGAAGACGTGATCGGGGCGATTGCTTCCGGCGCGACGGCAGCAACCTCCGCCCCGGCGGCGGCACCAGTCGCCCGCGGCCCGGTCGTGGCACAGGACGAGGCGCGCGAAGAGCGCGTGCGCATGACCAAGCTGCGCCAGACCATTGCGCGCCGCCTGAAAGACGCGCAGAACACGGCGGCCATGCTCACTACCTACAACGAGGTGGACATGGGCCCGGTCATGGAACTGCGCAAGCAGTACAAGGACCTCTTCGAAAAGAAGCACGGCGTCAAGCTCGGCTTCATGGGCTTCTTCACCAAGGCGGTGACCCATGCGCTGAAGGAGATCCCGGCAGTCAACGCCGAGATCGACGGCACCGACATCATCTACAAGAACTTCTGCCACATCGGCGTTGCTGTCGGCACGGACAAGGGTCTCGTGGTTCCGGTCGTGCGCGATGCCGACCAGATGTCGATTGCCGAGGTTGAGAAGGAAATCGGCAATCTCGGCCGCAAGGCGCGCGACGGCAAGCTCGGCATGGCCGACATGACCGGCGGCACCTTCACCATCTCCAACGGCGGTGTCTACGGTTCGCTGATGTCGTCCCCGATCCTGAATGCGCCGCAGTCGGGCATTCTCGGGATGCACAAGATCCAGGAGCGTCCCATGGCCGTGAACGGTCAGGTGGTCATCCGTCCGATGATGTATCTGGCGCTGTCCTATGACCACCGGATCGTCGATGGCAAGGAAGCCGTGACCTTCCTCGTCCGCGTCAAGGAAAGCCTGGAAGATCCGCAGCGTCTGGTTCTGGATCTCTGATCCGGTTGAGGACCGTTCCGAGGGCTATGGAGGCAACCTCATGAGCCTGGAATTTCTGATAACCGCGCTGATCGTGGTTCTGGTTCCCGGAACCGGGGTGGTTTACACCGTCGCGGTCGGTCTTGGCAAAGGGCGGCGCGCCGCCCTTGCAGCCACAATCGGCTGCACGCTCGGGATTGTTCCGGCGATCCTGGCATCCGTCGTCGGCCTGGCGGCGCTCATGCACACCAGCGCGATCGTCTTCCAGGTGGTGAAATATGCCGGCGTCGCCTATCTGCTTTACCTGGCGTGGCAGACCCTGCAAGACAGCGGTCCGGTGGAACTGAAAGCCGACAAGGGCGCGCGCAAGAGCTTTGTCGCAACGGCGCGCACAGGATTTCTGATCAACATTCTCAATCCGAAACTGACGGTGTTCTTTCTGGCTTTTCTGCCGCAGTTCGTCAGTGCGTCCGCTGCGCATCCGACGCTCGAGATGCTGGCGCTCGGCGGCGTCTTCATGGCGATGACGTTCTTCGTCTTTCTCGTCTACGGTCTGTTTGCCTCGCTGGTCGGTGAGAAGGTGCTCAGAAGCGACCGTGTCATGGTCTGGATGAGACGGTCCATCGCGGCTGCCTTTGCAGGTTTCGGGCTCCGGCTGGCTGTTGCGGAGCAGTAAAACCATATCTTGCGGACCACGTCCGCGCCAAAAAGTTCTGGAGATTGAATGTCTGATAGTGTGGTCATCGTAACGGGCGGAAGCCGGGGTATCGGCGCGAGTGTGAGCCGAAAACTGGCGCGTCTCGGGCATACGGTCGTTGTCAACTACACGGCCAACAAATCCGCCGCCGACACGGTCGTGTCCGAAATCGAGGCCGAAGGCGGGAAGGCGGTTGCCGTTCAGGGCGACGTCGGCAGCGAAAGCGATATTCTGAATCTCTTCAAAGAGGCAGACAAGCTCGGCCGTCTTGCCGGGCTGGTCAACAATGCAGGTGTTGTCGACATGTCCCAGCGCGTCGATGAGATGAGCGTCGAGCGTCTCAACCGGATCTTCAATATCAACGTTGTCGGCTCGTTCCTGTGCGCGCGCGAGGCCGTCAGGCGGATGTCGACGAAGCATGGCGGCAAGGGCGGTGGCATCGTCAATCTGGCATCGGCCGGGTCCAAGCTCGGGTCGCCGGCGCAATATGTCGACTATGCCGCTTCCAAGGGGGCGATCGATACGATGACGGTCGGGCTTGCGCTTGAAGTTGCCGATGAGAACATCCGCGTCAATGCTGTCCGTCCCGGCATCATCGACACGGAACTCCATGCCTCCGGCGGGCTCCCCGACCGCGTGGCGCAGCTTGAAGCCAAACTGCCGATGAAGCGCGCGGGCACCGCGGATGAAGTCGCGGACGCAATTCTCTGGCTCATGTCCGACCAGTCCAGCTACACGACAGGTGCCATCCTGGATGTGTCCGGTGGCCGGGCAATCCTACCGTAATTCCTGAATGGACTTGAAACTGAAAAGGCAAAGGCGACCAAAATGTCCCAATATGATCTTGTCGTCATCGGAACCGGCCCGGGGGGGTACGTTTGCGCGATCAAGGCGGCGCAGCTCGGTCTGAAAACCGCGGTTATCGAAAAACGCGCGACGCTCGGCGGGACCTGCCTGAATATCGGCTGCATTCCCTCAAAGGCGCTTCTCTATGCGTCCGAGATGTTCGAGGAAGCCGGTCACGGATTTGAAAAGCTCGGCATCAAGGTGTCCAAGCCGAAGGTCGACCTGCCGGAGATGATGAAGCACAAGACCGACGTGGTCGATGCCAACGTCAATGGTGTCGCCTTCCTGATGAAGAAGAACAAGATCGATGTGCATACCGGCACCGGCAAGGTTCTGGGAACAGGCAAGGTCGAGGTAACCGCGGATGACGGCAGCGTATCCGTCGTCGAGGCGAAGAACATCGTCATTGCCACCGGTTCCGATGTCATGCCGCTGCCGGGTGTCGAGATTGACGAAAAGCAGATCGTTTCCTCGACCGGTGCGCTCGAGCTCGACAAGATCCCCGGCAAGATGGTTGTCGTCGGCGGCGGCGTCATCGGCCTCGAACTCGGGTCTGTCTGGAACCGTCTCGGCTCCGAAGTGACGGTTGTCGAATTCATGGACAAGATCCTCGGGCCCATGGACGGCGACGTCTCGAAGAACTTCCAGCGCATGCTGAAGAAGCAGGGCATGACCTTCAAGCTGTCCTCGAAGGTCACCGGTGTTGCCAAGAAGGGCAAGGGACTGGCCGTCACCATCGAGCCTGCCAAGGGTGGCGACGCCCAGGAGATCGAAGCCGACATCGTTCTTGTTGCCATCGGCCGCCGTCCCTACACCGAAGGCCTTGGCCTGGAGGGGGCCGGCGTGGCGCTGGACGAACGCGGCCGGGTTCAGATCGATGCCCATTACAAGACCAATGTCGACGGCATCTACGCCATCGGTGATGTTGTTGCCGGGCCGATGCTGGCGCACAAGGCCGAGGATGAAGGCGTTGCGATTGCCGAGATCCTGGCGGGTCAGGCCGGGCACGTGAATTACGATGTCATCCCCGGCGTGGTCTATACGCAGCCGGAAGTCGCTTCTGTCGGCAGGACCGAGGAAGAGCTGAAAGCCGACGGGGTCGAGTACAAGGCCGGCAAGTTCAATTTTTCGGCCAACGGACGTGCGCGTGCAATGAACCACACCGACGGGTTCGTGAAGGTTCTGGCCGATGCCAAAACCGACCGGGTGCTCGGTGTTCATATTATCGGGTTCGGTGCGGGCGAAATGATCCACGAAGCGGCCGTGCTGATGGAATTCGGCGGGTCTTCGGAAGATCTGGGCCGCACCTGCCACGCGCATCCGACCATGTCGGAAGCCGTCAAGGAAGCGGCGATGGGTGCCTTCGCCAAACCGATCCACTCTTAAAACCACGGTTCTTGAAAGATCGGAGCGCTGCGGGAAACCTTGCCTGCGGCGCTCTTCGCATGTTAGCGCCGGTGGGCGATGCCGGGTGCGTCCAGACGATTCGGGTTTGGCGCAAGGCTTTGAACCCAGGGGAGATGGCACGTGCAAGGCGCGGACACCAGCCGTTTGACAATGTTGCAGTCGGGGCTCTGGCTGTTGCTGGCCGCCGCCGCCGGGCTCGTGTTCTTCTGGCCTGAACGTACCATCGCGCATGTGGACGATCTGTTCTTCATACCCTGGGCGGCCGAGGTTGCCACGACGGGGAATCACATCAACCCGCTCCTTTCGGTTCAGTTTCCCGATCTGGAAAACTACCACCTCTATACGCGGTTTCACCTGATCCTGTCCGGACGGTTCCTGGAGCTGTTCGGTGTCAGCCGGCTCAGTGTCGTCGGGTACGAATTTCTCTGTTTCCTTCTGACTGCCCTTGCCTTTTCCGCAATGTGCCTGGCGATGAGGCTGCCGAAAGCCGCACTGATAACTCCGCTTCTGTTTGCTCCCATGTATGTCGTGACCGGGTTCCGGCTCGAAATCACGGCCTGTGTCTTCTGGGCTTTGGGTTTCTTTCTCCTGTTCTGGCCTGCAAGGGAGCGGGACGGGGCAGACATGGCGCCGCACTTTTCGTCAATCAGGACCCTGGGCAAACTGGCGTTCGCCTTTGCCCCTCTTGCCTCTCCGGCGGTTTTTGCCTGGAGCCTGGGCGCGATCATCGCGCATGACCTTTGGCGGCTCCTTTCCCGTGATCTGAAGCTCGTGACGCTGGTGGTTGAAAATGCAGTGGCGCTTCTTCTGGCGCTTCTGATCTTTGCCCTCAGCATCGATTTTCAGTTTCGCGAATTCATCGAGCAGATCGTCTTTCATGCGCAAAGGTCGACCGGACACGGGATCAACGGCGAGGCGCTTGGCCGGGCCTCGATCTTTGCCGTGGCCGGTCTGGTCCTGACGCGGTTTTCGCGTTCGGCGGCGCTTGTCTGCCTGATGCTCTCGCTTGGGCAGGGGCTTGCTGCTTTCCTGCATGACAAGGTTCTGGTCCGCAACCTTGCGGCGACCATGGTGTTTCTCGTCGGGCTTGATGCCGTGACGCAGAAACGCTTCCAAAAGACGGCATATGTCCTCTATACGCTGGTTTTCCTGGTCATCTCGGCCAATTTCCTGATCTTTTACGTCCTGTCCGAGCGAGCGCCCGGCCGGGATGCGGCTGCCCTTGATTACCGGTCCGATATCGGCGCGCAAAAGCGGGTCTTTATCGACGAGACCATGGGGCACCATTATCTCGACCATCAGACCCGCGATGCGATTTCCTGGACATGGGGGCGAAAGTTTCCGCTCGCCCGTGCCGAGGAACTGGAAGAACTGCGCGATGACGAGGTCTGGTACTTGAGCCCGTACACGTTGTTCGCCTATCTCAAGGGCCACACCGATATCGCCAAGGCGTTGTCGGATAACGTCACCTACAGGCGGACACCGCAACTGCCTTGCGTGATGGGGCGTCATTCCTGCCGTCTTCCGGCGGACGGCTGGACCATGCTGCGCCTTGAACGCGATGGCGACAAGGTGAGGGTGCGCGACTACGCCTCCAAGCGGGAATTTGTCGTGCCGGATTGATCCCGGCCTACCCGGGAAGCGTGGCCGTTATCACGAAGTGGGTGATAGAGAAAAAGAAACGCCCCGCTTTCGCGAGTTGCACCTGTTCTTCGGCCCAGGCATCCGCGGCGTCTTGGCAGAACGGACCTTTTCTGACGACGAACGGCTTCATGAGATGGATCATCATGTTGGCCAGTCCGTCCGGATGAAGGCTCGTGCTGGTGAATGGCAGTGCCGTCACGCTGTCCACCCGGTAACCCGCATCGCGCAGGATCGGCGGCAGGACGGCGGGAATGCAGCGTTCCACGAGGTGTCCGTCCCAGGTTTCCAGCATGGCCTCCATGCGGTCCGGCTGATCGCTGAACCAGGTGATGGTGTCCCAATGCATGTCACCGACGACAAGCCGCCCACCGGGTTTGAGGATGCGCTTTATCTCGGTGACGGCACCGGGGAGATCGCCCAGATATTCAAAGACCTGAAGGGATACCGCCTTGTCGGCGGACGCTGATTCCAGGGGCAGATCCGTGACGGTTCCGCTGAGAATTTCGACATTCGGGCAGTCAGCGCAACGCTTCACTGCCGCGTTGCGCATATCTTCGCTCGGGTCGATACCGATGATCCGGCCCTGGTCGCCCAAGGTGCGCGAGAGCTCGAGCGTCAGCAATCCGTTGCCACAGCCGATATCGGCAATCACGTCGCCCGGTGAGGGGTTCAGCGCATCGAAGGAGGCACGTCTCCGCCGGGAGAAGTCTGCCCCGAGATAGGCCTGTTCCAGCAGTTTCGTGGTGCGTTCATCGAACTGAAGCATCGCAATAGCCTTGATTCAGTGCGTGTCCAGGCATTGACCGTGATCGCCAAAGGCCCTGAGGACGTTGCAATCCGTTACGGTGTGATTGCCCCCGCAGCTCGCGGAAATACGGACGAGCTCCGCTTCCAGCCGTTTCAGGTGCGCAATGCGTTCACGGATCGATGCGAGCTGCTTCTCAGCGATCCGGTCCGCCTCGTGGCAGGGCTTGTCAGGGTGCTGACTGAGCTCGATCAGGTCGCGGATGGCCGGCATCGGCAGGCCGAGATCGCGGCAGTGCCTGATGAACCGAAGCCGGTCCCGGTCCGCTTCCCGGTAGCGTCGCTGATTGCCTTCAGTCCGCAAGGGCGTGTCAATCAGGCCTTCATTCTCGTAGTACCGGATCGTTGGAACCTTTACGCCGGTTTGTTTCGACAGTTCACCGATCGAAAAATCCATCCAATTTCCTCTTGAAGCTCTAGTCGCTATAGGAATTAGACTGCCTGCGTTCGAACAAATCAAGAGGTTTGAGGAGCAGGACATGGGCGCATGTTGCGCGAAAACCCAGGCACCGTTTGACGGCATGTCGAAGGACTATCGCCGCCGTCTCTGGCTGGTGATCGGCCTGAACGCTGTCATGTTCGTCATAGAAATGGCGGCCGGACAGGCGGCCGGTTCAAAAGCGCTGCAGGCCGACGCGCTCGATTTTTTTGGCGATGCCGTGACCTACGGAATTTCCCTTGCGGTGATCGGGACATCTTTGAAAACGCGCGCCCTTGCCGCCCTCGGCAAGGGGGTCAGTCTCCTTGTGATGGGGCTCTGGGTCGCCGGATCGACGCTGCATCAGGTCTTTGTGCTTGGCGTGCCTCAAGCCGCGGTCATGGGATCAATCGGGTTTCTCGCCCTTGCCGTCAATCTTGCCAGCGTGATGCTGCTCGTGCGCTACAAGGACGGCGACGCGAATGTCCGTTCCATATGGCTCTGTTCCCGGAACGATGCCATCGGCAATGTTGCGGTCATGATCGCGGCGATGGGCGTGTGGGGAACGGCAACCGCCTGGCCTGACCTTCTGGTCGCCGGATTGATGGCGACGCTGTTCCTGAGTTCCGCCGTCCAGATCCTGTCCCGGGGAATTCGCGAGTTCCGCCAAAAAGCCCCTGTTCCGGTCGGACCCGCTTGAACCGGCGAACCATCGTCAGGCCGTTGAGGCCCCTGCGCCACCGCCCAGATGCACCAGCGTGATTTCAGGCGGGACGCCCAGGCGGAGGGGAAGCAGGGAACACCCGAGTCCACCGGAAACGATCAGATGCCGTTCCTCCGAGGCAAGCTTCAGGTGCCGGGCGACCTGGGTTCCAGCCGTGTCGACGATGTGGCCGTAGGAGAGGTTCTCCTCCGGTTTGAGCAGATTGAGGGGTTTCAGGCCAAAGCAGTTGATCTGGCCTCCGTGTGTATGACCGCTCAGGGTCACGCTGACGCGCGGCGGAACGGCGTGAAAGATATCCGGTTCGTGGGCCATCAGCACGATCGGCGCGTCATCGGTGACCTGCCCGAGCGTGCCGCTCAGATCGTCGAGGCCCTGAATGCCACGGCGGTTGAGCTTCCTGTTCGGAGCCAGGGCAAGCTGGTCATCCAGTCCCGCGAGCCAGAACGCCTTGCCGTCCTTGGCAAGCCGCACAGCCCTGTTCTGGTAGAGCTGAATGCCGGCATTCAAGAGAGCCGTGCCGTACTTCGTCGGACCACTGCCGGACAGCTGTGCAGCGTCGTCATCCCACCAGTCGTGGTTGCCGAGGATGGCATGGGTACCGAGCGGAGCATCAAATGAGGCAAAGACATCCGCCCAGGCCTGGGCCGGTACCGGTGCCGATTGCCAGCGGTGGCTCGCGACATAGTCGCCGAGCAAGAGCACGATGTCGGGCTTCAAGGCGTTGGTGCGCTCCACGATGAACCGGACCCGGTCAAGTCCCATCCAGGGATCGCAGATATGGGGATCGGCGATCAGGGCGGCCTTGAGGGTCAGGTCGTCGGGCCAGTTGGGAGGGGTCAGATGATGATCCTTGATGCGCATGCGGAAGGGCTCAACGCCAATGGCATAAGCAGCGGTGGACATCGAAGTCAGGGCGGCGGCCCCAAGCCCTTGAAGGAACAAACGTCTGGAAATCATCTAAGCATACTGCCTTTTTGGCGAACCCTGTTTTTGTGTGGCGGCAATGTGAGATCTTGGATTGACCCGAGTAGGGAGAATTTCAGCATTTTTTCTGCAGATCGCTGCCGGCAAAAAAAAACCGCTGCCGAAGCAGCGGTAAGATAGATTGGAGCAAAAGAAACTTGGATTATTCGGTTGGTGCCTCTTCAGGAACCGGCAGGATGATTTCTTCCTGCGTGACCTCAACGCTGAGATCGTTGGTTGCAATGGCAACGTCCGTGTCGACTTCCGGCACGATGGACGTGTCCGCAACCGTCATTTTTTCGTCGGCCTTGGCAGTTTTTCCCCACGAACAGGCATGTGCCGGTGCGATGGCGAATGCCGTGATGGCAAGCCCTGCTATGGCTGTGCTGATCAGACGCATGATGAGCCTCCGTCTGTTGCTGCGCGGGACTAACGCAGTGACACCTAAGGTAAAGCAAAAATGAAATCGGACAAGGAAAAACCGTGTAGAGATTGATACCAAGGTTAAGATCGGCGTATTTACTTTCTGTTAAGGTTGTAGGTCCGTTGAGTCTTGGGCTCAGACAAGTCGTTGACAACGTTGACGACATTCGCGTCCAGAAGATCTCCAAAGGCCTTGAGCGTTATCTTCTTGCTGCTCAAAAAACCGATCAGAAGCACCACAATTGCTCCGTCCGAACGCAGCTCCGCTTGTGTCCAGCCCCATTTGCAATCGCGCGGAATACACGAAGTGAAGGCCCTGACGCGGACGAAAACCTGTTCGTTCTCGCATTTGCTTTCCACCTCGATGCGGCTGATTTCCTTCGGTTCGGCATCGGGATTGACCCAGACACCGTCCTCCGGCAGCGGGCAGTAGATCCGTTGCGCCTGTGACGGCATGGCCGAGAGGACGAGCAGAGTGGCAATCAGGAGCAGGAGACGGGGCATGATCAGTCCACCTTGTGTTTCACCTTCAAGATACCTTACTTCGTGCCGTTTCGCGGGTGTGCCCGGTCATAGGCAGCCAGCAGGTGCGCACTGTCGATCTCGGTATAAATCTGCGTGGACGCCAGGCTGGCATGTCCGAGAAGCTCCTGGATGGTCCTGAGATCGCCGCCGCCGGCAAGCAGATGCGTGGCGAAGGAATGACGCAGGGCATGCGGTGTGGCGCTGTCCGGCAATCCGAGCGCGCCGCGCAGCTTCGCCATGGCCAGCTGGATCATGCGCGCATTGAGCGGACCGCCGCGCGCGCCAAGAAAAAGCGGGCCGTCCGCGTCGATCGCGTAGGGGCAAAGCCTGACGTAATGCGCAATCGCATCTGAGACCGCCGGCAGGATCGGCACGATGCGTTCCTTCCGGCCCTTGCCGACGATGCGCATGGTTTTTGTGCCCGGTACGGGTGCCATCTTGCCCGTCAGCGACAGCGCTTCGGATATTCTGAGGCCGCAGCCGTAAAGCAGCGTCAGCACCGCCGCATTGCGCGCTTCGATCCAGGGGGCCGTTTCAAGGGCGAGGTCGCCGCTGGTGACATCGATGGCATCGCGCGAGGAAACCGGCTTGGGCAGGGACCGGGCCTGTCTTGGCGGACTGACGGCATCGGACGCTGCCGCGTTCACGTCCCCACGGCGCTCCAGGTACTTCAGAAAGGATCGGATACCGGCAAGGCCCCTGGCCAGCGACCGGCTATGAACACCCTGCCTGCGCCTGGAGGCGAGGAACGCCCTGAAATCCGCAGGCCTCAGATCCGCGATATCCTTCAGCGACGGCGCCCCGCCGAGGTGAGCGGTCAGGAAACGGAGGAATTGTCTCAGGTCGCGTTCATAGGCGACCAGCGTTTTGTCGGACAGGCGGCGTTCGTCGGAAAGGTGGTCGAGCCAGAGCCCGATCCGGTGATTGAGATCCGGTTTCGCTGTGACCAGAAGGTCGGACGGGTCTGGGGCGCGCGTGCTCATGGGCCGATTTTAGCCCCGTTGGCGTTCTGATTGGTTAATGCGAAGCATCGAATTTACCCGCGATTAAGCCCGCGGCAGTTACATAGGCAGAGTTGTATTCAGAGTATGCGAGTGAGCGTAACGTGGACTTTGCCGCACGGATTTACGAGCTTATTGAGCTCCTTGTGACCAGCCGCGTCTACAGCGCCACTTTTCTGGCCGCAGCCGGTTTTGCGCTCGCGGTGCTGCTGTTCGACCTGCATCGGCGCGGATACCGGTTCAACTGGCCTGCCAGGCTCGTCCGCAGCGTTGGCGCGAATATCGGATTCTGGTGGGTCAACCTTCTGTTTGCACCGATCGTCTTTCTGACCGCCGGACACATCAAGCAGGGATACGAGATGCTCGGCATCCCGGGGATCGACGAAAGCTTCTGGTCCGGCGTCCCCTGGTGGATCCTCGTTCCGTTTGCCGCGTTCTGCTATGATTTCGCCGACTACTGGAACCATCGCATCCTGCATCACCGCTGGCTCTGGCCGATCCATGCGATCCATCATTCCGACCCTGACCTGAACGTGCTGACCAGCTACCGGATTCATTTTCTGGAATCGCTGGTCATGACAACGTCCTACATCCTGCTTCTGAGCTGGCTCGGGTTTCCGACCGAGGTCATGGGCTACGGCGCGGTCCTGCTGACGCTGCACAACATGTATGTCCATATCAACGTGGACTGGGGCCATGGCCCGTTCAGATACGTGCTTGCCTCGCCGCGCATGCACCAGTGGCACCATGCCGACCTTCCCGAAGCTTACGGCAAGAACCTGGCGAACGTTTTCCCGGTCTTCGACCTCATCTTTGGCACTTACTACGTCCCCGGACCCTGCAAGGAACCCTTCGGCGTCCAGGATGTGCCGCAGAACGACGTCGTGAAGCTCGTCTTCTATCCCTTCGTGGAATGGACCCGGCAGGCAAGGTCTGCGATCCGGGGGCTCAGACCGGCGGACGATCGCGGTGAAGACCTTTCGCCGCGGGAAAGCGAAGCCTTCAAATAGCCATTCAGCGTGAAGAGTGCATGGAATTCGCGCGGTTCAGAGCCTTCTGAAACTCACCGCGAAGGCGATGTCCGCCGAATGATCGTGGCCTTCCTTTGAATACATCCGGATTTCGTCGACCTCGGGTTTCGTTATCCGGCCTTCTTTCGCCAGTCCGGCGAGCGCCGCGTCGAAGCCGTGGTCGCCGTAATGCGCCCGGTTGACGCCGATGACGAACAACGCGCCGCTGCGGGCAATCGAAAGCAGGCTGACCAATACGTCCGGACCAAGATGCCCGTGTGTAAACGCGCCAGAGGAAAGGACAGCGCCGTAACCATTGCTGATCGGTGCGAGATCGCCCGTGAGATCAATCTCGAAGGTGCGCCCGTAAAGCGCTTTCGCCGTTGCGCGTTCCAGCATCTCCGCGGAGATATCCATCCCGTGGACCTGGGCTGCCGGCAGGCCGAGCGCCTCGGCGACAAGACCGGTGCCACAGCCTATATCCGCGACGGGGACATCCTCAGATCCGGCCTTTTCCGCATAGATCCGTGCGATTGTCTCCGGATAGACAAACCCGAGCGCCTCGGCGAAATCACCGTCATAGGTCTCGGCGAATTCGCGGTAATAGGCCTTGTTGTCTTCCGGCGTCGACAGCCTGTATGCGTTTTCCAGAAGCGCCTTGCCCTTGTCGTCTTCCGCCATCTGCGCATTCCTTTAATCAGTAAGTCCGAGCGAGACTGAAGGAAGCGTAGGCGTGGCGCATGGCGCGATCAAGTTTCGCACCCGTTGGCCCAAAAACAAACGGCCCGGAAACCCGGGCCGCTTGCGAATGTTTGTTTGAGTGAGACGTCAGAGGATGCTCTGACCCGTCTTGGCCCAGTCAGCGAGGAACGCATCCAGGCCCTTGTCCGTCAGCGGGTGCTTGACGAGGGTCTTCAGGGTCGCGGGCGGAACGGTGGCGACATCCGCACCGATGATTGCGCATTCCTTGACGTGGTTGGGCGTGCGGATCGAAGCAGCCAGGATTTCCGTGTCGAAGCCGTAATTGTCGTAGATCACGCGGATTTCGCGGATCAGTTCCAGCCCGTCGATGTTCATGTCGTCGAGACGGCCGATGAACGGGGAAATGTAGGTGGCGCCGGCCTTGGCCGCGAGCAGGGCCTGGTTCGCGGAGAAGCACAGCGTGACATTGGTCTTGGTGCCTTCCTCGGTCAGTTGCTTGCAGGCCTTCAGCCCGTCGAAGGTCAGCGGCAGCTTGATGACGACATTGTCGGCAATCGCCCGCAGCACATGCGCTTCCTTGATCATCTGATCGAATTCGGTCGCGGCGACTTCAGCGGAAACGTCTCCGCCGGTAATTTCGCAGATCTCGGCAATCACTTCCTTGAAATCACGGCCCGACTTGGCGATGAGCGAAGGATTGGTTGTTACACCGTCGAGAAGGCCGGTGGATTCCAGTTCCTTGATGACGGCGGTGTCGGCCGTGTCGACGAAAAATTTCATGTCTGGTAGCTCCCTGTGAAGCGCTGGTGCGGTCGCCGGAGTGGCACGCCTGCGTTCGCCGCAAGGCGATTTGCATAATCGGACGCGCTCTCTTTACCCTAGGATGATGACAAGAAGAACCCCTGATTCTCCGGTGGAAGATTTTTTTGTGGTACGTACCTCAAAAATGTCAGCCCTTGATCCCGGCCCGTTCTGGCGCGAACGTTCGCGACTGCCCCTACTGGTGAGACACCTTCGGGTGCCTGCCCGACCCGACAAGCTGCGGACCTGAATTCTCGTGCTGTTTGACGATCCAGATTTTGAGGAAACGATTGCCAGCGTGCTTGTGCCGGTCGCGGTCCCGGTGGCCTATACCTATAAGGTGCCGCCCGGAAAAACCGTCGTTCCCGGAACGATCGTCAAGGTGCCGCTCGGCCCCCGCGAAGTCATCGGCGCGGTCTGGGACGGGGAACCGGACGCGGCAATCAATCCGAAGAAGCTGAAAAGCATCACCCGTGTCTATGACACCACGCTGCCGCTGGATGAGGACCTGCGCCGGTTTGTCGACTGGGTGGCGAACTGGACACTCGGTGCGCCCGGCATGGTTCTGCGCATGGTGCTGCGATCCGAAGAAGCACTGGAGCCGGAAGCGCCGGTCCCCGGGGTGCGCCGGATCGAAGGCGCCGAGCCCGACCGGCAAACGGCCGCGCGCCGGCGGGTGCTGGGGACCATGGAAGACGGCTTTGCCTGGACCAAAAGCGGTCTTGCTCACGCTGCCGGGGTGTCGCCCTCCGTGATCGACGGGCTGATCCAGCAGAACGTGCTTGAAGTTGTCTCCATGCCCGCCGCGCCACCGCCGCCCCGGCCGCAACTGGATTTTGCGCAGAAGGCGCTGACCCCGGCACAAACGGCCGCGGCCGAAGGCCTGATTGCAAGCTTCGACAAGGGCGCAGGCGTGTCGCTGATCGACGGGGTCACGGGGTCCGGCAAGACGGAGGTTTATTTCGAGGCAATTGCCGAAGCGATCCGCCGCGACCGGCAGGCCCTGGTGCTGCTGCCGGAAATCGCCTTGACGGAACAGTTCCTGCGCAGGTTCGAACAGCGCTTCGGCGTCTATCCGGCCGAATGGCACTCGGAGATCACGCCGAAAAACCGCGCCCGCGTCTGGCGCGGTGTGGCCTCCGGCGACATCCGGGTGGTGATCGGCGCGCGCTCGTCCCTGTTTCTGCCCTTCCGCGAGCTGGGCCTGATCATCGTGGACGAGGAACACGATGCCGCGTTCAAGCAGGATGACCGGGTGCCATACAGCGCAAGGGACATGGCGGTTGTCCGTGGTCACATTTCCGGTTTTCCGGTTGTTCTTGCCTCCGCGACGCCATCGGTTGAAAGCCGGGTGAACGCCGATTCGGGCCGCTATACGCTTTATGATCTTCCCGAGCGGGCGTCCGGGGCGGCGCTGCCGGACCTGAAAGCCATCGACATGCGGCTCGACGGTCCCGAGCGCGGCAAGTGGCTCGCGCCCCAGCTGGTGCACGCGATCAAGGATACCTTCGCCGCCGGAGACCAGTCGCTGCTCTTTCTCAACCGGCGCGGATATGCGCCCCTGACGTTATGCCGCACCTGCGGGCATCGCTTTCAGTGTGCCCATTGCAGCGCCTGGCTGGTCGAGCACCGGTTCCAAAAGAAACTCGTCTGTCATCACTGCGGTCACACCGAACCGGTCCCGCAGAGCTGTCCTTCCTGCGGCCAGACGGACAGTCTTGTCGCCTGCGGTCCCGGCGTCGAGAGGATCGCCGAGGAAGTGTCGGACCTGTTTCCCCAGGCGCGTACCCTGGTCTTGTCCTCCGATCTTGCCGGAGGGCCGGAACGGCTTAAGCGGGAAATGAAGCTGGTGGAGGAAGGCGAAGCCGACATTGTCATCGGAACCCAGCTCGTCGCCAAGGGGCACAATTTCCCGAAGATGAAACTCGTTGGTGTCATCGACGCCGATCTCGGCCTCGCGCATGGCGATCCCCGCGCGGCTGAAAAGACGTTCCAGTTATTGGCGCAGGTCACCGGCCGGGCGGGGCGCATGACAGGCGGCGGCGTTGGGCTTCTGCAGACCTATAATGCGGAGCATCCCGTCATCAAGGCGCTCTATGGCGGTGACAAGGCGGCGTTTTATCAGGCCGAAATCGAATCGCGGCGGGTGTCGGGTCTGCCTCCCTTCGGCCGCCTGGCTGCGATTGTCATCTCGGGACCGGACAAAGCGTTTGCGGAAGGCTATGCCCGTGCGCTCGCGTGTGCCGCACCGCCGGACGAGGCAGTCGGCCTGCTGGGCCCGGCGGAAGCGGCCCTTGCGATGGTGCGCGGCCGCCACCGCTACCGCCTGCTGACAATGGCGCCGCGCCAGTTCGATCTTCAGTCCTATCTGCGCCGCTGGCTTGCGTCGGGGCCGAAGCCGACCAGGGGCCTGCGTGTCCAGGTGGATATAGATCCGCAGCACTTTCTCTGATTGGGCGGTCCCGAACCGTTCAGATCCGCGCTTTGTCACCGTGCTGGGCGGTGGTGGTTCTGTGTCGTTGCAGCTTGTGGATTTGGGCCGCATTCAACCAAAGTTCGATGTCCGTCGTGCCCGGTTCGAACCACTTTTTTCCGCCCTGCAGTAAAAAACACCGAAGATTCGGTAAAAACAGTCTTTTGGCGAAGTTGCACACTGACAAACCCTGTGCTAATTGAGGCGCGGCTTTGGGGGAACGGTTTAACCGTCACACCTTCTGACCTCGAAATCTTTCATTATTTTCAATGCCTTGTGAGCGCTTGCCGCTTAGCGGGCTTGAAAAACGTCAGAGAGCACGGACCTGGTGACTGACAACGTATCTCTCGTATCCGGCGTGGCACAGCGTTATGCGTCCGCCCTTCTCGACCTCGCGGAGGGTGACGGCGTTACGGCTGACGTGGAACGGGATCTGACCGCTTTCGAAGGCATGCTTGCCGAAAGCGAAGATCTCGACCGTCTCGTGAAGAGCCCGGCATTCAGTGCTGAAGAGCAGCTTGCGGCGCTCACGGCACTTCTCGACAAGGCGGGCATTTCCGGCCTTGCCGCAAATTTCGTGAAGCTGGCGGCCCGCAACAGGCGCCTCTTCGTTCTCCCCGACATGATCAAGTCCTTCCGCGCCCTGCTTGCAGAAATGCGCGGTGAAGAGACTGCTGAAGTCACATCTGCAGCAGCTCTGTCCGACGAACATGTCGCTGCCCTGAAAGAAGCCCTGTCGGCTTCCACGGGCAAAACCGTAAATCTCGCAGCGAAGGTTGATCCTGCTCTGATTGGTGGCCTTGTGGTCAAGGTCGGATCCCGCATGATCGACACGTCCCTGCGTACCAAGCTCAATTCACTCAAGTTCGCGATGAAAGAGGTCGGCTGATGGATATTCGGGCCGCGGAAATCTCCGCAATCCTCAAGGACCAGATCAAGAGCTTTGGCCAGGAAGCCGAAGTTTCTGAAGTTGGTCAGGTACTCTCCGTCGGTGACGGTATCGCCCGTGTTTATGGTCTGGACAAGGTTCAGGCTGGTGAAATGGTCGAGTTTCCGGGCGGTATCAAGGGCATGGCCCTGAACCTGGAATCAGACAATGTCGGTGTCGTTCTGTTCGGTTCCGACCGCGACATCAAGGAAGGCGACACCGTCAAGCGGACCGGCGCCATCGTGGAAGTCCCGGTTGGCAAGGGTCTGCTCGGCCGCGTTGTCGACCCGCTCGGCAACCCGATCGACGGCAAGGGCCCGATCGAGGCGACCGAAAAGCGCCGCGTCGACGTCAAGGCCCCGGGCATCCTGCCGCGCAAGTCCGTGCATGAGCCGATGTCCACCGGCCTCAAGGCCATCGACGCCCTGATCCCGGTTGGCCGTGGCCAGCGTGAGCTTGTGATCGGCGACCGCCAGACCGGCAAGACCGCCATCATCCTCGACACCTTCCTGAACCAGAAACCTCTGCATTCAGGCGACGACGAAGATGCCAAGCTCTACTGCATCTACGTTGCCGTGGGTCAGAAGCGTTCCACCGTTGCCCAGTTCGTCAAGGTTCTGGAAGACAACGGCGCTCTGGAATACTCCATCGTCATCGCCGCGACCGCGTCCGACGCGGCGCCTCTGCAGTTCCTGGCACCGTTCGCCGGCTGCGCGATGGGCGAGTACTTCCGCGACAACTCCATGCACGCGGTTATCGGCTACGACGATCTGACCAAACAGGCCGTTGCCTATCGTCAGATGTCCCTGCTTCTGCGCCGCCCGCCGGGACGTGAAGCATTCCCGGGCGACGTTTTCTACCTGCACTCCCGTCTACTGGAACGTGCGGCGAAGCTCAACGAAGAGCACGGCAAGGGCTCTCTGACGGCACTGCCGGTCATTGAAACCCAGGGCAACGACGTGTCCGCGTTTATTCCGACCAACGTGATCTCGATCACCGACGGTCAGATCTTCCTTGAAACGGATCTCTTCTACCAGGGTATCCGTCCGGCGGTGAACGTCGGTCTGTCGGTGTCCCGCGTGGGGTCGTCCGCACAGATCAAGGCGATGAAGCAGGTTGCCGGCCCGATTAAGGGTGAACTTGCTCAGTACCGTGAAATGGCTGCCTTCGCGCAGTTCGGTTCGGACCTTGATGCCACGACCCAGCGTCTGCTGAACCGTGGTGCGCGTCTGACTGAACTCCTGAAGCAGCCGCAGTTCTCTCCGCTGAAAACGCAGGAGCAGGTCGCGGTCATCTATGCCGGCGTGAACGGTTATCTCGACGGCTTCGGTGTCGATCGGGTGAAGGACTTCGAAGAAGGCCTGTTGCTGTTCCTCCGTGGTGAGCATGCGGATCTTCTGGATGCCATCTGGGAAAAGAAGGCCCTTGACGACGAGCTGACCGGCAAGCTGAAGGCTGCCATCGACGCGTTCGCCAAGAACTTCGCTTAAGACGACACGCCGGGATAAGGAGCAGGGGCGGCCATGCCGAGCCTGAAGGACTTACGAAACCGCATCGCTTCCGTTAAGGCGACGCAGAAAATCACCAAGGCCATGCAGATGGTGGCCGCGGCGAAACTGCGTCGTGCACAGGAAGCTGCGGAGGCCGCGCGCCCCTATGCGGAACGCATGGGTGCGGTGCTGGCCAACCTCGCGGAAGCATTTGAGGGTCGCGACGACGCTCCGAAGCTGATGTCCGGCACGGGCAACGATCAGGTGCATCTCCTGCTTGTTGCGACTGCCGAGCGCGGACTGTGCGGTGGCTTCAACACCAACATTGCCAAGCTGGCCCGTGAAAAGGCGCGCAGCCTGATCGCCGACGGCAAGACCGTCAAGATCATCTGTGTCGGCAAGAAAGGCTTCGATGCCCTGAAGCGGGAGCTCGGCCAGCACGTGATCGAGACGGTCGATCTGCGCAGTGTCAAGAATGTGGGCTATGCCAATGCCGATGAGATCGGCAAAAAGGTTCTGGCCATGTTCGCCGACGGCGAGTTCGACGTCTGCACGCTCTTCTACTCGACATTCGTGTCGGTGATCGCGCAGGAGCCGACAGCGCAGCAGCTCATCCCGGCCAGTTTCGAGGCCAAAGAGGATGGTAAGAGCGACGGTGCGCATCCGGTCTACGAATACGAGCCGGACGAGACGGAGATCCTGGAAGATCTTCTGCCGCGCAACATTTCCGTACAGATTTTCCGGGCGCTTCTGGAAAATGCTGCATCCGAGCAGGGTGCGCGCATGTCCGCAATGGACAACGCGACCCGGAACGCCGGGGAGATGATCGACAAGCTGACGATCAACTACAACCGCCAGCGTCAGGCGCAGATCACGACGGAACTGATTGAAATTATCTCGGGCGCCGAGGCGCTCTAGAGCAGGATGCGCCCGAGGGGCGCACACTGCCGGACTACTAACATTTGTCGATCGACTCTTCCGCGCGATGTGAAAGACATGGGAAGCAGGTCGATCAAACGGGATCGAGACGAGGATTAGGGATATGGCTGACAAACAGGTCGGACGGATCACCCAGGTCATCGGCGCCGTTGTCGACGTCAAGTTCGATGACCACCTGCCGTTGATCCTGAACGCTCTGGAAGCTGACAACCAGGGTATACGACTGGTTCTCGAGGTTGCACAGCACCTCGGCGAGAACACGGTTCGCACCATCGCGATGGACTCCACCGAGGGTCTGGTGCGTGGACAGGAAGTTGTCGACACCGGTGCACCGATTGCCGTGCCGGTCGGCGACGGCACGCTGGGCCGCATCATGAACGTGATCGGCGAGCCGGTCGATGAAGCGGGCGAGATCCCGCACACCGACAAGCGCGGCATCCACCAGGAAGCTCCGACGTTCATCGAACAGTCCACGGAAGCTGAAATCCTGGTGACGGGCATCAAGGTCGTGGACCTTCTCGCACCTTACGCAAAGGGCGGTAAGATCGGCCTGTTCGGCGGTGCCGGCGTCGGCAAGACCGTTCTCATCATGGAACTGATCAACAACGTCGCCAAGGCGCACGGCGGTTACTCCGTGTTCGCCGGTGTTGGCGAGCGGACCCGCGAAGGCAACGACCTTTACTGGGAAATGATCGAATCCGGCGTGAACAAGGAAGGCGGCGGAGAAGGCTCCAAGGCGGCCCTGGTTTACGGTCAGATGAACGAGCCTCCCGGAGCGCGCGCACGTGTTGCTCTGACCGGTCTGACGGTCGCCGAGCATTTCCGTGACGCCGGACAGGACGTTCTGTTCTTCGTTGACAACATCTTCCGCTTCACCCAGGCCGGTTCCGAAGTGTCCGCGCTTCTTGGCCGTATCCCGTCTGCTGTGGGATATCAGCCGACGCTTGCGACCGACATGGGCTCGATGCAGGAACGCATCACGACCACCAACAAGGGCTCGATCACGTCCGTTCAGGCCGTTTACGTTCCTGCCGATGACTTGACCGACCCGGCGCCGGCATCGACCTTCGCCCACTTGGACGCGACGACCGTTCTGAACCGCGCGATCGCGGAAAAAGGCATCTACCCGGCCGTGGATCCGCTGGACTCCACGTCCCGTATGCTTGACGCCCGCATCATCGGTGAAGAGCACTACAACACGGCGCGTGCCGTTCAGGGTACGCTGCAGCGCTACAAGGCCCTTCAGGACATCATCGCCATCCTCGGCATGGACGAGCTTTCGGAAGAAGACAAGCTCACCGTTGCACGTGCCCGTAAGATCGAGCGCTTCCTGTCGCAGCCGTTCTTCGTGGCCGAGGTCTTCACCGGTTCTCCGGGCAAGCTGGTTGCCCTCGAAGACACGATCAAGGGCTTCAAGGGCCTTGTCGACGGCGAATACGACCACCTGCCGGAAGCAGCCTTCTACATGGTTGGTTCCATCGAGGAAGCGGTCGAGAAAGCACAGAAACTGGCCGCGGAAGCAGCCTGATTTCAAGATTGATCCGGACGCCTGTCAGGGCGTCCGGTTTTGTTCAAGTAGGATGGCCTCGCCATCCGAGAAGGTGACTGACAAGGAAGACGCCACATGGCTGAACTTTTCCAGTTTGAGTTGGTCTCGCCGGAACGCCAGCTCCTGTCCGAACAGGTCGCGGAAGTCGTTGTTCCCGGTGCAGAAGGCGAGTTTGGTGTTCTGAAGGACCACAGTCCCTTCATGTCCAGCATTGCGCCCGGCATCCTGAAGGTTCGCGGCGATGGCGAAACCTGGGACGAGTATTTTGTGCGCGGCGGTTTCGCCGATGTGTCAGCTGGCGGATTGACCGTTCTTGCCGAACAGGCCGTGCCGGTTGCGGAAATCAGCCGAGAGCAGCTCGACCAGGCGATCAAGAACGCCGAGGAAGACGTTGCAGACGCAAAGGACGATGCGACCCAGCAAAAGGCGGACCGCACGCTTCGCCGGCTGAAAGACGTCGCGGAGGCGTTGAAGCAGGTCTGATACCCGCTGGCCAGCTTGATAGAAATTCAAACGGCTCCTCGGAGCCGTTTTTTTTGATCTGATTTTGAGTCATAAACGTATAATATTGTTTGTTCGAATTTAAAGTACTCTGAAAATAACTTTCAACAATAGAGTGTTTAATGTTTGATCTGTATTTTTATGATTGTATAACTTGTCAGAATTGGCAAAATGTTTTTTGAATTTTTATAGAAACACCTTTTCCATTTTGGAATTTTTACCTGCGATTAATCTGACGAAATGAATATTCCGCTACGTTATTTGGCTGGAGCGGTTCATGAGCGTCAAGATTAGAGTGCTGCTGGGGTTCGGCATTGTCGCCTGTTTCCTGGCTTTTTTCGGTGTTTTTTCCCTGTATCAGTTCAACGCCTCTTCCCGCGCGGTCGCGGACCTCGCGGATATGAGTGAAGACGCACTGCTGGCGTCCGAACTGAATGCGGACATGGCCAAGGCGGTGCGTGCAACGTTGCGATACATCACTACGCGGTCCGCCGAAGACAAGGACGAGGCACAGGACTTCATCAATCAGGTCAAGGCGGGTGGCGAAGTCGCCAGGCAAGAAATCGCCAAGCCTGAGCGTGTCCGCAACAGGGATATCATCATCGCTGAAATCGGGTCGTTTGAAACGGCGCTGTCTGCGGTATCGACCCTTTATGACGAGCGCGATCTTCTGGTCAGAACCAAGCTCGATGCGATCGGACCGCAGGTGCGCAAACTGATCAGTGAGATCAATCGCACTGCGACGGAAGACAATGATCCGGTAACGGCAAACTTCGCGGCGCAGGCGCAGGAAAACCTCCTGCTCGGTCGCCTTTACATGATGAAGTTCCTGGCATCGAACGAGGCCGCTGACTTCGACCGGCTTGAACAGAGTTTTGCGGCCTTCTCGGACAGGTTCAAAGCGCTGGATGAGAGCGTGGAAAACCCGCGGCGCAGAGAAATTCTGGCTGAGATCGAACCGATGATCGGCGCGTATCTCGAGGCGGCGCGGCGCGTCCGGGACGTTATCTGGGAGCGCAATGCGATCAGGGACGATTCGCTCCTTGCCAAGGGCGCGGAGATCAGCCGCCAGGCAACACTCATGAAGGAAAGCGCGGGCGTGGACGCCGGGCTTATCGCTTCCCAAACCCAGTCCTATCTGAACGGTGCCATGTGGCAGATCGGTATCGCCTGCGCGATCACGTTTTTCCTCGCCATCGGTCTTGCGTTCGTGATCGCCAGGGCCATCACGAAACCGCTGTCCATGCTTGTCGACGATGCGCAGCAACTGGCCTCCGGCAACACCGAGGTTGCGTTTGCCGAGGCACGGCGCAAGGACGAGATCGGTGTCGTGGCGAAATCCGTTGCGGGCTTCCGGGATGGTGTTGTCGAGCGGTTGCGGCTTGAAGAGGAACAACAGGAAGAGATGGCGCGCCGTGAGGCTCGAAACATCAGGGTTTCAGAAGCGGTTGTCGAGTTCGAGCAATCGGTCAAACAGATGCTGGACACGATCACCTCTGCCACCGGCAACCTTCAAAACACAGCCTCCACAATGACGGAGACAGCACGCGGCACCAACGGACAGGCGACCATGGTCGCCAGCGCTGCCGAGGAAGCGACGACCAATGTGCAGACGGTCGCCGCGGCTGCTGAGGAACTGTCGGTATCACTCAACGGCGTAACCAGCCAGGTCGGGCATTCCGCTGCTATTGCACAAAAGGCCACCGACGATGCCGAACGCACCAACCGGCAGATTGCCGGGCTGGCCAATGTCGCCGAAGACATCGGCGAGGTGATCTCCCTGATTTCCACAATTGCCGAGCAGACCAATCTGCTTGCGCTCAACGCGACCATCGAGGCGGCACGCGCCGGTGAAGCGGGCAAAGGCTTTGCCGTGGTGGCGGCCGAGGTAAAGGAACTGGCAAGCCAGACCGGCAAGGCAACGGAGGAAATTTCTTCCAAGATCTCCGCAATCCAGTCGGAAACACGCGAGGCTGTCGACGGTATTCAGAACATTGCCACGACGATCGAGGAAATAAACACGGTAGCGAATTCGATCGCGACCGCCGTCGAACAGCAGACAGATGCGACCGCCGAGATATCCCAGAGCGTTGATCAGGCCTCCCAGGGCACAGCCGAAGTCAGTCAGAGCATCGTCCAGGTGTCCGAGGCGGCTGCGGAGACGGACAGGGCGGCAGGAACGGTGGTTGCGGCGGCGGAGACCTTGTCGAAGCAGTCTGAAGAGATGCATATCGTCATCGAGAGATTTCTCTCAACGGTAAAGGCGGCATAGGTCCGGTAATCATGAAGGATCCGGGAAGGGCAGGTCTGTTCCCGGATCAGTTGGCAGCCACGCTGTCCGCCGCACCCGGCTCCAGATACTTGAAGGCGTTTCTGCCGCTGTTCTTCACATCATAAAGCGCGATATCCGCGTTCTTGATAATGGTGCTGACATCGTCGCAGTCGGCATAGACCGGCGAAAGCCCGACGCTGACACCGATCCTGATTGAAAGATCGTTGATATTGAAGGGCACCTGAAGCTTGTGCACGATGCGGCTCGCGATCACTTCCGCGACCTTCCGGTCCGAGCGGTTGAGAATGATGCCGAATTCGTCGCCGCCGAGCCGGGCGACAAGATCTGTCGACCTGACACAGGATTTCAGCCTTTCCCCGACCTGCCTCAGGAGCGAATCACCCGCGTCGTGACCGTAGGTGTCATTGACCGGCTTGAACTTGTCGAGGTCGAGAAGCATGAGAATGCTCTGCGTGTCATCGTCCAGGGCACGCAGGGTTTCATCCAGCGTCGCATTGAACAGTGTCCTGTTGGCCAGTCCGGTCAGCGTATCGTGATGCGCGGCATATTCGATCTTCTGGACCGCAAGTTCGCTGATTGTGACGTCCTCATGCGTGCCGATCCATCCGCCGCCGGGAAGCGGCGCGTGAACCGCGCTGATGAATTTGCCGCTTGGATGCTTGAACTTGGACCGCACCACTTCACCTGAAGAAAGACGGATCAGCAGGTCTCTGACATGCTCGAGCACGTCGCCTTCGAACTCGCCCCGGATCTTTTCCGCTTCGATCAGTTCCAGCAGGGTGACGCCTTCGCGAACGTCGCCCTCCGGTTTGCCGAAGATTTCGATATATTGCTTGTTCCAGAGCTTGAGCCGGCCGTTCGCGTCAAAGACGCTGACACCCTGACGCATGTTGGCAAGGATCGCCTCGAGTTCCTGCGACCTGAGCCGCGCGCCGCGCTCGTTTTCGGCCAGCTGCTCTTCCAGCTTCTTCCGGTCCGTGACGTCGAAGAAGTTGTAGATAAAGCCTCCGGAGGGAAGTGGTGTTCCCCGGATCTCCAGGAACGTCCCGTCGGCTGCGCTGCGAACGTAGCTGTGCGGCTTGTTGCGGTCGTACGATTTGAAGACTTCCAGTGCGAGTTGCTCGGGGTCACCGTCGCCATAGTCACCGCGTTCCGCGTTGTGCTTCAGGTAATCGAGAAGATGCAGCTTCTGATCGACGAAATCCTGCCGATAGCCAAGCAGCCTGGCGAACTCGGTGTTTGCAGAGCCCAGCTGGAAGTGTTCGTCGTAATGGGCGAAGCCGCCTGGAAAATTATCGAAAATGGCCTGTAGCGTGTCGGCCTGTTCCTTGGTTTCCGTGATGTCTGCAAGCGAAACGACGATCCCGTCCAGACCATGCTCGCCCTGACTGTCTATCGGCCGCGCATTCACGCGAAGCCATGTTGCGCGTCCCGTGGCCGACGTGTTGAGGCTTGCGACAAGGTCGGTAACGGCATCGGGATCCTGGATGGCCAGTGCAAGCGGATCGTCATCGCCGATGACGCCGAGTTCTGCGCATTCAAGTGAGTGGTCGAGCTCATCGATCTGCAGGCCGACGAGGCGTCTGCCCTGATATCCCAGCAGCTTTTCCGCCATCGGATTGGCTGTTTCGATCGTCCCGTCATGCGACAGCAGGAGAATGCCTTCACTGACCGCATCAAGCGTTGTCCGTTGTACCGCTTCCGCCTGGCGAATGATGAGTTCACGCTGTTTGCGTTCCGAGATGTCCATGAGGCTGAACACGATCCCGCCATTCGGCAGCGGCATTGACCGGACATCCAGAACGGTTCCGTCTGCGGTGACCCGCTCCATTTGTTCGGGTTTGCCGCTCATGAAGGGATTGAATCTGCCTTCGACGATCTTTTCGTGATTGCCGTCGTCCTGATGCTCCTGCCGAACGGCGTGCATCATCGTCTCTTTCAGGTGCGGGCGCCGTGCGAGTAAATCCTCGGGCAGTTCGAACGTTTTCTGAAAAGTGTCGTTGTAGTTGGCAAGGTGCAACGTCTCGTCAAAGTGAACCATACCGCCCGGAAAATTGTTGAAGACGGCCTGGAGCGTATCCCCCTGGCGTTTCGTTTCCGTGATGTCCGTTAGCGAGAGCACCACACCGTCAAGACCGAACTCGTTGGCATCGTCGATAGGCGCGGCATTGATGCTCAGCCATCTGCCTGCCGGATCGCTCCGTCGCTTGACTTGAACGACCATGCCATCAACCTTCGTGGCGGTGTCGAGCACGTCTCGTGCGAGAACCTCCGGTGCGATGGACAGATTGTCGTTACCGATAAACTGCAGGCCAAGGTCCTGGAAGCGGACGCCTTTGATCTCTTCGACCTCGAAGCCGAGAAGCCCGGCCCCGGCCGCGTTGATGGTCTGTATCCGCCCGGATCTGCTGACCACGACAACGCCTTCCGAGAGCGTCTGCAAGGTGGCCCGTTTCAGCGCTTCAGAATAGAGAACCGTCTGCTCGGTTTCTTTCCTGGCGGTGATGTCCTGAAAGGCGCCGACCAGCCGGATGACTTCACCGTCCTTCAGGATTGGCCGGCCGACGGCCCGCACCCAGATATCGCGGCCCTTGGCCGTGACGAAGGGCACTTCCACGTCCCAGGAGACACCGTTTTCAATTGCGTCCTGCACCGAAGCGGAGACCATCGCACGGCTGTCGGGAGGATAGAAGGACAGGGCGAAGTCGACCGTTGGCTTGAAATCGGCCGGGACTTCATGGATTTCCTTGGTCTTTTCAGTCCAGGTCAGAGTGTTGGTTGCAAGGCAGAGTTCCCATCCTCCAACCCCAGAGACAGACGTCACCTCTTCCAGAAGGTCACTCTCAAGAACCGCACGTTCGTGTTCTCGGGAAGCTTCGCTCAAGGCGGCTTCCTTCTCGCAGCGCAACTGATGGGCCGAGATCAAGCCTTCGACCACCTTGCCGAGCCGGCGCAACTGCTCCAGTTGCTGAGCGGTCGGGTCTTGTGGCTCGCGATCTATGACGCAGAGCGTGCCAAGTCTGTTTTTTCCATCGATCGAGAGCGGATAACCGGCGTAGAAGCGGATATGAGGCGCGCCCGTAACCAGCGGATTGTCTTTAAATCTCGGGTCTTCAAGCGCGTCGGGAATGACAAACAGGTCATCGGACTGGATTGCATGCTGACAGAAAGACACATCACGGGCAGTGCCGTCGACATCGAGCCCGCAGCGGGCCTTGAACCACTGTTCCTCTTCCCCGACAAGGGAGACAAGAGCGATCGGGCAATTGAATATGACGGCAACGGCGTCCACAACCGCGTCGAATTCCGGCAGCCGCTCAGATCCCATGATCTGAAGCTCTTCCAGCGCTTTCAAACGCTCCGTTTCCGTTGTTTCCTTTGCCGTGGTCATGCTGCGTTTCGCTGGTGGGTCAGTCCCAAGCCCGCCGCTTGGATCAGCGCTGAGTGTGCGGCAACAAATGCAACAAAAGATTAAGTTCGAAGGTGTGACGCGGTAAAATTTACGTTAGGTCAGAGCCGTTGAGGCGGCGATCTAAGGTGACCGTCTTCGCATGATCAGGTGCAGAGCAACGGTTCAATCAGGTTTCCTGAGGCAGATCGTCGAAATGCCTGTACCCGTTCCGGCCTTCATTCTTGACCGCGTAAAGGGCGATATCCGCCTTCTTGAGGATCGCATTGGCGCTTTTTTCGGCGCTTGAAATCGCGGTGATGCCGACGCTTGCGCTGACCTTTATCGTGTTGCCGTTGATCTCGTAGGGCTTCATCAGCGCCTCGACGATCCGCCTTGCAATGGCGCAGACCCGTTCATGCCCTTCCGGCGAATTGCGCGTGATGATGGCAAATTCGTCACCGCCGAGCCGGGCGACCGTGTCCTTGGAGCGCACGCAGTCCTTGAGGCGGCTCGCGGCCCGGCGCAGCAGGGTGTCTCCGGCATCGTGGCCATAGGTGTCGTTGACCGGCTTGAAGTCATCCAGGTCGATCATCAGCAGATCGCTCGTTTCACCGAAATGCACCGCCTTTGTAATTGCGTCTTCGAGCTTGAGATTGAACAGCGTCCGGTTGGCCAGACCGGTCAGCGTGTCGTGATGGGCGGCATAGGTGATTTTCTCCGTCGCCATCTCCCGCGAGGTGATGTCCTCGTAGGTTCCGACCCAGCCACCATCGGGCAGGGGCGTGCGCACAATGCCGATGATTGTGCCGTTGACGTGTTTGAATTTGGCTTTGACAACCTCACCGGCGTCCAGCTGGCGGCGCAGCGCCGCATCGAAGGCGACCGGGTCTTCTTTGAATTCGCCCCGTTGTTTTTCCAGCTCCAGAACCTCAACCAGGCTCATGCCCCGCTTGATCTCTCCATCCGACTTGCCGAACAGTTCAAGAAAATGGCGGTTCCAGAGCTTGATCCGTCCCTGGTCGTCGAACACGCTGACACCCTGGCGCATATTCGCGATGATGGCTTCAAGTTCATCAAGCCTGCTTCTTGCGAATTGCTCCTTGTCGACAAGCATGCCCTCCATTTCCTTGCGCGCGGTGATGTCCAGGAAACTGGAGACGTTTCCGCCTCCGGGAAGGGGCGTGCCGCGGACTTCCAGAACCTTGCCTTCGCGGGTCCGGCGTTCATAGGCATGCTGGCCGCCCGCGCCGTATCGCTCAAGGCGATCGGCGGCAATTTCGCCCGGATCACCCGGTCCGTAGTCACCCCGGTCGGCAAGAAAACGGATCACCTGTTTCAGGTTCGGCCGCTGCTCCAGGAACATGCGCGGCATGTTCAAGAGCCGCTCGAACTCTTCGTTCCAGTAGGTCAGCTGCAGCTGGCTGTTGTAGTGAACCAGCCCGCCTGGGAAATTGTCGAAAAACGCCTGCAGTGTGTCTGCCTGCCGCCTGTCGCTCGTGATGTCCGTCAGCGAAAGAACCACGCCGTCATGGCCATTGACCTGTTTGACGCCGAACCGAAGCCACTTTTCCTGGCCGGTCTGCAAGCTTGTCAGGCGGACCTCCCTGTCCTGAATGCTGTCCGGTGCGCTCACTGCCAGGACAAGCGGGTCCACCAGAGATCCGTCGGGCGAAACTACGTCCTGAAGGCCGTGCCGGAGGTCATGAACGCTGGCGTTCGCGAGCGTTGTCTCGGAGCATTCGAGCAACCGCGCAGCAGCAGGATTGAAAGATCGGATCCGCCCGGAGGAATCCAGAAACAGGATACCGTCCCGGGACGCCTCGAACGTTGTCCGGGCCAGAAACTCGGTCTCCTGCAGGTCGCCGGATCCGTTCAGGTGGCGATCGGTTCTGGCGTGCGTCAGCGCTTCGCGCAGTTCGATCTCCGTTTTGCGGGCCTTGACGAGGCCCTCAATGACCCGGGCCGCATTTTTGATATGCTCAATATCAGTCTCGCTGACCGAATGCGGCTTCGTGTCCATCACGCAGATGGTGGCGACGCGGTGCCTGCCGTCCACCTTCACGGGGCATCCGAGATAAAAGCGTGCCCCGAAATCTCCGGTCACGAGAGGAATGTCCTTGAACCGTTCATCCAGAGTTGCGTCCGGAACGACCACGACGTCGTCGGACAAGATGGTCTGGCCGCAAAAGGAGTTCTCGCGCGGCACCTCGGTCGCGCCGAGACCGAATGCCGCCTTGAACCAGATGTCGTCTTCATGGACGATGGAGACCACGGACATGGGACAGGCAAGCAGATGCGCCACATTCGAGACCACAGCATCGAATTCCGGCTGTCGTTCCGAGCGAAAAATCGCAAGCCGGCGCAGGGCGTCAAGTCTTTCTTCTTCAATTTGAGCCTGTGCGAGCTCCATATTCGGCAAGGACTCCAAATTTAAAGTTGTATTGGCCTCTGCCCGGGAAATATTATCGTTTTAATTTCAACATATACGCAATAAACTCAAAATTGAAATCTCGCTGTGTAAAAAAGACAAATAGTTGCATGGCTTCGTAAAGAAACTGTCAGGACATAATTAGTTTTGACAAGGGTCTTTGCTTGCGGCTTGTTGCCCCGGTTTTGCGTGCATTCGCGTCAGAAGCCAATTTTTCAACGGTCATGGCGGCGAACTGTACGGCGGTTTGATCGACTTGCCGGTCATGCATGCACTGCCTCCCTGAAGCAGGCAACAAAAAACCCGGCGTGAAGCCGGGTTCTGAAAGCGTGTGACGCGCAGCCTGGGCTGCGTTCGCGGCGAGCCCTTCGGATCAGGCCGCGCGACGGAAAGACAGGCTCATGCCTCCACCCGAAGACCGGTTACGGCGACGCTCTTCCGGCGGAATATAAACGATTGCGCTATGCTCGGTGCAATAGGACACGCCGGCTTCGACGCGGTTGTTGCACGGGAACGTGTAGTTGCCTGCATCACCTTCGGCCCATTTGCAGCAGCCAGGACGCGGAAGAGACAAGTCAGCCATTTTTTGTTTTCCTTTTCGTTCAAGCGACAAAAGCGCTCGAGCATCCTCGGGAGGAGAGGATCCGAACAGCTTTCGATAGATCTCGGATATTGCCAGCGCCCGGGACGTTCAAACCCATCCAACCCGTGAAAGGTTCCCTTCAGCGAGCGCAGGGTTTACATAAGCGGCATGTCACAAAAATGCAATAGTGCAACAGGCATTTCCGGCCTGCATTCAGCGCATAGCAGATTAACGTTAAGTTAGTGGTTTTCAGCGTTCGCCGGCATCCTGCTGCTCTGCGAATGATCCACCCGCGTTTTCCAGGGCTTCAGGTGTATCCAGATCCAGTCTTGCGGATGTACCGATTTCCACCTCGGCAACAAAGCCGGGGTTTTCCGCGATGATGTGTCTCGCACCGATATCACCCCGCAAATTTGCCAGTTCATGGAAAAAGCGCTTGTCCCAGAGAACGGGGTTCCCCCGCTTGCCGTCTGCGGTCGCCGCGACAATGAGACCGTTGGGATTGCCGCGATAGGTCTCGATCATGTCGCGAAGGTTCGCTGTGGTGATCATCGGCATGTCGCCGAGGAGAATGATCACCGCATCCGTGTCGGGAGCGAGTGCTTTCATCCCCGTCTTGATGGAACTCGCCATGCCGTCTTCGAAGTCGGGATTGAAAACGGGCACGATATCGAGATCGGCAACCTCGGCGCTCACCTTGTCGGCAAGGTGGCCTGTGACCAGCAACGTCTGCGCAGGGGTCACGCCTGCCGCAGCCTCACCGGCATGTCTGACGAGTGACTTGCCCTTCAGCCTCGCAAGCAGCTTGTTCGGTCCACCCATGCGTGTGGATTTTCCGGCACCCAGAATGATGACGGCCACTTTGGCGGAAGGTGCCTGCCGCTTCGTTTCGCGCGGTTGCGGTCTGGTCCCGATTTCCATCAGCAGGCCTCCGACGCCCATGGCGGTAATGTCGTCCGGGCCGGTGTCAACGCCTGCCAGCAACCGGTCGAGCACCCAGTCGAAGCCGTTCTCCTTCGGACTGCGCGCACATCCCGGTGCGCCCAGAACGGGTGCTCCCTTGAATTCCGCGAGCATGAGCAGATTGCCCGGATCGACGGGCATGCCCAGATGGGCAACAGTGCCGCCTGCAAGATCGACCGCTGCGGGAAGCACATCAAGTCTGTCGACCACTGCTGACGCGCCGAACAGAACAAGGAAATCCGCCCCCTCCGCCAATTGCGATGCCATCGCTGTCGCCACGGACCGCTCATCGTGCGGCACGCGTGCTTCGGCAACAATCTTGCTTCCGCTTGGGCGCAGCCGGTCTTCCAGAACCCGCCGTGTCTTGTCCATCGTCTTTGTCTTGAGATGCGGCAGGCAGGTCGCGACAAGTCCGACTTTCCGGGGCCTGAACGGGACAATCCGGACGGCACCGCGAACCGCCGCCTCGGCGCGTGTCAGGTCTTTTTCCGGAACGGCGAAGGAGATGATCTTTGATGTTGCGATCATGCGGTCCGCCGTCACTTTCGAGTGGTTCGGCAGTGTCGCGAAGGTGATGGCCGGGTCTATCCGGTTTGCCGCGATCACCGCGTCCGTGTCGACGACCAGAATGCCTGCGCTGTCTGCGTAAAGGTTCATGCGGCCGGTAAAGGCTGTGTCTTCGCTGACCGCCACGCCCCTGGCCGCCAGCCCAAGACGCCGGGCGGCCTCGTCTTCTTCGATATCGCCGGCCTCAAGACGTGCCGCGACAACCGTCTCCAGACCGTGCTGCAGAAGCGCGCGGCAATCCTCGGCTGTCAGCACATGACCTTTCTTCAGGACCCGGTCCGGGAGGTTCGTCTTGTGTGCAAGGATGCAGCCGGCAGCGTCTTCCAGCGGCACGGGACCGAACTTCATGTGCCGTGCTCCGGCGGCTTGCGCAGCGCCCGGATGATCGAGCCAAGCACTGCAACCGCGATTTCTTCAGGTGATGCTGCCCCGATATCAAGCCCGATCGGCGCATCGATCCGGTTTGACAGGTCCGGATCGATGCCGGCTTCGGTAAACCGCTCCAGCCGCTTTCCGTGGGTTTTCCGGCTGCCGAGTGCGCCGACATAAAAGCAATCCGAGCGGAGCGCTTCCATCAACGGAAAGTCGTCGATCTTGGGATCGTGTGTTACGGCGGCGACAGCCGTAAAGGCGTCCAAAGGCGTTTCTTGCAGAACATCTTGCGGCCATTCAGCCTTGAGCGTGCTGCCCGGAAACCGGTCTTCCGTTGCAAAGGCCGTGCGCGGGTCTATGACCGTCACATCCAATCCCGCGATTTCAGCCATCGGCACCAATGCCTGGCTGATGTGGACAGCCCCGATGAGGACAAGCCTGGGTGCAGGGACCGAGACCGTCAGGAAAACATCGCCGGTTTCGCTCTCCACGGTTCCGGACCTGCCGGATCGAAAGCGCTTGTCGAACTCCGAAGCCAGCGGTTCGGACGCATAGTCATCGGTCTTCCGGATCAGAGACTGCGATCCGTCCTCAAGGTGTGTAACCAGAATGGCCGCACGGCGCGCGGCACGTTCCGAGTTGAGCGCTTCGAGCAATCCGCGGTCCATTTTTATGCCCGGTCCGTTGCCAGTCTGACGCCGAGGCCGACCAGCAGCGATCCGCCGATCCAGCGCGTGAAATCCTGGAACCTGGACGTCCGGCCCAGGCGCTTCTTGACTTCGGAGGCAAACAGCACCGTCGCAACATCCGCGGACGCAAATGCGAAGTTGACGATCGTCCCGAGAACAAGGAACTGCACCCAGATCGGCAGGCTGGCCTCCGGGCTGACGAATTGCGGCAGGAAGGCAATGAAGAATATGGCGGCCTTCGGGTTGAGCACTTCAACGAGAATGCTGTCGAGAAAGGCTCTGCGCGCGGATTTCTGCGGCAGCTCGGGAACCGGGCCGCTCGACACACGGGTGCGGATCATCTGAATGCCGAGAAAGATCAGATAGACACCACCCGCTACCTTGAGCGCGAAATAGAGCGTCGGCACCACGGTGAAGATCGCCGACAGGCCGAACGCCGCGGCAAAGACATGTGCGTAGCACCCGATGTGAATTCCGGCAGCCGCCAAAAAGCCGGCGCGCCGGCCGCGTGAAATGGTTTGTGCAGCGGTATAAAGCACGGCCGGGCCGGGCATATAGGCAAACAGCGCCGTGGCGGCGAGAAAGGCGAGGAATGTTTCGGTTGTCGGCAAAGCAGTATCTCAATCAGTTGACGGGTTCGACATAAACGCGGATGCGGCCGCCGCAGGACAACCCGACACGCCACGCGGTTTCGTCGGCAACGCCGAATTCCAGTGTGGTCGGCTTTCCCGTTTCGATGACGTCGACGGCTTCGGCAACAACGGCGCCTTCAACGCAGCCGCCGGACACCGACCCTTCGAAATTTCCGTCCGAATCGATCACCAGATGGGAGCCGGTCGGCCGTGGTGCCGATCCCCAGGTTTCGATCACGGTAGCCAGAGCGACGTGCCGGCCGGCCCGGGTCCAGTCCTCGGCCGTTTGAAGCACGTCCGCAATTTGCAGGTTGTCACTGGTCATGAGGTTTCCGCTCTTGGAGATTGCCCGCTTAGGTCTCCTGAATATAGACGTTTCCAGAGCGGATGAAAGCCGTCCTAAAGCACAAGCGGCGCCCGGATGACGGGCGCCGTCTGAACATGGTGAGGAACAGGAAGCCTATTCGGCCGCCGACCTGAGCGCCGGAGCGGCGCTTAGCACGGTTCCGTCGACATGGCTCTCGAAGGTTTCGAAGTTGTCGACGAACATCTGAACGAGCTTGGAGGCCTGAACGTCATATGCCGCCTTGTCGTCCCAGGTTTCGCGGGGTGTCAGGATCGTCGTATCGACGCCGGTTACTTGGACCGGAACATCGAAGCCGAAATTCGGATCCGTGCGGAACTCGGCGTTTTTCAGTTCACCCGAGAGTGCGGCCTGCAGCAGGGTCCGCGTTGCCTTGATCGGCATGCGGTGGCCGGTGCCGTAGGCGCCGCCGGTCCATCCTGTGTTGACCAGCCAGCAATCCACATTGTGATCGGCGATCAGCTTCTTCAGGAGATTGCCGTATTCGGACGGATGGCGCGGCAGGAAGGGGGCGCCGAAGCAGGTCGAGAAGGTCGCCTGGGGCTCGGTCACGCCTTTTTCAGTTCCGGCGACCTTGGCGGTGTAGCCGGACAGGAAGTGGTACATCGCCTGCGCGGGCGTCAGGCGGGCCAACGGCGGCATGACACCGAACGCGTCCGCAGTCAGCATGATGATGGTGTGCGGCACGGGTGCACAGCCGGTCTCGCTCGCATTGGAGATGAAGTGGATCGGATAGGCCGCGCGGGTGTTTTCCGTCTTGGAACCGTCGTCGAAATCCGGAACGCGGTTTTCGTCCAGAACGACATTTTCCAGAACGGTGCCGAAGCGTTGCGTGGTGGAATAGATTTCCGGTTCTGCCTCGGCGGACAACTTGATGGTCTTGGCGTAGCAGCCGCCCTCGAAATTGAAGACACCGTTTTCGCTCCAGCCATGCTCGTCATCGCCGATCAGCGTGCGTGCCGGATCTGCCGAAAGCGTGGTCTTGCCGGTGCCGGACAGGCCGAAGAACACCGCCGTGTCGCCCCTGTCGCCGACATTGGCCGAGCAGTGCATCGACATGATGCCTTTGGCCGGCAGAAGGTGGTTCAGCATCGTGAAGACGGATTTCTTCATTTCGCCTGCATAGGAGGTGCCGCCGATAAGAACGATCTTGCGCGTCAGATCGCAGGCAATGACCGTCTCGGACCTGCAACCGTGACGCTCCGGGTCCGCCTTGAAGCTCGGCAGGTCGACAATTGTCATCTCGGGAACGAAGCCTGCGAGTTCCGCTGTCTCGGGCCGCAGCAGCAGATTTCGAATGAACAGCGAATGCCACGCAAATTCGGTATAAACGCGAACGGGCAGGCGATGCGCCTTGTCCGCACCGCCGAACAGGTCCTGCGCATAAAGATCAAGACCCTGCGCATGGGCGAGAAAATCCGACATCAGCGTGTCGAACTGGGCTTTAGACATCTGCGCATTGTTGTCCCACCAGACCGTGTCTTTGGTCTGGTCGTCCAGGACCACGAATTTGTCCCTGGGAGACCGTCCGGTGTGGACACCCGTTTCGGCGACGAGTGCGCCACCGGCGGCAAGGCTTGTTTCGCCGCGCTTGAGGGAATGCTCGTAAAGGGCAGGCTCGCTCTGGTTCCAATAGACTGCGTTCAGATTGCTGAATCCGAACGTTTCGCTGCCATTGGAAGGATTCCTGACGCCTGTTTCCTGCATTTTACCGCCGTCCTCGTAAGGTCATTCAGTTGGCCGGCGACAGTCGAAACCACTGATCCGGCAATGAGGGCTGCGAAACTAGTGGAAGGATATTTGAGCAGCAAGACTACTAAAGGTGCTATGTCTTTGTTTAATCGATTAAAATACTGTACAAAAAAAACGATGATTAATTTGATGGGCGAAGTAATAAACGAAACCTTCGGAATATTCGTTTTCTTCGGGAAACCGAAAATTTTCGCACCAGAATCGCGCCTATCTGTTAACCTTGCGCGCGTCTGAGTGCAGTTATTCGCATTGGCGCACAGTTCAGGCACACGGAGCGTGTAATTCTTTGAGATCGCGGGAGTGAGCAACCTGATCGGCAAGTCTTCGCTCCCCCGGAAAAACCTGTTTGCCTTAATTTATGCGCATTTAGCAGGCCAAAGGCTGTATGTTACAGTAAAGGCGAAGCGCCTTTCGTGCTGACCGAATTGGAAAATTGAAGCATGCCGACGATTGCTCTGGTCGATGACGACCGTAACATTTTGACTTCGGTGTCGATTGCTCTGGAAACAGAAGGATATCGGGTCCAGACCTATACGGACGGGACTTCAGCCCTGGACGGGTTGCAGAGCGATCCGCCGCAGTTGGCAATATTCGATATCAAGATGCCGCGCATGGACGGAATGGAACTGCTGCGCCGCCTGCGCCAGAACTCTGACCTTCCTGTTATTTTTCTGACCTCCAAGGATGACGAGATCGACGAACTTTTCGGTCTGAAGATGGGCGCGGACGACTTCATCCGGAAGCCGTTTTCGCAACGCCTCCTTGTTGAACGTGTCCGCGCGGTCCTGCGCCGTGCACAGCCAAAAGATGCCAGCGCGCCAAGGGAAGATGCGGACAAGTTGCTCGAGCGCGGGCAATTGGTCATGGACCAGGAACGTCATACCTGCACCTGGAACAACAAGCCTGTGACGCTGACAGTCACCGAATTTCTGATCCTGTCCGCGCTTGCGCAGCGTCCCGGTGTCGTCAAGAGCCGGAATGCACTGATGGATGCGGCCTATGACGACCAGGTTTATGTTGACGACAGAACCATCGACAGTCACATCAAGCGCCTGCGGAAAAAATTCAAGGTGGTTGACGACGACTTCGACATGATCGAAACACTCTATGGCGTAGGGTATCGTTTCCGGGAAGTCTGAAACAGCCATTGAGACAAGACGTGGATGGCGGTTGAAAGCGAGAGTGCTGAGAATATTGTCCAGCCTGATCCGTCCAGCGGATCGGAACGCTCACGCTTGCGCCGCCTCGGCAACAAGCGTATCCGCCGCAGGCTTTTCAGTCAGATAGGTCGCATTTTCGGGACCTATGTCCTGTCGTCGCTGACACGCAGGATCATCGCGATCAATCTGGTCGGCCTGCTCGCGCTCGTGATCGGCATCCTTTATCTCAACCAGTTTCGCGCGGGCCTGATCGACGCGCGGGTGCAGAGCCTTCTGACCCAGGGCGAGATCATCGCCGGAGCAATTGCCGCTTCCGCGACCGTTGACACCGGCACCATCACCGTCGATCCGGAGCGCCTGCTTCAATTGCAGGCCGGCGAAAGCATCACGCCGACGGTCGATGATCTGGACAGCCTTGACTTCCCCATCAATCCGGAGCGCGTCGGACCGGTCCTGCGGCGTCTGATCTCGCCGACCAAGACACGCGCCCGCATCTACGACCCGGAAGGCATTCTAATTCTCGACTCGCGGCATCTTTATTCCAGCGCGCAGATCCTTCGCTTCGATCTGCCGCCGCCGACCGCCGAGGAAACAGGTTTCTGGGATTCCGCCTGGCAGTGGACCAAGCGCTGGCTCTCTCAAGGCGACCTGCCGCTTTACCAGGAAGTCGGCGGCGGCGACGGGCGTGCCTATCCGGAAGTGGAAGCGGCGCTTGCCGGTTCGCCGGCAAGCGTGACCCGGATCTCCCAGCGCGGCGAGTTGATCGTTTCCGTTGCCGTGCCGATCCAGCGGTTCAGGGCCGTCCTCGGGTCGCTGCTTCTGTCCACGCAGGGCGGTGATATCGACGCCATCGTGCGTGCCGAAAGAATAGCCATCATTCGCGTCTTCCTGTTCGCCGCGACCGTAACAATCCTTCTGTCGATCCTGCTCGCCGGGGCCATCGCAGGACCGGTGCGGCGTCTGGCCGCCGCGGCAGACCGTGTCCGCCGCGGGTCCAATTCACGCGAGGAGATCCCCGACTTCTCGGACCGCCAGGACGAGATAGGACACCTCGCGCGCGCGTTCAGGGAGATGACCAACGCGCTTTACAACAAGATCGACGCGATCGAGAAATTCGCGGCCGACGTGGCACACGAACTCAAGAACCCGCTGACCTCGCTCAGAAGCGCAGTCGAGACATTGCCGCTTGCCAAGACAAAGGCCTCGCAGGACAGGCTCATGGAAGTCATCCAGCACGACGTCCGCCGTCTCGACCGTCTGATCAGCGACATCTCCGACGCATCGCGGTTGGATGCCGAACTCGCGCGCATTCAGTCCGAAACCATCGACCTTGCCGAATTGCTGCGCAACATGGCCGACGCCGTCAACCAGAGGACCGGACCCGAGGAGACCAAGGTCAAGCTGACGGTCGCAGACGCGCCGGGCCACAAGCCCTACCAGGTGCAGGGGCACGACATCCGCCTCGGTCAGGTGATCAGCAACCTGCTGGACAACGCACGCTCGTTCTCGCCGGACGAAGGAACGGTGCGCGTGGATCTTGCGCGCGAAGGCCGCAGTATCCGGATCACGGTTGATGATGACGGACCGGGCATCAGGGCGGAAAACACGGAGCGCATTTTCGAAAGGTTCTACACGGACCGCCCCGACGGAGAAGGCTTCGGCAACAATTCCGGACTTGGATTGTCGATTTCAAGACAGATCATCGAAGCCCATGGCGGATCGATTTCCGCGACAAACCGGAAAGAGATGGACAGCGACGGCGAAACGGTGATTGTCGGCGCCCGTTTCACAATCTATCTGCCTGCCGGAACTGGCAAGTGACGACACAGGCGGTCCATGCCAATTGCCTGGTTGTCGGCACGCGGGGCATCGTCATTCGAGGCAGATCCGGCAGCGGCAAGTCGGAACTGACCGACATCTTGATCGAAGCGGCAAAAAACAAGGGCAATCTCGGTCTTCTGGTTGCTGACGACCGCGTCTATCTGTCGTCCTGCCATGGTCAGCTTGCCGCGCGGGCGCCGGAAACCATCGCCGGGCTTCTGGAAGTGCGCGGCAAGGGGCTGGTCAAGACGGCGTTCCTGCCCGTGGCGAAGGTCCATTTGCTCGTTGATCTGAAACCGGCAGATACGATCGAGCGGCTTCCGGAAGGCGGTGTCGGGTCAGAGAACATAGACGGTTTGCCGGTTCCCCTGTGTGCGTGCCCCGAGAACCGGCCATGGGAAAGCATAAGACGTATCCGCTGGTGCCTCAGACACCTGTTTCGGGGCATGCCGGATTACATTTAGCGCGAGCGCCGCGTTTTTTGCTTGCAACTGGTTAACCGGTTGAAGAGAGTGCATCAGACTGATAGAGCCATGGTCCGCCCAGGGCACAGGAAAACGATAGTCAGGCTGAAGACCGAATGATCGGACTAGTACTCGTTACGCACGGACGTCTCGCTGAAGAATTCAAGGCGGCGCTGGAGCATGTCGTCGGTCCCCAGGAGCAGATCGAGACCATTTCCATTGGCCCTGATGACGACATGGAACAAAGACGGCAGGACATCTTGTCGGCTGTCGAAGCCGCCAATTCCGGAGATGGTGTCGTCCTTCTGACCGACATGTTCGGAGGCACGCCGTCAAACCTTGCGATCTCGGTCATGGACAGCAAGTCCGTCGAAGTGGTGGCGGGCGTCAATCTGCCCATGCTGATCAAGCTTGCCAGCGTGCGCGCTGACAGGGAACTTGCAGATGCCGTCGACGAGGCCCGCCAGGCCGGTCAGAAATATATTTCAGTCGCAAGTCAGGTGCTGTCGGGACAGAATTGAAACGAATAGGACAGCATTGGATTTGATTGAAAAAGACCTGACAATCGTCAACCGCCGCGGACTTCACGCACGCGCTTCAGCCAAACTGGTCAAACTTGTCGAAACCTTCGAAGCCGACGTACAGGTATCGAAGGATGGCCAGACCGTTGGCGGAACGTCGATCATGGGGCTGATGATGCTCGCCGCAAGCCCGGGATGTTGCATCCGTGTCTGTGTCAGCGGTACCGATGCCGATGCAGCCCTGACGGCGATTTCCGAACTTGTTGAAAGCGGGTTTGGCGAGACAGACTGATAGTTTTTAGATCTGTCGGCTGCATCACGCGATCCGATGTTGCGTGGAGCCGGCAGGGGATATTGAACCAGGGCCGCGTATTGCATCTTTGAAGGACGATCATGGCAAGCCAATCCGGTGACCGAACCATTGCCGCAGCCCGCGCTGCACTTGGCCATATTCACGAGGCGCTGGACCTGGAATTCGGGTTCGAGCTTTGGGACGGCAGCCGCATACCGGAAGACATGGGTGCCGACGCTCTGCGGATCGCCGTCGCTCCGGCAGCATTGACAAAATTGCTGCGCAGCCCGCGCATAAAGACCGTGGTCGACCTCTATTCGACCGGCGAAATCGACCCGCGCGGCGGCACCATCTTCGATTTCGCGGAAAAGCGGCCGAAGCTGAAAAGCCGGGAACTGCGCAAGCGGCTGAACAAGTTTCTCCTGATGAAGAACGCCGCATCGCTGTTTCTGGGAGCAGGAAAGCCGGCGGCACGGGAACAGGAAGACGGCCTCGATGCGGGCGCGGTAGCCGATAGAGGGTCGGGCAGCCGCAAGGACGACATCGCGTTTCACTACGACGTGTCGAACGATTTCTACAAGCTCTTCCTCGATCCGGAGATGGTCTACACCTGCGCCTATTTCAGGGATTGGTCCAACGATCTGGCGACAGCACAGAAAGACAAGCTGGACATGATCTGCCGGAAACTCCGCCTGAAACCCGGCGACCGGATGCTCGATATCGGCTGCGGCTGGGGCGCACTCATCTGCCACGCCGCCGAGCACTACGGCGTTACGGCCGTGGGCGTGACCCTGGCCGAAGAGCAGCTCAAACTCGCACGCGACCGGATCGAGGAGCGCGGGCTGCAGGACAAGGTGTCCGTGGAACTGATCGACTATCGCGACATGAAGGGTGAGAAGTTCGACAAGATCTCCTCGATCGGCATGTTCGAAGCCGTCGGCCTGGACAACTACGACAACTACTTTCAAAGCGTGCATCGTCTGCTGAAGCCGCGCGGGATCTATCTGCACCACGCGATCACGCGGCGCGGCAAGAAGGATCTGAACAAGTTCCGCCGCAAGAAGCCGGAATACCAGGCACTGGTCCGCTACATTTTCCCGGGCGGTGAGGTCGATCACATTGGCTGGACCCTGACCAATCTGGAATCCCACGGGTTCGAAGTTCATGACGTGGAAGCCTGGCGGGAGCACTACGCGAGAACGACCCGGCTCTGGGCGGAGAACCTGATGGCGGTCAGGGAGGCCGCAATCGCGGATATCGGCGAACAGAAATACCGGCTTTGGCTGGCCTATCTGTGCGGCGTTTCGCTCGGCTTCGAGCGCGGCTCGATCGGCATTTTCCAGACAGTGGCATCGCGCAGAACCAAGGGACCGTCCGGCCTGCCGCCGTCCCGCGAAGACCTTTACCGGTAAGATGACACCTTCTAAAGAAATGATATAAAGAATTCTTTATATCTTTATTGCATGAAGTGGTCCTCGGCGCTATAACCGCGCCAACGGCTTCCGGCATGCTCCGGAAACCGGCTTTCGGCTGCCGTCTCCATCGGCTTTCTGCGATGGGCACGAAAAGCGGCTGCATACACCAGGCCGGCGTAATCAGCTGGGTTCAATTGCAGGACATTTTCATGACCGACTACATCGTCAAAGACATCGGGCTCGCAGACTGGGGCCGCACCGAAATCGAGATCGCCGAACACGAAATGCCGGGTCTCATGGCATGCCGCGAAGAATTCGGCGACGCCAAACCGCTCAAGGGTGCCCGCATTGCCGGGTCTCTGCACATGACCATCCAGACGGCTGTCCTGATCGAAACGCTGGTGGCACTGGGTGCGGAAGTGCGCTGGGCGTCCTGCAACATCTTTTCCACGCAGGACCAGGCAGCTGCCGCGATCGCCGCAGCCGGCATTCCGGTTTTCGCCATAAAAGGCGAGACGCTGGAAGAGTACTGGGACTATGCCGACAAGATCTTCGACTTCGCCGACGGCGCGAACATGATCCTCGATGATGGCGGCGATGCAACGCTGTATATTCTGATGGGTGCACGGGTCGAGGCAGGTGAAACCGGTCTGATCGAAGATCCGCAGTCCGAGGAAGAGGAATGCCTGTTTGCTCAGATCAAGAAGCGCATGGCATCGCATCCGGGCTGGTTCACGAAACAACGTGACCTGATCCAGGGTGTTTCGGAAGAAACCACGACCGGCGTGTTGCGTCTTTATGAAATGCAGAAAAACGGTCAGCTGCCGTTCCCGGCGATCAACGTCAACGACAGCGTCACCAAGTCCAAGTTTGACAACCGCTACGGCTGCCGTGAATCCCTCGTCGACGGCATCCGCCGCGGCACGGACGTCATGATGTCCGGCAAGGTTGCCGTTGTCTGCGGCTATGGTGATGTCGGCAAGGGCTCTGCCCAGTCGCTGGCCGGTTCCGGTGCGCGCGTGATCGTCACGGAAATCGACCCGATCTGCGCGCTGCAGGCGTCGATGGACGGTTACGAGGTGAAAACCATCGAACAGGCGCTGCCGGAAGGCGACATCTATGTCACCGCGACCGGCAACAAGGACATCATCACCCTGGACCACATGCGCGGCATGAAAGACATGGCGATCGTCTGCAACATCGGTCACTTCGACAACGAGATCCAGGTTGCCGCGCTGAAGAACTTCAAGTGGCGCCCGGTCAAGGACCAGGTCGACATGGTTGAGTTCCCCGACGGCAAGCGGATGATCCTGCTGTCGCAGGGGCGCCTGGTAAACCTCGGCAACGCGACGGGCCATCCGAGCTTCGTCATGTCCGCGAGCTTTACCAACCAGGTTCTGGCGCAGATCGAACTCTACACCAAGGGTGATCAGTACAAGAACGAGGTCTATGTCCTTCCGAAGCATCTCGACGAAAAAGTCGCCCGGCTTCACCTCGAGAAACTCGGCGTCACGTTAACCGAATTGACGGACAACCAATCCGATTATCTGGGGATTAATAAGACTGGTCCGTTCAAGTCGGAGCACTACAAGTACTGATTTGCGAATTCACGGCCACTACATGTAGTGATGGCCGTGATTCGACCATGTGAACAAAAAAATGCAGAACCCTTCAATTTGAAGGGTTCTGTTAACTTTTCGGTTACGGACTCTTCTGCGTGATTCTCAAAAAGGTTATGGTTGAAACGAATCAGAGGCCAGGAGGCAAATGTCTCTGATTTGCTCCCAGAAACCGGGGGCTGCACCCGCATAGCGGGATTGGCGGCGTAAGGGGATCAGGAAATGCCGAAAGGCGGCAGGGACGACGTGCGTTTTGGCGCGTCGTGGCGAGATCGGAGTCTGAAAACTGTCAAGCTCGGCAGCACTGCGCTTGCCGGCTATGGCTTTATGACGGGTCCGGTTTCCGCGGACATGCTCGCCAATACCTCCGCTGCCATCAATCCCGGTGCCATGATCCTTGTCGGCGCGGTCGGCGGCATGTGCGCCTTCGCCGTCACAGCCGCAATCTCCCTTGTCCGTCACCGCAAGCAATCTGCTCTGGTTACCGCCGCGCTCGAGAAGGAGAAGGCGGACCTCAAGTTCCGCGTCGACCGGCTCGAAGCCATGCTCAACACGGACGAGCAGCGCGTGATTGTCTGGACGGGCAACGGGGCCGTCCCGCAGATCTGGGGTGTTTTGCCGGAAAAGTCCGGCGTGCCGCGTCCTCCTGCGCAATTGCTCGCATTCGGCAGCTGGCTCACCGCAAAATGCGCGGGTGATCTGGAGCGCCATCTCGACATGCTGTTTCGCGTGGGCGAGGCTTTTACCGCAACATTGAAAACGCGGGCAGGCACCTACGTGGAAGCGCTGGGCCGCACGACCGGCGGTGCGGTGGTCCTGAGGTTGCGCGACCTGACCGGCGAACGGCAGATGCAGGCGGAACTTGCCGCGCGCAATGCCAAGATCTCCGGCGAGCTGCACATGCTGCATTCCTTGCTGGATGCCATGCCGGCACCGGCCTGGCAACGGGATTCGGAAGGCAATCTAAGCTGGGCGAATGCTGCATATGCGGAAGCGGTCGAAGTACCGGACGCGGAAAGCGCCGTGAAGGACGGCGTCACCTTCCTGGATGCCGCGGCGCGCACGGCAATGGCTGTTCAGCGCACCGAAGACGGCTGTTTCAGTGCACGCATACCGATTGTCGCATCCGGTGCGCGGCGGGTTTTTGAAGTGACCGATGTCAACGCGAGTGTCGGCGGCGCCGGCATTGCCGTGGACATCAGTGAACTTGAACAGGCGCGTAAGGAACTCGGCCGCGCGGAGGACTATCACGGCCGTACCCTCGATCAGCTTGCCGCCGCCGTTGCGATCTTCGGCAGCGACAGGAAACTCCAGTTCTACAATGCCGCGTTTCGGCAATTGTGGGACCTGGATGACGCCTTCCTGGAAAGCAAGCCGGAGGACGGCACGGTGCTCGACTCGCTGCGCGCGTCGCGCAAGCTGCCCGAACAGGCCGATTACCGTGTCTGGCGCAACAAGATGCTGGAAAGCTATCAGTCGCTTGAGGCACGCGAGAACTGGTGGCACCTGCCCGACGGGCGCACATTGCGTGTCATCGCCAATCCGCATCCACAGGGCGGTGTGACATATATTTACGAGAACTTTACCGAGCGTCTGGATCTGGAAAGTAAGTACAACGCATTGACGCGCGTCCAGGGGGAAACGCTGGACAATCTTTCCGAAGCCGTCGCCGTGTTCGGGTCGGACGGCAAGCTGAGGCTCTGGAACCCGGCGTTCGGACGGATCTGGCAGATCGAGGAAGACCGGCTGGCCGAACTGCCGCACGTCAATGAAGTTGTCGCCGCCTGTACGCTCAGCGAAACGGAAGAGGAAGCCTGGCAGCAGCTCGCCAGAAACGTCACCGGTCTCCTGGACAACCGGACGCACAAGGTCAGCCGCCTGGAGCGCCACAATGGCGACGTGCTCGATTATGCCACGGTGCCCCTGCCGGATGGCGGAACGCTTGTCACCTTTGTTGATGTGACCGACAGCGTGAATGTCGAGCGCGCGCTTCTGGAGAAGAACGACGCGCTGCAGCAGGCAGACCAGATCAAGAACGCCTTCATCCAGCACGTCTCCTACGAACTCCGTTCGCCGCTGACAAACATCATTGGCTTCGCCCAGCTTCTGTCCGATCCGAAATTCGGCGAACTCAGCGAAAAGCAGGGTGAATACGCCGAATACATCCAGTCGTCATCGTCCGCATTGCTCGCGATCATCAACGACATTCTGGATCTGGCGACGCTCGATGCCGGCATCATGGAACTCGATCTCGGCGAGGTTGATGTCGCGTCGACCGTGTCGGCTGCTGTCGAAGGGCTGAAGGACAGGATCGCGGAGGCGCAGATTTCGCTTCGCATGGATGTTCCGGAGAACATCGGTGTGATCGTTGCCGATGAGAAACGTCTGCGGCAGGTTCTGTTCAACCTGATCGCGAATGCGGTCCGGTACTCGGAAGAAAACGGCGTTGTCGATATAAGCTGCAATCGCGACGAGGACTCGGTCACATTTGTTGTGCAGGACCATGGCTACGGTATCCCGGCCGAGGTTCTGAAACAGGTGTTCAACCGGTTTGTCGGCCACGATACCGGCAGCCGGCGGCAGGGCGCCGGCCTTGGTCTTGCGATCGTCAAGAGCTTTGTCGAGCTTCACGGGGGCAGCGTCGATATTCAGTCGGCGGAAGGCAAGGGAACCACGGTCACCTGCGTGTTCCCGTCCCAGCCCGAGTTGACAGATCAGGTCGCCGCCGAATAGCAACAGGACGGCCCATGGCAGAGCATCGGCTGCGGGAGCTTCCTGCGTCATTTCTCAAAGTGGAGACGAAGGACGAGGCGGAGACTCGGTCTTTTGCCGAGGATATCGCCATGATCCTGAAGGCGGGCGACGTTGTCTGCCTCTCCGGAGATCTCGGCGCCGGAAAGTCCACTTTCGCCAGGGCCTTGATCAGGACGCTCGCCGACGACGATCTCCTCGACGTTCCAAGCCCGACATTCACGCTCGTCCAGTCCTACGAGCTGCCGAGGTTCGACCTCGCGCATCTCGATCTTTACCGGCTGGAGGAGCCGGAAGAGATTGAAGAACTGGGTCTTCCCGATCTGCTCCAGTCCGGTGCCGCGCTGATCGAATGGCCTGAAATGGCCGAGGACTTGCTGCCGCAGGACGCGTTGTGGATCCAGATCAGTCAGCCCGATGATGATGATCATGATGAGGGGCGGCGGCGGTTTGATCTATATGCGCAGCAGCAGGCGTGGAGAGACCGGATCGGGCAGACGCGGGACACGCGCGCTTTTCTGCAAGGGGCGGGGTTCACGGGCGTGGCGCGCCGCTTTCTTGCCGGTGACGCATCCTTGCGCACGTTTGAAAGCATTGCCGGAGTGGACGGGAAACGGGTCCTGATGCGCTGGCCGTTTCGCGAAGGCGGGGTGCCCGAGAGCGTGCGCACCTACATGAAGAGCGTTCACCTTGCCGAGGACTGCCGCGCGGTCCTGGCGATCGGCATGGAGTTGCGCAAGCGGGGCATTAGGGCGCCGGAGACGATTGCCGCCGATCCGGAAAAGGGGCTTGTGCTGCTCGAGGATCTCGGGAGGGATACGATTGTCGTCGGGGGAAAGCCCGATCCAGAGCGTTACGAGGCCGCTGTCGAGGTCCTCGCCAGGATGCACAGCCAGACCTGGCCCGGCACCGTCGCGCTGCCGGAAGGCGGCCGTTATGTGTTGCAGCCCTACTCGGACAAGGCCCTGATTGCCGAAGCCTCGCTTTTTCTCGACTGGTATGTGCCAGAAGTGGGCCAGACCCCTGTCGATGCGGCAATGCGGACAGACTTCGAGGCACTCTGGCAACAGAGCCTGGACGGCATCGCCGATGCGCAGCGGGGGTGGGTATTGCGTGATTTCCATTCTCCGAACCTGCTCTGGCAGGAAGGCGCGAGCGGTACCGACCGTATCGGGCTGATCGACCTGCAGGACACGGTGATCGGGCCGGTTGCCTACGATGTTGCCTCGCTTTTGCTCGATGCCCGCACGGATATCGGCACCGATCTGGAAACACGCCTTTACGATGCCTATGTCGGGAAGATGGAAACGCTTTCGCCAGGTTTCGACAGGCAAAGCTTTTCAAGGGCATATTCGGTGATGGCGGCACAACGCATTACCAAGATCCTCGGGATCTTCGTAAGACTGGCACGGCGGGACTCCAAGCCCTCATATTTGAGCCATCTGCCGCGTATGATAGGCTATCTGGACCGGGTATTCGAACGTCCGGGAATGTCCGATTTGAAAGACTGGTATGGGCAATTCCGGCATTGAGCGCGTGTAGCCTGGCAGGAGCAACCGTTTGAGAGACACGATGGAACAACAGCGGTTTCGACCAACAAGGGCAATGATCCTTGCTGCCGGTCTCGGCAAGAGGATGCGGCCCCTGACCGCGACGACGCCCAAGCCGCTGATCGAGGTCAACGGGCAGGCGCTCATTGACCACGGCATGGACCGTCTCGCGGCCGCAGGCGTGAAGACATGCGTCGTCAACGTCCACTATCTCGCCGATCTGGTCGAAGTCCACGTACGCCGCCGCAACGACATGGAAATCCTGATTTCCGACGAGCGCGAAAAACTGCTTGAAACCGGCGGCGGCATCAACAAGGCGCTGTCCCTCCTGGGCGAGGATCCGTTTTTGCAGCTGAATGCGGACACGTGTTACTGGATCGAAGGTGTCAAACCCAACCTGGAACACTTGATCGACGCCTGGGACGGAGACCGGATGGACGCCCTGCTGCTGGTCGCCGAAACGGTGAAATCGGTCGGTTATTCGGGGCGGGGCGACTTTGAACTCGCCAGGGACGGCAGTTTGACGAGACGTTTGGAAAAGGGTGTCACACCCTTTGCCTATGCCGGTGCGGCGATCTTGCATCCGAGGCTCTTCGAAGGGGCGCCGGAGGGGCCGTTCTCCATGAACATCCTGTTCGACCGCGCGATCGAAGCCGGGCGTCTGTTCGGTGTTCAGATGGAAGGTCTCTGGCTGCATATCGGCACCCCGGATGCGATCCGTGCGGCGGAATACGCGGTGCGCGAGAGCGCGGCATAGGGTCAGGACCCCAGTCACCTTATTCTGAAGTTCGCTTCGGAGGCCGCAGGAGCAATGATGCGAACTTCAAATTCACCGCACTAGGAGACAGATGTCCGAGCGACAGCGCCTTTTTTCCGTTCCGCCGTCCGTTCCGTTTCTAGAGACGCTGGTCGATACCCTTGTTGACGGTACCCTTGTACCGGGCTTTCGCCCGCTGGAAGACCCGCACCTGCTGCCGTCCGCAACCATCTATCTGCCGACGCGGCGCTCGGCGCGGTTGCTGCCCGCGATTTTTCAGAAGAAATTCGGCGCAAGGCCTGTGCTGCTCCCCAGGATCAGACCTGTCGGCGACGCAGACGAAGACGTGTTGAGCCTCGGCGCATCGGCGGATCTGGCTCCGCTGCCTCCGGCAATCCCGCTTACCGAGCGCCACCTGACGATGACACGGCTTGTCATGGCCTGGAAAGGAGCGCTCCGGCGCGAAGTCCTGAACCTGCGGCTTGATGAACCTCTTGGCGTACCGGCATCGACAGCCGATGCTGCGTGGCTCGCCGCGGACCTTCTTGCGCTCATGGACGAAATTGAAACGGAAGAAGCGGATTGGTCGCAGCTTGGGTCTCTCGTCCCGGAGGACTTTGCCCGCTACTGGCAAATCACCCTGGATTTCCTCAAGATCGTACAGCAGGCCTGGCCGGCGCATCTGAGCGAGCGGGGGCAGATGGACCCCAAGGCGCGCCGATCTGCACTGATCCGGCGGGAGGCAATGCGGCTTGCCGGTGAAACCTCTGCCGCCCCCGTGATTGTGGCTGGCGTCACGGGCTCGGTTCCGGCGACGGCTGAACTGTTGAAGGTTGTTGCCGGGCTTGAGCGCGGTGCCATCGTTCTGCCCGGTCTGGACCCTCATCTCGATGATCGATCCTGGTCACTCCTTAAGCAGGACGAGAGACCATCCGGATCAGGCCGCGTTGCCGCGCCAAAAGGACCCGCGACACTGCCCTCGCATCCTCAATTCTCTTTCAGGCAGCTTCTGGACAGGCTCGGGGCCACTCGGCCGGATGTTGTCCCGTTGAAGGACCGGATCAGTCCCGATCAATTGCTCCGGGAAAAACTCGTTTCCGAAGCGCTGCGGCCTGCCGACACGTCCGATCAGTGGACGGCCTACCTGGAAGGGACAGATGTGGAAGCCCGGGCGGCTGCGCTTGAAGGTGTCTCGGTCCTGTCGGCGCGAAACGAGGCGGACGAAGCCCTGAGCCTTGCCATTTCCCTGCGCGAAGCCATTGAACGGGGCGAAAGCGCAGCACTCATTTCACCTGACAGGATGCTCACCCGCCGTGTGGCTGCGGAACTGACAAGATGGAGCATCCAGGTTGACGACAGTGCGGGACGCCCGCTCGATCAGACGGCCCCTGCGGTGCTGCTGCTGCTGTCAGCGAAACTGGCGCTGAACGGTTGCGAGCCGATCGATCTGCTGGCGCTTTTGAAACATCCGCTTGCGCGCCTCGGTTTGCCTTTCAAGGATATCCGCTCCGCTGCGCGCGCGCTGGAGCGCGGTGTGCTGCGCGGCCCGCGGGCAAGGGCCGGAACCGGCGGTCTGCGGGCTGCCGTGGAGGTGAGCCGGGAGGTGGCGGACACCGCCCACATTCCGCGTTGGAAGAAGGTTCACGAAGGCGACTGGGATGTCATCGCCGATCTGGTCGAAAGACTGGCGACGGCGCTCGCCCCGCTTGAAAGTCTGGCGGAAAGTGCAGAGCCTGTTCCCGTCACGCAACTCGCGCGCTTGCAGGTGGACGTCGTCCAGGCTCTTGCAAGCGACGAGACCGGATCGTTCGACGAACTCTATGCCGGTGAAGCCGGTGAAGCGCTCGCGCAGTTCCTGAACGGCTTTCTGGAAGCCGGGGCAAGCGGTCTGGCGATATCGCCGTCGGAATGGCCATCCGTTCTGCCCGCCTTCATGGCGGGACAAGCCGTCCGGCGGCGTTTGCCTGGAGATCAGCGGATCCAGGTCCTCGGCCCGATGGAAGCGCGCCTGCAAAACTTCGATTTTGTTGTTCTGGGGGGACTGAACGAGGGCGTCTGGCCGCAAAGGACGCGCAACGACCCCTGGCTCAACCGTCCGATGAAGCGGGACATCGGCCTCGAACCGCCCGAGCGCCGGCTCGGCGCATCTGCGCATGATTTCACACAAGGGTTGGGTGCTGCACGCGTTCTGCTTTCGCGCAGTGCACGAACGGATGGCGCGCCAACAGTCGCATCCAGGTGGCTGCAACGCCTGACCACGCTGGCCGGGCCGGAGGTGACCCGCGCAATGGAGCAGCGCGGCAGCGTCTATTCACGCCTGGCGGCCCTGGTGGACCAGCCGGCCGGGCCTGTCAGACCGGCGCCGCGTCCAAGTCCGGCACCGCCGCTCGCAGCGCGGCCGCAGTCGCTGTCGATCACGGAAATCGAGCGGCTGATCCGCGATCCCTACGCGATCTTCGCGCGGCACGTTCTGGAGCTTCAGCCGGTCGATCCGATCGGCGGCGAGCCCGGGGCGGCGGACAAGGGCAACCTGATCCATGATGCCCTGGCCCGGTTCCTGTCAACATGGTCCGGGCCTATGGACGAGCGTGCAGTGACGGCGCTGACGCAGATCGGTGAAGAGCTGTTCGAACCGCTGGATGCCTTTCCGGCCATACGCGCCATGTGGTGGCCGAGGTTCCAGAAAATCGCGGCCGGTTTCATCGCGTTTGAAGACCGGCGCGAGCAGGAGATCGACGGCCGGTTTCTGGAGATAGGTGGCGGTGTCGACCTCAGGCTCCCCGGCTTCGCGTTCCGCCTGCGCGGGCGGGCGGACAGGATAGACATTCTGAAGTCTGGCGGGCTTTCGGTTATCGACTACAAGACCGGACAGGTGCCCTCGCAGAAACAGGTGGATGCGCTGCTGTCGCCGCAGCTGTCTCTTGAAGCCGCCATGGTGCGCCGGGCCGGCTTCAAGGGCGTGCCCTCCGACCGGCCCATATCGGAATTGCTCTATCTCCAGCTCAAGGGTGGCGATGAGCCTGTTCTCGAAATCTTGCGCAATCCCAGGGAGAGGGAACTGGAGGAACTGGTCGAGGATGCCTGGACCCGTCTTGAGCAGTTGATTGCCCACTATTTCAATCCGGAAACCGGCTATCTTTCCCGTGCCCGTGTGATGCGCGGGCGCGCGCTGGACGGCGACTACGACCATCTTGCCCGTGCGCAGGAATGGGCGCTCGGCGGTGAGGAGACGCAATGAGCGGTTTCCAGATCCCGGAGCTGACGCGGCAGCGCCAGGACCTGGCGTCCCGGCCGCGTGCATCCGCCTGGGTGAGCGCCAATGCCGGCTCCGGCAAGACATTCGTCCTGTCGCGCCGCGTGGTCCGGTTGCTGTTGGACGGCACCGACCCTGGCCGCATTCTGGCGCTGACCTTCACCAAGGCAGCTGCTGCGGAAATGGCGACCCGTGTCTTCAGGATCCTGGGCGACTGGGTGACGATGTCCGATGACGCTCTGGCGGCCGAGCTGCAGGCGATTGAGGGCCGCAGGCCGGAGGCCTCCAGGCTTGCCATGGCAAGACGGCAATTCGCACGAGCCCTCGAGACGCCGGGCGGTCTCAAGATCCAGACCATTCACGGCTTTTGCGAGGCCCTGCTGCACCAGTTTCCGCTCGAGGCCAACGTGGCCGGGCACTTCTCCGTGCTTGACGACCGCGTCGCCGCCGAGTTGATGGCCGAAGCGCTCGGCGGTGTGCTGCACACGGCTGAATTGGAACCGGAAAGCCCTCTCGGCCAGGCGCTCGCGTCGGTGATCGATCTCATGAGTGACGGCGGTGTCCAAAAGGCGCTGGAAGAGGTGATCCGCGACCGCGATTCATTCCGCCGCTGGACCTTTGACGCCGGTGGCTTTGAAGCCGCGCTCGCGGAGCTCGCCGGGTTGCTGGATGTGTCGCCGTCGGACCGGCTTTCTGATTTCGATACGCGGTTCATGGAAACGTGCCCGCTGGATCTGAACATGTGCCTGAGTTTCCGCGAAGCGCTGATGACCGGCGGCAAGACGGACCAGAAACGGGGCGAAGACCTTGTCAGTGCAAGGCGGCTGAAAGACCCGGTCCTCTTCCGGGAGGCATGGCAATCGATCTTCCTGACCTCGAAACTGGACCCGCGAAAGTCCCTGGCGACCAAGAAACTCGCGTCGGACTTCCCCGACATGGCCGATGCTCTGCTGGCCGAGCAGGTCAGGTTGCTGGCGGAACTGGACGCGCGGCGGAAAATCGTGACCTATCAGGGAACGGCCTCGCTGTTGCGCCTCGCCGAAGCGGTTATCTCCTGCTATGAGCGCGCCAAGACCGGGCGTGGATTTCTGGACTTCGAAGACCTTGTCGTGAAGTCCGCGACCTTGCTGCAAAAGTCCGATGCCGCGCTTTGGGTCCAATACAAGCTGGATCAGGGACTTGATCATATTCTCGTCGACGAAGCCCAGGACACAAGCCCGCGCCAATGGGACGTCGTGACGTCGCTTGCTTCGGAATTCTTTGCCGGAACCGGGGCGCACGAACGCACCCGGACGCTTTTTGCCGTCGGCGACGAGAAGCAGTCGATCTATTCCTTTCAGGGCGCGGTGCCGGCCTATTTCGATGCGATGCGCCGGGCCTTTTCAAGCAGGGCGGAAGCCGCGGAACAGGAGTTCCACTCCGTCAACCTTCAGCTTTCCTTCCGCTCCACTCCGGACGTTCTGGGAGCGGTCGACAAGGTCTTTCAGGACGAAAGCGCTCATCGCGGCCTGTCTCAGGACGTGAGCGCGCCGGTACATGAAGCGATCCGGCGCGATCCCGGCATTGTTGATCTGTGGCCCCTCGAAACTGACGCGGAAACGGAAGAACCGGAAGACTGGCGTTTGCCGATCGATCACATCGGGTCGGGCAGCCCCATGCTCAAGGTTGCCCGCAAGGTCGCTGCCGGGATCTCCGCGTGGGTCCGCAGCGGTCAGGCCGATCCGGGTGACGTCATGATCCTGGTCCGCAAGCGCGGTCCCTTTGTGGATGCGCTCAACCGGGAACTCAAGGCGCTCGATATTCCGACGGCAGGTAGCGACCGGCTTGTTCTGACCGAGCACATTGCCGTTCAGGACCTGACCGCACTCGGTCGTTTCATGCTGCTGCCCGAAGACGATCTGTCGCTCGCGGCCGTTCTGAAGAGCCCGATATTCGGGCTCTCGGACGGCGATCTTGTCGAGATCGCACGCGAAACGGACGAAAAGGCACGGCCGGGCACACTCTGGCAAATGCTGGTGAAACGCTCGGAAACCGAGGAGAAGTGGCAGTCGGTCCGCGCCCGTCTGGAAGACTGGCGCGCACGGGCCGACTTCGTTCCGCCTTACGAGTTCTTTGCACGGCTTCTTGGCCCGGATGGCGGACGCAAGGCTTTCCGGGCGCGTCTCGGTGTTGAGGTAGATGACGTTCTGGACGAGTTTCTGGCGCTGACCACCGCTTACGAACAGGCCGGAACACCCGGGCTGGAAGGGTTTCTGGCCTGGCTGGCCGCCGCACCGACGGAAATCAAGCGGGAACTCACCAACACCAAGGGCATGGTCCGGATCATGACCGTTCACGGGTCCAAGGGACTGGAGGCGCGGATCGTGGTGCTTGTCGATCCGGGCGCAGCACCCGTTAGCGCCATTCATGACCCGGCCTTTCTGCCGCACAGGCGACTGGACAATGATCTGCTTCCACCGGCACTCGTGTGGTTGCCTCCCAAGGTCGACCGGACGCCCTGGCACGATGCCGCCGTTGAAGAATTGCGGGCCGCGCAGGCTGAAGAATACAGACGGCTTTTGTACGTGGCGCTGACACGTGCGGAAGATCGCCTGATCGTGTGCGGCTGGGAACCAAAGCGCGGACAGCATGAGGAGTGCTGGTATGCACTCGTGGAGCGGGCGCTGAAGCCTGGCGCAAAGGAGCTGAGGGACAAAAACGGCGATGTTGTCGGCTGGCGCTGGCAGATGCGGGATGCGGGGGAAGAAGCATCGTCACATGCAGCGAAACCATCTCAGCCGCAGGATGGAGCGAGGCCGGCGGACCTGCCGGACTGGCTGCTGACGCCGGTTGTGCCCCTTCCAAAGAAGAAACGGTTGCAGCCTTCAAAAGCCTTCGAGGATCTGGAGGTCAAGGACGGGATCGAGCCGGTTCCCGCACCTGCAAGGCTCTTGGGCAATACCCGGCCCGCATCCTGGCCGTTGGAGCGGGGTCGCCTGGTACACCGGTTGCTGGAACTCCTGCCCGCGATACCAGAGGAAGAGCGCCTGGCATCGGCGGAAAGGTTTCTGCAACAGGAGTTGAAACCCGAATTCACCGGTTATGCCGGACGGCTTCTGGATGAGGTTGGAGCGATCCTGCAATCTGATGACTTCGCACCGTTGTTCAGGGGGGCCACGCAGGCGGAAGTACCTGTGGTGGGTTCGATTCGCGCCAGCGATGGAACGGAAGTGGATGTGTCCGGACAGATCGACTGGTTGCTTGTTGAGGATAACCGGGTTGTGATTGTGGATTACAAGACCAATTTCAATCCGCCTGAAACCGTGGACGCCGTTCCGCTTGAATACCGGGCGCAGCTCAGCGTTTACAGGGAATTGCTGCGCCAGATCTATCCGGACCGCGATGTTTCTGCCTGCCTCCTTTGGACGTCGACACCATCATTGATGGAAATTCCCTCCGAGATTCTCGATCGCACGCTTGCCTCGCTCAAACCGGATGGCACTTCGGCTTGACGACCGGCCTGACGGTACCTACGTTCGGGCCAACAGACACGCTTGCATCGGGTAGGCGTGACACATCGAACCACGAGATCTTGATATGGCAACCACCCAAGTTACCGATGCTTCCTTCGAAGCCGAAGTTCTGAAATCCGATGGCCCTGTCGTCGTCGACTTCTGGGCCGAATGGTGCGGTCCGTGTAAAATGATTGCACCCGCTCTTGAGGAAATCTCCGACGAGATGGACGGTGCGGTGAAGATCACCAAGCTCAACATCGACGAGAACCAGGACATGGCCATGAAATACGGCGTCCGGTCAATTCCGATGCTGATCCTGTTCAAGGATGGAGAGCCGATGGCAACCCAGGTGGGTGCAGCACCGAAAGGCAAGCTCGCCGACTGGATCAAGAGCGCCATCTGACCCCATCTTCAGGCGGCTGCCCGGCTGCGGATCATGAGGACGCATCCGGCGGATAAGCGATGGCTTGTCCGCCGATTTGCTTTGAATTCTCCGCGACCGGTCTTATAAGCATCCGCAATCAGATTGAGCCGAACGGAACATCTATGAGTGACGAGAACAAAAACCCGGAAGAACAGCCGACGGATCCGGCACAGGAAGCAGAAGCCGCTGCAGCGCAGGCGGATGCTCCCGAGGCTGCGGTCGATCCTGTCGAGGTGCTGACAACCGAAAACGCGGAGCTCAAGGACCGGGCTCTGCGCACGATGGCGGAAATGGAAAATTTGCGCCGCCGCACCGAAAAGGAAATCAAGGACGCGCGCCAATATGCCGTCTCCGGATTTGCACGCGACATGCTGACGGTTTCCGACAACTTGCGCCGGGCACTGGAAGCCCTGCCGGAGGAAGACCGCAAGAACGCCGATGCGGGCGTGGCGGCGCTTGTCGACGGCGTTGAAATGATCGAGCGCGACCTGCTCAATCAGCTCGAGAAGAACGGCGTTCGCAAGCTGGAGCCGGAAGGCCAGAAATTCGATCCGAACTTCCATCAGGCAATGTTCGAGGTGCCGAACACCGAGGTGCCGAACAACACTGTCGTTCAGGTCGTTCAGGCGGGCTATGTCATTGGCGAGCGCGTGCTGCGTCCGGCCATGGTTGGCGTTTCAAAAGGTGGCCCGAAGGAGGCTCCTCAGGCGACCGCCAACGGTGAGGCGGGTCAGACGGTCGACAAGAACGCTTGACGCGAAACCCTTTGAACTCTTTTGTTGAAAGCCGCTCCCGAAGGCTTCCGGAGCGGCTTTTTGTTGGAGGCTGCAATGCTGCTTCAACTGCTCGACTACCTGGGCGTCGCCGTGTTCGCGGTCACGGGCGGCATTGTTGCCTCCCGCAAACAGCTCGACTTCATAGCGCTGCTCTTCTTCGCGACCGTGACCGGGATCGGCGGCGGCACGCTGCGCGACCTGATGCTGGGGGTGCCGGTCTTCTGGGTTGAGAACGAGGCCTACCTGCTCGTATGTCTCTTCGTCAGTATTGCCGTCTGGTTCTTCGCCCGCCTGATCGAGCGGTTGAACAAACCGCTCAGATGGGCCGATGCCGTCGGCATATCGGCCTATTCGGTGATGGGGGCGGCAAAGGCCATGTCCGTTGGGGACACGGTGCTGGTCGCCGTCCTGATGGGCGTCGCCACGGCGACCTTCGGCGGTGTCATCCGCGACACGATCGCGGGCGAAGCGTCTTCAATCGTCAAGCCGGAGATTTATGTCAGCGCCGCTTTTGCCGGCGCGGGAAGCTATGTGCTGCTCACCATGCTCGCGGTTCCGCAGCTTGCTGCGGCCGGGTTTGCAGCACTTACCGCGCTGCTGCTGCGCGGTGGCGCCATCCAGAGAGGCTGGACCCTGCCGGGTTATGGGCGGCCGCGTTCCTGAATGCGCTTCGGTTTACGCGCTGCGGACCCCATTCGGGTGTCAGGCAGGATGGTGGACCGGGCTCTTTTGCCTCCTGGCGCGGTAGCGTCACCTTCGCGGCAGGAAGCACCACGGCGGATGCGCCGTGTCGCCGGCGCCAATGAAGCCTCGCTCGGATGATCCGGATTTGTCGGGAAATGTCTGTTGTCTTGAACCTGCTTAAAAAAACAAAGCCGGTTCCTGAGGAACCGGCTTTTTGTTTCTCCTAGAAGACAAGCCCCGACGTGGCTGAGACATAAAAAATCAGGCCAATCGATATTGCTGGTAGGCTTGCCGAATAGGCAAGTGTCGTCAGCATTGTTCTGCTCCTTTGCAAAACGCTATGGGGAAGCGTTGGACGCTCTGCCTTATCCGGCAAATCAGCTGAAAAACGCTTCGAAACTCTCCCCTCTGCTGCGTAGTAATGTGGTGTCTCGCGGGGCAAGTTCCAGATCTCAGGATCTCAAAAAAACGTGTGCTGCTAGTGCGTAGTCCTCAAGACCGGTTTTTGCGCTCGGCAGAAAGAGGGTTCTCTGGCCGTAGTAACGCCGTCCCGCCTTGCTGCCCTTTGCAAGTTCGAACAGGTCTGCAGCCCACTCCAGATCCGGGTTTGGAGGTGCCGACATGTCGGAGGAAAACAGGCGCGCTTCCTCCAGGAATGCGGACGGAACCGTTGCGCTCGTATCCAGGACGTCGACATGGCAGCCGACGGGCGGATCGAGATAGGTGAGTGCGTGGAACGTCCCGCTGTCGCTGTCCGGGCCGGCGATGCAGATCATGTCCGCGCCCTCCTGGGCCGCATGAAGCTCGGTTGTCTCTCCCAGGCTGACCTTTGCAAGTGACGGCTGGTTCGCCGCTTTCCTGCGTGTCTCCGCCGAGGTTCCGGCAAACAGGATCGATGTCAGGTTCCGTGTCGTGGCGAAAGCAGACAGAACGCGCGGCAGCAGCGGGTTGTCACCGATCACGAGAAGCCGTGCCGTGTCCTCGCGCGAAAGATAGGACGCGGCCAGCGCATGCAGGGCGGCGGTTCGCCATGTGCTCAGCCGCATGCCGTCAATGAGGGCGATCGGTTGCGCGCCGGTGCCGGAAAACAGAATGTAAAGGCTTGAGGAACTCGTCTTTTGTTCCGGCAGCGCAAGGGAAAGACTGCAGCCGACATAGCCGCGCGTGACGTCTCGTTGCTCCGCAAAATTCGTCCAGGCAGGCTGAAAACTGAGTTGGCCTGTCGCCTGGTCGAGGCGTTCTATGTCCTGTTCGGCGACGGTGGGCGCGATCGTGTTGGACCGGAAGGCACGGCGTAGTGTCTCTATGACGTCCCTGTCTTCCAGGCAGGCGTCAATCTCGTCGCTTGAGATAATCCGCATTCATCCGTCCGTACCCTAGGCGGCCGAACGCTTGTCCGGCGCAAGCAGACCTTTTGCATTCGCCGAAGGCTGTGAGGCACCTGTCATTTCGCGGAGCTGATCCGCTTCCTTGTGCCACTTGTCGGCTTCGCGGCGCTTGAGCCGCGCTTCCTTCCGCCAGCGCCCCTGTTTTGCCCATGCACCGAGGCCGCCGACGACAATGCCGACGCCGAGACTTGCAAAGATCACCCAGAAGAGCGGGATGTCGGGAATTGTCAGGCGCGGATCCTGCGGATCGAACGGATTGAGAGCCAGATCGACGGTGTGCCTGTTTGCAACGGACAAGGGCACGAGAACCACCGCGATCGCCAACAGGATCAGGTTCTTGATGAAACGGGTCAAGTCGGTCTCCCCGGACGTGTCAGATCAATGCTCAATTTCGGACGGCGGACCGGCAAGACACACTCAGTCGTCGCCGTGATCGACACCGTCATTCAAACGTATACGCATTTCCTTGCCGGTTTTGAAGAAGGGGACGTGTTTCTCGTCGACTTCCACTTTTTGTCCGGTCCGTGGATTGCGTCCGACCCGGGCGGGTCGGTTCTTGACGGAGAAGGCGCCAAATCCGCGCAATTCAACCCTGTCTCCACGCATGAGGGCCTCGGTGATCTCATCGAGTATCGCATTCACGATATTCTCCACGTCACGCTGGTAGAGATGCGGATTCTGTTCTGCGATATGCTGAACCAGCTCAGATTTGATCATTGAGAGCCCCCTCGCTTACGGTTTTTGTTCTGCCGCGTCTGAAGCCTGCCAAACGGATACGAGCCCGTCAAGCGTAAGGCCTCGAGGAATCAGCCCCTTAGCGTCATTTAAGGGGTTTAAGATGGCAGATCCGATGCCTTTTCCGAATTCTCGTGAGATTCGCGAGGAAAATGGAAGCTCTTCAAGGTTTTCGTTTGTCGTCCAGGTCAGGATCGGCAGATCCTTAGAAACACCCTTTTCGGTTTCCAGCCATTCGACCGCCTTGTCCTCGCCTCCGATGGCATCGACGAGCTTGTTTTCCAGCGCGCTGTGCCCCGTCAGGATGCGTCCGTTGGCCAGATCCTTCGCCGTTGCTTCTTCCAGCTGCCGGCGCTCGGCCACAAGCCCGACAAACCAGGTGTAGGAGTCGTTGACCAGCGTTTGCAGCATCGCGCGCGCCTGCGGCGTTGTTGCCGAATAGAAATCCGGCTCCGCTTTCAGGGGCGCGCTTTTGACGGCTTCCATCTCGACACCGACCGTGTCCAGCAGCTTTTCGAAGTTGCCGAACTGGAACAGGACGCCGATCGACCCGGTGATCGTGTTGTAACGTGCGACGATGTGATCGGAGGAAAGCGCCACCATGTAGCCGGCCGACGTACCGATGGTCCGGATCTCCGCGACCACCGGCTTTTTCTCAGCCAGTTCGCGCAGGGCCTGGTAAAGAGCTTCGCCGCCGGTGGTGCTGCCACCGGGAGAATTGATCGAGATAACCACTCCCTTTACGGCATCCGCCTTTCCGATCTTTTCGATCATCTTGAGCGTTTTCCGGTTCTCCACGATCACACCCTCGATGGGGATGCGGGCAATATGCGCAGAGCGTTTCGACAGGCCCGATACGCCGGACACATATGCCAGACCGCCTATCAGCGCTCCCGCGATAACGATGAAGGTTGCCGCGCGCCAGAACGTTACCTTGCGCCGCAAACGTCTTCTGTCCACGAGCGCGTCAACATCAACAGCCATGTACCGGGCCTCTCCGAACAAGATCTTTTGAAAACCAAGAACCTAAATAGGGTGAGTGTCCTGGAAATTGCAATCGCTTATCGAACTCTGGCACCAGAATGCGGCAGATTGGGGCAGGAAGCAGAATAAATTTTGGGCGGTGTGCCACCTTGCCTCATCCGGACAGCGAAACCAGAAACGCGATCCAGACATAACAGGCCACCAGCGACACCACGGTCACCGGCAGCACAAAGCGGGTGAATTGCCAGAACTGGAACGGTGTCACGCCGTGTTTTTCCGCCTGTTGCACGATGATCACGTTGCTGGCTGCGCTCAGGATGAAGAGGTTCCCCGCCAGGGTCGATATCCCCGACAACAGCATGAGCGTCGGCGTATCGTGTCCTGACAGGAGGTTGAGATAGATCTCGACGAGAGGGACATTCGAGAACACCTGGCTGCCGAAAAACGCGATCGAGGTTACCATCAGCGGCTCACCCAGTTGATCATGCCAGGGGCTCAGCCAGTGTTGCAGGGCGCCGGATTTCAGGACGGCACCCGTGACGATGAACATGGAAACGAAGAAGATCAGCGTGTGCCAATCGACTTCCTTCACCAGCCGGACGCGCTGGTCGGTGAACAGGAAAAGAGGGATCGCCGCAACCAGGCTGAGAACGCCGAGCGGCAGGTCCGGCAGGAACTCGCTCTCATGGGCAATGCTGTCCACAATGACGAGCACGCAAAGCAGACCGGTCGAGACAAGCGCCGGCCAGCTGCGCGCCGACTGTTCGTCCGGTGTGACATGCTCCGGCGCATCTCCCTTCGGTGCCCTGGCGAAGCATATCCAGAACCAGACCAGCGTGAATATGAGGGATATGATCGCGGGAACGGCAAGCCATTCCAGGAAGACGCCAACCGGATTCTGGAAATGGCCGTCGGCGACGATGAGCAGGTTCTGCGGATTTCCGACCGGCGAAAACATGCTGCCGACGGTGACGGAGACGCAAAGCGCGATCAAAGGCAAGGCGGCGGCGATACGCAGGCTGGCCGCGATCGCAATCGCGATCGGCGTCCCGATTGCGGCTGCGGCATCATTTGTCAGAACAGCTGAAATCAGTGTCACGAACACGATGAAATAAAGCAGGATCTTCGGAATGGACCGCTGGTCGGCGCAAATCCAATTGCTGACCCTTTCCGAGATGCCCGAAGCAAACAGCGCGTGCGAGATAGCAAAAACACCAAACAGGTAAGCGATAACGTTCCAGTCGATCGCGCTCAAGGCTTCAGATGGAGATATATTGCCGGTAACGAGCAGGAAAACCGCGCCGGTTGTCATGATCATCCAGATTTTCAACCAGTCAGGCAGCCATTGCCGGATCGCAATGCAGAAGAAGACCAGAATTGAGACAATTAAACTTACAGGCATCTAACCGCTTCTCACGCTTTTGACGCAGCGTATTAAAATTCGATTTTTGAGTGTAGCCCCATGAATGTTTAAATTTTTGTTTGTGGTCCTCGTATAGGACGTAAAGAGACCCGGAAACCGAGGCGCGGAACATGCAGTTGAACAAACCATTGCTGGGCGTGAACTTTTTCGCCGGAGACGTTGTCGGGGGGATCGGGCCCTATCTGGCGATCTATCTCCTGTCATTGCAGCATTGGTCTCCCGGCTCGATCGGCATTGCGCTCGCTGCCGGAAGCATCGCGACCGTTGTCATGCAGTCACCTGCAGGTGCCATCGTCGATGCGGTCAAATGGAAACGCGCGCTGCTGATCGTCTGTGCTGTTGCAATTGCCACGAGCACCATCGGAATTCTGGTCTTCAACGATGCATTTGCGGTCTACACCGCACAGATCCTGATCGGATCCTCGTCTGCCTTCATGGGACCGCTCATCGCCGCTGTCACACTCGGACTTGTCGGCCATGCCTATTTCACGAAGCAGACCAGCGCCAACCAGGCCTGGAACCACGCCGGCAACATGATCGCCGCCATGCTTGCGGCCATTCTCGCGCTGACATGGTCAGCGCTGGGTGTGTTCTGGCTCGTGGCGGCCATGGCCTGCGGTATGATCGTCTGTGCTCTCCTGATCAACAAGGACGACATCGACCACGAAATGGCCCGCGGCGGCGTCGCCGAAGAAAACGCGGGAGCGAAAGCACCGGAGGGCATCTTGAGCCTGTTCGAGGACAGGCGCCTGCTCGTCTTTGCCATCTGCATCTTCCTGTTTCACTCCGCAAATGCGTCCATGCTGCCCCTGGTCAGCCAGAAGCTGTCGTCCAACAGCGACGCGGAGCATGGCGTCGCGTTCACGGCGGCCTGCGTCATCGCCGCCCAGCTGGTCATGATTGTCATGGCGATCTTCTGCGGCAAGAAGGCAGATGTCTGGGGACGCAAACCGCTTCTGCTCATCGCGTTTCTCGTGCTTCCGGTAAGAGGCATCCTGTTCAGCCAGTTCGACAATACCTATGCTCTTGTCGCCATCCAGGCGCTGGACGGCGTTGCCAACGGCATCTTCGCGATGGTGTTTCTCCTGGTGCTTGCCGACATCACCGCCGGCACGGGCCGGTTCAATTTCGCACAAGGGGTTCTGGCAATGCTGATTGGCATCGGGGCGTCCCTAAGCAACATTGTCGCGGAATATATTGTCCAGTTCACGAGCTACACCACGGGGTTCCTGAGCCTTGCGGCAACGGCGACCGTCGGTCTGGTGATCTATGTCCTCTTCATGGAAGAAACCCTGGAGAAAAAGACGGAACCGGCATCTGAACCGGGGTCTGTCTGAGCACTGCCGAACTGCTTCAGGCATAAAAAAATGCCCGCATTCAAGCGGGCATCTTGAGAACAGCATTCGCGAGGTGCGTTATTTTATGCCGGTCAGAGTGATTGCGAATGTCAGGGCTTTACCTGCAAGCGGATGGTTGGCGTCCAGCACAACCTCTTCGTCGGAGAACTCGACCACCGTGACCGATATCATCTGTCCATTCTCGGTCTGCGCCTGAAGCTGCAGGCCTGTTTCGAGCGGCACATCGGGCGGAATATGTGCGCGCGGTACGGTTTGACGGGCCTCCGGGTTCACCGCTCCGTAAGCTTCTTCGGCTTCAACCCGGACGGTCTTTTCATCGCCGATTTTCATGCCCGGGATTGCCTTGTCCAAGCCGGGGATGATCTGACCCGAACCGACCGTGAATTCCAGTGGGTCGCGGCCCTCTGAGCTGTCGAAGACGGATCCGTCGTCCAGTGTGCCCTTGTAGTGAAGTTGAACCGTATCGCCGGCCTTGGCTTCGCTCATGTTGCCTGTCGCAATTCTGTCTGGTGGTGAGTTTGGAGGCCACGCGGGGCGCGTGGGTTCTCGTTGAGATGGGAAGCGTAAAGCAAGCGGGAAAAATGTAAACCTGCGTACATTTGACCGTATAAGGCGAAACCCGGCGCAATGGCCGGGTTTCGATTTGATCGGTCTGTCGAAGATCAGCGCTTGGGCAGCGGGATCCATTCTGCAACGGACACATCCGCATGCTGGAACTGCGGCATTTTCTCGCCAAGGTCTTCCATGTTGCGAACATCCTGCTCATTGAGGAAGGATTGCGTGATCAGTGTCGGCGGGACGATGACCTGTTTGCCGGGGTCTTCGCCGGCAAGCATCAGGGCAAGCGTGCGGACGCTGACTTCACCGACAACCGCCGGGTTTGTCGCGACCGTTGCCGCCCAGGCTGAATCCGGTTCGCGCATCGCAGAGATGTCCGCGGTCGATACGTCTGCCGAATAGATCTTGATGTCCTGGCTGAGGCCCGCCTCGTCAACGGCGATCTTGACGCCCTTGGCAAACTCGTCATAAGGGGCGAAGACGACGTTGATGGTCGGATTGGCCTGCAGCACGGAACGTGCCTGGTTGGCCACCGAGTTGGCGATCGGGTTGTCCAGCGTGCCGAACATTGCGGCTTCCTTGATCCCCGGGTTGGCTTCTTTCACTTCCTTCCAGGCCTTGTCCCGGCGGTCCAGTGGCGCAATGCCGGGAACATAGACGTATCCGGCCGTAAAGGAGTTTCCATTGTCCTTGATTGCCTGGTCGAGAGCCATTTTCCCAAGCAGATAATCGGATTGTTCGACTTGCGGGATCGCGTCGTTTTCGACATTCACGTCAAAGGCGACAACCTTGATACCGGCGTCGACTGCGCGCTGCGCGGCCGGTTTCATGGACTCCGTCAGTCCGTGCTGTATGACGATGCCGTCAACACCGAGCGCGATAGCCTGATCCACCATGTCCGCCTGAAGGGCGGCGTCCTGACGGCTGTCGAAAACGCGAAGGTCGACACCAAGCGCTTCCGCCTGGCTTTCGACACCGGCCAGATAGGACTGGAAGAAGTCACCGGTCGACAGGTAGCGGACCAGCGCGATCTTGACCTCTTCCGGCTTGTCGAAAGGTGCGGGCATGTCCGCGGCAATGGCGGTTCCCCCGGTAAGGCCGATGCCGGCCGCGAGGGTCAGTTTCATGAATTCACGTCTGAGCATATTGTTTCCTCCCAATATGAACGGCGCCTTGCTGGCGTCACGCTGTTCTCCTGCCGCCACGCCGTGACGACAGGTAGAATGTGAAAACGAGGGCTGCGACCAGAACGGCTCCCTTGACGAAATCCTGCATGTAGTAGGGAGCGTTCATCATCGTCAGGCCCTGAAGCAGGATCCCGACAAAAAGGGCACCGGCCGCGGTGCCGAAGGCATTCGGGCGTGCCGCACCCAGAACGGCAAAACCGATCAGGGCTGCGGCGACGCTGTCGAGCAGCAGATTGTTGCCCGAGGCGATATCGCCGCGCCCGAGCCGGGCGGCAAGCAGGATGCCGCCGACGGAGGCAAGCATGCCGGAGATCATGTAGGCGACCACCTTGTAGCGGTGCACATTTGTTCCGACCAGCCCGGCGGCACGTTCATTCGAACCGATCGCATACATCAGGCGTCCGTGCCGCGTGTATCCCAGGAACAGCCAGATCAGGACGGCGATCAGGAGGAACACGACAACCGGAACCGGAACCAGCCGGTCGAGAAAGAGGTCGAAGCGGTGACGGCCGAGCCAGAGGAAAGCGGCGGAAAACGTGCCTTCTGCGACGGACCCGTCGGCAAGGCTCATGCCGGTGGCAATCGAATTGCCCTGCGTCGGAATGCGTTGCAGGCCGATTAGCAGAAACATCATGCCGAGCGTCGCCAGGAGATCGGGAACGCGCATCTTGACGATCAGCAGTCCATTGACCAGTCCGACTAAAGCGCCCATGAGCAGGCAAAGCGCAACGGCAACGAAGGCAGACTGTTCCAGGATCACCATCGTATAGGCCGACAGCATCAGAGCGGACGTTGCGACCGAACCGATGGACAGATCGAACCCGCCGACGACGAGGGTGCAGGTCACACCGAGGGCGAGAATGCCGGTGATGGCGACGGATTGCAGAATGAAGACGGCCGAGCGCGGGCTGGCGAACCCGCTGGCATAAAGGGAAAAGAAAACGGCAAGCCCGCCCAGAAGGATCAGGAAGCCGTAGCGGATTGCGAAATCGAGTGCGTCGTTGTTTTTCATTTGTCGAGTATCATCCTGCGAGGGCCAGTCGCTCACCGGGGCCTGACACATCCGCAACCAGGCTGTTCAGATCAATGTCCCTGTTCAAGTATTCGCCGGCGATCGCCGCCTCGTTGAGCACGATGATGCGGTCCGCGATTTCCAGTGCCTCGTCGATCTCCGCCACGAAGACCAGCGTGGTACGGCCTTTCGCCGTCTGGCGAATGTAATGGCCGATGTCGCGCCGCGCACCGATATCGACACCCTGGAAGGGCTCGTCGAGAAGCAGGATCCGCGATGCCTTGAGGAGCCAGCGGCCGATCATGACCTTTTGCTGGTTGCCGCCGGACAGCGTGTTGATGTCATCGGCATTGGACTGGCAGACGACACCGATCTTGTCGATCATCCCGTCGCAGGCTCTGCGCTGCATCCTGTCGTTCAGGAAGGAAAACCCGCTGAATGCGCGGAGAAACGGCAGCGTCATGTTGTTGGCAATGTCGAAATCCGGTACGACCGCATTCACGCTCCGATCCTTGGGCGACATGAAGACGCCCTTTTGAACCGCATCGCCCGCACCTTTGGGCCGGTAGTCCTTGCCGTCCAGAAGAAGCCGTCCACCATGCGGTTCGGCAAGGCCGTAGATGATCTCCGCCAGCCGTGTCTTGCCGGACCCGAGAAGGCCGGTGAAAGCGACGACCTCGCCCTCACGCGCTTCGAAGCTGATGTCCCTGCTGTCCTCGAACAGCTTCAGGTTTTCAACGCGCAGCACCGGTTCGCCGCCCGCCACCGGGTCGATGTCGACTTCTGTCATCTGGTGTCCGAGCATGGCGTTGACCGCACCGACATAGTCCAGAGGTTCGGTTTCAAACAGGCCCGAGATCGCGCCGTCGCGCATGGAGACGATCCGGTCGGCGACGCGCCGGATGTCCGACATGCGGTGGGAAATATAGAGGATCGCGACCCCTTCATCGCGCAGCCTGTCGATCAGGGCGAACAGCCGTTCGGCTTCCGACGACGACAGGGAGGAGGTGGGCTCGTCGAGAATGAGCAGTTTGGGCGAACGTGCCATGGCACGTGCAATCGCGATCATCTGTCTGTCGGCGACATCCAGATCGGCAACACGCATGCGCACGTCCATGGTCAGGCCCATGCTTTCGGCGACTTCGCGTGCCTGCCTGCGCAACCTGCCGTCATTGACGAAAAAACCGACGCCGGGCTCGGTCAGCCGGTCAAGGGTGAGGTTGGTGGCCACGTCGAGATCGGGGATCACGCCGTCATCGATGGACTGGTGGACCGTCACCACGCCCTTTGCGATGGCATCGGCCGCATCTGTCGGCGAAAACGGCGCGCCGGCCAGTTCAATCTCGCCGGCATCGGCAAAATGGTAGCCGCACAACACTTTGACAAGCGTCGACTTGCCGGCACCATTGGCGCCCATCAGCGCGGTGACTTCCCCGGATCGCAGCTCCAGATCGATGCCCTTGAGAACGTGGTTCTGCCCGAAGGACTTTTCCAGACCGCGGAGTTTCAGGGTGACGTTTCTCACCATTCCTCCCAATTTTTCACGAGCTCCTCTCCCGCTGCGCAAAGTTACAGCACGCAATATAGTCATTTGTCAACCAAGTTGACTTTTGAACAATCTTGATCATTATCAGGGCAAAACAGGGAGGAACAAACGCAGTCATGGAAACGCCTGAGCAGTATCGGCCGTTGACACCGGAGGACCTCGCAACGCGTCTTGCCTCGATCGGGGCTGTGGCAGAAAGGGTCGGGACCGACCCGGCTGCCTGGGACGTGAAGGAAGTCGGCGACGGCAATCTGAACCTGGTCTTCATTGTCGAAGGACCGGCTGGCGCCGTTGTCGTCAAACAGGCATTGCCCTATGTCCGCCTCGTCGGAGACAGCTGGCCGCTGCCGCTCTATCGCGCCTTTTTCGAGAACCATGCCCTGGTCAGGCAGGCAACGAGAGATCCGGGCTCGGTGCCGGAGGTTTTCCATTTCGACGAGACGCAGGCGCTGATCGTCATGGAGTTCCTGGCGCCGCACAAGATCCTGCGCCGGAAGCTGATCGAAGGCGAAAAGGTCGAGGGGCTCGGCGACTTCCTCGGCCGGTTCTGCGCGCGCACCGCGTTCCGTGGCTCGGAACTCTCCATGAAAAGCGCCGACAAGAAAAACGATGTCGGCCTGTTCGCAGGCAACATCGAGATCCCGGCGATTACCGAGGCACTGGTGTTCACCGATCCCTATTACGAAGCGGAAATGAACCATCACACCGACGGGCTGGACGCGGTCGTGAAAGACCTTCGCTCGGACGCGCGCCTGAAGGCGCGGGTTCAACGGCTGATGATGAAATTCGCCTCCAACACCGAAACGATGGTGCATGGAGACCTGCACAGCGGTTCGATCATGTCCACGGGAGACGAAAGCCGTGTGATCGATCCCGAGTTCGTTCAATACGGCCCGATGGGCTTTGACCTCGGCATGCTTGTGGCGAATTTTCTGATGGCCTATTTCAGCCAGCCGGCTCACCGGCAGGACGTCGATCTGGAGGCTTACCAGGAATGGCTGCTTGCCGTGATTTCGGAAACGGTCGCCGCCTTCGAGGACGAGTTCAGGCAACTCTGGGCGACGGAGCGCACGGGCATGCTTTACCCGCAGACGCTGTTCGAGGGGCAGGGACATGCATCGGATGAGGTCTGCGAGGAACTGCTTGCAGAAATCCGCGTCGATGCCCTTGGCTTCTGCGGCATCGAAATGCACCGCCGGACGCTTTCGCTGGCGCACAACGCCGATTTCGAGGAAATCGAAGACAAGGTGCTGAAGGCAGCCCTGGAAGCACGCAACCTCCTTATGGGCGCTGACCTGATACGGAACGCGGGGATGATCGGCACGACGGAAGAGCTCTTGTCGCTGGCGCGCAACTACAACGGAAGGGACATCCTATGAAGGTCGACGGAACCCATTACCGGTCGCTCTGGTGGGACGAGGACAAGGACGCGCTTCAGATCATCGACCAGCGCTGGCTGCCGCACGAGTTTCGGATCGAGCAGGTCGATACGCTGCAGGATTTTGCCGATGCGATCGTTGAAATGCGGGTGCGCGGCGCGCCCCTGATCGGGGCGACCGCCGCCTATGGCATGGCGCTTGCCGCCAGACTGGATCCCTCGGACGCAAATCTCGACACCGCCTGGGCGTTTCTGGACAAGACACGTCCGACGGCGATCAACCTTCGCTGGGCGCTCAACCGGTGCCGCGCGCATTTGAAACCGTTGCCGGAGGCGGAGCGGGCAGCGGCGGCGCTGAAACTCGCGCACGAGATTTCCGATGAAGATGTCGACATTAACCACCGCATCGGCCAGAACGGGCTGGAGATCATCCGCAAGATCGCCGCGGGCAAGAAGGATGGCGAACCGGTTCATATCCTCACCCATTGCAACGCGGGCTGGATTGCGACTGTGGACTGGGGCACCGCCACCAGCCCGATGTATCAGGCTTTCAACGAGAACATCCCGATCCACATCTGGGTCGACGAGACCCGCCCGCGCAACCAGGGCGCTTTGACGTCCTGGGAGCTTGGCAGCCACGGTATTCCGCATACCTACATCACCGACAATGCCGGCGGCCACCTGATGCAGCACGGCATGGTCGATCTCGTCATCACCGGCACCGACCGCACGACCCGCCGGGGCGATGTCTGCAACAAGATCGGCACCTATCTGAAGGCACTTGCCGCCAAGGCGAACAACGTTCCCTTTTATGTCGCGCTGCCCTCGCCGACGATTGACTGGAGCGTGGATGACGGCGTTGCCGAAATCCCGATCGAGGAGCGGCTTGAACGCGAAGTGACTCATGTTCAGGGTTTGAGCGAGGCGAACGCGATTGCACAGGTCCAGGTCACGCCGCACGGCACGCCCGGCGGCAATCCGGCCTTCGACGTGACACCGAACCATCTGGTGACGGGCTTGATCACCGAACGCGGCGTCTGTGAGGCAAGCGCGGAAGGTCTTGCGGGTCTGTTCCCGGATCTGGCGGCGGTTGCCAAGAGCGCATGAGCCCCGCTTCGTCCAGATCCAGGCCAGCGGAGCCCAGAAGCGGCGCGCGCACGCGCACGCAGGAAGACGCGATCGTCGAGGTCACCTGGTGCTATTATCAGGACGGGATGAACCAGAACGAGATCGCCGAACGGCTCGGGATCTCCCGTGCAACCGTGGTCAATTATCTCGCCGAAGCCAGAAAGCGGGACTATGTGCGCATCTCGCTCGACAGCGATGTCTTCCGGAACCAGGAACTCGCGCGCAGGATCGTGGATCGTTTCGGCTTGCGCGATGCCGTGGTCATTCCGTCCTCGCCCGACGGTCCCGAACGCTCCCTTGACCGGGTGACACGCGTTGTTGCCGACTGGCTGCCCGGTTTGCTGGAACCCGGCGACCGGCTTGGTGTTGCCTGGGGGGAAACCGTTTACCGGGTGGCGGAGGCTGCGCCGAGGATCGATCTTGCAGATCTCACCATCGTGCAACTGGTGGGGTCCCGCCCCGCCGCGCTCGGCTTTGCCGCCGAAACCTGTTCGGCGACGCTGGCACGGCGCTATGGCGCGCACTGCGTCAATCTTCACGTTCCACTGGTCCTGTCGGACAAGACCCTTGTCGAACGGCTGAAACAGGAGCCGGTCATCGAGGCGCAATTGCAGGCCGTTGCCAGTTGCAACAAGACGATCTTTGCCTGCGGCACCTGCGGCGAGGACAGCCACGTGGTGCATACCGGTCTTCTGGAAAAGGCGGATATTGACGCCTGCGCGCAAAAGGGGGCGATTGGCGTCATTTGCGGCCGGCTGATCGATCGGGATGGCCAGGGCCTCAACCGCGACATCGAGGACCGAATGATCGCGGTCACGCTTCAGCAGATGCGCAACAAGGACATGGGGCTGCTGGTGGGCTCGGGGCCCGATCGGGCCGCGCCGATGCTTGCGGCCATTCGCGGCGGATATGCCACCCACGTCGCGACCTGTTCAGAGACCGCGGCCGACCTTCTCAGTCTATCGGAAGACCATGCTTAAGCCACCTTACAAGGACACCGCCAAACTGCGTCAGGCGATCATCGAAACCTGCCGCGAAATGAACCGGCGCGGGATCAATCAGGGCACGTCCGGCAATGTCTCGGCCCGGGCCGGCAAGCGGATGATCATCACGCCCTCCGGCGTTCCCTATGATCGGATGACGCCCGACATGCTCGTCTCCGTTCCCCTGAACGGAAAGGGCAAGCAGAAGGGAGATTTTCCCCCGTCGACCGAGTGGCAGTTTCACCAGGCCCTGCTGCGGGAGAAGGAAGACATGCACGCTGTCGTCCATGCCCATCCGGTGCACTCCACGGCGCTCTCGATCAACCGCGTCGAGATCCCGGCCTGTCACTACATGGTTGCGATTTTCGGAGGAAACACGGTGCCGCTGGCGGATTATGCGCTGTTCGGAAGCCAGGATCTGGCGGATCATGTCACCGGTGCGATGAAGGAACGGTCCGGTTGCCTGATGGCCAACCACGGCGCTGTCGTCACCGGCGAAACGCTTGAAAAGGCGCTCTGGCGGATGGAGGAACTGGAGGTTCTGGCGCACGCCTATATCGTCAGCCAGACGGTCGGCAAGCCGCATATCCTGTCGAAGGGGGAAATTGACGAGGTCCTCGGCGCGGTCGCCAATTACGGCATCAAGTCGTCCTGATCTTCTGCGGTGTGTCCGGCTTCAAGCCGAGCGCCGGGTTGCCAAGGATCCGAGACCCGATGCGGCAATCAGAAACAGCCCGGCGAAAGCAATTGTATCAGGCCAGTCGCCGAAAACGACAACGCCGAGCACGGTTGCGGAGATGAGCTGGGTATAGACCAGCGGGGCGACGAGACTTGCATCCGCCGTCCGGTTCGCGATCACCAGAAGATAGTTGCCGGCAGCCGAAGTCAGCGCACTCGCAATGATCAGGAGCCAGACGCCGGTTTCATTCACAGGCATAGGAGAAGACAGGCCGAAGGGGGTCAGAAGCACCGTGCCGATCAGGAGTTGCGACATGAGGAGCCGGGTCGGCCGCATGGCTCCGGCAAGCAGCTTGGTCATGAACAGGTAGCAGCCGTAGAACGTTCCGGCGAGCAGGGCGAACAGCGTGCCCGTCGTCATGCCGAATCCAGGCTTGACCACCAGCAGAACCCCGAAAAATCCGACAGCCAGGAGCACGGTGTGGGTGGCCGACGGGCGTTCCTTCAGGAAGATAACGGCGAGCATGTAGGAAATGATCGGTCCGATGAAAAAAGCGCCGAACACATTGGCGATGGGCTCGGTTTCCAGCGCCGTTAGGATCGAACTGATCCCGCCTGCGATAAAGACAGTCCGCAGGATCACCCGCCAGTCCTTCATCGGGCCAAGTTCCTGCCACTGCATCCGGGCAAGCGGCCACAGGACAAGCGCCGCGATTGCAAAGCGCGTCCAGGCGACAATGAAGGGATCAACGCCGCTCTGCGTAAGCAGCTTGCCGCAGGTGTCGCCGGTCACGACCAGTGTGACGGCAAGAAAGACGGTGCCGGCGAGACGGCACAGATCGAGGGCTGACATGTTGGAAATCCAAAACGGACGGTCGGAGGTATCGGTCAATCATTTAAAAGATCTGCGCTTGGCGCAAGTCCGGCGAACCTGAATTCTGTTCGATTTACGCGCTATTCGTCACCGCCGCCGGGTCGGTCGCGAATGTCACTTTCCGACCAGGAACTCCACAGGCGCCCCGTTTTTCTCGCCGTCGAACAGAACCAGCACTTTGAAGGCAGCGTCGGTCTCCTCCAGAACCAGCAGCGTTTCGACGCTCGCATTCCGGTCGACCCCGGGCAGCGGCCCGAGCGGCCTGGCAGCATCGCCGGATAGCCCACTCCAGAACCAGAGAGACGGCGCCGGCGCTGGCGGCTTGCGTTTTTCGCCACAGGTGAAGTCTTCGGAGCCGCGCCGGTCGTCGCTCCGGCCCGCCAGGATGAGAAGGCCATCCTTCACACGGGTCAGGTCGCGAATGCCGACATTGTCGCCGAGCGCGACCCTGTCCGTGGTTGATGGCGGCGGTGTATCCTGAAAAAGGTCCTCTGCGGGCACCCGCAGAATGAGCGCATGACCGGCAAGGCAGGGGCTCCTGAGACCGAACAGCATGTCGCCGTCCATCTCGGAGATGCCCTCGATGGTGACGCCGTTGCGGTCCAGTGTCTGGTCTGCAAACGGCGCGAGATCGGGGTTGGATTTGATCGTCTCGGCGAGCAGCATGGTTCGCTCGACCTCTGGCGCGACTTTCTTGTCGCTGAATTTGAAGGTTGGCTTGCCGGATTTTGTCTCCACCGGAAAGCGGAACAGCGTGAACCGGGAGGGCTGGAAGTCTCCGCTCCGTGACAGTCCGTGTGAACCGGTGACGTAAAAGAAGGACGGTGCATTGCTGTCTCTTGATGGCACGAACACCACGCCTTCGGCGTCGATCTCGTCCATCTTTTTCCCGTCGATCTTTTTCGGCAGCAGCCGGATCACGCCTTTCTTGTCCGGGTCCAGCCTGTTCTTCCTGATCTTGAAAAACTGCGCATAGTTTTTCTCGTCATTCGCCGCAAGACACCAGCCGCCAGGCGCGCAATCAGCCCCGCTGATCGACTCGCGCGCGGCCGCGCTTTTTTCGAAATCCGGTTTGACCTTCCATTTGGTCTTGGAGCGTTCAATCTCTGCCAAGGCGGGTGTCACCAACAGGGTCGTCAACAGAAGAACAGGGAACAGGTGCATTGATCACTCCCGTGCCATTTCAATATCTCTGCGGCCATCAGCGCACATTCGGGCGCTTCTGTCCATTGAGACAGGCCCTGGAAAATGTTGCCAGCAGGTCGCTGCCGCGTTCTCAGAAAAACAAAAAAGCCCGGCATTGCTGCCGGGCTTTTCCTTTTCGTTCCCGATGGACCGGGATGCGAAAACCTTAGTCGTCGGACTGCTGCTTCAGGGCAGCACCCAGGATGTCGCCGAGAGACGCGCCGCTGTCGGAAGAGCCGTACTGTGCGACAGCTTCCTTTTCTTCGGCGATTTCGAGCGCCTTGATCGACACGGTGACCCGGCGGGTCTTCTTGTCGAACTGGGTGATGCGCGCGTCGAACTTGTCGCCAACGGAGTATTTTTCCGGGCGCTGCTCTTCGCGGTCACGGGAAAGGTCCGCGCGGCGGATGAACGCTGTCAGATCGCTGTCTGCAATCTTGACGTCCAGGCCGCCGTCCTTGATCTCGGTGACTTCACAGGTAACGACGGAGTTCTTGCGCAATTCGCCTGCTGCGCCCGATTCCATCGGATCGCCGGTGAGCTGCTTGATGCCGAGAGAGATACGCTCTTTCTCGACGTCCACATCCAGGACGATGGCCTTGACCATGTCGCCCTTCTTGTACTCCTCGATAACCTGCTCGCCCGGACGGTTCCAGTCGAGGTCGGACAGGTGCACCATGCCGTCCACGTCGCCGTCGAGGCCGATGAACAGGCCGAATTCGGTCTTGTTCTTGACTTCGCCTTCGACGTTGGCGCCGATCGGGAACTGTTCCGCGAACGCATCCCACGGGTTCTGCAGGGTCTGCTTCAGGCCGAGAGAAATGCGGCGCTTGACCGGGTCGACTTCCAGGATCATCACTTCGACTTCCTGGGAAGTGGAAACGATCTTGCCCGGATGGACGTTCTTCTTGGTCCAGGACATTTCCGAAACGTGGATCAGGCCTTCGATGCCCGGCTCCAGTTCGACGAATGCACCGTAGTCGGTGATGTTGGTCACGCGGCCGTTGAACTTGGCTTCCAGCGGGTACTTGGCTTCGATACCGTCCCACGGATCGGTTTCAAGCTGCTTCATGCCGAGGCTGATGCGATGCGTTTCCTGGTTGACGCGGATGATCTGCACCTTGACCGTCTGGCCGATGGTGAGAACTTCCGACGGATGGTTGATGCGGCGCCACGCGATGTCGGTGACGTGCAGCAGACCATCGATACCGCCGAGGTCGACGAACGCACCGTAGTCGGTGATGTTCTTGACGACGCCTTCCACGGTGTGACCTTCTTCCAGGCTCTGCACCAGTTCCGAACGCTGTTCGGCACGGGTCTCTTCCAGAACGACACGGCGGGACACGACGATGTTGCCGCGGCGCTTGTCCATCTTCAGGATCTGGAACGGCTGAGGCGTGTGCATCAGCGGGGTCACGTCGCGGACCGGACGGATATCGACCTGCGAACGCGGCAGGAAGGCAACAGCGCCATCCAGATCGACGGTGAAGCCGCCCTTGACCTGGTTGAAGATCTGGCCGTTGACTTTCTCGTTTGCTTCGAACGCGACTTCCAGGCGAACCCAGCTTTCTTCGCGGCGTGCTTTTTCGCGCGACAGAACGGCTTCGCCAAGAGCGTTTTCGACACGCTCGAGGTAAACTTCAACTTCGTCGCCGACACCCATTTCGCCGTCGCGGCCCTTGGCGCCGAATTCCTTCAGCGGCACACGGCCTTCAACCTTCAGGCCGACGTCGATGACGGCAAGGTCTTTTTCGATTGCGACGACGGTGCCTTTGACAACGGCACCTTCATAGAGGTCGTTCTGGACGAAAGACTCTTCGAGAAGAGCTGCAAAATCCTCGGTAGAGGGATTGAAATCGGTCATTTATACTCCTGAGCGCCAGTTGGCGCACCGCCGGCGGGTTGGTGTTGCACTCCGGATTGCCTGTCTCCCGGGATCGCGATCTTCGCTGATCCTTCCGCTTCGAAAAGCGGGCCGGCGGAGGCGGCAGACGGAAAATCCGGTCTCGCCACAGGACACGATCTGAGAGCGTCCTGCCGAAATTCAATTGTCGTTCATTAAGAACCTGCGGCTTTCAAAGCCGGATGTGTTCCGGATGCACGGAAAGGGGCGCACCTGTGAGTGAACCCCTAGGACCTTGAACCATCCTCGGCGCTTGAAATGATATCCACAGCCGCCTGGAACGCGGTTTCTATATCCATTTCTGTCGTATCAAGCAAGACCGCATCTTCAGCTTGTTTCATCGGCGCGACGGTTCTCTGGCTGTCGCGCTCGTCCCGGCGCTTGAGATCGTCGAGAACGGATGCGTAATTTGCATCCTTGCCCTTTGAGATCATTTCGTCCGTGCGCCGCCGGGCGCGCGCCTCGGCAGATGCGGTGACGAACAGCTTGACCGTGGCATCCGGGCAGACCACCGTGCCGATGTCGCGCCCGTCCAGAACGGCACCGGGAGGCGTTTCGGCAAAGCGGCGTTGCAGTTCCACGAGCTCTTTCCTGAGCCCGCCCAGCACGGCGATGCGCGAGGCTGCCTCGCCGATCTCATGCGCAGACAGAACGGTCTTGTCCATCTGGGCGAGATCGAGGTTCTGCGCAATCTCGATCGCGACGCTTTCGTCTCCCAGCGGCAGTCCCTTGGCAAGAAGCGCGGCCGACACCGCCCGGTAGGTGAGGCCGGTATCGAGATGTCTCAGGCCGAAGTGATCGGCGAGCCTGCGCGCAAGCGTGCCCTTGCCGGATGCCGCAGGTCCGTCAATTGCGATAATCATGCCGCCTCGCTGGCGGTTTCGGAAAACTTGGCCCCAAGGGTCTCAAAAAGAGACGTGAAGGTCGGGAAGCTGGTCGCGATCACTGCGCCGTCGTCGACGGTTACGCCCGTGTCTGAGGCCATGCCGAGCACGAGAAAGGCCATGGCGATGCGGTGATCGAGATGGGTCGTGACGGTGCCGCCACCGATGGAAGCCGCGCCGCCGGTCACGGTCAGCGTGTCTTCCGTCTCAACGCAGGCAATGCCATTGGCTTCCAGGCCGCGCGCAACGGCGGCAAGCCGGTCGGACTCTTTCACACGGAGTTCGTCGAGCCCCGGCATGAACGTGTCGCCCGAGGCAAACGCCGCGGCAATCGCGAGCACCGGATATTCGTCGATCATGGAGGGTGCGCGGTCAGCCGGTACGGTGATGCCCTTCAACTGGCTCGCCTTAACGCGAAGATCACCGACCTCTTCGCCGCCGGTCTCCCGGCGGTTGACGATCTCGATGTCCCCGCCCATTTCGATCAGCGTGGTGATCAGGCCGGTCCGGTGTTCGTTGAGAAGAACGTTTTCGATGGTGATGTCCGAGCCTGGAATGATCAGCGCGGCGACCAGAGGAAAGCCTGCCGAGGAGGGATCGCCCGGGACATCGATGTCCTGTGGCTTCAACTCGGGTTGGCCGGTCAGTTTGATGACGCGTTCGCCGTTTTCATTGAGCGTGACCGAGATTTCCGCGCCGAAGCCTTTCAGCATTTTCTCGGTATGATCGCGTGTCGGGATCGGCTCGATTACCGTTGTCTCTCCGGGGGCATTGAGGCCGGCCAGCAGAACGGCGGACTTGACCTGAGCCGACGGCATCGGCACGCGGTAGGTGATCGGCAGGGCGGTCTCTGCGCCGCGGATGGAGGCGGGCAGGCGGTCCCCGTCGCGGGCAATCACATTCGTTCCCATTTCGCGCAGCGGATCGAGCACACGGCCCATCGGGCGTTTTGAGAGCGACGCGTCGCCAACAAATGTGGCGGCGATATTGTGGCTGCCGAAGATGCCCATGGTCAGGCGGACACCGGTGCCCGCATTGCCGAAATCGATCACGCCCTCCGGCTCGAGCAGGCTGCCGAGGCCGACACCATCGACCGTGTAGGAACCGTCGGCGTGTCTTTCGATTGTCGCCCCGACGGCGCGCATGGCATCTGCCGTTGCCAGTACGTCTTCGGATTCCAGAAGACCCTTCACGGTGGTGCGTCCGACGGCAAGCGCGCCGAACATCATAGATCTGTGAGAAATCGACTTGTCCCCGGGCACGCGGATTGTGCCGGTCAGCGGGCTGCCCTTGCTCGCGGTGAGAGGCGTGGGCGCGGTATTGTGTGACATTTTCAATGTCCGGAACTTGAGAGTTTGCGAAAAGGTGTCACGTCCTATCACGCGGACGCGGCCTCGTCATCACCCGGTTTTCCGGGGTGCGTTCGGCGGCCGGCCGGTCTTAGCAAATCGTAAAGCGTCGCTGGACCATAAAATGCGATTTGTTGGCGAGAACTTTCCCGCACGCTTGAAATTTCGCGCGCAACATGCAGAAGAATGGGGCGAATGGTTTTTTTGTCCGATTTGTCTTTGACAGCAGGTGAGCTTGACGCTATGGGGCGGCCCACCGACAAGTCAGCCAGACAACAAACGAAGGGTGAGCACAGTGGCAAAACCTGAACTTGGCACAAAGCGGCTTTGCCCGAGCTGCGGCGCCAAATACTACGACCTTAACCGGGATCCGATCACGTGCCCGAAATGCGGCACGATCTTCGAGACCGTCATGACGGCCCGCGCGGCCAAGGCGGCCAAGGCTGAAGAAAAGCCGGAAGAGGAAGAAGAAGAAGAGGACGCGGCGGCACCGGAAATCGTCACCCTCGAAGAAGCCGACGCCGAAGCGGAAGGCTCCGATGACGTGCCGGATATTGATGGCGACGATGATGTCGAGATCGATAACGACGAATCCGACGACGACGTCTTCCTGGAAGATGAAGACGAAGACGAGGATTCCGTTCCCGGTATCCGCGTCGAGATCGAAGACGATACCGACCAATAATCGTCTTGAGGGGCCGCCCGTTCAGGCGGCCTTTCCACTGTTGTTCACGGCAGGATTTTTCTTCGAAAATTCTGCTTGATCTTGGGAGGCGGTGTGACTATGTTCCGCCCCCATCGACGCCGGAGACCTAGACCGGCGCCAAGATGCGACAAGGGGCCATAGCTCAGCTGGGAGAGCGCTTCGCTGGCAGCGAAGAGGTCAGGGGTTCGAGCCCCCTTGGCTCCACCATCTTTCTTTTCATCGAAAATCTGAATTGATCCGCTTGGTCGCTGAACCATCTGTGGCGGCAACGCGGCGCGCAGGCCTTTGAGCGGGGCACGGAATGCGTGCAGTCTGCTGCGCCGGCCTCTTTTGGCGTGGCGCGATCTGCCCCCGGTTCGCGCCGGATTGACAAATCCGGTTGGCGGTGAAGTCAGGCTGCAATCCAGAGTAAGTTGTTTGCCGCTTTGGTTTTCCGGTGTTCAAACCGCCGCAGCAAAACACTTGACTTAACGTAAGCTAGTGCCGCCAAATGAAACGCAGGTTCCAGACATCCGTTATTGAATCTGGAGGTCTTTGGCATGGTCCGGGCACTGTTGGTTCTGCCTCCGCTGCCACAACCGATGAACGCACCCTATCTCGGCCAGCAGTATGTTGCGGCAGCTCTGCTTTCGGCCGGGCATGAAGTGCGTTGCCTGGACCTTGCAAATGTCAGGGAGACGGTAGCCCGGACCAGGTTTGTGGAAGAAATCCGCAGTTTCCGTCCCGCTCTCGTCGGAATGACACTGTTTACCTACAACGCGCTTGCCGGCTACCGCCTGGCAGAAACGGTACCGGAGCGCGGCGCGGTATTGATTGCAGGCGGACCGCACCCGACCGTGTTGCCGGAAGAGCCCTTGTCGCACGGCTTTGATCTGTCGCTGAGCGGAGAGGGCGAGCATGCGCTCGTCGCCGTTGCCGAGGTGCTTGAAGACGGCGGCAGCTTCGACGACATCCCGGGTCTTCACACGCGGACCGGGCAAGGGCCGCCCTACAGCGCCATCGATAATCTGGATGAATTGCCTTTTCCTCACAGCGCCGCGGGCACCGCAACCCGGGATGCCGTGGCGGGCGGCATTGTCACCAGCCGGGGATGCCCCGCGCGCTGCACCTTCTGCGCAAATTACGTCACGGGCCGCGCTTATCGCTGGCGAAGCCCGGAAAATGTTGTTGCCGAGCTGGTCACGCTTCGGCGGACGTTCGGTCTTGACCACGTTCCCTTCTGGGATGACGCCTTTACCGCCCGGCGGCCGCGGCTTGAAGCCTTGTGTGATGCCATCCTCGCGGAGCCGGATCTTGGAGGCCTGACCTGGACCTGTATCACGCCCGGCAACATGGTGCTTCCCCGAGATCTGGAGCGCATGCGCCGCGCGGGATGCGTCGCCATCAATTTCGGTATCGAGAGTGGTGACAAGGGTGTCCTGCGCGCGATCAGGAAGGGGCAGACGCCCGAACGCGTTGTCGCGGCGATAGAGGCCGCCAAGGCTGCCGGGATGATGACGATCGTCAACTTCATGTTCGGTTTTCCCGAAGAGGGCCCGGAGGAACTCGCCAATACCCGCGCGCTGATGATGCAACTGGCGCTGATCACGGATTTCTTCAACAATTTCGGTGTGCTTGTGCCGTTTCCCGGCACGGCGATCTACGACCGCTACCACGCCGAATACGGATTTTCGCGCTGGTGGCTTGATCGCGAGCGGATACCGGATGCCCCCGGACCCGATCTTGGGCGGGATCCGGCCCTCGAAAAGAATTTTTTCAACTATGGGCCGCGCATGAAGGCTGAGATCGCCGAACTGGTCCGTTGGAAGGCCTCTCACAATGCCGTCTGGGCGAGCCGGAATGTCAAAAGCGGCTAAGAGATTTCTTTAAGGAGACTTGAACAATGATTCCCAGTCTGCGTCGTAACAGAATTTCAAAACATGCAACGGAATTTGCCGGTCAGGCCGCCAAGTCGGTGGCCAAACAGGCCACCCGGCAAGCCGACACGGTGTCGAGTGCGGCCAAGAAGGTGACCGATATGGCGACAGGTGCCGCGCAGAAAGCGTCCGGAGCCGTCCAAAAGACCGCAAACCATGCTGGTGAGGTCGGGGCGAAAGCGGCGAACAAGGTCGGGCAGAGCGCCACCAATACCGCGCAAATGGTCAGCGAAGGTATCAGCGGCGCTGCCGGCAATCTTGCGAAAATCGGCAATGCCGGCACTGGTGCGGCACAAGCCCAGGCCACGATGATGGTCGAACAGATGTCCTCCATTGCCTCCGGCTCTTCGGGAGGCGGCGGCGCGGCGCCGACGGCATCTTTCACCTCGGCGGACCAAGCTGCGGTCATCGACGCGATCAAGCCTGCGGTCAAATATGCGGTCGATATGTGGAAGCTCAGCGCACATTTCTCCGACCTGAAGATCATGGCGGTGAGCGCCATCGGCGCACCGGGCTGTCTCGACGGTCCTGAGCTGGAGTCGCATATCCGCATCCATCCAAAAGTTCAGTCGCTGTCCGGCCTTGCGCGGGACATGGCCAACGGGATCGCAGAAGGCTTCTCCGATAACTTTTTCCTGTGGCAGGACGGGGTGACTGTTCCGGGCTTGCCCTGGTATCCGGCCTTCGCCGCCTTTCCGGGTCCGAACGCTCCTCCCATGCCCAATGTTCCAATGCCCCTCATCAGTTGCGTTTCGAACCGGGTAGCCAGGCTCATTGTGGCTTCGGAAGTGGCCGATGCGATCCGCCAGGCGCTGCCGGCCAACTTGAGTTCGGAGACGGCTTTCATCAACCGCGTTGCCGCCGGGCTGGCGCTGGGGGCCTCAACCTGGCTCGGTTCGGCACAAGTCATGAACGTTCTCGGCTATGGCCCGGTGCCCACGTTCGCGCCGCCTTATGTTCCGGTCGGGCCTGTGGTCGGGGGGACCAACATTGCCGCACCCGGACATCTGATGACGGCGCCGCCGATGAATCCGATCATTATCTAGGGTACGGACTCACAATTGAAGTCAATTTGGTTTGGATCGTTTTGACCAACTGCGAGAAGTGAAAGCGCAGGAAATGTGGTTCATTTTCAAGCCTTTCACGACGTGGCAGATGGCCAAAACGGCCAAATCCGAAGGACGGCAAAATGGCTGTATCTCGCAGCGTCACCGCGCTTGACCGGGCATAAAGCCCGCTCTACTCACGCTTCCTCGCGAGATTTTGCCATTTCTACCGCCAAGTCGGCTTCATTTATGGGACCGTACCCTAAGCCGGGTACCGACGCACAGGGCCCAGCTTTCCCAGCGCCAGGAGGACATGTCCAGATCCTCCGCGCATCTGTAAACAAGCTCTGGCCGGTCCTCCGGCGGGACCTGCCCAAGGAGCGTGTCGTTCACCGGCGGCAGCGCCAGCCAGTGACAGTAAGCATCCTGTGTCAGCCGGAGACGAATGCTTGACCGCGACATGACGAACCCGTGGTCTGCGAATGCCTGTCTCAGGCCTGTTTCGCTCAAGAGGGGCTGTGCAGTGCCAGGCGGCTTTCCAAGGTTCAGCGCCTTCAGTGCCTCAGGCAGTGACGTGAGATGGGGATCAGGGCCACCGCCTGGCGCATCGGCTTCGCCCAGATAGGCGGCGGGCAGCGAAACCGCCAGGGCGCCCTTCGGTGCAACATGGTGCGACATCTGCCCGATCACCTCGCCGGCCGGTCCAAGTGCCCACAGGGCGGCACCGCAGATCACCCGGTCGTATGTCTGTCCTTGTGGAGGCGCGGCGTACCAGTTGACCGTTCGCCCTCGGGTCCGGCGCTCGCCTTCCTGCCGCATGGCATCCGCAGCCTCTGCGGCGGCAACCGTGTCGTTCTCTCCCAGCCGTTGCAGGCAGGCCAGAGCGGTGCAGCCAACCCCTGCGGCAATATCCAGGACCTTGTGCCCGGGCGCAACGGCGGCTGCCTCTGCCAGTGCCGCAGCCACAACCCTGTACCGGTCGTGGCGTTCAGTAAAGAGGCGATAACGTTCCGCAGTCACGGGATGGTTCCACAGGAGAAGGCTCATCCGGTTCTCATCCCTGGGCGAGGCCGAAGCGAAGGTCGATCGACAGCCTGGGGCGGTCGGCGCTGCGATTGGGCAGGCTCCTGTGAGGGGTCAGGCCTGAAAACAGCAGAACATCGCCCGGTGCGCAGGGGACGGCTTTCCAGGTCACCGGCGTGTCATCTGCCAGCCCGGATTCATCGTGAGACAGAAGGTCCGTTTCCCGCTCGGCGACTTCAAGTGCCCCAAGCTGACTCGGGCAATCGACGAGGGGCAGCCATGCGATCCAAAGACCTGGTGCGCGGCAGTACCATGCGTCCTGATGCGGCGCCGTGCCACACGCTTCACCGGGAAAGGTAATCCGGCAGACGTCGGCTGCGAGCGGCTTCAGGCGCCGGCCGCTGGCGCGTTTCAATGCCTCGGTCAGCACCGGATCGGACCGGAGTGCGGCGACTTCGTCAAGCGCCAGCACCTCGGCAAGAAAGGACACGTAGCCGGGATCGCCGGTCTCAAGCCTGCGCGTGCGCATGTGAGCTGCGGCGCGACCGTCCCGATCGATCCAGCCGCGCGCAATCGCCGCGTCCAGCACCCTTCCGGCAAGCGCCGTCACAAGATCCCGGTCAAGCACGTCCCGGAGCAACCGCGGACACTTGTGGTCCGGGTCGACACTTTGGCTATTGTTCAGGCAAGCTCGGTCGACAGCCATGCCAACAGTTTATCCGTATCTGGATGCAATGCACGCGCGGTACCACGATAGACGGAAATTTCCGTTGGACGCGACACGAACTCCGCGCAGGGCCGGATGAGCTTGTTTTCCTCGATCATGATCTGAGTCGTGCGTCTCCAGCCGAGCGCAATCCCCTGTCCAGAGGCGGCGGCCTGAAGTGCGAGCGGATAGCTGTCAAAGTGGAGCAGACGAGGGCGCTTTGGGGCAGCCGATCCGATGGCGTTGAACCAGTCCGACCAGTCCATCCAGTCCTGGGGTACCACCCGGTGAGCCAGCAGCGGGTAGGACTCGAGTTCGGCCGGTTTCAGTTTGAGATCATGTGCCGGCAACAGGGAAGGAGCACAAACCGGGAAGATGTCATCCGACGCGGTAAAGGCCAGTTTTGCCGCGCCGGAAGGACGCCCTGACGTTTGCATGGCCGCATCGAAGTGTTCCTTTGCCTCCGTGATCGGATTTAGCGAACTGACAATGCGCAGCTCGACACCCGGGTGCCGTTCCTGAAATCCGGAAAGCCGTGGCATCAACCAGTAGAAGGCTTCGCAAAGCTGGCAATGCAACACCAGTTCTTCAGGCCGCCCATAGCCCTGAAGCAACGCCATTTCCTCGGCGATGTCCGACAGCGCCGTTCCGACGACCTGGCCAAGACGGCGCCCTTCATTTGTAAGAAAAACAGCGCGATTCCGACGATCAAACAACACCACGCCGAGGTCCTGTTCCAGCAGCGCGATCTGCTTGCTGACGGCGGTTTGCGTCATGCCGAGCTCCGCAGCCGCGCGCGAGAAACTTTCAAGCCGGGCCGCGGCCTCAAATGGTTTGAGGCGGGAGAGTGGCGGCAGTGAACGGGGTTTGTTTTTCATAACCTCAGCTCATGTAAAAACGAGAGAAATTCGCTTTTTTCTGAGTTTAAATCATGATTTTTGCAAACTGCAAAGGGGCACCGTCAAGCGCTTCGGCAGTCTGCAAAGATCTTGGTTGAGTGTCACTGGTGACCAACTGGAGTTGCACGTGGCATCGGTTTCTAAACTTGGGCTGTTTTTTTGTCTTGTCTTCGTGACACTGGAGGCGTTTCAGGCCGTCTACCTGGGGTCGGTTTTCCAGAATGCGGATTCTTTTCTGGTTGGTGCCTGCGTCTTCGGCATCTCTGTTTTTGTCTGCACGCTCATTACCGCAGTGTTTCGCATGGCAGAACTCGTCGCTTCTTTCAGGTCCTGGAAAATTCTGGCCGCTCTCAATGTCTTTGCGGCAATCACCTGGTGCACCTACCTGCTGGCAATTCAGCTCATCGAACCGGCCATTGTCTTCACGGTCTTTTCGGGCATGGTGCCCCTTGGGACTGTCATGGCTGCCTGGTGCGGTTTGCCCGAAGCCGGGTCCACACGCCAGAAGCCGGATATCATCGGCAACGCCCTGATCTTCCTGGCCTTGCTGTTTCTGGGCGCGGTGACGGTTCTCGGCTATTCGGGGTTTGTGCGCGGCGGCTGGCTGGCCGGCATCGCCGGTGTGCTTCTCGCCGCAGTGTCCGGCCTGTGTACGGCGTTTGTCATTCTACTGTCGGCGCGGCTCAACAGAAAGGGTGTTGGTCCGCTGGCGCAATTCGGCCTGCGTTTCATACTCTATACTTTCCTTGCGCTGGCCGCATACACGCTGGGTCTTGATGACAAGGGCATTCAGACGCGGCTTTCCGATCTTGTGGTGGTGATTTTGGTTGGTTTGGGGGTGATCGCGTTTCCCCTCTACCTGGTTCAAAAGGCGATCCCGTTGCTGCAAACCTCAACCATAGCGGCCATGACCGCGCTGGGTCCGGTGATGGTGTTCTCGATGCAGCTGCTGGAAGGACGCGTTGACTATTCCGCAGCGACCTTGACCGGACTGATCGTTTATATGGCCGGCGCACTCATGGCGGTTTACGGATCCGTGTTGCAATCCACCCACACGCGCACCGAATGTTCCCGGACCGTGTCCTAGCTTCAGCCCGCTATCCCCTCAATCGCGTCCATGAACGACAAGACTTTGGCGTCCTGGCCGCGTGCGCCGACAATCTGGAGGCCGACGGGCAGGCCGTCGGCGGTCTTGCCGCCCGGCACAACACCCGCGGGCTGCTGCGTCAGGTTGATCGGAAAGCTGAAACTTGCCCATTCCGTCCACCGCTCAAGGCCCGATCCTGCCGGAACCTCAAGTCCCGCTCCGAATGCGGGTATCGTCACCGCCGGCGACAGAATGAAATCAAAATCGGCAAGCGCCATATCCATTTTGGCACCGAATTCCGCCCGCGCCACTTGTGCGGCAACAAGTGTCCTGGCGTCGTACGCAGCACCCTTCTCTGCAATTTCCAGAAGACCCGGATCGATCTTCTCGCGCTCTGCCGGTCCATAGGGCGCAAGGCGCGCGGCGGCACCTGAAAACCAGTGTATGTGGAACGTTTCGAGCAGGTCCGTGGCGGGAAGTTCGAACGGTTCGACACTGGCACCCGCCGCTTCCAGCTTGTTCATCTGACTGTCGACAAGCGCTGCGACTTCAGCGTCGACCTTGCCTGCAGGCGGAACTGTCCAGTAGCCGATCCGGCTGCCCCTGATGGTGCTGGTCAGATCTTCGAGCGGGGCGAGATTGCCCTCGCCCTGGTTCCAGTCACGCCGGTCCCGTCCGCTCATGGCCGTCAGCATGACGGATGTATCGCGCGCGTTGCGGCACATCGGGCCGATATGGGCAACGGTTCCAAACGCACTTGCCGGGTAGGCGGGCACGCGGGTGAAGGTTGGCTTGATACCCGTGATGCCGCAGAAGGAGGAGGGGATCCGGATCGATCCGCCACCGTCACTGCCCAAGTGAAAGACGCCCGCACCGAGCGCTGCTGCAATCGCGGCGCCGCCCGAAGACCCTCCGGAGGTCATGTCCGGATTGTGCGGGTTGCGGGTGATCCCGAAGGCGTTGCTGTCCGTCACCGCCTTCCAGCCGAACTCCGGCGTCGTCGTCTGTCCGAGAAAGACAATTCCTGCGGCCCGCATCAGCCGCACGCTGGGTGCATCTTCCGCGAGCGGTTCATCGCCGGTGACAAGACTGCCGAATCGGGCGGGCCAGCCTTTTACCCAGACGATGTCCTTGATGGTCGCCGGAACGCCATCGACCGCAGACAGGGGCGCGCCCCCGGCCCACCGGGCTTCGGATGCTTTCGCGGCCTCAAGCGCGCCCTCGTGGTCCAGGAAAGTGAAGGCATTGAAGACAGGATCGATCTGTTCCGCGCGCGCCAGGCAGGCCCGGGCGACATCGACCGGCGAGACACTGCCGGAGCGATAGGCATCTGCAAGTTCGGCTGCACCCATCCGGCAAAGAGGATCTGCCTGATCCAAATTGTGAATCCCGTCGTTCATTCGCCATCACCTTTGCTGTTCGTTGAAAGTCGATGGTAGCCGTTTTCAGCAACCGGGGAAGGTCCAAATCACTGACCGGCTTACGAGAACCGCAAATGCGCGAAGGAGACGGCGTTTTGTCTCAGGAAATCCGGGGTGTTTCTTTGGTACAGCGCACAACCACGTTCGCAGCGACCTGAGCAGCGACGATCGTCAGGTGATCGTCCAGGTCACGGTCTCGCCCTGTCCCCGGTCGTGCACAAACGACACCTTGTCCCCATCGACGGTGACCGTCTGGAAGTCCTCGGGAAGGTTCTTGCCGTCGTAGAAGATCGATCGGCAATAGTAAGTTTCGCTCCAGGACCAGGTCCCGGTGATGGGTTTCCGGTCCGGTCCGACGCCTTCAACGCCGCCTTGAGGCGTTATGATGACCCAGCTGTCCTCCAGAACCAGACGTCTGCCGGCCACATGTTCCAGGAAGTCCCGCTGCGTTGTGATCACCGTGGTCATTTTCACTCCCCCCCAAAAAACCGTCGTGGGCTCACGCCAATGCTGAGCGCAACAGAGTATAGGCACGGCGCGTTGCAAGTCATCTCCGGAAACTTGCCAGTGGCCGGCAGGGTCACCGGCTGAAATCCCGGGCGCGTTAACCGCAGGGAATGTGATCAGGGGCCTGAAAACCCGTTGAAAAGAATGTGCACCTTCATGGTATGTGCGCGGTCTCCGGCCTGCTCGAACGCATCCCGCGCCATTTCGATCGGGAAAGAAGGGCTGATGATCGGTGTCACATCAATGCTGCCGCTGTTGATCGCCTCGACAGCGTCAGCGAACTCCGCGTGAAACCGGTGTGTACCCCTGAAGGCGATTTCCTTGCTCACGATCAGGTTGAGCGGCATCGGCGTATCTCCGGCGACACCGACGGCAACCAGCGTCCCGCGCGGCCTGAGACAGGTCAGTGCATCCCGGATTGCCGAAGCCGCCGCCGAGCATTCAAACACGACGTCGAACTGCCCCTTGTCCGCCTTGTATGCGTCGAGCCCGTCTTGTTCCTCCGCCAGGTTGACGGTCTTGTCCGCGCCCATTTGCCTGGCGATGCTGAGCGGCACCGCCTGCAGATCCGTTGCGACGATTTCGCCTGCCCCGGCGTCCCTGGCGACAGCAACACACAGGGCACCGATCGGTCCGGCCCCCGTCACAAGAACACGTTTTCCCTTGAGATCAGACGCCTGCGCGCGCGCATGCAGGCAGACGGCGAGCGGCTCGGCACATGCGGCAGCGCGAACGGGAACAGTCCGGTTGAAACGGTGGACCTGTCTTGCGGGAACCACGACCCGTTCGCGGAAGAGGCCCTGTTCGTGAGGCAACCGGTAGGCGGACCCCATGAACCGCATTTCCAGGCAATGCATTTCTTGGCCTGCCTTGCAGTAAAGGCAATGACCGCAGGGCTGGCTCGGATTGATCGCGACAAGGTCGCCGGTTTGCACGGTTTCGACATCGTTGCCGGTTTCAACGACGCGGCCTGCAGCTTCGTGCCCCATCGCGATTGGCTCCCTGACGCGCACCGGGCCGAAGCCGCCGTGATCGAAGTAATGAAGGTCGGAGCCGCAGATGCCGCCGGCCAAGATGGCGATTTTCACGTCGCCGGGTCCGGTCGGCTGCTCTGGTTGGGTTTCGAGCCTCAGGTCACGGACACCATGCAGGACGCAGGCACGGGATGTCATGGCGGGTCCTATCCGAAAATGAGATTTGGCAGCCAGGTTGCCAGCGCCGGGACGAAGGACACCAGCAGCAGGACGATGATGTTGCTCAGGAGAAAGGGCAGGATGGCCCTGACCACCGGCGACAGTGGCAACCTGGCAATGCCGGCGCAGACGAACAGGCACACTCCGACCGGAGGCGTTGTCAGTCCGATCATCAGGTTCAAGACGGCGAAGGTCGCAAAATGAAGTGGTTCGATGCCGACGGCCTGCGCAAGCGACAGGAGTGGAACAAACAGGATGATCAGTGCGGCAATCGTCTCCATGAACATGCCGACAAAGAGCAAGAGCAGGTTGACGATCAGCACGACGAGAATGGGATTGTCGGTGATCGAAAGCACGGTCCCTGCGATTGCCTGCGGTATCCGCTCCGAGACGAGGATCCAGCCGAACACATTGGCCAGACCGACCAGCGCCAGGATCGAGGCGGCCGAAACGGCGCTGTCCGCGATGATCTTCGGGACTTTTTTCAGCGGAAGTTCGCGGTAGACAAATGCGCCGACAACAAAGGCGTAGACGCTCGCGACAACCGCGGTCTCCGTCGGCGTGGCGATACCGCTCAGAAGGCCGTAGATGATGATGCCTGTCATCGCGATTGCCCAGAAGGCACTGGCGAAGGCACGGAAAAGTTCGCCGGTGCCCCGCCAGGGTTCCCGCGGAAAGTTGTTCCGCCGCGCAATGACATAACAGGTGATCATCATGGCGAGGCCCATCAGCAAGCCCGGAACGGCCCCTGCCATGAACATCTGGCCGACGGAAATGCCACTAAGTGCGCCAACGATGATCATCGGCACACTCGGGGGGATTATGGGCCCGACCGTGGAAGATGCTGCCGTGACGGCCGCCGAGAAGTCAGCGGGGTAGCCGGCCTTTTTCATGCCGGGGATCATGACACCGCCGATGGACGCCGCGTCCGCGACCGCTGTACCGGTTATACCGCCGAAGAGCATGGAAGCACCGATGTTGGTCAGCCCCAGGCCGCCCCGGACCCAGCCGACCAGCGCATTGGCGAACCGGATGATCCGTTCGGTGATGCCGCCGTTGTTCATCAGGTTCCCGGCCAGGATGAAGCCGGGAATGCTCAGGAGCACAAAGACATCGATACCGGCGTAGACCTTCTGCGGCACGACCACGAACGGAATGCCCGAGACGAGCAGATAGCTGAGCGAGGACAGTCCGAGGGCGATGGCAACGGGAATACCGATCACGAGCGATCCGATGAAGACGGCGAAGAGAACGAAAACTTCCAAGGTCAGACCTCCTGCTTCGAATGTGAATGTTCAAGGTGCAGGAGTGTGAGAACGGCGCGCATCACGGCGAAAACAAGAAGCAGAAGAAACAGCAGAAACACGCTGAAATGGATGAAGGACATTTGCAGGCCCATCGCCGGAGATTTCTGGAGAAACCCGATTTGAACGTATTTCCAGGCTCCGGGCAGGAGAATGGCCGCGAGAAAGGCGGTCGCCAGCGACGCGGCAATGTTCAAAATGCGCGGCCACGGATCGGGCAGGGCGTCGCAGACAATATCGACATTCACGAGATCACCGCTCATCAGTCCAAGTCCGACACCGAGCGCGGTCATGTAGATCAGGGCAAACCGGGTGAGTTCCTCTGTCCAGACCGGAGAATCGCCGATCGCGCGGCCCAGAACCTGGGTAAGGACGGCGATGATCAGCACCATGAAGGCGATGAGAACGCCTGCCCGGCACAAAAGCTCGAGCCCGCGATAGATTTGCAAGATGACCTTCATGAAACGACCCGGAAAGGGCCCGCCGCCTTCTGGGATGGACGGCGGGCAAGTTAGGGGAGGAAGTTACTTCTGGCTGTTGAAGAGGTTTTCCACGATGGGTTTGATCTCGTCATTGACGTTGGCCAGAACGGCGTCTTTCGCCGCCGCCGCATAGGCCGCACCGTCAACCTCGACAAATGTCATGCCGTTTTCTTCCAGATAGGCACGGTCCTCGGCAAGGCTGGTTTCAAGAAGGCCGCGCTCGAACTCCTGGGCGCGTTTTGCAGCTTCAAGAACATGTGCCTGGTCTTCCGGGCTCAGGCCCTGCCAGGTTGATTCGGCGATTGTCAGGTAGATCCAGGACCGGACGTGCTGGGTCAGGTTCACATGGGACTGGACTTCGTTGAAATTGGCGGACCGGATCAGGGCAAGCGGGTTTTCCTGCGCCCCGATGGTGCCGTTCTGCAGGCTCGTGAACACTTCCGAGAAGGCCATCGGCGTCGGTGCGGCACCGAGGGACTTCCAGACGTCCACGAAAAGCGGGACGTTGGGCACGCGCATCTTCAGCCCTTCAAGCTGATCGGGCGCCGCGATGGCCCGGTTCGATGTGAGGTTGCGCGGACCGCGCGCAAAATAGGCGATCGGGCGGATCTGAGCCTTCTCTATGATTTGCGCCTCGATCTGATCGCCGATCTCTCCCGAGGCGACCTCGTCCATGTGTTCTGTCGAGGCATAGGCATAGGGCACCGCCAGAAGTGCGGCCATCGGTGCCCAGTTCTGGAGACTTTCGCCGGTGATCGTCATGTCGACCGTGCCGAGCTGCATGCCGTTGATCAGGTCGATTTCCTTGCCAAGCGATTCGTTCGGATAGACTTCAACCGCAATCCGGCCATCGGTCAGGGTGGAGAGCTCTTCACCGAATTTGACCGCTGCCTTGTGCCAGGCATTCTGTTCATTCGCCAGGTGGCCCAGTTTAAATGTGGTGTCCTGTGCCACCGCAGCACCGGTCACCAGCTGTGACACGAGGCAGGCGGCGAGAAAGTTGCCAAATCTGAACGTCATGACTCTCACTCCCGTTTGGATGATGATCCATCCATCGCCAGATCCTCGCAGCGATCGAAATAGACCTGATTTCTCTCTATGATCTGGGGCAGAGTCTTGAGGATCTCGTTCAGATGTTTGCGCATGGCCCGGGAGGCTGCATCCGGGTTGCCCGCGTCTATCTGATCGACAATGGCACTATGCTGATCGATCAGCGTGGCAAATGGAAAGAGCTCGAAGCTGAGGAACCGGACCCGGTCCATCTGGCTTTTCAACCCTTCCACGAATTGCCAGGCAACGTCTTTTCCAGCCGCCTCCGCAAGGGTGCGGTGAAACTTCTCATCTTCGTTGATGAAATCTGCTGAAGACGTCTTTCCGATCTTGGCCTGATGCCGCAATTGCGACCGCAATTCCTTAACCAGGGCCGGCTGCGGGTTTTGGGCGAGCAATCGCACGATGTCGGCCTCGACCGCTTCCCGAACGAACCGTGACTGCAGAACGGTCGGGTAGTCGATCTTGGTGACAAGCGTGCTGCGTTGCGGCCGGATCAGGAGCAATCCCTCCTCGGCCAGTTTGATGAATGCTTCGCGAACCGGTTGCCGGCTGATGCCATAGCTTTTGGCGATCTCTGCCTCGGACAGCTTGCTGCCCGGCGGGAGGTCGTTCTTGACGATGCGTTCGCGCAGGATGCGCCGCACCTGCGGTGCTATCGCAAGCGTCTCGTCAAGCCACGTATCGATTCCGACTTCGTTCAACACGAGAAGTCCTCCCAGGTTGGTTATCTGCCATACTGCCATACTAGTCAACAATAATTTGACAAGTGGCTGCCAAGCATTCAAAAAATGCGTTACATGTTCATCCAACGGTATAGGAGGGAACCGGCTTGCGCGAAACATGGAGATGGTTCGGATCGGCTGATCAGGTCGCACTGGATGACGTTGCGCAGGCGGGTGCGCGCGGGATCGTGACGGCCCTGCATCACATAGCGCCGGGAGATGTCTGGTCGCCTGAAGAGATTGCCGGGCGTCAGGCCGAGATCAGGAATCGGACCGCCCATCTGCCGCAGCCCATGGAGTGGGACGTCGTTGAGAGCCTTCCTGTTTCCGAGGACATCAAGAGGCAGACAGGCAATTGGCGCGATCATGTCGAGGCCTACAAATCCAGCCTGACCAACCTTGCGCAGGCCGGTCTTGAGACAATCTGCTACAACTTCATGCCCCTGCTTGACTGGACCCGGACCGATCTGGCCTACCAGGTATCCAACCGGGCGACATGCATGCGATTTGACCTTGTCGACTTCGCCATGTTCGACCTCTTTCTTCTCAAGCGGCAAGGCGCGGCGTCCGACTTTCCGGAGGAGGTGGCGGAAGCTGCCCGCAGGCGTTTCTCGGAAACGGACGACACCTTCAAGGCTGCGCTTGTCAGCAACGTGATTTGCGGATTGCCGGGTGGGAACGATCAGCTGACGCTCGACGACATCCGGGCGCACCTGGCGGCTTATGAACCGTATGATCATGCCGCGCTCTGTGCTCACCAGGCGGCGTTTCTGGAAAGTGTCGTGCCGCATGCGCAGTCGCTCGGCCTGCGCCTTTGCTGTCACCCGGACGATCCGCCTTACAGCCTTCTGGGACTGCCCCGGATCATGTCGACAGAGGCCGATTACACGCGCCTGGTGACGTCGGTTGATTTGCCGGCAAACGGCATCACCCTTTGCTCCGGATCGCTCGGTGCCCGGGCGGACAACGACCTTCCCGGCATCATGCGGCGTCTCGGCGCGCACGTGCATTTCCTGCATCTGCGCAATGTCGCACGGGAGCACGACGCGGTGTTCGGGTCATTTCATGAATCGGAACATCTTGGCGGTGACGTCGACATGCCGGCGTTGATCTCAGCGGTGCTCGCGGAGGAAGAAAGCCGCCGACAAGGCGACCGGGACGATAGCTCGATCCCTTTCCGCCCGGATCACGGACAGGACATTCTGGACGATCTGTCCCGCAGGGCCCAGCCCGGCTACCCGGCAATCGGGCGCTTGAAAGGGCTCGCCGAATTGCGCGGCGTCATTGCCGGACTTGAATATGCCGCCCGGAAAGAAGCGGCGGAGTGACACGTTGCTTATGCGCCGAATTCGGTCGGTCCCTCAGGCTTTTCCGCCGAGTGTTCTCAACTCGCTGATCATTCGGGCATTGTCGAGCGCAATGACACTCTGGTCCGCGAAAGTGTGAGCAAGGGCTGTTGCCTGTGCGTTGAACGGCCGGACCTGTTGCCGGTAGATGGAAAAGGCACCAACCAGACTGTCACCGGACAACATCGGGATTGCGACAAAGGAACGTGCACCGCCAAGGTCGGCCGTTGCATGGCGCAGCGGATCATCCGTTTTGTAAAGGTCTTCTGCCCGGACATCGACGATGTTGACGACATCCTGCGCCGTTTCCATTCGTCCCAGACCGGTTGCGTTGCCAACCGCAAAGACATCCTGGGCCTCAAGCCAGCTGCGGAAGCTCTGCGGGATGCCGCGGGTGAACCTTGCCGAGAATTGCCGGTCGCCGTGATATTCGAACAGGATCCCGAACTCCGCGTCGCACAGCTCCAGAGCGTGACCCAGGATCGCCGCCATCACGGCTTCGGTGTCACCGCGTGATCGGCTGATGATCCGCAGGACTTCGCTCAATGCCCTTTCGCGTCCGATCGCCTCCTCAAGGCTGAGTGCCAGTTCGGAGATGACCGCTGCATGATCGGTCCGGGAACCGTTCGGTGCGCCATCGCCCTCAAGCCGGGCGCGAAGCTCCAGCTTGGAGGACACTTCCAGCTTGCGGTAAATCGTGGCGAGATGCGTCCGTACGGTCGAAGGCGCGATGTGCAGGCGCTCCGCGATCCCGTGATAGGTCTGCCCGCCCGCATAGCTCTGGGCAATTTCCAGTTCACGCGCACTCAAAATCGTGTCCGGTTGCACCCGCTTCCGCCCCCAAGGCTGTTTGCGTGCATCCTGCGGTGTCTTGGCAACGAGCGCAATCCCGAACGATGATCGTGAAAATACAGCACGGACACGCGGAAATTACTGCATCTGCATGATGCCCGGGAACGCAGTCTCTTCCTAAGGTCTGCGTGGGGGATCACATGACTGCATGCAAATCTTCAACCGATCGATGCGAGGCTCAACGGGGCACCTGCTCTGCCGCGCATGACCGCCGCGAACAGAACCTGCGGTGTGCGTGATGCGCTGGCGGATGCTTGCTCTCCTCTTCTTTGCACGAATTGCACTCGGCTTTCAGTTTCAGACCGCTGCCTCCGTTGGCGGCGACCTCGTCACAGAGTTCGGAATCGATTACTCCGAAGTTGGTTTCCTGATTGGCCTGTTCATGGTTCCCGGCCTGTTCCTGGCATTGCCGGCAGGCGTATTGGGCCGGTATTTTCCCGATCGTTTTCTCGCCTTTGCCGGATTGAGCGCCCTGGCACTGGGCGGACTCCTGAGCGGCTTCGGTCCGGGTCCCGTGACGATCGGCTTCGGCAGGCTGGTCGCGGGGGCGGGCTTTCTGCTTGCAACGCTCTATTTCACGAAAATGGTCGCCGACTGGTTTGAAGGCCGCGAGATTTCTACCGCGATGAGCATTCTCGTCATGAGTTGGCCCTTCGGCATTGCGATGGGCCAGGTCGGACATGCCTGGCTCGCCGGTCTCCAGGACTGGCGGCTGCCCTTCGTGGTCGCTTCACTTTATTGCGCCGTGGCGGCAGCCGCTGTGTTGCTACTCTATCGCGCGCCGGACGGAAGAAAAACGCAGGCCGCCGGGAGTTCGAATCGGTTGAGCGCGCGGGAGTGGCAGTTGATCCTGCTCGCCGGAACCGCCTGGGGCGTGTTCAATGCCGGGTATGTCGTTTATCTCTCCTTTGCCCCGCAGATGCTGGAAGAACTCGGACATGCGCCTCTGCAAGCCGCGGCACTGGTAAGCGTGGCCAGCTGGATCATGATCTTTTCGGGGGCGGTTTGCGGTCAGATTGTCGACCGGTTCAATCATCGCGATCTCGTCCTGATCATGTGCATGACGGGCGCTGTCGCGTCGCTCTGGCTGATTGGTATTGCAGGGGCGGGTCTTGCCGCAAGTCTATTGTTTGGTCTGGTCGGCATGGCACCGGCCGGGGTCATCATGGCCCTTTCAGGCGAAGCCGTGGCTCCTGCGCGCCGCGCCTTTGGCATGGGCATCTTTTTTACGGTCTACTACGCAATCATGGCGGCCGGTCCGCCCCTGGCCGGCTGGATATTCGAAAGGGCGGGCACAGCCGGGGCATCGCTCGTCCTGGGCATGGGCCTGTTTGCATGCGTCATCCCGGTCGCGCTGATGTTCCGGATTGTGCGGGTAAGCGGCCGGGTAACTGAACCGAGGGAGGGCGGAAAGTGAAAATTCGAAAGACGCTGCTGGTCGAGGAGACCATTGAAACCGACGAATTTGGTGTTGCCTGCGATCCGCTGGTTCGCATGGCGGCGCTTGCGGTCCTTGAAAATCCATTCGCGGGAATTGACGCTGACGATCTTTCCGGGCTGTTTGAGATGGGGGCGGTTCTCGGAGACCGGCTCGCCGGCAGGATCATGCATCGCTTGGATGGGCCGCCAACCGGCTATGGCAAGGCTGCTATCGTGGGTTCTGAAGGAGCCGCCGAGCATGGCGCAGCCCTTCTGCACCCCATGCTCGGCAAGCCCGTTCGTGCAGCCATCGGTGGCGGCAAGGCTTTGATGCCATCCAACGTGAAGGTGGCCGCGCTCGGAGGAACCATAGATCTTCCTCTCGGCCACAAGGACGAGGCCTGGGCGTTCAACTACATCGATACGCTGAGTGTGGGCATCGCCGACGCACCGCGTGCCAACGAGATTGTCCTGTGTGTCGGCATCGCAAGTGGCACGCGACCGCGCTCCCGCGTCGGCGACGGGCCCCGATAAAAAACGGCACCGGCCAGATGACCGGTGCCGGCTCGGATGCGATCGTGCGCAGCTTGGTTTCGCCGTTAGCTGAGCGGATCGTCGTTCACGAGGAATTCGACGGCCGGGAGCAGGGCAGCCGGATCGACATCGGACGAGATGCCGTTGAATTCGATCGTGCCGGTCAGATGCTTGATCAACAGATCACCGTCATGGGACGCGCCGAGCGAGACGGCGCCGGCATCAACGAGGTCAAACAACTCCAGCTCGTTCGGATCGTTGTTGGCGACGATGGACGCCAGCACAGCCGGATCGCCATCCCTGAGATCCAGCACCAGCTTGTCTCTCTTGACGTTGAAATCGGCGATCACGTCGTCGCCTTCGCCTTCGCGGAACGGGTTGAAGATGAAGCTGTCGGCAGACCGGCCGCCGACCAGGAAGTCATTGCCTTCTTCGCCTTCAAGGCTGTCTTTTCCGCGGCCGCCATTGAGGTAGTCGTCGTCTGCCCCGCCCTCGAGCATGTCCTTGCCGCGGCCACCGATGAGGGTGTCGTCGCCGTCGCCGCCATCGAGCTTGTCGTGCCCACGCCCGCCGTTGAGGTAGTCGTTGTCCGCCCCGCCTTCGATCGTGTCGTTGTTCCGCCCTCCGAAGAGATAGTCGTTGCCGTCGCCGCCCTTGATGAGATCGTCGCCACGGCCGCCGAAAATGATGTCATGTCCGCCGAGGCCGTTGGCAATGTCGTCGCCTTTGCCAAGCGAAATGAAATCGAAATGGTCGGAGCCGATGACGGCATCCGGGCCATTGCCGGTGAAGAGGAAACCGCCCTTTGCAAATGTGATGTCGTAGGGCAGCAGGACGTTGTCGATCACGTGAACGATGCCGTTGTCGGCAACAATTCCGTTTTCGGAGCCTGCCGGGTTGGCAACGTTGGGATCAGCGAAGCCGTCGTCCTTGTCGCCAAGCGAGAGACCTGAGGATGTATCCGGTTCGATTGTTTCGCCGGAAAGGGTCGTGATGCTGCTGCTTCCGGCAACCGTTGCGCCGTCAAGCGCGCCGCCGGCGATATGGTACGTCAGCACGGATTTCAGAAACGCGGTCGGGTCTTCGGAGGGAGAAAGCAGCTCGGAAGCGGCGATCAGGGCCGGCACGACCTTGCTTTCGTCCGTACCGACACTCGGGTCGAGCGCATTGGCGAGGTTGAGAAATGCCTGGTCTGTTGGTGCAAAAACGGTAAGCGTCGCGGTGGGATCACCGGCTGCGGTCGCTAGATCCGGAAAGGCTCCGAGGGCTGCGGTGAGAATCTGAAAATCGTTACTTCCGCCCGCGATATCGAGGATCGTGTTTGTAGGCATTTTTTTGCGCTCCCTACTTGCGCCCCATCGCGGCTGTTTACGACTGGCCGGGCGATCGGTTTGAAAAAGAACGCAAATCGGCGTTCACAGTCTCGTGAACACGGAAAGCCCGAGCACATCGGTCTCATCCCGGACAGAAACGTTGAAAAATACGAGTTTTACAGTCAGGTTATTCCCGGCTTCGGCCTGCAGCAGGTCCGGTTACCATATCAGGAGAGACGTATGTATCTGGCAATGAACAGATTTTCTATTCTCGAAGGTCAGGAAGAGGCGTTTGAAACCGTTTGGCGTCAACGGGAATCCCAACTCTCGGATGTTCCCGGTTTCAAGACGTTTCATTTGCTGAAAGGCGCGTTCGACGAAAACACCGGAACGACACTCTACGCGAGCCACACAATATGGGCCAACCGCGAGGATTTCGTGAACTGGACGAAATCGGAACATTTCCGGGCGGCGCACAGAAATGCAGGCGACAACAGGCACCTGTATGCCGGCCATCCGCAATTCGAAGGTTTTGAAGCAGTCTTGAGCGAGTGAATTCGCTGAACGTGGTTTTGACTTTGCCGAGCCGCCCCGCCAATGCGCGAGGCGGCCGGCTTGCGCCTTACTCGGCGGCCTTGGCCGTCAGGTTTTTCAGCGCTCCGGTCATCTTGCCGATGCTCGGATGGTCGGCGGGAAGCCCGTGTTCGGCGGCCAGCGCTGCCGGCGCGCGATAAACCAGGATCGTGCCGTCGCTCGTTTCGATGATCGCGACCCGGATCGGCAGGTCCAATCCGGCTTCGGGTGCGTCCTTGATGACCGGCGTGCCAAGCTTTGGATTGCCGAAAATCACAACTTGATTGGCCGGGATCTCCATGTCGACACTTTTGCCGCCGGCGGCATGATCCACCCGCGCGAATACCTTTGCTCCAGCCTTTTCGACGGCGGCGACGAGATTATCGGCGGTCTGCGCAACCGAATGCGCGCTCGGTACATGGACAAGCGACGAATCGGCGGCGTTGGCGGCAGGGACGAAAAGGGTCAGGGCCAGGGCTGAAAGAAGGGACTTGAAAGCAGTGGTCGGCATGGTGGTCTCCGCAATTGGTGATCTGAACGGCGCGCAGTTTCGCTTGTTGATTGTCCATCAGGCCAATCACACTTTTATGAGCAGAGCGTGGCAAGCTCGAACAATACGGAAAAAGCGCGATCACAGCTTGAGTAAACACGCGGTGTCATCCTTTCCAGATCCGGTGGTGAGCTGCGTGCGTAGACCATTTGGTCTTGCAGGAGGGGCTCGTCATCTACAACGCCGTGATCAGAATTGGACTGGTATTGCTCTTTACGTCTCTGTCATTTGCCATGAACGGAAAGCTCATGGCAGGACCTTCGCACGCCTGGGCGTGGAAGCATCGCGTTGTCGTGGTGTTCGCTCCCGATGGCCGCGATGGCGCATTGTCCAGACAGCGGGATGCACTCGCAGGTACGGAAGCCTTTATCGCGGACAGGCATATGTCGGTCATCGAAATCGTGAACGGCGAGGCGAACACCGTCATGGGGGCCCGGATTGATGTCTCGGCTTCCGGGATGAAGAAATTCCTGCGCAAGAACGATGACAGCTTCGAGGTTTTCCTGCTCGGCAAGGATACCGGCGTAAAACTGCGGTCAACAGAACCGGTAACCGGCGACGCCCTTTTTTCCCTGATCGACACGATGCCAATGCGGCAACAGGAAATGCGCTCAGACAGGGCAGGCAGGTCGTGAGGGTGGACGGGCATGGGAACGCACATGACTGGAACGGATAACACTGCGGCTGCAAAGGCGGATGCCATGCCCCTGTCGGCGAAGTGGCTCGGTGCGACCGGCGCAATCCCGTTCGTCGCCACCGCAATTGTCGCTGCCTTCGGTCCGGAAAACTGGTCGGCCTGGGCAGTGCACGCCCTCGCTTACTACGGGGCGGTGATCCTGTCTTTTCTCGGCGGAATTCACTGGGGCCTTGCCATCTCCAACGATGGAACAGCGAAGATATCGGCGGTGAGGCTGTGCTGGAGCGTTGTTCCGTCCCTGATTGCCTGGGGCGCACTGCTGCTGCCATTGTTTTACGGGTTGGCGGTTCTTACGGCGGCGTTCGGGCTTGCGCTCTTCGTCGACACGAGAGCCGGTACGCGCGCTGTCGTTCCATCGTGGTTTCCCGACCTTCGAACGGCTTTGTCGGTCGCCGTGATCGCGTCCCTGCTGCTCGGACTGTTCGGCGCTGCCTGACCGAAACTGAGCCCCGGTTTTCCCCTTTGTCTCCGGTGTCCTTCCTGGACCTGGCAACTCTTGGCTTCGGGAAACCGGACTGTCTTCACGCGTTCGTGATTTGTGGCAAGCGTCTGGATTTACAATCTACCTATCAGTAGATAGTCTTTAGAAGAAGCACCTGCTACGGTGGACCGGACGAATGCTGTTGCGTTTGCAGATCGGCACGCCATTTCTCAAGGCGGGTGACATGGAGATGACGACGATGGAACTGAATGCGGATTTTGATCAGAGTGTCCAGGTAACGCCGGCTGAACACGATTGGGTCTCTTCGCCCATGCCGGGCGTCGAGCGTATGATGCTGGACCGCCTCGGTGCCGAGGTGGCCCGTGCAACCACGATCGTTCGCTACGCGCCGGGCAGTGCCTTTTCTGCCCATACCCATGATGGCGGTGAGGAATTCATCGTGCTGGAAGGCGTGTTCGAAGACGAGCACGGTGCCTTTCCGGTCGGGTCCTATATCCGCAATCCGCCCGGTTCGAGCCACACGCCAAGCGCACCGGAAGGGGCCGTGATCTTTGTCAAGCTGTGGCAGTTCGATCCGGAAGACCGCAGTCATGTCCGGATCGATACCGGCAAGCTTGGTGCCGTTGCCGATGCAGCCCGGCCCGGTGTAAGCGTGTCGCCGCTTTTTGAGGATCCGTATGAATCGGTGAGCATGGAAACCTGGGCGGCGGGAACCGAGGCGACCGTGGATGCGCCCGGCGGCGCGGAAATATTCGTACTGTCCGGCAGCATCAGCGCTGACGGTGCAACGCTCGATCCATGGTCGTGGATGCGCCGGCCGGATGGCGAGGGCGTGCTTCTGAAAGCAGGTGCCGACGGTGCGCGTCTGTGGGTGAAACGCGGACATCTTCGCCACGTCTCCGCACCCGGCAACCGGTGAGCGTTCAAGGGTGACCGGCATGCGGTTCGACAGCGTCATAGTCGGAGCGGGATTGAGCGGCCTCGCGGTCGCCAGGAACCTGGCGGCGAAAGGTGAGAGTGTCGCGCTTCTCGAGGCGAGAGACAGGATCGGCGGGCGCATTCTGTCCCGTTCCGCAGACCTGGAAGGGGGGACGGGCTATGATCTCGGCCCGGCCTGGATCTGGCCCCATAACACGAGAATGCTGCGCCTGATCAGCGAACTCGGCCTTCCGCTGATGCGGCAGCACGCGGCGGGCAAGCTGGTGTTTCAGGATCAGAACGGTTCGATCCGGCGTGATCTCGACTTTGCCACCATGGGCGAGGCCCTGCGTGTCGAAGGCGGTCTCGCGCGGGTTGCGGATGGCCTGGCGCATGCTCTGCCGCAAGGTGTTCTGCGTCTCGGGCATGTGGTCAACAGGATCGAATCCTCTGAATCCGGCGTGCGCCTGACAGGGTTGATCGGCGGAGACGCATTTACGATCGAGGCAACCCGGGTCATCCTGGCGTTGCCACCCCGTGTCGTCGCGAGCACAATCGAGTTTCTGCCTGCACTCCCTGAGACACTCCTCCACGGCCTGAAGTCCGTTCCGACCTGGATGGCGGGACACGCCAAGCTCGTCGCGGTCTTTGAGCGTGCCTATTGGCGCGAGGCGGGCTTTTCCGGTGATGCGATCAGTCATCTCGGCCCGCTTTTCGAGATCCACGATGCATCCCCTGATCCCGAGGCTGCGCACGGGGCCGCCCTGTTCGGGTTCGTCGCGCCTGGCCGCGCAGGCAGGGGCTGCGATGAAACCCGGCTCATCGAGGATGCCACGCGCCAGCTAGCAACTCTCTTCGGCCCGGGGCTGGGCGCTCCAACGCATGTCCTTTTAGAAAACTGGGCGAACAACCCTTTCACGGCGACCGATCTTGATACGCCGGATCTGTCGGGACATCCCCGGTACCGCGGGCTGGATTTCGCCGGCCTACCCTGGTCAGGCCGGGTTTTCCTTGCCGGTACGGAGACGGCACCGGAGAACGGAGGCTTTTTGGAAGGCGCTCTGGAAGCTGCTGAAAGGTTTTGAGAAAGCCGCATGTTCCTGATCGGGCATAATGAATTTTACGACCGTGCAACTGCGCGAAGATATGAGATAAGGTTCCCCGGAGGTGAAGCAGGACCGGATGGGCATCTGGCGAAGCTGACTGTCAGAAGTGGGGAATGTCATGGAGCCTGCAGCCGCAACCGATCCGATACTGATTGACAGTTTTGCTGCTTTCACCCTCGGCATCGTCGTTTATTTCATTGGCGCGCGCCTCACGAAACGCTTTTCCATCCTGTCGGCCTACAGCATACCCGAGCCCGTTAGCGGCGGTCTCGCCGCAGCCTTTTGCGCGCTTCTTGTCGTCGTCGCGACGGGCCGGACGATCGAGTATGACCTGTCGGTCCGCGATTTCCTTCTGGTCTATTTTTTCACCACGGTGGGTCTCAATGCGCGCGTGTCGGACCTGACGCGCGGCGGACCGGTTCTTGCCATCATGCTTGGTCTTACGCTGGTCTTCATGATCGTTCAGAATGGTGTTGGTGCTCTTGGCGCGTTGCTGTTCGGACTGCCCTCGCAGGCCGGTGTTCTGCTCGGCACGGCGTCCCTGATCGGCGGCCACGGAACCGCGATCGCCTGGGGTCCGACGATTGCCTCGCAATATGGTGTCACCGGCGCGGCCGAACTCGGCATTGCCTCGGCGACTGTCGGATTGATCCTTGCGAGTATCCTCGGCGGTCCGATCGCCAAGTATCTGATCACGAAGAACAGCCTGTCGGCAACGGACAATACCGATGGGGTCGAAACCCATGAAGCGGCAGCGACAGATGAAACCCGCGCACCGATCAATCATGTCGAGATCATGCGGTGCATTCTCTGGATACATGTTGCGATCGTGATCGGGTATTCCGCGCATGAAAGCCTGCTGGCGGCAGGCCTGAAGCTGCCGCTGTTCGTTCCATGCCTGATCACCGGCATCGTGTTGTCCAACGTCGTGCCGATGATTTTCAGAAGGTCGAAATCCCCGGCCGTCACGCAGTCGCTGGACCTGATCAACGAGTTCAGCCTGTCCGTGTTCCTGTCCATGTCGCTGATGAGCATGGAACTCTGGACCCTCGCCGGCAGCGCGGGTGTTCTGGCCGCGACAATGGTGCTGCAGGCCGTCGCGGCAACAGTCTTTATCGTCTTTGTCGTCTTCAAGGTGATGGGCCGGAATTATTTTGCTGCGGTCCTGTCGGCCGGCTTCGCCGGCTTTGCCCTCGGCGCGACACCGACAGCAATCGCCAACATGAAGGCCGTGACCCAGCGCTACGGGCCGTCGCCGCTCGCCTTCATCGTGCTGCCGCTGATTTCCGCTTTCTTTGTGGATCTTGCCAACGCGTTCATCATTCAGTGGTTCCTGAGCCTGTGATGACCTGCGGCCGCTGCTTCACATTCCCTGTGAATTGCGGCGAGCCGGGGGGCTTCGGATGAAACGCGTCTTTCTTGCCGCGACAGGAACAGTCGCTGGAATGTTGGTCCTGTTGATTTCAGTGTTCATGGCGTTGGCCAGCTATTACTGGCTGGGCTGGCCGGACTGGCTGCGTCTCGCACTCGCTGTCACGACCATCCCCGCGGTCGCTGTCCTGTGGTTCCTGCCCGGTAACGGGAGATGGGTCCGGCGCATTGTTGCGCTTGCTTCAATCGCTGTCTTCTTCGTCGCCTATTCCCAGAAACAGGTTCTGCCACGGCAGTTCGTGCCGCTGCATGAACGCATCGTCGATGCGAATTTTTCCGGCGATGTCGTCGAGATCGTCAATTTCCGCGATGCCATCCACCCGGTCGGCGCGCCGGCACAGCCCAGATGGACGACCCACACCTTCAACCTCGGCGAACTCACCGGTGCCCAGTTGGTCTATCAGCCATTCGGCACATCCGCCGCAACGGTGCATGTCATGATGACCTTTGCCTTTCACAACGGCGATCATCTGGCCGTTTCATTTGAAGCGCGGCGGACGAATTGGGAAAAATTCGACGCGCTTGCCGGGTTTTTCAGGCACGACCAACTCTATCCCGTCGTGGGAACCGAGCGCGATCTTTTGTGGAAACGCCTGGCGCATGTTCCGCCCAACGACCTCTATTTTTTCGACATCCAGGGCACGACCGCCGAGATCAGGGCCTATCTCAGAGGACTTCTGGAATTTGTCGCGGAGCTGCACGACCGTCCGCAGTTCTATTCGACCGTCTCCGAAAGCTGCTTTACCACGCTGATCAAGCTGAGCCCCCAGGTTCAGGCTGCCGTGCCCTGGTACGACATGCGGAGGTGGGTGCCAGGCGCATCGGTCGGCCTGCTCCAGGAACTCGGCGTCATCGAAAACGACGTCGGTGAAGAGGAACTCATTGAACGGCAGAAACTGGGCCCGGCCGTGAAGCCGCCCTGGGAGTTTCCCGATGCCAATGCCTGGAGCCGACATGTGCGGTCCCGGATAGGACGCCCGGAAACCGCTTCGGCGAACCGGTAGGGGACACGCGGCACGAAGCCGTTTGCTCCGATCCGCGCCGTGTCCGAACAAATTCATCTCTACCAATTCATCCGAATTAACGGGTCCTGACCCTAGCGAACGGCCCTGATTTCGGGCTGGATGAAGTTGAAGATCGTTTGTGGATCGCGGCCGGCAAACAGGAACTTGATGACGATCGCCGCCGCGGCTTCAAGCTGATAGGCCTGTTCATTGCCGCCAAGACGCAACGGATCGGCACCGACATCCCGGATCAGCTGGGCGATCACCTCGTCCGCTTCCGCGTCCGCCGTATAGAGCGTGACCATCTGGCGTCCGTCATATGTCATGTCACTGTCTTCCCAGACCGCGACCTGCGCCATGTTGAAGGCCTTGCCGACATGTGCACCTGGAAGATGCGCCGCAATGGCCTCGGTCAGCGACCGGCCATCGTCGCGTGTCGTGAGGAACGTCTCGATACTGACGGGGTTGTTGATGTCGATGACGACCTTGCCCGCGAACGCCGTTGGGCCGCCCGCGCTGTCAATACCGCTGAACGTGTCTTCCCAGCGGGTGGCGAGAACCACGACGTCGCCGAAGGCTGCCGCTTCTTGCGCTGACCCGGCGCCTGCGCCGACTTCCGCCGCGACCGCGTTTGCCTTTTCCCGGTTTCTGCCGGAGAGCATGACCTCATGCTTGCCTGCCCACTTGCCGGCAAGCGCTTTTGCCATGCCGCCTGATCCGATGATGCCGATTTTCATGACCGTGTCCTTTGTTCGTGATGGCTTGTATTTGGCGCTTCGCTAGTCATAATTAAAATTTCAATTTCATATGGATCGTATAATTTGAATGGATATAAAGCAGGGAGATCTCGGGCTGCTGGTCGCGCTGGATGCGCTTCTGGAGCATGAAAGCGTCTCAAGAGCGGCCAATCTGCTCGGGATCAGCCAGCCGGCCATGTCGGCGCAGCTCAAGCGGTTGCGAAACCTTTTCAATGATCCGCTTCTGATCGCGTCCGGCCGCAGGCTGGTCGCGACCAGCCGCGCCCGGGCGCTTCAAGCCGATCTGCGCCGTCACCTGCAGAACCTTGATGCGCTTGTTCGCGAAAACGAGGCCTTTGATCCCGCACAAACGCGGAAGACCTTCAAAGTGATTGCGACCGATTATGTGCATCTGGTCCTTGCAACACGGTTGGACGAGCAGACAAGGGCTGCTGCTCCGGGCGCACGCCTCGCCTTTTTGCCCTTTGAGCCGAGGTCAATGTGGGAGACCCTGGAAGGGGAGGTTGCCGATCTGGCGCTGGTCACGGGAATGGAGATCGCCGATGCGATGAGCCGGTCGGCGATGACGGAGAGCTTCTGCGTGATCATGCGCCGGGGTCATCCGCTTGAGGACGCGGAGCTGACGCTGGAGGCCTTCTGCGCACAGCGACACATCCTGATATCACCTGAAGGCGGTGGTTTCATTGGTGCCACGGATCGGGCGCTCGCCGATCTCGGGATGAAGCGTCATGTCGCGGTTTCTTTGCCCAGCTTCCTGCTTGCGCCAGGTCTGGTTGCCGGTTCTGATGCTCTGTGCGTGGTACCCCGCAGGCTTGCGGTTCTTTATCGCGACAGCGTTGCCTGCCGGGATCTGCCGTTCGACGTAAACGGCTTCAAGGTCGACATGCTTTGGCACCCCCGCCGGCAGAACGATCCTTCGCACATCTGGTTTCGCGGTCAAATCGCCGATTTGACCAGGGAGATCTGAAGCGAAAGGTCAAGTGGCTTCAAGCGTGCCGGTGTTGGCATGAACGGCCTGAGAGAAGAGTGTTACCGGGAATTCATTTGCTTGCGGGCAGCGGCAACACAACATCAGAAGTGGATCTGAAGAGTACTTTTAAGAAATTGGTTTGATGACGAAGGGAGTTGAGCATGAAAGAGAGCCGGGAAATCAGCAGCTTAAGCCGCCGTCACCTTATCGGCGGCGGTCTGGCTGGTGCGGGCCTGGCGCTGTCTTCGGCAGCGCTTGCACAGACCGCGTCCGGTTCCGCCGATACCGCGCGGCCTGCCTCGCCCGGAGAAGCGCTAAGACTTCTGAAGGAAGGCAACGCCCGCTATGTTGCCAATACACCGATCAACACGGATCATTCCGTGGACAGGGCCAAGCGCGCCGCCAGGCAGAAACCCTTTGCCGCTGTGGTTGCCTGTTCCGATTCCCGGGTCGCGCCCGAGATCATCTTCGACCAGGGCCTTGGCGACATTTTTGTGGTCCGCGTTGCGGGCAACTTCATCAACGAAGACGGGCTTGCAAGCCTGGAGTTCGGAGCCGCTGCGCTGGGGGTTCAGGTCATTGTTGTCCTCGGTCACACGGCATGCGGCGCTGTGGACGCGACGATCCAGTCCATCGAAGACAGGACCTTGCCGCCTGGGCATCTGCCCAGTCTGGTCGAGGCGATCCGACCGGCTGTTTATGACGTCATACCTGAAAAGCCGGCCGACCTTCTGTCAGCGGCCATCGAACAGAATGCCCGGTTGAACGCGGACAAGGCGTCGCGATCCGGACCGGTTCTTTCCGAACTGAAGGAAGCCGGAAAGCTTGTCTCTGTGCCCGCCGTCTACGACATCGCGACGGGCAAGGTCGATTTCCTGTAGGCGGCTGGTGTCTGCTCAAAGGGCTGCGCTTTTGTCAGCGCAGCTTTTCCACCCAGTCCATGGCCCAGTCGCCAAGCGGTTCGAGCCTGTCGAAAAGTTGCCGCCCATCTTCGGTAAGGGCGTAGCCGTTGTCGGCATTATAGATAAGCCCGGCGGCGCGCAATTCCTTCAAACGTGTGTTGAGCACACTGGGCGATGCCGATCCGCATCTTTCCTGAAGGTCGCGGAATGTCCGGTTCCCGTCGCTTAGGTTCCACAAAACACCCATCGACCAGCGGCGGCCGATCAGGTCGAAAAGCACCATGATGGGCTGTCCGGACTTTGACCCGCGCACCGGCACGCCCGGTTTTGGCAGTTTCGGTGTCGCCCTTTTTTCCGTCATGCGGTCTCCATTTCACTTGCTACTAAAAACGTAGCAATGTATGCTACTAATATCGTAGCAGAGGAATGGTCGATATGAAAGATGCAGCAAGTCCCGCCGATATTGCCCTGTGGCTGGTCCTCGCCTTGCTGTGGAGCACCTCCTACACCGCCATCAAGGTCGGCGTTCAGACGCTCGATCCGGTTGTTCTGGTTGCCGGAAGACTTGTGATCGGTGCACTGGCCCTGTTTGCCGTTCTGAAGTTGCGCCGGATGACCCTGTCCGGCCGCCTGGGGGACTGGAAACACTACGCGGTCAGCGGATTGCTCGGCAGTGCGATCCCGTTCCTGCTGATATCCTACGGTGAACAGACGGTCGACAGCGCCCTGGCGTCCATATTGATGGGCATCGCTCCCGTGACGACCGTCTTCATGGCGTCCTTTGTCTTTTCCGATGAGTATCTCACGCCGCGGATTGTGCTTGGCCTGGTTTTCGGTATCGCCGGGGTGACGCTGCTCGTCGGGCCGGAAGCCCTGAAGGACCTGGGCGGTGATCTGACGGCGCAATTGTCGATACTGGCTGCGGCCCTGTGCTACGGCGTCACGACGATCTATGTCAGGCGTTTTGTCAAACGGCCACCGCTTGAAATGGCGGCCGGATCAACGATCTTCGCGGCCATGGCGATGACGCTGATGGCGGCCCTGTCCGGCTCGGCTGGTGCCATTGACACAAGCGCAGCCTCGCTCGGTATTGTTGTTTATCTGGGACTTTTCTCCACCGCCCTGGCGACACTGATCTACTTCCAGCTTGTTCCAAGACTTGGGGCCACGAGGATGTCGCAGGTCAATTTCGCCGTGCCGGTTGGAGGCGCACTTATCGGCGCGACAGTGCTTGCCGTATCCCTCGCCCTCCATCAGGTCGCGGCTCTCGGGGTCATCATGATCGCGATTTTCCTCGTGACGAAAAAGCGCCGGCCAAAGGTACGGGATGTTGCATCGGTCAGGCCGATGGCAGGGGAATAAGAGCTGCCTTTTGGCAGGCGGCCTATTGCTAACCAGTTGATGCATAACGGCAATGCAGGTGTGGATATGGAACTTGCCTGACGTCGCTCCGATATAGGGCACGAAAGGAGATGGCGATGACACACGCATTCGACATCCGCACACAAGACATGCCCGCAACCATGCGCATCCTGCTGGACGACTACCCCCGGGACAGCTGGGACGCGCATCCGGGCTTCAAGGAAAAAACGAAACACTGGCTCGGCGCGCATCAGATGTTCCGCCGGCTCGGCGAACTCGTGCGCTCCGAAACCGAACTCTACCTGGACAAGTCCAGGGAGCCGGACGATTTCGCGGGGCGGCTGTCCTATTACGGAAATGCGCTGGTGGCCAATCTCCACGGACATCACAACTGGGAAGACAAAAGTTACTTCCCGGAGTTGTCGGCAGCCGACCCGCGCTTTGATGCCGGACTGGAGATTTTGGAAAAGGATCACCAGGAGCTGGACCGCGTACTGGACCGGTTTACCGAGACCGCCAACCGGTCGATCAAGCTGATCCATCTCGACGAGCCCCAGGCGCGGGAAGAGGCAGGCCGTCTGCACGGTCTCGCCGGAACAATCGAAGCTTTCCTTGAACGGCACCTTGCCGACGAGGAAGAACTCGCCGTTCCGATCATCCTGCATCATCGATTGCGGGGATAGCCCATAAGTGCCTCGCCCTGACCGGCGGGGCACATCACTTACGTCGATAGCCCCTGTCGGCGGATTTCAGCAATGAATAAAGATGCGATTTGAGATAGGGCTTGGCCCCTTCGACGTCATGACCGTTTTGATGCAGAAACACCATCAGCGCGAAAATGATCTCGTGTTCCGTCAAATAGCCCGATGACGACGAACGCCATCCCTGCGTCAAGCCGTCGTTGAATTGGTTGAAGTTGAATTTTGCGTTGGCCAGGAACAACCCGAATCCGCACTTGATCGCCAGCAGATCGGTCAGGAATTCTTCTTCCGCGATGTCGCAGGTCCGTTCCGCGTCACAACATGCCAGTAGATAGTGGCTGAGCTCATGGGCGAAGGTTGCAATCAGCGCATGCGTATTTGAAAGGTTGGCTGGATTGTATGTAATGACGATTCTGAATTCTTCAGCACTCTCAACGCGAAATGTACCGAGTGGTGACTGCGGAAAATTCTGCACCACGAGCAATTCATCCACGTGCGGGTCTATGTCTTCTTCCTGCTCGCGCAATATGCAGTCCCAGTCCTGCATTCCCATCAGTTGCTTTACTTCATGAAAGACATGCTGAGCGCGCTTATGACCATCGGATGGGGGGCGCGTAAAGAACCCGTCTGTCGGTGTTACGAGCGGGACTGGCGTGTTCGGGAAGCCAACGTGAGCATCCAGCCATGCTGATTGAGTCAGGAGCCACTGCTCCTGTTCGGCTTCGACGATGTTTTTCTTGCTGGAGAATAAGCCGAACATGTCACATCCTGTGCAAAGACGAATTGGAGTGGTTCAGCTATAGGTTTCCGAATTGAAGATCACAATTGAAAACTGCAGTAACGCGATGATTGGCTGACGAAATGGGCAAACTCCAGACAGAAGTAAAGGAAGACATTTTCAGAGACCGTCGAAAAACAAGCGCTGACTATGGGCCGGATCTGGCATATCGCTCACGCTCCGCCGCCATGGCGCGGTCCCAGTCGGCGCGGAGCTGAGGCAGGCGTTTGGGGACGCGGTCTTCCAATATCTGCGCATACGTGATCCGCTCCGTACGGAAGTACCGGAACCCGCTTCGCAGTTCGCACCACGCAGCCAGGATCCTGCCCTGATCCCTGTATCCGAGCAGAACGGGCCAGACAATCCGCTCCGTCATGCTTCCCCTGTCGTCCCGGTATTCCAGCCGGATCTTCTTCTGCCGCCGGATCGCGGCACGGATGTCGGAGGAGGAAAGCACCTCCTGCGGCGTGTCTACAGGGGCAACGCCGGTCACCGGCTGCGCGAAGAAGCTGTGCAGGTCCTCCGGCGCGATCGCCTCGATCTTGGCGACAAGACTTGCCGCCGCGCGCCGCATGTCCGGTTCGCCGCGGGTCTGCACCCATTGGGCTCCGAGAACAGCCGCTTCGATTTCGTCTGCCGTGAGCATCAGGGGCGGCATGTGAAATCCCGCTTCCAGCACATATCCGACCCCGGCCTCACCGCGGATCGGAACCCCTTGCGCCATCAGTGCGGCCACGTCCCGGTAGACCGTTCGTTTGCACACTTCCAGTTCCGCCGCGATCGCCGAGGCCGGGACGGGTCTGCGTGCCCGTCGCAGGATCTCGATCACTTCGAACAGCCGGTCGCCGCGTCTCATGTCACGCCTCTTTTAAATGCTGACACCATGCTGACACTACGCTGTCAGCATGGTGTTGCTAAATCAAGATCCGCGGAACAGGAAAGGAGATACGAATGGCGAATGCGGACCGGAAGATTTCGGGCAGCTGTTGTTGCGGCGCCGTGCGGTTCACCGTGAAAGGCAAGCCGGGCATGATGGGAACCTGCCACTGTTCCCGGTGCCGGAAACTGGGTGCAACCCCTTTTGTCTTCGTGAAGCGGGAGCAGTTTGAACTTGTGAGCGGGGAAGCGGATATTGCGTGTTACCAACCCGTAGCGCCCTACACTTATGTTCGCTCCTTTTGCAGGCTTTGCGGGACGGCGCTCGGCGAACCCCTGTCGGATGAAGCCTCCTTTCCCGTCAATGCGCATTGTTTCGACGAGGACCCGCAGGTCCGGAACGCCTTTCACGAATTCGTTGCCGAAAAGCCGGCCTGGTACGAAATCTGCGACAGTGCACGTCAGTTTCCAGGACATCCGGAAACATGACGAAGCTCAGCGTTCCGCGATTTTTCGAACTTGTCGTGGACGCGGGCCGCTTCGCCGGATAACACTTTCTCACGGCCCCATTGATCGGACCGGTCAATGGAGATGCAAGATCGTCAGCCCACCCAACCAAGATCCGTCCAGCTCGGGGCATTTCAACACAATGCGCGGGATCGCGCTCATGGCGCTCGGCATGTTCATGTTTTCCGCCGTCGACACCATGGCGAAATTCCTGACCGACACGATCCATCCCTTCCAGATTGTCTGGTGCCGCCAGCTGGGTCTGCTGCTCGGCGTCGTTGTACTCATTAGCCTGAAAGGCCGGTCCGTTCTCGTTTCCGCCAATCCGGCCTTGCAGATCGGGCGCGGCGCGCTCGCCGCTGTTTCCGCGACGCTTTTTATCATCGGCGTCAAGTTCGTTCCGCTGGCGGATGCGGTCGCCATCACCTTCGTCGCGCCGTTCATGGTCACGGTGATGGGGGCGCTCATCCTGCGCGAACCGGTTGGCATCCGCCGCTGGACTGCAGTCATCATCGGGTTCATCGGCACGCTGATCGTGATCCGTCCCGGCTTCGGCGCCTTGCATCCGGCGGCGGGCCTGCTGGTGATTGCGGCCGGAGCCTTCGCGCTCCGCCAGATCCTGTCGCGCATTCTCGCCGGTGGTGACAGCGCCGGAACAACGGTGGCCTATACCGCGATCGTATCCTGCATCTTGTTGACCGGACCAATGCTCTTTGTCTGGGAGACACCGGGGTCAACAACAGAGATCCTCCTTCTTGTCGCCATGGCGGTTCTCGCCGCAGCTGGGGAAACGCTTGTCATTCTGGCACTGGATGCCGCCCAGGCGGTCGTTGTCGCCCCACTGCAATATACGCTGCTGATCTGGGGCACCTTCTACGGCTTCGTCGTCTTCGGACAGTTTCCGGATGGCTGGACCTGGCTTGGCGCTCTCATCATCGTTGCCACCGGCATCTATACGCTCAACCGGGAGCGCCTTGCACAGCGCAGGAGAAGTTGAGCCCGCACATATTGCGGTGGAACAGACACGGTTGATCCCGCCTACGCCCCCCGGACCAGACTGTCGGGCGTATCCAGGAAATTCAGCAGATCTGAAAATGCCATGGGTCTGGCAAAGTAATAGCCTTGCAACCTGTCGCAGCCGAGCCGGGTCAGGATCTCGGCCTGTTCGCGTGTCTCCACCCCCTCGGCGGTCACGCCCAGCTCAAGCGCCTGGCCGATTTCGATGATCGAACGCAGAAGGCGCAGCCCGCCGCTGCCTTCTGCAACCAGCGAAACGAGCCGCCGGTCGATTTTCAGGCGGTCCGGATTGATCCGCTGCAGCGCGACGACCGAGGCGCGGCCACTGCCGAAATCGTCAACCTCGATGCCGACCCCCAGGTCACGCAAGTCGCGGAGGCGGGCCAGAAAGTCATCGTCCTGCTCTTCAAGAAAGATGGTCTCCAGAAGCTCGAAGCTGATCTGGCCGGAATAAGCGTTCACGCAATCGCGGATGGCCTTTATTTCGCTGTCGTTGATCCGGTTTTCACTCACGTTGAACGACAGCGACAGCGGTTCGCCGTAGGCGCCGAAGGCCTGCTGGCATTCCTGCACCGCACGTTCAAAGATCATCCGGTCGATGTCGGCTGCAACATGCAGGTCCGTTGCGACCGAGAGAAAGGCAGCGGGCGTCAGGATGCCCTTTTCCGGGTGATGCCAGCGCGCCAGCGCCTCGATCCCGACGACCTGCCGTGTCACCGCATTCACCTGGGGCTGATAGAAAGGCACGAATTCATCGTTTTCGATCGCGCGCAGCAGATCGTCGGCAATTTCCTTCGTGCGCTGCACCTCTGCAAGGTCAGCGCGATCGAAGATACCGAGTTGACCCCGCCCGCGCCGCTTGGCCTTGTAGAGCGCGACGTCGGAATTCGTCAGGAGCTGGTCGACATCCGCAAGCGGTGTCCGCGCGAGGCCGATCGAGGCACCGAAACGGCAGATCTTTCCCTCATATCGCATCGGGCGCGCAAGGTCCTCAAGCAGCACATTGGCAAGCTGTTCGGGCCGGCCGGCATCGCCGGTGACGTAAAGCAGCACCACGAATTCATCGCCGCCGATGCGGGCGACGACATCTTCGGCCTCGACCCTGGCAAGAATGCGCCGTGAGATGTCCAGCAGCACCTCGTCGCCGGCAGCATGTCCCATCGTGTCGTTGATCTGCTTGAAACGGTCCAGATCGATGTGCAGGGCAGCGATCTCGCCGCCCGCTTGGTCCCGCCGCCGAACGAAATCCTCAAATTTCTGGGTGAGATAGCGCCGGTTGCCGAGGCCCGTCAGGTCGTCGTGAAGCGCCTTGTAGGTAATCTCCTGGTTCGCCTTCTCCAGTCGCGCGGAATATTGTTCCAGGGCCCGGCGCTGGCGAACGACCTCCGTGATGTTCAGGCGCAGGACGACATATTCGCCCTTTTCGGTGCGTGAGCGCACCATGCGGTGGTGCTGATCGTCTGAAAACTCGAAATCCTCGACACCGGGCTCAAGAACATCCGGTGTGTAGTACGTTTCCACCCATTCCGTTTCGCGCCCGATGGCGGCGGGGATACGGCCGCATTCCGCGGCTTTGACAAGAAGGTCTTTCAGACTGGCACCCGCGCTGATCTCGCCGGGATCGTCTGACATTGACACCGCATAGGCCGGGTTCCAGATGACCAGTTTGTGGTTTTCATCGTAGATCGCAAAAGGATCCGGGTAAGCGTTGATTGCCGCGAACAGGCGATCCTGGGTCTCCTCCAGGGCCCGGCGCTGGCGCACCAGTTCGGTTGTGTCGATGCGGAGCATGACCAGATCGCCGTTTTCGACGCGCGTTCGCAGAAGCCGGTGATGAACGTCTCCGGGAAGTTCGAGGTCCTGTACCGGCTTGGCGACATCGACATCCTGGTGATCGTTGGACATCCACTCTTCTTCGCGGCCGAGCGCATTGGCAATCTTGCCGGCCGCGATGGCGATCCGCGCCACGAGTGTTCTGTGCATGCCTGCTTTCAGCTCGTCCGGATCGTTGGTCATGGAGGCGCGATAGGCGTCGTTGCAGACAACAAGACAATCGTCTGAATCATAGATGACAAAGGGCGCGGGATAGGCATTCAGGGCAGCCAGCAATCGGGCCTGTGCCGCCTCGGCGGTGCGCTTTTGCCGCACGAATTCCGTTGAGTTTAGCCGGATAACGACGTAGTCGCCATTCGAGGATCTCGACCGCAACAGCCGGTGATGAACGTCGCCGTCCAGTTCGACGTCTTCCCAACCGCTGCCCAAATTCTCGGGTGTCATGATGCCATCCACCCAGGCGTCTTCCTGCCCGACAGCCTCCGGATAGCGTCCGTGCTCGACCGCAAGGCGCAGGACATCCCGAAGATGCATGCCCTCGTTCAGGTCGTCCGGATTGTCCGTAACGGATGCGGCATAGCCGTCATTCCAGCGGACGAGATTCAGGTCCTTGTCGTAGATGACGATCGGATCCGGATAGGCATTCAGCGCCGCAACCAGCCGTGTGTGCGTGCGGTCCGACGCCTTTCGCTCCTGCGAGATCTTCGTCGTGTCGAAACGAACGACCAGGAGGTCTCCATTCGCGGTCCGGCTGCGCAGCACCCGTTGGTGAATATCGCCCGCCAGTTCAAGGTCGGATGCAGGTTCTGCGGTTTCGGCAAAGAGGATCTGTTTCTGCAGCCAGGCTTCTTCCTGGCCCTGCGCCTCGGCAAATCGGCCGTTTTCCAGTCCGATCCGCAACAGCTCCTCAAGGCTCATACCGGCCCTTATGTCTGCCGGGGTTTCCGACAACGAACCGGCAAAGGCCTTGTTCCAGAAACGGAGCCGCTTGTCTTTGTCATAAAGGGCGACCGGGTCGGGGAAGGCGTTCAGTGCGGCCCTGAGGCGGTCGCTTTCGGAGAGCGCCCCGTCCGCTTGCGCGCGTTCGCCGGTCTGCCGGAAGGTCGCGCACAGAAACTGGCCACCGTCTTCGGTATTCTCGGCTGCGACAAACGAAATGCTCACCCGGACACGGCTTCCGTCGGAGCGAAGACAGTCGTCTTCCACAACATGTGCCTTGCCCTGTTCAACGACTTCTTGGAGATCCGGGCCGCCGCTTGTGCGCGAGCGGGTCTCGTCGAAAAGACAGGCCATGTCGCGGCCGAGAACATCCTCCGGCCGGTATCCGAAGAGGTCTGAAAAGGCGCGGTTGACATGAACAAGATGGACAGTCGACGCACCCGGCAGCAGTTGCCCGACTGCGACCGCGTCACCCATCAAGTCCATGAAGTTATTCTTAAGCGCCTTGAATTCCATTCCGCCTCACAACTCAGTATTTGAGTGTAAAGCAACGAGGTTAGATAAAAATAAATTTGTGAAAGGGCAGGTGATTAAACGGAAATTGGGTCCGGAGCATCGTTATTTCTATCAATGCATTTAATGTCAAATAGATGTTTGCGCGGCATTCGGCAGAAGTACAGTAATTTTGTTGCAAATCTTGAATTGCAATCGCGTCACCTTCAACTCAGTAGTCTTCGCCCGCATACCGGTTGGGCTGATCGGAAGCATCCGGGTTGCCGATAAATTCGGCCCAGTCGGCACCGGGCCTCCAGATGCCGTCCATGTTCTCAAAGGCTTCGGTTTCCGGCAGGACATGCCCGGTCCTGGCATAGCGATAAAAGAAGGCGCTGACCCGCGCATTGTAGATGCAGTGCACGTGGATTGAAGTGTCCTTCAATCCTTCGAGCGTTCGCCGGAACGCGTCGAAGTCGGCATCGGTGGGACAGTCGAACTCAACCGGAATGTAGACGTATTGCATTCCAAGGCCGGCGACGGTTTCCGGTTCGTCTTCCAGGGCGCCCTTGTTGTGATGAGGACCTAGATTGACGACATGGGTCACGCCAAGGGATCTGATCTCGGCCAGTTCCGCCTCGCTCGGTTGTCCGGATGTCGTGATCCTGCCGGTAAGCCGCCTCCAGTTCAGGATGTGGGTCGGGTCGCGCATGACACGGATTTCCTTCAGGCGTGCAGATCCGCGCATTGCGGATGCGCCTTGGTGAACCGCTTGGTCGAAGCCGGATTTTTCACAAGGTGTCTTTCGGGCCGCACCGGCCGCTCAACAAAATTGCCGCCGCAGTTGGGGCAGATGTTGTCGAAGCGGTTTTCGGCGCAATCGGCGCAGAAAGTGCATTCGAATGTGCATATCCGGGCGTCCGTCGCCGCCGGAGGAAGGTCCTTGTCGCAGCACTCGCAATTCGGCTTGAGCATCAGCATGTGAGGTCTCCTTGATCCTAGGGAGTGGGTCCGGAACCTAGACTAGCAACGCGCGTCATGGCATGAATGACAAGATGACCTCTTTTTCTGCCAAAGTTGCCGAACCTGCAGACAAGACCAGACAGGTGGTGTTCGTCGTTTATCCGGACATCGTATTGCTCGATCTTGTCGGACCCTTGCAGGTCTTCAGTCACGCACGCGATCCGGAAACAAAGATAAACGGCTATGCGTGTGCGGTCACATCGCTTGGCGGCGGGATGATCGACACCAACACGGTGGTTTCGATCCCGAGCGAACCCGCATCGCACTACCTGAGCAAGCAGATCCACACGCTGATTGTTGTCGGGGGTGACGGCGCCAACACGGTCATGAATGACGCACGCATGCTCGAAACGGTCAATGCGCTGGCAGCAGGGGCGAAAAGGGTCTGCTCGGTCTGTTCCGGTGCGCTGGTTCTTGCCGCCGCAGGGCTGCTCAACGGCCGAAGAGCGGTCACGCACTGGGACGATTGCAAGACGCTGGAATCGTGCTTTCCCGAGGTGACGGTGGAGGTCGACCCGATCTACATTCAGGATGGCAATGTCTGGACCTCCGCCGGCATAACAGCCGGCATTGATATGGCCCTCGCCGTTGTCGCGGAAGACCTGGGCCGTCGTTCGGCGCTTCGGGTCGCAAGGTCTATGGTCACGCACATGGCCCGCGCCGGTGGCCAGTCGCAATTCAGCCCGGTCCTGCGCCGCCAGCTGTTGGATTCAACCGGACGGTTCGAACACCTTCACCATTGGATCGCGGAAAACCTGGGCCGGGATCTGAGGGTTGAGGAACTTGCCGCGCAGGTGAACATGAGCGCCCGCAATTTCGCCAGGTTGTACACCGGGCAGATGGGTCTGACGCCGGCGAAAGCGGTCGAAGCCATTCGAATTGAGGTGGCCCAGGACCTTCTTGGAACAAGCGAAAAAACCATCAAGCAGGTCGCGGCGCATTGCGGGTTCAACGACGAGGAACGCATGCGCCGGGCTTTCATGCGCACGCTCAACGTCTCCCCGACCGACTACCGGCGCGGTTTTCGCGCTAAGTGAGTTCCAAAACCTCATTGAAGGCGTTCGGTCGGTTGCTCGAATTGATGCGAGGGTGAGTGTTGCGCTATGGTTTCCGTAACGAAAGGAGGCTGCAATGTCGAACAGGTCCAAAGCGCTGCAAACAACCGGATCTTGCCGGAAAGGCGGGCTCGTCGGACGTTTCGTGGTGTCGGCTCTGCTTGCCGCGGTCCTCTCCGCATCATCAATAGCAGCGCTGGCTGAGTCCAGCTTCGTGTTGGGGACCGATATCGAGGGTGCGCCTGGGTTTGGAGAACCCGGTTTGCTGCCTCAGGATGCGCGTATCCAACCGGGTGCGGCTGGGACGGGAGACTACGCCCGTTTCCTCGGATTGTTCTCAATTGTGAACCCGGAAAATGACATCTCCGGACTTTGGGGGATATTTAGAGTGACCCGAGATTTGTGCGGTGCCTTGTACCGGGGAGAAAAGGGGCTGGTCGAGGCCGCACCAAAAGGCTTCTTCATTGAACGCGGAGATGTCTTCGCGTTGGGCTGGAAAAACGAGATTTGGGACGGAACCAGGTATGCTGTCACCAAAACGGGAGATAGCGAGCGCGACGTCGTCGGAGGTCATCCGGCCTGGGAAGTGATATTCTTCGAGGACGGCCGTCTGCGCGAATGCGGGGTCACTTTCGGATCCGCGTTTGGGTCAAACAGGAACGCGAGTGCAGCAAGTGAGGATGCACGCAAATCGGCTGTAACGTTCATGTATGTTACCGTGCCGCATTTCTACTCCGCAATTCTGGTCGAACCGCAGAATGCGGGAGCGTATGGGCTTCAGCAGCACGACCTTCTCATCATGCTGACCCCCTGCGGTGCATCTTGGTGCCGCACGACGACGACTTTCGATTTCAGCGAGGGGAACTGGTATGTGCAGTCAAGCACCGAGTTCAATCTTCCCTTGAAGGCGGATTGACGCGCCTGACGATTGCGCCAGCATCTCTTCGAAACGGATCGGTCATCAGCTCAATTCCGTGCCAGGGATTCCTTGTCATCGACATGAGGCGTCGTGTCGCGACGCATTGGCGCGTATATCTGCGATCTGCCGAGTATTTAGTCGAAGATTTGTCCTGAAAAAACCTGCCATCAAGCACATGGATAGTTTTGCCTATAGATACATTTGAGGCGAGTTGTGACAAAGTGATATGTGAGCAGATTTGAAGGAGGTGTTGAAAGCAAAATTCGCCGACAAGAAGCGAAAAAACGAATGGGGGGAGAAAATGTTAAAGCCAATACTTGTGGTGGCGGTGGTTTTGCTGCCTGCAGCAGCTAATGCCGAGCCAAGCCTGGAGCGAGGCGAATACCTTGTGCGCGGTCCGGCCGCATGCGGCAACTGCCACACGCCCCAGGGCCCGAACGGTCCGGACATGGCCAACGAGCTTGGCGGATTTCTTGTCGAAAAGAACGACGCGATGGACGCCTGGGCGGTAAACATCACCCCCGGCAGCCGTGTGGCCGGCTGGAGCGATCAAGAGCTTGCCAAAGCAATCCGCGAGGGCATCCGTCCGGACGGCAGCGTCATCGGACCACCCATGCCGATTGGTCTTTACCGGGGCCTGAGCGATGACGACCTGATGTCGATCGTGATGTTTCTAAGGACGGTGCCGGCCAGTGATAACCAGACACCGCAATCAACCTACAACTTTCCGCTGCCACCGGCCTACGGTCCTCCGATCGATACGGTTGCTTCGATCCCTCAGGGTGTCACGGTCGAATATGGCGAATACCTTGCCGGGCCGGTCGCGCATTGCGTGGAATGCCACACGACCTTTGGCGAAAAGGGGCCGATGTTCAAGACGCATCTCGGCGCGGGCGGGTTTGAGTTCCACGGTCCCTGGGGCGTTTCTGTCGCGCCGAACATCACGCCTCATGAAGACGGAATTCCCGGTTATTCCGATGAAGACCTCGCGCAGATGATCACGGCGGGCAAACGTCCCGACGGAAAGCCGATGCTGCCGCCGATGGGCTATGGCTATTATGACCGGATGACGGCGGAAGACCTCGCTGCGATCATTCTTTATCTGCGCCAGATACCGCCCTTGCCGAGCCCGGGCTGACACCGGAAAGGCGCGCTTGCCGGCGGTTCACCTGAGAGCGCGCATGCTGCGCAGCGGATCGGATTGGACAGCGATCCGCTGAACGTATTTCAGGTGGCCGATGGCGGACAGGAACTCCCGGTGCGCGGACTTGTGTTCGAGAAAGTCCTGCAGCCTCAGAAGATTGACCGGCTGTTTTTCGATCAGGGCCTTCACGCGGTCGACGGCCTCTTCGAGGGAATAAGCATCGATGAACTGACAGGCCGTTTGTGTCGGTGTCAGGATGTAAAAGTCCCGGGGTTGCTTCGGCGCATAGCGCGTGATGTCGAACGGCGACGCTCCGAGCGCATGAAACTTGGGCATCAATCCGCAGATGCCCGTTTGTGCATGTTTCACAATCGTGCCGGAGGTTTGCTTGTAGCCGAGTTTTTCGAGCCGCTGGACCACATGGCGGCGCATCGCCGGTGACAGCATGTCGGCGTCCGAGCGATCGTATTTCAGGTCATCGAACACCGAAAGAAGGTGGAGATCCGCGTCCGCGAGATAGAGATACGGTCCCAGCTTCATCGGCTCGGTTTGCTCGAAAATATTCAATTGGCGCGTCCGTTCCGTAGCGTGTCCCCGCCGTTGAGGAGACAGCGCCTCTCATCCAAACCAATGGGTCCTGCCCCTGAACCTAGGGCGCAGGTGAATGATGTGGAGTCAGCGAAGGCACACGTGGTTCGGGTCAAACCGTCCAGACATCGATTTCGTTTTGCCGTCCTCGGAGCTTGATCGGCTTTCGGTGCGCGAACCTGGTTGCAGGTTCGCTGGCGTCCCCGTTCAGCCCGGCCCGGCGCATCAGTTCCTCGCTGACGACGCATTTGCACCCGAGTTCGCGGGTCGAGGCTTCGAGCCTGCTCGCGACGTTGACCGTGTCGCCGACAACGGCAAACTCCAGTCTGCGGGACGGACCGATATCGCCCAGGATCACCGGCCCGAAGTGAACGCCGATCGACACGTTGACCGGGACCTGTCCGTGCGCTTCGCGGTCCTTGTTGAAGCTTTCGGTTTCCTCGATCAACTGCATGGCTGCCTTGAGCGCGTTGGCCGCATCGCCGGGGCCGGTTTCCGGTGTGCCGAATGTCGCCATGACCCCGTCGCCCAGGTATTTGTCGAGCGTACCGCCGTTCTGGAAGATCGATCGCTCCACGAAGGCATGATAGTGACGCAGCAGCTCCATCACCTCCTCCGGTGAATGGTCTTCCGCAAATTTCGTGAAGCCGACGATGTCGGTGAAGAGGACGGCGACGTCCTGCGTGCGCACCGCGCCGATATCGCGATCGGTGGATGCCAGAACATCGACGAGGCTGGAGGGGAAGTATCGCGACAGGTTCGCGCGCTCGGCGGCAATGTTCGCCTGGCGCATCAAAAGCTGGTTGGAGCGCCATCCCTTGATGGCGAGGATCGCGGCGACGATCAGCATCACAACCAGTTCCTGAACGCGCACCCCGGGTTGAACGCTGTTCGGGTCCAGTTCGTCTTCTATAAGGGGATATCCTGCAAATGCACTCGCCGCAGCGGTGCTCAAATCCGGTATCTTGTGTCCTATCCAGGAAACACCGACGGAACCGAGCAGCCAGAGCACGACAATCCAGGTGCCCATTGCCCAGACAGTCCGATACGAATAGGCCAGCGTCCCGAGTGCAAGGAAAATGAAGAAGTAGATGAAATTGTCGAACCGGTACATGAAGGCCGTCGGCACTTCCTGGCTCAGGAAGGGGTTCGGTGTGACGAACAGGAGTGTCAGCAGGCCGATATCTGCAAAGATCAGCAACAGCTCGGACTTCGAGTACCCGACACTCGCAAGGCGCAGTTGCAGCCAGCCAAGGGCGATGAACATCAGCAGCGTGGCTTCGTAGAAGAGCACGCTCGGGCTGAAATTCAGAAAGGGCAGCAGGAGCCCGATCAGGATCAGCGCGACCGTCCGGGCAATGATCGCCAGCCGGTGCCCCTCCATCTTTTCCTTTTCGAGCGCCTGAGCCAGGAAGGGGTTTGAAAGGGCCTGCTGTCTTTCTTCTTCCTGCATCACGCGCAGGCGTTCGAGAAACCTGAGTGGCTGGGGTAGTCTGAGGGCCGGCATGCTCGCTCCGTGTCGCGGTCGGTACGGGCAAGGATATCATTCAAATGAGTCCGGACTGAAACGATTTCGGCACGTGCCGGGTGTGACATTCGGCGCGCATGGCCGTGCCGAAACCGGGTTCGGGACAGCCGCGCCGTGATGGGAACCTTGGCGAGTCCCCTTAGGGTACGGCCCCATAAATGAAGCCGATTTGGCGGCAGAAATGGCAAAATCTCGCGAGGAAGCGTGAGTAGAGCGGGCTTTTTGCCCGGTCAAGCGCGGTGACGCTGCGAGGTGAGGCCATTTTGCCGTCCTTCGGATTTGGCCGTTTCAGCCATCTGCAGCGTCGCGAAAGGCTTGAAAATGCACCACATTTCCTGCGCTTTCACTTCTCGCAGTTGGTCAAAACGATCCAAACCAAATTGACTTCATTAAGGGGTCCGTACCCTAAGTTACAAAGGGCCCTTGCCGGCTATTGCCTTGCACAAGGCAGACTGTGCGCGCGATGTCTGGTGCTATCCGGATGGGCCAACGGGCAAGCCTAAAAAAATTCAGTTTTGAAAAATCGCAATGTATCAATCAGATAGCCCCGGGGCCAAAAACGAGCGGCAATCCCGGGCGTTGCAAAAGTCTGGTCACGCAAAAAAGTCATCGAAAAACGGAGTGTCGGCGTCATGAGGACGTTCGATATGCTCATGAGCGATGGTCAGTTCTTCGATGGCAATATCCGTGTCACCGGACGCGCCGTCTGCGGAAAACTCCGGATCGAATCCTTCCTCGGCATCTTTGCTGCCGGCGTTCTTGAAATTGAAGTCGAACGTGTCGCCGCCATTGCTGCGGTCCAGTGTTTCATAGGTCCATTTGATCTCTTCGTAGTTGAGCGAGACTTCGGGCATGTTTCTCTCCTTGAGTGTTGATGACGCAACGGTATCTCTGGCCGCGGTTTTGGTCTGTGACCCAGATTACAGCGTGAAGTTTTGCCGGTCGGCGCAGGAATTTGCCACGCGCTCCAATCCTGTCAGGTGCGAAATCGCACCAGGGGGCGGAAGGGAACACTCACGGAGTTTTGCCTTGCAGGCGTCCGGTCTTCGGCAAAAGATCGGCCCGGTTTCAATCAGGGCCTTCCGGATGCGCGCGTTTTTGTTGTCGGTCTTCCTTCTCGTTATTTCGCTGCCCGCACTCGCCTGCGGCCCCCAGACGCGTTGCGAGGTTGCGGGCGGGTATTACCTTGCGGCAGCACCGGATGGCTGGGACGGCAAATCCCCCCTTGCACTCGTCGTCTATTTCCACGGCTGGAACAGTTCGCCGGAAGCCACTTTCCGCAACAAGGCGATGGTCAACGGCGTGACCGGCCGCAACGCTCTTTTCATCGCGCCTTTTGCCGAGCGCGGCTATTGGCGTCAGATCGGGGAGGGCAGGGCGGAACCCGGCCGCGACGAGGCGGCCTTCATTCGAGCCGTGCTGCAAGACGTGCGCAAACGCTGGCCGGTCGATGAAGACCGAACGCTGGCCTCGGGCTTCTCGCGCGGGGCCTCCACGGTGTGGAACGTCGCCTGCTACATGGGCGATGAATTCCGGGGCTATGCCCCCATCGCCGGTGGTTTCTGGAGATCGAACCCGGAGACCTGCCCGAGCGGGCCGGTCAATCTGCGGCACATTCACGGCCTTGCCGACGGTGTCGTCGCGTTTGACGAGATCGGCATCTACAATTCCATGGCAATAACGGATGGAATTGACATTCTTTCAACGCTGAACGGGGTCTCGGGTGAGAGCCGGGCCGTCGACAGCGGCGACCGGCGTCTTGACTGCGAGCGCTGGGACAGGAGCCGCAGCGGACGCGTGCTCGAATTGTGTCTGCACGAGGGAGGCCATTCCATTCCGGCCGAGTGGGTTGCCCAGGGCCTGGATTGGCTGGAGGTTCTTCCGGACGGGTCCTGACGGGAAGCGGCATGGCAAGACCGTGTGCTCAACAGAGCCGAAGCGGCTCGCGTGGATGCGCGGACCGCTTCGTGGCTTTCGTGGTTGGAAACGCAGGTCAACCTGCCATCCGGGCATGGTCTTTCCAGCCTGCCTGATGTCTGGTGCTCCTGAGTGCCAGAGCACACAGGACGCCAAGCACTCCTTCGATCGCAAGCGCGAGCAGGATCGCCTCCGACGGCACCCCATCGAATGCGATACCCAGCAACCGGCCGGCCGCGTAGGCGAGGAAGACGGTGGTTCCGAGTGCGGCGGAAACCCGTGTCCATTGTTCCTTCATGGCCCCGATAGCTATCAGGGCGCCAAGCACGGCAAGGTTGGCACCCGGTGCCCTCAATTCGCTGTAGAGGTCCGCGCTGGCAGGAAGCACGATCCCGTAGGATCCGTAGAAGGTATCCGGTGTCATCGCAATGGCCGCGCCGATCCCGGTTGCGAGCGCGCCGGCAATACCGAGCGTCAGTCTCGTGACCAAGGCGTTCATGTCGGTCTCCTTCGCGACTGTGGGTTCAGGCTGCATTGGACCAGGCACCGGCCCGGGCGGCTTTCGCGGCAAATTCGGCGAAATCGCGCGGTTTGCGGCCGAGGGCACGTTCGACGCCATTGGTCACGTGGGCGTTGCGCCCGTCGAGCGTTTCACGCGCGATTGTCTCGAAGACATCCGCGATAAACGGCCCTGCCGCCTCCGCGACGCCCGCGCGGAAATCTTCGAAGCTGATCGGGATGTGCCTGACCGGGTGCCCGGTTGCCGCACCGAGTTCATCGGCCATCTGCGCGAAGCTCATGAGGCGTGGGCCGGTGACTTCGTAAAGCTGGCCCGTGTGCCCGTCTTCGGTCAGCGCCGCCACGGCGACATCGGCAATGTCGTCGATATCGATGATCGGTTCCAGAACATCACCGCCCGGCATCGGCAGCACGCCGTCGAGCACGGGATCGCGCAGGTAGCCTTCGGAAAAGTTTTGCGCAAACCAGGCTGCACGGATGAGCGTGTAGTTGACGCCGGAGGCGCGGATCACCTCTTCGCCGAGCCGGGCATGATGTTCGCCGCGCCCGGTCAGCATCACAAGGTGTTCGACGCCGGCTGCCTTTGCAGCAGCTGCAAGCGCCTCGACTTTTTCGACGGCACCCGGAATGGCAATGTCCGGAAAATAGGTGACATAGGCGCGTGCGATGCCGTCCAGCGCCGGGTTCCAGGTCTCCGGCCTGTCCCAGTCGAACGGGATGGCCGCGCCGCGTGAGCCGCGCCGGACATTTACGCCCTTTTGATCAAGAAGATTGGCAACGCGCGAACCGGTCTTTCCGGTGGCGCCGATGATGAGGGTAGGTCTGGTCTGCATTGGATTTCTCCCTTGGGTGAAATGATGACCAAGAGATAGAAAATCGGGCGTTTGCGGTATTGACTGCGCGTGCCACAGTTTTGATCCGCCGCGCCAAACCGGCCAATGGCGGCCATAGGTTTGCCGGGATCAGGCGTGCTGGACGGCCCGCCGGAAGTTGGCCGGTGTTTCGCCGCGCCAGCGTTTGAAGGCGCGTGTGAAGGCACTCTGTTCGGCAAAGCCGGTGAGAAACGCGACTTCGGCGAGCGCGTAATCCGTGCGCCTGAGCAGCCGGACCGCCAGCTCCTGGCGCGCCTCGTCGACAAGGTCCTGGAAGGCGTGGCCCTGTGCCGCCAGCCGCCGCTGCAGGGTGCGGCCGCTCAAGCCGAGGCGCGCGGCGACATCGGCAACATTCGGCACGCCTTCACTCAAGGCGCGCGACACGAGATTGCGCACGCGGCCATCGAGTTCCTGTTCTTCGGGCAACTCGGCGATTTCCCTGTCCATGTGGGTATCGAAGAAGGCGGAAATGCTCGGATCGCCCAGCTTGTTCGGTGCAAGGAGATGATCCTTCGACACCTCGATCGCGTCGCGATCCGCATCATAGTGGACCGGGCAGCCGAAATAGTTTTCATGCGCGGAGAGATCGTCCGGACCGGAATGCTTGAAATAGACCGCGTCGGGCGAAAACGGCTCTTTCGACACTTCCCGGCTGATCTGGGTGACGGCGACAATCGTCTGCTCGTTCGACAGGCGCATGCCGAGATGGCGCGCGCCGGCGCGGTTGAGCGTCATGAAGAACCGGCCATGCTCCTCGACGCACTGATAGGTCGAAACGCTGGTCAGCACCCGGGCATAACGTTCTGACCGCTGGTAGGACCCGCGCAGGTCGATCGCCGATTTCCAGGCCAGCCCGAACGCGCCGTAATCGTCACAGCGCATCGAGGACCCGACCCGGATCGGCACGGAGGCCCCGTGCGGATCCTCCCGCGCCACCCGCTCGCACAGCGCGTAGTAGTCCGTGTCCGGCACCATCTGCTTGGGGTCAATGGCCGCATCCGGATCGACGCCGACGGACCGGTACAGCGCACGCCTACGCACAGCCCCGGAAGGCTCCCCCGCAACCGCCACATCAATCACCTTTTGCGCAAACAAGGCCGAAATCTGTCCCATGGAGGAAAGTATAGCGGAGGGAAGGGAAAGTTCGAGGAGGTTTCAGTTCAATGAAAATCCCGGCTCGGGAACAGTTTCTTGGCCTGGTCGCGCGGGTGCATGGCGCGGGGTTTGGGGGCGGCTGACTTGAGGTGGACCGGCACCTCGTCGGTCTTGCCGGTCATCTGGCCCAAAACCTCGTCATTGGGATGGCCGAGCAGGGTGAGCTTGTGCGAGCAGTCCTCGATGTGATCGGCGATCAGGTGCACGACAATGCCCTCGCGCTCCAGCCGCCCGGTCACCTTCAGGAGCCGCCCGCCGATGACGGCGGCCCGGTACTGCTCGTACATCTTCGGCCAGACGACCACGTTGGACACCCCGGTCTCGTCCTCCAGCGTGATGAAGATGACGCCGGACGCGGTGCCGGGGCGCTGGCGGGTGATGACAAGACCGGCAACGCAGACGCGCCGGGCCTCGTAAGGGGTCAGCCGTGCCAGCCGGTCATGGGGCGTCAGCTGCGGGATATGCGGCCGCAGCAGCTCCATCGGATGGGCGCGCAGGGTCAGGCGTGTGGCGAGATAGTCCTCCACCACCTCCTGGCCGAGATGCATGGCGGGCAGGAGGATATCCGGCTCGAAGATCGCCTCACCGTCGATCGGATCGTTGAACAGCGGCAGCGGTTTCGGGCTGCGGATGGTCTTCACCTGCCACAGCGCATCCCGGCGGCTGAGACCCATGCCGGCAAAGGCGTCGGCCTCCGCGAGGCGTTCCAGCGTCGCGGGCGGCACCCCGGTGCGAAGCCAGAGGGTTTCGGTATCCGGATAGCCGTTGCCGCGCGCGGCCACGATCCAGTCGGCGTCCTCCTCGCGCATGCCCTTGATCTGGCGGAAGCCGAGCCTGAGCGCCAGCGCGCCGTCGCTGCGCCGTTCCAGCGTGTTGTCCCAAAGGCTCGTGTTGACGCAGATCGGCCGGACCTCGACCTGGTGCTCGCGCGCATCGCGCACGATCTGCGCCGGGGCATAGAAGCCCATCGGCTGGGAATTCAACAGCGCGCAGGCGAACGCGGCCGGGTAGTGGCATTTCAGATAGGCCGAGACATAGGCGAGCATGGCAAAGGCCGCCGCATGGCTTTCGGGGAAGCCGTATTCGCCGAAGCCCTCGATCTGGCCGAAGCAGTTCTGGGCGAACTCCAGCTCATAGCCGCGTTCGATCATGCCGGCGATGAATTTCTCGCGCAACTGGCCGATCGTGCCCATGCGCCGGAAGGTCGCCATGGAGCGGCGCAGCTTGTCCGCCTCCGACGGCGTGAAGCCGGCGGCGACGACGGCGATCTGCATGGCCTGTTCCTGAAACAGCGGCACGCCGAGCGTCTTGCCGAGCACCTCCTCCAGTTCCTTTGACGGGAACCGCACAGGTTCCTTGCCCTGGCGGCGGTTGATGTAAGGGTGCACCATGCCGCCCTGGATCGGCCCGGGGCGGACGATCGCCACCTCGATGACGAGGTCGTAGAATTCGCGCGGGCGCATCCGCGGCAGAAAGTTCATCTGCGCCCGGCTCTCCACCTGGAAGACGCCGATCGCGTCGGCCTTGCACAGCATGTCATAGGTGGCCGTGTCGTCCTGGGGCACGGTGCCGAGGGTGAAATCCCGGTCATGGTGGCTGTCGATCAGGTCGAAACACTTGCGGATGCAGGTCAGCATGCCGAGGCTGAGCATGTCGACCTTGAGGATGCCGAGTGCGTCGATATCGTCCTTGTCCCATTCGATCACCGTGCGGTTTTCCATCGCCGCGTTCTCGATCGGACAGAGCGCGTCGAGCCGCCCCTGCGTGATCACGAAGCCGCCGACATGCTGGCTGAGATGGCGCGGAAAGCCGATGATCTCCCGGATAAGCTCGATGGTCTGGGCGATACGCCGGTTCTCCAGGTCCAGCCCGAGTTCCTTCATCCTTGTGTCGTCCGGCCCGCTGTTGGAACTGCCCCAGATCTGGCCGGAGAGCGCCGCGGTCACATCCGCGTTCAGACCCATCACCTTGCCGACCTCGCGAATGGCCGCGCGGGTGCGGAAATGGATCACCGTGGCGCACAACCCGGCCCGGTGGCGACCGTATTTCTCGTAGACATACTGGATCACCTCCTCGCGCCGCTCATGCTCGAAATCGACATCGATATCCGGCGGTTCGCCCCGGTGCTCGGAAATGAAACGTTCCGAGACCATGGTGATCGTTTCCGGTCCGACATCGGTGATGCCGAGCGCGTAGCAGATGATCGAATTGGCCGCCGAGCCGCGTCCCTGGCACAGGATGTGCCGGCTGCGCGCAAAGCGGATGATGTCATGCACGGTCAGGAAATAGGCGGCGAACTTGAGCTTGCGGATCAGCCGCAATTCCTTGTGCGCCAGGGTCTGCGCATGCTCCGGCACGCCGGCGGGATAGCGCATCTCCAGGCCTTCGAAGGTCAGCCGCTCCAGCCGGTCCTGAGGGTCTTCCCCGTCGGTGATCTCGTCCGGATATTGATAGGAGAGTTCCGACAGGTCGAAGCTGCAGCGCGTGGCGATTTCGACCGTGCGCCGGAGGGCCGCCGGATGGTGGCGGTAGAGGCGGGTCATGTCGGCGGCCGATTTCAGCCGCCGCTCGCCATTGGGCAGCGCCCGTGTGCCGATCCCGTCGATGGTGCAGCCTTCGCGCAGACAGGTCAGTACGTCGGCAAGCCGCCGCCGTCCGGCGTGATGCATCATGACGTCGCCGACGGCGACCATGGGCGTTGCGAGGGAATGGGCCACTTTCGCGCAGGTGCGGAACCAGGCCTGGTCGGTGCCGTCATAGCGGGGCGCCGCCCCCAGGAACACGTGGCCCGGAACCTCCTGGCGCAATGTGCGGATATGATCCCGGGCGGTCTTGGAAAACGCGTCCTGCGTGTGGCCGCCCTGGGGCAGGGCAATGAAGATGAGCCCCTCGGAGAACTTCACCACATCCTCGAACTCCAGGTGGCAGTCGCCCTTTTCCGCCCGCCGCTTGCCGAGGGTCAGGAGCTGGCTGAGCCGTTCATAGGCGGCCCGGTTTGTCGGCAGGGCGACGAAGTCGACGGGACTGTCGGTGAGCACCAGCCGGGTTCCGACGATCAGCCGCGGCAGTTTCAGGACCTCCGGCACGGGCAGGGGCGGGATCTCGTTCGTCTGCTGCCGGGAGGACGCGTCGATCTGCGAATGGGACCGCACGGGCACGCCGCCCTCGCTTGCCGCGCGCTTGATTTCCTTGAGCGCCGAATAGGCCCTGACGACACCGGCCAGGGAATTCCAGTCGGTGATCGCAATCGCTTCAAGCCCGAGTTCGGCGGCCCGTGTCACCAGCTCTTCGGGATGCGACGCCCCGCGCAGGAAGGTGAAATTCGAGGTCACGGTCAGCTCCGCATGCCGGGGAACGTCCCAGTGCAGGCTTTCGGGCAAGACGTGAGAGGTCATCGGCGGACCTCCCGCTTTCTGTCCGGGGCTTGCCCCGGAAGCCGGACCGCCCTGTTGTCTGCGCGCTGCCCCGGCCCGGAACCGGGGGCTTTTGAAGACAGGTGGTGTTTTGGTCCCGGCTCAAGGCCGGGACGGCGGGATTTTCTGATGTCATCCCCGATCAAACCGGTGATCACAGTTGAAGGTTGAGGCCGGGTAGACTGTATCGGGCGGGGGCATTGTCTCGCTTCCGCCCCCAAACCCTCATCCTGAGGAGGACCGTTAGGTCCGTCTCGAAGGATGGGCCAGACGGCACTGAACCTGCCGCCCATCCTCCGAGACAGCGCTGCGCGCTTCCTCGGGATGAGGGAGGATTTGCGGAACGGCTTCTGGCGGGGGCAGGGCGTTTGGGCAGATATCATCTGAATATCTCCCACTCTTTTTTCGTCCTCCCGGACGCAGCGCAGCGGAGATCCGGGATCGGGGAGCCGGGGAGCGCTATTGAGGCAGCAGTAAACCCGACAGGCTTGTGCCTCTCCGGTCCCGGCTCGCGCTGCGCACGTCCGGGATGACAATGGGGGGCGGGGTGAGGCACCAGGCAAACCCGGCAGGCCTGCACTTCCCCGGTCCCGGCGCGCGCTGTGTTTGGCTGGAACGGCGAGGAGCGCGCGCGTCACTGGTACACCCCTTTTTGTCTCCAAACCCTCATCCTGAGGAGGGCCGTTAGGTCCGTCTCGAAGGATGGGCCAGACGGCACTGAACCTGCCGCCCCGGTCCTGAACCGGGGCCATCTCCAGGCACGATCACAAAGAGGTCCCGGCCCAGGACCGGGACGGCGGGAGGAAAAGGAGAGGGCGGAGGAGCACATCATCCGAACTCCCCTTGGACATACCAGCCGGGGTTCTGCGGCGTGTGGAACAGCCACAGGCGCTGGCCCTGGCCGGTGGCGACGCGCCAGTAGTCGCGCAGGCCCCGTGTCCAGTCGTCGTCGCCTTCCCACCAGGCGGGTGTGATCCGTTCCGGACCTTCGGCCTGAAGCGTCGTCAGGGCGCGGCCGCGCCAGCGGAAGCGCGGCGGCGGGGTGGTGCCGGCTCCGGTGATCGGTTCTGGAGGAAACAGGCGCAACGGGCGCGGGCGCCGGTAGGGCCATGAGCGGACCGGCGCGCTGTAGGCCGCAGGCACCAGCTTGAAGCTGCGCTCCGGGATATGGCTGTCGACCGGAGTGAAGCGCTGGATGTTTTCCAGCCCGATCCGGTTGCCGAGCTGGGTGATGAGATCGGCCAGGCTGTCCTTTTCCAGGGTCTGCGACGGGGTCAGCTGACGGGGGCCGAGATCTTCCACCCGGGTGGCTTCCAGGCGGATCATGTCGATGCCGTAGCCGGCATCGACCGCACTGACCCCGCGTTCGAAAAGCGCCAGCATCCGGTCGCCGTCGCGCATCGGCCGGGCCAGGCGCAGTTCCACCGACTGGTTTTCCTGGTCCACTCTGCGGAAGGTCAGTTTCAGGCTGCGGGCGCCTTTCTGGGCCGTGTCCAGTTGCTCGCACAAATGGCCGATCAGCCGCTCCGCCCCGGCCATGACATCGTCCAAAAGGCCGATCGGATCGGGCAGGGTCATGCGCACGGCGAAGCTGGTATCTTCCTTCAGGGGCGAGATCTGTTCAGGAATATTTCCGAGCGCCTGGTCGAGGCGGCGCAGCACCTCCGGATCGTAGCGCCGTGCCACGCTTGCCCGCGGCAGGTTGTAGAGATCGGAGACCGTGGCAATGCCGAGCCGCTCCAGGCTGGTGCAGGTCTGGTCGGCAAGGCGCAGGGCCGCCAGCGGCAATGGGCCGATACGGGCAAGCGTTTCGCCCGGCCCGGCGATACCTTCGGCAAAGCGGGCCAGCGCCCAGGCGGTGCCCGGCGTTGAGGCAAGGCCAAGCCGGGCGGTGAGACCGGCCCGGGCAAGGCGGGCACGGATATCGTCAAGCAGGGGGGGCTCACCCCCCATCAGGTGCGCCGAGCCGGTGATGTCCAGAAACAGGCCGTTCAGCCCGTCGAGCCCGACCCAGGGACAGTAGCGGGTCGTCCACCGGGCCAAAAGGCGCAGAAAACGCTGGTCGGCCTTGGGGTCGGCGGGCCGGGTCAGCAGCCCGGGACAGAAGCTTCTGGCATGGACGAGCGTGATGCCCCTGTTGAGACCGGCGCTTTCCGCGCGCGGGCACAGATCGTAGACGCGTTCGGAATTGCGGTCGTAAAGGGTCAGGGCAAAGGGCGCGTCAACGGGATTGGCGCGGAGCGAGCGCTCAGCCGCCAGCCTCGGAAACCACAATGACACGATGCGCCGCTGCATCCCAACGTACTACCCATTCAGATAATGTTCCTGTTTTGTTCTTTATAATCGACCACAGCCAGGGAGTCGAGTCGTGGTCATTTTGCCAAGGGCCGGTTGAAGGGGACGTGGCCCGGCCATGCGTGCCGGAAGCGGGCAGGCCGGAGCAACGCCATCTGGTTTCCGCCGCGTTGCTGCCACCGCCTTCCGGCACCAGAAGGAGCGCCGTCGTGCCCCCGGTTTCGGCGGCGAGCTGCAGCCTGCGGCCTTCCGTCAGCCCGATCGGGTCGGTGATTTCGGCAACCACAAGTCCGACGGCGCCGGACCGGAGCGCGGTCTCCGCGCTGGCGAGCACGTTGAGCGGCGTGTCGGCGCGGGTGACCAGAAGCTTGCCCGGATCGCAATAGGGCGCAAGTCCCTCGGGATTGACCACGGGCCGCCAGCGTTCCGACACCCAGACGACCGGACCGCTTGCCTGGCCGGCCGTGATCGCGGCAAAGACAAGGCCGCCTTCCCCGCACACTTCATGGGCGCGGGCGCGTTTCAGCGGATAGGCGGAGGAAAACGGCAGGGACATGATCTGGCGGCAATGGCATCGGGTTAACGGTCCCTGTTGAACATAAGGCCAACCGCGTTGCCGTCAAAGCCGGATTTTGCAGCTCGCGAATCATGCCCGTGCCTGCCGGACGCGCAACGCCTGAAAACGCCATCAATTCAAGGTTGGAAAGAACCGTCACGATGTCCTCGAACGAGTGGCACAGCACCACCCGATAAGCCGACTAACCTTTCGATCGGGAAGATGGTGAACGTGGCGCAAAAGGTGCGTCGCTCAGGGCATATGCCAAGGTGGCCGCTCCGTCAGTTTTCCCAAAAAAGCGATTGAGAAAACCTTCATTGGCCGGAGTGTTTGCAAGTAGGTGCGAAGTTGTCTCCGTTCCCGATTGCGGACGCGGTTAAGGCGTGTTTAAATGTTCATATGAGCGTCATACAACGTTCATATGAAAACAATACGAAACGCAGGCGTTATCGTTTCAGGTGCCGGCAAAGCCATTGCGGCACCGAGAGAACCAACTGCTGACCGGGGCATATCGCCCTCCAATGTGGGAGCAAATAAACATGGCTTATCGTAAGACCGTCGCCAGCTTCGTTGCTGCGGCTGCCCTTCTGGGAACTTCCTCCGCTTCTTATGCAGCGACTGACATTGCCTGGTGGCACGCAATGGGCGGCCGTCTCGGCGAAGTCGTTGTCGACATCGCAAACGGCTTCAACGCCGACCAGAGCGCCTGCAAGATCACGCCGGTCTACAAGGGTACCTACGAAGAGACCCTGACTTCCGGCATCGCCGCTTTCCGTGCAGGCGAACAGCCGAACATCCTGCAGGTCTTTGACGCCGGCGCAGCGACCATCATCGGTGCCAAGGGCGCGGTCATCCCGGCCCAGGACATCCTTGAAAACGCCGGTGTCGGCTTCGACATCGAAGACTACATCGAAGGTGTCCGCAACTTCTACGCCGACAGCGACGGCAAGATGATCGGCATGCCGTTCAACTCTTCCACGCCGATCCTCTACTACAACGAAGATGCTCTGAAAAAGGCAGGCGTTGAAGCTCCGAAAACCTGGGAAGAATTCCAGGAGATCGCTCCGAAGCTGAAAGAAGCCGGTTACGTACCGCTTGCCCAGTCCCACCTGCCGTGGATCTTCACCGAGAACTTCAAGTCCCGTCATAACCTGCAGTTCGCGACCAACAACAACGGTTACGACGGTTCCAAGGACACCAAGCTGGTCTTCGGTGAGCCGATCAAGAACCACTTCACCGCCGTCAAGGGCTGGCTGGACGACGGCATGTTCGGCTACTACGGCACCGGCTGGGGCGACAACCAGACCCCGTTCAACGAAGGCAAGGTTGCCATGTGGCTCGGTTCTTCTGGGTCCTTCGGCGGCATCCAGAAAACCGTCGAGTTCCCGTTCTCCGCGACCTACCTGCCTTACTGGGATGCGGTTGACGGTGCCGGCACGGGCACATTCATCGGTGGCGCGGCCCTGTTTTCCATGGCCGGCAAGCCGGATGAAGAGAACAAGTGCGTTGCTTCCTTCTTCGAGTACCTGACCTCTCCGGAAGTCCAGTACATGTGGCACAAGGAAACCGGTTATGTGCCGATCACGACTGCCGCTTACGACCTGGCCAAGAAGGACGGCTATTACGAAAGCACCCCGGCCGCTGAAATCGGCATCAAGCAGCTGACCCTGCCGGGCGGCGACTGGACCAAGGGCTACCGCATGGGCTTCTACGTTCAGATCCGCGACGTCATGAACCGCGAATACGGCAAGATCCTGTCCGGTGAAACCTCCGTTGAAGACGCTTTTGCTACCATCGAAGAGGAAGGTAACAAGCTTCTCGAGCGTTTCTCCAAGACCACCGGCAACTAAGCCGGCCGGAGCCACTTGTCTTGGGGGCGCAATACCTGCGCCCCCATTTCCATGCTCATGAAGCGGGCCGGCCTTGTGACCGCCCGCTTCGCCGTTCCCGGCGGTCGAGCAACAATCAGGTCGCGGCTATATGAAAAAAGTCCAGTTCAAGTCCCCGTTGCTGCCCTATCTGCTGCTTCTGCCGCAGTTGGCCATCGTGACGATCTTCTTCCTGTGGCCGGCGGCCGAGGCGGTGCGCTCGTCCTTTTATCTTGAAGATCCCTTCGGCTTCGGGTCGACCTTTGTCGGCATCGACAACTTCACCGACACGCTGACGTCTTCCGACTATGGCCGGGTCGCGCGGTTCACCGCCGTCTTCACGTTTTTCGTGACCTTCCTGTCGCTTGGCATCGCCCTTCTCTTGGCGGTCAAGGCGGACAAGGTCATTCGCGGCGCGTCCAGCTACAAGACGCTGCTGATGTGGGTCTATGCGGTTGCGCCCCCGGTGGCGGGCCTCATCGGTGTGCTTCTGTTCGACCAGCATGTCGGGCCGATTGTCGATTTCTTCGCCATGTTCGGCTGGCAGATGCAGATCGGCGTCAACTATTTCGACACCAGCTTTGCCATGATCGTGACCTCCGTCTGGAAGCAGATACCGGTCAATTTCATCTTCTTCCTGTCCGGTCTGCAGGGCATATCCAAGTCCGTTCAGGAGGCGGCCAGCATCGACTGCCGCTCCGGTATGCGCAGGTTCTGGACCGTCACCTTCCCGCTTCTGGCACCGACCGGGTTCTTCCTGCTGATCATCAACATCACCTATGCCTTCTTCGACACGTTCGGCATCATCGACGTGATGGTGAAGGGCGAGCCGGGCAACAACCCGGTGACCCTCGTCTACAAGGTCTATCTCGACGGGTTCCGCGGCAATGACCTGGGCGGTTCGTCGGCACAGTCCGTCATCCTGATGGCCCTGGTGTTCATCCTGACAATCATACAGTTCCGCCTGATCGAGCGGCGTGTGCATTACACGTGAGGAGCCGGAAATGAAAAAGAACCAGATCTGGGACCACGTCATCCTGCTTGTCGGCGTTTTCTTCATGGTCTCGCCGGTCGTGCTGACCCTCATGACGAGCACGCACGATGCCATCACGGTCTACAAGGAAGGCGTTCAGTTCCTTCCCGGCGGCAAGTTCCTCGAAAACTACGAGACGGTCCTGTTCCAGGCCGGTGGCTTCACCAAGGAAGTCGACGGTTTCGTGATGCTCAAGAACTCGATGATCCTCGGCCTCGGCTTTGCCATCGGCAAGATCATCATCTCGATGCTCGCGGCCTACGCGATTGTCTATTTCCGTTTCCCGATGGCCTCGCTGTGCTTCTGGATCATATTCGCCACCCTGCTGCTGCCGCTCGAGGTTCGCATTCTGCCGTCCTATGAAATCGTTCAGCAGCTCGGCATGGTGAATACCTACTCGGGCCTGATCGTCCCGCTGATCGCGTCGGCAACCGGAACCTTCTTCTTCCGGCAGTTCTTCCTGTCGGTTCCGGACGAGCTTCTGGAAGCGGCCCGGATCGACGGTGCCGGCCCGTGGAAATTCTTCAAGGATATCCTGGTGCCGCTGTCGCAGACCATGATCGCGGCGATCTTCATCATCATGTTCGTGTTTGGCTGGAACCAGTATCTGTGGCCGACCCTGATGACCACGGATGAAAGCCTGTTCACGCTGGTGCGCGGCATCAAGCAGATCCTGCAGGTCTGGGTCGGTGCCCAGATCCCGGCGTTCAACGAGGCGATGGCGCTGGCGATCCTCGCGATCGTTCCGCCCGTGCTCATCGTGGTTATTTTCCAGAGCTGGTTCGTCAAGGGGCTCGTCGAGAGCGACAAGTGAGAAACTAGAGGTAACTTATGTCAACGATTACTCTCGACGCTGTCCGGAAGGTCTATGCCGGCAATGTGGAGGCCGTCAAAGGGGTCTCCATCGATATCGCCGACGGCGAGTTCATCGTGCTTGTCGGTCCGTCCGGCTGCGGCAAGTCGACCTTGCTGCGCATGATCGCCGGCCTGGAAGACATCACCACGGGTGAAGTCAAGATCGGCGACCGGCTCGTCAATGATGTCGATCCGGCCGATCGCGATATCGCCATGGTGTTCCAGAACTACGCGCTCTATCCGCACATGTCGGTCTACAACAACCTGGCCTATGGCCTGAAGAACAGGGGCATGGCAAAGGACGAGATCGACCGGCGCGTGAAGGAAGCCGCGCGCATTCTGGAAATCGGCGATTTTCTCGACCGCAGGCCGCGGCAGCTGTCCGGCGGCCAGCGTCAGCGTGTTGCCATGGGCCGCGCCATCGTGCGTGAACCCGCAGCCTTCCTGTTCGACGAGCCGCTGTCCAACCTGGACGCCAAGCTGCGCGTCCAGATGCGTGTCGAGATCAAGCGCCTGCAGCGCTCGCTCGGCACCACCAGCGTCTACGTTACCCACGACCAGCTGGAGGCCATGACGCTCGCGGACCGCCTGATCGTCCTGAACGGCGGCAACATCGAACAGATCGGTGCCCCGATCGATGTCTATGACAAGCCGGCCTCGACCTTCGTTGCCAGCTTCATCGGCTCGCCGGCCATGAACCTCTTGAAGGTCAAGGCAGGTGAAAACGGTCTGGCCGGAGAAGAAGGCGGCGGCCTGTCCGGTCAGAACACCAAGGGACGCGACCGCTACACGATCGGCATCCGGCCCGAACACCTGGAAGTCACCGATGCTCCGGGTGGCGGCGACGGCGTCGCGCTGGAAGTGACGGTGAATGTTCTGGAGCCGATCGGCGCGGAAAGCTTCCTTTATGCCAGCCTCGTCGATGACGGACCGGAAATCGTCGTGCGCGTCTCCAGCCATGCCAAACATGAACCGGGCGAGAAACTGTTCCTTCATGCCGCTGCCGAAAACGTCCACTTCTTCGACGTGGACACGGGACGCCGGATCGACTGAACATCGCCGGGCTTTTGGCGGTTACGGAACGAGCGCGCTCTGCGTTTCGAAAGGTCACTCCGGGAAACCGGGGTGGCCTTTTGGCTTTCTTCCTGACGGTCCTTGTCAGGAGAGTGGCAGGAAGAGGCTGGGACGGGAGCTCAGCTTCTGGCAAAGACGGGGGAAACGCACCGTGACACAAAAGGACCGACGATGGAGCCATTCAAGAACAAGATCTCGCCGGAACTTGTAAAGTGCCTCGGGCTGCATATCGAGCGGCATCTTCCAGGCTTCGACCGTGCGTCCTATGAAGCTGTCATTCTGGCTCAACTGGACCGGCTTGAACTGAAACAGCGCGCCCGGCTGATTGCCGATGCGACCGGCAGGATCCTGCCCGAGACGCTGGACGCGAAATTTCACATTCTGAGATCGATCCTGCACCCGCTGGAAAACGAGGGCGTCGACCGGGCGAGCGACGCCGAGGGTATCAGGGGCTGGGGGATGATGCCGCTCGGCATGGTCGTCACCGATTTCGGCCTGGAGGATTTCGACAAGTCCTTTGCCCTTTTGAAGGAGATGACCAAGCGCGCGACGGCCGAGTTCGAGGTGCGCCCGTTTCTCGACGCGGACCAGGCAAGGGCGCTTGCCATCATGACACCCTGGGTCAGGGATGAAAGCGTCCATGTCCGCCGCCTGGTGTCGGAAGGCACCCGTCCGCGCCTGCCCTGGGGCATGCGGCTGAAGAAGCTTGTCGAAGACCCGACACCGACCCTGCCGCTGCTGGAAGCACTAAAGGACGATCCGGAAGAGTATGTCCGCCGCTCCGTTGCCAATCACCTCAATGACATCGCCAAGGATCATCCGGACCTTGTTGCCGGTCTCGCCGCACGCTGGTTGAAGGGCGCGGGCACCAACCGGCAGAAGCTGGTGCGCCACGCCTGCCGCTCTCTCATCAAGCAGGGCCATGCCGCAACGCTGACGGCATTCGGGCTGAACCCGCCAAAGATCAAGGTGGATGGCCCGAACATCAAGACGCCCCAGGTCGCCTATGGCAGCGCTGTCTCGTTCGATGTCGCGCTGAGGTCATCCGGCAAGCGCGCACAGGATCTCGTCATCGACTACCTGGTACATTTCAAAAAGGCCAACGGGACGCTCGCCCCGAAAGTCTTCAAATGGACGAAAGTCAAACTGGAGCCGGGAGAAACACTGTTCCTGTCGCGCGATCACGCTATCCGGCCGATCACCACGCGGGTTTACTACGGTGGAACGCAGGCCGTGAGCCTCAGGATCAACGGCAAGGATTTCGGATTTTCGGAATTTGAGCTGGTGATGGATGGGGACTAGAAGAAATCCTTCTGAAGCTTCATCCTGAGGAGCGTGCCCGCACGCGTCTCGAAGGATCGGTCACATACAGGGTGTCATCCCGGTTTGCCGTATCGACGGCAAGAGCGGGACCCAGCAATCCGTGCGGTTGGTGAGTGATAAAGACGGTCAGGCAAGCGGATACTGGATCCCTGCCTTCGCAGGGATGACAAGGAGAGACTGCGCCACAGGCGTTTCCACCTCTCATCCGCAAGACCTCATCCTGAGGAGGACCGCAAGGCCCGTCTCGAAGGATCGGCCGCACACAGGGTGTCATCCCGGTTTGCCGCATGGGCGGCAAGACCGGGAACCAGTAATCCGTGCGGTTGGTGAGTGATAAAGGCGGTCAGGCAAGCGGATACTGGATCCCTGCCTTCGCAGGGATGACAAGGAGAGACTGCGCCACAGGCGTTTCCACCTC
>NZ_JASHJI010000003.1 GCF_030733265.1 Roseibium sp. MMSF_3412 | reverse complement strand
TGGGGGTATCGATCAGTCCAATCCAAATCTTCGTCGAATATCCAGCACAACACCCTCGAGATTGTCAGCTACCTCTAGGGACGAGTACCGGACAACTTGAAAGCCCTGGGAGCGGAGCCAGTCGTCCCGCCGCTTGTCATGTGCGATCTGCTCGCCCAAGGCATGTACGTCGCCGTCAATCTCGATGATGGTTTTCTTTGAAAACGCAACAAAGTCGGCGATGTAAGCGCCAATCGGTGCCTGTCTTCGAAGACGTATACCCTCAGCTTTGAGTTCACGCAGCACGCGCCAAAGCGCCTTCTCGCCTTTCGTCTGATCACGCCTTAAGGCGCGTGCGAGTGTTCTTGTCTGCTCGCTGATCCGAGACGGTGCCATTTGGTCTCCCTGCCTAATGCACCGGCCCTTCGGGCATCGGATAGTTTCCGGTGATTTCCCAGCCGAAGGAGGCGATGCGTTCGGCGGCGACGGGGGTCAGGTCGCCGGTGATCAGGAAATCGACGCCCGTGGGCGGAAACGGCAGTCCGGCAAGGCCCTCGTGGATCGATGAGAAGGTCTGCGCAACCGTCTGGGTCCAGGCGACCATGTCGAGCGGCAATACCACGGCAGCGAGGCCGTCCTTTCGAATGGCGACGGGGATGCCGTTGACGGCCCTGATCTGGCCAAGACCGGAAATCACCCGGTTGTAGGTTTCCAGAAGCACGACCCGGCGGAGCTGGAAATAGGCGATGTCCCGGCTTTCGGCATCGGCCGCCTTGGCCGCGATCAGGTCAAGGTCCTTTACGGTCGGCATTGCCTGAAGCTGGTAGGCGATGATCGCCTTTTCGCTCGCGGTGTAAAACGGGTTGGCGGCGATGCGCGAGATGGTCTTTTCAGTGACGCCTGCGGTCCGGAAGGCTGCCGCCGTGCGGTCCGCAAGTTCCGCCGGAGTGCTGTCGACGATCAGGTTTCTGAAATTGTCGGCCTGACGCGCCGCAGACACGATCATTCCACCCGGCAACAGGGCCGTAATCGCGGTCACCGTCCAGCTTCCGGCCGTGGTGACGCTTGCCGTTTCGTTCAGTTTTTCCGACAGGGGCTTGTAAAACGTATAGGGGTCGACGCCGAGCTGAACGGCGAGTTCGCGCTCTGCCTGCGCCTGACCCGTTATGGCCTTTGCGATATCGGCGGGAGACCCGCCCTTGCCGGAGACGGCATCGCCGACACCCTTGGTCAGCCTGCCGAACATCCGCCCGACGCCCGACACGGTACTCTTTGCCGTGCCGACCGGATCGGTGACGGTGCTTTCGACGAAGTCGACGGGCTTCTTGGCCGCCTCCTTCAGGCCATCCAGGAAGCTGGCGTCGTTTTTCAGGCCTTCAAGTGCGATCAGAACCTTGATCTCCGCAAGCCGGAGCTTGAGGAGACCGTCACCCTCGATCTGCTCAACTCCCAGATCCGTCTGCAGCTGGTAGATCCGAAGGAACCCGTCGCTTCGCACAGGCGCCAGAACTGCATAACCCGGACCGTTTTCCTTGCCTTTCAGTACGACGGAAGGATCCTGCTCAGGCGGGGTTTCATATTGTTCTGAAAGGGAAAATGCCGGGGCTACGGAGAGCGCCGCGCCCAGCAGCAGGGCGGTGGCGGCGGTTGAAAGCCTGAAAAATGGTCGCATCGCACGGGTCTCCGTCACGGGACCGGCTATGCGTCAGTCCGGAACCGTTCCGTTCCGCGCCAAAGCTTCACCGGCCAGATAGAGCGAGCCGCAAATCAGAATCCTGGGGGACTCGCCGTCCTTTTCGGCACAAGCTGCCACATCTGCCAAGGCCGCGTCCAGTGACTGAAAAGGCGTCGCCTCCAACCCGGCGCACCGGGCAAGGTCGGCCAGCTCTTCCGGCGTTCTGGCCGTGGTGGTCGAGACGATCGGCACCGTGCCGACATGGCGCACCAAACCGTGGAAGGGACGGAAGAACCCGACAGGGTCCTTCGTTGTCAGCATTCCGGCCACAACATAGAGCGGGCGAGGAGACCTTTCTTCAAGTTCGCCCATGAATTCGGCGACGGATACACCGGCCCCCGGATTATGCCCGCCGTCAACCCAGACCTCGGCGCCATCGGGACACATCTGAAGCAGGTGTCCGTGTGTTATCGGCTGAAGGCGTCCCGGCCAGTTGACCGATTTCAGGCCGCGCTCGATCGTCTGCACATCCGGCAGCAACCCCGCTGCCTTCAATGTTGCGATCGCGACCCCGGCATTGGCAAACTGGTGGCTTCCGCCCAGAACCGGCACCGGCAGGTCGATCAACTCGTCATCATCCTGAAAAGCCATCCGGCCCTGGTCGGGATGAGCGGTGAAGTCCTGCCCCAGGATCTTGAGAGGCGCCTTGTTGCGTGCCGCCTGCCGGACGATTGCAGGAAACGCTTCTTCAGGCTGGGACGCGGAGACCACCGGAACTCCGCGCTTGATGATCCCGGCCTTTTCAAGGGCGATGTCGGCCAGATCGTTGCCGAGAAACTTTTCATGATCCATGGAAACCGGCGTGATGACGGTTGCCGCCGGCCGGTCGATCACGTTGGTCGCGTCCAGCCGCCCTCCAAGCCCGACTTCCAGAAGCAGGATGTCGGCGGGATGTTCGGCAAAGATCAGGAAGGCAGCTGCCGTCGTGATTTCAAAGAAGGTGATTTCACCGCCAGCATTGGCCTCCTCGCAACGATGCAGCGCGTCGTAAAGAACGGGATCGGAAACAAAGCCGCCATCCGTCCCGACCCGGATACGTTCGTTGAATGCAACAAGATGCGGCGACGTGTAGACATGGCAGCGCTTGCCGGACGCTTCCAGGATCGCGCGCATGGTCGCCGTCACCGACCCCTTGCCATTGGTCCCGGCAATATGAATGACGGGCGGCAGTCTCCGTTCCGGATTGCCGAGGGCGGCGAGCAGACGGTGCATGCGCCCAAGAGACAGGTCAATCTCCTTGGGGTGCAGGGCCAGAAGTCTGTCCAGGATTTTCGTAACTTGATCCAAGGCGCCCTCCGAAGGGTCCTCTGTCCGGTGTTTCGCTCTCAAACGGCTTTAGGAGATTGCCGGAAGCTTGACAAGCGGGCCGGGCAGATTTGTCCTTTTGTGCCGCTTACGCGACATTTTTGGGAAAGTTTCGCTCAGATTTCGTGGCCGTATCAGCTCTTTTGTTCAGCTTCACCTGCTTCGGTGTCGTCGGTCTCGGCCACTTCCTCGGGGGTTTCAGCCGCAGTTTCGTCAACCGTCTCCTCGACAACGGGCTCCTCGATCTTCGGCAGTTCCACCTCGCGTTTCAGCAAGATGCCGCAGATGCGGGAAATTGTTTCCTTCATCTCCTGACGCGGAACGACCATGTCGATCATGCCGTGATCGAGCAGATATTCAGCCGTCTGGAAGTCTTCCGGGAGCTTCTCGCGGACCGTCTGCTCGATCACCCGCCGTCCGGCAAAGCCGATCTGCGCACCCGGTTCGGCGATATGGACGTCGCCGAGCATGGCATAGGAGGCCGATACGCCGCCCGTGGTCGGGTTGGTCAGGACTACAATATAGGGAAGACCGGCTTCGCGCAGCATCTGCACCCCGACCGTCGTGCGCGGCATCTGCATGAGCGAGAGAATTCCCTCCTGCATGCGCGCACCGCCGGAGGCTGCGAACATGACGAACGGCGTCTTGTCCTCGACCGCCTTCATCATGCCGGCAAGAATGGCTTCGCCGGCGGCCATGCCCAGCGAACCGGCAATGAAGTCGAAATTCTGCACGGCGATGGTCATGTCCATGCCGTTGACCTTGCCCTGGGCAACAAGGATCGCCTCGTCTTCACCGGACTTCGACCGGGCTTCCTTCAGACGGTCCGTGTAGCGTTTCGAATCTCGGAACTTGTGCGGATCGGCATGTACGTCCGGCGTTTCGACATCGGAGTAGGCACCGTCGTCAAAAAATGCCTCAACGCGTTTGCGCGCCGGCATACGCATGTGGTGACCGGAATTCGGCACGACCCAGAGATTGGCTTCCAGGTCCCGGTGAAAAACCATTTCACCTGTTTCGGGATCCTTGATCCAGAGGTTTTCCGGGACTTCGCGCTTTTTCCAGAGATCGCGAATCTTGGGGCGTACGATTGAGTTGATCCAGTTCACGTCAGGCGCGTCCGTTTCCTAGAGTAATGACTAGATCAACGTCGTTGATCGGTTTCAAAGCGATGGAGCCTTTGTGTGCAGTCTTTTCGAATGCACGCTGCTCCTGGCGAAGATATGGGCCTCGCCGAAAATCCTTCAATTCAGCCGCTCGTTCAGGCCGTGCGCGCACGCGCACAGCCGGAAGCCAGATCAGCCACCACATCGGCAACTGCCTTCACTGTGGTGTCTGTCGCCTTGCCCGCCTCGTCCAAACTGTCGCGAATGGCGTTTACAAGGACCGAGCCAACGACCACGCCATCGGCGTCCTTGCCGATCACGGCTGCCTGGTCGGCGGTTTTTACGCCAAACCCGACCGCGACCGGAAGATCCGTGTGTTTCTTGATCCGGTTGACCGCGGCCGTGACCCGGCCCGTGTCGGCGATATTTGCACCGGTGATGCCTGTTACGGAGACGTAGTAGACGAAACCGGACGTGTTCGCCAGAACGGCCGGCAGGCGCTTGTCATCGGTGGTGGGGGTTGCCAGCCGGATAAAGTTGAGCCCGGCTTCGAGCGCCGGCAGGCAGAATTCATCATCGGCCTCGGCCGGAAGATCAACGATAATGAAGCCGTCGACACCGGCTTCCTTTGCCACGTGAACGAATTTCTTCGGGTCGCGCACATAAATGGGATTGAAGTATCCCATCAGGATGATGGGAGTTTCATTGTCCCGCTCACGGAACTTGCGCACCATGTCCAGTGTCTTGTCCATGGTCTGCCCGGCGGCGAGCGCACGCTGGTTGCCCAGCTGAATCGGGATGCCTTCGGCCATCGGATCGGAAAAGGGCATGCCGAGTTCGATAATGTCGGCACCGGCTTCGGGAAGCGCATTCAGGACCGCCTGGGATGTTTCCAGATCGGGATCACCTGCTGTTATGAAGGTTACCAGAGCCGGCCGGCCTGCTTCCGCACAAGCCTTGTAGCGGCGATCAATACGCGTTTCCGTCATGCAGTTTAACCCCTGCCGCACGTCGCGCGGCCCTGTTTCTCAAATTGAACTGAGTGCGATGTAGGGGAGCAGGCAAGCGGATGTCAATGAAGAACGTCTCAATGAGACGAGATGCCCGCCAGCGGCAGGCAACAGCGACGCGTGCCCGGCCGCAAGGCCAGGCGCATCGGTTCAGCGCTTGAAGTGCTTGTTGAAGGCGTAGCTGGAGATTTCCGTACGGTCCAGGCCAAGCTGTGCGAGTTCGCTGGTGTTCATCCGGTTCAGGCGTTCAAACTCGGTCGCGGCGCGATGAGCAGAGCGGATGTCACGGACAAAACCTGTCAGAAGATCGAATTTCATTTCGTGTTCCCTTCGTTCTGGCCGGACGGCGTCTGTCGCCGTCTCTGTCCGGCTTTCAACATAGGATTTGTTGCAATGCACACAACAGACAAGATTGCATTGCAGCACTGCCGCTTGCGAATGGCTGCGCCGTCAAAGAATGCTCATGTCTTGTCAAATTGCATAGCTGGCTTAGCTGATCTGCAGAAAATACGGCTTCAAATGTGCACAAAGTGCACTTACTGTCTGACGAAGAGGAAACAATACAAGGAGCCGCAAATGGCCCACTCCCTGTTCGAACCGGCCCCACCGCCCTTTCATGAAAAGATCTGGCGACGCGTCAGAGATCTCAACTTCGGCGCGCCCCTGCGCGATGTGCGGATTGCCGCAACCGCGAGCCGGACGGACCCGGAACTGCTCCGGAAGGCGGAACGCCTTGACGCACGCGGCCGGTTGGCGCTTCTGGAAAGTGTTCTGACTTCAAGGCCGATCGGAAAATAAAAAAGCCGCGTACCTTGCGGCACGCGGCCCGTTTTGTCCGGTCTTCCGGTTACATTTCGAAACCAAGCATCTGCCCGACTGCAAAGACATCCTTGTCGCCGCGGCCGCACAGGTTCATGACAAGGATCTGATCCTTGTCCATCTGCGGGGCAAGCTTGACGACCTGTGCAAGGGCATGTGCGGGTTCAAGGGCCGGGATGATGCCCTCAACACGTGTCAGCATCTGGAAGGCGTCGAGAGCCTCGGTATCCATGATCGGCACGTATTCCACGCGGCCGATTTCCTTCAGCCAGGAATGCTCCGGGCCGATGCCGGGATAATCGAGACCCGCGGAAATCGAGTGGCCCTCGAAAATCTGGCCGTCGTCATCCTGAAGCAGATAGGTCCTGTTGCCATGCAGCACGCCGGGCTTGCCGGCCGTGAGCGATGCGCAGTGCTCCTCGCCGACGAGGCCGCGCCCGCCCGCTTCAACGCCGTAGATCCTGACGTCCTTGTCATCGAGGAACGGATGGAACAGGCCGATGGCATTCGACCCGCCGCCAACAGCTGCCACGAGCGCGTCCGGCAGGCGGCCTTCGGCTTCCATCATCTGCTCACGCAGTTCCTTGCCGATCACCGACTGGAAATCGCGCACCATTTCCGGATAGGGATGCGGTCCGGCGGCTGTACCGATCAGGTAATAGGTATCCTCGACATTCGTCACCCAGTCGCGCAGAGCCTCGTTCATGGCGTCCTTGAGCGTGCCGGCCCCGGCGGTGACCGGAACGATCTCCGCGCCGAGCAGCTTCATGCGGAACACGTTCGGCTTCTGGCGCTCGACATCCGTTGCGCCCATATAGACCACACAGGGCAGACCAAAGCGTGCGCAGACCGTTGCCGTTGCAACGCCGTGCTGCCCCGCACCGGTTTCGGCGATGATGCGCGTCTTGCCCATGCGCTTGGCAAGCAGGATCTGGCCGAGGCAGTTGTTGATCTTGTGCGATCCGGTGTGGTTCAGCTCGTCGCGCTTGAAATAGATCTTCGCGCCGCCAAGCTCGTTCGTCAGCCGCTCGGCAAAATAAAGCGGCGACGGCCGGCCGGTATAGTGCTTGTTGAGCGTCTCGATCTCGGCATGGAACTCAGGATCGTTCTTGGCGTCCTTGTAGTGCTGTTCCAGATCGAGAATAAGCGGCATCAGGGTTTCGGCGACATAGCGACCACCGAAAATCCCGAAATGCCCACGATCGTCCGGACCGGTCCGGATGCTGTTCGCCATATCGTTCACGCGTATACTCCTTCATCCGGGCAATGCCGGAAATCATGCGCTTTTGGCCGCCGCCATGAAAGCGCGAATTAATTCGCTGTCCTTGACGCCCTTTTCCCGCTCGACACCGGAGGAGACATCAACGGCCGACACGCCGCTTTGCCGAATTGCATCAGCGACATTTGACGGGTCCAATCCCCCGGACAGGAGGAAAGGTTTTTTCAGGTCCAGATCCTTAAGCAGCGTCCAGTCATAGGAGACGCCATTGCCGCCGGGCAATTCCGACCCCTTGGGCGGCTTGGCATCGAAAAGGATCCAGTCCGCTACAATAGAGTAGTAATGCGCACGTTCCAGATCTTCACGCTCTGCAACGGACAGGGCCTTCATGACCCTTGCGCCCTGCATGACCTTGGCAGCCGCAAGGGCTTCCGGGGCTTCCGAGCCGTGAAACTGAAAGATATCCGGATTGACGAGTTCCCGGATCCGCGACAATCCGTCAGGGTCTATGTCCACGGTTACCGCAACAATCTCGGACTTTCCGCGCGCCATGTCAGCCAGTTTGCAAGCCTTGCTGAGCGACACGTGGCGCGGGCTCTTGGGAAAGAACATCAGGCCGACCATGTCGGCACCCGCCTCCAGCGCGGCTTCCATGGTCTCTTCAGTCGACAGGCCGCAGATTTTGACTTTCACATCAGACATGGGATCGAGGTATCGCCGCTGGGGAACAGTTTGTCAAAAGGGGATTTTACGCTTATTGCGTCGTCCGGAGCTCAAAAACAGCCAACTCAATCCCGGTGGTCCGGTTTCCCGCTTCGTATTCGCATTTCAGACCATGAAGGCAGATTGAATGCTTCACTATCGCCAGTCAAAACCAAACCAGCAGAAAACAATCGTCTTTCTGCATGCGGCCGGTTTCGACGGCCGTATCTGGAAACAGGCAGCAGAACAACTCGACGACTTCCATTGCGTCTGCCCCGACCTGCCCGGCCACGGCCAGTCAAAGGCGATACAGGTAACCGATTTTGACGCTGCAAGCGATGCGGTTGCGGAGCTTGTCGGCAGCCTCGGCGGCGATCCGGTCTGTCTCGCCGGTCTCTCCATGGGATCCTATATCGGCTTCCGCCTGCTTGCGCGGCACCCCCACCTGGTCGAAAGCGCCGTGTTCAGCGGTTTTCAGCATAAACCAATCGAGGTTTCCGGGGTCATGCGGGCGTTGATGCATGCCTCGTCCTTCATGATGAATTCCCGGAAGAACCGGGAAAAGATGGCGCGGTCGCTCGGCGTCAATGACCCCTCGCTCGTCAGCCAGAGAGGCGGCCGGCCCAACGCTTCGTCAAAGACCATGCGCAAGATCAGCTCGCTTGCCCTCGACTTTGATGTGTCGATCGGCCTTCAGGCCATTGAAACGCGTACACTCGTCCTCGCCGGCGAAACCGAACATCCAGCCATCCTGTCGTCGCTGCCGGCCCTTCAGTCCGGAATGCCGCAATGTACCGCGCGCATCGTCCCGGGCCTCGGCCATGGCTGGATTGCAACCGAACCGGACCTCTATGCCGAAACCCTGCGCGCCTGGTTTCTTCAAAAACCCCTTCCGGAGGGCCTCAAGGCGGTCACAGCGGATTGAGGTTTCGCTCGATCGAGCCGAGGCTGTTCCTTTTTCTTGTCATCCCTGCGCAGGCAGGGATCCAGTAGCGCCTTGTCCGGCTCTCCTTGTCCATCCCCGTCGACGCGGATTACCGGTTCCCGGTGAGAAGCGGGCGAACACCTCGACTCTCCGGTCCCGGCTCTGCGCTTCGCTTGGCCGGGATGACGATGGTGAGGTTGAACCGACTTCCGTCATCCCGGACGCAGCGCAGCGAGGATCCGGGATCGGAAAGCCTCAGAAACTCGAAATGGGCAAGGCCTTGCGGCATGTCACATGCGGCGTTCGCGATCAGGCCAAAACAGACGCGGTCCTGCCGGTTCAGCGCGAGATACAGATCATCCCATTCCGGATTCAATTTTTCGATCAATTCGAATTTCCAGCGACGGCGCCAACGCTTGATTTGTTTTTCTCTTTTTATCGCGGCGGCAATTTCAATGTGGTTTTCGTACCACACAAGCGTTTTTGTGCCGTACTTTTCTGAAAAGCCGTCAATGAGACCCTCGCGATGCTCATAAACTCTTCTGACCAAGTCTGTCGTGAGGCCGGTGTAAAGCGTTTCATAGGGTCGCGAAGCGAGGATATAGACCCAGGCTGTCACCTCAGTGATCCGTTGCCTTTCTTCTGTGATTCTCCGATCCCGGATCTCCTTTCAGTCGTCCGGGATGACGAAGCTGAAACCAACCTGACCATCGTCATCCCGGCCAAGCGAAGCGCAGAGCCGGGATCGGGGAGCCCTGATGCGCGAACCGTACAAAAGCCTCAAGACACGTTGTAGGCTGCGATGGCGGCCATGTTGACGATGTCGCTGTCCTTTGCGCCGATGGGCAGGATCTGGATGGACTTGTCGAAACCGGTCAGAAGCGGGCCGATGACAGTGGCGCCGCCCAGCTCCTGCAGCATCTTGGTGGAGATCGACGCGGAGTGGAAGGCGGGCATGACAAGAACATTGGCGGGTCCCGAAAGCCGGCAGAACGGATAGGCCGCCATGCGGTCCATATTCAGAGCCACATCTGCGGCCATGTCACCGTCATATTCGAAATCCACCCGGCGGCGATCCAGGATCTTGACCGCCTCGATGACTTTCTCGGACCGCTCGCCGCGCGGATGGCCGAAGGTGGAATAGGCCAGCATGGCAACGCGCGGCTCGTAGCCGAGCTTGCGCGCGACGTGAGCCGCCTCTTCGGCGATATCGGCCAGCTCTTCGGAATTGGGCATGTCGATGACAGCGGTGTCGGCGATCACGACATTGCGCCCGCGCACGAGGGCGAGCGACACGCCGATGACCCTGTGACCCGGTTTCGGATCGATGGTTGCCTTCACCGTGTCGAGCGCCACGGAATAATTCCGGGTCAGGCCGGTGACCATGGCGTCGGCGTCGCCCCGGGCGACCATGATCGCGCCCCAGTAGTTCCGGTCATTGTTGACCATGCGCTGGCAGTCACGCAGCAGGTATCCACGCCGTTGCAGGCGGCCGTAGAGATATTGCGCATAGTCGGCATTGCGGTCCGACAGGCGCGCGTTTTGAACGGAAATGCCGGGACGGTCGATATCGACGCCGGCCTGGTGCGCCATGCTGGCGATTTCATCCTCGCGGCCAATGAGGATCGCCTCGCCGAGGCCCTGCGCCGCGAAGGCCGCCGCCGCCCGGATCACCGGCTCTTCCTCACCTTCCGCAAAAACGACGCGTTTCGGCTGCTGCCGCACCTTGCTGAAGATCCGCTGCAACGTACCTGCGATCGGATCGCGCCGGGCCGAGAGCTGATGTTTGTAGGTTTCCATGTCCACGATCGGGCGCTTGGCAACGCCTGAATCCATTGCTGCCTGGGCAACCGCCGGCGGGATGGCATGGATCAATCGCGGATCGAACGGCACGGGAATGATGTATTCGGGCCCGAATTTCGGCCGGTTGCCGCGATAGGCGGCGGCGACTTCGTCGGGCACTTCCTCGCGGGCGAGCTGCGCAAGCGCCTGCGCGCAGGCAACCTTCATCTCGTCGTTGATCGTTGTTGCGTGAACGTCGAGCGCGCCGCGGAAAATGTAGGGAAATCCGAGAACGTTGTTGACCTGGTTCGGGTAGTCGGACCGGCCCGTCGCAACGATGGCATCGTCGCGGACGGCGGCGGCTTCTTCCGGCGTGATCTCCGGATCGGGATTTGCCATGGCAAAGATGATCGGGTTCGGCGCCATGACACGCAGCATGTCCGGCGTCAGAGCCCCCTTGACCGAAACCCCGAAGAAAACGTCCGCGCCCTTCATCGCGTCATAGAGCGAGCGGTCCGACGTCTCGATGGCATGGGCGGACTTCCACTGGTTCATGCCTTCGGCGCGGCCCTTGTAGATCACGCCCTTGGTGTCACACAGGGTGATGTTGTTGTGCGGAATACCCATCGCCTTGACCAGTTCGATGCAGGCGATGCCCGCTGCACCGGCGCCGTTGCAGACGACCTTTGTGGTTTTCATGTCCCGGCCGGTCAGGTGCAGCGCGTTGAACAGGCCCGCAGCAGCTATGATCGCCGTGCCGTGCTGGTCGTCATGAAAAACAGGAATGTCCATCAGTTCGCGCAGGCGCTGCTCGATGATGAAGCAATCGGGCGCCTTGATATCCTCCAGGTTGATCCCACCGAAGGAGGGGCCGAGATAGCGGACGGAATTGATGAATTCCTCCACATCCTGGGTCTCGACCTCCAGATCGATGGAGTCGACATCGGCGAACCGTTTGAAGAGAACCGACTTGCCCTCCATGACCGGCTTGGAGGCGAGCGCGCCAAGATTGCCCAGGCCCAGAATGGCCGAGCCGTTGGAAATCACGGCAACGAGATTTCCCTTCGTGGTGTAGTCGTAAGCCCGGCTCGGATCCTCCGCGATTGCCAGCACCGGCACGGCCACACCCGGCGAATAGGCGAGCGACAGGTCGCGCTGCGTCGCCATCGGTTTGGTCGGCGTGACCTCGAGTTTTCCCGGCCGGCCCTCCTGGTGAAATTGCAGGGCTTCCTGGTCGGTGAAACTGATGCTTGTTTTCGGCGAAGACTTATCGGTGGACATGGCGCGGGCGTTTCCTCTTCGTCGCTCTTCTTGATGAGGCGGGGTCCCGACCTTATCCCCTGGAAAATGAAGCCTCAAGCCAAGATGGCATACCCCTTTTGTGGAATGGCGGCCAAGGTTTGCTACGTATTTCACATGAGTGAACAGAGCGCGCAGAAAATCGCCCCGGCAGACCAGAAGGTCACGCCGATGATGGCCCAGTTTATGGAGATCAAGACCGCCAATCCGGACAGCCTGCTGTTCTACCGAATGGGCGACTTCTATGAACTGTTTTTCGACGACGCGGAGATTGCCTCGCAAGCCCTGGGGATCACGCTCACCAAACGTGGCAAGCACCAGGGCGCCGATATCCCGATGTGCGGCGTACCGGTCCATGCCGCCGACGATTACCTGCAAAAACTGATCGCCAAGGGGCACAGGGTTTCCGTCTGCGAACAGACCGAGGATCCGGCGGAAGCCAAGAAGCGTGGCTCAAAATCCGTGGTGCGCCGGGACGTGGTCCGGCTGGTGACGCCCGGAACACTCACCGAAGAACGCCTGCTGGACGCGGGCGCGAACAATTATCTCATGGCACTGACCCGTCTCAAAGGCGGTTCTCTCGGCAATGACGCTGTATTCGGCCTGGCCTGGATCGACATGTCGACGGGTTCGTTCCAGGTTGCGGAGACGGACCAGCAGCGCCTTGCCGCGGATCTGGCGCAGGTCTCACCGCGCGAGTTGATCCTTGCGGACACGCTTCTGCAGGAGAGCGAGCTTCGACTTCTGGCGGAACAATCGGGAAGCGCCCTGTCGCCGGTCCCGCGCGCCTTTTTCGACAGTTCCACGGCAACCGACCGGCTGGGTCACTATTTCGGTGTGAAAACGCTCGACGGCTACGGGACGTTCAGCCGGGCGGAACTCTCGGCCGCCGCCGGGATCCTCTCCTATATCGAACGCACGCAACTGGGCGAGCGCCCGCCGCTCGACCCGCCGGTGCGCGAGGCAGGGGCAGGCCGCATGCTGATCGACCCGGCGACGCGAGCCAATCTCGAGCTTGCCCGCACGCTGTCCGGCGAAAAGCAGGGATCCCTGCTTGCCACGATTGACAGGACGGTCACCGGAGGCGGGTCACGCCTGTTGGCCAGCCGGCTTGCCGGGCCGCTGGTCGATGTCGACGCCATCCAGAAACGGCACGATTCCGTTGCCTACTTCCTGGCCAACGAAATCATGCGGGAAGGATTGCGGCAGACGCTGAAGGGCGCGCCGGACATGGCTCGGGCGCTGTCCCGGATCGCGCTCAATCGCGGAGGCCCGCGCGACATCCTGAGTGTCGCACAGGGGCTTGCCGCCGCGCGCGCTGTTCTCGACCAGACCCGTATCGGAGACATTCCGGCCGAAATCGCCGAGGCCCGCGAAAGCCTCGAACACGCACCGCACGCCCTTGGCGACCAGCTGATTTCGGCAATCAAGGAGGAGCCGCCGCTCCTGAAGCGGGATGGCGGTTTTGTCGCCACCGGTTACAATTCCGATCTGGATGAACTGCGCGCGCTGCGCGACGAAAGCCGCAAAGTGATCGCCAGGCTGCAGGCGGATTACTCGGAGGAGCTCGGCCTCAGATCGCTGAAGATCAAGCACAACAACGTGCTTGGCTGGTTCATCGAAGCCCCGACCGCCCAGACGGAAAAGCTGACCGCCGATCCGGCACGCTTCATTCACCGGCAGACCATGGCAGGTGCCATGCGTTTCACCACCACCGAACTGGCGGATCTGGAATCGAAGATTGCCAGCGCCGGCGAGCGGGCGCTTGCCATCGAACTGGAGATTTTCGAGCAACTGGCGCAGGCAATCATCGATGCGGGCGGCGCGATCAAGGCTGCCGCGCAAGGTCTCGGCGTGCTGGACGTTTCCGCGGCACTGGCAAAGCTCGCCCAGGATGAAAACTATTCACGGCCGGTTGTCGACGACAGTCGCGCCTTCGACATCAAGGGCGGCCGCCACCCCGTCGTGGAACGCGCGCTGAGAACATCAGGCGGCGACAGCTTTGTCGCCAATGACGCCAATCTCGGACCTGATGCGTCGGAGGAAACCGGTCATATCTGGCTGATCACCGGCCCGAACATGGCCGGTAAATCGACATTTCTGCGCCAGAACGCCCTGATCGCCGTGCTCGCCCAGATGGGGTCTTTCGTGCCGGCGGCACAGGCCCAAATCGGCATTGTCGACCGGCTGTTCTCCCGCGTGGGCGCGGCTGACGATCTTGCCCGGGGCCGGTCAACCTTCATGGTTGAAATGGTCGAAACCGCTGCCATTCTCAATCAGGCAGGCGACCGGTCGCTGGTGATCCTGGATGAGATCGGACGCGGAACGGCGACTTTCGACGGGCTGTCGATCGCCTGGGCAACAATCGAACATCTGCATGAGGTCAACCGCTCACGGGCGCTGTTTGCAACCCACTATCACGAGCTGACCGCGCTTTCAGCCAAGCTCGACCGGCTTTCAAACGCGACCGTTTCCGTCAAGGAATGGAACGGCGAAGTCATCTTCCTGCACGAAATCGTGCCCGGCGCAGCCGACCGCTCCTACGGCATCCAGGTCGCCAAACTCGCCGGGCTGCCCGGAAAGGTGGTCGAACGGTCGAAGCAGGTGCTGAGCCAGCTGGAAGAACAGGATCGCCGGTCGCCTGCGGAAAGCCTGATTGACGAACTGCCGCTCTTTGCAAGCATCGCGGCGGCCCCGCCCAGCGCGCCTAACACATCCAGCGAACCCGACCCGGTGGTCACCGCGCTGGAGGAGATCGACCCGGACGACATGACACCGAGGGAAGCGCTTGATGCGCTCTACAGGCTGAAAACACTGCAAACGCGCATCGAGGAGTAACTGCTCTTTTTGCGTGACCCGGCCCAAAACCGCGTTTAGGCTAACCGGACCTGCCCGACCCTCCCACTTGCGGCGATTCCGACAATGTACTCCCTAGCGCAACTCCCCCGACAGGTGTTGCTGATCATGCTGTTGCAGTTCATCAAGAGCCTTGGCGCATCCGCGCTGATCCCCCTGATGAGCTTTTTCATCGTTGAAGGCCTCGGGTCCAGTCCGTGGCAGGTCGGGTTCTATACGGGTCTGGTGATGCCGCTCACCCTGATCGCAAACCGGTGGGCGGGAGAGCGGCTCGATCACGGCTTTCCGGTCAAACGGCTGCTTCTGATTTCGATAACGGCCTTCATCGTCGCAACGGCGCTGCTGACACGGGTGTCCGGCCTTATGATGCTGGTTTTGCTGATTGCTCCCCTGATGGGGCTCGCGAACATGGGATCGGGCACGATTTTCACCTATGCCCGTCTCTATGCGGAACGAAACGACCTCGACGTCGCGCGGATCAATTCCTGGCTTCGCATGATGGTGTCCCTTGCCTGGATGATCGGACCCGCAGCTTCCTTCACGCTCGTTTCTCTTGTGGGATTTGGCCCCACGTTCCTAAGCGCCTGCGTCGTCGGCCTCTGTTTCCTGGGTCTCACCTGGCGCACGGTACCCGCAGGTTTCAGATCCGAGCGCACGCAAAAGCGCGACGCCGGCAAGGAGCCCGTCAACTGGCGTTTGCTGATTGCGGGGCTCACCTGCCTCGGGTTCATCATCACGAACACGCTTTTTGTTTCCGCGATGCCGTTGTTTTTCGTGAAGGAAATCGGTCTGCCGGGCTCGACACCCGGCCTGTCCCTGTCGGTCAAGTGCGTTGTCGAGGTGTTCATGATCTTCTGGTCCGTCCGGCTGGCCGAACGCATCGGGATCCGTCAGGTTCTGATGATCGCAGCCATTCTGGCGCCGACCAGCATGATCCTGTTCGCGCAGGTTACCGAATTCTGGCACGTCATGGCCGCCTCCGTCATCGAAGGCACTTACTACGGACTGTTTGCCGGGGTCTCGATCAGTTTTGTGCAGAGCTTTGCACCCGACAGACCCGGACGCGCGACCGCGGTCTACATGAACAGCCTGTTTCTGGGAGGCATGATCGGCAGTATCTCGATGGGCATCATCGCCAGCGTCACGGATTTCAAGACCGTGCTCTATGTTGCCGCCGGATCTTCGGTGGTGGCCCTGCTGATATTGCTGGCAACGCTTCGGCTGAAGCCGGAAACAGCTCAGGAAACCGTCTAAACGCCGCCTGATTTGGCGACCGAAAGCGCATTGGCCATGGCGCCGGCGAATGTCGTCCTGTCATCCGGATTGAGGAAATTGCCAAGGTCGACGCTCTCACCCCTGCTCGTCAGCGTGATCCTGACGACGCCCTCGTCCTCGATCCGGTCGATTGAAAGCCGTACCCAGAAGGGATTGAACCGGAACTCCTGGTAGCGCTTGCCGGGCCCGACCTTTCGAATGATCAGCTCGTTGCGGGAGACAATCACTTCCTCATGGGTGCGCGCGGACTTGTAATTCATGCGGAAGGCAAACCAGAGCAACGCGATGTCCAGGCCGAAAAAGCCGAACACAGGCCAGGCGCCAATGCTCCAGAAGAGAACACCTGCGACAAAGCTGACCGCGCCGAAACACAGCATCAGGATCATGAACCCGTTCGGGCCCAGCGAGCGGTGAGGTGTCAGCACCGCCGTGAAAAAAGGCCGGTTCAGATCGTCAGCCCGGTCATTATCCTCGGAATTCGGATTGTTCTCGCTCATGAGGATTGATTATAGAGAGTTCATGACCCAAGCAAAGAGCCCCGCCGCCCGCAAATCCCAAAAACGGCCAGCAAAGGCAAAGCAAGCCAGGAAGAAAACGCCTTCCGTGGACAATCCCGGCAAGGTGCTGAAGCGCTCGCGCTACACCAAGGCCGAGACCTACGCGATTTTCCAGAGGTTCCACGCCGACAACCCCGAACCGGAGGGCGAACTCGACTACGTGAACGCCTACACGCTGCTGGTCGCCGTGGTCCTGTCGGCACAGGCAACCGATGTCGGGGTGAACCGCGCCACGAAAAATCTCTTTCAGATCGCCGATACGCCCGAGAAAATGCTGGCGCTTGGGGAAGACCGCGTGCGGGAGGAAATCAAGACGATCGGCCTCTACAAGAACAAGGCAAAAAACGTCATCCTGCTGTCCGAGCAACTGATCCGGGATCACGGCGGCACCGTGCCTGAAGACAGGGAAGCGCTTGAGACCCTTCCGGGTGTCGGGCGCAAGACCGCCAATGTGGTTCTCAATATCTATTTCGGTCATCCGACGATTGCCGTTGATACGCACCTCTTCCGTCTCGGCAACAGGGTCGGCATTGCGCCGGGCAAGACACCGCTCGATGTCGAAAAGGCCATGGAAAAAGCCGTTCCGAAGGAGTTTTCCCTGCATGCGCATCACTGGCTGATCCTTCACGGACGCTACATCTGCAAGGCACGCAAACCGGAATGCAGGCGCTGTGTCATCTATGACCTGTGCAGAAGCCCGGAAAAGGAACTGTTCGATGCAATCCCGGAAATTGCCGTGCGCACGAAGGCAATGGTCGAAAGAGGTGAGGTCGCTTGAGTTTGTCCAGCGGACCCGTTCCGGAAAGCAGCCGATTGTCTTTCCGGCCGCCAAAGGTGGAAGACGCGTCCTTCTACAATACCCTCATGAACGAACCGGACTATCACCGGTTTATCGCGGATCGAGGTATCCGTTCCGACGCAGACGCGGCCGCCTTCATTGAGACCAAGACCCTGGCGCATTTTGCAGAGCACAAGGTCGGTCTCTGGCTTGTCGAGCAGAAAGAAACCGGCGCTCCGATCGGCGCTTGCGGCCTGGTGGTCCGCGATGACCTTGACGTTCCGGATCTCGGTTACGCGTTTCTCGAGGAAGCGCGCGGCAAGGGCTATGCAAGGGAAGCCGCCAAGGCCGTTCTGGATTTCGTCAGGGAAAATATGGACCTGCCGATGATCTGCGCGATCACGCATACGGAAAACCATCGGTCGTCAAGCTTGCTGCTGAAGCTTGGTTTCACCGCGAAAGGCCAGCGATATCTCGCGGCCTACGACGATACGTCGGATTATTTCGAGTTTGATTTCAACAGAGACCGGGCATAGCCGGGAAGCGCCGTTCGGTCAGCGCTTTTCGCGCACCCTGACGACGACGTCCACGCGCACGATTTCCATGCCCTCGGGCGCTTCCGGAATCGCGCCGATGCCAACGCCTTCTCCCGGTATGTCGATCACCCTGTTCTCTCCTTCGATAAAGAAGTGGTGGTGATCGGAAACGTTCGTGTCGAAATAGGTCTTGTTGCCGTCGATGGCGACTTCGCGCAGAAGGCCGGCCTCGGTAAACTGGTGCAGCGTGTTGTAAACAGTTGCAAGGGAAACGGGAACGTCTGCGGCGACGGCTTCCTCGTGCAGAAGTTCCGCAGAGATGTGACGGTCACCCTTGGAGTAGAGCAATTCGGCAAGCGAAACACGTTGACGCGTCGGCCGCAAACCTGCGGTTCGCAGTATGTTGGTCACGTCCTTGCCATTCGGCTCCATTGCCGTGTGCGTCGTCATTCCAGTATGTTCCAAGACTAAGTTCCTGTTACTGAAGCCTTTTTTGAACTTGCCCTGTGCCAGGTCAGAGCTTGTTCCGTTGCGGCTTCGCCTATATCTGCCATTTCTTGTGCCTGAAATGCAAGTTTTAACCGCACGGCACCATAAATCATGATGGTTATATTTAAGCTGTACTTTTGCTCAAAACTTGCCTAATCGCCTTGAAATCCTCGAAATTTCACTCAAGTGACATCTTTCGAACACGGTTCCCCTGTGTTAGGAAGGCGCCGCAAACAGAACCAAAAACAAACCCGTTCCAGCATGGGAAAGTGGGTAGGAAGCAAGAAAACGGATCCTGAATGACCGAGCGCCGCTCCAGCTACGACTACGAAGATCTCCTCGCCTGCGGCCGCGGCGAGCTTTTCGGCCCGGGCAACGCCCAATTGCCGCTCCCGCCGATGCTGATGTTCGACCGTATCACGGACATCTCCGAAACGGGCGGTGAGTTCGACAAGGGATATGCGCGCGCCGAATTCGATATCAAGCCTGATCTCTGGTTCTTCCCGTGCCACTTCCAGGGCAACCCGGTCATGCCCGGATGTCTCGGACTTGACGCTCTCTGGCAGCTGACCGGTTTCGTGCTTGGCTGGCTTGGACTGGAAGGAAAGGGCATGGCGCTTTCCACGGGCGAGATCAAATTCAAGGGCATGGTCACACCGGATGTGAAGCTTGTCGAATATGGCATCGACTTCAAACGCATCATGAAGGGCCGCCTGGTTCTCGGAATTGCTGACGGTTGGCTTAAGGCCGACGGCGAACAGATCTACAAGGCAACGGATCTGCGCGTCGGCCTCGCAAAAACCTGAGGCTCAACTCATAAAATCCAAGCGACCGGCGTTTCTTTATCTTGGGAGCGCCGGTTTGTGCATTATGTAAGGCAATGAGCCGAACGGCGGACAGAGGCTCACGCACCGGAAAAATTAGGAGACCGCAATGAGACGCGTTGTCGTCACCGGTATCGGAATCGTTTCATCGATCGGATCGAATGCCCAGGAAGTGCTGGCCAGCCTTCGGGAAGGCAAATCCGGAATTCAATTCGCTCCGGACTACGCGGAGCACGGCTTCCGCAGTCAGGTTCACGGCATGCCGGATGTCGACATACCATCGCTGATCGACAAACGGCAGCTGCGTTTCATGGGTGACGGTGCCGCCTACAACTACATCTCGATGCAGCAGGCGATTGCCGACAGCGGCCTGGAAGACAGCGACGTCTCCAACACGCGCACCGGCCTGATCATGGGATCCGGCGGCCCTTCCACCAAGAACCTTTTCCAGGCGCACCAGATCGTTCTTGAAAAAGGAGCGCCGAAGCGCATGGGCCCGTTCATGGTCACGCGCGGAATGAGCTCGACCAACTCGGCCTGTCTGGCGACGCCGTTCAAGATCAAGGGCATCAACTATTCGATCACTTCCGCCTGCTCGACCTCGGCGCACTGCATCGGTGCGGCAACCGAGCAGATCCAGTTCGGCAAGCAGGATGTGATGTTCGCAGGCGGCGGCGAAGAACTCGACTGGACGCTGTCCTGCCTGTTCGACGCAATGGGCGCCATGTCCTCCAAGTATAACGACACGCCCCAAACGGCATCGCGTGCATACGATTCGACGCGCGACGGTTTCGTTATCGCGGGTGGCGGCGGCGTTGTTGTGCTTGAGGAGCTGGAGCACGCCAAGGCGCGCGGCGCGAAGATCTATGCGGAAGTCACAGGCTATGCGGCCAACTCCGACGGTTACGACATGGTGGCACCGTCCGGCGAGGGCGGTGAGCGCTGCATGCGTCTTGCCATCGAAACCCTCGGCGAGCGCAAGGTCGACTACATCAACACGCACGGCACGTCGACACCGGTCGGTGATATCGGCGAGATCGAAGCGATCCGGCGCGTGTTCGGCGACAATCAGCCACCGGCCTCCTCCACCAAGTCGCTGACCGGCCACAGCCTCGGCGCGACGGGTGTCCAGGAAGCGATCTACTGCCTGTTGATGCTTCAGAACGACTTCATGACTGCATCGGCCAACATCAACGAACTCGACCCGGCCCTCAGCAAGGACGAGATCGTGACGGAGCGGGTCGACAATGCCGGCCTGGACACTGTCCTTTCCAACAGCTTCGGCTTTGGCGGCACCAACGCCTCCCTCGCGCTGTCACGCTATCACGGCTGAGGAGATCCAAATGTCTGATCTGATGAAGGGCAAACGCGGCCTGATCATGGGCGTTGCCAACGACCACTCCATCGCGTGGGGTATTGCCAAGACCCTTTCCGAGCACGGCGCGGAACTCGCTTTCACCTACCAGGGCGAAGCATTCGGGCGGCGCACGAAACCTCTGGCCGAATCCGTCGGCAGCGACATTCTGCTGCCCTGCGACGTGGAAGACATCGATTCCGTCGATGCGGTCTTCAGCGCGCTCAAGGAACGCTGGGGCAGCATTGATTTCCTGGTTCATGCCATTGCTTTTTCTGACAAGTCGGAGCTGCGCGGCAAATATGCCGACACGACCCGGGAGAACTTTTCCCGGACGATGCTGATTTCCTGCTTTTCCTTCACGGAAATAGCCAAACGGGCGGCAGAGATCATGCCGGATGGCGGTTCGATCATCACGCTGACCTATGGCGGATCGACCAAGGTCATGCCGAACTACAATGTCATGGGTGTTGCCAAGGCGGCACTTGAATCCTCTGTCCGGTATCTTGCGGTCGACTACGGCGAACAGAATATCCGGGTGAATGCCATCTCCGCCGGACCGGTCCGGACGCTGGCGGGATCAGGCGTTTCGGACGCCAGGCTCATGTTCAATTTCCAGAAGCGGAATTCGCCGCTGTGCCGCACCGTCTCGCTCGACGAGATCGGCGGAACCGGGCTTTATCTCCTGTCGGACCTTTCCGGCGGCGTCACCGGCGAGGTCCACTTTGTCGACAGCGGCTACAACATCATGTCGATGCCGCGGCTGGATGAGCTGAAGGCACAAGAAGGCCAGACGGACTAGGGACTCACACCCTCCAACGCGACAAAGGCGGCCCATGGCCGCCTTTTTTTGGCAAGTTTTACGCAGCCTTGTAACCAATCCTGCAAGGTGAACCGCCTCCATCTTCATTCCAGGCAGGTGCGGCACCATCTGAGCGTCGATTCGGAAACCAGATGTATTTCGCACCGAAGGCGCGGTTGATCACTGTATCACGGGATTCGTGTTCGCTTTGCTCACGCAAATTCCTGGATTCCAGATCAGCGTTCGGCATCGCCTCACTTGTCTGGAATGACGGTGGGGAGAACGTCACCCCTTCCATCATCGTCTCGGCCAAGCATTTGCGCGAGCCGAGATTACGAGGGCGAGGCTGGCACAAGTCTAAAGATATCTGCCCAGCAAACTCTCCTTGCAACACAGCCTCATCCTGAGGAAGGCCGCAGGCCTGTCTCGAAGGATGGCCGTCCGGTGCAAATGCGCACAAGCAAATGGATCCCCGATCAAGTCGGGGATGACAACACGAGATTGGTGTGATGCTGTTGCTCAGTCTTCCAGGATTTCGTCGGGATAGACGCCGAAGAGGCGGGTCTGGTCGAGCCAGCCTTCATATTCGGTTCCGTTGACGCGGCACCAGCCGCCGGCGCATTCGGTGACCGAGGTCAGCACAAACGGCTCAAGTTCAGCGACAATATCGGCATCGGATTTGGAACGTGCGCGCAGCGGGGTGCGGTTGGTCTTTTCCCACGGCGTGACCAGGGCGGTGCGGCGGCCGGACAGAAGGGAGTGGAACACCCAGCCGACCTTGCCTTCCCAGTCGCGAATGCGGCGCCAGTTCTCGAATTCCTGGATGATCTCGACCGGAAGACCGGACTGAACGAAGGTCCAGGCAACGGCGTGTTCGCGCGAGGGGCCGACCCGTACGTTCACCCGATCGGATTTCAGGCTGACGAAACGCGGCACCGGCAGTCCGGAGGCCCCTGTTGTCGTTCCTTGCGACCATGCAGGCGTCGCGAACCAGCTGATCGCGCAGAGGATTGCTATCACACTCAGGATTTGGCGGCGGCCTGGAACCGAACAGGTCATATTATCCAGTTGTCCAACTTGTTCTTGATCTTTGAGTTGCGTCAAATCTGTAACGAAAAAACTGCGTAAAAACCACCTTGCCGTTTCAGGCAGGCGGGCAATGCGCCGCGAATGAAACCGATCTCTTGTTTCTGCCGAACCATCTGGTAAGGAGAAGGGTGCGTTTTCGTGCGCTCGCGCAACGCGCAGCATCAAGGTGAATCCATTGGGGTTAACAAACTCCCAATGAATCGCGAAAGGCAGTTGGTATGGCGAAAAAGAAGCCTGTCGTTGTTGTGACCCGGAAGCTTCCGGACGTGGTTGAAACCCGGATGCGTGAGCTTTTCGAAACGCGTCTCAATGAAAATGACAGGCCGTTCAGTCAGGCCGAACTGGTCGAAGCTGTCAGAACTGCGGATGTGCTTGTTCCGACCGTGACCGACCGGATCGATTCGTCGGTTCTGTCACAGGCAGGCGAGAACCTGAAGCTCATCGCCAATTTCGGCAACGGGGTCGACAATATCGATGTCGTGACCGCCAACAATCGCGGCATCAATGTCACCAACACGCCGGGTGTCCTGACCGAAGACACGGCCGACATGACCATGGCGCTGATGCTGTCCGTGCCGCGACGTCTTGCCACAGGAATAAGCGCGCTGGAAGCAGGCGACTGGGCCGGGTGGTCACCGACCTGGATGCTGGGCCACCGGATCTGGGGAAAGCGGCTCGGGATCATCGGCATGGGCCGGATCGGACAGGCCGTCGCACGCCGAGCCAAGGCATTCGGCATGTCGATCCATTATCACAACCGCCGCAAGGTTGCCGACGACATCGAAGAAGAGCTGGAGGCGACCTATTGGGAAAGCCTCGACCAGATGCTGGCGCGCATGGATGTGGTTTCCATCCACTGCCCGCACACACCGGCAACATTCCACCTGCTGTCGGCCCGCCGCCTGAAGCTTCTGAAAAAGGACGCATACGTGGTCAACACCGCGCGCGGTGAGGTGATCGACGAAAACGCCCTGATCCGCATGCTCGAAGCCGGCGAGCTGGCCGGTGCCGGCCTTGACGTTTTCGAACACGAACCGGCGGTCAATCCGAAACTCGTCAAACTCGAGAATGTCGTTCTGCTGCCGCATATGGGATCGGCGACGATCGAAGGCCGTATCGAAATGGGCGAGAAGGTGATCATCAACATCAAGACCTTCATGGACGGCCATCGTCCGCCGGACCGCGTGCTGCCGTCGATGCTGTAGTCCGGACCTGCGAGCCGCTTTTTGAGCAACTCCCCATCCGGTCTTCCTTTCCAGATACCCGAGAAACTGTTGTGGCTCGGGACAAGGCAGGCTGGCAGAGACTGGCTGAACCGCCTTCCTGATCTTTTCGAAGCGGCCCGGTCGAGATTCGATCTTCGATCAGTCGGGCAACCATTCGCGGGCGGGTATGTCTCCCTTGTCATGCCGGCGCAGCGCGGTGGGGAAGACGTCGTCCTGAAACTGCAATTCGTTCATCGGGAAGCCCGGCACGAGGCCGATGCGCTGCGTCTCTGGAACGGAGAAGGTGCCTGCCGGCTTCTCGATCATGACCCTGATCTTGGTGCCCTGCTGCTGGAACGCTGCCGGCCGGGCCATTATCTCGCCGACGCCGTGAACATAGATCAACTCGCTGTTCTCGCGGACCTCCTGCGGAAGCTTCTTGTGCCGGCACACGCACCGTTCACGCCGCTCAACGAGGAAGCGGCCGGCTGGATTGGCTCTATCGAACAGGATTGGCGCGACGCCGGGTCGCCTTGTGAAAAACGCCTTGTGGATGCTGCCGTCGCCGCCGTCGGCGACCTTCGAACCGAAGAAACGGGTTCTGTTCTCCTGCATCAGGATCTTCACGGCCACAATGTGCTATCGGCGGGACGCGAAGCTTGGCTGGCGATCGATCCGAAACCCCTTTCCGGCGATCCGGCCTTCGCACTCAGTCCGATCGTTCGCAGTTTCGAGTTCGGTCATACAAAAGAGGCCTCGCTCCACCGCCTCGACCGCCTGTCGGAAGAACTGGAACTGGACCGGGAGCGCGCGCGCCTCTGGACGATTGCCCAGACCATGGCATGGGCTTTCGACAGCGGCTATTCTGAAAGGCATTTCCAGACGTGCCGCTGGCTTCTAGGCGGTACTTTGGGCTAATCGCTGTATTTTCCCCAAAGAGCACTTTCGCCCATACCTTCGACAAAGGCCTTGTGCGCCGCGTATTCCTCGCCCGTCAATCGGGACGCGAGCGGTGCCGGCCGCTTCCGTGCATTGAAGGAGCCAAGCTCTCCCGAGATCACGGCGTTTCCGGACGCAACCGAAACCTCCTCCTCCGGCATAAGTCCAAGGGCCGTTTGGCGTCCCCCGATCAGTTCGAGATAGACTTCGGCGAGAATTTCCGCGTCAAGCAATGCGCCGTGCTTTACGCGCTTGGAATTGTCGATGCCGTAGCGCGAGCACAACGCATCAAGCGAATTCGGGCCCGACGGGTGTTTGCGGCGCGCGATTTCCAGCGTGTCCAGCACCTGGGTGTTCGGAATGATCCGCCGGCCCGCGCGCTCCAGTTCCGTATTAATGAAGCCCATGTCGAAGGCGGCATTGTGGATGACCAGCGTCGCATCGCCGACAAATTCCAGAAACGCGTCCGCAACCGCGGCAAAAAGCGGTTTGTCGGACAGGAACTCCTCGGAAAGCCCGTGAACGCGGAAGGCCTCTTCCGGCATGTCCCGCTCCGGATTGATATAGACGTGATAGGAATTTCCGGTCGGAATGTGATTGATCAGCTCGACACCGCCGATCTCCACCAGGCGGTCGCCGCCGCGCGGGTTCAGACCGGTTGTTTCCGTATCGAAGGATATTTCGCGCATCGTTCGCCTTTCACTGTCTCGCCCAGTGTGCCGTGTCTGACGGACGACGCAAGCGGGCCGGCCGGTTTTCCCCGGGCATCAGCCGTTGGGATGGTTTTTCCGGACCGCATCCAGGATTTCGTCGACCCTTTTTTCCGCTGCTTCCATCCCCAAACCGGTGTCGATCAGGAAATCCGCCTTCTCGCGCTTGACCGCATCGGGCACCTGTTTTGCCAGGATCGCCTGAAACCGCTCTTCGCTCATGCCGTCCCGCGACAGAACACGCTCGCGTTGAACGGCGGGGTCCGCCGTCACAACGACAACAACGTCGACACGGTCATCCCCGCCTGTTTCAAACAGAAGCGGGATGTCCATCAGAACGACCGACCGGCCATCCAGCCGGGCGAGATCGAGAAAGGTCTGTTCTTCCTCGCGCACCAGCGGATGGACAATTTCCTCCAGCCGTTTCATCGCTTCCGGATTGCCGAGAACCTGTCTGGAAAGGAGCGTGCGATCAACCCTTCCGTCCACGATCGTTCCGGGGAAAGCGTCGCCGATCAACGGCACGGCACGGCCCTCGTAAAGCGCATGGACGCAGGCATCGGCGTCATGAACGGGTACGCCTCTGTCGGCGAACATCCGGGCCGTCGTCGACTTGCCCATGCCGATCGATCCGGTCAATCCGATCCTGATCACGCGATCACCCCGAGATCCTTGAGCGCAAGCGTCCTGAGTTCATCGGTGACCACGGGCCGTTCACCGAACCAGCGCTCGAATGCCGGAACGGCCTGGTGCAGCAACATGCCGATGCCATCGACGGTCGGATTTCCCCTGGCCGCCGCCAGTTTCAGAAGGTCGGTCTCAAGCGGAGAATAGACGATGTCGTTCACGAGTGTATGGGCCGGCAGGTTCGACAGGTCGATTTCAAGCGGTGGCTTACCGGTCATACCGAGCGATGTGGTGTTTACCAGAACGTCTGCCACTGCAAGCGTTGTCCCCAGGTTATCCCAATCATGGGCAACTGTTCCGGCTCCAAATTCATCGGAGATTTTCTCGGCTTTTTCCCTGGTTCGATTGACGATATGCACTGTTGTGTAATTCCTGGAAATCAAGGCCCAGACAATGGCGCGGGCCGCACCGCCGGCACCCAGAACGACAGCAGTGCCGGAGTTTTCATCCCAGTTTGGTGCTAGCTGGTCGAGGTTGCCGAGAAAGCCAAGACCATCCGTGTTGGCACCGCACAGTCTGCCGTTTTCATCCAGCCAAAGCGTATTCGCCGCGCCCATTGCGCTGGCGGCCTCGTCAAGCCAGTCGCATGCTTTCGCCGCGATTTCCTTGAATGGAACCGTGACGTTGGCTCCGATCAGTCCGGCATCCCTGAAGTTCCCGTAAAAGCGTTCTGCATCTTCCGGTGGGACATCCAAACGTCCGTATTCCCCTTCGAGGCCATGCTTCTTCAGCCAATAGCCATGAATGAGCGGCGATCTTGAATGCGAAACGGGATGCCCGGTTATGGCTGCCTTCCTGAGAACTCCGCTCATGTCTCGATAACTCCAAGCGTGCGCAGTTCCGCCAAAAGCGGCAGCATCGGTAAACCCAGGATCGTGAAGTAATCCCCGTCGATCTTTTCAAAAAGCTGAACGCCCAGGCCTTCCAGCTGGTAGGCGCCGACGCTTGAAAGAACGCTGTCGCCGGCATTCGCAAGATAGTGGCCGACATAGGCGGGGGAGAGATCACGCATTTTCAGCCGGGCTGTCGAGACGTTTCGCCAGATCGCCTCGCCTCCGCGTGAAATGACAACGGACGAATGGAGTTCATGCACCTTGCCGGAAAATGCCAGAAGCTGCCGGCGCGCGGCTTCCATGTCTTCGGGCTTGGTTCGCCGCTCGCCTTCGAAAGCAAGGATCTGGTCCGCACCAACCACGAGATCCGAAGGCCTGCGGCCGCTGACGTCGTTGGCCTTTGCTTCGGCCAGAACGCTTGCGAGATCCTCCGGAGGAAAATGCGCCCTGAGAAGCGGTTCTTCAACGGCCCTCTCGTCGACATCCGACGGGTCTGTTTCAAATTGCAGACCCGCATTTTTCATCAATTCAGCGCGGATCTTGCTGCCGCTGGCGAGTACAAGTGCCATATTGTTTCTTTCATGTCAGGGCATCAGATGGAGCTAGTGTGGTCCGTTTCCGACTTGAAGTTCTTGAACAGTGTCATGATTTCAGCCGCCGTCTCCTCGACCGACCGCCGGGTGACGTCGATCAGCGGCCAGGCATTTTCCGAACACAGGCGGCGTGTCATGTTGATCTCCTGCGAGATCTCCTTGCGGTCAACATAAGTGTCGTTGTAACCATCTGAATTCAATGAAAGTACCCGGTTTCTGCGTATCTGCTGGATGCGTTCAACCGATGCGATCAGACCAACGATCATCGGCCCTTTCAACGATTTGACATGGTCCGGCAACGGGATGCCTGGAACCAGTGGCACATTGGCTGCCTTGATTCCCCGGTTGGCGAGATAGATGCAGGTTGGTGTCTTCGACGTCCTGGAAATCCCGATGAGAACAATGTCGGCGGATTCAAGGTCGTCCCAGACCTGACCATCGTCATGCATCATCGTGTAGTTGAGGGCTTCCATGCGGCGGAAATACTCCGCGTCGAGTTCGTGCTGTCCGCCGACGCGGTGCGTCTGTGTGACATTCAGGTAAGACTGGAAGACCGCAAAGACGGGGTCGAGAATGTTGACGAAAGGCAAACCGAGATCCCTGCATTTCTGTTCGAGACGTTTTGCGATTTCGTCATCGACGAGCGTGTAGAGCACGATGCCGGGTGCGTTCTCGATTTCCGAAATAACCCTGTCCAGCTGTTTGGAAGATCGAACCAGCGGATAGACATGCTCAATTTCCTGTACGTTCTCATATTGCACGGTCGCTGCGCGCGCCACGGTCATCAGGGTTTCGCCGGTTGAGTCGGACACGAGATGCAGATGAAAGTAGTGTCGCGACTTGTTCACGGTATCATCCCCAGGGCTGTTGACGAATTGGGAGTCGTCTTGGTCTTTGAGCGGGATGTACGAAGTTTATGCCCGCTCATCAATATTTGTTAACAAAGCTCTAACGCGCGCAAACTGTATCCGAAACGATTGTGCATGGGTGTGGATTCACAATTCATCTGTGACATTTCGACAGACTATCCACTTGCGCCCAATTTGTTAACGAAAGGTAAACATGCCGCCAAGTACCTGTAAATAAATTATGAATCCGGTTATCGACTCTTGGGGAGCAATTTGACTTCCGTTCTTCCGAAAATTTTCCCGCACGGAAATTTGTGCAGACGCATTGTGGATAGAAATTGATCCCGGTAATCCACTCACAATAAGAAAAAACAGATTCAAATATAGAATCTTGTTTGATTTGAAATGTGGGAAAGGTGGAGCCTTATGAAGTCTCAAGACAGAGCCGTGATGCGGGTTCTCTCAGGAGAAAAGATCTGGCCGCCGCCCATATGGATGATGCGCCAGGCAGGACGCTATCTTCCCGAGTACCGGGAGGTCAGGTCCAAGGCACGTAACTTTCTGGATTTCTGCTATTCCCCGGATCTTGCAACAGAGGTCACTCTCCAGCCGATCCGGCGATATGGTTTTGATGCAAGCATTCTGTTTTCCGATATCTTCGTCGTCCCCGACGCGATCGGGTATCCGGTTCGTTTTGAAGAAGGACGTGGTCCCGTCCTGGAACCGCTTTCGTCCGATCTCATAGATCGTCTCGAACAGGAACGGGCCGAGGATCATCTCAAACCGGTCATAGAGACGGTCGGCCGCCTTCGGGCCGAGCTTCCCCCGGAAACAACCCTATTGGGCTTCTGTGGGGCTCCCTGGACGGTTGCCTGCTATTCGGTGGCCGGTCACACGACACAGGATCAGGTGGCTGCGCGTGTCGGCGCCTACCGCGACCCGGAGCTGATGCAGCGCTTCGTCGATCAACTGGTCACGGCCTCGATCCGTTATCTGGTCCGGCAACTGGATGCGGGCGCGGATGCCGTCCAGATTTTCGACACCTGGGCGGGGGTTCTGGATGATGCGGGTTTCAAACGCTGGTCAATCGAACCGACGAAGCGGATTGTCGAAGGGGTTCGCGCTCAGCGGCCGCAGGCGAAGATCATCGGGTTTCCGAAAGCGTCATCGGCGCGGGTGATGGCCTTTGTCGAAGGGACGGGCGTTGACGCCGTCGGGTTCGACTGGACAGCTCCGGACCGGCTGGCGCTGGAAATTCAGCGCAAGCTGCCGATCCAGGGAAATCTCGATCCGATGCGTCTCGTCGCCGGCGGTCCTGCCCTGGAGGAAGGTGTTGCGCATATTCTGCAAACCTTCGACAAGGGTCCGCTGATTTTCAATCTCGGCCACGGCGTGACCCCGGATGCGGATCCGGAAAATGTTGCGAAGATGGTAGAACAGGTTCGGAAGGGTTGAGGCATGGATCTGTTCTTATGGGTCAAGTCGCTCCACGTTATCTCGATAATCGCCTGGATGGCGGGCATGCTCTATCTGCCGCGGCTCTTTGTCTATCACGCGGAAACGGAAGTCGGTTCTGAACAATCCGAAACGTTCAAGGTCATGGAACGGCGGCTCCTCAAGGCGATTATCAATCCGTCGATGATCGCTGCCTGGATCTTCGGGCTCTGGGCCGCTTATGAACTCTCCGCATGGCAGGATGGCTGGTTCCATGCAAAGTTTACGCTCGTTCTGATCATGTCGGGTGTTCACGGATATCTCAGCCGCTGCGTCAAGGCATTTGCAGCTGACAAGAACACGAGGACGGCGCGGTTCTACCGGATCCTGAACGAGGTCCCGACGGTTCTGATGATTGCCATCGTGATACTGGTCATCGTCAAACCCTTTTAAGACGATGACCAGGGCAACTGGCCGATTGAAGCTGCCTAATTTTTGGGTGAGGGGCTATTTGCCGAGCCTGAAAAATCGGCAGATTTCCGGGCTTGCGATTCAGTAGAAAACGCTTTATCTTCGCGCCACTTCAAATCGGCGCTTGCAGTTTCAAACGGTAACGCTTCGCCGAACAATCTGGACACATCCAAACGTCTTTCAGATATCTTCTGGCCGACCCATCATCTCCGGCACAGAACGACCTTCCAAATAACATCCCTATAACAACACAGACCCCAACTCGATGCGGGAAATGAAACTCAAAGATCTAAAAGAAAAAACACCGACCGAGCTGCTGCAATTTGCCGAAGAGCTTGAAGTCGAAAACGCCAGCACCATGCGCAAGCAGGAGCTGATGTTCGCCATTTTGAAAAATCTGGCTGCCCAGGATGTCGAGATCATCGGCGAAGGTGTCGTTGAAGTCCTTCAGGACGGCTTCGGCTTTTTGCGATCTCCCGATGCGAACTACCTGCCGGGCCCGGATGACATTTATGTTTCACCCTCTCAGATAAGACGCTTCTCGCTGCGTACAGGCGACACCGTCGAGGGTCAGATCCGAAGCCCGAAGGAAGGCGAACGTTATTTCGCTCTTCTCAAGGTCAACACGATCAATTTCGAAGATCCGGAAAAGGCCCGGCACAAGGTTCATTTCGACAACCTGACACCGCTTTACCCGGACGAACGTTTCCGGATGGAAATCGAAGACCCGACGATCAAGGATCTGTCTTCGCGGGTTATCGATCTGGTTGCGCCCCTCGGCAAAGGCCAGCGTGCGCTGATCACCGCTCCGCCAAGGACCGGTAAAACCGTTTTTCTCCAGAACATCGCCAAGTCGATCACGACCAACCACCCGGAATGCTATCTGATCGTTCTCCTTATCGATGAACGGCCGGAAGAAGTTACGGACATGCAGCGGACAGTGAACGGCGAAGTGGTCTCGTCCACATTCGACGAGCCGGCATCGCGTCACGTGCAGGTAGCGGAAATGGTCATCGAGAAGGCAAAGCGCCTGACAGAACATGGCCGTGACGTGGTGATCCTGCTCGACTCGATCACGCGTCTCGGCCGGGCCTACAACACCGTGGTTCCATCCTCGGGTAAGGTGCTGACCGGCGGTGTCGATGCGAATGCCCTGCAGCGGCCGAAGCGGTTCTTTGGTGCGGCGCGTAACATCGAAGAGGGCGGATCGCTCACAATCATCGCCACGGCGCTTATCGATACCGGTAGCCGCATGGACGAAGTCATCTTCGAAGAATTCAAGGGAACCGGCAACTCCGAGATCATCCTTGATCGCAAGATTTCCGACAAGCGGGTTTACCCGTCCATCGATATTCAGCGCTCCGGTACACGCAAGGAAGAACTGCTCGTGCCGCATGAACGTCTCAAGAAGACCTTCGTTCTGCGCCGCATTCTCAACCCGATGGGAACCGTGGATGCGATCGAGTTCCTGCTCGACAAGCTGAAGCAGACGAAGTCGAACGACGAATTCTTCGACAGCATGAATACCTGATCCAGGTGGATCGGTGTTTGTCCAGAAGGCGCGAACCTCAAGGTTTGCGCCTTTACTTTTTGTTAACACTTTCAAACCTGTCTCGCGGACCTCTTTTGAATCGGAACCGAACTGATGGCCGGCAACCACCTTATGGAAACAAAGCGTCTCTACCTGCGCACTTGGCAGGATGGCGACCTGGACCCGTTTGCGGAGATGTGCGCGGATCCGGAGGTGATGCGCTATTTCCCGGATGTCATGACGCGGGACAAGTCCGAACTGCTCATTTCCAGGTGTATCGAAAAACAGGAAACCGACGGGTTCTCCATGGCACCTGTGGAGACCAAGGCGACGGGTGAGTTCCTCGGCTTCGTCGGATTGAATACACCGACCTATGCGGCACCGCTCCCCTTCGAACCATGTGTCGAAATCGGATGGCGTTTGAAGCGATCGTCCTGGGGGAAGGGGTATGCCAGCGAGGCCGCACGTGCATGGCTTCGATTCGGTTTTGAAACCATCGGGCTTGAAGAAATTGTCGCGTTCACGATCCCTGCGAATGAACCCTCTCAAAAGGTCATGCGGCGGCTTGGCATGCGCCGCGATCCCGACGGCGATTTCCTGCATCCCTCCTTGCCGAAGGACCACCCTGTTGCTCCCCATGTTTTGTACCGGCTGGCCAAAAAGGACTGGATGGAAAGCTCCGCACACGGCGATCGCTAGATTCACGTGAAACACCTTCACCTATGGAGGGAGGCGGGAAAATATTTCACGTGAATCCGATTACCCTTTCGATTCGGGACCGAACCGACACATTGGGAGAGGTTGCCAGGTTTGTTCGGGCCCCAATGCGGGTTTTGAAAAGCTGTATTGATTCACGTGAAACACCATCATTCAGCGTTTCACGTGAATCAGCCTACCCGGGATAGTCCTGATTCGCCTGCGGAACAGTTGCCACGATCCCCACGCTTCAGTCGTGATGCGGGTCGCTTGCCGGTTGCAAGCAAACCTCTTTCCGTCTGAATGGCGGTTTGTTAAAGAGGCGCACCCGATCGGTTATCTCTTCTGGATACGCCCTGACGACAGTTGGTTGGAAAGAATTTCATGGCATCGACAATCTTCGCACTTTCCAGCGGCGCAACGCCTTCAGGCGTGGCGGTTATCCGTGTTTCGGGCCCACGGACTAAGGCAATCGTCAAAGAAATCTGCGGCAATGTGCCGTCCGGGCGCAAGGCCGTCCTGTCCAGGTTGAAGGACCCGGAAAGCGGAGATCTCGTGGACGAGGGGTTGGTTCTGTTCTTCGAAGGACCGCGAAGCTTTACCGGTGAAGACGTCGCCGAACTGCATTGCCACGGCGGCAGGGCGGTGGTCGGAAAGCTCCTTGAAATTCTCGGGCGATTTGAAAATGCACGTCCTGCAGAGCCAGGCGAATTCACGAGACGTGCGTTTGACCACGGCCGCATGGACCTCACGGCGGTCGAGGGGTTGGCCGATCTGATCGCCGCTGAGACGGAAATCCAGCGGAAGCAGGCTGTCCGGCAGATGGGTGGCGCTTTGGGGAAGCTCTATGAAGATTGGCGAAAGCGCCTCATTCACATGCGGGCGATGATCGAAGCCGACTTCGATTTCGCGGATGAAGAAGACGTGCCGGGAAGTGTTGCGGACGAAGTGTGGTCCGAAGCGGCGACACTGCATGCAGAGATATCCGCGCATCTGCAGAAGTCCAGAAGCGGAGAGCGGCTGCGCTCCGGTCTCCAGGTGGTTCTTATGGGAGCGCCAAACGCCGGCAAGTCCAGCTTGCTCAATGCGATTGCGGGACGCGATGTGGCAATTGTCACCGAAGAGGCCGGAACCACGCGGGATGTCATTGAAGTTCATCTGGATCTGAACGGATATCCGCTCACGCTTATCGATACGGCAGGTATCCGCGAAACCGAAGGCCGTATCGAAAGGGAGGGAATTCGTCGGGCGAAGGCGCGGGCGCGGGAGGCTGACCTCATCCTGTGGGCGGTGGAACCGGGTGGCGTCTCGATCGACGATCCTGAAGCAGGCCTGTCAGTTGACTTGCGGGCGCAGGTTCTGCATTGGGTCGTTCATACAAAGGCCGATCTTGAGACTCCTCCGAAACAAGACTCTTCCGGAACAATCAAGGAAATCTCTTGTTCTGATCAAAACGAAGCGGGAACACGATCCCTGTTCGACGCGCTTACACATTTTGCAGAAGAAACAATTTCCATTGGAGAAGCGCCGCTGGCGACGCGCGAACGGCATCGGACTTACCTGTCCGAGTGCCTGAAAGGTCTGGCGTCAGGCGTTGCTGCCACGCATTTGCCATCCGAGTTGAGGGCCGAGGACCTGCGCAGGGCGGCCGACGCTCTTGGGCGCATCACTGGCCGCATTGACGTTGAGGACCTTCTGGACGTGATTTTTCGAGACTTTTGTATCGGCAAGTGATGTTTCACGTGAATCAAGGGAATCCAAGGGTTGGTTCTGTTCCGGAACATGTTTCACGTGAATCATCTCAAGACACGTTAGCCGGGTCTGTGACAGGCTGATTCAGCCGGATTCCGATCGAAGTGACATGGCTTCGATTTCGGCTTTGACCCGCAATGCCTCCCGCTTTATAAGATCGGCTAAGACTGGCCGTCACGAACGGCCGAAACAGGCCGGACGCGATGCTGGCGATTGACTCCTTAAAATGTTGGAATGTCACCGGGTGCCTTTGAGAAGGACCTGTGTGCATGGTGAAACGATGAGCGACCAGGACCTGATCTTCGACGTTATTGTTATTGGTGGTGGCCACGCTGGATGCGAGGCCGCATCTGCGTCGGCACGCGCCGGCGCCCGAACCGCGCTCGTCACGCACAAGTTCGATACGATTGGTGTCATGTCGTGCAATCCTGCCATCGGCGGACTGGGGAAGGGGCACCTGGTTCGTGAGATTGATGCGCTGGACGGATTGATGGGCCGGGTCGCCGACCAGGGCGGTATCCAGTTCAGAATGCTCAACCGGCGCAAGGGGCCGGCTGTGCGGGGGCCCCGCGCGCAAGCGGACCGGAAACTGTACCGGGAAGCGATGCAGCGGGAAATATCCGCGGTTGACGGGCTGACCATCATGGAAGGGGAAGCCGACCGGATACGCTTCCGGAACGTTGACGGGAACAGGGGTGTTTCCGGATTGGTTCTCGCCGACGGACGCATGCTGGAATGCGATGCGATCGTGTTGACCAGCGGCACGTTTCTGCGCGGATTGATTCATATCGGTGACAGGAAAATTCCTGCGGGCCGTTCCGGTGAAGCGCCAGCCATGGGGCTTTCGGTCTCGCTGGAGGAAATCGGATTTGATCTCGGACGGCTGAAGACCGGAACGCCGGCGCGGCTGGATGGCCGGACCATTCATTGGGAAAAGCTGGACGAGCAACCCGGTGACGACGAACCGGTCCCGTTCTCAACGCTTACGGATCGGATCGAGACGCCGCAGATCGCTTGCCATATCACCCGGACGACACCTGAAACCCACAAGATCATCCAGGACAATCTGTCCCGCTCGGCGATGTATTCAGGCGAGATCAAGGGCCGCGGGCCGCGCTATTGTCCGTCTATCGAAGACAAGATCGTTCGTTTCGGGGAAAGGGACGGACACCAGGTTTTCCTGGAGCCGGAAGGTCTTGATGATCATACGGTCTATCCGAACGGGATTTCGACCTCGCTTCCGGAAGATGTTCAGCTTGCCTTCCTGAAGACGATACCGGGCCTTGAAGACGTTGCGGTCATCCAGCCCGGTTATGCGATTGAGTACGATCACGTGGATCCCCGGGAACTGCGTCCGACCCTTGAAGCGAAACGGTGCGGGGGTCTTTATCTTGCAGGTCAGATCAACGGGACGACCGGTTATGAAGAGGCCGGCGCGCAAGGCCTGATCGCCGGTCTCAATGCCGCGTTCGCTTCGAGCGGGAAAGACTCTTTCGTCGTGGATCGGTCCCAGGGCTATATCGGCGTCATGATCGATGATCTCGTAACGAGAGGGATCACCGAGCCCTATCGCATGTTCACGTCAAGGGCTGAATACCGGTTGTCGCTTCGTGCCGACAATGCCGATCAGAGGCTGACACCGCTCGGCATTGAGCGTGGCATCGTTTCAGAGACGCGTCGCAAGGCCTTTGCAGACAAGATGGAGCAGATCGGATCTGCACGGGATCTGTTGAAGGCACTCGCCGTGACACCTTCTGAGGCTCAGAAAAAGGGGCTTCCTGTGAATCAGGACGGTGTTCGCCGTTCGGCGTTCGATCTGCTGTCCTATCCGAACGTGACCTATGAGATGCTCACGAAGGTCTGGCCGGAGCTGGAAGCGATCGATCCTTCTGTTGCCGAACAGGTCGCGACGGACGCTCTTTATGCGGTTTATCTGGACAGGCAGATGGCAGACATTGACGCGCTCAAGCGCGATGAAGCCTTGAAAATCCCTGATAGTTTCGACTACGAAGCGATCGTCGGCCTGTCCAATGAAGTCAAGCAGAAGCTTGTTGATCTGCGCCCTGCGACGCTTGGCCAGGCATCACGCATGGATGGGATAACACCCGCGGCGCTGACGCTTATTTTGTCGCATCTCAAGCGGCAGAGTCAGCGCGGTGCGGCCTGATGGCCCGTTCCTTCGTGTTGAAAGACACTGGAAAGGTTGTTCATAAGTTTGGGGATGTTTCACGTGAAACGTTGGATCGGCTCCAGGTATTTGTCGATCTTGTCCTCAAGTGGCAACCGGCGCAGAACCTGATTGCGCCCTCGACAATCCCCGACATCTGGACGCGGCATGTCGTCGACAGCCTTCAGACGCACTGGACTTATCCAGAGGCCGACACGTGGGTCGATATCGGCAGCGGCGGCGGGTTTCCGGGCATCGTGACCGCTGTTCTCCTTGCCGACCGGCCGGATGCCCATGTTCATCTGATCGAAAGCAATCAACGCAAGGCGGCGTTTCTGCGAACCGCCTTGCGTGAAACCGGGTCGAAAGGGACGGTTCATCCGGGGCGGATCGAATCGGTTGCGAAAGAGTGGGTGCACGGGCCTGTCGACGCCGTTTCCGCCCGTGCGCTGGCGTCCCTGGACCTGCTTTTCGGTCTTGCGCAGCCCTTTACAGGCACTGGTGCGAAAGCTGTTTTCCACAAAGGTCAGGATTTTCAAAGAGAAGTTGACGAAGCCGCTGACTCTTGGAACTTCGATCTGGTAGAAAAGAAAAGTGTTGTAGATCCCACGAGCCGGATGCTTCTTTTCTCAGATATATCAGCCCGGTCCGACTAGCCAAGGAAGGTGGGTGGCAATGAGCATGCTTCCCGAGACACCGCGCGTTCTTGCGCTTGCGAACCAGAAAGGCGGGGTTGGTAAGACCACCACCGCGATCAATCTTGGGACCGCGCTGGCCGCCATTGGCGAAAAGGTTCTTGTCATTGACCTCGATCCTCAGGGCAACGCGTCGACCGGCCTCGGTATCGAGCACCGTGACCGCGGACTTTCGACCTATGAAATTCTCAGCGGCGATTGTTCCATGGCCGAGGCGGTCCGCGAAACGGCGGTGCAGCGGCTTTGGGTTGCGCCGTCGACCATGGATCTGCTCGGGCTCGAGCTGGAAATTGCCTCGACCAGCGATCGTGCGTTTCGCCTGCGCAATGCGATCGAGAACCTGACGCACTCGCGCCTGTTTCAGGAAGTCGGGTTCACCTATGTTTTGATCGACTGCCCGCCATCGCTTAACCTTCTGACGATCAATGCCCTGTCGGCATCGCACTCCATTCTGGTTCCGCTCCAGTGCGAGTTTTTCGCGCTTGAGGGTCTCAGCCAGCTGTTGAGCACAGTGGAGCAGGTAAAGGGTGCATTGAATGCCGAATTGAGCATACACGGCATTGTTCTGACCATGTATGACAGCCGGAACAACCTCTCCAGCCAGGTCGTTGCAGATGTGCGCGAAACCATGGGGGATGCGGTCTATGAAACGATCATCCCGAGAAATGTGAGGGTCTCCGAAGCACCGTCCTACGGGAAACCGGCGCTGCTCTACGATCTGAAGTGCGCGGGCAGCCAGGCCTATCTTCGCCTTGCATCGGAGATCATTCAGCGTGAACGGCAATTGCGGCGTGTTGCGGCTTAACATCCGATTGGATTCGGATCCGAACCGAGCGGCTCGTCGCGGCAGATCACTCTTGCGATAGCAATATAAACTATTGAAATATAAGAAGAAAAAGGTGGATCATGGCTGAGAAAGACGGCAAGAACAAGCGTTTGGGCCGAGGGCTGGCTGCCTTGATCGGAGATTCGGCACCGGAGGCGACGGCTCCGGCCGAAAAGGTCATCAGGGACAGCAGAAAAGTCCCGATCGAACACCTGGAACCCAATCCGCGCAATCCGCGCAAGACCTTTACCGAAAAGGATCTTGCCGACCTTGCCGAGTCGCTCAAGGCGAAGGGCATCGTTCAGCCGATCCTCGTGCGTCCGGCTGCCGGGAAGGTCAACCGGTTTGAAATCATTGCCGGAGAGCGGCGCTGGCGGGCGGCGCAGCGCGCGGGTCTTCACGAAGCGCCGATCATCATCCGCGATGTGACCGACCAGGAAGCGCTGGAACTTGCAATCATCGAGAACGTTCAGCGGGCGGATCTCAATCCGATCGAAGAAGCGATGGGTTATGATCAGCTCACTGCGGAGTTCAAGTACAGCCAGGGGGAATTGGCAAAGGTCATCGGCAAGAGCCGGAGCCATGTTGCCAACACGATGCGGCTGCTGAAGCTGCCGAATTCGGTCAAGGATTACCTGGCAGAGGGTCTGCTGACGGCCGGCCACGCGCGCGCCCTGATTACCGTTGACGATCCTGCCGCGCTCGCGGAACTCATTGTCGAGAAGGGCCTGACCGTCCGCGATGCGGAGAAGATCTCCCAGGATCCGGATGCGCTTGCAAAACTCAAGGGCGGCAAGGCACCTGCGGAGAAACCGCAAAAGGATGCGGACACGAAGGCACTGGAAAAGCGGCTGACAGATACGCTCGGGCTGAAAGTGGTGGTCGGCCACAAGCCGGGCAAGGAATCGGGCGATCTGAAAATCAAGTACACATCACTGGAGCAGCTCGATGAGTTGTGCAGGAAACTCGGTGTCGAGACGCGTTAAATAACTGATTTTTCAGTTAAACTGACTTTACTCAGATCAAACTTGCCATAAGCTTGCGGAGCTGGTGGCCCCTTTTGTCAGCGCCGCTGTCCGCGGGCGCGTGCGACCCTGCCAAGCGTGAGCAGCGCTTCTGACAGCACGGGCACGCCGAGCGGATCGTTGAGGCGCGAGATTTTGGTCGCCTCGGCGAGAATTTGCATTGCGCGTTCCAGGTCGGACACCGACCAGATCTGGAGCTGCCGGGACATTCCGGGTTTGCGGCTGAAGAAAACGGGCGGACGCTGTGCGTCCACAACTGCCTGAACGCTCTTGCCTTTATCGATATCGATTCGCATCCGATGCAAATTCTGGAAGTGTTTCAGGGCCTGGTTGGCGATGATCGAGGCTTTCGATCCGGCGTCGGAAAGCCGCTGGAGCCCGTGGTCCAGGGTGGCAATGTCGCCGGTGCCGGCAGCATCGATGAGCTCGGACATCTCGAACTCGGATGCATCGCCGATGATGGCTTCTATGTCTTCGCTTTCGATACGCCCCTTGCCGAGCGCAAACAGGCAGAGCTTCTTGAGTTCACCCCGGCTTGCCATCCGGTCGCCGCCGAGCAGGCCATGCAGCAAGGCGCGTGCTTCGCGTGTGATGGTGAGGCCGGCGTCGCGTGTTTCCTCGTCGATGAGCTGGTCGATCCCGCGATTGCTGTCAGCGTAGCAGGGAAGGGCGAAGGCCCGGGTGCTGGGTTCAATAAGCTTTCTGAGGCCGGCACCCTTCTTGATGTCACCGGCTTCCAGAATGACAAATGTCTGCAGGTCATCGAGCTTAAGGACAGGTTCGACAGCGGGCACAAGGTTCTTGCCGCTTGCATCCTTGACCCAGACGATCCGGCGGCCGCCGAAAAGCGGTATCGTCAGAACCTCATCGATCAACCGGTTTGGATCGCCGGAGATCTCTGCCGCGTCGATTTTCACGAGGTTGAAAGGGTCGCTGTCACCCTCAGACGCCTTCGCGGCAAGGCGGGTCGCCCGTTCCGAGACAAGTCCCGTGTCAGGACCGAAAACAAGCACGATTGCGCCCCCGTCCGGCGGGTTGGCAACAAATCGATCCGTTTCGGCTGCTTTCAGGACTGTCACTGCCGCGGACCCTCAGCGGGAAACTCAGGATTGACTGGCGAAATAGCCGGCGAGGCGCGTGGCAATGTCATCGGCGACCGCCTTGGCAACCCGTTCCTGTGCATCCCGGAGCGCGCGCTGATTGGCAAAGCGCTGGTCGGAGAAGTCATAGGATGCCGAGCGGAAGGTCCGGCCGGTTGTCAGGGTTTCGCCCGTTTCGATGTCGCTCATCACATAGGTGGAATTCATTGTGATGGTGAAGGCCGAGGGAACGTCTGCGAACTGTTCGATCGCGACCGCAGCGGTGTTGACGTCGGCAAGGACCTCCAGGCGAAACTTCTTCGGAGCTGAACCGGCGCCGCGCTCCAGCCGGAACGTGAGTTCGTTGTACAGGATCCGCGTTGCGTCTTTCTGTGCAAACTGGGATGAAATCGATTCCAGATCGATTGCGGCCAGATCTGCAGCGACGGTGGAGGATTGCGCGCCAAAATCGCCTGTCGTGCTGGTGCCGTAGAGCGGGCGGATCTGGCACCCGCTCAAGGCGATTGCGGCCGCAACGGCGCCGAAAAGAGCGACCCGCCGAAGGAGAAACTCTCCCCTGAAGATGCTGCTAAACAACGACATTCACAATCCTTTGCGGCACCACGATAAGTTTCTTCGGCGGATTTCCGTTCAGTGCCTTGCGCACGAAGTCCAGAGCCAAGGTAGCTGCTTCGACCTCCTCTTTGGAAGCCTCTTTTGCAATTTCCAGCTCTCCGCGCCGTTTTCCATTGATCTGAATAGGGTAAGTAACTGAATCTTCCGCTAACAGAGCCGGGTCGGCCTCGGGCCATTTGGCTTCCGAGATCAGGTTGTCATGGCCGAGCGCGGACCAGCATTCCTCGGCAAGATGCGGCATCATCGGAGCCATCATCTGGACAAGATAATCGGCCGCTTCCCGAACGGCATATTCTGTGGCATCGTCGCCGAAGCCGTCGCTGATCGTTTTGCTGATCGTGTTGACCAGTTCATACAGCCGTGCCACGGCCCTGTTGAAACCAAGCGATTCCAGATCATTGGAAACCGCATCCAGGGTCTTGTGGCTGGCGCGGCGAAGATCGAGCGCCTTGCCGGTGACTTCGGGCGCGGAGCCGCTTCGCGGTTCGCATTTCTCGGAGATCTCGCCAATCAGACGCCATACCCGCTGGACGAAGCGCCAGGCACCCTGAACACCGTCCTCCGTCCAGATGACGTCGCGTTCTGGCGGGCTGTCGGACAGCATGAACCAGCGGGCTGTGTCCGCGCCATACGTATCGATGATGTCGGTCGGGTCGACGGTGTTTCTTTTCGACTTCGACATTTTCTCGATCGAGCCGATGGAGACTTCCTCACCCGTATCCAGCAAGGTTGCGCGCCGATTTCCGTCAATGTCCTCGATCTTGATCTCTGCCGGTGAAACCCAGGATCCGTTGGCGCCTTCACCCAGCCGGTAGGTTTCATGCGTGACCATGCCCTGCGTGAACAATCCCTTGAACGGCTCTTTCAGATCAAGCGCACCGACCTTCTGCATCGCGCGGGTGAAGAACCGTGAATACAAAAGGTGCAGGATCGCGTGCTCGATGCCACCAATGTACTGATCGACCGGCAGCCAGCCATTTGCCGCTTCGGGATCCGTCGGCTGATCGCAGTCAGGGGCGGTGAAGCGGGCAAAGTACCAGGATGAATCGACGAACGTGTCCATCGTGTCGGTCTCGCGCCGGGCCGGCTTGCCGCACTGAGGACAAATCGTGTCCCGCCAGGTCGGATGACGGTCGAGCGGGTTGCCGGGCTTGTCGAAATTGATGTCATCGGGCAGCTGAACCGGCAGATTCTCGTCCTTCTCCGGAACCACACCGCATGTGTCACAGTGAATGACCGGGATCGGACATCCCCAGTATCGCTGACGCGAAATGCCCCAGTCCCTCAGACGGTAGTTGATCTGGCGCTCTCCCTGCGGAGCGCCGTCTGCGTCGATGGATTCCAGCTTTTGCGCAATGGCTTCCTTGGCATCGGGAATGGACATGCCATTCATGAAGTCCGAATTGAAGATGGTGCCGTCTTCCGTGTAAGCCTCTGTGCCGATTTCGAAGGAGGCGGGATCGGCGCCCTTCGGCAATACGACAGGCTTGACCGGGAGGCCGTATTTTCTCGCAAAGTCGAGGTCGCGCTGGTCATGCGCGGGGCAGGCAAAGATCGCGCCGGTGCCGTAATCCATCAGGATGAAGTTGGCGACATAAACAGGCAGTTCCAGCGAACTGTCGAGCGGATGCTTGACGCGCAATCCGGTATCAATTCCCTTTTTCTCCGCCTTTTCAATAGCTTCTTCCGATGTTCCGACCCGCTTGCATTCGTCGATGAATGCTTTCAGCTCCGGATTGTCTTCGGCAAGCCTTGTAGAGATCGGGTGATCCGGGGACAGGCCCATGAAGGACGCGCCGAACAGTGTGTCCGGGCGCGTGGTAAAGATCTCCAGAGACCTGTCGCCGGTCGGAGCCGGTTCCGTAAACTCGAAGCGGACGCGCAAGCCTTCCGACCGGCCAATCCAGTTCTTCTGCATGAGGCGGACCTTGTCCGGCCAGCGGTCGAGCGTCTCGATCGCCTCCAGGAGGTCTTCCGAATAGTCGGAAATCTTGAAGAACCATTGGGTGAGTTCGCGCTGTTCCACCAGCGCGCCTGACCGCCAGCCGCGGCCGTCGATCACCTGTTCGTTGGCCAGAACGGTCATGTCGACCGGGTCCCAGTTCACCTTTGCGTTCTTGCGGTAGACCAGTCCGGCTTCGAGGAATCTCAGGAAAAGGCGCTGCTGCTGGGTGTAATAGGCGACATCGCATGTCGCAAATTCCCGGCTCCAGTCGAGGGACAGTCCCATGATCTTGAGCTGGTCGCGCATGGCGGCAATGTTTTCATAGGTCCAGTCCTTCGGGTGGACCTTGTTCTGCATGGCTGCATTTTCAGCTGGCATGCCGAACGCATCCCATCCCATCGGATGGAGAACGTTGAAGCCCTTTGCCCGCTTGTAACGGGCAACGACATCACCCATTGCGTAGTTGCGAACGTGGCCCATGTGAATGCGGCCGGACGGATAGGGGAACATCTCCAGGACGTAGTATTTTTCACGCGGGTCGTCGTTGTGGGTGACGAAGACGTCCTTGTCATTCCAGACCTTCTGCCAGCGCGCTTCCACTTCGCGCGCGTTGTACCGTTCCGTTGCCATCAATTGTGCCGTTTGTTCTTGCCGCCGGATTCGGCGGAATTCCTGAAAGATCGATTGCCGGACTGTCACCAGATATCCGGCTTCGGGTCAACATGTGTCTCAAAAAAGAGGCCACTGAAGACTGTTTATTTCGCAATGCCGCATTCGTAAAGCGATCGCTGGCCGCATCCGGGCAAGAATGCTGCAAACCAGCACTTGAGAAGAACGCTGTTCAGGGCGTAAAGGAAAGAGACCCGCCAAACCGGTTTCACAGGGAAATATGATGTCATCTGCCACAGATCGCCTTTCAGGAGTTCAGTCCGACATTCGCAGCGCCGAGGCGGAATTCGGCAGACCGGACAATGCAGTTGAACTGATTGCCGTCTCCAAGACGTTTGCGGCCGAGGATATCGTGCCTGTTCTCGACGCCGGGCAGCGGGTCTTCGGTGAGAACCGTGTTCAGGAAGCCATGGGCAAGTGGCCCGGATTGCGTGAAAGATATGCAGATATCGAGCTGCACCTGATCGGGCCGCTGCAATCCAACAAGGCCCGCGAGGCTGTGGCGACCTTTGACGTCATTCATACGGTCGACCGCCCGAAAATTGCCAGGGCGCTGAAGACGGAGATGGAAAAGCAAGGGCGGAACCTTCCCTGTTTCATCCAGGTGAACACCGGCGAGGAGCCGCAGAAGGCGGGCATTGCGCCGAAGGATGTCGCAAGTTTTCTGGCCGAATGCCGGGATCGTGCCGGATTGAACATTGTCGGGCTGATGTGTATCCCGCCGATTGACGAAGCGCCGGGCGAACATTTTGCGCTTCTGGAAAAGCTGGCCGAGCGTTCAGGTCTTGAACAACTCTCCATGGGCATGTCTTCCGACTACAGGGTCGCTGTCGGATTTGGCGCGACATATGTTCGGGTCGGGTCGGCGATTTTTGGTGCGCGCGGCTGACGCGCAGGTTCATTCGCCGGTGAACTCTTTTCTGGCGAGTGCCCGCGCAAGAGACGACAGCGCCCGGGCCTGTTTCAGGGCATCGGCGTCCTGGAAGGCAAGCAGCATTGCCAGGGAATGGTCGCCTGCACTTATGTGCGCGCTGATGATCTTGTCATCCATGCCAACGGTGGCAATGCCTGCCGCACTCATGATGTCTACAACCGCCGCGTCGTTGCCGGCCAGCGATTCCACATTTGCCGCGGCTTCGAGAGCAAGGTCGATATTCCGGGCCTGGCCGTCATCCAACCCGCCACGTTCGGCCATGTTCATGACCTCGGGGATAAGCTCCCGGGTGGCTTCCAGGCAGGCATCCGCCGTGTCGTGATGTTGAAAGGTGAAGCCCGCCTGCGCACACTGCGCCAGCGCCCAGGCCTTTTCACTGGCACCGTCGATATGATCGGCCAGCATCAAAGCATCTTTCGTACGGCCGCTTTCTCCCGCATTCAACAGCAAAAAAGCGAGCGTGCTGTTGCGGCGTTCGCCGGCAGGGACTTCTTCTGCAATCCTGATTGCCTGGTCGATCTCACCCAGCATCAGCCAGCCCCAGGCTTCTTCGATCAGGGCCGCCTGCGCCTCCATCGGATCCAGACTAGCGCGCCAGGCGGACGCCTGGCGCATAAAGGCTTTCGCGCGGTCGGCATCCGGGTCATTTGCCAGAATTTCCGTCAACAGAAAGGCGGCTCTTGCGCGATCGCGAAGCTCGGGTATCTCACGGACCATTTCAATTGCGGTGCCGATCTCACCCGAGGCTGCAATTGCACTCGGCAGACTTACGACCCGGACGGCTTCGCCGGTGGCTGTCTCATGGTCCTTCAGTATTTCCCGAGCCAGGTCCATGGCTGCATCGCCGCGAACCGGGTCGCCGCGCTGATAGGCGTTCAGTGCCCACTGCACGGGTACCCTTACGCGCTGTGCTGTGCGGGATGCATGTGCGTCCAGGGCCGCGCGTGCCTCCGACTGTTTGCCCGCATAGAAAAGAATATAGGCGTGTGTCATGTAGACGCCAGTCTGCACAACAGGACTCTTGATCTTTTCGGCAAGCTCCAGTCCGCGTTCGGTTCGACCGCTGTAGAGCATCGCTTCGCTGAGATTCGGCAGCACAAGATGCCACCGGTTTTCATCCACATGAGAGAAAGATCGTTCGGCAAGATTTATAACGCATTCGGCATTGGGTTTTGTGATACAGCGCAGACCCGCGTTTGCCTGCGCAAGCACGAGGCCAGATGTTGCCACCGTTGTGATGGCGGCCAAAACAGCAGCTGCAATCCTCGATATGATCTTTAGGCCCTCCGGCTTTCGGACCCGATCAGGATGCCACACCGGCTGCCCTAGCGGCAACTAAACGGATTTCTTGAAATCAGTTCGTTCCGACCAAACCTCCCGTCTGGTCGTTTGCGAAGTTGCAGCAGATATATGGATTTCATTCCCAAATATTTTAGATCAAAATTATCGTTCTACATCGTAGTAGTAAATATAAATTGCATCTAAATTCAATATATTATGAATCACAATAATCGAATGCATAGTCCATTTCTTGCCGAAAACTTTCAAAGTTGTCGCGAATATGACCGACCTATGGCTGAATACGTTTCATAGCCACAACAATGCCGCGAAGGTTCCCAAGAGCAGCCCTTTGCCGGTCGCGATCGCGGATCAGTGTTTGTGCCGTTCCGGTTCGGCAGGTCGCAGGGGCCTGGCGGATGGACGGAACACAAGCCGGGTGCACTTGTTTCCCAAGATATGGGACAGGCAATCCGGCGAGAACCAACACTTGGAGGTTTAAACATGTCCAAACGTCTTACCGCTGCTCTTCTCATCGGTGCTTTCACGGCGTCTACAGCAGCGCTTGCACAGGGCGTGTCATTTGAGACGATCGACAGCAACCAGGACGGTTTCGTGAGCTTCGATGAAGTCACGGCAGTCGTTCCGGATATGTCGGAAGACGTTTTCAAGGCTGCGGATGCGAATCAGGACAACCTGCTCGATCCGGCTGAATTCGCAGCGGTTCAGCCGTAATCCGGCTTCGGGCGATCCTCCCCCCGTAAGCTGCGCTTGCAGCGGGGTTGCCTGATAAAGACCACTGCCGGTACGGTCACACCGGCAGTGGTTTTCGTTTGTGCGACGTAGGGATCAATGCCGGTGTTCCGTTTGGCCGGTGAACCGCCTCCCCAAGATCAGCAAGTTTTTTGGCTTTTGGCAGCTGCGCCGGGCTCAATCGATTGATGAGTTTTTGTCATCCCTTTGAGGGTAGCAATCCTGTTGACCTCAACCGGGTCGTTTGCAAGACTGCGCCCATATAAGTGGGAGGACATCATGAAATCACTTGCCTGGGCCCTTGGCGCAGCCGTTGCGCTTGGCCTTTCTACCGGTGCTGCCTTCGCGGCAGACACGACGCTGCGAATTTCATTGCAGCTGCCGCTCAAGAGCCATCTCGGCCAGAACCTGCTGCTGTTCAAGGAAGAAGTTGAAAAGAACTCAAACGGCGACATCGCCGTTGAAATCTATGATTCGGCCCAGCTCTACAAAGACAAGGAAGTTCCCGCAGCGGTGGGTTCCGGTGCAATTGAAATGGGTGTTGCCTCGCTGACGCGCTATGTCGGCGATATCCCGGCGGTCGACATCTTCTATCAGCCGTTCCTGTTCGACACCGAAGACAAGGTGCGCGCCGCGGTCGCGCCCGGATCGCCCGTGCGCGGACCGCTCGACGAGGCCATCAAGGACACCGGGTCGACCGTGCTTTGGTGGCAGGCCTATGGCGGTGCGATCATGCTCTCGCAGGGTGGACCGCTGAAAACACCTGAAGACATGAAGGGCAAAAAGGTCCGCGTGTTCGGCAAGACACTCGGCGACTTCGTGACGTCGGCCGGCGGCGCGCCGACGCTGATTTCCGGTTCGGAGCAGTATCTTGCCTACCAGCGCGGCACGGTCGATATCGGCATGACCGGCGTTTCCGGCGTCAAATCGAGAAAGCTCTGGGAGGTCATGGACACGATCTCCGTGACCAACCACGCCGACATCGAGTTCATTGTCGTGGTGAACACCGATTTCTGGAACGGACTGCCGGAACAGCAGAAGGCCGTCATACAGGCAGCGGCGGTCAAGGCGGAGAATGATGTGCGCAACCGGATGGCCGAGATCGAGGCCGCCGCTTATGCGGCAGCGGAGGAAAACGGCATGACCGTCTACAAGCCGACCGCGGAAGAAATCGCGGCCTGGAAAGCGGTCAGCCAACCGGTCTACGACACCTACTCCGAAAAAGCCGGGGATCTGGGTAAAACCGTGATGGATGCGGCAAAGGGTCTTTAAACCCGACGAATTCCGGGCGCGCCGCCTCGTAACAAGACGGCGTGCCTGAGACATCCGGCCTTTCAACACGTGCGACCGGGACGGGATCTGCCTTTGCGTTAGCCTCCGTTTAACCGCTCCCCCCAACAAAGATTGCATTTGAGCTGATGAGAGCATTCCACGCTGTCCTGCAGGTTCTTGCAGGGATTGCAGCGTTTCTGTTCATTCTTGCAGGCTGCATGCTTACCTATGAGGTCACGGCCCGTTACCTGTTCGTCGCACCCACGATCTGGGCGGCGGAGCTGTCCCAACTCAGTCTGATCTGGGGCAGCATGATCGGGATGCCCTGGCTCCTGAAAACCAATCAGCACATAGCGGTGGATGCGGTGACCGAGCGGCTCGGAAAACAGGCGCAACGGGTCTGCCGCGTTTTGGCCATGACCGCGATCGCACTCTTCAGCGCGGTTGTTGCCTGGAAGGGCGGCGACATTTTCTACGATTCCTTTGAGCGCGGCCGCACAACCGGCTCGATGCTCGACTTGCCGACCTGGGTTTCGGAACTCGCCATTCCGGTCGGTTTTGCCCTCCTGTTTGTCCAGGCCCTGATTGAACTTGGCGCGGCGGTTGCGCGCCCGGCACCAAGTGGCGGGCCAGTCTCATGACGACAGTTCTGATCCTGGTTGCGCTTTTCGCGCTCTTGCTCATTCGCGTGCCGGTTGCCTTCACGCTGGGGGGCCTCGGTCTTGCGCTGCTGCTTTTCGGCGGGTTCTCGCCGTTGATGGCGCCGCAGGCAATACTCTCGACCCTGGACGGTTTCATCCTTCTTGCCGTTCCCCTCTTCCTGCTGATGTCGAACATCCTCCTGAAGGGAGGCGTCGGCAAAGACCTTTTTGCCGCCGTCCATGCCTGGGTGGGGCACTGGCCGGGCGGTCTTGCTGTTGCGACGATCATCTCCTGCGGGATCTTTGCCGCAATTTCCGGGTCCTCGGTGGCGACGGCCGCCACGATCGGAACCGTGGCGATCCCGGAAATGATCAGCCGGGGCTATGAGCGGCGGTTCGTCTATGGCCTGCTCGCGGCAGGTGGCACGCTCGGGATCCTGATCCCGCCATCGATCCCGATGATCGTCTACGGCTTCGTGACCGAGCAGTCCGTCATTTCACTGTTCCTTGCCGGGATCGGTCCCGGCATCCTTCTGGTGGTCTTCTTCATCGCATTCGCGATGATTCATGCAAGATGGTTCGGCGGCCACACCGCCGAAGCGGCCGCCAGCATGGAAGAGCGGTTCTGGAGTTCCCTGCGCGCGCTTCCTTCCGTGGTGCTGGCCGCCTTTGTCATCGGCGTCATCTATACCGGCATTGCCACGCCGACAGAGGCGGCAGCCATCGGGTTTGCGGTCGCGCTTGTCATCACCGGTCTCGTTCTGAGGACGCTGACATGGCAGGGTTTCAAGGAAGCGGCTTACGATTCCATGGTCACGACCGTTGCGATCCTCCTGATCGTCGCCGGTGCCAAGGTGTTCGGAAAGGCGATCACGCTCTACCGGATCCCGCAGGAAATTTCGATGTTTATCGGCCAGAACATCGATACGCCGCTGGCATTCATCCTTGTGGTTTCAGTGGTGCTTCTGATCATGGGGCTCGTGTTTGAAGCGCTTTCCATGGTGCTGATCATGACGCCGGTTCTTCTGCCGGCAGCCATGGCGCTCGGATTCGATCCGATCTGGTTCGGCGTCTATATGGTGGTGATGGTCGAATGCGCCCTGATCACGCCACCGGTCGGGCTCAATCTCTATGTGATCCAGTCGGTGGCGAAATCGAGTCTCGCCGATGTGTCGCGCGGGGTGCTGCCATTTCTGGCGCTGATGCTGCTTTCGGTCGTGATCCTCTATATGTGGACCGATCTTGCGCTTTATATTCCGTTCAAACTCTGAACCGCTTTCACGAGGTAAGAATGCCGTCCCAGGCTGACAAACTCAGACACCTGCTCGAAGCTGACAAACTGCATGTCATGCCGTGCTGCTTTGACGCGCTTTCTGCCAAGCTGATCGAGCAGGCAGATTTCGGTCTGACCTTCATGTCGGGGTTTGCGGCATCGGCATCCCGGATCGGACAGCCGGATCTGGGGCTGATGTCCTATGGCGAGGTTCTCGACCACGTGAGCAACATCACCAATGTCGTCGATTTTCCGGTCATCGCCGATGGTGACACCGGGTACGGCAATGCCATGAATGTGCGCCGTACGGTTTCCGGTTTTGCCAAGGCGGGAGCGGCAGCGATCATGATCGAAGACCAGCTGTCTCCGAAGAGATGCGGCCACACACCCGGGAAAGCCGTGGTGTCGCGGGATGAAGCCTTTGACCGGATCCGGGCGGCCAACGATGCCAGGGAAGAGGGCGCGGATATTCTGATCCTGGCGCGCACGGATGCGCGCCATGAGCACGGCCTGAGCGAGGCCATCGAACGGGCCGCCCGTTTCAAGGAACTGGGCGCTGACATTCTTTTTGTCGAAGCACCCAGGACCGTTGCCGAAATGGAGACGGTCTGCCGGGAGCTGCCCGGACCGAAAATGGCGAATATCGTCGAAGGCGGAGAAACACCGGAGTTGTTGCACAAGGAGCTGGAAGATATCGGGTTCGCGATTGCGGCCTACCCGCTCACGCTGATGGCGAGCGCCATGAAAGCGATGACGGAAACCCTGTTGAAGCTGAAAACGGATGGTGACCGCGCACCGCTTGTGATGAACTTTACCGAACTCAGGGACCGGATCGGGTTCAACGACTATTATGAAACGTCGTCGCGCTACGAGACGTCGAAACGGGATTGATGTGCTCCGCCCCGGCCTGTGCGCGGCGCGAAACTTGACTCTTGCCAGCGGGTAAGGCATAGACCCGCCAACTCCATATGAGTGGCTGAAAAACAGAACCGCCGACCGGGACCCGCAAAGGTGTAAAGAGATCCCGGAGGTTACCACCCGACAGCGCGATGCGCCCTCGGGTGCTAAACTGCTTTGCGAACGGCAAGGCGGTTGGATCTGAGTTCCGGCTGACCATATGGTTCGGGAGACATCCCGAAACCGATGACCTAAGGACCCTTTGATGTTTGAAAGCCTGTCCGATCGACTAAGCGGCATTTTCGACAAGCTCACCGGTCGTGGTGCGCTGTCGGAAAACGACGTGAACGAAGCAATGCGCGAAATTCGCCGCGCGTTGATCGAAGCCGACGTCGCTCTGCCGATCGTGCGCTCTTTTACCGACAAGGTCCGGAACCGGGCGGTCGGTGCCGAAGTGGTCAAGTCGGTCACGCCGGGCCAGATGGTCGTCAAGATCGTTCATGACCAGCTCGTTGAAATGCTCGGTGCCGAAGCGCAGCCGATCGACCTGAATGCACCTGCACCGGTGGCGATCATGATGGTCGGTCTGCAGGGCTCGGGTAAGACAACGACCACCGCCAAGATTGCCCGCCGCTTCACCCAGCGCGACAAGCGCAAGGTGCTGATGGCCTCGCTCGATACGCGCCGTCCGGCGGCGCAGGAACAGCTCAAGATCCTGGGTGAGCAGAACGATATCGATTCGTTGCCGATCATCGAGGGCCAGGGTCCGGTCGAAATCGCCAATCGCGCCATGTCGGCAGCCAAGCTGGGTGGCTACGATCTCGTCCTGCTGGATACCGCCGGACGCATTCATATCGACGAACCGCTCATGATCGAGATGGCGGAGGTCAAGGCGGCCGCGCAGCCTCACGAGATCCTGCTCGTCGCCGACAGCCTGACCGGTCAGGATGCCGTCAATCTGGCGCAGAGCTTTGACGAGCGCGTCGGTATCAGCGGTATCGTTCTGACCAGAATGGACGGTGATGGCCGCGGCGGTGCAGCGCTGTCCATGCAGGCCGTGACCGGCAAGCCGGTCAAGCTCATCGGTACCGGCGAAAAATCAGATGCGCTGGAAGACTTCCACCCAAAGCGGATCGCCGACCGGATCCTCGGCATGGGCGACATCGTTTCGCTTGTCGAGAAAGCAGCCGAAGCCATTGATGCGGAACAGGCCGCGAAGATGGCGAAGAAGATGCAGAAGGGTCATTTCGACCTGGAAGATCTCGCCGAACAACTGAAGCAGATGGAAAAGCTGGGCGGAATGTCCGGCATGATGGGCATGTTGCCGGGCGTCGGCAAAATGAAGAAACAGATCGAAGCAGCGAATGTCGATGACAAGATGTTCAAGCGCCAGATCGCCATCATCCAGTCGATGACCCCGTCTGAACGGCAGAAGCCGGATCTCCTGAAAGCGAGCCGAAAGAAGCGGATTGCCGCCGGTTCCGGTGTTCAGGTGGCCGAGGTCAACAAGCTGCTCAAGATGCATCGCCAGATGGCGGACATGATGAAAAAGATGGGCAAGGGCAAGGGCATGCTCGGCAAGCTGATGGGCGGTCTCGGCGGCGGTATGCCGGATGTCGACCCGAAACAGCTTGAGGAAATGGCCAAGTCCGGCCAGCTTCCCGGCGGAATGGAACTGCCGAAAGGTTTGCCTGGCGGAATGCCTGGCGGACTCGGCGCTCCGGGGCTGCCGCCCGGAATGCCCGGCCTTCCGGGTCTGGGCGGTCCGAAGCTTCCCGGCCTGCCGAGCATGGGGAAAGGCAAGAAGCGATGAGCAATGCCGTGACCCAGCTGGGCCAGAGCGAGGCGGTCGACGAGCTGAAAGCTCTCAGATCCTCCATCGACAATATCGACGCAGCATTGATCAACATGCTCGCCGAACGGTTCAAGTGCACCCAAAAAGTGGGCGTGCTGAAAGCCAACAACGACCTGCCGCCGGCTGATCCGGCGCGGGAAAAGATTCAGATCGAACGGCTCCGGCGGCTTGCCGCGGAAGCGAATCTCGATCCTGACTTTGCCGAAAAATTCCTGAACTTCATCGTTCGCGAAGTGATCCGGCACCACGAAGCCATTGCCGCAGAAGCCGGCAACTGAAGAAACTGGAGACCTAAAATGGCTACGAAAATTCGCCTTGCACGAGGCGGTTCCAAAAAACGCCCGTATTACCGCATCGTTGTTGCCGACATCCGCTCACCGCGCGATGGCCGCTTCATCGAAAAGGTCGGCAGCTACGACCCGATGCTGCCGAAAGATTCCGAGGACCGCGTCAAGCTTGACGTGGAACGCATCCAGTACTGGCTCGGCAACGGTGCAAAGCCGACCGATCGCGTTCATCGTTTCCTCGATGCAGCCGGCCTCCTGAAGCGTGAGCCGCGCAACAACCCGAAAAAGGCAGAGCTCGGCGCGAAAGCCAAGGAACGCCTTGAAGCCAAGCGCCAGGCCGAAGAAGAGGCCGCTGCTGCGGCTGCCGAAGCTTCTGAAGCTGCCAGCGAAGGCGCTGCGGAAGAAGCAGCTGCAGAATAATCCGACATCCGGGTGGCGCTGAATCCTCTGAAAGGGGCTTGCTGACATGACTTCAGACAGCGGTCAGAAAGTCCTGATGGCAAAAATCGGCGCCGCGCACGGCATACGCGGTGAAGTGCGGGTCAAGCCTTTCGGCGATGACCCGCTTTCTTTTACCGACTACGGCGTCCTGACCAGCAAGGACGGCGCCAGGTCGTTCGAGGTTGAAAAGGCCAGGGTTCAGAAGACGGTCGTCATCACCAAGTTCCGGAGCGTGAATGACCGGAACCAGGCCGAAGAACTGAACGGAGTTGAGCTTTTCATCGATCGGGATCAGCTGCCGGACCCTGACGAGGACGAGTATTATTACTCCGACCTCAACGGTCTGTCCGTTGTTGACCAGGACGGCAACGCTCTTGGCAAAATCATCGCCGTGCAGGACTTCGGGGCCGGCGATCTGTTGGAAATCCGCCCCAGGCGCGGGCGTACCTTCTACATTCCGTTCACGAAGGAATTTGTTCCGGACGTTTCCGTATCGTCGGGCCGGGTGACGGCTCACCTGCCGGAAGACTATTTTTCCGAAGACAGTTCTGACTCCTCAGAAGCGGCTTCGCCGGACAAGTAGCGGATCGGCATCGGCTGCAACCCCATGCTGCCCAGATTGAGATCTTCCTCCGGATCCTTGATCGCCTGCGAAACCTCGGAGCGCAGCAGAGCAATGAGCGCGACAACCAGCGCTACCCCAATTCCGTTGGCCACGAGATCTGGCAGCGACATGGCGTGATGCGGCAGGAAGCCTTGCACAAGTTCCCCGGCAATCCCCATCCCGAATGCAACCACGGCAGAGATCCTGAGACGGCAGCAGAAAAGCGCGTGTATGGACAATGTCAGCAGGGCGAAGAAACCGATATGGATGACCTTGTCATAGGGATGTCCCACGCCGGTCTCGAACACCAGCCCAACCAGAACGCCGAACGTCACGAGTGCAACAAGCGGGACAACTCGGCTGATCGAAATGTCGAGATAATGCTGATCGACCTTGTTTTGGATGAAGGCGGGAATTCTCAAACGCAGAACGGGAAACTGGAACACGGCAATAGACCTGACTGAAACGCTCTTGCCAGCATGCGCGCTCGGCCTTAATCAGTTCTTTCCATGCCGTTTTTGTCCGATGGGCGGGCGCATCTTTCGATCTTCTAGGTTAATGTTGTGTTGATGCCCTTTAAGACCACGATCCTGACGCTGTATCCGGACATGTTTCCAGGCCCGCTTGGCCAAAGCCTGTCGGGGCGCGCGCTTGCCAAGGGGCTCTGGCAGCTCGAAACCAGCCAGATCCGGGACTTTGCGACGGACAAGCATCGCAGCGTTGACGATACGCCGGCCGGGGGCGGTGCCGGAATGGTGCTTCGCGCCGATATTCTGGCAAAGGCGATTGATGCGGCCGCAACCGAGCATGATCCACGTCCCACGCTGCTGATGAGCCCGCGCGGGACGCCGTTCACGCAGGAGCGCGCGCATGAGCTTGCTTCCGGGCCGGGAGCAATCATCGTCTGCGGCAGGTTCGAAGGTGTTGACCAGCGGGTTATCGACAGCCGGCAGCTGGAGGAAATCTCCGTTGGCGATTACATCCTCTCCGGAGGCGAAATCGCGGCGATCACGATGCTGGATGCCATCATTCGTCTCATTCCCGGCGTCATGGGAAACATGGAAAGTGCGGAAACGGAGAGTTTCGAAACGGGCCTGCTCGAGCACCCGCACTTTACACGTCCGGCGGAGTTTGAAGGCATGGCGATCCCAGAAGTGCTGACATCGGGAAATCACCGGAAGATCCACGAATGGCGCATGGCGGAAGCGGAGCGCCTGACACGCGAGCGCCGGCCGGATCTTTGGGACGCCTACATGGCGGATGAAGACGATGTCGACTAGGTCATACCCTCATAAATCAGGCCGCAATGGCGCTGCAAACGGTGATGAGATGCCAGGAAGAGCGCTGTGACACCGCAGATCGAAGCCGTTTCTGTGTCCCTGCGGGCTGATTTCTGAGGGTGTGCCCTATATAGGTTCGCTGCCGAGTTTAGCGAGAATCTGGGTTCCGCGGCGGACGATGTCTGCCTGCGAATGTGCGCCGGTCTTGGATGTCGCGTTGGCCAGGTGATTTCTGGCGGTGTTGTAGGAGATCTGCAGCGTGTCGGCGGCTTCCTTCAGGGACGCACCCAGGATCAGCTGCTGAATCACAAGGCATTCGCGCTCGGTCAGGCCAAAGGCGGCCGACAATATCTTTGCCGATGGCCTGGGAACATCGGCAGGATCGAACATCGTGACCAGGAGCGGCATTGAAGGCGCCAGAAATGGTGCAAAGCCGGGATGTATCTGATCCTTGTGCTGGACCGGCATGACAAAGAAGAACGGCCCGCCGTTGCCTGCAGAACTCATGGCCACGGGACCGACCGGCAGTGACGTGTCCGACGCCTTCCTCAAGGCAGATTGCAGCTGGTTTTGCAGTTTGCGTGTCCGCGCGGCGAGACGAACCGTGCGGTCGGTATAGACAAGTCCGCTGGTCTTCAGAAACTGTTCTGCCTGGCTGTTGAAGTGCACGACCTTTCCATCCGGGAGAGCCAGAACCGCTGCGGTCGGGATCTGGTTCAGCCAGAAACCGGGGTCGGCCGGGACCGCATCGCGTTTTGCCAGTTCCAGCAGCAGACCAAAGGCGTTCTGCAGATGTGGCCGTAAAAACCCGAACAGGCTGCGCACATGTTCTTCTTCGCGCCATTTCATCGTTCTGGGCAGATTGGCGGCGACGAATGCGGAGTCCTCTCCGTGGCGGTGCAGGATGACGCCGAACGCACGGTTGATGTCGCCGTGGTCTTTCATGAACTCGTGATAGAAGTCCGTTTTCTCGACATCGGCTGCGGATATGAAGTCGCCCGTGTAAACGAGATCCGAAGGATCACATTGCAGAGCAATGGGCGGAAACGGGTTGGCTGATACCGCGCGGCCCAGTTCAAACTCCGCGCCTTCGCCGTGATTGTACATCGCGCAGTCGTAAAGCGTGTTCTCGTAAACACATTGCGCCTGGTAGGAGATCGGCAGATCCGGGTAACAAGTTGCAAGATCGGAAAGTACACCAGTAAGTCCCTGGTCGAGCAAAGCAGCACTATAGAGTTTATGTAGTAAACCGGAGTGATCCATCGTCAGCTGATGTTTCCTAAAGGTAAGGGCGCCTTACTTTACCGTAATGAGCAAACCTAAAACATTAAAATGATAAATGCCAGCGTGACATTTTTTTAAGAATGTGCTATATTAAGACCATTGCAACCAAAAATGTCTCTTCAGTTGTAAAAAACCGAAGAAACACAAAAGAATTACTTTAGGCAATGCTGAGCATCAGCGGCGGCACTTGTGCCGCCGCTTTTCCTTGTAAATACGATCATGTATTTCACTGCCGCAATATTGCACTTTGGACCGAGAAGGGTGGTAATGATCTTTACCCGACGGTTTGCAATGCTTGGTGCTGCTCTCTGCGAGCGAACCGGCCGGTCGCAAAAAGCGCATGACATTACCCGGCTTTTGCTGTATACGCCCGCGAAGCTGGTGAAAGAAATTCCTGATATCTGACGTCAGGGTCTGAAAAGGCCGGGGTTTGTCCGGTCTCCCAGGCAATCCGGCTGATATGCAACATGGCCCAAAGTTGGCGCACCCGTTTCCCGATCGGAGGGAAACGCTCTGGCCGCTTTGTAATTGAAAAGGGAAAAATGCCATGAATATCATCGAGCAGCTCAATGCCGAAGAAATGGCGAAGATCGAAGCGCAACGCAAGCTTCCCGAATTTTCGCCAGGCGACACGGTTCGCGTTAACGTAAAGGTAACCGAGGGTAACCGTACCCGTACGCAGGCCTATGAAGGCGTTTGCATCGCCCGTTCCGGCGGCGGTATCAACGAAAGCTTCACGGTCCGCAAGATTTCCTACGGCGAAGGCGTCGAGCGTGTCTTCCCGATCTACTCCCCGATGCTGGAAGGTGTTGAAGTTGTCCGCCGCGGTAAAGTTCGCCGCGCGAAACTGTACTACCTGCGTGACCGTCGCGGTAAGTCCGCCCGCATCACCGAGAACACCAACGTCCGCTCCAAGCGCCTCAATGAAGAGGCCCGCGCTGAAGCTGCCGCCGTCAAGGCTGCAAAGGCGGAAGCCAAGAAGGCCGAGCAGGCAGCTGCAGAAAACGCGGCAGAATAAGCCGTCAAGGCAATGTGAGGTCGAAAAGGCGGTCATCAGAACCGCCTTTTTTTGTTTGGCGGAACGCCGGTCAATCTCAGTTGAATTCAGCTCAACCCGGCAACGCTTGACGTTTTCGCGGACCTGCGTCATTCACTAGCCAGACTTTTGAGAAACACTTCAATCCGGGCATGGAACCCGACAAAATCCGAAGGCGGACGCTCCGACGCAAGCGTAACCGCACCGGGAGTAAACGAGGAGAGATCGATGGCGAAGGCGCGCACGCTTTATGACAAGATCTGGGATGATCATGTTGTTGATATGCAGCCGGACGGAACCGGGTTGCTCTATATTGACAGGCACCTTGTCCATGAGGTGACGAGTCCGCAGGCCTTTGAAGGTCTTCGCATGCATGGCCGCAAGGTCCGCAGCCCTCAAAAAACGCTTGCCGTCGTCGACCACAACGTGCCGACGAGCGATCGTCGTCATGGTATCGACGATCCGGAATCCGCGCTGCAGGTCGAAACGCTTGCCAAGAATGCCAGCGAATTCGGTGTCGAGTACTACTCCGAGCTGGATATGCGCCAGGGTGTTGTTCACATTGTCGGCCCCGAGCAGGGCTTCACGCTGCCGGGCATGACAATCGTCTGCGGCGACAGCCACACCTCGACCCACGGCGCTTTCGGTTCTCTTGCGCATGGGATCGGCACCTCCGAAGTTGAACACGTCCTGGCCACGCAGACCCTTATCCAGAAAAAAGCGAAGAACATGCTGGTCAAGGTCAATGGCCAGATTCCGGACGGCGTGACCGCGAAAGACATCGTGCTCGCCATCATCGGCAAGATCGGGACAGCCGGTGGAACGGGCTATGTCATCGAATATGCAGGCGATGCCATTCGCTCGCTGTCGATGGAAGGCCGCATGACCGTTTGCAACATGTCGATCGAAGCGGGTGCGCGGGCCGGGCTGATTGCCCCGGACGAGACCACTTTCGACTATGTCAAAGGCCGGCCGAAAGCACCAAAGGGTGAGGCCTGGGACATGGCGATGGCCTATTGGCACACGCTGCATTCCGATGCAGACGCGGATTTCGACAAGGTCGTTGAACTGGATGCCGCCAATCTGCCGCCGATCGTTTCCTGGGGCTCGTCGCCGGAAGATGTGGTTTCGGTCGAAGGCGTCGTTCCCGATCCGGAAGAGATCGACGACGAAAACCGGCGCGAATCCAAAAAGCGCGCCCTCGACTACATGGGTCTTGAGCCGGGAACGAAGATAACGGACATCAAGATCGATCGTGCCTTTATCGGATCCTGCACCAATGGCCGCATCGAAGACCTGCGGGCTGCCGCCGCCGTGATCGGCAATCACAAGGTGGCGTCCCACGTGGATGCGATGGTGGTTCCGGGGTCCGGTCTGGTGAAGGAGCAGGCCGAGGAAGAAGGACTCGACCTGATCTTCAAGGAAGCAGGCTTCGACTGGCGCGAGCCGGGATGTTCCATGTGCCTTGCCATGAATGCGGACAAGCTGAAGCCGGGCGAACGCTGCGCCTCGACCTCGAACCGCAATTTCGAGGGACGCCAGGGACACAAGGGACGGACGCACCTTGTTTCGCCCGCGATGGCAGCGGCTGCTGCGATTGCAGGCCATTTCGTCGATATCCGCGACTGGACGTCGAATTGATTCGCAATCTGCCGCAAGGTTCGCAGATGATTTTCCAAGGGCGCCGCTGGCGCCCTTGTTGTTTTTCGGCGAAACCGAACTAATTTTCCCCGCCTATGCGAGATTTGTCTAACTGATTCATAGTTTTAACGAAAAACGGGGACCGCGAAAGACGTTTCAACAACGACCTTCAGAAATGAATTTCACGGGCTTCACAAGACTGTCACCTCGGCACTACAATACTCCCGTCACAAAAGGACATATTCCGCTGTCCGATTGACCGGACACCGGAAGAACTGAGCAGGTGTGAGGAGCGGAAGGTGACGATTGCGGTTTCGCCGGGAGCCCATCCGGCGTTGGTACTCAATGCGGATTACCGGCCTTTGAGTTACTATCCCTTGTCTTTGTGGTCGTGGCAGGACACGATCAAGGCGGTCTTCCTTGATCGGGTGAACATCGTTGCCGAATATGATGCAGCGGTCCGAAGTCCGAGCTTCGAGTTCCGATTGCCGAGTGTCGTCTCCCTCAAGACCTTTGTAAAACCCAGCCGATATCCCGCCTTTACCCGCTTCAATGTCTTCCTTCGCGACAAGTTTCAGTGCCAGTATTGCGGCTCCAAAGAAGAGCTCACATTCGATCACCTCATTCCCAGATCAAAAGGTGGCCTGACCACATGGGAAAACGTGATCACGGCCTGTTCCCCCTGCAATCTGCGCAAATCAAACAAGTCGTGCAAACAGCTCAACATGTGGCCGATGCACATGCCGTTTCAGCCGACGATCCAGGATCTTCACAACAACGGGCGCGGGTTTCCGCCAAACTACCTCCACGAAAGCTGGATGGATTTTCTTTACTGGGATACCGAACTGGAACCGTAAGATACGCAGAGTTCTTGCGTTCACGCTGGTTTTCAGCTGAGCGAGATCTTTGTTGTTTGCAATTTTGCCTTTTCGATTAAGAGTTCTTTTACTTCTTTTCGAAGCTTCATTTAAGAATTTAGGTACTTTTCTGTAATAACTGTTTCATGAGAGCTGTGAGGCAGTCATGAGCAAGCAACATTTTCCGTACTTTTACAATTTGATCCGGCGGTTCCGTAAAGATCGGGAGGGCGCGATTATTCCGCTCTTCGGCATCATGATCATCATCATTGTCGTGATGGCCGGCGCCGCAGTCGATGTGTCCAGGGTGGTGAACGCGCGCGAGAAACTCTCCTATGCGCTTGACGCGGCGGCCCTTGCCGCCGCGACTGACCTGTCGACGCAGGAGATGACGAACGACGAGATCCAGGAAGTCATCACCGATTCCTTCAACGCGAACCTCGCCGGCGCCGATTTTCTTGATGAAGCGATCGAGAATCTATCCTTTACGGTGGACGCCGACAACGGCCTGATTACCGTCAGTTCCGCCGCGACGATGGACAACCTGTTCATCGATTTCGGCGGATACGGCCAGACCGCGTTCGGTCCGGAGACCTTCACCTTCGGAACCAATTCGCAAGTGACCTATTCGCGCTTCGACGTTGAAATGGCAATGGTCGTCGACGTAACCGGATCGATGGGCTGGGCGCTTGGCGACCTGAAGGACGCAGCGGAATCTGTGGTCAACATCCTCATTCCCGCTGACGGCGAGGAAAGCAAGGTCAAGATCTCGCTTGTTCCCTACAGCGTCGGCGTCAACATGGATAGCTATGCCTCGGCAGCGACCGGCGGCATCAGCACAAGATGTGTGACCGAACGCGACGGCGACGAAAAATACACCGACGCCAGCTACACCGTGGAGCCGGCGGGCGACGGTTCGGGAACGCGACGGAGCCAGGACTGTTCGGACTCGGTTCTCGAACCGCTGACCGACAACCGGGACACGCTGCTGACGGCAATCGATAACCTGGAGACCGAAGGCTATACGGCTGCGCAGACAGGTATCGGTGTTGGCTGGTACACGCTGTCTCCCAACTGGAAAGACCTCTGGCCGACCGAATCCGAACCGGCAGCCTATTCGAACAGTGAAGTGCTGAAATTCGCGCTGATCATGACCGATGGCGCGTTCAACACCTACTACGACAAGCACACGCTCACCTACTCTGAATGTGACAATTTCCGCAGATATTACGGTCCGTGTTACGCCGGAACGAACGACTACTGGATTGAAAAAGCCGGCAGCGGTTATTCCGGTCAACCTTCGCAGCGCGCGCTGCGGCTGTGCTCGGCAATGAAAGACGCCGGTATCACGATCTACACCGTTTACTTTGGCACGGCCACGTCATCGAGCCAGGCACGGGTCATGGAAGAATGCGCGGACGAGGGCAAATACTATGTCGCGACATCGTCAGACGATCTGATCGCCGCCTTCTCGAACATCGCCAAGAAGATCCAGCAGGTCTTTCTGTCGCAATAAACCGGCAAAGACACAAAAAAGCCCGCCGGGTCCGGCGGGCTTTTTCCGTTTCAAGGGACTGATTACCTAACCGCGGTTCTGGCGATTGTCGATCAGATCGTCGACCACGGCCGGATCGGCAAGTGTCGATGTATCTCCAAGATTTTCGAAACTGTCTTCGGCAATCTTGCGCAGGATGCGGCGCATGATCTTGCCGGACCGTGTCTTTGGCAGACCCGGCGCGAACTGGATGAGATCCGGCGAAGCAATCGGTCCGATCTCCGCGCGCACGTGCTTGACGAGTTCCTTCTTCAGTTCGTCCGTCGGTTCCTCGCCTTCCATCAGCGTGACATAGGCATAGATCCCCTGCCCCTTGATATCGTGCGGATAGCCCACGACGGCGGCCTCTGACACCTGCGGATGCGCGACCAGCGCGCTTTCGACTTCAGCGGTTCCCATGCGGTGGCCGGAGACGTTGATCACGTCATCGACGCGGCCGGTGATCCAGTAGTAACCGTCTTCGTCGCGCCGGCAGCCGTCACCGGTGAAATAAAGGCCCTTGTAGGTCGCGAAATAGGTCTGGACGAAACGATCATGATCCCCGTAGACCGTGCGCATCTGGCCCGGCCAGCTGTCCTTGATGACGAGATTGCCTTCCGTGGCGCCTTCAAGGAATTTGCCTTCCGCATCGACGACAGCGGGCTGGACGCCAAAGAACGGCCGTGTCGCGGAACCCGGTTTCAGGTCCGTCGCGCCCGGGAGCGGTGTGATCAGGATGCCCCCGGTCTCGGTCTGCCACCACGTGTCGACAATCGGGCAGCGGCCATCGCCGACAACGTTGTAATACCAGGTCCAGGCTTCCGGGTTGATGGGTTCACCGACCGAGCCGAGAAGGCGCAGGGAGTTGCGCGAGGTCTTCGTGACGTGTTCATCGCCTGCGCCCATCAGGGCGCGGATCGCGGTCGGCGCGGTATAGAAGATGTTGACATTGTGCTTGTCGCAGACTTCCCAGAAACGGCCTGGGCCCGGATAGGTCGGGACACCCTCGAACATCAGCGTGGTCGCCCCGTTCGCTAGTGGTCCGTAGACAATATAGCTGTGACCCGTGACCCAACCGACATCGGCGGTGCACCAGTAGATGTCGCCTTCGTGATAGTCGAAGACATACTCGTGTGTCATCGACGCATAGACGAGGTAGCCGCCCGTCGTGTGCAGCACACCCTTCGGCTGTCCGGTCGAGCCGGATGTATAGAGGATGAACAGCGGATCTTCCGCGTTCATCTCCACCGGATCGCACTGGTCGGAAACACGGGCAGCTTCTTCGTGATACCAGACGTCCCGCCCGTCCTGCATGCTGATGTCGCCGCCGGTGCGCTGAACCACGACAACGGATCTGACGGGGGCCTTTTCCGCTGCCTTGTCGACATTGGCCTTCAAAGGCACCTTGCGGCCGCCACGCAGGCCTTCGTCGGCAGTGATGACGCACTCGGATTTGCAGCCCTCAATGCGTTGCGCGAGACTGTCGGGCGAGAAGCCGCCGAAAACGATGGAATGGACTGCTCCGATCCGGGCGCAGGCCAGCATCGCGTAGGCCGCTTCCGGGATCATCGGAAGATAAATGGTGACCCGGTCGCCCTTCTTCACGCCCTGCCCGTGCAGAACGTTGGCGAATTTGTTCACTTCCCTGGAAAGTTCGTCGTAGGTGATGACCTTGTGCTCGCTCGGATCATCGCCTTCCCAGATGATGGCCGGCTGGTCGCCACGCTTTTCCAGATGGCGGTCGACGCAGTTGGCAGCGACGTTGAGCGTGCCGTCCTCGAACCATTTGATCGAAACGTTGTGGTAGTCGTAGGAGGTATTCTTGACCTTCGTGTAGGGCTTGATCCAGTCGACACGTTTGCCGTGTTCACCCCAGAACCCGTCGGGGTCCTCTACGGAGCGCTGGTACATCTCCAGGTATTTCGCGTTGTCGACATGCGCCCGTGCGGCCACCTCCGCCGGAACGGGGAAAACAGAGTCTGACATATGAGAACCTCCCGAAACAATATGAACCGGTGCGGGCACACATCATCCTCCCCGCGCCCGGTTTGTTTGCCGGGGGCCATTATGCTGATCGCCCCCATGGGCGTCCAGAACCAAACTTTAGTCCTTTAGTCGCCGAGTCCTTGGTCTAATGCGTTCAAATACGTAGTGATTTAGGCGTAAGTCTTGTGGCGAAGCAGCACGCGACGGCTTCGCCTCCGACAGTACCGGGTCAAGAACCGAACCAGCCGATCACGACAGCCTGGACAATCAGGACACCGAGCCAATGGCCGCCGTCGATCATCGTCAGGCTCCACGGCTTGCCCTGAAAACGGTGGTTGATGATCTGCGTGGTCATGACGATCCCGACCCAGATCATCAGTGCGGAAATCAGTCCGGTGCGGATCGATGTCTCGCCGGTGTGGTAGATCACGCCGGCAAAGACGAAGGCCATCACGAGCTGGCAGACAAAGGCCAGGCCGAGTGTCACCGGATCCGGTCTGGTCTGCTCCTCGGTCAGGCCGGCAGCCGCCATCCATGCCTTGCCGAGCACGCCGTACCAGATTGATCCGAAAATGAAGGATGCCACGCCGGCAACCGCCACGGCGATGAGATTAATGCCATCAAACATCATCGGTCTGCCCTCCGCATTTTTAAGGATGCAGGTTGAGTGGAAACGGTTGAAAGATCAAGCGGGATCTTGTTTTGCGCGTATCGAGCGTCAGTCGCCGGAAGAAGGCGGCGCCCTCAGGCCGCCTTTTGCGACGATAAAATCCACCACGCGGTCGAGACCTTCTCCCGCCTTGGTGTTGGCGAAGACGAAGGGTCGCGCCTTGCGCATCCTCGCCGCATCCCGGTCCATGACATCGAGGTCAGCGCCGACATAGGGCGCAAGATCGGTCTTGTTGATGATGAGCAGGTCCGACCTCGTGATGCCCGGCCCGCCCTTTCGGGGTATCTCCTCGCCGGCGGCGACATCGATCACGTAGATTGTCAGATCGGCAAGCTCGGGCGAGAACGTGGCGGCCAAATTGTCACCGCCCGATTCGATCAGGACCAGATCCAGATCCGGAATGGATCTTGTCAGGTCGTCGACGGCTGCAAGGTTGATCGAGGCGTCTTCCCGGATCGCCGTGTGTGGACAACCGCCGGTTTCCACGCCGCGGATGCGGTCGCTGGAAAGGGCCTGGGACCTCATCAGAGCCTCGGCGTCCTCGCTGGTGTAAATGTCGTTCGTGATGACGGCGATCGAATAGGTGTCGCGCATCGCCTTGCAAAGACGGTCGGTCAGGGTGGTCTTGCCGGAACCGACGGGACCGCCGATGCCGACGCGAAGGGGACCGTTTGGTGACGTCATGAGCGAAAGAGCCTCGAATACTGTGTTTCGTGCGCCATGGAGGCGATGTCCGCGAGGAATGTGGAGCTGCCGAGATCGTCGAGCCCGGACAGGAGTGCCTCCTCGGCAACTTCAAAAACGGCCGTTTCCAGACCGGCGACAACAAGCTGGCCGTCATTTTGCCCGAGCGGAACTGCCCGTATCGCGGCGGACACGAGGTTGGCGGCAAAAGCCTGGAGAAAAGAGGTGATCGCCGGAACGAGCGGGATCGCATGCGCTGCGCAGGCAAGCCCGACAGCGACCGGATACGGCCAGTCATCCCGATCTGCGCCGGTAAGGTCACCGAAGAGAAAAGCCGGGCCATCGGCCTCCGGTTGCCAGCCTTTCTCCACCGTCCGAATGAATGCCGTGCCCTGGGCCGCGGTTTCCAGCCGCCTTTCCTTTGATGGCTGCAAGGCAAGGCCCAGCTCGCGCAAGTCCTGAATGCCGGTCCCGCCGTCTGCCGTAAAGCTGCGGTGGGTTTCGGCCAGAAGAATCGCATCGGTGCGCCCCGCCCCGTGGCGAAGGACATCCTGCAGCCAGTGTTCAAGCTCCACGCGATCCGTCACGATGCCCTGTTCGATCACCTGTTCCAGCCCATGGCTGTAGGTGAACGCGCCGACAGGGAATGCCGGCGAGAGGAAGGTCATCAATCGGTAAAGCGCGCCGGGCGACATCGGTTCAGTCATGGCTATGCCCATGCCCATGCCCATGCCCATGCCCGTGCCCGTGCCCGTGCCCGTGCCCGTGCGTGCGGCCGTGCCCGTAAGCGCCGCCTTCAGGATCGAAAGGAGCCTGCAACGGGGTTAGCCGTCCGCCGAGTTTTGCCACCATGTCCTCAATTACGTGATCGCGCCGGATCCTGAGGGCTTGCCCCATAAGCTGTGTCGGCAGATGCCGGTTGCCCAGATGCCAGGCGATCTTGATGAGATGGGCCGTGTTCTCGGCTTCAATCTCGACAAGCTCTTCCGGCTCCGCCACCACTTCCACGATGCGGCCATCCTCCAGTTCAAGACCATCGGCATGGCGCAGGTGAACTGCGCTCGGTTCGTCCAGCAGAAAAGTCAGGCCGTTTTCTCCGTTCAGGACGGCCCGTCTGCGATAACGGTCGTCGAGATCGAGCGTGATCCGGTCTGCCGGATCCCCTTGCCAGTTTCCGGCCGGGTGAATTTTCTGGACACGTATCATTATGCTGCGTCGACCTTTGCCTTCATTGCCTTGAAAGCCGGGCGCTCCCGCAGGCGCTTGAAATAGTCGTAAACCGGACCTTCCCTGGGCAGATCGAACCTGGCGGCTACCGCCCAGCCGGAGCAATGTCCGATGATGATATCGGCGATCGTGAACGTCTCGCCCATCACGAAGGGGCCCGCACCTAAGCGTTTTTCGAGCGTTTCCAGTCCGGTCTGGAATTCCTTGTTGCAGACTTTCTTGATCTCCGGAACCCGCATCTCCTCAGGATGGATGAAGGTGTTCTTGGATGCCGTCCAAAGCGCACCTTCCAGAACATCGACCGCGAACTGGGTGAAGCTGTCCTGCCGGGCGCGCTCGATGGTGCCGGGCGGAAAGGTGAACTTCCCGTGCTTGTCGGCAAGATATGTGCAAATCGCGACGGAGTCCGTGATCGCGTCGTCGCCGTCAATCAGGATCGGAACCTTGCCGCTTGGATTGAAGCTGCGCGCTCCCTCCGATTGCGGCAGGGCAGGATCGATCTCGTAAGGCTCGCCAAGTTCCTCCAGCAGCCACATCACCCGCATGGCGCGCGTGCGCGGAAATCCGACGATCTTGTACATTTTCCTCTCCCAAACGCGGTCTCGTCCACACCCTAGAACAGGAAGTAGCGCTGGGCCATGGGGAGAACCTCTGCCGGTTCGCAGGTCAGGAGTTCACCGTTTGCGCGCACTTCATAGGTTTCCGGATGAACCTCGATGTCCGGCGTCGCATCGTTGAGAACCATGGATTTCTTGGAAATGCCGCCGCGGACATTCTTCACCGGCAGCACGAGACTGTCGAGTTCGGCTTTCTGCTTGATATCCGTGTCATAGGCTGCCTGGGACACAAAGGTCACACGGCTTTCCGTCATGGCCTTGCCGAAAGCGCCGAACATCGGGCGGTAGTGGACAGGCTGCGGCGTGGGGATCGAGGCATTCGGGTCCCCCATGGGGGCCGCGGCGATGGTGCCGAGTTTCAGCACCATGTCGGGTTTGACGCCGAAGAATTTCGGATCCCACAGAACCAGATCCGCCAGTTTGCCGATCTCCACGGAGCCGACATGCTGGTCAAGCCCGTGAGCGATGGCGGGATTGATGGTCATCTTGGCCATGTAGCGCTTCACCCGGAAATTGTCGTTTTCACCGGTTTCCTCTGCAAGGCGGCCGCGCTGAACCTTCATCTTGTGGGCCGTTTGAAGCGTTCTGATGACAACCTCACCGACGCGGCCCATGGCCTGGCTGTCGGATGCGATGATCGAAAATGCACCCATGTCATGCAGGATGTCTTCCGCCGCAATGGTTTCCTTGCGGATGCGGCTTTCGGCAAAGGCGACATCTTCCGGGATCGAGCTGTCCAGGTGATGGCACACCATCAGCATGTCCAGATGTTCTTCCAGCGTGTTGACGGTGTAGGGCCTTGTCGGGTTGGTCGAGGACGGCAGCACGTTCGTCTCGCCGCAGACCTTGATGATGTCCGGTGCGTGCCCGCCGCCGGCACCTTCCGTATGAAAGGCATGGATGGTGCGATCCTTGAAGGACGCCGTCGTGTTTTCAACGAAGCCGGATTCGTTCAGCGTGTCGGTGTGGATCATGACCTGAACGTCGTATTCATCAGCAACCGACAGGCAGGTGTCGATCGCCGCCGGTGTCGTGCCCCAGTCCTCATGCAGCTTCAGGGCACAAGCCCCGGCCATGATCTGCTCTTCCAGCGCCGCGGGCAGGGAAGCGTTGCCCTTGCCGGCAAAGGCGAGGTTCATCGGAAAGCTGTCGGCCGACTGAAGCATGCGCGTGATGTGCCAGGGACCGGGCGTGCAGGTCGTTGCGTTTGTTCCCGTGGCCGGTCCGGTGCCGCCGCCCAGCATGGTCGTGACGCCGGACATCAGGGCATCGTCAATCTGTTGCGGGCAGATGAAGTGGATGTGCACGTCGAGCGCACCGGCTGTCAGGATCTTGCCCTCGCCCGCAATGGCTTCGGTTCCGGGTCCGACGATGATGTCGACATCGGGCTGGACGTCCGGGTTGCCCGCCTTGCCGATGCCGACGATGCGGCCGTCTTTCAGACCGACATCCGCCTTCACGATGCCCCAGTGATCGACAATCAGGGCATTGGTGATGACCGTGTCAACAGCGCCCGCCGAACGCGGCGCCTGCGACTGGCCCATGCCGTCCCGGATCACCTTGCCGCCGCCGAATTTCACTTCCTCGCCATAGGTGGTGAAATCCTTCTCGACCTCGATAATGAGGTCGGTGTCAGCAAGGCGCATCCGGTCGCCGGTCGTCGGTCCGAACATATCCGCATAAGCGGCGCGTGGCATTTTATACGGCATGTCTCACTTCTCCGTTTTTTCGTTCAGGGGAGTGTGGCATTGGACAAGGAGAACAAACGCCAGAATGGCGGCCCCTCCGAGATTGAAAATCAAAAGCATTACTCCGGGAATTCCGTCCGGACCCGCCGACTGGAACGGCGACGGTGACCCTGTCGGCCAATTGAGCCAGACGTAGGCCATTGCGATGAGCGTTGCGACCGGCAAGGCGAGCAGAAACGGGCGGGCTCTGTTTCGCCAGATGCCGGTTATCGCCAAAAGCAAAACGGCAAAGGCCGCGAGCTGATACCCGCGAAACCCCGCGAAAGTCAGCTGAGAGATCGGTATGACAAGCAGACCGAGCGACACAAGCAAGCCGGTCACCGCGACGCGGAAGCCGTGAGATCTTGAGAAGCTGGTAAAAAGCCCAACGCAGATCAGGCCCACGACAAACACGGCCGCAACTATGGTCAAAATCAGGTGTGGGGAATAGACCACCATATGTTTCTGTCAGCTCTTTCACGTGCGTCAATCGCCGTAATCATCAAGGGTTGCCTGCAAGTCTTCGATGCGCTGCATTGTCATGATGATCATGCAATTCCGGTAAAGCTCACTGCCGCGCGTTCCGCCCTTGTAGGGAAAGCTGTAGGCATTGCAGTCGAGTTCCCGGAAGGACACCCAGGCCGCCTGTGCCTCTTCAAGGGCGGCAGCGGCACCTTTCAGATGCTCGGGCACGGCGTCATCCATCTGGATGACCCTGGCGAGGAGGTCCCGGTAGATGGTCTCAAGTTTTGTATTGGCTTCGCTCAGCGCTTTTTCTGCGCAGTAAGTGCGCTCGTTGTTGTTAAGCGGGTATCCGCAATCGATGTTCTCCTGCGCATGTGCGCCAAGGCTCATGGCGGCGTAGAGGATGGCGGCAAGCAAAAGACGCATCAGTTCCCCAGGCCTCCCGCAAGCTCTTCAAGTTCTCCGACGCGGGACCGGGTCAGATCGGCGCGGCAGCTATAGATGGGTTGCGGCTCCAGGGTGCCGCCGCGGGCGAGGTAGCCGTATGCGGCGCAGGCCTTGTCACGATAGGGGATCCAGGCGCGCTGGGCGTCGCGCAAGGCGTTCGCTGCCCCCTTCAGATTGTCAGGCAGATAGCCATCTGTTTCGCGCATCTTGGCCATGGCCAGTCCGTAAACCGTGTTCAGCGCAGCATCGGCCTCGAGCCAGTCCTGCTCTGCGCAATAGGTCATTTCCACCTGGCTTACCGGGTTGGCGCAGTCAATTGCGGTCTGTGCCTTGACCGGCGCACCGGTCAGGACGGCAAGAGCCGTTCCGGCGAGACAAGCGAGCGCCTTGGCTTGGACTTTCACAGCGGACCCATGACCTTCTGATTGAAGCCGTAGACCGTCCTTTTGCCGCGATAGGGCACCAACGTGACGGACCGTGTCTGCCCGGGTTCGAAACGAACAGCCGTGCCGGCAGGAATATCCAGACGCATGCCCCTGGCCTTCTCACGATCGAAGGAAAGGCCTGAATTGGTTTCGGCGAAATGATAATGGCTGCCGACCTGAACGGGTCTGTCTCCGGTGTTGGAAACGTCGAGTTCCACGGTCTCAAGGCCCGCATTCAGTTCTATGTCGCCTTCGGCGGGAAAGATCTCACCCGGGATCATTTGAAAACTCCTGACATCTTGGAGAACAGAAAGGGTCAGCGGATCGGTTCGTGGACCGTGACGAGCTTGGTTCCGTCGGGAAATGTCGCTTCCACCTGAACGTCGTGGATCATCTCCGCTACGCCTTCCATGACCTGGTTGCGGGAAATGACAGAGGCGCCGGCGGCCATGAGATCGGCGACGGAGCGCCCGTCCCTTGCGCCCTCGACAACAAAATCCGTTATCAGGGCAACCGCTTCGGGATGATTGAGTTTGACCCCGCGTTCCAGTCTGCGGCGGGCAACCATTGCGGCCATTGAAATGAGCAGTTTGTCCTTCTCGCGGGGAGTAAGGTTCACGGCAAATCCTCCAAACTAGCAATACCAGACGCGCGGCAGGTCGGCCGAGCGGTAACCGGTCAAAAACGAAATGAGCGCGTTGCGTAAGTCGCGGCTATCATTGGACACAAAACGTGCCGTCAGCAAGCCGTTCCAGGCACTTGCGGCAGCCTGGGTCGATGCCGCTGGGATCTTGTCCAGACAGGATCGCGCGTGCGGCAGGCGCTCTTCGGCGTCGATCGCGCAATCCACAAAAGTTGAAACGACATGGCCTGCGCGTGCGGTTGCCGGGCCACTCAAGAAGTCTGCCGGGTTGCCGGCGTAGCGGACGTCGTCGGCGAAAACGAGCTTGTTCTCGCGTCGGATTCTCCAACGGTCCCTGAAGCTGACCGACGTGACGGTTTCGCCCATGGCGGTACGGCCGACCACAATCGTCTCCAAAAGCATCAGCCGGGCATCCGTGGCAAGCTCGGCATTCAGTTCCCGGCCCAGCCCCGACCGGTCAAACAGGATGGTCTCCTGGGGCAGCCATTCCAGGGTTGCCCCGGCCCCAACCTTCAGCGAGCCTGTCACTTTTGCCGAGCCGGTGTTGCTTCGGTAGGCCCGCTCGGCGGTCTGGGTGGTCACAATCGCGTGTGCGCCGTCATCAATCGCGACATCGTAGGAAAGTCTGTCGCCTCCGGTGAGGCCGCCGGCCGTGTTGATCAGAACCGCCGTTGCCGTCGTGTCATAGATTTTCGGCAGCCGGATCTTGGCAGATCCCTTCTGGTAGAGGTCCGCCACGCGCGTGCGGCCTTCAACTTTCGCGAACCGGACACGCGCTACACCGGCAACCCGCTGCAAAGTTTTGTTTTGCAGGCCCGAATCTGATGCCATTGCAGCATCATACATGCTTTATCCGCCCCTGGATCTTGCCGGTGCTGTTCATCCCGGCACCTTTCGTCCGAATTCTGACCGGGCAGGCCTCAGACGCGTCCCGGCAACGGTTGGCAGCATATTAGCAAGGGCCGGGCCAAAAAAGCGCGATTTGAAGCGAGCGCCGGAATCCGCGAGAGAGACCACGGATTTACGGGCGGGGAGACGCGGCTCCTCTAGCCGGTTGCTCAAAAATTGGGCGGTTGCACAAAGAGCAATCAGGTTTCGAATTCGACTGAGGGGTTGCTCTGCGCGGGATGATCCGGTTTTTAATAGGAACGGCAAGATGGCAAACAGTCTTTAACCAGTGTGCGCTCATATAGCGGTGTGACCAGCGAGGGATACACGTGTTCTCAAGCCCAATTGGCCGCCTGACAGTCTTTTTTCTGGCCCTTTTCTTCGGCGCTGCGGCCCTGAACAGCGGGTCGGCGCGCGCCGATATCGGCGCGTTCATCCTTGTCGATGCAAAGACGGGCAAGGTGCTGGAAGAAAAAAATGCCACGCGGAAGTGGTACCCGGCCTCGCTGACAAAGATGATGACCGCCTACGTGACCTTCAAGGCGATCCGGGAAGGCCGTGCGACGCTGAATTCGGCGGTCGTCCAGTCGAAGAACTCCTTGTCCGAACCGCCGAGCAAAATGGGCTTCAAGGTGGGGACACGGTTCACCATCGACACCGCGTTGAAGATCATTCTGGTCAAGTCGGCGAACGATGTCGCCGTTGCGCTCGGCGAGGCGGTTTCCGGATCGGAATCGGCGTTTCTTGCGGCCATGAACGCGGAAGCCCGGCGTCTTGGAATGACCAATACGCGTTTCACCAATCCGCATGGCCTGCCGGACAACGGTCAGGTTACAACCGCGCGCGACATGGCCATCCTCGCCATGGCCCTGCGCCGGGACTTTCCGGAATCCAAGAAATTCTACAACCATCCGGGCCTGCGGTTCGGCAAAAAGACACTGCGTTCGGCAAACAGGGAATTCCTTTTGCGGGTTCCCGGTGCGAACGGCATGAAGACAGGTTACATCTGCAACTCGGGCTACAACGTCGCCGCCTCCGTTACGCGCCGCGGCCGGACACTGATCGCCGTTATCCTGGGTGCGGGCTCCGGGCTGGAGAGAACCGCCTTTGCGCGCCAGCTCTTCGACAAGGGGTTCCGGAAGCGCGGCGGCGGCAAAAATGTTGCCAGCATGACCGGGTCTTCCGGAAATCCACCGGCGAACGGCTATTGCCGGCGGAACCGGAGCCCGGGTGCAAAGGCGTACATGGCCCGCTTCGACATGAAGAACGAACCGTCAGGCGGATTTCTGTTTTTCAGAAGTGCCAGCGACAAGCAGCTGAAGAAGGTGGACGAAAGCGGGTTCACGCTTGCAAACGGAAAGCCTGACTGGGCAAAAATACTGGATCGGACGCTCGGACCGCGCCGGATTGCCTACAAGCCTCTGCAGGTCAGTCTCGGAAAACCGAGCGGCACACCGAAAGCCGCGGCCAACATTGCCGGATCGCAGATACCGGCGTCCGATATTCCGGTCCCCGCGGCAAATCCGATGCGCCGGGCCGAAATCGAGATCCGTGCCAAACTGCAGAACACAGCTCAAGGCAGTGCCTCGGACGCCATTACGCAGTCTGCTTCGGCAAGCGCCGGAAGTGCCGGTGAACCCGCGCAGGCGGCGCCCGGTTCAATCTTCCGCAAGGGGCTCGATTTCACCGTTCCCGTGCCGGCACCCAGTCCGCGCAAATAAAACTGCCTGCATCGAGCCGCAGCCCGTGCCGATCCGTTCCGGACAGTTAACACTTTGTTTACCGAGTTCCTTAACACTGCGGTAAGAAATCTTCCGTCGAGGCGCGTGACCGTGTCAATGCGCCCGGCAGCGGATGTGCACTCCTTCAGGCATTGGGATGCCGGTCCTTAACCAGATCGAGAAATCGCATGATGATTGAACCGAGATCCACAGCAACCATCCGGGCACTTGCAAGTCTTGCGGAGCTCTCAGCTGATCAACTGGAAGACGGAACATCGATCGAAGAAGTCGTCGCCACCCTTCGCAAAGCCGCGGAAGCCGTGCGGCACGTAATTGATTCGGAAGATCCGGGCGATGCAACGTTTGCATTTACCGATACGGATATCGTCCAGGATCTGACGCCGATGGATCTCGCTGCCGATGACACGGAAGAAACCGGCGGTATCGCCGATGCTGAGACGGAAGAAACGGTCCTCAACGCAAGCTAGCTGGAAGCGCGCATTTCCCTTTGACGTCCTGCGGGAAAGGATGCTAGCCGTTCGCCTCGACCTGTAACCGGGCCTGCCGGCGCGCATTTTTCCCTGCGCCTGAACGCAACAGGCACTCGGCATCAAACTGGAGTCGCGTTTCATGACTTCCCAAGAACGTTCCGGACCCAATCCCGAAAAAGGACCCAAGCCCCCTATTCCGCTGTCTATACTGACGGGGTTCCTGGGCGCGGGCAAAACGACTCTCCTGAACAAGATCCTCAAGGATCCCGCGATGGCCGATACGGCGGTCATCATCAACGAGTTCGGTGAAATCGGTCTGGATCACCTGTTTGTCGATCAGGCCGGAGAAGGGATCGTGGAGCTGTCTTCCGGCTGCCTGTGCTGCACGATCCGCGGAGATCTCGTCACCACGCTCGAAAATCTCCTGCGGCACCTGGACAACGGACGCACCGAGCGGCTCAACAGGGTGATCATCGAGACGACGGGTCTCGCCGATCCCGCGCCCATTCTGCACACCGTGATGCTGCATCCCTATCTGGTCATGCGCTACCGGCTCGACAGCGTGATCACGCTGGTCGATGCGATCAACGGACTTTCGACGCTTGACGGGCATGAAGAGGCGCGCAAACAGGCGGCCGTCGCCGACCGGATCGTTTTGACAAAAACCGACCTCGTGGGGACGGAGGCGGAAGCGTCTGCGTTCGAGACGCTGAAGCACCGTCTTCACGCGTTGAATCCGGGGGCGCTGCGGCTGGATGCCCAATCCGGCGACGCGGAGCCGGACAAGCTGTTCAACGCCGGCCTTTATGATCCGAAGAGCAAGATACCGGATGTGGCGGCCTGGCTGAACGAGGAAGCCTATGCCGACAGCGGTCACGGGCACCACCACGCGCATGGTCATTCACACGATCACGCGCACAGTCATGCGCACGGGCATCATCACCATCATGATCACGACCACGGACATGACCACGGACATGACCATGCGCATGATATAAACCGGCACAGCGAAGCCATCCGTGCTTTCACGCTTGCGACCGAGCGGCCGGTTTCCGCGTCGGCCCTCGAGATGTTTCTCGATTTGCTGCGGTCGGCGCACGGACCAAAGCTCCTTCGCGTCAAGGGGATCGTGCAGCTTGCCGAGGACCCGGACCGGCCGGTGGTCATCCACGGCGTTCAACACGTGTTTCATCCCCCTGCGACGCTGGAAGCCTGGCCGGATGAAGACAGGCGCACGCGCATGGTGTTCATCACCAAGGATCTTCCCGAAGGATTTGTCCGGAAGATGTTCGAGGCTTTTTCCGGGGCGCTGTTGCCCGATACACCGGATCCGAAGGCAATGACCGACAATCCGCTTGCGATCTCCGGATTTACCAGTCCGGTCCGCTAGAGGGGCGCGTTTTGAGACCGGCGGGTCTTTCGATAATCCGCGCGTTGAGACCTTGCCGTGACCGATACGGCGTCACTTTTCCTTCCTGCGCAACCTGATCAGCCCTTCCTGGGCTGTTGAGGCGACGAGTTTACCGTCCATGGTGAACAGGGATCCCCGGTTCAAGCCGCGGGACCCTGACGAAGACACGCTGTCGGTCGCGTAAAGAAGCCATTCATCGGCCCGGAACGGATGATGAAACCACATGGCGTGATCCAGACTGGCCGCCTGAATTTTCGGGCTGAAGACCGACGTTCCGTGAGGAAAAAGCGATGTGTCCAGAAGCGTCATATCGGACGCGTAGGCAAGCACGCACTGGTGGATGCGTTCGTCGTCGGGCAGTTTTCCCGTCGCCCTCACCCAGACATATTGCTGCGGCGGCAGGGGCTTCTTGCTGAAATAGTGTGTCAACTCGACCGGGCGCATCTCGATCGGCCGTTCGCGCTCCCAGTAGCGGCGCACGTTTTCCGGCGCGACGGCCAGAAACTTTTCCTTCAGTTCCCGGTCGCTCGGCAGCTCGTCGGGTTTTGGCACGTCGGGCATGTCGATCTGATGCTCAAGGCCGTTTTCCTGAAGCTGGAACGATGCGGACATGGAAAAGATTGCTTCACCGTGCTGGATGGCAACGACCCGTCTTGTGGTAAAGCTGCCGCCGTCGCGGATCCTGTCGACCTCGTAGATGATCGGAACCTGAGGGTCACCGGGACGCAGAAAATACCCGTGAAGGGAGTGCACATGGCGGTCTTCGACAACTGTCCGGGACGCTGCGACCAGTGCCTGGCCGATAACCTGGCCGCCGAAAACGCGCTGCCAGCCAACTTGGGGGCTGCGACCACGGAACAGATTGCTTTCCAACGGTTCCAGGTCAAGTATCTGCAGAAGGTTGTCAATGGCCGTGTTCATCGGTGTATTCCTTTGCGTGGACCAGCCATGTCGCTGTTAAGAGTTGATTTCCCGGCCAGCACTCTTGGACGGGAGATGACGTTAAAGTCAAGATGCCTTTGGGGAAGCTCGGGGCAGGGAGAATTCGAGTGGCCAAGAAACCGAAATCGACGGATATGTTCGATGTTGTGATCGCAGGAGGCGGATATGTCGGCCTCTCTCTCGCGGTGGCACTGAAACAGGGCGATCCGGGCCTGAACTGTGCCGTGGTCGATCCCAAGCCGATGGATCAGCTGCACAAGGACCCGAGAGCATCAGCCATCGCTGCCGCCGCCTCCCGCATGCTGACGCAGCTCGGTGTCTGGGAGCGGATCGAGAACAAATCCCAGCCGATTACGGAAATGATCGTCACGGACAGCAAATTGCGCGACGTCGTGCGCCCTGTTTTTCTGACGTTCGACGGCGAGGCAACCGAAGGCGAGCCGTTTGCGCACATGATGCCGAATGGGGTGATGATGCCTGCGCTCTTCAAAGCGGCCAAGTCGCTCGGTGTCGTGTTTTTCGCGCCGGCAAGCGTGAGCACGTTTCGCACCCTTGCCAGCCACAGCGAGATCGAACTGGAAGACGGAACGCAGCTCAAGAGCCGTCTTCTGGTCGCCGCGGACGGTGTACGCTCAAGATTGCGCGAACTGGCGGGGATACGGACCGTGAACTGGGACTACGGCCAGTCGGGCATCGTGACGACGGTCAAGCACGAAAGACCGCATGACGGACGTGCCGAAGAGCACTTTCTGCCCGCCGGCCCGTTTGCAATCCTGCCGCTTCCGGAGAACCGTTCGTCACTGGTCTGGACCGAGAAAACCGCAGATGCCGAGCGGCTGGTGCGCTCTGACGAGTTCACTTTCGAGATCGAGCTGGAACGGCGCTTCGGCCATCATCTCGGCAAGCTTGAGGTCGACGGCCCGCGCCGCGCCTATCCGCTCGGTCTCAAGCTCGCCCGGGATTACGTTCAGCCCCGGTTCGCACTGATCGGCGACGCTGCCCACGGTATCCACCCGATCGCCGGGCAGGGGTTGAACCTCGGCTTCAAGGATGTCGCGGCCCTGGCGGAAGTTCTGGTCGATGCGCGCCGCCTCGGGCAGGATGTCGGTGCGTTCGATGTTCTGGAAAAATACCAGCGCTGGCGGCGGTTCGACACGTTCCAGATGGGCGTTGTCACCGACGTGCTCAACAGACTGTTCTCAAACGACAACGATGCGCTGCGGGCGGTTCGCGATTTCGGCCTCGGTCTGGTGGACCGCATGCCGGGGCTCAAAGGCATGTTCATCAAGGAAGCGGCCGGGTTTGCCGGGCCGGTTCCGAAATTGCTTTCCGGGGAACCAATCTGATAGGACTTCAGTCACTGCCGTTGCTTCGGCCTGATTCCTGCTTTCGACGTGATTGGACCAGCCCTGCATGACTGACACGCCAGAGGGTTACAGCAAGCCTCGCTCAATCCTGATTACAGGGTGCTCGTCGGGTATTGGCGCGGAAGCGGCGCACATTCTTCGCGGGCGGAACTGGCGTGTCTTTCCAACCGTGCGGAAACAGGAAGACCTCGACCGGCTGGCCGCACAGGGATTCGAGGCGTTTTATCTCGACTACGAGGATGCAGACAGCATTCGCGCGACGGCAGACGCCGTTCTTGATCTGACCGATGGAAAGCTTGATGCGCTGTTCAATAATGGCGCCTATGCCGTGCCGGGAGCGCTCGAAGACATTCCCACGGATGCCATGCGGACGTTGTTTGAGGCGAATTTCATCGGCTGGCACGATCTGACGCGGCAGCTGGTTCCAGCCATGCGGACAAACGCGAGCGGGCGTATTGTGCAGTGTTCCTCGGTGCTCGGCTTCGTTGCCCTCAAATTCCGGGGTGCCTATACGGCATCCAAGTTCGCGGTCGAAGCGTATACGGACACGCTGCGCCAGGAACTTCACGGGAGCGGCGTGCAGGTTTCATTGATCGAGCCCGGGCCGATCGATACCCGGTTCACACAAAACACGCTTGCCAATTTCGATCGGTGGATCGGCGAGCAGGGTTTGAAATCATCTGTATTTCGGCAAACATACGAGAAACGGCGTATTCGCATGGAGGCCGGGGAACCCGGACCGTTCAAGCTGCCGGCAAGCGCGGTTGTCAAGAAACTCATACACGCGCTGGAAGCCAAACGGCCGAAAGCCCGGTATCATGTCACGGTGCCAACCACCCTCATGTCCGTGGCGAAGCGGGTGTTGCCGACACGCCTCCTGGACAAGGTCTGCATCAAGGCAGCTGATGCTGAAGAGTAAAATGTATTCCAAAACAGAGGTTTGAACCTCGCGAGGAAAAAATGGCGGAAATTTTCAACATACTTGTTCCGATCGGAATGGCTGCGGTGGCAATTGTCCTGCTGCTCGGGATCTGGAATATGTTCAGGAACGGACCGTCGAACCGGTCTCAGATGCTGATGCGCTGGCGGGTCGGTTTGCAGTTTCTGGTGGTTGTTCTTGTGATGAGTGGGCTCTATTTCTTCGGGTCCGGCTGACGAGGCGGGTTTGAAGCTGTTTCCAGGAGAAATATGAAATGGTTGTTCTGAACAAGATCTACACAAAGACGGGCGATGACGGCACAACCGCGCTGGGGACGGGCGAGCGACGCCCGAAAAACGATCTGAGGATCGACGCTTACGGAACGGTCGATGAAACCAATGCCGTTGTGGGCCTTGTCAGGCTGCACATGAACGCGGATGCCAAAGCTGTGGACGATGTTCTCAGCCGTATCCAGAACGATCTTTTCGACCTTGGCGCCGATCTGGCGACACCCGAGACAGACCAGGATCTGGGATATGAACCGCTCCGGATTTCCGAGGCCCAGGTGAGTGCCATCGAGGCGGCGATCGATGAACTGAATGGAGACCTCTCCCCCTTGCGTTCGTTCGTTCTGCCTGGAGGCGGCGCGGCGTCGGCCTATCTGCATCTGGCCCGGACAGTGTCCCGGCGCGCCGAACGGCTCATGGTCGAGCTCACCGGGGTTGAAAAAATAAATCCTGCGGCCGTCCGCTACATGAACCGGCTTTCCGACTATTTCTTTGTTGCCTCGCGGTATCTGAACGACAAGGGCGAAAACGATGTTCTCTGGGTCCCCGGCCAGAACCGCTGAAGCCATGGCACTGCCGTTTACCGGAGCCTGATCGACACGTGTTTATTCCGCTTCACGATCAGAACAGCCTTGAGCATGTGGCAAGGCCTTACGTCAATCTGACCTTGATCGCGTTGAATGTCCTGGTTTTTCTGGTGCTTCAGGACGCCGGTGAGTACAAGGCGATCAACGCGTCTTCCGTTTCCCATGGCCTCATCCCGGTTGTCCTTTTCGATATCAGGGACCTGGCACCACAGTTTCAGGTGTTGCCGGACTGGATGTCGCTGGTCACCTATGCCTTCCTGCACGGGAACTTTACCCACCTGATCGGGAACATGCTGTTCTTGTGGGTCTTCGGCGACAATGTCGAAGATGCCATGGGGCACTTCAGATACCTGCTTTTCTATCTGATTTGTGCCGTGACTTCAGGCATGGCCTATGCCCTGCTGGACCTGAACTCGGACACACCCTTGATCGGGGCCTCCGGTGCTGTTTCGGGTGTCGTTGCCGCCTATCTGATGCTGCATCCCAGGGTCAAGGTGTGGGTTCTTGTCTTCGCCCGCATTCCGCTGCGTCTGACCGCGCAATGGCTTCTGGGCGCGTGGGTGCTTTTCCAGGTCGGCAATCTGTTGTTTGCAGGGGAAAGCCAGGTTGCCTGGATTGCGCATGTCGGCGGCCTTGCCACCGGCGCAGTTCTGGTGCTGTTCATGCGCCGGAAAGGTGTTGCGCTTTTTGATCGGGACCTCGGGTAACCGCTTTGTTCAAGCCGATTCCCATCTGGAATTGGATGCCCGGCACGCGACGCCGCGCCGGTTCAGCGATTTGCCGGAAGCAAGAACGATTTTTTCGTCATAGGAGCGGCAATACGTTCCCGAAGCGGTTTTCCACGTTTTCAAGGGGGTAACCGTCCCGCTTGCGCCGCTTGCGGGGTTTTGCCAGCGTGTCGCTTCGCCCGACACGGATTTTTCCAATGCTGACTGAAGCTTTTGATTCGCGAGGGACTTGTCAGACATTTCAAGCGACGAGGCAACTGACGGCACGAGAGGCTCGGCCTGTTCCTCGGCTGTTATCATTGTACAGGAAGGTGCCGCCGCCAGACATGTCACCGCAAGCACAAGCCTTGCTGGCCCCAGTTTGAAGTCTATTCCCAATTTGATCCCGCCTCTTGGATCTAGCGCCAGCCGTTCTGTATCGCCTCCCTCTCCTGGTTTCTGGACAAGGGCCCACCGGAAGGCTCACTGTCGCCATCGAACTGACGACGCCCAATGATACGGTCTAAGAGATCGTTAGATCTAGACTTTTCTGAGGCAGATTTATTCGAATTTCCAGAGGAATTCGGTTGTGCTTGCTTTTGAGCCTTCTTGCGGCTTTCGTCTGCGAAGTCTTCACCGCCACCGGACGAACCGCCCGATCCGTTGGAGCCGCCACCGCCGCCGCTGCCGCCACCGCCGCTGCCGCCGCCACCTTTGCCGCCACCGCCGCCGCTGCCACCGCCGTCTCCGGATTGCGCAACCGCGGCGATGGTATCTTTCTGGTCAAACAAGGGGCTGAAGAAGACAAGAGAGAACACCAACGCCGAGGCTGCGACACTCGGCAGAATGCGGAACATCGCAGAGAGGCGGTCTTGCAATGAATTCTGGCGAGTGCGTTTCATTCGGTTTCAGCTCTTCGGCGGTTTGCTAAGATGACAAAGATTGGGAATGGACTTTTTCCCCTCGCACCCATAACACGTGGTGGTCTGTCTTCTTCCGCAACATAATTCAAAAAAAGTGGGGATTGAAAGGCAGGTTCGCGTGTTGTCCCCTTGAGAGCGGTTTTGCGGAGAACTTCTTGTCTGACGAAGCATTGAAAACGGAGATGATCCGTTTGCTCCCAAAGTTGAGGAGTTTCGCGCTGCGACTGTGCCGTAATCCGGACCAGGCCGACGATCTGGTTCAGACGACCTGCGAACGCGCCATCCGCTCTCTGGATCAGTTTGATCCCGCGACGCGTCTCGACAGCTGGATGTTCAGAATTTTGCAAAACCTGTACTTTAATTCTGTGAGGGATGGTGCCAATCGAGCGCGACTGTTCGATCTGGCAATGATGGATTTCGAAGACAGCTATGACGGGGCCAAGGCCGCCGCGAGCAGTCTGGAACTGCAGAAAGTACAGTCCTTTATCGGGCAACTCGACGAGGACAATCGCGAGGTTCTGTTGAAAATCGCAATCGAAGGGCAAAGCTACAAGGATGTCGCCGCTGAGCTGGGCGTGCCGATCGGAACGGTGACCAGCCGTCTTGCCCGCGCACGTCTGAAACTCAGGGAGTTTCTCGAGGCAAAGGATGGCGCGCAAGGGGTTACATTGCGCAGCATGCCAGGGGGTATGTCATGACATTTGACAAGAAACGCGAGCAGATTTTGCTGGCGGAAGACATCGGCAGACTTCTGGATGGCGAGCTGAGCGAGGCGGAAGCCGCCGCGTTCAAGGATGCCATCTCGAATGTGGAAGACGCAGATCAGCTTTGGCGCGACATGGCGTCAGATAATGCGCTGCTTCAGAGCGCGGTGTCGGCGCCCGTGCCCGATCGCTCGCTGACGCGGTTTCAAAGTGTTATCGACAGAGAATTCGACAAACGCGATGTTGGTCCGCTCGCGCGTGCGCAACCTTTCTGGTCGAGCCCCATGGTTCAGGTTGCCGCGGCCATCGTCCTGGTCGCCGGAACCTTCATGTTCACCGCTTTCTGGATGCAGTCGCGCATGGACGACGCGGTGGCGTCTCTTGCGGCCCACATGGAAACGGAACGGGTCTTGCTGGCACAGACGGTGCAGGAAGCCTTGGAAACGCGGGTCAGCGGCGAACCTGTCTATATCGGACAGGAAGGTTCGTGGACAGATGTTCTCACGCCGATCAAGACCTACAAGAGCAAGAGCGGTCACTGGTGCCGCGAATATGTAAGGCAAACCACCTTCAGCGGACGCGACCTGACAATCCAGGGAACGGCGTGCAGGGACGAAAACGGCACCTGGACGACGGTGTTCGCGGAACCGATTTCCGACAAGTTCACGCCGCAGCGGGACGATACCGGGATCTAAGCCCGTTACAGTCAGACAAGTTGATGGCGGCGGGCGATGCGTCCGGCGCCATTTTTTTGTGCGAACTATGATCATTGCGACGCATGTTTTTCCAAGCCCGGCAATTTTCGGCCTTGCGCCCTATAGCGCAATTGACAGCCGGTCTGCTGGTAAGTACCGTCCCGCGCCATGCGCCACGATTGGCTTGTTTCCGCCGTTTGTGACCGTGAGTTACATCGGTGGACAGGCCTTGCAATGCGGAGCGGTGAAAACCGCCCTGAAAGAGGTTGAGAGCAAATGAAAATCCTCGTGCCCGTGAAGCGGGTCATCGACTACAATGTTAAGGTTCGTGTCAAACCGGACGGTTCGGGTGTTGATCTTGCCAATGTCAAGATGTCCATGAACCCGTTCGATGAAATCTCCGTTGAAGAAGCCCTTCGACTCAAGGAAGCCGGCAAGGCGACAGAGGTCATCGTGGTTTCCGTCGGACCGCAGCAGGCCACGGAAACGCTCCGCACAGGCCTGGCCATGGGCGCTGATCGCGGAATTCTTGTAAAAACGGACGAGACGACGGAACCGCTTGCTGTTGCGAAAATCCTGAAGGCAATCGTCGAGGCGGAAGAGCCGGGTCTTGTCATCGTCGGCAAGCAGGCAATTGACGACGACTGCAACCAGACGGGGCAGATGCTTTCCGCGCTTCTGGGCTGGAGCCAGGGCACGTTTGCTTCCAATGTCGATCTGGGCGAAGGCACGGCCGATGTCACGCGTGAAGTCGATGGCGGCCTGCAGACGGTCAAGCTGAAACTGCCGGCAATCGTCACGACGGACCTGCGTCTCAACGAGCCGCGCTACGCGTCGCTGCCGAACATCATGAAAGCAAAGAAAAAGCCGATCGACGAGAAAACGCCGGAAGACTTCGGTGTGGACATCGCACCGCGGCTGACCGTGGTAACCACCACGGAGCCGGCCGGCCGCGAAGCCGGTATCAAGGTCGCGTCGGTGAGCGAACTCGTCGACAAACTGAAGAACGAAGCCGGCGTCCTCTAGGACCCGCTGCAGGAGTACGAACACATGACAACACTTCTTGTGGCAGAACATGCCGGTGGCGCTCTGAATGACGCAACTGCCAAGGCCCTGACGGCGGCAGCGGCGCTCGGATCGGACGTACACATTCTCGTGGCCGGAAAAGGCGTGCAGGGCGTTGCCGAGGAAGCCGCAAAGCTGGCGGGTGCCACAAAGGTACTTGTCGCCGAAAGCGACGCGCTTGAGCATCAGCTCGCAGAACCGACGGCCGACCTGATCGTCGGCATGGCGGGCGACTATGATGCGATTGTCGCCCCGGCAACCGCCAACGGCAAGAACACGCTTCCGCGCGTTGCCGCCCTTCTGGACGTGATGCAGATTTCCGATATCACCGCCGTGATCGATGCCGAAACGTTCGAGCGGCCGATCTACGCGGGCAATGCGATCCAGACTGTAAAGTCGGGCGATCCGAAAAAAGTGATTACCGTGCGCACGTCCACATTCGCAGCTGCGGAAGAGGGCGGATCTGCCGCGATCGAGAGCATCGCAGGCACCGATGGCACGGGTCTTTCGGAGTTTGTCGGCGAGGAACTCTCCAAATCCGACCGTCCGGAACTGACTTCGGCGAAGATCATCATTTCCGGTGGCCGCGCCCTCGGATCTGAAGAAAAATTCCAGGAAGTCATCATGCCTGTCGCCGATGCCCTCGGCGCGGCTGTCGGTGCCTCGCGTGCCGCCGTCGATGCAGGCTATGCACCGAACGACTGGCAGGTCGGGCAGACCGGCAAGGTGGTTGCTCCGGATCTTTACATTGCCTGCGGAATTTCCGGTGCGATTCAGCACCTTGCGGGCATGAAGGATTCCAAGGTCATTGTTGCGATCAACAAGGACGAGGAAGCTCCGATCTTCCAGGTGGCGGACTACGGCCTTGTTGCCGATCTGTTCGACGTGTTGCCGGATTTGAAGGCCGCGGTCGAGTAAAACCTGCGGCAAATTGATCACGGACCCCGGGGTGATTGCGAGTTTTCGCTCCGGGGTTCTTGCTGTTCGGCTCAAGACTTGCCAAAAATAGCCGCAAACCGGTTCACCGGGTGTTTCTCTCAGACGGAAGTTCAGGATGGCAGTCGAAATCAAAAAAATCGGCGTGATCGGCGCGGGTCAGATGGGCAGCGGAATTGCGCATGTATGTGCGCTTGCCGGGTTCGACGTTGGCCTGAGCGACATCTCGATGGAGCGTATCGAATCGGGGCTTGCCTCGATCAACGGCAACATGGCGCGGCAGGTCAGCAAATCCCTGATTGCGGAAGACGAGCGGAACGCGGCTCTCGACAGGATCAAGCCGATCGAGGAACTGGACCAGCTCGCGGATGCGGATCTGGTGATCGAATCAGCGGTTGAAAACGAACAGGTCAAGCGCAAGATCTTCGCGCAGCTCTGTCCGATCCTGAAGCCGGAAGCGATCCTGGCCACCAACACATCCTCGATCTCCATTACCCGTCTTGCGGCGACAACGGACCGCCCGGAACGGTTTATCGGCATTCATTTCATGAACCCGGTCCCGATCATGGAGCTTGTCGAGCTGGTTCGGGGCATAGCGACGGAAGACGAGACTTTCGAGGCCTCGAAGGGTTTTTGCGTCCGGCTCGGAAAACAGATTGCCGTCGCCGAAGACTTCCCGGCCTTCATGGTCAACCGCATTCTGCTGCCGATGATCAATGAAGCGATCTACACGCTCTACGAAGGCGTCGGGTCGGTGGAGTCGATCGACAAGGCCATGCGGCTCGGCGCAAACCACCCGATGGGTCCGCTGCAGCTTGCCGACTTTATCGGTCTCGACACCTGTCTTTCGATCATGCAGGTGCTTTACGAAGGTCTTGCAGACACCAAGTACCGGCCCTGCCCGCTGCTGGTGAAATATGTCGAGGCCGGATGGCTGGGACGAAAGACCCAGCGCGGCTTTTATGACTATCGCGGGGAGACGCCGGTTCCGACCCGCTAGATGTCATGAATCTTGCCGAGTTCTGTCTGACGCATGCGCATGCGGACGTGTCCAAGACCGCGCTGGAAGTCGTCGGGCCGGGCGGCGAGATCGAGGAAATCTGGACCTTCGGCGATCTTCGGCGGGCCGTTCTTTCGGTGGCGGCGGGCCTCAGGGCCCGCGGCCTGAACGCAGGCGACCGGGTTCTCCTGAGGATTGGCCACAGCAGCGACTTCCCGCTGATGTATTTCGGTGCCATTGCCGGCGGTTTCGTGCCTATACCGACCTCGGATCAGCTGACGGCAGGTGAAGTCGGCAAAATTCTAAAGGACAGTGGTGCCAGGCTTGTCCTTCATGATGGTGAAGGCCCCGTTCCGCAGGCAATGGCAGCGCCTCTCCTGGGTCCGGGCGCGATAGAAGATCTCAAGACGGCCGCGCCCGGCGAATTCGCCGTCGCGAAAGACGAAGACCCCGCGTTTCTGATTTATACGTCCGGAACGAGCGGGACGCCCAAAGGCGTGTTGCATGCCCATCGATCAGCGACTGCGCGGCTTGCAGCTCATGTCGGCTGGATCGGATTGTCCTCCAATGACCGGCTGCTTCACTCCGGCGCGTTCAACTGGAGTTACACCCTGACCGTTGGGCTGATGGACCCCTGGATCCAGGGGGCGACCAGCGTCGTTTACAAGGGGCCGCGTGATCCCGAAGTCTGGCCGGAAATCCTGGAAGCCAGCAGGGCAACCCTTTTTGCGGCGGTTCCAAGTCTCTATCGCAGGATCCTGAAATATGGCGCGGTCTCGAAGGATTCCTTTCCCTGTCTTCGGCACGGGCTGACCGCCGGAGAGGGTCTGCCGGCTGACCTTTATGCGAAGTGGCGCGAGCGAACGGGCCGGGAGCTCTACGAGGCCCTCGGAATGAGCGAGGTGTCGACCTATCTGTCCAGCGGTCCGGCTGTTCCCGTAAAGCCGGGCGCGACAGGGAAACCGCAGCCCGGCCGCAAAGTCGCCCTGCTGAAGGAAACGGGTGCCGGCATGGCCGAGACCGGGACGGAAGAGACCGGCCTGCTATGTGTGCATCGCGACGAGCCGGGACTGATGCTCGGCTACTGGAACCGGCCCGAGGAAACGCACGCAGCTTTCAAGGGGCCCTGGTTTGTGACGGGCGACCGGATGCGCCGGGATGACGATGGTTACTACTGGTATGAAGGGCGCGCCGACGATCTGATAAATGCCTTCGGCTACCGCGTTGCTCCGGAGGAAGTGGAGCGCGTGCTTCTCGATCACCCCAACGTGCAGGAAGTGGCGGTTACGGAAAAAGAGATCCGGCCGGGCGTGAGCCTGATTGCCGCCTTCATCGTTCCGAATGATCCGGAGTTGTTCGATGAAGAAGATCTGGCCACGTTCGCCGCGACTTCGCTTGCAGACTACAAGCGGCCCCGGATCTACAAGGCGTTGCAGCACTTGCCGCGTACCCGCACAGGCAAGATCCGGCGCAAGGCGCTCACCGCCGACAGTTAAAACCTTCTGGTTTCGCTTAGAGTTTTGTTAACGCGGGCTTAAGGGCAGGCAAGCTACGTTCCAGATCCCTGAAATCGGCAACAGAAAAGAGCATCGATGGACAGCGCCGGCATCGCCAGCACATACGCCGCAACGACGCAGGCGCAGACGCAGCAGGCCTTGCAGTCGGAGATGCTCAAGATCGCGGCCCAGCAGGATGCAAATCTCGTTGCATTGCTGCAGGAGGGCGCCGCCAACCTCGAATCCGCCACAAGCGCCCCTCCTCCGGGACTTGGAACGCAGGTCGACGTGACGGCCTGACGGAAAACCGACTGTCCAATTCGTTAATCCGGTCAACGGCACGCACGCGAAAATCAGCGCCTGCGGAGGGTCGCCGCGCTGTTTCTTCAGGGGCACGTATCAGATGTCGCAAATTGCCTCGCGCGAAACTGAGTAAACGCCTCAGACACTTGCCCGGAAAATCGTAAATTTTTAAATTAATGCTCCGGAATTATTTAGTTTCTTCTTGAGTAAGAACTCAGGAACAACCTGATTTTTACGTTTTAATTCAAGGTGCTGGTGCAAACTGGTGTTTGACTTGAATTCCGTGTTTGGACCAAAAATGTCTGAGGCAATCGCAAGCGCATCCACACAGGCCTTTCAGCCGTCGCTCAGCACTTCCCGTATCGAGAAGACCGCCGAGCAGGTGAAGGTTCTCAGTGCGCGCCAGTCAGAAGCTGCCGCCGAAACTGTTCAAAGACAGGCCGAGTTCAGCACGAGCCGTGCCGAGTTTCTGAGCGACCAGGCACAGAAGCTTGAAAACCGCGCGCAGAACCGCAGCCCGGAAGACGGGGTCGGCACCAGGGTCGATATTTCGGTTTAACCCGCACCAGATATGAGGCCTTGAAGGCATGACCACAGTTTCAGACAGTTCTTCCGCGTCCTATGACGTTGCCAAGATCCGGAACGAGTTTGCGCTCAATGCGGTCAAGGACCAGGCGGAGCAGGAACAGCAGGTCGCGAGCCGTCTCGAGGACGCGCAGGCAACCCGGGAAGAAGACCGCCGCGAAAACCGAAAGATCCCCGGTCTCGGCGAGGCGGTTGACATCACAGTCTGACCGTCAGGCGCCCTCTTTCCCGAGCGTTGAGCGGATAAGCGCCTTTGCCTCACCGGATGCCCAATGGGCCGGTCCGTACATGGTGCCGACCTCACACCCCTCTTCATTGATCAGGATTGTCGTCGGCAGGCCCGTGGCCCGGCTGACCTTGCGCAGGTCCTTCAAAAGGCCGTTCGAACTGTCCTGATAGAATGTCAGGTTGCCGACACCGATTTCATCGAGAAACTTTTTCGGTTTTTCCGGGCCGCCGCGATCAAGGCTGACCGCCACGACTTCAAAGGAGTCGTCTCCGAGATCTGCCTGCAGCTGATCGAGGGCCGGCATTTCCTCGCGGCATGGTGCGCACCAGGTGGCCCAGAGGTTGAGCAGAACCGTCTTGTCCTTGAAATCTTCCATGGTCAGATCCTGACCGTCCGGACCCTTGAACGCGAGGCTTTTCAGCCCCAGCGGCTCGCTGGCCGGCAGGAAGGCGGCGACTTCACCCTTGGCATGGGGCTTTGCAGCGGCGGCGGCCGAAAGGGCCGCAGTGCAGCTTTGCGCACTGGCGATGTTGCCATTCGGACCGGCGATCACGTATAGAGCCGCTACAGCAGCTGCCGCACCAGCGAGACCGGCCAGAATCACGCCGCGTCTGGAGCTCTTGACGGGTTCGGTTGGCTTATTCATTCGTTCACACCTCGCAAGGGGCGCCTCTTTAAAGGACAGGACATGAGCAATCGCATGTGGGGCGGCCGGTTCGCCGAAGGACCGGACGCCATCATGGAGGAGATCAATGCCTCTATCGACTACGACCGGAAGCTATATAGGCAGGACATCGACGGCTCGAAAGCCCATGTGCGCATGCTCGCTGAAAAAGAGATTGTCACGCGCGACGATGCCGACAAGATCGTCGGGGGTCTAGACACAATCCTGTCAGAAATCGAAAAAGGCGAATTCAAGTTCTCGCGTGCGCTTGAAGACATCCACATGAATGTGGAAGCGCGTCTTGCAGAGCTTATCGGTCCGGCGGCCGGGCGCCTGCATACGGCGAGATCCCGAAACGACCAGGTGGCAACGGATTTCCGTCTCTGGGTCCGTGATACGCTCGACACGCTGGACCAGCAGCTTGGCGAGATCATGCAGGCTCTCGCAGAAAAGGCGGAAACGCATGCTGCCGTCGTGATGCCCGGTTTTACCCATCTCCAGTCCGCACAGCCCGTCACCTTCGGACACCATCTGCTTGCCTATGTGGAAATGTTCTCCCGCGACCGCGGCCGCGTCCGCGATGCCCGCAAACGGATGAACGAATGTCCGCTCGGCGCCGCGGCACTGGCGGGTACGTCCTTTCCGATCGACCGCAGGATGACCGCCGAAGCGCTGGGCTTTGATCGGCCGACGGCCAATTCGCTGGATGCGGTGTCCGACCGGGATTTCGTGATCGAAGCGCTCGCAGCGGCATCTCTCACGGCAATGCATCTGTCGCGGCTTGCGGAGGAAATCGTTGTCTGGTGCTCGGCGCAATTCGGGTTTGTGAAGCTTTCTGACAAGTTCTCAACCGGTTCCTCCATCATGCCGCAGAAGAAAAACCCGGATGCTGCGGAGCTCGTGCGCGCCAAGACCGGGCGTATCTACGGGTCGCTGCAGGCGCTGCTGGTCATGATGAAAGGCCTGCCGCTGGCCTATTCCAAGGACATGCAGGAAGACAAGGAACAGGCTTTCGACGGTCTGGCCAGTGTCTCACTCGCCCTTGCCGCGATGACCGGCATGGTGCGCGATCTCGAACCGGTCACCAAGTCGATGAAGAAGGCCGCCGGATCGGGTTATTCCACCGCGACCGATCTCGCCGACTGGCTGGTGCGCGTGCTCGGCATGCCGTTTCGCGATGCCCACCACGTGACGGGCCGCATCGTCGGTCTCGCCGTGGAAAAGGGAGTCGAACTGCACAAGGTGCCGCTGGAGGACATGCAGCAGGTCGATCCGAAGATCACCGAAGAAGTCTTCTCGGTCCTGTCGGTGGACAAGTCGGTCCGCAGCCGTACGAGTTACGGCGGCACATCGCCGGTCAATGTCCGCAAGCAGGCGCGCCGGTGGCTGAAGGATCTTTCCCGCGACTAGACGCCGCTCCAATCCCTTCTCCGGCAGGGGCCAAACAACTCTATGGTCTTGCCGAATGGCTCTTGCCGTGCGAGGAGAAGACTGAACGTGGTGAATTCCGAAAAGGGCAATTGTCGCATGGTGATCCGGATCAGAACTCTGGCGGTGGTCTGTCTGTGTCTGAGCACGACCCTGGCTGCATGCGGCCGGAAGGGCGAACTGGATGCACCCGGGACGCCGGTGGAGCAACAAAACACCCTGTCGGAGCCCTTGGATCCGGCGACAGCTCCGGCACCGCCGGACCTTGAACCGGAAACCGACGACAGGACCTTCTTTCTGGATTTCCTGATCAACTGACATCAACCGCAGCGCGGATCGGGATCGCAGTCCGGTCCCCACGGCATTCAGACAGCTCAGCGAGGCAGTCTTGCATCATTTCGATTACAAAAACGGCGCGCTTCACGCCGAGGATGTCGCAGTCGAAGAGATTGCGCGCACGGTCGGCACGCCTTTCTATTGCTACTCGACCGCGACCCTGACACGACACTACCAGGTGTTTGCGTCGGCATTTGACGATATTCCGTCGCTGGTCTGCTACGCGATGAAGGCGAACTCGAACCAGGCCGTCCTGAAAACGCTCGGGCAGCTCGGTGCCGGTATGGATGTGGTGTCCGAAGGCGAGCTGCGACGGGCCAGGGCCGCGGACGTTCCCGCCAGCAAGATCGTGTTTTCCGGCGTCGGCAAGACCGAGGCCGAACAGGCCTACGCGCTGGAAGAAGACATTCTCTGCTTCAATGTGGAATCGGAACCTGAACTGCTGCAGCTTTCGCGCGTTGCAAGTGAAATGGGCCGCACTGCGCGGGTTTCCATGCGCATCAATCCGGATGTGGATGCGAAGACCCATGCGAAAATCGCGACCGGCAAGGCGGAGAACAAGTTCGGCATTCCGTGGCAGCGCGCGCGGGATGTCTATGCACATGCGGCGAAGCTGCCGGGCATCGAGGTCACCGGCATCGACATGCATATCGGGTCCCAGATCACCGAGCTTGGGCCGTTTGACGATGCGTTCGCCCGGCTTGGCGAGCTGATTTCCGACCTGCGCGGCCAGGGTCACAAGATCGAACATGTCGATCTGGGCGGCGGGCTGGGTATTCCCTATGTCAGCGACAACGATCCCCCACCGCACCCGGACGCCTACGCGGAAGTGGTCAAGAAACACGTTCGCGAACTCGACTGCATGGTCATGTTCGAACCGGGCCGTCTGATCGCTGGTAATGCCGGTATCCTTGTGACCAGCGTGATCTACGTGAAGGAAGGGGCCGACAAGACGTTCGTCATTGTCGACGGGGCAATGAACGACCTGATCCGGCCAACGCTCTACGAGGCCCATCACGAAGTCCGGCCGATGAAGGAGGATATCGGCGATCTTGATCGAATCAGGGCCGATATCGTCGGTCCGGTGTGCGAAACCGGGGACTTTCTCGCCCAGGACCGGGACATGGCAAAAGTGGAGGCTGGGGATATCCTTGCGATCTATTCCGCCGGTGCCTACGGCGCGGTCCAGTCAAGCACCTACAATTCACGTCTGTTGATCCCGGAAGTCCTCGTAAACGCAGATCAATTCGCTGTCGTACGGCCGCGTCTTTCCTATGAAGAGCTGCTTGGACTCGATCGGATGCCGGATTGGCTCAAGGCTTCGTGACGCAATCGGCGCGGAATTAGTTGTTCCGACCTGTTGCCGGATCGCTCCTTATGCCTCACTTTATAAGGTGGTGGGCCGATCCCGACGCTGACATTCAAGCCTCGGGGTATGAACCGGAGGTGCCTTTGAGCCCGAAAGACAGCGATCAGGATGCAGGCAGATCGAAAGATCCCGGTGCGGCCGGCTGGCGGGACTATATCCAGTCACGCCTCGATACACTCATAGGCCAAAGCCGGGTTGCGCTGTTCGTTGAACGGTTTTGGCGCGCTCTGCTGCCCTTGCTCGTCGTTGTCGGTATCTATGTTGGCTTGTCCTGGCTCGGGCTCTGGATGGTCCTGCCCGTCTGGATCGGACTGGTCGGGATCGCTCTGTTCGCGGCCGCGCTCGTTTGGGCGTCGAGAGATCTTTTCCAGCTCAAATGGCCCTCGCGCGAAGACGCGCTGCAGCGTGTCGAAAAGACGTCGGGCTACAAGCACAGGCCGTTGACCGCGCTCGAGGATGACCTTTCGGTCGGTTCCGACAACCCGGAAAGCCGGGCTATCTGGGCGCTGCATCAGCGGCGGACTGCGGAGGCCGTTGCGGCGATCCGCTCCAAAGCACCGGATCCGCAGGCGTTCCGCCGGGATCCGTGGGCGCTTCGGGTTCTCGCGGCCTGCCTGCTCGTGATCGGGTTCGGCGCGGCGCACGGCGATCATGTGGGACGTCTGACGTCGGCGTTCCAGAACCCGTTCAAGACGGTCGAACCGCCGAGCCGGCTGGACGCCTGGGTCACGCCGCCGATCTACACCAGCGAACCGCCGATCTATCTCACCGGCGAGAGTGCACAGCTGCGCGAGGCAGGGGCACCCATATCCGTGCCCGAGGGTTCTATTCTTGTTGTGCGGTCGCAAGGGTCGCAGGAAATCAGCATGACATTCGCCGGCCCGGATGAAACCGAGCCGAATGTGGTTGAACCGGACCAGGAGATCGGTGAGGAAACCGATGCCGAGCTTGCCAGGCTGCTGCCGGTCGAACGGCGGCTGACGCTCGAAACCACCGGCGTCGTCGAGCTTGCGAACACGGATGCGCCGGAAGAACCGTTCCTGCGGTTCGTGTTTTCGGTAAAGCCGGACCACGCGCCCGAAATCCGCCTTGTCGATGACCCGGAAGCGCAATTGAGCGGGGCTCTGAAGTTTTCCTATCTGGTCAATGACGACTACGGGGTTGTCGCCGCCGAGGCGCGCATTACGCCCCTGCCCAACCCGGATCATCAGGACCGGGTCCCCCGTCCGCTTGTCGAGGCGCCGCAGTTTCCGCTGTCCCTGCCGCCGCGCACCGGAACGGCCAAGACAGCCGAGACGATCCGGGATCTGACGTCACATCCCTGGGCGGGATCTGAAGTCGATCTGACCCTGCTTGCCCGCGATCAGGCGTCTCAGGAAGGACTTTCCCCGCCCTATCGCATCACCTTGCCGCAGCGCCGCTTTGCCAAGCCGCTGGCGCGGGCAATTGTCGAACAGCGCCGGAACCTTGCTCTGGATGCGCAGAACCATGCGCAGGTGATCACGGCGATGGACGCCTTGATGCTTGCGCCGGAGCTTTTCGATTTCAGGGCCCGCAACTACCTGGGCATGCGCTTTGCCTATGGCGAACTGATCCATGCGGAAACCGATGACGATCTCAAGGCCATGCTGCCACTGCTGTGGGACCTGGCGCTCTCGATCGAGGACGGAGACCTGTCGGCCGCCGAGCGCAAGCTGAGAGATGCCCAGGAGGCCTTGCGCAAGGCGCTGGAAGAAGGCGCGAGCGATGAGGAAATCGCCAAGCTGACCCAGGAGCTTCGCGAGGCACTGAACGAGTACATGCAGGCGCTGGCGGAGCAGATGCGGCAGAACCCCCAGGCGATGCAGCCCTTCGACGGCAACCAGCAGACGCTCAATCAGCAGGATCTGAGCGAGATGCTGGACCGGATCGAGGAACTTGCCCGGACCGGATCGCGGGATGCCGCGCGCGAGCTGTTGGCGCAGATGCAGCAGATGCTGGAAAACCTTCAGGCCGGCAGGCCGCAGATGATGCCTGAAGGCATGAACAGCGAAATGATGGAGATGCTCAACCAGCTTGGCGAGATGATCCAGCAGCAGCAGCAACTGATGGACGAAACCCACAGGTTCAATCAGGACGAGCAGCGCCAGCGCGGCAATCAGCAGCAGGGGCAGCAGCAACAGGGCCAACAAGGCCAGGGACAGCAGATGACCCAGGAGCAACTGGAACAGATGCTCCAGCAGCTGCAACAGGGCCAGGGCGATCTGGCGCAGCAGCTGCAACAGCTGATGGATCAGCTCGGTCAGAACGGCATGGGCCAGAACGAGGCGCTCGGCCAGGCGGGCGAATCCATGGGAGATGCCCAGCAATCGCTCGGCCAGGGGCAAGGACAGCAGGCGCTCGGACAGCAGGGCGATGCCCTTGATGCACTCCGCCGCGGTGCCCAGAGCATGACCGAACAGATGATGGGACAGGGCGAAGGCGCCGGGAACCCCAACGGGCCCTCGCCGCTTGACGAAGATCCGCTTGGGCGCCCGCGGCGCACCGAAGGCCCCGATTTCAACAACCGGGTGCAGATCCCGGACGAAATCGACGTGCAGCGTGCCCGGCGTATTCTTGAGGAGCTGCGCAGACGCTTCTCCGATCCGTCGCGGCCGCAACTGGAACTGGACTATCTGGAGCGGCTGCTGAAGCGGTATTGATCCCGGGGGGCCTTCAGTCCGTTGCGAGAAATGCCAGCGCAACGACGGCAAGCAGCGACCCGGCCATCGCAAAATTGATGCGGCGCTGCACCCGCGGGTCGAGATCAAGCCGGTGCAATGCCATCCCGGCGTACAGCCAGATGAAATGGATCGGCAACCAGATCATGTTCATGATCAGGAACTTCAGAACCGTTTCAATAAACAGGCTCTCCGGCCAGAACGCGAAACCTGTCAGGAGCGCGGTGTTCACCGCGTAGGCCTTCGGGTTCACCGTTTGCAGGATTATGCCGGACCAGAAGCCGGGGGCCGTCTTGGCCTCGCTGAAGCCGATGCGCGAACCGGCAAACGCGATCTTGTAGGCGAGATAGACCAGATATCCCATCGACGCGACCATGAGGACGGCCCTGATGTTCTCGTTTGCCAAAATCACGGCCGCCATTCCCGAGACGACCGCAAGTGCAACAAGATTGGTGCCGACAAACAATCCGCCGATATAGCGCGCGCCTGCAGCAAAGCCGAAGGCCGAGCCGACGCCGGCGACGGACAGGACGCCGGGTCCGGGTGTAATGATGAGGAAGAAGACCGCAAGCGCGAAGGTGATCATGCCTGCGTGGTAGAAGATGGGACAGGCCAGGTCAATGCGGTGCTACCGCATGCGCCGGTTGCTTCGCGAGGACTTGTGGTCCCGATTGATGGATACGTCCATGGGCTTACGCGTATCTGCGCGTGTCCTCCGGCAGAACGCCTGAGATGGCATCGCGCACCGCCTTGCGGATATCGGCGAGGGAGAACGGCTTGGTGATCACGTCATGTACCAGCGCGTCCAATCCGTTGGCTCTTTCGCGCTGATCGGCGAAGCCGGTCATCAGCAGGATCGGCATGTCCGGAAAATCGCGCGCCGTGTGCAGCGCGAGCGCTATGCCATCCATGACCGGCATCTTGATGTCGGACACAAGCAGGTCGAAGCCGCCTTTTTCGCGGGTGAGCACTTCGACGGCCTCACCGCCATCCTCGGCGACGCTGACCGTATGTCCGTCAAGCTCCAACGCGCGCTTCACGAAGCTTCTTACCGCGTCATCGTCTTCCGTGAGAAGAATGCGAGACATGCTCACTCTCCTGTCTTGCCGTCAGCTGCCGCTTCGTTTTCAGAAGGTGCAACATATCCAATAAAGGGCAACTGCCGCCACGCGTGACCCATATCCATACCGTATCCGACGACAAACTTATCAGGACAGGCAAACCCGACATAGTCTGCAGATATGGCAGCTTTGCGGCGCTCGGGCTTATCCAGCAGCGCCGCGATCTTGACGGAGCGTGCCCCGCGCTCCATCAACCGCTCGCGGGCGAAGGCCAGCGTGCGGCCCGATTCTAAGATGTCATCGACCAGAATGATGTCACGATTTGTCACGTCGCTTTCAACATCGCGCAACACGCGGATGTTGTCCGACCCTTCCGTGCCGGCCCCGTAGGAAGACAGGTGGATGAACTCCATCTCGGGCTCCAGTTCGGCACGGTGCATGGCCCTGACAAGGTCAGCGGCGAAAATGAAGCTGCCTTTCAGCACTGCAACGACCAGCAGATCCCTGGGTTGGCCTTCTGCAATTTCCCGCGCAAGCGCTGCGACCCGCATGGCGATGGCGTCTTCGTCGAAAAGCGTGTGAATGTTTGTCGTCATGGTCACTCAAGTACTATCTGGCGTTGCCCGCGCTCTATGAAACGGACCTGAATATCGGAAGCGTCCTGCGGAGGATCGGCCAGTATCGTCCTGAACCGGGTCTCGTCGAGCCCGTTGAGCGCCTTGGTCCGGGGCTCCACGGTCCAGGCGTATACCTCCTGGAGATCCGAATTGCGAATCGACAGCCGGACGGCGGGAACGGGATTGGCTTCATCGAGGAGATTGCGGATCGAACCCTCCACGACAAGGATCTGCTTGCCTGCCTCGATTTCAGAGAAGGTGCGCAGGTTCCTGAATTCCAGCCCGCGCAAGTTGACGTCAAACCCGATCATCTGGAAGAGGCTGGCCAGGTCTGGCGACTGTTTGACCATGCCGTCGCGCAGGAACACAAACGAGGCGACCACGGCGAGCGCGACACCGAATATCAGGATGCCGCCGATCCGTCTGAAGTTTCGCCGCCCAAGCCAGCCGATGACAGCGCCGATGTGATTGCGCCGGAACTTGTCCGGATTGACGATGATCTTCGGTCTTTTGGCCTGCGACTCGATGTCCTCGGTGCCGTCGTCCTCATCACCGTTTTCATCGGCCTCGAGGTCTGCGGCGAAATTGTCCTCGTCTTTTGTCGAAGGCGGATCGTCATCACCTGCCGAAAAGCCGTCGTCCTCATCGTCGGTATCGAATGAGTCCTCGTCATCCTGCTGGCTGGCATCGTCCGAAGGCGCATTGTCGGCTTCAGCGTCTGCGGCCCATTCCGCCTCGTCCTGGGCAGCGTCTTCTTCGTCGGGCTTTGCAGCCGATCCGGCTTCGGCATTCTTGAATTCGGCGGCATCGTCGTCATCGGCCGAAACAAACCAGCGGTTGCCGCATTTGGCGCATTTGACGCTGCGCCCTTGCTGGCCTACAGCTTCCGCCTTTATTTCGTAGGACGTACTGCAATCCGGACATGTGATCTTCATTTGTGAAGACCTTTCGTCATGGCATGCTCAAGTGCTGTTCTCGTGTGACCGATCAGGCGAATTCCAGCACGAAATGTTGGACAAATGCCAGCAAATCCGGTGATGGGCTTTCAGGATTCTAATGGACCTTTATATGATTAATGCACCGTTAACGGCATGGCTATAGCGTCGGTCCATCAACAGGAGACATTTGTGTGATCCGCTTTGAGAATGTCGGATTGAGATACGGCATGGGACCGGAAATCCTGCGCGACCTGACCTTTCAGATCGAGCCGCAGTCGTTTCAGTTTCTGACCGGACCTTCGGGCGCGGGCAAGACCAGCCTGATCCGGCTTCTTTTCATGTCGCTTCGGCCAACGCGCGGCCTTATCAAGGTGTTCAATCGCGACCTGAGCGTCATCGACAAGCAGGAATTGCCGAAACTGCGCCGCAAGATCGGGGTCGTTTTTCAGGATTTCCGGCTGCTGGATCATCTGACGACCTACGAGAATGTCGCTTTGCCGCTGCGCGTCGTCGGCAAGCAGGAATCCGACTATCGTGCCGATGTGATCGACCTTCTGAAATGGGTCGGGCTCGGAGACAGAATGCATGTGCTGCCACCCGTTCTTTCCGGCGGTGAGAAACAACGCGCGGCAATCGCTAGAGCGCTGATCACACGGCCCGAGGTTCTGCTTGCCGACGAGCCTACGGGAAACGTGGATCCACCCCTTGCGCGCCGTCTGTTGCGTCTTTTCATAGAATTGAACAAACTCGGCACGTCCGTGGTCATCGCAACACACGATATCGCATTGCTGGAACAGGTGGATGCACGGCGGATGGTGCTCGCGGACGGACGCCTTTCGATATTCGACTAGCAATTCCCCCTTTAAAAAGAAGGGGTGTGGCGGAAGACAGACAACCAGGCAACAGAATGGCCCAACCAGACACAGAAGATGACAAGCAGGCGTCTGTCGTCGAAGTCAAACCGCCGAAACGGCCGGGGCGTCCCAAGCGGACCAGGAAAAAACCGAAGCCGAAAGCCGCAAAACCGGAACAGGGCGATGATGCCAAGCTGCGGCCGTCGGCTGCGATCGTGCCGCCGCAATCGGTCGCCGGCCGCGCGCTGACACTCGTTGTCGCCATCATGAGTTTCCTGGCCTGCCTCACGGTTGGTGCCGTGACCGTCGTCTGGGATGCCGCCGATGCCTGGCAGAACGATCTTGTTCGGGAAATCACGATCCAGATCCGGCCGACGGAAGGCGTCGACATGCTGCGCGAGATCGACAAGGCCGTTGCGCTCGTCCAGGAGTTCCCGGGCATCTCCGCCGTGCGCGCCCTCTCCGACGCGGAAACCAAGTCCCTGTTGGAGCCGTGGCTCGGCGAAGGACTTGAACTCGAAGGACTGCCTGTCCCAAGGCTGATCCAGATCTCGATCGGCGACCCCGACCTCGTGGACCTGCAACAACTGCGCACATCCGTGTCCCAGCAGGTAACAGGTGCCAGTGTCGATGACCACTCCATCTGGACATCGCGCCTTTCGGCAATGGCCGGCGCGGTTGTTGCCGGTGGTGTCGCCATCATGATCCTCGTGCTCGGATCCATGGTGCTCAGCGTGGTGTTTGCGACCCAGTCGGCCATGGCGGGCAACAAGGACGTTGTCTCCGTCCTGCACTTTGTCGGTGCCGAAGACGGTTTCATCGCAAGAGAGTTTCAACGCCACTTCCTTTTGCTCGGCCTCAAGGGGGGAGTGTCGGGCGGTGTCGCCGCGATCCTGTGTTTCGTATTTGTGGATCTGCTCACGCGCCAGTCTTCCGGGCAGGCGGGGTCCGATCAGTTGTCAGCCCTGTTCGGTTCCGTCTCCGTCAGCCTGCCTGGCTACCTGGGTGTGCTGGCGGTGGTCTTTCTTGTCGCGATCCTGACGGCACTGACCTCCGGACTTGCGGTGAAGGCGCATCTGGCAAAAGTGGATTGATTTTAATGGTCAATGCCGCGAAATTGGCTCAATCGAAGACCACACTCGTCCAATGATGCGTTTAGACACAGCGTTTGATTCGGCCTCTCGGAGTGGCCTGGAAGCTGGTGCAGCTGAAGAAAGTGGCACCGGCACCGCAAACGTGTCCGCGGAAATTACCCGGTCCGCGACCGGGGGTGTGCGGAAGAAACGCTTCGGGTTGCGCATTGCCTTCGTTACGGTGCTGCTTGCGCTTGCCGGTGGGATCCTCGGCCAATTTCTCTATTTCGCGCATCAGATCTCGACGGCGACGGTGCCGGACGTGACCAGTGCGGATGCGATTGTTGTGTTGACCGGCGGTCAGGCCCGCGTCAGCGAAGGATTGCGTCTGCTGGAAGAAGGCCACGCCGACCGGCTGCTGATATCCGGTGTGCACCCGGGTACGACGCGTGAGCAGCTGGCGGCTGTGACATCGTCAAGCATGCCGCTTGAAAAGGCCAGCGTCGATCTTGACAGGGTTGCCCTCAACACGGCGGGCAATGCCACGGAAACCGCGGTATGGGTGCAAAAGAACGGCTTCAACTCGCTTCTGGTGGTCACCAGCGCCTACCATATACCGAGAGCGAAGGCGGAACTCTCCGACGTGTTGCCGGACGTCAACCTGATTGCCTACCCGGTCTTCGCCAAAGACCTTGAATTGGACACCTGGTATCAGAAGCCTGCCACGATCCGGCTTCTCATGCGCGAATATGTGAAGTATATCCTCGCCAGACTCCGCAATACCGTAAGGGCCATGAGCTGAATTCGATCAGAACCTGGCTTAGCGGCGACCTTGCTCTGTTCTGGTTTTCTGGTGCCATGATTCTTCTGCGATCTACCCTTTTTCAGGTGCTGTTTTACGCGGTAACCTTCATTGAAATGATCCTGTTCTCGCCGGTGATGCTATTGCCGCGCAAATGGGGCTGGCCCATCGTGCCGTTCTGGTCGCGCAGCCTTATTTGGCTGATGCGCGTGGTCGCAGGCCTGAAGGTGGAGATCAGGGGCCGGGAGCACCTGCCGGAAGGCGGATATATCGCCGCGATGAAACACCAGTCCGCCTGGGAAACGGTGTCGCTTATCCCGTTGTTTTCAAGCCCGACTTTCATCCTGAAACGCGAACTTCGCTGGATACCGATTTTCGGATGGTACACGGCGAAATACCGGCAGATCCCCATCAATCGCGGCAAACGTTCAGAAGCGCTGGCGGCGATGATGGAAGCCGCCAAGGAAGCAATCGCCGAAGAACGCCAGATCATGATCTTCCCGGAAGGGACGCGCCGCCCTGCCGGCGCGGAGCCGAAATACAAATACGGGATCACGCATCTCTACCGGGACCTGAAATGCCCGGTTGTTCCGATCGCGCACAATGCCGGGCTCTACTGGCCGCGTTCGTCGTGGAAGGTCTATCCGGGAACGGTGATCGTCGAAATCCTGCCGCCGATCGAGCCGGGTCTTTCGAACGAGGTTTTCTATGAACAGCTGGTCGAGACGATTGAAACGGCCAGCAACAGGCTGATCGAGGAAGCCAGGACCGCGCCGGAGCCGTCCCCCGTGCTCAAGAATGTCGATGCGGGTAAGCGGGCCGCAGGGGCCGAGGTCATGTCCTCACAGTGATTTCAGGCGTTCGGCGAGCCAGGCAAGATTGCTGTCGGCAATCCCCATTTCCTCAAGATGCGCGGCTGTGTTGATCACGTATTCCGGGTTCTCGCCCGACTTTCCGACCGCCCCGTCCACGATTTTCAGCTGTTCCTCGAGCGGCAGCGCGCCCGCATATTGCGGATGGCCGTGGTCGACCATGTAGACAAGCGCATGCACCTTCTCGCCGCCATCAAGTTCGATGTTGTGCCAATGTTCCTTGTAGACCATCGTGGTCTGCTCACGGGCACGAAGATAGTCCAGAGTGTCCGGCCAGATATCTTCGGCCACCTGGTAGGCCATGCCGCGGCAGGCACCGCCATTGTCCAGTCCGAACACAAGTCCGGGCCGTTCCTGGGTGCCGCGATGAACCCATGAGTAAACACAGAGTGCCCGGTGAGCGCCTCTCAAAAGGGCCGGTGCGGATCGAATATGGTTGAATCCCGGGTTCCACATCAAAGACCCGTAGCCAAATACCCAAAAATTGCTCATATCGTCCTGTCTATCATTATGCCGCTGGCGGAGATAGCAATACCGGGACAATGATTCAATGAAGCGCGCATGCCGGTCTGATAGAGAGCGCCGAACCGAGAGTGATGAAAGCAGTGTCAGAACACGAGAACAAGCCAAGCAAGCCGTCAAGACGCCGGTACATCCTGCTTATGTGCGCCATCGGGCTGGTCATCGCCGGATGGTCGGGCGCCTGGTTCTTCGGCCGGTCCGTGCTCGCCGACCAGCTCGACACACAGCTGCAGGCCCTGAAAACCAACGGACTGGATCTCTCCTGTTCGGACCTTGCGATCGCCGGCTATCCCTTTCGGTACGAAGTATACTGCACGGAACTTGCGTCCAGTGACCGTTACGGTACCAGGGGATCGCTCGGGGGGCTCAATGCCGTCGCGCTGATCTATAACCCCTGGCATATCATTTTCGAGGCCAAGGCACCGGCATCCATCGCCGAACCGCTCGGCGGTGTTCTCGGCGAGATGAGCTGGGACACGGCACGCGCGAGCGTCAAGTTTTCCAGCAGCGCGCTCGGCGCGTTCGATGCCGTCCTGCAAAAGCCCGAGGCGGCTTTTGAAAACCCGGTGTCACGCGGGTTGTTTGCGGCCGAGAAGGCGGAGATCCACCTGCGCAACGCCCCTGAAACAACCAATGCGGTGGACGGTTTTATTTCCGTCGATGCGCTGCAGCTGAAATCTTTGCCGGAATTCGGTGCGGTGATCGACATGCGCGGCCACGTTCAGGTGGCGGGCGGTTCCGCGCTTCTGACCGGAGCCAATCTTGCCGCGCTGGTGCAACAGCAGAACGGCCGGCTTCCGGTCAAGCTGGTGCTGTTTGAGACCGTTGTCGGAGACAGCCGCGTCGATGCGGCCGGAGATCTTCTGGTCAACGGGGATGGAACGGTTTCCGGCAAAATCAATCTGACGATCGGCAATGCAGACGGGTTGCTTGAGTTGATCAAGCCGCTGTTTCCCCCACGCGACAACAGCTTTTCGATTGTCAGCAGTGTGGTTCAAAGCCTGAAAGGGGCGGAAAGCGATATCGACGGTGTTCCATCAATCGCGCTTCCCGTCGCAATCGATCAGGGACTGATACGCATCGGCTTCCTGACGCTCGGCCGGATCCCGCCGCTCTTTTCGGCAGGCACATAACACGGCAAGGGAGCCGTGCGCCGGTCAGTCTCCGGCGACACGGTCGATCGGGATCACATAGCTTTTGCGATGGTCGGGTTCGGCGATTTTTTCGTAAAGCGCAACCGCCGGTGCATTCTTGCCCGGCACGATCCAGCGCAGATGGAGCCAGCCGCGTTTCTTGCCCTCGCTTACGAGAGCCTCGATGATCCTTCTCCCAATACCTTCATTGCGGTGGTCGGGATGGACGTAGATCTCGTCAAGCTGGCCGATGCGCAGTCCCGTGATCAGTTCGGGCAGGTCGAAATACACACCGAACCCGACCAGGTCGTCACCTGAGAATGCGCCGAGCACTTCGGCGTTCCTGTCCGACAGGATCCGCTCCGCGTAGTAGTCGTCGGGGCGCCGTGGCGCGCCACGCTTCAGGGCCTGGGCGTTTTCCGCAATGAGTGGCGCAAGCTTGTGAGCATCATCCTGCCCAAGCGTTCTGATTTCCGCAGTTGTCATGAATTCCCCGGATATCACAGGTCAAAAATCGTGCCCCAACATGTCCCGAAACGGGAGCCGGGATCAAGGACCTGAGTGAAATTCTTCTCAACGCAAAGACACTCTTCCTGTTTTCGGCGAACTGTGCCAAGAGCGCAGGAGGGATTCAGGCGGGCAGGTCACAGTGGCAGATGTGGGACGAACAAGAGCAACGGTGATCGGCCTGAGCGCCGTCCTGATGTGGGCAACGCTTGGTGTCTTCGGCGCGGGCTCCGGGAACGTGCCTCCCTTTTTGCTGAATGCGCTGTGTTTCGGCATTTCCGGCTCGCTTGCGACGATCTGGCTGGCCTCGTCCGGCCGCCTCGGTTTGCTCAGGCAACCGGCCAGGATCTGGATTTTCGGGACCGTCGGGCTGTTCGGCTTCCATTTCTTCTATTTCACGGCCATCCGCAATGCGCCGCCGGTTGAAGCCAATCTCATCAACTACACCTGGCCGCTGCTGATCGTTCTTTTTTCCGCATTTCTTCCCGGAGAGAAGCTTCGCGCGCATCATGTTCTTGGTACGGTGCTCGGACTGGGCGGGGCCGCCCTTCTGATCAGCGGCGGCGACGGCATCCGATTTTCTGATGAGCATGCCATCGGCTATGGGGCGGCGGTTGCGTCTTCCCTTTTCTGGTCGAGCTATTCGGTTCTGTCCAGGCGGCTCGGCAAGGTGCCGACAGAGGCCGTTGCGGGTTTCTGTCTGCTGACCGCCGCGCTTTCGCTTGCCTGTCACCTGGTGCTGGAGCAGACGGTCTGGCCTGAAGATGCCGTGGAATGGGCCTCGGTTTTTGCGCTGGCGCTGTTTCCCGTCGGACTTGCGTTTTTCACCTGGGACATCGGCGTGAAGCGCGGCGACATCCAGGTGCTCGGGGCTGCCGCCTATTCAGCGCCATTGCTGTCGACGCTACTGCTCATTGCCTTCGGCTTCGGAGCGCTGACGCTTTCCGTCGTCATCGCCTGTCTCGCGATCACTCTGGGCGCCGTCATCGCGGCCAGGGACATGATTTTCAAAAAGGGCGGCGGCAACGGAAGCGCTGTGTGAAAACACCCGTCGCCTTCTCCCTTCGGTGAATTTCGCAGCGCGGTACAATCTTCTAGTCTGCGCCGACTTGGTTCCGTATCCACAGGATGTCCCGATGACCGCAACGATCAGGCCCCGCCGTTCCGCCCTCTATATGCCGGGTTCCAATGCCCGCGCGCTTGAAAAAGCGAAAACCCTTGATGTCGACTGCCTGCTGCTGGACCTCGAGGACGCCGTCGCGCCCGATGCCAAGGATCTCGCGCGCAGGCAGATCAGCGATGCGATTGCGGGGGGCGGTTACGGTGACCGGGAAGTCGTCATCCGGATCAACGCGCTGGAAACGCCCTGGGGTGAAACCGATCTCCAGGCGGCGATCCAGGCCGGTCCGGACGCGGTCCTGGTGCCCAAGGTGAACTCGGCGGCCGATCTGCAGCGGGTCGCGCACCTCTTGTCGCTGCACAATGCGCCCGCAAACCTGACGCTCTGGGCGATGATGGAAACACCGGAAGCCATGCTGAATGCCGGTGCCATCGGTGCCTGCGGCAGAGACCCCGAAGTCAGGCTGGACTGTTTCGTCATGGGAACGAACGATCTTGCCAAGGAAACCCGCGCGCAGCTCACACCCGGGCGGGCGGCAATGACGCCATGGCTCATGACATGCGTTGCCGCGGCGCGGGCGGGCGGTATCGACATTCTGGACGGTGTCTACAACGCCTTTCAGAACGAAGAGGGGTTCGCTGCCGAGTGCAGGCAGGGTGCGGAAATGGGCATGGACGGCAAGACCCTTATCCATCCGAAACAGCTTGCGCCCTGCCATGCCGCGTTCAGCCCGAGCGAAGAGGAAATCGACTGGGCACGCAGGATCAACGACGCGTTCGAGCAGCCCGAAAATGCCGACAAGGGCGCAATCCAGGTGGACGGAAAGATGGTCGAGCGGCTACATGCGGAGATGGGCAAGAGGGTTATCGCGATCGCCGATGCCATTGCCGCGCGTGGTTGACGGGACGGACAAATGAAACTCTACAGGCTGATTACAGGTACGGATGACAGCGCATTCTGCCATCGGGTGACCCAGGCACTGAACAATGGCTGGGCGCTTCACGGGTCGCCGTCCATTTCCTTCGACACCGCCAAAGGAACGGCGATCTGCGGACAGGCCGTGGTCAAGGAAGCAGAGGGCACCTATTCGCCCGACATGAAGCTCGGCGAGCAATAGCCGGCTGCAAATGTTTCCGGCACCGGATGTTCAACTGCGAAAGCCCGGTACCGTTCCATCTCAAGAAGCGTCGCTCCGGGGCTAGGGTACGGACCCATAAATGACGCCGATTTGGCGGCAGAAATGGCAAAACCTCGCGAGGAAGCGTGTGCAGAGCGGGCTTTTCGCCCGGTCAAGCGCGGTGACGCTGCGAGATACAGCCATTTTGCCGTCCTTCGGATTTGGCCGTTTTGGCCATCTGCAGCGTCGCGAAAGGCTTGAAAATGAAGCACATTTCCTGCGCTTTCGCTCCTTGCAGTTGGTCAAAACGATCCAAACCAAATTGACTTCATTTGTGAGTCCGTACCCTAGTGTTTCAGCCTGGTCTCCAGAAGCTCGGCAACGCTGGCCGCATCAAACGGCTCCTTGAGGAACTCGAACAAGGGTTCAAGCTTCCCGGCGCCTTCAAGATAATCTTCGTATCTCAGCCGGTGGCAGACCTCGGCGTTCTTTTGCGCATAATCTGCCGTCAGTTCCTCGAAGTTATCCCATTTCCTGCGAACATCTGCGGGCTGCATGTTTTTCCAGAACGACGATTTGACGACATTCTCAAAGGCGCGGTTCTGAAAAATGAAGCGGCTGCCCGGAAAATACGCGCGGATGGTATCGAGAAATTTCGGGAAGTATTTCGGATCGTTGTGATACCGGATTTCCTTGAAGCCGAGAACGCGGGCCTCGCCCTTCGGACAGAGCACCTTGGAAACGAATGTATCGAACAGGCTCAGCGCATAGTCATCGACGCTGACATCCTCCATGCCGTACCATGGATCGAGCGACGTGCCGACCATCTTGCCGAAATAGGGCCGCTCGCTGGAAATGATCGACCGCTGCGGTTCCTGCCTCTGCTGAAAATTCCCCTCGCCGCGGATGGCGGTTACCGAGCGGCACAAATGGACCAGCGCATTGCAGTTCTCCCCCCGCACGAAATAGCCCGGGATGGAATTCAGCAAATGCTGGGTCAGGGTCGAACCGGACCGCCCGAACGCCACCACAAAGATGTATCCATCCTTGGGGAAATACAGCGAAGGATACTGCCTGTGCAGCTGGAAACTGTCCTCCCGGAGCGGCAATACATTCGACATTTTCTTGATCTCCTAAACGAGCGGTGCCTGTACGAACCCCTTGGTCCGCCGGAACGCGCTTTACCCCAACCACCATGCCCGCGATCGCCGGTGCCTACCCGCGTGATTTCCATTACTTGAAACCTGATGTTGGCGGACAGTGTTCGATGCCGGCGATCAGCGGCATACTGAAAAGGAGACATGAAAAATGGCTGTTTTTTGTTGATGTGAAGCTTTGCGCTCTCAAATAGCGAAATTTAATTTGAAACATCGAAATTATTTCTAATTTCATTTCGATTTTTATAGTATTCTCTATCTGGTATCTTCTATTTGAAACTAATTTTCAAATAATTTTTGAAAAAGCGCAGTGTAGACGAACTTGACACATGTCGCTTCGTGAGGACCTTGCCGGTAGAGATTGTTCAACCCGGGGGCTGCGTTCACTTCCAGGACAGCAGCGCCGGCTTCCTGCCTATTGCCGCCGGGAACGATCATGTCCACGCCCGCATATCGCAGACCAAGTGCGGTGGCTGCCGCACGCGCGGTTTCAACGTGTTCGGGCGCGAGACGGTCCGTGACGATTTCAGCGGTTCCACCCGCGGACAGATTGGTCACGGGCAAGACCGCGATCCGCTCGCCGATGCCGGGAATACTGCCACGCGTGTATCCCTGCCGGGTCAGGGCGGCATCGATCCTGGCGTCGGACGCGACGATCTTCGGGTGAGCGTCGATCAGCGCCGCGATACTCAGACGGCCGTCACCGGTGACGGCAGGCGCCTTGCGTTCAACGGCGCACAGGACCACGCCGTCAAGAATGATAACGCGCAAGTCCCGGCCCCTGATTTCCTTTTGAACAAGCAGCTGAGCATGCGTGTCTGAAAGCAGCTGCAGCGCGCGCTCGAACTCAGCGCTGTCGCCGGCGCGCATGACATCCTGCCCTTCCTGACCGATGTTGGGTTTCAGGAAGAGCGGAAAGCCGTTTTTTTCAACGAATTCGGAAATGGATGCAGGCAGCTGGCGGCCATCGCGGATCTGCGAGCCGAAGACAAGCAGGGTTTCCGGGACGCGGACACCTGCCTGCTGCAGGAAGTGGAGCGAATACGCCTTGTCATTTGCGATCTCGGCGCAGCCGAGCGGATTTATGTCGAACCGCGTCCCCTTGAAATACCAGCGCTTCCCGTTACGGTTTTCGACGCAGCCCGCATGACCGTGGCTGTCGCCGGCAGCCAGGCAAAGACCGTGCTCTCTGCAATAGAGTTCAAGTAGATCGAATACGACCGAACGGCCACCCGTGTCCGTGTCGCCTGACCGCCCGGTTCCGTTCAATTCCGGCCTTTGCGCTGATTGGCATTGGCCAGATAATCGATCTTGAAGAGATCGGGATTGGTCGGGGCGTTGGAGACAACGTTGTAGACGGCAACGGATGTGTCGTAGCCCTGCTGATCGGTCACGGTCCATTGCTTGAGGGCGAAATTGTCGGTGTCGAAGATCAGCGTCAGCGTTCCCGAATTGAACCTGGTCTTGTCGAAAATCGTGACGGTGATCAGGTCCTTTTCGACAAGGACGTTCGTGACGTTGGTGTCTTTTTCAAGATCGATCGAGTCGGACAACAGAAAACGGAGCGGGGTCTGGCCCAGGGGCCAGATATCCTGAGTGTTCAGCTTGCGATCCCTGACGGAAACGGATTTGCCGTCTGCGACGATGTCGAGAACGGATGGTTTGTTGTAGTAGAAGCGGACCTTGCCGGGACGCGCCATGTAGAACTTTCCGTCGGACTGGCTGCCGTCCGGGCCGAACTGGATGAAGTCGCCGTGCATCGTCTTGACGGAGTTGAAATAGCTGCTCAGCTCCTTGAGCGTCTTTTGCTCCTGCTGGGTCAGCGCATGCGCCGGCAGCAGACAGGTGAGAACCAGGGCTGCCGCAACAAAAAAGCGGCCAAGATGTTCTATTAGACGGGAGGCAAAGCGTGTCGGCATGATGCAATGTCCTAGGTCGTTAAATATTGCGAATACTATACCCCAGGTAATGCGCCTGTGTGGCAAAGCTTTGGCATTTGCGGCCTAAAACTCTTCCTCGACGCCGTTTTGCACGAGAATTTCCCGCTTTCCGGCATGGTTGGCGGGGCTGATAAGCCCTTCCTGCTCCATCCGCTCGATAAGAGATGCGGCCCGGTTGTAGCCGATGGAAAGCCGTCTCTGGACATAGGAGGTCGACGCCTTCTTGTCGCGCAGCACGATGGCAACGGCCTTGTCGTACAGTTCGTTGCCTTCGCCACCACCGGCCAGGCCACCGCCACCGCCATCATAGGGGCTCTCGGCTTCCTCGTCCTCTTCGGTGACCGCTTCGAGATATTGCGGCGTTCCCTGGACCTTCAGATGCTTGACGATATCCTCGACCTCGTCGTCTGAGACGAACGGCCCGTGAACGCGCTGTATCCGTCCACCGCCGAGCATGAAGAGCATGTCGCCCATGCCGAGAAGCTGTTCGGCCCCCATTTCGCCGAGAATCGTGCGGCTGTCGATCTTGGATGTGACCTGGAACGAGATCCTGGTCGGGAAGTTGGCCTTGATCGTACCGGTGATCACGTCAACGGAGGGACGCTGTGTTGCCATGATCAGGTGAATGCCGGCGGCACGCGCCATCTGGGCAAGGCGCTGGATCGCCCCTTCAATGTCCTTGCCCGCAACCATCATCAGGTCGGCCATCTCGTCGACGATCACGACGATATAGGGCATTTTCTCGAGCGGCAGTTCCTCTTCCTCGTAGATCGGCTGGCCGGTGTCCCGGTCAAATCCGGTCTGGACGGTGCGGGTGAAGCTTTCACCCTTCTCAAGAGCCTGCTTGATACGTGTGTTGTAGCCGTCGATGTTACGCACGCCCATCTTGGACATCTTCTTGTAGCGGTCTTCCATCTCGCGGACGGTCCACTTCAAGGCAACCACGGCTTTTTTCGGATCGGTCACAACCGGCGTCAGGAGATGCGGAATTCCGTCATAGATGGACAGTTCGAGCATCTTCGGATCGATCATGATCAGTTTGCACTGTTCCGGGGTGAGCCGGTACAGCAGCGACAGGATCATGGTGTTGATCGATACCGACTTACCCGAGCCGGTGGTACCGGCGACAAGCAGGTGAGGCATGCGCGCAAGATCCGCGACGACACTTTCGCCATTGATGGTCTTGCCGAGTGCAAGCGGGAGCTTGGCCTTGGATTTTTCGAAATCCTGTGCGGCGATCAGTTCGCGCAGCAACACGGTTTCGCGGCGCGCATTGGGCAGTTCGATGCCGATTGCATTCTTGCCGGGTATGACGGCGACGCGGGCGGAGATCGCGCTCATCGACCTTGCGATGTCATCGGCAAGCCCGATGACGCGGGAAGACTTGATGCCGGGTGCCGGTTCCAGTTCGTAGAGCGTGACAACCGGGCCAGGGCGCACTTCGATAATCTCGCCGCGCACGCCGAAATCCTCAAGGACACCTTCCAGAATGCGCGCATTCTGTTCCAGCGCATCGGCGGAAAGACCCGGAACCTTGCCGCTCGCCTTCGGCTCCGAAAGCAGCCGCAGCGGCGGCAGTTCGTATTCTTCCGGAGCGCCCAGGAAGGAAGGCTGAGCTTCCTCGATCGCCCGCTTGCTCTGTTTCGGTCTCGGGGCGGGCGGGATAACACGGCCGGTCTGTGCCGCCGGGGGAGCGGGCTGTCCAGGTGCAGTCTGGGGCTGGTTCGGCGCCGCGATGCCAACCGGCATCGCCTGCTGACCCGCGACCGGTCCCTTGTCGATCAGAAGATCGTCGGGCTCGAACCCTTCGCCTTCCTCATCGAACGGCTCATCCATGAACGGGCCGTCCGGATCCTCGTCCTCAACGTCACGGCCGCGTTCGTAAAACCGGTCAAGGCCGTCATCGTCATTCGGCATGAGCCGGCCGGTCAGTGCGCGCCGCAATGCGGACAGCCTGCCGCCCTGGCGGTCTTCGCCATGATCGCCGTCTTCGTAATCCGCGTAACCGTCCTCGTCCCAGTCTTCGTCGTCGTCGACATGCTGCGTCCGATTCAGGCCCGCGATCCGGCGCAATTTTGCAGTTCCCTGAAGACGCCAATGATCAACCTGTCCGACCATGGTGCTGAAGAAGACAGAGATCCTGGATTCAGCGTCCTCGTCCTCAAGACCGAGTTCCTCTTCGACCGATCGTCCATGCCCCTTTGCGGCCGCAGCGCGCGAACCGGGAGCAAGGTCCGTTTCAGCATCCATCTCGTCCTTGGCACCAAGCCAGCCGGCCGCCGACAGAAGAAAGAAAATGGCCGGAACACCGAGCCCAAGGCCTCCGATGATGGTCGCGGCGCCAGATGTCATGTTCGATGTGACAAACGCCGGCACCTGATGAACACCGTCGCCGAGAAAGCCGCCCAGCCCGGTCGGAAGAGGCCAGCTCTCCGGCACCGGCAGGGCAGCGAGCGCTCCGGCTGACAGGCTCGATCCGATGAGCCAGTAGAACAGCCGTTTGCGTCCGATCCCAAGCGCATGTCCGGCCATGAGCCGCCAGCCCCAGAGCACCAGTGGTATCAGGAAGACTGCGGTCGCCAGTCCGATGGTCTGCATGAGAATGTCGGCGATGATCGCACCCGGGGCTCCGAGCGCATTTCGGACCGTGCCGTCGGTTGCATGGTTGAGGCTCGGGTCGTTAACGGACCAGGTCGCCAGGGAGGCCGCGAGCATAGCCGCGAGCGCAATGATCGCCAGGCCGGATGCACCGACCAGGTTGCGCCGCAGGAACCGCTTGATCGGGCTTTCGGTGTCCAGCAGGTCGACGGGTGACCGGCGGCCGTTGCCGCGGATTGCGCTGGCGCGTCTCATGCCTGTTCTCCAAACCATTTTGCCATCCGCTCCAGCGCAACTTCGGTCTGTTCGAGCGGAGCTGTCAGCCCGACCCGGATGAAGTCGCGGCCCGGGTTGGTGCCGTCCGACTGATCGGAGGCGAGATAACCGCCAGGAACGACCTTGACCCCGCAGTCGCTCCAGAGCCGGCTGGTGAGCGAAATGCCGTCGCCCCAGCGGCTGACATCGAGCCAGAGGAAGAAGCCGCCCTCGGCGGTGACGTTGCCCATGATCGGGCCGAGGAGCCGCTCGGCAACCTCGAATTTCTGATTGTAGAGCCGCCGGTTTTCGATGACGTGGTCTTCGTCCTGGTAGGCGCGGACGGCAACGGCCTGTGCCGGCAGAGGAACCTGCGGCGCGGCCAATCCCCGGAACTTTGCCCATTTGCGCAGAAAATCCGGGTCGCCGGCGGCAAAACCGCAGCGCAGGCCGGCGAGGTTGGAGCGCTTGGACAGCGAGTTCAGCACGATGATGTTGGCAAAGCCGCCGCCCATTGCCCTGGCAGCTTCCAGGATCCCTGTAGGTGGGGTGTCCCGGTAGATCTCCGAATAGCATTCATCGGCAAAAATGTAGAACCGGTGCTTGCGCGCCAGGCCGATCAGCCGCGTCCAGAAGGCGAGGTCGGCCGGATAACCTTCCGGGTTTGTCGGCGAGGCAACATAAAACGCGACGGTTTCCTCAAGCAGATCCGGGTCAAGGCCGTCGAGATCGGGGAGAAAATTGTTCCCCGGAACGGCATCGAGAAGCACGGCGCGTGCATCGGCAACATGCGCGGCGGCGGCGTAGGTCTGGTAAAACGGGTTCGGCAGGATCACCACCGGATGATCCAGACCCTTGGCGAGTTGATCCCTGGCCGCAATGGCGCCGAACGAAAGACCTTCGCGTGATCCGTTCAGGGGCAGAACGCCGTCTTTCGGATCGATCGCGCCACCCAGATTGTACCTCCGGTCAAGCCAGCCTGCCACCGCGCTGCGGAAAGCGTCGGAGCCGTTGATCGGCGGGTAACGCCTGAAATCGGCCATGTTTTCGGCAAGAACCTCAGCCGTAAACCCGGGAATGGCGTGCTGGGGTTCGCCGATCGTCATGATGATCGGATCAAGTCCGGGGGTCTTGCCGTCCAGGAGTTCGGCAAGGCGCTGAAAAGGATTGGAGCTCGGCAGAACAGCGCCGCGCGTATAGGCTTGAGAGCTGGCAGTCATGCAATATCCGGCAGTCGTTACGCAGTACTTTGATCCGACCCTATCGCCCTCTTGGTAAATCTCTGATTAACCAAGGAACAAATGGTGACTTTCCCGATCGCCGATTGCCTGTGATGCCGTTCTTTTTTAAGGTCACGGCAGGAAATCTGATTGTGATCGCAAAAGGTTGCTCATGACGCTGAAAAAGGATCCCGTTTCCGTCGTCTGTTTCGGAGATTCGCTGACCTGGGGGTTCAATCCCACGGACAAGTCCCGGTACGGTCACGATGTCCGCTGGACACGCCGGTTGCAGCAGGAACTCGGGGCTGAGTTTTTCGTCATTGAGGAAGGTGTGAACGGCCGTACCACTGTTTTCGAAGATCCGACGCGCGGAGACAAGAACGGGTTGGCGCACCTTGTGACGGTGCGCAAGACCCACATGCCGATCGATGTCCTGATCATCATGCTGGGGTCAAACGACCTGCAGGACCGTTTCAACATGAGTGCGGATGCCATCGGGCTCGCCATGGGCAGGGTGCTGTTTGCCGCGACACAGGCGACGGACGATGTCGAAGGGCGTGCGCCCAGGATTTTGCTGATGGCCCCGCCTCCCCTGGGGGATTTTACCGGTCTTGAATATGAAGGCCTTTATTCGAACGCGCATGGCGGTGCGCAATCGAGACGGCTGGCTGCCGTCTACGCCGGGCTCGCGAAGCAGTATGGAACAGCGTTTCTCGACGTGGGAACCATCATGTCGCCGAGCCCGAAGGACGCGGTGCATTTCGAGGCGAAGCCCCAGGCGGAACTGGCCAGGGCGATTGCGGCCGAAGTCCGAAAGCTCGTCGAAGACTGACCTCAGGGCGCGATCCGCTGCAGAGCCTTGCGGATGCGTACCTTCACCGAGCCCGCCGTTTCCCGCGCCATCGCCTCGTTCAGCCGGTCAATGGCCTGATCCCTGTGCGCGGGGAAACGCTCGGAATGAAGAGCGAGGCCGAAATAGGCCCAGGCCCGCAGGAACCTGTTCTCCGACTCCAGCGCCTCAAGGATGAAGTCCAGAAGCGGTGCCTCGGCGTCATCAGGGATCGTCAGACGTTCGAGATATTGCAGAAAGTGAAGACGGGTCTCCCAATGGCCGAAACCTGAAATCCCGGCGAGATGCCGCGTGCTTTGCGCGTTGGAAAGCGTCGGCGGGTCACGGTCGAACGCGTGCTTGAGAAGCCATGTCGCACCGCGCTCGCAACTCTGGTTTTCGCTAAGGTCAATCAGCAGATCGACAAGATCCGGCTCTGCGCGAAGCATTTCGTAGGCAGTTTTCAGAGGCTGCGTCGCCTTGCCGTTCCATCCGGACAGCGTGTGTTCAAGCTCGTCGCGCATGCTGGACGTGCCTTTGGTGTCAGAAGTCGACGGTCAATCCCTTGATTTCCCAGTCATCGTAGCGGGTTGGTTCAAGACCGCCGCGGCCGTTCACCTCGTCCGGCAGGGCGCTTTGTTTCGCGTCGATTTCCCGGCGCCTCGCCTCCGCCTCCTTCAGCGCGCGCTGGGCGGCAGGCGGCAGGTCCTCGAAGCGCTTTTTCGGCTTCTCTTCGATTTGGGTCGCAAGGCTCGGGACGTCGCTCTGGCGATAGGCCTGTGTCGGATTGTCTTGTTCGTCTGTCATGATCGCCTGCGATTGCTTCCAGATTCGCGCTCTACACGCGTTGTTGGACACAATATAGGGCAACTCGATCAGGTTTTGCAGCCGAATGCTGGCTTCTTATCCAAAGAACGCGGGGACATGGCCTGCCTGCTGACTGCCGGCACGGCACAGCCTGTCGCAAGGAGCGGCGCAGGCGTCAGGCCCTTTGCAGGGCGTCGCTGCCGCGAAGGGCGGGTCCGGGTGCTCTGCGCCTTGCAAGCAGGAAGAAGGACATGACCAGCAAGGCCATCAGCAGAAAGACCGTGGCTGCATGCGCCGTGAGGACTGCTGGCAGGAGAGGCAACAGCAGCATGTATATCAGCGGCTGCATCCAGGTCAGGCCGGCCAGGAACTGCAGCTCGATCGGCCAGTCGGGCAATGCGCGGGCGATGAACAGAACGCCTGCCGCGAACAAGGGCCAGCTGTAATACATGAAAGACGGTGCGACGAGGGTGCTGAGAAGCAGCAACATGCCGACGCGCAGCCCGCAGGGCCAGTCCCTCGGGAGCCGGAAAGCGCATACCGCACCGGCAACAATAGCGGCCAGAACCAGGGCTGTTCTCAGATCCGCCGCGACACCCAACCGGCCGAGGAACGACCTGAAAGACGTGTCCCATTCCAGGGCTGTCAGCGCATAAGCCTGATAAAGGGGCGTTGAAAACGCTGCCAGGTAACTTTCAAAAACACCGGGTCCGAACATGACCAACGTCACGATCATCCACGACAGCGTTCCGATTGTCGCCCAGGCGATGCATCGCCATGCACCGATACCGGCCAGGAAGAAGGGAACGAGCAGTCCATATTGCGGCTTGATCGTTGCAACCGAAAGCGCCAGACCAGACAGAACGGGGCGCGATCTGGCGTGCATGGTTGCATACACAATCAGCGCTATCACGAAAACAGAGAGGTTGAGCCGGAGCAGGATCTGAACCGGCGCGGCAGAAGCTGCAAACAGTGCGGAAAGGGCGAAAGTCTGCCCGGCCATGCGAGGGATCGCGAAAAGAGCGATCAGCGTAAGGCAGATGAACCCTATCTTGACCGTGGCAAAGTCTGTCCAGGCAAAAACATGAAACACCGGCAAGGCGTGCGGTGGATTGAGGAATATCAGATCCGAAAGCCGTTCCGACAGACCGTCCCGGAACAGAGACGGGTCATAAACATATGACGCAGCGTCATAATTTGACATTTCAGATGCTCTGTAGAACGCTGCCATATCCTCGACCCGGGCCTGCTTCAACGACGCCGGCAGGTGCAATAGCGGGCCTCTTATGTTGAAGAGGCACACCAGCGTTCCGAACGCGGTGATGATCAGCAGCCAGAGGAACGCAGGACCGCCGAAAGCGGTTCTGATGGCCGGAGATTCCCAGAAGGGAAGCAGGCTGCGTTTTGAAGACATGAGATTGACCCGACGGAAGCAGGGGAAGAGAAAAAAGAAGAAACCAAAGGTTGCAACAAAGATTGAAGATTCTGTTAAACCCAGGATTGTAACACAAATAAGTTGTGGTCTTTTTCGAGCTTCAGAGCCGGTTTCCGAAGACCCGGATTCCGCCGGAAACGTTATCTTGCTGCTGAAAAGCGTGAGGAATACCGGCGCCGGGCGCCTTCCCAGAACCGCCGCGGACGCTCGGCGCAAGCGCTACGCGCGCGCGGCAAACTTGCCAAGATTGCCGGCAATACCCATGTTCAGTCAGGATTTTTAACGAGCCGGCGGCGCAGCCGATGCCGGCAAGCCAGAACAGGAAACGGACACCACACGCGATGAACTACGTACGGACAGCCATGCTGCTGGCGGCCATGACCGCGCTCTTCATGGGCATCGGCTTCATGATCGGCGGCCAGGCGGGCATGATGATCGCGCTCGCGATTGCCGCGGCGATGAACCTGTTCAGCTACTGGAACGCGGACAAGATGGTGCTGCGCATGCATCATGCGCAGGAAGTCGATGAGCGTTCCATGCCCGACTTCTATCGCATGGTGAAGCAATTGGCGCAGAATGCCGACCTGCCGATGCCCAAGGTCTACATCATCGACAACCCGCAGCCCAATGCGTTTGCGACAGGGCGGAACCCCCAAAATGCAGCGGTTGCGGCGACAACGGGTCTGTTGAACATGCTCACGCCCGAAGAGGTTGCCGGCGTCATGGCGCACGAGCTTGCGCATGTGAAAAATCATGACACGCTGATCATGACGATCACGGCGACGATCGCCGGAGCGATTTCCATGCTGGCCAATTTCGCGTTTTTCTTCGGCGGCAACCGCAACAATCCGCTTGGCATTGTCGGCATGCTCCTGATGATGATCGTGGCGCCGATGGCGGCAATGGTGGTTCAGATGGCCATCTCCAGGACCCGGGAATATGCCGCTGACCGGATGGGTGCGCAGATCTGCGGCGAGCCCATGTGGCTTGCCTCCGCCCTCGGCAAGATCGCCGGCGGCGTGCAGCGCATTCACAACCCGGATGCGGAAGCCAACCCGGCAACCGCGCATATGTTCATCATGAACCCGTTGTCCGGCGAGCGCATGGACAATCTCTTTTCAACGCACCCGAACACCCAGAACAGGATCGACGAATTGCGCAAGCTGGCCGGCTCCGGTCTCGGATCGGGCGGTGGCGGGTCTTTCACGGCCGGTGCCGGCGCTCCGCAGCCGGGCCCGTGGTCCGGAATGGGAAGCAGGCCCGCGGACGATGCGCCAGAGCGCTCAAAGGGTCCCTGGGGCTAGAGGCTGAGCGGGACGGCAGATTTTTCTTTCTTGCACGCGAACTTCGCCGTAAAATCTGAATTGCGCGCCGCAGCCGGGGTTCCGGGTCTGCGGCGCTTCGATTTCATCGCGAAAAAGCGATGCTGAACAGGAACACTTCTTGAGTAATCGCGAGACCAGACAGTCGGCTCCGTCCGGCAAAAAAGAGACTGACCGATCGGGCAAGCCGGGGTTTGCGGCGCGAAAGGCCGCAGCGGATATTCTCGGCAACGTCGTCCACAAGAAGAGGCCTCTGGACGGAGAACTCGACGCATCTTCCGGTCATTCGGGTTTCCGCTCCCTGCCCGGAAATGATCGCGCGCTCGTGCGGGCAATTGTGGGCACATCGCTTCGCCGCCATGGCGAAATTTCCGAAATCCTCGATCGGCTGCTCGACAGGCCCATTCCTGAAAAGACGGGACGCGTGGTCGATATTCTGCACGTCGCGATCGCACAGATGCTTTTTATGGATATCCCGGACCGGGCTTCGGTTTCGCTCGCGGTCGACCATGCCGGGCTCGATCGCAGGGCACGGCCCTACAAGGGTCTCGTGAATGGTGTCTTGCGCCGGTTGGGCCGCGAACGCTCCGACCTCGTTTCGGACCTTGATCCGGAGAGGCTGAACACGCCGGATTGGCTTTGGCAGAGCTGGACAGATGGATATGGGGAGAAGACCGCCCGGGCAATTGCCTCGGCGCATCGAAACGAAGCTGCACTTGACCTCAGCGTCAAATCGGATGCTGCAGGCTGGGCTGAAAAACTGGACGGCAAGGTCGTCGTTGGCGGCAGCGTCAGGCTGAACCGCAAGGGCGCAGTCGACGCGCTGGAAGGCTATGAGGCAGGCGCATGGTGGGTGCAGGATGCGGCAGCCTCCCTGCCTGCGCGCTTGCTCGGCAACGTGCAGGGTCTCAGTGTCGCAGACCTTTGCGCAGCGCCCGGTGGCAAGACCGCGCAACTGGCGGCGGCGGGCGCAGCGGTGACGGCGGTCGACATCTCGAAGGGCCGGCTGAAGCGGCTTGAGGAAAACATGCGGCGGCTTAACCTCAATGTGCAGACGGTCGTGTCCGATTTGCGGGAGTATAAGCCCGACGCTCCGTTCGACGCGGTCCTGCTGGACGCGCCCTGCAGCGCGACCGGAACCATCCGGCGGCACCCGGATGTCGCCTGGATCAAGAAACCCTACGACATTGAGAAACTCAGCGAGATACAGCGCGAACTGCTGGACCGGGTTCTTGACTGGGTCAAGCCGGGCGGTCTGATTGTCTATTGCACCTGTTCGCTCGAAAAGGCGGAGGGAGAGCTTCAGGCCGATGCCTTCAAAGCCCGCAATCCGGGCAAGGTCGATCTTGTGCCCGTCGCCGCTCAGGAGATCGGTGGTCTCCAGCATCTGATCACGGAAGAGGGTTATCTGCGGTGCCTGCCGGAACACGCGGCGGATGCAGACGGGGAAATCCGTGGTATGGACGGCTTCTTTGCCGCCCGATTCAGGCGCTCTTAACGTAGCTTAAACCGTTCACTTGCATTGTTTCCTTAAATGAAATGCTAACCTTAATTGTCTGTTTCAGTATCGATGCGCCCTGAGGGGCCCTGGAAACCGGAGAATTCACAATAGTTGCGCGTAAACCATCGGACTCGGGGATGGTTTGGTGAATATAGCTGGCCTGAACGAAAGAAGCCGCGTCTGGCGGCTCGTGGCCCTGCATATCTGGCACCGTACCCTGAAATGGATGCATGGCGGACCCTTCTTCCGCCTGCAGCCGTTTTCGTCTGTGCCCTCGCGCCTGTTGATCGCGCCGCAAGACCTGCGCACCTCGGACGAAACCAACGCCGCCGACATTTACGGCGGCAGGTTCCTGTTTTCCGGACATCTCGTCGAAACACAGGGACGATCTCCCTTTGAAATGAATGCCGTTCACGAGGACTGGCAAAGGGAATTGCACGGGTTTGGCTGGTTGCGGGATCTGAGAGCCGCCGACAGCCAGATCGCACGGCAGAATGCGCGGGTGCTTGTCGAAGACTGGATGAAGTATTGCGGCCGCCGGCACCCGATCGGATGGGAAGCGCCTGTGGTCACCCAGCGGATCCTGTCCTGGCTCGCCCATTCTCCCTTCATTCTCCAGGACGGCGATCATGAGTTTTACCGACGGTTCGTCAAATCCCTTGCCAAACAGGTGCGCTATCTGCGCCAGACCATCAATGAAACCGAAGATGGCGCCGTCCGTCTGCGGGCGTCCATGGCCGTTGCGTCCGCCTGTATCTCCATGGCGGGTCAGGGCCGGTTTGCCCGCCAGAGCTTCCGGCGTCTCGATCATGAGCTGACACGGCAGATACTGCCGGACGGGGGGCATGTTTCGCGCAATCCCCGCGCCCTGATCGACACTCTCGCAGACCTCCTGCCACTGCGGCAGGCCTTTGTCGCGCAGGGACTTGAAATGCCACCGGCCATGGTTCAGTCGGTGGACCGCATGATGCCGATGTTGCGTTTCTTTCGTCACGGCGACGGTGCGCTGGCCCATTTCAACGGCATGGGGTCGACACCGAGCGATCTCGTTGCGACGATCCTTGCCTATGACGATGCACGCGGCGCACCGCCGCTGAATGCGCCCCATTCCGGCTATCAGCGGCTGAGCGGCGGCAACTCCGTCGTCCTGATGGACACCGGACCAGTACCCGCGCTCGCGGTTTCCGGCGATGCCCATGCCGGATGCCTGTCTTTTGAGTTTTCTTCCGCGAATAACCGGCTTGTCGTCAATTGCGGTGTGTCGCCACGGTCGAATCCGCTCTGGCGCAAGGTCAGCCGGTCGACAGCCGCACATTCAACCCTGACCATCGAAGACACCTCCTCTTGCCGTTTCCTGTCTGAAAAGCCGTTTGGCCGGCTGCTCGGCTCTCCCATCCTTTCCGGTCCGTCCTACGTCCCGCTCGAGCGGGAAGACGATATGGCAGGAAGCCGCATCACCGCCTCTCACGACGGTTATGCGGCGGACTTCAACGTCTTCCACGAGCGTGATCTGCGTCTTTCCGGCGACGGGACTGTCCTCGACGGCATCGACACCATACGGGCGCTCGGTTCTGTCGCCGCCGAACATCAATATGCGCTGCGGTTTCATCTGTATCCCGGGCTCAGGACTTCGTTGCTGCGCGGCGGATCCGCTGTCCTGATGGTTTGCCGGGATGGCGAGGCGTGGGAGTTCGAAGCTCCCGGAAGCGAGTTGTCGCTGGAAGAAAGCATTTATCTGTCCGATATCTACGGTCACAGAAAAACGGAACAGATCGTGGTTACGGGGTCCTTGCTGGAAAAACCTGCCGTCGGCTGGCAATTCAGAAAAACGGCCACGGCCAAGCTGAGCCGCCGCGGTACCAGTGAATTCGACGATTTCGACGAGTTGCCGCTGGAGGAATAAGCGCGCGTGTGTGCGGCGACGGACCTTCCGATTTTGCCGAAGACATGTTAGGGCGACGTCGAACCCCCCGATCGTCCCCTTCTGCGAGGCAAATTCATGGCCATTGTGTCCAAAGCCGTCCCTGTTCCCGAGCTGGTTCCCGTCAAACGCGCCCTGTTATCCGTCTTCGACAAAACCGGACTTGTCGCGTTCGCACGGGCGCTCTCTGAACGCGGTGTCGAGCTTGTTTCAACCGGCGGCTCCTACAAGGCACTGGCGGATGCAGGACTTCAGGTCATGGATATTTCCGAGGTGACGGGCTTTCCCGAAATCATGGACGGGCGCGTGAAGACGCTGCATCCGAACGTTCATGGCGGACTTCTGTCGATCCGGGACGATCAGGATCATCAGGCGGCAATGACCGAGCACGGCATCGTCGGGATCGATCTCTTCTGCGGCAATCTCTATCCGTTCGAAGATGTTGTTGCCTCGGGTGCCGATTATGCAACGGGGATCGAGAACATCGATATCGGCGGACCGGCCATGACCCGGGCGGCGGCAAAGAACCACGCCTATGTCACGGTTGTCACCGACCCGTCGGACTATGAGGACGTCATTGCGGAAATCGACGCCAATCAGGGGCAGTCTTCTCTCGGATTGCGCAAGCGGCTTGCGCTCAAGGCGTTCGCGCGCACGGCAGCCTATGATGCTGCGGTTTCCAACTGGATGGCGGAACAGCTCGACGAGGCAACGCCGGCGCATCGCGCCGTTGGCGGAGCGCTTGCCGAGGTCATGCGTTACGGCGAGAACCCCCATCAGACGGCAGGCTTCTACAAGACGGGCGAAAACCGGCCGGGTGTCGCAACGGCCAGACAGATCCAGGGAAAGACGCTTTCCTACAACAATATCAACGATACGGACGCCGCCTTCGAGCTTGTCAGCGAGTTCGATCCGGCGCGCACGAGTGCGGTCGCCATCATCAAGCATGCGAACCCGTGCGGCGTTGCCGAAGGTGTAAGTCTCACGGAGGCCTATGAAAAGGCTCTGCGTTGCGATCCGGTGTCCGCGTTCGGCGGTATCGTTGCCCTGAACAGGACGCTTGATGCTGAGGCTGCCGCGGAGATCGTGAAGGTCTTCACCGAAGTGATCATCGCTCCCGATGCCGACGAGGCAGCGCGGGAGATCATTGCGGCAAAGAAGAACCTGCGGCTCCTGGTCACCGGTGGACTGGCGGATGCGCGCGCGAAGGGCCTGTTCGTCAAGTCGGTTGCGGGCGGTCTGCTGGTGCAGTCGCGCGACAACGGTGTCGTTGATGATCTGGATCTCAAGGTCGTCACCAAGCGCGCGCCGAGCGATCAGGAACTTGCCGATCTGAAATTCGCCTTCCGGGTTGCCAAGCACGTCAAGTCGAATGCGATCGTCTATGCGCGGGACGGTGCGACCGTTGGCGTTGGTGCCGGACAGATGAGCCGGGTGGATTCTGCGCGCATCGCTGCCCGCAAGGCGCTCGATGCGACCGAAGCCGCCGGTCTGACAGAGCCTCTCACCAAGGGCTGCGTGGTTGCCTCCGACGCCTTCTTTCCTTTCGCGGACGGCTTGCTGTCGGCCGCCGAAGCGGGCGCAACGGCGGTGATCCAGCCGGGCGGCTCCATGCGCGACGACGACGTCATTGCCGCCGCCGACGAGGCGGGTCTCGCGATGGTGCTGACGGGAATGCGCCACTTCCGGCATTGATTGGAAAGTGCTCTAGCCGGCGCGCCGTTCGGTCACCCAGAGCATGAGCGCAAAGCCGACCGCGAAGAACACGAGAACCACCGACATGCCGCCGGCCTGACTGCCTGTAAGGGCCGTCACGATGCCGACGGCAAGCGGCGCCATGAAGCTCGTGACCTTTCCGGACAAGGCCAGAAGGCCGAAATACTGCGTCATGTGTTCTTTCGGTGCCAGCCGCACCAGAAGACTGCGCGAGGAGGCCTGAAGCGGACCGGAGACCGCTCCAATGACAGCGCCGAGTGCGATGAACATCTGTTCGGGCAGGGAGGCGAACTGGGCGCCTTCCGGTGCGGCCAGGGTCTTGATGAAGAACAGGACCGTCGTCTTGTCGATGGAGATCATGCCCAATCCGCAGATCATGAGCACGACGAGGGAGACGAGGATCACGGGTTTTGCGCCGAACCTGTCATCCAGACGACCGGCCAGAAGAAGGCCGCCGATCCCCGTGATGATGACAATGATGCCGAAGACGCCGATTTCGATCGACCCCCAGCCGAGTTGACCGGCGGAGTAAATGCCGCCAAAGGCAAAAAGGGCGACCAGGCCATCCTTGAAGATCATGTTCGCGATCAGGAACTGGAAGACATTCCGGTTCGTTTTCGCCTGGGCGAGGCTGGCCGCGAGCTCCGACAAGCCCTCGCGGACCGCGGTTGATATCCTGTTTCTGGCAGGCGCGTCCGGGACGAAGGCAAACATCGGGATAACAAAGACAACATACCAGAGCGCGGAGAAGGGGCCGGTCACCCGGTCGCCTTCCTGCGTTGCCGGATCCAGACCGAAAACGGGACGGATCCCGGCCAGCGTCTTGCCGGTCTCCGCGCTGGCGGAAAACAGCAGAAGCGCAATCGCCAGCGTGATCAGGGCGCTGACATAGCCCATCGCCCAGCCGAAGCTCGATAGCCTGCCCACCCTTTCGTGGGGCACCAGTGACGGCATCATGGCGTTGTTGAAGACGGTGGCGACCTCGATACACAGCGTGCCGACCGCAAAGGCGACAAGAGCAATCGCAATGCTTCCCGATTCGCCGGGCGCGGCGTACCAGAACATCCAGCAGCAGATGACGAAGGGAATGGAAAACAGGAAGATCCAGAGTTTTCGCCGTCCGGTCGCGTCGGCAACCGACCCCAGGATCGGTGCCATCAAGGCAATGCCCAGGCCCGCAATGGCCGTTGCAAAGCCCCAAAGCGATTGGCCTTCCTCGGGCGTATTTGCCAATACGGATGCAAAATAGGGAGAAAAGACGAATGTCGTGATCAGGGTGAAGAACGGCTGTGCCGCCCAGTCGAACAGGGCCCAGGACCAGATGGCGCGGCGGTCCGTGCCATCGGGAAAGTCAGTGGTAACATCCGTCACGTCACACCCTTTTTCGACTGAAAAGACCGGCAGACGTGCTGCCGGCCTCAACTTTACACAGTCGCCTGACCGACTGTTATGCAGAACCGCAGATTTCGGCGAGCAGGCCCGCGGCAACCGTGAATTTGGAGACGCTGAGCCCGCCATCCAGGATCTCATTGACCGCACCATGCCGGCTTTCCGCCTCACTGGCATGCTCCGTCAGCCAGTTGGCGAAACTGCCGGCCCGGATGGCGGCACTTGCAAGGTCCCGATGGGCGGAGAACAGAATCGCGCGTGCGCGGTCGAGCGCAAGGCCATCATAGTAGTCTCGGACTTCAAGACCACTCGCCAGTTCGTGCATGTTGCCGATCTTGAAGTGGTGCGCCACCTGATAGTAGGCCTCCGCAGCCGTTTCGAGATCGGCACCGGTTTCCTCCGACACGATGACGATGTCGGGGATGGCCTGTTCCGCAATCAGCCAGGCAATCCTGCGCGCGAGCGTTTTGGGAACGCCCTTTTCCTCGTATTCGGCGGCACGGGCGTTGAGAAGTTCCGCCGGTTCCTCCGGCAGAAGGCTTTCCAGGCGTTCGCGCAGGTCGGCAATACCGTTCCTGAACCGGTCGACGACCGCCGACAGGCCCTTGTCGAACTGAACGTTGCGCTTGAACCAGACCACCCGTTCCAGGAGCAGCGACTGGACCTCGGTATAGAGATCGAGCTGCAGGCCGCCGTCGATCTTCGTGTCAAGTGCATCGATTTCCGTGTTCAGGTCTGTCAGATCGAAACTGTTGCGCACCGCGACAAAACCTTGAGCGATTTCCGTCGGTGTCGCGCCGGTCTGGTCCATCAACCGGGTCAGGAAGGTCGCACCGCCCCGGTTGATCATGGAGTTCGCCAGCATGGTCGCGATGATCTCGCGGCGCAGGCGATGGCCGTTGATCTCGTCCTGATAGGCTGTTGTCATCTGTTCCGGGAAATAGCGGAACAGTTCCCTCGCAAGATAAGCGTCATCCGGCACGGAGCTGTCCAGAAGCGCGTCATACAAGGTGAGTTTGGCGTAGGCAAGAAGGACACCCAGTTCCGCCCTAGTGAGCAGCTGTCCCGCCTTTCGCATTTCGCGCAGCGTGGCTTCGTCGGGAAGCTGTTCGACAACGCGGTCGAGCAGGTCCGCCTGTTCGAGCTGGCGCATCATGCGAACCTGGAAACCGAAATCCTCCAGTCCGCGCAACTGTGTCATCGAAATCGCAAGGGTCTGCAGATAGTTGTTCCGCAGAACCAGATCGGCCACCTCGTCGGTCATGTCGGCGAGCAGCACGTTGCGTTGCTCGAGCGTGAGTTTGCCGGATTTCACGGCTGCCCCGAGGGCGATCTTGATGTTGACTTCCATATCCGAGGAGTTCACCCCGGCGGAATTGTCGATCGCGTCGGAGTTGCACCGGCCGCCGTTCTTGTTGAACTCGATGCGGGCGAGCTGGGTGAGGCCCAGGTTCGCGCCCTCGCCGATCACCTTCGCGCCGACATCCGGCGCCGTGATCCGGATCGGGTCGTTGGCCCTGTCGCCGGCATCCGCGTCGGTTTCCGTTGTCGCGCGGATATAAGTGCCAATGCCGCCGAACCACAACAGGTCGACATTCATCTTCAGGATCGCCGTCATCACCTCCTGGGGCGTTGCCGCGGTCTGCTCAAGGCCAAGCAGCGCCTGTATCTCCGGGCTCAGCGGGATGGACTTCAACTGGCGCGAGAAAATGCCGCCGCCCTTGGAAATCAGGTCGGTGTTGTAGTCGTTCCACGAGGACCGGCCGAGATCGAACATGCGTTTGCGTTCGTCCCACGTCCTGGCCGGATCCGGGTCCGGATCGATGAAAATGTCGCGGTGATCGAACGCGGCAACCAGCCTGGTTGCCTTGGACAGCAGCATGCCGTTGCCGAAAACGTCGCCCGACATGTCTCCGACACCGGCTGCGGTGAAGGGCTGTGTCTGGATGTCCCGGTTCATCTCGCGGAAATGGCGTTTGACCGCCTCCCAGGCACCGCGCGCGGTGATACCCATTTTCTTGTGGTCATACCCGGCAGAGCCGCCGGAGGCGAAGGCATCGCCAAGCCAGAAGTTCCGGCCTTCAGAAATGCCGTTCGCCGTGTCTGAGAATGTCGCGGTTCCCTTGTCGGCCGCGACGACCAGATAGGGATCGTCGACATCGAAGCGCTGTACCCGTTCGGGCGGCAGGATCCTGTCTTCATCCAGATTGTCCGTGACATCCAGAAGAGCGTTGATGAAGATCTTGTAGCTTTCCGTGCCTTCCTTGAACCAGGCATCCCGGTCGCCGATCGAGGGGAGCTGTTTCGGCACGAAACCGCCCTTGGCACCGACCGGAACAATCACGGCATTCTTGACCTGCTGGGCCTTGACCAGGCCCAGAACCTCGGTCCGGAAGTCCTGCGGGCGGTCTGACCAGCGCAGGCCGCCGCGCGCGACCATGCCGAAACGCAGATGAACCCCCTCGACGCGGGGGCTGTAGACAAAGATCTCGCGGAAGGGCCGCGGTTGCGGCAGGTCGTCGATCTGGCGGCTGTCGATCTTGAAGGCGAAGGTCGGCTTTGGTTGGCCGTCGGTATCCAGCTGGTAGAAGTTGGTGCGCAACACCGAGCCGATGGCGTTCTGGAACCGCCGCAAAATGCGGTCGTCGTCCAGGCTCGAAACGTCTTCCAGGTCAACGCTCAGCTCACCGGCAAGCCGCTCGGAGCCGAGCTCGCGGTCCTTTTCCGTGACGTCCGGATTGAAGCGGAGGTGGAACAGTTCCACCAGCTTTGCCGTGATCGCCGGATAGTTGTTCAGCGTGCGCCACATGTAGTCTTCGGAGAACGGAATGCCCGCCTGGCGCAGGTATTTGGAGAGCGCCCGCACCACGGCAACATCCCGCCAGGCAAGATCGGCCGTCAGGACAAGCCGGTTGTAGCCGTCATTTTCCGCGCGGCCCGTCCAGATCGCCATGAACATGCTTTCAAGCCGGGTCTGGAGTTCCTCCGGCAGATCGAAATCCTCACCGGAATGACTTTCGAGGGTCATTTCGTGCAGGTAGGACATCGGCGTATCGGCCGGCGTGACCCGATAGGTCCGTTCGTTGATAACCTTGAAGCCCATGTTTTCAAGAAGCGGCACGCGGGCCGACAGCGGGATTGGCGAGCCGCAATGATAGACCTTCAGGGACAGGCGGTTGCCGTTGGACCCGGCCGGCCGGTGGAAGGTGATCGTCGTGTCGTCCAGCCCGCTCAGGGTTTCCAGTTTCACGATATCGGAGAGCGCGGACTGGGCGTTGTAGACTTCCTTGTAACCGCCGTGGAAGGACAGGGCGTAGCGTTCGGCGAGCTGGCGTGCCTGAACCGGCGGAAATTCCTTGTTCAGGGCATCTTTGACATTGTCCGACCAGGTGCGGACCATGTCCGCGACGGCATTCTCGAGTTCTTCCTGTTCCGGCTTCGGCGTTTCGCCCGTGTCGCGGCCGATAATGTAGTGGACCCGCGCCAGCGGGCCTTCCAGGTAGGTAACGTACCAGGCAGACAGGCGTCCGTCGTAAATGGAGGCCAGATAGGTTCCGATATTGATCCTGACCTCGGTCGAGTAGCGGTCACGCGGGACGAATACCAGGACGGAGACGTAGCGGTCGAACTTGTCCGGTCTGGACAGGACGCGGATGCGCGGGCGCTCGTCCAGCTGAAGGATGGAGATCGCGAAATCGTAAAGCCGCTCGCGTTCGATCTGGAACAATTCGTCGCGCGGAAAGGCTTCCAGAACATTTCTGAGAGCGCGGCCCGAATGGCTTTCAGAGCCATATCCGGCACGCGCGAGCACGCTGGCGACCTTGCGGCGCAGGAACGGGATCGTGCTGGTGGGTTCGGTATAGGCGGTCGAAGCGAACAGGCCGACAATCCGCAATTCGCCGGTCAGACGGCCGTCGTCGTCGTAGATCTTGGCGCCGACGTAGTCCATGTGCACACGCCTGTGCACCGTGCTGCGCACATTGGCCTTTGCGATGATCAGCGGTTCCGGGTTTTTCAGAAACTCGCGGATTTCGGGCGTGATCTGGACATATTCCGAGCCGCGCCGGAGAACGCGGACGTCCGGATCGGTCAGGAGGCCAAGGCCGGTTCCGTCCGAGGGAGAGAGTTCGCCCTCGTCGACGCCGCCTTCGAACCTGTATTCGCGCATGCCCAGAAAGATGAAGTTGTTCTTTTCCATCCACTCCAGGAAATGGATCGCTTCCCACAGATCGTCGCTGCTGCCCGGGATCTGTGTCGTCTTGAACGTATCAATGGCTTCGGCAAGGCGTTCCTGCATCGGCTTGAAATCATCGACAACCGACCTGACCGAGGTCAGGACGGCGTTGAGACGGGCCTGCAAGGCTTCGCGCGCTTCATCGGAATCGATCCGGGTGACGTGGATATGAATGAAGCTTTCCTGGCGGTCCTTGCGCTTGGGGGGTTTCTTCCGGGCGGTCGAGGACAGCAGTTTTCCGCTTTCGTCGCGTTCCACAATGAAGATCGGATGGAGCACGAGGTGGACGTCAAGCTTGCTGCTTTGCAGCTCGTCCATGACCGAATCAACCAGGAACGGCATGTTGTCGTTGACGATTTCGATGATCGTCAGACTGTCGATCTTGGGGTTCTTGTTCTGTGTCGAGGGATTGGTGATGCTGACACGATGCGTGCCGAGTTCGTGGTCCTGAAAATCCTGCCAGGCGCTCCTGGCAAAGCCGTTCAGTTCTTCCGCCGTATAGGCCACGAGATCCTCGGCGGCGGCCCTGTCGTAGAAGGCAGCCGCGAACTCCGCCAGGGCAGGACTTTCCTGATTCAGACCAGCATGGACCGCGTCGATGAGTTTCTGTTTCTCGACGTCATGTTTGTCCGGCATTTCTTACCCCCTAGGCGATCTTAGTTGTGGCTCTGTCGCATGATATGATTTTGTATTGCTGCGACATAAAAGTTTTCATGACGGGAGAGGCAAATTGTCAAGTAAAGTCACGGCCTTGCTAATCGATTCAAACGAACCTTTGAACGAAAAAACCAAGGCCTACTTCCAATTGTGCGAGGAGAAGCTCGGACTGATCCCCAATGTGCTCAAGGCGTATTCCTTTGATGACACGAAGTTGCGCGCATTCACCGACATGTACAACGATCTCATGCTGGCGGATTGTGGACTCACCAAACTTGAGAGAGAGATGATTGCCGTTGCGGTATCCGCCGTCAACAGCTGTTTCTATTGCCTCACAGCCCATGGCGCGTCCGTTCGAGAGCTGTCCGGTGATCCGGTGCTTGGCGAGCTGATGGTCATGAACTACCGCGTTGCCGAGTTGAGCGACCGGCAGCGGGCGATGCTCGATTTTGCGGTCAAGCTGACCGAAAGGCCTGCCGAAATCCTGGAAAGCGACCGGCAGGCCCTGCGCGATGCAGGTTTCAGCGACCGGGATATCTGGGACGTTGCGTCCGTTGCCGCCTTCTTCAACATGAGCAACCGCGTGGCCGCCGCGACGGATATGCGGCCGAATGATGAGTATCACTCAAGGGCCCGTTGAAGTCTGATCGCGCCGACAATCGGTGACAAGACGTTCGATTGGGTGTATGACGCACTCGATTTTACTCAAGTCGAGGAGAGGAGCGGGCCATGGCCGCGCGCGTGTTCATAGATGGTGAAGCCGGTACGACGGGTCTGCAGATCCGCGAGCGCCTCGCCATGCGCCGCGATCTGGAGCTGATTTCCATTCCCGACGAAAGCCGCAAAGACCCGTCAGCACGCGCTGATTTCCTGAACAAGGCGGATGTCGCGATCCTGTGCCTGCCGGACGCGGCTGCACGGGAAAGCGTCGCGCTGATCGAGAACGACACGACGCGCGTGATCGACGCCTCCAGCGCACACCGGGTTGCCGATGGCTGGGCCTACGGCTTTGCGGAGATGGAACGCGGGCAGGCGGACAACATTGCCGCAGCCATGCGCGTGACCAATCCGGGTTGCTGGCCGCAAGGCCTGATCGCATCCGTGCGCCCGCTGATTGCCAACGGCCTTCTGCCGGCCGACTTCCCGCTGAGCTATCACGGGGTGTCGGGCTATTCCGGCGGCGGCAAGGGCATGATCGCCGACTATGAAGGCCGCGGCACGAGCGCAAATGTCCATGCACCCTACGGGCTCGGCTTCAATCACAAGCATTTGCCGGAAATGACGGCCTATGGACAGCTCGCCTCGGCGCCGCTGTTCACGCCGTCCGTCGGAAATTACTACAAGGGTATGCTCACCGTCGTTCCGCTGAACCTTGCCGGTCTTGACCGGATCCCGACGGGTGCGCAACTGCACGCCGTGCTTGCCGATCATTTTGCGGGCGCTGCGAACGGTTTTGTCGAAGTGGCCCCGCTGGAAGAGATTGAACGTGCCGACTTCCTCGATCCGCAGGCCGTCAACGACACCAATCTTCTGCGGCTGCATGTCTTTGCGAATGATGCGCGTGCGCAGGCGGCCATCATCGCCGTCTACGACAATCTCGGCAAGGGCGCATCGGGTGCGGCAGTGCAGAACCTCAACTTGATGCTCGGCGTCGATCAGACAACCAGCCTCGCGGCCTGAGCCCGAAACATGGCGGCCGCGACCGGCTGAGCCTTCAGGAGAAAGAACAATGGAAAAATTTGAAACCCTGACCGGTGTCGCGGCACCCATGCCGATCGTGAACATCGACACCGACATGATCATTCCGAAGCAGTTCCTGAAAACGATCAAGCGGACCGGTCTCGGCACGGCGCTTTTTCACGAAATGCGGACCAATGACGACGGTTCGGAAAATGTCGACTTCGTTCTGAACAAGGCGGCCTATCGCGATGCGAAGATCCTGATCGCCGGTGACAATTTCGGTTGCGGGTCTTCGCGCGAACACGCGCCCTGGGCGCTTCTGGATTTCGGCATCCGCTGTGTCATTTCAACGTCCTTCGCCGATATTTTCTACAACAACTGCTTCAAGAACGGGATCCTTCCGATCCAGGTCTCCGAAGACGAGTTGGAGACGCTGCTTCATGCGGCAGAACGTGGCGCAAACTTCACGCTGACAATCGATCTGGAAAACCAGGAGATCAAGGGCCTTGAGAGCGGGGATATCGCCTTCAAGATCGACCATTTCCGTAAGCACTGCCTGATCAACGGCCTCGACGATATCGGCCTGACCATGGCCAAGGCCGATCAGATCGACACCTTTGAAGGTGAACTGGGCGAAAGCCGCCCCTGGGTGTGATCGATCCGGTCCGTTCAATCGCAGGCAGATGACGGTTGTCTGCCGCGAGCGCGCCATGGATATGAACCAAAAACCCTGCTTCCGGCGACTGGAGGCAGGGTTTTTTGTTGGTGTCATACAGGCGCGATGAGGTTGCCGGTTCACCCCCGCCGCCCGGACATGATCCCTATCCCGCGCCATCGCGCGATCAGGAACGGGTGAACTCTGCCACTTGTTGCTTCAAGGCATCCCAGTCGGTGAATTCCCGCGTGTCCTGCAGATCCTCGTTGAGATGTCCGGCCAGGTCACCTTCCAGGAGGGCTGATTTCTCGAACCAGTCATAGTTGCCCGGCTTCACCGCACCGGCAATCAGGATGACCTGCACCGGTTTCCAGTGTGTGGCCTCAAGAAGGGTATCGACGTAACCCCTCGCCTCGTTCAGCGTATCCGGGAATGCCGCAGCGAGGCTGACGGAAACGAGAAGGCCGGGGACCTGATTCAGCCGCTCCCGGTTTGCGAAGGCAAACAATTCAAGATCGGGCTGGTGTTTTCCCGAGTGTACCGAACCGGCGACAATCACCTTGTCGTAATCGGTCACGGTCAGGCCGCCGGACAGATCGCTCACATTGTGAAACCGGACCTCGTGACCCTCCTCAGTCAAGGTCGCGGCCATGTACCTGGCGATCTTGTCCGTCTGTCCCTCAGTGGTTGCATAGGCAATCAGAAAATTCACGCGTGCCCCCATCTGCTTTCCTTCGGTCCTTTCAGGCTAGCACACGGCCAACCCGTGATCCGTCCGCAATTCCACGTGTTTTTCCCGGCTGGCTTGCGTCAAATTGACCTGCTCTACCGGCTGTTCCGGCGGTTTGATCTTCAGGCGCGACTGTAATATTCAAGGATCCTGCGTGGAAACTCCTGTAAAGTTTGCCAAGCATTTGCAAGCAATGCGTTTTGATTTTTTGACTGCAACTAGATTTTCAATTGTTGAACTGCGAACTTTGCGTGGTTTAAGTGTTCACTTGTGCGTCCATTGACTTGATCGTAATTTAAGAACCTCATTAGCGTTTGTTTCTCTTTCGAATTAAGCTCGATGCTCAGAAGATGAGCGAGTTAGCATTTATCTAATCTCTTGGTGTTGCACTATCGGTGTGATGATGTGAGGCCCACACGTGATACCCGCGCAAATATTCGACCAGATCACCGACAAGTGCACCGAAGGATTGGCACTTGCGCTGGCTTGTGATGATGACGGTGCGATCATGGAACTCCAGTGGTGCAATACGGCATTCACGCGGATCACCGGATATACGTACGACGACATCATCGGCCGGCGCGGAACAATTCTGATCGGGTCGAGCATGGAACAGGGCGACCACCTGATCATCATCGAGAAACTGATGAATTGGGAACATTTCTCGGTGAAGGTGCTCAACAACCGTAAGAACGGTGACCAGTACTGGCAGAAAATGAGCTGGGTTCCGCTGTCCGACGCGGCGACCGGCAATCGCTGGTGGCTCTGTTCCCTGATGGAGCTGGAAGACCGGCCGCGTGAAACTGCCCGGCGCAGACCCACTCCCGTTGCCGAATCGGATCAGGGACTGCTGGCGGACTATGTCGAAAAAATCGGACGCCTTGAAAAAGAGAATGCGCGGCTGCACGAACTCGCCAAGATCGTTGCCAAGGAATCGAACGAGGATCCGCTGACCGGCCTCTCCAACCGACGGCATTTCGAGGTCGAGCTGAAGTCCTGGATATCGGATCTGCAGCAGGGTGGACCGGATTTTGCCGTCTTCTACATCGACCTCGATCGCTTCAAGTCCGTCAACGATACACTGGGCCACGATGCCGGAGACCGGTTGCTGATCTCCGTCGCCAGCATGCTGCGCAGACTGACCAACGACAGGGATCTGGTGGCCCGGCTCGGCGGAGATGAATTCATAGTCCTCAGGCCGCTCGGCGACAGTGCCCTGAACATAAGCGGTCTGGCGGATGCGATCGTTCAGGAGATGCATGCGCCCTACAGCTTCGAGGGAAAGTCGACCTTCTGCAGCGCAAGCGTGGGAGTTGCGATCGCGACGTCGAAAATGGATGTCCCGGAGCAGGTGGTCGCCGATGCGGACATGGCGCTTTATCACGCGAAATCCCAGGGCAAGGGGCGCTGGTCCTTCTTTACCGAGGAAATGCACGCCGAGGCAGTGGCAACAAAACGGCTGGTTTCGGATCTCCTGATCGCGTGTGAGAAACACGAGTTCGTTCCCTATTTCCAGCCTCTGATCGATGCGGAAACCGGTCAGATCGTGAGTGCCGAAGTTCTTGTCAGGTGGGTTCACCCCAGGCTCGGCCTGCTGCCACCCTCCGCTTTTCTCGAGACGGCAGCGAACATGGGTATCCTGAAGCGGATCGACGAAATCACCTTTGCCGCCCTCCCGGATGTTCTGGCGTCATTTGACAGCGCGGGGGTCGATCTTCCCCGCCTGTCGATCAACATTTCTGCCGGACGGCTGGCGGACCCGACCTTCATCCACGACATCAAGAGCTCCGGGATGGATCCTCAGAGACTGACCATCGAAATACTGGAGTCGGTTTATCTGGAACGGATCGGTGATGTGGTTCAGTGGACGCTTGGCGAACTCAGGGCCTTGGGCGTGACGATCGCGCTTGATGATTTCGGGACGGGTCACGCATCGGTACAGGGGCTTCTGAAAATCAAGCCGGCTGTGCTGAAGATCGACCGTCAGTTCATTCAGCCGATCGTACAGGATGAAACCGCCCGCGCGCTGGTCGCGTCCATCATCGGCATCGGCAAAAGTCTCGGCATGAGCATCGTGGCTGAAGGTGTGGAAACAGAAAGTCACGCACAATTTGCAAGTGCTATGGGGTGCGACTGCCTGCAGGGCTTTCATTTCGGAAAGCCCATGTGTGCGGACGACCTTCAGGCACGACTGGTCGAAACGCGGGGCGAATTCTGGCATCCGAGGACCGAGCTCGCCGGGTCCCGGCGCGTCAATCGGAATTGCTGATCGATCTGGAAACACCGTCTGAGCGCAGTCCCGGGTCAGTCGAACATTCTGTCCTTCATGGAGCGCACACCGGCATTCGCTGACGCGCACGCCATCCTGCTACATCTCAAGTCTATGCAATTTATGGAATAGTTGAAAATTTTCTCAACCTGTTCCGAATTGCTCTTTTTTATTATATACTTGCGCTGAAGGTGTTCTTCGGCAATTGCGGTGGATTGGCACCTGTCTGAGTTCTTGGCGTTCCATTGTCTGTGTAATCGTTTGAGGCATATACGTGGTACCCGCACGGATATTTGACCAAGTCACCGAAAAGTGCACCGAAGGGCTGGCACTTGCGCTGGCTTGTGACAATGACGGGGCCACCATGGACTTCCGGTGGTGCAACAAGGCGTTCACGAGCATTACGGGCTACGCTTACGACGACATTCTCGGTCAGCGGGGAAGCCTATTGGTCGGGCCAAGCCTGGAACAGGGTAATCACCTGATCATCATAGAGAAGCTTTTCAACTGGGAGCATTTCTCATTCAAGGTTCTCAACAACCGAAAAAACGGGGAACAATTCTGGCAAAAAATGAGCTGGACGCCGTTGTCCGATGCCGAAACCGGCGATCGATGGTGGTTGTACTCGCTTGTTGAACTGGAAGAACCGCCCCGTGAACCTGTCAAGCGCACTCCGTTTCCGGCGGCGATCTCGGACCAGGCGCGCTTTGCAGACTACGATTCTAGAATTCAGCGGCTCGAGAAAGAGAATTCCCGCTTGCACGAACTTTCCAAGATCGTGGCGACCGAGATGCATGAAGATCCGCTGACGCGCCTTTCCAATCGGCGCCACTTCGAGGTCGAGTTGAAGTCCTGGATAGCGAAACTTCGACAGGGCGGCCCGGATTTTGCCGTCTTCCATGTCGACCTCGACCGCTTCAAATCGGTGAACGACACGCTGGGTCACGATGCTGGCGACCGCTTGTTGATTTCCGTTGCCGAGACGTTGCGCCGATTGACCAACCAGAGTGATTTCGTTGCGCGTCTCGGAGGAGACGAGTTTATCGTTCTCAGGCCGCTTGGTGACAGCGCCCTGCAGCTAAGCGGTCTGGCTGACGCGATCGTTCAGGAATTGCAGGCACCGTTCGCTTTCGAAGGGAAAACGGTCTATTGCAGCGCCTGCGTAGGCGTTGCTATCGCGGACACTGGGATGGATGTGCCGGAACAGGTTGTCGCGGATGCAGACAGCGCGCTCGGCCGTGCAAAGTCACAGGGCAGGGGACGCTGGTCCTTCTTTACGGCGGACATGCAAGCTGAAGCGACAGCGACAAGGCAGCTGGTGTCAGATCTTCTCTCCGCCTGTGAAAATGGCGAGTTCGTTCCCTACTTCCAGCCCGTCATCGATGCCGGCACCGGCAGGTTCGCGGCTGCCGAGGTTCTCGTCAGATGGCTGCACCCGGCACAGGGTCTTCTGCCACCTTCCGCCTTTCTGGATACGGCAGCGAGCGCGGGGCTCTTGAAGAGGATTGACGAAATCACTTTTGCAGCGCTCCCCGACATCCTGACCTCATTTGACGGCACTGATGTCGGTCTGCCGCGCGTTTCGATCAACATCTCCGCCGGGCGGCTCGTGGATCCGGCATTCATTCACGACATCAAGAGTTCGGGCATTGATCCGGAAAGACTGACGGTTGAAATACTTGAGTCCGTCTATCTGGAACAAATCGGCGATGCTGTTCAATGGACAGTTGACGAACTCAGGGAGCTGGGCGTCACAATCGCGCTCGACGATTTCGGAACGGGGCACGCATCCGTTCAGGGGCTGCTGCAAATCAGGCCGGATTTGCTGAAGGTTGACCGCAAGTTCATCCAACCGATCGTGGAGGACGAAACCGCGCGTGCGCTGGCTGCATCAATCATCGGTATCGGTAAAAGCCTTGGTATCAGTATCGTCGCCGAGGGTGTGGAAACGGAAACACATGCGCACTTCGCAAGCGACATGGGGTGCGATTATCTGCAGGGCTTTCATTTCGGAAAACCCATGGGTTCCGAAGACTTGAGAAAAAGACTGGACGAAACGCAAGGGATCTTCTGGCACCGGTAGCCGGAAGAGACGGGGTGGCATGAGGAGCCGGTTCTCTTGAGTGACCTGAAACCGCAGACAACGCACGTTGCGCAGCATGCGCGACGAGCTTTACCGGAACGGTGCGGGATTGTTGTTTTGCATGCAACCGCGCATGCGCCGGATCAGGTCGTCTGCCGATGAAAATCCGATGTGGGTGCTATAGCGATAGGTTTCGAGCTCTGACTGGATTTTTGCCGAATAACTGATCTGGAACGGCGGAAAATCACGGCCCTTTTCCAACAGCGTGAGCAGAAGCGCCTCAACCAGAACAGGATAGGCGTAAAGACAGAACTTGAAGCCGATGTGAAGCGGATTTGCCGGCAGCACACCATCGCGGTCATGAAATGGCAGGCCGGGTGTTTCGATAACGACACGGCCCTCGTCGAAACCGGTATCCAGTTCATGCACGACGACCTTGCCAAGATGCCCGTTTGCCTGTTTCAGGCCCGCTTCGATCGTGTCCAGAAAGGGCCGGGGGCCACGAATTCCGTGTTGCGTGTCCGACGGGTGCACATTGTACGCACCGAGTTCCGGTGCGCGCAGGACCTCTTCGGGGACGAGCTGGCCATAGAAGGCGGAAAGCACGATGTCCGGGTTGCAGGCTTCCCTCCAGCGTTGAAAGGGCGCGGCATGAACGGAGCCGGAAAAGAACTCGATCCCCCGTTCCGTGCAAAATGAGCGGGTACGCTCGTAAGAAAGCCTGCATTGCGCGGGCGTATAATGCTGCCAAAGACGCTTGCCGGCGCTGATACGCGCATGCGGGTCGGTAATCGCATCCGTCGCAATACCAGCCAGCGCAACGGATCCGGGACGGCTCGCGTTGATATCCTCGATGGCGGCGACACACGCGAACAGCGGCACATCACTGGCAAGCAGCAGGACACGCAGTCCCGGCCCGATAGCCTGCCCGGACGGGATGTGTTCGCCCCAGTCGTCCGCGCGGCTATTCATCTCCGTCAAGACGGGTCCGGTCTCCCCGGTCCCTGATCGAGCCCTGATTGTACCAGGGATTGCCGGAGGCGTTTGATATCAGTTCAAAGGAGGGCTTTTCGTCGATCTCGGCCAGATGCGCGGCAACCGTCGCGAAGAAGTGCAGCGTATGCAGCGTGGTATCAAGGAGCGGGCCTTCGGGTGCGTGGAATTCGTGTATGTCGACATTGGCTGCAGACGGGCATGTTGCCAGCAAAGCCTTCGTAGCTTTCACCCGGTCTTCCTCGAACGGATTGCCCGAAGGCGTGCGCAGGATCAGGATCGCGAGCGGGCGAGCGGTCGGTCCGACGGCTGCGATCTGGCTGTGCGTGAATTCATGGATGAGATTGGTTGCAATGTTGGCCATCGCGATCTCGTTGAAATACATCCGGATCAGCTTGACGACCGATTCATCCCAGACCGGATTTGAAAGCACCAGCAGGTCCCGGCCGACAAGGCGTTCGGCCAGAGCTTCGGCTGCCGCGGGGGTTTGGTGAGCGGTCAGGAAAGTACCTGCCCGTTCAAGGACAGCCTGGCTCGAACCGGACAGAATACCCAGTTCCCGGCAGATTGCGGTCGCGCTGGCAAAGAACTCCACAGCGCTGAACAAGGGATATTCAGGGTCCTCCTCGTTCAGTTGCCACTGAAATGCAGCGTGGCCGTCGGCAAGCGCGCGCGCCTCAAGCTCGTCGCCGCCCTTGCCCGACGACCAGACCACGATGTTGTTCGTTCGCGCGGCAAGATAATCGTAGGCGATCAGGGGCTCCTGGGATGAACCGCTGTAGGAGCAAAGGACGAACACGGTGTGCGGGTCCGCGACGGCCTCGTCGTTGAAGTACCAGTCCAGGCGATAGTCATTGATCACACGGGCGTCGACCTGATTGTGTTCGGAGAACAGGAAGAGCCGCAAAAGGTCTCCGACAACCGCTGAGCAGCCCATTCCCATCAGGACAATGCGCCGGACCCTGTTTTTACCTGCATGGGGGTATGGCTTCAGGCAGCGATAGCTTGTGGTACGCGTGACCTGTTCGGCCATTTTCGCGTTCAGCAGCTTGAACCGTTCAACCCGGTCTCCCAGTGTGCTGGCCTTTGTCTCGCTCATGTCGCCGGTCCTCCCATGAAATGTCCCCGCTCAAAAAGACGGCGGGCTCCCGTTCCTGATTGCAGGAGACAGGGGATTTGTCCAGTCTCCGGCAGCTCCGCCATCGCGCAAGTGCAGAAACGCATGGCTGAATGGAGCTGCCGGCCGGATGGATCAGAAAACGCCCTGGTTCACGGTCAAGCGCGTGCCATCGAACTGGTTGGCAAATCTGCGGCTGGGCTTGGCATCGTCCGCCAGCGGGTTTTGTCCCTTGGCAAAGGCCTTGCCGGTGAAGCTGCCGGTCACGCTTGCAAAACGGCCGTTGTTCTCTCCGGAAAAATTCAAGTCGTAAACGATCTTGGAAGCACCGTTGCTGTCGCTTTCGCGGGCCGGGTCGTTGAAGTCGATAATCGCCGCGCGGGCGCTGTCTGGGCCTGTCATTTCCCAGGTTCCGAGACCGGACGTGTAGCCGCGGACCTGCTGGCCCTGGCTGACGAGACTGACGGAGCCGCCGGGATTGAGCGCGAGCAGCCGCTGGCTTTCATTCGGTTGCACCAGAAGGTATGTGCCTTCCATCGCAGTGGTGTCGGTGTTTGCGGCAAAAGCCACCGGTGCAGCGGTCAGCGCACCTGCCAGGACGGCGGCGGGAAGCAGGGTCTTCATCATGTCATTCATCTCCTCTCGGTTCAGGGACGCTCCGTGAGGAGCGGTTGAACGGGAGGTGGGAACGAATTGTGGCAGCGAACCGGCGGGAACCTTAAACTTTGGCAACGTGGCGGGACGCCTGAACGCGCGAAGCCCGTTCAAAAGCCGGCAAGGTTACTCGCCCTTGGCATCATCCTGAAGACGCCGTTCGGCGTTAAGCTGTTCCAGCTCCGCCATCTTTTCACCGATCGGCCGCAAGGCCGCAATCGTGGTGCGGTATTTCAGCGAATGCTGTTCGAACAGCCGGCGGGCAAGCTCGGGGTATTCCTGGATCATGCGCTTGAAGAGCGCGCGGCGTATCCGGATGATGCTGACCTTGCCAACGGCGTCGGCACGGCAGGGCCGCCTGCTCTCGGTCAGGAGCGCTGTCTGACCAATAAGCGTGCCTGCGCCAACGCGGTCGACTTCCTCAAAACTGTCCTCGTTCTTCTTCAGAAGGACAACGGTTCCGTTCGTAATGACAAGACCGCCGTCAGCGCGCTCATTTTCTTCGAAGAGGCGCTGTCCGTCATGATAGTCCATGCTCTCGGCGCTGAAGGCGAGCAGCCGCAGCTGGTCGTCCTGGAAATCCGAGAGCATCGGTATTTGTCTGAGAATCGCAATGTCTTGGGCAAGGCTCATGCCCAAGATTTACGCTGAATAGCGGTCAGGGCACAAGCTTATATCCACCGGCTTCTGTCACCAGAAGTTCGGCATTGGACGGATCGCGCTCGATTTTCTGCCTGAGGCGGTAAATGTGCGTTTCCAGCGTGTGTGTCGTGACACCTGAATTGTAGCCCCACACTTCATGAAGGAGGACATCTCGTGTGACCGGTTTTTCTCCGGCGCGGTAGAGAAACTTCAATATGGAGGTTTCCTTTTCCGTCAGCCTGACCTTGCTGCCGGCGTCGTCCTGCATCACCTTGGCTGCGGGACGGAAGGAGTAACGGCCGATTGCGAAGGTTGCGTCCTCGCTCTGCTCGTGCTGACGCAGATGGGCGCGGACACGCGCCAGCAGAACCGCAAACTTGAATGGCTTGGTGACGTAGTCGTTCGCGCCGGCTTCCAGACCCAGAATGGTGTCGCTGTCACCGTCATGACCGGTCAGCATGATAATGGGCGCCTTGAATCCGTTCTTGCGCAGGAGCTTGACGGCTTCCCTTCCATCAATATCCGGAAGGCCGACATCCATGAGAAGAAGATCGACATGTTCGTCCTTGGCAAGACCGATGCCGGATGTCGCCGAATCCGCCTGGATGGTTTCGAACTCGTCGTAGAGGGAAAGCTGTTCGACGAGCGCTTCGCGCAGTTCGGTATCATCATCGACAATCAAGATCGTGCGGGCGGTCATGGGTGCGGTCCTCGCCAAGTGTCTTCAATTGATCACGCCAACTTGTGCATACGTCACATGCGTGTTCCTGCCTCTATGTGCGTGGGAAATACTCGCCGCACAAGCAGGCATTCGTCAATTCTTCTTCACGCGGGGTTTAGGTCTGGTTTATCAATGTCTTCAATCGGCAATGGCAGGGCGGGAACCCAAATCATGCTTAATTCGGGCAAACCGGCGGAAACACTGGACGTAAGACCCCTGCCGCGCGACCGGACCAAAGGAATTATCCGGCTTGGTTCGATCACGGTTCCGTGTGCTCTGGGGAGATCGGGCGTGATCGCCCGGAAGAAAGAAGGCGACGGGGCAACACCGTTGGGTTCGTTTGAGCTCCTTCATGTCTTTTACCGCCCGGACAAGGGGCGACCGCCAAGGACGGTCCTGCCGCTTGAACCGCTTACGCCGGATGCCGGCTGGTGCGATGACCCCGGGCATCGTCTGTACAATCGCCCGGTCAAATGCCCCTTCCCTGCAAGTCACGAAAAAATGTGGCGGGATGACCGGCTTTACGATGTCGTCGTGGTGCTTGACTGCAACATGTTTCCGGCCGTCAAGGGACGCGGCAGCGCCATCTTCTTTCACATTGCGCGCGAAACCTATGCGCCGACGGAAGGCTGTGTTGCTGTTTCGCCGAAGCATATGCGCCTGTTGCTGGAAAATGTGGCACCCGGCTCGCGGATGGAAATCAGGCCTTAGGTGCCGGCGCTTTTGACATACCGTTTAACCGTGCCGTCTGATATTGATGACGCAGGGGCAACGGAATGGAAACGGGGTCATGCGCTGGAAAGGCCGCCGCGGCAGCAGCAATATCGATGACAGGCGGGGCAGGAGCCACCGCCGGCGTCTTCGTGTCCCCGGCAGCCGGCGCGCGCGCACCGGCGGCGGAATCGGGCTGACCGGACTTGTCATCGTGGTCGGTGTCGCGTGGCTGATGGGTATCAATCCCCTGACCGTGCTCAGCCAGCTCGATGACGGCGGATCTTATGTGCCCGATATCCAGTCGCAAGCGCCGCAACCGGCGGCCAACGATGAGACGGCCGAGTTCGTTTCCGTCATTCTCGCCGACACGGAAGATACATGGAGCAGCATTTTTTCCGAACTTGGTGGCGACTATCCGGAGCCGACGCTGGTTCTGTTTACAGGGTCCGTTTCGTCCGCATGCGGCTATGCCAGTGCCGCGACAGGTCCGTTTTATTGCGGGGCGGACGACAAGCTTTACATCGATCTGTCCTTCTACCGGCAGCTTGCCGATCAGCTCAATGCGCCCGGCGACTTCGCACAGGCCTATGTTCTGGCGCACGAGGTCGGGCATCACATCCAGAACGTTCTCGGGATCTTGCCGGAGTTTCACAAGATCCGCCGCACCCTGAGCAAGACGGAAGCCAATGCCCTGTCGGTGCGGGTGGAATTGCAGGCGGACTGCTTTGCCGGTATCTGGGCTCATTATGCCGCCCGGCAGCAGGGGTTTGTCGAGGCCGGCGATATAGAAGAAGCGCTCAATGCGGCCAGCCGGATCGGCGACGACACGCTTCAGCTCGAGGCGCAAGGTTATGTCGTTCCGGAAAGTTTCAATCACGGCACCTCCGAACAAAGGGCCAGATGGTTCAGGAAAGGGTTTGATGCCGGGGCGATCGATGCCTGCGACACGTTCAAGGCAGCGCAACTTTAGCGTATGGCCACGACCCCGGGACTCCGGCGCAGGATGCATGGCAGGTCTGAAACGGTCACCCACTGGTAATTTCCCGCGTTTTCCGCCATATAAGGCGCCGGATCGCAAAAAGCCGATCGGTTTTTCAACAACGTGAATGAAGTGCACCCGGTATGGCGTCTGAAACCAGGCCCTTTTTGAAGATGAATGGACTAGGCAACGATTTCGTTGTCTGGGATGCGCGCGAGCAGCCGTTGCGGTTGTCCGGTGACGTCATTGCCAAGCTGGGCGACCGGGAACACGGCATCGGATTCGACCAGATGATCACCGTTGAGCGGTCACCGCTCGGGGTTGATGCCTTCATGCGCATTCACAACCAGAATGGCGGTGAAGTCTCGGCCTGCGGCAACGCGACCCGGTGCATCGGGCGCCTTTTGATGGAAGAGGTCGGCAAGGACCTCGTGACCATCGAGACGAGTGCCGGGCTTCTGCACGCCTTCGACAGCCCGGGACCGCGCAATGTGACGGTCGACATGGGCGCTCCCCGGCTCGGCTGGGAAGAGATCCCGCTGGCCGAAGAGTTTGCGGATACGCGTGCCATCGAGTTGCAGATCGGCCCGATCGACGACCCTGTCCTGCACACGCCGGCTGCCGTCAACATGGGCAATCCCCATGCGATTTTCTGGGTCGATGATGTCGAGGGATATGAGCTGGAGCGGTTTGGCCCCTTGCTCGAACATCATCCGATTTTCCCCGAAGGCGCCAACATATCGCTCGCGCATGTGTTCGGCGAGGACCAGATCCGGCTGAAGGTCTGGGAGCGCGGTGTCGGCCTGACGCTGGCCTGCGGCACGGCTGCCTGCGCGGTTGGCGTCGCGGCGGCGCGTGACAGCAAGACGGGCCGCAAAACGACCGTACACCTGCCGGGCGGTCCGATCGGTATCGAGTGGCGCGAAAGCGACAATCACGTGCTGATGACCGGATTGACGGAAGTCGAATTCGAAGGCGAAGTCGATCTGGACACGCTGCAGTGGCGCAAGACGGGATCCGGGGATGTTGTCGAGGCCGGAGAAGCCTCATGAGCGTTGACGTGGTGACATTCGGCTGCCGGCTCAATTCCTACGAGTCGGAAGTCATGAAGCGCGAAGCGGAAGCGGCCGGGCTCAAGGACGCGATCCTGATCAACACCTGCGCCGTGACCAATGAAGCCGTGCGCCAGGCGCGCCAGGCCGTTCGCAAGGCCAAACGCGACAATCCCGATGCGCGCGTGATCGTGACCGGTTGCGCCGCGCAAACGGAAACCGAAACCTTTTCCGCCATGGCAGAGGTCGACCTGGTGCTCGGGAACACGGAAAAGCTTGAGCGCAAATCCTACCAGGATGTGGTCGCCTTCGGCATTTCGGAAAGTGAAAAGGTTCGCGTCAACGACATCATGAGTGTCGAGGAAACGGCCGGCCACCTGATTGACGGGCTCACCGGACGCGCCCGCGCTTTCGTCCAGGTCCAGAACGGCTGCGATCACCGCTGCACTTTCTGCATCATTCCCTATGGCCGCGGAAATTCCCGTTCGGTGCCGATGGGCGTGGTCATCGATCAGATCAAACGGCTCGTGGGCAACGGCTACAATGAAATTGTCCTGACCGGCGTCGACATCACCTCTTACGGCGCGGACCTGCCGGGTACGCCGAAACTTGGAACGCTGACAGCCAAGATCCTGAAGATGGTGCCCGAGCTGAAGCGCCTGCGCCTGTCCTCCATCGATTCCATCGAGGCGGACGAAGACCTGATGGCCGTGATTGCCGAAGACGAACGGCTGATGCCGCATTTCCACCTGTCGCTACAGGCCGGCGACGACCTTATCCTGAAACGGATGAAGCGCAGACACCTTCGAGACGACACGATCCGGTTTTGCGAAGACGTCAGGCGGATGCGGCCCGACGTGGTTTTCGGCGCCGACATCATTGCCGGGTTCCCGACAGAGACGGAAGAAATGTTCCAGAACTCGCTGCGCATCGTCGATGAGTGCGGGCTCACCCATCTTCACGTGTTTCCGTTCTCGCCAAGGCCGGGCACACCGGCTGCGCGGATGCCGCAGCTGGATCGCAGCATTGTCAAGGAGCGCGGTGCGCGTCTGCGTGCCAAGGGCGAAGACGTTCTGGTGCGTCATCTTGCAAGCGAAGTCGGCAAGGTGCGTCCCGTGCTGATCGAAAAGGAAGGCCTTGGCCGCACAGAGCAGTTCACACAGGTGGAACTCGCAGGCGGGCAGGCCGGAGATATAGTTGAAACCCGAATTATCGGTCATACCGGACGGCATCTGCTCGGCGAAGCGCTTTCGAAGGCCGCGTGATCTGCAGAATGCGTCCGGGTTCACATCAGGACAGCTGTCAGTCCGGTCGCCAGCCAGCGCGACGGACGAGTTTAGGGCAAATTCATGAGCGAGAAAAAACGCGGATTTCTGGGCCGGCTCTTCGGCGGCAAGGATAAACCGGACGAGCAACCGGATATCGCCGCCGAGACACCCTCAGCTCCGGAAGAGTCCGACGAGCGGAAAGATGAAGACACCGCCGATGTGACGGCGTCCGTTGAAATGGATGTCGAACCGGTCGCGGCCATGGCCACGCCCTCCGAGCCGTTCGGTATCGGGGCCGAGCCGCAATTGATCACGGACATGCCGCCAACGCAGGTTTACGCCGGACCGGAAGAGATCCTTTCCACGGACCTTGGCGATGAGCCGGAAGATACGACTGAAACGCCAGATGTCACGGAACCGGAGCCGGTGCAAATGCCAGCGCCGGTGCCGGAACCAGCCCTGGAAGAGCCGAAGCAGTCCTGGTTTCAGCGGCTGAAAAAGGGGCTCTCCCGATCGTCTGCATCGCTGACTGAAGGCATCACGTCGATCTTCACCAAGCGCAAGCTGGATGCCTCCATGCTGGAGGAGCTGGAAGATATCCTGATCCAGGCGGATCTTGGCGTCGACACGGCGATGGCGATCACGGAGCGTTTGTCGGACGGACGTTACAACAAGGAAATTTCGCCGGAAGAGGTTCGGGAAATCCTTGCCGAAGAAGTCGAGAAAGTGCTGGAGCCGGTTGCGCGGCCGCTTGATCTCGATACCGGCAGGAAGCCGCACGTGGTTCTGATGGTCGGCGTCAATGGTACGGGCAAGACGACGACCATCGGCAAGCTCTCCCGCAAGCTGCGCGCCGAAGGCAAGACCGTCATGCTCGCCGCCGGGGATACGTTCCGGGCGGCGGCTGTCGAACAGCTCAAGATCTGGGGTGAACGGACCGGTGCAGAGGTGATCGCCCGGGATACGGGCGCGGATGCCGCCGGGCTTGCCTTTGACGCCATGAAGGAAGCGCAGGAAAAGCAGGTCGATGTTCTCCTGATCGACACGGCAGGAAGGCTTCAGAACAAGGCCGAGTTGATGGACGAGCTTGAAAAAGTCATCCGGGTCATCAAGAAGCACGATCCCGAAGCCCCGCACACCGTTCTTCTGACGCTCGACGCAACGACAGGCCAGAACGCGCTCAACCAGGTCGAGATCTTCGGCAAGGTCTCCGGTGTGACGGGGCTGGTCATGACCAAACTCGACGGCACGGCGCGCGGCGGCATCCTGGTGGCGATCGCCGCCAAGCATGGCCTGCCGGTGCATTTTATCGGTGTCGGCGAGGGTGTGGAGGATCTGGAACCGTTTTCGGCCAGGGACTTTGCCAGCGCGATTGCCGGGTTGGCCTGACGGTTCAGCCGGTCTCAGCCTTTCTTTTTTCGTTCCCTGAAGGCGGCCGTCTTGGCGCGATTGCCGCACAGCTTCATGTCGCACCAGCGGCGCTTCTTGTTTTTCGTGATGTCCGTGAACCAGAATGTGCAGTTGGGACCTGCGCAATTCCGGGTCAGCCGGCACTCCGTGTCCGCCAACAGCCTGGAAACCTGCTCTGCGATCGGTGCGAGAATGTCTTCTGCCGTTTCGATTTCATAACCGCCTGAAAGCCGAAGACCGTCACTCCCGGTGTCGCCCGGCAGCAGCCGCAAGCGATAAGTCCCTGCCGACATCAAGGTATTGACCATCTCGCGGTCTTCAGCAGTGAGCTGCCAGCCGGGGCCGCCGTCCTGCCTGATGACGAGCGCCCGGAACCACTCGCGAAGCTCCCGGGCCTGCCGGGCAGCGTCGTTCAGGTCTTGCGCAGACAGCTTGGTTGTGGCGGTCACTGCCTGGCTCTCGCTCAAAATACCTGCCGCGACCATCCAATCGATCAACGAGCGACCGTCGCCGATCCATTCGATATCGGTCCCATGCGGCGCACCAACCGTGTTCAGGAAATCGAGTGCCGGATGATCGGCAATCAGGATCGGCGGCGGGTTTGCAGGGTCAGTCAATCGATTTCCTTTTCGTGTTCACGGGGTTTTGAAACCGCCAAACGGCTATTTTGCAGGTTGCTCAACTTGTATGTAACCGTCAAATATGTATTTAGAAGGTTGCAAGTTGTTTTTCTTGAAAATCAGGAGTTTTTCAATGACCAGGATCCTGCACATCAACGCGTCGCCGCGTGGGCCGAATTCGCAATCGGCTCAACTGGCAAACGCCTATCTCGACACGCGGAGCCAACGGGAAGCCGCCCTTGAAGTCGACACCTTGTCTCTTTGGGAGGAAGAACTGCCCGAGTTCGACGGCGACAAGAATGCCGCGAAACTGTCCTTCTTCGGTGTCGGCGAGATGGATGCGGCCGGGAAAAGCGCCTGGGATCAGGTGGTGGATGTTACCCAGAGGTTCATTGCCGCCGACGAATACGTCTTCAACATTCCCATGTGGAACGGCGGGATTCCCTACAAGCTGAAACACTATATCGACGTGATCACGCAGCCGGGGCTTCTGTTCGGTTTCGAGCCGGAGCGCGGATATTTCGGTCTTCTGGAGAACAAGACCGCGCATGTGTTCTACAGTTCAGGCGTTTTCGCGCCCGGGGCCGACAAGAAATACGGTGAGGATTTTCACTCGGCCTACATGAACTGGTGGTTCGGACTTGTCGGGATTGAAAAGGTTCTCACGACACGGCATCAGCCGAGCATCCTGACAGCGACGCCCGCAGAAGACCTTGGTAAGGCGATCGAACGGGCAAGGGCGGCTGCCTGACAGGGTGTCTGATTCGAATGACGGCGGTGGCCGCAAAAGCCACCGTCGCGGACCCTGTTGACCGATTGCAAACACTGCCAACGATGGTGCGGGCTGCTCGGTATTCAAAATTGAATTGAACCGATCAATAAATCTTCCGGTCGAGCGGGTCGGGTAATTCTCCGTCCCGGGTAGAGCCTGCAAATCGGCCCGAAACCAACCAGTATACGCTTGCAGACAAAAGCCCGAAAATGCAACCGACAACGGGCAGTATAGAAAACAGAAAATCACTGGAGTTGTATGGCGTTTCAAAAACGTGGCGCGCTCTTTGGAACAACAAATAACTCATCAGAATCCCATTCGCGGCACCAAAGAAGAAGAAGAAACTAATATTTCGAATTTTATAGTATTCCGATGAAATGAAGCAAATTACAAAAACCGGAATTGAATAAAGGAATACCTGTGTGAATGCGTAAAAGTATAAATGAATAATGCCGTCAATTGAGCGAACGTTTAAAAAAGCAACGCAACCCGCCAGAATGAGGCTGCACGACATCAGCACGCTAAACAGATAGCCGGCGGTCACTCGCAAAAACGATGGCCATCTGGATGTTGTTTCAAGTGCAGAGCTAAGACGCAGCAACCAGTTCATTGAGCCGTCGGTTCCCAGCCGTCCGGTGCCATTTCGAAGCCTTCAAACTGAAAACCGGGTGCGACCGTGCAGCCGACGAGTGTCCAGGCACCGAGCGAGCGTGCCTGTTGCCAGCCATCGCGCGGCACGATGCCCTGCGGCCGCTCGCCGGCGGCAAGGTTGTTGCCCAGCCTGAGATCCTGTCTCTGCACTCCGTCGGTGCTGATGGAAAGTTCCAGCGGTGCGCCACCGTACCAGTGCCAGGTTTCGACAGCGTCAACCTTGTGCCAGCGCGATACAATGCCGTCGGGCAAGAGAAAATAGATGAGCGTCGAGGCAGCCCGGCCGTTTTCGTCCGTGACCTCGTCACGAAACGTTTCGACATAGTAGCCGCCCTCGGGATGGGGCTGCATTTTCAGGAGGCTGACGACCTCGTCAGCTGTCATGTCGGCTATGTCCTGCATGTTCAACGAGTGTAGCGTTCAGGATCGAAAACGGTCAAACGCGCTTCATGAAGGGTTTGTGTCCGTGCAATAGGCGAGATCGTCAATGGTTTCGCGCAAGGCGGCGACGACTTCCTCATAGAGTATCTGCATATCCAGCTTGTGGCCGCCGCCATGGTGCATGGGGATCGCCTCGGCCTGGCTCAGGATACGGTGCACGACGTCCTGGGCGCGCTGTTCGGCAGTGCGAGTGGTGGACGTTTCGACATTTGCTGGTGTCATGGTTTCTGCCCCGACATGATCACGATTGGGTGCATATGGGGACAGAAACCGGCGATTTAAGGCTTTTGTTGAAGAAATGAGCCTCGTATTTTTGCCGATTGAACGTTCGGCAAAGAAACGGCGTCAGGCGTTGTCTTTTCGTGTTCTGATTTCGGTAAAAACTTCCGCTGCGGATTTGCCACTCATGCCAAGTGCCTCGGCAACGGAGGCTTCCGCCGCCCGCAGAAACGGGTTCGTCGCCTTTTCGCGACCCATTGTTGTCGGCAGGGTCGGATCACCGCTCGCGCGGATTTGGGCGACTTCTTCGGCACGGGCCTGCAGGTCTTTGTTTCCGGGCTCGATGGTCAGCGCGAACTTTGCGTTGGCCTCGGTGTATTCGTGTCCGCAATAGATGCTGGTCTCGTCTGGAAGCTCGCGTATGAGTTTTTCGAGGGACGACCACATCATTTCCTTGTCGCCTTCGAAAACCCGGCCGCAGCCAAGCGAAAACAGCGTGTCCCCCGTGTGCGCCGCCTTTATATCCGGGATGTACCAGGAAATCTGATCGAGCGTGTGCCCCGGTGTTGCGATTGCCTTGATCTCGTAGGGGCCGCATCTGATGTGGTCCGCATCTTCGACGGTCCGGTCGAGCTGCGCAATCTTCTGCCGGGAGCGTGCCGGCCCGTAAACGGTTGCACCGGTCTTCTGCTTGAGCTCACCGAGGCCCTGAACGTGGTCCCAATGATGATGGGTGATCAGGATATGGGTCAGATCCCAGCCTTTTTCCGCCAGCGCTTTTTCGTATGTCATCGCCTCCGGAACATCGATGGCAATGGTCGTGCCGCTTTCGCTGTCATGAACCAGCACGCCGAAATTGTCGTCGAGGCAGGGAAACTGGTGAATCTCGGTTGTGTCGCTCAAGGTCATGTCGAAGGCTTCCGAAGTGATTGACTTGTTGTTTGCCACAGTGGCAAACAGGAAGCTGGAGGGCAAGACGGGAAGCGACCGCTTTCGGTCCGTGCCGGCACGTTAACCGCCTGAAACCGTTTCGGCCTCATTTTTGAGTCCGTACCCGAGCCAGTTCGAACCCCAATGTATCTCGACGTCGTTCACTTGCGCGCTTTCTACGATCTCCCGCTCGGGCGTCTGCTGCGCAGCCTGATCGGAGCGCCGATCCGGGACATGTGGCCGGAACTTGACGGTCAGCGGCTGCTGGGACTGGGCTATGCCGGTCCGTTCATGCGTCCGTATCTCGACTCAGCCGAACGCGCCATCGCGGCGATGCCGGCCCCGCAGGGCGCGGTGCCCTGGCCGCGCGAACGCGACAGCGCCTGTACGCTCGTCGAGGATGCCAGCCTGCCATTTCCGGATATTTCGTTCGACCGGATCATGCTGGTCCACGCCCTCGATCATTGCTCGGAGCCGGAGGCCGTTCTGAAGGAGGCGTGGCGTCTGCTCAGTCCCGGCGGCCGGCTGATTGCCGTCGTGCCGAACCGGCGCGGGCTTTGGGCGCAATCCGAATTGTCGCCCTTCGGATATGGCCGCCCGTATTCAAGCGGACAGCTGAAGGACCTGCTCAAGAGCTGCGAGTTCAATGTCGTCGACGACAAGGAAGCGCTGTTCATGCCGCCGTCAAAGGCGCGAACGATCCTGCGTGCCGCGCGCACCTGGGAAGGGATCGGCAGGCGGATCTGGCCTGTCTTTGGGGGCGTACTTGTCGTGGAGGCGGAGAAAGTCGTCTTCCAGAGCCTGCCGGCCGACGGCAAGAAAAGCCGCTTAAGGGTCTTGCGCCCGGTGTTCATTCCCGAAGGCGTGGCCACCGGTCTGAAGCCGGTCAGGGCGGTGCGCTCACAAAAGACAATTCTGTCGCGTGAAGCGCCGGAGGGGTCCTGATCCCGAACCATCAGTGCGGGAAAGCGGTGGATCACCTTTTCAGGAGGAAAACAGCCTGCTCGGCGACGATGTTCCAGACCCACCACGGGGCGTTGACCGGGATCTTGTTGCCATGCGCGCTCAGGGCGATCGCCTTTTCAACATCCGCGTCCAGCTCATGGCAGAGTTCGACGAAGTCGCGCAATGAGCAGAAGTGGATGTTCGGTGTATCGTACCATTCATAGGGCAGGTATTTCGTGACCGGCATACGGCCGCGGAACAACAGCTGCATGCGGTTGCGCCAATGGGCGAAATTCGGGATCGACACAATCACCTGCTTGCCGATGCGCAAAAGTTCGCGCATCACCTTTTTCGGCTCGCGCGTCGCCTGCAGCGTCTGACTGAGAATGACGACGTCAAAGGCATCGTCCGGGTAGTCCGCCAGATCCTTGTCGGCATCGCCCTGAATGACCGACAGGCCGCGTGCCACGCACCGGTTCACGCCGGCCTGGCTCAATTCGACACCGCGGCCGTCAACCTGGCGTTCGCGCACAAGATGGTCCAGCAGCGCGCCGTCTTCCGAACCGATATCAAGCACGCGCCCGCCGAGCGGAACCAGCGAAGCCACGACCTTGTGGTCTCCACGCACCTCGCCGGCGCGGGTCTGTTTCGGGGCAAGGTTCATGTCAGCCGGCCTCCCCCGGTGCCGGTATGCCGCGTGCATGGGCCGCACCGGTCATGAAACCCTGAATGGTCTCGAACATTTCCGGGACATCCAGCAGAAAGGAATCGTGTCCCCGGTCGCTTTCGATCTCCACAAAGGAAACGTTCGCGGCGGCGGCATTAAGCGCCTTGACCACACTGCGGCTCTCGGAGGTCGGGAACAGCCAGTCGGACGTGAACGACATGACGCAGAAACGGGTTTTCGTGCCGGCGAAGGCCGCAGGCAACGACCCGCCGAATTCGTGCGCCAGATCGAAATAGTCCATGGCCCGCGTCACATAGAGATAGGAATTGGCGTCGAAACGGTCGACGAAGGTCATGCCCTGGTGGCGCAGATAGCTTTCAATCTGGAAATCGGCGTCGAAGCCGAAGGTCAGCCTGTCGCGGTCCTGAAGGTTGCGGCCGAATTTCTGGTGCAGCGATTCGTCGGACATGTAGGTGACATGGGCCGCCATGCGGGCGACCGCGAGGCCCTTGGTCGGTCTCACGTCCTCATCGATATAGCCGCCGCCGCGCCAGTTCGGATCCGCCATGATCGCCTGGCGGCCGACTTCATGAAAGGCAATGTTCTGGGACGTGTGCCGGGCTGCGGCGGCAATCGGAACGGCCGCGAACACGCGTTCCGGATAGCTGGCCGCCCATTGCAGTACCTGCATCCCGCCCATGGACCCGCCGATGACGGTGAAAAGCGTGTCGATGCCGAGATGGTCGACAAGCCGGGCCTGCGCGCGCACCATGTCACGAATGGTGATGACCGGCAGATCGAGGCCATAGGGGGTGCCGGTTTCCGGGTTGATCGATGCCGGTCCCGTCGTGCCGAGGCAACCGCCGAGAACATTGGCGCAGACAACGAAATAGTGATTGGTGTCGATCGGTTTGCCCGGACCAACCATCAGATCCCACCAGCCGGGCTTTCCGGTCACCGGGTTGGTCGAGGCGACATACTGGTCACCGGTCAGGGCATGACAGACAAGAATGGCGTTCGACTTGTCGGAATTGAGCGCGCCATAAGTCTCATAGGCAATCTGCCAGGGTGCCAGCTGAACGCCCGAGTCCAGCTCCAGCGGCTGGTCCGCCGGAAAGCGGGCGAGCTTGCTCGACGGCGTCTCTGCCTGGTTCGCTTTCACGGGGTCAAGCGCTTCCGGATGTTTGCTCTCAGTTGGCATGACGGGTGGGGCGCTCTTCTCGCTTTAACCAGGAAACCTCGGGCAATGACGCTATGTGGGATTGCGCGCGCCCTGAATCCAGCTTGAGAGACGGGCTTCGGCAAATCAGCCAGACGAGCGACCTAGCCGCGCGGGGCTCAATGAGTCAATGATTTCTTTTGCGTTTGGGCGATCACATGAATATGACTATGCGCCGCTGCACTTTTAACCAGGCTGGGACTTCAGATGCCTCAAACACCGGACGATGGCATGACAACCGTCGACCTGCGCGCCCGTATCGACGAAATCGATACGCGCATCCATGAGGCGTTGATGGAGCGCGCGGATGCGGAAACCGCGATCCGGGGTGCCGGCGGCGACAGCGCGGAAACGGCCCTGTCCTATCGTCCGGATCGGGATGCGGACAGCGTCCGGCAAATGCTGGAACGGCATCGCGGCAATCTGCCGGTCACCACGGTGGAACAGATCTGGCGCGACATTATCTGCGCCTGCACGCTTCAGGGGACAGGCACGGTAATCTATCTGGATGGCGGTGCCGAGCTGATCGACATGCTTGATCTGGCACGGTTCTATTTCGGCTTTTCAACGGAACTCGACCCGTGCAGTGATGCGTCGGATGTCGTTGATGCGGTTGGTCTTTCGACAGGGCACGCGATCGGTCTCGTCGCCCTGAACGACCGCGCCGACCTGCCCTGGTGGCGCGGGCTCAGCGAGACGGGTGCCCTTGTCAGAGCGCGTCTGCCGTTCGTCATGCTCGATGAACGCCCGGCCGATTTGCCTGCTCTCGTCCTTTCGCGGGCGGACAACCTTGTCGACAACACCGACGTTACGGTTTATGACGCGCGCTGGTCGGATGTTCTGCCTGGAAAGCTGATGGATCAGGGCATTGAAGTGCTTAGCTTTTTCCGGTCCGGCAGCGGCGTTGACGCGCTTTTGGCGATTTCCGGCGAACTGACGGAAGAAGATGCGCTGGCCGCCTGCGCAGCCGCGGGAGCCAGACCTGATGTCCTGCGCCGCGTCGGTGGGTACGCCGCACCGATCGACGGTGAGAATGATGGCGACGACGAATTCGGCAGCGAAGAGCTGCAGGAATGAGCGGGAAGAAGACAATGAGTGAAGCCGACGTGACCAGACCCGAGCGCCCGCAGCCACGCGCTGGCGTATTGGATATTGCAGCCTATGTTCCCGGCAAATCCAAAGGCACGCATGGCAAGACGGTGCACAAGCTGTCCTCCAACGAGACCCCGCTTGGCGCAAGCCCGAAGGCAAAAGCGGCGATCGAAACGGTTGCACATAACCTTGAACTTTATCCCGACGGTGCCGCCAACGAACTTCGCGATGCCATCGCGGAAACGTATGGGCTGCACCCAGACCGGATCATCTGCGGCGCCGGCTCGGACGAGATTCTGAGCTTTCTTGCCTATGCCTATCTGGGGCAGGGCGACGAAGCGATCTATTCCGAGCATGGCTTCCTGATCTACGACATTGCGATCCGTGCGGCGGGGGCGACGCCCGTTGTCGCGCCGGAAACGGATCTCAAGACCGATGTCGACGCCATCCTTGCCCGGGTGACCGACAAGACCAAGATGGTTTTCATCGCCAATCCGAACAACCCGACCGGCACCTACCTGCCGTTCGAGGAAGTCAAACGTCTGCACGAGGGCCTGCCGGCGCATGTGCTTCTGGTGCTTGATGCGGCCTATGGCGAATATGTGCGCAAGAACGACTACGAGAGCGGGATCGAGCTTGCGGCGACGTCCAACAATGTCGTCATGACACGGACCTTCTCCAAGGTGTACGGGCTTGCCAATCTGCGCATCGGCTGGGGTTTCGGCCCGTCGCACATCATTGATGCGCTCAATCGGATTCGCGGCCCCTTCAACGTCTCGGGGATGGCGATCGCGGCCGGGATTGCCGCGGTTCAGGACCGCGAATTCCTGACACGCGCGGTCGAGCATAACGACGAATGGTTGCCATGGGTGACCAATGAGCTGGAAAGGCTCGGCCTGAAGGTGACGCCGAGCGTCGGCAATTTCGTGCTCGTCCACTTTCCCGACGAGGACGGCAAGCGCGCGGCGGACGCGGATGCCTATCTTCTGGAGCACGGCTGCGTGCTGCGCCAGGTCGCCAATTACGGCCTGCCGAACGCCCTGCGCATGACCGTCGGTTCCGAGGAAGCGAACCGGTTCGTTGTCGAACATCTGAAAAAATTTCTGGGACAGGCCTGAAGGCAGAACAAGAACACATGACTGGTGCTCCCATATTCGATCGTATGGCCCTGATCGGGATCGGCCTTATCGGTTCCTCGCTGGCGCAGGTTGCCCGGCAGCGCGGGCTCGTGAAAGAGATCGCCATTTCGACCCGTTCGACGGCGACATTGCAGCGTGCGGAAGAACTGGGCCTTGGTGATCACTATGCGCTTGACGCAGCGGAGGCGGTCGAGGGTGCGGACCTCGTCATTCTCTGCGTCCCTGTCGGGGCCAACGAGGCCGTTGCCAAGTGGATCGCACCGGCGCTGAAAAAGGGAGCGATCCTGACCGACGCGGGTTCAACCAAGGAATCCGTCGTTGAGCAGGTCAGTCCGCATGTGCCGGACGGTGTCCACTTCATTCCGGGGCACCCGATCGCAGGCACGGAGCATTCCGGCCCGGATGCCGGTTTTCCGACCCTGTTCGACCAGCGCTGGTGCATTCTCACGCCGCCCGAAAACACCGATCCGGCAGCGCTCGCCAGGCTCAAAACCTTCTGGGAAGGCTGCGGCTCAGATGTGGATCTGATGGAGCCGAAACATCACGACCTGGTTCTGGCGATCGTTTCGCACCTGCCGCATCTGATCGCCTACAATATCGTTGGTACTGCCGACGATCTTGCCACCGTGACCAAGTCTCAGGTGATCAAGTATTCCGCGTCCGGTTTCCGCGACTTCACGCGTCTGGCGGCGTCCGATCCGACCATGTGGCGCGATGTCTGCCTGAACAACAAGGAAGCCATCCTGGAGATGCTGGCGCGGTTCTCCGAGGATCTTTCCGCGATGCAGCGGGCGATCCGCTGGGGCGACGGCGAGATGCTGTTTGATCTGTTCACGCGCACCCGGGGCATCCGCCGGTCAATCATCGAGGCGGGTCAGGAAACCGACGCGCCGGATTTCGGCAGGCATGTGGCCGGCACTCCCGTCAGTTCGAACGATTGACGATAAAGTCCGCCAGTGCCGACAACGTCTCAGCGTTTTCTCCGTAGGGCGCAAGCAGCTTTGCGGCTTCCGCGAGCAGTGTCTTCAATTCGGCATGGGTCTTTTCCGAGCCCCACAGGCCGACGAGCGTGGCCTTGCCGGCTTCAGCGTCCTTGCCGGTCGCCTTGCCCATGATTTCCGGGCTCGCTTCGACATCAAGAAGATCGTCGGCGAGCTGAAAGGCGAGACCGATCACTTCACCGAAACGGGTCAGTCTGTCGATATCTTCACCCGATGCATCGGCGACGATAGCGCCCGAGCGGCAGGCGTAGCGCAACAGCGCGCCGGTCTTCATGGACTGCAGCAGACGGATTTCCGTTTCCGAACGGGCCCGGTGTTCCGATTCAAGATCGAGCATCTGGCCACCGGCCATGCCGCCGACGCCAGCCGCGCGCGAGAGTTCTTGCGACAGCCGAAGCCGGATGGCGGCATCGTCATGAACCGCGGCGCTGCCGATCACGTCAAATGCGAGCGTCAGCAAGGCATCGCCCGCAAGGATCGCCGTTGCCTCGTCAAAGGCCTTGTGCACGGTTGGCTGTCCCCGGCGCAGGTCGTCATCGTCCATGGCGGGCAGATCGTCATGTATGAGCGAGTAGCAATGAATGAGTTCCAGCGCACAGGCCGCCTCAAGGACGCCATCATCATCGCGGCCGAACAGTTTTGCGGTCTCCACGACGAGGATGGGTCTGAGGCGTTTGCCGCCGTTGAGTGCGCCGTGGCGCATCGCGTCGACCAGCCGGGACGGCCGTGCTATCTCACCGGAAAGCGCGGCAGGGTCCAGAACGCGTTTCAGAACGGTTTCAATCCGGGCGCCCTGTTCCGTCAGGTGCTGCGTCAGCTCAATCGTCACGAATTACTCCAGACCGTATTTCCGGTAAATGCAAAGTTCGGCTTTCCCTGAGACCAATTCTTTGTATCGTCAAGACCGGAATTTCAAAAAATAGATCAAACGGCTAGTTTGACCAGCCACATACCGCGCCCGGATCGGGCCATCACCTGGAGACCCGCTTATGAAACTTCTGTCGAACCTGTTGCGTTCCTTCATCAAACGGGGCCGCATGCGCGTCATCGACGTGGCGGGGAAGGTTCACGAGTTCGGCTCCGGCGAGGACGGTCCGACGGTGACCATCCGCCTGCATGACAAGAAGCTCTACACATCGCTGTTCCTGAACCCGGAACTGGCCGCGGGCGAAGCCTACATGGACGGGACGCTGACGATGGAAGAAGGCTCGACATGTTATGACTTCATGTTCCTCTTCTCGATCAACAGGGCGCCGCTCGGTGCGCATCCGGTCCAGGGTCTCTTGCGCAAGGGTTGGAAGGCGTTCCGGCGGAACCAGCAGAAAAACAGCGTCGAGCGGGCAAAGAAGCAGGCGCGGCATCACTATGATCTGTCCACCGAGCTTTACCGGCTGTTTCTGGATGACGGTCTCAACTACAGCTGCGCCTATTACACCGATCCGGATCAGAGCCTCGAGGCGGCGCAGGACGCAAAGCTCACCCATCTGGTTGCCAAGCTCGACCTTCAAGACGGCATGGAGGTTCTGGAAATCGGCGGCGGATGGGGCTCGCTGGCGATCCGCATGGCGGAGGCCGGGGCGCGGGTGACGTCGCTGAACGTGTCGCCGGAACAGGTGAAGATCGCGGAAGAGCGGGTCAAGGCGGCCGGTGTGGAGGATCGGGTCACGTTCGTGCTCAAGGACTATCGCGAGTTCGAAGGACAGTTCGACAGGATCATCTCGGTCGGCATGATGGAGCATGTCGGCATCGGCCATCTGGATGAATATTTCGGCAAGATCCGGGATTGCCTTACGGATCGCGGTTACGCAGTGGTCCATTCCATCGGACGCATGACGCCCCCGGGCACGACGGGACCGTTCATCAGGAAATACATTTTCCCCGGCGGATATGTCCCGGCCCTGTCCGAAGTCTTTGCATCGACCGAGCGCCTCGGGCTATGGGTCTGCGACAATGAAATCCTCAGGTTGCACTACTACTACACGATCCGGGACTGGCGCATCCGCTTCGAGGAAAGGCGTGGCGCGGCCGCCGAGCTCTACGATGACGCCTTCTGCAGGATGTGGGAGTTTTATCTCAGCGCGGTCGAACTCGGGTTCCTGCACGGCTCGAACATGGTGTTCCAGCTGCTGCTGTCGAAGGAACGCGATGCCGCGCCGATCATTCGCGATTTCATTCAGGACAATGAACGGAAGTTGAATGGGGCGACGTAAGGCGGCAGCCGGGAGCAGCAAGGGCTCTTCCCGGGACACCCGCAAAAAGCGTTCTTTCTGGCAAAGGGTCCGCCGGCGGCTGTTGCAGCTTCTGCTGGTGCTGATCCTGTTGCCGCCCGTTCTCACGGTTGTCTATTCCGTCGTGCCGCCGATCAGCACCCTGATGCTTGCCCGGTATGTCCAGTTCCTCTGGGTCGACCGGCAGTGGGTTCCGATCGAGGAAATCTCTCCCAACCTGATCCGGTCCGTGGTCACCTCCGAAGACAGCGGTTTCTGCACCAATGATGGCGTCGAATGGGAAGCGCTTCAGGATCAGGTCGAGGCGCTGAGCGAGGGTGAGCGCCCCCGGGGTGCCAGCACGATCACCATGCAGACAGCCAAGAACCTGTTTCTGTGGGGCGAGCGCTCCTATGTCAGAAAGGCCCTGGAATTGCCGCTTGCCCTGATGCTGGATGCAATCCTGACCAAGAAACGGGTGCTGGAAATCTATCTCAACATCGCGGAGTGGGGCGAAGGCATCTTCGGGGCGGAAGCCGCGGCGCAGGCCTGGTTCGGCAAGCCGGCAAAGGACCTGACGCGGACAGAGGCCGCGCGCCTGGCGACGGCACTGCCCAATCCGATTGGCCGCAACCCGGCGAATCCCTCCGCCGGGCACCGCCGCCTTGCAGCGACCAATCTTGCCCGCGTCCGGTCTTCGGGCCCGATTTTCGGCTGTGTTCTGGCCAAATAACCGTGATAGAAGGCAGGTCAAACGGTTACGCCCCGGATTGAGCGAGAAATTTTCGCGTTTGGGGTGGCAAAACGCTGGCGTTGGCTGTATAACGCCGCGCATTCCAACACGCTGCGTGACGCCACGCCCCGGGCTGACCCGGTCCGGGCCGCGCGGTTATGGACCACGGAGAAAAACAAAATGGCAGTTCCAAAGAGAAAAACCTCGCGTATGAAGCGCGGTTTTCGCCGTTCTACGGACGCCCTTAAGCAGCCGACTTACGTCGAGGACAAGGATTCAGGCGAACTGCGTCGCCCGCATCACGTCGACCTGAAGACCGGCATGTACCGGGGCCGTCAGATCCTTTCCCCGAAGGAAGACGCATAAGCGCTTCCCCAGGGTGGATCGCCGCATGGCAAACCAGGATTGAGGCTGGCCTTGTTTCGACAGGCCGGCCTTTTTCTTTTGCCCGAAAATGAGACCCGGAAGTCATGCCCTGAAATCGCGCCCTGTAATCGTGCCTTGAAATCGCACCACTGATCGTGTCAGGTCGCCGCACTCGCCTCACCTGCGTCCGCATTCTCCGGGAGCCGCGTCATGCGCCTTTTTTCCGCAATCCCCTTCACGCTCTTTTCCCTGCTGATCTACAACGCGCTCGCCTTCACGGCCGGTGCCGACAATCCGCTGTTCTGGTCGGAGCCGATGGTCTCGATCGCGATGGTCTCGGGTGCAACATTCGAACTTCTGGCGAGCGACCTCCTGATCACGCTCGGCCTTTTCTTTCTTTTTATCGAAATCCTGAAGGCAACGCGGATCGGGACGACGGCGCTGCTCGACCACATGTTCTCGGTGCTGGTCTTCGTTGTTTACCTGGTCGAGTTTCTGGTGTTGCCCCAGGCGGCCACGTCGCTGTTCTTCATTCTGATGGCAATATCGCTGATCGACGTGATCGCAGGCTTTTCGATCTCGATCACCGGCGCGCGCCGCGACGTGTCCTTCGGACACGGTGACGGTCACCTGTAAACTGCCGGCCTGACCCCTCAGGCGTCCCTGGCCTCATCGGTGATGGCGTATTTCTGGATCAGGGGAAGCTGGGTCAGGGTGAACACCAGCGTGATCGGCATGATGCCGAATACCTTGAAGCTGACCCAGAAATCCGTCGAGAAACTGCGCCAGACGATCTCGTTGATGGCGGCCAGCACGAAGAAGAAGATGCCCCATCGAAAGGTAAGCTTGCGCCAGCCTTCATCCGTCAGCTTGAAGGCACTGTCGAAGACGTAGCCGAGCAGCGCCTTGCCGAAGAAGAGACCTCCGAGCAGGACGGAGCCGAACAGGCAGTTCACGATCGTCGGCTTCAGCTTGATGAAGAGTTCATCGTGCAGCCAGAGTGTCAGGGCGCCGAAGACCAGGACGACAACACCGGAAACCAGGGGCATGATCGGCAGGCGGCGTGTCAGCCAGAGCGAGACGGTGAGCGAAATCGTGATGGCAACCATGAAGGCCGCCGTTGCCAGGAAAATCGGCTCGCCGATGACCTGGAGCACCGGGAACGCTCCGGCGATCTGCTCGCCGCGCGAGTTGAACAGGAAAAACACGCCAAGCGGACCCAGTTCAAGCGCCAGCTTCAGGAGCGGCGACAGCTCCTTTCGGGTCGGGTCGTTCGGGTCGTGTTCCAATTCCATAGTGCCGATGCTCCTGATCAGGTCTTTCGGGCAAATAGGGGCAAGGGGGTGCCGAGGTCAAGGCTCAGCGGATTGAAGGCGTTAAAATCTGCCAGCCGATCGCTTGCGTCCGGCAACCACGTGAATGCTCAACAGCGCGAAAAAGCGATGGCTCCTGTCGCGTTCTTCAAGGTCCGCGTAAAAGGCCGCCGCTTCGGCAGCGGGGATTTTCTTTTCCGACACGCAGCGCTGAAGGGTCACGGTCAGGTCGAAGATGATCTCGGCGTCCGCGAGCCTTTTCAGCAGAATCGGGTGTACACTGTGGTGGGTTATGGTGAGGTGTGCGCCGAAGAGGTCGATCAGCTCCCGGCCGATCATTGGATTGAGAAATCCATTTCTGAAGGCGTCCTCGGCATGGCGCGAAATTTCGGCGAGATCCGACCCGATGACGAAACTGCTCCAGTCGGGTTCCGCCGCACAGACAATGCCACCGGGCCGCACGATCCGCGCCATTTCGCCAATTGCCGTTCCGGGATTCGGAATGTGCTGCAGCGATCGATCGATCCTTGCGGCATCAAAAAGATCAGCCTCGCAGCCAAGTGCATGGATATCGCCTTGCCTGACAGTGATGGATGGGTCCTCGGCGCCGCACACGTCGACGACGTGGTTTTGCGCGGCCCTGACGAAACTTTCGCTCAGATCGAAGCCAGTCACGCTGCCGCCTGGTACCAACTGCTTCAACCGGGGCAGGTCGAACCCGAGCCCGCAGGCGAGATCCGCGACTTTGCCGTCCGGTCCAAGGACCAGTGCCTCATAGGACGTTTTCTTGTAGGTCTGGAAGTCCGGCAATCGCTCCATCAATGACAGGCAGGTCTCCAGTTTTGCAAGGTTGGCGGCATTGTCCACTTGTCTGAAACTGTCGGCGAGAAAGGTCATGGCACTGTTCCTGCGCTAATGTCATATGCCTTGCTGGTGTGAATCTGCTATCTATCAGGCAATCGAGTTGAAAAGTACACACGGGTCCTCAACATGCGAGCAGTCCTTTGCCTGATCATGCTGATTGGCCTCATGCAACCGGCATGGGCTGTGAAACAGGTGAACTGGCAGGACCTTATCGACCCTGTCGCAGCCGATTTCGACGATCCGTTTGCCGCGCTCGGTCTCGCTGAACTCAGATCGCTCGGCACCGTGCTCAGGTTGCGCAAGATGCTCGCCGATCCCGGACTTTCGAGTGATGCAAGGCCGGAAATCGCGGCTCGGCTCGATCGCGAAGAAGCGAAACTGGCTGTGTCGGGAGTGGATACGGACGGTCTTTTGTCGCGCCGGCAGGAAATTGGCCGTAAGCGGGCGGAAGCGGTGATGTCGGGAAATCCGGACCTTGACGGCAGGAGCATCTCGATCCCCGGATACGTTATCCCCGTTCCCGATACGCAGACCACGACCTCCAACGGCGGATATCTTGTGCCGGAGCGGGGCATGTGTTCTCACATGCCCGCGCCCGACCCGAACCAGATGATCCGGTATACGCTCGAAACGGACTGGACGGCCGATTCCCTTTACGAACCTGTGGAGTTGGTCGGCACGCTCAGCATCAGGCCCTCCCGGCAGGAGATCACCCTGATCGACGGGCAGGTGGAGATGATCGCCGTCTTCGACATGCAGGTCACCGCCGTTGTCCCGCGTGCTGAGACCGAACCCGACACGAAGCAAAGGTCGTTTCTGCACTTCCTGCGTCCCAAGGCGCGTTAGGCGCGTTCGTGCACACGAGGCTACTCGGTGTGCTGATGCCACATGTCCGTAACCACTTTCCAGCCGCCTCCGGACGGTTTGAGAACGTAGAGATAGGTGCCGGTTGCGTCCATGCCGACACTTTCCACCCTGGCGTTGACCGATCCGATCATGACGGCCAGCGTACCGTCATCGGAGACAAGGAGCGTGTCGACGGAATGGGTGACCTCACCCTTGTTGGACGTGACGAATTCGAACAATTTCCTGGGTTCTTCAAGTCCTTTGATCGCGGGTTTGCCCTGTTCGATCCAGATCGTGTCTTCGGCATAAAGCGACAGGATCGCGTCCGCATCGCGGTTTGCCACGGCTTCATTGAAGCGATCGTTCAGGTTTTCGAGTTCGGCGACAGGATCGGCACGGATGTCTCCTGCTGCAAGAAGGGGGCCGGCAACCGCCGTCACGACGGCAAGCGACATGAGAGATTTTCCGAGTTTCATCAGATGGTCTTTCGGTTGGTTCGGATGTTGAAACGAAGAGCCTTGCGGTGGCCGCGAAGAAAAGGGCTCAGGCTGCACGGGACCTTGGCCGTGAAACGATCACCTCGCGGGTGATCCGCCATCGGTTCTGTTCACGGACGAGATCGATCCCCAGCGTGATTTGCATGTCGGGTCCGGTCAGCTCATTCTGCCGCGAGATCAGAACGTGGGCCGTATCGCCGTCGACCGATACATGATGGAACCTGGCCCAGGTCCCGATGGTTCCGCCGTTGGCGTCCAGAGCCGACCGGATCATCTCCTGGAATTCCGTCTTTCCGGACACGCTGACCTCATCTCCCGGGGAGAGCATGATGACCTTCATGTCATCATGGTAGATTTCATCCAGGATGGCAGTGTTGTTGCCGGCGACATTTTCGATCAGGCGTTCGATGACAGCTTTGACTTCGCGCCCCGTTTCCTCAGACGTTGTCATGATGCATCCCCCTGACCGGGTAGTTGTTTGCCGGGTTCTTGATGAAATTCAGTCCCATGAGCATCGACGAAAGGGCCGGCCGGGCAAAGGGAGCGTTTGAAACATCGACCACCTGGAGCTTGCCCTCGCCATTGACGACATAAAGCCCTGGCTCGGCGAAAGGTCGATCGGTTTCTTCCGGAGAACGTGGATCGGAGACGTAGAGGCCGAGCTTCCGCATCTCGTCGACGCTCAAATCGATGCCGACCGGAAAGCTGACACCCGCTTCGCCTGTCTGTGCACTGGCCCGGTCTTCCGGGTCGGCCGATGCGGCAACGATGTCCACACCGATCTTGCTCAGCTCCGATGTGATTTCTTCAAGCTCTTTCAGATATCTGGTGCAGATGGGGCAGTGCCGACCGCGGTAGATCACGATCATCTGCCAGTCATGCCCGTTTGCCGGCGTGCCGAGCTCCACTGTTCCGCCGCCCAGCCGGGACAGAGTGATTTTGGGGAAGGCCTGACCTGCAAGAGGTTTTGAGTTTGTCATCAAGGGCTCCGTGATATATATAATGATCGATACATAAATATCGGAACACGACAGAGTCAAGAGATATATATTGACCGATACAAAAAAAATGGGCCGCCCACGAACTTTTGATAGCCGTCAGGCGCTGACGGCTGCCATGAACGTGTTCTGGGCGAAGGGGTATGATGGTGCCTCGTTGAAGGATCTGACGGGAGCGATGGGCATCAGCGGACCGAGCATGTATGCCGCTTTCGGTGACAAGCGGGAGCTTTTCCTCAAGACCATCGACCTCTACGGCGACGTTGACGGCTGCGCGCCTGTTGTCATCTTCGAGAGCGAACCGGACATCCGGCTCGCGGTGCGCGGGTTCCTTGAAGAGGTGATCAAATACGCGACGGCCCATGAAAGCGGGGCGAAGGGATGTTTCCTCGCCTCCAGCGTGTCGGCGAGCATCGGCGAGGTCGAAGGTGTAAAGGAACGGGTCGAAAAGGCGATTGAGGACACGGACAGGCGCCTGGCCTCCCGGTTCGACCGGGAAAAGGAAAACGGGGTTCTCCCGGAAGACTTTCCTTCACTGGAGCGCGCACGGCTGCTTTACGATGTCAGGCAGGGTTACATGTTCCGAGGCCGCGCCGGATGGACGGCTGAGGCCATGCGTCAGGATCTCGACCACCGGGTCAGCATGATCCTTGCCTGAGTGTCCGCATGTCTGCCGGATGCCGCTGACAGCACCCGCCTGCCAGGTGGCGTCTCTCCTCCGAGATCCATACCAAGATTGCCAAACAGGGCCGGGACCCGCATTGTGTGCAGGTACCTGTCGTAAGGTAAGCTTTAGCGTCTGCTTTGGAGGAGACCGGCAATGATACTGTTGAAAATCGGCTCGCAAGGGGAAGCCGTGGAACAGGTACAGGGCGGCCTCAACCACGCCGGTGCCTCGATTTACCCCGCGTTGGAAACCGACGGGGTCTTCGGCGGCAAGACCCACGCGAGGGTGGTCGAATTCCAGGGAAAGAACGGACTTGCGAAAGACGGTATCGTCGGCCAGCAGACGAAAGGCGCGCTTGAGAAGTTCGTTGAGGCTTTTCTTGCCCATATCAAGACGCTGACACCGCCGGCCGATGAGCAGGCCGCGCGCGACCGTATCCTTGATATCGCGCGCCAGATGTATGAACGGCACGGCTGGCGGATGTCCGACCAACTGGGGGAGGACCGCCAGCGGATCGCCATGAACTACCAGGCCGACAGCAAGACCAAGGAACGCCAGGGAGGTGCCATCCTTGCCCAGATTGCCATGCTCACCGGCAATCCCGGTATCCAGGCGCAGAACTGCTTCCATATTTCAGACGCGCATGTCCAGCGCTATGCCGCAGCGTTGCCTCCGACCGATATCGGCAAGTGGTGCGGAGCGTTTGTCTTTGCCGTCTACAAGCTTGCCGGGCTCAAGATCGGTTTCTGGCCGATGGTCAGCACAGCTGCCCCGAAATTTGGAAAGGCAACGCTGTTCACGACCGTGACGAAGGCGTCGGATGTGAAGGCCGGCGATTATGGCATCGCGAATTGGGGCAAGGACCCGGTCACGAAAAAGCCGGGCGAAAACCACCACTTCCTCGTGGTCAAGGTGAACGGTGACCAGCTGACGACGATCGAGGGCAACGTCAACTTCCGCGTCAATGACAATTTCGCGCCGCTCACCATCGTGAAACGCGACAAGTACTCGATCCACGGCATCATGAAGGACCCGCAAGGAGACAGCGGTTTCGGCCGGCCGATCTGGTCGAAGGTGCTGTGAACGGGCGCTACTGAAGAGCGCAAAAAAAAAGAGCGCCACGAGGGCGCTCTTTCTGCCTGACAGGTTTTCGGCGTGCAATCAGCCGTTGGCGATGTACTGACCGCCATTGATGGTCATGACCGCGCCGGTCATGAAGGCGGCGGCGTCAGAGGCCAGGTAGACGACGGTCTGCGCGATTTCTTCCGGGTGGCCCAGGCGGCCGACCGGGATGTTGGAGACAATCGATTCCAGGACCTTTTCCGGCATGGCGGCGACCATGTCGGTGTTGATGTAGCCCGGGCAGACGCAGTTGACGGTGATGCCCTTGAAGGCGTTTTCCTGAGCCAGCGCCTTGGTGAAGCCGATCACGCCCGCCTTCGCAGCCGAGTAGTTTGTCTGACCCATCTGGCCTTTCTGGCCGTTGATCGACGAGATGTTGATGATGCGGCCCGAGCCGCGACCGCGCATGCCGTTGATGACGGGATGGGTCATCGTGAACATGGAATCCAGGTTGGTGGACAGAACCGCGCGCCACTGATCGAAGTCCATCTTGTGGAACATGCCGTCGCGCGTGATGCCGGCATTGTTGACCAGGACCTCGACCGGGCCGAGTTCGCTCTCAACCTGGGCAATCCCGGCGGCGCAGGCTTCGGGGTCGGAGACATCCCACTTAAAGACGTGGATGCCGGTTTCCGCCTTGAAGGCTTCCGCCTTTTCCGTGTTGCCCGCGTAGGTGGCTGCCACAGTGTAGCCGGCGTCCTTCAGACCGCGCGAGATTGCCTCGCCGATGCCGCGTGTTCCGCCTGTGACCAGTGCGACCTTGCTCATTCCCCTTCCTCCTGACTTCCAGTTGGCCTCTTGGAGCTATGGCTCCCGGCTCTTCAACAGAGTGTTTTGTCTAAAACTTCGGTGCTTGGACCACGGCCGGGCGGTGCCGGCCATGATCCTTGTCAATCCCGCGCGATCAGCGCTCCAGGCACATGGCAACGCCCATGCCGCCACCGATGCACAGTGTCGCAAGACCCTTCTTGGCGTCGCGGCGGTTCATTTCGTGCAGCAGGGTCGTCAGAATGCGCGCGCCCGATGCACCGATCGGGTGGCCGATGGCAATCGCGCCGCCATTCACGTTGACGATGTCCGGGTTCCAGCCCATGTCCTTGTTCACGGCGCAGGCCTGCGCTGCAAAGGCTTCGTTGGCTTCGACCAGGTCCAGGTCGGCCGCCGCCCAGCCGGCCTTTTCAAGCGCCTTGCGGGACGCGGGGATCGGACCCGATCCCATGATGGCCGGATCGACGCCGGCTGTCGCCCAGGACGCGATCCGGGCCAGCGGCGTCAGACCGCGCTTTTCTGCCTCTGCCGCGCTCATGACAAGAATGGCGGCTGCGCCGTCGTTGATGCCGGACGCGTTCGCAGCCGTGACAGAGCCTTCCTTGGTGAAGGCCGGGCGCAGCTTGGCAACGCTTTCAAGGGTCGCGCCGTGGCGGATGTATTCGTCGTCCTCGACCACCTTCTCGGCCCGGCGCTCCTTGACCGTCACGGGCGTGATCTCGTCCTTGAACTTGCCGGCCTTCTGGGCGGCTTCGGCCTTGTTCTGCGAAGCAACGGCGAATTCGTCCTGCTGATCGCGGTTGATCTGCCATTTCTCGGCAACGTTCTCCGCCGTCTGGCCCATGTGGTAGCCGTTGAAAGCGTCCCACAGACCGTCCTTGATCATGGTGTCGATCATCTTGTAGTCGCCCATCTTGTAGCCGTTGCGCATGTGCGCAGCGTGGGGCGACAGCGACATGTTTTCCTGTCCGCCGGCCATCATGATCGTGGCATCGCCGGTCTGGATCTGCTGCGCTGCAATAGCGACGGTGCGCAAACCGGAGCCGCAAACCTGGTTCAGTGTCCAGGCGCTCGAGCTGTCGGCGATGCCGGCGTTGATCGCGGCCTGGCGTGCCGGGTTCTGTCCCTGCGCGGCCGTCAGGACCTGACCGAACACGACTTCGTCGATGTCTCCGCCTTCAACGCCTGCCTGTTCCATGGCGGCCTTCATGACGATTGTGCCCAGATCATGCGCCGGAACATTGGCGAATGAACCGTTGAAAGATCCGACAGGCGTGCGGGTTGCGCTGACAATAACGATATCTGTGGAAGCGCTCATACTACTCTCCAGGACTGATGGCCGAATGGCCGTAGACGGACGGTGCCTCAGCGGCACTTTTCGATCCTCAATTATCGGAGGACTAGAAACTGCCCGCGATAGCGTGTCAACCGTAACAGCCCTTATCCGGGGGGTCTTTTCGCATTTGCGGCATAATCCTTTCGTCAGCGCACATAAAAAGAGTGGCACGATCCGATACGATTGGCTTAGTCTCTTAGTCGGAGGAGGCGGCACGTCGGCGAAAGCACTGTCGTCACATGGAAAACTAGCCGTAAGGCTGACAGGCGGAAATGACGAATGGCTAAGACAAACGAGCCTACAATCATCAAGAAATACGCCAACCGGCGGCTCTACAACACGGGCACCAGCACCTATGTCACGCTCGAGGATCTCGCGGTGATGGTGAAGGGCGAAGAGGATTTCGTGGTCTACGACGCCAAATCGGGGGAGGACATTACCCGGTCGGTGCTCACGCAGATCATTTTCGAACAGGAGGGCAAGGGTCAGAACCTTCTGCCCGTTACCTTTCTGCGGCAGCTGATCCGTTTTTACGGTGACAGCATGCAGGGCCTGGTCCCGAGCTTTCTGGAATATTCGATGACGTCGCTTACCAAGGAGCAGGAAAAGCTGCGCTCGCAAATGAGCGAAGCGTTCGGGGCGACTGCCTTCGATGCGATCGAGGACCAGGTGAAGCGGAACACCGAGATGTTCGAGCGGGCCATGAAAATGTTCATGCCGTTCCCGACCGGCGAAGCGGGAAGTTCCCAGAATGCCGGAGCCGCACCTGCCGATGCCAAGAAACCTGCGTCAGGCCCTGGCGAGCTTGACGACATGAAGCGCCAGCTGGAAGAGATGCAAAAGAAGATCAACCAGCTTTCGGACAAATCCTGACGCGTCCTGGCGCCGGGCAGAGGTCGCCGATCAGAATGAATGTCGGCAGGGAACCGGAAACGGATCCCTGCCGTTTCCTTTCCGGGCGCTGTTTTCGCCTTTGAGCGTCAGCCGCAATCCGCGACCAGACCGGCCGTCTCAATGCCGGCCACGGCACAGGCTTCGTCGTTCTCGGAGGTGTCGCCGGTGATGCCGACGGCGCCGAGTGTTTCCCCCGCATCGTTCCGGACCAGGACACCTCCCGGCACGGGAATGATGTTGCCGCCGGCAACACCGTTGAGCGCGTTCACGAAATGAGGGCGGGTTTCCGCGTTGGCGTTCAGCCACCTGGTGCCGGTGCCGACCGCAAGTGCACCGTTCGCCTTGCCCGTTGCGATCTGGGGACGCAGGTTGGACGAGCCGTCCTGCCGCTTCAGGGTCACGGTATGACCGCCTGCATCCAGCACGACGACAGTGAGCGGCTTCAGGCCGAGTTCGGCCGCTTTTGCAAATGCGGCGGAAGTGATGGTCTCTGCCGTTGAAAGTGAAATGCCATTTGCCATTGAATGTCGTCCTTTTGAAGGTTCATAACGGGTCGGGGCAAACACACCTCTCAAGAAGCTCTATTTGCGGCATATGCCGAAGACGGCTGTGTGCGGCGAACTTGTGTGTTTGCGCATTTGCCAGTCACTCCTTAAGGTGCTGCCCTCAATCAGGGCTTGCTAGCAGACCACGGCGCAGGCGAATAGGTGGCTTCGCCGAGAAACTTCTGCGGCGAAACGGAACAAATGATTTGAAATTCGGGTTGGAGGAATTCAGTGAAGCGTGATTTTCAGGCCCCGGGCCGCTCGCCGGTCTTTGCGCGCAACGCGGCGGCTGCAACCTCCCACCCGCTGGCGACAAGTGCCGTTCTGGAAGTTCTTCAAAACGGCGGCAATGCCGTCGATGCGGCAATCGCCGGCGTCGCGGTGCAATGTGTCGTTGAAACGCACATGACCGGTATCGGCGGCGACTGTTTTGCGATCGTTACCGAACCCGATGGCCGCCTGACCGGTTTCAATGGTTCGGGAGCAGCGCCCAAGGCCGCCTCGCCCGAGCGGCTCGCGGAGCTGGGTGTCGACGAGATAACAGACACGTCCGCCCATGCCGTCACGGTGCCCGGGGCGGTCAGGGCCTGGGAGACGTTGTTGTCGGCACATGGCACGCTCTCCTTCAAGGAGCTGTTCAAGCGGGCCATTGAATACGCCCGCGAGGGCTTCCCCGTTGCGCCGAGAGTTGCGCACGACTGGGCGCAGAATGTCTCAAAGCTTGCGGGTGACGAAATCTCGGCGGCACGCTACCTGATCAACGGTGCCGCGCCCCAAACCGGGACAATTTTGAAATATCCGCATCTTGCCGATACGCTGGAACAGATCGCGGAAGGCGGGGCGGACGCGTTCTACAGCGGCGACATTGCCCGGGACATCGTGTCTGCGATCCAGGCCAAGGGCGGGCTGATGACCGAGGACGATCTTGCGGCGTGTCACACAACCGCCGTTGCCCCGGTGATGCGCGACTACAAGGGTTTCTCCGTCGCCGAACTTCCACCGAACGGACAGGGCGTCATTGCGCTGGTGATCCTCGGCATTCTTGAAAAGTTCGATCTGGAAAATCTGGATCCGATGGGGCCGGAACGGTTTCATCTGGAGATGGAAGCCTCGCGCATTGCCTATGCCGTCCGGGACAAGTTCGTCACTGATCCCAACTACATGGATGTGTGCCACACACGGCTGATCGGGTCGGACTATATCGACCAGCTTGCGAGCCTGGTTTCGCCCGATTCGCGGGTTTCCACGCTTCCCGAAGCATCGCTTTCGCCGCAGACCGACACGGTCTATCTGAGCGTTGTCGACAAGGACGGACTTTCGGTTTCCTTCATCAATTCCCTGTTCAGCGATTTCGGCTCGGGGATCGTCGCCCCGGCGAGCGGTGTGCTGCTGCACAGCCGCGGCAGGTCGTTCAAGGCTGCGCCGGGCCACGCCAATTCGATCGATGGCGGCAAGCGGCCGTTGCACACGATCATTCCTGCCATGGTGCTCAAGGACGGCGCGCCCTTCCTTTCTTTCGGCGTGATGGGCGGACAATACCAGGCCTGCGGTCACGCGCATCTTCTGACCAACATCATCGACTACGGCATGGATGTGCAGGCCGCGATCGACTTTCCGCGCATGTTCTTCGACCTGGACAGCCACGAACTCCAGGCAGAAAGGCTGATCCCGCCCTCAACCATCGACGGCCTGAAAGCACGTGGCCACGCCGTCGCACCGGCAGCGGGGCCCATCGGTGGCAGCCAGGCGATCATGATCGACAAGGCACGTCATCTCCTGACTGCCGGGTCCGATCCGCGCAAGGATGGTCACGCCGCAGGTTACTGACGCGAAAACGCCCTTCGATCGTAGGTGAACCGCAAGACTGGTGAGGGCTGCGTCAACAGGCGCGTTGTCACCTGGCCACGCCAGGTGTTTACTGCAGCCGGACGCGCCCGATCATCGTGAGGTTTTCATGTCTCATATCACCAGACGCGAGCTGCTGCTCGGCAGCTCGGCGACGGTGCTGGCTGCCTCTGCCGGAGGGTTCACCGCCGACAGGGCTCTTGCTAGCGCACATTCCCTGACCCTGTCGCCTCTCGACCACAGCATTCTCCCGGACACCGTCACAAGGGGCATGATGAGCTTCGCAGCGGACGGACCTCCTCCGGTGTTGCGGTTCAAACAGGGCGAGGCGGTTGCGATAGACGTCGCGAACAAACTTGATGAGGCGTCCGTCGTTCACTGGCACGGCCTGCGCATTCCCAACGGCATGGATGGCGTTCCCTATCTCACCCAGTATCCGATCGAGGCGGGCGAGCGGTTCCGTTACGAATTCACACCGCCGGATGCGGGAACCTTCTGGTATCATCCGCATTGCAACACGCTGGAGCAGATGGCGCGCGGTCTGACAGGCGTGCTGATTGTCGAGGAGTCGGACGACCCTGGGTTTGACAGCGATCTGCCGCTCAATATCCGCGATTTCAGGCTCGGGGGCGACGGCCAGTTCATCTCCCTCTTCAAGGCCCGCAGCGCGGCACGCGGCGGAACGCTGGGCACCGTATCGACGGTCAACTGGAAGGTTGCACCGGATTTCGATCTTCAGGCGGGGAGCCTTGTGCGGCTACGCCTCGCCGTAACCGATGTCACGCGGGTCGGCAGATACGAGATTGAAGGCGCTGACGCGATGGTGATTGCCGTCGATTCCAATCCCCTCCCGGTTCCCTTGCCGGCGCGCGATATCGAGCTCTCCCCCGGTCAAAGAGCTGACGTCGCGCTCAGGGTTCCGGACAACGAGGAAGACGCCGTTCGCCTCGTCCTCAAGCGCAAGTTCGACGAGAAGGTGATCGCGTATTTCCGGCCGATTGGCGGCAGCGTCAATCGGGACTTGCGCGAACTACAGCCGCTGCGCGCCAATCCGGTTCCTGTGCCTGATCTCAACAACGCGGAAGTAATGGAATTCGTCTTCGGCTGGTCGCCGGAGGGCGATGCGCCGCAGGCCAGCATTTGCGGGACGCTTGGCTACACGTTCTGGTCGATCAACCGCAAGGCCTGGCAAGGCGACGTGCCGGGTCCGCTCGAGCCGCTGGCGACCTTGAGGCTCGGAAAGACCTATGTGCTGAGACTGCGCAACGAGACCCCCAACGATCACCCGATACATCTCCACGGCGTTTCGTTTCAGCTGCTGCGTTCAAACAAACGCAAACTGGCGCCGCTCGTGACCGATACGGCGCTGCTGCAATCGCAGGAGACGATGGACGTGGCGCTTGTCGCCGACAATCCGGGGGACTGGGCGTTCCACTGCCACGTGATCGAACACCAGAAAACCGGTCTTGCCGGTTTCCTGCGGATCGAGGGCTGACGCGGGACCTTAAGTGGAAAGCGAGACGGTGTGGCTGCGCTCGTCGTCTTCGTAGGCGGACACGGCGGCATATTGCCGGACATGGTCCTGGCGTTCAAGCAGGGTTTCATGGTGTGTGCCGCTCCCTGCCAGCAACTGCGTGGCATATTCGGCATCCGCGCCATGATAGCTGCTGCGCAGCGCGGCGGAGGCGACATGGACCGGAACCATCGGCAGGTCGGAAAACCGGCGTGAGGCCGCCTGAACTTCTTCCATCTGTCCTGCCGGCGTTTCAAGCGACTTTTGCCGGGAGCGCATCGCGTCAACGGCGGGTACTGGTGTGACAATCATAATCCAAACTCCGTGGTGGGCCAGTCCGTGGCCATCGTGTCGGAGGTCCGGTTTGTCCGGATCTGATCTTAACATAGGTATGGAGCCGGTCGGCAACTGTGCCGGATATCACATATGTGCCGAGATGACGCAGTTGTGCGCGCCATGTGAAAAAAAGACCCGGAGCAAAATGCTCCGGGCCAGGAACTCCAGTGGTACTTCTGGAAATCGGAATTGCGTCAGCGGTCGGTCCTGATCAGGTGTCCGGCGGCGCGCTGTCTGGGTAAAGCGGCCGTGGTGCGGTAGGCGTCGGAGCAAAGCTCGGGAACCGTTCTTTGGCGCGGGCGCTCCTGAAGCTCGATCTCACCTGACGCGAGCAGATGGGCAAGGAAGACGGAATTGGGGTGATAATCCCGGAAGAAGGTCTCCGGCTCGCTGCGGTGTTCCGGCTCCGGCGGCGGCGGCAAGTGGCCGGCAAAGTCGGCCTGAGACCCGGACTGCGACTCTCCCGAAGAGGGACGCTGGCGCCTCACTATGGAACGGCCTGTTGCACTTACCGGGTTCACTCGCACTAAAAAACGCCTCGTTGTTTCAAAATGGCACGTTCGGTGCCCTCCTGGCTGAAACGTCGCAATCCTCATGCCAATATAGGAAGCCGTTAACCTTTTGCCCGCGGAATCCGGCCAAAACGAGGTCACAAAAGTTAACGGATTGGTGCGTTGGGAGACAGGTCGCGTGATCGTTGCAGCGTGTCGCGACACGGTTCAACGTGGGTGGCCGTGTGTTTTGAGGCGCAGCCGACCCTTCAACCGATTTATTGAGTTCAGCGAGAACAGCCGTAGCCGGCGACCCGAAAGCCGCCGGTTGCCGTTCAGATGATCCGGCCGACGGTCAGGCGGCGTCCGGATCCTTGCCTGTCCAGGCGGTCCGGTCGATATCCAGGTCGGCGAACTTGTCCGGATTGAGAACCGGCCGGTCGACGCCTGCGTTGACCTGCTCCTTGAAGTCATCAAGGATCCGCTTGGCCGTCGGGAACAGCATCATCAGTGCCAGCAGGTTGACCACGGCCAATACGCCCATCAGCGGATCGGAGAAGAAAAAGACCGCTGTCGCGCCGGGTGCCGTTGCGCCCAGGAAGACGACCCCCATGACCAGAACCCGCAGAACCTGGATGGCGGCCGTGTTGCCGGTCATGGAGGTGAGCGCGTTCTCGCCGAGATAGTAGTTGTAGATGATCGAGCTGAAGGCGAACAGCAGGATGGCCAACGTCAGGAAGTAGCTTGTCCAGCCGCCGAGATGCGAGGCCAGGGACTGCTGCGTCAGCACGATACCGTCGACCGCCTCGTCGCCGGGCACGTAGACATCGCCGAGCAGAATGATGAGCGCGGTGCAGGTGCAGATGATGATCGTGTCGATGAACACCGAAAACGACTGGGTGATCCCCTGGCTGATCGGGTGGCGGACGTCTGCCGTTGCCGCAACGTTGGGAGCCGATCCGAGGCCCGCTTCGTTGGAGAACAGACCCCGGCGCAGGCCTTGCGCAAGCGCGGCGCCCATGCCGCCGCCGACGGCTTCTTCCCAGCCGAATGCGTTGGCGACGATCATGTAGAGCGCGGCGGGAATTTCGGTGACGTTGAGGACGATGACGAGCAGCGCCATGGCAATGTAGCCGACCGCCATGATCGGTACGACGACGTCGGCGACTTTCGCAATCCGGTGAATGCCGCCGAACACGATCAGGCCCGTGATGACGGTCAGGCCGAGCCCGGTCCAGATGCGGCCGATGCCGAGGCTTTCCTCCGCAGCGCCTGCGACGGTGTTTCCCTGAAACGCGTTGAAGCCGAATGCAAAGGATGCAATCAGGCAGACCGCATAGAGAACGGCGAGCCAGCGATAGTCTTCGCCGAGACCGTGAATGATCGAGCGGGCCGGTCCGCCGCGATAGGTTCCGTCTCCCTCAGAACGCTTGTAGAGCTGTGCCAGCGAACACTCGATCAGGCTGGTGGCCATGCCGACAAGGGCAACCGCCCACATCCAGAAAACCGCGCCGGGGCCGCCCAGGGTTATGGCAACGGCGACGCCCGCGATGTTGCCTCCGCCGACGCGTCCGCCCACCGACAGCAGCAGGGCTTCGCGCGCGGAAATGGCGTTGGGGTCACCGGTCTGGTTCTTTGAGGAAAGCACGCGGAACATGCGTTTGAAGAACCGGATCTGAACAAATCCGGTCACTGTGGTGAAGAAAACCCCGATGATAATGAGGAAGGGTATGAGCGCCCATCCCCAGGTCAGGTCGCCGATCAGGCCGAAAAACGCTTCAAACAACTGCATTGAACCCGCTCCCCATTGCTATGTATCCCCGGCGAGTGCCCGCTTGCCGGATCTATCAGCGTAGGCGCGTCGGGAAGCTTTTTGCAATAAAAAAGGGAAATGTTTTCAAAAATGCAGCTTATGAGTGTTCTTGACAGGGTTCGAGGCGCGTATTTCCCGACCGCCCGCTGGACCAATTCTGCCGGAACGCAACAAAAAAGCGCGGCCGATGAAGCCGCGCTTTTCAAGAATTCTCTGGTCTGATGCCTTAAGCGGTCAGAGCGCCCTGCGCCTTGTCGACCAGCACCTTGAACGCGTCGGGCTGGTTGATGGCGAGATCGGACAGAACCTTGCGGTCGACTTCGACGCCGGCCTTGTTCAGACCGTCAATGAAGCGGCCATAGGTCATGCCGTGCTGGCGGGTTGCCGCGTTGATGCGCTGGATCCAGAGCGAACGGAACGTGCGCTTCTTGGCCTTGCGGTCGCGGTAGGCGTATTGTCCGGCCTTCTCGACGGCCTGCTTGGCAACGCGGATGGTGCTCTTGCGGCGGCCATAGTAACCCTTGGCGGCCTTCAGAACTTTCTTGTGGCGAGCGTGGGCGGTAACGCCCCTTTTGACGCGTGACATTTAGATGATCTCCTTGGGGGCTGGCTTTAAGCGTAGGGCAGGAACTGCTTCACGATGCGTGCATCCTGATCGCTGAGCGTGGTCGTTCCACGTGCGTTGCGGATGAACTTGTTCGTGCGCTTGATCATGCCGTGGCGCTTGCCGGCCTGCGCGGATTTCACCTTGCCGGTCGCGGTCACCTTGAAGCGCTTCTTGGCGCCGGATTTCGTCTTCAGCTTGGGCATTTTGCATCCTTTCCTTGGCGCATCCGCGTGAAGCGGGTGCTTTTTTGTTGGAGCATTCAGAGCCGACACGGCATGCCCTTTTCTGCCGGGAGGACCTGCATTTGCATGCAGAAATCCAGTCCACGACGAGCCGGACGACTCTGGACCGGGCGCTTATATGGGAGGTTTCGGCGGATTGCAACCGGATTCGGGGTGGAACGCGCCGAAAGTCGCCGGGCGGATTTCCCGCCCGGCGACAGATTCGTTGAAACCTCGCACGTCACGGCAAAGTCATGCCGCAATTCTGCACTCATCCCTGGCTGCATCGAGACGTGCCGTGACGGTCTCCGCGTCCCCGGTGGTTCCCTGGACCGAGATAAAGCGGATATCCCGGATTCCAAGAAAGGAAAGAAGGAAACGCAGGTAGGGTTCGACAAAATTGGCGGCAGAGAAAGGCTGGCCTTCGAGATAGCCTTCCGCGCCATAAGCGCAGATGACCACGGCGCGGCGGGTTCTGGCGAGACCGGCAAAGGCCCCGTCCTGATAGGAAAATGTGTGGCCCATCCGGACGATCTGGTCGATCCAGGCCTTGAGAGCGGCCGGAACACTGAAATTGTAGATAGGAGCGGTGATCAGAAGCGTATCGGCTTCCTGCAGCTCATTGATCAGCGTGTCGGACAGTTCGGTCGCGGCCTTCAGGTCGTCCGTCATGCTTTCCGCTGGCGTATAAAAACCTTCGATCGTCTTCTGGCTGATGATCGGGATCGAGCCATCGGCCACCTGCCGCGAAATGACCCGGCACCCGGGATGCTTTTCCCGGAAACAGGTTTCAAAGTGATCGGCCACGGCGGTGGAGTGCGAGCCGGTCTGGCGGGAACTGGAATTGATGCGCAAGAGCAGTGTCATTGGGGATCTCCTTTGTGGGAGGCCCAAAGCTATTTCTGCGCTGGTGTAAGAAAAACACGATGCCATGCAGCAGAATCGTGCGTAAAATGCACGAATGGACATGCAATCTCTCAAGACACTGCTCCTTGTGCGCGATATCGGCAGCATTGCCGGGGCGGCCCGCGCCCTGGATGTCGATGCCTCCAGCGTGTCGCGGATCGTTGCCAATGCGGAAAAGGAACTCGGCGTCCGGATCTTCCAGCGCAGCACACGGAAACTGGCGCTGACGGAAGAAGGCGGGCGCTACCTTCAGAGGATCGCGCCGCTGCTGGAAGAACTGGAAACGGCGGCGGAAGAAGCGGCGTCGCAGGGCGCATTGCCAAAAGGCACATTGAAGATGACGGCATCCGTCGCCTTTGCGCAGGAGGGCATCATGCCGGTGCTGCCGCTGTTCCAGGAGCGTTATCCGGACCTGTCGGTGGAGCTGTACCCGTCCGACTACAACATGGATCTGCTCGCGGACGGGCTTGATCTGGCGGTCCGGCTGGCAGCAGCTCCGAAGGGAGACCTGATTTCCACCCGGCTGTTCTCGTCGCGCTATCGCGTGGTGGCGTCGCCGTCTTACCTGGAACGCCATGGACCGGTGCATTCACCGCAAGACCTCACAAAGCACAACTGCCTGTGCTTTGCTCTGCCGGGATTCCGGAACAGCTGGAAGTTCCGGAGTGGGGACGGCACACCCTTCGAGGTCGATGTTGCGGGCAAGACGGTGATCGCGAGCGCTCTCTCCCTGCGCGAGGCCGCGCGTCTCGGCATGGGTGTCGCACTCCTGGCCAACTGGCTCATCCGGGGCGACTTGAAGGACGGGCGGCTTGTGGATCTGTTTCCCGAGCATGATTGTGCGGCAACCGATTTCGACACGGCCGCCTGGATCCTCTACCCGAGCAAGGCGTTCCTGCCTCGAAAGGTCCGGGTCATGGTCGATTTCCTGAAAGCGGAAATGCGGTGAGCTCAACTCGCGCCTTCGGCATGTGTTCCCGCGCAGTCTAGTCCCACATTCCACTTTCTTTCTTCAGTCGCTTGAGCCTTGCTGTAAAGCCCGGCTCAATTTCATCAGCGCGTTGCAAGAAAACTTCCTCCGAAACCATGTTTGAAACAAACTCGGAAAATGAACATGCCAAAGGAATGATTGCTCCGCCGGGACCTTCAATGGGTGTGTGCTCGACGTGATCATGGAGATAAATCAGAACGTCGCCCCTTCCCAGTCCTAAAAGAAAGAGATCGCCTGTTCCGGTCACTCCAAACACCAAATACTCTTTCGTCAGATGACTGAGTTCCTGGAGATCGTAGTATTCGGACAGGCTCCAATGCGTTTCAAGTCTGGCGTTTTCCGGCCCGCGAAAGAGTGAAAACAATTGGGAAACGGAGTGGGTTATCTCCGCGTTGTTCTTCGAGACAAAGCATCGTTTCTCAAAGTCCCCGCCATTGTTCTGAAGAAGGTAGTCCCGATAGTCTTGCGGAAGCCGATGCGGGAGGCGTGCCTCAAATTGCTCGATCTCTTGTGTCCCGATCGATCCGTGAGGATTTGGATTGAGGACGCGGTTATCGGTGTCCATGCCAAGATTTTCCAGCGAAAGTTGCAGCCGAAACCATACAATAGCCGGTGTCAGCGGCTTCTCAAGAAGCTTGTTGTGAAACAAACTGTTATGCCGCGCGCAGCGAGAATCTGCGAGGTCGATGTTGCGGGCAAGACGGTGATCGTGAGCGATCTCTCCCTGCGCGATGCCACGCGCCTCGGCATGGGTGTCGCACTCCTGGCCAACTGGCTGATCCGGGGCGACTTGAAGGACGGGCGGCTTGTGGATCTCTTTCCCGGCTACGATTGTGCGGCAACCGATTTCGACACGGCCGCCTGGATCCTCTACCCGAGCAAGGCGTTCCTGCCCCGAAAGGTCCGCGTTATGGTCGATTTCCTGAAAGCGGAACTGCGGTAACGTTCAGTTGCCGCATTCCGGGGCAGGGAGCTAACGCGAATGGTTGCTTCGACAAGCCGCCCGAGGCCAATCCTTCGAGACAACGCGCTGCGCTTCCTTTGGATGAGGCTGGTGGACCTGGTGACGCACAGACCTGTCTTTGGTGTGTCCTGTGGAGGACCTGAAGGTCCGTCGACAGACCACACGAAGGCGCCTGCAGTCATCGTCATCCCGTACAAGCATCGCGTGCGCCGGGATCGGGGAGGCAATGACCTGGCGGTTTGAATTGTGTTCCGTCCGGTACGTCGGGGCTCCCCGGCCCCGGGTCTCACGCTGTTCGCCCGGGGTGACGATGGAAGGGTTTTTTTGCTCCGCCTCACCTTCGTCATTCCGGCCAAGTGCGGCAAAGCCGAACGCCGATCCGGAAACCAGATATCGGCGTGAGCGGAGCGAACCCGGATCGATTCTTTAGTGAGTGCGGCCGCGCTTCCAGCGGGCATTATGTCTGGATTCCGGATCAGCGTGCAGCGGATGCTGCACTTGTCCGGAAAGACGTGTGTCCCTGTCTCTTCCTCGTCCTGAGGAAGCGCGTCAGTGCTGTCTCGAAGGACAGGCCACACGAAGGCGCCCGCAGTCGTCGTCATCCCGGACAAGCGTCGCGCGCGCCGGGATCGGGGAGGCAATGACCTGGCGGTTTGAGTGATGTCCCTTCCGGTGCGCCGGGGCTCCCCGCCCCCGGGTCTCACGTTGTTCGCCCGGGGAGACGATGGAAGGGTTTTGCTCCGTCTCTCGCTTTGTCATTGCGGCCAGGCGCGCAGCGGACGCTGCACTTGTCCGCAATGACGGGCCTTCCGGCTTTTCCCAAGGCAAAGGTGACAACCGGAAGCCCCCCGGTTCAGCCTCAGGCGTTGACGTCGACGACGACGCGGCCCTTGACCTGGCCTTTCAGGATGTCCGCGCCGAGCTGGGGCAGATCCCCAAGTGTGGCCGGCTGGATCATTGCTTCGAGCTTGTCCATCGGCAGGTCCTTTGCCAGACGTTCCCAGGCCTTGAGGCGCGCATCGTAAGGCTTCATGACGCTGTCGATACCGAGCAGATTGACGCCGCGAAGAAGGAACGGGATGACGGTTGCCGGAAGCGCTGCACCACCCGCCAGGCCGACAGCTGCAACAGACGCGCCGTATTTCATCTGGCCGAGAACGCGGGCCAGCATGGCACCGCCAACCGCGTCAACACACCCGGCCCAAGTTTCGGCTTCCAGCGGCCGTTTGACGGTTTCATTGACATCGTCGCGGGGAACGATGGTGCTAGCGCCCAGGGACTTCAGATAGTCCCAGGTGCTTTCGCGGCCTGTCACGGCGGCGACTTCATAACCGAGATTGGCGAGAATGGCCGTGGCGACCGAACCGACGCCGCCGGCTGCGCCCGTGACCAGAACGGGGCCGTCTCCCGGCTTCAGGCCGTGATCTTCCAGCGCCATTACGGCGAGCATGGCCGTGAAACCGGCGGTGCCGACGGCCATGGCATTGCGGGTGGAGATGCCTTCGGGCAGCGGTACCAGCCATTCGCCCTTCACGCAGGCTTTCTGGGCATAGCCGCCCCACCAGACCTCTCCGACGCGCCAGCCGGTCAGGACCACCTTGTCGCCGGGCTTGTACCAGTCGTCGGCGGACTCAAGGACGGTACCGGCAAAGTCGATGCCGGGCACGTGCGGGTAATTGCGCACGAGACCGCCGCCGGGACCGACGCACAGGCCGTCCTTGTAGTTCAGCGTTGAGTATTCGACGGCGACGGTGACATCGCCTTCCGGCAAGCGGCTGTCGTCGAGCTCCTGAACCGATGCGGAGGTTTTGCCTTCGTCGTTCTTTTCAACGAGGAGTGCTTTGAAAGTCATGGTCAAACTGCCCTGTTAGCTGGTGTTTTCCGTCATCGTCCTGGCGTCCTCGCGCAGAACAAATTTCTGTATCTTTCCGGTCGCCGTTTTCGGCAGCTCGGTGAAGACGATCTTTTTCGGTCTTTTGAATCCGGCCATGTGCTCCCGGCAGAAGTCGATCAGCGCGTCTTCCGTGAGGATGCTGCCCTCCTTCAGTTCGACAAAGGCGCACGGCACTTCGCCCCATTTTTCGTCCGGCAGGGCGACAACAGCCGCCAGCACCACATCGGGATGCCGGTGGAGCACGCCTTCGACCTCCACAGAGGAAATGTTTTCGCCGCCGGAGATGATCACATCCTTCAGCCGGTCGCGGATCTGAACATAGCCGTTCGGATGACGCACGGCCGCATCGCCCGACTTGAACCGTCCGCCGGAAAAGGCGTCCCCGGTCGCCGCACCGTTCTTGTAGTATCCCTTCATGACGGTGTTGCCGCGAATGACGATCTCACCCTGTGTCTCGCCGTCCATCGGGACGGGCTCGCCGGTGTCCCTGTCGATGACATCCACCGTTTCCGTCATCGGGAAGCCGACCCCCTGCCAGGATTGCAGCTCCGCCTGTTCCTCGGCGGACAGGTCTTCCCATTCCTCGCGCCACAGGCACTGGACGACATGGCCATAGGTTTCCGTCAGTCCGTAGACCTGCATGACTTCGAAACCGAGCGCCTTGGTCGCTGCCAGGACGGCTGCGGGAGGTGGTGCCCCCGCCGTCATGATTTTGACGGGGCCCGCGAGGGGCCGCCTGTCTTCCTCAGGCGTGTTCACCAGCATCGAGAGAACGATCGGCGCGCCGCCGAGATGCGTGATCCTGTGGCGGTCAATCAGGTCGAATACCGCCTTGCCGCTGACCTGGCGGATGCAGACGATGGTGCCGGCCATCAGTGTCATGGCCCAGGCGTGGCACCAGCCATTGCAGTGAAACATCGGCACGGTATAGAGATAGACCGGGTGCCGCGGCAGCTCCCAGGCGATCGGCGTTCCCATCGCCATGAGATAAGCGCCGCGATGGTGATAGACGACGCCCTTGGGCCGGCCGGAAGTGCCGGAGGTGTAGTTGAGCGCCAGTGCCTGCCATTCGTCTTCCGGTCCGGTCCATGCGAAAGCGGGATCGCCCCTTTCGATCAGGTCGGCATAGGTCGATGTCCCAAGCCTGTCGCCGCCCGGACCGTCCGGGTCGACGATATCCACGACGGGCAGGCTCTTGCCGTTCAGCCCGAAAGCCGCCTTGACGACGCCGGAAAAGGCCGTGTCGGCGATCACCAGCCGGGCGTCGCTGTGATCGAAGATGTAGGCGACAGTTTCGGGTTCCAGGCGGATATTGATCGTATTGAGCACGGCGCCCGTCAGCGGCACGGCGTAGTGAAGTTCGAAGAGTTCCGGCGTGTTGGCGGCCAGAACCGACACCGTGTCGCCCTCGCCGATGCCCATGTCTTTCAGGCTCGCGGCCAGGCGCCTTACCCGCTCATGAACGTCGCTCCAGGTGAAGCGCAGATCGTTGTAAACAAGCGCCGTCCGGTCCGGGAAAATGGCCGCGGTGCGTTCCAGGAACGACAGCGGCGACAAGGGCACGTGGTTGGCCGTCTGTTTCGGGAGCGCCTCGTAATGCTCTTTCATCGCTAGCCTCCCTGATTGGTGAACGCCGTTTCCCAGACCGTTGCCGTGCGCATGCCGTGGGGCGTGTCCACCTGGACCTTGGTTCCGTCGTCCCAGTGGGTCATTCGAACCATGCCGATGGCGACATTGGTGCGATAGTCGGGGGAATAGGCGGCGGAGCTGACAGTGCCGACCTGTTTGCCGCCGGCAATGACCGGCCAGAGGTCGTCGCAGGACGGGACCGGGTCGCCGTCGATGGCAATACTGCGGATCTGCCGGACCGGACCTTCCACGGCAACGCGCAGCAAGGCATCGCGGCCGATGCAGCCGATGGCCTGCTGTGTCTGGCAGAACCTGCCGAGCCCGCACTCATGCGGCGTGTTGTTGCGGGTCATGTCATTGCCATAGGACAACAGCTGGCCTTCGATGCGTTCGATCAGGTTGGGGCAGCCGGCACGGACATCAAGGTCCTCTCCCGCCGTCATCAGGGTGTCCCAGATGGGTTCGCCAAGATGCGATCCGTCGACATAGAGTTCAAATCCATCCTGTTTCGAATAGCCGGACCGGGCGAGCACCAGCTTGTGCCCCTGAAATTCGACATAGTCGTAGCGGAAAAAGCGGATCGAGCGGATCTTTTCGCCGAAGACCCTGGCGACCAATTCTTCCGCCTTGGGGCCCTGGATCGCCAGCGGCGAGACATCCGGCTCGTCGACATCGACTTCCAGCCTCAGCGCGTGCGCCAGACCCTTGATCCAGAAAAGCAGGTCGCTGTCGGCAACCGAGACCCAGAACTTGTCTTCCGCAAGTTTCGTTGTAACCGGATCGTTGAGCATGCCGCCGGTCTCGTCGACCATGGGTGTGTAGTAGCACTGTCCTTCGACCATGTTGGACAGGTCGCGCGGGGTCAGCATCTGTGCCAGCCGGGCGGCATCCGGTCCCCAGAGTTCGACCTGCCGTTCGCATGATACGTCCCAGACCTGAACCTTGGATTTCAGGTGATGGTAATCCTCTTCGACGGAATTGAAGACCGTCGGAAGCAGCATGTGATTGTAGACCGTATAGGCCTTCACGCCTGCTGCCTGAACCCGGCGCGAAAACGGCGTGTTGCGCGTGCGGCGGGAAATTGAAAGAGCCGGGACCTGCATGCCGGAACCTCCCTATGCAGCCTGCTCGGCGGCAGGACCCGACCAGTCGATCTGACAGATCTCGGCACTGCGGCCGTCGAAATCCCAGACCCGGCCATAGGCACGAACGCGGCCCTGGGTGGCCGTTGCGACGGTGATGTCGGGGCCCATCCAGTACTCGGTGTTCGTTACGACGATGTCCTCGTCCGGATTGCCGCCCGGGACCGGTTCGATCTCGCCCTTGATCGCCTTGCCGACAATCAGACGGCGCTTCTTGCCTTCATTGGTGTAGGACACCGGCGCACGTTCCGCGCCGAGGAACTCACTGACCAGAACCCGGAACAGTCCGGTCGTGCCTTTCGCCTGCCCGGAAAAGATCTTCAGGAGACCGTCATACGCCGCTTCGCTGGCGCGCTCGTCGATATAGGCGGCCGCCTTCCAGTTGCCACGTGCCATGAGGCCCGGGATCTCCAGGACGAGACCGACATTCAGTCCCGACAGGTCTTCCCCCTCATAATGACCCTCGTCGATGCGCACGCCCGCCCAGGCCTGGCAGTAGCCTTCCGTCGGCGCGTGTTTCCCGAGCGAAACGACACATGGGCAAAAGACCGTGCAATTGCAGTTCAAAATCAGTTCGCCGCGTATGGCCCATCCGGACATCAGATTCCTCCGTTCGATAGTTCTATGAGTGACAGGACGCCGACCACCGTCCCGGAAATGATCAGAAAGACACCGAGCGGCGCACTGATGCGGTCGCCGATCTGCGGCAGCTTTTCCAGTGTCATCAGCAGCATGGCGAGTGCCATGAATGCCAGGTTCATGGTCCCGGCGACAAAGGCGAGCAGCATGAGCGCCCAGCAGCAGCCAAGGCAGACGGCGCCGAGCCGCAGCCCGAGCCGCAATGCGCCAAGATTGCCGGGTTGCCAATGACTGAAAAAGAAAGTCATCGGGTTCTGGCAGGCCGACAGGCAGGCATTTTTAAGGCGGCTGAACTGGTAGGCGCCTGCAAGAAGCAGCAGCAACGCACTGAAGGTGCCGGATGTCGAGCGGCCAACCGCGTCCAGAAGATGAAGCTCCGCGAGCTGGACCTGCACAAAGGCCGCCGGAACGGCAAATCCGATCCAGACCAGCAGGTAGCCAGCAACCAGAACCGCAAGCGAGGTGCCGCTGGCGGCCTCCGTGCAGGTCATGTCGGAATAGGTCTTGAATGCGGGAAACGCCGTTGGCGCCATCATGGCAAGGGACATGAGGGACCACATGGCCACCGCGGACCCAAACCCGGCATCCGCAACGCTCTGGGTGCAGAGCGAAATCAGGTATGCGAGCCCGAAATCGCCAGCCGGGTGAGGCGCGGCAACAGGCATGTGCGTGGCCAGCAGCAAAGCCCATGCCGCAAGCACGCTGCCGAAAAACATCAGCCACAGTGTTCCGTGGCCGGGCAGAAGACGTGTCAGTGCCTTCACCCGCTCCTCCCATTTTTTTTGGTTGCGGTACGCTGCGCTTCCGGCATTTAAAAGTCAAACATTTAATTGTCTGACATTTGTTTTTTTGCAATTGACCGGCCAGAGACAGCCATTTAGGTTGTCTGCGATCAAACCGAGGGCATGCGAGGGCGTTTTGGCGATTGAATTCGATACAATTCAGAAAGAGGGACTTTCGGTCCAGATCGCCAATGCCATTCGTGACGCCATTCTGGAGGGGCGGCTTGCAGGCGAAGAGCGCTTGCCGAGCGAGGCCGACCTGGCTGACAGGTTCGGCGTGTCCCGCTCGACTGTCCGCGAAGCACTTAAGCGCCTTGCAGCTCAGAACCTGATCCGGAGCGAGCGCGGTTCGTCCGGCGGCGCGTTTGTCAATCGCATGACCTGGTCCGAAGCACAGGACAATCTCGTCACGACGACACGTCTTCTGATCGGCATGAACGATATTCCGCTTGAGGATGCGATCGAGGCCAGGTTTTCGCTGGAAGCAGCGGCCCTGCCGCTTGCCGCGGACAAATGCGAGGACGCTGATCTGGCGGCGATGCGCGTGGAGACTGACCGGCAGCGGGATCCATTGACGAGCGACGAGGAATTCTGCGCGTCGGATGTCACGTTTCATTCCACGATCGCTCAATCGACCGGCAATCCGTTGCTGGCCTTCCAGTTGTCGGCGGCTTTCGAGGCGATGCAGCCGCTGATGAACATGCTTGTCTATCGTCTGCGCGACCGTGAGCGGATCGCCGACTATCACGATGCGCTTCTGAATGCCCTGAAGGCGCGGGACAGCGGTGCGGCCGCGAACAGCCTTGAACAGCTGTGCGCCTACACCAAAGAGCTTGCCGCGCAACGCCGCAAGCCCAAGGCAGGCTGACCTTTTCCGGCGAATGCCGCGCGCGCAACGACCTGGTCTGTTGCCGGAATTTTGCGCGCAAGAGTTGCTTACCGGAAGCTTATCGGTAAAGAGCGATTTTTTACGAAATGTAATTCGATGCTCTTAACCAATAATTTTCACAATTCCCCTAGTTTCAATGCAGACCGACAGAGTTGCGGCGGGGGATATTGTGAATACTGCGTAGTAACACTGCTGCAGTGAATTGATCCCGCCAGAGTATAAGCGGCGTGGTAAGAGACAATGTGGTTGCGTAAACAGTCTTCTGCTTTTGCGGTATCGGTGTTTTTGCTGGCTGGCTGCCAGTCCGGGGATCTGGCGAACCTGTCGACATTCGGCGACAGCGCCGTGTCGAATGACGATCTCTCGAAGGTTGCCTATTATCCGGATGACGAACTCCTGCAGCTTGCCAAGGTGCAGTTCAAGGAGAGGAACTACGGTCAGGCCTATGCCATCTACAAGCGGGCAGTCGAGGTCTATCCGAAAGATCCCGTTGCATGGATCGGTTATTCCGCCTCCGCCGACATGATCGGACGGTTCGACAATGCCGATATCGGCTACAAACGCCTTGCGCGCATGATACCGAACCGGCCCGAATACCTGAACAATGTCGGTTATTCCTACATGCTGCGCGGCAATCTGGTGTCGGCACGGCGGTATTTTCTGAAGGCCTACGATATCGACCCGAACAACCAGACAACCGCAAACAATCTTGAATTGCTGCGCAACAGCACCTCTTTCGCCAATCGCGGCTAGGCAGGGACACCAGTGACGTGAACGGCCCGAAGATCACAGGCGAACCCGGAAAAAACTCCCTTGAGACGGGCAAGGCAGTCGCCCCCGGCAGGGACCCGTCGCCCGTGGCTGCCTTCCTGCAACGAAACATCCGGATCCTGGTTGCCCTGAATGCCGTTTCCGTCGCCGTGACGATCCTGTTGTTCGTCGGCCTGTTCTTTTCCTGGTCCGCAACCGCGGAACTCAATCAGATCCGCCGCCAGCTTGACGGACTTCAGGAGTTCGAAAAGCGCATATCCGGAAATGTCGCGCTGATGAATTCGGGCGTTCAAAACCGCTTGTCGAAGATGGATCAGCGGCTCAGCCAGATCCAGTCAGGTGTCAGGCTGATGCGGATCGAGCGCGGCGATTCCGATATTCCCGTCGACAATCTGAAAACAAAGGTCGACGAGGATATCGACTTCTTTCACTCGTCGACGGCAACCGCCATGTTTTCACCGGCTCTTTCGGCACAAAGCGTCAACCGTTTCGAAACTGCGCGCGGAACACCGCGTGTCACGTTCGCGCGCCCGCCGGCTCCAACCCAGGGACCGGCCCAGGGCTCGGCATTGTTCCGGCGGGTTGTCACCGCCGATGGCAAGGTCCGATACGAAAAGCGGTAAGGCCGTCCGGCTGTTTCGTTGTTGTGCTGACGACGTGCCAAAGTCCCGTTGCGTGCCAAGAATCCGACATTTCATCGCGTCGCCACCTTTTGCCATTGCGGTCGTATCACGCCCTTTCAGGCCCTAATTGTCGCCGGATACAATTTGCACTTCAATTTTTAGGTGTATTACGGTTGAATTCATCAGTTCAAATACTCGATCTGTAAGTTAAAGCCAGCGCCGAAACCTGCGTTAACAAAGTTTCGTTTCGAACATTTTCAGTTTTAAGTTTTTTTTCACGAGCCGTTAATCGTCAGCGACTTAGTATTGATTGTCACGCGGCGGGGATTCTTTCAATATCTTAGGTACTTTTGCTAGGATGCGAGAACAAAATTCACGCCGGCCGTTTTTAAAACTGCGAATTCTGAAGTCGAGACCTGACGTGAAGATATCGTCCCTTTTGACAATAATGATCACCATGATCGGCGTGAGTCTTGCCGCTCCCGGTGCGGCCGTTGCGCAAGTCGACGAGATGACGCTGGTGGTCAACGGCGGCAGCGTCTCCAGGGTCACGATGCAGCCCGGAACAACGCGAACCGTCAGGACCAATCGCAAGTTTTCCGATCTCGTCGTCGGAAACCCCGAGACAGCCGATATCGTCCCGCTTTCTGAACAGGTTCTTTATATTCAGGGAAAAGCGCCCGGACTGACCAACATTTCGATCTATGACGCATCGAAAACGCTGCTCGGCGTCATCGAGGTGAGGGTTCAGCTGAATTTCGACGATGTTGTCCGCGCAATCCGGGCCGTTGCGCCAACGTCTCTTGTTTCGGTCTCCAACGTGGGCAACAAGATCCGGCTGAGCGGTTCGGTGAACAACGCCGTGGAGCTGACAAAGGTGCTCGAGGTTGCCCAGCAGTTCTCGGAAGCTCCCGTCATCAATGCGCTCAGTGTCCGCAGTCCGCAGCAGGTCGCGCTGGAAGTTCGGGTGCTCGAGGCGAGCCGCTCGATCGGACGGGACCTGGGTGTGAACTGGGTTGGCCGTTCGGACAACGGTAATGTGAGCACGAGCGGATCGCGCGTTCAGGTCGGAACCAACGAAGATGGCGGTCTGGTCGCGCTTCTGGGAACAGGTGCAAGTGTCGCGCAGCAGGGCGCCCTTCCTTTCGGCACGCTGATCGGCAAGGTCCTGGAAACGGCGGGAATCCGGATCGACACCATTATCGATGCGCTGGAAGGCAAGGGTCTCGTGCGCCGGCTGGCGCAGCCCAATCTCACCACGATCAGCGGGGAAACCGCGCGCTTTCATGTCGGTGGGGAGGTGCCGATCCAGACAGCGGTCTCGAATGCGGGCGGTGTTGCCTCCTCGACCGATTACCGGCCGTTCGGGGTCCGTCTTGAATTTGTGCCGACGGTTCTCGACGCAAGCCGGATCAACCTGCGCGTCATGACCGAGGTCAGCGACATCGACAATTCGATCAACGTGAACGGCAATCCCGGTTTTACCTCGCGGCGCGCCGAAGCCGTGATCGAACTGAAGGACGGGCAAAGCTTTTCCATCGCGGGTCTTCTTGAAAATGTCGACACGCGGGACATCAGCCAGTTGCCATGGCTGGGTCAGGTGCCTGTTCTTGGCGTGCTCTTCCGGTCCACCAGCTTCCAGAAGCGCGAGACCGATCTCGTCATCGTCGTCACGCCCCGGCTGGTCCGGCCCGCGCGCCCGAATGAACCTCTGGCATCCCCGCTCGACAACACGAGACCCACGAATGACGTGGAGATGTTCGCGCTCGGACTTCTGGAAGTGAACAAGGACATGCTGCGCAAATACAAGGAAGGCGACGGTCTCATCGGGCCATATGGTCATATCGTCGATCTGGAACTCGAGGATGGCTATGTTTATTCCAAGAACTGACCGAATTGCGGTTCTCGCGGGACTTCTATTCCTCGGCGGATGTGCAGATTACATGAGCCACAGGGACACCGTTACGGTCGGTGCGGGCAGCGCCATGCAAGCCAATATCGGCATTCACACCGTGCAGCCTTTTCCGAGACAGGCCTGGAACCCCAACCTTCCGACGGACGGCCAGACTGCCGTCAACGCGCAAGACCGCTACCTGACGCCGGGCGACAGTGATGTCGTTACCGGGGCCGGTTCGGAAGCGGCGATCAGCGGCGGTTCCTGACCCTTACCGAATTCCACCGGTTTCAGCCTTGTGTGATAGAGCAACTGGAGGATTTGCCCTCCGGTCTCGCCTTCCTTTTGCGATTCCGGCGCTCGTCGATACTGTTGAAACTAACGATGTCGAGGCCGCGCTCAGAGCCGAAAAGTAAAAATACTTATCCGTATTTCAGAATAGTCCAATATATGGAATATCGGTGCGACAACCTGTCTTGTTGTCCACCTGAAGTCTGACATCCTCCCGACAACGCGCCGGGCAGCCGAACTTTGCCGGTGCGACTTGGGAGGATCAAATGACACAAACCGTTATCCGGGATGCGATGATATGGAACGGTGTCGCAGACGCGGCTTTTCCGGGAACCGTCGTGGTCGAGGGAAACCGAATAGACAAGGTCATTGAAGGCGCGGCGGTGCCGTCAGGCCTTTCGGATAATGTCATCGACGGGAGCGGCATGACCCTCATGCCGGGCATGGTCGAGGGCCATTGCCACCCGAGCTTCACCGGGATTTCCGAACCGACCGAGCTGGGTCAACTCTGTCCTGAAAAGCACATGCTGCTGACGGCGCAGAACCTGAGACTGCTGCTGAGCCACGGTTTCACATCCATATTCGAAGCGGCCTCTGCAAAACCGATGCTGGGCGTGACGGCAAGGGATGCCATCAACGAAGGCCTGATTGACGGACCGCGCATGATGGCCGGCAGCCCCGAGGTGACGACAACGGCCGGGCTCGGTGACGAGCGCAAACGGCACATCTATCAGGAAAGTTTCGGCCTGGTTGCGGACGGCCCGGACGAAATGCGGCGCGTTGCCCGCGAATGCGTGCGCGACGGCGTCGACGTCATGAAGATCAATATTTCCGGTGACGAGTTCGTCAGCCATGCCCGGGCTGAAATCACACCAACCGAAGATGAGGAGCTGGCGGCGTTCGTGAAGGTCGCCCATGCCTTTGACAAGATGGTGGCCGCCCATGCCAGATCGTCCCAGAGCGTGAAGATGGCGGTGCGCCACGGCGTCGATTGCATCTACCATTGCGACTTTGCCGATGAGGAAGCGCTCGACATGCTGGAAGGCGCTAAAGACCGCATCTTTGTCGGTCCCGCATTCGGGCTGGTTCACAACAGCACGCGTGAAGGCGATGTTGTGGGTCTCACCCGGGAAGTCGCCGAAAGCATGGGGCTTTTCCGGAAGTTCGAGGCAACATGCGCGACCTATCATGAAATACGCAAGCGCGGTGTCCGCGTTGTCGTCGGTGGTGACTATGGATTTTCCGTCACTCCGATGGGGCAGAACGCCCGCGATATCGAGCATTTCGTCCGTTATTTCGGCTATTCGCCTGTCGAAGCGCTGCGCTGCGCCACGCATGTCGGTGCCGAACTCATGGGCAGAAGCGATGAACTGGGCCTCGTCAAGGAAGGCTATCTGGCGGACCTGCTGCTTGTGCGCGGTGACGTGGTGCAGGACGTTTCATTGCTTCAGAAGCAGGACAACCTGGCCCTGATCATGAAGGACGGCGTCGCCTGGAAAGATCCGCGCCGCAGCGATCAAAACGCACCGGGCCTGATCCAGGCAGCCGAATAAAAGCACCAGAAAATCCTTATCCACGAACGCATTATTACGGAGGAGAAAATGCGTATCAGAACGATTGTGGCCGCGGCCGCATCCCTTTGCCTGTCCGCAAGTGCGGCACTGGCCGATTATGACGGCGTCCCGAGAACGTTCCTTTGGAACCCGGGGTCCGTGGACATTTTCGATGCCGCGGAATTCAAGAAGGAAGGGCCCTATGTCATCGGGTTCTCCAATGCGTCCATTTCAAATCCATGGCGTGTTGCCATGCTTCACGGCATTGAAGCTGCTGCCGAGCGGCACGCCGACAAGATCGAGCGTTTCATCATAACGGATGCGAATGACGATCCGTCCAAACAGGCAGCCGATGTGCAGGATCTGATCGCCCAGGGCGTCGACATCCTGCTGATCAGCCCGGCGACGGCCGAGGCGCTGGACCCCGCGGTGCGCCGGGCCAAGCGCCAGGGCATTCCGGTGGTTCTGGTCGACCGCCAGGTCTCGTCCGATGAAAACTACATCACCTTCGTTACGGCATCGGACCAGGCGCTGGGTCGCATCTCCGCCCAGTGGCTTGCGGAAAAGCTTGGCGGTGAAGGCAAGGTTGTCATGCTTGGAGGGCTGGCCGGTGCCTCGCCTGCCGAGAACCGGATCAAGGCGGCGATGGAAGTGTTCAACCAGTTCCCCGGGATCGAGGTTCTGGAAACGCAGTACACATCCTGGTCGCCCGCAAACGGCAAGACCATCATGTCGGCGCTGATCCAGAAATACGGTGACGAGATTGCAGGCGTGTGGGCAGACAGCGGGCTGCAGGGTTCCGGTTCCATCGAGGCGTTCCTCGCAGCGGGATACGAAGCCGGAAAGATCCCGCCGCACACCGGCGGCGATTTCAACGCGATGTATCAGCTTTCGGTTCAGAACGACGTCCCGATGATCGGTATCGATTACCCGCCTGCGATGGGTGCAGAAGGGTTCGAAGTCCTGTTCGACGTGCTTGACGGCAAGGGCATTCCACGCCGGATCGAGGTGAACCAGCAGGTGGTCGTCTCGGAGGGTCACGAAACTCCATCGGTGAAGGCCGATGTCTTCACAGCCGACTATGCGCTCATGGACAAGCCGGGATCGGTCATCATGTCGTCGGGTGTCGGCGCGGACTACGACCCGGCAACCTTCACAGCAACCTATCCGAAATAGTCTCCGCACCGGGCGGCCCAGGCCGCCCGGGAACGGAAATCGGGGCGGCTTCGGCCGCCCGGAAACGGACGATCGGGGAGGAGAACCAGCCATGTCTGAGCCGGTACTGGCCGCGCGCGCGCTGTCAAAGTCGTTCGGGCCGAACGACGTTCTGAAAGGAATTGAATTCGAGGTTCACGCGGGCGCGTCCGTGGCGCTTTGCGGCGAGAACGGCGCGGGAAAGTCAACCCTCATCAAGCTGTTGACGGGCCTTTATCATCCGACATCCGGGCATGTCGAATTCAACGGAAACCAGGAGGACTGGTCGAGCCCGAGGGCGAGCCTCGACGCAGGAATTGCCGTCGTGCACCAGGAGTTCTCCACGATCGGGGCGCTGAGCGTCGCGGAAAACATCTTTCTCGATGCCGAACCGCTGACCCGATTTGGCCTGATCGACCGGAAAGCGCTGGTTTCCCGAACGGAGGCTCTGCTGGACAAACTCGGCATTCATTTGCCCGCCAGATCCCTCGTCGACGAATTGAGTGTCGCGGACAAACAGATGGTCGAAATCGCAAAGGCGCTTCGATCAGATGCCAGGGTCCTGATTCTGGACGAGCCGACGGCGGTTTTGTCGCAAAACGAAACCCGGCATCTCTTCAAAATCATCAACGAGTTGCGCGCAAGGGGCCTGGGCATTGTCTACGTGTCGCACCGTCTGGACGAGATCTTCGAGATCTGCACCGATATCACGGTGATCAAGGACGGGGTGGTCACCTCCCAGGGACCGGTTGCCGACTACTCGCATGACACGGTCATTGCGGCGATGGTCGGGCGTGAACTGGGCAATCTCTTTCCGGAAAAGCCGCATGGCGCCGAAGCAGGGATTCCCATGCTGGCGGTCAGGGACCTTGTTGTTGCCGACGGCGTGCCTCCGGTCAGCTTCGAGGTGAAAGCGGGCGAAATTCTGGGGCTGGCCGGCCTTGTGGGGTCCGGCCGGACGGAGCTTGCACTTGCCATCTATGGCGCGGAAGCGGTAAGCGGGACCGTCCTGATCGAAGGCGAGCCGCTGGACTATCGCTCCCCGTCCAACAGCATCGACGCCGGCATTCTCATGCTTACCGAAAGCCGGAAGGATGACGGTCTGTTCCTCAACAGTTCCGTCGCGCGCAACTTTGCGGCGACAACGCCCGGACACGGGGTTCACCCGGCACGTGTCGCCATCGGCCATGAAGAGGCCCGGGCGCGCGTCATGAAAGACCGCTTCGGTGTCGTGGTCGACAATGTCGGTCTGCCGATTTCCGCGCTTTCGGGCGGCAATCAGCAGAAGGTTCTGATCGCGCGTCTCCTGGAAAACCGGCCCAAGGTGCTCATTCTCGATGAACCGACGCGCGGTGTCGATGTCGGTGCCAAGTCGGAGATCTACAAGATGCTCCGGCACCTGGCCGACGAAGGCATGGCGATCCTCGCCATCTCATCCGAACTCATCGAGATCGTCGGGCTTTGCGACAGGGTCTTCGTCATGCGGGACGGGGAGCTGGCCGCCGAATTGATGTCCCAGGAGATTTCGGAAGAGGCGATCATGAGCGTCGCGGCTGCCGAGACCTCAAGCCACCACGGAGTAGCCTCCAATGGATGATGTATTGCGCATGACGCGTGCACAGCCGGTGCATCTGGTCGTGCTTGCTCTTATCGGTCTTGTCGTCCTGGCCGGGATGTACAGCTCTGACCGGTTCGCCACGCCACTCAATTTCGCCAATGTGCAGGACCAGATGGTCGCCCTGGCGCTGGTCGCCCTCGCGCAGACTGTTGTCATTCTGTCCGGCGGGATCGACCTGTCCTATGCCGGAGCGCTCGGCCTGCTGACGGTTGTTTTTGCCTCGATTGCGGGGGAAGACCCTGCCAGTTTCGCGGCGGCAATCGCTGTTGTTCTCAGCCTCGGGGTCTTCATCGGCGCAGTGAATGGCGGGATCGTCACCTTCGTCGGCATTCATCCGCTGATCGTGACCCTGGGAACCTCGACCATCCTGTCAGGCCTGGCTCTGCTGATCACGCGCCAGCCGACGGGCTCGGTTCCCCTGTTCTTCGAGGACCTGGTCTACGGGCGTATCGGCATGATCCCCTACGGCACGATCTTCACGCTGTTTCTCTATCTTCTGGCCGGGTTCCTGCTCTGGAAAACCCGGCTTGGTCTCAGGATCTATGCCATCGGCGATAATGAACAGGCGGCATCGATCTCCGGCGTTCCGGTCAAGTCGACCAAGCTGATTGTCTATGCGTTGTCCGGATTTCTGGCGGCGGTCACGGCCATCTATATCTGCGGCCGTTTCGGCGTCGGAGACCCGAGAGCCGGTGTCGGCTTCGACCTGAAATCGATCACGCCGGTCATCGTCGGCGGGACGCTTCTGGCCGGTGGCCGCGGCGGCGTACTTGGAACGCTGCTTGCCGTCATCGTCCTGGCGCTGCTCGCCAATGTTCTGAATTTCATGAACGTTTCCAGCTTCTACCAGTGGATCGCGGAGGGTCTGATCATCATTGCCGCCGTCTCCATCTTCGTTGGGAGAAAGAGCAAATGAGCATGATCGCCCTTTTCGGAAAAAACAGCGGCACGGTCCGGGCGCAGCAGAACCGGGAGCTGCTTCTGCTCGCCGGGTTCCTGGTCGTCATCTGGGCGATCACAACCGCCTTGTCGCCAAGGTTCCTGAGCCCGGCGAACCTGAGCGATATACTGCTTCAGGCCGCGCCGCTCGGATTTGTCGTGATCGGACAGATGATTGTCATCATCGTGCGCGGGCTGGATCTGTCGGTCGCCTCCATCATGGCAACGGTGGCGGTTCTTTCCATCGGACTGAACGACAACACCGTCGTGATCTTTGCGGTCGGCATCCTGCTCGGTGCGCTTATTGGCGGCATCAACGGGTATCTTGTGGCCTATCGCGGCGTGACACCTTTTCTGGCAACGCTTGCCACGATGATCGTGCTGCAAGGCATCCGGTTTGCCTATACGGGCGGAGCCCCGGGCGGCACATTGCCGGACACGTTCCGGTGGCTTGCGACCGGTGACCTGTTCGGGCTTCCCGTCGCGCTGATCCTGCTGGGCCTTGTTGCCATTGCCGCGCACTGGCTGCTCGAACATACGGTTTACGGCCGGCGTCTGAAACTCTATGGCGACAATCCCGATGCGGCCTACATGACCGGGGCTCCGACCCGGCTGCTCGTCGTCAGTGCCTTCATGATGTCGGGTGTTCTCGCGGGTTTGGCCGGTCTGGTTCTGGTCGGATATGTCGGGATCGTCGACAACTGGACCGGGCGCGGCTACGAACTCGACAGCATCGCGGCGGCCGTGATCGGTGGCGCAGCGCTCAGCGGCGGCAAGGGAAGTGTCCCGGGTGTGCTCCTGGCCACGCTCGTGCTTGTCTCGTTGTTCAATATCGTTGTCATCCTTGGCCTGTCGATCGAGTTGCAGCTCGTGATCAAGGGAAGTTTGATCTTGCTGGCGGCGGCTGTTTACATGCGGCGGTCACGACGTTGAAACGAGGTTGAGGACGCAACCGTGCCGACCGGCGAAATTCCAAGATCCAACCTCATCCGAATCGCGCGGATCCTGGGATGTTTCGATCACCGGAACAACCCAAGGCCAACGCATGAGATCCTGCAGGAAGTCGGCATGAGCCGGTCGACAGGGTTCGGACTTCTGCGAGCGCTGACACTCCGGGGTTGGCTCGAGAGGGTCGATCACGGCTCGCTCAGGCTCGGCCCGAAGGCTGCCGGCCTTGCCTTTGTGCCGCTCGAGGCTGTCGACACGGCCCTGCCGCGCAGCACCGCAGCGCTGCCACTCGACAGGTCGTCGGCCGATCTCCATCACGCCATCTCCGAATGGGATGCCCGCCTGTTCGAAACAGTGGCCACGGATGCCTACAAGAGGGCCGCTCCGTTTCGCATCGGCTTTGCAAATGCATCGCTTTCCAATGAATGGCGCAGGGCAATGTTTGAAAGCATGCGCTATGCGGAACGGCTGCATGCGGACCGGATCGACGCTTTTCTTGTGCGGGAGGCCGGCGACGATGCCGGGACACAGGTGGACCAGATCGACGAGTTGGTCGAAAGCGGAATTGACCTGCTTCTTGTCAGCACGACCAATGCCCATTCGCCTCTGCTGGATCGGAAGCTGAAGGATGTCGCCGATTCCGGTGTTCCGGTCGTCGCCGTTGACCGCCGCCCGCGCGATCCGTCTTCGCTGGTTTCTTTCGTGACGGCCTCTGACCGTCGCATCGGGCGCATCAGTGCCCTGTGGCTGGCGGAAAGGTTGAAAGGAGCCGGGCGGATCTGGATGTTGTCCGGCCTTGAGGGAGCCAGTCCGGCGATGCGGCGTCAGTCCGCCGCCTTTTCCGGATTCTCCGAGTTTCCGGGCATTCGGATCGAGGCGGTCACCTATACCGACTGGACCGAAGAGGGCGGGCGCAAGGCCGTTCAACGCCTGTTCGACCAGGGGAGTGCTGCTCCGGACGGCATCTGGTGCGACAGCGGGCTCCAGGGTGTTGGATCATTGAAGTTCTTTATCGAAAACGAGCTTCCCGTTCCGGCCCATACCGGCGGCGATCTGAACCAGATGTACAAGCTTGCCCTCTATCACAAGGTTCCCTTTGTCGCGCTGGACTACCCGGCGGCGATGGGGGCGAGGGTTGTCGAGGTCGCGCTGGATATCCTTTCGGGAAAATCCGTACCGAGACGGGTGGAAGTGCCGGTTCCCATCGTTCTTCCGCGTGGTATGGAAACCGCGAGCGTGCGCGCCGATACCTGGGCCGAACGGCATGTCGGTTGGGATTTGCCCGGAACGGCAATCCTGTCCCAGGGTCCGAGCCTGCGCGGATTGCGGTCGGACGGTGAGAACAAGCAGGGGTCTCGACATGGATAAGACCGGGACGCCTTATGACAAGGCGATCGACACCTTTGAAGGGCTGGTTGAAAAGCCGCTTGAGAAGATTGTTTCCGGGCCACTTCCGCTTGCGCGCGCGGTGGGGCTGGCAACGACGTCAGGGTACAGAGCCGTTGCGATCGCCGAAAGCGAAGGTCTCCTGAGCCGGTCGACCGAAGGCGTTTATCTGCGCGGTCCCTCGACGCTGGCGGCCGGATTGTCCGCGCTCGGGTTCGGCGAGTTCGCACTTGTTGCCGAGCCTGTCCTCATTCAGCTGCGGCAATCGACCCGGCTGACCGCCTTCCTCGGGGTTCTGAGCGATGGAGCATGCGCAATCGGTCCGTTTTCCAGCGGACGGGGCATCACCTTCGTGTCACCGCAGCGGCACTACAGTCTCCTGACGCCAGCGTCCTTTGATGCCGACCGGCTTGCGGAAGTTTCCCTTGCACATCAGTTCGAGGCCGTGGCGGCGCAGCGTGCCGTGATCTCCAGTGTCTCGGACCGTCAAGACCGGCTTTGCATCGTGGGCGTCCTGTTGCCCGGTACCCGGGAGGAGGCAGGAAACGAGCTGCGTTCCGAGCTGGTCAGGGCGGCGGATCTTCTTTGTTCGCACTCGGAGAAACCTGAATGAACGATATGAACGAGCGCAGCTTGTGGAACCCGCAATTCCGGTTCTCCGATGTTCTGGAGGATTTCGATGACTGGCTTCGGTGGCGAGACAGTGCGAGCCGGACCGTCGAGCGGTCGCTTTCCTTTGAACGCGTTGCCTATGGAACGCATGACAGACAGTGGCTTGAAACGACGGAGTGCGGCCCGGTTCAAAGTGCCGTTGTGCCGGTTTTCCTTCACGGCGGTTACTGGCGCAGCCTGTGCGCGGAAGATCATCGCTGCGTGCTGACCGGCCTGTCCAGCCTCGGAAACAGATGCGCGAATGTCGAATATCGCCTGATGCCCGAATTCCGCCTGGATGACCTTGTCGGCGACGCGGTCGCCGCTCTCGGGCGGCTTGCAACGCTCTTTTCCGATGACACCCGGTTCCTGCTGATCGGCCACTCCGCCGGCGCGCATCTGGCGGTGAGCGCGGCGCTCAAGACCGGACTGAGCGACCGGCTGGCTGGCGTTGTCGGCATCAGCGGGGTCTATGACCTTGCGCCCGTCGCCAAGTCTTTCCTGCAGGACGAAATCGGGCTGACCGACGGGGAGATCCGGTCGCACAGCCTGATCGGTGCGTCGACCGGCACGCCCCTCCTGTGCGTTGTCGGCGGCGATGAGACAGACGAGTTCAAACGGCAGTCCCTGGCCATGGCTGAAAGCGCCGGCGCGGGACATCTTGTTGTGCGCGGTGCGCACCATCTCAGCATCCTCAGCGATCTGAATTCGCAAAAAAGCCCCTTGATCGATGCGCTGGGCGTCTGGTTAAACAGCTTCAGCCATCCTGCAGAAGTGGACACGATATCATCATGACCTCTCAACTGAACCTGCCGGGCGACGGGATTTTCGTATTCCGGGTCTGGCGGCCGGACCTGTCCGGTCCCAGTCTTTGCGTCTTGCGCGGCGACACCCTGATCGACATTACCTGCGCAGCCGTGCCGACCATGCGCGACCTGCTTGAGCTTGAGGATCCTGCGGGATGGGCCGCGGATGCCGATGGCGTCGCCATCGGCACGGTTGACGAAATTGCCGCCAATTCGATTGAGAGCCCCAATCCGGCGCGGCCCTGGCTGCTTGCGCCTGCAGACCTTCAGGCGATCAAGGCCTGTGGTGTCACTTTCGCATTTTCGATGCTCGAGCGCGTGATCGAGGAGCAGGCGAAGGGCGATCCGGCAAAGGCCGAGAAGATCCGCGAACGCTGTTCGGCCATCATCGGCGACAGCCTCAGATCCGTCACGCCCGGGTCGGAGAAAGCGGCTCAGCTCAAGGACGCCCTGATCGCCGAGGATGTCTGGTCGCAGTATCTGGAAGTCGGAATCGGACCGGATGCGGAGGTTTTCACGAAGTCACAGCCCACTTCCGCCGTCGGTTACGGCGCTTCGGTCGGACTGCATCCGGTGTCCAGCTGGAACAATCCGGAGCCGGAAGTTGTGCTCGCCGTCGACAGTTCCGGGACGGTCAAGGGGGCGACGCTTGGAAATGATGTCAATCTTCGGGACGTGGAGGGCCGGTCCGCGCTCTTGCTGGGCAAGGCCAAGGACAACAATGCGTCCACGTCGATCGGTCCCGCGATCAGGCTTTTCGACACTTCCTTCTCGATTGACGATGTGCGCCGGCTTGAACTGGACCTGACCGTGTCGGGGACCGACGGGTTCGAATTGTCCGGTCACTCCACCATGACGGAGATTAGCCGGGATCCCCTGGACCTTGTCGGTCAGACGCGTGGACGGCACCATCAGTATCCCGACGGCTTCATGCTGTTTCTGGGGACGCTGTTCGCACCGACCGAGGATCGTGACGCTCCCGGTGAAGGCTTCACGCACAAGCTCGGCGATATCGTCAGCATTTCATGCGCGCAACTCGGTACGTTGCGCAACACCGTCCGGCTCTCGACCGAGTGCCCGGAATGGACGTTCGGGACAAGCGCACTCATGCGCAATCTGTCAAAACGCAATCTAATCTAAGGAACAAGCGGGATGCTAACGGGCAAGAATCTCATCAATGGGGAATGGGTCTCAGGCGAAGCGACGTTTCAGTCGCAGCCGGCTGACGGTGCTCCAAACAGTTTTTCCGAGGCGTCCGTTGACGACGTTGACCGCGCATGCCGCGCTGCGGATGAGGCATTCGGGGTTTTCAGCACCACGAGCGATCAGGAAAGAGCTGCCTTTCTGAACAAGATCGCGGACGAAATCGAGGCGCGGGGGGCGGAACTCACCGAGATTGGCGGACAGGAAACCGCACTGCCCGCAGCCCGTCTTGAAGGAGAGCGCGGCCGCACGACCGGGCAGCTGCGCCTGTTCGCGGAAACGATCCTGAAGGGCGACTATCTGGACCGGCGTCACGACAGTGCGCTGCCGGACCGTGCACCCCTGCCACGTCCGGAGCTTTTCCTGGTGCAGCGGCCGATCGGTCCGGTCGCCGTTTTCGGCGCATCCAACTTTCCCCTGGCGTTCTCAACGGCAGGCGGTGATACGGCATCGGCCTTCGCGGCAGGCTGTCCGATCGTCGTCAAGGGACACCCGGCCCACCCCGGTACGGGTGAGCTGGTTGCCCAGGCCATCGACGCCGCGGTGAAAGCATGCGGTCTCCCGTCCGGAACCTTCGGCTTCCTGCAGGGAACGACACTCGCCCTTGGACAGGGCGTCGTCCAGCATCCGCTCATCAAGGCGGTCGGCTTTACCGGTTCACTCAGGGGCGGACGCGCACTTTTCGATCTCTGCGCCGCCCGGCCGGAACCGATTCCGTTTTTCGGCGAACTCGGCAGCGTCAATCCGGTGTTCCTTCTGCCGGGGGCCATGGCGGCGCGCGCAGAGGCGATCGGAGAAGGCTGGGCCGGTTCTCTCACAATGGGGGTTGGTCAGTTCTGCACCAATCCGGGCATTGTTGTCGTTCATGCCGGAGAGCAGGCCGACAATTTTGCAGGCAGCGCCGTCAAGGCGCTTGAGGCCGTTGGTGCGCAGACGATGCTGACCGACGGGATCGCGGGCGCCTGCCGTGACGGGCAGGGCCGCATTGGTGCCGTTGCCGGTGTCGAAACGCTGCTGAGTTCCGTCAGCGACAACCGGGGAGCAACGCCTGCCGTCTATCGCGCCAGTGCAGAAACCTTTGTCGGAAACCGCGACCTTCAGGAAGAAGTGTTCGGACCTGCCGGTGTGATCGTCACCGTTGCCGATGACGCGGAAATGCGGTCTGTCGCACGCAGTTTCGAGGGCCAGCTGACAGCCACTCTGCAAATGGAAGAAAGCGATGCGGCGCTGGCAAAATCGCTCATGCCGATCCTGGAACGCCGTGCAGGCCGCATCCTGGCGAACGGCTTTCCGACGGGTGTCGAGGTTGCCGAAGCCATGGTTCACGGCGGCCCTTATCCGGCGTCGACCAACTTCGGTGCGACTTCCGTCGGCACCATGGCGATCCGCCGCTGGCTGCGGCCGGTGTGCTATCAGAACCTTCCGGCTGACTTGCTGCCGGATGCGGCCAAGAGCTGATGTCAATCGCCGCCGGATCTGTTCCGGCGGCCTTTTTGTTTACCCCCGCCCCACAAAGGGCATGTTCGTCGCCATCACCGTCAGGGTGAGCACATTGGCGTCGAGCGGCAGGCTGGCCATGTAGACCACTGCATCGGCGACGTGTGCCGGGTCCATGGTCGGTTCCGGTGCCAGTTCACCGTTTGCCTGGGGGACGCCGCCGCTCATTTTCGCGGTCATGTCACTGGCCGCGTTGCCGATATCGATCTGGCCACAGGCGATGTCGAACGCCCGCCCGTCGAGCGATGTCGACTTGGTCAATCCGGTAATGGCGTGTTTTGTCGAGGTGTAAGGCGCTGAATTCGGCCGGGGCGTTGTCGCTGAAATCGAGCCGTTGTTGATGATGCGTCCGCCGCGCGGGTCCTGCGCCTTCATCAGCCTGAACGCCTGTTGCGTGCACAGGAATGCGCCTGTCAGGTTTGCCGCGACGACGTTGCTCCATTCCTCGAAGCTGATTTCTTCCAGCGGAACGGGGGAATTTCCAATGCCTGCATTGTTGACGAGAAGATCCAGCCGCCCGAATTCGGCGCGGAGCTTCTCAAACAGAGCACTGACCGATCCGGGATCGCCGACATCGCATGTCATCCAGGACACCTTGTTTCCGGTCTCGCGCTCCAGCTCTTCCGCCGCTGCGGCGAGAACCTGATCGCGCCGGCCGGTGATGACAACGTGCCAGTCTGCGGCGCTGAGACCCTTTGCGACAGCCTTGCCGACGCCGGTGCCGCCGCCCGTTACAAGGGCGATCCTGCCGACGGTGCGCGTTGAAGTATCGGTCATGGGGTTACGCCTTCCAATTCGTCTTCAATGTGAATTCTGATGATGTCGTCGAAATTCGTTTCGGCGACGAAGCCGAGGCCTGCCGCCCGGCTGGCATCGAAGTTTCTTGGCCAGCCTGCGACGATTTTCCTGATGTCCGGATTTGGCTCCCTGCGGATGAGGTCTGCGGCTTTCGCTCCGGCAACACGGCGCAGGGCCTCGATCTGTTCGCCGACAAGCGCCGAGAGGCCCGGCATGGTCAGGTTGCGCCGCGCGCCCAGCTCGGAAGTGTCAAGAGAGGCCGCGTGCGCGCAAAAGCCGACGGCGGCGCGCGGACTGGCGAACCAGTGCCGGACGTCCTCTTCCACGGGAAGAACAGCTTCCTGGCCGACAAGAGGCTCGCGCAGGATATTGGAGAAAAAGCCGGAAGCCGCCTTGTTCGGTTTTCCGGGCCGGATGCAGATCGTCGGCAGGCGGATGCCGATCCCGTCCAGGAAACCCTTGCGGGAATAGTCGGCCAGGAGCAGTTCGCAGATCGCCTTTTGCGTGCCGTAGCTCGTCAGCGGCGTGGTGAAAAAGTCGTCGCCGATCTTCTCCGGAAACGGCTCGCCGAAGACGGCAATCGAAGAGGCAAAGACGAAACGCGGACAGTAGGGCTCGCGGCCGCCTTCGGCGCGAATGGCTTCAAACAGGTACCGCGTACCATCCAGGTTGATGGCATAGCCCTTGTCGAATTCAACTTCCGCCTCGCCCGAAACGATGGCGGCCAGGTGGAAGACGAGATCCGGCCTGCCCTTGATCAGCGACACAGCGTCTTCCTGCCGGGAAAGGTCCACGGTCCGCGTTGCCGTAACAGCCTGGAGCGATGCGGGAACCGGCGGTTCAACGACATCGGCGAGCGTCAGGCCCTCAATCTCTGCCCCGAACAGGTCCGGATTTTCGGCAAGTCTGGACACAAGTTTCCGGCCCACCATGCCGGCTGCACCGGTCACAAGTACACGCATCTTCTTCAGTGCTCCTCCATCGGTGCGTCGCAGTGTTCAGGCTGCAATGCACATCATTTGCCTATTCGGGAAAACCGCTCGGTGAAACAAGCTGTCTGCTTTTATCAAGTTACCGCCGTCAATTCCAACATTCCCTGCGCACCCGTTCCCGGGACACATGAACGATGAAGGGCGCGGCCGGCCCCGTGCATGCCGCGCTGCGCCGTCAATGGCTATTGATCGGGTCAGATTTCGGTCAGGCCTGCAGCGCAACGGTTGAGCGGAGCCCTTCGCTAAGGGCATGAAACAGCGACCTGCCATAGGACCGCCCCGCAAGGAGCCGGTAGCGCCGGTCCGTTTCCAGGCAAAGAATGAAACAGCCGATATGTTCGATGACGGTTCTGAGCGCGGCCCCCGTTTTGAGCGCGGCGGTGTCCGCGTGTATCAGCCGTTCAAAGACACGGGGAAGATCCGGGCCGGTCACGTCCAGACAGATCCAGCCGTCATTCTGTTCGCTCACCGATGCACTGTCGCCAAGCACCGATTTCAGTTCCGCTGCAAGATGCTCATGGGATTCGTGATCGGCAACGATCATCCACTGGTCGCTTCCGGTCCAGAAGGCGGTATGTTCAGGCCCCTGGCACAACGCGCCCGCAAGCGGCAGATCTGCTTCCAGGACATCTGAAAGGCGCGCGGCAACGTCGTCTTCCCTGCCGGTTCTCGCGGCAACGGATGCCAGGGCCAGGCCGGGAACCACGTCCAGCCTGAAGTTCTTGAGGGCGAAGCCGGTCTCGCCGGTTTCAGCGCCGGGCACGGATTGGGTCAGGCGATAGTCAGGCACGCAGACGTTCTCCTTCCGGATCGATAAAGTGCGGGCTTACGACCCGGGCCCTGGCTGTCTGGCCTTCAATCGGATTCGCGACGACGATGTCTTCACCATGGCGCGCGTCGCCTCGTTCGAGGAATGCAAGCGCAATCGGTTTTTCGACATGCGGCGAGTAACAGGCCGAAGTCACCCAACCCTGATCGGTGCCAGGAAGGTGCTGTTCGCCCTCGTTGAAAAGATGCGCCCCGGCCGGAATTGCCGTCTCTCGGTCGGGCGCGATCAGACCTACAAGGCGCAGGCCGGTTTCCGCGGACAGGCCATCGCGCCTTGAAAGGACAGTACCGATGCTGTCCTTTTTCTGCGACACCATGCGGCCCAGCCCAAGATGTGCAGCCGCAGTCTGACCGTTGAGTTCATTGGCCGTTGCGTGACCCTTTTCGATCCGCAACACGCCGAGAGCCTCGGTGCCGTAGGGAGTGACGTCGAACTCTTCGCCGGCTTCCATAAGAACCCGCATGAGGCTGTCGCCGTAGCGGGCGGGCACGGCAATTTCATAGGCCAGTTCGCCGGAAAAAGAGATCCGGAACAGGCGCGCCCGCACGCCACCGCAGATTGTGAGTTCCGCGCAGGCCATGAACGGAAAGGCCTCGTTGGAAATGTCGAAATCAGTATCGACAATCCTGGCAAGCAGGTTCCGGGAATTCGGGCCGGCGACGGCATATTGGGCCCAGGCCTCTGTGGTGGAGATCAACTGGACATCAAGTTGCGGGCACAGGCACTGCCGCACAAATTCCATGTGTCGGTAGACGCTGACCGCGTTCGCTGTCGTCGTGGTGACGACGAAATGATCCTCGGCGAGACGCGCCGCCGTGCCGTCGTCCATCGCGAGACCGTCCTCGCGCAACATCAGCCCGTAGCGCACCTTGCCGACCGGCAGTTTTGCGAAACCGTTGCAATAGACCTTGTTCAGGAAGGTGGCCGCATCGCGGCCCTGAACATCCACCTTGCCCAGCGTTGTGACATCGCAGACGCCGACAGACCCGCGCACCGCCAGCACTTCCCGGTCAACGCTTTCGCGCCAGTGGGTTTCGCCCTCACGCGGAAACCATTGCGCCCGAAGCCACAGGCCCGCTTCCGTGAAGACAGCTCCCTGTTCAGTCGCCCAGCCGTGACTTGGTGTGGTGCGCACCGGCCGGAAGTCTTTTCCTCTGGAGCGGCCCGCCAGAGCACCGATGGCGACGGGCGTATAAGGCGGGCGGAAGATGGTCGTGCCGGTTTCCTCAATGGTCTTGCCGGTCAGTTCGGCCATGAGAGCAAGGCCGGCGACATTCGCCGTCTTGCCCTGATCGGTCGCCATACCGAGCGTGGTGTAGCGTTTCAGGTGCTCAACCGACCGGAAGCCCTCCTGATGAGACAGGCGGATGTCCTTGACCGTCACGTCGTTCTGAAAATCGATCCAGGCCCGCCCCTTGCCTTCCCCGGTGTGCCAGAAAGGGGAGACGGAGACCGCGTCGTCCGCGCATTCGGGGATGTCCAAGCCGGCGGTTTTGAGTCCCAGTTCGCTGAGCGCCTTGGCGGATGCCTCCGCGCCCTCGCGAAAGGCGCTTGCGGTTGTGAACGCGGCATTGGCAGCGCCTGCGACCTGCATTCCGCCAGGGAGCGTTTCCGGGGGGGCGAATGCTGCAATATCCGGGTTCCAGACCGGGCGGCCGCGTTTGTGCGACGTCAGGGAAACGTTCGGGTTCCAGCCGCCCGAGACGCCAAGAGCCCCGCAGGCGAGCGTCCGTGCGGTTCCGTCCGCAAGGCGGATGGTGATATCGGACAAGGCGCGCCGCCCCGAGGTGTCGATCACTTTCGCCCCGGCCAGCACTTCATAGTCGCCGAACTTCGGCGCGTCGGGCCGGATATCGACGACGGCGGCAACGTCGAGGCCTTTTGAGATCAGATCGAGCGCCGTCCGGTGACCGTCGTCATTGTTGGTGAAAATCGCGGTTCGCGGGTCTGCGGCAACCGCCCATCGGTTGGCATAGGCCCTGATGGCCCCGGCGAGCATGATGCCGGGCCGGTCGTTGTTTTCAAACGCGATCGGGCGCTCGGTCGCGCCCGCGCAAAGAACTATCTGCCTCGCATAGATCCGCCAGAGGATCTGCCGGGGAAGAGCCGCGTCCGGATTGGCCAGATGATCGCCGACCCGCTCCAGAGCGCCGGAAATGCCGTGATCGAATGCGCCGTAAACGGTGGTCCGTTTCATCAGGCGGACGTTCTGGAGGCCCTGCAGTTCCGCCAGTGCTGCCTTCAGCCATCCGGATGAAGACTGCCCGCCGAGTTCAAAGGTTTCGGCGTTCAGACGGCCGCCAAATTCGAAGTCCTCGTCCGCGAGTATCACGCGCGCCCCGGAGCGCCCTGCTGTCAGGGCGGCGGCCAGGCCGGCAGGTCCCGCCCCGACAATCAGAAGGTCACAGTGCAGAGCGCCCTTGTCGTAATTGTCCGGGTCCGCCTCACCACTGGCAGCGCCAAGGCCGGCGGCGCGCCGGATGACCGGTTCATACAGCTTTTCCCAGAACGCCTTCGGCCACATGAAGGTCTTGTAGTAAAAGCCCGCCGTCAGAAAGCTTGAGAAAAGATCGTTGATGCCCATCACATCGAAAGCGAGCGAGGGCCACCTGTTCTGGCTCTTCGCGACGAGGCCCTCATACAGCTCAGCGGTCGTTGCCCGTGTGTTGGGTTCCCGGCGAGCACCCTCGCGAAGCTCCACGATCGCGTTGGGTTCCTCCGATCCGCTGGCCAGAATGCCGCGCGGGCGGTGATACTTGAAGCTTCTGCCGACGAGTTTGACATTGTTTGCCAGCAAGGCCGAGGCGAGGGTGTCGCCCTTGAAGCCGGTATATGTCCGGCCGTCAAACCGGAAGGAAAGTGTTGCCGACCGGTCCAGCTTTCCGTTTTCAAGGCGATTAATCTGGCTCATCGGCTGCCTGCCTTTGCCAATGCAACGTCGCTGGCGAATTCGACAGTCAGAATGTCATGTGTCGTGGTGTCCCGCGTAACGACAAGCCAGGATCGGTCGCCCTGTTCGTGGAACCAGAGCTCACGATGTGTTCCGGCGGGATTGTCGCGCAGATACTGATAGGTGAAGAAGGCGGCGTCCGCGTTTTCCTCCTGCCAGTCCGGCCGGTCCAGAAGCGAGGCATCTCCGAGATAGACGAATTCCTCTGCGTCTCTCGGGCCAAGAAGCGGATGGGGAATGATCATGCGGGAAGGTCCTGAATTTTCTGCTTCCACAGAGCTCTCAGTTCTGCTTCTGAAGCGCCTTGTTCATAAACCGGCGACATAAGCGGCTTGCAGGCGGAGATTTCGATCACAACGGCGGCGTTGAACATTTCGGTCAGATCCGGCCAGAGCGCCGCGAAATCCGGAAGCAAACGATCGAAGGTCGCTGATCCCCGGTTTTCCAGGCGCGCCTTTCCGCGCAGGCGAACGCCTTTCCGCGACAGGATGTCGACGAAGTTGATTTCGACTTCGGGCCGGACCTGAATGTTGCGCACCGTGTTCGGAGACCGCATTTCGGCAAAGGCGAGCGTTTCTTCATCGACCACAATGAACGTGCCCTTCGGTGACAGGTTCACCTGTCCGCCGGCATCGGCGGTGGCGACAAACCCCAGACGCCAGGTTTCGATCAACACGCGTGCGGTTTCCGTGATCACGTCAGGTTTCCTTCCCTCAGTGGAGGTTCGGCTGCGCGCCGACCCCCTTTTCATCGATCATCAGGCCCGTTTCGAACCGGTCAAAACGGAACGCTGTCGCGCATTCGTGCGGCTGGTCCGTCGCCAGAAGATGCGCAAAGGTGAAGCCGGAGGCGGGTGTTGCCTTGAAGCCGCCGTAACACCAGCCGCCATTGAAATAGAGACCTTCTACCGGTGTTTGGTCGATGATCGGAGACCCGTCCATGGACATGTCCATGATGCCGCCCCACTGGCGCAGCAGGCGCACACGCCCGATCATCGGCATGATCGCCATGCCGCCCTCGCATACATCCTCGACAACGGGAAGGTTCCCCCGCTGGGCATAGGAGTTGTAACCGTCGATATCGCCGCCGAAGACAAGGCCGCCCTTGTCGGACTGGCTGACATAGAAATGGCCTGCGCCAAAGGTGATCACGCCGGGGATCAGGGGCTTCAAACCCTCTGAAACAAAGGCCTGCAGCACATGGCTTTCGATCGGAAGGCGCAGTCCGGCCCGGGCCATGACGCGGCCTGAGGACCCGGCGACCGCGACACCTACCTTTTTCGCCCCGATAAAGCCGCGCGTGGTGTCCAGTCCCGTCACTTTGCCGTCGTCGATCCTGAAACCCGTGACTTCGCAGTTCTGGATGATATCCACCCCGTGCCGGTCAGCGGAGCGTGCATAACCCCAGGCGACCGCGTCGTGCCGAACCGTGCCGCCGCCGCGGTGCATCAGTGCGCCCTTGATGGGAAACCGGGCATTTTCGAAGTCCAGGAACGGTGCTTCGCGCCGGACCGCGTCCGCGTCCAGGAGTTCCGCATCGGTTCCGTGCAGGATCATGGCGTTGCCGCGCCGCCGGTACGCATCGCGCTGCCCGTCGGTGTGAAACAGGTTAATGATCCCGCGCTGGCTGACCATGGCATTGTAGTTGAGGTCCTGTTCCAGTCCCTCCCAGAGGTCCAGCGAGAACTTGTAGAAGCGTTCGTTGCCCGGCAGCAGGTAGTTGGCGCGAATGATGGTGGTGTTCCGGCCGACATTGCCGCCACCGATCCAGCCCTTTTCCACGACGGCAATGCGGGTTTTCTTGTAGACCTTGGCAAGGTAGTGCGCCGTTGCAAGACCATGCCCGCCGCCGCCGACAATGACGATGTCATAGCCGGATTGCGGGCTCGCGTCGCGCCAGGCCGGTTTCCAGCCCTTGTGGCCCGTCAGCGCCTCCCGAATGACCCTGAAACCTGAATAGGACACCGCTTCCTCGCTTTCTCTGTTGCGAAGTGTGCCGGAATGCGAGAAACAAAATCTTCAAAATGTGACATATTCTGTTGTAACCATGACATTGCGAAGTGCGGCCGAAGGGATAGAGGATGACTGCCGGGTCAGAGAAAACTGTCGGATTTGTCCTGATCGAGGGGTTTGCGCTCATGTCGGCGACATCCGCGATAGAACCCTTGCGGGCGGCAAATCTCCTGAGCGGCAGCAATCTCTACCGCACGCGTCTGTATTCCGAGGATGGCGGCTGGATCGCGTCGTCCTGTGGCGGTGCCTTTGAGACCGAGCCAATGGCAAAAGCTGCCGTCGACTTCGACGTTCTTTTTGTGGTCGCAGGTGGCGACCCGCTGGCCCAGGCCAGCGGCATGATTTTTTCGCATCTGCGAGCGCTCAACGTACGCGGCGTTCCGCTCGGCGGGATCTCAGGCGGAGCCGTTTATCTTGCGAAGGCCGGTGTAATGGAGAACCGGCGCTTCACGGTGCATTGGGAATATTTCGAGGAGCTGCAGGCCCTGAATGACCGCTTCCTGATGGAACGCAGGCTGTTCGTGATCGACCGGGACCGCTACACCTGCGCAGGCGGGGTCGCGCCGCTGGACATGATGCACGCCATCATCCGCTCTGATCACGGTGCAGAGCTTGCCCGGTCCGTCAGCGACTGGTTCATTCACACCGGTATTCGAAGCGCGGAAGACCCGCAGCGCCTTGAATTCGCAGATAGCAGGCAATCGTTTCATGCGAGCGTCGATGCTGCCGTGGAATTAATGGAAACGCATATCGCGGATCCGTTGTCTCTCGAACAGATTGCGATGCTCAGCGGCAGTGGAGTGCGACAGTTGCAGCGCCGGTTCGATGAGCAGTTCGGCCGCCCGATCATGCAGGTCTACATGCAGCTGAGGCTGAAGAAGGCAGACGAACTTGTCCGGAAAACCCGGCTGAGTTTCATGGAAGTGGCGCTCGCCACAGGGTTCACGAACCAGAGCCATTTCGGACAAGCATTCCGGACGACTCTCGGCATGACGCCGCGCGACCGCCGCAAGCAGGCAGCAAGCGAATTCATCAGCGAAGTGAAATCCCCGGGGTGAGGCCAGCCGGCTTCAGCGCGACAGGAAAGCGCCGGAGCCGTCTGGTATCGCTCAGATATCGAGTGTGTTCTGCCGCTCCCACTCCGTCAGATGCGATGCGTAGGCATTCCACTCGTTTTTCTTCAGCTTCAGATAGGCTGCGGAGAAGTCCTCACCCATGGCGGCCTTCAGGACCGCATCGCTGTCATAGGCGCGCAACGCGTCGAGCAGGTTCAGCGGCAGGCGCGGCGCATCCTTGACCAGATGCCCTTCCGCATACATGTCGATGTCGTATCGCTTGCCCGGGTCCGACCTGTTTTCCAGTCCGTTGAGACCGGCCGCGATCACGACAGCCTGGAGCAGGTAGGGATTGGTTGCTCCATCCGGCAGGCGCAGTTCAAAGCGTCCAGGCCCCGGAACGCGGACCATGTGGGTGCGGTTGTTACCGGTCCATGTGATCGTGTTCGGCGCCCAAGTCGCGCCGGACGTGGTGCGCGGCGCATTGATCCGCTTGTAGGAATTCACCACCGGGTTGGTGATCGCGGCAAGGCTTTCCGCATGGGCCATGATGCCGCCGAGGAAATGCAACCCGTCAGCGGAAAGGCCGAGTTCCATGGTCTCATCGGCAAAGGCGTTCTCCGTCCCGGCCTCGTTCCAGACCGAGACGTGGCAATGGCAACCGTTGCCGGTCAGGTGCTTGAACGGCTTGGGCATGAAGGTCGCGCGAAGCCCGTGTTTTTCGGCGACCGATTTTACCATGAACTTGAAGAAGGAATGCTTGTCGGCCGTGCGCAATGCGTCGTCGAATTCCCAGTTCATCTCGAACTGGCCGTTGGCGTCTTCGTGATCGTTCTGGTAGGGGCCCCACCCGAGTTCCAGCATGTAATCACAGATTTCGGAAATGACGTCGTATCGGCGCATGACGGCCTGCTGGTCGTAACAGGGTTTTTCCGCCGTATCGAGCGGATCGGAAATCTCCGATCCGTCGGGCAAAATCAGAAAGTACTCGGCCTCGACACCGGTCTTGACCCTGAGGCCCTGTGTTCCGGCTCTTGCGACCAGCCGCTTGAGCGTGTTGCGCGGGGCCTGTTCGACCTCCGCATCGTCCATGACGCAATCCGCCGCGACCCAGGCGACGTCCTTCTTCCAGGGCAGCTGGATGACCGAGGACGCATCGGGGATCGCGAACAGGTCCGAATTCGCCGGGGTCATGTCCAGCCAGGTTGCGAAACCCGCGAAGCCGGCGCCTTCCGCCTGCATGTCCGCTATGGCGGCAGCGGGAACCAGCTTGGCGCGCTGGTAGCCGAAGAGATCGGTAAAGGAGATCATGAAGTACTTGACCCCCTTCTCCCTGGCAAACTGCGATAGATCGATGCTCATGGATACTCCTCGTTCCCGATTGGAAAGGTGTATTTTCTTATGGTCCCTGACCCTAGAAGGTCTTCTTGCCCGGGATCCAGTCGGTTCCGGCCAGCGGTACGCCCGCCATTGCCGCCGATTCAATCGTCAGCGCGCACAGATCCTCCGGCTCCAGGTTATGAACGTGGTTCTTGCCGCAGGCGCGCGCGATCGTCTGGGTCTCCAGGGTCATCACTTTCAGATAATTGGCAAGCCTCCGTCCCGCGGCAACCGGATCGACCCGCTTCATGAGATCGGGATCCTGGGTGGAGATGCCTGCCGGGTCCTGGCCCTCGTGCCAGTCGTCATAGGCGCCGGCTGTCGTGCCGAGCTTCTGATAGTCTTCTTCCCAGCGCGGATCGTTGTCGCCAATGGCGACCAGCGCAGCGGAGCCAATGGAAACCGCGTCCGCGCCGAGTGCGAGCGCCTTGGCCACATCCGCCCCGTTGCGGATGCCACCGGAAATGACCAGCTGAACCTCCCGGTGCATGCCGAGATCCTGAAGCGCCTGAACCGCCGGACGGATACAGGCAAGCGTCGGCTGGCCGACATGTTCGATGAAAACTTCCTGGGTGGCCGCCGTCCCGCCCTGCATGCCGTCGAGAACGACAACATCCGCCCCGGCCTTCACCGCAAGAGCCGTGTCGTAGTACGGCCGCGCACCACCGATCTTGACGTAGATCGGCTTTTGCCAGTCGGTGATTTCGCGCAATTCGTGGATCTTGATCTCCAGGTCGTCCGGGCCCGTCCAGTCCGGATGCCGGCAGGCCGAGCGCTGGTCGATCCCCTTGGGAAGCGTTCGCATCTCGGCAACGCGGTCGGAGATTTTCTGCCCCAGAAGCATGCCGCCGCCGCCCGGCTTCGCGCCCTGGCCAACGACGACCTCGATCGCGTCCGCGCGTCTGAGATCGCGCGGATTCATTCCGTATCTTGACGGCAGGTACTGGTAGACGAGCAGTTCGGAATGCCCGCGCTCTTCCTCGGTCATGCCGCCGTCGCCGGTCGTCGTGGAGGTTCCGGCAAGCGTTGCGCCGCGGCCAAGGGCTTCCTTTGCCGGACCGGAGAGGGAGCCGAAGCTCATGCCCGCAATGGTAATCGGGATCTTCAGTTCGATCGGTTTTTTCGCGAAACGGGACCCGAGCACGACGTTGGTGTTGCAGGTTTCCCGGTATCCTTCGAGCGGATAGCGCGACATGGACGCGCCCAGGAAGAGCAGATCGTCGAAATGCGGAACCTTGCGCTTCGCACCGCCGCCGCGAATATCATAGATCCCGGTTGCCGCCGCGCGGCGGATTTCCGACAGGGTGTAGTCGTCAAATGTTGCGGACGGGCGCGGTGTCGTGGTCGGATTGTTCGTTGACATTTCTGGCCCTCAATACGCGTCCGCGTTGTCGATGTCGAAATTGTAGAGCTGGCGGGCGGAACCGTAGCGGGTGAATTCTTCCGCTTTCACGTCGTTGACGCCCGCCTTTTCGAGCAGGCCGCTCAGGAGTTCGATGTGTTCCGGCCGCATGTCCTTGGCGATGCAGTCCGCACCCAGGCTTTTAACGGAGCCGCGCACAAAGAGAGTGGCCTCATAAAGTGAATCCCCAAGTGCGTCGCCGGCATTGCCGAGGACGACCAGATTGCCGGCCTGGGCCATGAACGCGGACATGTGCCCGATGTCGCCCTTCACCACGATATCGATGCCCTTCATGGAGATGCCGCAACGCGAGGAGGCGTTGCCTTCAATGACGAGAAGGCCGCCGTGACCGGTCGCGCCGGCATACTGGCTGGCGTCGCCCTTGATGATCACGGTTCCGGACATCATGTTCTCGGCCACGCCCGGTCCGGCGTTGCCATGGACGGTCACGGTGGCCTCGGAATTCATGCCGGCGCAGTAGTAACCGACGCTGCCGCGCACATCGACATCGACCGGCGCGTCGATGCCGACGGCAACCGCATGGCTGCCGCGCGGGTTCAGGACTTCAAACGACGTTTCGTTGCTGCCGTCGCCGATTTCGTGCAGGGCCTGGTTGAGCTCGCGAAGCGGCTGGACAGACAGATCGAAGGTTTGCACGTTCAATGCTCCCAGAAATAGACGGTTGCCGGTTCGGGTTCCCAGATCCTTGCTGTCTCGATGCCCGGCAGGTCGGCAAGGGCGCAGTATTCGGACCCGAAGGCCACATACCGGTCGGTTTCCGCCATCACTGCGGGTTTGCAGGCGATCGGATCGCGGACAACGCCGAAGCCGGACTGCGTGCCGACCACGAATGTGTAAAACCCGTCCAGATCGCTGAGGCCGCTTTCCAGCGCTTCGCCGAGCGAACTGCCGCGGTCGAGCTTGTGCGACAGGTAGGCGGCTGCAACCTCACTGTCGTTTTCAGTCTCGAAGGTCTGTCCCGCGCGGATGAGTTCGCGGCGGAGATTGTTGTGATTGGAAAGCGAGCCGTTGTGCACCAGACACTGGTCGGGGCCGGTGGAGAACGGGTGCGCGCCGTTCGTGGTAACCGCCGATTCCGTCGCCATGCGGGTGTGGCCGATGCCGTGGCTTCCCGCCATTTGCGCAATATCGAAACGGGCGGCGACATCTTTCGGCAGGCCGACCTCTTTGAAGATTTCGACCTTCGAGCCGGCACTCATCACCGTGATGCCGGGCCGAAGCTCTTGCACCGTGGCACGTGCCTCGGACACCATGTTTTCGGGAAGTGAAATCACGGCATGTGTGGATTTCACCTTGACGTCGACTTCTGTTCCGAGCGCTTCCGAAAGGTCTGCGTCAAGCGCCGCGAAATCGGTGTTGGGGTCCTGGGACTGGACGGTTATCTTGCCCAGGTCATCGGTGCCATGCGTATAGATGGCGATCCCGGCGCTGTCCGGTCCGCGTCCTGTCATCGTGACGAGCATTTCCGACAGGAGCCGCCCCAGCTCCGGCTCGAGCGTCTTGTCTTTCAGAAACAATCCAACAATGCCGCACATTGCGCGCATAACCTCCGTTTCGAATTCGCACGGACGTTATCAGGCGATCGGGAGCGATTCAACTATCAAGAAAAAATTTTTCCTGAAAGGAATAATTTATTTGTAGCCGGGTTCCGGCGCGATCCCTTTCACGCGGATTTTTGCGGATAGGAAATGACGGACAAATAGCGGATCGGCAGATCGACAAGAACCTCGGGCCCATGCGGTGCATCTGCGTCAAAGAAGAGGCTGTCGCCTGCCTCCATTTCGTAGGTCGCGTCTCCGTGACGGTAGATGACCTTGCCCTGAAGCATGTAGATCAGTTCGGTGCCCAGGTGCTGGAAGGTCGGAAACACATCCGATTCTTCCGTCAGGCTGATCACGTAGGGCTCGACGATGACCCCACTGGTGTTGCTCTCGATGTGTCCCAGAAGATTGTACTGATGCCCGGCCCTTGTGCCCCTGCGTTCGATCTCAACACCTTCTCCCGATTTGACGAAGACGGCATTGCGCGGTTCTTCGTAGCGCTTGAAGAGATCGGTGATCGGGATACCCAACGCGCCGGAGACCGACTGCAGCGTGGAGAGCGACGGCGAAATCATGCCGTTTTCGAGCTTCGACAACATGCCCACCGACAGGCCTGTCGCCGAGGCAAGATCGGCAACCGTGATGCCGAGTTGCTTGCGGTGCTCGCGGACTTCCCGTCCGATGGCAAGTTCCAGCTTCTTTTCCCGCTTCTCGCTCACCTGGTGTGGATTTTGCGTCAGGCTCACCTGCGCACCCTTTGGCGCTGCGCCCGTTTTGCCGGACGGCTTCTCCCCGGATTTTCCGTTTTTCTTCATTTCAACAAGGGTCTTTCCGAGCGCGCAGATGAGGGTGTGATCAATTCCGAGTTCAGGTTGGTGCCGGATCGTGTCTGACAATGATGACCCGCATGATCTGGCAACCTTTCGGCTGGCGAAAGATCACTAGATACTGATATCGGGGCGCGTTGTGTCAAGGCTCGCGTCGCGCCGGCCTGCTGGGATGGCAGCGACTTGGCGGGACCGTCAACTCCAGGAGATCGGCTCTTCGCTCAGGTAGGGAGCGGCGCCTGCCGCAGAAGGGCGGGCTCCGTCAATCCGCAAGGGCGACAACAGCGTGTTGAAGCTCCTGTTGCCGCGTTGCGTCTCGCCGACCATGCCCAGTTCCTGGAGAATTCCCGAGTTGACCAGTCCGTGCCAGTCCATGACGGGCGCGGCCCACAGACCCGCCTGGTCCATTCTGTTCAGCCACGCTCCGGTCGGTCTCGAAGCGAGTTGATCTGCAAGCATGCGGGCAATGATGTCGCGATCCTGGAACGGGTCGAGACCTTCAAGAGATGCCCCAATTTCAAGACAATGAAAGAGGTCATGGAGATCGTTCATGGCAATCGCCAGATAGCCGTCGGCTGTCTGGTAGACGCCGTAAGGTGCGGCGAGATAGGCATGGGCAGGATTGTTTCGCGGCCGGGTCGGGATCTGCCGCCCGTCATTCAGGAAGGTGGACAGGAGTTCGAACTGCAGATCGGTGATCGCCTCGATCAGGCTGGTTTCGACAACGCCGCCTTCACCGGTGATCCCGCGCCGGACCAGAAGCGCCAGGATCCCCTGCGCAAGGGCCGCGCCGGCCAGGACGTCGGCGACGGGAAGGCCGATGGCGACCGGGCCGTGCTGTTCGGCGCCCGTGAGCCACATGACGCCGCTGCGTGCCTGCGCGAGCAGATCCTGACCGGGCAGGGCAGCCCAGTCATTGTCGGCACCGTAGCCCGAGACAGAGCCGTAAACGATGCGCGGGTTCCGTTGCCTGACCTCCTTCGGGCCGAAACCCAGCCGCTCGATGACGCCGGGCCGGAAATTCTGCACGACCACATCTGCGCCGTCGATCAGTTCCCAGACCTTCTGCCGTTCTGCTTCCGACTTGAGATCAAGTGCGAGGGAGCGCTTTCCCCGGTTTATGGCGTGGAAGATCGTGCTCTCCCCGTCGATGAGAACATCCGAGACGTAAAGATAGCGGGAGAGATCGCCCTTGCCGCTGCGCTCGATCTTGATCACGTCCGCACCCAGATCGGCAAGACGCAGAGTGGCATAGGGACCGGCCAGGAACTGGCTGAAATCGACGACCTTCAGGCCTTTAAGCGGTGCGCTGCTCATGTCAGCCATCCTCCTGGAAACTGGAAGCGAAGGCCGCGTCGAGTGCCTTGATCGCGTCATCGATAGCGGTTTTGCCCGTCAAGGCCGCATTGACGATCTCCGAACCTTCCTGCTGGAAGGCCATGTAACCGTCATGGCGCGGTCTCAGCCAGGCAGCCTCATGCGTCAGCCTGGTGTTCCAGTAGGCATTGAGAACAGGCTCGTTCACCTCCGCGCTTGCCCAGGCAACCGCATTGCCGGGCTGACCGTTTGCCTGCGCATAAATGCCGGACTGGCAGTCCGCGCCCGCAACCCATGCGACGAACCGGCTGCAGATGTCCGGATGTGCGGTCCGGCTGGAGATGGCGAGACCGGTTCCGCCGAGCGCGGAACCGACCGGCCCGAAAGGCCCGAGCACCGGAATGTCGGTAAAGGCGAGGCGATGCGAACGATAGCCTGCGTTCGCGTAGCCCTTGTAGAGATAGGTGAGCGGGGCCAGCCGCAACGATCCGTCTTGCGCCAGCCTGTCCATAGCGGCGATCGGATCCATCTCGAAGCAGTCCGGATCGATATGGTCGGTCACGGCCTTCAGTTCGGAAAAGACGGCTTCGGCGATGTCGCCCGGCAGCAGACGCTCCCGGTCCGATCCGCAGGGGTGGCCGACATTGGCGGCAAGCGTATAGACGCACATGAGGCAATGCGGCGGCCGCATGGGCAGGATGACCGCGCCGCCGCGTGCCGCCTCCTTCACATCCGCCCAGGTCTGAGCCCGCCCGCCGAGGTCCGGGCGATGCGCCTGCACCTGCGTGGCGGCATCCACGGGCAGGGCCCATTGGTGGCCGTCTATCGTGTAACTCGCGTAGCTCTTGCCGACCGTTTCATTGGCAATCGCGGTCAGGTCTTCTTCCGGTATGCATGCGTCGAGCGCCAGCAGACAGCCCTCCCGCGCCGCAGCTCCCACATGAGGGTGATCGATGATCATGAGATCGTATTCGGCAGCAAGTTCATCGACAGGCGTGCTTTCAAAACCCTGCAGCGATCTCTTGTCCCAGGTGATCGAGACGCCGGGATTTGCGGCCTCGAACTCGGTGGTTGCCGCGATCAGCGGATCGTAACCGCGGGGGTCCGACCAGGTCATTCCTTTGAGGGCGATCGCGCCGGTCATGCTCTTGTCTTTCCTGTTTCTTCCAAACTCAATTCAGACGGCTGCTCCGGCACCGATCTTTTTCGAGATTTCCGTGCCGGCATCAATCAGCACCTTCTTGCACGCGTCGATGTCCGGATCGCTGGACTTGATGAGCCGCCTGACAAAGGGCACCGTCAGCGAGGCAGCGACCTCTCCGCCAAACCCGATGATGGGAACGGAGACGTTGTGGACGCCCTGAATGATTGCGGACGGGCTCTGGCAAACACCTGTTTCGGCGGCCTGCCGCACCGTGTCTTCAAAGACCTCCAGCGCCTCTTCCGTGAAATTCGGATTTTTCGAGCACAACTGCGCCCGTCTTTCGCGTGTCATCTGATAACTCAGGCAGGCGCCGGACGAGGTGAACACCATCGGCACACGGGCTCCGAGACGCACGGAGGTGATGTTGTTCCCCGGCGGATCGACCTGCGCAATGACAAGAATCTCGCTGCCGTTGAGGATCGCCAGGTGCACGGACTGATTCAGTCTGATCGCCGTTTCTTCCATGATTTCGCCAGCCACCGCCGTCAGGCGTTTCGTCGGCGGAAACCGATGGGACAGCTCGAACATGCGCATGGTCAGGGAGTAGCGTTCGCTGGTGCTGTCAAGCATCACGTAGCCGCGGCTCTGCAGAACCGCCAGCATGCGATAGATCTCGCTTATGGAACGGTTGAGCGCCTGGGCGATTTCCGCTTTCTTGAGCCCCTGCGACTGCTCGGCCAGGAGTTCCAGAATGTCGAGCCCCTTCGACAAAGCGGGCGCGCTGTATTTCAGGTTCGGGTCGGCTTCGCCGCTTTCCTTGTTGTCCTTGACTTTCTCCGACACCGGGCACCCCTTGTTTCGCATTCAATAAGGCAGACAGGAACTGTGTGCCTCAGAGGTGCCACAGCCTGCAAGCGTTGTTGCGGTAAAGCGCGTTCCTTTCGTCATCGGACCATCTTGCGGTCAGATTATGGGTGGCAGCCACCCAGATCGCGAGACCGCCTCCGAGATTGCAGACAGGGCTGTCGGATCCCCAGACAATCCGGTCCGAGCCGAACGCCGCCGCGGTTTCATCGACATAGGGTCTGATGTCTTCAAGCGTCCACGACTGCGGGTCGCCATAGGCAATGACCCCTGAAATCTTGGCGGCCACGTTCGGTCTTTGTGAAAGTGCCTTTATGCCTTCGCGCCAGGGGTCGAAGGACTGCGCGGCGACATCGGGGACGCCGCAGTGATCGAGAACGAACTGAACATCGGGGCAATGATCGACAAGTTCGAGGGCGAGGTTGTGTTGCCGGGGGAAGACGCACAGATCAAACGTCAATCCCGTTCCCGCCATGCGCCTGATGTTGTCCCGGAAGGTCGCCGTCGTGCTTGTCTCGTCAGGAACGACGTGAAGAACGCGCCGCAGTCCCTTGACGCTCGGATTGCTAGCAGCACGCTCCAGAAAGGCCGGAAAATCCGTGTGCTCAGGCCGGCATGAGGAAATGGCGCCGCGCAACAGGCTTTCCGGCTCGGCCATCAGTTCTTCGATCATCCGGGTTTCGTCTTCGATCAGCGGCTCGGCAACGTCGACTTCCATGTGCAGGCAACCCTCGATCCCGAGCCGCGCAGCGTCGCGGGAATAGGTGTCGAACCGGCTGTCCCGGTTCAGCGCCTCGACATCGCTCAGCCAGGGATAATCCAGCCGGTCCCGGTAGATGAGGTGCAGATGTGTATCGAACAGCATGGTGAGGGTCCTCCCGTTCTCCAGATAATCGTTGACTAAATATAAAAGTCAAGTTTATATATGAATTGTTGACGCGAAGCGCAGGGCTGACCTTCGCCGATTAACGGGAGGAACAGATGGGTAATCAGAGATTGAAATCGCTGCTATGCGCGACCGCGCTGGTGGCCGTTGCCGGCAATGCTGCTGCCGGTGAGTTCGACGGCGTGACACTCCAGGCCAAGTTGATCGGTGGCCAGCAATACGAAGCGCTTTACGCCCGTATCGGCGAATGGGAAGAAAAGACCGGCGCGAAGGTCGATGTCATTTCGAAGAAAAACCACTTTGAACTCGACAAGGAATTCAAGTCCGACCTGGCCGCGGGCACGCTCGGCTGGTGTGTTGGTTCCAACCACTCTTCCTTCGCGTCCCAGTATCCGAGCCTCTACACGGACCTGACGCCGTTTCTCACTGCCGACTTCATCGCGGAGTATGTCCCGTCGAATATCGCTGCCTCCAAGATCGGCGACGCACTGGTCATGCTGCCGCGCGCGCAGTTTGATGTATCGGCGCTCTATTACCTGAAATCCGTCTACGAGGACGACGACAACAAGGCCGCCTACAAGGCGAAGACCGGCCGTGATCTGGCTCCGCCCGACACCTGGGACGAGTACAAGGAACAGGCGATCTTCTTCACCGACGCTCCGAATTTCTACGGCACGCAATATGCCGGCAAGGACGAGGCCATCGTCGGCCGCTTTTACGAATTGGTGATCGCCGAGGGCGGGCAGCTTTTCAACGACGATTGGTCGCCTGCGTTCAATTCAGACGCCGGCAAACGCGCGCTGAAGTGGTTCGTCGACCTTTACGAGGCCGGCGCCGTTCCTCCCGGTACGACCTCCTATCTCTGGGACGATCTCGGTCAGGGCTTTGCGTCCGGAACGATTGCCCTGAACCTGGACTGGCCGGGCTGGGCCGGGTTCTTCAACGGAGAGGACTCCTCCAAGGCCGCCGGCAATGTCGGCGTCAAGGTGCAGCCTGCGGGCACCGCCGGGGTTCGCACCGGCTGGTCCGGGCACCATGGTTTTTCTGTCACGGAATCCTGCGACAACAAGGAAGCCGCGGCGTCCCTGGTTGCCTGGTTGACAAACGAGGACAGCCAGAAGCTGGAAAGCTCCGCCGGTCCGTTGCCGACCCGGACGGCCGTCTGGGGCCATGTTGTCTCCTCGGCTGAAGGCGACGCCTACCGGACCGAAGTGCTCAAGGCTTTCCAGGCGGCCGCCTCGCATGCGTTCCCGGCGCCACAGACGCCATACTGGATCGAAGCGACCAACCTCATCTATCCCGAGCTTCAGGCCGCGATCCTTGGCGACAAGTCGATCGACGACGCGTTGAGCGATGCCTCTGAAGCCGTGGACGAGATGATGCAGGAAAACGGCGTCTACTGACGGTGCCGCCGATTGACCGGGGGATACGTTCCCCGGTCCCTTTCCGGGCGCGGCCCGGCATCACGGTTCCACTGAAATTTCCCGTTTTCAAGGACGCAAGCAATGTCACGCTTCCGGCCACCGCCCTGGTTCGTTCTGCTGCTGCCCGCGATCATCATCCTTTCGGCAGTGGTGCTGATCCCGCTGCTGCTGTCGCTCTATTCAAGTTTTACGCCGTACCGGCTGACGCGCCCCGAAACGCTCTACAAGTGGATCGGCACCTATAACTATGAAAAGGCGATTGAGAGCGCGCATTTCTGGGCTGCCTTCGGAAGAACGATCCTCCTGCTGACAATTGCGCTCAACCTTGAAATGCTGATGGGTCTCGGCCTGGCGCTGCTGGTCAACAAGGTCACGTATGGCCAGCGCACCCTGCGCACCGTCATGATGTTCCCGATGATGTTCTCGCCGATCCTTGTCGGGTTCCAGTTCAAGTTCATCTTCAACGACAATGTCGGCCTGGTGAACAATGCCCTGCAGTCGCTCGGGCTCTCCAACGTCGCGATTCCCTGGCTGGTTGACGGGCAACTCGCCTTCTTCTCGATCCTGGTTGCCGAAATGTGGTCGTCGACATCGGTGTTCGCGATCCTGATCCTGGCCGGCCTGTTCGCGGTGCCTCGGGACCCGATCGAGGCGGCGAAGGTCGATGGCTGTACGCCCTGGCAAAGCTTCCGGCACATTACGCTGCCCTACATCATGCCGTTCATCTATATCGCGCTGGCGATCCGTTCGCTCGATGTCGCGCGCGCCTATGACATCGTCCAGATCATGACGAATGGCGGTCCCGCGCGCCGGACCGAGCTGCTTTGGACGCTGATCGGCAGGACCGGTTATGTCGATGCCAAGATGGGCTACGCAAACGCGATGGGCTACATCTCGATCTTTCTCGCGATCTTCTTCACCATCTACTTCTTCCGCAAGCTGAACGCTGCGCGGAGCGAACTTGGCATGGCGGGCTGAGACATGAATGAAAATCTTCAATACCGGATACGGGCCCGCCTCCTGAAGGTGCTGCACTTCGTAACGCTGTTCATTGCAATGGCCATCATCTGCGTGCCGGGCCTGTGGGTGGTCCTCAACTCGTTCCGTCCGACCGTCGAGATCATGGCAAAACCGCCGGTCTGGGTGCCGGGCGACCTCAACCTCGACAATTACCGCGCCATGTTCGGCGCCGTCGGCGAAGGCGGCGTGCCGGTGCTTCAGTATTTCACCAACTCGCTGATCATTTCGGTCACTTCGACACTGATCGCGATCCTGGTCGGCATGGCCGGCGGGTATGCCTTTGCCCGGTTCAGGTTCAAGGGCAAGGCGTCCATCTTCATCGGCCTGATGCTGACGCGGGCGGTCCCTGGCGTTTCGCTCTCCCTGCCTCTCTTCATCGTCATGGCCAAGACGGGGCTGATCGATACGCATATGGGGCTGATCTTGGTCTATGTGGCGCTTAACGTGCCCTTCACGATCTGGCTGATCGACGGTTTCTTCCGCCAGGTGCCGGTCGAACTCGCGGAGGCGGCGGAAATCGACGGCTGCACGCGCTGGCAGGCGTTCTGGAAGGTCGAGTTTCCGGTGGCCCGCGCGGGTGTCGCATCGGCCGGCATTTTCGCCTTCCTCACAAGCTGGAACGAATACGCGCTCGCCAGCCAGCTGACCCGGTCGACCTTTTCCAAGACCATGCCGGTCGGCCTTCGGGATTTCACGAGCGAGTTCACCATCAACTGGGGAGGGATGTGCGCGCTTGCGGTGCTGATGATCATACCGGCGCTGATCCTCACCTTCCTCGTCCAGAAACACCTTATTGCCGGCCTGACCTTCGGCGGCGTCAAAGGATAAGACCAAAATGGCGAAAGTTAACCTGCGGAAGGTGGTCAAGAAATACGGCGCGTTGCAGGTCGTTCACGGCATTGATCTGGAAATCGACGACAACGAGTTCGTCGTGCTGGTCGGACCTTCGGGATGCGGAAAATCGACGACACTCCGGATGATCGCGGGTCTGGAAGCCATCTCGGACGGCGAGATTTCCATCGGCGAGCGGGTGGTGAACGACCTGCCGCCGCGCAACCGCAACATCTCGATGGTGTTTCAGAACTACGCCCTTTATCCGCACATGACCGTGCGTGAAAACCTCGGCTTCTCGCTCAAGATCGCAAAGCGGCCGCAAGAGGAGATCGACCGGGCCGTGGAGGCCGCGGCGCAGATCCTGAGCCTCTCGGAATACATGGACCGCAAGCCCGGTGCGCTCTCCGGCGGACAACGTCAAAGGGTGGCGATGGGACGCGCCATCGTGCGGCATCCGGACGTGTTTCTTTTCGACGAACCACTGTCGAACCTCGATGCGAAGCTGCGGACGCAAATGCGCACCGAAATCAAGAAGTTGCACCAGAAGGTCAAATCGACAATCGTCTACGTCACGCACGATCAGGTGGAGGCGATGACGCTGGCCGACCGGATCGTGATCATGCGCGATGGTCACATCGAACAGGTCGGCACGCCGCTTGAGGTGTTCGAGACGCCTGCCAATACCTTTGTCGCGACGTTTATCGGCTCGCCGCCGATGAACCTTCTCGCCGGGCGGGTCGCGGACGGTGAGATCGCCATTGAGGGTGGCCCGCAGATCGCCGTGCCCGATCCGTTTTCCGGCAAGGTCGTGAACGGCCAGGAGGTCATACTCGGGTTCCGGTCAGACAATCTCATGCCCGCAGGGCATGCGATGCCGATGGAAGGTGGCTTTACCGAGTTCGACATGAAGGTGGATCTTTCCGAACCGCTGGGTACGGAAACCCTCCTGTTCGGATCGCTCGCCGGCAAGGAAGTCCAGGCAAAGATGCTGAATCCACGCCCTGTTTCGGACGGCGAAGAGTTGCGCTTTCAACTGGACCTGACACGCTGTCATTTGTTTGATGCGAACAGCCAGCAGTCGCTGAGGTAAAAGATGGCCGAGATCAAAACAATCCGGATTTACATGGCTGACCTGAAGCCCAAGGTGAAGCGGGTCGATGCGATCCAGAGCTTCGTCAGCCAGGAAACGCCATTTGTCGAGATCACCGACGCCGACGGTGTAACCGGGCGCGGCTACAGCTACACGATCGGCCAGGGCGGACCGGCCATCATGGCGCTGCTCGGCCATACCCTGGTGCCTCGGTTGATCGGGCGGGAGGCCGAGGAGATCGACCGGATCTGGCGCGATCTCCTGTTTTCAACGCACGCAACGGCGGTCGGAGCAATCACGTCGCTGGCGCTTGCGGCGATCGACACGGCGCTCTGGGACCTGCGCTGCAAACGGGCCGGATTGCCGCTTTGGCGGATGCTCGGCGGCGCGAAGGATCACGTGCCGATGTACACCACCGAGGGTGGCTGGCTTCACATCGAGACACAGGCTCTGGTCGATGACGCGCTTGCCGCCCAGGCGATGGGGTTTGCGGGGTCCAAGATCAAGATCGGCCGCCCGCATCTGAGCGAGGACCGCGCGCGCCTGAAGGCCGTACGAGAGGCGGTGGGCGATGCCTATGAAATCATGGTCGATGCCAACCAGTGCTTCTCGCGTGCCGAGGCGACGCGCCGGGCCAGGGTGCTGGAGGAATTCAATATCGGCTGGTTTGAGGAGCCGATGCCGGCCGACGATGTGATGGAACACGCGCGCCTCGCCGCGCACACTTCCGTCCCGATTGCTGTCGGCGAGAGCCTTTATTCTCTCAGCCAGTTCAAGGACTATCTGGTGAGCGGCGCGGCCTCCATCGTGCAAGTCGATGTGGCCCGTATCGGCGGCATCACGCCCTGGATGAAGGTTGCGCATCTGGCCGAAGCCCACAATGTCCCGGTCTGCCCGCATTTCCTGATGGAGCTTCATGTCAGTCTTGTCTGCGCAATCCCGAACGCGCCCTGGCTGGAATACATTCCGCAGCTCGACAGTCTGACCGCGTCGTCGATGCGCATGGAGGCTGGCTGTGCCTATCCGTCCGATACACCGGGTCTCGGGATCGACTGGGACGAGGGCAAGCTGGCTGCGGCCCGGATCGCAACGTTCGATGCCGAATTCCCGCAATAGGAGCGCGTCATGCAAAGAATGGGAATGATGATCGGCCTGGAGCCGGACAAAGTCGCCGAATACAAGCGGCTGCATGCCGATGTCTGGCCAGGCGTTCTGAAGATGATCTCGGACTGCAACATCCGCAACTATTCCATCTACCTCAAGGAACCGGAAAACCTGCTCTTCGGCTACTGGGAGTATCACGGCGAGGACTTTGCGGCCGACGCTGCGAAAATGGCCGCCGATCCGGAAACGCAGCGCTGGTGGGATGTCTGCATGCCCTGCCAGATACCGCTGGAAACCCGGAAGGACGGGGAATGGTGGGCCATGATGGAAGAGGTTTTCCACCTGGACTAATGCGGTGAATTTGAAGTGCGCATCATTGCTCCGGCAGTCTCCGAAGCGAACTTCAGATTCAGGTGACTAGGACCCTTCGAGGAAGCCGGTACAGCCGGTTTTCCTGCTCAATAGTTGAGAGGCTCTGGAAACGCGATGCTTGAGGATCTGCAACAGCACTGGCCAAGAGCGGCCAATCCGAAACCGATCGTCATTTTCGGAGCGGGCTCCATCGTGACGGACGCACATCTGCCAGCCTATGCCAATGCCGCATATCCCGTCGCGGGCCTCTACGACCCGGATCTGGAAAAGGCGCGGGCGGTCGCGCAGACACACGGAATAAAGGCATTTTCCAGCCCGGAAGAAGCCACCGGCCAAGCGGGCGCGATATTCGATCTTGCAACACCACCTGATGCCCATGCGGGCATTCTTTCCATGCTTCCCCAAGGGGCCGCGGTCCTGCTTCAGAAGCCCATGGGAAGCGACCTGGAAGGTGCGTCCGAGATCCTGAAGATCTGCAGGGAACGCGAGCTTCTGGCTGCGGTCAATTTTCAATTGCGCTTTGCACCCATGATGCTGGCCTTGCGGGATGCGGTGAACAGGGGGCTCCTCGGTGAAATCGTGGATTTCGACGCCTGGCTTGCACTCGATACGCCCTGGGGCCTGTGGAAGTTTCTCGAGCCTCTGCCGCGCGTTGAAATCAGCCTGCACTCCATTCACTATCTCGATTTCATCCGCGGCCTGCTGGGTGATCCGTCGGGCGTGCATGCCAAGTCGATGGGGCATCCCTCGTCCAGAATTGCGCAGACGCGCACGGCCGCGATCCTGGACTATGGTGACACCGTCCGCTGTGCCCTGTCGATCAACCACAATCATGCATTCGGCCGCAAACACCAGGCGTGCGAGTTCCGCATCTGCGGGACAAAGGGCGCTGCTTACCTGCAGCTCGGTGTCAATCTCGATTACCCCAGGGGCGAACCGGACATTCTTGAAATCAACACAGGTGACGGCTGGCGGAGCATTGAGCTTGACGGCAGCTGGTTTCCGGATGCCTTCACCAGCCGGATGAGCCAGTTGCAGCGTGTCGCCACCGGGGAAGAAGAGCACCTTATCAGCGGTGTCGAGGATGCCTGGTACACGATGGCTCTTGTCGAAGCCGCCTACGAAAGCAGCGCTGCACCTGCCACGCCGATTGCAAGGAAGCCGCAATGAACATTGAGGAAATCTACTACGAGGACTACGAAATCGGGCATGTCCGCGAGACATTCGGCCGAACGATTACGGAAACGGATTTTGTCGTCCATGCCGGGCACACGGGTGACTTCTTCCCGCATCACATGGATGCCGAGTGGTGCGCCAGGCAGGACTTCGGACAGCGCATCGCCCATGGCACAATGGTGTTTTCCATCGGCATCGGATTGACGGCGAGCGCCATCAATCCCGTGGCCTTTTCCTACGGCTACGACCGACTGCGTTTCATCAGGCCGGTTCATATCAACGACACGATCCGCACGCGCCTGACGATTGACCGGAAGTTTCCGGACCCGAAACGGGACGGCATGGGGCAGGTTTTCGAGAAGTGCGAGGTCCTGAACCAGCGGGACGAAACCGTCCTGTTTGCCGAGCACATCTACCTGGTGCAGATGCGCGGGGAAGCGTGACCCGCGCGAATGTCCCATCGCCCTGCTGACAACCGTTCGAGATGACCCGCCAATTCTGGAGGAACGAAAGCCATGAGTGACCTGCGCTATGACGATGAGCACGACGACGCGAAGCTGTTCAACGTGGAAACCTGGCTCTATGAGGATTTTGAGGTTGGCGACAAGTGGCGCTCCATCCGCCGGACCATTTCAGAAGGTGAGGCAATGCTGTTCAACAGCCTTGTCATGGACAATCACCCTTACGTGGCGGACGAAATTTTCGCGTCTGAGGACGGGGTCTTCAACCGTCGTCTGGTCGCCGGGGCCATGGTGTTCAGTTACGGCCTCGGGCTGATGGCGCATAACAACATCAACACGTTTTCCTACGGCTACGACAAGCTGCGTTTCATCAAGCCGGTTTTCATCGGGGATACCATCTACACGGTGCGGACAAACCTCGAGAAACGTCCCAAATACGAAGAGATGGGCCTCGTGAAGGTGTCCTATCAGGTCTACAAGAACAAGGGTGAACTGGCGCTTTATGCCGAGCATCTGCAGACTGTGAAGTATCGCCACCCTGAGAATTTCACCCCGGAAAAGAGGACCGGTTCTTCGGCAATCTCCTAATCCAGATAAGACCCGGTATCCGCACCGAGGGCGGGGCCGCCCGCATCCGACGTCATCACCTGCCCGTCCATACGGATCGGGCAGCGGGTTGTTCTGATTGCTGTACCGTCGGGCGCCTTGACGGTCTGAACGGCATCAAGGGCCGCAAATCCTTCCGTTTCGATCAGCTCCGGCCAGTCCAGAACGCGGGAACACCAGATGTCGGCAGGTTCCAGTCTGTCCAGCCAGTGACCAACGTCGTCCTGCAGGAGAAAGTCGCGAAGCACACCCTTGATTTCGTCCCGTTCTGAGAAAGCGAGGGCGGGGTCGGCGAGTGGCAACAGGTCCGGGCAGTCCAGGAGTTCCGCCAGTTTTGCAACCGGTGTCATGGCAATGGCGATGTAACCGTCCCTGCAGGCGTAGATCCCGTAAGGCGCGCCGACGGACGCGTTTGCGTTGCTGATGGCGCTGCGCTCCGACATGGCGCCGTCGCCGTTGAGGAACGCGGTGAAGAGCTCGAACTGCATGTCGATCGCCGAGGACATCAGGTCGACTTCCACAAGGCCGCCCTGGCCGGTTCTTTCGCGCCGGAGCAAGGCCGCCATGATGCCCTGCACCAGATGATTGCCGCAGGTAATGTCGAGAACGGCGAACCCTGCCGGAACCGGCGGATCGTTGCGGTTCCCTGAAAGCCAGGCCATGCCGCTCAGGGACTGGACGAGAAGATCCTGCCCGGGTTTTTTGATCCAGGGACCGGTCGTGCCGTAGCCGGTGACGGCACCATAGACGAGTCCGGGATTGATCTTGCTGACGTCGTCCCAGCCAAGCCCGATCCGTTCCATCACGCCGGGCCGGAAATTGTGGATCATCACGTCAGAGGTACTCAGAAGGGTTTTGATCCTGTCCAGATCTTCAGGGTTTTTCAGGTCGGCGGCAACGCTCGCCTTGTTCCTGTTGATCGTATGGAACAGGAGACTGTCGGAACCGACTTTCTGATCGGAAATCACCAGCGATCTGCACAGGTCACCGACGCCGGGCCGCTCAATCTTGATCACCTCCGCTCCAAGGTCCGCAAGCCGGAGCGCGGCCATCGGACCTGCCAGGAACTGAGCAAAATCCAGGACACGGAGCCCTTCCAGCGGTTTCATGACGTTTCGCTCCCATTAATCCGTATATGAAACATTATTTCATATACCAATATATCAGCCAGCGCACCTCTTCAAGTTTGTCGCGTCCCGCACCTGCGCCTGATTTGGCCTGGTGCCGTTGCAGCCCCGGACTGCGCCAGGTAGGCCTACAGTTGCGAGCGGCGCAAAGACCTGCGCAAAATGCCCGGGAGTCAGGCGCTGACCGGTTCAATCAATCCGGGCTCGGTCACCTGGCTCCTGCTTATCCATCTGTCTCGCGCGAGTTATGTGAAAGAATGTCAAACGACAACAATCAGAGCGGCGGCTGGACGCCGTCGACCCGGTACCCCGATCCGTCCGTCATTTCGCTTGATCCGCGTTTCGATGCGTTGAAGCTGCCGCTTGCCGGTGTGGAGAGGCTGGCCACGGGCTGCCGCTGGAACGAGGGGCCCGTCTGGTTTGGCGATGGCCGCTATCTCCTGTGGAGCGACATTCCCAACAACAGGATCATGCGCTGGGACGAGGTCACCGGTGCGGTTTCCGCCTATCGCGAACCGTCGAATTTCGGCAACGGCCAGACCCGGGACCGGCAGGGACGCCTGATCACATGCGAGCATGGTGGCCGGAGGGTCACACGCACCGAGTATGACGGCACGATCACTGTCCTGATCGACAAGTTCGAGGGCAAGCGCCTGAATTCTCCCAATGATGTCGTGGTGAAGTCGGACGGGTCGGTCTGGTTTTCCGATCCGCCCTTCGGCATTCTCGGAAACTATGAAGGTCACCGGTCGGAGCCCGAGCTCGGCCAGAACGTTTACCGGCTGGACCCGGAGACAGGCAAGGCATCGATCGTCGCCGACGACATTCTGGGTCCGAACGGACTGGCCTTTTCGCCGGATGAGAGCAAGCTTTATATCGTTGAATCCCGCGGCGTTCCGACCCGGAAGATCCTCGAATACGATGTCGCGGCGGACGGCAAATCGATCTCGGGCAAGCGGATTCTGATCGATGCGGGACCCGGCACGCCGGACGGTTTCCGCGTCGATGTGGAAGGCAACCTGTGGTGCGGCTGGGGCATGGGATCGGCGGATCTGGACGGTGTCATGGTCTTTGCACCGGACGGTACACCGATCGGGCGTATCGTGTTGCCGGAACGCTGCGCGAACCTGTGTTTCGGAGGGCGCGCCAACAGCCGCCTGTTCATGGCTGCAAGCCATTCGGTCTATGCGCTTTACGTCAATGTTGCCGGGGTGAGAGGCGGCTGAAAGACGCCGGTTTCGCGGCCGGAAAGGGCAAATCGGGGAGAGGGGAAATGGGTGTTTTCGACACGCTGCGGGTCACGATTGCGGGTTCGCTCCTTGCCGCCGCAGTTCTTGCCGGTACCGGCACGGACGTCGCTGCCGCAGACGGGGAAAAGGCTGAAGAGGCATTGCGCAATTTCGACCGGGCCATGCTTTCGATCCTGCGCCGCGGCCAGGCGGAGCTGACGGCGAGGACACGACCGGTCATGCTCATTGCGCGTGACGTGACCGTTGTCACTCAAGACGGCGAGACAACCTATCCGAGAGATGGCAAGGGATATAACGAGCTCAAGACCGTCTCCCATGTGCTGCTCGGGATCATCGGGGCGGTGACACCGTGGCCGCGGGACGATGCCGGGAAAGCGCGGATGAAGACGGAGTTTGCCGTCATCAGGGCCGAGATCGGAGCGTTTCTCTCCGCGATTGATGGTCTGGACCTCCCGGCGGATACCATCGCGAAACAGCGCGAGATGCTGGGCATGGCAGACATGTTCATTGACGAGTGGATATCGGCTGAAACGCTCACCCGCGCGGACGTCTCAGCCGCGATCAACCGAATGCGCCCGGTCTGGAGCGCAAACATGCGCGATGCGGCCCGCGTGGAACTGGAAGCGCTTCACCGGGCGGTGACCGCTGCCCGGGACGATCTTTCCGAAGGCGACTGGCAGCGGATCTACGTGGTCAGTCACGGCGGCCCGGATGTGCGTGCGGTCAATGTCGTGCGGCTCTACCTGCAACGGGTCATGCCCGGCAAGATGGATGCGGGTCAGGTTCTGTTTGCGGTCGACACCCACGGCAAGGACAAGATGATCGACTATGCCGGATATGTGCGCATGCAAAGGATTGTCGGTGCATGGGCGTTCGGAGACCCGAAACGGATGGAAGTCGACCTTCTGGGGTATGAGGCCGGCGCGATCCTGGACGAGATCATACCCGCCTCCACACCTGAAAAAGCCTATCTGGAATGATGCTTCCGGCCGGGACAAGCCAAACAGCTGCTCGCAGCTGTTGCGTTCTAGACGCTTCTTATCACGTTTGATTTGCCATTGAGCCGGGCCCGTCGCCAGGTCCCCGGAGGGCTGCCGAATTCGCGCTTGAAGGCAGTTGAGAACGAAGGCTCGGAATCATAGCCGACCGCCAAAGCAATCGAGCCGATTGCGAGGTTGGGTTCCGTTTCGAGCTGATTGGCAGCCATGATCAGGCGCCAGCGGGTCAGGTAGCGCACCGGCGTGGCGCCGGTAACTTCGGAAAAACGGGCCGCGAAATTCGACCGCGACATTCCAACCTCTGCGGCAAGGTCCGTTACCTGCCAGTCTTTTCCGGGGTCGGCATGGATCAGCTGAAGAGCTTTTGCGACCTTGGGGTCCTTCAGACCGGCAATCCAGCCCGATTCTCCCGGTGCGTAGTCCTTCAGCCAGCCGCGCATGAACGACATGTACAACAGATTGACCAGTCCATCGAGTTGAGCCAGCGCGCCCGGGTCATCGGAATGTGCTTCGGCTGCGACCGCGCGCAAGACCGGCTCCAGGGCCGAAAAGCTGGTGTGGGTCCGCTCCCGCAGCACGACCTGCTCCGACAAGTGTTCGACAAGATCCTTGGCGGTCTGGCTGCTGAAGTTGAAACGTGCGCAGATGATGGACGTCTCGTCACCGTCTGCACTCTTGACGACCTCGCACACTTCACCGGCATGCACATCGTGCATTCGGACGCGGGTGTCGTTTTCCGCAAAAGTGACCATTGGAGCGTTCGGTGTGCTCCCAAGCACATGGCCGTGTCCTTTCGTGAACATGACCATGTCTCCCGCTTGCAGATGGACGACCCTGTCGCGGAATGTGACACAGGCGGATCCCTTGAAAACGCAATGAAACACGGCCTCATCCGCCTCGGGAGATTCAAACGCCCAATCACCGCGCAGGTTCAACAACCCTGTTACCCGGTTCTTGACGGTGATGTGTTTCAGGATGTTGCTGATCAAGTCCAAACTTCATCTCCACAATGAGATTTGTGACATGGTGGATTTATATTGGAAGCAATTTAGGTGAATTTTAAGCAACCGAAAGTGACCCGCATCACTGCAGACCGTGTTTTGGACGAATGGAAAAGAAGTTGGGCGTTTCAAAAAACAAGGATGAAGAATTCAAGTAATAAATACGAGAAATGTGGAAATTGGAGCTCGTAGGCGACCGGTTTGATTCGCTGCCTCAAGTTTGGCTCAGTTGGTCCAGGTGAGGCGATCCTCGGTCACTCAGCCTGGAGCTCCCGTAGACGCGCAACGCAAGTCCGGAACCCGGCACGCCTCTTGTGTCTGCGTTTTGTATTGATCTGCGGCCACACGGAACAACGGGCCCTGCCGTTCGCCTAAAACCGGGATGCAGAACGGCATCACATTTTAATATTGGCAATCAGGCCCGGAGCTTCAGGGCCAGCTTCTGAAACGCTCGCAAATCAATCAGTGGCGAAAGCGTTTGAAAGCAGACGCAAAGTCCGGAGAGCGCTGCCGGACCATGGCTTTCTTGCGGGTCTGAGACGGCTGCTCGCCAAAATGCTTGCGGTAGTAGAGTGCAAACCGGCTGCAGTCCCAGAAGCCTTCTTGTGCGGCAATGTTGCCGACGGATTCATCGGCGTAGCGCTTGTCCCGCAATCTTTGCCGTGTGTTGTGCAGGCGAATGGCGCGCGCATATGAGTGCGGTCCCATTTTCACATGACTGGAGAATGCCTGCTCGACTGATCGAGCCGATCCCAGCCCGGAAAGCGCGTCATTCAGTCCTTCTCCAATCGTGAAATCGTGCTCGCAGATCAGGTGCCGTGCCCGGAAGTAGCGATCCGTGGCCGTCGCGCGACGATCAATTTCGAAGCCGCCATGCACCAGCCACTCCAGTGAAAAGGCGGACATGATGCCGGACAGCATTGCCTGGCAGACAGACCGATCCGACTTTGGGGGCGTGATCGCCGAACCACTTTCAGCTCCCAAAAGCGCCAGCGTGACATCCTCCTTCACCCGGGAGGCGAGATGCTTCGATCGGAGAAACGTTCCTTCCTGCCGTATCGCGCTGAACCAGTTTCTCGTTTCCGGACCCAGAAACGGACTTTCGAGAATGGCTTCGCTTGAAATGCTCATGGTGACAAGCGTGCAGTCCTGCGGTGCCGGCATGGCCGCGCATCCTTCCGGCGGCAACAGGAAAATCCAAGAACCGGGGTCCCGCGCTCCGAAAACCAGTTCTTTGCTGTCATCTTCAAGGCAAACGCAAAACAGGAACCTCTTCGGCCCGACCCGCATACGCATTTCCATCGCGTGCACGCAGCGCGAAATGTGGATCGAGGCTTCTTCCATGGAGGTAACAACCAAGCTGCCGTCGAACTTGCCCGGACTGAGCTGTATGCCCTCCAGTTCCAGTCCGTCGAAGAGCTTCGAAAACTGCTCAAGATCGCTGCAACGGAAACTCCTTGCGGCAGACGGTTCGGAGGCGACAGCTTCCGGCTGGTCGCGGCCATCCAGCGGGCAATGAATGTTCATCGCGCTACCCCTGGAATTGTGAAGCGGAACAAGACCTCGATCCGTCTTCGTGACCGGCTGTCATGACGCACCGACCGCTTGCTGACGAAACCGGGGTGGCAGGCGGAGGCGGCGGAAAATCTCATGATGAAGGCGCGCTTTCGTATCGATGCAGTAAATCCATCCGCGGACAGACGTCGCTTGCGCGCCGCGCATCGCCCTTCGTTTGCGGAAGGCTGTCCCGGCAGCCGCTCGCGATGACTGCGAAGAGTTGCGGCCGGCCCGCAAATTACCATTCCGGCCCTGCCTCCGTTTTTTCGCGCCTCCTGAATTCTTGTTTCATGCTCCAGAATTTGCCGACGGATCCCGTTTGTTCGCCGGAAAGCACTCCGTGCCGCCGCTCCAGTTCGTCCGAACACTTCGAATTGGAGGAATGAATAAGGAAATCGGACGTTGGAAAATGGCCGGTTTCCCAAGCCAATGAGATCCCTTCTCCCGGAACTGAAACGGCTGTTGTTCGGCGGCGGAATCGGGTTTAGCGGCCCGATCTCCCAACCCGCGCGGCCCAGTTTAGGGGTAGGTCCGGGTTGACCAGGGTATCGGGAATTTCACACGCAAGATTTCTGGCCGCATCTTCGCAAGCGGGCAGGCGTGAGGCGGGCAGATGCATAAGCAGGCCTTACTTCATTCGCGCGTGTGAGCACGTTTTCCGGCGCGTGAACATCTTCTTTCCGCAAGCTCCCGGGCACTCCTTTTCCATCAATCCAGCCACGTTCGCCAGACGGCAAAGAGAGACCCGGCCAGCTCCGCTCGCCAGGCCCGGTGCGTGTGCCTCACTCCAACCAGGCCTTCGAGTAGCCGGCGCGCAGACCGCGCAGCACAAGGAAAAAAGACGATGAAAAATCCGCTCGCAAACAAGCGACTCCTGCCGCTGACCTGCGCGTTATTGTGTTCGACGGCAATTGCGTTGCCGGTCCCGGCCAATGCAACCGATATCCTCATTTCGCTTGATCATCCGCTTTTCGATTCTTCCCGGGCGAATGGTGCAATCACGATTCCCCTGGACGTGAATTCGGTTACGCTCGCCGAGGGCACAGAAATCGATATCACCGACGCCGTCGGCCTGGAGATCTTTTCGAGAACGGGTGTGACCGTAACCAACAACGGTCGCATTATCACATCCGGTACCAACGCGGGCACAAACGCCGCTGATCCGCAGTCGCTCGGCTATGGTGACGGCATTTTTGTGTTGGGGTCGGATAATGCCACTATCATCAACAACGGATTTATCAGCATCGGCGATTACTTCGGGAATGCCATCTTCGGCTACGACGCAGACGGCTACACGGTCTATAATACCGGCGATATCGTCATCAGCGAAGATATTCTGGAAGACAATGAAGACTACCTGACCTGGACGGCGACGCCACAGCAACCCACCAATCCGCACATCGACCCGGATACCGGGCTGCCTTACCAGACAGCCGGGGCATCGGCCGGTATCAGGATCAATTCGTTTCTGGAGGTAACCAACACGCCCTCGGTCGGGTTGGGCGGCCACTATGTCGTCAACACCGGCACGATCACGTCCTACGCGGTTCAGAGCCGCGGCATTTATCTGGATGGCGCGTCGCGTGTTACCTGGGATCATGACAATGATCCCAACACGGATGAAGTCGAACTGGCGGACGACTTTTTCTCGATCTATTCCACGGCTGTGAACAACGGCAGGATCCTGATGATCGGGACCACTCCCAGTAACGGCATCTATGATGTTTCCGGGCTCAGGGCCGAGGCAAATCATGCAACCCTGATCAACAACGGTTACATCGAAATCCGGCCGCAAGGGTTCGGTATCGACTATAACGGCAACAGCGGCACGATCATCAACAACGGCACGATCCTGGCGTTCAACGACGACTCGCACGGGATAGAGCACTACAGGAACGGTACGACGGTCCCGACCGATCTGAAAATCGACCTGACCGTGAACACAGGGCGCATCTCCGTTCAGGGCGACAATACCCACGGCATTACGCTTAGCGGGCACGACGGACACAAGCTCGTCAACTACGGGCGCGTGTTTTCCCGCGACGGATACTCGATTGATGTCAATACGTTCGGATCGGGGGGATTGGCGACGGGTGACAGGAACAGCGTTTACCTGCTCGACGGATCGATCCTCCATGGCGATGTCTATATCGGTGCCGCCAGCCAGCCATACACCGATTTCCATCTCGGCGACGGGCTGAATGCGGCCATACGCTTTGACACGACAAATGGAAATCTGCCGTTCAGCATCGCCTCAAGGCACGGCCACGTTGTCGTCGGCGACACGCTGTATGTGGTCGATCTCGACAGCTATGCCCAGCAGGACCAGGTCGCCTGGTCGATGGTTTCGCAAATCCAGAATGCCATCGATGATGGCACCGATGCCCGCCCGCCGGCCGGTGATTTCGCCTTCAATGGCGATGCCGAGGCAATGGCAAACAGGTGGGCTCGGGTGTTCGGCGGCTGGGTGCAGGACCAGGGCGACGACGACGTGAGCTATCTGGATACGGGCGCCGATCACACGCCCCGCTACACCGGATATTCGGTTGGCACGATCGTCGGCGTGAACAGGTCAAGGCTCAGCTTCTTTGCCGGTGCTGCCTATAGCAGCGTTTCCGGTGACGAGGATGTCTCCTACGATACGTATTCCGGCACCGTGTTCGGCGGTATTGCCAGCACGATCGCCACGCGGCTCAACGTATCGCTGACGGCAGGCGCGGCCTACAACAGGACCGACCGGGACATGGCCGACAACCGGGTCTCCGGAGGGATTGATTCGGACACGGCGAACTATGCGTCCATTTTCCTGTCACCTTCGGTTCTTGTGAAGGGACCGATCGCCGGGAGCTCCTTCCGGTTGAACTATCTCGGGACATGGACGCAGGGTCATGACTTTGACTTTTCAGGCGGCACGCAGCTGGATGTTGACGGCCGGTTCAGCAATGTCATCGGTGCGCAGTTGCAGATGGCGCACAATCTCCCCCTGGCAAACGACAGCTTCCCCACGCGTATCCGCTACGGCGTCGAGGCCAGCTATGCCGATGGCCAGTCTGTTGGCTACAACCTGATGGGCACCGACCTGGAAACACCCTATGACAATGGCTTCACCGCACGCGGCTTCGCTGCGTTGGAAGTCGGTCCGACTTATTTCGAGGCCGGCTACAATACGGATGAGCAGGTTTCCATCAATGCCGGTCTGAAACTGCGGTTCTAGACAGAAACACACCTTTCCGCGGCCCCACCCGCGCGGGGCCTCACAGAGCTGGCCGCCGGCGGACCTCCGGGCGGTCAGTTTCTGCTGTTTGGAAGAAGATTTTAACTGGCGCCAGAGATGCTGCACAAACCGGGGTCCGAGGAGCCGTTCGGTTAAGTGTCCCGAGCGGAGAAGTACCGGAATGGATTGCAGGGTCGAGCCCTGCAATGACGGAATTCGTGGCGGATGGCGCGGTGACGGGAAAGCGGTTTTCCCTGTTGCGCAGACAGGAAGCGGCCGACAGGTCTTGCGGACAAGATCTCCTGTGCCGGTCATGCCATGGCTTGACCCGGTGCTGTCCGGCTTAGAAGTTGCGATCTAACTTATGTCGGTGAGAGAGCTTCATAATTCCGATCGGTACCAGGTCGGGATACAGACTTGCTTCCCGGACTTGTCGTCCCGGTTTGACGCATATGCGGCAAGACCGGGATCCAGTACGCCGTGTCGCTGGAGGTTAGATGAAGATGGAGAAACAAGAGGGTACTGGTTCCCTGCCTTCCGCTCCGCTTCAGCAGGGATGACAAGTTCATCGACCAGGGATCGCCGCATAGGTCATTGCCGGGTTAAACCGGACAGCAGTGAGCTTGGCCATGGCATCCATGGCGTTCCGCTTCTGTGGTGTGAGGCGTGAACTGTGGCAGCATCACCTCATCCTGAGGAAGGTTGGAGGCCTGTCTCGAAGGATGGACCGCGCACTGATACGCCCGCCCCGAAACAAGACCAATATATGGTCGTCCTGCCGTGGCGCGACCAAGGCATCCGGATTAACGGCTGCAACTGAAAATACTGAAAAATATGGTGACCCCGACAGGATTCGAACCTGTGACCCTCAGATTAGGAATCTGATGCTCTATCCTGCTGAGCTACGGGGCCGGTGAAGCGTCGATTAGCATGAATTGGCGGACTTGGCGAGCCCGGAGATTGTCCGGGAGAAAAGTCCGCGCGCCTTCTGCACACCCGACGAATGACCCCGCATGCCGGCCCGTTTCACGGCCATGTCTCGGCCTTGCCTTATTCAGTGCTTATCAGCGGAGACCGGGCGCTCAAGCAGACGCAAGGTGCGCAATTTAAAAGGGGGATGGTTGCCCATCGCGTTTTTTCAGCAAGTCCGGCGCATGCGCGCTTACCGGCTGGGACTGCCGGTACCGCCGGTTTTGGCAAAGATGCCTGACGCGGTGGCGACAGACGGACAAGCCCCCCCGCGCAACAAGGCGCCAAAGGTCCTGCGAGGTCACCGGCGCTTGGCTGCCGTCTCGTTCATTGCCGTGTGTGCTGCTGGTTTCGGGAGTACGGCGCCCGTCGCTGCAGAGCGCGCGGCTCCTTCGTCAGAGCACGAGGTTGCCGGTAACACAGTCGTCGCGGCTTGTGCCGGGGACACCGACGGTGGGGTGCCGCTTGTCAGTGAAGCAGGTGCGTTGACGTTCGAAGGTGTTGACGGCGCGCGCTATTTTGCCACCGACCTGCGTCTGCTCGCGGATACGGCAAGACGCGTATCGGCCGGCTCCGGTCTGATGACGGGTGCCGCAAAACTCTCGGCGCTGCCCGTTTCCGGACCGAATCGCTGGGGGCTCGTGCCCGCCTGGATCGTCCGTCAGGACAGAGACGGAACGTTGCTCCTTCAAACGGAAATCCTTGAGAGCGGAGAAGCCCTGTTTGCACCGTATGTCGCGGCTGGAGACTGCGCCGACCTGTTGCGCGCGACCGAACGCACGGCCAGGCGTGCCCGATCAGGCCACTGGAGGGATGCAGACGGGAACACGCTCTTTTCCACTTTTGAACCGGAGACATTTGCCGGTTATGAAGGACGCTATGTCATTGCCAGGGGACGCGTGGTTTCACTTGGAAAAACGGCCAGCACCCGCTATCTCAACTTTGGAAGACACTGGAAGTCCGATCTCACGGTGACACTCAAGTCCTCGGAAGAAAGCATGTTCAACTCTGTCCTCGGCCAGTCCGGCCACAAGGTCGACGATCTTGAAGGTCACAGTGTCGAGGTAAGAGGCGTCTTGCAGGAAAGAGACGGGCCGTATATTGCGCTTCGGCATCCGGAACAGCTCGTGGTACTCGAACACAAAAGGGTGGTAAGTGGCGGTCAGGACGGCAATTGATTCCCGGCGCGGCATGCGTATGACGGCCGCGGGTGCGCGACGTGCGGGCCTGCCGCACTTGCGTGCACTTCGTGCCGCCGGCGCGATCGCGTTGTCGCTGCTTGTCTCGTCCTGCCAGATCCTCGGCGACGGAACCAGCGTCGGCACCGTCTCCACGGGCGTCCGCCCCAGCCTGACCAGTGATATCGGTGCACGCGAGCACCCAAGGGTCGTTGCCACATATGGCGGCGTGTACAAGGACCCGGGCGCGGAACGAGCGGTGGCGAGTGTCGTCGGACGGCTGGTTGCAGCATCGGACGACCCTTCGCAGAGCTACAAGATCACGATCCTGAACTCTCCGGCCATCAACGCCTTTGCGCTTCCAGGTGGGTATCTCTACGTCACGCGCGGGCTGCTTGCGCTTGCAAACGACACGTCGGAAGTCGCTGCCGTCCTGGCTCATGAAATGGCGCACGTGACAGCGAACCATGCCATCAAGCGCCAGCAGCGCGCGGAAGCCAAGCAACTGGCCGACCGGATCCTGAACGACGTGGTGCAGGATTCGGAAGAAGCGCGCAAGGCCATCATCTCGTCGCAGCTGTCATTTGCACGGTTCAGCCAGGTTCAGGAACTGGAAGCGGATGCCATTGGCGTCAAGACGCTTGCGCGGGCCGGCTATGACCCTTATGCGGCTGCCCGCTTCCTGCGTTCCATGGCCGCCTATGCGCAGTATCAATCTGCGGACAGTTCGTCCTCGACCGGGGCTCCGGATTTTCTGTCATCGCACCCTTCCACGCCGGAGCGGCTGCAGATCGCGGTCAAATCCGCGCGTCAGATCGGCACACCCGGGATCGGTGAGCGGGACCGGGACCGCTATCTTACCCAGATCAACGGCATGCTCTACGGTGATGACCCGCTCGAAGGATTCGTGCGCGGCCGTTCTTTCCTACACAAGGCGCTTGGCATCGGCTTCACGGTGCCACAGGGCTATATCCTGGAGAACTCAACCGAAGCGGTGCTGGCAAGCAACGGCGACGGAACGGCCATCCGCTTCGATGGTGCTGATGTCAGCGGTTTTCCGAACCTAGTCGATTACATGAAATCCGGCTGGATCAACGGCCTGCTTCCGGAAAGTGTCCGGGAGACGACCATCAACGGGCTGCCGGGGGTGACCGGCGCCGCGATCACACAAGGCTGGTCCTTCCGGATCGCGGTTGTCCGGATTGGCCGGACCGGCTACCGCTTCATCTTTGCAAGCCGGTCTCCCAACCAGCGGTTCGACACGGATTTCCGCGCGACAGTGGACAGTTTCCGGCAACTGACGCCCACCGAGCGGGCGCGGCTTCAGTCGCTGCGTATCAAGGTGATCAAGACGAAGCCGGGTGACACGCCGCGCAAGCTGGCCGTCGGCATGAGCGGAGTGGAACCGTCCCGGAGGCTCCAGTTCTTCTCGATCCTGAATGACCTGGAACCAAACAAGGCCATCCCCGAGGGGACGGCCGTGAAGCTCGTGGTTGAATAACGTCCTGAAAGGCGGGAGAAGCAGCGGCTGATTGATCAGACGCTGTAGACCGCTTCGTCAGACTGTTCGTTCAACAGTGCCGACTTCAGCTTTTCCATTGCGCGGCTTTCGATCTGACGGACGCGTTCCTTGGAAATACCGAGCTTTTCGCCAAGCGACTCAAGTGTTGCCCCATCTTCGGACAAGCGCCGTTCCTTGACGATGCGCAACTCGCGCTCGCTCAGAACCTTCAGCGCCGACCAGAGCCATTTTCTCCGGCGTTCCGTGTCGATGTTGCCCGTAACGATCTCATCCGGCAGGGGCGCGTCGGACACAAGAAAATCCTGCCTGTCGGCGCTGGAGCCTTCGCTGTCTGTGACGGGCGCATTCAACGAGGTATCAGGGCCGGACAGGCGGGCAGACATCAACGCGACATCGGCGTGTTTCACACCGATCGCATCGGCGATTTTCTGGTGGAGTTCACTGTCGGTAAGCGGTGTCTGATTGTTCGAAAGCTTCGCCCTGAGACGGCGCAGATTGAAGAAAAGCGCCTTCTGGGTTGACGAGGTCCCGCCCCGGACGATTGACCAGTTGCGCAGGATGTAGTCCTGGATCGAGGCACGGATCCACCAGGTCGCGTATGTTGAGAAGCGCACTTCGCGCGCCGGCTCGAAACGGGCGGCAGCTTCCAGCAGACCGACATGGCCTTCCTGGATCAGGTCGCCGAGCGACAGGCCGAAATTGCGGAAGCGCGAGGCCACGGCGATCACAAGACGCATATGGGACAGCGACAACTTTTCAAGCGCCTTCTCGTCCCGATCATCCCGCCAGCGGATCGCAAGCTCCCGTTCTTCCTCACGTGTGAGGTAGGGGGCCTTCATCGCTGCCTGTACCAATTGCCGCTTTTCGCTTCCCGACATGACTGACGCTCCGATGTGTTATCGGGTTAACTACGTATCAATGTGCAGGTTAGATCACCCGGAGAGGGTGTTGGCGTGGAATTTTTGCACTTCTGCGTGATGCTTGTGTGAGCGGCCGTGTCGGGAGTGATATCCGGTTGCTTCAGGTTGCGGAACGAAAAAGGGTCCGGCGCAAACCGGACCCTTTCGAAACTCACGTGCGATCGATCGTCGGATTTCAGGCAGCTTCTTCCTTGCCTTCGTCTTCTTCGTCCGCTTCCCCGTCTGCTTCGGCAGCAGCTGCTGCCTTGAGGCGGCTTGGGGATTTTGCAAGGTTCTGCTCGATCTGCTTGACAGCTTCCGTTTCCGAACACTTGTTGACAGCGGCTATCTCGCGCGCCATGCGATCAAGAGCCGCTTCGTAGAGCTGGCGCTCGGAGTAGGACTGTTCCGGCTGGCTTTCCGACCGGTAAAGATCGCGAACAACTTCGGAAATGGCGATCAGGTCGCCCGAATTGATCTTCGCTTCGTATTCCTGTGCACGGCGGCTCCACATGGTGCGCTTAACGCGCGGCCGGCCGCGAACTGTCTCAAGTGCCTTCTTGACGGCCGCCGGATCGCCGAGCTTTCGCATGCCGACAGACGCGATTTTCGCGACCGGTACCCGAAGGGTCATCTTGTCCTGTTCAAAAACGATGACGAGCAACTCCAAAGTGTGACCCGCAACGCTCTGCTCTTCAATGGCGGTGATCTGGCCGACACCGTGTGCCGGATAAACGATATGCTCGCCTGTTTTGAAACCTTGACGCTGCGCGGTTTTTTTGTTGCTTGTTGCCATACTGATATTCTCTCCTGCGCAGTTGCGATCTTCTTCAGACCGATGCTTGGCCGTGTTAGCCATCTGTTTTTATGCGACACGAACCCCGCCGAGCGATCCGATACGGAACGCCTGTTGATATGCGGCGTGTCAGGGCTGGTCAGTCGTGCCTTTCCACTATAGAAACTGTTCAGTCATAAGAGCTGCCGGGAGTTGACGTTTCCGGTTTCACTTGGATCCGGAACACGTTTTGTAAACTCCGTTTTGGGGGTTCTTCTCGTGGTTGGCGACTATCCCCAATATGTAACATACTTTTGTGGAAAATTAAAGTGTTACGCTTTTGTGATGCACAATGACCACAAAACGGCCACTTGAGCACCGCGTGCAGGCCGTTGAATTAAATAATCTATTCAGCAGAAATTCGCGAAAACGCCGCATGCGGCAGGTTGCCGCACACGTAAAGCAGCGTCGAATCAGGACGGCGGATTCGGCGAGAAATGCTCTTCAAACTTGTTTTCCTTGCCGTCGAATTCCTCGGCAGTGGGAAGCGGATCCTTCTTCTCCGTAATGTTCGGCCACTTTTCGGAATATTCGGCGTTGATTTCGATCCACTTCTCCAGGCCCGGTTCCGTGTCGGGCAGGATTGCCTCGGCCGGGCATTCAGGTTCGCAGACGCCGCAGTCGATACATTCGTCAGGATTGATGACGAGGAAGTTCTCGCCCTCGTAAAAACAGTCCACCGGGCAAACTTCAACACAGTCCGTGTATTTGCACTTGATGCAATTGTCGGTGACGACGTAGGTCATCGTATCCTCGCTGCGGGTCACGCCGGCCGGTTTTACGAACCGTCTTCCGACCGGCTTACATTTGCGTGCAGCACGTCCAAAGCGGGGTGCACGGCCAAAAAAATCAGATCGGTGTTGCCTATCGTCTTTGTCTGGTGCGCGCAAGCGTCCAGGATGACGCAATCCGGGCGCACAAGAGAAAGTTATTCCGTTTTCTCTTCAAAAACAGGAATTGGCTTCAGTTTTCACCCCGGAAAGCGTCCATCTTGCGGCGGTCGCGCTTGGTTGGCCGGCCGGCTCCGGCCTCGCGTTGCCCGGGCGGGGGCGGGGGCGCGTCCTTTTTGGGCGGCGGCGGAGGCGACAGATCCTCATAGAGCGTGCGGGCTTCTTCATATGGCCCGCGCCTCGAGCCGAGCGCCACGATTTTCAACACCAGAACCTTGCGCTCAAGGACGATGGTCAGAACGTCGCCGGATTTCACGGTCTTGCTGGCAGAGGCGATCTTGTCCTTGTTGATCCGGACGTGGCCGGATGTCGCCAGTTTCTGTGCCAGGGAGCGCGATTTTGTGACCCTGGCATACCAGAGCCACTTGTCGACGCGCAGGACGCCGGCGTCCGGTGCATTCTGGCCGGCGGCCGGAATTACTTCTTGTCCTTGCTGTCCATATCCGCCTTCAGGGCCATGAGGGCCGCAAATGGCGAATTCGGATCGATCGGTTTGTCCTTGGGCGGCGCATTGCGGCGATTTCCGCCGTCAAAGCCCCTGTTGCCGCCCCGGTTTCGGTTCGGACCGCCCTTGCCGCCGCCGCCCTTGCCGTGCCGCTTGTCTGCCTGACCGCCCTTCGGTCCCTGGTTCTGCCCCTTGCGGTGATCGCCGCGGCGCTGGTCCTGCCGTCCGCGTGGCCTGCGGTCGTGCCGTCCGGGCCGCCAGATCTCGATCGTGACGGTTTCCATCTCGACAGGTTCCGGGCTTTCTCCATCAGTTGCTTCGGCAACGGCGCCGTCCGCCTGGTCAGCTGCGGTAGTGTTTGCAGCAACAGCTTCGTCTGCTTCGGGCTGCGCTGCGCTTTCCGCAGGTTCGTCGCCGTTGTCCACCGGGGCCGCCTGATCATCTGTCGAGGCGGCATCAACAGGCATTGCCTGCTCATCTGCTGCAACCGCTGCGGCTGGAACCGGCTGTTCCGCTTCGCTTTCGACCGGTGCCTCGCCCGAAGCGGTGCTTTCGGTTTCGCCTGGGGTTTCGGCAGCCGGGTCTGCGGATACGGCAGGTTCTGCCGGCTCACTTTCAGCAGCTACGCCAGCGTTTTCGTCCGCTTGTGCGGTTTCATCCGCCGTTTCGGCCCCGGACACGGTCTCGTCCGGAGCTGTTGCCGTCTCCGGCTTGACCGTCACGGGCCGCTGCACTTCCTTTGTTTCGACACGATACCCGAGCGACTTCAGGACAGCGGAGAAGTCCTCGCCCGCACAACCGAGAAGCGACGTCATCGCCACGGTCACCATGAAGCCGCCGCCCTGCTCGATCGCACCTTCCGGCGGGCTGACATCCGCATCCAGCGGTTTCCAGGCAATCAGCGGCCTGATCAGATCCGCGAGGCGTTCCAGAATGTCGACCCGCACGGCACGTGAGCCGCACACCCGGAACCCGACAACCTTGTAGAGCGCCTTGTCGATTGTTTCGTCGACGGGGATCGACGTGCGGCCCGACGCGGACAACTGCGGCAGTTCCGTCATGCCGTTCATGTCCAGCGAACCGTGCTTCAGGGCCCAGAGCTGGGCAATCAGCTGGCTCGGGGCCGGTTTCAGCAATGCGGGCACAAAGACCGTATAGGCACCGAAGCGCACGCCGTGCTTGCGCAGCGAGGCACGCATGTCCTGATCCAGCTGACGGATCTCGTCGGATGCGTCCTGGCGTTCCAGGATGCCGAGGCCCTCGACGATGCGGAAACCGATGCCGCGCGCAAGCCCTTCCAGGCCCTCGCCGGATTTCAGATCGGCCAGCGGTTTCAGGAGCGTTTCGATCTGGGCCTTGACCCAGAGATCAAGACGGTTTTGAACCGTGTCGCGCGGCGTTCCGGTCAGATGTTCGTCCGCGAGCAGGAGAACGGTTGGCGCAAGGACATCTTCACCGGCCACCAGCTTGGCAACAGGTTCACCGCGCCAGCGGATGGCACCTTCCGATGTCAGCACGAAATCGCCGTTTTCGGATTTCCCGAGTTTTTCGGCGCGCGACTCGATCTCGGTTGTCAATGCGACCTGGGCGGCAGCACGGACCGTCTTACCGTCCGGCCCCTCCGCGGCCGCATCTGGCGCAAACCGGAAGCCAAGCAAATTCCCGATATGCTGACCTTCCACGAGCACATCGCCGCTCGATGTGATTTCTGCTTCCAGCATTGCGTTCTCTCTCAAACGTCGCATCAATACACTTGTCCGCCTGTCCACGAAGCGCTGTGTCAGGCGCTCGTGAAGGGCGTCAGATAGTCTGTCTTCGATGTCGCGCGTCTCGCCCTGCCAGTGGGCCGGATCGGCCAGCCAGTCGGGTCGATTGGCAACATATGTCCACGTCCGGATGTGAGCGATCCGGTTCGCGAGTGTGTCGATATCACCATCTGTGCGGTCTGCGAAGGCCAATTGACGCGAGAACCAGTCATCCGCGATATAATTTTCCTGTATCAGATGGGTATAGATGGCGTTCAGCAGCTCTGCATGATTGGCCGGCGCGATCTTGCGGTAATCGGGAACCTGACACACGTCCCATAGCAGTTCGACCGCTTTTTCGCCCTGTGCCATGCCGGATATTGCCGGATCGCGCAACAAATGTTCAAGGGCCGTTACATCATCGCCGGTCGGCGCGCGCGCCAGTCCCTCTTCCTGAGGTACTTTTTCGAGGCTTTGCCGCAGCGAAGCGGTCGACGAAAAATTCAGCGTACTGTTGCGCCATTGCAGCACTTTCAGGCTCTCGAACTGGTGGCTTTCGATCTGTTCGATGAGGTGATCGTCAAGCGGATCGACCCGTCCGGTCACGCCGAAAGTGCCGTCCTTGGTGTGACGGCCCGCACGCCCGGCGATCTGGCCCATCTCGGACGCGGTCAGCTGACGATACTGATATCCGTCATATTTCCGGTTGCCGGCGAAGGCGATGTGGTGGACGTCGAGGTTCAGCCCCATGCCGATGGCGTCGGTTGCCACCAGATGATCGACGTCGCCGTTCTGGAACAGCTCGACCTGGGCATTGCGGGTCCTCGGGCTGAGCGAGCCGAGCACGACGGCCGCGCCGCCGCGCTGACGGCGGATCAGTTCGGCAATCGAATAGACTTCATCGGACGAGAAGGCGACAATCGCGGACCGCGCAGGAAGGCGGGAGACCTTTTTTGAACCGGCATATTCCAGTACGGACATGCGCGGACGGGTAATGACGTTCAGGCCGGGGAGCAGCTTTTCCAGAAGCGGCCGCACGGTCGATGCGCCCAGAAGCAGCGTCTCGGAGCGTCCGCGCAAGTTCAGAATGCGGTCGGTGAAGACATGTCCGCGATCCAGATTGCCGGCCAGTTGCACTTCGTCGATTGCGACAAATTCCGTGTCGAGATCGAGCGGCATCGCTTCGACGGTGGAGACCCAGAAACGGGGGGTGTCGGGGATAATCTTCTCTTCCCCGGTGATCAGCGCAACGCAGTCGGCACCCGAGCGCTCCACGATGCGGCTATAGACCTCGCGCGCGAGCAGGCGAAGCGGCAGGCCGATCAGGCCGGAGGGCTGCGCAAGCATGCGTTCGATGGCCAGATGCGTCTTGCCTGTATTGGTCGGGCCCAGGACCGCCGTTACGGTGCGGGACCTGGCCGAAGGCGGCAAAGGCAACGTTGAAGGACGGGGCATGGGAGTTTTTGTGGTCGGCTTTCTAGGGTCAGGACCCATTAATTGGGTTGAATTGGCGCAGCAAACGGCGATGAGCTGCAAGGAAAGGCGCGACAAGCGGGCTTCCTGCCCGGTTGAGCGGTTTGACGCAGCAGATCAAAGCCGTTTTTGCGTCCCTAAGGGATAGAATGAATTTGCCCGGCAACGTCGTTGCAAATCTTTGGAAACCGGACGGTTTCCCGCAGCTGTGCGCCTCGTATCCGAACAAATTCATCTCTACCAATTCATTCCAATTAATGGGTCCTGACCCCAGGGCTCTGCGCCTATATCTGGTGCGGGCTATCTAGCACAGCGAAACCGCGACTGTCGCTAATTCTTTTGGCAAAAGTCCCGTATTTCGCGCGGTTTAATTAATTGTGGAGAACGACTCCAGAACAAACCGAAACCGAATCGCTGACTCGCGCTGATTCAGGATTTGTTCCCTACAAGATGTTGGCCTCTCCCCAATTTTTGGTACAAAATCGTGAATCTGGCCAATGGGTTGAGTCGTTTTGGACGATGCGGCCAGATTGATCGGCGAATCATGTCAAGTCTTAAATAAGTCTGAATGCCTGTTCTGGTGTTGCCGCTGCTGCATTTACCGCCCGGACACAGCAGGAACGAATGCGGCACGAATCGCTCAGGCAGTGAAGTTCGGGATTTGTTCCGCACCAGATATTGGGGTTCGGAGCCACGTTGGTGCCAAATCAAGCGTGGCTGTTTTTTTAGATTCGGGTGTTCGGGCCGGAAGCCGGAAAACTGCGTTCCAGGTTGGTACAGGGCATTCACCCTGTTTTTTCCGGTTGCCGATTGCCGTTTGAAGTGTTCATGCTGCGCTGCAAAAATTTTTCTAAGTCTAGTTACAACCGTAACTTTCGCCAATTCCGTATCTTTTTCCGCAGCTTACCTGCCCGGCCGCAAAATTATTTTCCAAGTTAAGAAAAGGACACCCTTTCTGCCCCTTTTCAAGTGCGTGCGACCAAAGTAGAAAACGTTCCAAAATCAGACTTGCCGTTCCGAATAGATGGGGGAGAAGGCGTTTGGCGATCACTAAGATTCTCGTTGCGAACAGATCGGAAATTGCAATCCGGGTGTTTCGGGCCGCCAATGAACTCGGGCTGAAGACCGTCGCGATCTATGCGGAACAGGACAAGCTTGCCCTGCACCGGTTCAAGGCGGACGAGGCCTACCAGGTCGGCAAGGGCCTTGGACCGATCGAGGCCTATCTTTCCATCGAAGAAATCATTCGTGTCGCCAGGCACGCCGGGGCGGATGCCATTCACCCCGGCTATGGGCTCCTGTCCGAAAGCCCGGAATTCGTGGATGCGTGTGAAGCGGCGGGAATTACCTTCATCGGTCCGAAGTCCGACACGATGCGGCGGCTCGGCAACAAGGTCGCCGCGCGTAATCTGGCGATCGAAGCCGGTGTGCCGGTGATGCCGGCGACCGAGCCGCTTCCCGACGACATGGAAGAGATCAAGAGCCAGGCGCTTGAGATCGGCTATCCGGTGATGCTGAAGGCGTCCTGGGGCGGCGGTGGCCGCGGGATGCGCGTGATCCCGGATCAGGCAACGCTCGAAAAGGAAGTGCTCGCGGCGAAACGCGAGGCCAAGGCTGCGTTCGGCAAGGATGAAATCTACCTGGAAAAGCTGGTGCAGCGGGCGCGCCATGTCGAGGTGCAGATCCTTGGGGACGGCGACAATGTCGTGCACCTGTTCGAACGCGACTGCTCCATCCAGCGGCGGCATCAGAAAGTGGTCGAGCGCGCACCGGCTCCCTATCTCGACGAAGCAAAACGCATGGAGCTGTGCGAATACGGTCTGAAGATCGGCCGTGCGGTCAACTACCGGGGCGCGGGCACGGTCGAATTCCTGATGGATGCGGATACCGGCTCCATCTACTTCATCGAGGTGAACCCGCGCGTGCAGGTGGAGCATACGGTCACCGAGGAAGTCACCGGGATCGATATCGTACAGGCACAGATCCACATCGCGGAAGGCGCCAAGATCGGCACGCCGGAAAGCGGTGTGCCGGTGCAGGAGAAAATCCGCCTCAACGGTCATGCCCTGCAATGCCGGATCACGACGGAAGACCCGGAACAGAACTTCATTCCCGATTACGGCCGCATCACCGCCTATCGGGGGGCGACCGGTTTCGGCATTCGCCTTGACGGCGGCACCGCCTATTCAGGTGCGGTGATCACCCGCTTCTACGATCCGCTTCTGGAGAAGGTCACGGCCTGGGCGCCAACGGCGGAAGACGCGCGCAAGCGCATGGACCGCGCCTTGCGCGAGTTCCGTATCCGTGGTGTCGCAACCAATCTGGTGTTCCTGGAAAACATCATCGATCATGCGGATTTCCGGGCGAACAACTACACGACCCGGTTCATCGACGAGACGCCGGCGCTGTTTGAACAGACCAAGCGGCAGGACCGGGCAACCAAGCTCCTGACCTATATCGCCGACGTTTCGGTCAACGGGCACCCGGAAACGAAGAACCGGGTGCGCCCGCCCAAGGATGTCGCCGCGCCGGTGGTGCCGGATTTCGGCGACGACAAACCGGAGGGCACCCGGCAGCTTCTCGATGCGCTCGGTCCAAAGGGCTTCGCCGACTGGATGAAGGACCAGAAGCGCGCGCTGATCACCGACACCACGATGCGTGACGGTCACCAGTCGCTGCTGGCAACGCGCATGCGGACCCACGACATCGTCAATATCGCCGATGCCTATGCGGTCGGCCTGCCGACACTGTTCTCTCTGGAGTGCTGGGGCGGGGCGACCTTTGACGTCGCCATGCGGTTCCTGACCGAAAGTCCGTGGGAACGGCTGCATCACATCCGGGAAAAGGCACCGAACATTCTGCTGCAGATGCTGCTGCGCGGCTCCAACGGTGTCGGTTACACGAATTATCCCGACAATGTCGTCAAGTTCTTCGTCAAGGAAGCGGCGGAAAACGGGATCGATCTGTTCCGCGTGTTCGACTGTCTCAACTGGGTCGAAAACATGCGCGTGTCGATGGATGCGGTGCAGGAAGCGAACAAGCTTTGCGAAGGCGTGCTTTGCTACACCGGGGACATGCTGGACAGTGCCCGGCCGAAATACGACCTGAAATACTATGTCGGCCTTGCCAAGGAGCTGGAAGCAGCGGGCGCGCATATCCTCGGGATCAAGGATATGGCAGGACTGCTGAAGCCGGAGGCTGCCAGGGTTCTCATCAAGGCGCTGAAGGAGGAATCGGGTCTTCCGATCCACTTCCACACGCACGACACCTCCGGCATCGCGGCGGCGACCGTTCTGGCGGCTGTGGAGGCCGGAGCGGATGCGGTCGATGCCGCGATGGACGCCCTTTCGGGGCTGACTTCGCAGCCGTGCCTGGGCTCAATCGTCGAGGCCCTCAGGGGCAGTGACCGCGACACCGGTCTCGACGCGAAGACGATCCGCCAGATTTCCTTCTATTGGGAAGCCGTGCGCACGCAGTATCGCGCGTTCGAGAGCGACCTGCGCTTTGGCGCATCGGAAGTCTACCTGCACGAAATGCCGGGTGGCCAGTTCACCAACCTCAAGGAACAAGCGCGCTCGCTTGGCCTTGAAACCCGCTGGCACGAGGTCGCCCAGGCCTATGCCGACGTCAACATGATGTTCGGCGACATCGTCAAGGTAACACCGTCTTCCAAGGTGGTCGGCGACATGGCGCTGATGATGGTCAGCCAGGGTCTGTCCGTTTCGGAGGTCGAGGATCCGGCCAAGGACGTCGCCTTTCCGGACAGTGTCGTGAAGATGCTGCATGGCGATCTCGGACAGTCGCCGGGCGGATGGCCGACGGCACTGCAGTCGAAAGTGCTCAAGGGTGAGACGCCGATCACCGTGCGTCCCGGATCGCTTCTCGATGACGCGGACCTCGACGCGGAACGGACAACAGCCGGTGAGGCAGTCGGGCGTGACATCGACAATATCGATCTGGCCTCCTACCTGATGTATCCCAAGGTCTTTACCGATTTCGACAAGGCGCAGCAGCAATACGGACCGACCTCGGTTCTGCCGACGCCCGTCTATTTCTACGGGCTGGAAGCGGGCGAAGAGGTCTTTGTCGACCTTGAACCCGGAAAGACACTGGTCGTGCGTTGCCAGGCTATCGGGGAAACGGACGAAAAGGGCGAAAAGAAAGTCTTCTTTGAACTCAATGGCCAGCCCCGCAACGTCAAGGTGCCGGACCGGGCGCATGGCGCGACGGGTGCCGCGGCAATGCGCAAGGCGGAAGACGGCAATAGCGCTCACGTCGGCGCGCCGATGCCGGGCGTGATCTCCACGGTGGCCATCGCCACCGGACAGGACGTCACGGCCGGTGACGTGCTGGTCTCCATTGAAGCGATGAAAATGGAAACAGCGCTTCATGCCGAAAGAGACGGCAAGATCAAGGAAGTTCTGGTCACGCCAGGCGCGCAGATCGATGCAAAAGATCTTCTCGTGGTCTTCGAGGACTGATCGAGCAAAGGTGAGCAGGTCGCACTTTGGTGCGATCTGCCCGCTATTTACTTGAATTTTATTCTGAAAATCCTGCCAATCACGCGTTTTCACATGCGATCACCTGTCATGTGAATTGTCGTTCCGCGTTGTCAGCGCCGACACTCTTCCGGCCAGGCCTCCGAAAGGAGGCGTTAGCTAAGGGAGAGAACAATGAGGAAGCTACCTGTTTGGCTGGGCGGTGCGATTGCATCCCTTGTTTTGACGACCGCAGCTCATGCGGCGTGCGATGTCCAGAAACCGGGCTACGAACTGACCGGGGCGGAAGCCGAGGGGGTCTACGATTGTCTGAAAGACGATTTGCAGGCCGGATATCAAAAGGGCGCAAAGCGCTGGATACCGGAAGACTTCGTGAAGGACTATCCGGGATGGACAAAGGCCAGTGCCTTTCCGGCAGCGCCGGGGTTCCACGGCGGCCGGTTCCTGATGACCTACGTGAATTCGATCGGGGCTGACGAATACCTGAAATACAAACCGGAGAACGTGGTGGTTCCCGCCGGGACCCGGATCGCCAAGGAGTCCTTTGCTGTCAACGATGACGGCAAGGTTACCAGGGGGCCGCTCTTCCTGATGGAGAAGGTTGCCGCGGGCACATCACCGGAAACCGGCGACTGGTATTACATGATGGTGGCACCGAACGGGTCTCCGCAGGCGGTCAACGTGATCAGCGCCTGCAGCGAATGCCATCTTGAGAATTTCGGGGAACAGGGCGGCCTCGGCTATCCCGTCGAGGACGCGCGGATCAAGTAGCCGGGCAGCCGGTCGTCAAAGAAAAGAGCGGGGTGGCGGACACCCCGTTTTTGTCAAGCGACGCTGATATTGCAAATTGCGGATCACCCAGACCGGCGCAGAGCCGGACAAGGATTTCAGCGTTGGTCTACTCTGCCGCCTTCAGCTGCGTACGGGTCACCGGTACTGCCGCCGTGCCGATCCAGATGTCGAGGAAATCGTTCAGCCATCGCCTGACCGCCGGATCGTAGACGAAGCGGCCGGCGAAGTGATCGCGGCGTTGCTGCGCGCCGGGAAGTTCCATGCGGGGCGCTGCCTTGGTGGTCCACTTGACCATCATCTGATGCGTCAGCTCAGGATGAAACTGGATGCCGTATGCGGCCGGGCCGACGCGGATCGCCTGGTTGGGATAGGTCGGGCCGGAGGCAAGCAGTTCCGCGCCCCGTGGACAATCGAAACCCTCCCGATGCCATTGATAGACTTTGTCGGGCCAGTTCATCAGATCCTTGCCGGCTGATGTCGGCCTCAGCGGATAATAACCGATCTCGACAAGCTCGTCCCGGTGTCCGGCAACGGTCCCGCCGAGATGCTTGACCATCATCTGGGCGCCGAGGCAAATCCCCAGGAACGGTTTTTCCTCCTTGAGAGGAACCTTGATCCAGTCGATCTCCTTGTGAACGAAACCGTCGGGATCGTTTGCGCTCATCGGGCCGCCGAAGATCACCGCGCCGGCGTGATCGGCCATCGTGTCAGGCAGCGTGTCGCCAAAACGGGGCTTGCGGATATCAAGGGTGAAACCGCGCTTCACCAGTTCCTGGCCAACGCGGCCGGGAGACGATGTCTCCTGATGCAGGACGATAAGAACCTTGGAAGGGCCGGTCACCGGGCTGGATTGAAATCTCATGACACAAATATGAGGGAGCGCGCCGGAAAAATCGAGCCCCGTTGCACCGCTAGTTCAAAGAAAACGCTGAAACCAGAAAAACATAGGGTGATTTCTCGCGCATCAGGGCTTGTCAATTTTTCCTATGCGCCCTCTTCGTCCTCCGGTGCGGTCTGGGCCACCTTGTGACGAAGGGTCATGCGATCCCGTGTCGAGACGCCGAGGAGTTCGGCGACGCGCCAGATCGTGTTGTCTTCAAATTCGTGAACGTGACCGTCCGCATAGACGATCTCCCACATCATCTCCACGATGGCCAGCCGTTCGGCCTCGTCAGTGGTTCGTTTCAGGACCGAGGTGAACCCGTAGAGATCAACGGCTTCCTCGTCCCGCTGCCGCGCAGCTGCGATCAGTTCGGACGTTTCCTTGTCGGTGAGTTCGTAATGCTGCTGCAGAATTTCCCTCAGCTTCGCGCTTTCACTTTCCTCGATGACGCCGTCGATATCGACAAGATGGAACAACAGGGCAGCCGCAGCCAGACGCTTGTCGTCTTCCGCAAAGGTTTTCTTGCCGCTGTCACCAAAGGTGATCTCCCGGACGAAACTCTTGAGCGCGTTCAGCATGTTTTTCTTCCTGTCTTCGGCATCCCGCCTTGGCTTCCCATAGCTATACCATTCCCACTTGAGCATCAAAGACTTGTTAAAATCACTGATGAACCCAAAGTGGGAATATAATCTGGTATTTTCTACTCATCTTTTTTGAATCATTCTAAAGTATTGATTTTTCTATATTTTAAACTTGACAATTACCCTCATGAAATGGTTACACCCTCAGAGCACCGGTTGCTCCCGGCGCAGTTCAATTCAGATTTTTTGCAAATAAACGGGGCGGTGTTTCGTGTCTCCGGTTGCATTGAAAGGGGATAAACCCATGACATCACTCAAGGCTGGGCTGCTGACCGCAGCGGCCATGCTGACCACACCTGTGTTGGCGGCAGCTCCCGCCGATATCCTGTCGACCTACGGCGATGTCGCACAGGCGAGCTACGCGGATTCCCTGGCAACCGCCAAAACCTTGAAGGGTGCGATCGACACCTTTCTTGCCGAACCGACCGAGGCAAACCTTGAAGAAGCGCGGTCCGCATGGATCGAAGCGCGCAACCCCTACCAGCAGACCGAAGCCTACCGTTTCGGCAACGCCATCGTGGATGATTGGGAAGGCAAGGTGAATGCCTGGCCGCTCGACGAAGGCCTGATCGACTATGTCGACGCGTCCTACGGCGAAGAATCGGAAGAAAACCCGTTCTACGCCGCAAACCTGATCGCCAATCCGTCCCTGAAGGCGGGCGGCGAGACGATCGATGCCGGCAACATCACCTCCTCTCTCCTGGCAGATCAGCTGCAGGAAGCCGGTGAAGTCGAAGCCAACGTGGTCACCGGATACCACGCCATCGAATTCATGCTCTGGGGACAGGACCTCAACGGCACCGGCCCGGGCGCCGGCGCACGTCCTGCAACCGATTTCGACCCGGCCAACTGCACGGGCGGCAATTGCGAGCGCCGGATCCAGTATCTGCAGGCGGTCACCGATCTGCTGATTTCCGACCTGGAAGAAATGGCTGCGGCGTGGGAGCCGGGCGGAGCGGCCCGCGAAGAACTGGCAGCAAAGGGTGAGAATGGCGGTCTTGCGACAATCCTGACCGGCATGGGTTCCCTTTCCTACGGAGAACTCGCCGGCGAGCGCATCAAGCTCGGTCTGCTGCTGCACGATCCGGAAGAAGAGCATGACTGCTTCGCGGACAACACGCACATGTCGCATCTCAACGATGTGATCGGCATTCGCAACGTCTATTTCGGCTCCTATGCAAGCCCGCTCGGCAACAATGTCGCCGGTGCATCCCTTGCAGATCTCGTTGCTGAAAAAGACCCGGCACTTGCCAAGGAAATGAAAACGAAGCTCGATGCGACACTGGCCGCCTTCGAGGTCATGAAAGCGCGCGCGGACAGCGGTGAAGCCTACGATCAGATGATTGGCGAGGGCAACGAAGAGGGCAATGCGGTGGTTCAGGCCGCTGTCGACGCCCTGGTCGACCAGACCGCCTCGATCGAGCGTGTCGTCAAGGTGCTCGGCCTGGACGAGATCGCGTTTGAAGGTTCGGACAGCCTCGACAATCCGGGCGCCGTTTTCGAATAAAGACCCGGCGTCAGGCGGATATAGGCCGCCTGACGCCTGTTCCGATCTGCGAATTGGGGCTCGCGGACCACAATCAGGATGCGACTATGACACTGGAGCCCCGGTTGGCGGCGCTTTTCAGCGCCCTGTTTTGCTTAAGTCTTGCCGCCAGTCCGGCTGCCGCAGATGACGTTTTTTCGCACCGGGACGATCTGAGTGCGAGCGACAAGGCCAAAATCTCGAAGGTTCTCACCGCACCTGCGGATTTCGAGACACCGGAACGTTTCGAGCCGATGCAAGGCGGGGCAGGGACCTCGACCCGCCGTCCGAACCGGGACGCCTTTTCTCATTCCAACGCCAATCTCACCTTCGAAGAGCAGCACGACTTCAAGGTCGGCAATGGCCTTTTCAAAAAGCTCTGGACCTCTTCGCCATCGTCGACGCGGGCTTCAGACGGGCTCGGTCCGCTCTACAACGCGCGTTCATGCCAGGGATGTCACCTGAAGGACGGGCGCGGGCGGCCGCCGCTGCCGGGGGAAAAAGCGGTCTCGCTGTTCCTGAGGCTTTCCATTCCGCCCGAAACGGACGAACAGAAGGCCGCGCTGGCCTTAAAGGAAATCCTGCGTGTGCCCGAGCCGACCTATGGCGGCCAGTTTCAGGCCTTTGCGGTTCAGGGGCTGCCTGGTGAAGGCCGTTTCGATATCGAAACCGAGGATATTGCCGTTCCGCTCAGCGGGGGTGAGGCGGCAGTGCTGCAAAAACCCGTCTACAGGATCCGCGATCTGGGGTTTGGCGACATGCATCCGGACACCCTGATCTCGCCGCGCATTGCACCGCCAATGATCGGACTGGGGCTCCTGCAGGCGATTCACCCGGGAGACATCCAAGCGCTGGCGGACCCGGACGATCTCGACAGCGACGGTATTTCGGGAAAAGTCAGCCGTGTGCGCGATCCGGCCACCGGGGATCTCGCCGTCGGCAGGTTCGGCTGGAAGGCGTCCAATCCGACGATCCGAACGCAGACGGCTGGCGCTTTTCTGGGCGATATCGGCATCAGCTCGCCCGATCTGCCGTTCAATTTCGGTGACTGCACCGAGCGACAATCCGACTGCAGGGCCATGCCGCATGGCGAGCAGGCGGATCTTGGCGTTTCCGAAGCGCCCGATCCGGTCATGGATCTTGTCACTTTCTATTCGGAAAACCTTGCCGTGCCGATGCGCCGCGATGTTGACGATCCGGACGTATTGCTGGGCAAGCAGGTCTTCTACGAAACCGGCTGTGTCGCCTGCCATCAGCCGAAATTTGTCACCAGCCGGAACGCGGACAATCCGGCGCACAGGTTTCAACTGATCTGGCCCTATACCGATCTCCTGCTGCATGACATGGGTGAAGGGCTTGCCGATCACCGACCGGTCGGAGACGCCAACGGGCGCGAATGGCGGACGCCGCCGCTTTGGGGCATAGGCCTGACGGAAACCGTGAACAACCACACGCGGTTTCTTCACGACGGCCGTGCGCGCAATCTGCTTGAAGCCGTGTTATGGCATGGCGGCGAAGCGCAAGAAGCCCGTGACAAGGTCGTGGACATGCCGCCGGAACACCGTAATGCACTGATCCGATTTCTGGAGTCGCTTTAGATGAATCATTTGGCCCTGGGATTGACCGTGTTGCTGATTGGCGTGTCAGCCGCAGACGCGGCAGACTTCAAGCAACCGCTTGAAAACGTGATAACCGGCTATATCCGTCCGGCAACGGCGGCGTTCGCGGAAAGTGCCGCCGACCTGCCCGACGCTGTTTCTGCTGTTTGCGCGGAGAGCGACGACGCGCGTATCGAAGCGTTCAAAGACGTGTTTTCCGATGCTGTGCGGGACTTTTCGCGCATTCAGTTCCTGCGCTTCGGCCCGCTGCTCGACAATGACAGGCTCAGCCGTCTGTCCTTCCGGCCGGATCCACGCGGCCGGGCGCAGCGGCAAATCAGAAAGCTGTATGCATCCAAAGATACGAGCGTGCTTTCCGCTCAGAGCCTTGCACAGAAAAGCGTTGCCGTGCAAAGCCTGACGGCCTTGGAACTCATTGCCTTTGACAAGGACACCGATGTTGTTCTCGGACGTTCCGGTGAAAACACGGACTATACCTGTGGTTATGCGCTCGCCATAGCCGGGAACGTTGCTCAGATCGCAGAAGCGACAGCCACCGGCTGGGCCAATCCGGACGGCTACAGCCGGCAACTGCTGTCTGCCGGACCGGAAAACGCAAGGTACCGGACGGCGACTGAGGCTATCGAGGTGGTTTACAACGCGCTGGCAACGGGCGTCACGATCGCCAAGGATCAGGACCTCATCCCGGCACTCGGAAAATCGGAAGACAAGGCAAAGCCCCGTCGGTTTCCGTTTTCCCGCTCGGGCAACAGTGTTGTTTATCTCACGGGAGAGCTGGACGGCATTCACGACGCGCTCGTCAGCATGGATCTTAAACCCCTGATGTCCCCGGCGGATCAATGGACCCTGGATACGCTGGGTTTCGAGTTCAAAAATGCCGGAAACTATCTCGCCGCGCTCGAAACACCTCTGCGCAAGTCTTTTGCGAACACCGGAAACTACAATCGTGTCACGGCTCTTTCGATCACACTCTCGTCCATTCAAGAGCTGATGGTTGACGGCGTTGCCGGCGCTCTTGGCCTTGCCGGAGGGTTCAATGCCCTCGACGGAGACTAGGTGATGGGCTTGACGGCAATTTCACGCCGGGGTTTCCTGACAGCGCTTGGCGGATGGGCAGCCGCGCCTGCTTTTTCCGGCTCGACGCTTGCGGCAAGCCTTCTGGAGAAGACTGCGGGTGACGATGCCAGGCTGTTCGCCAGCGCCTACAAGTTGGCGGACGGCAGTTTCGGGATAGGCCTGCTGGACGACTACGGCCAGGTTCTTGCCCGGATAACGCTGCCTGGCCGGGGTCATGGCATTGCTGTTTCACCCGACCGGCGGAGGTTCGTCGCATTTGCACGCCGGCCTGGAACATTTGCGCTCCTGGTTCGGCCTTTCGAAGACCGGGAGCCCCTGGTGCTGGTTGCAGAGCCGGGCCGGCACTTTTACGGGCATGGATGCTACTCGGCCGACGGCCGGCTCCTTTACGCGGTCGAGAACGACTTTGAGGCCGTACGCGGTGTCGTCGGCGTCTATGATGTCAGCGGGGAACTGGTGCGAAGGATCGGTGAATTTCCGACCCACGGTATCGGCCCGCACGATATCGCGCTGTCCGCCGACGGAACGATGCTGGTGATCGCCAATGGCGGGATAGAAACCCACCCTGACCGTGCCCGGGAAAAGCTCAACCTGGAGACAATGCAGCCGTCGGTGGTTTTCGTTGATGCTGAGAGCGGCGACCTTGTGGTCCGGCATCAGCTGGATGGCTCGCTGCATCAATTGTCATTGCGGCACATGGCGCTCGATCAAAAGGGGCGGGCGTGGGTCGGTGGCCAATATGAGGGCGCGGCCTCGGATGCACCGCCTCTCGTTGCCGTTTTCACGCAAGACGATGTGCCGAAGTTAACGGAGATTCCCGCGCATCTTGCCGGCAAACTGGAGAATTACATTGGTTCGGTCGCGGCCAACTCAACGGGCGACGTGATCGCCACCTCCGCGCCCCGGGGCGGGCATACCCTGTTCTGGAACGCTGTATCAGGCGACTTCCTTGGAGCACAGTCCATTCCGGACGGATGTGGTGTCGCACCTGCCGATCAGGGCAGTTTTCTGATATCGGACGGCAATGGCGGGGTCTCCTATGTCCTTGAGCCGGGCGCATCCTCTGAGGTTTTGTCGCGCCCACCCGGTTTTGCCTGGGACAATCACCTGGTGGCAATTTCCTGAATCGCTTGAAATCCGTCGATCACCGGCGCTGCGCTGTTGCGAATTTCATCTGTTTCCTGCTTTTGTCAAATTCAGGGTGCAGTGTGGGTGTGGATGAACGGCCGTTTGGTCTACATTGGAGCCGATTCGCGAAAGGAGACGCTCAAAAATGCGACGTCTTTTGATCGGGCTGGGCAGTCTGGTGATCATGCTGGTGGCGATCGTCCTGATCGTTCCCCTGTTCCTGCCCAAGGACGAGATCAAACGTCAGGTGGTCGAACAGGTGGACAAGCGCCTTGGCTGGCGTGTTCGGCTGGACGGTCCCGTCTCTCTGTCCCTTTTTCCCGGTTTCACGCTGGAAGCGCAGGACATCGGTCTGTCCGGTGAAGCGGGTGCCGACGGCATCGAGTTCGCGAACGCGGACCGGATGGAATTCGGTCTTGCCTGGGGTGGATTGATTTCGGGCAACATAAAGGTCACGGGCATCAGCCTGGACAATCCGAACATCTTTCTCGAAGTCGGTTCCGACGGATCAACAAGTTGGGAACCGCGCCGTGAGTTGGGCCTTTCGGAAGGAAGCACGGATACCGCGGTGCCGGCGGATCAGGGCAACGCCGGAACGGTTGCACAAACGGGCGCGGCCGACGGAAATACCGGGTCCGGCAGTTATCTGAAAAGCATTGGCGTGGACAGCCTTGAGATCACCGGCGGCACCGTCACCTACAAGGACGCGGCACAGGAAGAACCGATAGAGATCAGCGATCTGGATCTCACGCTCTCTGCCCCGGATCTGTCCGGAAAGGTGAACCTGACGTCGAGCTTTGTGCTTCAGGACATTCCGATCAGCGTAGCGGGCGGTCTGGAGAATCCGCTCGGCATGGCGACGGGCGACCAGGTGCCTCTGGATCTGACGGTGTCGACGGGCGAGAACACATTTGCCGTTTCGGGGCAGGCCGGGCTCGAACCGGTTCGCACGCAGCTTGAGATAACGGCTGCCGGACCGTCGCTCAAGGCCCTGGCGGCCCTGGCCGGACAGGCGATCGATGCCGACCCTGGCGCTTATGCGCTCGATGCGAAACTGTCAGGAACCGAGGCTGCCGTTTCCGTTGCCGATCTTCATTTGGAACTCGGTCAACTGTCGCTCGGCGGTGCCGCCGATGCGGATCTTTCCGGGCTCGTTCCCGAGGTGTCCGGCCGCATCGTCCTGAAAGACGGGTCGATCAAGGACCTCTTGATGCTGGCGGGCCGGGATCTGCCCGCAAGCGGTAACTTAAGCGCCGATCTCGCCTTTGAAACAGTCGGGCTGACAGGTGCGGAACTTGTGGCCGGGCTCGACATGAACGGCTCCGTATCGATCTCCGATGGTGAAATAGGGGGGCTGGGTCTCGCGGAGACGGTCGGCGATGCGGAGGCGGACCGGCTGACCAATCTTGCGCTCGATCTTGAGCTGCAGGGCCTTGAAAATCCAATTTCTCTCGGCGGCGCGGTTTCCTGGCGCGGAGAAGCCTTCAGCGTGACCGGCGAAGCGGATACGGCGAGCCTGCTGGCCGGAAACGCCGCGCCTGTCTCTGTTTCCCTGAAGGGGAACAGGGTGAGTGCAGGTTTTGCAGGCCAGGTTGCGCTGCCCGCAAATATCGATGGGGCTGTCAATGTCGATACGGCCGATCTGCGTGGTCTCATGGCATGGCTTGGACAGCCGCTGGGGGCAGGCGGAGGCCTCAAGACGTTCAAGGCCTCGGGCATCTTCGGAATTCAGCCGGATGCGATTTCGTTTGAGGAAACCCGTTTCACGCTTGATGAAACGAGCGGCGAAGCGAATGGGCGCATCGCCCTTGGCGGCAAGCCGAAAGTGACGGCGCGACTTGCGCTGCGCGAACTGGTTCTCGATCCCTATCTGGGTGACGCGCCGAACGCGTCCGGCGGAAACGGTGGTTCGGGCACTGCTGGTGGCGGCAGCGGAGGCGGTGACGCAAGGCAATCCAGCCCGGCCGGCTGGAGCAGCGAAGCGATCGACTTCTCAGGGCTGCAGGCGGTCGATGTCGATTTCAAGGTTACGGCCGGCCAGATCCGCTGGAACGAAATCAAGATCGATGAAAGCAGCCTGGCCGCAAAGATCGAAAATGGCGTGCTAACCGCCGATCTTGAGAAGCTGGCGCTCTACGAAGGGACCGGCAACGGCTCGGTCACGCTTGACGGGACAGCGCAAGTACCGAAGCTTGCCGCACGGTTCTCGCTGTCGGGTCTGAGTGCCTATCCGCTGCTGCGCGATGCTGCCAACTTTGAATGGATCGAGGGCAACACGGCTATCAATCTCGATGTGACATCCAGCGGCGGGTCGCAACTCGCACTGGTCGAGGGACTCGGCGGGACTGCCAGCTACGAATTCGCGGATGGTGCGATCCGGGGTATCAACATTCCGAAAATGGTGCGCGGGCTGTCGGTCGAGACCCTGCTTGGCTGGCAGGACAATCCGTCGGAAAAAACGGACTTCAGTTCCCTGAGCGCATCCTTCCGGATCGAGAACGGCATTGCGCGCACGGACGATCTCGCGATGGTCGGGCCGCTGATGCGCATGACCGGCAGCGGAACCACGGACCTTCCCGCCCAAAGCCTCGACTGGCGTGTCGAACCGAATATCGTCCCCACACTTGAAGGGCAGCCGCCAATGCCGCGCCGCAAGGGCGAGGACAAGAAAATGGCCGGGCTCGGAGTTCCGATCGTGATCAAGGGATCGTGGAACGATCCGCAGATCTATCCGGACATTGCCGGGATTCTCAAGGACCCGGAGGCAGCCTACAAGCAGCTTCAGGAAACCGGTGGCGAGCTGATGTCGTTCCTTCAGGGCAACAAGGATGCGCCCCAGGAACTTGTGGAAACGGCCAACGAAACCATCCGCAGGGCAACCGGCGGGAGGACGCAGATCGACGTCCAGAAAGTGATCGACGGCGAGGTCGACGACCAGGAAGTGCTGCAGGCGGTGGAAGAAGGGTTCGGATTGCCGCCGGGATTGCTCGGCAGTGTTCTGGGCCGGAAGAAAAAGGAAGACGACAACTGATTGCCGGTTGCCGGGCTCTGCCGTTGAAGCTGATGCCCGCAGCCGGAAAGCCGTCAGAACCTTCCCGTCATGCGCGACAGCTCTATGCCGGGGTTGACGCGCATCAGCCGCATTTCCCCGAAACTGCGCACTTCCTGTTTGCCGAGGTCGTCGAGATGAAACTCCTCGACCAGGAATTCCTTCATCGAATCGGGCGCAACAACACACATCGGGTTGGCAAAGGCCTGAAGCCTGGCCGCGAGGTTCACCGCTGAGCCGAAAACGTCATAGACGTATTTCTGAATGCCGACGACCGATCCCACTGCCGAGCCGGTGCCAAGACCGATGCGCGCTTCCCACTTGTACTGGTGGCTCTGATTGCGGCGTTCGAGGTAGCGAATAAAGCGGACCGCGCAATTGGCGACCGCGCGCATGTGATCCGGCGACGGTTCCGGCATGCCGGCGACGGCCAGGTAGGCGTCGCCTATGGTCTTGATCCGCTCACAGCCGAACTGTTCGGCAATGCGGTCGAAGGCGGTGAAGATATCGTTGAGTTCGCCCAGGGTCACCGTTGGGTCATGGTTCGCCGCGAACTTGGTGAAATTGACGAAATCCAGCATGACGACCGAGACGCTTTCGTAAAGCTGGGGCGTGACCACACCGAAGGTCTTGAACTCCTCGTAGACAGTGCGCGGCATGAGGTTCAACAAAAGGCGCTCGACACGCTCCTTCTCGCGTTCCAGTTCCCGCGTGTTGCGTTCAACCATTGAAGAATAGCTGTCGATCATGGATTCCAGTTCGCGGATGCGCGTGATGTTCTGGCATTCCACCACAAGAAGGTCACTGGCTTCCGCATCGGTGCTCGAAATGGACAAGGCGATCACGAGGGTGCGCCGCTTCAGCTTGACTGAAATCTCGCCATTGAAGCGCCCGGTCTGTTCCATCGCGGAGCGGACGTCATCAACATCGATATCGGGAAGCACCTCCTGAAGTGATGCTCCGGCTTCGGGTTTTCCGAACCACTCGGCAAACGGGCCGTTGCTGAACAGGAACTGGAGATCGTCGCCGCGCACCACAGCGATACCGACACCGATCGCGCGCAGGAGCTGCTGGTTGATGGCCGTGATGCTCATGACATGCCCGTTGCGAGGATGCTCGTCCGCCGCGCTTCGATTTCGATCATGACCTTGTCGATGTCCTGGGGCGAAAAGCCGTGCTCGGACAAGGTCTCGCTCAGGAGCAATCGGATCTCGTCGAAGTCCTCGTGGGTCAGATCGAGCGATGCGTGTGCGCGCCGCAGACGTTCGTCCGAATAGGAGACGGGGCCGCCGAGGAGCGCTGAAATGAACTTGGTCTGATGGTCGATCAGCTTCGGCATGTCGATGCCGTCGAAAAAGTCGCCGATCCGATCAGAGTCGAGCACCTTGTCGTAGAAGTCCATTACAATACGGCTAATAGATTTGAAGCCGCCGTATTTGTCGAAAAGTGCCTTGGACATGCCTGGGATACTCAAAAGTTAGCGACTTGCCTTAAAGAAAATCAGACTAGGCGAGTGTGCACGCAAAGAAAAGTCTTTTGGATTTTTAGTTGTAGATTTTTGACCTTGCCCAAATATTCATCAATTTCTCTTGCTTGCATGAAGAAAGCCTTTTGACACTAGGTGATGGACTCATAAATGAGAATGAAATGGCATGCGAAATGGCGAAATCCCGTCAGGAAGGGTGTGCGGAGCGGGCTTCCTGCCCGGTCAAGCACGCTGACGCAACGGGGTGAAGCCATTTCCATGTCCTTCGGATTTGACCGGCTTGCGCCTCCTCCGCGTTGCGAAAGGCTTGAAAATGAACCCCATTTCCTGCGCTTCCGCGCCTTGATGAGAAGCAAGCCATCTCAAACCATTTCGGCCTCATTTATGAGACCATCACCTAGGGCACTCTCAGGTTGGCCGGGCAGGGCCGTTGAAGGGGATGATTGCGCAATGGGACGGCAATTGTGGACCCCCTTCAACGACGCACTCATGCGGTCATGTGATTACATTCCGCGTTGGAGTGGTGTAGCTGCGCGTTGTGCCTTCTGGTTCATCTGCACTGCGCTGACAGCGCACGATCAGTACCAGAACCCTTCCCTTCGCCAGATCGTGAAGTGGCCACGCACGGGTGGTGTCGGTGTGCCGGAGGAAATGGTGAATTCCCGGCCGCCGTTGATACCTTTTCCGTTGGTCTGCTTCAGAACAACATACTCATTGCATTGAGGCCCGCCGCTGGAACTCTGGCACATGTCGATGTGTGCACTGTTGTCGTCGAGTTGCTTCCAGACCCAGTCCACGAGAGCGACATGTCCATTCCAGACCATGAAATCGAGCGGCTTGACCTCCTTGATGTCGTCAATGTTGATCTTGCAGACATGCGTGGGATATTTCCGCGGTTCGACCGCCTGGTAGTCCGCGCGCTCCCCGACCCAGATCATGAAGTTCTGGACGAACCCGATGCAGTCCATGCCGAAGAACCGGTCCTGCACCATTTGCTGCAGGGCCGCCCGGTCGGACATCTTGTCGAAATACATGCGTTTGATCTTGCCGGTTGCCTTGACGTCCTTGGTGCCGTCGCTGTGGGTGCGGCCGCAGACTTCGACCTTGTACTTGTCAAGGAGGTCCTTGTTGTTCAGCATGAAGTTCCAGATTGCAATGAAGGTCTGGTCGTTTCCCTGGCCCTTCCAGGCAAGATCGATGTTTTTGCCGCCGACATGCTTGTGCAGCGACATCCCGTACTCGTTCTTAATCCAGCGAAAATTCTTGTAGAAACTGGTCGCACCGTCATTGCCGCCGTTCTTCTGGTTTTTACAAAGATACTGGTTCAGGGCCACGGGTCCGGCTCCGGTTTGCAGTCCCGGCTTAATGAGGTGGTCGACATACTCGTAGGGAAGAGAAAATGCTTCTGGCAATGTAACACTCCACAAATAGGGATGATGACCGGATTTTGCGGTCGACTGGCGCATATCGCTTTGCCGGAACAATCACGGCGTCAGGGCAAATGGCGCCAGGGGGTGCGTTATGACCTCGGTAAAAAATGACTAAGCACAATGAGCCAATGCTATCACATTCAGTGCGCCCACAATACCGGAATCGGGCCCTGGAGCCGCAAGACCCCTGTTCAGACCCGGCCGGAGAATGGAACGCGCGATGGGCTGTTTTGTTCGGGTGCGGCGATTCATGGCAAAGACAATCCGCACAGGCAGAGCGGAGTGTGCTTTGATCTCCTCAACTCGAACCGAGACTTTTTACAGTGCCAGACAAAACCAGATTGCTTGTGCGGGCCGATGACGCAGGCTCCTGCTGGGCGTCCAACCACGGATGCCTGAACGCCTGCGCCGACGGGATTGCGCGCAGCGTTGAAGTCATGATGCCCTGCGCCTGGGTGACGGATGCGGCACGACTTTTCGCGGACCGTCCCGACATCGACATCGGCATTCATCTGACGCTGACCAGCGAATGGGATGCCATGAAATGGCGACCGCTGACCCATGCACCGGGACTTGTTGACCGGAGCGGCTGTTTCCTGCCGCTGTTGCAGGACCGGCCTAACGACGACCGGCCTGCTCTGAGCAATCGGCAATGGAACATCGAAGAGATCACCGCAGAATTGAGAGCCCAGATCAAGATGGGGGTCGCTCTCTTTCCGCAGGCTTCGCATGTCAGTTGCCACATGGTGCGGCATCTTGCGGATTTCGATCCGCGACTGGGAGACGTTGTCGCCGGGCTCTGCGCCGAGTTCGGACTTGTGGACGATCCGTTCTGTCATGGACTTCCAAGGTTCAGCCCCTACCCGGCCTATCCGAGAGACAGCAGCGTTCGCATATCATCCTTTGTCGAGGCGCTGGGCGGCCTTGCGCCCGGAACGCATGTTTTCATCGATCACCCGGCGGTTGATTGCGGCGAGTTGTCAGCGCTCGGCCATCCGGGATACGAGGATGTCCTTGCGGATCGGGTCAGCTGTCTGGAAGCGCTCACAAGCCCGGCGGTCAGGCGTGAGATTGACCGCCTTGGCATCGAACTGATCAGCTACAGGGATCTTTGAAGGGCGCTTCGCGGTACGGGAAACCGCCAAGGGCAACAGCTTCGTCAGAGGCGCAGAGCGGTCAGCATTTCGTCAACGCCGTGTTCAACGGTGCCGGTGTTCTCGATGCGGACGAGATTGGCTACGTCCTGCGGTTCCAGGTCCGCCCGTTTCAGGCGTTTTTCAATGTCTGCCCGGCTTTCGCGCCCGCGTGCGGCGAGTCGGTCTGCAAGAATGTCGACCGGGGCGGTGATCAGCAGGACGATGGCGGTTTCGTATTTTTCTGCCGCTCGCTGCAGGACACGTCTTGAACCGTTGGCAATCACCGTGTCGCCGGCAGCAATGCAGGCGTCATAGGTCTTCGGGATGACATAGCCAAGCCCGTGGGCCTCCCAGGAAAGCGCCGTTTCACCGTCGGTGACGAGCCTGTCGAACTCTTGGCGTGTCAGCGTTTCGTGGTCTTCCGCTTCCGGGTCGCATTCCCGGGTGATCGCCCGGCGGGCGAAGTATATGTCCTGCCGGTCTTTCAGCCTGTCGCGGAGCGCGGACATCAGCGTATCCTTGCCGGCCCCGCTCGGGCCGACAACCAGTACCATCCGGCCCGGGCCGAGTTTCCGTTCAGGCTCTGTTGCTGCGTCAGGCAACGCGTCTGCCCTCGCGCCAGACACCGCGTACGATCGGTACATTGCCGACGAGCCGCACCTGGATCATGTCCGCGCGCAGACCCGGGGCAAGACTGCCCCGGTCGGTCAGCCCGATAGCGCGAGCCGGGCTGGACGTCACCATGGCAACAGCCTTCGGCAAATCGATGGTCTCGATTTCCTCGGCGAGCTGAAACGCCGCCTGGACGAGCGAAACGGGCACATAGTCGGACGAAAGCACATCGAGATATCCTGCTTCCGCCAGTTCGCGGGCGGACACATTGCCGGAGTGCGAGCCGCCGCGCACGACGTTCGGTGCACCCATCAGAACCGCCATTCCCGCTTCGTGGGAGGCTCTGGCCGCTTCAAGCGTAGTCGGGAACTCGGCAATCCGTGTCTTCAGCGATACGGCCTCTTCCACGTGGTCCAAAGTCGCATCGTCGTGACTGGCGATCGCAATTCCCTTTTCCTGGGCGATTGCGGACAACTTTCTGCGATTGTCCGGGGCAAGACCGCTTGCACGCGCCTGCCGGCGGCGGATGAATTCGTCCATCTCCGCGTCGGAGAAACCTTTCTTGCCCTGGTAATAGATCTTGTAGGCGTTCAGGGACACGAACTGCCGCTGACCGGGCGTGTGATCCATCAGCGAAATCAGACGGATGCTGTCATCTTCCTGGAAGACTTCATAGGCGCTCAGGACGTCCGGCGCGGAGACTTCACAGCGCAGGTGAATGAAGTGATCGGCGCGCAGGCGGTGTTCGCGCTGGCCTGTTTCGATCGCATCGGCCAGGGCACGCATGTCCGAATAACGCAGGTCCGCGTCTTCATCCATGCCCACCCTGAGGGCGTCGAAAACCGTGGTGATGCCGGCGCAGGCGATCTGGGCATCATGGGCCTGCACGGCAGAGACCGTGTTCCAGCGCACTTTCGGCCGGGGGGCGTAGTGTGTTTCCAGATGATCGGTGTGCAGCTCGATCAGGCCGGGCAGAAGGTAGTCGCCCTCGCAGTCATGTCCGTCAACATTGCTCGGCGTTGCGACAGCTTCAATGGTGCCGCCGCCATGCACGCTCAGGGAGCCGTCAATCACCTCGTCGGCAAGAACCAGTCTGGCGTTTTTGAAGACCTTTGGATGGGTGGTCATGCATTCTTCCTGTCGATCGGTCGGGCGGATGGAGTTTCCGCCGAACCCACGGGCGTGGTGCCGCTCAGCTGAAACACGGTGTGAACATCAAACGGAGCGCCGCGCTCCGGTTCCTGATAGAGGGCGAAGGAAGCGCACAGGCGTTCCGTCCCGGTCACCTCGGAAAAGTGAGACCTTGCCGCTGCCGCAAGTGCGTTCGCCTCGTCCTCGTTTTCAAGCTTGTTCGACAAGGTCATGTGAAACCGGAGCTCGTCGAAAATATAAGGGTAGCCCCAGCCGGTGAGGTAGCTGTCCTGCTTCGGGGTCAGCCCGCTCTTGCGGCGGCGCTCAAGGTCTGCTTCCGAGAGAGGGGCGCGATAAGGTTCGAAGTGTCGGACACACAACGCTGCGAATGCCGAGAGATCCGGCTGGGGCCGGTCCGGGGTCAGTGCGAGAAATTTCCCGAGCCGGTTGACATTCAGGCCTTCGATGCGGAAAGGGGCGATGTCCGCCGCGAACTCCCGGCAGGCGGCGACGAGGTCGGCTTCGTCGAGGCCTGTCTTCAGGTGAAAAGGTGCTTTCAGGGTTCCGTGGAAGCCATACCGGCGTGGGTCCGCCGTCAGATCGCGAAATCGGGACGCGTCCATGCCGGTGATAGCTGGCTGGTCCATATCGGCCGCGGCAAACGGGTCGCGCCCTAACCAGGCAGTGCCCAGCAGCATGAGGGCATCATCAGCATCGGCGGCAAAATAGATCGCGTAGCGCATGTCAGAATCACGGGTTTTGTTTCAAGAGCCAGGTGGCTGGCCTAAAGGTGGGAGGTGACTGTTCTGTGACAGTTTGCCCCCACCTGCAACTGTTTCCTTCTCCGGCTCCGCTCAGGCGGCCTCATCGGAGGCAAATGCGGTGACGTCGATGATCCGGTCTGCGATTTCCTCGCGCACATCCTGATCGTGGAGAATGCCGACCATCGCGACGCCCTGTTCCTTCTTTTCCTGGACCAGACGCACAACAACAGCCCGGTTGGCGGCATCGAGCGACGCCGTCGGTTCGTCGAGCAACAGGATCGGGTAATGGGCAATGAAGCCGCGCGCGATGTTCACGCGCTGCTGTTCCCCGCCGGAAAAGGTCGCCGGCGGCAAGGTCCAGAGCCTTTCGGGAACATTCAGCCGGGAAAGCAGGCCGCGTGCCTTTTCCACCGCTTCGGCTTCGCTTGCCCCTTGCGCCACGAGCGGTTCCGCCACCACTTCCTCGGCCGAAACACGCGGAATGGTGCGCAGGAACTGGCTGACATAGCCGATCGTGTCCTCGCGCAGCCTGAGGACTTCGCGCGGCTCCGAAGCCGCGACATTGATGATGTCGTCACCGATCGTGACCAGGATCTGACCTGTTTCACAGCGGTAATTGCCGTAGATCATTTTCAGGATGGAGCTCTTGCCGGCGCCGGATGGACCACCGAGAACAACGCATTCACCCGCGTTGACGGAAAACTCCACCTTGTCGACCACGGGGATAACGGTCCCGCCCTGCAGATGCATGGTGAAGGACTTGGAGACACCGTTGAGATAGAGACGGACAGGCATGGATATCTCGCTCAGACTTGAAGGATGGAGGATACGAGGAGCTGCGTGTACGGCTCCCTCGGATCGTCAAGGACCTGGTCGGTCAGGCCGGCCTCGATGACGTTGCCGTGGCGCATGACCATGATCCGGTGCGACAGCAGACGGGCAACGGCAAGATCATGGGTGACGATCACGACCGACAGGCCGAGGTCGGAGACAAGGCGGCGCAGCAGGTCGAGAAGGCGCGCCTGTACCGAGACGTCCAGTCCGCCCGTCGGTTCGTCCATGAAGACAAGCCGCGGGTGCGTGACCAGGTTTCGGGCGATCTGCAGTCGCTGGCGCATGCCGCCGGAAAAGGACCGGGGATCATCGTCGATACGGTCGCTGTCGATCTCGACACGGCCCAGCCAGTCATCGGCAGTGGATCGGATGTTGCCGTAGTGGCGTTCGCCGACGGCCATCAGGCGTTCGCCGACATTGGCACCGGCCGAAACCGTCATGCGCAATCCGTCCGCCGCGTTCTGGTGGACGAAGCCCCAGTCCGTGCGCATCAGCAGACGCCGTTCTGCCTCCGTGAGCTGATAGAGATTGCGCATGGTGCCGTCGCGCATCCGGTATTCGATCGCACCCGTCGTCGGGGCGAGGCGTGTGGAGAGGCAATTGAGCAGGGTCGTCTTGCCAGACCCGCTTTCTCCGACGATCGCGAGAACCTCACCGGGCCAGAGATCGAACGAAACGTCCGCGCAACCGATCCGGTCGCCGTAATAGCGCGTGACATTGTGAACCTGCAGAAGCGGATCGTCAGACGTGAACACACTCATCGGGCCGTCTCCTGAAGGTCTGTTGCGCCGATCTGGGCAGCCGCCGGGTCGGCCGCCATCGGGCCGCGATGGCCCGCCGCGCGGCGCTCTTCGCAATAGTTGCTGTCGGAACAGACAAACATGCGCCCACCCCTGTCATCGAGGATGACCTCGTCGAGATAGACATTCTCCGCACCGCAAAGCGCGCATGGCTTGTCGAATTTCTGGACCTCGAACGGGTAGTCTTCAAAATCCAGGCTCTTGACCTTGGTGTAGGGCGGAATCGCGTAGATCCGTTTTTCCCGGCCTGCACCGTAGAGCTGCAATGCCGCCATCTCGTCGATCTTCGGATTGTCGAATTTCGGCGTCGGAGAGGGGTCCATGACATAGCGGTCGTTGACCTTGACCGGATAGGCATAGGTGGTCGCGATATGACCGTTCTTGGCGATGTCCTCGTAGAGCTTCACATGCATGAGGCCGTAATCCTCCAGCGCATGCATTTTCCGTGTCTCCGTTTCCCTCGGTTCCAGGAAACGCAGCGGTTCGGGGATCGGCACCTGAAAAACCAGGACCTGATCTTCCGTCAGCGTCTTTTCCGGGATGCGGTGGCGGGTCTGGATCACCGTCGCCTCGGAGGTCTCGAAGGTCGTCCGGATGCCGGCGGTCTTTTCGAAGAAACCGCGCAGGGACACCGCGTTGGTGGTGTCATCGGAGCCCTGATCGATCATCTTCAGGCAATCGTCCTTGCCGAGGATCGATGCGGTTACCTGGACGCCGCCGGTGCCCCAGCCATAGGGCATCGGCATTTCCCGGGACGCGAACGGCACCTGGTAACCGGGGATCGCGATCCCCTTCAGGATCGCGCGGCGGATCATGCGTTTCGTCTGTTCGTCGAGATAGGCGAAATTGTATTCGCCCTGATCGTAGAGCTGCGCGGTGTCGCTCATGTTTCGGCTCTCCGGTTCTTCAGGGTATTGCGATAGTGCTCGAGCCTCATGTCGAGGGTTCCGGTGTGGAGCTCGAAAAGGTGGTTGTCATTGTCGTAGAAATAGATGGACCGGCCTTCACCCTCGACGCGCGGACGCGGTGGTTTGACCTCCAGGCCGAGCCGCTCGATTTCGTTGAGCCTCTGGTCGAATTCATCTTCTTCGATCTTGAAAGCGACGTGATTGTAGCTGCGGTCCGGCAAGGCCTTGCCCTGCATGATCGCGACCCACACATCACCGACCAGAAAGAATTTTTCAGGTGACAGCGAAAACGTGTCGTCTCCGCTGGAATAGACTTCCTTCGCATTCAGAACGTTTTTCAGAAGCGCCGACATGCGTTCCAGATCGCTGACAACGAACGTTATGTGACTGAGGCTTCCGCTCATTCTGCGGCCTCCCGGGCAGCGTCGCCGGTTTCTTCCTGCCGGCGCTTTTCGAACCATTCGGCCCGCATGCGGCGCACAAGATCGAGTTCCGCCTGGAAGTCGACATAATGCGGCAGCTTGAGGTGTTCGACGAAACCCGTCGCCTGGATGTTGTCGGAATGGGAAAGGACAAATTCCACGTCCTGTGCGGGGGCGACCGGTTCTTCTCCAAGCTCCTGCCAGCGCAGGGACCGGTCGACCATGGCCATCGACATGGCCTTGCGTTCGACCTGCCCGAACACCAGCCCGTAGCCGCGGGTGAAGGTCGGGGCCGCCTTGGCCGACCCCTTGAACTGATTGACCATCTGGCACTCGGTTACCTTGATCGAGCCGAGTGTCACCTCAAAACCGAGTTCCTCTGCAAAGAATTCGACCTCGACTTCGCCGTAGCGGATTTCGCCGGCAAACGGGTGCGTGCGGCCGTAGCCGCGCTGCGTGGAATAGGCAAGCGCAAGCAGGAATCCCTCGTCGCCGCGCGCCAGGTTCTGAAGGCGCAGATCCCGGTCGGCGGGAAAGGACAGAGGGTCACGGGTCAGGTCTCCGACAGGTGTTTCCTCGTCGGTCACCTGATCGGGTTCCATAAGGCCTTCATCGCCGAGCAGATCGGTGACGCGCGGCATGGCTTCGTTAAGCGCGGGAACCATTTCGGCGGATGGCTCCGCGCCGCCTTCTTCTGCCGCCAGCGCGAAGTCGAGAAGCCTGTGGCTGTAATCGAAGGTCGGGCCAAGCACCTGCCCGCCCGGCAGGTCCTTGTAGGTAGCCGAGATCCGGCGCTCAACCAGCATCGTTGCCGTGTCAATCGGCTGGCTGTAGCCGAAGCGAGGCAGCGTCGTGCGATAGGCGCGCATCAGGAACGCGGCTTCGATCAGGTCTCCGCGGGACTGCTTGATCGCGAGGGCGGCGAGCGTCTCGTCGTAAAGCGACCCTTCACCCATGACACGGGCAACGGAATGGGCAAGCTGTTCGGCGATCTGTTCCAGTGTCAGGGCCGGTACGGATGTGTCGCCCCTGCGGCGCTTTGCCAGGAGCTTGTGAGCGTTGCGAATGGCTTTCTCGCCACCCTTGACGGCAACATACATGGCTTAAACCTCCGTGAGCTTGACGCTGGTGGATCGCGGCAGCGCGGCAATGTCCGTCCTGCCGGCGAAGATCAGGTCAATTCCCCTTGGAAACTGCCTGTTGTTGCTGATCACCTGGTCCCAGAACGCCGGGGGAACCGGGTTCACGGCGAGGGATGCCGTCTCCTTGATGCCCGGGCCGGTCAGTATCACCTTCTCAGACGTATCGAAGCTCTGTCCGCTCAAGATGACCGTTGTCGATTCGTCCGGGTATTCCGCCGAGCCCTGGTTGAAGCTTGCAAGCGGGATCAGCTGTTTCGGATCGGCAACAAGCGCGAAGGCGGCCTCAACGGGTTCGCTGACAATAGGTGCTCCGGTGTGAAATCGCAGAAAGGCCTTGACCGGTTCCGACGACATCAATGTCCGGTCCAGCCAGATGGGCGTGTCGTAGTCGAACAGCGTCAGGGCGATCGCCGCGGCGACCGGCGTCAGCGGAGCGGGCGGCATAAGTGTGCCGGTATTCAGTCTTTGCAGCGTTCCCGGGCGCGCCATCGCGTTCATGATTGCGCGAAAGCAGGCCTGCGCGTCATGCGCCGGATCAGCGAAGCCGGCGGCGAGCGGCGTCTGCCTGCCATCGGGGTTGGTCGTTGCAGTTCCGGTTTCCATCAGTTGTCTCCCCGCACCATGGTGAAGAAATTGACTTTCGTCGCCTCGGTTTCTTCCCGGACGGTTTCGCGCATCTCGGTTTGGGATGCGGCAAGCGGCGCGATAACGCTGGTCTCGATATGATCCCTCGCATCGCCGCGCTGCCACAGGGCGTCGATCACGGCGGACTGAAGCGCCTTTTCCTTGTTTCGTCCGAGGCTGTAGGCACTGCCGGTCTCTCCGGTTGCCAATCGCACGACGCAGCGGGTTACCGTGACTTCGCCCAGGTTGAACGGACTGCCGGTGCCGCCCATGCGGCCACGAACCATGACAAGGCCGGTTTCAGGCTGGCGCACCAGTTCGAAGTCCGGCGTCTCGATGGCCTGGTACTTTTCAGCGACAGCCTCGGGCGTTGCGGCCGCGAGCGTTGCGATGATTCGCTGGCGGGCCGCGTGTCCGCTTTCATCCGGATTGAGATGTGTGGCTTCGGTCATGATGCGCGCCTTCAGGTTGGCGGTCACAGGAGGGAATGTCGAAAACAGGTCCTGTTTACCGATGATTTGTCTATTTGTCTATACAAATAATCCAGTTGACTCTTTCCTATCGAAATTTGATGACGTGCACATGACGAACACAACCTCACTTGATCGCAATGCCGGAATTGCCGTCTGGCGTCAGATCATGGAGACGCTGAAGGCGGAAATCATCAGCGGTGCCTTCGAGGAAGGCAGCAGGCTGCCGCCCGAATCGACTCTGGCGGCCCGGTTCGGCGTGAACCGCCACACGGTTCGCCGGGCAATCGCCGCGCTGACGGCGGAAGGTATTCTGCGGGCGGATCAGGGCAGGGGAACATTTGTCGCCTCGGCACCGCTGAGCTATCCGATCGGACCGAGAACTCGGTTTTCCGAGATCGTCTCCGGCCAGGACCGTTCGCCGAGCGGCCGGCTGATCGGCTCGGCGCTGGAAGAGGCCGATGCGCTGCTTGCCAACCAGCTCGATGTGCCGCTCGGCACGATGCTGATCCGGCTGGAAACGCTTCGTGTCGCCGACGGGGTTCCGATGATAATCGGGACAAGCTGGTTCGTGCAGGCGACCGTGCCGAATTTCGTCGCCGACTATGCGGAAAGCGGGTCGATCACCGAGGCGCTGAACCGGGCGGGGATTGAGGACTACCGGCGCAAGGAAAGCCGGATCACGTCGGAACTGGTCGAGGCAAGGGATGCCCAGCAGCTCGGCATTTCGCTGGGCCAGCCGGTGCTGGTGGTCGAGAGCATCAATCTCGACACGTCCGGCAAGCCGATCCAGTACACCCGCGCCCGTGCCGCCGCCGACCGGATCCAGCTCGTGGTGAACGGCGACATCTGACGCGTGGCGTTGTTCGAAGAAGAACGTTGCTCACGCTAAAAAGACAGCGGTGCGTTGTCGGTGACTTCCTTCATCACGAAAAATGTTCGCGTCTGCCGGACACCCGGCAGGGCGATCAGCTTTTCGCCGTGCAGCCTGTTGAAATCGGCCATGTCCTTGACGCGGATTTTCAGGAAGTAGTCGAAATCGCCGGCGACCAGATGGCAATCGAGAACGAAATTCAGTCCCCGGACCGCGTCTTCGAATTCGGCGAAACTCTGAGGCGTGGACCGGTCCAGCACCACGCCGACAATTACCAGCGCGGCGCGATCCACCTCGTCCGGATTGACCATGGCACGGACGGAGCCGATGACGCCTTCGTCAAACAGCCTTTGCGTGCGCCGGTGACAGGTCGCCGGGCTGACACTCACCCGCTCGGCAAGTTCGGCATTCGAAAGCCGCCCTTCCGTTTGAAGAAGTTTGAGAATTTTCCGATCAGTCCTGTCGAGTGAAGCGCTCATGAGAGAATCTTTCGTTTTGAAAGAAAAATTTGAGAGAGATTCTACTTCATTGGAGAAAAAATGTGAATTTTGCTCATATGGTAGGCAAAGAACGAGAGCACCTTTCTGGCGTTTTCTGTCAGCCTCTGGCGAACAGAAATCAGAAAGGTGCCCTGCCATGAATCTTGAAAAGTTCGAACGCTATCCCCTGACCTTCGGGCCGACGCCCATCGAGCATTTGCCGCGTCTTTCCGATGCGCTCGGCGGCAAGGTTCAGATCTACGCAAAACGGGAAGACTGCAATTCCGGGCTCGCCTTTGGCGGCAACAAGCTGCGCAAGCTGGAATATATCGTGCCGGACGCCATCGCCTCCGGGGCCGATACCCTGGTCTCCATCGGCGGTGTGCAGTCGAACCATACGCGCATGGTGGCTGCGACCGCAGCGAAGATCGGCATGAAATGCGTCGTCGTTCAGGAGAAGTGGGTGCCCCACTACGATGCGGTCTACGATCGCGTCGGCAATATTCTCCTGACGCGTCTCATGGGTGCGGATTCAAGGCTCGTCGATGACGGCTTCGACATCGGCATCCGCAAAAGCTGGGAAGACGCGATGGACTCCGTACGCGATGCCGGCGGCGTGCCCTATGGCATTCCGGCGGGTGCGTCCGTTCACAAATACGGCGGGCTCGGCTATGTCGGCTTTGCCGAAGAGGTGAAGGCGCAGGAAGCCGAGCTGGGATTCAAGTTCGATTACATCATCGTTTGTGTTGTCACGGGATCCACGCAGGCAGGCATGATCGTCGGGTTCGCGGCGCAGGACCGCGCGGACCGGGTGATCGGCATCGATGCGTCCGGCACGCTGGAGCAGACGCGCGCACAGGTGCGCCAGATCGTTGACCAAACAGCTGAGATCGTTGAACTGGGCAGGCGCGTCTCGGACGGCGAGATCGTCATCAATCCTGACTACGCCTACCCGGCTTACGGGGTGCCCTCGGAAGAAACCAACGACGCGATCCGTCTGGCGGCCAAGACGGAAGCGATGATCACGGACCCGGTCTACGAGGGCAAATCGATGCAGGGCATGATCGATCTCGTCAGGAAGGGACAATTCGAGGACGGCGCGAAAGTTCTTTACGCCCATCTCGGCGGTGCACCTGCGCTCAACGGCTACAGCTACTATTACAAGGACGGCTGAAAAGGAAAGTTTCTGGCGCATGACCGCGGCGATGCGGTCAGCGGGTCAGTCTCAGGCGGCGGAGGAATGGCCGCCGCCTGAAACAGTATTGCTTAAAGTTTCGCGCGTTCCGCCCTGAGTGCCAGATAGAGGCAGTAGCACATGACCAGAACCACGAGCGTGAACGGGATCCCGGTCGAGACCGCCGCCCCCTGCAGGGCCGACAGGCCGCCGCCGAGCAGCAATGCGATGGCAACCAGGCCTTCCAGCGTGCACCAGAAAACGCGCTGGATGACGGGCGCATCCATCTTGCCGCCGGCCGTGATGGTGTCGATCACGAGCGAACCGGAATCGGACGACGTCACGAAGAAGATCACGATCAGAAGAAGCGAGATCGGTGCGACGATCTGGTAAAGCGGCAGTTCCTTCAGGAAGCCGAACAGGGCGCCTTCCGGCTTGTAGGCATCGATCACCGTTGCCCGGACGCCTTCCGCGCCGCCGGCGTTCAGCATGTCGATGGCCGCGCCACCGAAGGTCGACATCCACAAGGCGCAGACAGCTGTCGGTGCGATCAGCGCACAGATAACGAATTCACGCACCGTGCGGCCCCTGGAAATGCGGGCGATGAACATGCCCACAAATGGCGACCAGGCGATCCACCAGGCCCAGTAGAATGTCGTCCAGCCGTGGAAGAAACTGGTGTCCTCTCGCCCGAACGGATTCGATAGTGCCGGTAACAGCATGATGTAGTCCGTCATCACCGAGAAGTAGCGCGTCGCGGCGACGCCGATACCCGTTGCAATGATCACGAACAGGAACAGGCCAACGGCCATGATCATGTTGATTTCCGACAGCCTTTTCACGCCCGCGTCCATGCCGAGCAGAACCGAGCCGAGCGCGATGGCGGTGATGCCGATGATGAGCAGGACAACGACGGTCGGGCTCGGTTCGATGCCGAAGACCTCATAAAGACCGGCAGCGACCTGTTGTGCACCGAGACCGAGCGATGTGGTCAGGCCGAACAGGGTCGCGAAAACGGCAAGCGTGTCGATGGCGTGGCCCCACCAGCCCCAGACGCGTTCGCCGAGTATGGGATAAAACGCGGACCGGAGCGTGAGCGGCAGGCCGAGATTGTAGGCGAAGATCGCGAGCGACAGTCCGACCGCGGCATAGACCGCCCAGCCTTCGAGGCCCCAGTGGTGGATCGTGCCGACAATGCCGATATATTCGTTGCCCGGTTCGTTTATGTCGATCCCGAGCGGGCTTGCGCCGCCACTTTCGGCGAAATTGTAGTAGACGGGCTCAAGAACACCGAAGAACAGCAGGCCGATGCCGATGCCAGCGGCGAACATCATCGCGATCCAGCCGGCATAGGAATAGTCCGGTTTCGCGTCCTTGCCGCCGATCCTGACCGATCCGACCGGCAGGATGATCAGGGCAAGGCAGAAGAGCGTGATTGCATTGACCGACAGGACCAGGAACCAGTCAAACGTGCTGGTCAGCCAGGGGCGCAACCAGCCGAAGAATGAAGCAGCGGCTTCCTGGTTCGCAAGCGCAATCAGAACGAAGGCCGCGATCAGGATACTCGAGATCAGGAAGACAGGGTTGTGCAGATCCAGGCCGAAGGGCCGGATATTGTCTTGCCCGAGCTCGTATTCCGTTTCGAAGTCCCAGACCCGGGGATCCGGATCCAGCATCTTCTTTGTTTCTGGTGTGTCAGACATATCCCCTCCATGTGACGTTCTGTTCCCCGTCCCGCCAGCGTTGCATACGAACAAGGCGGAAGTCCAATAATTGTGCGAAAAAATGTCGCATTGAATTTGTTGCATGCGTCACCGGGTATTCCAGTCCCGACAACGAGCCTTCCGCAGCGTCCGCTTCGCTTTGATAACGTGACGTTTCGGCTTTCATGCGGGAAAACTGCTTGCGTCCGGCCTGCGGTGCGGGCACTTTCCAGCCCGCTTCGAGGTCGTCTCATCCAGAAAGGCGTTGTTTCATGACAAAGCGGGTTCTTGTCTCAGCCGGCGCCGCCGGGATCGGGCGTGTGATCGCCGAACGCTTTTTGAGCGAGGGCGCTCAGGTCGCCATCTGCGACGCCGATGCGGATGCCGTCGTTTCCTTCTCCGAGCTACATCCGCAGGCTGTCGCCGCCGTTGCGGATGTGACATCTGAAAACGATATGGGGGATTTTCTTGGCGAGCTTGAAGCCCGGTGGGGCGGCGCCGACATCGTTTGCGCAAATGCGGGAACCGGCGGCCCAGCAGGCGCGATTGAAACGCTTGATTACGCGGACTGGCAGAGCTGTGTCGCCACGAATGTGCATGGTGCGTTTCTGACCTGCCGCTGGGCGGCCCGCGTGATGAAGGCGCAGGGATCGGGTCTGATCACCCTGACATCCTCGACCGCTGGGATCATGGGCTATCCGATGCGCTCTCCTTATGCTGCCGCCAAATGGGCGATCGTCGGCCTGACCAAAACGCTTGCGATGGAACTGGGACCGCACGGCATTCGCGTCAACGCGATATGCCCCGGAGCCGTCGAAGGGCCGCGCATGGACCGGGTTGTTGCCAACGAGGCGGCTGCGCGGGGCCTGAGCGAGGACGAGGTCCGTGCGCTCTATGTGGACGGTGTCTCGATGCGGACCTGGGTCACGGCGGAAGACGTCACCAACATGATTTCCTTCCTGGCCTCCGACGCCGGGCAGAAAATCTCCGGTCAGATCCTCGCCATCGACGGACACACGGAAACGCTGGCTCCTTGAATGCGGCCCGGCTGCTCCCGGGGCTCTTCGCGCCGACCTTCGCGCAGCCTAGACGCCCTGCATGTTTGCCTTCATGGCGGCGATCACGCCGGAGGCGGGCTGCCGGGCGCCGGTCTGCAGGTATTCCATCGCGCGAAGCGCGGCTTCGTGCGCCTCAAGGCTCGAACCGGCGACGCAGTCCTCAATCACCCTGCAGAAGTAGTCCGACTGGTGTCCATCGACAAAGGTGTAGTGGACGCACACATCGGTCAGGCCGCCGCACAGGAGAAGCGTGTTCACCTTCAGGCCGCGCAGAAGGATTTCGAGATCGGTGCCGAAGAACGCCGAATACCGGCGCTTCGGAACCACATAGTCGCCGTCGAGGAATCCGAGTTCTTCCCTGGCAATGTCCGTGCGCGGGTCTCCCTCAAGGCAATGAACATCTTCGTCTCCGTCGAGTTCCCGGCCGAAGTCGACCAAATCGCCGCGGTGGATCTCCTGAATGAAAATCACCGGCGTTCCGGCCTCGTGCGCAGCGTCAATCAGGTTCGCGCATGCCAGCATGCGATCCCGGTACCCGGGCATGTTGTCGATCGACCGCACCGCGCTGTCGTCGACAAAGGTACTTTTTTGAATGTCGATCACCAGAAGCGCTGCGCGTCCTTCGATGAGCTTTCTCCGGGGCATTGCCGAGTTTGCCATTCCGACTCCTTTTTCGGGTCGTCCCGGTAAGCCATGTCACACCGGGTCGTCCCGGCTGGCAACTGATCCGAAGCATTAGACCATGTTGCCGCGCCTTGCAAAACCCGGCGACGCACCGAGTGCGGATGGTGTCGGGGATTGCCGAGACGGCAGCAGCGACCTGTTGGGATTCTTTTGATTTTCTGACGCCGCGCAGATCGCCGCTACATATCGAAGACCCGAACTAACTGTCTGACAAATCCCGATTTTCTTGGAAAAGACTGTGCCGGTGCTACATTTTGATTGACGTATGTCAGTTTGGCGCGCCAGATTGACGGTCCCTCGGGAGAGAAGCGACGTGAAGCCGACAGTCCACGATATAGCGCGCGAAGCCGGTGTCAGTCTTTCGACTGTCGACCGGGTCTTGAACGGTCGCGCGGACGTGCGGCCGAAAAACGCCGAGCGCGTCAAGGATGCGGTGCGAAGGCTCGGATACGTCCGGGACACGAATGCCGCAAACCTTGCCAGGAAGCGGCGCTACAAGTTCGTGTTCGTGCTGCCGGAAGGTCCGAATCATTTTGTCGACACCGTCGCCGGTGCCGTGCGTGAAGCGACGGCCGCACAGGTGACCGACCGGGCCGATGTCGAAATCGTCTATGTGAACGCTGCAGACCCGCATGCAGTGGTGAAACGCCTGAAATCGCTGGACCTGGGAACGCTTGACGGGGTCGCGCTGATGGTGCCGGAAACGCCACAGGTGCGCGACGCGATCGCGCACATCAAGAGTGCGGGTGCCTATGTCGTTGCTTTTGTTTCCGATTTGCCGAATTCGAAATGCGACCATTTTGTCGGAATCGACAATTTCTCCGCAGGTCAGACAGCGGGCGCGCTGCTTGGAAGGTTCCTGCGCAAGGAAACCGGATGCATCCTGGTGACCAGCAATTCCATGGTGGCGCGCGACAGTATCGAGCGCCGCTACGGTCTGGATGAGGTGCTCTTGCGTGACTTTCCAAGGCTCAAGGCCCTGCCGACAATCGAGTTTCACGACGATCCGCAACGTATCCGCGACACGCTGACCCGGGCGACGGCAACCCATGCCGATCTGAAGGCCGTCTATTCCATGGGGTCAGGCAATGCCATCATGCTCGAGGCCTTGCGGGAGACTGCCGCCGGCCTGGATCTCGTCGTCGTGGCGCATGACCTGACGCCGGTGACGCGCCAGGCGCTCGTGGACGGAGAGGTCGATGCCGTCATAGCCCAGAATGTCGGACACCTTGCCAGGAGCGCATTGCGCGTGTTGCGGGCAAAGTGTGACGATGCAGGCATCTACGAAGCGCAGGAGCAGATCCGTATCGAGATCGTCATGCGCGAAAATCTCTACTGATCGCACGGGCTGCCACAGACGCAAGTCTTCCCGAAAATATCAATAAAAATAGTGCTTTGCTCCCATAGAGCTATACGAAATTCGTCGCTCTGATGAAAAAAGAAAGACGTATGTCAGTTTTGATGTTGACTTGACATACGTATGTCAAATAGGGTTGCCGTGCACTTGGAGGAGTGCCGCCGTCCGGCAGGTGCCGGGGTGCGATCATTTCGGGAGGAAATCAGCGATGAAAACTGCGAAACTTCTCGCGGCGACCGCTTTTATGGCGGCAAGCGGGCTCAGCGTGTCTCAGGCGCAGGCAGATGAACTGACGCTGTGCTGGGCCGCATGGGACCCCGCCAACGCTCTTGTTGAACTTTCCAAGGAATTCGAGGCCCAGTCGGGTCACACCATGAAATTCGAGTTTGTGCCCTGGCCGAACTTTGCCGACCGCATGCTCAACGAACTGAACTCGGGCGGCAAACTCTGCGATCTTCTGATCGGTGACAGCCAGTGGATCGGCGGCGGTGCCGAAAACGGTCACTACGTCAAACTGAACGATTTCTTCGACAAGGAAGGCATCAGCATGGACGATTTCGCTCCGGCGACCGTCTATGCCTATTCGACCTGGCCGAAGGGAACCCCGAACTATTACGCGCTGCCTGCCATGGGCGACGCCAACGGCTGGTTCTACCGCAAGGACTGGTTCGCAATGCCGGAGATCCAGGAGGCGTTCAAGGCCGAGCATGGACGCGACCTGGCACCGCCGAAAACACAGATGGAACTGCTGGAGGTCGCCAAGTTCTTCCAGGGCCGCGAAATCGACGGTCAGAAGCGCTACGGCGCGGCCATCTTTACCGAGCGCGGGTCTGAAGGCATCACGATGGGTGCGACAAGCGCCATGTATCCGTTCGGCTTCAAGTATGAAATGACGCCGGGCAAATACGACATGGAAGGGGCAGTGAATTCGGCGGATGCCGTCGCCGGTCTTGAGTTCTACAAGGAGCTCTACAAGACATCGACGCCCCCCGGATACACCGACAGCTACATGGAGCAGTCGCTTGACGCGTTCAAGTCCGGTCAGGTGGCCATGGCGATGAACTGGTTCGCCTTCTTCCCGGGTCTTTACGCGGATCCGGATACGGGGGGCGACAAGATCGGCTTCTTCGTCAACCCGGGACAGCTGAAGGAAGCATCCACGCTTGGCGGACAGGGTATCTCCGTTGTCGCCTATTCCGACAAGCAGGACGCGGCGCTTGAATACATCAAGTGGTTTGCGCAGCCTTCCGTTCAGAAGAAATGGTGGGACCTCGGCGGTTACTCGTGTCACGTCAGCGTGCTGAACGATCCGAACTTTGCCGACAGTGCGCCGTTCGCGGCCGACTTCCTGCTGGCCATGGATGGTGTCATGGATTTCTGGCAGGAGCCTGCCTATGCCGAGTTGCTGCTGGCGATGCAGAAACGCCTGCATGACTATGTCGTGGCCGATCAGGGAACGGCGAAAGAGGCTCTGGACAAGCTGATCGAAGACTGGACGGAAGTCTTCGAGGACGAAGGCAAGCTCTAAGAGCTTTCGAAACCCGGACGGGCAAGCGGCGTGCTTGCCCGTCCGGACCCGAAACTCCGGCGGGTGGCTCAGACGCCGCCAGGGCGGACTGTTTTCCCGCCGGGCTTTCCGGACCATCTTTCCAAACGGGCCACAGATGTCAGACACCCCTATCGACCGCGTAGCGAAAGCAACGCCGCCCTCGGTTGCGGCCAAAATCAGGGGCTTGAGCGATCGTGCAATAGCCTGGCTTTTCGTCCTGCCAACGATCTTCCTGCTGCTGGCGGTGAATATTTTCCCGCTGATCTGGACGATCAATCTGAGCTTCACCAACTTTCGCGCCAACAGGCCGAACCGGGAAGTCGATTACATCGGGCTTCGCAACTACGAGCGCATTCTGACGGATGAAGACATCTGGCTGACGATGCAGGCGACGGCGCATTTCCTGTTCTGGACCATCCTTCTGCAGGTGCTGATCGGCTTCACGCTGGCCTGGCTCATCAACCGCAAATTCAAGGGCAACGACCTCTGGACAACGCTGATCGTTCTGCCGATGATGTTGTCGCCCGCTGTTGTCGGAAATTTCTGGACGTTTCTCTATCAGCCGCAAATCGGCCTCTTCAATTACGGGATCTCATTCCTGACAGGTATCGACCCGTCATCCTTCCAGATGATCGGCGACGTCAAGCTCGCTCCATGGTCGATCGTGATCGTCGACACCTGGATGTGGACGCCCTTCGTCATGCTGATCTGTCTCGCCGGACTCAGATCGATCCCCGACTACATCTACGAGGCAGCGGAGATCGACCGGGCGAGCCAGTGGCGGCAATTCTGGACGATCACGGTGCCAATGGTGCTGCCGTTCCTCATGCTGGCTGTCCTGTTCAGAGGGATCGAGAACTTCAAGATGTTCGATCTCGTCGTGCAATTGACGGGCGGCGGGCCCGGATCGGTCACCGAACTCACCTCCATCAACCTGAAGCGTGAAGCCTTCGAGAAGTGGCGCACCGGATATGCGTCTGCCTACGCGATCATCCTGTTCGTGACGGTGTTCGGTCTCGCGTCGATCTATGTGAAAGCCCTGAACAAGGTGAAGGAAAGATGAGCAGCTATTCCATTACCGAACCTTCACGGCTGCAAAAGTGGCTGGCCGGCACCCTGGTCGTCTTTTACGCGGTGATCACGCTGCTGCCGCTCGTGTGGATCCTGACGACCGGGTTCAAATCACCTGTCGACGCGATCGCCTATCCGCCCAAGGTCTTCTTCGAACCCTCGCTGGAAGGATACGTGAACCTCTTTACCACCCGCACGCGGGTGTCTCCGGAGGCGCTGCAGGCCTTGCCGCCTCCGGCAACCTGGTATGAGGAGATCGTGCGGAACCGCGACATGGTGATCGCCGGCCCGTCCCGCTACGGCGAACGGTTCCTGAATTCGGTGATCATCGGTTTCGGGTCGACCTTCCTTTCGGTATTCCTGGGGACCCTGGCGGCCTATGCGTTCTCGCGGTTCAAGGTGCCTTTGAAGGACGATCTGCTGTTCTTCATCCTGTCGACCAGGATGATGCCGCCGATCGCGGTTGCCATCCCGATCTTCCTGATGTTCCGCACGCTTGGCCTGTCCGACACGCATCTGGGCATGATCCTGCTCTATACGGCGGTCAACATTTCGCTCGCCGTCTGGCTGCTCAAGGGGTTCATGGACGAGATCCCGCGCGAGTATGAGGAAGCTGCCCTGATCGACGGCTATACGCGCTTCCAGGCGTTCTACAAGGTGGTGCTGCCGCAGGCGGCAACCGGGATCGCATCGACGGCCATCTTCTGCCTGATCTTTTCCTGGAACGAATATGCCTTCGCGGTTCTTCTGACCTCGGGCACCGCGCAAACGGCACCGCCCTTCATCCCGACCATCATCGGCGTAGGCGGTCAGGACTGGCCTGCGGTGGCTGCCGGCGCAACGCTGTTCCTCGTCCCGGTCATGGTGTTCACAATCCTGCTGCGCAAACACCTGCTTCGCGGCATCACATTCGGAGCGGTGCGCAAATGAGCCAGTTCGTTCACGGTCTTATGCGCTTCCGGCGCGGTCCCTGGGAGATGCTTGCCTCGGTGCTGATCGCAATCGGTGTCGTCATGCTGATGCAGCCGGTCGTGCTGTGGGCCTACACCTACTCCTTCATCGTCACACTGACCGGCACGGTGATGTTCATCATCGTCAGTCACTTTCCGGACTAGAGCCATGGCAGAAATCGTAATCAAAAACCTCAGGAAAGAGTTCGGCGACTTCACCGCCGTGCAGTCCTCTTCCTTCAAGATCGAGGATGGCGAGTTCTTCATGCTGCTTGGTCCTTCGGGATGCGGCAAGACGACGACACTGCGGATGATTGCCGGTCTGGAACTGCCGACATCGGGTGAAATCTACATCGACAAGGAAGAGGTCGGTCAGAAGCCTGCCCGCCAGCGCGACATCGCCTTCGTTTTCCAGATGTTCGCGCTCTACCCGCATATGAACGTGCGCCGGAACATCAGCTATCCGCTGGTCAGCCAGGGCATGTCGAAGAAACATGTCACGGAAAAGGTGGCCGAGGTGTCCCGCATTCTCGGCATCGAGGACATCCTCGATCGGCCCGTTAGCGGTCTTTCGGGTGGCGACCGGCAGCGCGTGGCACTCGGCCGCGCGATCGTGCGCGAGCCCAAGGCCTTCATGATGGACGAACCGCTGGGTGCCCTCGACGCCGAATTCCGCGAGCACATGGCCGAGGAACTGCGCGCACTTCACGACCGCATGGGTGCCACCACGGTCTATGTGACGCATGACCAACTCGAAGCCATGCAGATGGGCGACAAGATCGTGGTGATGAACCACGGCGTCATCGAACAGTTCGGCACTCCGCAGGACATATACGACAAGCCGGCGACCATGTTCGTCGCCGATTTCATCGGATCGCCGTCGATGAACTTTCTCCGCTTCCACGGAGAGGTTCACACCGGGTCGTCGAGCGTCCGGATGCATCATGTGGATCTTGCGGTTCCAACCGTGCGCGAACCGTTCGAGGGGGATCTGGTCTACGGGATCAGACCGGAGCACATCGCGCTCAATGATGACGGCGGCAACAGGGGCGAGGTGATCGCCGCAGAGTATCTGGGAACGACGCAGATCGTGACGGTGAAAACCGTGGGCGGAGACCTGAAGGCCCGGATCCCCTCCGATCAGCCTGCAAGACCCGGTGAAACCGTCGGCCTTGATTTCAACGGTTCGACCGCAACGCTCTTCGACAATCAGAGCGGCCGCGCCCTCAAATCCGATCTCAACGAGGGAGTGCTGGCACATGTCTGAAGTAAGGCTTTCCAACCTCTCGAAAACCTTTGGCGACACGGTTGCCGTCTCCGACGTGAGCATGACCATTCCCAATGGCGCTTTCGTGACGCTGCTCGGCCCGACAGGTGCGGGCAAGACGACGATCCTGCGCCTGATTTCCGGGTTGGAGGAACCTGACAGCGGTGACGTTTCGATCGGTGGCAGATCCGTCATGGGGGACACGCCGGCGCAGCGGAATGTCGCCATGGTGTTCCAGCAATATTCGCTTTATCCGCATATGAGCGTCCGGGAGAACCTGGCCTTCCCGCTGCGCTCGCCGCTCCTGAAAACACCGGCGGAGGAAGTCGAACGCAAGGTGACGGAAGTCGCCGAGGTTCTTCGGATCTCGCACAAGTTGAACAACAAGGCGACGGCGCTCTCGGGCGGAGAAATGCAGCGTGTTTCGATCGGGAGGGCGCTGGTTCGGAACCCGACCATCTATCTGATGGATGAACCGCTCAGTTCCCTCGACGCAAAGCTGCGCTCGGACCTCAGGATCGAGCTGAAACGGATCCAGGAGAGCCTCGGCGCGACCCTGCTTTACGTCACCCACGACCAGATCGAGGCCATGACCATGTCGACCCATATCGGCGTTCTGGATCAGGGCAAGCTGGTGCAATTCGGGACACCGCGCGAAATCTACGAGAACCCGGTCAATCTTTACGTCGCAGGGCGGCTCGGACAGCCGCGTATCAACGTGTTGCCGGCAGACATGTTCGCCGGAGCCCCGGCCGGGGCCGCGCAAATCGGGCTCAGACCCGAACACATACAACAAGGAGAGGGCAAGGGATCGACGGTGAAGCGCGTCGAACACCTTGGAGACCAGATCCGGCTGCATCTCAAGCTGGAAGGGCATGACGTCGTCACGCTGGCCGATGCGCATGCGGATCTGGAACCGGGCGACACCGTCGCCATTCAGCCCCGCAATCCGCTTTTCTTTGACGCCGGCGGCGTCCGCATCACCTGAGGAGAGGGAACATGAAGCAGTTCATCAACTCAAAGGAAGCACTGGTCACGGAAGCCATTGACGGTGCTTTGCGTACCGCAGGCGGCCGATTGGCGCGCCTGGACGGATATCCGCATATCAAGGTGGTGGTGCGAACCGACTGGGACAAATCCAAGGTGGCACTCGTTTCCGGAGGCGGTTCCGGACATGAACCCAGCCACGCCGGTTTCGTCGGGCAGGGCATGCTGACGGCGGCCGTCTGCGGAGAAGTGTTCGCCTCGCCCTCCGTCGATGCAGTCCTCGCGGGCATTCTGGCGGTTACCGGAAAGGCCGGCTGCCTCGTCATCGTCAAGAATTATACCGGCGACCGCCTGAATTTCGGCCTGGCCGTCGAACGTGCGCGTGCCTTCGGCCTGAAGGTCAACATGGTGATCGTCGATGACGACGTGGCCCTGCCCGATCTGCCCCAGGCGAGAGGCGTTGCCGGGACGCTTTTCGTACACAAGATTGCGGGTGCGCTTGCCGATCAGGGTGCCGATCTTGCCACGGTGACGGACGCCGCCGAGCAGGTTATTGCCGGTGCCGTTTCCATCGGCATGTCGCTGGACACCTGCACCATCCCGGGTTCGCCAAAGGAAGACCGGATCAGCCCGGGCATGGCGGAGCTCGGCCTCGGCATCCACGGCGAGGCGGGCATCGAACAGGTTGCCTTTTCCAATGCCAAGTCGGCCATGGCCATGGTGGTCGACCGGCTTGAACCGGCGCTGGCACCCGGGCCGCACGTCGCGCTCCTGAACAATCTCGGCGGAACCACGCCGCTCGAAATGTCCGTTCTGGCCGAGGAGTTGACGCATTCGCGTATCGGCGGGCAGATCCGCTGGCTTGTCGGACCCGCAGCGATGATGACCTCGCTCGACATGCACGGTTTCTCGGTGTCGCTTCTGCCGGTCAGCAAGACGGAAGAAGCGCTTTTGCAGGCACCTGTCGCCCCGTGGGTCTGGCCCGGCTGCCTGGCGCTGGGGCCGGTGTCCATCCTTCCGCTCCCCGACGGCCTGTCACCGATCCAGCCATTGCCGTCGAAGAATGACGACACGCGGCGTTTCATCGAAAAATGCTGCAACATCCTGATTGCGGCGGAAGACGATCTCAACGCGCTTGATGCCAAGTCGGGCGACGGCGACACCGGAAGCACGCTTGCCACCGCCGCACGGGCGCTGGTGACGGCTCTCGACCGGATGCCGCTGGCTGATCTGACCCAGCTCTACCGCGCGATCGGGGTCGAGCTCAGTCAGACCATGGGCGGATCGTCCGGGGTTTTGCTGGCGATCTTCTTCGCAGCCGCGGGCGATGCATCCTCAAGCGGAAGCGATTCCATAGGCGCGCTGAAGGCGGGCCTTGACCGGGTCATGCAGGTCGGCGGTGCCAAGCCCGGAGACCGGACCATGATCGACGCAATGATGCCCGCGCTCAACGCCCTGGAAAACGGGATCGATGCGGCGGCGCGCGAAGCGCGGCAGGGCGCAGATGCTACGTCCCGGATCACCCGCGCCCGTGCGGGCCGGGCGAGCTATGTTTCGGAGGCGGCGCTTTCGGGCCACAACGATCCGGGCGCGGAAGCGGTTGCCCGTCTTCTGGAGCAACTGGCCGCGGAGCCGGCCCTGTCCGCTTGATGCGCGACGCAAGAAGATCGCCCGAGTGCCTTAACCGGGCGGTCTGACGGCAGAGGGCCTGGCCGAAACCGCTGCCCAGGCGCTGATGATCTGATCGGCGGCCAGCTCGGCGTCGGCCGGCTGGGTCGCGTCGCAGATGACCGATACCCGCATGACCCAGTCGTCCCGCCAGCGGGCACCGCCGACAAAGATCGAGCCTTCTTCTCTGAGCCTTGAGATGACGGCTTCCGTCAGCGCCTTTCGCTGCCGGCTGTTATGTTCCGGGTGCCCGAAACTGACAATGACCTGATTGAGAACGACGTCATTGACGACATGAACGCCGTCCGCGCTACCGATGCGTTCTGCGATCCTGCGGGCAATGGCGCAATGCCGGCCAACAAGGTCCTCAACGCCCTTTCTTCCGAGCGTTTTCAGCATCGCCCAGGTCGGCAGTCCGCGCGCACGGCGGGAGAGTTCCGGGACGAGAAAAGACGGGATGCGGTCGCGCTCGCCCACTGCCGGCAGATAGCTGGCATCTATGCTCATCGCCCGGTGCAGGCTGTCCCGGTCGCGGACAATGGCATACCCAGAATCAAAGGGTGTCTGCAGCCATTTATGCCCGTCGACGGCCCAGCTGTCGGCGTGTTCGACGCCGTTGGTGAGAGGACGGTAATCGGGATGGGCACGCGCCCACAGCCCGAAAGCACCATCGACATGCACCCATGCGTTCCTCGTTTGGGCGGCCTCCAGAATATCTGCAAAGGGATCGAAAGCGCCGGTGTTGATCTGGCCTGCCTGCGTGATCACGATGGCTGGCCCATCCCGGTCTGCCATCTGCATCGCCAGATCCGTTGCAATCATCCGGCCCTGATCGTCGGACTTCACTCTTGTGACCCGGTTGCGGCCGAGGCCGAGATAGCCAAGGGCCGAAAACACCGATGTATGCGCGTCGTCGCCGACATAAACGGTGATCGGGGGTGCCCCGAACAGACCGTCATTGTCGGCATCCCAACCGGCCCGGCGCAACACCGCGCCACGCGCCGCGGCAAGTGCCGTGAAATTGCCAACGGTCGCGCCGGTGACGAAACCGACAGCGGCCTCTGCCGGCAGGTGCAGAACGTTAAGCAGCCAGCCGGACGCGATTTCCTCAACCGCTGCCGCTGTCGGCGAGGAGGTGTGAAAGGCCGCGTTCTGCCCCCAGGCGCTGGTGAGCCAGTCGGCTGCAACGCCGACTGGCGACGAGCCGCCGAGAACCCAGCCGAAGAAACCGGAATGGGTCATTGGCGTCAGGCCCTGTTCACCGCGCGCGACGAGGTCGTTCAGAACGCTGACCCCGTCGCTGCCGCGTTCCGGCAGAGGTTCGGAAAAAACCTCCAGCATCTCGCGGTAACTTCGCCTCGGCGAACAGGGCATGTCCTCCAGACCGCGACGATAGGTGGACGCGTGGACCTGCGCGGCCTGAAGAACGTCATACCGGTCCGGCGTCTCAGCCCAGGTGATAGCCGGGCGTGGACCTGGAGATAGTGACTTCCTCATCCGTCATATCCTCCGGAATATCCTCAAACAGCGGCGTGGACAGATAGCGTTCTCCAGTGTCGGGAAGCATGCACAGGATCGTCGAACCGGGTTCGGCCTTTTCCGCGACTTCCATGGCTATGGCAAAGGATGCACCACCGGAAATTCCGGTCAGGATGCCTTCCCGGGCGGCAAGCTTCTTGGCCCATTCCACACCGGCCATGCCTGGAACGGGGCGCAGATCGTCGTAATAGTGATTGTCGACCGATTCCTGCAAAACGGCAGGAATGAAATCCGGCGTCCAACCCTGAATCGGATGCGGTTCAAAGGCCGGGTGGCTCGCGGCCGGCGAGCCGTCGTCTGTCCGCTCCTGAACGTGCCCGCTTCCCAGCAACTGTGCATTCGCGGGTTCTGACAGGATGATCTTCGTGTCCGGGCGTTCGACCCTGAGGACGCGACCGACACCGGTCACCGTTCCGCCCGTGCCGTAACCGGTGACGAAATAATCCAGCCGCTGGCCTTCGAAATCCGCCATGATCTCCCGCGCGGTCGTTGCCGCGTGGATCTCGGCATTCGCCTCCGTTTCGAACTGGCGCGCCAGCAGCCACCCGTGGGCCTCCGCCAGCTCAACCGCCTTGCGGTACATGCCGAAACCTTTTTCCGCGCGCGGTGTCAGGACCACCTTGGCACCGAGAATGCGCATCAGGCGACGGCGCTCGATGGAGAAACTGTCTGCCATGGTAACAACAAGCGGGTAGCCTTTCTGGGCACATACCATTGCGAGGCCGATCCCGGTGTTGCCGCTGGTCGCCTCGACAACGGTCTGACCGGGTTTCAGCTTGCCGCTACGTTCGGCGGCTTCGATGATATTCACGGCCAGCCGATCCTTGACGGAGCCGCCAGGGTTCGCCGCCTCGAACTTGACGAAGAGGTTTATGCCTTCCGGGGCAAGATTGTTGATCCGGACGGATGGCGTGTTGCCGATCGTGTCGAGAATGCTGTCATAGGTGTGGCCAACGCCTGATGTGGTTCTGAGTGTTCCGCCGGTCATACTCTTTCCTTGCAATAAAACGGGTTGCAACAACGCGCCGCGGGTCGTCGAGACCGCAGACGATCTGCTTATACCACCCTCAACAAATAGGACCCTATCTGATGGCACTGTTCCTGTATGCCGGCCAGTCGCGTTGCGCAGGACGGCCTGGTTGGCCGTTCAAGCAGTGCAACGCCGTCCGGCGGGCCGGAACAGGCCACCGAAGGCCGTGTCTGGAGACTGTTCCGCGGCGTCGAAGGTCTGGGACGATAACCCATATCGCCCTGCGACCTGCTTCTTGCTGAAAAGTCTCCAGACACGGTCAGATAGGCTCCTATTTGTTGAGGGTGGTATTACGCTGAGGAAAGTGACGCGGCTTTTCAACCAAGTCTTGAGCGAAGTTTGAGGAAACCATGAGGATTTTTGAAAAAGCGTTCCAGAAACATGGAGATTTTTGGATACATGCGCTCGCTATTCGACGCCGCGCCGCTTCAATGCCTCGGAGATGCGTTTGCGGACCGCCTGATCGGCGAAGGGAAAGGAACGGAAAAAGTGCTCCTGCGTGATCGGTTGCTGTTCGGCATGGACCCGTTCCGCCCAGTGCGCGGCTTCCTGTTCGTTGCCGGCAAGCTCGTTGGTGAACATGGCGATGACGCGAATGAGACTGTGCGCGCCGGGCGCGCGGGCGGCCCGTTCCGCCCAGAGTGCGGCCTCCTTGTCATGGCCTTCGATCGAAAGGCTGAGTGACCGCGTCCCGAGCATGGCATAAAGCAGCGGGTCGAGCGGGCTCAGGCCCCGGGCTTCATCCGCCAGGCGCATACCGTGCGAACTGGAACCCGTGAGGGTTTCCGTCCATGCCCGTGCGTAGAGGCCCTGCGCAAAATTCGGACTGAGGGAGGTTGACCGGTGCAGCCAGGTTTTCGCGCCGTCGAGATCGCCGGTGAGCCAGAGCGATCTGCCCATGTTGAAGTTCGCAAACGGGTCCATCGGATCGATTTCTATGGCGCGTTCCGCCGCCCTTCTGGCCGCATTGACGGCAAAGGCCCGGTTGTCCGAATAGTTCATGAAGGCGGTCTTGAAATGGGCGAAGGACAGCGCGGCGTGCGCGCGGGCAAACCCCGGCTCCATCGCCACCGCCTTCTTGAACATGGCCATGGCGACTTCGTTTTCAGCGGCATCGAAGCGGTAGAGCGACTGGAGCCCGAGGTGATAGGTGGTCCAGACGTCGATATTTTCCGGCGATTGCAGCTGTGCCCGCGAGGCTTCGCTCAAGGGGATCTGGACCTCGATTGCGAAGATCACTTCGGCAATGATGGTTTCGCGAACGTCGTGAACCTCTTCAATCGAGGTCTTGATGCGGTCCGCCCAGATGACCTGGCCGTCGAGCGTTTCGGTTAGCACGACATTGATGATGACCTGGTCGATGAATTTTTCGACGATTCCCGACAGGACATACCTTACGCCAAGCTGCGTCCGGATGTCCTGAAGATCGCTGTCACGCGACGCGAAGCGAAACGAGGAGCCGCGTGCGATCACTGAAATCCAGCGCAACCGGGCAACCGCCGCGATCAGTTCGTGCGGAATGGCCTCTCCCAGCGTCCGTGCGACCGGGTCGTCACCGATGGCATCGAATTTCAATATGGCAATGGACGGCCGCTGGGCGGCATCGGTCATGGGGCGGTCGTCGTTTTCGGGTGCCGGGCCGGCCGGCATTTCAGCGACCGCCGCTTCGGTCCGTTTTTCGAAGGGGGCGACCCAGCGCAGGCCGCGGCCGTGCACGGTCTTTATTTTCTCCTGCTTCGCGCCGGAATCCTCCACGGCGGATCTGGCCGATTTCACGCAGGTCGACAGTGCGGCATCGGAAACGGCGCGGTCGTTCCAGAGAACCGAATTGATTTCGTCCTTGGAGACCATGCGGTCATGATTGTCGATGAGCAGTTTGAGCAGATCGAGAGCCAGGGGTTCGATATTGACGGGCTCACCCTTGCACCGAAGTTCCTGGCGCGTCGTGTCGAGTTCGAAATCCGCAAAGCGATAAATCATGGCTCACCATAACAAACTTCCGTAGCGGGGAGAATTGCTTAGATGAGTGTGAGACTTGGGGAACACGCTGCGGGGCCCGACAGAACTTCAACCGGAGCCGAGCATCTCAGGGCACAGTCCGTGTTTACCGAGATGCAACAGCCCACCCGGTGCTCAAGTCGACATGGCGGATCGAATGCTCCTCGATGAGATCCTCGTATCCCTCGGGCAGGAAGGACTGTTGCCACGTCTCTCCAAATCTCCGTTTCACGGCGTCAAGATCGTCCCAGAGCGAGGCAAACACCAGGTAGCTCTCATCGGAAGCGAGACCGCGGCCGAAGAAGTATCCGGCATTGCCGGGTTCATGCCTGACCACATCCACCGATGTGGTCGCAAATTTCTCAAGAAGGGTGTCTGCGTGACCTTGCCTGATCCTGACCTGAAAGAGCCGGAGGACCGGACCTTTTCCTGATTTTTCTTCACTCATGCCGTTGTCCAAAACAATGCCTTTCAGGTTGGAAGTTGATGTGCCAGCAGGTCCGGAAGCTCCTGGAGACACAGGAACCGGATGATTGCCATGTCCAGAAAGAACCTCTGGTAAGCGCCGACCGACAGGAGCCAGAGACAAAGGAGGACTGCCAAGGCGGTCAGGCACAAAACACTCCAAAGGACGAAGGACCGTTCAGGCATTGCTCAACACGTTCCCGAAAACGCGATCCTTTGCCGCCAGGGGGCGCTCGTTGATCGGAAGATGCACTAGCGCTGCCAGGAGGCCGAATGCCACGACACTCCACCACATGATGTCGTAGCTGCCGGTTTGCTCGAACACGAGTCCGCCGAGCCAGGCACCGAGAAAGCTGCCGGTCTGGTGCATCAGAAAGACGATACCGACAAGGGTCGCCAGGTACCGGGCCCCGAAGATCTGGGCGACGATCCCGGTCGTCAGCGGAACGGTTCCGAGCCAGGTGAAGCCCATTACCGCCGCGAACAGGAGAACCGAGATATCGGAGGGCGGGACCATGACGAACACGGCGACCGCCACGGCGCGTGCCAGATAGAGAACAACCAGTATCTTTTTCTTGCTGATGCGGTCCCCGAGAAGGCCGCAGACAAACGTTCCGGCGATATTCGTCGCGCCTATGGTTGCGAGCGCGGCGCCGCCGAGCCAACCCGGGAGATGCCGGTCCAAAAGGTAGGCAGGCAAGTGCGTGCCGATGAAGGCAAGCTGAAACCCGCACACGAAAAAGCCGAGCACAAGCAGCAAAAATCCACGGTGCGAAAGGGCTTCGGAAAGCGCGGACCGCAGAGACTGGTCAGCACCGGGTTCAACGGAGCGCCCGTTCAGGACCGGTGCCAGAACACAGATGGTTGCCGCTACAAGCGCCAGACTGACGAGAGCCAGCGGCCAGGTGAGCGAGTCAATGAGGCTCAACGTGACCGGAACCGAGAGGAAAATGCCCAAGGATCCCCCAAGCGAGGCAACGCCAAGCGCCGAGGTTCGGCGTTCGGGCGGAAATCGCCGGCCAACCGCTCCCAGAACGACAGCATAACTCGTGGCGCTCAATCCGATGCCGACAAGCACGCCAAGCCCGAGAACTAGACCGAGAGATGTTGATGCGGCCGACGCACATAAAAGTCCGCCGGCATAGAACAGGCCACCGGCAAAAATCACCCGCGCGCTGCCGAACCGATCCGCGATCATGCCGGCAAACGGTTGCGCGATGCCCCACATCAGATTCTGCAAGGCGATGGCAAATCCGAAGGTTTCCCGGTCGACGGCGGAAAGGCCGCCGGTGACCGGACCGAGAAACAGGCCGAAAGAGTGCCGCATGCCCAAAGCCACGAGCGCGATCAGCGCTCCGGCAAACAGGACCAAACGCGGATCGACATGAAACCGGGCAGTGGGTCGGGACAGTGCGGTCAAATCACTTCTCCAGAGTGTCAGGGGCGGGAAAGGGCTTGGAATCGGGCGGTTGCCGTTTTGCCTCAGTTTTCACGCTTGCGCCGACGCTCGTTTCCGCGTGCGTGGACGATGGATGGAATCTCACTGCGATCGATCCCCAGATCCTTGAGCGCGGCATTGCCGAGTGAATTCAGTTCCAGACGATCGCGCCGTGCTTTTCGCCATCCCCGGTATTGCTGCAACCAGGTGGACAGTCGTGTCCTGACCTCGTGTGTGCGCGACAACGGATGGAATTCCGAATGTTTCACCATTTCTCTCCGCCACCGGTTTTGCGGGGCACAGAGATAATTGCCGCCCGATTGTTATTGATCAAAAAGTATTATTGAATAAGTGATATGCGAAACCTCAATATCAGGCATATCGATCTCAATCTGCTGATCACCTTTGATGCGCTTTACAAGGAGCGCAGCGTTACGCGCGCCGCCTCCAGGCTTTCCCTGACCCAACCGACCGTTTCAGGAATGCTCAAGCGGCTGCGGGATTCCCTTGATGACGACCTTTTCGTGAGAACCTCTCACGGTATTGTGCCGACACCCAGGGCCGATGCCATCGCCCCGCGGGTCGCGAGCCTGCTGGATGAAATCGGCCTGCTTCTCGCGCCGGACGACTTTGATCCCGCCGGCTCTGCATTCACGGTCAGGGTTTGCGGCAGCGACTATCTCCTGCACACCATCCTGGATACGTTTGCCGAAAAGCTGCTCCAGGCAGCGCCCAAGGCGCGCGTTTCCATCCTTCCCAGGCCGGCTGAAGGGCTGGCGCGGCAGCTGGAAAGCGGAGAGATCGATCTGGCTCTCAGCGACCGCGAATTGGCGGTGCCCGACCTGCCGGCGCGTTTCCTATACAGGGACGACTTTGTCTGCCTTTCCAGCTATGAGGACTTCGCGGACGGCGAAGACATTACGCTTGACCGGTTCTGTGAACTCGAACACGGCTTTGTCGACCCGACCGGCGGCAGCTTTCACGGGCCGATTGACGATGCTCTGGCATCGGTGGGTCGAAAGAGAAACGTGGTGCTTGCCGTCCCGGGCTTTGCGATGCTGCTGGACCTCATGAAATCGAGATGTCTGCTTGCCTTTGTTCCCGTCCGGATCGCCGGGGCCTTCGACCACGGGTTTGCCCGGGTCAGGACTCCGCTGGAACTGCCCCATCTGGAAATCGTCGCAAGCTGGCATCCGCGCATGACACGGGATCCGAAGCACAAATGGCTGCGCGAGACGCTGGTTTCGATCGCAAATCCCTGACAGCGCCGAAGACCGATTGCCCGAAACCGAAGACGTTTCCCATGGGGTGCCTTCCGGTTACAGCCAGAAGCGGGGTGTTTCCCGGGTGGCTTCCCAGTAGCCTTTTGCGTGCTGCCACATGGTCTGGCATTGAGACTCGTGCCAGCCGATCACGAAGCCGATCGCCTGGCCAATCTCAACCGCATCCTTGCCACCGGCTGTGATCTTCTCCGGCAGGGTTTCGGCCATGGCGACATCGTTGAGATAGCCGAAAATATCCTGAAGCTTCTTCATCCGCTTCAGGAAGGGCTTCACCGTGTCCGCCGGGTAGAGAGAAGTGTAGAACTCGATGCCGTAACGCATCTTCTTCATCGCCTTGCGCATCTCGTGACGCTCGGGGATCGTGAGCTCTTCCAGACGTTTGCCGTACCGCAGCACCTTCTTCCACTGCTTGGCAAGGGCCCTTGAGGAATAGGTCTCGATCGGCTGCGCCAGCAGCGCCGTCTGATCGAAATTTTCCGGATCGAGCCAGCCGCGGCCTTCCGTGTAGGCAGCAAGACCCAGGAGGAAAGCGTTGACTTCGGCGGATTTCAGATGCTCGACAACGGCATCGCGCGTGCCCTCGCCGCGAGAGGCGTTCAGTTTTGCCAGAAGCACATCGAGAGAGAGGTTTTCAGGTGTTTTGTCCGACAGCGGCGCCACGATCTCGTCGATCAGGACATCGAGATCACGCATCGATCCGGCTTCGCCCGCAATCGTTCTTGCCATCTTGTCAAGAGGCGCGACGGTTGCCGGGTTCAGAACGGGTTTGAACAGCCGGAAGGCGCTGCGAAGCCGCCTCAGACCGACACGCAGCTGATGCGGGCCTTCCGGATCCGTGGAGCCGATGACGACAAGCCGGTTTTCCGAAACCTGCTTGAGGCAGGACCGCAAGACATCGCGAAAAGCCAGTTCGACGCTGGTGCCGGGAGTAAAGCTGATCTTCTGTGCGAAAAAAGGTGTAGCAGTGTCGGGTTGCCGGCCTTCCGCAAACCGGTAGCCCCGCTCCGCCTTGCTGTAGGGGGAGAACCGGAAAGGGGCGTCTTTCAACAACCCTCTCGCGGCATCGAAAATCGCCTGGCCCGGCCCCTCCAGCAGCTCCATTTCAAGCTCGATGAGCGGCTGGCTGCCTTCGCCTGCAAGGATATTGCCCGTGTCGAATGCAAGCTCGATCCGGGCGCCATCCTGCTGGCGGGTCAGTTCGCGCGTCGTGCGTTTCATGACGGTTTCGAAGCACTCGCTTAAGGGCGCATTGCCGATGGCCCTGGTCAGGACCTTGACAACCTCCGGATCCTCGATCACGGAAAAATCGAGCGCACGGCCCTTGACCGGATGTTCCGCTTCGATGGGTGAGGACAGACCCGCAACGACACCGGTTCCGATCTTGGCGGTCTGCACCCAGCTGCGCCCGGATTTCCTGACCCGGAGCGAAATCTTCGCCTTGCGCAGCGCCTGATCGGGGGTGTCGAAATAGATGGACTGCAACGTCTTGGTGACTGCGCGGCCTGCCGTGAAACCGTCAACCGCGCCCATGCGCTTCAAGGTGTCCTGGGCAGATTGATCCAGTTCGAGCTTGAGCTCGATCTCACGTCCTGACTTGCTCATGCGAATGTTCTAGCCAAGGCCAAAACGCTTGTCCAGAAAAAGCGCACAATTTGCGCTTTTGTTAGCAAGCTAACAGTCTGAGAGGTCACATCGACCAACCAGTTTGCCATGAGCTTTGTTGGTGTTGCGGATCACCGATTTCCGGTGCAGCAGGCCGAGCAGATGCTTGCATCGGCACTTGGCCCATGATAGGCACCCTCTCCGGTGTCAGTTGCCCCTCTGGCGGAACTGGTAGACGCGCGGGATTCAAAATCCCGTTCCTTCGGGAGTGCCGGTTCGATTCCGGCGGGGGGCACCACTCGTTTCTTCGCAGAATTTTCCCTCACAGCAGCGGCCGAGCCGGACAAATTGTCCGGCCCATGTGCAATGTGTTCCGTTACATTGGGCCGATTGATGGAACAGTGAGACCCCGCTCAGGCCAGGTCTCCGACTTTTTACGGACCGACCACGTAGACGATCATGACCTGGGGCCGGTGTGCGACCGATCTGAGCGTGAGCAGACCGTTGGCATAGCCGCTGAAATAGGTTGTGCCGCGGCCGACGGGCCACGGGTCCTGAACCTCGAAGGCCGTGCCTTCGTTGGTGCCGTCGGTCAGGAGCTTGGAAAACACCACGGCATGTTTGGAGCTCTGGTTCTCCAGGCCGATCCAGACCGGGTTGCGCACCATGGCATCGGCGATCGATGTGACCGGCGGCACGGACTGATTGTTGTGAATGCGCCAGCCCAGACCTGCCGCGAAGGTCTCGACGTTGCCGAGGTTCGGGTTCAACCCGCCGCCCGCGCCGGTTGCTGCATTGCCGGGTCCGTGGGACATCTGGGCATTGGAGACCATGCCGGCGGCGGCCGACCAGCACCCCATGGTGCCCGTCTGGGCCCGCAAGGTGGTGTTGTGACGGATTTCCCGGATATTCGGGAAGGTGCCCCATGTGAGCGGCCCGGCCACACCGTCGGTATTCAGGGATGCGTTGCTGGTCTGGTAGTCACGCAAGGCAGTCTCTGTGTTGCTGCCGAAAATCCCGTCGACGGTCAGTTGCGGGGTGGCGCGCGCCTTGTTCAAAAGCGCCTGCAGCAAGGCGACGTCTACATTGCGGGATCCATTTCGAACGGTCTGAAGCATGGTGAAATTCCTCAAGATAGGATTGGTGCCAGTTATGGTTTTCTCCCGTTCCAAGAGTGTATTCAGGATTGTGTGCGCTGTGAGTGACCGGCATCACGAAGTGGCCGTTTGTGACGTCATTGAGAGATTGCCGCGATTGATGCGCATCTTGCCGAACGCCCGAGCCGCCAACGTGTTCCGGTCAGCAAACAGCCTCCTTGAGCAGATCATTCCAAAAAAGTGCAAAGATCAGCTGCTGCAGCTTCAAGTCTGCGCCGTGAGAAAAGCAATCAATTTATTGGAGCCGGGAGCCGCAATACGTTAACGATAGCAGCTGAGGAGGGTCTTTCCTGCAGCGGTGTCATTGCCACGATCCGGCGAAACACGAGCTCAGGACGGATCAGGGGCAAACACGGCAGGGCGGAAGAAGAACATGATCAGCAGACTACGAATCGCGAGCGGCCTGGTTTTGTTCGTGTTCGTAACAGGGCATTTGCTGACACTCGCCTTCGGGCTTTACTCGATCGCCGCCATGGAGACCGCCGGGCGGTTTCTGATGGGGCCTTTCGGCAATCCCGTCGGCGGCCCGATCCTGATCCTGAGTTTCTTCGTGCATGCCGCGCTGGGCCTGTGGACGGTCTATTGGCGCAACAGTCTCTTTTCCAACTGGGCGGATACGGCCCAGGCCGCCCTGGGCCTTGCGATCGTGCCACTGCTGCTGCCGCATATCATGGGCACCGTTGTCGGGCCCGCGATGACCGGAGCCCATCCGGATTTCAAATGGGTGCTCGCAGTCTACTGGATGTTTGTTCCGCACCTGGGCATTCAGCAGGTCATTGCCCTGATCGTGATCTGGGTGCATGCCTGTTACGGTCTGTTTCTTTGGATGCAGGTCCAGAAATGGTGGGGCCGTTATGCCACCTTTTCCTATCCGTTCGCCGTCATCGTGCCGGTTGCCGCGCTGCTCGGTTTTGTCGAGTCCGGCAAGATCCTGATTGCCAACAGCGGCGATCCGGACTTCATGGCCCCGGTGCGGGAGGCGGCTGCTGCCTACGGTTCCGTCGGTGAAACGCTGAACGAGATTCAAAGCCAGGTCCTGTGGTGGTACGCGGCCCTCGTCGCGGTGATCCTCGTCGCCCGGGCAATCCGTCTGTGGGGCAAGCAGCCGAGGATATCGATCACCTACCAGGACGGCCCGACGATCGAACGGGCCGCCGGAGTGAGCCTGCTCGAAACCGCGCAATCAATGGACACCGCCCATGCTGCGCTTTGCGGGGCGAGAGGGCGCTGCGGTTCGTGTGCCGTTCGCGTTCTGGAGGGGCATGACAATCTCGCACCTCCCGGCAGGACCGAAGCCGAGACGATCGTGCGGCGGTCTCTTCCCGACGGTGTGCGTCTGGCCTGTCAGGCCATGCCGACCGGAGGCCCCGTTACGGTCGAGCGGGTGTTCGATCCGACGATTTCACCCGTCGAATACCAGGAACGGCTCCGGCAGGACGACCTGTCGACCCGCGATGCCGCGCCGGTGTCCGAGAGCGAGGGCGTCGCATGATCAGGCTGCTTGCAACGTTTGTTTTTCTGGTCCTTCTGCAGGCCGCAACACCTCTTTCCGCCCAGATGATGCTTCCGGGAGCCGGGTCCGCCGAGACAGTGGAAGCACCTGCGGAACCCTCACCAAACGACATCAAGGAACTGGCGAGGCTGCTAGCCGATCCGACAGTGGTCAACTGGCTGCAGCAACGGGCTGCCGGACTTGGAGAGGACGGCGCCCCCGCCAACCTGACATTCCGGGAAAGTGTTGAACTCGGGCTGGTTCAGATCCAGGTGCGCGTGCAGGAAGTCGGCGCGGCGCTCGCTCTTGTTCCGAGCCTGCCTGCCATTGTTTCCAGTACCTGGCAGCAGGGACTTACGCCGAGGGAGCAGCTGAATTTTGTCGTCCTTCTGATCATCTTCGTTTTCGTCGGTGTCGGGCTTGAATGGCTCTACTGGCGCTATGCCGGATACTTTCGAAGACGCATCGAACTGACCCGCTCGAACCGTTACATCGACAAGGTGCGCTCGGCGCTCACGCGTCTTGCGCTTGTTGCGGGCGGCGCCGTCTTCTTCTCGCTCGGCACAATCGGCACCTTCGTGATTTTCGACTGGCCGCCCAATGCCGAGGAGTTCGTTCTGGAACTGCTGTTCGCGCTTGTCATGCTGCGGGTGGTGTCCGCCCTGGCGCTGTTCGCGCTGGCGCCCCGCATCGAAGCGCTGCGGCTGGTTCCGCTCTCCAGGCAGGACGCAAGAGGCCTTTACCTGGGCGTCATGCTGGCCTCCGCGGTGATGCTGTTCGGGCACGGCCTGGCAGAAACCATCGTGGTTCTGGGTGCCGAAGAAGCGGTCGGCCTCACGATCGACATCATCGCCGCCGCCATCACGACGCTTCTGGCGATCCTGCTGCTCTGGCTGATGCACACGCGCAGCGAACCGAAGCGCCAGTCCATCGTGATGCCGGTGATCGGCTCGCTGGTTCTGTTCATGCTGTTCATTCTCTGGCTGATCGGGGCCTATAGCGCGGCTGGAACGCTCGCCGTTGTTGCTCTCCTGATCCCGACAGAGCGCCTGGTGCGCAAGACCATCGAACAGGCTTTCGACGAAAGCCGGGCGGAAACAAAGCCGGATGAGAACACCGCCGGCCACGAAGCACCGGAAGCGGAAACCGAAACCGTGACGGAAACCGCTGTCGAGCAGGAGGCCGGTCCAGAGGCGGACCCGCCCGGCGAGGTGGAGCAGGAGGCGATTGCGAATGCCGAGGCGATGCATGGCGTCTACCTGCCGGTGGCCGTGCGGCTTGGCCGCTTTGTCGTCGTCGTGTCCGCGGTTGTCTGCATCGGACTGTTCTGGGGTGTTCAGCCCTGGAACATGTCAGCGGCCAATTCGGGACCGGCACAGATCGTGCGGGTCCTGATCGATGTCATGGTGGCCTTCCTGATCGGCGACCTTGTCTGGACGGCGACCAAGACCGCGATCGACAGGCGCATGGCGAGCATGCCGAAACTGGTGCCCGGTATGGCACCCGGGCCGGAAGCGCGCATGGCGACCCTGCTGCCCCTGATCAAGAAGGTTGTGCTTGTAACGATCCTGGTGATGGTCGCGCTGATCGGCCTGTCGTCCATGGGCATCAACATCACGCCGCTCCTGGCAGGTGCCGGGGTGGTCGGTCTTGCCGTCGGCTTCGGAGCGCAGGCGCTGGTGCGCGATATCGTCTCCGGCGTCTTTTTCCTGATCGACGACGCGTTCCGCGTCGGGGAATACATCGAGATGGGCGATATTCGCGGCACCGTGGAATCGATGTCGATCCGGTCCCTGCAACTGCGCCATCACCGGGGCGCGGTGCACACGATTCCCTTCGGCGAACTGAAATCGCTGACCAATTACAGCCGTGACTGGGTGATGATGAAGCTCGAGTTCCGGGTTCCATTCGACACCGATCTGAAACTTGCCAAGAAAATCGTCAAGAACATCGACGCGGAACTGCAGGAGAACCCGGATTATGGCGGCAATTTCCTCCAGCCGCTGAAATTTCAGGGCGTCCGGCGCATGGAAGAATTCAACATGGTTGTCGGCGTCAAGTTCATGACCAAGCCCGGCGGCCAGTGGACGATCCGGCGCGATGCCTACCAGCGCATCCGAGACGAATTCGAAAAGGCCGGCATCAACTTCGCACAGCGGAACGTCAAGGTGGAGGTCATCGGCGCGGACGAGCTTGACGAGGAAACCAAGGAAAAGGCCACCGCCGCGGCCATGGACGCGATCGAGCAGAACGTCCAGCCGGCACCGGGACAGTAACGCCGACGCAGGATTTCGTAACGTGAACGAAGCCACGTGCGCGAAGCCGGGTTTACTTGTTTGCGGTTTTTTGACCCGGGTGCTCACCGAGTTCCTGCTTGACCTTGTCGAAGTCAACGGTTTGCGGTTCTTCGACCGCGTCATCGAATGATGCGACGGTGATCTGATTGCGCCCGTTTGCCTTGGATTTATAGAGCGCATCGTCGGCCATCTTCATCAGGTCCTGGGGGATGACGCCGTGATCCGGGTAAAGCGACAGGCCGATCGATATCGTAATCTTCGGCAGTGTCTTCTCGCCGTAGCGAACGGAGATCTTTTCGATCGCCTGACGCAGCCGTTCGGTCAGCCACTTGCCCCTTGCCAGGTCGGCACCGGGAAGGAGAAGCATGAATTCCTCGCCGCCGATCCGGCAGGCCAGTTCGTCGCCGTCACATTCCTGTTCAAGAGTGGAGCCGACCGATCGCAGCACCATGTCCCCCGCGTCGTGCCCATGGTTGTCGTTGAAACGCTTGAAGTGATCCACATCGATCGAGGCCAGGACAAAAGGCGACTGCGCCCGTTTTGAGCTTTCAAGACAGCGCCGCAGGGATTCTATGAAATGCCGGCGGTTGTAAAGCCCGGTCAGCGGATCGCGGATCGACTGCTGGTGCAGCTGATCGCGCATCTTGCTGTTCGCAATGGCGAGACTGATCTGTTCAGCGGCCTGCTGCGCGAGCGTGTAGTTTTCGAAGAAAGCTTCTTCGGAAATATCGCCAAGCGGTGTGAGATGCATCATGCCAACCGTTTCACCATGGGCCAGGATCGGCAGGCAGGAATAAGGGCCGCCGTCATGTGGCTTGGTGTGCTCGCATGCAAACTTGATCTCGTTGCTGCGATATGAATAACCGCGTCCGCGCCGCAAGGACCAGCAATCGCCCGGCTGAATGTGCTGGTGCAGAGCGCCACCGTTCCAGGCGCAGGTGCCGTCGAGAACGTCCCGGGAATTGGAGAAGACATACAAGCTGCCGCTGCATTCCGGGAGCAGTTTCGTCATGAACGTGCCTATCATGTCATAGAGTTCGTCCGTGGACGTGCTTGATTGCAACCATTCATTCAGATCGGAGAGCAGTTTCACTTCTGCCGTTTGCGCGCGCTCGCGGGCCGTGCGCTCTTCGTCCAGTGCGCGCGTTTCTTCGAGCCGATGACGCAGGTCATTGAAGGTGCGCGCGAGTTCGCCGATACCGTCCTGCCGATCCGCTTCGGCGAGATCCGGCGCTTTTCCCTCCTGGGTCCACGCGCGCATGGAGGTGATAATGCGGGCGATTGGCGGCTGAATCTCGCGATAGACCAATATGGAAATCATGAAGGCGCCAAACGCGAGCGAGGAGAGAAAGAGCGTCAGGACCAAAAGGGAATGGAACGCGTCTCGTGTCTCTGCTGTTGCCTGCGCATGCAGTGTTTCCGTCAGACGCTCTTCGACTTCCTTCAGCGCATCGATCCGGTCTGTGGTGGCTGCCCACCAATCGGACCCGGATACGCCGGAAACAGAGCTTCCAAATGGTGCTGCCTTGGCAATATCGCGATAGCCGCGCACCCTCTGGGCGGTCTTGCTGTTCTGCAGCTTGTTCAGAAGGATCAGGGTTTCCGGCGGCGCATGGTTCGAGAACTGCGCCAGGAGATGGTCCTGTTTGGCAATCAAGCTCAAAATGCGTTCGTAGGTGTTCAGCATGAAGCGGCCGGAGCCGAATCCGACGGCGCCCATGGCGCGTTCAAGACCGGCCTGTTCCTTGGCATGCATCAGGGCGATGTAGGCCGTAATGGGCCTGAGACCGGTCGTGCTGTCGACGGCCAGCTTCATGTTTTCAATCGCATCCAGGAGTTCCGCGATCACCGCCGAGTAATAGTCCGCGAGCGCCGGGACGCTGATTGTCAGGTCATCTGTCCTGCCGCGCACTTCATCAAGTTTCTCAAGGTCCGAAAGAGCACGGTTGAATGGAGCTTCGAAATTCGTGGTGTGCAGTTCACCCATGGGCACGACGCCGGAGGTGAGCAGACGTTCAATCTGGTTGTCCGTCGACGCGCGAAGCTCAGCCAGGTTCTCACCGAAAGCAGCCCCCCTGGATCCTACGAAGCCAGCGGAATGTCCACGCTCTTTTTGTAACTGGTGCACCAGATTGGACAGGGAGGGCGCGACTTCCAGGACCTGTTGCACAGTCCGGGCGTTCCGCCAGGAGTCATACTCGGAGAGAATGTCGTGTGCGCTGATGCCGATCAGTGCAATGACGGGCATCCAGCAGACAAGCGCCAGCTTGAACGACAGAGACCGATTGGCCATGAAAGATTTCATCTGGACACTCCCGCACATATGCCCAACCACAGTCTGAGAAAAATCTTAAATTAGAAACAAGCAAGTTGGTTAATGATCGCTTTCTCACCTTGCGGTAAAAGCTAATTTTGAAGTACCTATTAAATAATGTTCAAGTTTACGTGCGTTTGTCTTATACGTAATATCCACTATTCAATCCTGAATAGCGATTTTGTCATTGCAATTATTGTCATGGTGCATTGTGAGTTGGCTCGTAGACGCTGCGAGTGGCGGTCTACGCGCCATGGTGGGTGGTCAACGCAACTGCTAAGACGGAGCGTCCGTGGTCGCGGTCGCTTCAGGCCGCTGCAGCTATGCCTTCTGCTTGCAAACGGCACTTATTCCAGCAATGTAGGATGCCGCTCTGGCGATCAAAACAACATGCACAACGGAGAGCCTCATGTCGGGACACGGTTATGAATCCGGCCGCCTGAACCTGCCCTTTGTCGGGATCTCAACCTTCGGCAAGAAGGAATATGTTGCCGACTGGGACGCGATCGATGCCGATGTTGCCGTGCTTGGCGCCCCGTTCGATTTCGGCTGCCAGTTCCGCTCCGGCGCGCGTTTCGGACCGCGCTCCGTGCGCGAGGCGTCGACGCTGTTCAGTTTCGGCCACGCGGGTGCCTATGACCACGAGGATGACGCGACCTATCTCGGTGCGGATGTCAGGATCGTCGATATAGGCGATGCCGACATCATTCACACCAAGACCGAGGAAAGCCACGCCAATATTGAGTACGGGGTGAAGAAGATCCTGACGGCGGGAGCGCTGCCGGTGGTGATCGGTGGTGACCACTCGGTGAACATTCCATGCATCAACGCCTTCAAGGATGACTGTGCCGCCAACGGGCCGATCCACGTGGTTCAGATCGATGCGCATCTTGATTTCGTCGACGAGCGCCACGGGGTCACGGCAGGCCACGGCAACCCGATGCGCCGGGCGATTGAAAAGGACTACGTTTCCGGCATGACCCAGCTTGGCATCCGGAACGTGTCCTCGACCGCGAAGGAAGGGTATGAGGATGCACGGGGGCGGGGTTCGGATATTCTGTCCGTCCGCCAGGTGCGCAAGCTTGGAACCGATGCCGTTCTGGAACGCATTCCCGCCGGTGTCCGCTACTACGTCACCATCGACATTGACGCGTTCTGCCCCTCGATCGCGCCCGGAACAGGGACGCCGAGCCATGGCGGTTTTCTCTATTACGATGTTCTGGAGATCTTGCAGGGCTTGTCCAGGCGGGGGCAGGTTGCCGGGATCGACCTTGTCGAGGTTGCGCCGGATTACGACCCGAGCCAGAGCACGCAGATCCTGGCCGCGCAGATCCTGCTCAATTTCATCGGCTTCATCTTCCACAACAGGGGCTGAGTTTCCGAGAGGAAACAGGGCAGGGTCCGGCTACTCGAGGCTGACCCAGAGTACCTTCGCGTCTTCCTCGCCGGTTGAAATGCAGCCGTGGCCCATGCCGCTGTCATAATAGACACTGTCGCCCGCCTTCATCGGCAGAGGCCGGTAATGCTCGGTGAAGAAGGTCAGCTCGCCGCTGATCACAAACATGAATTCCTCACCCCGGTGGCGGATCCAGGACTCGAATTCGGAGACGTCGCGCGCCTTGATGGTGCTGATATAGGGAAACATGCGCTTGCTGGTCAGCTCGGTGCACAGGAGTTCGTGCGAATAGGTGGGCGTCTCCTGCATTTCGCCGCCGCCGGCGAAGGTAACGTCGCGTCGTCCCGAGATATCGCTTGGACCGGACTGCACGAAGAGCTGCGGCGTCTTGAGTTCCAGTGCCTTGGTCAGACGGCGCACGATGTCGAAACTCGGCCGTGTCTGGCTGTTCTCGATCTTGGAAAGGGTCGACCGGCCGATGCCGGCGGCCTTTCCGGCTTCTTCCAGCGTCCAGCCTTTCCTGAGCCGTGCCTCGCGGATCATCTTTCCAAGGTGATCCGGGTCGCTGGCGTCGGCGATTTCGTCTTCGGATTGGGAAACCGGGTCCATATCAGCTCTTTCCGATGTTTCCGAGAAACTTGCACAGTCTCAGAAACGGGTCAATTTCTTCTCATTAAAACATACGTTGCCAATTATGGAAAAGTTTCCTATAAGAAACAAATGATGAGAAAGGGGAGCGTTGTGGCGTTTCCGGCGAGCCGCTAGGGTGATAGGCTGAACCTGTCCCGATGCCACGACATCCTGTCCGAACCGCAACCCGCTTTTGAAAGAAATCAGGTTTCGAATTCGGACCGGAGCTGCTCCAACTGGAACAGGAAAGGACCGGTAACATGGCTGATGCTCCCAAACGCACGCCCCTTTATGACCTCCACGTGGAACTGGGGGGAAAGATGGTGGATTTCGCCGGCTGGGAAATGCCGGTCCAGTATCCGCTGGGGATCATGGGAGAGCACAAGCAGTGCCGCGAGAAGGCGGCGCTTTTCGACGTCAGCCACATGGGGCAGGTTGTTCTCAAGGGCGAGAATGTCGGCGAGAAGCTCGAAGCCCTGTGCCCGCAGGCGTTCTCGGCGCTGAAGGAAGGCAAGGCCCGCTACGGTTTCTTCACCAACGAGGGCGGCGGCATCATGGATGACCTGATCGTTTCCAACGCGGGCGACCATTTCTTCGTCGTCGTCAACGCATCGATGCGGCACCAGGACATCCCGCACATGGCCGCGCATCTGGAGGGCGTCGAGGTGGTCGAAATCTTCGACCGGGCGCTTGTCGCCGTGCAGGGCCCCAAGGCGGAAGCCGTCGTCGGGGCTGTTTGCCCGGTGGCGCGCGACCTCAAGTTCATGGAAACGACGGTCGCCGATATCAACGGCGTTGAATGCCGCGTGTCGCGCCTCGGCTACACAGGCGAGGACGGCTACGAGATTTCCATTCCCGAAGACAAGGCCGAAGAGGTCACGCGCGCCTTCCTGGCGGACGAAAACTGCGAACCCGCGGGCCTGGGCGCACGGGACTCCCTGCGGTTGGAGGCCGGGCTTTGTCTTTACGGGAGCGACATCGACACGGAAACCTCGCCGATCGAGGCATCGCTGATCTGGGCGATCCAGAAACGGCGGCGGGAAGAGGGCGGTTTTCCGGGTGCGGAGCGCATCCAGCGAGAGATTGCCGAAGGCCCGGCGCGCAGACTGGTCGGGATTCGCCCGGAAGGCCGCGCACCTGCGCGTCACGGCGTCGAGGTCCAGGCTGAGAACGGCAGCGCAATCGGAGAGATCACCTCAGGCGGATTTGGGCCGACTGCCGGTGGTCCGGTCGCGATGGGCTACGTCGCCTCGGCGCATGCCGAGCCCGGCACAAAGGTACATTTGATGATCAGGGGCAAGGCGCAACCGGCTGAAATCGTTGCGTTGCCGTTCGTCAAGCAGAACTACAAGCGTTAATCGGGGAGAGACCGACATGAGCACCTATTTTTCCGAAGACCACGAGTGGATCAAGGTCGAAGGGGATACCGCAACCCTTGGGATTACAGCGCACGCAGCCGAACAGCTCGGCGAGATCGTTTACGTGGAGCAGAAGGAAACCGGCGAAAGCTTCGAGAAGTCGGATGAGATCGGTGTTGTCGAATCGGTCAAGGCCGCGTCTGAAATCTATGCGCCCGTTGATGGCGAGATCGTCGAAGTAAACGGCTCGCTGGCAGACAGCCCGGCAACGCTGAGCGAGAGCCCGGAAGCGGATGGCTGGCTGTACAAGATCAAGCTGTCGAACACCGACCAGTTGAGCGAGTTGATGGATCTCGACGCCTACAAGGCCTTCATCGCATAAAGGACTGCTTCATGGCTTTCGAACTCACGACCTACCAGGCCTACGACTTCGCCAACCGCCGGCACATCGGTCCGTCGCCTTCCGAAATGGCGGAGATGTTGAAACTGATCGGTTTCGGCAGTCTCGATGAGCTGATCGACGCAACCGTGCCCCCGGCAATCCGTCAGCAGGACGCGCTCGACTGGGGCGGCCCGGGTCTTTCGGAGCGCGATGCGCTCTTTCACATGAAGCAGGTGGCGTCGAAGAACAAGGTGCTCACCTCCCTGATCGGTCAGGGTTACTACGGGACGACCACTCCGGCACCGATCCTGCGCAATATCCTGGAGAACCCGGCCTGGTATACCGCCTATACGCCGTATCAGCCGGAAATCTCGCAGGGGCGCCTTGAAGCGTTGCTCAATTTCCAGACCATGGTGTCCGACCTGACCGGTCTCGACATTGCGAATGCGTCGCTGCTGGACGAATCCACGGCAGCAGCCGAAGCGATGACCATGGCGAAACGTTCGGCAAAGTCCAAGTCGAACACCTTCTTCGTTGACGAGAATTGCCATCCGCAGAACATTGCCGTCATCCAGACGCGTGCCGAACCGCTTGGCATCGAGGTCGTCGTCGGCAACCCCGACACGCTCGATCCGGCAACCGTCTTCGGTGCGATCTTCCAGTATCCAGGCACGCATGGGCATGTGCGCGACTTCACCGAAATCATCGGCAAGCTGCACGAAAACAAGGCTCTTGCCATCGTTGCGGCCGATCCTCTCGCCCTGGCGCTTCTGAAATCGCCGGGTGAAATGGGAGCGGATATTGCCGTCGGCTCCACGCAACGCTTCGGTGTTCCGATGGGATATGGCGGGCCGCATGCCGCCTACATGTCCTGTAAGGACGCTTTCAAGCGCAGCATGCCGGGCCGGATCATCGGGGTATCGATCGACAGCCGCGGCAAGAAGGCCTACCGCCTGTCGCTGCAGACCCGGGAACAGCATATCCGCCGCGAGAAAGCCAATTCGAACGTCTGCACGGCGCAGGCGCTCCTGGCGGTGATTGCCTCCATGTATGCGGTCTATCACGGGCCTGACGGGATCAAGGCGATTGCGCAATCGGTTCACCGCAAGACGTCGCGCCTGGCAACGGGCCTTGAGAAGCTCGGCTTCAAGGTTGAGCCGGACGTGTTTTTCGACACGATTACCGTCGAAGTCGGCGCTCTGCAGGGCGTTGTCATGAATGCGGCGGTCGCCAACGGCATCAATTTGCGCAAGGTCGGCGATACCCGCGTCGGGATTTCGCTCGATGAACAAACCCGGCCGGAGACCATCGAGGCTGTCTGGCGGGCATTCGGCGGCGACATGATCGACGACAGCGAACTGAACCGCGATTACCGCCTGCCGCAGCACGCCTTGCGGGAAAGCGCCTACCTGACGCATCCGATCTTCCACATGAATCGCGCCGAAGCGGAGATGACGCGCTACATGCGCCGGCTCGCGGATCGTGATCTTGCGCTCGACCGGGCCATGATCCCGCTCGGTTCCTGCACAATGAAGCTGAACGCGACCATCGAGATGATCCCGGTGACATGGCCGGAGTTTTCCAACCTGCATCCGTTCGTTCCGGAAGATCAGGCCGCGGGCTATCACGAGATGATCGCGGATCTGAATGACAAGCTGTGCCAGATAACCGGCTACGACGCGATCAGCCAGCAGCCGAATTCCGGTGCGCAGGGCGAATATGCCGGTCTTCTGACCATCCGGAACTACCACGTCGCGCGCGGCGAAGGTCATCGCGACATCTGCCTGATCCCCACATCCGCGCACGGAACCAACCCTGCGTCCGCGCAGATGGTCGGCTACAAGGTCGTGCCGGTGAAATCCGACGAGAAGGGCGACATCGACCTTGCCGATTTCCGCGAGAAGGCGGAGCAGCATTCGGACAACCTTGCAGCCTGCATGATCACCTATCCGTCGACGCATGGCGTCTTTGAGGAAACAGTGCAGGAAGTCTGCCAGATCACGCACGATCACGGCGGTCAGGTCTATATCGACGGCGCAAACATGAATGCGATGGTCGGTCTGTCCCAGCCGGGCGCGATCGGCGGCGATGTCAGCCATCTCAACCTGCACAAGACCTTCTGCATTCCCCATGGCGGCGGCGGCCCGGGCATGGGACCGATCGGGGTCAAGGCGCATCTGGAGCCCTACCTGCCCGGCCATCCGGAATATGGCACGGCGGTCGGGCCGGTTTCCGCCGCACCGTTCGGGTCTCCGTCGATCCTGCCGGTGAGCTGGGCCTATGTGCTGCTCATGGGTGGTCCGGGCCTGACGCAGGCAACAAAGGTTGCCATCCTGAACGCCAACTACATCGCAGCGCGGCTGAAGGACGCCTACGAGATCCTTTACACCTCTGAGACAGGCCGGGTTGCGCATGAGTGCATTCTCGATACGCGTCCTCTTGCCGACAGCGCCGGGGTGACGGTCGAGGATGTCGCCAAGCGCCTGATGGACAGCGGTTTCCATGCGCCGACCATGTCCTGGCCGGTTGCCGGGACCCTGATGGTGGAACCGACGGAGTCTGAACCGAAAGCGGAGCTCGACCGGTTCTGCGACGCGATGCTGTCCATTCGCGCTGAAGCGCAGGATATCATCGACGGCAGGATCGATCCGGAAAACAATCCGCTCAAGAACGCGCCGCACACGGTGGCCGATCTCGTTGGCGAGTGGGACCGCCCCTATACGCGGGAGCAGGCCTGTTATCCGGCCGGCTCGCTCGACGTCGACAAGTATTGGGCACCGGTGAACCGGGTCGACAATGCCTATGGCGACCGGAACCTCGTCTGTACCTGTCCGCCGATGTCCGATTACGCGGAAGCGGCCGAATAATTCACGAGCGCGGCGCTTACGGGTGCCGCGCAGCGGGGCATAACGCATGTTCCTCAGTGTCTTCGATATCTTCAAGATCGGGATCGGTCCATCGTCCTCGCACACGATGGGGCCGATGACGGCGGCCGTGGACTTTCTGGACCGGCTGGCTTCAGGCGACGGCGGACGGTTCGATCCCGCGACGTCCGCGCATATCAGCGCCTCCCTCCACGGGTCTCTGGCCTTTACCGGCAAGGGCCATGCTACCGATCGCGCGGTCATGCTGGGTCTCCTCGGGTTCCGTCCGGACAAGGTGGACGCTGACCTTGCGGAGCAAAAACTCCACGAGCTTCACAAGAACCAAACACTTCATGCCGGTGATTGCGGAAAAATCAGTTTCGACCCGGATCAGGATCTGCACTTCGACTACGGCCCGGCCCTGCCGCTGCATGCAAACGGAATGAGGCTGACAGCAACGGACAAGGACGGTCAGGTTCTGCTCGCCGAGACCTACTATTCCATCGGTGGCGGTTTCATCGCGACGGAGGCGGAACTCCTTGCGGCTGAAAAGGCGCCGGACGTTGATCTGCATGATGAAAAGGAAGCGATCGGCTATCCGTTTCCGTTCGGATCGGCGGCGGAGATGCTGGAGATGGGCCGTGCATCGGGCCTGAGCATCGCCGACATGAAGCGGGCCAACGAGGAATCCGTCCTGGGAAGCGACGTGCTCAACAGCCGTTTGGAGGCTATCTGGTCGGTCATGGACGGATGTATCACGCGCGGCCTCACGCTGGAGGGCATCCTGCCCGGAGGCTTGAGCGTCAAGCGCCGCGCCCGGGCGATCCACCAGCGCCTTCAGAGCCAGACCGGCTCCAACAGCCAGCAGCCGCATGCCGTCAACGACTGGCTCTCCGTCTACGCGATGGCGGTGAACGAGGAAAATGCCGCGGGCGGACAGGTCGTCACGTCGCCGACCAACGGGGCCGCAGGTGTCGTACCCGCCGTTATCCGGTACTACCGTGATCATTGCGTCGGCACGTCCCGCAAAGGGATCGATGATTTTCTTCTGACAGCGGCAGCGATCGGCGGGCTGATCAAGCACAATGCGTCGATCTCCGGTGCGGAATGCGGATGCCAGGCGGAAGTCGGGTCGGCTTCCGCGATGGCCGCGGCCGGGCTGTGCGCGGCACTCGGCGGCAGCAACGCACAGGTCGAGAACGCGGCAGAGATCGCGCTTGAACATCACCTCGGCATGACATGCGATCCCGTGAAAGGCCTCGTCCAGGTTCCCTGTATCGAGCGCAACGGCATGGGTGCGATCAAGGCGGTCTCTGCCGCATCGCTTGCGCTTCATGGGGACGGCGCTCATTTCATGCCGCTCGACAACTGCATAGAGACCATGCGCCAGACGGGACAGGACATGCGCGACAAGTACAAGGAAACCTCTCTTGGCGGCCTTGCCGTCAACCTGCCGGAGTGTTGAACACGCGCGTCGACTGGCCGGACTTCCGGCCGCAAGAGTGGCGTTTCGCACGTTCGCATCGGGCCTGCCTGCGTGAATTTTAATCAATCCCCGGATTCGGCGTATCTGTTGGTGACTTTTTAAGTCACTGCGGCTATGGAAGCGCCATGATCAGACGCCTCTACGACTGGACACTGTCCCTTGCCGCCGGACCGCGTGCACCCGCCGCGCTTGGCTCCGTTTCCTTCGTTGAAAGCTCCGTCTTTCCGATCCCGCCTGATATTCTCCTGATCCCCATGGTGATCGCGCGAAAGGAGAAAGCCTGGTGGTATGCGCTGCTGTGTACGCTGACCTCGGTCGCCGGCGGCGTGCTCGGCTACCTGATCGGCATGTTCCTGTTCGAGCAGGTCGCCCAACCGATCCTGAGCTTCTATGGCAAGATGGACAAGTTCGACGAGTTCAGTGCCGTCTTCAATCACTGGGGATGGTGGTTCGTCTTCATAGCCGGCCTGACGCCCTTTCCCTACAAGGTCATCACGATCGCGTCCGGTGTGGCCGGCCTGAGCCTGCCGATCTTCATCGTCGCCAGCATCGTCTCCCGCGGTTTGCGCTTCTTTGTCGTTGCCGGACTGCTCTATTTCTTCGGTCCGCCGATCAAGGAGTTCATTGAAAAGCGCCTTGGTCTCATGTTCACCCTATTTGTGGTGTTGCTGGTCGGCGGCTTTATCCTGTTGAGATACATCTGATTGAAGAGGACACAATGATCCAGGGCCTGAACGCTCGAAACGTCACCGGCCTGATCCTGGCGGGTGGACTGGCCGTAATTGCGACCGCCTGGGGTTTTCAGCTGATCGGCGGTTATGTTCCCTGCAAGCTCTGCCTGGAACAGCGCGTCCCCTACTACGCGGGATTGCCGCTGACGGCACTTGCCCTCGTCCTGATCGCAACACACCGGAGTGTTCTGGCCCTGCTGGCGCTTCTTGGGGTCGCCGCGATTTTCGCTTATGGATCGGGCCTGGGCATTTACCAGGCAGGGGCCGAGTGGCAGTTCTGGGCAGGTCCCAATGATTGCGGCGGCGGCTCGGCCGCACCCAATTCGGCTGCAAACATGCTGCAGGCATTGCAATCGACCCGGATCGTCAGCTGCACGGAAGCCAGCTGGCGGATGCTTGGGCTTTCCTTCGCCGGCTGGAATGCGGTGGCCTCGGGCGGCCTTGCAATCCTTGCCCTCGTTGCGGCTTTTCTATTGAACCGCGCGGGAAACAGAGCCACTGTGAGTGCATGAGCAGAAAAGAGCACCCAAAGGAAAAACAGCGCGAAGAGGCTCTGAAGGCACTGGACCGGGTCCAGGCGGAGAGCGAGACGATCGTTGGCTCGACTTTCGTGCGCATGGCCGACCGGGCGAAAAACCATTTGAGCGCCGCCGACAAGGACAACGATGACCAGATCGAGGTCTGGGGTACCCGTATCGGCAGGGGTGCAGGAGTCATCTTTGCGATCGGGCTGGTGATCTACCTTGCGGCTACCTACCTGTAGCCCGGAATTCTGCGTATTAGGAAACCAAGGCAGGTATCATGGCATCCGTCCGACCGATCAGCCGCAGCAAATGGTCAGACCTCAAGGCACCCGATCTGTCCGACTTCGAAAAGATGGCCAGCGAAGTGCTGGCGGGACTGCCTGACGACGTGCTCCTGCGCTGCGGCCACATCCAGATCAGCCTTGCCGACTACGCGCCGGACGACGTGCTGGATGCGCTTTCCATCGAGGACCCGCATGACCTTCTCGGCTTGTTCGAGGGACAGGGTCTCGCTCAAGGAGGCGACGCTGAGTATACCGGCCAGATGCCGAACCGCATCTGGCTGTTCCGGCGGCCGATTCTTGATTATTGGGCGGCGATGGACGAAACGCTCGGGGATGTCGTGGCGCATGTCCTGATCCATGAAATCGGCCACCATTTCGGTCTGTCCGATCAGGACATGGAACGCATCGAGGCCGCCGCGGACCTCTGATCCGCCTGCGGCCTCGCCTCTTGTTTCGCAATGACAGTCTTATTCGGCCGGGACGGCCTGAGCGCGTTCGATCGACTCGGTAATCAGCTTCTTGGCTGCTTCGGCTCCCTCGACACCGGTGACCTTCACCCATTTGCCGGGCTCAAGATCCTTGTAGTGTTCGAAGAAGTGCTTGACCTGATCGATCGTGATCTGGGGCAGGTCAGTCACGTCGTGAATGTGGGCGTAGCGCTGGGTAAGCTTACGGCCGGGAACAGCGATGATCTTTTCGTCCTGGCCGGACTCGTCTTCCATCATCAGGACGCCGATTGGGCGGCATGACATGATTGCTCCCGGCACGACAGGGCGCTGGTTTACAACCACCACGTCGATCGGGTCGCCGTCGCCGCACAGCGTGTGCGGGACGAAGCCGTAGTTCCCCGGGTAGCGCATCGGAGTGTAGAGGAAGCGGTCGACGTACATGGCACCTGCGTCCTTGTCCATCTCGTATTTGATCGGCTCGCCACCCACAGACACCTCGATAATCACGTTGATGTCTTCCGGAGGGTTGCTGCCGATTGGCACGGCGTCGATACGCATATTGAAACTCCTGTTGATTGCTGCTGCGTCTATCGCAATCCTGCCGGAGAAGTTCAAGCTATTATTTTGCATTGCACCAAAAGTCGAAAGCGCGCATCCGGACACTTGACGAGGTCAGGACAATCGGCACATCAGGCAAATTTTTCCTTCATTCAAAGGCTTGCAGGCGTTGTGGCGCCTGCGCTGGTTGATTGTTGCGATTGACCGCCTCCCGGGCGGTACCGGGACGCAGCAGCATGTTCTCCGGCGGTGAGCGGTGTCAGGTGTTTGTACCTGGCCATGTGTAGATGGAAAGCTCCATACGGCGGCCCCCCATCTTGTACCAGGACTTGGCGGTCAGCCTGCCGCCAAGCGCGCGGTAGAAATTGCGGGCAGGCTCGTTGTCACTGAGGACCTGAACCGCAAGACCGTGAAGGCTTCTTGAAGCAAGCGTCTTGCGGACGCTGGCGAAGAGCGCCTTTCCAAAGCCAAGACCCTGATACTCCGGCTTCAGATAGAGTTCGTAGATTTCTCCCTCCACGCCGGTGTCGCGCAGTCGGCAGCGCCCGAATGTCGCGTAGCCGGCCGGGACATCGGCGACGGACACGATCTTGATCTCGACACCGCGTTCCAGGGCGCCGCGCCACCAGCCCGTTCCACGCCGCGACACCATTTTCTGGAGGTCGACACCATGCAGCACACCCCGGTACGCACCGAGCCACGCTTCGCTGTGAATGCCAGCGAGCGCTTCGCAATCTGCGGGCCGCGCCGCACGTAGGTCGATCAGGTCCGTGCTCATCCTGATCAAAGGATACAACAAGCGTGAAAATGGAGAAGAGGCAAAAATGCGCGCAGCCCCGAAAAATGAAAGATGACTTGTGTCGCGCAAGACGGGAGGGCCTTTGATGGGCCCGATGCAAATGAAAAGGGCCGGCATATTGCCGGCCCTTCAGTTGCCCTGATGTTTGACTCTGTAAATCTGGCTGACTGGTAAGAACCCCGGGGGGCTGGGGGGCTAATGCATTCCGCGATCCTTACTGGTCACACCCATCAGGGTATGATGGAAATATGGGTAGTCAAAATGGCTTGCCAAGGGCTGGATTGCGGCAAAATCAAGGAAATTTGGGCGTTCTTTCAGGGCAAGTTGCCGTTGCGTGAAAACCAACCTGCAATCACGCGAAAAACGTCGTTCTGTCTCACGCGTTCGTGAAGCGGAAACATGTTTCTGAATGCGCGGGCTTGCCATTGGCCCCAATTGCGACGCATCATGACAGGACGATGACCCTGACGCTGGTCGCCGGGGCGAAGTACGGGACACCGATCGAATGGAGGCGGAATGAGCGAAGCCGATGAAAGCGCGTTTCAGCGCGGCGCGGGAACCAACCCGTCGCCGCTAAGCCAACCGGCTCCGCCTTCCAAACCTGTCGTCGCCTTCAACCGGAAAGAACTGGACACGATCCTGCGGCTCTATGGCCGCATGGTCGCGGACGGCGAGTGGCGCGACTACGCGATGGATCTTCTGAAGGACAAGGCCGTGTTCTCCGTGTTTCGGCGGACCTCTGAAATGCCGCTCTACCGCATCGAGAAGGATCCGAAGCTCGCACGCCGCCAAGGTGCCTATAGCGTGGTGGGGGCCGGCGGCATGATCCTGAAGCGTGGCCACGATCTGGCGCAGGTGCTGCGTGTTCTGGAAAAGAAAAAACACCTGCGGGTGGTCGACGCCTGATCCGGCAGACGCGGTTTACTCGTGAACACAAAAAAGCCCGGCATGTGCCGGGCTTTTCGTTTGAATGCAGTGCGGTGCTTATTCGCGGTTGCCGAACAGCTGCAGCAGCATCAGGAACATGTTGATGAAGTCGAGGTAGAGACGCAGAGCGCCCATGACGGACTTCTTGGTGGCAACTTCACCGCTGTCACCTTCGTAGTACATTTCCTTGATCTGCTGGGTGTCGTAGGCGGTCAGGCCGGCGAACACCAGAACACCGATGACGGAGATCGCGAACTGCAGGGCGGACGACGCCATGAAGATGTTCACGATCGACGCGATGATGATTCCGATCAGGCCCATGAAGAGGAACGAACCCCAACCGGAGAGATCCTTCTTCGTGGTGTAACCGAAGATGCTCAATGCACCGAAGGAAGCGGCCGTGATGAAGAACACGCGGGCGATCGAGCCGCCGGTATAGACCAGGAAGATCGACGAGAGCGAAATCCCCATGATGGCCGAGTACACCAGGAACATGGTGCGCGCGGACGATGCGCTCATGGACTGAACGCGGAACGAAAGCCAGAGCACCATTCCGAGCGGTGCGAGCATGACAACCCATTTCAGCGGGCTGCCGTAAAGCGTAACGCCAAGCTGGGTGAGCATCGTTCCGTTGCCCATGGTGGCAACAGCGGCGCTCTGATCGGAGGTCGTCGCCAGCATCATGGTTGCAAGTGCGAAGAAGCCGGTCAGCGCAAGGCCGATCGTCATGTAGTTGTAGACGCCCAGCATGTAGGCGCGCAGGCCCTGATCAATGCCGGCCTCGGCGCGCGAGCCGGCAACGGTATAGGCGCCTTGATTTTGACGGTCAAAGGTCGACATGGTTGTGTTCTTCCCCTTCTAGATCGATTTTTGCATGTACCATTACGTGCAGCACAACTCCCTCAACATATGGGAAAATGCGGACACAAGCACAAGATCGATTTTCTGAAAAAATCTTAATCTTTCTGCTCCGGACCGCATTATACCGCATTATGCTTAAAGAAATGAGAGTTATTTCATTGCTTTGAGGCGGGATGCGATCTGACGGTCGCAGTCACCGCCCGGATTCCGGACGATTTCTTCCGAGGCAAAATCGAGGATTTCCCGTTCCTTGTTGCGCATCTGTTCGTCGGTCACGCCCGGTTTGAACCACTGCAGCACGGCATAGTCACCGCCCGCGTCTGTCAGGAAAGCGACCGGTTTGCCGCCTTCTGTGATGCCCATGCGGCCCACACGCACTTCCTCGATCGTGATATCGCGCGCTTCGCCGTCGATGGTCATCTTGTTCTTGCCGACGTTGAGTTTCTTGAGTTTCGATCCGGAGGTGCCGACCCAGTTGCCGAAGAAGCGTTTTCCCTTCTTCTCAACGGAAAGACAGGAATTTTCGAAGTTGGGGATGGAAAGGCGAACAGCCGAGACTTCAACCGGTTCCTCGCCCTTGGGCGCGAGCGTGTATTTCATTGAGTTCTCGCCGGTCCGGTAGACGCGTATTCCGACAGGCGTATAGCCGGAGTCGCCCATGGTGCGGCTGAAAAAATCGAACTGGTTTTCGTCATTCGTGCCGGCACGGCGGTAGAGCCAGCGTTTCGGCAGGCCGTCCTCGAAAACCAGCCAGTCGCTGACGACCAGGCCACGTGGACCTTCCGGCGTGTTCAACTGCCAGACACCCGTGTGAAACGGGCTTTCGGCATGTGCCGGCGCGGTAAATGGAAGTGTCGCCATCGACGCGACGATGCCCGCTGCCGCGATGACTTTCAGTGCTGACCGCTTTGTGACTTCAAACATGGAACCTGCCCTTCTTCCGTTCCGTTTCCCGAGCTATTCGGATAACCAAGAACAGAGGCCCATGCAAGCAGGACCCGGTTGCATCCGTCGATGTGAAACCAGGTTTTTCGGACCGTCACCGCAGACACGGCAGAAACGGCGTCCGGCGTCAGAGATTGCGCAGGACGGGTGCCGGTTTTTCGCCGAGAATCCGCCAGGTGCCGATCAGACCGAACCCGACCGTCAGGACAAGCGCAACCAGCGCGGCACCGGCAGCCGTCACCGGCATGAGCACAAAGGACCCTTCCATGATGCGCGTGATCACGAACCACGCCGCAATTCCGCCCGCGACCAGTGCAAAAACGGCGGTTGTCAGGCCGAGAATGGCATATTCCAAACCGTATGCCAGAATGAGCCTCGGCCTCGTTGCGCCGATCGTCTTCAGGATCACGGCGTCGTAGATGCGGTTGCGATGCCCGGCTGCAAGTGCGCCGGCAAGCACCAGGACGCTGGCGATCAGGGTTATGGAACTGGCGCCGCGGATCGCCCATGCGAGCTGGGCGACAAGATCGTTGACCTGCGCGATCGCGTCCTTGACCCGCACGGACGTCACCGTCGGGAAGGTGTTCGAGACGGTCTTCAGCAGATCCAGTTCGGTCTGGGTTGGAACATCCTCGTCCCAGCCGAGGGTCATGAGATGGGCATGAGGCGCGCCGGCAAAGGTGTTCGGCGAAAAGACCATGACAAAATTGATCGACAGGGATTGCCATTCGATATCGCGAAAGTTGGCGATTTCCGCGGAGATCTCCCGCCCGAGGACATTGACCGTAACCTTGTCGCCTATCTTCAGTCCAAGTTCCATACCGGCTTCGGCGTCGAACGAGACGAGCGGCACACCGGAATAGTCTTCCGGCCACCAGCTTCCTTCCGTCAGTTTGGAATTTTCCGGAAGTGCGGTTTCATAGGTGATACCGCGGTCTCCGCGCAGGACCCAGTCGGAGCCTTCCTGGGCCGGTACGAATTGGTCGGACGGAATATCGTTCAGACTGACGATGCGCCCGCGCAGCATCGGCACGCTCCGTATCTCGCTTGTCGGAGCTTCCGCAAGCAGAAGGTCGTTGAACGCATCGCGTTCATGGCTCTGGATATCGACAAAAAAGAAACTTGGCGCCTTGTCCGCCATCGTCGCGGTCAGTTCGCGCCGCAGGTTGCCGTCAATCAGGGCCAGTGCGACAAGCAGGGAGAGACCCAGTCCGAGAGACAGGACCACCGACGGCGTCAGCGCTCCGGGCCGGTGGATGTTTGCAATTGCCAGCCGCAGCTCGGTCGAGCGCACGCTTGGCAGCCTGCGGGCCAGCATCATGATCACCCTGGCCACCAAAACCAGCAGGACGAACGCGCCTGCCGAGGCGCTGATGTAAACGGTTGCGATGAACTTGTCGTGGGACAGAAGCACCGCGATACCTGCCAGCAGGACAACCATGATGGCCGTCGCGGTGAGGTATCGCTTGCGCGGCAGTTTCGTGCCTCCGGTGACGATATCGCGGAAGAGCGCCGTCGGCGGTACATCATGCGCCCGCCCGAGCGGCCACAAGGCAAAGGCCAGTGCCGTCAGAAGTCCGTAGACAAGCCCGAGGCCGAGTTCCGCCGGATAGATGTTTGCCGCAAGCTGAACCGGTAAAACGTTGGCCAGGGCTGCCGCAGCAGCGAACGGGATCAGGGCTCCGATTGCCAGCCCGATGCCGATCCCGATCAGGGCGATCACCAGCATCTGAATGAGATAGATGCGGAAAACGAAGTCGCCGGTCGCGCCGAGGCATTTGAAACTGGCGATCACTTCCCGCTTGGTTTCCAGATAAGCACGGATTGCGTTTGCGACACCGACGCCGCCGACGACCAGCGCGGTCAGCCCCACCAGCGTGAGAAACTGGGCAAAGCGCCCGATGCTGCGCTGAAGCCCGGGCGATGCGTTGGCCCGTGAGCGGATTCTCCAGTCCGCATCCGGCTGCTGGGCCTTGACCTGCTCGATCACGGCCTCGATGTCGCCGAGCGCGGGGGCAGGGGACATGCGGACACGGTAGTGCCAGCGCACGAGGCTTCCCGGCTGCACCAGGTCCGTGTCGCCGATCGCCGCGTCAGAAATCATGAGGCGCGGCCCGAATTCCATGCCGCCTGCCAGCTTGTCCGGTTCTGTCGCGATCACATCGGTGATGCGGACGGTGGAGCGGCCGAGCGCCAGCGTGTCGCCGATTTCGACATCCAGCCGTGCGAGCAGCGCCAGGTCCGCAACGGCGCCCCAGACACCGTCCTCTTGTGCAAGTGCATCCTGAAGGGGCCGGCCGGATTGCAGGTCGAGCGTGCCGTAAAGCGGATAGGCGTCGTCGACGGCTTTCAGTTCGACAAGCGCCTGCTCTCCGGTATCGGAGCGCCGGGACATGGCGCGCAGCGTCGCAACCTGGGAAACAGAACCCAGAGTTTCGAGAAACGCGGTTTCATCGGATCCCGCCTGACGGTGGATCAGCGAAAAGGACAGATCGCCGCCGAGAATTGCCTGCCCTTCGTTGGCGATCCCCTCCGTGAGCGCCCGTGAGACCGAGGTCACGCCGGCGATCGCCGCGACGCCAAGGGCAATGCAGGCGATGAAAATGTAGAAGCCCCTGAGGCCGCCGCGAAGTTCTCTGAGGGCGAAACGGCTTGCCAGTGCGAAGGTCTGGTTGCCGGCGTCAGAGCCGGAAGGCACGAAGCCGCTCATGCGGTGACCTCTTCCGGCGAGACGCTGCCCTCGGACGTTTCTTCCTCGATCTCGCCCGAGCGGACCCGGATCATCCGGTCGCACTGCTCGGCAAGGGCCGGATCGTGAGTCACAAGAACGAGGGTTGTCTTGCGTTTGCGCTGTGCGCTGAACATCAGGTCCACGATCTGCGTGCCGGTCGAGTCATCGAGGTTGCCCGTCGGCTCGTCCGCGATCAGGATTTCAGGTTCGACGACGAGCGCGCGCGCGACCGCGACGCGCTGCTGCTCACCACCCGACATCTGGGCAGGATAGTGGTGCAGGCGATGGCCGAGGCCGACGGCATCCAGTTCCGCCTCGGCCTTTTCAAAAGCGGAGCTGTCTCCGGCGAGTTCAAGCGGCACGGCAACGTTTTCGAGCGCGGTCATGTTGGGGACGAGGTGAAATGACTGGAAGATGATCCCGACCTTTCGGCCCCGGAATCTGGCCAGCTGGTCTTCCGACAACGGCCCGAGTTCGGACCCGGCAACAACGACCGAGCCCTCGTCGGCCCGCTCAAGACCGGCCATTACCATCAACAGCGTCGACTTGCCCGAACCGGATGGTCCGACAAGTCCGACCGACACTCCCTTTTCGATGTCGAGATCGATGCCCTTCAGGATGTGAACCCTGCCGGCGCCCTCCCCAAGCGTTAGATGTACGTTCTTGAGGGAAATCGCGGGTGTATTTGTCATCATCAGACCTTTACAAAGGGCTCGGTTGACGTCTTCCTGATCGACGTCCGCTCTCGACTTTTGAGCGCTCTGCGACCATATGGGCCTGATGTGGTTGGTCTTCCAGTCCTGAGAGAGTTTTAAAGTGAACCGTTTCTGCCTAATTTTCAGCACTCTGGCATTCCTGTTTTCAACAGCAGCTGCCTTTTCCGCCGACGTGAAGCTCGTCGTCCTGGGCGACAGCCTGTCCGCCGGATATCAGCTGGGACCGGAGGAAGGCTTTCCGGAACAGCTGCAAAAGGCTCTGGACGAGCGCGGGTTTTCGGTCGAGGTCGTCAATGCGGGCGTCTCCGGTGACACCACGTCCGGTGGTCTTTCGCGGCTGGACTGGTCGGTCGGTCCGGACGCGGATGCGGTGATCCTCGAACTGGGCGCAAATGATGCCCTGCGGGGTATCCAACCCGATCTGACGCGCCAGAACCTCGACGAGATGACCCGGCGGCTACGCGAACGCGGCGTTGAAGTCCTTCTCGCCGGCATGCTTGCGCCGCGCAACCTTGGGGCTGAATATGCAGATGTTTTCGACCCGATCTATTCGGACCTTGCGAAAACCCATGATGCCCTGCTTTACCCGTTCTTTCTCGAAGGGGTTGCTCTCAATCCCGACCTGAATCTATCCGACGGGATGCACCCGAATGCAGATGGTGTGGCCGTCATTGTCGATAACATCCTGCCGAAAGTGGAAGAACTTCTGGCAAGAGCCCAATCTTCCTGAGGGCCCGCCGGCTCCCGGACCCTGCGTTTCCGCGGGGGCTTATCTCAGAAACTGAAGGAATGTCCGATGGAAAAGCGCCGTCTCGGCCGCACCGACATGCACGTCAGCGCCCTTTGTCTGGGGACGATGACATTCGGCGAACAGAACACGGAAGCCGAGGGCCACGCGCAAATGGATTATGCCTTCGACAGGGGCATCAACATTTTCGACGCGGCCGAGCTTTATCCGATCCCCTCCAACAGGGAAACGCAGGGCCGCACCGAACGCATCATCGGAACGTGGTTCAAAAAGACCGGCCACCGCGACAAGATCGTGATGGCGACCAAGGTGGTCGGGCGCACGGTGATGGACTGGTTCCGCGAAAACGGTCAGACCGGAGAGTTGACCCGCAGCCAGATCGAGTTTGCCGTTGACCGGAGCCTCAGAAATCTGAAGACCGATTACATCGATCTTTACCAGATCCACTGGCCGGACCGGAATGTTTCAGGGTTCGGTTCAAACCCGACGCGCTGGAAGGATGCCGAGCCGGTCGAGAACGAAAACAGCATCCAGTCGACACTCGAAATCATGAGCGATCTGGTCAAGGCCGGAAAAATCCGGGCGGTCGGCGTTTCCAACGAAAGCTCATGGGGCACGATGCGGTACGTGACCGCCTCGGAGCTTTACGATGTTCCCAGGATCGCCTCGATTCAGAATGCCTACTCGATGGTCAACAGGACCTTCGAAACGGGCCTGGCGGAAATCGCCCGCCGCGAGGATGTCGGGCTGCTGGCCTATTCGTCGCTTGCCCAGGGGTACCTGACCGGAAAGTACCGGAACGGCGCGCTGCCGGAGGGGGCGCGCAAGACCCTCTTCAACAAGATGCAGCGTTACGAACATCCACGGACATTCGAGGCGGTGGATGCCTATTTCGACCTCGCGCAGGAGGCGGGCCTCGATCCGGCACAGATGGCGCTCGCCTTTGCAAAATCGCGCAGTTTCATGACGTCCGTCATCATCGGAGCGACGCGGATGGACCAACTGGAAACCGATATTGCGGCAGCCGACATCGTGTTGAGCGACGATGTGCTTGCCAGGATCGATGCCATTCACCAGGAATTCGGAAACACCGCGCCTTAGAAAATTCGCGCGCATCCGTTCAGAAAGAGAATCACTTTCCGCGTGTGCTCCGGTTTTTCACGTGTCCTGTCCTGTCCCGCCGGGAGGCGCAATCCGATTTCTGATTCAGCTTCAGAAACTTAGAATTTTGTCTTGCGATTTTCATGAAGTTGATTCCTCATGGATTCAGACAGCGACTGCGGAGGGAGACCCCATGCCGCGCCTATTCACAGGCCTTGAGATTCCGTCCGAGACGGCTCTCATGCTTTCCATGCTCCGGGGAGGCCTCCGGGGCGCTCGCTGGATCGACCCGGAAAACTATCACCTTACCCTGCGCTTCATCGGAGATATCGATGATCGCACCGCCGACGAGGTTGTCGCAGCGCTTGATCGCGTGCGCCGCGACCCGGTCGAGATCCGGCTGAACGGCCTCGGATCTTTCGGCAATGGCAAGCCGCACGCTGTCTGGGCGCGGGTCGAGCCGACGACGCAGCTTGCCGAGCTTCAGGCCGAGCAGGAGCGCATCCTTCAGCGCATGCATCTGCCGGCGGAACGGCGGAAATACATACCGCACGTGACAATCGCCCGCTGCAAGACGTCTACAAATGAAGATGTCGCCAAGTGGCTGAGCGAGCGGGGCAACTTTCAGGCGCCGTCCTTTGTTGCCGGGCGTTTTGTTCTGTTTTCGGCGAAGTCGAGCGTGGGCGGCGGCCCTTACCTTGTGGAAGAGGCCTATCCGCTCGCAGCCTGACCCAGAAGCGAGACATAGACATCAAGGGTGCGGCTGCACATCGTTTCGACCGAAAAGTTCCGGTGGACATGGTCAAGCGCACGCACCCGCATCGCTTCCAGCATTTCGGGTTCCTGCGCAAGGACCGCGTTGATCGCGACAGCAAGCGCCATGGCGTCATCCGGCACCACGCGCCAGCCCGTGCGCTCTTCTTCCGCGACTTCGGGCGGCGCCAGCACGGTTTCCGGTACCGCCCCGTGGTCCGAGACGATGACAGGGACACCGGCAGCCTGGGCTTCGACCGCGGCTCTTCCGAATGCTTCGGGTTCGACAGAGGCGATGACAGACACGTCGGCGAGGGCGAGCGCCGCCGGGACGTCGCTGCAATGGCCGACAAGCCGGACCTGATCCTGCAGCCCGTTGTCGGCGATCCTCTTTTTCAGCTCAGCGGCGTAGTTGTCCCGGCCCTGTGCGTCGCCGGCCAGAATGGCTACCGGGTCCTTGTGTCCCATGTCCCGCAAATGGATCATGGCTTCGATAACGACCCTCTGGCCCTTCCATCCGGTGAGGCGTGCCATGTTGAGGACGATCGGTTTTCCGGCCGGCACGCCCCAGCTGTCCCTGAGCGTCTGTTGGCGAAGGGCGTTGACACTTTCCGGAGCGAGACCCTTCAGGTCGGAGCCGCGCGGGATCACGGCAATTCTCTTTTCCGCAAACGGATGCCGTGCTGCAATCAGATCCGCGATGAAGCGGGAGTTGGCAATGACGGCATCACCGCGCGCCATCACCGAATTGTAGAAGGACTTCAGCGCGTTCGATTGCTTGTAGGTACCGTGATAGGTGGTGACGAAGGGAACGCGCGCCGAGCGTGCGGCACGCAATGCCGACCATGCAGGTGCACGGCTTCTTGCATGCACGATATCAACTTGCCTTGCTGTGATCAGATCCTTCAGTGCACCGGCATTCCGGAACATCGTCACCGGGTTTTTGGACTTGACCGGCAGTACGATATGTTCAGCGCCCACCGTTTCCAGTTCGGGAACCAACTGACCGCCCTGACTGACCACCAATGCCGTGCCGCCGGCATCGACGATCGCCCGTGCCACATCGAGGGTGGTGCGTTCCGCACCGCCCGAATTCAGGTCGGGGATCACTTGCAGGACGGTTGTCCCGGGCTTGAATTGTTGCAATTCCTGTCTCCGGAGAGCTTTAAAGTTCCGTTCAGCCGTGTCAAAGGGCAGGCTGAAGCGTCACAGGGAATGAGAGCCATAATATGGGTGGACAGGAACCGCAATTCATTCAGGTCGGAAAAGGCGAGAAGGAACGCCAGATCGCGGTCGAGATCACGGAGGGCAGGGCGCCTGCGGTTCTGTGGCTGTCCGGGTTCAAATCCGACATGACCGGCACAAAGGCCGAGGCGGTCGCCGATTTCGGCAGACGCGCCGGCCAGGCGATCGTGCGGTTCGATTATTCCGGCCATGGTCGCTCTGACGGACGCTTCGAAGATGCATGCGTCTCCGACTGGCTGGAGGAGGCCGAGGCGGTCTTTGACAGGTTCTGCGCCGGGGGTGCGCTTCTGGTCGGATCGTCCATGGGCGGGTGGATTGCGCTGCTGTTGGCGTTAAGCCGGAAAGGGGTCGGCCAGATCAAGGGGCTTGTGCTGATCGCACCTGCCGTCGATTTCACCGAGGAACTGATGTGGAAACAGCGGTTCAACGATGACATCCGCTCGGCCATCATCGAACAGGGCTACTGGGCACAGCCGTCCGACTACAGCGACGATCCTTACGTCATCACGCGCAGACTGATTGAAGATGGCCGGAACCACCTGCTTTTCGGGCGGGATTTGCATCTCGGCGCGCCGGTCACGATCCTGCAGGGCGCGAAGGATCCGGACGTGCCGGCAAGCCATGCGCAAAGGCTGGTCGAGGCTCTGCCCCGGGACGATGTGACCTATTCGCTTGTCCCTGACGGAGACCACAGGCTGTCGCGCCCTCAGGATATCGCGCTTCTGCTTCGGTCCATCGAGGCCGCACTGCACGGCGCCACGGATTCAGACAGGTAAGGTCTCGCGGCCGTCTTTCATCACGCGGTACCAGGCCCAGAACAGGCGCGCCGCAACGGCGCGATGGGGTGCCCAATTGTGCGCGATCCCGTCGAGGTCGCGCTGTGTCGGTCTCTCGTCAAGGTCCAGCGCATCCTGAACGGCAATCTGAAGCGCCAGGTCGCCGCTGGGAAAAATGTCCGGATGCCCGGCACAAAAGAGCAGAAAGATGTCCGCGCTCCAGCGCCCAATGCCCTTGATCCTGCACAGGGCCGCGTGTGCCTCATCGGCCGGTTTCTCCGCCAGTCCGGCAAGATCCAGGCCGCTTTCACAAGCGGCGGCAACCGCGCGGAGGGTCCGTATTTTCGGCCGGGAAAGACCGGCCGCGGCGAGGTCTTCGTCCGAGAAAGCAGCCAGCGTTTCCGGCGTCAGAGGCGACAAAAGCGTGCGCACACGTTCAAAGATCGCAGCCGCGCTCGCAACGGAGACCTGTTGCGCGGTGACGATCTGCGTGAGCCCTGCAAAATCGGCAGAGCGGCGGCGAAGCGGCAAGGCGCCCGTTGCCGTTGCGATCGCGGCCAATTCCGGGTTTGCCTCGATCAGGGCCGTCAATCCCGCCTCGACGTCCGCGTCGGTCTCAATCGGTGTCATATCGCTGGTCTTGCCTTGCACGGCGTTTCGGGGATGGTAGTTATACCAGCGGTCATGATTCATGTCCGCGTCCGCGTCAACCCGTTCCAGCCGCCTTCATGAGCAAGCCTGTCTTCCGTTTCGCCCCGTCTCCGAATGGACACCTGCATATTGGCCACGCGCTTTCCGCCCTGCTGAACGCGCGTGCTGCGGTGGCACTGGACGGGCGGTTCCTGGTGCGTGTCGAGGATATTGACCAGGCACGGTGCACAGCGGCGCTCGAAGCCGACATGTTCGAGGACCTGGAGTGGCTGGGTCTGCCCCTTGACGAACCTGTCCTGCGGCAATCCAACCACTTTCCCGATTACCGGGCGGCGCTGGAACGGCTGCAGGACATGGGCCTGATCTATCCGGCCTATCTGTCCAGGGCAGATATCAGGCGTTTCGTACAGGCAACCGAGGAAAGCGGGAAAAGCTGGCCGCGTGATCCTGACGGCGCGCCGCTCTATCCGGGTGACCGTGCGGTGCTTTGCGAAGCGGAACTCAGTGACCGCATGGACAGCGACGCGCCCTTTACACTGCGTCTTGACATGGGCAAGGCGCTGGCGCGGGTCGGAGCGGATCTCACCTGGCAGGAAGCCGGGTCCGAGGGAAAGGCACTGTTTGATCCCCCCGAAGCGGTTGCAGCCGAGGCTGCCAACTGGGGGGATGTGGTGGTGGCGCGCAAGGACACGCCGACCAGCTATCATCTGGCGGTTGTTGTTGACGATGCGCGCCAGGGCATTACGGACGTGTTGCGCGGACAGGACCTCTACCACGCAACCAGCGTTCATCGCGTTCTGCAGGAACTGCTCGGTCTGCCGCAGCCCCGTTACCGGCACCATCGGCTCATTCTCGGTCCGGACGCGCGCAAGCTTTCGAAATCCAACGATGACACGAGTCTCAGGTCCTTGCGCGAAAGCGGGCTTACGCTCACGGAACTGCGGCGGCGCATCGGCCTTTAGTCAGGGCCGTCAGAACGCGCCGTCGAACCAGTACGCCAGAAAGGACGTCCACAGGCTTATGGTCCCGATGGCGACCAGGGTGGTCAGCGTGATGGCATTTGCCGACATGGCATGTCCGGTGCCGTAACGGTTGGCGAAAATAAATGCGTTGACACCTGTCGGACAGCCGGCGGTCAGGGTTGCGGCAGCCGTCCAGAGCGGGGGCAGCTGAAACAGGAATGCGGCCGCCAGAAACACCACTGCGGGCATGATGAAGACCTTGATCGCACCAAGCAGAAATCCGGGCAGGATATTCCCACGCAGGCCATACTGAACGAGGCTCATGCCGAGAGAGAGCAGGGCCAACGGAAGAGCTGTCGCCGCGATACGGCGCAGGACGTCGTCGCCGATTTCCGGTATCTCCAGGCCGGTCTGACGCCATATCAGTGCGAAAACCACGGTGATGATCAGCGGATTGACGCAGACCTTCCGGCCTGCCTCGAGGGCGAGTTTGCCGACCGGCGGCATTTCGGTGCCGTTGTCAATCGCGGCCGTTCGCTCCATGGCGATGGCCGTTACAACGGTCATGGTGGCAAGGTGAACGGAAATGATCAGCAGCAGCGGCACGAGCCCGCCATTGCCGTAGACAGCGGCGATAAGCGGCATGCCGACAAGCACAACATTGGAATAGGAGGCCGATATGGCCCCTATCGCGCCTGCACGGGCCTCACGGCCAAAAATCTTTCGAATGACCAGCGTGCCGAGCATCCATGCAACCGCGACACCCAAGAAGTAGCTGCCCCAGAGCGTGAGCGGAAATCCTCCGGACAGGTCCGCATTGATCAGGGAGCGAAAGATCAGCACAGGAACAGCGACAATGAAGACAAAGTCGCCGAGCGCTTCGCCGATGGATTGCTTCAGGATACGAAAACGGGCGAGGCAATAGCCGATTCCGATCAGGATGAAGACTGGGGCGACGATCAGGAAGGTCTGTGCAAGCATCCGGTTTCAGCAAGGCCTTGAGGGCAGGGAGGGGCAGGTAGAATTTTGCGGTTGGGAATTGCTTTTAGGGGATTGGATCGCGCGCCGCCAGCCTTCAAAATGAAGCTGACGAAAGACTCCGGGCTTTGCCGTTCCAATTGAACGCTGTAGCCAGGGTGATGCGATTGTGCCTGCGCGCAGAAGGAACCGGGCCTGATGCCGGACCGTGACGACGAAGCTGTCAAGCTGGCTTTGCTGGCACATGACCTCAGAACACCGCTTGCCGCGATGCGGTTGACAGCCGAATTGATCGGCAGCAAGCCGCTGGACGAGGACCAGTTCGAGAAGCTCTCGATCCTGATTCGATCCATCGATGCATTGACGGACATGACCGGCGAGCTTGTCGAGGCGGTCAGGTCCGGCGAGGAACCGGCGCCTTCGCAGCAGAATGTCGCTGACATCATGCGAGATTGCGCGGAGTTGTTTCAGGTTGCAGCAGATGAAAAAGGCCTGGTCTTCCGGCTTCACATTGAGCCGGATGCGTGTGATCTGGTGACATCTCAAGCCGCCGAGTTGCGCAGGATCGTGACCACTCTCCTGGACAACGCCGTGAAATACACCGATCTGGGTTCGGTTGATGTCGGGGTGTCGAAAAGCACACCGCCTGCCGCAGACCATACAGGTGAAGAACCCGACTTTGTCGGCGTTTCGATAACGGACACGGGGCCCGGGATCGATCCGGAAGAGGAAACCAGGCTGTTCCGTCCGTTTTCACGCGGAAAACGCGGGCTTGAAACCACGGAAGGCTCTGGCCTGGGGCTTTGGGGTGCGGCCTGCCAATCCCGAAAGCTGGGAGGACAACTGCGCCTTGTGCGGCCCGAGGCGGGAGGAAGCAGGTTTGAACTGCGCGTTCCCGCGCAAAGGGGCATTTCCTCAGAGCGTCAGCCCGTTCTTGAAAACATCCCCCGGGCAGAAAAGACCAATGCTGCCGCCGCCGCGGCGCATGTCCTCATCGTTGACGACAACGAAACGAATTGCCGGCTCATGTCCGCTCTGATGGAATCGTTCGGCTATTCCTTCGATGTGGTCCACTCGGGCGATGAAGCGCTGGAGGCCCTTCCCCGGCATGCATACGACGCGGTTCTTCTTGATCTCAACATGCCCGGCAAAAGCGGCGTTGAAACCGCCCGTGAAATCAAGGCGGATCCGACCTATTTCGAATTGCCGCTCATTGCCGTGACTGCTGCGCTGGAGGCGGTTGGCGAGGCCCAATTGCACGCGGCCGGTTTTGAAGACGTCATCGCAAAACCGTTGTCGCCCGCCGATCTGTTCGCAGCGCTTGAGCGCGCACGGGTGCCGCCTGACGGGTCCGAAGCGGTCTCGTAATGCTGCCGGATGTCCCGGGTCCGGGTTGTTGCCGACCTATCCGCTTGCGGCCGTCTCCAGTGCCTGTTCCAAACGATCGTCGCCCCAGTAGAGTTCGCCGTTTTCCAGAACGAAGCTTGGCGCACCGAAAATACCGCGTTCTTCAGCTTCCGATACGGCCGCGCGCAGGCCGATCTTGGTTTCGGAATTGCCTGCATCATTGAGTGCCTGCGTGACGGGCGCTCCTGCTTCCAGCAACAGGCCGGCCATCAGGGCTTCATCGGAGATATCCAGGCCCTGGCCGAATTCAGCGACATAGACCGCACGCGAAAACGCTCCGATCCAGGATTGCTGACGGCCACCATGGGCTATGCGCGCCGCCAGCAGGCTGTGCTGGGGAAACGGTGCGGGCATGGTGAAGGGCAGACCGTATCTCTCGCATTGCCGCTCCATATCCTGCCACATGTAGCGGCCCTTTGCAGGATGAAGGTTGAACGGAGACGTGTCCCAGCCCTGTTTCTTGAAGATGGGTCCGAGCAGGAATGGGCGCCAGGCAATGCGGATGTTGAAGTCGCTCGCCAGGGTTTCGATACGCATGGCGGACAAGTAGCTGTATGTGGATGCGAACTCATACCAGAACTCGACCACTGGCCGCTTCTGCGCCGACTGAGGGTCACTGCCGGAACTTGCATGCTGACTGGTCTGGCGGCTTTCGGACACCTTGTGTTACTCCGCTTGAACGGTTGCCGGTTTTCGGGGGTTGGATGGCATCGGCGGATGCGATAGGTGATACCCTCGTAAAACAGGCTGCAATGGCATGACCTTGATCATGAGTTCCCGAACTGGTCCGAAAATCGTTAATGACGCAAACCCAACCACATCAGAATAATCCCAAGTCTGCGCTTCGCAAGTCAGCCGACTGGTGTAGGGCTCACCCGATGGTGTGCGTGTCGATCTATATCGTCGCGGTTTCCGCGTTTTTCCTTCTCTTCCCACGTGTCGATTTTTTCGCAAGCGGCCTGTTCTATTCCGAAACGGCAGGCTTCTGGGCACAAAATGAACCCTTTTTGAGGGATGTGCGGCATCTGGGCCCGTTTCTGGTCCGTGTCATCGCAATCAGTTGCGTTGCCGTCCTTCTGCTGAAGCTGGCCGCACCCGGGCGACCACCGATCCTGCCGCTTCGACAACCGCTGTTTCTCCTGACCACGCTCATCATGGGCCCCGGCGTCCTCGTCAACACCATCCTGAAAGACAATTGGGGCCGTCCGCGGCCACGTTATGTCGAGGAATTCGGCGGCGACCTGCCGCATCAGCCGGTCTGGGTGATATCCGACCATTGCGACCGCAACTGTTCCTTCGTGTCGGGCGAAGCGTCTGCCGCGATCTGGCTCACGTCCATTGCGTTTCTCGTCCCGGCAAGCTGGCGCAAGGCGACGCTCTGTTTCGTGCTGCCGCTTTGCGTGATCCTGTCGGCCAACAGGGTTGCTTTCGGGGGGCATTTCTTTTCCGACACGCTGATTTCCTGGGGCGTTACGCTGCTGCTCATTCTCGCCGTCTATCACCTTCTCTACCAGAGGGTGCCGCCGCTCGTCACGGACCGGAAGCTGGACGAATGGTTCACGGTGAAGGGCAGGCGTCTGCATCGTTTCCTCCGCCGAGTCGCGCTACGTGCCAAACGTCTCCTTCAGGGGGGGCTGCGCAGGTTTTCCGAGCATTGATCGGGTCAGGTGGCTTGCGGCCGATCAGGTCAAATGCTCCGAATCGCCTTGAATTCGTTTCTTCCTTGGCCGGGTTCGCTTCAGAATTCGAGCAAAATGCAGCGGGGACCGGTTCTCGACCCAGGTGATCGCGGTGTTCAAGGGAGGCGTTGCCCGGCGGCGTTTGCGCAGCAGCCGGGCAGCGCTTCTGCTCGTCCCGACAATCACGATCAGTCCGAGCGCAAGCAAAGGCACTCCGGTCGGTATGGGCAGCCATACCGTTGCCAGGCCGAGCAACAGGAGCAGGGCGGCCAGGGACCACCAGAGGAATTTCATTGCGATCCAGCTTCGAGGTCGGGAACGTTACCAATACCGCAGGCTGTAAGACGGATTTATGAAATCAAAGCTTCAAATGCATTTGGAGGGGCCTCTCAGCCGGCTTAACGGAGGGTCGTGAGCATGTTCTCGCAGCCGGACCGGATCAGTTGAAACACGTCTTCGAAGCCTTCCGGACCGCCGAAATACGGATCGGGTACATCCATGGGCGGCGCATTGAACAACAAACGGATCTCGGCACGCGGCGCATCGCTCATCGCAGTGAGCTTGGCGAGGTTGTCCCGGTCCATCGCCACGATGACGTCGAACCGGTCGAAATCTTCCAATGTCACGGTGCGGGCCTGCTGATGCGAGATGTCGATGCCATGTCTTTCGGCAACGTCCACGGATCGTGGATCCGGCGGGTTGCCGATATGCCAGGCACCCGTTCCAGCGGACTCAATCTGGAAGTCGCCGGTCAAGTCCGCATCATCGACCAGCCCGGAAAATATGCCTTCGGCGAGGGGTGAACGGCAAATATTGCCAAGACAGACAAACAGGACTTTGTGGGTCAATGCTCTCTCCGATAGTCTCAGTGCAGACATCGTGCTTACGGGTGTCGCCAATTGCAACAAGGAACCGAAGGGTTGATCGGATGGTTGAACGACTGAAACCGGAAGACCGGGCAGCCGGGCTCAGCACGCTGCCGGACTGGCATCTGTGCGATGGGCGGGAGGCGATTTTCAGGTCTTTCAAGTTCAAGGACTTTTGCGAGGCGTTCGGCTTCATGGCGCATGTGGCGCTTCTTGCCGAAAGGATGAACCACCACCCCGAATGGTCGAACGTCTACAGGACAGTCGATGTTACGCTCGCCACGCACGATGTCGGAGGGCTGAGCGCGCTTGATCTGGAACTCGCCCGGCAGATCGATGACGTGGCATCCCGGACCTGATTCGACGGAACTTCAGGCGCCCTTGGTGAGCAGGAACCGGTGACCGAACTCCGTGCGTTCGCTCGCGACGAGCGTGTGACCGTTCTCCTGACAGAAATGGGGAATGTCGATTTCGGCCATCGGATCGGTGGTCAGCACCACCAACCGGTCACCGGCCGGCAACCTCGACATGGCCTTGCGTGCCTTGAGAACAGGGAGTGGGCATTTCAGCCCCTTCAGATCAAGCAGGGTTTCGGACACAATGAGCCTTTATTCGCTGTCGCACGGTTTCTTGCACAATGCCTTTTCAAGTGGATTATCTAGTTCAAAAGGCGGGCAGTTTCCATTCTTTCAAGGGCTATTAATGTTCCCGGTGTAGGAAAGATCCATGCGCGTTTTTTCGAAAGCCGGGCGATCAGAGGCAAGCTGCATCGAATATCGGCGCAGGATATCGGAGGTGACATGACCCCGAAACTTTGGCAGATCTTCGTCACCGGCATCTGGCTCCTGACGGGGTCCGTAACCGGTGTCTCGGCGGATACACCATCGATCCGGATCGTCACGCAGAGTTTTGCGCCGTTGCAATGGGACAATGACGGCAAGCCGGACGGGTACGTGGCGCAATACATCGCCGAGGTTATCGGCCGGGTCAAAGACAAGGTTCCCCTGGAAGCCGCCTCCGTCGAGTTCATGCCCTGGAAGCGGGCCATGCTGACGGCCAGGAGCGTTCCGAATGTCCTTTTGTTTTCGCTTTCGCGCACGCAGGAAAGGGAAGACCAGTTTCTCTGGCTTGGTGAAGTCTCGCCATATGGACAATATTTCTATCAGCTCAAAACAAGTCCGGAAGTTGCCGTCGATACCGTCGCGGACCTGAACGGAACCGGTCTGAGGATCGGTGTTCAGGATGGAGGCAATCTGCATGCCTACCTTCAAAAAACCGGTCTTGAGGCCTCCGGTCAGCTCATGCCGATCACAGACTACCGGCAGGGGATCGAAATGCTCTTCCTCGGCCGGATCGACCTCTTGCCTCTCACGGGATTTCTTGCCGAGGCATCCGCGTGCCGGCAGGGTTACGACGGTGCGCTACTGCGGCCGGTCGTCTTCATAGAAGACCTTGCGAAACCGCTTTGGGCGGTGTTCAGCCGTGGCACGGATCCCATGATTGTCGAGGCCTTCCGATCCGAAATGGCAGCTTTGAAGGACAGCGGTTATCTGGAGAAGCAGATGCGCATCCACAGGGATAACTGGCAAAGCCGGGCGTGTGGTGGATAGAGCTGACCTTTGCCGCATTCCGTACAAATGTTATTGCGTTGCTTCTTGATGCGGAACGCCTTCGCGGAGGTCCGTCCATCCCCTTTGATTGCTAACGAATGAAAGTGCCCAGATGTCCGAAACACCTGTTTCTCCGTTGGATGTTCTTGATTTCTGGTGGCAGGCCGGCGCACCGAAATGGTTTGCGGGCGGCGAGAAATTCGATGGAAGCTGCCGCGCGGGATTTCGCGAAACCGTTGAGGCGGCAATGGCCGGCAGGCTGGATCATTGGGCGGATACCGCTGATGGCGCGCTAGCGCTCCTTATCCTGCTTGATCAGATGACCCGGAACATCTACCGCGGCACGCCCGAGGCGTTTTCTGCTGACGCGAAAGCCGTGTCGATTGCCGAGACTGCCCTTGAGAGGGGTTTCGACCGGGCGTTTCCGAATGACGTTCGCGTGTTCTTTTATCTTCCTTTCGAGCATTCCGAAGACATGTCGCATCAGGAAAGAAGCGTCGATCTGTGCCGGCGTCTGGGAAATACGGACTTTTACCACTATGCCCTGATCCACATGGACGTCATCAGGCGGTTCGGCCGCTTTCCCCATCGCAACAAGATCCTCAAGCGCAGCTCCACACCTGAAGAAATAGCCTATCTGGACGACGGCGGCTTTTCCGCCTGAGACCCGTTTCCCGTCTTCTTCAATAGGGCGCAAGTTCCTGACAGAAAGAGCCAGCCTTTGGGCAGCGCGTCCCAGGCTGCCTCATTTCGATGCTTTTGCTCACGGTTCGGTCTGCCTAATTTTTCACACCTTGCACGATATTCGTCTAATTTTTAGTCAGAAAAAATGCCTCGAAATTCATCACGCTCAGACTTCTTAATGCGTGCATTCAAGGTTGTATCTCCTAACAATATGAAAATATTGAATTTTTCAATTTCTCTTACCAGTTGGCACGGTCTTTGATTAACAGACGCCGACGTTAGCCCGGCTCATGCGTCACGGTGCATTCGAGATCTGAGAAGTCTTCCAGAGGGGCTCCAAACAGGCACGGCACCTGGGCTGACGACCGAGCTCCTTCGACGGGAAGGGGCGAAAAAAGGGGAATGGTACGAGCAATGAAAATAGTGATGGCCATCATTAAGCCGTTCAAGCTCGACGAAGTGCGCGATGCCCTGACGGGCATCGGCATACAGGGTCTGACGGTGACCGAAGTGAAAGGCTATGGCCGCCAAAAGGGGCATACCGAAATCTACCGCGGCACAGAGTACGCGGTGAGCTTCCTGCCGAAGCTGAAAATCGAAGTCGCCGTCGATACCGCTGATGTCGAGAAGGTAATCGACGTGATCTCCGGGGCCGCAAAGACCGGTCAGATCGGAGACGGCAAAATATTCGTTCACTCGATCGATCAGGCTGTGCGCATCCGCACTGGCGAAACAGACGCCGAAGCTCTGTGATTTAGGTAAGGAAACGTATCATGAAAAAACTTGTCGCTAAGAGTGCGGCGGCGCTTGCCGTGTTGAGCCTTTCGGCTCTTCCGGTTTTCGCTCAGGATGCGGCTGAAACTCCGGCTGTGTCTCCGGAAGTCGCGTATATTTTCAACACACTTTTGTTCCTCATCGGCGGTTTCCTCGTCATGTGGATGGCTGCCGGCTTTGCCATGCTGGAAGCTGGTCTGGTGCGTTCCAAGAACGTGTCGATGCAGTGCCTGAAGAACATTTCGCTCTATTCCATCGCCGGTGTGATGTTCTGGATCACCGGTTACAACCTGATGTACACCGGCGTTGACGGCGGTTTCATCGGGTCCTTCGGCCCGTATTCCTTCGATCCGGTCGGCGGTGACGCCCTCGACACCGGTTACTCCACGGCGTCCGACTGGTTCTTCCAGATGGTCTTCGTTGCAGCGACGGCGTCAATCGTTTCCGGTACTGTCGCCGAGCGCGTCAAGCTTTGGCCGTTCCTGATCTTTACCGCTGTCCTGACCGGTATCATCTACCCGATTTCGGGTTCCTGGCAGTGGGGCGCCGGCTGGTTGTCCGAAATGGGCTTCTCCGATTTTGCCGGTTCCACGATCGTTCACTCCGTAGGCGGCTGGGCTGCTCTGGCCGGTGCGATCATCCTCGGTGCGCGTAAAGGCAAGTATGGTGCAGACGGTACCGTGCACCCGCTTCCCGGTTCGTCCATGCCGCTGGCAACGCTCGGCACGTTCATCCTGTGGCTCGGCTGGTTCGGCTTCAACGGCGCATCGCAGCTCGCAATGGGTTCGATCGGCGATGTCACGGATATCTCGCGCATCTTCGCCAACACCAACATGGCTGCTGCCTCCGGCGTGATCGTCGCCGTGATCCTGACCCAGGTTCTCTACAAGAAGGTCGACGTGACCATGGCGCTTAACGGTGCACTTGCCGGCCTGGTTTCCATCACGGCAGAACCGCTTGCACCGAGCATGTGGGCAACGCTGTTCATCGGTGGTGTCGGCGGTGCGATCGTTGTCTTCGCTGTTCCGCTGCTCGACAAACTGAAAATCGATGATGTTGTCGGCGCTATCCCGGTTCACCTGCTTGCAGGTATCTGGGGCACGCTCATTGTTCCGCTGTCGAACGGTGATGCTTCCTACGGCACGCAGATCATCGGCATCGTGTCCTACGGCGTGTTCGCGTTCGTTGCCAGCGCCATCGTCTGGTTCATCCTGAAGAGCACCATGGGTATCCGCGTCTCCGACGAAGAAGAGGCTCTTGGTCTCGACAAGGTCGAAATCGGCGTGGAAGCCTATCCGGAGTTCGGAACCGGTTCCCAGCGTCTCTGAGGTCTCAGAGTCGAGGAAAAAAATCTCCCAGGCGGTCTATTGGCTCGGACCGCAAACTGGAAACCCGGGGGCAACCCCGGGTTTTTTTTGTCTTCAGAAACGGCTTGCCGATTATCCGGCCTGTGTCAGCCTTTCGGCCACTTCCTGCACGGTTTGCGAGGCGCGTTTGGCGAGCTCGATGTTGCGGGCAGACCCGTTGATGGCGTTTTCCGTGTCCTTGCGGATCTGATGAAGGTTGGTTGATACCCTGTCGAGCGCGGCGGTTCTGTCGGTCATCTGGCGGGATGTCGCCTCGTTGCGGCTGGTCAGATCGCTCAATGTGGTCTCTGCCGACGCAATCTGCTCCAGGCTGCTGGCACTCTGCGTGCCGGAAAGCTGCAGCTTCTCTTTCGCGGTTTCGACAAGCTGGCGTGTCTCTGCAAGCGATTGCGTCATTTCCGAGAGGATCGTAGCAATGGATTCAACGGCCTTTTCCGTCGAACCGGCCAGCGCCTTAACCTCACCTGCAACGACTGAAAAGCCCTTGCCGGCGTCACCCGCGCGGGCCGCTTCGATCGTCGCGTTGAGCGCAAGCAGGTTGGTTTGTGAGGAGATCGACGAAATTTCCTGCGCCAGGTTTTCGATGTCGTTGAACTTGCTTGTGAGATCCGATGTGGCCGTGCCCAGATGCCCGATGAGCTCGGCGGCGCCGAGGCAGGTCTGCGAGATCGTATCGATGCCTTCCCGCGCCTGCGTGATCTTGCCGCCCGCGTTTGCAAGATCCTGGGTACATTCCAGGGCTTCCAGACCAACTGCGTGAAGATCCTTCTGGATCTGTTCGGAGGCCGATATCAGGTCAGCCAGAAAGCCGGCGCGTTCCTTGCTGGCAACATTTACCGCCTTTGCGTTCTGTCCGATCTCGGCAACGACGGCCCAGGCGTCTTTCAGCTGACTCACTTCGTTTTTGCCGAGAAGCGGCCGGTCCGCGGCCTGCGCTTGCGGGTCCCGTCGGGATTCCGTTCCATTTGTCCGCTTCTCCAACCGCTCTGCCGCATGTTGGTCTGCGTTTTTCGTCTCCTTGTTTTTCAACGTGAGATAGGCACTCACCAGCGAGACGATGAAGGGCACGGCTGTCGACAACAGGGCTTGCCAGATGATCAGTTCCGCCTGGCCAAAGACAGCGTCGACCTGATTGATGACCGTCAGGATCGACCCGACGATCAGGGCCGTGATCACGGCGCGCTTGAACATTTTTTGTCCCTTCGAATGCTGAGGCTCAATTCAAAATGGCTCCCGGGTTTCAGGACTGCCGCGCTCACGTCTGGATGCCACGCGGTTGCCGTGCGCAGCCGGTGGTGGTCACGCGGCGGTGTTGCCTGGCAGCAGCAGGCCTGACAGGTCGTCGTGGCTGTCGACAACCTTGTGGGCTCCGGCCTGCAGAAGCTGATCCGCGTGGCCGCCATGGCTGTGCCCGCCGCCGACAAAGCCCCAGACCGTCATTCCGGCGGCAAGACCCGCCTTCACGCCGTTGGCGCTGTCTTCGATCACCAGGCAGGCCTGGGGGGCGGCATCGAGTTTCTGCGCGGCAAACAGGAAAAGATCCGGCGCCGGCTTGCCGTTCGGCACCTGCTCGCCGGAATAGATGTGCGGTTCAAAATACGGGTAAAGGCCCGTGTGCTTCAACTTGTGGATCAGCCGCGCCAGGCGTGAGGAGGACGCGACGGCGCGGGGGCCGACATGGGATTGCAGAAGCTGCTTGATACCGGCAATTTCCGAAAGTTCGCGGTTGATGCGCTCCATGGTTGCCGCGTCAAGATCATCCCCGAAACCGGACGGCAGCGGCCCTTTTCCGAGCGCCTGGTGGTCCCGGTCCAGCGCGGCCCAGAAATCCGTGCCTCCCAAACCCTGGAACCGGTTCATGTATTCGTCCAATTCGTAGTGCAGCCCGATCCGGGCAAGGTGTTCCCGTTCCACGTCGACGTAGATCAGTTCCGAATCGACCAAGACGCCGTCGCAATCAAACAGGATCGCTTCAAATGACATGCAATTATCGTCCTTTTCCAGCCGTCGGTACCCTAGGGTACGGACCCATAAATGAAGCCGATTTGGCGGCAGAAATGGCAAAACCTCGCGAGGAAGCGTGAGTAGAGCGGGCCTTATGCCCGGTCAAGCGCGGTGACGCTGCGAGGTGAGGCCATTTCTGCCGTCCTTCGGATTTGGCCGTTTTGGCCATCTGCCACGTCGCGAAAGGCTTGAAAATGAAGCACATTTCCTGCGCTTTCGCTCCTTGCAGCTGGTCAAAACGATCCAAATCAAATTGACTTCATTAATGAGTCCGTATCCTAGTGTGAGCCGTCAAACAGTCCCTTAACGACTTGTCGTTGAAACAAGATGACAAGGAGGCACGGCGGTACGATCGCGAGTATGGCCAGCATCAGGCCGGGGAGGCTGGCGCGGCCGAAGAACTGCATTCCCCTCACGAGCGTGTAGGTGGCTTCCTCCGAAGTCACCATCACCGGCCAAAGATACTGGTTCCAGCCGTTCACGAACAAAACAAGAAAGAGTGCCGCAGCGGTCGGTGCCGACAGCGGCATCAGGATGTCCCTGAAGAATTTCCAGCTTCCGGCACCGTCCAGCCGTGCCGACTCGAGCATCGCGTCGGGAACGGTCAGCAGGAATTGCCGAAAGAACAGCGTTCCGAGGCCGGATGCCACGAGCGGGAAAATGAGCCCGGCCTCCGTGTTGACGAGCCCGAGTTGGGCAACCACGTCGTACGTGGGCAGGAATCGGGATTCGAGCGGAAGCATCAGGGTGAGGAGCAGAACGGCGAAGATGGCGCTCGCTCCCCTAATCCTGAAATAGACGAGCGTATAGGCGGCAAGCAGGGAGACCGCCACCTTGAGCGATGCAAATCCGGCCCCCAGCACGAAGGAGTTCCACAACATTGCGGCAACGGTGATGTCTCCGGAAAAGCCGGCACTCGATGTCAGGAAGGCGCTGTAGTTCGCAACGAAGGCTCCACCGGGATCGAGGCGCGGTTGCATCGGCGTGCCGGGAGCGTGTGTGGTTGCCGCGAAGAGCCCATAGACCGGCAGACACATGAGCACGGATCCTGAAATCAGGATCGCGTGATCCGCAATGTTCCGGGCTCTGCGCCTGAATGCGTGTGTCAAAGGCGTTTCCAACTCTGTTCCGGCTGAACGGCTTCCCTGTTCCTGGTCATACGACCACGATACCCGAATGCTTGGCCTTGTGTTCCGGTTCGACGTGAATGGTTATGCGGGCACCTGGAACGTCTTCCTTGATGGCGGTTTCGATCCGGTCGCAGATGTCATGAGCGGTATCGACGGACATGTCTCCGGGGACGACCAGATGGAAGTCTATGAAGGTGGATCTGCCGGCAATGCGCGTGCGCAGGTCATGAGCTTCCAGGGCGCCTTCTCCATGCTGGGAAATCTGCTCCCGGATCTTTGCGAGGACGTCCGCGGATGCGGCTTCGTCCATGAGCCCGCCAATTGACTCCTTGACCAGCTCCCAGCCGGACCAAAGAACCAGCAGACCAACAATGACCGCCAGCGCGGGGTCGAGCAACTGCCAGCCAGTAAGGAGCACCAGACCAACGCCCAGAAGCACGCCGACCGAGGTCACCACGTCCGTCAAAAGGTGTTTGCCGTCCGCGATGAGAGCGGGTGACCGGGTGCTTCTGCCGTAGGTCATCAGAAACCGGGCCCAAACTCCGTTGATGATCGCCGATGCCAGGTTCATTCCGAGCCCGAGCGGCGAATAATTCGGGTGGTCGCCGGCGGTGAAACCGATCCAGGCGGCTCTGAAAATGGAAATCGCGGCCAGCACGATCATCACGCCGACAAGAACGGCGGCGAAATACTCCGCCTTGTCATGACCGTAAGGGTGGTTCTTGTCCGCAGGCTTGGAGGCCAGCCAGACGGCTGCGAGTGCGGCGATGGACGAAACGATATTGACCGAGGTCTCGAGCGCGTCGGAATAAAGCGCGACCGACGCCGTCAGAAGGTAGGCGCCGATCTTGAGGGCGAGAACCAGGATGCCGACGAATATGCTTGCAAAAGCAACCCGAAGCCTCAAAGCCTGATCCATGCACTTCCCCGTAGCGTGAGCCGCCTCGCGGCAAGGGGTAGCAGCTTTTACGCAGGATACAAGACAGTCGCCGCGTTAATCCTGTACTTTCGGGAGGTGGTATCGGGACGACGAAGTCCGGACGGTGCCTCAGGCACCGTCGCGCAGGTTCAAGACAGCCGCGCCGATGATCTTGCCCGGTCCGTCGCGATCCTCGATCTGGACGATGATGGCGCAGCGGGCATCGCCTTTCAGCATCAATTTGGATTTCGGCATGCGGAACGTTTCGGAACCGCCTTCCCAAACCCCGATCGGCTGCAGGTTGCGGACTATGTTGACGTATCTGATCGTTCTGCCGGCATTCTCGCCCCGGCCGATATCGATCGTTGCCTCGTCCTCTATCCTGAGAAAATAGACCGTCGCCATCTTGGCACCGGCGGGCAGCTGCCCCTCCAGATCCGCCTGCACGACCATGTCGGAGATCTTCAGGTCGACCTGCGCAGTGAACGGGTCGGCGCGGTCAAGTGCGGCACGGACGTCGCGTTCCCGGCTGCCGACCACATGTTCCTCGCCGTTGATCACCATCTGCGGCGTATAGACCGAGCGGTCTCCGCGCCGGGTCGCGTAAGCGCGCTGGCGCTGGGAATGGACCGGGCTGGCAAGCGTGTCCTTCCAGCCCAGGTAATCCCAGTAGTCGACCGGCATCAGAACCGTCAGAACATCGCTGTCCTCTTCCACGAGGCGTTCGGCCAGCTTGTCCGCCGGAGGGCAGGACGAGCAGCCCTGGCTCGTGAACAGTTCCACCACCTTCTTGGGCTGTGCGCCGGCAACTTCCATCGATAAGACAAGACCGGCTATTCCTGCCAGAACAACAGCACCCGTACGGAAAGCCCGCTGCGCTTTCCGAATTGTTAGACCCACCATTTGGCTCATTTCCTTTTTCGGTTGCCGGTAAAATATGCAACTTGGCTTTCAATCGCGAGTCACGAGCCGGTGACATCGGTGAGAACGGGGAAAATTCGCGGAAATGTGAAATCGGCGTTGCCGGGCGTTACCGGTTTGCGGCTATGATCTTGCTGAGTTCCGGCAGGAAGACTTCCTGGTAGGAAGCCGGGCTCAGCGGGCCGATGAACTTGTACCGGATCGTGCCCTGCTTATCGATGACGAAGGTCTCGGGCACCCCGTAAACGCCCCATTCAATTGCGGTTCTTCCGGCATCATCGGCACCAATGCGATCATAAGGGTTGCCGAGGCTTCCAAGAAACCGCCGGGCATTTTCCGGCTTGTCCTTGTAGTTGATGCCAAGGAGCTGGATATCCTCGACCCTGGCAAGGTCTTCCAGGAGCGGGTGTTCGTCGCGGCAGGGGCCGCACCAGGAGGCAAACACGTTGACGACGGATACCTTGCCCAGAAGGTCTTCCCGGGAAAAGCCGGGGATCGGTGTTCCGTCCCGGGCGATGCCCTCGACCGCGGCCAGGGAAAACTCCGGCGCGGGTTTGTCGATCAGTGCCGACGGGATCTTCTGGGGGTCGTTGCCCAGAAGGAGCTGGAACATGAACAGCCCCGCCAGCGCCATGAACACCACGAGCGGCATCAGAACGAGGACAGGGAAGCCACGCTTTCCGTGGGTGCCGTCCGACTTGTCATCCGGCTTGAAGCCGGTTTTCGGTGCGTCCGTTTCCGTCATTGCTTTGGTGTGTCCGGCCGGTTGCGTACAATGCCCTGATCCGCGAGTTCCTTCAGCGCGCGATCCTGAACAAGCTTGTCTATCCGGACCCAGGCGACAAGGGCGAGGACGGTCAGGATGCAAAGCGCATAGGATGCGATGATGAAACCTGAATGCGGTCCGAGATCCATGGGCTTACTCCGCGGGCTGCGCTGTCGCGGCAGCGGTTCCAGGATGTGAAGCGCTCGCCGCCCGCATCCGGAGCGCGCGCACGCGGCGGCGCAGGATTTCGTTGCGCATGGCCATCAGATGCAAAACCAGGAACAGGAGCGTGAAGGCGATCGCCATGACCAGAAGCGGCCACAGCTGATCCGGGTGGATGGTCGGTCCGTCCAGGCGAACCACGCTGGCAGGCTGATGAAGCGTGTTCCACCAGTCCACGGAAAACTTGATGATCGGCAGGTTGAGCGCGCCGACAAGTGTCAGCACGGCTGCAGCCTTGCCCGCCTTGATCGGATCGTCCATCGTCCGCCAGAGAGTCATCAGCCCCAGATACATGATCAGGAGTACCAGAACGGAGGTGAGGCGTGCGTCCCAGACCCAGTATGTACCCCACATGGGCTTGCCCCACAAAGAGCCGGTCAACAGTGCCATGAAGGTAAAGGCGGCCCCGATCGGCGCCGCGCTTTTCGCAGAGACGTCAGCAAGCGGATGTTTCCAGACCAGGGTGCCGATCGAGGACAGGGACATGACCGTATAGCACATCATGCACAGCCAGGCGGCGGGGACATGGATATACATGATCCGGATGGTCTGACCCTGCTGATAGTCTTCGGGTGCCTGGAAGCTCATGTAGAGCCCGACCGCGAAGGTGATCACGCACAGACCGACGAGCCAGGGCAGAACGATCTGAACCAGCCTCAAGAACCGCGTCGGATTTGCATAATCCCAAAATGCCATAGTGCCCTATTTACTGCACTCTCCCGGTTCCTTCAATGCACTGCCATGTCGCAGGCTGCATTGCGCTCGATCAAGAGAGGGTGATGTTCATGGCTGTCCGCTCAGTCCGACGAGAAGCGCAGTGCGGCCGCTGAGGCAACGGGGCCGACGACCGCGGCAATCAGGGTCAACGCACACAGGATAAGAAACGGGGTCAGGAATGGGACCGGATCGTGAATGGCCGCATCTGCCGAGCTCACGCCGAAGATCAGCACCGGAATGGCCAGGGGGATGACAAGGACCGCAAGAAGCAGCCCGCCCCTGCGCAGTGAAACGGTCAGCGATGCTCCGATTGCGCCGATCAGCGTAAGCGCAGGCGTCCCGACGAGAAGCGTTGCCGTCACCGCACCCATCGATACCGGGTCGAGGTTCAGAAACACGCCGAGGAGCGGGGCGGCAACAACCAGCGGCAGGCCGGTTGCGATCCAGTGGGCCAGGCACTTCACCAGCACGACCAGTTCAAGCGGACGACCGGACATCATCATCAGGTCGAGCGTGCCGTCTTCCCGGTCGGCCTGAAACAGCCGGTCGAGGCCGAGAAGCGTTGCCAGAAGGGCGCCGATCCAGAGGATCGCCGGACCGATGCGGGCCAGCAGATTGAGATCGGGGCCGACACCGAAGGGAATGACGGTGACGACCGCAAGAAAGAACAGGACACCCACAAGGGCGCTGCCGCCGATGCGGACCGAAAGGCGCAGATCGCGCTTGAACAAGGCCATTGCCCAACCACTCATGACATCGCCTCCTCCTGCAGCAGCTTCCCGGGGTCGCCGGCTTGCAGATGCAGCGTGCGGATCTGGTTGAGTGCGAGGTCGGTATGCGTTGCGGTGACGACAACGCCGCCGTTGTCCAGATGCGTGTTCATCAGTCCGAGCAATTGCTGTTCGGATGCCTTGTCGAGTGCCGATGTCGGCTCGTCCATGAGCCAGATGGGCCGTGGTGTGATCAGAAGGCGTGACAGGGACAGACGCCGTCTTTGTCCGGCGGAAAGATAGGCCGCGGGGAGATGAGCGGTGTGCCCGATCCCGAGCGTCTCCAGCGCCTCGCCCGGCGTGTATCTGCCGCCGTCGAAGCCGTCCGGTTCGCAGGGCGCAGCGAAACTCTGCCAGAACTGGAGGTTCTCCGAAACGCTGAGCGCCGGTTTGACAGCATCCTGGTGGCCGAAATAATGCGCTTGTTCCTGTGGCAGAAGGTCAGGCAACCCTCCGTCCAGCCGCAGTGTGCCGGCGGCGAGCGGAACCAGTCCGGCGAGTGTTCGGAGCAGGGACGACTTGCCGATGCCGTTGGCGCCGGTGACAACGAGGGCTTCTCCCCGTTCAACCGCAAAGGACAGGTCCTGAAACACCCGGCGGCCACCGCGATCAATCGTCAGGTTTTCAGCAACAAGTTTCAGAAATCCGCTCCGCATGACAAGGCACGTTTGTCTTGTTAGTTCCGTGCACTGGTATCACGCAAGAGATTTCGCTGACTTGCCTTGTGTCAAACATTGGTTTGCCTCGACGAAGTCCAGTTGTTTCTCGACGCAGACCGCGCTCCACCGGGGCAGGAATTGCCAGGTCTCGGTTCCGTGTTAATCGAAAATCGCCTCGATCTGATCGATCCCGACCCCTTCCTTCACTTCTCTCAGCCGCAGGTAAAGGAGGCAGGCAACGATACACATGAAGCTGATCATGACGCCGAAGGCAGCCAGAGACGACGCGAAAGACAGAATTCCGCTCAAGGTTTCCGAAACCAGAGAAACCAATATCGTCAGAAAGAATGTCGCGAATGAAAACACAAGCTGAATCACGACGCTGCACAGACTGGCGAGCAGCATCGTTCCCAAGACTGCCAAGCGATATCCGTTCGTGAGTTCTCTGCTCCGCGAAAGGCTGCGCAAGCCCCTGTTCTCGATCACGGCCGCCGCGGGCATGAGCGAGAAGGCCGCAATCGACCAAAGGTAGATCACGAAGAATACCGGCAGCGCCACCAGTGAGAGCAGCGGTGTTACAAGGCCCAGGGCAAACATTGAGACCTGGACGACAACCAGAAGGGCGCAAATGGCAATGCCGAGCAGGCCAATGGATGGGGCTGCAGCCAACGCTGGGCCAAAAATCGCCCGAAGCCCTGTGGGCGTGAGATGTTTAGCGTCGTAAGTGAGTCTCGTCACCGCAGCGGAGATCAGGGAAGTCGCAGCGCAGAACGCCAGCAAGGATGTCAATAAGTAAACGGCCACCATCGGCCAGTTGGCGGAGGGGTCCTGAAAATTGACCACGCCAGAATTGGAGAGGACCAGTGCGAGCGGCACGAGAAAGAACGCCATGGGCACCGAAGACACGAGGATCATCCGGAAAACGTTTCTCGTGAGTATGGAAAAGCTCTCCGCAATGATGCTGCCAACACCCAGAGGAGGTTTTGGTTCCGATGCCTTTGTTACCGGCTGTGCCTGATCGCTCGAAGCATGAGGATCCACCGGATCCTGTTCAATCTGGTTCTGCAATTGTCCAAACCCATATTTTTTCGATGTATCCCGAACGTTCGCAGCTTGGTTTCGTCACGGCCCCAAGCGGAGTGGTTGGTGTGTCGGTTCTTTGCCGAAGCATCGGGCACAACAAATCTCAGCGCCCCGGAGGGGCGCTGAGGGTGCATTGATCAATCGAAGACGGACGCGATCTGGTCGACGTTCACGCCTTCCTTGATCTCGCGCAGACGGGCATAGATCAGTGCGATGAGAATACTGATGTAGCCGGCACCGAGCGTGGACATGCCGGCGAACAGAATGATGCCGATGATCAGACCGATCGATCCGATGCTGACGATCAGACCGACCACAAACATTGCGAGAAAGCTGATGATCATGGACAGAACGATCCCGAGAATCAGCGCCCCGACGATCGGCCAGCGATACTCCTTGGTGAGAAAGCGACTGCGGCCCATCGCGTTAAAACCGGCACGTTCAATCACGATGACCGGGGCGATCACGGCAAACACCGCATAAATCCAGAGGCCGGGTACGATGAACAGAACCAGGCCGATCGAAACCAGGATCGACAGCACGATGGTGATCACCGCCAGGGGCACAATCACGCTGATGGCGGGACCGATATACCGGCCGATCTGGATCGGACGGGTGAGTTTGGCATCATAGGCAAGCTGAACGAGCAGCGCTGTCGTGATGGAATAGACGATCATGTTGATCAGCAATGAGATAATGAAGGCAACCACGCTGCCGGGACCCGAGAAGTCCTGAACCTCCAGGCCGAGGGCAACGTTGTAGCCGGTCAAGGCTCCCGAAAGCAGGAACCCGATCAGCGTCGGCACGAAACCGATAATGATGACCTTGATGAAATGGCCGAACAGAATCGAGAAACTCTCGCCGACAATCGAGCCGACACCAAGAGGTGGCTTGGGCTGGCTGTAACCTGTGTCCGTCATGCAATTACTCCGTTTTCATCAAAAAGAATCACTTAAACCAAAAATCGCCAGGGCGTTATGCATACACCTCAAACGCGCATCTTTCGTCCCGGGTGCCTGACAATAAAAGCAACGGAACCTGTCCACAAGCTGTGCCTCGGACCCGGATCGAGGCGGATTGTCAGTCAAACACCGATGCGATCTGGTCAACGCTCACACCCTCCTTGATTTCCCGCAGCCGCGCATAGATTAGGGCTGTCAGGATGCTGATCAGGCCTGTTCCGATAGCCGTCAGCGCTGCGTAGACAACAATCGAAAGCGCCAGAATGCCGCTGGTCATGGCCAGATCGGCGACAAACAGGGCGAGGATGATGATCACGAGAGCACAGATCCATGTGATCACAAGCGCGCCGACGATCGGCCACCGGTATCCTTTTGTCAGTTTCTCACTCCGGCGCAGCCCCTTGAAGCCAAGCCGCTCGATGACAATCGCCGGCTCCATGACGGAAAAGACCGCGTAGACCCAAAGCCCCGGAATGATGAAGGCGAGCGAGGCGATCCCCATGAGCAGTCCGACACCGATGCCCAGGATTGCGATCGGGAAAATCGATGACATGGCCGGACCGATGTATTTTCCGAGTGTGATCGGCCGGTTGAGTTTGGAATCGTAGGCGAGCTGCACCATGAAGGCGGTCGTGATCGAGTAGACCACGAGATCCACCAGACTGATCAGGGCGCTCGCGCCGCCGGACGAGCCGCCGGTGTCGTCGAGGCTCAGGACCGTGTTGAAGCCCACAAGAGCGCCGGATAACAAGACACCCAGCAGGCTCGGCACGAAGCCGATCAGCAGGATCGGGAAGAACTGCCTGAACAGAATGGAAAAGCTGTCACCGATGAGGGTTCCCACGCCGAGAGGAAGGTCTGTTCCGGTGTCCCGTGTTTCCGTCATGTTTCCTCCAAGGCCGGAGTGATTGTGGTCAGCGCCAGGCCCTCGGGCTGCAGAAGAGTGTCGGTCAGGCGTCTTCTCCGTTCTGTGCATAATGCTTGTTTTCGCGCCGGTCTCCAAAGAGCTGCCGCTGTTCAAGATGTTCACGCTGGGCCTTGTAAAACGCCTGCAGAAATTTCACCCGGTCCGCAGGCGGAACAGGGCTGGCATAGCCGATCTTCTTGCGGATCTTTTCAACAATCGCCGCGATCGTCTTGTCCCGCTCCGCCAGGATGTTGCCGGACGGGCGGGTCTCCTGCGCCCGCAACAGGCCCTCGAGCGTCTGCAGTTCGAAGGCGCCGTAATGGTCGAGCTGATGGGACAGGAACACGAACCCCTTCTTGTCCCGGGTCATCACGCGGGGTTCCCGTGCGAGGTCTTTCAGAAGAACCGGCACAGGAAGGTGAATGACATGCGTGCCGGCCATCATGTCGCCCAGCCGGCGGCGATAGCGGTCGAAGATGGGGACGAACAGGCATATCGCAATCCAGCCGAAGGCAAGAAGCGAGCCCAGGGGGGAGGACGCATCGAGCATCAGAACCAGCGTTCCGGGAAGAAAGACCTCGGCTTCCTTCATCATGTTGCGCAGGACAAGCGCGTGGGTCGTCAGGGGGCCGCCATCATGGGAGACAACCTTGATCTTCATGATGCGTTTGCCGAGCGTCTGACCGTTCCAGGCCAGTTCCGCCAGGATGTAGTAAGGAACGCGGATGAGGAAGAACAAGAGGGCGCCGATGGCGACGATCGTTTGCGGCCCGGTGATGTTCAGCGTTGCCAGCAGGATCATGATGCAGACCAGGGCGGCGGTCGTGATGGCGATGTCCGTGATCTGCGCACCCAGGCGGACGCCGACACCGGCGATCTGCATCGTCAGCGGGACGCCTTCGGGCGGCATGAGCTGATTGCGCGAGGGGCGTTCCGTTTTCCTTTTTCTGCGGAGCCGTGGGATCATTTTTGCTCCCGCCCCGCGAACAGGAACCAGATCAGCCAGAGCGCGCCGATCCCCCAGCCGATGATGAAGCGCATGTAAATGTCCTGAACGAGCTGCCTTCCGAAACCTTCCAGGAACGCCGCGACCAGCAGCATCAGCGCGGCGACAAGCGCCAGTTTCAGGGCGTCGCGTCCGGCCAGGCGCAGGGACGTGATGCGCGAGACGTCGCCGGGAAACATCAGCGCGGTGCCAAGTTTCAGCCCGCCGGCACAGGCAATGCAGATTGCCGAGAGTTCCGTGACCCCGTGGATCGACAGCCAGCCCGCAATGTCCGGCCCGAGCCCCCGGTCGACATGCAGCGCATAAAACGCCCCGAGCATCAGGCCGTTGTAGAATGTGAGCACGACCGCGGGTGCGCAGGCGAAGACACCAAGACCGAACACAAAAATCGCGATGCGGGTGTTGTGCGAGAACAGGTAGGTGGCAAAAGCGCCTAGCCCGGAGCTGTCGGGGTTCTGGTCATAGATGACCGACCGCAGGGCCTCGTAGGTGGCATCGGGCCCGCGCCCGCCCGCCAGCTCCGCCGGCATGAAGACATAGTACCAGTCAGCGCTTTCGAAATAGAGAAGGTATCCGGAGAGGGCGCCGAGACCCATGCACAGGAACCCGAGCAGGATGAACGGCCAGGAACGGCGCATGGCCTGCGGGGCACCGTGCGAAAAGAACCGCTGAAACAGGCCGCCCAGGCGCTCCTGCGGCGCATAGACACAGAGATAGGCGCGGGCCGTCAAAGCTTCCAGGTATCCGAGCAAGGCCTTGTCCAGCGAGATCTCGCGGGCAATCGCAAGCGACGTGGTTGCCTGCCGGTAGAGGGATGCCAGGTCCCGCGCCTCGGCGAAATCCATGTACTGCAGGCCCCGGCTTTCGGCGGCCATGACGAGCTGTTCGAGCCGCTGCCAGTCGGCCTCCCGTTCCTTGCGAAAGCGCGCCGAGCGCATGAGATCCTGATCCTGCATCAAATCATCTCCCGCGCCTTGATTTCCAGGTAGGTCGAAATCAGGCGGGCCGTGACCGCATTCGGTTTTGCGTCGACGATCGTGACCCCCATGCGCGCAAGCCGTTCCAGCACGAGCCTGCGCTCGTTCATGGACTGGTTGGCCGCAACCAGCGTTGCTGCGCCTTCGAGATTGTCCGGCGCGGTTTCGACCATGGTTTCCATGTCGGGATCGCGAATGGCGACAAAGATCAGAAGATGGCGCTTGGCCAGAATGCCGATGTTCTCGATCAGGAGTTCCGCCGAGGTCGTGTCGATAAAATCGGTAAACACGATGATCAGGCTGCGTTTGGGCGTGCGGGCGTTCAGCTCGGTGAGCGCGAGCGTGTGGTTGGTCTCCCGGCTGACATAGGAAAGTTCCGCGGTCCAGTTGCGCAGCCGCGCAAAGGCACTCCGTCCGGGGGCCGGCGCGGCAAAGGTTCTCGGGCGGACGTCGTAGGAATAGTACCCGACCAGGTCGCCACCGACGGCGGCCGCCCACGCGGTTGCCAGACCTGCCGTGACTGCGTGGTCGATCTTCGGCAGGCCGGCGATTTCCTCGCGCATGAGGTAGCCGTTGTCGAGTGCGATGATCACGTGGTGGTTCCGTTCGGCGCGCAATTCCTTGGCAACCAGTGAACGGCGCTTGGCCGAGCGTTTCCAGTCGATCGACTTGATGTCCATGCCGGGCACGAAATCGCGCAGCTGATGGAATTCGGAGCCTTCGCCCAGGGCGCGGTTTTCCTTGACGCCGTAAAGTGTCGACATGACGGTCGTGGTGATTTCACCGGATTGGACCTGCCGGATATTGGGCACGACACGAAGTTCGGCGCCCAGATCGAGCTTCGGGACAAATTCCAGCAATCCCAGTTTCGAAACCCAGAACAGCCATAGATGCTCCAGCTGCCAGATCCCCCGCCGCACGGCACGGACCTCAATATCTGCATGGCTGGTGCCGTCGGCATGGGGCTGAAACGCGATTTCATGCTCACCGCTCAGACCCTCCGGCCACTCCAGTTTGGCGCTCAGGTCGCGCGGTGCCTGTTCAAGGACAAGATGGAGACGGACCGTCTCTCCGACGAAGATCTCCAGCGGCGCCTCGAAGGTGAGGTTTTTCGGCCGCTGCAGGGACGATGCCATGTCGAAGGCAACCACGAGCCCGAGCAGCAGCCAGGGCAGGATGGCAAGATCGCGCAGGGCCGTGCTCGCGACAATCATGATCAATGAGACCAGAAGCGTCACGCCGGCAAGTGCGAGCAGTCTTTTCGACGGACGTATCAGCGCGGTGCCTCGATCTGGTTGAGAATATTGTCGAGGACCTGGTCGGCGCTGCGTCCCTCGATTTCGGCTGCCGGACCGAGAACGATCCTGTGGCGAAGCGAGGGCACGAAGAGGCGCTTGACGTCGTCGGGGATGGCAAAGTCCCGCCCGTTGAGCGCGGCCGTCGCCCGTGTGGCGCTGACCAGCGCGTCTGCGGCACGGGTCGAGGCGCCGAATGCGATTTCGGCGTTCTGGCGTGTCGCGCGCACGAGACGGAGAATATAGGCGAGAATGTCGTCCTTCAGGATAATGCCGTCGACCAGCTTTCGGGTTTCGGCAAGCGCTGCGGCGTCCAGGACTTTCGACAGGGTCGCCGTTTCCAGCCCCGATTCCAGCGGCTGTGCCGCATGCTGGCGCAGGATCGCCATTTCCGTGGTCTCGGGCGGAAAATCGATCATGAGCTTGAACAGGAAGCGGTCCAGTTGCGCTTCCGGCAGGGGATAAGTGCCCTGCTGTTCGATCGGGTTCTGGGTCGCGACCACGATGAACTCGCTGCCGAGGGAATGGTCGGTGCCGTCGATGGAGACCGTACGCTCGTTCATGGCCTGAAGCAGGGCGGCCTGGGTCTTGGGCGGAGCGCGGTTGATTTCGTCTGCCAGCAACACCTGGGAAAAGACCGGTCCCTTGGTCAGGATGAATTCATTCGTCCTGAAATCGAAGATCGAGGTGCCGAGAACGTCGCCGGGCATGAGATCGGGGGTGAACTGAATCCGGCCGAAATCAAGATCAAGCGCGGCGGAAAAACTGCGTGCCAGCAGCGTTTTTGCCGTACCGGGAGGGCCTTCGAGCAGGACGTGGCCCCGCGCAAACAGGGCGACCAGCAGGAGGTCGATGATTTCATCCTGGCCGAGGACGGCTTTTCCAATCTCGGCTCTCAGGGCGTCCGTGCGTTGGCGTAGGACCTCAAGCGTCATGGGTGATTTGCTCCAAAACCTGTTCGAACTCGTCAATAAGGTGAATTGCCTCGGCGGCGTGGGCGCGCGCGGGCAGGCGTCTGATCTCGGCAAGAACCGACCGGAGCCGGGCGGCCTCGCCCGGGTGCTGCCGGTCTGCAAAATTCAGGAATTCGTCCTCGCTCGCATAGTGACGGGCGTGCGAGGGACCGAACAGCGCGGCCGCGACGGCGGAGATCCGGGCTGCTGCATATTCGTGTACAAGCGCCCCGTCCTGGCCGGAAAGACGCATCAGCCTGGCCCGCGCCTCGATGGCAAGGGCCTTGCCGGAACCGCTCGCGGCCCGCTCACGCAGGACCGGTCCATAGCGGAGCGCGGCCCGCCACAGGAACAGCGTGAACAGGAAACCTGCGCCAAGCCACAGAATGAGAAACGGCGGACCGAAGAAGCGGCTGAGATCCGTCCAGGTGCGCTCGCGCACAGGTTCCTGGAAAGGATCGCGCAGCCAGGAGGTTCGGCTGTAGTCGATCACAATGTTGCCCTCATCGGTCTGCGATGACAGGAAGTCCGCCGCGATCTGTGCATTGTCGCCGAGACGAAGGCCATGATTGTTCAAAAGATCCGGATCTGACAGGACAAGAACGCGGTCGCGCACGCCGTTTCCATCCGACTGCGCATCGGCAGGCAGGGGACAGCTGCCAAGGATCATTGCCTCCGACGTTCCGATGATGGGATCGCAGCCCTGGCTGCGGAACATCTGTGCGGCGTAGAGCCTTGCCGTCAGGGTGGCGCCATCCGTCGCGCGATAGCTGAACTCGGTGAAGGGCGTCCGGCCATAGACCAGCTCCGCAGCACCGCTGCCCGTGATTTCCTCAAGCGTGTCGGTGATCTTGCCCGGTTCGATCAGAAGCACAGGATGGGCTATTCCGGTCAGGCGCATGCCGCTGCGCCATTTGGGCATTACGAAAAGCGTCGGAACCGTCTGCGCCTTGGTCAGGACCGCTTCGGTCGCAAAGTCATATTCGTCCGACTGGAGAAGATATTCTTCCTTCGATGCGGGAGGTGTTCGCGCCACATCAAGCGCGGTGTCGTAGACCGGCAGGATCAACAGATCGACCGTCGTCTGATCGATCGGCCAGCCGCCGGCAAAATTGTAGGAGGTGATGTCATTCGATGTCAGCCAGACCTGAAGGCCGTCGAGACCCGACGGCGAGCTGCGCAGTGTTTGCTGGCGCTGCGACATGACATACCAGAACGCCAGGAGAGCGATGACGCAGACGGCTGCGATCACCAGATATTCGATGCGCGGGCCGCCGGACCGGGGCGTGGTGGTCGTGTCGCTCATGCCGCACTGGCTCCAAGCAGTTGCTGGCAAGACGAGACGTGTTCACGGAACTCGTCTTCGGAAACATCCCTACCGCCGAACTGGACACGCTCGCTGTTGAGCACAAGCGTACGCAAAAGGGTCTGCTGGGCGTCCGCGAGCGGGATGTTCCGCAGCGTGTCACGCGCCGTCCAGCTGCGCTGCATGAGCACGCCATTGGTCGTTGCAAGTGTGGCCAGAACCTTCTGCGTCAGCATGACCAGCGCTTCACGCCTGTCCGCGATCCGCATGATATCGTTGAACGAGCCAAGTTTTTCTGCCCAGACAGGCGTGTTTTGCGGTCCCGCCGCGCGGCGGCTGTCAGGGTTCTCGGCATCGCGTTGCAGCGTGACGGCAATGTTTCCGCCGAACCGGATCACAAGAAAGGCCAGGCCGGCAAGAACGAGGCCGGCAATCAGCGTGAAGGTCCAGCGGGATCCGGGTGCCATGACACTTTCCGTCTCAGATCGCGCCGTTGGCTGCTGAGGTTGCTGTTCTGTCTCGAGCTTGGGTGCCGGAGCGGTGGGATCGTAATATGCAACGTCCGGATCTATCCCGTGCAGGCGGATCGAACGCAGATATTCGTCGCCCGACTCCCCGATCTCCAGGGGTTCACGAACCGGTTCTTGCGCGTTGGCAGCAATCAGGGGTGCCGTCAGGCCGAGTATCAGAATGGTCAGAAACAAGCGCCGCATGGCCGTTTTGATAGCGGCAACGGGTTAACGTGGCAATAACCCGGTGCTCACGAGGCAGCCCGATCTCTGGTTGTATTGACATTGTCAATCCAAACAGTGGCCTGCGTCTTGCCCCACCAGTGCTCACCGGTGCAAAATTCGACAGGGGCGGGTCTGGAAAATTTTGTATACGTTTGTATATAAAGTCTGTCCGTTCGATCGTGTCCAGCTTAACACGGCCGATCACTTCTCGCCCCCTTCAAGGCGCTGACATGCGCATCTTCTGGTGATCGGTGCGAAAGTTTTGTATAGGGGCAGAGAGGCGGCGCGCATTCGACGGCAGGCCCGCCGGTCGGCCTCATGTGCGCTGCGACAGGCTCGAAACGGGCAAACGCGGTTCCTTGCCGGGAACTGCCGGAGATCATGACAGGCAGCCGGTCAGACGCGGACCTGCTGCTGCGGACAGTGAAGGAGAGCACGTGCCGTGACCCAGTCCCTTGACAGTTTCAAGTGCAAAACGACGCTTCAGGTCGGTGACAAGACCTACACCTATTTCTCCATTCCGGAAGCGGAGAAAAACGGCCTGGAAGGAGTGTCCAGGCTGCCGTTTTCCCTGAAGGTCGTTCTTGAGAACCTGCTGCGCTTCGAAGACGGGCGGAGCGTCACCAAGGAGGACATCGTCGCCTGTGCCGAATGGCTGAAAGAGAGAAAATCCTCGCACGAGATCTCCTACCGGCCCGCGCGCGTGCTCATGCAGGATTTTACGGGTGTTCCCGCGGTCGTTGATCTCGCGGCCATGCGCGATGCCGCGGTCAAGCTCGGCGGTGATCCGGAAAAGGTCAACCCGCTTGTCCCCGTCGATCTGGTCATCGACCACTCGGTGATGGTCGACTATTTCGGCACCAAGGACGCGTTCAAGCTGAATGTGGAACTGGAATACGAGCGCAACCAGGAGCGCTACGAGTTCCTGCGCTGGGGCCAGTCGGCGTTCGACAATTTCCGCGCCGTGCCTCCCGGGACCGGCATCTGCCACCAGGTGAACCTGGAATATCTCGCACAGACGGTCTGGACGAAGGAAGAAAACGGCGAAACGGTTGCTTATCCCGATACGCTTGTCGGCACCGACAGTCACACCACGATGGTCAACGGGCTGGCGGTCCTCGGCTGGGGCGTCGGCGGCATCGAGGCGGAAGCCGGCATGCTCGGCCAGCCGATTTCCATGCTGATCCCGGAAGTCATCGGTTTCAAGCTGACCGGCAAACTGAACGAAGGCATCACCGCGACCGACCTCGTGCTGCGGGTCGTTGAAATGCTGCGTCAGAAGGGCGTCGTGGGCAAGTTCGTGGAATTCTACGGACCCGGCCTCGACAACCTGTCGCTGGAAGATGCGGCAACCATCGCCAACATGGCCCCGGAATACGGCGCGACCTGCGGCTTCTTCCCGGTCGACCGTGAAACGCTGAAATATCTCGAGGCGACCGGTCGCGACAAGGACCGGGTTGCGCTCGTCGAGGCCTATTCCAGGGCGCAGGGCATGTTCCGCGCCGGCGGCGAAGAGCCGGAATTCACCGATACGCTGGAACTGGACATCACCACGGTCGTTCCGGCCGTCTCCGGGCCGAAACGGCCGCAGGACCGCATCAACCTCTCCGATGCCGCCAGCGGCTTTGCGAAGACCATGGCGGAGGAATTCAAGAAGGCAGACGAACTTTCCAAGCGCGTTGCGGTCGAGGGCAAGGACCACGACCTGGGCAATGGCGATGTTGTCATCGCGGCGATCACATCCTGCACCAACACGTCCAACCCGTCGGTTCTGATCGGGGCGGGCCTCGTCGCGCGCAACGCGCTGAAGAAAGGCCTCGACGTCAAGCCGTGGGTGAAAACCTCGCTGGCACCCGGCTCCCAGGTTGTGACGGACTACCTGGAGAAGGCAGGGCTTCAGGCCGATCTGGATGCGCTCGGTTTCGACCTGGCCGGTTATGGCTGCACCACCTGTATCGGCAATTCCGGCCCGCTCGACCCGGCCATTTCGGCCGCGATCAACGACAACGACCTGATCGCCTGTTCGGTGCTTTCCGGCAACCGGAACTTTGAGGGCCGGGTGAACCCGGATGTGCGCGCCAATTACCTGGCATCGCCGCCGCTGGTCGTCGCCTATGCGATTGCCGGCAATCTCAACGTCAACATCACCGAAGACCCGCTCGGCAATGACCGGGACGGCAACCCGGTCTATCTCAGGGACATCTGGCCGAGCACGGAAGAGATCACCGATCTCATCCGCGCCTCGATCACCGAAGAAATGTTCCGCGGGCGCTACGGCGACGTCTTCAAGGGCGACGCACACTGGCAGAACATCAAGGTGGAAGGCGGGTTGACCTATACCTGGCCGGTCTCCTCGACCTATGTCCAGAACCCGCCCTATTTCGAAGGCATGACCATGGAGCCGCAACCGCTCGAGGACATCGAGAATGCGGCGGTCATGGGCCTGTTCCTGGATTCCATCACCACCGACCACATTTCGCCGGCCGGTGCCATCAAGGCCGACAGCCCGGCGGGCCAGTATCTCTCAGAGCATCAGGTCGCCCGCAAGGACTTCAACTCCTACGGCTCGCGGCGCGGCAACCACCAGGTCATGATGCGCGGCACCTTCGCCAATATTCGCATCAAGAACCAGATGGTGCCGGGCGTCGAGGGTGGCGTCACCATGAAGGACGGCAAGAAGGAATGGATCTACGACGCCTGCATGGAATACAAGGAGGCCGGCACACCGCTGGTCATTTTCGCGGGCAAGGAATACGGCACCGGGTCATCGCGTGACTGGGCGGCAAAAGGCACCAAGCTGCTCGGCGTGCGCGCCGTGATCACGCAGTCCTTTGAACGTATTCACCGCTCCAACCTTGTCGGCATGGGCGTCATCCCGCTGACCTTCAAGGAAGGCGAGAGCTGGCAGTCGCACGGCATCAAAGGCACCGAGCGCGTCACCATCCGGGGCATCGCCGATATCAAGCCGCGGCAGATGATGGACGTTGAGGTGACCTATGAGGACGGCACCACCAAGACCATCGAGTGCCTGTGCCGCGTCGATACCGAGGACGAGCTGGAATACATCAAGGCCGGCGGCATTCTGCACTACGTCCTGCGGAATCTCGTCAACAGCTGATCCCTGCCGAAACCGGACTAAACTTAGAGCGGGCCCTTCGGGGCCCGTTTTTGTTGCCGGATCAGAAACCTGCGCTATTCGTTATCTTTCTCACAATTCAATTTACCTGCGCTTAATTTCTGAAAGTAAATATGAGATGTGAGAATGATAAAATTTGGACATTGCGATGCCAGAGGACATTTATAGCGAAGCGGGATTGGTATTTATAGCAGGGTTAACTTTATTGTTAATGATTTTTATTGTCGGATTTTGGGTATTTTTGTCTAAAATTGTCAATTTCCTCCCGCGAAATCAAAGCCTCAGAGTCGCGTCTCCCGATTTTACCGTAGAGCCGGATCGTATCCACGATATCCTTGAGCAATCCAGCAACCGTGCCGCGCGCCGCATCCGGCGTCCTGTTCCGGCACCGGAAGTTTCTGTGAAATCCGAAACTGCCGCCGACGCGTCGCGGCTGGCATTCGAGGGCAACGCCGAAAGGCATGTTGCCGAACCGGACAGAGCACCGCGAGCGGCCGCTGAAATTCTGGAAACGGTTTCGGTCGTGTTGCGCCGGCAGGTTCCGATCCGCGCCGATGAAAAACCGCAATCCTGGTTCGGCGGACGTCCGATGATGCCCGATAATGTGCCGTGGCCGAAATCGATCTCGCTCGAACACCCGCAACGTGGCGAAATTCCACTTCATTTCCTTGCGCAGATCTCGTGTGCAGAGTTGCCGGAGGAACTCTGGGGCGGGCTGGGGCCGCGCGAGGGCTGGCTCTTGTTCTTCATTGACCCGAATACCGGCGACCTGGACGGCCGGACCGAGGGCTGCAGGGTGATCCACACACGCACGCTCGGTTCGGAGCGCCAGGCGCCGCCGGAACTGGGTCCTGTCCATGACGGTACGTATGCCGGGCCGCATTACGGACATCTGGAAGGCACGGGCGAGGTTCCGAATACCTGGCGCCGCTGGCCGGTCGACTGCGTGACGGTGCCGAACCGGGTGGTTCGCGACGGCGAAGTGCTGCGGGTCGCACCGGACCGGTTCGCGCACGTGCTTTATGCGGGCAAGGAGGTTTCGGATGCAGAGCGCCCGCCGGTTCCCGATCCCTTTACCGCGCGCATGGCGCTTGCGGTCCTGACGTCCATCGAGACACGGCTTGCCAAGCAGCCGCTCAAACCGGATCTGCCGCCGAACGTCTTGGAGGCGCTGGGTGATCCGGACGTTTTCCGCTCGCTCCGGCCGGATCTTCCGGCTCTGGAGCAGGAGATCGGGACGCTGAGCCAAGCTCTGACCAGCGCGGGCGAGACGGATGAGGGACCGGCTGATGAAGACCTTGATCGTCTTCACGAACTCGAAGTGCGGCTGGAGCGCGACAGAAAGCTCGCTGCCGTGCTTGACCGGTGTCCGTCGCCGGCGTCGCTTCGCAGTTATCAGGAAGAAACGGTCCGGGCCAACGAAAGCTGGCGGCAGGATGCCCTGCGCGACTTGCGCGACATCATCGACCAGCTTCGTGCCGGCGACCCTGACAGGGCCCTTCTGGACGGAGAATGGGCCGACATTGCCGTTCATCTCGAGCAGACCAGGACCGGCTATTTCGAGTTCCGGAGCGCAGTGGGGGCCGAGCAAGGCGTGCAGGCGATCGAGCACGAGATTTCTCTTTCCAGGCTCTGCAACGCGAACTATCTGCGGCTTTGGGAGTTCGTTGCCGACTACTACGCCGATCCCCAATTGCGGTCCCTGATACCGGTGGATGTGCTTGCCCGCTTCGAGCCCTTCTGGCGCCGGCTGAACGACAACCGGCCGCACCGCGCAGGCGGGGCTTTCGACGGTATTCAGTCCGAGCCGCAAAGCGGGCCGACATCGCGCCTTCTGCTTCTGAACCTGGCCGGTGACGATGCCATGCACTGGACATGGGGAGATGCCGGGATTGTCTATTTCATGATTTCGACGCAAGATCTTGAAGAAGGCCGGTTCGAGAACGCTGCAGTCACGTTGGAGTGCCACTGACAACGAACCGCCGGTCCATGTCTGTCAGATCGGGGTTGAACAATGTCCCAAGCACGGTCTCCCAGTGTTTCACACATCGCCCCGGTTCTGAGGGTGAGCGATCTTGGTCAATCGATTGCCTATTACCGGGATTGTCTCAAATTCACCGTCGCCTTCGAGTGGGCGGATGGTGAGGGCGAGCCGGTCCGTTACGCCGTTCTGGAATACGGAAAGTCCGGTGTTCACCTGACACAGAGCGACCAGCCGGGCGGCACCACGGCCTATTGTTTCGTCGACGGGATTGACGCTTATCATGCCATTGCGAAGGCAGCGGGCGCCAACATCACCGAAGACATCAGCGACCAGCCCTGGCGCATGCGCGAGTTTGAAACGCGCGATCCGGACGGAAACGTGCTCCTCTTCGGAGAACATCTCGACCGTGTCGAGATGCGTGAAAAACCGGGTCACCGGCACCTGTGGGACAGTTTCTGGTATCACGGGATTTTCCACCCGCATGATCATGAAAGTCAGAAGGATCAGGCGGAAAACTGACGCAAGGCTTCTCCAGCACCAGCTTGCGAAAAACATCAATATGTGACGCGACCGCTTGTGGCCGCGCCCAAAGATTGGCTACCTTCATTTCCGTTGTCGTGGAGACCTGTAAATGACAGGAGCCAGTTGATGTGGGATTTTGATTTTTCCCGCGCCGTCGGATTGATGGCGCGGACGTTTCCTTATCTGATTTTCAGAGTGATTGTTTATGGCGGCATCGCCGTCGCCTATGTTGTCGTTACCGGATTTGGCGCAGGCGTCGGCTATGGTCTTGGCTGGTTCGGAGGGCCGGATTCGCAGGCCGGGTTCGCCTTCTGGGGTGGCCTGATCGGGTTCGGACTGACGGCGACCGTGATTTATTTCCTGCGCGAATATCTGCTCTACACCGTGAAGGCGGGACACATCGCGGTTCTGGTCGAACTGATGGACGGCAAGGACCTGCCTGACGGACAAGGCCAGGTCGCCTATGGCGCAAGCGTGGTCAAGGAGCGCTTCGTGCAGTCGAGTGCGCTTTTCGGGCTCGACCAACTCGTCAAGGGCGTGATCCGCGCGATCAGCGGTTTTGTCGAAGGCATTGCATCGGTGCTGCCGATCCCGGGACTGAACGGCCTCGTTTCGCTGTTCCGGGCCTTCATGAAGGTGGCCGTTGGGTTTGTCGATGAAGTCATTCTTGCGCATGCCATCCGCACGCGCTCCGACAATGCCTGGGCGTCGGCGCGCGAAGCGTTGGTTCTTTACGGGCAGAATTACCAGGCGATGCTGAAGAATGCGGCCTTTATCGCGCTCTTCACCTACATTATCGCGATCCTGGTGTTCCTGTTCATGCTCGCGCCTGCTGCCGGGCTGGTCTACCTGATGCCCGGTTCCTGGAGTGCGGGTGGTCTGGTCTTTGCGATCATTTTTGCCTGGGCGGTCAAGGCCGCGGTTCTGGAACCACTTGCCATCACGCTGATGATGCAGGTGTTCTTCAAGGTGACGGACGGCCAGACACCGAACCCGGAATGGGATGCGAAGCTGTCGCAGATGTCCGACAAGTTCGTCGAGATCAAGGACAAGGCTTTTGAAGGAACCCGGCCGGGCGACGCCGCCGCTCCTGCCGAGTAAGACGGGTGCAAAATTGGAAACCCGGCAAGGACCAAATTTCAGACAAGATTTATTTCAGGGGGTGCACATGACCAGTTTGAAGACGCCAATCGGCCTCGCCGCCGTGTTCCTTGCCGGGCTTTCACAACCTGCTCTTGCCGATGACTGCATTGCCCGGTTTACGGAAATCTATATGCAGCTCGACCAGGGCGTTCCGACGAAAACGGTCGCAACAACCCAGTTCAAGGGTGCGCCGGCCACGGTCAATGACTTTCTCTTTCTCAGCCAGGACCACCACATGACCGTGCCGACAAACCCGGCCGGGCCGTGGGTGCTGACCTATCAGAACGTCATGTACCAGTCGGCGGATGAGGGCAAAAGCTGGACCAAGGTGCGCGACCTCGACAGTGCGCAGAATGCGGAAGGGGCGATCGCGGCAAAAAAGACCAACGCGGAAACCATCCGCAACGCTTCCTGCGGTGAAGACAGCATCGACGGCGTTTCCCTTGAAAAGGTTGCCGCCGACCTGACGGTCAGCCAGGGCATGGTCACCGAAAACCGCTACACCTACTGGCTCTCCCGCGATGACGGCTTCATCGTCAAGGCGCTTTACGAGACAACCGCGCCCAACTTCGAAATGGTGACGACCCAGACGATCGAAGCGGCACCGGAACTTTCACTGCCGACGCCGCAATAGGGCGACAACCGGGTTTGTCCTAGCCGCGTCCGCGATAGGGGGCGACGCCCTGTTCCGGGATCCAGACGCCGTCCGGTGCCGGGCCGGTCTGGTAGAAGACGTCGATCGGGATGCCGCCGCGTGGATACCAGTAGCCGCCGATCCGGAGCCATTCGGGGTTCAGGAGATCGACCAGCCGCTTACCGATCGATACCGTGCAGTCTTCGTGAAACGCACCGTGATTGCGGAACGATCCCAGGTAGAGCTTCAGCGATTTGCTCTCCACCAGGAAGTCCCGGGGAACATAGTCGATGACGAGGTGGGCAAAGTCGGGCGCCGCCGTGATCGGACACAGCGAGGTGAATTCCGGGGCAACGAACCGGACCATGTACTTCGTTCCTGCCTGTGGGTTCGGAACCTTTTCCAGCACAGCCTTTTCCGGATCGTCCGGCAACTCCGTTGCCGTTCCAAGCTGCGTGAGATTTTCGTAGATGCTCTTGTCCGACATGATGTTCTCCTTGTCGCCGGTCATCCGCTCGATGGGGTGGAAGGCAGGCCTTGAATTCCTGGGTCAGACGCCTCTGAGGTTGCCCCAGACCAGCGTGTGCAGTTGTGGCAGAACGGTTGCCGAATAGAACCGGTCCGATGTCACTTTCTCAATCAGCCAGCGCATGCGGTCCATGATGCCGTTCATGTCGATGAAGCCATCTTCCTCTCCGGGATGCGGCGGCGTGTGGTTGCCGGGCTGCAGGTAGAGTGATTGCTCCGGATACCGGGTCGCGACTTCCCGGGCATAGGCATAGTCGGCATCGTCGAAAACGACCACTTTGAGTGCGATCCGGGTTGCCGGTCCCGCCGCCTCCACGCATTCGGCGAGCCTCTGCCAGTCGGTTTCCATGCCGCTGGAAGGCGGCTTCGGGCTGAGGGTCAGCAGATCGAGATCCCCGAACCAGTCCCGCGCGATGCTGCCCTGGGTTTCCAGCGCAAACCGGTAGCCGTCCTGGCGGCCGAGATGGATGAGCGGGCCAAGCGGCTGAATGGCCGGGTTGCCGCCGGAGAGGGATACCATCAGCGGGTGCCCGCCGGACAAAATGTCCACCTGCATCAGGATCGAGGCCGGTGTCATCGGCTGCCAATCATTCCTGTAAGTGCTGTCGACGGCATGCAGTGTATCGCACCAGGAACAGCGATAATCGCAGCCCCCGGTGCGCACGAACACGGTTGGCTGGCCGATCAGAGCGCCTTCGCCCTGAATCGTCGGGCCGAAGATCTCGTTGACGCGAATTGGTCCGGCGGTCATGAGCGCTGCTCCACCGGAACATAGACGAGCGGCCGGTACTCGGCGCAGGTCTTCGGTGTTTCCCTGACGCGCACTGCCGCCGTTTCCGGCCATTCCTTCCGGCACCAGTCAAAAAGATGCTTCGCGAGACGTTCGGCGGTCACACAGTCATCGCCAAGCACATCATTGAGGTGGCGATGATCTAGTGTCCCGTCGATATAGGCCTTCAGAGACTTGAGTTCGTTATAGTCCCGGACGAAACCGATCGCATCCAGCTCTTCGGAGGCAAGTTCAACCTCCACGATGTAATTGTGACCGTGGAACCTGGCGCAGGGGTGATCCTCCGGCAGGCCGTGCAACTGGTGGGAGGCGGAGAAGTGAAATTCCTTGGTGATCCTATACATTGCAGGCGACTTTCCAGAAGTCTGCGTCCGCATAGTCCGTCGGGTCGATCCCGCCGGCCAGATGAAACGCTTCCCGGCGCTCCACGCAGGTGCCGCAGCGCCCGCAGTGCGTGTCACCACCCTTGTAGCAGGACCAGGTCTTGCGGTAGTCGACGCCCAGCCTCAGGCCTTCGGCGGCGATGTCCGCCTTGCTGATGCTGACATAGGGCGTGAACAGATCGATCTCGGCGTATCCGTCCAGCGCATAGCGTTGCATGGTCTGAAAGCTGGACGTGAAGGCCGGGCGGCAATCGGGATAAATGAAGTGATCACCACCATGAACGGCCGTTGCCACGGTATCGGCACCGCGCGAGGCTGCGATGCCATAGGCAATGGCGAGCATGATCGCGTTGCGGTTCGGCACAACGGTGATCTTCATGGTGTCTTCGGCATAGTGTCCATCGGGAACATCGACGTCATCGGTCAGCGCCGAGCCGGTGAGCTGGCGGCCGATATTGGAGATGTCCATCAGGATGTGTTCGGTGCCGAGTTCCTCGGCGCACAGAGCGGCGAAGTCCAGCTCTTTCCTGTGGCGCTGGCCATAGTCGAAGGAGATGAGGCCGGCAAGCTCGTGATCCTGCGCGATCCTGTGCGCAAGGGTGACGGAATCCATTCCGCCGGAACAGATGACAAGTGTTTTCAACGATAGGGTCCCTTGTTTTCGCTGGCACCGGGTAGGCTGCGACCGGTGGCCCGCTTGTGGCAGGCGGCGCGCCTTTTAACAGGTTCTGACAAAAAGGGAAGGGGGAAGCCGTTGTGACCCCGGAAGCAACGCGCTTGACATTTCTCTGCAACTGTATAGAAATTATTTCTATGCACTCGTAGAGAAATGAAGAATGGCACGTCCAAAAAGCTACAAGAGGGAAGTGGTTCTCGAACGCGTCGTTCGCGCGTTCTGGCAATACGGCTATCAGGCTCTCGGCCTCAGGGAGCTGGAACGCCTGACCGGCCTCAACCAGTTCGCGATCCGGACCGAGTTCGGCGGCAAGGAAGGGCTCTATCTGGAAGCGCTGGATGTCTATAGCCAGCAGGCCATCAAATACGCCATGCAGCCGATGAGAGACGGCACCGTTCAAGACATCATCGTTTTCCTGGAAGCGCTCGTGAGCGATGGATCGATGACTTCCAGCAAGCATGGATGCCTTGTTGTGAACACGGGTATTGAAAACGCCCGGGTGGGAAGTCCACGCCTTGAAAAGGCAGTCCGGCGCTACTGGCAGGAGCTGGAGACCTGTTTCCGGACCTGTCTTCAGAACGCGGCCGCCGAGAAGCGGATCGACCCCGCGACAGATAGTGCGTCTGTTGCAAAGGGGCTGGTGTCCGGGGTCATGGGCGTCCATGTGCAGAACCGTCTGGACGGGTGCAATCGCGGCGGGCGTTTTCTGGTTGGTGTCCTGTGCGATCAATTGCGGGCCATGGAGCGGGAAGCATGACGAAAAAGACCCCAACCCCGGAAGCCGTTGTCGATGTGCCGGGTCTTCGGACCATCCGGCGCGGCAATCTCAGATGCGTGATTGCCGATCTCAATGTTGGTGGCGTCTGTCTTTACAGCCCGGTTGAAAAGACAAGCGCAGCCTTTCCGCAGACGGATGATGTCCGATACCTGTTCGCGCCCAATCATTATCACAACAAGGGGATCGCGGAGCATGCCAAGGCTTTTCAAAACGCGCAGCTCGTCAGCTCGAACGCCGCCAGACCCAGGCTTGAAAAGGTAACCGGGTGCCGGTTTGGAGATCTCTCTGGTCTCCGTCAGGCGTTGCCGGACTGTGTGTCGCTCGCGGAACCTGAGGGTCTCAAGACCGGCGAGGTCTGGATGATAGTCCGTGCGGGCGCCGAGATTGTCTGGGTCGTCACCGACACGTTTTACGGCTTACTTGAAAAGGATGACGCCCGCGCAAGGCCCGGGTTCCTGAAAACGTTTCCGACATATGGTCTAAAGGACAAGCAGCGATTTTCGGATTGGGTCCGGCAGCGGCTTGCAGAAGAGGTGCCGACGATGATCGTTCCGTGCCACGGAGAAACCGTGCGCGGCGCGGCGCTGGACCGGGAAATCGACGCGTTGCTCGAGACGCTTTAGCGGTTATGGTGCAGCACCGTCAAAACAATTGCCGTTTCAGGCCCAGATCGCCATGCGCAAGCCGCGTTCGTCCCGGCGGAAGGGGGCAGGAAACGGTTTCGCGGTGCCATTGAGGCAGCGTTCCGCGATCAGGCTGTTGGCTGCCGCATCAAGAAGGTCGTCTCTGCCGCAACCCTTCGGCGGTTGCTGATCGAGGAACGAAGCCGGCAGTCCCTTTGACACAAGCAGGTTCCGGCGCTGGTCGAGGCCGGCGGAATTGGCACGGCTCTTGACCTTTTTCGGCAATTGCATTTCGCTCTCGCCGTTCAGCCGCCAGAATGCGAGTTCCGGATGCACCTCGAAGACACGGTCTTCAAGCTCCGGTGTCATCAGCGCATCGATCTCCCTGATTTTCGGGAAGAGATAAAAGCACTGCTTGGATACTTTCCTTGGCGGTTCCGATGTCCGTTGCGCGGTCTCGCAAGCCTGCCGGTAATCGGTCTCGTAGACGGCAGCGCGGGAGGGAACGGAGAAAACGGAGGATTGCCGTTCGCCCAGATATCTGCGCGCAGCCTTTTCCGGCCCCCTGCCCGCCGGACTGATAATGTCGGGCAGCCCAATGGGCATGTCGACAGCGATGATCGAGAGAAAAGGATCGCATCCCAAAAGGCCGGCAAAGACCGGGAAGATCGCAAGTCGCAGGTCGGCCGGATCGTCAAGATTGCGCATGACGGCAACCCAGCCGGATTTGCACCCGTCGACGCCCGCAACCCAGCTGCCGGCATTTTCAGGCACGGCTTCTCGATTCCACAACGCGGCGGGACGTCACCAGCGCCATCGCGCGCACCACAGATTGCTGCTCTTCGGCAAAGAGCAGTTCATCGGCACCTTTCTTGACGCTCCGGGCAACCAGCTCGAACACCGATGCGGAGGCCCGCTTCAGGGCTTCTTCATCGTCAAACCCCGCCAATATGTTCGACAGGAACAGACCGGCGATGAGATCTCCGGTGCCGTGGGGCGGATTGTCTATGACGGCATGCTCGGCCGCGACTGCGCCGCGCGGAGCGGCAAGCAGGTTGGCGATCGAATTGCGGCGAAGCGCCGGCGACGAGGTGATCAGAACCCGCGCTGCGCCAAGCGCGCGTGCGGCGGAAAGGTTCTGGAGTTCCGTCTCCACATCGCGCTGCGTCAACCAGCCAAGCTCAAAGGAATTGGGCGTTACGATATCGGCCAGCGGTACCAGTTCGTCGCGGATCGCCTCTGCCGTTGCCTTGGGAACATAGAGGCCGCCGCCGCTGGCACTGTGATGGTCACCGATGACCGGGTCGCACAGGTAGAGTGCGTCCGGGTTGGCTTTCTTCACGGCCCTGACCAGTCCGGCAACCGGCGCTGCCTGTTCGGCGTTGCCGAGATAGCCTGTCATGATGCCGCCGAGTTCGGCGAGTTTGGGAGAGGCGGCAAGATCGCCGGCGAGCGCTGCAAAATCATCGGATGGGGCGGTGATGCGCGTGCCCTTGCCCTGTCCTGGATGCCAGGGCAGCAGAACCGTCGGCAAAAACCAGACGTCATGTCCGATCCGTTCCAGTGCAAAGGAAAGACCACGGCCGCTGATACCGCCCCGGACGACCTGGGACGTGATCACCAGAAGCGGCGCTTTTTGCGGTTCGGGCTGCATCATGGAAACTGTCTTTCGGCCGGATCAGGCTGCATCGGACGATGATTTCGAACCGGTGCCGTAGCGCTTTTCGATATAGTCCAACACCATTTTCTTGAACTCGTCCGCAATGCCTTCACCCCGCAGCGTCGTGACTTTCTCGCCGTCCACAAAGACGGGGGCCGACGGGGTTTCGCCGGTGCCCGGCAAGGAAATGCCGATGTCAGCGTGTTTGGATTCTCCCGGGCCGTTCACGATGCAGCCCATGACCGCGACATTCAGGCTTTCGACACCCGGATACTGCTCGCGCCATGTCGGCATCGATTCACGGATATGGTCCTGGATGTCGCTGGCCAGTTCCTGGAAGACAGTCGAGGTCGTGCGGCCGCATCCCGGGCACGCCGCCACGACGGGCACGAATGCCCTGAACCCCATGACCTGCAGAAGTTCCTGCGCCACCTGGACTTCGCGGGTGCGGTCGCCGCCCGGTTCCGGGGTCAGAGAGACGCGGATGGTGTCGCCGATGCCTTGCTGCAGAAGAATGCCCATGGAGGCGGCCGATGAGACGATGCCCTTGGTGCCCATGCCGGCCTCGGTCAGGCCGAGATGGAGCGCATAGTCGCAGCGGCGCGCGAGATCGGCGTAAACGGCAATCAGGTCCTGCACCTGGCTGACCTTTGCCGACAGGATGATCTTGTCGCGGCCCATGCCGAGATTTTCGGCCCGCTCCGCCGACAGGAGACCGGACTGGATGATCGCCTCTCGCATGACCGCCGCCGCGGACACCGGGTTGGCGCTCTCTGCATTCTCGTCCATGAGCTTGGTGAGCAGTTCCTGGTCGAGCGACCCCCAGTTGACGCCGATGCGCACCGGTTTGTCGTGCTTGAGCGCGATGTCGATGATCTGAGAGAACTGCGTGTCGCGCTTGGCCTTGAAACCGACATTGCCCGGATTGATACGGTACTTGTCGAGCGCGGCGGCGCAATCGGGATAGTCAGTCAGCAGCTTGTGGCCGATATAGTGAAAATCGCCGACCAGCGGCACATCGATGCCGATCCGCTGAAGCCGTTCCTTGATGCGCGGAACCTGGGCCGCAGCTTCCGCCCGGTCCACCGTGATGCGGACGACCTCCGACCCGGATCGGGCGAGCGCCGCCACCTGGGCAACCGTGGAATCCGCATCGGCTGTGTCGGTGTTGGTCATGGACTGAACGACAATCGGCGCATCACCACCAACCTGGACATTGCCGACCATGACGCCAACGGACTTTCGGCGGGGCATAGGTTTTGCGAAATCATCGATCATGACTGAAGCCAACAGGTTGAGGATGTTTGCCCACCATATGAGGGAATTTGGTCAAAGTTTCCAGCGCTGGATCGACATCTGCGGCGAAAAGCGTGCGGATTTGGGCCTTGTCGGGTGCGGCGCTAGCGATTTCCTAAAGAATTTCTACCTATAGTGAAGCGTGTCGGTCATCCTTGGGGGCAATTCATGTTCATTACCGTGCTGGAACGATCATTGTCCCTGGCGCAACACAATGTCGGTACGGTTTTCAGAACCGGCTGGGCCTATATCCTGCTGCTGCTCGCGCTCAACTTTGCCATTGGGTCCGCACTGATGCCCGAAAGCGGGTTTTCGACGGTGTCTTACATGACGGAGCCGGTCGCCAAGGCGGATGAGGGTGCGCTTCGCACACTTGCTGCCCTCGCCAATCTGCTGGTCGGGTTTTCCATTGCGATTGCCTATGTCCGGCGCATCCTGATCGATGCGCGCGACTTTCCGGTCGTGGTCGGAAGACGGACCCTGAGGGTGATTTTCTTCCAGATCGTCCTTGGCCTGATCGGGTTCCTGTCGCTTATTCCGCTCATCATCGCTGCGTCGATTGCCGCTGCTCTGACCGGCGGCCTGGGTGCGCTTCTGATGGTGTTTGCGCCGTTCATCGCGCTGATGGTGGTTCAGCGTTTCTCCGTTGTCCTGCCCGCGGCGGCCGTTGACGATCCGCTGACCCTGAAGGAAAGCTGGCATGCGACCTCGGGAATGGGCTGGGCAATGGCCTTTGCGGCACTGATCATGAGCCTTCTGGCCGCGTTCCTGATTTTCGTCTGGGGCTTTCTTCTGAGTGTGAGCGACGGGCTGGTGCCGTCAAGCGATCTCTGGCAGCAGATCCGGTCGGCGATATTCCCGATGGGCACCATGCTGATCCTGGTCTGGGTCTTTTCCAGTCTGCATGCAACGTTCTACGGGCTGATCCGCGAGCGCTTTGCCGAACAACTCGGTTTGCGTGAAGAGGACTACGTGCAGGCCGATGCCCAAAGGCAGGTTGCCAGGGAGCGCGCGCACAAGGCGCTTGCCGGTGCGCAGCGTGTCAAGCGGGACTGAAGGCACCCTCCTATCTTCCGGATGCGGCTCGGATGTCGCATCACTTTTCATCATTGTGATGTTGCAGTGCGGCGATAACTGGTGAAATGTGGCTCCAGCATTTTTCTTTCCTGGGAGATCCCGCATGCTTTCCAACAAAACCGCCGTCGTGACCGGATCGACCTCGGGGATCGGCCTTGGCTGTGCCCGCGCTTTCGCCGCGCAGGGCGCCAATGTCGTTATCAACGGTCTTGGTGACGGCGATGAAATTGAAAGGACCCGGGCGTCGATCGAAGCCGAGTTCGGTGTCCGTTGTTCTTATTCGCCGGCCAACATGCTCAAAGCGGACGAGATCGCGGCCATGGTGGCCGATGCTGAAAAGGAATTCGGATCCGTCGACATCCTGGTCAACAATGCCGGCATCCAGTTTGTTTCGCCGGTGGACGAGTTTCCCGTCGACAAGTGGGACGCGATCATCGCGATCAACCTGTCTTCGGCCTTTCACGCGATCCGGGCTGCCCTGCCAGGCATGAAACAGCGCGGCTGGGGCCGGGTGATCAACACGGCCTCCGCGCACGCGCTCGTGGCCTCTCCCTACAAATCCGCCTATGTTGCCGCGAAACACGGAATTGCAGGCCTGACAAAAACCGTCGCCCTGGAGGTCGCCGAGCAGGGGATCACGGTGAACGCGATCTGCCCGGGCTATGTCTGGACACCGCTTGTCGAGGCGCAGATCCCCGATACCATGAAGGCGCGCAACATGACCGAGGAACAGGTCAAGAAAGAGGTGATGCTCAAGGCGCAGCCGACCAAGGAATTCGTGACGGTCGACCAGGTTGCCGGTTATGCCGTCTTCCTGTGCAGCGATACGGCGGCGTCGATCACCGGTTCGGTCTTGCCGATCGATGGTGGCTGGACCGCCCAATAGGATTCCAAAGGTCAACCTTCCGGAAAGGCGTCGGACGTGACTGCTGCCAAGAAGATCAATCTCGCTTTGCAAGGTGGCGGCGCGCATGGCGCCTTTACCTGGGGTGTGCTCGACTGGTTTCTGGAGGACAGCCGCTTTTCCATCGAGGCGATAACCGGCACGTCCGCCGGAGCCATGAACGCGGTGGTGCTGGCAAGCGGCATGGAGGCGGGCGGCGAGGAGGGTGCCCGCGCGAGCCTCGAGGCCTTCTGGCGCGAGGTCAGCGACGAGGCCCGCTTCAGTCCCATCCAGCGCTCGCCGCTGGATGTCATGCTTGGAAACTGGAGCCTCGACCATTCTCCGAGCTATCTCTATTTCGACGTTTTGTCGCGCTTCGCGTCCCCTTACGAGTTCAATCCTCTCAACGTCAATCCGCTCCGCGATGTCGTGGAGAAAATGGTCGATTTCGAGAAGGTTCATTGCTGTTCCGGGGTCAAGCTGTTCATCGCCGCGACAAATGTCTTTTCCGGCAAGATCCGCGTCTTCAGCGAAAAGGAAGTCACGCTGGATGCGGTCATGGCTTCGGCTTGCCTGCCGCAGCTTTACCAGGCTGTGGAGATTGACGGCGAGCCTTACTGGGATGGCGGCTACATGGGCAATCCGCCGCTCTATCCGCTCTTCTACAATACCGATACGCCGGATGTCGTTCTCATCCAGATCAACCCGCTTGAACGGCGTGAACTTCCCAGAACCGCACGGGAAATCGTCAACCGTCTGAACGAGATCACGTTCAATTCCACGCTCTTGAGGGAGCTGCGGGCCATCGATTTCGTCACACGGCTGATCGAGGAGGGGAAACTCTCCAAGGACGAGTACATGAAGGTTCACATGCACCGGATCTTTGCACGCGAGCTCAAGCCGCTGCAGGCTTCGTCCAAGATGAATGCCGAATGGGCCTTTCTTACCGAATTGCGGGACCTCGGACGTGCGACCGCAAAAGAATGGCTGGACACTCATTTCGACGATATCGGCAAGCGTTCGACGATCGATCTGCGGGATGAGTTCGCCTGAATTGATGCGGCCGCAATCTCAAAGGCGGTTAACGCTTTGTTAGCCCTGTTCGCAACCAGCGTTGCAGAATGCAATGCATGACATGTGAAGACTTCCTGAACAAAATCAGCATTTTGTGTCTGCGCGTGGGTTGGTAACTAAATCTGGGTGTTCTGTGCGCGCAAGAAACTGGCAAGCGTTTTGCGATGTGATTGGCACGCTGATTGTCAGGTTGTGCGTCGTCAGCGCCTTATGTGGTCGAAAGAAGCGGGCATCTGCGACCCCGCCCGCTTCTTTCTTCCCGCATCGTTCCCCCGGAAAAATCCAGGCGGCACGTGCGCTGATCCTGCGCGATGCACAATTTGGATGCTATTTCGACCGCAATTTCATAGCATTTTTGTCAACGGGCGTTTTCTCGACAGAAACGCTCCTTAAACTGTTGCTGTTGGATACCTATCTTTAGGTCAGGTTGAGAAAAAAGGTTTTGGAATGAAGAACCGGTTTGCGAATTGTCTGGCAGGAGTTCTGGGCGCGGTGGCTTTTTTGTCGTTTGCGCATGCCGTTCAGGCGGGCAGCGATGAAGAGAAAATGGCCGAGATCAAGGAGAACGGCGGCTGCCCCAAATGCGATCTGAGACTGACCGAGTTCAGGTTTCTGAATGTCGAAAACCCTGATTTCAACCGCACCAACCTTCGCGAAACGGATCTGAAGGAAGCCGTCCTGACCGGAGGCGATTTCCGCAATTCCGACTTGCGGCGTGCGGAAGCCGAGCGGGCCAATTTCGCCGGAAGCAATTTTACCGGCGCGAATATGCGTTCAGCCGATCTTGAGAAAGCCGATTTCACCGATGCCAACCTTACCGGCGTCGATCTGCGCGATGCGGATCTCAACGCCAGCATTGCCAATGGTGCCGTTTTCGACAATGCCGACCTGCGCAACGCCGCCTTCATCCGGTCGGTCGCCGTTGGCGCATCGTTCGAGGGTGCCAAGATGGATGGCGTGAACCTGGAACGGGTGGATCTGAGCGGCGCGAATTTCAAGAATGCACGCATTCGCCAGGGCAAGCTCGACCGGATCAAGGCGGACGGCGCGGATTTTTCCGGAGCGGATTTTTCAGGCGTGCGGCTGGTCAGCGCAGATCTTTCGAATGCCAATCTGACGAATGTCGACTTTGACGGTGCGCTGCTGCGCCGCACGCGTCTTGTCGGTGCGGACCTGACCGGCGCGGACAATCTCGATCCGAGCCGGATCCTGGGGGCTTGCGGTGACGAGACCACCAAGCTGCCCAAAGGCATCGAACTGATCGAGTGCTCTTACTGAAGCAAGGGATGCCAAGCTGCGTCCAACCAAAGAAAAAGGAGGCCGAAAGGCCTCCTTTTTCTGTCATGCAGCTGAAAAACGTTCTGTTCAAAAGACGTCGAATGCGAAGCGGTAGCTGACACCGAGGCCGATGCTGAACTGGTCCTTGCTGCCTGCTTCCGCGATCGGGCTGTCGGCCGCATCGCCAATCAGACGGTCATAGCCGCCGCGAATGTGCAGGCGCACGTCATCGTTCCAGTCATAGCTGCCGCGAGCGGCAACACCGATGCTCTTGAAGCCGGCACTCGGGTCATACTGTGTCAGCCGGCCGCCACTGTTGGCAGCTTCTGTCGCGGTGACGCCGAAATAGGTGTCCATGTATTCGCCGGAAGCAAAGCTGGCGCGCGGACCGAAGCTGAATTCCCACTTGTCACCGGGGTAAAGAATGCCGTCGATCCCCAGCTGGCCGACCTGGCCGGTATGGCCGTTGATGCCCTGGCGAAGTTCGGCGAAGGCGCGGAAATGCTCCGTACGGAAGCCGCCGCCGAGGCCGAGTTCAACCGCCCAGTCGACCGTGTCGGTGCCGGTCAGATCGGAGCTGTCACTCGCCTTGCGTTCACCAACAAAGTTGAAGGACGGGAAGAAGAAGACACCGGTCCTGCGGCGGCCGTCGACCACCTGACCCAGGCCCGGAAGGTAAAAGCGGCCAACCGAAATGATCGGCATCGGGTAAACCAGGTAGGAATCCGCGGATTCATAGCGCGGTTTGACAATCGCACCGAGGCCAAGGTCGACCACGAATTGTTTGGTCGCATCCTCAGCGGAGATTTCACTGCTCTGTGCGAAAGCGCTTCCCGACGCCACGCCCATGGCGAGAGCGAGCACGACGCGTGTCAAAGACTTGAACATTAAGGCCACATCCATATGGAGATCGTTTGAGCGCAAGATAGCACGAAGCAGCCTTACTCAAAGCCTAACGAATCCTTGTTTTGGCGAAGTGTTGCATTTCCGCATCGGATTCACCCGCAGGCCTGCAAAAGGCGGGCCCTGAATCAATCTCCGGATCTTGAAAGTCCGTCTTGCAGCGGCGCGGCAGGGGGGCTACATGAGAAGAAATGCATTTCGGCAGTAGGAAATCACATGAACGCTTTGGTCGGATCGCTCCTGGACGTCATCAGTACGGCCCTCTACCTCTACTCGATGGTGATTATCGCAAGCGCCATTTTCTCATGGCTCTATGCGTTCAACATCGTGAATTCGAGCAACCAGGTCATCAACACCATCGGACGTGTCCTTTACAATCTGACGGAGCCGGCACTCAGGCCGATCAGGCGGATCCTGCCGGATCTCGGGGGCATTGATATCTCTCCGGTCATCCTGCTGCTGATCATCATGTTCCTGCAGAGCTTCATCGCCCGGCTCGCCTTCTCCATGTAACGACAAAAGCCCGGAGATTGCTCCGGGCTTTCTTCATTTCCAGCGGGTCGATCAACTGTCGGCCTACTCTTCCAGCTGCCGGGCTTCGTCGGGCAGCATGATCGGGATACCGTTCCGGATCGGATAGGCGAGTTTGGCCGACCTGGAAATCAGTTCCCGGGCCTCGGCATCATATTCGAGCGTTGTCTTGGTCACGGGACAGACAAGAAGTTCAAGCAGCTTCCGGTCGACCGGACGTTCGGGCGTGTCGTTCATTGGATTTCCTCCTGGATCGGTCCGGACCGCACGGATTATTGCAGCGTCGTGCCGCCGTCGTTTTGCGAACGTGCCAGATCCATCTCGGTGATTGCAATGAGCGTTTCAGCGCGCGTCTTCAGGTCGCGGGCTTCCAGAAGTGCCTGCTTCTCCTGCGGACCATACGGGCACATCATGCAGAGCGCGTTGACGAGCACCTCGGTTTCCGCTTCCGAGACGCTTTGCCAGTCCGCTTCCAGATTGTTGGCGTCCAGGTAATCGCGCAGCGTTTTGAGGAGACCGTTGCGGTCGACATCCTCTTCGCCGTCACCGCAGGTGAGATCGGTTGCAAAGGGAGCAAAATCGCACTCGACTTCCCGGAACGCACCGTAGGTCGCGAGCTCCTTGCCGAGCGCAAAGCGGGTAACGCCCTGAAGCGTGATCAGGTAGCGGCCGTCGCCGGTTTCCTGAAAACTGGTCAGCCGGCCGACGCATCCGACACTGGCCAGAACAGGGCTGTCCGTGTCGGCGGACGCGGTTTCGGACGCAGGCTGTACCATGCCGATCAGGCGGTTTCCGGAAAGCGCCGCATCCACCATGTCGAGATAACGCTGTTCGAAAATATTCAGCGGCAGCTGCGTTCTGGGAAGAAGCAGCGCTCCGGACAACGGGAAGACGGGCAACACAGGTGGCAGATCCGCAATCGTTTCGTAAATGGCATTTCCCGCCTGCATCTCCTGGCCCTTTTTATTGTGTTCGTTCAGGCACCGGCGATTGAAACCGGTCTTCCCGGTAAATGTGTGTCACTCCGCGCGATCGTCAAGAAAACAGAACCGCAGAGAGTTTGCGGCGGCCGTAATTGCTGGCCGGGTCCTTGAATCCCCAGGCCTCGAAGAACTGCAGCAGCTGCTTGCGGGCGGCATCCTCGTTCCACTCGCGGTCCCGGCGAACGATCTCGATCAGCTGGTCGACGGCACCTTCCTTGTCGCCCTTGCCGTTAAGTCCGAGAGCGAGGTCGAAGCGCGCCTGGTGATCCAGCGGATCCTTGGCAATGCGGTCATGGAAATCAGCAAGATCCCCGAGAGACGCGGCTTGTTCGGCAAGGTCCAAAGCCGCCTTTGCGGCCGTATAGGCCTCGTCGGAGCGCTTGTCTTCCGGAACGAGTTCCAGCGCCTGTTTCGCGCGGTCCAGCTCTTCCGCGCCGAGGTAACACTGTGCGAGACCGGAAATGGCCTTCACATTGTCCGGTTCCATCTGCATGACAGCGCCGAACATCTGGGCGGCCTGCGGATAGTCGTTTTCCGCCAGAAGGGCCGCGCCCTGTTCCAGATAGGCATCGGTCTGGTTCGCCGGAGCCGGCCCGGCCAGCTTTTCGATGAATTCCTTCACCTGGCTTTCCTGCTGTGCGCCCATGAAGCCGTCCACCGGCTGGCCGTCCTTGAAGGCGACCACGGCCGGAATGGACTGGATGCCCATCTGTCCGGCGATTTCCGGATGATCGTCAATATTCATCTTCGCCAGCCTGACCGCGCCGCCGGCTGCCTTGACGGCTGCCTCGATGATTGGCGTCAGCTGCTTGCAGGGACCGCACCAGGGTGCCCAGAAATCGACGAGCACGGGCTGATGCCGGGAGGCCTCCAGAACGTCCGCCATGAAGGTCTGCGTGGTGACGTCAAAAACCAGGTCGCCGCCGGATGCACCGTTGTCTCCACCGTCGCCGCCACCGCCGAAACCGCCGCCCTGGCCGCCGTAACCGCCACCCATGCTGGCACCGAATCCGCCGCCCACCTGGCCGCCGACGCTGTAGTTGCCATTGCTCATATGCCCGCCTCGTGTTTTCCGGCCGGGGTGTTCAAACCGGCCAATCTCGCATCTTGATACTTCGAATCTGGTCCTAACATGGAGCCACCGTGCTTGAAATACAAACTCCCGTATCGGGAGGATCAGCTCACGGCCTCATTTTTGAGACTGTACCCTAGAGCCCGGCTTCCCTGGCCTGTTCGCTGACGGCAAGAACGCGCGGTTCGTGACCGCAGGCTTCGGCGAATTTCAGAAGATCGGCTGCGCTGATCGCCGTCGTCGCGTCGTTCTTGAGCGGATGGTAGTTGAGAATGTCATGCTGCATCATCGCGGCGTCGAAGACCGGGGTGACCCGGAGGTTGCCACGGTCGTTGATCAGCGAGAACGGCGTTACCGATCCCGGCTCCACCCCCAAAACTTCCATCAGAAGATCCGCGTTGCCGAAGGACACCCGTCCCTGGGCGCCGACGACCTGGTGGACCTTCTTCAGGTCTATCTCCGCATCGTGGAGCGCGACGATCAGAAACAGACGGCCCTTCTTGTCTTTCACGAACAGGTTTTTCGTATGCCCGCCCGGGATCCGCTCATGCAGGTCGCCGGATTCGGCGACAGTGAAAACCGGCTGGTGATCGACGGTGGAAACCGCGATGCCGAGTTCGGCCAAAAAGGACAGAAGGTCGTCGCGTGTCGCAGGCATGTTTTTTCCCGAGATAGTGTTGGTCCGGGCTGTTTAACGCGATTGCAGGCCTTGCGACAAGCGGAAATCGATCAGGAAAACGCCTGTTTTCTGCCGATTTTCATGCAATGCCCCGCGGGTTGGTCACAAAAAGACGCCTAAAAAAATTTCTTCAATTTCCTTGTTGCAATCCGTCCCGGCTTGGTCCATATACTGCGCCACCGACGCGGAGGCCGAACGGCTGAAGTGCAGGTCACTATGCGGGTGTAGCTCAGGGGTAGAGCACAACCTTGCCAAGGTTGGGGTCGTGGGTTCGAATCCCATCGCCCGCTCCAGATTTCTCACGATACCTCAGTGAGTTGAAAAAGCCGCCTTTCGGGCGGCTTTTTTCGTTTTGGAAGTTCATTCTCAGGCGCCGTTGCTGGCGTCGTAACGGCCATCACGCTGCCGGCTTGTTTTCACGGATGATGCGGAAGCCCGGGCCTTCGATGTCTTCGTCGGGCTTCGGCATGAACGGGGCAGCGAGAAGGGCAAGGCCGGTTGCTGCGAGGGCGAACATGGCCAAAAGGGCCATGACCACGAGGCCAAGTCCGGCCAGGGCACAGCCGACAAAAAGGGCAACGGCGGCTGCGGCGGCCGACGTGACTTTGGTCATAAAGGTTTTCATAAGTGAGGTCTCCCTATTCAGGATTGTTTCGATAAACCTGATATGGAGCCCGGGGTTTTCGCCCGCCTGACCGCTAGTTTACAATTCTGTAAACTTGAGCGCGACGCGCAGGCCGCTCGGCGTTTCTTTGGTCAGGAACAGCCTGGCTCCGTGCCGGTCCGCGACGGCGCGCACCAGCGCCAGGCCCAATCCCGTGCCGTCGCTTTCGCGGGCCGCATCCAGACGCACCATCGGTTTGACGATCTCCTCGAATGCCGCCGGGTCGACGCCATCCCCGTTGTCGGCCACGCCGATCTCTGTTCCGTGGGCAAACAACGTGATGTCCTTGCCGCCGTGGACCAGCGCATTCTGAATGAGGTTCGCCAGGGCCTGAACCAGCATCTGACGGTCTGCGAGGACCGTTTCGGGTGATTTGACGGACACATCAAGTTGCTTGCCGCCGTCTTCGATCACGGCCTCATAGATGCTGGCGACCTCTTCCAGAAGATCGCCCAACGCAACCGGCTTGAACCCGTCCGTACCGACACCGGCCTCGATCCTGGCAATCCGCATGATGGTGTCGAAAATGCCCGACAGCCGTTCGGCTTCTTCCAGGGCGGCACCGCGTTCTTCCCCGTCCGGCATCATTTCCAGCCGGGCGCGTAGGCGGGCGAGCGGCGTCCTGAGGTCATGGGCGATGCTTGCGCTGAGATGGCGGGTCTGGCTGACCAGCCGCTCAAGTTCGTCTGCCGTCCTGTCGAGGCGGCGCGCCAGATCATCAAGGTCGTCGGAAGACCTGCGGTTGCCCGTGCGCGCCTTCAGGTCGCCTTCGGCCAGCCGGATCAGCGCTTCGTTTATCCGTTTCAGGCGCCGCTGGGCGAGGTATCCCGCGCCAAGGCCGATCGCGAGCGCCACAGCCAGGACAACGCCTGCCGTGGTCCATAAAATGTTTCCAAGCAGCTCAAGGGCGTCGAGGCTGTCATCCAGCGGAACCGCGATCAGAACCGGAGCGCCGCGGCTGTCTTCAGTGATCAGCACGCGCCATTCTTCCGAGCGCCGGAAGTCCTTGTCGAGGCTGACGGTGCCGCCGCCCCGATCCGCAACGCGAGCAAAGGCCCTGGGCAGGCCGCCAAGTTCGGAAACGGGCCGGATGATTACCGAGAACGTGTCTCCCTGAACGCTATCGGCTGCAACAGCGGCAGCGAGCCCGGCAAGAGACGTATCCACCCGCTGCAGAACGGCATCCCGGCCGAGGGTCAGCGCGACGACGATGGCAACGGCCATGCCGATGGCAAAAAGGCCTGAGAGAAGCAACGTCAGCCGCAGGGCCGACGAGCGCAAGAGCCAGCGGACGGGTGCTGCCAGCTTAGCGGCCAAAGACATAGCCTTCGCCCCGTCTGGTGCGGATCAACTCGTCGCCGAATGGTTTGTCGATCTTGGCGCGCAGGCGGCTGATATGGGTCTCGACAACGCTGGTGGTGGGGTCGAAGCTCATGTCCCAGACCTGTTCCAGCAGCATGGTGCGGGTCACAAGGCGTCCGGGCCGGCGCATGAAATATTCCAGCAGTTTGAATTCCTTGGCCATCAACTCGATCGTCTGGCCCTGGCGCTCGCAGTGCCGGGCAAGAAGGTCGAGGCTGAGATCCGCGAACCTGAGCACGGTCAGCTCATTCGTCTCAGAGGCTGCACCTTCGCGCCTGCGCCCGAGTGCGTTGACGCGTGCCGACAGTTCGACAAATGCAAACGGCTTGGTGAGATAGTCGTCGCCTCCGGCCTCAAACCCTTCAACGCGCGCATCGACTTCGCCAAGGGCGGTCAGGAACAGAGCCGGCGTGGTGTCTTTCGAGGCACGGAGCGATTTCAGAACCGCAAGACCATCGAGACCCGGAACCATGCGGTCGAGGATCAGAATGTCGTAGTCCTGGCCCATGGAGGCGATGAGGGCTTCCTTGCCGTCCGTGAAATGATCGACGACATGGCCCTCTTCGCGCAGTCCTCCGGCGACCCATGGTCCAAGTTCCCGGTCGTCTTCAAGAAGCAAAATTCGCATGTCTTTCCATAGGCCGTTTTTGTCCGGTGAAAAAGGCCGCCGTTGCCGGCAGCCTCTTACGGGATACATGTTTTAGCCTGCCGACTTGTCGTCGTCATCATGGTCGTCGTCGCCGTCTGCCTCGATCTCCAGGACCGCGCCGGTTTCAGCGTCGATTTCAACTTCCATTTCCTGTCCGTCGGCGGTCAGAATCTCGATCTCGTAGACCTGCTTGCCGTTTTCTTTTTCCAGCTCGGTTTCCTGAACCGTGCCCGGCACCTCCTTAAGGGCGATCTCAATGGCTTTGGTCATATCGAGATTTGCCGCCGCAGGGACAGACTGTGCCGAATGGGCACCAATCGCGCTTGTTGCCAAAAGCATGCCAGCTGCGACCGTTCCACAAATCAGTTTCTTGTCCATGTTTCTTCTCCATCTCCAGGTTTCGGAAAGGCACCGCGCCTTTCGATGATCTGAAAATGGGTGATGTAGTTTACGCCCATCTGCGCCCGACTTTACAATTGTGTAAAGAACGCGATTGCCGGTCCGGCAGTGCTGAAAGGGCATGATACCTGGGCTGCGAGCTGCGGGTCCCGCCGTTTGCAGCTACCGGGGTTGCTGCTTCACAAGGCGCTCGCGCCACATCATGTAAAGGCCCGAGAACACGATCAGGGCCGTACCGGCCAGCATCGACACTCCGGGGCGTTCGCCGAACACCACCATGCCGAGGATCACCATGAAGAGGAGCCGCGCATAGCGGAAAGGGGCGACGACGGACAGGCTGGTCGAACGGATGGATGCGGTCAGTAGCAGGTATCCGAGCGAGCCAAGCAAGATGATCGAGATGAGGAACACCCAGTCTGCCTCCGGAGGCAGAAAAGTGTCTCCATCCATCACGATCCACGCCATGGCAAAGGGCAGGGCGGCGATTGCCGAATAGGCTGCCAGGCTGGCGGAGGCCATGTCGGGCGGGGTCATGCGTGTCGTCAGATCGCGCACGGACAGTCCGATCATCGACAAGACTGCCCAAAGGGAGAGGGCATCAAATCCGTCCGCACCCGGCTGCACGATCAGAAGAACACCGGCAAATCCGAGCACGATCGTGCTCCAGCGCCGCCAGCTTACCTTTTCTCCGAGAAACACGACAGCGCCCAGCGCAACCAGCAACGGCGTTGCCTGGATGATGGCCCCGACCGTCGAAAGCGGCACAAGCGTCAGCGCCATGACCATGCCGACCATCGCGACGACCTCGGCGAGATAGCGAACCAGAAAGACCGGCGCGAAGATCCGGCGATCCATCAGCCGCGCACCTTGCAGCTTGGCGATCAGGCAAAACATGAAGGAGCCGCCGGCCATCATCAGAAACATGATCTGTGCCGGCGCGACCGATCCCGAAACCAGCTTGATCAGGGTGTCGGCCATCGCGAACGCGGCCATGGAAAGGACCATCAGGACGATGCCGCGTAAATTCGACTCAATGGTCTGGTCCATGATGCCCCTTGGTTGTGTTTCGAATTTTGTTCACCAAACGCATATGTTCGTAATTTCCAAAAGCCTGCAATGGGCCGCAGTCGCGATTTGGCGATCCTGCCAAGAAAACCAGCCCTGGAGGAGCTGGCAGACAGCCCGAACCAGATGGCGGCACCAGGTGCAATCGCGCAGTCCATGGGTCGTTGCGTCAATGCCGCGCCGTCCGGTTAAACTTTTACGATCGGCCTTTTGGACGAATAAGATGCTTGTTCTTTGACCATCGTTGGTGCCACTTATCTAGGAACAGATTCAGGAGGGTATTTCTGTGTTTCATGGCAAGGTACTGGTCGCTCAGGGTGGCGGTCCGACGGCGGTTATCAACCAGTCCATGGTTGGGGCTGTCCTGGAATCACGCAAGTTCCGCTCCGTCGAGCTGATCTATGGTGCTGTTCACGGCGTGCGTGGGATCCTCGACGAGGACTTTTACGATCTGACACAGGAGACCACGCATAATCTGGAGATGGTCGCCAACACGCCGTCTTCAGCGCTTGGTTCGACGCGCGACAAACCGGACCTGAAATACTGCCAGGAACTGTTCAAGGTCCTGCGCGCGCATCAGATCGGCTATTTCTTTTACACCGGCGGCAACGATTCCTCCGATACCGTGCGAATCGTGAACGAAGAAGCGCGCAAGGCCGACTACAATATGCGCTGCATCCACATTCCGAAGACGATCGACAACGACCTTGTCGAGAATGACCACACGCCCGGCTTTCCCTCCGCCGCGCGCTACGTGGCGCAGGCGTTCATGGGCATCAACCTGGACAATGCGGCGCTCCCCGGCATCTATATCGGTGTCGTCATGGGGCGCCATGCCGGCTTTCTCACCGCCGCCTCGGCTCTGGGGAAGAAATTCTCCGATGATGGTCCGCACCTGATCTACATGCCGGAACGCACTTTCGAGATCGACAAGTTCATCAGGGACGTCAAGGACATCTACGACCGGCACGGGCGCTGTGTCGTTGCCGTCAGCGAAGGCATTCATGACGGCTCGGGAACACCGATCATTGCCAAGCTCGCCAGCGAGATCGAACGCGATGCGCATGGCAATGTGCAATTGTCCGGAACCGGAGCCCTGGCCGACCTGTTGACGCAGAAGGTCAAGCAGGAACTGAAGATCACACGGGTGCGCGGCGATACGCTCGGCTATATCCAGCGCAGTTTTGTCGGTTGCGTGTCCGATGTTGATCAGAATGAAGCCCGCGAAGTCGGCGAAAAGGCCGTTCAATACGGCATGTTCGGCGATCGCGACGGATCGGTAACGATCAAGCGCACCGGCCACTATTCCGTCGACTATGAACTGGTGCCGCTGGAGCAGGTCGCCGGAAAGACCCGGACGATGCCCGATGAATTCATCACCGCCTCCGGCCACGATGTGACGGACGAGTTCCGTCTCTATCTGCGCCCGCTTCTGGGCAAGGGCATGCCGGATGCCCATCGCCTCAGGCCGAACAAGGTGCCGAAGATCCTGGCGGGATCGTCTTAGCAACGGTGCCCGGGGGGCGGGGTCGGGACCGCTTCGCTCGTTGTTGAAGACAGCGCGCCGCAAACGATCATCGCGGGATGGATTACAGTCTTTCAGTTTGCTAGCCTGCCTGCTGCGGGCAGGTGAACACGCTTGTCCGGAGGTTGAGGCAAAAAAGGGCCGATCCATTTCGGCCAGACAATAACAAGATGCCGGGGGGCGCGCACGTTGGAGGCAATCACTCTAACCTACCCGATGATGGTGGTTCTGGGTCTGCTCGTTTTCACGGTCATACTGTTCGTCTCGGAGATCGTTCGTATCGATTTCGCAGCCATTCTCGTCATGGTGCTGCTCGGCCTGCTCAGTCAGATGCCCGGTCTGCATTCGCTGGCGGATGTCAGCAAGTTGTTCAACGGGCTCGCTTCCAATGCCGTCGTTTCGATCATCGCCGTCATGATCATCGGCGCCGGGCTCGACAAGACCGGCCTGATGAGCAAAGTCGCGGCGCTTATCCTGAAACATGGCGGCAGTTCCGAAGCCCGGGTTGTTCCGATTGTCTCGGGCACGGTCGGTGTCATTTCCTCCTTCATGCAGAATGTCGGTGCCGCGGCACTGTTCCTGCCCGTAGTCAGCCGTATCTCGGTGCGCACGGAACTGCCGCTCAGCCGTTTGCTGATGCCGATGGGCTTCTGCGCGATCCTGGGCGGAACGCTTACAATGGTCGGATCCTCGCCGCTGATCCTGCTGAACGATCTGATCGTGACCGCCAACCGGTCGCTTCCGGAGACGGCGCAAATGGGCACCTTCAGCCTGTTTTCGGTCACACCGGTCGGCGTCGCCCTGGTTGCCTCGGGCATTTTGTATTTCATGATCTTCGGACGGTGGATCCTGCCGGGGGAACAGGAAGCGGGCGATGCCACCAGCGCGCAGCCGATGAAGGAGTATCTCAAGAAGATCTATGGTTTGAAGACCGACATCTTCGAGATCACGATCCCGGCGGGACACCCCGTTGAGGGGCAAACCTTTGATGACGTCATCGAGCGCTACCATGTCTACATCATCGGCAGCGCCTTCCACGGCAAAACCTGGTTCGCGCCGGTTATCACGACCAAGATCACGACACCTTGCAGGCTGGCCGTGCTCGGCCGCGCAAAGGAAGTCCGGCACATGGCCGAGGATGCGAATTTCATCCTCCACGACAAGCTGGATGTCTTTGCCGAGGACTATGCGCCGACCAAGTCCGGCGTGGCCGAAATCGTCGTGACGCCGGGGTCATCGATTATCGGCAAGTGCGCCCATGATGTCGTCTTCCGAAAAACCTACGGGGCGAGCATGCTGGCGATCCACCGGGGCGAGGAAACGTTGAGCCTGGTGTCGACGGAAGATCATGAACCGACCCAGATCGCAGAGGTTCCTTTCCGCGCCGGGGACACAATCGTAATTCTGACGACCTGGGAAGCGCTGACGAGACTGACTCAAAACCGCGACTTCGTGGTCGTCACGACCGATTTCCCGCACGAGGAACTCCGCCCCAAGAAGGTGGTGTGGGCCCTGTTTTTCTTCCTTGTTTCCCTGTCCCTTATCCTGCTCACGGATCTGCGCCTGTCCCTGTGCCTCCTCACCGGGGCGGCCGGGATGATCCTCACCGGGGTGCTCGATATCGATGACGCCTACGAGGCCGTGAGCTGGAGCACGGTCTTTCTTTTGGCCAGCCTCATCCCCCTGGGCCAGGCGGTGCAGACGTCCGGCACCGCCGAGTGGATCGCGCAGCAGATCCTGCTGCTCTTGCACGGCTGGCCGGTGTGGTTGCTGCAGGCGGGGCTTGCTGTTCTGGCCACCGTGTTCACGCTGATCATGTCCAATGTCGGCGCGACGGTCCTTCTGGTGCCGCTCGCGGTCTCCATTGCCGTGGCTGCCGGCGGCGATCCGGCCATCTTTGCGCTCACCGTGGCGATTTCAACGTCAAATTCCTTCCTGATCCCGACCCACCAGGTCAACGCGCTGATCATGGGGCCGGCCGGCTACAAGGTGACGGACTTCATCAAGAGCGGCGGCATCATGACCATCCTCTTTCTTGTCGTGTCGCTGGTGGTCATGAACCTCGTGTTCTAAGGTAGGGGTCATGTTGGCCACGCCTGCTACGCCGATGATCACAGTGAAACCAGCTCGGACGACAGCGCCTCCCATTGCCGCCCACCGATCGCGTTCCGCGAGGCGAGCAACCAGTAAGTCTCGTTGTGCTCATAGACGTCTTTTCCGAGTTGGATCAACGTGCCGTTGCGCAGGTCTTCGGCGCAAAGCGCCAGCGATCCGAGGGCGACGCCCTGTCCAGCTTTCGCGGCCGCGATGGCTCCATGCAGCGTGTCCACCCTGATCCGGGGTATCGGCGTGGAGGGGACGGCAAAGCGTTCTGAAAATTGACCCCAGTCGGGACGCGGGCCGGTGCAGGCAATGCGCGGAAGCGCCGTCCAGTCTTCAGATGCCAGCTCCGGCGCGCAGACGGGAGCAAGCGCCTCCTGGTAGAGCGGGAGCTGGAAATGATGCGGCCAGCCCCCGGAGCCGTACCTGATCTGGATGGTGGTGTCCGTCGTCGCGGTCTGCCCGCCCAGAATGTAAGACTGCACGGAAATCTGCGCGCCGGTTGCCGCGCAGGCACGGGCCAGCCGAGGGGCCAACCACATGGAAATCACGGATTGGCTCGCGGAGATCGTGAGGCGAAGCCGCTGGCTCGCAAACAGCATTTCCGCGCTTTCACTCAAGGTGCGCAACGCCGCCTGGACGTGGGGCAGCCAGGTTTCGCCGTCGACCGTCAATGAGATCGTGCGTGCCCGGCGCAGGAACAATTGCGTGCCGAGGTGTTTTTCCAGCTGCCCGATCCGCTGGCTGACGGCCGGCTGGGTCAGGCCGGTCTCGGCCGCGGCTGCGGTGAAACTGCCAAGGCGCGCGGCAGCCTCGAAGGCTCGGACCCACTCCAGCGGCGGGAGTTTGTAGAGTGATTCATCCATTAGCAAAAGCGCTGCTCAGTCAGGTTTTTTATGATTTGAGTTTATATACCTTTTTCGCTCAAATGGGAGGTGCTTATCCGTTGTGCCGGCCGTGAGGGAGACGCCATGCAGACGACACTCAGTCAGGACGGTAAAGTCCTGACGCTTCATTCCGATAAGGGCTCAGCCCGCTATCATGCCATCTGGCTCCGGGACAATGCGCAGGACCCCGGCACGCGCGCGGCAGGCAACGGTCAGCGTCTGATTGCCCTGCGTGACATACCCGCTGACACGCGGATTGTCGCCGCCGTTGTGGACGGCGATATCCTGAACGTGACCTTCGCGCCGGAACAAAGAACCATCGCCTTCAGCCTGGCCTGGCTTGACGCCCATAGCTATGACGCACCGGACCAGCCGGTGCGCGGGTGGGTTCCGGAAGAACTCTCACCCTGGGATGCAACGTTGCAGCAGCATGTTCCGACCGGACACTACCCGATGCTTGTCCGGCGCGGTGCAGCATTTCAGGACTGGATCGAACAGGTTGTGCGTTATGGCTTCGGCAAGGTTGAAGGCGGGCCGGTCGAGGAAGGGGCGCTGTTCAAGGTCGTCGATCTGTTCGGCTACGTCCGCGAAACCAACTACGGCAGGCTGTTCGAGGTCCGCACGGAAGTAAACCCCACCAATCTGGCCTATACCGGCCTCGGACTGCAGGCCCATACCGACAATCCATACCGCGACCCGGTTCCCACGATACAGGTGCTTTACTGCCTGGAAAGCTCGGCGGCCGGCGGTGAGAACATGGTTGTCGACGGCTTTGCCTGTGCGCGCCGTCTCAAGGAAGAAAATCCGGACTATTTCGACGTGCTCGCCAGCCATTGTGCACGGTTCGAATATGCAGGCGAGGATGGCGTCTGCCTGACGTCCCGCCGCCCGCTTATCGACCTGGCTCCCGATGGCGAGCTGATCGGCGTGCGCTTCAACAACCGGTCACTTGCGGCCGTAACCGATGTGCCTTTTGAGCGGATGGATCTCTGGTATGCCGCCTATCGACGCTTCGGTGAGATCATCGACGACCCTGCGATGGAGGTGGTGTTCCGCCTCGATCCGGGCGAGGCCTTCGTGGTGGACAACACGCGCGTGCTGCACGCCAGGAAGGCCTATTCGGGTGCGGGAAAACGCTGGCTCCAGGGCTGTTACGCCGACAAGGACGGGCTCCGCTCGACCCGCGACGCACTACGCCGGATCTCACCGGAGGCCGCGGAATGACCGGACCGGCGCGGGACCTCACCGCAGATACAATCGTGGAGTTTCTCGCCTCGATTTTCGAACGCCGGGGATCGGAAGAATATCTGGGTGAACCCGTGACCATGGGCGAACACATGCTGCAGGGCGCGACCATTGCCGAACGGAACGGGCAAGCCGACGAGATCATCGTCGGTGCACTGTTGCATGATATCGGGCATTTCACCTCCGAATTCGGCACCTTCACGATGGAAGACACCGAAGACCGGCACCATGAGGATGCCGGCGCCGAGATCCTCGAACGGTTCTTTCCAAGCGTCGTGACGGATTGCTGCCGTTACCATGTCGCGGCAAAACGCTATTTGTGCGCAACCAAGCCCTCCTATTTTGAAAGGCTTTCCGAAGCGTCCGTTCATTCGCTGAACCTGCAAGGCGGGCCAATGAGCGCCGAGGAAGTCGCCGAATTCGAGAAGAACCCCAATCTCAGGGAGATCATCGCCGTACGGTATCTGGATGAGGCGGGCAAGGTGGCAGGCATGGAAACGCCTGACTTCCGGCATTTTGCGCCCAGAGTGCAGCGTCTCGTCGACCTCCACGTGGGTCGCGAGACCGGCAAGTCCGAGCTTCGCTAAAGGCCGGGGTGTCCGTCATGACCAAGGTTTGCCTGATCGTGATCGACGGATTGCGTGACGATACCGCGCGTGCGGCCTGCCACTACCTGATGTCCGCCGTTGCCGGAGGCGACGCACAGATCCGCACGATGCGCGCCTGTCTGCCGACGATTTCCGCACCGCTCTACGAAACGCTTCATACAGGCCGTGCACCAAAGGATCATGGGTTGATGGACAACAAGGGCTTGCGCCCATCCTCGGACCCGAGTGTGTTTTCGCAGGTGAAAGCGGCCGGAGGGCGGTGCGGCGTTGTCGGGCACTGCTATTTTCATACGCTTTTCGGCGGCACGCCGTTCGACGCCTTTTCTCACGCCGAGATCACCGACCCGAATGCCCCGATCGCCTATGCGCGCTACTACAGCATGGACGGGTACGATGCCGAAAACAGTGTCCAGCCGGCGGAAATCGATCTGTGCGCGCAGGCGTGGCTGATCGCCGACCGGCACGTGCCCGAATACCTGCTTCTGCATACGTCGAGCTGCGACACCCTCGGTCACGCGCATACCGGCCTTGGCCGGGCCTATTTCCGGCAAGCCGAAAAGGTGGATGCGGCATTGGCGCAGCTCATTCCTCGGCTGCTCGACCGCGGATATCATGTGCTGGTGACCTCAGATCACGGGATGGACGAGGACGGCAATCACGGCGGCGACGCAGCGTGTTTGCGTCATGTGCCGTTCCTGTCCTTTGCCGGCAGTGTGAAGGCCGAGCCCGCGGAGATCCTGGACCAGCGCAGCGTTGCTCCGACGATCCTGGCGCTTCTGGGAATATCCCGCCCGGCAACGATGGCATTCCCAGCTTTCTTGTGAGCTCTATCAACGAGCCGTGCAAGAACGCCGCCTGCGGGCACTGTTTGCTCAAGATCAGGCGCCAGCTTCGTCCGCAGCGGTCCCTTCGTGAAGCGCGCGTTTTACTTTGCAACTATGCGTACATAAGCTGACTTTACGTAAGACGCTCGCGTGTGCGTAGATGAAGCCCGTTTTGCAAGACCCGTTTCGATTGGACCACTGACGTGACCGACTTTCCAGTATCGCCAGAGACATTTCAGGCTGTTCTCGACCGGGTATCTGCCGGCGACAGGGTGCACCTGATGCCGGGAACCTATGACGGTGTCTACACGATCAGCCGCCGGTGCGGCGCAGATGGCCGGCCGATCGTGATCGAGCCTGCGCCCGGTGTCGATCCCATGGAGTGCATGATCAGCCGGGGCGTGAGCTCAGACGCGTTTCGCCGTCCGTCCAACCGCCTGGCACAGCATGCGCTCGAGATCGGATACGACTTTCCGGGCCTTTATCCCTGGATCGATGACGCAAGCCTGCGTATCTACCGGTGTCAGCATGTGACCGTGCGCGGCCTGGCATTTTCAAAGTCCTGGCCGACACATATTTTCATCGAGTCCGCGGCGGATATCAGCATAAAGGACTGCGCCTTTGAAGACGCCACCTTCTGCATCGGCGCGCTGGGGGCGGTCACGCGGGACATCCTCATCGAGAATTGCACATGGACCCAGGACACCGTTCCCGACCGCCTCTGGCACCGGATCCCGTGGTCTCGTGTGCATGGTGAAAAAGTTGACCTGGAAAAAGACTACCGCCTGTTCGATGGCGATTTCTTCCGGTCCAATGAAATTTCCGGTGGCGTCACGATCCGGAATTGCATGATCAAGGCGGCGTTCAACGCGATCCACGGGTTCAACACCTCGGCCCAGGCCGAACTCAACCGTGACTTTCACATACATCACAACAGGTTCGAGCAGATCCGGGACAATGTGTTCGAACCGGAGGACGGTGCGGCGAACTGGTGGTTTCACCACAACGACATGATCGACGTTCACAAGTGGTTTTCGATCGAGTGCGAGACCCGCGGGCCGATGTACATCTTTTCCAACACGGGGTCTTTCCGGACGCAACAGGGGTCGGACCCGTTTCAGGGTGACAAGGACGAAAACAGGGGCGGTGCAGTCTTCAAGCCGATCAAGAAGGTTGAGCGGGCGAAGGGGCCCTTTGCCGGTCTCTACGTTTTTCACAACAGTTTCATTACCCGGTCCAGCTACATCAAGAAGGGGCTCCTGCCGGGGCTCAGCCACAGGAACAACGCCATTGCCTATGCGCCTGCAAAAACGGACACGCCCAGGACAAACGGGTTTTTCGGCAAGGTTCATGAAGCGGAATACGAAAAGCGATTCACGTCCAGCTGGGAGCGGTGGAACATCGATTTCGACGGAGACGTGGTTGAATTCCCGTCCTTTGCGGAGGAGGTTATCGCTGCCGGATATCCGCTTGGGGACCACACCAATGACGAAGGTCCCGGTTTCGTTGGCACGGGACACGCACTTCAGGAATTCGAACTTGGGCCTGACAGCCCGGCAAGAGACACGTCCATAGCGTTCAGTATCCAGCTCCCCTCAGGCGTATGGTCTTCGCCTGGCGGCCTGAATGTGGGTGCCCTGCAAGGCGCGCCCGGGTCTCCCGCAAGTGATCGTTTTCACGGACCCGTCTTTGAGCCCACGCTCGGGGAACGGCACTACGACACGTTTGTGGGGGTGTAGGTTGAACGGCATTCGGTTTTTTGCGCCTGACGGCTAGCCGCACGCCGACGCAGGACCGGGGTAAAGCAGAAAGACGCGGTCGTCACTTTGCATGAGATCCGGTGAGAAATCATCGCCTTCGACAATCAGGTAATCGACGATCGACATGCGCAGGTTCTGGCCACGGCCGGTCAACTGGATACGCCCGCCATCGCCTTCCGTCCCGCAAAAGCCGTCGGCGCGGCAATAGGCGAAGCTCTGGTAAAACCGTCCGTCCCGGAGCGTGAACGCAAATTTCAACACGGCCGCATAGCCGTCCGGGCGCATGTCCGGATCGGCGGTGAACCAGATGCGTGCAACCTTCTGTCCGGGGTGTTCGGCAAGGTGATCCGCCGAATAGGTCCGAGCATAGCAAACCCCATCTGCGAACCTCTCGGCAATATCCTGTGCCTCGGCTGTTTCCATTCCTGCACATAGACCGGCGCCTATCAGTGCGGCTGCCGGAGCTTTCCACCTTGCAACAATTGATCTTCCGGGCATGGAGCGGTCCTCTTGACGTCTGTTCGGTGGCCTCTTCGACGCTGCGGCATGATATCCTGACCTGGGAAACGGTTTCGCGAACCATTTGCCTTTTCCTGATCCTACCGCGAAATGAGGCCGGAGGGGTATCGATGTCACCGCAATCCAGAAACAGCCGCGTTGTGCGGACCTTTGTCGATGCGTTCAACGCGGCCGACCTTGAGACCATGGCTTCCTGTCTTGCCGATGCGCTTGTGGCCGAGGTGACGCAGAGGGATGGCAGCACGAAGCAGGTAAAGGGCCGGGAGGCCTACATGGGCCTCATCGCGCAGCTCGATATCGCGACCGTGAAACCGAGACTGAAGATCACCCAGATTGCCGACGTCGATGAGAACCAGGTGCTGGTGATGATCGAGGTCAAGGCCGCGCGCAAGGGTTTGCAATTGCATAACTTCGCGGCCTATCTCATGACCATACGCGGCCAGCAGATAGGCAGGATCTGGATGGTTGAGGCACTGCCTGAAGAGAGCGACACGTTCTGGTCTGCCTGAAACAGGGACAATCGACCGATTTCGACCGGAAATTTCAGAAGAGGTTGTGGCCGGGCCGTGCAAGCGATTCATAAAACAACATATTGAAAGATAACACGTTTTCAGATCAATATCCGCGCAAACATGCGCTCCGTTGGGGCGCAGGACAACGGGTCCCGTAAAATTTGATGCAAAACGCTGCCGTGGCCTGAACGAAGTATCAGGGAGACTGCGATAGCTTATGCATACATTGCATGGAGGGACGGCGGACTTTGCAGTCTTCTGGTGATGTTGCCTTGCTGTAGTACCCACTTCACGCGGCGGAGCCCCTCAGGCTCCGCCGCAGTTCATTCAACTCAGCTCTAGCCTCAAGGCCCGACTTTCAGGAACGGGCCGTTTTGTGCGTCCGACAGTTCGGCCGTGTCGAGCGCCGCCTGGAGGCGTGCGCCGTGGGCAAAATCCGGTTCCGGTTTAACCTTGTCCAGGATGGCATCGACGAACCGTTCGTAGACGGTTGGAACCGGCCCGGCATCGACCTCCTGCCAGCGGCCTTCGGTCAGATCCGCACCCCGGCAAATCCGCAGGCTCTCGGCGCGTTTTTCAAACAGAACCTCCAGACCGCCCTTGTCGCCATAAAGGCGCAGGCGCAGATCGTTGAGGTGGCCGGAGGCAAAGCGGGTTGCGGTGATCGTCCCAAGCGCCCCGTTTTCAAGTTCCGCCTGCATGGTAAAACTGTCATTGGCATCGAGCGGGTACTCGCCGATACGGTTGCCGTCCGCCTTGTCGAAGGTCTTCAGGCGGCAGGACAGTTCCGAAACCTCGCTCTGGGCGGCAAAGGTGGCGAAATCCAGGATGTGAATGCCGACATCGCCGAGCACGCCCTTCGATCCATGTTCGCTCGACAGGCGCCACAGCCACTGACTTTCGGTGCGCCAGTCGCCCCAGGCCGGCTGGGTGAGCCAGCTTTGCAGATAAGACGCCTCGAAATGCCTGAGCGCGCCGATCTCACCTTCGGCGACCAGTTGCGCTGCCTTCTGCAGAACGGCGACGTCCCGGTAGCTCAGGTTGACCATGCCGACAACGCCTCTTTGCTGCGCCAGCGCGGTCATTTCGGCAGCGTCGGCAACATTTGTCGCGAGCGGCTTTTCACACAGAACATGCTTGCCGGCATGGAGCAGTTGCATTGTTGTCGGATGGTGAGCGGCGTCCGGGGTCACGTTCGAGACGGCATCGAACTCGCCCCAGGCAATTGCGTCTCCAAGATCTTCGAACCGGTGCGGGATCGCGTAGCGATCACAGAATGCGGTGAGCATATCCGGACGGCGGTCGACGCCCGCGACGATCTCCACGGCCGGGTTTTTCTGAAAGGCGGCGGCGTGATTTCCGGCCATGTTGCCCGTTCCCAGAATGAGAAGGCGGATCGGGCGATCAAGTGAGGACATGGGAAACTCCGTCCTGCGGTGAAACGGGACCCGGTGCTGCACACCGGGTCATTGAATAGTCCGCTCAGCGGAAGCCTTCTTCGCCGTCGGCGTGAAGCTTCGGGCCGCGTTCCTCGATCTTTTCCGGCGCGGCATCAACCGGCACGTTCGGTGCGGCATTGGGATCCGCAACGCGCGCCATCGGGTTGAAGGCCCATTTGACGCCGTTCTTCAGAACGGTCTGGACGGTCGCGTCGTGATAGGTCGGGTAGGTTTCGTGCCCGGGCCGGAAATAGAAGATATTGCCGGCACCGCGTTTGTAGGTCAGGCCGGAGCGGAAAACCTCACCGCCCTGGAACCAGCTGATGAACACGGTTTCCAGCGGTTCCGGCACGCCGAAAGGTTCACCGTACATTTCCTCCATTTCCAGTTCGAAACTGTCCGGCAGGCCTCTGGTAATCGGGTGATTGCGGCTGGTGACCCAGAGACGCTCGCGCTCGCCCGCCTCGCGCCATGTCAGGTTGCAGGGGCTGCCCATCAGCCGTTTGAACGGTTTGGCGAAATGGGCCGAGTGCAGGAACATCATGCCCATGCCCGACCAGACCGCGTCGCAGACCCGGTCGACAACGTGGTCGGCAACGTCGCCATGGGCGGCGTGACCCCACCAGACCAGGACATCGGTGTCAGCAAGGCGCTCCTCGGTCAGACCGTGTTCGGGATCCTGCAGGGTTGCTGTCGCCGCGTTGATCTCAGGGTCGGCATTCAGCGCATCGGCGATACATTGATGCATGCCATCCGGATAGGTCCGGGCGACGATTGCATTGTGCTGCTCATGGACGTTCTCGCCCCAGACCAGGGTTCTGATCGGCATGGCCGTTTCTCCAGGTTCAGTCGATATTTCAGGAAGGGCGCTCACTCTTCAAAGCGCTTTGAATAGCGCTAACATGCCACTTTTTGAGTGTCAATCTGCAAGCGCTCAGGAGCTTGGATCGAGGTGCCGTACCGTGTGACCGCGCGCCGCATGGCTTTGTGCGCGATATGCAGATAAACAAACCATACTATATGGTATGTTTTGGAGATTGATATGAATGTGCTTCTCATGATTGCGGGCGTCCTCTCGGGACTGACGTTTCTGATACATACGTTTCTCGGAGGACGGGAAATTGCCGGACCGCTGCTCAGTGCACCGGATCTGAAACCCGTACCGAAATATGTGAGTTACTATTGCTGGCATATCGCCACGATCGTTCTCGCAGCCATGGCGTTGATGTATGCGCTTGCGGCGTTCTTTCCGCAAAGCTGGGAACTCGGATGGATGGCGACAGGTCTTGCGCTTGCCTTCTGCTTCCTCGGATTGGCGCTTCCCCCGTTGAAGAAACAATCCTACAAGGCAATGCCGCAAGGTTGGCTCTTCCTGCCAATCGCGCTGTTGGGCATTGCCGGTGGAGTTTGATGGGATCTCGCAAGCGATTTGTGAAAAAGGACTGGCTTGATCTGGGTCTGGAGCATCTTGCCCGGGACGGCGGTGCCGCGCTGACGGTCGATGCCATGTGCGCGGCCGCAAGCCGGACACGCGGGTCCTTCTATCACCACTTCCAGGACCACGGCGCCTTTCTGGAGGCGCTGTTCCTGGCGTGGAAACAGCGCAACACGCTGGATGTGGCCGATGCGATCATGCGGCAACCGCAGGATAAACGCGCCCAGACCCTTTCCGATATTGCCAATATGCTCGATCAGGATCTGGAACGGGCCGTGCGCCAGTTTGCTCAATCCAACGACATCGCGCGGAAAGTCGTTCAGGAGGTCGACGAGGTCAGAACGGAGTTTGTCGTCGGCCTTTACCGCGATGCCGGTCTGGCACCCGAGCTTGCAAGGGAAATCGCCCAGCTGGAATACGCCGCCTATGTCGGCAGTCAGATCGTCTGGCCGCACATGACCGCCGAGGACAGGATACGGCTCGACAAACGGTTCGCCTCCATGGTGGCAAAGGCGTTCGGTCCGCTCACGCAAACGTGAACGCTAACTCTTCTTCAACCGCATGCTGATAGATTGCGCGCAATCCGGACCCTCAGGAAACGGAAACTGCCATGCACGCACTTCGCCAACCGATCACCGCCGTCGTCATCGTCTTCTGGTTCTTCTTCTGGCTCTTGAACGGGCTCGACAAGTTCTTTGCGCGCCAGGACATCGTTTTCCTGCACTGGTGGGGCAACCACCGGGTTGAGAAGTTCACCATGTATTTCGACAGGCTTGCCCTGGATCCGGCTTTCGTGCAGGCGACGCTGATCTTTGCCGGGATCGTCGAGTTCGCGGCAGCCGGGTTTTTCGTCTGGGCCGGTTTGCGCCTGGTCCAGGGCAAACCGGGCGTTGCCTATCGCACCGACCTTGCGATCACCGTGTCGATCGCGGTCTTTCTGGGCTTCACGATCTTTGATGTCATTGTCGGCGACCGTGCAGAGTTGCTGGAGCATTCCACCTATATCGGCGTGCTGCTGGTGTCTTTCCTCGCGGTCGCGGCGGAGAGCTTTTTCCACCATCTGCGGGATCTCGACAGCCAGAGCACGCTGAACAGGCAGTTTCCTCCGAAAACTCAGTAGCCCTGCGTCAGAGCGCCCTTGCGGCGCGGGTCCGAGAAACCGGCAAGGACGCCATCGACGCTCATGATCGACTGGGTCGAACCCATGGCGTTCTTGACCACGACCTTGTGGCCCCTGTCCTCAAGCAGCTTGACCGTGTCCGGCGAGATGCCTTCCTCGATGCGGATCTCGTCGGGGAGCCACTGGTTGTGGATGCGCGGCGCGACCGTGGCCTCGGCAATATTCATCTGGTGATCGACGATATTGAGAATGATCTGCAGCGTGGTCGTGATAATGCGGCTGCCGCCCGGCGAGCCGGTGGCCAGATGAAAAGCGCCATCCTTGAAGACCAGCGTCGGGCTCATTGAGGACAGCGGCCGCTTGCCGGCCTCGACCGCATTGGCCGTGCCGCCGATCAGCCCGTAGGCATTCGGGACACCGGGCTTGGCGGAAAAGTCGTCCAGTTCGTTGTTCAGAAGAACGCCGGTGCCGTCGGCGGTGAGGCCGGAGCCGTATGAGAAATTCAGCGTATAGGTATTTGAAACCGCGTTGCCCTCCTTGTCGACAACCGAGTAATGCGTGGTTTCATTGCTCTCATAAGGGAGCGGGTCTGCCGGCTTGACGTCTTCAGACGGCCGTGCCGCGTCCATCTTGATGGTTTCGGTCAGCTCCGCGGCATAGTCGGGGGATGTCAGTCCGGAAACAGGCACGCTGACATAGTCCGGATCGCCCAGATATTTGGACCGGTCCGCATAGGCAAGGCGCATCGCCTCCGACATTGCGTGGATCGCATCGGCGGAATTCGGGCCGAACTCGTTCATGGGGAAGTTTTCGAGGATGTTCAGGATCTGGACGATGTGAACGCCACCGGACGACGGTGGCGGCATGGAGGCAATCTCGTAGCCGCGATAGGAACCTGTAACCGGTTCACGCCAGACGGGCTGGTAGCCGGCAAGGTCTTCGATGGTCATGCTGCCGCCTGCCGCCTGCACCTTGGCGGCAATTTTTTCAGCCACATCCCCCTTGTAAAACCCATCCGCACCCTTTTCCGATATCAGCTCCAGCGTTCCGGCCAGATCCGCCTGAACCAGCGTTTCGCCGGGCTGGTAGGGAACGCCGCCGGCCTTGAAGAAAATTGCGGCTGTGGCCGGATCGCCGGTCAGCCGTTCGGCCCTTGCCGACAGGGCATCCGACAGGCTCGATGTCACGGTGATGCCCGATCCGGCGAGTTCTATCGCCGGGGCCACAAGCTCCTGCCAGGTCACGTTGCCGCTGCCGTGCCTTGAGAACGCCTCGGCGAAGCCGGCGACTGTTCCGGGAACCCCGATCGCAAGACCCGAAAACCGGGACTTTTGCTTGTCTGGCTCGCCGTCCGGTCCGAGGAACATGTCCTTGAAAGCACCGGCGGGTGCTTTTTCCCGATAGTCCAGGGCGTGGGTTTCGCCGCTGTCGGCCATATGGATCATCATGAAGCCGCCGCCGCCGAGATTGCCCGCGCGCGGCAGGGTGACCGCAAGCGCGAAGCCGGTTGCGATGGCGGCATCAACCGCATTGCCGCCCTTCTTGAGGATCTCGACGCCAACCGACGTCGCGACCGCTTCCTGGCTGGCAACCATGCCGTTTTGCGAGGTGACAGGATGGAAGAGATCCGTTTGCGAATAGATCGGTGCGGTCTGCGCCAATGCGTGGACCGGGGTCAGCGTCAACACTGCCGCCGCAGCACATATCGCGATTTTCAGGTGTCGAGCCATTTCATTCTCCCATGTCATTTCGATGAGACCGTGCCGGAACTGATCGTGCAGTAAAGCACAGAATCACGTTTAAGTTGAGGCGTTTCAGTCTGGATTGATCCACCGCAAGGCGGTTTCCGAGAGGCGCGTCATTCTCACTTGTGTGAGTCGGTGCGCAATTACAAGGAGGCCTTCATGTTCCGTTGTCCGAGCAATCAGAATCCTGCAGTCGTGACAGTGCAGCGGCGGGTCTTGTTTGGTGGCGCGGTCCTGGCGCTGATCCTGCAGATGGCCTCAACGCCTGCACAGGCCGCCGATCCGGCGACCGGCAAGGTGCTGGCGCTGCAATGGTGCGCATCCTGTCATCTGGTTTCCGACGATCAGCCGAGCGCAGCCAGTGTTTCGTTGCCGAGTTTCTATGATATCGCCAAGGACCCTGACTGGACGCAGGCGTCGCTCGCCACCTTCCTGAAAGACCCGCATCCGAAAATGCCGAACATGACACTCGGCAATGTCGAGATTGCGAACCTGGCCAGCTACATCAGTTCGCTCTCGCCGGACTGAAGCTGACAGATCAGAAGCGGCATTCGACCCCTTTGCCGGTGTCAGATGTCGAATTGCGCGCGCATGGCTGCATGATAGGAACCGGCATAGGTCTCGTCATCGGCTTCGAACACTTCGTCCGGCAAGCCGGCGTTGAAAACCCGCACGTCGACAACTCGGTCGGTGATCGGGCCGCTCGCCAGGATGTGGTCGAGCGCCTGGCCTTTCCCGCGATGAATGACCGTTTGCCGGTCAGGCAGCGGCAGCGAGGCGTCCAGTTGAAACAACCTGCGGTGCGTCCAATCAGGAGAGGCGGTGTCATCCGGGTCCGCGCGCAAGAGGCGCAGCGTGCCGGTTTCACCGGTTGCATTGAAGTCGCCCGTCAGGACGATTTGCGCCTTTTCATCCCGATCGAACAGGGCTTCGACCGCCAGGCGCAGTTCCAGCGCCTGTGCGCTCTGTTTCAGGACCGAGAGCAAGTAGCCTTCCGCCCAGGCCGACGTGCTTTTCCAGGTTCGCTCGGCGGTCTTTCCGCCCCGGATCATCGCGGCGATCGGTGCGCGCAAATGAACCACGAACAGGTGCAGCGGCTTCATGCCGCCAATGTCGATTTCGGATTTCAGGATCGGCCGTTCGAACGTGACGTGCTGCGGCGTGTCATACGCGGGGTCCGCCGTTGACGGCTGCCAGAGCGGGGCGTTGGCGCGGAGCTGAAACAGGCTTTCATGGGCCGAAATCGGGTATCGGGACAGGATGACGAGATTGTGCCTGTCGCCCGGTCCTTTCCCGGGCGCGCGTTCGCTGGCCGCGCGGTGAAAGGTTTCGTAAGGCGTGCCGGCGAGCAGCAGGTCGAGTGCAAGAAACTGACGCTGCGATGCTCCCTTGACCTTTTGGGCGTTGACTTCCTGAAGGCACAGGATGTCTGCCTCAAGCTCCAGGAGCCTTGGACGCAGGGCCTCGATCCGCGGCCTTAACCCGGCCGGCTCGAAACGGTCGCTTCCATAGGACTCTATATTGAACGTGGCCAGTTTCATGCCGCCAGACCTTCAGACAATTCAGATGCTTAACGATAGCGGTTTCGTCTGCTAAGTGATAGGCAGGCTGAGAAAGGTCGGCAAACGCGGGGTCTTGATGACAACAGACATGTGTCCATGCGGCAGCGGCAAAAGCCTTTCCGCCTGCTGCGGTCCTTTTCTTTCCGGCAAGGCGAACGCCGGGACAGCGGCGGCACTGATGCGCTCCCGCTATTCGGCCTATGTCCTGTTGAACATTTCCTATCTGAAGGAAACCCTGTGGCCAAAGAACCAGAATGGTTTCGACGAAACGGCAACTGCGCAATGGGCCCGGGACAACCACTGGACAGGCCTGACGGTCCTTGAGGTTCAAAAGGGCCGCGAAACCGATCGGGACGGAACCGTACTGTTCGAGGCGAAGTATCTTGCCGGCGGCAGATTGAATACGCACCGCGAACTCAGCCGGTTCCGGAAGAAGGCTGGCCGCTGGTATTACGTGGAAGCCCTCCCTGAATGAGGGAGTTGCCGGCCTCGGCAACTCCTTCGGCATGCTCGGACTAGTTCCGGCCGGCCATGACCCCGCCATCGACATCCCAAATGGAACCGGTCACCCAGCCGGCTTCGTCCGACAGCAGGAAGTCGACGGCCGAGGCGACATCTTCCGCGGTTCCGATGCGCCCGATGGGGTGAAAGGCATCAAATCCCTGTTTCAGCGTTGCCGAAATCTGGTCTTCCGGAATGAAAGCGCCGTAGATCGGTGTTTCGACAACAGCAGGTGCGACCGCGTTGACGCGAATGCCCCGATCGCCCAGTTCCATCGCAAGGTGTTGCGTAAAGGCGTGCAGGCCAGCCTTTGCCATCGAATAGGCCGATGACGGCGTCGCCTTGATCGCCTGGTGTGCCCACATCGACCCGAGGTTCACCACGGACCCCTTGCCCGATTCAGACATTTTCCGGGTCGCGGCTTGCGTGATCAGGAAGGTTCCACGGTTGAAGGCGTGATAGAGGTCGAAGTCGTCGCCCGTGTGATCCAGAAACGGTTTCGGACTGAAGTAGCCCGCGGCATTGACCAGATAGCCAAGCGGCCGGTCCAGGTTTGAGATCCTGTCGACCAGTTCCGCGACATCTTCCGGACGGGTCACATCCGCCTGCCAGGTATCGACCGTTGCCTGATGGCGTGTTTCCAGCTCGGAACGCGCGGACGAGAGCTTGTCCGGGGTGCGTCCGATTAGAACAAGCGGTATGCCTCGGGCCGCGAGGCGGTGGGCGGTCGCAAGGCCCATGCCGGAGGTGCCGCCCTGAATGATCGCGATGCTTTTTGTCACAGTCAGTCTCCATTTTTCGGTTAAGTCAATTTATCTATCTATCAGTAGGTAGATTCGATGAATGAGATATCGGTGTTGCGCTTTCCCATGTCAAGGCCTATCTATCAGTCGATAGATTAGGAGATCGATCCGTGCGTGCATCCATCGCTGATACAGAAGAAAAGATCCTCGATCTTGCGGAGATACTCATCCGGCAAAACGGTTACAACGGGTTCAGCTTTCGCGACATTGCATCCGGCGTCGGTGTGAAGAGTTCAAGCGTGCACTATTACTTTCCAACCAAGGCCGATCTGGGTGCGAAGGTGGCCAGACGATACACGGATCGTTTTCTGGACCTGCTTGGCGATCCGGTGGAACCGGTGAGGCCGGCCGAGGCGCTGATCTTGCAGTTGCATCGGGCGTTCGAGCGGTCCCTGGGCCAGGATGGACAGATGTGCCTTTGCGGCATTCTTGCAGCGGAATCCTCCGGTCTGCCGGATGCCGTGGTGAGCGAAGCGAAAACGTTCTTTGACCGGACCGGCGCCTGGCTGAAAAAGGGACTGAGACAATCGGATTGGGGCGCAGACATTTCGGAAGACGAGCTGAGCAGACAAAGTCTGGCAATCCTCGCACAGCTCGAGGGCGCAATGCTGATCGCTAAGGTTCAGGGCCGACCGGACCTGTTCGCCGATCTCGCACCGAGACTTGCAGAAAACAGATAGGAACATCCGTTGCCACTGTCGCGAATGTCAATTAATTAAATCGGAAAAAGTAATGCAACTTAAGAGTTTAGCGCAGTTTCTTAAAAATACTTAATTTGAATATCTTCCGATTACGTAACACCTTCTTGGGTAACGACGAACACCTGAGTGGAGGATGTTGAAATGTTGAGATACGCAACCAGGCACATGGATGAACTCAGAAAAGAGATCGAAATACTAATGGACAGGAAGGATCTTGACCCTTGCGAAAAAAGCAAGCGGCTGAACAGGCTGGACCGGTCCTACCAGTTCTGGCGCCAGTTTGCCTGAAGCGATAGTGCGGGCTTAGAAACGGGCTCACGCAAACAAGAAAAAATGCGGCCTCAAAGGGCCGCATTTTCTTTAAGCAAAAGACCTGCAGGTATCAGGCGGCTTTGCGGCGACGGGATGCGTAGCCGAGCAAACCGAGCCCGACCGGAAGCAAGAAACCGGCTGCCGGGATCGGAACTGCGGTAATGTTCACCGTATCGACGAACCCGCCCAGTGTGTTCTGTTTTCCGGTTGCTGCAAAGGAAAGCGTGTAGTCGCCGGCAGTCTCAACCTTGAACAATGCCTTGACCAGTGTCCACGTTCCAACCGCGGTCAGTGGTGATGCGCTCGGTCCGGTAATGGAATCCAGAAGCAAGCCACCAACCGAATACTCGATGCCATTCGAGGATGCATCGTTGTTCCGCGGGCTATACCAGAAAGACAGTTCGTAACTGCCAACTCCGAGCGATACGTCCTGAGACATGGTGGAGTTCGAATTGGCGCGTGGATGGCTATCAAGCTCAATGTAGTGCTGACCAGAATGCGCATCGATGGAACCCAGCGTGCGGTTGGTCTGCACTTCGATGCCGGCGCCATTTGTAGTCTTCCACCCGCTGATCTCGCTGAACACATCCCATGAGGATCCAGTCGTCGCCAGGTTCGACAACTTGTTGCCGTTGACGAGACCAGTGGGGTCCATGGTCGTGACGTCTTCGAAATCACCGTTGATGATCATCGCGCTGGCCGCGCCCGAGACGAGGAGCGCAGCGCTCGCAAATGACGCGAATGCGAGTTCCTTGAGCATTGTCGTTTTCCTTTGCTGACCGCAGCGAACCCGACCATTTCTTGCGGTGGATGTGGCGTTCGATGCAGATTGCCTAACACATATAAATAAATCTTTGAGCCTTATAAGATTTCTCTATTCGCAGTGCAACGAGATCCGGGCAAACCGATAAAATTGTCTTTAAATTTGGTTAATTTTAATCGGGCGGAAGGGTTTGAGCCTCTCAACAAAAAATCCGGCCCCTGCGCTTGGCGGCGATGCAGGGACCGGATCAAGTCGCGGATTGAAGGGGAGGCAACCCTCTGAATCCGCAAAGTAACTGGGCGCACAAAGAACCAGTGCCGATCGTCTGATGTTGTCCTGCCCGGATCGGCGATTCCTTTGTTCGCTATTTGTTCTCATTTTGACGGTTCTGTCAAGCTGGGATCGCACAGACATTTGTGTCTAGTAGCTAACGAATTGAAAACAAATCTGAATCTTGCAATTGCACCACGGATTGGAGTGCGAGCCGGTTCATTTGCCCGCCGTATGGCCAAGTGTGATCAATCCGGATCTGAACCCGGTTGGGCACAGCCGGTTTCCGTCACTCCACAAGGACTGAAATTCATCACACAGCTGTGAATGAAGGTCGGCAAAAGACAAGCGAAAGCCACGGAAAATTAAGGCCCTTGTGGCAAAAATACGGAAAACAAATCTCAGGGGCCCTCTACGTGCGATCGACCGCCAATTTCTGGACGAAGCGTTTTCAGGACGCTGCCTGGATACAGATCCTGGCGAAAGGCGTCGAGCAGATTGCAGCCGGTTCCGGACGCGCTTCTTCCGAGAAAGCGGCTGCGGGACGCATGGCCGTTTCGACTTTCGCCGTTCGAGTGGCGGGCGCGGGGCTTGCCTTCCTCTCCCAGATTGTCCTGGCCCGGCTTCTGGGCGCCTACGACTACGGCATTTATTCGGTCGCCTGGACGTTCGTGATTGTTCTCGGGGTCATGGCCTGCGGCGGGTTCTCGACCTCCGCAAGCCGCTTCATTCCTCAATACCGGCAGACCGGTGACCTCAACGGGTTGCGCGGGTTTCTGTCGGCAAGCCGTCAGGCGGCCTTTCTGATCGGCGTCGGCACGGCCGCGCTGGCGATAACCGGCGTTTTCCTGGCCCGTCCGTTCATTGCGCCGACCTATGTCGAGCCGCTTGTCATCGTGTTTCTGGCGCTGCCGTTCTTTGCCTTCGGACTGGTTCAGGACGGCATCGCACGCAGTCACGACTGGCCATCGCTTGCCATGCTGCCGACATATATCTGGCGCCCGCTTGCAATTCTGTTCCTGCTGGTTGCGGTCAGTGTCGCCGGGATGCCAGCGACCGCCACAACGGCGGCAATTATTGCGGTCGCCGCCACATCTCTCGTTGCCGCCTATCAGTATGTCCATCTGCGCGCACGGTTGCCCAGCAAAGTCCCAAAGGGGCCGGCAAGGACCGACCTGAAAACATGGCTCGCGATCTCGTTGCCGATGCTGATGGTGGAAGGTTTCCTGCAGCTGCTCACCAGCGCAGACGTGATCATGGTGAGCTTCTTTCAGAGTCCGGACGAGGTTGCGGTCTATTTCGCGGCTTCAAAAACGCTCGCGCTTGTTCACTTCGTCTACTTCGCAGTGCGCGCGGCGTCGGCACACCGGTTTTCGAGCTACAAGCACAACGAGGACAGGGACGGGCTTGCCGCCTATACGAGACAGGCGACGCTTTGGACATTCTGGCCTTCGCTGGCCGCAGGGCTCGCCCTATTACTTGTTGCACCTTTGCTGCTTCGCCTCTTCGGCAGCGGCTTCGAAGACGGCTATCCGCTCATCGCCCTTCTGATGATCGGCGTGCTTGCACGTGCCTCGGTCGGTCCGGCTGATGCGCTGTTGTCGATGACGGGCCACCAGAAAACCTGTGCCGGGGTCTATGCGGCAACGTTCGTCGTCAATGTTCTGCTCAACCTGATACTCATTCCGCTGCTGGGGCTGGCAGGTGCCGCGATCGCCACGAGTTGCGCGATCCTGTTCGAGGCGACGGCCCTTGCGATTGCCGCCAGGCGCAAGCTGAACGTCACGACATTCGTGCTGCCGATTATGCTGTCCGGCCGGAGGCCGTCGGATGACCTCTGAAAGCGGTGGGCCGTCCGAAGCGGATGCGCGCCTTCTGGATCCTCTGCAAGATGATCTGCCGCTGGTTGCCTGGCAGGCCTTGAGCGAAGACGCAGCAGACCCGAACCCGTTTTTTGGTCCGTCTTTCCTCCGGCCATACCTCAGCCATATGGGCCGTGGGCGCGTCAGGCTGCTGGTGGTGGCAGACAGCCTTACCGGCCAGTGGCTGATGGCGGCCCCGATCCGGTCGCGCCCGGTGGGTCTTCTTGTTCCGGTTCCCACAACCTTCACAACAGATTACGGCCCGGTCGGCACACCGCTGCTGCACCCGGATGCCGGTGCCATTCACGTGCAGCGGTTTTTTCAGGCCGCCGCAGGAAAATCTGGAATTCTTGCACTCCCTCATCTGCCGCTTGCCTCAAGGGCCGCCGGGTTTCTGATGGATCTCGAGGAAGCCGATGTTGCCGTTGTCGAACGATCGTACAGGGCGTCTCATGATTGCGGCGCAAAAGGGCAATCCCAGTTCGACGACGCGTTCAAGGGGAAGCGGCGAAAGGAAATGAAACGCCTCCTACGGCGTCTCGAAGACGAGGGGCCGGTCAGTCTCGAAACGATCGAAGGGGATCGTCTGCAAGCCCATTTCGAGCAGTTTCTCGCCCTTGAAGCGTCGGGATGGAAGGGGCGCGAGAACACGGCGCTTGCCAGCAAATCGCAGACGGCGGACTTTTCGCGGGAAACAGTCGCCGCGATGGGCAGCGCCGGGCATGTGCGGATCGATGAATTGCGGGTGGGCGAAAAGCTCATCGCCTCGCTGGTTTCATTCGTGGATGGCGGACACGTCTTTGCCTGGAAAATTGCCTTTGACGAGACTTACGCACGGTATTCGCCGGGTGCTCAGCTCGTCCTTTTCACGTTCCAGCAAAACCTGGCCATGCAAGGGTTCAAACTGGCGGACTCGCTTGCAATCCCCGGACATTCCATGATCGAACCGCTGTGGCGCGGCCGTCGGGAGACCGGTTTGCTGCTGCTGTCGTCCGGCTCCACGGCCACGTTCAAGAACAGGATCTGTTCCGCGGATTTCGCACTGGAACAGACGCTGCGGCGCCTGGCCCGCGATATCCGAAAGAAAGTGAGGTCCTGACCAGTTGGTCAGGACGCTTCCGCGCGCGCCATTTCGCGAAGTTTGCGCCGGATGACCTTTCCCGTCGTCGTCATGGGCAGTGAGCTGACGAATTCGATCTCGCGCGGATACTCATGGGCGGACAGGTGTTCGCGGACAAAGTCCTTGATGTCCGCTGCGAGGTTTTCGTTGTCCTGTTCATCCGGCTTCAGGACGACAAAAGCCTTGACGATCTCGGTGCGCAGCGGATCGGGTTTGCCGACGGCGGCCGCCAACGCGACGGCCGGATGTCTGATCAGGCAATCCTCGATCTCACCCGGGCCGATGCGGTAGCTGGCCGATGTGATGATGTCGTCGTCGCGTCCGACGAAATGGAAAAAGCCGTCCTCATCCATGACCCCCTGATCACCGGTCACCATCCAGTCGCCGATGAACTTGTCGCGCGTTGCATCCGGATTGTTCCAATATTCAAGAAACATCACCGGGTCGGGTCTCCTGATGGCGATCTGGCCAAGGGATTCTGCCGGCAGAACGGTGCCGTCGCCGCCTATGATGGCGACCTCATGCCCCGGCGTTGCCTTTCCGATCGCGCCGGCACGAGTCACACCAAGGCTTGCGGCCGACCCCAGAACGGCATTGCATTCGGTCTGGCCGTAAAACTCGTTGACCGGAAATCCGAATTCTTCTGCGAACCAGTCATAGGCCTCGCGCCCGAGCGACTCCCCGGCGGAACCGACGCTCCGCCACCGAAGCGCGAAGCGCGTCGCCGGGGTCTGGACGGACCGCAACATCTTCAGAGCAGTCGGCGGGATGAACGCGTTGCGGATGCGTTGTTGTTCCATAAGGTGAAACGCAAATTCGGGATCAAACTTCCGCGCTGCGTAGGAGACCACGGGAACGCCGAGTTTCAAGGCGGGAAAAAGGGCATTGAGCAATCCGCCGGCCCAGGCCCAGTCGGCAGGCGTCCACAGCATATCGCCCGCCTGACCCAGGAAATTCTGTGAGAGCTCGATCCCCGGCATATGACCGAGCAGCACCCGATGGCCGTGGAGGACGCCCTTGGGCTGGCCGGTCGTGCCGGATGTATAGATCATCAGTGCCGGATCGTCCGGTCTCGTGGCGAGGGTTTCGAAGCTGTCGCGCGCCGCGTCGAGGAGAGTTTGAAAGGAGCCTGTGTCCGGGGCTGGCCCATCGACGGAAATGACATGTTCAAGATCCGTCAGGTCGTTACGGATCAAGGAGAGCTTTTCAACACCGCTGCCGTTCGTGACGAGGACCTTTGCCCCTGAATCGGAGAGCCGGTACTTCAAGGCTTCTCGCCCGAACAGAGAAGCAAGAGGGACCGCGACTGCGCCCAGCTTGTAAGCGGCAATATGCGCGATTGCCGTTGCCGGGCCCTGCGGCAGGAGCAGGCCGATGCGGTCGCGCCTTTTGACGCCGAGACCGAGGAGCGCATTGGCAAAGCGGTTTGCCGAGCGGTTCAGCTCCAGGTGTGTCCAGTCTTCCACCTCGCCGGAGTGCCGCACGTGACGAATGGCGAGCCTTTGCGGGTCGCGCGCCGCCCAGGCATCGCTCACCGCATGTGCCATATTGTATGTTTCGGGCAGCGACCACTGGAAGCTTGATTTCAGCGCTTCAAAGTCGCTGGCATGTTGAAGCATTGTCTGCATCCGCTGCAAAATTTTTAGGCAGCGGAGTGTAGGGCGCTCTTTGCTGCGGTGCAATAGGATCTGTGATCAACGCTGTGCCAAAGGATGCGCCTGTTCCACGAGTTCACGCAGCCGTTCGTCGAGAACATGCGTATAAATCTGCGTTGTAGAGATATCGGCATGTCCCAGCAGCTGTTGAACGACACGCAGATCGGCGCCGTTTTGAAGAAGGTGCGATGCAAAAGCATGCCGCAAAACATGCGGTGAAATTTTCGTCACATCGAGTCCGGCCGTTTGGGCAAGCGCTTTCAGTTCACGGGCGAAATGCTGCCTTGTCAGATGGCCGCTGTCGCCATGGGAAGGGAACAGCCACGGACTTTTCTCGTAAGCGCCCTCGGCGGCGCGAAGCCCGACATAATCCTTCATGGCACGCTGGGCGGCCGGGGAAAGCGGGACGAGCCGTTCCTTGCCTCCCTTGCCCCTGATCTCGATCAGCCGCGCATCGCGCATAGCAGCGCTGACAGGCAGCGCGACCAGCTCGGATACGCGCAGGCCCGTGGCATAAAGCACCTCGATCAGGGTGTACATGCGCTGCGCCCGGAGACGGGCGGCGCTGCTGCGCTGCGGTTTTGCCGTTTCCGAACGCGCCGTTTCGATCAGCCTGTCGACATCATCGATTGACAGGACCTTGGGAAGGCTGCCGCGTTTTTTCGGCGCGGACAGCGTCCGGGTCGGATCATCCGCGCGTGTCCCCTCGGCATAAAGAAATTTGAAGAACTGTTTCAATGCCGACAGGCGCCGCGCCTGCGAGGTTTCGGCAAATCCCCGCCGGGTCAGGTCACTCATATAGGCCGAGATGTCATCCGACTGCGCGTCAGCGACTTTGGTTCGGCCCAGAAACCCCGAAAAGTCTTCCAGATCTCTGCGATAGCCCTGCAGCGTGTTTTCAGCAGCTCCCCTTTCGACGGCGAGCATTTCCAGAAAGGTTTCGATGTCGTAGCCCGCAGCCATCAGCGTCCGAAGCCGTCCTTCTTGACCCTGACGGTGATTTCCCGCTCGCGTGGATCCACGAAATTTGCGAGAGAATAAACCGCGCCGTAGCCAAGCGCACCGAGCAGGGCAAGCACGAGCAGCAGGCGGGTAAGGGTCGGCACATCAGTCTCCCGGGGCGAATCGAATAAGCGAATGTTCCAAAAACCAAGCCCTCTGCGCAAGCCGACAAAGAAAATCGCCGACCGTGTTCCACCGCGTGTCTTTTCGATCGAATGTGATACAACGCAGCATGAATGACAAAAACCTGATGACGGACCGGCTTGCGGTGAGCGCAGACGAAAACATCAATTCCATCGACACGGACCGGCTTCTGGCGGCCCTGGGATCGCGATCGATCGTTCTTGTCGGCATTATGGGCTGCGGCAAGTCAACTGTCGGAAAGCGGCTCGCATTGCGTCTGGGTCTTGAATTCGTTGACGCGGATTCCGAAATCGAGCGTGCGGCAAACATGACTGTGTCGGAGATTTTCGCGGAGCATGGCGAGCCGTATTTTCGTAGCGGAGAAGAAAGGGTTATCGCCAGGTTGCTGAGTGAAGGACCTCAGGTTCTTGCGACCGGTGGCGGTGCGTTCATGAGCGAAACAACGCGTTCGCAAATCACGGAACATGGCCTTTCCATATGGCTGAAGGTCGACTTTGAAACCGTGATGGCGCGGGTGAGACGGCGTGCGACACGTCCGCTCCTGCAAACGCCGGATCCGGAAGGAACCATGCGCAATCTCCTTGCGGAGCGCGAACCGGTCTACGCGAAAGCCGCGCTGACCGTTACTTCGAAAGATGTCCCGCATGACACCGTTGTTGACCAGATCATCATCACTATGGCCGATTATCTGTTCCAGGACGGGGACAGCGTGGCCTCGCAGACATCGAACACCTGAAATTTGGACTTAAACCGGAATGGCAGACACGATTGCGGCCACAGCCCCATCCGAGCGGACCACAGTGCACGTCGATCTCGGCGCGCGCAGTTACGACATCCTGATCGGACGTGGCCTGATTGGGGATGCGGGCTATCAAATCGCCTCGATATTGCCGAAGGCGAGGCTGGCGATCATTGCCGATGAAACGGTCGCGAAACTTCACCTCGGATCGCTCTCCGACAGCCTGAGTGCGTCGGGGCTCGGCCACACCGCGTATACCCTCCCTTCGGGAGAAAGCAGCAAGTGCTTTGCCGAATTCGAACGGCTTTGCGACGAAGTGCTTGCGGGCAGGTTCGAGCGCGGTGATGCGATCGTGGCGCTGGGTGGTGGCGTTGCCGGAGATCTGGCGGGATTTGTCGCGTCCGCGACCCGCCGCGGCATGGCGTTTGTTCAGGTGCCGACGACCCTTCTTGCCCAGGTCGACAGTTCGGTCGGCGGCAAGACCGGGATCAATTCCCGCCATGGCAAGAACCTGATCGGAGCGTTTTATCAGCCATCGCTGGTTTTGGCCGACACGGCAGTGCTGGATACCCTGCCGCCGCGCGATTTCCGGGCCGGGTATGCGGAGGTCGCAAAATACGGACTGCTTGGCGATGCGGAGTTCTTCGCCTGGTTGGAAACCAACTGGAAGGGCGTGTTCGAAGGCGGTCCGGAACGGGAGGAGGCGGTCGCCCGCTCCTGCCAGGCCAAGGCCGACATCGTGGCCGCGGACGAATTTGAAGCCGGTAAACGCGCACTGCTCAACCTGGGGCACACGTTCGGCCACGCGCTGGAATCTGCCGTCGCATACGAAACCGAACGCCTGGTCCACGGCGAGGGCGTTTCGATTGGCATGATGCTGGCGCACGAATTTTCTGCGCGGCTGGGTCTTGTCGGTGAAGACACGGTCCTGCGGGTTCGTGCGCATCTTGACGATGTCGGATTGCCGGTCCGGATCCAGGACATCCCGGGTCAGCTTCCGGGTGTGGACACGTTCATGGACATCATCGCCCAGGACAAGAAGGTGAGCCGTGGTGCGCTGACCTTCATTCTGACGCGCGGCATCGGAGAAGCATTCGTCGAAAAGGGTGTCGATCCCGGTGTTGTCACTGAATTTCTCAGGGAGAAACTCGATCAATGACGGAAACAGCTCTTTGGCTCGCGATCGGAGCGGTATTCGTGCTCCTGTTCCTGTCCGGGTTCTTTTCCGGCTCTGAAACAGCACTGACCGCTGCATCCAGGGCGCGCGTGCACCAGCTTGAGAAAACCGGCGACTGGCGCGCGCGCGTCGCCAGCCGGCTGATCGCGTCCCGGGAGCGCCTTATCGGCGCGCTCCTCCTGGGAAACAATCTGGTCAACATCCTGGCGTCCGCGCTCGCAACCAGCGTGTTCCTGACATTGTTCGGGGAGGCCGGTGTCGCGATTGCAACCCTGGTCATGACGGCGCTCGTTCTGATTTTTGCGGAAGTCCTGCCGAAAACCTGGGCAATTTCCAATCCGGAACGTTTCGCCCTCACGGTATCGCCGATCGTGCGTGTCGTGGTGGCCGTGTTCGGCCCTGTCGTCGCCGGGGTGGAGTGGATCGTGCGTCACATCCTGCGTTTTCTCGGTGTGCAGGTCGGCGCGGATGCCTTCCTCCTGTCCGCTCATGACGAGTTGCGCGGCGCTGTCGACCTTCAGCATATCGAGGGGGGACTTGAAAAAGGTGAGCGCGACCGCCTTGGCGGCCTGCTCGACCTTGCCGATCTCGAGGTCTCCGATGTCATGGTGCACCGGACCAACATGCTGGCGCTGAATGCGGACGAGGACCCGGTGAAGCTGGTCGATGCCGCGCTGGCCGCGCCCTATACGCGTTTGCCGCTCTGGCGCGGCGAAAGCGACAATTTCGTCGGTGTTCTGCATGCAAAGGATCTGCTGCGCGCCCTGCACCGCGCGGACGGCGACACGACCAAGATCGATATTCTGGACATCGCAGCGCCGGCCTGGTTCGTGCCTGACACGACCAGCCTTCAGGACCAGCTCAACGCGTTCCTGCGGCACAAGTCCCATTTCTCGCTGGTTGTTGACGAATACGGCGAGGTGATGGGGCTGGTGACGCTAGAGGATATTCTTGAGGAGATTGTCGGCGAGATCGCGGATGAACATGACCTGGACCTTGAGGGGCTGCGCCCGCAGGCCGACGGCTCGGTCATCGTCGACGGCTCCGTGCCGATCCGGGACCTCAACCGTGCCGCCGACTGGAGCCTGCCGGATGACGAAGCGACAACAATCGCCGGGCTCGTCATTCACGAGGCCAGAATGATCCCGGAAGAGCGCCAGATTTTCACCTTCCACGGCTTCCGCTTTACCGTTCTGAGGCGGGAAAAGAACCGGATCACGCGTCTGCGCATCATGCCGCTGACGCAGGCGTCTCGGGGGATCGCAGCGGCCGAACCGCAACGCCCCGCGACGGTGCCGGTTCAGTAAGGACCGGCGTTGGCTTAGGCGCGCCCGGCGGGCAGGGAACCGTCTCCGCTCCGCCGGATTGCGTTTGTAACGAGCCGGCCGAAACTGGTCGGGCGGGGTACTTCCGGCTCTGATCATTCATTTGTACGAACTAATCATTGGTTGTAGGGTTACGTAACGCAAGGCCTTTTCAGACTTGCGCCGTTTGACTGGTTGGCTTTCGGGGTCAGAAGCCGGGCTGGAGGCGTCCTATGGCAGTTTTTCTTCTTTCTTCCGCGATTTCCTTCGTAATTTTCAATTTGCTCATGTCGGTGAAGGCCACTTCCACTGGCGACCGCTTTACAATTGCTGTCGGTGGTTTCGTTGCGAGAATCCCGAAATTCTTCAGTTTTGTCTTTGCGATCATCGTTGTTGCCTTCTTCTGTGTCCTTTTTGCCTATCTCTCGTTTGTCTGGATCATCAAGCCCAGTCATGGTCTCTATAGCGTCTATGCGCTCTTCACGTCGCGGCTGACGACATCGACGCTTCTGGGCTTTGTTTTCGGCGGACTGTTCGCGATCTGGCTCCGGCGGATCTACAAGAAAAAACCGGCCGGCGAAGAATCGCACTTTTCCATTCCGGAAAAGTTCGAGGCCGTGTTGCTGTTCGTTCTGTTCATTCTCGGGACGACATCCTACACCGTGTCGGATCTGCTGAGCGGGCTTCAGGTGGATTCACCCATCGTCAAGTTCCAGCTTCAGTCCGCTCAGAATGTTGGCGGTAGCTCCGACAGGAACCCCCAGGCGCAGGGAGCAATCGACTTTCCAAAGGAAGCTGCTGAAAATTCGGACCGGGGCCTGCAGCCTGCGCCGATGCTGCGTTTCATGTCGTGGCAAGTGGATCGGGACAGGACCTACCTTGAACACCACACAAAGAATTTCAGAGCCAAGTACAAAGACACGTGTTTGCCTGAGCCAACAGACGAAGACTATTGCGAAGTGGCGTCTGACAAATACGGATTGATCACCCAAAACCTTCTTGACCTGGGAAAGGTTGCCCGGAGTGTGGAATACATTTTTTTAGAGTATATCGGTTGTCTTTCTGCTTCCAAAGCCATCCTGGAGGACGAGCATTATTTTGACCGGGCGTTTTCGGAGATCATCCCGAGTATCCGGGAATTTTACTGGTCTTCTGCCAAGCAAACGAGTCTGGAGGAAGCCTCGGATGGAACCGGGATATCGAGCAATCGCAACAGCAGTCGCGCTCTGGAAGTGGCTCTTGCCAAGGCGATAGAGCCGGTTGCCAGTCATGTCATCAACGTGGCTGACAACATCGGCAAAAGAAAAGAGTTGCTTGAGGGTGATCAACTGAAACGATACGACGACAGCGTCGTCCAGGCGTTGGAGCAAGCTAAGAGCTGCAAATCGGTCGTGGAGCGGATGGTGAAACTCCCGGCAACAGAGAATGAGCCGGAAAAGCAAAGATACGACCTGAGAGGCTCCACCGAGCAGGTGTCCATCAACCGTCCGTACCTCGCGATCGCTTATGCTTTGGCACTTGCCCATGTAAACGATTTCGAGACCGGAATCACAACGCTGGACCGCTGGATACGCGTGGAGCTGGGTGACGAGGCAGCGCTTTCCGATTTTGATGTTGATGACATCCGTTTCTGGTACTTGCTCCGCGTCAGGAGCATTCAGATTGCGCTCTACAAGGAGTGGCGGTTGCGTTCGCGCTATCGCACGTTGCAAAGGCCAATTCGACGCGAGGCCTTCAACCAGCTCATAGTTCTTCTTGATATCACCCGGAAACAAATGCGAGAGATCCCGGCCGTTGAGGGACGCGCACGGTACTTTCCGAAACCGCAATATGATGGCGTACCCGGACGTACGCTGGAAGCTGTCGGCTTTCTACGGCAACCGCCTTTTCGAGGGTGCGGCGCAATCCAGAATAGTGCTGAAAGCGAACTCGAAGGAGCGGATGGCAGGCTTATAAGCGTTTACTATCATGTTCTTTATGTCTCCGGGCTTTATGGCACGGAGCATGAAAAATACGACTCGACCCGGTCGGCGATTGTCAATGAAACGCTAACCGAAATAGCCAACACGGATTTTTCCTGCATGTCGCTGCCGGAACGGGAATCGCAGATTTTCCGTGCGGAGGTTTTCCGTGCCTATGCTCTGGCACGAATACAGGAAATCAAGCTGCGGAGGAATTTCGACGAAGCCTACGCGGAGTGGCTGAAAACCAAACTTGAAATTGCGCTCCAGGCTTTCAAGGTGTCGCGGAACATCATCCACGACCAGGCGGAAGATGACGAGAAACTACGATTGTCGTCGAATGAATTGAAAGTTCGCCTGAGAGTGTCGCATTCCGAATGGTTGCTAAAGGATCTCAACGAATGGATCGATCGCGTCGAACTGTTGCGGCAGCAGAATCAGTAGGTTGGAGCGGGTTCAAACCCGGAAAAAACAAAGGCCCGCATTAAGCGGGCCGATTGTTGCACTCATTGTCCTTGAATTCACGGAATCAGGAATGGTGCCTCAGCGAGAACCGCAGTTGCCAAACCCAACTGGATCATCAGCGATGTGATCAGAATTTTCACTTTTCTGCGCTCCTTTCCGGCGTTGTCAGTACCGCCTTATAGCATATCAACATGAACGTCACCTGAACGACTTTGTGGCTCAAACGGCGCTGACACATCTATATGCTCACCCTCTATATAGCACATTTGTGCCGAAATTTGAAGATGAGGCTAAAATTATTGCCCCGTGGGCTTTGAACGCCTGTGGCGCAGGCGGCGGGTCACCCGACCTCAATCGCAAGCGCGTGGACACCGTTTTCGAACTCGTCGGACAATGCCTCGTTGATCGCCCTGTGCTGGGCAACACGGTTCATGCCCTCAAAGGACTTCGCGGTGATTTGAACACGGAAATGGGTTTCGCCACCCTCGCGCCAGCCACCGTGGCCCCGGTGCTGCTCGGATTCGTCGATCACGTTGAGGGATTCCGGCGCAAAGGCCTGGGTCAGTTTGGCGGTGATCGTGTCTTTGGTGCTCATATCGCTCAACGTGTGGTCAGAGTTTCAAATGTCAAGTCTTTGCTGGTCCTGCGAGGCCTGATACAGTTGCGGGCTGTCCTGTTCCGGCCAGAACAAAGCGCCGGAAATTAACTTTGGACACCGGGGAAATGCAATGCCCGACGGGTTGCCCGCCAATAGATAGAGTTCGATATTCGACCGCATGAAACTTGACTCAAAACTTTTCGACAGCATCCGCGTGAAGCCGGACAAGGAGCGCGCGGCGGAAGACACGCATCCTGTGTGCGATCATCCCGGCTGCAATCGGCCCGGCATGCACAGGGCACCGAAAGGGCGTGACCGGGAAGGGGAATATTTCAATTTCTGTGTCGATCACGTCAGAGAGTACAACAAGTCCTATAACTACTTCGTCGGCATGGGCGACGAGGACGTTCGCTCCTTCCAGAAAGACAGCCTCACCGGCCACCGCCCGACCTGGAAAATGGGGGTGAACAAGCAGGCTGCCGACGGTCCTGACGGCTACGATCCGCGCTCGCAAATGCGCGGCCGCGCCCGCCAGCGCGCCGAACAGGTGCGACAACCTCGCCAAAGAAAGCTACTAACGCTTGAAAAACGGTCCCTGGATGTGCTCAATCTGCCGTACACAGCCCGTGGCGCGGAAATAAAAGCGCGCTATAAGGAGCTTGTAAAATTGAATCATCCGGACGCAAATGGCGGCGACCGATCTTCCGAAGACCGACTGAGGGAGATCATTCAGGCCTACAACGTCCTGAAAAAGGCTGGTTTCCTTTGAGCCGGTAGCTCCCTGCCGGCTTTTCCCAATTGATCCTTCCCGGTGATCCGGGACTTCGGAGGACTGATGACTGAGACGACGACTGCGGCTATGGCAACGCCGGACACCGAGGTTTCTGTTGAAGAGGTGTTCGGATTCAAATCCAGCCTCAAGGTGCCTGCATTCTCCACGCCGTCAGAACATGTGCCGGAGCGTGATGACGACTACCTGTTCGACCGTGCGACCACTCTTGCGATCCTGGCAGGATTCGCGCACAACCGCCGTGTCATGGTCACCGGCTATCACGGCACGGGCAAGTCGACTCATATCGAACAGGTCGCAGCGCGCCTGAACTGGCCGTGTATCCGCGTCAACCTGGACAGCCACATCTCGCGTATCGACCTTGTCGGCAAGGACGCGATCGTCATCAAGGAAGGCCAGCAGGTCACCGAATTCAAGGACGGCATCCTGCCCTGGGCCTATCAGCACAATGTCGCGCTTGTGTTCGATGAATATGACGCCGGCCGGCCGGATGTGATGTTCGTGATCCAGCGCATTCTGGAGTCGTCGGGCCGCCTGACCTTGCTTGACCAGAGCCGCGTTATCCGGCCTCATGCCGCCTTCCGGCTGTTTGCAACGGCAAACACGGTGGGTCTCGGCGATACGTCCGGGCTTTATCACGGCACGCAGCAGATCAACCAGGCCCAGATGGACCGCTGGTCGATCGTCACGACACTGAACTACCTGCCGCACGACAATGAGGTCGATATCGTCCTGTCGAAGGCCAAGAACTTCCAGAACGAGGAAGGCCGCAACACGGTTTCCAAGATGGTGCGTCTGGCCGACATGACCCGGAATGCGTTCATCAATGGCGACCTGTCGACCGTCATGAGCCCGCGTACGGTGATCACATGGGCCGAAAACGCGGAAATCTTCGGCGATGTCGGATTTGCCTTCCGCCTGACCTTCCTCAACAAATGCGATGACATGGAACAGTCGCTCGTCGCGGAATTCTATCAGCGCTGCTTTGGCGAAGACCTGCCGGAATCGTCCGTCAACGTTGTGATGAGCTGAGGATCCGATGGCACCGCGTCCGGGGCACAATACCCTTCCAGGCAACAAGCCTGCACCGTCGACCGAGCCGTTCAAGCAGTCGGTCAGCGGCACGATGCGCGCGATTGCGGGCGAGGCGGAACTGGAAGTGCTGTTTTCCGGAGACAGGCCCGGCCTCAGCGGCATGACAGCCCGCCTGCCGGAGCCGTCGCGCAAGGTCAACGCGCACGATATCGCGGTCACGCGCGGATTGTCGGATTCCATGGCACTGCGCATTGCCTGTCACGACAAGGCGGTGCACTCCAAGAACCTGCCGCAAGGCTCGGAGGCGAGGGCCATCTTCGAGGCAGTGGAACAGGCGCGTTGCGAAGCCGTGGGTGCACGGCGGATGCAGGGCGTTGCCGAAAATCTCGCCGTCATGCTGGACGACCGGTTCAGAAAGTCGGGTGCGCCGGATATTGCAAGCCGCGATGAAGCACCGCTTCAGGATGCCCTTTCCCTGATCGTGCGTGAACGCCTGACCGGTGAACAGCCGCCGGAAAGCGCCAAGAACCTGGTCGACATGTGGCGCGGCTGGGTGGAGGAGAAAGCCGGGTCCGAACTCGATCTGCTGCAGTCGGAAGTGGAAGACCAGAACTCCTTCGCATCGCGTTTCCGCGATGTTCTGAAGTCGCTCGACATGGGCGATGATCTCGGCGATCAGGATCAGGATACCGATCCTGAAGAGAACGAGGACCAGGGCAACAACGACGAAACCGAAACCGGCGAAGACGAGAACGACACCGGCGAGCAGGAAGCCTCGCCGCAGGAAATGGAACTGTCCGGCGAAGAACAGGACGCAGGCGATACAGAAGCCGCGGACATGGACATGGAAGACTTCGCCGAAGAGGACATGGCGCAGGATTCCGAAGAGCCCGGGGAAAGCGACCGCCAGGACACGCCCTTTTCCAACCGGCCCGAGACCGATTACCGCGTCTTCACGAACCAGTTTGACGAGACCGTCACCGCCGAAGAACTGTGCGATACGGCCGAACTCGACCGTCTGCGCGGGTTTCTCGACAAGCAGCTGACGCATCTGCAAGGCGCGGTCGCTCGGCTGGCCAACCGTCTGCAGCGCAAACTCATGGCGCAGCAGAACCGGGCCTGGGACTTCGATCTCGAGGAAGGCCTGCTCGATACCGCAAGGCTGACGCGCGCGGTCACCGATCCGATGTCACCACTTGCCTTCAAGCAGGAACGGGATACCAATTTCCGCGATACCGTCGTGACCCTGCTTCTTGACAATTCCGGCTCGATGCGCGGCCGGCCGATAACGGTTGCAGCAACCTGCGCGGATATTCTTGCACGAACGTTGGAGCGGTGCGGCGTCAAGGTCGAGATCCTCGGCTTCACCACGAAGGCATGGAAGGGCGGCCAGTCGCGCGAAAGCTGGATCGGCGCGGGCAAACCGCCGACACCGGGCCGACTCAATGATCTGCGGCACATCATCTACAAATCCGCCGATGCGCCCTGGCGGCGTGCGCGGCGCAATCTCGGCTTGATGATGCGCGAAGGGCTGCTGAAAGAGAACATCGACGGCGAGGCACTTCTGTGGGCGCACGAGCGCTTGCTCGGACGGCCCGAGCAGCGCCGGATCCTGATGATGATTTCGGATGGCGCTCCTGTTGACGACACCACCTTGTCGGTCAATCCGGGCAACTACCTGGAGCGCCACCTCAGATACGTGATCGAGGAAATCGAAACCCGGTCGCCCGTGGAACTGATTGCCATCGGCATCGGTCACGATGTTACCCGCTACTACCGCCGGGCCGTGACCATCGTGGATGCGGAGGAACTGGCCGGTGCAATGACCGATCAGCTGGCGGACCTCTTCGATGACGAGGTCCAGCAGGCGCAGCAGGGCAGCGGCAGACGGCGCGGCGGCCGCCGTTAGGGACCGGATCAGGGGGACAGAGGCATTTGAGGCGGTTCGGTTCCAGTTTCGCAGGCGCTGTTTTTCTGGTCCTGACCGCCTTCATCCTCGATGCGCCTGCTGTGCGGGCGCAGGAGATCCTGAGCGAAGGCCTGCCGGTCAAGGCGCGCACGCGCGCAATCGAAACCTTTCATATCGGGCACGATGACCCGGTATTCGGTAAGCTTACGTTTCTGGGCGGGCTTGAACTTCTTGCCTCCGACAGGAAGGTCGGGGGCCTGTCCGGACTTGTTTCCCTCGATGGCGGCAACACCTTTCTCGCGGTCACGGATAACGGCCACTGGGTGCGCGCGACCGTCGAACAGGAGAGTGACGGCACCCCGCTCGATATCAAGGATGTCCGTTTTGCACCTCTTCTGGGAAAAAACGGGAAAACACTGCGCGCCCGCTGGGGGCATGATACCGAAGCCCTGACGCTTGCCCCGTCCGGACTATACGTGACAGCTGAATACAGAAACGCGATCTATCACTATCCCTGGCCGCTCGCGACGGGCAAGGAGCGCATGATCGGTCAGCTCGGGCTACCGGGTGACATCACGTCTCTGCCGCGCAATGCCGGTCTTGAAGCCCTGGCCGCGGGCCCGGATGGAAGTTCGCTGGCCGGCAGGCTGGTCGCCGTCGCTGAATCCAGCAAAAGCGATGCGCATGATCTGTCAGGCTTCATCATCGGACCTGACGGCACCGAACGGTTTTCCATCGAACGCCAGGACCGGTTCGACGCGACCGATGCCGCCTTTCTGCCCGGTGGCGACTTTCTGCTCATGGAGCGCCGGTTCAACCTGCGCGACCTGATCGGTCTGAGGCTGCGCCGGTTCGAGGCCGGTTCAATCCAGGCAGGCGCGAAGCTGACGGGAGAGGTGATCCTGGAAGCCGGTTTCGAGCATCAGATCGACAATATGGAAGCCCTGGCCGTTCACCAGAATGCGGCCGGTGAAACCATCCTGTCGCTGCTGTCTGACGACAACCGGTCCATGCTGCAGCGGACTGTTTTTCTGCGATTCCGGCTGGACGAATGAGGTTCCGGTCTTCAGGCCGAATTTCGAGATGCTCCAGCCTGGGCGGGAATGCGCTAGTCCTCGCTTCGGCGGTCTGAGGTCCGGTCGCAGGCATAGCGCGCCTTCAGTGGAAATTCCGGCAACCAATTTTCCCTGCGCTTGGTCCACAATTCATAGGTCGGCATGAACTGATCCGTGCCGTCAAGCGAACCGAGATTGATTTCGATTTCGTCGGATGTACGCGAGAAGATGGACGATCCGCAATGAGGGCAGAAGTGGCGACCCTGATAGCTGCCTGTTTCGCCTTCAATACTGACCGCGCTCTCGGGAAACACGGCGGATGCATGAAAAAGGGCGCCATGCTGTTTACGGCAGTCCAGACAGTGACAAAGGCCGACGCGATAGGGATGACCGTGCGCGACAAACCGGACTTTACCGCACAGGCAACCGCCAGACATCACTTCCATGGTTGCACTCCGTTATGCGACATCGGGTCAGTCGTAAATCTAACGCCAAACGGAGAATTGGCTTCTGGACCGGTAAGTCTGATCTATGCCGCAGATCCGTTGGGCGTGGGCTGAAACACATTCAAGATAATGCGATATGGTGCCAACAGGGCCACGGCCACGAGCATCTTTACCAGAAAATCACCGGCAGCAAGCGAAACCCAGAGGGAAGTCTCCAGGTCTCCGCCAATGCCCAGGAACGGCACGGGGAAGGCCAGTGAGCCGTCTTCCATGCCAAACAGCGCATCAATGAAGGCGAAGCTGGCCGCAAACGCGATGCCGAAGAAGAGGATCGTGTCAATCATCGATCCGATCAGCGAGGACGTGACCGGCGCTTTCCACCATGTCAGCTTGCGCAGCTTGTCGAAAATGGTGACGTCCAGGAGCTGGGCGACCAGAAAAGCGGTTCCCGACGCGATCAGGATACGCGGTGTTGTGAAGGTTTCGTTGAACGCCCAGAAGATCATCGGGACGACAATGGCGAGAAGAAAACCGGAAATGACGACCCTGCGCGCGGCCGCGGGACCGAAGCGGCGGTTGGTCAGGTCGGTGACGAGGAACGCGACCGGATAGGTGAACGCACCCCAGGTCAGCGTGTCAGCCAGATTGACGCCGCCGACAACATGCTCGACCGGAAACTGAACCAGATAATTGGAGGCCGCAACAACAAGCGCCATCGCGAGGATCGCGATGGCGTGGTGTCCCGCGGAGAAGCTCCGGGTGTCCGTCATTTCATTTTACCCCGAAAGGGTTGGATCAGGCAGCCGCCGCTTCGGCCTGCTTGCGCTTGATGCTGACCTTGATCTTGCGGGCCGCATCGGACAGCTGGCTGTCGGAAGCTTTCAGAAGGTACGCATCCAGGCCGCCGCGGTGCTCGACCGAGCGCAGGGCGTGGGCGCTGACACGCAGCTTGAAGGTTTCGCCAAGCGTGTCGCTCAGGAGGGACACGTTGCACAGGTTCGGCAGGAACCGGCGGCGGGATTTGTTGTTTGCGTGCGAGACGTTATTGCCCGTCATCACATCTTTGCCGGAGAGTTCGCAACGGCGTGCCATGATATCACCTTTTGTTTTCGTGGCTGGGCCGTTACATGGAACCCAGCAAGTCCAAACCGGAACCGGCGCGGACCTTAGGTCCGGCGACATCGTCTCCGGCATTTCTCGGAAAAAGTTGCCCCGCTATAATGGCAGCGCGCTTGAACGTCAAGACATGTCCTGCCCGAGGAGCCGATTCTGTGGTTTTATTCGCACAGGTGCACCGCGTTAACCACTGAGTTACCATAATTTAGAATGATTGATGCGGTTCCCAGGACGATTTTCATGCTAGTGTTGACCGTACGGAACATATTGGCACGGGGCGCGGATCGTTGCCGAAGGGGCAGCGCGGAGGTTTGTTGAAGTGTTTGGTCTGTCGTCACTCGGACGCCTCGTCGTCCTCCCATTGATGGCCGGCGCGCTGCTGGTTTCGCCTGCCCAGGCGAAAAAGAACAGCGTCGGCGGTGTTTATGCAATCTCGCTCGCAGGCTTCAAGATCGGGCGCGGAACGCTGTCGCTCGTGATGCAGGGCAATGCCTATTCGGCCAAGGTCACGGTTGCGCCCGCCGGCATCGGAACCCTGTTCTCGACCGGAAAGGGCGGAGCGGAAGCCTCGGGCTGGCTGGTGGGTTCGAAGGTGGTGCCGTCGAAGTACCGGATGGCGTCGCATGCGGCCAATCTCGATTTCTACGTCAATCTGAACCAGGGCTCGCGCAATATCCGGTCGATGGAAGTTGCGCCCCAGTTCAAGCCGAACAAGGAACGGATCAAGATCACCAACCGCCACAAGCGGAATGCGATCGATCCGCTCAGTGCCGCCCTGATGCCGGTGAAGCGGTCGAAGGACAGTTTCGGACCGAAGGCCTGTTCCCGCAAACTTCCGATTTTTGACGGATGGACCCGGTTTGACATCAAGCTGAGCTATGAAGGCACCAAGGAAGTGTCCGGCCGGGGCTACAAGGGCACCGTTGTTGTCTGCAAGGCAAGATGGGTGCCTGTCGCCGGACACCGTCCGTCTAAGGAGTCGGTGAAATACATGGCCAAGGCGAACATGGAGGTCTGGATTGCTCCCATGGGACGGGACAATGTCCTCATTCCGTATCGCATTGCCATCGACACCAGGAACGGGCGGTTGCTCGTGGAGGCCACCAAGCTGACGATCGATGGCGCCGGCAGCGATCAGGCCGCGCGGCGTTAGCTTCTCTGACCACATTTGCCACTCTCGACCGGGGCCGAGACTTGCGCCCCCTTGCGTCTCTTGATACAGCGCTCCACATTACGCCAACGGGGCGCGCAAGCACCTTACAGTCAGTTTTCCGGACCGGCCTGTCATATGCCGGCCTGCCGGGTTGTTTCGGGTAAACAAGTACATGCACAGCTATCTGGAGTTCGAAAAACCCGTCGCGGATATTGAAGGCAAGATCCAGGAGCTGCGGGCCATCGCAGCCGAGGATGGCGAAGCGGTCAATGTCGATGGCGAGATCGAGCGGCTCAACGCAAAATCCGCCCAGACGCTCCAGGACCTTTATTCCAAGCTCACCCCCTGGCAGAAGACGCTGGTTGCCCGGCATCCGGACCGTCCTCATGCGGTCGACTACGTGTCAGGTCTGGTCGAGGACTTCACGCCGCTCGCCGGCGACCGTAAATTTGCCGAAGACCATGCCCTGCTGGCCGGGATCGGCCGTTTCCGCGGCCAGTCGGTCGCCGTTCTCGCGCAGGAAAAGGGGCACGACACCGACACGCGCCTGAAGCACAATTTCGGAATGGTTCGGCCTGAAGGATATCGCAAGGCCGTGCGCATCATGGAACTTGCCGAACGCTTCGACATTCCGCTGATCAGTTTCGTCGACACGTCCGGTGCCTATCCGGGACGGGGCGCCGAAGAACGCGGCCAGTCGGAAGCCATTGCGCGCTCGACCGATGTCGGCCTCGGACTTGGTGTGCCCTCCATTGCCGTCGTGATCGGCGAAGGCGGTTCCGGCGGTGCGATCGCGATTGCCACGGCAAACAAGGTGCTGATGATGGAGCACGCGATCTATTCCGTCATTTCGCCGGAAGGGGCCGCGTCAATCCTCTGGCGCGACAGCGCCAAGGCGCAGGACGCGGCGACTGCGCTCAAGATCACCGCGCAGGACCTGAAACAGCTCGGTGTCATCGACGACATAATCGTCGAACCGGTCGGAGGCGCGCACCGGGCACGCGAGATCGTCATTGACAGTGCCGGGAAATCCATCGAGGCAGCCCTGGAAGAGCTGGCGGGTCTCACCCCCGAAGAAATCCGCAAGCAAAGACGCGACAAATTCATCGCGATCGGGCGCACCCTGACTTAGGGGTAATCACGTCGCTTCACGAGAAAGTCAGCAAGAGAATCGGCTCTGCGATTGAAAAAGCAGGCATTTTTGCCATTGTGTGGCCAGATTCTGCCTGCATTCAGGCACAGTTAGGGCATTTGAAGGGTCGATTGCCTCAGTTTTTGTTCGTATCACCGGAATTTGCTTCGCAGGGGCAGGTGGGTTTCAGTAACTTATCGTCAACTAACATTCCCTAGCCTTTGCGCGGGGGCGAGACGCAGGAAACCAGAAACGTAACTGCCGGATTTGAGATCCGCGTTTCCGGTTCCACTCAGTTCGGGATAGTAACATGGTCTTTGGGCGCCGATTGAAAACGCCAGCCGCGCTGCAGAAGAGGGTCACCGGGAACGGTGCCGGAAAGGCGGCAAGGCTCGGATCGCTGGTGATTGCCGCCGGTGTCCTGGCAGCCTGTCAGGCCGACGAGTTCGGCGCCGGGCCGAAGCACCTGCGTCCCGTAAGCGATTCCATCAAGCGCAAGATGACCGATCTCAACATGAGCTCGACATCGCCGATCATGATCCGCATCTTCAAGGAAGAATCCGAGCTTGAAGTCTGGAAGCAGACGCGGACCGGCAAATACAAGAAGCTGGAAGAATTCGAGATCTGCAAGTGGTCCGGCAAGCTGGGCCCGAAGTTCAAGGAAGGCGACCGGCAGGCGCCAGAGGGGTTCTATGAAATCACCCCCGCGCTGATGAACCCGAATTCAAGCTATCACCTGGCGTTCAATCTCGGATACCCGAACAAGTATGACCGCGCCCATGGCCGCACCGGCTCGCATCTGATGGTGCATGGCGCCTGCTCCTCGCGCGGCTGCTATGCCATGACGGACGAACAGGTCGAGGACATCTACGCTCTTGCGCGCGAGAGCTTCAAGGGTGGACAGAAGTCTTTCCAGGTGCAGGCATTTCCGTTCCGCATGACGCCGGAGAACATGGCGCGTCACCGTGACAACGAGCACCTTGATTACTGGAACATGCTCAAGACCGGGTATGATCATTTCGAAGTGACCCAGACGCCGCCGAAAGTCTCGGTCTGCGAAAAGAAATACGTCTTTGATGCCACGACACTGGTCGAGGGCGTGCCGTTCCGCGCCAGCGCCAAGTGTCCGGAATACCAGGTGCATCCGAGCATCTCGTCAGCGGTTGCGTCCAAGCAGAGCAAGGACGACGAAAAGTTCCAGCAACTTGCGGCCCGTTTCGATGCCCGCGAGGAACGCCAGCAACGCCGGGATGAACGCAACAAGCGTATTGCCGAAGTCTTTGGCAATGCTGGCGACGAGACCGAAATCACGACAGCGAAGATCCCGCCCGCCGACGAGCCGGCTTCTGAGGCCGCTGCAAGTGCCGTGGCAGCTGCAAGCGCACCGGCCGATGCACAGGGCGAGACTGAGGGAACAGCCGTTGAAACGGCGTTCGCCCCGCAGGAACAATCCCGCGGCGGTGTGGCGGGACGCTTCCTGAAGCGCTGGGTTCCCTTCGGGTCAAAACCGACCGAGGCCGAGGCCGGTGTCGGGCCGATCACGACGAACATTGTTCCGGGTGCCAAACCCTGACCTGAACGGTCAGGGTTTGTGAGTTCCACTGATATCTACGCACATCAGACCGCGGGGCCTATTCGGGTGCCTGGATGTTCGGTAATGCCGCTTCAATCGCCAGGCCGAGTGCCAGCAGATGCCGGTCACTGAAAGCCGGGCCGTCGAGTTCGAGGCCGACCGGCACTCCGTCAGCTGTCAGACCGATTGGCAATGACAGGCCCGGAATGCCCGCGATCGAGCCCGGGTCCGTGTTGCGGATGAATGTCTGGAACGTCGGCACATCTTCCCCGTTCAGCGAGACCGTCATGTCCGATCCTGCAATCGGCTGGGCGGCAAGCGGCGTTGTCGGAAAGACGAGCGCATCCAGCCTGTTTGCGGCGAAGACCTCGGCATAACCCGACTGTACCAAGGGCCTGAGATCGGTCAAGGCGGCCGCGTAGACCTCATCCGGGATAGCCTGGTCGCCGAGCACGAGGTTTTCGAACACGAATTTGACGTCCGGGCTTGCCACTTCAGCTGCGACATCTTCCAGCGTGAGCCCGCTGCCGCTCGCGTCCAGGAATGCGGCAAGGTCGCGCCTGACCTCCCAGAGCGCAATCGGGAACCCGGCCTTGGCCGCAAGGTCCAACTCACCGCTGATATCGACGTCAATCAGGGTGACGCCGGCCTGTTCCAGCGTGCCGAGCGCTTCCCTGAACAGCCGCTCCGTTTCAGGCGAAAGACTTTCGGTCAGGACCGACGGAACGCCGAGGCGCACGGTATTCAGATCGGCGGGTGCAACACTCTCCCCGGTGCCCGTGATGACCGTATCGAAAAGGATGAGATCGGCCACTGACCTTGCAATCGGTCCTGCCGTGTCACGCGTTGCCGAAATCGGGATGATACCGCCCGCCGGATACCGACCGATTGTCGGACGCAGGCCGGATACGCCGTTAAGGGCGGCGGGAATGCGCACGGAGCCGCCGGTGTCGGTGCCAAGGCCTGCCGGTGCCAGGCGTGCGCCGACGGCGGCGCCGGTTCCGCCACTGGACCCGCCGGCGAAACGACCGGGATCATAAGCATTGGCAACCGCGCCGAAGGCGGCATTGTTTGACGTGATGCCAAAGGCAAGTTCATGCAGGTTGGTCTTGCCGATCAGGATGGCGCCCGCGTCTCGCAGTCTCGCAAGGACGGGGGCGTCTTCGGCCGGGATCCAGCCTTTCAGGGCCGGTGTGCCGCCTGTCGTGGGCAGTCCCTGGGAGGCGATGTTGTCCTTCACGACAATCGGCACGCCATGCAGCGGTCCGAGTTCGTCCCCGGCGGCAACACGTTCGTCGGCAGTGGCGGCCGCCGCCGCTGCGCCCTCGCTGTCGAAGCTGATATAGACATTGCCCGGATCATCTCCGGTCTTTGCAATCAGCGCGTCAACCAGTTCGGTTGCGGTCAGTTTCCCGTCCGCAATGGCTTTTGCCGCCTCCGAGGCGGTTAAATCGGTAATGTCCTGGGCGGTTGCAGCGGGCGCGGCAATCAGCGCGGCTGCTGTCAAAAGGCCCGATAGGATATGCCTGGTCATAGGTGTTCCCTTCTTTTGGAAGAAAACACAGCAAATGCCGGATCGTTGGCGAGCGCATCCTCCAAAATGAGGAGGCCTGCCGGTTATTGCAGGGCGTGAGACCCGTTCAGGCTGGCCAGAAGCGCCGCACGGCTTCCGGTACACGATTTTTGATAGATTGACTTCAGGTGGGACCGGACCGTCGTTGCCGAGACCCCGAGATCTGCCGCTATCTCTCGGTCCCGTTTGCCCTCGCTGAGCAATGCAAGCACGTCTTTTTCTCGCGCCGTCAGGCCGTGTTTTTCGGCCCAGGCCAGGAAGCGCCGCTGCGGATCAGCTTCGCGCAGCCGGGTTTCTTCACGGCGCAGATTGGTAAGGGCGTTGCCGAATGCCGTGCCGATGGCATCGAGCAGATCCAGATCTCTCTGCTCAAATGTCTCGCGGCCCCGTCCGCGCCAGATGCGCAGGTCGCCGAGATGGTTCACGCCGGAATAGGCGTGATAATTCATTCCATGCCGCAGGCCGTCGCGCGCCAGGAAGTCGTTGAAGAACTCGGTGCGCAGAAAGTCCTCGCGGGAAATAACCTGATCCAGATGGGTGGCACGGCGGCACATGCGGAAGCGCGGTGTGATCGGATCGCAATACTGGAAATGGGTCTCATAGGCGGCGAGGTTGTTTTCGTCCATGTTGAGGAATACGCCGCCGGTGTCTCCCGCGTCCCTTTCCCAGATGTAGGACGCGAAATGGTCAGCCTGAAAGAGATCGAGCAGGCGTTCGCCCAGTTGCAGCCGCAGCTCGCGCGCCTCCCGGATCGCGACCATGTCCTGCATGATGGCGAATACCAGGTTCGTTTCCCTCGCCGAGAGCGTCGTCAGCATGACCGGCCTCCTTCACCCTCATGGTAACCGGGAACGCGGGTCCCGTCACCTTCCGGCAACTCGCCGGTCAAAAGCTATTTCGGAATCAGCGCCCAGTAGTCGAAGTCGAGGATCACGTCGTCCAGATATTTGCCGTCTTCAGACTTCAGCGGGAAATCCTGGCACGGGCGGTTCTTGGTGGCCACGAGACGCAGGCGAAGCGCGCCGATGTCCTGGCGCCCGTCGATCTCGGACGCATCGAGAACCTCCGACCAGGCATAGACCGTGTCGCCGGAAAACAATGGTGCTACGTGGCGGCCGCCGTTGATGCCGGCAATGTGGAAGGCATTGCCGAGGCCGTTGAAGGAAAGCGCGCGGGCCAGCGAAATCACGTGTCCGCCATAGATCAGGCGCTTCCCGAACCGGCCTTTTGATTCCGTATGCTGGTTGAAATGCACCTTCGCCGTGTTCTGGTAAAGGCGGGTGGCCATCTGGTGTTCGGCTTCCTCGACCGTCATGCCGTCGACATGATCGATCTTTTCGCCGATGGCGTAGTCGCCGAAACGGAACTCCGATCCGGAAAGGGCATTGTCCCAATTCGCAGTGTCAAGCAGTGGCGCAGCCGTGCCGAGGGCGTGCGGGTCGATGGCGGCCGGAAGGTCGGGGACAACCGGCTCCGGTGCGGGAGAACCCGGGTCGCGCTTGTTGACCATCACCCAGCGCACATAGTCCAGGACTTCGGTCCCGGTGGCCGTGTAGCCGGTCGAGCGGACATAGACGACACCCGTCTTGCCGTTGGAATTTTCCTTCTTGCCGATCACTTCGGAGACAGTCGAGAGGGTGTCGCCGGGATAGACCGGTGCCAGGAAGCGGCCACCGGCATAACCGAGATTGGCGACGGCATTCAGCGAGATGTCCGGAACCGTCTTGCCGAAGACGATGTGGAAGGTCAGGAGATCGTCCAGCGGTGCATGAGCATAGCCGAGCGCACGGGCGAAGGCGTCGGAAGACTGAACAGCGAAGCGCGAGCCGTAGAGCGCGGTATAAAGCGCCTGATCGCCCGAGGTCACGGTGCGCGGCGTCGCATGACGGATCACCTGGCCGACCTCGAAGTCCTCGAAAAAATTGCCGCGATTGGTCTTGCTCAACGGTCCCTCCCAGATCCGGTTTGTTGCGCGCGATTAGAGCCTATTGCAGTGCACACAGGCAAGTCAGACATTGGGGGTAGGGGGTAAATCGCAGGGCCTCCGGAAAGGAATGTGCCGCCTATCCTTCGAGACGGCGCTGCGCGCTTCCTCAGGATGAGGCTGAGACTGGATATGCCGCTTTTCGTCTGTTCTGTGACATAAGGGCGGCGGAGCGGTCGCAATATCTTTCCTCATCGTCATTGCCGGACTTGATCCGGCAATCCATGCCGTGACGTTTCGGCTGGGTAAGGCGTGTGCGTCGGGAACGCAACGGCCAGAACGAAAATTTCCTCTCCCACCGGGAGAGGTACCACGCATAGCGACCAGATGGCCCTTTCGACCGAAGGCAAATGCCTTTCTGTGTTTGCCAATGCACCGTGTTCCCGGCGATTGGAAGAAGGTGGAACCCAAGAGGCTACCGGTTCCTGCCTTCGGCTGCGCTTCCGCAGGGATGACAAGTCTTTGGGCGTGCGTTCGCCTCCAAAGCACAAAAAAGCCCGGGCGGCTGCCCGGGCTTCTTGACTTGGTCAGGGTCCTTCGGCTTTACGCCGATGCCTTGTTGGCGGCGCGTTCCGCGCGCTTGCGGGCGTGCGGGTCGAGTTCCGCCTTGCGCAGGCGGATCGAGGACGGGGTGACTTCCACCAGTTCGTCGTCGGAGATGTAGGAGAGCGCGGCTTCCAGCGTCAGCTTCATTGGAGTCGTCAGCTTGACGGCATCGTCCTTGCCGGCCGAGCGGATGTTGGTCAGCTGCTTGCCCTTAAGGACGTTGACCTCAAGGTCGTTGCCGCGGGTGTGCTCGCCGACAATCATGCCCGGATACACCTTCGTGCCGGGATCGATCATCATCGGGCCGCGGTCTTCCAGGTTGAAGAGCGCGTAGGCAACCGCTTCACCCGTGCCGTTGGACAGGAGCACGCCCGTGTGACGTCCCTGGATCGGACCCTTGTAGGCTTCGTAGCCGTGGAAGATGCGGTTGAAGATGGCAGTGCCGCGGGTGTCGGACAGCAGCTCGGCCTGGTAACCGATCAGGCCCCTTGTCGGTGCATTGAAGACAAGACGCGTGCGCCCGCCGCCGGACGGCTTCATTTCCAGAAGGTCGGCTTTGCGCTCCTGAAGCTTTTGCACGACGATGCCGGAGTGTTCTTCGTCGACATCGATAATGACTTCCTCGATCGGCTCCAGACGGTTGCCGGCGGAATCGTACTGGTAGACGACGCGCGGACGGCCGACACCGAGTTCAAAGCCTTCGCGGCGCATGTTCTCGATCAGGATCGCCAGCAGCAATTCGCCGCGCCCGGAGACGATGAACGCGTCGGGCTCGTCCGTGTCTTCCACCTTCAGGGCAACGTTGCCTTCAGCTTCCTTCTGCAGCCTTTCGCGGATGACGCGGGACTGGACCTTGGAACCCTCGGTTCCGGCCAGCGGACTGTCATTGACGCGGAAGGTCATGGACAGCGTCGGCGGATCGATCGGCTGGGCCTGAAGCGGTTCGTCGACGCCCGGCGCGCACAGGGTATCGGCAACCGTCGCCTTGGTCATGCCGGCGATCGCGACGATATCGCCCGCCTCGCCCTGTTCGATCGGCTGCCGTTCCAGGCCGCGGAAGGCGAGGATCTTGGAAACGCGGCCGGCTTCCACCTGGCTGCCGTCGCGGGCCAGCGCCTTGATCGGCATGTTCGGCACGGCCGTGCCGGAGACAACCCGCCCGGTCAGGATACGTCCGAGGAAAGGATCGGACTCGATGGTGGTTGCCAGCATGCGGAATTCACCCGGGTCGGCTGCGGGCGGCGCGACCTTGTCCAGCACCATGTCGAACAGCGGATCCATGTTGTCCTGCGGTCCCTCCGGCTCTTCGGCCATCCATTCCTGTTTCGCCGAGCCGTAAAGAACCGGGAAGTCGAGCTGGTCCTCGTTGGCGTCAAGTGCGGCAAAGAGATCGAACACCTCGTCGAGAACCTCGTCCGCCCGCTGTTCCGGCTTGTCGATCTTGTTGATCGCGACAATCGGCTTGAGGCCAAGCTTGAGCGCCTTGCCGAGCACGAACTTGGTCTGCGGCATCGGTCCCTCAGCGGCGTCGACCAGCAGGATGACACCGTCAACCATGTGAAGGATGCGCTCAACCTCGCCGCCGAAATCCGCGTGGCCCGGTGTGTCGACGATGTTGATGCGCGTGTCTTTCCAGACCAGAGAAGTGACCTTCGCCAGAATGGTGATGCCGCGCTCGCGCTCGATGTCGTTGGAATCCATCATCCGTTCTTCGGTGCGCTGGTTGTCGCGGAAGGCGCCGGATTGCTTGAGCAGGACGTCGATCAGGGTGGTCTTGCCATGGTCAACGTGCGCGATAATGGCAATGTTGCGAAGTTTCATGAGTGGCTCCAAAAGACAGAGCGGGCCCGATTGGGACCCGCAGTCTGTCTGGACGATTTAAAACTGGGATCGGCATATACGCCGAATTTGGCGCCTTTATACGTGGAGAGCGTCAATTGTGCAATGCAATGCAGTTATGCAGCGGATTACAGGCACCGCGTGTCGGGTCCCTCACCATTGACAGCTTCGTCTTCAGGCCCTAATTCGTAAGGGAACCTTATTAATCAAAGCTGCTGGTTTTCATGTCGATCGCCTACCCGAATGTAAGCGTCACAATGCTGGTCGTCGATCTCGCGCGCATGCTCAGGCGGCGTTTCGAGGCGGCACTTGCCGATGTCGAGACCGGCCTGACGGTTGGCGAGGCGCGCACCCTGTTTTATGTGTGGCGCAATCCGGGTCAGCGTCAGGCGGCGCTTGCGGATATCATGTTCGTCGAACCGATGACGCTGGTTGGCTATCTGGATTCCCTGGAGCGCGCAGGTCTGATCCGGCGCTGTCCCGACCCGCGTGACAAGCGCGCAAAGCTGGTGCAACTGACGGCAGACGCCGATCCGCTCCTGGAACGGATCGGAACCGCGTTGCAGTCCGTGCGCGCGACGGCTTTGGAGAATATTGCCGAGCAGGACAGGGAACACCTGGAGACGCTGCTGCAGGTGATGAAGGACAGCCTGATCTCCGAGGAACTTCCGGGACGGCGCAAGTGACCGCTCAAAACGCCATCATGAGTGCGCGGCGCACATCGCTTCTGGGTGCGGCCCTGGTTGCCATCGGCCCGATTTCGATGGCGCTCTACACTCCGGCCATGCCGGCGCTCGTTGCGGTGTTCGGCACGAACGAAGCTGCGATCAAGCTGACACTGACGGCCTATTTCGCCGGGTTTGCGGTCGCCCAGCTGATCTGCGGCCCGCTTTCCGATGCTTTCGGGCGCAAGCGCGCAACGCTGGCCTTCCTCAGTCTCTATCTTGCCTCCAGCTTTCTGGCGACGTTCGCGCCGACGGTTGAGTTCATGGTCGTCGCACGGACGCTGCAAGGCATTGGGGCGGCTGTCGGCATTTCCGTTTCACGCGCAATCGTGCGCGACCAGTTCACCGGGCAGGCATCCGCGCGCATCATGAACGCAATCGCGATGATGCTGGCTCTGGGACCAGCCGTTTCCCCGACGATCGGCGGTTTTGTTCTGGAGCTTTTCAGCTGGCGGGAGGTGTTCTGGTGCATGGTGATCTACGGCGCTGTGCTGATGGTGTGCGTGGCCGTCTTTCAGGTGGAGACCAATCCCAATCCGGGCCTGCATCATCTCAATCCGGGACAGCTGGTCACCAACTATCTGACGCTTCTGAAAGACCCGCGATTTCTCGCGCCGAGCATTCTGATCGGTTGCGGACTTGGCGGACTCTATGCGCTTGCGAATGTCCTGCCTTTCGTGCTGATGAACAATGTCGGTCTGTCGCCGTCGCAATTCGGCCTGGCCATGATCATTCAGTCCGGCTCCTTCATCGTCGGAACAATTGTTACGGGACGCCTGCTCAAGGTGGTGGAAGCGCGCCGGCTCGTTCCTGTCGGCATGATGCTGTGGGTGATCTCTTCGACGCTGATGTGCGTTCTGAGTTTGACGATGGAGCCGACCGTTGCAACGGTCATGGGGCCTGTGGCGTTGTTCGTTTTTGCCCTCGCGTTCGTGCTGCCTGCCAGCTTTACCGATTCCATGGCGCCGTTCCCCAATATTGCCGGGGCCGCTTCGGCGATGACCGGCTTCATGCAGTTCGGCGGCGGCATCCTTGCCGGTCTCATTGTCGCGGCGCTTGGCGACCCGCTTATCGGTCTTGCAACGGTCCTGCCGCTGATGCCGATCGCCGGCATCCTGTTGCACCTTCACTTCCGGAACAGGGCGGTGCATTTCGCGCCTGCCGAATAGCCGGCCTGACCGAGCCGGGCCGGCACTGCTGCATCTTTTTTGAGCGCGTGGCCCGGTCCGCTTGACGCTGTCTCTCCAAACAGGCATCAGTCCATCGAGACAGAAGAGGGATCTCCCGATGGCGAAAGCCGCAAGCTACGCCCTGCCGGCGGGCCGTGCGCATGTGATGGGCATTTTGAACGTCACGCCCGACTCGTTTTCCGACGGCGGCAGACACAATGAAGAACAGGCGGCACTGGCACACGCAAAGACGATGATCGCCGAGAAGGCCGACATCCTGGACATTGGCGCGGAAAGCACGCGGCCGGGGTCCGATCCGGTGTCTGCGGAAGACGAATGGGCGCGGCTTGCCCAAGTGCTGGAGCCGGTCTGCGATCTCGGTGTTCCGGTGTCCATCGACACCTACAAGGCTGAAATCGCGCGGCGGGCCTGTGCGGCGGGAGCCGTGATCGTCAATGATGTCTGGGGCCTTCAGCGGGATCCGCTGATGGCCGACACGGTTGCCGAGGCGGGTGTGCATGTGGTGATGATGCACAATCGCGAAAGGGCGGACAGCGCCATCGATATCATGAGCGACATCGACCGGTTCTTCGAGACGTCGCTCCGGCTGGCACACGCAGCGGGCATTCCGGAGGAGAAGCAGATCCTCGATCCCGGTTTCGGATTCGGCAAGACCATCGATCAGAATTTTCTCATCCTTAACCGGTTCAAGGATCTGAAAAAGCACGGCAGGCCGATCCTGGCGGGTGCCTCGCGCAAACGGATGATCGGAGCCATCCTGAATGTCGAGACCGATGACAGGCTCTACGGTTCGATGGCTGTCCATATGACCGCGCTTTTGAAGGGTGCGGCGATCGTTCGCGCACATGATGTCGGTCCACATGCCGATTGCGTGCGTATGCTGGACGCAATACGACTTGAACAGGCTCCTTCCTGAAATGACATTTTCCGATACCACCCCTGATGCTCCGACAAGATGCGCTCTCGGGCTCGGCTCCAACCTGGGTGATCCCAGGGCCAATCTCGATGCCGCCGTGCGCCTGCTTGAAGAGACGACGGGCATCACGCTGGTCGCGCGTTCCGCGAACTACCGGACACCACCGTGGGGGCCGGTGCCGCAGGATGACTACGTCAATATCTGTGTGGTTCTGGATACCTATTTGAGTCCGCAGGACCTGCTGCAGCGCTGTCTTGGCGTCGAAAAGGAACTGGGCCGCGTTCGCGATGTGCGCTGGGGACCCCGGATCATTGATGTCGATCTGTTGATCTACGGCATCCGGAAGGTACAGGAAGACAATCTCGACGTGCCGCATCCCAGGATGGGGGACCGCGCGTTCGTGCTCATCCCGCTCGCCGAAATCTGGCCGGACGCACCGCTCGGTGATGGCCGCACGGCACTGGACGCGCTTGCGACCTGTCCGGACCAGGACGGGGTTGTCCGGATCGATTGAGGCGCGTTCGATCCGCGTTTGCGCGGATTGCCGATTTCCGGGTTGTGTGTGCCCTTCCGGGTGGGGCGGCGTCAAAGATCAGGCCCGATGCTGCGCCGACTGCAAATCTGACATTTCAGCGCGACAACACCCGAAAACTGCCGAAAATTGCTGAAAAATGCCCTGTATCAAAAAGGTTGTATTTTACACGTTTTGCGTTTGCAATTTTTTATAGTTTTTACTCTTGATTAAATTCTAGGTTGCTAAAACTCTCGTGCACTCATGTGGAGCTAAATAGCAATCCAATGAATTTTGTATCACCTGTAATTGAAAAATTTCGAAAAAACAGAATTTCAACAAAGGAGTCTCTTAAATTTGCGTTAATTCCACTATTTTATGCGAATATAATATATGTTTTCGCGAGCTATTTTTATAGCTCACCGAGAAATGTTTTTATCTTTTCAACGATACTCGTTTGTATTACGGGTTTATTTTTGAATAGATATGTTTTTTTATTTTTATTGTTTATAGCAGTTTTTTTGGATGCCGCAGTGTTCGTGGCCAATTTCTTTCAGATGCCGTTGCCGATGCTTCTGGATTCATTGCAATTTTTACTTGAAATAAATTGGTTGCAATCACTCACTTATCTGGCTGTTTTCGGCCTTCTGTTCGCAACGCTTCTGATGACCTACAGGACCGTGATTGCCCTGAAGAAAAGCCGTGACCGGATTTCTCTGGTGCCTGTCCTTATTGTCACGATCATCGCAGGCAGTGCCGATTTTCTGCTGAACTCTCCACCAAAAGATGTGAAACAGTTGCAGCTGCGGCTTGCCGAAACATTTGAGCCGATTGACGACGCGGCGAGTTTCAAGACCGGTCTGACTCAATTGACCGAAACCGGTGAAAGTCCCGACCTTCTGATTGTGATGGTCGAGGGTCTTGGCGCCTTTGAGTCACAGGCGTATCAGGACCTCGTCTGGGGTCCGCTGCTCGGTGCTCGCATTCGCGAAAGATACGCGGCCAGTCAGGGAACCACCCACTATTTTGGCTCGACCACCTCAGGCGAAGCACGTGAATTGTGTAACCTGAAAGCCGACTACAGAGACTTCCGCGACAAGGACATGAGTGATTGCCTGCCCTATCGCGTGTCGGCATCAGGTTACAAGACGGCCGCGTTTCATGCCTTCACGGAGCGGTTCTTCGAGCGAAAGGACTGGTTTCCGAAAATCGGATTTCAGGAACTCTATTTCCTTGAAGACAGGGTCGGGCTGAAACCGGATGATCCACTTCCCTGGTGCGGCCTGAGTTTCAAAGGGCTGTGCGATACCGACGTGGCAAGATCCGTCGAGGCCTACCTTACGAGCGATGAGACCCGGCCCCGCTTCGTCTACTGGTTGACGCTCAACTCGCACAAGCCGGTCAAACCCGGAGAAGCGCCCGAACGACTTGCGTGCGAAGAGGGCGGTGTGTTCGGCGATCGTGAACTTTGTCTGATGAGCGAGCAATGGCTGAACATCTCTCATCTTGTCGAGCGGATCGCCCTGAACAGGAAACTGAGAAAGACCGAGATCCTTCTTGTCGGCGATCATCACCCGCCGCTGTTCACGCGCAAGGCAAGGAGCCTCTTCCAGCCAGGCAAGGTCGCCTGGCTGCATCTCAAGCCTCTGGATGCGACGCCGAAAGGAAGACTTGCCGCCGCAAAGCGGGAGTTTGGCGACTAGTCACCTGAATCTGAAGCTCGACTCATTTTGCAGCTTGGTCCGAACGAGCTTCAAATTCGCCGCACTAGAGCCCGATGAAGCTGGACATGTGAAACCGTGCATTGTCGGGATGCGGTTTGTGGTCTTCGCCAAAAGGACAGGCGTGTCTGGCAAGGCAGCCGGACCAGCAGGCAATCTCGGAGCTTTCTTGAAGATGGCCCTTGCAGGCAGGAACATCATAGCCGGTTTCGACGGAAATGGCGTTCACAGGGCAGGCATTCAGACAGGGTTTGTCCCGGCAGGTTTCGCAAGGACCGGCGTTGGCGGGCGGACCTTGATCGACGACCGCTGCAGCGGACAGGAAGGCGGCACGGAACCCGGTCCAGGGCCCATATGTTTCATGCGCAAGCACGCCCAGGGGGCTTTGTGAAAAACCGCCGCATTTGAGCGCCCATTGCTGGAAAGGGAAATAGGGCGGGCCTTCGAACGGAAACAGAACGTCAAGGCCGTGAACGGTGGCGAGCCGGGACAGCTCCTGCTTCGCATAGCGGTCCATCGGATGCGGCGTGCCGTCCTGAAACTCCCGACTTGATGTGAATTGAGGCCAGAGGGACGGTCCGGTGCTTCCGATCAGCAGCAGGCTCTGTGCAATTGCGCCGCCGGTGATGTCCGGAACGCCATCGCCCGGAGAAGGCCGGAAGCCGCCAAGCAGCAAAAAACCGGCGGCCGCGAGATCATCTTGCAGATACGCGAGCGCCGGTTCGGTCATGGTGTTTCCTCAGCCGAGGCGATCGCGCTTGGCGAGCGTGCGCAGGCGCAGGGCGTTCAATTTGATGAAGCCGGCGGCATCCTTCTGGTCATACGCTCCCTGATCGTCCTCAAACGTTACCAGTTCCTCCGAATAGAGCGAATAGGGCGAGGCGCGGCCGATCAGGATCACGTTGCCCTTGTAGAGCTTCAATCGGACGGTGCCGGTGACATGTTCCTGGCTCTTGTCGATCAGCGCCTGAAGCATCTCGCGTTCCGGGGAGAACCAGAAGCCGTTGTAGATCAGCTCGGAATAGCGCGGCATGAGCTCGTCCTTCAGGTGCGCGGCACCGCGGTCGAGCGTGATCGATTCCATAGCCCGGTGCGCCGTCAGAAGGATCGTACCGCCCGGTGTCTCGTAGATACCGCGGCTCTTCATGCCGACAAACCGGTTTTCGACCATGTCGAGGCGGCCGATGCCGTTGTCGCGGCCATAGTCGTTGAGCTTTGCAAACAGCGTTGCCGGTGACATCTGCTCGCCGTTGAGAGAGACCGCATCGCCTTTTTCGAAGCCGATTTCGATTTCCGTGACCACGTCCGGTGCTTCGGTCGGATCAACCGTACGCTGGAACACGTAATTCGGGGCTTCCTCGGCCGGGTCTTCCAGAACCTTGCCTTCGGAAGACGAGTGCAGCATGTTCGCGTCCACGGAGAACGGGGCATCGCCGCGCTTGTCCTTGGGCACCGGGATCTGGTGCTTTTCTGCGAAATCGAGCAGATCCGTGCGCGACTTGAACGACCAGTCGCGCCAGGGCGCGATCACCTTGATGTCCGGGTTGAGCGCATAAGCCGACAACTCGAAACGGACCTGGTCGTTGCCCTTGCCGGTCGCGCCATGGGCAACAGCGTCGGCGCCGGTTTCCTCGGCGATCTCGATCAGGCGTTTCGAGATCAGCGGACGGGCAATGGACGTGCCGAGCAGGTAGACACCTTCATAAACGGCGTTGGCGCGGAACATCGGGAAAACGAAATCGCGGATGAATTCTTCGCGCAGATCATCGATGTAGATTTCCTTGATGCCGAGCATTTCGGCCTTCTTGCGCGCAGGCTCCAGTTCTTCACCCTGACCGAGGTCGGCCGTGAAGGTGACGACTTCGCAGCCGAATTCGGTCTGCAGCCATTTCAGAATGATGGATGTGTCCAGGCCACCGGAATAGGCCAGAACAACTTTCTTGATATCTCCATGCGCCATGTTGGGGAACGTCCAGTTCGATGTCTTCGGCGGATTGACCGCACCGTTGAAAATTTGCGGCAATTTATCCGTTTCCCCACGCGGCGCAAGCCCTTCGGATCGGCAAAATTGTCGCCGTCTGGAGGCAAGTGCGGCGTCAGGTGTTTAGCTTGACGAAGATCTTCTGCATGAACTCTGTGACGTGATTGTCATCGACCTGTACCTTTGGCGTCGGAATTCTTCCAATCTCCATGTTCAGAGCAAAATCTCTCCATGCATTGACGGTATCCGCAAACCGTTCCGGGGAGCTGCAGGCTGCTTCCTCGTCGGCGCCACGTTTCGAATAGCGATGGTTTGAAATATACTTGTCGATCGAAATCCTGAGATCTTCGCTGCCTGATTGCGTTGGTTCGTCCTCGTGTTGAGCAGAGTTGCCGGCACCAAGAATTCGCGCGGCCAGGTAGTGTCTGGCAACACGCTTCCGGCCCTGACGATCTTCGACGATCCCCTCCTGAAGCGTAAAGCGGGATATGTCCGACCAGGCAATAACCTGTTCCTGTCGGGGTTCCACAAACCTGATCGCTTTTCGATTTAGTTCGACGAACGTGTCGTCTGTCGGTAGGCGCAATTTGAAAAAAACGAGCAGGCCGACGGCAATTCCAGTCGCCGGAACAGCGAAAAAACTCGGAGCAAGCTGCCCAAGCAGCAAATAGGCCACGCCGGCTGCCACAACGCCAACGATCGCAGATTCGCCAATTGCCACTAAATAAAGTTTTGCAGGGTCAGGTCTGAGGATGAGTTTGTCTTTGATCGCCACGTAAAACCGAAACAGTGAGACGGGAAAAGGGAGAGTGCCTGGTCCCTAGTTTTGACGAAAGTTCGCTTGAGATCAACGACGGGTTGCAGTTCGATTTGGTAAATCCTGAACCCGGATCTGCGTTCAGCTGTGCTTCACGTTGCCGGAATGACCGCATTTTTTCCCTTGCCGTAGCCCCGCTCTCACAAAAAGACCGGCCCGCAGAACGGGCCGGTCAGGCTGCATCAGGCTTGTTCGGGCCTATGGCCCAAGCCTTTCAGGGAGCTCTTTGTCAGCGTTTTCCAGCCTCCAGGACGTCTTCGAACGTTCTGAGCCCGGTTGTCGGGGCGCAGACCAGAACCGACATGTTGCCGGGGGCATGCTGGTTCTTCCACATCTTGGTGTGAGCGCTCGGGATCTGGTCCCAGGGGAACACTTCGGACATATACGGGTCGATGCGCCGTTCGATCATCAGCTTGTTGGCTGCAGCCGCCTGTTTCAAATGGGCGAAATGCGAGCCCTGCAGGCGCTTCTGGTGCATCCACATGTAGCGGACGTCGAAGGTGCAGTTGAAGCCGGACGTTCCCGCGCAGATCACGACCATGCCGCCCTTCTTGCAGACGAAGGTCGAGATCGGGAAGGTCGCCTCTCCCGGGTGTTCAAAGACGATGTCGACATTGTTGCCCTTGCCGGTGAACTCCCAGATCGCCTTGCCGAACTTGCGGGCTTCCTTGAACCACTCGCCGTACTCGGGCGAGCCGACCGTCGGTAACTGGCCCCAGCAGTTGAAGTCCTTGCGGTTGATGACGCCTTTTGCACCGAGGTCCATGACGAACTGGCGCTTGTCCTCGTCGGAAATCACGCCGATCGCATTGGCGCCGGCCGCCGTGATCAACTGGATCGCATAGGAGCCGAGGCCTCCGGAGGCCCCCCAGACGAGCACGTTCTGGCCCGGTTTCAGTTCGTGCGGATGGTGCCCGAACAACATGCGGTAGGCGGTGGCGAGCGTCAGCGTGTAGCAGGCGGCCTCTTCCCAGGTCAGATGCTTGGGCCGCGGCATCAGCTGCTGGGCCTGCGCCCGGGTGAACTGCGCGAAGGAACCATCCGGTGTCTCGTAGCCCCAGATGCGCTGGGTGTTGGAGAACATCGGGTCGCCGCCGTTGCATTCCTCGTCGTCGCCGTCGTCCTGGTTACAGTGAATGACAACCTCGTCGCCGACCTTCCAGCGCTTCACCTTGTCACCGACGGCCCAGACGATCCCCGACGCGTCGGACCCGGCGATGTGATAGGGAGCGCCATGGCCGTCAAACGGGCTGATCGGTTCGCCGAGACCGGCCCAGATGCCGTTGTAGTTGACACCTGCCGCCATCACGAGGACGAGCACTTCGTGGCTGTCGAGTTCCCAGGTCGGCACGACCTCCAGCTGCATGGCATCTTCCGGCGCGCCGTGACGCTCGCGCCGGATCGCCCAGGCGTACATGTTTTTCGGGACGTGACCGAGCGGCGGAATTTCACCGATTTCGTAAAGGTCTTTCACCGGAGCATCCTCAAATGTTCGGTTGTCATTGGCTTCAGCGGTTGCAGTCATTCATCCCCTCCCAGGGTTTTGCTTGGCTCGCGATTTCGCAACTGCACAAGGCATGTTTGGCTCAAATTCCTATTTTGCGCAACTATTGTTCAAAATGGCGCTTCGATCTATACGACTATTGCTTAACTTGCGTTTTGATGCCAAGCATATTTTGCATTGCACAGAGAGATTTCGCATGCGCGTAATGTCAGGCAAGCTCCACCGGACCGGGAGATCCGGGTAAAATGGGGATCAAAGAAGAAGAATAAGACTGTCAGAAGAACGTCTTAGGAGGACTATCGGCATGAGCCAGACGGGTGAAAATGGCAAGGAACGGGACCGCCCGTGGATTTTCCGGACCTATGCGGGTCATTCCACGGCGGCGGAATCGAACAAGCTTTACCGCGGAAACCTTGCCAAGGGTCAGACCGGATTGTCCGTTGCCTTCGATCTGCCGACGCAGACAGGCTACGATCCGGACGACATGCTGGCGCGCGGCGAGGTCGGCAAGGTCGGCGTGCCGGTCACGCATCTGGGTGACATGCGCACGCTGTTTGACGAGATCCCGCTTGAGCGCATGAACACGTCCATGACGATCAACGCGACCGCGCCATGGCTGTTGTCGCTCTATGTAGCGGCGGCTGACGGGCAAGGGGCCGACCGGAAACTTCTCTCCGGCACCACCCAGAACGACATCATCAAGGAATACCTGTCCCGGGGCACCTATGTTTTCCCGCCGGCGCCTTCGCTGAAACTGACGACGGACGTCATCGCCTGGACCTATTCCAACATGCCGAAATGGAACCCGATGAATGTCTGCTCCTATCATTTGCAGGAAGCAGGTGCGACGCCGGTTCAGGAACTGTCCTTCGCGCTCGCGACCGCGGTTGCCATTCTGGATTCCATGAAAGCGAGCGGGGCGATCCCGGAAGAGGACTTTCCGAAGGCCGTCGGGCGGATTTCCTTTTTCGTCAATGCCGGCATGCGCTTCATTACCGAAATGTGCAAGATGCGCGCCTTCACCGAACTCTGGGACGAAATCTGCCGCGAGCGTTATGGCGTCGAAGAAGAGAAGTACCGGCGCTTCCGCTACGGCGTTCAGGTCAATTCCCTCGGGCTGACGGAGCAGCAGCCGGAAAACAACGTCTACCGGATCCTGGTGGAAATGCTCGCCGTCGTGCTGTCGAAGAACGCCCGTGCACGGGCGGTGCAGCTCCCGGCATGGAACGAGGCGCTGGGTCTTCCACGGCCGTTCGACCAGCAATGGTCGCTGCGGATGCAGCAGATCATGGCCTACGAAACCGACCTTCTGGACTATGCCGACATCTTCGATGGATCGGTGGAAATCACCAAAAAGGTCGAGGCGCTCAAGGCGGAAGCCCGCGAGGAGCTTGCCAGGATCGATGCCATGGGCGGCGCCGTTGCCGCGGTCGATTCAAGCTACATGAAACGGCAGCTCGTGGAGTCCAATTCCGCGCGTCTTGCCGCCATCGAAGCCGGTGATCAGGTCGTTGTCGGGGTGAACCGCTGGACGGAAACGGAAGCATCACCCCTTGCTGCCGGAGAAGACGGCGCGATCCTGACCGTGCCCGAGCATGTCGAGGCCGAGGCGATCGAAAAGGTCAAGGCCTGGCGCGATGCCCGTGACGACGCGGCCGTTGCCGCCGCGCTGTCAGAGTTGAAATCAGCAGCGCAGGAAGGCCGCAACATCATGGAACCCTCCATCGCGGCGGCCAAGGCAGGTGTCACGACCGGGGAATGGGGCAGGACGCTGCGCGAGGTTTTCGGAGAATACCGGGCCCCGACCGGTGTCGGACAGTCCGCGCGCGATGATGCGGGCGATCTCGCCGCGGTGCGGGCCGACGTCAACGCCGTTTCCGAAACACTCGGACGCCGGTTGAAGTTCCTTGTCGGGAAGCCGGGTCTCGACGGCCATTCCAACGGCGCGGAACAGATTGCCGTGCGGGCGCGCGACTGCGGTATGGAAGTCGTTTATGAAGGCATCCGCCTGACACCGGCCCAGATCGTCAATGCGGCGGTGGAAGAAGATGTCCACGTGATCGGTCTTTCGATCCTGTCCGGGTCCCACCTGGCGCTGGTGCGCGATGTCATGGACCGTCTGAGGGCGGCCGGCGCCGATGATATTCCCGTCGTTGTTGGTGGCATCATACCGGACGAGGATGCGGCGCAACTGAAGGCCATGGGTGTTGCCGCAGTCTATACCCCAAAAGACTTCCAGCTGACGGATATCATGGCCGATGTTGTCCGGATCGTCGGGGCGAAAGGAGCGCGTGCGGCCTAGATCATACGCGGCAACGTGCACACGGCAGTGATTCGGGGGTCCATTTCCTGAAGTGATGCAAGAGGTTAACGGATCGTAAAGATTTGTTAACGCTTCCTTGAGACCCTTGACGAAGTCCTGCCAGAAGGCGGGGATTCTCTGATGGCCAGGAGGCCGGAATGGCGACGACGATCGAAAGGCCGCAATCGGCCCAGGTCGTGGCGCATGCGACAGAGTATCCTGCGGACAGGGACGGTGACGGCACCGGCTATGATCGCAGAGGCAAGCGTAACGACGCAGAGCGGCACGACACCGACACTGACACCGGTTACTCTACGGACGAACCGGCCGTCCTCATTGATGCACATCACCTGGAAAATCACGCCCTAGATGGTGTGGCCGCCTATCGTGCAGCCGCGTTGCAGGCGCTGGAGCCGCTCGTAGACCACGGGCCTGTGCATCCGCTCCGGGGTGTCCAGGAAGGGATTGGGCCCGACAATATCCGTCACGCTTACGAAGATCACGGCGAGGCGGACGAGTGGCACGAGATTAACGTGGCAACGTGAACATTGCCACTTGTTGCCGGCTACCCCGCAGGTGTTGGTTCCAAGGCCAATCAGACCCTGAATGGCAGCGTAACAAGTGTGCCTTCGACGCGTCCGCTGTCCCTGACCACCTCGACTGTCTCACCCGCCCGGACCTCAACCGATACCAGTGCGTAGCCGATCATGCGCTTGAGCCGGTAGGACCAGGCCTTGTGCGTCATGTGTCCGACCTTCTTGCCGTGTTTCAGGATATCCAGCCAGATTGACTGGTCTTCATTTTCCTCGACATCTCCCAGCATGATCCCGAGCTGGTGTCTTTTCACGCCATTGGCCTTGATCCGTTGCAGAGCCTTGATACCGATCACGTCATCCTCGACGCCCAGATCGACGAACTTTTCCAGCCGGACCTCGAAAGGGTTGGTGGTTTCGTCCGTGTCCGTACCGAAATTCAACAGCCCGCTTTCGGTGCGCTCCGACGGATTCGGATACCCCGGTCCGATGCCGAACGGCTTGCCCGCTTCCCTGACGATTTGCCAGAGCCGGTCGCCCTTGGTGCCCTCCATCAGGTAAAGTTCGAAGCCTCCCTGCTTGGACCAGCCCGACCTGGCAACCTTGAGTGGAATTCCCTCGATTTCGGCGTCGCCAAACCAGAAATACTTCAGCTTGCGCACCCAGTCGCCGAACAGGGCGGCGACAACGTCTTCGGCCTTTGGTCCCTGCACGGCGAGCGGAGACACATCCGGTTCGCTTACGGTCACATTCAGCCCGCGCTCGCCGGCAACGCACCGCGCCCAGAACCATATGTCCGAGTTGCCGATGGACAGCCAATAGCAGTCTTCGTCGATCTTGAGCGCAATCGGATCGTTGATCAGAACGCCATTGTGATCGCAGACCGCAACGTATTTGCCCTGGTTGACCTCCTGAGCTGACAGATCTCGCGTACACAGAACCTGGGCAAGGCGCGCTGCGTCGGGTCCCTTCAGCTGCACCTGACGCTGCGCTGCCACGTCCCACATCGACACACCGTTGAGCAAGCGCCAGTACTCGGCCTCCCGGTCACCATAGCCGCGCGGGATCAGCATGCGGTTGTAGGTGAGCAGCGTTTCTGCGCCCTCCGCAATGGTCGAAAAGTAATAGGGCGATTTCCTGAACCGGCCTGCTGAGACGATTTCGGCCATGCATCCTCCCGTCATGTATGGGGCGAGATCGCAGTATTGCCGAGCCCAGAGACAGGCGCCATGACGTTTTCGCCCCGTTGGCGCACAGGGCCTGTCTTGAAAACACGCATATGCCGATTTGCCTATGCAGGGTCCGTCGATTTTGCTTGAACCGCTTGCCGGAATGCCCCATATCCGCCCGAATACGTATTGTTACGTATCTCGTTGCAAGCTGGCAAATGGCGGGATGCGCGTGGGTTAAGGGCAAGACGGTCTTGGCAGACACAATTCTCTCATTGGCGGCGGAAAACCTGCTGTCGCCGATCATCCTCTTTTTTGCGCTTGGTCTCGGTGCGGCGCTGGTGCGCTCGGACCTGTCGGTGCCCGAGGCGGCGGCAAAGGCACTGTCAATCTATCTGCTTTTTGCGATCGGCTTCAAAGGCGGCGTCAGCGTGAGCGCGCATGGGGTCGATTCAACACTCCTGCTTGCGCTCGTTGCCGGCCTGATCCTGTCCTTTGCAATCCCCTTTACCGCGTTCGGTCTTCTGAAGGTCATGACGCGCCTCAGTGCCGTTGATGCCGCCGCAGTCGCCGGGCACTACGGGTCGATCTCGATCGTCACGTTCGTCGCCGCGACATCGGTGCTACAAAGCCAGGGCATTGCCAGCGAAGGGTATCTTGTCGCCGTTGCAGCGGCCATGGAAGCGCCAGCGATCCTGTCCGCGCTCTGGCTGGCCGCCAAGTTTTCCTCGCCCGACACCAATGCGGAGCGGGCGAAAGGAACCAAGGGCCTGTTACGCGAGATTCTCCTGAACGGGTCCATCGTCCTGCTTGTCGGGTCGTTCTTCATCGGCTTCCTGTCCGGTCCGAAGGGCCTCACCGAGATCGAAAGCTTCATCGTGTCGCCCTTCAAGGGGGTTTTGTGTCTGTTCCTGCTCGACATGGGGCTGGTTGCCGGGCGCGGCCTGCGCAGCAGTGCCGGGCTCCTCAGACCGGGCCTGATCCTTTTCGGGGTGCTGATGCCGATGATCGGGGCGGTTGCGGGTCTAGCGGCGGGAAGCCTGATCGGTCTGTCGGTCGGCGGAACCATGCTGCTCATGACCTTGAGCGCGTCGGCATCCTATATCGCGGTGCCGGCGGCGATGCGGGTCGCGTTACCGGAAGCCAATCCGTCGATCTATCTGACAATGTCGCTCGGGATTACGTTCCCGTTCAACCTGACCCTCGGAATTCCGCTTTATTTGAGCATTGCCCAGGCTACGGGAGGATAAGCCCATGGAGATGAAAGACGCGAAACGGGTGGAAATCATCATTGAAGCGCCAATGGAAACCCGGCTGACAGACACGCTCGACGAAGCCGGCGTCACCGGATACACGATCCTGCCGGTGATGGGCGGCAGCGGTCGATCCGGAAGATGGAGCCGTGAAGGACAGGTTTCCCGGGCCGGGGGCATGGTGGCCATCATCTGCATCATTCGACCCGAGAGGCTGGACGAGCTGCTTCAGGCGGCGTTTGAAGTGGTTGAGCGCCATATCGGCGTCGTGACCGTTTCGGACTGTTCTGTGCTGCGCGCGGAACGCTTCTAGCGTGCCGCAGCAGAACAGGGCCTGAAGGCTTACACCGTTTCGGGCAATTTGCATTCGCAGGCCCAAGTGATAAGAACCTCCTGACAGGCGACAAGACCTGTTTGCAGTTCAGGAGGCTTCAAAATTGACTTTTCCCGCATCCCTTCTGGAAGGTTATGGCCACTACCTGAACAAGGGCTTCGTCCGCTACAAGGAAACCCATGAGCGCCTTGCGGTCTACGGTCAGAAACCGGATGTCCTTGTCATTTCCTGCTGCGACAGCCGGGTAACACCCGAAGGCATCTTTCACGCCGGTCCGGGCGAGTTGTTCGTCATCCGCAATGTCGCAAATATCGTGCCTCCTTACGAGGAAACCGAAGGTCAGCACGGCACCAGCGCAGCGATCGAATTCGCGGTGAACGGCCTGAAAGTCGGGCATATCGTCGTCATGGGCCATGGCCAGTGCGGGGGGGTGAAGGCGTTCCGCGAGCACGCCAACGACCCGATGGCGACGGGGGAATTCATCGGCCGCTGGATCAAGCTTCTTGAGCCGGCCGCGATTTCCATGGCCTGCATGCCCATCGACAAGGCCGACGATCCGCAACTCGCAATGGAATATGCCGGCATCCGCCATTCTCTCAAGAACCTGCTCACCTTTCCGTTTATCGAAAAGGCGGTCACGGATGGCGGTCTGCTGCTGCACGGTGCCTGGTTCGATATCGGCTCCGGCGAACTCCGCCTGATGGACCCGGAGAGCGAGCGGTTCGAAGCCGCCCTGCCGGACGCACTGCCTGCCGGTGCGTGACAGTCAACGGGAGTTTCCGATGCAGATTGACCCGGGTCTTTACCAGCGCCTTGCGGCCTACAACAGCTGGATGACGGATAAAGCTTATCTGGCCGCGGCGAAGATGAGCGATGAAGAGCGCAAGGCCGACAAGGGTGCGTTTTTCAAGTCGGTCCATTCGACGCTCAATCACATCCTCTTTGCGGACCGGGTCTGGATGAACCGGTTCTCCGGGTCGTCCCACGTCGTGAACGGCATGGGCGTCGATATCTTCGATGATTTCGAGGCGCTACAGACCGCGCATCTTGAGATGTGCGGTGAGATTTCGGCCTTTGCCGATGCGCTCACCGCCGAGTGGCTCGCCGAGCCGATGACCTGGACGCGCAGCACCGACAATGTCACGCGCTCGCGGCCCCGCTGGCTGCTGGTGACGCACATGTTCAATCATCAGACCCATCACCGCGGCCAGCTGTCGACCCTTCTGATGCAGTCCGGGATCGACATCGGTGTCACGGATCTGCCGTTCATGCCGGACCTGCTCGAGGCATCCGGTATCTGAGCCTCTCCCGAACCTCGGATTCAAGCCGACTTTCCGCTGACTTATGTCCAGCTTGCGACCGGATCGCCGAGTTCCGCGCGGTTGACCGTCAGTCCAAGGCCGGGGGCGTCCGGAGCAAGCACGCCGCCATCGGCAACGGGTGCCTCAAATTCCGCGAGCTGCGTCGTGACCATGTCGCGGCAGTCGAGGATGCATCTGAGATGTCTTTCCGGAACCGTTTGACCGAGATGCGCGATCGCGGCGAACGCGATGGTCGAACCGACGGTATCCTGGACGCTGAGCGTCAGACCTGCCGCCCGGGCCATGTCCCGCTGACGCCGGCCGGGTGTGAGACCGCCCGCCTTGGAAATCTTCAGACCGATGCCGTCGCAGGCATCCAGCGCGATGGCCTGGGCAAGGTCGGTGTCGGCCTGCATGAGCTCATCCAGGATGACCGGGACGCGGCAACGGGACCGCAGCGACAGCGTTTCCCGCCAGCTTGCGCAAGGGGCTTCCAGCACGAAGTCGAGACCGGTCGGCAGAAGGGTCAGTAGCCTGAGGGCTGTTTCCGGAGTAAGGCCGCCATTGGCATCCACCAGATAAAACTCTCCCGGCTGCCGGTCGGCCAGGGACGCCTCGATTCGCGCCGCGTCGAGGGCCGGTCCGCCCTCTCTGTCCAGGGCGCCGATCTTGACGGAATGCCCGCGATATCCCCTGTCCCGATGGCGCGAAACGTTCTGCCGCATCCTCTCCGGCGTATCGGCGGGGATGGAGGACATCACAGGCATGCGCCGGCCTGTGGACCCGCCCAGAAGCATCCAGCAGGGCAATGCCGTGGCCTTGCCGAGGATATCCCAGGCCGCGACGTCGAGAGCCGTCCTTGCGTGAAGGTGACCGGCAAGGACCGTGTCCATGACGTCGTAGAGCCGCTCGACCTGCCTCGGATCCTCACCGATAAGATGCGGCGCGATCTCGGCAATTCCCGCACGCACACCAAGGGCGTGGGCCGCGATGTAGCTTGACCCGAACGGTGTGCTTTCGCCCCAGCCCTCAAGGCCGCAAGCTGTTTCCATCCGCACGATACTGGCATCGAAGGCGTGAAATTCGCGCCCGCCGGACAACGTGTAGATGCCCCCGGAATACGGCAAATCCGCCTGAAAGAGATCGATGCGTTCGATTTTCATGCTTGTTCCGCCACGCGAAGGGTTGCCCCGGATTGCAGCACATTTCCAGGCGCGATGTCAGGCCGGTATCTTCTGGAGATGAGGATAACTCTCGACGAAACGCCCGTATTTGTGTGCGCCGCAGGTCACGGCTTCGTAGCGGGCCGGATTGTCGGCATCGATGCAGGAGGCGAGCGGTGCGAACTCCGCGTCATAGTCGGCATCGATGAAAAACGGGATGGAATACCGTTCGCGCCCGCTCGTGTTGACGACACGGTGAAGGTTGGCAAGGTAGCGGTCGTTGGTCAGCCTTTGCAGCAGGTCGCCGATATTGATCACGAAGGTGCCGGGGATCGGCGTTCCCTCGACCCATTGCCCGTCCCGGTTCAGGACCTGCAGCCCGCCGACATCGTCCTGCGCCAGGATCGTCAGATTGCCATAATCGGTGTGCGCCCCGATGCCGATAATGCTTTCATCGACAATGCCGGTCTGCGGCGGGTAATGCAGCAGACGCTGAATGCTGATCGGCTTCTTCAGCTTGGCCTCGAAGTAATCAGGGGCAAGGTCAAGGCTGCGCGCAATCCCGGACAGGATCGTCATGGAAAGGCGTTTCATCTCCTCGTGGTAGTGATAGACCGCGCCACGAAAGCCGGGAAGTCTGGCTTCGTCGGGCCAGAGATTTGGTCCGAAGAAGGGGCAATCGGCTTCCGACTCCGGACCGAGGTCGAAACACTCCTTCAGGTCCCTTGTCTTTTCCGGATCCGTGTTTTCGCCGAACGGCTCGATATAGCCGCGAAGTGTCTGACCCGACCGGGACACATGCAGCGCCATCTTTTCGGCGTCCGGCAAATCGAAAAACGCTCGTGTCTGACTGAAGGCGTTGTCGACAACCGTATCGGCAATGCCGTGGTTCTTCACATACATGAACCCGGCATTCGCAAGTGCCCAGTTGATTTCGCCGGCAACCTTGTCCGGGTCGCTTCCATCCAGGAGCGGTGCAAGGTCGACAACCGGTATCTTGTCGAAGGACTGGCGTTTGGCGTGCAAGGCATCGTCGAGTTGCGGGATCTGGTCGTTCGGCATCGGGTTTCCTGACAGGGGACGCTTGAGATTGGCCATGGTTTCCGGAAACAGGTGCCTTGGCAACGTCAATAAATTTTCTGCTGGCTTAGAAAAAGTAATGCAATTGAGACAGCTAAGTCTTACGATCAATGTGATTTGCAATTGCTTTGCATGAGGTCAGTTTGCCAAAGCGTCCCTATGATCTGCCGCCCTTGAATGCGCTTCTGAGTTTCGAGGCTGCCGCGCGCCATGTCAGTTTCAAGGCGGCGGCGGCAGAGTTGAACGTGACGCCTGCTGCTGTCAGTCACCAGGTGAAATCGCTGGAACATGACCTGAAATGTGCGCTTTTTCACCGGCATCACCGGGGCGTGGAACTCACGGAAATCGGCGCTTATCTGTTCGTGGCGCTGCAGCGGGGGTTCGAGGAAATCGGAGATGCGCTCGATCAGCTTCGTGCCAGGGTCTCAAGAGCATCTGTTACCGTGGGGGCCACCACGGCAATGAGTGCGCTATGGCTGACGCCGCGCCTGGCGCAGTTCTGGAAATCTCATCCGCACATATCCGTCTCTCAAATCGTCAGTGACACCGGTGAGGGCGGCGGCGACTGCGATTTGAGCATTCACTATGGAGACATGTCCCGCGAAACCGGGCCGTGCCGGGCTCTGTTCCATGACCGGATTTCGGCCTTGGGGAGCCCGCGTTTCGCCGAGCAGAACCGGCTGGAAACGGTTGCGGACCTTGCCGCGCTCCCGCTGATCCACCTGGATTCGGCGGGGACCGACTGGACGGACTGGCAGGACTGGTTTGCCGCGCTTGGCTATTGCGGAACGTTGCGCAACGCACATCGGGTCAACAACTACGTCATCGCCTTGCAGGCGGCGCAGGACGATATGGGTGCGGTTCTGGGCTGGGAGGGGCTTACAAGGCCGTTCGTGGAAAGCGGCAGGCTGGTGAAGCTTGTGCCCGAAACGGTGTCCTCGCCGCGCGTATACTTCGTCAAGCTGCACCCGCACGCGTCGGAACAGGCCAGGCTTGTGTTCAAGTGGCTGGCGGACGGGCCCGGCTCCTGAAGAGTCAAAAAAAACACGGGGGCAAAGTGCCCCCGTGCCGGATCTGCGTCTGCGGACGTTTCCTAGGCAGCAGCCACGTTGCGCAGGAAGGTCTCGACTTCCTGCTTCAGCTCTTCGGTCCGCGAGTTCAGCATCTCGGAGGCATCCAGAACCGATTGCGAGGACTCCGATGTCTCGTTCACCGTGCCGGACAATTCGGACATGCGCGAGGATACGAAGGTCGTTCCCTCGGCCGCCTTTTGTGCGTTCTGGGAGATCTCACCGGTCGCCGATCCCTGTTCGTTGACGGCGGCGGCAATGGTGCTGGTGTAGGAGTTGACCTCTTCCATGATGGTGGTGATTTCGGCAATCGCGCTGACGGATTCCTTGGTGGCATCCTGAATTGCAGTGATCTGTGCTCCGATTTCTTCCGTCGCCTTGGAGGTCTGCGTGGCGAGTTCCTTCACCTCGGCGGCAACAACCGCAAAGCCCTTGCCGGCCTCACCGGCGCGGGCCGCTTCGATCGTCGCGTTGAGCGCCAGCAGGTTGGTCTGCTCGGCAATCGCCTGAATAAGCGTGACGACTTCCCCGATCTTGGACGCGGAAGACGCCAGCCCCTCGACCTTCTCGTTGGTGACGCGGGTCCCCTCGGTCGCCCGGCTGACGACTTCCGTGGTCTGTGCAACCTGGCGCGAGATTTCACCGATCGATGCCGATAGTTCTTCCGCGGCACTTGCGACTGTCTGAACGCTGGACGTTGCATCGTCCGCCGAATTGAGTGTCTCGATCGCACCGGACGCGCTCTGGCCGGAGAGGTCGGACAGACGGCCGGCGGTGCCGCCGAGGTTCTGGACGGTATCGTTGACCGAGTTCAACACGTTGGAAACGTTGTTGCGGAAGTCCTCGATCAGGGTCTGAACGACGTTCTGGCGGTCGAGAGTTGCAGAGTCGTTTTCGCGCTGCTGCGCCGCGAGCGAAAGGCGCTCCGCCGCGCGGTTCTTGAGCCCGTTGACGGCCTGCGCCAGCATGCCGATCTGGTCGGTCCGGTCCTTGAAGGGAACTTCGTCATCGAGATTGTCCTGGGCGATCTGCGACGTGATTTCCGCAAGCGCGGTAACCGGGCGCAGTTGCCGGCGGATCGCGAAGATCAGCAGCAGAACGGAAATGACGACCACGGGCAGTGCCAGCATAGTGTAGTCACCCATCAGTTCCCAGACATTGGCCTCAACGGCGGCTTTCTCCACCCCGGCGTAAAGAATACCTGTGATCTTGCCGGTGCTGTCAAAGATCGGCTGGTAGACGGTGAAGTAATCCTTGCCGAGAATGGTCGCCTGTCCGTGGAACGTGTTACCGCTCATGATCACGGGGTAAACCGCGCCGTTCTGGCCAAGCGGGGTTCCGACCGCTCTTTTGCCGTCGCCCTTGATGATATTGGTGGTCTTGCGCCAGAAGTCCTTCGTTTCCGGGTCCCACTGGAAAACAGTTGCGGTTTCACCGGTCATCCGACCGATGGAATCGATCATGGTGTGATCGTCTTTGAAAACCGGAAACTCGGCCAATTCGATGCGTGTCACGTCACCGGTGCTTGTCCAGTTGACCTTTGCACCCTCGACGCGGTCCTGGAAGATCGTCGCCGCAACCCGGAGGTTGACGTCCTGTTTCTTGATGGCGGCGGTCTCGGCCTGACCGAGCGCGACCTGGTACAGGATGATGCCGACGACGAACATGGAAATTGTCAGGACACCGGCGGAAACAATAGCCAGCGTCGACGTCACGCTCAGGCGAGCGAAAAGACTTTTCATGGAATACCCCTTTTGCCTCTCCTTAGGGGATGTACGTAATTAAAGTAAATTTTGAGCAAACGTATTCAGCTCTAAGTCATTAATTTCAAAGGTCTGTGGAAAAAATTCATGCCGACTTTCATGAAATTTTCTCGTGAAAAATACTGATGTGCCAGGCGAAGGAAATCAGCGTCGACCGTCGCGCAAGCCTTTCAAAACGCAAATAGAAGAGCGCTGCCGGCAACGACGAGAAACGCACCGGCCCAGGCACCCAGCGCCGGAAATTCCCCGGTCCGCCACCACATCATCGGCAGCATAATTGCAGGTGTCGTTGCCGAGAGCGTCGCAATGATGCCGACTTCGCCGCCCGACAGTGCGAACAGCAGCAGCGTCATTCCGAGGCCCATTCCGAGCATGCCGGAGAACGCGATGATGCCGACGATGGGAACCGTGAAGCGGCCCGCCGGTTTGACCCAGTTGAAGGGAAGCCGCATGAGAATCACAAGTCCCATTGCCGCGACACCAACCCGGATACTTGATGCGGCCACCGGGTCCACTCCCGCTTCCATCACAGGCCGGGCAATGAGGGAGCCGATAGATTGCGACAGGGCTGCGACGAACCCAAGCGCGATGCCGATCCAGACCGGCCCTCTGATCGTTTCCCACTTGTGTAGCTGCGATTTGCGTTTGCCGAAACGAATCGCAAGCAGGACGCCGGCGAAGATCGTCATGATCCCGATGGATTGCATGCCTGTCAGCGTCTCATCAAGTATCAGCCAGCCGAGGATCGCGGACAGCGGCGCATTCAGGGAAAAGAGCATCGCTGTGCGGCGCGGACCCATCCGGTTCAAGGTCAGGAAAAGGGCCGTGTCTCCGGCAAAAATGCCGATAAAGCCGGACAGGACCAGGGGTATCAGATGGTCGTTTCCGATCGTGCCCCAGCCACCTGCGACCGCAACCCACAGGCACAGCATGAGTGTCACCATGACCATGCGCACGCAATTGAACGCGATCGCGCCCAGATGCTGTGCAGGGCCGGCGGAGAGCAGTCCCGTCAATGCCCAAAGCGTGGCCGCGCCGAGCGCAGCGGCTTCGTAGATATACATGGCTTTGTTCTTTTACGCTGCGCCAGGGTGCGCAGGAGGTTGCCCGGTCCAGGCTGTTTCGAAAAAGTCCCGCTCCAACACGCTCATTTGCCTGAAGAGGCCGGCCAATCGCTCTTGCATTTCACCGGTCAGGGACGGGCCGATCCGGTCCAGTTCCAGCCGGATCCAGTTGACGAAGTCCTCGAAGCCCGCGACCGCGTGGAGGTCGATCCATTCAGCGAGATAGAATTGCGCCGGCTTTGGCTTTTGTGCTTCGCGCTTGCCCCAGGTGAGATAGCACCATTCCGCGCACAAGAGGCACGTCAGCCCTTCCGGATAGGTGCCGTCGCCCGACGACTTGAGAAGCAGGTCCGCGAAGGATCGGGTCACCGGTCCCTGCGCCGCACGCATATAGGTTTTCTGAGCAACGCCAAGCGCTTCGAAAGAGCGCAGGAAGTAGTCGTTTTCCTCCGACGTCAACAAGGCGAGAAAGGCCGACAGGCGAGACTTGGCCGGCATGTCCGGAGCCTTGGCGACGAGGAAACCCAGGGTCGAGGCCAGATCCGTGATGAACGTATAGTCCTCTATCAGATAGCGGGCATAGGCCTCATCCGGCATGGTCCCGTCACCGATCGCATGTGTGAACACATGACCGGTGGCCTCGGACCAGAAGGGTTCGGCCCGCAGCGCGAGCCAGTCGGTGAACCGGGCTTCGGATACGCTGGTCCTATAGTCGTCAAACGACCGGGTGAATGGCGCAGGCATGGGCAAGCGGCGCTTTCTGAAATGTCGGCGGGAAACTGGCGGGCGCTTCGCGGCGCCCGCCGAAAGAGATCACGCGGCAGCTTTTTTCGGAGTGATCAGGCCGCGGTTCACGAGGACTTCGGCGATCTGGATCGTGTTCAAAGCCGCACCCTTGCGCAGGTTGTCGGAGACGACCCAGATGTTCAGACCGTTTTCGACTGTCGCGTCTTCGCGGATGCGCGAGATATAGGTCGCGTCTTCACCAGCGGCTTCGTACGGCGTCATGTAGCCGCCGTCTTCATGCTTGTCGATCACGAGGCAGCCCGGCGCTTCACGCAGGATGCTGCGCGCCTCGTCGGCGGAAATCTCGTTTTCGAATTCGATGTTGACGCTCTCGGAATGGCCGATGAAGACGGGAACGCGGACGGCCGTGCAGGTGACCTTGATGCCCGGGTCGAGCATTTTCTTGGTTTCCGCCAGAACTTTCCATTCTTCCTTGGTGTAGCCATCTTCCATGAAGGTGTCGCAGTGCGGAATGACGTTGAAGGCGATCCGCTTCGGGTACTTGTTCGGCTCGATCGGGTCGTTCACGAAGACAGCGCGGGTCTGGTTGAACAGCTCTTCCATCGCTTCCTTGCCGGTGCCGGACACTGCCTGGTAGGTCGACACGACGATCCGCTTGATCTTCGCATGCTCGTGCAGCGGCTTCAGCGCCACGACCAGCTGTGCCGTCGAGCAGTTCGGATTGGCAATGATGTTCTTCTTGGTGAAGCCGGTGATGGCATCGGCATTCACTTCCGGAACGATCAGCGGCACGTCGGCGTCGTAACGCCACGCCGAGGAGTTGTCGATCACGACACAGCCCTTGGCGGCGATCCTCGGTGCCCATTCCTTGGAAACGGAGCCGCCGGCGGACATCAGGCAGATGTCGGTGTCGGAGAAGTCGAAATTCTCCATCGCCTGAACCTTCAGCGTCTTGTCGCCGAAGGATACTTCCGTGCCCTGGGAACGGCGCGAAGCGAGGGCGACGACGTCATCGGCCGGAAAGCCGCGCTCGTCCAGAATGTCCAGCAGTTCCCGGCCAACATTGCCCGTAGCGCCTGCAATTGCGATCTTGAAACCCATTTTCGGTCTAGTCCTTGTCCGTCTCCCCGCTTCACCGGCTGCCCGGAAGAGGGCTCGCCGGCTCTCGGCGCCTCCCATCCCCGGGGAGGCGGGATGAGCGGCACCGTCAAGCGGTGGTCTTGGTTGTCTTTGTTGTGTGTTTGAAAGCGGTTACGGCAGCCGAACGGGTCTCGCCGCGCAGGAATGTCGCGCTGGCAAGAGCCTTGGTCATCATATCCAGAATGTCGGCGCTGAGCCGGTTCATCGGGTGCTCGCAATCGTCAAAACTTGAGACGGCGGTGTTTTTGCCCGGAAATCAGCCGAAGTCAACACGCAAACCTGCGAATCGGAAAGATGACGGTCGAATTGTTGCCCAAACGCTGCGATTGGCGTGGCCGGGTCAGCTTTCGAACAGTTTTCCGGGGCCGGACCCTGCAGTTTTCAGGCCTGCCAGGGTCATCATGTGCCAGGCAAGAGCGAGGTTCGAGCTGATCACCGGCTTGCCCAGTCTTTTCTCGCACGCTTCAATTACCGGAAAGGTGCGCAGGTTGGTGCAGGAGGCGAACACGGCCTCCACTCCGGTGTCTTCCCCGATCGCCTGAACGGCCTGCTCGACGGATTGCGGGGAAATGCGCGCGACTGTCGCTTCCTCGGACTGACCGAATGACCCCACCTTGAGCGGATCCAGACCCGCATTTCGCAGGAGATCAACGACCGCTTCCGAGATTTCGGCGATATAGGGCGTTACAACGCCGACCCTGGTCACGCCGAGATGCTTCAGCGCGGTGATGACCGCTGTCGCGGGATTGGTCACGCGCGCAGTGGGATGTGCCTTCCGGATGGCGGTTTCAACGGCTTCTGAGCCAATCACCGTCGATGCGGAGGTACAGGCATAGCCGATCACGTCGAGGGGGCGGTTGCCGGGAAGCAGGGCGGCCGTGTCCGTGAGGCTGGCCTTCATGCGCATCAGCGTTTCCCCGTTGACTTCCGGGCCGCTCGGGATGCGCGCGTGGTAGAGCACCACGTCATTCAGATCGAAGAGCGGGCGGAACTCCTTTTCAATCGTCTCGTCGGCCTGAAGCACGATCAGGCCGAGCGCCGCCCGTGAGCCAAGACCCTCGTCGCATTCGAATTGCAGTTGCAAGCGCTTCTCCCGGTGTGTTTTCCCTAAATGAGCGGTATGTCTTCCGGTGCCGGCGTGCTGAGGAACTCGGGCGGCCCGTCCCGCACGACAATGTTCTCCTCATGCACCATCATCTTGCCGTTTCCAAGATCGATGCTCGGCTCCAGCGTCATCACCATGTTTTCCGTCAAACCGGTCGTGTCAAATCCGGTGATGGACGGCATTTCGGTGAGTTGCATGCCAAGTCCGTGACCCAGTCTGCCGACGTCGCCGTCGTCCTGGCCAAGGACGGCGGTCATGGCGCTGAAAAGATCCGCGCAGGTTTGTCCCGGACGGGCGATGTCAGCGGCTGCCTTCACGGCGCGGACAAGTTTCTCATGGGCGGTACGGACCTCATCACTTGCGCTGCCGATCGCAAAGTTTCGGTCGAAGTCACAGAAATAGCCGTTCTTCGTCGCCCCGGTGTCCAGCATGAGGATGTCGCCTGCCTCAAGTTGCCGGTCCGTCGGCGGAGAAATGACGTCACCGTAGCCGCCCTGTCCCGCGCCTCCCACAAGATAGGGGACATCGTCAGCGCCCTGGCGCAGCAATTCGATCCGGAACGTGCGGAAGACCTCCTTGAGTGATTGTCCCTCGTGGAAAAGGGTTGCGGCATTGGCAAAGCCGGCCGACCCGATCCCGCAAATCTCCCGCAGCAGAGCGATCTCGCGTTCGGATTTCACCATGCGCAGCTTCATCATCAGGTCGGAGGCATCAACGAATTCCGGGTTTGCAAGGCGGGCGGTCAGTGCCCGGAAGTCGCGGAGCGGCATGCGCATTGCGCTTTCGCGGCCCATCGGCATGCCGATCTTGCCGTAACCCGACAGGCAGTCTGCCAGAAGCGAAACGCCATCGTCTGTCGGGTGAGGCGCTGAAAATGTCCGGATGTCATCGATCCAGGTCGATGCCATCAGGTGCGCGCCGATCTGGGGGATGACGGCAATCGGTTTCCCGGATGCAGGCACGACAAGAAACCATGGGCGAGTCGGGCTTTGCCAGAACAGCGTCCTGAACCCGGTGAAATACCGCACTTCCGCCTCGGTGGTGAAGAACAGCGCGTCGAGACCGTTTGCCCTCATCGCGCGCTGCGCCCGCTCCAGTCTTTCTTCAAACTCGGCTTCCGGAAAATCGGGTTCAGCCATGTTCCGGGCCTTCCGAAAGGTAGCAAAGGATACGAGACTGCGCGGTCAGGCCCAGGTCTTCGAATTGGCCCCTGGCATGATGAAGCGCCGCGACACCGGCTGCTCCCGACGGTGTGGTGGCGAGGTCGTGATCCTTCAGCCAGGCAACGGTCTCGTTCGCCTCTTCATCCGTGATGATGGCGAAGCGGTTCGCCTCCCGGGCGAGAAACTTCAAGGCCAGATGGGAAGGCTCCTTGCAATCCAGGCGGCCCATGTTCGAAACCGGGCCCGGAGCGAGGACAGGTTTGCCGGCTGCAATGCTCGCCTGTAGCGCGGGGGCAGCCTCCGGTTCCACGACCACAATGGTTACGTCATCTCCCCAGCTTGTGCGTGCGCTGGAGGCGCAGCCCGCGGCGAGGCCGCCAACACCAGCCTGCAGAAAAACGTGGGTCGGCGGCTCCGGGATCTGGTCTTCGATCTCGGTTCCCATGATCAGATAACCTTCCATCACGTCCCGTCCGGGCGCCGTCATGCCGGGCCATGTGCTGTCGGACAGAAGTTGCCAGCCGTTTTCGTCCGCCTGCCTTGCGGCCTCGGCCATGCTGTCTTCGTAGATCGCCCCGGCGCGGACGACCCGCGCGCCGCGCTCCCGTAGTCTGTCCGCAAAAGCCTCCGGCACGGTTTCAGAAACGAAGACCACTGCCGCAGCGCCGAACATCCTGGCTCCTTCGGCGAGAGACAGCCCGTGATTGCCCGCGCTGGCGCAGACGAAGGTCGTGCCGTTGAGCGCGGATGCCGGATCGCTGGCCGCACCCGTCTCGATTTTTGCGAAGGCCTGCTTGGCGATCGCGTAGGCTGCGCCAAGCGCCTTGAAACTGCCGAGACCCAGACGATTGCGTTCGTCCTTTATGTAAAGAGCGCCGATCCCGAGTTCCGCCGCGCGTTCGGGAAGGTTCAGCAGCGGAGACGGCGTGATGCCGGTGACGCCGGCAAAGAAGTAGCGCTCCGGACCCAAAGATCGCGAAATGTCGCCGGAGGCCAGCTCCGGATTGGTGCCCAGGCCCTTGCCGAGCCACGCGTTCGCGAATGTTTTCATGGGGTTCTTTCTCCGTCCGATAGCGCAGATCAACAGGTCGGACGGAGGAATACAAGAGCGCTTCAAAAAATGCGGCAATCTGAACAGGCCGCGTCTGAGCCCGTCCGAAAATCTTCCACTTGTAATATACCAAGAAATCAAGATATCATGAATTATGGATATAAATGATGCATTGAGCGCGTTTGGTGCGCTGAGCCAGAAAACCCGCCTGGATGTGTTCCGGCTTCTGATCAACGCCGGCCCGGAGGGCATGAGTGCGGGAGACGTTGGAGAGGTTCTTGGCGTTCGCCAGAACACCATGTCGGCCAATCTTTCGATTCTCCTGCAGGCCGGGCTGGTTCGAAACGAGCGCGACGGGCGTTCGATCCGATATTTTGCAGATCTGGATGGAACGAAAGATCTGCTGACTTTCCTCATGGCCGATTGTTGCGGCGGTCATCCCGAGCTGTGTGCCCAGGTGATGGAAACAGTCGAGTGCCGAAAGTAATCACGTATTTCGGGAGATTTTGATGTCCGGCGAAACCTATAATGTCCTGTTTCTGTGCACCGGCAATTCGGCGCGCTCGATCATCGCGGAAGCGATCCTGAACCGGGACGGGCGCGGCCGTTTCAAAGCGTTTTCGGCGGGGTCGCTCCCTGCCGGATATGTCCATCCGGAGGCGCTGGCGCTCTTGAAGAAGTTGAACTTCAAGACCGAGGATTTCCGGTCAAAGGACTGGTCCGAGTTCGCTGAGGCCGGTTCGCCGGTGATGGATTTTGTTTTTACCGTCTGTGACAATGCAGCCAAGGAAACCTGCCCTGTCTGGCCCGGGCAGCCGATGTCCGCGCATTGGGGGGTTCCCGATCCGGCTTCCGTCCACGGCAATGAGACAGAAAAACGACTGGCGTTCAGTGACACGTTCCGCATGCTGAACAACCGCATTTCGATCTTCATCAACTTGCCGCTGTCATCGCTCGACAGGCTTTCACTGCAGGAAAGGCTCGACGAAATCGGAAGCAAAGCGCCTGCCTGAAGATTTCCTCAGGCCGGCGCCTTGGCTTCCGGTTGTGGCCGGAGCGTGAGCAAAGCCAGAATGAACGCGATGAAGGCGCACGCGGCGACCGCCCCGACAAGGGGCAGTGCCGTCCTGTCGAAAAACGGGCTGCAGATCAGGATCATGACTCCGCCGGCCACCATCTGAAAGGTCCCGCCGAGGGAAGACGCCATTCCGGCATGCTCGCCGTGTTCTTCCAGAGCCATGACCATTGTCGGGGCGATCACGAGGCCGAGGCACGCGTTCCCAAGGAAGAACATCGCCATCAGGACCGGAAGGTCATCGAAGCCGAGCCAGACAAGTGCGAACAGGGACGATGTCGCCAGGGCAAAACCGCACACGGCCCAGAAGGCGACGCGGCCCATTCCGTATTTCTGGCCCAGGCCGGCGGCGAATTGGGAGGCTGCAAAGAATCCCACCGCATTGACCGCAAAGACAAAAGAGAATTCCGTCGGCGAGAGCGCATATTGTGTCATGTAGACCAAGGGCGCCGACGCGATGAAGACGAAGAAGCTCGACAGCGCAAAGCCGCCGATCATCGTCAGTCCCATGAACCTGAAGTCTTTCATGAGAAAGATGGAACTGCGCAGGAGAACCGCCGGTTTTACGGGTACCCGCCGGTCCTGCGGCAGCGTTTCGGGAAGGCGCAGGGCTGTGAAAATCATCGCGGCGAGTGCGATCAGACCCAGAGCGCCGAAAATCATGCGCCAACTGGCCACGGAAATGATCATGCTCCCGGTGAGGGGGGCGAGAAGCGGGGAGATGCTGATCACCAGCATCACCAGCGCCATCAGCCGTGTTGCTTCCGTGCCTGTATGCAGATCCCGCACCACGGCGCGGACGATTACCATGGGGGCTGCCGCTCCCAGCGCCTGCACGAACCGTCCGAGCGTGAGCATGGTTATGTCTGTTGCCATCGCGCAGATGACAGACCCGGCGATAAAGACCGTCAGTCCGATAAAGATCGGCGGTCTGCGTCCGGTCCAGTCCGCGATCGGGCCGTAGATGAGCTGTGCCAATCCGAAGGCGATGAAATAGACGGTGAACGTCATATGAGCGCCCGCGTCGTCGGTCCCGAGGTCGCGTACGATCTGGGGCGTTGCGGGCAGGTAAAGGTCAATGGCAAACGGCCCAACGGCTGCCAGCAGCCCAAGAACAAGGGCGGCACGGACGAATCCGATCTGCATGTGAGTTATCCGAGATTGAAATGCGCGCAATCCGCGCAAGAAATTTTTCGTGTTGCAACGTGAGAGAAATGACGGGTGTTGTCCAGTCAATTCTGAAAAGGCAGCCCGCCGGAAGGTGCATATTTTATTCGTGTGGCTGTCATGCAACCTTCATGGAAGTGTCACCGTTTCTGTAATTTCGCCGACTAGCTTGCGCCCACCTCACACCAAAAATACTGGGAGCTAGTGCAATGTCAGATCCTCGCGGATGTTTCCTGAAGAGCGTCAGCCTTGCCGTTCTGGCCGGTCTTGGAACCGTGTCGGCGGCACAGGCGGACTACTTCGAACGGATCAACACCTATCCGGTCTACAAGACCCTGCCGGAAGGTGCCGACAAGGCGACGGAGACCGTTGCGGAAATCATTTATGCTTCCAAGGACGGACGTACACTCGCCTTCACCGACAGCCCGGGCGATGCGATCGTGTTCGTCAACGCCGCGAACCCCCTGAACATCCAGCCCATGGCGCGGGTCGATCTGGGCGGTGAACCGACATCGGTTGCCATGGGCGAGAAGGCCGCCTACGCCGGTGTCAACACCAGCGAAGACTATGTGAACCCGGCCGGTCACCTGGCCGTGATCGCGCTTGACGGCATGGGCATCACCGCGACATGCGACGCCAAGGGACAACCGGACAGCGTTGCCGTTTCCCCGGATGGCAAGTTCGTTGCGATCGCGATTGAAAACGAGCGCGACGAAGATCTCAACGACGGTGTCATTCCGCAAATGCCGGCCGGTCATCTGGCGATCTTCGATCTCGATGAGACCGGTGCACCGACCAACTGCGATGCCGTGCGCATCGTGGACCTGACCGGTCTTGCCGAGGTGGCACCGTCCGATCCGGAGCCGGAATTCGTTTCCATCAATTCTGCCAACCAGGCCGTGGTCACGCTTCAGGAAAACAACCACATCGCTATCGTCGATCTTGCGTCCGGCGATGTCGTTGCCAGTTTCTCCGCAGGTGCCGCGACAGCGGAGAACGTTCCGGTCAAGAAGGCGCGCATGAGCGATGCCTCGGGCAGCAGCGAGAATGTCCTGCGCGAACCCGATGCCGTCGCCTGGATCGACAACGAGCGGTTCGTCACCGCCAATGAAGGTGATTATGAAGGCGGCTCGCGCGGCTTCACGATCTGGAACACGAAGGGCGAGGTCCTGTTCGACAGCGGCAATCAGATGGAACATCTGGGCATGTCGCATGGCCACTATCCGGCCAAGCGTGCCCACAAGAAGGGCACGGAGCCGGAAGGCGTTGCCGTCGGCACGTTTGGTGGTGATACGCTGATCTTCGTCAATTCGGAACGCGGCAACTTCGTGGCCGTCTACAAGGATACGGGCGGCGAGCCGGAATTCGTCCAGTTCCTGCCGACCCATGTCGGCCCGGAAGGCCTGCTGGCGATCCCGAACCGGGACCTGTTCGTCGTCGCCAATGAGGTCGACAGCGCGGAGGACAATGTCCGCTCGCATATCTCGCTCTACAAGTTCGGTGCCGATGCGCCGTCCTATCCGTCCGTCGTTTCAAGCGTCGACCCGGAGAAGGGCGCGCCGATCGGCTGGGGCGCGATCTCCGCGCTTGCGGCGGATCCTTCGGATGCCCACAAGCTTTACGCCGTCAGCGATAGTTTCTACGACGATGCCCGGATCTACACGATGGACATCTCGGCAACACCTGCGAAGATCACGTCCTACGTGACCGTCACCGGGTTCGACCAGGAGAAGCTGGACCTGGAAGGCATCTCGGTCGCCAGGGGCGGCGGTTTCTGGCTGGCTTCCGAAGGTCATCCGAAAAACGAGCGCGAGCACCTGCTTCTGAAGGTCGGCACCGACGGTGCGATCGAGGAGCAGATCACCCTGCCGCAAAGCCTGATCGATCAGGCGAAACGGTTCTCGTTCGAGGGCGTTGCGGAGTTCGAGATGAACGGCCAGTCTCTTGTTGCCGTCGCCGTTCAGCGCGAATGGAATGACGATCCGAAGGGACACACCAAGATCGGGATCTACAATCCTGCCGAAAAATCCTGGGGCTTTGTCCACTATCCGCTCGATGCTCCGAAGAGTGCCGCCGGTGGCTGGGTCGGCCTTTCCGAAATCGTTTCCATGGGCGGTGGCGACTTCGCCGTGCTGGAGCGGGACAACAAGGGCGGTGAGGATGCGGCGATCAAGCAGATCACGGTGATCTCGCTGAAGGATGTCGTTCCGGCTGCACATGGCGATACCCTGCCGGTCCTGAAGAAGCGCTACGCGATGGACATTCTTCCGGCAATGGCTGACGGCAAGGGCTGGATCCTCGACAAGCCCGAAGGACTCGCGATCACGGCTGGTGGTCAATTGATCCTGGTGACGGACAATGACGGTGTCGATGACGCTCCGGGAGAGACTCAGCTTTTCAACCTCGGCCCGGCATCGCGGCTGAATTAAGCCGGACATTCGGTTCCTTACCGGTGAACCCGGCTGCCGCGGCAGCCGGGTTTTTTTGTTGCGGGTGCCGGTCAGGAGAGGCTCATCCCCGACCGGAGAGCGTTACGGCTGCCCAACGACGCCGCGCTGGCCCTGAGCCGGGGCCTGCTGCGAAGCGCTGCCCGGTTCCCGGATCACGTGCGGGACGACGCAAACCTTTGCCGTCATCCTGCGGCCCGGCTCAGTCGGCGAGACGGCCTCCGATTTCCCTCTCCCTGGGGAGAGGGTCAGGGTGAGGGGGTAGATTTCTCGAATAAATGTCGGCGCCTTTCCCCTCACCCGGCCTTTCAGGCCGACCTCTCCCGGCGGGAGAGGTAACAGCATCGGCAGTAGGAGCGATTTTCAATCCACCAGCCTCATCCCGAGCAGCGCGAAAGCGCGTCTCGAAGAAAGGCCGTCAATACAGGAAGCAACGTGACGGCACCTGCTTGCTTTACCGCCGTCATCCCGGACGAACAACGTGAGATCCGGGATCGGTGAGCCGCAGCGTTGCCTGCTGATCAGAGAGACACCGGCCCCCCGGTCCCGGCTCGCGCTGCGCTTGGCCGGGATGACGGCGGTGAGGTGTTTGGAGATCACAAATACGGGCGCTCCATCTGGAGGAATAGCAAAGACCTGCCCCATCAGGAGAGGTAATTGCGCTGATGAGTGGTCCTGCGCTGACGCAACTCCTTCATTGCGAAGGAAGGGCAGGGCGATCCATCGGGCACCTTCGTTCGCCGCCCCGGACCTGAGCCGGGGCCTGCTGCGAAGCGGTGCACTGGTCCCGGATCACGTCCGGGACGGCGCAGTTACACAGGTCTGACCCCCGGGGGCATCGCGCCATGCAGACCAGCCCGGCAGGCGGGCGGTCTTAGCAAATCGGCGCGCTTTCGCCGGATTGGTGGCCGTTTCGAATTTATTGGTATTTTCGGACTAGGTTTTTTTTCAATGCGTTCCAACGCGATTCGGGAGACTTCCTTTGACCATCCGCAAACGGCTTTTTCTTCTGGTAGTTGTGCTGACGGTGCCGATCGTTGCCTGTGCCGGCTGGATCATCCTGTCGGCTTACAAGGACCTCGCGCGGGACGGCGCGAAGCTCGCAAGCCTGCCCGCCCTTCAGGCGCTATGGCAGGACTCCGTTCTGAGGGACGCCGAGAGCCTGCCACCCAGCGTCCTTGCCGACTACCCGGACTGCACGCCTGAAGAGCCTGCAGGTTCAGCCGCCGGAAGACTGAGGCAGGCGCACAGAGCCAGCGCCTGCATCGGCGAAAAGTCCGGTGTCGTGGCCAACAGATCCCAGGAGACCAATTTTCTGGCAGGCCTCGTTGCCGGCCAGCTATCAGACCTTGTCGTGCGCACCAGTGCCCTCGTGCGCAATGGTGAAAGGGTTGCCGAAAACGCACAGCTCAGACACGCCGACACCATGTCGGTTCTGGTCGGAGCGGGGCAGTTCAAGGTGCTCGCGGATACGATCAGCGCAGCAACGCGTGCGGACCAGGGCGCACTGACATCGAGCGAGGAGACGCCGTTCAGCAAGGCGGCGAAGGCTTACCGGCAGGCAAACGGCAAGTTTCAGGGAGAAATGGCGCGTGTGGCCAAGCAGGTCGGCCAGGGTGCCGACGGGACGCAAATCGATCTGTCACCGCTGCGTGCGCGTTTCGGCGAGTTCCTTGCCGCGATCGATGGATTGCAACAGGTCAGCACGGCGGAACTCGGAGCCAGACTGGAGACGATGGTCTGGCAATCGAAGCTGCGCATGTGGGGTGTAGCCATTGCCCTCGGTGTCGTCTTTCTGCTTGCGTTCGGCATTGCCTGGCATTTCAGCAAGTCCATTCTCTACTGCATTCATGCCCTTAACAGCGGAATCCGGAATCTTGCCGACTCTGACGGCCTCGACAACGAACTTCCATTTACGTATGGGCATACCGAGATTTCGGACATCGCCCGGGCGGTCGGATACTATCGCGACCGAACGATTGAGCTGACCGAAGAACGGCAGCGTCTCGAAGGGCAGGCCGCGGCGGAACGCCAGGAGCGTGTCGAAGCACTGATCGAAGGGTTCAGAACCCGAATGACCGATCTGCTGCGCGAGGTGAACGACGCGCTCGCAGACATGAAAAACACGTCCGGAACGCTTGAGGATGTTGCCCAGAACGCCGATCAGCGGGCACGGGACACGGCTGCCGCGTCCTCCGGCGCTTCACAGAATGTCGATGCGGTTGCCGAGGCGGCGGAAGTGCTGGCAAATGACATAACCGCCATCAGCCGTCAGGCGCAGGACGCGACGGATCTCGCGCAGGCGGCAAACCAGAATGCCGCCGCAGCGAACGCCGAAATCGAGAGCCTTTCGGAAATCTCCAGGTCAATCGGGGAAATCGTTTCCCTGATCAACGCGATCGCGGATCAGACAAACCTGCTGGCGCTCAACGCGACCATCGAGGCGGCACGTGCAGGCGACGCGGGCAAGGGGTTCGAAGTCGTCGCCGGCGAGGTCAAGACCCTCGCAGGTCAGACGGCTTCGGCGACGGAGCAGATCACCGGTCAGGTTGAACTGGTTCAGGAGCGCACCGACCGCGTCGTTGAGGCGATCGAGAAGATCATTTCCGATATTGGCGACGTCACGAACTGCACAACGCAGATCGCCGGCGATCTGGAAAGCAAGCGGCAGTCGACGGATGCGATCAAGGGCAACGTTCTTGAAGCGGCAGATCAGACACGTTCGGTTGTCGGCGACATGGCGCAGGTGGAGCAGATTGCTCAGCAGTCGAGTTCTGCGGCTGCCGACATGGGAAGCCGGACCAGCGATGTGGTCAAGCGGACCGAGGATCTGCGCAACGAGATCCGGGATTTCCTGAACGACGTCGCTGCAGCTTAGAGTATCGGGCACACGTACCGCCCGCTGCTCTAGCCGGGCTCTACGTTTCACCCAGTTCGCTTCGCAAGATAAAATCAGCGCATTCGCTCGTCAGATCCCGGAAGCGTGCGCGTTGCCGGACATAGAGCCAGACCTCGCGCTTGTCGGGCAGATCCGGGATCGATCGGAAGGCGGTCGAGTCCGGAATGAAACGGGCGACGGTTTCAGGGAGCACGGTGACCCAGTTTCCGGTCCTGACCATCGTGATCAGTGAATGGGTGTTGTGGATCGTGACTTCGGTGTTGCGGATCGCGTCCACGAGGCTCGGCGTCTTGATCAGGTCGCACAAGGCGTTGCGGATGAACGGGGCCCTCGTGACATCTGCAATCCGGGGTGGGATGCTGCGGGTCATCAACGGATGATCGGCGGCACAAACGAGACCGAACCTGTCCTCGAACAGCGGCGTTGACGTGACCCCGTTGAGTGGATGATGTCCCGACGCGATGCCGATATCGGCCTTGCCCTGGGCAAGCGCGTCCAGCACCTGTTGCGTGTCCGTGTCCCGGAGTTCGACCTTCACGCCCGGAAACATCCGTGTCATGTGTTCCAGAACGGACGGAAACAGGATAGCCGCGACCGAGGGAACAGAGACGATGCGGATCAGCCCCTGCGAGGCGTCCGCTGCCGCTTCAATGCTGCGAACGGTCTGTTCGAACTGGCGCACTTGCCTCAGGGAAAGCTCAAACACCTGCTCGCCGAGAGGAGACAGGCGGTTTTTGCGCTCGCCCTCGAACAGTCTCTTGCCGAGATGGTCTTCCAACTGCTTCAGCGTCATCGATACCGCAGACTGCGTCCGGCCGAGCCGGTCAGCTGCCTCTGCGAGACTGCCTGTCTGGGCCACGGTGCAAAAGCAGCGGAGCATTTCGATCTTGATGGACACAGTTCAGTTTTTCTGAAATCAGATTAAGTTCTTTGAGTTTGACTGATGTCACGCCGGATGTCCATGCTGATCTCGCAACAGATTTTCTGGACCTGGAACCCCACGTGACACACCTCAACCTGATTGCCGGCACCTGGCAGGCCGGGACAAGCGAAATCGAGAACCGCAATCCGTCCGACCTGAGCGATTTGATCGGATTGTTCGCGCAGGCAGGCCCGGATCAGCTTGATCTTACGCTGGAACGTGCGCGCAGCGCCCAAGCCGAATGGGCCTCTTATGGACTGGAGCGCAAGCAAGCGGTGCTGATGAAAATCGGAACCGAATTGATGAGCCGCGCCGAGGAGCTCGGGACGCTGCTCTCGCGCGAAGAAGGCAAGCCGCTTGCGGAAGGCAAAGGTGAGGTCTACCGGGCGGGGCAGTTTTTCACTTACTATGCGGGCGAATGCCTGCGCCAGATCGGCGAGAATGCCGACAGTGTCCGCGACGGGGTCGAAATCGATGTGCGGCGCGAACCCGTTGGTGTCGTGGCCATTATCTCTCCGTGGAATTTCCCGACCGCGACAGCCTCCTGGAAGATCGCTCCCGCGCTTTGCTACGGCAATGCGGTTGTCTGGAAGCCGGCAAACATAACGCCTGCCTCCGCCGTTGCGCTGACAGAGATCATCGAAAGACAGGACATTCCGAAAGGACTGTTCAGCCTAGTCATGGGATCAGGCCGCTCCGTCGGTCAGCGGCTCGTGGAAAGCCCTCTGGTGAACGCGATCTCGTTCACCGGGTCGGTCGCGGTCGGCAAGGGGATCGCGTCATCGGCCATCCAGAACCTGACCAAGGTGCAGATGGAAATGGGCTCGAAAAACGCTCTCGCCGTCATGGACGACGCGAATCTCGATCTTGCCGTCACCCTCGCGCTTGGCGGTGCTTTTGGCGGAAGCGGGCAAAAATGCACCGCTTCCTCGAGACTGGTTGTCCACGAGCGGGTGCACGATGCCTTCGTCGACAAACTGGTGGCAGGTGCCAGGGCGATGACCGTCGGCCATGCGCTTGAAGAGGGAACCCAGATGGGACCGGTCGTGAGCGGCGAGCAGCTGCAGGAGAATCTCGATTACGTGGCGCTGGGCAAGTCCGAGGGAGCCGAGCTCGCCTGTGGCGGTGTACGCCTGGAGCGCGCGCACGAAGGCTATTACATGTCTCCGGGCGTTTTCCTGAACACAAAGAACACCATGCGCATCAACCGCGAGGAAATGTTCGCACCGCTGACAAGCGTGATCAGGGTCGGCAGCTACGATGAGGCCCTGGCGACCGTAAACGACACGCATTTCGGGCTCACGTCCGGGATCGTCACGAAAAGCCTCGCCAGGGCCAACCACTTCCGCCGCAACGCGCGCACCGGGGTCGTCACCGTCAATCTGCCGACCGCCGGAACCGACTACCATGTGCCGTTCGGCGGCCGGGGCGAGAGTTCCTACGGTCCGAGAGAACAGGGCAAGGCCGCAGCGGAATTCTACACGACGGTCAAGACCGCCTATATCAGCGCGGGGGACCCGGACTGATGCGGATCGACGCGCTGCAATACGCCAACTGGTCGGAAAAGATCTTCCGGCAACTGCGCGAAGGCGGCGTCGACGCGATCCATGTGACGATCGCCTATCACGAAAACTTTCGGGAAACCGTGCTCAACTTCGAGAAGTGGAACCGCTGGTTCGAGCAGTTTCCCGATCTCATCATGAAAGGCGAATGGGCCTCGGATATCGACGAGGCGCGGCGCACCGGCCGCACGGCGGTCTTTTTCGGTTTCCAGAACCCGTCGCCGATCGAGGACGATATCGGACTGGTCGAGATCGTGCACACGCTGGGTGCCCGGTTCATGCAGCTCACCTACAACAACCAGTCGCTGCTCGCGACAGGATGCTACGAGAGCGAAGACACCGGCATCACCCGCATGGGGCGTCAGGTCATCAAGGAGATGAACCGCGTCGGGCTGGTTGTCGACATGAGCCATTCGGCCGACCGCTCAACCATAGAAGCCGCGGAGATTTCCGAGCGGCCGATCGCGATCACCCATGCCAATCCGCATGAATGGGCACCGGCGCTCAGGAACAAGCGAGACGACGTCATCCGGGCGGTCACCGGAAATGGCGGCATGCTCGGATTTTCGATCTACCCGCATCACCTGAAAGACAAGTCCGGCTGCAGCCTGGACAGCTTTTGCAGGATGATCGCCCGCACGGCCGACAAATTCGGCGTTGAGCATCTCGGTCTCGGCACGGACCTGTGTCAGGACCAGCCGGACAGCGTGGTCGAATGGATGCGGGTCGGGCGCTGGACGAAGGAAATCGATTATGGCGAAGGCTCCGCGGCGAAGCCCGGATTTCCCGACATGCCCGGCTGGTTCCGCGACAACAGGGACTTCGGCAATATCGAAGACGGGCTTCGCGCGGTCGGAATGAACGATGCCGAGATTGCCGGGATCATGGGGGACAACTGGTACCGGTTCTTCGCCGGAAGTTTCGGGAGGACGCCGCGGTGACACCGGTTCAGCCGCAAATTCCCCGCCGGGACCCTGCAACAATGATGCGGCTCAGCCGCCTCGGTTCACTGCACCAGTGCCGTCTCAGCTTCATGCGGATCCTGCTGCGCCGCATCGCGCGGGAAAACTGGCAGGTTTCACGCCCTGTTTTCGATATCGACCGCAATGGTGTCGGTCGGGCGGTCTATACCGCCAAGGGACCGGAACGGGCCTACTCGCTGGTCGTCTTCGCCCATGATCTGCCGGATGAAAAACGGTCGGACCGGGTCATTGCCGATGCCTGGGACGCGACCTTTACGCTCTTCGACGGTGTTCCGGCCGAAGCGGACCTGGAGCGCCTTGCCGAAAATGTCCCGCTGCAGGAGGCCGGGCGGATCAGCCGGCAGGAATTGTCTCTGTCGCGCGCCAATCGCTCGGTTCGGCTCTGGACACACGTGGTTGACCGGCTGGCATCGGGACAGCAGCCGGACCTTCAGCAGATTGAAGCCGTTGGTTATCTGATGCGCACGACCGCGGTCTATGGGTCAGGCAAATTCGGAGCGGCGGACCGGGACGTGATTGCGGATCGTCAGGAAATGCAGGTCCCGTTCCAGGCTGAAATGCTGTCCGTCTATCTGACAAGAACCTTTGTCCGCGATCTCGTGAACCACATGGCCGGAAATCTCGGCGGGACGCAGGCGGTGCGGCTCGACCCGGCAATCGCGCGGCGTCTGGGAATTGGCAACTCCACCGGTCTTGGCATGGCGCCCTTCATCGTCAATCACCCGATCCTCTTCAACAACTGGATGATGGTACGCGAGGAGGCGATCGCACGCGTGCGCGCCGTGGCGCAGGCCGCTCCCGAGGATGCGGAGATCTTCCGGCAGCTTGTGAAACGAAGCGTGGTTTCCACAGAGCGCTGGCAGTCCGCGCATCCGGTACAACTCAGGAAGCTGGCGGGGCTGAAGGCTGATCTCGAGGCCCTTTTGCAATATCTCCCCGACTGGGATGCGCACGCGCAGCGCCCCTGGAACACGCTGATCGAATGGTCGGAAACGTCTTTGAGCGAAGAAGGGCAGGAACTCGTCGCCTCGCTCATCCTGGAACCCTACGGCGCGCTTGTCGACGGACTGGCGAGTTGCATGGCAGACAGCAATGCGGATGCATTCCGCATCGATGGTTCGATGACCGTGAGCGCGGTCCGGGACCTCTTGCAGGAGAGTTTCGGATGGGCGCAGGCCCTCGACTGGAACGATCCTGCCAACTGCGCGCGCGCCTGGTACGTGTCGGAGGAAAAACTGGAACCGCGCATGGGGGAACGGTTCGAGGAACCGATTGCCGACTATGAACAACCCCTGGCACCTGCGCGTGATGCCGCTGCCGCGGTTCGCGCACTGGACGCATGGGACCCGAAAGACACGATCGCCCGATTTCTCCTGAACCATCCGGAACACCGTCACACCGTCAGGCGGGCCCAGATGGCGCGCGTCGCGCCCTATGGCGAAATCCGCGACAACACAATCAGCGCCTCGGTGATGCCGGTCGACATGCTGCGCGCGAAACTGTCGTTTTTCGGGGCGACGCATTTCGACCCCCGCTCCGATCGATGGGTGCGGATCTGTATGTATGCCGGCGCGCCTTATCCTGAAGACCTCACCCCGGACAATGCCGACCTCTGGGTCTATCCGGAGGCGGGAACATGAAGCTGTCGCTGAACGAAATCGAAGCGACGGCAAAGCGTGCGGCGCGCGGTGCCGGCTATTCCTGGGGTCTGGCGGAAGAAGCCTCCAAGGCGGCCCGCTGGCTCTCAAATCACGGGCAAGACGGCGTGGCCGCATTTGCGGTGCTGCTGGACAAGGGGTTTGCCCGATCGGTGGACCATCGGCCGCTCGCCACGGATGAAATCTGGCAGAGCGACGGGGACCTGTGTCCCCTCGTCACGGGCGCTTTCCTGTCAGACTGCGCACAGAACCTGCGTTGCGGACCGGTCGTCATGCAGCGCGTGGCCTTGCCCCTTTTGATTCTGCCTTTCGCTGCCAATGCGGCGTCGGAATTGAGGTGCTGCGTCAGGGTCGAGATGGACGGCCATGTCGCGATAACCGACGGCGATCACCTCCTTTGCCCCGACATGCTGCCTGAGCTGGCGGAGCGGATAACGGTTCAAACAAGCCAAACGACGCCATCCTGGCGGCAATGCGATGCGCTGATGTGCCCAGACCCGGACAGCTGGGACCGGCTTGCCATGCTTGCGCATCGCACCTACGCGCCGGCCACCGAAGAATCGCGTCTGCGCGGCGCAGGCGCAGGGCTCTCCGACAATGACTGACAGGGTACAATCATGACCGAAACCCGGACCCTTTCGCTTGCCGAAATCGAAGATCTTTCGTTTCGGGCGCTTGTGGCGGCAGGCACGTCTGAAAAGAGCGCCCGGGCGCTTGCTCTTGCCACTGCAGCGACGGAGGCGGACGGGGTCGCCAGCCACGGGCTGGCCTATATCCCGATCTATTGTGAACATGTTCGTTGCGGCAAGGTCGACGGCAAGGCGGAACCGGTCCTTGATCGCCCCAGACCCGGAGTGGTTGCCGCCGATGCCGCGACGGGTTTTGCACATGCGGCGATCGACCTCGGGTTCGAAACCCTCGTGCCTGCAGCACGCGAGCAGGGCATCGCCGTCCTGACAATCCGAAACAGCTACAATTGCGGTGTGCTCGGCTATCACACTTTCAGGCTGGCACAGGAAGGCCTGGTGGGGCTCGGGTTCACGAACGCACCGGCATCGATTGCGCCGTCAGGTGGCGCGAAACCGGTCGTGGGCACAAATCCGTTTTCCCTTGCGGTTCCAGGCACCGATGGTCAGCCCGCGCTGCTGATCGACCAGAGCGCCAGCACCATCGCCAAGAGCGAAGTCATGAAACATGCGCGTGAGGGCAAACCGATCCCGATCGGCTGGGCGCTGGACGGCGATGGAAATCCGACCACCGACCCGGAGGTCGGGCTGAAGGGGTCGATGGCACCGTCGGGCGGCTACAAGGGCGTCGGGGTCGCGCTTTTGACGGAAGTCATGGCCGCCGCGCTCACCGGAGCGACGCTCGGAATTAACGCGTCGCCGTTTTCGGGTACTGCCGGCGGTCCGCCGCGAACCGGACAGTGCTTCATCGCTATCGACCCGGCTGCAACGCCGGGCGGCGGTTTCAACGCCACTGTCTCAGAGCTGGTTGAAGCGATCCGGTCTCAGGAAGGGGCACATCTGCCCGGCGATGGCAGGCGTTCCAAGCGATTGTCGGCCCGGGGGGACGGCGTTGCCGTGAATGCCGCAACGCTCGCAAAGATCGAAGCCCTTCTCACCTGAATGGCCCGGCGGCCAACCGGGGAGCTGCCGGCAACACTCTACCCGGACAGTCACGGCACATGTGAACAGGAGGTCACACATGTCAATCAAGCAACCTTTCACCGATCTACAGATCAAGAAGTCCGCCGGAGGATTTTATGATGGTCACAGCGTTGAGATCGCCATCTTAAGCAAGGCGATCATGGTGGCACTGGTCATCTGGGCGCTGGTCTGGCCCGCGAACGCGAATGGCGTTCTCGGCAGCCTGAACTGGCGCCTGCTGGAGGATTTCAACGGCTTTTACATCGTCATTGTCGGACTGTTTTCGTTTTTCCTTCTGGTGATCGCCATTTTGCCGCGCACGGGCAGCCGTGTGATGGGAACTCCGGGCGAAGCTCCCGAGTTTTCAACCTTCTCCTGGTTTTCCATGATGTTCGGCGCTGGTCTCGGTGTCGGCCTCATGGTCTTCGCGACAGCGGAGCCTCTTGGCCTCTGGGGCTCGAACCCGGTCGTTCTGGCCGGTGATGTTGTTGCCAACAGCGAAAACGCGGTCCAGTCAGGATACCGCTACACATTCCTTCACTACGGCTTTCACGCCTGGGCAATCTACGTGGTGACGGGGCTTTCGCTGGCTTACTACGCCTATACACGTGGCATGCCGCTGACGATCCGGACCGCGCTGACACCCTTGTTCGGCCGTCTGATGAACGGCTTTCTCGGCCATGTCGTCGACGTCCTTGGCGTCGTTGCGACCATCCTCGGCGTCTCGGTGACAATCGGCTTCGGCGTGTCGCAGTTCATCGACGGTCTTTACGCCATCACCGGTATGGAGTGGATGATGGATACGTCCGGCGAAGCGCCTGCGCCGGGCACCGTCGGTTTGATCACCGGCCTTGTTGTCATCATGGGACTGTCGATCATCTCGGCTGTCTCCGGGGTCGGACGCGGTGTCAAGTATCTGTCCAACCTCAACCTGGTGCTGTCGATCATCCTGCTCCTGACGTTCGTTGTCTTCGGCTCGTTCCTGTTCGCGATGACAACCTACGCATCCGCGTTCGCCGACTACATTCTGCATTACGTGTCGCTGAGCTTCGGTGCATTCGGTCCGCAATCTGCCGCCGAATTCGCCGCGGCGCTGCCGCCGGAAGCCGCACCGTTCGCGGACGCCTTGCGAAGCGGGGCGACGAATGCCTGGGGATCTTTCGACGCTTTCAAGTCCGGGCTTGAGGGCGACGCCGCCGGGCTCCCCGAGAACGTGCTTGCGGCCGCCTACGCGGCCGGTGAACCCGGACGTCAATTCGGCTGGCAAGCCGGCTGGACCACTTTCTACTGGGCCTGGTGGATCGCGTTCTCACCCTTCGTGGGTCTGTTTCTCGCCCGCATCTCGAAGGGGCGCTCGGTGCGCGAATTCATCATCGGATGCGTGATCGCGCCGGCACTTGTCTGCTTCGCCTGGATGACGATCCTCGGAGGAACGGCCATTGACCTGGAACTGACAGGTGGTGCGGACGGCGCGATCATCGGCGCCTCCAACACGGCGAAACTGTTCGTCACGCTCGGGCAGATGCTCTCGGGAGGGTTCCTTGCCGCCATTACGGTGATGTGCGTTGTTCTGATCCTGACCTTCCTGGTGACGTCGGCGGACTCCGGCATCCTCGTGATGAACACGATCATGTCCGGCGGAGAGCAGCAGACCGGCATCAAGCACCGGATTGTCTGGGGTGTCATTCTGACACTTGTGATCGGGACCTTGCTGATCGCCGGCAAGACCAATGGCGGTGCTGATCCGATGGAAGCGCTGAAAAGCGCCATGATCATCGGTGCCCTGCCGTTCACGATGGTCATGGGCCTGATGTGTATCGCGCTCGGCAAGGCACTCTACCGCGATGGCCTGCGCGAAAGGGCTGTGGTTCCTGCAGAGTAAAACGTCTGAACCGGGCAGGCGGCACGATCCGTCTGCCCGGTCCTGTTTCACTTTAGGGCGTCGAGTGACATCGATCAGGAATGTTCGCGCAGGCCGGCCTTGCGCAGTCCTTCCATATAGGTTTCGATCTGGTCTTCCTTCTTCAGGTAGAACAGATGCTCCCTGGCAAAGTCGATCGAGAATTCCGGCTTGAGTCTGGTCAGGTCGCGAATGGCCCGAGTCGCCTGGTCTGTCTCGCCGAGCAGGCCGAGTGCGGCGACGAGATGGGCCTTGGCCCAGTATTGCGCATTCGGGATCTGGACGGACTTGCGCGCCCAGCTGACGGCATCTTCATACTCTCCCCGGAACAGATGCGCCAGGGACCGGTAGGAGTAAAACGCCCACCGGAACGGGTCGTGCGGGCTCAGGCGAATGGCGATCTCGAACTGCTCGATCGCCTCGTCCAGCCGTCCCTCGTAGGCGAGTGAATCCCCAAGGCCGCAATAGGTGACCGCGAGGTACGGATTGAGTTCAACCGCGTGTTCCAGAGCGTCGATCGCGAGATCATATTCGCGGCGCGCCAGATACACCCTGCCAATGGTGAAGAAACTGTTGGCATCCTGATCGTCAAGCTCCAATGCCCGCTTGGCAGCTATCAGAGCCTCGTCCATCCGGTCATCATCGGGAGCTGCATCGAAATAGACCATGCTGAGCACGATCGCATAGGCAAGCCTGGAGTGGGCGCTCGCAAAATCCGGATCGAGCTGGAGCGACTGGCGCAGCAGGTCCTGGCAGCGCATGTTGGCTTCGGGCGTGAACTTGTAGAATTCAGCGACACCCAATTGGTAGAGATCCCAGGCTCCGAGGTTCTTCCTCGGGCGGCGCTCCGCCTTGCGCTGTTCGGTCATGCCCAGTTCGGATTCAATGCGCGAGGCAACCAGCTCCGTGATCTCGTCCTGGAGGTCGAATATGTCCTTCATGTCCCGGTCGAAACGCTCCGACCAGACGCTGTTTTCCGTACCGGCATCGACCAGTTGAACGGTGATGCGTACGCGTTGCCCCGCCTTGCGGACGCTGCCGGTAACAATGTAACTGGCACCAAGTTTCTCGCCGATCACCCGGATGCCGTCCGCCGAATTGCGGAAGGAGAAGGTGGAGTTGCGGGCGATCACGGTGAGCCAGCGGTTCTTGGAAAGCGCTGTCGTGATGTCCTCGGTGATGCCATCGGCGAGATAGTCTTCGGAGGGCTCGGTGTTCAGATTGATGAAGGGCAGGATGGCGACCGACGGCTTCATCGTCGCCATCTTGTAGGTCACGGCTTCAGCCACCTGAACACCGGTTTGCGCCGGATTTTCCTGTGGCTGCTTGAGCTCGGCGACAAAGCGGAACCCGCGTCCATGGATCGTGCGAATGGTGTGCTGTGCGGTGCCGTCGTCTCCCAACACCTTCCGGGCCATCTTGATCTGGCTACTGAGCGCGGAATCGGACACGAACCGCTCACCCCAAAGCCTGGAAAAGATCTCTTCCTTGGTGACCGTGCGTTCGCTGTTCCGGGCGAGATAGGAAACGAGATCGAACACCTGAGGTTCGACGGCGACCGGTGTGCCGTTGCAGCGGAGCTCGAACCGGTCGGGATCAAGTTCATAGGCTCCGAAACGGAGTGTGCCGGGCGGAGTTTGCCTGTCCGACAGGTCGACGCTGTAGGCTTCGATCGGCCTGCTGATGTTTTTCACACGCTGTTCGCCGAGCGGGGTGAACTCGGCCTGAACGCGCCCGCCGATGTGATCGAAGACCTGCTTGGAAAGCACGATGCCGCCCGGTTGCGCCAGACTTTCAAGACGAGCTGCAACGTTGACGCCGTCGCCGTAGATATCCTCGCCCTCTGCGATGACATCGCCAAGATGAATGCCGATCCGGTAGTGGAGTTGGCTCTGTCCGCCCGGGCCGGTGCTTTTTTCCGCGAGGTCTTTCTGTATCTCGATCGCGCATTGGAGCGCGCTGACAACGCTTGAAAATTCCAGAAGGGCACCGTCTCCCATGGTCTTGACGGTCCGGCCGGAGTGACGCGCGACTGACGGTTCGACCACCCCGGCACGGATCTCGTTCAACCGGCGGAGCGTCCGTTCCTCGTCGCGCTCCATCATCCGGCTGTAGCCAACCACATCCATTGCAACGATTGTTATCAGCTTTCGTTCCATGTTCCGTGCTCTCAATGGCCGGCCTGCGGCCGTGGTCGATTCCTGTCCGGATGATTTCCAGCGATGCGCTTGCTGTGTTGGTCCGTGCGAATAAACCGGACTCATGTCGCTTGTGACAGGGGTAAGACTTCCACGTGGTATTACGTAGAGTCAAACGATGTCTGATCCCGATACACTTCCGTCTGGTTTAGCCAGTAGTTCATCTAGGAAGGCGGTCCTCAATCAATGAACTTGTCACTCCGGCTGAAGCGCAGCGGAAGGCCGGAACCCAGTAACCACCTATTTCTCCTTCATCTTTTAACCTTCAGCCACAGGGAGTACTGGTTCCCGGTCTTGCCGCGCGTGCGGCAAACCGGGACGACAAATCGGGGAAAAAATTCCGTATCGCGATTTGGCGGCGCACGGAATTATTTTGTTTTCTCAGAGACATAATTTCGACAGTACTTTGTAAACCGGACAGCAGTGAGTCCCGCTATTTGTCGAGCCAGGATTCCTGCTATTCGCCGATATCCTCAAAGAGGCCGGTCGACAGATACCGCTCTGCGCCACTCGGCAGCACGGTGACAATGGTTCTGCCCTTCATCTGCTCGCGCCGGCCAAGCTTTAGCGCGCAATACATGGCGGCCCCCGATGAGATGCCTGCGGGGATGCCTTCTTTCAACGCCAGCGACCGGGCGGTTTCCATGGCGCTTTGGTTGCTGACGGTCACGACTTCGTCGATCAGGTCCGTCTCCAGCACATCGGGAACAAAGCCGGCACCGATCCCCTGTATCTGGTGTGGCGTGTGCGGCCCTCCGGAAAGCACCGGGCTTTCTTCCGGTTCCACGGCGATGATCCGGATCTCCCCGTTGCGGCTCTTGAGCAGGTCCGCGACCCCGGTCAGCGTCCCGCCGGTGCCGACGCCCAAGACAACGGCGTCGACCACGCCGTTGGTGTCGTTCCAGATCTCTTCCGCAGTGGTTCTGCGATGAACGCCCGGGTTCGCCGGGTTGACGAATTGTCCCGGCATCACGGCGCCTTCGGTCTGTGCGGCGATCTCGTTTGCCTTTTCGATGGCGGCGTTCATACCGCCGTCACCGGGCGTCAGGACAAGCTCGGCGCCGAACGCCCTGATCATCTTGCGCCGTTCGAGTGAAAAACCATCCGGCATGGTCAGAATGCAGCGGTAGCCCTTGGCGGCACACGCAAATGCAAGCCCGATCCCGGTGTTGCCGGATGTCGGTTCGACAATGACACTGCCAGGCCCGATGGTGCCACCGGCTTCCATTGCCTCCAGCAAGGCCACCGCAATCCTGTCCTTGACGCTGGCAGCCGGGTTGAAGAATTCCAGCTTTGCCAGAAGTTCAGCCTTGCAGCCGGCCTCTGTTGCCAGGCGTGAGATCCGCACGAGCGGCGTGTTGCCGATCGTCTCCAAAATACTGTTGTAGACGCGGCCCCTGCCGGGCTTGTCGAAGGTGAGACGGGATCCTGGATAAGGGTGCATGTCGATTTCCTCTTGGCCGCGCTGGGCGGATTTGTTTGCGCTGATCGCGTAAGAGAATCTTCCCGTCCGAAGGTTTCTCTCTGCGGCAGTGTCTTGTGGATGTGACCCGGCAAAAAGTAGAGCAACGCGGGCCGCCGTGCTTGGGGCTCTCATGAGGAGAATCTGGAGATTTCATGAAGAGACGCAAATACCGGACAAAATGCGATTTTCGGAAGTTTATTCAGCAGGATAAAGGGTGGTGTTGATGCACCCGAAGAACCCTCTGCCGGATGCCCGGGTGTTTTGGCCGGAGCCTGTCTTGCAACCGTCCTGCGACGTTTGTGCCGCAAGTGGTTGCAATCGCCTGCAATGGCTTTATTGAAGGATCGAAAGATCGGTCTCCGTATCGGCTGACGCTTTGCCTTCGCCGCCTTTCGGGGCATCAGCGCCAAAGTTGCCGTTCTTCCCCGAAAGGTGTCCCCGGAATTGAACACTCAATCTGCTGCCGTTCAGAACCGCAATCTCGGGATTGCGAGTGCCGTCGGGGTCCTGTTCATCTGGTCGGGCTTCATCGTGTTCTCGCGGGCCGGCGTAACGACAAGCCTCACCCCGGCGGACATAACCGGTCTCAGATTTCTGGTTGCCGGCGCGATCACGCTTCCCTTCGTCTTCAAGTGGTGGCCGCGTAATCTGCCGTTTCACGCCGTTGCGCTGATGTCGCTCTGCGGACCGGGCGCGATTTATTCCATGTTGATGTACTGGGGATTAAGCGAGGCATCCGCAGCCTATGCGGGCGTTTTCGCGAACGGCGCGCTCCCGGTCTTTACGGTAGCCTTGGTTGCTGTCTTCGCGGCGAGCTTTCCCGACCGGCTGCAAGTCATCGGCATTGCCGTCATCGTGGCCGGGGCCGTGTTGCTCGGAAGCGCGGGTTTCCTCCAGGGTGGGAAGAACATTGCCGTCGGCATCGGCCTGTTCCTGTCCGCGTCGGCAGTTCTTTCGATCTATATTTTCGGAGTGCGTCAATGGCAGGTGACGCCGCGCCAGGCCCTGGTTCTGGTCAATGTCCCGAATGCGCTTTTCTTCGTGCCTGTCTGGCTGCTTTTTCTGCCTTCGGGTATTGCCGACGCAAGCCTTTCAACCATCGTGTTCCAGGCCGCCTATCAGGGTCTGGGCCCCGGTTTTGTTGCCGTGATCCTGTTTGCGCTCGCAGCAACGCATCTCGGGCCGACGGCAACGGCAGGGTTTTCCGCAGCCGTGCCGGCCTCAGCGGCCGTTCTGGCGATCCCCGTTCTTGGCGAAACACCCGGCTTTCAGGAGTGGATCGGGATCGGTATCGTCACGGTCGGCCTGTCCTTGCTGATCGTGAAGCGCGGCTAGGCCGCATCGCGTCTTGCGTTTAGCGGCGTTCGATCAGATCCCACTTGTTGCCGAACGGGTCGCGGAAGACGGCGACCTTGCCGTAAGACTCCTCGCGCGGGTTTTCCAGGAATTCGACATTGTTTGCGAGCATCTGCCCGTGGTCACGATCGAAATCGTCCGTATGCAGGAACAGGAATACCCGTCCGCCTGTCTGATTGCCGATCGCGTTCGCCTGGTCTTCATCGTCCGCCTGTGCAAGCAACAGCCGGGTTTCGCTGCTGCCCCTGGGCGCGACAAGCACCCAGCGCTTGGTCTCCGACAGGCGTGTGTCCTCGATCAGGTCGAACCCGAGCTTGCCGACATAAAAGGCGATGGCGTCGTCGTAGTCCGGGACAAGAAGCGCAATCGCGCCGATGGTCTGTTGCATCTGACTATTGTGCCTTGCGATAGACGGAGGTGTTCGTGAAGCTCGCGACATCTACGAGATGGACAGTTTGCGTTACCGTCAGCGTGCGGCCATCGTCGGAAAGCTCCCGGTCCGCCTTCATGATGGTCAGGCCACCGCGGCGGGCTTCTGACACAAGGTTCCTGTCGCCCTGGAACACCAGCCGCATCGCATCGACAAGCCCGCTTTTGCCCAGCTTGACCTCCGGACCATCGGGGACGGCTTCGAATGTATCGCTGCTTTCTTCGCCCTCGGCGGAAATCTGGTTCATGGTGAAGGAGACCATGCCGAAATTATCCTCGATCCGGAGCGTGGCGCTCTGTGGCGGTTCGCCCTGGTCGAATTCGCTTTCATCGGAGTCCAGGATCCATGTGCCGAGGAAAGGTGCGATTTTGTCGTCGATCATGTGAGCGGCCATAGCCCCGTGTGACTAGACGCCGGTGATGTTTTGCCCGGCAACAAACTTACCATCGTCTTCCCGGACGCAGCATAGCGGAGATCCGGGATCGGTGAGCCAAAGGTGCCGGGCGCTCCGATCCCGGGCAGCGTTCCACTTGGCCGGGATGACGAAGACAAGCATTTCCAGCAGTGCGACCGCCCACGGGATACCCGCAGGCGGTCTTTATTGCAATCTCGTTGCCGGATCAGGCGCTGAGTGCGTTCAGTTCCGCGAGGATGACATCGCCCATTTCGGACGTGGTGACGATCGTGTCGCCATCCTTGGCGATGTCCTTGGTGCGAATACCTTTTTCAAGTGCGGCCTCGATTGCCTTTTCAACCTTGTTCGCGGCTTCCACTTCCTCGAAGGAATAGCGCAGCGCCATCGCGAAGCTGGCGATCATGGCAATCGGGTTGGCAGCACCGGTGCCGGCGATGTCGGGCGCAGAGCCGTGGACCGGCTCGTAGAGCGCCTTGCGCTTGCCGGTGACCGGGTCCGGTGCGCCGAGCGAGGCCGACGGCAGCATGCCGAGTGAACCGGTCAGCATGGCGGCCACGTCGGACAGCATGTCGCCAAACAGGTTGTCTGTGACAATCACGTCGAACTGCTTCGGCCAGCGGACGAGCTGCATGCCGCCGGCGTCGGCCAGCATGTGGTCCAGCTCAACATCCTCATAGCCGTTCTTGTGGGTGTCGGTGACAACCTCGTTCCACAATACGCCGGATTTCATCACGTTCCGCTTTTCCATGGACGTGACCTTGTTGTTGCGCGTGCGCGCAAGCTCGAAGGCAACCTTGGAAATGCGCTCGATCTCGTAGGTGTCGTAAACCTGGGTGTCGACACCGCGCTTCTGGCCGTTGCCGAGGTCGGTGATCTCCTTCGGTTCGCCGAAATAGACACCGCCGGTCAGTTCGCGGACGATCAGGATATCGAGACCTTCAACCACTTCGGGTTTCAGCGACGATGCGTCAGCGAGCGCGGGATAGCAAATGGCAGGGCGCAGGTTCGCAAACAGCTGCATTTCCTTGCGCAGACGGAGCAGACCGGCTTCCGGGCGGACATCATAGGGAACCTTGTCCCATTTCGGACCGCCGACGGCACCGAAGATCACGGCATCCGCTGCAAGCGCCTTGGCCATGTCCTCGTCGGAAATCGCCTGTCCGTGCTTGTCGTAGGCGGCACCGCCCACATGGCCCTCGGTCGTGTCGAAAGTCATGTCGGTGTTGGTATTGAACCAGTCGATTACCTTTTCCACTTCCTTCATGATTTCGGCACCGATGCCGTCACCCGGCAGAAGCAGAAGACTGTGAGAAGCCATGAACGTTCCATCCCGCATTGTTGAAAACAGTTGCGCTCAGTTACCGCGTCGAGCTCCGCGTTTCAAGGCATGGCGAGTTGCGAATAACTCAAGCGAGGGGTCTCGAACGGTCAAGCGTTGGCGCATTCGGACTGTGGTTTTCAGAACAAACCGCGTGCTGCCTGCCAGAAGAGGTTCAGCGCCAGGGCGGTCATGACCCATTTGAAGCCGGTCTTGAACGTTTTCTCGTCCATCCTGCCCAGGAGACGTGAGCCTGCCAGCGTTCCGAGAAATCCGCTGAAGATCATCAGCACGATCAACCCGGCCCAGGGCGCGAAGGCAAAACCCAGCGCACCGAAAGCAAGGATCTTGAAAACGTGCATGACAAGCGCGGTGACGGCCTGGTTGGCGACATAACCGTGCCGGGTGAGGCCGAGCGTTGACAGAACCGCCCCGCCGATCGGACCGGCGGCGCCGAAAAACATGGACAGGAACGTGGAGGCGAACCCCGCAGCCGCCATGGCTCTTTTCTGGACCTTGTCGAATTTGGGCGGCTTGACCCAGATCACCCAGAGCACGAAACAGCCGATCCCGGCCCTGAGAATGGAAGACGGCAGCTCGACCGCAATCGCGCCACCGAGTGCTGCACCGAAGATTGCGCCAATCGTAAACCAGGCGAAAATCGACCAGTCGACATGCTTCAGCTGAACGAGCGCGCGTCCGCCGTTGGAGCCGATCTGCACAGCACCGTGGACCGGCACCAAAGCGCTTGCCGGCATTAGGTTGGCCATGATCGCAATCAGGGCGATGCCGCCGCCAAGGCCCACCGCGGCAGTGAGGCCGGATGTGAAAAAGCTTGCAAGGATCAGGGTGACGATGGAAAGGGAGCCGAGTTCATCTGGGAGGACCGCTGCCAGGAATTCCATCGGATCAGGCCCACCGCGATCTTGCGTAGTTCAGGGCCTCGCGCACATCGAGCTGGCGGGTGGAGTTGCCGCTTCGGACGTAGAAGACCGAGGATTTGCCGTCTTCCATGTAAACCGCGCGGGGAGCCGGACGAATGATGATCATGGCGACATCCTTGCCGTCGACATCTGCAAACACCGTGTGAATGGACGGGCAGAGGTCGCCGCCAAGGTTCCTGGAGACGATATCGTTGACCGTGCGCTCAAATGAGTCGAGATCCGCGCTCTTGAGCGTGGAGAGGTCCTTTTCAAGACCGAGCGCATTTCCATTGTCGTCGACGCCAACCAGCAGATACCCGCCATCGGCGTTGAAAAATCCGGCAATCGTCTTGGCGATGACTTTTTCCAGTCCGCGGTTGATGCGGTTTTCCCGCATGTCCCAGCGCAGCGAGGACTTGAATTCGACGCCGTCGGTTTCGCCGCCCTGCATGATGCTGGGAATATGCGCCGTCTGTTCCTGCCGCAGGGACCGGTAAGCCTCCGACGTGCGCATGTAGTTGCGGCTGAAGATGCCGAAGGCAAGCCCGACGACCGCGCCCAGCAACGTATAGGCAATCGCGACATCAAGGTGGCGCGGCAACAGCAGCAGCCAAAGCCGCGCAGACAGGAACTCGATCAGATCGGGGGCGGTTTCGGAAAAACGGGCAAGTTCCCACCAGACAACCACGAGATTGAGAGGATGGATGACAAGGACACCAACCACCGCACCGACCAGCACGTAGGACGCGAGGAAAGGAAGCTTGAAGGGTTGAGGTGTCATGTCGAAATGCCCAAAACAATAGTCCGGCCGGGACCGGCGTCAGTCATATAGCGATTTCCGGCTGTCGTCATCCCGTTGAGCGTTGATTAGGACGTGTCTGCCAAAAGCGACCCGTTTGCCGTGGTCCCGTCTCCGTTGGCATACGGTCAGACAAGTCCCTGGTCGTTTTGGACGGGCAACTGCATGGATTGCAGGGTCGCGCCCACTGCTGTCCGGTTTAACCCGGCAATGATCTATTGCGGCGATCCCTGGTCGATAAACTTGTCATCCCTGCTGAAGCGGAGCGGAAGGCAGGGAACCAGTACCCTCTTGTTTCTCCGTCGTCATCTAACCTCCAGCGACACGGCGTACTGGATCCCGGTCTTGCCGCACATGCGTCAAACCGGGACGACAAATCCGGGAAGCAAGTCTGTTTCCCGACTTGGTGTCGATCGGAATTATGGCGCTTTCTCAACGACATAAGTTCGATCGCAACTTCTAAACCGGACAGCAGTGGATTTGATCATGGCGTCCCGCAGACCCGGCCGGCGCTGTCAGGCGGCCTTTGCGGGAAGGGCTGTTTCCACCAGCTTCACCCAGTAGGAGCAGCCGACCGGAATAAGGTCGTCGTTGAAGTCATATTCAGGATGATGCAGACCGGCGGTGTCGCCGTTTCCGGCAAAGATGAATGCCCCCGGCCGTTCCTCGAGCATATAGGAGAAATCCTCGCCGCCCATCATCGGCTCAATGCTGCGGTTGACCTTGCCGTCACCGGCAATGCCCTCAGCGATCTCAGCCGCAAAATCCGTCTGTTCGTCGTGGTTCCGTGTTACGGGGTAGCCACGGCGGAATTCGAGCTTGGCAGTTGCGTCGAAGGCGGCAGCGATCGACGTGACGATGTCGCCCATGCGTTTTTCGGCCATGTCTCTCATGTCCGCGTTCAGGCTGCGCACGGTGCCGCGCAGGACCGCATCCTGCGGGATCACGTTGAACGCACTGCCTGCGTTGAAGACTGTCACCGAGACCACGACGGAATCGAGCGGGTTGGCGTTGCGGCTGGCGATGGTCTGAAGTGCGGAAACGATCTTTGAACCGACAACGACCGGATCGACGGTCTGGTGTGGCTTGGCAGCGTGGCCGCCCTTGCCGGTGACCGTGATGCGGAACTCGTCGGTCGCGGCCATGATCGGGCCCTTGCAGATCGCAAATTCGCCGACCGGCATACCCGGGTAATTGTGCATGCCGTAGACTTCGTCCATCGGCCAGCGGGTCATCAAGCCATCGTCGATCATGGCCTTCGCACCCGCGCCACCTTCTTCGGCGGGCTGGAATATCACCACGACAGTGCCGTCGAAATTCCGGGTCTCGGACAGATACTTCGCCGCGCCGAGCAGCATGGCGGTGTGGCCGTCATGGCCGCAGGCGTGCATCTTTCCCGGAACCTTCGAGGCGTAGGGCTTCTGGGTTTCCTCTTCGATCGGCAGGGCGTCCATATCGGCGCGCAGACCCACGGTCCTGCCCGCACCGCCATTGCGGCCCTTGATCACGCCGACGACACCCGTCTTGCCGATGCCTGTCGTTACCTCGTCGACGCCGAAGCTCTCCAGGAGTTCGGCGACCTTCCCGGCGGTCCTGACGGTTTCATAAAGAACTTCCGGGTTCTCGTGGAAGTCACGGCGCCAGGCCGTGATCTCGTCAGCGAGGTCGGCAAGTCGGTTTACGATGGGCATGGGGGGCTCCTGGGAGGACTTCTTTGAACACTTTGTGCCGCTAACCTATCGCAAGAACCGGAAAGGGGAAGACCTCAACGGCAAAAACTTCTGTAGATCGTTGTGGGAAAAGAACTCTCACAGCGAAATTGCAACGGGAGCCGTCATTTTTTACCGACGCGGTAGACACAGGTTTTCTTGATTTCATTGTCTTCCAGAGCACCGACAACAGGGACCTTGTAGACGCCGAGTTCCGTCAGGCGATCAGTCGGAAGGTAGGACCGGCCCGGATCACCAACCAGGACGTCGATACCGGCGCCGGTCAGACGGTCCAGGAAACCGGTGACGGCATCGGCCATCTGCCGGTCGTAGAAAACATCACCGCAAAAAACGATGTCTGCGGAAGGTATGGCGTGCCGGGTCAGGTCGGCAAGTTCAACCTCGAGCCGGACGCCGTTCAGCCCTGCATTAAGACCTGCTGCGGCGATTGCGAAGGGATCGATATCAACGGCTCGGCAGCTTCTTGCGCCCGCCAGCATCGCGGCAATCCCAACCAGTCCGGAGCCGCAGGCGAAATCGATCACGTTCTTTCCGGCCACCAGCGATGGCGTGTCCAGAATGTAGCGCGCCAGGCCCTGGCCCCCGGCCCATGCGAACGCCCAGAAAGGCGGATCGAGGCCGAGCGCGCCCAGATCCTCCTCCGTCTTCTGCCAGAGTTCCATTGCTTCGTCCGCGACGTGAAGCCTGATTTCCTCCGCATGAGGAACCGGCTTGACCGTCGTTTCCCGGCGGATGAAATCAGCTGGGTCCTCGATGGGCGGCATGGATGTTACCGTTTCAGGTTTGCGCCGAACACCTCTTCCAAAGCGAGAGGGAACCAGGCCGCGTGCATTGACCGGATGCGCGTTCGCTCAGGCCGGACCCTTCAGCCCGCCCATTTCGCAGACGATTTTCCATTCCTCTTCCGTGACCGGCTGAACGGACAGGCGCGTGTTGGCGACAAGCGCCATTTTCTCAAGGCGCGGTTCACCTTTCACGTCGGCCAGGGTGACCGGCGTCGGCATGTCGCAAACGGCCTTGAAATCCACGCATTCCCATCGCGGGTCGTCGGTCGTGGTGTCCGGGTGAATGTCACTGCAGACCTCGACGATGCCGACAACTTCCTTGCCGATGTTGGAGTGATAGAAGAACGCCTTGTCTCCGATTTCCATGGCGCGCATGTTGTTGCGTGCCTGGTAGTTCCTGATGCCGTCCCATTGCTCGCCGGCATCGCCCTTGGCTTTCTGCTGATCCCATGACCATTTGTCGGGTTCGGACTTGATCAACCAGTACTGCACTTAACGGACCTCCGGATTCTTGATCACCCAGTTCCACGGGCGGATCTCGACGCTTTCGAACAGACCGGCGATGGCGTAGGGATCTTCCTGCGAAATGGCGAGCGCCTCGTCCCTGTTTGCCGCTTCAATCACGACAAGCGAGCCGGACATGTTGCCGTCGTCATCAAGGAACGGGCCGGCCGCCTTGAGGCCGTCACCGAGGCCCTTGAGAAAGGCGATGTGGTTGTCGCGGTTGTCGAGACGTGTTTGCAGAGCACCGGGCTTGTCGGTGCAGATCAGGGCATAGAGCATGGCTGAAGTTCCTGGTTGAAGAGACTTTTGCGAACCTGGGGTACGACCCATAAATGAGGCCGTACCCTAGGGCCGAGTTGTCATAAACTCAATGCCGGATTGTGCGTGTCAAAGGCTTTCCGCTTCCGCCTTGAGCGGACGCGCCATCAGGGTGTTGAGCGCGTCGTCGATCGAGAGGTCTTCGTCGATCATACGCGCCACCGTTTCGCAGATCGGGACGTCGATCTCGTGTTTTTGCGCCAGCTTCACGGCGACCCGTGCCGAATAGGCACCTTCCGCAAGCTTGCCGCCGGCAGAGATCAGTTCGGAGGCCATGAAACCTTCGCCCAGCCTCAGTCCGAATGAAAAGTTCCGCGACTGGGTCGATGAGCAGGTCAGCACCAGATCGCCGAGACCGGACAGGCCGGTCAGGGTTTCACCCTGTGCGCCCATTGCGGTGCCCAGCCGGGTCAGTTCCGCAAAGCCGCGCGCGGTCAGGGCGGCCTGTGCACTCGCTCCCAGTTTCCGGCCGACGACGGCACCGCAGGCGATCGCCAGAACGTTCTTCAGCGACCCGCCGATCTGGGCGCCCAGAATATCGATCGAGGCATAGGGCCGGAAACACGCGGACTGGAGCGCTTCGCACAGGCTGAGGGCGGTCTTGGCGGAGTTCGCGGCAACCGTGACCGCCGTCGGCAGACCGCGTGCGACATCGTCGGCGAAGCTCGGTCCGGACAGGACACCCGGCTCCACGCCCGGCAATTCCTCGTTCATGACACGGGACAGAAGCTTGCCCGAGGTCTGCTCGATGCCCTTTGCGCACAGAACCACCGGGCCGGTGACGGCACCGGTCTGCTTCAGGGCAGCCAGCATGGCGCGTGTTGTCTGCGCCGGGGTGACGAGCAATATGGCATCCGCGCCTGCAATGTCTTCCAGCGATTCCGTCGCGTTGAGATCTTCGTCAAAGGTGATGCCGGGAAGGTAGCGCGTGTTCTGACGCCGCGAGCGAATCGTGGAAACCGTCTCCGGGTCTCGTGCCCAGAGCCGGACATCTCGGCCCGCGCGGGCCGCCGTCAGGGCCAGGGCCGTTCCCCAGGCTCCACCGCCGATAACGCCTATTGTCTTAATGGCGCCCATTGCTCTGCCTTTCCATGCGCGACCGTAGTGTCTCAAGCTGTTCTCCAAAGCCTTCGAAAAACCGGGCCTCCCGGGTCACGTCGCTTGCGAACAGGTCGATCCAGAACAGGCGGAACCGGATCGGGGGGCCGCCTGCGCTCGGAGAGGATTCGAAATGCTCCCATTCCTCGGCTGCCTTTTCCCGGACCGAGCCGTGAAAATGCCGCCGCCGATGCAATCCATCGAGGCAATCGGGAACATTCTTGAGGATCCGATCCTGATCGGCGAACGATTCGAGCGCGATATCCAATGAAAGTCCGGTCTCTTCGCAAAACTCACGGCGGGCCGCCTGCAGGTAGCTTTCGCCCGGGTCGAGGGTGCCACCTGGCACCTGCAGTCCGACATGCGGGAAGTCCGGTTCCGAAAAGACCAGCAGGTCCGTGCCGCAAGTCAGATAAACGTAAGCCTTGTGGTAGACGTCCATGCCGCCGGGTTCCTTTTGCGATGGGAAGCGTTGTGCAGAGCATCTGTCAACGCGATCAGAATTCGCATGTCCGATCGAGTGCAAACGGACATCCGTTGATCTAGCAGGCTCCCTGCATGTTCAAAAGGGCAAGTTTGTGGTGGCGGCGAGATTTCGCGAAGGTGCCGGACCGGTCAGACCTTTGCACCCTTCTTGCCGGCACCCAGCTTGCCGGCGCGTTCGGAATCCAGCGGCCAGCGGGGACGGGGAGACAGGTGCATGTCGTCGACGGGACCGGCGCACAGGCGTTCTATGCCGGCCCAGGCGATCATGGCCGCGTTGTCGGTGCACAGCCGCATCGGCGGCGCAACGAACCTGGCGCCCGCGTCTTCTGCGGCGGCAGTAAGGGCCTTGCGAATCTGCTGATTGGCGGCCACACCTCCGGCGACAACAATCACCGGAGCGGTGCCGGGGTGGCGGGCCCGGAACAGATCGAGAGCCGATTTCGTGCGCGCCGCCAGAACATCCGCGACAGCCAGCTGAAATGCGGCACACAGATCGGCAACCGTCTGATCGTCCACCGGTTCAAGTTTCTTTGCCTGGGTGCGCAGCGCCGTCTTCAAGCCTGCAAAGGACATGTCAAGTCCGGGCCTGTCGAGCAGCGGACGCGGCAGGCGAAAGCGGCCGGCATCGCCCTTCAAGGCCATTTTCTCGACATGCGGACCGCCCGGATAGGGAAGCCCGAGCAGTTTCGCTGTTTTGTCAAAGGCCTCGCCGATGGCATCGTCGATCGTCGTGCCGAGCCGTTCGTAGTCTCCAACACCTCGCACAAGCAGGAACTGGCTGTGGCCACCGGAGACAAGAAGCAGGAGGAACGGGAAATCCAGATCGTCCGTAAGACGGGCCGTCAGGGCGTGACCTTCCAGGTGATTGACGCCGATGAGGGTCTTGCCTGCGGCCATCGCGATGGCCTTGGCGGTCATGAAGCCGACGATGACGCCGCCGATCAGACCCGGTCCCGCCGTCGCCGCGACCGCGTCAATGTCGTCCCAGCCGCAGTCTGCCTCGCGCATGGCCTCAGCGACAATCCGGTCGAGGATCTCGATATGAGCGCGCGCGGCGATTTCGGGTACGACGCCGCCGAATTCCGTATGCTCGTCGATCTGTGAACGAATTGTGTTGGACAGAATCTTCCTGGCCTGCGGTCCGCGGACAACGGCGGCCGCCGTTTCGTCGCAGCTTGTTTCAATGCCAAGGACGGTCAGATTCGTCGCATTGCTATTTGAATTGACTGAAGTCATTGGTTTACTGATCACGGCCTGTGCTAGGACTGGGGGCAGAAAACTGACACCGCGTCCAGCTGAATTGTGCCGGGCGTAACATCTGGACGGATAACCTTGCAATCAAATCCTTTGCGAATCGGAACCCGGGGCAGTGCGCTTGCGCTGGCACAGGCCCACGAAACCAGAGACCGGCTCAAGGCCGCGCACGGCCTAAGCGACGACGCTTTCGAGATCGTTGTGATCAAGACGTCCGGTGACCGCATTCAGGACAGGCCACTGTCCGAGGTCGGTGGAAAGGGGCTGTTCACAAAGGAGATCGAGGAAGCGCTGCTTGATGAACGCATCGATATCGCCGTGCATTCCTCCAAGGACATGCCGACGGTTCTGCCGGACGGCCTTGCCCTGACAGCATTCCTCCCGCGCGAGGATGTCAGGGACGCCTTTCTGTCTCCCAAGGCAAAGTCGCTGCAGGAGCTGCCGCACGGTGCAGTGGTCGGGTCCAGCTCACTGCGCCGCCAGGCCATGATCAAGCGGCTCAGGCCGGATATCGACGTGGTGATGTATCGCGGCAATCTGCAGACCCGTCTGAAGAAACTGGCTGATGGCGCGGTCGATGCAACGCTTTTGGCGGCGGCCGGTCTGAAACGGCTGGGGCTGGAAGCCGAAATTACCAGCATGCTCGCAACGGACGAATTTCTGCCCGCCGTCGGGCAGGGCGCAATCTGCATCGAGAGCCGGGAAGACGACGCGGCGACACTTGAAAGACTGACTCCCATTCACGATCCGGAAACGCAGATCCGCCTCGATGCCGAGCGCGCTTTTCTCGGTGTTCTTGACGGCTCGTGCCGGACACCGATCGGTGGTCTTGCGACGATTTCGAACGGGGATCTCCATTTCAAGGGCATTGTTCTCAAACCGGATGGCAGCGCATGTCACGAAGCAGAGGCCAATGGACCGGTGGAAAAAGCGGTCTCCATTGGCGTTTCGGTCGCAGAAGCCCTCAAGGACCGCATGGGCCCCGGCTTTCTCACCGGTCACTGACCCGATGCGCTTTCTGGTGACACGGCCGCAACCCGAGTGCAGACGAACAGCCGACCAGATCCGGGCTGCCGGTCACATTGCCGACGAGGCGCCTCTGCTGGAGTTCCGGGCCGAGGCTCCGGCGCAACTTGATCTCGAGGCCGTTTCCGCGCTTGTCTTTACCAGCGGCAGGGCGCTGGAGGCTCTTGCAGGGCACCGGCAACCGGATCAGTTGTTCGAACTTCCGGTCTTTACCGTTGGCGATCGGACGGCTGCAGCCTGTCGTCAGGCCGGGTTCAAGTCGGTGTCATCGGCAAATGGCGATGCCGCTGCGCTTGCCAGGCTCGTTGCCGCCAATCGTCATGTGGTTGAGGGCGGCAAGGTTCTCTATCCGGCCGCAAGGGACCGGAGCGCGGATTTCGAGGCGTTGCTGGATGAGCGCGGCATCAAGTGCGAAACCGTGGTGGTCTACCGGATGGAGGCTGTGGCAGCGCTTGCCGGTGATGTCCGGAAAACGGTATGCGAAGGCGGCTACGACGGAATTCTGGTTTACTCCCGCAGAACGGCCGAGACTTTGCTGCAACTGCTCAGATCCGGTTGTTCCGACCCCATTTTTTCAAGGCTTTGTGTCTATGCGATCTCGCAACAGGCGGCAGAACCCTTATCTGGGTATATGAGCGTTGAAGCGGCTGACGCACCGAGTGAAAAGGCATTAATGGAACTGGTCTTAGGCGCTTGTTAACCAGATCCGGTGGAGTCGTTGTTTTGCAGCGCGCAAAAGTCTTTGGCGAGGCGCTACCGCTTCGTCATCAGGTGTGTATAGTGTGACCGTTAGGTTCAGGAGGAGAGCGGATGGCGACGGACAATAAATCTTCTGGCGGTGCATCCTCATCAGGCGGAAGCGGTTCCGATTCAGCCGGCAAGCCTGGCAGCGCTGACAAGCCGTCGACAGCTTCGGGTGCCGGTGCCAAGCGGCCGGTGACGATCGATCTCAAGGCTGAAAAAGTGGACGAAAAACCCGGAAGCGCGGGGACGAGCTCTCCATCTTCAACACCGTCTTCTTCGCCGTCTTCCGGCATTCCCAAGACCGGCAGCACGGCCTCTGCCGATAAAAAACCTGCCGACACCCGGCAGGACAGCCAGCGCGCCGCAGCTGCGAAACCCGGTGCTGCGAGCGCAACGCCGTCAACCGGCGGCAAAGGTGCAGCGAGCACGGCCGCATCGGCGAGATCCACGACTGCTTCCAAGGCGCCCGGAGCGGGCGCATCCGCGCAATCCGGGGCGGCCAGGACATCTGCGGGCGCATCAGGCGCTCCGAAATCAGGGGCAGCTTCGTCGTCGTCCGCCTCGGCTTCCGGTTCGGGCAAGAGCGCGCCGGCAACGTCATCAACATCTCCGTCTTCTCAAAAATCATCGGGATCGTCCTTTTCGGCTCCGCCAGCGGCTGAGGAGCAGGGCGGCGTCGGTGCCTTTGGCGTGTTGATCGCGGCCGTGATCGGCGGCATCATTGTGCTCGGCGGTGGCTTCGGTCTTCACCAGGCAGGCATCCTGAAGCTGACGCCGGAACAGGACCAGCAAGTCTCCAGTGCGCTTTCTGCTGCAGAACAAAAGATCGCGGAACTTGAGCAGAAACTCGGCGATCTCAGTGCAAGCGCGACGGACCAGTCAGCGGGACAGGCGCTTGCCGCGCTAGAGACAAAGGTGTCGTCGCTGGAAAGCTCTTTGGAAAGCGCTGCGTCTGCCGCCTCTTCGGATGTGACCCCGGCAATCGACGCGCTGAAACAGGATTTTGAAAACCTGCGCAGCGAGGTTGCGTCGACCGGAAGCGCAGCGTCGGGAAGCATGCCGGTTGATCTGAAACCGCTGGAAAGCCGGCTGGACGCGCTCGAAGGTGCGACTGGGCAGCAGGCCGCGGTCGATCTGAGCCCGCTCGAAGACCGCCTTTCCAAACTTGAGACCGAAGCGGCGGCGTCAACAAGCGAAACAGGCGCGCTGACGGGTTCGGTTTCCGGGCTCGAAACAGAGCTTGGCGGTCTGAAAACGCAATTTGCGGATGTCGAGAACCGTCTCCAGAACGCGGAAGCCACGGCAAAAGCAGCGCAGACGGCCGTCTCGACATCGGACGTTTCGCTGAAGACACTCGCCGACAGCCAGGCGCGCGCGACCGAGACGCTGTCCAGCCTGTCATCCGATATCAGTTCGGTCGGCGCAGCCAACACGGCCGCGCTTGAATCCATCCGGGCTGAGCTGGATTCCCTGTCAAAGAGACTGCAGCAGGTCGAAGGCACCATGGGCGATGCGACCGCACGTGAAGTTGCCGCCCGGGCCCTGTCGGTCTCGGCGCTGAAGTCGGCGGTCGACTCGGGCCGCCCCTATGAAACCGAACTCGCAGCGGTGAAGGCAGGGCTGCCGGCCGATATTGACGTCAAGGCGCTTGAGTCGCATGCCAAAACCGGTGTTGAGCCGGTGTCCGTGCTGATTGCCCAGTTTCCGCCGGTGGCCCGGAGCATCTACCAGACCTTCTCGGAACCGGATCACTCGGACGACGTTCTCGACAGCCTGCTGGCGAGTGCAAGGTCCATCGTCGCCGTGCGCGGCCCGGGCGATGCGGACGGCACGGGACCGGAGGCGGCCTTGCGGCGGATGGAAAATGCTGTTTCCAATGGGAACCTTTCAGGGGCGATTGCCGCGTATCAGGACCTTCCCGAAGCCGCAAAGGCTGCCGGAAGCGAATGGGTCGCCCGTGCCGAGGCCCGTGTCCAGGTGGACGGGCTGACGGAAAAGGCTTCACAGGAAGTGCTCAATGCGCTTGCTGCGAAGGACAGTTAAGCGGTGACCGCTGGTCGGCCGTCCGCGCAGTTGTTGTTTTGAGCCGGATTCGCCCGGCGACGCTTGGGAGCGAGCTATATGATCCGCGTCTTTTTGTTCTTCCTCCTGCTGTTTGGCCTTGCTGCCGGTTTCGCCTGGCTGGCGGACGTGCCGGGAACCATTTCCATCAGCTGGAACGGATATGTCTGGGAACAGCCGCCAGTCGTGGTCGCGCTTGTTGCCGGCGCCGCGCTCGTTGCTTTCCTGCTCGTCGTCTGGGTGATCCGCACGATCCTTCAATCGCCGCAGATCGCCGGCAGGTTCTTTCGCCGCCGCCGCAAGGACAAGGGCTATACGGCGCTGTCCCACGGTCTGATCGCGCTCGGCACCGGCAACGCAAAACTGGCAAGGCGCTACGGACTGGATGCGGACAAGCTGTTGCCCGAGGAGCCTGCCGCCAAGCTTCTGCTAGCCCAGACCGCACAGCTTGCCGGCAAGGACGAGGAGGCACGCCAGCGTTTCGAGGCGATGCTGGACGAACCGGAAACCAAGGCACTCGGGCTCCACGGTCTTTTCGTCGAGGCGGAACGCCAGGGAGAGCCGATTGCCGCCCGCCACTACGCGGAAGAAGCAGCCCGGACATCGCCGGGCCTGGAGTGGGCCGGTAAAGCCGTTCTCGGCTACCAGGCTGTTTCCCATCACTGGGACGAAGCGCTCAAGACGCTGGAAAGCAATTATGCCGCCAAGCTTGTCGACAAGAAGTCCTATCGCCGTCAGCGTGCCGTGATCCTGACAGCACTGGCACAGAAACTGGAGGGTGGCGAACCGGAGCGCGCATTCTCGCTGGCGAAGGAAGCCCATGGACTTGCGCTTGATCTCGTGCCCGCCGCCGTTCTGACCTCGCGTCTCGCGACGCGCCGGGGGGATATCCGCAAGGCGGCGAAGGTGCTGGAAGCGACCTGGCGCCTGTCGCCCCATCCGGAGCTTGCGGAAACCTACGCGCATGTGCGCACCGGCGATTCGGCCGTCGACAGGCTGAAGCGGGTGAAGTCCCTTTCGGCGCAGCGCACCAACACCCCGGAAGGCGCACTGGCGATTGCAAGGGCAGCCATAGAGGCGCGGGAATTCGAGGAGGCGCGCGCGCAGTTGAAAAAGCTGCTGCAGTCCGAGCCGACGCGGGCGGCCTTCCTGCTGATGGCCGAAGTCGAGGAAGCCGAACATGGCGACCGGGGCCGCATGCGGGACTGGCTCGCGCGGGCGCTCAAGGCCCCGCAGGACAAGGCCTGGATTGCGGACGGCATCGTGTCGGCGGAATGGCAACCGGTCTCCCCGGTGACCGGCAAGCTGGATGCCTTCCAGTGGACGTCCCCCGGCAGCACGATCGAGGAAGAGGGTGAACTGATCGAAGACAGCCTCTTCGAAGCGCCTGCTCTTGCCGCCGCGGCGCCTGCCGCCGAACCTGCCCCGGTCGAACCGGCCGCGACGGAAACGGCGGCGGAGGCGGCGCCCACCGAAGCTGCTGCCGCGGACGAACCAAAAACCGTGGAACTCAAGGCTGAACCCGCCGCCGAACCGTCAGCACCGGCGCCGGCAGCCTCTGAAGCCGCCAAGACGGCACCCGCTGCCGCAGCGGCAGACGCGCCCGTGAAACACGGCTTCGAAGGGACAACGGACGACGTTCGCTACAGTCCTTCCATGAGCAACCTGCCCGATGCTGCGCCGAAAGCCGATGCCGAAGCCGCGGATGCCGGGAAAGCTGAGACGCCGGTCGAGCCTGTGGCCAAATCTGAACCGTCCGCGAAGGCCGGTGAGGCACCCGATACCGCGAAGGCGGAAGCAGCTGCAGACACCGAGGACAAGGGTGCTGAAAAGGGTGCGGACAAGAAGGACGCCCCGGCAGAGGCAGGAGCAGAAGCGGCAAGCTCAAAAGCGGACGACGCAAAAAAGACGGAAGCCGGTGCAAAGGAAGAGCCCGAGGAATCAAACGGGCCGATCCAGTTCCCGCTGAAGCGCATGCCGGACGACCCGGGCACGGACGAGGACGACAAGGACACGGGCGACAAGAACGCCCGGCCCCGTTTCTTCAACTGAGGGCGGGCCGGCCGCACCGTTCAAGGCGCGCGAACGGCAGCCTTTGAAAACAATATCGGGTGTCCCGCCAGGAACCTGCCAGATGCCTCTTGCATCTGACCGCAAGCTCCGGTAATTAGCGGCGCACCCGATCCTGATCGGGTCCGCGCGCACCACGCGCGCCTTCGCGTTACCGGGGAAAACGCCGCTGTAGCTCAGTTGGTAGAGCACGTCATTCGTAATGATGGGGTCGTAGGTTCGAGTCCTATCAGCGGCACCACTCTCAGACATTGATCCGGCTGTCTGACAGCTTCCTCGCGGAAGAATTCAATCGGACGCACCTGATTGCCGCGCATCTGAAAAAGCCGGTCCATGCCTGGCATCGATCAGGTCACATCCCGGCGGCCGGTCACCGTTCTGGTTTGATCATACGCCGCGCAGCGTTCCGAATGTTCTTGTGCAGACGACCGCGCGGTTGGGGTACGTCGAAACCTGCTTCGCGCATTCCGTCGAGTTGTTTCATCATCCCCAAGTGGGCCTCGGTGTGTGCAAAATCGACCAACAGCGACAAGAGACGCCGCCGTTCCCGCAAATAGAGATCGACATCGAACACTTCGCGAAAGGCATCCAGCCGGTCGTGCGTTTCAAGAACCAGAAGCGTCTGGATGCATTTCCAACACGTCGAACAGTTCAACTTGCTTGAGGAACTCTTCTGCCCCGCGACCCCTTTCAAACACACGTTCAGAGACATTTGGGCCTGGGGATCGTCCAGAAGAAGCGTTTGTTTCTGCGTCCGGGTAAGACCCGCGCCTGCGGCATGCACACCGAGCTTTTCAGTCGCGAGCAACGGCTGAAGCGCGGGGTCCAGGTTTTCCGTGCAGGAGTAGGGCCCATAGGTCGCTCCGTCGTAGCCAACAGATCCCGACGGCAGATAAGTTCTCACGCCATTTTGCAACAGCAGCGCTGCCGCCGCGTTTCGCAGACCGACCGTTCTGCGAAAATCAATAGGTCCGAAAGCTTTGGCCGGTTCATAGACTTCATCCATGTTTGCCCAAAGCGAATAGAGGCGCAGCCCATTTCTGTCAGCGTGTTTGCGGGCGTGCTCTACGGCGGGTGGCAAGAGCATCTTGCTTTCGCCGGTCGGTCCCAATGCACCGACCTGAAAAACAGCAAGTGCGGTCAGCCGCAGGCTGGGAGGAACATTGCTGTCCGTGTAAAGCAGGAACGTAGCAAAACTGTCCACGCCGCCTGAAAAACCGGTCATTACATCCCGGTCCGTGGCCGGCAGCGCTGGCGTGGAGAACCCGGCTTCGATCCTGATCGGTTTCAGAAGCGGCTCGTAATTGCGCATCAGTGCCATCAGGTCGCCGCGCATCCTGTAGAGCAGCACCGGGGACAGGTCGGCCTCCACGACCAGATCCTGCCCCATCATCATTGCCTGCCAGTAGAGAGACATCGGCGCCCAGTTGGGCTCGTCAATGTCGATTGCACCGGCGTGCTCGCGGGGAACGAAGAAACTGAGCTTTGAGGGAAAGTCGTCAGATACGATTTCGCATGAAACCTCGACGTTCTCGCTTGCTTCCTGAAGCCGAAAATTTTTGAGTATGATCGTCATGAATGCGGTTGTTGCAGTATTGTGTAGATCTGTTGAACTAACAGGCGAACCCGGCCAAGGGACCCGTTGACGTTTCACTTACAGGTGCCATTTTGATGCACGCTGAGGCAGCAGTTCTTCCGTGTTCAATCAAGTTTATTTTCTACATGACAAGCTTTAAAAAAAGGTTTCGTGTGACTTGTTCCGCTGAGGTATGCGGGAATAACAAACCCGGTGGTATGCCCGGACAATACAATCACAACGACGGGCCATAACCCGCTGCCGGAGGTCAGTTTATGGCTGCCTTCAAATTGAATAGTAGCGGGAAGACCAACCGGGCAGCCGGAAAAGGCGGCCCCGAAGGACCGCCTTGAACGATGTCGTTTTCGAACAACCTTACGCGGACCGCTTTCTGCGCCAGCCGACAAAACCAAGAAGTCCAAGCCCGCCGGCGAGCAGTGGAAGGGCTGCCGGTATCGGCACGGCGGTCAACCGGATGTCGTAGGTGGCAGCGCCGCTCGGGTTGTTGCCCGGCCCATTTTGAACGGAGAACGTATAGGGTGTTCCGGCCATCGCCTTGAAGATCAGCGACGTGCCCATATTGTCCGCTTCAGACAGAATATTGGTCTGAAACACTTTGCTGTCGGACCCGTTCATCAGATCCAGCACGAATTCAGACTTGTTCCCGGTTTTGCCTTCCTGAACGAAACCGCCATCAACCGTCTTGGTGCCGTTCTTGACGGAAATCGGCCCAAAGATGAATTCGACAATAAAGTTCGACGTGGCACTGAAGGAAAAGAAATCGGTGGCGCCTACAATCCGTCCGTGAAGATCAATCTGCCTGTAATCCGAAGCGCCGAAACCCAATACGCCAAGACTGGTTCCCAAAGAGCTGGAAGACGCATCTCCCAGTTTTTGTGTGCCATCGACAAGGTCTCGCGACCCTTCCGTGTAACCTATGGTGAGGGCGTGAGCCGGTCCACCCAGGACGACCGCCACAAGTGCGGCACCGATCATTCTCCTGAACATCTAAAGTATTCCTTTCGGCACCATCCAAACGCTGTTGCGCGCACGCTCAGAGCCATGGTGCCCAATACCCCGACGCGCCGGTCCACTTGCAGACACAAGTGATTGACCTCGTTCAGGGGCAAGCGTGATGCCAATTCAATTCGGGTGTTTTTGAGGGAAAACCGGCGGCAAATGGTGCAAGTCGCGAAAGCTGCGTTTCACAATGCGAAACCGGATTGCTTTTTGAGAAACGCTTTGCCCAAACCAGCAGACGCGATGAACACCAGGTTACGACCTCTTTTACGGGTCCGTATCCAAGGGCAAGCGGCCGGGAAACAGGCTCCGCTGGCGCAATCGGGAGGCTGGTTCAGCCCTTTTGCTTCATTTCCAAGGCGATTTCGGTCGTGATCTGATTGCCGGCATACCCCCACGAGCCGCTTCGGATTTCCTGTATCCGAACGGAGGTGCCGGCCTTGATCGTCTGGCCGGCAACACTTGCAAAGGCGTCCGTCACGCGTTCGATGATCTGTCTTTTCTCGTCATCGGAAAAGACGCCCTCCATGATCTGAATTTCGATTGACGGCATGACAGCCTCCCGGTTTTGGTCGGAGACTGACAGTATGATGAGTTGACATCCAGTTCCGCAATCAAAAGAAGGAAAGGCTCTAGCCGAGGGCGACGAAGACGCGCCCGCCTTCCACCTTCACCGGATAAGTTTTCAGGTCGATGCTGACAGGGGCTGACAGCGCTTCGCCGGTGCGGATGTCAAACCGGCCGCCATGAAGCGGGCACTCGATGATGCAGTCCATCACGAGGCCTTCTTCCAGGCTCTCTTCCTCGTGGGTGCACATCAGGTCCGTCGCGAAGAAACCCTTGTCCGTTTTGTAGATCGCATAGCGGTGCCCGCCGTGATGCCAGGCAATGAGATCCTCGTCGTCGATATCATCCGTGGCGCAGGCGTCTACCCAGGTTGTCATGCGGTCTCCTTGTCATACGGGTTTTTTGCTGATTGGTGAAAGCCTGCGTCCGGCGGTTGCCTGGCCCACGCTGCACGGCTGCATCTACATCGTGCGCTCGGCGATGCGGCGCACCGGTCCGCCATCTGAAATCATATGCGGCGCCTGGCGTATGCTGGGGGCTCGGGTCGAGAGGCCCATTGAACGCCTGAGGCTCACCACGAGCACTTCCCAGTTGGTGCGGAAAAAGCCCGGATCCGGTTCCGGCAACTGGTCCCGAACCGCATCGGACAGCGCCGGCAGTCCGTGGAAGGGAACCTGCGGATAAAGGTGATGCTCCACGTGATTGTTCATGTTCATGTAGAGGAAATTCGTGATCGGGCTGCCGCGGAATGAGCGCGTGCTTTCCAGGATGGACGGCGCGTTTTCCTGAAGCTCGACATGCTGGATGAGGGTGAACAGAAGCATCACCGGTGCACCCAGAATGCGCGGAACGACCAAGAGCCAGACGGGCCACCAGATCCCGAAGAAGGGAGCCGCCAGGATCGCCGCGTAGATCGCCAGCATGAGCCGGGCGTTGCGGGTCATTTTGGGCAATTCGCTTTCCGGTGCGACGGCGCGCATCGTCGGCGTGTAGCGCTTGATGGCGAGGTTGAAAAAAACCGACAGGTGGAAACGCAACAAGGCGAACCCGGTGATTTCCGCGATCCAGCCGCCAAAACCCATGGGCGTGTCGAAGGGCATCTGGCTGTCCTTGCCGACATGCCATGTGTGGGTGTGGTGATTGGTGTGCGAGTAGCGCCGGTGCAGCGGCTCTTCCATATAGATCAGGGATGTAATCCAAAGCACCGCTTCGTTCAGCCGCCGGGTGCGAAACGCGGTGCCATGCGCGGTTTCGTGGCTCATGGCGTAGCTCGGAACGCTTAAAAGGATCCCGTGCACAAGCATGGCAGGCCACATCCAGAGTGTGCCGACTGACCACCAGACAGCGGCGCCGGTTACCAGCAAGCCGAGGGACCACTGAACCAGATAGACGAGACCCGGCCGGTCGGACCTGGCCGCAATGGCTTTCAGTGATTTCTTGTCGAGTTTCACCCCTGAAGAGGCGGCGTTGGTCGGGACGACGTCGGGCATTGCTCAACTCGCGTAGTCGGACTTTTCGTCGTCGAGGATCGCCTTCAACTCGTTGAGGTGCCGATCTGCCTGTCCGGGATACTCGTCCAGTTCCTGGGCGGTCTTTTCAGCGACATCATGCGGCAGAATGCGTAACGGCTGACCCGTCTGCAGCGCGCGGATATAGGTTTCTGCCGCGCGTTCGAAATAGTAGAGGCGGTTGAACGTGTCGGCGACCGTGTCGCCGATGACCAGCACGCCGTGATTGCCCATGATCATGGTCTTGACCTTGGGATCCGTCAGCAGCGCAGCACAGCGCGCGCCCTCATCGTCAAAGGCAAGACCGCCATAACCTTCGTCGACCACCTGACGGCCGTAAAATGTCGCCGCGTTCTGGTCGAGCGGGGGCAGGGTGCTGTCCTTAAGGCAGGCAAGAACCGTCGCGTGGATCGAGTGAACGTGCATCACACAGCGCGCATGCGGACAAAGCCTGTGAATGGAGCCGTGCAGGCCCCAGGCGGTCGGATCCGGCGCGTTGGGGGCATCCATCGTTGCCGGATCGTTTGCATCCAGCAGCAGGAGGTCGGATGCCTTGATGCGGCTGAAATGCTGCTGGTTGGCATTCATCAGGAATTGTGTGCCGTCGTCGTTGACAGCGAGGCTGAAGTGGTTCGCGACCGCTTCATGCATGTTCAGCCGTGCCGTCCAGCGAAACGCGGCGGCCATGTCCACCCGTTCCTGCCAGTGGCTCATGTTCGCGTTTTCGGCAAGCTTCAACATTCAACCTCTCCTTCATCATCGCCCCGATCCTCGCAGGATGGGCAGGTGCTGACAAACAACCAATTCGGCGCTATGACATTAATAAAATTAATGCATGGGTTATGCATCCAATGTCGCATTCGAACATGCCGCCGTTAACCTGGTTGCGCGCATTTGAGTCCTCAGCGCGTCATCTGAGCTTTACGCGGGCGGCGGCGGAACTCAACCTGACCCAGTCGGCGGTCAGCCAGCATGTGCGCAGCCTTGAAGCATTTTTGGGGCGGGACCTGTTCGTGCGCAAGACACGGGCGCTTGAACTCACGGAAGACGGCGCAAACTACCTGCCCAGTCTCCGCGAGGCTTTCGACCTGATCGCCACCAGCACACAGGCATTCGTTGGTGCCGACCGGGGTGCGAACCTGACCTTGCAATGCAACATGGCGTTCTCGGTTTTCTGGCTCGCACCGCGTCTGAAGCGGCTTTATGCAAAGCACCCTTGGCTGGTCCTGAATATCGTGACACCCATCTGGGACCCTGAACGGCATGCGGCTTCCGCCAGCGTTGAAATCCGTTTCGGCCGCCCCGAAGAAATGTCGGCGGCGGCCGTGTGCCTGGCGACCGATCAGTGTTTTCCGGTCTGTTCGCCGGATTATCAGGACGGGAGGCCTGATCTGGCCACGGCAACACTCTTCGATTGCGCCGGCACGACGGCGACCTGGAGCACGTGGTTCAAATCCCAAGGACTGGATTTTCTTCGGGACGGCGACGTCAACCTGTCTTCGACCTATGTTATTGCGATCTCAGCCGCGCTCCAGAGTGGCGGGCTTTCCATGGCGCATAACACCCTTGCCGGAGATCTGCTCGATGCCGGTGCCCTGGTGAAACCATTCGCACATTCGGCACCGCTGGCCGAAGCCTACTTCCTGTTTCCGCCTGCATCGCACGCAGTGACGCCTGCTTCCGACGCCTTCCTGAACTGGATCAACGACGAATTTCAGCGCGCGCAATCGTAAAGACGTGAACCGGGACTGCAGCGGGACGGAACGGCAGGTTTCCCGAAGTGTCTCAGGAAAAGGGGCATGACCGCAGCAAATTTGGGTCTAAATTTAATCTAGTTTGGCCCGGGATCTTCACCGATGCGGTTACATTGTTTCTGGATAGCTCGATCTCATTGTTGATTTCGGCCGGCACAGTTGATTCAATGGAAGAATCAGTAAGTCTCCCCAGTTTGTTACGGTTTCGCTGTTCGAAAGCATGGAGAGCGGTTTGGGCAAAACGGCCAAAATTGAATTATTACGACGTGTGTTACCTTTAAGCCTTGGCGTCCTGGCCATTGTTGGCGGCTTCTACTTCATGTCGCCGCTCAGTTGTCTGGTGTGCCTGCTTGCCTCTGGCGGCATCTACGCGGCCTTGCCGCGACCCAACGCGCCCTCAGGGGCAATCAAGCCTGTTTCAAAACCGTCGATATCTTCTCTCGATGCCATCGGTTTCGGCATCGGGATCGTGTTCTTGCCGATTGCAATTCTCGGGATGGCAAACACGTCGGGCGTCCTTGCGCTGTTATCCATGACAGCACTTCTGCCCGCCAGCATGGCGTTCCTGTTCTTTGCGGTTGCCGTTCGCCAGGAAACATCCTGGGTCCGCTTTTTCGGAAACGGTTTCGAGTTCACACAGTTCGGCCGGCGGGCGCGGGTGCCCTACGAGGAGCTGAAAAAGATCGAGGTCCGGCTTTGGCAGGCATCCGGCTGGGTCGCCTGGTTCCAGTCGACCATCGGCTCGATCGGGCACAAGAAAGCCGTTCTTCTGAACGGCGCGGAGAGCACCAAGACGCTGGTGTTCAAACATCCCGTGGCCGGCACCTTCACGATTTCATCCGAGCTCATTCCCGATCTGCAGAGAATCCTGATCGGCATGGACCGCGCGGGCATCGAGTTGCCGGAGGGAATCAGCGAGTGGCAGCGCAAGAAGATCCGCAGGCGGCGCGAGCGCATGTATGGCGGTCCGGAACGCGAGGCGCCCAAGAGCGAACAGGTGGAGGTCGCGCGCATTGCCGCCTTGATCGAACACGCACGGCGGCAAGCCACGCCCTGACCGGTCCATCTGGTGTTCTGAAACCGTTTGACTGTTAAGCGGAAACCCAGTCCGGCTTTCTTTTTTCAAAAAACGCGGAGATCCCCTCTCGGGCGGCCGGGGTTTCCCAGGTATCGGCAAGACGCCGGATCGTGTCCTCGATGACCTCATCGGTAATCGCCGGGCCGAGTGATCTTGCAAGTGCTTTCGAGGCGGCGACAGCGGCCGGGGCAGCTCCGAGATACGGCGTGATTTCCTTTTCCACGGCAGCATCGAGTCCGGCCTCATCGGTTACTTTCGCGACTAGATCGAGGTCGCGTGCTTCCTCAGCCGAGAAGATCCTTGCCGACATGAACACGCGCCGCGCCTTGCCTTCCCCCATGCGCGCGAGTACGTAGGGGCTGATGGTGGCAGGGATCAGGCCCAGACGCACCTCGGTCAGACCGAACCGTGCGCTGTCCACGGCAACCACCGTGTCGCAGACGCTCATCAACCCGAGCCCACCGCCGAATGCCTGCCCCTGGACGCGTCCGATCAACGGTTTGGGCAGTTCATTCAATGCTTTCAGCATCATGGCGAGCTTTCGAGCTTCCGCCATGCGCGTTGCCCGGTCCGCCTCGAATTGCTCCCGCATCCAGGACAGATCCCCGCCGGCGCAGAAGCTGTCGCCCGCACCGGTCAGTACAACGGCCCGAACATCATCGGCTTCAGCAAGCTGAGCCGCCGCCGCGGTGAGTTCGGCGATCATCTGCGCGGACATGGAATTGTGCTTGTCGGACCGGTTGAGTGTCAGGGTTGCGACGCCGCGCGCGTCCTGCGCAATCGAGATGGTTTCGAACGTCATGGCTATGCACTCCTCAGGCTGCGCGCATAGTCCGCGACAGCTTCCAACCGATCGGTTCTTATACCCGTTTCAAACCCCTTGCCCTCGACAAGTGCGATCACGGCTTCGGTTGCAACATTGCCTTTGGCGCCGGGCGCATAGGGGCAACCGCCGAGACCCGCAATGGCGCTGTCAAAGACCCGCAGGCCGCGCTCAAGGCTGACTTCGATATTGGCCAGTGCCAGGCCCTTCGTGTCGTGATAATGGCCCGCCAGCCTGTCGGCAGGCACAACGGCCAGGACGGCGTCCAGCATTTTTCCGATCTTTTCCGGCGTACCTGCACCGATCGTGTCGCCAAGGGAAATCTCGTAGCAGCCGAGGTCCAGAAGCTGGCCGGCAACGTCTGCGACTTTCTCCGGTGGCGTTGGTCCATCGTAAGGACAATCGGTCACGCAGGAGACATAGCCGCGCACCGGCATCTCGTCCTGTTCGGCCTTGTTGAGCAGCGGCTTGAACCGTTCGATGCTCTCGGCGACGGAGCAGTTGATGTTCTTTCTTGAAAAACCTTCCGATGCTGACCCAAAGATCGCAACCTCGTCGGCGGACGCCTTGCGCGCGGCCGTATAGCCTTTCACGTTGGGCGTCAGGACAGAATAGACCACGGCCGGATGCCGGTAGATCCCGTCCATGACGTCTTGCGCGTCAGCCATCTGCGGCACCCATTTGGGACTGACAAAACTTGTGACTTCGATCTTCCGGAAGCCGCAGTCCGACAGGCGGTCGACGAGACCGATCTTCTGTTCCGTCGGGACAAACTGCTTTTCATTCTGAAGGCCGTCGCGCGGACCCATCTCGAAGATTGTAACGAATTCGGGCATGTTAGCGCTCATTTCGGAGAAAAACTTTGGCAGATTGTCTTTCCAGGCTTGTCGTCCCGGCCGAGTGCAGCGAGAGCCGGGAACCAGTAAACCTGGGCTTTCTTGCAGGTTGCACGGTACAGCGAGTACTGGATCCCTGCCTGCGCAGGGATGACAATTGAAGGTTATCCGGGCGTTGGTTCACTTCCTACCCCTCCTGTTCGGCACGGGCTCTCAACGCACGCCGGATGACCTTTCCGGTGGTAGTCATGGGCAATGCATCCACAAATTCGACTTCGCGCGGGTATTCATGTGCGGCAAGGCGGGTCTTGACGAATTCGGCAATATCCGCAGCAAGCGCGTCGGCCGGTTCAACCCCATCCTTCAGCACGATGAAAGCCTTTACGATTTCCGTGCGCTGCGGGTCCGGCTTGCCGACAACACCCGCCATGGCAACGGCGGGGTGGCGGAGCAGGCAGTCCTCGATTTCACCGGGACCGATCCTGTAGCCGGACGAGGTTATGACATCATCGTCCCGGCCGACGAAATGCAGCCAACCGTCGTCGTCTTCCTGGCCCGTGTCGCCGGTCAGCATCCAGTCGCCTGCGAACTTTTCCGCCGTGGCCGTCTCGTTGTTCCAGTATTTCAGAAACATCACGGGGTCGGGGCGCTTGACGGCAATGTTGCCGAGCGTGTTTGCCGGGAGCGGGGTTCCGGTGTCGTCAACGACGGCAACCTGGTGTCCCGGGACCGCGCGGCCCATGATGCCCGGGCGTGCCGGCATGAGGCTGCTGCAGCTTGAGACGATCATGTTGCACTCGGTCTGGCCGTAAAACTCGTTGATGGTCAGTCCGAAGGTCTGCCGTCCCCAGTCGATCAGTTCGGCGCCAAGCGTTTCGCCGCCGGAGGCCACCGACCGCAGATCAAGCTGCCAGCGATTGTGCGCATCCAGCACCTGGCGCATCATCTTGAGCGCCGTGGGCGGGAGGAAGGTGTTGCGGATCTTTTGGTCCGCAAGAAGCTGGAAGGCGCTTTCCGCGGTGAACTTCCGGAACCTGCAGGCAACGACAGGCACACCCAGGTAGAGCGCAGGCATCAGAACATCGAGCAGGCCACCGATCCAGGCCCAGTCGGCCGGCGTCCAGATGCGGTCTCCGGGCTGACCCAGGAAGTCGTGGCTCATCTCGACGCCGGGCAGGTGGCCGAGCAGGACCTTGTGTCCGTGCAGAGCCCCTTTGGGTTGGCCGGTGGTTCCGGACGTGTAGATAATGATCGCCGGGTCATCAGGGCCTGTGTCAAAGGGGCTGAACTCGGTCATGTGCCCGGCCATATGGCTGGCAAGGTCGTCAGCACCACTGTCTTCACCGTCAACACAGAAGACGGCGCTTAAGTGCGGCAGGCGGTCTCTCAGCGGTTCCAGTTTCGCAGCGCCGCTCCTGTCCGTGATGACGACCTTCGCGCCGGAATCGCGCAATCTGTATTCAAGGGCCTCTTCGCCGAAGAGAGTGAAAAGCGGGATCGAAATCGTACCGGTTTTCAAGGCAGCGATGTGCGCATAAGCCGTTTCGGGGCGCTGCGGCAGCAAGACGCCGACCCGGTCTCCCGGCTGAGTGCCGCAGCTGACCAGAAGATTGGCAAGCTGGTTGGACAGCCGTTTCAGATCCGCATAGGTGTAGGTTGCGGTATCGCCGCCTTCTTCAACATAGACCAGGGCGTTGCGGGACGGTTCCCGGTCTGCCCAGGTGTCGCAGATCGCCGTACCGATGTTGAAGCGTTCCGGTAAGTCCCACGCAAAACGCGCGCAGAGATCCGCGTAGCTCGATGCGTCATGCGGCAGCATCGGCTTCCTCCTTCAAGGCAAGAAGAACGGTGCCGTCCGTCACCTGCTCACCTTCCGCAACAAGCAGGTCGCCGATCGTGCCATCGCGCGGTGCCTTCAGCGTGTGTTCCATCTTCATTGCTTCGAGAATGAGCAGCGGCTGATCCTTGGTGACATCCTCGCCCGCCTCTGCGAAGACGACTTTGACGAGACCCGGCATCGGTGCAATTACCTGATCCCCCGCGCCCGCCGCATCTTCGTCGCCGCTCAAGCGATCGGGCAGGCCAACTGTAAAGGCGTGACCGTTCTGGAAGACGGTCAGGTCCTGTCCGCCGGCAATGACCTTGGCACGTGCGCGATGGCCGTCACAGTCATAAGTGAGTGCAGGGCCATCAACCTGGACGATCTCATAAGTCTTGACCTTGGCATCGAGGTGGACGGCGAAGCGACGGTTCTCGAGCGCGCGGACTTCGATGTCGCGCCGGTCGCCAGCAATCTCCAGAAGGGCGAATTGCCGCGATGCGCTCCAGATCCGCCAACCGGCGAGGGTTTCGAACGGGTCGCTGCCCTCCGCCGGGCGGGTGAGACCGAGCGCGGCAAGCGCCGCAAGCGCGACGGCATCTTCCGGAACATCAGGCTCCTCTATGAGCTGTTCCAGATCCCGGTCGATCAGGCCCGTGTCGACATCGCCTTTCGAAAAGCCGTCATGGCGGCAAAGGGCTGACAGGAAAGCGGCGTTGGTGACGCATCCGGCTACTTCCGTTGCTTCAAGCGCTGCCAGCAACTTGCCGAGAGCCGCGTCCCGCGTCGGGCCGTGCACGATGACCTTGGCGATCATCGGGTCGTAATAGGGCGTGATCTCGTCGCCGGAGCGAACGCCGCTGTCGACGCGGGCAATCGCCTCAGGAAGGGCGAGATGTTCCAGCGTGCCGATGGCCGGCAGGAAGCCCTTGGGTGCATCTTCGGCATAAAGACGTGCTTCGAAGGCCCAGCCGGAAAAGGAAAGCTGTTCCTGCGTCTTTGGCAGCACCTCACCCGAGGCGACCCGAAGTTGCCACTCAACAAGGTCTTCCCCGGTGATCAGTTCGGTCACCGGATGCTCAACCTGAAGCCGGGTGTTCATTTCCATGAAGAAGAACCGGTCGGACCGCAATCCTTCCGAAACATCCGCAATGAACTCGATGGTCCCCGCGCCGGAATAGTCTATCGCCTTTGCGGCACGGACCGCGGCCTCACCCATGGCCGCGCGCATCTCTTCGGGCATGTCCGGGGCCGGGGCTTCCTCAATCACCTTCTGATGACGCCTTTGCAGGGAACAATCGCGCTCGAACAGATGAACCGCATTGCCGTGCGTGTCGCCGAAGACCTGGATTTCAATATGACGCGGTTTGGTCAGGTATTTCTCGATCAGGACACGCCCGTCGCCGAAACTTGCCTCTCCTTCGCGCCGGGCACCGGTGAGCGCAGCCTGGAAGTCCTTCGGATCATCGACGCGCCGCATGCCCTTGCCGCCGCCGCCCGCCCGCGCCTTGATCAGGACCGGGTAGCCGATTTCGTCCGCTTTGGCTTCCAGGAAGTCCGGGTCCTGATTGTCGCCGTGATAGCCGGGGACGACCGGCACACCCGCCTTTTCCATCAGGGCCTTGGCTGCATCCTTCAGACCCATGGCGCGAATGGAGCTGGCGCTCGGGCCGATGAAGGCAATGCCCGCGTGGTCAAGCGCCTCGACGAAGTCGGGGTTTTCGGAGAGAAAGCCGTATCCCGGGTGAACCGCTTCTGCGCCGCTTATCCGGCAGGCCTCGATGATTTTGCCGATCCTGAGGTAACTCTCGTTCACCGGCGCCGGACCAATGTGAAAGGCCTCGTCCGCCATGGCGACATGTTTGGCGTTTGCGTCTGCGTCCGAATAGACCGCGACAGTGCGGATGCCGAGCCGCTTAGCTGTTCCGATGACCCGGCAGGCGATCTCGCCCCGGTTGGCTATGAGGATTTTCTTGAACATCAGTCTTCGTTCCCCTTCAGCGCGTTCAGCAAGTGGGCGAGCGCTTCTTCATCGAATGCGACCAGCGTGACCGTTTCGATTTCCGGCAGGTCTGCAAGCGTGTCCTGAATGGTTTTGACAGCCGTTTCGGCAGCCAGCTCTGCCGGGTAACCGTAGATGCCGGTTGAGATAGCGGGAAAGGCAACGGACTTGCAGGCGTTGGCCGCGGCAAGCCGGAGGCTGGTTTCGTAGCAGCTGGCAAGCAGTCCGGCTTCGCCTTCGTTGCCACCGCGCCAGACCGGACCGACCGTGTGAATGACGTGCCTTGCCGGCAGATTGTATCCGGCGGTGATCCTGGCTTCTCCGGTGTCGCAGCCGTTCAAAAGGCGGCACTCCTGAAGGAGTTCCGGTCCGGCGGCCCGGTGAATCGCGCCATCCACGCCGCCGCCGCCGAGCAGCGAGGAATTGGCTGCATTGACGATGGCGTCGACCTTCAGCCGGGTGATGTCACCGACATGCGTTTCGATCCGGCTCATGGCATCACATCCTGAAGAGACCGAAGCGGGTGTCGTCGATCGGCGCGTTGAGCGCGGCCGACAGGGAAAGCCCCAGTATGTCCCGGGTCTTGCGCGGATCGACAATGCCGTCATCCCAGAGGCGGGCGGTTGCATAGAGCGGATGGCCCTGTTCCTCGAACTGGTCGATGATCGGCTGTTTGAAGGAGAGCTCTTCTTCCGCCGACCAGCTTCCGCCCTTGCGCTCGATGCCGTCGCGGCGGACAGTCGCCAGAACCCCCGCAGCCTGCTCGCCGCCCATGACCGAGATGCGGGAGTTCGGCCATGTCCACATGAAACGGGGCGAATAGGCCCGGCCGCACATGCCGTAGTTGCCCGCGCCGAACGAGCCGCCGACAAGCATCGTGATCTTGGGAACCGAGGTGGTTGCGACCGCCGTCACCAGCTTGGCGCCGTCCTTGGCAATGCCGCCGCTTTCATATTTCTGCCCGACCATGAAACCCGTGATGTTCTGCAGGAACACCAGCGGCACCTTGCGCTGGGAACAGAGTTCGACAAAATGCGCGCCCTTGACCGCACTTTCGGAAAAAAGCACGCCGTTGTTGGCGACGATGCCGACCGGCATGCCGTGGATATGCGCAAAGCCGCACACAAGCGTGGTGCCGTAACGGGCCTTGAATTCATCAAAGCGCGATCCGTCGACCACGCGCGCGATCACTTCGCGAATGTCGTAGGGCGTTTTCAGATCGGCGGGAACCACGCCCAGGATTTCTTCAGGGTCGTAGAGCGGGTCCTCGGGGGTCTGCAACGCCAGCTGATCGGACTTGGTCCGGTTCAGGCTGGCAACGGCACGGCGGGCGAGCGCGAGCGCGTGGGCATCATCGCGCGCCAGATGGTCGGCAACGCCTGACAGCCGCGTGTGCACATCGCCGCCGCCGAGATCTTCCGCCGTGACTTCCTCACCGGTTGCCGCCTTTACCAGCGGCGGGCCGGCAAGGAAGATGGTGCCCTGGTTCTTGACGATGATGGTCTCGTCGGACATGGCCGGCACATAAGCGCCACCGGCCGTGCAGCTTCCCATCACGACCGCGATCTGGGCGATGCCTTTGGCGGACATGTTGGCCTGATTGTAAAAGATGCGGCCGAAATGGTCCCGGTCCGGGAAGACCTCGTCCTGGTTGGGCAGGTTGGCCCCCCCTGAATCGACGAGATAGATACAGGGAAGATTGTTTTCGGCCGCGATCTCCTGGGCGCGGAGATGCTTCTTGACCGACATCGGGTAGTAGGTGCCGCCCTTCACGGTTGCATCATTGGCCAGAATCATCACTTCCTGGCCTTCGACCCGGCCAATGCCCGCGATCATTCCGGCAGACGGGGCCGCGCCATCATACATCTCGTGTGCCGCCAGCATGCCGACTTCCAGAAACGGCGAACCGGGGTCCAGCAAACGTGAAACGCGTTCCCGCGGCAGGATCTTGCCCCTGGACACGTGACGCTGACGTGCGTTCTCGCCGCCGCCGTCGAGGGCGGTCCTCGCCGCTGTCCTGACGGTTTCCATGGCCGCCTCGTGCGCGGACCTGTTGGCTTCGAAGTCACTGCTTTTCGGTGACAGGCTCGATTTCAGGATGCTCATGTCATCCGGCCTCCGTTTGGCGGTCTGTTCTTTCGGGAGAAACGGCTTTGCGCACCATGGTGAGATAAAGGTCTTCAAGCTCGCCCTTGCCGATCCGGCCACCTTCCCGGTACCAGGTCGGAATGCCGGTCAGCATCGCGATGATCGCCCGGGTGGCGACCCTTGCATCGTCCGCCTTGTAGCGGCGGGCGGCGGCCCCTTCCTCCAGGATGGATGTCAGGATCGCCTCGTAGCGGCGGCGCTCGGTTTCGATGGCCTTGAAATTGTCCGGCTCCAGATTGCGAAGCTCCATATAGGAGATGAAGACTTCGTCGGCGCGTTCCAGGTGATAGCCGATGTGAAAGCGGACGAATCGCTCCAGCGGATCCATGGTGTCCGGAAAGTCCGCCATCTCCCACGCGGCCAGCAGTTCGGACATGTGGCTCAGCATCAGGTCCTTCAGGATATCCTGCTTGGTCGGGAAATGGTTGTAGAGCGCGCCTGGCCTGACACCGACATCGGCCGCGATCTCCCGCATCGAGACGGCGGCATAGCCGGCGTTGGCGAAACGCTTCAGCGCCGCCTTGCGCACGCGCTTTGCGGTTTCCAGGCCTTTTGGGCGGCTTGCTGTCTTCGCGGCATGTGTTGCCATTGCATCCTCCGTGCCTATTCAATAAATGAACGTTCATTCATTTACAAGCGAAGAATGTGGCTGTTGACGCAGGTCAGAGACTTATCGCCGCCGAACTGGTCAGACTGTCAAAAAACTTACATGCTTAGGCTGTTCACACTCTTGGTGAGTTTCGAGGATCGGGAAGTTTCAAAGGACCGGTAGATGAGTGACGAAAGTGCAAAAAGCTGGGTTGAGGCCGAATGGGCGGATTCCCTCGATGAAGAACTGGAAATGGAGATCGACGACAACCTGATCGCCAGGGATCTTCAGTTCATTTCCGACAAGCGGCACAAATCGACAATCGACCGGAACACATATTTTCACGAACTTCTCAGGCTGCAGGCGGAACTGGTCAAGCTCCAGGACTGGGTACAGCACAGCGGCGAGAAAATTGTCGTCGTGTTCGAAGGCCGCGATGCAGCCGGCAAGGGTGGTGTCATCAAACGCATCACCCAGCGTCTCAATCCGCGCGTTGCAAGGGTGGTCGCCCTGCCGGCGCCGACCGAGCGCGAGAAGTCGCAGTGGTACTTCCAGCGCTACGTTCCGCATCTGCCGGCAGCCGGCGAAATCGTCATGTTCGACCGCTCCTGGTACAACAGGTCCGGTGTCGAGCGGGTGATGGGATTTGCCAGCGAAGACCAGGTCGAGCAGTTCTTCAACGACGTTCCCGAGTTCGAGCGCATGATCGTCCGGTCGGGCATCAGGCTGATCAAGTACTGGTTCTCCATCACGGACGAGGAACAGCAGCTGCGCTTCCTGATGCGCATTCACGATCCGCTCAAGCAGTGGAAGCTGTCGCCGATGGATCTGGAATCCCGCGTTCGCTGGGAAGACTATACCAAGGCGAAGGAAGAGACGTTCGAACGCACGAACATTCCGGAGGCCCCCTGGTTCATCGTTGAAGGCAACGACAAGAAACAGGCGCGGCTGAACTGCATCAGCCATCTCCTGTCGCAACTGCCTTACAAGGAGGTTCCGCACGACCCGGTCAGCCTGCCGGAGCGCAGGTCCAATCCGGACTATGAACGCAAGGTCCTGCCGGAGCATCTATACGTTCCGGAGAAATTCTAGCGCAGACCCAAACGCTGCGTTACTTTGGCAATGGTCCCGGCCTTGCAGGCCGGGATTTTTTCGTGCCAACTGGTGATTGCACCTCTTTTTTCGGAGAAAAACAAAATGGACGGCAACAGGGTCCGCTGGGGAATCATCTCGACAGCAAAGATCGGCAGGGAGAAGGTCATTCCCGGTATCAAGGCGTCCCAGACGGGCGTTGCCGCGGCGATTGCCTCGCGTGATCTGGAACGCGCGAAACAGGTCGCATCGGAGCTCGGTATCGAAAAGGCCTACGGCTGCTATGAAGAGCTGTTTGCCGATCCGGACATTGACGCGATCTACAATCCGCTGCCGAACCACATGCATGTTCCGGTCACAGCCCAGGCCGTTGAGGCCGGAAAGCACGTTCTTTGCGAAAAGCCGATGGCGCTGAGCGCGGACGAAGCGGCCACGCTTCTCGATCTGCCGAAAGACAGGCTGGTGGCCGAGGGTTTCATGGTCCGCGCGCACCCGCAGTGGATCCGGGCGCGTGAGATCGTCCGCTCCGGCGAACTGGGCGAGTTACATGCCATCCAGGGGTTTTTCAGTTTTTTCAATGCCGATCCCGGCAACATCCGCAACCGGGCGGACATGGGCGGCGGGGCGCTGATGGATATCGGCTGCTACACGATGCTGGCCGGGCGATATTTCTTCGAGGCGGAACCGGAGCGCGTTGTCTCCCTGATCGACCGCGACCCGGATTTCGGCACGGACCGGATCACCAGCGCGATGATGGATTTCGGGGCCGGCCGCCAGCTCACATTCACCGTGTCGACTCAGTTGACCCCGTTCCAGCGGCTGCAACTGGTCGGCTCGAAAAAACGTCTTGAGATCCTGATCCCCTTCAACGCGCCGCAGGGCGAGGCTGTCGAATTGCGGCTGGATGACGGGTCCAGACTGGGAGACGGTGCGCTCGCGCCCGAGACCATCGCACCCTGCGATCAGTATGCCGAGCTTGCCGATGTCTTCGGCCGTGCGATCCTGGGCGAAAAAATGCTCACTTACGGGGTCGAGGACGCCGTTCAGAACATGAAGATCATCGACGCCATCTTCGCCTCGGCGGAGCGCGGCGAGTGGGTTGATGTTGTTTAGTGCTGTTCATCTAACGCGGATCGTCGAATGTGACAATTTTACGAACTGCGAAAATTACACAATACAACCTTAAAGATGTTTTCGGTTGTATTTAACCGTAATGCGCTGAAAATTAATGTTATTTAATTTGACAGGCCCGCGATTTTCACATTTTGTAAACCCTACGTACTTTGGGAGTTACGAGTATGCGTATTTTCGAGCGTTCTTTAGCAGGCCTTTTCGCGCTTGCAGTTGCAACATTTGGACTGTCCACCTTGTCGGCCCAGGCGGCTCCGATGAACTGCGTCACTTCGGCGGGGGGTAGCGGGGCAACCCTGACCCTGGCGAATTCAACGCAGGCCTTTTGCACCACCGGAAACGATACGAATACGATCACGTCGACCTATTCTCTCTTCGGCATGACGGGCTGGGTCCTGTCCGAGAAGAACGACAGCGCCGATGGCGATGGAACAATCGAATTTACAGACGCTCCGGTCAACGGCACAAAAAGCGGCGACTGGACGATCGACACGCTCGCCGGATTGACGAACGTCGTGATCACGCTGAAGGCGGGCAACGGGTTCGGGGCATTCCTTCTGGATCTCAGCGTCGGAAACCCGCTGACCGGAACCTGGATGTCGACGAAAGATCTGTCCCACGCGTCGATCTACTACAATGGCAATCCGACGGCGGTTCCGCTGCCAGCTGGGGTACTGCTCCTTGTTACGGGGCTCGCCGGACTGGGATTTGCCGCACGTCGCCGGATGAAAGGCTAAGACAGCTCTCCCTCGATCTGGTTGCCAAACAGGGCAGGCGAAGAGACGAATGCCAATAAAAAACCCCGCAGTTTGCGGGGTTTTTTTTGATTCCAGAATGGTGGGTCCGCTACTTGATCGGCGCCAGCACCATGACCATCTGGCGGCCTTCCAGCTTGGGAGCCGACTCGACCTTCGCAATCTCGGAGGTTTCTTCGCGGACCTTGTTCAAGAGGTTCATGCCAAGATCCTGGTGCGCCATTTCACGGCCACGGAACCGGAGCGTTACCTTCACCTTGTCCCCGTCATTGAAGAAGCGCAGCATGTTCTTCATCTTCACGTCGTAATCGTGCGTGTCGATGTTCGGACGCATCTTGATCTCCTTGATCTCGACGGTCTTCTGCTTCTTGCGGGCTTCCGCAGCCTTCTTCTGGGCCTGGTACTTGTACCGGCCAAAATCAAGAATCTTGCAGACGGGGGGATTTGCGTTCGGCTGAATTTCAACGAGATCCAGACCTGCATCAAGAGCGATATCCATCGCTTCTTCGGTCGGTATCACGCCACGGTTGGCGCCTTCATGATCAATCAACTGGACTTCGCGAACGCGAATTTCTTGGTTTGTGCGCGGGCCTTCCTTCGTGGGAGGCGGGGCGCGGAACGGACGGCGAATGGTCGCTAACTCCTCTAACGTTTCTACTGAGCGCCTGGTCATGGCTCATTCTCATGCACAAAAAACCTCGGGACCCATGTACCAAGGTTTCTGCCGCAAATGTCCTAGCGCTGCTACATAAAATCCTGCGAAACAGGCTGGAAGTCAACCGAAATCGGCGCTTGCGCCTGCGTCGGTGCGACATCCGTGTCGCCTTGAAAACAGGAATGCCACGCTTTGGAGCGTGGATCGATTGTTGTAATTCCGAAGACAATGCCACACTTAAGTGTTTGCCGGAAGATTTAAAGGAGACAAGAGACTTGGACGGCGGAAAATTCCTGTTTCAACTCCTTAAAATCGTTATCGGGTTTGTGCTTGCGCTTGTCGCCAGCGGCCTGTTTCTGGCCTGGGGCTTCTTTCAGGCAGCCCATCCCGGTGAAAATCCGGTCGCCTTCGGCGCCATGGTCGGGACCGGACTCGTTGCGGCCAGCGTCGCAGGAGCGGCGGCGATGGTTCCGGCAGGCATCGTCATCGCACTTGCCGAATTCGCGCGTCTCAAGGGGATCGTGTTTCATCTTGCCGCCGGAGGAGCGATCGCGTTCGTGATCTGGACGCTCGGGCCGGAGACAGAGGCTGGCGGCGTCAGGCCGGGCAGTGTTGTTGCCCTGGCAGCCGGGTTTTTCGCAGGTCTTGTCTACTGGATAATCGCCGGGCGGACGTCGGGATGCTGGTGGTTGCCAAAAACCACCGATCCGAAAAACGTCTAAAGTTCCTCGTCCTTGAGGGCTTCCCTTGCTGCGTGGTAGTGGTCGTCGCGCATATGCCCGCGGATCATCGCGATCGCCGCCATCAGAACGGTGGCATCATCGCCAAAGCCGACACCGATCAGGAAATCCGGGATCGTGTCGAGCGGCAGGACAAAATAGGCAAGGGCCGCCAGAAGCGTCGCGCGCACCTTGGCCGGTGTCGCCGGATCCAGCGCACAATAATAGCCGGCGACCACGTCTTCCATGAACGGAACCTGGCGGGCAGCTTTTTTCGCCGTCGCGAGCAGTCTCTGCCGAACGTTGCTTTTCTGCTCTTCTTCCGGACCAAGATACTCGGGTTCGAACCCAAGATCCTCAAATGAAAAAGAGGATGTCATTGGTGAGGTCTCCCGTTTCTGCCAGCTATACATGTGGTGAATCCCGGCGGGAGTTCAACAGAAAAGCCGGTCTGGCGCAAATGCGACGGGCGATGCGATGGCAGCGCAAGGCAGTAGAAAAGGGCGTTCCAGCCGCCCTTTTCCGTTTCGGAACTACTGATTGCCGCGCGTTTCGAGCAGGCGGCGGGCGATCACCTGGGCCTGGATTTCCGCCGCGCCCTCGAAAATGTTGAGGATGCGCGCGTCGCACAGGACCCGTGAGACCGCGTATTCCAGCGCAAAGCCGTTGCCGCCATGGATCTGGAGCGCATTGTCGGCCGCTGCCCACGCGACCCGCGCGCCCAGCAATTTGGCCATGCCGGCCTCCAGGTCGCACCGTTTGCCGGAGTCTTTCTGCCAGGACGAGAAGTAGGTCAGCTGCCGCGCAATCATCAGTTCGGCGGTCATCAGCGCCAATTTGTCCGCGACACGCGGGAAATGGATCAGGGACTTGCCGAACTGGACACGCTCTTCGGCATAGCGCAGACCAAGATCGAGTGCGCTCTGGGCAACGCCGAGCGCCCTTGCGGCCGTCTGGATGCGCGCGCCTTCAAAGGTCTGCATGAGCTGTTTGAAGCCCTCGCCCTCGACCTGGCCGAGCAGATTTTCACCAGCAACTTCAAACCCGTCGAAGGCGATCTCATATTCCTTCATGCCGCGATAGCCGAGTACCTCGATCTCGCCACCGCTCATGCCCTCTGCCGGGAACGGGTCCTCGTCCGTGCCGCGCGGTTTTTCCGCGATGAACATGGACAGGCCCTTGTAGCCGGGCTCATCCGGATTGGTGCGGGCGAGCAGCGTCATGATGTCCGCGCGCACCGGATGGGTGATCCAGGTCTTGTTGCCGGAGACTTTCCAGGTGTCTCCGTCCTTGACCGCACGTGTCTTCAGAGATGCCAGATCCGATCCGGTATTGGGTTCGGTAAAGACCGCGGTCGGCAGGATTTCACCCGAGGCGATTTTCGGCAGCCAATGCTGTTTCTGCTCTTCCGTTCCACCGCACAGGATCAGTTCTGCCGCGATTTCGGAACGGGTGCCCAGGGAGCCGACACCGATATAGGCGCGTGAAAGCTCCTCGGAAACCACGCACATGGCTTCCTTGCCAAGGCCGAGACCGCCATATTCCTCCGGGATCGTGAGCCCGAAGACACCGAGTTCGGACATCTGCCCGACCACTTCGAGCGGAATGTACTCGTTCTTCATATGCCATTCATGGGCATGCGGTGTCACCGTGCCTTCGGCAAATTTCCGCATCTCGTTGCGGATCTGCTCCATTGTCTCGTCAAGGCCGGGGTCGCCGAATGTCGAGTGACCGGCCTGGTCGCGGATGAGAGCCGCGATTTCGGTTCGTATTGCAGGCGTGTTGCCTGTTTCGATCAACGCGTCGATGTCCGGCGTTCGGTGGTCGCGGGCTTCGCCGGAGCTGATACCGAGATCCGCAAGACGGACGAACTCGCCCTGGTTCATCGGAATGCCGCCGAATATCTGCGCCAGGTACTCGGCAAATCCAAGCTGGACAATCCGTTCTTCCAAGGTGCCGTATTTTCCCTGCGTGCTCAGGCGCTGGGCATAGGCGTCCAGCTGGCGCAGCGATTCGACGTAGGTTGCCAGCCATGCCAGGCCGTGCGTCGCGCGCTGTTCCTGCTCCATCAGGCGCGAGGACACACGCCCGTCGGCGGTCACGAGCGCGCGCACACGCTGCGCTGCAAGATCAAGCAGGCGGTCGAGGGTGTCGACCGCCGAGGCGGTCTGTTCGGCAAGGCTCTCCGGCGTTTCTGCCGCCGTCAGGGCTGCAGTGGACATGGGCGATCTCCGTTTTCATTTGTTGCGCTGAAGCGCTTTTTGTTGAAGCTATGTTGCGTCGCACACACTCATTTGTCGAGCCGGAATTTGTTCTTCTTTCGGAGGGGGTCAATTTCACAGTCTTCTCTTGACTGTCAGGCGCGACAAAGGCCAGATCGGGCCATGGGCGTGCAAAAGGGCTTTTTGGCTGTATTTTCGGTTCTCAAGGATGCGATCGGGCATTTCTCGCGCGATGACGGCTTTGCAATGGCAAGTCATGTCGCGTTGTCCGGACTGCTCGCCATTTTTCCGATGCTGATCTTCATAGCGTCCCTTTCGGCCTTTTTCGGCATGACAGGTGCGGCGGATACAGCCTCGGACCTGATTTTCGACGCCTGGCCGGAATCGGTTGCCGCGCCCGTGGTGCGAGAGATCCACAATGTCCTGACCGTGCCGCGCGGCGACCTTCTGACTTTTGGCGCCATCGCGGCGCTCTGGTTTGCCTCCAATGGCGTCGAGGCGCTCCGGACCGCACTCAATCGGGCTTACAGGCAGATGGAGCATCGTTCGATCTTCTTTCTGCGGCTGCAATCGCTCGGGCTCGTGCTGCTCGGTGCCGCGATCCTGCTGGCCTACACGTTTCTCGTTGTTCTGGCGCCGCTGGCGCTGGATACCCTGGAAACCTATGCTCCCCAGGTCGAGAATTTCCTGCTTTCCATCAACGTCGCGCGCTATTCGCTCGCCGGGTCGCTGCTTGTGATCGGCCTGTTCGTGACCCACTGGCTTCTGCCGGCGGGCAAACGGTCTTTCCGTGATCTGTGGCCGGGCGTGCTGGCAACATTGGTCATGTGGATCATCGCAGGCAGTGCCTTCGGGGCCTATCTGGCGAGCTTTGCAAATTACGTGTCCACCTATGGCGGTCTTGCCGGCATCATGACCGCCCTGATCTTTCTCTATATCTGTTCGCTGGTTTTCATTCTGGGCGGCGAACTCAACGCGGCGATCTCCCGCCAGCGCCGGTTCCGGGCGCGTGTCAAGGAACGCGCCGCGTCCGCTGTCACCAAAGAGGCCTGATCGCCGGTTCCGGAACTGTTTCAGACCTTTTTGGGCGTTTGCCGGATCACAAGGACGGCGCCGATAATGAGGGCCATCCCCGCGATCTGAACAAGCGTCAGCGTTTCGTTGAACAGAAAGTAGCTCTCGACCGCCGTTGCCACGGGCACAAGGTAGAAGAGACTTGCAACCTGGGAAACGGCCCCTTCGCGGATGAGCAGCATCAACAGCAGAACCGCACCCACGGACAGAACGAGCACCAGCCAGACAAGCGCGAAGACAAGTTCACCCGACCAGATGATATGCCAGCTTTCGAACATGGACAGAGGCGTCGTCACAAGAAGCGCGCCGACATATTGCCAGATCGTTGCCGCAAGCAGGTCCGTCTTTACGGCAAACCGTTTCTGGTAGACCGTGCCCAGGCTGATCGCAACGACGGCCACCAGGGCGACGGCGACCGTGATCGTGGTGATCCCGGTTCCGCTGATATCGAATTTCGGCCCGAGCACCAGGAGCAGGCCGACGCCTCCGATCACCATGCTGATCCAGTGTTTCCGGGAGATCGTTTCGCCGAGAAGCAGGACCGCGATCAGAGCGGTGAGAACAGGCTGCAGCCCGACGATGATCGAAGACGCGCCGGCGGGCATGCCCTGCTTGATGGCCCAGAAGATGCCGCCCAGGTAGATCCCGTGAACAAGCATGCCGGTAACGAGACAGTGCAAAATGGCAATCGGGGTGACCGGCCAGGCCTTGGTGAGGAAAAACGCCAGAAGCAGAAGGATCGGCAATACGGCGAAGAACCGCACCGTCAGAAACACCATCGGATCGATGTAGGGGGCGCCGAGTTTCGAACCGATGAAGCCGGTTGACCACAGCAGGACGAAGATCACCGGTGCGGCTTTTGTCAGATAACTCAAGTTGGCCTCAAAAGGAGATCGACGCCGATATGCGTCTGTTGGAACCGTCAGCGCACACCGATGGTCCTGCGTCCCGCAGGGTCGAAAACGTGCCGGGTGAATGAGTGACATATGACGCTCTCGCGCAGCGTGCAATCTCCATTTCAAATCCGGGTCTTCAAGAGACCGTGCCCAAGCGCGTGACATGTGCTGAATACGCGTGATTTTGCCTCTTTTCTGTGTCGAATTCGTCGCGTCATTTCGCCCTTCTGGCGGAGCGATAATGTTCGTGCTAGAGCATCGTGCGTTCAAACGAACGATCAAGAATGCTCGATCACTCTGGAAACGATCGGCTTTGGATGTTCAAGCGCTTGCAATTGAACACCGGTTGCTCCAGTGACGACGAAATTTGCATTGAGAAGGCGCAACGGAATGCAGGAAGAAATCGTCATCATCGGTGCCGGCCAGGCCGGTTCACAGCTTGCCCATTCACTTCGTCAGGGTGGTTTCGAAGGCCCCTTGCGCCTGATCGGCGATGAACCGCATCCACCCTACCAGCGCCCGCCGCTTTCCAAGAAATACCTGTCTGGAGACGTTGGCGCAGAAGGGCTTTGGCTTCGCCCGCCCGCGTTCTTCGAGACCAACAAGATCGACCACATCCCCGACACGAAAGTGGTCGCGATCGACCGCGCGGCCAAGCGGCTCAGCCTGGCAAACGGTGACACGCTTCCTTATGGGAAACTGGTTCTGGCGACCGGCACGAATGCGCGTTCGCTGCCACTTGCAGGCGCCGACAAGAAAGGTGTCGCGACGCTGCGCTCGATTGCAGATGTCGACGTAATCCGCGAGGGCATGAAGACGAGCAGCAACATCGCGATCATCGGCGCGGGCTATATCGGCCTTGAGGTTGCAGCGGTCGCAAAGGCAATGGGCAAATCGGTGAGCGTCATCGAAGCGCAGGACCGGCCAATGAAACGGGTGGTCAGCCAGGCCGTATCGGACTACTTCGCCAAGCTGCATCGCGACAATGGCATCGACCTGCGTCTTGAGACCGGTATCGAAGGGCTTGAAGGCGAGGCCGCGGTCAGCGGTGTGAGATTGAAAAGCGGTGAACTGGTTCCTGCCGAACTCGTGCTTATTGCCGTCGGTGCCGAACCGAACGATCATCTGGCCGCAGAGGCCGGCCTGGAAGTCGACAATGGCGTTCTGGTCGACGGGTCCGGTCAGACCAGCGACCCGGATATCTACGCCGTCGGGGACTGCACACGGTTCTACTCCAACCGCTATCAGCGCTCCGTGCGCATGGAGAGCGTACAAAATGCCATCGATCAGGCAAAGGCGGCGGCCCAGTCGCTGCTGGGCGAGGAGGTCGACTACGACCCGCTGCCGTGGTTCTGGTCGGACCAGTATGACATCAAGCTGCAGATCGCGGGCCTGTCCGAAGGCTATGACGACACGGTGCTTGTCGGATCTCCCGAAGATCACAAGTTCTATGTTGCCTATCTGAGCGACGGCAAGCTCATTGCAGTCGACAGCATCAATTTCCCGCGCTCGCACATGCTGGCACGCCGGGTCATCGGCGAAACCTGGCGCGAGGGGCTGCTGCCGGACGCGTGATACCTGGCGGGCGTCAGACAGCGCCCGCGTTTTGCAGGATGAGCCGGGTCACTTCCCGTGGGATTTCCAGATGCGGCATGTGCCCGACCCGCTCGAATATGTGGGTCGCCACGATCCCGGGGAGCTTGTGTGCCTGCCGGGTCGGCAGAACCCGGTCCTGCGTTCCCCAAATCACCTTCATCGGCATCGGCAGGGCGGCGAGTTCGTCTCTCGGGAGCGTTTTCTGGACCGTGCCGTCGAGGATTTCCTCCACTATGGCCTCAAGCGTCGCCGTCGCGCCTGGCTTGGACCGGCTCTCGGCAACGGTCTTTGCAAGATATTTGGGGAGCCGGTATTCCCAACCGAAAAACTGTTCCAGCAGCACTTCCATTCCCGCGGTGTCGGTGGTCGTGGCGTAGCGGCGCAACAGGCGGTGGTTGATTTCCGGGCCGAACCCGCCGGGCGCAAGCAGCGTCAGGCTGGCGATCCTGTCGGGATCCTTCAGCGCGACCAGTGCGGCGACGGCCCCTCCCATGGAATGCCCGACAAGGTGGACCCGGGGAAGTGCCAGCGCTTCCAGGGACTGCGCAACCGCCTTTGCCGCAACGCCGGCATTGCCGATACGTGGCCAGTCGAGAGCCCCGCCATGCCCGGGAAGATCAAAGGCAAGCGATCGTTTCTTTCCCGCAAGAGCCGTTTGTGTGTTCAGCCAGGTTTGCCGGTCACCGCCAAAGCCATGCAGGAGAACAATCGGTTCCTGGTCATTGCCGCCGTCGGCAGCCTGGTCGTTGAAAGGCAGATGTTTTTGCGGTGCCGGGCGTAGATCGGTCATGTCTGTCTGTTTGTCCTCGGTCCAGGCCTGAATTGGATTTTTCGGAAATAGCGGCGAAACGGATGGGCGGGCGTCCTCATGCCAGCGCGAACAGCGGTTGCGGGTCGGTGAAGCCGCTCAGCTCGAACGACCCGACGGGTTTTGCGCGCGCACCGCAAAGTCTTGCGACATCCTCGGTCATGAGCACGTCGGAGCCTGCGGTTTTGGTGAGGCTTTCAATGCGCGCGGCGGCATGCACCGTCTGCCCAATAACGGAAAAGGTCAAGCGGCTGGGCACGCCGATATTGCCGAACATGACCGATCCGACGGACAGGGCGATACCGGCCTGCATGTCCATGACGTTCGATTGGTCGTCATTGATGGCCTTGAGCCGTCTGCGCGTCTCGTCCGCTGCCTTGATCGCCCGGGCTCCGGCCTTGTCGAGGCCCAGCGTGCCGAGCGGAAAGACCCCCAGGACGGCATCGCCGATGAAATCGAGAACTTCTCCCTGATGGTCGAGAACCGCACCGGCCGTTGCCTCGAAATAGGTGTTGAGCCAGTTCAGATAGGCATCCGGACCAAGCGCTTCGGCGATTGCCGTGGAGCGGCGCATGTCGCTGTAGTAGATGACTGCGTCCAGCGTCTCGCCATCGCCGTGCCGGATCTGTCCGCTCAGGACCTTGTTGCCGGCGTTTTTGCCCAGATAGGTTTCGGCGATCGTCCGGCTTATCTGGCTTTCGATGGTTGCGCGTGCCGCAAGAGCAAGCCGTTTCTGGATGTATTCGATGGCCGACAGCGCTTCGTCGCTGAAGCCCGTTTCGTGCTGGGTCGACCAGCTGACAATGATGCCGGTGGTGGGATAGTCGTCATTGGTGACCGGAAGATCGAACCGTGTCGGCAAGACAAGATAGTCGGTGTAACCGGACTTGCTTAGCCGGGTCAGCAACGGAAATTCCTGTGGGGCGTTGGACTTGGCCAACCGGCGTCTGAAGCGGGGTTCCTGGTTGACGAGAACCGCGCGCACCGGGCTCTTGAGCCATTCCTCTGTCTCTTCCTCCGAATGCGCGATCAAGTCATGCTGCAACTCGCTGCCGCTTTCCCAGACAACGACTTCCGCCTCGATGAGCGGGTGAAGCGTTGACCAGGCCATCATCGCGCGATCGATCGGGACATCGCATTTGCGCATGCGTTCGCACATTTGCGCGAACATCTCCGCCAGGTTCGGTGACCCGAGAGCCTGACCGATGAGCCAGTCCTCGATGTCGTCGATTTTTGCCATGCTGATCATTGGGTGAACGTAGTGGTCTTTCCACGCGGTTTCCAGCTGGCGCGTGTCACTTGACGCTCTTAATTCACGGTAGCTTCTGCCACCTTGCCGGGAGGAATGATGAGCCAGTTTACCGTTACCTCAGGAATCTCCGCATCGGACAGATAGCCAAATGTCCTGCTGCCCTGACGGACCGCGCCGGGATAGTATCCCAGAAACTCCCGTAACGGCGTTTTCCGGTCGCCGCGCCAGACAATCATGAGGCCTTTTTTCTGAACGTCGTCAATGTCGATCCAGGGGCTGAGCGTCCGGCTGTGAAGATAGAACATCGACGGCCGGCTCGGGGCGTGCAGGGCGACATTGGCCGCGGACCACATGTCACCAGCAACATAGGCAAGGTCGGTGTTCCGGTCCTCTTGCCAGATGCGCGCCATTTCTTCCGCTACGGCACGTGCGGGATAGTGAATGCGCGTCTGCTTCTGTTTCCAGTAAGGTTCCAGGACCGCCTGGCCGAAGATAACCGACAGGAAAATCAGCTGGATGGCAAGGGCTGCCGCAAGGGCGCGGCGCGGGTGCGGCCACAGGGCGGGAATGCCGGTGAACCGCACAGCCACGATGCCGGACAGGACGAACATCGGTGTGCCCCACATATGTTCGAATTCACTCCCGGTCACGGCCGAGGCCAGCAACACGACAACAAGGGGAACGAAGGCAAACCAGAGAAGGAAACGGTCCTTGCGAGCGGGCGCATCCAAGACGCGCCTGTCTCGAGCGGATCGAAAATCCTTCAGGCCCTGCCAGCCGAGTCCGGCGATCATGACGAGAAAGATCCCGGCGTGATTGCCGATCTGGGCAAGCAGAAAATTCAGCGGGTTCCACAGATGGCCGATGATCGAGGATGCAGGCTTGCTGCGGCTGGCGGCGTATTGAAGCGTCAGGAAATCGGTGTCCAGAAGCCAGAGGGCATGCGGGACCAGCAAAATCAGACATGCAAGAGCGCACATCCAAGGTCCGGGTGTGAACAGCACCCTGCGCGCGTCGCTGAAGACGAGTACGTACAGCCCGATGGTGCCGACGATGAGAAAGACGAAATACTTGGTGTAGAGCCCGAAAGCGGTCAGAACGCCAAGCAGCAGCCAGTCGGCGAGGCGTCCGGTTTCAAGCACCCGCAGAAACAGGAGGATCATGCCCGACCAGACCGGGATCTGCAGGATGTTCGGGTTGAATTCGGGCAGGGGCAGCGTGAAATAGAACGTGACGCTGGTCAGCACGATCGACCAGAATCCCTGCCATGCGCTCATGCCCAGGTGGCGGCAGATTTTCCAGATAAAAAGATAACCGAGCGCGACCGAGAGCGCGCTCAGCCAGTAGCCGCCGAAATAATGGCCGCCAGTCAGGCGATAGGTTGCTTCCAGGAGCCAGGCCTGCATGGGCGGGTGCTTGGTGTAGCCGAACTGAAGTTCGCGGCCCCAGGCAAATCCCTCCACCACATCGAGCGGCGGGCCGGGAAACGTGACCGTTGGTATCAGCGCGTAGAGCAGCGGCAGGCCGACGGCGTAAAGGAGTGCGGCGCGCGATGCGGTCATTCCGTTTTCCCTTTCTGGGGAGCCTGAAGACGACTGGTCAGGATGCGGCCGGTTGATGCGTGAAGGCCCAAAGCCTGGCGCCGACGAAAGAGAATGCCGGAACCACGGCGATTGCAAGCCAGAGGCCATAGATTTCAGGCCAGGGTGCAAATGCAAGCCACAGGGCCAGAATCGTTGAATTGAGTGCGAATCCGCTGACCGAGATGATCAGGAACCTCGTCATGCTTTTGAGCATCGTTCCGGCCTGCCGCAGATGGCTGAAGCTCCAGAAATAGTGTCCGCTGAACGAAACGATGAAGGCGGCCAGAAAGCCGGAGACATTCGAGGGTACGACTGCCAGAAGCCCGGTTTCAAAGAGGACAGACGCAACCACTGCATGGGTCAGCGTGGCCAGAACGCCGACAATCGCGAATTTTCCGACGGCCGCGCCTTCCGTCTTGAGCGTGTCGCGGTTCACCTTAGCCGGCATTCTTGTCCTTGCCTGTCTCTTCGGCTTCCTGCTCCGTGCCTTCGATAACGTCCTGCAGGATATAGACCGGCCGTTGCTTGGCTTCGTTGAAGAGGCGCGCGATATACTCGCCGATCATTCCGATCGAGAGCAATTGCACGCCGGAAAAGAACAAGAGCGCGACCATCAACGATGCATAACCGGGAAGGTCAACACCGAACAGGGATGTGCGCACCGTGAGGAAGATGGCGTAGGCGAAGGCGCCGAAGGAAATCGCGGCACCGCCGTAAAACCAGACGCGCAGGGGCAGCGTGGTAAAGCTCGTCAGTCCGTCCAGGGCAAAATTCCAGAGCTTCCAGTAATTGAACTTTCCATCGCCTGCCTTGCGCGCGGGCCGTTCATACGGAATTGCCATCGCCGGAAACCCGACCCAGGCGAACAGGCCCTTCATGAACCGGTTGCGTTCGGGAAGGCGCAAAAGCGCATCTATGACGGCCCGGTCGATCAGCCGGTAATCCCCGGCATTGGCAGGCATGTCGATATTCGCAAGCTTGTTGAAAAGCTTGTAGAACATGTTCGCGGTTGACCGCTTCAGGACCGTGTCGGAAGACCTGTCGACCCTGAGGCCGTAAATGACATCATAGCCAGCGCGCCAGCCGTCCAGCATCTGCAGGATCAGTTCCGGCGGATCCTGAAGATCGGCATCCATGATAACGGCAATATCGCCGCGCACGGCTTCAAGGCCGGCGGACAGGGCCGCTTCCTTGCCGAAGTTCCGGGACAAGCCGAGCATCCGTCCGGGAAGACCGCTTTTCAGCTTTTCGGACAGGAAGTCGGCGGTTGAATCTCGGCTGCCGTCATCAATGAAAACATATTCATAGGCAAGCCCGGTCTTTTCCAGGATCGGGCGAGTCGCGTCGAGGAAATGACCGATGACGTCTTCTTCGTTGAAGACGGGCACAATCACGCTGAGCAGAGGATCGGCCGTTCTTGCGGTCTCCCGGCGCGAGACATAGATTTTCGAGGCAGCCGTCTGGTTCATCGAGGTGTCGGATCTGAATTTGGGCCAGGGTGTTCCGCGCAACCTGCCGCAATTCCATGAAAAAGACCAGCCCAAGCTTCGCCCCCGGCAAAGCGCTGCACAGTTCGTGGTCGGCCGATGTCCGGTTGCCGAAGCGTCACTTCAATCAGGCGGAGACGGTTTTCTCCCTGGGTTGCGTTTTGTCCAGGATTTCCTTCTGACGCTTGGCTTTTGCAACGGCCTGCTTGGCGGCATCGTTGAGGTTGAAAATCTCCAGGTCCTCGTTCTCGGCATCCGTTACGGGCTGAATGGCGAAATCGGTGTAGTCCGCTCCCCGTGGGTCTTTCTGGATCCTTTTGCGAAGCTTGTGGATCTTCCATCCGTAAAGACCGAAGCGTGCGTATTTCACGAGGCTGTCGAGCGCGAAGGAGGGATAATGCAACAGGGCGGGCAGCCGGCGGAACCCTGGCCTGCGCTGACGCCGGTCCTTGTAGCGGAAGTAGCCGCATTGCTGTGGATGCACCCCTTCAAAGCGCATCGCGCCGTAGATCTGCAGGCAGAGCCGCCACACCCTGACGGGTTTGATGCCGTAGGCAACGTTCCGGCGCATCAACGTTTCGACATGTTCGTCGGTGTAGTACCAGTCCCAGATATCCCGGTATGTCCGCTGCCAGACCTCAGCGCTCATGGTGGGGTGTTCGCAGGTCGTGTGTTCCAGGTCATACCTGTTGAGATCCGGGTCGAGCCAGGTGCCTTTCTCGTAGAGCTTCTGATGATCTTCCGAGCCGGGCAACGGCGTAAGCATTGTAAATTCGAGCATGTCGACCGGCAATTCGCGCTGGATGATCTCGATGTCGCGGCGAATGCTCTCCGGCGTGTCGTTCGGCAGTCCCATGATGAAGCCGGCATAGGTCATGATGCCGGCTTCTTTCCAGAGCTGGAACATTTTCCGGTACTCGGTGATCCGGTTCTGGCCCTTTTTCATGTGGGCGAGGTTTTCCGGATTGATGCTTTCCAGACCGATGAAAACGTGGGTGCACCCCGCACGCGCGGCCTTGTCGACGAAACCCGGCATCCGGTGCGCCAGCGTGTCGATCTGGATCAGGAAGTGGATCCGAATGCCGTCGCGCTCCTTGAGTTCGATCATTCGGTCGAAAATCGGCTCCCAGTTCTTGTTGCGCGCGAAATTGTCGTCCGTGATGAAAAACGAGGTGATGCCCTGGGCATGGTTGGCCCGAATCAGCTTTTCAATGTCGTCCGCGTCGCGCCAACGCGACTTGCGGCCCTGCACATTGATGATGGTGCAGAACGAACACTGAAACGGACAGCCGCGCCCCGCATCGAAGGAGGACAGGCTGCCGTCATATTTCCGGACAATGGATTCCGGCAAAAGCGGCGGCACCTGGTTTTGCAGTCCGGGGAGATCGTGCATCACGTTGTAGACGGGTTTCAGCGTGCCTGCCTTTGCTTCACAAAGCAGGCTTTCAAAGTGTTCTTCCGCTTCGCCCGCGAACAGGACCAGGCCCATATCCACCGCTTCCTGAAGATCCGCCGGCATGTCCTTGAGCATGGAGAGGCAGCCGGAGACGTGAAACCCGCCGAGTATGACCGTCACGTTTTCGGCGCGGAGTTGCCTCGCGATATCAAGCGCGCGTGGAAACTGGTTGGACTGGACACCGACAAGACACACGATACCGCCACCGTTCCGGGTGTTTTTCACGATCTCGGCGAGCGGCACCCGCATGGTCATTTCATCGTAGGCATTGACGGTAATCGCCGTGTCGTCGCCAAGGGTGTTCCGGTCGGCACAATCCTGCGCAATGGCGTAGAGACATGCCATGGAATTCGAAGGGATCCAGGCCTTCCACCATTGCAACACGTACCCGTCGTCGTCGTAGTGCGACGGCTTGATGATTTCGATGTGAAACGTTCCCATTCTGCGTGGCCTCGCTGTCGCAGGGCATTGCAGCTCTCGAAAGGCAGATGTTTCGCTCGTGTGATGCCTGAACCGAGAACCTCAGCCCGTCCACTCGATTGGTTCCGTAAGGTAAACCAAGTTCAGGTTTCGGACAACAACTTGTCATCGGACCAGATCACGGGATGTCGATATTGCGTAAATACAAAACAAAAACCGGCACTTGGAAAAAGTGCCGGTTTCAAAAACATGCTGCAATATCGAATTATTACGTCAATGCGCCGTGGCAATGCTTGTATTTCTTGCCGGAGCCGCACGGGCAGGGCTCGTTCCGCCCGACCTTGCCCCAGGTCGAGGGATCTTCCGGATCGCGTTCACCCGGAGGCACGGCCTGCAAATGGGCATCCGCGCGCGCCATCTCGTCCTCGCCCGTCAGCGGATCAATGTGATGCTCGTGCATCTCCGGCTGCGCGGGCATTTGAGGCGGCTGTTCGGTGACCAGTTCGACGCGCTGCAATTGGGCTGTCGTCATCTGACGCAGCTGGGCCAGCATGGACTCAAACAGCGTGAAGGCTTCGGTCTTGTACTCCTGCAGCGGGTCGCGCTGCGCGTATCCGCGGAACCCGACAACCGACCTCAGGTGGTCGAGGTTGGAAAGGTGTTCACGCCACAGGTTGTCCAGGGTCTGCAGAAGGATGGCCTTCTCGACCTGGCGCATGATGTCCGGGGTGTATTTGGCGACCTTTTGTGCCATGGCCTCATCGGCCGTCCGGCGCAGGCGCTCCTTCACCTCTTCCTCGGCAATGCCTTCTTCGGCGGCCCACTCCTTCACCGGCAGGTCCTGGTTCAGATACTTCTTCACCTCTTCCTGCAGACCTTCCGTGTCCCACTGTTCCGGATAGGCCTTTTCGGGAATGTGCGCGGCCACGAGATCGTCGATGACGTCGTGGCGCATGTCGGTCACGGCGTCCTGGATCGCCTCGCTGTCCATCAGTTCGATCCGTTGATCGAAGACCACCTTGCGCTGGTCGTTCATGACGTCGTCGAACTTGAGCAGGTTCTTACGAATGTCGAAGTTGCGGGCCTCGACCTTCTGCTGCGCCTTTTCCAACGCCTTGTTGATCCAGGGATGGATGATGGCTTCGCCTTCTTCCAGACCGAGTTTCTGCAGCATGGAATCCATGCGCTCGGAGCCGAAGATGCGCATCAGATCGTCCTGCAAAGACAGGAAGAACTTCGAATGTCCGGGGTCGCCCTGACGTCCCGAACGCCCGCGCAGCTGGTTGTCGATACGGCGGCTTTCGTGACGTTCCGTGCCGATCACGTAAAGACCACCCGCGGCGAGAGCCTTTTCCTTGAGCTTCTCGACCTCGGCCCTGATCGCGGCCTCCCTGGCAGCGCGCTCTTCGCCCTCGGGCATGTCGCCGAGCTCCATCTCGATCTGCATGTCGGCGTTGCCGCCGAGCTGGATGTCGGTTCCGCGGCCGGCCATGTTGGTCGCGATCGTGACGGCGCCCGGCAATCCGGCCTGTGCCACGATGAAGGCTTCCTGTTCGTGGTAGCGCGCGTTCAGGACAGCGAAGATCTTCGACTTGCCGTCGTCCTTCTTCTGTGCCGCGGCAAAGGCGGCCGGGTCGCTGAGATCGATCTGCTTGTAGCCGTGCTTCTTCAGCAGCTCGGCGAGGAATTCGGATTTTTCGATCGACGTCGTTCCGACCAGGATAGGCTGGCCGCGTTCCTTGCAGTCGTCGATCAGCTGCGCGATCGCCGTGAACTTTTCCTGGACCGTCCGGTAGACCTCGTCGTCGTCATCCAGCCGCTTGACGGTAACGTTGGTCGGGATTTCGACGACCTCGAGCTTGTAGATGTCGGCAAATTCGTCCGCTTCCGTCGCTGCCGTACCGGTCATGCCGGCCAGCTTGTCATACATGCGGAAGTAGTTCTGGAACGTGATCGACGCCAGGGTCTGGTTTTCCGGCTGGATGCGAACCTTTTCGCGTGCTTCAAGCGCCTGGTGCAGACCTTCGGAAAAGCGGCGGCCGGGCATCATGCGTCCGGTGAACTCGTCGATGATGACCACTTCACCGTTGCGAACGATGTAATCCTTGTCGCGCTGGAAGAGCTTGTGGGCCTTCAGGGCCTGCTGCAGATGGTGAACGATTGAAACGTTCTCAACGTCATACAGCGAGTCCCCCTTCAGTAGTTCCGCTTCGCTGAGCAGCGCCTCCAGCTTTTCGTTACCCGCTTCGGTAAACGTGGCCGAGCGCTGTTTCTCGTCGAGTTCGTAGTCTTCTTCCTCAAGGCTTGGGATGAAGGCGTCAACCGTGTTGTAGAATTCCGACCTGTCTTCGAGCGGACCGGAGATGATCAGCGGTGTCCGTGCCTCGTCGACAAGAATGGAATCGACCTCGTCGACGATGGCAAAGGAGTGGTCACGCTGAACCATCGACGCACGGTCGTGTTTCATGTTGTCGCGCAGGTAGTCGAACCCGAATTCGTTGTTGGTTCCGTAGGTCACGTCGGCTTCATAGGCAGCGCGGCGCTCGTCGTCCGACAGGCCGTGTGTGATGCAGCCGACCGTCAGGCCGAGGAACTTGTAGACCTGGCCCATCCATTCGCTGTCGCGCTGGGCAAGGTAGTCGTTCACGGTAACGACGTGGACGCCGTTGCCGGTCAGGGCGTTGAGGTAGACCGGCGCGGTTGCGACCAGCGTCTTGCCTTCACCGGTCCGCATTTCCGCGATCTGGCCGGAATTCAGAACCATGCCGCCGATGAGCTGCACATCGTAATGGCGCTGGCCGAGCGCGCGGCGGGCGGCTTCGCGGACGGTGGCGAATGCCGGGGCGAGGAGGTCGTCGAGGCTCGCACCGTTCTTCAGCTGGTTTCTGAAATCCTCGGTCCGGGCTCTGAGCGCCTCGTCGGACAGGGCTTGAACTTCCGGCTCGAGCGCGTTGATCTCTTCGACCCTTGCTCGAAATGTCTTGATCTTCCGGTCGTTTGCAGATCCGAAAAGCTTACGTGCTAGTGCGCCAAGGCCAGCCATGTGGCGGTCCTTCCCTACCCGGCGGCGCCCACAGTGGCAATATGGCGCCCGCCCTTGAAATCGTCTCAATTGCTGTCCACGTTGCCGCCAGGCGCAACGCGCCGGCCGGTGAACGCGGCCTTAAAGATGCCATCCCGCCCAAAAGCAGGGACGCCCGACAGATAAGAGGGGGCTCTATGCTTGTCAACGCCGCTGGAATAGGCAAAGTACCCACGCCCTCCAGATTGAGGGAATGAAAGTTACTGTTCCTATACGTAAAGGACTTCTCATGTTCCGAATTTCGATGCGCAGGCCCGTTCAGGCTGTTGCCGTTTCCTTGCTGGCCGTGACGCTCGGATCCGCCTCGCTCAGTGCCGCCGAACCCGGGGACGTGGTCGCCAAGGTCGGCGATGCGGATATCACGGAAGCCGATATTGCCTTTGCCGCACAAGACCTTGGCCAGCAATTGCAACAATTCCCGCCCGATCAGTGGCGTGCGCTCCTGCTTGACGTTGTCGTCGACATGGAACTGATCGCGCAGGCCGCCCGTGAAGATGGCCTGGATCAGGACCCGGACTTCAAGAAGCAGCTGGAATTCCTTGAACTGCAGGCGCTGCGCAATGCCTATATCTCCCAGAAAATCGACGGGGCGATCACAGATGACGTCCTTAATTCCGCCTACGAGGAGGAATTCAAAGATTACGAAGGTCCGGAGGAGGTCAATGCGCGTCACATTCTGGTGAACGAAAAGGCGGAAGCCGAGGACCTCATCAAAGAGCTTGACGGCGGTGCGGACTTCGTGGAACTCGCAAAGGAAAAATCCACGGGTCCTTCCGGTCCCAATGGCGGTGATCTCGGTTATTTCGGCAAGGGTCAAATGGTCAAGCCGTTCGAGGATGCCGTTTTCGAACTGGAACCCGGTGCCTATACCAAGGAACCGGTCCAGACGCAGTTCGGCTGGCACGTGATCAAACTGGAAGACAAACGCCGCCAGGAAAAGCCGGCATTCGAGTCTGTTGCCGGCGAACTGCGCCAGCGCCTTATCCGCGAGAAGTACGAGGCCAAGATGGCCGAACTGAAGGACGCGATCGCAGTCGAAATTCTCGACGACACGCTTCAGTTGCCGAGCGAGCAGGGCGAGACTTCGCAGTAAAACCGAGACAATCCTTTGAAGGCCCGGCGGGAACAACCGCCGGGTTTTCACGTTTCAGGGACAGGACGAAAAGACTTGCGCTTGCCATATGCGCTCTCTAAGGACAGCTGAAAGTTCAACCAACCGGGACAGCTGTCATGTCGACGACCGTTTCTCCGCTCGCTCCGAAATCCTACCCCGACATGCCGGAGATCCCGGGTGTCCGTTTTGCAACCGCAGCAGCAGGTTTGAAATATGCCGGCCGAACCGACGTGTTACTGGCAACCCTCGCCGAAGGCACGACGGTGGCGGGTGTCTTTACCCGGTCGAAATGCACGTCTGCTCCGGTCGACTGGTGCAAGGAGATGCTCAAGACGGGCACCGCGCGGGCGCTTCTCGTCAACTCCGGAAACGCCAATGCCTTCACAGGCAGGAAAGGCAAGGCTGCCGTTGAACTCTCCGGCCAGATCGTCGCCAGGTCGCTCGGTTGCCCTTTGAAAGAGATTTATCTGGCGTCCACGGGTGTGATCGGAGAGCCGCTTCCGGCCGAAAAACTCCAGGACGTCGTCGAAGATCTGAAATCCGGCCAGAACGGGAACGCGTGGCTCGAGGCAGCCAGGGCGATCATGACGACTGACACATATCCCAAGGTGTCGACAAGCGACGCGGACTTCGGGGATCAGAACATCACGATCAGCGGGATCGCGAAGGGCGCCGGAATGATCGCCCCCGACATGGCGACGATGCTGTCTTTCATTTTCACCGATGCGGAGGTTTCGCAGAATGTGCTGCAGGCGCTGTTGAGCGCCGAAACAGGCGGCAGCTTCAACGCCATCACGGTCGACAGCGATACCTCGACGTCCGACACGGTTCTGCTTTTCGCAACGGGACGGGCGTCCGAGCGCGGCGTGCCACCGATCCTTTCAATGGATGATCCGAGGGTCGAAAGCCTTCAGGGCTCCTTGCGCGAGGTTATGCAGGATCTCGCGCACCAGATCGTGCGCGATGGCGAGGGGGCACGCAAATTCGTGGAGATCCGCGTCGACAGCGCGGAGAGCGACGCTTCGGCCCGAAAGATCGCAATGGCCATCGCGAATTCACCGCTCGTGAAGACCGCCGTTGCCGGGGAGGACGCCAACTGGGGACGGATCGTCATGGCGGTCGGAAAGGCGGGTGAGCCGGCAGACCGGGACAGGCTTGCCATCTGGTTCGGCGATGTGCGTGTCGCGGTGGAAGGCGAACGTGATCCGGGCTACAGCGAAGAGGCTGCGTCCGCAGTGATGAAACAGGACAGCATCTCGATCAGGGTGGATCTGGGCATCGGTTCCGGCCGTTCCAGGGTCTGGACCTGCGACCTGACAAAGGAATATGTCGCGATCAACGGCGACTACCGAAGCTGACTAAAATTGGCAGATATCGCAAGGGAATGTCTGCCATGATTAACGGCCCCTTTTCCCCGGGTTGAAAACTGGAACGAAATTCATGACAAAAATTGTCCTAGTTGCCGCCTGCGCCCTTGTTGACGTGGACGGACGCATCCTCCTTGCACAGCGCCCGGAGGGCAAGTCCATGGCCGGATTGTGGGAATTTCCCGGAGGGAAGGTTGAAGCGGGAGAACGTCCGGAGGAAACCCTGATCCGTGAACTTGGTGAAGAGCTCGGAATCGAGGTTAACGAGGCGTGTCTCGCACCCCTGACTTTTGCCAGTCACGCTTATGAAGATTTTCATTTGCTGATGCCACTTTACATTTGCCGCAGGTGGACTGGAAACCCCATTGGACGGGAAGACCAGGCCCTGAAATGGGTGCGGGCAACAAGATTGAGAGACTATCCGATGCCGGCGGCAGACGAACCTCTCATCCCGCACCTGATCGACGCAGTATAATCAGGCAAGGCAAAGACCTGTCGTGCGGGAGTGTGAAAATGAAAACGAAGTCAGACCAGGACGCATCGGCCAAAGGGCTGCTCTCTCGCTTTTGGACCAACGAAAGTGGGGCGACGGCAATTGAATACGGACTGATCGTCGGGCTGTTGGGGTCGGTTATCATTCTGGCCATGGTGCCTTTGGGAACCACAATCAGCGACGATGTCTTCGGAACGATTTCGGGTGCCCTGGACGGCGCGTCAAAGTAAGGTCCCGTTTTCCGATATTGCTGTGTTTTATCAGACCCTGGTCAGATTTTTCTCTCTGAAACGCCAAGAGCGTCGGCCAGTCTTGTTTTTGCCGAACCCGGACGCAGGGGCTTTTGCTGGCTCTCGTGCGGCGCCCATCCCGACAACGTGATCAATGTGAATGTGGCCCTGATGCGTCCGTCCGCGTCCGCGTGGTCCTGCGCGTAGATTTCCGCCGCGCGCATCAGCGCTGCACGCGGCAGGGGACGTGCAGCATCCTGCTTCAGGACAGATGTCGCTCCCATGTCCTGCAGGTCGCGCAACAGCGCGAACATCGTGTCATAGCGCACGGTCACCGTATCCATGTCGGTGACCGGCAACGAAAACCCGGCACGCTGGAGCAGGCTCCCGAGATCGCGCGTGTCGGCAAAGGGCAAGACCCTGGCGGCCGCACCGCCGGTTGTTTCCAGCTCCGCGCGTGTCAGGCTGTCACGCAGTTCGGTGAGCGTTCCGGCACCGGGCAAAACGGCCATGAACAGCCCGTCGGGCGCAAGCGCGCGCCTGATCTGAACGAGGCTTCCGGGCAGATCGTTGACGACATGCAGGTTGAGCGCCGAGACAATCAGATCGACCGACTGGTCCTTCAGCGGAAGAAGCGCGTCATCACAGATGAAATCCGGAGCCGGAAGGTGAGGGTCGGCAAAAAACAGGTCCGCCCGAAGAATGTCTTCGGCTTTTCCCGCGGCTTCGATCGCCTCTGAAACGCGGCCGGTATGGCCGCCGAGATCGACCGCCATCCGAAACGTCCGATTGATCAGCAGCAGACGATCCCGCAGATCGTCGGCGACATTTGCCAACAGGAAGTCAGCTCCGGTTTTTGCGCGTTTCAGCGCGCGCTGGCGCCTTGTTTTGAACAGGGCGCGGTCAAACAGATCGGTTTGCGCGTTCACGTCGGGTCCGGTCGATGGTGGTTTAGATCCGTCACTTAGGACATCTGCGTTTGGAGGTCAAAGTTCCGACTTTTGAAAAAACAGTTCAAATCGAGTCTCATCAATTATAAGTTGCCTTTCGTGCTTGTTGCACTTGGGGGCTGATCACGTGATTTCCATTCGAGAACAATTGTCGAGCGTTTCGTCGGGCGCTCTCAAGGGAGCGTTGAATGCCTTGCTGCCGCTCCGGTGTCTTTGTTGCGATCGACGGGTGGGTTCAGACGACGGTCTGTGTCCTGTCTGCTGGCATGGCATGGCTTTTATCGAAAAGCCGGTTTGCCACAGGTTGGGGACACCCTTTGCCTATGATGTCGGCGAAGAGACCTGGAGCCCGCGGGCGATTGCCTCTCCGCCGGTCTTTGACCGGTTGCGGTCCGTCGCTTTTTACGAAGGTTCGGCGCAGCGGCTCGTGCTTGCATTCAAGTTCGGCGGCCGGCGGGAGCTTGCACGTCCCATGGGAAAATGGATGAGCAATGCCGGACGCGAATTCCTGGGGCCCGACTGCCTGATCGTTCCGGTCCCGCTGCACTGGGGTCGAATGATCTCCCGCCGGTTCAATCAGGCGGGCGCGCTGGCGCAGGTCATTGCGAAGGAATGCGGCGGCTCCTACGAGCCGGACATCCTGAAACGGCAGAAACGGACCCGGCGGCAGGTTGGCCTGTCGGCCAAGGAGCGGCAGAAGAATGTCCGGTCGGCGTTCAGCGTCGACAAAACCAGGCTGGATCGCCTGGAGGGTCGTCACGTTGTTTTGATTGATGATGTGATCACCACCGGCTCGACGATCGCCGCGTGCACGAAAACCCTTCTTGGGGGTGGTGCGGCGTCGGTCGATATTCTTACATTCGCGTTGGCCGATCCGTCCCAAAGCGATGCGGCCGGTGAAATCCATCCCTGAGACAGCGCTTTGCGTCTTGTGTTTCTTCAAACTGCACGCATATATCGCCCGACTTCGATTGGCGCTGCCGGTTTCGGCGGCGATGCCACAGATTATGGGACAACGATATGGCCAAGGTGGAAATTTATACGCGCCAGCTTTGCGGATTCTGTACTGCTGCAAAGCGTCTGCTCGACAAGAAGGGCGTCGATTATACCGAGTATGACGCGACCTTTGACGGCGGCCTGCGCAAGCAGATGATTCAGAAGGCGAACGGCCGTTCGACCTTTCCGCAGATTTTCGTCGGTCAGACCCATGTCGGCGGTTGCGACGATCTGCACGACCTGGAACATTCCGGCAAACTGGACGCTTTGCTCGCTTCCTGATTAAGTACCCCGGCAAGGAATTCTGTACTTCCGGATGAAGCGAACGCATGACCGTTTTTGTTGCAGCCTGTATCCAGCTTCGAAGTGGCAAGGACATTTCGGAAAACACGGCGCGCGCGGAAGAACTGATCAGGGCGGCTGCCGCTGATGGAGCCACATTCGTTCAGACGCCCGAGATGTCGAATGTTCTGGTGCGAAGCCGTGAAGAACTGGCCGCACGCATCGATGTTCTGGAACGGGATCCATTCGTTGCGATGGCCCGCAGAATATGCGCCGAACTCGGCATCTTCCTCCATGTCGGATCGGTTGCGGTGCTTCTGGACGGAGGCAAGGCCGCGAACCGGGCGGTCCTGATCGCGCCTGGCGGTGCGATCGTTGAAACCTATGACAAGATCCACATGTTCGATGTCGACCTGCCCGGTGGAGAGAGCTGGCGGGAATCTTCCACATACCGGCCCGGCGAAAAGGTTCCGGTCGTTGATCTGCCCTTCGGCAAGCTCGGAATGGCCATCTGTTACGATGTTCGCTTCCCCGCGCTTTTCCGGGCTCAGGCGCGTCTGGGTGCGGAGATCCTGACGGCGCCGGCAGCGTTTACCCGGCAAACTGGTCAAGCTCACTGGCATGTGCTACAGCGCGCCCGGGCAATCGAAAACGGCGCCTACGTCATTTCGGCCGCCCAGGGCGGCCGGCACGAGGACGAGAGGGAAACGTTCGGTCACAGTCTGATTGTCGATCCTTGGGGCGGTGTCGTCGCCGAGCTGGACAATGACACACCGGGCCATGTGGTCGCCGAAATAGATCTGGGAAAAGTTGCCAGGGCGCGCGCGCGCATTCCGGCGATCGCCAACGAACGCGAATTCGATTGCCGCATGACCGAGGCTGTGAGGGGGGAGCCGGCTTGATCAAATATACGCTCGTTTGCGATGCCAAGCACGGCTTTGAAGGCTGGTTCCGGAACTCCGATGATTTCGATTCCCAGCGTGCACGGCACCTCGTGACTTGCCCTGTTTGCGGATCAGCCAAGGTTGAAAAGGGGCTCATGGCCCCCGCCGTGTCGACGGCACGCAGCAAGGAAGCGCGCGGACTTGCTCCGCCTGTTCAACCGCAGGACCTTCCGGAACCCGCCACTCCGCCCACACCGAAATCGGTAGACACACCGCTTCAACCGTCCGCTCTGCTCCCCGGGGATGTCCGGCAAAAGGAACTTGTCGAGGCTTTCAGACAGGCGCGTGCCCGGATCATCGAGAATTCGGAAAATGTCGGAACCGGGTTTGCCGATGAGGCAAGAAAGATCCACTACGGCGAAGCCGAGGAACGGAGCATCTACGGCGAGACGACGCCAAAAGATGCCGTCGACCTTATCGAGGAAGGCATCTCCGTGATGCCTTTGCCCGAGCTTCCCGAAGACAAGAACTGATTGTGCGCCCCTTCGGCGGCAGTTGGGATTTGCCGCCGAACGGGTCTTTGTCCGGTTTTACTTTTTGGGTTTTGCCGCCGCCGCGGCGCGCGGCTGCGTGCTGGCCCGGGCCGGTTTCAGGTCTGCAAGCGTTTCTTCGGCCGCTTTGCCGAGTTCTCCGACATTTTCCATGGCCGCTTCATTGAGTTCCTCGACCGCAGCCGCACCTTGCGAGAAGCTGTCCCGGAACAGTGCGGCCTGCTGCTCGAAATGCTCCTGATACTCGGTTGCCATCTTCGAGTAAAAGTTCTGCAGGGTCGCGAGCGTCTGTTCCGGGGCGACACATTGCGTCAGGGATTTTGCGCACTCGAAATCCTCGTGGAGCCGATGGCTGACGAATTCCATGTGCTCGTCGAACGCCTTTTCGGCGTGAGACCACATCGCGGTTCCCATTTTCTGGAAACCGGCAACGGTCTTTGCCTCGATCCTGTCCTCCCGCTCGGCAAGCGACCAGTTGGTGAATGAGGGCATGGGCCATTCGAACTTGAGCGCTGTGAAGTCGAATACGTCCGGATTGCGTTTGCCTGCCATTGGAGATCCTCCGCTTGTCTGTCTTTCGGGCCGGTGGCTCGAAACAGTGCTGCGATCCAGTCTGTCCGGCGTCGCCGGCGGTTTGCCGCGCGCCAGGTCAGCCGGAGATACCGGACCAGCGTGAGGCAACTCTACCTGGCCCGCAATTCGGATCTTTGACAGGGATCAATAATCCCTGCGCCATCCGGTCGCAGATTTTTGCGCAAAGCGCTCCGGTTTGCCTTTGGTGATGGACCCGTAAATGAGACTGAAATGCCATTTCCATGTCCTTCGGATTTGACCGGCTTGCGCCTCCTCCGCGTTGCGAAAGGCTTGAAAATGAACCACATTTCCAGCGCTTCCGCTCCTTGAGGAGAAGCAATCCGCCTCAAGCCATTTCCGCCTCATTTATGGGTCCATCACCTAGGCAAGAAACGCACGCAACTTCGCGGTGACATGTTCCGGTTGCTCGAGGGTCGAGAGATGCCCGCATTCTTCGAGAATGGCAAGTTCGCTGCCTGCAACAAGTTGATGGATCTCAACCGAAAGATCCGGTGCGATCAGACGGTCACCATCCCCGGAGAGCACGAAGGTGGGGCAACTGATGTGAGACAGAGAGGGACGCGAGTCCATGCGTGCCGCGTTGGCGTTCTGCTGACGGATAAAGGCATCGCGGCCGGTCTCGGCCGCCATCCCGTGAACGATCGACCTGAGGTGTTCGCTGGTTTCGTTGTTCTCGTGCACGAAACCGGGAAAGAAGAGATCTGGAATCTTGTGGAAGTGGTTTTTTTGGGCAAGCCCGGTCAGGACCTGTCTTTGTTCCCGGCGTTCTTCTGAGACCGCCTGCGCCGACGTGTTCAAGAGCGCGAGCCTGTCGACGCGTTCTGGCGCGCGCCGCATGACCTCGAAAGCGATGTAGCCGCCCATGGAAAGCCCGATGAGCGAAAAGCGCTCTGGAGCGTCTTTCAGGAGACGGGCTGCAATTGCACCGATCGTGTCATCCGAACGATTGTCTGCCACAAGGATCGGGCGATCCGAAAACGCGGTGATCTGAGGTGCATAGAGTGTTTCCGTGCACAGCAGACCGGGTATGAAGACCAGGGGAAGTGCGCTCATCAGTCATCCGGTCTTTCGGCGAGCAGCATGTAGTTGACATCCATGTCACGGGACTTGACCCAGGCATCGGTCAGAGGGTTGTAGCTCACGCCCGACCGGTCCGTGATCGTGAGCCCTTCGGAGCCCAAGGGGCCCTCGATCTCTGACGGTTTCACCAGTTTTTCATAGGAATGGGTTCCCTTGGGCAGCCAGCGCAGCACGTATTCCGCGCCGACAATCGCAAGGGCATAGGCTTTCAGCGTGCGGTTGATGGTCGCAACGAACATCATGCCGCCCGGCCGGACCATGCTTCCGGTTGCCTGGAGAAACAGCGGGACATCGGCGACGTGTTCGACCACTTCCATATTGAGGATGACATCGAATGTCTCTCCTGCCGCAGCGAGTTCTTCAGCGGTTTGTGCCCGGTAGTCGATCTTGAGGCCGGAGCTTTCCATGTGCAGCTTGGCAATCTTGATGTTGGTCTCGGAGGGGTCCGCCCCAACCACGTCGGCGCCGAGCCGCGCCATCGGTTCGCTCAAAAGGCCGCCGCCGCAACCGATATCCAGAAATCTCAGCCCCTTGAAAGCGTCGGCGGCCCTGGGATCGCGGCCGAATTTGCGGCACACCTCCTGCTTGATATAGGCAAGGCGGACGGGGTTGAACTTGTGCAGCGGTTTGAACTTCCCGGTCGGATCCCACCATTGATCGGCCATTGCGGAAAACCTGGCGACTTCACTTTCGTCGATGGTACCCGCGGTCTGTTGAGCCTTGACTGACATTGGACAAATCCTTTTTCCCGGCGAAGTCACACCGTCTTCAACATCGTACATAGTTTAGCTGTCGTTCAGCGTCCTTGACCATTTGTCAAGTGAGCGCAGGTGGCACGGAGTTGCAGCGCGGCGGCACAGACTGTATGCATGCGCCGATCCATCCGGAGCGTTTCGCGCTTCATGACAGACTAGATTGAATACGAGTGGTATGGCCCGACTGGTTTTAAAATTTGGGGGGACTTCGGTTGCCGATCTCGATCGCATCCGAAATGTGGCCCGCCATGTGAAAAGGGAAGTGGAAGCCGGACACGAGGTCGCGGTGGTTGTTTCAGCCATGGCCGGACAGACCAACAAGCTGGTTGAGTACTGCCGCGATGCCGCCCCGCTTCACGACGCGCGCGAATACGACGCCGTTGTTGCTTCAGGCGAACAGGTGACATCCGGTCTGCTTGCGATCGTGCTTCAGGACATGGGCGTGAACGCCCGTTCCTGGCAGGGCTGGCAGGTTCCGATCAAGACGGACGAAAATCACGGTGCGGCGCGCATCCGCGAGATTGATGCCGGGTTCCTGGTCGAAAGGCTGGAGCAGGGTCAGGTTGCCGTCATGGCCGGATTCCAGGGGATCTCGCCTGACAACCGTATCGCCACGCTCGGCCGGGGCGGATCGGACACGAGCGCGGTCGCGATCGCTGCGGCCGTCAAGGCCGACCGGTGCGATATCTACACGGATGTGGACGGTGTCTATACGACCGATCCCCGGATCGTGCCCAAGGCACAGCGTCTTGAACGCGTCTCGTTTGAAGAGATGCTGGAAATGGCCTCGCTCGGTGCAAAGGTTCTTCAGGTTCGCTCCGTCGAAATGGCGATGGTGCATAATGTCAGGACATTTGTGCGTTCCAGTTTCGATGATCCGGATGCACCGCAGGCCGACAAGGACGGTCTTCCAATTGGTACTCTCATTTGCGACGAGGATGAACTCGTGGAACAGCAAGTTGTCACCGGCATTGCCTATGCCAAGGACGAAGCTCAGATCTCACTGCGTGACGTGGCCGACAAGCCGGGTGTCGCGGAATCGGTGTTCGGGCCGCTCGCCGACGCCCATATCAATGTCGACATGATCGTTCAGAACATTTCCCCTGACGGCAAGACCACCGACATAACCTTTACCGTGCCGGAAGGTGATTTCGAACGCGCCAAGAAGGTACTGGACGACAATCGCGGTGAGATCGGTTTCCAGAACCTGGAAGGTGCGATCGATGTTGTGAAAGTCTCGGTGATCGGGATCGGCATGCGCTCTCATGCCGGTGTTGCCGCCCAGTGTTTCCGTGGCCTTGCGTCCAAGGGGATCAATATCAGGGCGATCACCACATCGGAAATCAAGATATCGGTGCTGATCGATTCCGCCTATGCGGAACTTGCGGTCCGGACTCTCCATTCGCTATACGGGTTAGACGGATAGTATAACCGGCGGGCGGAACCGGACGAGCGGGGCCGCCGGCCGCCTGAGGCGGAAATCAGACGGGGGCGCAATGCGCAGCAACCTAGCCGGACCGCGCCTTTTGCTCCGCAGGCTCCGCGAAGTCATGGCGGAACCGATCACGGCGCAAGAGCGACTGGACAAGATCGTCGTCCTGATTGCGTCGAACGTCGTTGCCGAAGTGTGTTCGGTTTACATCCTCCGTGCGGATGGCGTGCTTGAGCTCTATGCGACCGAAGGTCTGAACCGGGAGGCGGTTCACAATGCGTCTCTTCGCGTCGGCCAGGGCCTTGTCGGTCTGATTGCCGCCGAGGCGCGCCCGCTCAACCTGCCGAACGCCAGCGCCCATCCCGGATTTACCTATCTGCCGGAAACCGGCGAAGAAGCCTACAACTCCTTTCTCGGCGTGCCCATCCTGCGCGCCGGCCGGACACTCGGTGTTCTTGTCGTCCAGAACCAGTCTCACCGGACCTATCTTGAGGACGAGGTCGAGGCACTTCAGACGACGGCGATGGTCATTGCCGAAATGGTGGCTGCCGGCGAGCTGGAAGCGATCGCGCAGGAAGCAACCGGGCTGGATCTGTCGCGGCCGATCACCGCGACCGGAGCCGGGCTGTCGGAAGGTGTCGGTCTCGGACATGTGGTGCTTCATGAACCCCGCGTTGTCGTCACCAACCTGATCGCCGAGGACACCGATCAGGAAACCGCGCGCCTGGAAGGCGCCATCAACCGGCTCAGGCTCTCCATCGACGACCTCCTGGCGAGCGGTGAGATCGCCGCGATGGGTGAGCACCGCGAGGTGCTGGAAGCCTATCGGATGTTTGCCTATGACCGCGGCTGGATCCGCAAGATCGAAGACGCGATCAAGAACGGGCTGACGGCGGAAGCCGCTGTAGAAAAAGTTCAAAGCGACACGCGTGCGCGCATGCTGCGCCAGACGGATCCCTATCTGCGGGAACGTCTCCACGATCTGGACGATCTCGCGCACAGACTGATCCGGGAACTCATGGGCCGCGAGCATGGTCCGGGTATCGGTGAACTGCCGCAGGACGCCATAATCGTCGGCCGAAACATGGGGGCGGCCGAATTGCTCGACTATGGCCGCGACCGGATCCGGGGACTGGTTCTCGAGGAAGGCGGGCCGACAAGCCACGTGACCATCGTCGCGCGCGCGCTTGGAATACCCACGGTCGGCCTGGTCGACGACATCGTCAGTCTTGCAGACGCCGGAGACGCGATTATCGTTGACGGAGACACGGGCGAAATTCACCTGCGCCCGGCGGCCGATCTGGAAAATGCCTATGCGGAGAAGGTCCGGTTCAGGGCCCGGCGCCAGGCGCAGTACCGCAGGCTGCGCAGCAAACCCTCCGTCACGAAGGACGGGGTCGAGTTTTCCCTGCAGATGAATGCCGGTCTTCTGATCGACCTGCCGCATCTGGAAGAGTCGGGGGCAGCGGGTGTCGGCCTGTTCCGAACAGAGCTCCAGTTTATGGTTGCCTCGTCCTTTCCGCGCATGCACGAGCAGCAGGCGCAATACAGCCAGATCCTCGATGCGGCGGACGGCAAGCCGGTGACCTTCCGCTCGCTCGATATCGGCGGGGACAAGGTGCTGCCCTACCTGAGATCCATTCAGGAAGAAAACCCTGCCATGGGCTGGAGAGCGCTCCGTCTCGGCCTTGATCGGCCGGGTCTCTTGCGGACGCAAATCAGGGCGCTGCTGCACGCAGCAGCCGGTCGTGATCTGAAGCTCATGTTTCCCATGGTCGCGGAAGTCGACGAGTTTCTGCAGGCACGCGCCCTTGTCGATCGCGAGGTCAAGCACCTGCGCCGACACAACCACCCGGTTCCGGAGAACATTCGTCTGGGTGTCATGGTCGAGGTTCCATCGCTCCTGTTCCAGCTTGACGAGCTGATGACCTATGTCGACTTCGTGTCGGTCGGGTCCAATGACCTCTTCCAGTTCTTCTGTGCGGTCGATCGCGGCAACACACGGGTTGCGGAACGCTTCGACACGCTGAACGTTGCTTTTCTCAGGGCCTTGAAAACAATCGCGGACAGCGCAAACAAACACCACGTGCCGGTCACGCTTTGCGGAGAGCTTGCGGGCAGGCCGCTTGAGGCGATGGCACTGATCGGTCTCGGATATCGTGACCTTTCCATGTCTCCGGCGGCTCTCGGACCGGTCAAGGCCATGCTGAGGACGCTCGATACCAGCCGCCTTTCCGCGCGTCTTTTGCCAAGGCTCGAGCCGGGACACGACGACAACAACATCCGGGATGTCTTGAAGCGGTTTGCCGCCGAAACGGATGTGGCTCTCTGACCGGCCGCGATCGCCCGACGGAGCGGATCGGCGGATTGGCGGTATGACCTAGCTATCCTTTGGCTGCGCTGATATGTGGGAAAATCACAACGACACACGGATTCGGGTCCGTGCGTCAAACCGGGTCAACGGAACCGGAACGCGGGCTGCCTTGACCGGTACCGTCCGTTTTGGAATTGATTTGTCTCGTGCGGCTTTGCTTGCCGCCGACGCGACCAAGGAGATCCTGCGCTTATGCTGGCGCGTCAGAAACTCGATGTCCTGCTGGACCGTTTTGCCGAGATCGAACACCTGATGTCGAGCGGACCGGAGCCGGCTGTCTATGTGAAACTGTCACGGGAATATGCCGGGCTTGAGCCGCTCGTTCAGAAAATCCGCGCGCTCATCAAGGCTGAAGACGATCTCGCCGGTGCCCGCGCACTTATTGACGATCCGGAGACGGATGCCGAAATGCGCGAACTTGCCGAGCTTGAGCGCGACGAACTGAACGAAAGCGTCGAGCAACTGTCGCAGGATGTGCGTATCGGCCTTCTGCCCAAGGACGAAGCGGACGCGAACGATGCCATTCTCGAGGTCCGTGCCGGAACGGGCGGGGACGAAGCGGCCCTTTTTGCCGGAGATCTGTTCCGCATGTATCAGCGCTATGCCGAACTGCAAGGCTGGAAAGTGGAAATCCTGTCGGCGAGCGAAGGCGAAGTCGGCGGGTTCAAGGAAATCATTGCCTCCGTGTCGGGTGAGAACGTGTTTGCCCGGCTGAAATTCGAGTCCGGTGTGCACCGCGTGCAAAGGGTCCCGGCAACGGAATCGGGAGGACGCATCCACACGTCGGCGGCGACCGTAGCGGTTCTGCCGCAGGCCGAGGATGTCGATATCGATGTTCAGGACAGCGACTTGCGCATTGACACCTTCCGTGCTTCCGGGGCCGGCGGCCAACACGTCAACACGACCGATTCCGCCGTGCGCATCACGCATATCCCGACCGGGATCGTGGTCGCGGTGCAGGATGAGCGGTCGCAGCACAAGAACAAGGCCCGGGCCATGCAGCTTCTGCGCGCCCGCATCTATGACGAGGAGCGCGAACGCGCCGCCAACGAACGCACCGAGGCGCGCCGGCTTCAGGTTGGTTCCGGCGACCGTTCGGAACGTATCCGGACCTACAATTTCCCACAGGGCCGCGTGACCGATCACCGCATAGGGCTGACGTTGTACAAGCTCGAGCAGATTGTTGCCGGAGAAGGCCTCGGTGAGGTCATCGAAGCCCTGATTGTCGATTATCAGGCCAATCTGCTGGCATCCGAAGACGCCTGATGATGCAGGCGGGCCGACTTTACCGGCAGATCAGGGACCGGTTCCGCGGCGCGGAGATTTCCGATCCCGAACTCGATGCAAAACTTCTGGTGAGCACGCTGCTCGGGATTGGCCTGTCCGATCTTCTTCTCAACGATGCCCAGGAGGTCGATGCGGCGCAGGTTCGCGAGATCGAGGAAAAGGCGGTACTGCGCATGGGCGGCATGCCGCTTGGCCGCATCCTCGGCGAGCGCGAGTTTTACGGCCGCCGGTTTTTGCTGAACAGTGCGACCCTGGAACCGCGCCCGGATACGGAAACACTCATCGACGCGGTTCTGAGCAGGACCGCCGGCGACGCGCCGGTCACGATTTGGGACATCGGTACCGGATCGGGCGCAATTGCGGTGACCTTGCTTGCCGAACGTCCCAGAGGCAGGGCGATCGCGATCGACCTGTCGGAAGACGCCCTTGCATGTGCCGTCAACAATGCGCGCCTTCACAGTGTCGAAGACCGTTTTCATCCTATTTGTGCCGACTATCTCGCCGCCATGGACCTGGATCGGACAGAGGGGCCGGACTGGATCGTCAGCAATCCGCCCTACATCTGCAGCCGTGTCCTGGAAGAGTTGAGCCCGGAAGTCATCGATCATGATCCCCGGCTCGCTCTTGATGGCGGCGAAAACGGTCTCAACGCATATGCCGCACTTGTACCGCAGGCGGCGGGTTTGTTGCGTTCCGGTGCCCGAATCGCGCTCGAGATCGGATACGATCAGGCTGCCTCTGTTGAAAAACTGCTGCGTCAACATGACCTTGGAGAGATTGAAATCATTAAGGATCTTGCCGGGAACGACCGCGTTGCGCTTGCGCGCGGGACATAATTTTACTGTTTTGATCCAAACGCGAAAAAGCACTTGGAAATTGCGGCGGAAACGGTTAGGTTCGACTCGCCGAAACCGGAAATGTGAACAGCGTTTAGCGGGGCATACGCATCCGGCAGTGTGAAGACGAGACACGCTTATCGCGCGAAGTATTCAGCTGCAAATCGGGCCTTCCGGTGTTTTGGACTGTCGACGAGGAAGACGTGAGCGCTGGCCATCGGCCTGGAATGCGTTGCGCGTGTTTTGAAAGGCAGCCGCGAACCAGCATTGTTGGTTTCGGTGTGTATTTCGTATCGGTTTAAGCAATTCCGATGTTGGGTCAGCGTTTCGCTGACCGCCGTTCCGCAAGAGAAAACGGCAGGATGAGACCAGGAAATCAAAGCAATAAGCGTATGCGCGGTCGGGGCCGCAAAGGTCCCAATCCGTTAACCCGGACTTACGAATCAAACGGTCCTGATGTGAAAATCCGCGGCACAGCGATGCATATCGCGGAGAAGTATCAGCAGCTTGCCAGAGATGCCCAGGCATCCGGCGACCGCGTGATGTTCGAAAACTACAACCAGCATGCGGAGCACTATCTGCGGATCGTTGCCGCAGCACAGCCGCAGCAGCAACCTTCGGCACAGCCGGCCGTGCGCGCGGACAGCGAAGACACGTCAGGTGAAGCCGCCAGCGGAACAAATGGCGCCACGCCACCGGTCAACGGTTCGGAGCGGCCTGCGCAGGAACGTGCCGCAGCAGACGGCGACGTTGTCGATGCGAACAGCCCGCAGCCGTTTATCGAAGACATGCCGGTGATCGACCAGGAAGGCCAGGTCAACGGTGCAGGTCAGAAAGCGGATGCCGAGGACGGCGATTCCGACGAGAAGCCGCGCCGCCGAACCCGGACACCAAGATCGCGGACGCCGCGCCGTGCGTCTGGAGATCAGGCGGCAGGCACGACAGAGGCATCGTCCGAGGGTGACGAGAGCCCGGTCGAGGCCTCCGAAGACGAGCAGGCCAAGCCGCGACGCCGGACCACACGGACCCGTCGTCCCAAGGCGAGTGAGGACGCTTCTGCTGAAACTGCGGCCGCGTCCGACTGACGGCAATCCGGCAAATCGAAACATCCAGAACGGCGTCCGACGGGCGCCGTTTTTTGTTGCGCGAATTTTGGCCTGGAGGGGCTTTTGTGATGAAAATGCAACACTATATTAGGAGGGCAGTGCTCAATGAGACTGCATGGATGCCCGTTTAGGGTGCGAACCCATAAATGAGACTGAAATGGCATGCGACATGGCTAAATCCCGCTAGGAAGGGTGTGTGGAGCGGGCTTCCTGCCCGGTCAAGCACGCTGACGCCGCGGGGTGAAGCCATTTCCATGTCCTTCGGATTTGACCGCTTGCTCCTCCTCGGCGTTGCGAAAGGCTTGAAAATGAACCACATTTCCTGCGCTTTGGCTCCTTGACGAGACGCAAGCCGCCTCAAACCATTTCGGCCTCATTTATGGGTCCGTACCCTCGGGGTCCATATCCAACGACGTTCCCCATGCTTCGGGTGGTGCGGACGGGTAGGAGGTAGAGAATGAACTTTGAAAAATACACTGAGCGCGCACGAGGCTTTGTGCAGTCCGCTCAGACATTTGCCCTTGGGCGCGGACACCAGCAGTTCGCGCCGGAACACATCTTGAAGGTGCTTCTGGACGATCCGGAAGGCATGGCCACCGGGTTGATCGAACGCGCCGGCGGAAAGGCAAAGGCCCTGAAAGGGGATCTCGAAGGCATCCTGGACAAGATGCCCAAGGTCTCCGGCGGCTCGGGGCAGCTTTACATGGCGCAGCCAACGGCGCGCCTTTTCGAGCAGGCTGAAAAGATTGCGGAGAAGGCAGGCGACAGCTTCGTCACCGTTGAACGCCTGTTGCTTGCCCTTGCCATGGACGGCGAAAGTGAGGCGGGCAAGCTGATGAAGCGCCACGGCGTGACGCCGAATGGCCTCAATGATGCAATCAACCAGCTTCGCCAGGGCCGCACCGCAGACAGCGCGACCGCTGAAAACCAGTATGAAGCGTTGAAGAAATATGCCCGGGATCTGACGGAAGTCGCCCGCGACGGCAAACTCGATCCGGTGATTGGCCGCGATGAGGAAATCCGGCGAACCATTCAGGTTCTGTCCCGTAGAACCAAGAACAACCCGGTTCTGATCGGTGAACCCGGCGTCGGCAAAACGGCCATCGCGGAAGGCCTCGCACTCAGGATCGTCAATGGAGATGTTCCTGAATCCCTGAAGGACAAGCAGTTGCTTGCGCTGGACATGGGCGCGCTGATCGCGGGTGCGAAGTATCGTGGTGAATTCGAGGAGCGTCTGAAGGCGGTGCTGTCGGAAGTCGAAGCGGCGGCCGGCGGCATCATCCTGTTCATCGACGAGATGCACACGCTTGTCGGCGCTGGCAAGGCGGATGGCGCGATGGATGCGTCCAACCTGCTGAAACCGGCGCTTGCGCGCGGCGAACTGCACTGCGTGGGGGCGACGACCCTGGACGAATACCGCAAGCATGTCGAAAAGGATGCAGCGCTTGCCCGGCGTTTTCAGCCGGTCTTCGTGACGGAACCGACGGTCGAGGATACGGTCTCGATCCTGCGCGGTATCAAGGAAAAATATGAACTGCACCATGGCGTGCGCATTACCGACAGCGCGATCGTCTCGGCAGCCAACCTGTCCAACCGTTACATCACAGACCGGTTTCTGCCCGACAAGGCGATCGATCTGGTCGATGAGGCGGCGAGCCGGCTGCGCATGCAGGTCGATTCCAAGCCGGAAGAGCTGGATGAGCTGGATCGCCGGATCATACAGCTGAAGATCGAGCGCGAAGCGCTGAAGGTGGAAAGCGACGAGGCGTCCCGTGACCGGCTGAGCAAGCTCGAACAGGAGCTGACAAACCTGGAAGAGCAGTCTCAGGCGCTCACCAATCGCTGGCTTGGCGAGAAGGAAAAGCTGAACCTTGAACAGAAGATCAAGGAACAGCTTGAGCAGGCACGGACCGATCTGGAAATCGCGCAGCGGCAGGGCGACCTGGCGAAAGCCGGTGAACTGGCCTATGGCGTTGTTCCGGATCTGGAGCGGCAATTGTCGGAGGCCGAGGCGTCGGAAGACAAGGACGCGATGGTCGATGAAGCCGTTTCACCTGCGCATATCGCCCAGGTTGTTTCGAAGTGGACCGGTATCCCGGTGGACAAGATGCTGGAAGGCGAACGGGAAAAGCTGCTGCGGATGGAAGACATGCTGGCAAAGCGCGTCGTCGGTCAGGCAGAGGCCATTCATGCCGTGTCCACCGCGGTCAGGCGCGCGCGTGCCGGCCTGCAGGACCCGCACAGGCCCATCGGTTCGTTCATGTTCCTGGGGCCGACCGGTGTCGGCAAGACGGAGCTGACCAAGGCCCTTGCCAGCTTCCTGTTTGACGACGACAGCGCGATGGTGCGTATCGACATGTCGGAATTCATGGAGAAACACTCCGTGGCCCGGCTGATCGGAGCGCCTCCGGGCTATGTCGGCTACGAGGAAGGCGGCGCGCTCACCGAAGCCGTGCGCAGGCGGCCCTACCAGGTCGTGCTTTTCGATGAAATCGAAAAGGCGCATAGCGATGTGTTCAACGTGCTGCTTCAGGTGCTCGACGATGGCCGTCTGACCGACGGTCAGGGCCGCACCGTCGACTTCCGCAACACGCTGATCATCATGACGTCCAACCTGGGTGCGGAGTACCTGGTCAACCAGCCGGAAGGCCAGGACAGCGATGCGGTCCGGGACGAGGTGATGACATCGGTGCGCGGGCATTTCCGGCCCGAGTTCCTGAACCGGCTGGATGAGATTGTTCTGTTCCATCGGCTGCAGCGGGCGCAGATGGGCGATATCGTCAAGATCCAGCTGGAGCGGCTTCACACGCTTCTGGAGGATCGCAAGATCACCCTCAACGTGGACGACAGCGCACTCGGCTGGCTGGCCCAGAAAGGCTACGATCCTGCCTATGGCGCCCGTCCGCTGAAACGGGTCATCCAGAAGGATGTCCAGGATCCGCTGGCGGAGAAACTCCTGGCCGGAGATATTCTCGACGGGCAGACGGTCGATGTGTCCGCGGGGGCCGACAGGCTGGTTTTCCAGGTTGCCGGCTCTGAGAGTGCAGCGGCGTAACCCGTCCGTTCCCGAACACGATACGAAAAGCCCCGCGGAGCAAGATGTTCCGCGGGGCCTTGTCTTTCTGACCAGATGTGTGTTGGCGCGTACCGTAGCCTCTGGCAGCTCAGTTGACCGCTGCGATGCGCGATGGCTTGCGGGCCCGCTCCAGAAGCGTGTCGACGCGGTATCGCTCTTCCTCGAAGCTTGTCCGCACTTCCCCGTCCAGCGTCCGTCCCTTCGGCAGCTTGATGCGCATGGGATCAACATATCTTCCATTGACGAGGACTTCATAGTGGAGGTGCGGTCCGGTCGACAGGCCCGTGGAGCCGACATAGCCGATCACCTGGCCCTGGGTGACGCGCGCGCCTTCGCGGATGCCTTTGCCGAAGCCGGTCATGTGGCTGTAGGTCGTGACATAGCCGTTGGTGTGCCGCAGTTCGACGCGCCGGCCATAGCCGGAGGCCCAGCCGGACTTGACGACGGTGCCGTTGCCTGCGGCAATGATCGGCGTGCCGCGCGGCGCCGACCAGTCCACACCGCGGTGCATGCGCGTGTATTTGAGAATCGGATGGCGCCGCATGCCGAAACCGGAGCGGAACTTGCCGCCGTTGAGCGGCTTTCGAACCAGGAACTTCTTGGCGCTCTGGCCGGAGCCGTCATAAAAGTCGGTCGCGCCGTCATCGGGCGTGCGGTAGCGGTAGAATTCGCGTTTGGTGTTGCCGGTATTGAGGGCCGCGTAGAGAATCTTCGGTGCCGCGTTTTCGTCACCGGGCGTGAAGAACAGTTCCAGCGCGTCTCCCGGCTGGACGCGGGAATTGAAATCGACATCGAAAGAGAACATGCGCACCAGATCATCGATGATCTCTTCGGGCATGTCCTGCTCCAGGGCCGTCTGATAAAGGCTGTCGTAAATTGCCGGTGTCGGGCCGCCGTAGGACACCCGGTCGGCTTCGGCGAAGGCGTCGGCAAGGAACGTGCTTGGCTCTTCCGCCTTGATGTATCTGCCGCTGTCCGACCGGGCGACAGTCGCCTGATGTTCTGTGGCTGTATAGAGAGAAACGCGCTCCGGGCGCATCTTTTCCAGGTCATCGGGAGACGGCGCATAGGCGATGCGCAGGCGCTGGCCGTCCTCAAGCTCGGAGATGCCGAAAAGGCTGGCGAAGGAGGAGGCGATGTTGCGGGCTTCCTGCGCATTCGCATCGTAGTCCAGAAGCAGGTCGGTCAGGTTCTGGCCTTCCGTGATCGGGACAATGCTTTCCTCCATGCCGGCGAAGCGGATCTCTTCGTCGCGCTTGGAGACAAAGGAGACGTTTTCCGGCGTGATGCGGACGGCGTAGCGTTCAAGGTCGGGCTGGAGCGCCAGGTTGAAGTCGAAGCGGCCAGGGTCGACAAGCGTTTTCGCGGCGGTCTGCGGGGAACTTGCAAGAAGCAGCCGTGCCGCATCGCGCACGACAATCTCAACCTCGGTTTCCGACGGGGTCTTGTCTTCCTTGATCAGGGGACTTGACGTCGGAAAGGGGGCCAGAGAAATGCTGACTTCGCTTTCCAGCTTGGCGCCGTAGATGGAGTCTGCAATCAGCGCCGTCGTGGTCTCGGCAAACTCCGTGCCACTCGGTTCATCCGACTTGTCGGAAAACATGTTCAGAGGATTGAAGGCCGGAATGAGATCAGCCAGCTCCGGGTCCTTGCGCGTTGCAAGGGAGGCGCTGACGAAAACATGCGGCTGCACGCGGATGTGGTCCTTGTCGCCGACGCGCGCGATGACATTCACGTCGATCACGTTCTTGCTGGAGTATTCAGCTGCGGTCTTGAGAACCCGGTCTCCCTTGGTGCTGCCGCCGTCCGCGGAGGCAACACCGGCGTAAAGCGCATCGGCGGAGGGCGCGGCTTCCACACTGTATTGTCCATCAAGCGCGGCCATCAGGGCCCCGCCCATGAGCACCAGTGAGGTCAATCCAGTCAGAACCGTGCCGGCAAGCCAGCGCAAGGAGACCTGGCGCTTGTCCGAAAGACCGCTACGCCCCTCGTATCCGCGGAGCGGCGGTTCATCGCCCAGTTCAATCCGGGTTCCCTGTGCACTATGGAAAGGGCCAAAATGCATTAATTCCAGTCCGGTCCTTTTACAAATCCTGCATCAGATCCGTCGATCGGTCGTCCCATCAAGGCCCGTAAAGGCGGGAACGCACCGCGGCTGACCCTGCTAAATGCAGTGTTTGGTCTAAAACGTCAATTGTTTATGCACCGGGAGTACCAGATCCCATTGCCCTGCAGATTGTTGCGTAAGGCCTGATTTTGACGGTTCTGTGATGCCTGTGTGAATTAACCCCCCTGTTGCCGACATGCGCGGCGGGGCGCGCATGCACGGGCAAGGACCGGAGGCTGCCGGTCCCGGTATGCAATGTCTCTCAATCCGCCGGGTCCGGCTGCTGTTGCACGCCCGGATTGATGCTGCAACGCGGTATCCGGCAGCGCGGATTTTCCCTCTTGAAAAGACGCCGCAATGCCATGTGCCGCCGGGTAATCAGTTGCCGGGGACGTGTCGCTAAGCTTATGAAAAAACGATATAAAACTTGGAGTGTCCGCTTCTGTGAATCTTTTTTGACAAAGTCTGTTGACTCGCATTCAGGCCCTGCGTATAACCGCCTCCATCGACGGCGGCGCTGCCGCATGGCGCTCCTTGCTGTTGATCTTACCGGACATCACGATTGTTGAGCCCTGGAAGCAGGTGCGAGATGAGGTGCCTCCGGTCGTGCCTTTAAGGCCGCATTCGCTCGTGCGAATGGTTCTTTGACAATTTGTTTTATGAAGGAAGGGAAGCGTAGGCGGCGTTGGTCTTGCGATACCTGGCAGATATGTTG
>NZ_JASHJI010000034.1 GCF_030733265.1 Roseibium sp. MMSF_3412 | reverse complement strand
GCCCCCTCCTTTCTCGGCGGTGCCATCACCTTCGAATCCGAGACAACTCTCAACCTCACCACCGGGGCCTCGCACTCCGTCCTGTGGCAGTTGCCGACCGCGAATGTCGCGGGCGGTGAGGCGAATGTCTCCGGTCCCGTGCCCTGGTTCTACGACACGGCGACCGGCCAGTTCGCCACCTTCGACCCGACCGGGCTCACCGCCAGCTTCAACCAGATGGCCAACACTGCCAACATGCTGGGACGCCTCGGGCGCTATGGGCTGAGACAGGCCGGACGGGGCAGGTCTGCGGATGCGTCTTCGTCCGCGCTCGCCTATGGCGGGGACGGAACGCGATCTTCTGAAAGCTTCGATGCGCTGCTGGGAACCAATTCCGGGCCGGAAAGCCCTTATGGCCTCAGGGCCGGGTCCTTCTGGCTCACCGGGTTCGGCGGCGAGGCCAACTACGATGGCGATGACACCACCCTCGACCACACCATTGACCGGATCGGCGCGGCCCTCGGCTATGCCTGGGCCCAGTCGCCCGGGATGCGCCTTGGTGTCATGCTCGGCTACATGAACGGCTCCATCACGGCCGCGAGCACCTTTGCGGATGCCCAGGACATTACCAGCAACGGCGTCTTTGCCGGTCTCCATGGCGACCGGCGTTTCGGGCGGCTCACCCTCGGCCTCGGCCTTGCCGGCGGCTGGCAGAGTAATGACAGCCGCCGCTTCGTCAACGACAACACCGCCCTGACCGGGGGCCTCACGCTTGGCGAAAGCACCGCCGGCGCCTCCTATGACAGCTGGTTCATCACCCCGGAAGCCGCGCTCTCCGCAGACATTGCCCTCGGGCAAACCGGCCTTGTCCTGACCCCGTCGATACGCGGGCGCTATGCCCTGCAGCAGACGGGCGGCTATACCGAAACCGGCGCTGCCGCCAATGCCACGGTGGAAAGCCACACATTCGGGGTGCTGGAAGGCGATTTTGAACTGGCGGTTTCCAGGAGCTTCGGCCTTGCAACCGTGACCGGCCGCGCGGGCTATCTGGTGCGCAGTTCGGCGGGCGATGACGATGTCCCGGTGACGCTTCTCGGCATCACCAATTCCGTCGGCCTCGGCGCGGCGGACCGCTCCGCCGCCTATCTCGGTGCCTCCCTGGATCTGAACCTCGGCCCGCAGGCCAGCTTCACCCTCGACGGCCAGGGCATCCTCTCCGGCGACACCGACGCCCTGGAAGGCATGGCGCGTCTGGCGATCCGGTTCTGATGATGATCAGCGCCCGCGCCGTCCCGGACCTGA
>NZ_JASHJI010000033.1 GCF_030733265.1 Roseibium sp. MMSF_3412 | reverse complement strand
TCGCCGCGTTTTGCGGTTCCGAGTGTCTTGCCGCGGTTGAGGACGGTGAAGCGGTCGCCGACGGCGAGCGCATGTCGGACGTTGTGGCTGATGAAGACGACGCCGACGCCCTGCTTGCGGACCTTGTCGATTGTGGCGAGCACGTTGGATGTCTGGCGCACGCCGAGGGCGGAGGTGGGCTCGTCGAGGATCAGGACCCTTGCGCCGAAATAGACCGCGCGGGCAATGGCGACCGTCTGGCGCTCGCCGCCCGACAGGGTGCCGACCGCCTGGTCCGGGCCGCGCAGGTTGATGCCCATCTTGCGCATCTCCTCCATGGTGACCTCGTTGGCCCGGGTGACGTCGAAGCGCTTGGCCAGGCCGCGCCCCTTGGTCGGCTCGCGGCCCATGAAGAAGTTGCGGGTCACGCTCATCAGCGGGATCATCGCCAGATCCTGGAACACGGTCGCAATGCCGGCCTCCATGGCATCGCGCGGGGTGGCGAAGCTCAGCGGCTTGCCCTCGAAGTAGATCTCGCCCTTGGTCGGCCGGTGCACGCCCGACATGGTCTTGATGAAGGTCGACTTGCCCGCGCCGTTGTCGCCGAGCAGGCAGTGGCACTCGCCGGGCCTGACGTCGAAGCTGACGCCGGCCAGGGCAATGATGTTGCCGAAGTGTTTCTCGATGTCGACCATGTGAATGATCGGCTCGAACTCCGGCGCATCGCCGTGATGGAACTTGGTGTCCTGGGTCATGTTACCGCTCCCCCGTGACGCGCTTGCGGATCGCGTTGTTGAACAGAACGGCGATGAGCAGCATGGAGCCGAGGAAGACCTGGAACCAGTCCTGATCGAAGTTGGTGTAGGTCAGTCCGATGACCACCATGCCGAAGATGATGGAGCCGAAGAAGGCACCGATGGCCGAGCCGTAGCCGCCGGTCAGCAGACAGCCGCCGATCACGGCCGCGATGATGGCCTCGAACTCCTTCTGGAAGCCGCGGCGGGCATCGGTGGAACCGGCGTCCATGACGGTGATGATGGCCACAAGGGCGGCGCAGCAGGCGGTCAGCATGAACAGGGAGATCTTCACCCGGTTCACCGGCACACCGGAGTTGGAGGCGGCGGTCTTGTCGCCGCCGGCGGCGAAGATCCAGTTGCCGACGGGCGTGCGCAGGAGAATGTAGGTGGCAATCAGCGCGATGAGGATGAACCAGAGGATCTCGACCGGAATGCCGGGCACCTTGGGCGCGCCGCTCTTGAAGGTGTCGACGAAGCCGTTGGTGGCGAGCCAGTTGAAGAGGCCGCCAAAGGCATCGCCGGAGAAGAACGGGGCGAGCCAGTCGCCCTCGACCGCATCACGGACACCGCGCAGCTGGGTGGCGCCGCCCGTTGCCCACTTCAGGCCGACCAGGGACAGGCCGCGCAGGATGAACAGGAAGGCGAGGGTGACGATGAAGGAGGGCAGGCCGGAGCGGATCACGATGGTGCCGTTGATGGCGCCGACACCGGCGGAAAAGACAAAGGTGAGGGGAATGGCCAGAACCAGGGGCAGCCCCCAGGTGACGACGCAGGCGGCGAAGAACAGGCCGGCAAAGGCGACCATGGAGCCGATCGACAGGTCGAACTCGCCGCCGATCATCAGCATGGCGGCGCCGATGGCCAGAATGCCGAGCTGGGCCGCAGGGGTCATGAAGTTCATGATGCCGGACAGGCTGAACATGGCCTCGTCGGCGGTTGCCAGGAAAAACAGGGTGACGAGGATCACGCCCGCAATCGCGCCGAGTTCCGGCTTCTTCATGAGTTTGGAGAAGAACGATTCCTTCTTGACCCGTTCGTCTGCATCTATCGGAGCAGCGTCGCTCATTATGGCCTCCCTGTTGTGGAAGGACGGCGCACGGGCGCGCCGCCCCCTTGTTCGGTGGTGTTATTGATCGTGCGGCAAGCGCCTAGTGCGGTGAATCTGAAGTTCGTTCGGAGCAAGCTGCAAAATGAGACGAACTTCAGATCCAGGTGACTAGCGGATGCCCTTGGCGGACAGATCGATCACCTGGGCCGCCTTGTCCTTGGTGACGAGGTTCGGACCGGAGGGAACGTTGCCGCCCGGCATCAGGCCGTAGGCCGCATTGTTGGCCAGGAACACAACCGGGAGATAGCCTTGCAGGAACTGCTGCTGGTCGATCGCAAAGGCGGCATCGCCGTCGACGATGGACTGCAGGAAGTTCGCGGACAGGTCGAAGGAAGCCACGTTGACGTCACGGCCCGAAGCCTTGGCAGCGGCAACGGTCGGCTCACCGGCGGTGCTGGCGCCGAGCGCCATGACCGTGTCGACGTCTTCATCGGAGGACAGGGCTGCAGACACCTTGGCTTCGATCTCTGCCGGATCGTTGGAGGTCGGCAGGACGGAAACCTCACCGCCAAAGCCCTTGGTGAAACCTTCGCAGCGCAGGTCGAGAGCGACGTTGCCGACTTCGTGGTTCACGCAAACGGCCTTCTTGCCGCCCATCTCGGCCAGCTTCTTGCCGGCAGCCTCGCCCGCGTCATACTCGGACTGGCCGACGTGAAGCGTCACGCCAAGACCCGGGGCAACATCGGACCCGGAGTTCATCGAGATCACCGGAATGCCGGCCTCGACCGCACGCTGGATCGACGGCCCAAGCGCATCGCCGTCCGGAATGGACACGACCAGCCCGTCCGGCTCCTGGTTCACAGCCGCATCAATCAGCTGGCTCATGGCAACCATGTCGAACGTCTCCGGCGCACGGTAGTCAACATTCGCACCCGTGTGCTCAGCCGCAAGCGAAACACCGTTCTTAACAACTGACCAGAACGCATCATTCGCCTGACCATGTGACACAACAATGATGTCCGTCGCAAATGCGGG
>NZ_JASHJI010000032.1 GCF_030733265.1 Roseibium sp. MMSF_3412 | reverse complement strand
ACGGCTCGTTTTGCCATGACGGTGACGAGGTTTGCGCGGTAGGCGGCGGAGCCGTGCAGGTCGTGCAGCATGGAGCCTGCATCCACCTTGATGCCGGCGACCGCGTCCGGCGACCAGTTCGCCGCCAGCGCCGCTTCCATGCCGTCGACCCGGAAGACGCCGTAATGGCCTGCCCCGGTCACAGCCACCCGGACAGACCCGTCCTGGTGTTTGGCCACGTAGACCCCTGCCATCGCATAGCGCGAAGCCGGGTTCGGGTACTTGGCATAGGCCCCCTTCTCGATCAGCGGGAACGTCACCGACACCACGATCTCGTCCTCGTCCAGCGCCGTGTCGAACATGCCCACGAAGAAGTCTTCGGCGGAAAGCGAGCGCTTGCTCGTCACCACAGTCGCCCCCAGCGCCACCAGCGCCGCCGGATAGTCCGCCGCCGGATCGTTGTTGGCGATCGAGCCACCGATCGTGCCCATGTGACGCACCGCCGGATCGCCGATGCCGCCCGCAAGACCGGCAAGGCTCGGAAGTTTCGACCGCACAAGATCAGATGCGGCAACCTCCGCATGCGTCGTCGCAGCCCCGATCGACAGGCTGCCATCGCCCTCGCAGATGCCGTTCATATCCGCAATCTTCGTCACATCAACAAGATCGCTCGGCGACGCAAGACGCTGCTTCATCGTCGGAAGAAGCGTCTGCCCGCCTCCAAGAACCTTGCCGTCCTCGGCCTTCGACATCAGATCCGACGCCTCCGCAACAGAACCGGCGCGGTGATAGGTTGTTTCATACATGACGGGTCTCCCCAAAATCTCTCTGTCAGATGACCGGGCAGGCAAAGCCTGCCCGAAGAACGTTCCTCTTCAAACCTTATTCGGCGGCCTGCTTCAGCTGCGACTGGCACAGCTGCCACACCTTCTCAGGCGTTGCAGGCATCGTCAGATCGTTCGACCCGATCGCATCCGTGATCGCGTTGATCACCGCAGGCGGAGACCCGATCGCACCGGCCTCGCCGCACCCCTTCATGCCAAGCGGATTGCCCGGGCACAGCGTCTCGTGCGTCGACAGGCTGAACGAGGGAACATCGTCCGCCCGCGGCATCGTGTAGTCCATGTAGGACGCCGTCAGAAGCTGACCGCTCTCGTCATAGGCCGCGTTCTCAAGAAGCGCCTGCCCGATCCCCTGAACAAGACCGCCGTGAACCTGGCCTTCCACGATCATCGGGTTGATCACCTTGCCGAAGTCGTCCGCGGCAACAAAGCTCACGATCTCCGTCTTGCCCGTCTCCGGGTCGATCTCCACCTCGCACACATAGGTGCCGGCAGGGAACGTGAAGTTGGACGGGTCGTAGAACGCCCCCTCCTTCAGACCCGGCTCCATGCCTTCGGGAAGATTGTGCGCCGTATAGGCCGCAAGCGCCACTTCCGTGAACGACAGCTTCTTGTCCGTCCCCGCGACCTTCAGCTCTCCGCCCTCGATCTGGATGTCGCCTTCAGAGGCTTCCATCAGATGCGCCGCGATCTTCTTCGCCTTCTCCTCGACCTTGTCCAGCGCCTTCACGATCGCAGACATGCCAACAGCACCGGACCGCGACCCGTAGGTTCCCATCCCGAACTGCACCTTGTCCGTATCCCCGTGAACGATCGACACCGCATCGCTGTCCAGACCGAACCGCTCGCAGATCAGCTGCGCGAACGTCGTCTCGTGACCCTGGCCATGGCTGTGAGAGCCCGTCAGAACCTCGACCGTCCCGACCGGGTTCACCCGAACCTCCGCCGATTCCCAGAGACCGACACCGGCCCCCAGCGATCCAACCGCCGCGGACGGCGCGATCCCGCACGCCTCGATGTAGCAGGAAAGACCGATCCCCCGAAGCTTGCCCCGCGAGGCCGCCTCAGCCTTGCGCGCCGCAAAGCCCGCATAGTCGGCCGCTGACAGCGCCGCATCCAGCGTCGCGTCATAGTCGCCCGCGTCGTAGCACATGATCACAGGCGTCTGGTGCGGGAACTCCCGAACGAAGTTCTTGCGCCGGAAGTCCGCAGGCGAAAGACCCACCTCCCGCGCAGCCGTCTCCATGATCCGCTCAAGAAGATAGGTCGCCTCAGGACGCCCCGCGCCCCGATAGGCATCCACCGCCGTCGTGTGGGTATAGACCGTCTTCACATTCGCGTGGATCGCCGGAATGTTGTACTGGCCCGACAACAGCGTTGCATAAAGATAGGTCGGAACAGCCGACGAGAACAAAGACATATACGCGCCAAGATTGGCGATCGTCTTCACACGCAGGCCGACAATCCGGTTGTCAGCATCAAGCGCTAGCTCCGCCTCCGACACGTGGTCGCGCCCGTGCGCATCCGTCAGGAACGCTTCCGTCCGGTCCGACACCCACTTCACCGGCCGGCCCACACGCTTGGACGCCCAAAGGCACACCATCTCTTCCGGGTAGATATAGATCTTCGACCCGAAGCCGCCGCCCACATCCGGTGCGATCACACGCAGCTTGTGCTCAGGTGCCACATTGTAGAACGCGGACAGAACAAGACGCGCAACATGCGGGTTCTGCGAGGTCGTATAGAGCGTGTGATGCTCTTCCGCATCGTCGTAGCTGGCAAGCGCTGCCCGCGGCTCCATCGGGTTCGGCACAAGACGGTTGTTGCGGATCTCCATCTTCGTCACATGCGCCGCGCCCGCAAACGCCGCATCAACCGCAGCCGCATCCCCGATCTCCCAGTCGTAGATCAGGTTGCCTTCCGCTTCCGGGTGCACCTGCGGCGCCCCCGGCGCGAGCGCGGCAACCGGATCGACAACCGCCGGAAGCTCCTCATAATCGACAACAACCGCATCCGCCGCATCGCGCGCCTGCGCCGCCGTGTCGGCAACAACAACCGCGACCGCCTGGCCGACATGGCGCACCACCTCAGGCTCAAGCGCCCGCCAGCCGCCCATCTTCATCGGCGTGCCGTCCTTGGAATGGATCATCCAGCCGCAGATCAGGTTGCCGATCCCGTCCCCGACAAGCTGGTCCCCCGTCAGAACCGCGTCCACACCCGGCATCGCAAGCGCCGCGCTCGCATCAATCCCCGTCACCTTCGCATGCGCATGCGGAGACCG
>NZ_JASHJI010000031.1 GCF_030733265.1 Roseibium sp. MMSF_3412 | reverse complement strand
GATCGCCGCGCCAGCCCAACTCTTCGGCAGGCCGGTCAGTTCGGAAGTGCGAACACCGTGAGCTGACCGCCCAGGGCGGTGTAGTCGCTCAACGCGGCATAGCCGCCGACAGCGCCGAGACCCTCATTCGGGTTGGTCAGGCCGGCGGCAAGGCCGATGCCCGCCCAGCCTCCGATGCCGGACAACACGGCGACATACTGCTTGCCGTTATGCGTATAGGTCATCACGTTGCCGATGATCCCGGAGGGTGTCTTGAACTTGTAAAGCTCCTCACCGGTCTTGGCGTCCACGGCCTTCAGATAGCCTTCAAGCGTGCCGTAAAAAACGATGTCTCCCGACGTGGCGAGTGCTCCGGACCAGACCGAAAACTGTTCCGGAATTGACCAGACGATCTCACCCTTTTCATTATCCCATGCAATGAAATTGCCCATGCCGCCGTGGCTGTCGCCGGCCGGATACATGGAAAGGGTTGCCCCGACATAAGGCTGACCAGCCGTGTAGCTGACGCGGAAGGGCTCATAGTCCATGCACACGTGATTTGTCGGTACGTAGAAAAGGCCCGTTTCCGGCGAGAAGGAGGCCGGTTGCTGGTCTTTCGATCCAAGGGCCGCCGGACAGACACCGGTCGTGTTCACATCCTCGCCATTTTGCCGGGTCGAGTATTGTGACACCACCTGCGGCCGGCCGTACTGGTCCGAATTCGGATCCATGACCACTTCCGTTGCCCAGTTGACCTTCGGGTCGAATTTTTCGGCAACCAGGAGCTCACCGGTCACCCGGTCAAGCGTGTAGCCGAACCCGTTCCTGTCGAAATGGGTGAGAAGCTTGCGCATCTCGCCACCGAATTCCTGCTCCGTCAGGATCATCTCGTTGACCCCGTCGTAGTCCCATTCGTCGTGCGGCGTCATCTGGTAGAACCAGCGTGCGACACCCGTGTCGACATCCCGGGCCATGATCGTCATGGACCAGCGGTTGTCGCCGGGACGCTGCGCCGGGTTCCATGTCGAGGGGTTGCCGGTTCCATAATACATCAGGTTTTCATCGGCATCGTAGGAATACCATCCCCAGGTGGTTCCGCCACCGATCTTCCACTGATCGCCTTCCCAGGTGTTGAGACCGGAGTCCTTGCCGACCGGTTTTCCAAGATGCGTGGTCTTTTCCGGGTCGATCAGAATGTCGCTGTCAGGCCCCATCGAATAGGCCCGCCAGGCGAGAGAACCGTCCTTGGTGTTGTAGGCGGTCACGGACCCGCGCACGCCGAACTCACCGCCGGAAATGCCGACCAGGACCTTGTCCTTGACTGGCATGACGGTGGCCGTGTTGGTTTCGCCGATTGCCGGATCCCCGTTGACGACGCTCCAGACTTCTTCTCCGGTCTTGGAGTCGAGTGCGACCAGCTTGGTGTCGGCCTGGTGCAGGAAGATCTTCCCATCAGCATAGGCGACACCGCGGTAGACCGTGTCGCAGCACATGACCGCGATGACGTCGGAATTCTGCTTGGGTTCGTATTTCCAGATAATCTTGCCGTCATTGTCGAGATCGAGTGCATAGACCGTGTTCGGGAACGGGGTGTGCACGTACATGACGTTGTCAATGACAAGCGGAGATCCCTCGTGGCCGCGCAGCACACCCGTCGAAAACGTCCAGGCCACCTGGAGATCCTTGACGTTGTCCTTGTTGATCTGGTCCAGTTTGGAGAAGCGCTGGTTCTTGTAATCTCCCGTTTGGATGACCCACTGGTTCGGATCGTCCATCATTTTTTGCAGGTTTGCATCTGCGTAGGCTGTTCCGGCTCCCATGGCCAGCACAGCGGCGGAAATGAGTAGGTGTCTCATGCTTTCCTCCCGTGACGAGACTGAGGCGTTTCATGCGTCAGGCCAGCGTCAACAGCCTTCCAGATACCGGTCGCGCCTCCCTGGACGCCGGCATCGATTCGGCGGTCGAACAAGCCGTTTTTCACTGTTGGTCCTGGTTCCCTCCCTCTTCTTCGAACGTTGCCAGATAGGCGACGATGTCCTGCCGGTCCTTCTCCTTGCGTAGCCCCGCAAAGCTCATTTTCGTGCCCGGTAGAAATTTCTTCGGCTTGGTCAGAAAGACGTCGAGGTTTTCAACGGTCCAGACCAGCTCGTTCTGGTCTGCTGCCTCCCGCAGCGCCTTGGAGTAACTGAAGTCCGGCTGCATTGCCGCCGTCGCACCGACAACACCGTTCAAGACCGGTCCCGTCTTCGCCGCTGCATCGTTTCCAACGGCATGACAGGCCTTGCATTTCCTGAACACCTTTTCTCCCTTCACGGGATCGCCAAGGTCGAGGGCGCTCGCGGGATGCACGGCCACGAACGGCAACAGGGTCAAAAGAAACAGATACCGTCGTGATGCGACCGGTGTCGTCATGCCGCCCCCTTGCCGTTGGCGTTTTGATGAAACTTGCTGTTCAGGCGTTCCGCGTGCCAGGCGATGTGGTCACCACCGAAGGTCGAAACGAAGAAATAGGAGTGGTCGTAGCGTTTCTGCATCCGGATCACGGCCGGCTGACAGGTTTCCGTCACAACGCCCGCAAAGGCCTGCGGCCTCAGGAGATTGACGAATTGATCGTCGGCACCCTGGTCAATCAGGATGTCGCCGTTCCAGCCCCGTTCGCGCAGCAGGATCGTGGCGTCGTAGTCCGCCCATGCAGCCTCATCGTCTCCGAGATAAGCGGTAAGCTGTTTGCGGCCCCAGGCTGACTGTGTCGGATTGGTGATCGGCGCGAAGGCGGAGACGGACTGGTAGAGCCCCGGATTGCGCAGGGCGATGGTCAAGGCACCGTGGCCGCCCATCGAGTGACCCGTGATGCCGTGGCGTTCGCTCAGCGGGAACGAGACCTGCGCCAGTTCGCGCAGTTCCTTGACGACATAGTCGTACATCCTGAAATGCGTGTTCCATGGAGACTTGGTCGCGTTGACGTAAAACCCGGCGCCCTGACCGAGATCGTAAGCTTCGTCATCCGCGACCTCCTCGCCGCGTGGGCTCGTATCGGGAAAAATGAGCGCAACGCCGTGCTTGGACGCGTGCGCCTGCAGGCCGGCCTTGGTCATTGCGTTTTCATGGGTGCAGGTCAGACCCGACAGGTACCAGAGGCAGGGAACCACCTCCTCCGCCGCCTGCGGAGGCAGAAAAATTGCAAAGGTCATTTGGCAGCAACAAGCAGCAGATTGGTGTTTGTAGACCGTCTGCACACCGCCAAAGCATTTACTTTCGGCAAGGGTTTCCATTGTCTGGCTACCTAAAAAAGAACGACGGATCGGATGGATTCGCCCGCATGCATGAGGTCGAAGCCCTTGTTGATGTCTTCGAGCGGCATGGTGTGGGTGATCATCGGGTCGATCTCGATCTTGCCGTCCATGTACCAGTCGACGATCTTCGGCACGTCCGTGCGCCCGCGCGCACCACCGAAGGCCGTGCCGCGCCAGGACCTGCCCGTGACCAGCTGGAACGGACGCGTTGCGATCTCCGCCCCTGCCGGCGCCACGCCGATGATGATGCTCTCGCCCCAGCCCTTGTGGGCCGTTTCAAGCGCCGTCCGCATGACGCCCACATTGCCCGTTGCATCAAAGGTGTAATCCGCGCCGCCCCTGGTCAGATCGACCAGATACGGCACAAGGTCTCCGTCAACCTCGGACGGGTTGACGAAATCCGTCATGCCGAAACGCGTCGCCATCTCCACCTTGGCCGGGTTCAGGTCAACGCCGACAATCTGGTCCGCACCGGCAAGGCGCAGCCCCTGGATCACGTTCAGGCCGATGCCGCCGAGACCGAAGACAATGGCCCGCGATCCCTCTTCCACCTTGGCCGTGTTGATGACCGCGCCGATGCC
>NZ_JASHJI010000030.1:0-2500 GCF_030733265.1 Roseibium sp. MMSF_3412 | reverse complement strand
CCACGCCTGTTGAAAAAGTCGGGGATGAGCTGTGGCTAGGGGTGAAAGGCCAATCAAACTCGGAAATAGCTGGTTCTCCGCGAAATCTATTTAGGTAGAGCGTCGGATGAATACTCTCGGGGGTAGAGCACTGGATGGGCTATGGGGGCTTACCGCCTTACTGATCCTAACCAAACTCCGAATACCGAGAAGTACTATCCGGCAGACACACAGTGGGTGCTAACGTCCATTGTGGAGAGGGAAACAACCCTGACCGCCAGTTAAGGTCCCTAAGTTATGGCTAAGTGGGAAAGGATGTAGGACTCCCAAAACAACCAGGATGTTGGCTTAGAAGCAGCCATCATTTAAAGAAAGCGTAACAGCTCACTGGTCTAAATAAGGGGTCCCGCGCCGAAAATGTACCGGGGCTCAAGCCATACACCGAAACTGCGGGTGCATCTTATGATGCGCGGTAGCGGAGCGTTCTGTAAGTCTGCGAAGGGATACCTGTGAGGGGTCCTGGAGATATCAGAAGTGCGAATGCTGACATGAGTAACGATAAAGCGGGTGAGAGACCCGCTCGCCGAAAGTCCAAGGGTTCCTGCGCAACGCTAATCGGCGCAGGGTTAGCCGGCCCCTAAGGCGAGGCCGAAAGGCGTAGTCGATGGGAATGCAGTTAATATTCTGCAGCTTGTGGGTAGTGACGGATGCCGTGTGTTGTATCTCCTTATTGGATTGGGGGTGCAGCGAAGGTGTTCCAGGAAATAGCTCCCACGTATAAACCGTACCCGAAACCGACACAGGTGGACTGGTAGAGCATACCAAGGCGCTTGAGAGAACTATGCTGAAGGAACTCGGCAAAATGCTCCCGTAAGTTCGCGAGAAGGGAGACCTCGGTCCGGGCAACCGGATTGGGGTGGCACAGACCAGGGGGTGGCGACTGTTTATCAAAAACACAGGGCTCTGCGAAGCCGCAAGGCGACGTATAGGGTCTGACGCCTGCCCGGTGCTGGAAGGTTAAGAGGAGGTGTGCAAGCACCGAATTGAAGCCCCAGTAAACGGCGGCCGTAACTATAACGGTCCTAAGGTAGCGAAATTCCTTGTCGGGTAAGTTCCGACCTGCACGAATGGCGTAACGACTTCCCCGCTGTCTCCAGCATAGACTCAGTGAAATTGAATTCCCCGTGAAGATGCGGGGTTCCTGCGGTCAGACGGAAAGACCCCGTGCACCTTTACTACAGCTTCACACTGGTATTCGTCACGACATGTGTAGGATAGGTGGTAGACGTTGAAGCCTTGGCGCCAGCTGAGGTGGAGTCACCCTTGAAATACCACCCTTGTCGTCATGGATATCTAACCGCGGTACAACAATATCCGGGACCGTGTGTGGCGGGTAGTTTGACTGGGGCGGTCGCCTCCCAAATGGTAACGGAGGCGCGCGAAGGTGGGCTCAGAGCGGTCGGAAATCGCTCGTTGAGTGCAATGGCATAAGCCTGCCTGACTGCGAGACTGACAAGTCGAGCAGAGACGAAAGTCGGCCATAGTGATCCGGTGGTCCCTCGTGGAAGGGCCATCGCTCAACGGATAAAAGGTACGCCGGGGATAACAGGCTGATGATGCCCAAGAGTCCATATCGACGGCATTGTTTGGCACCTCGATGTCGACTCATCACATCCTGGGGCTGGAGCAGGTCCCAAGGGTTTGGCTGTTCGCCAATTAAAGTGGTACGTGAGTTGGGTTCAGAACGTCGCGAGACAGTTCGGTCCCTATCTGCCGTGGGTGTAGGAGAATTGAGAGGATCTGTCCCTAGTACGAGAGGACCGGGATGGACGTACCTCTGGTGGACCTGTTGTGGCGCCAGCCGCATTGCAGGGTAGCTATGTACGGAAGGGATAACCGCTGAAAGCATCTAAGCGGGAAACCCACCTCAAAACCAGTTCTCCCTGAAGAGCCGTGGAAGACCACCACGTCGATAGGAAGCGTGTGGAAGTGTGGCAACACATGAAGCTTAGCTTTACTAATAGCTCGTTCGGCTTGATCGCTCTCATTAATCAATGTTCATCTTTGCCAAAGCGCCCTTGGCGCTTTGGAAAGATCATCTTTAGTGCACTACCGCCTAGCGGCTACTTGAGTGCGTTTGAAATGATCAAAAACAAAACAATAGACCAGTTCACGACAAACTGCGCTTCGCCGGCCTGGTGGCCTCAGCGGGGAGCCCCCACCCGATCCCATCCCGAACTCGGCCGTGAAACTCCCCAGCGCCAATGGTACTGCATCTTAAGGTGTGGGAGAGTAGGTCGCCGCCAGGCCTGCTAAACGCAGTTTGAAACTCTTGTAAGTGCGCTACCGCCTAGCGGCTGCTTGAGCGCGCATCTCTTCAACATGTTCTCGACCTTCACGCGGGATGGAGCAGCCCGGTAGCTCGTCAGGCTCATAACCTGAAGGTCGCAGGTTCAAATCCTGCTCCCGCAACCAACAAAAACAGCCGCCCCTCTTGGGCGGCTTTTTTGTTGGTAATGGA
>NZ_JASHJI010000002.1 GCF_030733265.1 Roseibium sp. MMSF_3412 | reverse complement strand
CCGTTCTTAACAACTGACCAGAACGCATCATTCGCCTGACCATGTGACACAACAATGATGTCCGTCGCAAATGCGGGCGAAGACACTGCCAGAGCACCTGCCACGAGGGCACTTTTCACGATATTCTTCATGTAATTCCTCCCAAGTTCTCGGCTCGACGTCACACTTTCTCCAAAGCGGGACGTGCCTGTTGTCAAACAATCACAATCTCAAAAACTTTGCAACCGGTTGCAAAAAAATTGACGCATCAGGTCATTCGTGTAGGTTCGATGCTCAGATGAACGATCTGGTTGGACAAAGGGCTTGGCGGTAACACTCAAGGAAGTCGCGGAACTGGCGGGGGTTTCCCGTTCTGCTGTGTCCCGAACCTTCACCGACGGCGCCAGCGTGTCGGCGCGTACGCGGGAAAAGGTGGAGAAGGCGGCCAAGACGCTCGGATACAAACCATCCCTGATTGCCCGAAGCCTTGCGACAAACAGGACCAAACTGATCGGGCTCGTTGCGAACAATTTTCAGAACCCCGCGTTTCTCGACGTGTTCGACCTGTTCACCAGCGAATTGCAGAAACGCGAACTCAGACCGCTTCTCGTCAATCTGTCGGCGGAAACTTCGCCCAAAAAGGTCGTCGAACTGCTGCGTCAATACAGCGTCGACGGTGTCATCGTCGCCACGTCCACCCTGCCGACAAGTTTCGCGATCGCCTTCCAGACGGCGGGTATCCCGGTCATCCACACATTCGGCAAGTTCCAGGCGAATGCCAATGTGCATGTCGTCGGGATCGACAATGACTATTGCGGCGCCATGGCGGCGCGGACGTTCTCGGAGCGCGGGTACAGCACCGTCGCCCTGCTCGGAGGGCCGGAGACCGCGACATCCACCCAGGACCGGTCCGCCGGGTTTCAGCGCACGGCCGCCGAGCTCGGATTGAAGGTCGCGAAGGTCTGCTTCGCGGAGAACTACACCTACAAGGCCGGGCGGGATGCGATGCGGGACGTGCTTAAGGATCCGGAGGTCGAAGCGGTATTCTGCGGTGACGACCTCATCTGCATGGGCGCCATGGATGCTGCCCGCGACGCGGGAAAATCCATACCGGAAGATATCGGTTTCCTGGGCTTCAACGATATCGGCATGGCCGGCTGGGACGCTTATGCACTCACCACCATCAGGCAGCCTATCCGTGACATCATCATGAGTTCCGTCGAACTGGTCGTCGGCATGGTGGAAAATCCGGGCCGGAGCCCGGAAATCCGTCTGTTTCCCTGCTCGGTAATCGAGCGCGGTTCCTTGCGGCCGCTACCGGAAGCCGGCTAGCCGCGCAGGAGACCGCCTGTCAGAGCCCGACCCAGGCTCCTTTCGAGCTGGCCGAGCGAGCGGCAGCCTCGATTGCCCGCATGGACCACAATCCGTCGGTTGCCGTCGGGAAATCCAGCGCGAGCGGATCGGGTTCCTCACCGCGTTGTTCCGCCCGAAGGACATCGGCGAGATCGTGATAGATGTTGGCGAACGCCACCGGCATGCCTTCCGCATGTCCGATCGGTATCCGGGAGGCCCGGACGGCCTGGGGAGACAGGGACGCATCCCCGCGCTCCAGAACCTGGGTGCGGCCATTCAAGGGTGTCCAGTGCAACTGCTCGGGATGCTGCTGCTGCCAGGACAGGCCGCCCTTTTCACCGAAGACCTGCAGGGTCAGGCCGTGCATGCGCCCGACCGCAATGGCGCTGGTCCAGAGCCGGCAAAGGGCGCCGTCGGACAAACGGATGTTGATCATGGCATCGTCTTCCAGCTGCCTGTCCCCGACCATGGAGGCGAAATCCGCCGACAGCTCGGCGGGTGTCTGTCCTGAGACGAAACAGGCCATGTGGAAGGCATGTATGCCGGCATCGGCAAACACGGCCGACGTTCCGGCCTGAGCCGGATCGTAGCGCCAGCGTATCCTCGGATTGTCGGCCTCGTCCGCATCGGCGTGAAAGCCATGGGCAAACTCCGCCTTGATGAGCCGCACCTTGCCGAGTTCACCCCCGTCGATCATCGCCTTCATCTGGCGCACAAGCGGATAGCCGCTGTAGCCGTAATTGACCGCGCAGATGCGACCTGTTCGCTTCGATACCGCCACGATATCTTCGGCTTCCGCGGCGGTCATAGTCAGTGGTTTTTCGCACAAAACGTGAAAGCCGGCTTCCAGAAAGGCGCGCGAGATCTCGTAATGGGTCGCATTGGGGGTTGCGACCGTGACCAGATCAAGCCGATCCGGCCGGGCGCGTTCGGCTTCGAGCATTTCCCGCCAGTTGCCGTAGGCGCGATCGTCGGCGATGCCAAGCTCCGTGGCAAAGGCCTTGCCGCGCGCCGGATCAATGTCCAGCGCGCCGGCTGTCAGGTGAAAATGTCCGTCGAGCGCTGCGCTGATACGGTGGGCCGGGCCGATCTGGGAGCCCTGTCCGCCGCCGATCATGCCCCATCTGAGTTTGCTCATGCTGCGACCTCAAATCCTATGGAATGGAGAAAACTACGGTTTTCACGGGCGTCGTCCAGCGGCGACTGCGCCTTTTCGGGGTCGCAGTCCTGCTCAACCGTGCACCAACCTTCAAAACCGGAGGCCTCCAGCTTCGCCTTGACGGCCGGAAAATCAACCGACCCCTTGCCGAGATTGCAGAAGATTCCGTCGCCGCAAGCATCGTAGAAATCCGTGCGGTTGGCGACGGTACGGGCGCGGACATCCGGGTCTATATCCTTGAAATGCATATAGGAAATCCGATCCATGTGGCGATCCATGAAGGCCAGCGGATCGAAGTCGGCATAGAGGCTGTGGCCGGTGTCGAGACAGATCTTCAAAAGGCTTTCATCAACTTCCTGCAGCAGGCGCTCGACTTCGTCCTCGAAGTCCATGAAGCCGCCGGCATGGGGGTGGATAGCCGTGATCAGGCCGTACTCTTCCGTGCCCATCCTGGCGATGTCCCGGATCTTGGCGCAGTAGCCGCTCCATTCGGAAGCGGACATCTGCTCGGCCTCCGCCGGGCGTCCCGCAGTCGGCGCGCGGCGCGGCGAGATGCTGTCGATCAGGACAAGGTGCCTGGCACCGTGGGCCTTGAGTGCCTCGCAGGTGCGCACGGACCCGTCCTTGACATCGTCCCATTTGGCGGGCTCGTGAAAGGGGCGGAACACCACGCCGCCGATCAGTTCCAGATCCCGTTCGGCGAGCGCGTCGCCAAGCTCGGCAGGGTCTTCGGGCATGAAGCCGACCGGGCCGAGTTCGATGCCCTTGTAACCGGCATCCCGGCATTGATCGAGCACCGTCAGCCAGGGCGGATTGCGCGGATCATCTGCGAATTCAACGCCCCAGGAACAGGGTGCGTTTCCGATCTTGATTGTCATGTGATGCATCCAGAAAAGACAGTCCGGTTCTTAGGGTGCGGCGTCATAAATGAGACCGTACCCCAGACCTAGACGTCGTCGAGTTTGATCCAGTTTTTGGATTCGTGCGATTGCCAGGCTGCTTCAACAACCTGATTTACATAAAGGCCGTCCTCGAAGGCTGGCCAGATAGTCTGTCCTGTTTCAATGGCTGTCAGAAAATCCTTGGCCTCAATGATGATCTGGTCCTGATAGCCGGTTCCGTGTCCCGCACCCAGGCAGAAATTGACATAGTCGGGATGATGCGGACCGGTCAGGATCTTGCGGAACCCTTCCCGGGACGGGTTCTGCCCGCCTTCATAGAGCCAGAGCGCGTTCTGATCTTCCTGGTCGAAGCGGATGGCGCCTTTTGTTCCGAAGATCTCGTAGGCATAGCCCATCTTTCTGCCCCAGGCGGTGCGGCTGATATAGAGCGAACCGAGCGCGCCGGAGGCAAAGCGGCACATGATCTGGGCCTGGTCGTCGTTGGTGACCGGAACCATGCCGTTCTCGGAAGGGCGCTCCTTCACGACCGTGTCGATCTCGGCCAGCAGGCGATCGATCGGACCGGCAAGTGCCTGGGAACCATTGATGATGTGGGGCGCGAGGTCGCCCATGTTGCCGTTGGCGCGTCCCTGGGCACGCCATGTCCCCGGCAGATCCGGGTCGGCGAAAAAGTCTTCGGTGTGTTCACCGCGAAGATAGGTGACGTCGCCGATCTCGCCGGCTTCGATAATCTCGCGTGCTAGCTGGGAGGCGGGCGTTCTGATGTAGTTGAACCCGACCATGTTGATGCAGCCGGATACCCTGGCTGCCGCCGTCATGTCCCGGCTCTGCTGCAGGTTTTCGCCAAGCGGTTTCTCACAGAAAACCGGCTTGCCAAGCTCGAACGCCGCCGTTGCGATCTCCAGATGGGTTTTCTGGGGAGATGCAATCACGATCGCTTCTACCTTCGGGTCCTGCACGAGCACGCGCCAGTCGGCGGTCGACCGTTTGAAATCGAGTTCGCGCGCCTTGTCGGCGGCACCGTCCGGTGTGGTCGTACAGACCATTTCAAGGACGGGCCGCAGCCGTGTGTCGAACACGGCGCCCACGGCGTGCATGGCGACGGCATGGGCTTTTCCCATGTAGCCGCCCCCGACGATGCCGATGCCAATCTCGCGCGTTTCCATTCGTTTTTGATCCATTTTTGCAACCGCTTGCAAAACAGCTAAACACCCATTAGCTTTCACAGTCAAGAGCCCCTCGGGGCGCAGACAAAAAATCCGTTTCGGGAGGTTAAAGAGGCCCATGGTCCAGAAAACGGTGCGCCTGACGATGGCGCAGGCTCTTGTACGCTATCTGGCTGCACAATACGTCGAAATCGACGGGCGGAAGTTGCGGTTCTGTGCCGGCGGATTCGGCATTTTCGGGCATGGCAACGTGACCTGCCTCGGCGAAGCGCTTTACGAGCACAGGCAAGAGCTGCCGCTGTGGCGCGGACAGAACGAACAGTCCATGGCGATGGCCGCCGTCGGCTATGCCAAGCAGCAGCTGCGCCGCCGTTTCATGTTCGCAACCTCTTCGGCGGGACCTGGAACAACCAACCTGCTGACCTCGGCGGGGATCGCGCACACCAACCGCCTGCCGCTGCTGATGCTGGCTGGCGACGCTTTCGTCACGCGCCTGCCGGACCCGGTGCTGCAGCAGGTTGAGCATCCGTCCAATCCGGGTCTTTCGGTCAATGACGCCTTCAAGAGCGTGACCCGTTTCTGGGACCGCATCACGCACCCGGCACAGCTGCTGCAGTCGCTCCCGGCGGCAATCAATACACTCATCGATCCGGCCGATTGCGGCCCGGTGTTCCTCGGGCTGCCGCAGGACGTGCAGGGATGGGCCTATGACTATCCGGAGCAGTTCTTCGCGGAAAAGACGCACCACCTCCGGCGGCAACTCCCCGACACGCGGGAACTCGCTGCCGCGGCGGAAGCGCTCAAGAGCGCGGAACGCCCGCTGATCATTGCAGGTGGCGGTGTGCAGTATTCACAGGCAACAGCCGAGATGCAGGAATTTGCGCGCAAGCACAGTATTCCCGTTGTTGAAACGATTGCCGGGCGGGCCAACTTCGTTCATGACGACGCACTGAACTGCGGCCCGGTCGGTGTCACCGGGTCGAACTCGGCCAACAATCTGGCGAAGGAAGCCGACGTCATCCTTGCCGTTGGAACGCGTCTTCAGGACTTCACCACCGGGTCATGGACGGCGTTCGCGGCAGATGCCCGGATCGTTTCGGTCAATGTCGGACGGCACGATGCGGCCAAACACATGTCGCTGCCGGTCGTAGGAGATGCGAAACTGTCGCTTCCGGTGCTCTCCGAGGCGCTTGGTTCCTTTGCGGCGCCGGGAATTTGGGTTGAGCAGGCCGCCAGAGAACGCGCGGACTGGGCGGCCTATGTCGACGAAAACACTTCCCCGGTGACAAAGGACGGCAGCAACCGGCCGATGTCCTATGCCCAGGTTATCGGTGCGGTCAACGACGTCTGCGACCCGGACGACCGCGTCGTTGCGGCGGCAGGCGGGCTGCCGGCGGAAGTCACCGCCAACTGGCGCACGAAATCCCTCGGCAGCGTCGACGTCGAGTTCGGCTTTTCCTGCATGGGTTACGAGATATCCGGAGGCTGGGGCGCAAGGCTCGGTCACATGGAAGACCATCCGGACAAGGACACGATCATCTTTGTCGGAGACGGCTCCTACATGCTGCTCAATTCCGACATCTACTCCTCGGTGCTCTCCGGTGCGAAGATGATCGTCGTCGTCTGCGACAATGGCGGCTTCGCGGTGATCAACAAGCTGCAGAACAACACCGGCAACGAATCCTACAACAACCTCATTGCCGACTGTAAGCTGGCGGTCGAACCATTTGCCGTCGACTTCGAGGCGCATGCGCGCGCCATGGGAGCGAACGCGGAAACGGTCTACTCGATCAGCGAACTCAAGGAAGCATTCGGACGCGCCAAGCAGTCCGACCGAACCTATGTCATTTCCCTGAAAGTGGATGCCTTCGAAGGCTGGACACAGGAAGGCCATACGTGGTGGGAAGTCGGCACACCCGAAGTCTCCAACAGTGAACGGGTGCGCAAGGCGCACGTGGACTGGGAAGCCGGGCGCGCTCCGCAGAGAAAAGGCGTCTGACCGTGTCAGCCTACCTGAACGAGAAGTCGAGGTTTCTGGTGCTCGGGCGCGCGGGGATGGATTTTTACGCCGATCCGCCGGGCACAGAAGCAGAGCATGCCACGCAGTTCACCACCGCGCTTGGCGGGTCGTCCGGAAACATTGCCGCGGGGATCGCTCGGCATGGTCTTTCCGTCGATCTGCTGACCTGCGTTTCCGACGATTCCATTGGCCGGTTCGTTCTGAACCAGCTGAAGCATTACCGGATCGGAACCGATCATGTGCGCGTCCTGAGCGGCGAATCCCGCACCTCTCTCGCCGTCACCGAAACCCGGATCGAAAACACGCAGAACACGCTTTACCGCAACAATGCCTCGGACCTTCTGATGAGTGTCGATCAGGTGCTCTCAGTTCCGTTTGCTGACTACGAAGCGCTGATCGTCACAGGCACGGCGCTTGCCGGCAATCCGTCGCGCGAGGCAACCTTGCGCGCGCTGGAACATGCGCGCCGGGCAGGTGCGCTGGTCGTGATCGATCTGGACTACAGACCCTATTCCTGGCCAAGCGCGCTTGAGGCTGCCGAGATCTATCGCGCCGCGATCGAAACGGCGGATTTTGTTGTTGGAAACGATGACGAGTTTGCGGTCGTTGCCAACGGGACTCATGAAGACGGGCAGAAGCTTGCGAGCGGGCTCGGAACGGGTGACAAGGTCATCGTCTACAAGCTCGGTGAGCGCGGTTCCGTCGTCTATTCGGCCGAAGGAAGTTTCGAAACGGGCATTTTCCCCGTTGAAGCCATCAAGCCAATGGGCGCAGGTGATGCCTTCATGGCTTCGTTCATGGCGTCGCTTGCAACCCGGCATTCGCTGAAGGAGGCCGTTCTGAGGGGATCGGCTGCAGCGGCGATGGTGGTATCGAAATTCGGCTGTGCGCCAGCCATGCCGACACCAGCCGAGCTTGAAACCTTTCTTTCCAATCACTCAGCCCCACAGTCCTGAGGAGATAACTCCATGCACTTTCCTCCCTATGACAATGAGAACAAGGCCATAATCGACGTCGAGGACAGCCGGGTTCCGCTCAACTATTTCAACATCGTCAAGCTGAGCCGGGGGCAGGCCTTCGAATATGCCGTGCCCGGATATGAGACCGCGATCGTACCGGCGACCGGCAGCGTTGATGTGGAAGTTGAAGGGGTCGCATTTTCCGCGCTCGGAAACCGTGGGGCCGATGTCTGGGACGGCGAGCCGGAAGGCGCCTACGTGCCGAGCGGTGCCAAGGCGCGTATGGTGTGCGTGAGCGATGAGGCGGAGGTCTTCATTGCCGGGGCCAAATACGACAAGGTGCTTGAGCCGTTCGACGTGCGCGCGAGCGACATCGATCTTGTCCAGTACGGATCGGACGACACCAAGACACACCGGAAGATCAAGCATATCCTCGGAACCAAGTATCACGACAAGGTCGGGCGTCTGCTTGTCTCGGAGCTGTTCACGGTCGGGCAGGGCGGATGGTCGGGCTTTCCTCCGCACAAGCACGACACGGACCGGATCCCGGAAGAAAGCCGGCACGACGAAACCTACAATTTCCGCTTCCGCCCGAAAAAGGGCTTCGGCATGCAACTGGTGCAGCGCGAGGACGGCGAAGTGGGCGACGCCTACCATATCGTCGACGGCTCGACGATCGTGCTGGACAAGGGCTATCACCCCTGCGTGGTCGCGCCGGGTTACGAGATGTATTACTTCACCATTCTCGGCGGTTTGTCGCAGCGCTCCCTGGTGCAGTACTTTCAGCCCGACCACGCCTGGCAGATCGAGACCATTCCCGGCATCAAGGACATGATAGCGAAGTTCAAATGACCGCTGCGACGCTCGCCGAGGTTCTCAAACCTGCTCTCAGCGAAGGCTACGCGCTTGCCGGGCTCGTGGTGCTCGGATGGGAAGACGCGGTTGCCTTCGTCGAAGCCGCCGATGAGGCCGGGTGTCCGGTCATTCTCCAGGCGGGTCCCGGATGCCGCACGCATACGCCGGTCCCGGTGATCGGCAGGATGATGCGCCACCTTGCCGATCAGGCTAGCGTTCCGGTGGTCTGCCACCTCGATCACGGCTACACGATCAATGAGTGCCGGGAGGGGATCGATCACGGGTTTACTTCCGTGATGTTCGACGGCTCCAAACTGCCGATATCCGAGAACATCGAATTGACGGCGGGGCTCGTTCGCGAAGCACACGCGGCCAACGTCTCGGTCGAAGGCGAGGTCGGCTATGTGGGCTATGCCGAGGGCGCGGCGTCGGCCTTCACCGATCCGGAAGAAGTGGCGCGGTTCGACCGGGAGAGCGGTGCGGATGCGATCGCGGTGTCGGTCGGCAACGTCCATTTGCAGACAGAAAAGACTGACGGCATCGACTTTGATGCGGTCAGGGCGATCGAAGAGGTGACGTCGAAGCCGCTCGTCCTGCATGGCGGCAGCGGAATTCTGCCTGAAGTCCGCCGGCGGCTGGCGCGCGAAACGCGGGTGTGCAAGTTCAATCTGGGAACCGAGTTGCGGCAGACATTCGGCCGGGCGCTCAGGCAAACGCTTGCGGACCGGCCCGAGGTGTTTGACCGGCTGGCGATCCTGAAATCGACCATGCCGGCAATGCGGGACAGTGTCTCAGATATCCTGAAAACAATCACGCTCAGGGATTAAGCATCAATTCCGTTCAGTCGAGCTGGGCGGTTGCCTCGATCTCGATCAGGGCCTCGTCCTCGATCAGGCCGGCGACGATCACGACGGACATGGCCGGAAAGTGACGCCCGAAGACCCGTCTGTAGGCCTGGCCGACGTCTTTCTGACGCGCCAGGTATTCGCGCTTGTCCGTGATGAACCACGTCAGGCGCACAATGTCCGTCACCTCGCCGCCGGCTTCAGTGACGATCTCGGCGATGTTTTTGAGCGTCTGTTCCATCTGGCCGATGAAATCGTGCGTTTCGAACACCTGGTCCCTGTTCCAGCCGATCTGACCGCCGATGTGCAATGTCCGGCCCTTGGTCAGCATACCATTTGCGTATCCCTTGGCAGGTGCCCAACCTTCTGGCTGAATGTGTTTCGATGGCATGGCTTCAGACTTTCCTTGGATGTTTCAGACGCCGATATAGGTGGTTGTTATGTCGTCGGTGAGTTCATGGATCGTGCCGTCCCAGACGGACTTGCCCCGTTCCAGAATTGTGGCGCTGTCGCAGACGTCGCGGAGTTCGCGGATCGACTTGTCGATGACGAGGATCGAAAGACCGGTTTCCGCCTTCAGCTTGCGGATCACGGACCAGATTTCCTGGCGGATGATCGGGGCCAGACCTTCCGTTGCCTCGTCCAGGATGAGCAGCCTTGGATTTGTCATCAGGGCGCGGCCGATGGCCAGCATCTGCTGTTCGCCACCTGACAGCGAGGAGGCGTTCTGGTTGCGCCGTTCACCGAGCCTCGGGAACATCTCCACGACCCGTTCAAAGGTCCAGTCGCCCGGCCGGGCTGCCGCGATCAGGTTTTCATGAACCGTCAGATTGCCGAAGCAGCGGCGGCCTTCGGGAACGAGACCGAGACCCAGACGGGCGGCGCGATGGCTGGGAAGCCGTGTCAGGTCCGTGCCGTTGAAAGTGAGCGTGCCGTTCGCGGCAAGCATGCGGCAGATGCATTTCACCGTCGTGCTCTTGCCCATGCCGTTGCGTCCAAGGAGCGCGCGAACCTCGCCCTCGCCGATGCTGAGATCGACACCGAACAGGGCCTGGCTGGCGCCGTAGGACGCCGTGACGTTGGAGGTGGTCAAAAGGCTCATGCATCTTCTCCGAGATAGGCTTCCCGAACGGCGGCATCTGCGCGGATTTCCTCGACGGTCCCGGTGGCAATGACTTCGCCATAGACAAGAACGCTGATCCTGTCGGCAAGGGCGAATACCGCATCCATGTCGTGTTCGACAAGGAGGATGGGTGCCTCGGCACGCAGTTCATCCAGAAACCCGGTCAGGCGCTTGGAGCCTTCCGAGCCCATGCCGGCCATCGGTTCGTCCATGACGAAGGCCCTGGGCTGTTTCGTCAGGGCCACGGCGACTTCCAGCTGGCGGCGCTGGCCGTGACTGAGTTCCGCGGTCCGGGTGAGGGCGTGATCCTGCAGACCGACGCGGTGCAGGGCCTCCTCGGCCCTGGTGCGAAGATCCTTGTCCTTCAGAACGTCGCCCCAGAACCGCCAAGGATTCGCCGTAGCGCCAAGCGCACCGAGAACCGCGTTCTGCAGAACCGTGTCTTCCATCGCCAGCGAGGAAATCTGGAACGTGCGTCCGAGCCCCAGTTGTGCGCGCTCGCGCGTCGCCAGCCCCGTGACGTCTTCGCCGCGCAGATAAACGGCCCCGGAATCCGGTTTCAGCGTTCCGCAGATCTGACCGATCAGGGTGGTTTTGCCGGCTCCGTTCGGCCCGATGATGGCGTGGATTTCCCCGACCTTCAGGTCGAGCGATATGTTCCGGCTGGCGCGCAGGGCGCCGAAGCTCTTGCAGATATCGCGGGTTTGGAGAACCGGGTCAGTCATGAACGGCCTCCTTCCCGGAGGCAAGTCCGATCAGGCCGCCCCGGCCAAAGAGCACGATCAGCAGAAGCAGGATGCCGAGATAGATGTGCCAGTAGTCGCTGAGGCCGCCGAGCCAGTGTTCGAGCGCGACAAAGGCGAGCGCGCCGACGACCGGTCCATAGAGACGTCCGACACCGCCCAGGATGAGGAAGATCATGATTTCGCCGCTGGTCTGCCAGCTGAACATGGTTGGGCTGACGAAGCGGTTGAGATCTGCAAAAAGCGCTCCGGCGAGGCCTGTGATGGCACCGGATATGACAAAGGCAACGAGCTTCAGCCGGGTCGGGTCGAGACCGACTGTTTCCACGCGGACGGGGGCTTGCCGTGCGGCGTTGAGGGCGAGCCCGAACGGGGACTTCGACAATCTCCAGGTGAACAGCAGCACGAGGCACAGGATCACGAAGCACAGGCCGTAGAACTGGATCGGCGCGAGTGTGTTCAGGCCGGGGAAGCCGTTGCGTACATAGATCGACAATCCGTCTTCGCCGCCATATTCCGCCCAGGAAATTGTGAAGAAGAAGAACATCTGTCCGAAGGCCAGCGTGATCATGATGAAATAGACGCCAGCCGTTCTGAGCGACAGGGCACCGATGACCAGCGCTGCGAGCGAGGACACGAGGACGGCGACCAGCCAGATGATGGGCATCGACTTCGTGCCGTCGATCAGGACCGGCCACTCGGCCAAGGCCGTGTAGGTCTGCGCGTGGTAGGCGAGAATGCCCATCGCGTAGCCGCCGATACCGAAAAAGACGGCATGGCCGAGGCTGACGAGCCCTCCGATGCCGAGGGCGATGTTGAGCCCGATCGCGGCGATTGCGAAGATCGCGGCGCGGGTCATCAGCGTGATCGTGAACGGTTCGTCCGCAAACAGCGCCCAGGCCGGAATGAGAACAAAAAGCCCGAGCGTCAGCGCATTCAGATAGGTTTCCCGGATCATGCGCGCGCTCCGAACAGGCCTGCAGGGCGCAGGATCAGAACCGCTGCCATGAGAATATAGATCGCCATGGAAGCGAGCGAGGAGCCGACGGATGTCGCCGTGGAGGGGTCGAGGAAAAGCTTCAGTGCCTCAGGCAGGAAAATGCCGCCGAGCGTGTCTGTCAGTCCGACGAGAACAGCTCCGACAAGTGCGCCCTTGATCGAACCGATGCCGCCAATGACGATGACGACAAAGGCCAGGATGAGCACCGGCTCGCCCATGCCGACCTGGACCGACTGGATCGCCCCGACCAAGGCTCCGGCGAGACCTGCAAGCGCCGCGCCGAGCGCGAAGACGATGGTGTAGAGCCTGGCGATATCGATGCCGAGTGCGGCTATCATTTCCCGGTCGTTTTCACCGGCCCTGATCTGGATGCCGAGGCGGGTCCTGGAAATGAGCATGTAAAGTCCGAGAGCGACCAGAAGACCGATGACGATCAGCGTCAGCCGGTAAAGCGGATACTCGATGCCACCGGGAAGGGTCACGGGGCCGGAGAGAAAATCCGGCACATCGAGGAACAGAGGGAACGATCCGAAAACCCATCTGGTGCCTTCGGAGAAGATCAGGATCAGCGCGAAGGTTGCCAGCACCTGGTCGAGATGGTCCTTGTCGTAAAGCCTGCGAATGACCACGAGTTCCACGAGCGCGCCAGCAGCGGCAGCGCCGGCCAGAGCGGCAACAAGACCCAGCAGAAACGATCCGGTTGCGGCAGCAACGGCTGCCGCGCAAAAGGCCCCGATCATGTAGAGCGAGCCATGCGCAAGATTGATCAGGCCCATGACGCCGAAGATCAACGTCAGGCCGGCCGCCATCAAAAAGAGCATGATGCCGAATTGCAGGCCGTTCAGAACCTGCTCTATGAGCAATAGAAATGACATGAAAACACAGCCCCCATACCGCCCCGGCTCAAGGCCGGGACGGCATTGTTGGAGATCACTTACATGCTGCAATCGCCTGCATAGGCGTCGGCATGATCGGTGAGCGCGGCTGCGAGGATCTTGTTGGTGAAGACGTCACCTTCCTTGATGACCTCGCGGACATAGATGTCCTGAACCGGGTGGTGGTTCGGACCGAACTTGAAGTCGCCGCGCGTTGAAGCGAAGTCGGCTTCCTTCAGGGCCGCGCGGAAGGCATCTGCGTCCTTGACGTCAGCCTTGGCCATTGCCGAGAGCAGGAGGTTCGCCGTGTCGAAACCTTGCGAAGCGTAAAGGGACGGCAAGCGGCCATACTCGGCCTGGAACGCTTCGACAAAGGCCTTGTTGGTCGGGTTGTCGATGTCCTTGTTCCACTGGCTGGTGTTCTTCACGCCAAGCGCGGCATCGCCGACAGCCTGAAGGATGCCCTGGTCGAAGGAGAATGCCGGGCCAACCACCGGAAGATCGATGCCGCTGTCCGCATATTGCTTGAGGAAGGAAATCCCCATGCCACCGGGCAGGAAGAAGAAGACACTGTCCGCGCCGGACGCCCGGATCTGGGCCAACTCCGCAGCGTAGTCCGTCTGGCCGAGCTTGGTGTAGAGTTCACCGGCCAGCTCTCCGTCATAGAAACGCTTGTAGCCTGTCAGGGCGTCCTTTCCTGCCGGATAGTTGGGCGCGAGAATGAAGCTGTTCTTGTAGCCGGTGTCCTTGGCGTAGGCACCGGCGGCCTCATGCAGGTTGTCGTTCTGCCAGGCGACATTGAAATAGTTCGGGTGGCATCCCTTGCCGGCGAGTGCAGACGGTCCGGCATTCGGCGACAGGTAGAATTTGCCTTGTGCGGTCACGGACGGGACAACGGCCATGGCGAGGTTCGACCAGATGATGCCGGTGAGAACGTCGACCTTTTCCGACTGCACCATCTTGTCGGCGAGCTGGACGGCAATGTCCGGCTTGCGCTGGTCGTCTTCCACGATCACTTCAAGGTCCGGACTGCCTGCCTGTTTCACGGCCAGCAGAAAGCCGTCACGTACGTCAATTCCGAGGCCGGCACCGCCCCCGGAAAGGGTTGTGATCATGCCGACCTTCACAGGCTCGGCGTGAGCCCCCGTGATACCGATGGCGAGAGCGGCGGCGGCCGCCAAAGTTACCATTTTCATTGCTTGCTCCTGTTGGTCTTTCGACCGCTGTTACCTAGTTTCTGGATCTCCGGCGTTCTCCAAGACGTGCCGGAGCTTGGGGTTTTGTTGTTTTTTGCTTCGTCCGCGCACCCCATTGGCGGATGAACTTTCGCGCCTACGAGTCCTGTCGCAAGCGGAAGCGCTGAATTTTTCCTGTTTCCGTTTTCGGCAGCGTCTCGGTGAAGACGACCGAGCGCGGGTACTTGTAAGGCGCGATCGTTGCCTTGACGTGGTCCTGCAAGGCCTTCTTCGTCGCTTCGTCAGGATTCGTTCCCGCGGTCAAGACGACATGCGCCTCGACGATGGAACCGCGTTCTGAATCCGCGACGCCAATTACGGCACATTCCTGAACCTGCGGATGCGCGAGCAAGGCGGCTTCCACCTCCGGACCGGCAATGTTGTAGCCGGATGAAATGATCATGTCGTCGTTGCGTGCGGCAAAATGCAGGTGGCCGTCCTCGCTCATGGAGAAGCTGTCCCCGGTGATGTTCCAGCCGTTCCGGACATAATCGCGCTGCCGGTCATCGGCCAGGTAGCGGCACCCGGTGGGGCCGCGTACCGCAAGGCGTCCGACATCGCCGGGCGCCACCGGTTCCCCATCCGCCCCGATGATCTTGACTTCGTACCCGGTCACGGGTTTGCCGGTGCAGGCGGGCTTGTGATCGCTAAAGCGGTTGGAGACGAAAATGTGCAGCATCTCCGTTGCACCGATCCCGTCCAGCATCGGCTTGCCGGTCTTTTCCATCCAGGCGTCATAGACGGGAGCGGGCAGTGTTTCTCCCGCAGACACTGCTGCCCGCAGCGAGGACAGGTCCGCGCCTTCCTCCATCGCCTGAAGCATCACGCGGTAAGCGGTCGGCGCGGTGAAGCAGACCGTTGCTTTGTATTTCTGGATGATCTCGATCATGTTGGGCGGCGTTGCGCTTTCCAGAAGGGTTGCCGCTGCACCGAACCTGAGCGGAAACACCGCCAGCCCGCCAAGGCCGAACGTGAAGGCAAGCGGCGGCGAGCCAACGAAAACATCGTCAGGTGTCACGCCGAGCACTTCGTTTGCGTAGCCGTCAGCGATGATCAGAAGATCGCGGTGGAAATGCATCGTCGCCTTCGGCGTGCCCGTGGAGCCGGAGGTAAAGCCGAGCAGGGCAACATCGTCACGGCCGGTCGCGACCGCGTCGTAAAGCACGGGCTTTTCCAGGGCGAGCCTGTCCAGTTCGGCATCGTGGTTGGACGTGCCGTCAAAGCCGATCACCTTTTTCAGGAAGGTGGAGGTCTTGGCGCAGGCGACAAGCTCGTCCATCAGCCGCGTGTCACACAGCGCGAATTCAACTTCCGCCTTGTCGACAATCTTGGACAGTTCGCCCGCACGGAGCATCGGCATGGTGTTGACGACAACGGCGCCTGCCTTGGTCGCGGCCAGCCAGCAGGCGACCATCGCCGGGTTGTTTGCCGACCGGATCAGCACGCGATTGCCTGGCTTCACGCCGAGATCTTCTGTCAACGCGTGCGCAAGGCGATTGGTCCAGTCAGCGAGTTCCTTGTAGGTCCGGCGGCGGCCGTTTCCGATCAGGGCGGTGTGGTCTCCGAACCCTTTCTCGACCATCCTGTCCGTCAGTTCGACAGCGGCGTTGAGGGTTTCAGGATAGTCGAACCCGTCCAGCAGGAAGTCCGGCCACTGGTCCGCAGGCGGAAGATTGTCGCGTGCAAAGGTGTCCACATGCGCGGAGGGCGAGAGTGTGCCAGCCATGATCGACATCTTCCCCTTTTGTTAAACGGAACGCAGAGCATTCCGGCGTCTGACTTCGTCAGTCAAGATGCTCTAACGCTCTTGAAAATACGAGTTATTTTCCTTCCGGACTACTCATTGGCTTCCGGTGGCAGGAAATCGACATCGTGCTCCGCCGAGACGCGCACCACCGCTTCCACGTCCGTCATTTCGTGCAGCTCGTCGAACAGTTCCTTCAGTCTGCCGGCGGGTGAAACCCAGAAGAGCGCCCGGCAGGGACTGTCGGATTTGTTGAAGTAACCATGCGGGACGCCCATGGGCATGCGCACAAGATCGCCGGCCCGCGCCTTGACCCATTCCCCGTCGAGCTTCAGGTCGAGTTCGCCTTCCTGCACCAGAATAAACTCGTCCTGGGTGGGATGAACGTGGACCGGCACAAACTGGCCCGGCTCGGAATTGGTCTCGAATGCAAAGGTCGACTCGCACCAGGCCTTTGGGTAGTAGGTCTGCCCCAGGATGTTGAGCGTTACGCCGTCGAAGCCTTCGCCGTCCCGGGTGATGCCGCCGTCAAGTTCCTTGGTCATGGTCATTCCTTCCCTTCTGGTTGGCCGTCAGAGGCTCTGCAGCGTCTGGCGCGCGATGATGATCTTCTGAACGTCTGATGCGCCTTCATATATGCGCAGTGCCCGGATTTCGCGGTAGAGCTTTTCAACGGTCGTTCCGCTGCGGACACCGTCGCCGCCGTGAAGCTGAACGGCCTTGTCGATCACCTGTTGTGCCTGATCCGTGGAAAACAGTTTGGCCATGGCCGCTTCGCGCGTGACGCGCGGCGCGCCGCTGTCCTTTGCCCAGGCGGCGCGGTAGATGAGGAGCGCCGCAGCGTCGATGTCGAGGGCCATGTCCGCTATGTGCCCTTGAACAAGTTGCAGATCGAAAAGCGGTGCGCCCTGTATTTTCCGTGTCGTGACACGCCGGAGGGCTTCGTCGAGTGCGCGCCGAGCAAAGCCAAGCGCGGCGGCGGCGACCGTCGAGCGGAAGATATCGAGCACCGACATGGCGACCTTGAACCCCGCTCCCGGTGCGCCGATCATGCTGGACCCGGGAACCCGGCAATCGGTGAAACGCAGCGTCGCCAGTGGGTGAGGAGCAATCGTTTCGAGACGTTCGACAACCTCGAAGCCGCCTGCGTCCGGGGTGACGATGAAGGCGGAGAGACCCTTTGCGCCGGGCGCTTCGCCTGTGCGGGCAAAAAGCGTATAGACATCGGCAATGCCGCCGTTGGAGATCCAGGTCTTTTCACCGTTGAGGATGAAGTCGTTGCCGTCTGCCGTCGCTGTCATCGTCGAGTTGGCGACGTCCGACCCGGACTGCGGTTCGGTCAGCGCGAAGGCGGAAATCGCCGCGCCGCTGCGCGATTGCGGCAGCCAGTGTTGCTTTTGCGCGTCGGTGCCGAAGAGCGAAATCGCACCGGTGCCGAGCCCCTGCATCGCGAACGCGAAATCGGCCAGCCCGTCATGGCGCGCAAGCGTTTCGCGGATCAGGCAGAGGCTGCGAACATCAAGCAGGCCGTCCGGAGAACCGGTGTGCGTCAGAAACCCCGCCTGACCGAGATCGGCGACCAGCTTCCGGCAGACCGCATCCGTGTCTTGGTGGTCGAGATTACCGAGATTGGCGACGGCCCATGCTTCCAGCTCGTCGGCCAGTGCGCGGTGACGATCGTCAAAAAAAGGCCAGCTGAGGAATGTCCTGTCTGCCATCAGTCGCCCTCGAAAACCGGTTTTTCCCTGGCCGCAAAGGCCTCGTAGGCCCTGCGGAAATCGTTGCCCTGCATGCAGATGGCCTGCGCCTGGGCCTCGGCTTCGATTGCCTGTTCCAGGCTCATCGACCATTCCTGCGCCAGCATCGTCTTGGTCATGGAATTGGCAAAGGTCGGGCCGGCGGCGATCCGCTCCGCGAGGCCGACTGCAGCGTTCTCAAGCTCCGCCGCTTCAACAACGGCGTTGAAGAACCCCCAGGCGTGACCCTCATCGGCTTTCATGGACCGCCCGAGATAAAGAAGTTCTGCCGCCCGTCCCTGACCGATGATCCTCGGCAGCATGGCGCATGCGCCCATGTCGCAGCCGGCAAGGCCAACGCGGTTGAACAGGAAGGCGACCTTGGCTTCGGGTGTGGCAATGCGCAGGTCGGACGCCATCGCCATGATCGCGCCCGCACCGGCGCAGATCCCGTCGACGGCCGCAATGACCGGCTTGCCGCATCCGAGCATGGCCTTGACCAGATCGCCGGTCATGCGCGTGAATGCCAGCAGCTCCTTCATGCTCATGCGGGTGAGCGGACCGATGATGTCATGGACGTCGCCTCCCGAACTGAAATTGCCTCCGTTGGGGAGGATAACCACAGCGTGGACGTCGTCGGCGTAGTGCAGGTCCCGGAACCAGTCGCGCAGTTCAGCATAGCTTTCGAATGTGAGCGGGTTCTTGCGTTCCGGCCGATCCAGCGCGATCCGCGCGATCCCGTCCGAAATCTCGCATCGGAAATGTTGCACGTCACTACGCATCCGCTCGCTCCTGTTCAGTGCTCTGGGCCAGAACCCTCTCCAGTTTATCCGACAGCGTTTCCAGGTCTTCATCCGTCAGGCCATCGAGCAGGGAATTTATCCAGCTTTCGTGGCGGCTGGCGAGGTTTTCGAATTCCGCTTCGCCCTTTTGCGTCAAACGCGCGACCTGGGCGCGCTTGTCACCGGGAACGGCGACACGCTGCGCCAGACCCTCTTCTGTCAGCTTGTCGACGATGCCGGTCACGTTGCCGTTGGACACCCGGAGGAAGGTGGAGAGGTCACTCATCTTCAGTCCATCGGGAAACCGGGCCAGTGCCGACATGACGTCAAAGCGCGGCAGCGTCGTGTTGTGTCCGTCGCGCAGCCTGCGCCGGATCTCGGCCTCGATCCCGTTCGAGGCTTTCAGGAGCTTCAGCCACACCCTCAGGCGCGCCTTGGAGAGTGTTTCCGATTGACCGGTCATAGCTCGCCCCCCGACAGGCTCAGGGCCTGTCCGTTGACTGACCGGGCGCCGTCGGAGCAGAGCCAGTCCGCCATCTCCGCAATTTCGTCCGGCTGGATGAAACGGCCTTGCGGGTTGTCGGCCTTCAACGTCGCTTCCGCAGTCTCGCGGTCAAGCCCGGTCTTTTCCATGATATTGCCGATCGAGCGTTCCAGCATCGGGGTTTCGACGAAACCCGGGCAGATGGCGTTGACCGTGATCCCTGTTTTTGCAAGTTCCTTCGCCAAGGAACGCGTCAGGCCGACAACGGCATGCTTTGCCGCACAATAGGCGCTGACATAGGGATAGCCCCTGAGACCGGCCGTGGAGGCAATCGCGATCATGCGTCCCCATCCAGAGCTTTTCATGTCGGCCAGCGCAGCCTGCCACACGTTGGCGGTGCCGAGCAGGTTGACGGAGAGCATGCTTTGCATGAGTTCCGGCGAGGTCTTCGAAAACGGCATGCTTTCAGCAGCACCGGCATTTGCAATGACGACACTCACCGGGCCGGCGCTCTTGCGTGCCGCTGCAAAGGCGGTCGCCACGGCCCCGGCATCGGTCACGTCGCACAGCTGGTAGGGAAGGGATTGCGCCGCCAGACTTGCCTCCGTCCGGCCCAAGATTGTGACGGCTGCTCCCTTTTGGGCAAGCAGCGCGGCACAGGCAGCACCCACGCCACTGCCACCACCGGTGACGACAATATGTTTGCCGGTCACACTCATGCGCGCAGGATCTCCGCGTCCCGGTCGGCCAGCCTCCAGGCCTGATCGCGACCGGCGAGATAGGGCAGCGGCCAGTCCGTGGCGTTCCTGTCGCCGATGCGGCTCGCCTCGTGCAAGGTCCAGTAGGGATCGGCCAGATGCGGACGGCCCACCGCGACAAGGTCGGCACGCCCGGCCATCAGGATGGAGTTGGCGTGATCGGCCTCGAAGATGTTCCCGACGGCCATGGTCTGGAGCCCGCCCTCGTTCCTGATCTGGTCGGAAAACGGTGTCTGGAACATGCGGCCATAAACCGGTTTTGCATCCGGTGTTGTCTGGCCGGCGGACACGTCGATGAGATCCGCACCGGCAGCGCGGAACATCCTGGCGATTTCAACCGCATCCTCCGGCGTCACACCTTCGCTGCCGACCCAGTCATTTGCCGAAATGCGCACAGACATCGGTTTTTCTTCCGGCCATACCTCCCGCATGGCCCTGAACACCTCCAGGGGCCAGCGCATGCGGTTTTCCAGCGCGCCGCCATATTCATCCGTGCGGACATTCGAAACCGGCGAGATGAAGGAGGAAAGAAGATAGCCATGCGCGGCATGAAGTTCGGTCATGTCGAAACCCGCGCGTTCGGCCATTTCGGCAGAGCGGACGAACTGGGCCTTTATTTCCGCCATTTCGGCCCGGGTGATTTCGCGCGGGGTCGCATTGTTCGCGGACCAGGGGATTGCCGAGGCGGAAACAATGTCCCAGTTGCCGTCGGCAAGCGGTGCATCCATTTCCTGCCAGCCCAGCTGGGTTGAACCCTTGCGGCCGGAGTGACCGATCTGACAACAGATTTTCGCGTCCGTCTCGTCGTGGACGAAGTCGGTCAGACGCTTCCACGCGGTCTCATGCTCGGGCGCGTAAAGACCCGGACATCCGGGCGTGATGCGGCCCTCGGCGCTGACGCATGTCATCTCGACATAGACAAGACCCGCACCGCCCTTGGCGCGTTCGCCATAGTGGATCAAGTGCCAGTCGGTCGGGGCACCGTCGACGGCCTTGTATTGCGCCATCGGCGAGACCACGATCCGGTTTTTCAGCGGCATCTCGCGCAGCTTGAACGGCGCGAACATCGGCGCGCGCACCGGTGCGTTCGGCGATGCGCCGGACCGGTCCATGAACCATCTTTCCGCAGATTCAAGCCATTTCGGATCGCGCAGGCGAAGGTTTTCGTGACTGATCCTTTGAGACCGGGTGAGCAGGTTGTAGTTGAACTGAACAGGATCCTGATCGAGATAGCGCTCCACATTCTCGAACCACTCAAGCGAGTTTCTGGCTGCCGATTGCAGTCTCAGAACTTCCAGCCGCCGCTCTTCCTGATAGCGCTCAAAGGCCGTTTCCATGTCCGCTTCGCTGTGAAGATAGTCGGCAAGCGCGATCGCGCTGTCGAAGGCAAGCCGTGACCCGGAGCCGATCGAAAAATGCCCGGTTGCAGCCGCATCGCCCATCAGGACGATGTTCTTGTGGTACCACTTCTCGCAGATCACACGCGGGAAATTCATCCAGACGGCGGAGCCGCGCAAGTGGGCGGCGTTGGACATGAGATCGTGGCCGCCGAGATACTTCTCAAAGATACTGCGGCAGGTTTCGACCGTCTCTTCCTTGGACATGTCGGCAAAGCCCCAGCCGTCCCATGTCGGCTGAAGACACTCGACAATGAACGTCGCGGTGTTGTCGTCGAACTGGTAGACATGGGCCCAGATCCAGCCGTGTTCGGTTTTCTCGAAAATGAACGTGAAAGCGTCGTCGAATTTCTGGTGTGTGCCAAGCCAGATGAACTTGCACAAACGCGTGTCGATGTCCGGTTTGAAGACATCCTCGTATTCGGTGCGAACCCTGGAATTGATGCCGTCGCAGGCAACCACGAGATCGTAGTCTTTGCGGAATGTTTCCGCGTCTTCGAACTCGGTTTCGAAGCGCATTTCGACACCGAGTTCCCGGGCCCGTTCCTGCAGCAGGATGAGCATCTGCTTGCGGCCGATCCCGGCAAAACCATGACCGCCGGAGACGGTCCGGACACCGTTATGCTCAACGGCGATATCGTCCCAGTACGCAAAGTGATCCCGGATCGCCTTGGTGCTGACAGGATCGTTGCCTTCCATCCGGCTGAGGGCGTCATCCGAGAGCACGACGCCCCATCCGAACGTATCGTTGGCGCGGTTCCGCTCCAGCACGACAACGTCGTGCGACGGGTCGCGCAGTTTCATGGATATCGCGAAATAGAGACCGGCCGGCCCACCGCCCAAACACGCAATCTTCATCAGATCCTCCAGATGACGACAGCCCCATCAGTTTCATCAGCGAACCACGTTTCGGAAATTACTTCAAGTCTAAAATTTCAAACTTAAAATAAATTCACTCCTGGCATCGAAAGCGGCATGAGTTCCGGATAACGGAGGCTGCTCAGGCGGGTTTGACCCTGCGGCTCACCTGGCGCCGTATCCAGGTCAGGAACTCGGCGGCAGGTGGGCTGATCCTGCCCGGAGGCGTCGCCAGATAGTAGTTGTGCTCAGAATTGTCCTGCACGGATGCCAGGCTGACCAGGGTTCCCGATGCGAGTTCTGACTCGATCAGATAGGTCGGCAGTATCGCTGCGCCCATACCGTTTGCGGCTGCGGCGATCACCAGCGAAAACCTGTCGAAATAGCTGCCGACCTGGACGTGGGCAGCCGTACCGGGCACCGACTGCTGAAAGACTTTCCAGAGGTGTGAGCGCGATGTCATGTGCAGCAGCGGCAGCTTCAAAATGTCTGATTTTTCCTGTACCGGGCTGGCTTCGAGCAGCGCCGGAGATGCGACAACGATTAGATCTTCCGGACACAGGGGGCTGAGCTTTGCGCCCGGCCAGTCATTGGCTCCGAAGTGGATCGCCACGTCGATGCCTTCCTCGACAAGGTCGAAAGGTTCCGAGCGGCTGTGAACCATCAGGTCCAGGTTCGGGCGAAGTTCCTTGAAATGCTTCAGCCGGGGCACGAGCCAGCGGGTTGCGAAGGAGGGCAGGGCCGCAATGGTCAGCAGTTCCTGGGTTCCGCCCGCAGCGACGGCCTGGCTGATTGTGCGCCTGAGCCGAGACAGATCGGAGAAAACGCCCTCTGCAAGCGATTTGCCGGCCTGTGTCAGGCGGATACCGCGCCCTTCCCTGCGGAACAGCGGTGCGCCGATCTGATCCTCCAGTTCCTTGACCTGACGGCTGACACCACTTTGCGTCAGGCCGAGTTCTTCAGCTGCGGCAGTAAAACTCTGATGCTTTGCCGCCGCCTCAAAGCAGCGCAAAACCGAGATACTGGGGATCGGAAAGTCGCGTTCCATGGTGCCGCCAATCTATGAGTTATAGTCATGAATATAACTATTTTTCAGGTGTTATTGTGCAGGTCAAGGGCGGTTATCCTGTGACCTGTCACTCTCGGGGGATATTGCAGATGGACAAGATAGCTGTTCTGGGCCTGGGCAAGGTCGGCGCGCTGGCAGGTGAACTCCTTCACGACAGCGGTTTCGATGTGACCGGCTTCGATACGCACGCCAGTGCCGATCTGCCGTTCGAAACGCGGCATGTCGACGTCAGCAATCTGGATGCGCTTCGTGATGCACTCTCCGGCTCGCATGCCGTTCTTTCCTGCCTGCCCTATTTCCTGAATGTCGGTGTTGCCAGCACGGCGCACGAACTCGGCCTTCATTATTTCGACCTGACCGAAGACGTGCCGACAACCAAGGCGATCATGGAACTTGCCAAGTCCTCGAAAGGGTTGATGGCGCCGCAATGCGGGCTTGCGCCCGGGTTCGTCGGAATTGTCGGGGCAAGTCTGATCGAGGAATTCGAGACATGCCGGTCCTGCCGGATGCGGGTTGGAGCGCTGCCGCAGAATCCGACCGGACTGATGGGCTATTCCTTCAACTGGTCTCCCGAGGGTGTGGTCAACGAATACCTCAACGATTGTGAGGTTCTTGAAGACGGCGAAATCAAATGGGTTTCACCGATGGAGTGGATCGAGAAGATCGTCATCGGCGGTATCGAACTGGAAGCGTTCACCACCTCCGGTGGTCTCGGTACAATGTGCGAGACCTACAAGTCGCGTGTGCCGAACATGGACTACAAGACCATGCGCTATCCGGGACATGTGCAACTGATGAACTTCTTCTTCCACGAACTTCTGATGCGCGACAGGCGCAAGGAAGCAGGCGAGATCCTGGTGAACGCGAAGCCGCCGGTGAGCGATGACATTGTCTATATCCACGTCGCCGCCGAAGGCGAAGAGAACGGACGCACCGGACGCAAGGAGTTCGTCAGAGGTCTGAAACCGTTGGAGATCGCCGGGCGGGAGCGGACCGCCATTGCCTGGACGACGGCGTCTTCGGTCGTCGCCATCATTGAAATGGTCAGAGACGGGACATTGCCTTCTCAAGGCTTCCTCAGACAGGAAGACGTTCCGCTGGATGCCTTCCTGAAAACAAAGAACGGCGCGCGCTACAGCAGCTGACGCCCTATAGGAGAAACAGTCATGGAGCACGCAGAGGTTCTGCGCGCGCTCGGTTTTGCCGAGCGCGACCTTACGGGCGGCAGCCTGACGGTCGTGTCGCCGATCGACGGGGCTACGGTTGCGGCGATTGCCGAAACACCGCCTGCCGAGATGTCGGACGTGATCGCACGGTCAAAAGCGGCCTTCGAAAGCTGGCGGACGCTGCCTGCGCCGCGGCGCGGTGAGCTTGTGCGCCTTCTGGGAGAGGAACTGCGCGCGGCGAAAGAGGATCTCGGCGCGCTCGTTACCATGGAAGCCGGCAAGATCACGTCGGAAGGTCTTGGCGAAGTCCAGGAAATGATCGACATCTGCGATTTTGCCGTCGGATTGTCGCGCCAGCTTTACGGTCTTACCATCGCTTCGGAACGGCCAGGTCACAAGATGTCGGAAACCTGGCATCCCATGGGGCCATGCGGCGTGATCACGGCGTTCAATTTTCCGGTCGCGGTATGGTCATGGAACACTGCGCTCGCCCTTATTTGCGGCAATCCGGTCATCTGGAAACCGTCCGAAAAAACGCCGCTGACCGCGCTCGCCTGCAAGCGCATCTTCGAGAAGGCAATTGCCCGGTTCGGCGATGATGCGCCGGAAGATCTGATGCAGGTGGTTATCGGCGGTTCCGACATCGGCGAGGCGCTGGTGACGTCGAAGGACGTGCCGATCCTGTCCGCAACAGGCTCCACCCGCATGGGCAGTATTGTCGGGCCCAAGGTCGCTGCTCGCTGGGGCCGTCCGATCCTGGAACTTGGCGGCAACAACGCCATGATCGTTGCCCCGTCGGCGGACCTGGAAATGGCCGTCCGCGCGATCGTCTTTTCAGCGGTCGGCACCGCCGGTCAACGTTGTACGTCGCTGCGCCGACTGATTGTGCACACGTCGATCAAGGACGACCTTGTTGCCAGGCTGGTGAAGGCGTATGGCAGTCTGCCGATCGGTGATCCGCGCGCGGAGGGAACGCTCATCGGTCCCCTGATCGACAAGGCCTCGCTCGACGCAATGCAAGGCGCGCTCGACAAGGCGCGCGCGCAAGGCGGTACCGTGCATGGCGGAGCGCCGGTTTCAGGCGGTGTGCCGGGCGGTGCCTATATTGCGCCTGCCTTGGTTGAAATGCCGGCTCAGACAGAGACAGTAAAAACCGAGACGTTCGCTCCGATCCTTTACGTGATGGCGTACGAGCACCTGGAGGACGCGATCGCGCTGCAGAACGATGTTCCGCAGGGGCTGTCATCGTGCATCTTCACGCTCAACATGCGCGAAGCCGAGACGTTCCTGTCGGCAACCGGGTCCGATTGCGGCATCGCCAATGTCAACATCGGACCGTCGGGGGCCGAGATTGGCGGCGCATTCGGCGGCGAGAAGGAAACGGGCGGCGGCCGCGAATCCGGGTCGGATGCCTGGAAAGGCTATATGCGCCGTCAGACCTCAACGGTGAACTACTCAGCCGAGCTGCCGCTGGCGCAAGGCGTGAAGTTCGATTTCTGAGAAACGAAAAGGCCCGCCGGAAGGCGGGCCTATCTTCTCAGCGGCTGCGGAACGCCCTAACAGGGTTGCTCGTAATCGTAGAAGAAGAGAACCCTCAGAAAGCCGCCGTCCACGCCGTGCTTGTCCGGTTCGAGTTTGACCGTCATCTGGAAATCCTGTTCCACCCGGAAAGGCTCGGGCACCGCGACCCGGGCCTCGTAGTGCCCGTCCTTGAAATCAAGCAGGAGGTCGGTTACCGGTGTCACGTTTCCTGCCTTGTTGTCGTTAAGACCGAACGTCTTGATAACGACATGCTTGCTTCCGTCAACTTTCGTTTGCGGAATGTAGACAAATCCGACCCCGACGACATTCATGATGCCGGGCACCAGGGCGGATGCCTTGATTTCGACCGCCTTGATATCGTCGATCACAAATTCGCCGGGCTCGTAGGGCGCGCACTGATCGAGCTTAACGGTTTGGGGTTCTGCCATCTGCTTGTCCTTGATTGGGTTACCCTTGGAGATCGCAGCCGGTTTGCTTTCAACAATCCGGCGGGTCAATTCGCGCCTGTTGTCAGGAATTCAGACGGCCGGACCTGTGCGCCATCTGCATGTTCGCGGCATAGGAATTCGGCGACCGCCGGCCCGGCAGATTCGCTTCAAGTATGAGCGTTTCAAGCAGCCCGTCTTCAATAGAAATTTCTGCCGTGCGAGTCAGCTTGTTCATGCGCCAGAACTTGAGTGGCCGGTCCTTGGGGACATAGTTGCCGGGAAGGTCTTCGCCATCTCCTGAAACAACCATGATTTTCGGTTTGGGCAGGTCATACTGCCTGCCTTCGTAAATGTAGGCCCTGATAAGTGCGATCTGACGGCCGGGTGCGGACAGAAGCTGTATCGAGATGCGGCTCGCCTGGTCTCCGCCCGTATCGATCTTCACATCCGCCGCGATTTCGTTCTTGATCCAGGAAATGTTCATGCCGACCAATATGATTTCGGCGGGATCGTAATAGGGATCCGGCTGGATCGTCGGGAATTGCCCGTTGGAAGTGTCGTCACTCATCTCTAAGTCCCCCTTCAAGTTTTTCAGGTGCGAACGACGATTTCCCGCCATTCCAGGTTTTCCATCAGAATGTCACCGGCGAACGGCGCGCCCATTTCATCGAACTGATCCGCAATTGCTGCGCCTGCGACCGCATAGTTCAGCGTATTCGGGTCCAGGGTGCTCCAGGACCTTGCGATCGCCGAGCCCAGAAGGTCGCGCGCGTTCTCCAGCGTCGATTTCAACAAAAAGGATCGGGCCGCGTAGGCTTCGGCGAAGCGTTTGCCGATCAGTTCTATTTCGTGGTGATCAAGCTCAAAGAGCCGGTCGTGGCTGACTTCCCGTGGAAGGTCGACCAGACCCCGCTCGACCGCGTCGCGGTGATAAAGCTCGACAAGCGTATCGAAAATCGCGCCGGTAAACGGTTTTGACAGATCATGCACCGCGTCGCTGACCGTACTCATCTTGCGGTCATTGCTTGCCGTGCGGATCTGTTTGTCTCCCGCAAGCTCCGCGATCCGGTTGAGTTCGTTCATGGTCAGAAGGTTGGCGTTCGTCGATCTGAGCAGGCGATCCAGAACGCTGTCGAAATGCAGCAGCGAAATCAGGGCGATCAGATCGGAGACGCTTTCGTGATAGCCGAAATACTGCCTGCTTGCCGTGCTTGTCGGCGTGCCCATTTCGGCGAAGATGAGAGCATGGCCGAATTCATGGGCAATCACATCGAAGTTCAGGGCATAGGGGTAGGCGTTTTCCCGGTCGCCGCGCTCGATACCCAACTCGATGTAGCCGTAGCCGGACTGGGCGTTGTGCCAGTTGACCTGCGGAATGATCTCCAGGCGCTCGTAGGTTTGCGCGAAGTGCCAGATGACCTCGTGACCGAGATAGCTTTCCCAGATATCGAGCACGCGTCTGAGCGTGGCAAAGACGTGGGCGCAGACAAATTCGCGGCTGTTCGGATCAAGGTGATCGAAATGGCCGTCCGGCCCGGCCTCTGCCGGGGGGAAACTGTCGCCGACAAAGGGTGGCTGGTAGGGGTATTCGTAAACGGGTTTTTCAAACAGCGGATCGACGACATACATGCGCCGGTCGGCCGGTCCCGCCTTGATCTCGCCGGGCGGTGTGCTGATCCAGACCGTTTCAGGTTTTTCGTAACCGGCGACGTGCGGCACCTGTGGGTAGATGAGGAAGCGCGTTCCCAGACTTCCGGTCTTGGGCGAGACTGACTGCTGGTCCACATAGATACTCAAATCGGCCTCGGGAAGACGGTTGTAAATCCATCCGGTTGGAGTGTTGAAGTCGGGTGCGGAACTCGTATGGTGTTTCTTTTATTTCCTTGGAACGACAGGACTATTTTCGATCTCTCGCCAGCACAGGCTTTTTACTCTAGGTAATTTTTATAGGCTGTCAATGAACGTCAAGCGTGTGTATCGGGAAACCGCTTTCCGCCAGATCGTGGAGGAACGCGTCCGTAAAGACAAATTCACCGGCAGATGACGGGGCAGGCCAGTCGTCATGCTGCTGGCGCGCGCGCAACTCATTGAGCAGGTTCAACGCGTCCTGTTTTTTTTGCGACCGACCCGAACGGCGAATGCCCGCAACGACATCGGCACGGTCCTGCGGCGGGAGACCATCGGCGATCTTCGTGAACGTTCGTTCGGTGTAGTGGAGATCCTGCGCCCGTAGCAGAAGCTCGTGGGCGATCCCGGCGGAGACTGTGCCGCTCCGGCGAGCGCGCTTGATGCCCTGCCTGAGATCGACAAGCGCTTCGGTGAGCGACCCGGCACCAAGTTCCGGCGGTGCGTGAAGGACGGCGACCGCGTCGTCCGGAAGAAGGGGAAAGCGCCGAAGCCACCTGAAGATCAGACCACGGCCATGCATGCCGCAGGTCCAGAGTTCGGCTGCCCTCAACGCTCCCATGCTCGCCGCGCCAAAGACGATCGCACCTCTGGAGATGGCCCAGAGGATTTCCTTGTGCCGGACTGCCGGCACGCCCTGAAAGAACCCGTCGATAAGCGCGATAACGCAGGGGCCGTGCCGCAGCACCGCCGCAACGATGTCGCCCTGTGCTGCTGGAGGGGACAGATGTGCCTGGAGATCTTCGGGAAATTCCGAGGCAATGACGCTCGGCCCGGCAAAAACGATCACGGGAAGTGCGCGGGTTTTCACGGGTCAGTCTCCCCGCGCGCGAGCGTGACAATACGGGCGACATGAAGCGGGATATCGCTATCGGCAAGAAGAGGGACCGCGATTGCCTGAAAGCCTTCCGATTGAATCCTTCTGGCGAGTGCTTCCGGTTCCGCCTCCGGCGGCGTATCGATTTCGGGGGCGGCCCTGCCGGAAATCTTGCGCATTTGCGCGCGTTCGAAATCGACAAGTTCCTGATCGATCCGCTTCGGATAGAACTGCCGCGTGATGTCTTCCCGGCCCCCCGCGATGACGGATGCTCTCGTCTGAACTGCTTCCAGTAGCGCCGCGATCGCGGCCTCGGCATAGGTCATGCGGCAGGCAAAACCATCGGCGTGAAACGGCAGCGTTGTGGCCGTGTTTTGTTCATCCAGCAATCGCGCCCAGATGACAGGCAGGCCGCCGGCGCGCGGACAATCGTAGATCGCGCAGAGCAGGCCGGACCGCTGCAAATGATCGACAAGGCTGTTCAGCTTCTCGTCTGCCAGCGTTTCGACCTTCAGCCTCTGCTTTTCGAAAAAGCCATGAATTCCCATGGCCCGGGCGGTGCCCAGTCTTTCCAGCGTCTCGAACAGACCTTGCATAAGTGCCTCGCACCGGGTCGCACCGCCTCCGAGCCCGGTGGTCGTTCTGACGAAAGGGGAGGCTGCGTGAGGCGAGCCGGGCGTGAAGTCCGTGCTTACAAGAGCAGCGGGAACGCGTGTTGGTGCGCCGTTGACCAGATCGGTTCCGGTCAGGAAGGGAAGGGGGGCGCCGATCCAGTCTTCAGGCAGGTCCGGCAAGAGATGGTGGGCGAGTTTTTCCGCTGCCACCGAACCATAGACGGATCCGGCGGGGATCGTGTCTTCGGCATCTGCGGTTACGTTTTCAGCCGCCGCCGTTTCGAGTGCTTCCACGATGGCCGACACTGCGGCCTCGGCAATAGTGAAACCCTTGCCCTGATTGACAGCATTCGATCTCGCCAGAGGCCGCACGGCCTGCACGACGGGAATGCCGACCCGGTCGAGCCCGGTTATGTCGGCCAGCCGCGTGATGCCGAACGAGCCCAGATGTTTCTGCAAACGGTTCAGAAATGCGTCAGCCCCGTAAAGCCGGCTCATTCCCCGGGCGCGCGAACCTTCCGGCGTTGTCACTTCAACAAGCCTGCGAGCAGGCTGAGAGCACGGTCTCGCTCCAGACCGCTCTCCAGGTCGGCCAGAAGGTCGCCGAGCCGGTCACCCAGTTCCGGCCCCTTGCCATGGTCGGGAAGCAGCACAGCCCGGTCAGTCAAGGTCCGAAGCAGGAGCACGGTCGCGTTCTGCTGGCCGGCGATTTCTTCCGCCCTGGCCAGATCCAATTCGACCTGCTGTTCCTTGAAATCGGACGCACTGCGCAGCCTCGCCCGGCGCCGGTAGAGTTCCGCCAGCCAGAACGCATGTCCGGCGGTCTCGGCGCGTTCGATCGCCGAACTGACCAGGGCGATGCCGTCGGCATGCCGCCCGAGTTGCCCATCGAGTTCTGCCGCCATTTCCAGATAGACCGGAAAGTCCTCTTCCGTGCCGATTTCCTGCTGGATCGACAGGCCTTGCGCCAGAATGTCCCGGCCCCTTGCCGGATCGCCGGCCATGCCGTTTGCCCAGCCGCCGAAAATCAGGCTTTTCGCTTCCAGGGATTTGAGATCATGTTCGGTCGCAGTGTCGCGCATGTTCCGCGCGAACCGCGCAACCTGGTCGATGTCGCCCCTGTAGCGATGCAGCATGATGCCGATATCGAGCGCGTGACAGGTGCTGCCGACATGATCGATGTGCCGGGCCCAGTCTTCCGCCGCATCCATGTGTTGAAGCGCGGTTTCGGTCTGTCCCATGAACCAGGAAGACAAGGCCTTTTCACCAAGCCCGCACACCTTTGCGTCATGGCCGCCATAGCGGGTCCGGTGGTCGAGCGCCTCGTCTTCGCTGTACAGCTCGAGACCCTTTGAAATCGCGTGAATGCAGTCGGCATGCTGACCCGTATTGAATGCGGTTGCCCATCGGCAGTGAAGGGCCTGCAGCTCGACTTCCTTGTTGTTGGAACCGGCAAGGTCGGCAAGCAGCACTTCTGCGCGTTCGCGTTGCGCCTGGAAATTCGGGGCTGTAAACCACCAGCCCCAATAGAGCGGGAAGCCGCTGGATCTGTCGGTGTCCGGGTTATCGTGCAAAAGCTCCACACCGCGCTGGTAGAGCTTGGAGGCTTCAGGCGAACCGGCGCCGTCCAGCATTGCCACCACCGGGCCCAGCAGCTTCACGATCTCAAGTTCGTGCGCGCCGGCCGCCGGCTTGTCCTTCAGCCTGGCCGTAAGTTCACCGGCACGCGTCAGAAGCGTGCGCGCTTCCTGAAGGGCCGATTGCGAAGACGCTGTCCGGGCGGCGTCGATGTAGTGACCGATCGCCTCGGTGCGCAATTGCGCCTGCTCGGCGTGCGCTGCGAGTTCCGCACTGGTGAACGTCTCGCCGAGTTCGGTATCCTCGGTGACGATCCTGTATAGCGCAGAGTGAAGCGAGCGTTTGTTCGACCGCAGCAAGCCCGCGTAGGCGGCCTGTTGCACCAGCACGTGCCGGAAGCGGTAGGAGGTTTCGAGTTCGCTTGCCTGCTGCTCGATGAAGCCGCCGGCGACCAGCTCGTTCAGACTTTCCTCGGCACCGGCCGGTTTGCCGGTTGTCGACAGCAGTGCAACGAGCGTCAGAACGTTGAAACTGCGACCGATCACGCTGGCGGCCTGGGCCACGAATTTCGATGGACCGAGAGCGGCAAGACGGGCGGCCAGCAGGTCCTGCAGGCTGGCGGTTTCATCGGATTCGAACAGTTTCTCCCACATGCCTTCGTCCAGCGCGTCATCCGCGTTCCGGTCCAGGACAAAACGGGTCAGTTCCTCGGCAAAGAGCGGAACACCGTCGCATCGGGCAACAATGGCATCGATGAGTTTTTCCGGCAGATGTGTCGCGCCGGCGAGATTCTCGATCAGCGCAACGATACTCTCGGAGCCGAGGCGGGTCAGGCCCAGTGCACAGAAGTTCCCGGCAGCCACCCAGTCTTCAGCGGGCGCATTTCTCGACGTGACGATGACAAAGACGGGCGCGTTTCTTACCCGCTCCACCAGTTGCGTGACGACCTCGAGCGTCTGGCTGTCTGCCCAGTGCAGATCCTCGATTTTCATCACGCATGGTTTTGCACTCGCGATTGCCATGACCGCATCGACAAGGGTTGCAACGGCGGAATGCGCGTCGTCCGAGACGTCTGCTTCCTTGTCCTGCAGGCCTGGTGAGAACGGCGCAATCAGAAATGCCAGCTCTTCAAAGAACGCGTCGGGATGCTCGCCCGGAAGCGACAGGGCGTTTCTGATCGCATCGGCCGTGGGCGCGTCGAAATCGAACGCGGCGTCGTACCTTTGAAGAACCGTGCGAAGGCTCCGGACGATCGGGTAGTAAGGTGTTTCCTGGCTCGTCGGTTCGCATTGAAAGTCGAGGACGTGGGCCTGATCCTCACGGCCGCCTTCAACGACCTGGTGGCAAAGTCTCGACTTGCCGATGCCCGGCTCGCCGTGGATGAAGAGAAACTGGCCGTTTCCGTCCAGCGCCTGCTGCCATTGCGCCTTTGCCCCGGCTAGCTCCGTTTGCCGTGCCACGAACGGCTGTTCGTTGTTGCGCAATGTTTCGAAGCGGTCGACCGTCTTGCGGCGGCCAAGCGGTTGCCAGAGGGCGTGCGGTTCGTTGAAGCCTTTGAGTTCATGAGCGCCGAGGCTTTCGTAGTGAAACAGCCTGCGTGTCGCCTTGTAGGTCGCGTTCGAGACGGCGACGGTGCCGACATTCGCCTGTCCCTGGATCCTGGCGGCCAGCGTCGGTGCAATGCCGATGATCTCGTCGCGGGTTGCCAGCGCGCCGCTGCCGGCCTGACCGGCAACCGCCGAACCGGTGGCAATCCCGACCCTGATCCTGACCGGAACGTCAAAGTCTTCCGCGGCCCTGGCGCATTCGTTGAGGATCGCCAGGCCGGCCAGAACGGCCTGAAGCGGGGCGTCCTCGCTGGCCACCGGATATCCGAAATAGGCCGATCCGCCGTCGCCCATCAAGAGGTCGAGATGACCGCCATTGGCGGCAATGGCGCGGTGCGCCGCCTGGTGGACCGCCTGCTGGATTTCCCGGAAATCCTCGACATCCATGGTGTTGACCATGGTTGTCGAGCCGACCATGTCGTAAAACAGCGCCGTGATCTGGCGGCGTTCACCTTTCTCGATATCGAGGTCTATCGACATGTTCCGTGTCATTCCCAACTTCGAGCGGAGCCACCGTTGCGGTGCGGTTCTGCCTGTATTTTCAATACTTCACACATCAACGCGGGTTGAGCCAAGCCCAATCCCGGTCGCAAAGTAAAAATAGATGCCCTAACGGACAGTTTAGCAGACAGAAGCCAAACCAAAACATAACACTTTGTTAGATATGCGATTATCGCTGATTTGAGCCCGGTTCCGCTGCGGCGCGTACAAGATTTCGAGCGGACTGCCGGCCTGTGCGGCGAGAGACCTTTGAAAAAATGTCAGATTGGAAGTTTGCGCGCAGTTGGCCGGCGACGGTTTCTCAGCCCACATGCAGTGAAAAGAAGGCTTATGGAAAGCAACACGTTATTGAAGAAAACACCGGGTGTGTTCCGGTGGGTCCATCATCAGCGGTCAAACCATGCAGCTAATCTGGCTTAAGTCCGATGTCAGCACGGACTGCCATTGAACCGATCGGTGACGAACGACCGCAAAGCGCTCCCGTTTTGGTCGTTTGATGCTTCAACGCCTAATACCAAAAGCAGACCTTCAAAACGGTGAAGGCAAATGACCGAGATGCGGACAAAGCCGCCCTTGGCTCTAAACAGATCAAGGGCGGCTTTGGATAAAAACATGAGACTATCTGATGTCACGTTCCGCAAGGAATGACCGGATTTCCGTGGCAATCTCAGCACCGTTTTCTTCCAGCGGCCAATGGCCAGTATCGTAGAGTACGATCTTGGCGTCTTCCGCGTCCCTGGCATAGGCTTCAGCGCCAGCCTCCGTGAAGAAGGCGTCGTTCCTACCCCATGTAACAAGAACCGGCGGCTGGTGCTCGCGAAGATATTCCTGCCAGGCCGGGTAGGCTTCGATGCTGCTTTTGTAATCCTCGAAGAGGTTTAGGTGCATTTCGTGCTGACCCGGACGCTGCATCCGCTCGATATCCAAGAGCCAGTTGTCCGGATTAATGGCATCTGGATTGCGTGTGCCGTGGATATACTGCCACTGCAAAGCCGATGCGGAGAACGCGTTTGCGATGATATTCTGTTCCAGCTCGGGAGTGCGGTTCTGCCAGAGTGCTTCCAACATGCCGGACGCGTCCGCAGACACGCCTTCAACGTAAGCATTGCCGTTCTGAACCAAGAGTGCAGTGACGCGCTCAGGGTGCTCAGTTGCAATTCGGAAGCCCACTGGTGCGCCATAATCATGCAGAACCAGTGCATATTCCGTCAGGCCGCGCTGCTCCAGGAATGTGTCAACGACATCGGCAAGATTGTCGAAGGTGTAGTCGAACTCTTCCGGGGCCGGGAAGTCGCTTGCACCAAATCCGGGGTAGTCAGGCGCAATCACATAATAGTCTTCCGACAGATCTTCGATGAGGTTTCTGTACTGGTGTGATGAACTCGGAAAACCATGAAACATCACGATTGTCGGGTTAGACCTGTCACCGGCTTCACGGAAGAAGATTTTCAGATCGTCTATGGTCTCGTATCCATACCGGGTTTCGGCAGAAGCAATACCGGGTATGAGCAATGATAAAAACAGGGCGGCTATCGTTAAAAGTCTCATTGTTATTCTCCATGTCGATATATCTGGGGGCTTTAGGCGGAAAGAATTGCTTTGTGCTCGGCCGACCAATCCTCAAGAGAGGTCTGGGTCAGACCAAAACGCTGCTCGATGTCGCTTGCATCAGTGACAAAGCCGGGTTGGAAGGGCGCGGCATCCGCTTGGATCGCGCCGTACATGCCGCCAACAATTCCAGCCACACGCTCACCGGCCCCTTTGGCAAGATAGGCCTGGAACTCAGGCGCGGGCATCGTCTCAAAGGTCAGGGACTTGCCAAGCGCCTCGCCGAGAATCCGGGCGAGGTCATTGCCATCGAGCCCCGCTGGACCGCCCAAAGGCAAAACTGCGTTTGGAAGCTCGCCCTGCAGCGCCTTGTCGGCAACGCGGCCAAAGTCCTTCGCTGCCACCCACTGCATTTTGAAATCAACTGGTGTTGGGTAGGCCAGCTTCCCGTCGTTGAGCCCTGCAAGGGTCCAGGGCCCAAATAGGTTTTCCATATAGGTGATCGGCGTCAGGCCGAGGAAGGAAAACTCGTTAGCGCGCAGTTGCCGCAAGATGACAGCGCCAGCATCCGTCTCTGATGTTTCATCCATGATAGGGCCGCCGGTGTTCCAGACGACGCGGGTGATACCGGCTTCCTTGGCGGCATTCAGTGAGTTCAAACCGTAGGTGATGCCGAGCTCTTCGGAGTCTCTGAAGAGCGGGACAAGCAGGAAGATGGCGTCACAGCCCTGGCTCGCCTTCACAAGGCTATCCTGATTGCTCATCTCACCGATGACAGTTTCTGCGCCTTGTGCTGCCCAATCGGCGGCGTTTTCTTCAGTCCGGCACAGTACGCGGACGGTGTGACCGGCGTTGATCAGCTCTTTTGTGCCGGCATTCATCTGAGCGCCATTTGCGCCGTAAACTAGGATTGTCTGTTTCATGGGAGGAACCTCTTTTTTTGGGGGTCGATCAGCTCGACAAATCAGGGTTATGGGGAGAGGCTTCGCGCAGCTGCCAACGCAGCGAGAGTGCGCCGGGCGTGCGTTTCACGGCCTTTGGGAAAATACGCAGCAGGCGGAGTGCTGCGGTATGTTTGGCAACCTCGTCGGCGTCAGAGATGATCTCGGCCGTTCCGGTGATGTGCAGCAGATCGCCGGTCTCAAAGTCGATGAACAGCAGCTCGGTCAGCGGATTGACCAGAAGGTTGCCAAGCGTGTTGAAGAGATTGTTGCCGCGATAGTCAGGCACAGTAAGCCGTCCCGCGTCGTCAATCTCGATGAACCCGGGCTGGCCCCCGCGGTGGTTCATATCAGCGCCTTCATAAACGGCGTCTGCACCGCCGAAATAGGTGCTTGCGATAAAGAACGTGTCCGCACTCGCGATCAGCTTCAGATCGCTCTCTGAGGGCACTCGTCCATGTTGCGGCTCCGTCTTCGAAGCAGCGCGAAACGGCGCTGAAAGCTCACGAATGCTGATGTATTTCGGACAATTGCCGTAGCTCTGCGCCACACGGATGTCTACATAGGCATCCGTTGCGGCCGCAATTCGCCCGTGCATCCGATTACGGCGGCGATTGGACAGGTCAATCCCAAGAACGCCCATAGCGTCACCAATAGAGACGGACCCAAGCACATTGCTCGCATCGGATTGTTCAAGATCGACCCGCGGCGTCTTGTCATCCGGGGTCGAGAGGAAACCTTGATTACCGGTCACAATGAAGGCGCGCGGTTGGCCATCTCTATCGGCGATGCTGAGGAAGACATATTCAAGGCCAGCAAAGAACGCGCGGTTCTGGTCAATGAGATGGTGCCGCATGATGCGGTCACTCAGCATCTCATTGCGCTCAAACACGTCGATTTCATCTTGAAGGCGGACCTCGCCTTCATGGAAATGGTTGGAAGTCTTGCTGGCCATGACGAACGTCCTCTCGATGTGCCTCAGTCAGCGATGACCGGCGGGCCGTAGGGGCAGTCGATCAGGTAGCCCCAGCCACCATTTTCGAGTTTCTTGGCAACTTCCGTGGATTCACCTTCCGCCATCACGGACCCGTCAGGCGCAACAACGCTCCATTTTGCGCGCAGCATGGCGGTGTCGCCTGTGATGACTTCGCTGATTACTTGGCTGTTGATCTTGGGACGGATGTCCAGCATCTCCTTGAAGCCTTCGCGCACGCCTTCAATACCGGTTTTTGGGGGCTGGTCGGGCGGGAAGAACATCACGCATTCAGGGTGGAACATGGAGACGATGCCTTCGAGATCGCCTTCCTGAAGGTAGGCGCTCACGCAATCGGCAATGTCTCTAGGGCGCCTGGCGATATGTTGGGTCGTGACAGTCATGTATTATCTCTCTTGTTGATGAGTGAGTGTGGCAGGGGCTTAGAAATCGAAGGAACCGGCGGTACGGACCTCTTCCGGCAGCCAGGTCTCATGGATGTGCAGCCACTTGAGGGGCGACCCCATATCGATCACGGCGCTGGTGACGCGGGCATTGTTCGAGGGATGCGAGGTTGTGGCCCCGATCTGCCATTCGGTGTAGTTCGCCAAAACAACAGTGCCGATCTGGCGGCGAATGGTGACGTCACGAATTTGGATTTTGAAATCCTTGTTCGTGCCGTAGCGTCGTTCGAACATGGCCTTAAGTCCGGAGCCGCCTGCGACATGCCCTTCCGGGGGAATGAAAACCACGTCAGGATCGAACCGGGACAACAGCCTTGGCTCTAATTGATCACGGTCGATTGTTCCGTTGAACCAGGCCACGAAGAACTCGTGAATATCAACGATCTCGTGGCGGACTTCTTCCAGAAGGGTGCTCATGTCGGAATCCTCAAGCTGCGTCGCGGTGGTCGTTGTTGTCGACGTCGAGGATCAGCTTCCAGGAGCCGTCTTCATGGCGGCGATAGCAAAGGGTCAGACGACCTTCGCCGCCGCCCTGCTGACCGGATTCCTTGCTGGTGAAGGCCACAGTGAAACGGCCAATCATCATGGCCATGTCGCCATAAACGCGGATGTGTTCGATGTCGTAGGTGGACTTGAAGGTGTTGGCGTCGATGCGCGGGCCGTATTTGTCGCGCACAGCCTGAATGCCAACGGTCGTTTGCTGGCGCTCGTTGCAGATCACGACCTCAGGGTCGCAGGTTGCAATCATGCGCTCCAGATCGCCGCTGTCGAGGCCCTGAAGCCATTCATTCACGGCGTGTTTTACATCATCGATATCGCTCATTTTGTCTCTCCTTGAGAAGTTGGTTCGGTGAACCATTGGCCGACGATCACATCTTCGATTTCAGCCAGATACGCCTGCGTTGCTGGCCGCTTTGAGAATTGCGCTGTCACCTGCTTGGCACTCTCAACGTCGGGGTAGGTGTAGACTTCAGTGAAAAGGGTCGGCCGCTCTTCGTCTGTGGTCACGAAGGTCTTCCAGGAGGTGATTCCGTCGAGGGACAGATAATCGTCTCTGGCGCGTTCGCGGATGGGAGCAACGCGATCCGCGTCTTTCATTTTGAGAACGAATATCTCGGTAATCTCTGGCATCGGCCGACCCTTTTCGCTGAAGTTTTCTGTTGATCTTGAAAATAGGGAGTTACTATTGTAAGATTAATACCGAACAATCTTACAATCCGTTAGGAATATCTAACAATGCAGCGCAACCAACTCAGCGACATGACGGTGTTTGTCGAAGTCGCCCGCGCCAACGGCTTTCGGGCTGCGGCGGAAAACCTGAAACTCAAAGCAGGGTCTGTAAGTGAGGCGGTGCAACGCTTTGAAGAGCGTCTGGGTGTTCGGCTATTCGAACGGTCAACACGATCTGTGGCGCTGACACCGATTGGCGAACGTCTTTATGAGCGCAGTCTGCCAGCGATCAACGATCTGGAAGCTGCTGTTATGGATCTTGATGAACAGAAAGATTCCGTGAATGGAACGCTGCGCTTGACCGCTCCTTACCCTGCTGGCCCCTCTTTCCTTGACGCTTTGGTTGCCGAATTCGCGTGTCGGTATCCGGATGTGAAGGTTGATCTCATCTACGATGACCAAAAGGTTGATCTCGTTGAAGCACAGATTGATGCAGCGATCCGTTCGCACACATTGTTGGAACCGGACAGTCATGCAGTACCGGTTGGGCCTAATCTCCACATGGCAATTGTCGCCTCAGAAACCTATCTGAATTCAAAAGGCATCCCAAGTAAGCCCGAGGACATAGTTGGCCACGACGGCATCTGCTTTGCCATAGGATCAGCCGACCGCCTCGCTCCTTGGGAGTTCGAAGGGCCGGACGGGCGCTACAGCGTCACACCGCGACCGCGAATGATGGTTAATGACCTGCGGTCGATGCTGACCTATGCCGAAGCAGGCCTGGGACTAGCGTATCTCTATGCGGATGTAGCGGCTCCATTGATTGAAGAAGGTCGGCTTTTTGAAGTGATGAAAGGCCAAGTGCCCCCGCTCCCACGATACTCGCTCAACTATCGCAGCAAGAAACACATGACCCGCCGTCTGCGCGCATTTATCGATCTAGCGAAAGAAATCAGCAGATAAGAGCCGCCATTGGTGTGTCGCGCAGCATCCGGAACTCTGGGCTCGGAGCGGACCTTCGCTGCACAAGGAACCAGCGACCGCTTTGGGCCACCAAACGGACATATGGTCCAAACCTGCGCGCGACGTCATCTACGCCAAGCTGTAGATGTCCACAGGCTCGCTGACGCCCCTCACATCAACCTGGCCGACTTTTGAGAGCCCGCTCTCATTTGCCCCTTCAGCCGTTGTCCCGGAAACCAGGATCGATGTTCCCCGCTCCTTGTTCAGCGCTTCAAGGCGCGAGGCGAGATTGACCGGTTCACCATAGACGGTGTAGGCAACCCGGCCCCCACCACCGACATTTCCGGCAATCACGGGTCCGGTGCTGACACCCACCCGGATTTCCAACCTTTCGCCTGCAAACGTGGTCGATTGCACCAGCTTTAACAGATCGGTCGCAGCATCGATTGCGCGTCGCCTGTGCTCCGGATCTTCTGCGGGCACGTTGAACGTGGCAAGCATGGCATCGCCGATAAACTGGGTCACGACCCCGTTATGCGTGCCGATTACCTCGGAGGCGGCTTCGAAGTAGGCGTTGAACGTATCAACAATCGCCTGGGCTCCCTTGGTCTCGGTCAGCGCCGTGAAACCCACCACATCCGCTATGAGAACTGTCGCTTCGCGTTCCACCGGGGCGAGTGCCCCTTCATGCCGGATCATGGAATCGGCAACCGCTTTGGGGACAAAGCGACCGAACAACTGCGAAATCGCGGCAACGCCCCGTTCGGCCTCCAGTTGACGAAGAACAACGCCGCGCGCCCGTCGCATGACGATGGCAATCAGCGTTGCCACGACGAAGAAGATCGTAGCCTCCTGCATCCGCGTGCCCGAGGCCGCGAAATCCACGTCCAGAAAGACGGCGAGAAACTCTTCCGGCGTCGGGTTCAAGGGGATATCACCCCATTCCAAAATCCGCTCCATACCCGAGCGAATGTAGAGAAATGCCGCCATCCATCCGGCCGCGCCCGCCACACCCGACCAGAAAACAAGGCCCGGTGAGAAACTGAAAGCGGCAACCGCCAGGATGAGAAAATAGAAGGGGAACACCTGAAACCGGAAGATCATCACCTGCGGAACCTGACTTATCGGCTCGGCGGGCAGGAAGGCCACTGCCGCACTCAGCAAGAAAATGTCGATGGTGATGAAGACGTATTTCACCCAGGGCCGGTCAATGGACGATCCGATGATGCGGAAATGAAGCAGCCCGAGCGCTACGAACAGCGAACCGCCCAGGATGAAGTCCGGCGCCCGCTCAGCACCACGGGTAAGTGCCATAAAGGCCGCAACGAACACGACCGTAATGATCCTGCCCTTGATGGCCAACTTCAATCCTGCCTGCTCGGCAGCGTAGAACATCTGGTCGGATTCTGTCTTTTTGGCGTCGCTGCTCATGACCCGAAGCATGACCGTCATCATCCAAATTTCAAATCACAAAGTGACTGGGAAAACCGGCTTGCATTGCATCTTGCCGTGTTGGTTTCCCGCCCAGGTTTCAAGTTCAGCGCACCGCGCACAAGGTCTTCCATGGGCTCTGACCAGATGTTAGCGCACCAAAAACATGCGATGGCTTTGTGCACTCAAATCGGAAATTCGCCGCGTTGACGCTTGAGCCCGAACGCCGACATTCAATGCGAACACAACGAAATCACCAGATGGACGGGAAGAGGACCTTCACCGCAATCGTCCCATACCGCTCAGATTTGACATGTTTCATATGGAGTATTCACAAGCAGTCGAAGTTCCGGTTGAATTGCGAGTCCGTATCCTTTTCTACCGGCCGCCGGAACAGCGGCTGACTGGAGCCTTCATGCGCCTGCTTTCCTTCGCCCTTGCCGTTGTTCTTTTTTGTGCGCCCGCGTTGGCCGGCATCAAGGAAAAGGTCGCCGGCATTGCACCGTCGGGTGTCGTGCTGGTGCTGGATGGCGAGGGCAATGAGCTGGTGGCGCAAAACGCTGGGAAGTCCTTTGTCCCTGCGTCCGTCGCCAAGATCGTCACCGCATGGCTGGCGATGGAGGTTCTGGGGAGTGACCACCGGTTCCAGACCCGGTTTTACCTGGACAGCGACAGGGTGCTTTATGTGCGCGGCGGCGGTGATCCCTTCCTTGTCTCCGAGGAGCTTGCGCTGCTCGCGCCTAAGCTTGTCGCAGCAACCGGCAAGGAGCCGTTCGCGGGCATGGTTCTTGACGCAAGTTACTATCCTCAAGAGCTGCGCATCCCCGGCATTGAGGACACCGGCAGGGCGTATGACGCCCTCAATTCGGCGCTTGCGGTTAACTTCAACACGATCCATGCCGTCAAAAAGGGAAAATCCGTCCGCTCCGCAGAAAAGCAAACGCCGATCACGCCCCTGGCGGTGAGCCAGTTCCTCAAACGCGGCCCAAAGGGACGCGGCCGCATCAGCCTTGCCCAGGAAGACCCTTCCGTCGGCGTGCGCTACGCCGGCGAGCTTCTTGCCGTCTTTATCGGAAAGGCCGGTGGCAGCGTTGAAGGCGAGATATCGACCGGATCCATCCCCAAGGGACTTGAGCCCGTCCACGTACACCGGCAATCCCGCACCCTGCCGGAGATCTTGACCCAGATGCTGCTGGGGTCGAACAACTATGTCGCCAACCAGATCTTCCTGGAAGTTGGCGCGCACCGTCTCGGCGGACCGGTCAGCCTTGCAAAGTCGCAAAAAGTCGCGGAGGCGATCCTTGCCGAACATGGCATCACCGAAGGCATCGACCTCAAGGAGGGCTCGGGCATCAGCACCAAGAACCGCTTCTCCACCCAGGGCCTTGCCAGAGTGCTGGCCGAGTTTGCGCCGCACGCCGAGTTGCTCCCCAGGACCAAGGCCGGATCGCGCTACAAGACAGGCACGATCCCCGGTGTGAAAGCCCTGGCGGGATATGTGAACACCAGCAAAGACGGCCTGGTGCCCTTCGTGATTTCGCTTGGCGGCAAGACGGGAAAGACCCGGTTCCGCCTGCTCAGGGCCCTTGAGCTCGGTCTTTAGGGTCTGGCGCCTTACTTCATGCACATCATCCTGAAAACAAAATCATGTCGTGCCCGGTGCGTTGATGGTATCCGGGTTCATGCTGTCGGCCCGGGCCTGTTGAAGAGGCACCGCCAGGCACACCCGAGCAACGCGGTCACCCCAAGGCCGATCGGTGCGGTCCCGGAAACCGGCGTCCTGTTCAGACCGGCAGAGTTCGGTCAGGTGCAGGACGAGAGTAGGCGACCGTGAACCCTTTCCATCCTGGAAGCTTTGCGGGGCTCGGCGCCTCCTGGAAGAGCCAGTCGCCGGTCATTCGGGGAGTGGTGATGATGTGTGCCTCGACCGTCGCCTTTGCGGTCATGCACTTTTCTGTCCGGGTTGCGTCCAGCGAGCTCCATCCCTTTCAGATCGCCTTCTTTCGCAACCTGTTCGGACTCGCCTTTCTTGTGCCCTTGCTGATCGGGCCGGGATTTGTGCAGATGCGGACAAGCCGGTTCGGCCTTCATGCGCTGCGCGGGGTCGTGAACATAGCGGCGATGTTCCTTTTCTTCACGGCATTGGCCATAACGCCGCTCGCAAAGGTCACCGCGCTCGGTTTCACGGCCCCGATCTTTACCTCGGTCCTGAGCGTCCTGATCTTCAAGGAAAAGATCCGGCTGAGAAGATGGACCGCGATCGGCCTCGGCTTCGTCGGCATGCTGATCATCCTGCGGCCGGGCCTCGCCGTCGTGGAGACCGGCGCCCTGCTGGTCATCGCCGCAGCGCTTCTGTGGTCGCTTGCACTGATCATCGTCAAGGGCCTGTCGCGCACGGAGAGCAGCGTTGCCATCGTCGCCTGGATGGGGATCTTCCTGTCGGTGTTTTCGATCGGCCCGGCCCTCTGGGTCTGGAAGGACCCGACCCTTTGGGCCTGGGGCTGGCTGCTGTTCATCGGTTTTGCCGGATCGGTTGCCCAGGTCAGTCTGAGCCAGGCCCTGAAGGAAACGGAGCCAACCGCCGTCATGCCCTTCGACTTCCTGAAGCTGATCTGGGCGGCGTTGCTGGCGTTCTGGTTCCTGGGAGAAATCCCCGACGAGATGACCTTTATCGGAGCAGCGGTGATTTTCGGCTCGGGCCTTTATGTTGCGCAGCGGGAACGGGCTGCCGCCAGGGCCGGCAAATAGCCGGGCGGCCCGCCGGGTGAACCACTTTCCGTCACCTAGATAAAGTTGATCGCTGCCCCCGGCAGATCGATGCCGTCGAGCCGGGTGGTCCAGCGACCACCAGGCATGATCGGCACGGCATCGGTCAGGGTTCCGGTGGTAACGATCTCTCCCGCGCTCAGCTGCGGCGCATCGCCGTCGGCTGCCAGAGTGTCGAGGAGATGCCCGAGCGCCGTGAGCGGACCGTCGAGCACGTCCGCGCCGCAGCCGTCAAGCCGCTTGCCGCGCGGCCCCTCAAGCACCACACGAAAGCGCGGCAACTGTTCGACAACGGATTGCGTCAGGGGCTGTCTCGGGCCGAGATAGAGCGCGCCGTGCAAGCCGAATGCGGCGGCGCAGTCAGCGTCGGAAAAGCGCCAGCCGGGGAAAGGTGAAAATACGACCTCAAACCCGTGTGACACCCAGTCGATGCATCCGGCAAGCTCGGTCTCGCTCATCCCCGCCCGGGGTGCGGATTTCAGGCTGAATACAATCTCGGGCTCAAGCCGCGGCTCGGGCAATTTCGGCAGTCTGTGCGATCCTTCGCCGATATCATGCAGGGTCGTATCCCAGACCGGCCCCCACATCGGGCCCGTGACGTCGTAGAGCGGCCAGATTGAACGGTTCGTGAACCCGATCTTGCGGCCCACCCTCCGCTCGCCCCGGGCCTCACGCAGTGCGGTGACCCTGTGGGCGATGGAATACGCCGTTTCGGCGTCAAAAGCCGGATTGCGATCGGCAAGTGACGCAACCTGGCGGCCCTTGTCATAGGCCTCAAGCAGTTCGGCGGCACAGGCCTCGATCATGGTATCTTCCATCGTAGCCGACATCCAGGTAACTCCTTCCAGCGCCCGTGCGAGACAGTCGCCGCTCTGACCGTCCTGCACAACTCCGACGCGGCCAGGCAATTGCCGCTTGGGGCTCTGGTCAGACAATCGTTTCAGTTTAGCCGGCTGACGGCGTCCGCCATCACACGCAGGCCGGTTATCAGGTCGTCCTCACGCGTGTCTTCGGCAAAATCGTGGCTGATCCCGTCTATCGAGGGAACAAACAACATCGCTGACGGCATCAACCGGGCCATGTTTGACGCGTCGTGCAAGGCACCCGACGGCATCTCGCGCCATTCACCCGGGGCCTGCGTCTCAGCTGCGGCGCTCAAGGCCGCGCGCAAGCGGGCGTCCATTGGAACCGGCTGCAGCGCCTTGATCGGCACGATTTCAGCCTGCATTTCATGGTCACCGGCGATTTCGGCAACAAGATCGCGAACAAGAGTTTCCATCCGGGCCAGCCGATCGTCATCAACATCGCGCCATTGCACGTCGAACACCACTTCACCGGGCACAATGGAGGGGGCATTGGGCCGCAGCTGTACCCGGCCAATCGTCCAGACTGTGCGGGGTGTGACAATGTTTCGAAGGCGGTCGTTTAGCGCGGCGTTGAATGCCGACAGCGCCTGGAACGCATCTTTTCGCTGGTGCATCAGCGTTGTGCCAGCGTGATTTTGCTGACCTGTCAGGGTGACTTGGAGTTGGCGCGATCCGACAATATCTGTGACAACGCCAATTGCCTCGCCCGCGTCGTGCAGCGTGCTGCCCTGTTCAATATGTAACTCAATGAAACCCAGGAACCGGTTCTGTGGCACGAATTCCCCCGCAAGATCCGCCATTGAAGACCTGGCATCGCGGAAAGAGACGCCGGTCATGTCGGTGAATGCGTCGGCCTCGGCAAGTGTTGTCATGCCTGAATAAATGCTGGATCCGGTCAGCGAGCCAAACCGCCCTTCTTCATCCTGAAAGTTCACGACTGACACCGGTGGACCACCTGCCTCTTTCGCAGCACGTGCGATCTCCAGTGCGACGATGACACCCAGGGCGCCATCCAGCCAGCCTCCCTCGGGTTGGGTATCGGAGTGAGACCCCAAGAGCATGGATGGAGCATCGGTCAGGCCAAAGACGTTGCCCGCAGGATCCACATGCGGGGACAGACCCGCCGCCTCCAACTGTTTGATCAGCCACTTTCTGGCAGCCACGTCCGGTTCGGAAAATGCCGGACGCACCACTCCCTTGCCCACTCCACTCGCACCGAAGGAACGGAGCGTGAGAAGATCTCTCAAAAACCTCTCTGGCAGAACGTTCATCTTGACCTTTCCAAACTGACATCACCCAGAATTCGCCGCCATTCCACAATTGGAATGTTCTCTTGTGATGCTGCAGCCGATTTGCTCACCTTTCAAGCCGAGTATCCAAAAGCGCGTCAAACAGCCAGAGCGCCAAACGGACCAAGGCACCCACGGTTTCGCAATCCCTGCCGCGCTCTTCTTGGAACCGTCCCGGTTGCGTTTGGCTGGCGCAGGTGGTTCGTCTCGGGGGAAATTCCGGATCGTGGGACGAAACGGTCGGCCAACGCCCTTATGCCAGTGCCCGCTTTGTTTGTCTGACAGACCCAAGCCCGCTCACCCCCTCACGGACGCATACTTGATGGACCTGTCTTGGTTATAAGCGGCAAGTCCGGTTAGCGGCCGCAAGTCGGACGTCTGACGGTATTTGGTCTGATCCGGAGAGCTGACCATCGCTGCGCGAGGCTTCAATGACCAATTCGGGCGATGAGCGGACGTTCGCCTCATCAAGCGCCAAAATCCGCAATGCGGACAAAGCCTCCTTAGATTCGTCGGTTTCTGATGACCGGCCTCCGCCCGAGACGGACCTTCATTACGAGCTTTACATCCTCCGAGATGCGTACGAAGCGGGCATTGCTCGAGGCGACTAACGCACAGTATCTGCAATCCGTCGCTTGCAACTACTAAGCTGTCCTACCCGAGACTAGTTCGCTGTCGTCTGACAGTGCCGGCCCAAGCACGAGGGGCTAGACACCAGAGCTGAAGCATGGCTGGATTGCTTAGAAATCTTATAGCTGGGCGGAGATCCCTGAAAATGAAAAGAAATGCAAACAACCTGTTAGTGACTTCCGCTATTGCTATCGCTCTTTTGGCCTTCGGTGCGGTATTTACTGCTTCTACACAACTAGCAAGCGCTGAGGCTGGTTATTTCTGGGATGAAACCGTTGAGTCTGTAGATAGAAGCCCTTGGATATTTGAAGGCACAAATGTTTTTGGCGAATTGGCACGAGTTCCACCGTCAGATTGGGTGCGTACTTTGGAAAAAGCCCCATACCCAACTGAGCTTGAGAATTTTGTTTTTTTGGCTAGCAACAATGAAGAACAGAATATCAGCAATTGGTTGCATCAAACGCATACCGATAGTTTTTTGATTTATCACGACGGCAAATTGGTTGCTGAACAGTATTTCAATGGAATGAGAGCCGACACGTCTCACCGCATTCACTCGATCACTAAGACAGTGTTGGGTATGGCAGCTGGACTAGCAGTTGAGGCAGGAAAATTAGATCCTAAAAAGTTGATCATCGAATACCTGCCTGAGTTAGAAGGTCCAGCATTCAAAAATACAACGGTTAGACATCTACTTGATATGACTGCTGCTGTTGATTGGAAAGATGCCTCTAGCGGTTACTTAGACGATGCTGGTGATCTGTTCTGTGCCTTTGGTCAGGACCTCTCAGAAAAAGTCGAAATTTGTGATACTGAGTCTGGCGTTAAAGAGTACATGATCTCCCTTAGTGATCGCGAGACTTTGGTAGAAGACGGTGAGGTATATAGTTACCGTTCAGTTCTATCTGCACTACTTGGTATGGTTATCGAGTCGGCAACTGGCGAGAGCTATTTGGATGTGCTGGCCGAATTGTGGCAGGACATCGGTGCTCAGGACCCTGCATACAGCGAACTAGGGCCCAAAAGGATTGTGCAAACCAGTGGTGGGTTGTTCACCAGCTCTCGTGACCTATTGCGATTTGGCGTAATGATGCTGGACAACGGTAAAGTTAACGACACTCAAGTTATTCCTCCAGATTGGATAGCTGACACGATTCAAGCAAATGACGATGTGATCGCAGCTTATGAGAAAAGTGCATACGCAGAGGTGTTTGAAGGCTTCCACTACCGGAATCAAGTCTGGGTGAAAGATAGAGAAAACGGTGCGTTCTACGGTATTGGTGTCTATGGGCAGCTATTATATGCGAACCAGAAAGCCAATGTGGTTATAGTGAAGCTTTCAAGCCAGCCAGATGTTCAGAACACGCCTATGTACCTAGACTCTATGGTTGCGATGAAAGGAATTGCAGAGACTTTGAGCAAATGAAATTCAAAGCGCCTTAGTCTCTAAGGCACAGCCAAATGGCACGGCTTAACCTAATGATGGGCCCAATAGTGTCCTCGGATCAGTACCGGGTTACAACGACTGCGAACGCAGCGAATACCACACCAATCAAAAGGGCCTTTGTATTCATTGACGAGCGGTTGGGCAGTTTAACCCGAAGAGACAGGGCTATAATCACGCCTCCTGTCAACCCAGTCGCGATTGAATAGATCATGCTACTTTTGTCTGCATTAAGACCGATCAATATGCCGACTGCAAGCGACGCGACAAAGTAAACGCGTAGCCACCCGGACATGTGCCCGGGGTGGGTTTTATAGAGATAAATATTCACGCCGAATAAGTGCAGCGAATAGGCCAAAGTTCCAATGACGTACAGCTCGGGCGATGTTGCTGTCGCTTGCATGACTGTAACGGCAAGCAAGCAGTTATAGGTTCCGAGGGCCGCTGTGTCCAAGCCGAGCGACAATCTGTTGTCGGCCCCCATGTCGCGGTTGGCTTCCAGCAAGTAGTAAATGAGAAAACCTAGGAGGGAATAACCGAACAGCGAGTTTTCCCATTTCCCGCTTGCGGCCAGACCGTCGGACAATTCACCGATCTTTGGCAGCAAGAAAAGGAATGCATAGCCAAGTCCGATCCCAGAAGAAAAATCAGAAAGCCAGCCTGCTAGGGCGGGGAATCTCCGGTAAAATGACACGCAGAAGACGTGAACAGTACCGATGACTGCAATCGATGTTATCGCGAGGTATGTCGACGCGTCGAACACGGCTAAGATCCAATGATCACATTACAATTTGTATGAGACACCCCTTGGGAGCAAAAGCACAACCCAAAAAGTGAAGAAGGTGTGGTAGTGGCTTTCTCAGAGAACGCTGCGACCAAATCGTTAGATTGCCCATTGTATTGAACAATCAATGGCAGCTTTGTCTGCACTTCGGGCATTGATCAACGGTGCAGAGAATTGAACTTAGGGCTCGTTACAGTCATTCGCTGCAAGCGGCACTAAGGTCCGCTCAGGGCCGGCAATGCCCGCAAAACGATTAGACACAGATGTCTGTTTTTCTTATCTAACCGCCAGAACCCGACAGTCCCTCACGGCCCCAATCCGGTCCTTCCCGGCATCGCAACACCATTCGCGCCTGATCATCTCCGATACGCTGGACCATTTGTTTCGTCGCCGTTGGACCTGTCTCTTGCCTGATTCCACTGGCCATTGTGGCCCGCAGCACCCAGGCGTCAGATGCCAAGGCGGTCCCTGAAGCGGTAGACCAGAACCGAGGGGGCCAGGAACCAGGGGTTTCCGGTATAGAGCGGGCGCGTCGGGTAGGTGATGCGCTCGAATGCCGAGGGTGCCGTTTCAAGACCGGCGGCCTTCCGGCCCATGCGCATTCCGAGATAGCTGGCCATGCCGACGCCCGATCCGCAATATCCGGCCGCGAAGTAAAGGCCATTGTCTTCTCCGCAATGGGCAAGCGTGTCGAAGGTGTATCCGACAAACCCCATCCAGGTGTGGCTGAGACGGATCGTTGCAAGGTCAGGAAAAAGTGCAGCCATGTCCCGGTGCAGCTTTGCTGCGCTCTTCAGCGGGTCGGTCTCGCTCAAGGAAACCCGTCCACCGAAGAGCACGCGTTTCCGGTCCGGGGACAGTCGGTAGTAGTAGACGAGCTTGCGCGTGTCGGAGAGCACCCGGTCTGTCGGAAACAGCCGGTCGATCAGGTCCGTCGGGATTTCCTCCGTCGCGATGACATAGGACCCGATCGGGATCACCCTGCGCTGATGCCAGGGGGACAGCGGACCTGAATACCCGTTTGTCGCCAGGATAACCTTGCCAGCCTTGCAGGTGCCTGCGGTCGTCGTGACCTTGAAACCACTGCCGTCCCTTTCCAGCGACAATGCGCGGCATCCGCCTTTGACCGCAGCGCCTGCGGCGACCACCTTGCGCAGAAGCGAGGGCAGGTACTTCGAAACGTCGATGCTGCAATGGCGGGGAAGAACCATGCCGCCATGGTAGGCATCGGTTCCAAGCTCGGACGCCAGTTCGCTCTTCGGCACCATGAAGGCATCGGTCTTCCATACGGGATGGCCGGCTTCGCAGTCGCGCGCAAGCGCCTCATAGAGGTGAGGCTTGTGCGCGCCGTGAAAGCGCCCGACCTCCCGCAATCCGAGATCAAGATCGGCATTGGCCGACAGTTCATGCATGTAGTCGAGCGATGCCTGTCCTTCCCGGCAGAGGTCCGTTGCAAGGTCGGGCCCGTACTTTTTCGACAGTGCGGAGAAGGACGGTTTGAGGCTCGTGGAAAGCTGGCCGCCATTGCGCATGGAACAGCCCCAGCCGGGCTGTTCGGCATCGAGAACGAGGGTGCCAACGCCCTCGCTCGCGGTTTGAAGCGCGGCATTGAGACCGGTGTAGCCGGCACCGACCACGAGAACGTCCACCTCGCCGGGCAACTGGATCCCGGGAAGGTCGACACGCGGGGCGATATCCTGCCAGTACGGTGTCGTCTTGTGGCCTTCGGTGAAGAGGTCTGATTGCATCTTTCCCCGCTATGCCGCCCGCGTGTCTTCCAGGATCATGTCCGACCCCTTTTCGCCGACCATGATCGTGGGTGCATTGGTGTTGCCGGAGGTGACCGTCGGAAAAATCGAGGCATCGACAATGCGCAAGCCCTCAATGCCGTAGACCTTCAGCCTGTGGTCAACCACGTTTTCGGTCTCGTCCGGACCCATGCGGCAGGTGCTGACCGGGTGGAAAACCGTGGAACAGCGATTGCGCACATCCTCAAGGATCTCCTCATCGGTCTGAACTGCGGGACCCGGACTGATTTCCTCCTCGATGATTTCCTGCAAGGCGGGGCTTTCCGAAATTCGCCGCATGAGCCTGCACCCCTCGATCATTTCGGTGAGATCATGTTTGGTGCTGAGGGAATTCGGGTGAATTTCCGGCGTGTCGAAAGGATCGCCGGAGCGCAGCGTGATGTGGCCGCGGCTTGTCGGCCGGGTCGGCTGCATGCCCAGCAGAAAGCCGGGAAACGGGTCCGGGTTCATGAGCGGACGCTTGCCTTTCGGGGCCTTGGTGTAGCTGACCGGGGAGAAGTAAAGCTGCATGTTCGGGCGCAGCGTGTCCGGGTTGCTTTTCACAAACCCGCCCGCCTGATTGACGCTGAGCGACAGCGGGCCGCGCCGTGTCAGAACGTAACGCATGCCCTGGAGCAGCTTGCCCCACCAGGGATAGAGCTGCTGGTTGAGGGTCGGGAGTTTGGAGCGGTAGAGATAGTCGTGCCCGAGGTGGTCCTGAAGGTTCCTGCCGACCGCGGGCCGGTGAAGGCGCGTGTCGATGCCCTTTGCCTGCAACTCGGCGCCGTCGCCGATTCCGGACAGCATCAGGATTTGCGGAGAATTGACCGCGCCTGCGCTGAGGATGACCTCGCGCCGTGCCTTTACGGTCAACTCGGTGCCATTGCGGCTGTAAACCGCGCCTGCGACCCGCCCGTCCTCGACGATCAGACGCGTGGTGTGGGCCCCGGTGATCACTTCCACATTCGCGCGCTTGCGGGCGGGGGCAAGGAATGCACGCGCTGTCGACATCCGGAACCCGTCCTTCGCCGTAATCTGGTAAAGCCCGACGCCTTCCTGATCGGCCCCGTTGAAATCGGCATTGCGATTGAAGCCTGCTTCAACGGCGGCGTCGAGAAAGTTCGCGCAAAGGGGATGGACATCCCGGTTCATGCTGGACACATGAAGCGGCCCGTTGCCGCCACGAAAATCGCAGGCGCCCGCGTCATTGGTTTCGGAACGCCGGAAGACGGGGAGCACATCCTCCCAGCCCCATCCGGGGTTGCCCATTGCCTTCCAGTCGTCGAAGTCGGCATGCTGGCCGCGGATATAGACCATCGCATTGATGGAGCTTGACCCGCCCAGAACCTTTCCGCGCGGCCAGTAGCCGGGGCGATTGTTGAGACCCGGATCGGGTTCCGTGTGGTACATCCAGTTGATGTGCCGGTTATAGAACGCCTTGCCGTAGCCGATCGGCATCCAGATCCAGAAATTCAGGTCGGACCCGCCCGCCTCAAGGACACAGACGGAGTATTTCCCGTCTGCCGAGAGCCGGTCGGCAACGACCGATCCGGCGGAACCGGCGCCGACAATGACAAAGTCGAATTCGCTCATCTACCTGCCCAAAATACCCTAACCGGACGACTTGTCGCGCTGAACCACGATCGACAAGAGCGCCAGCAATCCGGATCCGACCATCAGGAAGAAGGAGACCGCATTCAGCACGGGTGTGGACCCGACCTTTGCCATGCGGTCATACATGGTGATGGTGAGCGGCGCCTCCGAGCCGACGAGGAACAGCGTGGTGTTGAAGTTCTCGAAGGAGACCAGGAAGGCGACGATCCCGGCGGCGATCATTGCAGGACGCAGAAACGGCAGCGTGATCGTGCGCAGAACGCGGGCGCGGGATGCACCGAGATTGAAGGCCGCTTCTTCCATCGTGTCGTCGAATTTCTTCAGCCTAGCGGTGATGACCAGAGAGGTGATCGTGGCAATGAAGGAGAATTGCCCGAGCACGACAAGCAGAAGGCCCGGGCGCAGGAATTCAAGCTCCAGGTCGAAGCGGTCTTCGAAAAGATTGGCGGTGTCGCTTGCCAGGACCAGGATGGAGATGCCCAGGATCACGCCCGGGATCACCAGCGGCACGACCATCAGGATGTAGAAGAAATTCTTGCCCGGAAACTCGCCCCTGACAAACAGGAATGCATTTGTGGTGCCGACGAAAACGGACAGCGCGGCAACGAAGATCGCAATGACGAAGGAGTAATAGAGGCCCTGCAGCAGACGCCGGTCGTGGAACATGCCCAGTTTCGGTTCCGTGTCGCCGAAGAACCAGTCGAGCGTGAAGCCCTGCCAGGGCAGGGCAGGGAACAGGCTGTCGTTAAAGGCGAACGCGCCCGCAGAGATCAGCGGGGCCGCCAGGAAAATGAAAAAGGCGATGACGTAGAGCCGGTAACCGATGAGGAAGGGCGTGGTCTTGTTCTGCGCAAGCATGATCGTCCTCCTTAGCTCTTGGCCACGGTGTTGGCCAGCGTCTGTCCGCTCAGTTTCAGACCGAGCCAGATGACGAGTGACGTAAACAACAGGAGCAGCATGCCGAATGCGGCGCCGCCCTCCCAGTTGAAGCGGGTGATGAACTGGTTGTAGATCTGCTCGGTGAACCAGCTCGAGTTCTTGCCGCCGAGCAGGATCGGGGTCAGGTAGGACCCGGCCGTCAGCATGAAGGTCACGATGCAGCCGGCGACGATGCCCGGCATGGCGTAGGGAATGATGATCCGGCGCAGCACCGTGAAGCCGTTGCCGCCGAGGTTGTAGCCCGCCTCGATCATCGAGTTGTCCATACCGTCCAGCGTGGAGACCAACGGCACGATCATGAACAGGATCACGGTGTAGGTCAGGCCGATGATGACGGCAACGTCATTATAGAGAAACTCGACCGGGGCACCGACAAGGCCGGTCCAGAGCAGGAAATTCGAGATGACGCCCGTTTCGCGCAGGAGCAGGATCCAGCCGAAGGCACGGATCAGGTCGCTGACCCAGAGCGGAATGAGGCACAGGAGAAACAGGCCGCCGCGGGAGCGCGGACCGGCGATCTTGGCGATGTAGTAGGCGATCGGAAATCCGATCAGCAGCGCCAGTGCCGTCACCAGCAACGACATCGACCCGGTGCGCAGAAGCGTGTTCCAGTAAATCGGTTCGTTGATGAATTCCAGGTAGTTGGCGAAACTGTACTGATAGACGCGCGGGGCCACCTTCTCCTTGAGCGACAGGATCACCATGCCGATATGCGGCAGCATGATCAAAAGGATGATCCAGAGCGCAAAGGGCGCAAACAGCAAGATGAGCGACAGGCGCTTGATGTCCTTGTTCTGCATCACGCGGTCCCCTGTTCGGCGAAGCACATGGCCTGCTTCGCGGACCAGACGAGATGCACGTCCTCTCCCGGTTTCAGGTCGTTGTCGCCGGTCAGGGTCACGTCCGCCTCGACCAGCTCACCGCTTCCGGTGCGCACAAGAATGCGGCTGTTCGCACCGTTGAAAAGCAGGCTGTCGACGATGCCATCCATCCTGTTGTCGCCTGTCTCGGCCAGCTGATCGGCATCGCCAGCCCGAACCGTCCTGATGAATTCGGGGCGCACGAAGATATTGACTTTCGAACCTTCCTGAATGGCGGCTTCGCCGGCGGAGGAAAAGCTCATCGGCAGGCCCTGTTCGGTTTCCACCTTGCCACCCGTTGCGTCACTTGCCTTGACCACGCCAGACCAGCGGTTGCTGTCGCCGACAAAGCCCGCAACGAACGCGGTCTTCGGATGGTGATAAAGCTCCTGCGGCGTGCCGATCTGCTCGAATTCGCCCTGGTTCATGATGGCGACATTGTCCGACATCACCAGGGCTTCGGACTGGTCGTGCGTGATGTAAACGAACGTGGTGTTGAACTGGTGCTGCAGCAGTTTCAGTTCGATCTTCATGGCCTCGCGCAGCTTCAGGTCGAGCGCGCCGAGCGGTTCGTCGAGCAGGAGAACATCCGGGTCCAGAACCATGCAGCGGGCAATGGCAATGCGCTGTTTCTGTCCGCCGGACAGCTGATGTATTTCCCGCTCGCCGACATCGGGCAGCGCGATGCGTTCAAGGACATCCTGCACCTTGCGCTTGATATCGGCAGCGCCGACCCCGTTGCATCTGAGGCCGTAGGCGATGTTCTCGTAGACATTCATCATGGGGAACAGGGCAAGGTGCTGAAACACCATCTTGACGTTGCGCCGGTTGGGCGGGGTTCCCAGAACCGACTTGCCCTTGATCCTGATATCGCCGCCGCTGGGCTCCTCGAAGCCGGCAATCATGCGCATGAGGGTGGTCTTGCCGCAACCGGACGGACCCAGAATGGAAAAGAACGATCCGCTCGGAATGTCGAACGAGACCTCCTTGACCGCGCTGAAGGAGCCGAAATTCTTGGAGACGCCGAGGGCTTCGAGATCGTAGGGGGAAGTGTCTGTCATCAGGGCACGCCAGCTGCAAAGTCAGAAAGTAGGGGGATACCGGTTTTGCGCGATATCCCCCTTTTTGTGGAGCCTAGCTCTTTTCATTGAAGGGCAGACGGGACTGCCCCGCGATCATCAGCCGCCTGTCGCCGCCTTGATCTTTTCAAGCGTCTTGCCTTCCATGTCTTCCACTCCCGGAGGAATGTTGGCGAAGAATTTCAGGTTGTCGATGTCTTCCTTGGTGAAGGCCGCGTTGACCGCTGCCTTCTTGTCTTCCGGCAACAGGTCCTGACCACCCTGGACAGCTGCGATGGCACCGGTGCTGGCAGACATCAGCGTGACGTTTTCCGGGCGAAGCACGAAGTTGATCCACTTGTAGGCAGCATCGTCCGCCTTGGCCTTGCGCGGCAGCGCGAAGGTGTCGATCCAGGCAAGCGCGCCTTCCGCCGGCGGCACGAAAACGATGTTTTCATTCTGGTCGAACAGTTTGTAGGCCGTTGAATCCCAGGTTTCGGAACCGACGATTTCACCCGAGAGCATCATGGCGGAGAGGTCGTCGCCGCCCTTCCAGTAGGCCTTGATGTTGTCCTTGCACTCGATCAGCTTGTCCGCAACCTTGTCGAGGATGCCCTGATATTTCTCAAGGTCGGAATAGGCTGCGAACGGGTCTTCACCCATGGAGAACGCGGTGCCGAGCAGGATCGTGCGCTTCAGGCGCATGGAGGTCTTGCCCTTGTATTCCGGATTGCAGAGGTCAGCCCAGCTTTTCAGCCCGGGAGCCTTGGTCTTGTCGGCCATGAGGCCCGAGGTGCCCCACTGGTGCGGAACGGCATAGACTTCGCCCTCGATCGTGGTGTTGGCCTTCACGCCATCCAGGAGCTTTGCCTCCATCACGGACGTGTCGATCTTGGAAAGGTCGAGCGGTTTGTAGATGTCGTATTCCAGCTGGGCTGCATAGATGCGGTCATGGCTGGGCTGTGCGAGGTCGAAACCGGCACCACCGGTGGCGCGCAGCTTTGCGATCATTTCCTCGTTGTTGGAAAAGGTCACCTCGACGTCGATATCCGGATATTCCGCCTCGAACTTCTCAATCAGTTCATCCGGCGCATAGGAGCCCCAGGTCAACAGGCGAAGCGTCTCGGCCTGTGCCGATCCGGCACCGGCGAGCATGGTTGCCGCCAAAAGGCCAGCTAGAGTTGATTTGAAATGCATGACTTCCTCCATGACTGCGCACAGCAAAAAAAGCGAAAACAAAGGTTAGAAGTGGATTGGCCTGTTAAATATAGCCATTGCGGATAATTTAGCAGTCCAATTCATCAGGCAGACAGTCTTTCACAATGGCCGGTCGTGACAATTTTCTCAAGTATGTCGATGCCTTTTCGGATTTCGTCAGGGTTGGTGCTGCCAAAGCCGAGCACGAGACCGCGTTGTGAGATCGGGGCAAGCGCGTAGCGGGACAGGGGCACCGTGGTGATGCCTTCTTCGGCAGCTTTCGCCACAATCAGGTTCTCGTCAAGGGACGGGTGCACGAGTCCAACGGCGTGAAAGCCGCTTCTTGTCGGCTGAAGATCGATCTTGCCCGCCAGTCTTCGGGCTTCCTCCATCAGTGCGTCGTGACGCTCCCGGTAGAGCTGGCGCATGGTGCGGATATGGGTGGCGAACATACCCTCGTCCATGAAGTCGGCAACGATCGCCTGGGTGACGGTAGGCACACCGGCGAGCCAGGTCTGGCAGACGCGCTCAAAGCTCTCCACCAGGGGTTCGGGGACAAGGACGAAGCCAAGCCTGAGAGCGGGAAACAGGGATTTGGAAAAGGTGCCGACATAGATGACCCGCCCGTGCGTATCGATGCTCTTGAGCGTCGGCGGCGGCTGATCGCCGTAGTAGAATTCACCGTCATAGTCGTCTTCCACGATCATCGCGTCGGCATCGTTGGCCGCCTTCAAAAGCGCAAGCCGCCGGGACAGGCTCATGACATGCCCGAGCGGTTGCTGGTGCGACGGGGTGACGAAGGCGAGGCGGAAGTGCGGGGCTTTCGACAAGCCGTCTTCGATGCACAGACCATCCTCGTCGACCGTAACCGGTACAGGGGACGCGCCGATCGCGACAAAGGCATTGCGCGCACCGATCGCGCCGGGGTTTTCAAACCAGATCGGTTCGCCCGGATTGACCAGCATGCCGCCGACGAGTGAAAAGGCGCGCTGGGCGCCGTTGGTGATGAAGATCTGCTCCGGCGCGCACTTGATGCCGCGCGAGGCATTGAGCTGGCGCGCAATCGCATTCCTGAGACCCGGATATCCGGATGGTTCGCCGTAGCCTGTGACGTGGTCGCGCTCCTTGCGCCAGTGGCGCGCCGACAGTTTTGCCCATTGCGCCATGGGAAAGGCGTCCAGCGCCGGTAGGGCCGTCACAAAGGCTTCGGACCTGTGCGGCAGACGCGCACGGGGGGCAAAATCCGGGATTGCGTGCCGGGACGCATGCGACAGGCGCGGGACGACCGGAACGATGTTATCTGCCGCCGCGGTCGGTTTCGGGGCCAGCCGGGCATTCAAAGCTTCGCTGACAAACGTTCCGGACCCAACCCGCGCTTCCAGGAGGCCCTCGGAGATCAGCCGGTCGATCGCGTCGATCACCGTGGTGCGCGAGACCCCTATTTCCTGTGCCAGGGTTCGGGTCGCGGGCAATCTTTCACCCGGTGTCAGCGCGCCCGCCAGAAGCAGATCGCGCAGGGACATGTAGAGCTGGATCGAGATTTTCTTTTCCGCGGACTTGTCGATCTTGATGGATGACAGCACCGCACCGGCGTGCCGTTTCATGCTTCCCTCCCAATTGGTATGAGACTTTCAGCAAAACGGACCTTAAATCAAGTCCAATTATGCGTAGGTTAGCTCGGAGAGACCCAAGTTTTTCCCGCGGAGACCTCTGCCGCAAGAGCCTGATGCAACTATGAAAATCCAATCGATAGAAACATTTACAGACGAATTCGTCTGCTTTGTCCGGGTAACGGCGGACAGCGGAGCCGCCGGGTGGGGGCAGGTTGCGCCGTACTATGCCGATATCACCGCCGAAGTGGTGCATCGCCAGGTTGCTCCTTATGCACTGGGGGAAGATGCGTTCGACATTGCGCGCCTGATGGACATCATTCCGGACAGGGAGCACAAGTTCCCGGGCTCCTATCTGCGCCGGGCCATGGGCGGGCTCGACACCGCACTGTTCGATCTCAGAGGCAAGCTGGAAGGCAAACCGGTCTGTGAGCTTCTCGGCGGAACACCGGGCAGGGTCCGTGCCTACGGCTCGTCGATGAAGCGGGACATCACGGCGCAGGATGAGGCCGACCGTCTGAAAAAGCAGCAGGACGATTTCGGCTTCACAGCCTTCAAGTTCCGGATCGGTGCGGAATGCGGGCGCGATCAGGACGAATGGCCGGGCCGGACGGAAGAGATCGTTCCGACAATGCGCCGGGCCTTTTCCGACGAGACCGCGCTTCTTGTCGATGCCAATTCCTGCTATTCGCCGCAAAAGGCCATCGAGATCGGCCATTTCCTTCAGGACAATGGCATTTCGCATTACGAGGAGCCGTGTCCCTACTGGCATTACGACCAGACCAAGCAGGTGAGCGAGGCGCTTGAGATCGATGTGACGGGCGGGGAGCAGGATTGCTCTCTGGTCGACTGGCAGCGCATGATCGACCAGCGGGTTGTCGACATCATCCAGCCGGATGTCTGTTATCTCGGCGGTATGCTGCGCACCATGCAGGTGGCCGAGATGGCCGATCAGGCGGGCATACCGTGTACGCCGCACGCAGCCAACCTGTCGCTGGTGACCCTGTTCACCATGCATCTGCTCAGGGCAATTCCGAATGCCGGCAAGTATCTCGAGTTCTCGATCGAGCAGGAAGACTATTATCCCTGGCAGACCGACCTTTACTTTTCCTCGCCCTACACGATCACGGATGGCCACGCGACGGTGACGGATGCACCGGGATGGGGTGTGGAGATCAATCCGGAGTGGCTTGCGAAATCCACCTACAAGATCAGTTCCCGGGAGAGCTGACATGTCAAAAGCAAACGACTTGATCGCGGAGTACAGGAGCACCGGGACGCTTGGCTTGCTGCCTGCCGGGCACTTTATCGACGGGGCGTTCTCGCAGCCGGCGCATAACCGGACCATGGAGAGTTTCGATCCGGGCTCCGCCACGCCATTCGCGCGCTTCACGGCCGGAACGAAAGAGGATATCGACCAGGCCGTTGCCTCGTCGCGCCGGGCATTCGACACGGTCTGGCGCGACACAGCCCCTGTTGAACGCTCGCGCATCCTGCAGCGGGCATCCGCGCTAATCCTTGAGAACCTGGATCTGCTTGCCGTGGTGGAAACGCTGGACAGTGGCAAGGCGTTGCAAGAAGCAATGGGCGACGTTCGCGGGGCGGCGCGCGCCTTCGAATATTACGCCGGGGCCTGCGACAAGCTGCAAGGCGACAGTTTTCCGCTCGGTCCGGATTATGTCGGCTACACGATCCATGAACCGGTCGGCGTGACGGCCCATATCATTCCCTGGAACTTCCCGATCTCAACGGCCGCACGCGGGTTTGCACCTGCGCTGGCGGCCGGGTGCACCATCGTGGCAAAGCCTGCGGAACAAACGCCTTTTACCGCGTTGCTGCTGGCAGATCTCCTGTTCAAGGCCGGTTTGCCGGAAGGTGTCTGCAACGTCGTGACCGGTACGGGCGCAGAAACCGGCGCGCCGCTGACCGCGCATCCCGATGTCGATCACATCACCTTCACCGGCTCGGTTCAGACAGGCCGAACCGTGATGAAGGCGGCGGCGGAAGACATCACCCGCGTCGTCCTGGAACTCGGCGGCAAGTCTCCCGTTGTCGTCCTGGCGGATTGCGACCGGGAGCAGGCGGTTTCCGGTGTGCTCGGTGCGATCTATGAAAACGCGGGGCAGATCTGTTCTGCGGGTTCGCGGCTGGTGATCGAGAAGAGCATTCATGACGACTTCGTTGCAGAGCTTGTGGCGCGGACCAAGGCCCTGAAGCTTGGGCACGGTCTCGGCAATCCGGATGTCGGACCGGTGAATTCGTCCGAGCACCTTGGCAAGATCAACGGTTTTCTGGACCGGGCCAGGGCCGACGGGTCAGATATTGTTACCGGGGGCTCCGTTACCGAAGACCCGGCAACGGGTTGCGGCTGGTTCTTCGAGCCGACCATTGTCGATGCCGTTTCGGCAGATAATGAACTCGCCCGCGAGGAAATCTTCGGGCCGGTCCTGACAGTCCAGATTGCAGACGATGCGGACCACGCTCTGGCGCTTGCCAATGACTGCCAGTACGGCCTTGTCGCTGGGATCTATACTTCGGACTTCGCGAAGGCGCACCGGCTTGCCCGCGGGATCGATGCCGGTCAGATCTACATAAACGAGTATTTTGCCGGCGGGATCGAAGTCCCGTTCGGTGGAAACAAGAAGTCGGGCTTTGGCCGTGAGAAGGGTCTGGAAGGCCTGGTCAGCTACTGCAAGACAAAGAGCATCGCGGCAAGGATCGGCTGATCCCACATCAGCTATTCCTGCTTGCCTTGGCCGGCTTCAGGTTCCCCGGAAGCCGGCCCTTTTTCGTTCGCATGTCGCAGACTGTGATTCGAATGTGTGCGCCCTCTTTCCATCGTCTTTCCGGATCGGCGTTCGGCTCTGCCTCACTTGTCCGGAATGACGGACAGGGAGACCGCACGTCCTCATCCTGAGGAAGCGCGAAGCGCTGTCTCGAAGGATGGGTCGCTATCTTCCATAGTCCGTCGTCGCCGAATGTATGTCCGATCAACGTGCTTGCAACAGGGCCTTGCCTAAGGCGTGCGGGCGACACCCGATTTCACGCGCCGCAGCGGGATCGAACTCTCGATATTGGCAACGCCCGGAACCTTGGTGAGTTTCCCGGTCAGGAACGTCTCGAATGCCGCGAGCCCGGTCGTTGCAACGCGCAGGAGGTAGTCCCGGTTTCCGGTCATGAGCCAGCAGTCCACGACTTCCGGAAAGGTCTGGATCGCGGTTTCGAACTGGTCCAGCGTGATGTCCACCTGCTTGTCCAGCTGCACCGAGACAAAGACGGAGACTTCATATCCGAGGGCGACCTCGTCGATGAGCGCACAGTACCCTGTGACGATGCCGCCATCTTCCAGCTGACGCAGTCTGCGCGCAACCGGTGTCGGGCTGAGGCCGACGCGTTCCGACAGGTCCTGAAGGGAGATTCTGCCGTTCTGACGCAGTTCGCGCAGGATCTGGATATCGAAGGCGTCCAGGTTGGTGGATTTCACCACAGTGAGACCTTTTTTTGATGAATGACGCCAATATCTACCCAATAGACGTATGAAATAGCAAGAATCCCGTCACGCGCCGGCGATAGATTGACACAAAATCCAAACGTATCGGGAACCGGGCAATGGGCATCGAGCATCTGAAGACAATCGAACAGCGGCTGCTTTGGCTGTCGCACTGGATGATCCATCATGCGAACCACATCAGGCCGAAGGTGGACGGGATAAAGGTAGGTGGTCACCAGGCAAGTTCGGCGTCGATGGTGTCGATCATGACTGCGCTCTATTTTTCCGCGTTGAGGCCCGAGGACCGCGTTGCCGTCAAGCCGCATGCGTCGCCTGTCTTTCACGCAATCCAATACCTGATGGGCAATCAGACCCGTGAGAAAATGGAGAACTTCCGGGGTTTCGGTGGCGTACAGTCCTACCCGTCGCGCACCAAGGACATTGACGATGTCGATTTCTCCACGGGCTCGGTCGGTCTTGGCGTTGCGATCACGTCCTTTGCCTCACTGGTTCAGGACTACATCAGCGCCAAATCCTGGTCACCGGACCGCCCGGTGGGCCGGATGATCGCCCTTGTCGGTGATGCAGAACTCGATGAAGGCAATGTCTACGAGGCCCTGCAGGAAGGTTGGAAAAATGATCTCAGAAACTGCTGGTGGATCATCGACTATAACCGGCAGTCGCTTGACGGCATCGTTCGCGAAGGCCTGTTCGACAGGGTGGAAAAAACATTCGACGCCTTCGGCTGGGACGTCGTTCGCGTGAAATACGGCGCGCTGCAACGCGCCGCCTTTGCCGAGCCGGGCGGTGCGCGATTGCGCGAATGGATCGATGCCTGTTCAAACCAGGACTATTCTGCCCTGACCTTCATGGGCGGGGCCGTCTGGCGGCAACGGCTTATGGACGATCTGGGCGACCAGGGCGATGTCACCGCTTTGATCGACCGGCGCAGCGATGCGGACCTCGCCGACCTGATGGAAAATCTGGGCGGGAACTGCACGCAGACGATGGCGGAAGCGTTTGCCGCGATCGACCATGACCGTCCGACCTGCTTTCTCGCCTACACCGTCAAGGGATGGGGGACACCGATTGCGGGACACAAGGACAACCATGGCGGCCTGATGAACAAGGCCCAGATGCGGGAGTGGCAGGCGCATATGGGTGTGCCGGAGGGCGATGAATGGGAACCGTTCGCAACAGTTCAGGACATTCAGGCCCTGAAGGTTTTCCTCGCTCAGGTTCCGTTTTTTTCCAGGGGAACGCGGCGCTACTCCGATGCCCGCATCGACGTGCCCCGGATCGCGCTGCAGCCGGGCGGTGAAATCTCCACGCAGATGGCCTTCGGCAAGGTGCTGGATGATCTGTCAAAGGGGGACAGCAGGCTCGCCGAACGGATTGTCACGACCTCGCCGGATGTCACTGGAACCACCAATCTTGGACCCTGGGTCAATCGGCGGAAACTGTTCGCCCGCCATGCCATGGCCGATGCCTTCATCGAAAACCGCATTCCGTCAACAGCGAAGTGGGAATTCACGCCGGAAGGTCAGCATATCGAGCTCGGCATTGCGGAAATGAACCTGTTCCTGCTCCTGGGCGCAGCCGGGCTGTCGCATTCTCTTTTCGGACGCCGTCTTATCCCGATCGGAACCGTTTATGATCCCTTCGTCTGCCGCGGGCTCGATGCCCTCAACTATGCCTGCTATCAGGATGCCAGGTTCATGATCGTCGGTACGCCGTCCGGTGCGACCCTCGCACCAGAGGGCGGGGCGCACCAGTCCGTCGGCACGCCGCTGATCGGCATGAGTCAGGATGGGCTTGCCGCCTTCGAACCGGCCTTTGCCGACGAACTCGCCGTGATCATGGAATGGGCTTTCGACTATCTTCAGCGGGAAGGGGAAGGCGATCCGGACGAGCGGACCTGGCTGCGCGACGAGACCGGTGGCTCGGTTTACCTGCGCCTGTCGACCAATCCGATCGAGCAACCCGTCAAACGCGCCGACGAGGACTTCCGACAGGGGGCGATTGACGGAGCCTACTGGATGCGCAAACCCGGTCCGAATTGCGAGGTCGTGATCGCCTATCAGGGTGTTGCCGCCCCGCAAGCCATCAAGGCCGCGGGATTGCTTGCAGGGAACCGGCGCGATGTCGGCGTTCTGGCCGTCACCTCCGCCGACAGGCTGAACGCCGGCTGGACCGCTGCGCAGCGGGCACGGTCGCGCGGGAACGCTGCTGCCGTTTCGCATATCGAGCGGTTGATGGAGGGCCTGCCGCGCCACTGCAGACTGATCACCGTCATCGACGGTCATCCGGCAACGCTCGCCTGGCTCGGCAGCGTTGCAGGTCATCAGACGATTCCGCTCGGTGTCGAGCATTTCGGACAGACCGGCACGATCGGCGACCTCTACAGGCATTTCGGGATCGATGCGGCGTCCATCATCGAGAAGGTCAACGGCCTGACGGCGGGCCGGCGGATCTGAGTGAGTGCGGGGATGATCCGGACGGGGTCTGCGTACGCCGACCGGGCATCGCACGAAGAGCCGGTTCAGCGATCATTCCGCCGCATCCGCATGGATTACCCATGAAGAACTGTCCATCCAAAGTCCACTCCCGTCCTTGGGAACAGTTTCGAACAGGCGCTGGAGATCGGTTTCTATCTCGGTCTTCTTTGCCAGGGCTTCCGCTCCCGCCACTCTGAAAATCTCTCCGGCCGGTCCGAGCGCGAGTTGAAAGGCGATCGCTTCGTCGACGGTGCGCCCGACCAGAACCTGCGCATCGAGCCTTTCAAAGCGGATGTTCCGGAACCCGGCCGCTTCCATGATGGCGCGCGTTGCGGCTTCGTCGGCCATGGAAAACGGTCCCGGACCGCAGGACGGCGCGTTGGCGTCTGGCTGGGGCAGATGGGTCAAGAGAACCTCCCGTGCGGCAGAAAGCCAGGGATTCGCGTCGCGGTCACGCCACACGATATGCGTCATGCGGCCGCCGCGCTTCAGTGCCTGGCGCATGTTGCGCAAACCTGCCACGGGATTGGAAAAGAACATTGTCCCGAACCGTGCGAAAACGTAGTCGAATTCAGCCCTTGGGAGGAGCTTTTCGGCGTCACGGCAAGCAAAGCTGACGTTGCCGATCAGCATCTGCTCGGCGGCATGCCATGACTGGGCGACAAAGGCGGGTACACAATCGATGCCGTGGACATGTCCCCTGTCCCCTGTCCGCCCGGCCAGCGCGATGGCGGTATCGCCGAACCCGCAGCCGACGTCGAGGACACGATCCCCCTTGCAGATGGGCAGGCCGGGAATGATCGCCGCACTGTGATGGCGCAGGCCACCCACAAGGATGTGCCGGTATTTCAGAAACTTCGGAGCCATCACTTCGATCCAGAAATCCACGATTGGCGTGTTTTCGGTATCGGGTGCCACGGCAGGAGTTTTGAGGGCATGCGATGTCATTGGTTTATCCTTGGTAGGCTGGTTGCGCTTTGTCCTTGTTCAGAACCTGAGCGAAGAACTTTCGCGGATGCGGATCGATGAAGGTCAGACCGACTGCGCGCGCCGCGGCAGCGTCCGGAAGGGGTTGGGAAACAGCATCGGTACGCGCCGTTGATAGTCCCGGTAGGTCGCACCGAATTCACGCACCAAAGAGCGTTCCTCGAAATAGAGGCCGATGAAGACGTAGACCGTCATCGACACGGCGAAAAACAGGTGCCCGGCGGTCATGACCGGCGTTGCGAAGAAGACCATGATCACACCCAACTGCATGGGGTGGCGTACGAACCTGTAAAGCATCGGCGTCTTGAAAACGGGTTTTGGGTTCGGCGTGCCGTTGTTGCCCGCCCAGACCTGCCGCAAGCCGAAAAGCTCCCAGTGATCGATCAGGAAGGTGGACAGCAGCACCGTGACCAGTCCGCTAAGAAACAGGGCGTAAGCTGCCAGGGCCCAGACGCCGTCAACCGACCAGACTACGGAGGGCATCGGCTTCCAGCACAGCATGAGAAGGGACAGGAAGGCGGCGGCCTGAAGCACAAAGGTGCTGCGCTCTGCTTCAACGGAAACAAGCCTTGTCCATCGATCCTTGAACCACTGACGCGCCATCAGGCTGTGAAAGAAGCCGAAAAGGAAGACAAGCAACGCGTTGATCGCGAGTGATGCCGTGACATCGGACGGCACGCCGTCATTGATCGCCTTCGGGACCGCGATGCCGAGCAGGAAGCCGGCCATGTAAAGGAACGCGATGTTGAAGAAGATGTAACACAGGATGCCGTAGAGCATCAGTCCGGGGCGTCTCATCGAAGGTCTCCATCTGCCTGGTGCCGCAGCTGCGGCAAGTGGTTTTTGATGAGACTTCAGATACGGATCGGCAGTGTGCTGCGATACTTCCGCAGATGTAGCAACGAACTACGTATTGCGTAGTTAGAGCATCGGGCGGTAAGTGTCCTGTTCTAGACCATATGAAGGAGGCGCTGCATGAAGAAATACGGTCAGTTCTGTCCGGTGGCAAAGGCGACCGAGATACTGGGCGATCCCTGGTCGATGCTGATCGTGCGCGAACTCTTGCTCGGGTCGAGCCGGTTTTCCAGCCTGCAGCGCGGTCTGCCCCGGATTTCACCGACCATCCTGAACAAGCGCCTCAAGGAGCTGGAAGGCTCCGGTGTGATCGTGAAAAGGCCGATCAGCGGTCAGCGCGGGCATGACTACCGGTTGACGCCCGCCGGCAAGGAGCTGTCCTCCGTTGTCCAGGCACTGGCCGTATGGGGCATGCGCTGGGCCCGGGACGAAATGGATGACGATGATCTGGATGTAACTTTCCTGATGTTCGACATTCAGCGCAATCTCGTGCTTGACCAGCTGCCGGACGGCGAAACAGTCATCTGTTTCCAGTTTCCCGATCTGAAGGAATTCGGAACCTGGTGGCTGATTTGCGCCGGAGACGACGTCGATCTTTGTTACCAGGATCCCGGCAAGGATGTGAATGCTTACGTTACGTCGCGGTCACGGACCATGATGGAAGTCTGGATGGGAGACCGTCCGCTGCCCGCAGCGCTGAAGTCCGACGATATAAGTCTGGTCGGCGAAAGCGCCGTTTGCGCACGGTTCGCGAAGTGGTTTCCGCTTTCCGAAGCAGCGGCGGTCCCGCGTCCGACCGAGAGGGAACGTCTCTAGCGGGACCGCGCATTATGGCTAGCTCTCCGAGGGCAAAGGGCAATCGGGACGTATCAGCTTTTCGGCCTTCAAGTCCGACCACAGGCCAGCGGGGATCGGTGTTTCCAGAACCTCGACATTGGCTTTGACCTCCGCAGCACTTACCGCACCGGGGATGACCGTTTTGACACACGGATGGCCGAGCACGAATTGAAGTGCGGCGGCAATCAGCGGTGTATCGTGTGATTTGCAGACGGCCTCGATCCGCCGCACACGATCGAGGATCTCAGGCGGCGCTTCTGCATAGTTATACTTGGCACCCTCGACTGGGCCGGTTGCAAGTATGCCTGAATTGTAGGGTCCGCCCAAAATGATGCCGACATCGCGTTTTTCGCAGAGCGGTAGAAAGCTTTCCAGCGCTTCCTGCTCCAGAAGCGTGTAGCGGCCCGCCAGCAGGAACCCGTCGAAATCACCAAGGCCGAGCAGTTTCTCGCAGACCTGCCACTCGTTCACGCCTGCGCCGATGGCGGCAACGTCCCCGGCGTCCTTCAGTTCGCACAAGGCCCTGTAGCCGCCGCCGTCAAACAGCTCCCTGACCTTGGCGTCGCTCTGTTCCTGTGACCCTTGCGAAAAGACGCAGACATCATGCACCAGCAGAATGTCCGCGTTTGAGACGTTGATGCGCTCGCGGCTGGCTTCATAGCTGCGCATGACGCCGTCATAGGTGTAGTCGAAAACGATCCGTTTTTGCGGCACGTTGACGAAGGCCTCCGGGGTCACTTCATGTGGTTCGCAGTCGAGAAGAAGACGGCCAATTTTCGTGGAGAGCTGAACATTGTCCCGGCCGAACCTTGCCAGCGCCTCGCCGAACCGTTTCTCGGAAATTCCGAGGCCGTATTGGGGTGCCGTATCGAAATAGCGGATGCCGGCGTCGAAAGCCGCCTGAAGCGCTGCCTGCGCGTCGTCGTCAGTGACTTCGCGATAAAGATTGCCGAGCGGTGCGCCACCAAAGCCCATTTTCGTCAGCGGAACCGATCGCCGCGTGCGGCCGTTCAACAAGGTGGTATCAGTTACTTTCATGCGGAGGTCCTGTATCAGCGGGACTGGAAAAGTTCGGGGCGGGTTTTCGCCAGCGCTTCGATGCGCGGCATCAATTGTCCGAGATGGTGACGCAGGGCAGCCTGTGCGCCGTCCGGGTCCCGGTTCTGAATGGCATCGAAGATGGCCCTGTGTTCTTCCAGGGTTTCGACGGCGCGACCCGGCGTCGGCAGAAGCAGCATGCGCGCCCGCGTGACCTGAAGGGAGACCAGCCGGGCGACCGCCTTCAGTCTCGGGTATCCGGTGAACAGCATCAGGAGTTCGTGAAACGCCTCGTCTGCCTGGTAGAACCCGAGGATGTCGCCGTCTTCAATCAGCAGTGTCTGCAGGCGCATGTTCCGGTTTATCTGTGCGAACTGGTCCTCGGTCCGGTCCGATGCAACTTTCGCGACGCTCGCAAGCTCCAGCGCCTGTCTCAGGAACGATCCCTCGCGGATGTCCTCCATTGAAAAATAGGCGACGCGCGTTCCGGACTGAGGGATGACATCAACAAGGCCTTCGTTTGCAAGCCGTGCGATGGCCTCCGCCACGGGCGATCGGGAGACACCGAGTTTTTCGCAAATCGGGGCTTTGCGCAGCACTTCGCCAGGCCGGAACTGCAGTGACAGGATCGCTTCCTGCAAAGCCAGATAGACCTTCTGCGCAAGCGAGCCTTCGAATGCATTGATGTCCTGAAGCCGGTCGGCATCGATGTCGGTATTTGTCATTTTAGCCTCTTGTCGACTAACATGTTAGTTGACAAGATCTGCAAGTCAAGATAGGTCGTGAATACAAAGTTGCCTAACAAATTGAAGACCAATGGTGCGAGAGAGGCGCAGTATGATCGGCAGCGGATTCATCAAGCTCAGGTCCGACGACAATGTCGTCATCGCCTTGCAACCGCTTTCTGCAGGAACGGATATCGAGGGTGTGCCGCGTGCCCTGGCGGGCCAGATCCAGCCCGGTCACAAGATTGCCTGTGCCCCGATTGCCAAGGGTGACAACGTCTATCGCTACGGCCAGGTCATCGGCCAGGCGAAGTCGGATATTCTGCCAGGAGAACACGTGCATTCGCACAATCTCGGGATGCAGGACCACAGTCTCCAGAACCATGAATTCGCGTCGCAAAATACACCGCTGCCCGAGATCGATCACTCAAGAACATTTCTTGGATACAAACGCGCTGACGGACGCACGGGCACGCGCAACTATATCGGTATTCTCACCTCGGTGAACTGCTCGGGATCGGTGGCTCAGTTCATCGCGGAAGCTGCGGAGAAAAACGGGCTTCTCGACCGGTTTCCGAACGTGGACGGCGTGGTGCCGATCGTGCACGGGACCGGTTGCGGCATGTCGGGCGAGAACGAAGGCTATGCGGCCCTGTTCCGGACATTGTCGGGTTATGCGCAGCATCCGAATTTCGGCGGCATTCTGCTGATCGGGCTCGGTTGCGAGGTGATGCAGATTTCCGATCTTGTCGGTGGCCGTCCGATCCGGGCAGACGGTGCCTTGCGCTACATGACCATTCAACATGAAGGCGGCACCCGCAAGACCATTGAAAAGGGCCTTGAGGAACTGGAGGGCATCGCCGCTCTTGCAAATGAAGTTGCGCGAAGCCCGGCTCCTATCAGCGATATCACCGTTGGCATGCAATGTGGCGGCTCCGATGGGTATTCCGGCATCACCGCCAATCCGGCGCTCGGTTATGCCTCGGATCTGCTGGTGCGCCATGGCGGCACGACGATCCTGTCGGAAACACCCGAAATATATGGCGCCGAACATCTTTTGACCCGCAGGGCGCAATCCAGGGACATCGGCGAGAAGCTGATGCAGCGCATCCGGTGGTGGGAGGAATACACCAACCGGCATGGCGGTGAAATGGACAACAATCCAAGCCCCGGAAACAAGCGCGGTGGCCTGACCACGATCCTGGAAAAGTCGCTCGGCGCGGTTGCCAAGGGCGGAACGGCCCCGCTCTCCGGTGTCTATGAATTTGCCGAACAGGTTGACCGGAAGGGCTTCGTCTTCATGGACAGCCCCGGCTTCGACCCGTGTTCGGTGACGGGGCAGGTGGCCTCCGGGTCAAATCTCGTCGTGTTCACCACCGGCCGGGGTTCGGTCTCCGGCTACAAGCCGACGCCCTGCATCAAGCTGGCGACAAATTCGGAAATGTACCTGCGCATGTCCGGTGACATGGATCTCAACTGCGGGGACATCGTCACCGATGGTGTGACAATCGAGCAAAAGGGCGAGGAACTGTTCGAATTGCTGCTCCGCGTTGCCTCGGGTGAACACACGAAGAGCGAGGAGCTGGGCTTTGGCGGTGTCGAGTTCGTTCCCTGGCAAATTGGAGCAGTCATGTGAGGCGTCTTGAAGGGAAGAACATCCTGATCACAGCAGCGGGTCAGGGCATGGGAAGGGCAAGCGCGATCGCCTGCGCGGCGGAAGGTGCGAAAGTGATTGCAACGGACAAGAACGTTGCGCTGCTGGAAGGCCTTGAGGGGATCGAGACCCACGGTCTCGACGTGACAGACGGCACGGCGATCGACGAGTTCGTCGCCTCTCTTCCCGATCTCGACGGCCTGTTCAATGTCGCGGGCATGGTGCATCACGGCACCTTGCTGGACGTGAGCGACGAGGATTGGGAACTCGGTTTCGATCTGAATGTGACTGCCATGATGAAGCTGACGCGCGCCTGCCTGCCGGGCATGCTGCGTCAGGCGGAAAAGACCGGTTCGGTATCGATCGTCAACATGTCGTCCATGGCCAGTTCCATAAAGGGGTTTCCGTTCAGAACGCTCTACGGGGCTTCCAAAGCCGCGGTGATCGGTCTGACCAAAGGCATCGCCGCCGATTTTGTTACCAAGGGCGTTCGCTGCAACGCGCTTTGTCCGGGAACGGTCGACACACCGTCCCTACGCGGCCGAATTGCTTCTGCCCCGGATCCGGTACAGGCTGAAAAGGACTTTATCGCCAGGCAACCGATGCGCCGCCTGGCACAGGTCGAAGACATCACACCCATGGCGGTTTACCTGCTTTCCGACGAAAGCCAATTCGTGACCGGGCAGGCGCTGGCTGTCGATGGCGGCGTTACGATCTGAAAAAACGACGGCGCGTGATGCATAGCCCCTGTGCTTTCGAGTACGTACCGAATTGCGGCGATGCGGGCTTCTTGCGGCACGGTACATCCCCTATGAATGAACCGGCGCTTCCAACCGTTCGCTGCGGTTGATCGGCAGACCACTGGCAAAACGAGAGAACTGAGACATGAAACTGTTGCGTTACGGCCCGGCAGGGCAGGAAAAACCCGGATTGCTCGACGATGACGGACGCGTGCGCGACCTGTCTGCACATGTGACCGATATTTCCGGAGACGATCTCTCGCCGGAAAAGGTCGCGCAGTTGAAGGGTCTGGATGCGAGCAGCCTTCCCGTCGTTCCCGGCCAGCCGCAGGAGGACCTCAGGCTCGGACCTTGTGTCGGCAATGTCGGCAAGTTCATCTGCATCGGCCTGAACTATGCCGATCATGCTGCCGAATCCGGACTGGATGTGCCGCCGGAGCCCGTTGTTTTCGGAAAATGGACCTCCGCGATTGTCGGTCCGGACGATGATGTCGAGATCCCGCGCGGGTCGGAGAAAACGGACTGGGAAGTCGAACTCGGCGTCGTGATCGGCAAAGGCGGCAAGTACATCGAGGAAGCGGATGCGCTGCAGCATGTCGCCGGTTTCTGCGTCATCAACGATGTGTCGGAGCGCGACTTTCAACTGCACCGTGCCGGAACCTGGGACAAGGGCAAGGGCAGCGACACGTTCGGGCCGCTCGGGCCATGGCTCGTGACGCCGGACGAGGTCGGGGATTTCGACCAGCTTGCCATGTGGCTTGAAGTTGACGGCCACCGGTACCAGAACGGCTCCACTTCAACCATGGTGTACAAAGTCCCGCACCTGATCAGCTATTGCAGCCGCTTCATGAGTTTACAGCCGGGCGATGTGATCTCGACGGGAACACCTCCGGGCGTCGGCATGGGACAAAAGCCGCCGGTCTATCTGAAGGGCGGCGAGGTCATGCGCCTCGGCATTGAAAAACTTGGCACCCAGACACAGAACGTGAAAAACGCCTGATTTCATTTCAGCGTTATTTTGTCTCGGCAACATAAACGCCGTCCCAGTTTGCAGGGGGCGGCGTTTTTTTGAAATTTTCGATCCTTGCACGGAAGGTCGCAGCGAGCCTGGTCAGTTCGCCGCACTCGACTTCGGAGATTTCAAGGCACCGGGCCAGGGCAGCGTCCCAGTCCTGGTCGCGGTAGTGGCTCAGCATGTCCTCAAACGCTGCCTTTGCCTCCGAGAACGTCCGGTTCAGCGCAAGGTCGACGTCTCCCAGGAGACAGTAAATGCGTTCAGGTTCATGCTTTCCCTTGACCCTTATGAGATCGACTTCAACGAGCGCGAACAGATCGTTGACCTGTTCCGCCGTGTTGCTGCCGATCAGGATCGTGACACCGTATGTCTTGGTCTGCCCCTCAAGCCGCGAGGCGAGATTGACGGAGTCTCCCAGAACCGAATAGTCGAAGCGGAACTCTGAACCCATGTTTCCCACGACACAGTCGCCGGTGTTGATGCCGACCCCGATCGTGAGCGGGAAGAACTCTTGTCCGTCCGCCTGGGCTTCCTGCCTGCGCTCTTCGTTGAGCGCACGCATGCGTTTGACCATGACCAGGGCCGCCTCGCAGGCGTGGATTTCCTGACTGTCGTCGTCCAGCGGAGCGTTCCAGAATGCCATGATCGCATCGCCCATGTATTTGTCGATGGTCCCGCGCTTTTCCATGATGCCGTTGGACAGCGGCGTCAGAAAGCGGTTCATCAGGCTGGTCAGGCCCTGTGGGTTCTTTGCGAAACTCTCGGAAATGTTGGTGAAGTTGCGCACATCGGAAAACAGAACGGTCGTCCGGCGCCGCGCGCCGCCAAGTGTCAGGTTCTCCGGGTTTCGTGCGATCTGCTCGACATAGTCCGGGGCGAGATACTGTGAAAAAGCGGACCTGATTTCCTGCCGCTGGATTTCTTCTCTGCGGTAGTTGATGAAGACGAGCAGGAGATAAACGCTCAGGCTTGCGAAGAGCGGATATCCTGCGTCGATGAGCAGATTTTCGTTGGCAAACAGGTACCAGCTGCCGGCCGCCCAGCTTGCGGCCAGCACAAATCCGAACACCAGAACCGGCACGGCCCCGAGAATTGGAACGAGCAGGATGGTCAGCAGCGACAGGACCGTTGTGGCGACAAGTTCCGCGCCCAACGCGTAGTTCGGACGCGTCAGAAAGGACTGGCTGAGAATGTTTTCAAGGATCTGCGCATGCACTTCGACACCGGGCATTGCCGGGTTGACCGGTGTTGCCTTCAGGTCCAGCAATCCGGTTGCCGAGGTGCCGAACAGGATCAGGTGGTTCTGGATTTTGGAGACATCGAAGGTTCCGCCTGCAATGTCGGCGGCGGACACAAAACGGCCGGGGCTTGACGGCGTGTAATGAACCCAGATCCTGCCGTTCCTGTCGGTTGGAACCTCGACACCGCCAACCACGACCGAACTGATGCCGGCGTCGTCGCTCTTGACCGCGAAGGCGTTTTGACCGGTCGCGACACGCAGCAATTCCACGCTGAGGGCGGGATGAACCTTGCCTTCAACGACCACCGTCAGGGCTGCCCGCCGCACAATGCCGTCGGGATCCGGATAAATGGAAAACAACCCTTTTCCGATTGCGGCGTCCTCCAGAAGCGGAATGTTTCTCAAGAGTTTCGGGTATTCAAACATGAAGCCTGTCGGATCGGGTCCAAGCAGTGCGACCGGGGTCTGCGGCTGTTCCGGGCGGTCCGGCGTTATGAAATTGACGCCACCGGCCTGACCGACGACGACGCGCATCCCTCGCATCGCATCGCTCATGGCCTTGTCGGTGGACGGCAGGGCAGCGAGTTCCTGGAGTGCGGTGTCACTCAGTCCGCGTATTGTCTTGCCATAGTGATCAGGCGAAAGACGGTCGGGCTCGGCGAACACGACGTCGAACGCGACCGCGATCCCGCCAGCCCGCGCGATGTTGTTGAGGATGTCGGCCAGCGTTGTGCGCGCCCAGGGCCATTGTCCGAGTTCCGCCAGGCTCTGCTCGTCGATGTCGACAATTGTCACCGGAACGTCTTCATAAACGCGCGGCTTCAGGACCTGGTAGAAGTCGAAAGCCTTGAGCCGGACCAGTTCAACGATGAACGGATCGAGGAGGCGCACGCCAAGCAGAACGAGAAGCAGAACAAACGCCGACAGACGGGCGACCTCGAAAACGGAATTCAGTTTTCGGACGAACTGTTTCATCGGGTGGCAGAGTGAATTGGCAAGGACGACCCGGAGGCATCCGAGGGAAGTTCAGGAGACAAGGGTGTCCGGTGTCTGGGCACCGTCATTGGAAAAGACAAAATCAATAATTCCTCCTGCATCAACGGACTGCAGCACGGCAACATCCCGGAAATCCGAACCACTGCCGGGCCCGTCCCGATCAACGCTGACTATTGTATCCGCACCGTCCTGTTCAACGTTCACGTAGTCGCCGGCCGCGCCGGAGTTGAAGTAAGCCTCCAGCAGGGCAGACAGATCGAGCCGGTCGGTACCGCTTTCGAAGTCGGCAATGACGTCCGCAAAGTCATCATGAGACAGGACAAAGGTATCTGCGCCGTCGCCGCCGTAGAGAGTATCAAGACCTGCGCCACCATCCAGTTCATCGGCCAGATCGCTGCCGATCAGCAGGTCGTCGCCGGCCCCGCCGATCGCCTTCTCGATGACGGTTCCATAGGCAATGCCGATGTTGCCGGTCATGCCGTTGGCAGACGACAAGGCACCCGGATTGAGGTCGATGATTGCGGGCGCGTCCCAGCCGGAGAAGTCGAGAACATCCGTGCCGTCAGCGTCGTAGATCGTGAGCACAGGATTTTCTTTCCTGGAAAAGTCGTAGATCGACCCTGTTTCGGTGCCGTTGAAGCCATAAGTGCTGTCGCCGGCCCGGGTTTGCGGGTCCGTTCCATAAGCGAGCTGGATTGCGGCAATGTCTTCCAGCATGGGCGTTTGCGCGTAGATCCAGTTGCCCTGTTCGTTCCACCAGTGCGCACCAACGCGGTCAGCGGTGACCGGTGACATGATGCTTTGCAGATGGGAAACCGGTTCCGGGGCATGGTCGAGCCCGAGCGCGTGCCCGACCTCGTGCATCAACGCCTGAAATCCGAAAGTGCCTGGTCCGAAACCGTCTTGTCCGATCGCATCCGGGTTGGTGACGATCGTGCTGCCCGTCTGCGTGGCGAAGGTCGCGGCGTAAGGAGTTTCTGAAGAATGCAAGAACCGGATCGTGGCCGGAGCACCGGCTTCGGCCGGGGCCACCGTCAAACCCGAGAGGTCTGCCCAAAGGGTCAGTGCGGCAACCGCTGCAATCTGCTGAGCAGGCGTATAGGCGGACAATCCGCTTTCGGCCTGGCCGGCAGAAGGAAAGGCGTAGGTCACCGCGTTCGAAGACAGCGTTTCGCCGAAGGGCACCGCAGTTCCGGCCAGAGACGATTGAATGGCTTGAAGTTGTGGTGTCGGCGATTGATCCTCGACCGGTGTGAAATTCAAGCCGACGCCTTCCGGCCCCGTGCCCGTCCCGGTGACGATGATGGATGCGGTCGCGGTGGCGAAACCGCCGTTGCCGTCGGTGACCGTGTACTGAAAGCTGTCCGTCACCTTCTGTCCGTCAGCCAGAAAGCCGAACGCGTTGCCCGTGTCGTAAATGACCTTGCCGCCCACGATCGATACGCCGGCATCGAACAGGCTGCTTTCCGACACAGATTGCAGAATGACCGCGTCGCCGTCAGGATCAGACGTGTTGTCCAGGAACCGTTCTGCGTCGTAGACCGCGGTTCCTCCGGCAAGCAATTGCGATCCCACGATGCCGGCTGTGCCAATCGCGAGACGGGCACCGATCACGCCGCCATCCGTTTCATCGAAGCTGCCGACATTGAAGCGGAGTGCGTAGTCGCCTGATACTGTAATCGGGCCGCTCAGGGATTGCGGCTCTCCGGTCGCCCCAAACGGGAGCATTTCGGAAAACAATGGCTGTATCTCGCCTGTGTTTTGATTGATGAGTTCCGCCGTGACCACGGCCGCATCGTCATCGCTGAGCGACTGACCCGCGAAAACACGGTATTGGAGTTCCACAAGGTCACCTGCTGACGCAAAGAACGGATTGCTTTGCAGGGATGGCCCGAACGCGGTACCGATGTCAGGCCCGTCCCTGAAACTGTCGAGCAAGCCTGAAAACCTGATATCGGCAACGGAGGAGTCGCCGGGGATAAGTGTTCCGGATTGGTCTATGTCGAAGGAGAACGTGTAGTCGGATACGATCAACTCGCCGTTTGGACCTTCCTGCGGGCCGGAGATCTGTTGCCACCCAGAATAACCGCCTTCGAAACCGCTGTTTTCCGTGGCGTTCGAGACGATGTTGAAATTTTCGGCAATCGGCGCGTCATTGACGCCTGCAACCGTGATCGTGACCGTTGCCGGAATCTCCGAAACCAGGCCGGTGCTGTCCACGGCGCTGTACTGGAAGGCGATTTCCTGTGTCGCGCCGGCGGTGAGCGTATCGAATGCGCCGTTGGGATTGAACGTGAATGTTCCATCCCCGGAAACATCAAGCAGACCAAGGGACGGTTGCGACGGGCTAAACAGTGCAATCGTGTCACCTTCATCCGGGTCGTATCCAAGGAATGGTGCTGAAATGCTGCCGTTCGCCGGTACCGTAAGGGCAATATCAAAAACGATCGGTGCATCCTCGACCGGTTGAATAACGATCGGCAGATCCGCCATGACGGATTGTTCGTTGACGAGCACCGAGAGACTGAGGCCGCCGGTCTCACTGTTCGGTGTCGGGGTATAGGTTATGGTCGACAGCGCGGCGTTGATGTCGGATTCCAGCCCGGAAAAGGAGACCGTCTCATCGTTGATGCCGTCACCTTCCAGGAATGTCAGCCCGCTCACCTGCGCGAGCGTGACTGTTGATCTTGCCTCGATCGTGACGGTTCCAACGCCATCGCCGGGAATTTCGACGGTTAGCCCGCTAAAGACGAAAGGCTGATCTTCCTCTGTCGTCAGATTTGGAGGCAGGATCAGAGCAAGGCTGGTGTCCTCGGCAGGAGGCACCGAGCTGTCATCGAATGGTTGCTGGGGCCGGTTGGAGGGGGGAGGCGGATCCCGCAGCGCAGGACCGGAGCGGTCACGGTCACCGATCCCGGCCGGCCCTTCATTGCTCGGATCGTTGCTCCCGTCACCAAGTGGCGAAAGTTCCGGGTTGGACAGTTCAGGAACCGGGCCGCCATTCAATTCCGTGGCACCTGTGTCGGTGCTGCCGGGGCCGCCAGGCGCCTGAGTCCCGTCCGTTCCTGCGTCATTTGGGTTTTGCTGACCGAGTCCGGCGGCGCCATACGCGCTGTATGCCTGTTGCAACTGGCTTTCTGCGGCGGCGAATTCGGACTGCGTCCTCGGCGTGATGATCGGGACTGTCCCGGGCGCCGTGACGAGAAACGTCGAGTCCGTCGTGTTGACGGTTCCGATGAGCTGGCCCGACACCTTGTCGAAAAGCTGGTAGAAGCCGAGTTGGCCACCCGGGTCCAATGCCAGTGCAAATCGTGTTGCCCCGTCCAGCGTGCTGATGTCGACAATGGGCGTTGTCCCGCGAATGCCCATGGTTGCCGTTGGCGTTTCGATGCGCATGTCGCCGCTGGGAGCCACCTGCCCGGTGACGAACACGAAGCTGCCCTGCACCAGGTTCATCACCATGGAATTCCCGGATCCATTTGGCGAATAGACAAGCTCATCCAGGACCATGCGGGCGTCCGCCGACAGGGTGAAGAGTGTTTCGTCCAGGAACACGATTACGAGGGAAGAATTACCGGCGGTCTGGACAACATCGCCCTGAAAGACGGCATCGCCGGAAGAAAGCGCAACGCTTGTACCATCCGTCCTGAGTGCAGTGGCCGACCCCTCGGCCGACTGTACATTCCCGATCGGACTGCCCGCGCCTGCCGCCCCGGTCTGGGCGTATTGCCCCGGCGCCTGTGCGCCTGCCAGCCGGGCGACGGTATCCCCCCGCAAGAGCGCGCCTTCTACGGTTTCAAGATCCGGCAGTTGCGCTTGCGAAAAGTAATTGAGTATCGTCAGGGTTCCGTATTCATCGTGATGAATGAAAAGGTCTGGTCCTTGCCTTGCGTAATTACCATGAAACAACAGAGCTGTTTCCGAAATTACTGGCATGCCATCTGACGCGTTCAGAACCGCACTATTTACAAATTCCGTTAAGTTATTTTTGGCGCTCGGAACGTTAGCCACGACGCATGCCCACCAACAGGATTAACAAAAGCGCGAAACGGACGACAAAATATTTATCTTCTGTTTAACACTTTTTTAACAAAAAGTCTTTGCTGTGTCCAAATAAACTGCGCTATGGTTATTGGATGGGCAGGAACAATTACGAGAGCAGAGGGAAATCGATCTCATAATTCCGCAGAGTAATTCGTATGGATTGGGGAAGGTGCCTGGTTAAAATTATCAGTGCATTTTTGAATTGGTGGTATGAGTTCATTTTTGCAATCTGGAATTGTTAATGGTTTGATCTCCGTCGATTTCATGTTTCGGGGTAATGCCAGGCCCGCAGACGTCCGCATTGTGTTCCTGTCGCTGTTTCTGACAAGTCTGTTTGCGCCGGGGGCGAATGCACTGACGCTCGATGAAGCCATTGCGAGAGCCGTGACGACAAACCCTCAGGTTCTGGCCGCTGCCGCGAACCGGCGCTCTGTCGATAGCGAATATGACCAGGCGCTTGGGGCCTATTTGCCGACGGTAGATCTGGAAGCTTCTTTCGGGGCTCAATATATCGACCGCCCGAATTCTCTTGAGGTGACCGACAACCGTGAGTGGCGTAACGCGCGCGAAGCGACACTGGTTGCCAGACAGGTCTTTTTCGACGGCTTTGCGCGGGCGAACGAGATCTATCGGCAATCCGCGCGCATTGACGGATCGGCCGCCCGGGTGATGGAGCGTGCGGAGCTGATCGGGCTTGACGCCACAGAAGCCTTTCTGGACGTGTTCCGTCACCACCGTATCTTGCGCGCTGCAGATGACAATATCCGCGAACATGTGCGTTTGCTCGGCATCGTGCGCACCAAGGTCCAGGGTGGTTCGGCGACCGAGAGTGAACTCAGACAGGCAGAGGAACGGGTTGCCGCCGTTCACGCTGTCCGCGCGGATGTGTTGCGGGAACTGGGTGCGGCAAACGCGCGGTTTCAAAGTGTGATCGGTATTGCGCCGCCAACGCTGAAAGCACCGCGCCACCCAAGATCCCTGCCCAAGTCACAGGCCAGCGCGATCGCAATGGCGCGCACCAATCATCCATCACTGAAAGCCGGTTCGGCGGATGTCAATGCCGCGACAGCCGACTATGACAAGTCGCAAGCACCTTTCCTGCCGAGCCTGGGCGTTGAAGGGCTGGCGTCGGTCGGTGAGGACCTGGACGGCACACCCGGACGCAACAATGAATTTGCGGTGCGCATGACCATGTCGTGGAACCTGTTCAACGGCACAATCGACACCAACCGGCGGCGCCAGCTGAATGAAAAGGTCACCGAGAGCAAAATGCAGCTCGACCAGTTGAGACGCACAGTTGACGAGACTGTGCGCAGATCCTGGAGCGATATTGTCACCAATGATATCCGATTGAAGGCATTGCGCGACCAGACGGTTGCCGCCGAAGCGGTGATCGAGAGCTATGAGAAGGAATATGAAGCCGGGCTTCGGGATCTGCTCGATCTGCTTATCGCACAGAATTCCGCCTTCACCGCACGCGTCCAGCTGATCAGTTCGGAAACGATCTCCGTCTTTTCCCGTTACCGTCTTCTGGCTTCCACAGGCAGTCTGCTCGCCGTGGCCGGTGTGACCGCACCGGTCGAGAGCGCGGCAGGCTCGGGTGAGGTCCCCTGGTTCGTCGGTTCCAGAGGACTGATCGAACCGTTGCGCAAGTGGTGAGGCGGCTGCGGTGGATGGACGTGACAAAACGATCCACTTTGAGGTGCCCGACGCAGCGGACGATGAGCATGCGGAGGATGCGGCACCGAACGGACTTCTGGACGCGCTGATCCGGATTGCCCGTTTCCACGGCATCGTGGCCAACCCGGCTGAACTTCTGCGCGGACTTCCGGCCTCTCCGGCCGGTCTTAAGGTCGATCATATTGAGACAGCGGCACAGCGGCTCGGCCTCCATGTGCGGGTTGATCAGATGGAGGCAAGTTCCATCCCCGCCGTCACGCTTCCGGTTATCGTCCTGCGAGCACAATCGCCCGCGCTCGTCGTTGAAAAGATCAACCATCGCGAGGGAACCGCCCGGGCTTGGTCGGCGGCGTTTCCGGAAGAGGAAAGGACGATGCCGCTTGCCGGCCTTTCCGGGTCGAAGCATCCTGTCGTCGTATTTGTAAGCGTCCGGGCGGACCACGCCGGACAGACCGATCGGACCGAAACGCCGAAGGACTGGTTCTGGTCCGCCGTCCGCCGGTTCTGGCCGAGTTACACGCAAGTGGTGATTGCCGCCCTGATCGGCAATCTTCTCGGGCTTGCCAGTCCGCTTTTCATCATGAATGTCTACGACCGGGTGATCCCTAACCTTGCCATCCCGACGCTCTGGGTGCTGACGCTGGGTGTGCTCATCGCGTTCCTGTTCGATTTCATCTTCAAGATGTTGCGCATGAAGATCGTCGATCAGACCGGACGGCGTGTCGACATGGCTGTCGCGGGCCGCATGTTCGATCATTTTCTCCGGCTGAAGATGATCGCGCGGCCGGCATCAACCGGCGGCGTTGCCAACCAGGTCCGCGACCTCGATTCCGTGCGCGATGCACTGACATCGTCAACAGTGATTGCTGCGACGGATTTCCTGTTCATCGGCATATTCATCTGGGTCATGTGGCTTCTCGTCGGACCGCTGGCCTTCGTGCCCGCGCTGGCGGTGCCGATCGTCATAGCGGTCACGGGGCTGGTTCAGATGCCGCTTTCAAAGGCACTTGCGGAGAGCCAGCAGGACGCGGCACGCCGGCAATCCATCCTCGTGGAAACAGTCTCTTCGCTCGAAACGATCAAGGTCAGCGGCAGCGAGAGCTGGTTCCGGCGGGCCTGGGACCGGGCCGTCGCCGCGGCCAGCCGGTCGACCACCGCGGCGCGGTACTGGGCCAATGTTGCCTCCTCGTTCACCGGTGTTGTGTTTCAGCTTGTTTCGATCACCATAGTCGTGTGGGGCGTTTTCCTGGTCCTGGACGGTCTGATCACTGTCGGCGCGCTGATTGCCGCCAACATTCTCGCAGGCCGCGTGCTTGCGCCCCTGAACAACATTTCGCAAACGCTCTCGCGCCTGCTGCATGCGAGAAGCGCCTTGAGAAGCCTCGACGGGTTGATGAAGTCGGAAACCGAGTGCGGCTACACGGCACGTGACATCTCGGGCTTCGAAGAGAACGGCATAGCCTTTCAAAGCGTGTCGCTGCACTATCCCGGGAACACGGTTCCAGCCCTTGAAAACATCAGCTTTTCCGCTGAGCCGGGTGAGAAGATCGGTATCATCGGACGGGTCGGGTCCGGCAAGAGTTCGCTCGTGCGGATCCTTGCGGGACTCTACGAGCCCGATGCGGGAACCTATCTCCTTGGCGGCATCGACACGCGGCAGTTCTCCGCCGCCGACCTCAGGTCAATGGTAGGGCTTTGCCTGCAGGACGCGGATCTGTTCACCGGCACGCTGAAGGAGAACATCCTGATCGGGGCCCCTTATGCATCGGCAGCCGCGCTTGAGCGTGCCGTGGAGCTTGCCGGGGTCAACTTCTTCGCAGCGCGCCACCCGGAGGGTCTCGATATGCATATCGAGGAGCGGGGGCGCAGCCTTTCGGGCGGGCAAAGACAGGCAGTTGCGCTGGCGCGCTGTCTGATCCGCTCACCGCGGATCATCTGCCTGGATGAACCGACAGCCTATCTCGACATCATGTCCGAGAGACAGCTTTGCGACCGTCTGCGGCAGATCGCAGATGACGGTATCACACTCTTCATAGCGACCCATCGCGACGGGCCGCTGGACCTCGTTGACCGCATTGTCCTGCTGGACAAGGGCAAGCTCCTGATGGACGGCGAGAAGGATGTTGTTGTCGCGCGGCTGAAGGCCGGTGCAAAAGCCGGGTACAAGGCGCCGGCGAAAGGTTCGGGAGGCGGCCATGTCCCGGGTTGACGAGACCTTCGCCAACGACGTGCGCGAGGCTCTGGCGCGCCGGAACAATGCCGGTATCTGGGGGCTTCTGTTCGCGGTGCTGCTGCTGCTTGGTGCGTTCTTCGCCTGGGCTTATCTTGCCGAAATAGAAGAAGTCACAATCGGCGACGGCCGCGTCATACCCTCAAGCCAGCTGCAGGTGGTGGAATCGCTGGAAGGCGGGCTGGTTGCGGAGATCTTCGTCCAGGAAGGCGATGTCGTCGAAGCGGGCGAACCGCTGGTGCGGATCGACGATACGGATTTTGCGGCCAATCTCGGCGAGTTGCAGAAGCAGCGCAACGCGCTCTTCATCCGCGCCCGCAGGCTGGAGGCCGAAGCGCAGGGCACACGGCTCGATCTGACAGGCGGTGCATTCGACCGGCTGGCAGCCGCGCGCGAAATGGCCCTCTTCGAGGCACGCGCGACGGCACTGAAACAGGAACTTTCAGTCATCGAGCAGCAGCTTTCCCAGCGCCGTCTTGAAAAGGTCGAACTGGAAACGCGCCTCAGGAGTCTCAAGCTCTCCGCCGAACTTCTGAACGAGGAACTCCTGAGTGCACGGAACCTGTCGGCCGCCGGTGCCTATCCGAAAATGGACCTGCTTCGCCTGGAACGAGAAGCTCAGGGAGGCACCCTGGAAGTTGAACTTCTCAACGCGTCCATTCCAAGGTCGGAGGCGGCGATCACCGAAGCGTCTGCGCGACTTGAAAGCGCGGTGCTCGGGTTCAGGGCGCGGGCCCACGAAGACCTGACCCAGACGCTCAACGAGCTGACAATTCTCGACGAGACCATCAAGTCGGCACAGGACAAGGTCCGCCGCACCGTGCTCCGTGCACCGGTGCGCGGGATCATCAACAAGTTCTCCGTCGCGACCATCGGTGCCGTGGTCTCGCCGGGCGAGAACCTTTCTGAAATCGTGCCGCTGGACGACAGTCTCCTGATCGAGGCGCAGATCCGGCCGCAAGACGTTGCCTTCCTGTTTCCCGGGCAGGCGGCGCGGGTCCGTGTCACCGCCTATGACTTCACTGTCTATGGCGACCTGCCCGCCGTTGTTGAACGCATCGGCGCAGATACGATCACCAATGAAGATGGAACCACATTCTACCGGGTGATCCTCAGGACAGAACGCAACTGGCTCGGCTCGGAAAGCAATCGTTTACCAATTATCCCGGGAATGGTGGTGAGCGCATCGATCTTAACCGGGAATAAAACCGTTCTCGACTACTTGTTGAAGCCGATCATCAAGGCGCGTTCGGAAGCTCTACGGGAACGATAACGGGGCATCGGCGTGCCTGAACGGGGCAGACGTCGATGCGATACGGGTCCGGGCTCGGTAAGGGGCGCGCAGTCTTGTTTTTCTTTTGTCTGGTGTCCAGCGCCGGAGTGGTATCGGATGCACAGGCCTCCCAGTTGAAGCGTCTGGCGAATGTTACGCGGATCATCTCGGACAGCGGCGAAGACACAGGCGCGGAATCGCTGCAGGTCAGTTTTGCCTCAGGCCATTCAGCGTTCGAATTCAAGCGCCGCACCGACACGGCTCTCGCCCGGCGCTGGGGGATGTCCAGACCTCGGGTGGAGGCCGAGACGGAGTGGCTGGCTTCCTGCGCAACCGGAGCCTGCCGGGACCGGCGCGTCGAGCCGTGGTCGAAGGCGGTCGCGGTCCTCAGGTCAGCGCCTCGAAAAAACCGTCCGGCACTGGTCCAGAAACTTCTTTCCCGCCGGATCGACTATGTCGGCGACAAAGCCATCGATGACCATTGGGCCAATCCCCTTGCGACACTGCTCAGCGGGGCAGGGGACTGCGAAGACCATGCGCTTTTGAAGCGGGCAATGCTGATGGCCGCCGGCTATAGCGACGCGGAGGTCCCGCTTCTTGTTCTGGAGACGGCAAAGGGCCAGGGTCACATGACACTGCTCGTTGCTCACAAGGATCATGTGCTTGTTCTCGACAACCGTTTCCGGGCTGCGGTGCCTCTCAGCTTTCTGACAAGCGACAAGGTGGTCGCCCTTGCTTCGAGTGCTGGCTATTTTACCGCCAGGTAAAGGCGCCCGATCAGTTTCCCAGGAACAGCATGTCGGCGACACTGTCTCCGACCCTCTGAGCGAACGCCTCCCTGGTCTCGGGGAGCGACACCGGTGAAATCGCACCGGATTGAATCATCCCGATCAGCGTCGGTGAATTGGCGAAAGTCGCGTGTGAGGCACCATCCTGACCGTCATCGATTTCGGAAAGATCGAGAACCGTGATGCCGAGCTGCTGAAGAGATGCAATATCGTCGCCCTGGCCGACGCGCGCTGTACCGCCGCGCAGGTCGCGCGACAGCTTCAGCGCCTTGTCCTTGCGCGATGCAAGAACCAGAAACGGCTCGGGCTTCGGATCAATCACCGCGACTTGTGAGGCGAACACGTCTTCATCGATATCGGGCGATGCCAGGACAAGCGGGCTGATCTTTGCAAGAACGGATTTCCTGTTGGCAAGCGAAAGCTGGCGCACGGCCTCCATTGTCAGCAGGGTTCCCATGGAGTGTGCAACAACGGCCACCGACTTTGCCTCGCTTCTTGCCGCCAGTTCGATGGTTTTCTGAAGGCCGTCGCGGGCAAACTGAACACTGTCGCGATCGTAAAGGTAGGCGCTGGTCTTGCCGGCCGACGGCCACGAGTAGTGAATGCCGACCACAGGCTGGTTGAAATCGTGGATGAGCTGGGCCTGCCGATAGATCCCCGAGACATAAGACACGTTGTAACCGTGAATGAAAATCATGACGATCCGGTCTGCGGGTTTCAGGCGGCGCAATTGCGCGTTGATCAGCGCCAGTTGCGCTGCCGCAGACCCGGTCTCGCGTATGCCGGTGATTCCGAACTCGGTCGCGGGATCCGGATCGCGCGACGGGGCCTTTATCGTGCCCGGCTTCCTGTCTTCCGGCACCCAGACATCGATTTCGGCATAGGATAGTTCCGAATTGCGGCCACCGCCAAATCGGACCTTCGGGTCGTCAACCGGTTTGCGGGGCGTCACGGCGAAGATCGGAACGGTGGTTCCTTCGGCCTGCATGTCGTCGATGAGTTCAAACTGCGCGGGCGTACCGGCGCAGGCTGCCAGCAAGAATGCCACACAAAGCCCCGGAAGACGGGTCGCAATCTTTGCGAACCATGCGTACAGCTGGTCACGTTCGGTGCCAACGGCTGGATCAGGCGTCATGAGCCGGACGGGTGTTTGGGATTGGTCAAGTCGACGGCCTGCCTGTTGCTGTCTTGGGGCTTGTCGGATTTTACAAGGTGCGCCTCATGCGTAAATGTTCCCAAATGCGCATGGCATGCGCAAATTTGCGACCGTGACAGAATTTTACGCTCGATTAGATACCGTGCTCAAAAACGAAGGATGCCATGGAAAACTGGAATGAAATCCGCACGGCCTACGAGCTTCTTAGATGCGGAACCGTAAGCAGGACCGCGGATGTCCTGAACATTCACCGGGCAACGGTCATCCGCCATATTGATGCCCTTGAAGCACTTCTGGGTGAAAAGCTTTTTATCCGCAGCGCAAAGGGATACGTGGCGACGGAAGTCGGGGTGGAACTGCTGGACGTCGCGGCCCAGGCGGACGAGCGGTTCAGAAAGTTTGCAACGAGGGCCAAGTCCGGCGAGGCTGGGCTGACCGGCGACATCATCCTGACGGCAGACGGCCCGCTTCTTTTGTTTCTGTTGCCGACGATCCGGGAGTTTCAAAAGAGCCATCCACAGATCACGGTCAGGTTCATTGCCGAGCGCCGTGTTCTGCGGCTGGATTATGGTGAAGCCCATGTTGCCATCCGACTGGGCAAGGAGCCCGATGAACCGGATAATGTGGTTCAGCCCTTCAAGACAATCCAGTTCGGGCTTTATTGCAGCCAGACTTACATTGAGAACCACGGCGAGGTGGTGAAAGAAGATCTTTTTGCCGCGAACAGATGGGCGCTTGCGGACAATCAGGACTACCTTCCGGAGTTTTATTCCTGGCTTCGCGATCAGGTGCCGGAAGAAAATGTTGCCTTCGTGGGCAACGATCCGATCGGCGTGTTTCATGCCATTGAGGCAGGTGTCGGACTGGGGTTCCTGCCGCGCGAGCGAGCAGCGCGTCAGCCCCGTCTGAAACAGCTCATACGCTCGGATCCGGACTGGTGCCTGAAGCTCTGGCTCGTGACCCATGTCGACCGCCACAGAAGCGCAAAGGTCCAGACCTTTCTGGAGTACCTGAAGGAACATCCCGTCGATACCGTGGACTACTAGGCCGGTTCAGGCCGGAACAGTTTTTCCGGTCGCCGGTTTTTCGTTTCGCATGAAGAGGTAACAGACGCTTGGAACGAAGATCAGCGTCAGCGGTGAGGCAACAACAAGCCCACCGATCATGATTGTCGCCATCGGCTCGAACAACGCGCCACCGCTGATCGCCATCGGAATGAGACCGCCGACCGTTGTCAGCGACGTCAGGATAACTGGCTTCGCCCGCTGTTCGGACGCCCTCACGATAGCGTCCCGTACCGCCATCGTTTCAAGGTTGATGTCGATCTGGTTGATGAGAACGATCGCGTTGTTGATGATGATCCCCATCAGTGACATCAGACCAAGCATGGCGAAAAAGGACATCGGCCGGTCCGTCAGCATCAGGGCGAACGGCGCGCCGATCAGGATGATCGGGATGGTCATGAAGGTGATCAGGGTGCGGCGGATCGAATTGAACTGGAACACAAGCGCCAGGATCATCACACCCAGCGCATAGGGCAGGTTTCCACCCAACTGGCCATTCACGTCGGCCGTATCTTCAAGCTCACCACCGATCCTGATCGAATAGGCGGCGTCCAGATCCAGGTTGTCGAGGGCTGGCTGGATCCGCTCCAGCAACTGGTCCGCCGCCAGGCTGTCGCTCTTGGCCGAGACAATGATCTGCCGGACCTGGTTTTCGCGGCGGATTTCGGAGTATTCAAGCTGCGGTCGGAACTCGGCGACCTGGTCGATCGATATCAGTTCCCCGTTCGCGGCTATCGAGAGGTTTGCGAGATCCTCGACACTGTCGCGGTTGTTCCTCGATGCCCTCAGGACGATCGGGATCTGCTCGTCGCCTTCGCGGAATGTCGAATAGACCGTGCCGGAGAAGTAGGACGCCATCACGCCGGAAATTTCCTCCGACGTCACCCCGAATTCGCGTGCCTTGTCCTGTGCGATGTCGACGACGACCTTCAGAACCTTGTTGCCCCAGTCGGTTTCGTTCTTGACCAAGTCGGGTGCGGCGGCGAAGGCCGCCTGCACGTCCGCAGCAGCGGCCAGAAGCCTGTCGGCGTCGGGGCCGCTGATCTCCACATCGACAAGGCCCGCCTCGCCACCGCCGTTGGACAGCCGCGTCACCCGAAACCGGGCGGCCGGGAATTGCTCGATGAAGACGCGCCGCGCGCGTTCCGAGATCTCTCTGGCTTCCTCAAATGTCGATGTGTTGACAACAATGAACGCGCTTGCCGGATCGGGATCCGCGGGGTTCAGCGAGAGATAGAACCGAGGCCCGCCTTCGCCCACGAAAATCGTCGTGGAAACCACCCCGGGGTTGATCCGCTCGTCCATGAGCCAACGGTTCACGGCAAGTGCCTGGCGTTCGGTTTCCGATATGGCCACCTCATTGGGCATGTCCATGTAGATCAGAAAATCGGCACGTTCCGTCAGCGGGAACATTTCCGATTTCACCTGCGAGAATTGGCTGGCGCTGAAACCGACAGCGGCATAGGTCAGGACGATGATCGGGATGCCAAACGGCAGAAGGCGTTGCGTCAGGCCGCCGTAAAAACGCAGAAGTACGGATTTTCCCGTCTTCTCCTTCTTCTTCCGTTTCAGCAGCCGCACGCTCAGAAAGGGAAGAATGTAGAGCGCCGTCAGCCAGGAGCCGAGCAGCATCGAGGAAACAACGGCTCCGAGCGAAAAGGCGAACTCACCTTCGATGCCGTCCATCAGCAGCATCGGAATGAAGGCCGAGACCGTGGTGATGGAGGCCGCGGCAAGCGGAATGACATATTGTCCGCCCGCGTCGATTGCCGCTTCACCGGGGCTCTCGCCGTCGTTGATGCGACCTTCAATGTCTTCCACCACGACGAGACCGTTATCGACCAGAAGGCCGAGCGAAATGATGACGGCGGCAATTGAAACCTGCTCCACGTCGACACCGATCAGTCCCATGCCGGTCAGGGCGAAACCGATCGTGAAGGGCACGATGCTGGCGATCACCACGGCGGCTCTCAGTCCGAGGAACAGGAGCATGGCCAGAAAGACGACTGCAAAGGTCTGGGCAACGTTCGACAGTGCGTTCGAGACCGCCGCTGTGACGTTGGTCTCCTGGAACGTGGAAACGTTTACGGATATCCCTATCGGCTGCGTTGCCTCGAAGTCCACGAGGCGCTGCGCCAGTTCCTTGCCAAGGATCTGGATGTCGGTGGCGTCCGCCATTTCAAGGCTCAAGAGAACCGCAGGTTCGCCATTGAAGAAAACCGGCGCTTCCTTGGGGTCGGCATAGCCGCGCCTGACGTCGACAAGGTCTGCCAGGCGAACATAGCCGGAAAGCCCGCTGACCTTGGTAAGAACGCCCCGGATTTCGGCGACTGAGCTCAGGTCGCCATTGGCTTCAAGAACTATGCTGGTTCCGCCCGCATCGATTTCGCCAGCTGGCAGAATGACATTCTGTGCCTGGAGATCTTCCAGGAGCTGGTTCAGCTGAACGCCGATCGAGGCGAGTTTGCGCGTATCGAGATCGAGCCAGATGCGCTCGTCCTGTTCGCCGTAAAACGAGACCTTGGTGATGCCGGGGACGCGGTAGAGATCTTTTCTCAAATCCTCGGCAACGTCCTTCAGATAGGCCAGTTCGAAGCCGTCGCCCGTCAGTGCGACGGTGGCTATGGCAACATCTCCGTAATCGGTGTTGACGAACGGGCCGCTGGTTCCGTCCGGGAGGTCTGCGATCACGTCGTCCATCTTGTTGCGCAGATCTTCCCAGGCGCTTTCGATATCGGCACCGGAGACCGTGTCATAGAGCGTTGTGTAGAAGAGCACCTGACCGTTGGTGATGATTGTCTCGATGTCCTCGACTTCTCCGATTTCGCGGATCTTGCGTTCGATCGGAATTGCGATCAGGTCTTCGATCCGGGTCGGTGCCATGCCCTCGAAGGTCGCCTGGATCGCGGCCGTGCGGATCGTGATGGCGGGATCGGCGCGTTTGGGCAGGTTGAGATAGGAGGTCGCGCCCATGATCAGGATGAGGGTCATGACCAGGTAGGTCATGCGCGACTTTTCCAGTCCGAAGCGGGTCAGGAAATCCATTCAGTCCTCCGCTTCAAGCAGCTTGACTTTCATGCCTTCGCGCAGGAAGGAAACGCCGGCAATCGCAATACGCTCACCGGGCTGTAGTCCTTCGATGATCAGCAGCTTGTTCTCCCTGATACCGGCCATGACAACCTCGCGCCTCTGGACCGTTTCGGTGCCGGGATTGAAGACATAGACAGGCACAGGAACAATGCTGCCCGGCCCGGCATCTTCCGGTATCTGGCCTTCGTTGATTGCGGCGGTCATCGGGATCAGGAAGCCCTGTTCCGCGGGCAGGGCGAATTCAAACGAGACCTCGACGGCCATGCCGGCCCGGATCAGGTCGTGGGTGTCGCGAAGTTCAACGATCACCGGGAACGATGACACGGTGTCGGCACGCTCGCCCAGTTCATTGACCACTGCGTCAAGGACAATGGTCGGATCATCCGCCAGCCTGACCTTCGCCGGCGTTCCGACGATGAGCTGCGCGACCGTGTCGAAATTGACCGAGAATGAAACCTCGTAGCTTGTCGCATCATAGATCGACGTGATCACGGTCCCGGACGCAACGGTTGCAAAGGAATCCGCGTCGACACTGTTGATGATGCCGTCAAACGGGGCGACGATAATCGTATCGGCCAGATCCTCTTCTGCGGATCTCAGGGACTTTTGTGCCTGGACGAGCTGGGCCTGGCGGGTCTGCACGTCGGTTCGTGCGTCATCGACAGTGACCTTGGAGACGACACCGCGCTCAAACAGGGTTTCCTGCCGGCCAAGATCGTCCTCGGCCTGTTTCAGCAGCGCTTCGGCCTCGCTGACGGAGGCCTGGGCATTCTCGATCGAAACGACGAACTGGGTATCGTCGAGTTCTGCAAGCTGCTCGTTTTTCGCCACACGCTGCCCGACGGCAAGGTTGACCGTGCTGAGCTTGCCGCCGACCTCGAAGGACAGCGAAGTGATTTCGGAGGGTTCAAGGACGCCAGGGTACTTGCGTTCCGTGCTTTGCGACGTCTCCTCGATCAGCTGCGTGATCAGACCCCTGACAGGCGGTTCTTCCGGTGGGCCGCTGGCGTCCTGCGGGCTGCAAGCCACAAGAACGACTAGGGCTGTCACCGACGGCACTGAAAATCGCATAAACCGACCTCGCAAACTGGGCGTGCAACAGCGCGGTGCCGCGTGCTGCTTTGCGGCAGATTTGCATTCGGGTGTCGCGATTTGAATGCATCACGGTCGTACACCCGGTGTGCGCTGGGGCACAGGTGGCGTTTCTCGAGATGCAACGTTGCGAGCTGAAAGCACTCAGGCCCTGAAAGGCGTCAATCGAACATCGCGTTCGGGATCAGCAGGGCGATGTCCGGGAAGGCAACGATGACTGCAAGTGTCGCGATCATGGCCACCCAGAACGGCATGATCCCTGCAAAGATGGTCTCGATCGGAACGTCCGGAACCACGCTTTTGACAATGAAGACATTGACGCCGACCGGCGGGGATATCAGCCCCATCTCCAGAACAATCACCATAACGACCCCCAGCCAGATGGGATCAAAGCCGAGACCGGTCACCAGGGGAAAGACGATGGGCAGGGTGATGACCAGCAGGGAGAGGCCTTCGATGAACATGCCCAAAATGACGTAGCCGAGCAGGATCAGGAACAAGGTCCCGTAGCTGCCGAGTGCAAGGCCCGTCATGCCGTCTGCGATCGTCGCCGGCAGGTGGGACAGGGCAACGAAGGGGGCAAAAACATTCGCGCCGATGAGAATGAAAAAAGCCATTCCCGTCGTCTTCAGTGTTTCGGCGCTGATGTGATAGAGCGCAGGCAGGGTGCACTTGCGCCTCAGGATCAGCATGATGAAGGCGAAGAAGGCACCGGCGCCGGCCGCTTCGACCGGCGTGAAGAAACCGGTGTAGATACCGCCGATCGTGATCAGGATGATTATGCCGATCCCGGTGGCACGGAACAGGCTGTGAAGTTTCTCGCGCAAGCTGAAAACGGGCCCGCGGGGACCTTCCTCCGGCCGCAGGAACGTGACCAGCGCAATCGCCACCAGGAACATGGAGGTCAGCAGGAGGCCAGGCAGGACCCCCGCCATGAAAAGACGGCCGATCGACTGCTCCGTCAGGATCGCGTAGATCACAAACCCGGTCGATGGCGGAATGAGAATGCCGAGCGTGCCACCGGCTGCGATCGATCCCGTTGCGAGCCGCGCCCCGTAGTTGAACCGGCGCATTTCCGGATAGGCCACCTTGCCCATCGTGACCGCCGAGGCGATGGACGAACCCGACAGGGCGGCAAATCCCGCACAGCCCATGATCGTTGCAGCCGCGAGCCCGCCTTTCAGATGTCCGATCGTCTTGTGGGCGGCCTCGAACAGGTCGCGGCTCAATCCGGCCGTGGACGCGAGGTTTCCCATCAGGATGAAGAGCGGAATGATGGTCAGTTCGTAAACCGTGACCGTTGCGAAGACCTGTCCGCTCAGGGTAAAGGCCGCCGGGGTGAAGCCCGACAGCACGACGGTCCCGGAAAACCCGACGACAAGCAGGGCGATTGCGACCGGGGTCCCGAGAGCGAGCAGCACGAACAGCGCCAAAAACCCGAGTGCGCCGCAGATTTCAGGGCTCATTTCGCCAGTCTTTCCAGAAGGAGAACCATGGCGGAAAGACCACAGCCCAGGGCAACCGCGTAATAGGACGGTGCATAGGGAAGTTGCAGCAGCAAGGTTGTCTCACCGAAGGACGCCGCCTCAAGCGCATTGAAAAATGCCCGCCAGGCAAGATAGGCGAGCATGACGACCCCAAGCAGCGAAGAGGCCCAGTCGAGAAACACCTGCAGCTTGCCGGGGAAGTACCGCAACAGTGTGTCGATTGCGATCAGCCGGCCGGACAGCACGCACAGTGGGAAACTGACCGCAACGATGAAAGACAGGATAATCTGGGCATAGTCGTTCGCTCCGAAGATCGGGCTGTTGATCACCGAACGCAGGAAGGCATCGGCGACGGAAAGACCCATGAGCACAAACACGAGCACCGCGCCTGCAATTACAAACGGGACTTCGACCCGCTTGCGCCAGTCAGTCGAGCGCGCGCTGGTGTCCTCGGGAAGAGGGGAAGTCACGGGTTACCGGCCACCGAACGCCTTGACGATCGCATGCGCGTCGCTTCCGGACTGCTTGCCCTTTTCATCGATTACCTTGGTCAGTGACGGTGCCATCTTTTCCCTGAATTCAGCTTCGGCTTCCGGCGTGATCTCGATCAGTTCAAGACCGCTGTCGGATGCCAGTTTCAGCCCGGCCTGGCCGGCTTCGTAAAAGGCTTTGGCACCGCGCAGGCTGAGCCCGCGTCCCGTCAACTCGGTGAGCTTCTCCTTGTTCTCTGCGGAAAGACTGTCCCAGCTCGACCTGTTCATCAGGAGATAAAAGCTATCGACGGCGGAAGGAATGTTCGTGGTGACAAATTTGCCGGTTTCGTTGAGCTTGTAGGACCGGATGCCGGACGGACCGATCATGACCGCGTCGATGACGCCGGTGTTCATGGCGTTGTAGACATCGGGAACCGGCATCGACACCGGAATGCCGCCCCAGCCCTCAACGAGCGCCGCCATGACGGGATTTGGCGTTCTGATCTTCATGCCTTCCATGTCCGCCACGGTATGGACAGGCTTTTCGCGCGTGATCAGCACAGACGGATTGTTCGCCCAGAGTCCGAGAAGTTTCGCCTTCGCGAACTCGTCCTCGATCAATCCGATATTGTCCCAGAGTGCGTTGGTCGCGTCGGTGCCGTTGGCGAACAGTCCGGGAATGTGCACCAGCCCGGTCTTGGTGAATTGCGCAGGGGTATATTCCGGAATGCCGAAGACGATATCGGCAACGCCCGTGACAACCCGCTTGTATTGCTGGACCGGGCCCTTGCCGAGTTCGCCGGAAGGGTAGATCCGCATGGTGATTTCGCCGTTGGTCGCCTGGGCCATTTCCTCTGCCAGCGGTGTCATGACACCCCGGTCCATCGGATGCATGGACGGCATGAAATGCGCGATTTTCAGTTCCTCGGCCATCGCCGGATGCATGGCAAGCGCGACAGCGGCGCACGCCATCGCGGCAGACAGTTTCGTCCGCAGACCTTGAATATTCATTTTCATTGTCTCTCCCTCCCGAAACTGATATCTCAGTAATTAACCTGATTAATTATCATTGTTAATTGCATAAGAAAATATGGTGGATAGCGAGTCAACCGCTTTGTCGGCGAGGATTGGAATGGCAGAAGGGTACCGGCTGCACAACCGGATCGGATTCAAGGTAACCCGTTTGGCAAGGATCATGGAGGCGCGGCTTGAAAAACGGCTGTCCGAACACGGCATCACCCGGTTGATGTGGTGCGTCCTGTGCGGTGTCGGACTGGAGAACGTCAACACGCCGTCGACGCTTGCGGAATATATTGGCATTGCCCGCCCGGCCATTTCACGCCTTCTGAAAACCATGGAGGAACGCGGGCTTGTCGAGCGTACCTCACCCAATGACGACAAACGTTACACTGAACTGGCACTCACCGCATTGGGTCATGAAAAGCTGAAAACCTGCCACGTGATCGTACGCGATCTCAACGATCATTTTGCCGGCAAAATAGATCATGGTCTCTATGAGAATTTCATGGCGACGATCGACGCCCTGACCGAGGGGGAAAAGGTTCAACTGATGCGCCTGTGAGCGCGGGAGAGGGGCGCGAGCCATGAAGCTGTTTTCTGACAAGTCGCGTCCCGCGCATCTGGGTCCGTTTCCGCTGGAGCGTCTTGCGCGCGTCGCGGAACTGCCGGATCTGGGCACGGTCCCGAACTTCAGTCAGATGGCCTTCAAGGACGCGAACCCTGAGAATATCATCAATGCGATGAGCGAGTCCCAGGCAATGCTCGACGCGATCCGGGACGGTATCGTCAACCCGGCGCGGGCCGATGTTCCGGTGGATCCGCAGGAGCGGGCGGACCATCTGAAGGGCTTCGGCTACTTTTCCGACGCCTCCATGATCGGCGCCTGCGCCCTTTTGCCCGCAATGATGCTCGATGTCCCCTTCCGCAATCCGGATATCGACCGGCTGGCGGAGAAGCTGCGCACGACCCAGACCAAGACGCTGGCCTCAGGCATCGACATGATCATGGCGGATCTGCGCGATGCCATGAACGCCCCGCCCAAGGGGATCGGCACTCACCGGCACGCGCTGGTTTTCGTCGTCCAGACACCGCGCTCCGTCCGGCACGGGGAACCGGGTGAGGACTGGCTCACGGGTGCAGGTGCGCACCGGTCGGCGCTCAGAGCAATGGAGATTGCCGTCGTGCTTGCGCAATATATCCGGCTGCTCGGATACGACGCTCGTGCCCACGGACATTCCTCGTCTGATGTCGATCTCAACCGGCTGGCGGTCGCCGCAGGGCTCGCAACGCCCGAGAAAGAGGGGCTGAGCAACCCCTATATCGGTACCGGCTTTTCGATTGCGGCGGTCACGACGGAGTTCGAGATTGGCCACGACCGGCCACTGGTGCCGCTGGCCGACCAGCCGCGTTCGGTCACGAATGGCCTTGCCTGGCGTTTCGGTTACCGCACAGCCAAGAGCGCGCAGACGCTCGATCCCTTCCAGAACCGCCGTTTCGTCGACGGGCCGCACCCGTTCGAAAAACTGAAAAGGGTCGAGACGCCGACCACCTATTTCGATGAAGCGCGCATTGCCCGGGTGCCCAAGCGCACAGACATGTTCGCCCGTTCCCAGTTCGGCGACATGGGCAAGAAGAACCAGCAGGCGGCCACAAACGGCTATTATGCACGCAAATCCGCCCCGTCGATGGCGCAACGGCGTGCGCTTGGGGCCTTCGTGCTGCTTCAGGACGGTGAGCCGGAACCGGAGATCGCCGTTACAACCTCCGACCCGCAAAGCAACGCGGACAATCTCAAGGCCATGTCCTATTTCCTGGGCATTGATGCAGCCGGCATGTCGCGCTGTCCGGACTGGGCCTGGTATTCGCACGACGCCACCGGTGCGCCGCTCGACCCGCCGCATGACCAGGCGGTATCCATGGTGGTCGACCAGGGCTTCGAGACGATGGAGGGGGCGTCGGGAGACGACTGGATCGCCGTTTCCCAGTCGATGCGCGCCTATCTGCGCTTTGCCATTCTGGGGAGCATCGTTGCCAAGCAGATCCGCAATCTCGGCTACGCGGCGAAGGCGCACACGGTGCTGGACGGTGAAGTTCTGCAACCGCCGCTGCTGCTGCTCTCCGGTCTTGGCGAGGTCAGCCGCATCGGTGAGGTGATCCTCAACCCGTTTCTGGGCCCGCGCCTGAAATCCGGTGCTGTCACGACGACAATGCCGCTTGCCCACGACAAGCCGATTTCCTTCGGCCTGCAGGCCTTTTGCGAAGCTTGCAACAAATGCGCGCGCGAATGCCCGGCCGGGGCGATCACGGCCGGACCGAAACTGATGTTCAACGGCTACGAGATCTGGAAGTCGGACAGCCAGAAGTGCACGACCTACCGGATCACCAATGAAGGCGGCGCCATGTGCGGGCGCTGCATGAAGACCTGCCCTTGGAACCTGGAGGGGATCTTCGCCGAAGCGCCGTTCCGCTGGGCGGCGATGCATGTGCCCAAGGCCGCGCCGCTTCTGGCGAAGCTTGACGATATGGCGGGCCACGGCGAGCGCAATCCTGTCAAGAAATGGTGGTGGGATATCGAACTGGACGAAGACGGCGCCTACAGGGCTGCGAAACAGCCGGTCAACGCGCGCGGTCTGCAAAAGGACCTCGACCTGAAATACGAGGACCAGACACTGGCTGTCTATCCGGCGAACCTGGCCCCGCATCCCTGGCCGTTTCCCTTCCCGATGGACCGGGAGAAAGGCATCGAGGCCTATCAGGCACTGATCACGGCGAAGGAATACAAGGCGCGGCTTGAGCGGGGCGAAACGGACGGGCTCGCCCATGAATACACCATCTCCGGCGATGCTCCCGTCATCCGGGTGGAGATCGTCACGGCCGAGCAGATGACAGGCGGTGTCACCAAATACGAGTTCGCCGCGCTGGACGGGTCGCCGCTTCCGGAATGGCAGGCGGGTGCCCATCTCGATATCGTGGTCGCGCCGGAATTCCTGCGCCAGTATTCGCTCTCAGGCGACCCGGCTGATCGCAGCCGCTACCAGATCGCGGTCCTGCGGGAAGACGAAGGCCGGGGCGGCTCCAAGCTGCTCCACCGGATTTTCACACAGGGCCGCAAGATTTTCATTTCCAAGCCGATCAACCATTTCCCGCTCTCTGACGGGGCGACAAAAACCTACCTGATGGGCGGCGGCATCGGCGTCACGCCGATGATTGCGATGGCGCATGAACTTCATGCCAGGGGCGCGGATTTCGAGCTGCACTACTCGTGCAGCCGCAAGGCCGATGCCGGATTTCTGGACGATCTGGCAGCGTTCGGCTGGCGTGACCACGTGCGGCTCTATTTCAGCGATCAGGGAACCCGTGCCGATCTCGACGAAGTCCTTGGCGGATACAAAGATGGCAGTCATGTCTATGCCTGCGGTCCGGACCGGTACATGACCTCCGTTATGGAGGCGGCGGAGCGTGCCGGCTTCACCGAGGACGAACGCCATGTCGAATATTTCAACGTGCCGGACGTTCCCGACTACGTGAACCACCCCTTCACGCTCAAGCTTGCCCGCTCGGGCCGTGAGCTTGACATCCCGGCGGAGAAATCCGCCACGGACGTCCTCGCCGAGAATGGCATCGCTATCGACATCAAATGCTCCGACGGCATTTGCGGCGTCTGCAAATGCGGTCTCGTCTCTGGTGCGGTCGAGCATCGCGATTTCGTGCTTTCGAAGAAACAGCGCGAAGACGCAGTCATCCTGTGCCAGTCCCGCGCGGCAGAGGCTGGCGGCGTGGTGGTGGTGGATTTGTGAGACGGGCCCATGCCGTAAAGGGAAGCGGTCGTGCAACGCGGCTTGCGAGCTATCGCGCCGCGCCCGGTTTTCCACCGCCCGATTAACAGGAAATCCGGAGGTAGCCCTTAGGACAGCCAACATGAAAAAGGCGGCTCGCAAGCCGCCTTCATGGTCGAAGAATGGGGCCGAAGTCAGATCGATTTGCGCCGGCGCCAGCCGGCCAGGCCAAGAATACCCAACCCACCGGCAAGCAATGGCAAGGCTGCCGGCAACGGGACAGCTGTCGGAGGAACAACATCCTGCGTTATCCCGGCGTATCGAACCTGTGCCTGGGAAAAGTTGTAGAAACCAAATGAGCCGTCGGTAAAGTTTCCCGCGTAACTCAGTTCGGTCTGGCCATCGACTTTCACCTGGATAAGCGAAGACGTGAAAACAATATCGAAAATGTATTCCTGATTGTCGTTCCAGCCGGTGCTGCCAAGACTTGTGGCTCGTTGAACTTCGTTAATCGGTGCAACGTGGTTCCACCAGCCGCCAAAACTTCCGCCAGTTGTGCCTGTCAGGTCGCCGGTCACATGGCTCAAGGCCAATCCATCTACAGCCGGGCTCTGGTCTCCCTGTTTCCAGTCGATGAGCCAGAAATCCGCATTGGTGCTGTTGATTTCATTGTTTTGATATCCAAGCACGAAGCCAATGAAGTCATTGTCACTCGTCGTCTCGACCTTGATGCTGCCTGAAAGCGCGGTCCCTTGCGCGTTGGCCGTCGGGTCAAAGAACACGGTGGGATTGCCGTTTCTCGATTGGAGAACAGAGTCATTGTTCGTGCCCTGAACTGTCCATGTCCCAGCACCATTGTTTGGCCTGCCGTTTTCGGTCCAGCCAGAAAGGTCAACAGGCGCTGCGAAAGATGTTGCCGGCACCATGATTGCGACCGCGGCAGCCAGAAGTCGTTTCTGCATTGAATTTCACCCCTAATTGATTTGTTGCGAAAATTTGGAAGTCCGGTTCCGATGATCGGATTTGAAGGAATACCGCGTGGAAATGCACTAATTCCAAATTTCAGTTTCCAGATTTATTGAAATTACTTTCCCTGGTTTGTTTAGTGCGCAGTTTTAGGTTTGCGCAGTGATGTGAATACTGCGCATTCAAAAACACTATTGAGCATTTATTCGCCTCCGATCCCGGATAGACTAACAGTTAATAATTTGGCAAAACCGACAACATGCCCTCGTTTTCCGCCGAATCGCGCCCAATTGTTGTTCTCGTCGTGTTTCCAGACGCCAAGTTGCTGGACATCACCGGACCTATGCAGGTTTTTTCCGATGCAAAAATATGTGGAGGCGAAGACTACGAAATCGTTCTTGCGTCCGCCGAAGGCGGAACGCAACTGATGGACACGGGGGTTGCGCTGCTTACGGAACCTTTGGAACGATTGCGGGGCAGAGCACTCCATACTCTCCTGATTTCAGGCGGCTGGGGTGCGCGAGCGGCGTCGCAAGATTTGAAACTTTTGCAAGAGACCGTTCTATTGGCCGATCAAGCGGCGCGAATAGGCTCTGTCTGCACAGGCGCCTTCGTTCTCGCGGCAGGCGGTTTGCTGGATGGTCGCCGGGCCGTCACGCATTGGTATTCCTGCGACGATCTCGCCAGCCAGCATCCAAGCGTGAAGGTCGAACCCGATCGCATGTTCGTAAAGGATGGCGATGTCTGGACGTCGGCAGGCGTTACTGCGGGCATCGATATGGCTCTTGCCATGGTGGCGGAAGACTCGGGCCGGAAGGTTGCCGTTCGCCTGGCACAGACACTGGTCATGTATATGCTCCGCTCCGGAGGCCAGTCTCAGTTCAGTTCCGCGCTTCTCAGTCAGACCAATGATGCCAGCGGCCGGTTCGATGCCCTGCACACCTGGATCGGCGATAATCTCGCTCGGGATTTGCGTGTCGACCGGCTGGCTGAGCAAGTCGGCATGAGCGAACGCAATTTTACCAGGGTTTATCGGAAGACGACCGGGCGAACCCCTGCCAAAACCATTGAACTGTTTCGCGTGGCCGCTGCGCGTGACTTGCTCGAAGACACCTCACTTCCCGTCGCCACGATCGCGCACCGAACCGGGTTTGAAGATGACGAGCGTTTGCGACGCGCCATGCAACGCATTCTCGGTGTGTCACCGTCGGAATACAGAAAACGCTTCGGGATCGAAAAAGACTGACGATTGCGTGGAGGGCGAACGTCCCTTCGCGGAGCCCGCTCGACAATTGAATGCAGCCGGTCATGACGCAGGGTTTTCCTGGATCGGTTTTCGCGTACCGGAAATCGGCCAAAAACGGTCGTTTTCTGCGCCCGTCGCGGCGTCCCCGCACATGGCGGACAACCCTGAGCAGGGTGCCGATTCAGCGGTCGATTTGAATTGTGTTCCTTTCGCCTTCTAACAAAAATTACGTAAATTCCTCAATAATTTGGACAAAAATTATTGCTTTTTCATCGAGCTGGTGCTGATAATCTCCCGATAACAAGGTAATCATAATTAATGTCCACCGTTGCCGAACTTGTCATTCCGCAGACAGCTGCGCTTCCCTTGCGTTGGAATTCCGGTAAGCCCCGTGTCTTGCTGATCACGTCCCGTGAGACGCGGCGTTGGGTCATTCCCAAAGGATGGCTGATGAAAGGCAAAACGCCCTGGGAAACCGCAAGGATCGAGGCCTGCGAGGAGGCAGGCGCTCTCGGCAAGATTCGCGCAAAGCCGATCGGAAGCTACCACTACGTAAAGCTTTTGCCGCGTGGCGAGAGCTGCCGCTGCAAGGTGTTGGTGTTTCCGTTGGTTGTCGAGAAACTAAAGAAGAACTGGAAGGAACGCGACCAACGATCGCGCCAATGGTTCCCGGCCAAGAAGGCAGCGAAACTGGTGTCGGAACCCGAGCTCAGCACCTTGCTTCTCAACCTTGCGGACAGTCAGGGTGCCAATCTGATCCCCAAAAAGCTTCGGCATATTTCCTAGGGATCCAACAAAAAACGGGCCGAAACGGCCAGACAGCATTGTTCAGGGAGGAACAGATATGAAGAGAACTGCTACCGCTCTTGCAGGATCCCTCGTCGCGCTCGCGGCCAGTGTTTCCATGGCGCAGGCCGACAAACTCACGCTTTATTGCAGCGCGCAGGAAGACTGGTGCCAGTTGATGGCCCGCAGCTTCGAGGATGCGACGGGCATCGATGTCAACATGACCCGGAAATCTTCAGGTGAAACCTTTGCGCAAATTCGCGCCGAATCCTCCAATCCCAAGGGAGATGTCTGGTGGGGCGGCACAGGCGATCCGCATCTTCAGGCCGCAGAGGAAGGGCTTACGGCCGAGTATGTTTCCCCCATGCGCGACCAGTTGCACGACTGGGCGATCAGCCAGGCTGAAAGCGCTGGAAACCGCACGATCGGAATTTACTCCGGGGCGCTCGGATATGGCTATAACAGCGACCTCCTGGCAGCAAACAATCTGCCCGAGCCGGCCTGCTGGAAAGATCTCCTGAAGCCCGAATACAAAGGCCACGTTCAGATGGCCAATCCGAATTCCTCGGGCACGGCCTACACCACTCTTGCCTCGATGGTGCAGATCTTCGGCGAAGACGAAGGCTTCGATTTCATGAAGGGTTTGCACGCCAACATCAACCAGTACACCAAGTCCGGGTCCGCGCCGATCAAGGCGGCCGGCCGCGGTGAAAACACGGTCGGGATCGTGTTTATGCATGACGCGGTGAAACAGGCGGTATCCGGTTTTCCGGTGAAGGTGGTCGCGCCTTGCGAAGGCACCGGGTACGAAATCGGTTCCATGTCGATCATCGACGGCGCCCGCAACATGGACGAAGCCAAGAAGTTCTACGACTGGGCGCTGAGCACCGATGCCCAGAACCTTGCGCTTGAAGTCAATGCGTTTCAGGTTCCTTCCAACAAGGGTGCCGAGACGTCAGAGAGTGCTCCGGACATGAGCCAGATCAAGCTGATCGACTATGATTTCAAGAAGTACGGGTCCTCTGACGAACGCAAGCGTCTGTTGCAGAAGTGGGATGAAGAGGTCTCGACACTGCCGCAGTAAGTGACCTTGTCCGCGAAAAGCACCACCCCCCCGGTCCTGATCTTCTGGATCATTGCCGGGTGGGCCGGGTTCGGGCTTCTGCCCTGGTACGGCATTGAGGACGGCTTCTGGTCGTTCGAGTGGCTGGTCGACGGTTACCCGTTCGATGAGGACTACGCCCCGGCGGCATTCCTGATTGCCCAGGGAGAAAAGCTCTGGCTTGCGCCATTGCTGCTTCCCCTGGCATTGCCGTTTCTTGCCCTGAGACATGCCAAGTCGGACGCGGCCTATGCGCGGCTGCTGGTCCTGGCCGGCGCTCTCGGGTTCGCCTGGATGATCGTGCAGGGATTTTCGATCGGCATTCGCGGGTACAATTTCGAATGGATGAACGCCGCCTTCGGCTCTCTGGACGACCGCCAGTACGGAATGGGCTACGGCGCCATGATCTGCGCATCCGCATTCCTGTTTCTGCTGACCCAGGGCATCGCGGCGCGCGGTGCGGTTAATGGCGACGTGTTCGTCGTCAGCGCAATCGGCGGCGTGATCGTGATCGTCACGGCGTTTGTTTTCTTTCCGATCGCGAAAATGCTGTTCGCGGCCTTCATCACCGATGAGGGCACCTATTCGATCCTGGTCTTTTTCGACAAGTTCTTCGATGACCGTATCTGGGGATTGGGCTGCCTGGCAGGTGCGCGCTGCGGCGCTGCGTGGAACTCGCTGTTCCTGGCTGTCCTTGTAGGGCTGATCACGACCCTTCTGGGACTGGCTTTCGCGCTTGTCGTCACGCGCTCGGGGTTCCGCTACAAGCGCCTGATCCGCGCCATGACGGTTTTGCCGATCATCACGCCACCCTTCGTCATCGGCCTTGCACTCATTCTGCTGTTCGGACTTTCCGGTACGGTGACGGTGTTCATCGCGGAGTTGTTCGGTGTGCAGCCGACACGCTGGCTCTATGGTCTGCCGGGGGTCCTGATTGCGCAAACACTTGCCTTCACCCCGATCGCCTTTCTGGTTCTCATCGGCGTAGTCGAGGGTGTGTCTCCCTCAATGGAAGAAGCTGCGCAAACGCTTCGCGCCAGCCGCTGGCAGACTTTCAAAACGGTCTCGTTGCCCTTGATGCGGCCGGGGCTTGCAAATGCATTTCTGCTCGGCTTCATCGAGAGCATGGCCGATTTCGGCAATCCGCTGGTTCTGGGCGGTAACTTCGACGTTCTGTCGACCGAGATTTTCTTCGCGATTGTCGGAGCGCAATACGATCAGGGCCGCGCCGCCGTCCTGGCGATGGTGCTGCTTTTCTTCACACTGTCGGCCTTCTACGCGCAGCGCGCATGGCTCGGGAAGAAGAGCTACACGACGGTGTCCGGCAAGGGCGACGCCGGTGTTCATCCGCTGATGCCGAAAGGCCTTGCCGTTCCGGTTCTGAGCATTGCCCTGATCTGGGCGTTCTTCACTGCCGTTGTTTATGCCATGATCATTTACGGCAGCATTGTTGAACTCTGGGGTGTCAACAACAGCCTGACCTTCAAGCACTACGTAACCGCCTTCTCCGTAAGGTTCGAGGCAGAGGGCATCCGCTGGACCGGCGCCGCCTGGGACAGTTTCTGGACGACGATCACGATCGCGGCCATTGCGGCACCGCTAACGGCCGCCGTTGGCCTCGTGACAGCCTACCTGCTGACGCGGCAGAGTTTTGCGGGCAAGAACGCGTTCGAATTCGGAACCATGCTGTCCTTTGCCATTCCAGGCACGGTGATCGGCGTCAGCTACATTCTCGCCTTCAACGTGCCGCCGATCGAAATCACCGGCACCGGCATCATTCTGGTCGTCAGTTTCATCTTCAGGAACATGCCCGTGGGCGTGCGCGCCGGGATTGCCAGCATGTCGCAGATCGACAAGTCGCTCGACGAAAGCTCCCTGACACTCGGAGCCAATTCCTGGCAGACATTCAGGCGGGTGATCCTGCCGCTGTTGCGGCCGGCCATCCTGGCGGCGCTGGTCTACAGTTTCGTGCGCGCGATGACGGCGATATCGGCGGTGATCTTTCTGGTCTCCGCGGAATATGACATGGCGACCAGCTACATTATCGGCCGGGTGGAGAACAACGACTACGGTCTTGCCATTGCCTATTCCACGACGCTGATCTTCGTCATGCTGGCAGCTGTCGGACTGCTGCAGCTTCTCGTCGGCCGGGTGCAGATCGGCCGTCGCAAACACATCGAAATGAAGGAAGCGTCATGAGCGATGCACACATTCGCAGCAAAGCCGCGCCGGTCAGGTTCGATGGGGTCTCGAAGGTTTTCGGCAAGGACGTGACGGCTGTCGACAATATCGACCTGAACATCGAGGCGGGCAAGCTTGTCACGCTGCTCGGACCCTCCGGCTGCGGCAAGACCACGACGCTGCGCATGATCGCCGGCCTGGAGATGGCCAGTTCCGGGAGCATCCTGATCGGGGACACGGATGTCACCAAGCTGCCGGCGACCGATCGAGACGTGTCGATGGTGTTCCAGTCCTACGCGCTGTTTCCGCATATGAGCGTTCTGGAAAATGTCATGTACGGATTGACCTTCTCCGGTTTCGACAAGACGGCAGCGCGTGCGCGTGCACACGAAGGACTGGATCTTGTCGGGTTGAACGGTTTCGGAGCCCGTCTGCCGAGCGAGCTGTCCGGGGGTCAGCAGCAGCGCGTTGCCGTGGCAAGGGCGCTGGTGCTGGAACCGCAGGTGCTGTTGTTCGATGAGCCGCTGTCCAACCTGGATGCCAAATTGCGCCGGCAGGTACGCGAGGACATCCGGGCAATCCAGCAGGATCTCGGGCTGACCGTTGTCTACGTCACGCACGACCAGGAAGAGGCGCTTGCTGTCTCCGATCAGATTGTCGTCATGCGCAATGCATCGATTGCGCAAATCGGCACGCCGCGCGAACTCTATGACCAGCCGGTCGATGCCTTTGTTGCGGATTTCATCGGCGAGGCGAACCTGATCCCCTGTGACATTGTGGATGTCGAGGGGGACATGGCCACGGTCGACATCAGCGGCTATCGCTACACGCTGGCATCGCGTGGGCTGCCCCGGGGCGGCGCGACCATCGCCGTGCGTCCCTCCCGGCTCGTGCTCGGGGATACAGTTGGAATGCCGGCCAGGATTGCCAAGGCGACCTATGTCGGTGTGCGGATGGAATATACGCTCGAAGGGGCTTTCGGTCAGGTGTTCGCCGTTCAGGACAATGTCGACGACACGCTGGACGTCGGCACGGAACTGAGCCTGTCTTTCGCGCGATCCGGGCCGGTTCTTCTGCCCCCGGACGGGTCCTGAGACACTGCTTCCGGACATGGTCGTTTTTCATGCTCGTGAGCGCGGCGCATGATATGACCGGCCGGCCAGGCCGGCTGGACGTGCACTGCCCGGCCCACGATTTTGCAGAGGACCCCAAATGCCAATTTATTTCGTGCGACACGGCCAGTCGGAATTCAACGCTGTCTTCAGGACGGGGGACGACGACCCGATGATCTTCGATGCGCCACTGACCGATCTCGGCCGTCAACAGGCCATCGAAGCGCGTGCGGAGATCACGAAACTCGGTATTCGACACGTCATCACGTCTCCGCTGACGCGGGCGATCCAGACGGCGCAGCTCCTGTTTCCCGACGGCGTTTCGATGGAGGTAAGGGCCGGCCATCACGAATTGCTGCTTCACAGCTGCGATGTTGGCAGGCGGCCCGAGGAGTTGAGCAACGACTTTCCGCATCTGGAGTTCGGGCACCTGGCGGAGGAATGGTGGCACAGCGATGGGACCGCCGGTATCACCGTTGAGCCCGAAGATGCCTTCAAGTCCCGCATCGCAGATTTCGTCCGCCATCTCGACACCATCATGACGCGGCCGCTCCTGATCGTTGGCCATGGCAATGCGTTCAACGAAATCATCGGCCGAAAGCTCGCGAATTGCGAGGTGCACCGTTACTGTTGACGGGATCAGGGGAACGCTGCGCCGGTCCGGAAACGGGCGTTGGTTCCGGCCAAAACTCTCTCAAGCCGCGTTCGCGCAACAAGAATAATGGGCCGCACATGAAACGCAGAACTTTCCTGCAAACTGCAATCTCCGCCATGGCAGCCGGTTTCGTTCCATTGTCCGCCGCTGCGCAAGATAAACGCGCGCTCACAGGGTACCTCCGGACGAACTGGAGCCGCGATCCCTACAGTCTCGGGTCCTATTCCTATGTGGCCAGGGGCGCGCGGCGGCGCGACCACGAAGCCCTGGGTAAACCTGTCGGGAGCCGGCTCTTCTTCGCAGGCGAGGCCGCACATCCGGACTATAACAGCACGGTGCATGCGGCTTATGAGTCCGGGCTGATCGCCGCCGAAGCCGTTTACGACACCACGGATGCCGAAACGGTGGCGATTGTCGGGGCCGGTGCCAGCGGTCTTGCAGCGACGCTCTGGCTCACCGATGAAGACTATGACGTGACTGTTCTGGAAGCACGCCGCCGCACGGGAGGCAGGATCTGGACGGACCGCAGCCTCGGTATGCCGCTTGATCTCGGGGCAAGCTGGATCCACGGCACCGACGGAAATCCGCTGACGGAGCTTGCCGCTGCACAAGACCTCAGCACCCGTGCCACCGATGAAACCTATGTCATACGCGGCGGCGATGGCCGGGATATGTCCGACACCGAAGCACCGGCCTGGCTGGAAAATGTCCTGGAGGTGCAACATTCCCTGGGCGCAGATGCAAGGGATGTGAACGGTTCGGCCTATGTTGCGGATACAGATTATGACGGCGAAGAGGTCATCCTGCCCGGCGGCTATGACCGACTTTTGTACGGTATGTCCGCCGGCCTGGACCTGCGGTTCGAACATGTGGTGACACATGTCGATGTCGGCGAAGACGGCGTTCATCTGCGCGACAGCAAGGGCAGGGAGGCCGCGTTCGATGCGGTCATTCTGACGGTGCCCCTGGGTGTCCTGAAACAGGGCTCCATCGCCTTTTCTCCTCCCCTGCCGCGCTGGAAAGAAGATGCCATTGCAAGGCTCGGAATGGGCGTGCTCGACAAGGTGTATCTCCGGTATGACGACGTCTTCTGGGACGGTGATGTCACATGGATTGCAACACCGGAAAACGGCTTGCCGAAAGGTCAGTTCAATCAATGGCTGAACCTTCATCGCTATATAGGGGAGCCGGTGATCGTCGCCTTCAACGGGGCGGACCCAGCCCGCGACCTGGCGGCTCTGCCGGATGCCGAGATCGTGCAAAGGGCGCGCCGGACGCTGGAGGGCGCTTATCTTTAAGTCCTTTTGCCGGCTTCGTGGGATCCTGCGGGCCGCGCTGTCCCGCCAGACGGCGCCGCAGCATTCGTCCGCCGCCAACTTGCCGCAAGTGCAATAATGGTGCTGAAAACAGCATGGCGCCTTGCTTTGAACACCAAAAGGATTTAGGCACCGGACATCGGTCTTGATTGCTGAACTTTGTCATCGCGCGCGAAGGCGCCCTAAACGATCTTCCCACTCAATGTCGACAAAACCGCTGTGCCACGCATGACGCGTGTTGCAGGCACTTTCCCGTCCGATTGAAAGGATATCGTTTTGCCTATCGGAACAGTAAAATTCTTCAACACCAGCAAGGGCTACGGCTTCATTCAGCCGGAAGACGGAGCCAAGGACGTGTTCGTCCACATTTCCGCTGTCGAGCGCTCCGGCATGCGTTCTCTGGTCGAAGGCCAGAAGGTCAGCTTCGAGGTTGTTCAGGACAGCCGGTCCGGCAAGTCCTCCGCTGACAACCTGCAGGACGTTTGAGCCATCGCCGATGACGCGGGGCCCGGTCGAGGGCCATCAGACAAACAGGAAAGGCCGGTAAATATGCCGGCCTTTTTTGTTGCGCTCTCATTGAAGGGACCGGGCCATGCCGTCCCCGATCGAGCACTGCCGGACCGGTGAGGCGAAACGGGATGCGGCGGAAACCAGGCCCGGGACACTCAAGCGGATTTCGCTGGAGATCCAGCGGGCCGGATTTCTCCAGCAGGCCATGTCCACTGCCAACTATCTGAAATGCTGCTAATGCGGCGTTTCCCGCCCCTGCGACGCTACCTGCAACTCTTCCTGCAATTTCAATCGATTAAGCTTCGAGCGCCCACTGGACAACGGCTTTGAACAGGCGCTAGACAGCGGGCGCGGGCCGGGGTCATGACCCCGGAGACCTGCCGAAAACCTGCTGGACTTGCGCTGAGGACTTAATTCGACATGGCGACGACGGATCATCACTTCGACAACTGGAAAGAACAACAATACGCCGCAGAGCAGATGATCCCGCTGGTCGGCCACCTTTACCGCGATTACGGCATCAACATCCGGATTTTCGGGCGCCGGCTCTTGAACAATTCCGCCATCGAAATCATCAAGGCGCACCGCTATGCGCTGCAGATCACCGGGCAGGAGCTGGAAGTCTCCAAGAGCCTTGAGATCGTCAAGGCGATGCTGGAAATGGACCTTGCCGCATCGCGCGTCGATCTCGGCAAGCTGTGCCACCGTTTCATGGAAGAGGGCGGCGATGCCTCTACTTTCGTGCAGCATCAACTCGCCAGCATCAACACCGGCAGAACCTCTATCCTGCAGGAACCGCAGGACGTCGTTCTCTACGGCTTCGGCCGGATCGGCCGTCTGCTTGCGCGCATGCTGATCGAGCGTGTCGGCGCGGGCAACAAGATGCGCCTGCGTGCCATCGTCGTGCGCGGCGGCAAGGGCGAGGACCTGAAGAAACGTTCCAGCCTGTTGCGGCGGGATTCGGTCCATGGGGCTTTCAGCGGCTCGATCACCGTCGACGAAGAGCAGAACGCCATCATCGCCAACGGCAATACCATCCAGGTGATCTATGCGGGTTCGCCCGCCGAGGTGGATTACACCAAATACGGCATTCACAACGCGCTGGTGGTCGATAACACCGGCATCTGGCGTGACGAGGACGGTCTCGGCCAGCATCTGAAATGTCCGGGCGCGTCAAAGGTCATCCTGACGGCGCCGGGCAAGGGCTCGATCAAGAATGTCGTCTACGGGGTGAACCATGGCGACATCACCGAAGAAGACACCATCCTGAGCGCCGCCTCGTGCACCACGAATGCGATCACGCCGGTGCTGAAGGTGATCAATGACGCGTTCGGCATCGAGAACGGCCATGTCGAAACCATCCATGCCTTCACCAACGACCAGAACCTGATCGACAACTACCACAAGGGCGACCGCCGGGGGCGCTCCGCGCCGCTCAACATGGTGCTGACGAGCACGGGCGCGGCCAGCGCGGTGGCAAAATGCCTGCCTGAAATGAAGGGCAAGCTGACCGGCAACGCGGTCCGCGTGCCGGTCCCGAACGTCTCCATGGCGATCCTGAATTTGAACCTCGGGCGTGAGACGACCGATCAGGAAATGAACGACTACCTGCGCGGTGTCTCCGTCCAGTCTTCGTTGCAGGACCAGATCGATTACACGGCCTCCACGGAGCTTGTCTCTTCTGATCTGGTTGGATCGACCCATGCCGGTGTCGTCGACAGCCAGGCGACGATCGTCGACGGCAACCGCCTTGTTCTCTACGTCTGGTACGACAACGAGGCCGGCTACAGCACCCAGGTGATCCGCCTTATGCAGGAAGTCGCCGGCATGAAATACCCGTCCGTGCCGGAGTGAGGGTGCAATTCTGCTGGACAGATGTCCTGTTGGCCTGGCTCCGACAGGTTGCGATGTGTGTTGTTCGGGTTGGGGCGGGTTGCGGCGCGTTGCGGCTGCGGCGCCGTTGCCGATTGCGTCGCACGCAGACCGGCCTTGAGGTTGCCGTTCGGCATTCGGCGGACCACATCGAACGACCGTTACCGAAGCGCGACTGTTCCGGCAACCCAGAACTCGTTTCGCCTCGACCTCAACCTCTCGGCCAGGAAATCAACGAACAGCCGGACACGGGCTGTGTTTCGCAGGTCGCGGTGCAAAAGCAGCCAGATGCTTCTATACGGTATTGGTCTTTGAAAGGGGGCACGGATCAGGTTCGGCTGCCGATCGCCGAGATTACAAGCCAGATACGCCATCCCGAGGCCGGAGGCGGCCAAGGCGATCAGAGGTACAAGTTCCGACACGCGATGTTTCAGCGTGGCCTTCGGGTAGTAGCTTTCCTTGATCCATTGCGCCGTCGTCGCGTCCTCTGGTTCATGCCAGCCAATCAGATGCAGTCCTTCTCCTTCGTTGTCCTTGATCCGCTGCGCATAGTCTCTGGTGCAATAGGCGGCCTGAGACATCTGGACGAGTTTCCGACCCACGACATCATCGGTCACCTCACCGGCAACACGCAGGGAGACATCGGCTTCGCGCCGCGTCAAATCACGGATATCGTTGGTGAAATTCATGTTCAGAGTGATATCGGGGTAGAGATCGGCAAAGGCCGTAAAATCATCCATTAGCGACGTCATTGCCAATCCGTGCGGCAACGTGATGTACACCGTCCCGGAAGGCTGCGCATCCCGTCCGACGATCACACGCGAGGCAGCCGCCATCTCAGCCTCAACACGTTCGGCATGCGGTATGAGGTCTTCGCCGAGCTGCGTAAGCACAAGACCCTGCCTGGTACGGTCGAACAGCCGGCTTCCGACGCGGTCTTCCATCACCGACAGGCGACGTGTCAGGGTGGTGTGATTGACGCGGATGCTCTGCGCGCCGCCCCTCAAAGTACCCTTCCGCGCTACCGCCAGAAAGTACTTCAGGTCATCCCAGTTGAGGGAGTGGCTTTCTCGGATCGACATAGCCGCAATGTTTCATTTTTGAAACATCATGTCCAATTTTTCCGATCTACAGTTCGAGATCGTTCCTCTCTATCTTGAGCTCAGCGAATATGAACGCGAGGAACCTGACCCATGAAACCGATCCAATCTGTCTTGATAACCGGAGCCAATGCCGGGCTGGGCCGCGAAGCCGCCCGTCAGCTGGCGCTGCGAAACGGTATTGAAAAAATCTATCTGGCCTGCCGCAACCCGGACAAAGCCAGGGCGGCGAAATCCGCACTGGAAGCCGAAACCGGCAGGCGTGTGTTCGACACCATTTTGATGGATGTCTCCGACCCGAATTCCGTGCGCCAAGCCGTTTCGCGTCTTTCCGCACCGGTCGATGCGGTGATCCTGAATGCAGGGGGCACGGGCGGTCGAACGCCAAACAGCTTAACAGCCTCCGGCGTGACCAACATCTTTGCGTCCAACCTTCTGGGCCATGTCGTCCTTGTGGACGAGTTGCTGGAGCGTCAATTGATCACCTCCACCGTGCTCTACGCCGGATCGGAAGCTGCCCGCGGCATTCCAAAAATGGGCGTAGCCAAGCCCGACATGCGCTCATCTTCCACGGATGAATACGTGGCCATTGCCGATGGGTCCAAGTTTGGGCCGAATGCAGACCCGCTCGATGTCTACGGCACCATCAAGCTGACCGGTGCAATGTGGATGGGGTCCATGGCGCGCCAACACACGCATATCCGATTCGTTACAATGAGCCCCGGGGGCACCACCGGCACGAACGGGATGGACGACCTCCCGTTCCTGAAGAAAGTCTTTTTCAAATATGTTGGCGGAACGCTGATGCCGATCTTCGGGATGATGCACGACGTCCAGACCGGGGCCAAACGCTACGTTGATGGCTTGCTCAACGAGAAGTTTGAAAGCGGCCACTTCTACGCCAGCCGTGAAGGATCGCCAACCGGTCCAGTCATCGACCAGGTCGAAATTGACAGCGCTTTCGCCAATCCGGACTTCCAGGACAATGCCAACCTGGCCGTGCACCGCTTCGTGGCCTGATCCAAAACCAAACCCAAATCCAAGGAGAGCTCTCGTGGACCTCACCCTTCGCATCCTCGTCGGCCTTGCCACCGTCATGCTTCTCGGCCTCGGCACCATGTCGATGTTCGCCCCGCGCCGGATGGTGAACAACTTCGCCATCGAACCCATTGGGGCGGCTGGCCTCAGCACCATCCGCTCTGTCATCGGCGGGCTCTTTATCGCGAGCGTTGCAATGCTGGCCTTCGGCCTTTTCAACGGTCAAACAAGTGCTTTTGTCGCGGTGGCGTTACTGCTCGGCGTCGTTGCCTTCGGCCGGATTGTCGGCCTTGTGCTTGACGGGTTCGAAAAGGCCGTCATCCCGCCGCTGCTGGTTGAACTTGTGATCATCACCATACTGGTTGCCGCGTATCTCCGGCTCACGAACTAAAAAACTGAGAGCTGCTTTTGGGGTGCGGGAGACTTTGGTTCTCCGGCACCCCCTTCAATCCAGCAACGCTGCTGGCACCGGCTCGGTACCGCCGTTGTCCGCAACTCTGCCATCCATAATCCAAGCAACGACCGGAACCAGGGCGGCAACGCCCACAAGGGCAACGACGCAGCCAGCGCCGTTGCAAAATGCCGGCCCAAAATGAAAGGCAAGCTGACCGGCACTGCGGGCCGCGCGTCGGTTCCCAATGTGCCCTTGGCGATGCCTCAGTGGGGCGTCCAGGGCGAATGTCCGCAACCGGCCCTCGACGGGCAGCTCAACGCCAGAAATCGTTTGCCTGCGCGACCGTTTGGAAATTTGTTGCCACGACATGTGATACCGATGTCAGGCTATCGGCGCTGTTGGCATAGTCTGGACGCATTCGGGCGCGTGCCTCGTCGTCCGGTTGCGTCAGTTTCACCGCCATGCGTGAAAGCTTGATCGCCAACTCGTAGCCTTCTTCGGGTGTGTTTGTCTTCAGGGTTGGTAGCCACGACATGATTCGGTCCTTTTCTCAGTTGTTGCAAGTCCCCATCGGCGCGGGGAACTCTGGTTTCGAGGTTACTTCTCACCCAATCGCACACCCACACCGTGGGCGTAGATCGCTGAGCGGGCCGCGAGGACAGGATCATCGGACAGCTCGAAACCGTCACTGAGGACGGTCGGGTCAAAGTTCATTGCGTCGCATTCACCATCCGCCTCGCTGGCCGTTGACATCACGGTCAAACGTGCGGCCGTTATTTTCTTGTGTTCACCGGTCCATTGAATGGCAGCATTGTCGGGATCGTCGCCCGGATTGGCTATGGTCACAACCATGTCCCAGGAGACATTGCCTGCAGCAAGATTGGCATTCATGTTTTCCATCAGGAAATCTTCGCTTTCGGGGACAACAAAGTCCTTGGCGGTCGTTGGCACCATCGACCAGCGAATTGCCGTTCGTTCGCCATTGCCATTCACCAGATAGAACGCGTTCACGCTATTGAATGTCGTTCCTTCGTAAGGACGGTTCACCTTTTCACGATCGTGTTTGTGGTGTTTCAGGTAGGCAGCGAGTTCGGGGCGTTCGGCTGCAAGGGCCTTGACAGCGTCCGCACCTCTGGGAAGGGTCCGAACCAGATCGATGAAATCGGCGGGGTTGGAGGCCGGAAAGAAGTCTTCCGTGTTCAAGCCCATGACATGATAGTCGCCATCGGGAGTTGTGATATCGAAAGCCAGGCCCCGGTCACTGAACTTGTTGTCCGGTGTCTGGTTGTTGCCTCCCTTGTGTGACACGCGTCCATTTACCTTGGATGTCGCTTTGAAGATCGGGCTGGACGTGTAAGCGAGAATGGCCGGGTCTACCGGACTGAACTGACCGACGAAGCAGAAACCCTTGGTGTGATTTCGACGTTTTCCCGGTGTAATGCCGAAGGTGCTTTCGAACACTGCGAAATCCTCCTCGGCGGAATTGTAATTGTAATTGTGGCTGTCGGCTGCCGCGACCATTGGGGTGGCCGCTAAGGCTGCCAAAAAGGCAAAGGTCCTGAGCATCTTCCTCTCCAAATAGTTAGAAATCTAACTTTTAGATATCTAACTATCTTCAGTAAGACTGTCAAATGGTATATTTGGTTGACCACCGACCTCGTGCATTCCAGGGAACCGTTCGAAGTGCCAAAAGACGACAAGTATGACATTCCAGCCAATCTGGTGCTCGATCAGCAGCTTTGTTTTGCGGTTCACGCTGCTTCGAACAGAATAAGCGATCTTTACCGTCCGCTTCTGGCCGAGCACGGCTTGACCTATGCGCAGTACACGACGCTTATGGCTCTGGCGGAAGAAGACGGGGTTTCCATCACGCATCTGGCCACGCGCCTCGGGGTCGCCAAAGCCACAATGACGCCGCTCCTGCGCAAGTTGGAAGAGAAGGCACTGATCACGCGCAAGATGGACGATGAAAGCGAACGCCAGAAGTCCATCAGGATTACCGAAGCGGGGCGCGAGTTGTTAAGCCAGAGTTGCCATGCGACCGAAATCGTGTTCGCGACAACCGGTTTGACTGAGAAACAGGCGAACGACCTGATCGCCTTGTGCAAGAAGGTATCCACAATCTGAAGAAACGCGGACACAGGACTGCGCGGCCCTCTGGCACCAAGCAGGTCTGGGCCACACACTGGTGTACGGCAGAAGTGGCCGCATTGCTGGCACATGGAACACGCGCGGCGAAGACTGTCGGAGATCACGCCCTTTCGCACAGAAATAAGAAGACCCCGGCGGGGGCAGAAATCAGTTCAATCCGTTCAAGTAACCTGACGCAGAACCGCTTCCAGACATGGAGAAAAAGACGTCGTTTTCGCGCTCAGCGCTGTTTGACTTCTGCCGGATCCTGTTCCGCAGAGCCTCCGCTGTGATGGAAACCCCAACTTCGAGATTTGAATGGTGTTCACCAAGGCTTGGATCAATCAGGCCATGCTGGTAGCGGTCGACAAGCGCTTCAGGCAGATCAACCAGCCAGAAATTTTCATCGGAATGGAAGGACAGAAGGATCGAATAGGGGGCAATCCCGTGTTCTTTGATCATCGCCTCGATCAGAACCACGCGGTCGTCAGAGGACAGGCCCAACGCCTCGCGAATGACCTTGGGTGCTGCGGTAAATCTGTAGGCGGGTGGCGCCCTGCGCGGCAGTCGAAAGAACAGGGGCGGCTTTTCAAGCAGGCTTGGGCAGAGAGCACCGATCTTCTCGATGAAGACCTTTCCGACGCCGAAATCATCGCCATGAAAGGCAATCATGTGTTCAACCGATTTGTAAGCAATGTGCTCGTGCCCGGCGAATTCGGCGGAATTCACATCACCGATCCAAACGTCGTTCTGGTAATCGACATCCAAAAGCGTGAATTCGCATCCGGTGATCCCGATGCTGAAATTCCACTGGTGCTCAAAAAGACGATCCACGTCTGCCGGATTGCGCATCAGGATCTTGATCCCGATAACGCCGAACGGCGCTTCGCGCGAGATCATCTTCTGAACGGCACCGTCCTGAATATCAAAGACAGTGGAGGTGTTCCACAGGTCGATGAGATGAGACTGGAATTCTGCGCCGATCGTATTAATCAGTCTTTCAACGCGGCCCTTGCTTGGTGACACATCAGTCTCCGGTCTCTGTTTGGTCACTCGTTCTTCCACACCAATATATGTCATCTGCGCAGTGTCGGTAACTCCCCGCCTTTCAAAAAAAGGCGTCCCGATAGAGGTTGACACGAGAGGCTTTGACAGCCCGACACATCGGACCTTCATGCGATCCGCAATGAACGCCTGTTGCGTGCGCAATGCGTGAACTCAATCCGTCTGCGGAGAATGACGGCTTTTGATTTGAATTGCATCCGAGCCATAAAAAAAGCTCGCTTACCAGGCGAGCTTTGTATTTTGCGGAGCAAGTATTTTTTGAGACTAAGACGTCTTTCTGCGGCGGCGCATTATTGCCAGTCCACCGACACCGGCGAGCAGCATTGGAAGAGCTGCGGGAAGCGGCACAGCGGTTGTCGGAACAGCGACCCCATTGAGCGTGACTTGATCAAAAGTTCCACCCGGATTGGCGCCGATGGTCGCGAACGCGCCGGTCTTGAAGGCCGTTGCTGTCGTTATGAGAGATAGAAAAGTGCTGCCGTCATCTGCTGTGAAAAACACGTTGAAATCCATGTTGCCAGCGGGATCGATAGCCGAAAGTTCGGGGAAGGGATCGCTGCCAAGGCTTTGAAGCGGGGACCAGGCAAGCATCTCCAGCGGAAAGAACCCGTTGAAACCGGAAAGGTTAAAGTATTGAATCGAATTGTCGTTTCCTCCACTCACTCCAGTGAAGACAAGATCGCGTATCCGATAGGAAAAGATGAGCGTATTGAGCGAATCCGATCGAGAGACACGGCTTTGCAGATTGCCTTCCGCTTTCGCTTCTGTCGATGGACCAACAAGGCCGCCGGAAATACTGAACGGGATCAGCTGATCATAGATGACCGTGCCCGGTAAGTCCGTTGTCGTGACATCAGTGACAGGCGCCAGCGAAAACGGGCCGGTTGTGAAGTTTGGGTCAGGAGTAATTGAAACAGCCTGTGCCGAGGACACGGCTGCAATCAAGAAACTCGCGGTAAAAATGGATTTAAGTATCGACACGGTGAATATCCTTCATCACATTACGTCAAGGGAACCCGAGATTGGTGAACGTCTGCTGCATGTAAAAAGCACTTTCGATAGGCGGAGTTTTGGTAAGAAAAGGCCTTTTGCGGCCTGCGTACGCACTCCTTAACCTTATATTAATGCGGGATTTTTTGATGTGCGCCTGCCAAATGGCAGGGTCATTCAGATATTATTTGACATAAAACATGCGCGTAGGCGGGATCGCCATCGGGCGGGTTTTTTTGAGGGGGGCCACAGCGGTCAAATATCAATGCTTAAACTTGAAATGCTTTACAATTGTGCCCGCGACAATCTTGAAGGTGAGCCGAAGGACTGGGCAGGCTTCACAGACGGTTTTCACAAGCTCATGGAAGCGGAATTTGCATTATACGTGGTCGCAAACGACGAGAATGGCTGGGTTGAAGACACTCTCACATTACTGGCGACCAACAAGCCAGACATCGTAGAAGCCTATATGAACGGTGGTTTTCATCGGCAAAACCAGATCAAGGAAGCTGAGCTTCAATCCTTGGAACCTTCCCGGCGGACAGACATGCTGTCAGACGAGGAATTTCTGAATATCGCGACGGTGAATGATTTTTACGTCAAGCATGGCCTGTTTTTCATGATGATCGTACCTGCAATCTTGCAAGATGGCCGTTTTGCCAGTCTCATGGTTTGGCGGGATCGTGATGAGAACGACTTTGATGACATGGAAAAGATGCGTCTTGGGCTTTTCATGCGCTACCTCATCAAGGTAATCGCACCACAGAATCTTCTTCATGAGGAAGCAAGCAGTGAAATGATGCTGTTCGGCAAGACCTACGGTCTTACCAATGCCGAGATCGATGTTCTTTCCTACCTGCTTGAAGGCTATTCATTGCGTAAAATCGCTTCGGAGACTGATCGGTCCTACGGCACGGTGCGCTGGCACATCCGCAACATTCTGGAAAAATGCCAGGTTCCGGATCAAAAGAACCTCGTCCGGCAGTTTTATGCACTCGTTAAGTCCTAGTTGCCTTCGAAGACCGCCGGCTTCAATGAAACGCGCTTTGATTGGAAGTCTCATAAATCAAGGGACCGCTTCCAATGCGGGGCAGTCGTCGGCCAGGACTTCGATTTTGGACGCTTTCTCCCAATCGCGGCTATTTCCCTTGTCGTAGCGAAAGTCGGTTTTTGGGATAAGGCCGAATTTCGGCAAACACCATGTTTGCACGACCGGCCGAAAACCGCCGTTGGCGCAGGCGCGGCAAACGGCCGTGATATCTCACATCCCGGTCAATTGCCTCTGCCGGCTTGAAGGCCTGCTTGTAGCGTTAGGGCCTAATGAAGCGAGCGACCGAAACGAGGGCTCAAAGCGAAAGACCGTTCCAGTTGGCCTGCTGACACTGGCGAACTCGATTTTCCTTGCGACGATCGTGCGCGTGACCATCACCACCGCACCTCTCAGCCAGAACCCACTCCACACCCAACTAAGGATTTCCATAACTATCCGCATCGCAGCCACTGTGATTTGTTTCATCTGTCCGGCCTCCGACCGGCATCGGATTTCCAAACTCCATATTTTCCCGCCGCCGGTTCTTTGCGGCTTTCAGACTTTTCAAAAAACGGAGCAAGTGCCGTGTTCAAGAACATCAGGTTTCCTTTTCTTCTTGTGCTGGCGATCGCGCTGGCGGGGTGCAACGGGGACGAAGCGGGGAGCGGGCAGGGTGAGGCCGTCAAGGGCCTGACAATCGTGCCGGTGTTCGGGACGGAGCGCACTGATGTCAGCGCCGATGTCGAATGGAATTTCAGCAAGGTCGGCAAGGTGGAGAGCGTCGACAAGGGCGCGGACGGGTCGATCTTCTGGATCAACTGGGCCGAGCGGTTCGATCCGCTTGGTGTTGACGGCGTCTATCCGCTCAGCGACGGCGAGATCGGTGTCGAGCTCACCTTCAAGGGACATGATCACCGCGAAATCATCGAGCTGCCCGCCGCCGAAAACGGCAACCAGCGGCTTGAACTGGAGATCAGCGGGCAGGGGCGCCTGGTTCTGGAAGCCGAAGGGCTGGCGGACGATGCGCTGATGGAACTCGGCTTTCACGGCAAGGGCGGTGGCGCCGGCGGCAGCGAGATCGGCCGGACCGGCTGGCGCAACCAGAAAGGTGCCAATTACGTGACGCCGGGCATCTACGACGTAACGCTGAAGAACGAGGAGACCGGCGAGACCCACACGCGGTCCGTGACCATCGGCGAGGGCCAGTCGAGCACGCTCAGTTTCAGCTTCAGCCAGTAACGGGACGCGCGGCATGAACCTCCTGTTCGGGACGGAGGGAAAGATCGGGCGCGGCCGGTTCTGGATCGGCTTCCTGATCCTGTTCGTGGCCGGCGTTCTGTTGTCGCTGGCCGTGACGGGTCTCGTGCTTGCGTTCGGACAACTCGGCCATTGGATCGGGTTCGCTCTCCTGCTGCTCTTTTTGTACCCGGCCCTGGTTCTCTCCCTGAAACGGCTGCGCGACCGTGGCCGCGCGCATATCAGCGCATGGCTGGTTGCCTATTTCGCACCGGGCACACTGGCGAATTTTGCGCAGACGGCCGGCATCGGCTTCACCTTTGAGGAGATCGGCGGGATCATCGTTTCAAGCCCGGCCGCGCTCGGCGGCGCGCTCATGGTTTTCGGCCTTGTTGCCTTTGCCGTGGCAATTGTCGATCTGGGTCTTCTGAAGGGCAAGCCATCAGACGCGTGATGGGGATCGCATCCGCTCGTATCTTGTTTCGCCGATGTTTTTCAAACTCCAACCACGCTGGATACCGGGTCCCGGTCTTGCCAGAGCATCGGGCGATAAGTGCGCGCCGAACCGGGGTGGCAAATCGGTGGAACATTTGCCTTTGCCGACCAGGGGACAAGAGGGATTGCAGCTTTGCCATTTTGACAAACATGAAGGCTCACGCGCGGGATCGGGCAGGTTGCGCGCAACTGCCTCGTGATTCCCGGTTCAAGTACCGGCCTTCCCGGCGACAACCAAGGGGCACTTTCTGGATGGGACGCCGGGTTTTGAACCTGACGGCTATTATTTGATTTTTCGGAATAGTGTTTCCGTTTCTTTTTAGATTATCCATTGGAAATGACATACTATCTGACGGTCCTGGCAGTCTCCAACGCCCGAGACCTTACAATGACAGGTGATCCGCCCTTCCAGCGGATCAAAATGTTTCCGCCAATCAGATCAAGCGCCCGGAGCGGACAAAGAGCATGGACTCGCTGACACAGTTTACCCTCGGCGCAGCAATTTCAGCCGCCTGTCTCGGATCGAAAATGGGGCCCCGAAAAGCCGTTCTGGTCGGGGGACTGGTTGCGACGTTGCCCGACCTCGATGTCCTGATCCCTTTCGAGACACGGATCGATCAATATGTCTATCACCGGGGCTGGTCGCATTCTTTCTTCATTCATGTCATTGCGACGCCGGTCATCGGTGAGGTGCTGCTGCGGTGTTTCAAATCCCTCAAGGACCACCGCAAGCTTGTCTGGGCAACCGTCTTCCTGTGTCTGACAACCCATGCGCTTCTCGATTCCATGAATGCCTATGGCGCGCGGATATTCTGGCCCTTCCATCCCGATCCCGTCGGGACAGGCTCGGTTTTCATCATTGATCCGCTGTTCACGGTGCCTTTGGCAATCGCGGTCGTGTGGGCGGTCGCCAGTGCCAGATGGTCGAGCGGCTTGCGGAATTTGCTTGTCGGATCACTTGTCTTCAGCGCCGGTTATCTGGTGTGGGGGCTGGCTGTTCAGAACCACATTCATGATCGCGGCAAGGCCATTTTCGCCGCGAAGGGCCTGGACGTCAAAAACGTGAAGACCGTGGTCACACCTTTCAACACGCTGTTGTGGCGGGTGATCGGCCAGGCGGAGGGTCAGTATCACAATCTCTATCTATCGCTGTTCGACAAGGACGAAGACGCTGTTGTCTATACCCACGCCTTTGACGCTGCGCTCGTCGCGTGCGTTGCCGATGATCCGGAATACCAGAAGATGATCTGGTTCAGCGACGGCTTCGTCAGGACCGATCTCGTTGACGGAAGGATCGTCGCCTCGGACTATCGCCTGGGTCTGTCCCCAACCTACATCTTCCGGTTTGCAATTGCGGACTACGCAAATGGCGCATCCTCGAAGATATCACCGGAACCGATCCTGCCCGCCATTGCCGATGCAGGCACCGAGTTTGGCTGGCTGGGAACACGCATGTCAGGGCAACCCATGATCCGGGCGTCCGAGCAGGCGCTTGTGGACGAACGTCACGTGACCGGTGCGCCGCAGGGCGCGTCACCGCAGAAAATCGGTGATCACTGCCGTGCCCGGTGACGTCGGGCCGTTCATGGCGCGCAGTTCGGTGCTGGCGGCGGAGAGGGGGACCTCCCGCGCGACGATCGGCTGGATGTCGACGGCGCCTCGTTCGATCATGTCGAGGAGGCGCGGGTACTTCCAGGATGGCATGCCGCGGGTGCCGTAAAAAGCGAGCTGTTTGGTGTAGATGGCGCGCATGTTCACCTCCATCCGGCCGTCACCCGAGGGCATGCCCACCTGAACGTGGCGGCCGAGTATGGCAAGGCATTCGACCGAGGCGTTGGTGGTCGCCTCGATCCCGAGCGCTTCTATGGAAACCTGTGCGCCTCCGCCCGTGATCTCCCTGATCTTCTCCGCGACATCGCCTTCGCAAGCATTCACCGTGGCATCCGCACCGTGCTGCCGTGCGTAGTCCAGTTTCTCGTCGACGATATCGACGACGACAATGCGGGCGCCGAGCATCTTGGCCAGGAGCAGCACGGAAAGACCAATGCCGCCGGTACCGTGAACGGCGACCCATTCTCCGGCGGTGACGGCAGCCCTGTCGGTCAGCGCGTGCCACGCCGTCGTGACGCGGCAGCCGAGACCGGCGGCCAGCGCCGGCGACAGCCACTCTGGCAGGCGGACAAGGTTGTGGTCGAACGGCACGGCAACAAACTCCGCATAGGCACCCGGGGTGCCAAAGCCTGGTACGATTTGATCCGGGCAGGTGTTGGAAACGCCCGTCTGGCACGCGGGGCATCGACCGCAGCTCAGGATGAACGGCGCGATCAGCCTGTCACCAACCTTGTATTGCGCGTTCGGGCCGGCCTCGACGACCGTGCCGCAGTATTCGTGGCCGAGGATCGAGCCGCTGACCACCTTCGGGTGTTCGCCGGTCCAGCCATGATAGTCGGAGCGGCACACACCGCAGGCGGCGACCTCCAGCACCACGCCGTTCTCCGGACAGACCGGATCGGCGACCGTCTCGATGGAGAGATCCTCGTTGAACGTCCGAACGACCGCCGCGCGCATTCCGTACTCCTTCTCCCGGTCCGGTGCCAGCACCTGAACAACGGTCTGACCGGTCAGACCGGCCGTTCACCCTTGACCGTGACGCGCCGGCCCTTTCGCTCCTCCGGCCAATAGTCCCAGATGGCGCGGTGCATGCAACAGCGGTTGTCCCAGAACGCCATGTCGTTGAGCGACCAGCGGAAGCGGATCTGGTAGTTGATGTGTTCCGCATGCTCAAAGAGCATCTTCAGGATCGCGTCGCTTTCGTGGTCCGACAGTCCCATGATCCTTGTTGTGAAGGTCCTGTTCACAAACAGCGACTTGCGCCCCGTCTCGGGATGAGTACGGACGATCGGGTGCACAGCCTCGGGACAATCGATGTCCGCGTCCTTGCGGCCCCGGTCGCTGTAGCGCCCCTTGTAGATATGTTCGGAACTGTGCAGCGCGGACAGTCCGCCGAGCATCTGCTTCACCGGTTCGGACAGATCGTCATAGGCCGCGTACATGTCGCTGAACATGGTGTCGCCGCCGCAGGACGGCAGGATGTTGATCTGCAGCATTGTGCCGAGCGGGGGCGTCTCGTCGCAGGAAACGTCGGAATGCCAGAACTCCCCGTTCGCCACTTTTGAATCCTTGGTGGCGTGGATCTCGAAAATCTCCGGATAGCCTTCCATGGTCGGTGCGGCCGGGTGCGCGTGCAGCGGGCCGAAACGCTTGCCGAAGGCAATATGCTGTGCCGGCGGAATTTCCTTCTGTTCCCTGAAGAACAGGACCTGGTAGCGGAAGAAGGCATCGCGGATTTCATCGAACTGGTCATCCGGCACGGGTTCGCTCAAGTCAACACCATAGATCTCCGCGCCAAGGTTTGGCGCAAAAGGCTTTGCTGTGATCAGTTGATAATCGTTTGTTCTTGGAGCGACCATGAGGAGCCTCTTCGGTATCCGGCTTGTTTGCGACTGGCCGCAACCATAATGATAAAAGTAAATTGATAAAAACGAGTTTTTCTTTATCAAAGCACAAGGTTTTCTTAATAATGAGATTGACCCATCCAACCAGGGAGATCCTTCATGAGCATTCGTGCCTTGCGCACGCTCCTGTCGATCCATCGGCATGGCAGCTTTCGGGCTGCGGCTGAGGCTGAAAACCTGACGCCGTCCGCTGTCAGCCTGCAGATGCGTACTCTTGAAGAGACGTGGGATCTGGCCTTGTTCGAACGCTCGCAAAGAAGCCCGAAACTCAACGAGACGGGTCTCGCACTGGTGGGTGAAGCCGAAGCCGTCATAGCTGCCTATGACAGCCTTGCCGACCGGGTGTCGCCGAAAGACGAGATCTCCGGCGAGCTCATACTCGGCGCGGTGCCGACAACGCTCACCGGGCTGGTGCCGCTCGCTCTGTCGGAGCTGAAGAAACGGCACCCGGGCATTCGGGTCCGGATTGTCCCGGGTCTGTCGAACCATCTGCTGTCACAGATCGACCGTGGTCAGATCCACGCGGCCGTGATCTCGCGTCCCGACATGCTCTCCAGATCCATGCGCTTCGCACGGCTTGCCGAGGAAGTGCTGGTTCTTCTGGTCTCGCAGAACACGGAAGACCTGCCTCCGGCGGAACTGCTGCGGTCCCGCCCGTTCATCCGCTTTAACAGGGACGCGGTCGTGGGAAGGCAGATCGAGACCTGGCTGCAGACCAATGACATCTTGGTGCACGACACGATGGAGCTGGAGGGACTGGAAGCGATTTCAAGCATGGTCGCGGCAGAGCTGGGCATTTCCATCGTGCCGCAGCGCTGTATCCGGGAACGTGGCCACCTGCCGCTCAAGACCCTGGCCCTTGGTGATGACAGCCCGAGCCGGGTGCTTGGACTGGCGAGCCGTGAAGACTCGCCCAGGACAAGCCTGGTCAGCGCTGCCGAAGCTGCACTTCTGGAAGCCGTCTCGATTGGCGAGTTCACGATCACTCCGCCGCGGTGACGTTGATCTGGATTTGCCGGAAGCCCGATGCGGCTTTGCGGTCACTCAGGCACGGCTCCAAAGGCGCCAGCTCTCTTTTTCCTTATCCTGAGCTGCGGAGCAAAGCGAAGCGTCGAAGGATGCTGCAGGTGGATTGAAGACCGGTATTGGTGTCGCAGCAATCGACCCGCCCGCAGGGACCGTCTTTGCAATTCCTCCGAATAAGAGCGCCGGTTTTGGTGATCTCCAAGAACCTCACCGACGTCATCCCGGCCAAGCGCAGCGCGAGCCGGGACCGGGGGGCTGCGTCTCTCCGATCAGCACGCAACGCTGCGGCTTACCGATCCCGGATCTCACGCTGTTCGTCCGGGATGACGACGGTAAAGCAAGGCAAATGCTGTGGCGTTGCTTCCGGCATTGACGGCCTTCCTTCGAGACGCACTTCCGCGTTCCTCAGGATGAGGCTCTTGGATTGACAACCGGTCCAAATGCCGATGCAGTTCCCTCTCCCGTGGGGAGAGGTCGGCCTGAAAGGCCGGGTGAGGGAACAAAACTGTCAGCAATCCTCAGACGTTTGCCTCCTCACCCTGACCCTCTCCCGGCGGGCGAGGGAAACCGGAGGCTGCCTCCCGACTGCGCCGGTCCTGAGGATTTGGACCAGGTATCCGTGCCGTCCCGGACGCGATCCGGGACCTGAGCAGCGCTATGCAGCAGGCCCCGGCTCAGGGCCGGGGCGGCGAACGAAGGTGCCCGCTGGATCGCCATGCCCTTCCTTCGCAATGAAGGATTTGCGTCAGCGCATGACCAGCCACGAGCTGAGTTACCTCGCGTGCCGGGACTGTCTTTGCAATTTCTCCGAATAAGAGCGCCGGTTTTGGTGATCTCCAAGAACCTCACCGCCGTCATCCCGGCCAAGCGCAGCGCGAGCCGGGACCGGGGGGCTGCGTCTCTCCGATCAGCACGCAACGCTGCGGCTCACCGATCCCGGATCTCACGCCGCTCGTCCGGGATGACGACGGGAAAGCAAGGCAAATGCTGTGGCGTTGCAACCGGCATTGACGCCTTCCTTCGAGACGCGCTTCCGCGCTCCTCAGGATGAGGCTCTTGGATTGACAACCGGTCCAACTGCCGAGGCAGTTCCCTCTCCCGTGGGGAGAGGTCGGCCTGAAAGGCCGGGTGAGGGAAAAGGCGCTGATATTTCTTTGAAAAATCTATCCCCTCACCCTGGTAATCTCCATTGGGAGTGGGTAAATCCCGGCAAGCCTGCGCTGCGTAAACATGCTTTGAGGTTCAGCTTTGCGTCGCGCCTCAGGATGAGATTGTTTCTGCCATCGTCTGGCAGTGTCAGTGTGAATGCGGGCAGCGGCCTGGCCAGGGTGTCTTCCCGCCCTTTCGCTGCGCGTCGGCCCGGACGGCAAATCTATGGACTGGAGAAGAATTCCATCAGTCGTGCCGTCAACCCGTCGGGCGCTTCTTCCGGGATCGCATGGCCGCAGGGAAGCGAGCAGCCGGTCACCCCGGTCGCCTTTTCCTTCCAGGTCGCCAGGACGTCGTAAAGATCACCAACAACGCTGTTCGCACCCCATATCGCCAGCAAGGGGGCGGTGATGCGCCGGTGTTCGTCGTCGGTGTCGTGTTCAAGATCGATCCCCGCCGAGGCGCGGTAGTCCTCACAGATCGCGTGGATCGTCGCAGGGTTCTTGTATGTTCTGAGATATTCGGCGATCGCCTCTTCGCCAACGGCCCCATCGGTCCTGACCTGGCCCGCAATATGCCGCCTCAGGAAATACTCCGGATCGGCACCGATCATTTTCTCCGGAAAGTCGAAGGGCTGGATCAGGAAGAACCACCAGAAGTATCGGGTCGCGAACTCCTGGTCGGTTTGCGCGTACATCGTGCGTGTCGGGGCAATGTCGAGAACGGCCAGGCGCTCCACCACGTCCGGAAAATCGAGGGCCAACCGGTGCGCGACGCGGCCCCCGCGATCGTGGCCGACGACGGAAAACCGGTGGTGGCCCAGTTCCGCCATCAGCGCGATCTGGTCCCCGGCCATCACCCGCTTGGAATAGGGCCGGTGCTCCGCGTCGCTCTCCGGCTTGCCGCTGTCGCCATATCCGCGCAGGTCCGGTGCGATCACGCTGTATCCCGCCTCGACCAGTTTGGGCGCGACCTTGCGCCAGACAATGTGTGTCTGCGGATGGCCGTGAAGCAGCAGGACAGGCGGTCCCTCACCGGCAAAGGCATAGTTGATCTCGACGTCCGGCAGGACCGCCTTTTTCACCGTGAACCCTTGCAAGAACGGGGAGGAGGACATCTACGAGGATTCCAGCACCGCATCGGCGATCGCGGTTCCGCAGGTCATCGTGTCCGCCGATCCGCCGAGATCAGGCGTTCTGAGCGCCTGTTCGGACAGCACCCGTTCGATTGCTGCGACGATCGCCCGAGCCGCTTCTGTCGCGCCAAGATGTTCGAGCATCATGGCCGCCGCCCAGATCTGGCCGACCGGGTTGGCGATGCCTTTCCCGGCAATGTCCGGCGCAGACCCATGGACCGGTTCAAAGAGTGAGGGGTGCTTGCCTTCCGGGTTGATGTTGCCCGAGGGCGCTATGCCGATCGTGCCCGTGCAAGCGGGGCCGAGGTCGGAGAGGATATCGCCGAAGAGGTTCGAGGCGACAACGACATCGAACCAGTCCGGATGGAGCACGAACTGGGCCGTCAGGATGTCGATGTGATACTTGTCCACCTTGACATCGGGATAGTGTTTCGCCATTTCGGCGACCCGCTCGTCCCAATAGGGCATGGTGATCGAAATGCCGTTCGACTTGGTCGCCGACGTCAGTTGCCCGCCACGCTGCATGGCAAGGTCGAAGGCATATTTCAGGATCCGGTCGACGCCGGTGCGGCTCATCACGGTTTCCTGCATGACGATCTCGCGCTCTGTGCCGGGAAACATCTTGCCGCCGATCGAGGAATATTCACCCTCGGTGTTCTCGCGCACGATCATCATGTCGATGTCGCCGGGCTTGCGATTGGCGAGCGGGAGCGGCACACCGGGCATCGCACGGGCCGGGCGCAGGCTCACATACTGATCAAACTCCCGCCGGAACTGGATGAGCGAGCCCCAGAGCGAAATGTGGTCGGGGACAATCTCCGGCCATCCGACCGCTCCGAAAAAGAGTGCATCGCTCGTCCCCAGCCGGTCCTTCCAGTCGGGTGGCATCATCTCGCCATGCTTCACGTAGTAATCGGCGGAGGCGAAGTCATGTCCGGTGAACTCGAAACCGAGATCGAAGCGTTTTTGCGCAGCGGTGAGGACACGCAGGCCTTCGGGAACGGTTTCCTTGCCAATACCGTCGCCGGGGATGACAGCGATGTTCCAACTGTTTTGCGCCATGACCATGTCTTTCAGATCGTTTGATTGCAGCTCAACGTCGCACTGCGGGAGAACCATGTGCAAGGAAAAACCGGTGGCCGGGTCCCGGGATTGCGCGCGCTGCAAAATGTGGATCGGGCTATCTGACCCACGATCCGTCCATATCCCGCCACAAGGTTCGCAATGTTTCTCCGGAGCCCTGGTTCACGCCTTCTTGGCAACAAATCAAATTTCAGCGATTGATGGGAAATTTAGTAGCAATCACAATAGCTTGAGTAAATTCGAGTCTCGCGCGAATGTGTGCGTGTCGTGTGGCGAAGTGAGATGCAGAAATGTCCGGTTGCGGTCATGGTCGGCCTGCATCCAATCACGGGTGCCTTTCAATCGGGTTGACCAGGAGGGCAACATGAAGACTTTAAAAACGCTGCTTGGGGCAAGCGTGATGGGCCTGCTCATGGCAGGCACGGCGCAGGCCGCCACAATTGATATAACGTTTAACAATTCCAACGGGTTCGGATTTCTGGTGACGCCTGTCTATACGGGCATTCACTCCGGTAATTTTGACGCTTTTGACTCCGGGTCGGCAGCAAGTGCCGGTATCGAGCAGGTTGCGGAAGTTCCGGTTCCGCCCAATCCGCCCAATCAGATTGCGCCAGAGCGTCTTGCCGCCGATCCCGGTTCCCAGGGCGGCTTCATCTTCGGTCCCGGCGGGCCGATTCAGGATGGAGAATCCGGCACATTGACCATCGATGTCGCCGACCCGGCGACGAATCAATACGCAACCTTCCTGTCTATGTTCGTGCCGTCGAACGATACGTTCTTCGGTAACGACAATCCGCTCGCCTACCAGATCTTCGATGCCGCGGGCAATGTCATCGAACAGACCATCGAGATCACGGGAAGTTCCATCTGGGATGCGGGAACCGAAGTGAACCAGTTGCTGGGTGCAGCCTTTCCGGGTCAGGACATCCAGGACGGGGCTGATGAAGGCGGCGTGATTCAGCGTCTTCTCGATATCGACGACGGTCTGGGCGGCAATGGCTTCAACGCGCTCGAAGCCCTGTTCGGGGTCGCGAATGCGGGTCAGATCACTTCCGACACCGTTCTGTTCACGATCGATATTGAAGCGTCAGCGACACCTGTACCGCTGCCTGCCGGCGGTGCCTTGCTGCTTGGCGGCCTTGGTGTCATGGGTGTGGTTGCGCGCCGCCGCGCCAAGAAAGCCTGACAACACTCTTCATCCGGGCGCGGCCTTGTGCCCGGATGGTCCCCTGGAACGCGTATCTGCTTGCGTATCCGATGTCTCACGCCGCCTGATCGTGTTGCGGTCGCAGACCGGTGGCATATGCCCACAGGCTGAGAACAACGGCTGCGGTGGATATGATCGTCATGACCGTGCCCGGGACGAAGTGTACGAAGCCGCCCAGGTCCATGAAGACGAAGTAGCCGACATCGGTAACCCATCCGACAATGCCGGTCATGAAGATCGCCGTGACCGAACCACGCCAGACAAAGACCCCGCCAACCACTGTAAACGCTCCAATCCACAGCAGGTTGAAGCCGTGCTGGTTTATGAGTGCGCCGACCGCTGCATGGTAATCGTTCGCCAGCGCCGAGGGGGGGACCGCATCGGCAATGCCGGCGACGGCGGCGGATGTCTCCTGCCCGATTGTCATTATGCCGGCGAACATGTGGACCAGTCCCCAGATAATCCAGAGGATTGCCGCGGCCTTGAGCGCATGGCTATGATTGCCAGTCATTGTAACTCTCCTGTCCCGAGTCGGTTTCATTCCGGTTTGGAACTGTATTAGTGGACTTTATCCACTATTATGAATTAGTGGATAAAGTCAACAAATCTGTGGCGATGCAAAATACCGAACTGGCACTTCTGATCGACCGCTTCATGCGGAAAATCCACTTCGGCCTCCAGGCCAAGGCGCACGCGTTCGACAGGGAACGGGTCGGTCCGGGGGGCGGCATCGTGCTTCTGACGCTTGCGGACATGGGGTGCCCGGGCCTGAACGAGCTGACCCGGCGCGTTGCGCGCGACAAGTCACAGATGACGCGAACGATCCGCTCTCTGGAGTCGAAAGGCCTGGTGGCGCGCAAGCCATCGCCGGCCGATGCCCGTGTAAGCCTGGTTCACCTTACAGGTGAAGGGGAGAGAGTGGTCGGCGAACTCCGGCAGGCGGTCGCTGAAACGATCAGTGAAATTCTTGCTCCGATTTCGAAACAGGACGAAGAGGTGCTGCGACGGTTGCTGGAACAGGCGTTGTTGGAAGATGTCACCTGACGGTTTCGATGTCGGTGCTCAGGCCTCCAGGAAGTCGTGGAATTACCGGTTTCAAGCAATCTGACCAAAACGACGTAGCGAAATATGCGGCGAATTTATCAATTTGTGCTTTGTCAATAATACTTATTGAATTTCCATGAAGTAAAATCATAGCGTGTAACAAATTAGATTCTGAAAAATAACATTATTTTTACGTGATGAAAATATAATGCTTGAATGAGCTGATGATGATTTTGTAGATGTTTCGAATTTCTTTAGGGAAGTTTGGCTTTGAACAGATCAGGAAACGGTTCGAAACGGGTTGGCGGCCCTGCGAAGGCCGTGCCGGGGAGGGATTTGAGCGGGTGAAACCGCGAAGCCGATGGAGCCTGGGGGCGACTACTCCAAACGCCAGTTTGATGCCGGGTCTTCGAAGGCGAGACCTTTGGTGCAGCAGCGCTCAGTGTGGATGAGACATGAAGAGCTACAGGAATTCCGTTGGGCTTGGATATTTCGCAATCGCGCTCGGATTCGTGCTTGTCGCCTTTGTCGGTCCCTACCTCACGTCGAACCTGTTCACCAGATCCCTCAAGGCTGCCTCCGAGCTGACCGCCTTGCAATGGGCGAGCTACCTGACAAGTTCGACACCGGAACTGGAAGTCATCCTGGGCGGGGGACAAGCCTCAGCTCACAGCTATCACATGCTGGACGTCAGGAAATCCGGCGGAGACGGCGTATTCCGAACCCAGCTTTACAGCAAGAATCTGGAGTTGCTTTACGATTCAACGCAAGGGGCAACATATTCAGGAACGGACAAGGCGACTGGTGAAACCGGCGCCGATCACACCCACGCGCATCACGCACATGCCCATCATCAGCATGGCGAAGGCGCAGATAAGCCGGTGTCCGAGACCGGGACGCCGCGTCATGCCCATGCCTCCGGCAGTGAAGAAGATCCAAGGCAGGCCAATACTGCCGGCGCTCCGCTGACTCAGGCTCAGGTCGCGCCAATCGTGAGCGGGGACACGGATATCGTCCTGATGCTGGAGACGGGCGACACGTCCCAGGTCGTGCAGCATCACTCCAAGGCCGTCGTCCCGATCGAGCTTGACGACAACCTTCAGGGTTTTCTCTACCTCGAGATCGACCACACCGCCCAGTTCCAGCAGCTTGAAAAATCGCTGGACCGCATGATGTACGTCTTGCTGACATTTGCGCTGGCAGCTCTTGTCCTGCCTTCGGCCGTCATCATCCACACTTTGAAGAAGGAAAAAGACCACGTTTCCTCAACGCTCGGTCATGTCCGCACACATGATGCACTGACCGGGCTGTTGAACCGCGAGTCTTTCGGCACCGAGGTGGCGATGCTCATCAAGTCGGGGGCGACCGTCTCGGTGCTGTTCGTCGATCTCGACAAGTTCAAGAACATCAACGATCTCCTTGGCCATGAAGTTGGCGATGACCTGCTTGTCGCCGTTTCCGAGCGGCTGAGCGAAATCGCAGGTCCGGGCGGGTTTGTATGCCGGTATGGCGGCGACGAGTTTCTTGTTGCCATTCGCAACTTCAGCGAAAAACGCGTCCAGCGGCTGGGCGACAGGATCGTCGACGGCTTGTCGCGACCGTTTCAGGTGTCCGGCCACGACCTGAACATCGGCGCCTGCGTCGGCTACGCGATTTCCGGCAGGGACGGCCGCAGCCTTGAAGAGCTTGTCCGGAGTGCGGATATGGCCATGTATGTCGCCAAGAACCGGGGCAGGCGCCTTGCCGTCGGGTTTTGTCCTTCGATGCGAGAGACCCGCCGCGAAAGGCTGAAGCTCGAGGAGGAACTGCGCTATGCGCTCGCGCGCAAGGACAGGTTCGAGCTGCACTATCAGCCCATCTATCAGACAGTTGACCGCTTGCTTGTGGGATTTGAAGCGCTCTTGCGCCTGCGCTCCCGAAACAGGCGTTTCCTCTCGCCCGACGTCTTCGTTCCGATCGCCGAAGAGATGGGCATGATGGAGGAGATCGGAGAGTGGGTCTTGAAGGAAGCCTGTTCGGAAGCAGCGAACTGGCCACCGCACCTCATCGTTTCGGTGAACCTCTCGACTGTTCAGTTCGCCAGCGGACGTCTTCAGGCCATCGTTGCGGAGGCGCTGGAACGCGCCGGTCTGACCACGGAAGGTCTGCAACTGGAGGTGACCGAAAGCGTTCTGGTCGATACTCCGGAAAGCGTGCTTGCCCAGTTGCGTGACTTGCACAATGCCGGGGTCAGACTGTCTCTGGACGATTTCGGAACCGGTTTCTCGAGTTTGAACTATCTCTGGCGTTTCCCCTTCGACAATCTGAAAATCGACCGCTCTTTCGTCAGCGAAGCCGAGCAGAAAACCCGGAAGTCACAGGCCATCTTGAACTCGATTGTCAGCCTGAGCGCCACACTGGGCATCACGACAACTGCGGAAGGCGTCGAAACGGACGAACAGATTGCAGTGATCGAAGAGCTGAATTGCGATTTCGTGCAGGGCTTTCTGCTGAGCCATCCTCTTGCGCGCGACGATGTACAGGCATTCATCGCAGAGCACGCGGAGGCTTCCTTGCCGATGGCTGCATCGAAAACCGTGGCGTAAAATTGCTTGCAGGTGACCGGGCCTGCAATGCCTTGGGCAGCAGCTGTTGATCGGTCCGCCCTGCTACTCTTCCTTTTTCAAAGCCCTCACAAAACGCTGCGGAAGACGAACCAGTTGAAGGCGACGTAGGCAAGCGGGAAAACGAAACGGCATACAATATCGAGGATCTTGGCACTCTCCCGGAACTGGATCGTGTTCAGGTATGTCGTTGTGAGCGAGACCAGCAGGGCCAGAAAGACGAATATGGTCGCGCCGCCGATGAAGAAGTCCATGAGCGTGAAATATCCGAGCGGCGGCAACATGTTGGTTGCCGCGAAGATGAACGCGATGATCGTCAGCATGGACGTCGCCGACAGGCCTATCTGCGGACCGTATTGTGCCGGATCGATCCAGAACACGCTCCACGACATGAAGACGATGAGCGAGATCGGGAGAATGATCTTCCAGACATAAAACGCGCGGATGCGTTCGGCGTCGATGGTCAGGATCAGTTTCGTGCGTGCCTCGTCAAAGGCCTCGGCAATAAAGCCGTTGTCGATCCGAGCCGCCACGCCCTTGATGCGCCAGTCGGAAATGTTGAGAACGTCATAAATGCCGACGAACTCCTCGTCGAGTTCGATAACAGCGCCCTGTGGCGCGTAATCCAGCAAAATGAAGCTCAGGTCGATCGACTGAAAATCGAAGGGGAAATCGCGCAACGCGTGATAGCTGGCAAGGGTGCCTGAAATGCGTTGCAGGTAGGTCACCGCACCACCTGCGCCGATCGTCACCGTTTCGGGCCACCGTTCGAAAAGGCGCCCGGAATTCAGCAGAACCAACTCGGGAAACCAGACGGACCCGACCTGAAGCTTGCAGCCTTCAAGGCCTGCAAGCCGGTTGTCCTGCCAGGTTCGGCGAATGGCCAGATCGATCGTTATGGTCTGGTCGACATCGTTGATCTCGCGAATGTCGATGACGCGGACACCCGTCGTTATGACGGTCGGTACGTCCTCCGGGTCAGGCCTGACATGTGTGCGCATGTCCGGGACGGTGCATGTGTGGTGGTCTGAAACGGGCCCGGTTTCCGTCTGGGTTTGGGAGTGTGCGCTTGACGCAAGAACAAGTAAAAAGAGCAGAGCAAAAAAGCGCATCATCGATTCGACCAAAAGCTTCCGGGTAGTATTGCCGCTCCGGTGGCGAAATGAAGAAAAATTATTGCTTATACCGGTGACTGCATCATACGAAAAAAAGCTATTGGTACAATCTTGAAAATGCCTGTTCCGGTGAATGGTTTGCCGAAAACTGGTTCTTGATTGGAGTTCCTGGAAGGTTTTACTCAGTTGCACAGCAACAAGGCGCAAGCATAGCGCGGGCCAGACGAGGCCCGCGCCCATGATGTGTCACCCGGTCGCCTTCGGCAGGTCCGGGTCGCTGCCCCACTCGGCCCAGGAGCGGTGATAGACCTGAACCCTCGGAAATCCGAGAAGGCGAAGCGCCACGTAGCTGTGGGACGATGCCAGGCCGGTCTGGCAATGCATGATGATCTTGCGATCTTCGCTTACGCCGAATTCCGCAAAGTGGGCTCTCAGATCAGGTGCCGCCAGGAACCGTGCGTTCCGGTCCAGATTGCCGGCCCAGGGGATGTTCACCGCCCATGGGATATGCCCCTTGGAATAGAGCTTTTCCGGGCGCACATCGATCAGGACGCTTTCCGGCTCCAAGTGCTGTTCGAGAACATCCTCCGCCGTTGCCATGCGCCGCGGACTGGGAGCCGATGCGAAGATCGTTGCCGGATTGGTCGCCGTTTCAGTCGACAGCGCGAGACCTGTCTCGCGCCATGCCTTGAGACCACCGTTGAGCACGGCGACATTGCGGTGACCCAGATACTCGAGCAGCCACAGCATGCGCGCGGCGTGGAACCCGCCACGGTCATCGTAAAAGACCACGCGTTTTGCGGCTGTGATGCCAAGTCCGCCCAGAAGCCGCTCGATCTCGCTGACCTGCTTGAGGGCGCCGGTGACCGGACTGTGGCCGGAAGCGACCGCGTCGGGATCCAGTTGCACGGCACCCGGGATATGCCCGCCGGCATATTCCTCGGCCTTGCGAACGTCGACCAGCACAAGACCGCTCCGATCCGCCAATTCCTGCGGCGCAGCCAGAAGATCCGGATTCACATAGCCGTGTGTTGCCGCAAGTCCGGTACCGGTCAAGGTCAAGAATGGCGTCGAGAGGCCAAGAAGGCCGAAGCCGCGACGGGTCAATTGAATGGACATGTCTTTCGTTCTCCGCATCTGTCTCAGGACGGCATTCCAACCAGTCTCAGGTAGGGCACAGGGCTTTCCCAACCGCCCGGAAACCGTTGCCTGGCGGTCTCGTCGCTCACCGAAGGAACGATCACGACGTCCTCGCCCGAGATCCAGTTGGCGGGCGTGGCAAGCTGGTGCCTTGCGGTCAGTTGCAGACTGTCGATCACACGCAGCACCTCGTCGAAATTCCGGCCTGTCGTCATCGGATAGGAGACCGTCAGCTTGATCTTCTTGTCCGGTCCGATAATGAAGAGGGTCCGTGCGGTGGCATTGTCCATGGCGGTGCGGGAGGCGCTGTCGCCTGTCGCATCTTCCGGCAGCATCCCGAACAGCTTCGCGATACGAAGATCCGGGTCGCCGATCATCGGAAAGTTCGGGCTCTGACCGGTCGCGGCGAGGATGTCGCCGGCCCAACGCATGTGTTCGGCAACCGGATCGACAGACAGACCGATGAGTTTCACGCCGCGGCGGTCGAACTCGTCCTTGACCTTTGCGACCGAGCCAATCTCGGTTGTGCAAACCGGGGTGAAGTCTTTCGGGTGGGAAAACAGCACGCACCAGCTGTCGCCGAGCCAGTCGTGAAACTGGATCATGCCCTCGGTCGTGTGGGCCTTGAAATCCGGTGCAATTGAATTGATGGAAAGTGGCATCTTGCAATCCTCTTCTGGATAACACGCCGTCGTGGCGCGCTCTGAGCCGCTTTCCTACCTCCTGTCTTGAGTGCGATCCTGAACGAGTTCTGAAAGAAACCTGAAAGCCGGCTCACGCCGCAGCCAGGGACTGCCGCATGCGCCGGAACCGCCTGTCATGTGTCAGCGTGGCAAGGCCAGGGTCGGCATCAAGCCAGAACACATCCCTCCAGCCATGGTCGAACAGCTCCTCCAGCAACAGGATCGCCCTGTCGGTTTCGCCGATCAGGGCCATGGCCGAGGCGTGATAGATCGCCTGACTGCTGCCGCGCACATTGATGTCTTCCATCGAGGCAAAGGCCGCCTGCCGTTCTCCGAGCAACGCCATCAGGACAGCCGCGGCGGTCAGCGCGCGCGGATCCGTCGGATCTTCCTCTATGCGCGCGCGCGCCCGCTTCAAGGCGCGTTCGGCGTTGCGGCGGGACCGCGATGGATCGGAGGACGACGACAGCTGAGCAGCGATCAGATAGCCCTTGATATTGTGGGGCTCCAGATCTCCCACCTGTTCAAAATAGGACAATGCGGCACGCCACTTGCCGCGCGACATGAGATACCAGGCCGCGTTGTGGAGGATCAGAGGGTCGCGGGCGTTTCTGGAAAGAGCGAATGCATGTCCTCTTTCGGCGGCAGTCCAGCTGCCGAACAAGGCGTGCACATATCCCAAGGCCGACTGCGCGAGCGGCGAGGACCGATCAAGCGAAACCGCAAGCTCGGCCTCCGAACAGGCTGCGTGCAGAATATGCCTTCCTTCCGGCCAATAGGTATGGGCTCTTGCAAGCGCGATCGCGCGTTCGGCGCGAACGGAAGCGCAGTCAGGTGCAATCTCGACCGCTTCGGCGGTCAGGTGCTCGGCGCGTTCAAGAGATCCTTCGCCGCATCGAACCATCTCGCTCCGGGCTTCAAGGCAAAGCGCATGTGCTTCCAGGTTGAAGTCGCGATCCCGCTCCGGGCCCTGGCCGGCCGACACCGCCGGGACCCCGCTCTCGACCGGACGCATCACGGGTGCCGTCAGCCGGTAGCCGGTCCGTGCGATTGTCTCGATGAGGCCGCGGTTGCGGAGTTTCCGGCGCAACTCCGAAATCACCTGCGAAAGGCTCTCGTCACTAACGGTAACTGTCGGCCAGACAAGGTCCAGGAGGTCCCCGCGCTGCAAGACCCGGCCCTCGGCTTCGGCCAGGACAAGCAAAAGTCTGAGCGCGCGGGGCGACAGGGCCGCAACGACGTCTTCCCTTGTTGCTTGGCGCGTATCGCTGTCGATGCGCCAGCCGTCGATAATGATTTTCATGTGCGCAAACCAGGAGAAAAAAATTCCGCGGAGACTAAACGCGACCTGGAATGGTTTCCACGCTGAATTTGCAATCGCACGTGAATGTGAACGTTCGTGTGTCCGGCCTTACTCAGCCTGGACTGGCGTGCTACCCGTACCCGGGTGCACGCTGCGCTGACTGTGTGGCTTCCGCTTAGTGCAGGCTAAGCAGCACTTCGATGTCACGCTGGCTGAGCGGGGCAAGCAACGCCTTTTCCTCGGCGGTGAGCTTGGCATCGTCGTCGACATATTGCCTGATCTGAAGCGCGATCTGGCTTGTCGGCTGATAATAGAGATCGCCGCCCAGCCGGCTGAGTTCGACAACGAGCCGCTGCACCAGTTCCTTGCGCTTTTCGGCATCCAGATCGTGACGTTTTTCCTGCAGCATCAGTCCGCCATTCCGTAAGTCATCCGTGACCGTCATGGACAGAACTAGTGCAGTTGGCGGCGGAGTCCATCACCTAGACCGTCGCAAGGTTTTCCGTGCGACGCTCGTCCTGCGCCGTACCGGTGTTGACGGTCGTGGCGGGTTCAAGAAGGATCACCTCGCATGTCTCCGTCAGGGCGACCGGGCAATGTTCGACACCGTGGGGTACCACGATGAACTCACCCTCCTGGATGATCTCTTCCCGGTCGCGGAAGCGCATCAGAAGCCGTCCGCGGTGCACCAGGAACAGCTCGTCTTCTGTCTCGTGGAAGTGCCAGGTGAAGTCGCCCTCGAACTTGGCGAGTTTGATCAGCATGTTGTTGATCTGCCCTGCAATCCGGGGAGACCAGTGATCATCAAAGGTGCTGAAAGCACGGTCGAGGTTTTTCTTCGCAAACGGGGAAAGATGACCGTTCAGTTCGGCAACATCGCGAATGATTGCCGAAAGCTGGGCTTCAAGGCCTTCGCCGTCACTCGGGTAGTCGCCATCCAGGGCAGCCGTGCCTATCGTGAAGCCGGCGGCCCCGGCTTCCTTCACCGAGGCGATCCGTTCCGGATCTGCAATCGAACCGGCAACGATCACCGGCTTTTGTGCGGCTTCGCAGACGGCAGCAATCAGCCCGGATATATCGTCCAGGGGGGAGCGGTAGGCCAGCAGATCCAGCCCATGGACACCGTCGCGGGCCGCCATGACCCGGGCGCTCTCCACGATCTCCTCCTGGCTGCCTTCCAGAACGCTTGGGTGCCCGACAATCTCGCCGGGGAACGGGTAATACTCGATGGGGGTGCCGTTCACGATCGGCAGGACATCGTCCACCCGCGTGCCGCCGAGCAGGATGTCGACGCCGATCTCCACGGCAGCCTTGGCCGAGGCCATTTCGCTGTCGCGATCGAGGCTGACCACTTCCAGGTAAGACGTTGCACCTTTGGCCTTGATCGCGGAGTTGAGCGCCTTCAGATCCTCAATCGGCAAACCGACATCCTTGAAGCCGATATGGCGTACGCCCAGGGACAGGGCCGTTTCCAGATGCTGCGCTGCTTCCGGCACGGTGCGGTCGTTTCGGGTAAGCATGAAGATGAATCGCAGACCCATCAGGCGGCCTCCTCTTTGTGTTGACGCGTTGCGGCCAGCCGGCGCGCATAGTGAATGGCAGTCGCAAGGCTTCCGGCGTCCGCGACGCCCTTCCCGGCAATGTCGAACGCAGTTCCATGATCAGGCGAGGTGCGCACGAAGGGCAAGCCCAGCGTTACGTTAACCCCCTTTTCCACGCCGAGATACTTCACCGGTATGAGGCCCTGATCGTGGTATTGGGCGACCACGATATCAAATGCACCGTTGCGGGCGGCCATGAAGACGGTGTCGCCGGGCCAGGGTCCCGATGCGTCGATGCCTTCTTCCCGTGCAGCCTTGATCGCTGGGGCGATGATGTCGATCTCCTCGCGTCCGAAACGTCCGCCTTCGCCCGCATGAGGATTAAGTCCGGCGACGGCAACGCGCGGTTCGGCGATGCCAACATCCCGGCAGGCCTCGTGCGCCAGTCTTATCGCCGTCATCTGCGACGGAAAATCGGCCCGTTCGATGGCACGACGAAGGCTCATGTGGACCGTGACCAGAACGGTCCGGATGTCGTCATTGGCCAGCATCATTGCGACGGGTCCGGCAGCCGCGCGTTCAGCGAGGATTTCCGTGTGTCCGGGATAGTCGAAACCTGCCGCGGCAAGAGCCTCCTTGTGGATGGGCGCCGTGACAAGGCCGGAAGCCCTGCCGGATCCTGCAAGTCTGATCCCTTCCGCGATCGCCTTGAAGGCGGCGCGCCCGCTTGCCGGCGAGATTTCACCCGTCGGAAAAGTCTGGTCGGGCGATGTGCGCAGCACGTCAATGCTCCCGGGGGCCGGTGCTGCGCTTTCAATTGCGCCGGTGTCGCGGACGCTCAGATTGACGCCAAGCGCATTTATGGTGCCTTGAATGACGGCCGGGCATCCGGTGACGACGCAGCAGTCCGCGTCCCCGTTCGCAAACGCCTTGACGATGATTTCCGGACCGATGCCGGACGGATCTCCCATTGAGATGACAAGCGGTAATTGGCTTTTGATCACGCCGTGCGCTCCTTGAGGCGGGGACTGGCGCCGCAGTCAGCTGCGGGTGTTCAGTTTCGTAAGACTAGAATTGGCGTTGCGCCGGGAGATGACAAGCAATGGTTTCTAACCGGAATTGGTGATAAATTATCACCAATGAAGCGATCCGATCTGCCTTATCTCGATGATCTGCGTGCCTTTGAGGCGACGGCACGCAAGGGCTCCGTGCGCGCTGCTGCGAACGAACTCGCATTGACGCACGCGGCGGTGAGCCGACGGCTCTCGCGGTTGTCGGAAGCAATCGGTGTGCAACTGTTTCGCAAGGCTGGGCGGGGCCTGGTGCTGACACCGGCGGGGGAGAGCCTGCGCGATGCCTGCCGGCGCAGCTTTGATGATTTGCTGCGGACGATCACACTGATACGAAACTCCGAAAACAACAGGGATCGCGCCGTTGTTCTTTCCTGTGAACGCTCCGTTGCCATGCGCTGGCTGATCCCGCGTCTGAGCCGTTTTGAAGACACCCACCCGGATGTGACCGTGCATCTCTCGGTTGGCGGGGGACCAATAGACGGGCAGGGCGGCGGTGCGTTTCTCGCGCTTCGCCGACTTGATTTTGCCCTCGACGACAGATGGGTCGTTCAACCGTTGTTTCCAGAACGGGTGGGGCCGGTCATGATCAAGGACATGCGCGCAAGTTTCGAAATCGGGGATTATGTTGCCCTAGTCACCAAAACCCGTCCGGAGGCATGGGACCAGTGGCTCGCGTCCCATGCGGATGCGCCACGACCGCGGGAGCGTCGCGCTATGGACCATCATTTCCTGATGGTTGAGGCGGCATGCGCCGGTCTCGGCGTTGGCCTGTCTCCTCTGGTCGTGGCGACCGACGATGTCGACGGCAACCGTCTTGTGGCCCCGTTCGGCTTTTCTTCCGACGGGTCGGGCTATGGCCTCGTGCACCGTGCCGGCGTGGCATTGTCGACGGATGCACAGCTGCTGGCGGACTGGATCCGGTCCGAAGGCAAGGCTCTCGTCAGCTGATCAGACTGAAGCCAGGTCAATCACTGTTCATCGCCACGCGCGGTAAACCGATGAATGTCGACAGCCTCGATGTCCACCTGGATGACGACCTCCTGCTTGATGTCGCGCGAGAGTTGGGCAACGAACCGGTCGAGACCGGCCTGCGCGCTGTCGAGTTCCGCACGGTCCGCCGTCATGACAACGGAAACCAGGACCCGACCGTGCCGGTAGTCGACACTGACGGAATGGATGCGGCCAACCTTGTGGTCTTCATTCATGGCCCTGTCGAGATCGAGGTTCTTGTTGACGATCCTGAGGAGCCGGTTCTTCACATAGATTTCGTAAAGTGCGGTCTGCAGAGGCGGCATGAGGGCGTAACTCCCGACCATCATCACCATCAGCGTGGCGAGACCCTTTTTCCAATCGCCATAATTCTGAACGATGAAGACGAGGCCCGCGACGATGACGATGCCGACAAAGTTGGTCAGAAAAAGCAGGAAACCGCCGGCGGCGATATCCAGACCGCCGTTGCTGAGCCCCAGGTCTTCCATACCGATCCCGAGCGCCGAACTCGCCTTGTCGCCAAGGGCAAGGCCGATCCCGGTCACCGCCAGCGGTGGAACAAGGGCGACGGCAATTGCGACACCGGCAATCGAATCGGCAATGCGTGGCCGTGTCTGCGCATAGGCTCCGGCACACCCGGCGGCAAGCGCGACAACAAGGTCGAGCATCGACGGACTGGTGCGCGCCAGGATTTCCGGACCGACGACACGTGCGCCAACCATCAGAACCCCGCAATAGCCGACTGCTACAACGCAGCAGGACCCCAGAACCGCCGTCACCAGCGCGCGCGCGACAAGTCTTATGTCGAAGGTCGCGATCCCGAAGGCGGTGCTCATGATCGGGGACATCAGCGGAGCCACGATCATCGCCCCGATGACCGTCGCCGTGCTGTTGGCGATCAGGCCGAGGGTCGCCAGTACGGCGCTCAGCGACAGCATGAGGAAAAACGGCACGGTTGCCCGGGATGTCCGGTCCATGCGGTCAGCGAGATCTTCCTTGCTGGTCAGCTCACCATGCAGCTTGCTTTCGAAAAACCGCGATCGAACGGTGCTCCACACGCGTTTCATAGAGCGATCCGCCCGCGCAGACCGAATATGGCCAGGCTGTCCTTTTCCGGGTTCAAGGCCGGGTTCGCGATCAACTGGACGCTCGGTGTGATCGCCAGGTTCGGCGAGAGGGTGAGACGATAGAAGACTTCCGCCGTGTACTGATCGTCATCAAACGCGTCGCCCGGATCGGACCAGTTCAGGCCGATGCCGACGAGATCCGTCTGGCGGGTGTAAAGCCCGAGACCCGCTGACACCGTTGCCTTGTAGAGTGCCGCTTCACCCTGGGAAAAGCCGGTGCGCAGGAACGGCATCCAGCGATTGTCGAAGAACCAGGACGCAGACCCGGCAACGCCCCAGTCGTCCTTGCGCGAACCATTGTCAGCGCCGTCGCTCTGCCAGAAGGTCAGGTGGATGTTGTCGAAATAGATCCTGTCCTGACTGCTCATGTAGCCGATTTCGAAACTCTTGAACGTGTCACCCGTCTTAAAGACATCGAAGTTCGGTTCGGCGGGATTGCCGTTGGCATCGGCGATGCTGGCGATTGCGTAGATGTTTTCGTGCAGGCGGACACCGCCGGCGACGGCAATGCCCGGATTGGGTGCGTTGATCGTCGGGTTGGTGTTGAAGGCGAGGTTCTGGAAGGCGGTGTATGGACTGACAAGACCGTAGACGTCGACAAAATCCGTCACGTCGATCTGACCGATCTGAAGTGTCCAGACGCGATTTTCCGCGCGTTGCGTCCAGAACAGGTTCGTGAGGGCCAGCTGGATGTCATTGAAAGCGGTTCCGGTAATCGACTGGGCGTCGCTGTCGAAACCGAAGAACTGGGGCGCAACGGTGGTATAGGCGGTTCTGTGCTCCAGCTTGGCTGTGAGGCCGCCGGTCTCGAAGGCCTGCCAGGTGCCGTAGATCCTGGCAATGCCACCCGCCGCATGACCCTGGCCGACATCTGCGTTCGACCATTGCCCAAGGCTGAGATAGTCGATCTTGAAGTCGATATTCGCGTTTTCTCTAAGAGAGCCCTTGAAGGCAAACCACGCGGGCAGGTTGGCCTGCAGGAAACGGGATCGGAACTCAGGATCCGTCAATCCGTCGCCATCGGTCAGATCCGCGCGAACGGAACTCGGTCCGCCGAGACCCGGCGCCTCGGCTTCTGCCGCCGAAGCTGGTCCGACCAATGTGGCGCCGGCGACGAGCCAAACTGCCAGACCCGGTTTCCAGGAGAAAAACGTCATGGACGGTCCGCCTTCGTGACCTTGGCCGCCGATGGCGACGGCGGCCGCAGGGGCCATCTCTTTTCGGCTTTGCGGGGTGCGAGTGCTTCCACGCTGGCGACATCGATCGTGAACGTGGACACCATTTTCACCGGTCCGTCCACGACGCGCATGACGCGATGTGAGGGGGCAATTTCGAGCCGGCCGCTGACCTTCACCGGTTCATAAATGAACTGCGGGTACCAGGCCTCTTCGAACACCAGCCTCAGAAGCTGGTTGGGCGGCGGTGGCGGCACATGGCTGCACATGCCGCGCTCGGGAACGAGATAGGCCGTGAAGCGGCCGTCGGCGTCCGGCGGCGCCGGGATCACGAAGCCCGACAGCGTTGCCTGCGAGCCGTCAAGGTCCGCGTTGCCGGCGGTCGCAGCGCGTTCGCGCCGTTCGGCGACGACCCAGCGCTGCGAGATGAGCCAGTCCGGCTCGATACCGGCCCTTTCCAACACCCCGACCGCCTCCGCGAGGCTTTGTTGCAATGTGGCGCGCAGGTTAGCGGCAAGGTCCGGTGTTTCCAGTTCATCGCGCAGGCGCACGACGGCCAAAAGCGCATCCAGCTGCGCACGGCTCAGGTCGCGGTAGGGATCTTCGTAAGTCTGGGCAGAACGATCGGGCAAGTCGCTCCAGGAGACTTCCGAGGCATCCGCGGAGCCCGTTTGATGGCACGCAAACAGAAAGGCTGCGAATATTCCCGCACGGCCACACATCTTCCCTGATCGAAACGCAAGAAAAGTCATCTTTCCGGCCCCGGATCAGTTCAGCGTGTTCTTGAAGATCTCGCCGTCCTTCATGATCAGGCGGATCGTTTCAGGGCTTTCCGGGCGCGGGTCGGCACCAAACCATTGGTCGCCGGTTCCAACGACGGAAAAATCCTCCAGCGGGTTGCCGTCGATCAGCAGGATGTCGGCATACGCCCCTTCCTCGATCACGCCAAGCTTGCCCTCAAGGTAGGGGTTCATGAAATCGCCTGAAAGGGCAACGATCTCGCCACCGGTCGAGGTCAGAGTGACCATCGAGGTATAGGCGCCGAAGAAATCGTTGTTGAGATGTTTCTCGTAGGCGATCTGAATGTTGCAGGCCTCGACGGAACCGACGCAATCGGTCTGGAAACCCCGCTTTACCGGACACTTTCTCATGTTGTCGATGTAGCCTGCGAAGGTTGCCGACGCCGATTTCGCCTTGGCGAGGCTCGATGGCACGCTGGCGACTGCCGGGATGTCCAGCAATCCCGGATCGAATGCCGTCAGGTTTGTCGTTATGAAAGCCCCTTTTTCGTTCATGATCTCGGCGATTTCGCAGTCGAACGAGAACCCGTGTTCGATTGACTTCACACCCGCTTCGAGCGCGTTCAGGATGGCTTCCTTGCGATAGGAGTGTGCCATTACGTAGCTGCCATACTCGTTCGCGACCTGGACGGCGGCCTCGATCTCCGCCTTTGAACCGGCGAGCAACTGCCAGGGGTCGAATGCGGATACGACACCGCCGGACTGCATGTATTTGAGCTGTGTGGCACCCATGCGGAAATTGTTGCGCCCGTATTTTTGAACATCGGCGACGCTATCGACTTCCTGCGCCATGTTGAGACGGCTGAAATTGGTTTCAGACCCTGGTGGCGCGGTAAAATTCGCAAAGTCGGCGTGGCCGCCGCGGGTACCGAGAAAGGCTGCCGAGGGATAGTATCGCGGTCCCGGGATCTTGCTGGCATCGATGGCGCGGCGCAGGCCGCCATTGCCACCGCCGGCGTCCCTCACAGTGGTAAAGCCCTGCATTAGATACATCTCGGCCATCCGCGTTCCGTGAATGCCGAAGTCTTCCCAGGTGGTATTGGATTCCATCAGTGGCAGGCTCGGCCCCATGAGCATCAGATGGGCATGGGTCTCGATGAAACCGGGTGTCAGCGTGCGCCCGCCGCCGTCTATGACCTCGGCATCCGGCGCGTCGATCGTGCCGGTGGAAACCGTCTTGATCAGGTTGCCTTCCACGAGCACGCTCGCGTTTTCAATGCGCTGCTCGTTCACGCCGTCAAAGACGTGGACATTGGTGAACAGGGTTTGCTTTGGTTCGGACGTTTCCTGGGCGATTCCGGCACTGATCAGAACGCCCGCCAAACCTGCATGCGCAAAGAAAAAACCCACTGCCTTGTTAAATCTATGCATTCGACTCTGTCCCACGTTGTTTTGTTTTTACCCGACCCGCTCAAATAGGATCGTGGGTTTTCGTTCAAGTCGATTTATTGCAGACAATTTATGATCTGCTGTCAAATAAGAAGTAAAATGTTACAAAATTACTATGTTTTTCTGACAATGGAAGATTTAATTACTATTCCTGTTTCAGGAAGTCCCTTCGACTACGTTGTCCCGACGAAGGTTTCGTGCGGACGCAGGCCGTCGGAACGGGAGAAAAGGAAATCCTCCTGTTTCCGGCGGATACCTGCTGCATCCGGGTTGATCGCCCCGGGCAACGTGTTCGGCAAAGATGCCGTCATTGTCGAGGATTTCGATACATACGAGATCGGAGGTCACGCCGGATTGCAGGTCCGTGATCGCTCAGCGTCTTTGCGCGCCAGGGGATCTGATGCAAGCTGGTGGAATGAAAACCCGTCTGCTGCGCCACCTTCTTCTCCTGATCGTTCTCTTCACTGGTCCGGCCAATGCCGATGATCACGAGCAGTTCCTCGGCATCTGGGGAACGGCAGACCAATGTGCGCGTGCACCGATCAAACCCGGCGGAACGGTGCTGGCCGCGCCGTTCGAGATCGGCCGGCTCTGGCTGAAGCAGGGACAGCTCTGGTGCAAGCTCGACTGGGGCCCGGTCGAGATCGGGGATGATGGAGCCTTTACCGCTGCAACGGCACAGTGCGGCGAAGACAGTGTGCGCGGGTATTTCATCGGGTTAAGGCTGGCCGGTGACGAGCTGACGCTGCGCTGGGACTTTCCGCATCAAAATGGTCCGCTCAGGCGTTGCCCGGCGTTCTGACGCTGGATTTGGCCACCGGGGCGGACCACGTTTCCGAGGAATTGTAACGGGCTGGATTTCGGTGTCCGACGCCGCTGTTTTCAGGCCTTTGGATGCTCTCCGGCAAGTATTCGAAAGTCAAATAGCATCCGGGACCGGATCATGTACTCTTTACATAGGTGATCGCGGCGCGCTTTAATTTGTAACAGCCAGTTGTCTTGGACCTATGGGAGGGGAAAAGGACGTGCGAGCTACCGATACGACGAACCCGGAATATTTTCACAAGGTCGTCGACTGCCAGTATGCCTGCCCGGCGCACACGCCGGTGCCAGCCTATATTCGTCTGATCGCGCAGCAGCGCTATACGGACGCCTACCTGATCAACTGGGAAAGCAATGTGTTTCCAGGCGTGCTCGGGCGCACCTGCGACCGTCCGTGCGAACCGGCCTGCAGGCGCGGACGCGTTGAAGAGGAACCTGTTGCGATCTGCCGGTTGAAACGCGTCGCCGCCGACTTCAAGGACGAGGTGGCGGAGATGCTGCCGAAGGCGGGACCGCCCAACGGCAAGAAGGTCGCCCTGATTGGGGCCGGTCCGGCATCGCTGACAGTCGCCCGCGATCTTGCCCCGCTCGGCTACGAATTGCACCTTTACGACGAACAGACCAAGGGCGGCGGTTTCATGCGCAGCCAGATCCCCTCGTTCCGTCTGCCGGAAAGCGTCCTGGACGAGGAGATCGGCTACATTCTCGATATGGGCATCACCACGGTGTTCAACACCTATGTCGACAGCATGGCCGACATGCTGACCAAGGGCTATGACGCAGTCTTCGTCGGCTCCGGTGCGCCCAAGGGACGGGACCTGCCGAAGCTTCCGGGCCGCAAGGAAGCCGATGCGAATATTCACATCGGCATCAACTGGCTCGCCAGCGTCGCCTTCGAACACATCAAGGAGATCGGCAAGCGCGTGATCGTGCTTGGCGGTGGCAACACCGCCATGGATTGCTGCCGCACATCGCGCCGCCTCGGCGGCGAGGATGTGAAAGTGATTGTCCGCAGCCCGTTCGAGGACATGAAGGCGTCTCCCTGGGAAAAGGAAGATGCCATGCACGAGGGCATCCCCATCATCGACAACCATGTGCCGCGTGAGTTCGTGGTCGAGGACGGCAAGCTCGTCGGCATGACCTTCGAAAAGGTCAAGGCGGTCTATCACCGGGACGGCCGCCGCGAACTGGTGCCCACCGGCGAAGAGCCGGAGTTCTTTCCCTGCGACGACGTGCTTGTTGCCATCGGCCAGGAGAACGCCTTTCCGTGGATTGAAAAGGAAACGGGCATCCGCTTCACCAGCTGGGGCACGCCGATCATCAATGATGACGAGACGTTCCAGTCCACCCGCAAGGAAGTCTTTTTCGGTGGCGACTCCGCCTTCGGGCCGTCGAACATCATCACCGCCGTCGCCCATGGCCACAAGGCGGCCGTCTCCATCGATCTCTACTGTCAGGGCAAGGACCTGTCCAAGCGGCCACCGCCGGATGTCACCCTGGTGGGGCAGAAAATGGGTATCCACGAATGGAGCTACGATTCCATTCCGATCACCGACGAGCGCAAGATCGTTCCGCTGGAGGACCTCAAGAAATCCCTGAGCGACCGCATGGTCGAGGTGGAGCTGGGGTTCGATCCCGAAACAGCCTTCATCGAGGCGGAGCGCTGCCTGAACTGTGACGCCCAGACCGTGTTTACCGATTCCAATTGCATCGAGTGTGATGCCTGCGCGGATATCTGCCCGACCAGTTGCATCACCTTCACGCAGAACGCACCCGAGAAAGAGCTTCGTGGCAAGCTCATTGTCCCGGCGGAAAACCCGGAGCAGGATCTTTATGTCTCCGGCAAGCTGCCGACAGGGCGGGTCATGGTCAAGGACGAGGATGTCTGCCTGCATTGCGGCCTGTGTGCCGAACGGTGTCCGACCGCCGCATGGGACATGCAGATGTTCTTCTACAATGTTTCAAAGGCGACGCCCAACCTGGTGGATGTGAAATGAAGCAGCTCGAGGGCGTCAATGATTTCGTGGTCAAGTTCGCCAATGTGAACGGGACCGGGTCCGCATCGGCGAACCATCTCTTTGCCAAGGCGATCTTCCGGATGGGCGTGCCGGTCAGTCCGCGCAACATCTTTCCATCGAATATCCAGGGGCTGCCGACCTGGTATGAAGTGCGGGTCAGTGCCAAGGGCTATCTCGGCCGGCGCGGTGGCGTGGACCTGATGCTGTGCGTCAACCCGCAAACCATGGAAGATGATATCGCCAGCGTCGGACCCGGAGGCTACTTCGTCTACGATTCCACCCGGCCGCTGGCACCGCATCTGAAGCGCGACGACATCAGCACCTTCGGTATTCCGCTGACGGAGATGTGCATGCGCGAGTTCAAGGTTGCGCGCTTGCAGCAGCTGCTGAAGAACGTGGTCTACGTGGGCGCGCTCGCTGCCTTGCTCGATATCGACTTTTCGATCTTGAAAGACCTTCTCAGCGATCAGTTCAAGGGCAAGGAAAAGCTGATTTCGCCCAACGTGCATGCGCTCGAAATGGGGTACCAGTACGCCAAGGAGAACTTTACCTGCCCCTTGCCGATCCGGCTGGACCCGAGCGTCATCGATGCGCCGCATATCCGGGAAAGCCAGCATATTCTGATGAACGGCAACACGGCTGCAGCGCTCGGAGCCATCTATGGCGGTGCAACCGTCGCGGCGTGGTACCCGATCACGCCGTCGACATCCGTCGTCGACGCCTTTTCCAAATACGCGGAACGGATGCGGATCGATGCCGGGACCGGTAAACGGAACTTCGCGATCCTGCAGGCCGAGGACGAACTCGCCGCCATGGGCATTGTCGTCGGGGCCAGTTGGAACGGTGCCCGTGCCTTTACGGCGACGTCCGGGCCGGGCCTCTCGCTGATGAGCGAATTCCTGGGTCTGGCCTATTTCGCCGAAGTGCCGGTCGTGCTGATCGACGTTCAGCGATCCGGGCCCTCCACGGGTATGCCGACCCGCAGCCAGCAGTCGGACATCCTGGCGGCGGCCTATGCCAGCCACGGCGATACCAAGCATGTCCTGCTTTTTCCGGCGACGCCGCGGGAATGTTTCGACATGACCGTGCAGGCCTTCGATCTCGCCGAGCAGTTGCAGACCCCGGTGATCATGATGTCGGATCTTGATCTGGGCATGAATGACTGGATGTCGCCGCCGCTTGAATGGGACGACGACTACGAGATGAACCGGGGCAAGGTGCTCGACAAGAACGCGCTGGACGAAGCGGAGACGTGGGGGCGTTACGTCGATGTGGACGGCGACGGGATCTGCTACCGCACGCTGCCCGGAACCCATCCGGACAAAGGCGCTTTCTTCACCCGGGGCTCGTCAAAAAACGACATGGCGGTCTACTCCGAGAAGGGTGACGACTATGTTGAGAATGTCGACCGGCTCCTGCGCAAGTTCGAAACCGCGAAGTCCTATGTGCCGGTTCCCAAGGTGCATGACCCGATCCCGGTCAAGAAGCCGAAAACCAAGCAGAAACTGGGGGCGCTGTTTTTCGGCACCTCCGCGTCGCCCTCCTATGAAGCGGTCGAGATTCTCGCCGAGGAAGGCTACCCGATCGATGTCATGCGCATCCGGGCCTTCCCCTTTCACGAAAGCCTCGACGCCTTCGTGCATGAGCATGACGTCGTGTTCGTGATCGAACAGAACCGTGACGGGCAAATGCGTCAGCTGATCATGAATGAATGCCACATCGCGCCGGACAAGCTGACTTCGGTCCTGAATTATTCCGGCACACCGATCACCGCACGAACCATCGCCCGGCAGATCCGGCGGGCGCTCAATGCCACCAGCGCCGATGTCGTCAAGCTGCATCCGGAGACTGCCTGATGTCCTACTACAAGCCAAAGTTCCAGCATCCGAAGCTGCCGAAGAATTCGCTCGGCTACACGGTTGCCGACTATGACGGATCGATTTCGACGCTCTGCGCGGGATGCGGGCACGACAGTATTTCCGCGGCGATCCGCAACGCCTGTTTCCTGTCTTCGATCCCGCCGCACCGCATTGCCAAGCTGTCGGGAATCGGCTGTTCCTCGAAGATGCCGACCTATTTCCTGGGCCGGAGCCACGGCTTCAATTCCGTCCACGGGCGAATGCCGTCCGTTGCCACCGGGGCAAGCGTTGCCAATCGGGATCTGATCTATCTGGGTGTCTCCGGTGACGGCGACACCGCCTCCATCGGCATGGGGCAGTTCGTTCACCTGATCCGGCGCAACGTCAACATGACCTATATCGTCGCGAATAACGGCTGCTACGGGCTGACCAAGGGTCAGGACAGCGCGACCGCCGATCTCGGATCGGTCGGCAAATACGGGACGCAGAACCCGTTCGAGGGCATCGACCTGGCAAGCCTTGCGGTCCTGCAGGGGGCAAGTTTCGTTGCCCGCAGTTTCTCAGGTGACAAGGAGCAGCTGGAACCGCTGATCCGGGCCGCCATGGCGCACAGGGGGTTTGCCTTTATCGATGTCGTGTCGCCCTGCGTGACCTTCGCCAACAATGTCGGCTCAACGAAGAGTTATGCGGCCACGCGCGATAATCTGGAGGCCATGCCCGTCGATTTCGTGCCGATGCGCGAGGAGATCCGGACGCAATACAAGGAAGGGTCGAGCCAGACAGTGACGCTGCATGACGGGTCGATCATTCATCTGCACAAGGCCAGCAAGGATCACAAGGCCGACAGCCGCGAAGACGCTCTGATGGCGTTGCAGGCCGCGGACCGCACGGGCAAGGTGCTGACCGGGCTGCTCTATCTCGATCCGACGTCACAGGATCTCAATCATACGCTGGAGCTTGCGAGCCAGCCGCTGAACAGCATGGGCAAGGACGAACTCTGCCCGGGCAGCCGCGTTTTGAAGAGCATCAACGAGGGCCTGCGGTAGCGGAGCTCGATCTGGCCGGTTTAATTGCAAGCACGGACGTGATCAGATGTTGTCTTCCGACAACCAGCCGTCTGCCTCGGTTTTCACCCACGTCGCTTTGCGCTCATCGAGAAAGTCCATGGAATGGATGACGGTGCTGCGCGCGTCCAGAAACGCGACATTGTAGTTCTGCGCCATGCCGCCATAGCCGACCCTGTCCTTGTTGCCGGAAAAGTCGGGCCAGTTCGGGTGGCTGGTCGAGCGTGGGGCGGAAAGCGGGATACCGCAGACTGATCCGGACAGGCTGAAGTGGCAATGGCCGAAGAAGATATGCCGGATGACGCTTTTGTAGTCCTCGAGAATATCCTGAAAGGCGTCCACCTGAACAATTCCGATCTGGTCCGCGTTGGCAACGTGAACGGTCATCGGATTGTGATGCAGGAAGATGTAGGCGCCTGAGTTCTGCCGGACCACATCGTCGAGCGCGGCACGCAGCCAGGCCTGCCGTTTGGCGCAGTAGTGACCCGCATGGGTGCCGGGTTCGTTTGTGTCGAGAAACAGGAAGTGCCCGCGCGGTGTTTCCTCGACCCACTGGACAAAGCCGTTTTCATCGACCGGCGTCTGCGGAAATGCGCCGAGAAACGTTTCCCTGTCGTCGTGATTGCCGATCATAAGGCGCGGGTTCATCGAAACCAGGTCGGTTTCCTGCAAGAGCGCGCTCAGAAATGCGTAATTCGCGTTTGTGCCGTGATGCGCAAGATCGCCCGAAATGACGACCATGTCCGCATCGGAGCAGTGTTCCAGTACGTGTTCGACGCAGGCCCGGAAGTTGTCTGCGGGGATGGATCCCATGATGGGATCATCCTGAATGTGGGTGTCCGAGATGTGAACGATCTTCAAGGCTGTGGCTCCGCTCAACGTGTGACTGACGACTGATTTCGCAGTTTGAAGGCAAAGTCAATCGGGAGTGAGTCGGCGAAGGAACACCTGGTCTCAGGCGCATAAAGCGCGTTGAAGCGGGTCGTGCCGTTCGCGTTTGCGGGGCAAATTCAAACATTACAAAATTTTCAATCCTGGTCAGTTTTCGTGCTATGAATTCCCGATCGTGTTCGAGAGATACTTATGACCGCAAAACAGATCGATCAACTCCTGACGCCCCAGCAGAGTGGACACATCCCACGTGCCCCCGCCTTCATCGTCACGCTCTATGGCGATGCGATCGAACCGAGGGGAGGGACGCTGTGGATGGGTGACCTTGTCAACTGTTGTGCGGGGCAGGGGATCAGCGAAAGCCTTGTCAGGACCGCTGTTTCAAGGCTTGTCGCGGCGGGCAAACTGGTCGGTGAACGGATCGGACGCCGAAGTTTCTACAGGCTGACCGATCAGGCGCAGGCGGAATTCAGATCTGCGTCCAAGGTGCTTTACACGCCGCCGCCCGCGGCGCGCGGCTGGCTGCTCGCCTTGAAGACGCGCGGAGAACTTCCGGACGGTTGGGCCTTATTGGGAAACGGCGTCGCGCTCGCACCCAACCGCACGGATATTGCGCGGCCAACCGGTGCTCTCGTATCCGGTGAGGCGATCGGTGAACGCAATGACTGGCCGGGTCTTGCCGCTGATCTGTGGGACCTGGACGTTGTCGGCGAGAGGTATCGGACGTTTCTGGCGCGTTTTGATGCCGCAGAGGAGATGCTTCGAGACCGGAGCCTGCACGACCTGGACGGCAAGACCGCCCTGGCCTTGCGGTTGCAGCTTATTCATCACTATCGGCTGGCGGCGCTCAAAGACCCGCGACTGCCACGCGAAGCCTGGCCCGACAATTGGCCCGCGCTTGAGGCGCGGCGGCTTTTCGTGCGCATCTATCTTGCACTGGCCTCGGCTGCCGACGGGTTCATCGGGAGGTCATTCAGCGATTCCTTCGGTTTGCTGCCATCCTCCACGGAAGTGACAGACCTGCGTCTGGACAGGCTGAGGCGCGAGGCCGTCTCGTTAACGGGCTGAACCGGCCATAAGCTCCGTCATTCAGGATCAAAGGATCACACTTTAATTTGAAATGGGGTTTTAAGTGTGATGTTTTGATGCTATAACGCTGACCGTTCGGTCGATGAATTTGGGTCGACCGCAAGTTTGCTGCGGGAGAGAGTAATGCCGGAAGCCTTTGTCTGCGATGCAGTCCGTACCCCGATCGGGCGTTATGGCGGTGCCCTGGCATCGGTGCGCGCAGACGATCTGGCTGCGATTCCCCTTGCGGCCTTGAAGGACCGCAATCCACAGGTGGACTGGGACACGGTCGACGACGTCATCCTGGGATGCGCCAATCAGGCGGGCGAAGACAACCGGAATGTTGCGCGCATGGCCGTGCTTCTGTCAGGTCTGCCCGTCTCCGTTCCGGGCGCCACGGTCAACCGGCTGTGCGGGTCCGGCATGGACGCAATCGGGCTGGCCGCCCGCACGATCCGTGCAGGCGATGCAGGCCTGATGCTTGCCGGCGGTGTGGAGAGCATGAGCCGCGCGCCGTTTGTCGTCGCCAAGGCGGGGACGGCCTACTCACGCAATGCGGAAATGTATGACACGACGATCGGCTGGCGCTTCAAGAACAAGCGGCTTGAAAAGGCGTTCGGCACGCATTCCATGCCCGAAACGGCCGACAATGTTGCCGAGGACTACGCAATTTCAAGGGCCGATCAGGATCGGTTCGCGGCTGAAAGCCAGCGCCGCTGGGACGCCGCGCAACAGGCGGGTGTGTTCAGGGACGAAATCGTTCCTGTCACGATCCCGCAGCGCAAGGGTGAGCCGATCATCGTTGACACGGACGAGCATCCGCGCCCGGGAACCAGCGCGGAAGCCCTGGCAAAACTGCGCGGTGTCAACGGGCCGTATCTGACCGTGACTGCAGGAAATGCATCCGGCGTCAACGACGGCGCTGCAGGCGTGATTGTCGCGTCCGAAGCGGCAGCGCGCGCGAACGGACTTGTTCCCAAAGCTCGGGTTGTCGCGATGGCAGCCGCTGGCGTGCCGCCCCGGATCATGGGGATCGGGCCCGGCCCGGCCACCCGAAAGGTGCTCGATATTGCGGGTCTCACCCTCGAGCAGATGGATGTGATCGAACTCAACGAGGCGTTCGCGTCGCAATCGCTGGCTGTCTTGAGGGAGCTTGGACTGCCGGATGATGCTGCACATGTGAATGCAAATGGCGGTGCGATTGCGCTTGGCCATCCGCTGGGCATGTCCGGGGCACGGCTGGTGCTGCATGCGGCCTATCAGTTGCAGCGCACGGGCGGCACCTACGCGCTCTGCACAATGTGTGTCGGTGTCGGGCAGGGCATCGCACTGGTGCTGGAGCGGGTGTAGGATTGAATTGCACAGGGCCTGAACAGGTGTTTTTGGAGGAAATGCGATGTATGCGCAGCTCGTGAAATCAGAAGGTCTCAAGTCGCGTGAAGACATGTCGCCGGAAGAGCGTGACTTCCAGGACCGGGTCGACAACGGCGAGAAAATCGAGCCGAAGGACTGGATGCCGGAAGGCTATCGCAAGACCCTGATCCGCCAGATCGGTCAGCACGCCCACTCGGAGATCGTCGGTCAACTGCCGGAAGGCAACTGGATCACCCGTGCACCGACCCTTGAACGCAAGGCGATCCTGCTTGCGAAGGTGCAGGATGAGGCCGGGCACGGTCTTTATCTTTACTCCGCCGCAGAGACTCTCGGCGTTTCGCGGGACGAACTGCTGGAAAAGCTGCATTCGGGCAAGATGAAATACAGCTCGATCTTCAACTATCCGACCCTGAACTGGGCAGATATCGGCGCGGTTGGCTGGCTTGTCGACGGGGCGGCGATCATGAACCAGGTGCCGCTGCAGCGGACATCCTTCGGACCCTACAGCCGGGCCATGATCCGCATCTGCAAGGAAGAGAGTTTTCATCAGCGCCAGGGTTACGCGATCATGATGAAAATGGCTGCCGGCACGCCCGAGCAGAAGGACATGGCGCAGGACGCGCTGAACCGGTTCTGGTTTCCCTCGCTGATGATGTTCGGTCCGTCCGACAAGGACTCCGTTCATTCCGCGCAATCCATGGCCTGGAAGATCAAGATGAACACCAATGACGAACTGCGCCAGAAGTTCGTCAACGAAACCGTGCCGCAGGCCGACTATCTCGGCCTGAAGGTGCCGGACGATAAGCTGGCATGGAACGAAGACAAGCAAGGCTACGATTTCTCAGAGCCGGACTGGTCGGAGTTCTTCGAAGTCATCAAGGGCAATGGTCCGTGCAATCGCGAGCGCCTCAACGCCCGGGTCAAGGCCTGGGACGACGGCGCCTGGTTCCGCGAGGGACTGAATGCCTACGCGGATAAGGCCGCTGACCGCCGCAAGGCGGCGGCTGTCGCAGCGGAATAATCGAGACGAGAAGAGGGAGGGACTGCCATGTCCAAGAAAGAATGGCCTCTCTGGGAAGTGTTCATCAGGGGGCAGCATGGTCTGAACCACCGGCACGTCGGCAGCCTGCATGCACCGGATGCCGAAATGGCGATCAACCACGCCCGCGATGTCTATACGCGCCGCCGCGAGGGGGTCTCGATCTGGGTGGTTCCGTCCAAGGACATCACCGCGTCGAGCCCCTCGGAAAAGGGACCGCTGTTTGACCCAGCGGAAAGCAAGACCTACCGCCATCCGACATTCTTCGACATTCCCGATGAAGTGGGGAAAATGTGATGTCGGGGGCGCAAACAACCGACGCGGAGCTGAAGGCAGACCCGTTCATGAACGATGATGCCATCCGGGCTGCGTTTTTTGAATGGCTTTGCCGCATGGGTGACAATGCGCTCATTCTGGGTCACCGGACATCGGAATGGTGCGGCCACGGACCTGTTCTGGAAGAAGACATCGCGCTTGCCAACACGGCGCTCGACCTGATCGGGCATACCCAGATGTGGCTCGGGCTTGCGGGTGAAGTGGAAGGAAAAGGCCGCGATGCGGACGACCTTGCCTACCTGCGCGATGCCATGAAGTTCCACAATCTGTTGCTGGTGGAACTGCCGAAGGGCGACATGGCGGTGACGATCATGCGCGAGTTCCTGTTCGATGCCTATCATCACCTGCTGCTCAAATGGCTAGCTGAACACTCGACAAGTCCGCGCGTTGCCGAGATCGCGGCCAAGGCGCTAAAGGAAGTCAGCTATCATCTCGATCGTGCATCGGACATCGTTGTGCGGCTCGGCGACGGAACCGAAGAAAGCCATCGCCGCATGCAGGAAGCGCTCGAGCTGCTGTGGCCATATACCGGCGAAATGTTCGCCGGTGACAATGTCGACGCGGCATTGAGCGGCGCCGGCATCGCGCCGGAACTCACCGGGCTACAGGGCCTTTGGGATGAAGATGTCCGCTCCATCCTGGACGAGGCGACACTCAAGACACCCGAACCCGGCGGTTACGCACATCTGGGTGGCAAGCAGGGACGGCATACGGAACATCTTGGTTTCATCCTTGCCGAAATGCAGTTCCTCCAGCGTGCCTATCCGGGCGCAAGCTGGTGAGGCACGCGGCCATGTCGACAACGCTCCTTCCCAAAACCGACGAGATCTGGACCTGGCTCGCCGAGGTTCCAGATCCGGAGATACCCGTCGTTTCGGTGACGGAACTCGGCATCATTCGTGATGTCAGATACGAGGGTGACCGTCTGGTCGTTGCCGTCACACCGACCTATTCGGGATGCCCGGCGACGGCGGTGATCGATCTGATGATCGAAGAAAAGCTTCGAGAAAAGGGCGTTGAGAACCTGCGGCTGGAACGGCGGCTTTCCCCGCCGTGGACAACGGACTGGGTGACGCAGGAGGCGCGGGAGAAACTCAAAACCTTCGGGATTGCGCCACCTGTCGACGGAACCGCAAGCGACGGACTGCGTTCACGTGCGGCGCGGATGTCGGGTGCGAGCGGACCGGATGTTGCCTGCCCGCGCTGCGGCAGCATGGACACGGAACGGGTCAGTCAATACGGCTCGACACCATGCAAGGCCGCGTGGCGCTGCCGCGCGTGCCTGGAACCGTTCGACTATTTCAAATGTATCTAGAGCCAGGAAAAGGGCAGCACCAATGGCACGATTCCATTCGCTCGAAGTGACCGACATTCGCCGCGACACGCGCGATGCCGTTGTGGTCACGCTCAAACCGGACGCGCCTGATGCGGAGGCGTTCAGCTTCATCCAGGGTCAGTACCTGACCTTTCGCCGCGACTTCGACGGCGAGGAGCTGCGCCGGTCCTATTCGATCTGTGCCGGGCTCGACGAGGGTTGCCTGAAAGTCGGCATCAAGCGCGTCGATGGCGGCGCGTTTTCAACCTGGGCGAACGAGGAACTGAAGGTGGGCGACCGCCTTGATGCAATGGAGCCGATGGGACGGTTCCATACCGAACTGGAGCCAACAGCCGCGAAAGGCTATCTCGGCTTTGCCGGCGGATCGGGCATCACGCCTGTCCTATCCATCATCAAGACCGTTCTGGCGCGCGAGCCGGAAAGCACGTTCACGCTGATCTATGCCAACAGGCAGACCAGTTCGATCATGTTCCGCGAGGAACTGGAGGATCTGAAGAACCAGTATCTCGGGCGCTTGTCGCTGATCCATGTCCTGGAGACGGAAACACAGGAGATTGATCTCTTTACCGGGCGGATCGATGCAGAAAAAATGGATCTGCTGTTCAAGCTCTGGATTGATGCAGAAGAGGTCGACACGGCCTTCATCTGCGGCCCGGAGCCGATGATGCTGACGATTGCGGAGAGCCTGCGCAAGCACGGCCTGACAGACGAGCAGATCCGGTTCGAACTCTTTGCCTCTTCGCAGCCGGGACGGGCAAAGGCAAGAACGGCATCGAAAGCAGCAGCTGCTGCTGCGGGCACCTGTGAACTGTCGGTCACGCTCGACGGCACGACGCGCAATTTCCAGATGGAAAAGGATGGAACATCCGTGCTGGAGGCAGCGGTCGCCAATTCGATGGACGCCCCGTTTTCCTGCAAGGCCGGGGTCTGTTCCACGTGCCGCGCCAGGGTGCTGGAAGGTGAAGTGGAAATGGAAGTGAACCATGCGCTCGAAGACTACGAGGTCCGTGCAGGTTACGTCCTTTCCTGCCAGTGCATTCCCGTCTCCGACAAGGTGGTGATCAGCTATGACGAATGAGGCTATGCTTCCCGAGGACGAGGCGATGACGCTGTCCGACTATCTGGACAAGGGCGGCAAGCTGACCTCGCCGGAAAATGTGCCGCCGCGCTACCGGGGCGAGTTGCTGCGCTTGATGTCGTCCTTTGTCGACAGCGAACTTGCCGGGTCCGCCGGTTTCGCCGATGCGATCAACTGGGCGCCCGGTTTGAAAGAGCGCATTGCAGCGTGCCGGATCACGCTGGAAAAGGTCGACCATGCCGAGCGGATTCTCGACCTTATGGGTGATTTTGGAACCGACAAGGCCCTCTACAACAAGGCGCATTCCTGGTCGGCGCGCCAGGATCGGGACGCGCAGATCGACCCGAAACGGCAGGGCGGAGACATGCGCCTTTCCGTTTTCCACTATCCGCTTCAAGGCTGGACCGATGCCGTGGTCATGAATTTCCTCATGGGCCTTGCGACGGTGCACCAGCTTCAGGAACAGGTGCAGACATCCTACCAGCCGCTCAGTGAAGAGTTCCGGGCCATCCTTCCGAAGGAAAAACGGCACATGGAACTGGGGCTTGAGGGGCTTGCGCAGGTTTCGGACACACCTGCTTCGCGGGACGAAGCGATGGCCTCGATTGCCTACTGGATGCCGAAAGTTGCGGAGACATTCGGCCCGGCGCAGTCGGCCCGTTTTGACCGGCTGAGGAAACTGGGTCTTCGGCACACCGACAACGAAACACTGCGGCGCGCGTGGACAGCAGATGCCGAAACACGTCTGGCCAAGCTCGGACTTGCCTGACCATTCTAGGTGATGGACCCATAAATGAGACTGAAATGGCATACGAAATGGCGAAATCCAGTCAGGAAGGGTGTGCGGAGCGGGCTTCCTGCCCGGTCAAGCACGCTGACGCCACGGGGTAAAGCCATTTCCATGTCCTTCGGATTTGACCGGCTTGCGCCTCCTCCGCGTCGCGAAAGGCTTGAAAATGAAGCACATTTCCTGCGCTTCCGCTCCTTGAGGCGAAGCAAGCCGCCTCAAACCATTTCGGCCTCATTTATGAGTCCATCACCTAGAAAGGACGATCCATGACCGGGACGGGAACGGCCGCACGCCGATTGAAAAGCTATGTCGAAGGCGCATGGCGCACGGGAGAAGGTGACGGCGTGCCGGTCCTGAATGCGGCGACGGGTGAAATCCACGCTTTCATCGGGACCGCGGGGCTCGATTTCAGGGCGGCGCTTGAATGGGCGCGCGCGGTCGGAGGTCCGGCGCTGCGGGCCATGACCATCCATGAGCGCGCCTTGATGCTCAAGGCGGTTGGCCTGAAACTCATGGAGCAGAAGGAAGAGTTCTACCTGGAAAACTTCGCAACCGGCGCAACCCGAACCGATGGCTGGATCGATATCGAGGGCGGGATCGGCACGTTGCTGACTTTCGCATCCAAGGCGCGCCGGGAATTGCCGAACACGAAGGTTCTGACCGAGGGTCCTGTTGAACCTCTGTCGCGTGACGGTTCCTTTTCCGCGCAGCACATTCTGACGCCGCTGCAAGGCGTCGCCGTTCATATCAACGCGTTCAACTTTCCCGTATGGGGCATGCTTGAAAAGATCGCGCCAACGCTGATCGCGGGTATGCCGTGCGTGGTGAAACCGGCCTCTCAGACCGCCTATCTGACCGAACTGGTGGTGCGCCGTATCCTCGAAACGGGCATTTTGCCCGACGGCGCGCTTCAGATCGTGACCGGATCGGCGGGCGATTTGCTCGATCACGTCAACGAGCAGGATGTTGTCACGTTTACGGGGTCCGCCTCCACAGGGCAGAAGCTGAAATCCGGGGCTGCGATCCTGCAGCACTCCGTACGCTTCACCATGGAGGCCGACAGCCTCAATGCATCGATCCTCGGCGCGGATGCGGGACCGGACACGGACGAGTTCAATCTCTTCATCAAGGAAGTTTCGCGTGAAATGACGGTCAAGGCCGGGCAGAAATGCACCGCGATCCGGCGCATCATCGTGCCGCAAAGATATGAAGACGCGGTCGTCGAGGCACTGACGGCACGGCTTGCGGCAACGCCGATCGGACTGCCCGACAATGAAAACACCCGGATGGGTGCCCTCGTCTCGCTCAAGGACCGCGAGGATGTGAAAGCCAAGGTCGGCGTCCTGGCGAAAGAAGCTGAGATTGTCTCCGGTTCGCTTGAAGGTGTCGCGCTTTCCTCCGGAGATGCAGAAAAAGGGGCCTTCCTCTCGCCGATCCTTCTGCGCTGCGCCGACCCTTGCGGAGCGGACGCGGTTCATTCGGTCGAGGCCTTCGGCCCCGTGGCCACGGTCATGGCTTACTCGGACAATGACGAAGCTGTCGCATTGTCGCAAAAGGGACGCGGGTCTCTTGTCTCGTCCCTCTTTACGGATGACAGCACGGTTGCCCGGGAGATCGTGACGGGTCTTGCACCTTTCCATGGACGCGTTCTGATCGGCAACCGGCGTTCGGCGAAGAGTTCGACGGGACATGGATCGCCACTGGCTCCGCTGGTGCACGGCGGCCCGGGCCGTGCGGGAGGCGGCGAGGAAATGGGCGGCATGCGCGGCGTGAAGCACTTCATGCAGCGCAGCGCGATCCAGGGAACGCCAGAACTCCTGTCTGCCGTCACCGGTCAATGGACTGAAGGGGCCGATGCGCATAGCGACATCCATCCGTTCCGCAAGTCCCTGGCCGAGCTAAGGATCGGCGATCAGATCGTCACGAAGGCGCGTGAGGTCACACGCGAAGATGTCGAGCACTTTGCAGAGTTTACCGGTGACACGTTCTATGCCCATATGGACAGCGAGGCTGCCAAGGCAAACCCGTTCTTCGATGACCGCGTCGCCCACGGATATCTGATTGCCTCCTTTGCCGCCGGGCTGTTCGTCGATCCGGAGCCCGGCCCGGTGCTGGCGAACTACGGCGTCGACAACCTGCGCTTCCTGACCCCGGTCTATTTCGGTGACAGCCTCAAGGTCCGTCTGACCTGCAAGGAGATCAACCCGCGCGAAAATGCCGAGCACGGTGAAGTGCGCTGGGACTGCCAGGTGACCAACCAGAATGACGAGGTCGTTGCGCAATATGACGTCCTGACAATGGTTGCCAAGGAGTGGCCCGCCGCCGCCTAAGGCGGTTTCGTATTGGTCCCGAACGTCCGATCCAAAATGGTAAGCCTGTGCTAGGCTGCCGGGCGCGAAGCGGGACAAATGCGGGGAATACAGGTTGATCGCTCACACACATCTGCATGTCAGCGACTATGAGAAGTCAAAGGCCTTCTATCTGAAGGTGCTCTCGACGCTCGGCTACTCGATTTCCATGGAAGTTGGCGACGCTGCCGGTTTTTTCGACGGGAAGAACACCGATCTCTGGGTGGTGAATGATCCGGTTGTGCCAACCCATATCGCCTTTGAAGCAAAAAGCCGGGAGGAGGTGCACGCCTTTTACGATGTGGCGCTGCAGGAGGGGGCGACCGACAATGGCGGTCCCGGCTATCGTCCGCATTACTGGCCCGGGTATTACGCAGCGTTCGTTCTTGATCCTGACGGCCACAATATCGAAGCCGTCTGGTACGATCACAGCAAGGTTGCCTGATCCAGGACGACCGCGCACGCGCGGCGGTCTGTGTGCCTCTTCTGATTTGAAGGACGCCAAAAAAACGGCCGGTCAGGGACCGGCCGTTCTCGTTTCCTTGTGGATATGCTGTTTAGCCGACGAGGCCGCCGTCTTCGCGGGTCACCGCGATGATTGCGGAGCGCGGAACGCTGTCACCACCCCCCGGCCAATGGCTGTTGCCACGCTCACCCGGGTGCTGGATGCCGACAAACATGGTCCGTCGATCCGGGCTCCAGATCAGGCCGGTGATCTCACACTCGTTGGGACCGACCATGAACCGGCGGATCTCGCCAGTGACCGGGTCACCCGCAAGCATCTGGTTGTTGCCGTGACCGGCAAAATCGCCTTCGTTCTTGTAGTTGCCGTCCGTCTGGATCCACAACAGACCGTTGGCATCGAAGGCCAGTCCATCCGGCGAGTTGAACATGTTGTCGGCGTTGACGTTCGAAGATCCGGCATAAGCGTCGGAATGTACCGTCGGGTTGCCGGCGAGCACGTAAAGGTCCCAGGTGAAACCGGGTGCCGTGTGGTCGCCGCCGTCCGGACGCCAGCGAACAATCTGACCGTAATTGTTCTTGTCACGCGGATTCGGTCCGTTTGCCGCGGTGTCGTCACCCCCGGCATTGGGCTTCACGCCACGGTTCTTGTTGTTGGTCAGGCAGCAGTAGACTTCCGGTGCCTTGGGATTGGCCGCAACCCATTCCGGGCGGTCCATCGTGGTCGCGCCGACAGCCGATGCAGCCTGGCGGGTATGAATGTGGATCTCGGCCTGATCCATGCCGGTGGTTTCCGGGGTGAGGGCAACCCAGGCACCGGTGCCGTTGTCGCTGAACTTGGCGACATAGAGCACGCCGTCGCTCAAAAGATCATCGGTCGGTGCGCCCGGAGCATAGGCACCGTTGGAAACGTAACGGTAGACAAATTCGCCGCGCTCATCGTCACCCATGTAAACCACCACGCGGCCGTCATTGTTGATAACGGTTTCGGCGTTTTCATGCTTGAAGCGGCCGAGCGCGGTGCGTTTCTTCGGTGCCGAGGCGGGATCTGTCGGATCGATCTCAACCACGTAGCCGGCACGGTTCGGCTCGTTCGGATGCTTGGCGACATCGAAACGCTCGTCGATTTCGGCCCAGCCGTAGCCCCAGTCGGTGGTGTTGACGCCGTAGCGTTTCATGGCCGGGGTGATCGACTTCGGATTGTCGTCCTTGACGTCTTCACTGGAGGAAAAATACCCGTTGAAGTTTTCCTCGCAGGCAAGATAGGTGCCCCAGGGTGTGGCGCCATTGCCGCAGTTGTTCCAGGTGCCGAGCGTCTTTGTGCCGGTAGGATCGGCATCGGTCTTCATCAGGTCGTGTCCGGCTGCCGGACCGGTCAGTTCCATTTCGGTATTCGGCGTGATGCGGCGGTTATAGGGGCTGTCCTTGACCATCTGCCACTTGCCGTCGATGAAGGCGATTTCGACCACGGAAACGCCGTGCGCCATCATGCCTTTTGCGATTTCATCTGCGCCGACAAGACGGCCGTCCTCGGCTTTTGTGGAGATGATTGAGCGGTTGGTGTATTCGTTGTTCACGACAAGCAAAAGCTTGCCGTCATGTGCGAACACGTCCATGCCGTCCGTGTTGTCACCGAATGCGCGCTCCTGGCTCGCGGCGGTGCCGCGGGTCGCCTGGTCGAATTCGGGCGCGTCGGACCATAGCGGGTCGCCCCACTGGATCATGACGTCGACCTTGTACCCCTCCGGCACGGTCACGGTATCGGCTGTGGATGTGCCGATCTGGTCGAACGCGAAACGGCCGGATGCCGCCTCGGCTGAACTCATGCTGCCGCCGAGGGCCGCAAAGCTGCCGAACGCCATGACGCCGCCAAGAAAACCACGGCGGCTAAGGGCAGATTCGACGATCCGGTCGAAGTCACACTCTTCCGGGCGCGGGTTTACCATCTCGTCGAATTCGTCGAAGGTAAGCGTGTGATTCTCGTTATCTTTCATGACTTTATCCTACTGGCTCGTAAAAAACTAGCTGGCTCGTGCAATGTCACAACACCGTTCTCAGACCCCGTCTAAAGCGCACATGCTGTTCCGAAATATCGGTCCAACATGACCCCGCGCCCGTCCGGCTGCAGCAACGTATCACAGAGGTGATAGGGTCTTACGTGTCTTTTTTTTAACTTTAATGACGCCGCCGGAATTTCAACATTGGTTTTTATTTTTCCGGCTAAGTTAATCACCTTTCGGCGCAAGATGCCAGATTTAGCCAAAGGGCAGCCGATTGTTGCACCCTTTCAAATAGTTCATATGAAATCACGGTACCTGCGGGGAGATTGTTCGCGTTCCGGCTGTTGTCTGGGTTGTGGCATTCGTCGGATTTCGAGCAGTTCAACCGTGGAGAAGCAGATATTGGCCGGTGGCGATTTCAGCGGGAATGGCCATTTGAATTTGGTTAAAAAGCACCTAGAATCCTGGCATGCCTGATGTCGTTTCGGAAAAGTCGTTTTTGCCGGCTGGGGGCGGAGCCTATTCGCTTCCATCGCTGACGCTCGGCATCTTCCTGAACGACCAACCCTCGCACCGCATCTCGCACGGCTCGGACAGCGCACTACACTCCCCCCTGAAAAAGCATCAGGGCTGGCTTCTGCCGGCGGGAAGCGAGGGTGTGTGCGAATATGATGACGATCTTGAGTTTGTCACCGTCTCGTTAGGCGAAAGGTTGCTCGATGAATTCGGTGTCTCAGCGTCAGAGGATTTTCAGGCGATTATCGGCGATATCGACCCGGTGTTATTGAGTCTCTCACTCAACGCTCTGACCTCGGGGGAAGGCGGAAGCCTCTATCGCGAAACCATGTCCCGGGCTCTGGCGGCGCAGGTGGTTCAGCTGATCAAACCGGAGCCTGCTTCGCATGCCGGAATTGAAGACAGGCGGCTGCGCAGGGTTCTTGATTACATCCACGACAATCTAGCCGAAGATCTGACGCTCGCCGCGATGGCAGATCTTGCCGCGATGAGCGGGACGCATTTTTCAAAGGCCTTCAAGAAGGAAATTGGCGTTTCGCCGCTGCAATATGTCATCGGAGCCCGGCTCGATCTGGCATCGGTGCTATTGCAGACCACCCGCTTCAGCGTCTCCGAAATCGCCTGGCGGGTCGGATACCAGGACGTGAGCCGCTTCTCGCAACACTTCAAACGCAAGTTCGGCATGACGCCGGCGTCCTACCGCCAGCGATAGGGAACAATCCGGAGATATTGATGTTTGCCGCCTGCTCAGGCAGGCGGCAACGACAGATATGTCATCTTGCGCTCGCGGCACGCTCACCTGCGGTGGCGACGAGGCCGCGGTCCCCTGTCTCCCACAAAGCGGTCATGGTCAGGGAGGTCACAAGCCAGCGGTCGCCGCTGTTGGCAAGTTCATATGTGTAACGTCCGCCGAGGGTCCAAAGATCCTCTCCGATCCGGTGGGTTGCAATGAAATCCGCCTCCGCGATCACGCTGTTCCCGTCCATCGACGCGATCGCATGATTGGTGACCATGTGATGCGTGCTGTCGAACCCGGGCAGGAACCCGGACCAGCCCGCCACCAGTTCGTCTGCCGGCTGGGTGACGGGATCGCCGCCCCACAAGCTGGTATAGTCGCTGGTGACCGTGTCCGCGAAGGCGCCGCGGACGCGCTCCCAGTCATGCCTGTCAGCACCGGCGGCAATGTCGGTAATGGAGCGGCTGATTTCCGTCTGATCTGCCATCGCGGTTCCTCCAAGCAGGGTTGTCGCAGCGAGCGCTGCCATGAGCGTGTGTTTCATGGTGTGTTCCTTTGAAATCCGGTTTCCAGGTGGCGTGCCGTGAGCACGCCGTCAGGCGAGTTGTCCGCCCGTCGCATCGATGTCCATACCGTTGAAGGCTGTTGCCGAATCCGATGCCAGAAACAGGACACCTGCCGCCATTTCATGGGGGTCCATGATGCGGGGCGTGACAAAGAATCCGGCCATGCCTTCGTAGGTCAGCCCCTGATAGTCGAAGCTTTCCTTCAGCATCGGCGTGTCCACCGCGAGCGGCGAAATCGATGCGACACGGATGTTGTCCGCGGCCAGTTTGGCACCCGCGCGTGTCAGCCCGAGGACCGCGTGTTTGGACGCGTTGTAGTGCGCGGTGTTGGGAAAGCCGCGATGAGCGGCGACCGAAGCCATGTTGATGATGACACCACCACCCTGGGCCTTCATGACCGGAATCGCATATTTCATTCCGTAGAAGACACCAAACGTGTTGGTGCGCATCATGTCGTCGAAGTTTTCGATGTCTATGTCTTCGATCAGGTTCGGCGTCATGAAGATGCCGGCGTTGTTGAACAGGACGTCCAGTCGTCCGTAAGTGTCAGTCGCGGATTTGATGAAACGCTGGACCTGATCCGGTTCGCGCACATCGGTCTGGACCCAGGTGACGTCGCCGCCCGCATTGCGGATATCGGCTTCGACCTGCCGGCCGAGCTCGTCGCGGCGCGCGCCGAACACCACTTGTGCACCTTCCATGGCAAAAGCGCGCACCGTCGCCTCACCGATACCGGAGTTACCACCGGTGACGGCAACAACCTTGCCGTTGAAACGGCCATCGGCGTTGACTTCCGCCGGAGTTGCCGCCGGTTTCATGCTGTTGGCAAGGGCAACGGAAGAGGCGAGGGTCGCCGCGGTCGCCATGCCTCCTGTCAGGATTGCACGGCGCGAAGTATTGGTCTCATTGGACATGGTTTCTCCTTCAATGATTGAAGTCTTTCAGGGGAGGGCTCAAGAGCCGGAGATGCCTGGAGGCGGTCGCTCAGCCATCACTGTTCGCAGCCGCGTTGAAGTGAGCGGCCACGAATGCCGTTGCGCGGCTTATGATGTCGGGCGTGTCGTAAAACGCGAACTGATCGACGTCGTCGAACCACTCAACGGATCGTTCGCCTCTGAAACCATCAAGGAAGCGGTGCACGCCTTCCGGTATCGCGGCAGCCTCGGAATGAACGAGCGCAAGTGGCTTGTCGAGGCGATCGGGATTGTCCGCGGGATTATAGGTCAGCCAGCCTTCCCAGCCGGCGTTGTTCCACTTGTTGTCATATTGCGGGATGGCGCCGCGCGCAGGTTCAAAATAGTAGCCGCCGATCGGCATCAGCACTCCGTCGGCACCTTCCGGGCCAGCAGCGGGAATGATCTGTCCGCCCGCAGCTTCGGCGGCACGTGACACAGAAATCAGCGCTGCAACACCCTCGGCGCCGCCATAGACGGTTTCGACGAGTCCCCGGTTCTGGAGCCAGGGGGCGATCAGCGCCACCCGCTCGACAAGCGGATTGCCCGCAACGGCGTCGATCATGTAGCCGGCGGATGCGCAGATGCCGAGGCCGAAGAGCTGCGTGGCGTCCACTTCCGGACGTGTTGCGGCAAATTCGAACGCCTTATGAATGTCGCTGGTTTTCGCCTTCGGACTTTCCACGTAACGCACACCGCCCGGCAGGTCGCCGGACTTGCCCCAGCCGCGAAAATCGAAGGTGAAGGCGGCAAAGCCGTGCCCAACCAGCGCGCGTGCGTAGTTTGCGGGCATCTGTTCTTCAACGGCAGTCCACGCACCCGTTACGACCACGGTTGGAAGCGGTGCGCCGTCATGACCTTCTGGCAGATAAAGGGTGCCGGTGAGGCGAGACCCTGTGTTTTCAAACGTTAAGGAGCGGGTATTGGCCTTCGTGCCACTTCCCGGAGCCAGTGCGTTTGGCGATGGGCTGTCTGATGTCGGCATTGGTAAACTCCATCTTCGACCAACAGGTTCGTGATGGAGTGAAAATGGCCGCTCTTGCATGGTTTGGCAGGCGCGATTCCTGTCAAAGACCATGCGAATTCTGTGTTTCGGCGACAAAGGGGAGGGCGATTTCCGCGTGCACGCCTGTGCTAAAGTGCACTGGCCCGGGAGGCCGCGCATCATTAGGCTGAGTGAGTGACTATACGGCCAAGGCTGTTCAACCGCTGAAAGGGGCCTCAATGAACGGACTGCGTTTCTTCTGGCTGGTGGCGGCGAGCGTGTCTTGCGCGGCGGGCGCACACGCTTTTTCCCTTGATGGTGAGAAGACGGTTAGCCTGGTGGACCAGCAGGGTGACCTGCATCCCGTTGCAGACGTGGTCTTTAGCCCTGAGGAAAATGGCAGCACTTACGAGATCGAGTGGCGGGACGATGCCTTTGCCGACCATTTTCTGTCCATGCGTCCGTTCAAATGCCTGGAGGGGGCGGACAAGCACTGGTGCCGGGTTCCGTACCCTTACGAAATCAGGCGCATGGTCTCCGATGACGACCTGACCGACCTCGAATATGATCTTCTCTTCGTCTGGAAAGGGTCCTCCGAATACGGCATCAATCTGTGGAATGGCGTCTACTACAAGCTTGAGAGCCAAGACGGCAGGCTGACCGGAACCTTGCACGAAATGGACATGGACAAGCTGGGAGTGCCTCCCGAGGCCGGCAATCTCAGACCCATTCGCGGTGCTGATCTTGAGGAAGGATACCCTGAAAGCCACTGGCTTCCGGGCCTTGTGATCGAGTGACGGGACCGGGGCAGTCCATCCGGCTGTCCCGATCCGTTTTTGTCGGCAGGGATGTCCAATCAGGGCTCTACGACTGCCGCTCCTGTTCCTTGCACCTTGCCAGGCACCTTGCCGGGCGTATTCGCCCTGCCTCCGGTGATCTTCCGCAGCATCGGCGCAATCTCGGAGTGATGAAACTCAAAGCCATGGTCGATGAGTTTCTTCGGAATGACACGCTGGCTGACAAGCATGGTTTCGCGTGCCATGTCGCCAAGTGCCCATCTCAGTGCCCACGCGGGAACGCTCAGGATCGCAGGCCTGTTCAGGGCCTTGCCGAGTGCGCGCGTGAATTCGTCGTTGCGGACCGGGCACGGAGCGGTGGCATTGAGCGGCCCGTTCAGAGCAGTGTCCGCAATTGCAAGCGCGATGACACGGATGAGGTCATCCTGCTCGATCCAGGACATCCATTGGCGTCCATCGCCCAGTCTTGCGCCGCCGCCGAATTCAAACGGCGTCAGCAGCTGTGCCAGCATGCCGCCGTCAACACCCAGCACGAGACCCATGCGCAGCCTGACGACCCGCACATTCATCCTTTCGATTTTTGTGGCTGCCTGCTCCCAGCGCGCGCAGACCTCCTGGGTAAAGGCCGCCGCCGGTTCTGATTTTTCCGTAACCACCTCGTCGCCGCGCGGGCCATACCAGCCGATGGCCGATCCGCTGATCAGGCAGTCCGGTTTGTGATCAAGGCGTGCAACCAGAGCCTCCAGTGCCTCGGTTGTTCCGACGCGCGAGCGGATGATCCGCGCCCGTTTCTTCGCGGTCCAAAAACCATTTGCAATCGGATCACCTGCCAGGTTCACCAGCGTATCAAAGCGTTCGTGGTTCCCGATCTGATCCAGGTTTGAGATCACGCGTACCGGATGACGAAGGCTGTCCGCCTTTCTTGGATCACGTGTCAGCACGGTCACGTAGTGGCCCGCCGAAACGAGGGCCTCGACCAGGCGTGATCCGACAAATCCGGTGCCGCCTGTCACGAGAATATGCCGATGGGGCGGCAACACCGATACAAGATCCGCCGGATTTCCCCGCGACAGCCGCTCGCTGCGTGCTGCGGCAAGGAGATCGCGCGCGGCGAACACGGCGACACCGAATGCAGCGAGGCTTGCCATCACGCTCCACCAGCCGTAGCTCACGAGGATGACCGCTGTCGGCTGTTGTATCCACTGCCACAGGACCGGCGTGAGAAGGGTCAGGATCGCGCCGTAGTTCAAGGTCAGCAGCGTGTGATTGATGCGCTCGGTCCAGGGCAGCTTGCGGGAGAGATCCTCTTCAACAAAATCCCAGAGCGTGATCAACACCTCAATCAGGAGAAGCAGCGCCAGCGCCGCCGCGAATATGCCGTGAGGCTCGGCCCAGGCAAAGGTGATGAAGATAACCCCGTAGAAGAAATTCCGTACGCCGTGCAGCCTCAGCTCAAGTTTCTGCGAGGCCCGCCAGGCAAGGCGTTCGGTCAGCTCATGATGAAACAGCGTGTCGAACAGACCCATGGCAATCTGTATGGAAATCAGCGTCCAGAGAAAGGGATCGGTCATGGTTGAACCTCCATGTCGTGAAACAGCGCGTCCTGGTGGACGAGCTCGCCGAAAAACCGGCTTTCGAGAGTTAGGGAGAACAGGAACCGGGCATCGCCGAGGTCCCGGTGGGTGATGGTGAGGGCTCCGGGGCTGCACCAGCCGGGCAGCCGCAACCGCCAGGACCCGAACTGGAGGAAATAGTGGTCGCTCCTGAAACTCAGTCCGCCGTCTTCAACGCCCACGCGCAGCGCCATGCCAATCCCCGAGCCGATGTATTCCTCAATGCCTGTGGGTCCGGAGAAACGCTTGGAACTGTGAATAACCTGCGGGAAGCCGGAGGCGCGGCCGTATTGCCGGACCCAGAACTGGCCGTCCCCCGCACAGTCTTCGGTCACGGTGACGACTGCGGGCTGGTTCAGGGATGTGCTGTCATAGGGAAGCGGTGCGCCGACCAGCCTTGCCAGGTGCGAAAGAACATAACCGGCGATGTTGCGGCGCATGGCGACGACGACACCCTGATAGACAACGCTTGAGCCGCCTTTCATGCGTTTTCCGAAACGGCTGCGAACGGGCTGAGGCAGGGCCTGCCACGCAGCTTCGCCAAGCAGTTGGCGAAAGCGGTGATCGGGGACAGCGGAGCCTGGGTGTGCGGTAATCTGGTCCAGCATTTCCACTTCTTCCTGTTTGATTTGTTATTTCTGTAAAAAGAGAAATTGTTGAGCAAAAAAAATTCGAGCTACTTTGCCTGCTTGCCACCGATCTTCAGGAGCGAGAGCACCTTGTTGCCCATCTTCATCAGGGCGGCGAGATTTGATTTTGGAACACTGAGCATCTGACCCGACCATTTGTCCGCCGTGGCGAGAAACTCCTGCATGGCGTGCATGCGCGCGAGAACTTCAGGATCAAGACCGGTTTCCGATTGCGCCTGTGTCACGCACATGTCGATTGCCCGGATCGCAGGGTCGATTTCCCGTTCCTTGCGGCCCCTGGCGATAAGCAATGCCATCTCCCAGACATCGGTCTCGGCGACGAAATGTTCACGCCGGTCGCCTGCCACCGGCACGCGCTGGATCAGCTTCCAGCCGACAAGCTCCTTCAGGGAATTGGACACGTTCGAGCGCGCGATCCCAAGTTCCTCGGAGATCTGCTCCGCGTTGAGCGGACTTGTGCTGAGATACAAGAGCGCATGGATCTGGGCCACGGACCTGTTCACACCCCACTGGCCGCCCATGTCCCCCCAATAGAGGATGAACTGCGATCTCGAAGAGGCTTTATCTTTGTCGGTAATTTCTGTCATGACAGAAACATCTGTCAAATGTGAGCGAGAGTCAAGTGCCGAATGTGGCCGTGACAGGTCTGCCGGCGGGTGACTGGGTTTGTGGCGTTTGATCCTTGCGTGGTTGACCTTGCGAACGCAATGGAACAAAATAAGAACACATTACATCTCCAGAGCGGGGTTTTCACATGCATCTCGACGGCTACAAGGCGAAATCGGGCACCTTCGTTCCGGTCTGGACCCTGGAGATACAGACCTTGCCGGCGGATACCGACCGCATTCTCGACGAAGTGCTGAAGGTTCATCCGCTGAGCTTTGGCCGGTATCAGCGCAATGCGAGCATCTCGGCTGTTGGAAAGGAAACCGCGCAGCCGGAACCGGGCTCGACGACAACCACGCATGTGGAAGGTTTCGAGGCCGGAACCACGGAGACCTATCCGATGGTTGAACTTAAGATTTCCATTGAACGGGATCCGGGCGTTCTTGAAAAGGTAATGGACGCGATCCTGAACGTCCATCACTACGAAGAACCGGTGATCTTCCTGCGCGAAGACTGGGCCAGCAGAGCCGCCTACGACCCGCAAAGCGACAACCCGAACCGGTGGTGGAACAACGGGCGCGGCTTGCCGGAGAGGATCGACTGACTTGGCTGCAGGTCAGTCAGGCTCAGGCGCGAATATCTCCACCGGATCCGTGACGCCCTTGAGCGTGTGCTGTCCCATCGGGCGCCATTGGCCTTTCGATCTTGCGACAAAGTCCGAAGATGCCAGCATGGTTTCCCCGAGCACACCACACAGGCCTTCAATGCGGCTGGCGATATTCACCGACGATCCGATGACCGTGAAATCGAGCCGGGTTCCGCCGCCGATGTTTCCGTAGAACACAGATCCGGGATGCAGGCCGACGCCGAACATGTAGTCCTTCCCGGATTGTCCATATCCGGTCACACTCAGAGCTGCCGCCTCGGCCCTTTCGACAGCTGCGCCGACGTCATCGCGGTGCGGAAAAACCGCCAGCAGGGCGTCTCCGATGAATTTGAGGACTTCGCCGGAATGGGCCTCGATCGCGTCCGTCAGCGTTCCGAAATAGTCGTTCAGAAGCTTCAGCAGATCATCCTCGCTGCGCGATTGTGCAAGCGAGGTAAAGCCGCGCAGATCGGAGAACCAGATCACCGCATCAATGGTGCTGCCGTCGCCACGGGCGATTTCTCCATCGAGAACGCGGAGCCCGGCCCGCGTTCCGACATATGTTTCCATAAGGGTTTTTGCCGTGTTGCGCGCAATGAAACCTTCGAACACGAGCGTCAACGCAGGCAGCGTTGCGTCGATCAAGGCCCGGTCCGTCTCGCCGAAGCCGTTGGGCGACCGCGTTGCCAGCGTCAGCACCTTGAAAGTGCCGTCGGCAAATTGCAGGGGCAGGGCTTCGTACTGGCGATAGCCCTCTGCCCAGAGATCCTCACCGATCGGGTAACGGCTCCTGTCGCCGGGCAGATCAAGCCGGAGAGACGTGGGTTCTCCATGGGTGTAGATCTTTTGGATCGGGCTTGCCTTCAGCATTTCCATCTGGTCCGGCGTATAGACGAACCAACGTTGTTCCGGGCCGGTCTTGTTGTCCCAGAAAACATAGGATGATTTCGCGATCGGATGCAGGATCGGGGCACCGAGCGTTGACCTGTCGACCTGGATGCCGGCCTCGCGCAATTTCAGGCTGTAGCCGTTCAGGAGCGCTGCAGGTGCTTCCAGACGCGGGGCCTCGATCATCAGCCAGCGGATGATCGCATCACCCGATATCGTTGCGTCACTGCTCATGGCTCAATCTGATCGCACCGTTGAAACCCGCGAGGATCTGTCTCTTCAGGACAGTAAAACCGTTTTCCGTTTTGTGCGCAAAAATGTCGCTGAAAATCTGTTTTTACGGAGAGGAAAAAGACTTAGGCCGTCGGATTTTCGCTTTATACGAAAGCCGGGGATTAACACTTTTGGCTGACTGCGCTAAGTAAGTTGCGTACGTTTCTTTTTCCAAAGGACCGGTCAAGGTCCACAAAAAAACCCAGGGGGAAACATATGACGATCCGTACTTTCGCCATTGCTGCGGCGACCAGCCTCGCATTGACGGCGCCGGCTGCAGCCCAGGAAGCCTTTGAAATGACCTCGGCCTTCGGCAAGAACCTGCCGATCCTCGGCACCGCCGCCGTGGGCTTTACCGAAAAGATCAATTCCATCTCGAATGACGTCGAATTCGAGCACTTCGATCCGGGCGAGCTGGTTCCGGCTCTTGAAGCGCTTGACGCCGTTTCCAGCGGTTCGGTTGACGCTGCCTACACCACATCAGGGTATTGGCAGGGTAAAATCCCGGCTGCTTCCCTGTTTGCTGCGGTTCCGTTCGGACCGGAAGCCGGTGAATTCCTCGCGTGGATGCTCTATGGCGACGGCGCGGAGCTGTTCCAGCGCATGTATGACGAGAACGGCTACAACGTTCACGTCATCCCCTGCGGCATCATCGCTCCGGAAACTTCCGGCTGGTTCAAGAACGAGATCAACGGCCTTGAGGACCTGGAAGGTCTGAACATGCGTTTCTTCGGTCTCGGTGCTGAAGTGATGCAGAAACTTGGCGTGTCCACGTCGCTGCTCGCTGGTGGCGACATCTTCCCGGCGCTGGAGCGCGGTGCGATCGATGCGACCGAATTCTCCATGCCGCGGATCGATGCGCGTCTCGGGTTCCACAACATCGCGAAGTACAACTACTTCCCGGGCTGGCACCAGCCGGCAACGATGTTCGAACTCCTGATCAACAAGGACCGCTGGGACGATCTCGACGAAGTTGCTCAGAACCAGATCGAGATCGCCTGCATGGCGAACATCACTGACAACTTCGCGGAAGGTGAAGCCACCAACTTTGACGCGATGCAGGAAAACGTCGAGAAGAACGGTGTGACCATCAAGCAATGGTCCCCGGAAATGCTTGACGCTTTCGAGACTGCGTGGGTCGAAGTTGCCGCTGAACTGGCCGCTGAAGATGCGTTCTTCAAGGAAGTCTGGGACAATCTCCAGGAGTTCCGCGCCGGCTACAAGGTCTGGAACGACAACATTTACCTGCCGCGTCCGCGCAACTAAGCGGGCTCTACTGATCCGTCCGGACTCCCGGACGACACAATGCATACCGGGGCGTCATCGCCCCGGTATTCTGCTGGATGTGGAGGCGTCCGGCACATCGCAGGCAAGGCGGGGAGCATATGGACAAGCCTGAAGAAGTCATTTCAGCCGATGGCAGTGTCGCGATCACGGATCCGGGCGCTGTCGGGGCCGAGGAACAAAATCGCGGCGACCGGTTCGTCGTTTTCATTTCCAATATCTTTGCATGGCTTTTCCCGTTCCTGATGATCGCCATCTGCGCCCAGGTGCTTCTGCGCGGGGCTGGCATGAACCAGGCCTGGCTCGATGATTTCCAGTGGTGGCTCTACGGGTCGGCGGTCCTGGTCGGCATTGCCTATGCCGTGACCACGAACAGCCACGTGCGCGTTGACATTCTTTACGACGGCTTCTCCAGAGAGAAGAAGCTCAGGACGGACATCGTCGCCCTGACCTGGCTATTCCTGCCTTTCATCATCCTGAGCTGGGACGTCACGCTGCACTACACGCTTTCGTCCATCAAGGCTGACGAGGGATCCGACAGTCCCAATGGACTGCACAACCTCTGGATCCTCAAGACACTGATGAACCTGTCTTTCATCCTGATGGCGATTGCGGCCTGGTCGATCTATGTGCGCCTGCTGTCCAAACTGACAAGGCCTGTCCTCTGGAAGCAGCTGCTCTATGCCTTTCCCTCGACAATGTTCGCGGTGAACCTTGCGACCTACTACGCGCTCTGGTGGATCGTGTGGATCATCAGTCCGCCGGACGCAACGGCGCGGGATATCGGCCGGCACGTGATTTTCGACGAAGTCGAGGTCGGCAACTACGACATCAAATACACGATCATGATTACGCTGGTCCTGACCTTCGTGGTGATTGGTGCAGCCAGGCTTTTCAGCCGCAACAAGACGGCGTGAGACAGATAGATGCTTGAATTCATTGGCCAGTTTCTCACGCTGAACGAAATCGCCGTGATGGTGATGTTCATCACCTTCATCTGGATGCTGTTTCGCGGCATTCCCGTTGCCATGGCGCTTGTCGGGGTCAGCCTCGTCTTCGTGCTGCTTGCCGAGTTTCTGCTTGACCCCAACCGTTCGTTTTTCCGCGACATCATCGAATTCGACAGGACCGGGATAAGCTATCAGCGCATGCAGGCGCTGTCCGGCCGGCTCTTCGGCGGGATCGTGAAGAACCCGGTTCTCGTCGCCTTGCCCATGTTCATCTTCATGGGGTTGATGCTCGATCAGTCGGGCGTCGCACAGCGCATGATGCATTCCATGCAGAAGCTGTTCGGGTCACTGCGCGGCGGCCTCTCCCTGACCGTCATGCTGATCGGCATCATCCTGGCGGCGTCCACAGGCGTCATCGGCGCATCGGTTACGCTGCTGGGCGTCATGGCGCTGCCGGCGATGATGAAGCAGGACTATTCCAAACCCATCGCGACGGGAACGATTGCCTCTGCCGGGACACTAGGAATCCTCATTCCTCCCTCGATCATGCTTGTGATCATGTCCGATCAGCTGGCCATCAGCCTTGGCGATCTCTTCATGGGGGCGCTGTTCCCCGGCCTGATTCTCGGAGCGCTCTACATTGTCTTCATTGTCATCTATGGGCTGATCAATCCCAAGGCGATGCCTGCACCTGAAAAGCCAGAAAAAGTGCATTGGGAGGACGTCAAGGAAGTTCTCCTCGCGGTCGTGCCGCCGATGTTCCTGATCCTGCTTGTGCTGGGGTCGATCTTTGCCGGTGTTGCGACACCGACCGAAGCCTCCGGTCTCGGTGCGATGGGAGCGACGCTGCTGGCACTGGCGAACCGCAGGCTGAGCTGGAAGGTGGTCAAGGATGTGAGCCGGTCGACGCTGAACACGTCCGGCTACATCGTCGGGATTTTCCTCGCCGCCAACTTCTTCGCCTTCGTGCTGCGGCGCTACGGCGGTGACGAGATCGTTCAGCACCTCGTTCTGTCGGTGTTCGAAGACCCTTACATGACGGTCGGCTTCATCCTGCTGATCGTGTTCCTCCTGGGCTTCCTGCTCGACTGGATCGAGATCACGATCATCATCATGCCGCTGATGCTGCCGATCATCGTCGGCCTCGACCTTGCCGTTCCTGGCTTCGATCAGGTTCGCGACCCGTCGGTCGTCTGGTTCGCGATCCTGGTGGCGGTGACGCTGCAGACCTCGTTTCTGACGCCACCCGTCGGGTTCGCGCTGTTCTACCTGAAGGGTGTCTGTCCGCCGGGCGTGACGCTTGGACACATCTACAGGGGCGTGGTGCCTTTCGTGATCCTGCAGTTGATCGGCCTGATGATCGTGTTCTATTTCCCGGCGCTCACGACCTGGTTGCCATCGGTTGCCTACGGCAATTAGCGAGGCCTGAGGAGAGCGATCACTCGGGCTGAAACCGTTTGCCGCGCGCGCTCTGCGCGCGGGCCGGCGGAAAGATCCCGGTACAATAATGTCGCAGGCAGACCCGGCGCCATGTGGGTATGCCGGAACGCGGAGGCGTCCATGAGTGAAATCGAAGCCTTGCTCACGTTGAGTGCGGTCAATCTGCGCGACCGGCTTGCCGATGGCAGCTTGTCCGCCGTTGACCTGACGAAGGCCTGTGTCGCGCGGATCGAGGCGCGCGAGGATGAGGTCAGGGCCTGGGCCTGGTTCGATGCCGGTGCGGTTCTGGCGGAAGCGGAGCGCCTGGATGCGGTCCGAGCAAGCGGCGCGCCGCTCGGTAAGCTTCACGGTCTGCCGGTCGGCATCAAGGACGTGATCGACACGGCAGGTATCGCGAGTGAGAACGGCTGTCCCGTCGATGCCGGGCGTGTGCCGGAAGACGATGCGGAGGTCGTGAAACGGCTCAAGCAGGCCGGGGCCATCATGTTCGGCAAGACGGTCACGACCGAACTTGCCTTTCTGCACCCGAACAAGACGCGGAATCCCAGGAACCTGGAGCACACGCCGGGCGGGTCGTCATCAGGCTCGGCAGCGGCGGTGGCGGACGCGATGGTGCCGCTCGCCATCGGCACGCAGACCGGCGGTTCCGTGGTGCGCCCGGCCTCCTTCTGCGGCATTGTCGGGTTCAAACCCAGCTTCAATGCGATCCCGCGAAAGGGCGCGCTGCTTCAGTCGCATTCGCTGGACACGCTCGGTGTGTTTGCAAATGACCCGGCAGGGGCCGCGCTCCTTGCCGATGTTTTGACGGATGACGCAGCCGACGGGCAAGACCCTGCTGCCTCACCCGTATTCGGTTTCGTGACGCCTCCCGGCTGGGACCGCGCGGACCCTGCGCTTCACGCAGCATTTGACCGTTTGCGCGCGGCGCTGGGAGACAGGGTCATCGACCTGTCGCTACCGGACGTGTTCGACGATGCGGTGCGCCTGCGTGCCGTGATCAATACGGTGGAGATGGGACATTACTTCAAGAGCTACCTGGAGCAGGGTGCCGACAGGCTCGGTCCACCGACGCGGGCAGCGATCGAGAAGGGGTTGACGCTGTCGGCGGTCGACTACCTCGCCGCCAAGTCTTTTCAGGACGAAATGGACGACCTGCTCGCACCGCTGTTCCAACGCTGCGATGCGATCCTGTGCCCGGCAGCGCCGGGGCCGGCACCGGCCGGATTGGGTTCGACGGGAGATTCGATCTTCAACGGGCTCTGGACGATGGCCGGCACGCCCGCCATCACCCTTCCGCTGCTTGCAACGCCTGAAGGCCTGCCCATGGGGGCTCAGCTGGTTGCGGCAAGGGGCGAGGACAAGGCGCTTGTCTCGGTCGCGCAGTGGCTTTGGGACTGGAGCAAGCAGACAATTTGATGAAGGCGGCGCATTGCGCCGCCTCCTAAGACGTTGACGGTCAGCCGCCGCTCCGGAATCATTCCTTTGCGCGGTGACGTTTGAGCTTACCGATGGCGGTTGCGCGGCACAAAGCCGGTATCTTCCGCAGGCCGCTTGTCGCGGACCCAGACCTCGCGGTTCGGATGCAGGCCGCCGCCGCGAACCGCCGGAACAGCGGTGTGGCGCGCCCGGTGAAGAAGCCTGGTGTCGGCAATCCCGCAACCGGGATGAATGCCGCCGTTATCCGCGACTTCCTTCTCCCAAACCGCCTTCCGCGCTGCGAGCGTCGCCGGATCTTCCAGCGCCGTGCAATTCACCGTATTCGAATTGAGGTCGACGATGATCTCGTCGCCGGTCTCGACAAACGCGATAGGCCCGCCAAGAGCCGCCTCTGGGCCGACATGACCAATGACCAGACCGACCGAGCCGCCGGAGAAGCGCGCGTCGGTCATCAGCGCGACGACGATGCCGCGTTCCCGGCAGAGCGTCGTGATGCGGGAGGTCGGATCAAGCATTTCCGGCATGCCCGGTCCACCGCTCGGACCGTCGTAACGCACGATGACCATGTCCTGGTCCTGAAAGCTGTCCGGTGCCTCGTCGAGTGCCTTGATCAGGCCGGCCTCGCCCTCGAATACCCGGGCCCGGCCCTTGAAGAGATTGTTTTCCAGGCCGCCCTCAACACCGGCGAGCTTCAGGATTGCCGAGAAGTCCGGTGACAGGTTGCCGCCGAGCATCCTGAGACCGCCCGTCGGTTTGAAGGGTTCTGCCACCGTGTGGATGACGTCGCCATCGGGCGCTGCCGCATCGAGGTCGGCCACCTGTTCGGCCAGGGTGCGTCCGGTACAGGTCATCATGTCGCCGTTCAGGAGGCCGGCATCGAGAAGTTCCTTTACGATGACCTGCACACCGCCGACCCGATCGATGTCGAGCATGGAATATCTGCCATAGGGGCGGGCATTGGTCAGGACCGGTACGACATCACGGGAGAGGTGATTGAACTCCTCCGGTGTCATCACGTCCCGCCAGAAGTGCTCGTAACCGGCTGCGCGTGCGATTTCCGGAACGTGCAGGACCACGTTGGTCGACCCGCCAATGGCCATGGCCACGATCACTGCATTGCGAATGGAATCGCGCTTGACGATATCGCGCGGCTTCAAGCCCTTTTCCATCATGGAGGCAAGATAGGCCACAAGCTGCTGCGGGAATTCCTCCAGGCGGCGCGGGTCGTCAGACGGTGGCGCCACCATGTGCAGCGGCTGAAGGCCGACCACGCCGATAAAGGTCTGCATGGTGTTGTAGGTGAACATGCCGCCGCAGCTTCCGATGCCCGGGCAGGCGTGGCAGGCAATGCGGTGGCGAACCGCTGCATCCTGGTGGCCGGCGACCTGGTAGGCGCTGACGATGTCCAGCATCTCACCGGTTTCCGGATCCCTGCCCGGCCTGATGGTGCCGTCGGACATGATGATTGCCGGTTCGTTGTGTTCCAGAACCGCTGCCATGGTCCCGACCGGGGGCTTGTCACAGGCAACCACGGCAATCGTTCCGGCCAGTCCCGACGCTTCCAGGTGTTCGCACAGGCCGTCATTGGTGACTTCGCGGCCGATGAGCGAGTAGCGCATTTCGCGCGTGCCGTTGCGGATGCCATCCGAGGTGGCAATCGTGAACTCCGGCTGCACCAGCCGGTACTTCAGCTGGCCGTCTGCGTTGCCGATGCGTGATTTCAGGTGCTCGTGAATGGCGTCGACCTTGCTGGCAACGCCCAGGTAGCACTGGCTGTCGCCCTTGGTTCCGACGACGCCAACGGAAGGCTCGTGGATAAGCTCTGGATCGGTGCCAAGTTCATTGGCGATCCCGATCGTTTGTGCGGACCGGCCGGGGTGGCGGTCAATCAGGACAATTCTGGATTTCGTCATGTGTCACTTCTTGTTCTGCTGCGCCCGCCCCGCGCGTTTCTTGGTCTTTGTCCCGATCCCTGGAAAGCTGCGGGGTGGTTAAGCTTGTAATCGACATGTGCGCAATTTCAACCGGCGAATCGGCGATTCCAGTACGGTTTGGACGAATGGCGCCGGTTCATTGACGACGACGGTGGGGCCAATCCCTGCACCGGTGCCCTTTCATTGGAGAGAATGCGCCGGCGGCATGGTGCCATGCCAAACCGGCAGAAAAGGGTTCTCCTGACGCCGGTTCCCGGTGGAATACCGGCTGCATTCGGCAAAAATCATTGAACCTGCACGCGGATTTCTGTTGGGATGAGAGCCTCAGGAAAAAAGACAAGCGAGTCATGCGTCCCAGACAGGTTTCCAGAAGTTGCTGACATGCCGCAGGGCACAAAAGAGTGGGTGAGACCGGAATGCACTTTGAAGTCTTTGCTATCGGAACCGCCTTCGTTTTCGGGCTCATGGTACGGCAAGTCGGTCTGCCGCCCCTTGTCGGGTTCCTTGCCGCCGGTTTCTTCATCAATTTCATCGGGCCGGGCTTTGGCATGCCTGTCGAAACGGGGCCAATTCTTGACTATGTCGCAGAGCTCGGGGTTCTGATCCTGCTCTTCACCATCGGGCTGAAGCTGAAACTGCGTCAGATTACCGAGCCGCAGGTTATTGGTGGCGCGCTTATCCATTTCGCTGTCTCGATTGCCCTGTTCACACCCATTGTCCGGCTGCTCTTCACCTCTGACTGGTTGAGCGCGATGCTCATCGGCATTGCGCTTGCCTTTTCGTCCACGGTGCTGTCGGCAAAGATACTGGAAGCCAAACGCGAACTTGGCACGTTCCACGGCAGGACGGCCATCGGCATCCTGATCGTTCAGGACATCATCGCGCTCGTTGTTCTTGCAATCTTTGCCGGAAAACTCCCCGGTCCGTGGGCGCTGTTGATCTTCGCCACACCCTTGCTCAGGCCGCTGCTGTTCCGTTTGCTGGACCTTGCCGGACATGATGAAGTCCTGTTGCTGACCGGCATGATGCTCAGTCTTGTTGTCGGCGGGGTCGGCTTCGAGCTGATTGGCCTCAAAGGCGAGATCGGCGCGCTGGTCATGGGGCTCCTGCTGTCGGGTCACCCGCGCGCCGGGGAGTTGTCAAACTCTCTGTGGGCGCTCAAGGAGGTCTTCTTGATCGGCTTCTTTCTCTCGATCGGCATGTCCGGTTTGCCTGACTGGAACGCGCTCGCCTTTGCGCTTGTGCTGGGTCTTCTGCTGCCGCTGAAAGGCGTTCTGTTTTTCTTCATCCTGCTTGCGTTCAAGCTCAGGGCGCGCACGTCTTTCGTGACCGCCCTGTCATTGATGGCCTATAGCGAATTCGGTCTGATCGTGGCAGCCGGCATTCCCGCTGCGGAAGAATATCTCGTGCCATTGGCCATTGCGGTGTCGATGTCGTTTCTCATCGCAGCGCCGCTCAACCGGTTTGCACATTCGATCTTCGAGCGTTTCGAGACCCAACTTCAACGCTTCGAGTTGCCGACCCGGCACCCGGACGAACAACCGACAAATCTCGGAGACGCGGATGTCATGGTTTTCGGAATGGGCCGAACCGGAACTGCAGCCTACGCCGCTTTGGTCGACAAGGGGCATCGCCCCGTCGGGCTGGATGCGGACATGTACAAGGTCGAGGGGCATGCCGAGGCCGGCCGTAACGTGATTTTCGCCGATGCGGAAGACAGCAACTTCTGGCACGGTGTTGACCTGCGGGGGATTTCTGCCGCCGTCCTGGCAATGGACGATCTCGAAGCCAAGCTGATCGCGGCCCGCATGCTCAGGGCCAGCGGTTTTACCGGTACCATCGTCAGTCACGCGCTGCACGCGGATCACGTTGAGCAGATTTCCGAGGCAGGTGCCGATCAGACTTATCTCACAATGCAGGAGGCAGGTGAAAGCCTTGCAACGCACGCCATCGAGCCTGCCGTGGCGCGTGAGGCTTAGGAAACCGGAGCCAAGCGCTTTACCGAACCTTCTTGATGCCTTCCAGGATCAGGGTGGTGGCAACGTTGGCATAGTCCTCGCGGGAGATCGGGCCGCCTTCCTTGAACCACATGTAGACCCAGTTCATCATGCCGAAGAGGGACATGGTAACCGGCATCAGAAGCGGACGGTCGGGATTTGCAAGGTCCGGGTGAATGTCCTTCAGAACGCTTGAAAAGTGCCGGACGATGCGGCGCTCGATGGCGACGATTTCGGCCTTCTGTTCGTCGGAGAGCGCCGGGCCGGCATTCAACTGAACCTTGTGCTGATCATCGGCACCCCGGTAGCTGTCGAGTACAGTCAGGACCAGTTTCCGCAATCTCTTGTCGGAAGGCAGGGACGGGTCGTCGGCTTCTTCCAGCTCGGCATCCAGAATGGCCAGATGTGACTGAATGATTGCGAAGATCAAAGCGCCCTTGGACGGATAATAGTGATAGAGCAGTGACTTGGAGACGCCCGCCTCCTGGGCGATCTGGGACATGGATGCCTTTTCCATGCCCTGGGTCGCAAACACATTGGCTGCGGTCAGAAGCAAACCGTGCTGCTTTTCTTCAAAATCACTGGCGCGGGTTCTGGCCATGCGTTCCGGGCTCCGTATCGATCAAAAGGGCTTAAGTGTCCGCGCGTCGTTTAGTTCTTAGCCCGACTGGCCTGGATTGACCAGCCGGTCCGTCAATTAACGGTGGACCGGCTTGCGGGGACGCGGGCCTGGCCTCGTGGGTCCCTCACGGTTTACCGGTGCCGACACCGATGTTTATTCCTTCGGACGGTTGTCGACCACGCGCTGCGCCTTGCCCTGCGAACGGGCAACGCCGTGGGGTTCATGGATCTGTACCTTCGAGGAGACGCCGATTGTCGATTTGACATGGTGGGCCAGTTCCTTTGCCGAGGCGTCCCGTGCTTCGCTGCTGCTGCGCGCAGGGGTCGCCTCGGCGTGAATGATCATTGCATCCATGCGCCCCTCGCGGATCAGCTCGATCTGGAAGTGTGCGGTCAGGCCTTCGCATTTCAGGATCTGTTCCTCGACCTGGGTCGGGAACACATTAACGCCGCGCAGAATGATCATGTCGTCGCTGCGCCCGGTGATCTTTTCGATCCGGCGCATGGAGCGGGCAGTGCCGGGAAGGATGCGGGTGAGGTCGCGCGTGCGGTAGCGTACCATCGGCAGGCCTTCCTTGGTCAGCGTGGTGAAAACGAGTTCGCCGGTCTCCCCGTCCGGCAGGACTTCCTCGCTGACGGGATCGATGATTTCCGGATAGAAATGGTCTTCCCAGACATGCAGGCCGTCCTTGGTCTCCACGCATTCCTGCGCAACGCCCGGGCCCATGATCTCCGACAAGCCGTAAATGTCGACGGCGTGCATGTCGAACGCCTCTTCTATTTCCGCGCGCATCGCGTTCGTCCAAGGCTCCGCCCCGAAGATGCCGACCTTGAGCGAAGACTGGCGCGGGTCGAGGCCGAGCCGCCGGTATTCGTCGAGGATCGACAGCATGTAGGACGGGGTCACGGTGATCACGTCCGGCCGGAAGTCCTCGATCAGCGTGACCTGGCGTTCCGTCATGCCACCGGAAATCGGTACCACCGTGCAGCCGAGCTTTTCGGCGCCGTAATGGGCTCCAAGGCCGCCGGTGAACAGGCCATAACCATAGGCGTTGTGGAGAATGTCGCCCTTGCGTCCGCCGGCGGCGCGGATCGAGCGCGCGACGAGGTCTGCCCAGTTTGAGATGTCGTTTGCCGTGTAGCCGACCACCGTGGGCTTGCCGGTCGTGCCCGAGGAGCCGTGAATGCGCACCAGTTCCTCCCGCGGTGTTGCGAACATGCCAAACGGGTAAGTGTCGCGCAGGTCCTGCTTGACCGTGAACGGGAACTTGGCAAGGTCGCCGAGCGTTTTGAAATCGTCCGGATGGACGCCGTTCCTGTCGAATTGCTGCCTGAAAAACGGCGAGTTCCGGTAGGCGTGATCCAGGGTCCAGGCCAGGCGTTTTTGCTGCAGGGCTGCAATCTCGTCGCGGCTGGCGATCTCGATCGGGTCGAGACTGTCACGGTCAGGGGTGAGATCGATCATCGAGGGTCCTCCCGGGTCGCTGAGTGCGCCGTTTCTGGTTATTCGTCCAAGAATGTGCGGTCTATGGTGCGGGAATGGCCGCGGAATTCCGCGATCACCGTGCCGTCCTCGCGCGTGAGACTGATATCGTAGATGCCGGACCGGCCCTGTCTTGAAACCTCGCGCGCACGCGCCGTCAGGACATCTGCGAGCGCTCCCGGTTTGACATAGGTAATCGAGCAGTGCTGCGCGACCGTGACCTGGTTATAGGTGTTGCAGGCAAAGGCGAATGCACTGTCGGCCAGTGTGAACAGATAACCGCCATGCATGTTTCCATGGCCATTGGTCATCGCCTTCGTCACTATCATGCGCATGTCCGCTTCGCCCGGGGCGATGCGCACCAGTTCCATTCCAAGTGCCTGCGAGGCATTGTCGTCTTCCCACATGATCCGGGCGCAGGCTTCGGCCAGTTCCTGGGCGGTCATTTCGGTAGCGGCTTTCATGCTAGCGGCCCTTGAAAACGGCCGGGCGCTTCTCCAGGAACGCCGTCACGCCTTCGGCGTAATCATCGGTAAAGCCGGCCGTTTGCTGGCAATCCCTTTCCATGTCGAGATGGGTGTCCAGATCCTGTGTCGGTGCCGCCTGGATCAGCCGCTTCGTCAGTCCCAGACCGATCGTCGGGCCGCCGGCGAGCCGGGTCGCGATCGCACGCGCCTCGTCCTGCAAGGATGCGTCGTCGACAGCTTTCCAGATGAGGCCCCAGCTTTCCGCCTGTTCGGCCATAAGGGGTTCGGCAAGGAGGGCGAGCGCCTTGGCGCGGGGCTCCCCCAGAATGCGCGCCAGGGACCAGCTGCCGCCGGCATCGGGAATAAGGCCGATCTTGGAAAAGGCCTGAATGAATTTGGCCGATCGCGCCGCCAGAACGATGTCGCAGGCAAACGCGATGTTTGCGCCCGCACCGGCGGCAACACCGTTGACCGCACACACGATGGGCTTTTCCAGCGACCTCATCAGGCGCAGCGTTGGATTGTAGTAAGTGTCCAGCGTGTGGCCGAGGTCGGGCTTCGTATCGCTCTTGCGCGGATCGCGGTCGCCAAGGTCCTGGCCGGCACAAAAACCACGGCCGGCCCCGGTCAGGAGAACCGCGCGCACTGCATCGTCCTTCGTTGCCTGTTCGAAGGCGGCGCGAAGGGCAAGGTGCATGTCCTCGTTGAACGCGTTCAGCTTGTCCGGACGGTTCAGCGTTACATTGAGGACACCGTTCTCAAGGGTCGAGACAACGGTTTGGCTTTGCGTCATTTTCCACTCCCTGGACCTCTCGCTCCCCGGGTCCGCAAATCCTTTATTGCATAAACCGTCCGGTCGATCAATTATAGTGTTGCCTGATTTTTGGTCCGGAACGGGTCGTGTGGAACCCTGTCCAACCGGATTGTTCGTCATGGTGCCCCCTTGAACCGGGCGCCGCAAGCGGTTTGACCGGACAGACGTCTTCCGGGGGAGGGAATATTGAACAAGTTGCCGGGAAACGTTCTGCCGCCGAGGCGGGCAACAGGCTCCGCACATCCGGGTTCGAATTGGGTCGCTGGTTGTGTTTTGCCGGATATCCCGTCTTCCCTTTACCCGTATGCATCGCTCAGTCTAGTCTTGAGGCACACCCAGTGTAGCTCCGGTAGTGTAGCCCCGGCCCACCATCTGCTGCGAACAGGTCGATCGAATGACACCTGACAACATGGAACTTGCCATCACCCCGCTGGCGCCGACGCGCGCCCGTTCGCAGCCTGTCGAGGAACTGACCGGTCACATCCGCAATATCTGCGGTGATTTCGAAATCGAACCGCCTGACCCTTGTAGCGGGCACGTCAATGGTGACGTTTCCATCATGAGCGTGTCGCGGTTCGAAACGGCGATCGTCTCCCTGAATGCGAAAAGGGTTCTCAGGGACAAGCGCATGATCAAGAGGGACCCGGGCGAACATCTTTTTCTCGTGATCCAGGACAAGGGGAACTGCTGGATCCACCAGAACGACACGTCGGTTCATCTGGCACCGGGCGACATGTATCTGGTCGACAGCGCGCATTCCTCGGAGTTTGTCTATAACGGGGTCGATGCGCGGCAGGTATCGATCCATCTTCCAAGGTCGGAGATGCTGCACCGGTTCGGCGCGATCTGCACCGGCGGTATTGCCATTGACCGTTCAGACCCCCTGTTCGTTGCAATGCGCGCCGTCCTGACCAAGATCTTTTCAGACGATGCAAGCGTCGCGCCGCATCATGGGGAAGCCTTTCTCAGTATTCTGGGCGCTTACTTCCGCAGTGTCGAGCACCAGGAAGCCCTCCAGGACCGGACATCCAAGGGTGTCTTGTCGCGCGCCCTGTCGCTGATCGACCGGCACGCGATGGACCCAGATTTCGGCCCGCAGCAACTGGCCGAACTCCTCCAGGTTTCACCGCGCACGCTGCAAAGGCAGTTCGGTGCGCTCGGCGAACCGGTCGGCAAGCGATTGCTCGCGGTTCGTCTCGAAACGGCGCGGGCTCGTCTCAACGCAAAGTGCGAAGGTGCGGGACGAAATACGATTGCAGACGTGGCCTACGAGAGCGGGTTCAACGATCTTTCCCATTTTTACCGGACATTCCGCGACAGGTTTGGAATGCCGCCGGGAGACCTCAGGAAAAAAGTGTCGCTCTGAACCAAAGCCTTTGGCGTCCTCGCCCAAGACTGTTCCGCCTTCTTGGGTATCGTACTCGTGAGGGAGCCGGTCTAGGAAAGCACGCACAGGATCGCGAACCGGGAGGACGCTTTGTGATCAAGGACGGCTGTGCTGTTTCTGCTGTTCCGGTTCCGGGCTCTAGAAAAGAAACCGGAGAGGGTTCATGAAAATCAGACAGATCCTGGCCACAAGTGCAGTTCTGGCCGGCATGGCCACGAGCGCACTGGCGCATCCACTGGACGGGCTGACGGCTGAAGAGTATCAAAAGATCAGCCAGATCCTGAAAGACAGTGGAACCGTTACGGACGAAACCCTGTTTCCATTGATCGAACTGAAGGAACCGCCGAAGGCGGATGTTCTGGCGTGGACCGAAGGTGATGCGCTCGACCGCAAGGCCATGGTTCAGTTCACAACGGCGGACGGGTTCAGTGAAGCCGTCGTCAATATCACGCAGGGCACTGTGGAGAGCAACGCGGCGATCCCGGATAGCGGACAGCCGATGATCCTGTTTGCCGAATTCATGACGGCGCTGGAAGGCGGCCTGTCGCATCCGGACATGATTGCCGGTCTGGAAGCCCGCGGGCTGACGCCCGATGATGCGTTCTGCCTTCCGCTGACAGCCGGAAACTTCTTCACGCCGGAATTTGAGAATTCGCGTCTGATGAAGATCCCCTGCTACCAGAACCCGACCGGTTCGAATTTCTATGCCAAACCCATCGAGGGCCTGTTCACGCTTTTCGACGTCGGCAAGAAGGAAGTCATCGAGGTCGTCGATACCGGCGTTGTGCCGATACCCCAGGATCCATGGGGATACACGGAAGAGGAAATTGCCGAACGTGCACCGCTTCGTCCCGAGACCAACCGGGTGCTGCTGAAGCAGGAAGGCGGCCCGAATTACAAGATCGACGGCAGCCATGTGGAATGGGACATCTGGCGCTTCAACTACCGCGTGGACAAACGGCCGGGGCTGGTCATTTCCAATCTCGATGCAAACGACCAGGGCACCTGGCGGTCGGTGATCTACCAGATGCATCTGTCCGAGGTGTTTGTGCCTTACATGGATCCGACCGAGGGCTGGTACTGGCGGACCTACATGGACAGCGGGGAATACGGGTTCGGCCTGTTCCTGACCCCCTTGCGAGCCGGCATCGACTGCCCGGACTATGCGACCTTCCTGCCCGCGCTGATCACGGATGACAGCGGTGCTCCGCTGGAGATACCGGACGCGATCTGCATTTTCGAACGCAACATCGGCGATCCGGCGTGGCGTCATTTCGAGATCTTCGCGCAAGGACCCGATCAGTTCACACCGGCCGAAGGGCGTCCTGAAACCGAACTTGTCGTGCGCACTGCATCGGAGGTGGGCAACTACGATTACCTGATCGACTACCGGCTGAAACAGGACGGGCAGATCTTCATCAAGATCGGGGCGACCGGTCTCGACGCGGTCAAAGGTGTTGCCTCCACGTCGATGAATGATGCCACCGCCGCGGAAGACACGAAATACGGAACGCTGATCGCACCGAACCTGGTGGCCGCCAATCACGATCACTATTTCAACTTCCGCATCGATTTCGACATCGATCAGCCGGTCAATCACATGGGCACGATGGAGATCGTTCCGGCGGAACTCGACCCAGACCATCCGCGCAAATCGATGTGGACCTGGAAGCACGAGATGCCGGACAGCGAACTGGACGCGCGTTATCGCTTCAGTGCCTCAAAGCCGAAGCATGTGCATATCACCAATCCGGCCCGGGAAGGGTATCTGGGCCAGACGCCGGGATGGATGATCCATCACGGGTCGATCGCCTACGGTCCGTTCGATTTCGAAAACGATCCTCCGTTCAAGCGCAACGCCTATATCGAGTATTCGTCCTGGACCACGGTGCATGATCCGGATCAGCGGTATGCGGGTGGAAAATACGCCATGCAGAGCGACGGATCCGATACGCTCGCGGAATGGGTCAAGGCGGACAGGCCGCTGATGGGCCAGGATGTGGTGTCCTGGTTCACGGCAGGCTTCCATCACATCCCGCGCATGGAGGACTGGCCGGTCATGTCGACGGAATGGAAAACCGTTCACATCATGCCGTTCAATTTCTTCGCACATAACCCGGCAATGACGCTTCGGAAGTAACACATCGGCCGGGGTGCCCGCGCCCCGGCGCCACTCCGGGGGAGGATGCGCCCGCTTACAGGCGTAGAAGCAAAGTGGACAGGAAAACGTCCTTTGTCTCCTCCAGTTTGCTCTTTCCCCAGATGGCTTCCAGCGTGGGCTCGGAAATCGCGAAATAGCTGACCGCACCGATCAACTGGTACGCGGCGGCTGTGCGTTCCGCTTCGGAACGGTAACGCCATTTGGGCAGGTCGGTCAGAAGATCGACACTCTTGTCCAGAAACGTTTTCAGATACCACTTCCTGCTGGTTTCGACGCGGTCCAGATTGTCGAGCAGTTCCCTCGCGATCAACCGGCCGTCATTCGGTGCGTCCCGCGCGTGGTCCATCAGTTTTTCCAGAAAGAAGCGCAGCTTTTTCTCCGCACCCTGATCCAGCGCCGTCACGTCTTCGATGATCGCGTCGAAACGGCCGGAAACATCCGCCAGAACCGCGCCGTAAAGCGCCTCCTTTGTCTTGAAATGATAGAGGATCGATTGCTTGGTCAGACCCAATTCATCCGCGACATCGGCGAGGGAGGCTCCGTAAAAGCCGCGTTCGGAGAACAGCTGCAAAGCCGTGTCTATGAACTTCTTTTTTGGAGAATCGATTTGCCCGGTCATGACGCAATCATAGCACCTGATTGACTACTTACCAGTCGTAAAGTAAAACTTACCAATTGGTAAGGCAACTTTTGATGCAAAGAGAGAACGATGGATCGCGAGTTGGAAAAGGCGCTTTTGCAGGAACTTGCGGGCTTGAAGGAGAACGGACTGTTCTTTCTTGACGATGCTGTTCAATCGTCTCCGGTGACGCGTTACCTGTCCGAAGAGCGGTTCGACCGCGAGAGGGACAGGATCTTCCGCTCGCTTCCGATTATTGCAGCGCATGCCGGTGAGTTGCCTGAAAACGGAAGTTTCCTGACGTTACGCGCCGGCGGACTTCCCGTCCTGCTCACGCGGGACAGGGACGGGGCTGTCAATGCGTTCGTGAATGTATGCCGTCACCGTGGCGCTCGTCTTGTTGACGAGGAAAAGGGCTGCAAACACAGCTTCAGCTGTCCTTATCATGCATGGACCTGGAACAGTTCAGGGCAGCTGCGCGGGGTTCCGCATGAGAAGCCGGGTTTTCCGGATCTGGACCGGGACGCCTTTGCCCTGCGACGTCTGCCGGCAGTAGAGCGTCTCGGTCTGGTCTGGATAATCGCCGACCCGGACACAGCATCGGATTTCGACGGGTTTCTTGATCCGATTGCAGGCGATCTCATCTGGGCGGGCCTGGATACGCTCGGGATTGCCGCGCGTGATGCATTCACGTTGTCGGCGAATTGGAAACTGTTGGTGGAGGGCGGACTGGAAGCCTATCATTTCAAGGTCGCGCACAAGGAGACGATCGGTCCGCACTTCGTGGACAATCTCTCCAGCTACCAGATGCTTGGATCTCACATCCGATCCATCCTGCCGCGCACGTCGATAGCGTCCTTGCGGACCAATGACATTCCCGGCCGGCGCATTCGTGACCACGCCAATGTTCTCTACAGCGTATTCCCTGCGAACGAGTTCCTGCTCATGCAGGACCATGTTGCCTGGGTGAAATTGCATCCGCTTTCTACCGGGCGAACCGAGGTTGAAATCGTGACGCTTGCGCCAGCGCCGGACATCACGGAGAGCAAGGCGGCGCACTGGCATCGCAATCACGAGATCACGAAACGTACACTGGCAGAGGACTTTGCCGTTAATGAAGCTGTTCAGTCGGGGCTGGAGAGCGGTGCCAACGCGGTCTTGACGTTCGGGCGCTACGAAGGCGCGCTTCACCGATTCCATGAAGAGGTCGAAAAATTCCTGGTTTGAGGCACTGAAACTGGGTTCGGACCAAAAATCTGAAACATTTTTTGCCGATTTTTCCGGCTTTTCTGGAGCCTATTCACGCTCAACCAAAGCTTGCGCCGTTTTGCATTTCAGACGCCCTGGCGCGTCCTGACAAGCAATTACTGACACTTTTACTGAGAGGTGAGGCGAAGAATAATTACGGTATAATACTTATGGTTGAAACGTCAATTCTTGTCATTCAAGTCAAAAACCCAATTCTACGCGTCTAAAAGTGTTTTGGATCAATATTTTTTTTACTTGCGAGTGCGTAACTCAGCGTTAATGAAAACTTTGAGTCCGAAGGGACACGCCATGACGCTTTTTTTCAGGAACTCCGCGAAGGCAACAATCGAGGCCTTCAGCCGATCGCAGGCGATGATTGAATTCACGCCCGACGGACATATCCTGAATGCCAATCCGAACTTCCTTGGGGCGATGGGCTACACGCTCGATGAGATCAAGGGGCAGCATCACCGGATGTTCGTCGATCCGGACTATGGCAACAGCGTCGAGTACAACGAGTTCTGGCAGGAACTGGCTGCCGGGGAATTCAAGGCAGAAGAGTTTCTCCGGTTCGACAAGGCCGGAAACGAGGTCTGGATCCAGGCCTCCTACAATCCGGTCGTGAACGCAGCCGGCAAGGTGGTCAAGGTCGTCAAGATCGCGTCGGACATCACCGCGCAGAAATTGCGCAGCGCCGATTTCGAGGGCCAGGTCGATGCACTCAATCGTTCGCAGGCGGTGATCCATTTCGAACTCGACGGCACCATTGTGGATGCCAACGAGAACTTCCTCGGGGCCATGGGTTATTCGATCGACGAGATTCGCGGCCAGCATCACAGGATGTTCGTGGAGCCGGATTACGGTCAAAGCGACGCTTACCGCCGGTTCTGGGAGGAGCTTGCAGAGGGACAGTTCAAGGCTGACGAGTTCAAGCGCGTTGCGAAGGGCGGTCGCGAAATCTGGATCCAGGCTACCTACAACCCGATCATGGATGCCTCGGGCCGTCCGTTCAAGGTGGTGAAATTCGCATCGGATATCACCGAACAGGTGCTGGAGCGTCAGCGCCGCAGGTCGGTGCAACAGCAGATCGACGCAGATCTCACGGAAATGTCGCAGTCCATTTCAGAGACGGCACACCAGGCGGGCGAATCGGCTTCTGCAGCCGAGCAGACCTCCTCGAGTGTGCAAACCGTTGCCGCAGCTTCGGAGGAACTTGTTGCCTCCATTCAGGAAATCAGCCGGCAGGTTCAGGTCGCTCTGGAGGTTTCCGGCAACGCGCAGGGTGAGGCCGAGCGATCCAGCGAGATCATGTCGGGTCTGTCCGAAGATGCAAAAACCATCGGGTCTGTCATCGAGCTCATCGATGGAATTGCCGACCAGACCAATCTGCTGGCGCTCAACGCGACCATTGAAGCGGCGCGCGCAGGTGAAGCAGGCAAGGGATTTGCGGTTGTTGCCTCCGAGGTGAAAAGTCTCGCCTCCCAGACGAGCAAGGCGACCGAGGAGATTTCCACGCAGGTCAATTCCGTCCAGGAGACAACCGAGCGGGCGGTCGAAGCCATTGAATCCATCATGGGCGTGATCAAGAACATCGCCGAGATTGCCACGAGTATCTCGACCGCGGTCGAAGAGCAGACGGCGGTGACCAACGACATCTCCTCCAACATGCAAGCCGCGGCACAGGGGGTCGAACTGGTGACGTCCAACCTCCAGACGATTTCGTCCTCCGCCACGCAGCTGGAAGGATCGACAAACACCGTACGGGAAGCCTCCCAGTCGCTGATGTGACCGTGGCGGCATATCCTGGGCCTATTGTTTGACGGGGCCTTTGCCCGCGTGGCTTCAGCCCGCGTCAGGCATTGAGCGGGATCGCCGGGTCTTCACTGGCTGTTCGCGTCCTGTCGTAGCTGGACCTTACCTCGCTCAGGAAGCGGTGTAGCCTGGTACAGCAGTCATTGAGATCGTAGCGTGCGACAATTGTACGCCTTGCTTCCGCGCGCAACGGGCGGAAGGTGTCGGGAGATGTCAGAGCCTCCCCGATCCGGTCGGCGAACCCTTCGATATCGAAAAAGTCCACCAGCCGTCCATTGATGCCGTCGTTGACCACTTCGCGTACGGGCGGCGTTGCGGATGCAATGACCGGTGCGCCGCACGACATGGCTTCCAGAAACGACCAGGAAAGCACGAAGGGGTAAGTCAGGTAGACATGGGCCGCCGATACCTGAAACAGTCGCACGAGATCGCGGTGGGGAATTTGGCCCAGAAAGTGGACCTTGCCAGGTGAGAGCCCGGTTTCGTCGAGCAACTTCTTGCGCCAGTTTTCGTCACCCTGCGGTCCGCTTCCGTAGCTGACGCCGTCTCCTCCCGCGATAACGAAGCGCGCCTCGGGATTGCGTTTTCCGGCCATGGCTGCGGCGCGCATGAATTGGGGGAAGCCGCGATAGGGTTCAAGGTCGCGCGCCGCGAACGTGACGACCGGATCGCCTGCACTCAGGAGCGTGCCGTCAGGCAGACGGAACGAGGCGAGCGGATCGGGCCGGGCGCGGGAAGTGTCAATGCCTTCATGCTGGGCAACGATCTTGTTCCGGTACGCGGCGGGATATCTGCTTTTTTGCCAGAGTGTCGGACTGATGCCGTGGTCCATCTGGTCCAGTGTTGCCAGCTGAACAGCGTTGCGCAGCCGCATCGTCTGTTTCCGTTCCAGGCTGATCTCGTCGGACGGTGCAAACCCGGCATCCCCGCCCCGGGGCTGGAAATAGTATTCACAGAACCCGATAACGGGTGTCTCGGGAAGCGCGTCCTTCACGAACATCATGCCTCCCCAGGCGATATGTCCGACGACGAGATCCGGGGCTCTGCCGTGCTGCGCAAGACGGCTCAGGATATCGGCAACACGCCGCCCCGCCTCGATATAGGGAATGGTTGAAGCTTTTCCGGCCCGTGTATCAGGACCTGCCGCGCCCCCGTTGCCATACCGCAGCACGCGCAGCCCGGGAACGGGCCTGTCTGCGCTTTCGCAGACCAGCGTGACCGTCCATCCGTCAAGGATGAGGCGCCGGGCAATGTGAACGAATTGCCCGGGGCCATGCCGGTGCACAAAAACAACATGCATTGACGGCGCCTCTGGTCAGAACCCGTTCACGCCCATGCGGCCATTGCGCTGTTGCAGATCGGTCGCCCAGATGACTTCCAACTTCCGCAGCAGCGCAAAGGTTTCCTCCAGAGCCATCCTGTCGCGTTCGTTGCGCACGATCTGCGCCTGGTTCACTTCGTCTGCCGACTTTATGGCCTGGCAGAGCGACTTGCCTTTGTCCGTCAACCTGATCCTGGCCGAACGCCTGTCCCTTGCGGACGCGGTGCGGTCGACGTAACCCGACTGAACCAGCTGCTTCAGGCTGTAGGAGGCATTGGACCCAAGGTAGTGCCCCCTGTCCATCAAGTCGCGAACCGACAGATCGTCGTCGCCGATGGTGAAGAGAAGCATCGCGTGAGACGGCGATATGTCATCCGCCCCGATGCGGATCAGATCGACACGAAGCCGATCCAGGTAACGCCGGTACATTCTCTCGATTACGCGAACTAGTTCGAAGTGGTTTGCGTGAGAGTACGGGTTCATTTCGGCCCTCATGTCCGACTCCGCTACTGTGTATGTATTCTCTTCCACCTTTGGTTTGGGGATGTTTATCCGGCCATTTATCTGTTGTGGTGCATCAGTGAATATTTTGTGCATACGCCCCTAACTCCCACCAAATTTCGAACTAAATTCGAAATAATTCCATTTCCAAGTTGCTCCTTGTCTTCGCGGTGGTTTGTTATTTTTATTTATAATTTTATCTTTTGCATGAGAATCAATTGCGTGCCACAATTAAATCCCAAATTTCTCTCAAGTTAGTCTACAACCTTTCATCGTTTATAGGGAAAAGATGTGTCGATTTCTAGGCAAATACTGAATTTTTTCGCACGTGCGAACTCGTCTTTGGGTTGAATGTTTGGAGAATGGTGAATGGTTGAGCAGGTGAAACCATCGGCAAACGACCCGTCCTTGCTGGTTCGGGAAGCTCGGAAAACCTTTGCAACTGGATTATTCGCAGCAGCTGTTTTGAGCGGCTTCATCACCCTCCTGCAGCTTACCGCGCCGCTGTTCATGCTGCAGGTTCACGACCGGGTTCTGAACAGCCAGAGCCTCGACACGCTTGGAATGCTCGTCATTATTGCAGCCGGCGCGCTGGCGCTCTACGGGGTTCTGGAGTTTATCCGAAGCCAGATTTTTCAGGTCATGGGAACCGAATTGGTCCGACGCCTGAACCACACTGCGATCGAAGCGGGCGTGAAATCTTCATTGGAAAAGGGGGGAAGTCTTGCCTCAGAGGTGCTGCGCGACCTGAGTGATCTCAGGAGTTTCATAACAAGCAATGCGATCAGCGCCCCGCTCGAAGCGCTCTGGGTGCCCATGTTCCTGGCGGTGCTGTTCATCCTGCATCCGCTTTACGGCCTTCTGGCCATCATTTCGGCTTTCGTGCTGATTGGTCTCAATCTCATTTCCGACATGGCGACACGGTCACTGCTGAAAGAAGCCAACTCGGCCAATGTCGAAAACGTTTCGAAAATGGGTTCCACCCTTCGTCATGCAGAGACAATCGAGGCGATGGGCCTGATGCCGGCGCTCGCGCGCCGCTGGCAGAAGAAGCAACTGCATGCGAGCGAACTGATGGCCTATGGCAGCAGACGCGGCAAGGCGATCCACGCGCTGACCCGCAGCCTGCGCATGGGGATGCAGATCGGCGTGCTGGCACTTGGCGCCGATCTGGTCATCAAGGGTGAGGTCACGGCTGGCACCATGATTGCGGCCAGTATCATCACCGGGCGTCTCTTGATGCCCTTCGACAACATGACCGAGCATTGGCGGCAGTGGGTCTTTGCGTTTACCGCCTGGGGCCGGGTTCGCGACATACTTGAGAATCATGCGTCCATCCGTCAGACGATCGCAACGCCGCCCAGTCAGGGTCCGCTCAAGGTCGACAAACTGGTCTTCGTCGCACCGAACACTCCTGTCCCGGTGATCAAGGGCATCTCGTTCACGCTTGAACCCGGTGATGTCCTCGGTGTGGTCGGACCGTCCGCGGCCGGCAAGTCAACCCTGGCCCGCCTTCTGGTCGGGGCCTTGCAGCCAACGACCGGCGGCGTGTTTCTCGACGGGCACAATGTGTATCTTTGGGAACGGGCGTCGTTTGGTGCGATGATCGGCTATCTGCCGCAATCCGTGTCCCTTCTGGACGGAACCGTGCGCGAGAACATTTCGCGCATGTATGATGCGGACCCGCAAATGGTGATTGATGCGGCGCGGTCCGCGGGCGTTCATGAAATGATCGGCCGAATGCCACTTGGCTACGACACGCCAGTCGGCGACAACAAATTCACCTTGTCAGGTGGCCAGAAGCAGCGGGTCGCTTTGGCGAGAGCCCTGTTCGGCCAGCCCCGGCTTCTCGTACTGGATGAACCCAACGCGAATCTCGATACCGAAGGCGAGGTGGCGCTTTTGCGGGCAATTTCGAGCGCCAAGGAAAATGGCGCGATCGTCGTCGTGATTGCGCACCGCCCGGCCATCATGGAAGCCGCGGACAAGATCCTCGTTCTCGAGGATGGCAGGATCAGCCAGTTCGGTGACAGAACGGAGGTTGTGAGCAATATCTCACGACGGCTGCCTGCCCCGAAACCGACGCCTGCCCTTCCGCCGAATGGAGAGGTCGCATGAGTACAGACCCGGACAACCAGGTTGCCAAGCCGGCCCAGCAGGCGCTTGACAGCGAAAAGAAACCCTTCTGGCAGCCCGCCGACAATCTCGAAGCCGAAAAGCCTTCAAGCCTTCGTGGTCCGCTGATCGCCTCGTCGATTGCGGTCGTGATCGGTTTCGGCGGCTTCCTCTTGTGGGGCTTCACGGCGGACCTCGACAGTGCGGCGGTGGCAACCGGCAAGGTCGTCGTCGACAGCCAGCGGAAGACGATCACGCATCTTGAAGGCGGCATATTGCGCAGGCTTCTCGTTCAGGAAGGTGATTTCGTCAAGCAGGGCCAGCCTCTGGTGGAACTGGACGACACGCGCGCACGCGCAGAGCTTGCCCAGTTGCGGGCCAAAAGGATCAGCCTGATGGCGACACTCGCGCGGCTGCGGGCGGAAAGGGATCTGAAGGACCAGATCGAGATGCCGCCGGAATTGACAAAAAGTGATGCCATCGCCGTTGCGGACGTGATGGCGGCGGAGCAGCGCTTTTTTGAAAAACGGCGCAAGGTCTATGAAGGCAAGGTCGCGTTTCAGCAGAAGGAGATCGAGCAGTTCGAGGCCCAGATCGAGGCCACCGAAGCTCAAATCGAGGCGAACACCAACCGGCAGGCCCTGCTCAAGGAAAGGGTCGAAGCCCTTACCTTGCTTGAGAAAAAGGGGTTTACCTCCAAAGCGATCCTGAGCGACGAGCAACTCGAACTCAGCGAACTGATCGGTGACGGCGGCCAATTTGCGGCGGACAAGGCGAAGTTGGAGAAAGCGCGGCAAGGCGCGGAAGTCGCGCTTTTGCAAGCGGAACAGGAATTGCAGAGCGAAATCGCCAGCGAGATCCTGACGGCGCAGCTGGAACTCAACACCACGACTGAGCAGATCATATCGTCAAAGGACATTCTCGACCGGCTGGTCGTCTACGCGCCTCAAAGCGGGATCGTCTACGATATCGAAATGCGCACGCCGGGCAGCGTTGTCGAGCCCAGCAAGGCGATCATGGATATCGTCCCGCAGGACGAAAAGATGCTCGTTGAGGTGCGCATGAACCTGAAGGACATCGATCATGTGCGCGTCGGTTCGCAGGCCCGAATCAGGCTTACGGCATACGACAGGCGGAACGTTCGCCCCCTGGAAGGAGCGGTTTCGTTCGTGGCCGCCGACCAGAGCGTCGATCAGCAGACGCAGGAAGCGTTCTACGTGGTTCGTGCGGAGGTCGATCAGACGGAGCTGGCCAACAATCCGGTCGTTGCGCTTTATCCGGGGATGCCTGCGGAAGTGCTGATTGTGCGCCGGGCGCGCAAGGCGATCGAATATCTCGTCGAACCGATTTCCGACAGCTGGAACCGCGCTTTCCGCGAAGACTGACACCTGCAATCCCTGTAAATTTTATTGACACCGGCAGCTCATTGTTGAGCTGCCGTTCATTTGTGCGTTGCAGCATAGATTTGCAGCATGAGTAGTGGCTTTCAGACTTTTTTCTTTAGTTCTACTAACCCTCGCGTGTATGCGGGTTTAGTTCGAAAATTTATTTTTTCTGATTTAAGTAATTGAAAAAAAACAAAAAAATAGTTTCAGATCGTAACTTGTGCCGCGAAAAGCGAAAAACAAATTCGAAAATCGATGTAATTCATCTGAATTAGTCTGGTAAAATTGGTGTATCCTTCGCGTAATATCATATAAAATACTCTGTATTCTAAATATTGCCTTACTTTTTTCACTATTCATCCCTTTGCACACAGTTATAAATGTGTATTGTAACTTCGCACCGCAAGAAAACGGGGTTTGTGCGGTGCGGGGTGCCGCGGTTTCCGGGGCGTTGTTTAAGTGAGGTAAACTTCAGGAGTAAGCTATGGCCACAATTGAAGGCAGTGCTTTCCAGGATTTCCTACAGGGTACAAGTGCCCAGGATTTCATTTTCGGGCTGGGCGAAGCGGATGTTGTCGTGGGCAATGAAGGCGACGACTTTCTGTTCGGTGGCAAAGGCGGCGATCTGATCGCCGGCGGTGATGGTGCCGACAAGATTTTCGGCGAAGGCGGCAACGACGTCATTCTTGGCGGCGCTGACGCGGACACCATTTTCGGTGGTTCGGGATCCGACTATATCGAAGGCGGCGATGGTGGCGACATCATCCTCGGCGGCGAAGGAACCGATATCATTGACGGTGGTGCCGGCAACGATCTGATGTTCGGTGGTGGAAACCACGATGTGTTTGTTTTCTCCGGTGGCGGTGGCAACGACATCATCATGGACTTCCAGGTTGGCGATCTCGTTCAGATTTCTGCAAACATCAACAACACCGGTATTGGGTCTGCGGCGGATGTCGCGGATCGCGCGACGCAGGTCGGCAACAATACCGTCATCGATCTGGGCAACGGCGATACCGTGACGCTCAACAACATCGATGCAGATGACCTGAAGGACAATCCGGAAGGCTTCATCGTCGTTTCATAACGTGACTGCCCCGGGTGTCCGGTTCGCCGGGCGCCCGGGGCTGTCGTCATCCGCCGGCCGGATCGGCGTAGCGTTGCGTATTGAAGTTAAAAGATGCTCGAAACTCTCGGCACATACGCGGAATCGTCTTTTGATGCCCCGCAGTTTCTGCAGTTGACGCCTGAAGTATATCTGGTCGCCTGGGATCCCGCCCATGCGGTCAACGCGCCGCCGCAGCTCGAGGAGGCGTCAGGCAAGACGTTCTCATCCCTTGCAAGTGTCCGTCTGGCATTGCTTGACGGACGTTCCAGGATTGTCTGGGCGCTCGGTGTCAAGGAACCGTCGCCTTTGAAACTCAAGCTGACTGCCGGCGCGGTCGGTTCGGGGGCCGACCTGACATTCGACCCCGAAAAGGGTGCAAATGCCGCGGACCCGTTCGCACTGACCAGCGGGCTTTCCCAGAATGCGTGTGCGGTACTCGTCACAACGATCCTGAACACGTGGTCCGGAATGTTCCGGCTGTCGCGTTCCAGAAGCTTTCTGGGATTTGCGAAAAAGCTGCTTCATTCCGTGAACGATACGCCGCCGGTTGCGGACTGTGTTGCGTGTGTCGGGGATACCAGAATTATCGAAACCCTTCTGAACAGCGAATGCGCCGAAGTCTCTTCCGCGGTGCTGATCGGTGACGACGGTATCAGGAGGCTTGACCCTGAGCCATTCAACGCGCCTTACAACAGCGGCAAGAACCGGCTTTTCGTCGGCACGGTATCGAGCACGAAAGCGCCAACGAAAAGTTTCCTTGTGCTGTCCGGGCCCTGGGGGCTGGCGATAAGGCGCATGGAAGCAGGCGGCGAACCGCGTTCGCTCAGCTCATGGTGGGCGGCCAACACCCGCAAGCTGCCGGAGTTGCGCGATCATCTCATCACCAGGTTTGGCGGAAAGACCCCGGAAACACGGGCGGCGGTGCGCGACCTGCAGCTGGCGGAACCGATGCCTGCCAGACGGCATGGCGCACTCGGAGAAACGGCGGCCTTTTGTGCCGTTGAAACGGCTCTGACGGTGGAAAGCGGTGTGCTTGCCGGCGGCTGGATGCGCGATCCGGGCAGATCCTACGCCGGTCTCGATCTCCTGGTTCCCGGCGTTGAGCCGCAATCCTTGAACTTGCATACATTTGACGGCGTGCTGCCGGAATCCCAGGGTGGATATGCGATCCGGAAGTTTGTCGCCTTTGCACCGGCGGGTGCGAAGTTGAAGCACCATATTCAGCCGCGGTTCGAGCTCAGACTGGCATCCGGCGAACGGGCACCCCTGGTTCCCCCGCCCCAGCCGGGAGATGCGGTGGACAGCAGGGCGAGCGCGCTTGGCATCGTGCCGCCGAGACATGCGACCGATGACGTGATCGCAAATTGTCTCGCACAGCCGTTCGCCGAATTGCAGGAGCGTTTCAGGAACCAGATCGGGTGCCCAAGCGAAATCACGATCGGCGCACAGCTCAATGCGCCGACCGTTTCCATCGTGATTCCCCTTTACAAGGTCTATGACTTCATCAAGCCGCAGCTGGCCGCGTTCGCCGCCGACAGATGGCTGGCTGAAAACGCGGAAATCATCTTCGTGCTCGATTCCCCGGAACAGGCGACGCATGTCGAAGACCTGATGATCGGCTTTCACCTCCTTTACGGTCTGCCGCTCCGGCTCGTCGTGATGGAGCAGAATGGCGGCTACGCGCTTGCCTGCAATGCCGGTGCAGAGCGTGCGCAGGGCCGGTATCTCGCCATGATAAATTCCGATGTCGTTCCGACCGAGAGCGGCTGGCTCGAACAGCTCTGTGCCTGCCTGATGATGGATGAACAGGTCGGTGCGGTCGGCGCGAAGCTGCTTTATGCGGACAACGCGATCCAGCATGCTGGCCTTAAGTTCATCCACGACGAGAAGAAGCGCTGGTTCAACCACCACTACTTCAAGGGCTTTCCGCGAAACTACGCCCAGGCCAGCCTGTCGCGGGAAGTTCCGGGCGTCACAGGTGCGTGTCTGGTCATGTCACGGTCGGATTTCGAGCAGGCCGGTGGGTACACGACCGATTTCATGATCGGAGACTACGAAGACAGCGATCTCTGTCTCAAGCTGCGGGCCAGCAACAAGAAGATCTATTACTTGGGTGATGTCGAACTTTATCACTTCGAGCGAATTTCAATAAAGAAAAACGGCGATTACACGCGGGGAGTTGCGTCTCAATACAATCGATGGCTTCAGCAACTCAGATGGGAACAAGAGATCATGGATGTAATGTCGTCAATCGGGGCACGGGACGGGGTGCTGACCGGATGAATTCACCTGTTGTCATTGCGGATCATATCCGCTTGAAATCGGCGCCGCTCAGCGGCGGCAGCCTGGCGCTTCTTCAAAAGACGATCGAACGGAACCGCTTTCTGCCCGTTCCGCCGCAGGAGGAGAATTTTGTCGGCGACGGTGACTATCTGGCGATAGGAACCGAATTCCTGGGACATTTCATCGAGCTCGGTGGATTGCAGGAGCATGAGCGTGTTCTCGATATCGGATGCGGAATTGGCCGAATGGCCGTGCCGTTGACCCAGTATCTTGATCCTGAAAAGGGAATGTATACGGGCCTTGATCCGGCACCAGCCGGTATCCAGTGGAGTGCGCAGCATGTCGGCGCCGTTTATCCCAACTTCCGCTTCATGCATCTGGATATCGCGAATGATCTTTACAATCCCAACGGCCGGATCCGCGGCAAGAGCCTGTTGCTTCCGTTCGAGAACAATTCGTTCGATTTCGCGATCATGACCTCTGTCGTCACCCATTTGCCGGCCGAAGAAATCGAACCTTATTTTCGCGAAATCTCTCGGCTGCTTGAGCCGGGCGGCAGATTGTTTCTGTCTGCCTTCGTCATGGAGCCGGAAAGCCAGCGTGGCGCGGCTGAATTGACACCCAGGATCAGGTTTCATCGCACGCCGGAAGGACCGTCCTGGCACGCGGACGCAAATGCCCCGCTTGCCGCCGTCGCTTTTGATGACGGGTTTCTGGATACCACCCTGCAGACAGCAGGCTTCGACATCGCGTTGAAGAAGCTCGGTCACTGGCGCGGGCAGACCGGAAGCCAGCATTATCAGGACTTCTTCGTCGCGGTTAAGTCCACGCGGAGGCAGGGCGCATGAGGGTTCTGGTTTTCGCGCACAATCACCCCGACCTTCATCCTGGCGGTACGGAGACGGTTGCGCTCGAACTTTCCAGGGCCTACCGGGAGGCGGGACATCAATCGCTCTTTGTCGGGGCGACCAATCAGTTGCATCGCGAGCCGCACCCGGGCACCAGCTTTCAGGCGATCAGCGACAGCGGCGACGAACTCCTGATGTGGGCGGGGCACTTCGACCGCTTCAACATGAGCCAGATCGACCTCAGGGCGTTCGTACCCGACATGACGGCGCTGCTGGAGAGTTTCCGGCCCGACGTTATTCATATCCACCATCTGATCCTGTTTGGCGTTGAATTGCCGGTGCTCATCCGCCGTGTCCTGCCTGACGTTCGCATCGTCATGACACTGCACGACTATTACGCGATCTGTGCGAATGACGGCGTGCTCATGCAAAGCCCGGATGAACCTTGTGCAGCGCTTGGGCCCGGCGGCCTTTGCCGCTGCATCGAAGCGGCAAAGCCGAACGATATGCGGTTGCGCGAGCGCTTCATCAAGACGCATCTTCAGGCTGTCGACCAGTTTGTGTCACCAAGTGCGTTCCTGCGGGATGTCTACATCCGCTGGGGATTGCCGGCCGACAAGATATCGGTCATCCGGAACGGCCGTCCGGAGACTGCCCCGGCCGAAAGCAGGGCCGGGGATGAAGATCCGAAACGTGTCTTCGGATTTTTCGGCAACATGACGCCATGGAAAGGGATCGAAGTCCTGCTTCAGGCCGCGAAACTGCTGATCGAGCGCGATGTCGAGTTTGAACTGCGCGTGCATGGCGGCTCTCCCTTTCAAAGTACAGACTTCGTCGAGCGGATCGAAACGCTCTTTGAAGACACCGCGCCGCATGTTGTGCGCCTCGGTCCCTACAAGCCGCATGACGTTGCAGAACTCATTGCGCCGGTCGATTGGGTGATCGTGCCTTCGCTCTGGTGGGAAAACGCACCGCTGGTGATCGCCGAAGCGCAGCAGCACAAAAGACCGGTGATCACGACCGGGGCCGGGGGAATGGCGGAGGCTGTTCGAAACGGCGTGGACGGACTGCATGTGCGCCGGAACGATCCGTCCGGACTGGCGGCGGTGATGGAGAAAGCCGCCGGGGATCCGCAAAAGTACCGCGAACTGGCGGAGAACACACAACAGCCGCCTACCGTTTCCAGGGTCGCTGAACAGTACCTCCAGCTGTTTGAAGACCAGAGCCGGTTCGCAGACGACCCCGCAGCCTGACGAGAGCACCATGACCGCAGCGAAACTGGAACAAAAAGCCGAAACCGCGGACGAGGACAAGGGCGAGGTTCCGAAGATCCAGGGCCGCGTCGATGCGTTTGAAGACGGGCGGCTTCTGGGTTGGGCATGGGATGCCGCCAATCCGGAGGACCGCATGACGATCCACGTTCTTCACGACGGCGATCGCGTGATGAGCAAGCTGGCGGATACCAAGCGCATCGATCTGCAGCGCAACGGGATCGGCGATGGTGCCTACGCCTTCGATCTGCAATTGCCCCAGGCGGCTGCATCGGCGCCCGAGGGATTGTCCGTGATCGCTGAATCCCCGCGGGACGGGGTGCAGATCCAGCTACCGCGCCCGAGCGCCGAAGAACGCGCCGCAGAAGCGGCCATTGCGCTTCCGCTCTCGATCGTCATGAAGAAGCTGGACAGGGTCATTGCCATCCAGGGGCAGAGCGCGCTCGGACAGCGGGATGCAACGGAGCTTCTGAAACAGACGACCAGCCGGATCGATACGCTTGCATCGACGGAAGGCGAGCTTGGCGAAGCGCTGGCGATCCTGAAAAGCGGGCAGGGCGATCTCGCGCAACGCGTCAAGGAACTTGAGGTGTTTCTCCTGCGCTTCGACAGCACTCTGAAAGGATTCGACGACCGGTTGACGGCTCTTGGCGACCGCAGCCGGAACGGCCTCAAGATTCACATGCTGCTGCTTGCTATCCTTCTCGGGTTTGTCGGCGGCATGGTCTTTGCGGCCGCCGGCGGTTTGTGGAGCTGATCGCGATGGAGCCGGTTGTCACGCTTGAAGGCGCAAAGAGGCTCTCAGATACGTCTGTCGAGCACAGGAAGCTGACGGGTGAGCCGGGCGACTGGCCCGATGCCGCCCTGCCGGCCGATGGCCGCAGCGTTCTGTGCACGGCAGTGGACCGCGACACGATCCTTCTGGCCGGTGTCGGCGAGAAATTCGCGCGCAACCTCCAGGCCGTGCTCAACGAAGATCCGAAAACCACGGTTCCCTGCACAATTGTGTCGCTGTCTGCGAAAACCAACAGGGACGGCGCGCAAGCGCCGTTCGTCGCGATCCTGTCTCTCGATGCCGTTGCCGTGCCGAAGCTTGACCGGGTATCGATCCGCAGCAAGGGGCACTCTCACCCTTATGCGATCAAGTACGGACCGGTCGCGTTCGACATTTTTGTCGGCCTGGTCAGCGAGGCCGTGTCGCAAAAGGAGGCAAGTGTTGTCGAAACGCTGATCGACGCGCTGATCGCCGCAAATTCGGAAGTGAAGAACCAGACCGTCGCGGCAAAACTTGTCATGCATGTTGCGCGCAGGGACGGGTATGTCGAAATGCTCGGACAATTCGACGAAGGCGATTTTTACATTCAGGGCTGGTCGAAGGAACCGCCTCTCGGCCGCAACCGGGTGTTTGTCTTCGATGGGGCGCTGCGTGTCGCCGATCTGGCCAGTTGTCTATTCGAGCGTAAGGATACCGGCGGCAAGGCCCCCGGATTTGCCGGCATTCTGGACAAGGTGGATGGCGTCCGCGCCCCGGCGATCCGGAGCCTGTTTTTTCGCGGTCGCAGCGGATGGACAAAGGTCGACGTTCACGAAAGAGGCACGGTCTCCCCGGCTCGGGCACTGCCGGGTCACCTGAGAGCACTTTTGCCGCGTCTGAATGCATCCGGCGGCGCCCGCGAAAAGCTCGAAAGAGCCTCTCAGCGGTTCGGTGGGCGGGAAACGGTGAGCGAACTGGATGTCCCCGTGCGGATCGGTGTCGATTTTTGCGCGGCGACCAATTGCGGTAGCGTTCTGATTTCCGGCTGGCTGCTGAACCCGGAAGATCATGCCGAGGCCGTTTATCTGCGTGCCGGTGAGCGCTCGTCGAGGCTGGACAGAACGTGGACCACGCAGAACAGACCGGACGTGACGGCCACCTTTGAAGACCTGTCGCCCTTTCTGGGCGAGACAACAGGCCGTGACCGGCACGGTTTTCTGGCCTTTGTTCCAGACATTGGCGGCCAGTTGGACGACAAACCCTATCTCGAGGTCGTTCTCAGGGACGGCCGGTCTGCCTATGCGCCCATTGCCCTCGGGCGCACGTCACTGCGAAGCGCACTCCGCCGTCTTGTCGCCGGGCTTGATCCGACGATTGCTTCGGCGACCGACATTATCGAGCGGCAGTTTCTTCCCCTGCTTGGAGCGGTTTCGCTCTGCGAACCGACGGTGGAGGAGGTCACGGACATGGGTCCGATGCCGGAAACGCCCTCCACGTCGATCGTGATCGGGTCCGACGGGTCGATTGACAAGCTGAGAACACTTCTTCCTGTGCTTGCGCTTGATCCGTTTCTGAAGGGAACCCCGATTGTCATCTGCGCAGCCGCGACAGCGATCGATGAACAGTTTCAGGAGATTGCACGTCTTGGGTCGTTCTACGGTCTGGCGCTCAGGATCGTACGAGCAGGCAAGGTTGAAGACGCGCTGGATGCGATCCAGGCCGGAATGCATGCGGCGCCATCGGACACCGTCGTGTGTCTCGGTTCAGGCGTGGTGCCTCTCGTTCCCGGATGGCTGGACACGCTGGTGGCGGAGTACCGGAAGCATGAAGAGGGCTGCCTGGTGACACCAACCGTGCTTTACGAAGACGATACGATCCGCTGGGCCGGAACCTGGATCGATCGGGACGGCGAGGCATGTGTTCTGAAACAGCACTATGTCGGGTATCCGCGGCGGACGCTCATGGGAGCCGAGGCCAGCGAAGTCGTCGCGGCAACGTTCGACTGCTGCGTGGTGTCAAAAACCGCATTTCTCGCGTCCGGAGGTTTTGCGCGCAATTACCTCGGGACCGACGAGAAGGGGCTGGACGCTACCTTGAAGCTGAGGATCGCCGGTGTGAAATCCTTCTGGGTGCCGGAGGTGGAGATGGTTCATCCGGAGGACGGGCAGGGAAGCGAACGCCTCTGGCACAAACTTGTCGGTCAGCACGACCGGGAACAGTTCGCCCATTTGTGGAGCGGGCGGCTTGGTGCATTGAAGGAGGGTTTGCAATGACCGGCACACCTCCGGCGACGCAAGATGCGGATGCCGATGACACCCTGCGGGTTCTTGTGATTTCCCATGGCCATCCGGAGCTGTCGCTCGGCGGTGCGGAGGTAGCTTCCTACAATCTTCATCTCGGTCTGAAATCCGCGGCGGGATCGCAGTCATTCTTTCTGGCAAGGGTCGGCGATGACTATCCCAGGCATGGTCGGTCAGCGCTGATGGGTGTCGCGGACGCGGAAGACGAACTGCTTTACCATGCGGACGAGTACGATCACTTCCTGGTCTCGAACCGCAACACCGGCGATCTTCAGAGCGATCTGCGCCGTTTCGTTCGTTCCCTGAACCCGGATGTAGTTCATTTCCATCATTTCATCGGTCTCGGTCTGGAAGCCCTTCATGTGGTGCGGAGCGCGCTACCGAATGCAACCATCATCGTCACGTTGCACGAATTCCTGGCGATCTGCCATCATCATGGCCAGATGGTGAAGACGGGAACGCACGCCTTGTGCCGGTCGTCGTCTCCGATTGCCTGCCATGGCTGCTTTCCCGATGTTTCGCCCGGAGAATTCCTGCGACGGAAACAGTTTATCCAGTCGATGTTCAGTCTCGCCGACGGTTTTGTAACCCCAAGCAGGTTTCTTGCGGAACGGTATGAACAATGGGGGCTCCCGGGGGACAGGATTTCGGTGATCGAAAACGGTCTGAACGTTCCGGAAAGAGCCGAGCCCCGACGCCTCACAGACGACACCGACAGACGTTCCCGCTTCGCATTCTTCGGTCAGATGACACCCTACAAGGGGGTCGATATCTTGCTGGACGCGGTTCAGCGGATACCGGACAGCATCTGGAAAGACGATGCGACTCTGACGATTTTCGGCGGCAACCTGGAAAGGCAGCCGGAGGCGTTCCGCGAAAAGATTGCCGGCCTGATCGAAAAGACCGGTGACCGTGTCCGGTTTGCCGGCGCTTACCAGAACAGGGACATGCCGTCGCTCATACGCCAGGCGGACTGGGTTCTTCTGCCTTCGGTCTGGTGGGAGAATTCACCCGTCATCATTCAGGAAGCGTTTCATCACGGGCGGCCTCTGATCTGCAGCGGCATTGGCGGGATGGCCGAGAAGGTGAAGGACGGTGTCGACGGATTGCATTTCCTTGCAGGCAGTCCGGAAGACCTTGCGGACAAGATGAGCGAGGCCCTGCAGAACAAGGAGCTGTGGAATTCACTTCGCGCCGGAATCATGGAACCGAATTCGTACCGGGATTGCGCCGGGGATCATCTGACCTTCTACCGGTCCCTCATTGCCGCCCGCCATGCAGGAACGCGCGTGATGCCGGGCACCCTGCAGCAAAGCGCATAGGATGCACCGCCGATTGAACGGATCTTTATCCGAAGCCGGTCAAGCGATCGCCTTCAGCCTCATTGCGGGTTCAGTTCGGAGCCGTGTGTTTTCCTGCTTTGTGCAGGTTGATTTTTTGCATTGCACAAAATTCAACCTGATACGAGGGCGAGTAGTCGAGCAGTTGCAAATTCACACCTGTCGTTGAGTTTATGGTTGCAATTTACCGCGAATTTCGTGATTTTATTTTGAAATTAAAATTATATTTCAAATAATACTCAGGTTATTTATGTTGTAAATTCGATAGAAATTTCTTAAATCTAATTAAATACATAAAAAATCAATAATTTTACTATGCTGCGCCGCATTATTGTCACAAACTGACGCAAATTTCTGTTAGTGTACTTGATGTTCGAGTGTGGGCTTTTTTGCAAAAAAATGCCCGTAGCGTGTGAAATTTGGGGGCTCTTATGACAGTCGTGGCCACGCAAGAGGCATTTCCAGTTGAGAAACCGGCAATCGAGGAAAGGCTCCTCAAGGATCTGACCCTTATGGTCGTTGGCGTCGGGCGGCAAGAGTTGCCAAGCGCTCTTTTGGGTGCAGTGCAAACTGTCTGGTTCGAGGGTGTTGCAGACGGACAGGTCCTGTTTTCAGACCAGAGTGGAGCCGTTTTTCAGGTCGTCGAAGCGCCTACAATGGCGTTTGCCGTTCTTGCGGAACCGGGCACTTCGGCTGATGTCGACACTCTTTTCAAATGGCTTCAAAGACACGGCGTCGTTCAGCTTCCATCCGTCGTCGGCTGGAGCCGTGGGCAGGAAAACGAGGCGATTTCGTCGATCCTGGCTCTGGTCGCGGAACACGTGAAATCGGCCGCCAGACGGCTGGTGCTCTCCAACAGGGAGCTCAGGACTCTCCGGAGCATGAATGACGACCTGCAGAACAGGTTCGCCGCGATCGAATCCTTCCTGAACAGGAACGGCCTGCAACCGCTCGATCTCGTGTTCAGTAACGAACCGGCCGAGAATCCGCTCAATGCCAACGTGCTTGCAAGCGCGTCGCAGGACGGCATCAGCCAGATCCTGCCCGTACCGAGTTCGGGGGTCAGCGGTGTTTCGGTCCACGTGGACCAGCTTGGCATGCGCCAGGACCTCAAGCTTCGTGCGCAACTGGTCACGCTGGAAGACCTGCGCATCGTCGACAGCTGGCAGATTTCCAGCGGTGACCTGGCCAGCGGATGGAACATCTTCGGTCTGTCCAAGTCAACGGCCGGGCTGAATCGCACGCTGGAGTTCCGGCTTCAGATCGAGGAAGCGGATGAAGACACGCCGCGCCTGTCACTCGGAAGCCTGCAACCGATCGAAATGTTCCAGGTGCGGGATGCCTCCAATGGCATGCCGGTCCTGAAGAACAGCCTGGCGCTGCAGGTCTGGGGTGGCATCCCGGGCGTTTCCATGCCGGCGTCGGCCAACTACATCCCCGCCCAGTCCCAGCAAGTGTCGCAGGGAGAAGGGTTCCGGGACATGCCGATTGCGCCGGGTATTCTGGAACATGCCAGCCTTGCGAATTCCGATGAAGTCGAATTCGATTTCGAAGCGATCATGCCGCTGCCCGCGGAACGGGCGATCGGCTGTCATCCGCCCGCCGAGGGCATGACGATCGGCGAACTTCCTGCGGCGTGTCCACCGCAGATCATCCGCATGTCGGCCAAGGCCTTCATCGACAACAGCCGGGCTGCCGACATCGATTTTGCGATCGCCGTTGCGGGCAGTCTCGACGCTGCGCGTGCCCTCTTCCGGGAAGAAAGAGAGCAAACGGTCGGCGAGGCCTATTCCGGCTGGAACACCGTTTCCTTCGGTGAAAGCGCGCATTTGAGCGCCTTTGCCAGCGAACAGGTCGGTGCCTGGCAGAATGTGTATTTCGCGACACGGATGAGCGAGCAGGGCAGCAACGATTTCGCATGGGCGAAATTCACCAATTTCCGCGCAGTCGTGAGCGGATGATCGGATGCTGCGTCAAACGGTAAAAGAACAGGATCATCCGAATGTGCGTTACGCACAGTTCGGTGGCTCCGACAAGCCTTCGGCAACCATCGCCATTCTCATTCCGGTCTACAAGCATTCCGTTCTTCTGACGGAAGCGGTGGATTCGGCACTCTGCCAGGAAGCACCGTTCAACATCGCGGTGGTAATCGTCGATGACGGCTGTCCCTATCCAGAAACGTCCCAGGTCGGGCAGGCCTACGCGCTTGCAAATGACAATGTCTACTATCTGAGGAAGCCGAATGGCGGTCTGAGTTCGGCGCGCAACTACGGCATCGATTTTGCCCTTCGCACCTTCAGTGATCTGGAGGCAGTCTACTTTCTGGATGCAGACAATCGCATCACCCCGACTGCGATGCGGGTTCTTCTGGACTATATGCGGGCAAACAAGGGCATCGACTGGATCTATCCGAATATCGACAAGTTCGGGATCGAGTGGAACGGCAATTATACCGCCCAGTATTCCCGCCTGCTGCATGTCGTGTTCGACAATATCTGCGAAGCCGGCAGCCTGGTCTCAAAGAACCTTCTCGACGCCGGTGTGCGCTTCGACGAAACCATGAAGTCGGGCTTCGAAGACTGGGAGTTCTGGCTCCAGGCGATTTCGCTTGGCTTCAAGGGCGCCAACCATCCGTTCTTCGGTTTTGAGTACCGTCAGCGGGCCGAAAGCATGCTGCGCGATTCCAACAGGACGCGGGAAAGCATTCTCGGATACATCAGAACCAAACACAAAAAGCTGTTTTCCGCCGATACGCTCTTGCGCTGGGAGCATGAGGAAACACCCCGTTTTGTTGCCTTCGGAACCGATTCTTTTCTTGTCGATCTGTTCACGGATCCGGTGGTTGCCCACGAAAGACGGGGCTTTGAGGAATTCGTCAAGATGTTCTGGGCCGCACGCACGGAACCCGAAACATTCGGCGTTCCGCCCTTCTGGCTCTGGATGTCTCCCGCGCACCGCGATGCCCTCAACAGTTTCGGTCTGTTGCACAACGTCCTGTGGCTCGGCGAACGCCTGTCGCAGTCGCACAACTTTGTCGCCATCCGGTTCGAAAGTGACAAGGACAGGCTCGGGGTCGAGGTCGCAACCCTCGGGGAGGGCAGGGACCTGACGAAACGGCCTCTCGGCTGGATGTGTTCGCTGGGTATTGTTCAGCAGTGCGTGGAGGACAAGTCGGACGATTGGGTGCGCACGCTCAGAAAAACCCAGCCGTCGCCAAAGATCGCCGAGATCGTCGTCAGGGGTCCGTTCTCCGCGGAAGATATTCAGGGCACGGCCCTGTCGGCCACGAACTCTCTCCTGGCAACACTCGGAGCGCTGCGCGATTCCGGGTACAGGAACGGCCCGAACGAGCGGTGGATCTGGAGATCTGCCTATTTCCCGGACAGGAGCAGGTATCACGAGTTGTTGCGGCACTCACTCGGCGCTGCTCCCCTGATGCCGAGACTGGCCAACGAGGACGGGCCGGTGCGCGTCGGCCTGTTGCTGCCGATCGCCACTTTCGGCGGCGTTGAGAAAGTTGCCTATGCGGCCGCGCATGTCCTGAAAAAGGCCGGGTGCGAAGTACATCTGTTCGTGTTCGGAGATCCGGTCTACCACCGGATCCCGGACAATGACGGGCTCTTTGACAGCATCAACTTTCTGGCCGACGACTACCCGCTGTGGGGCGGTCCGAACATGTTCTCCGGGCATGACATCCTGATGGGGCATGACGAGAATGCCAAGGCCCGGGAAATCATCGGTTTCCTGTCCGGCCTGGATGTCGTCGTCAACAATCAGCTGGCACCCGCCAATGCCGTCTTCGGCGAATTGAGGCGGCGCGGCGTCAAGATCGTCAATTATGTGCATGTGCTCGATTCATCGGAGATGGGACGTGCGGCGGGCCATCCCTATCTGGCGCTTGCCTACGAGCATATCTACGACAGCGTCCTGACCTGTTCGCGCGACATGGCCGAGTGGCTGCACGGCATGGGCGTGCCGAGTGCAAAACTGCTGCATATACCCAATGCCGCCGGCTATCCGCTTTCGAGCGAGCAGGTGGCGCGGTTGACGGCGGCAAGAAGTCAGCCTCACGAAGGCCCGCTCAAGGCGCTTTTTCTGGGGCGTCTCGACCGGCAGAAAGGCATTGAGCGCATCTTTGCAGCCGCACGCACGCTCAAAAGACGCGGCATTGCCATCGACTGGCGGATTGTCGGCTCCGACGTCATGGACAGTGGTGCCGGCGGTTCCTGGAAGCAACGGTTTGCAGATGTCGGCATCCGCATCGAGCCGCCCGTTTACGACAGCCGCCTTCTCAGCAAGCTGCTTGCCTGGGCGGACGTCTTCGTTCTCCCGTCCCGCTGGGAAGGCGCGCCGCTGACCATCATCGAGGCACAGCGTCTCGGCTGTGTTCCAATCGCCACCAATGTGGGGGCCGTGTCGGAACTTATCGATCACAAGAAGGACGGGATCCTGTTGCGGTCGACCGACGATGGCGTCGTGACGCATGACCTGACACTTGCACTCGAAGCGATTGCCAAGTCGCCGCAAGTTTTGACCGGGCTTTCGGCGCGTGCCGCGCAGCGGGCATCCGAGCGGAACTGGGACAAGAGCCTGCAGCCATTTCTGCGGCAGCTGCACACCTGGTTCCCTGAGCGTTTCCAAAGCATACGACGAACCAAGGTCGCCTTGCCGCAGTCCGAGAATTCAAAAGAAACACCGGAGGTCCGGAAAGACGGTGACAATGCCGTCTGGCAGGACCCAATCCGTCAATCCTCCGCGCAATAACTGAAGGGCGCATTTGGCCCGAACACTGGAAGGTGCAGATCGCATGAAAAAGCTCTTCGTTTTAAATGGCGGCGCCGCCGTCAAGCCAGGTAACAAATCGGCATTTCTGAAAATTGATGATCCGCTGTCCGCGTTTGCGCGCGGCGGCATCAACACGGGCGATGTTCTTGTCTATGATGCCATGCTCAAGGCGCTTGCCTACGACCAGATCAAGAACCTTCAGTTTGCCCACGCGGGCGACGAGAAACTCTGGCCGAAAGAGGAGTACGACGCGACCGTTATCCGGGGCTCTAACTACCTCACCGAAACCGTCGACATCGGCAATGTCGTCCCGTTGCTGAAGAAACTGAAAGGTCCGATCGTGCCGATCGGCGTCGGTGCCCAGGCGGCGAAATACAAGAAGCTCCAGCTGCCGAAAGGCAGTGTCGAGGCCTGGAAGATCATCGCTGACAAGTGCGAAACAATCGGCGTGCGCGGTGTTTACAGCGCAGAGGTGTTCAATGACATCGGCATCAAGAACATCAGGATCATCGGCTGTCCGAGTTTCTACCGGAACCTGCGTCCGTCCATCGAAATCAAACCGATCGACCCGGCCAATGCGCGCGTCGGACTGACGCTTAACAGGTACCTTTCGGCGGATTATGCATCGAATGCGACCAAGACGAACCGGATGCAGCGTGCCCTGATCCAGGCGGTTGCCAAGCGGTCCGAAAACCGTCTCTACTCCCAGGGCGAGCGCGAGGAAACGCTTGCCATCTTCGAGCAGGGCGAAGCCAAGCAGAAGCACATCCGCTCCATTCTGGAAAAGTACAGCCTTCAGGGCGACACGGATGTGGAGACGCTCGTCAGCGATCGCATGCAGGCCTTTTTCGACGTCGATGCATGGGCTGAAGATGCAAAGAAGAATGTCGACGTTCTGGTCGGCTTCCGGCTGCATGGCAACGTGATCGGACTTCACCAGGGCATCCCGGCGGTGTTCTTCACCTATGATTCCCGCATCCGCGAACTCTCGACCTTGTTTGCCATCCCCTCGGTTGAGGTCGAGGACTATATGCCGATCAATCTGGAGAACATCTTCGAGAAGGCGGATTTCTCAAAAGTGCAGCATGTCTACCGGCTGAACTATGCCGAGTATCATCGCTTCCTGACCGAGAATGGCCTGAACCACGTGCTGGTGAAACCGGTTGCGGCTCCGCCGAAAAAGGCGCTCGAAAAACCCAATCTGGTGCAAACGGATCAGAACCTGGGCGAAGTTACGGAGTGGTTCCAGGACGAAGTCGGCTACATGACGGGAGAAATCCAGACCTTGCGCGACAGGGCCTGGAAGCTGGAACTCGCACTGCGCGAGGTTCGGACCCCGGAACCCAAGGCGAAACTGGCAAGCTGACGCCAAGGATGGCCCACGTGCGGGAACTTCATTTACCGGAACGCCGCCGCTTTCTGAAAGCGGTGGCAGGGGGCGTAGCGGCGCTGTCCGTCCCGGCAATGCCACGCCGGGCGGCCGCGTTCTCCAACGGCCGGTTGCCTGCGCCGCTGGCGCGCACCGAGGGCAACTGGCAACTGACGTTCGAGGATGAGTTCGACGATCCGGTCGCGTTTCAATCCACCTGGGAATCGCTGAAACGCGGCGGCCACAAGCATCTGACCATGCGCTATCCGCGCAACGCGCTGGTCGAAGATGGCGAGCTCGATCTGGAGCTGGGTCATCAGAACGATCCGAAACGACCGTTCACAGGCGGATACATACGGACCCGCTCCTTCCGCCAGACCTATGGCTATTTCGAATGTGAAATGCGCATCGCAAGCGAACCGGGGGTCAACAATGCATTCTGGATGGTGTCAGACAGATCACAGCAAGGCGACACGCAGTTCGAGCTGGACATAGCCGAGGTCAAGTATCCCAATATCGTTCAGGTTTCGGCCAGGCGCTGGAAGCCGGAAAAGATCGTTCTCGCGGCCACCTACCGGACCGATGCACAACTGGACCGGTCCTTCCATCGCTATGCGATGCTCTGGACGGAAAACGAGTTCCGTTTCTTTGTCGATGACGTCGATGTCTTCGATGTTGAAAACAGGTTCGCCCATACGCCGGCGATGCTGCTTTTCAGCAATGCAGTGGCTCCGTTTGCGGGCAAGCACGATGGCGATGTCGAAGGCGCGGCAACGACGATCGAAAACGTGCGCGTCTACCGGGACTTCAGTGCCTAGAATATTCCGGCCAAATGATCCAAATTGATCGGAAAAAACCCAGCGGCTCGGGGGTAAGGTGTAGACGCACTCCAAAATGTGTTGCGCAGCGGCATGACGTTCACCGCTTTGAGCCAGGGCGAATGAACAATCAATTCGCCGTGCCGTTGCCACCGTGCGAGTTACTCAGAACACGATTTCCGGACAGCGCGACGCCTGGATGATCCCGGTTGAAAGGTGAACCTTCACTGCCGAGCCAGGGTTGCGTTATGTTGCGTTCAACAGAGCTGTTTTCGGCAGGTCTGCCGTCTTTATGCGCCATTACGGTGATCGACGGGGCTCCCGGCTTTCCCGGCCGGAAATCCGTCACGAAATTGTCTGAAACGTTGACGTTTCGCGCACCCATTACCGTGATGCCGTGCCAGTGATCGACATTGATCGTATTGCCCTTTATGACCCAGTCCTCATAAACGCCGTCGAACAGTCCGATGCCCTGCAATTGGCAGGTGAGGCGATGGTCGCCGTTGACAATTCTGTTCCGTTCGACACGCACGTTGCGAACAATGCCTTTTCCCGGACGTCCCTGACTATCCAATGACCAGGACTGGAAACCGTCGTCGTGGTTGTCGTCAATGGCGACGCAGGTATCGATGGTGTTCTCTATGTACCTGGAATTGTCGCCGATGCCGCGAATGCCGTCTCCACCAAAAGTCTCGATGGTGTTTCTTTCAATCCTGGCTCCGTCTGCGAAGGCGGAAACAGCGTGGCGTACATTGAAGACGTAGCTATCGGTCAAGGAGATATCCTGCCCGGACAGGAAGATGCCATTACGGGCATTTCTGCGCCATTGCGGCGCTGACCAGGCATCAGAGTTGACCGCAGACGCGACGATCAGGCGGGACAGGTGGATGCCTGTCCCGTCTTGCACGCTCACCAGGAATTCGCCCAGGGGAACCAGTGTTTTCGGAATGATGGAGAGCTTTCGGATTTGGATGCCGGAACTGGATTCGATCACCAATTGATCCAGATTCGCCGCACCATCACCGCCGGCGGTAATCGTCACCGGATTTTCAAACACAAGCCCGCTCATGATGATCTTGCCGTGATTGCCGGGTGCCAATATCAGCCGGTCGCCGCCTTTCAGGCTGCCAGAATCAAGAAGCGTCTGGAAACTTCCCGGTGTTGCCGGAACCTGGTATTCGGTTGCAAATACGTTGCTGAAGCCGGAAATGAACAGCGTCAGCGCAATCATCAAAATCTGTCGCACAAATGCCTCGTTCTTGCATCCGGGTGCCGGATCGCGTCCGGGCCGCGCGTGCGCCGGACAGGAAAAGACGTCTGCCAAAACGTCAGTCCGGGAGCAGCCGGCTGCAGCATGGCACGTCATATGGCACTTTGGCCAGAACGGGTGTCGGCCTGCAATGCGATTTGTATCAGTCCGCTGATGTCTCGTATCCGCGCGGGTTCTTGCAAACCCAGTTCCACGTGTCGCGGCACATGGCGTCAAGATCGCGGTCCGCTTTCCAGTCCAGCACTTTTTCGGCAAGCTCGGTATTTGCATAACACTCCGCGACGTCGCCATCGCGGCGGGGCGCGAATGCATACCGGATTTCCTTGTTCGACGCGCGTTCGAATGCGCGCACCATCTCAAGAACGCTGTAGCCGTTGCCGGTTCCAAGGTTCACCGCGAAACAGTTCGACGGTGCGGAGCCGCTGGCCAGTACCTCGTGCGCACGCAAATGTCCTTCGACGAGATCGGTGACGTGTATGTAGTCGCGTATGCCGGTTCCGTCGCGCGTGTCGTAATCGTTGCCGAAAACGGACAGTTGCTCGCGGCGGCCGTCTGCGACCTGGGTTATGAACGGCATGAGATTGTTCGGAACACCAAGCGGGTTTTCGCCGATCTGGCCGCTGAGATGCGCACCGACTGGATTGAAATAGCGGAGGATCCCGAACCGCCAGGCCGGATCGCTGGCGGCAACATCGCCCAGCATTTCCTCAATCATGAGTTTGGTGCGGCCATACGGGTTCACGGCACTTGTCGGGTGATCTTCTGTCAGGGGCAGAAATTGTGGCTCCCCGTAAACCGTTGCCGATGAAGAGAATATCATCTGTTTCACGCCGGTATTCGCCATCGCCGAAAGCAGCCTGTGCGTGCCGACCACATTGTTCTCGTAATACGCGAGCGGCATCTTGGTCGACTCTCCGACGGCTTTGAGCCCGGCAAAGTGAACAACGGCGCTACACTTGTGTTTCACAAGTATTTCTTCGAGTTTACTCTGATCGCGAATATCGGCAATCTCACAGGGGACCTTCTGGCCGGTGATCGCCTCGATCCGTTGCAGGCTGACATCGCTCGAATTGGATAAATTATCAATTACGACAATATCGTAACCGGCCTCGAGGAACGCGACACCGCAGTGTGAACCGATATAGCCGGCGCCGCCGGTGATGAGTACTGTCATATGACCCCCGTAATGTCACTGAATCAGTTGTATACCGTAGAACCGGTGAAAGTTTTATAAAATCGCCCCTTTGTCTAAAATATGACGCATAAATATTTAAATGCCTCAATTTTATACTTAATTTTGCCGCATAATGCTGCAGTTTTGATTTCGGTAGTTCATGAAGTGCCTTTCACTTTGTTCTCATGGGCGCAAAAGCCAATGAGCCTGACTGCTGCCCGGTTCAGAAAATGCGCTCAAGCTCATTCCGCTGAAAGTGCGGCAGCACTGGTACCCGACACTGCTCGTGGTCAGAGGTTGAACATATGGAAAACAAGCGGTCACTGGTTTTCGAACTGCCATTGCCTTGCCGTCGTTGTGTGTCGGTGCCTTCACCCTTCAAGCGGCACTTCCGGCAAGGGGATGAGTGCATTCCCAATGACGTCGATTGCCTCTTGGGGGGCCGTGCGCGTGTGAATGATAAACCAGTCGAACCGGATCTGGTCCGATCCGAACTCGGCAACGTCAATCTCTGACGCATGAGCGGAGGCTGCGACGCACGCACTGGGCAGAATGGACGCCCCCATGCCCTGGGAAACCATCTGGCAGATCAGTTCGGTCGATTCAATCTTGACCGCCTTGCCGGGGAAGGATTTGCCGCGTTCGAAAAACAGATCGTATTCCCAGCCGGGTTCCGGCCTCAAGCCGTAAGTCAGAAAGGTCTTTCCAGCAAAATGCTGGGGTGCCATCGTTTCACCGGCGCGTGGGCCGCTGCGTTTCGGAAAAACGGCGACCAGCCTGTCCCTAGCGGCGAACCGGCGCGGGATGTCAGGGTTGGCCGGCGCGCCGGGCAGAAACGCAAGATCGGCACGGCCTCCGGCAATGGCCGAAATCATTTGCTCGTTCGCCACCTTTGCCAGTTGCACCGAGATCCCCGGCAAGGCCGCCTGACAGGCACGGATCAGGCGCATCGACAACCCCGGGTGGTCGAAATGGCCGAGGGCAAGGGTCAGTTGCCTCGTGTTACGCTTGCCTTGCCAGATCGCATCGCTCTCTGCCTGCCGCAGCAGTGGCAGCGATGATTGTCCCGCCTTTGCAACTGTCTGACCCGCGTCTGTCAATTCCAGGCTGCGTCCGTTCTTGCGTGCCAACGCGACACCGAGGCGCCTCTCCGCTTCGCGCAGCCTTTGCGTTGCCGCCGACTGGGTGATCCCCAATGAGGCTGCCGCCGCAGAGAGTGTCTCCTGGTCCTTCAGCGCGCAGATGAGGGACCAGTGCGCAATATCGAGCAATTGCATAAGCAGTCCTAATGTATATTTCTTGAAAACCCATTTTACGTGCGGGTTTTGAAGTGTCATCCATTTATTGATCTGTTTTTTAAGTGAGCTGCACAAATGAAGCATGACAACGAGACAGCGGCGCTTGCCGCTTTGGCCTGCGTCGATCTGGATGCGTGGCCGATCCATGAACCTGAGGGGGCAGATTACGCACGCAAGGTCGCCGGTGTGCGCAAGTCCCTGCAGGACGTCGGCTGCGCGCGCATCGACGGCTTTGTCCGGCCGGACTACCGGCAAGCGTTTCATGAGGAAGTCAATGAAGTCGCGCCGAGCGCTCACTTTTCGACCTCTTCCATAAATCCCTATTTCACGCCCGACGATCCGGATCTGCCTGCCAGCCATCCGCGCCGCCGTTACGCGGAAAACACCAACGGTTTCGTTGCCATGGACCGGTTTGAGCAAAACGGCCTGAGCCTGTCGCTCTATCGCAACCCGGCATTTCAGCGGTTCATCGCGGACTGTCTTGAAGAAGAAACGCTGTTCACATTCGACGACCCGCTTGCCGGAGTGGTTGTCAATGTCATGAAGGAAGGCCAGCAGCTTGCCTGGCATTACGACACCAACGAGTTCATTGTCAGCCTCCTGACCAGAAAGCCGCATGAGGGCGGTGCCTTTGAGTATGTGCCGGACCTCCGGCAACCGGGCGATGAGTGTTATGACGAGGTGGAAAAAGTGCTGGACGGTCACTCGGAGCGTGTGCGCAGCCTGTCCCTTGAACTGGGTGACCTTCAGATTTTCAAGGGCCGTTTTTCCCTGCATCGCGTTGTCAAGGGACTGGGTGAGCGCCACACCGTGATCTTCGGCTATGCAAAGGAACCCGGTTTTATCGGGCGTGTCGAGAGAACCCGGAAAGTCCACAATCGTGTTACCCAGGCCCATATCGATGCGGAGAAGCGCGCACGCAACGACGGGCTTGCAGACTGAGAGTTTACGTTTGCTGTCCCTCAAAACGACTGCTGCCGGAAACGGTTTCCCGATTCCGGCAGATCAGTCGACCATGTGGATCTGTGTGGGTTACGGATTGACCACGACGTAGACCGTCGTTCCGTCCTGCGTGACGGCCTGGTAATAGACACCGCCGCAATTGTAGTAGGCGTTGTACGGGGTGCAGCCGGAGATGTTGTGACGGCGGTTGACCCGGCGGGATGTTCTGCGGGCCGTCCGGCGGGCCGCGTTCTGCGAGGCGGTCTGCGCGCTCGCTTCACCGACCTTGAGCGAGAGGGAGCCGGTGGAGTGCGGGGTCGGAAGATCCACGTTGCCGACGTAACCGATGGAGAAGGCTGCGGCTGCGAGTGTGAGTGCTTTGGCGTTCATTTCAATTTTCCTGTGATCTGGGTGCCGCGCCATTGTTTCTTTCCGGGCCGCGGCAGGTTGATATCTGGTTCTTGTTGCTTTGACGGATGCGAAATCAGTTGTTGTTTTCGTAGGCGTCTTCAGCCGCCTCGTGGCGGCGGTTCACGCGTCTTGAGGTGCGCCTGGATGTCCGGCGGGCCGCATTCTGCGAGGCGGTCTGCGCGTTGGCTTCGCTCATTTGCAAAGTGACCGGTCCACCTGTGGCGAGGGAGGACATGTTGACTTCGCTGACGTAACCGATCGAAAAGGCGATCGCTGCGAGGGTGAGTGCTCTCATTTTCATATTCCTGCTCCTTGGCTGTTCAACCGCCCCCCAAAAGGGCAGTTCGTTTGTTGACAAGCCGAATATGGTTGAAAGAACAGGGTGCTTCTTTAGGCGTCTGGCCATGTGTTTATTCGTTCTGGCCAAAGTGCACACCGATGCCCGGACAAGCATTTTCTGTGCGAGAACAGTGTTTCCCCCAAAGGTCAAAAAGTTAACTTTTCCAATTGGTTGAGATACGTTTTTGGTCCGTGATTTGTCTGTCGAATGGATGCCGCAAACGCAAACGAACAAAGGCTCCCGGCGGATGCCGGGAGCCTTTGTTCGACTTTGAGACGGTTGAACGGGGATCAGTGGCCCGAGCCGGCAAGGCCGATGCCGGATGCCAGGCCGAGCCAGGCCCTGATACGCAAACCGACTGCCTTGATGATGCCGAGGGCTTCGATCACGTGTGCCGTAACGGTGCCTTCGAGCGGACCTTCCAGATGCGTGGTGTATGTCTGCACGAGGCAGCCGCTGCCCGGGACAAGAAGCTCCTGGTGCTCCGGGTGGACGAGATCGAGGTGCGCCACAATCTGTCCGCGCTTGACCCGTTCCGCCGGTTCCATCAAGCGGTTGGCCGGGGCCATCTGGCCGGAGGCAATCGGTTCCTGGATGCGGGTGATGCGGGCCGGCAGGACCGTGTTGGTCATTGCGATGTTGAAGTTGCTTTCGCAGGCGATTTCCGCGGCCATGCCTTCGTAGAGCTCGGTGCGGGAAACCTGCGAGAAGCCGGCAACGATCCGTCCCTTTTGCTTGGGGGTGCGGTCCGGGACGATCATCATGGCGGGGCTGATGGCGGCCTGGGCGGCACGCGCACCGACACTCAGGGTCAGCTGCTCCACGGTCCCGTCGACATAGCTGTGCACGCGGGTCTTTTCCAGATCCACCACGGCCTGCTTCAGGGAGGCCCTTTCGGTTTCAAGCTGTGCTGGCAGGATGTTGCTCGCCTGAATTTTCGCCGTTGCGAGTTTGCTTTCAGCGGCATCGACTTCCGCCTTGCGGGTATCGCGTTGAGAACGGGCGCGCTCCATCTGGCTGTGCTGATAGGCTGCGGAGCTGCGGGCCTGGAGTTCCTGGTGGTCGGCCAGGGTCAGCTCGGCCTGTTCCAATGCGGCCTTTGCTGCAGCGAGCGAAGCCCCGGCGGTTGCCACATCCATGTGCGCTGCGACGATGGCTGCTTCCACTTCTTCGACCTTGCGTTGGCTGAATTCCACTTTCGCGAGCTCGGAGCTGTTCTCAATGGAAAAGAGCGGATCGCCGATCTTCACGTGATCGCCACCCTTGACGAAGACTTCGGTTATCGTTCCGCCTGTCTCGGCAACGACCGGAACCGTGCGGTAGGGGACCAGACCCGTATAGGATTTGGGGTAGTAGTAGAAGACCGCAAAAAAGACGATCAGGGCGAGAACGAACCACAGGAACAGGGCCCGGTGGACGTTGTAGAGCGTGACCGGCATGCCGCGCCAGCGAAGATACATGACCCGCAAGACGAACGGGAATGAGGTTACGAGGATCTCGATCATTTTGCTGTCTCCCTGACGGCTGTTTCTTCTTCAGGACGCAACCAAAGCATGACGTCACGTGCGATCGCGGTCAGGATGAGGGCTGCGGGAAGCAGGATGCTGAAATGATCGAGCGCCGGCATGATCTCGTAGGCGAGGGCGACCGTCAGCATGGTCGGGATGGTTGTGCGCAGCGGCGTGCCCTTGGCGCGATGCTCCGCGTAGTGATCGAACTGCGAATAAAGGTGTATCAGCAGGAAGATTGCGAGCAGGAAGACGATCAGTCCAACCCAGGTATAGGTGTCGGTTTCTCCCGGCGGCACCCACCATCTCGGTTCGCCGTTTGCGGCAGCGGCTGATGTTGTCATTGTGCCGAGAGCAAGAAGCGCCGGCAATACGAGCTTTTTCACGATTTGTGTCCTTTGCTTTTTCGGTAAAAAGCCACCCCCCAAGGGCAGCATGTTCCGTTGACATGGCTCAGATGGTGAAAAGTCGTGGGCCGATCTTTTGAGCTCTGGCCACGTGTTTCCTTTTTCTGGACAATCGGGCAGCATCGACGGGCCGGACAGGCAGCAAGGACAAACGGGAAGGGCGTTTCGGTACCATGCCGAAGTTAAGTGCATACCGGCTCAAACACGTGGCTCGGGTCTACGCGCAGGAGCCGGGCGTTCCGAGGCCGTTCGAGGATCTTCTGACCGATCTCGGGATCGATCCGGAAATCCTGAGCGACCCGGAAGCGAGGATCGAGCTTTCGGCCGAAGCAGCTGTCGTGACCCTCGCGTGCGAAGCGCTTGGCGATCAGACCTTTGCGGCACGGACCGGACTTGCGACGCCGGGTGCAAAAACGCTGCTGGCCTATCTGGCGAATGCGAGCGCGACGGTCGGGCAGGTGCTCGAATTTGCGCAAAAATACTATGCGCTGGAAGACCCGCACCTGACATTCAAGCTGGTTGCTGCCAATACGGGGCCGATTGTTGCGCTTGAAACCGCGGTGCTTTCCGGACATCAGGCCCCGCGCCACCGTGAGCTTCTGGTGTTCGGCATGTACAAGAGGGTCACCCAGATCGCCGGTCCGGACTTCGGTCCTCTGAAGATTTATCTGGACAGCAACGACGCTGCCCATTGCAGCAAGTTATCGGGATATGTCGACTGCGAGGTGGTTCACGGCCAGTCCATGAGCGGGGTGCAATTGCCCGCCGGTGGCCTGCAGTATCCGATCCCGACATTCGATTCCGCCCTGCTCGATCACCTGCGTGCACACGGAGATGCGCGGTTGGAGCAGATGCCGAAGGAAAACGCCAGCCTTTCGGAAAAGGTCGTCGCGCTGGTGCGCCAGCAGTTGCCCGGACATTTGCCGAGCGGAGACGAGGTCGCCGAGCAGCTTTTCATGACGCGCCGCACGCTCACGCGCCGCCTGGGGGCGGAAGGCACAAGCTACAAGGCGCTTGCCGAAGCCGCGAGGTGCGACCTTGCCAAGAGCCTCCTGAAAGGCCAGAGCAGCATTGCGCAAGTAGCCTTTCTGCTCGACTTCTCCGATCAGGCAGCTTTCTCGGTCGCATTCAAGCGTTGGACCGGGACAACACCTGCTCAGTTCAAACGCGCAAGCATGTGATCAGTCCAGCGTCTCGAGCCGCTGCATTTCCATTGCCGGCTCCAGCGGATCACCGAAGCCGGATGTGCCCAACCAGGTTTCGAGTGCATCCAGCGAAGAGGCCGGGGCAAAGGTTGCGGTCTGATCGTGGCTGGCTGCGATCGCGATCTTCGGACGCCACGTGTCGTTCACGCGGCAGGCGACGGAGACGATGGAAGAGCCATTTTCCGCCTCGTAGTCGAACTCCCGGCAGAGCGTGTCATCCGCATCGACAAAAGACGCGATGACGTTCAGCGTTGCGCCGGATCCCAGTACCGAGCTGGTCCCTGACGCCGCACTGGACAGGGCAACGGCAATTTCCGGGTCTGCCAGAGCGACCAGCCCGAAGGGCGGATTCGTTTCCGGTACCCCGAATGGCCCGAGTGCCGCGCCGGCCGCGACCCCGATTGCGAGGGTGATGGATGCCGCGAGCGCCGCCGGCCATTGGCTCTCCCAGCTTCTGGGCGCGAACGGCACGACGTTGTCCTGCTCCGGTGGATCCGACCGTGCGGCATCCGCTTCCAGCATGGTCGATATCTTGTCTGCCAGGCCATCGGGAACCGGCGGCAATTCGGCGGCTGCCGCCTTGAGTTGCCGCGCGGTTTCGGTGAAGAGGCTGATTTTCTTCTGCAGGGCCGGGTCCGCAAGCGCTGCCTGTTCCACTTTCCGCGCCTCAGCGTCCGGCAACTGGCCGTCCGCATAGGCCATGAGGATTTCGTCGGTCATTTTCGTTTCATCCATCATTGTTCTCGTCCTGTGCGGAAACGTTGTGAAACTCAATTTATTCCGGTTTTCGATGCGATCGCCGTGCGTGCTCGCGACAGGCGGCTCATGATCGTGCCCTTGGGAATGTTCAAGACTTCAGCGGCCTCGGCGTAACTCAGCTCCTCGAAGCAGACAAGAACGACCACTTCGCGCTGTTCGAGCGGGAGCTGTTGTACCGCGGCAAGGACATTGGCGACCATCAGCCGGGTTTCGCCCTGGTGGCTGTCTACGCCGCCGAGATCCGGTGCATCGTGTATGTCCAGTTCCTGTCCGCGTACCTTCTGTTTCCGGGTCATGTCGATCCAGGCGTTCCTGAGGATGCGGAACAGCCAGAATTCGATGCGCGAGGCCGGGTCAAAGCTCTTTCGCGCAACCAGCGCCCGTTCGACCGTAATCTGAACAAGATCGTCGGCCACGTGTGCCGAGCGGCAAAGCGAAAGCGCAAATCGTCTCAGGTTGGGCAATTTCTCAGTCAGGGCAGTATGAAAACTATCCGGCATTCCGCGACCTTCTCGGAAATCAGGCACCCGATGGAATTTTCGGGCGGCTCAAACGTAATTGTAACGAATACGATTGACGCACCGGTTTATTCCCGAAAAAAGTGCGTGCTTGAAAGGACCTGACATGATCCGCCTGATCGCCTTTGGTTTTGCCCTTCTTCTGGTTTTGCCTTCGACTGTTCAATGGTCTCCGGACGGCCTGCATTTCCCGGCTGCCTATGCCGATGATGATGATGGCGACAGCGACAGTGACTCTGACAGCGACAATGACAGCGACGATGACGACAATGACAGCGATGAGGGAGGCGGACAAGGCGCGGGCAGCGGCGGGCAGGGACGATCGGGGTCAAGTGCCGTTGGTCCGACCGGTTCCGGCGCCGGCCGCATCTTCGCGCCCATCAGGCGTTTGTTCGGTGAGCGGGAGCCACAGCCAAGTGCGCCGCGCCGCCCGGCCGCACCGCCTGTTCTCTTCGTTGCCGGAGAAATCATTGTCCTGAACATCACTTCCACGGATCTGCAAAGTCTTCTCGACCAGGGATACCGCGTGTTGGAACAGCGTTCGGCTGCCGGCGGACAAACCTACTATCGCCTTGCTGTTCCCGACGGTCTTGCTTTGCCTGATGCACGTGATGCCGTTCGGTCTCTGCCATCGGGCCAGAACACTGACTTCAACCATTATTACCGGCCCGAGCGAGGCGCCAGCGCGTGCGAGGGCGAGACCTGCCCCGCTTTCGAGCTGGTTGGCTGGCCTGGAACTTCCCCGCAATCGGATCTTGCCTGCCCGAGCGCAGGAGCGATAGGCATCATCGATACCGGCATTAACGACAGGCACCCGGTATTCAGTGGTTCGGACATGACGGTTCTGCGTCTGGCGGACGAAACGCTTCCCGCTTCGAAGGCCAGCCACGGAACCGCTGTCGCGGCCCTGCTGGTCGGACAGCCGGAGACGCGCGTGCGCGGGCTTTTGCCCAATGCGCGGCTGGTTGCCGTCGATGCCTTTCACCGGGCCGGGCGCGATGAACGCGCCGACGCCTTCACGCTTGTCGAGGCACTCTATGCGCTGTCTGCTGAAGAGGTGACGGTCATCAATCTCAGCCTGACAGGGCCGGAGAACAGCGTGGTCAGAGCCGCGATCCGGGACCTCTCCGATGGCGCGGGCATCGTGTTCGCTGCTGCCGCGGGCAATGGCGGTCCTGCCGCAGCACCGGTTTATCCTGCCGCCTATGATGAGGTTCTCGCGGTCACGGCCGTGGATCGCAACAAACGTGTCTACAGGCGGGCCAATCGGGGTGATTACATCGATCTCGCCGCCCCTGGTGTGAACGTGTGGACAGCGGCGTCGATCAAGGGTGCCAAGTGGCGGACGGGAACATCGTTCGCAGTGCCCTTCGTTTCAGGCGCTGCCGCGATTGTGCGGGCAAAGCATCCTGAAAAAACCCCGGCAGAGATTTATGACATCTTGCGCGGTGCCGCATCTGACCTGGGTAAGCCCGGCCACGACCCCGTTTATGGCCACGGTCTGCTGCAGGTGGAAGGTTTATGCTGACAGGACCGGAAGAGGGCCTGTCGCTGGCCGCAGTCTTTTGACATTTTGCGATCCGTGCTCCTGACGGTGGTCAGGATGAGGCGATCCTCTGCCTCTGCGCCAACAGGACCAGTGTCGTGCCGCGCTGTCCCGCCTGTTCCTTCAAGTACTCAAGCAAGTCTCTTTCGCCGAGCAGACCGTCGTCGCGGACCACGAGAAGGCGCGGCCGTCTGAGCAAGGCACGTGCAAGTCGGATGCGGATCTGCTCCCTGTCAGTGGAAATGCGCGCAGCGGCTGCGGTCCTGTCCGGGACGAGCCCCGGAAGTTTGCCGAGTGTTTCCTTTTGCTCCGTTCCGGCCTTTGTCCGGGATCCAAAAAGAACCGCTGGAGCAGCCTGCCGATAGACCGGAATGCCATTGCTGGGCGAGACAAGTGTCACGTTGCGCCAGAGCGCCTTGCGGTCAATGTCGGCAAACGTGTGGCTGGCAAGCCGAATATTCCTTTGAGCTTCTCGCAGCGTCAGGCCGCACAGGCATAGGGCCAGGTATTGCAGGTCCTGCGGTTCGTCCAGGCTCAGCCATTCGCAGGCGCCAGGCGCGATCCTGGTCGACAACAGTTTTCCGGAGGGGAGCCGCAGGTCGGAAATTTCGATCGCCTGGGACCAATCCGGCTGCGTGTTCGTGCCGGACCCCAGGGGCGCAAGCGGATCGGTGCTGAAAACCCGGCTGAGTTTCTCGCGCGCAACCCTGTTGGCTTCATAATACTCAAGCCCTGCTGCGCCGGCTTCGAGCTGGGCTGCCAGGAAGGCGAAAATCAGGAGGAACTGCGCAATTGCACCCGGTTCGACACTGCCGGACAGGGCATAAGCTGCGACGGCGGCCGGAAAGGTGGCCCGGCTTGCCGCTTTCATGGTTGCGGACCAGGTTGCGCGGCCAACGAGCAACGAGCAGACTTCTTCGCTTCTTCTTGAGAGCCTGTTGAGAACAGGCGCCAGTTTTCCGTGCAGCAGGAGAGGGAGACGCTCGGGCAGGGTTTTGCCGAGCAGCACAGCGATTGCACCCCGTTTTTGGCGGGACTCCCGGATGCTTTTGCGCAGGCCGGGCAGCGCCAGACCCGTCCCCAGAGCCCAGACCAGCAGGCATACGGACATTGGGATCACGTAGGCGGGGCTGGCCATTCCAATCCACGCGGCAAGCGTGATCAGGGTCGCACTCAGGGTCACGAGCGCGAGCAATCCCCTTGAAAGCCACAGTTTCACGGCCCCAAGGTCGTTCACAAGCCTGGTCAGAGACAATCCAGTTGATGGCGATTTGCCGTCGAATGGAAAAAGCAGGACGTGGCGTGCATAGGCCAATCGCACATCGTGCACATAAGAGAGTGCGAACCGTTCTGCTCCACGGTTCAGAAGAACGAATGCGCCGAGCGTGACGATGCCGGAAAGGCAGAGCACGGGCAATACGGGGAAGCTGTGGATGTGAGGCTGACCGGTCAGCAGAGCCGCAGAGCCGGCCGACAAGATGATCGCGCCCGTTGTCTGCGCGAAGCCTGTAAGGACAAGCCAGGCGCAGACAAGGCCGCGCCGGGCATTCCAGACAGGTGGAAGGCCCGGCAAGGGGGGCCGATGGCTCATGTCACTGCGCCACCGCGAGCCGGCCCGAGAGTGTCTGCTCCATGATACCGGAGACAGTGGTCGGGTTCTGAAGGTCAGCGAGTGAGAATGCGGGCACATCGACATTCATGACGATTTCGCGAACCGCCAGCGGTGACTGCATGACCGCACCGGAAACCCCGAGAACCCGGTAGTCAAGTTGCTGCAGGCTGTTCACACCCGCGACAGCGCCGAGCGCATCACCGGATGCAAAGACGACACCGTCAAACAGCGAATGCATGAGAGGGCTGGACGCGATCTGGCGGGTTTCATCCTGAAACAGTCCGTCGGCGATCTCGACGACCGCGACATCGCAATGAGACCTGTGAAGGGTCCGCAGCAGGTTGCGGGTAGTGGCAACGATCTTGTCGAGTGGTGTGCCGAAGGTTGTTGCAAGTCCGCCATCGGTGAAGTCGAGGACCTCGGCCGCGCCGGAATCGTGCATCAGCCAGGGGTCGCCGCCGGCGGCGGTGCCGGTAATTTTCAACGCACCGACCTTGTAGCCGCTCTTTGCAAAACCCCTGACCAGCGAGGCGGCGGTTGCCGTCTTGCCTGCATTCATCGATGTGCCGAAAACGCCAAGCACCGTGGAGGGCATGGAACATGCGATTGTCGGCAGCGCATAGTCTGCAAGGTTGAGGGCCCGGCCGTCGCCCCTGCACAGAATGCCGACCGGTTCCACGGATGTCGGCCCGGACAACCTGTCGTGCCACGAGGTTGCCTGTGCTGCTATGCCGCCGGCGGCAACCATGTGGCAGGGGGCCAGTGTTTCAGGCACATAGGCCTCGTATTGGTCCGGCGCATATCTGTTGCCGAATGCAAGCAGCACCTCGTCGCCGGGATGAAGCGTTGCCTTCCGGCCATTGGGAAGCTCGATCCGCTTGTGCGAGCCGAGCGTCTGGACGCGTGCCAGGACGATGTCGCCCGGTTTCGGCGTCGCGGCCTTTGTTGCAAGGTGGCTGTAGTCGGAAAAATTCACGCGGCGCACCGCGTAGGATTTCTTGGCGGCGGTCAGTCGGGCGGGAGCAATCGGTTCCATATCTGTCTCTCTCAACGTTTGCTGCGACCGCGACGCTGCGGTCATGTGAGAAACGGGCCCGCATCGGAAAAATTCCAGAGAACGCGATTTTTTTGAAAGGGATAAATCCAGGCACGCCGCGCTCGCTGTTGCACAGGGCCGGAAAACGTGCTTGAGCGATGGCACTGATCTGTTGCCCGTGATCGTTCAAGGCCGGGGATCCGGAACAGGCGAATTTGCGGTGATTGGCACCGAGTTGTGGTATCGAGGTCCAACGGAAGCGCCTATGGGCTTCGAAGATGAAAAAGACGTCCGGACACCGGAAGCCGTTCTGGATCGAACGCCCTTCCAATCTCCGGTAAGGAAAGTGAGACAAAGTTGACGAAGACGATTGCCTCTGAAGATCTGCAATTCAACATTTTGCGCCATCTGAAGAAGTCGCTCGGCAAGGACACGGCAAATGCGACCCTTTATGACTGGCGCACCTCCCTGTCTCTGGCCTTGCGTGATCTCGTCGTCGATCCCTGGTTTCAGTCCACCCGGAAAACCTACGAGGCCGCCGGCAAAAGGGTCTACTACCTCTCCATGGAGTTCCTGATTGGCCGTCTTCTTGAAGACGTGGCGGTCAATCTCGGGGCTGAGAGCGCTTCGCGTGCAGCCCTTGAAAGTCTCGGGCTCGACTATGACGAGGTGGTCCACGACGAGCCGGATGCCGCGCTGGGCAATGGCGGACTGGGACGGCTTGCCGCCTGCTTTCTCGACAGTCTTTCGACACTTGGAATTCCGGCCTACGGCTACGGTATCCGGTACGAACACGGCCTTTTCGAACAGCATTTCGAGAACGGGCGTCAGATCGAAGTGGCCGAGGGCTGGCTGTCTCAACGCCACACATGGGAATTCGAGCGTCCGGAGGTCAATTATCCGGTTGGTTTCGGCGGTCATGTCAACGGAACCTGGGAGCCCGCCGAGACGGTTATAGCCAATGCCTATGACACGCCGATCCTTGGCTGGAAAGCGCGTTGGGCCAACACGTTGCGGCTGTGGTCGGCCAAACCGACCGTTCTGTTCGATCTGGGCAGTTTCAACCGTGGCGATCTGGTGGGTGCGGTTGTTCCGGAAGCCCTGGCGCGGGCGATTTCGAGAGTGCTTTATCCCGATGACACGACGGAAGCAGGCAAGGAACTCCGGCTGAAGCAGGAGTATTTTTTCACCTCCGCCTCGCTGCAGGACATTGTCCGGCGCTTCAAGTCGGAAGGGTTCGATATCGAAACCCTGCCGGATCATGTCGCCATCCAGCTCAACGATACACACCCGGCCATTGCCGGTCCCGAGCTGGTCCGGCTGCTGGTGGACGAGAATGGCGTTGAAATGAAAACGGCCATCGATATTGCGAAGGCCTGCCTTGCCTATACCAACCACACCTTGCTGCCCGAAGCGCTCGAACGGTGGGATCTCGGCCTGTTTGCGCGCACGCTGCCGCGTCACCTGCATATCATCGAGATTATCGAGGAAGAGCATCTGGCAGCGACCGGCAGCCATGTCCGGATCATCGAGGATCACTCGGTCAAGATGGGCGAGCTTGCCTTCGTGATGGCACATCGGGTCAACGGCGTGTCGGCGCTGCACTCGGAGCTGGTGAAAAAAACCGTGTTTCACGATCTGAACCAGACCTATCCGGACCGGATCATCAACCAGACGAACGGTGTCACGCCGCGGCGCTGGCTCTATAGCTGCAACCCGCCGCTGCGTTCTCTGATCAGCGAGACGATCGGAGAGGGGTGGGTCGACGATCTGGAACAGCTGAGCCGGCTTGAACCGCACTGCGCGGACAGCGGCTTCCTGGATGCGTTCATGGCTGCAAAGCGGGCAAACAAGGAGCGGCTCGCCTGCTGGTTCTCTGACAAGACCGATCTGCAGATCGACCCGTCCGCCATGTTCGACGTGCAGATCAAACGTATCCACGAATACAAACGCCAGTTCATGAACATTCTGGAGACCATTGCGCACTGGAATGAAATCAGGGACAACCCGAACGGTGAATGGACACCAAGGCTGAAGATTTTCGGCGGCAAGGCTGCCCCGGGATATGTGGTCGCGAAGGAGATCATTCACCTGATCAACGACGTTGCCAAGGTGATCAATGCCGATCCCGTTACCCAGGACAGGCTGAAAGTCGTCTATCCGCCGAACTACAACGTTTCCATGGCGGAAATCCTGATACCTGCTGCCGACCTTTCGGAACAGATTTCCACGGCTGGAAAGGAAGCGTCCGGCACCGGCAACATGAAGTTCGCGCTCAATGGTGCCCTGACGATCGGCACGCTCGACGGTGCGAATGTGGAAATCCGAGAGCGGGTCGGTGCAGAGAATTTCTTCCTGTTCGGCCTGACGGCGGAGGAGGTGGTCGAGCGCCGGAACCAGCACGACTACTCGCGTGCGGCCATTGCCGCAAGCCCGCGCCTGACGCGGGTGCTCAACCAGATCGCCGACGGGCTGTTTTCACCCGGCGATCCGGGACGCTATCATGGCCTTGTACGTCTGTTACACGAGCATGACTATTTTCTCGTGACCTGTGATTTCGATGACTACTTCGACACCCAAAGGCAGGTCGACAGCGCTTTTGTCGATCATGCGCGCTGGGCGCGGATGGCGGCGCTGAACACGGCCCGCTCGGGATGGTTCTCGTCAGACCGGACCATCAGGGGCTATGCTGAAGATATCTGGAATAGTTCGTCCCTTCTGGACAGATCGTGAGGTAGGACATGAACGCGGCCGGTCATCGCCCGTTTCAGCAGATCAGCGAAGGCAGCTTTGACGACCCCTTCTCGGTTCTGGGACTGCACGAGGCCGGCGGCAAGCAGAGCCTGACGGTTTATCACCCGGACGCGGACGAAGTCGAGGCGATCGATCCGAAGACCGGCGCGCGCATTGCCGTGCTTGCTCCCCACGAAGCGGCCGGGATCTTTCATGCGGTCACCGACAGGGCTGACCGATTTGCCTACCGTCTGCGCTTCAAACGCGGCGGGGATACCTGGGATGCCGATGATGCCTACCGGTTCGGTTCGGTCCTTGGAGAACTCGACGAATACCTGATCGGTGAAGGGTCTCATCTGCGTCTCTGGGAGAAACTGGGTGCCCATGTGATGGAGCATGAGGGAAGCCGCGGCACGCATTTTGCCGTCTGGGCTCCCAATGCCCGTCGTGTGTCGCTTGTCGGGAACTTCAATTCCTGGGACGGGCGCCGGAACGTCATGCGCAGATGCGGCGGCACGGGCGTGTGGGAAATCTTCATGCCGGATCTTGATGATGGCTCCGTCTACAAATTCGAACTGACGGATGCCGGCGGCACTCTTCTTCCCGAAAAGGCCGACCCGTTCGGCTTCGGCGCGGAGCATCCGCCGAAGACGGCATCGGTTGTGCGCAACCTTGACCGCTACACCTGGAACGACGATGGCTGGATGTCGACACGCGGGGAGAAGCAGAAGATCGACCGGCCGATCTCGATCTATGAGGTGCATCTGGGGTCGTGGCGGCGCATTCCGGAGGACGGCAACCGGCCTCTCTCCTATCTTGAACACGCCCGCGAGCTTGTTGCCTACGCAAAGGACATGGGCTTCACGCATATCGAACTCTTGCCGGTGTCGGAGCATCCCTTTGACGGGTCGTGGGGCTACCAGCCGATCGGCCTGTTCGCGCCGACGATCCGCTACGGAACGCTTGACGAATTCCGCGCCTTTGTCGATGCGTGCCACGGCGCCGATCTTGGTCTGATCATCGACTGGGTGCCCGGGCACTTTCCCGAAGACGAACACGGTCTTGGACGGTTCGACGGCACGCCGCTCTATGAGCATGCCGATCCCAAGGAAGGCTGGCATCCCGACTGGCGGACCTACATCTACAATTACGGCCGCACGGAAGTTCAGAACTTCCTGATCGCCAACGCGCTCTACTGGATGCGCGAACACCATGTCGACGGCCTCAGGGTCGATGCGGTGGCCTCGATGCTCTACCGGGATTACTCCCGCAACGAGGGCGAATGGGTTCCCAATGCATTCGGCGGACGCGAGAACCTCGAGGCGATCGACTTTCTCAAGCGCGCCAACTCGCTCGTCTATGCCGACATGGATGGCGTCATGACAATTGCGGAGGAAAGCACCGCCTTTCCAGGTGTCAGCGCGCCCGTGGATGCCGGCGGTCTGGGGTTCGGCTTCAAGTGGAACATGGGCTGGATGAACGACACGCTCTCCTACATGCGGGAGGACCCCGTTCATCGCAAATACCACCACAACAAGATCGAGTTCGGGCTGCACTACGCCTTTTCGGAAAACTTCGTTCTGCCGCTCAGTCACGACGAAGTGGTGCATGGCAAGGGATCGATCCTCGACAGAATGCCCGGCGAGGGGCCGGACAAGTTTGCAAATCTCAGAGCCTATTATGGTTTCATGTGGGGGCACCCCGGCAAGAAGCTGCTCTTCATGGGCTCGGAATTCGGGCAGGGCTGGGAGTGGAACCACAACGAAAGTCTCGGCTGGCACCTGCTTGAAAACGACATGCACAAGGGTGTTCAGAACCTGGTGCGCGATCTGAATCGGCTCTATGCACAAACGCCCGCGCTCTATGAACTCGACAGCAAGGCCGAAGGGTTCGAGTGGATGGAATCGAACGCCGATGACTCCGTCTTTGCCTGGATAAGGCGCGGCAAGCCCGGCACACCGCCCGTGCTCGTGGTCAGCAACTTCACCCCGGTGATGCGCAGCGGCCGCCGGATCGGCGTTCCACAACGGGGAAAGTGGGTTGAACGCGTCAACACGGATGCAGCGGCCTATAGCGGAAGCGGGGCCGGCAACCTGGGAGGCGTATCCGCGGATGAAGTTGCCTGGTCCGGACAACCATTTTCGCTTTGCCTTACGCTTCCGCCTTTATGTACTCTGATCTTCGAATGTGAAGCACCGGAAAGCTGACCGGGCTGGCAAAAGGGGAGGAAGTGGGATGTCGATGCAGGATCAACGCAGTCTCGCGCGGCAGGCGATGGCATTTGTCCTTGCAGGTGGACGGGGCAGCCGCCTGAAGGAACTGACCGACCGGCGCGCGAAACCGGCCGTCTTTTTCGGCGGGAAAACGCGGATCATCGACTTTGCTCTTTCCAACTCCATCAATTCCGGCATCCGGCGCATCAGCGTCGCCACGCAGTACAAGGCGCACAGCCTCATTCGTCATCTGCATCGCGGCTGGGGATTCTTCCGGCCGGAGCGCAACGAGTCGATGGATATTTTGCCGGCGTCCCAAAGGGTCAACGAGGAGAGCTGGTATCTGGGAACAGCGGACGCCGTCTACCAGAACATCGACATCATCGAAAGTTACGCGCCCAAATACATGATCGTGCTTGCCGGGGATCACATCTACAAGCAGGACTACTCCAAGATGCTGGAACAGCATGTGAATTCCGGGGCGGAAGTCACGGTAGGCTGTATCGAGGCAACCCTGGAAGAGGCCAAGGGCTTCGGCGTCATGGCTGTCGACGAAAACGACCTGATCACCGATTTTGTCGAAAAACCCGCCGATCCGCCATCAATGCCGGGCAATCCGGATCTGGCGCTGTGCAGCATGGGCATCTACGTTTTCGAGACGAAGTTCCTGTTCGAAATCCTGCGGGAGGATGCGGCGGATCCAAGTTCGAGCCACGATTTCGGCAAGGATATCATTCCGAAACTGGTCAAGAACGGCAAAGCCTTTGCCCATCCCTTCAGCCGCTCCTGCGTGCAAAGCGGTCTTGAAAAGGAACCGTACTGGCGGGACGTCGGCACAATCGATGCGTTCTGGCAGGCCAATATCGATCTGACCGATTTCACGCCCAGCCTCGACATTTACGATACCGAATGGCCGATCTGGACGTATCAGGAGCTGAACCCTCCGGCGAAATTCATTCACAACGAGGAAGGGCGGCGCGGCCAGGCCATTTCCTCCATGGTATCCGGCGGCTGCATCATTTCCGGCTCCAGCCTGTTGCGATGCCTGATGTTCACGGGCGTGCGCTGCAATTCCTATTCGCGCCTGGAAGGTGTCGTGGCGATGCCGCATGTCGATATCGGCCGGAACGCGCGGCTGACAAATGTCGTCATTGACAGGGGCGTCCAGATCCCGCAGGACCTCGTCGTCGGCGAAGACCCGGAAATGGATGCCAAGCGGTTTCGCCGGACGGAAAACGGTATCTGCCTGATCACTCAGCAGATGATTGACAAACTCGAGGCCTGAACATGAACGTCCTCCTTGTTGCTTCCGAATGCGCGCCATTCGTAAAAACCGGAGGACTGGCCGATGTGGTCGGGGCGTTGCCGAAGGCACTGGAACCGCATGGTATCGAGAGCCGCATCATCCTGCCGCTTTACCCGGCGTTGAAAGATCTCGCCGGTGAGGCGCGTTTCGAGCTGGATCTGGGCGTTCTTCATGGCAGCCCCGCGCGGCTCGTTTGCGTCGAGGCGGAAGGGATCTCGCTCATCCTGCTGGATGCGCCTGATCTCTTCGATCGGGGCGCGGGCATTTATCTCGATGAGAGAGGGGCGGACTGGTCCGACAACGCGCAGCGCTTTGCCGCGCTGTGCGAGGCCGCCGTTCATGTTGTCCTCAACGGCATCGACGGCTGGCGGCCCGATATCCTGCACGCCCATGACTGGCAGGCGGGTCTGGCCCCCTGGTACCTGCGCCAGCAGGGTTCCGATATTCCATGCGTGCTGACCATTCACAACATCGCGTTTCAAGGACTGTTTCCTTCCGCGCTGATGAATGAACTCGATCTCGACGCGGACGGTTTCTCACCGGATGGCTACGAGTATTACGGCCAGATCAGTTATCTGAAGGCTGGCGTTGTCGCCTCTCGGCGGATCACGACCGTCAGCCCGACCTATGCGCGCGAACTGATGTCGCCGGAATTCGGCATGGGGTTCGAAGGATTGCTGCAGGCGCGCAGGGCCGACCTTGCCGGTATCCTCAACGGGATCGACCTTGAGGTCTGGGACCCGGAGACCGACCCGACAATCGCCGAGACCTACACGGCGCGCGCGCTCAAGCGGAAGACGGTCAACCGGACCGCGCTTGAAAAGCGGTTCAGCCTTTCCTCGAACCCGGAAGCGCCCCTCTTCTGCGTCATCAGCCGCCTGACGGAACAGAAGGGCTTGGACCTTCTTCTGGATGCCCTGCCGACCCTGGTTGGCCGAGGGGGACGGCTGGCGCTCCTTGGCAGTGGTGACGGCCAGTTGGAAGATGCCTTTCGAAAAGCGGCGGTCGCGCATGCGGGCAGCGTCGGCGCAATCATCGGCTATGACGAAAAGCTCTCTCATCTGATGCAGGCGGGGGCGGATGCGATCCTGATCCCGTCGCGTTTCGAACCTTGCGGCCTCACGCAGCTTTACGGACTGCGCTACGGGACCCTTCCGGTCGTCTCCCGCACCGGCGGGCTCGCAGATACGGTGATTGACGCCAACGATGCCGCCATCAAGACGGGATGCGCGACCGGGTTCCAATTCGCGCCCGTGACCGCGAGCGCACTCTCAGATGCCATCGACCGTGCCTGTTCTCTGTTTGCGGACCGCAAGCGCTGGGCTGCAGTCATGCGCAACGCCATGCGCCATCCGGTCGGCTGGGACAGCTCGGCCGCCGACTATCAGGCACTGTTTCAGTCCCTTTTTGACAGCCGCAGCGAGGGTGCTGAATGAGCACAAGGATGCTGCCGGGTTCGCCAAACCGGCTCGGTGCCCGTTTTGACGGCGAAGGCACGAATTTTTCGCTCTTTTCGGCGAATGCACAGAAAGTGGAGCTGTGTCTCTTCTCCGATGATGGCTTGAGAGAAACGCAGCGGATCACACTGCCGGAGCGCAGTGGCCCGGTCTGGCATGGTTATCTGCCGGGCCTGCATCCCGGCGCCCTCTACGGGTATCGGGTGCACGGGCCGTATGCTCCCGAGCATGGACACCGGTTCAATCCGAACAAGCTGCTTCTGGACCCCTATACACGGGAACTGAGGGGCGCGTTCCGCCAACATGAAGCCCTGCTTGGTTTCGACGCTTCCGACCCGGCAGGCGATCTTTCCTTCAGTTCGCTCGACAGCGCCGCCTATGTTCCGAAGGCGGTGGTGAGCGCGGCCGAAGTGCTTGTGCCCGAGACGGAACGGCCTCACTGCCGGGCGGACGAGATGCTGATCTACGAAGCGCACGTGAAGGGGCTGACGAAGCAACTTGCGGACGTGTCGGAAGAGCTGCGCGGAACCTATGAGGGCCTTGCATCGGATGCGGTGATCGAGCATCTGCAGAAACTGGGCGTCACCTCCATCGAGCTTCTTCCCGTTCATGCATTTGTCGACGATGCCTTCCTGGCAAGGAAGGGCCTGCGGAACTACTGGGGCTACAACACGATCGGGTTTTTCGTGCCCGAACCGCGCTATCACGGGCCGGCAGGACGGGCCGGGTTCCGGGCCATGGTGCAACGCTTCCACGCTGCGGGCATCGAGGTGATCCTGGATGTTGTCTACAATCACACCGCCGAAGGAGACCACAGGGGACCGACACTCAGTTTCCGCGGGATCGACAATGCGTCTTACTACCGGCTGATACAGGGGCAGTCCCGCTACTACGTGAATGACACGGGAACCGGCAACACCGTCAATGCCTCTCATCCCTTTGTGCTGAGGATGATCCTTGACAGTCTGCGTTACTGGGTCGAGGTCATGGGGGTCGACGGCTTCCGCTTTGACCTGGCAACGACTCTTGGCCGGGAGGCGCATGGCTTCGACCCGAATGGCGGATTTTTCGATGCTCTGCGGCAGGACCCGATCCTTTCAGATGTCCATCTCATAGCGGAGCCGTGGGACATTGGACCGGGTGGGTATCAGCTCGGCCATTTCCCGCCTGAATTCGGTGAGTGGAACGACCGCTTCCGCGACACCAGCCGGCGTTACTGGCGTGGTGACGATCACAGCACGCAGGAACTGGCAGGCTGCGTTCTTGGCTCGGCAAGCCAGTTCGACCGTGACAGCCGCCGGGCGTCGTCTTCCGTCAATCTGATCACGGCGCATGACGGTTTCACGCTGGCCGATGTGACGCGCTATGCGCAACGCCATAACCTTGCCAACGGCGAAGATGGCAGGGATGGCCACAACGCCAATTTCAGTGACAATTTCGGCGTTGAGGGCGATAGCGACGATCCCCTGATCAGGGCAAACAGATCGCGCCGGCAACGCAATCTGCTGGCAACGCTGTTCCTGTCGCAAGGCACGCCCATGCTGCTTGCAGGAGACGAGATCGGCAACAGCCAGAACGGCAACAACAATGCCTACTGCCAGGACAACCCGATTGGCTGGATCGACTGGGAAAGCCGGGACGACGGGCTTGCCGATTTCGTTGCAGGGCTTGCAGCGCTGCGCAAGGACCATTCCAGCCTGAGGCAATCCCGGTTCCTGCACGGCGCGACGCGGGAGCTTGACAGAAAACCCGATGTCGAATGGCTCGACTTCAACTGCAGGCCGCTGGATTGGCGGGATCCGGGACTGTCGTCTTTCGCCCTCGTCCTCAGAGGATCGGGCGAATGCCCACGAGACGCCCAGGTCCACGACACTCTGTTGCTCTTGTTCAACCGGGACAATGACGACCTCGAGGCGCGCATTCCGGATTGTCCCGATGGCTTCTTCTGGCGGCTCGAACTCGACACCGCGGTCGAAGACGCCTTTCCACAATCCGATGCAGGGCCGGACACTGTTTTTGTTCAGGGACAATCGGTCGTGGTCCTCGCCCTGATTGCATTGAGCGAACGCCCATGAGCGGGTCAGCACTACATGAACTGGCACAGCTCTGCGGGGTGCTACCGGCGTTTCATGACCTTCAGGGCAATGAGCACCGGACCAGCGACGACACCCGGCGCGCAATGCTCCGGGCGATGCGTATTGAAGCTGGAACCGAGAGCGACGCGGAACACGCCCTGGAACTCCTGAAATCGGAGCAGGCCGCCCATATCGTGTCGCCCGAGTTTGTCGTGACGGCGGGACATGGGGTGCTCATTCCGGTCCGGAAGGCCTGTGACTGGTCACTTTGCACGGAAGACGGACAGGTGATCGTGCAAGGTTTTGCCGAGCATCATGTTGACCTGCCTGCCCTGGAGGTCGGTGTTTACCAACTGACGGTCACATCCGGCGAGCACAGGCAAACGGCCCTTGTTCCAGCCGTTCCCCGGCAGACACCTTCGCTTGCGTCGCGCTTTGGCCGCGAACGCGCCTGGGGCGTGACCGCCGCACTCTACGGTCTGAAGTCGGAACGCAATCTCGGTTTGGGCGACTATGCCGATCTGGCGAACCTTGCCCGAACACTCGGTGAAAAGGGAGCCGGTTTTCTCGGCATCAACCCGATCCATGACTGGGGCTGGTCGACAACCGATATCGCCAGTCCCTATTCGCCATCGCACCGCGGATTTCTGAACACGCTGCATATCGCAGCTGACGCTATTCCCGGTCTTGCAGACAACCCGAACGCGGCGATACTGGTGGGCCGGGTGCGCGACACGGTCGATCGGGGCGCGCGTTCGGTCGACTATCAGCAGTTCCGGGCGCGGTTGCAGCCTTTGTTGAGAGATCTTTTCGCCCTGTTCACGCAGGACGCGGACGAGGGCTCCCGGGCGCGATTCCGGGATTTCGTTCAGGCGGGCGGAGATGATCTGCATCTCTTCGCCACTTACGAAACGCTGGCCGTCACGCATGGCGAGACCTGGCAGCTCTGGCCCGATGCGATCAGGAACCCGAAAACGGGCACACAGTCGACCGCCGATCCGAGGGAGATCGATTTTCACATGTGGCTGCAATGGGTTGCCAATGTGCAGCTGGAGCGCATTTCAAGTGCGCATGCCATGCCTTTGGGGCTCTACCTCGACCTCGCGGTGGGCGCGCGCCGCGACGGGGCCGAGGCGTGGATGGGGCAGGACAGCCTGGCGGCCGGTGTTTCGCTTGGCGCACCTCCGGACCATCTCAGTCCCGAAGGTCAGAACTGGCAACTGGCCGCGTTCGCGCCCTCGCTGAGCGCAAAGACGCACCACCACAATTTGCGCAGTGTGCTTCGGCAGTCAATGCGATCGGCAGGTATCATCCGCATCGATCACGTGCTCGGTCTGAACCGGAGTTTCTGGATCCCTGACGATGGCAGTCCCGGAGCCTATATTCAGCAGCCTTTCGAGACATTGCTCGCGCTGGTCGGGATCGAGGCCCACTACGCGGACTGCCTTGTGGTCGGCGAGGATCTCGGGCTGGTTCCGGACGGATTCCGCGATGCGCTGAGCGCGCGCGGCTTATACAGTTACTCCGTTCTGCAATACGAGAAAGAAGCCGACGGGTCTTTCCGCGATCCGGCGCATTTGCGCCCGCACAGTCTGGCGTGTTTCGCAACGCATGATACGCCGACCCTTTATGGCTATTGTGCGGGACGGGACATCGACTGGTGGCAAAGGCTTGGCTGGGTGGATGCAGGTGGTGCCGGACAGTTGCGGGAAGAGCGCCGATCTTCAGTCGCGGCCCTTGTACCGGACGGAGCGGAACCTGGCACCGCCATACATAACCGGCTGGCGCACGCGCCCGTTGCCATGGCGTCGGTTCAGCTCGACGACATACTCAAGGAAGAAGAGGCGCAGAATTTGCCGGGGACGATCGACGAACATTCCAACTGGCGTCGCATCTACGATGCATCACTGGAAACGCTCGGCGCGGTTCCAGAACTCAACGACACGGCGGGGCTCATGCAGGCTGCCGGACGCGCGAACATTTATCCGGACGGAGACGACTGACATGGATATCAAAGTGGTTGCAACAAATCCGATTGACGGACAAAAGCCCGGAACGTCCGGTTTGCGCAAGAAGACCCGTGTCTTCATGGAACCGCACTATCTTGAAAACTTCGTTCAGTCCGTGTTCGAGGCGATCGGCGGTGCGGCGGGCAAGACATTCGTGGTCGGCGGCGATGGCCGCTATTTCAATGCCGAAGCGATCCAGACAATCCTGCGCATGGCGGCGGCGAACGGAGCGGAAAGGGTCATAGCAGGGCGGGGCGGGCTCCTGTCGACGCCGGCCGCATCCCATCTAATCCGCAAAAATGGGACCGATGGCGGACTGATCCTGTCCGCGAGCCATAATCCGGGTGGGATCGACGAGGATTTTGGCCTCAAGTTCAATATTCCGAACGGCGGACCGGCGCCGGAGGGGGTGACCGAAGCCATCTTTGAGGCGACGAAAACGATCTCCCAATACGTGACGGTTGAGACGCCGGATGCAGACCTTGAACGCATCGGGAACCAGAAGATCGGCGGAATGATCCTCACAATTGTCGATCCAGTGGCGGATTACAAAGCCCTCATGAAAGAGCTTTTCGACTTCGAGGCAATCCGCGCGCTTATTGCATCCGGTTTCCGGGTTCGATTCGATGCGATGCATGCGATTACCGGTCCTTACGCAAAGGCGATCCTGGAAGGGGCTTTGGGCGCTCCGGAAGGAAGCGCGATCAATGCGGTGCCTTCGGTCGACTTCGGTGGCGGGCACCCGGATCCGAACCCGGCCTGGGCCAAGGAACTGATGGCCGAACTGATGAGCGACGACGGGCCGGATTTCGGGGCTGCTTCGGACGGTGACGGCGACCGGAACATGATCCTCGGCCGGAATTTCTACGTCTCGCCCTCGGACAGTCTTGCCGTCCTGACGGCGAACGCGCATCTGGCACCCGGATATGCAAAGGGCATTGCCGGTGTCGCCCGTTCGATGCCAACCAGCGCTGCTGCCGACAGGGTTGCCGCGGACCTGGGCATCGAGTGTTTTGAAACGCCGACCGGCTGGAAGTTCTTCGGCAACCTGCTGGATGCCGGACGGGCGACGATCTGCGGCGAGGAGAGCTTCGGAACAGGCTCCAACCACGTACGCGAGAAGGACGGTCTCTGGGCCGTTCTGTTGTGGCTGAACATCCTGGCGTCCAGGAAGTGTTCCGTTGCCGAACTGGTACAGGATCATTGGAAGAAATATGGCCGGAACTATTACTCCCGGCACGATTTCGAGGCCTTGCCGAAGGATGCTGCGACCGCATTGATGGACCGCGTGACCGGTCAACTGAGTTCCCTTGCCGGTCAGACGGTTGCGGGACTGACTGTCGAGGCGGCCGACAGTTTTGCCTATGAAGACCCGATTGACGGGTCGAAAAGCAGCAATCAGGGACTGCGCATCCGCTTCACCAATGGCGCGCGTGCGGTCTTCAGGCTATCGGGGACCGGAACCGAAGGGGCGACCTTGCGGCTCTACATAGAACAGCTGGAGACAGATCCGGGTAAACTGGACCAGGACGTTCAGACGGCGCTTGCGCCGGTGATTGCGGCAGCGCACGAAATTTCAGGGATTTCACAACTGAACCGGTCCGGTCCGGATGTGATTACCTGACGGTGCTGTTTCGGGGCTTTGGGGTGAGGATCAATCCTCCCTTGAGCCTTTTTTCAATACTAATCGCGTGTTTCCGTTGATTTTCCGCTCTCCCGACAACGGGGAGCGGTTGCTGTCATGTTGACAGCGATTATGAATTTCTATTGCACTGCAACAAAATTATTGCACAAAAAATAGCTCTGCGCATAATGCGGGCATGAGTAGCGGAATTTCGATCCTCGTCATCGATGACAACAAGATCAGGGCGTCCATCATCGAAGAGGGGCTGCGCGATGCCGGACATGATGAGGTTCTTCTCGTTCACAACATGGACGGGCTTGTCCGCCAGATCTCTGAAATCAATCCTGATGTGATCGTTATCGATCTGGAAAACCCCAATCGCGATCAGCTGGAGCACATGTTCCAGGTTTCACGCGCGGTCAGACGGCCGGTTGCCATGTTCGTGGACAAGGCCGACAGCCAGTCGATCGAAGCGGCTGTGGACGCGGGCGTATCCGCCTATGTGGTCGACGGTCTCAAACGCGAGCGCGTCAAGCCTATTCTCGATATGGCCGTCAGCCGCTTCAACGCGTTCTCCAAACTCTCCAAGGAGCTGGAGGATGCGCGCACGGAGCTGGCAGACCGGAAAACCATCGACCGTGCGAAAGGTATCCTGATGAAATCGAAAGGGCTGTCCGAACAGGCGGCTTACGATCTTTTACGGCGGACCGCGATGAACCAGAGCCGGAAGATCATCGATGTGGCCCAAAGCCTCGTCATCGCCAGCGGCTTGCTGGGAGACTGAACATGACAAAACACAATTCTTGCCGGGGAGAGGCGGCCAAGTCGGAAATCGGAGGAACGTCGTGGGGCAGCTGACACCCGTATTTGCAGGCTTCATTCCACTTCTGGACAGCGCGGTTCTTGTCGCCGCCAAGGAGATCGGGTTCGCCGAGGAAGAAGGGATCGCGCTGAAGCTGGTGCGCGAAACTTCCTGGGCCAATATCCGCGACCGGGTTGCCGTCGGACATTTCGACGTGGCGCACATGCTCGCGCCGATGCCGATTGCCGCAAGTCTGAACCTGACCAGCCTCGCGGTTCCCATGCTCGCCCCCATGATCCTGGGGCTTGGCGGCAATGCAATCACCGTTTCGACCGCGCTCTGGCAGGTCATGTCGGAATTGGGGGCAGACCGGAACGGCGATCCGGCCTCGACCGGGAAAGCCTTGGCAAAAGCGGTTGCCCGGCGTGGTGAAAATGCCGGAACTCCTTTGCGGTTCGGAGTGGTTCATCCTTTTTCCGGTCACGCCTACGAATTGCGCTACTGGCTCGCCGCTGCGGGTATCGATCCCGACAAGGATGTCGAAATCACGGTTCTGCCGCCACAATTGATGGCCGACGCGCTCGCGGCAGGGCAATTGGACGGTTACTGCGTCGGGGAGCCGTGGAACACGGCTGCCGTTGTTGCGGGGACAGGCCGGATCGTCACCTACAAGCAGGCCATCTGGCCGGACAGCCCTGAAAAGGTTCTCGGCGTGACGCGAAAATGGGCGCACTCGAGCCCGGAAACGCTGGCCGCGCTGATGCGCGCCATGTCGTGCGCAGCCGACTGGTGCGCCGACCCGGCGAATTCCGAACAATTGACCAGCTTGCTTGCCGGGCCTGATTACCTTGCCTGTGTGCCGGATCTCTGCCGGCCGGCCTTGAGCGGCAATGTGCGCTTCGGCGCGACAACATCAGTCGCGCGTCCCGACTTCCTTAAGTTTTCCGGAGGATTGGCAGCAGCTCCGTCCCCCGCGCACGGAAAATGGTTCTACGATCAGATGGTCAGGTGGGGCCAGGCCGACTATTCCGCCGAGGGCGAGGCTGACGTCCGCACCATTTTCTCGCCGGCACTCTACCGGGACGCCCTGCAGATTGAGGTTTTGCCGCCGGAAAAATCGATCCGGCTTTTTGACAGTGTGCCGGCATGACAGGTGCTTGGGCTGAGCGTCCGGCGCGTGTGCTTTCAAGTGTGTGCGCTGCACAAAAAACTGTCACTTGCCTCAAGTCGCAGCCAACAATTCGTGCATCCGGTGCCGTGCTGCAATTTTGGGCGCATGTCTAAGGATATAAAAAATAAAAAGAAATGGTGTTTCTGCTGAGTTGGCACGCTTCGTGCTTTCTACATCTCGTGGCCGACGCTGGCCTAAATCATATCGCGTCCATTGACGGACGCCCAGGCAAAGCCGCCGTTCTGGTCTGCACCTCTCCTCCCTTTCGCAGACCAAGACGGCGGCTTTTTCAATTTGAGCTGGCGTCCTCAAAAGGGCGCTGAAGACAAGAGGGAACAGGACGTGACGAACACAAAGAAATTCCAGATGACCCGCCGGCTGGCGTTGGGGGCCCTGATGGCCGCAACAGCCTTCGTGCCGGCCTCGTCCGCATTTGCGGAAATGCTGGATGTCGAGAAGGACGAACTGACCTTCGGCTTCATCAAGCTCACCGATATGGCACCGCTGGCAGTCGCCTACGAGCTTGGCTATTTCGAAGAAGAAGGCCTCTTCGTCACGCTCGAGCCGCAAGCCAACTGGAAAGTGCTTCTGGACCGCGTCATCACCGGCGAACTGGACGGCGCTCACATGCTTGCCGGTCAGCCGCTTGCAGCAACGATCGGCTTCGGCACCAAGGCGCACATCGTCACGCCGTTCTCCATGGACCTCAACGGCAACGGCATCACCGTTTCCAACGAGATCTGGGAAATGATGAAGCCGCATATCGAAATGCAGCCCGACGGCAAGCCTGTTCACCCGATCAAGGCATCAGCCCTGAAACCGGTCGTCGACCAGTTCATCGACGAAGGCAAGCCGTTCAACATGGGCATGGTCTTCCCGGTCTCGACCCATAACTACGAGCTGCGCTACTGGCTGGCTTCCGGAGACATTCACCCGGGCTTTTATTCCAAAACCGATATTTCAGGTCAGATCCAGGGCGAGGCCCTGCTGTCCGTAACGCCGCCGCCGCAGATGCCGGCGACGCTCGAAGCCGGAACGATCTACGGCTATTGCGTTGGTGAGCCGTGGAACCAGCAGGCGGTCTTCAAGGGGATCGGCGTACCGGTCATCACGGACTACCAGATCTGGAAGAACAACCCGGAGAAGGTGTTCGGCCTGACCAAGGAATTCACCGAAGAGAACCCGAACACCACCCTCGCCATCACCAAGGCCCTGATCCGTGCGGCCAAGTGGCTCGATGAGAACGACAATGCGAACCGCATGGAAGCTGTGGAGATGCTGGCTCGGTCCGAATATGTCGGTGCCGATGCCGAGGTCATCGCGAACTCCATGACCGGAACGTTCGAGTTCGAAAAAGGCGACAAGCGCGAGATCCCGGACTTCAACGTGTTCTACCGCTACTACGCGACCTACCCGTACTACTCCGACGCGGTCTGGTACCTGACGCAAATGCGCCGCTGGGGACAGATCCCGGAGCACAAGCCGGACAGCTGGTATGACGAAGTCGCCAAGTCCGTCTATCTGCCGGAAACCTACCTGAAGGCTGCACGCTTGCTGGTCGAGGAAGGTCATGTGGCGGAAGAGGACTTCCCGTGGGAGTCCGATGGCTACCGTGCACCGACCCCGGCTGCCGACATCATCGACGGCATTCCCTATGACGGCAAACAGCCGAACGCCTATATCGACAGCCTGCCGATCGGCCTGAAAGGCAAGCAGATCGTTGACGGCAGCGAAGTCGTCGGCGGCTAAGCCGGACCCAGGAAGCAGCGGGCGTTCGTCCGCTGCTTCGCTTCTGAAATTCCAATTCAAGAACAATGGACGCACCCCATGGCCAATGCCGACACCGCCGGATCTCCGGATCTCGCCCGGGCCGCCCGGAAAGAAAAACTCTTCACCTGGATCAACAAGACCGGCGGCTGGCTGGATGCGCTCGGGTTCTCCTGGCTCGTGCCGCTGATGAAAATCGCGGCGGGCGACAGCCCCAAGGAGCAGCTGGGTGAACTGAAACGCGTGCTTCTGATCCCGCTCCTCGGCATCGCGGCGTTCCTGGTGCTGTGGGGTGCGCTCGCGCCGCAAGTGCAGACATCGCTCGGCGCGGTTCCAGGTCCTGCAGCGGTCTGGAGCCAGGCAATCAACCTGTGGGACGACCATGTGCGCGAACGCGAGAAGGCGGCCGCATTCTATGAGCGGCAGGATACGCGCAACGCAAAATTCGAGGCGGAAGGCAAGACCGACAAGATCAAGTGGCGGAACTACACCGGCAAGCCGACCTATATCGACCAGATCGGCACGTCGCTCAAAACCGTTGGCCTGGGTTTCCTGATCGCGACGATCATCGCTGTGCCGCTTGGGATCGCCTCCGGTCTATCCAGATCCTTCAATGGCGCGATCAATCCGCTGATCCAGATTTTCAAACCGGTGTCGCCGCTGGCGTGGCTGCCGATCGTCACGATGATCGTGTCGGCCACCTATGCCAATCCCTATGACTGGCTGTCCAAGTCCCTCCTGATTTCGGCCGTGACCGTGACCCTCTGTTCCATGTGGCCGACGTTGATCAACACAGCACTCGGTGTGGCCTCGGTGGACAAGGATCTGATGAATGTCGGACGTGTCCTGCAACTGCCGACCTGGAAGACCGTCACCAAGCTCGTGCTGCCGTCGTCCCTGCCGCTGATCTTCACAGGGCTGCGCCTGTCCCTGGGTGTGGGCTGGATGGTTCTGATCGCCGCGGAGATGCTTGCGCAGAACCCGGGCCTCGGCAAGTTCGTCTGGGACGAGTTCCAGAACGGATCTTCCCAGTCGCTCGCCAAGATCATGGTGGCGGTTCTGACCATCGGTCTCATCGGTTTCATGCTCGACCGTCTTATGTTCGCCCTGCAGCGCGCATTCACGTTCAGCGCCAACCGCTAAGGAGACAGGTATGTCCTTTCTGGAAATATCCGGTGTCTCCAAGTCCTACGGCGAAGGTGCGAACCGTACGGACGTCCTGGACGACATCAACCTGAAGGTGGAAGAGGGCGAGTTCATTGCCATTGTCGGGTTTTCCGGCACCGGCAAGACCACGCTCATTTCCCTGCTCGCCGGCCTGATCGAGCCCGATCAGGGCGGGGTGATCTTCAAGGGAAAAGAGATCGACGGACCGAGCCCGGACCGGGGCGTGGTGTTCCAGTCCTACTCCCTGATGCCATGGCTATCGGTGACAGGTAACGTGGCGCTGGCCGTCGACACGGTCTTCAGGAGGAAGTCCGCCAAGGAGCGCAAGGCCATCTGCGACAAGTATATCGAGATGGTCGGGCTCGCCCATGCAAGGGACCGCAAGCCGGCGGAACTCTCCGGCGGAATGCGCCAGCGGGTGGCCGTTGCACGGGCGCTCGCCATGCAGCCCGAACTCCTGTTGCTCGACGAACCGCTGTCGGCGCTCGACGCCCTGACACGTTCCAAACTGCAGGACGAGTTCGCGGCGATCTGCGAGCAGGAAAAGAAGACGATTGTCCTGATTACCAACGACGTCGACGAGGCCATTCTGCTCGCCGACCGGATCATCCCGCTGAAGCCCGGTGCAAAGGCAACGCTCGGTCCGGAATTCGCGGTGCCGTTCAAGCGTCCGCGGGATCGCGGTGAACTCAATCATGATGACGATTTCATCAAATTGAGAGCGGATATCACCGAGTATCTGATGGCCGTCGGCGCGGAGCGCGGAGCGGATATGGAACGCGACATCGTTCTGCCGAACATCGTGCCGATCACGCAGCGGATGCCCAAGGACGACAAGCTGCCGTCCGCTTACGAGCGCGCCGCCGAAAGCGTGAAGGACAATCGTTTCCTCGAGTTTTCGCAGCTCAAGAAGGTTTATCCGACGCCCAAGGGGCCGCTCACCGTCGTCGACGGTTTCGACCTGAAAATGAACAAGGGCGAATTCATAACGCTGATTGGCCATTCCGGCTGCGGCAAGTCGACGGTGCTCTCCATGGTCGCGGGGCTCAACCCGATCACGGAAGGCGCAATCATCCTTGACGGAACGCATATCACCCAGGCCGGACCGGACCGCGCAGTTGTGTTCCAGGCGCCAAGCCTGATGCCCTGGCTGACCGCCTACGAGAATGTCGCGCTTGGCGTCGACAAGGTCTATCCCGACGCGTCCAAGTCCGAAAAGCGGGATGTTATCGAATACTACCTGTCGAAGGTGGGTCTTGCCGATGCCATGCAGAAGGCAGCGGCGGATCTTTCGAACGGCATGAAACAGCGTGTCGGTATTGCGCGCGCCTTCGCGTTGTCGCCGAAGCTCCTGCTTCTGGACGAACCCTTCGGGATGCTCGACAGTCTGACCCGCTGGGAGCTTCAGGACGTCCTGATGGATGTTTGGAAGCGGACGCAGGTGACAGCCATCTGCGTCACCCATGACGTCGATGAGGCGATCCTTCTCGCGGACCGGGTCGTGATGATGTCGAACGGGCCGAACGCGCGGATCGGCAACATCATGGATGTCGACCTGCCGCGCCCGCGTTCGCGCAAGGAGCTGCTCGCTCACCCGGACTACTACGCCTATCGCGAAGAGTTGCTGGACTTCCTGGAAGCCTATGAAGGCGGTGCAGACCCCAGCGAAGAGCAACTCAAGTCCATCCAGGAAAAGCGTGCTGCGCGCATGGCCCGCCAGAAGGCGGCCGTCGAAGCGGCCGAGTGAACGCAGGAGTGAAACCAGACATGACGCCAGATCAGATCCAGCTCGTGCAGGCCTCGTTCGCAAAGGTCGTTCCGATATCCGACAAGGCAGCCGAGCTTTTCTACGGCAGGCTTTTCGAGATTGCCCCTGAAATCAAGCCGCTCTTCACGTCCGATATCGAGCAGCAGGGTCGCAAGCTGATGACCACGCTTGGCGTGGTCGTGAACGGGCTCTCGGACTTCGATGCGGTCTTGCCGGCCGCAAAGACACTTGCGGTCAGGCACGTGGACTACGGAGTAACGCCCTCCCATTACCCACCTGTTGGTGCGGCTCTGATCTGGACCCTTGAACAGGGTCTCGGAGACGACTTTGACGATGCAACCAGAACCGCATGGAGCACAGCCTATGCCGTGCTCTCGAACGTGATGATCGAAGCTGCCTATTCAAATGTGGAGGCCGCGGAGTAGACCGATGGAAAAGAAGAAACTTGTCGTCATCGGAAACGGGATGGCGCCGGGACGGATGCTGGAATACCTGTTTGAAAAGGACAGGGACGCTTACGACGTCACCATTTTCAATGCCGAGCCGAGGGTGAACTACAACCGGCTCATGCTGTCTCCGGTACTCTCCGGTGAAAAAGCCTATGAGGACATCATCACCCATGGTGATGACTGGTACGGCGAAAACGGGGTCACCCTGCACAAGTCGGCAAAGGTTTCGGAGATCGACCGGACCGCGAAAACGGTGACTGCCGAAAACGGTGTCAGCGCACACTACGACAAACTGGTGATCGCGACGGGATCGAACCCGTTCATCATCCCTCTTCCGGGCAAGGACCTTGACGGTGTCCTGACATACCGCGATCTGGACGACGTGGAGAAGATGCTGGAAGCCGCCAAAGGTGGCGGACGGGCCGTCGTGATCGGCGGCGGCCTTCTTGGTCTGGAAGCAGCCGCCGGTCTGAAGATGCAGGGCATGGATGTAACGGTGCTGCACCTGATGCCCACCCTTATGGAGCGCCAGCTTGACCCGGCTGCCGGTTTTCTTCTTGAAGAGGAATTCAAGCGCCGTGGCATCGAGGTCCGCACAAAGGCCAACAGCCATGAAATCCTCGATGACGGCTCGGGACGGGTGAAAGGCATCCGGCTGGACGACGGCACCGAAATCGACGCGTCGATCATCGTTATGGCGGTGGGCATCCGTCCGTCTTCCGATCTTGCCAAATCCGTCTCGCTCGATGTCGGGCGTGGTGTTCAGGTCGGCGACGACATGCGCACCAATGACCCTGATATCTATGCGCTCGGGGAGTGTGTTGAACATCGCGGCATGTGCTACGGACTGGTCGCCCCGCTCTACGAAATGGCGGAAGTCATCGCGGACAACCTACTGGGCGGCACAGCGGAATACACCGGGTCCGTGACCGCGACCAAGTTGAAGGTGACAGGTGTCGATCTTTATTCCGCTGGCGATTTCGCCGAAGGCGAGGATCGTGAGGAAATCGTCCTTCGCGATGCGGCCGCCGGGGTCTACAAGCGACTTGTGCTGAAGGACAACAGGATCATCGGTGCGGTTCTTTACGGGGAAACCGCCGATGGTCCCTGGTTCTTCGATCTCCTGAAAAAACAGTCGGATGTCTCCGAAATGCGCGAGACACTGATCTTCGGCCAGGCGTATCAGGGGGGTGCCCCCCTGGACCCTACGGCGGCCGTTGCAGCCTTGCCGGATGATGCGGAAATCTGCGGCTGCAACGGCGTATGCAAGGGCAAGATTGTCAACGCGATCACCGAGAAGGGACTGACATCGCTCGATGATGTCAGGGCGCATACAAAGGCGTCCGCATCCTGCGGAACCTGCACAGGGCTTGTCGAGCAACTGATGCAGGTGACGCTCGGCGATGCCTACAATCCGGCTGCGGTGACACCCATGTGCGGCTGCACGCATCTGGGTCACAGCGAAGTGCGCCGGCTTATCAAATCCAAGCAGTTGAAGACCATTCCCGCGGTCATGCAGGAGCTGGAATGGACGTCCTCGGGCGGGTGCGCGAAATGCCGTCCGGCGCTGAACTATTACCTCGTCAGCGACTGGCCGGACGAATATGCCGACGATTACCAGTCGCGGTTCATCAACGAGCGTGTTCACGCCAACATCCAGAAGGACGGAACCTATTCCGTCGTCCCGCGCATGTGGGGCGGCATGACGTCCTCCAAGGAATTGCGGGCGATTGCCGATGTTGTCGACAAGTTCAACATCCCGGCGGTCAAGTGCACGGGTGGTCAGCGTATCGACATGCTCGGCATCAAGAAGGAAGACCTTCCGGCCGTCTGGGCGGATCTCGGCAAGGCCGGCTTCGTCTCCGGCCAGGCCTATGCAAAGGGTCTGCGGACGGTGAAGACATGCGTCGGGTCAGACTGGTGCCGGTTCGGAACCCAGGATTCCACTGGTCTCGGCATCAAGATCGAGAAGTTCATGTGGGGGTCCTGGACACCGGCCAAGCTCAAGCTCGCCGTCTCCGGCTGTCCGCGGAACTGCGCGGAAGCCACCTGCAAGGACATCGGCATCATCTGTGTCGACAGTGGCTACGAGATCCATTTCGCCGGTGCGGCGGGCCTCGATATCAAGGGCACCGAGGTGCTGGGTCTCGTCCGGACTGAAGAAGAGGCGCTCGAGCACGTCGTTGCACTCACGCAGATGTACCGCGAGCAGGGACATTACCTGGAGCGGATCTACAAGTGGGCGAAGCGGATCGGCTACGACGAGATCCGCAGCCAGATCATGGACGATGAAGACAAGAGGAAGGCCTTCTTCGACCGCTTCGTCTTCAGCCAGAAATTTGCACAGGTTGATCCGTGGTCCGAGCGTGTATCCGGCAAGGACAAGCATGAATTCAAGCCCATGGCGATCCTGCAGGCGGAGGCAGCCGAATGAACGCGGAAACGAGAAACTGGGTGGCGATCGGAGATCTGGCCGACATTCCGCGGGAAGGCGCACGCGTAGTCAAGACCGATCGCGGCTGCATTGCCGTGTTCCGAACCGTCGATGACGAGGTCTTCGCCCTGGATGACCGCTGTCCGCACAAGGGCGGGCCCCTCAGTCAGGGCATCGTGCACGGGTCTTCCGTCACATGCCCGCTGCACAACTGGGTCTTCGATCTGGCGACCGGCCTCGCGCGCGGTGCTGACGAGGGCTCCGTTCCGGTGACGGCGGCGCGCGTGGAAAACGGCAAGGTGTTGCTTGCCGCCGACGATCTGGCCCGCCGGGCCGGATGAAGGAAAGACCGGAAGATGGCGCTTGAGCAAAAAAACGAGACGTCCGGGTCTGGAGAGGAAACAACAAGGAGGGCAGGGTGACCGCTTTCACAAACACTAAAACGGTCAAGACCACCTGCCCCTATTGCGGTGTCGGCTGCGGCGTTCTCGCGACGCCCCGGCCGGACGGATCGGTCGACATCAAGGGCGATCCGGAACATCCGGCGAATTTCGGGCGGCTTTGTTCCAAGGGGTCGTCCCTCGGCGAGACGCTGTCCCTGGACGACAGGATCCTTCATCCGCAAATTGGCGGGAAACAGGCCGACTGGCCGGCGGCGCTCGACCTTGTCGCCGAAACGTTTTCGAAAGCGATCCGCGATCACGGCCCCGACAGCGTTGCCTTCTATGTCTCGGGCCAGATCCTCACAGAGGACTACTACGTCGCCAACAAGCTGATGAAGGGCTTCATCGGCTCGGCGAATATCGACACGAACTCGCGCCTCTGCATGGCGTCTTCGGTTGCCGGGCACAGGCGTGCTTTCGGCTCCGACACCGTGCCGGGAACCTACGAGGATCTGGAAAGTTGCGATCTGCTGGTTCTGGTCGGGTCCAACCTGGCCTGGTGTCATCCGGTGCTGTTTCAACGGGTCGAGGCGGCGAAGGCCGAAAACCCGCACATGCGCGTGGTCGTGGTTGATCCGCGCGAAACCGCGACCTGCGCCATCGCCGACCTGCATCTCGCCCTGAAACCGGACACGGATGTTGCTTTGTTCAACGGTCTGCTGGCCTTTCTCGCCGACACCGATGCGCTTGACCGGTCCTATATCGAAATGCACACGAACGGTTTCGAAGCCGCACTTGCGGCAGCAGGGCCCTGCGAAATCAACCGGATTGCCGACGAAACGGGGCTGACCCCGCATGATCTGGCAACGTTCTACACCATGGTGGCCCGCACGCCGAAAACGGTCACCGTCTACAGCCAGGGCGTCAACCAGTCGGTCAACGGGACGGACAAGGTCAACGCGATCATCAACACGCATCTGGCAACCGGGCGTATCGGGTGCCCCGGCATGGGGCCATTCTCGGCAACCGGCCAGCCCAACGCCATGGGCGGGCGCGAAGTTGGCGGGCTTGCCAACATGCTGGCGGCTCACATGGCCATCGAGAATCCGGACCACCGCGCGATTGTGCAGTCCTTCTGGAACAGCCCGGTGATTGCGGAAAGACAGGGGCTGAAAGCCGTTGACATGTTCGAGGCGGTCGGGGACGGCCGGATCAAGGCGATCTGGATCATGTCGACCAACCCGGTGGACAGTTTGCCGGACGCGGATGGCGTCGCGTCCGCACTTGAAGCGTGTCCTTTCGTCGTCGTTTCAGATGTCTCGCATGCCGTCGACACCGTCGCTTATGCAGACGTTCTTTTGCCCGCTGCCGCCTGGGGCGAGAAGGACGGCACGGTCACGAATTCAGAGCGCAGAGTTTCCAGGCAGACACCCTTTCAGTTGCCCCCGGGCGATGCCAGGCCCGATTGGTGGCAGATTTGCGAAGTCGCGCGCCGGATGGGCATCAAGCATGCATTCGACTATGACGGCCCATCAGCGATCTTCCGCGAACATGCCGGGCTGTCGGGTTACCGGAATGAAGGTGCGCGCGATTTCGATATCAGCGCCTATAGTGATCTTTCCAGGTCCGAATTCGATACGATGCAGCCGTTTCAATGGCCGCAAAAAGAGGGTGAAGGCAGAAAGACAACGCGTTTCTTTGCAGCAGGCGGGTTTTACACCGCCGACCGCAAGGCCTCTTTTGTTGCGGTCACGCAGACCGTGCCGGCGGTCCTTGGAAGACGCTATCCCTTCGTTCTAAACACCGGCAGGATCCGCGACCAGTGGCACACGATGACGCGCACGGGTAAAACGCCGCGGCTTTCGTCCCATATCGCAGAACCATTCGCTGAACTGCATCCGGAGGACGCGGCGGCGACCGGCATCGCGGCGGCGGATCTTGTTGAAGTGAAGAGCCCGCATGGGTCGGCAATTGTCCGGGCCCAGGTGAGTGAGCGCGCGCGCAAGGGGTCGGTTTTCGTTCCCATGCACTGGACCGACCAGTTCGCGTCGAAGGGGCGGGTCGACGCGGTTGTCGGCTCCGAAGTCGATCCGGTCTCCGGTCAGCCTGGTTCGAAATTCACCCCGGTTTCCCTGCAAAAACTCAGCTGCGATTGGTACGGGTTTGCCGTCTTGCGCGAAAAGCCTGCTGATCTCCAGACATGCTATTGGGCACTCGCACCGGCTCATGGCGGATGGCGTCTCGAACTTGCGGGAAAGTCAGAGGATGACATCACCGGTCTCGTGCAGTCACTTATCGGCAAAGACGCAGAATTGCTGAGTTTCGAAGACGCAAGCCTCGGGCTTCAACGCGTTGCCGGCTGGGTCGGCGACACGCTTGCCGGTGTCTTTTTCTTCGGGCCGGAACCTGTTTCCGTATCGCGGCAATGGGCCTGCGAACTTTTGGCGGCACCGGCAACCACACGCGAAGACCGCCTCGCTGTTCTTGCCGGACGCCCACCCGCCGACATGCCCGACAAGGGCGCCATCGTCTGCTCCTGCTTTCAGGTGGGCTGCCATGAAATCGCCGCCGCCGCTGAACAAGGCGCCACGACCGTCAAGGCCGTCGGCGCGTGTCTGAAGGCCGGAACCAATTGCGGATCCTGCCGTTCGGAAATCCAGTCAATTCTTGATCAAAGCTTCAAGGAGACCTCTGATGAGGCCCAGATTGCACGCGCCGGCTAAAACCTCCAGACGCCGCCGGTCGGCACGCGTGGAAGCGCTCGCGAGCTTGCCGCTGTTCTTCCCGCTCAAGGGGCGCAAGGTCGTCCTTGCAGGCGGAACTGATGGCGCTGCCTGGAAGGCAGAACTTCTCGCAGCCGCCGGGGCCGAGGTGCATGTCTTTGCAGACAGCCTTGATGAAGTGTTTGCCACGCTCTTGTCCGCGGGCAGCGTCAAGGGCAGCTTTGTGCATCACCAACGGGTCTGGAGTGCGGATTGCTTTGAAGGCGCTGCGCTGGCTATCGGCGACGCGGTCAGCGATGGTGAGGCGCAGGCGTTTTATTGCGCAGCCCGGGCGGCGGGGGTTCCGGTCAATGTGATCGACAGGCCTGCCTTTTGCGAATTTCAGTTCGGCTCGATCGTCAATCGGTCTTCGGTGGTGATCGGAATCTCGACCAATGGCGTCGCGCCCATCCTCGGACAAGCCATTCGGCGCCGCGTCGAAACGCTTTTGCCAATCAGCCTGCGTGACTGGGCTGCGCTTGCCGGGCGCGTGCGGGCAAGCGTTCTGGCGACCCTCTCAGCAGGTTCTGAACGCCGCAGGTTCTGGGAAGGCTTCACCGATCTGGCCTTTTCGTCGCGCTGCGTTCCGGACACCGAGGATGCGCGCGTGATTGACGTATTGCTGGACGAGGCCGGGGCGGCTTCTCCCGGTCGTGTGACGATCGTCGGAGCCGGGCCGGGAGACGCGGAACATCTCACGCTCAAGGCCATGAGGACGTTGCAATCCGCCGATGTCATCCTGTTCGACGATCAGGTGGATGACACTGTCCTGGAGCTGGCCCGCCGCGAGGCCAAGCGCATGCTGGTCGGGCGCAAGGGCGATCCCGACAGCGCTGACAAGGATATCCGGGATCGCATGGTGTTGCTTGCACGCCAGGGCAAGCATGTCGTGCGCCTGAAATCCGGTGACCCCGTCTCCTGTGAAGACACGCGCGCGGACCTGAAACGACTGGGTGATGCGGGCATCCCGGCGAACCTTGTGCCCGGCGTTTCCGCCACGCCGAAACGTGCCACGGACACGCAGGACAGTCCGGTGCGACCGCGTTCGATGACCGGCTGACGCTGATGAATTTCAGAGGGAAGGCCTGGTTTGACTGGTAAAGTCCAGCGCGCCGAATGCAGGGATCGAGATCCGTGCGGCGGCCGGATTGATCCCGGCGACGAGCCCCAGAAAGTTGAGTTCCAGCCCGGCATTTCCGCCGATCACAAATCCGAAATAGCCTCCGGCCGTGGCGAAGAAGGCTCCATCATCCCGGTGACCTATCCATCTGCCGTCTGCGGGAAAATCGCGTCCGACCGCAGTGCTGGGTGTCGCCGCAGCGAGGGCAGGGACCTGCTGCAGAACGGTCTCCACGAAGGTATTCGAATTCGGACCCGGCCAGATCGTGTAGTCGCCGCGCTCGCGCCAGCGATATCCTTCGATGGCGCTCTCCACCATTGGCAGGAGTTCTTCGGCTCTGGCTCCGACCAGACGATAGTTGATGACGGGTTTGTTGGAGTACCAGTGCCCGTCGGCGTCATAGGCATTCTTCCTGACGGGCGTGCCCCATCCGACAACATCGTAGCGGTCATACCGCTCTGCGCCCCTGGGCTTGAGTACCAGCCAGGAGTGCGTCGCAAACGCGCCCTTCATGCCTCCCGTGCGGGCGGTCAGAACGTAGATTTCCGCCTGGTTCACCGGTGGCTTTTCCGGAAGGATACCCGCACTTGCCCAACTCGCGTAGCGCCAGCCCTGCGGGCGGTCCTTCAGGCTCCAGACGCCAAGGTGCAGCAGCGCGGGGAGGATGAATACGGCAAACAGGAAAACAAGGGTTCTTCTGGCAAATCGCAGCGTCAGACTTGCAGCTTTCGACATTGCAGACCCTTCACGTTGCAAGTGCTTCGCAGACCGTTTCGTTCTTCCTCACTGGGATGACCGTTCCTTCGGCTACCCTTACGACAGGGAAATGTAACACAATGAATGTGTGAACTTTTTGGCAACGGGGAAGGGGGACGTTCACCCACCTTCAAAAATGCGTTTGCGGGCGTTTTCGACGTGATCGCGCATTGCCTGCCGTGCCGCTTCCCGGTCGCGCGCCTCGATCGCGTTGAAGATGTCGTAGTGTTCGGACTGGACCAGCTTCATCCGGTCCTGCGGTTTTGTCAGCGACAGGTTCCGGGTCAGGTTCATGCCGGTCAGGATGTTGGATTTCATGGAGGAGCGTGCGGCAACGAAGTACTTGTTGTCAGCGGCGTTGCAGACGGCGACATGGAAGATTTCGTCCGCTGCCACGCCGAGTTCGCCTTCCGCGATGCAGCGGTCCAGCTCGGTCAGAGAGTCCTGCAATTCCTTGAGGTCGGCATCCGTCCGCCGTTCGGCGGCAAGATAGGCGGCTTCGCCCTCAACCGCGGCCCGGAATTCGAACGTGCGCTGGATGTCGGCGATGGAGCCAACCGGCGCAAAGTCGAGTACGGCCCCTTCCGGCCGCCGCTTGACGTAGGAACCGGAGCCCTGGCGCGAGACGACCACGTCGTCTTCCCGCAACTGTTTCAGCGCCTGGCGCAGGATCGGCCGCGAAACGCCAAACTCGTCGGACAGAACCTGTTCGGTCGGCAGTTTGCCGCCAACGGGAATGTCGCCGTCCATGATCTTGGCGAGAATGCTTTCATAGACCTTGTCGGAGAGCGTTCGATCGCGGACCTGCCGGTCCGGCGCCGCGCTTTCCCTTATCTGCCGTTTTCCTGTCGCCACGATCTAAACCTGTCCAGTGTGGACGGATCGGTCGGGGGATAGAGCCCGAATGTCGATGCGCCCTGTTTGACCATTTCCATGACGAAGTCCTCGAAGACTGTCATTTCGGTGGCCTCGTCCGCTACCTCATTTGCCATATGTTGAGGCACGCAAACAACACCTTCGTTGTCGCCGACAATGATGTCGCCCGGGAAAACCGATACACCGCCGCACGCAATCGGATCATTCACTGCAACGGCGTGGTGTTTTGTCAGGTTTGTCGGCGCGCTCGGCCGGGCGTGATACCCGGGCATTTCCAATTGCGCGATCTCTGGCGTGTCCCGGAACCCCCCGTCGGTGACGATCCCCCGGCAGCCGCGCGCCTGCAGGCGGGTTGCGAGAATACACCCGGCAGAGGCCGCGGACGCATCGCCACGGGAATCGATCATGAAAACGGCCCCGTCGGGACACTCTTCAACTCCCTTGCGCTGCGCATTGGCCGGATCGGCGAACGATTCCAGATGGTCCAGGTCTTCGCGCGCGGGTATGTATCGCAGCGTATAAGCGATCCCGACCATGTTCGGTCCCGGACGCAGGCGATGGATGCCTTGTAGAAAGATGTTGCGCAGGCCCCGCTTGAACATCACCGTGGTGAGCGTCGCCGTGCTGACATTCATGAACTTCGTTTTCGTCTGATCGTTCAGACCCGTCATCCGGTTCTCCCCGCGCTCCAGTGCCTTTTGGCATGTGTTCCTGTCCGAGATGATTAAGCCCGCAACGAAAACTTGTCAATTATTTGTAAAACATACTTTTGCGATTTGTCGCTGTGAACGGGTGTTCAAATCTTTCTCCCATATAAGCAACTGAAGCATATCCTTTTTTTCAACAGGCCGCAGAATTCAACACAAGCGAGTGTCCAATCGACTCTCTCTTGAGGGCGGCGATTTCGTGGCTTTCAAGCCGAATTCAAACTCAAAGTTTTGCTTATTCGAATTATTTGTAAAAATTTGTGTTGATTTGTTCCAGTTGTTTAAGATACCGATTGCAGTTGTTGAGGAACCCGGTTTAAGGCGTGGGTTCAGGCGTTCAAGGTACACGTGGAATGGACGAACGGAAACCAAGGCCAGCCTCGAAAAACACGCAAAATCGGTCGATTTGGGATTTTCCGGCTTTTGGCCACTCGTGTGGCTGAGGCCGGACTTCCTTCATTCGAAGGGAAAATTGATCTGATTTGTAAACAGGCCATGTTTTCTTGCGGCAAATGGAGGCTTGTCCGTGTTGCAGCAGCACTCTTGGTTTGTTGCCGGATGGCGGACAAGGCACACGCGGCAACGCACACGCGTTCCTTGAGCGCGCCGGCGCATTTCCCAATTCTGCGCGGCTTGCCCGAACGACTGAGGTCGCAGGCGGTCGAGCAGTCTTTAACCGATAAAATTCAATGACGCGACAGGAGCGAACGAAGATGAATCTAAGCGGAAAAACAGCAATCGTCACGGGTGGTGGGCGCGATATCGGACGGGCTTGCGTTCTCGCTCTTGCCGAGGCCGGCGCAAATGTTGCCATCAACTACCACAGCAGCGGCAGTGGCGCAGACAGCGCGGTTGACGAGATCACCGCGCGGGGAGGGAAGGCATTTGCGCTTCAAGGCGATATGACTAAGCCCGCTGAGGTGCAGGCGCTTGTTGATAAAACCATTAATGAATTCGGTGGGTTAGATATTGTCATGCCGATTACAGGCGGTTTGATCGCCCGTAAAACCGTGCCTGAAATCACGGCTGAGCACTGGCAGAATGTCTTTGATCTCAACGTTTCGTCCGCCTTTCTGCTGGTGCAGGCCTGCGTGCCGCACATGAAGCCGGGCGGGGCGATCGTGACGATGGCGTCGCAGGCCGCGCGGGATGGCGGCGGACCCGGTGCGCTTGCCTATGCCGCGGCAAAAGGTGCCGTCCTGACCATGACCCGTGGCCTTGCCAAGGAACTTGCCCCCGATATTCGGGTCAATTCTCTCTGTCCAGGCATGATCGACACCGACTTCCACAACGTGTTCACGAAGCCGGATGTCCGCAAACACGTGGCTGGTGTCACGCCGTTGAAGCGTGAGGGCACCTCGGAAGAAGTCGCCAATCTCGCTGTCTTCCTGGCGTCCGATCAGGCGGCGTTCATGACCGGTGCCTGCGTCGATATCAATGGCGGATTGCTGTTCTCCTGACGGTGTCTTTGGACCCGCAGACCCCGCCTCCGGACAATCCGGGGCGGGGTTGCTGCCGCGAGTCTCGAGCAGGGCTTACAAATCTCGATTTCTATTTTTCCTATTAATTACAGCTAGTTAAGAGAAGAAAATCCGAAAATTTGTTTAATTGATTTTTATACTTGTAAAAATTTGTAAAATAAATATCGTGATGCCAGATCAACAGGGAGGTACCAATGATCCGTTTCAAGTCAATCAAAGCAGGTCTCATGCGCGGCTCCGTTCTGGCCGCCGCCATTGCCGTCACCGCCGTGACCGCAGAAGCGCGTGACCTTCGCGGATGGAACATCCACGTGGAAGACTATCCCGTGTCGCACGGCATGGAAGAGTTCATGAAGGAAGTCAGCGAGAAGACCGGCGGCGAGCTTACCGGCAAGGTCTATCACAGCGGTGTTCTGGGCTCGCAGCCTGACGCAATCGAGCAGACGCGCCTCGGCGTCATCGATTTCGGCGTCTTCAGCCTCGGGCCGATGGGGCAGGTCGTGCCGGAAGCAAACGTCGTTTCGCTGCCCTTCATCTTCAAGAGCATCCCGCAGATGTACGAACTGATGGACGGTGAAGCCGGTGCCGCGCTGAGCAAGGGGCTGGAAGCCAAGGGGCTGGTCGCGCTTGGGTTCTATGACGCCGGTGCACGTTCCTTCTACACGTCCGTCAAGGCGATTAACGAGCCTGCCGATGTCGGCGGCATGAAGATCCGCGTCATGAACAACGACCTGTTCGTCGGAATGGTCGACTCGCTTGGCGGCAACGCCACGCCGATGGCATTTGCCGAAGTCTATCAGGCGATCAAGACCGGTGTCGTGGACGGGGCGGAAAACAATCCGCCGAGCTACGAGTCCACCAACCACTTCGAGGTCGCGCAGTACTACTCGTTGACGCAGCACCTGATCATTCCCGAGTGCCTGTGCATGAGCAAGAAGACCTTCGACAGCCTCACGCCGGAACAGCAGGCGATCGTGAAGGAAGCCGGCCGCAACAGCACGGAACTGCAACGCAAGCTCTGGCAGGAGCGTGAAGCAGCCAGCATGGCCAAGGTTGCCGAGGGCGGCGTGACCGTGAACGAGATCGCTGACAAGGCCGCTTTCCAGGAAGCAATGGCCCCGGTCTACGATCAGTTCCTGTCGCAGAACCCGGAGCTGAGCGAACTCGTCGAAATCTTCAAGAACGCCAACTGACAATGCTGTGCACTGCGGGCCGCGCCATGTGCGGTCCGCAAACTTCCGGGGGGAAACAATGCCGCAGGTCGATACAATTCTGGCGCGGCTGGAGCTGTCTCTGGTCTGGTTGAAGCGCCTCTGCGTGCTTGTGGGTTCGCTCGCACTTGTGGTCCTTGTGGCCACTTTCGGCTGGCTGGTGTTCGGGCGTTACGTGTTGAACGAAACGCCCACATGGGTCGAGCAGCTCGCTCTGGTCCTGATCTGCTACATCACTTTTCTCGGGGCCGCCGTCGGAATTCACGAACAGTCACATCTCGGCGTCACGCTGGTGCGGGACGCCCTGCCACCGAAAGCGCGTCAGCTGCTTCTGCTGATGACGGATCTCTGCCTGGCAATATTCGGCGGGGTCATGCTGGTGGCAAGCCTTGAGCTCTTCCAGTTCGGATGGTCGACGCTGCTGCCGATGCTCAACATCCCGGAAAGCATTCGAACCGCTTCCGCCGTCGCCTGCGGCGGACTGATGGTCATCTTTGCAGGCGCAAGGTTCATTTTGCGGGGGCGCTCGGTCCTCCGTGGCGAGATCTATGAAAACGAAAAGGTAAACTGAGATGGGTCTTGCAATTCTGCTGGGCGTTTTCGGCGTCAGCGTTCTACTGGGCGTCCCCGTCGCCTTTGCAATGGGCATCTCCGCAGCTGCTGCCTTCTGGTACGAGGGATTTCCGCTGCTGATCACGTTTCAGCGCACAATTTCGGGCATTACGCCATTTTCGCTTCTCGCGATTCCCTTCTTCGTATTCGCCGGGGAACTGATGCTGCATGGCGGGATTGCCGTCCGTCTCGTGCGCTTTGCATCTTCGCTGGTCGGTCACGTCCGCGGCGGCCTTGCCTCGGTCAACATCTTCTCAAGCATGCTCTTTGGCGGAATCTCCGGATCGGCCATTGCCGACATTTCCGCCCTGGGATCGCTGCTGATCCCGGTGATGAAGGAAAAGGGCTACCGGCCGGACTACGCAGTCAACGTGACGGTGACATCCTCCATCGCGGGGATCGTCATTCCGCCCAGCCACAACATGATCATCTTCGTGGTGGCAGCCGGCGGCGGCATCTCGATTTCCAAACTGTTTCTGGCGGGCGTCATTCCCGGAATTCTGATGTGCCTGTGCCTCGCGGTTGCGGCCTATTTCGTGGCCCTGAAGCACAATTACGGGTCCGAGCCCTTTCCCGGCTGGAGCGTGGTCGTTCAAACGGCTGTCGGTGCGATCCCCGGGCTGATCACGGCCGTGATCATTGTGGGTGGTGTCCTGTCAGGCGTGTTCACCGTGACGGAGTCCGGTGCTTTCGGAGCGATCTATGCCCTGGTGCTGACAGCTGTGGCCTACCGGACGCTCGGCTGGAACGAGTTCGTTGTCTCCGTCACCTCGGCCCTGCGGACGACGGCCATGGTGATGATCCTGATCGGGTTCGCCAGTTCGTTCGCCTATCTTCTGGCGCTCTATCAGGTGCCCACCAAACTCAGCGATTTCCTGCTCGGCATCTCGGAACAGAAGATCGTCATCCTGCTGATGATAAATCTGATGCTGCTCGCGCTCGGCATGATTATGGACATGGCCGCACTGATCCTGATCTGTACGCCGATCTTTCTCCCCATCGCGCGCGAACTCGGAATGGACCCCGTACAGTTCGGCATCATGCTCCTGGTCAATCTGGGTCTCGGCCTGTGTACGCCGCCGGTCGGAACCTGTCTCTTTGTCGGGTGCGCGGTCGGCAAGATCAGGATAGAGGAAGCGCTCAAGTCGATCTGGCCCTTCTATCTCGCCCTGCTGGCCGCGCTGCTTCTGGTTACCTATGTCCCGGCAATTTCCATGTTCCTGCCTTCGCTGTTCGAATAGGCATGGGCAGTGATCAGGCGTTTTGACCATATGCCTGATCACTGATCTTTGGGCACTGAGAGGCGCGTCTTTCGTTCGTGTTCGCGCCGGTGACCAGATGGTTCCGGCGCTGGTCGTCATTCAGCTCGGCAGATGTCCTTGTCTTGCACCCGTCCTTCGAGGCTTCGCTTTAAAGCGTGTCTCAGAAAGGGGAAGAGCTGCAAGAAACTTCGGTGCTCATTCGTTCCAACCTCGTTGGTCGACCCTTGTGGCGGGAAACACCGCGGCGGGGGAACCGTCTCGCCAGCGCGAAAAAGGCCGCGGGCAAATGATCCAAAGCGGTTAGGAAAAGCCCTAGTCGGCGCACAGGTGGCAGGCGACCCTTGCCTTTTCCGTGCCGAATTCCCTGACTTCCGGCCGGTCCCGGCGGCAGATTTCTTCCGTCAGCGTGCACCTTGGATGGAAACTGCAGCCGCTCGGCTTGTTGATCGGGTCCGGGATCTCGCCCTTGACGATCTCGGCGGTGCGGCCGAACGCGTCGATATGCGGAGCCGCGTCCATGAGCATGCGCGTATAGGGGTGACGGGGCTTGTCAAAAAGCGTGTCCCTGTCGGCCACCTCGACGAGCCGCCCGAGATAAAGAACGCCGATTTCGTCCGCCATGTAGCGGATGACAGAGAGATCGTGGCTGATGAACAGGTAGGTGAGACCAAGTTCGCGCTGCAGGGATTTCATCAGGTTCAGCACCTGGCTCTGGACAGAGACATCAAGTGCCGATGTCGGTTCGTCGCACACAATGAATTCCGGATTGGAGGCGAGGGCGCGGGCGATCGCAATACGCTGACGCTGGCCGCCGGAAAACTCGTGCGGAAACTTTTCACCATCCGACTTTGCGAGGCCGACCTGATCGAGCAGTTCCGCGACACGTCCGTCCACTTCCGATGCGGGCAGCAGGTCGAAGGCACGGATCGGTTCGCCGATGATATGCCGCACGCGCCAGCGCGGGTTCAGCGATGCATATGGGCTCTGGAAGATCATCTGGATGCGCCGGCGCATCGCCATTTTCTTCTTTTCGCTGGAGATGGCGAAAAAGTCTTCGCCGTCGATCAGGACCTGGCCGCTTGTCGGCTTCTGCAGACCGACGATCATGCGTCCGATGGTCGATTTTCCCGACCCGCTCTCGCCCACGAGCGCGAAGGTTTTGCCTTTGGGGATGTCGATGTCGACCATGTCGACAGCCGTTAGATATTGCTTGGCTTCAAGCGCGAGCATCCTGTTGAGCCAGGGTTTGGACACGTCAAAAACCGCGCCAAGCTGCCGCGCGCTGATCAAGGGTGTTTCACCGGTCATTCGGAGACTCCGGAAATCTCTTTTGTTTCTGGATTGACGGCCGGGTCATAGAGCCAGCAGGCGACCTCGCTGCCATCGACCGGCTCAAGGATCGGAATGTCCTTGAAGCACACGGAGAAGGCTTTTTCGCACCGGGGATTGAAGGCGCAGCCCTTCGGGATCGCGCGCAGGTTCGGCATCGATCCGGGGATCTGGCTGAGCGCGTGCATGGTGCCTGTCGTCGAGGGAGTGGAGGCCATCAGCCCCTTGGTATAGGGGTGCGACGGGGTGCTCAACACATTGCGCGTCGGGCCGATTTCGGCAATCCGTCCGGCATAGAGAACCGCGACACGATCCGTCGATTCCGCAATGACGCCCATGTCGTGAGTGATCAGGATGACGGCCGTGCCGCGCTCCCGGCAGAGCTTTTTGAGCAAGGCCATGATTTGCGCCTGGACCGACACATCGAGCGCGGTGGTCGGTTCGTCGGCGATGATCAGTTCCGGCTCTGCTGCAAGCGCAAGGGAAATGACGACGCGCTGGCGCATGCCTCCGGAGAACTGGTGCGGATAGGCGTCGATGCGCGTCGCGGCCGCCGGTATTCCAACTTCCTCAAGCAGTGCGATGGCACGATCGCGGGCTTCGCCCGATGACACCGGAAGATGCGTGCGGATCGTCTGGATCAGCTGTTGTCCAACGGTCATGAGCGGGTTGAGACTTGTCAGCGGATCCTGAAACACCATCGCGATGCGTTTGCCGCGGATCCGGCGCAGGCGGTCTTCGGGAAGATTGTCGATGCGTTCGCCGTCGAGCGCGATTTCACCGCCGCTGATGCGTCCAGGGCGGTCGATCAGGCCGATGATCGCCGATCCGCACATGGATTTACCTGCGCCGGACTCACCGACAAGGCCGAGAATTTCGCCGGCGCGGACTTCAAACCCGACCCGGTCCACGGGGCGGAGCATTCCGCTTCGGGTCGGAAACTCGACAATGAGATCTGAAACTTTGAGAAGGGGAGTATCGGACACAGGTCTATCGCAGTTTTGGGTTCAGGATGTCACGCAGCCAGTCGCCGAAGAGGTTGACGGACAGAGCCAGTGCCAGAAGGGTGAGCGAGGGAAACAGCAGGATCCACCATTCGCCGGACAGGATGTACTGACGGCCAACATTGATCAGCGTGCCGAGGGACGGTTCTGTCTTGGGTGCGCCCACGCCAAGGAAACTCAGCGTCGCTTCCGCGATGATCGCAAGCGCAAGACTGATCGTGGCGATCACGAGTATCGGGCCGGTCACGTTCGGCAGAATGTGACGGAGCATGATGCTCCAGCGGGTTAGTCCGATCAGATTGCCGGCCTGCACATATTCCTTCTGGCGCTCGACCATGGTCGCGCCGCGCACGGTCCGTGCAAACTGGACCCATTCAGACAGCCCGATGGAGATGATAAGCACCCAGATCGCCATCTCGTCTCTGAGATCCGGGGGGATCAGGCCCTTGCCGATCCCGTAGAGCAGCATGGCGACCATGATGGACGGGAACGTCATCTGGATGTCGGCAATGCGCATGATGATGCCGTCCAGCCAACCGCCGGCATAGCCCGACAGGAGACCGAGAACCACGCCGAGGGTCATCGCGAAAAGGACGGCGACAACCCCGACGAACAGGGAAATGCGCAGGCCGAACAGGATGGTCGACAATACGTCACGGCCCTGGTCGTCGGTGCCCAGGAGAAAATAGTCGCCGGTGAACTCGTTCGCCGACATCGGCTTGGTGAAACCGTTCATCAGGTTGAGACTGGCCGGGTCGAAGGGCGTATAGGGCGAGATCAGCGGGGAAAGCACCGCACCCAGCACGAGCAGCAAGAAGGTCAGCGACGAGATGATGATGACCGGTGAGGATTTGTAGGAATGCCAAATGTCGGAGTTCATCCAGCGCTGCCACGTGGATGTGGTCACCGCTTCCTTGAATTCGGGCCGAGCCGAGGCTCCTTTTGGGGTCTGAATGTCCATGAGCGTCTTGTCCTCAGTTCTTGCTCACGCTCAGGCGCGGATCGATCGTGAAGTAGAGCAGATCGACGATCAGGTTGATGGTCACGAAGATCACGGCGACGAGAAGCAGGTAGGCCGACATGACCGGAATGTCGACGAAGCTTACGGCGTTGATGAACAGGAGCCCGACACCGGGCCACTGGAACACGCTTTCGGTGATGATCGCGAAGGCGACGATCGATCCGAATTGCAGGCCGGTCACCGTGATGACGGGAACGAGCGTGTTCTTCATGGCGTGGCCGAAATTGACTGTTTTCTGGCTGAGCCCGCGGGCCCGGGCAAAGCGGATATAGTCCGTTCTCAAGACCTCGAGCATTTCCGATCGCACGAGACGCATGATCAAGGTCATCTGGTAAAGCCCGAGCGTGACTGCGGGCAGGATCATCGACTTGAAGCCGTTCCAGGTCAGGATGGCCAAATCAACGCCAAACAGACTTCGTGTTTCGCCGCGCCCGAATGCGGGAAGCCAGCCGAGATTGACCGCAAACAGCCAGATCAGGAAAACGCCGATCAGGAATGTCGGCAGGGACACGCCGACAAGGGACGCCGTCATGATGAAATGGGCCGCAATTCCGTCCCGCCGGATCGCCGTGTAGACACCCAGCACAAATCCGAGGGATATGGCGATCACGCCGGACAGGAGCGCAAGTTCAAGCGTTGCCGGCAGCCGGTCGAGGATGAGCTCTCCAACCGGAAGTCCCGCGCGGTAAGACACGCCGAAGTCTCCGGAAAGCGCACGCTCCAAAAAACGGAAATACTGGACGATTATCGGATCGTTCAAGCCGAGCCGCTCTTCCAGTTCGGCCTTGTCGGCCAGGGTCGCTTCCTGCCCCAGCATGTTCTCGACCGGGTCGCCCATGAACTTGAACATGGCGAAAGAAATGAAACCAACTGCCATCAGGACAAGCAAGGCCTGTCCCAGGCGTCGTATGATGAAAGCAAGCATTTTCTAAACGCCAATCACAACCCGGTGCGTCCGCGGCTTCAGCCTTCAGGTCCTGTCCTGACGGTTCTCGCTCCGTCCGGAGAACCCTGCGGTTCTTGCACTTTCTGCCTCAAGCAGCGGCACTGCCCCTCGTCGCGGATCATCTGGCCGGCATGCGCCCTTGTACCGGAGCCCGCGCAGTTTTAATCAAAACAGCCACCGTGCCCGCTGCCAAGGCAGCAGGCACGGTGGCCTGTGTTCAAGACTTACTTCTTGAAGGTCAGGAACTTGAAGTGCGGCTGGTCTTCCGGCTGCACCGGGAAGTCAACGTTGTCCTTCATGCCCCAGTTCAGAACCTGGTTATGGATGGGCAGGTAGAGGGTTTCCGCCTTCGCCGTATCCCAGATTTCGCCGATCGTGGCGTTGCGTACTTCCGCATCCGTTTCCGAGGCCAGGCTTTTGATCTTGGCATCGATGTCGGCATTGGAGAAACCGGTTCCGTTCCACGAACCGTACTTGTCGTCGGTCGTGTGGACCAGGAAGTTGAAGATGTACTCCGAGTCAAAGGTCGGAACACCCCAGCCGAGCATGTAGAAGTCGGTTTCCCTGTTCGTGATCAGCGGGAAGTGCTGCGCTTTCGGCTTGGCGTCAAGGTTCACCTTGATACCGATCTGGCCGAGCATGCCGACGGCGGCCTGACAGATCGCCTCATCATTGATGTAGCGGTCGTTCGGGCAATTCAGCGTCAGCCCGAAACCATCGCCGTAGCCGGCTTCTTCCATAAGGGCCTTTGCCTTGGCGACGTCGTATTCCGGATAGGCGTCGAGCGCCTCGGTCCAGCCGTTAACGAACGGAGGCATGATCACGCCGGTCGGTGCGGACTGTTCGCGCATCACGACCTTCTTGATGGCGTCGCGGTTGATGGCAATGTTCATCGCCTCGCGGACACGCTTGTCGGCGAGCGGGTTCTTACCGTCGACGGTGTCGCTTGTCAGGTCATCGGCGCCGAGATTCATGCCGAAGAAGATCGTCCGGTTCTGCGGCGCCGTGTTCAGCTTGAGGCCATCGGTTTCACCAACGCGGGCCAGGTCCTGCACAGGGACGTCCTGAATGAGATCAACCTCACCGGACAGGAGTGCGGCGACGCGGGTCGCGCCTTCCTGGATAGGCGTGTAGATGATTTCGGTGACTTCCATCGGGAATTCACCCTTGCCCCAGTAGTTTTCGTTCTGTTTCAGGACCGTCTTGGAGTCCTGCTTGCGGCTGTCCAGAACGAACGCTCCCGTGCCGTTGACGGAGCGCACACACGGATTGTCGCCGCCATTGGCAATATCCTGCGGTGCTTCGCAACCGTTTTCGAGCGTCCAGTCCGCATCCATGATGAAGAGGTTGGTCAGGTTGTTCGGCAGCAGCGGGTTCGGACCAGTGGTCTCGATCTGAACCGTGAGGTCGTCAACCTTGCGCACGTCTTTGACGGACGCCAGCAGCTCTTTCATCGCGGATGTCGGCATCATCGCACGCTTGAGCGAGAAGACGACATCATCGGCGGTGAAGTCCTGACCGCCATGGAACTTGACGCCTTCGCGCAGCTTGAATTCCCAGACGTTCGGGTCTTCGGTCGGTTCCCAGCTGGTCGCGAGTGCCGGGATGATCTTTGCTTCCATGTCCCGTTGCAGGAGCGGCTCGTACATCTGGTGCGCAAGGGCGTGGGTCGGACCTTCGTTCTGGGCATGCGGATCAAGCGTCAGCGAGTCGCCTGCGCGCGCCCAGCGAAGTGTTTCTGCATTTGCAGCGCTGAGGCCGGCGCAAAGCGCCAGGCTTGCAGCGGTCAGCTTCAAGAATGTTTTTGTCATAATGTTCCCCTTTGTTTGAACCGGGGCCGGTTGTCCGGCGCGATCTTATTGCGATCCCCAGCTAGCTCTTAAGGACGTTTGCGCAGCCGCACCTGCTGGAGTGAAGCAGAATGCAACCCAAGCTGCGCTATCCTGACCGGTAACAGACCGCTCCGGCCTAACGGAGTCAAGGGGTATCTGGAAAACGCTCTGCGGTTGCGGAAAGGTGTCGTAACGGCAGGAAAACAGGTGCCTTGGCGCGGATTGATCTGCGGTCGATCGGTTTGGGTTTCAGGTGACTTCGCGTTCACAACGGCGTTCAACGGTTGAACGGCAATTCCCGATGTCTCGAAATGTATCCGAAATTGCGCGCAATCGCGCCTTTCCGGCCAGCGGGTTTTCAGAAAAAAACTGGTGATTTTGCTTTTACTTTAGGAAGTTAGTGGCCAACGGAGTTGTCCTGACTGTATCCGATTGAAGACGGGCTCCCGGGTCACTCGATGTGCGGTCGCAATCATCACAGACATGTTTACGTCAGATGCTGCCGAGGTCGGGAAACGGGATCGGATCCTCAGGCGGGGTTGCCGGTTCCTGCAGGACGAGATGCCACCAGCCGACGTCGCACCACCGACCGTTCTTGAAACCGACGCCGCGATAGACGCCGACCGGACGGAAACCCATGGCTTCATGAATGCCGACGCTGGCTTCGTTCGGGAGTGTTATGCCGGCATAGGCGGCGGTAAATCCCTGCCGAACGAGGATGTCGAACAGAGCCTTGTAAAGACGGCGCCCGATGCCACGGCGCTGCGCGCGCGGAGCCAGGTAAATGGTCACGTCACAGGACCATTGATAGGCCGCGCGCTGCCGGTGTTTCCCGGCATAGGCATATCCGAGAATCTCCCCGTCTTCCTCAAAAACCAGCCACGGGAATGCCTCCAAAGTTGTCGCAGTCCGGCGGGCCATTTCCTCAGCCGTCGGGCAATCCGTCTCGAAGGAAATGAAGGTATCCCTGACATAGGGCGCATAGATTTCAGCGAGGGTTTCGCCGTCGGCTGGAGTTGCGGTGCGAATACTCATTTCAGGAAAGTCTCGAAATTCCGGAGGGCGTTTCAGATACGTGTGCGGATTAATGTGCCGGCTGCGTGGATGAATGCAACCAGACTTTATGCATCACACCTCCAGAACGGAACCCCTTTCTATGATCTGCCCGTCGAGCAGGGTCGATTGAAGCCCCGTGTTCGTATCCAGCAGATCCATGAGCTGGAGCGCAACCGAGCGTCCCATTTTCCGGGCAGGCAGATTTGTGGTCGTCAGCGGAGGCACGATTTCGGTCGACCAGTCCAGATTGTCGAAGCCCATCACCGATATGTCCCCGGGGATGGAAAGGCCCGCGGCGGCAAGACCGAAATAGGCACCGAGTGCCAACACGTCACTCAGGCACAGGATCGCGGTGACGTCCGTGTCCTGTTCCAGAAGTTTCTGAACGGCCTGTTTGCCACCGGAGGCGTCGAGGCTGGTCTCCATGAAGGAGACGGTCATCGTGTCGTCGCAGGCCTTGCGTGCGCCTGCCACGCGTGCCGAGATCCTGTCGCTCGACCCTGCGGGGCCGTGGACGACGGCAATCTTCGAGTGTCCCTTCGACTTCAGATAGGTCAACGCCGCGCGGGCGAGCCCGGCATTGTCGTAGCCGATCATGGGTGTGGAAAGCGCAGGGTCCCAAATGGACGTGAACACGTATGGGATGTTTCTGCCCTCAAGCAGCTCGTAAAGCTCCTGGCTATGCTGCGCGCCGCTTAGAATGAACGCTTCGGATCCCATCCCGAGGAGCTTGCGGGCCTCCTTGACTTCCATCTCCTCGTCACCGTTGGAAATCGCAAGAACAAGCGAATACTGCCTTTCCGACAGTGTCTGTTCGATCGCCGATATGAACTTTGCGTAAATCGAATATTCGATGTTCGGAATGATGGTGGCGATCGTTTTGGTCTTGTTCGTCGAAAGCGAGCGGGCCGCTGCATTCGGAAAGTAGTTCAGTTTTTTGCACGCAGCCTCAACGCGTTGGCGGGTTTCCTCGGTGACCTTCGCAGATCCGTTCATCACCCTGGAAATGGTGGCGATCGAAAGCCCCGTTTCCCGCGCAACATCCCGTATCTTGCCGATTCTTTTTTCCAAGCGCAGTTCCACCCCGTCACGTGATGAAAAGTTAGCCTTGACAATAACTCGTTTCAAGTTGTTTGATGTAACCGGTTTCATTGAGATCTGCAGGGGCGAAAGCCTCTTTTTGATTGGCTGCAATGAAACCGGTTACATCGCTTTAGCCACTACCGGTCGACTTCGAGGGAGCAGGTCGCAGGGAATGAGAGCCGAGACCGACTACAGCGCGATCCGTCAGGTTTACCGGGGCCTGAAAGAGCCGGTGTTTTTCCAGCTTCAGGTTGACTGGGGTGGTGTCGGGACCGTCGATGTTCCGGCAGGCGCCCTGATCTCGGTGACCAACGTGGACGGCGGCGGACGGCTTCTGCTGACGGCGCGCGGTGCCGAAGACAGGCACTTCACCACACGGCCCCTCGATGTGCCCGAGCCTGACAGCGCCCGGGAATATCCGGGTTTGTTCGACCGTGACATGCTGGAGACGCTCGCCGCCGCGCGGGGCAGCAGTCTCGACCTTGCCAGATACCATTCGATTTTCGACGGCAACTCGTTGCCCGGCGACCAGTTTGTCACCAGAGCGCTGGAGGATACGAACCTCTACGTCATTGCGCCCATGGATTGTGACTATGTCGCCGGTGGCGGCGGTTCCAGTTTCACGGTCAGGGTCAAACCGCCGGAAGGTCGTTCGCGGGACAGCTGGCTGCCATCGCCGCTCGGCAAGGTTCGTGACGAGTGGCGCGTCGGGAGGGGAACCGCGAAGGCCTATGAGGTCAAGAAGGGCCAGTTCATCCAGATTATCGATGTCGAGGGCCAGCAGTGTTCCGACTTCATGGCCATGTGCAGCAGAAACCTTGAGGCCGGGCGCGAGCGTTACATCGATTCAACCGTGTCGCGCACGAAGACACACAGCGCCTATCCGCTGCCTGGCCTTTTCGACAAATTCTACGACCAGGACATCAATCCGCTGTTGTCTGTGCGCCAGGACACCGTCGGCAGGCACGACACATTCGCGCTTGCCTGCACGGCCAACGGTTATGAAGAGCGCGGGTTTCCCGGGCACCTGAACTGTTCTGACAATATCAGCGCTGCCTTCTCCCCCTTCGGGATCGGCAAGCGTGCAGCCTGGCCGGCGATCAACTTTTTCTTCAACTCCTGGATCAACTGGTCGGAGCACGGTCTCGTCAGTGACGAGGCCTGGTCGCGGCCGGGCGACTACGTGGCGATGCAGGCTTTGACGGATCTTGTCTGCGTTTCAACCGCCTGTCCGGATGATATCGATCCGATCAACGGCTGGAACCCGACGGATGTTCACGTCAGGATTTACGAGGAGGATACCTCGATTTCACACTCGGTATCGTGGCGCTCGCAGCCCGAGGACAGCGGGAAACTCACCCGCCAATCCGCCTTTCATCCGCGCACATCGGCACTGACCAGCCGCTTTGTCGCGTCACGGGACCTTTGGGTGCCCGCGCGTTTCGACGGCACCGGTGCGGTCGAAGAGTACTGGGCCTGCAAGAACGCTGCGTCACTTCAGGACATGTCGGGCCTTTACAAGTTCGACATTGTCGGTCCGGATGCGGAGGCTTTGCTGCAGGCCTGCCTGACCCGCGACGTGTCAAGGCTGTCCCTGCATCGCGGCTTCTATGCTCTTGTCTGCGACGAACGCGGCAGTGTTCTGGACGACGGGACACTGTTCCGGATCGAGCAGACGGCATTCCGGTGGTGCTGCGGGTCCGAGAATTCGGCCCTGCATCTGCGCGAGCAGGCAGAAGCGCTGTCGCTCAACGCAAGGGTGCTGTCGCCGGGCAACAGACTGGTCAACCTTGCAATCCAGGGGCCGAAGTCCCGGAACATCCTGCGCGATCTGGTGGTGACGCAAGCCACACGTCCGGCGCTTGAGGCGCTGAAGTGGTTCGGTTTCACCATCGGACGTCTTGGCGAGGCAAATGGTCCGTCGGTGATGGTGAGCCGGTCCGGTTTCACCGGAGAGCTTGGTTACGAAATCTTTTGCGACCAGAACGATGCCCTGACGGTCTGGGACCTCGTGGTGCAGGCAGGTGCTCCGCACGGCCTCGTGCCGATGGGCGCCGAAGCGCTGGCCATGCTGCGGATCGAGGCCGGTCTTATGGTTGCCGGAGCAGAGTTCGGACCGGACAGCGACGCGTTTGAATCCGGCCTCGGCTTCGCCGTCGATTTCAAGAAGAAGGATTTCATCGGCCGCACCGCACTTGAGCGCAATGCAGCAGCTCCGCGCCGCAAGCTGGTCGGGTTGACGTTCCAGGGAAGTGAAGCGCCGCACCACGGCGACGGGCTCTTTGCCGGCCGGGAACAGGTCGGCGTTGTTACAAGCGGAACCTATTCGCCGGAACTGGGCCATGCGATCGCCATGGCGCGCATCGCCGTTGAAAACGCCGGAACCGGCGACCTTCTCGAAGCAGGCAAACTGGACGGGCACATGAAGCGGTTGCCTTGCACCGTCGTTGACCTGCCGTTCCTCGATCCGAAACGTGAAAAGGCGCGCGCGTGAGCAAGTCAGCAAAAGAAGGCGTGGTCGTCACGCAGAATGTCTGGAAAATCTTCGGCCCGCGCGCCCAGGAGGCGATGGAAGCCGTCAGGCGCGAAAACCTGTCAAAGGCCGAGGTGCTGGAGCGATATCAGGCGGTCGTCGGCGTCAGGGACGTGTCCATTTCGGTGGGCGAGGGCGAGATCTTCTGCATCATGGGGCTTTCCGGGTCGGGAAAGTCGACGCTGGTGCGCCACATTAACCGGCTGATCGAACCCACGGGCGGCGATATTCTGATCAACGGGGTCAATGTCGGCGATCTCAATGCGGAAGAACTGCGTATCATGCGCGCGGACAAGATCGGCATGGTGTTCCAGAACATGGCGCTGCTGCCGCACCGGTCGGTGCGCGACAACATTGCCTTTGCCCTTGAACTCAGGAATGTCGACGCTTTCACGCGCAGGCAGGTCGCGGACAGGGTGATCGAGCTGGTCAGCCTCCAAGGCTATGGCGACAGGATGCCGAGCGAATTGTCCGGCGGCATGCAGCAGCGCGTCGGGCTGGCTCGAGCGATGGCGGCCGATCCGGATATCCTTCTGATGGACGAACCGTTTTCCGCGCTTGATCCTCTCATCCGCCGCGGACTTCAGGACGAGTTTCTGGACCTGTCCAGGACGATGAAGAAGACCACGCTCTTCATCACCCACGATCTGGACGAGGCAATCAGGATGGGAAACCGGATCGCAATCATGAAGGATGGCGAAATCGTCCAGACCGGGACGCCCGAGGAAATCGTTACCAAGCCCGCCGATGACTATGTCGCCGATTTTGTGGCCGGAATTTCGAAGCTGAAACTCATTTTCGCGCACACGGTCATGCGCCCGGTTGCCCAATACGAGGCAAGCGGCCCGTCGCTGCCCGGTCTCGATGCCTGTCCGCAGGCGACGCCTGACGATGATCTCGACGTCCTCATTGCACGGTCGGTTGGCCAGGATAATCCGATCGTCATCATGAGCGAAGACAAACCGGTGGGTGTCGTCACCAAGGACGACTTGCTGCGCGGCATGCAGGGGGAGGTCTGACACGACATGACCGATGAAACAGATTTCCGTAAGCCGATCATCGAGTTCGCCGGCCCGAGCGGTGACTATTACGCAGATACTTTCCTGAAGATCCAGAAGGCGAAACTGCCGAGGTTTCACTTCAACCGCGCAGCACTCCTGGGCAGTTTCGTGTGGGCAGCGCTGCGCGGCAACTGGCTGTTGTTCACGATTGGCTTTGTCGTCGATCTCGTCGCGCTGATCAATCTTGCGCTGGTTTACAAATACACACAGGCGGCGGCCGACAACGCGGACAAGGCCTATCTCGTCGAGCGATATGAAGGCTGGTCCCAGACCCATCTGATCGGGGCGATCATCGTTTTCATACTCGGGCGGCTGCTGTTTGCCTGGCTGGCGGACCGGTTCTATGCCAAGCAATACGAACGATGGCGCATATCGCATGTGGTCAACAGCAATTTCGTGCCGTCCCGCCTTTTGATCGCGCTTCTGATTTCGGTGCTCGTGCTTCCGATCATGCTTTACCGGAGCACGCAGTTCGCCCCGGATGAGCGCGCCTGCATCCGCCAGGACCGTGCCATCGCGCAAGGTGAGGACGTCGCATTCAAAGCGAAATTCGATTGCATGATCATCGGTGAATTCCCGACACTTTTCTGGATCCAGCGGCCCGACGAGATTTCCTACCCGCGCGACGACAACGGCAACCGGATCGTGTTGCGCACGCCGCCAGCCGAGGACGCGCCTCCGGTCAATCTCAACACCTACACGGCGCAGACCATAGATGACGGGATCGGATACCTGACCGTGTTCTACGGCGCGTTTTTCGACGGCATAACGCGGTTCCTGCGTGGAATGCTGAGTGCGATCACGTCCGTTTTCGTTGGCACGCCCTGGCCGGTCACGATGTGTGTCCTTCTCTTTGTCGCCTTCAAGATGGCGGGGACACGAACGGCCATCTTTGTCGGCGCTTCGCTGATCTATCTGGCGCTGTTCGGGTTCTGGCAAACGGCCATGGACACATTGTCCCTGGTGGTGGCGGCGTCGATCATCTGCGTCGTGGTCGGATTGCCGCTCGGGATCTGGGTCGGCAAATCGAGCCGGGGACAGACCATCATCACGCCGATCCTGGATGTCATGCAGACGATCCCGTCCTTCGTCTACCTGCTTCCCGCGATCGCGTTTTTCTCGATCGGCAAGCCGCCCGCGATCCTGGCAACCGTGATCTTTGCCATGCCGCCAATGGTGCGGCTGACGGCGCTCGGGCTGCGGCAGGTGGCGGAGAACACCCGGGAGGCCGCGCTCGCATTCGGCGCCAATCCGCGCCAGCTGCTTTTGAAAGTGGAGCTGCCGCTCGCGCTTCCGTCCATCATGGCCGGGATCAACCAGGTCGTGATGATGAGCCTCTCGATGGTCGTTATCGCCGCGCTCATCGGCGCGGGCGGCATGGGCTACGTGGTGACCGAGGCGCTTGAAAATACCGAAACCGGACGCGGCGTTCTCGCCGGCGTAGGAATTGCCCTGTTGGCCATGATGATCGACCGGGTGGTGCAAAAGGCGAATGCAAATCGCCAATAAGAGCAAAAGCCGGGGCCACGGGCCCTGTAACCTTCTTGAAGGGGACCAACATGAAACTTGCTAGAAATCTTCTGTTTGGAACGGCGTTCTCCCTTGTCGCCGCAAACTCCGCACTGGCCGCCGATGATGCGACTGTGAAAATCGGCGACCTGACCTGGACCGGCGCAAAAGCCATCGGCCATGTCATTCAGGCCGTCATCAATGGCCCGCTCGACTCTGAGGCCGTCATCGTCGAGGGACTTTCCGACGGTTCGATCATCGCCGCCGGCATGGACAAGGGCGACGGGTCAGCGGATGTCTATACGGATCTGTGGATGCCGAACCGCGCAGCCATCTGGGACAAATACATCGACGGTGCCAAGACGGTCGGTCACAACGAGCCCTATAAGGGCACCCAGAAAATGTATGTTCCATCCTTCATGGCGGACAAGGTAAGCTCGGTTGAAGATCTCAAGGATCCTGAAATCGCGGCCATGTTCGACAAGGACGGCAATGGCAAGGGCGAATACTGGTCCGGTGATGCGGGCTGGAAATCGACACGGATGTGGCAGGTCAAGTTCAAGAGCTACGGTCTCGATGAACTCTGGGAGCCGGAAATCCTTCCGGACGCGACTTTCAAGGCACAGCTGAAAACCGCGATGCAGCGCGAACAGCCGATCCTGTTCTACTACTGGACGCCGGAATGGGTCCACGCCGCCTATGACATCACGCCGCTTGACGAGCCGGCGCGCACGGAAGGCTGCGAGAATGTCAATCTGGACAAGGAAGACTGGCTTGAAGCCTCGTCCTTTGCCTGCGCCAGTGAGGATGCAAGCATCTACGTGGCCTATTCCAAGTCGCTGGAAACGCGCAATCCGCCGGTTGCCAAGTTCCTGAGCCAGATGGCGCTTGATCCAGCCGTGGTCAATGAGTGGATCCTGAAGATCGGCCGCGACAAGATGGACCCGCGCGACGTTGCCGAGGACTGGGTCGCCAACAACATGGATGTCGTCAACTCCTGGATCGAGTGACCCGGCTTTGACATGACATCAGACGAAGCGGCGGCGTCCCGCCGCTTCGTGACCAGTCATGATCAGGTTGCCTGATCAGGTCTCTTTGAGGGCCAGCACGCGCAAGGGACTGCCCGTCCCGTTCCTGATTTTCAGGGGAGGAGTCACCAGCATCGCGCCGGTGGCTGGCAGCCTGTCGAGATTGCAAAGACACTGCAATCCGTATTTGCCTGCACCATGCAGGTAGTAATGCGCGGGATAGGGCGGCGTGTAATGTGATCCCTGACCGGCATCTGTCCCGATTGTCTCCGTGCCGAACCCGAGAATGTTGCGTTCATCGACCAGGAAGCGGATCGCGTCCGGTGTGGGTCCCGGGGAATGGGGACCGTCGTCGCGCATGTTCAGATAGGCCGCGCCGCTGCGATGCGACCAGTCCGTGCGCATCAGGACCCAGCAGCCTTCCGGAATGCGTCCATGGACGTCCTCCCACTCGGCGAGAACGTCCCGTGTCAGCTCGAAATCGTCGTTTGCGGCAGCGCCGGCGGAACAATCGATCACGACGGCCGGTGCCATCAGATTTCCGGCGGGAATTTCATCGACGGAGCCGTTGGCAACATCGCGGCCGCTGACCCAGTGGCTGGGGGCGTCGAAATGCGTTCCGGTGTGTTCCGACATGGAAATGTTGTGCCACTTCCAGGCGGGGCCGCGGTGGTCGTAGTGGCTGACTTCTTCCATGCGAAAGCGCGCGCATTGACCGAATTCGGGCGGAAGCACGATCACCGGGAAGTCCGGGTCGAGCGTGTGGGTCAGGTCGACAATCTCGATCGATCCGCCCGCGAGCGCCTTGGCGAGGTTTTCCAGCAACGTCATGAGCGGAACCCCGTCATTTCCCGTTCCTGTATCTTCGGTGATGCACGGAAGCGCTCGATCATGTCCTTGGCAACATCGCCGCAATAAACGTCTTCCAGGCCGTCGACGAGACCCTGAACCAGGCTTCTTGCAAGCGTGTTGGCCGGCACCTTTGGGGGCGGCAGTTCCTGGTGCCAGTCATCATCCGTCGGGCCGACAAAGACATTCAGGACGCGAAGTCCGGAGGTCCGGAAATCGGCGCGCATGTTCTGGCTGAGCGAGAGAGCTGCCGCATTCGAAGCCGAGAAGCAGCCATAGTCGGGGGAGTTCGAGATGGCATAGGCAGAGAGAATGTTCACCCAGGCGACCGCCGCGTTGGTGCCGTCGGCGGTGCGTGCGCACATGGCCGGCCCAAACGCCTGTGCAAGGCGCATCAGTCCCAGGTAGTTCACGTCCATCTCGTTTTGCGCAAAAACGGTATCGTTCCGCGCCATCAGGCCGCCTGGCCGGACGTACCGCGCATTGTTGACGAGTATGTCGGTCTTGCCGCCGAGCTCGGCCGCCAGTTCCTCGACCGACTTGCTGTCGGTGACATCGAGCGGGAGCATCTCGACCCCGGGGACAGCCATGATGTCGTCGTTGTGGCGGTTTGGCCGCCAGTCTTCGGAGAGGCCGACAAAGATTTTTTCCGCACCTGCCGCCGCCAGCGCACTGACGATTGCCGGTGCGTTGGGGTTGCGGGCGTCCGTGACGAGGACGCGGCGGTGCCTGGGCGTGCAGCTCATTTCACGCAGCCGTGGATCGTCTTCCATAAACGGTGTCTCCTTTACCGGCAGTGCCATCATGACACCCTGTCCCGCCCGGTCCAGCTTGATCGCCATCCTGACATCCGCACCGTCACCGACATCGCCATGCACGTGACAAATGACGGACGGGCCGACGTCCAGCTTTACCGTCCCGACGCGCACCGGCATCTGCTTCCGGAAATAAAGGTCGGTCGTCGCGCGAACTCTGGTCTCCGCCACAAGCCGTCCGCCCGGAGAAACGTCCTGCCATTGCAGATTGATCGAGAGACACCTGGAGCAGGCGTCCCTCGGCGGATATTGAACAGCGCCGCAATCGCCGCAGACCTGCAACATGAAGCGTCCCTCCGCGGCGGCGGCTGCCAGACCCAGCGCCGCCCTGCTGCGTTGCTGCGGTGGTGTCTGCGGTACGTCGGTCCGCCGTTGCGGGTTTTTCTTCCCCGGAGGGGCGATCGGTTCGCTCACGCCTTCGCTCCCTCGATGATTGCAGCGCCGGAGCAGACGCCGCGATCATAGTTGATCACGCCGAAGCCGGAGACCATGGCGCGGGAGGCATCCGGCACCTGTGTTGGTCCGGCGGCGGCCGTGACCTGCCGGATAGCCTCGACAAGGCCGATATAACCACCGGCGGCCCCGGCTTGTCCCGCGGAGAGCTGGCCACCGGATGTGTTGTGCGGGAAGTCTCCCTCAATCGTCAGGTCGCGGTCTTGCACGAACCGGCTGCCTTCTCCCTTGTCGCAGAAACCCAGATCCTCGAACTGCATCATGGAGATAACCGGATAGTCGTCATAGGTCTGCAAAAGGTCGATATCGGAGGGAGCGCAATCCGCCATGTGGTAAAGTTCGTCAATGTCCATTGCCCAACCGCCCCGGAACTGGACCGGATCGTCGGCATAGGCATTGTGCCGTTCGATCGTGCCGGCGATCACCGCGAAAGGCAGATCCCGCCGCTGTGCTTCCTCAACCGTCATGACCAGAAAGGCCTCCGAACCGGCGCAGGGCATGACGCAGTCAAAAAGCGCGATCGGGTCGGAGATCGGCCTGGCATCCAGATACTGCTGCAGCGTGAGCGGTTTCTTCATGAGCGCATTGGGATTGCGCAATGCGTTCTGACGCTGAGCAACACAGATCCTGCCGAAATCCTCCCGGGTTGCCCCGTAGTCCTTCATGTAGCGGTCCATCAGGAGCGCGAAATTAGCGTTCGGGCCGCCGAATCCGTAGGGGTACGCGGCATCCTGGGAGAACCGGCTGAAGCTCGACAAGAGGTTTCGGAACGAGTCGATATGATTTGTGTCGCCGGCAACGCAGGCGACAATGTCGGCGTCACCGGCCTGAACGGCCCTGGCCGCGCGCCGAAGCGCAACGATGCCGGAGGCTCCTCCCATCGGAATGTGATCGAGCCAGCGCGGACACAGACCCAGATGCTGTGTCAGTCCGACGGCAGTGTCGGGAAACAGGGTGAAACTGGAGACGGCGAATCCGTCGATCTCGGCTGGTCCCAGTCCCGCCTGATCGAGGCTCTCTTTGAGCGCGCGCGCGATCCACCAATGCGCCGTTTCAATCGAAAAGCGCTGGTAGGGAATGGTTGCGGGGGAGACGATCGCCACCCCTTCGTAGCCAAGGCGCGTTCGGCTCATGAAACCTGTCTTTTCTTGAGATGCACCAGATTGATTGTCGATGATTTTTCCAGGTGATGCAAAGCAAGCGCTTTCAGCTCGGCGCGTTGAATTTTCTGGGTTGATGTCAGAGGCAGGCTGTCCACGAAGGCAATGTAGCCCGGCACCTTGTAATAGGCCATGTTGTCGAGCGCCCAACGAGCGATCTCTTCGGCCTTTTCAGGCGCCGGGTCGGGCACGGTCAGCAAGGCAAACACTTCGTCGCCGCGAAGCGTGTCGGGCACGGGTGCAACGCCTGCGGCGGTCACCTCGGGATGGCGCATGAGAACGCTCTCGACCTCGACAGCGGCGATGTTCTCACCCGACCGGCGGATAACGTTCTTGCGTCGGTCGACGAAAAACAGGAAGCCGCTCGCTTCCTGGCGCACGACGTCGCCGGTGTGAAACCAGCCATCCGTCCACGCGGCTTCGGTTGCCTCGGGGTCCTTGTAGTATTCGCGGAAGAATCCGCGCCTCGGTTCGGACCCCTTTCGCCGGACAAGCAGTTCTCCCGGTTCACCTTCCTTTACATCCCGCCCGGTCTCGTCGAGAAGGCGGATTTCAAGCCAGTCCGGCAGGTGGCCGAGAGCGGCCTTGCCGACAAGCCGGTCCGTCCGGTTGTTCATGATGACCGCACCTGCTCCGGTCTCCGTCATCGCCCAGCCTTCGCTCAAGGGGAAGCCGAAACGGGCTTCAAACGGGGCATGAAGCTTGGGATCGACGCCCGCGCCAAAGCCGAAGCGTACCTTGTGGGCCCGGTCGTTTTCGCCAGGCGGCATTTCCATCAGGATGGACGGCATCACGCCGAGATAGTGCAGGCAGGTCGCGCCGCTGTCGTGCACACTCTGCCACCAGGTCCTTGGATGGAACCGGTCGAGGGCCGTCAGGCATCCGCCAACGCGCAGCATCGCCATGAAGGAATACGCCATCGCATTCATGTGAAAAATCGGCAGGGGCGTGATCATGCGCTCACCGGCTTCGGAGAGATCGGCGATGCCGCCCAGTCCGGCATAAAATTCCGCGACTTCCGAGAAATAGGAATTGTCCAGAACGCAGCCCTTGGGTTTGCCGGTGGTCCCGGATGTATAAAGCACCGCCGCTTCCCGGGTGTCTCCATTTTCGGAAAGGCGCGCCGTGACCGCATTCGCGCGCGGGGAGGGAAACGCGTCATCCACGGCAACAACACCCGCCTCGACACCGCTTGTTTCAGCAGCTGCGCGGAGCGCCTCGAACCGGTCCGGTACCGCGATGATCAGGGCGGGCTCCGCGTGGCCGATCAGGTATTCGAGTTCGCTGGCACGCAGATCGGGATTGATCGGCACCACGGATGCCCGCAGCCTGTTGAGCGCAAGCCAGAGAAGAAAATAGTCAGGACGGTTTTCCAGAAGCAGGGCGGCGCGCATGCCTTCTCCGACACCGGCCCCTTGCAGACGCTCGGTGAAATCGTCCACGCGGCGCATCGCCTCGGTGTAGGTGATCTCTCCGGGCGGGATCGCGTAGGCGCGTGCCGTCTCCGGCAGCACGTTCAGCATCGGGCGGTCCGGCCAGCGATCGTGAGCCCTTGCGAAGTAGTCGTATACGGTTGCCAAACCACCTCTCAAAGTCTCGTCCTCCCCAGAAAACATCCGCAGATCATGGCGTGATATTTATATGAAAAAACATATTAATTGTCTTCTTTTGTGTCAAAGAGAATTTCCCGGAAAGCCGGCAACCGGGAACGGCGGGTGCTCAAGCCCCGGCCTTACACCCTGTTTTTGTGTGTGTTTTTTCAAAACTGCGATGCGGTTGCGCATTCGCCGCAATGTTTTTTTGGTGACTATGATTTAGATGAATTTTCATATAAATTGATTTCCTGCCGGTGGATTGCCAAACATGAAGAGCGTGTTCGGGCGGCGCTTTCACAGCCGGCTCAAGAGGGAGAAGAGCATGAACGGATATGACGGCCGGACGGCACTTGTCACCGGCGCCAGCACAGGCATTGGAAAGGCCATTGCCGAACAATTGCTGCAGCGGGGCTGCAAGGTCATTTCCGTTTCAAGGCGTCCGCTGGAGATCTCGTCCGGCAACGTGACATCCCTGAGCGTTGATCTCAGCGATCCGCAGGCGGTCCGCGACTGCGCCGATCTTATCCGCGAGAAATACAAGGTCGATATCCTCGTCAACAATGCCGGGGTCGTGCGCAACACGCCGGTGGAAGACATAACGGACGAGGAATTCGACACACTTCAGAACCTTCACCTCAGGTCCGCGATTGCCCTCGTGCAGGCAGTGCTGCCGCATATGAAGGCGCAGAATTTCGGGCGGATCGTCAACATGTCCTCGCGCGCGGTCGTCGGTCTGTCGAAGCGGACGGTCTATGCAGGCACGAAGGCAGCCCTGATCTCGATGACGCGGACATGGGCGCTTGAACTCGGAAGCCACGGCATCACCGTGAATGCCATTGCGCCCGGGCCGGTCGTGACCGACATGCTGACTGCCGACATTCCGGAAGAAAGCGAAACATTCAGAAAACTGTCCGCGTCCCTGCCGGTCGGGCGTCTCGGAACTGCCGGCGATGTTGCGCGTGCGACGCTGTTTTTCACCGACCCGGAGAACAGCTGGGTGACGGGTCAGACCCTGTTCGTGTGCGGCGGAGCCAGCCTCGGTTCCCTCACGGCGCTCTAGGGCGCGGACTCATAAATGAGGCCGAAAGGGTTTGAGGCGGCTTGCTTCTCGTCAAGGTGCGGAAGCGAAGGAAATGTGCTTCATTTTCAAGCCTTTCGCAACGCGGAGGAGGAGCAAGCCGGTCAAATCCGAAGGACATGGAAATGGCTTCACCCCGTGGCGTCAGCGTGCTTGACCGGGCAGGAAGCCCGCTCCGCGCACCCTTCCTAACGGGATGTCGCCATTTCGCATGCCATTTCAGTCTCATTTATGGGTCCGCACCCTAGGGAACGGCGCAAGCGCCAAACGTGGCCTCGGTCAGGAATCCAGCCGAAGCTGCCGGAGGGATTTTGACAGGATGCGGCACAGGGAACTCTCAACCGGCGTCTGGTTGCTCCGTGACGGGATCAGGAGACCGATCCGGAGGTCTTTCAGAAAACTCGACTTCAGGGAAATATAGCGGAGCTTGCCCGCCTCGATTTCCTCCAGGAAGCCGATTTTCGAATAAAGACCGATGCCGCGACCGCTCATGATCATCGAGCGGGCGAGCGGCAGGGAATTGGTGAAGCAGGCGGTCTTGAGCGGGATCTTGTTGTCGGCAAGGGCAAGGTTGACGAGTGAGCGCTCGGCGAGCGCGTCATAGGATCTGATAAGCGGGAACGGCGTGAGGTCCTCAATGTCCAGCGCATCGCGCTCCGCCAGCGGATGGTTCTCTGTCAGGATCGCGCCGATCGGTGCGGACTTCTCCGTGCGCACGCGCACACCCGGATGAAGATCGTTGCAAAAGGAAATCCCGATCCCGGCATCGCCCTCGGCAACGGCCCTGACAATGTCGTCCGGCTGCGCGGTCTGTATCGAATAGGTGATGTCGGGGTACTCGCGGGCGAACTGATCGATCACCGAAGGCAGAAGGCTCAGGGCGACAGAGTCGAGCGATGCGATGTCGATGTGCCCGGCGCGCAACTCCCTGATATCGGCAACAAGATGCAGGATCTTCTCGTAGTCGAAGATCGTCTTGCGGCAATGTTCCAGCACGACCGCCCCGGCAGCCGTGAGTTCCACGCCTTCCGCATGGCGGTCAAAAAGTTTCACGCCGAGGCGGTCCTCGATATCGAGAATCTTCCGGTTCACGGAGGAGGAGGAAACGTGAAGAACGGCAGCCGCGCGGCGAATTGAGCCTTGCCGTGCGACCTCGTCGAAGTAGTTCAGAAACTTGCTGTGCATGTAAACTCTGCCTGGGTCCATCACCTCGGGCGATGCAAAAAAGGCATCACTACGCGCCAAAGTTAATTCTATCCGCAACGCAAGGGCCGCGTCTAGGCTAAAGAAAAAAGGGAGACACGGAAAAAACACCTACCAGGAGATCGTTCAGATGACACATTGGGGACTTAATCGCCGGCACGTTTTGAAAGGGCTCGGAGCGGCTGCCGGACTGGCGACAACCGGAACTTTTCTTTCCGTCGGACCCTCGGCCGCGGCCGACTTCAAGATCAGGATGCAGCTTGGCTGGCTGGCGTCCAACGGCATACTCGGCGAGGTCATGGCCGACAAGCTCGGATATTTTGCCGAAGAAGGGTTGGAGCTGGAAATCATCCCTGGCGGACCGAATATTGACGGCGTGGCATCCGTTGCCTCAGGCGCCAACAACTTCGGGTCGATTTCGTCCTCTCCCTCCCTGATGCTGGCGCGCTCGGCCGGGCTGCCGATCAAATGCGTTGCAGCCGGTTATCAGCAACACCCGTTCACTTATTTCTCGATGGAAGCCAATCCGGTGCGCACGCCGGAGGATCTCATCGGCAAGAAGGTAGCGACACAGGGTACAGCGCGGATCCTGCTGCGCGCGCTGCTTGCAAAGAACGGCATCGATGAAAGCCAGGTCGAGGTCTCCGTCATGGGCGGCGACATGGCGCCACTCAAGGTGGGGCAGGTCGACGTGGCGACCGGCTGGCAAACCAATGTCGGCGCGCTTTCGGTGCTCGGCGACGAGCGGGTCGACATGAAGCTTTGGGATGCAGGTATCCAGCTCTATGCCAATCCCTACTACACGACGGATGACGTGCTTCAGGAAAACAGCGACAAGATCACCGCCGCGATCCGCGCGATCTCACGCGGCTGGGGCGCTGTCTATGAAAATCCGGAAGCCGGTGTCGACGCGCTGGTCGAGCGCTATCCGAACCTGGACAAGGACAGTGAAATGAAAGCGGTCGATCTTGTCCTCGGTTTCTCGTTCAACGACAAGACCAGGGCCGGCGGCTGGGGAATCATGACGGCCGACAACTGGCAGGAACAGATCGACACCTATAACAGCCTCGAGCAGTTCACCAACGGTGCGCCGAACGTGGCCGACATCATGACGCTGGATATTCTCGAAGCGACCAAAGATGTCCGTCCAACCTTTGGCTGATTTCGCGGACGTCAGTCCCGATCAGGAACCGGCAGGCCGCAAGGTTGCGGCCCGCCTTTCCGGAGCCTCGGTGAAATTCGGTCGTTTCACCGCTCTTGAAAACATCAGCCTGGAAATTGGCGAAGGCGAATTCTGGACCATCCTTGGGCCGTCCGGTTGCGGCAAGTCGACCATGCTGCGGCTGGTGTCCGACCTTGTGCCCGCGGCGGAAGGGGACGTCACCATTCTCGACAAGTCGACCGAGGCAGCACGGCTTGCGCGCGAGTTCGCCTTCGTATTCCAGGACGCGACGCTGCTGCCATGGCGCAGCGCTCTGAAGAATGTGGAACTTCCTCTGGAGATGGGCCGCAAGCGCGGGCTGCAAATCCCCGTGTCGGACCGGAGCCCGCAGGAACTTCTCGAACTCGTGGGACTGAAGGGGCGGGAAGACGCCCTGCCGCATGAACTTTCCGGCGGCATGCGCCAACGGGTCGCCATTGCAAGAGCGCTTGTGTGCAAGCCGAAGCTGCTGCTGATGGATGAACCGTTCGGTGCGCTGGACGAAATGACACGCGACCGGTTGAACCTTCAGCTGCGCGACATCTGGCAGGAAACGGGTGTCACGATCCTGTTCGTGACGCATTCCATTCCCGAAGCGGTTTTCCTCGGCCAGAAAGTGCTGATGCTGCGCGCCAATCCGGGGCGGGTGAAGGACGTGATCGATATCGACCTGCCGTCGCACCGGGAAATCGCCTTGAGGGAAACGCCCGATTTCAACCGCTATTGCGGAAGGCTCCGCCAGCTGCTGGAGGAATGCTGATGTCTCTGACCCAGATTTCATCCGACGTCGATGACGACAAACCCGGTCTGGCCGAGCAGGCAAGGCTGAGGGCCGGGCACATTGCGATCCCTCTCGGTACGGCGGTCGCACTTCTGCTGATCTGGCAGATCGGCGTGCGGCTTTTCGAAGTGCCGCCCTATATCGCGCCGGCACCGACCGACGTCCTCGCCGTGTTTGCCAATGACTACCCGCTGCTGTTGCGAAACTTCTGGCCGACCCTGATCGAAAGCCTTTCCGGCTTTGCCGTCGGCAACCTGGCGGCGATCCTGATCGCGGTCGCGTTTGTCCATAGCCGGACTGTCGAAAAGGCGTTCTTTCCGATCGCGGTCTTCATCAACACGATCCCGATCCTGGCCATCGCTCCGATCCTTGTGCTCATCTTCGGCGCCGGGATGACGGCAAAAGTGGTGATCGCAGCGCTGATCTGTTTCTTCCCGACGCTTGTGAACATGGTGCGCGGGCTGCAGTCGGTGTCACCGCAGACCCTGGAACTTGCACGTATCCTGTCGGCGTCCAAGTCGGAGATCTTCTGGAAGATCCGGTTGCCGTCGTCGCTGCCGTTCCTGTTCTCCGCGCTGAAGATTGCGGCCACCACCTGCGTGATCGGCGCGATTGTCGGCGAATGGATCGGCGCGGATGTCGGACTGGGAGCGCTGATCATCGACAGCACGTTCAACTTCCGCTCTCCGCTTCTCTACGCAACCGTTTTCGTTTCTTCCGGCCTGTCGGTGCTTTTGTTCACGGCCGTTTCGGTTGCCGAAAGGCTGGTTGTTCGCTGGTAGCGCTTAAGGGGTGCCGCCAGCTTCTGAATTTTAGGAAAAGGATCAAGGACAATGGCAGAACGTCACACGACAACCGTTCAGGTTGAAGGGGCACAGGTTCCTGTTGTCGCGGACTGTGATGTGGTTGTGATCGGCGCAGGACCCGCCGGTCATGCCGCGGCTGTATCGGCTGCGCGCAACGGCGCGTCGGTGACCTTGCTGGAGCGCTACCACCACCTCGGCGGCATGGCGTCCGGCGGTATGGTGCTTGTCCTCGACGACATGGTCAACGAGGGCAACGAGATCGTCACAACAGGCATCGTCAGCGAGTTTGTCGACCGGCTGGAACGACAGGATGCGGCGGTCTATCCCCCGCCCGAGGATTGCCAGACCAACTGGCAGATGTGGCAGAAGTGGTCACGCTGGGGATGTATCGATTTCCACAAGGCGATGATGCCGCAGCCGATTATTCACGCCGTTGCCTTCGATCCGGACGGCTGGAAGCGGGTCAGTCTGGACATGGTGGTGGAAGCGAAGGTGAACCTGCGCACGCATAGCTGGTTTTCCGACGTCCTGATGGAAAACGGCCGGATCAGCGGCGTGATCGCCCAGACCAAGCTCGGGCGGCAGGCCATCCGCGCGAACTATGTCGTCGATGCCACCGGAGATCTCGATGTCGGTGTTGCAGCCGGGGCGGATTACATCGACGGCCAGTATATCGTCACGACCGTTTTCCGTCTGGCGAACGTGGATACCGACAAGGCCGTCGCCTTCGAGTTCGCCGAGCCGGAGCAATACAAGAAACTCGACCGGGAAGCGCGGCGCAGGATTGGCGGTGCCTGGGGCATGTGGTGGCTCAAGACGCCGATCCCCGGGGTGGTCTGGTGCAATTGCCCGCATATGCCGGGATATGACGGGCTTTCCGTGGAAGACATGGTTGCCTCGGAAATCGAGGGCCGCGAGCGCATGATGAAGCTGCACGCCTTCGCGAAGGAAAACATTCCCGGATTTGAAAATGCCACGATGCTGGGGGCCGCGGAACAGATGGGCATCCGCCAGACGCGGCTGTTGAAAGGGGAATATGTCGTCAACAAGGATGACGTGAAGTCCCGGCGCTACTTCGCGGACACCGTTTGCCGCGGGCGCGACTACTACACCCCGTATCGGGCGCTGCTTCCGAAGGGCATCGACAACCTGATTGTCGCCGGACGCCATTATTCGGTGGAAAGCGATGCGCAGAAACTGTCGCGCGAAATACCGCCCTGCATGGCGCAGGGGGAAGCTGCGGGCGTAGCGGTCGCCCTGGCTCTTGACGGGAACCAGCCGCTTCGAATGGTCGACTACAAGGCCATCCAGAATCAAATGCGCGCCCAGGGCGCCGATCCGGGAGACAAACCGTCGCCGAATGCTCTCATCGAAGATCACATCGCGGCGGAATAGCAGAGGCTCACATGTCAGAGAATATCATGCCACTCGATGGCATTCGGGTGATCGACTTCACGCAGGTCATGCTCGGGCCATGCGCAACCCAGATGCTGGGCGATTTCGGTGCGGATGTCATCAAGATCGAACGCCCCGGTGCCGGAGATCTGAGCCGGAGCTTTTACGGCGAACGCACGGAAGAAGCGCTGAACAACGCTGTCTTTGCCTCCCTGAACCGCAACAAACGGTCAATCGAGATCGACACCAAGACCGAGACGGGACGCCAGCAGGTACTCGACCTGGTCAAGACGGCGGACATTGTCGTCGACAATTTCCGGGCCGGTGTCATGGACAGAATGGGCTTCGGTTATGACGCGCTTTCGAAAATCAACCCGAGGATCATCTGTGCGTCGGGCACCGGTTTCGGCGCGTCCGGCCCCTATGCCCACAAGGGCGGGCAGGATGTGCTGGCCCAGGCGATGACCGGCGTGATGGAGAAGACCCAGGATCCTTCCATTCCGAAGTCGATCTATCCGACAACGCTTTGCGACTATTCGGCCGGCATGCATCTGGTGCAGGGCGTGCTGGCGGCACTCCTGATGCGTGACAAGACAGGCCGTGGCCAGAAGGTCGAAGTCTCGCTCTACGACAGCATGATCGCGATGCAGATGCAGGAAGCGGCACAATGGTCGAAGCACAGGGAAGTGCTGAACTGGGCTGCCATGCCCCTGACGGGTGTCTTCGATACGACGGACGGTGCCATCGTGATCGTCGGTGCCTTCAAGGCCAATCCCTTGCAGGATATCTGCCACGCGCTGGAGATCGAGGACCTGTCGCCCGATTATCCGACACTGGATGTGCAGCGGAAGCACAAGCCGTTTCTGCAGCAGCGTTTCAGGGACGCGATCTCAAGGAACACGTCCGCCTATTGGCTGGAACGGCTGGAGGCGCAGGACCTCCTGTGCGCACCGGTCAGGTCGCTCGGAGATGCGTTGGCGGACCCGCAGACCAAGATCAACGGCATGCTTCAAACCATCGACCAACCGGTGCTTGGCGAGATCACGCTCGCGGGATCACCAGTCCATCTGAGCGAGGCTCCACTTGTCGTCCGCCGTGTTCCTCCGAGACTGGGTGAACATACCGATGAAGTTCTGCAGGAACTGGCCGTGCTTTTGAGCAACGAGGCGGCTGAATGAGTGTCGAATTCGACGTTTCCGATCACGTCGCACGGGTAACCATCAACAGGCCCGAACGCATGAACGCCGTCGATAGCGCAGCTCATGCGCGATTGGCGGAAATCTGGAACGAGGTCGAGCAGGATCCGGACATCCGCTGTGCCGTTCTTACCGGGGCCGGACCGAAGGCCTTTTGTGCAGGAGCGGATCTGAAAGAAGACACAGGCCTGACCGGGATGGACTACTGGAAAAACATCGGTGCCGCCGGGTTCACCGGGATTGCGCTGCGGCGGATGTCGACCCCCGTGATCGCGCGCGTCAACGGCCTTGCGCTCGGCGGCGGGCTGGAAATGGTCCTGGGGTGCGACATCGTCATCGCCGCCGAGACGGCGCGTTTCGGTCTGCCGGAAGCCAAGGTCGGGCGGGTGCCGCTCGACGGTGGCATGGTGCTGCTTTCCCGTCTGGTTCCCAGAAACGTTGCCATGGGCATGATGATGACCGGACGGCTGCTGGCGGCGTCGGAGCTCGAGCGCCACGGACTGGTCAACGCGATCGTCCCGCAAGAAGAGCTGGACGCGGAAACGGATCGCTGGGTGGCAGACATACTAAGCTGCGCCCCGCTCAGCCTGCGGGCGATCAAGGCGATCTCGAGGCAAACGGCGCACTTGCCCGTGCAGGAGGCGTTTCAATACCCGACGGACGAACTGGAAGCGGCCCTTTGCTCGGACGACGCCGATGAGGGTGTTGCCGCATTCCGGGAAAAGAGGGCGCCTGTCTGGAAGGGGTGTTGATCCGATGACACTCGTCATTACGAGCACCTGTATTGACGTCAAGGACGGCATATGCACAACGGTGTGTCCGGTCGACTGTATCTATGAGGGTGAGCGGATGTTCTACATCCACCCGACCGAATGCATCGAGTGCGGCATGTGCGAGAGTATTTGCCCCGTCGATGCGATACGGTATGCCGACGAGGTCGAGGAGGCCCAGCACGCCTTCCTTGCCATAAATGACGCAGCGTTTCGTGATGGCGCCGATACCCTTCTGGAACCGGGTGGGTGGTCGAAAGGTGACGAACCGCTAAAGGACCCACCCGGCCTTGCGACGCTGGCCGAACACTATCTCAGAAAGGACGCCCCTTGATGCAAGGTGTTGTTGCAGCCGTTCCAACCCCGGTTGACCGGTCTTATTCTCCCGTCAAGGAGCTGTTCCTTGAGCATTGTGGCTGGGTGCTGAAGAATGGGTGTGACGGGATCAATGTCCTGGGCTCGACCGGTGAAGCCAATTCGTTTGATGTTTCCGCCCGGCGGGATGTGATGACCTGGGCGGCGACGTCTTTTCCCAAAGAAAAACTGATGGTCGGGACCGGAACGCCGTCGCTCAAGGAAACCATTGCACTTACCGAACACGCTGACGATCTGGGATACCGGGTCGCGCTTGTTCTGCCTCCTTACTATTACAAGCCGGCAACGCCTTCCGGTCTGAAAAGCTGGTATCTGGCGCTGCACGACGCGCTGGGCTCGCGCGGCATCAAGATCTATTTCTACAATTTCCCGCAGATGACCGGGATCACGATCCCGGTCGATGTCATTTCCGATCTTGCGTCGATCGCGCCTGACCGCTTTGCCGGGATCAAGGATTCGTCCGGCGATCTCGACTATTGCAGATCAATCGTTGCCGCGTCGCCGGCGCTCAGTGTTTTTCCCAGTTCGGAAACCGCGCTGCAAACGGCCGTCAAGGATGGTTTTGCCGGATGTATCTCCGCCACCTTGAACCTCACCGGACCGCTGGCTGGTGAGGTCTGGGCCAATCGCGAAACGCCGCCGCCGGCGGCTTGCGAGGAAATTGCGCGGCAACGAAGCCTGCTGGCAGGGCCGGCACTGATCGCAAGCATCAAGTATCTCGTCGGCGAGAGATCGGGACATACAGAATGGCGGCGCGTGCTGCCGCCTTTCCTGACGCTTTCCGAAGACGCCGGCGAAGCGTTGAAGCGGAAGCTGGCGCAGGACTGAGGCCATGGCGGAAGAAGACACCTGGACACATCGCTTCATGGCGCTCTGCGATCACATTTCGCTCTGGTCGGAGGATCGTGACTTTCAGGTCGGCTGCGTCATCGTCTCACCCGAGGGTCACGAGATCAGATCGACAGGCTATAACGGCCTGGCGCGGGGTGTCTCTTCTTCCGATCCGGCGAGATTCGACCGGCCGAGCGGCGAAAAGTTTTACTGGTTCGAGCACGCGGAACGGAATGCGATCTACAATGCCGCACGCGCCGGTGTGCAACTGGAAGGGTGCACGCTTTACGTCAACCGGTTTCCCTGCGCGGACTGCGGGCGCGCCATCATTCAGTCCGGTATCCGGAAAATCGTTGCACCGCCGATACCGGACGCGGACGGAGCCCTCGACTACAGCTTCAAGGTCTCCTGGAAAATGCTGTCGGAAGCCGGTGTCTCGGTTGATGAGTTCAAGTAGGCATCCGGCGATGCTGTCACAGGTCGTCGAATGCACTTGTCTGAATGGTTGCCGCTTCATCGACACATGATGTGCGCTACCAACTCACCGGCCTTTCCCTGAAAAACAAACAAAACCCTTGGCCCGGCGCAAGTCGTTGATGCCGTAAGTGCGGATCCTTGTGACTGCATTTTCGGCCGCGGTATCAGGTCTGTTTCCACGCGCCGCTTTGAGGGCCGGAAATTTTGAACGCTTGACCTGCTGTGTTCATTCTGCAATATTTTTCACCAACGCATTTTTTTGCAATCTTCGAGCGGTGGAATGGCGATCGACGCAAAAACCAATCCGGATGTCGCGGCACGCGCAGCGTGGCTGCATTTCGTCGGCGGGCTCACACAAGGCGAGGTCGCGCGGCACCTGAATGTCACCAACACGAGGGCGCATCGGCTCATCGCGCGTGCCCAGGCTGACGGACTGGTGCAGATTTTCGTCGATGTCGAGGCGACCGAATGCGTGATGCTGGAGCGCCAGCTCATGGAGCGCTTCGGGCTGAAGTTCTGCCGGGTCGCGATGGAAATTCCCGAAAGCGGTCCCATGCCGCTCCGCTCCCTTGCAACGGTGGGGGCGCAGTATCTGATGGAGGTTTCAGGTGGCAGCCGGCACAAGACGATCGGGCTCGGCAATGGCCGAACCCTTACAGCGTCCGTCAACGCAATGGGACGCGATCCGGTTGTCGGAAAGCAATTCGTTTCCGTGCTCGGGGGGTTGACCCGCTCCTTTGCCGCAAATCCCTATGACGTCATCTATCGGTTGGCCCAGAAAACGGGCGCAGAAGCGCATCTGCTGCCGGCACCGCTTTATGCGAACACGGCGGAGGACAAGGCCGTGATGATGAAGCAGTTCGGGATCGCCGACACGATGTCTTTGATCGACGAAGCCTCGCTCGTGGTGCTTGGCGTCGGCAGTCTTGATCCGGGTTCGGGAAGCATCATCGACACGGCGATCGATGATGCCGACAAGACGAGAGAACTTCGCGAAAGCGGAGCTGTCGCGGAACTGCTCGGCCAGTTTTTCGACATGAACGGCCAACCGATCGAAACGGAGTTCGACCAACGGGTCATGGCGCCGCCGATCGAAAGCCTGAAAGGGCGCGAAGTGACCGCGATTGCCGGAGGAGCAAACAAGGTCAAAGCGATCACAGCTGCACTGAAGAACGGTCATCTGACCGGTCTGTTGACTGACGAGGTAACTGCAAAGGCGCTTGTAGAAGATCACCAATGACGCGACGAGCCTGAATTCACTAGGGAGGAAATACAGATGTACGAAAAGGAAAAAGATGCCATAGGAGCGTTCCTGCGCGGTGAAATGGATCGCAGAGCTCTGATTCGACGTCTTGGCGGACTTGGCGTGACCGCAGCCTCTGCGGGAACGCTCTACAACATGATGGCGACCAGCGCGCTTGCCGCCGACTTCGACTGGCAGAAGCACAAGGGCAAAAGCGTCAAGCTGCTTTTGAACAAGCATCCCTACACGGATGCCATGATCGCGAACCTTCCGGCCTTCAAGGACCTGACCGGCATGGATGTCTCTTATGACATCTTCCCGGAGGACGTTTACTTCGACAAGGTCACGGCCGCCCTCTCGTCGCGTTCGAGCGAATACGACGCGTTCATGACCGGGGCCTACATGACCTGGACATACGGTCCTGCCGGCTGGATCGTCGACCATAATGAATGGCTGAGCGACTCTTCGAAAACCAATCCCAACTACAATTGGGACGACATGCTTGAAGGCGTGCGCAAGTCCTGTGCCTGGAACGGGGTGCCGGGCGGCGAACTCGGCTCTGCCGATGCCAAGCAGTGGTGTATCCCCTGGGGCTATGAGCAGAACAATCTCACCTTCAACGCGGCCATGTTCGAAAAGGCCGGTGTCAAGGTGCCGACCAACCTCGACGAGATGCTGGAAGCGGCGGCTGCCGTGCAGGCCGGCAATGACGGCGTCTACGGTGTCGGTGTGCGCGGCTCGCGCTCCTGGGCAACCATTCACCCGGGCTTCCTGTCCGCTTATGCTAATTTCGGCGAGGCTGACCTGAGCAATGATGGCGGCAAGCTCAGCGCGGCGATGAACACGGCCGGGTCGAAAGAGTTCCATTCCAAGTGGGTCAAGATGATCCAGGAAAGCGGCGCAAGCGACTGGTCGACCCATACATGGTACCAGGTTGGAACCGATCTTGGTGCAGGCAAGTCAGCCATGATCTTCGATGCGGACATTCTCGGCTACTTCATGAATGGCGGCGAAAACGCAATGGCAGGCCAGTTGGCATTCGCTCCCTTCGCGGCAAACCCGGCAGCGTCGGCCCCGACCCCGAATATCTGGATCTGGTCGCTGGCCATGTCGAAATTCTCCAAGGACCTCGATGCCACCTGGTACTTCATGCAGTGGGCGTCCGGGCCGGAGCACGGACTGTTCGGCGCAACCGAGATGGACTTCGTCAACCCTGTCCGCAAGTCGGTCTGGGACAGCGATGTCTTCCGCGAGCGGCTGAACAAGAACTATCCGGGCTACGTGGAAATGCACGATGTGTCCGCACCGGGCGCGTCGATCAAGTTCACGGCGCAGCCGCTGTTCTTCGACCTGACCACCGAGTGGGCAGCCACACTGCAGCGCATGGTTGCCAATGAGGTTCCGGTCGATGAAGGCCTAGATCAGCTCGCAGAGAGCATGAACTCCCAGCTCACCGAAGCGGGATTGAGATAGGCCGCAGCCTGCGGCATGTGCGGTTCCCAACGCCGCACATGCCGTCCTGAGCCCGCAAACAAAGACAATCCAGGCCCGGTGTTTCCATGACCGACACCTTGACGACCCGGCGGCGTCAGCTGATTTCGCCCAGGGCACTTCCCTATGTTCTGAGCCTTCCTGCGCTCCTTGTCTGCATCGGGATCCTGATTCCGTTCGTAACGGCGATCTACTATTCGCTGCAGCGCTACCGGATGTCCCAGCCCTGGAACCGGGGCATGAACTGGGGTGAGAACTACGTCAAGTTTCTCACCGACTCAGATTTCTGGAACACGCTGAAAGTGTCGCTGGTCTATGCCGGTTCCACGGTTGTGCTGGAACTTCTGCTTGGTCTTGCGATTGCGCTGCTTCTGAAAAAACGAAGCACGGTCAACAATTTCATTTCCATCATGCTGCTCCTGCCGCTCATGACGGCACCGGCGCTCGCAGCACTGATGTTCAAACTCATGACCAACCCCAATTTCGGAATCCTGAGCTATTTCATGCAGGTGATCGGCTTCGAGGATTTCCGCTGGGGCTCTTCGCCCGACACGGCGCTGTTCACGGTGATCCTGGTCGATATCTGGGTCTATACGCCCTTCATGATGATCCTGCTCCTGGCCGGGTTGCGATCCTTGCCGACGCAGCCGTTCGAGGCGGCGGCCCTCGACGGTGTGCCGCAGCTGGAACAGTTCTGGCGGATCACGCTGCCAATGCTGATGCCCTACATCCTGACGGCAGCCCTGTTCCGTTTGCTCGATTCCATCCAGCAGTTCGATATCATCTACGCGATGACACAGGGCGGGCCGGGCGACACACTCATGGTGTTCCAGGTCGAGGCCTATCTGAATTTCTTCCAGTCGACGAATGTCGGAAGGTCGGCGGCGCTCCTGCTGATCCTTTGGGCAATCACCTATGTGCTGTCCAACATTTTCGTCAAAAACTGGCTACGCTTGCGTGAGCGCGCGAAAGGGGGCGCGTGACATGGATCATACTTCTTTCCTGGAACGCTGGTTCCGGCGCGCGGCGCTCACGGTGATCATCATCTTCTTCATGTTTCCGATCTTCTGGATCGTGCTCATGAGCCTGCAGACCAACGAAACGATCCTGAGGTCGCCGCCGTCCATGTCGTTCGCACCGACGCTCGACAACTACACGGCAATCCTGGCCGGGCGGCTGGATTCCAACGTGGCCAGCATGGGGATCGATTTCGTCAACAATCTCATGAACTCGATCATCCTGTCCGTCTGTTCGGTGGCGGTCGCGCTGGCGCTGGGCGTCCCGGCGGCCTACGCCTTTGCGCGGCACAAGTTCCGGGGATCGGAAGACATCGCCTTCACGCTGCTGTCCTTCCGCTTCGCGCCACCGCTTCTGGTCCTGCTGCCGCTGACCCTCTATTTCCAGGAGATCGGCCTAGCCGACACCTATCTCGGGCTGGTCTGGGTCTATCAGCTGATCTGTCTGCCGCTGATCCTGTGGATCGTCCGGGGGTATTTCGAGGACATCTCGCCGGACATCGAATATGCCTACCGGATCGCGGGACACAGCTGGTTCTCGACCTTCCGGAAGATCGCCTTGCCGCTTGCCGGACCCGGTATCGCGGCGGCCGGACTGCTGGCGTTCATCTTTGCGTGGAACAATTTCATCTTTGCGCTCGTGCTGGCATCGGCAGACAAGCAGCCGGTGACGGTTGGCGCGCTTGCCTTCGTGACGGCGTCGGGGATCCAGTACGGTCAGATCGCGGCTGCGATCGTGCTGTCGATTGCGCCGACGCTTGCGCTTGCGCTCTGGGCACAACGGTATCTTGTCGAAGGGCTTTCCCTCGGTGCGGTGAAGGGCTGATCTGAATGGGATTTCTTGAACTCACATCACTGACGAAGACCTTCGGCACGGAAACCGTTCTTGACGGCGTGTCGCTCAGCGTCCCCGAAGGTGGAACCCTGGTGCTGTTCGGCAAGTCGGGGGCAGGGAAGACCGTATTGCTGCGGAGTGTTGCCGGGGCTATCGAACCGGACGGCGGCACCATCCTCATCGGCAGCGAGGATGTCACGGATGTTCCCCCCGAATACCGTGGGATCGGCATGGCCTTTCAGAATTTCGCCCTGTTTCCCCACATGAGCGCCTATGACAACATCGCAAGTTCCCTGACCTCCAAGCGCATGTCGGCGTCCGAGATCCGCACAAAGGTGCAGGCAGTTGCAGAGCTTTTGAAAATCGAACACGTGCTGTCGCATGCGCCCAAGGCACTCTCGAACGGACAGAAACAGCGTACTGCCCTGGCCCGTGCGCTCGTTTCCGAACCCCGCGTGCTGCTGCTCGACGATCCGCTACGCAATGTGGATGCGAAGCTGCGCTTTGAAATGCGGCTGGAACTGCCCCGCCTTCTGGCCGATCGCGGCGCAACGATCATCTATGTCACGCAGGATTACAAGGAAGCGATGGCGCTCGGTGACCGGATCGCGGTTCTCGACCAGGGCAAGATCGTCCAGATCGGCTCGCCGGCGGACATCTACCGGCGGCCCGCCAACACGCAGATCGCCCAGCTGTTCGGCGACCCCACGATCAATCTTCTCGATATCGTTCCCAAGGAGGACGAGCGTGGCCTCCATGGGTTCATCTCCGACCAGCGGGTCGACTTCCATGGCCGCTTTCCGGGTGTCGCCGGCAGGGATTGCATCGTGGGCCTGAGACCAGAAGCCCTGTCCTTCACCGAAACCGGCGGTTTCCCGGTCACGATCGAAGCGGTAACCCCGTTCAACGAAAAGACCGTGACCCTGGTTACGACCTTGCGCGGGCGCGAAATTCTTCTGTCGCAACCGGCGCAGGACCCGGTTCCGGCGGGCCCAGAGGTGAACCTCGGGATCGCAGCGCAGGACGCCATCCTGTTCGACCGCGCGACCGGGGACAGGATCGCCCCGGAACCGGACGGAAACCGGGTGGAGGAAGCAGCATGAGCGCGCAACTCCATCTGAAATCCGTCAACAAGAAATACAATCCGGGCACGGCACATGAAGTGCATGCGGTGCAGGATCTCGATCTTGAAGTCGGGCGCGGCGAGATTGTCGCGCTGCTCGGATCGTCGGGCTGCGGCAAGACGTCGACACTGCGGATGATTGCCGGTTTCGAGGAAGTGAGTTCCGGCGAGGTCGATATCGACGGGCGCCGCATCGACCGGCTTGCACCCGCCAAACGCGGCGTTGCCATGGCCTTCGAAGGCTATTCGCTCTATCCGCCGCTTTCGATCCGCGAGAACATCGCATTCGCGTTGAAGTCAGAGAAACTGCCCCAAGCGGACGTCAACACGCGGGTCGAGCAGATTGCTGCCCTTCTGGAAATCGACGACATTCTGGACAAGCATCCCAATGCAATCTCCGGCGGCCAGCAGCAAAGGGTCAGTCTCGGACGGGCGCTTATCCGCCGCGCGGATCTGCACGTCCTCGATGAACCGATGGGGCAGCTTGAACCGCAGCTGCGCGCGATCCTGCGCGGCCGCATCAAGCACTACATCAAGGAACACGAGCTGACGGCCATCCTGGTCACTCATGACCAGACCGAGGCCAATGCGCTCGCCGACAGAATTGCCGTCATGGAAGGTGGTGTTCTGCAGCAGTTCGACACGCCCGAGAACCTCAAGAACAGGCCAGCGAACATCTTTACCGGCGCGTTTATCGGCGAACCGCCCATGAACCTTTTTGAAGCCGCTGCCGAGGTCGTCTCGGGCAATGTCGAGCTGCGCCTGTCACCGGAAGTCACCTTGACCTATCCGTCCTCGACATTTTCCGAGGAGCTGCAAAACCGTATCCAGCAGGATCATGGCGTCATGATCGGCATTCGTCCGCACTCGGTCCAACTGACCGAGGAAGGGCTGCCCGCGGAGGTGTTCGCGAACCAGTGGCTCGGCGACCAGACCCACATCGCTGCGCGCTTCGCGGGCGGGAGCATCGTGTCGGTGGTCCACGATCTTGCGCTGCCGAAAGCGGGCGACCAGATCAGGATTGCCATATCCGCGGATGACCTGCACATCTTTGACACCCGATCCGGCGAAGCGCTCAGCCACGGAGGGCAGCTGGCATGAGCGCGAAGGATCTCATTATCGGGATCGATGCCGGCACCTCCGTGATCAAGGCAGTCGCCTTTGATCTGGACGGACAACAGATCGCGCTGGCCAGCCGCAGAAACGAATATACGACCCTGCCGGACGGGGGCGTTGAACAGGACATGAACCGTACGTGGTCCGATACGGCCCATGTGCTCGCCCAACTGGTCGAGCAGATACCGAATTGTGCGGCAAGGTGCGCGGCCATTGGCGTCACGGGTCAAGGTGACGGCACCTGGCTCATAGACAAGGAGGGCGAGCCTGTTCATGACGGCTGGCTCTGGCTCGATGCCCGCGCCGCCGACACATCGCGCCGGCTCGCTGAAATGCCTGAAAGCCGCGTCATTTATGAGCGTACGGCGACCGGCATCAATGTCTGCCAGATGCGCACGCATCTTTGCTGGATGAAGGAACATGCGCCCGAACTCCTCGCGAAAAGCGCCAGCGCCATTCATTGCAAGGACTGGCTCTATTTCAAGCTGACCGGCGTGCTGGCCTCCGACATATCGGAGGGTGTTTTCACGTTCGGAGATTTCAGGACGCGCGATTATTCGCCTGACGTGATCGACAGCCTTGGTCTGTCCGAGCACCGCGATCTGCTGCCGCCGATCATTGACGGGACGACCGTCTCGCACGAACTCAGCCTGGAGGCGGCGGCTGAATGCGGACTGAACGCCGGAACGCCTGTCTGTCTCGGACTGGTCGATGTGATGTGCAGCGCGCTCGGGGCCGGTCTCTATGATCCGGCGGTTTCGCCGGGCCTGACGATCCTCGGGTCCACCGGGATGCATATGCGTTTTGTGCGGGATGCAGGCGAAGTGGTGCTGAACGACGACATGTGCGGATACACGATGCCGTTCCCCGGCGGCGCCTTCGCGCAAATGCAGACCAACATGGCCGCCACGCTGAACATCGACTGGGCACTCGGTCTTGCGGTGCAGGTGTTTCAATCGCAGAACCTGAACGTGGATCCGGAACAGTTTCTGGTTTCCATGGACAGCCTCGTGCTTGGCGCAACGCCGGGCGCGGCCTTCTTTCATCCCTACATTTCCTCTGCCGGCGAGCGTGGGCCGTTCACCAATCCAGATGCGCGGGCGAGCTGGACCGGTCTCGATCAGGGCACGACCTGGGCCGACATGCTCCGGGCCGTGTTCGACGGTCTCGTTCTTGCTGCCCGGGATTGTTACCAGACCATGGGTCATGTGCCGGGTGAGATCCGGATGACCGGCGGCGCCGCCAAGTCGAAGGCCTGCCGGTCGCTGCTGGCCGCCTGTCTGAACGCACCGGTGCGCACGATCGCGCAACCGGAGGCCGGGGCTGCAGGCGCGGCCATGATCGCTGCCGTTCAACAGGGTCATTTCAAAAACGTCGCCAGTGCCGTGGACAGCTGGGTCACTCCGCTCTTGAACGATGCGGTTCTGCCCGACGACGATCTTGTCCGGCTCTACGACACCCTTTTTGAAAGTTATCTGGATACAAGGCTTGCCCTGCCGAAGGCCTGGGACCGGCAGGCGCGGACGAGACGGGAGCTGACACAATGACGACCGTGGCGATCATAGGCGACCGGTTCATGGAGTCCGCGGTCTTTGAAAGGGAAATCCTGGAGTTGTGCGGGGACCGGGTCACCTGCAAATGCCTTGACCTTGCATGGCCCGACGAACCCATGGAACACGGATATGCCTCCCCCGGTCTTGAGGGTCTGAAGGAATATATGGGGACGCCGGAAATGGTCCTTGACCACGTGCAGGACGCACAGGTGCTGGTCACCCATCTTGCCCCCGTTTCCGTTGGTGTGCTTGAAGCGGCGCCCAATCTGAAGCTTGTCGGCGTTTCCCGGGGCGGTCCGGTCAACATCGCCATGGACGAGGCGCGCGAGAAAGGTGTCCTTGTTGTCAACACGCCCGGGCGCAATGCCTCGGCTGTTGCCGAGTTCACCATCGGAGCGATCATTGCCGAAACGCGCAACATCACCAAGGGACACGATGCCCTGCGCAAGGGCGACTATCGCGGCGATCTCTACCGTGCGGACATTGCCGGAAACGAACTCTCCGACATGTGCGTCGGCGTCATCGGCTACGGCAATGTGGGGACGCGTGTTGTCAAGCTGCTGCGTGCGTTCGGAACCCGGGTGCTGGTGGCCGACCCTTACGTGCAACTGTCCGTGGAGGACAGCCGCGACGGCGTTGAACAGGTCTCCCTCGAAACGCTTTTGAAGGAATCCGATGTCGTGACGCTGCACCCGCGCGTGACCAAGGAAACAACCGGAATGATCGGCGCTGACGCATTTGCGGCCATGAAGCCGGGTGCTGTCATCGTCAATACGGCCCGTGGTCCGCTGATGGATTACGACGCGCTTTTCGAGGCCTTGTCGAGCGGGCATCTGGGTGGCGCGATGCTGGAGACTTTTGCCGTGGAACCGACCAGGCCCGACGATCCGTTGCTGCAATTGCCCAACGTGACGCTGACGCCGCACATCGCCGGTGCGTCACGCAAGACCGTGAAGATTGCCGCTCAGAGAATTGCCGAAGAAGTGCGGCGCTGGATTTCCAACGAGCCGCCGCTCAGTCCGTGTTGAGGTCTGAATGAACCTTGTGACGCCTGACCATAGCAGATACGAGCCGCAGGGACGATCCGCCGATCACCCCGTGGACCTGCTGGTTGTCGGCGGGGGGATCAACGGTGTGGGGGTCGCGCGGGATGCTGCCGGTCGCGGTTTGTCCGTCATCCTTTGCGAAAAGGGCGATCTTGGTGAGGGCACGTCTTCGCGGTCGGGAAAGTACATTCACGGCGGCTTGCGCTACCTGGAATATTACGAGTTCAGGCTTGTTCGGGAGGCGCTCAATGAGCGTGAAGTCGTGCTGGAAGCCGCACCGCATCTTGCATGGCCGCTGCAACTTGTGCTGCCGCACAGTCCGGAACAGCGGCCGAGGTGGCTCATTCGCCTTGGCCTGTTTCTCTATGACAATCTTGGAGGCCGAAAGCGGGTCCCACGTTCCTCCGCGCTCGATCTCAGCCGGGACCCGGCCGGAGAACGGCTCAAGGACAAGTACCGGAAGGGCTTCAGTTATTGGGACGTGTGGATCGACGATGCGCGGCTGGTTGTGCTGAATGCCGTGGATGCGGCCCGCCGCGGTGCTGAGGTGTTCACCAGAACCCCTTGCGTTTCCGCCCGGCGGGAAGGCGAAGTCTGGCGCGCGGAACTCAGAGGCGACCAGTCCGGCTCTCCATCGACGGTTTACGCGAAAGCCATCTTCAACGCAGCAGGGCCCTGGGTCGAGAAGGTCATCGGCGAGGTCGCGGGAGTGAATTCGCGCATGCGTGTGCGCCTGGTCAAGGGAAGTCACATCGTTCTGCCCAAGTGGTGGCAGGGCGATCACGGCTATGTTCTGCAGGCACCCGACAAACGCCTCATCTTCGTCAATCCCTATTTTGACGACATGGCGCTGATCGGCACGACAGACATTCCCTTTGACGGCAAGGCGGAAGACGTTGCGATCGACAAGGCGGAGGTCGACTATCTGCTTGGCATTCTCGGGAGCTATTTCGATCATGCCTTCACGGCCGAGGACGTCCTGTTCGACTATTCCGGCGTCCGGCCGCTTTTCGACGATGATGCCAACAAAAGCGCGTCCGCCGTGACCCGTGACTATCAGTTCGAACTCGACGGATCACTGGAGCCAGACGCGAAACTGCCGCCGCTCCTTTCCGCGTTCGGCGGAAAGCTGACCACCTACCGGAAGCTGTCGGAGCACGCGTTGCACATGCTGTCTCCCTACTTTCCCGACATGGCCGGGCCATGGACCTCGAACACCCCGCTTCCGGGCGGAGATCTTCCCGACAAGCAATTCGAAACCTGGTTCACCGGGTTCAGAAAACGCTATGCGTTCCTCCCCGAGGCCTTGTTGCGCCATCTGGGGCATTGCTATGGAACGGATGCGGTCCGGCTGCTCGATGGTGTCGCCTCCCTATCGGATCTCGGGCACCATTTCGGACATTGTTTCTTCGAGCGCGAAGCGGTCTGGCTGATCGAGAACGAGTGGGCCGAAAGCGTTGAAGACATATTGCTTCGCCGCACCAAGCACGGGCTGTTCCTGACGCGGCAGGAAAAGTCGGATTTTGAAACCTGGTTGGAAAAGAGGCCGACGCTGGATGAACCCGTTTCTAGAATTGCGGAATGATGCCGAATTCGGAAGACTTCGCACGATCTCCGCCGAGCTGGGAAAAGACCCGCTGCAGGTTCAGGGGCCGGGGGGCAACACGTCGCTGAAGCGGGACGGGCGGATGTGGATCAAGGCCTCGGGCACCTGGCTGGCCGAAGCACAAACGCGCGACATCATGGTCCCCGTCTACTCGGACCGGTTTGTCGAGGCGATGAAGTCCGGCGACGAGAGCGCGGGTGAAACGGCCCGGTTTCTTGCCGAGGTGGACGGCGCGCCGGAGCTTCATTCCTCGATCGAGACATCCGTTCACGCACTCCTCGACAGTCCGGTCGTGCTGCATACGCATTGTGTCGCGACGATCGCCATTGCCATCCGCTCCGACGCTGAAGAGATTGTCCGGGACAAGCTCGCCGGTCTCGATGCCGTGTTCATCCCCTATGCGAAACCCGGCCTCGATCTCGCACGCGCGATCCTGGCGCGGGCAACAGGCTCCACCAAGATCCTGATCCTGGGCAACCATGGCCTCGTCGCAACCGGTGAGAGCGCGCATGAGGCAAGGCAGCGGTTGTTCGAGGTCTCCCGGCGGCTGGAACCGGGTCCCGTGGACTATGCAGGAGAACCCCGGGCAGCCTGGGTCCGGTCCCTGGAAGGAACGGGTTGGAAACCGGCACCCTTTGAAACGACGCAGGCGATTGCGTTCGACGACGGCCTGCTTGAGGTCGCGGACGGCAATTCGCTCTATCCGGATCATGTTGTGTTCCTCGGTCCCGGCTGCGTGGTCGCAAGAGACGGGGAGACGGTTGCCGAAGCCGCACAGCGCGGATCGGCGGGGCGGTCCGACCGCAAGCTCGTGATTTGTCCGGGCAAGGGCGTCGCCATCCCCGAAGACGCGAATGCCGCCACGTTGACATTGGTGCGAGCCTTTGGCGACGTGCTTGTGCGCGTTGCACCGGGTTCAGACGTGACGCGCCTCAGCGATCAACAGGAGGACGAGCTGATCAATTGGGATGCGGAAAAGTTGCGTCAGGCCCTCAACACCAGTGAAGACGCTACACCATGAAACACCGTCTTGCGCTTGGGATCGATGTCGGCACATCAGGCGTCCGGGTTGCCGCGCTTGATGATGACCTGACCGTTGTCACGGTTACGAAGGCGGCCATGGACCTTTCCAAGGGGCCAAGAAACGATCCAGCCATCTGGCTCGGTGCGTTGACCGACGCACTTTCCGCGATGCTTCAGGCGATTGACGCAAGCAGCATCGAGGCTGTCTGCGTCGACGGAACCTCGGGAACCGTGCTCGCACTCGATGCTGCGGCAGCGCCGATCGGACACGCGTTGATGTATAATGATGCTGTCGAGGACCGTGCGATCCCCGAGGCAATCGCGGCCGTTGCCCCCCGTCAGAGTGCGGCACACGGGGCAAGTTCCGCGCTTGCGCGTTCCATATCCCTGCAAACGAGACCCGGCATTGTGCGCATTGCCCACCAGGCCGACTGGATTGCGGAACGGCTGGCTGGAAAGCCCGTGCCGAGCGATGAAAGCAACGCGCTGAAGACCGGCTATGACCCGGTCGCGAGAGGCTGGCCGGGCTGGATGTCCGAGGCGGGTATCAACACCGGTCTTTTGCCGGATATCGTCGCCACAGGGACGATGACCGGGGTTACGAGCGGTGCGTTCGGACTGCCTGAAGGCATTCCCATTGTTGCCGGGGTGTCCGATGGCTGCGCGTCCTTTCTGGCCACCGGGGCCTCGACGCCCGGAGACGGCGTGACCGCGCTCGGAACGACGCTGACGCTGAAACTGCTGTCAGACAAACCGATTTTTGCGCCTGAATACGGGATTTACAGTCACCGTATCGGTGATCAGTGGCTCGCGGGCGGTGCTTCCAACAGCGGCGGCGAGGCGCTGGCCGCGTATTTTGCTCCCGACGAGATTGCCGCATTGAGCGAGCGGATCAATCCCGAGACATCGACCGGTCTCAACTATTACCCGCTGCCGCGTACCGGCGAGCGGTTTCCGGTCAACGATCCGGGTCTTGTATCGCGTGTTGATCCGCGCCCCGAAACACGGCAGGACTTCCTGCAGGGTCTTCTTGAAGGCATTGCGGCGATCGAGAAACGCGGCTTTGAACGGCTTGCCGAACTTGGAGGCCCGGAACTGACATCCATCCGAACCGTCGGCGGCGGCGCTTCCAACAGGACATGGACACGCATGCGGACCCGAATGCTGAATACATCCGAAGCCCCGGTTGCGTCCGGTGAAGCGGCTGCTGGGTCGGCCCGCATTGCCTGGGGTTTTGTGAAGGGTCGCGCATGACAAGTCGCATTTCGGGTCTGGGTGAGATCATCGGCAGGTTTGATGGCCTCCTTATCGATCAGTTCGGTGTTCTCCACGACGGCAAGACGGTTTTTGCCGGGGCCTTGCCCTGTCTTCGGAGCGTCGCCGAATTCGGGATGCCGGTGGTTGCAATCACCAATTCCGGGCGGATGAAGGAACCCAACAGAGAGCGCCTGAACCGGTTCGGCTTTACGGAAGACCTGATCGGGGAGGTGATCACCTCCGGCATGGTTGCCCGTGCCCGGATCGCGGACATGCTTGCTGCCGGGGATCTCGCCCCCGGAGACAAGGTGCTGAACCTCACCCGTGAAAACGACACGACCGTGATCGACGGACTGGGACTTGTCCCGTCCGATGAGCCGGGCGATGCCATCCGTCTCGTTCTCATTTCCGGTCTCAAACCGGAGGAGATCACCCGCGAAACCTATCGCCGGATGCTGGGCCCGCTGGCTGAAGCGGGGATTCCCGCGATCTGCGCCAACCCGGACCACGTGGTCTACGCCAATGGCAAGGCAGCCTTCGGGCCGGGGCGTGTTGCGCAGGACTATGAGGATGCAGGCGGCAGCGTAACCTATGCCGGAAAACCGGGTGCGGAGATCTTTCGACGATCGCTGGCGGTGCTCGGGAACCCTGATCCCGAGCATGTTCTCATGATCGGCGACAGCCACCATCATGACATTGCCGGCGCGGCCGCGCTCGGCTGCCGGACGCTGCTGATCGCCGGTGGTGTCCAGGCGCTGTCATCGGAGGAGGGGATTGAGCCCGATTATTCCATGGACGCGCTTCGTTTCTGAAATAACGATCAGGTGCCCGCGTATTCGGGCCGGTAGCTCGCGAACTGCCGGGCTGAAAGGGCATGCCAGGCGTCCCGCATCGCCGGGTCGGGCATGACCGGCTCTCCTTGCTCGCTCATTTCGGCGGCCGCTGCGTCGAGCGTTTCAAACCAGCCCGCCCCATAGGCCGCGCTCATGGCAGCGCCAAGAGAAGATGCTTCCAGGCTTTGAGAGATATGAACCGGCAGTCCGGTCGCATCCGCGAACATCCGTGTCCAGAGGGGACTGTTGCCGCCGCCGCCGACGGCGACGATCTTTTCGATCTTGAGGCCGTTTTCATTCATGGCCGTGATGGCGCGTGCGCTTTCAAGCGTCATGGCTTCCAGGACGGCTCTGTAGATATGGCCAAGGCCATGATTTGGCGACAGGCCATTGAAACTGGCACGCGCGCCGGTGTCCCAGTGAGGGTCCATGCATCCTGTCAGATAGGGGCATACGGTGACGCCTTCGGAACCAACCGGAATAGCCTCCGCTTCCGCTTCCAGTCTTGAAAACACCGACGGGTCGTCACGCCCGCCCGCGAAGGTGTCGACGAACCAGTTGATCAGGAACGCGCCCGCGCGCTGGCATCCTTCCAGAAAATAGCCGTTGCCGGTGGGAGAGGTCATGGTGCGCCAATTGAGGCTGATCATGGGATCGGGAGCCCAGGCACCGGTGATGAGTGCCGTTCCGAGATTGAGATAGACGACACCCTCCCGGGCGGCGTTCACGCCGAGACCCGCGCATTGACCGTCACCGCCTGCGGCAACGAGCGGCAGCCCTTCCGGCAAACCGGTCAAGGTCGCCGCTTCCGCCGTGACCGTTCCGGTGACCGTGCCAGGCCGCACGAGCGTTCCGAGCTGATCTGTGCGGATGCCCAGGTGAGCAAGGAAGTCTTCGGACCACGTCCTGCTTTCGATATCAAGCAGGCCGAAGGGGTCGGCGCTGGTCCAGCTGGACATCCAGTTGCCTGTGAAACGTCCGGTCAGAAAACAATGAACGTCGGTGATTTTCGCAGCCCGATCCAGGACCTCCGGCTGGTGGCGGCGAAACCATGACAGTCTGTAGATCACGGGTGTGATGTCGATCGGTTTTCCGGAGATCCCGTGAAGCTTGTCGGCACCGATCTCGCGGCTCAGGAGATCGACCTCCGCGCGGGCGCGCTCGTCGAGCCACAGCGCGGCGGGACGCAGGGCGTTTCCATCCGCGTCAAGAAAGGCGACTGTCTCGCGCTGGTTGGAGATTGCAAGCGCTGCGACACGGGACATGTCTATTTTTCCGGCAAGGTCCTGCAACGCCGTACACGCCGCGGACCACCAGTCCTCGACATCCTGTTCCACCCAGCCGGGTTGCGGCTGGGACAACGGAATGGACGCACGCCCCTCGGCGACCGGCGTTCCGTTTTCTGTCCAGGCGACGGCCTTGGTCGATTGCGTGGAACTGTCGAGCCCGATCACCAGATTCTTGGTCATGTATCCTCCCTCAACAAGGCTTCAGCCGTCGACCTGTCCGTCACCAGGTCGGTGACATAACCGCCGGTCAGGCAGGCTTTCAGCGCCTGCAGCTTTTCAGATCCGCCGGCAACGCAAATGCGCTCGGGAACGGCTTTCAGATCCTGAAGCTCCATTCCGATCTGCCGCCCCGACAGCGGCCCTTCCAGAGCGTCTCCCTGCGCGTCGATAAACCGGCCGATCACGATACCCGCAGCGCCCGCCTTCATGTAGTCCTCGGCGGAGGGCTGGATGAGATTGTTGCCGTCCGCCCATCTGGTTTCATCATTGAGTTCGCCGACGCCGAAGACCACGGTGTTGCAGCTGTGAACCCGTTCGAAGTGGCGTTTAAGCGACGGCTCGCGCAGAAGCGCCGTGCGCAGGTCCGAGGTGGTCACGACCGCAGGGGCATGGAAGTTGTGGCACTTCGCGCCAAGACGGTTTGCGATGAAAAGCGTACAGGCTTCCGGTGAGGTGACATCATCTCCGAGAGAACTGCCCGAGACCTGAACGACGCGAAGGCTTTCCTGGTTTTTCTCGGGCAGCGCGTTTGCCAGTTCCAGCATCGTCCGGCCCCAGGCAACACCAAGTGTCATGTCCTTGCGCAGGCGCGACAGGAGGATCTGCGCACCGGCTATGCCAAGGCGTTTGCGGAGCTGGGTCGGATCACTGTCTACTTCGCTGATTTCAGGGGCGATGAAAGCACCCTTCAGGTTGAAGCGGGCAGCAAGCCGTTTGCTCAGCTCGGCCTGTTCCAGAAGACCGGGGGCCAGACTGATGGTGACGAGGCCGCGCCTGCGCGCATCCGCGAGATAGTTGGCAACCGATGCGCGTGAGACCCCGAGGGCCTTGGCGACTTCCGCCTGTGTGCGCGATTCCGCGTAATAGAGCCAGGTCGCCCAGGCCGTCGTGTCCTCGACAAACCTGACATTTTCCCCGCCTGAACCGTCGCTTTGCTTGTCTGACATTGTTTCGCTTTCGCCTTTGCGATCCGTGAAGTTTGAAATTCGATTTGACAAATGTCAATAGATGTTGTCATTTGTCATTCATGAGCTGAAAGGTTGTGTATGCCCTCAATAAGTCAACAGACTCCCTCTTTACCAGAGCGGCCGGAAAACGGTTGGATGGAGCATATTGAGGACGTGTATCTGGGCCGGTGGGTCAACCCAGAAACCGGTGAGACCGGACCGAGGGCACCGGTCGACAAAATCCTGATTTCCGAATCGATTGACGGAGCCGAGGCAGACCTCGTGCGCTCCGTGGGCATCGGCGATTCAACCGCGATGGTCGCCGATGCCAATACTTGGGATGCCGCAGGTTCAAGGATCGCAGGCAACCTCAAAAGCGCGGGCATGACGGTCAGCGAAATCCTGCTCGAAGGCAAACCGCACGCGACCGTGCACGCCGCCAATGAACTCGCCGTGCGGCTACAGGACTTTTCATCCGTGATCGCGGTGGGGTCCGGCACGGTGAACGACCTGACCAAATATGTCACCGCCAAGGATGGCCGTCCCTACTGTGTCTTCGGCACGGCGGCTTCGATGGATGGCTATGCATCGACAACGGCATCGATGGGGTTACCGAGCGGACTGAAGATCTCCTTGCCGGCGCACGCGCCCAAGGGTGTGTTTCTGGATCTCGGCGTGATCTCGGCCGCGCCCAGCAGGATGGCAGCGGCGGGCTTCGGCGACTGTCTTTGCAACAGTGTTGCGAGGATCGACTGGTGGATGTCGCACAAGCTCCTCGGAAGCCGCTTCTGGATGGAACCCTACCTGATCAGCGAGCCCGACGCGGGTATGCTGGAAACCCACGCGGCCGGTTTGAAGCAAGGCGATATCACCGCTGTCGGCTACCTGGTCCGGGCGCTGGTTCTGTCCGGGCTTGGTGTCGCCTTTACCAAAGTCTCGAACCACGGCTCGATGGGCGAGCACCAGATATCCCACTATATCGACTGTTTTGCGGGCCAGCGGCACGCGGGAACACTGCACGGCGAGCAGGTGGGTGTCGCGACGCTGACAATGGGCCGTATTCAAGCCTGGTTCCTGGAACAGGAACGGCCGCCGGAGATCCGGCCGACACGCGTGGACGGCGAGGACATGGCGCGCCGCATGGGACCGGAAATCGCCGCACAATGCGAAGCTGAATACCGGAAGAAAGCGGTTGATGAAGACGGGGCGGCCCGGCTGAACGACCGTCTTCAGGAGATCTGGCCGCAATTGCGCGCCGATTGCCGCAAGCTGGTCGATCCCGTCGACACCATGATTGCCAAGCTCAACGAAGTCGGCGGCGCGACCAGCGGACGGGACCTCGGCTTGCCTTCCGACTTCTACCGCGAAGCCGTTCGCCACGCACACGAGATGCGGAACCGGTTTTCCTTTGCCGACCTTGCCTGCGATGCGGGCCTTCTTGACGACTTTGCGGCGAGGGAGGTGTGACACGATGAAACCGCTCGCCTCCATGCCCAGGGAAACCGCGGCTTCTATCCATACGGTCATGGCCGATATTGACGACACGCTGACGAGTGACGGGCGTCTTCCGGCAAGCGCCTATTCCGCGCTGGAGCGTCTGAAAGAAGCCGGGTTCCGGGTTGCCGCGATTACGGGACGGCCGGCGGGATGGTGCGACATGATCGCCCGTTTCTGGCCCGTCGACGGCGTCGTCGGCGAAAACGGGGCTTTCTACTACGCCTATGACGGCACGGCGCGAAAGATGAGACGGGTGTTTGCAGCCAGCGATGTCGTCAGGCGGAACAACAAGCTGCGCTACGAACAGATCGCGGCGCGGATCCTGAGCGAGGTGCCCGGAGCGGCGGTCTCGGCGGATCAGGCCTTTCGCGAGGCGGACCTTGCCATCGATTTCTGTGAAGACGTGCCGGCGCTGACAAGCGAGGACGTTGATCGCATCAAGGCGATTTTCGAAGAGGAAGGCGCGGTGGCGAAAGTGTCCTCGATCCACGTGAACGGATGGTACGGCAGCTATGACAAGCTGACCATGACACGCTGGTTCGCGGACGAGGTTCTGAAGCTCGACCTGGACGGCGAGAAGGACCGGATCGTCTTTTGCGGCGACAGCCCCAATGACGCACCGATGTTCGGCTTCTTTCCAAACGCTTGCGGGGTGGCCAACGTCCTGGACTTCAAGGGCCGGATCGACGCCGAACCCGGCTGGATAACGACCGCGCGTGGCGGCGAGGGATTTGCAGAGCTGGCGAACGCTCTGATTGCAGCAAGAAACGTTTCAGACAGGAGAATGAGCGCATGAAAAAGGCCGAACTGGCACTGCGCGAGGAGATCATTGCCCGTTGCCGGGAGATGAATTCCAGCGGCATCAACCAGGGTACCTCCGGGAACATCTCGGTGCGGTTCGAAGACAGGATGCTGATCTCTCCGTCCGCGACGCCCTACGACCAGATGACGCCCGAAATGATTGCATCGGTTGGTCTTGAGGATACGAGCGGCCGCTATGCGGGCCCGCTGAAACCGTCGACCGAGTGGCGCTTTCACCAGAAGCTGTTGCGCGGCCGTCCTGATGCGGGCGCGGTGGTCCATGCGCATCCGACCTACTGCACGACGCTCGCCATCGCGCGCAAGGAAATCCCGTCCTGCCATTACATGATCGCGGCGTTCGGCGGGAACAATGTGCGGTGTGCGGGCTACGCGACATTCGGTTCGGAGGAGCTGTCCGAACTCGCGATCGACGCGATGACCGACAGGACGGCCTGCCTGCTCGCTAACCATGGCATGATCGCGATTGGAGAGACCCTTGCCAAGGCGATGTGGCGCGCGATCGAGCTGGAGACCATCGCCAAGCAGTACTACCTCAGCCTGGCGATCGGCGGTCCTGTGCTTTTGAGCGACGCGGCCATAGACGACACGCATCGAGGCTTTGCCGGCTACGGCCTTCAGGACGATGCCGGAAAAGAGAAGCCCAAGCCTAAAGCCCGTGCCGCCAAGAAACCGGCAGCAAAGACGGCGGCGGCAAAGAAACCCGCGTCGAAGGCGACGGCGGCAAGGAAACCTGCAGCGAAGAGCGCAGCAGTCACGAAACCGGCCGCAAAGGCAGCGGCTGCAAAGAAACCTGCGGCAAAGACCGCAGCGGCCAGAACGTCTGCCGCAAAGAAACCGGCGGCAAAAGCCGCTGCTGCCAAAAAACCGGCCGCGGCCAAAAAGCCATCGGCCAGCAAGAAATAGCGTGTCCGTGTTCACGGGAGGAGCAACATGGCGTTCGTAAGAACCAGAGGACTGCAAGGCTACATCACCGGCGACAGCCCGGTGCCGTGGCTTGCGCCGCTGGTCGCCATGCTCGTGGTCTTCACGATCTATCCGCTGTTCTACAATATCTGGCTCTCGTTCCATGAATATGCGCCGTTCAAACGGCGTCTGGTCTATGTGGGCACGGAGAACTGGAGCACGCTCGTCAACGATCCGCGCTTCTGGGAAGCGCTGTCGGTGACCTTCACGTATTTCTTCGTGCTGCTGGCGATCCAGGTCGTGCTGGGAATGATCATTGCGCTGCTGCTTGATTCCGACGAACCCGGGTTCGGATTGCTGCGCGGCCTTCTCACGCTGACGCTGGTCATTCCACCGGCGATCACCGGCATGATGTTCCTGCTGATGGAAGATCCCGAGTTCGGCGTTCTGACCTATCTTCTGGAAGCCATGGGGATCCTGAGCGGCCAGGACCCGATCCTGGCGACAAGTTCCACGGCGCTGGCGGGTGTGATGCTTGCCGATATCTGGCAATGGACACCGTTCATGGTCCTGATTTTCCTGGCCGGGCTTCGGTCTCTGCCTCAGGAGCCCTACGAGGCTGCCATGCTGGACGGTGCGTCCGCGTTCCAGACGTTCCGCCGGATCACGCTGCCGATGATGTCCAAGGTGATCGCGGTGGCTGTGCTGATCCGCGGTATCGATCTGTTCCGGGCCTTCGACTACATGTTCGTGATGACGTCCGGCGGCCCTGGAACGTCGACATACACGCTGTCGCTCTACGCCTGGCAGCAGACATTCAGTTTCATCAAGTGGGGATATGGAGCGACGCTGAGCCTCGTCAGCCTCGTGCTGATCCTCGTGATCGCCAACCTGTTTATCTGGATTGCGAAGGTGCGCTGGTGATTGTCGAGAGCAAATATCGGCGCTACTCGCGCATGGCCGCCGCGTGGCTGATAACCGCGCTGTTCGTGTTCCCGCTCTACTATTGGGGAACCACGGCCTTCAAGGAAGCCAAGGAGATCTTCTCGGTTCCCCCGACAGTCTGGTCGTTCACGCCGACGCTCCGGAATTTCGAGGAGGTGTTCGGCATTTCCTTCGGCTTCCTGCGCCAGCAGGAGGTCCTGCCCGGTGGCGGCAATTTCTACATGGCGCCGCGCCTCTGGGATTCAATCGTCGTCGCCGTGTTTTCCACGGCGCTTGCGATCGCGATATCCACCTTTGCCGCCTATGCGCTCAGCCGGATGGATTTCCGGGGGCGGCACCACTTCGTTGCCTGGGTCCTGTCGACGCGGATGATGCCGCCGGTCGCGGTCGCGATCCCGATGTTCTTCATCTACAAGGATATCGGCCTGATGGATTCCTACACCGGGATCATCCTGATCCATGCGCTGATGAATCTGCCGCTTGCCGTGCTCCTGCTGAAGAGCTTCTTCGACGACATTCCGCGAGAGATCGACGAGAGTGCCATCGTCGACGGTGCAAGCCGCTGGAAGATCTTCCGCCGCATCATCCTGCCGATGGCCAAGGGCGGCATCGCGGCGACCGCGGTTCTTTGTTTCATCTTTTCCTGGACGGAGTTCATTTTCGTCCTGACCCTCACGCAGACCGGGCTGAAAACCGTGCCGGTCGTGTCGTCGAGCTTTGTCACATCCACAGGCACCGCCTGGGGCAACATGGCAGCCTTGGGAGTGGCTGCGATGGCTCCGGCGTTCCTCTTCATCCTGCTGGTCCAGAAGCAACTGGTCCGCGGGCTGACACTCGGTTCCCTCAAGCAATAGGAGCAACACACAGGCTTTAGGAGACCATCTTTCACGTATCACGGGAGGAGTTAGTCATGAGAGATACAGACAGGAAACAATACCGCGCCAATCTGGTGGACGCCTTCGTTCATCGGCGCATGGGGCGGCGGGATTTCATGAGAAATGCCGGTTTGCTCGGATTGAGTGCTGCCGCGTTCGGTGCGGGCATGCGCCGGCCCTTCGGTCTGGGTTCGATGCCACTGGCCAATGCCGCAGACGACCTTCGGCCATCCGACGAGGTCCTGAAATGGGTGAAGGATGTGTCCGGGCCGTTCAAGGGAACGACACTCAAGCTCGCGACCGAATCCACACCGCCGTCGAACGCGATCAACAGCCAGCTGAAGAAGTATTTCGAGGAAGCGTCGGGCATGACCGTCGAAATCGAAGTGCTGCCGCTTGAGCAGGTGCTCCAGAAAATGACCCTGGACATCGCTTCGCAGCTCGGCACCTACGATCTCTACTATATCGACCAGAGCTGGGCGGCGTCGGTGAGCCAGGATGTGTTCGATCCGCGTGAGCAGATCGAGAACAAACCCGATCTCGCGATGCCGAACTACAATATCGATGACTTCCTGCCGGCGCTTGTCGACGGTATCGCGAAGTACGAAGACCGCTGGGTCGGCGTGCCGTACGATATCCCGATCTTCATCATGATGTACCGGAAGGATATCTGGGACGAAATGGGCTTTGAGGCACCGTCGTCCCTGGAAGAGTACTACCAGCAGGCCAAGGCCATCACAGATGCCAAGGGGCCGGATCTTTACGGTTCCACGGGTCAGATGAAATCCGGGCACTACAGCCTTGAATGCGACTGGACGGCGTGGCTCTGGGGCCATGGCGGTTCGATCTTCAATGCGGACGGAAAATTCGCGGGCAATGACGAGTACGGCCTGGAAGCCATGGACTACTGGACAAAGCTCTGGAAGACCATGCCTCCGGGTGTGACGGGCTGGACCTGGGACGGTCAGGGTCAATCCGTCGCCCAGGGCGTCGCAGCATCGATGATGAGCTGGGGCGAATTCTTCCCCTATTTCGACGATCCGTCGGCGACGAAGGTGTCCGGCCTCATGGAAGCCGTCCGCTGTCCGCCTCCGATGCGGACGCTGCGCACGGTCGACCAGACCGGTTTCGGCGAAATCCCGGGTGTCGGACACCAGGGTGGATCGTCGCTCGCGGTCTCGAAAAACTCCAAGAACCCGGACGCTGCCTGGATCTTCATGCAGTGGGCGACGAGTTACGACACGCAGGTTCTCATCACGGCCCTGGGTGGCGGTACCGGACCGACACGCGAAAGCGTCTACGACGATCCGCGCATCATCGCCAACAACCGCGTCGGTCCGGGCACAACCCGGCACCTCAATGTTGTTCGCGACACGATCGCGATGGACATGGGATCGGAACCGGACCTGCCGCAATGGGCGGAACTCTCCAACGACACGATCCCAGTCCGGCTCGGCAAGTACTTTGCCGGTGATTACGGTTCGCCGAAGGAAGCAATGGACGACATTGCGGTTTCCGTCGACAAGATCGTCTCCGGCTGACCGATCTTCGAAAAAGCAGAACCGGGGAGGGTGGCGACACCCTTCCCGGCACTCAGGTCAGGGAGGACCCAAGTGGAAACCAAACCTCTTGTCGCAGTTACCGGAGCGAGCTCCGGGATCGGGGAAGCAACCGCGCGCGCCTTTTCAGCCGCCGGACACCCGGTGCTGCTGATGGCCCGCCGGATGGACCGGATGGAAGCGCTCGGATTGCCGAACGCCGTTCTCCGGCAGGTTGATGTCAGGGATCGCGACGCGATCGCGGCCGCCGTTCGGGATGCGGAGGAAAGCTTCGGGCCGGTCGACATGATGTTCGCCAATGCTGGCATCGCGCGCCTTGCCGATATCGGCCGCCAGCCTCCCGAAGAGTGGGACGAGATGATCGACATCAACACCAAGGGGGTGATGAACACGGTCCACGCGGTGATGAACGGCATGATGGCGCGCAAGCGCGGAACGCTCGTGATGATGAGTTCCATTGCGGGCCGCAAGGTCTATCCCGATCACACGGTCTATTGCGGGACCAAGTATTTCGTGCACGCGGTCTCAGAAAGCCTGCGCGAATACCTGTCGGCGTATGATGTGCGTGTGATCGTGCTGTCGCCGGGTGTGATCGAAACGGAAGTGCTTTCCGGTGTGCTGGATGAAGAAACGCTTGCAAACTACAAGAACAACAAGGTCAAGATGGGCGGAGGCATCGGCGCGGACATTGTCGGCGACCTGATCCTCAATGCCTATCAGCTGCCGCAAAAGGCCCTGGTTCAGGAAATCTGCCTGACGCCGACGCGGCAAACCTACTGAGGAAATCAGCTTTTATGGCAGAAGTCGCCTACCACAATATCTGCAAGTCGTACGGATCGTTCGAGGTCATGCGCGACCTGTCGCTGTCCATCCATGACGGCGAGTTCGCTGTTCTGCTCGGGGCTTCGGGCTGCGGCAAGACCACGCTGCTCCGGATGACTGCGGGCCTTGAGAACATCAGCGGCGGCGAACTGACCATCGACGGCAAGGTGATGAACGAGGTGCATCCCCGCGACCGCGACATTGCCATGGTGTTCCAGAACTATGCGCTCTATCCGACCATGAAGGTGTTCGACAACATCGCCTTCAGTCTGGAAGTGAAGCGGCTCAGCAAGGATGAGATCAAGCGCAAGGTCAACGAGGCTGCCGCCGTCCTGAACCTGACCGAATATCTCGACCGCTATCCAAGAGAATTGTCAGGTGGCCAGAGACAACGCGTTGCGATGGGCCGGGCCATGGTCCGCGATGCAAAGGTGTTCCTGTTCGACGAGCCCCTGTCCAATCTCGATGCCAAGCTCAGGGCGCATATGCGGGTTGAAATCCGCCAGCTGCACGAGCGTCTCAAGGCGACCACGATCTACGTCACTCACGACCAGATCGAGGCGATGACGATGGCGGACAAGATTGTCCTGATGAAAGGCGGCAAGATCGAACAGGTTGGAACGCCGGACGACCTTTACGACCGGCCGGCAACGCGCTTCGCAGCCGATTTCATCGGCTCGCCGTCAATGAATTTCATAGAAGGCGAGATCACGGCTGAGAACGGCCGCCCGCACTTCGTCGGACCTCATATCAACCTGCCGCTCGATGACGGGCTGAAAGCCGAGCCGGGCCAGAAGGTGATCTGCGGCTTGAGGCCTTCAGACCTCGTGACGACCGGGAGCGGTGAGATCACCGGAACCGTCAAACTTGTCGAAAAGACGGGGGCCGACGTCAACATCCATGTGGATTTGAGCGAAACCGCGAGTCTCGTTGCGACAATGGCGCGGGACAATGGTGCCGCGTCGGGCGATCCCATTGAATTGACGATCCCGCCAAGGGCCGTGCATCTGTTCGACGCAAAGACCGAAAACCGGATTGAAACGGAAAGGGTTGAACCGGAAAGCCTGCCCAAGGTGGAGAGCCTTTAGCTGAACGTGAACCGGCCGGCGTTTCATCGACCCCATGACCGCGACCCGCGGCCTGACTGATCCCGGTCGCAAATGAACTTCGGGCTGCCCCCTGGTGCAGGGGTTTGATATGATTGGCTGTGCTTTTGTCCGTGGTCAGTTCATTGGAACGTGCAAAATGACTTCAATATTCAAGCTTCTTTTGTCCTCTGTAGCCTTCTTCATTTTTCTTTCCAACGCAGCGCTGTCCGAGCAGTTCGATTATGTCGGCGACAATCACAGCTGGTCGCTCAGCTGCAACGCGTCAGGATATGTCCTGAAGTCCCAGTATCCGGTCACCCGCTTTTTCGAAGCGGGAGCGGCGTCTTCGGTCACGCGTGAACGGGAAACGCTGTATCTCGGGCGTTCCTGTGACGCGTCGAGCACAACGATGGGCGAGGGCAAATGGTGCTGGGCCAATGGCGGCTTCTTCGCCGAGTTTGAGCGTCACAGGGTCGGCTTTCCGAGGCAGGAACTGTTCTGCCCCGGCGGAGGAAGCGATTCCTTGCGTGTGGCTGCTGAGGCGCCGACCTGAGACCCACGTTCAGGTGAACTCAAACGATGCCGCCGCCAGCACCGGAAACAACGGGACGGGTCTTTGCGACGGTCTCCCGATACCGGGACGTTCTATAGGCGGAGACCGGCTCAACCGCAGCACCTTTTTCAGCGCGCGCCAGCGCCAGGATAGGTTCCACATCGGTGCGGAACGCCTGCTTGAGCGTTGAAGACGCCATCAGCGCATCGTTGCTTTCCTGCGCGGCTTCCAAACCGGTGCGATCCACGATCAGGGCCTGGGCATAGGCCCGCTGCACTTCCATGGCAGACACCATCAGGCTCTCGATCGGGTCGGTGACATTGTGCGACTGGTCCAGCATATGGGCCGGGTCGAAGCCCGGCGCATTGCGGGCCTCTGCATCGACCAGTTCGTTGAAAACCAGGAACAGGCGATAGGGATCGATGCTGCCCGTATCCAGGTCATCATCGCCGTATTTGCTGTCGTTGAAATGGAAACCGCCGAGCTTGCCGAACTGGATCAGCCTGGCAACGATCATCTCGATGTTCACGCTTGGGGCATGATGTCCGAGATCGACAAGACAGAATGCCCGTTCACCAAGCTCATTTGCGATCAGGTAGTTGGTGCCCCAGTCCTGAACGACTGTGGAATAGAAGGCTGGCTCAAAGATCTTGTGTTCGGTAAAGAGACGCCAGTCCCCCGGGAGCCGTGCATAGATCGTCTTGGCACTTTCCAGATAGCGTTCCAACTGACGGGTAAAGTTGGTCTGGCCCGGAAAATTCGAGCCGTCGCCAACCCACACGGTCAGGGCTTTCGACCCGATCGCGGCACCAATTTCGATACATTCCAGATTGTGTTCTATGGCCTGCTGCCGGACGGCCGGGTCGGTATGTGACAGAGAGCCGAACTTGTAGGACTGGCGCTGGTCTTCCTGATCCTGAAACGTATTGGAGTTCATCGCGTCGAAGGTGAGGCCGAGTTCGTCCGCCCTGTTCTTCAGCAATGTCGGGTCTGCCTTGTCCCAGGGGATGTGCAGGGACACACTCGGTGTCGCCCCTGTCAGCTCGTGAATGACCGAGCAGTCCTCGAGCTTGTCGAAAATGTTGCGGGGCTCTCCCGGACCGGGAAACCTTGCGAACCGGGTTCCGCCCGTTCCAACGCCCCAGGACGGGATGGCAACGCCATAGGCGGACACTTTCTGTTTGATGTCGTCGATGGCGACGCCGCGCCGATCTAGCTGTTCGCCGAGGACATCATAGTCGCGGCGGAGGTTCGTGATGAGTTTGTCGTTTTCCTGCGCGATCACCGCGCTGTCGATCATGGGCATGTCCATCACCTAGCGTGTGAAAGCTTGAACGTTGCCGGCATCGACATTCAGAATGTTGCCGGTCGATTTGGATGAAACGTCGGAGGCAAAAAAGTATGCTGCCTCCGCAATGTCCTCCGGCAGCACCGAGCGCTTCAGCAAGGAACGCTGGCGATAGTGCTCCTCGAGCTCCGCCGTGTCCTTGCCATAGGCTTCTGCCCGTTCCTTCAGCCAGTCGCCCGACCAGATTTTCGATCCGCGCAGGACGGCGTCCGGATTGACGGTGTTGACGCGGATGCCGTCCGGAGCGCCTTCGAGCGCCAGGCAGCGGGCAAGATGAAGTTCCGATGCCTTGGCCGTACAGTAGGCGCTGGCACCGGGAGAGGCGGCGAGGCCGTTCTTGGACCCGATGAAGATAATCGCACCGCCGGTTCCTTGCGTCTTCATGAGCTGAAACGCGGCGCGAGAGACCAGAAAGTAGCCTGTCGACAGGATCGACATGTTGCGGTTCCAGAGATCCAGCGACGTCTCTTCGATTGGTGCGGAAGACGCAATGCCTGCATTGGAAACCAGAATGTCGATCCCGCCGAATTCCATTGCCGCCCGCGCAAAACTGTCCGCGACTGCGGCCTCGCTGGTCACATCCATCACCACCGATCGAACCTGATCCGTGGAGTGCCGCTTTGAAAGAACATCCACGGTCTCCGACAGGGCGTCCTCGTCAATGTCGGCCAGCACCACACAGGCCCCTTCGCGCAGGAACCGCTCCGCGGTCGCCGAACCGATTCCCCCGGCGCCGCCCGTGACCAGCGCGATCTTTCCTGCCAGACTTTTCGGCTTGGGCATCCGCTGAAGCTTTGCTTCTTCCAGGAGCCAATATTCGATATCGAACGCCTCCTGTTCCTCAAGACCCCGGTAGGTCGAGACGCTCGATGCGCCGCGCATGACATTGATGGCGTTGGTGTAGAATTCGGCCGAGATCCGGGCTGTCGCCTTGTCCTTGGCGAAGGTGATCATTCCGACGCCCGGAACGAGATAAACAACCGCATTCGGGTTTCTGAGCGCCGGGCTGTCCGGCCGGCGGCACCGCTTGTAATAGGCCGCGTAGTCGTCCCGGTATTGCGCGATCTCACCGCCAAGTCCGGCAAGCACCTTCTCAATATCCGGGGTGTTCGGGTCGAAATCCACCACGAGGGGGCGGATCTTCGTGCGCAGGAAATGGTCCGGGCAGCTTGTCCCAAGTCTGGCCAGCGCCTCCATATCGTTGGAGCAGACAAATTCCAGAACCGCGTCGCTGTCATCGAAGTGACCGACCATATGCTGGTCGCCGCTGATCATGCCACGAATGACAGGCATCACAGAAGCGGCAGTCCGGCGGCGGTCAGACGGTGACAGGGCAGTGCATTTCGCGCCGCCGAAAGCGCTGTATCCTAGCGTTTTCTGCTCGAACCAGCCGATCGCCTTGTTGATCGTGTCGATGGTGATCTCGTAACAGGTCCTGGCGTCGTCCGCCCAGGTGAACAGGCCGTGGCTTTCCAGAACCACGCCTTTTGCGGTGGGGTTTTCCAGACAGAACTTTTCGAGCCACAGGCCGAGTTCGTAACCGGGGCGCTTCCAGGGCAGCCAGCCGATGTCGTCGCCGAAAACATCCGCCGTCATGGCCTTGCTGTCGGCTGCCGCGGCAATTGCAATGATGGCGTCCGGATGCATGTGGTCGACATGTCGTGCAGGGACATAGGCGTGAAGAGGCGTATCGATGGAGGCGGCGCGTGGATTGAGGTTGAAGGTGCAATGCGGCAGGTAAGCCACCATCTCGTCTTCGAACTCGACGCCGCGATAAAGGCTTTTCAAGGCGCGAAGCTTGTCCATGTAAAGCGTTGCGAAGCCATCCATTTTAATGGTGCCGACATCGCCGCCCGACCCCTTGACCCAAAGGATTTCGGTCTGTTCACCGGTCAGCGGGTCCTTCTCCATGGCCTTTGCCGAGGTGTTGCCACCGCCATAATTGGTGATGCGCTTGTCCGACCCAAGAAGGTTCGACCGGTAGAGCAGCAGCTCGGCTTCCGTCATCGGCTGCGCGGTGTCATCATCCCATAGATTTTGCAGCCGTGATCCCGCAGCAGAGTTCAGCATCGATACCTCCCGATTATGCGCCTGACAGAGCAAGCCTGATTGATTAGAAACTCGCTCGAAAGGATCTGCATGTCAATCAAAAACAATCAATTTCAATCATATTGCACTGCAAAATGACTATTTTTGACAATTATTGATTGACAATGACTGATTATGATGAAAACGTTTGATTAACGGGAGGACGGAATGCACGAGAAAGAACGCCAGAGGATTATCCTGTCCGCAGTTCAGGACCGGCCCGTCGTGACGGTGCAGGAACTTGTCGCGCTGACGGGGTCTTCAGAGGCGACCATTCGCAGGGATATCGCGACCCTGCACGTGCAAAAGAAGCTTCGCCGGGTGCGTGGCGGCGCGGAGTCGATCCATCCGCCTCAATTTGTCGGTCTGGCCGGCCGGCCATTTTCGGTCAACGAAACAATCAACATCGCTCAAAAGCGCGCAATCGCGCAAAAGGCAGTCGAGCTGTGTGAAGACGGCGACCCGATCATTATCAATGGCGGCACGACAACGTTCCAGATGGTGCACCCGCTGGCGACCAAACGCATGCAGGTGTTTACGAATTCGTTTCCGATTGCCGAGCACCTTCTGAAGAATTCCAAGAACACGATCATGCTTTCCGGCGGTGCGATCTACCGGGAGCAGAACATCATCCTCAGTCCGTTCGACAATGACGTCACGCGGAACTTCTATGCCAAGCGCATGTTCATGGGCGCGCAGGGTCTCGGAGCACTGGGCCTCATGGAAGCCGACCCGCTTCTGATCCAGGCAGAGCAGAAGCTGATCGGGCAGGCCGATGAACTTGTCGTTCTGGCGGACTCCTCGAAATTCAGTGCCCGGTCCTCGTTGATCCTGTGTCCGCTTGAGCGGATTTCGACAGTGGTAACGGACGAGGGCATTCCCGACCATGCAGCCAACATGCTGGAGCAGGCGGACGTGACATTAATCGTGGCGCAGACAAACGCCGCACAAGCAAAGGCGACCTCAAGCGGGTAGCCGGTGTTCTGCCGGAACCTGGGAGGACCGGCAGCTATCTAGGGAGGAATAAAATGAAACTCTTGAAGTCACTGTTAGCAGCAACAGCCGTTGCCGCCATGTGCATAGCTGTGCCGGCGCAGGCAGAAACCAAGCGGATCGCCCTGGTCGTCAAGGCCCTGGGTATCGGCTTTTTCGAAGCAGCGGCCAAAGGTGCTGAAGAAGCTGCCAAGGAACTCGGCGACGTCGAAATCATCTATACCGGCCCGACCGACACCACCGCGGAAGGCCAGATCGAGGTCATCAACGCGCTGATCGCGCAGAAAGTGGATGCGATTGCCGTCTCCGCCAATGACCAGGACGCGCTGGTTCCGGCCCTGAAAAAGGCAATGCAGCGCGGGATCACCGTGATTTCCTGGGATTCGGGCGTTGCCGCGGACGGCCGCCAATTGCACCTGAACCCTTCCTCGAATGCGCTGATCGGCAACATGATCATCAAGCTTGCTGCAGATCATCTGCCGGACGGTGGTGACGTGGCCGTCCTGTCCGCCTCTGCGACCGCGACGAACCAGAACACCTGGATCGAGGAAATGAACAAGGTCAAGGACAACTATCCGGGCATCAATGTGGTTGCGACGGTTTACGGCGACGACCTTGCCGACAAGTCCTACCGCGAGGCACAAGGCCTCATGCAGAGCTATCCCGACCTGAAGGCGATCATCGCGCCGACATCCGTCGGCATCGTTGCCGCCGCGCAGGCAGTCTCGGATGCGGAGAAGGCGGGTCAGGTCAACGTAACCGGTCTCGGACTGCCGTCTGAAATGGCCGGCCATATCGACTCCGGCGCGTCCAAGTCCTTCGCGATCTGGAACCCGATCGACCTCGGTTACTCGGCAACGATGCTGGCCTATAACCTTGCCGCCGGAAATGCCGAAGCCAAGCCGGGGGCCGAAATTCCGATGGGACGCATGGGATCCCTGACGCTGAACGACAACAACGAAGGCGCGATGGCCGATCCGTTTGTCTATGACAGCTCGAACATCGACGATTTCAAGGATATCTTCTAAGCTTCGCTGACCAAGCAGCAGCCGGCCCGGACGACCGGGCCGGCCCATGACCCAAAAACAAATATCAAATTCCGGGGGACTGGGAATGCTTGCGAACACGCAGGGCATCGGCAACGTGCATCCGTCTGTTACCAACGATCAGAAGCCGGTCCTGTCGCTGAAGGGCATTTCAAAGTCCTTTCCCGGTGTCAAAGCCCTGTCCGAAGTCTCGCTTGATCTCTACCCGGGGCAGGTCACGGCCCTTGTCGGTGAGAACGGCGCGGGCAAATCGACCATCGTCAAGGTTTTGACCGGGATCTACCAGCCGGACGAGGGCGAGATCAGCATCAGCGGCTCTTCCGTTTCCTTCCCGACCGCGCAGGATGCGGGCAAGGCGGGCGTGACGGCGATCCATCAGGAAACGGTGCTCTTCGACGATCTGTCGGTCGCCGAGAATATCTTCATCGGACATGCTCCCAAATCCCGTTTCGGCCTGATCGACAAGACAGCGATGGTCCGGCAGGCCAAGGAGCTGCTTGCTCGGATCGGTGCCAGGATAGACCCTTCCGTGCTGCTGAAGGAACTGGGCATCGCCAACAAGCATCTGGTTGCCATCGCGCGTGCGCTCTCAATTGATGCCAGCATCGTCATCATGGATGAACCGACCGCGTCCCTGTCGCACAAGGAGATCGAGGAGACCTACGAGCTTGTCGAACGGCTCAAGGCCGAAGGCAAGGCGATCCTCTTCATCAGCCACAAGTTCGACGAGATCTTCCGTATCGCCGACCGCTACACGGTTTTCCGTGACGGGCAGATGGTGGGGGCCGGAAAAATCGCGGAGGTGTCGGAACCGGATCTTGTCCGGCTCATGGTCGGGCGTTCCGTCGACCAGGTATTCCCGAAAAGAACACCCGAACTCGGACCGGAGGTTCTGCGTGTTGTCGGCTACAGTCACCCAACCGAGTTCGAGGATATCGGCTTCACGCTGCGGCGCGGCGAGATACTCGGCTTCTACGGGCTGGTCGGTGCCGGACGCAGCGAATTCATGCAGGCGCTTTTCGGAATAACCAGGCCCTCAAAAGGGGCTATCAGGATTGATGACACCGTTGCCGTGATCCGGACACCCAATGAAGCGATCAGCCACGGCATTGTCTATGTGCCGGAAGACCGCGGCAAACAGGGGGCCATCAAGGGGCTGCCGATTTTCCAGAATGTCTCGTTACCGTCGCTGAAATCCACGTCGCGGAACGGGTTCTTGCGTCTTGCAGAGGAATTCAAGCTGACGCGTGACTATACAAGGCGGCTTGATCTGCGCGCGGCCGCGCTCGATCAGGATATCGGCGAACTGTCCGGCGGCAACCAGCAGAAGGTGATCATCGCGAAATGGCTGGCGACGCAGCCTAGGGTCATCATCCTGGACGAGCCGACCAAGGGCATCGATATCGGCTCCAAGGCGGCGGTTCATGAATTCATGGCGGAGCTTGCCGCGCAAGGGTTGGCGGTGATCATGGTGTCGTCGGAAATTCCGGAAATACTGGGCATGTCCGACCGTGTCATCGTCATGCGGGAAGGGCGCATCGCGGCCGAGTTTGAAGGCGACGAACTTACGCCGGAGCGTCTCGTACGGGCTGCTGCCGGCCTTGCCGAGGCTGCGACATGACACTGTCTTTCCTGAAATCCCGCGAACTTGTGCTGGGTGTTGCGATCCTGGCCCTGCTTCTGGCCATTGCCAGCCGCTTTCCAGCCTTCATTGAGCCGGCGAACCTTGCCAAGGTGTTCAATGATACGGCACCGCTGATCATCCTCGCGCTCGGTCAGATGGCCGTCATCCTGACGCGCTGCATCGACCTTTCCGTTGCGGCGAACCTGGCGTTGACCGGCATGGTCGTCGCGATGCTGAACACTCTCTATCCCGGCCTGCCGATCCCTGTCATCCTGATGGTGTCCATTCTTCTCGGTGCCGTCATGGGTCTGGCGAACGGGTTGCTGGTCTGGAAACTGGATATTCCCCCGATCGTCGTCACGCTCGGGACGATGACGGTCTACCGGGGAATCATCTTCCTCATCTCCGACGGTGCCTGGATCAACGCGCATGAAATGAGCGAGAGCTTCAAGGCCTTTCCACGTGCGGTGTTTCTGGGGCTTCCGGTGCTTTCCTGGATCGCCATTGTCGCTGTCACAGGCTTTGCCGTTCTGATTGGCCGAACGGCACTTGGCCGAGCGTTTTATGCGGTCGGGGGCAATCCGCACGCAGCTGTCTACACGGGGATCAATGTGGGGCAAACGCAGTGTGCCGCCTTTGTGCTGTCCGGTGCACTGGCCGGTCTGACCGGTTATCTCTGGGTCGCCCGCTATGCCGTGGCCTATGTCGACATTGCCGGCGGGTTCGAGCTCGAAGTGGTCGCGGCCTGTGTCATTGGCGGCATCTCGATTGCCGGCGGGATCGGGTCTGTCGGCGGAGCCCTGCTTGGGGCGCTGTTCCTCGGCATTGTCAAGAACGCGCTTCCGGTCATCAATATCTCGCCTTTCTGGCAACTGGCGATATCCGGCAGCGCGATCATCGTTGCCGTTGCCTTCAATGCGACGTCGACCAGAAGCAAGGGCCGGGTGATCCTCAAAAAAGCGGAGCACGCGCAATGAGCGTTTCCCAGGCCAACGAAACCAATCCCGTCCGGCAGGTTCCGGACCGGTTGCGCAGCCCCCTGCAGCGCTTGCTGGCGAGCTGGGAAATCCTGCTTCTGGGCGTGGCTGTCGCCGTTTTCGTCCTGAACAGCTTTGCTTCGCCCTACTTTCTCGATCCGTGGAACCTTTCGGACGCGACCTTCAATTTTACGGAGAAGGCGCTGATCGCTTTTGCGATGGCGCTGCTGATCGTTTCTGGTGAAATCGATCTTTCCGTCGCCTCGATCATCGCGCTCGCATCAACCGCCATGGGCTTTGCCGTGCAACTCGGCGCGGAGACCCCGACGCTGGTTCTTGTCGGGTTGGGTGTCGGTCTCCTGTGCGGGGCCTTCAACGGGGCGCTGGTGACCGGCCTCGGCCTGCCGTCCATTGTCGTGACCATCGGCACGATGAGCCTCTTCCGGGGGATCTCCTACATTGTTCTGGGCGACAAGGCCTATACGGGTTATCCCGCCGACTTCGCCTTTTTCGGACAGGGTTACGTCTGGTGGGTGATTTCCTTTGAATTCGTTCTGTTCGCATTCATGGCGGTCCTGTTCGCGGTGCTGTTGCACAAGACCAATTTCGGCCGTGCCGTCTATGTCATCGGCAACAACCCGGTTGGGGCCCTGTTTTCCGGCATTCGCGTGCCCAGGGTCAAATTTGCCCTGTTTCTTCTGACCGGTGTCATGTCCGGCGTGGCGGCGATCTGCCTGACATCCCGCCTCGGTGCAACCCGGCCTTCGATCGCGTTTGGCTGGGAGCTCGAAGTGGTGACCATGGTGGTCCTTGGGGGTGTCAACATTCTCGGCGGGTCGGGAACGATACCCGGCGTCGTCATCGCCGCATTCGTCATGGGCATGGTCACTTTCGGCTTCGGTCTGCTGAACGTTCCGGGCATCGTCATGTCGATCTTCATCGGCCTGCTCCTGATAGGTGTGATCGCGCTGCCACGGATTGCGAGGCGCATGCTGGCGGCAAGAAGAGGGTGAGACGATGGAAAAATTTGCCTTCAAGATGAAACTCAATCCGGGGATGGAAGCCGAATACAAGAAGCGGCATGACGAGATCTGGCCGGAACTGGTCGACTTGCTGAAAGAAGCAGGTATCCGCGACTATTCAATCCATCTGGACCGCGAGACCGGAACGCTTTTCGGTGTCCTGTGGCGGGACGAAACCCACCGCATGGACGATCTGCCGAAACATGAAGTGATGCAGCGCTGGTGGGCGCACATGGCTGACATCATGGAAGCACGGCCTGACAACGCACCGGTCGCGACGGAACTCGAAACCGTCTTTCACATGGACTGACCGATGCACGGCGCAAGATATGCCGGTGTGCTGGATATCGGCAAAACAAATGTAAAGGTGGCTGTCGCCGATCTTCGGACAGTGCGAGAAGTCGACGTAATGACGTGCGCCAACACTGTCTTGCCCGGGCCACCCTATCCGCATTTCGACACGGCGGCACATTGGGATTTCATCTGTGACGCGCTTCGTCAACTCAACGAGAAACACCCGATCGATGCGATTTCGGTGACCGCCCACGGGGCGTCCGGCGTGCTGCTGACCAGTTCAGGCGACCTTGCTGCGCCGGTCATGGATTACGAGTTTACGGGCCCGGATGAACTGGCGTCCGAGTACGAAGACCTGCGTCCGGACTTTGCCGAAACGGGATCACCGCGGCTTGCCATGGGGCTTAATGTCGGGGCGCAGCTGTTCTGGCAATTCAGGTCCGATCCCGGTCTTGTGGACCGGGTCGCCACCTTCCTGGCTTATCCCCAATACTGGGCCTTCCGGCTGACGGGCGTGAAGGCCAACGAGGTTTCTTCCCTGGGCTGTCACACGGACCTGTGGAATCCATACGCAAACCGCTATTCCTCGCTGGTGGGCACACTGGGTCTTTCGGGCCGGATGGCCCCGGTCCGCCGCGCGAACGACTGCCTCGGTACCTTGGCGCCGGATGTTTCTGAGCGGACCGGACTGCCGCCTCGGACCCCTGTCTATTGCGGCATTCACGATTCCAATGCCTCGCTGCTGCCCCATCTTCTGACGAGGAAGGCTCCGTTTTCCGTGGTGTCTACCGGAACCTGGGTCATCGCCTTTTCTATCGGCGGGCAGAGCATTGCGCTCGACCCCGGCCGGGATACGCTGATGAACGTGAATGCATTCGGCGATGCCGTTCCCTCTGCCCGTTTCATGGGTGGCCGCGAATTTGAGATCCTGATGAATGCGCGGGAAAGCGGCTGTGACCAGCGCGATGCGGACGCGGTAATCGAAGAGCGGATCATGTTGTTTCCGGCCGTAGAGCCGAGATCCGGCCCGTTTCAGGGCAGAAAGGCCTGCTGGAACGTGGACGAGACCGGGCTGAGCAACGGTGAACGGTATGCCGCAGTTGCAAACTACCTGGCGCTGGTGACTGCAGAAATGCTGGACATGACCGGCGCCGACGGCCCCATTATCGTCGAGGGTCCCTTTGCGCAAAATGACTGTTTTTTGGCGATGCTGCGGGCCGCAGCGCAAAGACCGGTTGAAACCCAGAAAACGTCGGCAACGGGCACGGCGATCGGAGCCGCGCTGCTCATCTCCGGCGGGCGCGCCGGGCGCGGAGCATTGCAGGAAATGTTGCAAACGGATGTTGCGCCGGTCAAATCCCAATCGGCGCTGGAGGCCTATGCAAAGGCCTGGCGGGAAACAGTGCGCAAGACCTGACCTCCGCCGACGCAGCGCGTGCGACGCCCTGCCGGTCTTTCCGGTCAGAAACCCTTGATGAACTGGTTGGCGCTGAAGGCAATGTTGTAGAAACGGGCCTTGAGCGGTGCAGCGGCGACCGCGGCGGGTTCTGTTACCGGGAGCGGCAGCTCCTCCGGTTTCATGCCTGTCAGCAACCCGGCCATGGCCTCACCGAAAATGGTGCCGGTGGTGATGCCGCGGCCATTGTAGCCGATCGGTGTGTAGAGACCGTCGGCGAGGGCATGAATGCGGGGAATGTGATCCGGGGTCATGGCAATCCTGCCGTGCCAGGCTTCCTCGAACCGGACACGGCCAAGGCCCGGGAACATTCTGGAAAGCCGTTTCTGTGCCCATCGGTGAGACAGACCGGTCGACTTCGTTCCAATGAGTTTGCCCATGGAGCCAATAATCAATCGGCCGGACCTGTCCTTGCGCAGAGAGGACATGATCGGGGCCGTGTCCCAGATCCCCTGTCCGTGCGGCAGCACGGCACCCGCCCTGTCTCCAAGCGGTTCCGTTGCAAGCTGGAAGTAGTAGATTGCCGTGTAGCTTCTTGCGAGACCGGGCCAAAGGGCATCCGTATAGGCGTTTGTTCCCAGAACGACGGATGCTGCCCGCAACGCGCCCCTGCCTGTCTGAACCGACCAGCCGCTTCTGTCCTTTCTGAGGGTTTCCGCCTTGATCCCGGTGCAGATCCTGGCACCCGCTGCCCTTGCCGCGCGGGCAAGGCCGCGGCAATAGGCCATCGGGTTGATCGTTCCGGCGCGGTGGTCCCATAGGCCGCCGTGAAACATGTCCGTTCCGGTTTTGGCAGCAACCTCCGAACGGGACAAAAGGTCGACCGGTTCACCGAGAGAGGTCCACTCCTTCCATCGTGCTTCCAGATCCCTCAGGCCGGACGCGGCGTGCGCCGCATGGATCGTTCCCTCGCGCGTTGCTTCGCAGCGGATCTGATGTTTCTCAATCAGGTCAAATACGCTTGCCGGTCCGTCACCAAAGCGCTTGAGAAAGCGGGGTCCGTAGGTTTCGCCGAGTTTTTCGCGGACCTGCGTCGGTGGCAGCCAGATGCCGGCATTAACAAGGCCGACATTGCGCCCGGAGCCGCCAAAACCAACCTGGCCGGCTTCCAGGACGCAGGCAGACAGACCCGCCTCCGCACAGTGAAGCGCGGTGGAAAGCCCGGTGAATCCGCCGCCCACAATCGCCACGTCGAAGCTTTCGTTTTCAGGCAGACTGCCGACAAGATCTTCTTCTTCGGCTGTTGCGTCCCAAAGGGAAACCGGCAGTGTTCGATCCACCGCATGCTCTCCTGTCTATGACCCGTTCCAAAAGCGCTCCGACGGAGTTACTTGCAAGTATCGTCATCGCCGGTCAACATGGAAATGACCCTATTCTCATCGAAACATCAGGTATCATGAAGAAGCTCAAAAAGAACGCGGCAACCATGGTTGCCGAAGCCCGGGCACGTATCGAGGAAGTCGAAATCGAGGACCTCATTCGCCAGTTGGACGATGACAGTGTCGTCGTTGTCGACATTCGCGATATCCGCGAACGCCAGAGGTCGGGTTTCATTCCAGGCAGTGTCCACGCACCGCGGGGCATGGTTGAATTCTGGGTGGATCCTGAAAGCCCGTACTTCAAGGAGGTTTTCGGTGAAGACAAGAAGTTCGTCTTTCATTGTGCCTCAGGGTGGCGCTCGGCGCTCACTGTCGCGACCTTGCAGGACATGGGATTTGACGCTGCGCATCTGCGCGAAGGCTTTTCCAAATGGGCGGAGAAAGGCGGGCCTGTCGAGATGCCGGACGAGAAGGCATGACCGGCCGCCGGGCCGAATGCCAGGCTCAATTGAGTGATCTGTTCTGAACCTGGGTTTCAAGTAAGCATCATGAAAACGGAGGGCGCCAAGGTCTAATTCATGCTCGTATTGCGGGAATTTTTGAAGGTGATGCCGTTTTGAAGATGGAAATACAATAAAACACATTCGCGACGATCCGAAATTCTATAAGTAAAATAGTTTAGTGAAAACAGCTTCAAAGTAAAAAAGGTCAAGAAAAATTCAAAATAATTTTGCATAAATATCTATTTATCAGTAATTTGTTCTGATGTTTCTGCGATTATCTCGCGCTTGTGAAATAGTCGCAATCGAAATAGATATCCTAGAGTAAGAATTTACTTTACATTCACATATCCCGGATATAACAAAAACTACGTGTGGGGGACGTCCAAACAGAGACGTCCGATGATACCGAACTCCAGTCACCAGCTTCCGCTGACACATCTGTCGGTACAGGCAACGCTGGTTTTAAGGCCCATATTTTTCACTCAGGAAGCACCTTTTCGGACCGGCATCGTCTCCGGCAAGCCTGATCCCGTTTCCCGGCTCTTTGAACCAAGTTCAGCTTACCTCGCGCATGCGGGGGGTGCCCCGCATGGCGCTTCAGCCGTTGCGATGACGGATTGGACCGGCGGTCTCAACACGCACTGTGACCGGAGACGAGAAACCGGGTTCGGCAATGATCGTGACTGGCAAGGCAAAAGATAATGAAAACAAACCCGCCTCGTCCTGGCCTCGGCCCGGCAGCTGACGCACACTCCTGTTTCCCCGCGAACGAACTCAAGCGCTTCTTTGTCGATAGCAGACCAACCCGTCTTGAATACGCCCGGGTGGTTGCAAAAGAGGCATTTTACGAGCTTGGCGTCGACCGCTTGAGTGTGTGGCTGTTTCCTCCGGACAAGGCGAGCCTTGATTGCGTCGTGTGTTATCCGCATGAGACGCTCGGGCAGCTTGCGGAGCGCAAGCTTCACGCCGAAACCTGCCCGGGTTTCCTGGAAGCCGTACTGGTGGAACGTGTTTTCGGTGCAAGCGATGCAGCAAAGGATGAACGGACGTCGGAGCTTGCGGCGGCATGCTGCGCATCGAACCCGGCAGTTTCGATGCTGGTCGCACAAATCAGATCTGCCGTCGAACCCGTCGGCATCGTCTGCGCGGAGACGTTGCAAACACAGCGCGACTGGTCCACCGGGGAAAGTGCATTCATCGCTTCGATCGCGGAGCTTCTCGGCTTTTCCATAGACCGGAAAAACAAGCTCCCGTTCCTGGGCCACGGAGGCCAGGCCAGGAACGGGTTCAAAGAAGCCGTTCAAAGTTCGTTTGTTGCAAACGAACGGTATGATCTTGCCATCAAGGCGGCCTATGACGGTGTCTGGGATCTCGACTACAAAACCGGGCAGGTCTATTTCTCGGAACAGAATTTCGACCTGCTCGGAGAACGCTACGACATTCCACCGACCGAGTTTGAGTGGTGGCAGGAGCGGGTGCATCCGGAAGATATTGACGGCGTTCTGGCGTATTATGCGGAACTTCTCCAAAATGACCGCCCGTATGACGTAACCTATCGCATGCGGCACAGGGATGGGTCCTGGCGCTGGTGGCGTTCGCGCGGCAAAGTCATTCGCAATCCCCACTACGAACCGGTCCGAATAGTTGGAACGAACTCCGATGTAACGGATCTGGTCGAGACCAAGCTTGAACTCGAAAAACGAAATCAGGAACTTCTGCTGGCCAAGAAAAAGGTGGAGCACGCTGCTCTGCACGACAGCCTGACCGGTCTGCCAAATCGACGGTTCATGGAACTGATCTCCGCCAACAAGGCACGCAGCGCGCCCGGCAAGCAGAAGGCTCTCGCGTTTTTGCACATAGATCTCGACAACTTCAAGGAGGTCAACGATCTGCTTGGGCATGCTGCAGGCGACGAGGTGCTGTGCCGGGTGGCGGAATGCCTGCAAGGATTGTCAGTCGAAGGTGACTTCATTGCGCGCAGCGGGGGTGACGAGTTTATTGCGATCCTTGAAGACGAGAGCAATGCCGAAAGATCGATACGTTTCAGCGAGCGGTTCATCGGGAAACTTGAAAACCCCATGATCGTCGAGGGGCGCCCGGTCAACCTGGGAGCAAGCGTCGGTATCGCCTTGTCGGAAGAGCCGATAAACGATGCATCGGATCTGCTGAGAAATGCCGATCAGGCCTTGTACAAGGCAAAACGGGCCGGAAAGAACACCTACAGGGTGTATGACCATCAAATGAGCCTGCAGGCGGCGAACATTCGAAAAACAAAGGAGGAAATCCAGTTTGCCCTGGAAGACGGCGGTTCGTTTGTGCCCTTTTTCCAGGCACAGTTTTATGCCGGCAACCTGGAACTCGCAGGTGCGGAGGCGCTTGTGCGATGGCACCACCCGACGCGGGGAATACTGTCGCCGGGGGACTTTCTGCAATATGCGGAAGAAATGAACTGCGTTGCGGAGATTGACAGGCAGGTGCTCCTGAAATCCCTTGCCACGGTCAACCAGTGGCACGAAACGGGGCTGGCCCTGCCGCGACTTGCAGTCAACGTTTCGTCCGACCGTCTGGCTGATCCCAGTCTTCTGTTTTCTCTCGAGAATTTCGAAGACAACGTCCCCAGCCTGTCGTTCGAATTGATCGAGTCGACGTTCCTTGACGACACCAGCGAGCAGGTCAAGAAAACGCTCAGCCAACTGCAGGATCTGGGTATCGAGATGGAAATCGATGACTTCGGCAGCGGCTACGCCTCCATTGCCAGCCTCGTGAACATCCGTCCCAAGCGTTTGAAGATCGACAAAACCCTTGTCTCGAATGTCGACACAGACACGGCCATGACGAGCCTGGTACAGTCGATCATCGATATCGCGCGAACCCTTGAGGTGGAAGTGATCGCGGAAGGCGCCGAGACCCCGTCGCAGATCAAGACACTTACCGCCATCGGCTGCGACATCCTTCAAGGCTACGGCCTGGCGCGTCCGATGTCGGCCGAGATGTTCTTCAAAACCTTCGCGCACAAACGGCTGCAGCGCGGCACCGGGGAGCGTAATCAGGCGGCCAACGGGACAACGGCACACCAGCCATGAGCACCGGTCAATCCAGCCGGGCTTCCGCCTCTCTGCGCTCGAACACGTAACTTTTTCCCGCGGCCGTGACCTGCCGGATGGTTGTCGGTGCGCCCTGGTCATCCAATTCGACGACGCCAATACCTGATGCGTTCAGGATCCGCCTGCCACCCGGTGTGCCGCGCGGCTTTCTCGGAATAATCCGCATGCCGCGGCGTTTCGTCAGCCAGTTGAGCGGCGACCTGGGTGAGAACGCCAGGCGGTTTCCGCGATCAAGTGCGGCGATCAGCCGGTCCGGCCACTTGTTCTTGATACCGCTGGAGCAGATCTGCCAGATTTTCGGATCCGCCTGCGCCGTGCGATGGCGTGCGGAGTGGCCGTTGCGCAGTTCCACGTCATAAACAAAGGAATAGTGGACGTCACCGGACAGGATCACGAAATGCTCCGGCGTGTCCCGGTGCTGAAAGATGTTCAGGATCGCGCTCGCGGTGCCAGGATGCGCCATCCAGTATTCGGCATCGACCATGAGAGGTTTGCCGATCAGAGTGAAGAATTTCTGGACGACCTCGATCAGCTTGACGCCGAAGATCGGCGCGGCCGAGACCAGCAGGACCGCATCCTGTCCCTTCAGATTTGCCTGCAAGTCGGTTGCCGCCTCCCAGTCGAGCAGCCCGGACGGGTAATGCGCGTTTCTTTCCGATCTCCAGCGCCGCGTGCGGGTATCCAGCGCAATAAGCGGCGGGGTGGTCGGCCAGACAAAGTCCCATTTTTCGTAGCCCAGAATCTTGTCGATCGCGTCCTCATGGACACTCGACCCGGGCTGCGCAAGCGCTTGGCGAAACAGATTTGCAAGGTCTTCACGGATCTGCGACGGACGGTTGCCCCAACCCTGATTGATCCCGTAGGCGATCAGCGCGTTGCCAATGACGCGGCGAGACAAGGGATGTGCATAGGCGGCGTCTTCCCAGGCGAGCGACAGGTTCCAGTCGTCCGTGACGTCGTGGTCGTCGAAGATCATTGCTGTCGGCAAATGGGCCAGCAACCTGCGCACGCTCGGCAGGCCTTGAACAAAATCTCGCAAGGTATCCCGTTCACGCGCATACATGGCGCTGTCGTCTTCGTCCAGGCTTTCCGGCGCGTTGAAGCCGGGCAGGATCTGCCAGGCTGCCGGCGACCAGACCAGGAGATACATGCAGAGCATTTCACCAAGCGTGATCAGATGATTGCGTGCATGCGCCGACGTGAATACGGGCTTGTTGGTGCCTCCGAACAGGACATCGAACACAGTGCTTTTCTGGTCGATTTTCGGCAGCAAGCGGTCGCGGTGATAAAGGCAGCCGCCGGTTTCGCGGAGCTGCGTACCCGATCGCGGCAGGCCCGGGCCGGACCCCTCAAACGTTTCGTCGGGCAGACCGAGAATACCGGCGAGGCACATGATCGCCTGCAGCATCGGACCGGCGACATCGTCAACATAGACCTGATCACCGCTCAGAACGAGCATTTCGGGCAGGGTTTCGGCGGCAGGATTTTCTGCATCCGGCGACGTCAGAATGTCAGCCAGAAGGCGGTCTGCGGCAACAAGACCATCCCCGCATTGGCTGTGAGGCTTGCGGCATGAGCCATGCATGACCGAGGACACCTTGTCGGGAACGCGCAGGAAAGGTGTGTTCCATCCCGGATAACACAGATCCTGCGCCCAGGTCTCATGGTCCTGCCAATCCGCAGACGGCTCGTCGTGAAGTCTCAGGTTGAGCCGGTATCCGACAAGCGTTTCCTTCGGAAGCTCCGTATCGAGGCGGAGATCGATCATCAGGTAATAGAGTTGCTCGCCGGCCTCGAGGCAGGCGAGTTCCGCGGTGCCGGGGGCCATGTCGTAGGTCTGCGCAGGCGCATCCGGCGGAAAGAGTTCCAACCGGATGTCCGCGGGCGCGCGTGCCGCCAGCCAGAAGCACAAACGGCCGGACAAAGTCTTGCGCAAGATCGGTCCCGCCAGGACGGCCGGCACCTGCCGTTCAGCCGAGGTCGCAGATTGCATAAAGGGCGCGGTCCTTCTTCAACACGTCGTTCAGACTTATGTCCGCGACGCTTCCTTTCAAGAGCCAGAAATGTCGCAAATTGTCGTCGTCCGGAGCACCAGGCTCCGAACGACAGATCCGCCGCCACCCGCTCAAGAATAACCAGTCACGGCGACGGACGGCAAAACCGATCAAGCCGGTCGGAATATGCTCTAGCTACCTGTCTTGAAACGTGTCCAGCTTCTGGTCAGCAGGCGCAGCGCTCCATGCGCGCGCGGGAGGTTGGGAAACAGCTTTTCCATGATCTCTGACGGCGGGTAGACATTGGGGTCGTTTCTGACCTCCTCGGCCACCAATTCGAAGGCCGCCCTGTTGCCGTTCGGATAGAAGTACTGGTTGGTTACCTCGGCAATGGCTTCCGGTTCCATCAGGTAGTCGATGAACCTGTGCGCGTTCTCGGGGTTGGGCGCATCAACGGGAATTGAAAGGAAATCGAAGAAGACTTCGGTTCCTTCCCTCGGGATGGCGTAGGCGATTTCGATGCCGTTTCCGGCGTCGAGAGCCCGGGCATGGGCCAGACCGGCGTCACCGCTCCATCCCAGAACCAGACACAAGTCACCGTCGGCCAGACCATTGATGATTGCACCGGTCCTGAAATGCCGGATGTGCGGTCTGACCGACGTCAAAAGAGCTTCCGCCTGCGCCAGTTCAGCAGCATCGCCGGTAAATGGATCAAGACCGAGATAGTTCAGCGCAATTGCGACCACTTCTTCGGGCGAGTCGATCATGGCAATCCCGCAATCGGCGAAGTGGGCTGCAATTTCAGGATCGAACAGTATGTCCAGACTGCCGACCGGCGCGTTTTCCAGGCGCTCGGATACGAGTTTCGGGTTGTAGAGGATGCCCGTTGTGCCCCAGAGATACGGAACGCCGTACGCGTTGCCTTCATCGTGTTTCGCCAGAAACGCCAGGATGTCCGGATCAAGGTTTGCGTAGTTGCCGAATTGCGCCTTGTCGAGCTTCTGGAGCGCACCCGCCTGTATCAGCCTGTTGGCAACAAGGGCGGAGGGAAGAACCAGATCGTATCCGGAACCGCCGGTCAGCAGCTTCGTTTCAAGAAACTCAAGAGAGTCAAACGTATCGTAGACGACCTTTATCCCGGTTCGCGCTTCGAAACCGGAAATGACTTCCGGAGGGATATAGTCTGCCCACGCCGCAATTGTGACGGTCTTTTGCTGTGAAACCGCTGTGCCGAGAGCCGACAGGAACACACAGACTGAAGCGGCCAGGAGCGTGGCCAGCTTGAAGCAAAGGCTATATGGGCGGCAATGTCCGCAGGTGTGGATGGTCACGTCTTTTCCTCAATGATTGAGCCCGACCGCACCGAATTTGCGCGTATGCAAATTTCAGTCACCAGTCGGACCGGTCCGGTCCCACACCTTGCCCTCAGGATGTAGCCGGGTTCTGCGGCCAGGAAAAGGTCTTTTCCGGGTTCCCCTCAAAATCGGGGCAGTGCGACCGGCGGCAGGCCCTGTGGATACAGCCCCGGATCTTGCGCAAAACGACTAACGTGCGCGACCGGCGTCGCGTTAGCCTTACGCAACGAAGTCGTCCAAGCACTGTCTGAAAATTGTGTTTCAGCAGCGAGTTTGACTTGGGCAAGACAACTCGGAGATCCGTTGTTCTTGTCGACACACAGGCAACCCGTCGACGCCGCGCGTGCGCTGGGGTTCAAGAGATTCAAACCCACGAGAACAATTTACCTCGCGTTGTTCATAGCGCTGGGTGGTGCTGTGTTCTATTTTGCCATTGCGAATGCAAAACTGCTGCAGTCTGAGCGCGCGCAACAACATCAGATGATCGAACTGACCAATGCATTCACGAATGCCTATGCGCTTGAGCGCACCGAAAACGGTGCGGTCCCGGCTGCGTTCCGCAGGATCGGCATGGAACAATTCGCCCGCGAAATAGGACAATCTTCCCGTTCGCGGGAAGTTCCCGTTTACATCCGGATGCCCGGGGTGCCGGGGCTGGAACTCCAAACGGTCGAGAAGAACCGGCAGATCCTCGACTATATCAGGGTCATGGCAAATTCCGGCATGCCGCGAGGAAAAGAGGAAATCCAACTCGAGCTGGGGAGGGTGATCGCGCGCAAGATCGTGCCTTCGTTCGCCTCGGAGCAGACGTGCGTTTCATGCCACAACGAAGCGCTGGGATTTCAGGCCTATGCGCGCGGTGACGTTATGGGTGCGTTCGTCATCGAGACGGATCTGACGAAGCCGGTCGTTCAAAACGCCTACTTCGCCTTAGGCGCGTTTTTCGTCATTCTATTCGCAGCCCTGCTTGTTGTCGGGCGTGAGAATCAACGCATGCAAAGTGCGGTCGATGCGTTGCGAGGCCGCGTGGAAGCGGAGAGCTACGCGAATTTCCTTGCCTCTCACGACTCGCTCACGGATTTGCCGAACAGGAAACTGTTTCTGCGGAGGCTGAATGCGGATGTAGCGGCGTTTGACAGGGGCAAATGCGAGAATGTCATTGCCGTTATCATTGATGTCGACGACTTCAAAACGATCAACGATACCCTGGGTCATGACGCCGGTGACGCGGTCTTGAAAAAAATTGGTATCAGCCTGCGCGCCGTGTTGGAACGGTACGGCGGCATCGCCGCCCGGCTTGGAGGTGACGAATTCGCCGGCGTGCTGAAGGTTTGTCCAGGGGGGCTCCTGCCGGAAGATCTCGGGTCTGAGCTGCTGGACGAACTCTGTCTTCCGTTCGGCTTCAAGGGAGCGTCCATTCAACCCGGTGTCTCCATCGGCGTCGCCGGTCTCAATCACCTGCCGGAACCAGGGCCCAGGCAACTGCTGAAAGCCGCCGATATCGCGCTCTACGCAGCGAAGCGGGGGGGCAAAAGGTGTACCAGAATATTCGACAACGAACTGCGCCAAAGGTTCGGGCGGCTGTCGGGTCTCACCTCTGCGCTGCCGGATGCGATTGGCAAAGGCGCTGTCAGCCCGATTCTGCAGCCACAGGTCGACGTTTCGACCCATCAGCTTGTGGGCTTTGAAGCGCTCGCGCGCTGGACCCATGAAGGGCAGGAGATCTCACCTGCCGAATTCATACCCATCGCCGAGGAAATCGGACTGATCGGGCGCCTCGATCTGGCCGTTCTCGAACGCGCGATCGTGCTGGTGCAACGATTGATGGAAACCGCGAACCGTGCGTTCAGGCTTTCGGTCAACGTGAGTGCGAAGGATTTCAAAACGGACGAGTTTGTCGAGCAAATCCAGCGTGTCCTCCACACCAGCAGGTTTGACCCGAACCTGCTTACATTGGAAATCACGGAATCGGTTTTTCTGGAAGACTGGAGCGCAGCCTGTGCTCGGCTGGAATTGTTGCAGAAGATGGGGCTCAAGATCGCGTTGGACGACTTCGGGACAGGATATTCGTCGTTGTCCTACCTCATGCAGTTTTCGTTTGACATCATCAAAATCGACCGCACGTTCCTGCAACGGCTGGACGAGGACCGGGCAAGACTGATCCTGCTCAATCATATTATCAAGCTCGCGACGAATCTTGGTAAGACCGTCGTCGCCGAAGGTGTCGAGCGGCCGGATCAGGCTGTGAAGGTTTCAAAACTGGGCGCACATGTTCTTCAGGGTGCGTTGTTCGGGCTCGATATTGAGCAAGCTCCCGAATTGCTTATGCAGTCAAATCGCAAAGTGGCCGATCACGCCCGCGCGGCACATTGATCGATCGGCGCACAGGCCAATGGTCTGCGGCCTGAAAGGCCGCCGTTTCGGGTTCGCTTCGTCCCGGGCACCGGGCTGTTCCTGTTCGAATACCCCCAGGTCAGGGTCGCCGGTTTTCCGTCTTCGAATCACTGGTCTGTCCGTCATTAATGTCTTGTTAATCTCTGAATTTCGCAATTCGCTCACGCCGGAAGTTAAGTGACTGATTTTAAATGATTAACGTCAGTCTTGGGTGTCGAGAGACATTCGGAAACTGCATAACGCCGCAGTGCTGAAATCCCGTATTAATTGGTCAACGTTTCACGAACTTGGAGAGTGATCTTGTTGGCGGCAGACGGCGCATTATCGCTGAAGGTAGCATCGATCGGAATACCGTTCCGGATCCTGTCACCCAAGCACGGTATTTTCGTCAACGCCGATGCATGTGCGTTTCAAAGCCTGCTCGTGAAAGCCGTGCTTTCAGGTGAGCCGGAAGAGTTTCAGGACAATCTCAGTCACTCCGCGAACCAGGGTGAAGCTGGCCTTGGGCAGGGAGCCGGTTCGGATCCCTGCCAGGAAGCTTCCTCTATCGACAGCCGCTGCAGTTCCGTCTCGCGGGACCGTGTGCGCGAAGACCCGCTTCCGCAGGAGTGCGGCAAGCGTTCCCGGTGGACCGTTCTCCGGGCCGATGAGAAAGGGCTCATTTGGCGCAGACGAAACGCCATGGACTAGATAAAGCGGCGCCTCTGCTCGCAACAAAGGCGCCAAACAGTCAGTTCGCGTTGCAAAAACTGTGATGCGGACTGGCGGCACCGCTCCAATCCATAGATGCGGACGAGCGGTCGACGACTTCCGGTGCGCCGGTCACATGTATCAGCAAGGAGCTACCCCTCGCTGGTTTTCGGTGACTGATCGTGTCGGACGAACCCACCCGCCCAGGAGTAACACGGGGTCTGGCGCAAAAGGTCCCCCACACCTGTTCAGCGCCCGTGCCACCTGGGTGGGTGGCCTTAAAAATATTGGCACATCCTGGTTGTGTTGGCAATACAATATGCTGGTGGAGTGTTGGTGTTGAACGACGGCATTCTCGCAATGCGCACCGCTCTACTTCTCCTTATTTATCAGATGTTTGCCGACTCCGGAGTGCCAGGCACACAAGCCGGCGCGGCGCAGTCCTGCGTGCGTATCCAGTTGCAGTTGTGTCGAAACCATCAAGCGACGCGGAAGAACGCTCATGAATGATCTGGCCACCATTGGAAATGCGGACTCATTCGAACGGGTCGAACTTGCAGCCCTGCAAAACGAAGGGTGCAGTACCGACAATTTCGATCATCATGCGAACCTCTACAAAGGCATCGACGTCAGGCTGATGCAACTCAGCGATGGCAGTTTCAAGGGCCGGCTTGGCCTGGGGCTTTCGGAAAAAATTGCGATCCATTTTTCGATTTGCACACGGTCCGTCGAGCAGCACATGATTGCGGATGCGAACAAGTTCGTGTTTTGCATCGCGCCGTCCGAAGCGTGTTCACATGCCGTTTTCGGAAACGCGAGCTTAAATTCCTCCGTGTTCATTCTGCCACCACGCGGCGAGGCAGTTGCCATCGTGCCGGAAGACGTTCCTCTTGTGACGATGACGGTTGATCGGGACTTCCTGCTGCAGTGCGACAGTCTTCTGCCCGCTGTTGCGGCATGGTTCCAGGCAATCGGTCCTGAAGGCGAAACCATAAATTCGCTGTCATTGGCCAGCCGCTTGCGTACCGATGCGTTTGCAAAGCTGTGCAGCGCACATGGACAGCAAGACACGCAACAACTTCGAACAATGGATCAGCTTTTCGTCTCGAATATTGCAAACTCCCTTTCTCTCGAATGGCTGAAAGAAAAGAGGTTTCTCTCTCCGAAAAGATCGGCCGCGCTACAACGGTTCTTGAAAGCGCGTTGCCTCGTTTGGAAGAACCCGCACAATCTTGCAGGAAATGGCCAGCACGCGATCTTCCAGCTTGGCTCAAAACGGTCCGTGGAACAGGCGTTTGCGGAACGTGTCGACATGGGCCCGCTCTCTTACGCCCGTCTTGTACGTCTGCACAATGCCCGGCGAAAACTGGGTGACACGAGGTTCGCTCGCGAGTCGATCGGAAACATCGCGGCTCAGGAAGGGTTCTGGGAGTGGAGCAGATTCACGTCATACTATGGCAAGCATTTTGGCGAACTTCCTTCACAGACACGAGAAAATGCGGCTCCATCCGACTTGTCTCCGCAGGCCATGGCGGGATGAGCGGTCGCGCTGCAGGGCAGGCCCAGCCGATCCTTCCCGAACGGGGAGAATGATACCCGGAAGCGAGCGCCGATCATCACGAAAAGAGCCTCGTGGATTGAGGAAGCCCGGATCGTTTGCCGGCTAATTTCCAAGGGGATGGATCGGTCGGGAAGCGTCCAAACAGACTGCCTGGAAAGTCATCCGAGATGCGCCGTTCTGCTCTTGATCCGCATCCAGCCACCGCGCTGCGTCCGGACGCATCACGTTTACCCCTTTTTCAGATTTCAACCTGTAGTTTCGTTTCTGTGTGGGGGACGTCCCAAAGACGAGACGTCCAGAAATGTGCAGATACAATCAGCTTCGTTCCGCATCCCGCGTTGCAGGAAGAGAGATGCCGGCCGGCGGCAGCGGGCCTGAGATCACAACGCTGTTCTTCCGGTTCGACGCCGATCCAAAAGCGCAGGCTGAACCTTTCTCCGCTTTGAATTCTGTCCGTTTGCTGATTTTTTTGTCAGGCTGCGACCGCTCACGCGCCGGCTGGCCTGACAGTCTGTCCTTGCCAGGTTGAGCAAAAAAAGTCTCGTCTTTGTCCCGTTTCTTCCCAGGCCGCGGGTCCTCCGCGTTTGCCCCAAAATCGAATCCGGAGCGCTCCATGCAGCAGTTCTTTGAGTCAGAACAGCCAGACAAGATTGTCTTCAAGCGATCTTTGAGCATAGGGGCGAAAATCGTCGGTCTTGTTTCAGTGTGTCTTGCAGGTCTGCTTCTCGTCGCCGGAATCTCGTTGTGGCAGCTTGTCAGCATTGGCGCGCTGATCGACGACGTCGCAAACAGGGATGTTCCGCTGACGAATGCGGTTGCCGGGATAACGGCACATCAACTGGAACAGTCGATCAGCCTGGAGCGGTCACTTCTGGCCGGACTTAATCTCGAGCGTAGCCGGAAAGCCAGGCAGGCGTTCGACGACGCGCGCGCTTCTTTCCTCGCTTACGCTGTTGATGTTGATGAAGAGATTTCCGCTGCCAAGGCGCTGGCCAAAGCAGCTGAATCATCGGCGATCTCCGAAAAATCAAAACGCAAATTCCAGAAAATCCACGTCGCTTTCGATGCCATCGCGGCAAAACACAAGGCGTTCAATGAGACCGCCCTTCGGGCCTACGTCATGATAGACGAAGGCCAATTGGATTCTGCCCTCGACCTGCATGAAGACGTTGAAGCACTAGAAGACGGCCTGAACCTTGCGCTTGAAGACATGGTGGCCGAGCTCGCCGTCTTCACGCTCGAGGCGGCGCAAACAGCGCTGGCCGCCGAACAGCTTGCGGTTCGAAGCATTCTTCTGATTGCGGGTGTCATCTTCGTTGCATCGCTCGGCTCTGCCGTGCTGCTGTGCAAACGGACAATCGTGCATCCGCTAAGCGACGTTGTCGCTGGTATCAAGGCCCTTGTCGATGGTGATTTTTCACGGGAGGTGAGAGTTTACTACCACGACGAAATCGGCGCCGTTGCAACGGCTTATCAGACCTTTCGCGAGACGATGATCCGAACCCGTGAGCTTGAAGAGCAGCAGGTACATGAGCGTGAGAACGAAGCGGCCCGGCAGAAAAATCTTGCCGATGCATCGGGCAGTTTCATTGAGAAGGTCGGTACGATTGTCGAGACCCTGTCGGTCGCGTCGGCTGAACTTGAAGCAACGGCTCAATCCATGTCGAGCATTGCGGAAGAAACCGGCCGTCAGACAACATCCGTCGCAGCGGCAACGGAAGAGGCAACGACCAATGTATCCGCTGTTTCCAGTTCTACAGAAGAGCTTTCAAGTTCAATTGGTGAAATCAGCGCGCGCATTGCCCAGGCCTCGGAGACTTCCGGACATGCGGTTGAAGAGGTTGCCAGAACAGAGGTGCAAATCGATCATCTCGCGCAAACGGCGGAGAAGATCGGCGAAGTCATATCAATGATTTCCAAGATCGCGGGCCAGACGAACTTGCTGGCCTTGAATGCGACGATTGAATCTGCGAGTGCCGGTGATGCGGGCAAGGGTTTCGCGGTGGTGGCCAGCGAAGTCAAGGCTCTGGCAAACGAAACGGCAACGGCGACGGACGGCATTGCCGGTCTGGTGAGGGAGATCCAGGAACAGACGCGGGCGTCGGTCACGTCCGTCAAGGAGATTGGCAGCACGATTTCAACAATCAATGAAACGACGCTTGAGATTGCTGCGGCACTGGATCAGCAAAACACGGCAATGCAGGAAATCGCACAAAACATCACAGAGGCCTCGGGCGGAACCGGTGCCGTATCCGAGACCGTGTCAGGGATCAGCCTTGCTTCGCTGGAAACCGGGGCGGCGGCAAACCAGGTGACCATGCGGGCTGCGGAACTGTCCGGCCAGGCGGCCAAACTGAAGTTTGAGGTCGACGAGTTTCTCGAGGAAATCAGAGTAGCCTGAGCGCATCCGGGCCTATGGCAAGCGCTCATATGCTCCGCCAGCTTCTGCGGGGTTCGAACTTGGTCACTGCCCGCGCGGGCGCTCAGTGACAGGCCCTGTTACCGAGATGCCGGTTCCGAGACGTCCAGTGCCACAATCGGAACCATGGCAAATTCAGGATGCTCCTCCTTGAAACGCTCAAAAGCGCTTTCCCGAGCGCGGTCCTTTTCATGTGCGGTGACGCCAAATACACGTATCGCAGCCAGTTTTTCGGTTCCGTTCTGGCGGATGATGAACCAGAACAGTAGGTGGGCGTCCCGATCCCCTTCGCGCTTGCGCGGCTGGAAAATACAGGTCGAAATTATTTCAACATTGCGCATGAGCGCCGTTCCTTCCGTCTGCGCGACGATTTTTTCCGCAGATGTTTTTCCGTCCTGTTGAAACCCCGGCACCGACTGCAGGTGTGCCGACCAGCGCAATTTTCGCATCTGAAGTGCGTGGCCGGAATAGCAATACGGGTGCGAAAGCTGCTCCTGATCTGAGAGTAATTGGAAGAAATGCATACGGTTATGCGACTTGCGCAACAATCGGTTGCTGCCGGGTTGTATCGCCCGGCGCGAAACACAGACGAGATGATTCGCAAAGGGCAGCGCGGAATGCCCTTGGAACCGTGGGTTCGAACGGGTGCGGGAAACGTGGAACGTTCGGGCTCGAATGGCGCCAGGACAAAGCGGAACGAGGAAATCGGAGACGGTGCGTTTGAAGTGTCGTTTTCCGCTTCTTGTTTTCAATGCGCCCGGACGCATCGCGGGGAGGCGTCCGGGGTTCGGAGGTGCAGGCGCCACTTGGCTGCTTGCAACAATCCGGATGTTGACATCTGTGCCATCGCATCGGGCAACCATCCTTGCCGCCCGGAAAAACGCATTTAGGCGACCTTCAGCCGTCTCATTGCAGCCAGAAGTGTCCGGTGCTTGTTCTTTGGCCGGTAACTGACTGATATTCCAGTCGTATAGGGTGGAAATTCACCCATGACCTCGTATTGCGCCTTCGTTGGGTCGAGAATAGCGTCACTCGAGTTGGCCACCCAATAGTGCGGCACATTGTGCTGATCGACGGCTCGCATCAGCCTGTAGCCGTGCTTCTTGCCTCCCAGGTAGTCCAGCAGTGCGCGCGCTGCGACATAGGATTTGCCGCGTGTCGGGTTGCGTGCCGATGCGAATCTCGCATCCGCGTTCGCGAAGTGAAGGCATTCAACGCACTTCCGAAGCGCGATAACTTCGGTTGCCTGCATTTTTTGCTTGGGGATTTTTCCGTTCATCATTTGAATTTCCAAGAATCATCATCGCCAAACTCCCGTGGCCCGGTCATGGCTTTGGGAATGTCTTGGTATGCAATCACGGATAAATCGGTGGTTGTTAATGCAATTTGCGCAATAATATGTTGAATCCAGCCGTGTCTGCCGAGTGCGGTATCCGGGGCCGGCTGCAGGTGCACCAACGCGTCGTGCACAGCGTGTCACTGCATCAGTGGCCCGGGCGCGTGCCAGGTGAATTGTTCCGATTTTCGGATTGCATTTCACCGATTCTTAAGCGCAGTAGGCTATCCAGAACCCGTGTGGGGGACGTCTGAAACGAAAGACGTCCATCGATGAAGAGTTCCTGTTGTCCGCGCAGGCCCTGGCGTCGCGAAACGGGCAATCGCCATTTGACGGCGCGGCTAATCCATTGCGATCCAGAATCGAACTTCGAGAGGGCTTGCCGGTGTACCGGTGAACCCGACCCCGCGCTTTGTCTTCCATCGACCGAATGGAGTGCTGATCGAGCGGCGCATGATGCCGGCCCGTCGTCACGAAAGGGTCCGATTGCGTCGGCGTTACCGAGCCTAATCCCGAGTGATTTATGCCGGCGGAGGACTGATGCCGGCGGGACTTCAAATCCGGCTCGGGATCTTTGTTCAGCGACTGCGATCTGACCCGTTTCCAAACTTCGAAGGCTGAAACCTGCCTTCGGACCCCTTGTTGAGGAGAGACACCCGTGACCTATGCAAAAGGAATTTACGCCTATTGGGTGATGTGTTTCGGCCTTGCCGTTCTCAAGGCATTCGGCGTCGTGAACATCTCTTTCTGGTGGCTGATCCTGCTTGGTGCCGCACCGCTGCTTTCCTATGTTGTCTTTGCCTTGGCAGCGGTAACTCTGGTGGCTTTCGCCCTGGGCCAGAAATCCAGATCGGGGACGTTGCGCAGGCCGCGCGAGCGCCCATGACACAGGGCAGGAATGCGCGCAAGACACCGATCAGTCGTCTGAACCCCAATCGGTGAACAACCTTTTGGGACTCCACACCTAGGGTACGGACTCATAAATGAAGTCAATTTGGTTTGGATCGCTTTGACCAGCTGCGAGAAGCGAAAGCGCAGGAAATGTGGTTCATTTTCAAGCCTTTCGCGACGCAGCAGATGGCCAAAACGGCCAAATCCGAAGGACGGCAAAATGGCTTCACCCCGTGGCGTCAGCGTGCTTGACCGGGCAAAAAGCCCGCTCCGCACACCCTTCCTGACGGGATTTCGCCATTTCTACCGCCAAATCGGCTTCATTTATGGGTCCATACCCTAGTCCGCGCGGAATGATGCGGTGGATCCGCCTGCGGGTTTCCACTTACGCGGATCTGACTGATTTGAGGAAATTGTCGACCTCCGCCTTGAGGTCGCCGGACTGTTCCGACAGCCGGGCGGCGGAAGCCGAAATCTGACCGGAAGAGGTTCCGGTCGAATCGGCGGTCTTGCTCACGGCTGCCACATTGCGCGACAGGTCCTGCGTGCCCTTTGCCGCTTCTTCGACGTTTCTTGCAATCTCCTGCGTTGCCGTATCCTGTTCCTCGACGGCTGAGGCGATGGCTGCCGAGATCACATGGGTTTCCTCGATGATCTTGCTGATGGATGAAATCGACGCGGCCGCGTCGGTGGTTGCGCCCTGAATGCTGGCAACCTGTGTCCCGATTTCGGCGGTTGCCTTTGCCGTTTGTTCAGCCAGTTGTTTGACTTCTGATGCAACCACGGCAAATCCCTTGCCTGCGCCGCCGGCGCGTGCCGCTTCGATCGTGGCATTGAGAGCAAGAAGATTTGTTCTTTCCGCGATATCACTTATCAGGCTGACGATCTCACCAATGACCTGCGACGAGGATGTCAGCAGTTCCACCTTGCCGTTGGTCGCGCGCATGCCTTCGACTGCCTTGGAAGACAAGTCCGTGGAATTGGCGATCTGGCGGGAAATTTCAGTAACTGAGACCGCCATCTCTTCCGTTGCCGCGGCAACGGTTTGCACATTTGATGCCGTCTCTTCGGATACGGCGGAGACAGCGGCTATGTTTCCCGATGTTTCCTGTGCACCTGTCTGCAAATGCCGGGAGGCATCCGACAGCTCTCCCGCTGCAGTCGCAACGCTCAAGGCAATTCCGCCGACCGTCTCCTCGAATTGTGCGGCCAGGCGTTCAAGCGTTTCGTGCCTGTCCCGGATACCGGCCTTGAGATAGACGTCGATTGCGTAGTCCATGTCGAGCATCGACGCCCGGATGACCGCAGTTTGCAACTGGCGCAGATATTCGCGCTTCCTGCCCGCCATGATCCCGGACGGCATGGTCCGCGAAATCGCTTCCACAACACCTGCGACCAGGAAATTGTAGCCGCCAATATACCAGCGCGGCTCCAGGCCAAGCTGATTGTGGACTTCTCCAATGCGCGTCACGGAGGCAACATAATCCTTGTCGAACCTGCCTTGCGCGATGATTTGCCAGTGTTCCAACTGCTTCTGTTTGGCATGCCGCATATGTGCGTCGTCACGAAAGAAAGCCCTTGTCTCGGAGACGGCGCTTACGTGATCGTAAAAGCGATCAAGAACATGCGGGAGAATGGCCAGAATTTTGTCCGAGTTTTCCCTGAGCAGCTGAATTGTGCCGCCGTCAATCTTGTTGAAAGCCAAACGCTCTTGCAGTGTTTCGTCAAGCATGGGGATCCATCCAAAGAGAGAACAGTCAGTGAAGAAGAGCGTCTGTTGGTAAATAAATGTATAAATTCATCTAATGTTTCTATAATTTTCGTTTATGGTATCAGCACAAATTACCATTTTCCGCGTTGCGGCAGCTTGTCGTGCAAAGCGGTCCGCGCCTGTTCCCGCGAGCGACTCTTCTGATGGCAGGGGGGGAAGCCTTAAACAATGGATTTGAGCATTCGAAAATTAATACCTGTCCAGATGGCGCAATCCGTTAAGCGACGGGTCTGTCTTGTTCGGATTTCCGAGCGCGTTTCCCGGAGGCGATGGTCTTCGCAAGCAAAGACGACATTGTGTTGCCAGGTCGAAACGATGGGTCGGTTGAAATAAATTTGCGAGGAGCTCTTCGACCTGCACGAACAAGTTGCGCAAACGTCATACCGAGACATGCGCATTGCATGTTATCTGACACGGCAGGGTTGCTTGCGCGGACTGTCTTGTCGGCCTTTTCCGAAGATGTCGATCGTCGCGTTTTTTTAGTAATTTCCAAAGATGCAAATTTATAGTTGTGCCCACTTCAAAGAATGAGCAGAGCCAAGAAAAAATTCTTGATCAAACATGAACATGGAACTCGAAAATTTGACGTTCTGAAACCAACTAACAATTTCATTTTTCGGTAGATTTCTCACAACCAACTGAGAAAAAGAAATGATTCTCTGAGCCAGGGAGCCTGATTGGTATGGCGATTTATCTTGGCGACTGGGAGCCTTTGCACTGAAAATCAGTTTACTCAATCGAATAAAAAATAAAAAAAAAGATCTTGTTAGTAACTAATTAATCCTTTTTCTTTTATTTCTTATCCTTGACGCTAATCTATATTCAAATTTTTTGAAACTTGTCTTATGTTTGCGTACGGATTAGCTCGCAGGCGTTGAATGGGGTCTTCATCTGCACTTGGCAATACAATGCTGGTGAGACTGAGATGGCTCCATTCAAGAAATTTGTGCCCGTGCTGGCACGATTCCGTCATGACGAAACCGGTAACGTCGCGCTTCTGACCGCGTTTTGCGCCTTACCGTTGATCGTCGCGGCCTGCGGCAGCGTCGATGTGCTGAGAATGACGGCGACGCAGGAGCGTTTGCAGATCATGCTCGATTCCGCAACACTTGCATCCGCCTCACTCACGCAAAGCGGCTCAATAACCGATGTGGTCGATGAATACATGGCCGCCAATCAGCCGGACGGTGCTGTTTGGGATACGCTGTCCTATACGACAACTGTTGTCGATGACAGCCTGAGTTCAAAGGAAGTCACGATCACCGCTTCGGTAAAGCTCAAGACGCCGTTTCTGTCCCTGATTGGACAGAGTGAGCAAACCGTGCGGGCCGAATCCACTGCTGTTCAGGCCCAGACAGATATCGAAATTTCCATGGTGCTGGATATTTCGTCGTCGATGAAGGGCGCCAAACTCACGGACCTGAAAAGCTCGTCGAAGGAGTTTATCGACCTGATGCTCGACGGGGATCTCGCCGACCAAACGTCGATCAACCTTGTCTTGTTCGGCGGGACCGTAAATATCGGCAGCACGCTTTTCGACAAATACGCCGTCCCCTCCAGTCCCAGCAATACCGACCCAGCCGATTCTTACTATCAGGCCAATACGAACGTTCCCTATCTTGTCTCGAGGTTTTCCGCCGGCAACACGTGCATCGAATACCAGGACAAGGATTTCAGCCTCACCGCGATCGGGGGCAAGTCACACCCGCAAGTGCCTGATTTTACCCGTTACGGTGCAAAGAACGACTGGTGTCCGCGAACCGACACGGAATCCATGTTCAATTCGAACAGCGCCGCCGACCTGAAAAGCCGGATAGACGGGATGTCACTGTCGGACGGAACCGGCATGGATATCGGAACCATGTGGGGCGCAAAGGCACTTTCGCCAAATCTGAGGGGGGAGTTGGGTGGGGATTTTGCCGACCGGCCAGCGGATTTCGATGATAGCAACACCATGAAAATCGCGGTGATCATGTCCGACGGGGACATTACCGAACAGGTCCGGCCGAAATCGCCGACCAGCGGCGTAAAACCGCACCTTGACAAAGGTAGTCTTCGGCAAACGATCGTTGACAAGGGCAGCACGAGCGTGGACCCGGCAACAGCTTATAATGCGATGGCCTATTACAAGCGCATGTGCGATCTGATGCGCTCGAACGGCGTCTATGTCTATACAATCGGTTACAAGATCACGAGCGGCTCTGCGGCCGACACCCTGTTGAAGTACTGCGCCAAGTCCCCGAGCGACTATTACCATGTTGAAGGGTTCGATTTGTCCAGCGCGTTCAACGGTATCGCGGCATCAATCAACAGCCTGAGGATTTCAGGGTGATGCGCGACGGAAAACGGTCATGGATCGGCAGGCGCTTGCTTAAAGCACTCTCGCGCGACAAGCGAGGCGTTACTGCCGTGGAGTTTACGCTGCTCGCACCCGTGTTCTTTGCGATGATCCTGTCGCTTTTTGAAATCGGCATTTTGTTCACACGTATCGCCATGGTGGATCACGCCGTCAATGTGGTCTCGAAAATGGTCTATACCGGCCAGGTAACGGAAGGCGTCGCAGCCGGGACGATCAGCCAGTCGGATATCGAAGCGGCTGTGTGTGATATCACCGGTGTCGTGATACCGGACTGTGAAAGTGAAATCACCGTTGAGTTGACCGAAATCACGTCCCTGTCCGCATTGCCGACGAGCGACGCAGCTTGCGAGGACGCCACGCTCGATCTGGACCCTGCGGTCACCTTCAATCCGGGTGTGGCGAACAGCGTTGTCTTCATGCGCGTTTGCCTGACCGTGGATCTGATTACGCCAGGTCTCGGCTTCGGACTGAGTCTCACAAAAACGAGCACCAACCGGTATGAGCTGATCTCTTCAGCGGCCTTCCTGAACGAGCCCTTCTGAGATGAACAAACGCACGACATTCCTGCCCAAAAGCCTCCTGCGCGACTGCTCGGGCGTTGCTGCTGTCGAGTTTGCGCTGGTGTTGCCCTTCCTGGTCCTTGTCCTCATCAACGTCGTGTCATTTTTTGACGGGTTCAGAGGCGACAAAATTATTTCGAAAACAACCGGTGTTGTCGTTGACCTGGTCACGCGCGACAAGGGAGCAATCGATGACGACAAGTTTACGGAACTCGTCAACATAGCGACGGCGCTGACCGGAAAATACGCGGTCAGCGCGGAATTCACCGTTGTCGTGGCGAGCATTCGAAACGTCTTCGATGTTGACGAAGATGATGAGTTGGAACTGGTGTGGAGCCGCAGCAACGTTGATGATGCGGTGCTCGAACAGGGGGATCTGGACGAGCTTGACCTTCCCTTTGTCGCTGAAGGCGATTCCGTGATTTATGTGCTCGTCCAGGCTCAATACAAGCCGATGCTCGTCAACGAGCTGCTTGGCACGTTCACCCTTAGCGACAACCAGGTGCGCCGCCCGCGATTTGTCTCCGAAATCACTTGCGAGAGCGATTCCGGCAAGTGTTGATGTCCCGTCTTTCAGAGTCGCGGATCGGATCGGAACCCAATTTTTGGAATGCGGTTCGCGCTCCAGTCGTCTGTCCGGATGAATGCGCATTCTGTAGAACTCATTGAAACTCAGCACCGCGCAAGCTGCGTCAACAAAGTGTGTCTCTCAAGTGGCAGATATTCGAACACTATTGGGGTTCAACGCTCCGCTTCGGCCAGCGTGTTGCGTAAACTGCATAATCGTTAAATTTTGTTCATAAATTCAACAAGTTTCATCAAGGTTTTCTAAACCGGTTTCTTCGGTTCAAGCATAACGTTGCTTCTCGGGTCTATGCACATAATACGTGTAGCCAAGTCTGTGTGACCTGATCTGGCGACCGTTCGCGACGGTCAACCGGCAACTGCCCGACAGGCGGCTGGGTGCCGCTTTACGAATAGGCTCGCCTGACTGCGACACGGGCGGGGAAAGCCAGGGAGTTGCCTGGTCCGGGAATGGATATGTTGTTGCGTAGGAACTGGATAATATGATTAGCCGGCTACTTAATTGTTTTTCGAAAACAAAAACTGTTTTGACTGTTTTTTCGGGTGCAGAAACCGTTTCGCTCGACAGACGTCGCGACTTTCTTTTTGACTTCGGTGCCTCGGCGCAGCAGGCGCGCAGACTTGCGACGGGCCTTGCCTCGCTTCCGGCAACGGATGCGGATGCGCCGGACGACGCGGTTCTTGACGTCTGGCGCAAGGAACTGGGAACGACGCCGGCGCATGGTGGCAACAGGGGAGAATTGTCATTCCTGTTGCTGAAGAACACTCTCTATTGGGGATCGGTTGCGTTGTCGCTCTACCTGATTTTCACGGTCTTCAGCTTTTTTTGATACTAGACAGATGTCCGTCCAGGCGATGCGCCGTGTGATGTGGCGGCTCTCGTGTCGGGAATGAAAATCACACGGCTCCTCTCTCCCTTTCATCGTTAAGGCCAGTCATCGGCGCGAACGAAAGCGGCCGCCACAGATGCCGGGTTCCTGGCACAGGTTTTACCCGGACGGCAAGGCACCGACACCCGGAGGAGCCGGACAGAAAATTGGGCTGCTCCCGATCCGGAGAGCGGCGTTCAAGGGCCGCTCTGACGCAAGTCTTGAGAGGCCGTTTACTGCGCACGGCGCATCGCATAGGCGACAAGATGGACCGCCACAAACACTTCAAGCCATGCAAGTGGCAAGGCAACCAGCAGGACGTCATGAGATGCCAGGTTCATGTTGTAAAGGCCGAGCCAGAGGATGACGAAAATGCTGGCCCAGATGCCGGTTGCCACCTTGAAGACGGTTTTCGGGGAACCGCCGAACCGTTCGAGGGCGAGGAGTGCGATCAAGGTGACTGAAATCACAAGGATCGTATCCCAGACCCCCCAGATCAGAAAGATCGGGACGCTCATCGGGGCGACGTCGGGCAGGGCAGGGAGCGCATCCTGCATCATGGGTCTGACGAACACGAAATATCTGAACACCTCGGACAAGTTGATCCAGATAAAGTTCAGCATTAGTGCGAACCATAGTGTTCTGCTATCCGTTTGCGCAGCCTGCAGCCTTTCCGTCGGACTCACCTGAGCTCTCCCTCGATCATGCCAAGAAATGTTGCAACGACGCGGCGCAAGTCCCTTGCGCTGGACGTGACGCGCGACAACGCCCACAGGCCTGTCGCGAATACGAGGACGGTTTCCGCCAGTTGCCGGCACCGCTTGGGCGGAACACCCTTCACCGTGTTGCTGATGGCCGAAGCAAAGCCGCGCCGGAGCCGCTCGTTGTGTTGGTCGATCTTTCGTTGGACATCTTCGTCATGCGGGGCAACCTCCGTTGCAGAGTTGGCGACGAGGCACCCGGGTCCGGGCAGTCCATTTTGTTCCGCAAGCGCAATCTGCTGCTCGAAATAGGCAGCAATGTCATCAATCGTTGCGGCTCTTTGTTCAACTCGTCCGAACGCCGGGCTGACGATCAGTTCCTGATAGAGGTCGAACGACGACAGGAACATGCCTTTCTTTCCGCCAAACTCCTTGTAGATGCCGTGGCGGCTGACCCCCGTCACACGAACCAGATCCTCCATCGACGTCGCATGATAGCCACCCTGCCAGAAGGCGGTCAGTGTGCGCGTCGCCAGGGTCTCGCTGTCATAGGATCGGGGTCGTGCCATTCCTGATTATTACAGAATGATCGTTCTGAAATCAAGTAATAGCTCTCGATCTATCGTGTGTCAGGTCTTGCCTTCGCGCCACTTGCGATAGGCCTGTGTCCTTTTCCTGGTTTTCAACTGGTTGCCGATGAGCGCGAGAATCGGCATGCCGCCCTTGTTCGGGGATTTTCCAATCGAGAGGCGTTCCAGTTGCACATAGGCAAGCACCATTGAGGCGAACCCGGCCATTCTCTTGTTCTTCCATCGGACTTCGGGGATATCGACGCGCAACTTTTTGCCCTGCTGCCAGTTTGAGATGACGTCCGGCTCGAATGCCATGGCACGGGCAAGGCCAAGAACGGAAACGCCGATACCACCGGTGTGGTTGCTGATGGCTTCTTCGGCAACGTCGCGCGAGCGAATGCCGCCGGTTACCATGATCGGCATCTTTGCGGTCTGCGCGGCCTCCCGAGCGAATTCAACGAAATAGGCTTCGCGCCGCGCGGTGCTGCTGCCGTCCGTGTCGCGTCCCTGCATTGCAGGGCTCTCGTAGGAGCCACCCGACAATTCAACGAGGTCGACGGACATTTCGTCAAGCCGGTCAACAACCCATTTGGCATCTGCCGTGTCGAACCCGCCCTTTTGAAAATCAGCGGAGTTCAATTTGACGGAAACGCAAAACGTGCTCGACACGCGCGCTCTGACCGCGCGGAGGACCTCAAACAGGAAGCGGGCGCGGTTTTCCAGGCTGCCGCCCCATCGATCGGTCCGCAGATTGGTAAGCGGAGAGAGAAACTGGTTGATCAGGTAACCGTGCGCCGCATGGATCTGGACGCCGGTAAATCCCGCCTCTTCAGCGCGTTCGGCGGTGGTTGCAAATTTTTCGACAAGTGCCAGGATCTCCTCGTCCGTCAAAGCTCTCGGTTTTCGGAAATTCTGCGACATTCCTGGAATGTCAACCGCGACATCCGATGCGGAAACCGCTTCTTCGCCAAGCGCTGCCAACACCTGACGGCCCGGATGATTGATCTGCATCCAGAACTGCGCGCCTTTTGAGCGGCCAGCTTCTGCCCACGCTCTGAACGGCGCGACATCCGTTTCTGCCTGCAACACGACACTTGCAGGTCCGGACAGGGCGTCGGGCGCGATCATCACGTTTCCGGTGATAAGCAAACCGGCGCCGCCGTTCGCCCAGCGGCGGTAGAGCGTGAGCAGGCGGGTCCCCGGCACCTGGCCATAGTCGGCGAGGCTTTCTTCCATGGCCGCCTTTGCGAACCGGTTGTTGAGGACCGTGCCATTTGGCAGGTGCAGCGGAGTAAACAGGGGAGAAGGTGTCATTTTCGGGATCCTTGCGTTCTGGATCCCGGGCATATAAACCTTCAACAATGGTTGAAGGTCAAGAGCTATGAAAATCGGCGAACTCGCAAAAGCGGCCGGAGTTGCGACATCGCGCATCCGGTTTTACGAAAAACATGGGCTGATGCCGCAAACCGTCAGGCAAGAAAACGGTTACCGGGACTATCCGGAAGCCATGATTTCCCGGCTGCACACGATCACGATGAGCAAGGCTCTCGGGTTTTCGCTCGCAGAGATCAAGCGCTTCCTGCCCGACGATCCAAGTGACGTCATGGAGCGGGCTGAGGTTATTTCCAACCTGGAGGCAAAGCTCCAGGACATCGAACAGCGGATTAAAGATCTCAAGAGCATGCGGAAAAACGTGAAAGACATGGTGGTCTACCTGAAGGACCCGAATTCCAAGGCGTGCTGACCTGTGACGGGCGGCAGGGCGTACGCGTGGTTGATCGCCGGATGTACGAGTGCAACTGCAAACATATAAACGGTGCCACTTATTTGCCGGCAAACCAGTTCTGAGCCTCCGATCGGTGCAGACTTGTCGCCTTACCAGGAAACCTTTCGGTTTTTCACGTGAACTGAACTCCGCGCCCGTTTTCGGGCGCGATTCAGGACCACATGCGCCCGGCGAATTCCATCTCTTCCTTGCCGACCGCGTTGGTGTAGATCGCCGTGGTCTCGATTGAGGCATGGCCCATCCATTTGCGCAGCATTGTGAGGGGGACACCACACCTGAGTGCGTAGACGCCATAGCCGTGCCGGAGGCCCTTGGGCGATGCCTGGGCGCCGGAGATACCGGCAGCCGTCATCACTTTCTTGACCCATCGGTAGCCGGTGATCCGGCAGACAGGGCGGTTCAAGTTTTCCGGCCAGAGGAAATTCCCGTGCGCCTGGGCTTCCATGAGCGCCGCGAGCGTTCGGCTCAGCACCGGGGGGATCGGGATCTCCCTGACGTGGTGCTTGTCGCGCTTTTTCAGGGTCCGAATCGAAACCAGGTGGCTTGTCGTGTCCACCGCTTCCGATGTGAGTGCAAGCGCCTCCGACAACCGGCACCCGGTATGCAGGAGGGTCAGGCAAAGTGCCTTTTGCGGCAGGTCCTGATCGTTGGCAACGGCGATGAAACGCCTGCGTTCTTCCGCGTTGACGTAGAGCCTGCGGTTGGTTTGGTCATACAGCCGCATCTGTGCGGACTGCTGACCGCAGATAGAGATATTCATAAGACTAACACACCCATTCTCAGTAGTGTTTCTTTTCTGCAACACTATTATTCATATTGTTACAGTCAGAAATACTCAGCGAATTTCAGCGGTTAGAAGCGGCTGACCAAATGAGTACTCAATTTTACCGGGCTTGACAACCGCAGGTTCCTTCGAATTTCCTGTGTTTGTACAGAATGAATAATTTTGTTGCATCCCGGAGTTCGGAAAACCAGGCAAGACCAGCATTTCATCGGTTCCAGGAAGTGGGCAGCTGACCCCTTTGAGGAGAATCTTTAAATGTCTGGAATGAAACTCAAAACACTCTTGCTTGGTGCGGCAGCAGCAGCCACTGCCACCACCGCACAGGCAGCCGACCTTCCGGTCGCTCCGGAGCCGGTAGATTACGTGCGCATTTGCGACACTTATGGCTCCCGCTTCTACTACATCCCGGGCACCGAAACCTGCCTGCGTGTTGGTGGTCGCTTGCGGACGCAGGTAATTGTCAACAATGTTTTGGATGATGGTGCCTGGGCCGACCGTGACGAAGACGGCTATTCCTGGCTGTCGCGCGGTTACGTTTATCTCGACTCGAGAACCGCTACAGAATTTGGAACCCTGCGTACCTACACGTCAATCTATGGCACGGTTACCAACGGTGGGAACAGTGTCACGCTCGACAACGCCTATATCCAATGGGGTGGTCTGACCGCCGGTTATCTTGGTTCCAACTTCAACATCTACACCGGTCAGGTGTTCATGGGTGTTGTTACCCGTGACTGGGCAGATTCTACTCTTAACCAGCTTGCCTATACGGCAGCCTTCGGTGACGGTTTCTCGGCGACAATCGCGCTTGAGGATCGTTCCGGCCGCGAAGTTGGCGACTATGGTGGTACGCGGGCGCCAGATCTCGTTGGTGCTTTGGGTATTTCGCAAGGTTGGGGTTCTGCCCAGCTTTCGGGTGCCCTGCACCAGGTCTACCCGGACGCTGCCTTCAACAGCACCAACGCTTCTGGCAATGAAGACAACCTCGGCTGGGCAGTCGGTGCCGGTGTAAATGTCAACCTGCCTTTTGCTAACTCTGGGTCCAACATTTACTTCCAGGGCTTTTATGCAGATGGGGCTCTGTCTTATGTTGGTAACGGAATTACTTCTATCACGGGTACGATAAATGAAGCCCTTACCGAAGTGACTCTTGACTACGATGGAGATGACCCTGACGTCTCTGTATCAGACTACGGTTCAAATGGTAGCAAGAACTCTGGTTTCTCTTTGTCAGCTGGCGTTTACATCCAAGCGACTCCGACGATCGGTCTTGCGGTAGATGGTTCGTATGCTCATCTAGAATTGAGCGGTATCTACTCAGAAACAACAATTGGGTCAGTTGACGCAGATATTGATCGCTGGGCGATCGATGGATCGGTGCAATGGCAGCCTGTGTCCGGTTTTGTCTTGGGTGCGGACGTTGGTTACTCGAGCGCTAGCGTTGATCCGTCAGTGGCTGATATTGATGTTGACGACCTTAACGAACTCAAGTTTGGCGTTCGTATGCAGCGGACCTTCTAAGGTCAGCACAACAACAAGTTCTGGCTGAGACCTCCAAAATTTTCAGTCAGTCAAGCGGCCCGGCTATCTCCAAGTTGCCGGGCCGTCCCCCGTTTGGGAACGTGTTGCGCAAACTGGTGTAACAGTGCGCGCTTGAACTGTGCTTTCTATGCCGCTGCGGATGGGAGCGGCTAAAATCTCAATCGCCTTGAACAAACAGGACTGGTCAGGCGGATCTGCTTGAACCAGCCAGCCTGTCGGTCGATGCACGGTCACCGGAGCGCGGTGCCCGAGTGCACAGAAGACAGTGGGAGCTCCGATTGACCCTTGTGCCCTCGCTACGGAAGTTGCAGTCCGGTCTGATCGGCATTGCCACTCGGGTACGGACCCATAAATGAGACTGAAATGGCATGCGAAATCGCGAAATCCGGCAGGTAGAGTGTGCGGAGAGCGCTTCCTGCCTGGTCAAGCACGCTGACGCGACGAGATGAAGCGATTCTCATTTCCTTCGGATTTGACCGGCTTGCACCTTCTCCGAGTTGCGAACGGCTGGAAAACGAACCCCATTTCCCGCGCTTTCGCTCTTTGACGAGAAGCAAGCCGCCTAAAAACCAATTCGGCCTCATTTCTGGACCCGTACATTAGCGTTGTAAGCGTATCTTTGCGGGCCAGATCCTGGCGTCCGAGCGACCGGTGCGGGGTTCGATTGCTGCATGAATGCAAACAGGTCGCCGGTCGGCTGCGCCATTGTAGGGTGCCCGACGCCACGGCTACCAAACCGGCGATTGTTCAAAAAACCTTGTCATGCCTGTCTCGGCATCTGCATTCTCCGCAGTCTCATTTTGAGAAACTTGGCACCAAGTTGCGCTATTTGCACATATGGCTATCCGAATCTTCGTTTTTGCAACGCAGGGGAAGCAAAAACGAAACTGAAAGGTATTCGGTTTCTGCATAACACTACATTGCCTAAACTTTGTATCAATTGGGTGTTGCTCAGACACCATTGCCTTGAAGCGAACGCATCAGTGATTTGAGCGGGGGCATTTACTGCCCGGGATGCATGAAGAGCTGGTGGTGGACAACAAGCATGGAACCGTCGTCCCCTAATCGGAAACGGACATATCGCTCGGCTACCTAACACACTCTGCGCCGAGACAACTGCAGTCAGCATTGCTTCAACCCACAATGCTGACTGCATTTTTCTTCTTGAAATCAGCAACCCTCTCACATGACCATGACAGCGACGTCCAATCACATCCCGGTGCAAATGCATGTCTGCCGGTCTTGTCGGCATGTGTCCGCGCCCGGCGAAGGCGCAAACAAACCCTCAAGGCCTGTGGATCAACACGTTGACCGGTTGTTTGACCTTGTCCGGTGAAACCGGACGCCGGTGGGTTCGCGTGCACTTGTTCGCTCTTTTGTGTCTTGGCCCGAGCCTGGCACCCGCCGGGAACTGGAAAGAGGCCGATGTGCCTGCCAACGCGAAATCGGTGCAAAGTCTGGCAATCGGCGACGATGGCAGGCTCTATTCCGTAAGCTCGAACCGGCACGGATACTTCTTTCGATCCATCCTGCCCATTTACAGGTTTGAGGTTTCGATGGAAAAAGGCCATGCCGGTCAATTGGTTGCGCGCCGCAACATCGTCTTCCTCGCCGAAAGCTGCGATGCCTATACACCCGAAAGGACCGGATACTGGACACGTCGCGGTTCGCGAGAAACCTACAGGCTGACGATTGCCGGCAAGCAGGCGATCACCTTCCAGCTGCTTTCCGAAGACCTCGACCCGCGCCATACCTGCTCGGCGATGGGCCCACGAATGAGACTGAGATGACATGCGAAATGGCAATATCCCGTCAGGAAGCGTGTGCAGAACGGGCTCACCGCCCGGTCAAGCACGCTGACGCCACGGGGTGAAGCCGTTTTCCTATCCTTCGGATGTGACCGGCTTGCTCCTTCTCGCCTTGCGAAGGGTTTGAAAATGAAGCCCATTTCCTGCGCTTCCGCGCCTTGACGAGCAGCAAGCCGCCTCAAACCAGCACATCGGTTTCGGGCAACTCACGGCCTTCTTGAAGGGCAAGCAGGTTGCCGATCATTCTCTTGACAGTGGGCTCGAACGTGTCTGCCGAAACTGCCGCGATATGCGGCGTGTTTACCGCCGTATCCAGTCCGATCAGGGGATTGTCCGGCGCAACCGGTTCTTCCATGTAGACATCGCTGGCAGCACCGCGCAGGTGTCCGGATGTCAGGGCGTCGGCAAGGTCCGCCTCCACGACGATCCCGCCACGGGCGACGTTCACGAGCAACGCACCGCGTTTCATCAGGGCGAGCGTGCGCGCATTGATCATCGCGCGTGTGTCCTCGTTGAGCGCGCAGTTGAGGCTGACAACATCCGCCCGGGCCAGGAGTTCTTCCAGCGGTGCGAAACGGACAGCCAGCGCCGCTTCGGTTTCAGCGTCCTGGCGCGTTCGTCCCGTGTAGAGGATCTCGCAGCCGAAACCGCCGAGCAACCGCGCCAGTGCCTTGCCGACATAACCCAGTCCGACTATGCCGACCGTCTTGCCGGACAGACGCATCGATGTCGTGCCGAGTTCGGATTTCGGCCAGCCCCCTTCAAGCACGGCTGCATGCCCGCGTATCAGGTTTCTGTTGAGGGCCAGGATCAGGCCAAGCGCCGTTTCGGCGACGGAAATCGCGTTGGAACCCGTGGTGCGGAAAACCCGCACACCATGGGCCCTTGCGGCCGCGCAGTCGATGTTGTCATAGCCGACGCCCCATTTGTGGATGGCGCGCAAACCGGGCACGGCCATCATTTCCGCCGTCACGGGTACGTCGGCGGAAATGGCGAAGTCAGTGCCGATGAGGGCGGTCAGTTGGTCTTCCGGCGTGCGCGAGGCGGCATTTTCCAGGCTCCAACCGTCCGGTAAATAGCCGGCAAAGCGTTCCAGCCGGTCCCCGGAGACAGGATCGAGAATGACAAGCCGGGTCATTGCTTTGCCTCGTTCGCGGTTTTGGTCTCGCTGTCGTCTTCGTCGGGGGCCTTGTCCGGCCAGAAGCGGACGCCCGGACGGGCAAGGCCGCCACCGATGCCCATTGCCGTTCCGTCTGCGCGCCAGCAGGCGGCGCCGGTCAGTCTGTCCTGCTCAAAGCCGATGGCATTCATACCGCCGCCGATATGCGGAACCACTTTCACGTCATGGCCATTCTGCGCGAGTGCGTCGGCAGCCGGAGCAAAGGGTTTTTCGATCTCGACTTCCTGCCCTTGGGTCCAGATGCGCGGAGCCTCCACGGCTTCCTGCAGGCTCATGCCATGATCGATCAGGTTGACGATGGCCTGCATCGCGGAGGGGAAGATCCTGAGGCCGCCGGGAAGGCCAAGCGCAAAGCAGGGTGTGCCATCCTTGCTGACGATCATCGGTGCCATGGACGTCGGTACCCGTTTGCCGGGTTCGATAGAGAGCGCCCGGCCGGGATGCGGATCGTAGTTCATCATGTAATTGTTGGGGATGATGCCGGTTCCCGGCACCATGAAACGTGCCCCGAACAAACCGTTGATCGTGTGCGTGGCAGTGACGATATTGCCCTCCCTGTCGGCAATGGTGACATGGGTCGTGTCGGCGCTTTCGGTTTGATGTGCGGTGTGCGTGTTCGAACCCAGGCGTTTAAGGCAGTCGGCGGCGTAGTCCTTGGACGTCAGGCGTTCTACCGGAACATCGACAAAGTCCGGATCGCCGGAGGCGGCCCGCCTGTCATCGAAGGCGAGCGCGATCGTGCGTGCCAGTAGATCCAGCCCCTCGACGCTGCCGAACCCGAGTGCCGAAACCTCGTAAGATTCCAGAATGTTCAGCATCTGGACGATGTGGACCCCCGACGAGGCCGGCGGCGGCGGGCCAATGATCTCATAGCCGCGATAGGTCCCGGCGATGACGTCACGCTCGACAGGTCTGTAGTTTCTCAGGTCGTCCAGCGTCACCCATCCGCAGTCCGGTCCGCCGGTTGCCAGGCGGTCGGCAAGTGCGGCGCCAAGCGCACCACCGTGAAGCGCGGCGACTCCTTCCTTCGCGATGAGGCGAAGGCTCTCGGCATAGTCATGCATGAAGATCCGCTCGCCGAAACGGGGCGGCCGTCCTTCGGGCATCAGGACCCTGGCGCATTCGGGATCGTCGCCGAGATCTTGCCTGAACTCATTCACCGCACCGCTGAGATAGTGTGTCGCCAGAAAACCGCGGCTTGCCGCGCGGATGGCGGGGTCCACGAGGTCGGCAAACGGCAGCTTGCCGTATTTTTCATGAAGGCGGCACCACCCTGCCAGATTGCCGGGAACGGCAACCGCCGAAGGACCGACGGTGTTACGCCTGTCCTTCACCTCCATGTGGTTCGGGGGTATGTCCGACACTGGTTCGTAAATCCCGGCATGCATGGATTTCGCGGCGCAGGAGAGCGCGTCCATGACAACATGTGTCCCGTCACGAAGACGAACATGAGAAAGTCCACCGCCGGCGATGCCGACCATCATCGGTTCAACCACCGTCAGCGTCAGCAATGCGGAAACGGCGGCATCGATCGCATTGCCCCCAGCGCTGAGCATTTCTGTTCCGGCCGCGCTGCCAAGCGGATGGTTGGTGACGACCATGCCGATGGAACCGGAGGCCGGTTGTTTTTCACAAGTGAAAGGGAGGGGACGTGACATAGAAATTCCATCTACGGGATCTGTGCAGGCAGATTAGAGCATTTTCCGATCAATTTGGATCATTTGATGAGGATGTCCGGTTCACTCGGCGAGGCGGGTCATGAAGCGCGATGCGGTGCATCGTGCAAGTGGTACAACGCGGCCGATGGGCCGGATTTTCTCACCCGTTGTGGAACGCGTTCAGCCGATAGGCATCAAGATTGGCAGGAAAAGCTCCAGCCGCCGGCGGGTGGAACCGCCGCACAGGAAATTACTCCCAGTCTCGAAAACAGACTTTCTTAGCCCCTCCGGCCAAGCGACAGGAAGGCAATCGCGTTTGACGCGTGATCAGTAATGGAAGGGTGCCGTTACAACCCTGCGGCCAAGCGAGCAGGCGTCGCAGACATGGATGAACGGGGAGAGGTCCATGTCGCTGCTCCCTGTCCGGACCAGATCGGACATCCTTTCATAAAGGTTCGGATACTCGTTTTCCGACCCTTCCCTGATCAGCTGGCCGTTAATTTCCAGCTTGCTGCCGCCGAGAGACAGGCGGGCGTTGCCGTCCTCTGTTTCCACCTCGATGTCCCATGTCTGTGGACCTTCCTGGCGCCAATCGAAGACAGCGGACACATCGGCTCCCCCCGGATCGGTAAACCTGAGGCCGGCGGCAATCGGAGTCGCCCGGTTCTCCGGATATTCGAGGGTTGCCTCGCGGACGTGAACGGCATGGGGCAGGATCTCTGTCATGATCGACAGGGCGTTGATCCCGGGGTCGAACACGCCCATTCCGCCGGGTTCCCAGATCCATTCCTGCCCTGGATGCCAGTGCCGGACATCCTCTTTCCAGACAATCCTGAGACGTTTGAGCTCGCGCGCCGCAAGCCAGGATTTCAGGTCCGGGACACAGTCGGCAAAACGCGAGTGCCAGGTTGCGAAAATGGTCACGCCCATCTCCCGGGCGAGGGTCTCAAGCGCAAAGCATTCCGCAAGGCTCTGCCCGGGAGGCTTTTCAAGCATGACATGCCTGCCGGCTCTGAGGGCCGCCTCGGCATAGGCAAAGCGCGGCTGGGGCGGGATCGCGAGCGAAATCGTCGAAATGTCCGGGCGCGCGTCCAGAAGGGATTGCAGCTCTGCATAAGAGGCAATCCCGTCGACAGACGCATGACGGCTGACGGTGGCCTCGAGCGACCAGTCTGGGTTGGCGGAAATGGCCGGGATGTGCTGGTCGCGGGCAATCTTGCCGATGCCGACGAGCGCCAGTTTTTCTGTCATCAGTGAGAATCCTTCGGGACTGCCGAACCGCGGCAGCCTATCAGAAAGTCGAAATCCGCGCCCGTGTCCGCGCCCTGAACATGATCATGGAAGAGGCGGGCATACCCGCTTTCGGGGACATCGTGCGTGGGTTCCCACGCATCAAGCCGCCGTTGCAACTCCTCGTCGGAAACCGCCAGATGAAGCCGGCGGTTCGGTACGTCCAGTTCAATGAAGTCTCCGGATCGCACGACTGCCAGAGGTCCGCCGGCCGCCGCTTCCGGTGCCGTGTGCAGAACGACCGTTCCATAGGCCGTGCCTGACATCCTGGCATCGGAGATGCGGATCATGTCTGTGATGCCCTTGCGCAGGACTTTTGGCGGCAGACCCATGTTTCCGACTTCCGACAGCCCCGGATATCCCTTGGGTCCGCAATTCTTGAGCACCATGATGCAGGTCTCGTCTATGTCGAGACCCTCATCGTTGATCCTGAGCTTGTAGTCGCCGATGTCTTCGAAAACGACGGCGCGGCCGCGATGTTTCAGAAGGTGTGGTGATGCGGCCGAGGGCTTCAGAACCGCGCCGTTCGGCGAGAGGTTGCCCTTCAGGACGGCGATCCCGCCCTGATCCGTCAGAGCGTTTGAAACCGGCAGGATAACCTCTTCGTTCCAGTTCTTGACTGTCTTGACCTCGTCCCAGATGGTCTCGCCGGAGACGGTGATGGCATCCCGGTTAAGCAGCCCGGCTTCGCCGAGATGCCTGATCACGACAGGCAGACCGCCAGCATAGAAAAACTCTTCCATCAGGTATTTGCCGGACGGCATCAGGTTGACGACCGTCGGGATGTCGCGGCCAAACCGGTCCCAGTCGTCAAGCGTCAGATCGACGCCGATGCGTCCGGCGATGGCCAGCAGGTGGATGACGGCGTTGGTCGATCCGCCGATTGCGCCGTTGGTCCGGATGGCATTCTCAAAAGCCTGTCTGGTCAGGATGTCCGATGGCTTCAGATCGTCCTTGACCATCTGAACGATCCGCCGACCACTCAGATGCGCCATCACGCGGCGCCGGCTGTCAACGGCAGGAATGGCGGCGTTGCCGGAAAGCGCAATGCCGAGAGCCTCCGCCATCGATGCCATGGTCGACGCCGTGCCCATCGTGTTGCAGCTTCCGGGCGAGCGGCTCATCGATACCTCGGCTTCCAGAAACTCCTCCCGGGTCATCTCGCCGGCCTTTACGGCTTCGGAAAACTTCCACAGATGTGTCCCCGAACCGACCCGTTCGCCCTGAAACCAGCCATTCAGCATCGGTCCGCCGGAGACAACAATTGCCGGCAGGTTGACGGATGCAGCCCCCATGAGCAGGGACGGGGTCGTCTTGTCACATCCAACCAGCAAAACTACCCCGTCCAGCGGTGTTGCACGAATAGTCTCCTCTACATCCATGCTGGCAAGGTTGCGGAACATCATCGCCGTTGGCCGCAAGGTGCTCTCGCCTGTGGAGAAAACCGGAAACTCGACGGGAAACCCGCCGGCCTCGTAGATGCCGTGTTTGACCCGTTCGGCAAGGTCGCGCAGGTGTGCATTGCACGGGGTCAACTGTGACCATGTATTGCAGATGCCGATCACGGGACGGCCGTCGAAAAGATCATCCGGTAGGCCCTGGTTCTTCATCCAGCTGCGATGATAGATGCTGTCCCGGCTGGTGCCGCCGAACCATTCCGCCGACCGCAGTTTCCTGGGCCATTTTGCCGGTTGGAATGCCATTTCCTAGAGCACCCTGACAGCTGTAATGCTGTTTGTTTTTGCTTCAAACGAAAGCCTGTTTTTCAGGGGGACACCGAAGCCGCGCGCCGCTATCTCGACCACATCCCCGTCTTCACAGGAGATGCCGTCGGCAAAGGAAAGGGTCGCCGTCCCGAACATGTGAACGTGCACATCTCCGGGTTGGCAGAACAGGCCATATTTGAAGTGATGATGCTCAAGATTTGCCAGGGTGTGAGACATGTTGCTTTCGCCGGACAGGAACGGCTTTTCCCACAAGAGCGCGCCGTTGCGCATAATCCGGCTGGTGCCCTCGACATGATCCGGCAGATCGCCGACGCGCAGTTCCGGCCCGAAGGATGCCGGGCGCAGCTTCGAGTGCGCCAGGTACAGGTAGTTCTGGCGTTCCATTATGTGATCTGAAAACTCGTTGGCGAGCGCAAATCCCACACGGTTGGGGGTTCCATCCGGGCCGATGACATAAATCCCCGCGATCTCCGGTTCCTCGCCGCCATCGTCGCAAAAACCGGGGCTGACCAGGTCGCCGCCAGGCGCGACCGCACTGGTGCCGTTGCCCTTGTAGAACCACTCCGGTTGAACGCCGGCATGGCCGTTGCCCGGTTTGCCATTCTCCAGACCCATGCGGAACATTTTCATGGAGTCCGTCAGTTGGGTCTCGTCTGTCTCCGTCTTGGCATGCATGGCATCGCGTGTTGCCGCCGATCCCAGATGGGTGAGGCCGGTTCCCGTCAGATGCATGTGCGCCGGATCCGGATGGTGCAGGGGCAGCAGAAGGCGGCCGTCTTCTGCCAGCTTCTCCAGGTCCACGGCGGGGCCCAGTTCGTGGGCACGGATGCGTTCGGCCAGGCTCTTGCCTCTCCTGATCGCGTCCATGACGAGTTGATAGGTTGAGGAAACCCCTTTCAGGACACCCGCTTCACTGCCGTTGCGCACAACAACGGCGCAGTTTCCCTGTGCGTCCAGGATCTGAGAGAGCAACATGTGACTATCCTTGCTTGTTCTTGTTGTAGACGTCGAAAATCACGGCTGCGAGCAGGACAAGACCCTTGATCATCTGCTGGTAGTCGATGCCGATGCCCATGATGGACATCCCGTTGTTCAGGACGCCCATGAGAAACGCGCCGACAACCGCACCGATGATGGTGCCGACGCCACCGGACATGGATGCACCACCGATGAAGACCGCGGCAATGACGTCGAGTTCCAGGGCAAATCCGGCCTTCGGTGTTGCCGTGTTCAGGCGGGCGGCAAAGACAAGGCCAGCCGCGGCCGCCAGAACGCCCATGTTGGTAAAGGCCAGGAACGTCAGCCGCTCCGTCTTGATGCCCGAGAGCTTGGCGGCCTTCTCGTTGCCGCCAAGCGCATAGATGCGACGGCCGACCGTGGTCGATTCCGTGATAAAGGCATAGATGATCGTCAGCACGCCCATGGTGATCAAGACGTTGGGCAGTCCGCGGAACAGCGACAGCTTGTACATGACGAAGATAAGCGCAGCGGCCACGATGACATTGCGCGCAATGAAGAACACCTTCGGTTCGTCTTCGATGCCGTAAAGCCGGTTCTGCGCGCGCTGACGCAATCCGATCCAGACAATCATCGCTGCAGCTGCAACACCGGTGAAGAGCGCCAGCATGTTGACGTGTTTCACGCGCCGCATCTCAAGCATGCCGGCCAGCGAGTCACCCCAGCTCACCGGGAAGATGTCCGGGACGAAGCCGGTCGCCAGGATCTGGAACTCCTTCGGGAAGGGGCCGACCGACTGTCCTTCCAGCAACCAGAGCGACAGGCCCCTGAAAACCAGCATGCCGGCGAGGGTGACGATGAAGGATGGAATTTTCCAATAGGCCACCCAATACCCTTGCGCTGCTCCGATGAGCCCCCCGACGACGAGACATACGATGATGGTCAACGGGACCGACACGTCCATGTTGACGATCATGACGGCGGCCAATGCACCGATGAAGCCCATGACCGAACCGACCGAAAGATCGATGTTTCCGGACACGATGACGATCAGCATGCCGAGCGCCATGATGATGATGTAGGAATTCTGCAGCAGAAGATTGGTGACATTGACCGCGCGCAGCAACGTACCGTCGGTGACGATCTGGAAAAACGCCATAACCGCAATGAGCGCGAACAGGAGACCGTATTGCCGCAAGTGCGAAGAGAGGTATTGACCTATGCTCTTGGTCTTTGCCTGCGGGGCGGGATTGGTATCGCTTTGTGCCAGGTCCATATTGAAACTCTATTCGTTGACGATGAGCGACATGATGCGCTCCTGGCTCGCATCGGCGGCATTCAGTTCACCGACGAGCGCACCTTCGTTCATGACGTATATCCGGTCGCACATTCCGAGCAGTTCCGGCATTTCGGAGGAGATCATGACGACGCCTTTGCCCTGGTCCGCCAGATCATTGATGATGGTGTAGATCTCGTATTTTGCGCCCACATCGATGCCCCTGGTCGGTTCATCGAGGATCAGGACTTCCGGTTCCGTGAAAAGCCACTTCGCCAGCACAACCTTCTGCTGGTTGCCGCCGGACAGGTTCATGGTCTTCTGAAAGACCGAAGGCGTGCGGATCGCGAGCGCCTGCCTGAACCGTTCGGCAATGCGGGTTTCCTCGTTCTTCTTCAGAACAGAGCCCGATGATACGTCGTCAAGGTTTGCCAGGGTGGTGTTGAAGCGGATGCTCTCCTCAAGCACGAGACCGAGCGACTTGCGATCCTCCGTGACATAGGAAATGCCGGCATTGATCGCCCTGTCGACGGTGCTGACGTCGATTTCATTGTCGTTCAGCTTCACCGAGCCCGAGATGTTCCGGCCGTAGGAGCGGCCGAAAATCGACATGGCAAGCTCGGTCCTCCCGGACCCCATGAGACCGGCGATGCCGACAACCTCGCCGGAGCGGACGTTAAAGGAGGCATTTCTGATCACTTGGCGCCCGGTATGCTCCGGATGCCAGACATTCCAGTTTTCGACCTCCAGCAGGATCTTGCCGGGACTGCGCCGATGCTCCGGAAAGCGATGCGTCATGTCCCGGCCCACCATGTCTCGCACGATGGCGTCTTCGCTCAGACCAGCCTTGGCATCGAGGCGTGAAACGGTCATGCCGTCGCGAATGACGGTGACGGTGTCCGCCACGTAGCGGACCTCGTTCAGCTTGTGCGAAATGATGATGCTGGTGACGCCCTGCGTCTTGAGTTCCAGCATAAGGTCCAGGAGCTTGCGGCTGTCATTTTCCTGAAGCGCGGCTGTGGGCTCGTCCAGGATCAGAAGCTTGACGTCCTTGGAAAGCGCCTTGGCGATCTCCACAAGCTGCTGCTTTCCGACCCCGATATTGTCGACCAGCGTGGAGGGCGCTTCGGCCAATCCGACTTTCGCAAGGAGGTCTTCCGTTCTGCGGTTGGTTTCCCGCCAGTCGATGACACCGCTCCTTGCGCGTTCATTGCCGAGAAAGATATTCTCCGCAATGGAGAGCTGGGGCACGAGCGCCAGTTCCTGGTGAATGATGATGATGCCTTCGCGCTCGCTGTCCGAGATTCCGGCGAATTTCGCGTCCGCGCCGCCGAACAGGATTTTTCCGTCATAGCTTCCGTGCGGATAAACGCCGGAGAGAATTTTCATGAGTGTCGATTTGCCCGCGCCGTTCTCACCGACGACGGCGTGGATCTCACCTTGCTGCACATCCAGGTTGACCTGATCGAGCGCTTTCACGCCCGGGAAGGTCTTGCTGATGTTCTGCATGGACAGGAGTGCCATCTGCTCCGCTCTCCAAAATTCCAAAAACCCGCCCGCAACTGGTGTGTTGTGGACGGGTCTTTTGCCGGACCAGACTTACTTGACTTGATCAGCCGTGTAGTAACCGCTGCCGATGAGGACATCTTCCCAGTTGGAAGCATCGACCGCGACCGGTTCCAGCAAATAGGACGGAACAACCTTGATCCCGTTGTCATAGGTCTTGGTGTCGTTGATTTCGGGCTCGCCGTCATTGAGGATGGCTTCGACCATGCCGACCGTGACACGGGCCAGTTCACGCGTGTCCTTGAAGACGGTCGAATGCTGCTCGCCGGCAAGAATGGACTTTACCGACGGGATCTCTGCGTCCTGTCCGGAAACGATCGGCATCTTGAGATCGCCGGATCCGTAGCCGACACCCTTGAGTGACGACAGGATGCCGATGGAAAGGCCGTCATAAGGGCTGAGTGCACCGTGGAGCTGCTTGTCCGTGTAGTGCGCGGACAGAAGATTGTCCATGCGCGCCTGGGCAACAGCGCCGTCCCAGCGAAGGGTGCCGACGGTGTCCATGCCCATCTGCCCGGATACGATGTTGACCGTGCCAGCATCAATCATTGGCTGCAGGACCGACATCGCGCCGTCATAGAAGAAATAGGCGTTGTTGTCGTCCGGCGATCCGCCGAAAAGCTCGACATTGTAAGGACCGTCACCAAAGCGCTCTTTCAGGCCGTTGACCAGCGACGTGGCCTGCTGAACACCGACCTTGAAGTTATCGAACGTCGCATAGTAGTCGACATTGCCGCTGTCGCGGATCAGCCGGTCATAGGCAATGACCTTGATCCCCGATGCTGCCGCGTTTTCCAGCGCGTTGGACAGCGTGGTTCCATCGATTGCCGCGATCACCAGCACATCAACACCCTTGGTGATCATGTTTTCGATCTGTGCCAGCTGATTGGGAATGTCATCTTCCGCATATTGCAGATCGGTCGAATAGCCTGCCGCCGTGAATTGTTCGACCATGGAGTTTCCATCAGAGATCCAGCGGGCGGAGGACTTGGTCGGCATGGCGATGCCGACCGCCCCCTTGTCTGAGGCGAAAGACGTGCCGGACATCAGCGTTGCCGTCGCGGCGACTGCAATCAGCGCCTTGGAAAAGAAATTCATGTGTTCCTCCCTGGCCGGTATAAGTCCGACCGCAAAATTGATGAGGCATCCGGAAATGCCGTTTTCAAACTTGCGAAAAGACACATGACGGTCAAATCATCATTTGCTATCAATACTTATTAAAATTGGTATGTTTATGGAGGATCAGGTTTGGCCCTGGATCTGTTGCGGCGCGGCATGAAAATTTCCCATCTGCGGCTGCTGGCCGAACTCAGCCGGCAGAGCCGCCTGACGGATGCCGCGGCCGCATTGGGCATAACGCAGCCTGCAGCCTCACGCCTGATGACGGAAATCGAACATGTCGCGGACGCGGAAGTCTATGTGCGAAGCGGGCGTGGCATTGAGCTGACAGAGGTCGGCCGTAATCTTGGGGAACGCTGCGTCCGGGTGCTTCAGGAACTGACCGACGCCGCGGTCGATATCGAACATCACGTTTCGGGGCAAAGAGGGCAGGTGCATATCGGGTCGGTCACCGGGCCCGCGGTGGAGTATGTCTTGCCTGCCATCCGTCACATCCGGTTGAGCTACCCGGAGATTTCCGTTTCAGTCGAAATCGGACCAAGCAGGGTTCTGGCACCCATGCTTGAGGAAGGGCGGCTCGATTTTTCGCTGAGCCGCGTGCCCCTGGATGCCGACCCCGACCTCTTCGACGAACAGCCTTTGCGGCGGGAGCCGGCCTGTATGGTCGCGCGGCTGGATCATCCCCTGATCCGTCATCCGGCTCCGATTCCTTCACATGCCCTTCTGGGTTTCGACTGGGTCTTTCCACCGGTTGGTGCGCCCATCCGGACGACGGCGGAAAGCGCGCTTCGGGATATGGGGCTTCAGCTGCCGACCAAGATCCTGACCACGTCCTCTTTCCTGTTCACGCTTGCGACCATTCAGCGCTCGAACGCCATCGGACCCGTCGCCCGGTCGGTTGCGGACAGTTTCGCGATGTTGCCGGACGGCTCGCCCGGCTCGCTTGCCATCCTGCAGACCGACCTGCCTCTCTCCGTGGAAACCTATTCCTTCCTGACCCGCAAGGGCCAGGTGCAAACCGCAGCCGCGCGGATCGTGTCGCGGGAAGTTCTTCGGCACGTCAACGCAGAGCAGGACCCGGGTTAGGGTACGGCCTCATTAACAAGGCAGTTGCCGGGACCCTTGATCGCTTCGCTTCCGGAACACATTCAGCTGGGAAGCTCTTGCCGTCGTCCTGACAGCGATTGCTGATCTAGTGCGTGTCAGTCTCTGCCAAGATCCAGTCGCAAAACATGCGTGCGTCTTTCCGGTTCTTGGTGGTGTCGATCAGGTAGAAGTAGTCCCGGTCATGTTCAAGGAAACCCGTCAGTTTTCGGAGCGAACCGTCGGCCAGATACGTGTCGACAAGCGGATAGCCGGCAAGCGCGATGCCCTGACCGGCGATGGCGGCCTGCAGCATGTTGATGTAGGTGTTCATCACGACGCCGCTCGCCTCGGGCGGCGCATTCAGACCGTTCAGGCGGAACCAGTTTGGCCAGCGCGCACCGGGACGATAGATGCCGGAGAGATGAAGCAGGTTTTCGCTTAACAGGTCCTCCGGCGTCGCAAGCTTGGTCCGTGCGATGTATTTCGGACTGACGACCGGGAAAATCCTTTCGCGCAACAACCTCGTCACGTTGTCCCAGGGAGGCGGTGTCCTGGCATAGCGGATGGCGACGTCCACACTCTCCGCCGCCAGATCGAGCATGCGGTCGGAAACGACGAGGTTCAATTCGATCTCGGGATGAAGGTTGTTGAAGTTCACCAACCTCGGCATCAACCAATAGGTCGAGAACGCCGAGGTGGTCGTGACCGTCAACCGGGTGCGGCCCGAAACTGCCGACACGTTGTTGAGCGCTCCCGCGATCTGGTGGAGGGCGGGGCAGACCTCCGCCTCCAGCATGCGTCCTGGCTGGGTCAGCACCACTTTCCGGTGGCTTCGGTGAAACAAGCGGACACCGAGCTGTTCTTCCAGTTCCGCGATTTGACGGCTGACCGACACCCTCGTGATGCCAAGAGCTTCAGCAGCACGTGTAAAATTTTCGTTTCTGCAAACTGCCTCAAATGTAATGAGATGCGGCAGTTTTGTCAGAGTTTTGCGTAAATTTCCCATAACACGCAGGCTAACAGTTTGAACCGGATTTTGGAACTTCACAAACGGATCGCGGGGATCGAACATAGGTTTCGAGGAAGGTTCGCTCGCCTTTTTGGGAGGAGAATATGAGACAGCTGTCAAACTTGATTCTAGCAGTGGCGTTGACGACTGCGATTCCGGCAACGGCGCAGGACATGCCCGGAAAGGGCGTGTCGGTGTCGCCGATCAAGGGATCGCCGGCGAATGCCTGGTTTCAGCACATGGTGGTTCAACTGGGTCTCGAAGCCCTGGGCTACGATGTCGAAGAGACGCTTGAAGCGGATTTCCCCGCCGTGCATCTCGCGGTGGCATCGGGCGATGCAGACTATACGTTCAACCACTGGAAACCGCTGCACAACAACTTCTTCGACAAGTCCGGCGGCGAGGGGGTCATGACCCGGGTCAAGGCCTCGATCACCGGTGCCGGGCAGGGATACTTCATCGACAGGAAAACGGCCGAAGAACACGGGATCAAGGACATCGGCCAGCTCAAGGATGCCGCGGTCAGCGGGATATTCGACAGCGACGGCGACGGCCGCGCCAATCTTTCAGGCTGCAATCCGGGATGGGGCTGTGAACTGGCGATCGAACAGCACCTGGACGATTACGACCTGCGCGATACAGTGCAGCACGACCAGGGCAGCTACTTCGCGATCATGGCCGACACGATCACGCGCTACAACGAGGGCGGCTCCATTCTCTATTACACGTGGACACCCAACTGGATCAGCGACGTCCTTGTTCCGGGCGACGATGTCGTACAGATCGGGGTTCCGTCGAATGGCGATTTTGATGCCGGCTTTGCCGTCAATGACGTCTACATCGTCGCGAACAATGATTTCCTTGAGGACAATCCGGCGGCCGCAAAGTTTTTTGAACTTGTCGAGATCCCGATCTCCGCGGTGAACGCAGCCCAGGTCAAGCTCCGGGACGGTGAGAATACGCTCGAAGACTTCCGCCGCCACGCCGAGGACTGGGTCAAGGCCAATCAGGCGGAATTCGACGGCTGGGTCGCGGAAGCGGCGAAAGCGAACTGACATCCCTCCCCACCTTCCGGGCGCGGCACTTGCCTCGCCCGTTTTTCTGCAAGGGACTGCTGTCATGAGCGATGCGCAGATCGAGTGCCGGGATTTGTGGAAGATCTACGGCAAACGTTCCGACGAGGCCATGAAGGCCGTTCTTGCCGAAGGCCTTTCAAAAGAAGAGGTGCGTGACCGCTTTGACTGTGTGCTCGGGGTCCGCAATGCGAGTTTTTCCGTCAGGAAGGGCGAGATCTTCTGCATCATGGGTTTGTCCGGGTCGGGAAAGTCAACCCTGGTCCGTCACGTAAACCGGTTGATCGAGCCGACCTCCGGCGAGATTCACGTTGCCGGAAAGCGGGTCGACACGATGATCGAGTCGGACCTGCGCCAGCTGCGTGCGGAAACCATCGGAATGGTGTTCCAGCACATGGCGCTGTGGCCGCACAGGACCCTGGGAGAAAACGTCGGTTTCGGCCTGGAGGTGCGCGGCGTGCCTTTGGCGGATCGGAGAAAGGCAGCGGAAACGGCCCTGGAGGCCATGGAGCTCCGCGGCTGGATCGACCACTATCCCGACCAGCTGTCGGGCGGCATGCAGCAAAGAGTGGGACTTGCGCGCGCGCTCGCAGCGGACCCGGAAATCCTGCTGATGGACGAACCGTTTTCAGCGCTCGATCCGCTTATCCGGCGCCAGTTGCAGGATCAGTTCCTCAGTCTTTCGGAGCACATGCACAAAACGACGCTGTTCATCACCCACGATCTGGATGAAGCGATCAGGATGGGCGACCACATCGCGATCATGAACGATGGCGAGATCGTCCAGATCGGCACGCCGGAGGAGATCGTGACAAACCCGGTAGACGATTATGTCGCTGACTTCGTCAAGGGCATAAGCCGCGTTGGCCTGGTGCGCGCCGAAACGATCATGGAACCGCTCGACGGCCGTGCGCCGACGCCCAAGCAGGTTCGTACGGACGTTGAACTGGGCGAGATCATCGATGCCTTCATGGAGGATCAGTCACCGGTAACGGTAACGAACACCGAGGACGTCCCGGTCGGATTGATCACAATAACTGCGGCGCTCAAGGCGCTGCGCGGCTAGAGCCGAGGAGAGGCGACGATGGATCTGTGGAACATCTTCGACACGGAATGGGTGCCGGTCGGTGTCTGGGTCGAAACCGCGCTGCAATGGGTCGTTGCGAATTTCCGTTTCGTCTTTCAGGCGATCAAGGTGCCGTTCGACCTGGTGCTGACGGCGCTGGAGGACGGATTGACCGAAGCCCCGGATCTCCTGGTGCTGGCGCTGATCGTGCTGATCGCCTGGCAGGCCGGTGGCCGCAGGCTGGGCATCATCGCGGCCGCCTGCATGACTGCGATCGGGCTGATGGGGGCCTGGGAAGAAAGCATGACGACGCTGTCGATCGTTCTGACATGTGTCGTGTTCTGCTCCCTGATCGGTATTCCGCTGGGCGTTCTTGCCGCCAAGCGCGACCGGTTCTGGATGGTTCTCCAACCGGTTCTGGACCTGATGCAGACCATCCCGTCCTTCGTCTATCTCGTGCCGATCGTGATGCTGTTTTCGATCGGCAACGTGTCCGGGGTCATCGTGACCTTCATCTACGCGCTGCCACCGGTCGTCCGCCTCACCAATCTCGGCATCAGGCAGGTTCGCCCCGACATGGTCGAAGCGGCCCGGGCCTTTGGCGCGTCAAATCGCCAGACGCTCTACAAGGTGGAGCTGCCTCTTGCCCTTCCCACGATCATGGCAGGGGTCAACCAGACCATCATGATGGCGCTGTCCATGGTGGTCGTCTCGTCGATGATTTCGGTCACCGGGCTCGGACAAATGGTGCTGCGGGGCATTGGCCGGCTGGACATGGGGCTTGCGACCGTCGGTGGGCTCGGCATCGTTTTCCTGGCGATTGTCATCGACCGGGTGTCGCAAAGTTTCGGCCAATCCGCTCGCGCGCGCAATCATCAGAAGTGGTACGAAACCGGCCCGGTCGGGGCTGTCAGAGCATTGGTCCGCAAATGAAAAAACAACCCAACATCCTGTTCCTTCAGGTTGACCAGCTCACAGCATCGTCCCTGCGTGCCTACGGGGACGAGATCTGCCATGCGCCGACACTGGACAGGCTTGCAGAGACAGGCGTCGTTTTTGAAAACGCCTATTGCAACTTTCCGCTCTGCGCACCGTCGCGGTTTTCAATGGCAACCGGTCAACTCTGCTCCGCCGTTGGCGCCTATGACAACGCGGCTGAATTTTCCGCCGAGATTCCCACCTATGCCCATTACCTGCGGGTCGCCGGTTACCAGACGGCCCTGTCGGGCAAGATGCACTTTATCGGGCCGGACCAGTTTCACGGCTTTGAAAAGCGCCTCACCGCCGATCTCTATCCGGCTGATTTTGCCTGGGTTCCAAACTGGCAGAACGAAGGCAAGAGGGACACGAACGATGACCGCGCGGTTCGGATTGCCGGCATCTGTGAACGGTCCGTTCAGATCGACTACGACGAGGAGGTCACCTTCAAGGCGGTTCAGCATATCTTCGACATCGCCCGCTCGGACGACGAGCGCCCGTTTTTCCTTCAGGTCTCCTATACGCACCCGCATGAACCTTACCTGTGCCGAAAGGAATTCTGGGATCTCTATGAGGGCAAGGAAATCCCGATGCCCCGGATCCCGGCGCTCAGCGAGCAGGAGCACGATCCGCATTCGGTGCGTCTTCTGAAGGATTTCGGTATGCTCGGGATCCGTTTCCGGGATGAGGATGTCGGCCGCGCCATTCGCGCCTACTACGGTTCCATCAGCTATCTCGACAGCCTGATCTCCCGCATTCTCGACGCCCTTGCGGCCACCGGCGCTGCGGACAACACCGTGATTGTGTTCACGTCCGATCATGGTGAAATGCTCGGCGAGAGGGGCATGTGGTTCAAGAAACACTTCTTTGAAAAAGCCTTACGCGTTCCACTGATCGTCCAGGCACCGTGGCTGAACGCGCAGCGGGTGGGCGAATTGACGTCGCTGGTTGACCTATTGCCAACCTTCTGCGCTCTGGCCGGCGCAGGCGAGCCGGTCGAACCGCTCGAGGGCGCAGATCTGCTGAGCCTCCTCGACAGGGGAAATCCGCCGCCGCAGCGCACCGTCTATGCGGAGTACCTGGCTGAAGCGACGCCCGCGCCTATTTTCATGATCCGGAGGGGAACGTACAAATTCATCCAGTCATCTCACGACGGCATCATGCTGTTCGATCTTGCCGAAGATCCCCACGAACGGACCAATCTCGCCCGTTCCGAACCGCATCAGGAACTTGTTGAGGCTTTCCAGGAGGAAGCCCGCACCAAGTGGGACGAGGCCGCATTGACCGATGCCATTCTTCTCAGCCAGAAGCGGCGGGCGGTTGTGCGAGACGCCATGAACCGGGGGCAGAAGCACTTGTGGAACCACGGCGAAAGCGAAACGGACAAGGTGCTTTGGTATCGCGGCACCCAGGGCTACAACGAATGGGCGTTCGATTACATATAGGTCAATGCTTTTGAGAGGGGCCGGCACCCAAAGGCGCTGTTCTGCCGACGGACAGAGGGACTTCCTCAAGGTCTATCAGGCGCCGGCCAGGTACGGTTATCCCGGATTTTGCCTTAGCAGGTCCTCGATTTCCGCACGAGCGGGCATAGAGGGCGCTGTTCCGGGTCTCGTGACGGAAATGGATGCGGTTGCCGTTGCGAACCGGATCGCCTCGATGGGCGACATTTCCTGCGCCAGGCCGGCCGCGAAACCGCCGTTGAATGCGTCGCCGGCACCGGTGGTCTCCAGGACGGGTCCGGCGGACATGGCGGGAACATGTGTCGCCTCAGCGCCGTCGTGATAGAGACATCCGTTTTCGCCGAGCGTGACAATGGCAGCCCTTGCGCCGCGCCTGATCAGCTCCGCGGCCGCCTTCGTGGCGTCTTCAACGCTCTGTACGCTCAGCCCGGTGATGGCCTCGGTCTCGGATTCGTTCGGTGTGACATAGTCGCAAAGCGCAAGCATGGAGTCGGGCAACTCGGCCGCCGGTGCCGGATTCAGGATCGTTGTCGCACCGGCATTCCTGGCCACATCCAACGCATATTCTGCGGTCTCCAGCGGTTGCTCGAGCTGCGTGAGGAAGACTTTACAGGTCTTGAGTGCCTCTTTCTGGGCATCGACGTCATGCGGCCCTAGGCTGGCCGCGATGCCCGGGCACACGATGATGGCGTTGTCGCCGGTGGCATCATCAATGAAGATATAGGCGGCGCCGGTGTAGCCGTCCTCGTGCTGTGAGGCCAGCGATGTCACCCCGGCCTTCGACCATGTTGCAAGCGCCATGTCCGCGAAAGGGTCCATCCCGAGCCTGGTCAACATGCCGACACTGGCACCGGCCATGCCGGCGGCAACCGCCTGGTTGGAGCCTTTCCCGCCCGGTCCGAGAGCGAAGGATTTTCCCAAAATGGTTTCACCCATTCTGGGTGGCCGGGCCGCCCGGTAGGCGGTGTCTGCAACAAAGACACCCAGTATGACGATATCCAAACTCATTGATCCGGTCCCACGACACCCTTGCGCAACACGAAGCATCCGTAAAAGCGCCGCTCTCCCGTCTGGATCACGGCATAGCTCTGGCGCGCCAGATCATAGAATGCGAAGCGTTCGACACCGATCATGGGACGCGAGCCGCCTTCGGCCGTGTCGATCTTCTTCTGGACTTCGCTTTGAACCTCGGGGATTTCGTCCGGCGCACCGACGATTTCCATCCGCATCGCGAAATCATCGACAAACGTATCGAGCGGGAGCACGGACAGGATCGCTTCGATCGCTTCGGCGGCACTGAGATTTTCCATCCGCAGCAGGGAGCCGTAAACCGTGTTTCTGGCAACGCTGTCGGAGGGGAAATTCGTGTCGGAAATGACGATCGCATCTCCATGACCCATGGCCCGCAAGCAATGCAACACATCGGCGTTCAGTCTCGGATCAATCCCTTTCAGCATTCCTGGCTCCTCTCTGCAGATACCCGTCTCTGCGGCTTCACGGACCAACTCTGGACTATCGTCTGTCCTGGAGTCGACTGTTCCTCACGGTTCGATCCTCAGTCCGTCATCGGCACCGAACAGGTGAAAGTGGTTTGTATCGATCCCGAGATGGACCCGGTCCCCCGTGGACAGTGCATGCCGTTCCCTGAAAACCGCCGTCAGTTCGCCGGCCCCGAACTGGAACACGACATGAATTTCCGGGCCGGTCGGCTCGACAACCCTTACTGTTGCCGGCAGACCGGTTTCGGCCAACTGCAGGTGCTCCGGACGAACGCCCAGCCTTACCGGACGGCCAGGTTCCAGGTCATTGAACCCAGGCAAGTCAAGCACGGTTCCGCCGACAGAAACCTGAGCGTTGTCCGCGCCGGACTTTTCTATTTTTCCATCAAAGAGATTCATCGCCGGCGAGCCGATGAAACTGGCGACAAAACTGTTTTTGGGCCGGTCGTACAGATCCAGCGGGCTTCCGATCTGCTCGACATTGCCGCCGTTCAGCACGACAATCTTGTCGGCCATGGTCATGGCTTCGATCTGGTCATGCGTGACGTAGATGGTTGTGGTCTGCAAACGCTGGTGCAATTCGCGGATTTCCGTGCGCATCTGCACGCGCAGTTTGGCATCCAGGTTCGAGAGCGGTTCGTCGAACAGAAACACCTGCGGATCGCGAACGATCGCGCGGCCCATCGCAACCCGCTGCCGCTGTCCTCCCGACAGGGCGCGCGGATAGCGCCCGAGATAGGGTGTAAGACCGAGAATTTCAGCGGCATCCGCCACACGCTTCTTGATTGCCGCCTTGTCCATTTTTTTCAGCTTGAGCGAAAAGCCCATATTCGCCTCAACCGTCTTGTGCGGGTAAAGCGCATAAGACTGAAACACCATGGCGATGTCGCGCTGGTTAGGCGGCAAATGATTGACCCGGCGCTCGCCGATGTGAATGTCGCCGGATGTGATTTCCTCCAATCCGGCGATCATGCGCAAGAGGGTCGATTTCCCGCACCCCGACGGTCCGACGAGGACCACGAATTCGCCGTCCGTGATATCCACGTCGATACCGTGAATAACCTCGGTATCGCCATAACTCTTGCGCACTTGCTTGACAGCGACTTCAGCCATTGAGCCTCACAAAGCCGATCCTACCCTCTTCACCGGGTAGCTTATTGGCAGGAATTTGTCCACCTCTGACCTTACTAACATGTTAGCTACTTGACAGCACGTACGCGAATTGGGACGTTACCCGTCGGAAGTCTGCTCCGATTGGATAAGACCCGCCTGTTTTCGAGGAGAGCACCCGGCAAAAAGGGTGCCTTTGCAGGGGTTGGCCAACTTGAAGTGTAGTGGGAGGAAGTGACGTGAAAGTTAGTGATTACAATACGATTATGCGTCGTCAGCTAAACCGGCGCGGTTTGCTCAAGGGCGCTGCAAGCGTCGGCGCGATTGCCGCCATGAGCTCGGTAGCGACCGGTATCCCTTTCAGTGCAGCCAGGGCCCAGTCGGATCTGCGCGCTGAAATTCTTAAGATCCCGGGCGTCGGTCAAGGCTCGCCCACGGACGCCGACTGGCAGAAAGTCGGCGAGATGTGCCTCGGCCCGACCAAGGAGCGCGTCGCGGAAGGCGAGTTCGAGGGTGTCGAGCTGACATTCATGGGACTCAACAACCAGAACCTCCACAATTTCCTTTTCCGGGGTTTTCTGAAGCCGTGGGAAGCCTACACAGGGGCGAAGATCAACTGGGTTGACCTTGCACAGGCGGACTACAATCCGCGTCTGCAGCAGGCGATTGCGACCGGAACCGTGGACTTCGACATTATCGAGATGGGCGCGCCGTTCGAGGGCGACACGGCCGGCAAGGGTCTTCTCGACGAAATGCCGGACTGGGTTGAAGAGCAGATCGATGCAGAAGATCTGGTGAGCTATCTCAAGCCGCCGGTCGGCACGTGGGATGGAAAGAAATACCGGGTCACCATCGACGGCGATTGCCACACCTTCGCGTACCGGACCGATTACTTCGGTGACGGAGCGATAGGCGGGGCGTCCGTTCCCAGGACCTGGCAGGATGTCAACACCGTGACCAAGGCCCTGATCGGCAAGGAAGATCCTCTGACCGGGCTGCCTGCTCACGGGTATCTCGACCCGCTGAAAGGCTGGGGCGGTTTCGGCTTCTATTTCCTGGAGAACCGCGCCGCAGTCTATGCCAAGCACCCGGATGACCCGGCCTGGCTGTTCGATCCGGACACCATGAAACCGCGCGTCAACAATCCGGCCTGGGTACAGGCGATCCAGGATGTTCTCGATCTTATTGAAGCCGGTGCCTATCCGGCAGATCAGATCAATGCGGATCCGGGAACGACCGGCTTCCAGCAGTTCCTTGCAGGAACAGGTTCGATGCTGATGTGGTGGGGCGATATCGGATCCAGTGCGCGCACATCCGACACCTCGGTCGTTGGCGACGTTGTCGGTTTCGGGATCAATCCGGGCTCGGACCGCGTTTACAACAGCAAGACGGGTGCCTGGGAAGAGACCTACAACGAAGCGCCGAACATGGCCTATCTCGGCTGGGGCATTTATGTCACCAAGCGGGTGTCGGGCGACGAGAAGAAGCGCAAGGCGGCCTGGAGCGCAGCGGCTCATCTTGGCGGCAAGGATATCAGCCTGTGGATGTCTGCCTATCCGTCCGGCTTCCAGCCGTACCGCAACTCACACTTCCAGTTCGACGAGTGGGAAGCGGCCGGGTACGATCGTGCCTATATCGAAGACTATCTTGGCTCGAACGCCGACAGCTACAATCACCCCAATGCGGCCATCGAACCGCGGATCCCGGGTATCTTCCAATACTATTCGGTGGCCGAGGACGAGTTGGCCAAAGGCTATGCCGGACAGTACGGATCGGCTCAGGAAATCGGCGATGCAATTGCGGCCGCCTGGGAAAAGATCACGGACCAGATCGGCCGGGAGAACCAGATCAAGCTGTACAAGGCTTCGCTGGGACTTTGACGTGAACATGCGGGCAGGCGCTCGGTGCCTGCCCGCAAATCCTACAGAGGCGGGGCGAGACATTAATGAGTTCCGAAGGCGATCGGCTTCATGTTGTGACCGCCGACGATATCTCCGAACAACGCAAGCGTTTCGGGAAAATCCTGGTCTGGGGATCCGCAGGCCTGTTGGCATTTATCGCAATTCTACAGGCGGCTGACCAAAGCGGCTGGATAGACCTGGGGTTCGCGAACTGGCGGCCAACACTTTATGCCTATATTTTCTGGGGCATATGCCTGTGCGCGTCGCAGGTGATTACCCGTGGAGAGCATGGCAAGCGGACGCTGTTTGTGCTTCCGGCCACGTTGTTCGTGGTCTCCATGGTGGTCTTTCCGCTTCTGTTCGGATTGGTCATCGCGTTTTCCGACTGGAACCTTGCATCCCCCGACGGACGAAAATTCAACGGCATAGACAATCTGCGACAGATGTGGGACGACCCGTTCTACTGGAACGCGCTGCGCAACATGGTCTGGTATACCCTCGCGATCATCGTGGAATATGCCATCGCGTTCGGTCTTGCCCTGCTTCTCAACGCGGAAATCCGGGCACGCAAGTTCTTTCGGGTGGCATTCCTGCTGCCGCTGATGCTGTCTCCCGTCGCGGTGTCCTGGATGATCGGGAAGTCGATGCTGGAAAACAGGTTCGGGCCGGTGGCCAGACTGTTGCGGGAGCTGGGCGTGGAAAATCCCTCGTTCTTTTCGTCTCCCGAGATTGCCCAGCTGATGATCATGCTGATGGATGCCTGGACCTACATTCCCTTCATGATGATCATGATACTGGCAGGATTGCAGGCAATCCCGCGAGAGCTCAACGAGGCTGCGCGCGTTGATGGCGCGGGCGCTTGGACCCAGTTCTGGGAAGTGACGTTCCCGCTCATGCTGCCGGTTTCCATCACCGCGATCCTGATCCGGATCATCTTCAAACTGAAGCTTGCGGACATCATCATCAACGTCACGTCCGGCGGTCCCGGCGGGGCGACGGACAGCGTGACCAGCTTCATCTTCCGGGAATATCGCGACCGGTCCAATGTCGGATACGGAACGCTGCTTGCGATTGTCTATCTGGTCATCATCGTCATCGCCATGACCCTTCTGATCAAGGCGGCCGACCGCTGGATGCGCCCGAGGTACTGAGATGACGACCCAGATTTTCCACGACACAGAGGCCGACCGGACATTCAGGGCGAAACGGATATCGGGACGAATTCTGATCTACGGTATCCTGATCGTCTGGGCGTTCATTTCGATCTTTCCGATCTACTGGACGATCACGACGAGCTTCAAGATGGCACCCGATGTCATGAAGGGGAACATGGTGCCATGGTGGGATTACATCCCGAAGTGGCTCGGTTGGCGCTCCCTCGGACTTTCGCCCGACACCATCGCCAATGAAAGCACGGTTCGCGAGGAGTTCCTGAAGAGGTTCTGGAATTCAACTGTTGTCGCGGTCTCCGCCTCGACGCTCGCGGTCGTGCTGGGCAGCATGACGGCGTATGGTCTGTCCCGGTTCAACTACCGTTTCGGCTTCATGCGCAACCCGGACATTTCGTTCTTCTTCCTGAGCCAGCTGATCCTGCCGCCGGTCGTGCTCGCACTTCCTTTCCTGGTGCTCTACAAATCGCTGGCAATGCTGGATACGCGCATCGGCCTCATCCTGCTTTACACACTGACCGTCCTGCCCATCGTGATCTGGATCATGCGCGATCAGTTCGGTTCCATTCCGACCGAACTTGAAGAGGCGGCGCTCGTCGATGGCTTGTCGATATGGGGCGCGTTCCTGACGATCATTCTGCCCATCGCGGCACCGGGCATGGTCGCGTCATTTATCCTGTCGCTTGTCCTGACCTGGAACGAATATTTCTTTGCGGCCCTCCTGACCTCAAGCCACGCAACGACCCTGCCGGTGATGGTCGCGAGCCAGACCGGATCGCAGGGCATAAGCTGGTGGTCGATGGCAGCGCTCAGCTTCGCGGCTATTTTGCCGCTGATCATCATCGGGATCGCGCTGGAGCGCTTCATCATCAAGGGCATGGCTGCCGGCGCGGTGAAATAACCGGCACCGGCAGCTTCTGTTCGAACCGCGTGACCTGCTAGCCGAGTTCGGCGGCGATATCCTTGGTCTGCTCGTAGAGCCGGCGGAAGAGCGGATAGGCCTTGCGGTAGCCAGGAACGTCGTTCGGGTGGATCGTCTGCGAGGCCGGATTCCACGTGGCAATGTCGTCTATCTGCGCTTCGCCGATCGCCAGCCGCGCCAAAAAGGCGTCCCCGTAGCTCGCCCCGACCGTTTTCTGACAGACAATCTGGCTCAATCCGGACGTATCGGACGTACCCTGGAGCCAAATGCTGTTCTTGGTGCCGCCACCGACCGCGAGAATGCGTGCCGGTTCCACGCCGGCCTCGCGATACGTTTCGACGACGTGGGCCGTTCCGAACGTGATCCCCTCAAGAAGGGCCCTGTACACGTGTCCACGCGTATGGGTCAGGTTCAGTCCGAAGAAGGTTCCTTTGGCATGGGGATCGTGCAGAGGTGTCCGCTCACCGGAAAAATAGGGCAAAAAGAGCAGTCCGTCCGCGCCGGGCGCAATGGCCTCGGCTTCCCGCGCAAGCGTCGAGAATGCGTCTTCCTTCGGTAACTCGCGTGCGAACTGGTCACGAAACCAGTGGGTCAGCGTACCGGATGTCGCAAGCCCGGCCATCGACGCATGCTGACCGGGAAACAGCCAGGGTGCATACCAGAGCCGTCCATCCTGCACGCGGTTTTCGGTCAACGTGATGATGAAGATGGTCGAACCGTACATCATCATCATGTCGCCGTTCGACCGGACGCCGACGCTGAGGGCTTCCGCGGCCGCGTCTATTGTACCCGAAGTGACCGGCGTGCCTTCGGCAAGACCTGTTGCCGCAGCGGCTGCCGATGTTACGTGGCCGGCAATTTCGGACGACCAGAGCAATCTCGGCAGCTTGTCCGGTGGCAGGATCTCCGGGGCAAGGTCGAAGCACCAGTCCTGCGTGGTCACGTCATAGAGCGGTGAAAAGTTTGCAGCCGTGTAGTGGTCGATCACATATTCACCGGTGAGCCGGTGAACGATGAAGCTGGTCGAAGTCAGTATCTTGTGTGCCGCTTGATAAATCTCCGGGCGCGTGTTTTTCAGCCACAGGATCTTCGGACCGACCGACTGCGACGTAAGCGAGTTTCCGCAACGCTCAAGCAGGACATCGTCCCCGATCCGGTCCGTAAGGTCGCAGACTTCACGCATCGCTCTGGTGTCGACCCCGTAAAGGACACCGTTCATCAGCGGGGCACCCTGCTCGCCGACCGGCAACATGCACGGACCGATCGCCGAACAGGCGACACATTTGATCTGATCGCCGGCAATGCCCGACTGCCGGATGAGGTCGCGGGTCACGGTGACGAAATCGCCCCACCAGTCTTCCTCCGGCCGGTGTTCTGCCCATCCCGGTTGCGGCACGGTCATTTCGTGGGCATGACGGGCCGTGGCGGCAACGTTTCCGGTCGCATCAACCAGAACGCCCTTGGTTTCATAGGTGCCGATGTCAACGCCAAGGGTATAGGTCATGCGCCACGCTCCAGTTTTGTCTCAGGCGTAATTTCTCCAAGAGCGGCGCACAAAAGCCTGGCGAGATCCTCAAGGTCGCTGATCTGGCACACTTCCAGCGAGGAGTGGCTGTAGCGCATGGGAAATCCGACATCGATTGACGCGACGCCTTCTCCGACCAGTTGTACATAGCTGAGGTCGGTCAGAACGCCCACCTGCGCGGAACGCTGGAGCGGCATCTGAAGTTCCGCAGCGGCGCTTTCGAAGACGGTGACAAGCGCTGGATGCGGCAGGACGCCGTTCAGCGTCCCGCGGCCGTGAAAACTGTAAAGGCTGATCCCGGGTCCGCCGCCGAGGCGCATCTCGCCCAGATCGGTCATATCCGGCGTGTCACAGGCCAGCATGAGGTCAACCTGTATGGCGATGTCAGGCTTCAGGCTCTGCGCAGCCACGACGGCACCACGCAGGTTGAACTCCTCCTGCGTGGAAAACACCACATGGACGGTGGGGCCGTCCTGCCGCGCGGCAAGTGACCTGGCAACGTCCAGAAGCACCGCACATCCGGCCCTGTCGTCTATTGCCGTGCCTGCAATGCGCCCCTCGGCAAGCTGCATGAAATTGGGTGCGTATGTGACCGGTGTCCCGATCCGGATACCGTCCGCCTCCGCCGACGCCTTGCTCGTGTAGCCCGCATCGATGAAAAGGTCCGCCGTCTTGGGGACGGTGTATTTTTCGTCCGGCTGTGTGGCGTGATGGCTCTTGTTGGCAATGACACCGGGGATGTCCTTGCCAGTTTTTGCGCTCAAGACCACGGCTTGCGAGAGCAGCGCACGCTCAGGCACACCGCCGAGCCTCTGAACCCTGATCAGGCCGTTTTCCTCTACCTTTCTGACGACAAACCCCAATTGATCCATATGGGTAAAAAGCATCACCGAGGGACCGGTGCCCTGGAAAGTCGCAATCAGGTTGCCAAGACGGTCCGTCCTGCACGGGACCGGCATTCTGGCTGCAATCTCGCTGGCAACGCGTTCCTCGTGCCCGGACAGCCCGGGGATCATGACGAGTGCCTGAAGGTCCTCACCGATCATCGTGCGGCCCTCGCACGGTCCATGAACTGCTTGGCGCGATCCGGGTCGACCGGATTCCAGGTGTTGCCGTCAACTTTCAGGCTTGAGCCGACGACACATCCATCCGCAATGCGAAGAACGTCTGCCACCGTGTGAATTTTCACACCCGTGTTGGCCAGAACGGGCGTGTCGGGCAGGGCGTCCTTGACGGCCTCGAGATCCTCCATGCGGGCCGCTTCACCGGTTATCTGACCTGACACCAGAATGGCATCGGGGATTGAGGAAAAAACCGCGGAGCGGGCACGATCGGCAAGCGGACGCCGGTCGAGACTGTCGGCGAACTCGGCGCACACGTTGTAGAGCATCAGGAGATCGTCTTTATCCAGGCGTTTCCGGTAGCGCAGCGCCGCTCCGGCGTCCGGTGCCCAGTGTCCCATGTCGCTGGCATAGGTGCCGGTGAAAATCTCGCGGCAGAATGTGGCGCCGCACGCGGCGGCAAGCGCGACCGTGCTCTTGGGATCCCAAAGGACATTGACCCCGAAAGGAACGGTAATCTGGTCCCTGAGGCGGCCGATTACATAGGCCATTGTGGTCGTGCTTGCCGTGTCGACTTCGAACTCATAAGGGCGGTCGTTTTCGTTTCCGAACATGACGGCGTCGACGCCCGCTGCCTGAAGAGCAAGAAGGTCGGCTTCGGCGTCGCTGATCAGACCGGAGATCCCGCGTTCCGCATCGTAAAGCGGTGTTCCGGGCAAAGCCCCGAAATGAACCATGGCGATGACGGGTTTGGGTGTTCCAAAAACAGATTCGAATTTCGCCATTTAGTTTCCTCCGCGCTTTCCTGCAGCCGAATTTGAGGGTGCAGTCTAGCTCAATTGATACTAGCATGTCAGTTAAAAGGAGGCACGGTATGGCGTTACAGACACGACACTGGGACAGGATCGGTAACGGGGGCGTTACCGTAACGCAACTTGGCTTCGGAACCGCGCCGCTCGGCAACCTGTATCGGGCAATCCCGGACACGGATGCACAGGAGATACTGTCGGCCTCCTGGGACGCCGGCGTGCGTTACATCGACACCGCTCCGCTCTATGGACTTGGTCTTTCCGAAACCCGGCTCAATCCGTTTTTACGCGGCAAGGACCGGGACAGTTATGTTCTGTCCACAAAGATCGGCAGGATCCTCACGGTGACCCCGCCCGAACAGCGTGACGGGTTCGGAAAGTGGTTCGACGTGCCCGCGCGGCGCGAGATCTATGACTACACCTATGACGGTGTAATGCGCTCAATCGAATTCAGTCTGGAGCGGCTGGGCATCGACCGGATCGACATCCTGTTCGCGCATGATCTGGATATTTTCAATCATGGTACACAGGAAACGCTCGATGCCAAGCTGAACGAGTTCATGAATGGCGGTTACAAGGCGTTGCTCTCGCTCAGGGATCAGGGAACGATCAAGGCATTCGGTGCCGGTGTAAACGAATGGCAACCTTGCCAGTGGATGGCCGAGCGCGGCGATTTCGACATCTTCCTCCTGGCGGGCAGATACACGTTGCTTGAGCAGGAAGCCCTGACCAGCTTCCTGCCGCTTTGCGAGGCGCGCGGCATCGGCGTCGTCATCGGCGGCCCCTATAACTCGGGCATTCTGGCAACCGGTCCCAGACCGGGTGCATTCTACAACTACGACCCGGCTCCCGAAGACGTGCTCGAAAGGGTCCGCGTCATCCAGGGCATTTGTGAACGTCACGGCGTGCGCATGGTGGATGCCGCCTTTCAGTTTCCGCTTCGGCATCCGTCTGTGATTTCCGTCATCCCGGGTGGACAGGGTGTCAGCGAAATGGAAGGCAACATCCGGGCGGAAAGCGCTGTAATCCCCGAAGCTCTTTGGGCGGACCTGAAGAATGGGGGGGTGGTACGCGAGGACGCTCCGTGACCGGACGGACAGCGGTCCGTTGCTACCGGTTCCCGGACACGTGATGGCATGCGGCGGCCTGCGCCTTCCGGATGGCCGTGTCGAAAGGCGCGCCGTCCACGTAGGCTGCTGCAAAGGCACCGACAAAAACGTCACCGGCGCCATGCGTTGAACGGACGGTCGTTTTCCTGGCAGGTTGATGTTCCGGTGTTCCGCCCTTTTGCGCGAAGATCACACCGTCGCCTCCCAGGGTCACGATGACATCCGATCCGGGGGCGAGGTTGTGAAGTTCGCAGACCGCGTTCGCCCAATCCGTATCCGCCGGGGCATATCCCAACAGGTCAGCCGCCTCGATGCGATTGACGATCAGAACGCCGATGGCTTCCAGGTCCGTAGCCGTCAGGCCGCGCGCAGGGGCCGCGTTGAAAACGATAGGCACACCCGCGTCAAGAGCCTTTTGCCTGACCTTGTGCAACACGGTCTGCGTCATTTCGTTCTGCACAAGCACCATCCGGCATCCGTTCGGGATGGTCAAAACATCCGCATCGAACTTGTGGTTCTCGGCAGACACGATTACAGCGCCGTAGTTTCCGTCCCCGTCGACGATGGCGGCGCTCATTCCCGAAGCGTCCGGCCCGATCTGCAGTTCAGAGATATCGATGCCGGCCTCTATCAGTCTGCGTCTTATCTCGGCTCCGGCCTGGTCTGATCCGATCCGCCCCGCGAAGGCGACTTGCGCACCGGCAAGGACCGCTGCGACGGCCTGATTTCCACCCTTGCCGCCAAACTGATAGGCGACCGATGAGCCCTGCAGGGTCTCATCGATGTGCGGCAGCCGGGGTGCGTGCACCACGACATCCCAATGCAGTGCCCCGATGACCAGGATCGTCATGATCCGTAGAGCTTTCGGGCAACAATCCGCTGCGAGATTGCAGCATCCTGCCTGCTGATCGCGTCCATGAGTTCCCTGTCTCCCGACAGGCTGTCGGCCACGTCAAGGAGCCGGTCCGTCATCAGGACATTCGTGCGCGCCTCCTCGATCGGGTCCAGGCCGCCCATGTCCGGAAAAGTGTCGAAATAGATCACATCCGTCTGGTTTGCCCGCAGCATCGCGATCAGAAGTTCGACAGTCTGGATGGCGTGAACGGAACCGACCATCAGTCCGTCGTCACGTTTGCCGTAGCCGTCGTTCAGGTGCAGTCCGATCATACGGGAATGGCGCGCAATCAGGGCGGCCGAACAGGCGGGCATTTCATCTGCATAAAGGACATGCGCAAAATCGAGCGTCACACCCAGATTGGCGGCATTCACCTCCTTGCAGGCGAGCAACGTCGTCCCGATGTCCGGCATTAGGGCAAACGCCCGCGGTTCGTTCGGCTTGTACTCTATGGCGATATCAAGATCTGGGTTATGAGCACAGACGTCCCGGATCGCCTGGACCGTGTGATCCCAGGCTTGGGCATAATCCATCTGAAAGGCGTAGTCGAACCCGTCCTGTCCCATCCAGAGCGTGACGACCCTGCCGCCCATACGGGCACACGTATCCATGCCTCTCTTCGTGATGTCGATGGCGGCCTGACGGACCGATCGGTCAGGGTGGGTGAAAGCCCCGAGTTTGAACGCAGGCTCGGAATAGTAGCGCATGGCGATGCCATTCAGTACCAGTTCCGCCGCATTCAAAGCGCCTCTGACGGCGTCTTCGTCGTGTCTGGAAAAATGATCGGGATAGTTCAGGTCGGCCGCGCCTAGCCCTTCCACCTTGCCGGCGGCAGCGATCCAATCGAGAACGTCGGACCCTGGAGAGAGTTGTTTGAAGGCATTCAGACGAGCTGCGTAACGGGGACGGTTGGGACGTGTCATGATCGAGAAAAGAGCTCCGGCCGATCACGTTCAACCGCTTCCAGGTGACGAACGAGCTGGCCCAGGTGAAATTCGGTAGCGGCTCTGGCCGCGTTCGGATCGCGCGCCGCGAGCGCGTCGACAATCGTGGTGTGCTCATCCAGCGTGTCAGAAACACGTCTCGGATTCGGCAGGACAAGCTGGCGGGCACGGTTGACGTGCAACCAGCTGGTTTCCGCGATCGAGGCAAGGCGTTTGAAGTTGGTAAACCCCATAATCAGATTGTGCAGCGCCGTGTCCGCCTTGTAAAATCCCTGAATATCCTGATCCTCCACAAGTCCTTGCTGAACCTTCAGGTTTCGCCTCAAAAGTGTGATCTGCTCATCCGTGATGATCCGGGCCACATATTCGACGGCCGCCAGCTCGAAAGCCTCCCTGATAAAAGCTCCTTCGCGAACCTCGTCCATCGACAATTGAGCCACATATGTTCCCGACTGCGGCATCACCCTCAGCAACCCTTCCGCGGCCAGCCTCGCCACGGCCTCGGAAACAGGGCTTCGGGATATTCCAAGCTGTTCGCAAATCTCGGCTTTCCGCAAGACTTCACCGGGCTCGTAAGCCAGGGTCAGGATCGCGTCTTTCAGGCTCATGTAAACGCGAGACGATAGGCTGCCCTCGTACTCTGACAATGGTGTCAGCCGAACGGTGCCGGAGGTTTCCATATCTGTGGCCGTCGTTTCGCTCATCGGTATTCTAACATGTTACCTTTTGCCCGAAATCCGGACAAGGGTGTTTGTCGGCAGGCCGCCGCTTCCTTGTGAATTCGCGGCCATCCCGCACTGAACGCTGCCGGGGCTTTCCATTCGTGACGCGCTCACGACCCTGATGCGTGCACCGGAAACGCCGTGCGAGAGCATGCGTTGAGAAGGGGCAACGAGTGTGACAGGTTTCGAAGGTGCGTGTCGTTCAACCAGTCCGGAACGGACCGCGATCGGGAAATCATTCGGCTCGGGAGCATCGTGCGTGAGACATGTCGCAGTCATAGATATCGGCAAAACGAACGCCAAGGTTGGCGTGGTGGACGCGGTCCATGGCGCGGAAATCGACATCGCGACGCAGCCCAATGCGGTTCTGCCGGAACCTCCTTATCCGCACTACGACCTTGAAGGTCTCTGGCGTTTCGTCCTCGGTGCGCTCCAAAGTCAAAATGAGAAATACGGGATTGATGCGATCTCGATCACGACGCATGGCGCCAGCATCGTTCTTCTTGACGACGAAGGAAACCTTGCCGCGCCCATGCTGGACTACGAGTTTGCCGGCCCCGACGCGCTTTCGGCAAGCTACGATGCCGTTCGTCCGGACTTTCAGGAAACAGGATCGCCCCGACTTCCGCTCGGTCTGAATGTGGGTGCCCAGATCTACTGGCAACTCCATCGCGATGCCGGTCTGCTTGACCGGATTGCCAGCGTTGTCACGTATCCCCAATACTGGTCCTACAGGCTGACTGGCGCGAAGAACACGGAGATGACGTCACTCGGTGCGCACACCGATCTGTGGAACCCGCAGGAGCGCCGCTTTTCGCCACTGGTTCGGCAATTGGGCATCGCGAACAAGATGGCACCTGCACACATCGCGGCCGGATCTACGAATGTGTTGAAACCGGAAATTGCCGCTGTCGCGGGGTTGCGGCCGGGCATACCGGTCGCCAGTGGCATTCACGATTCCAATGCCTCGCTTTATCCCTATCTTCTCGCTCTTAAAGGTGGCTTTTCAGTCGTATCAACAGGCACATGGGTGATTTCGTTTGCGGTTGGCGGGCAGAAGAAAACCCTGTCCCCGGAGCGCGACACGCTGTTGAATGTGAACGCATTCGGAGACCCCGTCCCCTCGGCACGGTTCATGGGCGGACGAGAGTTCGACATGGTGATGAAGGAGCGCGTCCGTCAGGCCTCGAAGGAGGATGTCTCTCGCGTCCTGGCGAACAGGATCCAGCTTTATCCTGCGGTGGATCCGCTATCTGGGCCGTTTCAGGACCTTAAAGCGGGCTGGAGTACGGACGAACGTGCGCTGTCCGACGCAGAACGCTACACGGCGGCCTCGTTTTATCTTGCGCTGGTTACGAGCCGGTGCCTGGAGCTCATAGGTGCTCAAGGCCCCACGATCGTCGAGGGCCCGTTTGCAAAGAACAGTCTGTTCATGAAAATGCTGGAGACTGCGACGGGGCGTGTTGCCGAAAGCTCGAAAGTATCGACAACCGGCACCGGTCTCGGCGCCGCCCTGCTTGTCTCGGACACGCTGAAGAATCCCGTGGAGCCACCAGATACACGTGCCGCTTGCCGCCCGGATCCCTCGTTTCTGGCGTATGCACGAAGCTGGTTCCAAAAAGTCGACGCGAAACGGGCATGACCTGAGAGGTTTTTCGGCGATTGCTCCGCCGCCTGTTTCATACGACTTAGTGATTTGCATCCATCCGGCGATTGCCGGAGAAATCTGGAACCGGCCCGGTACACTTTAAGTCTTTGAGCGCGGACGGCCGGGCAGGCCATCAATGCGGTCGCGTCACAGGATGGGAAACAGACATGCTGAGCAAGGGATTGCATCAGGTTGCTGGCCTGATGTTGCTATTTCTCTTTCAGAACGGCGCGGCGTTCGCGCAGGATTGCGGCGATGCGGAGACCCCATGCCGCAGTGCCAGCGGAAGCTACCATCTGATCCTTCCCGATCGCGATCCGGTCGGGATCGTCATGCATCTGCATGGTGGCGGTGCCACCGGAAAGGCAATGCTCAATTCCGATCTTGCCCGTGTCTCGGTCGCCCGCGGCTATGTGTTTGTCGCCCCGAACGGAGAACATCCGGAGGCGCGCTGGACCAAGGACTGGTCTGTTCGTGCGGACAATACCGGCCACGATCGCGACGATGCGGTTTTCCTGCAAGAGGTGATCGCCGACGTCCGGGACACGTTCCAACTGGCGGACACGCCATTTCTGCTTGCCGGATTTTCACGCGGGGGATCCATGGTCTGGGACATGGCCTGCCGGCTGCCTGATTTTGCCGATGCCTATGCTCCGGTCGCAGGTGCGTTCTGGGAAAGCCTGCCGGAAAACTGTGCAGGCCCGGTGCGCCTGTTTCATGCACATGGATGGACAGATCGGACGGTTCCGCTGGAGGGCCGGTCCTTCCGGGACGGTACGGTTGTACAGGGTGATGTGTGGGCGTCCCTGAAGGTTCTGCGGGAAACGAACCGCTGTGGCAACCGCCAGCCGGAAACCAACAGTTTCGCCGGAGAGTTCTGGCTGCGGCACTGGACCGATTGTGAAGCCGGTCAGATCGACCTTCTGCTGCACAAAGGCGGTCACACCGCACCGGCAGGCTGGGCGGATACCATTCTTGACTGGTTTGAAAATCTTTCCCCCGGGCAGCTTTAGGTGATGTACTCATAAATGAGGCGGAAATAGTTTGAGGCGGCTTGCTTCTCGTCAAGGAGCGGAAGCGCAGGAAATGTGCTTCATTTTCAAGCCTTTCGCGACGCCGAGGAGGAGCAAGCCGGGCAAATCCGAAGGACATGGAAATGGCTTCAACCCGTTGTCGTCAGCGTGCTTGACCGGGCAGTAAGCCCGCTCCGCACACCCTTTCTAACGGGATTTCGCCATTTCGCATGCCATTTCAGTCTCATTTATGAGTCCATCACCTAGGGCTTTCTCTCTCCGGCCCGGCGGAAACGGTCAATTCTGCTGACGTTGCCGGTAGCGGAACGACAAGGTTCAGCTTCCACGGCTCCGCGAAAGATGTCTGCGGTCGCTGAGCCGGCATTGATACCTGCAGCAGCGACCGGAAACGTTACTGAGCCCGCATTTCCGTAGAGATATCAATCGTGAGCGGACCGACGGGCAGGGCGAAGCCAAAGGGAGCCGTGTCGATCTCGGTGCTTGCGTGGAAGCCGAGCCAGTCGCCCTTGTAGTAGTCGATGAACTGGGCGACGGGGTGTGGCCCCTGATGGATCAGCTCGACCTGCAACGTAACGGGAACGGTTACACCGCGCAGCGTCACCTCGCCGGCAACATCAGCCGTGGTATCGCCGGTTGGCGTCACCGACGTGGAGACAAAGCGGATCGTCGGATGTTCCTCCACGACAAGGAAGTCGGCGTTTTTCAGGTGATCATCGAGCGGTCCGACGCCGGTGGAGACGGAAGCGGCATCGATGGTGACTTCCAAAGTGGCCGAAGCCGGGTCCGCAGGGTCGATCGCCAGAACACCCTCGGCGCGGTCGAACTCACCGTGCTGACGGCTGACACCGGCGTGGTCCCAACCGAAGCGAACCTCCGTGTGGCCTGCGTCGGTCTTGTAGGTGCGGGTTTCGGCCAATGCCGGCACGGTGAGCAAACTCATGAGGGCAGCGGTTACAAGGATACGCATCGTGATCTCCAGGCGTCGTCTGAATGGGAAAATTGACAAGGGACTATAAGGTGATTGCAGCGATAAGCGCCATGCGAAGTCGAGAACCCTCACGCAGACGTGACAGGCGCAGGTGAGGGGGCGGTTGCTTTTCGAAGACTGGAGGATCGACTACAATTTGAACCGACCACACACGAGCCTCGAGGGGCTCACCCCGTCCAAATTTGAAACCCTATCCAACACAGATCACACCGTGAACAGAGCTAACTTATAAACGAGGACAATTAGGGGAACTGGTCACCGGTATCAAAAAATCTAAGGAAAAATGGTAGCGGAGGAGGGACTCGAACCCCCGACACGCGGATTATGATTTAGGCTTTGATATCAATCGTATAGCTGCACATTGCCCCAATCCGCTTCACGGACCCCTTGATCGCGTTCAGTAAATAGTCTTCGTTCTGCGTCATGCATTTCCAGCGCGTTGCAGTTAAGCCCAGCAGCATTTGCACCCTGTTGCAACCCAGCAAGATCCTGGAAATTTCTGAGCCGACAGGAACTCCTAGGTCGAAGGACGAACGTCGAGATTTCCCTCATAGTGCGAGGTACTTCCCTTTCCATTTGGTCGTAAATTTCGCAACCAGAGCCTCATATTCTCTGTGAGATGTTCGAAAATACAAAATGTGTTTCGTTTGTTCTCCAAACGTCGGCTTTAATAGCTTTGCGCCCTCGTTTCGTTGATCGAACGCGGCGTTCTTGGCGTCCTAAAACCAACTTCGAAACAAACCGGATGAACTACGGATGACCATTCTTAAGGGTCGGAAAGTTAACCTGGAGGGATCTAATTTTTCTCTCTCAATTCGGATTTAATTTCATCGATCGAATAAACAGGTTGCTGAATGGAAGGCATTAATCAATTATAGGTTGAAGGCGGGCCCTTCTAGTGAAATTATTACTGCAAGACAATTTGTGGGGCGCAATATGAACACTTCTGAGTACCGTAGTTTGGTATTGCAAATATATGATACGGTTTCAGACGTAGAATTGTGGCCATCAATATTAGATCGCATAACTGAACTTACTGGTTCGCGAGGCTGTATAATTTTCGAGTGGCAGAAACGAGGTGAACTGAGAAGTCTCGAAGCTCCACTGATTTCGACCAGCTATCAGAGAGAATTAGTCGACGAATACATTCGGAGGTTTCACGAATATGAGACACGTGATCACGATATGCTTGATCGCGCTTTGCTCTCGCGCGACGGCATAGACCTCGTCTCTGAGGAAATCCTCTACGACAATGAAGAGGACTATCTAGCACGGCCGCACGTGCAAGAACTCAAGAAGCTAGGAATTAGGTACCGCACAGGAGCACTTCTGGACAAAGATAATCCCTATCGTGCCCGGTTTTCACTCGCAATGACAGAAGAAAGGGGCCCCTTTGTCGAAACAGAAGTTGCGCTACTAAAGGATCTGTTGCCGCACCTCGCCAAAGCGCTCGAATTGAGCCGTTCGGTCAGTTTAGGATTAAGCGCTCGAGAAACTCTTTTGACAGTACTGGATCAGCTCACGGTCGGGATTTGTCTCCTCGATGGTGAGGGCAATCTTATTGTTTCAAATGAGGAGTTTGATCGCCAGCGCGACAAATACAATGCCTTCCACATTGATGCTCGTGGCAGATTGTCGCTGAACGAATACGCAGACCGAAGGAAGTTCGCACGCCTCCTTTCTGACGCGCTCAATCACGGCCGATATGGGGCTCGTCCTCGTAAAGAAGCAGTCGTATTCGAAAGCAGCGACCTTTCGGGAAGTCTTTGTATTGAAATCGTCCCCCTCGATCGCTCACGTGCGTCAGGAACAGCGCCGATAGGCGGAGCGTTGGTCATAAGTCGAGACACCGAAATGCAGATATCGATTGACCTTGATTTGGTAAGGAATGTGTTTGAGCTTACAGGCGCAGAAGCAAGCATAGTCGAGCAGGTTTGTGAAGGTTTGACGAACTCAGAAATAGCTCAGCGGCGCGAGAGATCGGTCGAGACCATCAATTCGCAATTAAAGACGATATTTAACAAAACGCGCGCGATCAACCGAACACAGCTGGTTCGATTGCTGTGCAACTTTTCGCTGCCGAGCGCGATACTAACGCGCTGAACCTCACCCAAATTGGGGATGCGGATGCTCCGCTCCCGTGTAATTTCCAGAACAAACACTAGGAGGGACGCGAAATGAAGTTAAGTTTCAATATTCGGGAAGACCTCGGTGAATACGAGCCGTCAGATAACGAAGCGCAGCTGATTGATAAGATAATCGAAGCAAATGATACGATGCTACCGCGGGGGTCAGGTGACGAGCGCTACAAACCTGGAATGCGCGCACAACATCCTAAAGCGCATGCGACAGTCGAAGGCACGTTTGAAGTGCTTGATCTGTCTGACAAGGAATCGTGGGCACAGGTCGGATTGTTTGGGCAAACCGGCACTTACCCGGTAAAGGCACGTTTTTCAAACAGCGCTTCATTCGAAGACAACCCTGAAAAAGGAGACGCACACGGGTTGGCGATCCGAATTGAAGGACCTGCCGACATCATAAGAGAACGGAAATTTGTCGATGCTGGTTCGGAGAACTCTATTGACTTCGTTTTGATGGACAACGAGACGTTTTTCGAAGGAGACCTTGAAAAATATGCACGGATTAACGATCTGGCAGCCGAAGTCGTAAACAACAAGAGAAATTCCAAAGACTGGTTGGCGAGCAAGATTAACGCATTGAAACTTGCTTTAGAGGTGAAGTTTTTTGATCGAGACCTTGGAAACGCGATCGAAGGCTCAAAGGATCAATTCCCAGATTCTCCACTGACGACCGCCTACTTCAGCACTACTCCTTACCTGTTGGGAGAGCATGCGGTGAAATATGAGCTTCGTCCGTACGACGTTAGCGAGCCAGCTCCGCAACATCCCAAAAAAACGGATGACTATCTGAGTCGCCAACTGTTCAAGGGACTGAGCGCTAAGCACCAGATCTTCGGTTTCTACGTCAAGCGTCAACAAAGTAGGTCTAAGCACCCAATCGAAGATCCAACAATACCTTGGGACGGTGCAGAAGAAATTCTGATCGCGAGACTTAAGCTTTCAAAAATCGGAGTGGCAAAGTTCGAAGATTGGAGACAGCCAACTTTGGATGGCGAGAATGTCGGCTACAATATCTGGAATACAATTCAAGAACACCGTCCTCTCGGTGCAATCAATCGCGCGCGCGGTATTGTATATGTTGCGCTGCAAAAGAAACGACACGAACTCAGTTTGGAATAACCTTCCACAATTCAGATTTTTTGATCAACCTTGTATTCTAATCCATCCAGAAATTTCGAGATCTCGCTTGTGATCAGTTTTGGGTGACTTCCGACAATTCCATGACCCGCGTCGCTCACCTTCACAATGGTGAGATCATCGCACAACGTTTCAATGCCTCTGATTGATGAAGCTAGCAGGTACGGATCATTCTCGCCCCAGATCAGAAGATGAGGTTGCGCGATACGGCACGTATCCGTTGAAGATGGAACTTGATCTTCTGACATCTCCCCGAGTGATGGCAAATGGATGTTAGTGGATCGATAAAAATCAAGCATTGCTGACAGCACGCCTGGTTGACTCCATAAGTCAATCAATACCTCTGCTTCTTCACCGGGCAGCTTTATTCCTTCAGTGACAGCTTTATGGGTTTGTAGAAGCAGCTTGAATCGATTTCTTGAAAGATCTGCTTCAGCGTGCTGAGAACGCAGAAAAGCGACATATTTGCTTGCTTCGGCTTGCTTGGGATCAGTCATTAGCGCGGATTGATAAAGTTGCGGATGAACTCCATTGATGACAACAAGCGCACGAACCAAATCGGGATGATCGAATGCTAGAATGTAGGCTATGTAAGCGCCAATGTCGTGCCCAACGACCGTAGCCGGTCGACCTCCATTCATTTGCTTGACTTTACCCGCTAGCTCATCTGCCATCGCTTTCGCCGAATAGTTTTCATGCCTGTTTTGTAACGCGTGCGGCTGATAACAGGGTAACGCCAGCTTATGGCAAGTGTGTGCGTCTGGAAGCAAATCTATGACTTGGTTCCACATAGCTGTCGTCTGCGGAAAGCCGTGCAGGAAAAACACTGTTTCGTCAGAAATATTCAAATTTTTCTCCAAAACCTGGCCGGCGTATCACCAGTCTTGGTGATGTTAATTGCGACGAAGGGGGCACAATTGCCCATATCAATACTGAACATTTTACCGGGTGCAGTTGAGAGATGCAGGCAAAAAGTTCAAAGCGGTTTCACATCGAAAATTCGCCTTCATGCCGCCGCGTCAAAGGCTCTAAATTTCGGCAACATTTTTTTGATTTCGCAAATCAAATATGTGGAGAATAAAATGTCAAACACAGCATCCAGAAGCAGTGATGTATCTGTTCTTCATCCCGCAATTCGAAGTAAAGTAATTGCAATCCAGAAAAAGTTACACGAAGAAAAAATACCTTTTGAAGTATTTGAGGCCTTTCGAACTCCAGAGCGCCAAGCAATACTGTACGATAAACGGCCCAGGGTTACTTGGGTCGGGCCATGGGGATCCATACATCAGTATGGTCTAGCCGTCGACTTCGTGTTGCGGATTGATGGAGAATGGTCTTGGGACGACTCGGGGAAGAATGCCGGTTTATGGGCGCGAATGCACGAGCTGGCATTGGAAAATGGAATGACCCCTCTCTACAACAAGAATGGGGAATTGTTGGAAAAGCCTCATATCCAGTTGATCGGTGTCTCTTCGAGCGACCTTCGCAAAGGAAACTATCCGGCGGGTGGTGACGAAGCTTGGGCGGAACATTTGTCTGACTTAATTGACAACTGGTCCGGCGACTTTGCGCCGCCAAAAAAACCTAAAATCTTGCAAGAGCCACCGCCGCTTCCCCTGGGTGCTGTTCCTGAGATGGACGACTCATTTGTGCATGAAACGCCTGAGGCGTCAAATGCGTCCGTCAATGACCCTCAGTTTAAGAAGCTTCATGAGTTCGTTAAGCGTTGGGAAGGAGACTTTGTAAATCATCCAAGTGACCCGGGTGGTGCAACCAACATGGGCATCACAATTAGTACGCTCACAGAGTGGCGCGGAACTGAAGTCACAGTTGACGACGTCAAAAAACTGAGCAGGGCCGAAGCGGATCAGATTTTTCGTACAAGGTATTACGCCAGCAATCGCTGCGGCGAGATGCCGGAACGAATGGCAATGGTCATCTACAACTGTTCTGTTCTTTCAGGCCGCAAACGCGCAATCACGCTCGCCCAAGAAGCGTTCAATGGGCTTGGCCTTCTTGTTGGCGGTGTGCCCCTGATTGTGGACGGGATTCTGGGACGGATGACAATGAGCGCTTTGAAAGGCACGGATGCGTCGTTGTTTGCGGACGCGTTTATGGATCGTCAGGAGGAATATCTGCGCCAACTCAACACTTTTTCGACGTTCGGGAAAGGCTGGTTGAACCGAATGGGCGCCTTGAGGGAGTTCGTAAATACATTGCAAAAAGGAGCGGGCGCTCGTCCGGCGAGGCAAATGACTGTTACCGAAAACAATCGTGATCTAGGAACTCTTATCGATCAACTTGCTACTTCAGAAAGCTCAAATTCCAGAGAAGTCTTGCAAAAACTGCTACTTGAACAACTTCGGTCAAACGATCGCGCCGCCACAGAAAAATCGATTTCTGCCAAATTGCGTGCTCTTTTCAGAGGTAGCGGGAACGAGGGTGAGAACTCCGCGAATTTACTGTCTGACGCTGCAGCGATAATTTCGACCGGACCTGACGGAAAACCTCCCTTGACGCCGATAAATGCTGCATTGGGACAAGTAATCGGTCGAGTCCTTAATGGAAAGAAGTCGATCATAGGCCTTATTGGATTGTCACTAACTACGTTGCTACCACAAACTGCATTAACTGGTGATATTGTCTCCTTCGTTTCAGGACATCAGGAGGTGTTCTTGACGCTATTTTCAGTGATTACCGGTTGGGGAATGTTCGGGAAAATGGATAAGGCAATTCGTCTTATGGGCTTGATAAGCGAACTTAAACACTAGTTGATCCGGCAAACTGACTTTCTGTGGGGCGGCTTATCCAGATCCGTTTTTTACGGAGGACAAGGGACTTTCCTAACTGATTTTGTCTTGCCATCTGCGGTGCGCGTGGCTCTAACTGCCTGATTGTTCTCTGGAAAATTAACACGCCAGGATAGCGGTCTTCGCATCTAATTCAGCAAGAGAGCTCTCCATTTTTTTCTTGAGGAATTACTAAAAATTGTAGTTTTGATCTATGCTATCATGCGCAAAGGGGGCGAAATGGCAATGGAATTCCAAACCAAAAACAGTCGAGAGAAAGAAGAGGCCGAGAATTCCGCTGATGGCTATGTGTCCAGCGAGACTGTACAGCTTGAAGCAGAACTGAATTTGGTCGAGAACGCTCGCCACATCGATAGGGCTCAGTTGTTCGGCGTTGCGTTTTCCGGAGGGGGTATACGGTCGGGGGTCTTCTGCCTCGGGGTAATGCAAAAACTTGCCGCTTCCGGGATATTCAAACATGTTGACTACCTCTCGACAGTCTCTGGAGGTGGTTATATTGGATCAGCTCTGTTGTGGTGGTTATCCGGCAAGTCATCGCAAGCCAATATGGACTCGGCGGGTAAGTTCGACACTTCCGAAAATTTGCCCTGGGGTGTCTCTGATCCTGACGAAGTTGAAAGTGTCTCTGACCCTGAAGAAGTTGAAGTATCTCCCAAAAAGATATTAAGCTACCTGCGCAACAACGGAAAATATTTGACCCCGGGCAATGGGATCACAGTTTTGTCCGGTGTGAGTGTCGTTTTGAGAGCGGTGTTGCTCAACCTTTTGGTATGGATTCCTCTCTTCGCTGCTATCTTCGTGCTGTTAAACTGGTTAAGTTCTGAGTATCCAAATATTGGTAATATTTTACCTATTTCAGGATACTATTCAGAATTTTCAGTATATAAGATTCCGTTACTTGTTGCATTGCTTCTTGGTCTTGTTTTTTTAACGTTTTCAGTGCAGTTTTCAGTATTGTCCTGGTCGCGTAGACCAAAAAACAATGCGGCACCGAGAACAAACCCCACTGAACCTGGTGATGACAAGATTGACATAAGAAAAACTCTGCCTGTGGTGGCTGAAGGCTTTGTGTTGTTTTCGATTTTTTTTATTGTTGTATCAGCAGGGTCACTTATCAGTTCGATCATTAAAATTGAGCCAAGATTACTAGCAAATGTCGACTGGATAAAATGGCCCCAAATGTATTTCATGTTGCTACACCACAATGTGGGATACGCAATTCCGATCTTTGTATTCGCTGCCATTGTTTCGCTTTGTGCGTCAGTCAATGATCGATTGATCGAAAACAAGGGAGTAATTCTTTCAAGCATCGCTCTGCTTTTAGCGCTTGCTGTGTTTGTCGAAGGTGGCCGTCAAGATACAATTCTTCGCTCGACAAACGTTGCGCTGCCGGGATTTCTGGTCGTCATCAGCGCCATGATTATCAATTATCGCCTTGGCCGACTGTTTCGTCACCTGCGTCGGAAACCACCCCTTTCGGTCCGTTATTCAGGGCGCAGATCTTTTGAGATCTGGGGCGGGCGCTTCCTGATTTGCATAGCGGTTCTTGTGGCTATCGGAACCTTGCCGCTGGTGCATGGCCAAGTTGGTGCAGACGTTGACGAAAGTGGTGGTGGACTAGCTGGATTAGTCGGCGTACTGGGCGGTGTTGTCAGCGCGTTTTGGGGGTTCTACCAATCCCGTGGGAAAGGATCCGGCGGGCCGAAAACTGGTCTGATCCTGAAGCTGGGAGCAGTGGCGCTTCTTTATGGAGTTGTTCTGATAAGTTTCGAAGTCGCAGAAGAAGTGTCTCTCGCTTCAGGTTTTATTCAATCTGAAAAGACCGAAACCACAAAAGATTCAGATTCTAATCTGTTGTTCAGCATCGAAGATAAGAACATGATAAAACAAGCTTTATTCTGGTCTTTCTTTGTAATCGCTATTTCTACTGGTGTATTTACGAATCTGAACTATATATCGCTAGGGCGCTTTTACCGTGATCGTCTGGTTGAAGCGTTTATGCCTGACCTACAAAATGTGAAGCAGAACGAAGTTGCTGCCGCAGCCTTGGCAGATAAACTCAAGCTCTCGGAAACATGGCAAAACAAGAAAGGGCCTTTTCCACTAATAAATACGAATGTAGTGTTAGCGAACTCAGACATCAGAGAGTTTCGGCAACGTGGCGGCGCAAATTTTATCTTGACGCCATTTATGTGCGGCAGTGATGCGACAGGTTGGCAGCGGACCGAGCAGTTCGATGGCAATGAAATGACTCTTGCAACAGCCATGGCGATATCTGGCGCAGCCGCCAATCCCCGCGCGGGAGTTGGAGGAAAGGGGATTACCCGCAGCATTGCTGTTTCACTGGTGATGAACCTACTCAACTTCCGGCTTGGATATTGGGTGAACAACCCAAAGAAGTCGCAGTGGCTCCGATTTAATATACGGCCTAACCACTTCTATCCAAGTGCAGCCTATGCAATTCCAGGTAGAGGGTACAGGGAATGCTCACACTTCCTAGAACTGAGCGACGGAGGGCATTTCGAGAATTTGGGCCTATACGAACTTGTTCGCAGACGCTGCAGATTCATCATGGTTTGCGACGGAGGTCAAGACAGCTTAGCCTCTTATTCCGACTTTGTTACTGCAATCAGACGTATCGAGGAAGATTTTGGTGCCAAGATTACTTTCATCGAGAATGCGGGTCCTGAAAGACTGATCGCGAAACCCAATGAAGACACTTATCCGAGTGGCGCGCACTACGCAGAGAAAGGCTATTTCGTAGCCAAAATTGACTACGGCAGGAAACGCGGTTGCGACCCTTGGGCGAAAGCCGGTCTTATTCTCTATCTGAAAACAACGATGATCAAAAAGGGACTTTCTATGAAGGTTAAAGGATACAAGGGCGCCAATCCCGGTTTTCCGGACCAGAGTACTGGCGATCAGTTTTTTGACGATGATCAGTTTGAGGCTTACCGGGAACTTGGCTATCGGATCGCAGAGCAAGCGATCAACGATCTGAAACTGGAAGACGACTTTCGAGAAGGTCGACCTGCATTTGATGCCGATTGGGCGAGCAGCATTCTCGAGAAAGCCAGCCAGAGATCTGAAAGTGGTAAGTGAAGGCGATGTATCATGCTCCCAAAGCGCTATTTTCTTGAGCTGCAGTTAGGACCCAAGGCCCAGAAACTTACTCAGCGCCTTGTTTCGGCATTGCCTGTCGGCCCACAGAACGTCGGCACTTGGAACGTTCACGTTTTCTCGAACTATTTAAAAAGCCGACATTCGCTGCTATCAGCGTAAATGGTTGAGATGCGCGCGGAGCTCCCTTGCGCCACAGATGCACCGATTACTGCTTTTGTAGTCGGACCCAAACCGGTCATCAGCGATCAGAAATCAGACCATAAACCTTGTAGGTTTATGTCGCAAAAAAGTCAGCGGCTGAGATCGCTTGCATGCCCGGTGCTATCGACAAGAGAAGGATGAACTGAACGGGGACACCTTTCGTTGATTTTCAGTAGTCGAATATCCAGCCCTTCTGACGTGCTCCCCTGAAAACTCCGCGTTTTGAGGTCAGTCTGTTTCCAACTGAAGGATACAGACAATGAAGCGATCCAAGTTCTCTGAAGAACAGATCATCGGCATTTTTAAAGAGCCTCAGGCTTGTCTTTCAGCCGCCGAGCTTTGCCGCAAATACGGCGTCACTGACCCTGATCGTTTTCGGGTATGCGACGACAATGCATTTCTAACTCAATCGGTTGCAAAAGCGTGTTGCACTAAGCTTAGGCTAGTGTAATTTGTTTTTACAACTACCTCAAATTAGGCGTTGGTGTGTGTAGTCTCGTTCGGCAGATTGGGCCGATTTCGTTGTTTGCCGTTTAACATATCAAAGCACGGATTACGTCAAGTGTTTCAGGATCTCCTATTCCGTTGCTCGCCGCTAAGCCATCGACTCGCTTGTACCTCCAGCACCGCAATAAACCAAATCGTTCGAACGCTGTTACCCCCTAAGAACAATAGCGAGAATGTGAGCCTTAAATGGTCGGGGACTGCCAATGACTAGGGAAAAAGTTTTAGTTGGGATCGTTGTACCAATCGTAGTCGTGATCCTTGGCGGGATACTGGCGTGGATGACTGGGCTTTTTGAGAACGCCCCCCCTCAAGTAGCGCCGATCGTCATTACCAATGGGTCCGAATTGGCGGATAAGACGGGCACGCGGATGCTTTTGGGACCCCGCCCGGAGCAAATACATCTGAGCGTGTCGGCGAGCGACGATCGAGGCGACGACAACCTCCTAGTCGACTGGGTAGTGGCCCACAATGGTGGTCCGTCCAAAGAGTTACAGGGGGCAAATGGCAGCGAAGCGGTCTTTTCGCCAACGGAGGCCGGTCGATATGTGATCACGGCGCGCGTCGAGGACGTCGGAAATGGCATTGGTTTGAATGCACTTGCAGACTCTCAAAGTATTACGATCCAAGTTGATGAACCGCGCCGACCCGAAGCACGCATTCGCGTTTCAAGTGCGTCTGATTTGGTTCTTGGTGACACTTTTTCAGCGAGTGGCAGAAACTCATTCTTTGAACCAGGATCAGGGCCTCAAGTCGGGCCAACCTATGTGTGGGACATTGAAACTCCTGACGGTGATCAATCCCTCGGAGGTGCAGAAGAAATCACCTTTGAACCAAATCGGCCTGGTGTTTACACCCTCAATTTGAAAATCGAGGATAGGTTTAGCCAGACCAATTCCTCGTCGCTCTCCTTTACAGTCAGCCCACCACAGCTCCCAGTCCCGCGCATCGAAGTCGAGCGTACAACCGTTTCACCAGGCGAAGCACTTCAAGCGATTGGTGTCCCGCAAGACAATGATTTTACTCCGAGCTGGATTCATGTCGCACCGTCAGGGCAAAAACTTCGCGGGGCAGCGCAAACCTTTCCATTTAGTGCGCGCGAATCTGGTTCGCATATGTTGGAATTCACGATTAAAGATGTCTGGGGAAGCACAGCCACCGCTGAGGAAGTGATTGTGGTCCTCCAATCGGACCTCTTGGACCCTACGAATTTCGATGAACAATCGGATGGTGCTCGGCTATTTGATTTTTCAAGTCGTGAAGTAATCCTTGCGGGACCGCTCGAAACAGGCGGCGCACCGATGATCCTTCGGGCACACACGATCCGATCAGAGGGCGGTGCGATCCGAGCTTTCTCCGACGAAGCCGCGGCGCAGAACGGACCAGCGGGAGCAGATGGACAGAACCAGCCGACGGCCAGTAGAAATGGAAGCAACGGTGCTGCTGGCGGCGCTGGCCGAAACGGCGGTGACGGTGTCTCTGGTGCAAGCGCGGGTGGCATCTCAATCAGCGCGACACGCCTGATAGGTACCCTCGAGGTTGTTAATTCTGGTGAGGCAGGTGGAGCAGGCGGTTCCGGGGGAAGTGGCGGAAACGGTGGCGCAGGGGCTGGCGGCAACAGCGGTGCCTCAGGCGCTATTGATTGCAGACGTGGGCCTCAAAGTGGCGGAAACGGTGGTGCGGGCGGGGCCGCTGGGTCGGGCGGCGATGGTGGCGCCGGTGGCAATGCCGGAACGGTTACGATCACGATTTCAGAGCCACTCGGAGAAGGAAGTCGCATAATTGCAACAGCACGCGGCGGTGCAGCAGGAGCGGCCGGAAATCCCGGAAATCGAGGAGTTGGCGGAAGCGGTGGTTCGCGTGGATCTGCTCCTGGCTTGTGTCGTCAAACTGCCCGAAATGGTTCTGTGGGTCCCAATGGTACAACAGGCTTACGTGGCATAGCGGGTGATCCCGGCCAAGATGGATCGATTACAATCTCCGTAGATGGAAGGACCTGGACTGGCTCTGGGGCAGTCGAAGTTGGGCATTAGCCGTAAGAAAACGAAATTGCAAATTAATGACGAACGGTGTTGCTTTATATTCTTTTTGTTAGCTGACACGCTCTTTCGAGATTTTTTGCCTTGCCGTATCCTACCCTAAGGCTGGGATTTGGCTGACGATGTCCCAGAAGGTGTAGATGTCGAAGCGCTTTTACATGGTGCCAATGCGCTTGATCGCTAGACCATATCGGTCCGGGTGATGACATGCGTGAACAAATCGCCAGGGAAGGATCTCTGAAAGAAGACCAACTTTGCAACTCCTTGCCCCATAATCATTCCTTGACGATACCTTTTCTCGCCGATTTCTGCACCGACTTCTATTTCAATGCCGTGGAGCGAGTCGTTCAGACGAGCCGCTCAAACAGGCTCCGCACCGATGCCTCCGTCGGATACGTCCTTTCCAGCCATTCCAGGCTGTCCTCGCGCGGTTCTCTCTATGCAACCATTGCCGTCCTCAAAAAACGGGAGACATGTGCGAGATCAGGGGTGGGAAAGCAACCGAAAGGCCGAAACAATCTAAGCTATTGGTTAACTTGTGCTATGTGCCCATTCGCCTTTGTTTAGTGGATAAATACGATTTATTTTGACGATTTTTTCCGTAAGAGGCAGGTGATGAAAAGAAAACGGCTCCGTGCGGCTGACCTTGGTCTGTCTGACCTCCGACTCCCGCGCCATCTCCTTCAGCGGCTTCTGGCCGTGCAGCTTGCGTTCCGCATCGATGGCCTTGTCCAGAGCCCCCTGTAATCCGATCGCGACTTCTCTATCTGGGCCAGATCGTACTTGCCTTTGTTGGCGTTCGCCTTCAGATGCGTTGAGTCCGTGTAAAGCACCGTCCCGTCCTCAAGCTTGTGGCTGATCGCCTGCTCGACAATGTGGTCGAAAATATCTTGGGCCACCGACGCATCGTTGTAGCGCCGCCGCCGGTTCTGGCTCAGCGTCGAGGCATCGAACACCTTGTCCGTCAGCTTCAGCCGCAGAAACCAGCGGTAGGCGACATTCACCTCGATCTCGCGCACCAACTGGCGCTCCGAGCGGATCCCGAACAGGTAACCGATGAACAGCGCCTTGAACATCAACGTCGGATCCAGCGGCGGACGGCCAATGTCTGCACAATAAAGATCCGCAACGCGCTCGTGGATGAACGAAAAGTCGATCACCGCATCGATCTTGCGCAAAAGGTGATCCTTGGGAACAAGCTGATCGAGCGTCACCATCTCGAGAGCTGTCTGGTCAGGGCCTGGCTTCTTCAACATAAAACCAGTGAATCAAAAACCCCCAGCAAAAGCCAGGGGTTCGTCAGCAGTCTGAAACGGCTCGGAGAGCCATTTTTCACTGTTTTAGAAAGTCCAAGATGCTTTGGATAGTTGCGCCATCCAAAACACGACCTTGTGGCATATGAAACTGCGTGCCTGGGTTTTGCTCGATCCTGAAAGAAATATTTCTTGCGTTTCTTAAAACAGAACCTTTGTCAAAAACATTGTAGCGAATTGAGCCATGGCAGCGAAAGCAGTTTTGATTTAATATTCGCAAAAACTCTTGATCATCACTGTTTCCTGCTAACCAAATCTCTGATCCCATATCCAAAGCTCGATTCTCCTGATCGACATGTCCAATGTTCACAGCATGATTGTCGAGCCACTTTTTGGCAGCCACCGCCTTGAACCCATTCGTGTCGATACTTGCCGTTTGTGCAAACGCCTCTTCATTGATCTTTTTTATAACTTCGAATGCACGTGCGTGATTCAGTGACGTTTCATCGCCACCTCCGTCATAAACAACAGGGTGATCGGTGGGATTTAACTGAGGAAAATCGAGCAACATCGCGTCGTGCCATTGGTCCGTGTCAAGATAGTTTACGATCGCGTGTTCATAAACCAAATTTGGAGGCCTCGGCCCTTCCGCGCCGCCACGTTTGTCATGACCATGACATTGGGCACAAGCACTTGGAACAAAGTAATCGCCTGTGTTGACAATAGGTAAATCAAAGGCCACCCCTTGCAGGGAAAATTCAACTTTGTACTCTGGAGCCTTGCCAAACACCATGAAATAAGCAGAGTCTTTTCCGTCTAACTTCGATTGTGGCGTTAGAATAACCTGATTATTCTTTGAAATTTCGCCAAAAGGATTTTTGTCAGGATCTGCCTCGATATAGTTGAATAAGAAATATGCGTGGCGCAAATCCTTAGCTTCAGCGGTCGAACCGGGCAGCGCAGAAATCCTTACCAGTTTTCGCCAACCAGGTGAGAAAGGCTTGTTCGCATCTGCGTAGTTTACTATTTTGGGGGCGAAAAACCGCGATACCAGTACGTTGTCCGACTTAAAATCATCTAGGGTTAGATTTTTTTTAAACTTTTCTGGATCAACAACCAGAGACACGAGCTTCTCAAAGTCTGATGTACTTTGGGGCATTAAGTCAAAAGAACTAATTTTCTCGATATCTATTGCTGCAAGGCCAGAAAAACCAAAAAAAACAAGCAATTCGTCCATATCGGCTTGTGGCGTTAATTTGTCGTCTAAGATATTAAAACCTAAATCAGTTTCGAGTCTGCTGTAGTATTCAATTGCTTGTTCCTTTGTGCCGGGCTCAACAAATATTGATATGTCATCTAAATCCACGACGGGTTGTTCCGTAGCAGCTGGGGTAGCTGTACTTTGACTGAAAGCTGACGTCGGACTATCAAGTGCGATTAATGCAATAAGTACTGAGAAGAGTAGTGAAATACTTGATTGTGATGTCATTGATACCTCCTGTTCATGCCAAAAAGCGGAAAGATTGAGTAGCAAAAATCAATTCAAGTATAGGCCGACACAATAAGCGTTGATTAGCAGCGCCTATTCAGATTTCTTGCGATGCGCTTTTGCAGCTTGAGCGGTGTAAGACGCAATATTTGATCCCGGAAGTGCTACGATTATCTTTCCGGTCATAAATGGGTGCGGTGAGCAAAAATATTCTAAGCCGGCACTGCTAGTGGCTTGTTCAAAGACGACTTCAAGTGATTCCTCATCTTTGGCGAGAAGTCTTGTTTTGAAGGTGGGGGCGACGTCTCTGGTTGCATCATGCATTGCAGCGTCACGGTTCACCCATTTGACGCTATCGCCAACCTCTACAGCGAGTTCGTCAGGGTCAAATTCAAAATTTGAAATTTCAACTGTGTGTACTTTAGCCACAACCAACTCCATTTAACATCACTTATAATCTCTAATTTAACACGACATTATACACAAAGTTTGCACAAAATGGATCTCTTTTTTTTTTTCTTGTCGTATAAAGTGTAGTGAAAAAGACTTTTTCTATTCCTGATTCTTTTCATTCACACTTCCGCCGGACAACAACCTGCAGCCATAGCGCTGGTACGAAAGCTATAGCCACGCTATTCAAAGTTCACGACAGCCTGAATATCACGAGTAGAATAGGTGCAATGCTACACCTTTATTGCTGATGTTGGCTCATTTTCGTCCAATCCTCACCTGCTTATCGTCGAAGGTGGGCAAACTTAGAACAAAGTCATCGGTTGGATAGCAGAGTGCTTGTTCCTCCAGCATACCAATCGCGATTTCCTCACCCATACGCAAGCTGTCGTAATAATCGGAGAAGTAGTGAACGCCTGCCATGTTTCGACCAATAGAGATATTGGCAGCGAGTTTGTTGAGCTCGCCTTCGAGAGTTAGTGGACACGTCGTGGACTGAATGTCGAGCTTTTTACCTTCGTCCACTGGGATATAGTAGTTGGCGCTTTTAATTTTGTGAAAGAAGCCGAACTTACCATCTGCGCATGGATCGTCAGTATCAAGATGGCCCAGAACAGTGCCCGTATCAAAAAAGGCCTTTACGATAGTTGTACAGGCACCCGCCACCGTTGCATGTCCAGCACCGTAGGTTGGATGCATCGGCGAACCTTCAGCAAAAGCCATGGGTAACAGAGCAGTTTTTGACTCTACTGCGTCGTCATTGAATTTTTCAACCACCGCAACTGTCTTGCCCACCTGGGCTCTGAAGTCCGTAAATGCGGAACAGAGAGAGGGGAAGCAAGCATCAAGATCGGCTGCCTTTGCCACCCGGGCAGCCAACGCTTCCGGTCTTAAGCGCAAGTGGTTGTTGAATTTCTGGAAGCGAACCGCTTTCAGCGCCCGTGTTGCAACTTCCGTGACCAAGGTGAGAATATGGGGAGGCCCGTAAAGCGCGAAGCCACCGGCGTTTCTGTCAATCGATGACCCTTTCGCCGGATTATACATGTCTCGCATGCCAGAGAGCGAAGCAAAACCGGGATCAAACGGCGTGCCCATTCCAAGAAGGATCAACGTAGCATTCAGATAGGCCTGATAGAGGGCGTCGAAATGCACATAGGTTGCCAGATCGCGCGGCGTGTAGATGAAACGGTTATCGCCTGCGATATCATCAGTCAGTTCCTGACCTTTGCTACACTCCTTGTTGTTCTCTCCATGACCGCAATGATTGACGTCAAAGCCGTTTTGGACTTGAAGCCAATCATCCCAAATTTGCATATGATCAACGTGAGGCGTCGCAATAGGAACTTTCTGATTGATCCGTTGAGCACCATACGAAATCAGACCTTTATCGGGCTGACCGCTTCCGACCCAAAGAAACTGAGAGAGATATGGCCCTTTTTCAACGCCAGGGCTCGAGCCTCGAAACACATTTTGATCCGTTAACTTGCCTGCCACATCTGTTTTTCTCTTGCGGCCAGGATAGCCTTTTTGTGCATATTCGTGATGGTTGAGTCGACCGATTGCATCAGTGAGCTCCTGCGTAGCTTGTCCATCGCTAAATTTTGTAAAGGGAATGTCGCGAATGAGCGCTAGCTCATAGACCTCGGCCATTTCAAAGGCCAGTTCCGCACTGCCCAATTCAGGTGCAGGAGGCATCGTTACAGCCTGTGCGTCTGGACCTTCAAGATCATAGACTACACCCGCGGTCGGCGCTTCCCATTGTCGCCTACGACACTTCAACTCCGATTGATCCTCTGGCACACGCACACGCGAGGTAAACGGTTCGATGAAACCCTCATCAATGCAGAAGCGGAAATTCTCAAAATCTGCGGGCTGAGCAACAACACCCAATCCAGGGTCATGCTCGAGACCTTTGGTAAAGCTCATCGCGTAATGCGCCGGCGCATAACGTTGTTCGTCAGGGTTGGCCTCATGTTTAGGATGTGTCCGTTCCCGGGCGAGCTCAGCTGCTTCTACTCTGACGCGATGTGCTGCTTGACGGCGATCTTTAGGCACTACAACTAACTCCAAAAAAACCTATGACTTCTAAATACTAGAACAACGTGTGAAGTTGCATGATTTCAAGAAAGCTGACGCTGGGTAATATCAACGCTTAAGGGCAACTGAGTCAACCTCAATTTTAAGTTTTCTAAAAGCATGAACCGCACCGGGTTTGCCAGAGGCTCCAACTTCTGAGAAAGTGGAGCCGATATGAGCAAGACTACAAACAAGTTTTCAGCTGAAGTCCGCGAACGCGCCATACGCATGAAGCTGAACATCCGTCCCGGTGGGCCGCAGTTTCTTCTATAGGAAACATCTCTCTGGCCGAAGCAGAGGAACAATACTACGCCATGCTGGATCAAACGGCCGCAGCCGCATAACTTAAACCAACCAGCCTCCGGCAAACCCGGTTCGGTTCATGGCGCTGGCAAAGATCATCCATCTGCGCACTTGTTTTGCTCTTCTTTAGCACCGCAATGGTCTGTTCCTCACTGAAACGTCTGCGCTTCATTGTTTTCTCCCATTATCAATACAAAGTTGGAGTTCTACGATCCGTAGTGGCTCGGATCACGAGCGAAAGAACAGGCAACTAAACTTGTTTGAAACATCAAAAGCTCGGCTCTGCACTTTCTTATTCCTTATTTTCAAATGTTCATTCGAACGCGAGCGTATGAGCGGAAGAATACAATTCTCTCCATGTTCGAAACTTCATGCAAAATGGTCGGGAACGGTTTGCGACAATTGGTGCAAATGTAGGCTCCAAGTAATCGGCGTAGGCCTTGAGGTTTTTTGCGCCTGCATATTCGACCGTGCTCCATCCTCCTAAAGATCTAGGTGTTGGAAAGTGCGTGCCGTTAGCGGAAATTTCTTGGCAAAGTAATGCACAGAAAGCGCCATTGTCATACTTTAAGTTTGCCGTGACCGCATTCTTATCATTTGCCACGAGTCCTTGGACTGTCCTAGAGTCCATTTTGTCGAGTAGGTCATTTGGAAAAAGCTGTTCATAGGGTTTCGTTATTAGCGCTTGCGGTGAGCCGCCGCTTTTCAAATAGGCACCCACGAGCGTACGCACATCGTAGTCAACACCGCAAATTGAATCCTTTCCCCGTCTTGGTTCACGTCCTAGCGGCGGTTGAATTACGAGACTGCCGTTAGTTGGACTTAGGTTATCCATCAATCCAAAATCTGAGCACTTTCCCGATGCAGTGTATCCGCCGTGTCCTGGGTCGGGCGCTGCACTGAAAGCAGCCTCACCTAAATTAGCCACGCATCTTCGAACGCTTTCAGTATTGCGAAGCAAGGTCGCCAAATCGGGATTCAGGTGCTTCAGCGGCTGGCAATCATTGTCAGTTTTCCGTAAATAGATATCAAGCACCAACAAATAAAACGCATCCAGCGCAGGATTGAGTTCTTTATCGGATTCCAATCCAATCAAACTGGCAAATCGATGCGCAAACAATTGGCTAGAGCCAGGATTCGCACATACTTGTGCCCTCAAACCTTTACCCAGTGCATTGGCTGTTGCCAAAACATCTGTCGCAGACGGGAATCCAGAACTGTCGGTATGCAAGCTACTTTGCGAAATAACTTCGGTGAGACTGTTTGTGTCAGTTTCATAACTGCTACTAAATTCAGTTCTATCGATTACATATTTTCCGACATGTTCAGCACCAACAAAAGGGTAGGCCCGTTCATCTGAAACAAGTTTTTTGAGGAATACTTGCTCGTATTCACGCAAACTGCCTCCAGGATTGTATATACCAAAGCGGGCAAATCTGAAGTCTGACAAATCAGCCCGTACATTCTCAAGTTTAGCTCCTTCAAGACGGGCAAACTTCAGACTTGTTCCTGTGAGGTCAGCATCCTTCATTTCAGCGCGACGTAAATCAACGAATGAAAAGTCGGAAAACCTAATGTCAGCGCCCGTCATCCTTGCGCCAGTCATCCTCGCTCCTGCCAAATTCGCTCGATCAATTGTGGATCGCCACAAGTGGGCGCCAGATAACCAAGCTCCGGCCATGTTTGTTTGCGTCAGATCGGCGCCGTCAAAACGAGCACCAATCGCATTTGCCCATATGAATTTTGCGCCCGTGAAATCGGTCTGCTCCGTATGGGCGCCAGACAACAGAGCGCCCGTATAGTCAGCATTTCGAGAGTCTGCATACTTCAATTCAGCGGCGCGCATATCCGCGTTGACAAAGGTGGTCTCTACTAACGTTGCGTTTCCAAATTCTGAAAACGTCGCCGTCGCGTCTGTCAAATTTGCTCTACCTAAAAAAGTGCCATGAAACCGCACATGACTTATTCGAGAGCGATCAAAGCGCGCGCTGCCAAGGTTACTGCCTTCAAAGTTCGCACCATAAAGATCGGCTTCCCTAAAATCCGTACTACTAAGTGTCTTGTCATTTAGTGCTGCAAATCTCAGGCTCCTTCCGCGTAAATCCCATCCAACACTGTTGGCGGCGACAATCTGCTTTGCGTCGGAATTATCGCGCAAGCTAATCACCGTTCCCGGAGATACGGTCTCTCGCAATAGCGTCGCAGATTGGGGCTTCAGGTAGCGGCAAGTAATGTCAACTTCCCAGTTTTCGCACATCCAATCAAGTGGGTTTCCGGACAACGGAAACAAAGCGATTGGATTGTCTTCCAAATGAATGCTTTTCCGTAAAGGATTGACGGGAAACGGCTCTTTTTCGGGAAGCGCAGAGATCCTGTCGAGTTCGACGATAACTTCAGATTTGAAGTCGCCAGGGACATGAGCAAACACGAGCAAAAAAGTTAGCGGACTTGCAAAAACAAGTACGGCGGCGATGGTTATTGCGTCAGAAGACTTGAAAGATGCTGTCGAAGAGCGTAGCCGCGAGAACAGTGATGAAAGAGTATCCTGGAAATAGAAATTAATAACGAGTATAGTGTCGGCAAATAAAATTAATTTGTGTAAAATTGTTACGAAATTATTCTGGAATGGCATAAATATCATCAAAGTAAAAGATAGAAGAAATATAGGTAAAAAACCTAATGAAATAAGCGTCACTAATTTAATCGTAATCGAAAGCTCTTTGCCGACGTAGTCTCTATGTATATATGTAAACGGATAGACCAACTCATGCGAAAAGCTAGATCCTGCGTTCGAAGCGGTTTCACAATAGAGTTGAAATCTTTTCTTAAGTATTCGTAACTGAATGAATAAACTTACATGAATGTAAAGAAAAATTAGTGGCGCAAGAATAAAAGAAACAAGTATAGGCAACTTTAATCCAACTTGAGGAACAGAGATTCCACCGCCGGTGAAAAGGTCGTCATGCGTAGTCGCTACGAGCATTGCGCCAATGTAAACGGTCACAAGCAAAAGGGAGGTTAGTGCTGTTCTAGCGTTTCTTGCAGAATCATTTACTGCATCTAACAGTGCGTTAAGGTCGTTTACATCAGCCGAAGAATCCCCATTTTTCGTTGCTTGGGTCATCATATCTTCTCCGCACAAATAATTCGTTCAATATGTCTGTCGTTAGAGGTATTTCGATTGGTCTTTTCTCGCTCTTGCAGGCTTTGGTCGCCGCGCCCGAAGTAGAGGTCGGTGGACGTGAGGTTGTTGAGACTTACGTGGCAATTAAAACTTTGCGGTCAGGCCGAGCATAATGTCGTCAACCTTAAGTCTTGTTTGTGGAAGCCACCCGATGCGATACTTTGAAATCAGTGCAAACTAAACTTTGTCATCGAGCGTCCAATTTCCAAATAAGTTGAAAAAAGAGTAGGTATTTCCTCCTTCATAGAAGTCATGCTTATCAACGCGATCAATCAGGCGAGCAGGTCATTCTCAATGCGGTTCACTTTTTGAAGAGTTGCTTTGGACTGTTCGATTTAGACAGACCTAATGCAATGCGCAAAATCCTCAAGCAGTGTCAAACATCAGCGCAATCGCTGATTTTCCAAGATTTCAATAACGTGCTCGGATCGTTCGAGTTCTTTTATCGTGTCTGCGTCTACAACGGCTACGATGCTGGACGCGTTTTCTAATCGTTGTTGCAGTGTACCGTTAGACCTCGATATTATTTCTTCAATTGCCCGCTGCGCATCGGCTGCCGTGCTTTTGTGCAGTGTGGGGTCTGCCAGCTGCTGTTTTGATTTGCTCGTTCCGAACACGTGCGAAAGATCCGGTTTCGGTACATTCAGAACAATCACGACCTGGTAAGTGGCATCGCCATCTTCGCCCACCAGAGTTCTCAATCCCTTCGAAATCTTCGAATTATCGCTCACTAAATCTCCTTGGGTAGAGGCTTCAATTGTCTCTTTGGCTTCAGAAGCGATTGCTCTTGATGACGACCATGCAACCACCAATGAAAGGGCAAGAATACTCGCGCTAAAAGCCCAGTTTAATCGCTTCATCAATGCTTCTCAAAATATTTATCGCGCCGTGACCAAACCGTTGGTCTTGGCCAGATTCCCCAACGTCCATCACACCGCCCAACAAAAGATCTTTGGCAGTAAATGCTCTCCGATCTTGTGCCAGACTTTTGAGGTCAGTTGCTGCATAAAGTAGCGCTGCAGCACCCGCAACATGCGGGGTAGCCATCGATGTGCCATTGAAGCTCTCGTAGCCACCGTTGGGAACACAGGATTTAATGCTAACTCCAGGCGCTGACAAATCTGGTTTCGTATATACCAACGGGAGAAAATCGCTGTCGATGACATTTGATTGACGCAGTATGTGCGTCCGACCACCGCTAAAGCCCGCGCAGCGGTCCCGGATGTCATGCGCTCCAACGGCAAGTGAAAAATAATCGTTACCTGGCGCACCAGAAGTCTGATGGCCATCATTTCCTATCGCTGCAATCACGAGCGTTCCCCTAAGTAGAGCATCCACAATAGCACGCTGATATGGCGTATCCACAGTACTATCAAAGGTTAGTCCGCCGAGTGACATGTTAACGATTTCAGCTTTGTTATTTACTGCCCAATCGATGCCCGCGATAACTTGCGCTAGTGTGCCTCCCGCATCGCCGTTGAGCACGAGACCGGCAATAACTTCAGCGTCAGGTGCCATGCCAATCCAGCTTCCGCTTGCGTTACCTCCAACAATGGTTCCGGCAACATGGGTGCCATGCGAGCCGCTGTCGCGTGCGTTGGCCACACCTTGCGCAGTGATGTTTCCCGAGGGATCGAATTCAGCAAAGTCGCTAACTTTGCCAAAGAGGTCCGGATGCGTTGCGTCAATACCAGTGTCAAGCACTGCGACCCGCACCTTTGAGCCATCTTTTCGTTGGCCACGTGTGCCGAACACACTCCAAGCACCTAAAGCTTTTGTGCGTTCAAGACCCCAGGTTGTCATTTCATAACCACCGCCCAAAATCTCCAAGCTCCCGTCGGACTTTGTGGTTCTAGGCGTGGGGATATGGGCATTCTGATAAACGCCCTCAAGCTTATCGCCAGCTTCCTCGAGCACCTTTTTAAGCTCACCCCGATGTACCATAATCCGCGCGGCGTCGATGTTCGGCATAGCCAGAGGTGCTGCGCGGTCCTTTTGTGATTTGTACTTTCGTACCTTCTGTACGGCTTCATCGACGGTCGTGGAACTTAGGAAGTTGGTCACCTGGGATATTGAATCTGGTGCCAAATATGTGGCCGCGAGTGAGCCCACTGCACTAAGCGCAATGTTCGCTGCCAAACTGGCGTTCTTGTTTCGGAGCACGCGTCGCGCAGAGGTCTCTCCAGAAAACGCGCTTCGCTTTGGTGGAAACATAGTCTTTGCATCGACGACCATAGATCGATTTTGTTCTGTTTCAACTGCTGCCGAAAGTAGCTCAACAAGCGTCCGACGGCGATCAGATGTGAATTGAACAATGACATCGGTGTAGTTGCCCGCGGTTTCATCCATGATCCGATCAAACTGATGTTGAAGCCTACGTTCCATTGCTTATCTCCCAATAAAAATGCTCTCAAAAAATTCCTGCAGCGACTAGTGTAACCGATGTCTACTTAAAATTGAACAAAAATGATATTTTGCAACTATCATACGTATTTTTAGTTGACTGGTTGCAATCGCTGCTTTGATATTGACGTCAAAATTTAGTTAATCTGAAAAGTGTTATCGGAAGGCTTCTATTGTCGGAGCGAATAGAGCAAACATAATCCGAAAACAAACGGCGCGTGCTTGTTTTTCTCGCGTCGAAGCGGCAAAAAGGCTATATAGAAAAAAATTACTCTAGGGAAGAAACGGTCCAGCGGTATCATGATGATGAATTTCCGCTAGGAACTTTCTTCGGACTGTGACTGTAGCTATGTTGATCGCATGACGCTTTGGTGCAAATTTTATTGGAAGTGCGCTTCACACTGCTCGACTCGTGTTGCAAAATGTCAGCGAGTTCAAATTGACAATTCCTTGCTGTCGTTACTCAAACAATTGAGGTCGACCTCGGACTTCAAAGACTTTTGAACTAGCGCGAAAATAGTTTTGATCTGAATTTTTTGAACTGGCGCTATCGCTCTAATGGGTACAGTGGAACTCTGTGGTAACGAAGCCGATGGAAAGTTGGAACTTACCTAGCTTCTCACCGTCGTTAGGACACTTGTTTGATGCTAGCGTTGGTTGAGCGTTCGCAGTTTGCACTATCGCGGCGCTGCTAAGTCTTTCCGAAACGGGTGTAACTACAGATTCGATCGAGCAACGCTACTCGCTAACCCTCGTCAGTTGTTCCAACAATTCCAGCCTCTCTCGAACTTCGCCGATTAGGCGTTGAATTTCGGCGTCTCTCCCCGCGCGACCCAAAGTGTCCAGTGACGTTGCATTCAAAACACCTTGGTTTGCTTTCTTAGCGTAAACCGGACTGTGGTCCGAACCGAAATACCTGTTTCTTGCGACCGACACGGTTTCAGCGTTCGGAAAACTGTTGGCTAATGGTCCTGCAACGACGATGTGGTCGATTGCGCCAGGGCCAAAATTTCCGGCGAGATAGGTGGGGGGCAACTCCGCAGACAGCAACCGATACCCGAAACCGATCTCTGACAGGATTTTCATACTGTCGTCGTAACCATCGCGTCCTCCAGCCCCGCAGTCATTTAGACTAGGCTTGCAATCCTCGGCAACATTGGATCCAACCCTGACGTGTTTTCCAATCGGCTGAATATTGAAGTCTCCAGCAATCACGACGCTTCGCCCGCTCTGCAACACTGCCGAGGCATCAGCAGCCAGTCCGCGTGCATTGTTCTCACGCTTCGCGGCATTGCTCAGATCATCGTCACCCTTTGCGCCCCCGGACGATTTCCAATGTGCGGCATAGACTGATAGGCCATCTGCGAGATCTACACGCAGAAACCCGCGCGAGGGGCGTTCACTGCCGTTGATCGTAAGGCCGAGATCGAGAGATTCCGTCGGCCAGTCTTCATTGGACGCTCTTGGGTCATACCCGTCGACCGATGTATCCCACTCGGCGATTTTCTCAAATGGTGTACGGCTTATGATCGCGACTTCCAATGACTTCGGCCAATGCCCGGTCGTTTCCACTGGTGGAGAAAAGTCGCTGATGGCCCAATGATCGAACCCGATCTCATCGGCAATTTCTGCGACTTGACGCGAAGATACAACTTCCTGAAGCACCAACACATCAAAGCTTCCTATGTCGTGCATCATCTCGAGCGCGTTGGTCGCCAATATGTCTTTGTCCTGCTCCCCACCGTTTATGTTCCAGGTCACGATCTGAGGTGTATCAGCGAACGCGCTGGTAGCAGCCAAGCATGTTGCGACCCAAAAAATGTGCAATAGTTTCATGGTATGTCTTTCCTAGAATTACTAACTGACACTTTTGTCGTTTAATGTTTTCACCTTAGAGTAGCGATCAGAGCCATTCAACCTTTTAGGGTGGAACCTGAATGCCTCTAAAGGAGTTCGCTGATAGAATTTGCTCGTCCTCCGCGGGCGGCATGGAATATCAAACAGGGGTAGGATGAAACGGCCCATCTTTAACGAACGCGTCGTGCGAGCAATCTTCCTTTTAACGGTTGTCTTTTGGACTGGTCGGTCGTTTGCCGATGGAGGTACTTCCGATCCGGATTACGACTATCTTCCGCCTGAGGAGATGGGATTTTTCGCGTCGTTTTCGGCCTATGCCACTTCATGGATTCGCACACCTAGTCACGCGGGCTCGTTTGCGACTGCCAAGCGTAGGCTCTACGCACATGTTAAGGATCAATACTCCTTCTACTGCCGTTGCGATCTCGATCTAGAAAACAGAAGTTTTGATCGAGCAAGCTGCGGCTATGTACCGGCGAACGATACCGTCAGAGCGCAGCGGACCGAAGCAGAGCACATCATGCCTGCTTTCTGGATTGCCGAATTACACGTTGGTCCTTCTTGTTGGGTCAAAGATGAAGCAACCTGCGGTGACGCGCGAGATTGTTGTCAGGCAAATGACCCAAGATTCAAACGTGCTCACAACGACCTAATCAACCTTACGCCCGCAATCGGTGAGTTAAACGCTATAAGAAACGACTTTGCATATGGTGTGATTCCAGGTGAACCACGTCGCTTTGGCGGCTGTGATTTTGAGAGCGATCGCGACCTTCAGGTTACTGAACCAGCTGACGACATTCGTGGCGATATTGCACGAGTTTATTTCTACATGCGCGATACCTACGATCTGGTATTGCCTGACGACTTGATGAGCCTCTTGGCGGACTGGGACGTTAGCGATCCTGTCAGCGAGAAAGAGGTTGATCGCAACGAGCGCATTCGCGACATTCAAGGTACCGCGAATGACTATGTTTCCGATTAAACGACGTTCAACGAAGCGTAGTTTCCTACTTCAGTTCTTCGGAAGCAGCACGCTCAGCTTTTTTGCCCTCAATCACGAGATCCATTGCTACAAAATCCATGCGATAAGTCCACAGACCAAGCTCATCTCGTCGGGATCGGCTGCCCATAAAACTTAATCCTCATAAACCGGCGATTCTTCGCTTACAACGGGATAGGTTGGGCTGGCCTCGCGCTTTTCGGCATTGCCTGGTTTGTGAAGGGCCGTGGCGGAGGGTTCCTTTTGCTCGATGAAACGCCAAACCGGATCATATCCAAACCTTGGTGGTGGCCAAACAGTTGAGCCGGCTTCTTTCTTAACCAGTTACACGTTCAGCGTGAAATTTGATTTTCAGGCATCCGCAAATGTGTGCTTTCCGCAGAACGGCCAATAAAGATTTATTCGCGCATGCCCTGAGAACGAAAGGTATTTTGAAGCTCCAGATTTCTTAGACTTAACTCTGTTTCCAGGGCAGCAGCTTTTTTTCCAATCGAAGGAGTAGGTTTCTTTTTCTTGACGGTCGACAGAGTGAGGAGGTGCTTTAGTTTTCTTGAAGCACCAAGACCGACAAAGCCTCCAAAACTATCTTGAAACGCGTCGGACGCCATAAATGTTGCGCCAGCTGAGCCATCATATGTGACTTCGAAAAGCGCAATATATGACAGATTAACCGGGTCTGTGCTTATCGCGGTCAGGCCTTTGTTTATCGATAAGATCCAGTCGCGCAAACCCAATGCGCCACGAATTCTAACTACTTGTGTGTCTGAATCGAGTGCGTTCTCCGCCTTGTGGAGATAACCTTTGTCGTTACACGAGAAGTTGATCTCTCCTTCACTTTGCTTAATCTCTTCGATTTTCTGTTTATTCACCAATAGTAGTGGTGAAGTAACAACTGTTGTGATTCGCCTTTTTCCCTTCCGCTCGACGCCAAGGTTTCCCGTGAGTTCAAAATTTGAGAACGGAATGAGAAATGTTGGCTTTCCGCTAGCGTCGATAACCCGCTCAACCTCTACTTCAAAAGCAGCTGTCGCAAGCAAATTCAACAGGAAATCGTTTGGATCAGGCTCATCAGGCTCTGCTATTTCGCGCGCAGTAATCGCCTCGGAAACTTCACACTGAATCGAGTAAATCACACTAGCTAGGTTGACACCGTAGTTCAGAGGAAGCCTTGGCACATCCTCGAAATCCTTTGGCGTAAAAGCGCACCCTGACAAACAAAACACACCTGCGCATAGTAAAACAAATTCGCGTAAACCCATGCTTGCCCCCATGCCCGTGCGTTACCGCTATCAATCAAAAGTTGTTAAAGGAGGGTATTATCTAATACAAGTGTTTTTTTGCAACTTTAAATTAGACTACTTGGATGTGCCAATTTTGCTGAGAATTAAGGGGGCGAGGCCACTAATTGGTGTTTTTGCACTTTAGGCGACGACGTTTAACGCAGCACAACTTCCTGATTTTGCAAATTAGATGCACTTCGAGAACCTTAGGCGTTGGGTGGTCATCTTAAAAAACTCCATGCTTTGGCGCAGACAGATCGTTCTTCCACCTGATTGCCTTGATTTAGTCGCCGACGCGAGATGACGGAGCGTATCCACACGTGGCCAAGGGCTCACCAATGTTAGGACGGTAAGCGGGCTTATCGATATGCCAGCTGACCTGCTCTGCCGATTTTGCGCATTCATAGGTTAGTTCTGTTCTTAGAGTGCTCTGCTACCCAACGCGCCCCAAACCATACCCTGACACGCGGACTTTTCAATCTTACATTCAGCGTCATGAAAAAGCGCCTGACACCTAAGACGATCGAAGCATTGCCACCTGCGACCGGCAAGCGATATGAGGTCCATGATCTGCTGCTGCCTGGCCTGCATGTTCGTGTCTCATCAAACGGCAGGAAAGTGTTCTACGTCTCAAAGCGTTTCAATGGTCGCATGAAACGCATCAAGATCGGTGCATGGCCAATCCTCTCTTTGCATGATGCTCGTGATGAAGCGCGGCGCATTCTGCGAGACATTGAACTTGGTCAGTTTGACGAGACAACTTCGGACGAGAAACAGGTCGTCCCAACCTTCGGTGAGGTTGTTCCGCAGTTCATAGAGCTGTACGCGAGGCCACGAACCAAAGATTGGAAAGGCACTGAACGTATTCTCGAGAAATTTAGTCGCCTAAATACTCGCCCAATCGACCAAGTCAAACGTGCTGACATCGTGCGCGTGCTTGATGTGATAGTTGCCAGTGGGGCACCGTTTAGAGCGAATAGGGCGCTAGCTGCGGTCAAAAAGCTAATGAACTGGTGTGTTGATCGCGGTATGATCGAAATGTCGCCTGTGACCGGTCTTAGGCCTCCTACGAAGGAAATTGCGCGTGATCGCGTGCTGAGCGATGACGAATTGATCGCTTGCTGGCATGCCGGCGAATCTGAGGGATATCCTTTCGCGCAATTCCTTTGGTTACTCATCCTGACGGGCCAGCGCCGTGGTGAAGTCTCTGGAATGCGCTGGTCTGAGCTTGATATTGAGAAACGTCTTTGGACGTTGCCTGCCAAGCGCGCCAAGAATGCCACATCGCATATCGTTCCATTGGCATCCTTGGCAATCTCGATCCTGAATTCGGTTCCAAGACTTGAAGGAAGCGATCTGGTCTTCACCACAAATGGTGTGACACCTATATCTGGGTTTGGTCGTTTCAAACAGCGCCTTGATGAAGCAGTCGGCCTAGATGCCGAGGATTGGCGCTTTCACGATCTACGGCGTACAATGGCGACGAACATGGCGATGATGCGTGTTCAGCCTCATATCATCGAGGCAGTGCTGAACCACAAGACGGGTATAGTGTCAGGTGTAGCGGCGACCTATAATCGGCACGCCTATCTGGACGAAAAACGCGAAGCGCTGGGGCAATGGGCCGAAAATCTGATCCAATTACCAGGTTTCCATTCCCAAGGGTCTGGCGCGAAATCGATGATTGGCACCAAGATGAGTGGGAAATTAGACTTCGTCCCGCAGCGAACCTCATAGGGTATTTCCTCTTTCCTGTTGGTTGGCATTGGACCGAGTTTAAGGCGCTTACCGAGGCTGACAAAATGCCTTATGAAACCACCGCTCGAGAGGCGTCCAATTTCGATTTCCCTGTTAATCCTCCTTTGCGTAGACCTGCGTCGTTGAGGCGAAAAAGCTCTCGGGAATACAGGCGGGATCAGGTTATCCACCAACTTCGAAAAGTTCTTATGAGAAATGACGTTAAGTACTTTCTCGGGCAAATGCGAAACATCAAAGCGCCGGGGCTTGGTACAAAGCAGATTGACCGTTCCTTAACCATCGAAGATTTTGACAATATTTGCGTGAGATATTCAACGGTGGGTCGACTTGTGTCGCGGCAGATTGATTTAACGGTCGACGCTAAGGACCTGATTGAATACTTGGCTAATAGAATAGAAACACGTGGTGCAAAGACTAAATACGAATTGTATAAGGTCGAACGCTGGTGCAGAGCCCAACTCGAAAGCAATACTCCTATTCTCCAGGACACAACAAAGGTCCAAGCCGCGTTGATCAATGCCGCTTGCGATTGGCAAGGGAAGGTCGATGCTCAACCTGCTGGGCCCGATCAGGTGCGCCCGATCGTCATCGAGTTGATGCGAGAGTACAAAATCGAGAAATAAATGCGATTTATTCCTCAACGACTCGAGCTCAAGACCTGAGTATTTGAATGACCTCCAAACAAACAAGGAGGTTTTGATGGATAACACAAAGGCAAATAACCCAGCCAAGTTACTCTTCTTGCGGAGAGACGACCTCAAGGCTCTGGGAATTTGGCAGTCAAATTCAACGCTGCTTCGCCTTGAAGCGGCAGGTAAATTTCCCAGAAGGGTTCGTCTGGCATCTGCTTCAGTCTGTTGGGACCGCGCCGAGATTATGGCATGGATCGACGCAAGAAAGGCAGAACGGGCCAATTGGCACTACGCAGATCCCTTCTAACCGAGGGGCGTTTTAGCCTCTCATCCCCCACAACTTCCGCCAATCGCAACGTGCTTTTCAGCGCGCAGTGCCTCTCTGTGCTCTGTGATTGGCCTAACACCCAGTTGGAAGTTTCATGACGAAAAAGACTGCTTACAAACCAAACAAGCACCCGAATAATACAGCTAGAATTTTTCGTGATCTCGAAGATGACGATGCTGTCGTTGGTAGCCAATACCATTTTCTGCAAGGTTTTTGGGACTATTGGGATAACATTGGTGATCCCGTTTACGCGTTCTTTGGGTTCAAAGAGGTCGCCACAGGGAAATGGATTGAGCAAGCTGTAAAATACCATACCGGGTTCCCCGCAATAAGCGAGCTGCTGACCAGATATTCCCGTTGGGATTATGATCAGTACTTTTGCGCCAATCCATTTTCCAAACCTCGGCGCAAACAGCAATACGCGTTACCGACACGCTTTGGCTGGTGTGACGTCGACGATAGCGATCCCTTCCAGTACGATCCTTGGCCAAGTTTGGTCTGGACGACGTCACCCAATCGCTATCAAGCGATTTGGGCATGGGACGAAACACATTCTGCGAATGAGGCAGAAAAGTTTTCGGAGGCACTCGCATATCGACATGGTGGCGACCGAAATGGATGGTCGGCGACCAAAATGCTGCGCCTACCGGGCTCGATCAACCACAAGCGTCAATATAATGAGCCGTTGGTTCAATTGGTTCATTGCGACTGGACGAATATCGCATCCCGCCCCATGCCCTTAAAATCGGCACGTCGCAGTTGGCCAACGAAACTTGCTGACGTCGATGCTAATCCCAATAAACATGATCGGCTGTCCGTGCTCAAAAGATACAGGAAAAACCTGCACCCAAAGGTGCGGGCTCTGATCCAAAACCGGAGAGCTTATGCCCGAAACCGTTCCGCTCAGATTTTTCACATCATCGCGGGCCTTCACGAGGCTGGTGCGTCAAGTGATGAGATTGCTGCAGTGCTCTGGGATAGTCCCTATTTCGTTGAAAAGCACGGACAGAATATTCAGAGGTTGAACGATGAACTTTCTCGGGTGATTGGCAAGCTGGAGGGCGGAAAATGAAAAAGCCAGAACCAGCTTTTCGCCGACTGAGCGAATACGAACCGAAGAAGATCAATTGGTTTTGGGATCAGTTTATCCCGTTCGGCATGACTACCGTGGTCGAGGGTGATCCTGGACTAGGAAAATCCTATCTGCTCATGCACTTATCAGCCTCACTGACGACGGGTACGAAGCTACCTACCGGTAAGCGCATACGGCCAACAGACGTCGTTTATTGCACCACCGAGGACTCGTACCACTACACGTTTAGTCCACGCATCAAAGCGCTCGGAGGCAATCCCGATAAGATTTGGGTGCAGGAAAAGTATTCGGCGATGGACGACAACGGACTTCAGACTTTGAGATCGCTGGTGAAACGTCGGAAGCCCGGTCTCATCGTTCTTGACCCGTTGTTCAACTATGTGCCTGCTGACCGGAATGCATACAGCCCGAATGAAATTCGCGCCATCATGGGCGAGTTGAATGAAATCGGTGAGTCAGCCGACGCTGCGGTGCTCTTGATCCGGCACCTAACGAAGACCAAGCGCGACAAGCAAATTTATCAGGGTGCAGGTGGGATTGATGTCATCGGCTTTGCAAGGTCGGCAATGCGTATCGAGAAACATCCCGATAATCCAGATCTACGCCTCATGGTCCATCTAAAGTGGAACCTTACAACACAGAGCAAAAGCTGGGTATATGAGGTCGTCAAACGGGACGGAGAAGACCTGCCCGTTATCGTATGGCGCGGGCAGTGCGATATCTCGATCGACGATCTCGGCAGAGACGACAACGGGGAAGGACCGCCCCCTCGCAGGACTGCTTTCGAGTTCTTGCGCGCCGAATTGGCGAACGGTCCCATGCCGGCAAAATATTTGCTCGAAAAGGCCGAGAATGAGGGAATCAAAAAACGTACTCTCGATCGCGCTAAGTCAAAGCTGAATGTCATTGTCGAGCAACAAAAGCGAAAATGGGTCTGGCGATTACCCGTCGATCGGTGACCACGGGGGTATGGACAACAGCGTCTCGGCACTCGCTGTGGTGTTTTGTTTGAGCGCGCCAGAGTGCCAACGATGCGCAGCGGAATTCTGGCAATCTGGCAACCTGAAAAGTTCTGCTTCGAATCTCAGACCGCCAGGTTGCCAGAATGTCAGTCACGAGAATTGGCGATCTGACCCATCCGACCTATCCCCGTGGCCGATAGGTTCCACGAACGCCTATCTGAGCTGGTTGGGGTCATCAAGGCCGACACGCTTACTAAATGTTAGCCCGTCATTGTCGCCGGCAGAGAAATTTGTCGAAGCGTTTCATGTGGTCTGAAATCCATGCAAACAGTCGATGTCGTGATTGGGTGTCAAGCGAGCATAGCAACTGAATTCTGGGGAATGTGCACGGCAGTGAACTGGCTAAGGTCAATACCTGCTAGCTTTTCTGCTTGCCGCGTCTACGACTCGGCGCATCGAAAAACAGAAACGAAACGGGTTGGGCAAATCGCAATGCTTTCGGTCGAAGAAAAGGTGCTGCTTTTGGATGAAGTCGCAACTTCGGCGATTTCATCTTGGAGGATTTTAAAGATAGCTGAGCGAGACTTTTCTAACTGGCGAATTGAAGAGCGTGATCACCCCGCTTACCTCGGGTATTGCAACTTAAGAAATCTACTCAGCGTAAGCCTTATGACATCTTGTTACACACTTATTGAGACGGGAGATAAGTCGTACTCGCTTCATCACGTTGTGAAGGACCAATCCTTGCGACTTTCTCCAACGGCTTTACAGGAGTGTGAGAATTGCTTTCAATTAAGGAAAAAGATCTCGATTTACCGGAACAACGTGACCGCCCATGTAAATCATAGAAAGACACAATCCGATTGGGCACAGACCGCCGGTCTCAAGAATGGAGAAATTGACGGCTTTACAAAAAGCGTTTTCGTGGTCGTTGATGAACTGTCACGAGACAACATGCCGAGCGACTTTGAACCTTGCGTTAGAAAGCAATCCTTATCTTATTTCCAAGAGTTTTGTCGGGCAGCATATGGCTTCGAGCTACGGCGCCGAAAGAATGGTCGCGGCTGACGGACTGGTCCGCGGGTTCTTACTCCGAAGTAAATGGTTCATTGATCGCGATTTATTGGATGGGCAAATCTCGGCGTGAGCTAGACAACTCATTTGTAACATTGAAGTATTCGTTTTTTCAAAGCCAGTGGTTTGTTCGCTATTGCCGGGCGGCAGCTTTCCTGTTTTCGCAACATGTTCGCAGTTCAAGTAGCGCTCGTTAGTTCTGGTGTGTTGGCCAAATTCAACGAAAAAAGGACAGAATTCGAGGTGTGCCTTCAAAACATAGTGCCAGTTAGAGTTACGGGTCGCACGTAAAACTCGCTCTTTGGCGTGATTATCTCTTTTGCCATCAACGTCGACCAAGCGAGCTTCTGAGCGCGCTAAGCGTATCCTTAAATGGGTGCGTCGACATACTTAGGTTTAGAGGGAGTGGAGGGCCGTTTCTAACCAATGCTGCCTCCAACTCCCGTGGTGCATCGTGGTTCACCATCGAAAGCCCAGCATGGTCCTCGATCCATAAAGTAAGCTTTGCTTCGTGTTCTTTGGCCATTTTTAGACGTTTTCCAGTGTCGCGAAAGAATTCAAGCTTGAGATCGTTTCTGAGAAGCGCTGCAAGCGAGAGGCGCAGCGTAGAACTCCGAACAGACCCGTGTATGTGATTGCGCCAAAGTCGAAGTCGAAGTGGGGTGGCTGAGCCTGGCCTGACGGGTTTGGATTTTGGCGGAGCGATGCCAACGTATAACAGGTGCTTGCCTTCGAGTTCGTAACAGCCATCTCGCGGGACTTCCGGCAATGATTCATCGAACCACCATCCATACAATCCGTGCGTATACTTGTGGGTGTCGAGGAATGCTAAAACATCAACTGGCTCAATGAGCTTACTTGGCTCGAGCACCCGCTTACCTTCAGGTGTGTCGGCTTGCATTTTCGCCCCGGTCAGCGAGCGCCCTCGCGTTGACTGGTGATCGGGGTGTTGGAAAATCGTAGTGACACGATCCCTGTACCTTCAGCCGAGGGCCTGTTGTATAGCACAGGCACCCCGACCATAGGTCAAAGGTGTTCAGCCGATAAACGGCCTAAGTCACTAAGGGGTTTCCACGCCCCAACGCGAATGCGTCTTTCGCGTCGAGAAAAGAGATAGCAGGCGAATTGAAAAATCTAAAGATGGTGCGGGCTTTTTCCTGACAAGCTCTGTCTTGGCATCTTATTAGAAAGATCGTCTTGAACCTAAGGAGACGATCAATGTCCGACATCATCACCCTCAAGCAGCTCTGCGTCGAATTGAAGCTCGACCGGCGTGAAGCCCGCGAACGCCTTCGCACCGCCGCTCGTGACCCTAAGAAGCATTCAGAATTGGCGAAGCTGCACAAGCCGCGCGCGCCATGGAGCTGGGTCAAAGGATCAGCAGGAGAGAAGGAGGCGAGAGGTCTGTTTGCTACGAAATAGTTGAGCGCGGGCCGTGGGAATTTGTCTACAATTGATCAAGGCGATCCAGCGGCCCCGCCCACTGACTGCAGTATCGACCGACAGCGAGCATCGAGTCACACTGCATTGGTGTCGAGCGTGGCAGGCTTGCGCGCCAATCCCGGTCGTTCACCGCATAGAAGAATGAGTTCAAAAGCAGACATTGAACTCTGATGCAGCATATAGCGGGATGGGCGAGAGCCGGGTGTTCGCTGTAAGGCTAACCGAGGTGCACATTGTAACCGTGGACTATTTTCTTGAGTTAGAAAAGTGAGGCAAACCATTCCTGTATTAGGAACTAAAGTAACAATGAAGTCTAGTTTCGGTCATTTCAGCTATTGTAGAATACACAGAGCCCAGCAATGTTTTCATTTCCGATGAGAGGTCAGAAGAGCTTACACCGGGCTGAGCGATCGCAAACTCAAATACGACATTACAATATTTGAGTGCTTTTTTGATTTCTTCGAGGTCTTCTAAGTCTCCATAGAAAAACCTTAAGCCCTTTAAGATGCCCGTCGAGTTCCTACGAGCCATATGTTTCAAAAGCTCTTCTGGTTTCCATTTATAGCGTAAAGATACAATTGCTTGTCCGCAAACTTCGTACAGATCTGAGAGTCTTCTACCTGCTTTATCTTTTGAATATTTGCAGTGAACGATTTTGAATTTGACCCGCTCTTCATCTAAAAAAATTGCAACAATGTCCGCGGACTCGCCAGCATTGTCATCATTGAATACAACCCTAGCACCTTCATCAAGAAGGTGTTTCATCATGTATTCTTGAATAGATGCATCGCGCTTGGTGCGAGATTTGTATAAGGATTCAACCTTAAAATCGACACCTTCCCAATCAAGGATTTCAAGCCGTTCTTCAGGGATAATCTGTGTCCCGCTTTCCCCATAGTCAGTATGAATGCATCCCGAAATTGTGCACCCATTTAGCAGAAACACTGTTGGCGGATTTTCTTGAAAAAATTGCTTCAGAGATAATGCTACGCTTTTCAGTCCCTCAATTTTTATTGGGGAGTCGTCGATACCGAGAACTTCATGACCTCTTTCCCCGCCCAACAGAATAGAAAATGAAATTTCTTGGTCCGGAATTACGAGCGTAAAGTCAGCTTTTTTTCCTTTCGACGCCAAAAATCTTAGACTAGCTTCGGACAGCATAAATGACTGACCGGAAGGCGTCTCAAGCGTAAGTTTATGCATCCTGTCATAAAGATTCTCTGCCCAATCAGCTGCCAATACGATCAAATCTTCAGGATAATCATCTATTTGAATCTTTGAAGCAGAGTCTTCAAGCAACTGGTTAGAATCTATTTTTGTGTCAGTAACTAAGCGTCCTACTTCTAGGCACCATTCTTTCCATTCTTTTAGATTTCCTACTCGAGCAGGACTCCAGATCTTGCCTTTGACAGAGGCACCAACACTCACTGGAAAGCCATTCCTAAAACCTACGCCAACAAAGTCAGATTTTTGACATCGGGCGCCCGCTTTCCATCGTTCAAGCTCAGTTGTTACATCTGCGCCACTTAGGCGAGAATATCGATGTAGATGATTGGCAGGCTTAAAGATGCCTGCATGCACGATGCTAAGTCGTTTGATTGAGTCAAACGATCTAAACACACAATCACCATTCAGAGGAGATGCCTTTATCCCAGATATCTTATCAACCAGTTTACGGACATCGAGCCTTTTTTCTGAAAACCCGACAAAAAGTAGCTGTTTATCTTGATTGTGATGCATGACAATAAGGTCCCAAGTTTGGTCTCTCATTTTTTCAGTGCGTGCCCACTTCACCTTTTCCCTTTTTTGGGTGGTAAAGTAAAAGATGTTTTCTTCGGAGTTAAAATACGGTTGGGATAGCGCGTATTGCTTCAAGTTAAACGCGTCTTTAAAATTTGCCCAATTTACGCTTTCACAGCTAAAGCAAAGACAGCTCAGAGCTGGATAAACAAGTTTAGGGTTTAACTCTATGTCCGGAGAATCGAATCCAGAGAATGGTGCGCATCCTTGAAGAAAAGAGAGAAAAGACTCGGCTTCGGCCTTTTTGGCATCTGCGATCTCGCTAATAACTTCTTCCCAACCAGACCCCTCTTGAAACAAGTTCTCCAACTCAACAGAAATTTTTTCTTCGGCATAATTTACAATAAACGAGGCATCGCCAAGCCCGTCTTGGGGTCGAGTGAACCTACCGATAAACTGGAGAAGGACAGCTAAAGATTTGTGTACAGAGTGTACTGCGGCAATCTTAAAATCGGGATAATCAAATCCTTCCTTTAACATGTCTACGCAAACGACAATATTATATAGACCACGCTTTATTTCTTTAATTAATTCCTTTTTCCCCGCTGTTTTTGAATGTATTACGACAATCCGTTCATCTGGAAACCATTCTTGATACTTCACAAATAATGCATCCGCTTCTTTTGCATTATCTGCGCGAGCCATAATCTTGTGTCGGCTAAAACCGTTTTTTCGGTCATCGAGCAGCCGCTTCATTGCAGCATCTGCAATCGCTTTGTCTTTTTTTCTTGGGTGTCTCTCTTCTACAGCAACGAGTGAAATTTTTGAGAAGCAGTTATCTTGAAGAGCTTGAGACAGAGGGTAGTTGTAGACAACTTTTCCTTCGATTGGTTGTCGATCATTTCTATAAGGTGTGGCTGTAAACTGGACTACTTTTGATTTTTTGAAAAGATTTTTTAAATTGTTCCACTCATTTGCGACAACATGATGAGCCTCATCAAAATAAACATGAGAGAACAAGTTGCTTAGTTCAATTTGAGCTTCCAAAGGTGATCTGGCTAGCAAACCTGGCGTCGATACCACGACGTCTGCTTTTTCCAAAATTTCGACGTCGTTTTTGTTGCTAAGTGTTTTGTTTAATACAAGTACTTTTGGGTTGGGCGCATCGTTTGGAATTACGCCCAATTCTCTTAACATTCCCCAATTTGAAAATTTTTCCGCAATTTGATCTTTGAGATCAATGGTAGGAACAATGACAAGGGTGCGTTTTGCTTGGTCAACGAGAGAGGTTGCAAGCATGGTCTCTGTTTTTCCAGTTCCAGTAGGAAGAACTACAGTTGCCACTTCTTTCGAAAGAGACCAGTGTGAAAGTAAGGAATAGATTGCACCCAATTGGGCAGACCGGAGTCTCCGCCCGTTCGCACCGGCCCCGTTGATGTTCACCTTGTCAAAGAATGAAACGTCTGATTTGTCTGCGCGCTCAACACAGCCTTTTATCTCGTAAGTTCCCTTTTTGCTGCCTTTGCCATCTTGAAGCTTTGCTAAGAAACGAACTCCCAATTCGTTTGTAACTTCATAGAGGTCATCTTTCACACCAACAGCATTAAAGACCCAATCCCCTGCTTCTAGAGCAAGGTGAGACAAAACGCCAATGCTGGTTTTTACATGTTGGTAATAAAGTGAGTGGGTAAATTTTAATGTTTCTACGCGACTTAGATCTAAGCTCCCCTGTATTTTGTCTTTGGTCAATTATTTATCCCTTCGTTTTTCTGGGGTCTACTTTTCTGGGATAAGTACGTTCTTCCTGAATTTTTCCATCAGTTTTGTGGATTTTCACAGATCCAATTCTGCTTTCCATAAAATCGCGAGTTTCTTGAATAATCTCTTGTTTTGTATCCGCAGTTTTTGAAGCTCGCTGAGAACCTTCTTTTGTTAACTTCCATTTCTTACCGTCTTTTGTGACGTGGTAATTATCCATTGTTTCCCTCCGTAATCGATTTAGCCGAATCATTCTACCATAGCGTGCATATACTAGTCGAGTATTACACCAGCGTTCCGCTTCACTACACGCAAGATGTGCGGGGTAGGTGGGAAAATTTGTGGGACCGTAAATGCAAAAAATCTGTTTGGTGCATACTCGGGGAGACAGTTCTTTTTTACCGGTTTCGTTAAAACAGAAGGTGGCTACGCTGTGATTGCGTTTGAGGTGCCCGGATATAGCCTAGAACAGGCTCTGGCGTACCCTGACGTTCCAGCATCAGGTGAATACGTCTGTAGCCGAAGCGCCAGCGCTCTCCGGCAACTTGCCTCATGGCTTCACGCAGATCTGCATCTTCCGGTCGCAGGCTTCGATAGCGAACACTCGACCGGTCAATTGCCAAGACAGCACACTCCCGACGCTGGCTCACGCCGTGCCCGGAGCACAGATGAGCCACAGCTTCCCGCCTTGCGCCGGGCGTTACCATTTTTTTGAAGCAACGTCCTTCAGCATGGCGTTGTTGAGCATGGCCTCAGCCAAAAGCTTCTTGAGCTTCGCATTCTCGTCTTCAAGTGCCTTCAGCTTGCGGGTATCGGATACATCCATGCCGGCGAATTTGGCCGTGTACTTGTAGAAGGTAGCTTCAGAGATCCCATTCCGCCTGCAAACGTCAGCCGTCTTCTGCCCGCTTTCCTGTTCCCGCAAAATGCCGATAATCTGTTCTTCTGTGAACCTTGAACGCTTCATGCCGTCCGTCTCCTGATTGCGACAGACTCTACACCAATCTGGGGGAGTTCTGGGGTCTCAGGTCACTCTGGAATCAAAGATCTCAATTTCTGAATATTGTTACTTTCTAAGCCACTGATCCTCTTCTTGATATCCTCTGCAATTCTTACCCATCGAACAGCTTCACCTACCATTCTACCATCGGGCCCCGATACAGCGGCGTGATGAAATCCAATAACTTTTAGTCCCTCGTTAAACACTGGAGCTCCGCTTGAGCCTAGTACAGTCGCGTGGTCGTAGTGGAACACAAAATCTTCAATATTCAAAATTGATCCAAATTCAATGCTTGCGACCATTGGACTATCTGCTGGTTGGTGAATTAGATTTACTTTTGTACCAGTGGTCAGTTCTTCGTGTTCAGTCAATTTACTTTCTAGTGATCCAAATTCAGAAATATTACGTGAGGAATCTATAGATACGTAGTTCAACGAGAATATACTGTAATCCAAATCGCGATTGGTTATGAATAGCCTGTTAGGTACTGGCTTGAAACGAACAACAGGCACAGGAGACTCATCCAAACCAGCTTGAAAAGCAAAATCTACCTCCGCCGCCATAGCAACCTCTAGACTAGGTACAACATGTGCCGAGGTAATAAATAACCCGTCGCCAATGAGAAAACCTGTGCCTGTATGAATGGTTCCCGAAGAGCCTACGCGGATTCTACCGACCGAATTGGCAAGCTTTGCAATTTCCTTCACTTGTGTGATTGGTAGGTACGACCGATCCTCAGTATCGCCTACTATGCGCTCATTGCCAAACGCTTCAGAAAAACCATCGGTATCATTTCGAGAAGTGTCACCGAATTCTACTTCTTCTTCATCGCGATGAGTATCTTCGGTATTCGATTTGCTCTCATTTTTTGAGGCCGACTTCGATTTCCCGCTAGCTACGGTACCATTTGTTCTCTCAACCGCAGTCATAGCGTTTTGTACCAGCGAACGAATGGCTGTTTCGATGTCACTTGGCTTCTCAAAAAGCGAAGCGCTATAGAACCAAGCTGGCTCGAGATTGTTATTTCCGATTCTCACGACTGGAGAACCCTTGGCGTTTTCACTCGCCTTTACCGCGAAAGACTCTGCGACGGGAGATCTCCTCTGAACCAAAAAACGGCCGTCGCGTGTGTCGGGATCATCTAGCAAAAATAGAAGGCGCCTTGTTGTTGCAATTAGCCAAGATCTCTGGCGTTCTGTCTGGAAAAATACAAGGTTACCAATGATTTTTTCTGATGGAAGTAACTCTTCTTCATCCGACAAAAAGTCGTAAATCTCTTCAAGAGTACAGAACTCACCTTCGGGAATTTCCTCAATGTCTCTGCTAACTTTGGGAAGTTTTTGGAGAATCTCGTCTTCAATCGCTATCCTTGCAGGTGAGCCCTTTTTGAGGGTCGTGGCAAGGGCAGCTCGGTCAACGAGTTCCATGAGTTCTACAGATCGATTTGTCGCACCGAATGCACCAAAAGTTACAACTTCCCTTCTGCGATAGGGAGTAGATAAGGTATAGCCGGCAAATATGATAACTGGCAGAGAGGGTCTCTTGTTTCGCAAAGCGGCAATTAATTCATAGCCGGCCGTATCGTCCCCTTCTCTCGACATATCGCTAAGGACCAAGTCACATCTCTGAAGAAACTCTGAGTCAGCAAGTGCAGCTTCGGTACTGCGTTCTGTCCTGATGTTTGCTCCACCTTTTGCCAACGTAATCTCAAACTCGGTATTATTTCCCGGATTGTCATCCACCCATAAAATCGTAAGGCCAAGATATGGTTTGCCTACGAATTCCATACTGAAACGTTGTATATTGGAGTGCTCGAACCAAATTCTGCGATCCTCTGTAATCTTTAGAATTTCGGGTTCATTGATCTGATGCCATAAATTATCTTCGATATCTTCAGGGCTCAGATCAATATTGGTTGAGCAGAGACGAAGCAGAGCACCAAATGATTTTTTGTCCAAGCGGGCAAGTGCGCTATTGCTATGCTGATTTACATCTTGCTCCTCCTCTGATTCCACCTTATCTTTGTCATTGTACTTCGGTAAGCTGGTCTCGACGTTTGCGTCGAGAGATGAGTTGTCGATATCTGCTAAGATCGTGAACGGCGTCTGGTCGAGGAAATCGTTAATGTTTGCTCCAAAGAAGATAAGGCTCGGCGTTTGCCGTGGGGCATCCATTTCGGCGTCTATTGCATCGCGGAAACCCGAGTAACCTCCCGTAAACTGTTCGTTTCCCCAGACTTTCAATAGTGCTCCTGTGAAGACTCCGTATTCCGGACCGTCCTGAGCAAACTGATCCTCCCCGCATGCGCTCAGGAGTAGTACCATGGCAGAGCACCCCTTCTCCGAGAGTTCAGAAGGTCGGACAAGGGCGCCGGCGTGAGAATCTGCGACGATGAGGATACGAACACCTGACTCAAATTCGGAACAGAGCTCGTAAAGTTCGTCGATGGTTAGCCAAGAGTCGTAAAGCGCGAGTCCATCAGGTGTAGCACTTGAGCTGGAGCTTTTGGTATCACGTCGACTTTGAGCGTGGCCTGAAAACGACCATAGAAAAATATCGCCAGCACTCAGTACGGAGGCTGCGTGTCGAACGCTCGATACCACCACGTCTTTTATAGCTTCTTGCGTTAGTAAAAGCGTCGTTTCGAAACCCTGCGAGCTTGCGAGCTGCCTCATGGCGATGGCGTCGTTTTCGCAGCCCGCGAGAGCACCGCCCCAACCCCCATAATTCTCGGGATCGATCGTGTTGAGACCACAATGAAGCGATAGACCGCGCGGTATTATTTTCTGTTCGCTGCCTACCTCCGTTGTCAAAACTTCTCCGCCGGTGGCGGGCTTTGCCTTGGATTCCTTGCGGACCACCCGTTGGACCTCGGTGCCAAAACGCGCGAAGGGTTGCGCCCAGTTTGGGAGGACTTCGAGACCAGCGGCATCCTCGACGAGGACGTCGAAAGAGATCTCCCGGTCGCACAGGCTGCGAAGTTTGGCCGACAGGTGGTTCTGCAGGGAAACGCAAAGCGTCTCAATATCGCTTCTGCGCAGGCGGCTCAGGAGATCGTCACGGATCGCTTCAGTGAGCTCAAAATACGTCATCTCCATCTTATCGGAGATGACGCCATCCTTGATCCGCACTAGATCGCTCATAACGAGCGTGGCCAAGGCCGCACCATCAGGCTTCATCATGACTTCCTGCACGAGCCTCGCGACCGGGAGGGTGAAAGGCGCATGGGCAAGGTACATTGCTAGTTCGAAGGCGTCGTGCGATCGCCTGCGCAGATTTGACAGTGCGACATCGGTTGCCTCGGCGCGGCGCCGGCGGGCCGCAGTGGCCTCAACCTGGACGACGCTGCGCGGTTGTTCGAGTTCCGAAACAGGAACCCTATCGGCATTTCGGAACGCATATGCCTCATGCCCGTGTCCAAGGCCCATCTGCATGGATGTCCAGGCGCCCAGAATCTGCGGGTCTACTGAAGTGACCGGTAATATGAAAGGTGGATCGGAGGCCAACTCTGCAGCGTCTTCTTCGGGGCGAAGGTACCATTCAAACTCTAGTGCTGAAGCGGGATCACCGGGTTGGTGAGACCGGGCGATCCCCTGTGGCGTGTCCAGCACCATGCGAGACCAACGCGCGGGCGGCATAAGGTGTAATAGTGCAAGGCTTGCACTGGCCCATGTCTTCAGGCAGTCGTGATAAACGCCGGTCAGCCAATGATGCGATTCCCCGTGGCTGGCAAAGAGAATCAAAGTTTCGCGATTGGCTGCTAGACCCCGAAGCGGCAGGCGCTGACCTGAAGTACTTTCAAGTGTAGCATCGACTATTGTTCTGTCCTGTGAAGCTGGACCGTCCAGCGCAGAACCAGGGACATTACTTCTTGTGCCCTTGCAGTCGTGAGGCCCGAGCCTCAGGCGCCATTGCCTGACTGATCGGAAGGCACCGGTGTCGGACATAATGCGCCGGAAATCGCGCAGCATCGGCGCCCAAATTTCGGCATAAGGGTCGTCTTCGAGGATCAAGTGCAAGTCGTACCATCGCTCCCGCTGCGGCCGCAACGCAAGAAACACTCCCTGTCCGAAAGAAAGTCGGATCTGCGCCGTCAGTTCTGTCGTACGTTCCTCATCCAACTCCATCCTTCGGGACGAAAAACGCTGCCGCTGCAAAGGCTTCACAGCACGCGCAATTCGAAGTGGTTCGGAAATAGTGTGCGCGGCGGGAGCGATGATGGGGCTCGCTCGACGTCCGTCCGCCCCCGGTGCAAACTGTCCGCGTTCGAATACGTCTAACGCGTCCCCAGCCCTTTCCTCCGGTGACGTTTCCTGGGTGCCGCCATTTGCCAGCCTGCTTTTTTCTTGAGAGGAAATTGGCGCGTCGGCACTGGTCCTTGCTGAAGCTGTTTCTTGCTCGTCAGACGCTTCCGGCGTCAGGGGCTGCGGCGCCCTCTCTATGTCGAAGTCAAGTGTGAGGGGGACGCCCAACCCGGCGAGCCACAAGGCGTCTAGAATCTCGCCTAATGCTGGCGGGCCCTCGTCGTCGGCTAGGGCAGAGATGAATGCCTTTAGCGTCACGTCACGGTACCAGAAATCGAACGGTAGAGGATCTTCTTGACCTCCTCTAACTCGTCGGTCCCGAAACTGCGCTGCGTTCGATGAGGCACTCCGACAGTTAGGAAAACGGCGTTGAGTAGCTGGTCGGTCGACATTTCCTGACTTCGTCGGTCTTCGACAAATTGGTCGACAAGGGCACTGATTTCGGTCTGGACGCTCTTGCTTGCGGCACGCTCGTCCGGCGTTGCATACGCCCCGCGGTTTGCAGAGCTAAAGTCGAGGTGACTCTCTACAATTCTTATCAGATCTTCGGTTGTGGGCTCAGCGATTGACAGGCGGATACAACGGCGCTGGAACGCAGATGGAAACTCTCGCTCGCCGTTCGAGGTCATTACCACAAAGGGGAAGAACTGCGCGCACAACTTTCCGTTGGTCACATCAACGTCATTGTTTTCGAAATCGCGCACCTTATGACTGCCTGCGATGCGTTGAAGCTCCCGTATAACGTATTCGCCCTCCTCGATAAGGTTCAGAAGGTCGTTAGCGAAGTCGAGGTCGGACTTGTCCAATTCGTCGATCAAGAGTGCCCGCGGGCGTTCGCGTTCGGCCAAGGCGGTACCAAGAGGTCCGAGGGTTAGGTAGTCGTCGACGCTAGGGGGCTGCCCGTGCTCCCCCGCCGACTGCAACCTGCCCACTGCGTCATATTCGTAAATCCCCTCGCGCACGGAGGACCGCGAGTTGATTGGCCAGCGCAAAACAGGTCCAAGCTTCAACTGATGCGCGACTTTAGCGATCAACGTCGATTTTCCCGTCCCAGGCTTGCCCGTCAGGAGCAACGGGCGACGCAAATAAAGCGCGGTGTTCACCGCGAGCTCCATCTCGACCGATACGATGAAGGGTTCGGCGCGGGTAGCTTCGGCGTCCATGTCTCGCGATTGTGTCAAGTCATCGGCCGGGGTAATCTTTCTATTAGTTCCGAACCTACGCCACGGCGGCGGCGGCGGAATATCATCCAGTTTGTCGTGCTGACCACCGCTGCGGGAGAAAATCTTCCAAGTCTCTTTGGTCATTGGCTCTCTTCTTCTCCTTCACCGTCAAGCAACGTTAGGTGGGAGGGCATTACGTCCCACACGAGCGGACCATGCGCTTCTTGTGATGCTCTTAGGTCCCTGATTTTGTCCCGCATCTTGTCAAGATAAAAACGATCCGGGTCTTCGGACAAACTGGGAGGCCTTTCTGCCGTCAGCGCAGAATCATGCCAGTAGATGCAGGGCGCTCCCTGATCCAGAAGTATCTTCGCGACATCGGCGCAATCGCCTGCGCTGGACGCCAAACTAACGTAGCATAGCGTCAGCGTATTGGCAGCGAGAGCCTGTTCGGCTTTGGTCACACTAACCCACCCGGCAACCTTCCCAGCTGCCTCGCTCAGCAAGGGATCACAGCGACGCAGCCACTTGCTGCGGTGATCCCCTCGCCATCGCCGAGTCGGTTTGCGCAAGTGCCGTGGCATGTAGTGCAACAAAATGCCGAATTCTTGGCCAAGTGGCGCCGTCACTTCGGTTTCAGTGTCCACCCAAGTTCGCCTATGAAGGTCGATGGTTTCTAGTCCGTGGCCCACCACCACGTGGATGCTGAATTTGAGGATTTCGGCGTCGAGTAGGTGGTCGATCTCTTCGACTAGCCGCTCAAACACTTCGTCCCATGTCGCCACCTCGACACCTTCTGCGTACAGTGTGGAAGGCTCGATGCAGGCGCGAAAGTCCTCTTCCCGCAGTGTGGTGCGGACTTCAACAAGGTGGTCGGGGCTCCGAGTTTCGACCTCGATAACAAGAAGCTTCGCGGCCTCCAGTAAGATCTGGCGGCTTTTACGGCGAACGCGTTCCCCTAGGTCGCCCCCAATTTCGGCTGCCTGCCAACCCTGAAGCACGCCGAGGATTTCGGCCTCGTCTCTGCCTAGTTTTTCCTTCAAGACTGCGACGAAAACACCAAGCCAAAGGGTGGGTTGGTCGGGATCGTCCCCGGTTTGAGCCAGTTCGGTTAACATGTCCTTCAGTTCGAGCGGGCGAAGGGCGAGCTTGCTGTTTCCGAGTGCTGAATATGTCGCGCGATATGCGGCCTCGGCGGCGCTGAGGGGCAGTTTAGCCTCGCAAAGACCAGTGTAGAGTTTTTCCAAGTAGCAAGGCAGACCACTTGGAGCGGGCGTACCCATCAACCGCAACGGCCGTGAAAACGCCTGATCGCCGCACTGCCCTTCGACAACCAGTTGGAAAGGTTGGCCAAGGGCTGCTTCAGCCTCGATCTTGTCTGCAAGCTCTTTGGGTGTCGGAAGGTCTGTTAGCGACGCGAAGACATTGGACAGGAGTGCGGTAAAGACGCCATGCCCATCCGCGCTTCGGGCCGCAACAAGCTCGGGGGTGGCGAAAGCATAAAGGCAGTCAGGAGCAGCAAGGTCATGTTCTACGACCGTGCCAGGCGTGCCGATTGGCAGCGCCGTGGAGCTTCCGCAGACATCGGCGGTGAACCAGCAGGTTTCGACACTTTGGAACAGGCGACTGGTCAGCCGGTTTCGGAATAATTGTAAGCTAAAAAGGCGGTCGTTGGTATCCCGTGTATAATCGGCGCACAGGAAGTATCGCTGTCCCTCGCGTACGATCCCGTGGCCGGACCAGTACACCAAAAGTTCCGTTGGAGCGAACGAGGCAAGGTCTTTTACCAAGAGGTCCTCTACCTCTGCGCGAGTGGCTTTAGTGCTCGCAGGGTTCAAGTCTAGGTCCCTAAACGCCGCGATGTCAGCTTCTTTCGCGCCAGACACGATGACGTGGATGTTTTGGGGAGAAAATCCCAGGGCAATGGCCGCTTCGGCCATCAGTCGAGCATTTGCGACCGGCGTGTCCAGATCATGGCCGGAGATGTCGTAGGTGCCGACGCCAACGATGAGAGCATGACGCGCCATCAGACCACCTTAGGCAGGGCCACGACTGGGTCCCCAATGATGACCGTGGAAAGTCGGTCGTGGCCCGCGAGTTTCCGATAAAGTGGCGGTCCAAGGGACCTGTGCGTCGCGTCCTGTCGCCCCGCAAGGAAACTCGCACCTTCCCTGTGTAGATCTTCCAGCGCCCATCCCAGCGGCGCCGGAGGGCCGGGCTGGTAGAGACGGGTATAGAGGCAGGCGACGACAGTGGAAGGTAGGACCGTCATTCGGTCCGGATCACCGAGGGTCCAGGCGAAGGTCGGCTCAACGTGCCCGACGAAAGCACGGATCGGGTCTTTGCGACCCAGAAGTGCGCGTGGAAGTGGCGCCACGCGAGCACCCGCGTGGTCCGCGAGCGCTGCGAGGTCTGCGCCGCCCGCCTGGTCGCCCTCGAACAGTTGCGAGAAAGTGGAGGGGCGGTCGGACCCGGCTGACGCGCAGGCATGGGCATACCAAATCACCCCCGCGGGGGCCGCCGCAACTATATCGGCAGTCGCAGCCAATTCGTTGTCGCTGCCAATGAGGGACCCCAAGGTTTCGAGCCCCAGTCCTTCGGGGTGCACATCAATGTTGCCGTGACTGGTGGTGACCACAAGGCCAGGTGACAAGTCACCCAGCTCTTTAATCAAGGCCTCGCCCACAGCTGCCTCTCCATTGAGGTAGCGGTGCATCTCAATGTCTTTATCGTCGCCGAGAACAGCATCAAGGCGGTCGCCCACGGCGCGCTGCATTAGCGCGCCCATTACATCACCGCTACTGCGGGCGGACCAAATCAGTGGGCGAGCAGGATTTGCTGGGGCCATGGGCCAACCTGCAAGCAGGGCTTCGATATAGGTGCCCAACCCCTCAGGATCAGTCAGATCCAGCCGACCGACATGGCGGTTGATACTCAGATTGTATTGCACATGCCAGGGTATGACTTCAGGGCTGCCATATATCAGAAGGTATCGTGGAATACAGCCGAGACCAGTTCCATAGCCATGTGCAGATGCATCCAGCGTCTGGGGGCGTACACCGGGATCGTAGCGGCGGAATTTTCCGGCCGGCAGGGAGGCGTCATAGCGCAGTACCGGCGCGAGTCCGCCCGCAACGGTGTTGCGAGTTGCTCGCGCAGTTAGCAGCGAGCGGATCGGTTCGGGCGCATCTTCGGCCCGCTCCAATGCATCCCGGTCGAGACCTGGTGCGTCTGGCAACACGAGGCCCCAGCCAACGTCCGGATGTTGCCAGTCCTTATTGCTCGGCAAGGTAAGCGGGGCATAGGTTTCGTAGCCCGTGCGCTGTGCGGCGAATGTGTCGCCGTCATGCCACGCGTTGAGCCTCAAAGTGCCTCGGCGGCTCCATGCATTTGTCAGCAGAGGATCAATGTCGCCTTGGGGCACAAGTCGTTACCTCCAGCGGGAGCGCACTCACGTCCCGGATGTCAGCGGAACGCCCAGATCTTTGGCGGATGCTTCCAGTGCGGAGTCGTCGAAAGACTCAAGAGCTTCTGGCGTAACCCGCGCTACCGCGCTTTCCAGGACGTTGATGGATGGTCCCGCCCTGACGGGACCGGCTAGGCCGAGACCAAATTCGTCGAACTCAGTTTGGATGCCCAATATGGCGCGTCTTTTGTCAAGCCGAGTCAGGTCTTCGCTCGCCAGCGCGGCCGCCTTGGCTTGGCTCAGCAACAACGCCGCCTTGGTGTCCTCGGCCAATTGCGAAGCCGTGATTGCTTCCTCAAGTGGCTTGGAGATGGCCGTGAAGGAGCGCCAATCGTCCCGGCTGCTCGCAACCTCCAGCCGCAGCACGATGTAATCTTGCGACGGCAATGGACCAAGGTCTGCAGGACCGGAACCGTAGCGTGCTCCATCGGCGGTGACCCAGATCTTCTCAGGGTCTTGTGTACCCTCCGATTGCGCCGTCAGGAAAAGAAAGCCGGATTTAACTGAGGATCCGGCCAAAGTATCGTGGAAATAAAGCTTGGTTTCGGCTTCGCCTGCGCCAAGCAGCTTCTGCACCCCCGAAGCCACAGATTGCGCAAGTCCTATGGCCTGACTGGCTTGTGGGGCATTTAGGAGACCCGCTACATCCGAGACGACGGCGGCGAAGTCTTGCACTAAATTGTTAACCCTGACAGACACAAGACCTGCATCAATCTCGATTGTGCCTCCGTTGAACGGCAAGAGCGGCGTGAGTCTGTAGTTGCGCAGGATCGACTTGCCTAGATCAGGTGTTTTTATGTCGAAGCCAGGTTTACCGGACAGGTTGGTCAACTCGACCTTGTTATCGCCGTACTCCAACCCCACGCTGGTATGGACGATGGGGCTGCGTTCTGTGAACCAGACGCGGTCCTTTTCGAGGAACAATTCACTAATCCAGAGACGAACGTAATGCTGGCCTTCGTCGGCAGTTGTACCCACTTCGTCCGTTGTACGGGTGTTTTGCGGTTTGACCCATATATGCGTTGGCCGAATTGCAGGGCGTCCAACTTGGTTTGAAATCCATTTAAAAAGGCTCATGTTTGCACCGATTTTAGCAAATGTTGTTGACCAAATAAGTACAGTGTAATCGATTAGGTTGCGTGACGTTAGGTTACTCGTTTCGCGGTGGTCAAGCAACCGGTCCTCGCGCGCTAGTGGATTGTAGAAGCGGTTGATGTATTCGGAGACGGGTAGCGCTGTCGCCAGACCGGGGGAGGCGGTACCGTTGACGCGACTGCTCAACATTGATCGTATTGAAGAAAGTCTAAACTGTTGCGTTATCCTCACTCTGGAATTGGATGCGGGCAAGGTTCGGTATGCGCAGTGATCGTTTCCTTTGCCGGGCTGTGGCGCAACATAGCCGAAGGCTAAGCAAAGTCCGGTTTGGGCCGGTCATTCAAGGCTCAATGTCAGCTTCCTGCAGTTCTCAGTTGTTCGTGCCAAGTGCAGCATCGGAAACTTTGGGCTCGGAGCTTACCTTCGCTGCATCCAGTACCAACGTTCCGAGCGGAGAACCAAATTGAAGTTGCTCAACTTGAATGTCCACTTAGATTACTTTGCGGCCACTAACCGCCAGTCTTCTCCCGGCCCCAAAACGGACAAACGCCAGCAAAGCAAATTCCAAACATGGACGCTGAGCCAGCCACTGCCTGCTGCACAGCTGCTGAACGGATCATTGCTTCTCCAGTAGGTCCAGGTGTCGTCAGACAATCCAAAAAATGTCGAAGTTGCGATAACTCCGAATTATCGAAGAGGCGGGAGTTTCAGAATAGATGCGGCTATGTCCGCGCCATCCCATCGCATTCAACCCCATGCATTTGAAACCCTGTATGCAACCCCGGGCGATCCACAGGTGATTGATCCAACTGTGTGGGAGATTTAACTATCAATTGTTTATGAGGTTTTTTGGTAGCGGAGGAGGGACTCGAACCCCCGACACGCGGATTATGATTCCGCTGCTCTAACCACCTGAGCTACTCCGCCAACCGGCTGCGCGGGCGGTAGATGAGCCCGGCGCGATGTGGGGTGCTTATAGTGAGGCTGCGGGCAGGCGTCAAGCGCAGAATGAGCGCCTGACCGCAAACACTTTTTTCGCCCTTCAGGCCGCTGAAACCGGGGCCTCGGCTTTTGGAAAATCAAGCGGGCTCGCCGTGGAGCGCTCCGTCTTGTGGATCCATCCCCCACCCAGAACGCGGGCGGTGTCATCGTCGCTGTCGAAGAAGACACAGGCCTGGCCCGGTGCGACGCCGGTTTCCCCGTTTGCCAGCTCGACAAACCCCTTGCCTCCAAGCAGGCGCAAGGTTGCCGGAGCAGGCGGGCGCGTCGAACGGACCTTGGCGAAGAGCTCGACTTCGTCGCCTTCGTCGAGCGGCTGGTCGCCGATCCAGTTCATTTCACGCAGGAGAATGGTTCTTGTCGCCAGCGCTTCACGCGGGCCGACAATCACCTGGCGGGTGTCGGCGTCCAGCCGGACAACATATAGCGGCTCGCCCGTTGCAACGCCGATGCCGCGGCGCTGGCCGATGGTGAAGTGAATGATGCCGTCATGGGTGCCGAGCACGCGCCCGTCCATGTGAACGATCTCGCCCGGTTCGGCCGCATTGGGCCGCAGCTTGCGGATCACCTCGGCATAGTCGCCGTTGGGAACGAAGCAGATGTCCTGGCTGTCAGGCTTGCCGGCGACGGACAGGCCGAACTCCGCAGCCAGTTCACGGACCTTCGACTTGGGCATGCCGCCAAGCGGGAACCGGATGAAATCGAGCTGTTCCTGCGTGGTCGCGAACAGGAAGTAGCTCTGGTCCCGGTCAAGATCGGCCGGCCGGAAGAGTGCGCGCTTGTTGCCCTTTTGCGCCGAACGCACATAGTGACCGGTCGCAAGGGCATCGGCACCCAGATCGCGCGCAGTCTTCAAAAGGTCGGTGAACTTGACGGTCTGATTGCACGAGACGCACGGGATCGGGGTTTCGCCGGCAATGTAACTGTCGGCGAAGCGGTCCATGACCTGTTCCTTGAAGCGGCTTTCGTAGTCCAGCACGTAATGCGGGATGCCGATCTTTTCAGCGGCGCGACGTGCGTCGTGAATATCGACGCCCGCACAGCAAGACTTGGCCTTGGCGACGGCCGCGCCGTGATCGTAGAGCTGAAGGGTAACGCCGATGACTTCATACCCTTCTGCCTTCATGAGGGCCGCGACAACGGAGCTGTCGACGCCGCCCGACATGGCAACGACAACGCGCGTATCCTCCGGGCGGCCCGGCAGATCAAGACTGTTTCCCATTTTCAACACTTCCAGAAGCGTTGGCCCTCGTTGCGGCGGACCTTATCCAAAGCCGCCGACCGCGTCTTCAGGATCACCGCGCGCGCAACCAAGGCCATTTCAAAATTCGCGGCACTATACAGATAGGAACCGGCAATGCCAATTGCAGCTGGAGCGTAGCAGGCATGCTTTGCCTGATCGGCAAGTCTTGCCGCCCCTGATCGCCGCGGTGCCGTTTGACGAAAATAAAAAACTTTGTCTTTCAATGCTTTATGTCATCTGAAAACTTGGCCTGAGGATTGCTTGATAACCGTCGACGACATGTGCCTTGCGTGCAGGGCGAAGACTTCGGGGGCGAATTTGCTGCCATTTGGATTGATGACCGATGTATCTGCCGGAGCCCTGGCCGCCGGTACTGGTGCGCTTCCGGGCCTGGGAAAACCGCCCGGCACACCGGTCGGGAAATCTGAGTTCGAAACGGAACTGAGCGCATTTGCGGAGGTTGTTCCCGGCGCAATGCCGGCAACGCCGAACGGCGCTGAGTTGGCCGGCGGCGAATTTCCGCTTGCTTTCGCGGCCTTGTTCAATCCGGGCGAGGCCACGTCGGGCCCTGCACCTGACGGGGAGCCGCCGGCGGCGGCAGGCCCTGCCGGCTTTGTTCCGGGTCTTTCTTCCGAACCTCTTCCGGGGGCTGAAGGGGAAGCGGGTGCGCCTGCGGCCGCAGGTGCTGCGGCTCCCCCACCGGAACCATTCGTTCCTCCTGCAAGCAACGCGGCGGGTGCACCGGAAAGCGCGCCGCCGGATTTGCCGGGCACCTTGGCACCACCGCCAGCGGAAACCGCATCTTCTCCCCGGCAGCCGGTCCTTCCGTCCGATGTCCTTTCCAGGCAGCCGGAGACGCGACCGGCCGACGTTTCATCGCCATCGCCATCACCAACGCACGTGCAACCGGTTCAACTTGGTACGGGTGAGCAGGCTGCCGGTTTGTCAAATGCTCCGGCATCATCTTCTCCGGCCGCCGCTTTTGTGCCCGGGGCGCAGCAGAATGCAGGCCCGGCGCCCGTAACACAGGCTGCCAGCATCATTGTGCCGGATGCGCCTGCACCGGAAAACGAACAGGTCACCGCCACGCCACGGCTCGCTGAACCTGCGCCGAGGCCCGCACAAGAGGATCCGCCCGCCACCCTACAGAGGCCCGCACAGAGCGTTTTCCCGGACCCTGCCGCGCAGCCGGCAGCTGAGCTGCTTGCCAATGGACGCCGCTGGCAGACCGAGTTGCCGAGCGAGTTGCGCGCACCTGCACCGGCTTTGCAGAGGACGGCGCAAACCGTCCCGACGTTGCAAGCGCCGGCAGCGCCGCCGCCGGCCGGCGAGACAGCGCCACCGCCTGCTGCTTCGAACGCACCAGTTGGCAGCAGTGTGCAGGCCCCGGCAGTTCCGGCGCAACTGCCCGTTCAGCCAACCAATCCATCGGCGACAGGAACGGCCGGAATACTGCCCGTCAGCCCTCAAAGGGCGGAGACGGCCGATTCGCTCACCACGGCCAGACCCGGAGCTTCTGACGGCGCGTCCGTCGCTCCCCTGGTGCAGGCGGCACGGCCTCTATCTCAAACCGGCGGCACTGCGCCCTTGACGGCGCAAACCGCATCAGATCCTTCACCGGAAACGGAACCGGACGGTTTCGAGCCTGTCTCCCTGAAGACGGAGGCAACGGCGAGTGACAGCAAGGCGCCCGGACAAGGGCCTGCTTCCGGAACACAGACAGCCAGCCAGGGCCAGGCCGGGGCGCAGTCCGGGCCTCAGCCTGCTGCCAATGGTGTTGACGCGCGTCCTCAGGCCGCACCGCTGGCCGCTGCCGTTCTGGCGGCCCAGCTCGCTCCTGACGATCCGGATGCGGTAACGAAACCGGTTGAAATCACAACGGCCGGCGATTTCATTGCGACGGTGCGCGGTGGCGAGACGCAGGGGGCCGTCAGAACCGAGAGCCTGCAGACGCCCAACCAGGCCCAGTCCGGCCAGGTGGCGACGCAAGTGGCCGCAGAGATCGCAAGAAACCTCAAGAACGGGCAAACGCGGTTCCAGATGCGGTTCGATCCGCCGGAACTCGGCCGCGTTGATGTCAACATGCGTGTTGGCGCTGACGGCGGCGTGCATGCGCATCTTATCGTGGAGCGTCCGGAGACGCTGGACATGTTCCTGCGCGATCAGCGCGGGCTGGAGCGGGCCCTGGAAGCTGCCGGCCTGAACGCAGATTCGGAGAACCTCCAGTTTTCCCTGAAACAGGATGGCGGACGGGGCTTTGCGTCCGGTGACGGCCAGGGCGAGCAGGCGGCGCACTTGAGCGAAGGCGCGGGCGGTTCGGAGAGCGAAGATCTGGATCCGGAGACCGAAGAGATCATCCGGCTGACACTTGCCGAGAGCCGCGGCGGCCTCGACGTAAAGATTTGACGAACGGGATGGCGGGTCATCCAAGGAGCATAGCGTGACAACCGTTTCTTCCAGTACGACTGGCACCTCGCAGAGCACAAGTACGGCCAGCCAATCGGGCCTGATGGCCAACTACGAACTGTTCCTGAGCATACTGACGACCCAGATCCAGAACCAGGATCCGCTCGATCCGATGGATTCCGCAGAGTACACAAGCCAGCTCGTGCAATATTCGAACGTCGAGCAGTCGATCCAGCAGAACAAGAACCTGGAAGAGATCATCGCCATGCTCGGCAGCAACATGAGCATGAGCTATGTCGGCTATATCGGAAACGAGGTGACGGCCGATGCGTCCACCACGACGCTGTCCGGCGGCCAGGCAACCTGGAACTACGATGTGAGCGAAGACGCGACAGGAACCTATGAAGTCCGCAACTCCAGCGGGGTGGTGGTTTACACCGGCGATGCGGATCTCAAGTCCGGGTCCGGGACGGTTACCTGGAATGGCCAGCTGTCCGCCGGCGGTGAAGCGCCCGATGGCCTCTATACCATCTCGTTCGATGTGCGCGATGCGGCCAGCAACAGGGAAACCGTCAGAACGGAGACCAAGGGCATTGTTGACAGTGTCGACCTCTCCGGTTCGGAGGTTGTCCTGAATATCGGCAGTCAGAGTATTCCCATTTCTTCGGTGACGTCCGTCTCGGCTCCCTCCTGAGGCGGCTTTCAAGCCGGTTCTGCGTCCGGCTGACACGTCTTTTCCGGGAAAACAATCAGAAACTTCCGGCTTAAGTTGCAGTTTGGCCCGGAGTTTGAGGGGACTTGCAGAAATTTTCCCGGATTATCAACTCACCGCACTGAACTCCGTTTTTCCGTTTCCGTCGATATGCCTTGCAATTTGCACGCCCGGAAAATCATGGTTAACAGAACCATGCAATACAGTTAATAACTTTAGCTTTATTCTTTGCGACTTCCTAAATATCATTCACTAAATTTAGATTTTATAGTTAATAAAAACACAATTTTGCTTTAGGCGTTTGTTAAGCGTCGTCTTGTAGTCTCATCTCACCTTGGTCATGGTTAGTGTGAGAGTACAATGACCGAACAAATTCGTTCGCGTGTAAAATATGTCATCGGCCCCGATGGTAGCCCGCTCACTATTGCGGATCTGCCACCAACATCGACGAAGCGTTGGGTTATTCGTCGCAAGGCCGAAGTTGTCGCCGCCGTTCGCGGAGGCCTTCTGTCCCTCGAAGAGGCGTGCCAGAGATATACCCTGACGGTGGAGGAATTCCTCTCCTGGCAGAGTTCTATCGAAAAGCACGGGCTTGCCGGATTGCGCGCGACGCGCATTCAGCAATACAGAGGCTGAGCGCTTCCGGTCAGTGTATTACGGTCAATGATTTGGCTCGCTTGAAAGGTCGGTTTTTCCGGCCTTTTTTATTTGCCTTGCCGGTGTATCGGGCAAGCGGCGCAACGCTGCCGATGGGCTGCTTGCGATCACCCGAAGGGCCGGTCTCCTTTGCCCGCTGACATCGTTGGATCGCACGTGTGGTGGGAAACACCAAGGCGCGCAATCCGCCTCCTCAGCAAACAAAGGAGAGACGGTCAAATCGCGCACACTTTTCGCCCGATGCTTCGATCTCGGGTTTATCCAAAAGTTAATGAGATAGGCATTTTTTCCCCACCTCGCTCGCGTTTTGCAAATTCCGAAATCCCGGAAAACCGTTGTTTTGCCGAATCAGGTCAGAAACCGTTAACCAGTTGTTAACCGTCTGGGCGGCAAATTTTGCCCATTGAGGGTGTGGCATGTCTGGCCGGCTCCAAAAAAAACGGCTTGGACATGTTTCAGATGCGGGCGGGCACTCGTGAACGGCATAATTGAATTCATAAAGACTTTGGGTCCGGCGCGGATTGCCGCCATGGGGGCTGTCGCGGCCATCCTTGTGGGCGTGTTTGCGTTTATCATTCTTCGCGTGACTGCGCCGCAGATGACAACGCTCTACAATGAGCTGACGCTTGAAGATTCCGCCGCAATTGTCAGTCAGCTTGAAAGTCAGGGCGTCCAGTTTCAGCTCACCCGCCAGGGTGCGACCATCCTCGTTGCAAAAGACCAGGTCGCCAGGCTGCGGATGCAGCTTGCCGCAGAAGGCCTGCCGACCGGCGGTTCCATCGGCTATGAGATCTTTGACCGGAGCGATACGCTCGGTGCAACGAGCTTCGTGCAGAACATCAATCATCTGAGGGCGATGGAGGGCGAGCTTTCGCGGACCATCGGATCGCTTGACCGGATCAAGGCAGCACGCGTTCATCTGGTGATCCCCGAGCGCCAGCTGTTTCAGCGGGATCGCCGCCCGCCCTCGGCATCGATTGTCCTGAATGTGCGCGGTGCACTTGGCCCCGGTGAAATTCGCGCCGTTCAGCACCTCGTTGCAACGGCTGTTGACGGTCTCGACCCGGACAGGGTGTCAATCGTTGACGAAAGCGGCCGGCTGCTTGCATCCGGGGCCGGTGCCAGCGATGAGGACATGGTGTCCACGTCGCTTCAGGAGCGGACCGTTGCCATCGAGGGCCGCTTGCGCAACCAGGTCGAGGAAATTCTGAATTCCATTGTCGGTCCCGGACGGGCGCGCGTGCGCGTCAATGCGCAGGTCGATTTCAACCGGCTCACCGAAACGACGGAAACCTTCGACCCGGAGGGGCAGGTCGTGCGCTCGACGCAGACCAAGGAAGAGGCAACCTCCTCCGTCGGCCGCAACGGGCAGGTAACCGCCGGGAACCAGCTTCCGAACGCGCAGGTGCCGCAGGACGACGATGGTCGAGACACGGCCTCTCTCACCGAGGAAGTCGTCAACTACGAGATTTCACGCTCAACGCGGACCGAGGTGGTGGAGGCCGGACAGGTCAGGCGGCTTTCCGTGGCCGTTCTGGTCGATGGCACCTACGAGCCGGACGGGAACGGCAACTCCGTTTATACGCCGCGCCCGCAGGAGACGCTCGACCGTATCGCGGTGCTGGTGCGCTCCGCGGTCGGTTTCGACGAAAATCGGGGCGATCTTGTCGAGGTCGTCAATCTTCAGTTCGCGCTGCCGCCCCAGGACGATCTTCTGGCGGAAGGCGACGGGTTGTTCGAGTTCACGCGGGACGACATCATCCGGTTCGCCGAACTCGGGGTTCTGTTCCTGATCACGATCCTGCTTCTTCTGTTCGTGGTGCGGCCGTTGCTCCGCCGGATCGTCACGCCGGAAGAAAAACAGCCGCAGGAACTCATGATCGGACCTGACGGCACGCTCGTTGTCGAGACGGATGTTCCGCAGGACGAGGACATGGAAGACGAGTTTGTGATCGAATGGCTCGAGCAGGCCAAGCAGGAAGGTGCGATGCAGGCGAGCTCGATCGCGAAAGTGGGCGACATGATCAAGGACCATCCGACCGAAGCCGTTACCATCGTGCGCGGCTGGCTGGATGAGCAGGCGGCCTGATGGTGAGCGATCAACTTCAACAACACCTAACGATCAGCGCGGACGAAGAAGACCGTGAACTGAAAGGTGCCGAGCGGGCGGCGGTTCTGTTGCTTGCGCTGGGGGAATCGCATGGTTCGCCAATCTGGGAAAAGCTCGACGAAATCGAGGTCCGTCAGGTCTCGGCTGCGATGGCAAATCTTGGACCGGTGACACCGAACATGCTGGAGAACCTGTTCAAGGATTTTGTTCGCCGTGTCAGCTCAAGAGGCGCGTTGACCGGCAATGTGGATGCGACCGAACGCCTGCTCGCCAACTTTCTTCCCGGAGACAAGGTGTCGGTGATCATGGAGGAAATCCGGGGGCCGGCCGGACGGAACATGTGGGAGAAACTCTCCAATGTTCAGGAGAATGTTCTCGCGAACTATCTGAAGAACGAATACCCGCAGACAGTCGCCGTTGTTCTTTCGAAAATCAATTCCGACCATGCCGCGCGCGTTTTGGGCATCCTTCCGGAGGAACTCGCGCTTGAAGTGGTCAGCCGCATGCTGCGGATGGATGCAGTGCAGAAGGAAGTCCTTGAAAAGGTTGAGCAGACGCTCAGGGTGGAATTCATGTCCAACCTGACGAACACGTCGCGCCGGGACAGCCACGAGATGATGGCGGACATCTTCAACAATTTCGACCGGCAGACCGAAGCCCGGTTCCTGGCAGCGCTCGAAGAGGACAACCGCGAGGCGGCCGACCGGATCAAGACGCTGATGTTCACCTTCGACGATCTCCTCAAACTGGATGCGGCGAGCTGTCAGACACTGCTGCGCCACGTGGAGAAGGACCAGTTGGCCATTGCCCTCAAGGGGTCTACCGACACGGCGCGCGAGTTCTTCTTCGGCAACATGTCTTCGCGGGCCGCGAAGCTGCTCGAAGACGATATGGAAGCCCTTGGTCCCGTGCGGCTGCGTGACGTGGATGAAGCGCAGACCGGCATGGTGAACAAGGCCAAGGACCTGGCCGCGAAAGGCGAAATCATGATTTCCAAGTCGAAGGGCGATGAGGAAATCATCTACTGATGGCACATGGGCAACCGGCAGGCACTGAAAACAGAATGGGCAGCATGACCAACCCGTCTAAATTTCTGTTCAACATGGACTTTTCCGAGCCGGAAGAGCCGGAGATCGTTGCGCCGCCCGAACCGGAAATCCCGTCCATACCGCTGGCCGATCACGAGAGGTTGCTTGCCGATGCGAAGGCCAAGGCCTTCGAGGAAGGGCGCGTTCAGGCACTTACGGACCTCCAGACCAAGCAGGAGACCTTGCTGACGGAAGAGGTCAAGCGTCTGGTGGATGTCGTCGGTCAGGCGATCGGAGAGATCGACGAGGGGCTTGCGGTGCAGGAAAAGGATGCGGTCAGTCTCGCATTTCTTGTGGCCAGACGCCTTTGTGCACACCTGATTGCGCGCCAGCCGCTGGCCGAAACAGTGGCACTGGTGTCAGAATGCCTGGGCCCGCTCAGGAAAGCGCCCCACCTGGTCATCCGGATCGCGGAAAAGGATGTTGAGGGACTCAAGGCCCAGGTCGATCCGATCGTGCACGAGAAGGGCTTCGACGGGCGTCTCGTGATCCTTGGCGAGCCGGAAATCGGGCGCGGAGACTGTCACATTGAGTGGGCCGACGGCGGCATCAAGCGCGACCGGAAAGCGCTCGAAAACGAGATCGATACAAGCATTCGAAGCTATTTGCGCGCACGCGGCGCAGGCACGAAAGGCATTTCATCCGCACCGAAGGCGGAAAAGGAAACTGACGCATGAGCGACGAGCAAGATACCAATATCCCGCTTGACGAACTGGAAGCTCCGCAACGCAGTCTGGAGGACGAGGATCTCCCATCGCCGGAGTCCGCCGCGGATCTGGAAGCTGTCTTTGACGTTCCCGTCCGGATATCGGCGGTTCTCGGGCATTCGCGCATGCATGTGTCGGAGCTGTTGAAACTCGCCTCCGGAACCGTTCTGGAACTCGACCGGAAGGTGGGTGAGGCGATCGATATCTACGTCAATGACCGCCTGGTCGCGCGCGGTGAAGTTGTTCTGGTGGAGGACAAGCTGGGCGTCACCATGACGGAAATCATCAAGACCGACCGATAGGATTACTCAGATGCGTCTGCTCATAGTCGGAACACTTGGCGGTCAACTTACAACGGCGTCGAAAATCGCCATGCAGGGCGGCGCGCAGGTCACCCATGCCGATAACGTGGAAGGCGCGCTGAAGGTGCTCAGGTCCGGCCGCGGTGCCGATCTGCTGATGGTCGAAGTCCATCTCGACATTGCCGGGCTGATCGGCAAGCTCCAGGACGAACGGGTGCATGTGCCCGTGGTCGCCTGCGGCGTGGAAACGGATGCGCAGGCCGCCGTATCGGCCATCCGCGCCGGAGCCAAGGAATACATCCCGCTGCCGCCCGATCCGGAAATGATCGCCGCCGTGCTTCATGCCGTTGCACAGGAGCGGGGCGATCTCATTTACCGCGACGAGGCGATGGCCAATGTCGTCAAGCTGGCCGAGCAGGTTGCGCCGTCGGAGGCATCCGTCCTGATCACAGGCGAGTCCGGCACCGGCAAGGAAGTGATTGCGCGGCACGTGCACAAGTGCTCCAACCGCGCTTCGAAGCCGTTCATTTCCATCAACTGTGCCGCCATTCCCGAGCATCTGCTTGAATCGGAACTGTTCGGCCATGAAAAGGGGGCCTTTACCGGCGCGGTTGCGCGGCGTATCGGCAAATTCGAAGAAGCTGACGGCGGTACGCTTCTCCTTGATGAAATCTCGGAAATGGATGTGCGGCTTCAGGCCAAGCTTCTGCGCGCGCTTCAGGAGCGCGTGATCGACCGGGTCGGGGGAACCCGACCGGTGCCGGTCAATATCAGGATCCTGGCAACGTCCAACAGGGATCTTGCCGAAAGCGTCCGGCAGGGGCAGTTCCGCGAGGATCTCCTGTTCCGCCTGAACGTGGTCAATCTCAAGCTGCCGGCCCTGCGCGAGCGTCCGGCGGACATCATGGAACTCGCCCAGTTCTTCATCAAGCATTACGCCGAGGCCAACGGCGTGGCGCAGCGCCCGCTTTCGGTTGAAGCGCGCCAGGCGCTGATGTCCAATCCCTGGCAAGGCAACGTGCGCGAGCTTGAAAACACCATGCACAGGGCCATCCTGCTTGCGTCCGGCCCGGAGATCGGCGTTGAGGCAATCCGCATGCCGGACGGCTCGCCCCTGTCCGTTTCAAGAAGTCCTGCGCAGCGCGCGGCCGAGACGGCTGAAGCCGTCACAAGATCCTTTGTCGGCCGCACGGTTGCCGATGTGGAACGGGATCTCATTCTCGATACGCTCGACCATTGCCTGGGCAACCGGACGCATGCAGCGAAAATTCTGGGAATCTCCATTCGCACGCTGCGCAACAAGCTGAATCAGTATACCGATGAAGGCATTAGCGTGCCCGCTCCGGGCGAGGCGCGGCCCTGAAGTCAGGAATCAAAGCATTTTACGGCGTGGTTTTTTCTAGTCGATCGCCTGTCAGGAACCGGAAGTAGGAATGTCGGACACGGCAGCAGGCGGACAGAGCGGGGCAGCAGAGCCCGCACCCGAAAAACCGGCGGCGGCGGCAACGCAATCCGCCGGTGGTCTCTCGGGTGTTCCGGGTGTTCAGGAGCTGATCGACACGCTGCGCAAGGGCGATGTTGGCCTTGCCACCGGCATTCTGGTCATCCTGACGCTGCTCATCCTGCCGATGCCGCCGATGATGCTGGACACGTTCCTGGCCGTGTCGATCATCTTTTCGGTCATGATCCTGATGACCGGGCTGTTTATCCAAAAGCCGCTCGAATTCTCGTCTTTCCCGACCGTACTTCTGATTGCCACGATGCTCCGGCTCGGGCTGAACATAGCTTCGACGCGGCTGATCCTTTCCAACGGTCACGAAGGAACGGCCGCTGCCGGCAACGTCATCCAGTCTTTCGGCAATCTGGTGATGGGCGGCAATTTCGTCATCGGGATTATCGTTTTCGCCATTCTGGTGATCGTCAACTTCGTCGTCATCACCAAGGGTTCGGGCCGTATCGCGGAAGTCGCCGCTCGCTTTACCCTGGACGCCATGCCCGGAAAGCAGATGGCAATCGACGCCGACCTTTCCGCCGGACTGATCGACGAAGGCGAAGCCAAGGCCCGCCGCAAGGCGCTGGAGGACGAGAGTTCCTTCTTTGGTGCCATGGATGGTGCCTCGAAATTCGTTCGCGGTGATGCCATTGCGGGTCTTCTGATCACGTTCATCAACATTCTCGGCGGGATCTTCATTGGTGTCGCCCAGATGGGGCTCACCTTTTCCGAAGCTGCCAACAACTACACGCTCCTGACCATCGGTGACGGTCTGGTGTCGCAGATCCCGGCCCTGATCGTGTCGACCGCTGCCGGTCTTCTTGTCTCCAAGGCCGGTGTGCACGGTGCAGCCGACAAGGCACTGTCCAGCCAGTTCACCGGCTATCCGAAAGCGCTTGGCATGTCGGCTGCCGTCATGGTCATCTTGGCACTTTTGCCCGGCATGCCGATGGTGCCGTTTCTCGCGCTCGCCGGGATCGCCGGCTACCTGGCCTACAGGGTCGGTGCGAACAAGAAAAAGGAGGAGGTCAAGGTTGCCCAGGAAAAGGCAATCGAGGCCGCGCCTAAACCACCCCCCGAGCCGCCGATCACCGATGCGCTCAAGATGGACGAACTCCGGATCGAACTCGGCTACGCGCTGCTGCCGCTGATCAACGGCAAGGCCCAGGGCGACGGCGATATCCTGACCGAGCAGATCAAGGCGTTGCGCCGCCAGGTCGCGGGCGACATGGGCGTGATCATGCCGCCGGTGCGCATCCTCGACAATATTCAGCTCGGCGCCAACGACTATGTCATCAAGGTCAAGGAAGTCGAAGCGGGCAGAGGTATTCTCTATCCGAACCACTATATGGTCATGGATCCGGCGGGCGGACAGGTGAAGCTGCCGGGGACACACACGACAGAACCGACATTCGGTCTCCCGGCAACCTGGGTCGAGGCGCAATATCGCGAAGACGCGTCCCTGCGCGGCTACACGGTTGTCGACCCTGCAACTGTGCTGTCGACCCATCTGACCGAGACGATCAAGACCAATATCAGCGAACTCCTGACCTACGGCGACGTCCAGAAACTGCTCAAGGAACTGAAAGGCGAGCAGGCCAAGCTGGTGGAGGATCTGGTTCCCTCGCAGATCACCGTTTCCGGTCTCCAGCGCGTCTTGCAGGCACTGCTGGACGAGCGGATTTCCATTCGCGATCTCGGCACCATTCTGGAAGGTGTCTCCGAGGCGACCGGCATGACGCGCAACACCGACACGATCGCCGAGCACGTGCGCTCACGGCTCGGCCGTCAGATCTGTGCGTCCAACCTGTCCCCGGGCGGCTATCTGCCATTGATCGCGCTGTCACCACAATGGGAACAGGCCTTCCTGGAATCGATTGTCGGCGAAGGCGACGACCGCCAACTCGCCATGCAGCCGAGCAAGTTGCAGGAATTCGTCGGCAAGGTGCGGGATGCGTTCGAGGAGGCCGCCCAACAGGGCGAGGTTCCGGTGCTCCTGACATCACCCCAGACACGGCCGTTCGTTCGATCCATCGTCGAACGCTTCCGCGCGCACACAACGATCATGAGCCAGGCCGAGGTTCATCCGCGCATCAAGCTGAAGACGGTCGGATCGATTTGAGTTAGATAGCTAAACGAGCACGTTCACCCGCGCGGCGACGGCAGTCGCGTTGGCATATGGGCCGGCCTGGTTCCGGTTCTGAAACACGAAGGCCGTGTTGGCCTGAGAGGCCTGGGTGCCGATGATGTTGAAGTTGCTGGCGAGGGCGCGCAGTTCCTGCATTTTCTGCGCGGAGGCCTGACGCCGCTTGGACCAAGCCTGATTGTAATCAGACCAGGTGGATTTCCCCTGTGACCGGAACCGGCTGTGATAATCTCTCTGGACGTAATTCCCGACCTTGGGCATGCGCGCATCTTTCCTGGATACGGTTTCAATCTCTCAGGACGTGGTTAATGAAGCGTTAAACGCGTGCAAACCGCAATTGCCGCACTTGGTCAATTGCCGGCCAACTGATAAGCCGGGCTGGTGCTTTCTTTCTCTTGATCCTGGATTGTCTCATGCCTGACCAAACGCTCAATCTGACCGGATATACGGACGTGCCCGACGGCAAGATCGCCTTTGTCGTCACCTTTCTGGAAATGCTGGCGGCACCGGCCGAACCGCTTGCACCGGCGCGCGACGATGTCGAACTGGTCAGGTGGCAAGAGCCGAATCTCACCGCCTACCGGCAACTCTTCCGGCAAGTGGGCGAGGACTGGATCTGGTTCGGCAGGCTGACCCATGGCGACGAAGACCTTCGGCAGATGCTGGCCGACCCGGCGCGCGAAAACTACCTGCCCATGAAGGGGGGGACCCCGATCGGGACGCTGGAACTGGAATTCGGCAATCCCGAAGAACCCGAGATTTCCTATTTCGGTCTCGTCCCCGAGGCGATTGGTGGTGGCCTCGGACGCTGGCTGATGGCTCAGGCTGTCGATATCGCCTGGTCGCGGCCGGAAACCAAACGCCTTTGGCTGCACACCTGCACGGGCGACAGTCCGCAGGCGATGAAGTTCTACACGTCCTGCGGTTTCAAGCCCTACAAGCGCTCCATCGAGATCGACGACGATCCCCGGCTTCTCGGGCTCTATCCGCATGAAACCGCCCCGCATGTGCCGGTGATCAAGGGGTAAGTGGCAACGCAAAAAGGTCCGGCATTCCAGACAAGCGCAGCGGAGCTGCGCGCAGATCCGGAATCCAGACCTCATTCACGCTGAAAGCCGGGTCTGAGCCAGTGCATCTGTTTTCCGGGTTCGCTGCGCTCACGCTGATATCTGGTTTCCGGATCTGCGTTCGGCTGTGCCTCACTTGTCCGGAATGACAAAGAGGGCAGACGCGGCGTTCCCCACGATCGTCACCCCGGGCGAACAACGTGAGACCCGGGGCCGGGGAGCTCGAGCCTTTGGACAGACAGATTTACGGCCCGGGGCTTCTCGGGCTCTATGCGCATGAAACGGCCCCGCATGTGCCGGTGATCAAGGGGTAGGCGGGTTTAGAGGCAGAGGTGCAGTTTCACCACACGAGTGGATTGAAACCCTGATTTGCCGCCGCAGTTTTACCTCTCCCGCGTGGAGAGATCGGCCTGAAAGGCCGGGTGAGGGACACGTATTATGTCCTCTGAGGGATCCGGCCCCTCACCCTGGCCCTCTGCCAATGGGAGAGGGTAAAACGCGGCAAGCTGGGACTGCGCAATCATGGTTGTTTCGAGATTCGTTTTGCCCATGTCAGAGTAAGTTCCGCAGTCATCCCCGACTTGATCGGGGATCCACTCGTTTCCAGAGCCGAAGATGCGCGGCGACAAGTCTCTGCAATCGCTGCACCAATTGACCAAGCCCGTGGCCGCCGAGATGTGGACTGGATCCCCGATCAAGTCGGGGATGACCCTGGAGAGAGATTACGCGCCGAAGGTGCGGCCAAAGCCATTGCAGTCGTGTTTCGGGTTCGCTGCACTCACGCTGATCTCTGGTTTCCGGATCGGCGTTCGGCTTCGCCTTACTTGTCCGGGATGACCAACGGGATGTCCCGCGCGTGAGAAACCGCGGTGAAGGCGTGGCTTCAGGCGCTCATTTTCACGCGTTCGGGAAAGGCTTCGGCGATCGCCTGGCGGTTGGGCTTCAGGACACCGCGCTCGGTTATCAGGCCCGTGACCAGCCGGGCCGGGGTGACGTCGAAGGCCGGATTGCCGACGTCGGACCCCTCGGCGACGATGTTGATTGTCTGGATGTCGCCGCGATCGGTCCGTCCGGTCATCTTGCTGACTTCCGTGCCAGCCCGTTCCTCGATCGGGATTTCCCTGACGCCGTCCGACAGGGCGAAGTCGATCGTCGGAGAGGGCAGGGCGACATAGAAGGGGACCTCGTTGTCCCGGGCGGCGAGCGCTTTCAGATAGGTGCCGATCTTGTTGCAGACATCGCCGCTTGCCGTGGTCCGGTCCGTTCCGGTGATCACCATGTCCACCTGGCCATGCTGCATCAGGTGCCCGCCGGCATTGTCGACGATCACGGTATGCGGGACGCCGTGGTGGCCGAGTTCCCAGGCGGTCAGGAAGGCGCCCTGGTTCCGGGGTCTGGTCTCGTCCACCCAGACATGGACGGGGATGCCGCCGTCGTGGGACATGTAGATCGGCGCCGTCGCCGTTCCCCAGTCGACGGTGGCGAGCCAGCCGGCGTTGCAATGGGTGAGGATATTGACCGGTTCTCCCTTGCGCTTTGTCTCGGAAATCGCGGCGATCAGCTCCATGCCGTGCATGCCGATGGCCATGTTGATGCCGATGTCCTCGTCGCAGATCTCGTTGGCCAGCGTGAAGGCGGCCACGGCGCGCAAGGCTGGGGCAACCTGAATAAGGCTCTTGCGGGCGCGGTCCAGCGCCCAGTGAAGGTTGACCGCCGTCGGCCGTGTTTGAAGAAGCGCGGAGCAGGCGCTGTGCAGCGCTTCGTCGGAGGAGTCCGCCCGCATCGCCAGCGCGACGCCATAGGCAGCTGTCGCTCCGATCAGCGGCGCGCCGCGTACCTGCATCACACGGATGGCGTGGGCCGCGTCTTCCATGGTGTGCAACTTGATGATTTCAAAAGCATAGGGAAACTTCGTCTGATCAATGATCTCGACGCTTTCTCCGTCCTGTGCAAGCCAGATCGTACGGTATTTCTTGCCATCAACATTCATGATGCAGTCTCCCCGGGGCAGGTGGACGACAATCCCACTAGTCACCTGAATCTGAAGTTCGACTTCTTTATAGCTGGCTTCGAACGAACTTCAGATTCAAGAAGGTGACTAGCCAGTCTATGTTTCGAGTGCGGTTACCGAATTTGCAGTTCGCTTCGGAGGTTGCAGAAGCAATGCTGCCAAATTCAAATTCACCGCACTAGCTTTGCATAACCCATGATTTGGAGAGAGGCCAGCGCCGCCTTGCTGGCGTTACGGTTAATTTTCCCCTAAGCTTTGTTAACCATTTTCGGATCATTGCCGGTGGACAGGCGGCAGGTGAGGGCGGAGCGCGGTTCTGCCCTTGTGCGAGTCGGTTAAGACTCAAGATCACAGACGAGAGAAGAACGGAGCCAGGCACCTCATGTCTGAAATGCAGGATAACGTAGTCCCACACACGCGCATTCGCTCCTTGCGTGACGCCATCCGCAAGGTGCAATTGGGCGAAGTTGAAAGATCGGACGTGGTTGTCGAGTTGCAGGATACGGAGCGGGCTCGGCTCGACATGCTGGCCGACGAACTGAAGGACGTCTTCAAGGAAATTCCGGAAGACGATGACCAGTTTTCCCTGCAGATCATTTCCGGCTCCACGCCGCGCCTGTGGATCGATGCCACCAGCCACGTGGCCGTCGGCGGCGACCGCAAGACCTATCGTTTCCTGAAGGACACGCGCCTGGGCCGCGTCGTCATCCTTGAAACGGCAAACATCGACGATATGGCCGATTGTCTGACCGAATACATCGCCGAGCGGGTGATCGAGCGCGAAAAGGCGCTCGAAGGCGACTGGCTGAACAACCGGCTGAAGGAGGTCGCGCAGGACTCCAAGGTGGTTCGTGTCCGGGAAAGCAGAACTTCCTGGCTGGCGGTTGCCGGTGCCTTCGGCATTGGCATCGCGGCAGGTGTCGTCGGCCTGATCGCCTTTGCCTGGTTTGCCAATCCGATTTGAGCGGTCGCGGAACAAGACTTCCGCAAGGTTCCTGCCAACGCGTGTCTTACCGACCAAGCGCCAGCCAATGGTTTGACCCGTTGCCGCGCTGTTTAACCCGCAGCAGAGCTTGCGAGATGCTCGCCTGCCCGGGGGCTTGTCTTTCCGGCTGAAGCGCAGCGGAAGGCCGGAACCCAGCAAACACAGCGCTGACCGCCTTTTTCGTTTCGAGCCACACTGGATACTGGGTCCCGGTCTTGCCGCTTGGGCGGCAAACCGGGATAACAAGTCAAAAGAATGGTTGCGTATCCTGATTTTGTGCTAACGGAATTGTGTCACTCGGCGTCATCTCATGGTTCGACCCACTGCTGTCCGGTTTAACCCGGCAATGATCGATTGCGGCGATCCCTAGTCGATGAACTTGTCATCCCTGCTGAAGCGGAGCGGAAGGCAGGGAACCAGTACCCTCTTGTTTCTCCATCTTCATCTAACCCCCAGCGACACGGCGTACTGGATCCCGGTCTTGCCGCATATGCGTCAAACCGGGACGACAAATCCGGGAAGCAAGTCAGTATCCCGACTTGGTGTCGATCGGAATTGTGAAGCTTTCTCAATAGCATAAGTTCGGTCGCAACTTCTAAACCGGACAGCAGTGGGCTCGACCATTGGATCCATGCAGTTTCACGGAGGCGGTTCGCAGTCGATGACCTCTCGCATCGGGAGAGGGACTTTGGCTTCGACCCGCGTGGCCCATCTATCGAGACGTACCTGGCGGTCCTCCCCGGGATGAAGCTTTTACCGTTCGTCCTGCTTCGTCCAACCCAGCGAGGACGCATCTGGAACAGACGCGAACTGACACCAGGAAGTCAGTCCGCATCAATCAGCCTGTGGAATGCCGACCTGCCTCTCCGCGAGCAGCTTTACCGGCGTGTCGGGAGCATCGAAACCGTGTTCTTCCATGCGGCAGGTCCAGCCGGCGTTGGTTTTTTCGATCCTGAAAAGATTGTAGCGCGCAGCCGGGTGGCGACCGCCCGGAGCGCTCGTTGCCGATGGTACGCCGACGACCGGGACAGGACCGGCCGGGCCCTCGATCTCTTCGAAACTGTCAATATGGGTGTGCCCGTGCAGAATGAGTTCCGCGCCTGAATGCTTGATGGCGGCGCGCACGCGAGAAGCGTCCGACAGCCGCTTGTGCCACTTGGTTGCGTGTTTGAACGGAGGGTGATGCAGCATCACGACGCGGAAATAGCCCGCCTTTCCGAGCTCTTCGAGCGTCTCCCGCAAGCGGCGTGCCTGTTCGGCGCCGACCCTGCCGGTTGCGAACCAGGGGGCGGTGGCTCGCCCGGTTGTGACACCCACCAGGGCGATGTCCTCGCGTGTGCGGACATAGGGAAAAGTCGCCTCCGCGCGTGCGCCTTCGGGCGGTTTGTCAGCAGCGTCGTCGGAACACATGTAAGGCCACCAGGCCGCGCGTGCCTTGTAGACGGCTCCTGGAACATAAGCATCGTGATTTCCGGGCACGACGGAAACGTCGCTCGGCTCCCCGATCTCTTCGAGCCAGTCGCGTGCACTTGTGATTTCAAGCGGGAGGCCGATGTTCACAAGGTCGCCGGTGACCGCGATGTGGTCGGGTGCCTTGGTCTTCATATCCTCGACGAGCTGGTCGAGATAGCTTGTTCCCATGATCTTGGAGCGGTTCCGCTGCCAGTTGAGGTATCCCAGAATACGCTTTGAAACCAGCTGGATAAGCTTGGGGTCGGGCAAGGGGCCGAGATGAGGATCGGAGATATGCGCAAGCGTGAACATGAGGGCGCATCTTCAAAGCAAAAAGCGCCGCGTCAAGAAAATAACGCGGCGCTCCGGTTGCTGAGCATCTATTTTTTCCGGTCGCGTTTCACCCGCGACAGGATATTACTTGGCCGCAGCGGGCCTTGCAGACTTGCCCGCTGACGTGTTTGCGGTGCGCGTTGTCTCGCGCAGCGTCGCGTTCACGACATTTACAAAACCGAGCATTTGCTGCCTCCGCAGGCTTGTCCGAAGCTTAGTTGCTCGGGAACGTGGTCAGGGCTGCAACAACGCGCGGGTTGGTCAGATCAAGGGCCGGCTTCCACTGGTAGTGGTTCTGGCGGCTGCGGCGTTTGCCGAAAATTGCGTTCAACATTGTCTGTTCCTTCGTAAGGTCACGGCAGTCTCACCTGCCTTCGAATTCATCACTGTGCACGGTATATAGGCATTCCGCGGGCGCAGGAGGAGAGCTATTCCCGCGTATCAGCCCTGCAGCGGTTGCATGGGTCAATTCGGTTTACCTTCGGCGGTCTGGCGTGCAATCTGCCGTCATGTTGAAGTTGTTGTCCTTCCTGCCGAGCGGCCTGACGAAGCGCATCGTCCAGAGCGCGGTTCTCCTCAGAAACCCCTATATCCTGGGCGTCCGTGTGATCGTGGAAGACGCAGGCAGTCAGGTGCTGCTGGTCCGCCACACGTATCTGGACGGGTGGTATCTGCCGGGCGGGGCTGTCGACCGGGGCGAAACGCTGGAGCAGGCCGCAAGCCGGGAAGTGCTGGAAGAGGCCGGGATCGCTGCCGAAAGCGCTCCGCGTCTCCTCGGCATGTATCTCAACCGGGAGGCAACAGGGCGCGATCATGTCGGCCTGTTTCACCTCAGCGCATGGAAAGAAACCCCGGCCTACCTGGCACCGAATGTGGAGATTGCAGAAGCGCGCTTCTTTCCGCTCGGCAGCTTGCCCGGAAACCTGACGCCGGCAACCGCCCGGCGGCTTTCCGAATTCAAGGACGGGTCATTTCCCTCTGGTGCCTACTGGTAAGCCGCCCTTGAGACATTGACCCGTTCAGGCCGCGGCCGGGAGCCGATCCCTGTCGTGGGGTTTCAGAAAGTCGAGAGCCGGTCCGACCGGGACGATCCGGGTCGGATTGACGCTCTCGTGGGAGCCGTAATAGTGCTCCTTGATCGTTGCCATGTCGACGGTCTCTGCAACGCCTGGAACCTGATAGAGTTCAAGCAGATAGTTGGACAGGTTCGGATAGTCGATGATCCGCCTGATGTTGCATTTGAAGTGACCGACATAAACCGCATCAAAGCGCACAAGCGTGGTGAAGAGGCGCCAGTCCGCCTCCGTCAGCCTGTCTCCCGTCAGGTAGCGGTTTTCACCAAGCACGCCTTCAAGGAAATCAAGCGTTTCAAACAGCGCGGTTACGGCTTCTTCATAGGCTTCCTGGCTGGTGGCGAAGCCGGACTTGTATACGCCGTTGTTGAGCGTGTGGTAGATGCGGTCGTTGATCGTGTCGATCTCCCCGCGCAGGTCCTGGGGATAGAAATCGAGGTTGGAGCCGGTCAGGCCGTCGAACTCGGAATTGAACATCCGGATGATTTCAGACGACTCGTTGCTGACAATGGTTTGCTGCTCTTTGTCCCAGAGGATCGGCACCGTCGCCCGGCCAGTATATTCCGGATCCGCCTTGGCATAGATGTTCCAGGCGTATTTCGCACCGGTCAGCGGTTCCGTTTCAGAGAATTCCCAGCCGTTTTCCAGCATCAGCGGCTGGACGGCGGACAGCGAGATTGCCTCCTCGAGACCCTTGAGCTTGCGGAAGATCATCGTGCGGTGCGCCCAGGGACAGGCATAGGAAACGAACAGGTGGTAGCGCCCGGCTTCTGCCTTGAAGCCACCCTTGCCGCTGGCACCGGGGGATCCGTCAGCTGTAATCCAGTTGCGGAACGCGGCGTCCTTGCGGACAAAGCGGCCGCCGCTCGACTTCGTGTCGTACCATTGGTCCGTCCAGACCCCGTTTACCAGCAAACCCATGATGCGCTCCTTCGTGTTTCCTTGTGAACTAGGTTGTGCGCCTTTGCCGGAAATCAATCAATTGAATGCTGTGTTCGAAATCCATGAACAATCAAATCCGGTTCGATTTCCAAAAAACGCTGGACCGGGAAGATGTTGCGTGATAACCGCTTTTCCTCACGAATAACCGCCGGTGCATATTAGCGCCGACGATCTCTATCAAGAGACTGGGATCCATGACCGCAGGTCTGACACTCCGACGACGAACCGACCGACGAGACATGTCTCGTCCGTTCCGTCGCGGCTGACCTCATCCCGGACCATCAAGGCCTTTCATTTCGGGTTCACGGCAGGCGCGCTTTTCTTAAGATCGCTTGTTCAGGACCAATCTCATGAAACAGACCACCTGGGTTATCCGGCCGGAAGAGGCCGCCGACACCACTGCAATCGAAGACCTTCAGGCAAATGCGTTCGGACCCGGCCGGTTCGCGCGGACAGCGTTCCGTATCCGGGAAAATGTGGGTCCCCGGGCGGACCTTTCCTTTGTCGGACTTGTCGGATCGCAGATCGCCGGCTCGATCCGGTTGTCGCCGATCCTCATTGGCGATACCGGAGCCCTGCTGCTCGGCCCGCTGACCGTGTCGCCCGACTTCAAGAACAGGGGCCTTGGCAAGGCATTGATGCGCACCGCGATGGATGCCGCGGAACTGGCCGGTGACAAGGTCGTTCTCCTTGTCGGGGACGCGCCCTATTACAGTCCCTTCGGTTTTCAGCAGGTGCCGCTCGGGCGGATAACCTTGCCGGGTCCGGTCGATCCGGCACGGCTCCTGGTCGCGCTCTTGAACGGGGCACAGATGCCTGAAGGCGCGGCGCAGGGCGGCCACTGACTTTTGTTGGTCAAACGCCAAAGTAAAGAGCTTCCCCAGATGCAGCAGAGCAGAAATGAGTTACCTGTTGCTGCCGGAAGTCAAAAACGTTCCTCGAGGCAAGCATGTTTACTCCACGCCAGGACTCAGAAACCGTCATTCACGAAATCGTCGGTGATGTCTGCGAAGGTTTCCTGATTGAACAGGAGCAAGACGCAAATGAGGTTGGTGTTTTCTACATATTTACCAACAACCATCGACTCAGGGGTTTTGTTGATGCCTGGCTACTGTTCTTGAGTGAATACGAAGGCAAAAGCCTGCCAGAAGAAGCGCTTGCGGAGCGTCGTTTTGTGCCACTGGAAGAGAGGTATCCCATCAGGGGCGTCAAAGTTACTAAGGCAGAGTTTCGCGACGCGACGCTGACGATTAGGTTTGGTGAATGTGTTGAAGTCGTCATTCAGTGCACCGATGACGACCGGTCGTTGATCGAAATTCAGCCACTGAATTAGTGCGAAAACCCAGAAATTGACTCGAGTGCCGCTAACGATGCTTTCATCGACGCGCCGAAACATCAGGCGATTCTCACTGACACGTTGTGTTGCACAATGATCTCATTTTCCACTTCGTTCGCCTGAGACCGATGGATCTGGGAAAACGGGCATAGCGCGCTGCGACTTGTTCATCTTTGTGCGCACGCAGAGGAAAGTCCGCTTTATCGCGCCATTGATTATATTTCCTAATGTTGTTTTTGTTTCGAGTTAAGAGTTTCGGCATATAGAATCCCTTGCGACAGCACTTGGCCAAGGCATTCCGGAACATGAAACTCAGATATTTTTTGCTGACGTTGTTTCTTTTCCTTTCGATGACGCCTCTGTTGCTGTTTCAGGCATGGCCACACTCGGAAGTACTGGAAGGTGAACTGGACGAGGTGCATGAGCGCCACCTGCTGCTGGCGCAAAATCTTGCGGCGGCCCTGGAACGCTATTACCGCGATCTCGTGACTACATTCGACCTTCTGCTTGATACGCCCGAAGTCTGGACCGAGACGAAGTCGATGGTGCGCGTGCTCGACAATCTGAGCTTCCGGCACGTCTGCATCGCGGACTGGGACACCGGCAAGGTGACTTTGACGCTCGCCTCGGCCTCCGCGCCTTGTCCGGACACGATCCCTGAAGAGGAACTCGACCGCCTCAAGACGCTTGCAATACCGGGTGAAGTCACCTTCGGCCCCGTCGTGCAAACCGCTGACGGGGAAAATGTGCTTCACATGGTCCGCCCGCTTGAAGACGGACTCGCCGTCGGTGCCGTACGCACGACCTATTTCCGCGAACTCGGCGAAGCGATTTCGTTCGGTGTCCGTGGCCATGCCGCGATTGTCGATCACACGGGCCGGGCGCTTTCGCATCCGCTTTCCGACTGGGTTGAAACGCGCAGGGACATGTCGAAGATCTCGGCGGTTCAGCGCATGCTTGCCCGGCAAACGGGCGTCGAGAGCTTTTATTCACCAGCGCTCAAGGGCGACATGATTGCCGGGTTCACCTTCGTTCACCCGGTTGGCTGGGGTGTGATGATACCGCAGCCAATCGCCGAATTGCAGCAAAAGGCCGATGTCGCGCGCCGGTCCGGCGTCATTGTTCTGGCGATCGGAGTGGCCTCCGCCCTGGCCCTTGCGCTCCTGGTTTCCCTGCGCGTCGTCCGGCCGATCGAACAGATATCGCGCGCATCGTCGAAGATCGCAGGTGGGGAATTCGGTCTGCCAGACCTGCAGGGTTCCAGCCGGCTTCTGCCGGTCGAGTTCAATGAACTCAGCCGGCGATTCCGGGAGATGGTGCTGCGCCTGCGCGAAAACCTGTCGACCATCAACGCGCTTGCCTACCAGGATCTTGTCACCGGTCTTGGCAACAGGACCTATCTTCATCAGCAACTGGACAACGCGCTCTCCGCCGGTCATGCCGGGGCGCTCATGCTGATCGACCTCGACGGGTTCAAGGCGGTGAACGACATGCACGGACACGACGTCGGGGACAAGGTTCTGGAGGTTGTCGGCAAGCGCCTGTGCGAAGTTCTCGGTGCCGCAAGGCTCGCCGATATCGAACCGGAAGAGACACGCCAGATTTCACCGGACGCGTTCCGCAGTTCGTTGGTGACGCGTCTTGGCGGAGATGAATTCGCGGTCTGGATTCCATCCGGGCACATTCATCGCGTCGAGGAGTTTGCCGCGCTGATTGTCGGGCGCATCAAGGAGCCGATTGTTCTGGATGACGCGCAAATACGCATCGGCGTGAGTGTCGGCTTTGCCTGCTATCCGGAACATGCGCGGAACCGCTCGGACCTGATGAAGGCGTCCGACCTTGCCATGTATGATGCCAAGAAGGCAGGCAAGGACCGTTTTGTAGCCTATTCCCCGGCCCTCAGAGCTGCGATCCAGACGGAGCGAAAATTGACGGCGGAAATTCTGAGCGGCCTGGAGAAGGGTGAGTTCCTGCCGTTCTTCCAGCCTCAATTCAAGCTGCCGGACAAGACGGTCGCCGGCGTTGAAGCGCTTGTCAGATGGAACCACCCGGAACGCGGACTGCTGTCGCCGCAGGATTTTCTGGAGACAGCCAGGGAGCTCAGTCTCCTTGCCGAGATTGATGCCATGATGCTGGAACAGTCGACAGGTCTTTTGAAAGGCCTGAGTGAACAGGGCCTCGATGTCCCCGCGCTTGCCGTGAACCTGTCGGAAGAAAGACTGACGTCACCTGGTTTTCCGGATGCACTTCAGATGGTCCGGGACCTGCCGTTCGAGTTGCGCTTTGAACTTGCGGAGACCATGGCGCTCGACAATCTTGATGCCGGGATCGCCGCAGTCCTGGACCAAATCAGGGCGGCGGGCTGCCTTCTGGATCTCGACGATTTCGGCGTTGCCAATGCATCTGTCCTCGGCCTGATGAATATCGAGCCTGCTCACATCAAGATCGATCGCAACCTGGTGTCCGGCATCGAACAGGGCAACACATTCGAGCGTCTGGTGCGCTCCATCGTCGACATGGGGCATTCCCTGAATATTCCCGTCGTCGCAGAAGGAGCCGACAGGCTGGAACAGGTCGAACGCCTGGCGCTGATCAGGTGTGATTATGCCCAAGGGTATGCCCTTGCCAAGCCGATGCATATCGACGACCTTGCCGTTTTCCTGAAAACGCATGCACAAGAAGAAAGAACCGCCTGAAGATCAGGCGGTTCCGAGGGTCAGAATGCGGCTTTTGCGCAGAAAATCTGCCTGTTCAACGCCCTTCGCGATACCATGTCAGGGACAGCATCCCGAGCAGCAGCGCCAGGCCAAGAAGCCCGATCATCAGTGGATATCGGTCGACGCCATTCAGGACGCTGGCTTCCGTCGCCTTCAAACCGATCCAGCCGTTTCCGGCATAAGTCGCTGAAGGCTGCATGGAAACGACGCGGGGAATGTCCAGATCGCCGCCAACATCTCTCAGCCGCTGGGTGCTGCCACCCGTTGCCTCACTGATCGGAGACAGTGCATCGGCGGTGGACAGAACGTCGGTGTATTCTTTCGGATTTTGCGGGCCGACATGGATCAGCGCGCTCAGGGTGCCGTCCGTCACGGAGAACAGCCCGGTCTGGTTGGCAGCCGTGTCGCCGCGCCAGAGGCCCGGCTCCCGTTCGCTCATTTCAACCAGTGTCGTGTCGCCCGCAGGCGCGGTGACGGTCACTTCGCCCACGGTGTCGCCGAGGGTCTGGCGTTCGACGACAAGGTCCGAACCGCGGATGGAGACATTCAGCGCCTCTTCCTCAAGATCGGGTTCCTGCATCAGCCAGTGCGCCAGTCGCCGCAGCAGGGGCACGTGAGGACCGCCGCCCTCGAAACCGCGCGCCCAGAGCCAGACGTGATCGGAAAGGAGCATCGCCACCCTGCCTTCACCCTCGCGGTTGAGAACGAGAAGCGGTGTGTCGCTCGGGCCGGACATCAGCTGCTGGCCGGCGTCAAGCTGGGTGTCGACCGCGCGGAACCAGCGGCTCCATGCCGGCGGATCCTGTTCGGAGCCGGGCAGACCTCTCGTCACGGGATGGCGTTCGCCCAGGCTTGCGAGTGTCGCGTGGAACGGTTCTTCAAGGATGCCGCCGGTCGGGCTGGCGGGAAGGATGGGCGCGAGCGGGGTCCGGTAAAGACTGCCCGCTTCGGCATAGTCCGGACCACCTGCGAGCAGCACAGCACCGCCGTCCTGAACGTAGCGCGCGATGTTGTCGAAATAGAGCATCGGCAAAACGCCACGTCTCACGTAGCGGTCGAAGATGATCAGATCGAATTCGTCAATCTTGACGGAGAAGAGTTCGCGTGTCGGGAAGGCAATCAGCGAAAGCTGGTTGATCGGCGTGCCATCCTGCTTTTCCGGCGGGCGCAGGATGGTGAAATGAACCAGATCGACGGAGGCATCCGACTTCAGAAGATTGCGCCATGTGCGTTCGCCCGAGTGCGGCGAGCCCGAGACAAGCAGAACCCGGAGGTTCTCGCGGATACCGTCAATCGTGACCACGGCGCGATTGTTCAGCGTCGTCAATTCGTTTTCGAGCGGCGCGGCCTCGAATTCGAAGATATTGTCGCCGCCATGCGCGATCTCGACCGGAATGTCGATCTTCTCGCCGGTACGCGCCGTGCGTTCGCTGACGATGCTGCCGTCGCGCTTGACCGAGAGCTGAACAAGGTCACCCGGTCCTGTGCCCTGTCCCTGGTCAACCACCGTGAGGCTAACCGTCTGCTCGGAGCCGACCAGTCCGAATCTCGGTGCCTTGTCGAGTACGATGCGGCGATCGCGTTCATCCGGAGCGCCGGTGATGACACCGTGGACGGGCGCGTCGAAGCCAAGCGCACCAGCACTTTCCGGGACATCATGTATCTGTCCGTCGGAAACAATGATCGCGCCGCCAACCCGTTCGGGCGGCACATCCGCCAGTCCGTTGCTGAGCGTCTGAAACAGTTCTGTTCCGTTGCCCGAGCCCGCATTGCGGGATTCCAGGACGCGCAGGTCGAAACCCTTGAGCGCGGCGACGCGGCGCTGGATCTCCGCAGCTGCTTCGTCAGTGGTTGCCTCGCGGTCAGCAAGGCGCTGGCTCTGGCTCTTGTCGACAACGAGGGCAACGACGCTGGAAAGCGGTTCGCGATCTTCGCGTTCGACTGCGGGGTTGGCGAGGGCGAACAGCAAAAGGGCCATTGTCAGGGAACGCAAAACCCATCCGCGCAAACTCAAATACCCGGAGAGGGCCGCGAGAAACAGGGCAATCGCTCCTCCGGCAACAAGCGCCCAGAGTGGCAGCAGCGGGTCGAAGGAAAGAGACCAGACCATCAGCGCTCCTATTGTCCCAGCCGTTCAAGCAGGGCAGGTATGTGAACCTGATCGGCCTTGTAGTTGCCGGTCAGACTGTACATGACGATGTTGACGCCGGATCTGAAGGCATAGTCGCGCTGCACCGGGCTGTTCGGCACCGTCGGATACATGAACTCGCCATCTTCCGTGATTGCCCAGGCCGATGCGAAATCGTTGCCCGTGATCATGATGGGCGACACGCCGTCGCCTGCACGAACCGGCCTGTCGCCGCGCGCCGCAATTTCCTCAAGGCTTTCCACCCAGAGCGGGCTTCCGGCATAGCGCCCGGGAAAGGCATCGAGCAGGTAAAAGGCCTTGGTCAGGACGTGATCGGGTGGAACCGGCTGCAGGGGCGGCACATCAAGGTCTTCGAGGATCTCGCGCAGTTTCAGGGTCGCCGGTGTTGATGAAAAGCCTGTTGCGGACGCGTTGATGTGATCCCGCGTGTCGAAAAGGATGGTGCCGCCGTTTCGCATGAAGGTGTCTATGCGGGCAATTGTCTGATCATTCGGTTTGTCTGCAACCGGGTCGATCGGCCAGTAAAGCAGGGAATAGAACGCCAGTTCGTCATTTGCGATATCGATCGCGACGGGTGATCCCGGCTCCAGTGCCGTTCTTTCAGCCAGGAAGCGGGTCAGGCCTGCAAGCCCGGCAGCGCTTGCGTCGTCGATCTCCGGGTTGCCGGTGATGACATAGGCAAGCCGCGTTTCCAGTGTCGATTCGAGCGCCAGCAATTCGTCAGATGTTGACTGCGCCTCGGCCGGAGCCGGTGCGACAGTTGCCGCAAAAGCGAGCGAGAGTGCAAGCAACCCGGTCACGCCCGCGGCGCGGCTGCGCAGGCCAATGCGGCTGAGTCCCCCGGCAAGGAGGAAAACGGCAATGGCGTCGGCGACAAGGAGCAGAAATGCGAGTGAGAAGAAGAACGCCCTGAGATCGACCGGATCGGAAGCCGGGTAAGCGGTCTTTGTCGCCCTGTCTCCGAGCAACGTCAGGTCGAGCGTTGACAGGGTGTCATCCGCACGCATGAGGTTCAGTGCGCGGAACCCGTCTTCGGTTCCGTAAAGGCCCGGAGGTGTGCGTCTGCTGGCGGCTGCCTCGCGGAAATCGGCCGCGCTGACAGGCGTGACCTCGACCGGAGGCGCACTGAAGCGTCCGTAGCCGTCTAGCAGGCGCAGCGGAGGCAGGACGCTTGATGCCGACGTGCTGTCATCCGTCGTCTCCGAAGCGGCTGCAACATTCGAAACGGCAAGGATCCTGCGCAACATGTTGAGGAACACACCGGAAAGCGGCAGGTTGGACCAGGCAGAGTCGGCTGTGACGTGGAAGAGCACAACGCTGCCTGCGCCAATCGGCGCCGCCGTTACAAGCGGTGTACCGTCTTCGAGCATCGCCCAGGTCCGGTCGGGCAGGTCCGATGTCGGTTCTGCCAGCACCTGCCGGTTGACGGTCACTTCCTCCGGGACCTTAAGGCCGAAGAAGGGGGAATCGTCCGGAAAATCGGCGAGGTGTTGCGGCTGTTTCCAGGAAAGAGACCCGCCGAGCGAACGATCACCGGCGCGCAGGCGCACGGGGATCAGGTCGTCGCTTCCGCCCGCCGTCCGCGGACCCGCGAAGCGCACGAGCGTGCCGCCATTCTCGATCCATTCCCTGAGTTCAAAAGCTGTCGTGTCCGGAAGACGGCCGACATCGGCAAGGACCAGCACGGAGATGCCCTGGTCGATCAGTTCCGGCACCGCCGAAGCAATGTCGCTGTCCTTGGACCGGCGGATATCTGAAAACGGCAACAACGCCCGTTCCAGGTAGTAAACCGGCGACAACAGGGGCTGATCGAGATCTCCCGACTGGCCGGAGATGAGACCGATCGTGCGGCGGCGCCAGCTGTCGTCCACAAGCTGGACGGCTCCGGCTGCGGCCTCCCCGGAGATTTCAACGCGGGCAATGTCGTTGCGCAATTCGCTCGGCAATTCAAATCGTGCGGTTGTTTCTGTGTTTCCGGCGTCGAAGGTGGCCTGTACCTCGCCAAGGACCAGGCCCTTCAGATCGAGGGCCCTGACGTTGGCAGTTCCCAGAGGCTGGTCGTCGTGGCGGACGACAGTAACGGAAAGCGCATCTGTGTCGTTTTGCAGGTTCTTGAGGCCCATCGGCGTGTCGAGGCCGGTCAGGACCGTGACCGGGACATTCCCCGTCATGGTGGCCAGGTCGGTCATGAACGGACCTTCCAGCTCGGTGTCGTCGGACAGCCAGACAATGGCACCGGGCATGGCATCCTGCGCGGTCTTGCGAAGACCGATATTCAGTTCGCTGCGCTGCGGCGGATAGGGGCGCGGTTCCAGCGCGCGCAGTTTCTCCAGTGCGGCGCTTGCAGCTTCCGGAGTGAAACTCTGATTGGGGCCTTCAGCTGTCGCGACGAAGACAACGGGCTGGCCGGACTGTTCAGCTGTCGTGAGTATCTGTTCGGCCGCGCTTAGCTGCGCGTCCCAGCTTTTTGCAGAAGTCCAGCCATTGTCCACAAGTAGCCAGAGCACGCCGTCTCCTGTGGCAACAGGTTCGGATGTACGCCAGACCGGTCCGGCCAGGGCAATGATCAGGATCGCTGCAAGGAGCAGGCGCAACAGCGTGAGCCACCAGGGGCTTCGCTGCGGCGTTTCCTCGTGCTGGTCGATATCAAGAAGAAGGCGCGTGGGTGGAAACGCAATTTCGCGCGGACGTGGCGGCGTCAGCCGCAGCAGCCACCAGATTACCGGCAGGAGCGCAAGCGCCGCGAGGATCCAGGGTGCGGTGAAAGTCAGGGGCAGACCGGCAAACATCAGCTCAGATACCCCCCCTGTTCATTACATCAAGCGCACCGGAAAGCGCGCTGTGCAGGACCAGAAGCGGTTCGGCCGCCGGCCGGTCGGTATGGTGAAGCACGTAGGTCCAGCCCGCGCGCCGGGCCATGTCCCGGACTTCCGCCCGGTGCGCTTCCAGCTTGGTGTGGTAGTCCTCGCGCCAGTTTTCCGCGCGGCCCGCGGTCAGGCGCGTTCCAAGCTCCGGATCGGTAAACTCGATCCGGCCATCGAACGGAAAGGTCTCTTCGATCGGATCGAGCACCTGGACCAGGTGTCCTTTCGCGCCGGTGCTGGCAACGCGGGCGACCCATTCGGCAATATCGTCCAGCGGATCGAGGAAATCGGAGACCAGAACCACGTCGGCAAAGCGTTTCACCGATGTCGTGTCGGGAAAGGCAACAGGCTTTGACAGATGGGCAAGGGCATCGGCGAGCCGCTCTGCGGCGCGTCTGTCGGAAAAGGGCCGGGTCAGTCCCGGAAGTCCGATTCGTTCGCCGGTCTCCGCCAGCATATCGGCGAGGGCGAGCATCAGCACGATGGCCCGGTCCCGTTTGCTGACCTCGGACAGGCGCGACTGGAACACCATCGAAGAGGACAGGTCGGACCACAGCCAGACCGTATGCGCGGCCTCCCACTCGCGCTCGCGCACATACAAATGGTCATCCCGTGCGGAACGGCGCCAGTCAATCCGTTTTGCCGGTTCACCCATGTTGAAGGGGCGGAACTGCCAGAAGCTTTCGCCCGGGCCGGCTCTGCGCCGGCCATGCCAGCCGGCTATGATCGAACTGGCGACGTGGCTTGCCTCCACAAGAAGGTCCGGCAACGCATCGGCGACGGACCTTGCTTCGCCAATGACGCTGGGCCACGTTTCCTGATCTATGCCTGCCTTGTTTGTCCGGGGATCCATATGGTCTGGGGCTCCTGCGAAAGACTTGGTCTCAGGCGATTGTCTCTTTGACGCGCTGTATGACGTCTCTCACAGTGTGACCATCAGCTCTGGCGGCGAAAGTCAGCGCCATCCGGTGCTGAAGAACCGGCTCGGCGAGCGCGAGCACGTCGTCCACGGACGGAGCCAGCCGCCCATCCACAAGAGCTCTTGCACGCACGGTCAGCATAAGGGCCTGGCTCGCACGCGGTCCCGGACCCCATGCAATCAGCTTGGTGACGTCGCTTTCGGCCGAGCCTTCGTCTGGCCGCGCCGAACGGACAAGTTTCAGGATGGCTTCAACAACCGATTCGCCAACCGGCATGCGGCGCACGAGTTGCTGATAGTCCATCAGTTCCTCGGCGTTCATGGCAACCTGCGCCTCCGCCTGATCCGCGCCCGTCGTTTCCAGAAGGATGCGGCGCTCCGCCTCAAGGTCGGGATAGTGAACGTCGATCTGCATGAGAAACCGGTCGAGCTGTGCTTCCGGCAGCGGATAGGTGCCTTCCTGTTCGAGCGGGTTTTGCGTCGCCAGAACATGGAACGGGCGCGGCAGGTCATGCGGATGACCGGCCACAGTTACATGATACTCCTGCATGGCCTGCAGCAGCGCCGACTGTGTGCGCGGGCTCGCCCGGTTGATTTCGTCGGCCATCAGCAACTGCGAAAACACCGGCCCGGGAATGAAGCGGAAAGAACGGCCGCCGTCGGCCGATTGTTCCATGACTTCGGCTCCGAGAATGTCGGAGGGCATCAGGTCCGGCGTGAACTGAATACGGCGCGCGTCGAGACCAAGAACCGTGCCGAGTGTTTCAACAAGCTTTGTCTTTGCCAGTCCCGGGACCCCGACAAGAAGACCATGCCCGCCCGCCAGGATGGTCACGAGCGACTGCTCGACAACGGTTTCCTGACCGAAAATGATCCGCGCGATATCGGCCTTGGCATCGCTGATGCGCGAAACCGCCCGCTCCGCGTTTTCGGCTACGGCGGCGAGATCCTCGTCACTGGGGCTGGATGGAGAAACAACGCTCATGAATCACCTTTCCCGTCTTGTCTTTTCGCGAACCCTGGCGTGGTCCGGCGCATTGTCTTCGGTTGCTGCGACTCATGCAGTCTGACACCATATAAATCTGTAGATAAGGCGCAATTGTGCGCCATACAGTGGAAAGGTCCAAGATTCTTTCCAGGTGTTGGGGAAAAGGCTGTGCCTAAAGCACGCGTTCCAGGGCCGGCAACCGACAGGTAAGTTAGTGTCTCGGCAATTTTCCGGAGGAGCCGGATTTTCTGATTAGGACTGTGAAACACATGCCAGAAAACGACAACGTTGCTGCCGCGGGCATGCCCGAAGGGTTGAAGGCGCTTATGAGCAGGGCGGACGGAAAGGACAAGTCGCTTCCTCCCGTGGAGAAGTGGAACCCGCCGTTTTGCGGGGATCTCGATATCAGGATTGCCCGGGATGGAACGTGGTTCTACCTCGGGTCGCCCATCGGCCGGCAGCCGCTGGTGAAGTTGTTCGCTTCGGTCCTGAGACGTGATGCCGACGACAGGCACTACCTCGTAACACCCGTCGAAAAGATTGGTATCACTGTTGATGATGCCCCATTTCTGGCCGTTGAAATGGCAATGTCCGGATCAGGGGAAGACCAGGACCTGACGCTTCGGACAAATCTCGGTGAACTCGTGAAAGTGGATGCAGAACACCCTCTGCGATTTGAAAAAGAAACGGACAGCGGCGGCCTGAAACCCTATGTTCTGGTCAGAGGCCGGCTGGAGGCCCTGTTCACGCGCGCACTCATGTATCAGCTTGCAGACCTGATCGTGGAGCACGATGGGGAAACGGGGCGCGAAACGGGGATCTGGAGCGGTGGATGCTTTTTTGCGATCGGTGCACACTTGCTGAAATGAATGGAATAACCACTTGCTTGTGCAGACAATAACCAAATCAGAGCCCGTTGCCGGATGAGCGCTCCCGTCGTCGGAAACAGAATTCAATTGAACCGTTGGTCGCAAGATCTGAGGGATCGTCTGGATATTGCGGCCCGGGAAACCGCACAGCCTGAAACCGGTGATCACATTCTCAACCCGGACCTTCCTCCCTATGCGCGGTGGCAGGGACCTCCCAGAGATGCGGCGGTGCTGATCGGCATTCTGGAGCGCGAAAGCGGTCTCAGCGTCGTCCTGACACAGCGCACCGGACATCTGAAATCCCATGCCGGCCAGGTTGCTTTTCCCGGGGGCAAGATCGACCCCACCGATGCAGGACCGGTCGACGCGGCGCTGCGCGAAGCGGACGAGGAAATCGGACTGGTGCCGAACAAGGTCGAACCGCTCGGCATGCTCGCCCCGTACCTGACAGGCTCCGGCTACAAGATCATTCCGGTTATCGGCAAAGTACGGGCCACCGGTCCGTTCCGGCCGAATCCGGACGAGGTCGAAGATGTTTTTGAAGTTCCGCTGAATTTCCTGATGGACCCGGTAAACCACCAGAAACAAAGCCGGGACTGGCAGGGCAAGCGGCGCTATTTCTACGCCATGCCCTTCGGCGAACGCTATATCTGGGGCGTTACCGCCGGAATCATAAGATCCCTATACGAAACGGTTTATCGCTGATGTTGCGTGTTGCACTGACTCACCTGCTCCTGTTTCTGCTGCCCTTCCTGTGTTACGCGATCTGGCTTTGGCTGACGAAGCGGAGCAAGGATCCAGACCGCTGGGCACGTGGGCCACTTGCCTGGCTGACGGTGTCGGGTCTTGTCCTTGTGATTGCCGGTTTCGTGGTGATGTCCACGTTGAACCGCGGACCCGAGGGCAGCGACTACCGGCCCACGCAAATGAAAGATGGCGTTTTCGTCCCCGGTGGTTTCGAATAGACAGATGACCCTCGGCGTTGACGAAAAGCTCTCGAAAGCCGACTGGCTTTCCGCGCCTGGAATCCAGGCTGTCTTTTCCGCCATCGAGCGGGACGGAGAAGAAGCTCGGGTCGTCGGCGGAGCGGTGCGCAACACCTTGCTGAACCACCCGGTTCCTGATGTCGATATCGCGACAACAGCGAGCCCTGAGACCGTCATGGCCCGGGCGCAGGATGCGGGCCTGAAAGCGATCGGCACAGGGATTGAGCACGGCACGATCACCGTCATAGCCGATGATTTCCCCTATGAAGTCACAACGCTGCGGGAAGACATCGAGACGTTTGGCCGCCAGGCGCGAGTGGTCTTTGGCCGGGATTGGGAAAAGGATGCAAGGCGCCGCGATTTCACGATGAATGCGCTCTATGTGGACCGCAACGGGCATCTTCACGATCCGCTTGGAGGCCTCGGCGATTGTCTTGCTCGGCGGGTCAGGTTCATCGGCGACGCGGATGGCCGGATAAAGGAAGACTATCTCCGTATCCTGAGGTTTTTCCGGATTTATGCCGCTTACGGGGAAGGCGAACTCGACCCGGAAGGCCTTGGTGCGTGTCTCAGGCAGAGGAACGGATTGCGGCAACTCTCCGCCGAGCGAATCGGTCATGAGATGCGCAGGCTGCTGCGGGCACCACGCGCCGCCTACGCCCTGCGCATGATGAATGATTGCGGCCTCTGGGAAATCGCGACCGGCGGGTTGGCCCGCATCGACGATTACGAAGCGCTTCGTTCCCTGGACGAGCTTGCGCCTCACACGCGCGACCCCGAACTCGGTCTGGTGGTGCTTGCAGGTTTTGTGCGCGAGGATTTAGCGCGTGTTTCCGACCGCCTCCGGCTGTCCAACGGCGAGCGCAAACGCATGGAGACGGCCTGGGGTGCCAGGAAAAGACTTCTTCAAGCAGACGCAAGCCCGAGTGCTGCGGCGATGGCATATGCATTCGGGCGCCAGGGCGCGATCGATGGCCTGCTGGCCGTGTGGTCCGCGCAGATTGCGGGGAAAGCGGATGACAGCGCCCGTTTCAAGGAAATGCTGTCCGCGTTCGGATCGCAGGTCATCCCCGAGTTTCCCCTGAAAGGGGCGGACCTGATATCCAGCGGGCACAAGGCCGGGCCGGAACTTGGTGCGCTCCTGAAACGACTGGAAAACGAGTGGATCGACAGTGAGTTCGCGCTCACCAGGGAACACCTGCTCGAACGGTCCAAGACTGCGTCTTAGCGAAATTTTAAAAGTAATCTCTGCAAGATATAAGTTGCCGTTCCGTTCAGGAAACCACTTGTATTTCAACTCGCACATGGCTTGAGGGTGCGAACGAGTCGATCGATGGAAATAGTTCTCATTTCAGACGGGCCGTTGCCGCTGGATTCCCCGGTCAGAAAACTTCCGTTTTTCTTTCCGGCCCGCCTCATCAACATGAACATGGTTTCGCCGAATACGGTTGGAGCGAGCAAGGTTGCGGTTGTTGAGTTGTCTGGAGCGAGTGATGCCGGGCTGACAGCGCTGAAATCGTCCTGGAACAGTATCGCGGCCATTCCGGTTATCTGCCTCGTTTCGCAGAAAAACCGGAGGGAAGTCATTCAGGCCGGTGCGCTCGGCAAGACGGAAACAATTGAACGCGATGCGCCATTCGCACTTCTTTTGAAGCGGCTCAAGAAATTCATGGAAGCCGACCTGGTTGAGGCGCTGCCGTGCACGACGCCGGAAACCACCGCAAGAGCCTACAAATCGAGCAATACATTCCTTGAGAGCCTTTGCCTTTCGACGGTTGAGGGCGCCAAGATCCGTATCAGCCTTATGAACGAGAGCGCCGAGGAAATGCTGACCGCGCTCAAGAAGGATGGCCTGTCGTGCTGGCTGAATGCCGTTGAGACCCATCATAGTGCAACATACAGCCATTCCCTGCAGGTCGCAGGCCTTGCGGGCATGCTTGCCAAACATGTCGGCTGGAGCGAGGAAGACTGCACGGAAGTCATTGCGGGCGGACTGGTGCACGATATCGGCAAAATGCGCATTCCACTGACCATCCTCGACAAACCCGGCAAGCTGACGCAGCAAGAGCGTGACCTCATCGACAAGCACCCGGTCTTCGGAAGAGACATCCTGAAATCGCGGGCGGAAGTGTCCCTGGCCGTGAAACGCATGGCCATCCAGCACCACGAGATGCTGGACGGATCGGGTTATCCAAAGGGACTGTGCGGTGATCAGATCGTGCCGAAAGTTCGCCTGCTCACGGTTTGCGACATATTCGTCGCGCTTACCGAACAACGATCCTACCGCGAGAGTGTACCGTCGCGCGTAGCCGTGGCGATGCTGAAAGACATGGGGCCAAAGCTCGACCAGAAAATTGTTGCCTGCCTCTCCCAGATGCTCTTCGGGCGCGCATTTGGCGCTGTCACCCGGGAAGCGCCGGCTGCCTGACCGCCCGCGTGGTGTTCAAGGCCACTTAACGACCGGGGGCATGGACGAGAGGATGGAGGCAACGTTGCCGCCGGTCTTGAGCCCGAAGATTGTTCCACGATCATAGAGCAGGTTGTACTCCACGTATCTGCCGCGCCTGATGAGTTGTTCTTCCCGTTCGGCCTCCGACCATTCCTTTTCGAAGTTTGCCCTCACCAGTTCCGGGTAAATGCCCAGGAAAGCCTCGCCGACGGCTTTGGTGAAAGCAAAGTCGGCGTTCCAGTCACCGCTGTGCAGATAGTCGTAGAATATGCCGCCGATACCGCGGGCCTCGTTCCGGTGCTTGAGATAGAAATAGTCGTCGCACCAGGCCTTGTAGGCGTCGTAGTCGGCAACGGCGTGGTCTGCACAGGCAGAGCGCATCGCCTCGTGAAATGCGATCGTGTCCGGATCCTGCTGTGTCCGCCGGGCATCCAGCACCGGCGTCAGATCCGCTCCGCCGCCAAACCATTGCCGGGTTGTCACGACCATGCGCGTGTTCATGTGTACTGCGGGCACATGGGGATTGTGCAGATGCGCGATCAGGCTGATGCCGGATGCCCAGAAGCGCGGATCTTCCGATGCGCCTGGTATCTGCCCGCGAAACTCGGGCGAAAACTCCCCGTGGACCGTCGAGACGTGAACGCCGACTTTCTCGAAGACGCGCCCATGCATCATGGACATGACGCCGCCGCCTCCCTTCTGACCGGAACTGTCGGTGCGTTCCCAGGGGGTGCGCTTGAACCGGCCCGCGGGCTGATCTGAGAAGGGACCGGAGCGTGCGCCGATTTCATCTTCAAGGTCTTCGAATGCGTTGCAGATCCTGTCCCGCAGGCTCTCAAACCAGGCAGGTGCCGCTGCCTTCTTGTCCTCGATATCCTCAGGGATCGGACCGCCGCGATTTTCAGGAGCAGGTGCATTCATGTGATGGGCCTTGGTTCAACGGAGACACGCCGGAGCGTGTTTCAATCCGGCTTCTTAGGAAATGTGTCTGTTTGCCGCAAGGCTTCGCCAAGTGCCATACCGGCGGATACGGCGACATTGATTGATCGCAGGCCTTCGGCCATCGGAATCGTCAGTCGCGCGTCGACCAGGTCGTGCACGCTCTGCGGAACCCCGGTGCTTTCGCGGCCCATGACCAGAATGTCGTCGGCTCGAAATTCGAAATCCGTATAGCTCTGATCCGACTTCGTGGTGAGCAGGATCAGCCGCCGGTTTTGTGTCAGCCTGAACAGTTCGAAATCCGCAAAGCTCCGGTGCCGACGCATCGACGCGCGTTCCAGATAGTCCATGCCTGCGCGCTTGAGGGCACTGTCTGAAATCGGAAAGCCTGCCGGCTCGATCAGATGAACCGTCACACTCATGCAGGCGCACAGGCGCAGGATCGTGCCCGTGTTCTGCGGTATGTCAGGCTGATAGAGAGCTATGTCGGGCATTGCTTGCGGCACTTTTTTCAACGCGGGATTTCGGGCTCGGCTGGATAACAGTTTGGCCGGTGAATGTCATTCGCGTTTGCAAAAACCACAAGTTTATTTGTTGGCCCGGCAACAGCCGGCGCGCGTAGAATGACTTTCAGAATCGCACCAGTCCCCGGAGACGGCACGTGTCCCCACTCTTTCGTATGTTTGAAACATGGATCGATCCGTTCCGCGGCCCGCCGCAAAAGGACATGCCGCGGAACGGGGTCGCTTTCCTGACCTATTTCGTGATGCAGGTCAGATGGCCGTTTGTGGCCATGCTGGTGCTCGGAGGCCTGTCGGCGTTCGTGGAAGTGACGATCTTCAATTTCCTCGGCAGGATCGTTGATCTTCTCGAAGCAGGCAACAGGCAGAGTTTCTTCTCCGACCACGCCTGGACGCTGGCCGGCATGGCGTTCGTGGTTCTTGTTCTGCGGCTGATCGTGAACGCGCTCATGGCGCTTGTCGAAGAGCAGACCGTCGTACCGGGTTTCTTCAACCTGGTCAGATGGCAGTGCCACCAGCGGGTCATGAAGCAAAGCCTGAGTTATTTTCAGGATGACCTCGCCGGGCGTCTTGCACAAAAGGTTTTGCAATCGGGTTTGTCCGCCGGCGACTTCATGGTCAATCTGCTGCAGGTCGCGTGGTTCATTATTGTCTATGCGATCACGACGCTGGTACTGGTCACGCAACTCGATCCGCGGCTCGGACTGATCGTTGCGGTCTGGCTCGTGTGTTTTTCAGGCACAGCCCTTTACTTTGTGCCCCGCATTCGGCTGGCGGCCAAGGAAACCGCGAACACCTATTCCGGCGTTACCGGTCGTCTCGTCGACACATACACCAATATCCAGTCGGTCAAGCTGTTCGGTTCGACGGAACAGGAAAACCGCGGTGCACGCGAGGCGGTTGAACACTTCATTTCCAAACTTCAGCGCTTCACGCGTTACCTGACCTCGATCAGGATGGTCATGTCGCTGATCAACGGCGTGATGATCGTGTCGATTACGGCGGTCTCGCTGCTCGTCTGGCAGGATGGCGGTATCAGCACAGGCCACGTTGCCTTCGCGCTCAGCCTGATCCTGCGGCTCAACATTCTCCTCAACCGGCTGTTCAACCAGCTCAACGGGCTGTTCCGGCATTTCGGATCGCTCCAGGACAGCATGGAGACGGTTGTCAAGCCCATTACACTGACAGACGCGGCAGGCGCTGCCGCGCTGAAGGTCGAAAAGGGTGCGATCGGGTTCGAGAATGTCAGGTTCCACTATGGCAAGGACGGCGGCGTGATCGATCATCTGAACCTTTCCATCCAACCCGGCGAGCGGGTCGGTCTTGTTGGGCCCTCAGGTGCCGGAAAGACAACGCTGGTGAGCCTGCTTCTCCGCTTTTTCGATCTGGAAAACGGACGCATCCTGATCGATGGCCAGGACATCAGCCTGGTTGCGCAGGAAACGCTGCGCCGGTCGATCGGCATGGTGACGCAGGATACGTCGCTTCTGCACAGGTCGATCCGGGAAAACATCCTTTACGGGCGCATGACGGCCAGTGAAACGGATCTGATCGAAGCGGTCCGCAAGGCGCACGCAACGGAGTTTATCGAACAGCTGGAGGACAAGCGGGGCCGGAGCGGACTTGATGCCTTCGTCGGAGAACGCGGCGTTAAACTGTCCGGCGGTCAGAGACAGCGCATCGCGATCGCGCGTGTTCTGCTGAAAGACGCGCCTATCCTGGTGCTTGACGAGGCGACATCGGCGCTCGATTCCGAAGTCGAAGCCGCCATACAGGATAATCTGCAAAGCCTGATGGCGGGAAAAACCGTCATTGCGATCGCGCATCGGCTGTCCACAATCGCCGCCATGGACCGCCTGATCGTGATGGACAAGGGGCAGATCGTGCAAGAAGGAACGCATGATGCGCTTCTGGCAGACGAGAGCGGCCTATATGCGCAACTCTGGCGCAGGCAGTCGGGTGGATTTCTCAAAGCCGATATGCAATCGGCGTGAAAGGGGCGAGAAAGAAACGGACCGGTTGCAACTGATGATCCGACGCCCGCGCGCGTACGTATCAGCCATATCTTGTTTCCGAGGGTCCCATGGTTCAATACGTCACTGCCTATTTTGCGACTGCACTGGTTTTTCTTGCGGTTGACTATGTCTGGCTGTCGCAGATCGCAACCCGGTTCTATTTCGACCGGATCGGGCACCTGTTGATGGATAAACCCAACATGGGTGCGGCCGGTGCATTCTACATCATTTACGTCGTCGGGATCGTCATCTTCGCTGTTGCACCGGCGCTGAAATCGGAAAGCCTTGCGATTGCTATCGTTTACGGCGCGATGTTCGGGTTCTTCACCTATGCGACCTACGACGTCACGAACTATGCGACGCTTCGTAACTGGCCGGTTGTCGTGACGGTGGTCGACGTGGCCTGGGGAACCGTTCTTTCGGCTTTCTCCGCAGGCATGGGCTACGTGCTGACGCGCATGGTCACATAACGGGTCACGATGTGAGCATCGTACTGTTCCGGCACCGTCCAACGAGGCCACGATCACAGGTTTTTCGCATCCGAACCGGTATTCGTTGCGTGCCCGGGTCCTGAAGCCTGTTCAGTTCTTTCGTTCCAAGCATTGTCAATATTACGACTGTATTCGTGCCGCTCGTTTAGCGTTTCCTTCAAGTTATTCTGTCACGATAGTCTTCAACGGGTGGAGCTATTGACGGGCTTGCATGGTAACCTCTCCGGCCGAGTGGCCTGCATTGTTTTTGATTGCTTGCGCCGGAGTGGGTGTCCTGACCCTCTGCGCCGGATACGCCGTGGGCAGGCGTCAGTCCGTGCGATCAGTTAAGCCTGGGTCATCCGAGTTCGGAAATGACGCCGCAATCCTGAAAACCGTTGTCGAGCATGCGCATGAAGGACTTGTGGTACAGGATATTTACGGCCGGATCGAATGGTCCAACCCTGCCTATACCCGCATAACCGGCTTTACCGCCGATGAAATCCGCGGGCGCCGGCCTCAGGAATTCATCCTGCCGCCTGACAAGCAACTCTCGCCCGACGAGCTGGAAAACTTCAAATTTGATCTCGACAAGTTTTCTTCGGGTTTCAAGGAACTGATCCAGAACCGCCGGAAGAACGGCGAGTTGTTCTGGAACCAGCTGACATTTGCGCGCATCGAATCGGAAACCGAAGACGATACGCGTATGATCATTCTTTGCCAGGATGTGACCCGCGAGGTCGAGCGCTTTGCCGAATTGGAGGAAACGCGCAAGCGTCTCAAGTTCCAGGCGGAGCATGATGAACTGACCGGTTTGGTCACACGGGCAAAGATCACGGAGTTTCTGCAGGAACACCTGAGCGCCGGCCGCGCTGATGGGCATCACATTGGATTGCTGCTGCTGGACCTGGATCACTTCAAGGACATCAACGACAGCCATGGGCACAGCGCAGGCGATGCCGTGCTGAGGCACGTCGCAGGCATTCTCAAGACGGTGGTTGGCGACCTGGGCCTGGCGGCAAGGATCGGCGGCGATGAGTTCATGGTTGCCTTCTTCAAACCTGTCGAAAGGGCGCAGCTGGAAAGCCTGGCCAGCCGGCTGCTTGATGAACTGGTCAAGCCGGTGCTGGTCGCGCACCAGCGGTTCAAGATCGGCGCAAGTGCCGGTCTTGTGCTGGCCGAGTGTTCCAAGGTCGGTCTCGAAGAGTTCATAAACTGCGGCGACATTGCCCTTTATGCCGCCAAAAAATCGGGACGTGGACGGTTTTCCTGGTACACCGAAGCACTTGGTGCGGCGTACAGGCACCGGCGCATGAACATGGCGCGGTTGGATCACGACCTGGAGAACGGCAACCTGACCCTGCTGATGCAGCCGCAATTTGATCTGCACGCGCGGCGCATCACCGGATACGAGGTCTCCGCCCACTGGCTGCACCCTTCCGAGGGACTCGTTGATCCCAGGACGCTGTTGAGCAATCAGGACGATGTGAAGCGCATTGCGCAGGTCGAGAAGTATGCGCTGGTGCAGGGGTTTTCTGAAATGGGGCGTCTTCTGGAAGCGTCGGGGACACCGCTGCGGCTTACGGTCGACCTGACGGCGGCCAGTCTGAACGATCCGGAGTTCATGGCTCTTCTGGTCCACTTGTGTGAGGACACGGGCTTTCCAATGACCGGTCTGACGATCGAACTCGATCCGGCGATCGTCGATTTCGAGGCATGTACCAGTTTGAAAAACACACTGGAGGACCTAAAGGCCATCGGATGCCGCATTGCGCTCGACAAGTTCGGAAGCCTTCAGAGCGGATTGGGACAGCTCATCGAGAGCGGGGCAAACCTTCTGAAGATCAGTCCTTCACTTGTCACCGATCTGGAAACGAGCATCGACAAGAGGCACCTGGTCGAAGCCATCATAAATCTCGCCGGAAAGTTTGACTACCAGGTCGTTGCCCTGGGCGTTGAGAGGCCGGAACAGGAGAAAATCCTGCGGCAACTGGGGTGCGGGCACATCCAGGGTGCACTCATTTCGCAATGGGTTTCGCCGCGGGAAGCCGAGATTCACGTTCGTGAGTTCGTGTTCGAGAGCCATTGACGTATCACCCCGCCGGCATCGGCCCCCGCGCGATGTGTCCGATTGGCAACAGGTGTCAGTTTCCTGAAGGTGGCGGCAAGATAGCTCTTTCCATTTTCGCTTAAAACGGTTACCAACGGCACTAGTCAACCTCACGTCGTTGACCTTTTTTGATTTTCCTTGTGGCCAACGGCCGCGCAACCAGGAGGGCTTACATGATAGATCATCATATGATCCAGGCATTTCCAGTCCCCACTGGCTGCACCAAGGTTGTCAGGCAGCTCTAGGCGCCAACACTTCCTTTTTCACATCTTAGATCTTCGGTGACCGGCTTAAGCCGTCAGTGAGCTGCGCGATTCCCGCTTCGTGTCTGCCGTCACCATTGACCAAATTCCCGTTTCGGAGCCGTTCCGATGAATTCGTTCTACCCGAAGGACCCGTCCGTGCTGGCGGACCGTCCGGATGTTGAAGTGCCGCCGCCTGCTCCGCGAGGACATGCGAGGCGCAGTCTGCTGCGTGGCCTGTTGCGCGCCGCTGCGTTTGCCGGTGTAACCTTTGTTGTTGCCGTGGTGTTGTTCGTGCCTGTGCTTGCCTACAACCTGAGCCGTGTCGAAGCTCTGGAGATTGCAGGTCAGCACATCCCCGTTTCCGTCTTCATTGACGATCTGGGTGCCTTGTTCTGGGGCACGGCGATCATTGCGCTTTCCTTTACAAGTTTGATGTCCGGCCTGTTCTTCATGAGCGCCGAGACAGTCATTCGTCCGCGTGCACAAACGATCAGCGGCCGGGATGCCATGGCGCATCTGACCGTGCTACGTTTGAGCCGCTCTGAGAGGTAGTCATGTTTGACCGTTTCGAAAAGCTCGTCGATCCATTCGAGAAGACCGAGCTCGACGTTCCGCCAAGCGGGTTCTGGGCATTTTGCTGGTATTACACCAAGCCCGTCTGGCCAATCCTGCTTGTCGTTTCCATTCTGGGAGCGCTGATCGCCGTTCTCGAAGTGATGATTTTCACGTTTCTTGGCGAGCTGGTGACCTGGCTCGGCACCGAGAACGCGGAAACGTTCTTTCAGGACAACTGGGGACAGCTTGTCTGGATGGGAATCGTCGTGCTCATTCTGCTGCCCGGGATTGCCGCCATCTGGGAGATGCTGTTTCACCAGGGGCTGATGGGCACCTACCCGATGTCGGTGCGGTGGCGCGTCCACCGCTACCTTCTCCGGCAGAGCATCTCGTTCTACCAGAACGATTTCGCAGGCCGGATCGCCAACAAGCTGATGCAGACCGCGCTCGCGGTGCGCGAGGTGGTTACGCGGATCGCGGATATCCTGGTCTATGTTGTCGTCTATTTCGTCGCGGCGCTGTTCGTGGTTGCCGAGGCCAGCATCTATTTCGCGATACCGTTCATGGCCTGGCTCGGCTGCTACCTGATCACCATGCGTGTGTTCATTCCGCGGCTCAAGGATGTCTCGCGGGAGCAGGCCGACGCCCGGTCGGTGATGACAGGCCACGTGGTGGATGCCTACACCAACATATCGACGGTAAAGCTGTTTTCCCACGCGGAGCGCGAAGAAGACTATGCCAGGTCTTCGATGACGTCGTTCCTGAAGACAGTGTTCCTGCAGATGCGTCTTGTGACCGGCATGAACATCACGCTGACAACGCTCAACATGGTGTTGCTGTTTGCCGTCGCGGCCATGTCCATCGTGCTCTGGCAGGCGGGCAAGGTGACGACCGGCGAAATCGCCGTTGCCGTTGCTCTGGTCCTGCGGTTCCAGGGCATGTCGCAATGGATCCTCTGGGAAGTATCGGGCCTGTTTGAAAACATCGGGACCGTGCAGGACGGCATCAACACGATCTCGCGTGAGCGGGATGTGGTGGATGTCCCCAATGCGCAGGCGCTTTCCGTGCCGAGGGGCGAGATCCGTTTTGACGGGATCGGCTTTCACTACGGCAAGAAATCCGGCGTGATCGAGGATCTGGACCTGACAATCGCTCCTGGAGAGAAAATCGGTCTGATCGGCCGTTCGGGCGCGGGCAAGTCGACCATCGTCAACCTGCTGCTGCGCTTTTATGACCTTGAGCGCGGGCGGATCCGCGTTGACGGACAGGACATTGCCGGCGTGCGACAGGACGATATCCGGGCGAATGTGGGTGTCGTTACGCAGGACACATCTCTCCTGCACCGGTCGATTTTCGAAAACGTTGCCTATGGCAAGCCGGACGTCGAGCGGGATGAAGTCGAGGCAGCGCTTGAAAAGGCGCATGCAATGGACTTCGTCAAAGGCCTGACCGATCTCAACGGTCGCACGGGTCTTGATGCCCATGTGGGTGAACGTGGTGTCAAGCTGTCAGGCGGCCAGCGGCAGAGAATTGCGATTGCCCGGGTCCTGCTCAAGGATGCGCCCATTCTTGTGCTGGACGAGGCGACGTCTGCGCTGGATTCGGAAGTCGAGCTGGCGATCCAGGAGAGTCTCTTCGAACTGATGAAGGGCAAGACCGTGATCGCGATCGCTCACAGGCTGTCGACAATCGCGGCTCTGGACCGCCTGATCGTCATGGATCAGGGTCGAATCATCGAGGAAGGCTCGCACCAGGAACTGCTGGATGCCAATGGTCTCTACGCGCAGCTCTGGCGGCATCAGTCCGGCGGCTTCCTGGCACCTGTGCAGGCGGCATAATTCACAATACGAAACGGCAGGACCGGGATTCATTTGAATTCCGGTCTTGCGCTTTTTCCCCAAAAAAGGGCAGAAAAGCGGCGTGGCTGTTGTTTTGCCTGCGACATATGCGTTTTGTGGCGTTTGTTTGTCTGGACAAGCGTTTCGAAGGGTGCAAAAAGACAAGCCGCTTGGCCGATGTGGAAACAGTCCGCATGCGGCCACCGAAGAGCCCGGCATGGTTCCGATCGTCCTTCTCCCGAGAGAGGGCTCGGACATGGTGCGGGCTATCGGTACAGGTAGAACTTTTGAGGGGACGCGACCTTGGCACACAACACGGATGCGGAAGAACCGAACCGCCGTGACTTTCTCTACATCGCGACCGGTGCAATGGGCGTTGTGGGCGCCGGCGCTTTGGTATGGCCGTTCATTGATCAGATGAACCCGGACGCCTCGGCTCTTGCCCTGGCATCCATCGAGGTTGATGTGTCTGCCGTCGAGGAAGGGCAGTCAATCACAGTCAAATGGCGCGGCAAGCCGGTGTTCATCCGTAACCGCACGGAAACGGAAGTTGCCGAAGCCACCGACGTTCCGATTTCGGATCTGCCCGACAAACTGGCCCGGAACGCCAACCTTCCCGCCGACGCCGAGGCAACCGACCCGAACCGCGGTGTCAAGGACAAGGAAAACTGGCTCGTACAGATCGGTATCTGCACGCACCTTGGGTGCGTTCCGATTGGCGATGCCGGTGAGTTCGGCGGGTGGTTCTGCCCCTGCCACGGCTCCCACTACGATACGGCCGGCCGCATTCGCAAAGGCCCGGCTCCCGAGAATTTGCTGATTCCGCCGCTCGAATTCGTCAGCGACACGACAATCAAGATCGGTTAACGGCAGAAATTTTTAGGAGACAGCCATGGCTGGACATTCAAACTACGTACCGCAGAGCGCTGCGGCCAAGTGGCTCGAAAGCCGCCTGCCGGTCATTTCGCTCATGCGCGGTTCCTTCGTGGACTTCCCGACACCGAAAAACCTGAACTACTGGTGGACCTTCGGCGGGATCCTGTTCTTCGTGCTGATCGCGCAGATCCTCACCGGGATCGTTCTGGTTATGCACTACACACCCAGCACCGACGCCGCATTCGACAGTGTCGAGCACATCATGCGTGATGTGAACTTCGGCTGGCTGCTGCGGTATCTTCATTCAAACGGCGCGTCGATGTTCTTCATCGCGGTCTATATCCATATTTTCCGCGGCCTCTACTACGGTTCCTACAAGGCGCCGCGCGAAATATCCTGGATCCTCGGCGTGATCATCTTCCTGATCATGATGGGAACGGCCTTCATGGGTTACGTTCTGCCCTGGGGCCAGATGTCCTTCTGGGGTGCGACCGTTATCACGAACCTGTTCTCGGCGATCCCTCTCGTCGGCGAAGCGATCGTGACGTGGCTGTGGGGCGGATTTGCCGTCGACAATCCGACGCTGAACCGGTTCTTCTCACTTCACTACCTGCTACCGTTCATGATCTTCGGCGTTGTGATCCTGCACGTGTGGGCGTTCCACACCACGGGCAACAACAACCCCACGGGCGTGCAGCCGAAGACCAAGCAGGACACGCTGCCGTTCCACCCGTACTACACGGTGAAGGACCTGTTCGCGATTGTCGTGTTCATGATCTTCTTCTCCTGGTTCGCCTTCTACCTGCCCAACTACCTGGGCCACGCGGACAACTACATCGAGGCGAACCCGCTGGTAACGCCGGCGCACATCGTTCCTGAATGGTACTTCCTGCCGTTCTACGCGATCCTGCGTGCCGTTCCGGACAAGCTTGGCGGCGTCGTTCTCATGTTCGGTGCCATCGCGGTTCTGTTCATCCTGCCCTGGCTCGACACGTCGAAGGTCCGCTCCGGAACCTACCGGCCGCTGTTCAAGCAGTTCTTCTGGATCTTCGCACTGACCTGCGTTGCTCTGGGATACCTGGGTGCGATGCCGGCGGAAGGCATTTACGTCACGCTGTCCCGTATCTTCACCGCCTACTACTTCGCTCACTTCCTGATCATCCTGCCGATGCTCGGTTTCCTTGAGAAACCGCGTCCGTTGCCGGCATCGATCTCCGAAGCGGTGCTGAAGGGCGGATCAGGGCAACCCGCCGGTGCAGCCGCCGCGCCGGAAACGAAATAACGCGAACCGGATCAGGAGTTATTTGAGACAATGAGCACCATGATCAATATGGTTCGTTCCCTTGTGGCGGTGGCATCACTTGCCATCGCGACACCAGCGCTTGCCGCCGGTGCCAAGGTGGAAATCGACTATCAGAACTGGTCCTTTGCAGGTCCGTTCGGATCCTACGACCGCGGTCAGCTGCAACGCGGCTTCAAGGTCTATCGTGAAAACTGTTCCGCCTGTCACGGCCTGAGGCTTGTCGCCTTCAGGAACCTGGCAGAAAACGGCGGACCAAGCTTCTCCGAAGACCAGGCCAAGGCGATTGCTGCCGAGTATACCGTTGTCGACGGTCCGGACGATTTCGGCGACATGTATGACCGGCCGGCAATCCTGGCCGACCGCTTCCCGTCGCCTTTCCCGAACGAGCAGGCAGCCCGTGCGGCGAATAACGGTGCATACCCGCCCGATTTCTCGCTGCTGGCAAAGGCACGTGCAGCTCAGCGCGGCTTCCCGGCCTTCGTGTTCGACATCTTCACGCAGTACCAGGAAAACGGCCCTGACTACATCTACTCGCTTCTGACCGGGTATGTGGATGCGCCAGAAGGCGTTGTTGTACCGGATGGCCAGTACTACAACCATTCGTTCCTGGCTGGTGAATTCATCTCGATGGCACCGCCGCTGTTCGACGAGGCCGTTGAATATACTGATGGCACGCCGATGACGGTCGAACAATATGCGAAAGACGTTTCCGCATTCATGATGTGGGCCGCAGAGCCGCATCTTGAAGACCGCAAGAAGATCGGTTTCCGCGTGATGGTGTTCCTGATCGTGTTCGCGGGCCTGCTCTACTTCACCAAGAAGCAGCTCTGGCGCAACGCGGACCACTGATCGGCTCAAGCACCGAGAGATCTTAGAAGGCGGGCCCCGGGCCCGCCTTTTTTGTTGACTTGCAACCTCAGCCGCACCCCACACCTCATCTAGAGGTGCAGAGCGCAGCGGAGCTTCGAAAGATGGCGGCAAAGTCGGCCTGGCGGTCCCTCCTTCGAGACGAACCCCGCGGTCCTCCTCAGGACGAGGCTGAGGTATGTTGCGGTGCTGATGGGCCCGGGCGCTGCCTTTTTTGTTTTTTGACCTGTTCAAGGTTCCCACTGCTTGTTAATCAGCTGACAGAACTGGTTCTTGTTTCAACTGGAGACTTGGCAATGGCTGATGCGGTACTTGGCATTATCGGCGGATCGGGTATCTACGATCTTCCGGGGTTGGAGAATGCAGAGTGGATCACTGTTGCGAGCCCTTGGGGAACACCCTCCGACCAGGTTCGTATCGGCGAAATCGACGGGCTGAAAGTCGTGTTTCTGCCGCGCCATGGCAGGGGACACGTCTATTCGCCGACAACGATCAATTACCGGGCAAACATCGACGTGATGAAGCGTTGCGGCGTGACCGATCTCCTGTCTGTTTCGGCCTGCGGCTCGCTGAAGGAAGAACATGCGCCCGGAACATTCGTGCTGGTGGACCAGTTTATCGACCGGACGATCGCCCGTGAAAAGAGCTTCTTCGGCACCGGCTGCGTTGCCCATGTCTCCATGGCGACCCCGGTCAGTCCCAAACTGATCGAGGCGGTTGCGGCGGCGGCGGAAGCCGAGGGTCTGGCTTATGCCAAGGGCGGAACCTATCTGGCGATGGAAGGCCCGCAGTTTTCCTCGCTTGCCGAGAGCCATCTCTACCGGTCCTGGGAATGCGACGTGATCGGCATGACCAACATGCCGGAGGCCAAACTGGCGCGCGAAGCGGAGATCTGTTACGCGACCGTCGCGATGGTCACCGATTATGACAGCTGGCATCCCGACCACGGCGAGGTCGACATTCAGGCCATCATCAAGGTGCTGCACGACAATGCCGAAAACGCGCAGCGTCTTGTTGCCAGGGTCGCAAGGGATCTGCCTCGGGACCATCAGTCCTGCCCGGCCGGTTCCGACACGGCGCTGGAATTTGCCTTCATGACGGCCCCCGAAAAACGGGATCCGGCACTGGTGGCGAAACTCGATGCCGTGGCCGGACGTGTCCTGAACAGGGCCTCCTAGGTCATGCCGCTCACCGGGCCGACCGAATAGGTTGCGACAACAATCATTGCAACATGCTGAAATCGCTTCGATAGAAGACGCAAACTTGATATAAGCGTCGGTCGGGGCATGTGCCGGAACAATCAGCCGAAGAAAGAGAGCTCGATGACCGAACAGACGATCCATGACGAATTGGTCGATTCGATCCGCACGATCAGGGACTATCCGAAAGAGGGAATTCTGTTTCGCGACATCACGACGCTGCTCGGCAACGCGCGTGCATTTCGCCGCGCCGTCGATGCGCTCGTGCAGCCGTGGGCCGGTTCGAAGGTCGACCAGATTGCCGGGATCGAGGCCCGGGGGTTCATCCTGGGCGGCGCGGTGGCGCACCAGTTGTCGGCCGGTTTCGTTCCCATCCGCAAGAAGGGCAAGCTGCCGCATGAAACGGTGCGGATCGCCTATTCGCTCGAATACGGCCTCGACGAGATGGAAATGCACAAGGACGCCATCCAGCCCGGGGACAGGGTGATCCTTGTCGACGACCTGATCGCGACGGGCGGAACCGCGGAAGCGGCCTGCAAGCTGCTGAAGTCCATGGGAGCGAATATCGAAGCCGCCTGCTTTATCGTCGACCTGCCGGATCTTGGCGGGCGCGCGAAGCTGGAAGCGCTCAATGTGCCCGTGCGCACGCTGGTGGAATTTCCCGGGCACTGACCTCATGCCTCCTCCAGCGGACGGGCCGCAGTTTTCCCTTCAGTTCCGGCAAGACTTCGAGACGCTGCTGAAATGGCGGCGCGATGTGCGCCGCTTTCGGACCGAGCCTTTACCAGACGGCATGCTCGACCATCTGCTTCAACTCGCAGATCTCGCGCCTTCGGTTGGCAACAGCCAGCCCTGGCGTATTGTCGTCGTGGAGAACCAGGAAAAACGGGACGAGGTGAGGGCCTGTTTCGAGACGGAAAACGAGGCAGCGGCACAGGAATATCCGGATGACAGGGCAACCCGGTACAGGCAGCTCAAGCTGGCCGGTTTCAAGGAGGCACCTGTTCATCTCGCCATCTTCAGCGACACAGACCCGGATCAGGGTCATGGACTTGGCCGTGCGACCATGCCTGAAATGCTGGCTTATTCCACGGTCAGCATGGTGCACACGTTCTGGCTTGCCGCAAGGGCTGAAGGAATAGGCGTGGGTTGGGTCTCGATCCTCGACCCGGCAACAATTTGCCAAATCCTTCAGGTTGACGGGAACTGGCAGCTCGTGGCTTATCTATGTGTTGGCTATCCTGAAGAAGAACATGTCGACCCGGAACTGGAGCGAGCGCGATGGCAGGCGCGCAGTCCAATTTCAAGCAGGGTTTTTCACCGGTAGGAGCGCTTAAATGCCTGTAGTCATTCGCCGAACGGAAGAAGGGGACTATCCCGCGGTGCGTCAGCTCTTGACCGAACGCTGGACCGCCCCGGAGATCATGCTGGACAACGAGATGGTCGATGCGTCCCGGCTCCCCGGCTATGTCGCCTTCGACGGAAATGATCTGGTGGGTCTGGTTACGCTGATCAAGCGGGACGGGGAGTGGGAAATCCTGACGCTGGATTCGATCAATCGCTGGGGCGGGGTCGGCAGCCAGTTGCTGGATGCCGTCGTTACGGAAGCGCGCTCACAGTCCGTTCCGCGTCTGACGGTCAGAACATCCAATGACAATCTGGATGCCTTCCGCTTCTACCAGCGGCGAGGGTTCCGCTTCGAACGGATCGGGCAGGGCGTCATTGACGAGGAGCGCGAACAGAAGCCCGGCATTCCGCTGCGCGGCGACTACGGGATCGAGATCCGCGACGAAATCCTGTTCGCGCGGACCCTTTAAGCACATTTGACCCCGATCCATTGCGGGCGAGCTGTTTCCTGACATCTGGTCCCTTGGGATTTGCCGACCCAATTGCTGTATGCTTGAGCGCACACGATGCCCTGTACGGAGGATCGAACACGCATGGCCCAGCAGCTGAAACGGCAAGAGAACCTGGTGACCGTTGCGCGCGCTTATGGTCCGATGGAATGGGCGCTGGCGGCGTCTTTTCTGGAGAGTGCCAATATCCGCGTCTGGACCTTTGATCAGGCGATTGCCTCGGTCTCGTGGGACAAGATGATCGCCTGGGGCGGTGTTTCAATCCGCGTACCGGCATCGCAGGCCGATGCGGCCTCCGCGCTGCTGGACGGGTTCTCGCCCGTGCGTGGCAGACGCGCAGTGGACAGACTGCTTGTCGCGATCCTGGTGTTCTTTCTCTTTCAGGTGCCCCCACCACCCTCTGGCTTCTTTCATCAGCGTGCCCCGGCGGTCTCCGGCAAGGAAACGGAGGATACGTCGCGCGAACCGTAGGCGGATGCAAAGGTCGTCAGTCTGACCGGGCGCCCAGCCTTTCGACAAAGACGGTTGCCTTGAAGGAGAACACAAGCACTCCGTCCTGATTGTGCGCCAGCATGTCGGAGTGAACGAGACCCCATTCAGGCCTGCTGCGGCTTTCGGTCTTGCCGGTCACGATGCGGGTGTAGGTCAGGGTGTCACCGGCAAAAACCGGCTTGATCCATTTCAGATCCTCAAAGCCGGGCGAGGGGCCGATCTTCGCAAAAGGGGCGCCGGATTCACGCGCCTCTTCCTGCATCGTTTTCAGTTTCGCGACGAACAGCTTCATGAAGACGGAAGCCGTGTGCCAGCCCGAAGCGCAAAGGCGCCCGAAGTGGGTTTTCGCCGCCCCTTCTTCGCTCAGGTGAAAAGGCTGCGGATCGTATTTTTCCGCAAATCGGATGATGTCGTCCTTTCGGAACGTGTGGCGCCCGAGTTCCAGCGTGCTGCCTTCGCGGATATCTTCAAAAAATTCGATCATAGGGCCGGCTCCCGTCTTTCAAACAGGACGGGGTTCTCCCAGTCGATGACATCCTTGCCGTTCTGGTTGGCGGCGCGGATGCGGATGAAAACGAGGCCGAGGCCGGGTTTTGAGCGCAGGGGTTTGGTTCCCAGGATCTCGGCATGCGCCGACAGGGTGTCGCCGGCAAAAACCGGGTGTTTCCATCTCAGCCTGCTGACGCCGGGCGATCCGCGGCCCGTGCTCTTGTTGAAGAGGTTCAGCGCCAGAAGACGCATGACGATACTGGCCGTGTGCCAGCCGGATGCCGCCAGACCGCCGAGCATCGACGCCTTGCCGCCTTCCTCGCTCATGTGAAAGTCCTGGGGATCGAACTCGGTCGCGAACTCGATGATGTCGTCCCGGGTGACCTCAATCGACCCGAGCGGGATCTCCTGCCCGGCGGCGAAGTCTTCAAAATATTGGGGATGTGTCATGTGGTTGGGCTGTGTTGTCTGGAACCTGAGCCGGTCAAGGATGTGGCGGGAGAGCGTTGGTGTCTTCTGTCGTAGCACAGGACCGGATGCAATTTCGATAGGCAGGACACAAAGACGCGCTCACAGGAGTGTGTGTGTTTAAAAAAAATGCCACGGCACATAGCTCAGATTCCTTCTCAACAAGTCAGCAAGATTTGTCAGATGACCCGGTGCTAGAGTCCTTTTGAATGATACGGAGTCGTTTGATGGAACCAATTCAGCTCATATCCAAGGCGCGGAGCGCAGCGCGATGCGGGGTATCGAGTAAGCTCTGCAACGCTGTAGATGGGCTGAATTGGCCCACCGAAGGCCCGGTTTTCGGGCTCGCCGGACGTTGTTGCGCTCCGCTTCCGGTCAACCAGACCGCTGCACAGAGCGCGCCTAGCCGACAAACCCGAAAAGGGGTCAAATGGCCCCGTATCATTCAAAAGGGCTCTAGATTTCCGAAATCAAGCAAGGGCCGTTTCCAATGACACAGCACGAGAAACCAGGAATATCGCCGAAGGATGATGGTTATCTCCGGCGCTTTACGCGGGTGATCGAATACATCTATGCGCATCTCGACGAAGATCCGGACCTGGCGATGCTTGCTGAAGTCGCAGCCCTGTCTCCGTGGCACTGGCATCGCGTCTGGCAGTCAGCTTATGGCGAATCTATCGTCGCGACCGTCAAACGACTGCGGCTGCACCGGGCCTCTGCGGATCTGACCTATTCCAGGATGCCGATTGCCGAGATCGCAACGCGTGCCGGTTACAGCAGCCTGGAGGCCTTCAGCCGCAGTTTCAAGAAAGTCTACGGCCAGTCTCCCTCAGTTTACCGGGAGGCCGGTGTCGAAGGCCGTCTCAAGCCCGCCAATGGCGGTGCTCCCATTCCAAAAACAAGAGGAACTCTTCTTATGCACCAGGTTGAAATCAAATCCATTCCCACCGAAAAGCTTGCCGTTATCCCGCACAAGGGTGCCTATATGGAGATCGGCAAGGCGTTTGAAAAAGCCATTGGCGTTCTGGCCAGCCGCAACCTGCTGGGGCAGGTGGGGATCATGAAAGGGCTCTACTATTCAGACCCGACCCATGTTCCCGAAGACGAACTCCAGTCGGCCGCCGGTGTGGCGGTGTCCGACGGGTTCGAGGTGGAAGCCCCTTTCGAGGCGGTGCAGACCTATGGCGGCGACTACGCCGTTCTTCACTACAAGGGACCTTACGCTGACATGAAATGGGCCTACGAGTGGCTTTACGGCGAGTGGCTCACCCAATCGGGGCGCGAGCCGGCGGATGCGCCCTGCATGGAAGTCTACCTCAACAATCCGAGGGACACGGCGCCCACCGATCTCCTGACCGACATCTGCCTGCCACTGAAACCGGCCGCCTGACGGGTCAGGCGGACAGGGGCCAGAAGACAAGGATCGCCGGGATGGCCACCGCCAGCACGAGGATCTCCAGAGGCAGGCCGATGCGCCAGTAGTCTCCGAAGCGGTAACCGCCCGGTCCCATGATGATCGTGTTGTTCTTGTGCCCGATCGGCGTCAGGAAAGCGCACGAGGCGGCAACCGCGACGGCCATCAGAAAGGGGTCGGGGTTGACGCCGAGGCTCCCGGCGATCTGCACCGAAATGGGTGCCGCGATCAGGCAGGTCGCGACATTGTTCAGAAAATCGGACAGGGTCATGGTCACGATCATCAGCACCGTGAGCGTGACCCACGCCGGCGCGCCCGCCGTCAGGGCGACGATGCCGTCGGCTATCAACTGCGCGTTGCCGGCATTTTCAAAGGCCTGGCCAAGCGGGATCAGTGATCCGAGCAGAACGATCACTTTCCATTCCACCGCGTTATAGACCTCCGAGCCGCTGACAAGGCCGGTCGCGGCATAAAGCACGACACAGGCCGCGAGAGCCACCGGCAGATAGACAAATCCGGCAACAGCCACGGCGATTGCCAGGATGAAGCCGGCAATCGCCAGCCACGCCTTGTTTCGCTGGATCATGTCTGTCCTGCGCCCCTCCAGAGGCAGGACGCCAAGCCAGGAAAAGGCATTTTCCAGGCGCTCCTGCGTACCGATCATCAAAAGCACGTCGCCAGGCCGGATGATCTCGTGCCGGACCCGTTTCTGGATACGGCGTCCCTCGCGCGAAATACCGAGCAGGGTGACACCGTGACCGTAAAGGAGACGCAGCTTGAAGGCGGTCGTCCCGGTAATGCGGGCGCTGTCGGGGGCAATTGCCTCGGCCAGAGACAGGGAGGCGCCGCCAAGGCCGCCCTTGTGCTGTTCAGAGCCGGCAAAGTCGAGCTTGGCCGCTCCCATGAAGCCTTCGATGGCCTTCGGGTCGCCCTCGACCACGAGAAAGTCACCGCTCTTGATCGGCTCGCGGCGCGCAAAGCCCTTGATCCGCCGGCCGTTCCGGATGAGGCCGATTATGGTGACATCCTTTTCTTCGGCGACCGGATAGAGATCGCCCACGGCCACGGGCTTTTCTTCCGAGACCTTGCTGATCTTCAACTCGGCCGAATAGAGACTGTCGGCGAATCCTTCGTCCTTCGGCTTTTCCCTGAAATGTGCAGGCAGAAAACGCCAGCCGAACAGGGCAACGAAGGCGATGCCGAAGACGGCCACCGTGAGCCCGACCGGTGCGAAATCGAACATGGCAAACGGGCGGCCGAGCGCGTCGGACCGGTATTCGGCAATGACGATGTTCGGCGGTGTACCGATCAGGGTGATCATGCCGCCCAAAATGGTCGCGAAAGACAGCGGCATCAGCGACAGGCCGGGAGAGCGGCCCGCTTTCTTTGCCGCTTCCAGGTCGAGCGGCATCAGCAGGGCAAGCGCTGCCACGTTGTTGATGATGCCGGAAAGGCCTGCGCCGACCACCGACATTATCGAGATGTGGCGCGCAAGGCCTCTGGAGGCTGACAAGAGATGGTTTGCGATCAGCTCGACCGCGCCTGAGTTCATCAGACCCTTTGAGACGATCAGGACCAGCGCGATGATGATGACGGCAGAATGTCCGAACCCGTTGAAAATCTCGCCGGAGGGCACGAGCCCGAGAAACGCACCGGTGATCAGCGCGGCGAAGGCGACCAGATCAAACCTGATCCGGCCCCAGACTAGCAGCGCGAAAACAATTCCGAAAAGCACAAACAAAGCGATCTGGTCAAAAGTCACGAAAGAAGCCCCCGGAGAAATGACAGTGACAACGGGCAAAGCTGAACATGGCCGAACGTTAATCTCAAGGCCACTCATCGGACATCTGCCGTGACCATATCTCGTTCAGACGCAAGGCAATGATGCACTTGCAAGAAAGGGAGTGAGTTAAAATGAACAGCAAACGCAGATCTTACGACAGTGTCGATATCATGGCCCGCGCGGCGCAAAGCCAACAGGACTTTTTCGGATCCTTCTTCGGATTTGGAAAAAACAAGGGCAAATGGCATGACAGGAAAGGTCCGAACCCGCTGACCATGCAGGGTCTGGACCGCAGCTGACAAAACCCCCGCCGGACGACCGGCGGGGGTTTTGTCGTGCGGGCCCCAAGATTGTCAAATTCTCCCGGCACACGCATCTCGATTCAACCTATAAATCTCTATTTTTTCCATTAAATCAATGTATTAGATCCTTGTGTCCGATCCGTAATGTGGCCTTCACACATTGGACATCTGGGCTCCCCATATCTCTGTCAGACGCAAGGGCAAAGGGTCCTTGCACAGGAAAGGGAGCGAGACCATGGAATACAACATTCGTCCCAACTACCAAACGCACCGCCTTGCACAGGAATACGGTGCACCGAAAACAGGCTGGAGTTCACGGTCCGGCCATCACAAGCGGCGCAAGTGGCGGGACCAGCAAGGTCCGAACCCGCTGATGATGATGGGACTTGACCGAAGCTGAGAAAAAACCCCGTTGGCAGGCCAACGGGGTTTTTCTTTACGCTGAAATTGGTCGGGCATGGTCACAGACAGGGCCGTGAGGCCCGCAGGATCCGAATGGCGGTCGCTGGAAAGCCGCGCTTGCCGTGATCGACCGATGCGCCAGGGCCGATTCTATTCTCGTGCTCCAATGAGGGTATGACCCGGAGCGCCTGTACAAGCACATCTAGATTTGCAGGCGCCCCGAGATCGGGTCGTCGATATCCTGCGGGTGCGTGACGAGCGCGGCGAGCGCAAGGCGCAGGCCTTCGGCCGCCGTTTCGACGGACATGCTCGGTGCGCCGAGATTGTTCTCCATTGCAGCGACTTCCGGCAGGTGAGGGAGGTGAACCCAGCCAGCCGGCGTTGTCCTGCCCGACTTCGCGATGTGGTGCAGGATGCCGTAAAAAAGATGGTTGCAGCAGAACGTGCCGGCGGCGTCCGAAATGTCAGCGGGTATGCCGCCTTCGCGCATGGCCCTGACCATGGCCCTGAGGGGCAGAGTGCTTTGATAGGCCAGTGGGCCGTCCGGCGCTGTCGGCTCTCCCTGAAGTGAGATGCCGGCGTTGTCCTTCAGGCCGTAGCGCGACGAATCGTTGAAATTGAGGGCGATCCGTTCAACCGTGATCGTGGCCCGGCCGCCGAACTCGCCCATCATGACAACGGCATCAGCGCCTGTTTCCGCCATGGCTTCCCTTACCGCGTCTATGCAGACGAAGAACGTGTTCGGTATGACCCTTGAGGCGATCCGCGCGCCTTCGACCGTTTCCCCCTCCAGACGGCGGGCGACCATTTCGGCCGGATTGACCGGGGTTGTCCCGAAAGCCTCGAAGCCGGTAAGCAGGATCGTTTTCATCTGCGCCTCCCTCCCGGAGATCTTATGAATCTTCCGTCACAGATGCTATCACAAGAGGCTCACCGTCTCGATCAGGTATTGAACTTGAAAAGCAGAACATCGCCGTCCTTGACGATGTACTCCTTGCCTTCGTCGCGGGCCTTGCCGGCCTCTTTCGCAGCACTTTCACCGCCGAGCGACACGTAGTCGTCATAGGCGATGGTCTGGGCGCGGATGAAGCCCCGTTCAAAGTCGGTATGAATGACACCCGCAGCACCGGGTGCCTTCGTGCCCTCGGTGATCGTCCAGGCTCTCGTTTCCTTCGGGCCGGCGGTGAAATAGGTGATCAGGCCGAGGAGGTCATATCCGGCGCGGATCATGCGGTCGAGACCGGGTTCTTCCAGGCCGATTGTTTCCAGGAACTCGTCCTGCTCTTCCTTTTCGAGCTGGGATATCTCCGCCTCGATTGCAGCGGAAATGACGACGGCAACGGCACCTTCCTGTGCCGCCCTTTCAGCAACCTTCCGCGAAAGCGCGTTGCCTTCCGCAGCTGAAGCCTCATCGACATTACAGACATAAAGAACAGGCTTCGAAGACAGAAGGTTCAGGCCCCTCAGCATCTTTGCTTCTTCCGCATCCGCGGTTTCAAGCATGCGGGCCGGTTTGCCTTCCTGAAGAAGCGCGAGCGCAGCTTCCATGATCGGCAGGAGCGTCTTGGCCTCCTTGTCACCGCCGGTTGCCTTTTTCTTCAGAGGCGCGATGCGGCGTTCCAGGCTTTCCATGTCGGCGACCATAAGCTCGGTTTCCACCGTCTCGGCATCCGCGATCGGATCGATCGTGCCGTCGACATGGGTGATGTCGTCGTCTTCAAAGCACCGCAACACATGGGCGATGGCGTCGACTTCGCGGATATTGGCGAGGAACTGGTTGCCCAGACCTTCGCCCTTGGACGCCCCGCGCACGAGGCCGGCAATATCAACGAAGGTAATCCGTGTCGGAATAAGTTCCTTCGACTGTGCGATCTCTCGGATCGCGTCGAGCCGTGTGTCCGGTACGGCAACCTCACCGGTATTCGGTTCGATGGTGCAGAACGGATAGTTGGCGGCCTGGGCCGCAGCGGTTTTTGTGAGCGCGTTGAAAAGCGTGGACTTGCCGACATTCGGCAGCCCGACAATGCCGCACTGAAATCCCATGGGAGATCGCTTTCGGTTCGTTTGTGAAACTGTCGCCGCGCTACATGCCCGAGCGGGCCGGGCAGGTCAAGACTTGCCGCCCGGCGCGCTGCTTTTTCCAGGCCTTGCCGGGAGTTGATGCGGTAGACGGAGCCCGTCGACTATTGCAGTCCTGCAGGGTCTATAACGCCTTTCCTGCAGCCCATGGCCGCCGGTTGTGCAGCGCGCATCAGGTCACCGATATCCGACGTCTGCGTGATCGTTCCGCCGAGACTGAGCCAGATCTCGTTGATCAGGGTCCTTCCGGCATCGGGTGTGCATTTGATCTGGACCCTTTCGCCGCTCCCGCTTCCGAAGCTTGCATCGAACGCGGCCCTGATTTCAGCGCCGGTGATTTCCTTGCCGACATTGTCGAAGAAAAGATCGCCGACCGCGCTGTCGTTGACCAGTCCAGTGAGATGGAGCGTGTCGTCATAATATTCATCGGCGCCGCCTTTGCCGAAGTAACAGGTGCCGTGCTTGATCCATTCATGATGGTGCAGGAAGCTCGCGAAACCAGGCATGGCGGCCTGAAGCGCATCGGCGGTGTCCGTGTCGATTTCAGGCGCGGGCAGGCGATGCCAGTTCTCCGGCGTGTCGAGGTTTTTGACGGACGCGGGCACGCCGCAATAGTCATTGCCCCTTGGCTGGGGCCAAAGTCCATGGATCGACAATTGCCGCGTTGTATGCGGCAGGTTGCCGTCATTCAGGGCCTTGCATTCCGTCTTGCCCGGCCGGGTCTCGCAAAAGGCGGGCTGCCAGCTGAGGGTCAAAAGGTTGTCGGTCGATTCCGCGCCGTTCCGGTCCACGACCGGGCCATTGTCGTGCTGAGTATCCGCGCTGGTCGTTGTATCCGCCCTGACAACGTGAAGACCGCAAGCGGCGTTGACCCAGCGCGATGTCGTGACAGGCGCGTCCGGCACCTCGACCTGAAAGAAATCTCCGCCTGTCCTGTTGATGCCGAGCATCTTATAGGCAGTGCGCGGAAGCGTGGTGATGTTGCCGGGATTTGTCTGCCGGTTCTTGCTCTGAAAGGCCTCGCAGGTTTTTTCGGCAATGAAATAACCTTCGAGTTTGACGAAGGCGAGGGCCGAGCTCAGACAGGCAAACGAAAACAAGAAGAAACACAAAGCTCTCAACATGGCGTTTCCCCCAAGGCGAACCAGGTAACATACTGATTTTGCTGGATAAACATGTCCATTTTGTGACGCGAGTCACATTTTTCGTTCTTGTTAAAGTTGTGTCTTGGTCAGGCAACAGAGCCTTGGATCTGCATTTCAGCTGCCGCCAAGCAGCTTTTTCAGCATCGCCGCCATCGGTCCCGATTTCGGGAGTTCCGGCGGCTTTCCCTGGCGGGCCTGCCTGATGTGGCTCTGTCCCTTGGGCTTGCTGGATTTTGCGTCGGCCGCGGAAGATTTGCCGGCCTTGTCCTTCCGTTGTGCCTTTTCGGGCTCCAGTGCCAGCGTAAGCTTGTTGGCGAACTGGCTGTCCTTGCCTTCGGCGAGAAGGTTTGCGTGGTCGGCAATGTTCGACAGGAGCGGTTCGAGCCAGTCGCGGTCAGCCTTGGCAAAGTCGCCGAGCACATAGTTGGACACGAGCTTCTTGTCGCCCGGATGGCCGATGCCCAAACGGAGCCTGCGATAGTCCGCACCAATATGCGCGGTGAGGGACCTCAGGCCGTTGTGACCACCGTGACCACCGCCTTTCTTCATCCGGAATTTGGCCGGCGGCAGATCGAGTTCGTCATAAAGAACGACAATGTCCTCCGGTTCGATCTTGTAAAAGCGCATGGCTTCGCCGACGGAGCGGCCGGATTCGTTCATGTAGGTTGACGGCTTCAGCAGCAGGACTTTCTCGGATCCCAGGCGTCCCTCGGAGACCTGGCCCTGGAAACGGGCACGCCAGGGCTGGAAGCCGGAATGACGGCGGTGGATCTCGTCGACCGCCATGAAACCGATATTGTGCCGGTGTCCGGCATATTTGGCTCCCGGATTGCCAAGTCCGACGATCAGTTTCATCTGGCACCTACATCATCAGCGCTGAAACGAAAAGGCAGCCGAAAACGGCTGCCGGGGGAGGGAGGCGGTGGCCGCCTCCCGCAAAATCCAGTCGAAGCGATAGCTTACTCGCTTGCAGCCTCTTCTTCGGTTGTTTCTTCATCCGAAGCCTCGCCGTCGGCGTCTTCTTCTTCCTGAACGCCGGCCGGTGCAGCGATCGTCGCGATGGTGAAGTCGCGATCGGTGATCGTCGGCTGGCAGCCTTCGGGAATTGTGACCGCGGAAATGTGCAGGCTGTCACCCGGCTCCGCATTTGCAAGGTCAAGCTCGAGGGCTTCCGGAATGGAATCCGCCGGTACCGTCATTTCAACGGTGTGGCGAACAACGTTCAGAACGCCGCCCTTCTTGAGGCCCGGGCAGATTTCTTCATTGAGGAACTGAACCGGAATTTCGACCGTGAGTGTCGCACCTTTTGCGACGCGCAGGAAATCGACGTGAAGGACATCGTCGCGCACGGGGTGCAGCTGATAATCCTTGGCGATGACCTGGTGCTTTTCACCGTCGACATTGATGATACCGATCTGTGCGGTGAAACCGCCCTTGTGCAGGGTGATGGTGGTTTCCTTCACCGGAATGGTGATCGGCATTGCAGGTTTCTTGTCGCCGTAGATTACGGCAGGTAGAAGGCCTTCGCGACGCAGTGCCCGTGCGGCCCCCTTGCCCACCCGGTCCCGTGCCGACGCCTTCAGCTCATAGCTGGCAGCCATGGCAAACTCCTTGAGTGTATGGTAGCGGACCGGCGAACCGCCGTATCAACATGACGCAAGCTGTTCGGGATCGGTCCAGATGCGCCTCCTCCAGGGGTGCAGGCGCGAGCGCGCGTATAGCGGAAAAGCAAAACCGATGCAATAGTTCGCGTGAAATCTCTGTCGGTTGCAGCCGATTCCGCAGAGCGGACGGGGTGGTCAAGAGGCGCTGCCGACTTGTTGCAAGGCGGGTACACGTCATGCGGGTGTTTTCCGGATTACCTGCCATTTCGTAAGCCTCTAATGGGCTGCCTTTGAAGCGAAATTTGACTTTCTTGGATTCGGGTACAACTTTGATTTTCATTCTGAGATTGTATTTTTCAATCAAAAATAGTGTAATGTGAAAAATGTATTCGTTTGGTATATTAGTATTTTTCTCGGCATTCGACTTAACATATTGTTATTTTAAGCATTAAGTTCTTCATATACTGAATTTTAATCTGCTGAGTGCATCATTTCCCCGGGTTAAACACCTTGGGAGAGCAGAATGAAACATCTCGTCTACACTACAACCGCCCTTTGCTTCCTGTTCGCCGGCACGGCGACGGCAAACGAATTCGAAAGCGAGCTGCAGACGCTTGCTGCAGGTAAGATCGCCGAGATCGCCGCCTCCAGCGAAGTCATTGATGCGGTCCGCGCCCAGAACGGCGAAACGGCTGCATTCGATCAGGCCAAGATCGATGAACTCGACAAGACCTGGCGTGCGGAAGCCGAGGCAGTCGACCAGCCGATGATCGATACGGTGCTGGAGCGCCCGCTGTCGACCTTCCTGGCCGATGTCCAGGAAAGCAGCGATGGTCTCTTCACCGAGATCTTCGTCATGGATGGCAAGGGACTGAATGTCGGCCAGAGCGATGTGACCTCCGACTACTGGCAGGGTGACGAAGCGAAGTGGCAGGACACCTATTCCAACGGCAAGGGTGCCGTTCACATCAGTGAATTGGAAGAAGATGAGAGCACGCAGACCCTCCAGAGCCAGGTCAGCGTTACGGTGGTCGACCCGGATAGCGGCAAAGCAATTGGCGCCGTTACCTTCGGCGTCAACGTAGAAAACCTCTGATCTTGACACATGCGGGAAGGCGATGCCTTCCCGCGAAATTCTGGAGAATTCCGTGAAGGTTGCGGCAAAACTTCCTGCGCTGGTCCTTGGGATCGCGCTTCTGTGTTCTGCAGGCGTGGGCATTGCAAGTTACGTTTCGAGTGCAAACACCGTCAAAGGACAGGCAGAACAAAGACTGATGGCCTTGGCGGAAAGCCGCCGGGACAGCCTGCTGGAACTTTATCACGGGAAACAGAGAACGATTGAAGGGCATGTGCAGGGCAAGACGCTCCGGGCAGCCTACAGTGCGTTCGACGCCGCCTGGGCGAAATACAAGGACAAGGCGTCCGCAACACTCACGAAGATCTACGTCACGGATAATCCGCACCCGGTCGAAGAGCGGGACCAACTGGTCAAGGCCGGCCGCAAGCCCTACGACAAGGCGCATGCCAAGCACCACACACCGCTCCGCGACTTTGCGGATGCGAACAATTTTCCCGACCTTCTGCTTGTGAACCTAAGCGGCGACGTCATCTACAGCGCGCGCAAGCTGGGTGACTTCGGTGTCAATGTTCAGACGGAAGGCTGGCAGAACACACCCCTGGCCGATGCCTACAAGACGATTGTCGTCGACGGCAGCCCGTCAGTGGTTGCCTACGATCCGGAGCACTATCCGGGGCGGGACAACGAGGCCACGGGTTTTCTCGCCGCGCCGATTTCCGTCGGCAGCAAGACGATCGGCATGGTGGTCTATGAAGCGCCGACAGGGGAGGTCACAACGCTGCTCGGCAAGTTTGCAGGCCTGGGAGACACCGGCGAAACCCTGCTTCTCAATGCAGACGGCCTTGCGATGAATGACAGTCTGCGCACGGCCGACGTCTCTGAACTGCTCAGCGACAAGTTCAACGCACCGGAAATCGCGGCATCGATGGGAGGCGGCAAGACCTTTGCACGGTTGCCGGATTTCAACGGACAGGACGTTTTCGCCGCGATCGTGCCCGTGACCGCATTCGGGCAGAACTATACCGTCGTCGTCGTGCAGGCCGCCAGCGAGGTCCTGGCGCCGCTGACGACGCTGCAAATCTGGATTTTTGCAAGCGCGATCGTCTGCGCGCTGATCGCCGGCGTGTTCGGGCTGGTCACGGCCAGGGGGCTGTCAGGCCGTATCTCCGGCCTCGGCGACGTCATGAACAAGCTTGCCGGCGGCGACACGAGCGTCGATGTTCCGGCACAAGCGGCACGCGACGAAATTGCCGAGATGGCGGCCTCTGTGCGCGTTTTCCGCGAGAACGCCCTGGAGCGTGGGCGGCTGGAACTGGAACAGAAGGAAACAACCGTCGAGCAGGCGCGCCAGGCGGACGCGGTCGCAAGCCTAATTTCCGATTTCAGGTCGGAAGTTACTGAAATGCTTGACGCCGTTTACAGCAACAGCGAGCAGATGCGGACGGCAGCCGAAGAACTCAACGGCGTTGCCGACGAAACGGCAGGCGAGGCTTCCAATGCGTCCAGCGCCTCGGAAGCAGCCTCGACCAACGTGCAGACCGTTGCTTCCGCCTCGGAAGAGCTGTCGGCATCGATCCAGGAAATTCGCCGCCAGGTCCAGTCGACGACCGATATCGTTCAGAGCGCAACCCAGGCCGCGATGCAGACGAACACCAAGATCGAAGGTCTCGCTGAATCCGCACAACGGATCGGTGATGTCGTCAACCTGATTTCGGCAATCGCCGAACAGACCAACCTGCTTGCGCTCAACGCGACCATCGAGGCGGCGCGGGCCGGAGAGGCCGGACGCGGGTTCGCCGTCGTTGCCTCCGAGGTCAAGGAACTCGCCACGCAGACGGCCAAGGCCACGGAAGAGATCGAAGGACAGATCACGGAAGTCCAGGCGGCCACCAAGGAAGCGGTATCCGCGATTGCAGGGATCACCGAGACGATGAGCCAGGTGGACGAATACACCGGCACGATCGCAGCTGCCGTCGAGCAGCAGGGTGCTGCGACCAACGAGATCTCCGGCAATGTCCAGGATGCCGCCAAGGGAACCCAGGACGTTGCGCAGACCATCATCACGATCTCCGAGAAGGCCCAGGTGACCAGCTCATCTGCCGGCCAGGTTCTGAACGCATCCACCGATGTGAATGCCCGCACCACGGATCTGCGCGAGACTGTCGACCGTTTCCTCAAGGCGGTGGCAGCTGCCTAGCCGCATCTGGCTTCAGCTACTTTCCCCGACGTGCCATGGTTCAACCATGGCATCCATGCCGTTTCGTGTCCAAGGCACGCTGGTTGTCCAGTTGAAACGTGACGGCATGGATTGCCGGATCAAGTCCAATGCTGTCCGGCTTATCGCTAAACAGGTCGCTCGCATCTGCAGACTTGTCGTCCCTGCTGAAGCGCAGCGGAAGGCAGGGACCCAGTAACCGCATGTTTCTCCGCCTTCTTCCAACTTCAGCGATACGGCGTACTGGCTCCCGGTCTTGCCGCGCGTGCGGCAAACCGGGACGACAAGCCGGAGAAAATTCGCTATCCCGATTTGGCACCGCAAAGAATTGTGCCGCTCTCTCAACTGCATAAATTCGACAGCACTTTCTAAACCGGACAGCAGTGAATCAAGTCCGGCAATGACGAGGGTGAAAGCATCCTGAGAAAGGCGAAAGGCCAGCCCCGAAAGGGGGGAGACGCACCCGGAGCGCGGCCTATGTTATCGGCGTGGCTGCTCAGATCACTTTCCCGATATCCCGGTCAGTCTTCGTCGGGTGCATAGCTGCTCGGATCGACGGTCGCGGGCCGGTCTGCGAGGAAAAGGTCAGCCTTGCGTTCCGGCGTTGCGGCGATGACCCTGCCGCCCTTGACCACCTTAAGCCGCGTCGCCTTCAAGCGGATGGCTTCGATCGTATCGCGGGCCTGAAGGACGACAAAGTCGGCCTTGCATCCTTTTTCGAGACCATAGCCTTCGAGACCCATTGCCTTTGCCGGGTGCGCGGTGACGCAGTCATAGGCGTAGCGGATGTCATCGCGGCTGGTCATCTGGGCGACGTGCAGCCCCATGGAAGCGACTTCGAGCATGTCGCCCGATCCCATGGAGTACCAGGGGTCCATCACACAGTCGTGGCCGAAGGAAACGTTGACGCCATAGGCACGCAGTTCCGGCACGCGGGTCTGGCCGCGCCGTTTGGGATAGGTGTCGTGGCGGCCCTGAAGGGTGATGTTGATCAGCGGGTTGGCGATTGCATGCACCCCGGCCTCGGCAATGAGCGGAAGCAGCTTGGACACATAGTAGTTGTCCATGGAGTGCATGGAGGTCAGGTGAGAACCGGCAACGCGGCCCTGAAGTCCCAGCCGCTGGGTTTCGTACGCGAGCGTTTCGATGTGGCGCGACATCGGATCGTCCGTTTCATCGCAATGCATGTCGACCATGAGGCCGCGTTCAGCGGCGATCTCGCACAGTCTTGCGACCGACTTGGCGCCATCGTCCATGGTGCGTTCGAAATGGGGAATGCCGCCGACAATGTCGACACCCATATCAAGCGCCGTGAGCAGGTTCCTTTCCGCGTTTGCCGAGCGGTAGAGGCCATCCTGAGGGAAGGCGACCAGTTGCAGATCGATATAGTCCCGGACCTTTTCGCGGACTTCCAGAAGGCCTTTCACACCGGTCAGCCGGTCGTCGCAGACATCCACGTGTGTGCGGATGGCCAGAAGGCCCTGTGATACGGCAAGATCGCAGTATTTAAGGGCCCGTTCGACAACGGCCTCGACCGTCAGGATCTCCTTGAGTTCACCCCAAAGCGCAATCCCTTCCAGCAGCGTGCCGCTGCGGTTCATGCGCGGCAGCCCGAGTGAGAGCGTTGCATCCATGTGAAAGTGACTGTCGATGAAGGGCGGCGAGACCAGTTTTCCGGCCGCATCGATGATCTCGCCGGCGTCCGCACCTATACCAGCCTCGACGGCCTCGATCCTGCCGTTCCTACAGGCAATGTCGATCCCGGTTCTTCCGTCGGGCAGGTTTGCGTTCTTAACCAGAAGATCAAGTGTCATCGGGTGTTACCTCAGCGTTGGCCCCTGAAATACGGAACGAGCAGTGCGCGCGGATAATCGGCCCGCCTCGCCACCACGATCAGCGCCGCGATCGACAGGATGTAGGGCATCATCAGGAAGACCTGGCCGGGGATGAAGCTGCCGACTTCGGTTTGCAGCCTTACCTGGAAGGCGTCGAACGCACCAAAGAGCAGGGCGCCGACCAGTGCCTTGCCGGGACGCCAGGAGGCGAAGACGGTGAGAGCGATACAAATCCAGCCGCGCCCGTTGACCATGCCGAAGAAAAATGCGTCGAATGCGGACATCGTCAGGAAAGCACCACCGAGCGCCATGATCGCCGAACCGGCAACCACGGTTCCCATGCGGATCGCATAAACGGACAGCCCTTGCGACTCGACCGCTGCCGGGTTGTCTCCGACGGCCTGGATCGCTAGCCCGAGCGGGGTTCTGTACAGGACATAGGCTGTGGCAAGCACCAGGAAGAGAGCCAGGAAGGTCAGCGGCGTCTGTTGAAACAGCGCAGGGCCGATGAAGGGCAGCTCGCTCAGAACCGGAATGTCGAGGGGCTGGAAGGCATCGATCCGGGGAGGCGAGGACACATCCGGCAAGGCCGTGCGATAGATGAAATAACTCAAGGACGTGGCAAAGAGCGTTACGCCAATGCCCGAAACATGCTGGGAAAGCCCCAGCGGTACGGTGAGGATCGCGTGGATCAGCCCGAAGAGGGCACCAGCACCTGCGGCCACCAGCACACCGCCCCATAGACCGGCGCCCAGCCAGACGGCCATCCAGCCGGCCATGGCGCCGGCTGTGAATATCCCCTCGATGCCGAGATTGAGCACGCCAGCGCGCTCGCAAATCAGCGCTCCGATCACGCCGAAGATCAGCGGGGTGGCGATGCGCAGGGCAGCTGCCCAGAAATTGGCGGACAACAGGATTTCGATGATCTCGATCATTGTCCTGCCTCCCTGGCTGACGGTGCTGTAATGAACTTCACCTTGAAGCGCAGGAACAGACCTGAGACGAGGACACACAGCAGCGCCATCGCAACGATGAGATCCGCCAGATAGTTGGAGACGCCGGTGGCACGGGACATGGAGTCCGCTCCGACAAAGATACTGGCGATGAAAAGGGCCGCAAAGACAACGCCGATGGGCGACAGGCCCGCCAGCATGGCAACGACAATGCCGGAATAGCCGAAGCCGGGCGACAGATCCGCTGTCAGATATCCCTTGAGCCCGGCAACTTCACCGACACCGGCGATCCCGGCAAGTGCGCCGGAAAGGAGGCCGACACGCATGAACGTCGCCGTGACCGGAATGCCCGCGTGGCGGGCGGCCGCCGCGTTTTCGCCGACGGCGCGGATTTCAAAACCCCAGACGGTTCGCTTGAGCAGGAAATAGACGCCGAGCGAGGCCGCCAGCGCAAGAACGAGACCCCAGTGGATGCGCATGCGGTCGAGCAGCTTGGGCAGGGCGGCTTCATCGACGATCGGCTCCGACTGCGGCCAGCCCATGCCCATCGGGTCCTGCATGGGACCTTCCAGCATCATCTGCACAAACAGCAGGACGATGAAGTTCAAGAGGAGCGTCGTGACGACCTCGTCCACGCCCAGGCGGGTCTTCAGCAGGGTCGGACCAAGCATCAGCAAGCCGCCTGCCAACGCGCCTGCAATGACGACCAGAGGTATGAGAACAAAAGCCGGGGCGGCGATTGCGCCGGTGCCGACGGCAACGGCGGCAAGTGCCCCCACGTAGAGCTGACCCTCGGCGCCGATGTTCCAGAGCTTGGCGCGGAAGGCAACGGCTGCCGCAAGCCCGGTCAGGATTAGCGGCGTTGCCCGTGTCAGCATCTCGGTGAAGGCAAACAGCGACCCGAAGGCTCCCTTGACCATCAGACCGTAGGCCTCGAACACCGACAATCCGGCAAAGAGCATGGGAATGGCTGCCAGAACCAGAGCGGCCAGGGCCGCAGCAAGGGACACGCCGAGCATGCGCGACACGGACGCCGGCGGGCGCGGTTCAAACCGGATCATGCTGCTTCTCCACTCTGGCCGGCCATGCGCAATCCGAGCGTTCCGCGATCAAGCGCTTCGGTCGGATCAGCGGCTGAAAGACGTCCCCTGTGTATCACCGCGATGCGGTCGGACAGGCGCATCAGTTCGTCGAGATCCTCGGAAATCAGGATCACGCCGGCTCCCCGGTCGCGCGCCGCCAGCAGGCGTTTGTGGACGTCCGAGGTCGCGCCGACATCCAGACCCCGGGACGGCTGTGCGGCAAGAACCACTTGCGGTTCGGGATCGAGCGTTCGCGCGAGCACGATTTTCTGGATGTTGCCGCCGGAAAGAAGCCGTGCCGGGCTGTCCTCACCCTGGCAACGGATGTCGTAGGTTTCTATCAGCCGCCTGGCGGTTTCGCGCATGGCGGAAAAGCGCAGCAGCCCGAAGCGCTGGTTCTGGGGCTTGCGGATGGATTCGATTGCAAGGTTTTCCGAAACGCTCATGGCGCCGACGATGCCGTCGTGATGACGGTCTTCGGGAATACGGGCGAGGCCTTCGTCGATCATCTTGCGCGCATTCGCACCCGTCTCGTCGTTTCCGGCAAGTGTCATTGTTCCCGAGGCCGGCACCTGCAGGCCCGAGATAACGCGTGCGAGCATGGTCTGGCCATTGCCCGAGACGCCCGCGATCCCCAGGATCTCGCCCGAATTCAAGGTCAGATCGACCTCGTGCAGGGCGTCCCGTCCTTCGCCGGCTGAAACAGCGTTCAAGGCGAGAAGCGGTGCTCCTGGCGATCCCTTGCTGCGCACCGTTTCCACGATTTCGTGGCCAACCATGAGTTCCGCCAGTTTCCTGAGATCGCAATCGGCGGTGGGAAGATCTGCCACCTTGCGTCCGCCTCGAAGAACGGCGACGCGATGGGACGAGGCGATGACCTCGGCAAGTTTGTGGGAGATGAAAATGATGGCGAGCCCGTCGTCCGCGAGCTTTTTCAGTGTGGCGAACAGGGTGTCGGATTCCTGCGGTGTCAGCACGGCGGTCGGCTCGTCGAGAACCAGGACGCGGGCATCGCGGTAGAGCGCCTTCAAGATTTCCACGCGCTGCTTTTCGCCGACCGAAAGCTGCGAAATCCGGGCATCCAGCGGCACGCTCAATCCGGAGCGTGCAATCAGGTCTTCAAGTTTCTGTCGGGCAGGTTTGCGGGCGGAGGTCAGGGCGGAGAGGTTTTCGGTGCCGAGCACAATGTTGTCGAGGGCACTCAGGTTCTCTGCAAGCGTGAAGTGCTGATGGACCATGCCGATGCCCGCTTCAAGCGCGGCATGGGGCGAGCCGGCTTCCAGTTCACTCAACCCGGTTCCGGGCGAGGCGATATACACCTGACCCTCGTCGGCCACATAGTGACCGAACAGGATGTTCATCAGGGTGGTTTTCCCGGCACCGTTCTCGCCCAGAAGAGCCAGAATTTCCCCCCTGGCGAGGTCGAGCGACACGTCGCAATTTGCCGTCAAGTCGCCAAAGCGCTTGGTGATACCGTCCAGCCTGAGAACGGTCTCCGCCGCTTGTATGGGGTCCGTCATGCGGAGCTCCGGAATTTGGTTTGTCGGCCGTAAAGGCGGCTTGGGCGGGAACTGCCGGCGGCGGTCAGCCGCCGGCAGAGGTCTTTACATCGTCGACTTGGGTTCGCTGTCGTTCACATTGACGCGGAAGAGACCGTCCAGAATTTCCTGTTCCTTCTCCTTGGCAGCCGCCACGGCTTCCGGATCGGCCAGGCTTTCATCCACGATGAAGCTGCCGCCGCCATAGGACATGAAGCTGAACGGACCGTAGTCGGCCGGCTCAAAGCTGCCGTCGACAACAGCGGTAACCGCGCGGTCGATGGTCGGTTCCATGTGCCAGAGCGCGGAAGACAGGATCGTTCCGGGATAGTCCGCGGACGTGTCGATCACGTTGCCGATCGCAAGGATTTCTTTTTCCTTTGCCGCGTCGGAAACACCGAAGCGCTCGGCGTAAAGAATGTCGGCTCCCTTGTCGATCATGGCAAAGGCTGCTTCCTTGGCCTTGGGCGGGTCATACCAGGAGTTGATGAAGGTCACGAGGAACTTCACGTCCGGATTGACGGAGGTCGCGCCATCCATGAAGGCATGCATCAGGCGGTTGACTTCCGGAATGGCATATCCGCCGACCATGCCGATCACGTTCGACTTCGTGCTGGCACCGGCGATCATGCCCGACAGGTAGCTGGGTTCGTGGATCCAGTTGTCGAAAACGGCGAAATTCGGCTTGGCCGGACCGAAGGAAGACCCCATCAGGAAAGCCGTGTCCGGGTATTCGGCTGCGACCTTGCGCGCTGCGCGCTCCACGGCGAAGGCTTCTCCGACCACGAGATCCATGCCCTGTTCGGCATATTCGCGCATCACGCGCTCATAGTCGGTGTTGGCGACATTTTCGGAGAAGGTGTACGTGATTTCACCCCGCTCCTGCGCCGCTTTCAGCGCCTTGTCGATCCGGCTGACCCATTGCTGTTCAACCGGAACCGTGTAGATCGCGGCCACCTTGATCGGATCGGCGGCCATCGCGCCGGCAGCCGGCAATGCGACGGTGGCTGTGACGGCCAACGCGGCCGACAACAGGGCCCTGCGGACCCTGGAAAATTGTTTTGATACGAGCATCGGAATCCCCTGGAAGTATTTTTACCCGAAAAGTTGATCACAAAATATGCGTGCTCACAAGCTGTGCACGGGCTCTCAAAGCGAATTTTTTGATCAATTGGGAAAATTTTTTGGGCGCATGCCCGTCAGGCGCGAAGCTTGCCGCCTTGCATGACCGGCACCAACAAAAAAACGCCGGTGCGACCGGCGTTTTTGAAGCGTCCCTTTGGCCGGTCTCAGCTGAACAGGCTGGAGACAGACTTCTCCAGGGCCGTTCGATTGATCGCCTCGCCGATGAGGGGGGCAATCGAGATCGTGCGGATGTTGGCTGCAGCAGTTATTGCCGCTGTCGGTTCGATCGAATTGGTGATGACAAGCTCTTTCAGCTTCGAAGACGTCACCCGTGCCACGGCCCCGCCCGAAAGCACGCCATGGGTGATGTAGGCCGTGACGGATTCCGCTCCCTGGGACAGCAGGGCCTCGGCCGCATTGCAGAGCGTGCCGCCACTGTCGACGATGTCATCGACAAGAATGCAGTCATAGCCCTTCACCTCTCCGATGATGTTCATCACTTCCGATTCCCCGGGCTTGTCACGCCGTTTGTCGACGATCGAAAGCGGGGCGTCGATCCGTTTGGCGAGTGCACGGGCGCGGACAACACCGCCGACATCGGGCGACACCACCATCACGTTGTCGGTCGCGTAGCGCTCCTTGATATCGCGGGTCATCACGGGAGCGGCGAAGAGGTTGTCTGTCGGTATGTCGAAAAAACCCTGGATCTGTCCGGCGTGGAGATCCAGGGTCAAAACACGGTCAGCGCCTGCGTTGGTGATCAGATTGGCCACCAGTTTCGCCGAGATCGGTGTGCGGCCGGAGGCCCGGCGATCCTGACGCGCATACCCGAAATAGGGGATCGCGGCTGTGATGCGCCTGGCGGAGGAGCGGCGGAGCGCATCGATGATGATGAGCAACTCCATCAGGTGATCGTTTGCCGGGTAGCTGGTCGGCTGCACGACGAATACATCTTCGCCGCGCACATTTTCTTGAATTTCTACGAAGATTTCCTGGTCGGCGAAGCGCCTGACCTGGCATTTGGCGAGAGGTACATCCAGGTAGTTGGAAATTTCCTCAGCCAGGGCTCGGTTCGAATTGCCCGCGACGATCTTCATGAGCCGCAAGTCCTTCTGGTGCGACGGCGGGAAAGAGGGCTGTCATGACCCTGCAAACACGCTGAAAAGGCCTATGTCGTGTCGAGTGCCCGGTGCCGCAGGTTGTGTTCAGGCGACCCCCGGCAGGCGGCGGCGTTGTAACAACCAAGCAACCGGACCACAACAGGTGATAGGCCCTCAAACAGTCTTTTTTTGATTTTTTGTGACGCAGAGCGATCATTGCCCGGCTAAGAGAGCATTATCGGTTGAGCCAGGCCTCGATTTCCACCATCGAGCGCGTTGCGATTCGCGACAGGGTCGACGAGCTGACCGCCTGCCAGGGGTCGCCGGATGCTCCCCCCGTCGACTCGGTTCCGGAGATTCGTTTCAGCCGGCTGCCGTTGGCGTCAACGATATCGAAGACATAGAACACGGTTCCGTTGGACGGTTGACCCGTGGCGGCAAGGTAACCGTTGACCCGATAGGTTGCGGCTGCTCCGACACGCCTGACAAGTGTAATTCCCTGCTGGCGCGCTTCCCTGCCGATATATTCCGAAAGTTCGTCGGCAATATTGCCCGGAGCACCGGTAAATGGCTCGAACGCGAAGGTTACGACGTTTTCGTCAACTGCCTGCCCGGCAATGGAAGGCGCGGAGACCGGCCCGGAAATCGGTGCCGGCGTCTGTGTCGACGACTGGCATGCGGCGAGGAAGCCGAGAAGCAGCAGACCCGCCGCCGCCCGCAAAACGGAATAGGAGTTCTTGCTGGAAAATGAGAGCATAAAATGGTCCGGCTCTAGATGTCTGCGTCATTCCGATCCAGGACCCGCCATACAGATACACCGTCAGGCCGATCCCCGGTTCGCATTTGGTTTATCCTGACTTTACCGGCAGGTCGAGGGGCAGCGTGGATAAGCACTCCGGCGCTCCTTCGGTCGTGAGGTAGGTCTGGCCAAGCGTCATGGCGGTGTCTGTGATCGAATCCATCAAGATCATGTGCATGAAGATCACCATGTTCGGTTTCACTTCGGCCGGATTGGATCTGTAGGCCATCGGCGTGTCCATCCAGCTTGGCGTGAAGCGGGCTCCCAGAGAATAGCCGCAGGCGTTGAGCCGGTGCTGCATCATGCCGTGCGCATCCACGCGCTCCGCGTGCGCGTCGAAGATATCTCCGAAGGTCTTTCCGGGTACCATCTGCGTTTCGACCGCCGCCAGCGCCTCGCGGGTTGCAAGATACATCTCCTGATGCCGGTCGGACGGCGTGCCGATCACGATCGTTCGCATGGCGGCCACATGATAATGCCGGTAGCTTCCTGCCCATTCGAGCGTGATCTGGTCGCGTTCGTCCAGAATGCGGCGGCCGGATTTGTAACGGCACAGAAGGGCATCGTGGCCGGAGCCGATGATGAACTCGTTGCCGGGGTAATCTCCGCCGCCCTCGAAAATCGCACCCTGCATGGCGGAGAGGATCCGGCCTTCATCGGCGCCCGGGCCGATTTCGTCCATGGCGGCGTGAAACGCCTTGTCCGTCAGTTCCGCTGCCTTACGGACATAGGCGATTTCCTCCGGGCTCTTGACCGAGCGAAGCTCCGGTATCAGCGTGGACGCGTCGCGCAGATCGGCAAAACTGGTCAGCTCGGCGTTGATCTGAAGTGCGATCTTGCCGGTCATGCCATGCGTGTCGTATTCGATCCCGATCCGGCTGCCGAGCAGATCCATGTCGAACAGCATCTCCTTGAGCTGCATCACGGGGCTTGCCGAGCCCCGGTCGATCCAGATCCGGATGTCGGATATGTTGGAGGTGTGGCGCGCCTGACGCTGATCGGCTGAGCGCGTGAGCAGAACCTTTTCACCGTTCTTTGTCACGACCAGGCACTGAAAGAAGCAGAAGCCGAACGTGTCGTATCCCGTCAGCCAGTACATGCTTTCCTGCGCGAAAAGCAGCATGGCGTCGAGCTTCTCGGTCTCCATGACCGCCTTCAATTCGGTAAGGCGGCGTTCAAATTCGGCGTCTGAAAAATGAAGTGCCATGATTGTCCTCACATTCGCTCGACCTGGCGTCAAGCCTCAAGGGATATCGCGCTGATCTGGCGGCCATAATCCGGCTCGCCGCGGTGGGTTGTCCGCCTGTAGGAAAAGAAGCGGTCTTCGTCGCAATAGGTGCACAGGTTCAGGTCGGCGACCTTGCCCAATCCGGTCTCCCGCAGACGGTCGGTGATGAATGCCGGGAGATCAAACATGAAGTGGCCATCGCGTTCGGACGGCTTGAAATAAACATCGTTGCCTGCCGCATCGTTGACAAAGCGGTCATGGAACTCCGGTCCCACCTCATAGGATTGCCGGGAAATTGTCGGTCCGAGAACGGCAACGGTATTTTCACGTGCTGCGCCGCGCGCTTCCATCGCCGAGACCGTGTTCTCAAGGACACCGGTGAGCGCGCCTTTCCAGCCCGAATGCGCCGCACCGACGACGCCGGCAGCCGGATCGGCAAAGAGGATCGGACCGCAATCTGCAGTCAGTATGCCGATCGCCAGCCCCGGTCTGTCAGTGACCAGCGCATCTGCCTTTTTGTGTTGGCCGTCTTCCCAGGGCCCTTCCACGATCAGGACGTCAGGCGAGTGTATCTGATAGGGCGACAACAGCCGGTCAGTGGACACGCGAAGCGCATCGGCGACGCGGCCGCGGTTCTCCAGCACCGTGTCGCGCACGTCTTCGGAGCCGAGGCCGACATTGAGGCTCTCGTAAATGCCTTTCGAAACACCGCCTTCCCGTGTGAAAAAGCCGTGGCGGATTCCTTCCAGGTTCAGTGCTTCTGCTTCGATCTTCATGAACTGCCCTAAAACTGACGCGCGCGATCGCAGCGTCCGGACCCTGACCTCCGGTTTGCTTCGATTCGTTCCCGACCTGTGATCCTTGGTTGCTTCATGAGGCGCTGTCAAATGGTGGAAAGGGTGCGGATGTGCTTGCAAGGGCCAGAACCTTGAACAGGTCCCCCATCTGACCGGGGGCTGCGAGGCGCTCGACCGCGTCGCGAATGGCTTCCTGGTCCTTGTGCGTCTTTCCCGCACCAAGTGATCCTGCCCGCTCCAGAAGACCCGACTGCAGCAGGAAGTCGCCCTGGGTCAGCACAGCATGCGAAGCCGCGCCGCCGTGAACTGCCGCGCCCGCCAGGGCTTCAAAGTTCACGTGGGCCGTCAGGTCGGCCTCTCCGGGATGTGCCAGAACATCATCATATGCGTGCCGGTAGAGCGCCTGCAACGTGTCGCCGGTCGCCGATTTCAGATAGCCGTAGTCGAAAATGATCGCCGCGCCACCATCGCGCGCGAGCCTTTGTCCCAGTCTCTCGGCGATCGCATTGGCGGCTGGTTGTGTCTCGAATACCGATCCGGTCGAAGCGTTCATGAATTCGTCAGGTATGTCACCGTACGTGATACGCGCGGCGCCGGCGCCGAATGCGAGCTCGCCGTCCGCATCCAGCCCCACGACGCGTTCGTGCCAGCCGCCGGGAGTTTTGACGAACTGGTGTATCGGCAGCGCGTCGAAAAACTCATTCGCGACGACAAGAACAGGTCCGTCCGGGATGGTGTCGAACGTGTCATGGAAGGCTGCTGTCAGAGGTGCTCCGGCCAGCGTTCTTTCCTGGATCTGTCTGAGACGCGGGCTCGTCTCCACCAGATGCAGACGGGCCGCCGCAACAAAGCCCGGGCGCAGTGACGCTGCCCGCAACAAATCGGCCATCAGGGTTCCGCGCCCCGGACCCAGCTCCACCAGATGGAAGGCCTCCGGATGCCCGAGACGGTCGAAGGCAGAAACACAGGCGGCACCGACAAGTTCACCGAACATCTGGCTGATTTCCGGAGCGGTGACGAAGTCGCCCCGGCTGCCAAAGGGTTCCCGCGTTGTATAATAGCCCAGTTCCGGGTCTCCGAGACAGATGGCCATGTACTGCGCCACCGGCATGGGGCCATCATTGGCGATGGCGGCCCGGATCTTTTCCTTCAGGCCGGTCAAGCCGCCGCGGTCCCTGATGGTCGGCGTGCAGCCCAGATCATGAGGGCAAGTCCGGCGAGTATCATCGGCAGCGACAGCAGAATCCCCATCGTCAGGAAGCCTGAGAGGTAACCGATGTGTGCGTCTGGCACCCGGTAGAATTCCGCGATCGAGCGGCCTATGCCGTAGCCGAAGGCGAATGCGCCGGCGAGAAAACCGGGTTTTTTCAGCAATTCAAACCGATGGCTCAGGAGCCGAAGGACAAAGAACAGAACCACGCCTTCGAGCGCGGCCTCGTAAAGCTGGCTCGGATGCCGCGGTTCCGGCCCCGCTCCGGGAAAAACCATGGCCCAGGGCACATCTGTGGGCCGTCCCCACAGTTCGGCATTTATGAAGTTGGCCATGCGGCCGAAAAAAAGACCGATCGGAGCCGCACAGCCGGCAAGGTCGAACAGCGTCCAGATGGGCAATCCCCTGCGCCAGGCGAACAGGATCATGGCGATGACAGTGCCGGCAAAGCCGCCGTGGAAGGACATGCCGCCGGACCAGATCGCGAGCGCCTCACCCGGATTGGCAAGATAATAGGCCGGATTGTAGAACAGCACGTAACCAAGGCGTCCGCCTATGATGATGCCGAGCGTTCCCCAGAGGACAAAATCGTCGAGTTCCGCAGGTGAGGGCCGCTTTGCGCCACTCCAGAGCCGGTCATTCAGGACGAGGCCGCGCATGTAGCGCCATGCGAGAAGGATGCCGACAATATAGGCCAGTGCGTACCAGCGGAGCGCGAAGGGGCCGACTTCGATGATCACCGGATCAATTGCCGGAAACGGCAGGACGAAAACAGCTGGCACGTGAGGTCCTTCCTGGCAGCTTGTCGCACTCGTAAATTCGGGCAAACGCTTGCGCTATCTTTTCCGCGCCGTCAAGCGTGGTGGCCGGCCCGCACAATCCGGTGCGACGGAAATGGAGCTTGAACTTGCCACGTTTCACCCATACCTGTTTGGTGTTGAACTTCTTTTGTACAAGGAGGGTCTGATGACCCAAGGTCCGAACCGCCTTCTCGATGATTTTGCCAAACTGATGACGGATGCCGCAGGTGTCGCCCAGGGCGCACGGCGCGAGGTGGAGACCGCTTTCCGGGCGCAGGCCGAGCGTTTCCTGTCGGATATGGACATGGTTTCGCGCGAAGAACATGAGGCCGTGAAGGACATGGCGGTGCGTGCACTCGACCGGATCGAGGAACTCGAATCACGGCTGGCCAAACTGGAAGGCGGCGACACGGCGGAAAGCGGAGACGCCTGATCAGGCTGATTGACGCCGAAGTGAGCAGTTTCTGTTAATTGTTGATGACAGAATTGCGACCAAAAAAGTTGGCGGGAATGCAGAGATTTTGGGCAGGTTGATCAGAATTTCTCCAAATTCTTCCACAAGTTTCAGCTTTTTGATCCGGTTTGGTGTGTATCCATTAAATCATTCCTGATCCTATACTCGAAGCAACAGGGATTCGTCGGAGCAAGACGGAACCGGTTCGATCGTTACGGGCCACAAAAGGACGCGTTTTGCTCCTCAGGCATGGGACTTTTCCCGGCGGCCCGCCCGGTTATCCTGATCGGGTTCCCGGCCTCCGGCTCGGAAGGGGAGTAGGCAAATGAGCCTCATCGAGATCGAATTCGAGCGACCTGGCAATCCCGTTGATACCATCGAAACCGTTGCCGCGCTTAACGACTGGGCGTTCGAGCGCTCGGACGATGACGAAATCACAATCTCCCTTGGAGGCAGTTGGTGTGATTACCACGTCTCTTTTTCCTGGATGGAAGAGGTGGAAGCCCTGCATCTGGCCTGCGCGTTCGACCTCAAGGTGACCGAACCGCGCAAGACGGAAGTCCTGCGGCTGCTGGCGCTCGTCAATGAACAGCTCTGGATGGGGCATTTCGACCTCTGGCACAAAGAAAACGTGATCATGTTCAGACAGTCGTTGCTTCTGAGTGGAGGTGCCGAGGCGTCGTCCGCGCAGATCGAAGGCATGCTGACCAACGCGCTGGAGAATTGCGAGCGATTTTATCAGGCCTTCCAGTTTGTCGTCTGGGCCGGGCATTCGGCCACCGAGGCGATGAACTCGGCCTTGTTCGAGACCGCAGGAGAAGCATGATTTTTTCGAAACAGCGCCCTTTTCTTCTTGTCGGCGCCGGCAAGATGGGCGGGGCCATGTTGTCCGGATGGATGGCGGAAGGGATCGACCCTTCTGCCATCGTCGTTTGTGATCCGGGTCTGTCTGACGAGATGGATCAGTTGCTGACCCGGCACGGCATCCGGCACGTGACGGCGGTCCCGGACGATCTCAAGGCGGGCATTGTCCTTGTCGCGATCAAACCTCAAATGATGGACACGGTACTGCCGGGAATAAAGCCTGCGGTTCTTCCCGACACGCTGGTCATGTCGGTCGCTGCGGGAACGCCTGTTTCAAAGTTCCTGTCGGTCTTTGGAGATGTTCCGGTCTGCCGCTGCATGCCGAACACGCCGGCAATGGTCAAACGCGGCATAACGGCTGTCTATCCGACCGAACTGGTCAGCGAAGGCCAGAAGGAAGCCGTTGCAAACCTGCTGTCGGCCGTCGGCAAGGTTGTCTGGCTCGACGGCGAAGACCAGATCGATCTGGTGACAGGTGTCAGCGGATCAGGACCCGCCTATGTCTTTTATCTCGCGGAAGCGCTCAGCAAGGCAGGCCAGGATGCCGGACTGCCGGAAGAGATCGCCCATGAACTGGCGGTCGCGACCGTCAGCGGCGCGGGGGAACTGCTGCATCAGTCAGGTGAGCACCCATCCGTTCTGCGTCAGAACGTGACCAGCCCGAACGGAACAACGGCAGCGGCGCTCGATGTTCTCATGCATGACGAGGGGCTTCAGCCTGTTCTTACCGAAGCCGTTGCGGCTGCCGTGAAGCGGGCCCGCGAACTCGCCGGCTGAGAGGTGAAACCGCAACGTTGTTTTTCGTGTCACACAGGAACCAGTGCGGCCTAAACGGGCGCGTCTGCACGCAAATTCCTGAACTGCGGCAGTGCGCCACCCTTTTCGGCGTGACTTCCATCTCCTATCTTTGTCGGCAAGAGCCAAGGGAGATTGCTCCATGACGACCGCCAAGACGAAGCAGAAGATCCTCCAGACATTTCTCGACCTCCTTTCAGAACATGACTATGAAGATGTCTCGTTGCCGCTGATCGCGGACAAGGCCAAGGTCAAACTCTCGGAGATGCGCAGCGCATTCGGATCGAAACTGGATCTTGTCGCGGCTTTTGCCGAAAGTGTCGACAAGGCGGTGCTGGATGAACGCGACGAGGACATGCACGACCAGCCTCCGCGCGATCGCCTGTTCGATGTCCTCATGTCACGGATAGATGCGCTGGAGGCCAACAAGGACGCGGTCAGAGCCCTTCACAGGGCAGCGCGCAAGGATCCATCGCTTGCGCTGGAGTTCAACCGTCTGGAAATGCGTTCGCAGAAATGGATGCTGATTGCAGCCGGGATCGATATATCCGGACTGAAGGCTGGTATCGTCGCACAGGGATTGTCGGTTGCTTTTGCGCGTGTCGTCAGGGTCTGGCTGGACGAAGACGATGAAGGCATGCCCCGGACCATGGCGCGGCTGGACAGGGAACTGGACAACGGCACTCAGTTCATGAAACGCCTGAACGGGATCGAGGGGATTGCCAAGGGCATGCGTTCCTTTCTCAAAAAGGCGTCCTCGGGCCGGCGCAGACGGCGCGGACGCGGGGAAGATGACGCCGATCACGAGACGGGGTATTCCGGCGAGGAGCCAGTCGGCGCCTGACGCGATTTCCGCTTGCAGCAGACGCCGCCACCGGTCATGGTCGCCCGGGAAAAGAGGGGTAGACCATGAGCAACGAAATCAGTTTCGACGACTTTCTGAAAGTGGATGTCCGGGTTGGCCGGGTCGTTGAAGCGGAAGAGTTTCCCGAAGCACGCAAGCCTGCCTACAAGATGAAGATCGATTTCGGTCCGGAAATCGGCATCAAGAAAACCTCGGCCCAGATCACGAAGCACTACACCCCGGAAACGCTTGTCGGAAAACTTGTCATGGCGGTCGTCAATTTTCCGCCGCGCCAGATCGGGCCGGTCATGTCGGAAGTCCTGACCCTCGGTGTTCCGGACGAGGAAGGCGAGGTTGTTCTGCTGACGCCCGGCAAGGATGTTCCGATCGGAGGACGGCTCTATTGAACACTGGAGGCTGTGCCGTCAGGCGGGAATCCTGAGCCTTGCCCTCAGGCCGCCGAGCGGACTGTCTTCCAGGTAAAGGTCCCCTCCATGGGACCGGGCGACGTCCCGCGCAATGGCAAGGCCAAGGCCGCTGCCCGACTCGTCCTGGTTCCTGGCGAGGTCGAGGCGATGAAAGGCGCGAAATGCAAGTTCGCGGTCTTCGTCCGGAATGCCGGGTCCATCGTCGTCGACCACGATCGTCAGCCAGTCCCTTTCGATCGAGCCGGTGACTTCGACCCTGTTTCCATATTTGCAGCCATTGGTTACCAGGTTGGACAGGCACCTCTTCAGGGATAGCCGTTTGACCTGCGCATCCGTCGGCCCCTCGAAACGGGTGGTCACGTGAAGTCCGGAGATTTCGGCCTCTTCCTCAAGCTCTTCCAGCAGGAGGCTGATATCCGTTGTCTGTGCTTCCTCGTCGCCATCGCCGCTTGCGAAGGCGAGATAGTCTTCGAGCATGTGGCTCATCTCGTCGACATCCTTGCGCATGGCCTCGCTTTCCGGCGATTCAGACAGGAAGGCGAGCTGCAGCCTGAGACGGGTCAGGATGGTTCTCAGATCATGGCTGACGCCGGCCAGCATCGTGGTGCGCTGCTCAATCTGCCGTTCGATGCGCCGCCGCATGTCGATGAAGGCAACGCTGGCGCGGCGGACCTCGCGCGCACCGCTGGCGCGGAAATTCTCAACCGGGCGGCCCTTGCCGAACGCTTCCGACGCGTCGGCCAGCCGAATGATCGGCCTGATCTGGTTCCTGAGGAACAGCAACGCGATGATCAGAAGGACAAGGGAGGTGGAAAACATCCAGACCAGGAAGATGTGCGAGTTCGATGCGAAGGTCTGGCTGCGGCGCGTAAAGACGCGCAGGATCGAATCCTCGAGCTGAATGCGAATTTCCACAAATCGCGAGCGGCCAACCGTGTCGATCCAGAAAGGCTTTCTGATTTTCTGGCTGATCGCCAGGCTGAGTTCCTTGTCGATGACGTCGAAAAACGGTTTGGGTGCAGGCGGCGGCAAGGGTTCGAGCGGCAGAATTGTCGTTGACATGCCGAGCGCGCTCGACGCGAGCTGTTCGATTTTCGCGTGATTGGCGTCCTGCGGATAATTCTCCAGAACATATACGATCGCGGCGATCTCGCGGACAACCGCTTCCGACATGCGTCGCGACACCAACTGGTAGTGCCGCTCCATAAACACGAATACCAGGACCGACTGCAAGATGACGATCGGGGCGACGATGATCAGAAATGTCCGCGTATACAGGCCCTTCGGCATGAGCCGGTACAAGAGACGGGAGACAGACCTGTAGGCACGCAGAAACGGTCTGAAAAAAGCCGACTTCGTTATTTTCTGGAACAGGACTTCTGTGTTGGCCATTGGGACCCGTTCAATCGCAGGCCAGACGGTAGCCGATGCCGCGCACGGTCTGCAGATAGATCGGATTGCCCGGGTCCGTTTCCAGCTTGCGCCGCAGTCTGTTTATCTGAACATCCACGGTGCGTTCGCCAAGTCCGCTTTCGCCACCAACGATCTTGTGGCGCGGAACCGTGGCGCCGGGCTGTTCCGCAAAAATCGACAGGATCTGTTTTTCACGATCCGTCAGCCGGACGATTGCATCGCCATTCTTGAGTTCACCGCGGGAACTGTTGAAGGAAAACGGGCCAAACCGGATTTCCTCGCTCACGATGACGGGCTGGCTGTTGCCGCGCCTGAGAATGGCAGCCATCCGCAGCATGAGCTCGCGCGGTTCGAAGGGCTTGGGAAGATAATCGTCAACACCTGCTTCCAGACCCGCGATCCTGTCGGTTGCTTCCGATCTCGCCGTCAGCATCAAGATAGGCACTTCGGAGTCTTCCCGCAGCGAGGCTGCCAGCTCCAGGCCGGTCTCTCCGGGCATCATCACATCGAGTATGATCAGGTCGAACTCCAGCCCGGACAGGCACTTTCTTGCCTCGGCGGAATTGGCAGCCGTCGAGACGCGGTAGCCGTTCTCTTTCAGCAGCCTGGAAAGCAGATCCCGGATGCGCTTGTCGTCATCGACGAGAAGGATGTGATTGGCGTTGTCGTCGGGCACATGGGCTTTCATGTCGGCAGCTGTTCCCTCTGCTATCGGCGGCGTTCAGTCCTTGAGATGAAAAGGGCTTCTGACAAGTTTCAGAATGTCTGCATGGGCGTCGGGATCGATCATCTGCAGCAGAAACCGCCGCACGATTTCCTCGCTGCCATCAGGCAATCCAATTAGGGCGCGTTCAAGGCGCTCCTGCTGCAACCGGGCGAGTTTTTCCGCGAGCGTGTGGCCGCGATCGGTCGTGTAAAGCAGACGCTGGCGGCGATCGTTCATCCCTTCGCGCTGCTCGATGATGCCCGCGTCGACAAGCTGCTTCAGAACCCGGCCGAGACTTTGCTTGGTGATGCGCAGGATACCGAGAAGATCCGTCACCATGATGCCGGGGTTGCGTTCGACGAAATGCAGCACGCGGTGATGTGCCCGGCCAAATTCGAACTTGGCCAGAACGTCGTCCGGATCGCCGGTAAAATCCTTGTAGGCAAAGAACAGAAGTTCAATCAGGTCGTAGGGCAAAGTGTCTTCAGCCGGTTGCTGAGCCGGATCGGACAGGGCACCAGCCCGGTCTTGCAAAGCGGCGGAAAGGGCAGTTTTGAAATTTACGTCAGTCATATTGACATAATTCTGGTCGATTGTTACTTGTCAGCAGCCGCGCGCGAAATGATCGGTCTCAAAGATGCATTTTTGGGCATCCGTCGACAACCGAATCCGTTCAACGCCGCTGCGGTCATCAGGATACCGATAGTTCGCGTGCTGTGCAAAAGATACAGCAGCAAAACAGGCGCAAGTCTCTGGCGTTACTCGTGTCTGTTGAAAGAAATCAATAATCGCTCTTTGAGCGGGCGGGAGAAGAAACATGGCGGGAGCGCCTTTTGATCAGCTCAGTGGTGACATCTGGTATGATGGCGAGTTCGTGCCATGGTCGGATGCAAAACTCCACATCCTCAGTCATGGTCTGCACTACGGCAGCAGTGTCTTTGAGGGGGAGAGAGCCTACGGCGGGCGGATCTTCAAGTCTGAAGAACACACCGAGCGCCTGCTGGAGTCCGCGCGTACCCTCGGTTTTGAGATTCCCTGGACGGCCGAGCAGATCAATGAGGCCAAGGAAGCGACCCTGGCGCGCATGAAACTCACCGATGCCTATATCCGTCCTGTTGCCTGGCGCGGCAGCGAGATGATGGGTATCTCCGCGCAGAACAACACGATCCATCTCGCCATCGCGGCCTGGGAATGGCCGAGCTATTTCAAACCCGAGGAACGGCTCAAGGGCATTCGCCTGGACATGGCCCAGTATCGTCGGCCCGATCCGGCAACGGCACCTTTCAAGGCAAAAGCCGCGGGCCTCTACATGATCTGCACGGTGTCGAAACACGCAGCCGAAGCCAAAGGCTACACGGACGCCCTGATGCTGGACTGGCGGGGACAGGTTGCGGAATGTACCGGTGCGAACGTGTTCTTCATCAAGGACGGCACGATCCACACGCCGGTCCCGGACTGTTTCCTGGACGGTATCACCCGCCGCACCGTGATCGATCTGGCAAGGGCCCGCGGTCTCGAAGTGGTCGAGCGTGTAATCATGCCTGAGGAAATCCCCGGGTTCGAACAGTGCTTTGTCACAGGAACGGCAGCGGAAGTCACACCGGTTTCGGAAATTGCCGGCACGACATTCGAAGTCGGTGAAATCATCGAGACACTGATGAAGGACTATGATGCTGCCGTCAGACCCGATGCTCCGGCGCTGCAGGCGGCAGCCGGCTGATCAGTTCCGAATGTTAGCAGATCCACGAGGCGGGCCGATCAGCCCGCCTTTTTCATTTTCTGCCGTCATGCAGGGCGTTGAACAGGCGGCCCTTTTCGGCAAACAGGACGCAGGCGATCGCCGCCAGTCCATAAATCGCGAAAGCCAGCCCGAGCGGTTCGGTGGTGCCGTCGAACAGCTGTCCCATGAAGTGTCCCAAGAGAGCGCCGCCAAGTGTCGTGATGAAACCGATCACGGATGCTGCCGTTCCGGCGATCTTGCCGAGCGGTTCCATGGCCATGGCATTGAAGTTGGCTCCAACGAAGCCGAAGCACATCATGACGATCGTTGTCAGAATGAAGAACGACGCGAGGCTCTCCAGGCCAAGGGCGGAAACGGCGAAGATCAGGAAACCGAAGACCGTGTAGACAAGAAGCGCGGCGTGCGACAGGCGGCGCAGCCCCATCGCTTCGACCAGTTGTGCGTTGGTGAAGGAGGAAATCGCCATCGCGATCGCGATCGATGCAAAAACCACCGGAAACAGGTGTCCCAGATCGAAGATGTCGACGAAGATCTGCTGTGACATGGCAAGAAATGCAAACAAACCGGCGAAGACGAACGCGGTCGCGACCGCGTAGCCGACACAAACGCGCGTCGTGACTGCCGTCCCGTAGGCGTTGACGATTGCCGACAACTCGATCGGGCGGCGGCGGTCAGGGGCCAGCGTTTCGGGCATGCGCAGCATCGACCATGCCAGAACCGCCAAACCGGAAAACAGCAAAAACGCGAAGATCCAGTGCCAGCCGGCCATCAGCAGAACCACCTGGCCAACCGACGGCGCTATGACCGGAACCGCCATGAAGACCATCATGACCAGCGACATGACCTTGCCCATGCTGCGCCCGGTGTAGCAGTCCCGCACCACCGAAAGCGCGGCCACGCGGGCTCCGGCGCAGCCGACCCCCTGGAGCACGCGTGCGACCAGAAGCGTATCCAGGTCCGCTGCAAAAATCGCCCAGACGCTCGCAAGGCTGTAAAGCGTGAGCCCGCCTATGAGCACCTTCCGGCGGCCCAGGGCGTCGGTGAGCGGGCCGAAGAACAATTGAGCCCCGCCAAAACCGGCGAGATACATCGTCAGAATGAGTTGGCGATTGTTTTCCTCGATGATGTTCAGCGCATCGCCGATCGCGGGCAGGGCCGGCAGCATGACATCAATCGCCATGGCGTTGAGCGCCATGATCATCGCAATGATCGCGACAAATTCCGTGAACGGGATGCCGGGTTCACGCAGGACTTCGCCAGCGGTCCGGGGAACGCCTGCGGACGAGTCGGCAACGGCAGCATCGGAATGCTCGATGTCGTGTTTCACTGTATCGGAACCAGTTCAAAGATTTAGGCCGCTTGGAGGCCGCCGCGGAAAAAAGTTGCGGGGCTGCTGACGGACTGAGAGAACCCCAGTCTATGCGGTTGGAACGCTCAGGTCCAGCGTGCGGCGTCCTTGTCGTCACAATCCCTGGCTTCAACCCATTCGCTTTCACCACCGGTAACGAGGTGTTCCTTTTTCCAGAACGGGGCGCGCGTCTTGAGATAGTCCATGAGAAAATCGGCTGCCTCGAAGGCTGCGCGGCGGTGGGACGAGGCCGCAATCACCAGAACGATGTTTTCGCCGGGCGGTATCTTTCCGAAACGGTGAATCACAGTCAGGCCGGTCAAGGGCCAGCGTTCGATCGCCTGTTCGGCAATGCGGGTCAGTTCGGCTTCCGCCATGCCCGGATAGTGTTCCAGTTCAAGCGCGCTCAATGTACCGGCTTCGTCGCGGCAAAGCCCGGTGAATGTCACCAGCGCTCCAACGTCCTTGCGGCCTTCGGTGAGCAAGCGGGCTTCGTCCTGGGCGCTGAAATCGTCCGCCTGAACCACGATCCTGGGCTTGACCGGCATCCTTATCCACCTGTCATGGGAGGGAAGAAGGCAACTTCGCGAGCGCTTCCGAGTTCGGCGTCCGCCTCCACATGTTCCTGATCAAGCGCCACGCGTATCGCGTCTTCTTCCTCGAAGGCGGCGGCGTGATAGTCGTCGAGCCCCTTGAGGTGCGAAATCAGGTCGGCAACCGTTTTCACGTCGGCCGGAAGTTCCAGAGTTTCTTCTTCCTTGCCAACGCGTTCACGTACCCAGGCAAAATAGCGAATGTTCATGAGACCTCTTACTGAACTGCCCTTACGGCTACGGAAACAACTGGCCTACTCCGTGATGAGATGACCGATGCCGGCGCGGAAATAGTCGTAACCCGTATATAGGGTAAGAACGGCGGCGATCCAAAGTGCGGTCAGTCCCGTCAGGGTCGTGTATGGAAAGATCGTGTCACCGGCAGGTCCGGCAAGCAGCACCGCGATGGCAACCAGCTGGACCGTGGTTTTCCACTTGGCAAGTTTGGTCACCGGAACGCTGACCTGCAACTCGGCCAGAAACTCTCTCAGGCCCGAAACCAGGATTTCTCGGCACAAGATGATGATCGCGGCAACAAGCGACCAGCCCCCGATCGTGCCATCGGCGGCCAGCATCAGAAGCGAGACGGAGACGAGCAGCTTGTCGGCAATCGGATCGAGCATCCGCCCGAGGGCTGATTGCTGTTGCCAGGCGCGGGCGAGATAGCCGTCGAAGAAATCGGTGATCGCCGCCACGATGAAAATGCCGAGCGCAATCCAGCGCGGGGTCGTTCCTTCGAAATAGAAACAGAACGCGACTGCCGGCACAGCCAGAATGCGCCCATAGGTCAAAAGGTTGGGCAGGCTTAGGGCTACGTTACGTTTCATGTCTGCTTTCAATTCGGGGACAGTGCGGGACGCCGGTCCGGTCCGCATTGGTTCGGGGCCGCTCAGCTGTTTCAGGCAAATCTGGATCGTGCTTTGCCTTCGCTTAACATCTCAGCGCCGTTCGCCTCAATCGAATATTCGCTCACCCTGCTGATCGATCATCATTTTCGCCTTGCGGATCATCTCGTTGGCGGCGTCCGCTTCTCCCGGCATCACGTCGGCGCGTATGAACCGGTGCGATTTGGTCTCTTCGCCGACCTGCTTTTCGATCCGGCCCGCGACCTGCCACTGGCCACCTGAGGATTGCGGCTCAGCGATGATCTGAAAGCCCTCGTGGTCAACGATGGTGGCTTTTGCAGAGCTCTTGGCCTGGCCCCCTTCGGACGATCCGAAAAGGGATTTGAACATTTTGCCGAGCATAACGCCCACTCCTTACTGTTTGTTCCCTTTTAGGGGCAGTAACAAGGGGCTTCAAGAGGGACAGGTTTACGATTTCGTCATGCTCGGACTGCCGGCTGTCCGCCTCAAGGCCTCAGTCAGAGATCACGCAGCGCGGAAAGTTACGAGGGCAGCGGGTTCAGGTTACGAACAAGGAGCCGAAGATGATCGCCAGACCGGCACCTCCTGCGAGCAATCGATACACGGGGTTCCGGAAGCCGATGATGGCGTAGGAGATCAGGGACAGCCCCAGTCCGATCTGAACAGCGGCCAGCAGCGCACCGAGCGGATTGCCCTCAAGGCGGATGAGCGCCGGGTTTGCGATCATGGCGAGCGGAATGATGTAGAGGCCGATACCAAGCGCCATCGCAGTGAGCGCGACCTTCAGCCAGTTTTCGTTGATCATGCCTGCGGCGATGAAGACCGCGCCGCAAACGGGCGGTGTAATTGTCGAGAGCAGGGCGAACCAGAAGACAAACAGGTGCGCCTGCAAAGGTTCCAGGCCCAGTTGAATGAGGGCAGGGCCTGCCACAGACACGCAGATCACATAGGCTGCGGTCGTCGGGACTTCCATTCCGAGTACCATGCAGGCGAGTGCCGTGAGGAACAGGGACGGCCACAGAAGGCCGCCGGACCCGGAAAGGATCAGCGAGGTGATCTTCACGCCGAGACCGGTGATCGACAAAACGCCTATGATGATCGACGCACAGACGATGATGGCGGCGATCATCGACACCTGGCGCGCCGAATTGACCAGGGCACGTTCAATCCGGGCCAGGCTTTCCTTCAGGGTTCCGAGCCCCCTTGCGTTGAAAAACAGGAGCAGAAAACTGGCGAGGATTGCCATCGACGCGGAGTATTGCGGTGTAAACCGGATCCAGAACATGCCGACAAGCAGAACGGTGAACGGGATCAGGAAGAAACAGGAAGTGATGACCACATCCCGGCCCGAGGGCTGGTCTTCCGCGTCAAGCCCGGCGAGATCGTGGTGGCTGGCATAGGCGTTGACACCGATCCAGACCGCGAGAAAGTACAAGATGGCGGGCAGGAGCGCCGCGGCCATGATGGACGTGTAGGGTACGCCCGTCAGCTCGACCATCACGAAGGCACCGGCTCCCATCAACGGCGGCATGATCTGCCCCCCGGAAGAGGCAACGGCTTCAACGGCGGCGGCAAGGCGCTTGGGATAGCCCAGCCGCGTCATCGCCGGCAGCGTGATCGCGCCGGTGGAGGCGACATTCGCCGATGCCGAACCGGATATTGAGCCGAACAGCGCCGACGAAAGGACCGACACCTTGGCAGCGCCGCCCTTCAGCCGTCCCGCAGCCGCCGAAGCGATGTTCATGAAACCCTGTCCGGCTTCGCCCGCGTTCAGGACCGCTCCGAAGATGACAAAAATCGCAACCACGTTGACCGACACACCGGTCAGGCTGCCCCAGATGCCACCTTCGGCAATGGTCAGCGTTCCAAGGAAGCTCGCAATCGGCGTGCCGGAGTGGCCGAATTCACCGGGGATATGCTGGCCGAAGAGGCCGTAAAGGAGGGCCAGCAGCGCCACGAGCGGCAATGGCCAGCCGATTGCGCGCCGGGCAGCCTCCAGAACGACAACAAGCAGGAGGGCGGCGACCGCGAACTGGAAGTCGCCTTCAAGAAACCCGTACTGGTCCGAGAGCCTGTTGTGCGACAGCGCCACCCAGAGACACGCGCCGACGCCGAGCACGCTCAGGATGATGCCGCTCACCCTTGAAAACAGGCCCTGCCGGGCCGCGATCAGGATCCACGGAAGCGCGAAGGCAAGATGGAGCGGACGGCTCACGAGGTTGGGAACGAGCCCTGAAAAGATCAAAGCAAGGTGAAACGCAACAAGACCGAGCGCTGCTGCGATGATCAATGGTCTCAAGACGGTGTTCCCGGTAGACGCAACGAGCGCACGAGGAACCGGCGCGGTCGGCGAGGCTGGAAGGAGAGGCTTCTGCGCGCGGGCGCGCAGAAGCAATGCGCTAGCGCGGACGTTTACTGCTGCTCAGGGGTCAGTTCAAACCCGGCTTCCTTGTAGTAACGCAAGGCGCCCGGGTGAATTTTGCCGGTGATATTGCCCATCAGGCCCTTGTCGACACCGTTCCACCACGGGGCAGCATTGCCCATGTCACCCTTCTGTTCCCAGAAGGTCTTCGTCAGCTCATAGGCCGCGTCGTCATCCATCGCGGTGGTGGTGTAGGCGACGACCGGAAGCGATGTGGTGACAATGTCTTCCGACTGGCCGGCATAGGTTCCGGCGGGAATGACAAGCCGGGTGCGTTTGGTTTGCGCGATCTGGTCGTCATTCAGGGAGATGACTTTCACGCCTGTCGACGCGGCAGCCTCGATCACGTTGGGAGCCGGGAACGATCCGGCGGTCACGAAGCCGTCGATCTGGCCGTTTTTCAGCGCGGCAACGGCATTGGAGAGTTCAACTTCGGCAAGGTCCACCTTGCCTTCAAGGCCGAACAGCTTGAGGTATTTTTCACCTTCGCGCGCGCCGAAGGAGCCCTTGCCGAGCAGGATGGTCTTGCCTTCCATGCCTGAGAAATCGGTCACGCCGCTGTCTTCGGACATGACGAAATGCATGGTGAGCGAGGGGATCGGGAAAAGCGCGCGGATGTCATTGAACTTGGGGTCAGACTTGCCCTCGAACATGGCCTTGCCGCCCTGGGCCAGTCTCACGAGCACCGGTGGCGTCGTGAAGACGTAGTCACCGCCGCGGGCCCTGACTTCCATGACGTTCTGCACCGAGCCCTGGCTTTCCTCCACCGTGACGATGATGTCGCCATCGGACCCTGCCTTCATGGCTTCCGCGATCTGCACGGCCATCTGATAATAGGACGACGTCGACTTGGCGGATTTATAGGTGATGCGCGTCTCAGCTGACGCCAAGCCGGATGCCAGTCCCATCGAGGCTGCAAGCGCGAGGGACAATAGGGTCTTCTTCATGGATTTCCTCCCTTAAATGAAAGTCTTTGTTGTTCGCCGGCCGGTCAGACCGAAGAATTTTGAAAATACGGATCGTTTGACCGAACCCTGTCCCGATCTGTTTTATGCCTCACCTTAGGTCGCATCAAGAGGTTGAGAGGGTGTCATTGTGCGAAGTTGCCATACCTGCCTGATGCGGCTCAGGCGGTCTTATGAACCCGGTTCTCAAGCGCGGATCGCGGAACATTTCCCATGACTACGCCAGCTCCCGGCGGCTCCAGTGTTTTCGGCAAAGGGAAACATATGTCTCGTTGCCGCCGATCACGACCTGCTCACCTTCCTCGACAATGCGGCCATTGCCGTCGAGACGGGCAACCATGGTCGCCTTGCGTCCGCACCAGCAGATCGTCTTGATCTCCTTGAGATTGTCCGCCACGGCCAGCAAAGTGGCGCTGCCGGGAAAGAGTTTTCCCTGGAAGTCGGTTCGTAGCCCGAAACACATCACCGGAATGCCCATTTGGTCCGCGAGGCCGGCCAGTTGCCAGACCTGCTCTTCGGTCAGAAACTGTGCCTCGTCGACCAGAACGGCGTCGACCGGGGTTTTTTCGTTCACCTTTTCAACATGCCGGAAAACGTTGTCCTCGGCGGTGAAGATGTCGGCATCCGCCGCCAGACCGATGCGGGACGCGATCCGTCCCTTGCCACCCCGGTCGTCGAAGGCGGCGATCATGAGCAGGGCATTCATGCCGCGCTCTTCGTAGTTATAGGCAGCCTGCAGCAGCACGGTGGATTTGCCGGCATTCATGGAGGAATAGTTGAAATAGAGCTTGGCCATTCTGATCGTCGGAGAATCGGATTGAAGATCTCCGCAGTGTTCCCAATCTGCGCGGCAGCCTCAAACACTTTTGCCCTGAAGTCACAGGGAATAGCCGGGATCAGTTCTTCGCAGGCAGTTCGATCTCCACAATGAGCGGCAGATGATCGGAGCCGATGTTGGGTCCTGTCGATACATTCAGAACCTTGACGTCTTTCGAGACGGCGAACTGGTCGACGGGAGACCCCAGGATCCAGTAGAGGCGGTAGTCGAAGAAGAACCGCGTCGTTCTTGGCCAACCGCCGGGATAGGCGGTCCGCAGTTCGTTTTCAAACAGCGTTCTTTGAAAGCGCGCGGACCAGGGCGCGCTGTTCCAGTCCCCGATTACGAGCAGCGGATCGTCGTTTTCGTCCTGAAGACCACGGATGGTTCTATCGGCCTCTTCAAAGTACCGCCTCTTGTTTTGCCATCTGATTTCGTTTCTTGGACTGTCGGGATGGACGGAAATCAGGTTCAGGGGCCGGGCTCCCGTGTCCAGTGTCGCTTCAAGGAGTTCCCGGTCGGCCTGGTGGATCACGCTGGCGCCCTCGTGCAGGTCTCCAGGCACGATTTTCGATCTGGTCTCCAGAATGGGAAGTTTCGAGTAGACAACGAGGTTCTCGTCCGCGCCGACGGCCAGGTGTTCCGGAAAACCGTTTTCGCCCCGGCTTCCCACGGGAAGCTCAAGACGTTTCCAGCGGCGCTGCTGGAGCCACCACAACACTTCCTGAAAAACGACTATGTCGGGATTTTCCCGCTCCAGGAAGCTCGTCAGTCTCTTGTCGCCCAGGAACATGCCTTCAATGTTGATCGAGGCGATTTTCAGGACGCGTCCATCCGGGCCCTGATCCTCGATCGCAGCCGTGTTTTCCAGGGTGCGGGTTACGGTTGCGATAGTCAGGATCGCGAAAGCGACAAAGGCAAGGCCGAACGCCGACCTGTAGAGCCAGACAAGCCTGTGAGGCAGCATCAGTCCAAGCGCACCGGCAGCGCATCCCGCAAGTCCGCCGGCAAGAAACTGCCTCAAAAAGAAGCTCATGTTGTCAGTGAACCAGAAGTCCGGCGCGACGAAAGCAGAGATACCGAGCGAACAGAAGACCAATGCGCCGAGCGATCCGCACCAGCAAATGAATGACGCGAGCGAAGGGAGAATGCGCAGCCGTCGTTTGGGTTTTGAAGAAGACATTATGTGGTCAGGTCCTTGGCGCACGTACGGCTTTCAATGTCACGGTCCGCACTCATGATCCGGTTCGGGAGCCGGCGATCATTCATGGAAGTGGTCGTAGACCAGTTTGGCAATCGCTTCGGAAATTCCGGGGACCGAGGCAAGATCGTCCACGCCTGCCTTCGAGACGGCCTTGGCCGTACCGAAATGCTGCAAAAGCGCCTTCTTGCGGGTCGGTCCGATCCCGGCAATCTCGTCCAGCGGGTTCCTGGCAATGTCCTTCTTCCGCCGTGCCCGGTGGCTGCCGATCGCAAAACGGTGGGCTTCGTCTCGCAGTCGTTGCACGAAGTAGAGCACGGGATCGCGTTCCGGCAGCATGAACGATGGTTTGCCGGGAATGAAGAACTTCTCGCGTCCGGCGTCGCGGTCCGGTCCCTTGGCGATGCCGACAAGGGGAACGTCCGTGATACCGAGTTCTTCCAGGGTTTCCCTTGCCGCGTTCAACTGCCCGAGCCCGCCGTCAATCAGAACCAGATCGGGCCAGTCAGGCATGTCAGCGGTGCTTTCCTGCGCGCTTGCGTCGGCTTCGGTGCCGTCAGCTGCGAGATCTTCTTGCGAAGCGGGGTTCGCCGCACGGGCACTTTCTTTCAGCAGGCGAGAGAAACGCCGTGTCAGAACCTCGCGCATCATGCCGTAGTCGTCTCCGGGGACGAGGTCTTCGGACTTGATGTTGAACTTTCGATACTGACCTTTCGCGAACCCTTCCGCGCCAGCAACGATCATGCCGCCAACCGCGTTGGTGCCCATGATGTGGGAGTTGTCGTACACCTCTATCCGGCGCGGGGCTGCGCTCAGCGCAAAGGCTTCCGAGACCCCCTTGAGCAGACGGGCCTGGCTGGAGGTTTCCGCAAGCCGCCGTCCGAGCGCTTCGCGCGCGTTGGTCAGCGCATGATCGACCAGATCCTTTTTTTCGCCGCGCTTGGGAACGGCGACATCGACCTTGCGGGCCGTCCGTTCGCTCAGCGCCTCGGCGAGCAAATCCTGCTCGGCAAGTCCATGCGACAACAGGATCTGTTTCGGGGCGGGTTTGTCGTCATAGAACTGTGCCAGAAAGCTCTCCAGCACTTCCGCTTCGCCGAGGGTCTTGTCGGCTTTCGGGAAATAGGCCCTGTTTCCCCAGTTCTGACCTGTCCGGAAGAAAAAGACCTGCACGCAGGACTGGCCGCCTTCCTGATGAATGGCAAAGACGTCCGCTTCCTGAACCGACTGTGGGTTGATCCCCTGATGCGCCTGCACGTGGGACAGGGCGGACAGTCTGTCCCGGTAGATTGCCGCGCGCTCGAATTCCAGGTCCGCGGAGGCAGCTTCCATCTGCTCGGCAAGCTGCTTCTTGATCAACTGGCTGCGGCCCGACAGAAAGGCCTTTGCCTCGGAGACCAGGCCTGCATAGTCCTGCGGATCGATCTCGCCTGTGCAGGGTCCGGCGCAGCGCTTGATCTGATACTGGAGACAGGGGCGCGACCGGTTCTCGTAATAGCTGTCCGAACACGTGCGGATGAGAAACGCTTTCTGAAGCGCGTTGATTGTCCTGTCGACCGCACCGGCGGAGGCAAAGGGGCCGAAATAGTCGCCCTTGCGCTTGCGGGCGCCCCTGTGCTTGACGATCGCGGCCGCCTCGTGGTCGCCGGTCACCAGGATATAGGGAAACGACTTGTCGTCCCTGAGCAGGACATTGAACCTCGGCCTGAGCCGCTTGATCAGGTTGGCTTCCAGAAGCAGGGCTTCGGGTTCCGTCTTCGTGACCACAAATTCCATCGCGGCCGTCGACAGGATCATCCGCATGATCCGGTTGGACTGTCCCTGGAGCCGGGTGTAGCTGGTTACTCTTTTCTTGAGGCTTCGCGCCTTGCCGACGTAAAGAACGTCACCGTTTTCGTCCAGCATCCGGTAGACGCCGGGACCGTTCGGCAAACGCTTTACTTCATTGGCAATGACCTCCACGCCCTTTTTGGTTTGAGCGCGGTCTTCGGCTGGCGTGTCGCCGCCGGCGACTGGAGAATCGGATCCGTCCTGCATACCAGACATTTAAGCGCCCCAGGCCCTTTGGGAAAGAGGGTTTGCCTAGTGGCTCCCGCGATCAACTGCCTCATACGTCAGTTGACGTGGCCGAGCATGTAGACCGTGGTGATGTAAAGGCAGTAGGCGGCCGTCATCGCGAGGCCCGAAATCTTGCCCAGACAAATGCGGAAGCCTGAGAGAACCGCCAGCAACACGGCGCAAGCCAGCATGACCCAGACATCGAGCTTGAGAACCTCCGGCGGCACATCGATCGGAACAACGACCGCCGTGATGCCGATGATTGCAAGCAGGTTGAAGATGTTCGAACCGATGACGTTGCCGATCGCGACGGCGCCGTGCTGCCGGATGGCGGCCATCACCGTTGTGGCGAGTTCGGGCAGCGACGTTCCAAGCGCGATGACCGTCAGGCCGATGACGGCTTCGCTGACGCCCCAATGGGACGCAATGTCGGTGGCCCCGGTAATCGTGAAATGCGCACCCAGTGGAAGTCCGACGAGACCAAGCACAATATAGACAAGAGCGATCCAGACCGAGTCGGGCACATCCTCGACATCATCCAGCGTATCGTCCTGTTCGATCTCGGCGTCGGCAACGGCAGCTCCCGCCGATGCGGCGGAGATGGACCTCTGCTCCTTCCGGTGACGGCGTGCGGTGATTGTCGAAGCGGTGAGAAACATCGCAAGCAGAACCAGCAGCACGATCCCGGCCGGAAGCCCGATTGGCGTAAAAAAGCACAGGCCGATGAAAACGACGGTGACAGCAACCATGAAAATGGCGTTGCGGGTCGCCCCGTCCTCTCCGCAGGGTGTCGCCGCGATGAGCGCCGGCATTCCGAGCACGAGCAGAACATTGGCAATGTTGGAGCCGACCACGTTACCGATCGCGATGCCGCCCGCGTCTTCCAGCGCGGCCTTCAGAGAAATGACGAGTTCCGGTGCGGACGTTCCGAAGGCGACAATAGTCAGACCGATGACCAGATTGGGAATCCCCAGCCGCTGCGCGATACCCACAGAGCCCCTGACCAAGACATCGCCGGCAATAATCAGCACAACCAATCCGCCAGCGAGGCTAATATAGTCAAACAGCATCTACGAGTTCCGGTTCGGGTTTTTGCGATCCGCGCGCACGGTTTCGGAGGGAGCGCGCAAATCAGTTGGGCGCCTTATACGCAATAGATTGGTACGGGGAAACCCGGGGACAAGCATCTTTGTTCCGGTTTCATCGCAAATTGCAACTCGCTTAACGCCGCGTTCATCTTGACAGATTGTTGCCCTGATTTGTCATCAAAACTCCCAAATCTAAATCCCGATCCGCCACAAACGCTCCCCATATGTCGTTACCGGGGGAGTGAGGGCGCGGCATAACCGTCCCTTTTGCCTGGTCAAAGAACTTGGCCAGCTCAGTATGGATAGTATGGATCTGGAGTATCATTCATGAAACGTCTTGCGCTTGCAGGCCTGGCAGTGACTGCCGCAACAGTGGGAACCGCCCCGGTTCTGGCTGCGGACCTTCCTCAGGCACCGGCCCCTGCCTATGAGGCTGTTCCGGCCCAGCAGCAGAGCATCGACTGGACCGGCATCTATGTCGGCGGCAATCTCGGCTGGTCATTCGGAAGTTTCGACAACCGGTTCGGCGGAACCAACCTCGATACCGATGCCAATGGCGTCGCAGGCGGTCTTTACACCGGCTACAACTACCAGGTTACGCCCAACGTCGTCGTTGGTGCGGAAGCGGACTTCACCTTGTCCGATCTGGAAGACACGAAGTCGGCCGGCGGTGTCTCGCTGAAGTCCAAATCGGACTGGAACTCGAACATTCGCGCCCGCATCGGTTATGCCTTCGACCGGTATCTGGTCTACGGTGCAGGCGGTCTGGCACTGGCGGATCTTGAAGTCTCCGGCAACGGCGACAAGGACAGCAAAACCGCTGTCGGATGGACGCTGGGTGTCGGCGGTGAAGCTGCAATCACCAACAACGTGACCGCGCGCCTCGATTACGCCTACCAGGATTTCGGCGACCAGGATTTCAACCTGAACGGGACTGGCGTGACGTCCGACTTCAGCAATCAGCTCGTGCGTTTCGGTGTCGGCTACAAGTTCTGACACCCGTCGCATCTGATTTCAAAAAAGACCGGTTCCGGAAGGGGCCGGTTTTTTTGTTACAAGTGGATACAAGCTTTTACGAAATTTGCTCCAAGTCCATGGTAAAACAGGGTCTCGGCGCCATATTGGATGTCAGGACAGCGCACTTGGCAGGTTGGCACGGCGGTTAAAGTGGAGAGGTGAATGCGGTTTTTGATGCGCGGACTTGTCGGTCTGGCATTGATGGCGATCATGGTCGGCTTCGCAGGTTTCGGAGCCTACAGGTTGTATGGTGCCATGACGGCCGAGGAAACCGTGCGCGAACGGCCGGCGCGCGAGCGCAGCTACACCGTCAATGTTGCGCCGCTCACGCCGCAATCGATCAGCCCGGTCACGATTGCCTATGGTGAAATCGAAAGCTGGCGAACCCTCCAGCTGAGGGCAAGTTCCGAAGGGCGTCTCGTTGATGTCGCGAGCAAGTTTCGTGACGGTGCGGCCGTTGCCGAAGGTGAACTCCTCCTGAGAATTGACCCTGCGAACGCAGAATTCCAGTTCCTCGATGCGGAGGCTGCGCTTGCCGATGCCGAAGCGCAAAAGGCCGAGGCCGAAGAAGCCATCATTGTCGCCGAACAGGAACTGGAAGCCGCGCGCCGCCAGCTGGACCTGCGCAAACAGGCGCTGGAACGGCAGTCTCAGTTGAAGGACAAGGGCTATTCGACCGCCGTGCAGGTTGAAACGGAAGAACTTGCAGTCGCTTCGCTGGAGCAGTCTTTGAACAACCGGCTGCAGTCCGTGATCGCTGCGCGCAGGCGCGTGGAACGCATGGACCTGACGGTGCAGCGCGCCAGCCTGGCTCTTGAAGATGCCGAACGTGTCCTGCAGGAAACCACACTCACAGCGCCGTTTTACGGGTATCTGGCGGAAGTTGATGCAACGCTCGGACGCCGCGTGAGTCCTTCCGAAACGCTGGCGATGCTGATTGATCCCACGGCCCTTGAAGTGAAGTTCTCGCTGTCGACCGCTGAATTTTCGCGTCTTCTCGACCAAAGCGGAAAGCTGGTCAAGGCACCCGTCACGGTCACCCTTCAACTCGGCGGCAGGTCCGTCGAGGTTCCCGGACGCATAGACAGGGCAGCTGCGATCGTGTCCGAAGGCGAAGCCGGAAGAACATTGTTCGCAACTCTGGAGATCGAGGCCGGAACGGTTCTGCGCCCGGGGGATTTTGTCAAGGTTGCGGTTGAGGAACCGGAACTGGCGAATGTTGTCGCGGTGCCGGCGGCGGCCGTCACGGAGGACGGACGGCTCCTGATCGTTACCGAAGACGAGCGCCTGGATGAGATCAGGGCGCGCGTCCTGCGGCGCATGGCGAATGATGTGCTGATCGCCGACGTTCCGTTCGGCACCGATTACGTGCGCGAACGCCTTCCGCAACTCGGCAAGGGCCTGAAGGTGTCGCCGCGCCGAGGTCAGGGAGCGGAGCCTCAGAACGACTCTCCCGTTACCGCAAGCGCAACAGAAGGGGCCGCACAGCCCGCTGGCGACCTGGTTGCCCTGGAACCGGAACGGCGCGCGGCGCTGATTGCCCAGCTGACGAATTCCAACATGCCCGAAAACCGCAAGGCGCGTCTGCTCGCGCTGTTGAACGAGCCGATGGTGCCCAAGGACCTGGTTGACCGGCTTGAAGAGCGGCAGGGGCGCAAGGGTTAGGGCAGGTTCACCGCGCGTGCCCGTTCGTGCCGAGACTGGAGTGATTGAATGCGTTCTCCCGGCGGACCACGGTTTGCATCCTTTCTGGACTACATGGTGCGCCACCGCACAGCGGCGAACCTGCTTCTGGCGTTGATGCTTCTCGCCGGTATTGCAGCCGGATCGCAGATCAGAACGCAGTTCTTTCCCGATTTCGTGCGAGAGGAAGTCGACGTCGACATTTCCTGGCCCGGCGCCGGCCCCGACGATCTCGACCTGTCGGTGGTGGAAATTCTCGGTCCTCAGCTTCTGGCCATCAACGGTGTCGACGAGGCGACGTCGGTGTCGCGTGAAGGCCGCGCGTCGATCAATCTTGAGTTTGAAGACGGCTGGGACATGGGCCAGGCGACCGACGAGGTCAAGGCCGCCGTGGATCAGGCACGATCCAGCCTGCCAGAAGGGATTGAAGAGCCTGTCGTCAGCCGCGGTGTCTATAGGGACCGGGTCACGGATGTCGTGATTTACGGTCCCGTGGATATCGACCAGTTGGCCCGATTTGCCGAAGATCTGCAAACCGTGCTGTTCCGTGATGGCGTTACACGCGTGTCGATCCAGGGGCTGGCAAATCCGATTATCCGGATCAATGTCGGCGAAGGTATGCTGGTGCGGCATGATCTGACCCTTCGTGATGTCGCCGATGTCGTAACCTCGGAAATGGAAACCACACCGGCGGGAGATGTCAGCGGCAGCGGTGCGCGCCTGAGAACCGGTCAGACGCGGCGCAGTGAGCAGGAACTGGGGGAGATCGTTCTGAGGGCTCCGAGCCAGGGTGAGAAGCTGGAACTTCGAGCCGTCGCGGATATCGTGACCGAAGGCGTGGAGAGCGGCCGGGCCTATTATCACAAGGGTATGCCTGCGGTCGTTCTGCGTGTTGACCGGAGTGCCCAGGGAGACACGATTTCGATCCAGCGTGCGGTCGAGCGCATCACTGCGGAGTATCAGAAGACGCTTCCGGAAAATGTCGTGGTTCAGCTGACGCGGACACGTTCGCAGAACATCATCGACCGGATGAATATCCTGGTCGAAAACGGTCTGTTCGGCCTCGGGCTGGTTCTGGCCTTCCTGTTTCTGTTCCTGTCCGCGCGCACGGCCTTCTGGGTTGCGGCGGGGATTCCCGTCGCCATGTTTGCAACCATTGGCCTGATGTATGCCTTCGGTCTGACCCTCAACATGGTGTCTGTGTTCGCACTGATCATCTGTCTCGGTATCGTGGTGGATGATGCCATTGTGGTGGGCGAACACGCGGACTCGCTGCATCGGAAAGGCTACCCGCCCCCGGAGGCCGCAAGCCTTGCCGCGCGGCGGATGACGGCGCCCGTCTTCACCGCATCCATTACAACCCTGATTGCCTTTGTCGGGCTGATCTTTGTCGGCGGCCGGTTCGGAACGCTCATTGCCGACATTCCCTTCACGGTGGCCGTGGTGCTGATCGCGAGCCTGGTGGAGTGTTTTCTCATCCTGCCCGCGCATATGAACCATGCCCTTTCCGCCAGCAAGAAACAGCGCTGGTACGACATGCCCAACAGGGTCTTCAATCGTGGCTTCGTCTGGTTCCGGGAGCGCGTCTTCCGGCGGTTTATCGGCTGGATCCTCACCGTCCGCTATCCGGCGCTCGGGTTTGCGTCAATGGTGCTGCTGCTGTCGCTGGCGCTGTTTTTTGACGGCAGTGTCCGCTGGCGGTTCTTCAATGCTCCGGAACGCTCGGTTGTTTCCGCCAGCATCGCCATGATGCCCGGCGCGGACCGGGACGACACCAAGGCGATGATCGCGGAAATGGAGCGGGCCCTGGATGTCGTCAACCAGCGGTATGGCGAGCAATACGGCGATGCTCCGGTCCGGTTCGCCCTGTCGACCGTCGGTGGCACCGCCGGACGCGGTCTGAGCGGTGCCGACAGCAAGGACGTCGATCAGCTCGGCGGGATCTCGATTGAACTGATCGATCCGGATCTGCGGCCCTATTCCGCGTTCAAGTTCATCGGCGACTGGCGCAAGGAAATCCAACGACCGCCACTGCTTGAAACGCTTGCCGTGCGTGGTGAACGTTCGGGCCCGGGCGGCGATGCGATCGATGTCCGGCTTTACGGAACCTCGACGGAGAACCTGAAGGCGGCGGCGGAAAGCCTCAAGCAGGCACTGGCACCGCTTCCGGGCGTCAGTGCGCTCGAGGATACGCTGGCCTATGACAAGCCGGAGCTCAATCTCAGCCTGACACCCAAGGGAGAGGCGCTCGGTTTCAGCACCGATGATGTAGCGCGCATCCTGCGCAATCGTCTTGAGGGCATCGAGGTCGCGGAGTTTCCGGTCGGCCGGCGCACCGCAAAGGTGAAGGTGCTGATGCCGGACGAGGAAACGGACGCGTCGTTCCTCTATTCCACACGCATTCGCACGGAGGCGGGCACCTATGTTTCCCTGAGCGAGATCGTCCAGGCCGACAGCACCTACGGATTTGCGTCCATCCGGCGCAGCGACGGCCTGCGAACCCTGACGGTCAGCGGGGATGTTTCGGAAGACGATCCCGAGGCGGCGGCCCGGGTGACGGCTTTCCTGGAAAACGAACTGTTGCCGCAGCTGGCTGCCGAGTTCGATGTTGAGAGCGAGTTGGCCGGACTGGCCGAGCAGGAAAGGTCCTTCCTGTCGGACGCAATGATCGGCTTCGCGCTTTGCCTTGCCGGGATCTATCTCGTGCTGTGCTGGATTTTCGAATCCTGGACGCGGCCGCTGATGATCATGATCATCATACCCTTCGGTTCGATCGGCATGCTTTGGGGGCACTACATCCACGGTGTGCCGCTATCGATGTTCTCGGTCGTCGGCTTTATCGGCATGTCCGGAATCATCATCAATGACAGCATTGTGCTTGTGACCACGATTGATGAATACGCGCGCAACCACCCGTTCCGGCAGGCACTCATCAACGGGGTCTGCGACCGGCTGCGTGCTGTTGTCCTGACAACCGCGACGACCGTGTTCGGCCTGGCGCCGCTGCTCTTTGAGACCAGCCGCCAGGCGCAGTTCCTCAAGCCGACCGTCATCACGCTTTCCTACGGGTTGGGCGTCGGCCTGTTTCTGGTGATCCTGCTTGTGCCGTCGATGCTTGCGATCCAGAGGGATTTCGGCCAGTCCGTCGCGAGCGGACGCCGGCTGCTCAGGGCAAAAGGACGCCCTGCGCTGCCCGGCAAAGGCAGCGAAACGCCAACAAGCTAAGCTGCCGTCGTTTGCGCCTGTCTAGCGAAGCTCGACGGCGGCGTTGTCCGGAACCGGCGCTGCCGGCTGACGGGTGCCGGCAAAGGCAGGGACGGCGGCTTCAAAGGCCTTCAACCAGGCAACAAGTTTGGGATGGCTCTCGCGCCAGCCATCGCCAAAGCGCATGTCAAGGTAACCGAGCGCGCAGGCCAGCGTCAGGGTGGCTGCGTCCACGTCAGCGGCTGTTGCCGGTGCCGGGGGAGTGTTCTGTTCGAAATGGGCAAGACCGCGTTCCACCTTCGAGCCCTGGTAGGCATCCCAGGCCGGATCCCGGTAGTTGGGCTGCTTGAAGCGCTTTTCGTAAACACGCAGCAGCGCGGCATCCATGACGCCGTCAGCAAGCGCCTGGTCGCGCAGAACCGCAAAACGGGCTTCTCCGAGCGGAAACAGTTTTCCGCCTCCCGCCAGAAAGTCCAGATATTCCAGAATGACCGCGCTGTCGTAAAGGACATCGCCATTTTCAAGAACGAGGGCAGGGATTTTTCCAAGCGGATTTTGCCCCCGAAGACTGTCGTCCGGGTCCGCGGTGTTGGCATCAACGACCTCGATCCGGTCCTTGAGGCCAAGCATTGCCATGGCCACTTTCACCTTGCGCCCGAATGGCGAGGGCGGCGACGAACGAAGTTTCATCATGATCGTGTCTCCTGGAAATGAGCAAATGGGTCCGCTCGGGAGGTGGTTTCCTGTGACCGCTGTCAACGGCCTGGTGGCGGAACCGAAAGGCTGTCGGTGCGGCAGCCACGCCGGTCGACATTGGGGCAGGATCTGAACTCAAGGTCTTTGGTCAGACAGATCCGTATCTCGTCGAATTCCCCGCGGGAACAGGTAACTGCCATCGCACTTTCGTCAAGGCCCGGGTTTGCCAGACGAAAGGCTTTCTCCACGGTCTTCGGGGAGGTCTTGCCGCGCCTTTGCAGCTTGGCGAACGCACCGGGTACCGAGATCTTCTCAAAGGCGCGCCGCGTCAGGTCGAAATATTCCTCCGGTTCCAGACCCGAACAGGTTCCGTGCTTGCGCCATTGATGAAAGACAAGCCCGTGACTGGGCATAATGTCCTCCATTTCGACCGCAATGCGTCTGTCGATCCTCTTGGGACCCCGGCACGATTGAGGGTAGCCGCGCTCATATTGCGGCCACAGACCGTGCACCACGAAGCGAAAAGGGTCTCGAACGTCGCATTGATGCGGGTTCGCATCCGCGCCTTCCTGTTTGCAGTAGGTCGGCGACCAGGAGAGGGACAGTACATAGAAATCAAAGTTACCGGGCTCATCCGCGGCAACTGCCGCAGACAAGAGAACGGACACCAGAAGTGCGGTCAGACCGCACGCACGGCACAGAAGGGCCATGGCAGGGGCAGACTTACTGAGGTTTTGTGGTTCTGCAGTGAGATCCGTAAACGCGCCACTTGTCGAGTTCGGACAGGCAGGCCTCAACGTTCCAGCTCACGCCCACGAAACCGGCATGTTCCTCGATCAGGTAATGCAGATGCTGGTTGGAACCATCCGACATGCTGGCGGTGCCGGTGCAGTGACGGCGGGCAAGCGGGCTGACTTCGTTCACCTTGAAGGCGATTTCGGTAATACCGTCGATACCGACGATCCGTCTGCCTTCGTAATAGTCAGCGTAGGCCCGGGCGACAGATCTGCGGACCGCTTTCTGTACCGAGTTGGCAGTGCATTCCGGCAAACGGTTCTTGCCGCTCAAGGAGAGATAGGCGCGATTTTCCTCAGCCACGGAAGGAGAGGCGAGAAAAGCGCAGACGGCGAGAGTGGAGAGGATCAATCGGGCGAAACGGGCGATGTGCACGGCATGGTCTCCGAGAGGCAAATAATGTGACAGACGATGGGGGAGGGAAGCCTCAAGGTCAAGGACTTGCTGCATCAAAAGAGCCAGAATATGCAGTTATTCGCCAATCAGTTGGGTTACTTCCCAGCCTGACCCGGGTCCCTGGCGCAAAACGTCGCCAAACCAGGGCAGAAGTGTTCGCATCTCGTCAGCAAGCGTGAAGGGTGGATTGATGAGCGTCATGCCGGACCCGAGCATTCGGGTATCGGGTCCGCTCTTGCCGACCTTCAGTTCAAGCGAGAGCAGATCCCGGACGCCCGCGGCGGCAAATGCATCATGCATCGCCTTGATCGCACGCGCGTCTTTCAGGGGGTACCAGAGCGCATAGGTTCCGCCCGCCCATTTCTTCCAGGCCTTGAGCACCGAAACGGTCATACGCTCAAACTCGTCGGTAACCTCGAAAGCAGGGTCGATCAGCACAAAGCCTCTCTTCTCCTTTGGCGGCAGGAAGCTGCCCATTGCCAGCCATCCGTCCAGATGAATGGTCTTGACCTGGAAATCACCGGCGAAGCGTTCCGACAGGGTCCTGAAGTCATCCGGGTGAAGTTCGGTCAGCGTCAGCCTGTCGGACCTGCGCATCAGCCGGCGCGCAAGCACAGGAGAACCGGGGTAGGTTTCCAGCGCGTTGCCGGGGTTCATGTCTCGCACGGCTCCCAGCCAGGGTTGCAGCAGCGCAGCGACCCTGTCCGGCATGTCCGCCTCCAGCACGCGGGCAATGCCCTGCTGCCATTCGCCTGTTTTCAGGGTTTCTTCCGAAGTCAGATCGTATTGACCGATACCCGCATGCGTATCCAGCATTCGAAACGGCTTTTCCTTGCGCTGGAAATAGACGATCAGGCGTGCAAGCACCGTGTGTTTGAGCACGTCGCCGATGTTGCCGGCGTGATAGGCGTGTCTGTAATTCATGTCGCTTTGTCAAACCTGATAGGTATCACCGCGCGGGTTCCGGATCGCGCCGCATGTAAATCACGGATGTTGCGCCGTTGTCCGCGCGTCCGATTTCCTCAAATCCCAACCGGGAGTGAAATCGCAACGAACCCGGGTTTGGCGGACGTTCGTTGACCTCACACGTGAAACACCTGCCCGTTCCGGCCATGCGGTTAAACAGTTCCGAATAGAGCGCGTCTCCGATCTTCTGACCGCGCTGGGTATCGTCCACGAAAATGCGGTCGGTATAGGCGAAGTGCTCGAACCTGTCGCTGAGCCAGCGGTAATTCGGACTGGCATAGTCGGCACCTTCGCCAAAGCAGAGGAGCATGCCGACGGGTGTGTCATCGAGGAGCGCGACAAGGCACTCAAGGGACTGGTTCACGAGATCGAGCATGTCCTCCGCGCTCAACTCGTTGACGGCCGGAACCGCCGCGCTGTTCAGCGAAAGCAGGAGGCTGAGATCGCCAGGCTGAAATGACCGGATCTTTGCCGGCGAGAGTGATTGTGTCATTGCAAACGCACCTTGACGGGTGGCGATCCGCTGCAGGTGCGGCTCGATGCTTGCTGCAAAAAGAGATGGGCGGAAAAAAGAACGAGCGCAGACAAGCTGCGCTCGGTCATGTCGGTCAAGCCTTCAAGGCGGACTTACTCGTCTTCGGGCGTTCCTGCCTCAGGCGCAGCGTCTTCGGCTTCTCCGGCCTCTGCGCCTTCTTCGATCACCTGCAGGTTCACCGCTTTCGGGCCCTTGCCGCGGCGATCCGGTTCGGTTTCGAACGAAATGCGCTGACCGCTGTCAAGCGTAGCAAGGCCGGAGCGTTCCACGGCTGAAATATGCACGAACACATCGGCTTCACCCTCATCGGGTGTGATGAAGCCAAATCCCTTGTCCGTCTTGAAAAACTTCACGGTTCCGCTTTGACGCGGGCCGCGTTCCACGGGTGGCCCGTCACGCCGGGGCGGGCGTCCCTGACGGAAGCCGTCACCGTCACCGCCGTCACGGCCGCCATAACCACCGCGGCCACCGCCGCCGCCGCCATAGCCGCCATCGCGTCCGCCACCGCCGTAGCCGCCGCGGCCACCGCCACCGTAGCCACCGCCGTCGCGTCCGCCACCGCCATAGCCGCCGTCGCGCCCGCCGCCATAGCCGCCGTCGCGTCCGCCACCACCGTAACCGCCGCGGCCGCCACCGCCGCCGCCATATCCACCGTCGCGGCCACCGCCGCCGTCGCCGTATCCGCCACGACCACCGCCGCCGTATCCGCCATCACGACCGCCGCCGCCGTATCCGCCATCACGACCGCCGCCGTAGCCGCCGTCCCTGTTGTTGTCGCGGCCGTAGCCGCCACCAAAATCATTGTCGCGTCCGCCACGGTAGCCGCCATCCCGGCCACCGCCATAATCACCGCCGTAGTCGCCGCCGCCAAAATCGCTGCCGAAGTCTTGCGGACCGCCAAACTCGCGCTTGCCGCCGCGTCGACCACGCGACCGCCGGTCCGAATCGCCATCGTGCATTACTGAATCACCTTAATTTCCGTGCCCCTCCGGCACATGCCAGCCTATCTCACCCGCCTTCTCAGTCGAGTCACTCCACCGGACGCACTTGGTGCGTCTTTCCAACATTCTGGGATCGGGCTGAAACAAGTTTGCCGCATCCCTCACCAGCCGCTGCGGCACTATCATAAGGGCGTGAGGCATGAAATCGCAAGAAATTCCTTGGTCGGCGGCCTAATCGAGCGCGTTTTTTAAAGGCCAGGTGCTTGACCAGTTGGACAAGTCAGGTTCCGTACCGTCACATGTCTTTCGCGTTGCTTCTTCCATTAGAACAAGACCCGTGCCGTTCCAGAACCACCTGTTCCAGAGACCGCATTCTCCAACGCCTGATCCCTTGAAATAGCTGACGAGCTGCTGATCAGCCGGAATCCACCTTGCATTGTAGATCAGGTCCGAGGCGATCGGACCTTTTTCCGACATGCGGGCAACGTGTATTTGACGGGCCGCTCCATCCTTGCCCGAGAGAACCGCGACATAAGGGCTGTTATAGGGCGTCGGCGCACCGCAGGGGATGATATACAGGGACGCATTTTCTGCCAGCGGCACACGAACCGCATTAAGGCTTGCGAAAATCGCCGGATCGATCGCAGAGCAGAGCCGGTTTGCCGACCAGATCGCGGCGACCTCGGGTGGAAGCTGATCGGCGCTCAGGATCGGCAGTGCATGTGGTGCGTCCTTGGCAGGGTTGGTGCCCGGCGAAACGATCGCGGCCTCCGTTCCCGTGCGGTCCTGCCTGTTGTCGAGCCACAGCAGGCTCGATTTCAGGCCCTGAAGCGGCACCGGCACGGATATCGGGTCCGCGTCTTCACCTGCCGGCATGCGCACGGTCAGAACCTTTCCCTTCTGCATCGCGTCCAGGAGAGTTGCCGAGGCAGGGCCCGCCGGATACCAGAAGCCATCGCCGCCCAGCGGACGGAAACCGGTTGGAGGCGTAATCGATGACTGCATCTCACGCAGTTGCTCGATGGGCAGTTCTTCAATCGTCGATCCGTCGACATCAAAGAGCAGCGTGCCTTCCTGCGGCAGCTCCGTGTTTGTTGTCAGGCGGACGAGCGGCTGGGCCTCCGCCTGCCAGTCCCGGACGATCCTGACATCCACCCAGACGGACTGGCTGCGCGTGAATGTTGATGCAAAGCAGGCTCCGGTATTGCCGCAATCGACCGTCCAGCCCTCGAAGCTGGGCGCAGTCCGACCGGGCTGCGCCGAGCTTGCGGTTGCACTCAGAAAGCCGATCGCCGCAATCGTCAGGAAAGTTTGCAATCTAAACGTCATTCTATCCGGTTACCCGATTTTGATTGCCATTTTCTCATGGGCTTTTACATCTTGTACGAAATGCAGGCCGCAAGGTGAAGCCGATAAGCTACATTAAGTCGACGCGGGTTCCGATTGTCCCGCGTTTGTTAGCGTGTCGGGGAAGGTTGTTTCAAAAGGAGACAGGTGTGTCGGAAGAAACCAGCAACAGCGAAACGGATGACATGCCGCCGATCCAGGTCATGGTCGTGCCGGTAACGCCGTTTCAGCAGAACTGTTCCATCATCTGGGACCCGCAGACAATGCGCGGAACCGTCGTCGATCCAGGCGGCGATGTCGAACATGTTCAGGAAGCGATCCGCAAGCACGACGTGAAGGTCGAGAAGATTGTGCTTACGCACGGTCATATCGATCACATTGGTGGTGCCGCGGACCTGGCGGCTGCACTCGACGTTCCCGTCGAAGGCCCGCATGAGGCCGACAAACCGCTTATTGAACGCGTTGCGGATCAGGCCGCCCAGTTCGGCGTGCCTGAAGCAAAACCCGTTTCACCGGACCGGTGGATGGAAGACGGCGACGAGGTCGAGATCGCCGGCCGCACGTTCGAAGTGCTGCATTGCCCGGGCCATTCTCCGGGGCATCTCGTTTTCTTCGACAAGGAATTGCGGTTTGCGATTTCGGGCGATGTCCTGTTTGCAGGATCCATCGGCAGGACGGATCTGCCACTTGCCGATCATGCGACACTCATAAAGTCTATCCACGAACGCTTGCTGCCGCTCGGCGACGATGTTTCGTTTCTGCCCGGACACGGTCAGGCGTCGACACTCGGGCAGGAACGGCAGACAAACCCGTTTTTGACCTGACGTGGATCGGCCAGGGACAGGTCTTGTCGGCTCAAGTTTTGAGGAAGACGTCGCGGCTCAAAGAAGCGCGCGCAGGTCATCGATCCGGTCGTTGACCAGCCAGCCGTAGTAGTTCTCGCGCGGCCAGGACCGCCCGGTGCGGCGGAACTTGGCGGCGCGGCTCCAGGGATCGCCGAGATTGTAAAGGGTTGCCGTCAGGCCCGGGTTGTTGGAAATGTCCACCTTGCCGACGGATTTGTAGGCTGCGATCGAGTCCTGGATGATCGCGGCCATGTAGTGCAACGAGATGTTCGGGTCCATCGTCGCCTTGTAGACCGCATCGGAATTGGACGCCTTGAGCTTGCGGAAATTGCTCTGACGCGACACGCGGTCGGTCATTTTCAAGACGGTGAGCGGGCTGAGCTGGCCGAGCCCGAAACTCTGACCCGCATAAAGAGGCTGGAAAAAAGCCTCGTTGAAATTCTTCTTCGGATAGCGGACGCCTTCAACCCGTTTGCCGCGGAACTTGCTGTTCCAGACATTTTCGTAACAGGACCAGCGCCGGTCGCTGCTTTTTTGAATATGTTCCTTGCGGCACCGCTCGAACTGAGGCCGCTCGACAAAGGTGTCGACATGTTCCCCGTTGAGCTCGAAGTCGAAATTGATGCCGGCATAGGCCAGCGCTTTCACGTAATAGGACTGGGCACTGTCGAGCGTGTCGTAATTGTAGGTGTGCTCTCCCACGATCGCGCCGATGATATGGATGGGATCAATGTTGTATTTGCGCGAAACACGCTTGATCGATCCCATGAGCCGCCTGTCACGTTTCAGGACCGCCAGCACTTTGTTGAACTTGGCATCGTAGCTGGATTTCGCCGAAGAGGTACGCCGCGCGGATGCATACGGGATCTTCGGCTGGTTCTTGTATCTGTTGCCTTCCGGCACAGTGCGAACGGACTGGGCGTGGGCCGACTGTGTCAAACCTATTGTCGGCAAAGCCGGGCTCAGCAACAGCGCCAAAGCGAGAATGCAGGTCAATAAATTCGGAAAAACGCTCAAGGGGCCAATCTTTCTGCACATATTAATCGCTCTGCGCTTGGCATTTTTGTCTAATCGGGTGCCGGGCGAAATTCTGGGTACCGGTCAACCTGCATTATCTACATAGTTCAAACTATGCGCCGGTAAATAACATACATATCGATAACCACCCGTAAAAAACATTGCTATGGCACAGATGCAACATCTTCCTGTCGTTACGGCATTTCAATCAACAAAGAAGTGATCACCGTCACACGCAAACTTTCCCGGTACAGCAGGTGATTTTCACCGGTTAACACGGTCCTTGATAATACTTGCAGGGCCCATGCAAAGACGCACGGACCTGGGGACGCGCAGATGATCATTGAATTCCCGGTGCTGCCGCAATCCGCAAAGTTCCCGCTGTATCGTCACGTGCCAGAGTGCCTCGCCGGCCTCGGCCAGACGGTCGCGTTTCAGATCATCCGTGGCTGCCGGGTCGGCTTCCGCGTCGCGCAGATGCTCCAGAGCCTTCTCAAGCTTCTTGATCAAACGCGACAGCGTGGACGCCTTTTCGCTGAAGATTTCCTGCTCCAGCGCGGCAGCCAGCGGATCCTTGTCCGCGGGGTTTGTGAATTGAGGCGGTCGAACTGACATGGCCGGTCCCAAAAGACGTCTGCATTGTGACGGAGTTTCGCGCCAGGCGCGCTGCGGATCAGGTTGAACGCCGGGCCTTCAGATCGGTCTCGAAGAGCAGCAACCCACCAAGGGCAGCCAGTTTCAGGACGCAGGGCAACCCGGCATAGGTAACGCTTAGCACGAAATTGAGCTGGGGTGTCATTGCAATGTTCGGATGGTATCCGAACAGGCCAAGCAACGGCAGTGCAAGCCCCGTGGCCACCGCGAGCGCCGATTTGGACAGAAACGCCATCACGGAAAAGAGGCGCGAGGCCTGCTGCTGCTTTGCATCTGCCTCGATGTGGTCGGCAAGAATGGCAGGGGGCAAGGCGAGATCAGCGCCAAGTGCAAGACCCGACAGCGCGCATACGATTGCATATGCAACAAGATCGCCGTCCTGCAGGAGTGCCGCCCAACAGAACGTGAAAATCGCGGCAGCAAGGGAAAACTGCCACGCGCGCAGCTTGCCGAACTTGCGCGCTGCTGCGGTCCAGATGGGCATCGACAACGCGCCGGACAGAAAATAGGTCAACAAAAAGAGCCCGGTATAGGCTTCCGCGCCAAGTCGGTCGCGAATGAAAAAAAGCACGAGCACCGCTGGAATGGCGCTTGCGAACGTGTTCAGGAAAACCAGGCCGAAGAAAATCGCTCGCCAGCGATTTTTCATGAGAGAGATCCAGCTTGCCTGTCTGCCGTGTTCCTGGGGAAGATCGAGCGCGGTAGCGTGCATCCAGCGCACCAGAAGCCAGAGCGCTATGCACAGGAGCGGCAGGTAGGCGAAAGACAGCCAGTGGAACGCCTGGGACGGCCCGACGATCTGTGTGAGCACCGGCGGCGTGACGGCGGCGACCAGCAGGCCCACGAGACCGATCGCCTCCCGGCTCGCCGTGACCCTGGTCCTTTGCGCGGACGTTGTGTGCCAAAGGCCGCCAAGCGCCTGAAAATTGATCGAAACGACCGAAAAACCGGTTGTGCAGATAAACACCGACGCAGCGAACCAGAGCACGGGATAGGCCGCTGCCGGATGAAACAGCATCCAGAAACCAACCCCGAGCATCACCGCGCCAAGTGCAAGGATGAAGGTTCGTGCGCTATGAAACCTGTCACTCAGGTCGCCGATGATCGGATCCTGGATGGCGTCTACAAGCCTGAGGGCGAGCAGAACGGACCCGAGTGTTGCCAATGGCAGTTGCATCGTCACGGCGTAAAAGTCCGGGGCGTGCAGGTAGATCGGCAATCCGACGAAGGCCAGTGGAAACGCCATGGTGCCATAGGCAACGAGGCTTTTCACACTCAGTGGCGATAAGGTCTGATCCGCAGCGTTTCGATGACTGTTTTCAAGCCGGACCGAAGGCGCGTGTCTCTCGTCAACGGACACTGCAAGCTGTTCCTGTTTCTATCTTGCGGCCTTACGAACCAGCCCCGACCAGTCGTGCCCGCAGCCGTGGATTGCGGGTCTTGTTGCCAAGCCAGATTGAGAAGAACTTCTTTGTGAAAGCAGGATCGCTGATCGTGCCGAGCTTGCGCCCGCCGAGATAGAACACTGTGCTGCCTTTCGCGGTTCTGACACCGGTGATCGCTTGCCCGGCGGAGACGTTCGGGAAGATGGCACTCATCTGCTTTTCCCAGGACGCCAGTTGCGCCGCGGACGCACCGCCCTGCCGCTTCATCTCCTTGACAGAGCTTTCAGTGATCGCCGAGCCCTTGAAATTTCTCAGGTATTTCAGTTTGAGCGCGAACGGGCCGGATGCGCTGTAAACACCGTTTGGCGCATAAAGCTCCGCGTCAAAGACCTTGAAACCGAGATAGGTCATGCGTCCCTTGCCGACGAGTTCCGCCGACGGAACGGTTCGTGCTGCCGGGCCGATATCCGCCGCAGCCGGTGCCGTTGCCATGCCGGCAAAGGCGAAAAAGAGACAGACAAGGGAAAGAATGGGCCAGTTCAAGCCTGCCGACATGATACGCGAAGTCACGGGACAATCCTCCGGGTGGTTTCAGCACTTACCTCGGATTGCATACGCAGCCGGCAGGAAGACGGATTTCCGTTTCTTTCCGTAAAGTCGTCTTCAGAGGCTCATCGGCTGGACGCGTGATGGAATTCCGGGCCTGGCAACCGGAATTCCGGGCTGTCCATGTTTCCTTTGATGGTGCGATGCATTATAATACGCTCATTAGGTTGCTGACCGATCCGATTGCGCTTGTCCGCACCGGCGTTTCGTTGGCGATCGAACCTGCCGGGAATAGCCCGGCTCAGCTTCTATGATATCGGCGCATGGTTTCCCTGTTTCGGGACGCAGGCGCGCATTCTGATTTCAGATGGTTGGCTGAAAAGTCCGGGCATTTGAAGCTCAGCCAATATGGTGAAGCTCCCGCCATCTGGAGGGGGCACAAGTTTGGGCCAGTGTTATGAGCGATTCCGACCTGAAACCGAAATTGAAGCAGAAGACCAAGGTCCAGAAACCGAAACTCTACAAGGTCATTCTCCTCAATGACGACTTCACACCGCGCGAGTTCGTGGTGCTGATCCTGAAGGCGGAGTTCCGTCTCGACATGTCCCAGGCCGAGGTCGTCATGATGACGGCGCATCAGAAGGGGGCCTGCGTCGTGTCCGTCTATCCCAAGGACGTCGCCGAGACAAAGGCAACGCGGGCCATCGATGCGGCGAGCCAGCTTGGCTATCCGCTGCAATTCACCGTCGAACCAGAGTGAGATTGCGACAGGTGCAACAGCCTTCGATGCGAAAAAGCTAGTCGGTCGTCACCGTGTTCACCGGGCTGATCCAGCGGCGATGCATGTCCTGAATAACCCCTGCCTTGCGTGACAGGTCCATCCAATAGTCAAAATAGGCTGCCAGACCCGGCGAAGACGGCGGCATCAGGTAGGCGAACAGGAAACGGCTGGCGGTGTTTTCCGGGACAACGGCCGAGTAGCCGTCGAGCGATATTGCCAGCGCGCGGGCTTGTTCACGCGTCCAGAGCGCCGCATCAACGTCCTGAACATCGCTGAGCTTGCTGTAGTCCGGCAAGACGCGGAGCTTTGCGGACGGAAATGTCCGTTTGGCGAGCGGGATCAGTACCGGATCGTCGAATACGGCAATCGTCAGATCCTTGTTCTGCGAAATGACCGACTTCGACTTGAACTCGTCGACACGATCGCTTTTGACAATGAGCGCGAGCGGGCTCTCGAAGTAAGGCTCGCTGACTGTGAGCGTGTTCAGTCGTTCGTCGGTTATGTAAAGTCCGCCGACGGCGATATCGAATTTCTGCTGCTTGAGATCGTCGGCGAGGCTCTGCCAGTCATAGGGCACGAATTCCAGGCGCACATTCATGCTCTGCGCGAAACGGTACATCAGTTCGACATCGTAGCCGACGAGCCTGCCGTCATTGTTCCGGTAGGCGAAAGGCATGACATTGGGGTTGATGCCAACACGCAGGACGCTTGTTGTCTCGATCCGGTCGATGGTGTTGCGCGCGGACAGCTCACTTGTTTGCGGCGCCGTTGTTTTCTGCGGGGCGTCGGTATCCGCTGCCGGTTCAACGCTCGCTAGCCGGTTCGCATCGCTGAGCTGCTGTACGTAGTCCGGAAGGCCTGCCGCCCGGTAGCTGACTTCGGAATGCAAAGGAGCGTGCGTGCCGCCATAACTGCCGATCGCCCAGATCCCTGAAAACGCGGCCGCAGAGACAGCCAGGGTCACGACCAGTGCCCGCGGGTTGAAACGCACCTTGCCATGAAAGAGGAACGTTATGGCGGTCGCCACAAAGGCAAAAGCGGACACGGACGTGATGACCTGGCCATAACGCGTGATGGCCATCGTTTCCACGTAGAGGTCCGTTGTTCCTTGCGGCAGGCCCAGCCAGTCGGCCATGAAGGTGACGGCACCAATGGAAGAGGTGGGGGAGCCGATGCTGGAAATCAGGGTGACGAAGGGCAACTCCAGCAGCTGCTGCTTCTCGATTGGCAGGTAATAGTAGTAGGCGGCGTAGACAAGGAAGACCAGAATGAAGAAGTTTCCGATCTGGGCCAGGGGATAGCTGACGGAAAGGGTCGTTTCGATGATTTCCTTCTGCTGCTGTTCTTCGCCTTCGTTCTCGTTCAGTTTCCGCGCGAGTTTCTGCGTGGCCTGCTGTATCAGCGGCAGGGAGGCGACAGACAGGGAGGTCACCACGGCCACCATGAAGGCTTCACGCAGACCGGTCAGGATTTCGCGGTAGGTGAGCGGCAGGAACACCGTCAGCAGCATCGGCAGCACCCAAAGCGCAATTACCAGCGAGCTCAGCATGACGACGGCGATATAGATCGACAGGGCGGCAAAGCCGGTCAGGCTGACAGAGCTGATGGATTCTGCAAACAGCGCGCAGACGCCCACGGGTGCCAGGTAGACAATCCAGCCCCAGATACGCACGCATGCGTTCCGGATGATCGTCAGCATGTCGAGCAGCGGCGTCGGCTTGACACTATGCTGGATCGCGATACCGAAGATCACGCCCATGAGGACGACCGAGGGGATGTAGTTCTGGCTGAGCGCTTCAAAGAAATTGTCCGGTATCAGCAATTCGACGAGCGAAACCGCGGAACCCTTCTCGTCGGGCAGGCTTGCCGAAAAATCGACGACGGTTGCCGTGCCGACAAGCGGGACCGTCGAAGCAGCGACAATCAGACATGCGAAAGTGACGCCCCACAAGAGCAGATAGACAGGCCAGCTCTTGCGAAAGAGCATCAGCGCGGTCGCCGGGGACAATCGGCCAAGCCCAAGAAGCAGAGAGGAGATCAGATAAGGGAGGACAACCACCTCCATCAGACGAATGTAAGCATCGCCGAACGGCTGCAGGAATGCTGTCAATGCCGGGCTCACCGAACCGATGGTGATCCCGAGCGCACCGCCGATCAGCACAAGGAGGGGCAGCAACTTGCTATTCACAAAGAGCGCTCCTCACCCGGAATGATGTGAATGCATTTCGCACAGGTACCAGCACATGCGCTCCTGTCGGATGCGCATGTGCTGGTGTTTCCTGTTCGTGATCTTGCCGGAAAATCAACCGCTTGGGAAGCAGGCAGGCCGTGCCGGGCGGGGGGCTGCCTGCGGGTCGATCAATCGCGCAGTTTGACGATCTTGTCGTCGCCGCCGGGGTTGTCATCGTCGGGACCGTCTGTCTCCGGCACCACGGTTTCGTCGACGTCGATTGCGACCGTCCCGGCGTCCCCTTCAAACGGTTCGGTGATGCCCAGATCGGCGGCCGGATCGTATGTTTCCGTCAGGCCGAGCTCCTCGGCCGGGCCCTTGCCTTCCATGGCCATCTGGTAATTGGCAATCACGGACTTCAGCTGAACGATCTGCTCGTTGGCGGTGTCGACCTGGATCTTGTAGCGCTGCAGGCGCTTGTTCTCATCCACGAGGTCTTCCAGATTGTCGGCAAATTTCTGGTTCTGGTTGCGCTGGTGGTTCAGGTCTGTGAGCGCGGAATTGTAGCGCAGATTGACTTCCCGCAGCTTGGCCGATGTCGCCATCAGTTCGTTGCGGTCCTTCTCGTGGTTCGTCTGCGCGCTGTCCAGCAGGTGTTCGACTTCCTGCATCCGCTTGAGGATATCGCGGCCGCGCTCTTTAAGGGCCGAGTTCTCGCGGGCCATTTCCTGAAGCGATTGCGCCCCGATGCGGCGCTGCGACGAGAGGTTCTCGATCTCTGCGTTCAGCGCGTAGATCTCATTGTCGTGCTTGCGCTGTTCTTCCTCGAGGCGCGACTTGGCATAGACAAGTTCCTGGTTGGCGACATCAAGATGCGACTTCAGGTCGATGTTGTCATTGCGGAATTCAATCAATTCGCGCTTGGCCGCTTCCAGATCGCTTGTCGCCTGGTTGTTCTTGCGGATCTCGTCTTCCAGGAGCTTGGCGCTTTCGGCAAGGTTCTGCTGGAGTTCCTTTTCGCGGTGCTTCACCGCTTCAAGGTCTTCCTTCAGGCTGTCGGCATGGCGCTCCAGCGTTTCATGCTTGGCAAGCAGGTCGTTGTACTTGCCGCTGAGGTCGGCAATCTGGGTGTTCGCCTCCACCAGCTTGGCGCTCTGCAGGCGATATTCCTCGTTGACCTTCTTGTTGTTGTCGCGGATCGACACGATGTCGTTGCGTGCCGTTTCAAGCGCCGTTCGGGTTTCGGTGGCGCGCTTGCGGAGGGAATGGACCTCTGCCTGGGCGTCTTCAAGCTGAGTCGTCAGCGAGCGCACCTTGTGTTCGGCATCCAGCAGATCGGTCGAAATCTTCGCATTTTCCGATTTCAGCCGGACCTCGGTTTCCACGCTGTGGCGCGAGGTCTCGATATATTCCGCCATCATGCGGATGCTGGTCTGGCTCTCGGAGGCGAAGGCCGCCATCTGGTCGAACATCTGGTTGAGCCCGCCGACGCGCGACTTCAGACCGTCCAGATGGTTCATCTTTTCCTGCATCTTGAGCGCGAAAGGAGACAGTTTCTCCACGTTGCCGGTCTGATCGGGCGCGTCCGATGTCTCGTTTGTGACTTTTGCCTCGTTCTGGCTCTCGGCCCGCTGCTCCTGACCGCTGCCCGGGCGCGGGGACTTCGAGAAAATGCCCATTCCTGTCTCCTGAATTTCCCACCGGTGCCGCTCCGGTGGAATTTACGCACTCTTTACTCTTTCTTAACTCATGTGTCGTGGGCGTTTCAACGACTCAGACGGTTTGACAAACAGAATATATCTGCAAGCGGAACCCCAAAAAGTGAAATGTCCCCGGCAAGCGGCGGGGTTTAAACCTATGGTTAAAAAATCACCACTGCCCGGTTGTGTTTTTCAGTTTGAGGCACTGGAAGAATTGCTGATGCGCGTGACGAGGGAGGATCAGCCACTATGCACCTTACATGCCCCATGCTGGCGTGTGTCTCGCCGCGAGATAGTGGCGTGTAACTTCGCTTTCGCTCAGGCTGATGTCTGGATTCCGGATCTGGCCATGCAGCTTCGCTGCAGACCGTCCGGAATGACGGAAAAAGGAAGCAAGCACCGTCATTCCAGACAAGTGCAGCCGTGCTGCACGCTGATCTGGAATCCAGATGTATTCCTGCCGCAGGCAGTCGAAGTCACTTGAAGAATTCATTTTTACACGCAAAAGTAGCGCAATGACCGCATACGTCTATATGCTTGCCTCCGGTCGAAACGGCACGCTTTATCTCGGCGTGACCACCGATCTCAGCCGCAGGCTTTACGAGCATCAGAAGGGCCTGCTGGATGGGTTCTCGAAGCGCTATGGTGTCACGCGGTTGGTCTATGTTGAAGAGCATGAACGGGTGGATGACGCGATCGGTCGCGAAAAGCAGCTCAAGGGGTGGCGTCGAGCCTGGAAGATCGCGTTGATCGAGGAGAGTAATCCGGAGTGGCATGACCTAAGCGAAGGTGGACTTTTCTAAAACGATCAGGATTGGTCTTCGCTTTCGCTCAGGCTGATGTCTGGATTCCGGATCTGGCCATGCAGCTTCGCTGCAGACCGTCCGGAATGACGG
>NZ_JASHJI010000029.1 GCF_030733265.1 Roseibium sp. MMSF_3412 | reverse complement strand
CAACATATCTGCCAGGTATCGCAAGACCAACGCCGCCTACGCTTCCCTTCCTTCATAAAACAAATTGTCAAAGAACCGAGGTAACAAAAACCTCAAAAAGCTCACAACCAAAACCAGACACAAAACCAACCCAGTACCGAACCTCTCGACCCGGCCAACAAGACCAACTTTTCTGGAATTAAGGTCACAAAACCCTGTCGCCAGCAGCAACGCCGCCGTCGATGAACGCGTTATACGCACACAAATTCATACCGTCAACAGCCGAGTCCGAAAAAAATGCAAAAAAGCGAAAAAACTTTCAGAACATGAAGAAAGTTTAATTTTTTCAATGCGCTATCTCTCGCATTTGTTAAGAAACGGCCGCTTCTACGGCCATGCCGGAGCCCAAACCACCGGCGGCTGCGATCAGTGCAAGACCCCGCCTTTTTCCGGTTTCTCCAGCGTTCCCCGACGTCCGGAGGAGCTGTTCAAAGAGTTGCGCCATGAGTATGGCTCCGGACGCGCCAATCGGATGTCCGCGCGCCAGGGCGCCGCCATGCCTGTTGACAGCATCGGCTGCAAAGCCGAGTTCTCCAATGGTTACCATCGCCTGAACCGCGTAGGCTTCCATCAGTTCGATGGTGTCGAAGTCCGCAGCCGTTTTTCCAAGAGCCGCAATCAGGGACCTGGCAACACCAATCGGCGCCAATGCCGGCTCGGCCGGGTCACAACCTCCGCCTTGTGCCGCGATGACCTTTAGTCCCGGCAATGCAGACCGCCTCCTCATCTCGTCCGATACCAGCAGAACCGCAGCCGCCGCATCCGCCTCGCAGGCAATCGTCGCCGCCGTCAGCTCACAGCCGCCGCTTCCGGCCAGAACAGGCGCGCGCAAGGCAGTTTTCAGAGTCAACCTGCGTGTGAAATCATCCTCCCGCGCGCCGGGCGAGCGTGCAACGAGGCTCGAACTCCCTTGCTCTTTTGCCCTGACCGCCTTTGCATGGGATGCAACTGCGAAGTCCGCCTGCGCGGCTGCGGTGATTTTCCTTTCGCCTGCAAGGCGTGCTGCAGCTTCCGTCAGGTCCGGATCGGTAAAAGGCGCCGGCGCGAAAACCGGCCGGTCAAATGGAACCGGCTCGGCTCCCCGCTCTGCCGGTCGGTGCAGGCGGATCGGCGATCGGCTGAAACTCTCCGTGCCACCCGCCAGGACGCAGCCGGCGGCACCGGCCTCAATCATCCGAACGCCGAGCGCGATCGCATCAAGCCCCGAACAACACTGTGTATCGATGGTCATGGCCGGGACCTCTACGGGCAAGCCCGCCCGCAGGGCCGCCAGCCGTGCGGGATTGCCGCCCGCATAAAGTGCGTTGCCCAATATGACGTGATCGACGGAAGCGGGTGCGAGGCCGGCATCTTCCAAAAGCTGCTCCAGAACGGGAGCCGCGAGTTCATCGGCCTGCAGATGCGCGAGCGCACCGCCGCGCGGGGCAACCGGGGTGCGTCGGGCCGCAATGATATAGGCCGGCGAGCCACGGGTCGCGGTCATTCAAGGTTCTCCCCACGCACCATCATGTCCGTCACGCGTTGGATATCGAGTTTTCCTCCCGCGGTCTGCGGCAGACGTTCAAAAACACGGATACGGCGCGGCAGTTTGGCCGCTGCAAGCCTTTGCCGGCAATGCGCCAGCAACATATCCCCTGCGTTGTCCACGGGCTCCTGAAGCTGCACGGCCGCCTCCAGCCGGGTGCCCCGAACCGGGTCTTCGAGGCCGGCTACAACAGCGCCTGCGACCGAAGGATGCGTCATCAGGACGTCTTCGATCTCCTCAGGATACACATTCAGCCCCGATGTCACGATCATCCGATTGGTCCGGCCTGTCAGAAACAGCCAGCCATGCGCGTCAAGATAGCCTTCGTCGCCGAAGGTCAGCCAGCCATCTTTCCAGCGGGTCTGCGGATCGTTGCCGCACAAGTAACCGGAGAAGAGCAAACCGCTCTTGACCCAGATCGCGCCGGGCGTCCCGTGCGCCAGCGGTGTCTCGGGATCGCCGATTGCGACGCTGACCTCACGTGGCGGCTTGCCCACGGAACCGGGTGGACTGGTCCGGCCGCCGCGCGAAACCGTGATGAAACTTGTTTCGGACGCCCCGTAGAATTCAATCAGCTGCGCATTCGGAAACAGTCCTGCAAGCCGTTGACGATCCCGGTCCTGCCATTTCGCACCGCTGGAAAGAATGTGGTGAACGGCTTCGGACGTCCCCTTTCGCTCCACGGCTTCGGCCAGAAAGTGCAGTTGCGTCGGTGTCGCGTAGAGCACGGAGCCGCGGTCGCATCCGGAAAGGTCGCCGAGCAGCGTCCGCGGATCGAAACGGGGTGACAGCACGACTTCGTGGCCGCGTTCAAGACCACAGACCGCCCCATAGAGATGAAGCGAATGGGTCAGCTGACCGGCAACGACAATGCGTTCCCCGGCGGGGATCCGGAACTCCCGGTCGGACAGATCGAAGCTGCCGAGCCAGGAGCCGTGATTTCGGAGATATCCCTTAGGCCTGCCCGTCGAGCCTGAGGTAAAGCCGCAATAGAAAGCATCATCCTCGAGCGGCGTGACGCCGGCGCTCCGCCTATCGATGTCTTTTTGCGGCGCTCTCGCGCGGGCCGCGGCATAAACCTGCCGGTCGATGACAAGGTCCGGGGCGGCCTCGTCAAGCACATCGGCGCGCTGCCTGCCCGGCCAGGCCGGGTCCAGCACCATGGCAATCCGGCCCGTCCGGGCGCAGGCAAAAAAGCAGATGAGCAACGCGGCTGGATCATCCAGCAGCAGGGCAACCCGTCCACCGCGATCGGTGGCGCGGCGGATGACGGTCTCCATGGACCCGATCGCGTCCAGAAGGGCGCGCCATGACCAGCGATCCGCGCCACATTTCAGCGCGGTCCGATCAGGCCGCGTTTCGGCAAACGCATCCAGGCTCTGTCCGACGAAGGCCATGCCGCACCGATTTCAGCCCGGTCAGCTGCGCGACAGCATTGCCCCAGGCAACCCGCGGGCAATTGTCTGGGCGATGAGCGCGGCCAGGACGACCTTGACCAGATCGCCGGGAATATAGATCGCGCTGCCGAGAGCGGCCGTGGTCAGCGGCAGGCCCGCCATATAGGCGACACCGGGTATCCCGAAGAGATAGACAACGAGAATGCCACCCACAGCCGCTGAAACCGCAGCCGAGGCGAAGATATTCATGCCCGGGGTCGCCCGCATGATCCAGCCGGCAACGAACGCACCGACCGGCCAGCCGATCAGAAACCCGACCGAAGGCGTGGCAAAGACACCCAAACCGCCCCGCCCGCCGGCCAGGAACGGCGCGCCAAGGGCCACAAGAAAGAGGAACAGGAGCACGGCAAGACCGCCGCGCACCGGTCCCAGCATGATCCCGGCGAGCATCACGCCGAGCGTTTGCGCCGTGATCGGCACGCCGCCAAGAAACGGAATTGCGACCGGCGGCACCAGCCCCAGTGCGGCAATCAGTGCCGCATAAAATGCGATATGAACGAGTGAGCGATCAGCCATGGCGTCGATACGCCTCCCTTTTTGGTTATGTTTCGCGACACCGGCGGGTCCCGCCCCGTTCCGGTTTCGCAGTTGTGTTCAATCAGGCCGCTTTGGGCCTCGTGCGAATTTCGGCCTGTCCTGCAAGTCCGTCAGAGCCACCGCGTGCCTGCAGCGCATCGGCGACGTTGTCGGACATGCGCAGGCACTGTATGGCCAGCGGAGGTATGAGTTTCCAAGAATTCTTCGCCCCTGTACGCGCCTGATAGGCTTCGCGCATCCTGGAGAAGATCTGCATCATGTAGGGCGCAAAGCGCAGTACGAGAGCAACGCAGAGCGCCGGTTTTCTTGCCGAAAGACCAAACCATCCAAGCGGTCTGAACAAGGGCATCACTGCTTCCAGCATGTCATCCATCCGGGTGGTGATGGAGACAAGGTTGGCGGCCAGGATCAGCACGACCAGCCGCAGAACAACCGAAATACCCTCCCAGAAGGTCCCGGAAATCCAGTGCAGAACAAGAAGGATCCCGAGCAGCACCGTCAGACCGCGCAGCAGCGCCAGACGCTTCAGCCCCTCGCTTCCGAGCGTCGCGTAACACCCAACCACTCCGGCAAGGCACGCAATGAAGATCAGGGGGGAATTGACCTGAAAGAGAAGCAGGCTCGCGACCGCAACAACGAACAGTTTAAGCCCTGCCGGTGCCCTGTGCAGCCAGCTGTCACCCTGAAGATAGATCGATATCATAGCGCCGCCAGCTCCAGTTTGACGCCCGATCGCCGCGCGATATCCGCCTCGAAGGCACGCAGCACCTCATAGGGCGATCCATCCGCACGCAGGCAGCCGTCCTCGAGCCACAGAACACGTTCAAACCCCTCGAAGTGGCTGAAATCATGGCTCACCATGACGATCTTCTGCGGCAAGGACAGAAGCTTGTCGCGGATTTTTCGCGTTGCCAGCATATCGAGGCTTGTCATCGGCTCATCCAGAACCAGAAGACGCGGCTCCATCACCAGGACAGACAAAATGCAAATGAGCTGCTTCTGGCCTTCCGACAGTTCGGCAATCGGCATGCCCGCCAGCTGGCCGCAGCCATGTATGGCGAGAAACTCAAGGGCCTTCTCGCGGCTGGCCCGGCGATCGAGCCCCAACTGGGTCAGCCCGAAGGCAATCTCTTCCTCGACCGTTGGAAAAATCGCCTGATGATCCGGGTTCTGAAAAACAAAGCCGACATGACGGGGCAATTCGGGAGCCGCGCTCGCCGCGTCCGCACCGAACAACGTCAACGACCCGGCGGTGGGCTGGCGCAAACCATTCAGGAGCCGGACGAAACTGCTTTTGCCGGATCCGTTCAGTCCAATCACGCCGATCCGGTCCTCCCTGAGCGACAGCGTCAAGCCGGACAGGATCTGCTTGCCGCCGAGTTTCAGCGAAACGTCATCGAAAACGGCAAAAGGGTCTGCCTGCGGATCGCAGACCCGCATCTTTTCCTGCCTGTTCTTCCTGGACCAGATCGCCATCTTACCTCGCCAAGGCCACGCAGTCGCCGGCCGGTCAATACCGCCAGGCATCCTGCGCTCTCAAGGGGCCGCTTATTGACCGGATCTTGCCCGATGTCAAAGTAATACCAACCTCATCAAATAAGACCCTATCTGACCGTGCCTGGAGACTGTTCAGCAAGAAGCAGGTCGCAGGGCGATACGGGTTATCGTCCAAGACCTTCGACGCCGCGGAACAGTCTCCAGGCACGGCCTTCGGTGGTCTGTTCCAGCCCGCCGGACGGCGTTGCATTACTTGAACGGCCAACCAGGCCGTCCTGCGCAACGCGCCTGGCCAGCAAACAGGAACAGTGCCATCAGATAGGTTCCTATTTGTTGCGGTTGGTATAAGCCTATCCTACAGGGCGGCCCAGTTCGGGCAATTCGGCCAATTGGTCAATGGTCGAGCGGACCTTCTCCAGCGAGTGGAAAAAGCGGTCATCGGATTCCTCCGAGCCGAATGTAAGCCGCAAATAGGGGGCAGGTGCGTTGTCCTTCGCCTGGAAATAGCGCGACGACAACACCGAAATCCGCTGATGCCCGAGCGCCGCCTGAACCGCGTCCGGGTCGACATGACCGGGCAGACGCAGCCACCCGAAGACCTTGTGCGTATCCCCCTGCAGGAAATAGGGCGACAGGATATCCATGGCCTTCTGGAAACGGATGCGATTGGCCTTGCGCTTCAGGCGCAGGGTCTTGAACAGGTGCCCCTCGCGCACCCAGCCGGCAATCAGTTCCGCGGTGATCGGCGAGGCCATCCAGGTGCTTTCACCGATCTTGTTGCGGATCGAATCTCCGAACAGTTCCGGCACATGCACAAAACCGATCCGGCTGCCCGGGGAACAGACCTTGGAGATACTGGCGATGGAAGCCGTGCGCTCGGGTGCAAGCGCTCCAAAGGCGGGGAGGTTCTCGGGCAGGAACGGCGTATAAGGATCATCCTCGACGATTTTCAGATCATGCGCACGGGCGACCGAAACCAGGTCCTCGCGCTCTTCAAGCGACATCGTGTGGGTGGTCGGGTTCTGCATGTTGGGCATCAAAAAGACGCCCTTGACCCCATGCGCCCTGGCAGCTTGCGCTAGCGCGGCGGGGTCCATCGCCCCGAAGCCGCCATCTGGCCGCGCCAGCGCCGGAACGGATATCGCCTTCAGTCCGATGCTTGCCAAAGAGGGGAAGATCGAGGGATAGGTGAACCTGTCGATGGCAATGGCGTCGCCGCTGCGAAACAGCGCCTGGCAAGTCACCTGAATACCGTGCTGCGCACCGCAGGTGACGGCGACCCTGTCAGGGTCCGCTTCCAGTCCGTAATCCTTGAAGACCAGCACGCCCGTTTCGCGATGCGCTTTCAAGCCTTCAGACGGCACAAAGCCGTTCAACCGGTCAATTCCGGCCGTCCGTGCCATCCGGACGAGCCCATCGGAGAGACTGGGATTCAGGTGCGGATAGGCGAAATTGCGCGCCAGGTCGCAGACGTCCGCTTCATCTTCGGTCGGAACAAGCGGCGAGACCTTGTGGGTCTCAGGCGCAACATAGGTGCCGCGGCCCGTCTCGCCCTTGACGAGGCGCCGCCGTTCGGCTTCCCCGTAGGCACGGGTGACGGTTCCGAGCGTAACACCCAGCTGGTATGCCAGTTCGCGCTGCGGCGGCAGCCGGTAGCCCTGATCAAGGACACCGTTGCTGATATCGGCTTCGAGCGCATCGGCAATCGCCAGATAGATCGGACCTTGCGCCTCGTCGATCTTCGGGATCCACATTGTCATGGGAACAATGTTTACATTGACTGATACAATATCTCAAGACAATTAGTATCTCCGCCAATTTGTATCGATTGTATCGATATTGCTGCAGGAGAGCACCCATGGACCTGGCCACCTTCCTGGCATTTGCCGTTTTCATCATTGTCATGACCGGGACGCCCGGGCCAGGGAATCTGACGTTTCTGGCTATCGGCGCATCTGCGGGCTACCGGACGGCATTTCCGGTGATCGTGGCGTCGCAGATCGGCTCCATTCCGCTGAAGCTCAGCGTCGCCTACGGGCTCGGGCACGTCATGGCGGGCGGAGGCCCGATCGTCACGCTCTTCAAGGTGCTCAGCATGGCGTACATGACCTATCTTGCCTGGCGGATCATCTCCCTGTCGGTGAAGCCGAAAGGGGAAGTGGCGCTTCCCAGTTTCTGGGAGGGCCTGCTGATCCACCCGCTCAGTCCCAAGACCTGGGCAATGAACCTGGTCGCGTTTTCGACCTTTCTTGCAGGGAACGGTCTCGGCATTCACGAGAATGCGCTGATCCTCGTCGCCGGTTTCACCCTTGGCGGCATGGTTTTCCATTCGCTCTGGGCGCTTCTCGGGGTATCGATCCTCGCCCTGATCGGTGACGGGCCCGTTATGCGCGTCATCACCGTGCTCATGGCGGTTTCCATGCTTGCGGCGACCGTCTGGGCGCTTGCAATCTGAGAGAAGAGGCGTGGGGGGGGGGGGGGGGGGGGG
>NZ_JASHJI010000028.1 GCF_030733265.1 Roseibium sp. MMSF_3412 | reverse complement strand
TTGCCGTGGTCAACGTGGCCAATCGTGCCAATGTTAACGTGCGGCTTGTTGCGCTCAAATTTTTCCTTCGCCATCGGATTACTCCGTTTCTCTATTTCTTTTTGACATCAAGAGGTTGGGGTCAGGCGTATTTCGCCTGAACCTCTTCGGCGACAGCCTGCGGCACCTGCTCGTAGTGATCGAACACCATCGAATACTGGGCGCGGCCTTGAGACATGGAACGCAGGTTGTTCACATAGCCAAACATGTTGGCCAGCGGAACCATTGCGGTGATGACGGTCACGATGCCCCGGTTCTCCGTGCCGGCGATCTGGCCGCGGCGGGAGTTCAGGTCACCAATCACGTCACCCATGTAGTCTTCAGGGGTGACAACCTCGACCTTCATGATCGGCTCGAGCAGTTTCGGGCCGGCCTTCTGGATTGCTTCGCGGAAACCGGCACGACCGGCGATCTCGAAGGCCAGAACGGACGAGTCAACGTCGTGGTAGGCACCATCGGTCAGGGTTGCCTTGATATCGAGCATCGGGAAGCCTGCCAGCGGACCGGAGGACATGACGCTTTCGATACCCTTGGTGACGCCCGGAATGTATTCCTTGGGAACGTTACCGCCGACAACCTTGCTCTCGAATACGTAACCTTCGTTCGGCTCGGCCGGCTCGATGGTGAGCTTGATGCGAGCGAACTGACCGGAACCACCGGACTGCTTCTTGTGGGTGTAATCCACGTCGGCAACCTTGGTGATGGTTTCGCGGTAGGCAACCTGAGGTGCACCGATATTCGCCTCGACCTTGAATTCACGCTTCATGCGGTCGACGATGATGTCGAGGTGCAATTCACCCATGCCGGCGATGATGGTCTGGCCGGATTCTTCGTCCGTCTTGACGCGGAACGAAGGATCTTCGGCTGCCAGGCGGTTCAGGGCGAGGCCCATCTTTTCCTGGTCGCCCTTGGTTTTCGGCTCGACCGCGATCTCGATGACCGGCTCGGGGAATTCCATGCGCTCCAGGATCACCGGTTTCAGCGGATCACACAGGGTGTCGCCGGTCGTGGTGTCCTTGAGGCCGGCGATGGCCACGATGTCGCCTGCGTAGGCCACGTCGATGTCATCACGGGAGTTGGAGTGCATCTGCATCATGCGGCCGACGCGCTCACGCTTGTCCTTGACCGTGTTCAAGAGGGAAGAACCCTTGTTGAGAACACCGGAGTAGATGCGGCAGAAGGTCAGCGAACCGACAAACGGGTCGTTGGCGATCTTGAAGGCCAGAAGGCCTAGCGGTTCTTCGTCGGACGACTTGCGCTCGACTTCTTCTTCGGTCTTCGGGTCGATACCCTTGATGGCCGGGACTTCGACCGGGCTCGGCAGGAAGTCGACAACAGCGTCGAGCAGCGGCTGAACGCCCTTGTTCTTGAACGCGGAGCCACAGAAGATCGGCACGAAGTCACCGCTGATGGTGCCCTTGCGGATCAGTTCCTTCAGCTTCTCCGTGGAGGGCTCTTCACCTTCCAGGTAAGCTTCCATTGCCTCTTCGTCGACTTCAACGGCCGTCTCGATCAGGGCGTCGTGCATTTCCTGAGCGCGATCGGCAAGATCGGCCGGAATGTCAACTTCGTCCCAGGCAGCGCCGAGGTTTTCAGCCTGCCAGATCAGAGCCTTCATTTTCAGAAGATCAACACAGCCGGCGAATTCGCTTTCAGCGCCAACCGGCAGCTGCATGACCAGCGGGGTTGCGCCGAGGCGCTCCTTGATCATGGTAACGCAGCGATCGAAATCGGCGCCCAGCTTGTCCATCTTGTTGACGAAGATCATCCGCGGTACGTTGTACTTGTCGGCCTGACGCCAGACAGTCTCGGTCTGCGGCTCAACACCGGCGTTTGCGTCCAGGAGAGCAACCGCACCATCGAGAACACGCAGGGAGCGCTCGACTTCAATGGTGAAGTCAACGTGGCCCGGGGTGTCGATGATGTTCAGGCGCTTATCGTTCCAGAACGCGGTCGTTGCAGCAGAGGTGATCGTGATGCCACGCTCCTGCTCCTGCTCCATCCAGTCCATGGTGGCTGCGCCGTCATGAACTTCGCCGATCTTGTGGCTCTTACCCGTATAGTAGAGGATACGTTCCGTGGTCGTGGTCTTGCCGGCATCGATGTGAGCCATGATGCCGAAGTTACGGTAGTCCTCGATTTTATGCGTGCGCGACATAGCGTCAGCCCTTCGAAGTCAAATTACCAGCGATAGTGCGAGAACGCGCGGTTGGCGTCGGCCATCCGGTGCGTGTCTTCGCGCTTCTTAACTGCGGTACCACGGTTGTTTGCTGCGTCGAGCAGTTCGCCGGAGAGACGATCAACCATCGTGGTTTCGTTGCGGTTGCGCGCAGCGGTGATCAGCCAGCGGATCGCGAGCGCCTGACGGCGGTCTGAACGAACCTCGACCGGAACCTGGTAGGTCGCGCCACCAACACGGCGGGAGCGCACTTCCACTTGCGGCATAACGTTTTCAAGAGCCGCATGGAAAACCTCGATCGGGTTCTCGCGGGTCTTGTTCTCGACAACGTCGAACGCACCGTAGACGATGCGTTCGGCGGTGGATTTCTTGCCGTCATACATGATGGAGTTCATGAACTTCGTGACGACGACATCCCCGAATTTCGGATCCGGGTTGATTTCGCGTTTTTCAGCGCGGTGACGACGGGACATCTGATGTGCTCCTTACTTCGGCCGCTTGGCGCCGTATTTCGAACGGCGCTGCTTACGATCCTTGACGCCCTGGGTATCGAGCACACCACGGATGATGTGATAGCGCACACCCGGCAAGTCCTTTACGCGGCCGCCGCGGATCATCACCACCGAGTGCTCCTGAAGGTTGTGACCTTCACCCGGGATGTAGCCAATGACTTCGAAGCCGTTGGTCAGGCGGATCTTGGCCACCTTACGCAGAGCCGAGTTCGGCTTCTTCGGCGTCGTCGTGTAAACGCGGGTGCAAACACCACGCTTCTGAGGGCAGGCCTCCATGGCCGGCACCTTGTTCCGCTTCGGCGGATCTTTCCGCGGCTTGCGGATCAACTGGTTGATGGTCGGCATTCTTTGCCCTTTACCTTGTCCATCCAAAAATTCGTATGCAACTGCAGTCCCCCGCAGACCCTGCAAACCCGTCAAGACATGCAGAATCGCGCCCGCACGCTCTGAAAGAGCGGCCGGCGCTGCGAAAAACCAGAGGACCACGAGTTGCCTCGCGGTCATGCAATCGACGCGTATTCGCCTATGTAACCCGGCAGCGTTTAAGAGGATTGGGTCCTGCGCCTTTGTTCAGCGCTGGACGGTTCACTCTTACCGCCTGCCCTTGGGATGCGCGGAACCTACTCATATGCACCCTTTGCGTCAAGTGCTTTGTCGAAAAAACCGCAAGCGGTTCCGCCTACCCTGCCAAACACGAATTTTCGACATCAAAACAGCGCTCTATTGATATCCAGGCACTGCAAATCCCACGCTTTGGGTAATTTTCTTGCGTCCGCCGCTTTGCCCTTCCCGGAGTTCGTGAATTCCAACCCCCACGAGACCAGCGACTTGCGTCACAAAATTGTCTTGGTTCGAGAATCGCCACAGCTGATTCAACGGTTTTTCAATGCACTGACCGTCGGGGCTGCCGACCCGGGGAAAAGACCCGCGTCCCCACCTGAAACCGGATACCTGCCATGCACGTTCTCCTGACCCACGTTTCAGGCGCCGCGCCGATGAAACAAGGCTCACACGGTGAACGTGACGATCGCAACATTTCCCGCAAGCGCATCCTGGTAGGCGCCCTCATGGACCGGGTCGTCGGGTTCGCCGTCCATGACACCGATCTGGTCAAGTTCGGCCTCGGCATAGCCCTGCCCCTGCAACGCCTCGAGCGTCTTGCGCACCGCGTCGTCATCATCGGGCGCCGTCAGCAGGGCATGGATCGTGATCGCATCCTCCGGCAGCGCTTCTTCATTTTCCCAGACACGGCCGATGACGATGTAGACCACCGGCTCCATCTCGACTTCATTGTCATTCATTTCGGAGCTCTTTCATTCCGTTTGAACAAGAAAGGCCGCCCGGAGGCGGCCTTTCGGATTTCGGAGCGCGCGAACTTTACTCCGCTGCGCCGGTCATGTCTTCGAGCAGACCTTCCGCCGCACTTTCCGAAGACTGCTGACGCTGCGCTTCCTGGATCAGGTCGTCGCGATGCGATGCGATCTTGCGGATGCGTTTCATCACACCGCCGGTACCGGCCGGGATCAGACGGCCGACAATGACGTTCTCCTTGAGGCCGACCAGCGGATCGGTCTTGCCGTTGACCGCAGCGTCGGTCAGAACCCGGGTGGTTTCCTGGAAGGAAGCCGCCGAGAAGAAGGACCGCGTCTGCAGCGAGGCCTTGGTGATACCGAGCAGGACGGGAACGCCCTTGGCCGGATCCCTCGCATTGTCGATGGCCTTCTGGTTTGCCTCTTCGAAATCGATCTTGTCGATCTGTTCGCCCGAGAAGAACTCGGTGTCGCCCGGATCGGTGATTTCGACTTTCTGCAGCATCTGCCGGACAATCACTTCGATGTGCTTGTCGTTGATGGTCACGCCCTGCAGACGGTAGACTTCCTGGATCTCGTTGACGAGATAGGCCGCAAGCGCCTCAACGCCCTTGACCGCCAGGATGTCGTGCGGTGCCGGGTTGCCGTCGAGAATGTACTCACCCTTTTCAATGGCATCGCCTTCCTGAAGATGGAAGTGCTTGCCCTTCGGGATGAGGTATTCGACGGGATCGGCACCGTCCTCTGCCGGATCGATGATGATGCGGCGCTTGTTCTTGTAATCACGGCCGAACCGGATCGTCCCATCGATTTCCGCGATGATCGCATGATCCTTCGGACGGCGTGCCTCGAACAGTTCTGCAACACGCGGCAGACCACCGGTGATGTCCTTGGTCTTGGCGCTTTCCAGAGGAATACGCGCAAGAACGTCACCTGCCTTGACCGTTGATCCCGGCTGAACCGAAAGAACGGCGTCAACCGAAAGCATCAGGCGGGCATCGGAACCACGGGCGTTCTTGGAGATCGCACCCTTGTCGTCCTTGATGACGATCGCAGGCTTGAGGTCCGCACCGCGCTGAGACGAGCGCCAGTCGATGACGACACGCTTGGTGATACCGGTCGCCTCGTCGGCGGTTTCCTGAACCGACGCGCCGTCAACCAGATCCTCGAAGTCAACGGTACCGTCGACTTCCGCAAGCATCGGACGGGTATAGGGATCCCATTCGGCAATCCGCTGACCGCGCTTGACCGCATCGCCTTCGTCCACGTGCAGCTTGGAGCCGTAGGCAACACGGTGCACGGCACGCTCATTGCCGTCGCTGTCGATAACAACGATGGACATGTTGCGGACCATGGCAATGAGATTGCCGTCGGAATCGCGCTGAACGGAGCGGTTCCGGATCTTCACCGTGCCGTCGACATTGGACTCGATGAACGAGCTGTCGACAACCTGTGCGGTACCGCCGATGTGGAACGTCCGCATCGTCAGCTGGGTGCCCGGTTCACCGATCGACTGCGCGGCGATGACACCAACGGCCTCGCCGAGGTTGACCGGAGTACCGCGCGCAAGGTCACGGCCGTAGCAGGTCGCGCACACGCCGGTTTCGGTTTCACAGGTCAGAACCGAACGGATCTTGATCTGCTGAACCTTCGCAGCTTCGATCGCCTCAACATCCTTCTCGTCGATGAGCCTGCCCTTGGGGACAAGAACCTCGCCGGTCTGGTTGTTGACGACGTCTTCGGCGGTCGTCCGTCCGAGAACGCGCATGCCGAGTGAGGCAATGACGTTACCGGCATCGACGATCGGCGCAACGGTGATGCCGCGCTCCGAACCGCAATCCTGTTCAAGGATGATGCTGTCCTGCGCAACGTCCACCAGACGACGCGTGAGGTAACCGGAGTTTGCCGTCTTCAAGGCGGTATCCGCCAGACCCTTGCGGGCGCCGTGCGTGGAGTTGAAGTACTCCAGAACCGACAGGCCTTCCTTGAAGTTCGAAATGATCGGGTTCTCGATGATGGAACCGTCCGGCTTGGCCATCAGGCCACGCATACCCGCCAGCTGCTTCATCTGCTGGGGCGAGCCACGGGCACCGGAGTGCGACATCATGTAGACCGAGTTCATCGGCTTCTGACGTCCGGTTTCATCGTCGATCTGGACCGCCTTGATGCGGGCCATCATTTCGTCGGCGATCTTGTCTGTGCATTTTGCCCAGGCGTCGACAACCTTGTTGTACTTCTCGCCCTGGGTGATCAGGCCGTCATTGTACTGCTGCTCGTATTCGGTTGCGAGCGACGCTGTTTCGGCAACCAGGTTCTGCTTGGTGTCCGGAATGACCATATCGTCCATGCCGAACGAGATGCCTGCGTTACAGGCATTCTTGAAGCCGAGTTCCATGATCCGGTCACAGAAGATGACCGTCTCCTTCTGACCGCAGGCACGGTAGACCGTGTCGATCATCTTGGAGATTTCCTTCTTCGTCATCAGCCTGTTGCAGGCCTCGAACGGAACCTCGAAATGCTTCGGCAGCAATTCCGCGATCAGCATCCGGCCCGGCGTCGTCTCGATGATTTCGGACGTCGGGTTGCCATCTGCATCAACGGACTTGTAACGGCCCTTGATCTTGGTGTGCAGCGTGATGACCTTGTTGGCCAGGGCGTGATGGATTTCGCCGATATCGCCGAATGCCATGCCCTCGCCCGGCTCGCCTTCCGCCATGATCGACAGATAGTAGAGGCCGAGAACGATATCCTGCGAGGGAACGATGATCGGGCCGCCGTTCGCCGGGTGCAGAATGTTGTTCGTGGACATCATCAGCGTCCGCGCTTCCAGCTGGGCTTCCAGCGACAGCGGAACGTGAACAGCCATCTGGTCGCCGTCGAAGTCGGCGTTGAACGCCGAACAGACAAGCGGGTGCAGCTGGATGGCCTTGCCTTCGATCAGCGTCGGTTCGAACGCCTGGATACCGAGACGGTGAAGCGTCGGCGCGCGGTTCAGCAGAACCGGGTGCTCGCGGATCACCTCGTCAAGGATATCCCAGACTTCCGGACGCTCTTTCTCCACCAGCTTCTTCGCCTGCTTGACGGTCGAGGAGAAGCCCTTGGCGTCGAGGCGCGAATAGATGAACGGCTTGAACAGCTCAAGCGCCATCTTCTTCGGCAGACCGCACTGGTGCAGCTTCAGCTCCGGTCCCACGGTGATAACCGAACGGCCGGAATAGTCGACGCGCTTGCCGAGAAGGTTCTGACGGAAACGGCCCTGCTTGCCTTTCAGCATGTCGGACAGCGACTTCAGCGGACGCTTGTTGGCACCCGTGATGACGCGGCCGCGGCGCCCGTTATCGAACAGAGCATCGACGGATTCCTGAAGCATGCGCTTCTCGTTCCGGATGATGATGTCCGGAGCACGCAGTTCCATCAGGCGGCGCAGACGGTTGTTCCGGTTGATCACGCGGCGATAAAGGTCGTTCAGGTCCGACGTCGCGAAACGGCCGCCATCCAGAGGAACCAGCGGGCGCAGATCCGGCGGGATAACCGGAACGACGGTCATGATCATCCATTCAGGACGGTTGCCCGACTCCATGAATGCCTCGATGACCTTGAGACGCTTCGCCAGTTTCTTCGGCTTCAGCTCGGTCGTCGCCTCGGCGATTTCCTGGCGCAGTTTTTCGCTTTCGCGCTCCAGATCCATGCTCATCAGGATCTCGCGGATCGCCTCGGCGCCGATCATGGCCGTGAATGCGTCTTCACCGTACTCGTCCTGCGCGGCAACATAGTCTTCCTCGGAGAGGAGCTGGTGCTGTTTCAGCGGTGTCAGGCCCGGCTCGAGAACGACATAGTTCTCGAAATAAAGAACGCGTTCCAGGTCCTTCAGCGTCATGTCGAGCAGAAGGCCGATGCGGCTCGGCAGCGATTTCAGGAACCAGATATGGGCGACCGGAGCAGCCAGCTCGATATGGCCCATGCGTTCACGGCGAACCCTGGAGAGCGTGACTTCAACGCCGCACTTCTCACAGATGACGCCCTTGTATTTCATGCGCTTGTACTTGCCGCACAGACACTCGTAGTCCTTGATCGGGCCAAAGATACGCGCGCAGAACAAACCGTCGCGTTCAGGCTTGAACGTGCGGTAGTTGATGGTCTCCGGCTTTTTGATTTCGCCGAAAGACCAGGACAAGATCTTTTCCGGGCTCGCAAGCGAAATCCGGATATTGTCGAAGGTCTGTGTGGGAGCCTGCTGGTTAAACAGGTTCATGACCTCATGATTCATGATCCATCTCCTTCGATGCGCGGCCGGGGAGCGGGTTTTGTTCACCGTCCCCGTAACCGGCATGCCAAGTCATTTGTGGTCCGTTGCCGGGGTTACTCTGCTGCGTCCGCAGTCTCTTCCTCGGCAATCGCGGGTACATCGGTGCGCTGAAGTTCAACGTTGAGACCCAGGGACCGCATTTCCTTCACAAGCACGTTGAAGCTTTCCGGAATACCTGCCTCGAACGTATCGTCACCGCGGACAATGGCCTCGTAGACCTTTGTACGGCCGGCAACGTCGTCCGACTTCACTGTCAGCATTTCCTGCAGCGTGTAGGCGGCACCGTAAGCTTCAAGCGCCCAGACCTCCATTTCCCCGAAGCGCTGGCCACCAAACTGCGCCTTACCACCCAGCGGCTGCTGCGTGACAAGCGAGTACGGGCCGATCGAACGGGCATGGATCTTGTCGTCGACAAGGTGGTGCAGCTTCAGCATGTAGATGTAGCCCACCGTGACCTTGCGATCGAACTCCTCACCGGTCCGGCCGTCGTAAAGGACCGACTGGCCGCTCGGATCGTAGCCGGCGATGTTCAAGGCCTCGACCACATCCGGCTCGCGCGCACCGTCAAAGACCGGCGTTGCAATGGAAACGCCCTTCTTCAGCTGGTCTGCAAGCCGGGCGATACCGTCGTCGTCATAGGACTTGACGTCGTCGCCCTTCATGTTGTCGCCGTAGATCTCGACGATCTTGCCGCGCAACTCCTCGATCTGGCCTGAACGCTTGTACTCCTCGTACATCTCGCCGATCCGGTTGCCCATGCCCCGGCAAGCCCAGCCAAGGTGGGTCTCCAGGATCTGACCGACGTTCATGCGCGAGGGCACGCCGAGCGGATTGAGCACGATGTCGACATGGGTCCCGTCTTCCAGGAACGGCATGTCTTCACACGGGTTGATCTTGGACACGACACCCTTGTTGCCATGACGGCCCGCCATCTTGTCGCCTGGCTGAAGCTTGCGCTTCACGGCAACGAAGACCTTGACCATCTTCATGACGCCCGGGGGAAGCTCGTCACCGCGCTGCAGTTTCTCGACCTTGTCGATGAACCGCTGCTCGAGCCGCTTCCGGCTATCGTCATACTGACCGCGCAGAGCCTCGATCTCGGACATGAACTTCTCATCCTCTGTGGCGAACTGCCACCACTGGGAGCGTGGGAAGTCATTGAGAACGTCACCGGTCAGAACACCGTCCTTGCTGAAGCCTTTCGGGCCTGCAACGGCGGTCTTGTCCATCAGCATCTCTGCAAGGCGGCCATAGACGTTGCGGTCGAGGATCGCCTGTTCGTCATCACGGTCTTTCGCGAGACGTTCGATTTCCTCGCGCTCGATGGCCATCGCACGCTCGTCTTTTTCAACGCCGTGGCGATTGAAGACGCGAACTTCGACAACCGTGCCGCTGACGCCCGGCGGCAGGCGCAGGGACGTATCGCGGACGTCGGACGCTTTCTCGCCGAAGATGGCGCGCAGAAGCTTTTCTTCCGGCGTCATCGGGCTTTCGCCCTTCGGCGTGATCTTGCCGACCAGAATATCGCCCGGGTTGAGCTCGGCACCGATATAGACGATGCCGGCCTCATCGAGATTCTTCAGCGCTTCTTCTGAAACGTTCGGAATGTCGCGGGTGATTTCTTCCGGGCCGAGCTTGGTGTCACGCGCCATCACTTCGAATTCCTCGAGGTGAATCGATGTGAACACGTCGTCGGACACGATCCGCTCGGAAAGCAGGATGGAATCCTCGAAGTTGTAGCCGTTCCAAGGCATGAACGCGACGAGCACGTTCCGGCCGAGCGCCAGATCGCCGAGATCCGTGGACGGACCGTCGGCAATGATGTCGCTCTTGTGGACCCGGTCACCGACACGCACCAGCGGGCGCTGGTTGATGCAGGTGTTCTGGTTGGAACGCTGGAACTTCTGCAGGCGGTAGATGTCGACGCCGGACTTGCCCGGATCGAGATCTTCCGTTGCGCGGATGACGATACGGGTCGCATCGACCTGATCGACCACACCGGCACGCCGTGCGCCGATGGCAGCTCCCGAATCGCGTGCAACGATCGGCTCCATGCCGGTTCCGACAAACGGCGCTTCGGCGCGTACCAGGGGCACGGCCTGACGCTGCATGTTCGAGCCCATGAGAGCACGGTTGGCGTCATCGTTTTCCAGGAACGGAATGAGCGCCGCCGCCACAGACACGAGCTGTTTCGGCGAAACGTCCATGAGGTCGACCTTGTCGGAGGGAACCATCATGTTCTCGCCCGCGTGACGGCAGGTGATCAGTTCGGTTGTGAACCGGCCATCCGCGTCATATTCCGCATTGGACTGAGCGACGTAGTGCTTGGCTTCTTCCATGGCCGACAGGTACACGACTTCGTTGCTGACAACGCCGTCATTGACCTTCCGGTAAGGGCTCTCGATGAAGCCGTATTTGTTGACGCGCGCGAACGTGGCAAGCGAGTTGATCAGACCGATGTTCGGACCTTCGGGGGTCTCGATCGGGCAGATGCGGCCGTAATGCGTCGGGTGCACGTCGCGCACCTCGAAGCCGGCACGTTCGCGGGTCAGACCGCCCGGGCCAAGAGCCGAGAGGCGGCGCTTGTGGGTCACTTCCGACAGCGGGTTGGTCTGGTCCATGAACTGCGACAGCTGCGAAGATCCGAAGAACTCGCGAACGGCGGCTGCGGCCGGTTTCGCGTTGATCAGATCCTGCGGCATGACCGTGTCGATTTCGACGGAGCTCATCCGCTCCTTGATCGCACGTTCCATGCGCAGCAGGCCGACACGGTACTGGTTTTCCATCAGCTCACCGACGGACCGGACACGGCGGTTGCCGAGGTTGTCGATGTCGTCGATCTCGCCCTTGCCGTCACGCAGTTCCAGAAGAACCCGGATCACTTCCAGGATATCTTCCTTGCGCAGGGTACGGACCGTATCCTCGCACTGCAGGTCAAGGCGCATGTTCATCTTCACGCGGCCAACGGCCGAAAGGTCGTAGCGCTCGTCGTCAAAGAACAGCGACTGGAACATCGCTTCCGCGGTGTCGATCGTGGGCGGCTCACCCGGGCGCATCACGCGGTAGATGTCGAAGAGCGCGTCCTCGCGGGACTCGTTCTTGTCGACAGAGAGCGTGTTGCGGATATAGGGACCGGTGTTGACATGGTCGATGTCGAGCATCGGCAGTTCGGTGTAGCCGCGCTCAACCAGCTCTTCCAGCAGTTTTCCGGTGATCTCGTCGCCTGCCTCGGCGAAAATCTCGCCGCTCTGCACGTCGACGATGTCTTCGGCAAGATACTGGCCGTGCAGATCCTCGTCCGTGATCTTGAGTGCCGTCACACCCTTGTCACCGAGTTGGCGGATCGTGCGGGCCGTGATCTTGCGTCCGCCTTCAACAACAACCTCGCCGCTGTCGGCGTCGATCAGGTCATAGGACGCCTTGGTGCCTTTCAGACGCGCGCCATCGAACGGCATGCGCCAGGACCCGTCTTTCTGACGTGTGTAATCGATCCGGTTGTAGAACGTGTTGAGGATTTCCTCTCCGTCCAGGCCAAGCGCCATCAGCAGCGACGTGACCGGGATCTTGCGCCGGCGGTCGATACGCGCATGCACGATGTCCTTGGCGTCGAATTCGATATCGAGCCAGGATCCGCGATAGGGAATGACACGCGCGGCAAACAGCAGCTTGCCGGAAGAATGGGTCTTGCCCTTGTCATGGTCGAAGAACACGCCCGGAGAACGGTGCATCTGGGAGACGATGACGCGCTCGGTGCCGTTGACGATGAACGTGCCGTTGTCCGTCATGAACGGCATGTCGCCCATGTAGACATCCTGTTCCTTGATGTCCTTGACGGACTTGGCACCTGTGTCTTCATCAACATCAAAAACGATCAGCCGCAGGGTGACCTTGAGCGGCGCTGCGAACGTCATGTCGCGCTGGCGGCACTCGTCGACATCGTATTTGGGAGCTTCAAATTCGTAGGAAACAAATTCCAGCAGGGACGTCCCTGCGAAATCGGAGATGGGGAATACGGACTGGAAGACCGCTTCAAGGCCTTCATTTTTGCGGCCACCGCCCGCCATCTCGTCGACCTGGAGAAACTGGTCGTAGGATGCTTTCTGCACCTCGATGAGATTGGGCATTGCCGCGACATCGCGGATCGATCCGAAGTATTTACGGACCTTTTTGCGACCGTTGAACGTTTGGGTCATTGTCGCTCCTCGTATCGGCCGGGTAACGGCTTCCCGAAACGCCCCTTTTCCAATCGGGCTGCCCGCCCGGGCGCTTCGGAAAACCGTCCCCCAAATTCAATCAGCTTCCACCTGGAAGAAAAGCTGACCGGGTTATGGGGCCCGGGACATGCGCGGCACAGCAGACAAACGCGGCATACCCCAGTGGTGCGTTTGCCCCGGAAACGGGTCGGACCCGCCGGGGCAACAAACGGTCCCGGTTGCCCGGGACCGCGTAAAGGCAAAAGCCTTTGTTACTTCAGCTCGACAGAAGCGCCGGCTTCTTCCAGCTTCTTCTTCAGCTCTTCAGCTTCGTCCTTGGCAACGCCTTCCTTGACGGCTTTCGGAGCGGACTCAACGAGTTCCTTAGCTTCCTTCAGGCCAAGACCGGTGATTGCACGGACTTCCTTGATGACGTTGATTTTCTTGTCGCCGGCAGAAGCCAGAACAACGTCAAATTCGGTTTTCTCTTCAGCAGCAGCAGCTTCGCCGCCACCAGCACCACCAACAGCAGCAACTGCAACCGGAGCAGCGGCGGAAACGCCCCACTTTTCTTCCAGAAGCTTGCTGAGTTCAGCGGCTTCCATGACGGTCAGCGAGGACAGTTCTTCTACGAGCTTTTCAAGATCAGCCATTTTATTCAGTACCTTAAGTTCGAACCAGTTCGGTTACGTTAGACAGTGTGTTTGGACGCCTTACGCGGCCTCGTCCTTCGTGGCATACGCATTGAAGACGCGGGCGAGCTGCCCGGCCGGTGCGTTGACAACCTGAGCAATCCGGGAAGCCGGGGTCTGGATCATGCCAACCAGTTTCGCACGCAGCTCATCGAGCGACGGCATGGTTGCCAGAGACTTGACGCCTTCCGGGTTCAGATTGGTCGTTCCAAGAGCACCGCCAAGGATTTCCAACTTTTCGTTGGCCTTGGCGAAATCAACAGCTGCTTTTGGAGCTGCTACCGGATCGTCTGAGTAGACGAGAACGGTAGGGCCCTGAAACAGGTCGGAGATGTGCTCAAGGTCGGTGCCTTTAAGGGCGAGTTTCACAAGGCGGTTTTTTGCGACTTTTACAGAGCCGCCGGCTTCACGCACAGATGCCCGCAATGCAGTCATCTGGGCAACCGAAAGACCTGCATAGTGCGCGACGACAACGACGCCGGTATTTCCCAGCTCTTCGTTGAGAGACGTCACGAACTCGTGCTTTTCCGCTCTTTCCACTTGCCTTCTCCATTTGATGGCGTTGCCGCCATCGGTTTACCTTTGCCGCCCGCATTCGGTTCCGAACCCGGAACCGCTTTTGAGGCGGCGCTCAGGGTCCTGTCCCCTCACCTTCACGCGGAAACGCGCGGCAAGGTCTGGTTCGAACCTGGTTGTCCGCTTGACGCGGAAAATTCGGTTCTCACCCATCTATGCAGGCCTAAATCGCTTAAGCCGGTCTCCCGGCACCTGCAGTCTCGGACAGGGCAACCCGGCAGAAACCCGCCGGGTCTATTCGGCCCTAAGGCCGAAATCTCAAATCGATCCGGTTGCCCGGATCACTCGCCTGCAACGCTGGCGAGGTCGATCTTCACACCCGGGCCCATCGTGGACGAAACCGCGATGCGCTTCAGGTAAGAGCCTTTGGCACCGGACGGCTTGGCCTTCTGGACCGCGTCGACGAGTGCCTTGACGTTCTGCAGGATGGCCTCTTCGGAGAAGGACACCTTGCCAACGCCGGCATGAACGATACCCGCCTTTTCGACGCGGAACTGAACGGCGCCGCCCTTGGCGTCGTTGACCGCAGCGGTCACGTCCGGTGTCACCGTTCCGACCTTCGGGTTCGGCATCAGGCCGCGCGGGCCGAGCACTTTACCCAGACGGCCGACCAGCGGCATCATGTCGGGTGTTGCAATGCAGCGATCGAAGTCGATCTTGCCGCCCTGCACTTCCTGGACCAGTTCTTCCGCACCGACGATGTCGGCACCGGCTGCCTTGGCCTCATCCGCCTTGTCGCCACGTGCGAAAACGGCAACGCGAACGTTTTTGCCGGTTCCATTCGGCAGAACGCAGACGCCGCGGACCATCTGGTCGGCGTGACGCGGATCAACACCGAGATTGATCGCAACTTCAACGGTCTCGTCGAACTTGGTCTTGGCGCGGCCCTTTACCAGACCGATGGCCTCGTCCAGGGCATACAGCTTGTTGCGGTCGATGCCTTCACGGGCAGCAGCAATTCGTTTTCCAACCTTTGCCATGATCTTACCCCTTCACCTCAAGGCCCATCGAACGGGCAGAGCCTTCGACCATCAGCATTGCTGCGTCGACGTCGTTGGCGTTCAGGTCCTTCATCTTGGCTTCGGCGATTTCCCTGACCTGGTCCCGGGTGACCGATCCGACCGTTCCACGGCCAGGGGTCTGGGAACCCTTCGGCAGCTTTGCAGCCTTTTTCAGGAAAAAGCTTACCGGTGCCGTCTTCACTTCGAAGGTGAAGGACTTGTCGGTGAAATATGTAATCACGGTCGGGCACGGAGCGCCCTTTTCAACGTCCTGGGTCTGCGCATTGAATGCCTTGCAGAATTCCATGATGTTCAGACCACGCTGACCAAGTGCCGGCCCGATGGGCGGCGACGGGGTCGCGGAACCTGCCGGCACCTGAAGCTTCAGGAAACCTTCAATTTTCTTCGCCATATCTGTCTCCAATCATACGCAGCTGAACGGCGATCCAACTGGCTGGGAGCTGGTGGTCCGGCCCTTCGTCGACATCCGGCGATGAATGTCAGAACCTTCCACCGATTTTCCCGATCCGCGGGCTGCTGCCTCGTCCCGGGCACTCGAACCGCCCTTCCGGACGGCAAACGGTCAAAGCTTGTCGACTTGACCGAATTCCAATTCAACCGGCGTTGCACGGCCGAAGATGGACACCGCCACCTTGAGACGTGCACGCTCGTCGTCGACTTCCTCGACAAGGCCGGAGAACGACGCAAACGGGCCATCGGACACGCGCACCTGCTCACCAACCTCGAAGGTTACCGACGGCTTCGGCCGGTCCACGCCCTCCTGCACCTGATTCATGATGCGCAGGGCTTCTTTTTCCGGGATCGGCATCGGCTTTTGGTCCGCGCCCAGGAAACCCGTCACTTTCGGAGTGTCCTTGATGAGGTGGAACGCCTCGTTGGTCATGTCCATCTTCACCAGGACATAGCCAGGGAAGAACTTGCGCTCGGTATCGACCTTGCGGCCACGGCGCACTTCAACGACCTTTTCCATTGGAACGAGGATTTCCTCGAACAGATCGGTAAGCCCTTTCTGTTCAGCCTTCTCGCGGATGGAATCGGCGACCTTTTTCTCAAAATTGGAATAGGCGTGCACAATGTACCAGCGCTTGGCCATGGATCTTCGTTCCGTTTCTTGTTCTTGTCTGCAAACCGGACGGTCGGTCTTACTCAGCCGCCGACACCCAAAAGCAAACCGATGCCCCAACTCATCAGCTGATCCGCGACGAGGAAGAAGATCGACGCGATCAAAACCATGACGAACACCATGGCGGTGGTCACGGCTGTTTCCTTGCGCGTCGGCCACGTCACCTTGGACGTTTCGGAGCGCACTTCCTGGATGAATTTAAAGGGATTGGTCTTCGCCATTCCGGTTCCGGTCTGTTAAATACGAGTGGGGGGG
>NZ_JASHJI010000027.1 GCF_030733265.1 Roseibium sp. MMSF_3412 | reverse complement strand
CCGTTCTTAACAACTGACCAGAACGCATCATTCGCCTGACCATGTGACACAACAATGATGTCCGTCGCAAATGCGGGGGTTGTCAGAGCCATCGCACTGGCAACGACCACACCTTTTACGAAGTTTTTCATTTACTCACTCCTCCCGAGTGTTTTTGCAAACCAACCGCGGGATTGCGGTTCACTATCGGCCATCGGCCGAATTCTATGCTGCCAGCTTCCGCAGTTCGGTGCCGGATGCCGACAGTTGCGCTTCAACAATCTCCCGGAAACCGCCGCTTTTTTCCGGCGAGAACGGATTTGGGCCGGGTGCGTTTGTCTCCAGGATGATCGGTCCGCTGTAACCGATGCCGCGCAGGGCACTGAGCTGCGCGGTGAAATCGGTATGCCCCTGGCCGATGCCGCAACGATTGCTGTCGGCAGCGTGGTAGAGGCCAATCCGTCCGGCGCCTTCCCGAAGCGCGGCGGCCGGATCATCTTCCTCGATATTCATGTGATAGGCGTCGGGCAGGAGCCTGAGATTGTCCGCACGGACGGCGTCCAGCAGCGCCAGCCCTTCCGACACCGTGCGAACCTGATGGGTCTCGTACCGGTTCAGGATCTCGAACACGACTTTCAGACCGCGGGCACGTGCCATCGCGCAAATCCGGTCGACCGAAGCCACCAGAAGCTCGTCTTCTTCCTGCTGGCTTGCGACCGGCTTGATGCGGCCAACCTGGCCATGGCAGGAAATCAGCGGCTCGCCCAACGCGCGGGCCCAGTCCATCAGCCGGTCATAGTAGTCGATGCCGGCATTGCGGACGGCAGCATCCGGATGGGAAATATCCGCGTCTCCAGGTGTGATCGAGAAGATGTCGAGACCTTCGCCGTTCAGAATGTTTCGGGCACTGGAAGGGTCGAGACCGTCAACATCGCCAAACAGCTCAACCCCATCCAGCCCGCTGCGCCTGACGCGCTGCGCGATATCGCCAAGCGGGGCGCCGCCGAAAATCCATGTGCAGCAGCCGATCTTTGCGGTCATTTCGATCATCTGAACGTACACTCCCGGAATTCCCAGACGGGCTCGCGCATTTTCACTCAGCCGGCTCGTTCTTTTTTTATTTTTGGAATTAATATTCCGTTTTGGTTCTTTTGCAATAGAATTTTTCTGAAAAGTCATTTTCCATTTCGTTGCGCGCCGACCGAAACGGCAAGGGCGATCGCAAGGCAGAGGCTGGCGGACAAGGCGCGGAACGCGCCGACATCAAGTTCGGCGACCAGAAGCTGAATGGCTTTCAGGCGGGCCAGGGGACTGGTTACAACATCGGTAATCGCGACGATATCTGCCCCGGATTCCCGGGCTTTTGCGGCGATGTCGAGCGTCAGTTCGGTGTAGGGCGCGAAGGTGGCCGCAATCACCGCGTCGTTGGGCCGGATCAGATGGTCCATGTTCATGTTGGCAAGCCCGGAATGAAGAATGGCGGGCACTTCCATCTTTTCGAAGGCGTAGGCGAGATAGGATGTGACCGGAAAGGCGCGGCGAAAGCCGACAAGGTGGATTGTTTCCGCCCGCGCCAATACGTCAACGGCCTGCTGAAGCGCCTTTGGATCCACGGTAACCATCAGGTTTTCCAGGGAAGACCGGCCAACGTCGACGAATTCCGCCAGAAGGGCCGACGGGGTATCGGAGCCGTGTTCGCGCAGTTGCTCCAGCCGTGTTGCATAGTCGGGCCATTTGTCGGAATAATCGGACCGGAATAGTTTCTGCATGTGGGAGAAACCGGAAAAACCCATTTCCTGGCAGAAGCGCATGACGGCAGACGGCTGTACGGCGGCCCCTTCGGCCAGTTCGGCAATTGTCGAGACGGCGACCTTGTCCGGGTTGGCGGCTATGTACTGCGCGAATTGTTTCAACCGCTTGGGAAGTTTTTCCGTGGCGCTCCCCAGCCGCCGGAAAAAGGCATCCATCGACTCCGGTGTTGGGCTGGCGGATCCCGGGCCGGGACTTGGCTCACTCATGTCGATCTTCTTTTCTTACTTGACACATTCCGATGAAAATGATTTTGGAATTTTTATTCTAAAATGACAAGGTGGCGATTGAGGCCGCGCAGGTACCGTATCTTCGGGAGGAAAACATGACTGTCAGAATAGGGCTGCTTGGAGCCGGGCGTATCGGCAAGGCGCATGCCAAGGCACTATCTGCCGTCGAAGGGGCGGTGCTGGTTTCGGTTGCCGATGTTTTTGTCGAAGCGGCCGAAGCGCTCGCCGGTGCCCACGGGGCGCGGGTGAACACGATTGATGAGATCGCCGCGGCGGACGACATCGATGCGGTGGTGATCTGCACGCCCACCGACACGCACGCGGATCTGATCGAGCAATTTGCCAGGGTCGGCAAGGCGGTGTTTTGCGAAAAGCCGATCGATCTTTCCGTGGAAAGGGTTAAGGCCTGTCTCGCGACCGTCGAAGAACTGGGCGCAACGTTGATGATCGGCTTCAACCGGCGCTTCGATCCGCATTTCAAGGCGGTCCGCGATGCGATCGACGAGGGTCTTGTCGGCGATGTCGAGATGGTGCACATCACCTCGCGCGATCCGGGCCCGCCTCCCGGCACCTATATCCAGGTCTCCGGCGGTATCTTCCGGGACATGACCATTCATGATTTCGACATGGCGCGGTTTCTGCTCGGCGAGGAAGTGTCCACTGTTTACGCGACCGGCTCGGTCCTGGTGGACCCGGAGATCGGCAAGCTCGGCGACTATGACAGCGCGACGGTCGTGCTGACGACCGGATCCGGCAAGCAGTGTTCCATCTCCAATTCGCGCCGGGCGACCTATGGATACGACCAGCGGATCGAGGTGCATGGCTCGAAAGGCGCTGTTGCCGCGGAAAATCAGCGGCCGGTCGGGATCGAGGTCGCGACGGATGCGGGCTTTGTCCGCCCGCCTCTGCATGACTTCTTCATGACCCGTTATACCGACGCCTACGCCGCCGAGATTGCGGCTTTCGTCAAGGCAATCGGGAGCAAGACACCGCCGCACCCGTCCGGCGATGATGGCCTGAAAGCACTGCTGCTCGCGGAGGCCGCGCTCAAGTCGGTGGCTGAACGCCGGTCTGTCGGCGTCGACGAAATCTGAGTTTCAAGGAATGCCGCCCGTCCCGTGAAAAGGACCCGAGGCCGTTCCCGGGGTGAATTCGCAGATCTCCCGGATCGCACAAAGGATTGCAGCAAATGGACAGCCTCGGCATCGGACTGATCGGCACAGGCTTCATGGGGAAGTGCCACGCATTGGCTTATGGCTCGGTGCGTGCGGTCTTCGGCGATGTGCCCCGCACACGTCTGGAAGTTTTGTGCGATGTTCCGGCCGACAAGGCGGCCGGCTTCGCCGACCAGTTCGGATTTGCGCGTGGAACAGACGACTGGCGGGATCTTGTTGCCGACCCGAAAGTCGACATTGTCTGCATCACCACGCCCAACAAGGTGCACAAGGACATGGCCATGGCCGCTCTTGCGGCCGGCAAGCATGTGCATCTGGAAAAGCCGATGGCGCTTACCCTTGAAGATGCGAGGTCCATGCTGATGCTTGCCGGGGAAACCGGCGCCAGGACGATCGTCGGATACAACTACCTGCACAATCCCGCCTTCCGGCACGCGCAGAAACTTATCGCAGACGGTGCGATCGGGCGGATCGTGCATTTTCGCGGGATGGTCGACGAAGACTATCAGGCAGACCCCGAGCTTGCCTGGACCTGGCGGGCCACAAAAGCAGACGCAGGTCTTGGCACGCTTGGAGATCTCGGTTGCCACCTGATTTCGCTGGCCACGGCACTGGTCGGACCGGTTGAAAGCCTGATCGCCGAAACCAGGACCGTCCACGCCACGCGGCCGCTCGGAGACGGGTCAAGCGAGCGCCGGGAGGTTGAAAACGAGGATATTGCCTCCGCATTGCTCACCTTCGAAAACGGTGTGCATGGTGTTGTCTCGACATCTCGCAGCGCATGGGGGCGCAAAAGCTACATCGGGTTTGAAGTGCACGGAACCGAAGGCATGATCACCTTCGACCAGGAGCGCATGAACGAACTGCGCCTTTACCGGAACCGGGGCCCGCTTTCCGAGCAGGGGTTCAAGACGCTGCTGAGCGGGCCGGCCCACCCGCCTTACGGTCAGTTCGTGCCGGCGGCGGGGCATCAGCTTGGTTTCAATGATCTCAAGGTTATCGAAGTGCACGAGTTCCTGCGGGCAATCATCGAAGATCGGGATGCATTGCCGTCCTTCCGGGAGTCCCTGCATTTCGAAGCCGTCATTCATGCGATTGCGAAGAGTGGCGAGACCGGGAACCGGGTTCAGGTCGGTTCCATCTGATCCTGCGGCAGGGTCTCGCTCCAGATCCTGAGTTCGTCCAGGAATTTAAGAGCCGTCGCACCGAATTCCGTAATTTCATATTCCACTGATACGGGCGCTGTCCGGAGCACGTTCCGTGACACCAGACGGCGCGCCTCAAGCTGCTTCAGGCGCTCGGCAATCATCTTTTTGCTGGCAGCGCCCAGCATCCGCGACAGGTCATTGAAGCGCACCGGACCGTCTTTCAGGTGCCACAAGATGGAACCGGTCCATTTGCCGCCGAGTATACGCATACCGCGTTCGATCGGGCACGGTTCGGTGCATGCCTCCAGAACAACTCTGCTCCTGCCGACCGTTGCGAGGCGTCCTGTCATCCCGGACCTCCAATTCTCTTTTAAGGTTACAAAAAGTATACTGGTTGATTTTTGTTACCTTGTCCCTCATCTCTTTGCGGAAATCAAGACGCGGCCGCACCAGCGGCAGCAGAGCTGAGGGGTTGAGCCAACCATGGCGAATGTCCTGATCATCAACACTCACCAGCCCCATCCGTTTCCGGGGAGGAATTCGAATGTCGCAGCTTCATATCCACCTTTACACCGCAGCGACGATGAACGGCTACAAACCGGTCATCTTTCTGGAGGAAGCCGGTGTCCCCTATGACCTGACCTTCATCGATTTTGCGAAGAAGGAACAGAAGGCACCGGACTATCTCAAGCTCAATCCGAACGGCCGGATCCCGACCATCGTGGATCGGGGCAACGCAGATTTCCCGGTTTTCGAAAGCGGAGCGATCCTGTGGTACCTCGCGGAGAAATACGGACGGTTCCTTCCGGATGAGCCGAATGCAAAGTCGGAAACGCTTCAGTGGCTCATGTTCCAGATGGGCGGGATCGGTCCGATGATGGGGCAGGCGATGTATTTCCAGAGGATCGCGGCACCCAACGGGCAGGAAGAACCTTTCTCGATCAAACGGTATGTCGATGAGACCCGCCGTCTGCTTGAGGTGCTGAATACACGGCTTGAAGGCCGTGCCTGGCTTGCGGGCGATGACTACACGATTGCGGATATGGCGACCTATCCCTGGGCGCGGGCCTATGTCTGGGCAAAGGTGTCGGTGGAAGGGCTTGATCACCTCAAGGCGTGGTTCGACCGCATCGATGCGCGCCCTGCGGTTCAAAGGGCGCTCACGATACCGAAGGCGCAACCGGCCTTCTGGGGGCAGGCGGACGAGACCGAATTCGTGAAGGAAAATGCGGCGCGTTTTGCCAGTGACGTGAAGGACGCGTAACCTCTATCGAAGAGGGCTCGGCTCGATTAACCTGAGCCGGAAAACCGGTGATGGCGCGGGTAAATGTCAGACCCTCATCCTGTGACGCAGACCGTACGGTCTTTCCCGGGACGAGGACAGGAATATCTTCAACCGGGCGGCGATGCCGCCTGGTTTCATTTCGGCGGACGGGGGAACTCTTGGCCAAGGTACTGGTACTATTTGCACATCCGAGACCGGACAGGTCAGAGGTCAACTATCCCATGTTCGAGACGGCGAAGGCCGTTCAGGGCGTCACGGCCGTTGATCTTTATGCGCGCTATCCGGATTTCAACATCGATGTCGATGCCGAGCAGGCGCAGCTCACCGAGCATGACGTCGTCATTTTCCAGCACCCGCTCTACTGGTACTCCGCGCCTTCGATCATGAAGGAATGGCAGGACCTCGTTCTGGAATACGGGTTTGCATACGGCCAGCACGGGCACGCGCTGGACGACAAGGTCTTTTTGAACGCAGTGACGACGGGTGCCAAGTCGGCGGCCTACTCGGAAGAAGGCATGAACCACGCCGACCTGCGCAGCCTGCTGGCGCCGTTTGAAAAGACCGCGGATCTCTGCCGGATGACCTATCTCGCGCCTTTCGTTCTTTTCGGTGCCGGGCGCGCCGTGGAAGAAGGGCGTCTCGACGTGCACCGCAACGCCTATGACGACTTGCTCAAGGCGCTCGTTGCCGAGCGCCTCGATCTGAAGAAGGCGGCGAGGGCCGATGTGCTGACCGAAGACCTTTATGAATTCATTCTCAAAGGGGAGCCTGTCTGATGGAGCTTCTCAGCGACGCTTTTGTCTATCTTTGTGCGGCCGTGATCGCCGTGCCGATTGCCAACCGGCTCGGTCTCGGCTCGGTTCTGGGATATCTGATTGCCGGTGTCGTCATCGGGCCGGTCCTGGGGATCGTCGGTTCAGAGACGACGGAGGTGCAGCACTTCGCCGAGTTCGGCGTGGTGATGATGCTGTTCCTGGTCGGTCTGGAACTTCAGCCCGCCGTGCTCTGGAAGATGCGCAAGCAACTGATTGGCCTTGGCGGATTGCAGGTTGTCGGAACCACCGCCGTCCTTGCCGGGATCGCCCTTGCCTTCGGCCTCGCCTGGCAGGCAGCACTCGCGCTTGGAATGATCCTCGCCTTGTCCTCGACCGCAATCGTGCTTCAGACCCTCAACGAAAAGGGCTGGCTCAAGACCCAGGGCGGACAGAGTTCGTTTTCCGTTCTGCTGACACAGGACATTGCCGTCATCCCGATGCTGGCAATCCTGCCGCTCCTCGCCGTCGGTCACGCCACCGGTGGCGGCGCGGCGCATTCAGACGGTCACGGGCATGGCGGACATGAGGGAGGCGGGGCACATGGCGGCGAAGCGCTCGCTGCGCTGCCGGGTTGGGCGCAGGCGCTGGTGATCATCGCGGTGATCATTGCGATTATCGTTGCGGGCCGGCATCTGCTGAGGCCGGTTTTCCGGTTTATCGCCGAAGCGCATCTGCGCGAAATCTTTACCGCGACCGCGCTCCTGCTCGTGATCGGGATCGCGCTCCTGATGGATTTCGTCGGCCTGTCGCCGGCGCTCGGGACGTTCCTCGCCGGTGTTGTCCTGTCCGACAGCGATTACCGGCATGAACTGGAAAGCGATATCGAACCTTTCAAAGGGTTGCTGCTCGGGCTGTTTTTCCTGACTGTCGGCGCGGGTATCGACTTCAACCTCCTGTTTGGCGCACCCGTCACCATTTTCGGGCTGGCGCTCGGGCTGATGGCCGTCAAGTTCGCGCTCCTGTTTGCCCTTGGCACGCTGTTCCGCCTTGACGGACCGGATCGCTGGCTGTTTGCGCTCGGGCTTGCCCAGGCCGGCGAGTTCGCGTTCGTACTGTTCGGGTTTGCGAGCAGTTCCGGCGCGCTTGAGCAAAGTCTCCTGCAGACAATGACGCTTGTCGTTGCCATCTCGATGCTGCTGACACCGGCGCTGTTCATTCTCTATGAAAAGGTGATCGCACCACGCGCCGCCTCCAGGTCGGACCGGGAACCGGACGTGGTCGACAGCAAGGGCCGCGTGGTGATCGTCGGCATGGGACGCTTCGGCCAGATCGTCGGACGGCTTCTGCTGACCAGTGGCTACGATGTCGTCATTCTGGACCACGATCCGCAGACGGTTGAAAACCTCAGCAAGGTCGGCATCCGGACATTTTATGGAGATGCCACACGGCCCGATCTTCTGCACACGGCAGGGGTCGGGGAAGCGGACCTGTTCATTGCCGCGATCGATGACCGCGACAAGCAGACACTTGTGGTCGAGCATGTCGCCAAAACCTATCCGAAGGTCAAGATCCTGGCGCGTGCACGCGACCGCCACCACGTTTACGAATTGGAAAATGTCGGTGCGCATGTGGCCGAGCGCGAAGTTTTCGAGGGCGCGCTGGCGCTTGGAAAGCAGGCACTCGTCGAGCTTGGAAGCCATCCGTTCCGGGCGCAGACCAAGGCCAAGGAATTCCGCAATCACGACTTCGCGATGCTGGATGATCTTCGCGAGAACTACAATGACGGTGGTGTCGACAAATCCTATATCGACGCAATGCGCGCGCATGCGGAAACGCTGTTTGACATTATGAGGGTCGACCGGGGCGAGGAACGCCACGAACGCACGGAACGGGGCTGGAATCCGCCTCCGAAAAGCGATGCGACCCTGGGATTGACGCCGGAAGGAGAAGAAAACCGTGGCTGACCTATCCGATCTCGACATGGAAAATGTTCTGCAGATCGACATCGTGTCGGATGTCGTCTGCCCGTGGTGCATCGTCGGCTTCAAGCAGCTGGAAGCCGCGATTGCGCAGACAGGTGTGTCTGCCGCGGTCAAATGGCATCCGTTCGAGCTCAATCCGGAAATGCCGGACGAAGGCGAGAACCTGCGTGAGCACATCATGCGCAAATACGGCACGAGCCGGGAACAGTCCCAGGAGGCGCGTGAACGCCTGACAGAGATCGGGTCCGGCCTCGGGTTCGATTTCAGGTTCACGGATGACATGCGCATGGTGAACACGTTCAAGGCGCATCAACTGATTCACTGGGCGGCTTCGGAAGGCAAGGAACACGCGCTGAAGATGGCGTTGTTCGAAGCTTACTTCCAGGACCGCAAAAACCTGAACGAGGATGACATCCTGGCCAATGTGGCGGAAGCCGTGGGCCTTGACCGCGCCGAGGCGCTGAAGGTGCTGGAGGATGGCCGCTATGCGGATCAGGTGCGCCAGGAGGAAAGCTTCTGGACGCAGAACGGCATTCATGGCGTCCCGGCTGTGATCTTCGAACGCCGTCACCTCGTGTCAGGCGCGCAAGGTGTCGACAACTACGCTGCGATCATCCGGCAGCTCACCCAAGGCGAGGCGGCCTGAGGACGGCACAGAGTTTCAGGCGAGCCTCGTTAACTGCAAAACGAATGGGTTCCAGGCTTTCACTGATTTGCGCAAATGACACCCAAAGAGGCGACAGCGGACTTGCTCTCTCGCGTGATGTTGTCATTCCGGCTGGAGCGAAGCGGAAGGCCGGAACCTAGTAAACACTTATCGATGTGTTTTTTCCGATTGCCGGCTACTCGGAATACTGGATCCCGGTCTTGCCGCTCGTGCGGCAAACCGGGATGACAATCTCTTGGAAAAATCAGTATCCCGACTTACAGCTCAGGCGGCGTTGGAGTTGACCGCATCAAAGTTCTTCAAACAGAACCCCGGCAGCCGCGATCCGCCCGGCCGGGGTATCCGCCGCTTCAGCGCCGTAGTTCGTCCAGATCCTGAGATCGCCGGCATCGCGGCAGCGTACACCACCGGAAAGGTCCATTGTTTCAATCCGGGCCTTTCGGCACAGTTCCTTGAAGAGGCGCGCCCATGCAGCATCATCGCACCATCCGCCGACATAGGTCAGGTTGTCGGAGCACATGACGGCGGGATGGCCGTCTTCCAGTTCGAAAATCACGTCAGCGGAGCCTTCCAGCTCTTCACGGTATCCGATGAAATGTCCACCGCCCCTGAGCGGCATCGGCATGTCGGGGCGCGTGCTTTCAACGCGCGCAACGGTCACGTCGAGATCCGGCATGTCCGGCGGTAGCGGCACCGGGATGACCATGTCGGCATTGCGTGCAGCAGAACGGGGTCCAAGCACGATCTCCGCGTCTGCCTCGGCGAGTGCGCGTTTCAGATCGTGCGGCATATAGATCATGCCGGGTGCTGCGACGATGCCGTAGCCTGAAAAATCACGTGTCTGCGCCCGCAGGATATCGACGGAAAGGCCCAGTTTGCGCAGCGCTCTATAGGCGTCGAACACAACCTGAAAATAGTTCAGCCCGGCGCCATGCGGCTGGGTGGCCCAGGCAAAGTCGGCGTCATAGTCGAAGATGAGGGCAACCGGGGCCTGTTTGACCGAAACATCGCTGGTCCCCCGGAGTTCATCGGCCACCTGGCGGGCTTCAATGAGAGCCGGTGCGTCGGCGTTGTCGGGGCGCAGCATGCCGGCATGCATCTGTTCCTGCGCGAAGGGTGCCTGGCGCCAGCGGAAATAGCAGACCGCTTCCGCTCCGTGGGCATAGGCTTCCCAGGCCCACAGACGCATCATGCCGGGCAGGGGCGCAGGATTGTAGGGAGCCCAGTTGACGGGGCCAGGCTGCTGCTCCATGACCCACCAGCGCCCCTTGCCGACGGACCGGTAGAGATCGTGGTGAAAGGCCTGAAAATCCGGGTCTCCCTGGCGCGCAAAGCTACGCTGATGCGCATCATCGGCACCGACCCGGTCTTCCAGAAACCCGAGCGGATAACTGTCCCAGGTCGCGATATCCAGATCATCGCCCACCTTGAAATGATCGAACTCGGTGATCCGGCCCATGAAATTGTGGCTGACAGGGGCGCTCGAATGCTGCCGGATGATGTCCACCTGCTGCCTGTTGAAACTTGCCACCTGGTCGGAGGAAAACCGCCGGAAGGCCAGCATGTGCGAAGGATTGGGCTCGGTGACGGTCAGGTTCGGCAGGCCGATGTCATCGAAGGAGCCATATTCCATCGACCAGAACACATTGCCCCAGGCGCGGTTGAGCGCTTCGATGGTGCCGTATCTGTTCGCAAGCCAGGCCCGGAAGGCAGCGAGCGCGGCAGGCGAATAGGAAAGTGTGGTGTCGTGGCAGCCATATTCATTGTCGGTCTGCCAGGCGCCGACATGGCTGTTCGCGCCGTAGCGTTCGGCAAACAGGCGGACGATCCGGTCACATTCCGCACGATAGCCTTCGTGCGAGAAACAATAGTGCCGTCTTGAACCGAAACCGCGCGCCTTGCCATCAGCATCCAGGGCGACCATGTCCGGATGCTTTTTCAGCAGCCATATTGGAGGTGTTGCCGTGGGCGTGCCGAGCACAACCTTCAAGCCGGCCGTTCCCAGCACACCGATTGCGCGGTCGAGCCAGTCGAAGCTCAGTTCACCGGGGGAGGGTTCCAGCTTCGACCAGGCGAATTCGCCGATTCGAACCCAGGTCAGGCCCGCGTCCACCATGCGCCGGGCATCGGCTTCCCACATTTCTTCCGGCCAGTGTTCCGGATAGTAGCAGGTCCCAAGCGTGCGCTTCATGTTTGCTCTCGTCTTGCTTGTCGTGCCGGGCCGGGCAAATGCACCCGGACCGCATTTCGGGTCATGCCGCTTTGCGACAGGTCGGAACAGCGCGGCGCGTGATCCAGCCTACCCGTTTCGTTGACAGCCAAATGTATTCAAAGAATGACGCGGTTTTCCGGCTGACCAACTGCGGATGTCTGCGCGAAATAAGTCTTGCCTTCGAAGTTGCCATCCAGTCCCTCGGCTGCCGTTGTGGCGAAGAGGGTTCCGAGGTCTGCGCCTCCGAAAGCCGGACAGGACACCTGGCGCGCGGTGAAGGAGATTTCGTCGACAAAGTCGCCGTTGGGCGCATATCTGGCTACCCGGTTTGCACCCCATTGTGCGTTCCACAAGTAACCTTCGGTATCGATCACGGCCCCGTCGGGATTGAGATCCTCGTTCGAGAAGTCCGCAAAAAGTGTTGGCGTGCCGTTTGGCCAGCCCTCCGCATCAAGGGTCACTTGCTGAATGCTCTGGGTCGCGGTATCGGCGAAACACGCCGTTTGCCCGTCCGGGGAAAAACAGATTGCGTTGGAGATCGTGATGCCGCTGTAGAGCCGCCGCAGTTCTCCCTTGTAGAAGCGATAGATCGATCCCTTGCCCTGCTCGGCATTGATCCCCATCGTGCCGATCCAGAAACCACCCTTCGGGTCGGCGCGTCCGTCATTCGATCGCGTCACCGGGTCGTCAGCTTCGAGATCGCAAAGCTTTGTCTTAGCCCCGGTGTCGAGATTGAACAGGAAGATCTGGCTCGCGCTTGCAATGACCATTTCCGATTTGCTGACCCAGCCCGCGGCAGAAACGTACTCGTCGAACTCCCAGCTTCCGGCGCTGCCGTTTTCGCGGGTCATCATCTTCTTGCTCAGGATGTCGAACCAGAACAGCTGCTGGCGTTCAGGGTGCCAGAGCGGCCCTTCACCCAGAACGCAGCGGCGCTCATCGAAGACGTTACTCATGTCAGTTATCCAATCGCCGACTGTGCATCGTCATAGCCCTTGACGATCTGCGTGGCACGGTCCCTGATCTCAGGAACGGTCAGGCCCGGTTTGAAGAGTGCGGTCCCGATCCCGAAACCGGTCGCACCGGCTCCAAGCCAGGCAGCGAAATTGTCCGGACCGGCGCCGCCGACCGCATAGGTCGCGGTTCCTTTCGGAAGCACGGCCAGCATGGCTTTCAGTCCGTCGGGTCCGATCAGGGACGCCGGGAAAAATTTCAGTCCGTCGGCACCATTGCGCAATGCGGTGAAGCACTCGCTCGGTGTCATGACGCCGGGAAAGGACGACATGTCTTCCGCCTTCGTGGCGAGGATCACATCCGGGTTGCAGTCAGGCGATACGACCAGAGTGCCGCCAGCGGCCTTGACCTGAAGCACCTCATCCGGAGAAAGAACCGTGCCTGCGCCGATTTCAGCGCGGCCTGCGAATGTCTTCGCCATGGCCTCGATGCTTTTCAGCGGCTCGGGTGAGTTGAGCGGGACTTCGATCCGGGTGATGCCTGCTTCAATGAGGCACTCGGTAACGGGCAAAGCCTCCTGCGGGGTCAGACCCCTCAATATGGCGATCAGGTTTCGGCTCATGAGGAAACTTTCGAATAAGTTGAGTGTGCCAGTGCAAGACCGTTCAGCGTCGTCGATTCGGCGTCCAGCAGCGAGGCGGTGTGCCCGAGTTCGCCGAGCGCGGCCTGGTAGGCCCTGGCGATGTGATCACTACCGAGCAGGGAGACGGACGCCAGATCGAAATCATCCCGCACAGCGGCGATTTCGGCGCCGATCAGTAGACCGGAAAGGCGACCTCTTGCGGTGTCGGCCGGCATGTCGGCGACAAGACCCGATGCACGAATGCCGAACAGGCTCGCCGCAAACACATGCGGTTGTCCGTTAACCTCCTGAACGGCATTTGCGAATGCGGTTTCGTCCATGTCCTGGGAGCCGACACTGTGGCGCAGGACTGAATGCCGGGTCATGAGCGCAAACAGTTCCCCGCTCATGCAGGTCCTGAAATGTTCGACAACGCCGTCTTTCAAGGAAACCCATTTGGTGTGCGTGCCCGGCAGACAAAGGGTGCCCGAATGACCGGGATTTGCCACCAGGAACCCGGCGATCTGGGTTTCTTCCCCTCTCATGACATCGGCAGGCTCGGTCTGCTTGATGCCGGGAAGTATGCGAACGTCCAGACGGCGATCTGCCGTCTCGACAATAGTTGCGTCCCTGAGTTCGGGAGGCGAGCAGGGTGTGGACTTGTAGGGCGCTTCCGCCCAGCCCTGGCGCGACCCCGCCATGCCGCAAATGATCACCGGGGTCCTGGTGCCTGGGGCAACAAGGTCTTCGACAAGTGTCAGCAATGCCGGTTCGAACTCGGCGCGCGCAAGACTGCTCATGCCTTTGCCGGAACTGCGGTGGGCCAGAATTTCATCGCGAGAATCAAGCGCCCAGACGCGCAGATTGGTTGTGCCCCAATCCACCGCGATCCAGTCCGCTTTTGCCTTGAGGCTCATCCCGTCACCACTACTCCGCCGTCAACCACAAGCGACTGACCGGTCATTCCATGGCTGGTCTTTGCCGCAAGGAACAGGACCGGGTCAACCATATCTTCGGGTGACAATTCAAACTTGAGGCACTGCCGGTCGATATGAGCGGCGAGTGCCTCCGGTGTTACCCAGAGATCTTTCTGTCTTTGCGTCAGTACCCAGCCGGGAGCAATCGCATTGACGCGGATATTGTCCGGGCCGAATTCCCTCGCCAGGCTGCGTGTCATGCCGTTGATACCGGAATTGGCGGTGGTATAGGCGGCGTAGCCTGCATTTCCCATCATGTAAGAAATCGACGTGAAGTTGACGATAGATCCGCCACCCGCCGCGCGCATGCCCGCGATGACATGCTGACAGGCGAAAAAATAGGCCTTGAGGTTGATCGATTGGGACCAGTCCCAGAACTCCTCGTCGACTTCCTCGGTGGCGTGGCGCTTGTCATTGGCCGCGTTGTTGACGAGGACCGTGATCGGACCATGCGCCTCGGCCGCCTTGTCCATGGCCCCTTTCAGTTCGGCGATGTTGGAAATGTCGCACGGCAGATAGACAGGACGGTTGGAGTGCAGGCGCTCCATCTCGTCGCAGAATTCGCTCGCGTCCGAGCGCTGGACGAAGGCAACCCGTGCGCCCTGCGCCAGGAAACCGCTCGTGAGGGCCGCGCCGATTCCCGAGCCGCCACCGGTGATAAAGACCGACCTTCCCTTGAGGTCCGGATAGTTTGCGTGCATCAGACGCTTCCTCTTTTCGTGCCGCGGCAGACCCGAGCCCGGTGTCCGGCGGCGTCTTTCCGTATTATTGCCTCTGGCCCTCGATGACCCAGATCGATTCCGGGAAGCGCCAGGGCAGAATGAGGCCGTGTGACATCAGGTATTGTCCGCTTGCCACCAGGGTGTTTTCTTTCAGGAGAGGTGCGCCGCGGGACAGACCGGGCGCGTCCTCGCGATTGACCAGATTGATCCTGTAGCTTGCGCCGGCATCAAGGCCTGTCAGGCGCACCGGCTGCTGCAGGATCGGGTCCGACGTCCGCAGAAGCGCTGCGAACACCACAAATCTCTCACCATCCTCGGCCAGTTGCTGTTCCGCGATCATGGCCGGGTCGGACACATCGAGCCGCAGAATGTCGGCACGCATCATCCAGTTCCGGTTCGCCTTCCACCAGCCGGTGACTTCCTTCAGGGTCGCGATTTCCTCGTCGGAGAGTTCGCGCGGGTCCATCTCGAAGCCCAGGTACCGTTGGGCCGCGGTCCAGGCGCGCAGCGACATGTTGAGCGTGCGCCCGGATGTGTGACTGACGCGCGGTCCGACATGTGAGCCGGTAACCGACGCCGGCAGGAACAGCGCGGCCTCGTGCTGAATGCGCTGGCGTTCCAGGGCGTCGTTGCTGTCCGAAAGCCAGACCCTTTGCGTCCGTTCCAGAATGCCGAAATCGATCCGGCCGCCACCGGATGCGCAGCTTTCGATTTCGACATGGGGAAAATCGGCGCGCAGCCTGTCGATGAGGGCGTAAACGCCTTCGGTCTGGGCCGCGTCGACCACCGGAAGCACCCTGTTGTGATCCCATTTGATGTAGCCGATGTCGTTCTGGGCCAGGACCGGCGCGATGCAGTCGTAGAGATAGGCGCGCACGTCTTCGCGCGCCAAGTCAAGAACGAGCTGCTGACGTCCCCTGACCTGGTCCGGCGAGCCAAGAACCCAGTCCGGACGAGCCCTGAACAGCTCGCTGTCCTCGTTGATCATTTCAGGCTCGAACCAGATCCCGAATTCGAGGCCGAGCGCTTTGACATGAGCGATGAGCGGTGTCAGTCCGTCCGGGTATTTCCGTTTGTCGATCACCCAGTCGCCAAGGGAAGACGTGTCGTCGTCCCTCAGTCCGAACCAGCCGTCATCAAGTACAAAACGCTCGGCCCCCAGGCCCGCCGCCCTGGTTGCGATTGCCTTGAGTTCTTCAAGATCGTGATCGAAGTAAACCGCTTCCCAGCAGTTGTAGTGCACGGGACGGGGCTCTCTTGCGCCGACCACGATGTTCTCGCGCAGGTGTCTCTGGAAGCGGATCGCCGCGCCGTTGAAACCTGAAGCGGAATAAGTGGCAAAGAGGGGCGCGGTGCTGAAGGAGCGACCCTTTTTCATGCTCGCCGACGCGTGTCCGAACTGCACCTGGCGCCTGCCGTCGGCAAGTTCCTCGGCAACCATCCGGTGTCCGCCCGACCAGCCATAGTGAAACGCGTAGGCTTCGCCGCCGGTGTTGCTGGTGGCTGAGGAGCAGGCGATCAGCGCGGGGAAATGGGCATGGTCCGACCGGCCCGTCCGGTTGTCGCGCATCCGTGCACCCGGAGCAAAGGGCAGTCTTCGTGTCTGAAACTCCGCGCACCAGCGGCCCGAAAACTCGATCATTTCACCGGTGTGAGCCGGTATTGGGAGAACCGGTGCGGCGAGCCAGTCGACCGTGATCTCCCGCGCAGTTTCAAGGCGCGTCTGCATCCGGAAGAGCGAGGTCCCCGGTGTCAGAGAAAGCTCGAAAATGAGGTTGAGATCGTGTTGGCTGTCGGCATAGGTCAGGGTCAGGCCATGCGAAGTTGAGGCTTCGCTTTCGAAACGGAATTGCGGTGCAAGTGTCCGGCCTTCCGGATCGCGTCCCGTCAGGCCAATCTGCCCGGGGAAGGTCTGCGAGGCTTCCGGGCAGAGGCTGATCGGGGCGTTCCTGTCCACCATGCCGCCGGTGACATCGGTGGCCGAGGCGGCGGCAAGCTGCTTCAAGTCCTCGGTATCGGGAAGCGGAGGGCCCCAGTAAACCACCTCGGGCAAGGTATCGGCAAAGCTGGCCAGAACCAGGCTCTGATGAGAATCGCCTAGATGCCAGGTCTTCGCCTGCATTCCCAAGACTCCCGCACTCTCTCTTGTGTCCAGACCGGCCTTGCGAAGGCCGATCATTTCACAGCCCCGAGTGTCAGACCGGCGATGAAGTGCCGTTGCATCAGAAAGAACATTGCGACCGGCGGCAGAGCCGCGACGATGGAGCCCGCGCTCATCAGGTGATAAGCGGCACGGTATTGTGCGTTGAAGGAGGTGATCCCCGCCGTGACCGGCTGGCTCTCAACGCCCTGTGTCAGCACGATCGCCCAGAAGTAGTCGTTCCAGATGAAGGTGAACATGAGCACGGCAAGGGCCGCGATCGCAGGCTTCATCAGCGGCAGGACCACGAACCAGAAAATCCGCCATTCCGAAATGCCTTCAACACGCGCCGCCTCGATGAGCTCGAAGGGGAGGGCGCGGATGAAATTGCGCATGAACAGGGTGCAGAAACCGGTCTGAAACGCGACATGAAACAGGACGAGGCCGGTGATGGTGTTGTAGAGACCCAGTTGCAGCGTCAGGTCGCGAACCGGCACCATGAGGATCTGGAACGGCACGAAATTGCCGGCGACGAACATGAAGAAGATCCAGATATTCGCCTTGAACTTGTAGATGCCGAGCGCGAAGCCGGTCATGCAGGAAAGCGCAACGGCACCGATCACCGTCGGGATCGTGATCTTGAAGGAGTTCAGGAGATATTGCGGCATGTCCGACGCGGTGAACACCAGCCAGTAGTTGGTGAAACCCTTGAACTCGGAGGGCCAGCCCCAATAGTTCGCATTGGCAAAATCGGAGTCCGGCTTGACGGAGAAGATGGCAACGGCAATGAGCGGCAGCAGCCATAGGATCAGCGCCAGCGGCAGGAATGCCTGATAGGTGACCTGCCAGGAGCGCGGTGTGCGTTCGATCGGTGTCGGAAACATCTCAGCGCGCCTTTTCTTCTTTGTACATCGACCACAGGAAGTAGGCGATGAAGGCCAGCATGATCAGGAACAGGACGACGGCGATGGCAGCGCCATAGCCCATGCGGAACCCGTATTCGGAAAGGGCGACTTCGAACATGTAGAAGCTGAGAACGCGGCTGGCGCCGAAGGGGCCGCCATTGGTCATGACCGAGATCAGGTCGAACGAGCGCAGCGCTCCGATAATCGTGACGACGAAGGCAATGAAGGTGGCGGGGCGCAGCTGCGGAACGATGATGTACCAGAGCATTTTCCAACCCTTGGCACCGTCAAGGCGTCCGGCTTCGATCTGCTCCGGATCGACCGCATTGAGACCCGTCAGATAGAGGATCATGCAATAGGCCGTCTGCGGCCAGAGACCCGCAACGATGATGCCGACCGTCACCCAGTTCTCGTCACCGAGAACGTTCATCGGCGGCAGGCCGACCGCGCCGAGCAACACGTTGAGAATGCCGAAGGTCGGATCGTAGAACCACGTGAACACGAGACCGACGACAACCTGTGAGATGACGAACGGGAAAAAGAACAGGGATTTATAGAGCCGAATTCCGGTGACCGTCTGGTTGAGGAACAGGGCAATGAAGAGGCCGGCCGGGATCGCAAGAAGATAAAGCAGCAGCCAGATTACGTTGTTTTTCAGAGACGTATAGAACGCCTCATCCCAATAGAGTTCTTCGTAGTTGTAGAGGCCGACATATTCCGCCTTGCCGAGCCCGTCCCATTCGTAGAGCGACAGGTTGAAGGACTGGAAGATCGGGAAGATCACGTAAAACAGGAAGAACAGGATTCCTGGAGCCAGGAACAGCCATGGTGTCAGCTGCTGCTGGTTTCTGTGCCACCACGAGCTCTGGTGGTCTTGGGCAACGGACTCTTGGGCCATGTTTGCCTCTTCAGGATGTGGCTACCGGGACCATTAATGGGGACAGGGTGCAAGCGCACCCTGTCCGGCTCCGTCACGCGGAACTTACTTGTAGATGCGCTCGCGGGCGCGATCCAGACGGGCCAGGATCTTGTCCAGGTTGTCCGGCTTGACCATGAATTCCTGCAGGCCTTCCATGGCGACCTTCGCCATTTCAGCCGGTGCATCACGGTCGAAGAACTGGGCAACACCACCGGGCGAATTGGTGGAGAGCATCTCGAAGCCCTCGACGAGGAACTTGTCGTCGTCAACCGAAGACTGGGCGTTGACCGGCAACTGGCCGAGGTTCTTGCCGTTGTTGATTTCGGTCTGAACGTCGGGCGACACGACAAAGCGCAGGAACTCGCGCGCTGCTTCCTTGTTCTGGGCGTTTGCCGGAATGTGGAAGGTGTCGGTCGGAGCGTCTTCCGCCTTTTCGATGCCCGGCGTGATTTCGACGAACTGGTAGAAATCGAGCTGGTCGTCGGTGAGGCCGGCGTCGCGCAGCGGAGCGACCGCGAAGTTGCCCATCAGGTAGGCTGCGGCATCGCCCTGGACCATGAACGGCAGGGCTTCCTGCCAGCTGTAGGTCTGGTGGTTGTCGATGAATGCGCCCATGTCGATGAGTTCACGCCAGTTGGCGAAGGTCTTGCGGACTTCGTCGGACTGCCAGGAGGCCTTGCCGGTCAAAAGATCCATGTGGAAATCGAAACCGTTGGTGCGCATGTTCAGGTAGTCGAACCAGCCGCCTGCGGTCCAGAGGAACTTGGTGCCGATCGTGTAGCATTTCTTGCCGGCATCGATGATCTTCTGGCAGTTGGCCTTTTCTTCTTCCCACGTTGTCGGCTCGCTCAAGCCGAGTTCGTCGAAGATGTCTTTGCGGTAGTAAACGCCCCACTGGTAGTAGGTATAGGGAACGCCCCACTGCTTGCCGTCGATGGTCATGGCGCCTTTGGTCGATGCCAGATTGTCGGCGATCGCAGGCTCTGCCCAGAGATCGGACACATCCTCGAAGAGGCCTGCCTCGACATAGGGACGCATGCGGTTGGCCGCGTACCAGGTCGCGACATCCGGCGCGTTCGCCGTCAGGAAGTTACGGATCTGGGTCTTGTAGGCCTCACGATCGATAACGGTTGTCTCGATGTTGAGGTCGGGGTTCTTTGCCTGGAACTGCTCGATCATCTGTTCCATCGTCGCCCGCGGCGCCGGGTTGGATGTGTCGAGGAAGATTTTCAGATCGCCTGTCAGGCCGTCAGCAGAAACAGCGCCCATCGTGCCTGCCAGAATGGCAAAAGCAGCCGCGGACGTCTTCAACATGGAACGCATGGTGTCCTCCCTTTAGGTTCCATTATGTGAAACTTGGTTTTGTATATTGATACTTTGATGCGATCAGGTTAAGTTGTCAACAGGTCCGGCGAAAAGAAACGGGCCTATGGAGGAAAACATGAACAAGCAGGCCACTGGCGACGGAACTGTCGGCAAAGCGCTCGATGTGCTCGACAGGGTCGCTGCCGTCGGACGTCCGGTCCGCTTCACCGAACTGTTGTCCGGCAGCGTTCATCCCAAAGCGACGCTGTACCGCTTGCTGCAGACCCTGGTGAGCCAGGGCATGCTTGCCTATGACGAGGGGCAGCAGACCTATTCGCTCGGCATCCGCCTCGTCCGACTGGCCCATGCCGCGTGGCGGCAAAGCTCGATTGCGCCGATCGCGCGCCCGTTTGTGCGCAAGCTGTCGGAGGAGGTCGGGGAGACCGTCCACCTCGCACAGCTCGATGGCGGCCAGGTGCTCTATGTCGACAAGAGAAACGCAATCAATCCCATCGACATGTACTCGCAGGCCGGAAAGATCGGCCCGGGTTACTGCACCGGCGTCGGCAAGGCGCTTCTGGCGTTTCTCGAGCCGGCCGAGCTTGATGAGGCCATCAAGAAACAATCCTTCTACCGCTACACGCCGGCAACGCTGAGCAGCGAGGCCGAACTGAAAGCCGACCTTGAAGAGATCCGGCGGCAGGGTGTCGCGTTCGACCGGGAGGAGCACGAACCCGGCATTGTCTGCATCGCTGCGCCGGTGCTCTCGTCCAAGGGCCGTCCGATCGGGGCGCTGTCCGTTACCACGTCCACCACACGAAAGGGTCTGGAAGAGCTTTCAAAGGTACAGCCCGTGCTTCTGAAAACCGCTTCCGAAATTGCTGCAGCCGTTGAAGACTGGCAGTTCCCCGCATAAGAAATTCCCAGGGAGAAGAAAGCAAATGTCTGGCGTCACGCTGACCAAAGCAGTCAAGAAATATGCCGACCTGCAAGTCATCCACGGTGTGGATCTTCAGATCGAACACGGTGAATTCTGCGTGTTCGTTGGCCCGTCCGGCTGCGGCAAGTCCACCTTGCTGCGCATGATCGCGGGTCTGGAAGAGACCAGCGACGGCACCATCCAGATCGGCGGCCGTGACGTGACCAAACTCGACCCGTCCGAGCGCGGCGTGGCGATGGTGTTTCAGACCTATGCGCTCTACCCGCACATGTCCGTCGAGGAAAACATGGGGTTCGGCCTGAAGATGAACGGCCATCCCAAGGCGGAGATTGCCGAGAAGGTCGGCGAGGCAAGCCGGATCCTGAAGCTCGACCCCTACCTGAAACGCAAGCCGAAGGCGCTGTCGGGCGGCCAGCGTCAGCGCGTGGCCATCGGCCGGGCGATCGTGCGCGGGCCGGAAGTGTTCCTGTTCGACGAGCCGCTCTCCAACCTTGACGCCGAACTGCGTGTCGACATGCGCGTCGAGATCGCGCGGCTGCACAAGGATATCGGCGCGACCATGATCTACGTGACCCATGACCAGGTCGAGGCGATGACGCTGGCCGACAAGATCGTCGTGCTGCGCGCTGGCAGGATCGAACAGGTCGGTTCGCCGATGAAACTTTATTCAGATCCCGACAACAAGTTCGTTGCAGGGTTCATCGGGTCTCCGAGCATGAACTTCGTGGAGGGCGTTGCAGAAGAGGGCGCCGTGTCGGTGCCCGCCTTCGGTGGTGCCAGCGTGCCGACAACGGTTGCTCTCCCCGAAAAGGGCAAGAAAGTTCTCGTCGGTGTCCGTCCGCAGCATCTGAAGATTGCCGCAAGCACGGAAGGGGCCACGGTCGACCTCTGCGAACAGCTCGGCGGTGTCGCCTATTCCTACCTGATCTGTCCGACAGGCGAGCGCATCATCGTGGAAACCAAGGGGGAGGAAGCGCCCGTCGCGGAGGGGCACGTCGAGGTCTCTTTCGACCCGTCTTCCGCGTTCTTCTTCGATGTGGAGACGGAGCAGCGGCTGCGGTAAGTTCGCGCAGATCTACTGCCGTGTCCGAGCTTGCCACTCAGGTCACGTTTGACCGGGGAGGCGGCCGGGTGGAAAGATCTGTCTTTCCGGACAAGTGGAGCGCAAGCTGCGCGCTGATCCGGAACCCGGATGTCAGTGTGAGCGGAGTAGACCCGAAAACACCTTTCCTGAGATGACGCGCCTCTGGCGCGAGCAGAAATCTGGGTTCCAGATCAGCGTTCGGTTCCACCTCACTTGTCTGGAATGACGGTTGGGGCGTGTAGCCCACCCCAGCGCCACCGACTCAAGGAGCGCTTCTGATCTCACATGCGCCTATTTGGGATAGCAATACCTGAGAAAGAACCCTCATCCTGAGGAAGCGCGTCAGCGCTGTCCCGAAGGATGGGCCACATGGCAGAATACGTGCCGCCGGTCCTTCGAGACGCACGCGTGCGTGCGCCTCAGGATGAGGTGGAGCGAACCTCTCTGCTGAAGTCAGGTCCCGGATCAGGTCCGGGACGGCGCAGTTGCAGGGCCGTCATCATACTGCAGACGGAATTGTTCCAACGCGTGCCGCCCC
>NZ_JASHJI010000026.1 GCF_030733265.1 Roseibium sp. MMSF_3412 | reverse complement strand
TTGCCGTGGTCAACGTGGCCAATCGTGCCAATGTTAACGTGCGGCTTGTTGCGCTCAAATTTTTCCTTCGCCATCGGCGTCGCTCTCTGTCCAATACTCGGTTCGGTCGATACAGGCTCGAGGCGGGACGCCCTCCGGCGCCTTGGACAGATCCGCGAGCGTCGAATTGCTTCCCGTAGAACTTATGTCAGGATTTCCGGGCGAAAGAGCCTTCCGTTCCGGACACTCCGGTATGCCCCATGATGGAGCGGGTGAAGGGAATCGAACCCTCGTCGTCAGCTTGGAAGGCTGCTGCTCTACCATTGAGCTACACCCGCACAACGAGAGAAACAGGTACGATGGTGGAGGAGGTTGGATTCGAACCAACGTAGGCATAGCCAACGGATTTACAGTCCGTCCCCTTTAGCCACTCGGGCACTCCTCCATCTCGTCCTGCTTCACGCCGAAGCGATCAGGATGGCTTACCGGAGAACCCGCCCGAAAGGGGCGAGCAATCCCGTGGCGCGTGTTATGCAGATGACGACCTGCCCTGTCAACGCTGATTTTGCAAAGAAATGCACAAAATCGGGAAGACGTTCGAAACAGGTGCTTCGAACGCTGGCGTTCACTTCGGTTACCGTGTTTCCAAGAGTGCCTGCCCGGCCCTCCAATGTCACCATTTGCCGATGCATTTCCTCAGGCTAAGCCGAGAATCGCCCCTGCCTGTGGACAACTCACCGGCGCCGCCCGAAACGGAATTTTCCGCACCGCATCGCGTGCCCGCCCCCTTTCAGGGGCCGCCGCACGCGCTTTCAAGTTGTGACGCCTCTCATTTTGTTGTACCTACAACACATGTCATCCGACCTGAAAGCCATCGACTTTGCCGAGATGGGCAGAACCTGCTTCGGCCACGCGGCCCGGCGCACGGCGAATCTGCTGACACGTCATTACAACCGCGCCATGGCCGGGCTCGGCCTGGAACTGACCCAGGCACAGCTCCTCGCCGTTATAGCCGATGGCACCGCGCCGTCCGCCTCCGCAATCGCCCGCTATCTCGGCATTGACCGCTCGACGCTCGCGCGCAACCTGCGCCCGCTGGAAGCCGCCGGACTGATCCGCCGGCGCGAAACCGCAGGGCGAACCGTTTTGCCCGTACTGACCCCGGCAGGCGAAGAGAAGGTCATTGAAATTCACCAGGCCTGGCAGCGCGCGCAGGAGGAACTGACAGGCATGCTCGGCCCTGAAGGGGCTGAAGCGGTGCGCGCTCACATGTCCGCCCTGCGCAAGGCCGTCCACATTCTGGAAGACAACGACGCCAAGGCCACGCCAAACGTTGACCAAACCAACTGAACGCTTCTGACTGAAGGATATCCGATGAGCAACACGGACACGATCACCGAAAACGGCAAGACCCACGAGATCGGTGCTCTGCCGAAAACGGCCTTTTCGGAGATGACCGGGCTCGACATTTTCAGGCTTATGATGGCGGGCGACCTGCCTGCCCCGCCGATCATGATCCACTCCAATATAAGAATGAAGGAATTTGAGGAAGGTCGCGCCGTCTTCACCGGTCTTCCGGCGAAGCAGTTTCTCAACCCGCTCGGAACCGTCCACGGCGGCTGGATTTCAACGCTGATCGATACGGCGCTGAGCTGCGCGGTCCACACCACCTTGAAGCCGGGCGAGTTCTATACGACCACCTCGCTCAACGTGAACATGGTCCGCCCGCTTCAGGCAACGAGCGGCGAAGTCATCTGCGAAGGCCGGATCGTCCATCGCGGCTCGCGCCTGGCCACTTCCGAAGGCGATCTCAGAAACGCGGACGGCAAGCTGATCGCCCACGGTACGGTGAGCTGCATGATCCTGAGGCCGTCTTGAAGACAAAACCGAAAAGCTGACCTGTTCCCAGACATTGACTCGCTGTTCGAAGCGCGAACCGCACTCGCGCCAAGGGTCGAAAACCTCTCTTCTTTGCCGCCCCGGACCCGATCCGGGGCCATTCGCAGCGATGGCACGGGTCCCGGCTCAAGGCCGGGACGGCAGGAACTGTTTCGCGCCGTGCGCATAAAGAAGAGGACATGCGCCCTTCCCCTCCGCCAAATTTGCCGCTACAGCAATCGCCATGACGGATAACTCCAAAACTGGCCACCCCGGACCGCGTTCGGGTCAAAAGCCTTTCTACAAGAAGAAGACTGGCGGAAAACCCGCGCCCCGCAGACCCGGTCTGCCGCCGGAAGGTCCCGTCCTTTTGTATGGCCTGCACACGGTCGAGGCCGCGTTCGCCAACAAGGACCGCAAACGGCTGAAGCTTTTTGCCACGGAGAACGCCCAGAATCGCCTCATGGAACGCGGCGTGAAGATCGATGTGCCGGTCGAGACCATGATGCCGCGCGCGCTCGACAGGATGGTCACGAGGGACGCCGTCCACCAGGGCATGATCCTGGAAGCCGATCCTCTGCCCGCATACGGCGCGGAACACCTTGAAGGCGCGCGGCTGGTGCTGGCCCTCGATCAGGTCACCGACCCGCACAATGTCGGCGCAATCCTCAGATCCGCCGTTGCTCTTGACGCCGACGCCGTCGTCACAACCGAGCGCCACGCGCCCGAAGAAGGCCCGGTGCTGGCAAAGTCGGCCTCCGGTGCCCTCGACATGATCAAGCATGTGCGCGTGAAGAACATGGCAAGGTTTGTGGCTGAGATGAAGGACAAGGGCTTCGGCTGCATCGCGCTCGACAGCGACGGTCCCGCCAGTCTCGAGGACACGGCCTTTACCGACAAAACGGTGCTGGTTCTGGGTTCGGAAGGAAAAGGCGTCCGCCAGGGTGTGCGCGAGGCTTGCGGCCTTCTCGCCCGGCTCGACATGCCCGGCGAGATCCGTTCGCTCAACGTCTCCAACGCCGCCGTCCTGTCGCTCTATGTCGCCCGCATGAAGATGGGCCTCTGACGCCACACTCTGTGACCGGCCAGCGCACAAACGACTTTCAGGAACGCCCAAAGAACCTCGCCCTGGCCCACTGAGAGCAAGAGCGGACACAGGTCTTCGGCCTGTACGCGGCAATGTGATTATCCACAGCGGACAGACGATTCCGGCAGACTTTAGAAAGGCTTGCAGGAATTTTTTAGCTGACTTGCCGTTTTTTTCGTTTCCCCCATGGACAAGCGCGTCCAATCTGGTAGAAGCCATCCCCGGCGCCGGTATAGCTCAGCTGGTAGAGCACGTGATTTGTAATCTCGGGGTCGCGGGTTCGAATCCTGCTGCCGGCACCAGTTTCTCCCCTTTAAATCAATTGCTTCTCGCTGCAAGAGCGCAAACGACACCTGAGCGTTGCCAGGCCGCGACGTGCTGCCCAAAGCAGCTACCGGCGCGACCGGGCATAAAAACACCCGGCACGAAGAACCTCCGCGCCGGGCATGGTGTCTTTGCAGTCGAACCACACGCTCACTATCGAGCGTGATCGCCCTAGAAGTGGACCGACTGGGTGTCGAGCGGCTTCTGCAGTGGCGGGGCGAACTTGGTGAGGTCGATGCCTTCAACCGCCGTCTTGTACTCATCGATGGTCGGTGTCCGGCCGAGAATGGCGGACAGGACCACGACCGGCGTCGAGGCCAGCAGCGATTCGCCCTTCTTGTCATCGGAATCCTCGACAACACGCCCCTTGAACAGGCGCGTCGACGTGGCAAGCACGGTGTCGCCCTTGGCGGCCTTTTCCTGGTTGCCCATGCAAAGGTTACAGCCGGGCCGCTCCAGATAGAGGATATTCTCGTACTCGGTGCGTGCGATGTTCTTCGGCGCCGTGTCGTCGAATTCGAAGCCGGAATATTTTTGCAAAACGGCCCAGTCGCCTTCTTCCTTCAGCTCATCGATGATGTTGTAGGTCGGAGCCGCCACGACGAGCGGAGCGTTGAATTCGACGCTGCCGGAGGCTTTCTCCAGATTGCGCAGCATCTGGGCAACGATTTTCACGTCTCCCTTGTGCACCATGCAGGATCCGACGAAGCCGAGATCGACCTTCTTCTCCGCCCGGTAATGCGAAATCGGACGGATGGTGTCGTGTGTATAGCGCTTGGAGACATCGGCGTTGTTCACGTCCGGGTCGGCGATCATCGGCTCGTTGATCTCGTCGAGGTCGACGACGACTTCCGCAAAGTACTTGGCGTTGCCGTCAGGCGCGAGCGCGGGCTTCTCACCGGACCTGATTTCCGCGATCCGCTTCTCGGCGATATCGATCAGGCCCTGCAGCATCTGCGCGTCATTGTCCATGCCCTTCTCGATCATGATCTGGATGCGGTGCTTCGCGATTTCCAGCGATTCGATCAGGGTCTCGTCCTCGGAGATGCAGATGGAGGCCTTGGCCTTCATCTCTGCGGTCCAGTCGGTGAAGGTGAAGGCCTGGTCGGCCAGCAGCGTGCCGATATGCACCTCGATGATACGGCCCTGGAAGACGTTGTCGCCGAACTGCTTCAGCATCTGCGCCTGGGTCGCATGGACCACGTCGCGGAAATCCATGTGATCGGCCATGGCCCCCTTGAAGGTGACCTTCACGGACTCGGGGATCGGCATGGTCGCCTCGCCGGTCGCAAGAGCAAGCGCAACGGTGCCGGAATCGGCACCGAACGCCACGCCCTTGGACATCCGCGTGTGGCTGTCGCCGCCGATGATGATTGCCCAGTCATCCACGGTGATGTCGTTCAGCACCTTGTGAATGACGTCCGTCATGGAATGGTAGACGCCCTTCGGATCGCGCGCCGTGACAAGACCGAACTTGTGCATGAAAGCCATCAGCTTCGGCGTGTTGGCCTGCGCCTTCAGGTCCCAGACCGATGCCGTGTGACAGCCGGACTGATAGGCACCGTCGACACTCGGCGACAGAACCGTCGCGGCCATCGCCTCGAGCTCCTGCGAGGTCATCAGGCCCGTCGTGTCCTGCGACCCGACGATGTTGACCTTGACCCGGACGTCGGACCCGGCGTGCAGGACGGTGCCCGGTGTCACGCCGCGTGCATTGGCGTTGAAGATCTTTTCAACGGCGGTCAGGCCCTGCCCTTCGTGGGTGATTTCCTTGGAGGCTGCAAAGGCGGATTTCAGTTCGATCCCGAGCGTCTCGCAGGCAAAGCTCTGCAGCTTCTTGCCAAAGACGATTGCGTAGGAGCCACCGGCCTTGATGAATTCAAGCTTCTGCGGCGAGAAGGAAGAACTCAGGTCGGCGTGTTCTTCATCGCCGGCTTCGTTTAGCAGCTTCTTGCTCTTGGTGTTGATAGTCAGGACCGTTCCCGTCTCCACCGAGTATTTCTGTTCCAGAACCGGGTTGCCGTCATTGTTCAGGATCGGGTTGCCGTCCTCGTCCAGCTTCTTGACCCAGTTCTTCAGGTCGACGCCGATACCGCCCGTTACGCCGACGGTGGTCAGGAAGATCGGCGAAATGCCGTTCGTACCGGCAACGATCGGGGCGTAGTTGACGAAAGGCACGTAGGGGCTGGCCTGCTTGCCCGTCCAAAGGGCGACGTTGTTGACGCCCGACATGCGCGAGGAGCCGACACCCATGGTGCCCTTTTCGGCGATCAGCATCACCTGCTTGTCCGGATGCTGAAGCTTCAGCGCCTGGATCTCCTGCTGCGCCCGTTCCGAGATCATGCACTTGCCATGCAGTTCCCGGTCGGCGCGGGAGTGGGCCTGGTTGCCCGGCGACAGAAGGTCGGTGGAAATGTCGCCTTCAGCGGCGATAAAGGTAACGACCTTGATCTCCTCGTCGACGTCCGGAAGCTTGGTGAAGAACTCGGCCTCGGAGTAGCTTTCCAGGATGTCTTTCGCGATTGCGTTGCCGGCAGCAAACGCTTCCTTGATGCGGTCCGTATCGGCCTCGTAAAGGAACACCTGCGTCTTCAGCACCTCGGCAGCCGCCTGTGCTGTCGACGCATCGTCGCCAAGCGCCAGGTCGAGAAGCACCTCGACAGAGGGCCCGCCCTTCATGTGAGACAGAAGCTCGAATGCGAATGCGGGTGAGATCTCCTCAACCGGGGCGTCGCCAATGATGATCTCTTTCAGGAAGCGCGCCTTTTCGCCTGCAGCACTCGTCGTTCCGGGAAGCGTGTTGTAGATGAAAAACTTGAGGGAATCCTGCCTGTGCGCATTGCCAGCATCCTTGATCTGCGCGATGAGCTCACTCACGAGTGCGCCATCGTCGATCGGCTTGGGATGCAGGCCCTGCTCTTTGCGGCTTTCGATTTCTTCAAGGTAGGCTGTGTAAAGGCTCATGAGCGTCCTCGGGAACTGGGGTTTCTTGAGGCTTCGGCGCGGCCTCTCATCAGGCGCCGGAAGCCGGGCAAAATGAATTGTATGCGGCGGTATACTATTTTTCGCTGAAATGCAACAGGAGATCACGCAAACAGGATGCGGCCACGTGCCCTAAACATAGCACGAGCAACTTCCGAAAGCGTTGACAGCGGTAAAACCGAACGGACGCGCCGACACGTCCGCGCTCGTCTTTTGAGGCAAGCCTCCTGCTGCAAATTCAGGTTCTGGCCTTTTCGAAAGCCGCCCAGGCTTCCTGGAATTTTTCGAAATCGAAGCCGGGCTGACGCGCCGGTTCAAGAACAAGCTTTTCGGTCTCAAGCAATTTACCGATTGCAGCCGCGAGTGCCGGTATCACGTCCTCAGGGATAACCAGCGCGCCGTGCCGGTCGGCATGCACCAGTTCATCTGGCTGAATGTCCAGCCCGAAGATCTTCACCGGCGTGCCGATTTCCTTGACGTGAACGAAGCCGTGGCTCGGTCCGACGGACCCGGCAACCACCGGAAAGTCTTCCGGCAGATCGCCGAGATCGCGCATCACGCCGTTGGTCAGGGCACCGCAGAGCCCCAGTCCCTTGTGGACGGTCGTGTTGATTTCGCCCCAATAGGCGCCGATCGCATTCGGATAGTCGACATCCTCGACCACGGCGAGCGCCGGGCGCGGGCCCTCGGACATGTGGCGGTAATAATCCATGCGCCGGGCCTTGATGACATCGGGCGGCTCCGTCGGCGGCGCAAGCGCGGAGATCCTGGCGGTTCTGGCATAGCCGACCATGGCCCCGGCAGCGGGATCGGACGCGAGCATCGTTCCGCGTGTGAACCGGTTGAAGCCCCGCCTGCCCTCGGCCACTTCAATCGCATTGCAGACCGTCGGCGTATCGACGGATTTCAGAAGGTCCAAAAGTTCGGTGTTCATTCCATGTCCAGCCAGGTCTTGAAAGCCGCGTTGACGGCCTCGGGTTGCTCCAGGGTCGGCAGATGCCCGGCCCCCTCGATAATCTTCAGTTCCGAACCGGCAACAAGATCGTTCATCAATTCATGCCGGTCCAGCGGACAGAGCCTGTCCTCCCTCCCCATAAGGATCAGCGTTGGCACTTCGACCGATTTCAAAGTCGCCTGCTGGTCTGGACGGGTCTGCAGGGCGCGGGACTGCCGTTCGAACACGTCCGGACCAAGGTCCATAGCCATGGTCATGCACATGTCCAGCACATCCTGCCGACGCGGTCCGTTGGCCAGGTAATTGGGTTTGAGCTCGTCGCGCATGACGGTGTGCAGACCGCCTGCGCGCACCGACGCGATCTGGGGTTCGCGGGCCTGCCTGACCTCGTCAAGTTCCGCGCGCGGATTGGTATCGAGCAGCGCAAGCCGCAAGACACGATCCGGTGCCTGCCTGACGATCTCCATCGCAACGATGCCGCCCATGGAAAGCCCCGCAAGGGCAAACCACGGCGGGGCATGCACAAGAACGTCTCTCGCAAGCGCCTGGACGGTGTCAAACGCCGTTATGGGTGCGAGATGAACTGGAACGCGTCCGGACAGGGCTGCGATCTGCGGCCCGTAAAGCCGTGCGTCGCACATCATGCCCGGAAGCAGAACCAGCGGTGTCACGCACGCGCCTCAGCGATTGCAGCCCCGTCCGCCAGAGACTTCAGTTTTGCGAACGCGATCTCCGGGTCGACAGCCCCATAGCCTGCAAATGTGCCGAAGCCGCAGTCGGAACCGGCAATCACCCTGTCCATGCCGACGATCTCAACGAAGCGGTCCAGCCGCTGCGCAACCACTTCCGGGTGTTCAACGAAATTCGTCGTCGTGTCGACAACGCCCGGCACCAGGATCTTGTCATCCGGGATTTCCGATTTCCGGTCGCGAAAGACCGTCCATTCATGCGCGTGGCGCGGGTTGGAGGTCTCAAAAAGAACGTAGCGCGCGCGTGCCGACATCAGCGTCGAAAAGACCTTGTCCATGGAAATGTCGCAGACATGCGGACCTTCGTAGTTGCCCCAGCAGATATGGATCCGCACCTTTGCCGGGTCGATATTCTGAAGCGCATGGTTGAGCGCATCGACATGGCTTGCCGCAATCTTCAGGAATTCGTCATCCGACAGGTCTGTGAACAGCATGTGCCGGGACAGCGCGAGATCCGGACAGTCCAGTTGCAGATCGAGACCGGCGGCGACGATCGTCTCGTATTCGTCCTTCATCACATCGGCCAGCGCCCGCAGATAGGCCTCGCGTGTCGGATAGTGATCATTTTGCAGGAAGAGCGAAATCACACCCGGTGAAGCGGCATTCATGAATCCGCTTTCCACGCCGTGTGTCGCCATCGCATCCTTGAGATGCTTGATGTCCTTGATCAGTTCCCCCTGTCCCTTGGAGCGCACCTCGCCCGTGCACATCGGACGGGCATATTGGGGCGTGCCGCCGCTTTCCGCGATCCGTTTCAGAAAGCTCGGATAAAGCTTCAGATCCGCCGGCGCGTTGCGGGGGCTGTCACCGGAAAAGCCGGTGTACCGGTCCTTTACATAGGTGGCGTACGAGATCTTCGAGGTCTCGCCGTCGCTGACGATCGTCACCCCGGCGTCCACCTGCTTGCGCACGGTTTCGGAAACCGCCGATGCCATCGCCGCGTCGAAGGAAGCTTGGTCAAACGGCTCGCCTTTTTCGCGGGCAAAGATGAAGTCCACGACTTCCTGCGTGCGCGGCAACGAGCCGACATGGGTCACATCGATCTTGCTCATGGGTCCTCCCAGCTGCTGCGGCGGGGTCACCCCCGTTCTGTTGTTATCCCACCCAGGTCGGACCTGCCGGGTCGTCTGTGTTCATGACACGGAAAAGGCTCGCCTCACCGCTCATGGACGGAACAAGAGTGTGCTCCAGTCCCGGCGGAACAGCGCAGGTATCGCCCGGAGCCAGCACCTTTTCGCCACCGCACCAGCCGAGTTTCCAATGGCCCCGCATGACCATGAGGATCTCGTGGCTGTAGAGGCTGTAGCTCGCCTCGGGGATCGACCCGCGGGTGAGGAAATCGACTTCGAAGCCGGGACGATCTTTCAGCAATCCATGTTCGCCAATCACCCGGCACGGTGCCTTGGCCCCGAGCGCCATCATGTCCCAGTAGCGCGCGACATAATCTTTCACGACTGCATCGTTTCCAGGCTCCGGAAACGCCTTCAGTTCCTCGTCGCTCAAAAGCGGCATCGGGCTGACACCTTCGGGCAGGGCCTGGCCTTTCTTGCTGTCGTAGAGAACGCCGTTCTGCCCCAGAACAAGGCCATGGTCGCTGGCATCCTCGATAACCTGTGGTGCCCAGGTCACCCCGCCACCGGCGTCATCGCCGCCAAGGATCGCCATGATCATTCCGTAATCAGTGCCGATGTTTTCAAAGCCCCGGAAGATGCCAGTCGGGATATTGAAAATATCGCCTTCCTCGAGCACAACTTCTCCGGCCGTTCCCCAGCGCCCCCAGAAGAACCGCCATCTGCCCTTCAGGACAAAGAACACTTCCGCTGTCGTATGCGAATGCAGCGAGTTGCGGCATTTGGGCGGCTGACCGGCCGCACCGATATTGAAACCCGGCGTATCCTTGATGTGGACATGCTGGTCCGGGCTTTCGGAGACACCGCCGCCGATAATCGTGAAGTTTTCCTTCTGATCCGATCCTGGCGTGTGGGCATCGATGAAAGCGGTACGGCACGGCTTGAGATCTCCGTAGCGTACAATCCGGGTTTCCATTTCTTCAGGGCTCATAACCAAACCTGTTCTTAAAAATTATCCGGTCTTCAGGGCGATCTGTTTCCAGACCGCCGTTTCGTCAAAAAGCGTGTATTCGCGGCGCAGGCCCCAGGGCCCGAATTCGGCATGCGAGGCGCCCATGACATAAACCTCGGCCCCGCTCGGCTCGCCAAAAGCACCCCAGCCGTCGTGCCTGCCGTGCAGCGACCAGCGAATGGCGGCTCTTGGCGGCATCAGCGGGTCGTCCCGGCCGATGCGGTGCTCGACCCTGAAGTCGGCGGAGGGAAAACTCGCGCGCAGACCCATCCAGAAACGGTCGGCGGCACCAAACGAGTGACCGTTGACACCCCCCGGGTAAAACAGCGCGCAGGCCCGGTCGTATTCGGCCTCGATAACAGCGATGTCCGCCGCCATGATGCGCGACAGGATATCCGCGTAGCGTTCGCCCCATTCATTGTCGTTGCCCTTGCCCTTGTAGGGGCCCGGCTTGTCGATGGCGGGGGTGAAAGGATGAACACAGGTGTCCGGACCGCCCTCACGCGCAATCAGATCCAGCGCGTATTGCTTCGGATCCCAGCCCATCTGACGAACGATCGCGCCCTGGTCCCTGATCAGCCATTCATCGTTGATCTGGTTGTTGATGGCGTGGCAGTCGGCAATGATCCGGTACTGGAGCTTCTTGCCGCTGGCCGCCCCGTAGACGCCGTCGCCAAGATGTGTCGCGGTCGATATGATCCTGTGAGATGAAAGCATGCCTTCTTCCGGCGAACCGGACCAGATCACATCTTCCCCCAGAAGGGTCCTGTCAGGAAACTCGGCGAGCGTTGCCATGGTCGCGCCGATCACGCCCTTGTTTCCGACAACGACGGAAGCGGGCGAGCGCACGACAATGTCGTCCGAATAGTAGTGATGCAGGGTCGCAATCTTGCGATCTTCCCAGATTTCCCTGGTAATCCCGATGATGTAATCGGGGAAATCCGTCCAGCGAGGGTCAAAGCCTTTCATCGGGCCATCCTTGGGGTATGCGTGCGGAACCGCGGATCATCAGCGGTCCGTCTATCTGAATTTTTCGGACATCGTTGCTGCCCTCCTCGATCCACCCGAGCAGCGTGGAGACCGTTGCCTCCACCATCCGGTTCGAGGGTTGCCGCAAGGTTGTCAGGTCGTAGGCAGGCCAGGACGCGAGCGGTACGTCGTCGTAACCGACGACCGAAACATCACCCGGCACGTCCAGCTTGAGTTCGAAACGCAGCACGTCCATGACCGCGAAGGCCATGTGGTCATTGCCGACGAAGACCGCGTCCGGGCGGTCCTTACCGGAAAAGAGCTCGCGGGCGGCGGCGGCCGCGGTCTCGCGCTTGTACATGCCGTCGATACAGGCGACAGGCTCGACACCGGCTGCTGCCAGACCGGCACGAAAGCCGGCTTCGCGGTCGCGGCCGGTGGAAGACCCGGACCAACCTGCAATATGAGCGATTTTTGTGTGTCCTCCGGCCAGCAGGAATTCCGCGATCTTGCGGCCGCCCGCCAGGTTGTTGGACGTGACCTGGTTCAGTCTCTCGTCGTCCTGGCCACGGTTGAACAGAACCACGGGCACGCCGGCGGCCGAACACCGCGCTGCAAGAGCATTCGACATTCCGACTGACGCCGTGATGATGCCGTCGACCTGATAGTCCAGCAGTTCTCCCATCACCTTGTCGACGCTGGCATCGTCGTTGGAGACCATGAAAACCAGAATGTGATAGCCGTGTTCCTGCAGCGCCGTGGAGAGCTTTTCCAGTGCGTCCGGGTAGAACTGGTTTTCCAGATAGGCGACGACAAGGCCAATGATCTTCGACCGGCCGGTGATCAGCGAACGGGCAAGCACGTTGGGACGATAACCGAGTTCGTCGGCGGCTTTCAGAACCTTGTCCGCCATCTTCGGAGACACCGATGCGCCCGGCGTGAACACACGGCTGACTGCCGACTGGCTGACACCGGCCTTTTTGGCAACGTCAACGGAAGTAACTTTCTCGGAGCGCATCAGTCCGCTGTCCAACCTCCATCGACTAGAAGCGAGGTTCCGGTGACCAGAGCGGAGGCATCGCTTGCCAGATAAAGCACCGCTCCCATGATGTCCTCGACGACACCCGTACGGCCAAGCTTGATCTTCTCCTCGATCCACTGGACGCGGTCCGGATTGTCGAAGGTCTGCTCGGTCAGCGGTGTGCGAATGAATGTCGGGCAGATGGTGTTGACCCGGATCTTGTGCGGTCCGAACTCGAGCGCCATGGCCTTGGTGAACCCTTCGACCGCGAATTTCGACGCACAGTAGACCGCACGGTCAATGCCCCCGACATGTGCCATCTGCGAGCTCATGTTGATCAGCGACCCGGATCTGCCCGCCGCGATCAGGCCTTTCGCGACGCATTTCGTAACGAAGTAAGCCCCGCGCACGTTGACGTTCATGACGGCATCGAAATCCTCGGGCGTGGTGTCGACGGCCGCACTGTGGCGCGCCAGCCCGGCGCTGTTGACCAGGACGTCGAAAGGCCCGTGTTTCTCGATGCTGACCTGCACTTCAAGGACGTCGGCAATATCCAGCTGCAACGCGGACGCCTTGAAGCCTTTCGCCCGGATCGCTTCGACGGCCTCGTCGAGCTTCTCCGTCCTGCGTGCTGCCAGGACCACCTCTCCTCCCGCCTCCGCCAAGGCGACCGCAGAAGCAAGGCCGATGCCTGAAGACGCTCCGGCAACAAGCACTTTTTTGCCTGCAAGGGAAAAGCTGGGAGTGGAAGGAAGGTCGATCATGGAAGCGCAACTCCGGTTTCCGGGTCAAAGCCCACACGGGCCTTGTTGAAATCGCGAAGTCGGTTGAAAACGTCAACACCCAATTGCGCATAAGCGTCGAGAAGGTCGACCATGACCCAGTTTTCACGGATCAGGCCATTTTCCACGCGCCAGAAATCGAGGCTGCGCATGGTGATTTTCCTGCCCGCCGGCGCAATACCCATCCAGCCGTCATGGGTGACCGACTGGATCATGTCGGGCCACCCGGTGACAGCGGCATAGTTGCGGTCGCCGAAGAAGTGATACTCGATCTGATCGACATATTGGCCGCGATCCGGCATGGCCTTTAAAAACGGGATCTGGTGCCACTTGCGGAAACCGTTTATCCCGCGTCCGGTACCAATTCCCGACGGCCCGTACCAGCTCATGCGCGGATGCCAGAATTTTGGCATCTCCATCACCTCGGGCCCGCCCTGTGACGGATGCCGCTTCATGTGTTCCAGCATATCGACAATCAGCTGGCACGTCTCTTTGCCCGAAGCCTCGTCATAAGGGCCCGGCACGATCCCGTCTTCGGTCGCCGGCCCAGGTACATGCCATTCGCGGCCAAGGCTCGGAGCCATTGGCCAGGCACCTGCCTGCATCATCACTTCCGGTAAATCCCAGAGCGCCTGAAACTCGACGACCTTCCCGTCGACGAAGCGATAGAACTCGTGAAACCGCATGGCCACCTGATGGCCTGTTGCCGGAACATCCTGCCACGGTCTTTCGAAGGAGCCCGTGTAATAGCCGCCGCAGCCGACCCAGTCATTGCCTTCCGGTGTCGGCCCGGCCATGACGATGGTGTCGCGCCTCTCAAGATCCGGGATCGCCCTGAACAGGGGCGCATAGGCCTTGTCGTAAAACGCGTCCGTTCCGGCGGTGTCGCCGAACGGGTGGCACAGCCTGAACAGGACATCGGGCGTGCAAATGTCCGCGAGCGTTTTGCGGACCGAAGTCTCCTCAAAGTCGTACATGGCCGCCCGGAGCGGCGCGATCAGCTGTTTGTGCCGGGTATGCCTGTCCATGCTATTCGGCGGCCTCTCCGTAAGGCACGTTGCCGCCGCCATACCTGCGGACACGCACATTGGCCTGTTCGGCATGACCGACAAACCCTTCCAGCATGCAAAGCCGCGAGCAGTACGCGCCGATCTCGGCTGCAGCCTCGTCGGTCAGAACCTTCTGATAGGAATGGGTTTTCAGGAACTTGCCGACCCAGAGCCCGCCTGTATAGCGCCCGGCCTTCTTGGTTGGCAGCGTGTGATTGGTGCCGATCACCTTGTCACCATTGGCGACGTTGGTGCGCGCGCCCAGGAACAGGGCGCCGTAGCAGGTCATGTTCTCCAGGAACCAGTCGTCCCGGTCGGTCATGACCTGGACATGTTCCGAGGCAATATCGTCGGCAACGGCCAGCATTTCATCGTAGGTGTCGCAGACGATCACCTCGCCATAGTCCTCCCAGGACTTGGACGCGGTGTCGGCTGTCGGCAGGATCTTGAGCAGGCGCTCGATTTCAGAAAGCGTTTCTGTCGCCAGTTTTCGGGAATTGGTCACAAGGACCGCCGGCGAATTGTAACCGTGCTCGGCCTGACCGAGGAGATCGGTGGCGCACATCTCCGCATCCACAGTGTCGTCGGCGATGACCATTGTTTCCGTCGGCCCGGCAAAGAGATCGATACCGACACGGCCGAACAGCTGACGCTTGGCTTCTGCAACAAAGGCATTGCCCGGCCCGACCAGCATGTGCACTGGATCGATCGTCTCGGTTCCGATCGCCATCGCGCCAACCGCCTGAATGCCGCCGAGGACGTATATTTCATGCGCCCCGCCAAGATGCATGGCGGCAATCACCGCCGGGTTTGGCGCGCCCTTGAACGGCGGCGTCGCCGCTATGATGCGCGGCACCTCCGCCACCGATGCGGTCGCCACCGACATGTGCGCCGAAGCCACCATCGGAAACTTGCCGCCGGGTACATAACAGCCGACCGATTGCACCGGAATATTCTTGTGGCCGAGGATGACGCCCGGCATCGTTTCGACCTCGATATCCAGCATCGACGCACGTTGTGCCTCGGCAAATTTGCGCACCTGCTCCTGCGCGAACTTGATGTCTTCCATGTCGCGTGCCGAGACCTGGTTCATCAGGGCCGCTATCTCCGATCCGCTGAGCCGGAACGAGGACGGAGCGTAGTTATCGAATTTCTCGGACAGTTCGCGCACGGCGGCATCGCCGCGGGTTTCGATCTCCTTGAGCGTCCCCTCCACGATGGAGCGGACCTTGGCATCGTCTTCGGAACGCTCGGCTTCCGGCTTCCCGCGCTTCAGATACTCAATGGCCATGTTTCATCCCTTTCAAAGCGCCGGCGGACCAGTTTTTCAAGGTCTCTTTTCACCGCAGCACCCGTCTTTTCCATTCAATTTGCATACGTATGCAGAAACTTCAAGCAACAAACAACGCTGCACGAAATACTACGTAATCCAAACTCAGGCGGCCTTGGTCGGCGCAGGTGGGTTGCGCTCGCCACGGTCGAAGGCCTCCCAGCCCTGCCCTTCAAAAACATCCTTGCCGAGTTGCGCCAGAACATGCGGGAAGTCGACCATGACCCAGTTATCGACAATCTTGCCGTCGACGACCTTCCAGAAATCCATGTAGCGGATCTCAACCCTCTTTCCGGTCGGTGCAAGCCCCATGAATTCGCCTGAATGCGTTGCCTCCTGACGCCCGAACGCAGCCGCCCACTCGCCCATGTAGAGCCGGGCCTCGTCAACGCACACCTTGTCGGAAAAAGCTGCCTGGAACGGTTTTTGCCAATTGTCCTGAAACTCCTTCAACCCGGTCTTGGTGCCGCAACCTGTGTTGCCGAGCCAGCGGAAGCCGTCGGAGAAAAACTCCCCGATATCGGCGATCCGATGGTCGTTGAGTCCATCGACCATGTCTTCGATGACACGGCGCGTATCATCCGTCTTGCTCATATCCGTGTCGCGGCTCAGCACAGCCTGTTCGGGACGCGAACCCTTCATGTTTCACCTTTAGGAACGTGTGTTTCAAAAGAGCGCATGGCCTAGCCCTTCACCGCACCGGCCGTCAGACCGCTGACGATCTGGCGTTGGAAGATCATGATCAGCAGGAACAGCGGAGCGATGATCGAAACGGCGGCGGCCACGGCTTCAACCTGGTCGGTTGTCGTCGTCTCGCGGTTGAAATAGCCCGCAATAGCCGGGACCATCGTCTGGTTCTGGGCGTCCAGAAGCAGCGAACAGACGAGATAGTCGTTATAGGCCAGGAGGAAGCTGAACAGCCCGGTCGTAATGACCCCTGGCCACATGACCGGCATGATCACCCACCTGAACGCCTGGAAATGGGTGCAGCCGTCGACGCGCGCCGCTTCATCCAGCTCGTTCGGGATGTTCTGGAAGAATGAACGCAGCATCCAGATCGTGAACGGCTGGTTGATGGAGACCAGCACGGCAATCACCGCCCACGGCTTGCCGTAGAGCGTCGGTGCCGCCTCCCCGAGGATCGGGCGCAGGATTTCCGCCGAATTGATGAAGGGCGGAAGGTAACCGGCAACAAGAACCGAATGCGGCAGCGCCCGGAACACCAGTGCGACGATCAGGATCCAGAAGGCAAGGCTGGAACCTGACCGGGCCAGGCCGTAGCCGGCCAGCGTGCCGACGGTAAGCGATACCGTGACAACCCCGACGGTAATGATCAGCGAGTTGATGAAATTCTCGTAGAACGCATTCTCGGCCCAGACCGCCTGGTAATGCTCGGTCGTCAGCCCGAGGATCGGCTTGCCGAGGGGACCAAGCACCGAATTCAGAACACCCAGGACCGGCGGCAGAATACCGAAGAAAACGATCAGGAAACCGAGCGCAAACACCACCGCGCCGATGATCCAGCCCGGCACGATCAATTCCGGCGGCGTAAGTTGCGTCACCACGCGTGGAAGTTTGGTAACGGCCAGGTGCACGGTGTACCAGAGAACGGCAGCGCCGACGACGATGCTGACGATCGACAGGCCCCGCCCGGTCGCGACCGTTTCCGGCCCGAAGATGACGCTGAGAGGGTTCGAGGCGAACGCATCGATCGGATCCTTGAAGCTCATCACCGCGATCCAGAAGATCGGGAACGACGCCAGGAGGCACCAGAAAGCAAGGAAACCGGCAGAGGAAAGGCGCAGCGCCATCGGTTGCTGCATGGATTTCGGCGAACTCATACCCGTCCCCCCTTGTGATCGCGCCAGGTCTTGCGCAGGAGCGGCACCAGCAGCACGACAATTCCGATCATGGTGAGCATTGCGCTTGCAGAGGCGCGTGAGATGGAGCGGTTGCCGCTGTCGTCAGGCGTAAGCAGATCGTAGGTCAGCCACTGCAGCGAGATCCTGTACGCCTGACTGGAGAACCCGACGATCTCCTCAAAGACGCGGTAGGAATCCATCAGGTGGATGAGCGAGATGAAGACAATCAACGGCATCAGGTGCGGAATAACGACATACCGGAGCCGTTCCCAGCGGCTGGCACCGTCGATCACGGCCGATTCCAAGGTATCCTGGTTGACGGTCTGAAGGCCGGCATAGAAGACCACGAAGGCAAATGGCGCCACGTGCCAGACCCGGTAGAACATCATCAGGAGTTCGATCGTCCAGCCTTGCGCGAACATGGATATGTCGCGCGCGAGCCACCATTCCAGAAACGCGGTCATGATGCCGTCACCGATGAAAAGCCAGCGGATCGACAGCGCGCCGATCACCGGTGTGATGATGAACGGCAACAGGGAAATGAAGATGATGGGGCCGCGTATCATGCGGGTGGCGTTGTTGACTGTTATTGCGATCGCCAGCCCGACGCCGATCACGAGCGGAAGCGTTACCAGCGTGAAGGTCAAGGTGAAGCGGAGGGCTTTCCAGAAATCGATCGTCAGCAGGGAACCGAAATCCAACGCCTTCAGTGCCGCCCAGGCGCGATCGGGTTCCAGAACGTTCACGTAGCTTTCCAGGCCGACATACTTGACGGTGGTTATCACTTTACCGTCCTCGCCCAGGACCGGTTGCACCTTTTCCTCGGTCACACAGGTCTGGTTCGGAAAACCGGGCGTGCAGGTTTCGACCTGCACCGTCTCGAAGACGGGCTGGGTTATATAGAAGCTTTGCATGAACACGCTGATCAGCGGCGCAGCAATGAAAAGCAGCATCAAAAAGATGGACGGGCCGACAAAGGCGGCAAAGGTCTTGGCATTCATGCTGCCCTCCCTTGAAACGCGCGGTGATCGTGGCCGGAGGCCTTTTGAGGAATACGTGGCTGGCCGCCCCGAATTCTTCAGAAGCGCTCCAGGGCGAAGGGCGCGAACGCCCTTCGCGGAGGCGTCAGCGGCTTACTTGATCAAGCCGGCTTCCTTGGCGGAGGTCGTGTACGCCGCGGAAATATCCTTCAGCGTCGTCTGGGCATCCTTGGCGCCGGTCAGATAGTCGGCGACACCGTTTCCAAGCGCGGTGTGCATAAGGCCCATCTGCGAGCTTGCCGGATAGGGCAGCGCGCCGGCCTCAGCCGTCTGGACCACACCAAGTGCAAGCGGACCCGGCTCGTAGCCTTCAACCAGCCAGACGGCGACATCGTTGTTTGCCTTGACCATTTCCGGCGTCATGCCGTTCATGGCAACACGGAAAGCAGCTTCTGCCTCTTCGTCCGATGCGTTCTTGGCAATCACGATCCCGTCCCACCAAAGGGTCGAGGCTGCGCGGGCATTTGCTGTCGGTGCACCGGCCATCTTGACCTTGCCGACGACCTGGGACTCGTTCGGATCATCCATTGCGCCGGCACGGCTCGCCCACAGGTTCGCCATGGCGATCTTGCCCTGCTGGAATTGCTGCTGGACATAGGTGCTGTCGGAGACGAGATATTCCGGATCCATGTACTCGGTCAGCTTCTTGAGCATTTCGAGCGATGCAACGCCCTGCTCGTTGTCGATGGTTGCCGAATTGTCCGGACCGAAGAACTCGCCGCCCATGCCCAGATACATGTTGACGAATTCCTCGCCGAGGTTCCAGCCGGTCTTGAACGTGCCGCCGATCGGATAGTCGACGACGCCCGCGTCCTTGATCTTGGCTGCCGCTGCCAGCACTTCGTCATAGGTCTTGGGAACCGGAATACCGAGATCGGTGAGGATGTCTTCGCGGTACATCAGGTGCTGCGCGTTGACCATCATGGCAACGGCCATGGTCTCGCCGTTGATCTTGATGAGCTGGTTCGCCGTGAGGTTTTGACCGTATTTCTCGATCAGGCTGTCAAGCGGACGGATCGTGCCTTCATTGAGCAACGGAACCAGCGTCCCGTTAGCAACGCCACCGATCTGGTAAAGCGACGGATCGGCCGCGAAAGCCGCTGGCTGTTTGGTCCGGAACTCCTGGTCAAGTTCGGCTTCGAAATCGCCGCACTTGGCCATGAAAGAAGTGACCGCCTTCCAGGCTTCAAAGCCGGCGGAGAGCGATTTCACCGGCGTCGTATTTTCAAAATCACACGCGCTTGCCGCACCCGTGACTGCCAGTGTCATTGCACTGGCGAGAAGAAGTTTCTTGAGCATGCGTCAGGTCTCCCTGCTGTTCCATGCGCCCTGTGGCGCTCTTCTGGTTTTCGGCTATGCGCCGGGTCCGGACAGGCTTACGCGTCGATGCGCGCGCCGGTCTCATGATTGAAAAGGTGGCAGATCTCCGCCGGAATATGCAAACCGACCGTCTCGTCGATCTCGATGCGGTAGTCCTTGTTGGCCTTGACCGACACCAGCGCTCCGCCGGCTTTCACCGTGATCATCGTGGCATCGCCCAGGAGTTCCATCGTATAGACGGGAGCGCTGATCTCCGCCTCGGCGCTCGAACCGGCAACCGCCGCATCCTCCGCACGGAAACCGAGCGTGACCGGACCGTCAGGCGCATTCAGACCGGATATCGTCACGTTCTCGCCGGTAAAGGTGCCCCCGGCAAGCGTGCCTTGCATGAGGTTCATCGCCGGCGACCCGATGAAGCTGGCAACGAACGTGTTGGCAGGGCGATCATAGATTTCGGTTGGCGAGCCCACTTGCTGGATGATCCCGCGCTTCATCACCACGACCCGATCAGCCAGCGTCATCGCCTCGATCTGGTCATGCGTGACGTAGATGGTGGTGACCTTGAGCTCGTGCTGGAGGTTCTTGATCTGCGCCCGCGTCGACACGCGCAGTTTTGCGTCAAGGTTCGAAAGCGGCTCGTCCATGAGGAACACATTCGGCTCCCGCACGATCGCACGTGCGAGCGCGACACGCTGGCGCTGACCGCCTGAAAGTTCCGCAGGCTTGCGGTGCAGAAACTCGTCCAGTTCGACCATCGCGCTTGCCCGGCGCACGCGTTCATCATGCGTTGCCGGGTCGACCTTGCGAACTTTCAGGGGAAAGCGAATGTTCTCGTAGACATTCATGTTCGGATAAAGACCGTAGGACTGGAATACCATGGCGATATCCCGGTCTTTCGGATCGAGGTCGTTCACGACCCTGTCGCCAATAACGATCTCGCCGCCGGTCGCGTCTTCCAGTCCGGCGATCATGCGCATCGTTGTCGTCTTGCCGCAGCCGGACGGGCCGAGAAGTACCAGAAACTCACGGTCGGCGATCGTGAGATCGAAATTGTCGACGCCGACAAAGGATCCCCACCGCTTCGACACATTCTTGAGCTGAATTTCTGCCACAGCCATCCCCTCTTCGACTGTTTTCAGACCAATTTTGCATTCCTATGCAAAACAGCTAGACACAGCAAAAAGACTTTGGCAACGATTTTTTGCATACGAATGCAAAATTGTTGCTATACCTTCATAGCTCTGAAACTCGCAAGGTATCCAATGTCCGATTTCCGGCTCGCTCCCCATGGCTTTTTGAACACAGTATTGACCTCACCGGTGCATGAGACCGGCGACCTTCTCGCCCGGCACCTGAAGGAAGACGTGACCTTCGATGTCGCGCACCCGGTGAACCGTCTGACCGGGCGCGAGAGCGTTCGCGATGCCTTTTTCGAGCCGCTGAAAGAGGCTCTCTCGCATGTACGCCGCCGCGACGAGATTTTTATCGGCGGGCCGAACCGGCGCGAGCCCGGCGGCCACTGGTGTGCATCTTTCACTCACTATCTCGGCAATTTCGAAAAGCCGCTCTTCGGCGTCAAACCGTCGAACCATCTGGTGTTTCTGCGTTCGGGCGAATTCTACCGCGTAGAAGAGGACGGGCGGATCTCGGAAGCCAAGATCATCCTGGACCTGATCGACCTCATGCGTCAGGCCGAGCGATTCCCCCTGCCCCGTCTGCTCGGAACGGAGATGCTTTTCCCGGGCCCGGCGACCCATGACGGCGTGGTTCCCGTGGGTCAGGGAGATGGCGAGAAAACCCTCGACCTGTGCGAGGCGATGCTGGCCGACCTGAAAGCCTTCGACCCTGAAAACTTCACGTCCAAGGGTCAGACCGGCGACGACGGTTACTGGCATGAAGACATGCTCTGGTACGGACCGGGCGGGATCGGCTCAAACTACCGCTGGAGCGGGTTTGAAAAGGATCACCGGGCGTCCTTTCTGACGGCGTTTCCCGACCGTGTCGGCGGCAACCACTATTGCCGGATCGGCGACGGCAACTATGCTGCTGTCAGCGGCTGGCCTTCCATGACAATGACCCACAAGGGCGACTATATCGGCGTTCCGGCCACCAACAAGGCGCTCACGCTTCGCGTCATGGACTTCTACCGATGCGCAAGTGGCAAGATCATGGAGAACTGGGTCATGCTCGACTACCTGGATCTGTTTGCGCAGATGGGCCGGGACCTGATCGGCGAACAGGCCTGATCCTGCCGCGCTTGACAACTGCCCGTCGAAAAGGGTCTTGAGCGCGCCTATTTCCTTTCGCGCCACGTGATGACTGCAGGATCGGCAGTCTCGCACGGAGCAAGGATCAGGTCACGAGACATGAACGGGCCGGCAGCCCGGCTCGCTGCCCCGGCAGCAACGCAATCCGCGGGCTGGCTCCCGGGGGTGATGTGCCCGCTCGCCGGATCGAAGGCGAACACCTGCTCCGCCTTACCGTCGGCGCAGTCGCGCAACCCGAAGGCTATCGCAGGATCTCCCGGTGCAATCAGTTCCATGCATTTACCGTCGAAGGCAACGGAACGGATCTGCCCGGATGCCGCGTCGAAGGTGAACTGAACATCCCCTCCCCGGGGCTTGCACGAATGGGCATGGAGATTTTCACCGAACCCGCGCCCTTGCGTGTCGATACACCAGCCGAGATTGTCGGCCTCGTCGAGATTGTCGGCGAGATAAATCACCGGCGCGGGAGTCTTGAGATCGGGGGCTTCGGCAAGCGCCGGCAATGAAACGGTCATCGCCAGAAAGACAAGGCACGGTCCGTTTATGCGCATGTGATGATCCTCTCCGGATTGAAAAATGAGCTGTCGCCCGGGTGCTCTATCTCTTCGGAATGCCTTTCAGGTCTTCCGGCTCTGCTGAGCGTTGGGTCACGCCATCAACCAGGACGAAGGCGATTGAACATGGTTCCGTGCCGCGGTTTGACCAGGCGTGATTGGTGCCGCGCTGGACAACCACATCGCCGGCCTTCAAGAGCACATCCTCCTCATCCATCAGCATGTAGATCTCGCCTGTGAGGATGACCGCATAGTCGACGCTGTTGGTTCGGTGCATCCAGGGATGCCGCGCGTCCTGCACGACATTATCGCCCGCGCCCATTTCCGCAAAAGCCGCCTTCCCGTCCAGCGTCTTCATGACTTCGGGATCTTCCGGCATGAATTCGACCACCCGGAAAACGCTGCCGTTTTGCGGCGGATGAAGGACAAACGGTCCTTCACAGGTTTCGACAGGGCCGTCATATTCCGCCGGCGTTCCGTCAGACAGCCAGAAGTTGGTCAGCGTGACGCCGGGCCGGTTCTCTCTTTGCAGCCTGTGGGTCGCAATGCCGTCGCTTTCAACAATGGCAACCCCGTTCTTGTCATGGCCGGTTACCACACGTCTGAATTCTCTTGCCATATCCGTTTCGCTCGTTTCAGGATTTCAGGGACATTTGGGGAAGCGCCTTTTGCTGGATCAGCAGGTAGGCGAGAAGCACGAGGCCGAGGACCAGCGTCGGCCAGGACTGAACCAGAAGGCAAAGACCTGCGCAAAGCGCAGCCGCCCGGTTCAGGCCGGACAGCGGACGGATCGCGCAGCCGATAACACCGGCGGCAACCGCACCCACGCCGGCGAACCCCGTGACGATGGCAAGCGCATTCGCGGCAACACCGTCCTGCATCAGGAGGCCGGGACCAAACACAAAGGCAAAAGGCAGCACAAAGCTCGTGAGCGCGTAGGAGGCCGCGGTCCAGCCGACCTTGTTGACGTCTGCACCGGCAATGCCGCCGGCAACATAGGACGCAAGGGCCACCGGCGGCGTGATGGTCGAGATGCAGCCATAGTAGAAAACGAAGAAGTGCGCGGTAAGCATCGGCACACCCAATTTGACCAACGCGGGCGCGACCACGGTTGCCAGGATCAGGTAGGCCGCCGTTGTCGGCAGCCCCATGCCCAGAACGATCGAGGCGATCATCGTGAACATCAGTGCCAGGATGAGGTAGCCGTTGGAGGCAACGTCGATCAGCAGCGCAATCTTGGAGCCAAGTCCGGTGATCCCGAGCGTACCGGAAATGATGCCGGCGGCGGCACAGGCAGCCGAAATCGTGATGACGTTGCGCGCACCTTCCGAGATGCTTCCGGCAGTTTTTGCAATCAGGTCCCTGTCGATGCGGCGCGTTCTGGCGACATAAAGTGCGATCAGAACCCCCATGCCCCAGAGCGACGCCTTGAACGGCGAAAACCCGGCGAGCATCAACGCAAGCAGAACGGTGAACGCCCCGATAAAGGGCGCCCCTTCCAACAGCACAACATGCAGCGGCCGCCCATCGCTCTGATCCGTCTCCCTCGGCAAGATGCCGGAGCGCACCGCCTGGAGATGAACCACGAAGAACGCGGACCCGAAGAACAGCAATGCGGGGAGGATCGCGACCGCCATGACGGAGGTATAGGGAACACCGACGATCTCGGCCATGATGAAGGCGGCGGCCCCCATGACCGGTGGCATCAGCTGACCGCCTGTCGATGCGACGGCCTCGATCGCACCTGCCTGGTGCGGCTGATAGCCTTCGCGCTTCATGATGGGGATGGTCACTGTGCCGGTAACTGCGACATTCCCTGCGGCGGATCCGGACACCATGCCGATCAGCGTCGAGAATAGCACGGCGGATTTGGCGCTCGCGGCCCTGAGGCCCTTCGTCAGCCGGATGGAAATCTCGAAAAAGAAATCCCCTGCGCCGAAACGCGACAGCATTGCGCCAAATATGGTGAAGACGATGATGTAGGTGGCGGCAACGCCGATGGGAATGCCGTAAACGCCCTGGGTGTCGGTCGTCAGGAACAGGACCATGCGTTCCAGCCCATATCCGCGCCCGCTAAGTATCCCCGGAAGATAAGGGCTCACAAACGGATAGCAGAAGAAGACCAGTGTTATGAGGGCCAGCACCAGCCCGACACCTCTGCGGGCGGCCTCGAAAACCAGCACAAGAATGACGAACCCTGCATAATAGTCCCCGTCTGTCGTCAGCCCGCCGCTGAAGGCGATCGCCTTCCAGCGTGACAACAGCCATGCACTCGCGCCGATCGCGGCCGCAATCAGGAACAGCGAAAGAACCAGATCCGTCTTCGTGCCTGCCAGCCGCGCGGTTGCTGGCCTTAGCGCGAACAGGAGCGAAAACGCCATGGCGACATGGATCAGCCGAAGCGGCATGGTCGAGATAGAGACCACGCCGGAAACGACGGCAAGATGGAAAAGCCCGAGACAAAGGGCGGCGGTGTAAACCGCGGCCTCTTTGCTGATGAACACCTTTCGGAAATTGTGGCTCGTCACCGGGACGCCCTCTTGCCGGGTCGGGAAGCGAGCCCTCGTGAGCGGGCCCGCGTTCGTTCACGATCGTTGCGGTGACGCTATTTGTTGAAGTAGCGTGCCGCACCCTCGTGCAGCGGAATGGCAAGATTCAGGGAATTCGCCGGATCGATCTGTTTCGCATTCGCGTTTTCCGCCTGAAATTCCTCAAGATTATCGAACACCGACGACACGACCTTTTCGACGACATCCGCCGAAAGCGTATTGGGCACGATCAGCATGTTGTTGACGCCGATCACAGTCCCGGGTTCAGCAGTGCCATAAACATCCGCCGGGATTTCCACGGCTTTGAACGCACCGTTCTTTTCCAAGGCCTTGTCAAGGATGCCGTCCGAAAAGCTGATGAAGCGCAGTTTGTTGCCTGCCGCGGCCTGCATCACCGCGCCGGCCGGATACCCAGAGAGCGCAAAGGCGGCGTCGACATTGCCGTCGCTCAGCTGGCTGAAGCCGTCCGAATAGGAAAGGAAACTCGGCGTTATGTCATCCATGGACATGCCGTGAAGCGGCAGCAGGAAGTTCATGAAACCAAGCGTACCGCCCCCCGCAGGACCGACGGCCACGCGTTTGCCCTTGATGTCCTCGATGGTCTGGATGTCCGAGCCTTCCAGCACGATCATGTGCAACACGCTCGGGTGCAGCGCCGCAACCGCGCTCATCTCGATCGCGCCGGTCTTGTAGGGGCCCTTCCCGTTGACGGCCAGCACAGCGAGATTGTTGTTGGTTATCGCGATCTCAACCTCGCCGCTATCGATGAGACGCGGGTTCTGGACCGATCCGCCGGTGACGACCGGCACCATCGTGATATCTCCACCCGCATATTTGTTCACCAGGTTGGAGATGCTCTGCCCCATCGGGTAAAAGGCGCCGCCAAGGCTCGCCGTGCCGATGCGCAGCTCTTCCGCCTGCGCCATCGATACCGAGAAAAGCAGTCCGCACGCGAGACCGGCCGATTTAATCATATCAAACATCATGTCCTCCCGATTTTGTGATCAGGATAGACGATAATTTTATCTTTTCAAATTTTTTATCGATATTTTTGTGTTTGATCGATTTTCTGAAGGTCGTGTTTCCAGACCTCGTGCATCACTCGACATTGCCCATTCGCTTCGCCTCGTTGATCAGTTCCTGGCACTTGTTTTCGTTGCCTGCCTTGCGTTCCTTGTTGGCGTCTTCAAGCAGAGCCCGCATCCTTTCGGCGTCGGTAATATCGATGCCCGTGCGCTTGGCATGATCGATTGCGTACTCGACCTTGCTGATATCGGCGGCACAATCCGCCATCGCATTTTGGGGCAGGCTTGCCAGGAAAAGAGCGGAGCAAGCCAACAAGGCCGTGCGGGTGGAAAACAGCTGCATGGGGTTTCTCCTATCGGTTCGATCCGGTGAAGCCTGACAAGCGATTGTGAAATTCTGGTGTCCGAGCGCAGATCTGATGTTGATGCGGAAGGGTTCCCCACGTTCGCAAGGCCAAGGGATTGGCGCATTCCAACAATACAGCACTGTAAATTTTTAGTAGGCTTCGCATCCGCAGGGCCGGACGGGAACCGGTTGCGAAAATAGGGTTGGAGGGAATTGTGATTAATGAATTCAAGGATTTCATTGCCAAGGGCAATGTCATGGACATGGCGGTCGGCATCATCATCGGCGCCGCGTTCACCGCAATTGTAACGTCGCTTGTCGGGGATCTCATAAACCCCATCATCGGACTGGTATCCGGCGGCGTCGACTTTACCAACAATTACGCGGTTCTCGCCGGGGAAGTACCCGCGGGAGCTTCGCTTGAAGCCGCGCGCGAAGCCGGCGCATCCGTTTTTGCCTATGGTGCATTCATCATGGCAGTGATCAACTTCCTGATCATCGCATGGGTCGTCTTCATGCTGGTCAAGTCCGTCAACCGGATCAAGGACGCGGCCACGCCCGAGGAAGAGCCCGCACCGGAAGAACCGAAGGGGCCGACAACCGAGGAACTTCTTGCCGAAATCCGGGACGTGCTGAAGGCAAAAGCCTGACGACGTGACCAACCGATGGCCGGCGTCTTCTTGAGAGCTGCCGGCCATTGATTTTTTTCAGATCCGCTCAGATCGCCATGACGATCCTTCCATCGATCGTGCCTGCTTTCATCCGGTCGAAAATGCTGTTGACGTCTGAGAGCGTTTCTTCCGTGTAGTGCGATTGCACAAGGCCTTCGGCGGCAAATTGCAGCGACTCGGCAAGGTCGAGCCGCGTTCCGACGATGGATCCACGGATGGTCTTGCGGTTCAGGACGGTGTCGAAAATGGACAGCGGGAAGTCCTCGGGCGGCAAACCGACGAGGCTCATCGTCCCGCCCCGTGCCAGCATCCCGACGCCCTGCTCGAACGACTTGCCCGCCACCGCGGTCACAAGAACGCCCTCGGCACCGCCGCCAGACTGCACTTCCGCCACCGGATCGGTTTCCATCGCATTGATGACCTGGTCTGCTCCCAGAGACTTGGCCAGCTTCAGCTTGTCGTCGGCAATATCGACCGCGATCACGTGCAGTCCCATGGCCTTGGCATATTGAACGGCCATGTGCCCCAACCCGCCAATGCCGGAAATCACCACCGTTTGCCCCGGCCTGGTATCCGTCTCCTTGAGCCCTTTGTAGACGGTCACACCTGCGCACAGAACCGGCGCGGCAGGCGCAAATTCAAGCCTGTCCGGGAGATGCCCGACATAATCCGGGTCCGCGAGAACATAGTCTGCAAATCCGCCGTTCACGCTGTAGCCGGTATTCTGCTGATCGTTGCACAGCGTTTCCCAGCCGCCCATGCAATGCCTGCAATGCCCGCAGGCCGAATGAAGCCAGGGAATACCGACCCGGTCCCCCTCTTTCACGGATGTGACCCCAGCGCCGACTTCTGCGACAAACCCGACGCCTTCGTGTCCTGGAATGAAGGGCGGACTCGGTTTCACCGGCCAATCGCCGTTTGCCGCATGCAGATCGGTGTGGCAGACACCCGATGCCACGACTTTCACGACGATCTTGCCGTCCTTGACCTCCGGTTTTTCAACCTCGCACAGGTCAAGCGGCGCCCCGAACTCACGAACAACGGCAGCGTTCATCTTTGCCATGACCGATCCCTTCTTCTAAAGGCCTAACACAGGCTCTTGATCCCACGGGATACGGGCCGGCGTCATTGATCGAGAGCAATCTATCCGTGAAATGCACTCCGGATGCCCGCGCGTGCGCGCATCACATCATCCGGTGATGCAGGTCCATCATGATCCAGAGGCTGCCGCCAACCATGATGCAGATCAGAACGGCGGCAAAGCCGAGGAAGAAGAGGTTTTCGCCCGGAGTGGACTTGAAATTCATGTGCAGAAAGAACACCAGGTGGACCACGACCTGTATCACCGCGGCAACCGCAATGACCACATAAACCGCCGGGCCGGTCAGCAGACCACCCCAGACAAGTGCGAACGGGATCGCGGTCAGAACGACCGCGAGCGCAAAACCGGTCAGGTAGGTCGACAGACTGCGTTCAGCTGAATGGTGCATGGTGCCTCCTACATGACGCCCGGCAGGTAAACGACGGAAAAGATACCGATCCAGACGATATCGAGGAAATGCCAGAACAATCCGAGCCGAACCAGGCGTGAGCGCACCGGCAAGGTCAGTCCCTTGACCAAAACCTGCCCGATCACCACGCAGATCCCTATAGCGCCGAAGGCGACATGAAGCCCGTGTGTTCCCACAAGGGTGAAAAAGGCGGACAGGAACCCGCTGGTACCCGGCCCGGCTCCCTGCGCGATCATCCCGTGAAACTCGAGCATCTCCATTGCAAGAAAGCCGAGGCCGAGGATAAGGGTCACGAAGAGCCACTGAACGACGCGTCCCGCCTGATCCGAAGTCATCGCGATTGTCGCGAGACCGAAGGTCAGGCTCGACAGCAGAAGCAGCGCCGTTTCACCTGCCGTATGCCCGAGATCGAACAGATCCCTCGATGTCGGGCCTGCGGCCGAATTTTTCGAAAGCACGACGTAGGAGGCAAACAAAAGCGCGAAGATGACGGCATCGGTCATCAGGTAGACCCAGAAGCCGAACTCACGCGATTCCAGGGACTTTTTCTCTTCGTGTTCGAGGAGTTCACTGTTCAGGGCTGTCTCCGACATCACGCCCTCCCCGGCAGTGGTGCGCCGGACGCGGGCCCGACCGGTTGGAAATCGCGCATGTCGTGCATGTCGGCAGACGTGATCTGTCCCAGATGCGCTCCCTCGATCCGTGCGACTTCCGCCGCCGGGATGATGAATTCGCTCTCATCGTCGCACGCCCGGATGCCGACACAGACAAGCGCAAGGACGAAGGCCAGCGCGGCGAGCCACCAGATGTACCAGACCATGGCAAACCCGAGCGCGAATGACAGTGCCCCGAGGACCGGCCCAAGCCCGCTGCTCTTCGGCATGACGATATCCTCGTACGCTGCCGCAGGCTGGTAGGCGGTGCCGCCAAGCTTCATGTCGTGGAAGGCATCAATGTCGCGCACCGTCGGGACAATGGCGAAGTTGTACGGCGCTGCCGGAGATGCGGTTGCCCATTCCAGCGTCCTCCCGTTCCACGGGTCACCGGTCAGGTCGCGGGCCGAACCCCAGTTTTTCGCCGAAACGTAGAGCTGAATGGCGATACAGACGATGCCGAGCAGCACGCAGACTGCGCCAAGTGCCGCAACAATCAGATAGGGCTGCCAGTTCGGGTCGGCGTAGTGTTCCATGCGCCGGCTCATGCCCATGAAGCCGAGCACGTAGAGCGGCATGAAGGCAAGGTAAAATCCGATGATCCAGAACCAGAAGGAGCGGATCCCCCACTTGGCATCGAGCTTGAAACCGAACGCCTTCGGAAACCAGTAGTTCAGACCGGCGAAGTATCCGAACAGAGCACCGGGGATCAGCATGTTGTGGAAATGCGCCACAAGGAAAGTGGAGTTGTGCATCAGGTAGTCGGCCGGCGGCAGCGCGAGCAGAACACCCGTCACGCCTCCGATCACGAAGGTCACCATGAAACCGATCGTGAAAACCATTGACGGATGGAACTCGATCCGGCCCCGGTACATGGTGAACATCCAGTCGAAGATTTTCACACCCGTCGGCACGGCAATGATCATGGTCGCGATCCCGAAGACCGCGTTCACATTGGCCGAAGAACCCATGGTGAAGAAGTGGTGCAGCCAGACAGTGAAGGACAGGATGGCGATACAGGCAGTCGCGTAGACCAGCGATTTGTATCCGAACAGACGCTTGCGGGAAAACGTCGCCACGACTTCCGAGAAGATGCCGAATGCCGGCAGGATCAGGATGTAGACCTCCGGATGGCCCCAGATCCAAAGAAGGTTGGCGAACAGCATCATGTTGCCGCCGTCCCCGTTGGTGAAGAAGTGAAAGCCGAGCGTCCGGTCGAGAGCCAGCTGCGCGGCAACGACGGTCAGGGCCGGAAAGGCGAACGCGATCAGGATGGAAATGCACAACGTCGTCCAGGTGAACATCGGCATGCGCATATAGGTCATGCCAGGGCACCTGTTCTTGACGATGGTGACGATGAAATTGATCCCGGACGCCGTGCTGCCAACACCGCTGACAATGAGCGCCCAGAGCCAGTAGTCGACACCAACGCCGGGATTGTAATCAATCCCCGAATAAGGCGGATATCCCGTCCAGCCGGCCGTCGAGAACTTTCCGATCGCAAGGGAAATCAGGACCAGCCCCGCCCCGGCTGCCGTTAAAAAGAGACTGACGGAATTCAGGAACGGAAACGCAACGTCGCGCGCGCCGATCTGCTGCGGCACGATGATGTTGATCAGCCCTGTCAGAAACGGCATCGCCACGAAGAAGATCATGATCGTGCCGTGCGAGGAGAAGATCTGCTCAAAGTGCTCCGGCGGCAGGTAGCCTTCGTTGTTGAGCGCAATGGCCTGCTGTGCGCGCATCATGAGGGCATCGATGAAGCCGCGCACGAGCATGACCAGGGCAAGCACCACATACATGATGCCGATCTTCTTGTGATCGAGACTGGTCAGCCAGTCGGTCCACAGCACCTTCCAGGCCCTGAGATAGGTAATCAGGAGAAACACAGCGATCCCGCCACCGACGGTCACCGCTGCACCGCCCATGGCAACCCAGGAATAAAGCGGTATTGCCTCGATTGTCAGGCGTCCAAGCATCACGCAGCCCCCCTGCAGATGAGTTCGGCCGCCTCGCTTTCATAAGGCCCAACGATCGGCGCGTATTTTCGAAGTATCAGCTTGAAAAGGTCGGTCTCGAAGGACGAATAGTAGGCGACCGGATTGGCAATACTCTGCTTGTGCAGTTCCAGATAGGTTTCCGCGTCAAGTGACGTCCCTTCCCCCGAAACCTTCGCCTTCCAGGCGGTAAAGTCCGCTTCGCTCATGGCATGGGCCTTGAAGTGCTGATCCGGGAAGCCGTCGCCGGAATACATCGTGTTGCGGCCCATGAACACGCCCGGATCGTCCGCAAGAAGGTTGAGTTCCGAGCGCATGCCCGCCATAGCGTAGATCTGACCGCCAAGCGCCGGAATCATGAGTGAATTCATGACCGTATCTGACGTGATCTCAATGGAAAGCGGGCGGTCCGCGGGAAAGGAAAGCTCGTTGACGCTGGCCACACCGAGTTCGGGGTAAAGGAACAGCCACTTCCAGTCGAGGGCGATCGCCTGAACCTTGAACGCGGGTTTGTCCGAAGCGATTTCCCTGTATGGATCAAGCTTGTGGGTGGATTGCCAGACCAGCGTTCCCAGAACGACAATGATCGCGGCCGGAACCAGCCAGACCACCGTCTCGACCTTCCAGGAACTGTCCCATTCGGGTGCGTAAGCCGCCTTCTTGGAACCGCTGCGATAGCGCCAGACGAAGAAGAGCGTCAGCACTATCGCCGGGATCGCAACAATCATCATGATCCAGAACGCCGTAAAGAGAAGGTCGCGCTCTGCCAGGGCAATCGGCCCTTTCGGATGAAGCACCGGGGCGTCCGACAGACCACAGCCCGGCAGAAGCAGGCACATCCCCAGGACACCGGCGATCCAGATCCGTTTCACGGTAAGGCGGAAGAATTGCGGAATATTCACGTTGGCTTATGCTCCGCCGTTCGGGGTGATAACCACCCCAGCTTTTTCCGGAACACTGAAGAAGTCAGCCATTGCGACCTTCCTCATTGTTGAACGATATCAACGGCAACGAAAAACCCTGAACCGAATGGAATCGAGCGTAGCCGAGCCGTCTCTGCTTTGAAAGGGTCGCGTTGCGGAAATTCGATGAACAATTCGGTTGCGGGAAAAAGAAGCGGATCACTTATGATGGCTTCACCTCATCGTCATTCGATCGTCGTATTGCAAATGACCGGCCTGCGCTGTCCACCATTGAAGCGTTGCGCCTGTTGAGCCTATCGACGAGCGGCCAACAATCTGGCACTGCACGAAACTGGTGAAAAATTACCTCGGGCTTCAGATGACAAGGACAGGAAATGAGCAAATTCAAAGCCGTGGTCTTCGACTGGGCCGGAACAATGATCGATTTCGGATCGTTCGCTCCCATGGGCGTGTTCGTCAAGGTATTTGAAGAGTTCGGTGTCTCCGCAACAATCGAACAGGCTCGCGAACCGATGGGCAAGCCCAAGCGGGACCATATTCGCGACATGATGGGCGATCCGGATATCGCGGCTCAATGGACGGAAAAATACGGTGTGGCTCCGACGGAAGCCGATGTCGACAGGGTCTATGAAATCTTCGTTCCGATGAATGAGGAAGTTGTCGCGGATTACGCCGACCTCGTGCCGGGCGCTGCTGATATGGTCGGCTCGCTGAGGGCAAGGGGCATCAAGATAGGCTCCACGACCGGTTATACGCGGTCGATCATGCAACGGGTCCTGCCACGGGCCGCCGAACAGGGCTATGCACCGGACAACCTTGTCTGTTCCGACGATCTTCCAGAAGGCCGACCCGGTCCGCTGGGCATGTACAAGTGTTTCATTGACCTTGTCGCCTATCCCCCTTCTGCCGTTATCAAGGTCGATGACACGGAACCCGGCATCGCGGAAGGGGTCGCGGCGGGGTGCGTGACGGTCGGCCTTGCGCTCTCAGGCAACTATGCGGGCAAAACGCCCGAAGAACTTGAACTGCTTCCGGACGCCGAGGTCGATCTTCTCCGGCAGCGTGCAACGGCAAAATTGAAGGCTGCGGGTGCAGATCATGTAATCGATACGGTTGCGGATCTTGTAACGCTGATCGACAGGCTGGACGCCGAGTGAAGCCCGGCCGAAAGATGTGCCGATGCCTGTCTTTGCCCATTTGGGTGGATCCTGCCCTGCGCGTGAACAACGATTGGCAAGAAAGATGGTCTGTGACTACTATCGCAGGCAAACGCCAATTGCCGCAATCTCGCGCCATCAACCCGGCGCAGCCGTGCGCGCGAAACAGGATCGGACAAGATGCGCCCAATGAGACGCAAACATCAGCTTCGCCGCTCGGGCGGTTGGCTTCTTGCCTGTACATCGGTCTTCGTGGCCCTGGCCTGCACGCTTTTCGCGCAACCGGCACATGCCAAAGGCGAACTCAAGGTCATCGACAGCACGGATTATCCCTGGCATTCGATCGGCCGCGTCAACCGGGCCGGCTACAAGTCTGTTTCAAGTTGTACCGGCACCCTTATTGCGCCAAATCTCGTTCTGACCGCAGCGCATTGCATCGTTTCTTCGAAAACAAAGAAGAAGCTGCCTGCCGACGAAGTCCTGTTCATCGCCGGAGTGCGGCGTGACGAATACGCCGCCAGGCTGGAGGCGGAATGCCTTATCGTGCCGGATGGATACGTTCCGGCAGGCCGGCCGAAAATCAGCGACCTCCACAAGGATCTGGGCCTGATTGTGCTGAAGGAGCCGAGCACCCTGTTTCCGCTTCCTCCGCTGACACCGGATGAGTCCCGGAGGTTGCCCCAAACGACTCGTTTTCTCTCCGTTGGATACCGCCGGAGCAGGCCATATCTGCCCACGGTCGTCTCGTCCTGCTCAGTACTCGGGAGCCAGAAGGATGTCTGGGTAACCGACTGCAACACCGAATCGGGTGCCTCCGGTGGCCCGCTTATGGTCAACACGATTTTCGGTCCACGGGTCGCCGCTGTCATGTCTTCAAAAATCAATGACGAGCGTTCGGTTGTCGTCCCTTTCCCGGAATGGCAGGATCTCATTGCCTCTGCGTCCTGCAATGGCGAACTCGAAAGCGAAGTCCCTTCGCTGAACGACGGCCAGGAGCAGGAGACGAATTGAAGGATCTGAAAAAAGGCGCTGTTCCTGCTTTCAATTGCCGCTATGCTGACGATCGGTTGCCGCAAGGAAGCCGACCGGTGCCGGACATCCGCGCACTCTTCAGCAATGCAAGACAGTTCGACCATGAACCAATCCGCACCTCCTCCGATGTCTGCTGAAAGTCAGGTCCTGTCGACAGGAAAACTCTGCTTCGTTGCAAGCGATACCGAGGATGCGCAGCGCGCACGCGCTGCACTGTCGGATCGCTACGGCAATGTCGATGCGGATGACGCCGATATAATTGTTGCTCTCGGCGGCGACGGCCTGATGCTGCAGACGCTTCATGCACATATGGAAAGCTGCAAGCCGATCTACGGCATGAACCGCGGTTCGGTAGGTTTCCTGATGAACGAGTATCGCGAAGACAACCTGCCGGACCGGCTAGCGAAAGCGGATGTGACGACCATACGCCCGCTCGAACTGACAGCGCTCGACGAACACGGCAACGAGCACATGGCACTCGCCATCAACGAGGTCTCGCTGCTGCGTCAGACTTCCCAGGCAGCCCGTCTGCGCATTTCGGTCGACGAGAAAGTCCGGTTGGAAGAACTCGTCTGCGACGGCATCATTGTCGCAACACCTGCAGGCAGCACCGCGTACAACCTGTCCGCCCATGGGCCGATCCTGCCGATCACGGCGCAGTTGCTCGCCCTGACGCCAATAAGCGCCTTCCGTCCGAGGCGATGGCGCGGAGCGCTGCTGCCGAACGGGGCGAAGGTGGACATCGATATCCTTGAAGCGGACAAACGCCCCGTGAGCGCTTCCGCCGATCACACGGAAATCCGTCGTGTGACGCGCGTAACCGTCAGGGAGTCGTCCCGGGCGAAAGGCGTGATCATGTTCGATTCCGACCATGGCTGGGACGAGCGCATTCTGTCGGAGATGTTCCGCTACTGAGCGATTCTTTTGAAAATCTCATCCTGGCAAGAGCCTGTTAAGCGACTGCGATCATACTCCGGAGACGTTTGAAATCGCATCCGTTGACAAAAGGCATTGCTAGCATGGCCGAAACAGCCGAGGACAAGGACTACGAAATCCTGTCTCCCCCGACCAATCTGCGCAGCAAGGTTCGGGTTCTGTCACCGCGGGAAGCCAAGAAGTTTGATCCGGTAAAGGCTGCCGAAGCCGCCATGAGCCGGCTATCGAGCCATTTCGGCAGCTGGATGGTCAATGAAACGGTCACGCTCAATCAGGCCTGGGAAAATGTGCCGCCGGACGGCCTCTCAGAAGAGACGATCGCCCCCTTGTTTCACGCGGCGCACAACATCAAGGGACAGGCCCTGACCCTCGGCTTTCCGCTTGTCGGTCAGGTCGCGGCAAGTTTCTGCCATCTGATCGAGACGGTTCCCTCACCCGACAAGCTGCCGCGTGAACTGGCCGGGCGCTACGTCGAAGCCATTCGTGCGATGGTCATGGAAGGTGCCAAGGATGAAGGCAATTCGACCGGAGTCGAGCTGCTTCAGACACTGGAAAACGTCACAAATGAATTCCTGAAGCAGTTTCCGGCGGAACCGGAAACCGCCTGACGGCGTCAGCCCGGACTTTCATCGGCGAGCCGCTGCTCCCGGAAAACGATATAGCAGCCGCTGAGGATGATGAACGCTGCGCCGACATAGGTCAGCAGATCCGGAATCTCCTGCCACACAATCCAGCCGAGCAGCGTCGCCCACAGCAGCGCACTGTATTCAAATGGTGCCAGTGTTGCCGACGGTGCGAAACGGAAGGCTTGCGTGATCAGCGTGATGCCCGCAGTTCCGAAGACCGCGATACCCATGAAAAGCCACATGTCCTCGGCGCGAATGTCGACCCACACAAAGGGAGCCACCAATGCGCTCAGCAAGGCACCGGCGCCGACAAGATAGAGCATCAAGGTCCAGACGCTCTCGCGCGGATCGACCCAACGGGCGCTGATCATGAGAACGGCGTAGAAGAATGCGACGACAATCGGCAGCAATGACGCGCTCTGGAACGTCCCTGCCCCCGGTCTGACAATGATCAGCACACCTGCAAAACCCGCGAGCACCGCGAGCCAGCGGCGCCAGCCGACCGTCTCCTTCAGGAACAGTGCCGAAATCGCGGTGATGAAAACAGGTGCCATGAAGACGAGGGCCGTTGCTTCGGCAATTTCCAGGTATTTCAGGCTGGTGAAAAAGAGACCCGCCGCGATCAGCCAGAGCACACCGCGCAAAAGGTGCGCCGCCGGGCGATAGGAGCGCAGGGCACCCGTGCCACCCATTTTCAGCGCAATCAGCACGGCAAACGGCAAGGCAATGAGATTGCGCATGAACAGGATCTGTACGGGTGTGTAGGAAGACGTCAGCTGCTTCGCAATCGCATCGCTGAGACTCAGGGAGGCGATGCCTGCACACATGAGAATAATACCCATCGAGGCCTGTGACCGCGCGCCGCCCGTCGCTGATTGCATGACGCCACCTTTCCAGTTTAGGAGCGGCACCTAACCACCGCCCGAAACCGGCGACAAGCCACTTTTCAGCCGGAAGTGTCCGGCAAAGAAAGAATCGCTATTGCCGGACGACCGTCCGCTTTGACAGGGATGGGAGAAAGGTCAGGCAGCCGCGGTGATATGCAGGGACCCGTTCTTCACAAGCAGACGGGCTTCCAGGCGTGCGACCTCGATCGCGAAACGGCGCAGGAATGCGGCGACATCTTCGTCGGCGCCAAGGGCTCCGTCCTGCATTTCCTCAAGCAGCGTTTCTGTCAGCATCCGGGCTTCGTCGAGAGCCAGATCGTACGTGAAATCGGCTTCGGCCTGGCGCGCAATGTCGATGGCCAGCAAGAACGCCTGATGGGAACGGATTGGCAGGCCTGCCTTGCGCAGGATCGCCTGAAGCGCCGACCGGCGAACGGTGACAAGCAACTTGCAAAGTCTCGGCAGCGGCACCTGGCCCAGATTGGCAAGAGCTGCCGCAAAGAAGCGCAGGCGGCCACAGCAGACCGACCGCAGCAACAGCCTCGTGTTCAGTTTTCCCCGGCTTCTCAGATGCTCGACAAAATCAGGCAGTTCCTCTTCGCTCGCTTCCAGAGCCAGCCTCAGGACAACTTTGTCTTCCGCGTCGCTCAGGAAGGTATGCCGTTGGTTCTCCGGCACCCGCTCCAGAACGATCGGGTGATCATCAAGGCTTTCGGCGAGCCTCATAAGCAGTTCATAACGATTCGCCAGGGGCAGATCCCGTGTCCGCAGCAACTGGTCGCAGATATCGGGACGGTTCTCGAACCGCTGTGCCAGTCGCAAAAGCGACGATTGCAGGACCTCTGCGCTGCCATTGTCGAGCAGAACCTGACAGGCACGCTCGCTGGCAACTTCGCAGATCGCCGCGCTGATGGAGGCAGGCAGGCCGGCGCGCCCTGCAATGGCACACTGAACGGTCTCACTGCCCTGGGCAAGCAGATCGACAAGCTCTGCTTCGGTGAGGATCGGCGATTCTTTCAATACCGGGACGGCGACCTCGTCAACATCGCTTGCGAGCGACCGCACGACATGGGCAGGCGCGTAGGCACTTGATGCCAAAGTCTTAGAGATCGCCTTGCGGATCGCGCGGCTCGGGTCGTCCAGAAGAACTGTAAGAGCTGTTGCCATGCTGGCCCGGTCCTGACTGCCGTGTTCGGCTTGCAAATAACGTTCTGCGAATTCCCTAGCGGCAGCGACGTCGCGCTCGGGAGTGTGATCATCTTCGAAAAGCAAAAGGTCGTGTGCGGTCATGATGGCAATCAGTGTTGTTTGAGTGTCGACTCACACCCTGCCAGCAAAGACTTAACGATCTGTTCACTATAATTTTCACGAGGCCTGTAAAAATACGCAATCAGGCCGGTGGCAGCAGATCCTTCTGCTCTTCTTCCGCTTTCAGCCTCAAGAACCGCGTCAAATCGAGAGGGCTGCCCTGATCTGCAAGCGCCAGTTCCTGTGCGGCGACCTGATTGGAAATCCCGGTGAAGGTGCTGAACATTCCGGCTTCTTCGACTGCCGCGAAGGCGGAAGCGAATCGCGGGTTCAGATCGGCCTGAGACGAACCCTGGTCATTTCTGAAAAGAGCTTCGAAAGGACTGTCCGTTTCCGTTGCCTGGAACGCGGAAACGACTCGTTGCGCCGCCGCCGGGTCCGCCGGGTTTATCGAAGCCTCCCGCGGATCTTGCGGTGCCGGGTTCTGCGCCTCCGCACCGCGCGGCAAAGATGTCGTGGCTTCGGCAAGCTGTACCGGATTGCGGTCTGGCAGCTCCGCCTGCATGCGGGCCAGTTCTTCCGGCCCCGGCGGTTTGGAGCGCATTGCAAACGAGGCCGCCGTATCACCGGCAAGGTGGTCAAAATTCTGCGGATCGGTTCCCGGCATCGCATGCACAGGCTTCGCGGTCGGCAGAGCGGCGACATTCAGAAGCTCACCGGACGTGCGCAGATCGGTTTTGCCGCTCGCCTGGGCGATCATTGTCACTGCGTCATGTTTGGAAACGATGACCTCGTAGACTTCCTGCATCGAACGCGCTTTGCCATTCCCGTGGAAGAAGATCGGCTTGTTGGCCCGCGCCTGCGCCGAGAACATCTTGTCGGCACGCATGTCCGGATTGGCATTGGTCGCATCGATCAGGCGGCTGGCGCCGTGCGCTCCCAGGAAATGCGCCATGTAGAGCTCGCCGTCAGTCGGCTCTCTGCCGATCTTGCGTTCCAGGTAGGCAGCGTTCTTCTGGGTCAGCGCACCGGCCATCATCGAGGAAATTTCAGGGTCCTTGCGCAGATCGAGAATCTCGCGTTTTACCTCCGGATCCTTGACGTAGTACTTGCCGCTCTTCGTTTGCAGGATCTGGTCTGAATATTTATCAAGCCCGTGTTTTGGGCCCGCCTCTTTCATGGTCTCCAGCCAGGTCGATTCGATGAACTGGAACAACCCGGTCGCACTCGAAGTTCTGGCCTTCGCCGACGGATTGAAAGACGACTCGCGCGCAGCGGTCTTCACCAGGTACTCGAACGAAGTACCCGTGGAACTACTCGCAGACTGAAACGCTAGCTCGATCCGAGACGCGACCGAGGGTGTGTCAGTCACATGCATGACCTAGTCTCCTCGACGGAACTGATTATGACTTTGTTAACTTTCACGCCGGAATGGTTAACAAAGTCTTAACAGTGCACAGCTAGCCTTAATTCTTCTGGGAAACAGCCTCGAAAGAGACGTTGGGTAAGCAAAATACACGATACCGAAACCCTGCCCGTTTCGAGCTTGCCTGTTTTCCTGTCGCTTCCTGAAGGCAGCACTGCAGGCACTCGCGTCGGCCGGATTCGTTTTTCCGCTGATCACCGCTCATGCTGCGGCGAAACAGGAAACAAACCCGGGCCGCTTTGTCCTAGAGCATTTTCCGACCACTTTGGATCATTTGATGAGGATATCCGGTTCACGCGGCCAAGCGGGTCACGAGGCGCGATGCGGTGCATCGTGCAAGTGGCACAACGCAGCCGGCGGGCTGGATATCCTCACCCGTTGTGGAACGCATTCAAGCGGCAGACATCAAGATTGGCCGGGCCCTTTTCCGCTCTGGCATCGTTGGTCCACCCTTGTGGTGGGAAGCACCGCGGCGGGCAAACCGTCTTGCCAGCGCGAAAAAGGGCCTCGGTCAAATGACCCTCATTGGTCGGAAAATGCTCTAGACGTTCGGCCGAACCATTTCAAACACTTCGGTAACAGCTGCGTATTCCATGTAACCCAGTCTGGAAAGCGGCTTGAAGCGGGTAACGTCGACCTTCCCGTCAACGAGGATGCTCTCGTCGATATGAACGCCGACAACCTGCCCGAAAACAATCCAGTTGTCGGTTTCCACGCCATCGAGATCCTTCAGCTTGAGCGTCTGAAGGTGCCTGCACTCAAGCGCTGTTGCGGCCTTTGCAACACGCGGTGCCTTGACCAGACGCGAAGGCGCCATGTCCAGGCCCGCCAGCTCAAACTCGCTGGTGTCTCCTGAAACGGGGGCTGAAGACACGTTCATTTCATCCTTCAGGTCCCAACTGGCCATGTTGCAGACGAATTCGCCGGTCGCGTCCACGTTTGCGGCACTGTCCTTGTAGCCGGACGAGGAGAACATCACGATCGGAGGCCGGTCCCCGACGGCGTTGAAGAAGCTGTATGGCGCAAGGTTGGTACGTCCGTCAGCATCGAGCGAAGAAATCCAGCCGATCGGCCTGGGCGACACGATCGCCTTGAAGGGGTTGTGAGGCAGGCCGTGGTCGTTTTTGGCGGTTTCATAAAACATCTCAGGTGTCTTCGCTCCATTCACTGACGAGGTCGGCCAAATCGGGCCGTGGTCTTTCAACCGGCGCCTGCGTGGGTGTGCCCACATGCACGAAACCGGCAAATTGCTCATCATCGCGGGCACCGAGAAACTGCGCGGCTTCCTTGTCGAAACTGTACCATTCGGTCAGCCACTGCGATGCGAATCCGGCCGCCGAAGCAGCCGTGACCAGGTTCATGCAAACGGCACCGGCAGACAGTTGCTGCTCCCAGACCGGTATTTTGGGATGCAGCGCAGCCATGCTCACGACACCGATGACAAGGGGAGCGCGTGTGAAGCGGGTCAATTCCTTCTGGCGCTGATCATCGTCAAGAGGACCCTGTCTTTCCTCGAGTATCGCAGCCAGCCGGCGTCCGACCGCCTCCCCTTGCGCCGTTCGAAAGAGGACAAACCGCCATGGAGCAAGCTTGCCGTGATCCGGAACCCGAGCGGCAATCGTCAGAAGATCCCTGACCTGGTCCTCATCCGGGCCGGGTTCCGACATCGTGATTGATGGATGGGAACGGCGTTTGCGCAGGAATTCCAGGACACCGGGTGCGGGTTGGCTGAAAGTGGACATGCGTTTCACACTTCTCGATGTTTCAGTCGTTTCACTGGACGTAATTCATTGAGCGCAATTGTCAACTTCGATTCGATGTCTTGAATTCGCCTGATTTTCAAGCGCATTTGAGAGGGCCGGACAGGGCTGCCAGGCGCGGAACAAGGTGGTACGGCTTGCATTTACCGGGAATGCCGGGGCAACCTCCCCTGATCGAGGCTGCAAACGACTTGCCCCGATTCCACCGGGAAAAAGCTTGGACATATTGCGGTATATCGTTCCGGTCTGAATTGGTATAAAAGTCAACGGACTGTAACTTGTCACAGTCAACAAGAATAAGAAGTGGGCATGTTGGAAAAAGGTTCGACACCATTTGCCGCGGCGGCAAAGCGTTTGGCGAGAAATGCCGCGTGCGGACTCCTGATGGTTTTCCCCGTCGCGATTTCCACGAGCGCCGTCGTCCATGCGCAAACCGCCGAGGCCCCGATGCCACCGAGGGCGAAACCCGACCCGAATGCCCCCACAGCTGCCGGCAGCGACCAGATTATCAATCTTCTGGATCGTGAACCGGAACCGCTTTTTTCAGACGTCGAACTGCCCTATGCCCCTGCGTCCCGTTCGGTTTCGGCAGGAACAGGCGATGGTCTCGATCAGGGTGCCCTTTACCTGATGGCAAAGCTGACACGGGACAGCAAGCCCCTCGATGACGGGCTGATCTGGCGCATCTATTCCGAAGCGGCCAACGCCAATGGAAGATTGGAACTGGTTGCCACCTCCATGGGGGGAGACGCGGAATTCAGGCTCAATCCCGGCGCCTACCTGGTTCACACCGCCTACGGCTACGCCCAGTCGACAAACCGGGTCGTCATTGGTCAGGATGTTCAGTCAAAGATGCTGACACTGAATGCGGGCGGCATCAAATTCGGCGCTGCCATGAAGGACGGCGACGGCATCGACGAAGCCCAGGTCACATTCGACGTTTACGGGATGACGTTCGACGAGCGGGGTGAGCGCAACAAGATCGTCGGAGATATTGCTCCCGGTGCGATCGTCAGGCTCAACGCGGACACATACCACGTGGTCAGCCGCTATGGTGACGTGAACGCGGTGATCCGTGCCGACATTCAGGTACTGCCAGGAAAGCTGACCGAGGCAACGATCTTGCACAAGGCAGCGGATATCACCCTGAAGCTGGTCAACGAGCGCGGCGGCGAAGCGATCGCCAACACCACGTGGTCGGTTCTGAGCGCCGGTGGCCATGTCGTCGTCGAGGCAACGGGCGCGTTTCCGGATTTTGTGCTGGCAGCAGGCGAGTATGAAGCGCTGGCGAGGAACAACGGCAAGACCTACCTGCACAACTTTGAAGTCGCTCCGGGTCAGGATCGGGAAGTCGAAGTTGTGACGGCCGTCAGTGAACTGGAAACCCAGGAAACGACCAGCAGCAACTGATCCATCCCTGCACGCGCGAATGCGCCTCCGACGCAAAGTCTAGGGCACGGACCCATAAATGAAGCCGATTTGGCGGCAGAAATGGCAAAACCTCGCCAGGAAGCGCGAGTAGAGCGGGCTTTATGCCCGGTCAAGCGCGGTGACGCTGCGAGGTGAGGCCATTTTGCCGTCCTTCGGATTCGGCCGTTTCAGCCATCTGCGGCGTCGCGAAAGGCTTGGAAATGAAGCACATTTTCTGCGCTTTCGCTCCTTGCAGTTGGTCAAAACGATCCAAACCAAATTGACTTCATTTATGAGCCCGTACCCTAGCGACTTTCCGGATATCGTCTCAGCGGCTACGGCCGAGCAGGCCCCTGACAGAGGTGGCCGGCCCCATTTCCATGACTTTCGTCTGAAGAAAATCCATGATTTCCTTCTGGTCCTTGAAACCGGAGAGGGTTTCGAACGGGATCGCCTGCCCGGCCCGCGCCGTTATGACGGAGCCGAGAATCCGGCGGAATTCCCTCACCAGAAGTGACAGGCGCAGGGTCAGCGAATACTTGCTGACGAGATGAAAAAGCCAGGAATTCTGACCTTCGAAATAAAGCGGCAGCACGGTTGCCTTCGAAGACCGGATCATCTTCGCAGTGAACGTTTTCCAGGGCAGTTCTTCAGCGCGTCCGAAAGGCTTTGCAGCGGTCGCGACACCACCTCCCGGGAAGACGATAATGGTCGTGCCTTCCTGAAGCAGGCGCAGCGCTTCCTTGCGGGTCTGCATGTTTGTCTTGAGAGCCTGCTTGTTTTCCTCAAAATCCACCGGCAGGGAGAATGGCCGGACTTCCGGAACCTTCAGGAGTTCGTTGTTTATCAGGATCTTGAAAGGCCGCCCGAGCTGTTCCGCCAGCGCCAGGATCGCAAGACCGTCACCAATGCCGTAAGGGTGGTTGGCGATCAGAACAAGCGGTCCCTCGGGCAGGTCTTTCGGCGGCCACTCGCCATCTTTCACGGCGACATTCAGGTTGATGAGACCCAGAAGGTCGCTCCAGATGTAGTCCGAAGTCCCGACCATCTGGTTTTTCCAGACTTCGTAAAGATCAACAAGCTTCCGGCGGCCCGAAATGCCCTCGATCGCCCGTATCGTCCACCGCTTCAGGGGCGGATGGTCAGGATTGGCGTAGCTGAATTCTGCGTAATCCACGGCAACCATCGTCTCGACAGGGTGTTCGGGTAAATCCGGAACCAGATACCAGAACCAGTGTTTCAGGAATGTGACAGCACATTGCCCTAGCGTAAGGGCAATGTGCAAGCTGTAACTTATCCCCGTATTTTGGTGCTCCGGAGATTATTTCAAGTCCGGCGGCGTCGCCTCCTGGACAAACGCCTCGACGGCTTCTTCAAGCCCCATGGAGCGCTGGTCTTTCGAGCCGAGACGGCGGACATTGACGGTGCGTTCCTCAGCCTCGCGCATGCCGCAGACAATGATCACGGGGACCTTCGCAAGCGAGTGCTCGCGAACCTTGTAGTTGATCTTCTCGTTCCGGAAATCGGTCTCGACCTTCAACCCCTTCGCCTTCAACAGGTCCGCAACTTCCTGGCCATAGGCATCGGCTTCGGACGTGATGGTCGCAACGACGATCTGCAGGGGAGCGAACCAGAGCGGGAAGTGTCCGGCATAGTTCTCGATAAGGATACCAAGAAAGCGTTCCATGGAACCGCAAATCGCGCGGTGCACCATGACCGGTGTTTTCTTTTCGCCGTTGCTGTCCACATAAAACGCACCGAAACGTTCCGGCAAGGCGAAGTCGACCTGCGTCGTGCCACACTGCCACTCACGCCCGATTGCATCTCTCAGCGTATATTCGAATTTCGGACCGTAGAACGCCCCCTCGCCCGGCAGAATATCGGTCTTGACCCGGCCTTCCGACTGCGCTTCGATCTTCTTCAGAACATCCGAGAGAACTGCTTCCGCATGGTCCCACATCTCATCGGTTCCAACGCGCTTTTCAGGGCGCGTGGAAAGCTTGACGACGACTTCGTCAAATCCGAAATCCTTGTAGACCGACAGGATCAGGTCGTTGATTTTGAGACACTCTTCCTCAAGCTGCTCTTCGGTGCAGAAGACATGCGCGTCGTCCTGGGTAAATCCGCGCACACGCATCAACCCGTGGAGCGCACCTGACGGCTCGTAGCGGTGGACGACACCGAATTCCGCCAGACGCATCGGCAGGTCGCGATAACTTTTCAGCCCGTGCTTGAAGATCTGAACGTGGCCGGGACAGTTCATCGGCTTGAGCGCGAAGACACGGTCATCCTCCGCGTCCGGATCGGCACATTGCACGGAGAACATGTTCTCCTTGTACCAGGTCCAGTGACCGGAGGTCTCCCACAAGGACGTATGCAGCACCTGGGGTGCGTTCACCTCCTTGTAGTCGTCCTTCAGAACGCGCCGCTTGTAGGCAATGAGGTTCTGGAACATGTCCCAGCCCTTGGGATGCCAGAACACGACGCCGGGGCCCTCTTCCTGAAAATGGAAAAGGTCCATCTCCCGCCCGAGCTTGCGGTGATCGCGCTTTTCGGCTTCCTCCAGCATGCGAAGGTAGCCCTTCAGCTCCTTCTCGTTGTGCCACGCGGTCGCGTAGATCCGGCTCAGCATTTCATTGCTGGAATCGCCGCGCCAGTAGGCACCGGCAACCTTCATGAGCTTGAAGGCATCGCCGATCTGCCGGGTGGAGGCCATATGCGGACCACGGCAAAGGTCGAGCCACTGGCCCTGCTTGTAGATCTTGAGTTCCTGATCTTCGGGAATCGCGTCGACAAGCTCGACCTTGTAGTGCTCGCCCTTAGCGGCGAAATAGGTCTTGGCTTCCTCGCGGGACCAGATTTCCTTGGTGAACTGCGCCCCGCGGGCAATGATCTCGCGCATCTTCTTCTCGATGACCGGCAGATCATCGGGATGGAATGGCCAGTCGTCTCCGCTGTCGGGATGAACGCGCTTGAAATCGTAATAGAACCCGTTCTCGATGACGGGACCGATCGTGACCTGTGTTCCCGGCCAGAGTTCCTGCACGGCTTCAGCCATCACATGCGCGGCGTCGTGCCGGATCAATTCAAGGGCGCGCGGATCGTCACGCGTGACGATTTCGATGCTGTGATTGGCCGAAATGGCATCGCTGAGGTCCCTCAGCTCACCATCCAGTGTCATCGCGACCGCTTTCTTGGCCAGCGATTTGGAAATGCCTTCGGCGACGGCAAGGCCGGTGGTGCCTGCTTCATAGTCGCGCACGGAATTGTCGGGAAAGGTCAGTTGGATCATGTCGCGTCTCCTGCTCACTCCTGCAGACCATGCAGGTAAGCTGTTCGGTTTTTTGGACGGCCTGCTGATAGGGCATTCCGGGGAAAACGGCAACCCTTTCCGATAGTTTGCCCGGCCTTTGACGCATATTGGTCACATGGGCGTAGCGTTTCTAACCTGTGACGAGCGGCGGTGGACGGCGGCGGATCGGCTGGGACTTCACGATAGAGGTGCTCGTTTCGGCCTTGTCGGCGATCACGTCCAGAATGTCGTCCAGCTGCTCTATCGACGGAACGGCCAGGCGCGCGATGAAGCAATCGTCGCCGGTGACCTTGTCGCATTCGCAGAATTCCGGGATCTCCTGAATGAGCTGCCGAACGATATGAAGCTTCCCGGGAAGCGGACGGATGCGAACGATGGCCTGCAGGCTGTAGCCCAGCGCCTTCGGATCGATCTCCACCGAAAACCCGCGAATGACCCCGCGCTCCTGCAGCCGCCTGATCCGTTCCGAAACACCGGGAGACGACAGACCGGCATGGGCAGCAAGGTCCTTGAGCGACATGCGGCCGTCCCGGATCAATGCATCAACTATTTTGGCGTCCGCTTCATCCAACTTCACAATATCACCTCAAATCATGTCTGGACCTCACATTATAAGAGAAATTCGTGAATTTCCCTAATTCCTCGCATGGATGCGCAAGCAATCGTTCTTCATCCTTGTTCCTGGTTCAGCACAAGGCGGAAAAGACATGGACAAGACCCTTCGCGGTGCGGCGGAGATGAGCGCTGCAATGACAATTCTCGGCACCATCGGTTTTTTTGTCGTTCTTTCAGGACAAATGGCCATCGATGTCGTCTTCTGGAGATGCGCCTTTGGCGCTCTTGCCCTGTTGCTGATCTGTGCGTTGCAGGGGATGCTGCACCGGCGCATAACCTTCCGCCAGATTGCAATCGCTGCACTTGGCGGTGTCGCGATTGTTGCGAACTGGGCCATGCTGTTCAGCGCCTACGGCAACGTCTCGATCGGCGTTGCCACCGCCGTCTACAACACGCAGCCCTTCATACTCGTCGGCTTCGGCGTCCTGTTTCTCGGAGAGCGTCTGTCGGCGGCAAGGCTGTCTTGGCTTTCGGTCGCGTTTCTCGGTGTGGTTCTTATCGTTCAGGCGAAACCGGTGGGCGCGGCAGCCGACGGGACAAACTACACGCTTGGGATCGCACTGGCTCTGGGCGCAGCTTTTTTCTGGGCGGTCGCCGCGCTCCTTGCCAAGAAACTGAACGACATGCCTCCACAGCTGATTGCCCTTGTCCAGGTCTGTGTCGGGATCGTGATGCTGGCCCCTTTCGTCAGTTGGACGTCGCTGCCCGATGACGGCGTTGCCTGGGGGGCCTTGATCACGCTTGGCGCAGTTCACACCGGCTTTGTGTACATCCTTATGTACGGTGCCGTGCAGAAACTGCCGACCTACCTGCAAGGCGCGTTTTCCTTTGTCTATCCGGTTGTTGCCATCCTTGTCGATTACATCGCCTTCGGGCAGGCCTTGCACTTCTCGCAGCTTCTCGGCGCAGCCGCGATCATTCTGTCCGCCGCAGGCCTGACACTCGGCTGGACGGTGTTTGCAGGAAAGACAGCTTCAAAATCGGCGCTATGAGGTGGCAGCCCGTTTCTTCGCCGCCCTGACGATCGATGCATCGCGTGCGGTCTTGGCCACGGCCTCGACCCCGCCGCGTGTTTCCTGGATCATGGCAAGGGCTTCCTCACCATCCCCCTCGATCTCCCTGATGGCAATGTCCGAATAGCTGCGCCGGTCCGGCGATGCCTTGACCTTTCGATAGATCCTGTAGACCCGCCAGGTCGCGGACACATAGGCCCAGTGTTTTGTAGCAATCTCCCAGATGTAGCGCGGATAGAACGCCAGCGCGCTTTCGACCGGCAAGCCACTGCGCCTGTCCTTGCGAAACTTGAGCCGGAAATATCCACCCTCCAGCGGATGGACGCCCTCGCACTGCACCATCAGCTTGAACCACATCATGAGAAACAGCTTGTTGCCCGGCCGCCCCTTCCGATGCGCGGCCGCACGCTTCAGGACTGTCTCGATATGGGCATCGGAATAATAGCTCGCCCAGGCTTCCTGGTAGGCTTCTTCCCATTCCGTATCGGTCATTTTCGGATGGTGGGACACCCGATGATTGAGGTCGTATTTGTTGAGGTCCGGGTCCATCCAGGTTCCCTTGGACAGAAGCACCTTGTGGTCTTCTGAACCGGGAAGCGGTGTCAGGTAGAAGAATTCAAGCAGGTCGAGCGGGAGCTCGTTCTTGATGATCTCGACGTCGCGAAGAACGGCTTCTTTCGTATCCCCGGGAAAGCCGATGATGTAGCCCGCATAGGTGGTTGCCCCATGTGCCCGCCATTTCTGCAGCATGTCCCGGTATTCGGTGATCTTGTTCTGGCGTTTCTTGGCCGCCAGCAGGTTGTCCGGGTTGATGTTTTCAAGGCCGATGAAGACGCGGTTCACCCCTGCGCGGGTCGCTTTTTCGATGAAATTCTCGATCCGGTGGCAAAGCGTGTCGACCTGGATGATGAACTTGATGTCGAATTTTTCCTCTTCGCGAAGGCAGATCAGCCTGTCGAACAGCGGCTCCCATTCGCGGTTGCGGGCGAAATTGTCGTCAGTGATAAAAAACCGGTTGATGCCCTGCTCATAGTTGTCCCGGATGATCTGCTCAAGATCGTCGGCCGATCTGAACCGGCTCTTGCGACCCTGAACGTTGATGATCGTGCAGAAGGAACACTGGAACGGACAGCCGCGCCCGAGATCGAAGCTCGAATGCGATCCGGCCGTGAACTGGATATGCTTGGTGGGCAGGATGGGCGTCGGTTCGCCTTCAAGAGAAGGCAGATCGGCCATGAAATTGTAGAGCGGCTTCAGATCGTCGGCCCAGGCGTCCCGGAACACCTGGTCAAGCCGGCGGTCTTCGGCTTCGCCGGCAAAGTAGCTGACCCCCTCGGCCTGCAGCTCAACCATTTCCGGGGGCATGTCGTCGAGCATGGAGATGCAGCCGGAGACATGGAACCCGCCGATTGCCGTTTGCAGGCCTTCCGCCATGAACCGGCGCGCCAGATCCGTGGCGCGTGGAAACTGGTTCGACTGAACACCAACGAGTGCGATCATGGCCTTGCCGCCTTTGCGGCGAATGTCGCCGGCTATCTTTTCTGGCCGGACACGTTTGTTGGTTTCGTCATAGGTGTGAAGGTGTATACGCACGCCCTCGCCAAGCGCCTTGCGTTCAACCGCAGCCTCCGCAAGACCATTGAGACTGGCAAGCGTGTTGGAGGGAATGGCAGATCTCAGCCACTGGATCGGATAGCCGTCATCGTCATAATGGGTCGGCTTGATCATAACGAAATGGAAGTCGCGCACGTCCATGTCCCCTCATCTGCCCTTCAGCTGACAGGTGAGCGTTGCATTCGCATTCCCCTAGGTCAATGCCCTAATGTGCTTCGGCACACCTAGTCTTCTGCATCAAGCCGGAACTCTTTCGCGATATGCTGTCCGGTCCAACGGCCGTAACGCCAGGGCGTATACCAGTGCGCATTTTCAGGAAGGTTCTCCGGAATTGGATCGAACCCGGACGCGCCCCAGGGATTGCATCGGAGAATACGCGATAAACCGATCCAGCCGCCAACCCAGAACCCATAGCGCCGGATTGCGCTTTCCGTGTATTCGGAACAGGTTGGCGCGTAGCGGCATCCGCGCCCCATGAACAGCGACAGTGAGTGGCGGTAAATCCAGATGAGGCCAAGGGCGGCGCGGCCGGCAGGCGACAGCGTTTTGTCCTGTTCGCTCTGGCAACCGGGGTTCGGACACATGGCTTTGCTGCGGTGAGTGTGGCGCGGGGCTAGGCCGCCGCCCCGTCTTTCTTCGCCTTGGCGTCAATCTGATCGAGCGCATCGACGACGGCATCGAACGTCAGCAAGGTGGATGCATGGCGCGCCTTGTACTCGCGCACGGGCTCAAGGAACTTCAGATCTGCAAAACGCCCGGACGGCGGTTCACCACCCTGTTTGAGCATCGCGCGCATCGTTTCCTGAACATCCCGCAACTCCGCTGCAGACGCTCCGACCACATTCTGTGCCATGATCGAGGAAGATGCCTGTCCGAGCGCGCACGCTTTCACGTCGTGGGCGAAGTCGGTGACAACACCGTCTTTCACACAAATGTCAACAAGAACCGTCGACCCGCAAAGCTTGGAATGCGCCTTTGCCGTTGCGTCAGGTTGGTCAAGACGCCCGACGCGCGGGATGTTTCCTGCGAATTCTAGGATCTTCGCGTTGTAGATGTCGTCAAGCATTCTCGCCTCTTCGTGAAAGCCTGTGATGCGCGACACATTGATGGCGCTTTGCTTTCTTATATATAGATCAGACGCCACGGCAAATATCGCAAGGGGCAGAGTGGTCGCAGTTGGCAATTATGAGCGTGGCAGGTACGCTCAACGCTGGCTAAACCCGCTCAGAAACTGAGCGTTCGCATTTTGTGTGGAGTATGATAATGGTCCCCGGCTGACTGGCGGGGACTTCATGATCTGTGCAAGAACGAGCGCCGTATGACGAGTGACAAGGTTAAATTTGCGAGGGTCCCGATGGACGCAGTCCTCAAGCCGGTAGAAAAAAGATTTGAAAGAAAGTCGCCTGAACAATTGCTCAGGCCAAGCCGAGAAGAAGCCGAGGCCGCCGTGCGGACCATCCTGGCCTGGACCGGTGATGACCCCGACCGGGAGGGTCTGCTGGACACGCCAAAGCGCGTCGTAAAGGCTATTAGCCAGCTCTACGGCGGGTATTTCGAAGACCCGGCAGAGCATCTGGAAAGAACGTTCGAGGACGTTGGCGGCTACCAGGACATCGTGCTCGTGCGCGGCATTCCGTTCCATTCCCATTGCGAGCATCACATGCTCCCCTTCATCGGCGAGGCGCACATTGCCTATTATCCGGCAGAAGGTGTGGTTGGCCTGTCCAAGCTCGCGCGCGTCGTCGACATTTACGCCAAACGGTTACAGACGCAGGAAAACTTGACGGCGCAGGTCGCATCCGTCATTGACGACACCCTGGCACCGCGCGGACTTGCTGTCATGATCGAAGCAGAACATCAATGCATGACCATGCGAGGCGTCCAGAAACAGGGGGTCTCGACGATCACCACACAGTTTACCGGCGTATTCCAGGATGACCCGGCCGAACAGGCCAAGTTCATGAGCATGGTACGCAGCAAGGGCTAACGACCTGACGAGCCCTTGCTTCTTCGAAAAAGGCAAGGGTTTCGTTTTCATGTGCAACACGAGTTTCAGCGAACGCGGCGACAAGGAAACAGTCGAGAGCGGCGCTTTCCTGATGCCGAAATACGATCGTGACGGCCTGATCGTCGCCGTCGTGACCGACGTGGCATCAGGCGAAGTTTTGATGGTCGGCTACATGAACGAAGAAGCCCTGAAACGCACCATCGAAACCGGTGAAGCCTGGTACTGGAGCCGGTCGAGGCAGGGGTTCTGGAAAAAGGGCGAAACGTCGGGTCAGGTTCAGACTGTGCACGAAATCCTCACCGACTGCGACCAGGATGCGCTTGTGCTCAAGGTGAGCGTTGCCGGAAACGGCGCGACCTGTCATGTCGGCTACCGCTCCTGCTTCTTTCGCAAGATTACGACACCGACGGACGGAGCCGTCGGTCTCGAACGGGTCGAATCCGAAAAGGTTTATGACCCGGCCGAAGTTTATGGAAAAGGCTAGACTTCAGTTTCGCCGCGTTTCAGCGGATTGATTTGTTTTCCACGCAAGATCCTTAAGCCATAAATCTCAATATTTTATCATTATTTCGAAAGTAACGGAATAGCTGCATACGTATTTAAACTTATACCCGACGCAAGGTTGGTCAGCCTAAGCTCTTCCGAACGATAAGAAGAAGTCAAAACTCTTTTTTCTGTCCATACTTAGGGAGAGGCTATGGCAGAAGAGTGTGATCGAGCGCGGCTGCACGTCCCCGTACCGGCTCTTTGCCGTGTTTTTGCCGAAATATGTGTCGTTTCAAAGGATTTACCGGTTGCTTTCGCTCCGGTAAAGCGACCTGCGGGTCTCTGGCCTTGCGCGCCGCCTGTGTGACCTCATGTCAGAGCGATCCGACATCTCTGTCAGCAGGCGCGCCTTTTTGAAGCTGAGCACACGCGCAGAACCTGAGACCGTGCGGCCTCCGGGAACCAACGCCGCGCTCCTTTCCGAATATTGCAAAAGCTGCGGTGCATGCATGGAAGCTTGCCCGGAGCAGATCATCATCGCAGGCTCAGGACGATTTCCGGTTCTGGACTTTACCAGGGGCGCGTGCACGTTCTGCGGTGGCTGCCTTGAGGCCTGCCCGTCCGGCGCATTCTCTGAAGACATCTATGCCGAGTGGTCCTGGAAGGCCGAAGTGACCGACGCCTGCCTTTCCCTGCAGGGCGTTTCCTGCCGTGCCTGCGAAGATGCCTGCGACCCCCGGGCCATCCGCTTCCGGCTGGCACTTGGCGGAAAATCCGAACCGTTGATTGACCCGCATCAATGCACGGGTTGCGGCGCCTGTGCATATCAGTGCCCTGCTGCTGCGGTGACCTTCAAAAGAACCGAGCCGAACAAGAAAGAGAAACCGGCATGAATATTTGCGGCTGTCTCGTACATGCGGCTGTTCTGTCGCTTCCCGGAATTCGAGACCGGGTCGAGGCGATGAACGGTGTCGAAATCCACGCCTCAGATGACGAAGGGCGTCTCGTGGTTGTCGTTGAAGACACGGAAACCAACACGGCCTCCGAGTTGATCATGCAATTGCATCAGATCCCCGGCGTTCTCTCCGTCACCCTCACCTATCACCACTTCGAAGATCTCGCGGCTCCCCAGGCCGCGTCTCTGCCAGCCAAATCCAGCCAAGCCGGAGACAAGACCCATGACCATCTCTGAAACCCGCAGGACATTCCTGAAAGCGACTGCGGCCGCCGCAACGGCTTCGGCTGCCGGCATCTCGATCGGCAACGGACCGGCCCAGGCACAATTCCAGACAACCGGGATCAGATGGGACAAGGCAGCGTGCCGCTTCTGTGGCACCGGCTGCTCCGTCCTCGTCGGCACCAAGGATGGCCGCGTGGTCGCAACCCAGGGCGACCCGGACGCGCCGGTGAACCGGGGTCTCAACTGCATCAAGGGGTATTTCCTGTCCAAGATCATGTATGGCGAAGACCGCCTTACACAGCCCTTGCTGCGCAAAACCAACGGCGTCTACGACAAGAACGGCGAATTCGAACCCGTCAGCTGGGATGAGGCATTCGATGTCATGGCCCAGAAATGGAAGGAAGCGCTCAAGAAAAAGGGGCCGACCAGTGTCGGCATGTTCGGCTCCGGCCAGTGGACGGTCTGGGAGGGATATGCCGCCGCCAAGCTGATGAAAGCGGGCTTCCGGTCCAACAACATCGATCCGAATGCGCGCCACTGCATGGCCTCCGCCGTTGTCGGTTTCATGCGGAGCTTCGGCATTGACGAGCCCATGGGCTGCTACGACGATTTTGAACATGCAGACACATTCGTGCTCTGGGGTTCGAACATGGCGGAAATGCACCCCATTCTGTGGTCCCGCCTGACGGATACCCGCCTCACCAAACCCGGTGCGCAGGTGCACGTCTTGTCGACCTTCGAGCACCGCTCTTTCGAACTTGCCGACAATGGCATCATCTTCAAGCCGCAGACCGATCTGGCGATCCTGAACTACATCGCCAACCACATCATCTCGACCGGACGCGTCAACGAAGACTTCGTGTCGAAACATGTCAACATTGCCAAGACAGCGACCGATATCGGCTACGGCCTGCGCCCTGACAACCCGCTTCAGGAAGCGGCCGCGAACCCGGATTCCGGCGCAATGGAGGCAATCGACTTCGACGAATATGCCGCCTCGGTCGCCGAGTACACGTTGGACAAGGTTTCCGAGCTTTCCGGAGTTCCCGCAGAGCAGCTGGAGTTCCTGGCGGAGCAGTATGCCGACCCCTCGCGCAAGGTCATGAGCCTCTGGACCATGGGCTTCAACCAGCACACGCGCGGATCCTGGGTCAACTCGCTCTGCTACAACGTGCATCTGCTCACCGGCAAGATATCCGAACCGGGCAATTCCCCGTTCTCGCTGACCGGCCAGCCCTCTGCCTGCGGCACGGCACGCGAGGTCGGCACCTTTGCCCACCGTCTGCCGGCCGACATGGTCGTCAACAACGACGAGCACCGGAAAATCTGCGAGGACGCCTGGAAAATTCCTGAAGGCACGATCCCGCCGAAGCCTGGGTTCCACGCCGTTCTGCAGCACCGCAAGCTGAAGGACGGTGAGCTCAACGCCTATTGGGTCCAGTGCAACAACAACATGCAGGCGGCACCCAACCTCAACGAGGAAGGCTATCCGGGCTACCGGAACCCGGAGAATTTCGTCACGGTCTCCGACCCCTACCCGACCGTGACGGCGGTCTCCGCCGACCTGATCCTGCCGACGGCAATGTGGGTCGAAAAGGAAGGCGCCTACGGCAATGCGGAACGCCGGACCCAGTTCTGGCGTCAGCAGGTGCATGCTCCGGGAGACGCAAAGTCGGATCTTTGGCAACTTATGGAATTCTCGAAGCGTTTCACGGTCGAGGAAGTCTGGGGCGAGGAACTTCTTGCCAAGATGCCCGAGCATCGCGGCAAGACTATGTACGACGTCCTTTACGCCAATGGTCAGGTCGACAAGTTCCCCTTGAGCGAAACCGCTGAAGGTTTCGACAATGACGATGCCGAGCATTTCGGCTACTACGTGCAAAAGGGCCTGTTTGAGGAATATGCCGGTTTTGGCCGGGGACACGCCCACGATCTTGCTCCGTTCGAAACCTATCACAAGGCACGCGGTCTGCGCTGGCCGGTGGTCGACGGCAAGGAAACGCTCTACCGGTTCCGCGAAGGCTACGACCCCTATGTTCCGGAAGGCGAGGAAGTCCGCTTCTACGGATACAAGGACGGCAAGGCCAAGATCATCTTCGCGCCATACGAGGATCCGCCGGAAGTTCCGGATGAGAATTTCGACCTGTGGCTGTGCACGGGGCGCGTCCTGGAACACTGGCACTCGGGATCGATGACACGCCGTGTACCGGAGCTGCACCGGGCCTTCCCGCTCGCCGTCGTGTTCATGCACCCTTCGGACGCCGAAGCGCGCGGGCTGCGCAACGGTCAGGAAATCCTCATCTCCACCCGTCGCGGTGAAGTTCGCAGCAAGCTGGCGACACGTGGACGCAACAAGGTCCCTCAGGGTCTTGTGTTCATGCCGTGGTTCGACGAAGGGCAGCTCACCAACAAGCTGACGCTGGATGCAACCTGCCCCTTGTCGAAAGAAACCGATTTCAAGAAATGCGCCTGCAAGGTGGAGCGCGTCTAGGCGCGCTTCCCGGATCGGATTCCTGCCATGGCCACGCCACAGCTCGCACAATCCCGCCGCCGCTTCCTGGCCGACACGGCCCGGATGGCCGGCGGCTGCGCTGTGGCGGGTCTGGGGCTGGCCTACGTCGCCCGGGACGCAAGGGCTTTGCCAGCCGACGCTTTGCGCCCGCCGGGCGCACTGGCGGAAGACGATTTTCTGGGCGCCTGCATCAGATGCGGTCTTTGCGTGCGCGACTGTCCCTTCGACACGTTGAAACTGGCCGAGCTCGGCACGGACGGCCCGGCGACGGGGACGCCCTACTTCACGGCGCGCACGGTGCCGTGCGAAATGTGCGACGACATTCCCTGCGTTGCTGCCTGTCCGACCGGCGCACTGGACCCTGCCCTTGATGATATCGACGACGCCCGCATGGGCACGGCGGTTCTGGTTGATCAGGAGAATTGCCTGAATTTCCACGGTCTGCGCTGCGATGTGTGTTACCGGGTCTGTCCCGCCATCGACGCGGCGATCACACTGGAGGCCTCGCACGACGAGCGTTCGGGTCATCATGCGATTTTTGCTCCCACCGTACATGCCGGTCATTGCACCGGCTGCGGTCTTTGCGAAAAGAGCTGCGTCCTGCCGGAAGCGGCCATCAAGGTGCTGCCCGTGCGGCTGGCACGCGGAGAAGCCGCCGACCATTACCGGCGCGGCTGGGAGGAAAAGGAAAAGAACGGCGCTCCCCTGGTCGACGGGCTGATCGACCTGCCCGACCGGCTTCCCGGACCCGGAACCGACAATCTTGCGGCACCTGGCGGCTTTGAACCGGCCTACAAACTCCCGGGTGGCAGGCGATGAGCACACACGCGCAACTCCCTGTCGGCTTCGAGGCGCTCGAAACAAAGGGCTGGATCGGTTCCAGGCGCTATCTCCTGCTGCGCCGTGCCAGCCAGCTGTTCTTCCTTGCACTCTTTCTGACGGGGCCCTTGTTCGGCTTCTGGATCGCCAAAGGCACGCTCGCCGGCTCCCTGACGCTCGACTTTCTTCCGCTTGCCGATCCTCTGGTGGCGCTGCAAAGCATCGCGGCGGGGCACTGGCTGACGGCAACGGCCCTGACAGGCGCGCTGATCGTACTGGCTGCTTATGTGCTCCTTGGCGGACGGGCCTATTGCGCCTGGGTCTGCCCCATCAACCCGGTCACGGATGCCGCCCACTGGATGCACCGGCGCCTGGACCTGCCGAAGGGCTGGCAACCCAAACGATCTGCCCGTTACTGGTTGTTGGGCACAGTCCTCACCGCGTCCTTTGCGAGCGGGACAATCGCCTGGGAGATCCTCAATCCGGTCACGATGGTTCACAGAGGGCTTGTCTTCGGTCTGTCGGCCGCATGGCTGGTGGTTGCGGCGGTCTTTCTTTTCGACCTGTTTGTGTCGCGGCGTGGCTGGTGCGGCCACCTTTGCCCTGTTGGCGCTTTTTATGGCCTCATCGGCAAGACATCGATCCTACGCGTGAGCGCTCCAAAAAGGGCTGCCTGCGATGATTGCATGGATTGTTATGCCGTTTGTCCGGAGAACCAGGTGATTTCCCCTGCTCTCAAGGGATCTCCCGGGACATCTCCGATCATCCTTGCTGGTGACTGCACCAATTGCGGCGCCTGCATCGATGTCTGCGCCCAGGACGTTTTCAGATTTACCCACCGGTTCGACCGAAGACTTGCCGAACCGCCTTCTCAATTCGCGGCTGAACAAAGCGCTGCAAGCTTGATGCACAAGGAGTGAACTCGATGAAAAAGCCGGTACTCGCGGGCATCGCCGCTCTCGCCTTAATCACGGGCATTGGAGGACTTGCCATTGCGCAGCAGCAGGATGTCAAGGCCATGCGCTCTGACCCGGTCGACGCGCTGAACCGGCTGGGGCCGGACTTCAAGTGGGAAGGAAAGGAAGGGCGCATGCAGCGGAACTACCGTCAGCAGCCGCCTCTCATTCCGCATTCGATCGCTCAATACCAGATCGACATCCGCACCAATCAGTGCCTGTCCTGCCACGACTGGACAAAGGCCGGTGAACGCAGTGCACCGACGTTGTCGATGACCCATTATCTGGACCGCGACGGCAATGAGCTCGATCACATCGCAGGCACACGGTATTTCTGCAATCAGTGTCATGTTCCGCAAGCAGACGTGCCCGCGCTCGTCGACAACCGGTTCGAGCCCTCTTCTCCCATCCAAACCCGCTAACGCGCTCAGTCGCGACAAGGAGCCTTCAACATGGCTGAAAACTCCGAAAACGAGAAGCCGGGCAACCCGATCCGCCGAGCCTGGAACTGGTTCTGGACACCAACCAAGGTTTTGAGCGCAGGCTTCGTGCTGATTGCGGGGTTCCTGGGCGGCATCATGTTCTGGGGCGGATTTCACTGGACGCTGGAACTCACCAACACCGAGGAGTTCTGCACCAGCTGCCACAGCATGGAAACCAATCTCGCCGAGTATCGCACGACCATTCACTACAGCAATCATTCGGGCGTGAGAGCGATCTGCTCGGACTGCCACGTGCCTCATGAATGGCAGCACAAGCTCAAGGCGAAGATCATGGCCGTGAAGGACGTCTATCACGAAGTTGTCGGAACCATCAGCACGCCACAGAAATACGAGGAACACAGGGCCGCGATGGCCGCTGTGGTCTGGCGCAAGATGAAGCTTTCCGACAGCCGCGAATGCCGCAATTGCCATAACTTCAAGTACATGGACTTTACGGTGCAGGAAACACGGGCGGCTTCTGAACATCAGCGCGCGATTGACAACAACATGACCTGCATCGACTGCCACCAGGGCATCGCCCACGATCTGGCGCCCGGATACCAGGACCACTACCGCGAAGTCATCGAAGAACTCCAGGCGAGCAACGCCATTCCGGCCGAACCTGGGAAAAGCGTCGCCGCAATGCGGTCCTACGTTTCCGACCTGGCGGAAAAGTAAAGCTCACGGCGTCCGGGGCATCCGATCCCGGACCCTATGGTGTCCTTCAAGGAAAAAGGCAATCACATGCTCGGAATTCTCGATCTACTTGGAACCATTGGCGGAAACGTTCTGAGTCTGCCCGGAATCCTTGGCCTGGCGCTCGGCATGATGACCAGAAACTGGATCCTGGCCGGGATCATGGGCGCTATCGTCGGTGTTGCGGAAACACTCATTTTCGCCGGGTTCAACATGGCGGAGGTCCATATGTTCGATCTCTCCATAGCCATCATCGTTGGCGTTCTGGCCGCCAGTGTAGGTTGCGTGATCCGCCACAAGGGAGCGACGGTCTGACGAAACCGGCAGGGCGCAGCGAAGCCGAAGTCATCCGTGTGATGATTTGCAGGTGGAAATGTGGTCGCAACGGTGAGCGTGGGAGGACCGGCGCGACAGTTCCGTAAAAGACCGCAGCCGAGCCGGCGCCGGCCCTCGGCAGGCCAACCTGGCGATCAATGACGCACAATCAAGACATTGAAATGTAGTTGCGCATTTGCTCAGCTTCGAGTTCGACCTGCGCGATTTTGTGCTTCACCACATCACCTATGGATATGACACCGGCCAGTTTGCCGTCCTTGACGACGGGCATATGCCGGAAGCGTCCCTGGGTCATGCGCGCCATGACCTCATTGACGCTGTTGTCCTCGCTGCAGGTCACGACTTCCTTCGTCATCACGCTGGAAACCGGAAGGTTGAGCGAGGATGTTCCCTGGGTGCCGATTGCCCTCACGACATCACGTTCGGAGACAATGCCTTCAATGCGCTTGTCACCCGAACACACCACGACTGCGCCGATCTTGTGCTTTGCCAGGGTCTCGCAAATATCGCTCAGCGGCGTGTCGGCATTTGCAGTAATTGTCTCGTGGCCCTTACCACTCAAAATGGCGGCGACGGTCATTGTTGAACCCCTCTCCCGTGGCAGTAACAGACCCGGCGATGGCGGGTCTCTGACATCATGACAAAAAAAAGGGGTCAGGCAAACCTATATCGCAGCGGTATGCAAACCGAAGCGTCAGCCGCCTCTGCGGGGTACGGGATCAAGGAAGGGAAACAAGGCCAGCCCTGCCACGAAGCCACCGATATGGGCCTGCCATGCGACGCTTGCCGGCTCACCGGCGACAGGACCGCTCATCAGGCCGAAAAAGATATTGAGGCCGAACCACACGGCCACGAAGACAAGCACCTGCTGATTCTTGAAACAGTCCACCAGGGGCTGAGCCGGTACGAAATAGGCACGCGGGTCTGACCGACGAAACGCGCCGAGCGGTCCTCCCAATTCGAATACGAAGCGGAGTGCCGCGGCCATCTGGCCTGAAATTGCGGCAGACGCACCGATCATGGGAACCGTTTCACCCCAATGCGTCGCAAGATGCGCAAAAGCGCCGCCGACGGAACACAAGGCGGAGAAGACGAGAAACCGGCCGGTGCCGAACCGGCGCGCCACCGCGCTGCCGAAAATCGCCATCCAGAGAAGGTTGAAAATAATGTGCGTCGCACCGCCGTGAAGCAGCGAATAGGAGACGACGGACCACAGGGCGGCGATCATGTCGAAAACCGACAGACTGAAAAAGTAGGCGTATTTGACCGGCCAGAACGCGAACAGGGCCAGCACCAGATTATCCCAGGCCACAGGGAGAAGAAACACGCGCACGAGATGGATCGCAATCAGTATCCCGCTGAGCCAGACGATGATGTCCGGCAGATTGAGCGCAGGCGGCCCACTGGGAGTTTTTCGGGATTGTTCCCGTTCTGCTTGCTCACGACGGTTGCGTTCGTCGTCAAATTTGTAGACGTTCATGAATTACCGGCCTCTTCATCCTTCCTTCTAAGGAAGATCCTCGACAAAACAAGGGGTCGCCAGCATCGCAAAGGCGTGTTTCGGTAAATTTAACGAAATCCGTCCGCATTCTTTGCCGTGAAAAAACGAAATCGGCGAAAACCGGCCTTTCCTGCCGGTTTTCGCCGTTGGACGCGTCCCCACGCATCCCTGTTAAAAAATTTTTTTGCTTCGCGCCTTTTTCAGTACGCTTCCGGACAGGTTTTGTTGCCGCCCCTAAAACCGGCACCTTTGTCCGTTGCCAAACCATGTCGTGCCGTTGGCACCAGTATGAATAGAACGTAAACGTGCCATCCCCCGAGGCTCGGGACAAGCGTTACCCGGTTTTAACCTTAACCGATCCGGCCAAATGAAAATCACATAGCAGCCAATAACTTGGCACGCCCCCTGCTTTGTATTCGCCAAACAAAAACGAAACAGGTCAAACGCCCCATTTTGAAACAGAACCTGTCTTGAGACGGAACAAGGGGCGCCAGAAGGTTACGAGGCGAAGCAAGATGAAACATGGCGTGACACAGACACTCTATTCATACTGGGACAACCTGCGCGGTACACGCCCCGCTCCCAACCGCAGCGAAGTTGACCCCGGCGAGATCCGGGCTCTTCTGGGCGATACATTCATTCTGGAAACGAAAGGTGCGCAGGATGTGCGCTACCGCCTTGCGGGGACACGTCTTTGTTCCGCGCATTGCCGTGAGCTCAAGGGCCGCAACTTTCTGCGCGGCTGGAGCACAAAGGACAGGGAAGCTCTCGAGAGCCTCGTGGCCGCGATCACCGAGGATGCCGCTGCCGCCGTCGTTGGCGTAAGTGGGCACACGGAAAGAAACCAGGAACTTCACATGGAAATGCTGCTGCTGCCGCTCAATGTTCCGGGCGAAGGCAGAATTCGGATCCTGGGCAGTTGCACCCCGATGGACAAACCTTACTGGATCGGCCTGCATCCGATACTGAACCAGTCCATCAACAGCCTGAGGCTGGTTTGGCCGGACGAGCGGCCGTTCTTCATGGAGCCTTCGAATGCAGTCAATCCGATCCTGCCGCGCTTCACAGCCGAAGGCATGAACATGCCCGCAGCACCGCTGCCCCAGGGCGCTGAACGCCAGGTGGGACACCTGACGGTTTACAGCGGCGGAAAGTCCTGACGCCCAAACAGGCAATGAAATCGCGAAAGTCTTGCCGGTCTCGAGAAACCCGCCCGTCGGCGGGTTTTCTTTTTGGCGGTTTCCCGTCACCGAGGAAAACCTCAGGATTCAGGTGGCATCTGGAGCAGTCACAATCCTGACGTGTTTCTGCCATTCCCACGTCAGATTGGATTGTCAGAATTTTTTTCTCGATCAAACGCTCTCATATGTGCGTATTCTTACACATCGTTAACCCCATCTGCCTAAAGTGGTAGAGAGACGTTTGGAGATTCGGGTCTCGGTCAGAGGTGGGGCGAGACACACTGTTTGGATAGAGCGGGCATGGACGCCGGATTGGCAGCAGCACCAGAAGGAAGCAAAACGCTTCAGGTCACGGACCGCAGACGGCACCAGCGTGTTCAGGTCGACATACTTGGACGCTTCATGCTGGAAGATCGCCGGGAATATCCCTGCCAGATCATCGACATGTCACCAGGCGGCATGGCCATGATAACACCTGTTGAGGGCCGTGTCGGCGAACGGGTCGTTGCCTATCTCGATCATCTGAGCCGGGTCGAAGGACGGATTTCGCGCGTGATCGATGGCGGCTTCGCCGTTGAACTCCGAAACACCGCCCGCAAGCGCGACAAGATCGCGAACGTTCTCACATGGCTTGCCAACAGGGATGAACTCAATCTTCCTGAAGACAGGCGCCATGACCGGTTTGTTCCGAAAAACCCGATGACGAAGATGGTTCTGCCGGACGGCTCGGAGCATGTTTGCCGGATTATAGATGTGTCCCTGTCCGGCGCCGCGATCGCGACCGACAGCACGCCCGAGATGGGCGATCCGATCACACTCGGCAAGATGCAGGCACGGGTCGTAAGGCGGATAGAAGGCGGTATCGCCGTCGAATTCGCGGCTGTTCAGAGCCGCGAACTGCTGGAACACCATATTTCCGCACCAGACTGAAACAGCGCATGAGCCGCATCGCCGCGTGACGGTGCATCCGCCAGCATACTGGTCCGCTGCCAAGATGTTTTTGTTACTCGCCTCGCGCCCGCTTCACAGTTCTTCGGCAATCGCCCGCCCATCGCCGGTCAAGACGACATCAAGCGGCTTCGGCCCTACCCGTCTCAGGAGCCCAGCTTCGCGCAACTGTTCCAGCCTGAGACCATCGCTTGCGAACAAATAGACACGCCCGGCTGCCAGTATGCGCAGAAACCGCTTTTCTTCCGGCGTGAGGTCCATCACAAGCACTCCGTCTGACTGAGACCGCACCTGCCACGCGCAGTCATTTCTCCATCCAACGACAAGCACCTGCACAAGCCTCACTCACCGCGCTTCGGGGCCGTGTCGAGGATGCTTCGTAAAGGCGCGCTCCAGTTTGCAAGCCCAGGAATACCCATCGCGTAACCAGACCGGAATCGGCACGGTCGCTTGACCCGGCCGCCCTCTTCAACTTTCGGGCACCTGTCATGGCAGCTCCTTATAAGCACGAACTTATTCTATTTTTAGTTGCATTTTTCAATTATTCAATTACGCTACGGAATGTCTCGAGACACAATCAGATATTTGATGGAGGAATATTATGAGCGTAGATTAAGACGTTTTGCACATCCTTACGGTCACGGGATTTTCGGACGCCAGTTTCGACGATGCCGTCAAGAACGCGATCCAGGGCGGCTGGGACAACCATCATGAAGAGTTCTCCCGTTTCGTTTCATTTGAGGCCGGCAACTTCAAGGGCAGCATCGATACCGACTTGAAGCTGACGTACAGCGTTACGGTTGCCATAGGCGCAGTTCACAAGAAGCACAGCCACTGACAGCAGTCAGGCACCAGCGAGGGGAGCATTATGCCCCCCTCTTTTCATTGCCGTATCAACCAGGCGCCCCCCCTGTCAAAAGCGCCTACAGTCCTTGGGCCCTGGTGAACGGCCGCTCCCGTCCGGGTCTGCATCCGGGTGGATGCCACGGCAAGGACAAAGACGCGCCCGCAAGAATTTCAGCATGCCGATTGATTTTTTTTGCGCAGGAAAATGGGTTGAATTCTCCGCACGCTGCACGCAGTGACATGAAATCAGGCTCTGCCGTCCCTCGCCTCACGGCCTTGGAAAATTTCAAATCTTCAAGTGTTTCATGCCTTTCCGGGGGATCGATAAAATTTTACGAAAATTCGATTCAAGCTTGCCTTAAATGCAAATCTCATTTGAATAAAATGTATTTCAAAATAGATTAAAGTATAAATTAGGTTTTACTTCGTGAATTTTCGTGGAGTAAAAATGATTGAGTCATCGTTGCGTCGGCCTTGGGGAGGGCGTTACGATGAAATTACTTGGAAATATACTTGTCGCTGCAACAGTCTTTATCACCGGAACCATAGTCGGACATACCGCCAATGCTGATCCGGGCCGCTTCATGGACATGAAGTCCCCGGTGAGAGCTCCGATCGGACACAAGCAGTTTTGCCGCGACAACAGGTCAGCCTGCCCGAACGAGCGTTATCAGCCCGTCGTCGTCAAACTGGACGAGGCGCGGTGGAAGCAGCTGATTGCAATCAACGCCGAGGTTAACCGCCGTGTGCGTCCCATGACCGACGATGATCTTTTCGGCAAGGTCGAACACTGGTCGTATCCTGTGAACGGCTACGGCGACTGCGAGGAATACGTGCTGGAAAAGCAGCGGGTCCTCATCAAGGCCGGTTGGCCGAAAAGCGCGCTGCTCATCACCGTTGCCAAGGATATCGATAATGCCGGCCATGCGGTCCTGACAGTGCGCACCGACCATGGCGACATGATCCTGGACAACCAGGTCGAAGCGGTCCTGCCCTGGTACTCGACACCTTACCGCTACATCAAACGCCAGTCCGCGAGCTCGCCGGTCCGCTGGACCGGCATATCCGATACGCGCGTCACCACCGTCAGCAGCGTGTCACGATAAGGATAGGGATCGGCCCCTTCGGGCCGTCAGGACGATCCGGTCGCGTCCC
>NZ_JASHJI010000025.1 GCF_030733265.1 Roseibium sp. MMSF_3412 | reverse complement strand
ACCTGCTGGCGGTTCCGGCGTCGTCGCGTCCGTTAAAGGAGAACCCGCCATGGGTCTTTCAAGCGCCCTGAACACTGCGGTCTTCGGTATCACCTACAATCAGCGCCAGCTGGATGTGACCGCAAACAACATCGCCAACGCGGACACGGTCGGTTATTCCAAAAAGACAATCTCGGCGAAGGCGTATTTCGACGGGCAGGGCAATGTTGCCGGGCTTACCGCCACCGAGATCACCAGAATTGTCGATGAAAAGATCCAGGCGGACTATTTCGGTTCGCTTGCAGACACGAATTACGCAAAACAGATCTCGAGCTTCACCGGCCGGCTTGATGAAATATTCGGAACGATCGGCGACAATGCCGGGCTGTCAACGCTGGTGGGAAACCTTTCTTCCGCGCTTTCGTCGCTGATGAATGATCCGAGCAATTACACGGCACAGCAGGAAGTGATTGCGGCTTCCGAGGCTTTTGCGCGTGAGCTGAACAGTGCTTATGAGCGGATCAGCGATCTGCGGCAGGAAGCAGATGACTCGCTGTCGCTCCAGACCCAGACCGTCAACAACCTTCTGACGAGTATCGAAGACATAGATTCCGCGATCCGGGACGCGACACAGTCCAATGTGTCGACGGCGGATATGGAAGACGAACGCGACCGGCTGATCGAACAACTGTCCGGATATCTCGACATTGAAGTTTCCGACGGCGCAAACAACACGCTCTTCATTCAGACCGCGGACGGTCAGCAGCTCTATTCGGACGGCCAGGCATCCACCCTGAGCTTCGTCACGACACACTCGCTGCAGCCTGGCGCCGCCGGTCAAACCGTGCTGGCGACAACACCCGGCGGATCGACCTATGACGTGATCGCTGCGTCCAATTCCGGCGCAATGATCGCGACAGCGGAGCTGCGGGACGAAATACTGGTGGAAGCCCAGAGGCAGCTCGACACGATTGCCGCCGAGATCTCTCTTGCGTTTTCGAATGTGCCGGTGGATAGCGCCGCTGCCACCGTCGGGCCCGATGACGGTTTCGATCTGGATGTTTCAGGTCTGCAGCCGGGAAACACGATCACTCTGGAATACACCGATACCGGCGGCGTCGCGCAGACGATTACCTTGCTGGCCGTGTCCGATCCGAGCCTGCTGCCACTCGATGACACGGCAACGGCAAATCCGAATGACACGGTGTTCGGGATCGACATTTCAAGCGGCACTCCGGCGACCTATATCACGAACATCACGGCGGCCCTTGCGGCGACGGGTCTTCAGGTCAGCAACAACGGGTCTGATGAATTGCGCGTTCTTGGAGATGCCGGTGCGCCCACAAGTGTCCAGAGCCTTGGGGCCAGCGTCACGGTCACGGCCGACAGTGACCAGGGGCTCGGGCTGGCGGTCTTTGTGGATCAGCGTGCGGGCACCGAGCTGTTCTCGGACGCCCTGGAGTCCGGAGGCCAGCGCGTCGGTTACGCGGCCGGCATCAGCGTCAACCCGGCCCTTGTTGCCGACAGTTCGCTGTTGATCGACTACCAGACGACACCTTCTGCAAATACTTCGAATGATCCGGCGCGCCCCGAGTTCCTGCTCAATGCGCTGAGCCAGGGTGTTGTCTATTTCGACCCGGAGGCCGGGATCGGCAGTACGGACTCCCCCTTTGAGGGAACGGTGATCAGCTACGTCAACAACACGATCGCTTTTCAGGGCAATCAGGCCGAGGACGCAAAGACCTTTGCCACAGCCAAGGAGACGCTGACGGTCAACCTCGCAGTCCGCTACGAGGAAAGCTATGCCGTCGATCTGGATACCGAGCTTGCCTTCATGGTGCAGCTTGAGAACGCTTATGCGGCCAATGCCCGGGTTATGCAGACCATCAAGGATCTCTTCGATGAGCTTCTGAATATCGTTTAAGGTGCGAAATGACTTTCTCGACAATCACGACGTCACGGTCCTATCTCACGCAGCAGCTTGGTGACCTGAGCAGCCTGCTGTCGGAGAAGACCACGCAGCTGGCCACCGGCAAGGTCGGCACCACTTACGGCGAGATTGGCGATAACAGGCTTCTGGACATCCAGCTGACGCAAAAGGTCAGCCTGATTGAAAGTTACCAGGAGACGATCACCATATCCAATCTGCATCTGGAAACCCTGTCGATGTCCCTGGAGCGGCTGGAATCGTTGCGCCAGGATTCCAAATCGGCCCTGGATAGCAATGATTTCATCCTGCAGGACGATGGTCAGACACAGACGCAGACGCGCGCCGAGTTGCTTCTGACCGAGGCGCTGAACATTCTAAACACCGAAATTGCCGGCTACTACATCTTCGGCGGAACCGATGCCATCACCGATCCCGTGGCCGCCCTTGATGCGATCATGAAAGGGGAGGGAGGGCTTGATGGCCTGGAGACCTATCTCAGCGAATACCAGCAGGCCAATCTCGGCGCATCCGACAACGGACGGCTGACGATTTCACCGCTGACGACAAACTATGCCGGCCTTGTGCCAACCGACTCGACCTTCACGATCGCCGAAGATGGCGCGCATGACTTCGGTTTCGACATCTCGAGCGTTACCTCAACGCTGACCAATGCGACGCTCACAGGACCGCTCGGGGCGGATCCGGACAGTTTCGACGTTCAGTTCACGGGGCAGCCGAACCTTGGCGACAGCATCACGGTCGAGCTCACCCTTCCGCCAACACATACCGAAACCGTAACCATTGAGCTGACCGCCGCTTCGACAAACGAAGTTGAGGGAACATTCGCGATCGGCCTCGACCTGGAAGAGACGGCACAGAACCTGCTCACAGCCCTGACCGACGAAATCGAGAATCATGCGCAGACGACCCTGCGGGCGGTATCCGACGAATGGGCATCGGACGAGTTCTTTGCCACTTTTTCCGGCGCGGTACCCATGCGGGTCGACGGTCCTCCGTTCGACAGCGCGACAGCTCAGGTATCCGGGGCGTCGACCACCGTTGAATGGTATACCGGGCGCAACACGGCAACGACCGATGCACGGGCCGACAAGAATGCGGTCATCGATTCCAACCTGACCGTGAGCTACGGTGTAAGGGCCAACGAAACACCCCTGAAAGAACTCGTGCAGTCACTGGCGACCTTTGTTGCTGCCGATTTTTCCGGCGGCACACAGACGGATGAAGAGTATTACAACGAACTGTCGGCCAATTTGCGTGGCATCCTGCAGCCGGTTGGTGTTGACCAGTCCGGGATTGTCGATATTGCGACCGACATCGCAATCACGAACAGGACCGTCTCGCTCACGAGCGAGAGACATGTTCAGATGAAGAGCACCTACGAGGGAACGATCGCCGAGATCGAAAGCATCGACCAGAACCAGGTCGCCGCGGAGATCCTTCAGCTTCAGAACAATATCGAGGTGTCCTACCGGGCCTCTTCCATTGTCTTCAACCTCAGTCTTTCCGACTATCTCTAACACTTCGGGGTCAGACCCGCGTTTCAAACAAAAAAGCCGGGTATCTGACCCGGCTTTGCTCGTTTTCGTCTTGTGCGAAGATCACTCGGTGGCTTCGGCGCGTGCACGTAACCCTTCCGCAATCGCCCTGTTTATGCTGATGAGCGAATTGATCTTGTCGGGATTTTCCGTCGTTATCACGGCAATGGTCTGCTTGAAAACAAACACGGCAAGCGATGCGATATTGTTCTTGATGTCCTGCGGCAACTGGCTCTCATCGCTTGTTGCCGAGGTTACAAGTATGCTCCAGAGCTTCCGATTATAGACCAGCGCATCGTCTTTTTCTGCGAGCGAGGACTCTTGCCATTCATCCTTGATCAGCTGCAGCCGGGCTGCGGCTTTCATCAGCAGATTCGCTTCCAGTTCCCTCGGTGACACCGCCACCTGGCTGGTTTTCTGGTAAGCTTGCGCTGCCTGTTTGTACATGACCGATCAGCGTCCCTTCATACTCGATGAGCTTGCGTGCTTCTTTCAGTGCTTTATAGAAGGCGCCGGTTAGGATGGCGTTACTAATTCTTGTAACGTAAGGAATCGTACTTGGCGCCGCCTTCACAATGTCGTTTACGAGAGTGAAGTAATTCTCCTGAATTCTCTCCAGATCCGTGGACAAATACATGAGCTGAACGGCCAGGTAGACACGTTTCGCCGGCGTATCCGCTGTGGCGGGCGTGAGAATGTCCTTTTCTCGCAGAATGGGAGCCTGGCCTTCGATAAACAGACGGGTCCGCTGATTGTCATTTGTGATGACACTGTCACCAATGATAATCCTTTCGCCCGGTTTTAGCTCGACCTTGAGCGCCATTCCTTGACCTCCACGCTTGAGTATCGCCGTCAAACACTAACAAATTGGTTAACGTGTTTGGCCGATACCTTAATGCTTTTCACCCAGGCTGTTAACCGAACAGGCTCAAGACGCTCTGGTCTGCCTGGTTCGCGAGCGACAAGGCGGTCGACGAGAGCTGCTGCCGCGTCTGCAGGGCAAGCATGTTTGCGCCTTCCTCGTTCATGTCCGCGATTGTCAGCTCACCCGCGCCCACCTCGAGAGTGTTGATGAGCTGTTGTGTGAAATCGGTTCTGATTTCAACCGTCGAGAGAGACGTACCCATGGATCTCGCCGCCGTCCTCAGTTCGTCCAACGCAGCATTGATCGCCTGAAGCGTTCGGTCAATATCGGTGTCTGACTTGAACTCGGATGCCGCCGCCGACAGGCCGACAGTCCCTGAAGTGCTGCCGAGCGTTGTCCGGTTAAAGTCCGTGTTACTGCTTGTTATATCAAAGGAAACTTCACCGATCAGGCTGATGCTGCCGCCCGAGAACGATGCATCCAGACCCTTTACGTTGTCGATGAAGCTGACGAGGTCGCTTACGGTCGTTTCATCATCGATTTCAATCGAGGCCGGTTCGAAGCCATTGCCATCGGTGATGGTGATCGTGTCGCCGGCCTGGAACCCACCGGAGGTGACCAGTGTTGAAGTCGAACTCAGAGCGCTGACCGTCAGCGATGTTGTCGTGCCACCGGTTGCACCGCCGTCGGTCGCTGTTCCACCGCCCGCATTGTCCTTGGAAATGTGGATCGGACCGGAGGTGCCGCTCGTGATGTTGATCGAGTCGGTCGATTCGTCGAAGCTCGTATGGACACCGTCCAGATCGTTGAGCGCGTCGACATAGTCCTGAACGGTCGTGATGTCGGTTCCGACGGTTAGTGTCGTCGTGCCGGAGCTGTCCGTAATGGTCACCTGGTCACCGTTTGCCCAGTCGCCGAGGTCGGTCAGGTTCGAGGACGCCTGCAGACCGGTGAGTGTCAGTGATCCCGTGCCGCCAAAAAGGTTGAACGAGGCCGTGCCGGTACCGCCCGTGTCAAGATCATCAAGGTTCAGTCCGTCGTCGAGTGTGGTATCCGTGAAGTCGACAGGTTCGACTGTCAGATTAGATGTACTGTCTTCGTTGAAGATGACTTCCAGTTCGTTGCCTGCGCCGGCGAGAAGGTTCTTGCCCTTGTAGCTGGAGTCGCGGGCCATGTCCTCGATCTGCTCGAGAATGTCGTTGTACTGACTGGCGAACTGCTTGCGCTCGAACTCGCTGGATGTCTGAAGTGCCTGGTTGGCAATGGCTTTTGCCGACTCGACGAGTTTCGTGATCGACGTGATGCCCTTGTCGGCCGCCTTGATGGTCTGGACCGCCTGTCCCATGTTGTCGAGCAGATTGGAAAGATCGCTCGCCCTGTCGTTCAGTGACTGCGCCGTAAAGAAGGAATTCGGATTGTCGAGCGCCGTGTTGACCTTCAGGCCGGTGGCCAGACGTGTCTGGGTGATCGATTGCAGATCTGCCGTTTGTTTGAGCGACAGAAGATTGTCCCGGACCGCGCTTGATAGAACAATATCAGACATCAGACTTCACCGCTTTTCTAATTCAGTACCCGCCGAAAGTGCTTCTTACAGACCAACGAAGTTGAGCATGCACGCTCGACGTAAATCTGAATGGAAAGTTAATCGGTCACGCACTGATTAACGCGATGTAAATAATAGTTACCAAAAGCTTTCTTTTAACTAGCTGAAAAATATGGGAAATTTCTTAGAAATTTGCACTGTATTCGGAGGGTCAAACGATAACGGCGGGCCTTGAGCCCGCCGTTTCTGTTTGTCAGCTTGTGAGTCGTGCGTCTGACTGATTCTTCTAGACTTAGAAGAGGGATAGCACTGTCTGGTCCGCCTGCGATGCGAAGGACAGTGAGGTCGATGCAAGCTGCTGTCTGGTCTGAAGTGCCAGAAGGTTCGCACCTTCCTCGTTGGTATCGGCCAGGGTCAGAAGACCGGCACCTTCCTGCAAAGTATTGATCATCGTCTTCGTGTAGTCTTGACGAATTTCAACAACAGAGAGGTTGGTACCAAACTCGGATGCTTGCGATCGAAGGTTCGACAGGGCGGTGTTTAGTCTGTCGACAATCCTGTTGACGTCGCTGTCGGTCGCAAATCCTGAGTCCGAGATCGCATCCAGCACGATGCCGTCCGTGTCCTGCGTGAAGCCGGTGGCATTGAAGTCCGCGTTGTCACTTGTCAGTGTGAGATCGGTTTCCGACGTGATCGTGATACGTCCGGACGAAGTGCTGAAGCTCGCGTCGACACCGTTGAAATCACTGATGAAGTTTTCAAGGTCGTCGACCGTCGTATCAGCCTCGATTTCCAGAGATCCGAGCTCGAAATCGTTGCCATCTGTCAGTGTCAGCGTGTCGCCGACGGCGTAAGAGCCGGAGTCGACAAGCAGGGCCGAAGTGGTTGCAAATGCCGTCGCGGCGACTGTCAGGCCGGACAGGCCGGCACCGATTGTGCCATCGGCAACGTAGAAGTCTTCGTTACTGTAGATGGTCAGTTCGCCGGTACCGTTGTCGAATTCTGCACGGACACCTGACAATGCGTTCAAACCGTCCACCAGGTCCTGAACGCTGGAAGCACCGGTTACCGCGCCCAAGGAGGCCGGGGCCGTTCCTTCGTTGTTCACGAATGTGAGCGTGGTGGTTGTCGACGCAACCGCCGTGGCGTCTCCGAGGACCGAGCTGCTGTTCAAGGCAGCCCCGCTTCCATCTGTCAGTGCAAGCGTGACTTTGCCGCCCTGCAATTGCAGTGTGCTGGTGGAACCCTGACCTTCGGCAAGATCGGAGAGGTTCAAACCGGTGGAGAGGGCGGTGTCGGTGTAGTCGACGGATTCGATGGTCTGTTTCGACGTGGCGTCTTCGTTGAAGATTGTCGTCAGATCGTTGCCGACGCCGCCAAGAAGGTTCTTACCCTTATAGGAACTGTCTTTCGCAACGTCTTCAATCTGTTCCAGAAGGTCGTTGTACTGGGCGGCAAAGGTCTTGCGCTCATACTGGCTCTGGGTCTGCAGCGCCTGGTTGGCTTTCGCCTTTGCGGATTCGACCAGATCGGTGATGGTCTGAATACCTTTGTCGGCTGCCTTGATCGTCTGCAGGGACTGTCCCATGTCGTCGAGCAGGTTGCTCAGATCACTTGCGCGGGAGTTCAGGCCCGATGCGGTGAAAAACGAATTCGGATTGTCGAGAGCCGAATTGACCTTAAGACCAGTCGCCAGTTTATTCTGGACGCCGGACATCAGGTCTGCGGTGGATTGAAGTGTGAGAAGGTTCTGCCGCACGGCAGCTGACAGGGTGATGTCCTGCATCTTAGATATCCCTTTCCTGGGTCAACTAACTACTTCCGCTCTTCCTGAGCCGATTGATTAGGATCATCTCCTGTTAACCCTAATCATTGGTTAATTGGATGGCATTATAGGGTTAATGACGTCTTAACGCCCTGATTTGGAAAGAGAAATCGGCAGGAATCCGCAGTTGCGGGCCCTGTCGACGACGGGCAGGGTGGCGCCTGCGAAAGAGGCTTCAGTACATGTGCGGGAGGGAATCAAAAAAGGCGGGCCGAAGCCCGCCTTGAATGAGTCTTTGAAAACGCTTGCTGGTTTAGAAGAGACGCAGCACGTTCTGGTCGGCCTGCGCTGCCAGGGACAGCGAGGTTGATGCCAGGGACTGCTGGGTCTGAAGCGCCAGGAGGTTTGCACCTTCCTCGTTGGTATCCGCCAGGGTCAGCTGACCCGCACCTTCCTCAAGCGTGTTGATCAGGGCATTGGTGAAGTCCTGACGGTTTTCCACGATGGAAAGGTTGGTACCGAACGTGGATGCCTGGGCACGCAGCGTGTCCTGCGCCCGGGTGAGGGCGGACAAGACATTGTCGATGTCGGTATCGGTTGCAAAGCCGTTTGCTGTTGCCGGCGTCACGGAGACGTCCGCCTGAGCACCATCCGAAGACAGTGTCACACCAATGTCGGATGTGATGACAATGCCGGTGCCGACGGTCGCCGAGATGTCGCTGCTCGAATTGCCAACGAAATCCGCAACATCCTGAACGGTCGTGGTCGCCGTGATTTCAAGCGAGCCAAGCTCCGTGCCGGTGCTGTCGGTCAGCGTCAGCGTGTCACCTGCGGCGAAGTCATCATCCGACACAACGGTTGCGCCAGCCGTAAGGGCAGCCGCACCGGCGGTGCCGTTTGTCAGCGCCAGCGTTGCCGTGCCATCAGCTGCCACAGCAAGATCAGATAGATTCAGGCCGGTGCTCGAAGCGGTGTCGGTGTAATCGACAGCCGAAATCGAAAGCGAAGACGTGCCATCTTCGTTAAAGATCACCGACAGGTCGTTGCCCGTGCCGCCCAACAGGTTCTTGCCTTTGTATCCGGCATCCTTCGCCAGGTCTTCGATCTGGGTCAGGAGTTCGTTGTACTCGGCAGTGAAATCCTTGCGTTCGGACTGGCTTGACGTCTGCAGGGCCTGGTTGGCCTTTGCTTTTGCAGCATCAACAAGGTCGGAGATTGCGCCGATGCCTTCGTCGGCCGCTTTCAGGGTCTGAACCGATTGGCCCATGTCGTCAAGCAGGGTGGAAAGGTCACTGGCGCGGTTTTGCAAGCCCTTCGCGGTGAAGAATGAGTTCGGATTATCAAGAGCCGAATTCACCTTCTTGCCCGTTGCAAGTCGCTCTTGCACGTTGGACATGAGATCGGAAGTTGCCTGGAGTGCATTCAGGTTCGAGCGCACCGCGCTCGACAGTGTAATGTCAGTCATTTTGTTTCCCTTCTAGGAATACGAGATACGGAACCCTTCCTGGGTTCGAGGCTCATCAAACGACCGAATTTGAAAACAAGCTCTAAAGATGTTTGGTTAGCGTGGCTTAACCTTAACGCTCTGTAACTAGACGCATTTCATCTTGCGTGTCTTACAAAAAAGAAGCGGCGGAGCATGTGTCCGCCGCTTCGCTTGTTTCAGCCGGGTCACGCCCGGACGATCGCGTTTCTTAGAAGAGCCGCAGCACGTTCTGGTCGGCCTGCGCTGCCAGGGACAGCGAGGTTGATGCCAGTGTCTGCTGGGTCTGCAGCGCCAGGAGGTTTGCACCTTCCTCGTTGGTGTCCGCCAGGGTCAGCTGACCCGCGCCTTCCTCAAGCGTGTTGATCAGGGCCTTGGTGAAGTCCTGACGGTTTTCCACGATGGAAAGGTTGGTACCGAACGTGGATGCCTGGGCACGCAGCGTGTCCTGTGCCCGGGTGAGGGCCGACAGTGCATTGTCGATGTCGGTGTCGGTCGCAAAGCCGTTTGCGGTGCCCGGGGTCACCGAGACGTCCGCCTGAGCACCATCCGAAGACAGTGTCACACCAATGTCGGAGGTGATGACAATACCGGTGCCGACGGTGGCAGAGATGTCGCTGCTCGAGTTGCCAACGAAATCCGCAACATCCTGAACGGTCGTGGTCGCCGTGATTTCAAGCGAGCCAAGCTCCGTGCCGGTGCTGTCGGTCAGCGTCAGCGTGTCACCTGCGGCGAAGTCATCATCCGACACAACGGTTGCGCCAGCCGTAAGGGCAGCCGCACCGGCGGTGCCGTTTGTCAGCGCCAGCGTTGCCGTGCCATCAGCTGCCACAGCAAGATCAGACAGATTCAGGCCGGTGCTCGAAGCGGTGTCGGTGTAATCGACAGCCGAAATCGAAAGCGATGAAGAACCGTCTTCGTTGAAAGTCACCGACAGGTCGTTGCCCGTGCCGCCCAACAGGTTCTTGCCCTGATATCCGGCATCCTTCGCCAGGTCTTCGATCTGGGTCAGGAGTTCGTTGTATTCAGCAGAGAAATCCTTGCGTTCGGACTGGCTTGACGTCTGCAGGGCCTGATTGGCCTTTGCTTTTGCAGCATCAACAAGATCGGAGATCGCGCTGATACCTTCGTCGGCTGCTTTCAGGGTCTGAACCGATTGGCCCATGTCGTCCAGCAGGGTGGAAAGGTCGTTGGCACGGTTTTCCAGACCTTGTGCGGTGAAGAATGAGTTCGGATTATCGAGAGCCGAATTCACCTTCTTGCCCGTTGACAGGCGTTCCTGAACAGAGCTCATCAGCTGAGAGGTTGTCTGAAGAGCGATCAGGTTCGTCCGCACTGCACTTGAAAGTGTAATGTCTGCCATTACAGAGTTCCTTCTGTTTTGAAAGCCATTCTTCCTGAATGACAGCTGAACTCTGACGGTCGATATTGTATTAAATGATAATATATTTGGTTAGCGTGATTTAACCTAAAGTATTCGTGAATCAATATCGTAAATTTATTTGGTTAATTGGTTAATTCAACGATTTGAATTATTTTAACTTTGAATTTTAACCTTGAACTAGACTCAGCGTTAGCGGCGTATCGCTCTGAAAACGATCACGGAATCCGGTTCAGCTGGCAAGATGTGATGGCAGAAGAGAAGGAAATGCGCGCCTGGGAGGTGCGCAGTCGGTCATTTTTGAAAAGTGGAGGGCGGTGCGCTCGTTTACACGGTCCGCTGCAGATTGGATGCAGGTGCCTGTGTGGCCTGCGTTTCGATCGACTCTGCATAGGCGCGCAGCCGGCGGAGCGTTTCGCTCGGCACCTGACGAACCACTTCACCGGTATCGGTGTTGGTTGCCTGATAGATGACGCTGTTGCTTTCCGGGTCGACGACGTTGCGGCGGTCCAGTTGCGGGGTCACGCTCTCAAAGAGGGATTTGCCGTCGCGGCCATTCTGAGCTGCACGTTGGCTTTCACTTGAATCGGCTGAAGGGCCGACGGTTTCCCGTGCAGGCAATTCCGTCCTGGCGGCCGGCTCGTTCTTTTCTGGAGCCCGTGTTACCGGCGTGATCGCCGTGTAGGTCGGCGATGGCGGCCGGGCAATTCCCGTGTCCAACATCTTTCCCTCCGGGATACTCAAAACAAACACCCGTACAAATTCGAACTTAACGTAAGGAAATGAATCTTCTGTTAACGAAATGATTAGGAATTACCGGATTGTCCGATCCGCGAATCAGGATTTTGATTCGCTGTCCCGGTCTTCTTGCTTCGTACGGACGCAGAAAAGCCTCCCGGCTCGGGAGGCTTTTCAATGCCTGGATGACAGGCCTCCTCTGATCAGAGTGCCTGATTGACCGCGATGCCACGGGCGGATTGGGGGCCGGACGGGGCCGCGCCGTCACGTCCATAGGTGGTCGGCGCTGAGGCGTTTTTCGCACCCGCTGCCTTTGCGACGGTAGAAACCAGACTGTTGGCGACGTCGCGTGCGGTCGACAGGACTGCAAGGTTTATTCGAAGGACAGGCTGGAACTCGCCATGCTGACGCCGCAAGGACTGGGTTGCCGCTGACGAGAGATTGCCAAGCGCGACCGCATGTTCTTTCGCCGCCATCATGCCGCGGGTGTATTCATGAATGAGCCGGGCCTTGTCGGGCTGCAGTTCACCGGCTTCCTTGAGCTTGCCGGCTCTGACAAGGTCGGTCTCCATTTCGATGACCGACAGAAGCGCTTCCATGGTCCCGGACAGGGCCGCGCAGAAATTATCCGCTTCCTGTTTGCTCGTGGGCCTTTCCAGAGAAAACGGAAACGTGTTGGAATTCGGCTGTGCTGTCATAGAGCCCCCTCCTGCAGATTCAGCAATTCGCGTTCGACGCTGTCGGCAAGGCCAATTCCGCCCGCCTCGGCAATGGAACGCGCATATTCGTCGATCAGGAGATCCTGCCAGGCGTCGGAACCGGTTCCGCCACCCCAGGTGCCCCCCTCGTTCAGTCCGGTGAACATGTTTTGCAGCATCGTGTTCAGGAAAACCGCTTCGAATTCCTCGGCCGCTTCGCGCACCGCACTCTTGTTGTTCGTGTCGACGCCGCGGAGCGATGCCATCGGGTCCGGCCGGTTGGTATATGCTGCCGTTGTTTCCAGCATCACAGCACCTCGATCTCGGCCTGAAGAGCGCCTGCGGCCTTGATCGCCTGAAGGATGGAGATCATGTCGCGGGGACCGATGCCCAGAGCATTCAGACCGTCAACCAGTTGCTTCAGCGTGATGGTTTCCGGAACGATTGCCAGTTTCGTGCCATCCTCGTCCACGCCAACTTCGGAGCGTGGGACGACAACCGTCTGACCATTGTCGGCGAAGGGCAGTGGTTGGGACACTTGCGGTGTTTCCGCGATCGTGACCGTGAGATTGCCTTGCGCAACGGCGACCATCGACACTTTAACGTCCTGTCCCATGACGATGATGCCGGAGTTCTCGTCAATGACGATCCGTGCGGCGAGGTCCGGTTCGACGATGAGCTGCTCGATATCCGTGAGCAGGTCTACAATGTTGCCGTCGTAGTTCATGGGCAGATCAAGGCGCACCGTTCCCGGATCAAGCGGTTCGGCGGTCGGCATGCCGATCAACTCGTTGATGGACAGGGCGACGCGCCGCGCCGTGGTCAGGTCGGGATTGCGCAGCGCAAGACGCAGCGAGGTGAGGGAGGCGAGTTTGAATTCAAGCTCGCGTTCAACGAGACCGCCGTTTGCGATCCTGCCGGCAGTCGGCACGCCGCGCACAACCGACGCAGCATCCGCCTGAACTGAAAAGCCGCCGATTGCCACCGATCCCTGCGCGATTGCGTAAACCTCACCATCGGCGCCGACAAGAGGCGTGACCAGCAACGTGCCTCCCTGAAGCGAGTCCGCGTCGCCGAGCGCGCTGACATTGACGTCGATCCGCGTGCCCTGGGTTGCGAACGGCGGCAGGTTTGCCGTTACCATGACCGCCGCAACCGTATCGGTGTTCAAGGCGATGTTCCGGGTGTTTACACCCAGACGTTCCAGCATGGCCTGCAGGCTTTGCTGGGTAAATGGCGTGTTGTTGAGGGAATCGCCCGTACCGTTCAATCCAACGACGAGGCCGTACCCGATCAGCTGGTTTTCGCGGATGCCTTCGAAATCCGCGATATCCTTGATCCGGGAGGCTGCATGCGTTGAAGTCAGGCTCACGGCAGCTCCGACAATCGCAAGCCCTGCAACAAGCAGCACCTGTGCCAACCGTCCTGAAATTTCCCTGCGCAATTCTCGCATCACTGTTCTCGGTTCATTTTTTCCGGTCTGGTTGCCGGATTACCCACGTTGCGCTTTCCTATGCGAAAGCCGTGCCACCTGGGTCCGGGAACAGGCATTTTGGCGCAAGTCCCGGTGTTCCGTAGGAAAATCGGGCGCAAACAGGCGTTTTCACGTAGCTCGTGACGAAACTGGTTAATGAAACCTTTTTCCCGGTCGGCAAATATTGCCTCGTGCGCAAGGACTCATTTACCCTTGCCGGGAGTTTTGACAGGCGACACGAGAGATCCGGAGCATTTTCGGCCGAGACAGGATCCAACCAGGCTGAAAGATCGTCATGCGCATCACAGGCAACAAACCCGTTACGGGAGTCCAGGGCAAGGGGGCACGGAAGAAGTCCGCGTCCGGTGCCGAAGAATTCAAACCCGATCTGGGCGCTGATGTCGCTCAATCGACGCAGGTTGCCGGCGGCAACGCGATCCAGGGAATGGATGCCCTGCTTGCGTTGCAGGAGGTCGATGAACGCGCCGAACGCCGCTCCAGAGCGGCAAGACACGGGCATTCCATGCTCGATTCGCTTGAGGCCGTGCGGGCCGACCTGCTCGCCGGCGTTGTCTCCGAAGCGCGCCTGGAGGCGCTTGCAAGTCAGGTTGCCGAGCGCAAATCGAGCGGGGACGACCGCGTTGATTCGGTACTGGAAGAGATCGAATTGCGAGTGAAAGTTGAACTCGCAAAGCTTGGCCGTTTCACGGACAGGTGAAGGAAAAACTTGGCCTTAATTTACGGTGAAACTCGTTGATTTGCGCGCAACAAATTGAAAATTATGACATTTTTTTAATGATATTTTTCAAAAATGAACCGTTGTCGCCTGATGGAAGCGGCTATATATTGCGCGCGGCCTAACGGTAATCCGGAGCTATCGATGACGGTTGAAATTGAGTCTGACTATCGTCCCTCTGAACACGAGCCGTTTATGAACGACAGGCAGCGCGAGTATTTTCGAGACAAGCTGCTTGCATGGAAAGATGAGATTCTGAAGGAAAGCAAGGAAACGCTTACCAACCTTCAGGAAGAAAGCCAGAACCATCCTGACTTCGCCGACAGGGCGTCTTCTGAAACGGACCGCTCGATCGAGCTGCGCGCTCGGGACCGGCAACGCAAGCTGATTTCAAAGATCGACGATGCTTTGGAACGGATCGCGGACGGGAGTTACGGTTATTGCGAGGAAACCGGCGAGCCGATTTCCCTGCGGCGCCTCGAGGCAAGGCCGATCGCGACCTTGTCGATCGAGGCACAGGAGGCGCATGAGCGTCGCGAAAAAGTCTATCGCGACGACTGATTTCCAGAAACGGCGGGCCGGCCGGATGCGGTTGGCCTGAACACCTTCAGGGCCTTCCCGAACCGGGAAGGCCTTTTTCATGTCTGCCGGTTTCAGTCAGTTGGCGATCTTGTCCGCCATGACCGAAATCGTCTGGACGTAGACACTCGCCTTGTTCCATTCCCTGATCACCCGGTAGTTTGCTGTGCCGGGCCCCCAGGGCTGTCCCCGGCGCCATCCCTTTTTCTGCAGATAGTTTGCCGTGGAGGCAAGGACATCGGGCACCGACCGGATCAGATCCCGGCGGCCGTCGCGGTCATAGTCAACGGCATACTTCATGTAGGAGGAGGCGAGAAACTGCGTTTGGCCGATTTCACCGGCCCATGCGCCGCGCATTTCTCCTGGGGTCATGTCGCGCCGCTGGACAATCTTGAGGGCGTTGACCAGTTCATTGGTGAAGAATTTCGAGCGCCTGCAGTCATAGGCCAGCGTTGCGAGGGACTGCAGGACCGGCATGTTGCCAAGATAGCCGCCGTAGTTTGTTTCCAGGCCCCAGATGGCCAGGATGACGGGGGCAGGGACGCCGTATTTCTTCTCGATCCGGTTGAACAGCCGCGCGTATGTCTTGCCAAGTTTCTGGCCGCGGCGGATCATCGCGTTGTTGACGCGCTTTGCGTAGAACTGCTGGAAACTGAGCTTGAACGACTTCTGGTTCCGGTCCAGCCGGATGACCTTGGAGTTGTATTTCACGTTCTGCAATGCGGATTTGACGGTTCTTTGCTTCAATCCGTAGCGTTTGGAATTGGCAATGAAGTCCTGCTTCCAGGCTTCGAACCCGTTTGGTCCGTTTCCACATGTGGCGGCCAGGACTGGTGTAGTCGACAAAAACAAAAAGCAAACGACAGTCAAGAATAGCGGGCGCATGGTGCCTCCGGTTACCTGAATCGATCCAGTCTATTCTATTGAAAAAATGACGCTGCGTCATATCAGAAAAGCGATTTAGATCGAAAAACGAGAACGGGCACGGCACTCGGGGAGCGAGATGCCGTGCCCGTCGTCAGCCGCCCCGGGCAAAGCTTCTAGAACACTTTGACCAAGGCTGGCCGGGGGACTGAATTCGGTATGTCCTGATCAGAAGGGCAGCAGGATATCCAGGACCTGGTTGCCGACACGCGGCTGCTGGACCGTCGTGATCTGGCCACGGCCGCCGTACCCGATCCGGGCCTCGGCGATCTGCTCGCTGGCGATGCGGTTGTTGGCGGTGATGTCTTCCGGTCTGACGATACCGGCAACGATGAGCTCACGAACCTCGAAGTTGACGCGCACTTCCTGCCTGCCCTCGATCACGAGATTGCCGTTGGGCAGGACCTGGGTCACCACCGCGGCGATCTGTGTCTGCAGCGTTTCCTCGCGGTCGACGCTGCCTGCGCCCTGGAAGCTGGAGTTGCTGCCGACATTCGCAAGGTCGCTGGCGGCGGTTCCGGCCGGCAGGAAGATCGTGTCGATGGCCGTTCCGAGCGCACCGCCCACACCTGCGCCGCTCGATTCGGTCCGGTTGCGTTCCGTGGTGTTCTCGATTTCAGCTTCGTCGTCGATGGTGACCACGACGGTCAGAATGTCGCCGACCTGGCTGGCGCGCTGGTCCTTGAAGAAGGCGCGGCTGCCTGACTGCCAGAGTGAGTTTGGATTGTAGTGCACCTGCTGCGGTTCGGGCATGGGCATCTGGACCGGCCGGTAGCCCGGGGTCGTGGTCGGATCCTGGATCGCGTTGAGGGCAGGCTGCTGGCCAACCTGTGCAAGCTGATCAGCGGTGCTGCATCCGGCAAGCAGGGCAGTCAGGGCGATGCTTGCCATCAGGTGTCTGTGTCGGGAAGTCAGCATCAGTTGGTCTCGCTGTTCAGGCTTGCAACAACAGGATTGGCGGTTTGAACGCGCACCTGGCCGCGGGAGGTTACAATGGCCGGCACGATGCGGCGGGACTGGAGGTTCATGACATCAATGACATCGCCTTTTGCGCCGTCGTCGAGCGCCTTGGCCCTGGACGTGAGCTTCAGGCCGGGCATGTTGAAAGTGACCGTCACCTTGTCGCCGCGTCCGACCAGAACCGGGTGCTGGAAGGTTCTGCGCGAGAGCGGGGTGTTCGCCCTGACGTTGGTCTTGGCTTCCTTGCCGACAATGTCGTCCGGCGAGAAGACCGCACCGGTTGGAACGCTCGAGCGGACCATTCGAATGTTGGTCAGATCCTCTTCCTTCAGAAGATCGCCACGCCGCAGGGGCTGGGCAAGAACCATGACCTCGACCATCTCCTGGGCTATTCCGGAAAGGATCAGGGCTTTGGACCCGTTCTCCACGGACACCGTTGCCCGAATCACGAACCTGCCGTTGGCTTCCGTCCATTCAACGCTATCGAACCGCACGGGATCGGCGACCTTCGGGTCGGCGAGAATCTGGGCCGGCGCGTGCAACAGCGTCACGTCGAGGCTGTCATGATCAATTGCGGCATTGCGCTGGGCGAGGGCCTTCTTCACAAGGTCTGCCAGATGCTCCCTGTTGATCCTGGTTGCCCCGCGATGGACGATCACCGTGCGCAATCCGTCCGTTCCGGCGGATGTCAGGCCAGCCGCCCGGGCGCGTTCGGCAACAAGGTTCGCGGCGACATTGCCCGATGTGCCCATGTCCGGAGATCTGAACAGCGGCTTTTCGGCATGTGCCCCCGCATTGGAATAGAAGTCGCCGACCGTGACGATTTCAGACAGCGTCTTGACCTGGGAGCGCAGGACCGGCGGATTGTCTGCCAGCGCCGAGCAGCAGGCGATGCCCGTTAACAGGATGCCAAGCGCGGCCTTGTAAAGCTGTGTCATCATCTCAGCCATCCCGGTTAGCGGAGGTTCGTCGTGGTCGAGTACATCTCGTCTGCGGCCTGGATGATCTGGGAGTTCATCTCGTAGGCGCGCTGCGCCGCGATCAGGTCGGAAATTTCCGTCACCGCGTCGACATTGGACATCTCGAGGAAATACTGCTGCAGACTGCCAAATCCATTGTCGCTCGGGTTGCCGGTTTCCGCGGCGCCGCTGGCATCCGTTTCCAGAAACAGGTTGTCCCCGATCGCTTCAAGCCCGGCCTTGTTCACGAAACGCGCGAGCTGGATCTGACCGAGCTGCTGTGTTGCGCCGGTGTTGTCGACACCCTGAACCGAGCCGTCGTTCGATATGGTCAGGTCCTGAATGTTCTCGGGAATGGAAATGCCGGGATTGACGGTGTAGCCGTCGACCGTGACCAGCTGTCCGTCCGCATCCCGTTCAAACGATCCGTCACGGGTATAGCCGGTCGTTCCGTCCGGCAGGTCGATCTGGAAAAAACCTTCGCCCCTGATGGCAATGTCGAGCGCGTCATCCGTCTGTTCGAGCGAGCCTTGCGACATGATGCGGGCTGTGGAGGCAAGCTTGACGCCCGAACCGATCTGGACGCCTGTCGGCACGATCGTGCCGGCATCCGACGTCTCCGTGCCCATCCTGCGCAGGTTCTGATAGAGGAGGTCCTGGAAGTCGGCCCGTTGTTTCTTGAAGCCCGTGGTACGCATGTTGGCCACGTTGTTCGAGATGACCTCGACATTCTGTTCCTGCGCCTTCATGCCGGTTGCGGCGATCTGGAGTGCTTTCATTGTCCTTGCTCCCTAGTGCCGTCAGGCCTGAATCTTGCCGAGTGTCGCGATTGCCTGCTGGCGCAGTTCGTCCGCGTCCTTCAGCATCTTGGAAACGGATTCGTAGGATCGGGTGATCTCGATGAGGCGGGTGACTTCAAAGACGCCATCGACATTCGACTGCTCCAACGCCCCCTGCACAATCCGCGTATTTTCAGGGATCTGGGGATCTTCACCCGTGAACGTGGTTTCCCCCCGTTTCTCCAGATCCTGCGGCCTTTCAAATGCAACAACACGGATCTGGCCCCGGTTGCCGAGTTCCGTGGCGATGGTTCCATCCTGTGAAATCTCGACAAGGCCGTCTTCCGCGGTGAAGGTGATTGGTCCTGCTGATGTCAGGACCGGCCAACCTTCGGACGACATGAGCTGCCCGTCCGTATTCAGGTGAAAGGCACCGTTGCGCGTGTAGGCCTCGGTGCCATCGGCAAGCTGAACGACAAAAAAGCCGTCACCTTCAAGCGCAAGGTCATAGTCGTTGCCGGTTGCCCTGAAGCTTCCATTGGTAAAATCCGTGTGCGTGGCGTAGTCGAGAACGTAGGAAAGCGTTTCGTCCTGCGCCTGGAACTCGGTCGCCCTGGCGACCGGCATCATGTATTCCTCAAACAGCAGGTTCTGCGTCTTGAAGCCTGACGTGTTGATGTTCGCCATGTTGTTGGCGATCACGTCCAGCTGATTCCGCAAGGCGGCCTGACGCGACAGGCCAATGAATAGTGCGTTCTCCATGTGAACGGCTCCTTTTGCTCCCCGAAGAGCCAGCCAATCTCCCCAGACCGCGGGCTCGTTAAGGTTAATGCATGCGGCGTGCCAGTTTTTAAATCCTTGGGAAATCTGGGTAAAAACGAAACGGCGAGGGTGCGTGCGGCAAGAGATTCCGGCAGAAGTTAACCACCTGGCAATATTTGCCCGGTGACTCGCGTTAATGGCTGGTAACCATTCGTTAACCTTTAACTCTTTAGTAATAAATACCGCGCGCGAGCGCTGAATTATGCGGAGTGCGACATGGCTGACGAAACCGCAGCTGCCGACGACGTCGAAGAAGACGGCGGTGGGGGCGCAGCAGGTGGGAAGAAGAAAAAGCTGCTCTTGTTCGGCGGGATCGGGCTGGTCGTTCTGCTGGCCGCAGGAGGCGGCGCCTACTACTTCCTGATGGGGTCCGAGGCTCCGATGATGGTTCAGGGCGACACGGCCGAGCCGATCGAGGTTCAAAAACCCGTTGTGTTCTTCGATCTTCCGGAAATGACGGTGAACCTGGCGACGGAAGGCCGGACGACCTACCTGAAGGTGCGGATCGCGCTCGAGGTTGAAAATCGCTCCATGATCGACCAGATCCAGCCGTTCCTTCCGCGAATTCTGGATGCGTTTCAAATTTATCTGCGTGAGTTGCGCCCCGCGGACCTGGAAGGGTCTGCCGGTCTGTTCCGTTTGAAGGAAGAATTGCTCAGACGGATCAATCTGTCGGTCTACCCGGCAAGAGTAGAAGGGGTTCTGTTCAAGGAAATCCTTGTTCAGTGACACATTGAATGGCTGACAGCGACGACGAAGATCTGTCCGAAGAGGACATGGCCGATGCCTGGGGAGCCGCACTCGCAGAGCAAGGCGCCGGTGACGATGATGACGACCTTGCCGCAGCCTGGGGGGCTGCGCTAGAGGAGCAGGGAGCCGGGAGCTCGGACGACATGGCCGCCCAATGGGCGGCAATGATCGACGACAGCGAGCCGGACCTGGAAAATGCCACGCGTGGCGCGGACCGTGTTCTCAACCAGGAGGAAATCGACAACCTCCTCGGCTTCAATATCGAGGACACAATCGCAGGTGATCAGAGCGGTATCCGCGCACTGATCAACTCGGCGATGGTCTCCTACGAGCGGTTGCCCATGCTGGAAATCGTGTTCGACCGGCTTGTCCGGCTGACCACGACGTCCTTGCGCAATTTTACCTCCGACAACGTGGAAGTTTCACTGGATTCCATAAGTTCGGTCCGTTTCGGCGACTACCTCAACTCGATTCCGCTGCCCGCGATCCTTGGTGTTTTCAAGGCGGAGGAGTGGGACGGTTTCGGCCTGATAACCGTTGAATCCAGCCTGATCTACTCAATCATCGACGTGCTGCTCGGTGGCGGGCGAGGCACGTCTGCGGTCCGGGTGGAAGGCCGCCCCTATACGACAATCGAGACGGGTCTCGTGCAGCAGATGGTTGCGCTGATCCTGCAGGATGCAGAGCAGGCATTCGCACCGCTGTCGCCGGTCCATTTCAACCTGGAGCGCCTGGAAACCAATCCGCGCTTCGCCGCCATCTCGCGCCCTGCAAACGCCGCTATTCTCGTCGAGCTCCGCATTGACATGGAAGACCGGGGCGGTTCGGTCGAGATCATGATGCCCTACGCAACTCTGGAGCCGATCCGCGATCTGCTGCTCCAGATGTTCATGGGTGAGAAATTCGGCCGCGATCCGATCTGGGAAGGCCATCTGGCCAGCGAAATCCACGCGGCGGAAGTCGAGGTCGATGCGGTGCTTTACGAAACGCATCTGCCGCTGAGCCGCGTGCTCAGCCTGGATATCGGCCAGACCCTCGTGTTCGACGTGGATCCGGCGGACCCGGTCACGATCAAGTGCGGCAATGTCCCGCTGACGGAAGGCACGCTGGGAAAGGTCGAGGATTCCATCGCGATCAGGGTCGCAAAGAACCTGCGCAAGCCGAAAATGACCCTGGCCGCTTTCGAGCGCGCCATGCAGAACGAAATGGAGCAGCCATGAGCACTTTGCCAATCGGAATGATCATTGAAGGCTTGGTCGCGGTGCTGTTGCTCATCACGATCGGGTATTGCTGGACGTTGAACCGCCGTCTGCAGCGCCTGCGCGCGGACGAGGAGGTCCTGCGGGCCACGATTTCCGAACTCATGACCGCGACAGAGATTGCCGAGCGCGCGATACTCGGACTGAAAACGACGGCGGCTGAGGCGGACAAGGTTCTGGGCACGCGTCTTAAGCAAGCGGAAACCATGTCCGGCAGCCTCGCTGACCAGATCGGCGAGGGTGAGAAAATCTTTACCAGAATTTCGCAGATTGCAGAGGCTGCGCGTGCCGCGTCTTCGCATCCGGAGCCTGCGCCGCGAGCCGAGGCATATGCAGTCCGGTCGCCTGTGGAACCTGTCGAGCATGTGCCGCAACCGGCCGGCTATGCCGCGCCGCCTGCGCAAACCGTGCAGCCTCACCAGGTTGCGCAACCCGCACAGGTCGCGGCGGCTCCGGTCTTCGAGCCGGAGCGCAAGCGCACAAGCCGTGCGGCGGACATCAGCAGCGCGGCGGCCGAAGCGACCGCAAGACTTGAACAATTCCGCAGGCGGAACGGTGCTGCTGCATGAATTTGAGACTGCTGCCATTGTTGGGTGTTTCCGCGAGTGCGCTGCTCGCGTTGAAGCTGCTCGGGTTCACCTTCGGACCCGAGAGCGGAAGTCTGCCCATCAATGGCGCAGTCGCGCAGGAGACGCCTGCCGAGGGAGAAGCCGCCGGCGAGACAATGTCTGCCGAGGTCGACACAATGCCAGTGCCGCCGGCCGGCCCGACCGAGCCTGCATTGCCGGTGCAGCCCGTGTTGCCCGACAATCTGGAGATTGGCGGCTCGGCGGCCGAGCGGGCCGTTCTGGAGAGTCTCGGCAGACGCCGCGAGTCCCTGCAGGAACAGAAAGGTCAGCTGGATCTGAGAGAAAAACTGCTCCAGGCAACAGAAGAGCGGATCCAGAAGCGGGTCGACGAGTTGAAAGTGCTTGAGCAGCGCATCGAGGCCGTGGTCGAGAAGAAACGGCAACAGGAACTGGACGAAGTCGCCGGTCTGGTCACCATGTACGAAACGATGAAGCCGAAAGACGCGGCCAGGATCTTCAACCGCCTGAGTCTGCCTATCCTGCTCAAGGTCGTGCGCCAGATGAAACCGCGCAAAATGGCTGATGTACTGGCAAAAATGTCGCCCGAGGCTGCGGAGCGTCTCACGGTTGCAATCGCAAGCAACAGTTCGGCTCCCGCGCTGGCGGCTCCGGCCGCGCAGGCACAAGCACAAGCGCCCGCCGAGGACATGCTTCCGAAGATACCGTCAAACTAGCATCGTTCCGGAAGATCCAGAGGGGGGGGCGATGAACCCGGAAACTGCCATATCGCGGATCTGGAATTGCAGGAGGGGCAGTTGCAATCACCGGCTTCGCGATAGAACTGCAATTCGCGAAAAATCTGCAGGTAAAGACGGATTTGAGGAGTAGGCGTAAGAGCGCGTTAAGAACACTTAACTAACACTAGAGCGTTGGCGTTTTCCGAGGAATGAACAGCTTGCAGGGATTTGTCCTGACATACCGACAGTGGCGCAAGGCCGTGGGCAAGACCTGCTCACGCGTGGCCGTGCAATCTGTCGCAGTGTTCCTGGGATGCGTTGCTCTTCTGATCCTTTCCCTTCCGCAATCCGCACGGGCACAGCCCCTCGAACCGGTCGACCTGCAGGTTATCCCCGAAGAGGGCTATGGGCGGATGGTGCTGACCTTCAAGGACCGGACCCTGCTGCCCATCTATGATGCCCTGATTACGGGTGGTGTCCTCAGAATTTCGTTCGAAGAACCCGTCGACATCAAGGTGGATGATGTCCCGCTTGATCTAGGTGACTATATCACGATCGCACGGCGTGACCCGGACGGAAGCGCGATCCGCTTCGCCCTGAAAGACCAGTACCAGATCAACACGCTGGAAGCGGGTGAGAAGCTTTTCGTCGACATCCTTCCGATGAGCTGGCAGGGATTGCCGCCGGGCCTGCCGGACGATGTCGTGCGCGATCTTGCAAAGCGCGCCGAAGCCGCAATGCGGAAAGTACGGGCTCTGGAGCAGGCACGCCTCAAGGCGCAGGAGGGCCCGGAAGTGACTCTTCATGTCGGAGAGCATCCGACATTCACCCGCCTGGTGTTCGACTGGTCAATCAAGTTCGACACCGCCTTCGTGCGGGAAAACGACATCATCAAGCTCACGTTCAATCATCCTGCGCAGCTCGATATCTCGCATCTGCGGGCACATCTGCCGCAAGGCGTTATCGACGCCACTTCGTTCCTGGACAAGGGCAAGCTGAAGTTTCTGATGCGCGTCGAACCTTCGGTCGACATCCGGGCTTTTCGCGAAGAACAGACATACGTGATCGACGTCACGCCGGAGAACATGGAAGTCAACGACCCGGCAAATGCGTTGATCAACAAGGAACTGTCGGTTGCGGACAATGAAAATCGCAAGAACATGATCACGGCGCCGGGGCTTCGTGACACCCGCGAGGTCGACAATCCGCGCGGTCTGCCCCCGGTTACCGTCGGGCGCAGTTCCGGCGGCGTTTTGAAGGAATCGCGCGCGGACGAGTCTCCGGCCTATCTCGCAGTGCCTTTTGAGAACATGCCGGGCAGCGATGAGGAAGCCCGTGCTCCGTCCCTGTCGCCGTTGCCTGAACTGGAGCCCTCGACGGAAATCCGGATTGCCGGCAGCGATGGGAGCGCGGATGTCAGTTCAGTTCCCAGATTCAAGCCGCAAACGCAGACAGCCGATCCGCCCGGCGACACCGGAGAGCAGCTTGCCTTCGTTCCGCAGCCGGACAATCCGGCAGATGCAGCCCCGTTGCAATCGAACGTGGCTTCGACCGCTCCGGCGGTCGAAACGCTTCCTGCACCCGAGCTGACAGCGGCGCTGGCAAGCGGCGCTGAGGTCGCAGCCGGAAATGACGATGATCTCGTCACGTCGGCAATCCTGCCGGGAGTTTCGGCCAGTGCGCGGCTTCTGAACAACAGGCAGCCGGCTATCGTGCGTGTTCAGGCATCGCCCGGGGCTTTGCCGCTGGCGGACGCCGAGCCGCAAGAAGCCGGGTCCGACGATATCGACGTTGTCCGGCCTGCACCGATGCTTGATCTTTCCAAGCAGCAACCGGCGACGCAAACAGGCAACGCGCCAGCGCCTGGCAACAATGGCATACCCACGTTGAAACCGGAGTCGCAGGCGGATGTCGCCATGGACGCGCCAGCTCAAGGGGATCAGGCTGACACCGTTGAAATACAGAATGGGGAGACATTCGGCCGCAGCGGTGTGCCCATGGCAATACAATTGCCGAGCCGACCGAGTTCCTCACCCGAGGTCTGGCGGGCGAACGGCGGCAGCGAGTATGTGCCCGAGCGCCCATCTCCAGAACGTCCGCCGGAGAGTGCCGCCCAGGAAATTCGTGACTTTGTCTCGGCAGAAGCACGCCGGATAGGCAACACTGTGCGGGTCGTGTTTCCGTTCTCCGAACCTGTCTCGAGTTCGGTGTTCCGCCGCAATGACAGTATCTGGCTCATTTTCGACACCAATGCGACGATCGATACGCGCGGGATGGCGTCGGCGCTGGCCGAAATTGTCGAAACGATCGAGGTGAAGCAGTTCGAAGACTACCAGATCATCCGGCTGGACATGAACGATCCCGTTCTGGCGACCGTCGGCGCTGACGGCAATGCATGGTCCCTGGTCATTGGCGACATGATCCTCGAACCTTCCATTCCGCTCCAGCTTGAGCGAAATGTGCGGGGAGACGGAGGCTCGGTGCTTCGCGTTCTTTATCGCAATCCGCAACATATCAGAGAGGTCGTCGATCCCTTTGTGGGTGACACGATTTCGCTGGTAACCGGATTTGGACCGCCGCGCGGGCTGCTGAAGCCCCAGAAATTTGTGGACCTGGACGCACTGAGTTCGGCACAGGGCATTGCGATCGTCACGAGATCGGACGGCATCAACATGCAGGTGCTGGGTGACGATGTCATCATCGAGCGGGAAGGGGGACTGTCGCTATCGAACCGCCATTTGCGCGGTGGTACGGGCGCTCTGAACTCGATCGTCGACCCGGACAACACGAATATCGAGTTCGTGTCTTTGAGCACGGAAGGTCCGGGTGCCTACCGTTCGAGACTGATTGAGCTACAAAGGAAGCTGTCGCGCGCGCCTGCGGGAAAGCGGCGCAAGCAACTGATCGAGTTGTCCAGATTTTATCTGGCCCATCAGTTTGCCCAGGAAGCGCTCGGGCTGATGAAACTCACACTTGAGGAAGAGCCTGCCCTGGCCGAGGATACATCCTTCAATCTGATGATGGGCGCGGCCGAAACGATGGCGAACCGGCCCCTGGAAGCCTATAACCATCTCAACCGGCCGGATCTGAAAAACAGTCCCGACGCGGCCGTATGGCAGACAATCGTGGATGTCAGGCTGGGCAACTGGACATCTGCGCGCATCGCGATGCCGCGCGGACGTGCCGTTATCGGCAATTATCCGAGCGCGATCCAGACAGAATTTAAACTTGCCGCGGCACAGGCGCTGGTGGAAGTCAACGATTTCGGCCTGGCGAACGGCGTGCTCGCGGAAATCGAACCGAGTGAAGTCACGTCCGCTCAGGCAGCGCGATACGATATTCTTCGGGGCCGCGTCGCAGATGCATCCGGACGGTCCCAGGAAGCGCTGACCGTGTTTGATCTCGTAACGCGGTCCGATGACCGCCCGCGCGCTGCGGAGGCGGAATACCGGGCGCTGCGCATCCGCTACCGGGACGGCGAGGCGGACGCGAACGAGACCATTGACAGGCTTGCCGGCCTTTCGACCTCGTGGCGCGGCGATGAGGTCGAACTGAAGACGTTGCGGTTCCTGGCCCAGCTCTTTGCCGAACGCGGACAGTACCGGGAAGCTTTCGAGGCCATGAAGTCTGCTGTTCAGGCAGACCCGGATTCGGACACCACGCGCCTCCTGCAGGAGGAAATGAACGGCCTGTTCAACGCCTTGTTCCTAGATGGCAAGGCAGACGAACTCTCACCGGTCAAGGCACTCGCGCTCTACTACGATTTCAGGGAACTCACACCGATCGGGCGCCAGGGTGACGAGATGGTGCGCCAACTGGCCAAACGCCTGGTGGAAATCGATCTGCTTGATCAGGCAACCGAATTGCTGCGCCATCAGGTCGACAACCGGCTGAAAGGGGCTGCGCGCGCCCAGATCGCCGCCGACCTTGCCGCGATCTATCTGATGGATCAGAAAGCCGACGAGGCTCTGCGTGTGCTCAACAGGTCCAGACAGGCCAGCCTGCCGTCCACTCTCGAGCGCCAGAGAAACATCGTTGAAGCCCGCGCACTGACGGAAAACGGCCGGCCGGACCTTGCGCTTGAGCTTGTCCGCAACATGCGCGGATCCGACGTTGACCGATTACGCGCGGATACGTTCTGGGCGGCAGAAAGCTGGCGTGACGCTGGAGAACAGCTGGAAGCCATGCACGGGTCTCGCTGGTCGGACAACATCCCGCTCGATGAACTGGAAAGACGTGACATCCTGCGGGCCGGCATTGCCTACTCGCTGGCCGGCGACCAGCTCAGCCTGGAACGTCTCCAGACGAAATACACGGGCAAAATGGCAAACAGTCCCGAAGCGCTGGCGTTCGAAGTCGTGACGCGCCCGATCCAGACCCAGGGCGTGGAGTTTCTTGAGGTTGCCAACCGGCTGGCGGACACGGATTCGCTTGAAACCTTCCTGCAGGAATATAGGCGTCAGTACATGTCACCGAACCGGTCGACGGATGACCAGGCGGCGGCCGGAGAGGCAGCAGGCGATCCCGCCGGCTAAGGCCAAGGCGCTTTCCATGAAGATGACAATGTCCGGCTGAGCCGAAGTCCGGACCGGATCAGCCCAGGGCTCCAAGCGCGGCTGACGGCGGCGCCACGGCGGCATGCGGTTTTTTCAATTCGGCCTTGTAGCGCATCACCAGTTCAGGGATCGTGCGCGTGTTCCGGTCCAGCCAGCGGCAACGGGCTTTCAGGAAGTCCCGATAGGTCTTGTCGTCGATCCCGGTCTGAAGCATGAGGCGAAGGATTGCGCCATCGGCATCGGACTTGAGCGTTTCTGCGACAACATCGTCGGAGAGATTGAGCCTGCGTCCGATCAGCCAGATCGCGGCGTCGATACGCTCGTCTTCAAACAGCGTCCGCAAGATGGCGTCAAAGGACAGTTCACCATTGGCAATCTGCATACTGGCTTCGTGCCTTGAATACCGCACCCCGTCAATCTCGATATCGCCTTCACGCTCAAGATCGCCGATCGTGGTGGCAAGGCGCTCCAGATCGTCCTCATCCACGGCTCTTTTGAGAGGAGCAGGAACAAGCGGACAGTCGGTCTCGAGCACAAGTTTGAGGGTTTCGAGGAACTCCTCATCCTTGATTGCCCGCTTGGCCATCCCCGCGAGGACTTCAACTTCGGTATTCGCGAAAATCAGCAGCGCAAGCATGCCCTTGACGGAAAAGGGGACTTCCGCGTTGTCGAGCAGAACGTGAACGACATTCCGGCTGCTTCGAGCAATCAACGTGTCGCTTATTTCCTCGCTCAGGTCCGGACGGCGGGCGACGGACAGGCGCTTGTCGTTGCTGCCTGCCTTTGACAGGTTCATCAGTGCCGTCTGGCTGATGACCGGCGAGCATTCGATCACCGGTTCGGAAAGATCATAGTCTTCCTGTGTCAGCCGGTCGGCAAGATCGGAGATGATGCGATCGGTCTTTGCAAGCCGGACGACAAGCTCATAGCGCGCATCGCGATCGAGCTGATCGAACACGGAAAGAACAATTCTTGAAAAAAGCTCCCGCTCGACGGGCGTCGGCTCGTGCTCTTCGGAACGCGCATACTCACCGACGAGCGTCCGGATCAGTTTCGAACGAGCTTCCGGCTCCCTGATTCTTGCAAGTTGTTCAAGCTGATCGCGTATCACGGAACATCCAAAATAAAACCGGCCGACAAGCGGCCTCCCCACTGCCGCAGAGTATTTCATGTTTTAATTAAGATTCTTCTACTTTTAGCGACGGTAAATCTGTCAGCCCCCGCCAAAACTCTTGACAAGCGAACCGGCCACCAGGTTCCAGCCGTCGACGAGCACAAAGAAGATAAGCTTGAAGGGCAGGGAGATGACAACGGGCGGCAGCATCATCATGCCCATCGACATCAGCACCGACGCAATGACAAGGTCGATGATCAGAAAGGGGAGATAGAGCAGAAAGCCTATTTCGAAGGCGCGTCTCAATTCGGAGATCATGAAAGCCGGTATGAGGGTCGCCATGGCAAGATCTTCAGGTCCTTCGGGTGCCTCCTGGCCCGAGAGCTCCTGAAACAGCTCCAGATCCTTTTCGCGGACCTGCGAGAGCATGAAGGTGCGAAAGGGATCCGCCCCCCGCTCATAGGCCTGGTCAAACTCGATATCGCCTTCGATCAGCGGCTGAATACCCGCGTCATAGGCGGCCTGCAACGTCGGCATCATGATGAATGCGGACAGGAACAGAGCCAGGCTGACCATGACCATGTTGGGAGGTGCGGTCTGAAGGCCGATTGCCGACCGCAGAAGCGACAACACCACCACGATACGAACGAAGCTCGTCGTCATGACCAGGATGGACGGTGCAAGCGACAGAACCGTCAGCAGGATGACGAGTTGAACCGCGCGTTCGGTCAGACTGGTGTCGTCGCCGAAGCCGACGGAAATTTCCTGAGCCAGTGCTGGCGAAGAGACAACGGACAGAAACGCCGTGAGCAAAAATACAAGGCTCACGCTCCAGTGCCGATACCAATGCCTCGCAACGCGACGCTTTTCGTTCATCGATTTTGTTGTCCGCCCAATTCGAAGAGAATCTTGGCCATCTCATCCTCGATCGGGTTCTTGTCGCCCAATCCCTGAACCACACGCGGCGCCGACGGTTCGGCTCCCGGAACAATATCCAGAGCCGCCGATTGTTTCGCGGCCTGCGGGACCGCTTCTCCCGGTTTCACCTCGGGGTCATGCGAGGGGTCTGCCGGCGCGAGGGAGCCGTCTTCTATCGTCCCGGGGTCCGCCGGTGCCGACACTTCACCATCGATGAGATCGTCCAGCTCAAGATCCAGCTTGATTTCTCGGCGGGGTTCCGCTGTTGCCTCGTCGGAGGCGGCCGTCGTCTCCGTGAGCGGTGCATCTTCGCCAACCGCGTCCGCCGCGACGTTTTCCACCCGTTCGTCTTCTCCCCAGTTGAACCTTTCCGTGCTTTCGAACAGGTCGGAGAGTTTGAGTTTCTCGTCCTCACGGTTCTCATCATCATTTTGGACGCTGTTCTGTTCAACGGTTGGAGCAGCCGAGTTGACCGGCAGCGTCTCCGCATCTGCCGGAGTTTGTTCCTTGAATACAAACCCGTTGTCGTCCGGCCCCCTGGGGGCTTGAACCGGATTGAGAAGAGCGGTTTTGGCGCGTGCTGCAGGTCCCGAAGAGGGCGGCGTAATCGTATGGGCGATCTGCGTGGAGCGCTCGCGCGCTGCGACCGAACGCCCGAGGCTCTTGAGCGGCGCCGATGCGCCCTCATCGCCCTTTGAGGAGGTTGGCTCCAAATCGGGTTCCGGCACCGGTTTGGACACCAGTTCCTCTTTGACCTTCGGCGCAGTGACTATCGGCGCAGGACCGATCACAGGTTCCGTGCTCTTTTTCGGAGCTGCATCGATCACCGGTTCCTTAACGGCGTCTTCCCTGACGTTCTGCACAGCAGTCGTGGAGCGGTTGAAGCCGTTTTGAGTGGCTGCTCTCAGAAGATCGGCCGCCCTGTCAGGGCGGGTGCCGGTTTCTTTTTCATCCACCGGCCTGGCGGCATCCTGCGTGAGCTTCGAGGACGGGGGACTCACGGGTGCCACCACGGGTGGGGTTTTGTCTTCGGTCTTAAGCGGTGAGACAGGACGGACCATTGCGCTGGCTGATGCGGCCTTCGGAGCGGGTCTTACGGCCGGTTCCGTCCTGGCTTTCAGCGGCATTGTCGGCACCGGGTCCTGCCGGAGCATTGCCGCCACGGGCTGCCGATCGAGTTCCTCCGGTCTGGCCGGAATATCGGGGCCCGGGGCGGTTGGCATCTTCATTGTTCCCGAACCTGCGCTGCCAGGTGCGGTGTTCACGGTCTGTCGTTGGGCGGCGACCGGAGCGTTTCGCACGATGTTCTGCTCGACAACCAGATCGCTTGGCCCGCCGACGAGAAGCAGATGCTCGACATTGTCCCGCCGGATAAGAACCAATTGTCTGCGGGCATCGACATTCGTGCTGTCCATGACAGCGATGCGTGGTTGCCGGTTTCTGTTTTGCGGCGTGTTTGCTCCGGTCAGGCGTTTCAGTACGAATACGAAAACACTGAACAGCAAAAGAACCACGACCAGAGCCAGAATGGCTGCAATCACCTGGGTCGTGCCGCCGCTTACGTTGAATGTCGCTTCAATCCAGTTGTACATAATGACCTCGTACCGCCCCGCCAGCGGAATGTTCTCTTTGTGCCGTTACATCGTGCAGCCGTCGCAATTGGGGTATCTTTCGTTTTTCCCCAGGATTTCGGGACCTTGCGGAACAGGCGTTCAGCGCGGTGTGACTACCGCTTCCATGGTCCAAGAATGTGCATTCAAGCTCGCAGTTCGTCACAATTTCCCATTCTGCCTGTTGGTGGAACTCGAATCTCCCTTCGAGGCAAAATTAACAGAAGTGGGCAAATATTGCCTGTTTTGAGGCGGCGCTAAATTGCGAATTGCAAAAGTTTGTCGCGCTATTCCACTGTTTTTTGTAGAAGATCCGCCATTCAGGAAATCGGCCATTAACTATTCATTAACCATTTAGGCGGCAATGATTGCCTAGTTGGTTAACAAGTGGTGACAAAGATGGCCGCAATGGACTTGCCGCTCTTCCAGGCACTGAAGTCGAAAATGCAGTGGCACCAGTCCCGCCAGAGCGTTCTGGCCGAGAACATCGCCAATGCGAACACGCCCGGATATGTGTCCAGGGACGTGAAGTCCTACTCCTTTCAGGACCACATCGGGCTTCAGAACGCAGCCGTCAGCACCTCTGTCACCAAGGTCGGGCACATATCCGGATCCGTGTCCGGCCAGTTGCGTGTCAAAGTCGAGAAACTGGATTCCTTTGAGGTCACACCGGATGGCAACAACGTGAATCTGGAAGAGCAGATGATGAAAATCACGCAGAACCAGATGGACTTCCAGGCCGCGACAAGCCTTTACACCAAGGGGTTGGGGCTCATCCGGACAGCGCTTTCCAAGAGCGTTTAGCGCGCCGCAGATTGAAGAAGGATTGGCAAGTTGGACCTGATCAAGTCTCTATTCGTCTCCGCGAGCGGACTGAAAGCCCAGAACGGCCGGATGCGGATCATTGCGGAGAACATCGCAAACGCGAGTTCAACGGCACGAACGCCGGGGGAGGAGCCGTACCGGCGAAAGATCCCGACATTCCAGAGCCATTTCGACAAGGAACTCGGCGCAAAAACCGTCGAGCTTGGCAAGGTCGCCGAGGACACGTCCGATTTCAAGTCGACGCATATGCCGGGACACCCTGCCGCAGACGATAACGGATACGTGCTGCAGCCGAATGTGAACACCCTGATCGAAACCACGGACATGCGCGAAGCGCAGCGCTCCTACGAGGCCAATCTGAACGTCATTGAGTCCACCCGCCGGATGTTGCAGCGAACGATCGACATCCTGCGCGCCTGAAGTCTGGAATACATTCACCGAAAGGGGCCGGAGCCGTGACCACTCCGTCAATTGCAAACAATGCCTATCAGCTGGCAGCCAAGCTTCAACAACAAGCGAAAGCCGTCGAAGAAACCACACCGGAAACCACGGGGATGGATTTCGGACAGATGGTGAAGGAGGCGGTCGATACTGTTGTCGACAAGGGGCAGCAGGCCGACGAGAAGACCATGGGAATGATCGAAGGCAAGACCGGGGTGGTCGACGTTGTCACGGCAGTGGCCGAGACCGAAGTCGCGCTGGAAACCATGGTTGCCGTTCGCGACCGCGTCATTTCCGCATATGAAGAAATCATGCGGATGCCGATCTGATCGCGTCATGGGGGTTTTGACATGACTGGTGGCGAAGTACTCGATCTTGCGCGCGAAGCTGTTTGGACCATGATCCTGGTGGCGGCGCCGGCCATGGTGGTCGGGCTGCTTGTCGGTGTCGTTATTGCGCTGTTCCAGGCCCTGACACAGATCCAGGAAATGACGCTGGTCTTCGTGCCGAAGATCCTCGCGATATTCGTGACGATCCTCGTGACGCTCCCCTTCATGAGCCAATTGCTAGAGGCCTTCATGGGACGGGTCACCGAAATGATCCTAACCACCGGCTGAAACACCTGGCGGGCGCGATCTCATGACCATTCAGCTTGATTTCCTGCCGGATGTCGCAGCCGCCTTCATGCTGATGTTCGCCCGCCTCGGCACGATGCTGATGCTTCTTCCCGCGCTGGGTGAAAGTTCCATCCCCATGCGCTTCCGACTGACCATTGCGCTTGCACTCACGCTGGTCATGTACCCGGTGGCGGCGTCGCTGTATCCGGACAATCTCACGGCCAATATGATGCAATTGCTGCTGCTCCTAGGCGGAGAACTGGCCATCGGTTTCGGTATCGGATTGTGCGCGCGGCTGATCACCTCCGCTCTGCAGATTGCGGGCATGATCATGGCGAACCAGTCGGGACTGGCCTTCGCGCTTGGAACGGATATCGCCAACGAAGGGCAGCAGGGAGCGCTTTACGGAAACTTTCTCGCGGTGCTGGGGATCACGCTGGTTTTCGTCTCGGATTCACACTACCTGGTGATAGCTGCGCTCTATGACAGCTTCACGATTTTTCCACCCGGAAACCTCCCGCCCATGAGCGATTTTGCGCAAAACGCGACAGACACGGTCGCGCATGTGTTCACGATTGCGGTGCGAATGAGTGCGCCTTTCCTGGTGGTCGGACTGGTATTCTACTTCGGTCTCGGGCTGCTCAACAAACTGATGCCGCAAATGCAGATCTTCTTCATCGCGATGCCCGTGAACATCGCCGTGGGTCTGTTCCTTCTCATGGCGCTGATCGCGACGCTGATGATGTTCTATCTGGAGCATTTTCAGGGATCGATCGGCAAATTCATTATCGGGTGACGGGTCGACATGGCTGACGATACCGACGACTCAGAAAAGACTGAGGACCCCACGCAAAAGCGCTTGAAGGAAGCGCATGACAAGGGGGACGTCCCCAAATCGCAGGAAGTCAGCACCTGGTTCACCCTTGCCGGGGCAACCCTGATGATCGCGCTTTTTGCGCCCGGGGCGGCAGCGTCCCTCGGCAATCTGATGAAGGGGTTCATTGAACACGCGCACCAGATACCGGTCGACGGCTTTGCGCTGAAGGCCTTGTGGCGCGATACCGGCCAGTCGGTCGCCCTCATCGTCGGTCTGCCGCTGATTGCGCTCCTGGTCATGGCGGTCGCGGGCAACCTCATTCAGCATCAGCCGCTGCTGACTGCCGAGACGATCAAGCCCAAACTGTCCAAGGTCTCGCCGCTCTCCGGGTTCAAGCGGCTCTTTTCCGCCGACAGCCTGGTGAACTTTGCCAAGGGCATGTTCAAGATCTCGATCGTCGGAGCGCTGATGGTTGCCGTGGTGTGGCCGCATCGCGACGAGGCCGAAATCATCATCTTCGCCGAGACGAGCGTCATCCTGGAAGAGGCCCAGGTTCTGATCCTGCAGCTGCTTGCTGCAATCCTCGCGGTGATGACCGTCGTCGCCGCTGCGGATTACGCGTACCAGAAGAACAAGTGGTTCAACAAACAGAAGATGTCCCTTCGGGAGGTCAAGGAAGAATTCAAGCAGACGGAGGGCGATCCGCAGGTCAAGGGCAAGATCCGGCAACTGCGCATGGAGCGGTCGCGCAAGCGCATGATGGCGGCGGTTCCCCAGGCGACCGTGGTCGTGACCAACCCGACCCACTTCGCCGTTGCGCTAAAATACGAAGAAGGCATGGGCGCGCCGCTCTGCATTGCCAAGGGAACGGATGCCATCGCGCTGAAAATGCGTGAGATCGCGAAGGAAAACGAGGTTCCCGTTGTTGAAAACCCGCCGCTTGCACGGGCACTTCACGCAACTGTGGAAATTGATCAGGAAGTACCGGAAGAGCACTACAAGGCGGTCGCCGAGGTGATCGGCTTCGTCTTCCGGATGCGCAATCGCGCTTCCTGGCGTGCGAACTAGGGGGTGGCCCGGTACGGCGACCTCACCGAGCGTCAAAAAACGCCTTCAAACGCGTGAATTTCAACAGAAGTCAGCGTCATATCGGTTGAAATTGGGGGGCAAGCACAGAATGCTTGTAGGCGGCCCCAAGCAAACCGAATCGGGCCGGGAGACAGGACGTATGAGTGACACGGACGGAGCGCCGGGCGGGCCGATGATCAGCCGGCCGGAGCGCTCCGGAAATATTGGCCTGCTAATAGGCCTGGCTGTGCTTCTGGTCGGAGCGGCAGCTGCCTTTGCGGTCATGGATCGCGAAGTTGCGCAGCCGTTCATCCTGGCGCTGCTTGGCATCCTGGCGGTTGTCGGCGTCTTCTGCCTGTTTGCCGGAGCCATCGGCTTCCTGCGCCTGTCCGCGCGTCCGGGCGAAGCCAACCCGCTGGCCGCCGCCTTTGTCGACACGATGGATGACGGTGCCCTGATTACCGACACGGACGGCCGGCTGGTTTATGCCAACACTGCCTATGCCGAGCTGACAGGTGCGGACTCGCCCTCCGATATCCGCGTCGTTGAACGCGTGTTTTCGTCCGATCCCGACGCGGCGGACGCCATTTTCCGCCTGTCCCAGGCCATGCGCGAGGGTCGCAAGGCACAGGAAGAGATCCGGATGCCGTTCCCGCTCGGGCGCGTCGAAGGATCCGCGCGGTGGTACCGCGTCTCCGTCAGGCCTTTGCAGCCGTCAAGGGAGCGCAGCGGCAAACAGATGTCGATCTGGCAGCTTGCCGACATCACCCGGGACCGGGCCGAGCAGGAAAACTCCTTCCAGGAGCTTCAGCGGGTCATCAATTTTCTCGATCACGCCCCGGCCGGGTTCTTTTCCAGCGATTCTCAGGGCCGCATCGTTTATCTCAATGCAACGCTGGCCGACTGGCTCGGCTACGACCTTGCGCAGTTCGATGCCGGTGATCTCGATCTTTCGGAAATTGTGCGCGGTGACGGCACGGAGCTGATCCGCTCCGTCAAGGGCCAGGCCGGCGAGGTGAAAAGCGAAACGTTCGACCTCGATTTCGTGACGCGCAACGGGCGCGGACTGCCCGTGCGGCTTTTGCACCGCGTTCCCTTTGGCGAAAACGGCCAGCCGGGCGACAGCCGCACGCTGGTCCTGAACCGATCACGCGGCGAGGGCGAGGAAGCGTCCGAGGCGCTGCGCGCTGCGGAAGTGCGTTTTGCCCGTTTCTTCAACAACACGCCCATTTCGATCGCCTCGCTCAACAATGACGGCCGGGTGCTGCGCACCAATGCACCGTTCCTGAAATTGTTCGGGGCCGCCGACACGGTCGAGGAATCGCCGAAACTCGAAGCTTATGTCGCTGAGAGCGGGCGCGAGGAACTGTCGAAGGCGCTTTCCGCCGCCGCCAAGGGCATCGGTGAAATCTCGCCTATCGACATTCCGCTGGTCGAGGGGAACGATCCCCGCTCGGCAACCTTCTACGTGTCCGCCGTTCAGGACGGCGAGGGGGACGGGGAGACGGCGATCGTCTACGCGCTGGAGACGACCCAGCAGCGCGCGCTCGAAGCCCAGTTCGCGCAGAGCCAGAAGATGCAGGCGATCGGTCAGCTGGCCGGCGGTGTCGCCCATGACTTCAACAATGTGCTGACGGCAATCATCGGCTTCTCCGATCTTCTTCTGGCAAGCCACAGGCCCACCGATCCGTCCTTCCAGGACATTATGAACATCAAGCAGAATGCGAACCGCGCGGCCGGACTGGTCCGTCAGCTGCTCGCCTTCTCACGCCGTCAGACGCTGCGTCCGCAGCAGCTTGAACTGAATGATGTTCTCGGCGATCTGTCGATCCTGCTCGATCGCCTTCTCGGCGAGAAGGTCGAGCTGAAAGTGGTTCATGGCCGCGATCTCTGGCCGGTGATGGCCGACCTCAACCAGCTTGAACAGGTCATCGTCAACCTGGCGGTGAATGCCGGTGATGCCATGGCCGAGGGCGGGCGGCTGACGATCCGAACCAGCAATGTCGAGGAAGCCCAGTCCACCCAGTTCGATAACACGCGCGGTATGCCGCCCGGCGAATACACGCTTGTCGAGGTCGAGGATACGGGGCACGGAATGCCGCCGGAGATCATGGAAAAGATCTTTGATCCGTTCTTTTCCACCAAGGAAGTGGGCAAGGGCACCGGCCTTGGCCTCTCGACGGTCTACGGTATCGTCAAGCAGACCGGCGGCTTCATTTTCTGCACGTCCGAGGTCGATGCCGGAACAACATTCCGGCTGTTCCTGCCACGGCACATACCCGAAGTCGTTGAAGAACCCAAGCCCGAGCCGAAGGAGACCGAACCGGAAAAGGTCGCCGATCTCACCGGTTCTGCTTCGATCCTGCTCGTTGAGGATGAAGAAGCGGTCCGCGCCTTTGCCGCCCGCGCGCTGGCCTCAAGGGGCTACACGGTTCATGAAGCAGGCTCGGGCAATGAAGCGCTTGAGGTGATGGAAGAGGTCGGGGGTGGAGTCGACCTTGTTGTGTCCGACGTGGTCATGCCGGAAATGGATGGCCCGACACTTCTCGTGGAGCTCCGCAAGACCCAGCCGGACCTGAAGATCATTTTCGTTTCCGGATATGCCGAAGATGCGTTCGAAGAGAACCTGCCGGAAGGCGAACAGTTCTTCTTCCTGCCGAAGCCGTTCACGCTGAAACAGCTGGCGACGACGGTAAAGGATGTTCTGAACGGTTAGGGTACGAACTCATAAATGAAGTCAATTTGGTTTGGATCGTTTTGACCAACTGCAAGGAGCGAAAGCGCAGGAAATGTGGTTCATTTTCAAGCCTTTCGCGACGTGGCAGATGGCCAAAACGGCCAAATCCGATGGACGGCAAAATGGCTGTATCTCGCAGCGTCACCGCGCTTGACCGGGCATAAAGCCCGCTCTGCACACGCTTCCTCGCGAGATTTTGCCATTTCTGCCGCCAAATCGGCTTCATTAATGGGTCCGTACCCTAGAGATGGCCGCTGAGGCCGGTTTCCTTGACAGCCAATCGGCAATTTGGCAGTTAAATCCCATGGGGCGAGCGAACACCCCGTGAGGCGTAAGCTGAAGTTTCGCGTCCTTGTAACCCATTTCAACGGGAGGACGCGCCATGCCGTCTCTGAATTCCATATCCGTTTCACAGCTTGCGCGGCTGGTCGGTACGCCCGACGCGCCGGTGATCCTTGATGTCCGCATCGATGAGGACTTTGTCGAAGATCCCGCATTTATTCCGGCCTCTTTCAGATACCCGTTCCAGAGTGTTGAAGACCTCGCCGGCCGCTTGCAGGGCAGGCGGGTGGTTGTCGCCTGCTGGAAGGGACTGAAGCTGTCCGAAGGGGTGGCCGCTGTGTTGCGAAGCAGCGGCATCGAGGCCGAGTTTCTGGAAGGCGGGTGCACCGGGTGGCGCGACGCCGGGCAGCCGATGGTCCCGGAGGCGCGTTTGCCCGGCAGGAATGCCGAGGGCCAGACCGTCTGGGTAACGCGCCACCGGCCCAAGGTCGACCGCATCGCCTGTCCGTGGCTCATCCGCCGGTTTGTCGACCCCACAGCGCGGTTCCTGTTCGTGTCTCCGGCGCAGGTCGGGGCGGTCGCCGACAGGTTCGGGGCCACGCCTTTCGATGTGGAAGACGCGTTCTGGAGCCATCGTGGCGACCGCTGCAGCTTCGACACGATGCTTGAAGAGTTTCAGCTGCAGACCGAGCCGCTTCTCAGGCTCGCCACGATCGTGCGGGCTGCCGATACCAATCGTCACGACCTGGCACCGGAAGCTGCAGGACTGCTGGCAGCTTCGCTCGGCCTGTCGCGCATGTACAAGGATGACCTGCGCCAGCTTGAGGCGGGCATGGGCCTTTATGATGCCTTCTACCGCTGGGCGCGCGATGCGAGCGACGAGGGACACGACTGGCCAACCGTAAGCCGGAAAGGCTGATCTCATGCCGACACCGTCATCGTCCAACCGGTCAACCGCCGGGCCCGTTCCGCTGTGCGAGGGTACACCGGTCCCGTGGCAGCGCATGGTCTTCGTCTTCGGCAGCATCGGTCTCCTGTCGTTCGGAGGCCCGGCCGCTCAAATCGCGCTGATGCATCGCAAGCTTGTCGAGGAGGCCGGCTGGCTTTCAGAGCGCGTCTACACCAATGCTCTCGGTTTCTGCATGCTTCTGCCCGGGCCGGAGGCCATGCAGCTTGCGACCTATTGCGGCTGGAAACTGAGGGGAGTCCCGGGCGGTCTTCTCGCGGGGTTGCTTTTCGTCATCCCCGGAGCCGCCGCCATCTTTGTCCTGGCCGGTCTCTATGCCGCTTTCGGCAACGTAGCCCTGATGTCCCAGTTGTTCCTCGGTATCAAGGCTGCGGTTCTCATCGTCGTGCTGGAAGTGCTGCTGCGGCTGTCCAGACGGGCATTGAGCGAAAACAGAGAACGGGTCATTGCAGCACTGGCCTTTGTGGCCATCTTCTTTTTGTCGCTGCCGTTTCCGCTGATTGTGCTGGCCGCCGCACTTTTTGGCGCCGCGGCCGGTCACGCACCCGTTTGCGATCAGGATGCAGGCGCTGCCGGTAGCCGAACCTCGTCGGTCCGTACCGTGGTGCGCGTTGCCACCTGGTTGCTTGTGTGGCTTGCGCCTCTGGCCCTTCTCGACTGGTGGGGCGGAGCACCGATATTGAGCGAGATCGGATGGTTCTTTTCAAAACTCGCCGTTGTCACCTTTGGCGGGGCCTATGCCGTTCTTGCCTATATGGCGCAGGACGTGGTCACCCTGCATGGATGGCTGGGCGCGGGCGAAATGATGGATGGGCTCGGTCTTGCCGAGACGACACCCGGTCCGCTTATACTGGTGACCCAGTTTGTCGGATTTCTCGCCGCCTTTCAAAGCGGCGGCCTCTGGCTCGGGCTGGCCGGCGGGCTCGTCGCGCTCTGGGCGACGTTCGTTCCCTGCTTTTTGTGGATCTTTGCCGGTGCGCCCTACATTGACCGGATATCCGCACTGCCCCGGCTTCAATCGGCTCTTTCGGCCATCATCGCCGCCGTGGTGGGAGTCGTGCTCAATCTCTCGGTCTGGTTTGCCCTGCACGTTTTCTTCACGGATGTCAGTGCCGAAAGGCACGGATGGCTTACCTTCTGGGTACCGGACCTGACAAGCCTGGACTGGCGGGTGCCCGTGCTCGCGGCACTTAGCGGGCTTCTTCTGCTCCGGTTCCATGTCAGCCTTGTCTGGACCTTGCTTGCGGCCGCGCTGGGAGGTGCGGTTTTGTCTCAGTCCGGTTGATGTTGCGCGGGATCTGAGGGGGTGACGAGCAAGGTCAGAAACTGATTCCGGTTGTGACTTCAAGCTATTGTTTTCACTTCGGAGTCCTGACACTCGCAAGGCGCTGGACCGCAATTGACAAAGACGCTCTCGTGGTGATGTTTCATTGCTTCACCAGGGAGCTTGAACGGGCGCGTTCGAACAGGCACTCTGTTCGCATTGTGTCATGGCATTTGGGGAAGAAGCATGCAGTTACCGGATTTCATCAAGAATTTTCCCGCACTGGATATCCCGTTTCCCGAGGACGTGGTGACCTCGCATGCCATCCAGTCGGATGCCGGGCTTGTTGTCTTCTTCGATTTTCAGAAGGATTTCGTTTTGCCGCCCCATGCCCATCTCGCGCAGTGGGGCACGGTGCTGGACGGAGAGATAGAATTCACGATCGACGGGGAGACGCGGACCCTCGGTCCGGGGGCGATTTACGACATCCCGAGCGGCGCCGAGCACGGCGCTGTCATCAAGGCGGGCACGAAAGTCATCGACGTCTTCGAGGAAGCCTACCGTTACCCGGTCAAGGGGTGAGGGGCAGCCAGAACGGCGTCAATGATCAGAAGCGGGCGACGACACCAAGCAAGGGTCCGTGCGTGATCGTGTCATAGGCGAAGCTGTCTGTGCCGGTCTTGTCGTTGTCGTAGTCGACGCTCAGGGCCTTGTATTGCATATGCGCCGACCAGGTCTTGTTGAAATGGTAGCCGATGCCGCCCTGAACGTTCCATGTGAAGTCGGATGCCGCGCCAAAGCCGCCAATGTCGCCCCTGGCGTTGGCGGACCATTTGTCGTTGAACATGTGGAAGGCACGAATGCCGACGACAGGATCGATCCAGTCATCGCCGCGCGAGATATCGAAGTTGCCGGCAAAGGTTCCCTGTGCGTTGAGGTCGATATTGATGTCCCAGTAGCGCCCGCCCGCATAGACGTCGACCGACGTCTGCGGAGAGTTGTAAACCCGGTAGAAGAGCATTCCCTCGACGATCAACTGGTCTATCCCGACGCTGATGCGCCCGCCACCGGCACGCACATCCGCAGATGCGCCAAGGCCCATATAGGCAATGTCGATCATTGCGCCGACCTTCTGCTGGTAGAGTGCTTCGGCCCGCACCATTGCCCCGAAACGCAGGTTCTCCAGAATGGTGCCCGTGTCGACGTCGATATCGGTTGCCGGAAGACGACCAACCTGGGTGGTGCCGGTGATGTTCGCAGCGACAAAATAGGGTGCGATCATGAACTCCCAGGCCCGGTTGACCCGTTCGTTGACCGGAGTGGGTTCACTCACGGGCTGCGGCAGGTCTGCTGCGTTTGACGCTGCGAAAGGCAAGCTTGCTAAGAGTAAAGTCAGCGCCAAGCAGCACGATTTTGCAGAAATACTGGTAAAATTACGCATGAATTCTTGCCTTTTCGCCGCATTTTCAATTCAATTCAATCGAACTGATTGTTTTTATTTAAACATATGCATGATGCGGTCGCTACCGGCTGCGCGCAATATGTGCCGCAGCATGGCGGAAATGCAACACCGTCAAAGATGAGGATGGCGGCAATTCACTGAGCGTCTTTTCGCATTTCATTGCTCCGGTGTCTTGCGCATGAACAGCCATTCCTCGAGCATCGCCTGCGTCTCCGGGCGCAGGTTCGTCACACCGTCATAAGGCATGCCGACATCCGGTTCCATGTCGGGATACTTTTGTTTCCGCATCAGATGGCGCTGGAGCATGTTCACAAACTTCGCGCTGCCCCAGGCCCCGATCTCCGTTGAAACAGGGTACTTTTCCTGCGGGTCGCGGAAGAGATCGTAGAAGTCGGCGAGAATGGCATTTTCGATACTGCCGCCCGGGATCGCCAGCTTGTACTGCTCCTTTACCACGGCTTCCAGCTTGTTGATGTTGTAAAGGAAAACGTAATCCCGGCGGCCGTGCTCCTCGCCGTTCAGCAGCAACGATGTCTGGTCGATCCCGTCAATGACGCGATCGGTCGGGATGCTGCCGGATGCGCCGCCCAGACGGGCAAGGGTGGTGAAGAGGTCGCTGACATGCACCATGTCGCCAACGACCGAATTCGCCTCGATGACACCGGGCCAGCGCACGAAGGCATCGACGCGCACGCCGCCTTCGGTTGTCTTGCCCTTGCCTCCCTGGAAAATCATCGGCGTATAGCCCGACTGCGGTGAGTACTTGGTGAAATGGCCGTTGTCGCCCATGACGATGACGATGGTGTTGTCGGCGACACCCAGCGTGTCCATCTCGCTCATCAGCCCGCCGATCCACTGGTCGACCAGTTTCATCTTCTCTACGTAAATGCCGCCATTCGGGGTTGTAAATTGATCGGTCGTGGTGCGCGGCCCGGTCAGCGGGTAGAGCGGCCAGTATTGCAGAAAGAAAGGTTCGTCCCTTGCCGCGAGTTCGCGCAGTTGCGCCATCGCCTGGGCCTGATAGCGGACGTTCATGTCGTGGTACTTGGCTTCGGTCCAGCGTTCGCCGGAGGCCATCTCCACTTCCTGAACAGGTTCGTTCCGTGTGCCCTCGACACCTGTGACAAGACGGGAGGCGTCGGTCCGGAACCAGCGGTCCAGCGTGAACCTGTCATTGTAGTTGTTGTCGCCGATACCAATCGAGACTTCCTCGTCGGCAGCGTCGTCGTGGTAGATGGTGAGCTGACCCTGCTGATGAACGGGAAAGGCTGCGTAGTCGAAGCCCTGAAAATTCGGCCAGGAGGCCTGAATGTCGCCCATATGCCACTTGCCGACATGTGATGTGTTGTAGCCGGCTTCCGACAGGACCTCCGCAAGCGTGACTTCCGCGTCTGCAAGGCCGAAACCCGAGAGCTCGACCTGGGTGTTTCCCATGCCGTTGCGATGGGGCTGGCGCCCGGTCATGAAGGCGACACGGGTGGGTGTGCAGGACGGCTCGGTGTACATGCGGGCCAGGCGCATGCCTTCGCTGGCAAGCTCGTTGATAGACGGTGTCTTGTAGCCGCGAATGGCATTAAGGGTTGGGCTGCCGAGGTCGCCAAAGCCGATATCGTCGATCAGGATGTAGAAGATGTTCGGCGGCTTGCCGTCATTGCGAGCGCGGATTTCGGCCAGGGCCGCATCAAGGGCGGCGTCTTCCTCAGCCCATTTTTCGCCGTTCTGGGCCTGAAGAATGTAGTATTCCGCATCATGGACGATGGGTGCGTCATCGGCGAAGGCCGGCGCCGCCATAAGTGCAAGTGTCATTGTCGTCAGCAGTCTGTTCATTCCAGGCTCCCGCTTTTTTGTTCGGTGCTTCAGGCCGGTTCGAGCAGCAACGGATCATTGTGCTGCCTCGGTTGCAGCGCTTTTTTCCGTGCCAACCGGCGACGCCGCGCCAATACGGTTGAGGTCGGTATTTGGGAAGTATTCGGCCCAAACATGCCAGAACATCCCGGGGCGGACATTTTCAACGCGTTTGAGTTTTCCGGCCGATGTCACCCCATAGAAATCGATCCCGGTGATCGGTGCGCCCGTGTCGTTGTACCAGATGCCCAGGCTCTCGAATTTCCGGTCCCAGGCAATCACCAGATCGCTGTTCCCGACCGTGGCATTGATGATACTGCCGTTCTCGATGACGAAATCGTCCGTCCAGCAGACCACGTCGCCGTCAATGTCGACGCCCCAGACATAGGTCTTGTTGTGCAGACGCTTGTCGGCGGCGCGGTTCATGTTCCGGATGATCGGTTCACTCACCCGGTGCTGGCGCGAGATTTCAGATGAAAAGATGGTCTCTATGGCAAGATCGAACAGGAAAAGGATCGGGTTTTCCGACGGCCTGTTGATGAAAACCCTGCCGTCCGGATAGGCCTTTTGAAATCCGCGCATGGTCATCCGGAATGTCGGCCAGGGGCGCATGGCCATCTGCGGCCGGACAGGGCAGGCGGGGCCGTTTTGCGAAGGCGTGCTGTCCCGGTCCCGGAAACCGTAAATCTGCTGGATCGGCTCACCGGTCCGGTTGTCGCGCAGGATCAGATTGTTGCCGTGCTGTGCCAGCACTTCAAGATCCAGGTCCTGTCCCTCGATTTGCGGCACGTAGCCAATCCCGAGGTTGGCCATCGCACAATAGGTCATGATGACATTTTCGCCGTCCAGTCCCTCCCGGTTTCCGGCCAGGTGAGGGCGCATGATCTGGGCATCGGGATGGGCGCGGGCGATGCCGTTGTTTTCAATGACAAGCACGGGGCTGGATGGGCTGACCCATTCCATTGCGTCCTTGATCGGCAGATATTTGGCCGTGTTCTTCTGGTTTCTGAGGCCGACATGGACCCAGACATAGGGAAAAGCATACAGAACGAGGATCAGAAGAATGGATGGCAGCCAGAGCCAGAAAGGGCCGCCACCGAATGCAAAATGGGCAAGTGTCATGACAACGGCTGCTGCAAGACCAATAGCTAGAAGCCGGTGCTCGTTGCGGATGAAGCGGGCGATGTTTTCCCGCTTCACCTTCAGCACCATCTGGGTGACGTCGCCGAGATCGCGGAAGTAGAGGAGACCGATAGCAAGGGACACGGCAAGGCCGGCGTAGAAGAACAGATTTCCGATCAAAGCCACGAACACACCCCCCACATGAGCGCATCTTTGTCGGACTACCCGGTCTCGTAAGCGGATCCGTTGCCTAATCCGGATGCGTTGCCGACCATCTTGCCCGAAGTTTCCGAAGCGTCAATTTGGTGTTCTTGCGTATGTCTGAAGCTGCTTGATGTTGTCATTTCAAGCATCTGGACCTGAATTTCGCTTGCCATGAAAGTCTGAAATTCCGGGTTTGACCGGAGCGGCTGGCAATCGAAAGCTGTTTGAATAGAACTCGATTTATTCTCTTTCTTTTCAGTAATTTAGATTCAATTTGATCGCGTTGTCCCTGCAACCGAAGATCATGTTTTCGCCGATAAAATGGTGCCCGGTGAATTGGTTTGCCGTGGCTCTTCGCGAACGACAGGTCAGGTTACGCAACGTTTGGATACATTTGTCCGAATTCGTTCAAGCCAGCCCGCCGACAACCGTCCCTGCCCGTATCGCGGGACAGTTTTTCTGACACATCTTTAGCAAAATCCCTCCGCAAAGCGGCGTTTCTTTCGCCCGAATTCATCGCGAGCCTCCCGGTGCGATGTGAGATAAGGAAAGGAAACGCTATGGTCGACAATCCCGTGAAGGCGCTCAGTGCCAGCGAGCAGTTGATCCTGGAGCTTGTCAACAAGGAACGGGCAGCGGCGGGGCTAGAACCGCTTGCAACGGACGGGCGGATCAATGCCGCCGCGCAGAAGCATTCCGAATGGATGGCGGACGAGCGGGTGCTCAATCACACAGGTTCTGGCGGCTCAAGCCCCTGGGACCGCATGAAGGCGGAAGGCTGGACGGAATATCCGATGGGCGAAAACATCGCCTACAATCCGTTCAACCAGCATCAGCCGATTTCGGGCGCCTATGTTCCCCAGGCAGTGGTTGAGGGCATGCATACGGGCTGGATGAACTCATCCGGTCACAGGGCCAACATCCTGAGTTCCAACTACACGGTGATCGGTATCGGCGATGCGATTGGCGGGCATCCGAGTTCCCCGAACCATTCAACCAGCTATGCGACACAGAATTTTGCCGGCACAACGAAAAACTATGTCACCGGCGTTGTTTTCGACGATGAGGATGGCGACAAGTTCTTCGATATCGGCGAGGAACTCGGATCGGCAAAGGTGACGATCGTCAACGCATCGGGTCAGACGGTTGCCACGGCCTCGACCGATCCGGGAGGCGGCTACAGCATTGCGCTGGCAAACGGGTCCTATACCGCCAGGTACACCGGCACCGGCATTGACGGCACGATCGAGAAGTCGTTTTCGATCTCCGGCAAGAACGTCAAGGTTGACGTGAAGGACGGATCGGAGGGCGGCGGAACGACACCACCACCCACGGGCGGCAGCGGGAATGACACGGTCTATTACACAAACGGCGACGACTTCTGGGAGAACGGTTCGCCCAAAGACATCGGTGGAGCCGGGATCGACACGCTGATCATCAACAAGGGCTCGGTCTTCAACACTTCCGGCCTTTCCTGGTACGGATTTGAACGCTTTATCGGTGCGGACGGGAACGACCGTGTCGTCGGCAATGACGCGAGCGTCGACTACCGGCTGAGCGGTGCCGGTGGCAACGACACGCTTCAGGGCAATGCCGGAGACGACACGCTGCTCGGTGGACCGGGCAACGACCGGCTCTACGGCAAGGCCGGGGACGACGTCATAAAGGGCGGTGCCGGACGGGACATCATGTTCGGGGGCGCGGGTGACGACGAGATCCACTACGGCAATGGCGATATCTTCTGGGACAACGGCACACCGCGCAACATCGGCGGGTCCGGCATTGATACGCTCGTCATCGAGGCGGGCTCCAAGTTCAATACGTCGGCCCTTTCCAAATACGGGTTCGAGAAGTTCACTGGCGCCGACAAGAACGACAAGGTCTTCGGTGACAGTGGCAATGTGGACTACGTTCTGAAAGGCGGCGGCGGCAATGATTTCCTGAAAGGAAATGCAGGAACCGACACGCTGATCGGCGGCGCAGGCAATGACCGGCTGGAGCCGGGTGCGTCCTCCGGCGGGGTTCAGAAACTCTCGGGCCAGTCAGGAAACGACACTTATGTTGTGACCTCGAAATCAGGCCGGGTCGACATTGTGGAGCTTGCCGGAAACGGCAATGACAAGCTGATCTTCAAGGACCTCAAACGATCGGACGTCGATGTCTCGATCAACGCGAACGACAAGATGGTCCTGTCCTGGGACGTTGGGGCCGACGGGGCCGGGAGCGTGACAATCAACGATTCCGGCGCGCATCTGGATCAGTTCGTATTCCAGTACGGTGCGGTCTATCAGCCGGACGATTTCGCCATTCTCTAAGCATTCCGCGAGCCTGTTCCAACCGGGGACAGGCTCTCGTCAGGCTGTGTTGGCGTTGCCGCCCTCCAGTTCCTCCGCAAGGCGCTTTTCCGATGCACCGGGTGGCTGCGACCAGCCGGCAATGATCCGGTAGACCGCCGGTGTCAGGAACAGGGTGAAAATGGTGGCAAGGCCGAGACCGCCGACGACAACCCAGCCGACGGCGGTTCTCGCCTCCGCGCCGGCACCTGTTGCCAGCACCAGCGGTATGCTTCCGGCGACCGTTGACGCCATGGTCATCATCACCGGTTTCAGCCTGATCCGCATGGCGTTGCGGATGGCGGTGTCCACGTCCTCTCCCTGCTGGCGCAGCTGGTTGGCGAATTCGACGATGAGGATGCCGTTCTTTGCCATGATGCCGACAAGGATCACGAGGCCGATCTGGCTGTAATAGTTGAGACTCCCACCGGAGACCAGGATGGCCAGCAAGGCGGTCCCAAGCCCGCAGGGGACGGTGATCAGAATGATCAGGGAGCTGGAGAAGCTCTCGAACTGTGCGGAGAGCACAAGGAAGACGATCAGGATGGCAGCACCGAACACCAGCAGAGTGGTCGTTTCACCCGTTTCCAGCGTGGCGGCTTCGCCGAGAAAGACCAGACGCCCGTCGTTGCCGAGAATGTCCGGTGCGATTTCCTTCAGACGATCGACCGCGGTTCCCAGGTCGACACCGCTTCCGAGATTGGCCTGGGCGGTGACCGCCCGTTCGCGGGCTTCGCGGCTCAAGGTGGAGGCGGAGGCCGCGACCGACAGCGTCGCGACGGAGGAGATTGGAACAAACTGGCCGTTGCCGGCGCGCAGGAAGGTGTTTTCCAGATCGCCCTGATCGTTGATCGGCCGCCCGCCACGTTCCAGCCGGATCTCGACGGTCTCGTTGTTCAGGAAGATCTCTGACGCCTTGTAGCCCTCGATGACCGTGTTGAGTGTCTCGATCACATCCCTTGGCTCGATATCAAGGTTGGCGGCCTGGTCGCGGTCGACTTCCAGCAGCAATTGCGGCTGGTTGATCTCGTTGACGAGTTGAGCGTTTGCAAAGGCCGGATCCTCGTCCATCTTTGCAATCAGCTCGCCCGCCAGATCGCCGAGAACATCGTACTCCTTGCCGACAACGGCGAACTGGACACCCCGTCCGGCGCCCCGAATGCCGAGACTGTTGGACGCGCGCAGCGCAATGAAGGCACCTGGAATCCGGCTGACCGGTCCCTGTATCTGCGCCGCGATCTCCTGCTGGCTGCGTACCCGATCCTCCCACGGTGCCAGGCGTACGAAGACAAGGGCAAAACTGGTCGATCTCAAGCCGATCAGGGACTGGACAGCCACAACCTCGCCGGAGGCAACAAGCGGCTCGAGGATCTTTTCGACACGGGCCACCTGCTGGCTCGTGTAGTCGAGGCTCGCGGAGGAAGGTGTCCTCAGCGCGATCATCACGGTGCCGCGGTCCTCCGAAGGCGTGATTTCCTGGGGGAGGGAACCGTAAAGTGCCAGGGACCCTCCGGCGAATGCCAGCGCGCCAAACAGGACAAGGTAGCGCGCCTTCAAAATGAAGCCGATCAGGTTGCCGAAGCCCGTCAGAAATGCGCTTTCGCCGGCTTCGTCCTCATGCTGTCCTTTCGCCGCGCCGGGTTTTCCCGGATCGACGAAAGAACAAAGGGCCGGGGCCAAAGTGAGTGCGACGAAGGAGGAAAGGGCGACGGAAAACGCCAGGACAAAGCCGAATTCCCCGAAAAAGCCACCCGCCTGACCGGGGAGGAAGGAAATCGGAATGAAGACCGCGGCAAGCGTGGCCGTTGTGGAAATGACGGCGAAAAAGACCTCTCTTGTGCCGACGGCGGCTGCTGCGAAGGCGCCGAGACCCTGCTTGCGGCGGCGCACGATGTTCTCCAGAACCACGATGGCGTCGTCGACAACCATGCCCGTTGCCAGAACAAGCGCGAGCAGCGTGATCGTGTTGACCGAAAAGCCGGCTGCCCAAATCGCGCCGAGGGTTCCCGTGAGTGCAATCGGAACGGCGACAGCGGGCACAACGACCGCACGCAGCGAACGCAGAAACAGGAATATCACCGCGACGACGATCACGATGGCCATGGCAATGCTGGTGACGACACCCGAAATGGATCGCTCCACGAAAACGCCGTCGTCGGCCACGATCATCAAGTGAGCGCCGTCCGGCAGATCTTCCTGCAGTCCAGCCACCGCAACACGCGCCGCGCTGGATATCGACAGGGTGTTGGCATGGGATTGGCGGATGATGTTCAGTCCGACGGCGGGTTGACCGTTGATGCGGGTGATCACCGAGGGATCGTCGGAGGTGAACTGAACAAAGGCAACGTCACCGATCACCGTCTCGCGGTTGAGGCGGATCGCGGAGATTTCCGCCTCTGTCGTTGTTGAGGCAACGGACCTGACAACGAGTTCCTGGGTGCCGGTTTCCAGCGCGCCGAGCGGTATGTCCAGATTGGCGCTGGCAAGGGCCGCGCGCATGTCGGCAAGGGAGATACCGCGGCTGGCAAGCGCGACCGGGAAAAAGGTGACCCGCATGATCCGCGCGTAGTCGCCTGCAACCTGCACTTCCGACACACCGTCAATGGAAAGCAGTCGGTCGGAGACAATGCCTTCTGCGAGCGAGGTCAGCTCCGTCAGCGGCAGAGTTCCGCTGAGGGCGAGACGCATGATCGGATCCGCATCCGCATCGCTCTTTTGAACAGTCGGGTCTTCGACATCGTCGGGCAGATTGCGTTGCGCCCGGGAGACGAGATCCCGCGCGTCATTGGCAGCGTTGGTGACGTCGGTTGAGGCATTGAGCTCCAGCGTCAGGCTGGAACTACCGTAGGAGGAGGTCGCGGATATGTTTTCAAGCCCCTCCAGCCGTGCAAGTGCATCTTCCAGAACGCTGGTGACTTCGGAGTCCACCGTGCTGGCAGCCGCGCCGGGATAGGTGGCGCGCACCGAAATGACCGGACTGGACACGTTCGGCAATTCGCGGACCTCCACGCCGTTCAGCGCGGTGATGCCCGCTATGATCACGAGCAGGTTGAGCACGAGTGCCAGGATCGGGCGGCCGACGAATGTCGCCGCAAAGCCGAGCCGGTCCCGTGTCATCTTGTCCGGTGACGCGTCATCCATCGGTGTGCTCCGCGATCTCGACGGCAACGGCCACGCCCTGACTGACCTTGAAGGCACCGTCCTTCACAACCACGTCGCCTTCCTTCAGATCTGCTTCCAGCCAGACGCTGTCGCCCAGCCTGTGACGCAGCACCACGTCGATCCTTTCGGGCGCATTGTCCGCGCCAAGTTTCCAGACATAGGCTCCGTTCGGGCTCCAGAGGATTGAAACGGCCGGAACCATCGGCATCGGGGTGTCGGCGCTGGCGAGGCTGACGCTGAAGGTCATGCCGGGCAGGAGCAAATTCTCCGGGTTCTTGACCTGCGCACGCACCCGTACCGTGCGGAACTCTTCGTCGATCGAGCTGTCGAACGCGGTGATTTCGCCATTGAAGACACGGCCGACAAGGGCGGGCGTGGTCAGGCGGACAGGCACGCCCGTGCTGATCTGGCTGATCGCGGTTTCCGGCACGGTGAATTCGACAAGCAGACTGCTGGCATCGACCAGCGTCACGATTTCCGCGCCTTGCGAAAGATAGCTGCCGACGGTGAGGTCATTCAGATTGATCCGGCCGGAAAAGGGAGCCCTGATTATCCTTCGATCATATTCGTACTGTGCTTCGGCAACCTTGGCTTCGGCAACAGCGAGGGATGCCCTTGCTTCATCGACCTGCGCCTGCGAAACGGCGTTGCTGCTCTGGCTCAACAGTGTCTGGTACCGGTTGAACGACGCCGACTGCTGCTCAAGCTCGGCCTTGGCGCTGTCGAGGATGATTTCCTGGGTCTTGCGCTCAAGCGTTACGATGGGGTCACCGGCGCTGACATCTGTATTCGGCTGAACGTGGATTTTCTCCACAGTCCCGGCGACATCTGCCGTTACGTGGATCAGGCGGATCGCCTTGCCGGTGCCGATTGACTGGATCCGCGAGCGGGGCGGGGTAAAGGCAACGTCTGCCGTCGTCACCACAATGGCGTTGCCCGGAAACGTCTGCCCATCCGGGCTTTCACTTTCCGTGGCTTGAGCCGGGTCTTGTTGACCGGCCCTGTTTTCAGCAGCAGGAAACAACCCGCTTGCTGAAATCCAGATGCCCAAGGCGAACGCGCAAAAAAGCGCAACAATCGACCCCGCAATCCTGATCATGGAATCAGCCCTCATGCGTTTCCCGAAACGTTTTTCATCACGGTCGAACAGATCACAGCAAATATGATTTTTGCAAGGCGTTGAAGGTCGATGCGTGACCTGAAGCTGACCCAGGCAGTGTCGCTGATGAGACGATCCCGAGGTATATTGATTGCGAAATCTCTGATTCTTTCGTTTTTATTTTTAAATTCAATGTAATTTCTTCAATTTTAAATTATCTGGATTCGTTTTTTGTTTTTCTTTTGGTAATTGTTTTTAAATTTTACTTGAGTGTGTGAGGGGCAATCTTTAGCGTCGATCTGTGAATCGCTTCCAGAACGGTAGAAATTCCCTACTCCGTTCGAATTCACGTGTGGTGCTGGATGAAGTGACACCTCAGAAACGGTTCGCTTCATCTCTCGTGGCCGGGCACCGCGGTGATGACGATTCATCGGATCAAAATACCAAGAGGTAGTTCGACATGTGTGAACTGTGTTTCGCGACCGGCCGTACCGAAGATATTCCTATTGTTGCCGGCTTCAGTTGCGATGACGGTACTGGGCCGATGGCAAACGCACCCGGTGACGGATCAGGCGTTTCGTCCGCACCGCTTCCCGTCTTCAGCAACAACCAGATCGCGGATCAACTCACCCGGGAGACGTCAAGCGGCGCTCCGATCTCGTTCGATGCCGGGCCGGGCGACACGATCACCGTTGACATCACCGGTCTGACCAGCGCCGGCAAGTTTCTCGCCACCAACGCGCTCGAAGCCTGGGAAAACGTAACCGGGCTGAATTTTTCCTTCGTCTCGAGCGGTGCCCAGATCACTTTCGATGACGAAAATTCCGGCGCTTATGCCAGCTTTTCATGGTGGAGCAACGGTGATCTGATATCCGCCGACGTCAATGTTTCCAAGAACTGGCTCAATTCATACGGCACGAGCATCAACAGCTATTCGTTCCAGACCTACATTCACGAAATCGGCCACGCTCTGGGTCTGAGGCACGGCGGAAACTACAACGGTTCGGCGACCTACGGGGTGGACAACCACTATCAGAACGATTCCTGGCAAGCGACGGTGATGTCCTATTTCAGCCAGACCGAGAATACCTCCATCAACGCAAGCTTCGCCTACGTGATCACGCCGATGGTGGCCGACATCATCGCCGTACAGGACCTTTACGGCATACCGACCAGCATTCGCACCGGCGCGACGGTTTACGGCAACAACTCCAATGCGGGCGGTTACCTGGAGACGTTTTTCGATTCAAATCAAACCGCTGCGATGACAATCTACGACAATGGTGGAACGGATCTTTTCGACTTTTCCCACTATGGCGCAAATCAGCGGATCGATCTCAACCAGGAAGCCATTTCTAATGTCGGTGGTCTGACCGGCAACCTGATTGTTGCGCGCGGAACGGTCATCGAAAACGCCTATGGCGGCAGCGGCAACGATACGCTGATCGGAAACGGTGCCAACAACACGCTCCTGGGCAACAATGGCAACGACGACCTGATCGGCGGCGGCGGCAACGACATATTGCGCGGGGGGTATGGTAACGACAACATGTCAGGTGGAGCTGGCAATGACACGATCTACTATACCAACGGTGACACATTCTGGGTGAATGGCACACCGAAGGATATCGGTGGCAGCGGCGTTGATACGCTGGTCATGGAAAACGGGTCTGTCTTCAATACCAGCGGCCTGTCCTGGTACGGCTTCGAGAAATTCATCGGTGCGGGACGCAACGACCGGGTCGTCGGCAACGACGATAGCGTGGACTATCTGCTCGATGGCGGCGGCGGCAACGACACGCTGATCGGCAGCGGCGGCGATGATGAACTGATCGGTGGCAACGGCAACGACTTCCTCCGGGGAGGCTGGGGCAGGGATACCGTTTCCGGCGGCGCCGGCAATGACACGGTCTACTATGGCAGCGGCGACCTGTTCTGGGATAACGGCACGCCCAGGGATATCGGCGGGAGCGGACGGGACAAGCTGATCATCGAAACCGGCTCCAAGTTCAACACATCCGGTCTTTCCTGGTACGGGTTCGAGGAGTTTCAGGGCGCGGAAAAGGATGACCGTGTTGTCGGCAACGAAGCCGGTGTCGATTACTGGCTGAATGGCGGCGGCGGCAATGATGTCCTGAAAGGGAACGGTGGAACGGATACGCTGATCGGCGGATCAGGCAATGACACGCTGGATGCAGGCGGGTCTTCGGGCGGCTGGCAGAAACTGGAGGGAGAGGCGGGCAACGACAGCTATGTCGTTTCCTCCGATGGCGGCTTCATCGATATTGTCGAACTGATCGGCAAGGGGATCGACACCCTGCTGTTCAAGGATCTCAAGGTTGCCGATGTCGAGGCCTCGACTGACAGCGACAGCAACATGCTGCTCACCTGGGCAAGCGGGGCAGGCCAGGTCCGGATCAACGATCTCGGCACCCATATCGAGAATTTCGAGTTTTCGGACGGAACCATATTCCAGGCGGACGACTTTGCGTTTGTGTGACCTCTGAAGTGTTGCGGGAGGCCGACAACCGAGTGCGGTCAGCCTCCGCCTTGTCTTCACATGGTCTGAAGACCAGCCTCAACAACCTTCGCGCAAGCGAGCAGTTCCGCATCCCGCCCGCCTGCGGCGACAAGCATTGAGCTCAATGTTAATTCCTCGTGCCGGTGGGGCATCGCTATTGCGCAGGCATCGGCGACATTGGCAAGCGACGGGTTGCGAAGCGCAAGGAGATTCAGCCGGTTGAAGGCGTCATCGTCGGCAAGCTCCTCAATTCGGGGCGGCAGCTTGGGGGTGGTCGGCAGAAGCAGCATGTCCTCGCCGATTTCTTCCCGGAAGGCGGCAATGAATTCCTGACGCCTGTTCAGTGTCTGCCGGTACTCAACCGCCGAGATTTCCTCCGCCCGGCCCATTCTGGCATGGACCCGCGGATCGAACCGGTCGGGCGATGCCTGAAAGTGCCGCTCGTAGTGTGCGCGCGATTCCACCGAGGTCATGTGCCAGGGGGGCACGCCGTCATACATCGACATGGCGGCTATCTCCCGCTCGACGACTTCCAACCCCGCCGCCCGCAGCTTTGCGACCACCGCCCTGAAACCTTCTGAAACGGCGTGGTCCATCTCGGTGAAGCCGAAATTGGCGGGAATGATCAGGCGCGCGGGTGCAGGATTGGCGGGAGTTGTGTCTTTCCCCGCCATGACCTGCCAGGCCAGCTCGCAGGCCGCGACGGTTTTCGCCATGGGGCCGAAGCTGTCGAGACTGTCGGACAGGGGCTTGCCCCCGTCCATCGAAACGGAACTCTGCGTCGGTTTGAAACCGGTGATGCCCGTGAATGCGGCAGGAATGCGCAGGGAGCCGCCGGTGTCGCTTCCGATTGCGATGTCGCACAATCCGAGGGCCACCGAAACGGCACCACCGCTTGTCGAGCCACCCGGAGCGCAGCCGGGATAGGCCGGGTTTTCGGGCGTGCCGTAATGCGGGTTGAGCCCCAGTCCGGAATAGGCGAACTCGGACATGTTGGTGAGACCGACAAAGACACCGCCGGCCGCCTCAAGGCGCGCAATCGCGGGCGCATCCGCCTTTGCCGGCGGATCACCGGCAAGGACCCTGGTCGCGCTTGTCGTTGTCTCGCCTTCAACATCAAACAGCGCTTTCACGCTTATCAGAGCGCCCGCAAGCGGGCCGTCTGCCGCCGACGCCCTTTCAGCCTGCTCCCTTGCCCGGTCACCCAGGAGTTTCAGAAAGACGGACTTCGCCGCCTGCTCCCCGGCCGCTCGCTCCAGCGTGGTTTCAAGACGGCTGGCGGCGGTGTCGGGTGTCCAGGGAAACGATGCGCTCATTCGGGGCAGTCCTGTGATGGCGAAAAAGGCGGGAAGGGCGTCACGAGATGCTGCGAAGAGTAGCCGTTCGGTAGCTCCAGTCAATGGATTGGCCGCGGACCGGATCCGTCAGCGACATCCTGAAGGCCGGGGCCGGGCGCACGCCGCCAATTGCCGGAAGCGTGCCGCACAGCATCGCGGTTCCGTCGGTAAGCGCTGCCCCGGCCACGAGTTGCTCCAGCGGCAGGATCGAAGCGAGTTTTCCGTCCTGATAGGGAACCCAGCTTCCGTCTTTCTCGATCCATGATTTCAGAACAAGATCATCCAGATGCGGTTCCACCGCCTCCAGCGGCCACAGGACATCCGCAATGGGTTTTGCGCAAATCTGCTTTGAGGCGGCGACGGAATGGGCTTCCAGGGCGCGGTCCGTGTGATCAGACCCAAGGCCGATCCAGATCCTGCCATCCTGTTGGAGCAGAAGAGGCTCAGCTTCACCCGATGTTTCTTCTCCGAGTGCCTGAATTGCGGTTGCCTGCGTCAGGAGAGCGGGCGAACACTGATAGTACAGCGGCACGGTTGATGGAGCGGGAACACCAATTGCGGCCAGTTCCTCTATGTGGTGATCGACGGCGGCCCGGTCGCGGCCGGTCCAGCCGGCCACAATGAGCCTTTCGGGCGTGCTTTCCAGCACACCGGTTTCGGTCTGAAACTTCATGAATTCTTCTCTTACAGGGTTGATGGCAGGAACAGGGCCAACTGGGGCATGAGAATGAGCAGGCCGACCATCGCCAGCATCGCCAGCGCATAGGGAATGCAGCCAAGCATGACGTCGCTGAAACTGCCCGATTTGCGTGCGGCCTGAACCACGTAGAGGTTGAGCCCGACGGGCGGCGTGATCAGGGCCATTTCGACCAGAATGATCATCAGGATGCCGAACCAGATCTTGTCATAGCCAAGCTGTACGATGATCGGGACCACGATCGGGATGGTCGCGACCATGAGCGACAGGGTCTCGATGAAAAAGCCGAGCACGATGTAGATCAGGATGATCACAAGCAGCGTTTCCAGCGGACCCAGTCCCAGACCGGACAGGACATCCTGCAGAGCCCGGCTGACACCGGCGGCTGTCAGCGCAAAATTGAGGACATATGCGCCGATGACGACCAGCATGATCATCGCCGAAGTCTTGACGGACCCGCGCAGCGCGTCCTGCAGCATCTCCCAGTTCAGTGCCCGCTGGTGCGCGGCGATGAGCAGAGAAATGGCAACACCGACTGTCGCCGCCTCCGTGGGTGTGGCCCATCCGGCATAGATCGACCCGACAATCGCCGCAAAGAGCCCGAAGATCGGCAGGAGATCGGCCAGACCGTCCAGTTTTTCCTTCAGTGTGCTCGACTGGCGCGGTCCGCCGAGGGACGGTTTGAAAATGCAGATGATCACCGTGATCAGCATGAACAGTCCCGCAAGGAACAGACCCGGTATCAGGCCGGCGAGGAACAGTTGCGGGATGGAGCTTTCCGTCAGGAACCCGTAGACGATCAGGTTGATGGAGGGCGGGATCATGATCCCGAGCGTTCCACCGGCGGCGATTGCGCCGGAAAAGAGCTTCGGATTGTAACCGAGCGCCTGCGCCTGGGGCATGGCAACGGTCGCCACAGTGGCTGCTGTTGCAACCGAGGAGCCGGATGTCGCCGAAAACATCGTCGAAGTTGCCACATTGGCGTGGATCAGCCCGCCCGGCATCCAGGCAACCCACTTTTCAAGCGCCGTATAGGTGCGCCGCGCGACGCCGCTGCGGACCAGAATCTCTCCGAGGAGCACGAACATCGGAATGGCGATGAGGGTTGCGGAGTTGGAGGAAGACCAGACGATCTGGCCGAGCCCGCGCATCAGCGGGAAAGGGCTGAAGAATTCGTCGATACCGAAGGCCAGCAGGAACAGCACGATGCCGACGGGAATGGAGAGGGTCAGAAGGCCGAGCAGTCCGACGGAGGTGAAGGCAATCATGCTTCCCCCTTCGCACCGGCGACCGCGTCGACGGATTTGTAGTCGGAGGCCAGAAAGCTGACGAGAACGGAGGCAAGCAGCACGCAGGCCGACAGCGCGAACCAGACCCAGCCGGCCCACCAGAGGGACTGCGGGATCCACAGGGGTGTCTCCAGCGGCGTGTTGGCGCGCGCACCGGTCGAGAGGGTCTTTTCAAGGACGCCCCAGCCGCGCCAGGCGACGACGATGGCCGTGCCGGAAAGGCATACCAGGGAAATGATGTCGAACACGGCGCGGCCAAGAGGCACCAGGCGCTGGCGGAGCAGGTCGATGCGCACATGCGCCTGCTCCGTCAGGGCGTAGCTTATTCCCCAGCTTGTGGTCACGGCCATGACGTAGCCGGAGATTTCATCGACACCCCCGAGCGACCCGCCCAACCGGCGTGCAATGATCTCTATGAGCGTGAACGCAACGCAGGCGAGAAGGATCAGGCCTACGAGGATTGCCAGGCGATCATTGATCCGCCGGAGGGCAAGAGCCAGGGACGTCATCGTTTGTGCCTCAGTTGGTTTCCAGTTTCACACCGGTGACCTTGCCGACGCTCTCGCTCCAGCGTGCCGCCCAGTCACCGCCTGCGCGCTCGGCCCAGTCCGGAAGCACCTCGGTGATGAGAACTTCCTTGGCCTTGGCCTGATCTGCCTCGCTGGCTTCAACCAGGATCAGACCGCGTGCATCGCCATAGGGGCATTCGCCGTTGCCCGTCAGGCAGGCAACATCATTTTCAAGGGCATTCTGGGCGGTTTCCCAGGCGGGTGCCTCAAGACCTTCCTTCACGCCTTTTTCCAGCGCTGCTTTCTGGGCGTCGGACAGGGAATTCCACTTGTCCAGGTTGATTGCGGTCACGACCGGGTCCCAGCCTCCGAGCGGCAGCGGCATGAGGTGGGTGGAAACTTCCCACCAGCCGGCGTTGTAGCCCGAGCCTGCGCCGGTGATGGCGCAGTCGACAACGCCGCGCTGAAGAGCGCCCGGAACCTCGCCGAAACCGACATTAACGCCTTCCGCGCCGAGGGCTTCCAGGAACTTGGCTGTCATCCTGCCGGACGCGCGAATCTTTTTGCCCTTCAGGTCGTCGAGGGAGCCGATCTCCGCATTGCAGAAAACCACCTGTGGCGGGTAGGGCGCGATCCCGAGCACCTTGGCGTTGAAGACATCCTTGTAGATGTCGTCGACCATCGGGCGGGCGGCTTCGACGGCCTTTTGCGCTGTGGCGGCATCCGTTGCGATCAGCGGTACATCAAGGCCCTCCAGGGCGACGCTGTCGGAAACCGCGTAGTCGGCTACCGTCATGCCGACGTCGAACACGCCTTGGGAGAGCATGCGGAAAACATCACCTCCGGCGATCCCCATCTGGTCGTGGGTCGTCAGCGCTGCGGAGAGGTCACCGCCGGAAAGTTCCGGGAGTTTTTCGTTCCAGAACGGCGCTTCATACTGCTTGTGCAGCGGCAATCCGCTCCAGCTGCCGACCACGGCAAGTTCTTCTGCCTTGGCGTGTGTCCCGGCCGCAAATGCGATCACGGAAATCGCTGACATCAATACCAGTCTGTTCATATCGTTCGTCCTCTGTTTCTCATTTTTTTCAGTTAGTTATCGTTATAGGTGTAAAGCGGGCCGGTCGTCTCCGAGACGCCTGATATCAGCATCGCACCGGGTGCATGGGTGATGGAAAGGGGCGGTTTCGATCTCATGATAGCCGCCTGCGGAGTGACGCCGCAGGCCCAGAAAACCGGAATTTCGCCCGGCTTGAACTCGACCGCTTCACCCCAGTCGGGTGCGTCAAGATCCGGAATGCCGATGTCGGCCGGATCGCCCACATGAACCGGAGCACCATGCGCCAGCGGGAACTTTGCGCAGATATCGACAACTTCACCGATCCGGTCTTCGGGAATCGGGCGCATGGAGACAACCATGCCGCCGTGGAAGGGACCGCTCGGTGTGGTCTGGATGGAGGAAAGGAACATCGGAACGGTTACGTTGCTGTCGATGTGCCGCATGACGATCCCGGCTTTGCGCAACGCGTCCTCAAACGTGAAGGAGCAGCCGATTGCAAAGGCGACGAGATCGTCGCGCCAATACGCGTAAAGATCGTTGACCTGCTGTTCCAGGACACCGTGCCGATAGATGTTGTAGCGCGCGGCATCTGTCCGGATGTCGACGTCCGTACCAAGGCGCGCAATGGTCGGTTCACCGGCGCGCGACACACCTGCCAGCGGGCAGGGCTTCGGGTTCAGCCGGCAATAGGTGTGAAAGTCATCGGCGAGATCTGCCGGCAGGATGGCCAGGTTGCACTGCAGATTGCCCTTCGCAAGTCCCGCCGTGTGCCCGTTGTAGTGACCGTCCCGGATCAGCTGGCGCTGGGCCGCAAGGTCCATATCAAACAGGTCGGGAAGCTGTGCACGCTCGCTGGTCATTTCCACCTCGAAAGTCGGTGGCAAAATGCTGCGGTCTATCTATTATCAAGTCAAATCGTGATTTTTTGTCCGAAGTGATCAGGTTTTTTTATCACTTTGCGGAGGGATGCCATGACTTTCGAGCAACTCAAAACCTTTCTCAGTGTCGCGCGCATGGGTGGTGTGCGCCGGGCGGCGGAGCAGCTGAATGTCTCGCAACCGGCTGTCTCTACACGGATTTCCAGCCTCGAGACCTATCTGGGTACGGAGTTGTTCAGCCGGGTGTCGACGGGTGTTGTGCTGACCCGTCAGGGCGTTTTGCTCCGCAACCATGCCGAACAGATCATGGAAATCATGGAACGCATCAAGGGCGAGGTGATGGCTGATGACAGCGTCAGCAGCCTGCTTCGTCTCGGCGTTGCCGAGACCGTGGCGCAAACATGGCTGCCCGATTTCATCCGTGAATTGCACAGCCGGTTTCCGAGACTCAAGATCGAGGTGTCGGTCGACATATCCGTCAACCTTCGGGAAATGCTGCTGGACCGGTCGCTCGATCTGACAATGCTGATGGGCCCCGTCTCCGAATACAGCGTCGACAACCTGGATCTGCCACCTTTCGAACTGTCCTGGTACCGGCCGATCGATCTGCCGGACCCGGACCTGAGCACCACACCGGTCATTACCTATAACCGGAACTCGCGCCCGCACCGGGAACTGACACAGGAACTTCGCGACCGCTATGGCAGTTCCGCCCAGATCTTTCCGACGAACTCGCTGTCGACCGGTTTCGAGATGGTGGCATCGGGCATCGGTGTCGGCATTCTGCCGCGTGTTCTCGGGCGGCGGCTGGTCGAAGAAAAGCGGATAACGACTTTCGATCCGGGCTGGCAGGCAACACCGCTGCGCTTCACCGCAACCTTTATCGGCGAACCCAGGAACGAACTGATCGAACGGGCCGCGCGCATCGCCCAGGAGGTCGCGCGTGACTTTGGTGAGGCGGGGTAGCGGAAGACGCCGAGCGCAATCGCGCTCTCGGGTCGTGAAATCTGCCAAGTCCCTTGCCCGCCCAAAACGTGCATTTTCCGCCAGAATCCGATCGCCCTGACGCTGGAGGCAAAATTCACCGCCTTTCTTGCCGCAAATCCGGAAAAAGGCCTGTTCTATCGGTGGTTAGCCGATAAACTGCCGTAGGGTACGGACTCATAAATGACGCCGATTTGGCGGCAGAAATGGCAAAACCTCGGGAGGAAGCGTGTGCAGAGCGGGCTTTATGCCCGGTCAAGCGCGGTGACGCTGCGAGATACAGCCATTTTGCCGTCCTTCGGATTTGGCCGTTTTGGCCATCTGCCACGTCGCGAAAGGCTTGAAAATGAACCACATTTCCTGCGCTTTCGCTTCTCGCAGTTGGTCAAAACGATCCAAACCAAATTGACTTCATTTATGAGTCAGTACCCTAGCGCTAGTTTTTTCAATTTTATCAGGGAGGATCAATTCATGCTGAAAAGACTGTTGGTTGCGGCCATTGCGGCCTCACTGCCAGGTCTTGCCATTGCCCAGGACGCTGCCAAGCCGAATGTGCTTGTGATCTGGGGCGATGACATCGGCCAGTTCAACATCAGCGCGATCAATCGCGGCATGATGGGTTACAGGACGCCCAATATCGACAGGATCGCTGCCGAAGGCGCTTATTTCACCGACTGGTACGGTCAGCAAAGCTGCACCGCCGGGCGGGCGGCCTTCATCACCGGACAGTCGCCGATGCGGACCGGATTGACCAAGGTTGGTCTGCCCGGTGCACCGGAGGGCATGAAGATCGAGGATCCGACGATTGCCGGTCTGCTCAAGAACCACGGTTACGTCACCGGTCAGTTCGGCAAGAACCACCTTGGCGACCGGGACGAAATGCTGCCGACGAACCACGGTTTCGACGAGTTCTTCGGAAATCTCTATCACCTGAACGCGGAAGAGGAACCGGAACATCCGGACTACCCCAAGGATCCTGCATTTCGTGAAAAATTCGGCCCCCGCGGGGTCATCAAATCCAGTGCGGATGGGACCATCGAAGACACCGGGCCGCTCACCCGCAAACGCATGGAAACCGTTGATGAGGAAGTCACGAGCGGCGCGCTCGACTTCATGCAGCGTGCCGTCGACCAGGACAAGCCCTTTTTCCTTTGGTGGAATTCGACACGGATGCACATCTTCACCCATCTGAAGGACGAAAGCGAGGGTGTGACCGGCTATGGCATCTACGCAGACGGCATGGTGGAACATGACGGCCATGTGGGCCAGTTGCTCGACAAGCTTGAGGAACTGGGCATCGCCGACAACACCATCGTGATGTATTCCTCCGACAACGGCGCGGAAACATTCACGTGGCCGGATGGCGGCACGACAATGTTCAAGGGCGAGAAGAACACGCAATGGGAAGGCGGTTTCCGCGTTCCGACGCTGATCCGCTGGCCCGGAACGATCGACCCTGGAACCGTCGTCAACAACATTGGCGCGCATGAAGACATGCTGCCCACCATCCTTGCGGCTGCCGGCGATCCCGACATCAAGGCGCAGTTGCTTGAAGGCGGTGTGGAGGCCATCGGACGCAGCTACAAGGTTCACCTGGACGGCTACGATCTCGGACCAGCGCTGAGGGGAGAAGCGGACTGGCCGCGCGAAGAGTTCATCTACTGGACGGATGACGGATCGGTTGCAGCGTTGCGCTGGAACGACTGGAAGTTCACCTATCTCAAGCAGCATGCCGAAGGCTACAAGGTGTGGACGACACCCTTCGAGGTTTTGAGGGCGCCTTCGCTGACAAACCTGCGCATGGATCCGTTTGAACGGGCCGAAGCCGAGGACGCGATGGGGTATCAGCGCTGGTGGGTCGAACACATGTTCGTCTTCGCACCTGCCGGTGCCTATGTGGCCCAGTGGCTTTCCAGCTTCCAGGAATTCCCGCCACGTCAGAAACCGGGAAGCTTCAATCTTGATAACGTGATGGAAGCGATGACGGCCGGATCTCAGGGCAACCAGTAGTCGGCTCTGAGCCTATCTGCGGACTGACAACAGGGCGGCTGCGGTCGTCCTGTTGCTCTTGGGCATCCGGTCAACGAATGCAGCGAAATCTGCGAGCCCATTGACATCACGAACTCACCATTCTGTCGGGCACGTTCCGCGACCTCAAGGTTCGCGTAACAGGCTGATTTGATGTTGCCCTGGTGCCGGTTTGCAGCCAGCTCTCAGGCCACTTTTTTGCTTGTAATGTAATATTATAACATGTACCCAATGTTGCGTTCCACAGTCATGTTTTCCGTTTCCGGAGCTCAACCTTGTCAAATCAGAAAACCAGACCCTCCGTCGCCGCGCTGATGGGCATCGGCGCCCTTGCATTTGCCGCGTTTGCGATCCCCTCACTGCCCGTCCAGGCAGCAGAGAAAACCATGCGCATTGCCGTGCCGTTCGGACCGAAGAGCAGCGTGCCGGATCCAAGGGCCCGCCAGAACGGCTGGCTCAGCAATCGGGCGGGTGTCTCCGAGACACTGATCGGGCTCGGCTACGACATGACCATGCAGCCGCGTCTTGCGGAGACATTCCAGAACCTGTCTCCGACCGAATGGAAACTGACATTGCGCAACGACGTGAAGTTCCATGACGGCTCGGACATGATGGCGATGGACGTGAAGGCTTCCTTCGAGAAATTCGATGTCGAGGGGCATCCGGGCCACAACCCGCGCCTCTCCAGGCTGCTCGGTATCGAGAGCATCACGGTCGAAGATGACCACACACTCGTGTTCAAGACCAAGTCACCGAATTCGGCTTTCCTGTGGTCTCTGACAGAACCTTCCGCGGCCGTGTTGAAGGATGGAACGGATGACTTGCCGCTGATCGGAACCGGTCCGTTCGTGTTCGTGATGGCCGAACCGGACAAGACCTACCAGACACGGAAATTTGCCGACTACTGGGGCGGCGAACCGAAGCTGGACAGGATCGTGATGGATGCGCTGTCCGATCCGTCCGTTGCGGCCCTGGCACTGCAGGCCGGCGACGTCGACCTGGTGACCAACTATCCGGAGCCGGATTTCGCCGCTCTCAAGGAAAAAGGCGAGGGGCAGCTGTTCGCCAACCCGACCACACGTCTCTTCTTTTTCCAGGTCCGTACCGCTGATGGCCCTCTGGCCAATGACACGCTGCGCACGGCTGTTTCGCTCGGTCTTGATCGCGAGACGATCGTTGCCGCGTCCCTGAACGGTGTTGGCGGCGAAGTGGCGAACAGTCTCTTTCCTGCAAGCATGGCCTCCTGGGCCAATGGTGACCTGACGCTCGAATATGATCCGGAAAAGGCCATGGCACTTCTGGACGAAGCCGGGATCAAGGACACCAATGGCGATGGCAACCGGGAACTGGACGGCGAGGAAATCTCGCTGAAAATCCGGTCTTACGAGGGACGTGCCGCGTTGCGTCCGACCCTGGAGATCACACAGGCCCTGCTTCAGCAGATCGGCATCGGTGCTGAAATCGCCATGGGCGAGTACGACGCCAACAATGAAGCCCTGAAAGCCGGCCAGATCGACATGCACCTTCAGGCCTGGGGCACCGCTCCGCAGGGAGATCCCGACTACCTCCCGAGCACACTCGTGGAATCGGGGGTCGGGTACAATTTCTCCGGCTATTCCAACGCGGAACTGGACGGGCTTTTGAAAAAAGGCCGCGAGGATTTCGACGATGAGGTTCGCAAGGAACACTACGATCGCATCCAGGAAATCATCAACGCAGAACTGCCGCTGATCCCGGTCTTTCACAAAACACAGGTTTCGGTCGGAAACGGCAACGTGCAGGGCTACAACATCCACCCTGCAGAAACCTATCTCGTGACCCCGGATCTGACACTTGCCGAGTGATGAAACCGAACTGCTGAGGCTTGAGAACCTGTCGGCCCGTATCGGCCGGCAGGTGCTGTTGAATGACGTCAGCCTTCGTGTTTCACGCGGCGAATGCCTGGCGGTGGTGGGCGGTTCGGGGGCAGGGAAGTCCACACTCCTTCGCTGCCTGATGGGATTGACCCGTCCGGCAAAACCATTTGAGGGGCGCCTTTGTTTCAATGGCCAAAACATCGATTTCGCAGGGTCTGGCAGGATCAAGCGGCCACACGGGATCGGCTATGTTCCGCAGAATCCGAACCACGGGTTCGATCCGCTCAAGCGCCTTGACTGGCAGTGGAGGCAGGCGGCCCGGGTGGTGACCGGCCGCGCCGGGATTTCCGAAACACAGGCACGGCTTCTTGAAGAGCTTGGACTGAAACCGTTTGAAAGGCATTTTCCCCACGAATGGAGCCGCGGCATGCAGCAGCGTCTTCTCCTGGCCATGGCCTTGATGGGGGAGCCGCACCTGCTTGTTCTGGACGAGCCGACGTCGGCGCTCGACCCTCTGATTGCCGCCCAGGTTCTGCGCGCGGTGATGCGGCACGCCGAAAAGCTCGGTGTCGCGGTACTGATCGTCACGCACGACCTGTCGCTTGCGGCTCGCTATGCAAACCGTGCGGTGATCATGAACGCTGGCCGCGCGGTCGAGAGTGGTGAAACCGCCACTCTCTTGAAAGACCCGCAATCGGACTACGGCCGCCTGCTTGTGAAACACCGGGATTGGATGGCGCTTGAGGGTGCTCACACGTCACGGTCCATTGCCGCGGAATAATTTGACATGCTGCTTGTCGACAACCTTGAAATGGCGATCGGCGGGAAACCGATCCTTGACGACGTTTCTTTTGCCGTCGAGCAAGGGCAGACCTTGTGCATTGCTGGGGAGAGCGGGTCCGGAAAAAGCAGCCTTCTCAAGGCGATAAACGGTTTGATGCCAGCGCGGTTTGACAGGCTTTGTTTTCGTCCGCAGACCCATCGCGAGATAACGCACGAAGGCCAATGGCACGGAAAGCCCGGCCTCAGGGGCAGCCGCTGGGTGATGCAGGATCCGATTGCGGCCCTGAACCCGAAGCTGACGCTGGGCAGGTCGATCGGCGAGAGCATTTATTCAAAGAAGCCCAACGCGGCAGATCTCGCCAGTGCCACTGCTACCGCGCTTGCCGATGTCGAGCTGCCTCCCGCCATGGCGGAACGCAAGCCGTCCGAGGTTTCCCTTGGACAGGCCCAGCGCGCATGTCTTGCGCGAGCCCTGATCGCCCGGCCAACGCTCATCTTCTTCGACGAACCGCTCAGTGCGCTTGACGCGATTGTCCAGAAACAGATCGCGGCGACGATGAAACGCATCCAGGAACGGTACCGCATCACCTTCGTGATCGTGACCCATGATCTCGGTTTCGCGGCGGCCTTTGCGGATCAGATGCTGGTGCTCCGCAACGGCAAGGTTGAAGCGTATCAACCGGCACAGTCCTTTTTCGAGGCACAGGCAAGCCGGTATTGCGTGGACCTTGTCGATGCGGCACGTGACTTGGGAAGTCTGCCGCAGGCTGCAGAAGGGGCCCGCAATCAAGCAGAGGTGTCATTGTGACCATAAGGACTTTTCGCCTGTCCGGGCCTCTCGGCTCACTTGCAAAACGGCTGTCCGGTCTGATGGCCGTTCTTTTCGGCGTCAGCTTCATCACTTTCACGATGACCTATTTCGCTCCCGGCGACAAAGCGGCGGCGATCGCGCATGCACGCTATCCGGAAACCCAGAGTTTCCCGCCGGAGATCCTGGAGGGTATTCGCGAGGAATTCTCGCTGAACGAGCCGTTCCTGGTCCAGTTTTTTCAATGGCTTTCGCGGTTTGTTCAAGGCGATTTCGGCAACTCCTTTGCCTCCAACGTTCCGGTCTGGGATGTCTTTGCCGCCAATATTACCGAGACGCTGACGCTGACCGCCGTCTCTTTGGTCATCGGTCTGGCAGCGGCGTTTTGTCTGAGCGCCGTTTCGGTCTGGCGTCCGGGCAGCCTCGCCGACCGGTTGGCCGTCGCGCTTGCCTCGATTGGTGCAGCGATGCCGAATTACTGGCTCGGGCTCCTGCTGATCCTGCTTTTCGCCGCCCATCTCAACTGGCTGCCGGCTTATGGCACAGGAACACCGGCGCACATCGTTCTGCCCGCAGTGACGCTCGCATTCTGGATCACCGCGTCGCAGACGCGTCTTCTGCGCGCGTTTTTCCTGGAAGCGAAATCGGCACCCTATATCGAAACACTCCGCTTGCGCGGCGTCAGCGAGAGCGAGATCTTCTGGCGTCACGTCATGCGCCATGCGGCCGTTCCGGCGCTCACCATGATCGGTCTGGACGTCGCCGCCCTGCTTGAGGGAACAGTGATCGTCGAATTGACTTTCGCGCGCGGCGGTGTCGGATCGTTGCTGGCCGGGGCTGTGCTGTCGCGGGACTACCCGATGATCCTGTTCCTGGTGATGTTCTTCGCCCTGGTCTATGTCCTGATCAATTCCCTAATTGAAATCATACAGGACGCACTCGATCCGAAAGCCAGCCTTTTGGGGGCTGCCGGTCCGGCAGTCGGCAAGGAGGCCCGGTTATGACGGTTGCGGAAAGTTCAGTTCTTGCCGAGCAGGTCGACCTGAAGCAAAGGCTGCAAAACCGCAGCCTGAAACGGTTTATCACAGGTGTTTGCGCCGTATTGGTTGTTCTGGGCGCGCTGGTCTGTGCAGGCTTTTTCCTTACCCCGTATGCGCCGAACACGCCGGACTTCCTGAACCGGCTTTCGCCTCCGTCGGTGGCGCACTGGTTCGGGACGGATCAGCTTGGCCGTGATGTTGCGACGCGGCTGCTTTACGGAGGGCTGTGGTCAGTCGGGCTGGCGCTTCTGATCACGGTGTTCGGTGCGATTGCCGGCACCATCATCGGTCTCGCGGCCGGCCATTTCGGCCGTGTTGCCGACGCCACCTTGATGCGCGTGACCGACAGTTTCTTCGCCTTCCCGGAACTGATCGCCGCCATCACCATTGCCGGTGTCCTCGGGCCGAGCACGGCAAACATGGTCCTGGCGCTTATCCTCGTCGGCTGGATGCGGTTTGCGCGCCTGGCACGCGGCCTGAGCGTGGACATTGCCCATCGCGACTTTGTCACCCAGGCCAAACTCAACGGTCTGCCGTCCCGGCTGATCCTCTGGCGTCACATTCTGCCGAATATCGGTCCGAGTCTGCTGGTTTTGTGGACCAATTCCTGGTCGCGGACCATTCTGTCGATCTCCGGTTTGAGCTTCCTGGGTTTTGGTGTACAGCCGCCAAATGCGGAGTGGGGCGCCATGCTGCTCGACGGCAAGGCCTATATGCAGACTGCACCGCATCTCATGATCTTTCCCGGCCTTGCAATCCTTGTTTCCGTGCTGGCCATCAACCTGACAGGGGATCGACTGCGCGACCTCCTCGGCAGCGGCAGCGCAACTTAGGACTAGAAAATGTCGATTGATTTCAAAGGTATCAGCCTGCGGGTGGGTGCCACGTTCTTTTTCACGCTGATGGTGCTTTTCATCAAGTGGCTCTCCGACGAGATACCCGTCGGACAGGTCGTGTTTTTCCGAAGCGCATTTGCTCTGATCCCGCTTGTCCTGTTCCTGATGTGGACACGCGATTTTCCATCCGGGCTCAGCACGAAACGGCCGGGCGGGCATGTGGCTCGGTGCTTCCTGGGCTGTCTTGCCATGTTTGCCAGTTTTGCGAGCCTGAAGTACCTGCCGCTGTCTCACGCGTCGATCATCGGCTACATGGCACCGATCCTTGCCGTCGTGCTGGCCGGGTTCCTGCTGAAGGAAAGCGTCAGCGCCGCGCGCTGGTTCGGCGTTCTGTTCGGATTTCTCGGGATGCTGGTGCTGGTCCTGCCGACAGCGTCAAGCGCAGATGTCGACGTGACTTACCTGACGGGTGTCGGTCTGGCTTTGGCGATGGCGATCCTGACCGCAGGCGCCAAGATCCAGATCAGGAGCCTTGCGTTGACCGAGAACGCAGGCGCGATCGCGTTCTATTTTGCGCTGACCTGTACGCTTGCAGGACTTGCGACCCTGCCGTTCGACTGGGCAACACCGAGCTGGAACCAGCTCGGTCTTCTGGTCTGCACCGGCTTCGCGGGAGGGATCGCGCATATCATGATGACGCTGAGCTACCAGTATAGCGAAATATCGAAACTGGCCGCGTTCGAATACCTGGCGCTGGTCTTCGCGGTGATCGCCGATGCGCTTTTCTTCGACATTCTCCCCGGGCCCGCCTTCTATGCCGCGGCTGCCTGCATCATCTGTGCGACGCTCGTTGTGGCGCTGAAGGACAAGGCGCCAAAACCGTCAACGGCTTAGTGACTGTGGCAAATCAAGGCCCGTTTATACGCGCAGCGTCAGCGAAGTTCCTGATGTGCCTGCCAACAGGTGACGCTATAAAGACTTCATGACTTCAGATGCCGCTTTTGTTTTTGTTCTGATCGGGGTTGCCGCCGTCCTCATGGCGAGCAACCGTGTGCGCTATGACCTTGTTGCCCTGATGGTGGTTCTGGCGCTGGTTCTGGGGAATGTCCTCACCGTCGGCCAGGCCCTGTCCGGTTTCGGCAGTTCCGTGGTCATTCTGGTGGCCTGCCTGCTCGTTGTCGGCGAGATGCTGCAGCGGACCGGAGTGGCGCGGTCCGTTGGCGACCTGATCCTGAAACGGGGCGGGTCGAACGAAACCCGCCTCATGATCCTTTTGATGGTCAGCGCGGGCTTTCTCGGCAGCGTGATGAGTTCCACCGCCGTCGTGGCGATTTTCATTCCCATCGTCCTTCGCATTGCCGCGGAGACCGGGCTGGACAAGTCGCGCCTGCTTTTGCCCATGTCCTATGCGGCCCTGATCAGCGGCATGCTGACGCTGATAGCGACCACACCGAACCTTGTCGTCAGCGATGAACTCGTGGCGCAAGGCTATCAGGCGCTGGGCTTCTTTTCGTTTTTCCCGCTTGGCGTGATCATCCTGGCTGCAACGATTGCCTACATGCTTTTATGGGGCCGTCATCTGCTCGGGTCGCGCGAACCGGTCAAGACGACAAGGCGCAAGCGTCCGGCCCGCGCGGCGGCAGAACTCTGGACAACCTACCAGATCGGAGGCGAGGTCTACGACTACTGGATCGGCGGACCCGTCTCCATCGACGAAATTCGTGAATTCAGGGCAAAGGGAGTGAACTTCGTTGCACGCCGCCGCCGCGACCGCAACCGGGAACGGGAAACAGTCCTGTTTCGTGACGGGATGGAACTAAGGCGTGATGATCTGGTTCTCGTCAACGGGCCGCAGGAGGTGCTGGATGACATCGCCGCGCGGCCGGATTTTACCCGACGGTCCGCGCTGGGTGTCCGAGCAGAGGATTGGCAGGACAGCCTGGGCATTGCCGACGTCATGGTGCACCCGGAAGCGACGGTCATCGGCGAAAAACCGGAAGAAGCCCTCTCGCATGATGCGCGCGAACTGGACGCGCTCGGATTTCTGCGCGGCGGCGAACCGGTTGACGATGTCGAGGGAACACAGTTGAAGGCGGGCGACCGGCTCCTGGTGCTCGGTCCCTGGGACGAACTCGACACGCTCGTGGAACAGCGGGACGACTTCGTGCTGCTGGCCTATCCCAAAGAGCGGCAGGACGCGGTTCCAAATCTCCCGAAATACGGGGTTGCCGTCGGCATTCTGGGCGCGATGGTCGTCCTGAGCGCGCTCAACCTCGTTCCGGTCACCGTCGCCGTGCTGCTGGCAGCGCTTGCCGCGATCCTGTTCAGGACCATGAGCGCGGAAGACGCCTACGCATCCATCAACCTGCCGACCCTGGTCCTGATCGCCGGAATGCTGCCGCTGGCGAATGCGCTTGAGGTGACAGGCGGTTCAGGGCTGATTGTCGGCTTCCTGCTGGATGTGGTCGGGGAGGCCAACCCGAGCGTCATGGCCGGGGCCCTGTTCCTCCTGACCGCATTGCTTGGCCTGGTGCTTTCCAACACGGCCTCGGCGGTGCTGGTTGCGCCGATTGCGATCACGGCGGCAGAGACGATGCAGGTTTCGCCGTATCCCTTCGCAATCTCCGTGCTGATTGCCGCGTCTGCGGCCTTTTCCACGCCTGTCTCGACACCGGTTGTCACGCTGGTCGTCACCCCGGGCGGATATGCCTTTTCCGACTTTCTCAAGCTGGGCGTTCCGCTCACGATCCTGACCGGCATCATCACGGTTCTCACCGCACCGCTGTTTTTCCCGTATTGAAGCGAGGCAAGGCCTGCAACAGTGTCCCGGCAGTCTGATTGCCGGGTGGAAGAAGTTGAGCCTGTTGTCCGACCCGGTTAGCCTTGGCATGGCTTTCGGTCTGTCGCAGTCCGCAGGGCAATCGGTAGCGTGTGGGAGAATGCACCATGGACAAGGTCTTGGTTGTCGGTGGGAGAACGACGGGGCTGATGATGGCATCGGAACTGGCAAGGCGCGGTATCCCGGTGCGATGTATCGACAAGTCTCCCGGTATCGACCCGCATGTGCGCGCGAATCTGCTGCATTCGCGTACGCTGGAAATCCTTCAGGGCCTCGGGCTCGATGAGAAAGTAACGCTCGGTTCCGTTGCCGAGATAGGGTTTGTCTTCTACCGGAACGGGGAGCGCGTGGGGGAAAGCCCGCATGCACCGATCGATTCTCCGTTTCCGTACGGCATGTCACAATCGCAGGCGCATACCGAAGCCACTCTTGAATCACATCTGGAGACCCTTGGGGGCAAGGTTGAGCGCGATGTCTCACTGACTGCCCTGATCCAGGACGACGCCGGTGTGAACGTGACCCTGCAACATGGCGGCGGGGGGGAAGAGACTGCGCGCTACCAGTGGGTGATCGCCTGCGACGGTGCCCACAGCACCGTGCGCCACCATCTCGACGAAGCGTTTCCGGGCGACGCCGATGACATTCCATATGTCCTTGGTGATGTTTTGATCGATGGTGACGAAGACCTGGAACCCGACAAGGGGCATGTCTTTTTCCATGACGATGGGGTCTTGTTCGCTTTCACCAGACTACCGGAAAACAGACATTTCCTCGTCGCCAGTCTTGCGCAGGAAGCCGGCACGGACGGCGAGCCGACACTCGAGCAGCTGCAGACCATCGTTTCGCAAAGGGCCGGGGCCTCCCTGCGATTGCGCGATCCGCACTGGCTCGGTTTCTTCCGGATCAACTACCGTCTTGTTCCACGCTACCGGCAGGACAGGATCTTTCTGGCGGGTGATGCCGCCCACATCCACAGTCTTCTGGCAGGGCAGGGCATGAATACGGGGATCCAGGACGCCCACAACCTGGCCTGGAAACTGGCGCAGGCCGTCAGGGGCAGCGCATCCGCCGATTTGCTGGACACATACGAAGCAGAGCGGAGAATTGTTGCCGCGGAGGTCATTGAAACAACACGGAAAATTACGCAGGTAATGGAGAGCTACGCCGAACTCCCGCCGGGCGATCGGGAAACCTTCATTTCGCACCTTTACACTCCGGACGCTGCGCGTCTGGACGCCGCGCGCCACTTGCAGGAAGTCGATCTCGACTACAGTGCCAGCCCGCTCAGCGTTTCGCCTGCCGATATCTTTCAGAGCGGCCCCGGGCCCGGACTGCGTGCTCCCGATGCAACGGATCTGGTTTACAACGGGCAGCCGACGAGCCTGTTCAGGCTGCCCGCGGATGATCAATTCAGACTGTTCTTCTTTTGCGGCGCTTCGGATGGCCCGGCCGTCGAGGCGGTCCGGAAGGCAGCGGATGCGGCCAGGGATCTGGCCCGGTGGCTGAAGCCTTACATTGTGGCAGCCGAAGAGACAGGCAGCGCATTTCCGGGCCATGCCGTGATCATCGACCAAAAGCGCAACATGCACCGCATCTACGGAGCGGACCTTCCCTGCATCTATCTGGTTCGTCCGGATGGATATGTGGCCTATCGCAGCTCGGACCTGGCCAGCGCCGGTACCTATTTCGAGCAAACCGGACTGACCGTCGGATAACGGCGTGGAGCGTGCCGGGGCATCGCGCAGCCGTTCGTTGAAACCGGCGCGTCGCAAATCAGGGTGGTATCAGGTGCTCTGACCGGATACGTGATCTCAGCTGCTGACACCAGGCCGGAACCGGTAGTGGCCCGTTATCGGGAAATCGAAAAGGCGGTCTTCCAGGCGCGTTCCCGCTCCGATGTTGTGAATGACAAGCGGCCGTTTCCCATCCTGTGACCGGTAGTGGGTCACGATCGCAATATGCGGCAGGTTGCCCGGCAGCATCTGGGAGACAAGGTCACCGGGAAGGTAGACCGATGGATCGTCACTCACCGACAGCGACGCCGCCTTGCGTTCAAAGAAGGCCCTGAGGTTTGGAACGCGGCGGTGATCGATGTTCCTGTCCGGGCGCCTTAGCCCCCAGTTCTTCGGATAGGCGTTGAAATCGCGCTTCATGTCCGCATTGACTTCTTCCTGCAGGTCGAAGCCGAAGGCATCGCGATAGGCACGGATGACAACGTCGGTGCATACACCCCTTTCACGGGGAAGATCGCCGTTTGGGAAGGTCAGGCCCACATAGGCGGGGTCGTAGATAACCGTGACGCCAATCTGGTCTTCGGCGGCTGAAATCAGCTTTTCCGCCCAGGGTTCGGCTTCCAGTGGGTCACGCTGAAAATTTATCCGGACAAGCGGCTCCCTGCTGTGTGCGATTGCGTCTTGCGCGATCTGCAGGCCGGCTTCCAGTTGTCCCGGTATCATGGCTGCCGCTGCCAGGCCACCGCCGGCCACACATCCCGCCCCGATCAGAAACTCTCTGCGCTTCATCCGCCATCCATTTTTCTCGCCCGCAATTGAAATAAGCGGATTCTGAGTCAGGAATGGGGCGGGCAGGCATATTTGTGGGTTTGGCCTGCCTGCCGTCTTCTTCAGTGGTGACGTAGAGAGAGAAAAGGCGTGTGAAATCTATCTTGGGTTGCGTGCTTTATGTATATTTCACGCTGGCAAGATTTCTGCTTTATCTGATGGGGAGGTGAGCAACATGGCTACTGCTGACAATTTGAATGCGCTGAAACGTTGTTACGAGCTCTGGAACGAGACCAAGGGCGAAAGCGTCGATGCATGGCTGAACCTTTTTGACGACACGGTAGACTTCCGGTCCCTCGCGATGGCGCGGGACCCGAGCGTCGATTTCACCAAACCCTGCTGCAGCAAGACCGAGGTGATCCAGTATCTTTCAGGCCTGAAAGCCGACTGGGCGATGGAGCATTACACGATCGATGAATATGTGGTCGACGGCGACCGGATCTGTGCCTATGGCTCAACCGCCTGGACAAACAGGAAAACCGGCACGTTGCTGGATACACCGAAACTGGATTTCGTGAAGTTCAAGGACGGAAAAATCGTTTTCTTCTACGAGTTTTACGATACCGCAGGGCTGATATCCGCAGCACGCGCGTGAGACGCTGCCTGTGAGCACCGCGCGCGACTTTTCAGGCTCTATGCTGGACGGAAACCGTATTGAGGAGGCGGCGGACCGCGGACGTTTCCGGGTCGCTTCCGATTGTCAAAGCCTCTTGATACGCGCGTGCGTCAGACCTTGAGCATGCCTTCAAGCAGCCGCCGCGTGGCCTTTTCATAGGCCTCGCGATCCTCGCCATTGGCAATTGCCAGTGCGGCCCTGTCGAAGGCTGAAGACAGCAGATCGGCGAGGGGTTCCAGCGGAACATCCTTGAATGCGCCATGATCTGCCGCGTGCTGCAGTCCCTGAAGGATCGTCGCGCCGCCGGTTTCGCGGTCGATCGCGGCCATTTCCTCAACCCCCAGAACGGCGGGTCCTTCAAGCAGAAGGATCCGCGCTCGTCCCGGGTGGGACATTGCAGAGAAATAGGCCTTTGCGCCTGCCATGAAGGCATCGAGCGGTGACTGGCCCGTATCCGTATCCGCATCGATTTCCGCCGCAACGGCGCGGGATTCCTGATGCACCAGCGCGCGCATGAGATCCGCCTTGTCCCTGAAGTGGTGATAGAGCGCACCTCTGGTTACCGCAGCCTGTTTCACGATTTCCGGCGTCGCGGTTTCCGCATAACCCTTGTCCACGATCAGCCGTCTTGCCGCATCCAGCAGGGCGGATCTTGTTTCCGCACGGCGTTCGGCCTGCGTGCGGCGTGATTTTTCCTCTTGCATACATGCAGCCTGTATGTTTATGTATCTTACAAACATACTGTATGTTTTTTTGTTGCGCCTGAAAAGCCCTTCTGGAAGGAAATCGGGTGTGTTTGTCGCTGATGAAGAGATGGAGGATGCTATGAAATCGACTCAATACTACCCCGTTCTGATGACGGACGATGTCAGAGGTACGACTGCCTTTTACAAGGAACACTTCAGGTTCAAGGCGGTCTTTGAAGCCGACTGGTATGTCCATCTCCAGTCAGAGGAGGACGACAAGGTGAACCTTGCGGTGATGGACAAGACCCATGAAACCATCCCGGCAAGCGGCCGCGGCAAGGGAGCAGGGGGGCTGTTGCTCAACTTTGAAGTGGAGGACGTCGATACGATCTACGAGGCGCTCAGGCAAAAAGGACTGCCAATGCTTCTGGAGCTCCGGGATGAGCCATTCGGCCAGCGCCATTTCATTACGCAGGACCCCAATGGCGTCATGATCGATGTCATCAAGCCGATCCCGCCAAGCGCGGAGTTTCTCGCGCAGTTCGCCCCGGAAGCCGTCCCCGTCTGATCGGGGGCACGCGTCCTTGCTGTCAGCCCGTGCGGGCCGTCCGCTCATAAATCTGAATGCGATATAGGTATGCAGGCTGCCCGGTCAGGAGGCGACTGGCGGGCAGCTGCTGCTCTGCTCAGCGCGCGATTTCAGGCCCTGAAGGCTTTGCATCGTGTTGGGGTCGCCGGGCAGCACGAAGCTCTGCTCCAGTGCTGTGCGGACGTTGTTGATGACGGCAAGGTCCTGTACCGCAAGCGTCTGACACTGCGTCCCGGTAAAGCGAACGCGGATGCGAATGACCCTGTCGCCATTGTCCGAGGGACCGAATTCGCTGTCGAGCGTCGGATTCTCGCCCGCCATGGGCCGTTCCAGAATGACCATGTTCGGCTGATCCTGAAGGACAGCCGTTCCTCTTTCCCTGGCGCTGGAAACGAGTGCCGCGCGGACCGTTCCCGGATCGGCACCGATGTTGACGCTCTGCGCACCGGCAGGCACATCCAGCCGGGGCTGGTTGCCGAGAGAAGCCGACTGGTTGGACGAGGACTGGCAAGCGGCGAGAAAAAGGGCGCAAAGGCTGAAGATGACGGGGTGTCGCATTGAGCAGTCCAAAATCCAGAAGATGTGTTTCAACAGGTGATCTCACCTGTTTCTAGTCCATGTCGCGTCCCTGATACAACTGTACTGTGAGATTCTCACGTTTCCTTGTTTCAGGCAAAGAAGCAAAGCACGCGGTGACCTTCTTGGCCCGGCACCGGCTGCGCTCCAGCTAGAACTGGTCACCGGTCTTGAAGCCGCCGCCGCCGAAGCTGCCGCCGCGTTTGAATCCGCCGCCACCGAAACCGCCGCTCTTGCCGGACCTGCGCCGCGAGCGGCCGAAACCGCCCATCGATTTCGGCAAGCCGCTGCCATTCGGAAACGCCACCTTGCGGCCGCGCGGCTTGCGCCGCTTGTGCGATCTTTCTGCGCGGGCCCAATAGTCTGCGCCGGTTATGGCACCCTTGACGAGTTCGCCCAGCAGAACCGTGGTCAGCTTGTCGTCGGAAAAGGTCGATTCCCAGCTGCCGTAGCCTTTGGACCGGAAGCGCTTGATCACGTCGGCGAGTTCCGCACGCCGGCGGCCGATATCACGCTGCAACTCCCGATCCTGACGAATTTCCCGTGCGACCTGTTCGACACGCTCCCTGAAGTCTTCGATACGTTGCACGATCTTTTCATCTTCGGGCGAGGGCGTATCGATGGCGGCGCGCCAGAGATCGTTCAGGTCATCGGACTTGAGCGACACCGACAGATGCTCCTCGGCCTTTTGAAAATCGGCATCTTCACCACCGGAGAACTCGGCAAGCGCGCCTGACAGCGTGTCGATCTGCTGCTCCAGCTTTTCGATATCGGCATCGATCTGCTCGATCTCGTCGCTATAGGCTTCAATCGAGCCGACGAGGTCGGTACCGGCCGCGTCGGTCATGGCATTGCGGCTGAACTCGGCGAGCTTTTCCTCTTCTTCTTCCGCAATCTCCGCGCAGCGTTCCGCGTGCCTTGCCATCCGGTCCGGAATGCCGGTGAGCATGGCGTAGTTCGCACGGGCATCGTCATAGCGGATCAGACCCGCGACCCAATGGTCCAGCGAACGGGAGAGGCCGCGATAGGTGTAGTCCTGGGTGCCGTAACCGCGCTCCCAGAGATAGACGAAGAGCGGGTCGGCGTCATAGGCCTTGCCCTTGCTGTCCCGGTCCTGTTCCGATGTTCTGGCCTTGTCGGCAGCAGCTTCGGCGGTCGCGATCGCCTGTTCCGTCGCCTCGCGCTGTGCCAGGTAGGCGCTGTCGTTCTCCAGACGGCCGTCAACGGCGTCCATCAACTCGTCCATCTGGTTCTCCGCCAGATCGCGCGCCTCGTCCAGTTCCTGGCGTTTCTTCAGTTTCTGATTGCGCTCCGTTTCGCTCTGGCGCAATTGCTCGCTCAGGACCTTGTAGTCATCGTTGCGCTTGTCGAGCAGACGCCTGGCCTCGCGTGCGGCGCTGTCCAGGCGCGTGTTCAGGGTTCCGGCGGCGTCGGTGTCGAGCCGGAAACGGGCAAGATCGCGATAGGCCTCGCTCTGCCGTTCCTGAAGGTCGGTGACGGCGCGCGTGGAGCGTTCGATACGCTTGCTCAGCTCGGCTTCCTCACGCCTGAGGTCCGCCATCGAGTGCTCGATGGTGCCCAGTGTCTGCCGCCCGGTCAGCATTGGAAAGCCTCCGAGGCCTGGGTCGAAGAAAGCGCCGCTACCATTTGGTTATCGCTCCGTCCTGCACTCCGCTGTTCCAGTTGATGTCCAACTCTCCGCGCCGCTTCTGGCCAAGAACACCCTTTTGAACGATGCCGTCTTCCAGCTTGTCTCGGCGCACGGCGTCGTAGATGTTCTCCGAGACGCGCTGCCCCCATTTGGTCACGCGTTCTGCGCTCCCGCTTTCTTCCGACTGGATGGATTGCTCAACAACATTGCCATCCGGGTCGACCGCCTCGACAACGATGTAGAAGTTCTCGGTGTTCGGGTTCGCTTCCGGGATCCGGGTCAGCCCGGTCGGTTCGCCCTCGCGAGAGACGATCTGAACTTCGAACACCTGCTGCAGCCGCGCAGCGAGATCACGCAGATCCTGTTCCGCCTTGAATGCAGCCTCGTTTTTACCGTCCTGAAGCGCCAGGCGGCCGTCTTCGGCAAGGGTCGCAGCAGTCGCCTCCACACCGGTGTCTTCGGTCAGGGCGTCGATGCGCCCGACCAGTTCGGTATAGGCCGAAGGCAGTGCTTCCAGGCGTGCCGTGAGTTCTGCCTCCGCGCGCTGTTTCGGCATGACAATGAAAAAGTACCAGGCGACGACCGCAACGAGGAGCACCGCGCAGGCTCCCGCAAGCCACTTGGACCATGTGCCCCTGGATATGTAGACCATGGCCAGCGTGCGCTGGAACCCGGTCTTGGGTGGTGAGTAGACGAAGCGGTCACGTTTGAGGTCTTCCACACCGGCTTTGAGAATGTGGTCGGGAACCTCGATCCCTTGCGAGGCATAGACCTGCCGCAGCCTGTCCACCATCGCGGCATCGCGGTCGTCCGCCTTCAGTTCGCGCGCGACCTGGCTTTCTTCGTGGCGCAGTGTGTCAACGACATCCATGACCATCATGAGGTCGTCGAGCGGCGCGTCGGATTTATCTGCCCTGCTAGCCATCAGAACCTGTTTTCCATGGAGGGGCCGGCTGGATGCCGGCCCGCTTCAGCCGACTGGTGTCAGAGACCTTGTCCCTGTGCGGTCAGTTTGGCAAGACGGCGCTTTCCTTCTTCGACCGCGTTCCGGATCTCCTCGGAGTTCTTCGTCGACATGTCGCGCATCTCGGTGATGATCTCCCGGGACTGCACTTGGAAATTGACGACGGAATCGACCAGCTTTTTTACGGAAGCGGCGGCCACCGTCGGACCATAGCCGGCCTTGAGCGCTTCCTTCTGAACCGCATCACCTATTTCGGCCAGCGTCTCCAGGCTCTTGTTGATGCCCTCTTTCATGGCGTTCAGGGTTTCAGTGCTTTCGTGCAGGCCCTGCAATCCGGTGAACGAGGCATTCAGTGCCGTGAGGACGGACTCATTGGTTGAGAAGAAACTGACGGACTGGGCATAAACGCGTTCCTTGGCGTTGGTGGTCTGGACCAGACGCGCCATGATCACTTCGGACGTGTTGTAGCCGACGGTCAGGTTGTCGGAGAGGTCCTTGGCGATCTGGTACCGCTTTTCCTCATCCTGCATTTCGCGAAGCCGCTCATCACGGGCAAGTTCGAGCCGTGCCTTCTGCGCCGGGTCGTCACCGGCATAGGCTTCGACCTCCTTGGAGGCTGTCTCCAGAGCCAGTTTCTTTCCGTTCAGCTTCTCCGTTGCCATGTTCAGCAGTTCGAGCGCCGTGACCTCCGCCTGCTTCAGCGCACCGCGGAAATCCCGGTAAGCTTCGAGGATCGTCTGCTCCCGCTCGATCTGGTCCTTGGTGGCGCGGGCTACGTCCTTGTAGGTCCCGCGGATATCCTGGAAGCGGTCCGAGATGGTGCCGCGGCGCATATCGCGCCATTTGTTGGACAGGTTCTCCGTGAACGAGATCTTGCCGTCCGCAAGCTGGTCGACCAGGGTCTTTGCGTCATCGCGAATGGAATTGAATGCGTTGGTTATTTCCTCGTAGCGCTCGCCAATGTCCATCTGCTGGACCTGCGTGCGGACGACTTCGTTGAAGTTGGAAGCCTGTGCAAGCGTGCGCGAAATTACCAGAACCTTGTCTGGCGACAGATCGGAAATCTGTTCCAGCAGCGCGTTGATCGGAGCGTCTGCTTCCGATTCCGGCGTAATGCCGATGTCGCGCAGCGTGGACAAGGCCCGGTCGAGATACTGAAGCGGAGAGAAGCTGCCTGCCGGTGCCGTCTCGGGTGCATTGGAATCTGGTGTTGGCGCTTCTGACATTATTGAGCCTCCTCTTTGAAATGACCTGTTTTTGAGCGCCTGGTGCGCCCGGTAAAATGCTGCCCGGTCATTCCAGTCAAATGTTTTATGCCGCAAGTAAGGGCAGGCTATCGCCGCTGTGTCAACGGCTTAGGGATATTTGAACGGCGAAGCCGTGCCGCGAATGCTGAAACCGGATACCTTGGGAACATTTCATGCGCATGAAAGGCGGCGCACAAGTCACCGGGTCACTTTCCGCTGCTCAGATTTTGGAGAAAAAGTCTGGCCATGAAACGTGTTCGCGTCCGGTTGCGGCCATGAACTGGCTTTCGTTGTCGAAGGCACCTGTTGCAATCGCCGCATAAATGCCTGCCACGACCGTTCCGTAGAATTCGCCGATTTCTGCGATGCGGTCCTCCTTGAAACTGTCCGCGTCGACGAACTCGTAGGTCATCCGTGTGCCGAGAACCTGGTTCATGAAGCCGACAAGATCGGTTTGGCTTATCGGGGTGCCGCTCAGATTGTAGGTCTTGCCGCCATGGCTGCCGTCTTTGAGAAGGCAGGCATAGGCATAAGCCAGCTCGGTGCGCGTGGTGTAGGCACACAAGCCGCCGCCGGCACAGTTGCGAATGCCGCCGAGGCGCTTGTAGCTGTCAATGTATTCAACGTCCGGTTCGATATAGATGCCGTTCCGGCCGATTGCCCAGTTCAGACCGGATTGCCTCACATCAGCTTCGGTCTGTCGGTTGCTGCGGACGATGTCAGCAAAACCGCCTCCCTGTTCGGGACCTTGCACACTGGTATAGATGAAGCGCTGGACGCCTGCGGCGCGCGCACCGTCGATCACGGCCCGGTGCTGTTCAATCCGTTTTTCAGGCGCGTCATTTCCGGAGATCAGCAGCATGGCCTCGACGCCTGCGAGCGCCTGTTCAAACCCGGTGCGATCGCCATAGGTTCCCTGACGGATTTCAACGCCTAGATCTGCCGCCTTTTCAGGGGTTCGGGCAATGCCGACGATGTTCTCAACCGGGTGCGATGTCTTCAGGTGGTCAATAACCGCGCGCCCGAGTTGGCCCGATGCTGCGGTGACGGCAAGTTTCATGGCGGCGGTCCCCGGAATGTTATCGAGATCCGAGAAGACCGTTTCGATCCAAGAGCGTCAAGCGGAATTCTGAACGCGTCAGGTCAGCTCGGACGCGATCCTTGCCGCCAGACGTGCATTGTTGCGGACGAGTGCAATGTTGGTGTCGAGACTGCGGCCATCTGTCAGGTCCAGGATCGCGCCAAGGACATAGGGCGTCACGTCCTTGCCCCTGATGCCCTCGGAGCCGGCTTTGTCGATTGCCGCATCGATGTAACCGGCCATTTCCGCGCGCGGGATCTCCTGCGCTTCAGGAACCGGATTGGCGATCAGGACGCCGCCATGATCGGCGAAGTTGGCCCTCATTTTCAAGAGCGCGCCGATTTCAGCAGGCGTGTTGAGGGAGTAGGGGGCGTCAAGACCGCTTTCGCGTGACCAGAATGCCGGAAGTTCCGACGTTCCGAACGAAATCACCGGGACGCCCTTCGTTTCCAGAACCTCTAGCGTCTTCGGCAGATCCAGCAGAGCCTTGGCACCCGCGCAGACCACGCACACCGGTGTGCGCGCCAGTTCTTCGAGGTCAGCGGAAACATCGAAAGTCTCTTCCGCGCCCTTGTGCACACCGCCAATGCCACCTGTTGCGAAGACGTCGATCCCCGCCAGATGTGCCGCCATCATCGTGGCGGCAACCGTTGTTGCGCCATAAGCGCCGGTTGCCAGAGCAAAGGTCAAATCGGCCCTTGAACATTTCATCACGTTTTCGGCCCGGGCCAGTCGGTCGAGGTCTTCATCGCTCAGCCCCACGTGAATTTTTCCGTCCATCAGCGCAATGGTCGCGGGAACCGCGCCTTCGCTGCGGATATCCGCTTCGACCTGCCGCGCAGTCTCGAGGTTGCGCGGGAAAGGCATGCCATGGGTGATGATCGTCGATTCAAGCGCGACAACCGGCTTGCCTGATGCGAAGGCATCGCTAACCTCGTCGCTTTGAACGATCAGCTTTTTGAGTTCCGTTTTGTCGGGAGAGTGCATCTCTGGCGAAGCCTTTCTTGATGACGTTTTTCCAGGTCACAGGTTCCGGACCGCGTTTCAGGCACCTTATAGGGAGGGTGCCAGATTGCGCCAAGTTCAAATTTTGTCCACTTGGGCAAATTTCACGACTTCGTCCCAGGACAAACCTTCGGCAAATGCGGCCGTACTCTCAAGGGTGAGTGCCGCTGCCGCGAGCCCGTACCCGACGGATTTGAAGAAATCGATGCCGCGCAGTCTGGCTGCCAGGAAACCGGCAGCAAGCGCGTCGCCGGCCCCTGTCACGTTTACGACATTTGCGACGGGTGGGCTGATGCGGTCCAGGCTGTCTTCGGACGCAGCATAGAGATCACCGCTGCCTGCCGTAAGGATAAACTGTTTCAGGCCGGCCTCGCGCAACGCGGCTGCCAGGTCTTCCGGGGGCGAATGACCCGGCATCTCCAGCAGTGCGGCAGCTTCACCGCGATTGAGCGACACGCAATCCAGATCAGCAAGGAAGGGCCTCAGACGCGGGGCCTTGGCGTCCGACACGGCATTGGCGGAGATGGCACCACCGCCGATACGGTCTATCACGCGGGCCAGCGTTTTTTCAGGCAGGTTGGTATCGACGAACCAGTGCAGGTCGTTATCGGAAACCTGCCGCAAATCGGCGATCGCGCGGTCAAAAATGTCCGGTGGCGCTTCGGACAGAACACGGTCATCGACACAGGCGGCAGCCAGCGAACCGTCAGGATCGTGCAGCGCAAGATACTGGCCTGTCGAACATCCGGGACGCGGGACAAATGTGTGTTCCACGCCTTCGCGTGTCAGATGCTCCTCCAGTGACATCGCTGCCGCGTCATCGCCGACGGTTCCAACCAGGTGTGCAGGCACACCGAGCGCGCTGACCGCGCGCGCAAGGTTCGTGGCGACACCGCCGGGCGATGAGGAAAGACGGGCGGGTGTCGAGGTCTCGCGCCGGATGTCTTCTCCTGCATGTGCAATCGTATCGACGTGGGCGGCGCCAATGGAAACGAGACGGCGGGAGAGGGCTGTTTGCACGGGGTGGAGACCTTCGTTCCTCAGGAGGCCGCCAGGCCGGCAGCATTGACGTTTGCGGGCTAACAGATCATGAGGTCAACGGCAACCGTGTCAGGGCTTGCGATTCTGTCCGCCAGGAGAATCACGGTCTGTTTCCATTTTCGTTTGACGTAACGGGACTTTTGCTGAGGCCTGTGCGGAACATATTGGAAACAAAACGTAATTCTTGATTTAATACCAATCGGTTCTTGCGACTTGCCAATTGAGAACAAATAGAGTACAAATCCCAATATTGAAACAACGCGTCCATCGTGGAATAAGGAGCGTGAGCCATGTCGCAAAGTACACTTCGTCTCGTAGAAAGCAGCCAGATGGATAAGACAAAAGCGCTTGATGCAGCGCTCAGCCAGATCGAACGCTCCTTTGGCAAGGGGTCCATCATGAGGATGGGGCAGGGGCAGGCCGTTGAGATCCAGGCGGTGTCGACCGGGTCCCTCGGTCTCGATATCGCCCTTGGAATCGGAGGGCTGCCGCGCGGCCGGATCGTGGAGATCTACGGGCCGGAATCCTCGGGCAAGACGACCCTTGCGCTTCACACGGTCGCCGAGGCGCAGAAGGACGGCGGTATTTGCGCTTTCGTGGACGCGGAGCACGCGCTCGACCCCGTCTATGCACGCAAGCTGGGCGTCGATATCGACAATCTTCTGATTTCGCAGCCGGACGCGGGTGAACAGGCTCTTGAAATCGCCGACACGCTGGTCCGCTCCGGGGCGATCGATGTGCTGGTGATCGATTCCGTCGCGGCCCTGACGCCAAAAGCAGAGCTTGAAGGTGAGATGGGTGACAGCCTGCCGGGCATGCAGGCACGTCTGATGAGCCAGGCCCTGCGCAAGCTGACCGCATCCATCTCCAAGTCGAACACCATGGTTATCTTCATCAACCAGATCCGCATGAAGATCGGCGTGATGTTCGGCTCTCCCGAGACAACAACGGGCGGAAACGCACTCAAGTTCTACGCGTCCGTGCGCCTTGACATCCGCCGTATCGGTTCGATCAAGGACCGCGACGAGGTGGTCGGCAACCAGACCCGGGTGAAAGTCGTCAAGAACAAGCTGGCACCTCCTTTCCGGCAGGTCGAGTTTGATATCGTCTACGGCGAAGGCGTCTCCAAGATGGGCGAGCTGATCGATCTCGGGGTCAAGGGCAATGTCGTCGAGAAGTCAGGTTCCTGGTTCTCCTACAACAGCCAGCGCCTCGGGCAGGGCCGTGAGAACGCCAAGCAGTTCTTGAAGGAAAACACGGAAATTGCGGACGAGATCGAGTTGGCCATCCGCCAAAATGCCGGCCTGATCGCCGAAGCAATTATCGACCCGGAAGGTGCCGAAGACGCTCTGGAAGACAGGGAACCCGCACCGGAGGCCTGATCCCTTTCGACCAGTTCAGGCACAAGCAATTGGACAGGGCTTTCTCCGGAAATGGAGAGAGCCTTTCCTTTTTGATGCTGTGACTGCGTCTGACAAATGAATGCGTCCGGCGAAGGCGCGAATGCGTGCAATTGCTGGACAGGATTTAAGGTCAAAGTTAAAAGGCTGTTCCGGCGCGGATCCCGATGTGGAAACTTCGTGCCGGAAGCCTTTTTCAATTGGCCCGTTCGAAGGGCCGGACCGATGCGAGACCCGAATGACCGGCGTAAATGAAATCCGCTCCACGTTCTTGGACTACTTCAAGAAAAACGATCATGAAGTGGTTGAATCCGGGCCGCTTGTTCCACGCAACGATCCGACGCTGATGTTCGCGAATGCGGGCATGAACCAGTTCAAGAACGTGTTTACCGGTCTGGAGACACGGCCCTATTCGCGCGCCGTTACGGCCCAGAAGGTCGTGCGCGCAGGCGGCAAGCACAATGATCTGGACAATGTCGGTTATACGGCAAGGCACCACACGTTCTTCGAAATGCTCGGCAACTTTTCCTTTGGCGACTATTTCAAGGAAAGGGCGATCGAACTTGCCTGGAACCTCATCACCAAGGAATACGGACTTCCCAAGGATCGTCTGCTGGTCACGGTCTATGCGGAAGACGATGCCGCTGCAGGGTTCTGGAAGAAGGTCGCCGGCCTGAGCGACGACAAGATCATCCGCATTCCGACATCGGACAATTTCTGGTCGATGGGCGATACCGGACCGTGTGGACCATGCTCGGAAATCTTCTATGACCATGGCGATCACATCTGGGGAGGGCCTCCGGGAAGCCCGGAAGAAGACGGCGACCGGTTCATCGAGATCTGGAACCTCGTCTTCATGCAGTACGAGCAGACAAGCGAGGAACGGCTGGATCTTCCGAGCCCCTCCATCGACACCGGCATGGGGATCGAGCGTCTTGCAACCGTTCTGCAGGGCGTCCACAACAACTACGATATTGATCTGTTCAAGGCGCTGATCGCCGCGTCGGAGCACGAAACCCACGTTGAAGCGGCCGGTGAAGCACTCGGCAGTCACAGGGTCATTGCCGACCATCTGCGCTCTACAAGCTTCCTGATCGCCGACGGCGTGCTGCCGTCAAACGAGGGCAGGGGATATGTGCTGCGCCGGATCATGCGGCGGGGCATGCGCCATGCACATCTTCTGGGGGCGAGCGAGCCGCTCATGCACAAGCTTGTGCCGGCTCTCGTGCGCGAGATGGGGCGGGCCTATCCGGAATTGTCCCGGGCGGAAGACCTGATCACCGAAACGCTGAAGCTTGAGGAGACACGGTTCCGCAAGACACTGGAACGCGGCCTCGGACTTCTCGACAGTGCAACGGAAGATCTGACCGCCGGCGGTCAGCTGGATGGGGAAACCGCCTTCAAGCTCTACGACACATACGGGTTTCCGCTTGATCTCACCCAGGACGCGCTGCGCGTGCGCGACATTTCCGTTGATACGGACGGATTTGCCGCTGCCATGGAGCGGCAGAAAGCAGAGGCCCGTGCGGCCTGGTCCGGGTCGGGCGGCGCCGCGACGGAAGCCGTCTGGTTTGCGCTCAAGGAGAAGCACGGAGCAACGGACTTCCTCGGCTATGAAACGGAGAGTGCAGAAGGGGTCGTTGCCGCGCTTGCGTTGGAAGACAAGGAAATCGACAAGCTTTCGGCGGGTGACAGCGGCTTCGTCGTCCTCAACCAGACGCCCTTTTACGGAGAAAGCGGCGGTCAGGTCGGCGACACCGGCGTGATGCTCGCGCCCGGTTTGAGAGTGTCTGTGACAAACACGCAGAAAAAGGCCGATGGCCTGTTCGTGCATTCAGTGACTGTCGAGGAAGGCGAACTGGTTGCCGGACTGGCGCTGGAACTCAAGGTCGATCATGCGCGCCGCAGCGCGGTTCGTGCCAATCACTCTGCGACGCACCTGGTACATGAAGCGCTGCGCGAGGTTCTGGGCAGTCATGTTGTCCAGAAGGGGTCGCTGGTTTCACCTGACCGGCTGCGGTTCGATTTTTCGCATCCCAAGCCCATGGACGATGGCGAACTGGGGACGGTGGAAACCTTTGCCAACGAGATCATCCTGCAGAACGCACCGGTCGAGACCCGGCTGATGGCGGTTGACGATGCAATCGAAGCCGGCGCGATGGCCCTCTTCGGGGAAAAATACGGCGAGGAAGTGCGCGTTGTCTCCATGGGAACGGCGCTGCACGGCGACAAGTCAGGCAAGCCCTATTCGCTGGAACTGTGCGGTGGAACGCATGTCAGGCGCACCGGAGATATCGGGCTTGTCACGCTTGTTTCGGAAAGTGCGGTTGCGGCCGGTGTGCGCCGCATCGAGGCTCTGACCGGCGCCGAGGCCCGTGCCTATCTCGACGCGCAGGACAAGCGCATGCGCGGGATCGCAGCCTTGTTGAAAATCGGCGCGGATGATGTTCCGGCCCGGGTTGCGCAGCTTGTCGACGAGCGCCGCAAACTTGAAAAAGAACTCTCAGACGCCAAGAAAAAACTCGCCATGGGCGGCGGCGGTGATGGCTCTCAACCCGTGAAGGATGCCGGTGCGTTCAAGGTCATGGCGCGCGCCGTTGAGGGGATCAACCCGAAGGATCTGAAGGGTATGGCCGATGAAGCCAAGACCCAATTGGGATCCGGCGTCGTCATCCTGATCAGTGTGGCCGAAGACGGCAAAGCTGCGATCGTGACAGCCGTCACGGGTGACCTGACCGAGAAAGTCAGCGCTGTCGACCTTGTCCGGATCGGCTCTGAAGCCCTCGGCGGCCGTGGCGGCGGCGGACGGCCGGACATGGCGCAGGCTGGTGGCCCGGATGGCTCAAAGGCAGGCTCCGCGATCGAGGCGATCGAGTCTCATCTCGCCGGTCTGTAGTCAGCGCTTCCGGCAGCTGAAAATGAAAAAGCGTGCCTGAACGGCACGCTTTTTTCATTGGGAAATGCTGGAGTTGGTTCAATGCAGTGCTGCAGCCAAAGCCAAGGCGGCGGCGGATGCAAAAGTCGAGACAATCAGCATTTTCAGAACCACGTGATGCGGTGAAGTCTCTGCGGCACGGGCTTTGTTCGTTTCAATCGTCATCTCATTCTCCTTGTCGGTTGTGCCCACGTCAGGGTACGGACCCATAAATGAGACTGAGATCGCATGTGAAATGGCGAAATCCCGTTAGGAAGGGTGCGCGGAGCGGGCTTCCTGCCCGGTCGAGCACGCTGACGCCACGGGGCGAAGCCATTTCCATGTTCTTCGGATTTGACCGGCTTTCTTCTCCTCGGCGTTGCGAAAGGCTTGAAAATGAACTCCATTCCCTGCGCATCCGCTCCTTGACGAGAAGCAAGCCGCCTCAAACCATTTCAGCCTCATTTCTGGGTCCGTGTCCTAGAGATAGGATCTGCGACAATTTTGCCCAATCACATTGGGACGCCGGATTCTCACAGCTTTGCGCGAACGGCGTGATCGAATGGGAAGCGCGTGACCTTTTGAGGAACCGGCTTTCGCGAAAACAAACGCTGCCGGCATTTTTGAGATCCTGTCAAAACAAGACCCGGAAGATCTCAGTTCCCATTATTCGTTACCGCAAGGGCTTCGATGCCGCTGCCCGCAGCCTAAACGATTGCAGGCGCAAACCGTTTGAGCAGGGCCGTGATCAGAATTGAACCGAGTAGAACGAGCGGGAAGAACAAAACCGCGTCCTTGGCGACGAAGATAAGGATGAACACCATCACGGCGGGATGAACCAGATACATTCCGAGCGACAGTCCGGACAAGGTATCGACCAATTTTGTTTGCCGCATTGGAATTGCGACTGCGAGCGCGACGGCCAGGCCGGCTATCGCGAGTTGGGGTGTCATCGTGTCCAGGCCAAAAAATAACGCAACGATCGCACTGCATCCCAGGGCGGCCGGAACAACGGTTTGATGCGAGAAACGTTGCATCAGCAGACCGGCGAACGCGGCAGGAATGACGGGCATCCACTGCACCAGCGGAATCAGCAGGTTGGCCGTGTTGCTGACCCAAAGGGACGCACCGGAGAGTATGACGCAAACAAGCGTGAGAAGGGGCGTTGGTGTTCGCTCCGGCACCAGCACGCAAAGCAGAAGAAACAGAAATGAGAAAGACAGGAACCAAAGATGCAATGACGTTCCGGTCAGAACCATCCAGGGGGCAAATTCGCTTGAAAGAGGCGCGCCGTTGATGATGCTGCGTGTGTATTTGAGACACGCATAGATCGCGCTCCAGGCAAGCCAGGGCAAGAGCAAACGCCTTGCCTGTTGTGCGATTGGTTTGCCGGCACCGTAGTACACCAGCAGCATGATAAACATCGGCAGTGCCGCCAGACCGATCCAGCCACCGGCCACATCGCAGTGAAACTGAATGATACCGATCGCGCCGACAAAGCGCAGTAAATCGATACTCCCGTTCCGTGACGAAGCTCGATTTTCCGGCCTGGGGGCGGCAGGGTCTTCACCAGATATCGAAAGTAACCTTGTAATTTCGATCTCCCAGAATCAGTAACGGTTCTGACCTGTTTGATATCAGTTTTATGTCGGGCAAGTTTTTGTTTTCGCTGCAACCGCTCACAGAATTCTTGGTTCACAGGCCGATGTTGGGCTATTCATGAATGTGCGGGATGCCAGAGTGGAGCAGGCGGTGCAGGACCAAAGCTTGAAGCGGGCACTTTATGAAGTGCTTGAAGACACAGGCAAAAGACGGGTTGCAGCGCGTTCGCTGCGCCATTTCTTGGTCTTTCTGATTCTGTTGAACATTGTGCTTGCTGTTCTGGAAACCGTTCCGCAGGTCCGCACCACGCTCGGCCATCACCTTCGCTTTGTCCAGCTTGGCAGTGGTTTCGTATTTCTGGTGGAATACGTGCTGCGGATCTATGTCGCCGACCTTCACCCGCCGCTCCGCCGGTATGGCCCGCTCTGGTCGCGTCTGCGCTATGCCGTTCATCCGGACGCGATCATCGACCTGATTGGCGCGTTGCCGCTCCTGTTCGTTCTGTTCCTGCCCAATCAGGCGGTCACGATTGTCGTGATCCTGCGCCTGTTGCGGTTCCTGAAACTTGCCCGCTATTCCCCCGCGCTCAGGTCGCTGATTTCGGCCGTTGTCGGTGAGCGGAAGGCGTTGCTCGGATCAAGCATGATCATCTTTGGCGTGATCCTCCTGTCGGCCACGCTGATGTATCTTGTCGAGCACAATGTTCAGCCGGAAAAATTCCGCAGCATTCTCCACGGCATGTACTGGGCGATCACCACCATAACCACCGTTGGCTACGGCGATGTCGTCCCGGTCAGCAACCTTGGCAAACTGCTCGGCAGCTTCGTCATGCTAATGGGCTATGGCCTGATCGCGTTGCCGGTCGGGATCATTGCGTCGGCCTTTGCGCGCGAGATCCACTCGCGCGATTTCGTGGTGACCTGGTCCATGGTGGCGCGCGTGCCGCTCTTTGAGGATCTGACGGCAACCGAAATTGCCGAAGTGTCGAAGCTTCTGCAGGCCCAGACGGTCCGCAAGGGCGGGATCATCGCCGCCCAGGGCGACGTTGCGGACAGAATGTACTTCATTTCGGAAGGTGAGGTTGCCATCAACCTCAAGCACGACACGGTCTATCTCGGTGAGGGAAGCTTTTTCGGCGAGCTGGCTCTCATCAACCAGAGCCGCCGAACAGCAACCGTGACCGCCTATCGCGACTGCCAGTTGCTTGTTCTTGAATCGGAAGCGCTGCACCGCCTGCTGGACAAGGATGCCTCGCTTGGCAAGAAGATCATGGACGAGGCACGTGAGCGCGTCCATGAAGGCAAGAAGGTGCTGGGAGAACTGGCCGAAGAAGAGCTGCACCAGGCAGGTGTCTATGCCTCTTCGAACGAAGGCGGCGACGAACCGGAACTGTCTTTCGAAAAAGACACCGCGGCCGACCCTCCCAAACAATCCTGAAACAGGCCCCAAGCGGGGCGGATCGCCGGTTCAATAAGGCGTCAGTCCGAGTGGAACCTGCGCATAGAGCGGATCGCCTTGCCAGAACACGTCGGTCGGGCCTACCACGAAATCGACCAGGTTCCAGCGATTATACTGATACCGCAGCAGCGCATAGGTGGAGAGACCGTCCATGTATTCCGCCTGGCTGGCGAATGTGGTCAGAAACGGATCGATCTTGCCGCCGCCAGGACGCTGCGGATTGACATTGACGAAAGCCCAGCCTGCCCCGGACCGCATCCAGCCGACAACGAACTCAACCGGCGGGCCGACGCGCGCTTCCACCATCGGCCGGACCGCGTCGAGGATCTCGCGCCGTTCCGCAGAACCGCGCGGCGGTTCGTAGACGGACTGCGCGACGCCGCCTAAGGTGGAACCCGCCAACAGCAACAGACTCAAGATCGCGATTGCAAGGCTGTGAAAATTTATCAAGTGCCCACTGGGCCACAAAGTCTTGTGCATAATGGATTTCCCTGACATCCGACTCGAAAAGAAAAGCTCCTTGAAACCCGGAAACGCTAACATGAAAACCATTGGCTTGCTTGGTGGAATGAGCTGGGAAAGCACAGTCACCTATTATCAGTATCTGAACAGGATGGCGCGTGCGAGGTTGGGCGGTCTGCATTCCGCCAAGTGCCTGACATGGTCCTTCGATTTCGCCGAGATCGCGGCCTTTCAGGCGGCAGGTGACTGGGACAGCGCGGCCGAAGCCATGGTGAGCGCAGCCCGGCAAATGGAACGGGGCGGCGCGGAGTGTCTCGTCATCTGCACCAACACCATGCACAAGATGGCTGAAGAGGTTCAGGACGCAATCGATATCCGGCTCCTTCACATCGCGGATGCAACTGCGCCGGCCATCCGGGAGGCAGGGTGTTCCCGTCCGTTGCTGCTGGCAACGGCCTATACGATGGAGCAGGATTTCTACAAGGGGCACCTGGCGCGCAACCACGGTGTTTCCGTCACGGTTCCCGGCGCGGACGACAGGGCTGAAATCCACCGGATCATTTATGAGGAGCTCTGCCAGGGAGAGATCTGGGCGGATTCCAAGCAGACTTTCCTGGACATCGTAAAGAAGGAAACCGGGGCCGGCGCGGACGGCGTGATTTTCGGCTGCACGGAAATCGGGCTGCTGGTTTCGCAGGAAGACTTTGAAATTCCGGCTTTCGACACGACGGCGCTTCATGCGAAGGCCGCACTCGACTTTGCGCTTGGCGTGTGAGGGCTATTCGGGGCTCTGGCGCGGCGCGGTATCTTGAAAACTCTGCCGTGAGCGCATGTTGTCCAGCCAGTTCGCCAGACCGGGCGCTCTTTTCAAGAGCATCGCGCCTTCCTCGGCCTGCGCGAAGAGGTGCAGCATCGGAGCGGCGTGGCAATCTGCCAGAGATGGCCGGCTTCCAAGCATGAAGGGTCCGGGTTCGAGCAATCTTTCCAGTGTGCTGACGATCGTTCGCGCTTCACCGAGCGCTGAGGAAATCCTGACCTCGTCGGCGGTGCTGCCATCCCGGGTCTTGGCAACGCGTTCGACATAAATCTCCCAGACGCATGTCCGGTAGGCAAAAGAATCGAGGATCGAGAGGATCTGGTTCATGACCGCCCTTTCACGAACAGCCGAGGGCTGCAAAGAGGGTCCGTCGAACGCCTCGTCCACATAGCGAAGAATGGCACTGGTCTCAAAGAGAACGAAACCGTCGTGTCTGAACGCCGGGATCTTTCCGAACGGGTTAAGCGCAAGATAGTCTTCCGAAACGCCTTCGGGCGCGAACACGTCAATCGGCGAGAGGGTGTAGTCCAGTCCCTTTTCTTCAAGTGCCAGGCGCGCGGAGCGCACGTAAACGGAATAGTCGGCGCCGAACAGTTCGATCACGGTGTCCCTCATTCGCTTGTGTGCGATGTATCTGCACGTGCTTCGATTTGGTGCCCAGATGAAGTGGCCTGAGCTTTGCCGGAAACCTAACCTCATTCTCTGCCTGGAAACAGGACGTGGGTCACATCCTGTCGCTTTGGGCGTTGCCGCTCAGTTCGCGTTCATCGCCCTTGCAAGATTTTCATCGATCTTGTCGAGGAACCCGGTCGTGGTCAGCCAGCCCTGGTCCGGCCCGACGAGCAGGGCGAGGTCCTTGGTCATGAATCCGGATTCGACCGTGTCGATGCAAACCGTTTCCAGTGTACGTGCAAACCTGGCCAGTTCATCGTTGCCGTCGAGTTTGGCGCGGTGTGCCAGACCTCTTGTCCAGGCAAAGATCGAGGCGATCGAGTTTGTCGATGTGCTCTCGCCCTTCTGGTGCTGGCGGTAGTGGCGGGTGACCGTGCCGTGGGCGGCTTCGGCCTCGACGGTCTTGCCGTCCGGCGTCATCAGGACCGACGTCATCAGGCCGAGAGAGCCGAAACCCTGGGCAACCGTGTCGGACTGGACATCGCCATCATAGTTCTTGCAGGCCCAGACGTAGCCGCCGGACCATTTAAGCGAAGAGGCGACCATGTCGTCGATCAGGCGGTGTTCGTACCAGATGCCGGCCTCATCATAGTGCTCCTTGAATTCGGCATCATAAATGTCCTGGAACAGATCCTTGAAACGGCCGTCATAGGCCTTGAGGATTGTGTTCTTGGTGGACAGATAGCACGGAACCTTGCGCTGGAGTGCGTAGTTCAGGGACGCCCGCGCGAAATCGCGGATCGAGTCGTCCAGATTGTACATGGCCATCGCAACACCGGAGGAGGGCGCATCGAATACGTCCCGCTCGATCTCGGTTCCATCCTCGCCGACAAACCTGATGGTCAGCTTTCCCTTGCCGGGGAAGGTGAAGTCGGTCGCCCTGTACTGGTCGCCAAACGCATGACGGCCAACGATGATCGGCTGAGTCCATCCCGGCACGAGGCGCGGCACGTTCTGCATGATGATGGGTTCACGAAAGATCACACCGCCAAGGATGTTGCGGATGGTACCGTTCGGGGACCGGTACATGCGTTTCAGGCCGAATTCTTCAACACGGGCTTCATCGGGTGTGATGGTGGCGCATTTGATACCGACCCCGTGTTCCTTGATTGCGTTGGCGGCGTCGACGGTGATCCGGTCGTCCGTCTCGTCACGCTTCTGAATCGAGAGGTCGTAATAGAGAAGGTCGACATCAAGGTAGGGGTGGATCAGCTTGTCCTTGATGAAAGCCCAGATGATGCGCGTCATCTCGTCACCATCGAGTTCCACGACGGGTTTGTCGACTTTGATCTTTGACATGGACGGGTCTGCCTCGTTTGGTCGGGGGCGGGATCTGAAAAAGGGTGTGCTCCGGCACCTGTTTTAGCGGATATTTATTGTGCGCGCTTGTATACAATATTTGTCGACGCCGCAATAGCGTCATTCCGGGACGCTCTTATTGCAATGGCCGGGGCCGCGTGCGGGGCCTTGGAGAGCAAAAATGAATGGGCGAAAACCGGGAAATTCGGACTTTTTTGGATTTATTTTCTGCCTTTACGCGACCCGCTGCAGTGCCGATACAGGATGGGAGGAAACAGATACGACCCTAATCATTGGTAAAAATACTGCCGTGCCAAATCAAAAATTCAAACCTTTCAAGGCACTTTCTGAGTGTCAGTAAGTTTACTTGATCGAATTTACAATAATTTAACTATGAAAAAGAAACATAATTCGAAAAAAAGAGTCAAATTTTAAAAAAGTATACTTTGTATTTCTTGATCTAGTATACCCGAAGTTGGTGGAATGTTTTGATTGCCTCAAACAAAATTATTGGTAGCTGCTTGGAAATTTTGAACAAGCGGTTCTTGAGCAATCTGTTTTGCGAGGCTGCATGCATCCGGCATTTTCCTTCGGTTTCAAAAACGGGCCAGTCATCCCCAGGGCCGCATTTGATTTCTCCCTGGCGACAAAATTCAAGTCCGGACAATGGCAGTCGGAGCTGGCGCAAGGCATCTCCGCGATTGATGAGCGTTTGAGCGATGAGGCTTCCGAAGGCTCTGTTGCGGCAAACTGGGTGCAGTTTCTCGGAGACAAGCCAGCCTGGAAAACCATATTCTCATCGGGTGAGGGCAACTCCGCAGTCAACGCGGAAAACAGCGGCCCGGGTCTCAGAGCCGCTTCAGGCAATGAGAACGCAGACGACGCGGCCGGACCTGTCAAGAAACTGCTCGATGCGCTTTTCGAAGGGGAGCGAGACGACGGTGCTCCTGCAAGTCAGCCGGAGGGACACGACACAAGCATCGGCCAGCCAGCTCCGGATGCCGAAACCGCACCTGACAACGCGTCCTCTCAATCGGAAGAAACCGGCACCCGGGAAGGTGAAGACGGCGCAACGGATGCAGTCTTTTCCGCATTTGCACCCGTTGTCGGCGAAGATGGCGTCATCCTTCATGACCAGACGTGTCCATGTCCCGGCTGCGGCGCCCGAGAAGAGGACAGTGTCACGCTCAACGCCGACTCCGAAGGTGGCATGAACACAGCCGGAGCGTCAGCGGCAACAGCGACGCTCGGCGATATGGCCGACTACCTGACCAGCGGTTACTGGGCCGACAAGGGTTTGAATACATCCAATTCCGATGGAACACTGTCGCACAATCTCGGTTCATCGGGCACCGACGCCAATAACGGCGTGCTCTACTACAACGTTTCCGGTTTTTCTTCGGACAGCAACGGCATCACCGAAGACCGCAAGGTGCTGGTGCGCGAGGCTTTCAAGCTTTTCGAGGCAACCCTAGGCATCGATTTCGAGGAAACGACGTCGACAAGCACGTCTCAGGTCGATTTCTTCTTCAGCGACAACTCGTCCGGCGCCTGGGCGAATTACAGCTACTACAGCAACGGCACCATCGCGACGAGTTATGTGAATGTCGCCAGTTCATGGTCGGGCGGCACATCGACCTATAACGACTACACGCTCCAGACGATCTTCCACGAAATCGGCCACGCGCTCGGCTTGGGTCACCAGGGCAATTACAACGGATCGGCGACCTTCGGTCAGAGCAACAACTTCGCCAACGACAGCTGGCAGGCATCAATGATGTCCTATTTCAGCCAGGGCGAGAACACCAATGTCGATGCTTCCGGTGCTCTCTTGCAGACACCGATGTCCGTCGACTGGATGGCTCTCGACGCAATCTACGGCTCCCAGGGGTTCGGGGTCGCCAATGCGTTCACGGAAAACACGACGTGGGGCTTCAACACGACGGTGACCTCGGATGTCAGTGACATCTGGGCCCAGTGGTCGAGTTATGCCAACAAGACGGCGTCGACACTTGTCGATGGTGGCGGCATCGATACGCTCGACCTCTCGGGCTACGGCAACAACTCGCTGATCAGTCTCATCGCGAATGACAGTCAGTCCACGTCCGTCACGGCATCCAATATCGGCGGGCGCACGGGCAACCTGACGATCGCGGAAGGCACTGTCATTGAAAATGCGATCGGCGGAGCCGGTTCTGAAACATTCTACGGTAACAGCGCAAACAACGTCCTGAGCGGAAATGGCGGCAACGACACCTTCCACGACAGTGAGGGCTCGGACACTTATCTGGGCGGGTCGGGTTCGGACACCGTGCTCTTCGCAGGCAATCTTTCCGATTACAGCTTCGCGGTCAGCGGGTCATTCCTTCAGGTGATCAATGTCGCGGTCGATCTCGTTGACATCACGGTCGAATGGCTGGGCTTTGCGGATCAAACGGTCAGCTACCAGTCAATCCTCGACACGCTTGAGGCCGATGAAAACACCGCACCCGATGCCGAAAATGACGGCTACACGGTCGACGAGGACGGTCTGCTCACGGGCGAGAACCTTCTGGCCAATGACACGGATGCGGACGGTGACGCACTTTCGATCGCTTCTGTCAACGGCTCGTCGGCGTCGGTGGGGTCTCAGATCGTGCTGGACTCCGGTGCGCTGCTGACGGTCAATGCGGACGGCACGTTCTCCTATGACCAGAACGGTGCGTTCGACGATCTGGGCGATGAGGAAACCGCAACGGAGACCTTCAC
>NZ_JASHJI010000024.1 GCF_030733265.1 Roseibium sp. MMSF_3412 | reverse complement strand
CACACCATGCCGCTCGAAGACATCAACAAGGGCTTCGACCTCATGCATGCGGGCGAATCCATCCGATCCGTCGTTCTCTATTGATCCCTGGGGACCGGGGCATTCCCGGTCCCGGGTCCTCCGGCGCCGGATTGAAAGCAGGGAACGAGGGAGCGACCCGGTCAGACTATGTTCCGGCATGAGAGCTGTTTCGGTTTCGAAGCGGCTCTCTGTCTTCCAACAGGCAGGAAATCATGAAAACCATTTCGGAAAACAAGGCTTTCGGCGGCGTACAGGGTGTCTATTCTCACGATTCGGAGGCCTGCGGATGCGAAATGACATTCGCGGTTTATCTGCCGCCTCAGGCCCAGGAAGGACCGATTCCCTGCCTCTGGTATCTGTCAGGGCTGACCTGCACCCATGAAAACGCAATGACCAAGGCGGGACTTCAGGCACACGCGGCCGAGTTCGGCATCGCTATTGTCTTCCCCGACACCAGCCCGCGCGGCGAGGGGATCGCAAACGACGAGGCCTACGATCTCGGTCAGGGAGCCGGATTCTATGTCAACGCCACACAGGAGCCCTGGTCTCCCCATTTCCAGATGGAGACTTACATTGCCGGTGAGTTGCGGGATCTTGTAACCGAGAACTTTCCGGTCACCGTGCATCAGGGCATCACCGGCCACTCGATGGGTGGGCATGGGGCGCTTACCCTCGCGATGAAGTATCCGGGCCAGTATCAGTCTCTGTCCGCCTTCGCGCCGATCTCCAATCCGTCGTCCTCGGACTGGGGGAAGAAACAGCTTGGCGCGTATCTTGGAACCGACGAAAGTCTCTGGCGCTCCCATGACGCGTCATTGCTGTTGAAGGACAAGGGCTGGGTTGGAGACGTCCTCGTCGACCAGGGGGCCGACGATCAGTTTCTGGAGCTTTTGAGACCGGCCGCACTGGCTACGTCGCTCATCGAGACGGGCACGGCCCATTGCTACCGGCTTCAGGAGGGCTACGATCATTCCTATTACTTCGTTGCAAGCTTTGCCCGCGATCACGTGGCCTGGCACGCGGAGCGCCTGAAAGGCTAGGAGTGGAATCCCAAAAGGTTGTTCACTCGCATTGAAGATCCGAGACTGGTTGGTGACCAAACCTGATCAGCTTCAGGATCGATGGAATGAACAAACCCGTTTCAGGATTGACGCGGAACGATCTTGAACGCACCAAGTGCAAGTGAGATCCATCCCACGATCAGGAACATGCCGCCAACAGGTGCAGCCATCGGAAACAGGCGGCTGCCCAGGAATGCGCGGCTGAAAAGGTCACCGCAGAAAAGGGTCAGACCCAAAAAGAGAAACAGGGCAGTCACGGGAAGAAGCAGCACCTTGCGGATTTGGGCAAGAATACCGATCGCGAGGAAGACAGGGGCGTGAAACATCAGCATGCGCGCTGCCGTTCCAAGCGAAGCGGACCCGTCCGCGTGGGCGGCCAATGCCAGTGAAACAACACCGAGCGCGCCGGTCAGGCCGCTGATCGCGAGACAGAACTTCAACAGGCCTGTGGTCGGTTCGGGTGGCGGCGCCATCGGTTTTATCATTGATAGGTCCCTGAACAGTCAAAACCGGCCGGTTACGCACCGACCGGCCGCTATTCAGGCCGCAAATCCGCGCTTTTTCAAGAGGGCGTCGATTTTCGGCGGACGACCCCGGAATGCCTGGTAGGTCTCTTCCGGGTCGGGCAGGCCGCCGGCAGAATAGATGTGTTTGTGCAGCCGCGCCGCAGTTTCGGGGTGAAAAATGTCATCCGCTTCCTCGAACGCGCCGAACGCATCCGCGTCCATGACCTCGGACCACATGTAGCTGTAGTACCCGGCGGAATAGCCGTCTCCGGAAAACACATGCTGGAAGTGTGGAATGCGGTGACGCATCGTGATGGCGTCAGGCATCCCGATCTTGCCGAGTTCCGCCTTTTCAAATGACCTGATGTCGAGGTTGGCGGGTTCGTCCAGCAAGTGCAGTTCCAGATCCATCAGTGCAGAGGCCGTGTATTCCACGGTCGCGAAACCCTGATTGAAATTGGCGGCGGCCAGAAGCTTCTCCAGCAGTTCTGCCGGCATCGTCTCGCCGGTCTTGTAATGGGTCGCAAATCTCGACAGCACGTCCGGCTCGGAGAGCCAGTGTTCATAGAGCTGCGACGGCAGTTCGACGAAATCGCGCGCAACGCTTGTCCCGGAAATCATCGGATAGGTCACGTTGGAAAGCAGTCCGTGCAGACCGTGGCCGAATTCGTGAAAAAGGGTCCGCGCATCGTCAAACGTGAGCAGTGTTGCCTCGCCCGGAGCCCCCTTCGAGAAGTTCATCACATTGACGATGATCGGTGTGACGTCTCCGTCCAGCTTGTGCTGCGAGCGGAAAGCGGTCATCCACGCACCGGACCGTTTCGAAGGCCGCGCGAAATAGTCGCCAAGGAAGAGCCCGACATGATTGCCGCCGGGTCCGAGAACCTCATAAACGCGGACATCCGGGTGATAGACGGGCATGCCGTCCAGCTCCCTGAAGGTCACGCCGAACAGGCGGGTCGCGGTGTCGAAGGCCGCTTCGATCATGTTTTCCAGCTGCAGGTACGGTTTCAACTCGGCTTCGTCGAGATCATGTTCCGCCTTGCGGACCTTTTCGGCATAAAAGCGCCAGTCCCACGCTGCAATCGCGTGGTTTTCACCGACGCTCGCCGCCATTTCGGCAAGCTTTTCCTGTTCCTCACGCGCCTGCGAAACAGCCGGTTCCCAGACCTTGGTCAAAAGCTCACGCACATTCGCTGGCGTCTTCGCCATCGTGTCATCGAGCTTGTATTGGGCGAAGTTGTCAAAACCGAGCAGCCGGGCTTTCTCCGCGCGCAGGGCGAGCGTTTCGGCAATGATGTCTTCGTTGTTGGTTTCTCCCTCCAATTCGCCGCGGGAACTCCATCCGCTAAACGCTTCTTCACGCAGCCGGCGGTTGGTCGAAAACTGGAGGAACGGTTCGATGCTTGACCTTGACAGCGTGATCACATGCTTGCCTTCAAGACCGCGCTCGCGCGCTGCTTCGGCAGCGGCGGTCAAAAGGAAGTCCGGCAGCCCGGCACGGTCTTCTTCCGTTTCCAGCACGAGCTGATAGTCCGACTCGTCTTTCAGGATATTCTGGGAAAAACGCGTTCCGAGCGTTGCCAGCCGCTGTGATATCTCGGCCATTCGGTTCTTGCCGGTGTCGTCCAGTCCGGCGCCGGCGCGCTGGAACATCTTGTGATACCGCTCCAGCACCTTTGCGTCTTCGGCCGACAGTCCGAGCGAATCGCGCTGCCCCCAAAGCGCGGCAACGCGATTGTAGAGTTTCTCGTTGAGCAGCAGGTCCGAAGAGTGTTTGGCAAGCTTAGGCGCGACGTCACGCTCGACCTTCTGCAGCATCTGGTTGGTATGCGCACTGGAGAGATTGTAAAACGTGCGTGCAACCCTTGTCAGTTGCTCGCCTGATTTTTCCAGGGCGGCAATCGTGTTTTGAAAATCCGGTTCGCTGCTCTGCCCGGCAATCGCATCGCTTTCCCGGCGGGCTTCCGCCATGGCTTTTTCAAAGGCTTCCTCGAAGTGACCAGGTTCAATCCGGTCAAACGGGGGGAGTTCGAACGGGGTGTCCCAGTCGGCAAGCACCGGATTGGTGGTCATGGTGATCCTCAAATAGAAACGGTCTGTCGTTTGTGCAGATATGGAGTGAAAAGGGCTGTCAGCCAAGGGTCATCGGAAAATGAGAGCGGACGGGTCGCAACGTACGGCCCGGAGGATGGCGATGGCGGTTGTCGGATCATGGCTGGTGAGGCCGCTTTTTCATGTGCTACCACATGCTTTTTGCAGCGCGGCCCGGCCATTCCGCATCATAGGTTTCACCGTCGAAGCCTTGCTTGATCTCCTGCATGATCATGCCCGGCGAGGGCAGGGAGCCGTTCTCGCTGAGATTTTCTTTCTTCCAGAGCCCGGCGCGCATGATGGCGCGGGCGCACTGGAAATAGACAGCCTCGATGGTGATCACGATCACCGAGCGAGGCAGATGCCCCTCCATGTCGAAGGACGCCAGAAGATCCGGATCGACCGAAATCCCGGCCTTGCCGTTGATCCTGAGCACGTTGTTCCAGCCGGGGATCATGAACATCAGCGACACGCGCGGGTCGCGGACAATATTGCGGAGCGAATCGACGCGATTGTTTCCGCGCCGATCCGGCATCAGCAGCGTTTTCTCGTCCTCGATCCGCACGACGCTTCCCTCGTCTCCACGCGGAGAACAGTCAAGACCCTCCGGGCCGCAGGTCGACAGGGCGCAAAAGGACGATGATTCGACGATACTGCGGTAATGACCGCTGAGAAAATCGATCTCCTTTATGGTCGAGGCCTCACCGGCAACGCCATAGTGGGAGTGTAGTTCCTCGAGCGACTCGATGAAGGACATGAAGCAGATTCCTGATGAAAATTTAGGCGGCGAGTTTGGTTTCTGGACATTACTGCGAGGCCTTGTTGCGCGTCAATTTTGTTTGGCACAACCTATTGGACGTGCGTGCGTGCAACTTTGGTCTAAGCAGTTGATCAGGTTCTAAAAATTAGGCACCAGTCAGTAGTAATTTTGCGACGCAACATAAAATAGATTAAAGCGCTAAAAATAATAATGAAAAAGGATTTTGCGCTGCAAAATCAAAAAGTCTTTTTACAAATTTTGACGCATGAATACTTCGAAAGTCTAATAAAGTGTTGAGCCGGCACGATCCGATAGTCGTATTGCTGATTTGTAATGACTTTTTCTACAGTCCTTCCAGCTTGCGGTTTTGACGTTGAGGATCCGGTTATCCGGTCGGGGAACACTCCAGAACTGCTAGCGGCTGTACAGCTACTGCAGGTGCGTCCGAAGGGGGCGCACCGATCCTTTCTGGGAGGAAAGTATGAGTTTAATACGTAAACCCCTAAATCGTCGTTCGATCTTGCGTGCTGGTGCCCTTGGCGGCAGCGCCCTTGCGATGCCAACGATCTTCACGAGCCGTGCATGGTCTGCCGGCTACCTGAATGAGCCGACCGGCGCGACGGTGACACTGGGTTTCAACGTGCCCCAAACAGGCCCTTACGCGGATGAGGGTGCCGACGAACTGCGCGCATACCAGCTCGCAGTCGAGCACCTGAACGGTGAAGGCGACGGCGGCATGCTCAACACGTTCTCGTCCAAGGCGCTCAAGGGCAATGGTATCCTTGGCAAGAAGGTCGAGTATGTCACGGGTGACACACAGACCAAGTCTGATGCGGCGCGCGCATCGGCGAAGTCCATGATCGAAAAAGACGGCGCTATCATGATCACCGGTGGTTCGTCCTCCGGCGTGGCGGTTGCCGTGCAGGCGCTCTGCCAGGAAGCGGGCGTCATCTTCATGGCCGGTCTGACCCACTCCAACGACACCACCGGTAAAGACAAGAAAGCCAACGGCTTCCGTCACTTCTTCAACTCCTACATGTCCGGTGCCGCACTGGCTCCGGTTCTCAAGAACGCATATGGCGATGACCGTAAGGCTTATCACCTGACCGCGGACTACAACTGGGGTTACACCACCGAGCAGGCTGTTCGTGAATCCACGGAATCTCTGGGTTGGGAAACGGTCGAAACCGTCAAGACGCCTCTGGCGGCAACGGATTTCTCGGCATACATCACGCCGGTTCTGCAGTCCGATGCTGACGTGCTCGTGCTGAACCACTACGGCGGCAACATGGTGAACTCGCTCACCAACGCCGTTCAGTTCGGTCTGCGCGACAAGCAGGTGAACGGCAAGAACTTCGAGATCATCGTTCCGCTGTATTCCCGCCTGATGGCAAAGGGTGCCGGTGAAAACGTTAAGGGCATCTTCGGTTCCACCAACTGGCACTGGTCGCTTCAGGACGAAGGCTCCAAGGCATTCGTTCAGTCGTTCGGTCAGAAATACGGCTTCCCGCCGAGCCAGGCAGCCCACACGACCTACGTTCAGGCTCTCCTCTATGCAGATGCATGTGAGCGTGCCGGTACGTTCAACCCGTGCGGTGTTGTCGAAGCCCTCGAAGGTTTCGAGTTCGACGGTCTGGGCAACGGCAAGACGCTCTACAGGGCTGAAGACCACCAGTGCTTCAAGGACGTCCTGGTCGTGAAGGGTAAGGAAAACCCGAGCTCCGCATTCGACCTTCTGGAAATCGTCGAAGTGACACCGGCTGCTCAGGTCACCTATCCGCCGGATCATCCGCAGTTCGCGGGCGGTGCGCTGGGAACCTGTAACCCGGGCGCTTAATATCCATGAAAACGGAGGGACGGGGCGGTCTTCGCCCTGTCCCTTTATATTAGAAATAGTGCGTGGTTGGGGATTTTGACTCGCGCTGATGATCCGAGTTGATAGCGATGGACGCGATACTTCTTCAAATTCTGAACGGTCTCGACAAGGGGTCAGCCTACGCGCTGATCGCGTTGGGCCTTACCCTCATTTTCGGAACGCTCGGCGTGGTGAACTTCGCCCACGGCGCGCTGTTCATGATCGGGGCGTTCTGCGCGGTCACGCTGAGCCGTCTGCTCTCATTGTCGTTCGTGACGATCGATGAGACCCAGAAGGATTTTCTCGGCAATCCCCTGAAGGTCGAAACACCCTATGTCGAAGCCTGGTTCGGGCCGGAGACGGGGGCGGCGATAATAGACTGGTCGGTCCCGCTGGCGATCCTGTTTTCCATACCGATCATGGCGCTGGTCGGGCTCCTCATGGAACGCGGCCTGATCAAGTATTTCTACAAGCGTCCGCACGCGGACCAGATCCTGGTGACTTTCGGCCTCGCCATCGTGCTGCAGGAGATCATCAAGTACTTCTTCGGTGCCAATCCGATCCCGACCCCGGCGCCCGACGTGTTCGCCGGCAGCCTTGATTTCGGTGCGATGCTCGGCATGGATCCGAATATCATCATCTATCCGTACTGGCGCATTGTTTACTTCCTGTTCGCCGCGGTCATCATCGGTGCCGTGTTCGCCTTCCTGCAGTTCACGACCTTCGGAATGGTCGTTCGAGCGGGGATGGCTGACCGGTCGACCGTCGGATTGCTCGGCATCAATATCGACAAGCGCTTTACGGTCATGTTCGCGCTTGCCGCCGTGGTCGCCGGGCTTGCCGGTGTCATGTATGCGCCGATCAATTCACCGAATTACCATATGGGAATGGACTTCCTCGTCCTGAGCTTCGTCGTCGTTGTTGTCGGCGGAATGGGCTCGCTTCCGGGCGCGGTTCTGGCCGGCTTCCTGCTTGGAATTCTTGAAAGTTTCGCCTCCATGGCGCAAGTCGTCGCGTTGCTGCCCGGCATCAACCAGATCATCATTTATCTCGTTGCAATCGTGATCCTCCTGACCCGTCCGCGGGGTCTGATGGGCCGCAAGGGCGTTATGGAGAGCTGAGTCATGTTTGGACTGAACAAAAAAGATACATCGCTCTTCTTCCTGGTCTTGCTCCTCGTTGTGCTGGCGCCGTTCCTGCTCAACCCGTTTCCGGAAGGATCCGAGCTGGCACAGTTCAACGCCGGTTATCCTGACCTGATGCAGCGGTTCCTGATTTTCGGGATCTTCGCGATTGGCTTCAACATCCTGTTCGGCCTGACGGGCTACCTGAGTTTCGGGCATGCCGCCTTCCTGGGTGTCGGTTCTTATGCCGGTGTCTGGATGATGAAGCTTTTGACCATGAACGTCATTCCGGCGATCTTCATGTCGGTCGTCTTCGCCGGTTTGTTTTCCCTGCTGGTCGGCTATATCTCGCTGCGCCGGTCCGGGATCTATTTCTCGATCCTGACGCTGGCTTTCGCGCAGATGTCGTTTTCGCTTGCTTATTCGGTGCTGACACCGATCACCAACGGCGAAACAGGCCTGCAGCTGGCGCTTGATGATCCGCGCATTCTGGGTGTCAGCTCGGAAAACGGCGCTATACCGGCAGCGAACTTCTTCGGCATTCCGATGCGCGAGAGTTTCGAATTGAGCATGGGGGGCTGGCTGTTCACCTTCAATGCCGGGTACTACCTGTGCGCCGTGGTCATGATGATTGCGTTCTATGTGGCAATCCGGATCTTCCGTTCGCCCTTCGGCATGATGCTCCGTGCGGTCAAATCCAACCAGCAGCGCATGAATTTTACCGGACTGAACAGCAGACCCTACACGCTGGCAGCGTTCGTCATCTCCGGAATGTACGCCGGACTGGCCGGTGGGCTGATGGTTGCGATGGATCCCTTGGCAGGTGCTGAACGCATGCAGTGGACCGCGTCCGGTGAAGTCGTCCTGATGACGATCCTCGGCGGGGCTGGGACCCTGATCGGTCCGGTGCTCGGAGCGGGCTTCATCAAGTATTGCGAGAACATCTTCTCCAAGATCAACGACAACATTCTGTACGACTGGTTCGCCGCGCTTCCGCAGGGTCTTGCCGATTTCCTCGTCTTTGTCATTCATCCCTTCATCGGGAAAGGCTGGCACCTGACGCTCGGTATCATGTTCATGCTGATCGTGATCTTCCTGCCGGGTGGCATCATGGAAGGCGTGGAAAGGATCGGAAGGCTCTTCAAACGCAAATCGTCCAAGGACGAGAATTCCACTGCGCGTCCCAAGGCCGCTCCAGCTGAATAAGGTGAAATGACATGGAAATCTTGCGTGTCGAGGGCGTGAACAAATCGTTCGGCGGGCTGAGAGCCCTGAATGATGTGAACTTCTCCGTCGAGGAAGGCACTGTTCAGGCGATTATCGGCCCGAACGGAGCCGGGAAGTCGACCTTCCTCAATTGCCTGATCGGCAGGCTCGTGCCGGATACCGGAAGCGTCATGTTCGGCGATATCTCGCTGACCGGGATGAAACCCTACGAGATCAATCAGATCGGTATTTCGCGGGTGTTCCAGACACCGGAGATCTTCGGGGATCTTACGCTGATGGAAAACATCATGATCCCGGCGCTGGCAAAACGCGACGGCGAATTCAAATTGCATGCATTCGCGGATGTCGGCAAGGATACGGAAGTCCGCGACAAGGCGCTTCACATGCTGGAAGACGTCGGCCTGGTCGAAAAGAAGGACATGGTCGCCGACAGCCTTTCGCGCGGCGACAAGCGCCGCCTGGAACTGGCCATGTGCCTGTCGCAGGACCCGAAGCTTCTTCTGCTGGACGAGCCGACAGCCGGCATGTCCAGGGCCGATACCAACAACACGATTGACCTTTTGAAGCGGATTGGCGATCGCGGCATCACCAAGGTTGTCATTGAGCACGACATGCATGTCGTGTTCTCGCTTGCCGACAAGGTAACCGTCCTTGCCCAGGGCGCGATCATTGCCGAGGGCAAGCCGGAAGACATCAAAGGCGATCCGCGCGTTCAGGAAGCCTATCTCGGAGGAGCACACCTGTGAGCATTCTCGAAGATCAGTTCGCAGGCAAAACAGCACCTGCGGTCAAGCCCCAGAAGGCGCGCGGCACGGCTCCGGCATACTTCTCGGCCTGGGACCTACACTCCTACTATGGCGAAAGCTATATCGTTCAGGGGATCAGTTTCGATGTCCGCGAGGGTGAAATTCTGGCCTTGCTCGGGCGGAACGGCGCTGGCAAGACTTCAACGCTCCGCACCATTGCCCGGATGGATGATCCCAACCTGACCCATGGCGAAATCTGGCTCGATCATCAGCCGCTTCACGACATGCAGAGCTATCAGGCTGCGCGTGTCGGCGTCGGGCTCGTACCCGAAGACCGGCGCATCATTCAGGGTCTGACGGTTCAGGAAAACCTGGAACTTTCACAGATCGCCGAACCGAAAGGCTGGTCGATCGAGCGGATCTACGACCATTTCCCGCGGCTTGCCGAGCGCCGCGCGCAGGAAGCTGTTACCATGTCGGGCGGAGAACAGCAGATGCTGGCGGTCGCCCGGATCCTCGCCCGCGATATCAAGCTGCTTCTTCTGGACGAACCATATGAGGGTCTGGCTCCCGTGATCGTTCAGGAAATCGAGCGCATTCTCGAAGGTGTCAAGGAACTCGGCATTACCACGATCATCGTGGAGCAGAACGCGATTGCCGCGCTTCATCTTGCCGACCGCGCTGTGATTCTGGACATGGGCGAGGTCGTTTTTGACGGCACGGCACAGGAAGTTCTCGACAATGAAGAACTGCGTCAGGAGTATCTTGCGATCTGACGTAATAACAATCGGATTTTCATTGGCCGGCGCATCGCGCCGGCCTTTTTTGTCTTTAGCGCTTTTCGGTGTGGTCATCCGGGGCACAGAACGGCTAAATATGTTCCACGCAGTTTCCTGTAACGGAACGGTGGTTTCAGTGTCCATTTTCAGATCCGAATTGCCCAGCCTTGCAGGCTTCATCGTATTCGCAGCGTTTATCGCCTCAGGTGACATTCTGAAGCCGGAGGTCATTGGCGTCGGGCCGTCGCTCGCTCTGCTCGCGGTTATCTTCCTCACTGTCATGTGGTGTGCCTTTTCCGTGGTCAGGCATGCAGAGTGTCTGGCAACGATCCTGGGGGAGCCGTTCGGCACCCTGATCCTCACACTTGCCGTGGTCGGGATTGAAGTCGCGCTGATCGTGGCGATCATGGTCTCTGGCGAGGCAGCGCCCACCATGGCGCGCGATACGATGTTTTCCGTGATCATGATCGTTCTGAACGGACTGATCGGCCTGTGCCTGCTTGCAGGTGGGCTGCGGCATAAGAACCAGACCTACAATCTTCAGGGTGCGAATGCGTTCCTGGCCGTGCTTGTGCCTCTGGCCGTGTTCGCCCTCGTTTTGCCGCGCATGACCCATTCCGCACCGGGCGGCGAACTGTCACCCTTGCAGGCGAGCTTCGAAGTCGTGATGTCCGTTCTGCTTTACGGTGTCTTCCTGGCCATGCAGACGGTGACGCACAGCGATATTTTCCGTCAACCGGATGCCGGCGACGATGGCGGTGAGCATCATGGGGCGGTCGTCCGGTCGATCCCGTTTCACGTTGCCGGTCTGTTCGGAGCGCTTGTTCCGATCATCCTTCTGTCCAAGAAACTCGCGCTTTACGTCGAATCCGGCACTTCAGGAATCGGAGCCCCTCTGGCCCTGAGCGGCTTCATCGTTGCGGCCCTCGTGCTGATGCCGGAGGGGATGAGCGGACTGCGGGCCGCACTGGAAAACAAGCTTCAGCGCGCCGTCAACATCTGTCTTGGCGCTGCGGTATCGACAATCGGACTGACGGTTCCCGCCGTTCTGGTCGTCAGCTGGGTGACCGGACACAGGATCGAACTGGGACTGGATTATCCGGAGATCGTGCTGCTCGCCCTGACCCTTGTCGTCAGCCTGATCACATTCGGAACGCGGACAACGAATTACCTGCAGGGAGCCGTTCATCTGACGCTGTTTGCTGCCTATGTCATGATGATTTTCGACCTGTCATGAATTTGCAGGTAAAATCGTAATTCTTTTCGAGAGATAGCTTGGTCCGGGCCGTCTTCTGTGATTTGGTCTACCGGTGATTACCGTAATTTGAATGACCTTGCATGCTACTGCTTTCTGAAGACCAGACGCGCGATGCCCTGCCGTTTCCCGACCTGATCGATGCCCTGGCGGAAATGTTCCGTTCGGGCTGCGTGATGCCGACACGGCACCACCACGACTTTGAAATTCCCGGAGAGCCGGCAGGAACGATGCTGCTTATGCCGGCCTGGGTGCCTGGCGGTTATGCAGGGGTGAAGGTGGTGAACGTCGTTCCGGGAAATGCGGAGCGTAACTTGCCGGCAGTGCATGGCCAGTACCTCCTGTCGGACGCCAGAACAGGCGAAATGCTTGCCATGATCGATGGCGGCGAATTGACCGCCCGCAGAACCGCAGCGGCCTCCGCGCTCGCGGCGCGCTACCTGGCGCGCTCCGACGCGCGTCATCTGCTTGTCCTTGGAACCGGCCGTCTTGCTCCGAACCTGATCGCGGCGCACATGGCCATCCGATCAATTGAGCATGTCACGATCTGGGGACGCTCGAAGGAAAAGGCGGAAGATTTCGCGGCGGAAATAAAGACGCAATTCCCGATAGAAATCGAGGCGGCGTCCAGTCTGCGCGAAGCCCTCGGCAAGGCCGACATTGTTAGCGCGGCAACACTGTCCAGCGAGCCTCTGATCAAAGGGGATCTCCTGAAACCGGGCGCGCATGTCGACCTTGTCGGCGCCTTCAAACCGACCATGCGCGAGAGCGACGACGAACTCATCAAGCGTGCCGAAATCTTCGTCGACACGCGCGCCGGGTGTCTTGTTGAGGGCGGGGATATCGTCCAGCCGCTGCAGTCGGGATTGATTTCGAAAGGCGATATCCGTGCAGATCTTTATGATCTGTGCCGCGGTGATCATGCAGGACGCGGGACAGATGACGAGATCACCATGTTCAAGTCCGTTGGCGCTGCGCTCGAAGACCTTGCGGGCGCAATGCTGGCGTATCAGAGCGTCGAGCACTGATCAGGCGCATCAGCCAAGTTCAAACGTGGTAATCCCGTAAATCTGGTCGAGCGGAAGATCCGGGACTGCGCCCCGATACATGCGGAAGGTCTCGAACTCCGGCGACAACTCATATCTTTCTGCCAGAAGCAGGGCCGCCGCGTTCGGTTCCGGCGTGTCGAGGATAATGAACTGCCCTTTGACCTGGCCCGCGAGTGTCCGGAAGAGCGTATCGGCGATGTCCGGTGTATCGGCGAAGAGGGGGCCGATCTTGAAGCCTTCGTGGCACGCCCGCAAAACGCCGTATCCCTTGACCTCGCCGTCTTCGATAAACGCAAATCCCCTGCGTGTTTCGAGCATCGGTGCCGTCCAGATTTTCAGGAAATCTTCACGCTGTGCCGGAAAGAAACGCCCGTCATAGCTGTTGACCGCTGAAAAGACGCCATGCCCCAGAGGGGCGATGCGCGGGTCCATGGGGGCATCACAAAGTGAAACGCCTGTTTGCCGGATGTTCCGGTAGATGGATTTGAAGCCATGTTCGGCATAGCTGGCTGTCTGTTCGTTCACGGCATCCAGGCCGATGAGCCTCGGCCCGAGATGTGACATCGCCTGAGCCCAGATCTGATGTCCAAAGCCCCGGGTTCTGTACTCCCGCTTGCAGATGTAGAACCCGATGAAGCCGAAAGAATCGCCGTAACGGACGGCGGAGATAACTGTAATCAGCTTGCCGTCAATCTCGCCGCCCAGGAATCCCTGGGGATCAGCTGCAAAGAATGCCGGACCATCTTCCAGTCCCGGGTTCCAGCCTTCCTGCATGGCCATGTCCAGGGGAATGTCAATTTCAACCTCACTCAAACGGCGGATTTTGAGCTCTTTTGTCATGAAACTGTGCTCGTCGGCTCGTGAACAGGAAGGATCGCTTCCAGCAAATACAGCAATTGCCCTTCCGATTTTCAATAAACTTTCCGTGCGAAGAGACGAAAAGTCGAAAAAAGTCGGGTGTTTAAACCGGTCGCACGCTTGCCTAGTTTGTGCAAGTGTGCATCACTTTACTTAAGGTTATTTGGGCGAATAATCCGATCCAGGGGCGGATCGACGAAGCTGTGAGGTACGTCACAGCCAGATTTCAGAATTTATGAGACTTTCCCGTTCAAGACATGGCGCTGAGGACGATATGCAAAAACGGAAAAACCTTCCAGCTTTGATGCGGTCTGCAAAAGAAAGTGTGACAGGTCCGGTAACAAGCTTGCGGCGCGCCGCAAGAGACGGGGCAATCGGCGCAGCTTTCGGCGTGCTGGCTATCATGACCCCGGCTCTGGCTTCAACGGCGGAAGATCCCGGCCGCAGGGTCGCGCTCGTGATCGGAAACCAGGATTACGAATTCGTCGAACCCCTCGTGAACCCGATCAACGATACGAATGAAATCACACGCGTTCTGCGCGAAGCGGATTTCGACGTTACCGTGGGCACGAACCTCAGCAAGAAAGAGCTGGAAAAAGTTGTCCGCAGGTTCCTGCGCGAACTCAACGACGGCGATACGGCGCTCTTTTACTACTCCGGCCATGCCCTGCAGGTTGGCGATTCGAATTTTCTGCTGCCAGTAGATGCCAAACTGGCGTCTCAATACGATCTGGAGTTCGAAAGTCTCAAGGTCTCCCACCTGCTTGATTACATGAAGGCTGCATCCAGCCTGCAGATTGTGATGCTCGATGCGTGCCGTGACAATCCGTTCGAAATCGGCAGTCTGTTCTGGGGCGAGCAGGAATACGCACTCGGCAAGACCCGTGGGCTGCGCAGAATTCCCAACAAGCTTGGAAGTTTCATTTCCTACGCGACCCGGCCCGGTCAGGTCGCCTATGACGGCGAGGGGCCGTTGAGCCCGTTCACGTCATCCGTCGTGACAAATGCACTGGATCCTTCGCTTGAAATCAAAGACCTGATGACCAAGGTCCGTGATGAAGTGGTGCGTAAGACCGGCGGTCAACAGATCCCGTATGAAGATTCAACCCTGGTGACGAATTTCTACTTCGTGCCGCCGAAACCCGAGCCTATTGTCACTGCACATCACCGGGTGAGTGTTCCGCTTGGCAGTGACGCAAGCCCGCTCTCCATACCCGAGCCCGTTCAGCCTGAAGGAGGTGCGATCGTCGCAACGCTGACGCTGTCACCGGAAAAGGGTGTGCTTCGGCTGCCAGATGGAAGGACCATCGGCGAGGGCGATACGCTTGATGCCGTGGAGTTGGCGAGCCTCGAGTTTCTGCCGGACGGTTCAGGCGCTGGTGATGTTGAACTCATTGGCTACCAGGTCAAGGATGATTGGGGTGGCTCGGCGTCCGCGATTGCATCGATCACGGTTGTTCAATCGGCACCGGTTCCAGACGATGGCGCAAAGGAAAAAGAACGCAGGGAACGCCTGGAACAACTGATCGCCTGGCTTTCGCAAACTTCGAAGGGCTCTGCAGTCGAGGCCGATATCGGCGTCGGTCCGGTCCAGGTCTATGCCGATGCACCGGACGAGGGTTTGCCGGCGACGGATGATTGGTTGAAAGTGGTGTCAGTCGACAGCGATCTTCAACTTTCTTCCGACGGTCGGCTTCTGCGCCCTGGGGACCGGTTCCCGATGTCAGGTCTTTCCAGCTTGACCGTGCGGCCTCAAATCGGTTCGGAGACGGAAGCACGGCGCTTCACCCTCGAATTACCCGCCGAGAATGGCAGCACTGGTGAGACGCTGACGCAGATTGTGCAGCCGCGTGTGACCCAATGCGATCAACTGGCGACACAACCGTTCGATCTCCAGGCCGTGACCGAGGGTCGGCTGGCCAACGATATCGATTCAGCCGCGGTGGACAAGGCCTGTGCGGAGGCAATGGAAGCTCACCCGGAGATCGGGCGTTTTGTATTCCAGCGCGGACGCGGTGCGTTTGCGGCCGGCGATCTGGCGCAAGCCGCCAACTATTTCCAGCAGGCATACCAGATGGGCCATGTGCGTGCGGGACAGGTGCTTGGCCGGATGTACTTCCTTGGTGCCGGTCGGGACCGCGACCGCAAAAAGGCGGTCGAACTCTACAGCAAAGCGGCCGAACGCGGTGACGCATATGCGCTCCATTCGCTCGGTATGGCACAAATCAAGGGCGAGGGAACCAAGCAGAACGAGAAGGCCGGCCTTGAGAAACTTCTGCAATCCGTGGAAGCCGGCCACACTTTTTCATTCAATGCGATTGGTGGCTTTTACCTTGACGGTAAACATGTCGAGGGGAATGTCGACCGCGCCGTTTACTACTTCAACAGGTCCGCGTCCCGCGAGGACATTTACGGCTACCTGAACATGGGTACGCTGTATCGGGACGGTAAAGGAACCCCGCAGGACTATGATGCTGCGCTTGCCTGGTTCAAAAAGGCACATGAAGGCGGTCATCCGGCTGCCGGTACGGCGATCGGCCTGCTTTACTTTAACGGCCAGGGTGTTGAGAAGAGTGCAGAAGAGGCAACCAGATGGTTCCGCGAAAGCGCGGAACGCGGCGATGCCTGGGGCGCTTACAACACCGCCTGGATGCTTGGACAGCAATCAGGCGACGCTGCAGGGCGCGACCGGATCAGAATGCTGGCAATGGCTGCCATCGTCGATCCGTCCTCTTCGGCGGCCGGCAAGGGCCGCGAGGATCTGAAGGGCGCCAACAAACGCCTGAAGGCAATGGTCTTGCAGCAGGCATTGACCGACGTAGGGTTCGAACCCGGCCCGGTTGACGGCCAACCCGGCCGAAAGACGAGAGATGCATTGAAAAAGTTTTTCAGTAGCTCTGATCTCACACCTGTTCAGGGCGACGAAGCCCTGATCGCTCTCGTCAAATATCAGTGGGAACAGAGCCGTCCCAGATATGATTTGTTCTGATTTGTTAAGGAGGAATAGATGAAACACATTAGACTGGCATTGTCCTCAGCAGGCTTGACGGCGCTATTCCTTGCAGGATGTGCAACACAGCCGACCGTCTCTACGGGTGCGCAACCGATCGCAACAACGACCTCTTCCGCACCCCGCACCGCGACCCCGGTATCGGACCCGATCAACGATCCGCTCATCCGCGACAATGACAACGGCGGCGGCGGTGGCGGCGGCGGCGGCGGTGGACCTGGCGGCGGCGGCAGCGGCGGCTGGGGCTGATATCGCACCGGCGCGTGAGGCTACTCATGACTATGTATTTGAAGGCGGCCCTTGGTGTTGCATCGTTGCGCCGCCTTGCCTTTGCCATTGCTCTTCCGTTGCTTCTTGCCCCTCAGGCGGTCGCGGCGGGAGAATGGCGGGCACTGGTGATCGGGATCGATGCCTATGAGCATGTTTCGCCGCTCCGCGGAGCAGTGAACGATGCAAGGGATATTGCCGGAACCCTGCAGGCTGCAGGCGTCGAAGATCTTGAAACCCTTTACGACGGTGCGGCCACCAGAGAAGCCATACTGACGGCCTGGCAAGGCCTGATCGAGCGTTCTGCCCCTGACGATGTGCTTGTGCTTTCCTATGCAGGGCACGGCGCACAAGAGGACGAATGGGTCAAGGGATCCGAGGCGGACGGGCTGGACGAAGTCTTCCTGCTCGCCGGTTTTGACATCTCTGCACCCGGCAATGCTGAGCGTCTGCGGGATGATGATCTTGCGGCCATGCTCCGGGCGGCCGGTGACCGGAGTGTCCTGGTACTCGCCGACAGCTGCCACTCCGGCACAATGACGCGGTCGATCGATCCGAGAATCGTGCGCCTGGGGACACGTCTGGTCGGCTTGCCTCCATTTGAAAACGATGTGCTGAGATCGCAGCCGAGCCATCCGCTTTTGAAGCGGCACGGCGATGACGCGTCGGACCTGCAGGAGCTTCCCAACGTTATTTACGTCGGCGCGACCGTGGACGGGCAGGTGATCCCCGAACTCATGATCGCGGGTGAGCCCAGGGGCGCATTGAGCTGGTCGTTTGCGCGCGGCGTTGAGGGCCGGGCGGATCTTGACCGGGATGGCGGCATTTCGATGGAGGAACTGACCCTGTTTCTCAAGGAAACCGTGCGCGTTGCGACCGAGGGCAGGCAGACACCGAGCCTGACGGTCGGCGGCGGTACACGCGCCGCGGTTCTGCCAAGGGTTAAGGACAACATTCTGGAACGCGGCACCGCCGGACTGACGATTTCGGCAAGCACCGATATTGCTCTTCCGGTTCTGAAAAACCTGCGCGAAAAGCATGGCGGTGCCGTGGAGATCGTCAACGATGGCAACGCCGATCTCTTTTGGGATGTCGAGGAAGGCGATGTCCTGACCAAGTTCGGGGATATCGTTCTGAGAAACAGCGCCGGAAATGCCGACCGTTTTTCGCAGGTCGTTTCCAAGTGGCTGTTCCTGTCCGAGCTCTACGCGCTTTCGCGTGAACGCAAACCGGTCGAAGGCACATTGAGACCGGCCGTCGGGCACATACCGGAAGGATCGCCGCTCCGGGTTGGACTTCGGTCCGAAGAAAGCGGTTTCATGGCTGTGTTCGCGCTGGAGGCGGACGGCACTGTGCGCCTTCTTGCACCAAACAGGAAAGCCGATCCGTTGGGATTGGATACCAAGCTAGAGGCAGACGCGCCCTATGTGCTCAATCTCCGCGCAGCGCTTCCATTTGGAGCCGACCATATCGTGCTGATTCGATCCCGGGAAACCATGCCTCAGCTTGTCGGTGTCCTGTCCGCGATGGAGGGCAGGCCGCTTGACCCCGCTCTTGCACCAAAACTGCTGAGTTTGATCGGAAATTCTGCAGAGGCTGTCGGCATAACTGGGGTCTACACCGAACCTGCGGGCTAGGTCGTGCCATCCAATTCGCGTTTATGTGACCAAAGCCACATTCAATTCGCGATTTTCTGGTATTATTGAAACACTGATTGGCGCTCGGACTCCGGCCGAGTTCATGCGCAACAAACCATTGACCCTGGAGACCGTCATGAAAGATTTGTTTAGTCGATTTGCAAAACGAAGTCTGAAAACGACCGGTTTGGTCGCCGCATTCGGACTGGGCACGATTGTGTCCGGCGCTGCGCTTGCGGATCCCGTTGCACTTGTCCTTGACAGGTCCGAAGGGGTCTCCGTGTCCGCGTTTTCGGAGTTGATGCCTGGAGACGTGATTGATCTGGGCGCTTCCGGACATGTGGACCTGCTGGATTATTCGGCCTGTCAGGAAGTGCGGATCAAGGCCGGAACGCTGACGGTGTCGTCGGGCGGTTTCGTGCTTGATGGCGGCGAAGAAAAGGTTTTGCGCGCTGGCAACTGCCTGCAGGCCGATAGCGGCTCCAACTCAAGCACCGCCGACAAGGGATTGACGGTCACGCTGCGCGGATTGACGCTGGAGAATAAGAAAGCCGCGTCCCTCATGCTTCGTTTCGATGACACAGCGAAGGATCAGTACGGCTCGGTCTTTGTCTCCTTTGGCGGCGGTGAACCGATCCGGTTTGACGTTCTGGACAACATTGTTACCGAGATGCCGGAGCGCGAAAGTGAAGACGACGCCGTTGAAGTCGAGCTTTTTCTGCAAGGAAAGGCGCCGGATTTCGGTGTTGAGATGCGGAAAATCACGATTGACCCGGCCCAGGTCGGGCGCAAAACCGCGGTCGTTCTCGTGAAATGAAGTCAAACGGCCGAATCGCGGATTCGGCCATCGGCCGAAAACAACTTGTCCTGCTGATTGCGGTTGTCGCATCGATGGCAGGACTTGTTGTCGGTCTGTCTGCGAACAAGGCCATCTGGGAAGGCTGGGTGACGGACCGTCTTTTTCAGCTCCGCGCCAATTTCAACCAACCAGCGCTGACCTCTTCTCCCGTTGCCGTCGTTGGTCTTGATCAGGCGTCGCTCGATTCAGAACGTCTGTCCCGCATCCCCCGGGTCCTGATGACGCCGGTCATGGCCGAGGCGGGACAGGCTGTTCTCGACGCGGGCGCGACCGCTCTCGGCTTTGATTTTGTATTTGCCTACAGTGCCGATTCCTTTGTTGATCCCAGTACCGGCGAAGCGCGCCTCAGCGGGTTTGACAGACCATTCCAGAGCTTTGCCTACCGGAACAGGGGCAAAGTCTTTATCGCGCATACCGAAATCGGTGTTCCACATCGCAGCTTCACCGCTGCGATCGGGGCTGGTGGCGTTCGTTCGGTGATCGTGTCGACCGACAATGACGGCATCGTACGCAAACATGTGCCGCAATTGCCGCTCAACGAATCTCCGCACCTGATCGATGCGCTTCTCGGGGCGGCGGGTGCAGATGTGTCGGAAGCATTTGTTTCGATACCTGATTCGAGACTGGCGACATCGTTGCCTTACATGTCCCTGATCGATGTTCTGACGCTTAGCCAAAACGAGGAAGGGCGCGCCAGGCTGAAGGAGTTTTCGAAGGGCCGGATCGTTCTGTTTGGCGGCCTGTTGCCCTTCGAGGACGAACATCTTTATTCGGACCGCTTCCTGCCCCACGTTTCCCCCGAAGCCGCCGACACCGGACCGGGAGGCAGGCCAAGGGTCCAGCCGCAGACCGCCGGCGTCTTCATACTGGCCGATGTGATCGGCGCAGCGCTGTCGGATCGCTATGCTGTTGCGCCGCCGCGCGGACTGCTCACCGCACTGGCCATTGGCTTTGCGATTGCCGGTGCGGTTGCCGGGCTGTTTTTTCCGCTCATGGTCTTGCCGGTGATCGCTGTCCTCGGCGTTTTGGCCGGTCTCGGCTTGAGTCTGGCCGGCCTGGAAGCCGGCATTCTAATCGCCCCGGGTGTGGCTCCGGTCAGTTGCGTAATGGCGATGGTGGCGGCAGCCGTCGGCAAGGTAAGCATTCTGCAACGGCGGCAGAGATCGCTTGTCAGGCTGTTCGGCCACTATCTGGCACCCGACGTGATCAGACACATGGCGACATCCGAGCAGTTGCCGGAACTCGGCGGAGACACACGGCATGTGGTGGTCGCCTTCATTGACATCGTCGGCTTTACGAAGATGTCCGAGAAGCTTCCCGACCGGGACGTTGTGCGCGTCGTCAATGCCTGTTTCGACAGGATCGGACAGACGATCACGAAACATCAGGGCTATATCGACAAATATATCGGCGACGCGATCATGGCGGTCTGGAACGCACCAAACACGGTCGACAACCCGGAAAAGGCGGCGGTTGACGCCGCTCACGAGATTATCGGCAGCCTTGTTGAGATCAGGCAGATCACCGGCGAGGCGGGGCTGGATCTCAGGATCGCCCTGAACGCTGGTCCGGTCCTGGTCGGTGATATCGGCGGCGAGCACCGCCGTTCTTTTACCGTGATGGGAACAACCGTGAACACGGCCAGCAGGGTCGAATCCGTCGCCAAGGACAAAAAAGTTCGCCTTGCGCTTAGCCAGTCGGTGGCGGACGGGTTGCCCAAACGTTATCCGCTCCTGGAAATCTGGACTGGTCAGCTGCGTGGACTGAGCACGGATATATCGGTGTACACTCTGGATGTGCCTGAAATATATATGGAAAAAGAAACAGGCGAAGACAACGCCGAAAGCACGGGGCAAAAATCCAACCTTGTCGAGTTTCCGCGCTGAATGCGCCGCACCTTGCGCCTGGTCCGTGCTTTTGCATCTGATGGCCGCATCCGGCATGATCGGGCTTGCAGCTGAACACAAAGAGAAACTGCTGTAGCCAAGGGTGAACGATGGTTCAGTGGTCGGATAACAACAGCCACGGTGCACACAGGCCCGAATTTGACCGCACGGTGATACGACCTGCGGGAAAACCCGTCGTGGCTCCGTCCGCGCCGGAACCCGCGGCGCAACCGCAGCCTCCCAAAGCAAAAGAAGAGAAACGCGCGAGTTCACCCTTCGTGATCTACGGGATACTTGCGCTTTCCTTTTTGATCATCGGCGGCGGCATCGGTGGAATTGCACATCTGGTGTCCTCAGGCGCGATCTCGCTTTCAGCGCCCGAGGAAACAGTCGCCAGAAGCACCGATGCGCCACCTGCAACGGACATCGAGGACGACGAGAACCCGGGGGATGCCGCGAAGGGGGATGCCGAGAAGGGGGATGCCGAGAAGGGTACCGGGGTCGCCTCCCAGGAACAGCAGATTGAAACGGTTGATGCCGGCCCGGCACTGGCGGCGGATGACGGCACGGTTGAAGATCTCGATGTTCCCGCCGATCCTTTCTTCGATATGGCAGTGTCTGCGGTCATTCCGCTCGCCGGCGATCCGGTTCTGCTGAATGACGGCGCTTCGGCGGATCGCATACAGCTTTCGGAACGCGCAATTCCGGAAAGTTCGAAATCCAGCGGCGTGACTGCTTTGCCATCGCTGAGTGCATTTGTGCTGGACAGCCGGATGTTGAACGACGATGGCGACCTGGTAATCCGCGCGCCCGGCAGTGAAGCCGACTTTCAGTTCGGCAATTTCGGCGGCGGCGAGGAATCCGATGGACTGGTGGTCGATGAGCCGGACGTGGACAGCGACGCCGGGACCGCCGATCTGCCGGTGTTCCTGAAACCGTCAACCGATACGCTCGATCTCTACCTGACGGAACGACCGATCGGGCAGGGTCCCAGCCGGATCGAGCTGCGCAAGGCGATCACCAAGACTGTCCCGATTGGAACCCTTCTGAAGGAAAACGGTTTCGACGAAGACGCTTCGAAAGACCTCGGTGAATTCCTCAAGCAGGAGTTTGACAGGTCCGATTTGATCGCGGGCGACAAGATCGCCATACGCGGCGTTCGTATGCCCAACCGGCTGGGACGCATTGGCGACTACTATCGGCCGGTCCAGCTATCACTTTATTCGGCAGAAGGATATGTCGGAACTGCCGCCTATTCCGCAACACGTGAGGGAGAGGGGTACAATCACGGCGCTGACCCATGGTTCGGAAAAGAGATCGTGCAGGAGAAGATCGTGGACGACGAGGGCGGTGATGCCGGCAAGACGCACAGGCTGATTGACGGTCTCTACGCGACCGCGGTCCGCAATGCCGTTCCGGCGTCGATCGTTGGAGAGGCCATCGCCTATCTTGCGCCTACCACCGATCTGAAGAGAGCGATAAAGCCGGACGAGCGCTTCACGCTTGTTTTCAGCGACATGGCGCGCGACGAAAAGCGAGGCGGCGGCCGGGTCCTGTTTGCCGGTGTGCGCACGGGAGATAACTGGTCGGTGCGCTGCTATGTTCTCAAGGCGCCCGGAAACAGGGGGTTCGCGTGTGTGAGTGAGGGCGGCAAGATCAGTCTTTCCGGTGCCATGCTTGTTCCAGTGAAGGGCGTTCTGACATCGAAATTCGGCATGCGGTTTCACCCGATCAAGAAAGTGTCCCGGCTCCATGCCGGTGTGGACTGGGCCGCGCCGACCGGCACGCCCATTCGCGCCGCCTTCTCCGGCAAGGTCACCTACAAGGATGTGCGCGGCGGCTACGGAAACTTCATAGAATTGAGCCACAAGGACGGCATCACCAGCCGCTATGCGCACATGCACGAATATGCCGACGGCATCGAACTGGGTTCCGTTGTTCAGGCAGGGGATCTGATCGGCTATGTCGGAACGACAGGGTTGTCGACGGGGCCGCACCTTCATTTTGAAATCCGCCAGCGAGGCGAGCCTGCCGACCCGTTGTCCTTCGAAATGGAGACCGGAGCGGATGCCCCTCAATCCGTCGCAAGCAAGGACCTCAAGGCCTATCAGGGCGTTATCGGTGAGGTTCTGACGGGCAGTCAATAAGGCCGGTTCGAAACCGGATCGTTGGGCGCATTGTAAACCGCGTTGGACTGCAGCCGCCCGATGCAGCTCACCTCAAATAGGTGACAACCAAGGAAAATGGCGGTGCCGGGGCACCGCCAAAATCGTCTCTTATGCGCGTCAGGCGTCGCCGGTGGCGATTTCCAGGCCCTCTTCACCGGCGGCAATTGATACGGAGGTCAGTTCCTCTCCGTTCATCTGCGCGGTCAGGAACGCCCTGGAGAGCTTGGGCAGGAGATCGTTGGTCAGGATATTGTCGATCATGCGTCCTCCGCTGTCCGGGTCGCGGCACAGCGAAACGATATGGGCAATGACATCGTCTCCGAATGTCAGCTCCGCGTCCCGGTTCTGTTTCACGCGCTTTACGATGCGGTTGAGCTGCAGGCGAATGATGAAACCGAGCATGGAGGGCGACAGCGGATAGTAGGGGATCGTCACGATACGGCCGAGCAATGCCGGTGGAAACACGTCCAGAAGCGCCGGGCGCAAGGCTTCCGCCAACTCCTCGGCATCCGGTGCATTCGGGTCGGTGGCGGCGAGATCCGGGTCGCTTGAAACAGGGGCGTCCAGCATGTGGCTTGCCGCATTCATGATCGTTTCCGTACCGACATTCGATGTCAGCAGGATAAGCGTGTTGCGGAAGTCGATCTTGCGGCCCATGCCGTCTTCCATCCAGCCCTTGTCGAAGACCTGGAAGAAGATTTCATGAACGTCCGGGTGCGCCTTTTCCACTTCGTCCAGAAGCACGACCGAATAGGGTTTGCGGCGGACGGCTTCCGTCAAGCGCCCGCCTTCGCCATAGCCGACATACCCCGGAGGCGCCCCTTTCAGACCCGAGACGGAATGCGCTTCCTGGAACTCCGACATGTTGATGGTGATCAGGCTGTCTTCGCCGCCATAAAGGGTTTCGGCAAGCGCGAGTGCGGTTTCGGTCTTGCCGACACCGGAAGGGCCGCACAGCATGAACACGCCGATCGGCTTGTCCGGGTTGCCCAGTTGAGCGCGGCTGGTCTCGATGCGTTTGGCAATCATTGCCAGGCCATGTGCCTGGCCGATGACACGCTTGTTCAGGCTGTCCGTCAGGTTGAGAATGGTTGCCATTTCATCCTGCACCATCCGTCCGACCGGTATTCCGGTCCAGTCCGAAATGATGCTGGCAACGGCTTCATCGTCGACATAGGCATAGACCATGCGCTCGTCTTCCGGGATCTCGGAGAGTTCGGCGCGTTTTTCATGAAGTGCTGCGCGAATGGCGTCTTCATCTTCAAGGTCGACGTCAAGATCAAGTTCAACGTCGTCGATTGAGACCAGTGCCGGACCTTCGTGCTCGGGATCCTCGATCTCCGCGCTTTCAGGGTGAGGAGCGGGCTCACCGCCCCTGAGCTGCGAAAGCGCAGCGTTCAGTCGGCGTATCGCTGCCACGAGGCCGCGCTCACGCTCCCACTCTTCCCTGACTTTTTCAATGTCGCGTTCCGTCGCTTCAATGGCCTCGTTGAGGGCATCAAGCTGTTCCTGATGCTCCATGCCAAGTTCGGTGTCATTGGTAAGAGCGCTTTTCTCTGTCTCGAGAAATCCCTTGCGTGCAACAAGGTCCGACAATTTGGCAGGTTGAGCCGCTTGCGAGATATTCACGCGGGCAGACGCGGTATCCAGAACGCTGACGGCCTTGTCGGGCAGTTGCCGTGCCGGAATGTATCGGTGGGAGAGCGAGACTGCGGATTTGACGGCGCTGTCCAGAATGCGCACCTGGTGGTGTTCTTCCATGGGGCCGAGCAGTCCGCGCACCATGGCGAAACATTTTTCCTCATCCGGCTCGTCGACCTGGACCGGCTGGAACCGGCGTGTGAGGGCAGGGTCCTTTTCGAAATGCTGACGGTATTCCGACCATGTCGTTGCCGCGACCGTGCGCAGCGTGCCGCGCGCGAGCGCCGGCTTGAGCAGGTTGGCGGCATCACCGGTTCCCGCTGCACCCCCGGCACCGATCAGCGTATGCGCTTCATCGATGAACAGGATCGTCGGCACGATCGAGGCATGAACGGCGTCAATGACGGCACGAAGCCGCTTTTCGAACTCGCCTTTCATGGACGCCCCGGCCTGCAGCAAGCCAAGGTCAAGTGCACACAGGCGCGTTCCCAGCAATGCGGGCGGAACGTCGCCCGCGACGATCTTTTGTGCAAACCCTTCGACAATTGCGGTTTTGCCGACGCCGGCCTCACCGGTCAGGATCGGATTGTTCTGCCGGCGGCGCATCAGAACATCGATGACCTGGCGGATTTCTTCGTCACGCCCGACGATTGGGTCGAACTCTTCGGCGCGTGCACGTGCGGTGAAGTCGACCGTGAACTGGGAAAGGGCATCTTCGCCAACGCCGCTTCCAGGTGCGGCTTCCACCGCTTCGCCGCCCGGTGCCGCCGCGGCTTTCGGTCCGGAACCGTCGATCGGACGTGCGCCGACTTCACTTGATGTCCCGGCAATCTTGTCGAGATCGCGCGCAAGCACGTCGCGGTTCAATCCCTCAAGGGCCGGCGAATAGCTGCGGAACTGGCGCCAGGTGGTCTTGTCGCCCATGGCCGCGAGAAGGACATAGGCGGACCGGATCTTGTAGTCGCCGTAGCGAAGCGTTCCTTCGAACCAGGCCCTTTCGAGCGCTTCCTGGAAGGGGGCTGCCATCGAGGGAAGTTCGGTCTGATTGATCTTCAGATCGGCGATTGCCTTTTGCAGGTCGCCGTGCACATCGCCGACATCAATTCCGAAATGGCGCAGGATGTGGACAAAGTCCGTATTCTCATCGCGCGCGAGATAATAGAGCCAATGCAGGATTTCCAGATGCCGGTGACCCGAACTCTTGGTCAGCCGCATGGCTTTTTCGAGACAGTCATAGCTGACTGTGGTGAGTTTGTTGGCAACTGTTTCAACAAGAATGTCACTCATGGCACCGGCCTTTCAAATTGGAGACCTATTGATAAACGGTGGTATGCCGACGAACCGGGCGGAACCGGGTATCGGTCAACATTTCTTCTTCGTCTTCGAATGCGTCTTCGTCCTGCGGAGTTGCGTCCTTCGGCTTCAGCCAGCCGATATGTCCGAGGGTCGCGGAGCTGATGCTGTCCATCCGGACGGCAGAGGCGCATCGTTTGGGAAGTGCAAGTTCGATTTCGTATTCGATCTCAAGTCCGAGATAAAAATCGATGAGATCGAAAAGCTGTTCAGTCCAGGGATTGGGCCTTGTTCGCGTCGGCGGCAGAAACTTGCGGTATTCTTCCAGTGAACTGGTGAAGATCCGGATCCGGATCTTGTCGCTGACGCTATAGACCTTGGAGCCGACGATCGTGTCCATGCCAAGCTGGCCTGCGCCGCCTGGGCCCAGACCGCCAATGCTGAGCTGATCATCCGGATCAAGGTGCAGCCAGGTGCCGACGCATTGGTCGATTTCGACCTCGACGTCGAAGACACCGGTGATCAGTGCCTTGAGGCGCGCCGCACTCTTCACCTTTGTGGAGGTCAGGCCGGCAAACAGCAATTTCAGCCGGTCATCGATCCGGTCGAGGTTCTGATAGACCGGGCTGCCAATGCCAATGCCTGATCCGAGGTAGGACAGGAATCGGTCATCGTCGGGCCGGTCGTGCTGCACGATCGGCCGAGCGTCGGCCCAGGCCCGGAAGAAAAACTGAATGAAGCGGTTGTTGAAGACATCCAGAAATCGCGGGAAACTGTCGTCGCCCTGCAGGCCGCGAACGATTGCCTCGTCGGTATAGGCCGACGGAAGGGCGCCTTGTGGTCCCAGCAGGCCCAGAAACCTTTCGAGCAGAACGAGGCCGTCATCGGCATCGCGCGTTGCACGCTCAATCGTGGATGTGGCGAATTCGCTGGTCGGATCCTGGCCAAACCGAACGATGTCCTCCATTGTCCGGCGGCTCTTGCCGATGCGGGGAGGGGCAGGCTCATCGAGGTTTTTCGGCCCCATTCCCGACTGCGCTCCGCCCGGTCCCGTCTGACCCTCCAACATGCGCAGAACGGCCAGCAAATCATGCCCGCCCGGGTGTTTTTGCACACGGTCGCTCAGTGCGGCCAGCAAAGAGGCAAATTGCTGTTGAACTGGAACTTCAATTCTGGTTTCGGCAACCTGTTCCTGTTCCTGTTCCTGTTCCTGTTCCTGTTCCTGTTCCTGTTCCTGCTCGTCCAGGTCTGCCGGCAGAACCCGGTCTTCGGGCTCCTCGATCGGCTCTACGTCAAGCGGTCCCTCTTTGCCTTCTGCTTCAAGCGGTTCCCCGGTCGCCTCGACTTCAGGCGGCTCCTCAGCATCGGCCGGCACGGTTTCCGTACCCGATTCCGCTTCGGACGGCGGCGCAACTTCTGTCGCGTGCGATGAAGTCGCGCTGCCTGATATCTCGCCCTCGGTCAATGCATCGTCTTTGCCCTCGGCCTCGAGCGCGACATCGGGCAGGTCCGCTGCTTCTGAAGTCGGATCGGGGACTGTTTCCTGAGGTTCGGGTGGCATGTCCGGCCAGACGGAAGGCGCTGCGGCGACCTGCACGATCGCCTCGACTTCAGGCGGCTCCTCCGCATCGGCCGGCACGGTTTCCGTACCCGATTCCGCTTCGGACGGTGGCGCAACTTCTGTCGCGTGCGATGAAGTCGCGCTGCCTGATGTCTCGCCCTCGATCAATGCATCGTCGCTGCCCTCGGCTTCGAGCGCGACATCGGGCAGGTCCGCTGCTTCTGAAGTCGGATCGGGGACTGTTTCTTGAGGTTTGGGTGGCATGTCCGGCCAGACGGAAGGCGCTGCAGCGACCTGCACGATCGTCTTGTCGGCAGGCGTCTTCTTGCCTTCTGGGACGACCTTTGTTTTCTGGTCGCTTTCGTCGGCGTCGCTCATAGGATCCCTCGTGCTCCGATCCTGGGCGGCCACTTCATGATCACGCCGCGTTCCGTGGTCGCGATCACGCATTGGGTGAAATGATTGATAGACGCGTATTCCGCAATGAAACGATCCAGCACGGCACCCATGAGAAACGCGCTGGCCCCTTCGAAAGCCTTGTCATCAAGTGTGATCGTGACCTCCAGCCCGCGCGCCACACCGGTTCCCGACTTTTGTTGAAGACGCCGGACTACCGGTCGTGTCGAGACCGAACGTACCGACTGGGCCTGGCGATCCGACGCGTTGTCGGCGAGTGGAGCGAACAGGCTGAGGATGTCCCTGAAGGATCTGCCGTCCTGTCCGGCCGCGTCGTGGACGAGGCCTGTATGGTTCAGTGCGAGCACGTTGATGAGCCGCCATGCGATCGCGCCGGCATGGCCTTCTTCGCCGAGCCGTTCATTGTAGGAAATCAGCGGCGGGCGCGGCTGTGTCGGGCCTGCGACGCAGTCGACCTTCAGGCTGACATCTTCAAGAATGCGAAAATCGCCAATCGACGACTTCTCCGGGTTTGTGCCGACAGGCAGCTCCGCCGCCAGCGCCCGGTTGGAGGCCAGGACCTTCAGTGACAGTTCCGCAAGCCGCTTGTTGCCGCTTTCAAGGAGCGCCGTCGCCTGTGCGCCGCTCGATATCATGATGAACGTTTCCGTGCCGATATAGGAACTCGGCTGCATTCTTCTCAGTTCGCTGGAAGATTGCCGGCGCGGCAGCCGCCGGATCGTGTAGAACCATTCATGTCCTGCTTTTTCCGTGTCGGGTGCGACGCTGTACAGCGGTTCGACGGATCGTTTTTCACCACCGGAAAAATGGGCATTCACCTCGGTGACGGAATGGACCTCGTAGTCAAGGGGCCGGGTGCGGTCTGTGATGACGGCAAATTCGTGCTGCCCCTTCTTGATCGGTACCCGATCGGTGGCGCGTTCGAACAGATTGACTGCCGGTGCTGTATGGAGCGCAAAAATTTTGTCCTCGACATGAGCCGGCAGGCGCGAATCTGCCTCGTCGAAGACGAACACGACCTCGAAGGACTTGGCTTTCACCCGGTCGAGATACTTCCGCAATCCTGTCAGCCGGAACCCCAGAAAACTGCGCGGAAAATTGAAATAGTCCCGCAGGTGGTCAAAACCCACGAACAGTCTTCTGTCGTTGCGCAGCAGCGCGTCGTCTTCATCAAAACCGGATTGGGTGACCGCATCCACGGGAAAGCGCTGAAGCGTTGCCTGGCCGAACGAGTCTTCCGTTCTCAAATAGACCGCGATCGTATGTCCGAAAATCTGCTCGTAAACCTTCGCGGCAAGGTCGAGGGGCCCGACAAGCTGGATAGGGAGTTCATCAATGCGGCATCCGGCAACCTGATACTCCGGTTTCTTGAGCGCTTCTTCTTCCGAAACCTCAAGTTCCGGATCTTCCGCCATCCGGTGGGTCAGCTTGATCGCAAGGCCTGCCCGTACACGGCGGTCCTCGGCCATTGCCGCGCCGAGCCCGGACACCTGGGCGGCAGAACTCAGATATCGAGCACCTGTCAGCTGCAAGGGGGTGAGCGTTATGGGTGCGCAAAGCGTGAACCGGCACCTGACCTCGCCCTGACGTTCCCGGAAAACCGCCTCCATGGGGGCATGCCGGTCGACCTTGATCCCGGACCGGAGGTTGGCGTCGCCATACTTGGGCGTAACGCGCGCCAGCACCATGGAAGGTATCGGGGCGAGGGCCGATGGATAAAGCTGTTCGAACAGATTGGATGTGAACTCGGAAAACTCGTGCTTCATCTTCAGCTGAACACGGGCGGCGAGGAACGCGGTCCCTTCAAGCAATCCGGACAACATCGGGTCGGACCGGTCTTCCAGGAGCCCGCCCAGTCTCTCGGCGACCGCCGGGTAGGATTCGGCGAATGCGGTGCCCTGTTCACGCAGATACGTGAGTTCCTGATTGTAGAGGTCCAGAAATTCGCGGTTCATGCAGTCGCCCCGATGATTTTGATACGCCCGAATGCCGGGTCGACATCCGCAATGAATTCGCTTCCGATGCGAACCGGGTCGCATCGTATCTCGGCCTTGATCAGAAATCTGACCTTGAAAGTGTCGCTGTCGATCGAGTCGTCCCGGATGACCTGGAGCGTCCGCGGATCCATCCGAGGTTCGAAACGAATGAGTGCGTCCCGGATATCATCCGCCAGTCTTTCAATCTTGATGGTGTCGACGACATGGACGGAAAGGTCGGGAAGGCCATAGTTCAAAATTGAGGTTTCGACTTCAGGGAAGTCTGAAAGATCCTGTGTGGAATTCAGGTTGACGGTGTTCAAAAGGGCCTGAAGATCGCGCCGGACCTCCGACAAAAGCGTTTGTTCTGTGACACCGTAACTTCTGGAAAGCCGCCGGCCGGACTTGAGGTTCTTGCTCTTGGTGTTTTCTTTCTGGCGTTCTTGCGCAGCCTTGTAGTCCGGGTCGTCCATAGCGCGGAAGGCCCACATCAAAGGCGCGTGAATCTTCACAGTTGATTTTGCCATCGGCAATGCCCGGGAGGTAGCTGCGGTCAAGGAATTCCGGGAGGCGGAAAACGCAGTGCGTCTTCATTTTCAGAATTTCGCCCCAAAAAAGAACGGCTGCCACCTGCTTGGGTGGCAGCCGCTTCGGCAAATGCCTTACTTCTTTTCGTTCGCTGCGATGTCCCAGGCGAACTCCGGTGTTGCACCTTTGGAGCCGTCCGGCTTCTGTTCGGTGTACATCACCTTGTATTCACCGAAGTTGAGCGAGCAGTTGTAGGTGACCCGGTCTTCGGCTCCGCTGCCACCGGTGGAGAAGCTGGAGACGATAAGGTCTTTCATCTCGATCTTCAGGTACTCGAGCGGATTGTCGCCCGCCGCCTTGCGGCAAACCAGTGTACCCTTGGAAATGTGCTTGCCTGTCGACAGGTGCTGCAGAAGGGCAGTCATTTCCTTACCGACAAACATCACCAGGTTCAGGTCCTGAAAGTGTGCCTTGCCGCCGCCGGAACCGGAACCCATGTGGGTCGTACCGGACTGCGATGCGCCCCAGGACCAGGACAGGATGTCGATCTCGTCCTTGTGCGTCTTGTCCTGAGATTCGCCTTTGATACCATCAAGTTTCAGAAAACAATCAACCTTAGCCATTTTGATAAATCCTCTTTGTGTTCAGGCCGGTAATTCGCCCGGCACTGGGTTTCCAATACTTGCATCTAACTCAGACCTTCTGGCCCGAACCCCTGAGAGCTTTCGCGTCTCTTTTAGACCTCCACCCGGTTGTCCCGGATTGCACCCTTTGAGGGTGCAGGCCATCCGGACGGGCAATCGCCCGAATGGCTGTCTTGTCGATCAGTTTCCGTCTTGCGGAATGCGTGAGGCAAGGCTCATGCCGATGTCCATGCCTTCAAGCTGGTAGTGCGGACGAAGGAAGAACTGGGCTCTGTAGTAGCCGGGGTTTTCTTCGTCCGGGATGATCGTGACCTTTGCCTCGCGCAACGGCTTGCGCGCCTTGGTTTCCTCGGTCGAGTTGTCCGGGTCACCATCCACGTAGTCCATGATCCAGTCGTTCAGCCAGCGCTGCAGCTGCGGCGCTTCCTTGGTCGAACCGATCTTGTTGCGCACCATGACCTTGAGGTAATGAGCGAAACGTGTCGTCGCGAACATGTAGGGCAGGCGGGCGGACAGGTTGTCCGAAGCCGTTGCGTCCTTGCCGTCCGGACCGGAGAACTGACGGGGCTTGAAGACCGACTGGGCACCAAGGAAGGCCGCCTGGTCGGTATTCTTGCGGTGGATCAGCGGGATCAGGCCAAGACGCGAAATTTCATGTTCGCGGCGATCGGAGATCGCGATTTCAGCCGGACATTTCTGGTCCACGCCACCGTCGTCGGTTTCAAATACATGGGTCGGCAGGTCTTCAACCAGGCCGCCGCTTTCCACGCCGCGAATGCGAACCGTCCAGCCGTACTCCTTGTAGGCACGGTTGATGTTGGTTGCCATCGCGTAGGCAGAGTTCATCCACGCGTAGTTGTCGTGGCTGTCTTCGCCGAATTCTTCCTCGAAGGCGAATTCCTCTACCGGATCGGACTTTGCACCGTAGGGCTGGCGAGCCAGCACGCGAGGCAGGGACAGTCCGAGGTAACGCGCGTCTTCGGATTCGCGGAGCGTGCGCCACTGGGCGTGAATTTCCGTGTCGAACACCTTGGAAAGGTCGCGTTTCGTCGGAAGTTCCGTCCAGCTTTCCATCTGCATCAGCTGCGGGTCGGCTGCTGCCAGGAACGGTGCATGCGCTGCCGAGGCGATCTTCGACATGCCGCGCAAAACCGTGATGTCCTGCGGGTCGTAGCCGAATTCATAGTCACCGACCAGGCATCCGTAGGGCTGACCGCCGAGCTGACCGAATTCAGCTTCGTAGATCTGCTTGAACAGCGGGCTCTGGTCCCACTTGGCACCACGGTAACTCTTGAAGACCCCGGCAAGTTCCTTCTTGGAGATGTTCAAGAACTGCAGCTTCAGGGAAGCGTCGGTTTCCGAGTTGTGAACCAGGTAGTCGATGCCGCGCCACGCGCTTTCCAGCTTCTGGAAGGAAGGCGCATGAATGATCTCGTTGACCTGCGACGTCAGTTTCTCGTCGAGTTTCGCAATCATCTCGTCGATCGTGTCGTAGACGTCGTCCTTGATGAGCGCCTGATCGGACAGAGCCTCCGCAAGGAACGTCGACATGGCATTATCGACAAGTTCATTGGCGGTTTCGTTTTCGCTCTTGATGCGGAAGTTCTGCTTCAAAATGGAAGCAAATTCCTCAGGGCTTTTTTCACCTGCAGCTTCCGCAGCAGCCGCACCACCCGGTTGTGCGCTTGTGTCGGTGTTGCTCATTTATGCCTCCTCTTTGTCCCCACCGTCGGCACCATCGCTTTTCGAAGCGGCGGTTTCGGCTTCCATCTTCTGAGCAAGTGCCTGCATCAGGGCCGGATCACGGGTCAGCTCCTCCAACTGGCTGATCGCCTGAACGCGGCCGTCCATCATCGTGCGCAGGGCGGCAAGACTGTTGCGCGCATCAAGAAGCTTTTTCAGTGCCGGAACCTGTTCGGCAACCTTGCCCGGCGTGAAATCGTCCATGTTCTTGAACTTCAGCTGGACGCTCATCTTGGTGTTTTCTTCACCGGAGAGCTTGTCTTCAACGGTAAAGGACGTTCCCGGCTCGATCGCTTCCATACGCTTGGAAAAGTTGTCCATGTCGATATCCAGGAACTTGCGCTCATCGACATCGTCTTTTTCAACGCCCGGGCTGTCGCCGGAAAGGTCGGCCATGACCCCCATCACGAAAGGCAGCTCGACCTTCTGTTCCGCATCAAACGGATCTTCGTAGAAGATGTGCACCCTCGGAGGTCTGTTACGCTTGATAAAGCCTTGCCCGCTATTTGATGCCATTTTACTTGCCTTTCGCTTTTCTGACCTCAGAAATAAAATCGAATATTGTAAAGTACCTGTAGAGCTTTGAGTCTGTAGAGACGTTGCTTGCTGTTCATCGTGTCTGATGAACTTATATTTACTGCGCTTGCCGATAAATTGAAGTGACGGCAGTCACATGTTTGTCGCTTTGAAAAATTCCCCCAAATATTGAGAACCCGTTGCGGCTTTGAGTCAAGGACAAGTGTGGGAACTCTAGGGAAACAAGGGTCTTGCGCATCAGAATCACCTTGACCTCACTCTTCTTCTTCTGGACGAAGAAACAGATTCAGGAGACCCGTAAACGATCCTGAACTCATGTTCTGAGCCTCTTCCAGCATCATGGGAATCGGACTGGTGGGTTCATTTGCGGAATAGTAACCCTTGACGGCGCTGATGCCCGATATCGCGTCAGCCCGGTTTTCTATGACCATCACAGAAAAGTCGTCGATGTCGCCAAGTTCCCGCTCGTCACCATCGTTGAGCTCGAGCAATCGGTCATTGGAAAGCTGAAGTCCGCTCGCGCCGAGGAGCAGGGAAACTTCGTCGAATCTCTTGGGCATCAGGATCTTGAGCGCATCGAGATAGGATTTGCCGACCAGTCCTCTCGCCTCGCGCACCAGGAACAAGGCAGGGTGAGAAGGTTCGCGTGAGGAGAAGTAATCCTCGACAGCGTCCAGAATCAGTTTCGCCTGTGCCGCATTCCTGATTTCAAGGCTGGACGCTGTTCCTTTGCCGGCTTCCGAAGCCTGACTGGCTTCATCGCCGCCCGGGGCGGACGCATCGCCATCTTCGGCGGACATGCGGCCAAGACGAACATTCAGTTCCGTATTGATATCGGTGATGAGCGTTACCAGGGCGTCGTAGTTCGGTGCTGTCGCCTTGGCGTCCGCCGCCTTGAGTTTTTCCGCGCAGGTTTCCGAGATGCCACGAAGTTCGTCGGGGAGTTCCGACAGATCCTTCAGAACCTGTTCGATGACTTCCTGTTCAAGTTCGCCGGACGTCAGGGCCGCTTCGATTGCACCCAGTGAAATGGTGTGTTCGTCCTCGCGCGCCGTCAGATCCCCCGTCGCGATCTTGATGGCCCGGTAACTGATGGGCCCGCTGCGTCGTGTTTTCAGAAGGGGAGCGGCCTCGAGCGGCAGAATGACCGTCGGCCGGCTGTTGAATGCCTCAAGGGCACCCATGCGTTCCATGAAGCCGAAGTCGGCATCCATCGGGTGCACTTCGTCCCAGAGCGTTTCAAGCAACTTGCGCAATATCCTGACAACATCGGCAAACTGCTGGAGTTGTCCGCTCAGCAGCGAAAACTGACCGAGCATGACCAGCAGCCGGATATCCCGGGATTGCTTGAGAAAGCCATCCATCTGCTTGTAGATGTCTGAAAATTCTATTTCGGAACGATCAAAGTCGGAGAACCGTTCCGGCAACATCTCCTCGCAGGAGTCCATCAGCGCCGCAAAGGCCGGTTCCGTATCATAGAGGTCGGGTCCGCATCCGGCGCCGGGAGAGATTTCGACGCCATATTTCTCCGGATCGAAATTCATTGATCAATTTGCCCCACTACAAAAACCCTGCCGGAAAAAGCCCGGCAGGGCAGCCGCCGCATTCGACGTTATTCGAAGACCAGTTTGCTTTCGACGCGTCTGTTCGCTTCATTGTTGACGTCCGCCACCTTCGGGCGTGTTTCGCCGTAGCCAACCGTCTTCAGCCTGTTTCTGCCAACGCCGAGCGATACCAGATATTCGGTAACCGCCTGGGCGCGGTCTTCGGAAAGACGCTGGTTGTAGTTGAGCGAACCGATGCCGTCGGTATGGCCTTCGATGACAAAGACCGCACTTGCGAGCTCGGGATCGGCGATGCCTTTGGCGAATTCCTTGAGATTTGCTCTCGCGGACGGGCTCAGGCGCGCGGATGCGCGCTCGAAGGTCACCAGCAGATTGAAGCCGGCGTCGATGGCCTTTGTTTCCGGATCGACGGCAAGCGTGTCCGTGCTCGCGGTCTCGCTGGTCTGGCCTTCCGCGTTTTCAGGCTTGACGGCCACCTGACCGCCTTCTGCCTTGGCACCGTTGGGATTGCATTCATCCCGGGTGCCAATGCAAAGAGCGCGGGTTGCACCGGTCGGTTTGAGAGACCGGGTCTTGAGTTGCTTGAAGTGCTTGCTGACTTCGTCGGCCGAGTAGGTTGCGTCCTGGGCAAACGCGGTCCCGGGCACAATTGCCGTTCCGGCAATCGTCAGCGAAAGCAATGTGGCGGCGAGCAAACGGCGTGGTTTGGACACAGCGGTTAGTGAATTCACATTGCACACGCCTGAGACGATTTGGCGATGGGTCACGATCTCAATCCTCCCTTTCGGAGCTTGCGCGAGCGGACTCGCAGTGGATGTTGAAATATATCGTGCCATAACCTGAAAATATTAATGTGGTGCAAGTCACTAAAGTACGTTTTGATGTCAGTATGTCGAATTGTGGGGAATAAGCAAGAGGAGTACAGCGTGAGATATTCGTGAGATAGTTAACGAGCTAATGTGATTTTTCTCGAGTGTTCTTGATTGCCCGGCTTAGTGCCAAACAACTCTTGGTAATTTTTGAATTCGGTGTTTAAATTTTTGCAATAACTGTGTTCCCTAGCACATCGGTTTTGGCAGATTCGTCATAAATAAAGGTACAGATGCCCTTAAGCGGCAGCCGTATTGAACCGCAGTTTTTTTTAAGGAGACTTCCGTGGCCACTGGACAACTCAGACAAACCGATCGGATGGCCGAACTCAAGACAGTGTTTGGCGTTGATGAGCTCTCCTTGGTCACGCTTGAATGCGATGAGGGATTGAGCGACGAATTCGACATTCGCCTGGATGTCGTCAGTCAAAAGGAAGATCTTGATTTCGATCAGGCGCTGGCAACGCACGTGACCGTAAAGGTCAGGACCAACAACGGTGACACCCGCTATTTCGACGGTCTGCTCACCAACGCCCGCTGGCTCGGTCACAAGGACGGTTACTACCGCTACAAACTGAACCTGCGTCCCTGGTTCTGGCTGCTGACCAAAAATTCAAACTGCAGAATGTTCAAGGACAAGTCGGCCCCGGACATCATTGCAGAGGTTCTCGGCGAGCATGACTTCGCGGATTTCGAGAACAAGCTCACCGAGAGTTACGACCCGATTCACTACTGCGTCCAGTACAGGGAATCGGACTATGATTTCTGCTGCCGCCTGATGGAGGAGTTCGGCATTTCCTACTGCTTCGAGCACAAGGACGGCAAGCACACGATGATTCTCGCCGACGCCAAGTCTTCCTACAGCCCGATCGAAGGCGATCCGAACATTCCCTTCATCGACCTGGGGGGAGACAGCCAGCGCGACGTGGAACATCTGTATCACTGGGCCGGCGGCCGCGCTTTCCGGACCGGAAAATTTGCCATCAACGACTATGACTTCGAAAAGCCGAGCGCATCTTTGGAAGCAGACAAGGATGCCGGCTCTTCGTACCGGGCAGGGTCGCTGGAAAGCTATGACTATCCAGGCCGCTATACCGAGAAGGACAAAGGCACCAAATACAGCAACATCCGTCTTCAGGCCGAACAGGCCGGCGACAATCGCGTCGAGGCTGCAGGCGAAGTACCGCGCTTTTATGCCGGCGGTCTTTTCAATCTGACGGAGCACCCGCATCAGCCACAGAACAAGGAGTACCTGATCGTCCGCGCCAGCCATCAGATCATCACCGAGAGTTACCGCTCGGGCGAAGCGGGCGCACAGGGTGAGGCCTATACCGGCACGTATGATGTCCTTGCGTCCGACATTCCGTTCAAGACACCGGCCAACACGCCCAAGCCGCGGATCCCGGGACCGCAAACGGCCAAGGTGGTCGGCGATGGCGAGATTGATGTCGACGAGTACGGTCAGATCATGGTCGAATTCCATTGGGACCGTGACAAGACGCAATCGCGCCGCGTGCGCGTTGCCCAGGTCGTCTCCGGCAAGAACTGGGGCGGCATGTACATTCCCCGTGTCGGCCAGGAAGTCATCATCCAGTTCCTTGAGGGCGACCCTGACCAGCCAATCGTGATCGGGACCGTGTATAATGCCGACAACATGCCGCCTTATCCTCTGCCGGGCGAAAAGAACAAGTCAGGCATCAAGACCGATTCAACGGTTGGCGGCGGCGGCTACAACGAGTTCGTCATGGACGATTCGAAAAGTCAGGAGAAAATTGGCATTCACGCCCAGAAAGACATGGAAACAGTCGTTGAAAACAATGACGACCTTCATGTGAAGAACGATCGTACAACCAAGATCGACGGCAATCGAACTGAAAAGGTCGGCGTGAATGTGACGGAAGACATTGGGCAGACCTGGAAAGTCAAGGCGGGAATGAAGATCGAGTTCAAATGCGGCTCAAGCAAGATCGTCATGACCCCGATGGGCATAGAAATAAAAGCCCTCCAGGTTAAGATTCAGGGTCAGATGCAACTGGATGCAAAAGGACTGTTCACGACGGTCGAGGGACAAGCCTTCAACACCATCAAGGGCGGCATGGTGCTCATTAACTGACGAAGTACGAGTTAACAGAGCAGGCACGCAGACGGAGTGACGGAAATGGGATCTCGTATCCGGTTTACAAGCGCAATTCAGGTCTTTCAGACCTTTCCGGACCTTGAAGAGGAGATGACGCCGCCCTCAGGTGACGTCTCTCCCCAGGATTTCACGCTGACCCTTCTGCAAGGGGAGGATCCGTACGCCGCACTCCTCTTTTTCGCACATGTCCTGCCCAAACGGGAGGCTGTGTGGTGGGGCCTGCGCTGTGTCACCGGTCTCGATCAAAGCAAAACTCCCGAGGACCTGAACATGCTTGAGTTGGTCACCGCGTGGGTTCAAGACGGCGACGAGGAGGCGCGTCTGTCGGTGCAGGCAGCCGTTGATGAGTTCAAAGGTGACAGTGCGTCGTTCTGGATCGGCCGCGCGGCCAGCCTGTCCGGTGGCTCTCTGTCCCCGAATCCTGAGTTTCGGGTAGACACGCTTCCACATCTCACGGCAGTTTGTGCCAACGGTGCCGTGCAGTTCGCAATTGCTGCACTTGGGCCTGGCGTGCGCGAGAAAGCGATGGAAGATTGCATTTCTGCAGGTATTTCCTTTGCAGAAGGTGGGGCAATGCCTGTCGTTCTTGCAAAGCAGCAAGCTGCAGTTTGAAGGAACCGGGGGACCAGTGGGCATGCGGATTACGCTGCAGATCGAGAACGTTGACCGGCTCGAAACCGGGGGGCAGGTGTCGTATTCCTGTGCCGACCGCGGTTTCGATATCGGTCGGCATGAGCATCTTGACTGGAGTCTGCCGGACCCGCAGCGTGTTATTTCCGGCAAACACTGCGAGGTCCGTTTTGAAGGTGGGCAATTTGTCCTCTATGACGTTTCCACCAATGGAACGTTCTTGAACGGCAGTCCAAACCGCATGGACAAGGCCCATGCCCTGCGTTCCGGTGACAGGCTGATGATTGGCGACTACATCGTTGCCGTCACGCTGGACGCTGAACAAAGTGCAGGTGCTGGATTTTCTGGTGCGTCGCCCGTCGGCGCGGACCCGTCTTATCCGTCCCAGGCAGCGCCGTGGCAGTCACCCGCACAGGCACCCGCGCAGGCACCTGCACCACCTTCAGAGCCTCAATGGACGCCCGCACAGCCTTCCGCGCCGCCTCCGTATCCGGTTCAGGAAGCGAGCAGCCCGTGGGGCACGCCCGCGCCGACGGGCATGGAAGGCCGTCACGCACCACCGTCGCACGCGCCGGGTATCGGAACCCCCGCAGACGACGTCTGGAGCCAGCAGGGCCATGGCTGGGGAAGCGCGGACCCGGCGCTCTACGACCCGCAATCAAGGCAGCCGGAAGCCGAGCCGGTGCGGCCGGCGCAGGCGGATCCGCTGGATCACCTTGCGGCGCAGCCACATGTGCAGCCTCAGGAAGCACCCGTACAACCTGCACCGCCGCCCCCCCAGGCTGCGGTGCAGGCGCAACCGGCGGCACCTGCAGGGCCCGGCGCCGAATCTCCGTTTGCCTCCACTGGTCCGGACACGGCTGAACAGGGGACATCTGAGCCCATGTTCAAGATGCCGGATTTGGAACCCTCTCCGGAGGCGGGCGGTTCTTCCGCGCCCGCTGACCAGGAACCGTCAGGCAATGTCTTTCCCGAGGCCGAAACAGCACCGGCACCGGCCGAAGCAGGCAGTGCGGAAGCGTCGCCATTTCCCGAGGCTGCGCCGGTTGCCGAGACAGCCCCGGAACCACCGGCACCCGATCCCGCGCCGGTACCTGCCGCAGATAATGGCGAGCCGCAGCAGGCCTCCCAGGCCCCCGCAGTTGAAGCCCCTTCCGAGACGGCTGCTCCGGAACCGGTTGCGACTGCGCCGGTCTCCGAAGGGGCAACGCAGGCTACGGGGGATGGAACGGACATTCTCAAAGCGTTCGCGGAAGGCGCGGGGATTCCGGAAAGCCTCCTTGCAGACCGTGACCCGGAAGAGTTCGTGCGCGAAATCGGTTCGATTCTCAACGGCATAACAAGCGATGTCATGGGTCTGCTCCAGGCGCGCAGCAAGGTCAAGGCAATGACCCGCAATGCGAATCGGACGCTCATCAGCCGAAGCGGCAACAACGCATTGAAATTCTCGCCGACCCCGCAAATGGCATTGCAGACGATGCTTGCGCCGAATGTTGAGGAAACAGGTTATCTGCCGTTGCCCAAGGCGATGTCGGAGGCGTTCAAGGACATTCAGAAACACCACGTCTGGACCTACGCCGCCATGCAGAAGGCAGCCGCCCGCTTCGATGAAACACTGTCGCCAAAGGCAATCGAGGAAGAGGGACAGGTCGGCAAAAGCACCTTCGGCAACCAGAAGGCAAAGTTGTGGGAGCGGCTTCAGGAACGCTGGACATCCTTGTCCGGTGCTTATGACGATGGTGTCGTCGGCGTGTTCACCCAGTATTTTACGGAAAGCTACGAAGAATTTTCGAACGATGAGTCAGAGCTTTAGGACAAGAAGATATTTTGAGGCCTTCGGGCGTCAAGGACGCTTTGGCGTTCGTAAGGTAAGGGAGCAGTGCCTCTATGTCGTGGTATAGCAAGGTTGCATGGACCGAAGGTCTGTTTCTGAGGCCGCATCATCTACAGCAGAGCGACCGATATGCGGAACACCTGCTGGATGAACGCGTCAGGCTTGCCTCTCCCTACCCATGGGGCTTCTCCGATATTGAAATTGATCAGGATGTCGGACAGCAGTGCCGGTTTGCCCTGCGGTTCGGACGCGGGATTTTCCCGGATGGTACGGTTTTCAATTTTCCCGCCGACGGCACACCGCCGCCCGCGATAGACGTTCCGGAAGATGCGGCCGGACAGATCGTATGGCTCGGCATTCCTGAAACCACCGTCAATGCCGTTGAGGTTGCTGACGGACGCGAGGATGCGGCAACGCGCTACCTGCAGGGCCGCGAGACGATCATCGATTCAACGTCGGCGGTTCGCCAGGAAGAGGAAATCGATGTTGCACACCCGCGGCTGACCTATTCGATCCGCTCAACGCCGCATCCCGGTCATGTCTGCTTGCCGGTTGCCAGGATCACGGAAATCAAGGATCGCATTGTCATCACCGACGGAACCTTTGCGCCGCCGGTTCTTGCTTGCCACGTGCACCCGGTGATCACCGGCTGGATCGATTCCGTCATCGGCTGGGTCGAGCGCAAGTTGAGCGAGCTTGCCCGCTATGCAGCGGACACGTCGGCAGGCGGAGGTTTGCAGAATTTCGACTACCTGACACTGCAAATGCTCAACCGGCTCCATCCGCAACTGATGCATTTGCGCAAGTCTGCCTATGTCCATCCCGAACGTCTTTATTCGGAGTTCCTGCAGCTCGCGGGTGAGCTTGCGACATTTGCCACCGAAGAACGCCGTGCGCGAAACTATCCCGTTTACGACCATGACAAGCTGCACGACATCTTCAAACCGGTTCTTGCGGACATTCAGGCCTTCCTGTCTGCCGGTTATGACCGCCGCGCGATCCGTTTGCCGCTCGAGCAGCTTGCACCGAATGCCTTCAAGTCGACGATTGTCGACCGCAACCTGTTCTCGCAGGCAAACTTCGTCATCGAAGTTGCGGCCCGTCGCCCGCTGACCGAAATCCAGAACGAATTCCCGCGCCTGTTCAAGGTCGGACCCTTTGGCCAGATGCGTCAGATCGTCTATTCGAACCTGCCGGGCATCCCGCTGATCCACATGCCGGTCCCACCCGCGCAGATACGCGCGCTGACAGACAGGGTCTATTTCAGGCTCGACAAATCGACCCCGCTCTGGCGCGAGTTCAGTCAGGATTCGGCAATCGGGTTGCAGTTTTCAGGGAACTGGCCTGATCTGCAGCTCGAGTTCTACGCAATTCGGGAGGGACGCTGATGTCGGACAACGACGATCCCTTTGGCGTTTCCAAGCGCAAGGGAAAAACGATCGTCCGGCCAAACCCGGGAGGGCGCTGGAGCGAGACATCACAGCCCGGCGCTCCGCAAGGCCAGCCTCCGGCCGCGCCTCCGCCACCAGGCGCCCCGGCGCCGGGACAGGCGGCTCCGCCGCCACCGCCACCTGCAGGCGCGCAGCCGGGAGCACCCGATCCCTGGCAAGGCGGGCGCGGCTCCGGACCTGATCCTTATGCGCCGACACCGGCCGGTTACGAATACGGCCAGCAGCAGGCACCGGACATAAGGACGCCGCCGCCCGCACAGCCGCAGTCTCCGCCACCTCCGCCGCCGCAACAAGCGCCTGCGCCGGGGGCAGCACCCGGTGCACAGGCAACTGGACAGCTGGCTCAAACGCCGGACATCAACCAGATCCGCGTTGCCAACCGCAACCCGATTTCACGTGCAGCCGCTCCATTGCTTCTGCTTCTCGGCCGGCTGCACCTGACCATGACGGATGCGCAGTTCGATGCGCTCATGCGCGACGTTTACAACGCGATCAAGACCTTCGAGAAGGATTTGCGCAACGCCGGTATTACCGATGACCAGATCCAGTCGGCCGCCTACGCGCTCTGCGCCACGTCGGACGATATCGTCCAGAACCTGCCATCATCGGGCAGACACCAGTGGACGCAGTATTCCATGCTGACCCAGTTTTTCGGTCAGGCGACCGGCGGCGTTGAATTCTTTCAGGTTCTGGAAAAGGCAAAGCAGGACCCGGGCCGGAACTTTGGCGTTCTGGAAGTGATGCATGCCTGTCTGTCGCTCGGCTTCTACGGCAAGTACAGGGCAATCCAAGGCGGCCAACAGGGGTTGGAACGCGAACGAAGAGACCTGCACGAGATCCTGAGGCGCGTTCGGCCGCGTCCGGGAGACGATCTGTCTCCGCACTGGCGCGGCCTTGAACTGCTGCAGAGGCGCACCCGGTTTTCCGTGCCCATCTGGTCCGTTGCCGCCGTTGCCGGCGCCCTTTTGCTTGGCGGCTATGTCACCTTGATGCTTCTTCTGGCCAGCGGCAGCGAGGTGATCGCCAGCCGCTCAAGCGCGCTGTACCCGACAGGTCCGATCGAACTTGCACGCGAGGGCTATCAGCCGAAACCGCCACCAGCTCCCGCACCTCCGGAAGATGCGCCGATCGACGCGATTTCCGAACAGCTTGCCGGCATCGACGGCCTGGAAATCCAGCAGGCCGGCCCCGCAATCATGCTTCGCATGCGCGCGCAATTCGATGTGGCGGCGGCGACATTGCGTCCGGAATTCCAGTTGCTGGTCGAACAGGTCGCGCAGACCCTCAACGAGGTTGAAGGCGAGATTCTCGTGGTCGGGCACACGGACAGCGATCCGATCCGCAACAATCCGCGATTCCCGACCAACTGGCATCTTTCGGTCGAACGGGCGAAGTCGGTCGCGGCTGTCATGCAGGCGCTGTTGCAGACACCCGAAAGGGTTGAGGTTGAGGGCCGCGGCGCGGAAGAGCCGATCGCACCCAACACCAGCCGGGACGGGAAGGCGCTCAATCGCCGGGTGGAGGTGTTTTTGAAACCTCCGTCCAAGGGACTGGTTATCGACAACTAGACGTCAAATCCGGGGCAAGGTTAGAAACAAGGTTTTATCAATGAAATTCTGGCTCGGAATAACGGCAATAGTCATAGGCATTTTGGCCTTGATTGCTCTGATCTGGTTCGGTGGACCGTTCCTGGCAATTGCGGGCGTGCGTCCGTTCGAACCCCTTTGGGTGCGTCTGCTTCTTGTCTTTCTCGTATTGCTGACGATTGGCGGCTGGACCGGTTACCGGATCTACAAACGCATTGCGGCAAATCGTGCCCTGGAACAGGAAATTCTTCAGCCGAAGGCAAGCGAAGAAGATCTGCAAATCATGTCTGAGCGCATGAAGGATGCGCTCAAGACCCTGAAAACGGCCAGCGGCAACGCACGCACCTACCTCTACGATCTGCCCTGGTACCTGATGATCGGACCACCCGGTGCCGGCAAAACAACGGCCTTGATGCATTCCGGGCTCAAATTCGCCAATTCAAGGGGCAAGGGTGAAGCCCAGAAGATCGAGGGTATGGGTGGAACCCGGTACTGCGACTGGTGGTTTGCGGAAAATGCCGTTCTGATCGATACGGCGGGTCGCTACACGACCCAGGATTCCGACGAGGAGCATGACAGCGAAGCCTGGCTCGGGTTCCTGAAGATCCTGCGCAAGGCACGGCCGCGTCAGCCCGTCAATGGCGTCATGGTGTCGATCAGCCTCGAGGATCTGATGACCCTCTCCGACACGGAGTTGAAAGAGCATACCGACGCGATCCGCGCGCGCCTGATCGAGCTTTACAAGACGCTGAAAATTGATTTTCCGGTCTACGTGATATTCACCAAGGCGGACACCGTTGCAGGGTTCATGGAATTCTTCGGCTCCTATCCGGAGAGCAGACGGAACCTTGTCTGGGGCGCGACGTTCCAGACCCGCGAAAAGAACAAGAACATGGTCGCGGAAACGCCGGCCGAGTTCGATCTTCTGGTCGAGCGCCTCAACGAGGAACTGGCCGACCGGCTGCAGGAAGAGCCCGATCCGAGAGCGCGGTTGATGCTTTACGGCTTCCCGACGCAGATCGCCGCGCTTAAGGATCGCCTGAGCGGCTTTCTCAACGCGATTTTCGAACCGAGCCGCTATTATCCAAACGCGGTTCTGAGGGGCTTCTATTTTACCTCAGGCACACAGACCGGCACGGCGATCGACCGGGTCATCGGTTCCATGAGCCAGGCTTTCGGAACCTCCTACCAGGCGGCAGCCCTGTCGGGGCAGGGCAAGAGCTACTTCCTTCGGGATCTGGTCAACAAGGTGATTATCGGTGAAGCCGGCTGGGTGACGCATAACCGGCAGGCGGTGCGCATGGCCACGGCCGCCCGGATTGCGGCCTATGCGGCGATCGTGCTCGTGACGCTTGGTCTTGGAACCCTCTGGACCCTGAGCTACCTGAACAACAAGGCGCTCATAGATGACACCGCAAAGGCGGTCGCGACGATACGGGCGGAAGGTGAAGGGGTGCTCGATCAAAGGATCGTGCGCGATGATAGCTTGCGCGATTCTGTCTATATCCTGTCGCTGTTGCGCGGGCTTCCCGTGGGCTATGACAGCCGGAACGATCCTGTGCCCTTCATGGAACAGTTCGGTTTGAGCCAGCGCGAGCGCCTCGAGGCTGCCGGCGTCACATCCTATCGCAGCGGCCTTGAAAGACTGCTCCGTCCGCGTCTTCTGCTGCGTATCGAGGAGCAGATGACCGACGTTCTCGACAACCGTACGGGACCGGGCGGACAGGACATCGATACGCTTTACAACCTCACCAAGCTCTATCGGATGGTCGCCGGCGATGCACCGGAGATCGACAAGGATCAGATCAAGAATTCGTTCCGTGCCGATTTCCTGCAAAGCTTCCCCGGCCCGCAGGGCGAGGTGCTGCGCAATGAACTGAATTCCCATATCGCAGCCATGCTGGATCTTGATTTCGGCGGCAACGTTCTGACCGATCAGCTTGACGGCGTCCTTGTTGCGGAGGTCCAGCGCGAACTGGCGCGGGTAAGCCTGGCCGAGCGCGGCTACGCCTTGTTGAAATCGAGGTCGAAAGGCATTGCAAGCGAGGACTGGATCGCCGAACAGCGCGGCGGACCGGACATGGAGACCGTGTTTGAGACGGTCAATGGCGACACGCTCGACACGGTCCTTGTCGATCGCTTTTACACCTATCCTGGCTTCCATCTGTCCGTCTTGCCGAACCTGGCAGGCATTCGCGAGGAACTTGAACGTGACAAGTGGGTTTTCGGCGAGATCGGCGATGCCAACGCCTTTGCCGACCAGTACCAGTCGTTGCCCGGCGAGGTTCTTGCGCTGTACACCAAGGACTTCATCGAGGCTTGGGAAGAAGCGCTTGGCAATCTCAAGTTCAAGTCGATGCGCAATGACAAGCCGCTCTACACGACGTTGCAGGCGGTGTCCGCACCCACGTCGCCGGTGGTGCAACTGCTTGAAAGCATCCGCAGAGAAACACTTCTGACTCAGGACCTGTCGCAGGAAGGCGTTGCCAGTGCGCTTGATGGCGGCAACGCCACTGAAGCCGGCAAGGAGGCCGGTGCGAAGGTCTTCCAGTACTACGTTCTCGACAGGGCCGGCGGTCTGAAGCGGATCGGTCTTGAGGCCGGCATCAAGGCGCTTGCGCCCGGTGGCGTTTCTGATGCGTTGAACGCGGCGGCCGGAGGAGGGGGCCCGGCCATCATTCCGGGCAAGGGCATCGAGGATCATTTCCGGCCCTATCACGTGCTGGTGGAAGGCGAGAACAGTCGCAAGATCGATGCGCTTTTGGTCAACTTCAAGAACATTCTCGACAATCTGCTTGTTGTTGCAAACAACCCGATCCAGAGCGAAACCGCGAACTCCAATGTGCAGATCCAGGCATCGCTTCTCAGGAGCAATGCAACGCGCTTTCCGAAGCCGTTTGACCAGCTCATCCTGCAGGCGGCCAAGGAATTCGACGAGGAGTTCAAGGAAACCTCGATCACGCAATTGAACGAGAAGCTCAAGGCCCAGGTGGTCGACGCCTGCCGCAGGATCGTGGCGCGGAACTATCCGTTCACGAACGGCCGGTCGGAAGTTCCGATGACCGAGTTCGCAAAACTGTTTTCCCCGGCCGGCATCATGCAGCAGTTTTTCGACCAGAACCTGAAACCGCTTGTCGATACTTCGTCGCGGCCGTGGAACTGGAAACCCGAAGTCGCGCAGGCTGACCGGTTGTCCAATGCCACGCTGCGCCAGTTCGAGCGGGCCGACCTGATCAAGGAGGCATTTTTCCCGACCGGCAACGCGTTCCCGTCGATCGGTCTGCAAGTGGTACCGCGCGCCCTGTCCCAGCAGGCGGATGCGGCAAGTCTCGAAGTGAACGGCAATCTTGTTCTTGTCACCCGTGGACCGGGTTTCAACGCCGATATTCAGCCCCTCCCGGCAAGTTTCGACTGGCCGAGCAACACGGCCACCCCGCGCGTTGTTCTGGTCATTCAGCCGGAGGTACCCGGTTACAGGTCCCGTCAGGAGGTTCACGGCGACTGGGCATTCTACAGGTTCATCCGGGCCAACAGGGTCAGCTCGGGACAGAACAAGTTTGTGATCCGCAAGACGCTTGGTGGGCGGCAGGTCGCCTTCACGGTCACGCTGCGCACCAAGCCGAACCCGTTCTTCCTGTCTGCGGTCGGTGACTTCAAGTGCCCGACGAGTTTCTGAGGGGACCTGGATGCAGCCAGACCTGACCGGATATTTCGGGAAGTTGCCGGACCGCGCGGATTTCGTGACAGGTCGTTGTCCGGACGGGTTTTTGAAGCTGTGGGAGCCATTTCTGATGCGCGGGCTCGCGCAGTCCAGACAACAACTCGGAGATGACTGGGAGGAGGCCTATATGACAATGCCGGTTTGGCATTTCCTGGTAAGACCGTCTCCCGAGGCCGGTGCATCCCTAGTGCCCGTTGCCGGTGCGCTGATGCCGAGTGTCGACAAGGTGGGGCGCAAATTCCCGTTGACCGTTGTTGCGGCGCTGGATGATGCCGGTTTTTCCGGCCAGCCCTTGCAAGACTGGCATGACGGCGTGGAAGCGGTTCTTGTCGGTGCGCTTCATGAAGAAGCGACCCTCTCCGGTTTCCAGCATGCCGTCGCAGATCTCGCAGCACCGGTCGCGGACGCAGAAGGTCAGGCAACCGCTGCCTGCGAACACTTGGAGCCGGACCCGGAAACAAGGGACAGCGTCGCATCGCGGTTCTGGTGCGAAGCCGGACCGAAGTCCTACAGGTTCGACTGCGACGGTTTGCCGTCACCGGAGGCATTCCGCTGGCTTCTTTTGCCGGAAGCATTCGAGCCGGACACGGACAAAAGGGAATTGGCAGGGCAACAACATGGGCGATATCAGGAGGAGGATCATCGAACATGAACCAGCAGATTTCCGAGGAACTGCAGGGATTTTCGATTGGACTGACTCACGTTGGCTGTGTGAGAAGCGAAAATCAGGACACGTATTTCTGCGACGAAGCCAAGGGTGTATTCGCCGTCATGGATGGTGCCGGCGGCATGCATGCGGGCGCGATGGCGTCCGGGCTTGTCAAGAACGCGCTCGGCTACATCCGTGCGCCGCACAGCGCCGTCGATCTATTGGATCAGTTCGAAGGCCGGGTAATCGATGCGAAGAAAGACATCGAGAGTGTCGCGGCCAAGGCCAACGGGGCGGCGATGGGCACGACAATCGCGGCACTTCTTGCGTACGGAACGGATTTCGCCTGCCTCTGGGCGGGGGACAGCCGCGTCTATCGTTTGCGCGACGGCACCATGGAACAACTCACCACCGACCACACGGAGGCGCAGGAACTCGTGGACCAGAATGTGCTGACACCGGAAGAGGCGAAGAACTTCTCCAGAAGGCACGTTATCACCCGCGCGATAGGTTCAGGACTTGAGCTCGAGCTTGAACTGGTCTCGGGAAATCTCAGGCATGGCGACCGCTTCCTGCTCTGCTCCGACGGGTTGACGGGCCATCTCGAAGATGCGGTCATCTCGAACATGCTCCTTGACGGCGCGCAGAAATCGGTGGCACAGCACCTTTTGTCCGGGGCCCTGGAAAAGGGCGGCACGGACAATGTCACGGTGGTCGTGGTGGACTTTGACCAGGTCAAGCGGAGTGAAGGAGTGGGCCGTATATGAAGCCGGATGACCATTTGCTGCCGACCGGCACAAGGCTGAACAACCTCTACGAGATCGAGGAACACATTGCCGACGGCGGCATCGGAACCGTTTATCGTGCGCGCGACGTCGAAAGCGGTGATCCGGTTGCGATCAAGGTGTTGCTGGCAAATTTCGCCAAGGATCCCCTGATCCTCGATCTTTTCAAGCGCGAAGCGAAGATCCTGCGGAAACTCAAGCATGATGCCCTGACGCATTACTTTGTTTTCGCCAAGGAGCCGACGCTCGGTGTCTATTATCTCGCCATGGAGTTCGTGGGTGGACCTTCGCTCAAGTCACGGCTTGAGTCGGGCCCCTTGGAACCGGAAGCAGCCTATCGGCTGGTCATTCGCCTGGCCTCGGCCTTGCAGGATGTGCATGACAGCGAGGTCATCCACCGCGATCTTTCGCCGGACAACATAATCCTGCAGAACGGCGATGTCGGTCAGGCGAAAATCATCGATTTCGGTATTTCGCGCGCCAATACCGGCGGGCCCACGATCATCGGCGACGGTTTTGCAGGCAAGGTCAACTACGTCTCTCCTGAACAGGTCGGTCTGTTCGACGGCAAGGTGACGGCCAGAAGTGATATCTATTCGCTTGGTCTCGTCATCGCGGAGGCGTTGACCGGGAAACAGCCAGATATGGGCGGTACTCAGGTAGAAATGGTCGAAAAACGGCGGATTGTCCCATCTCTTGATGGCGTCGACAATCGGTTTCGGCCGCTGCTGGAAGCCATGCTGCAGCCGGATCCGTCGAACCGGCCGGCCTCGATGGCCGACATCGCCCAATGGACGCTTGGCGCGCCCATGTTCAAGCCGCGCGAAGACAAGACGATCATCAGGCCGTCCGCTCCGCCGCCTGAGCAGACTGCGCTGGATCTGCCACCTCCGCAGGTGCGCTGGGGACGGCAGATCCTTGTCGGCCTGTCCTTGCTGGGCTTTGCCGGTGTCGGTGCTGCCGGGGTTTACTTCCTGGCAGGGCAATCGGTTCCGCAGCAGGACCAGAAACCGGTCCTTGTGGCGCAGCCGCGGGACAATGCGCCTGATGCGCCGATTCAAGACACGGGGCAGGCGGATGATACGGCATCGCAAACGGGAGACAATACAGACAGCAGCGCGAGCGATCAGGCACAGGACTACACCGTCCCGGACATTCCGATAAGGACGGACGACCAGGATGATGTCGCTGATATCAGCCCGGTTTTGCCTGATACTCCGGACGACGATCCGGTCGAGGATCTTGTCACGCAGCAGCCGGTAAAACCGGAAGACCGGGTGCGGAATTTTGTGGCCAACTACAAGTCCGGAGAATGCATGTATTTGCAGCCTGTCCGGATTGCTGCCAACTCCGCGGAGATCGAGGGGTTCGCTTCCCGTACGCCGCCCTTTATCGCATTTGACAGCGACTTCACCCAGACACAGGGATTTGAGGCGAAAATCCAGGCGAATCTCGTGTCGGATGCCCAGTGTCCGGCCGTTCAATTCCTGAGGGCGACACCTCAGGGAAGTGAAAAGACCGAACTTCGGCTGGACATGCAACGCACCGTGGTGCCGAACGGTGAGAACATGGCCGGACGAATCTCGGGATTTGACGCGTCAACAGGTGAACTTGGCCTCCTGTTCATCTCCAGCAGCGGAAATGTCGTCAACCTGTCTCCGTTTCTTCAGTCGGATGACGGAGGCGCGGGTTTTGTTGTGCCGCTCAGTCTGAAAACGCCTTCGGAAGAGACCGGCCTGATCATATCCATGGTTGGTGATGGTCTGGTTGCCAGCCTGGCGGGCCGGCGCGAAACGCAGGCCGATGCCTACTTCGAAGCGTTGATGGAGGAACTTCCCATCTTGCGGGCGACCGCGACCACGGTCAAAGTGGTACCCTGAAGGAGAAACTGCCAGGAAGGCAGGTTTTAGGTCGCAATGAAGCGTTACACGAAGCCGATTCATTTGCCGAAACCGCTGCCCGGCAGATCAGCGGACAGTTCGCTCGCCCTCATCAACGTCGTTTTCCTCCTGCTGTTGTTTCTTCTGGTTTCCGGTACCCTGCGACCGCCGCTCCCGGATGCGTTTGAATGGGCCGAGACGACCGAAACCGAAGGGGAAGGACAGGTCCGCAACACGCTGGTGCTCACGCGCACAGGTGACATCTGGTTTGAAGGCGAGATTCTTGATGAGGCGGGCTTTGACGGCTTTCTTGCCGATCTTGCGGGCCGCACCGAGACCTTGTCAGTTCAAGTCGACCGCCATGCGAAAATGGAGGATCTTGGCCGTCTCGCCACGAGAATGCGCACTGCCGGCGTCAAAGGGTTGAGTTTCGTGACCATTGAGGCGGAAAATCCGTGACGGTCGCTGTCTATAACCTGGGCGGCGAGGCACGCATTCCCGCGTCCGTCTGGACGGCGGTCCTCGGCGTTTCGGTTGCCGTGCACATCGCACTGCTCGTCTATGGAATTTCGCTTCAATTCGCCGATCCGCAAGATCCCGATATCGCGCAAACCGAGATTGTCATCGAAAGCGAAGGACCGGTTTTCGAAACCACCGAGCAGGTCCAGTCCGTGGTTGCCGAAGCGGCACAGCCCGACGCCGTCACGCCTCAAGCCGCTGGCCAAACCGCTCTTCAACCTGTTTCACCAGATGCAATCGAACAGGCACTGACACCGTCCGTCTCCGAGCTGCAGCCCGCCCGGGTTGAAGCCGTTCGTCCCGCTGAAAGTGTAACGGCCGTTTCCAGCGCAGTGTCGCCCCTCGTGCAGGAACCGGTCGAGGTCGAGGCAGCTCCGGTTCCGCCGACGGAACAGGTTGAGCCGGGCAAAGCCGAAACGGCTGTGCCGCCGGCGACAGATGTTGCGGTTGCAGCGCCTGTCCGGCCGGTCGCCGCAGCACAGCCGGAAACGGCAGACAAGGTTGAGCAGACCAGTTCGAGCGTCGTGTCTCCTGCAGCAACAGTGGTCACCGGCGTTGCCCCGGATGTTGTTGTCGTTGAAGCCATTCCCGAAGATACGCCGTCAACTGCGAGCGAGCCAGAAACCATCGTCGCCGTTCCGAGTGCCGTTCCGGCACAGACCGGTAATGAAGTCGCTGTTGTAACGAGCGTCCAGCCAACCACGCAGGTCGCACCGCAACCTGTCGAAACCGCTGTCAGGCCGCCGGAAGCAACTGTCGCACCGCCGGTCGAGACGGTGACGGCGGCTGCAAGTCCGGCACCTGTCGCGACCACGGCGAGTTCTTCACCGGTCACCGCCGTTACGCCGTCTGCCGGCGCAGTGCAGGCAATCCCGTCGACGGACGCCACGCAAAACGTGGCCGTCGCAGAGAGTGCGCCTGTCAGCCGGGTCGAGAGTGAGGCCGTCCCCGTAGCAAGCGCCAGCCCCGTCCAGGTGGCCCCGGGAAATGTGCAGGCGGTTGCTCCGGCAGAAGAGCAGGTTGCCGCGGTCCAGCCCTCGGAAATCATTTCACCGTCCGTACTTCCAAGCGACCCCGAAACGTCCAGTGTTCCTCCGGCGCCAACCGTTTCAGATCCCGAGCCAAACGTGCCGCCGGAAGACGTACCGACGATCGATCCGCTTGCGAAGGTAACGGCTTATGTTTCCGACTACGATATCGGCAGCTGTGCGCATATAACGGTCCTGGCAGCCGGAACCAATACAGCGGACATCCTCGCATTCGGTGTCGGTATCCCCCGTTTCATGGAATTCTACAGCAAGTTTCAGGGAGCGCAGGGCTATGTTCCCGACATGCAGGTGCGTCCAATCTCAAATGGACAATGCGCCGTGCTCGACACGCTCGAAACCTCCAACGGGATCGAAGCGCCGGGACTGGTGCAACTGGCGAGAACAAACATCAGAAGCGGATCTCAATTGGCTGGCGTCATACAGCGCGATTTGCCGATCGGGCGTATTGCGCAGGCGGAAGCTGCGGGTCTGGAGTTGAACGGGAAGGGGCCACCGGAACTCTACCTTATTGACAGGAACGGACAGATTCACGATGCCCGCAAGTATGTTCGCCCCGAAAACAGCACGGACAGAATTGGGGGCTGGCGTTTCAGTTTTCCGGTCTCGTTTCCAGGCAACGAACAGAACGAATACAGCCTGATATTGACCATCTGGAACAGACCGAAAGAGAACCAGCCCGCTCCGTTCACAAGACGGCCGGCAGGGCGTATTGCCAGCGTTCTTGCAGAGCCGGGCGTTTATTCGATCGAGGCGTTCAAGGTGTCACGATGACGGCTGCTGCGCGCCGGTCCCGGCGGTAAAGACACCTGTCAGCAGCACTTCAAGCGCTGCCCGCTCTTTTTCCAGGCGCGTTTCAAACCAGGTGACGGCGACGGATACGGGAATAGCGACGGCAAGGCCGCAGGCCGTGGTGAGGAGCGCGACCCAGATGCCGCCTGCCAGTGTGCCCGGATTGGCCGCCGAGCCGGATTCCTGCAGCGTCTGAAAGGTTTCGATCATTCCCAGAACAGTACCGAACAGCCCGAGCAGCGGCGCTATCTGGGTCACGAGATCAAGCGCCTTGAGCCAGCTTGCAAGGGCGAACAGCCGGTCCGCCGCCCGCGCGGATATCTCTTCGCGCAATCTCTCTTCGCGGATGTCGCGTTCCTGTGGTCCAAGCGGCTGGTTCTCCAGCATCTGGATCGCGTCCATCGCGCTGCGGATAAGCCCTGCGGAAAGGGAGCGGTCCTTGAGAAGGACCTGCGTGGCCTTTGTCCGGTCCCCTGTGCGCCACATGGTGACGGCCTGGCGGACGAGCGTGTGGCGGCCGACCCGCGCGTTCGAGAATTGAAAGGCCTTGGCAAGGATGACCGCGAGCGCGAGGATCGAGATCCCGAGCAGCACCAGGACAACCGGTCCGCCCAATTCCAGGAGTGAGGAAGACGACTCAGGCATTCAGATCCGGCTCCATTCGGTCTCGGTTGACACGCTCAGTCGCCGAACTGAATGGCTGTCCGGTTCCCAAGGTCCAGCAAATCGGGGCAATAGACGTCGGTGACACTCGCCGGAACGCAGTTCAATACGTCGTTTATGTGAAGCCTCGACAGGCTGTCACAGGCCTTTCCGGCAAGGTCGAACTGGAGAACCTTGGTTTTGCCTGCAGAAATGCGCGAGAACTCAAGACGCAGAAACTGGTCGACAAGGCCATCGGTGTTGAAGGCAACGATTTCCAGGCCAAGCTGGTTTATCGGGCGCTCCAGACCGTTTGTTGCGATGATGGACAAACGGCATCCGCCGTCCTGTGTTGGCTGGACATGGTTCAGTTCCAGACTGATCTTGCCGGTCGGTGCCTGCGCAAGCGCGGGCGCAACACAGACAACACACAAAAAACAACTTGCGACGAACTGCGTCAAAAACCGCATGTAATTCCCCCGAAAACATCACGCCGAAACGATAACAAAATCAGCACTCAACGCCATCTGACACAAAAATCAGTCATATGACAACAAAACAGTCCAGTCTTCGGCACCTTCTGTCTCGATCTTGAAAAAATCCGCTTCGATCAGGCCCCTCTGCCAGCATTGATCGCCATCGAAAAGAACGAACTTTTCCTGTCGGATACAAAGCGTCACGTCACCGCCAAGCCGTCCTTCGCCGAAACCGTCCGAGACATGAAGGTAGTAGTTTGTCGCCTTGAGAGGTTCCTGGAGGACCTGGCTGCAGGCGTTGGAGGTAATCGTCCACCAGCCTTCGGTCCGCAAACCATCCTCGGTGTCGTATCCGATCGCCACATTCACCAGATCGACGGAACCGTTACAGACGCGCAATCCGGCATGGGCGCTCTGGGGCGCTGTCAGCAGCATGAGTATTGCGACAGACAAAAAGGTGGCGACCCGGCGCTTGAGCCGCGCGCGTAAAATCCGGTGCATGAAGCAAGCAGCCGTTACCATGAAAGAACACACTCCGATCATTGGGAACTTACGCTAAGCAAGAGTGCTGCCACCGTCAATTTCCCGTTCGCGATGCGGTTTGACGCCGCGCGTGAGAATATGACAAGGTCAGGATATCTCGGGCGTATTGATTAAAGACATCGCACATGATCCTGATCCACCCACCCATTGGAAAGCGCAGGCGCATCCCGCTGACGCCGCTTATCGATGTGATTTTCATTCTTGTGATGTTCTTTCTGCTGTCGTCGACATTCGGGATCTGGCGGCCGCTGGATGTTGCTCTGGGTGGTGGAGACAGGTCCGATGTTTCCGAAACCGCCGCCGCGCAGGGCGGGCCTGCCATCCTGATCAACCTGAAGGCCGTGCCGGGTGCAGTTCAGCCCCAACTTGTTGTGAACGGGATAATTGTTCCTTTGAACATGTTGGCGCAGGAACTTGATCGGCTTGCGGCCGCGGGCGCTCAGGCCGCAGTGCTTATTCCTGATGCCGCAACCGATTTTCAGCAGGTCGTCAGGGTCCTTGACGAGGCAAAGTCGTCACGGCTCAAACGTGTCAGTCTCAAGCTGGATTGAACGAAAAAAGCCCGGCGGTGTCGCCGGGCTTTCTGATTGTTGTGTCTGACGCCTAGCGGCCTATCGCACCGCCGATGATGCCGCCGACAACGCCGCCGATGAAGGCTGCTCCTGCCGGGTTGACACCTCCGCCATTCCGCCTTTGCGTGTTGTTTGCACGCTGCGGCTGCGAGTTGCGGCGAGTGGTGGTGCTGCGCGATGCAGATGTGGTCTGTTGCTTGCGCTTGATTTCAGCAATATAGGCCGAGTACTGCGTTGCCGTCTGATTGGTCAGAAGCAGCTGCTGCGAGGCGGTGAAGAAGCCGGTCGGAACCAGACCATTCGCCGTCTGCCAGGCGGTGATTCCTGCCCGTGTCTTCGGCCCGAAGGCACCATCAGGCCGGCCGACATTGTTGCCGGTGAGATTGAGGCGCGTCTGGATTTCGCGGCGCGCCGTCCTGTTCCAGCCAAGCGCTGCCTCCGTCTCAGCCGTGCCGGGAACGGCAGCCTGCGGATTGGGCAAGGTTGTGACCGCAGCACCTTGAGCCGCACCCGGGGCAGCGTTTGCTGGGGCCGTGGCTGCCGGGTTCACGGCAGCAACCTGTGCACCGCCCTGCAGGCGTTTGATCGAGTTGCGGGCGAAATCAGCGAACGTGCCGTTCGGATAGGCCGACAGATAGGATTCGTAGTCTGCCACCGTGTCGCTGGATTTCGCAGCTTCCCAGATCAGCTTCTCGCGTTCCCAGTCGAGGTTCGGCTGAGCCGTGGCAGCTGCAGCGGTTGCCGCATTCGTTACTGCCTGGTTCGGCACAGGTGTGGTTGTCGCCGTGTTGCCGAGCGCTGCGACTTCGGTTCCGGCGGCTGCCGGTGCTGCCTGCTTGTTCAGGAAAACTTCACCGATCAACGAGGCATTGACCCAGGGGCGCTGGCGCTTTTCGGTCGCGTCATAAACATCTCCGGTAACGCGCGTCATCACGGTCTGGATCGATGCGTTCGGCGTATCGATGTGACGGATGAGAGCGGAGGTAAACGGAGAGTTCTGGCCTTCGCCGTCGAGCGCGACATCGCCCGGGCTTGTCGCAAATGCAATCACGGAGCCTTCGCCGCCGGTTTCCTCGACCTTGATTTCCGCGAGGCCGGTGCCGAGGCTGCCCGAGCGGCTCGGTCCCATGCGGCGCGCAAGTGTGCGTGCGAGGGGGTTGTCGCGGCATGCGTCCAGGAACACCATTTGCACCTTAACGTCCTTGGACATCTGGCGCATGATGAAGTCGACGGAAATGGTCTCGAAATCGAGCGACGTCTCGTCTTCTATCCTGGCATCAATCGGAACCAGCAGGTTCTGGCCGCCGACCTGCATGCCGTGACCTGCATAAAACAGCAGGGCAATTTCGGCACCGTAGGCTTTTTTGGCGAAATCCAGGACCGAGCGGCGCATGTCGGTATACGTCTGGTCCTGACCGGCCACGACTTCAAAGCCAAGGCTGCGCAGTTTTGCAGCCATCTTTTCGGCATCGTTGGATGGGTTGGGTAGCGGTATCGTGTGTTCGTAAGCGCCGTTGCCGATAACAAGGGCAACGCGCTTTGCCAGAGCCGGCATCGTCCCTGCCAATAGAATTGCCAGCACGGCGATCATTCGTGTGAACATGTCCTGTCCTCTCGTAAGATCAATATTGCCCGTCGGTTAGTCCGATCTTTTGTGAGGCCTGTTTCCTCTTCTTCTTTAACCTACCTCTGCGGCATTAATCGCGATGTAATACGTGTCACAAGTATGCGTTTTGGTGAAATTGGTCTTAAAAATGCCCACCTGCCCGAGTGCGAAGGTTTCAAGAACGCTTCAATTTCCGCGCAGATCATAGCCAAACTTTGTAGGCGATTCCACCGCTCTTGCAGGCGCTTCAACGTTTTTCGCATCAAATTTTCGTCTGTATCGCCAGAAAACGGGCGACGTTGGCGACGGGCGGCTGTCCGCGCGTCACGGGCAGGGCAGATATCGTAGTGGAAGCAAGAAACAAGAGTGATGGAGATCACGTATGTTCCCTAGAGGATCTTGCTATGATCCAACCATCAGAGCGGTGATACCGGATTGCCGCGGTTCGGCTCATGCAGGAGCGGTTTTCATGGCTGGTCGTTCAGATATTCTCTCTCACATGAAGGCTTCGCATATCGGCGTCTTCAAGAACGCGGCGAAGCTGTACAATGTCGCGATCCTGGTAAGGCGCACCAACACGGCGTCGCTACAGCATATCGGCGAACCCTACGCGGTGCCAAAGAGGCTGGACTGCAAGGCAAAGACGGCTGATTTTGATGTTGCGCCGACAGGCGCGCGTCTGCCCGCCGCAAAGAGAGGCGTCATCGCCGGTCTTGTGGTCGATCCGAACCTGTTCGGGGAGGGTGCCTATACCGATGGCAAATATGCAAAGGCGCTTGTCGCCTGGCGTTCTTTTGCAAACCAGTTGAACCCGGAAATGACCACCCATGAGAAGCAGAAGGGCTTCACCTACATTCCGGGGGGTGGCCAGTATTTCGTCGAGCGCGACCCGGAAGACCCGTATTACGGCTGCGTGAAATTCACGTCGGGATCGCTGATCACCGCGGGCAAGTGCATTCACGGGGATTTTGATCTCTACGGCATTGTCGACATGGATGCCCCTGACAGCATCGTCAGGGTCAAGGAGAAGAGGCTAGGACAGACGCATGCGAGATCGCCGAAATTCCTTGACGTCCAGAATTTTGTCAACGGACGCATCGGCGTCAACATGATCCTGCACGGATCTCAGGAAACCTATGCTTCGGATCACGAAGACGACGATCTCGACGTCTTCTTTCCCGATGGCAGGATCGAATATGCAGGCCCTTCCGCGAACGACCTTGCAGCCTTTTACCGGCGCGAGTTTCCGGGCAGAACGTTTTTCGGCAAGGACGATCCGGCCCAGGCCGTGGAAGGCCGCTACGTATCGCCCACACAATGACATGCGGACAAACGTCTGCCTGAAGCCTGATTCAACCTGAGGGAAAATGGCACGCCCAACGGGACTCGAACCCGTGTTTCCGCCGTGAAAGGGCGGCGTCCTAGACCGCTAGACGATGGGCGCGCGGTCGACGCGGTTGCGTCGTGGGGAGGCTTATAGGCGGGAATGGACTTGCCCGCAAGAGCCTTTGAGACAATTTTTTGCAGGCCCGGTATTCCGGACCCGCACATGTTGAAAACCGGGCAGAATCACCACTCGCCGGTGTTCGGCATCGACGCCCATGGTTCTTTCTTTTCAAGGGCTTCGCCCTTTTGAAGCAATTCAAAGGAAATGTTGTCCGGCGAACGAACGAAAGCCATGTGCCCGTCGCGCGGCGGACGGTTGATCGTCACGCCTTTGCTCTGCAGGTTTTCGCAGAACGCATAGATGTCATCGACCTCGAACGCGAGGTGACCGAAGTTGCGGCCGCCGCCGTATTCTTCCGGATCCCAGTTGTAGGTCAGTTCCAGAAGCGGAGCCTTGTTTGCCTTTGCCGCCTCGATATCGTCGCCACCGGCAAGGAAGATCAGGGTGAAGCGGCCCTGTTCGCTTTCGTGACGGCGGATTTCCGTCATGCCCATCTTGTTGCAATAAAAGTCCAGCGACTCTTCAATGTCGGTTACGCGAACCATCGTGTGCAGATAACGCATAGTTTGTCCTTTTCCTCAATCGAGGGATCTATCCAGAGGTGCCCGACCGGCTCATGACCCTTATCACCAGCCTTGCCGAAGCCAGAGGCTTTGTAGCCGATTTTTTGCAAGATGACGGCCTCAGCATCGTCGCTTTGACCGGCGCGGGAATTTCGACTGAATCGGGAATACCGGACTTCCGGTCCCCGGGAGGGATATGGTCCCAGCGCCAGCCGGTTCAATACCAGGATTTCCTTGCCTCAGAAAAAAGCCGCCTGGAGGACTGGGACCGGCGTTTCGAGATGGAGGACTTTTTTACAAGGGCCAAGCCGAACGCCGCCCACATGGCACTCACCCGAATGGCCGAGACAGGGCAGCTCAAATGCCTCGTTACTCAGAACGTCGACGGATTGCACCAGGCAGCCGGATTTCCTGAGGACAGACTGATCGAAATTCACGGCAATTCGACCTATGCCAGCTGCCTTGATTGCGGTGCGCGGGCAGAACTTGCCGATCACAGGACAAGCGTTGAGCAAGGGCGTTCGCCGCGCTGTCCGTCGTGTGGCGGTCTCCTGAAGGCCGCGGTTGTCAGCTTTGGACAGCAAATGCCCGAGGCAGAACTTGAAGCCGCCTTTCACGCGACGCAGTCCTGTGATGTCTTTCTTGCGATGGGAACGTCGCTTGTCGTGCATCCGGCAGCCCAGTTGCCGGTAAATGCTGTTCGTTACCGCGCTGAACTGGTGATTCTCAATGGACAAGAAACGCCGCTCGATTCGCTGGCTTCTACTGTCATTCGAACGCCACTGGCACAAACTTTTTCAGGTTTTGGCGAAGAATTTGATCAAAACCTGTAAATGGTCTGTGGTTAGTTCCACAATTTCGCTTCTCGCTATAAGTCGCAATGTTATCCTTTTATTAGGAATCGGTCGTGAGGTGAGTCGCAACTTCCCCTCGGCCTAATGATGCGGACCAGAGACGGGACAAGATCGCTATGGGGGTGAAAACCGCACGGGAACCCCGCGCGCTCGAGACGACGGCAGAAGACGTTGCCGTCGACGTATTCGAGATCGCCGGAACAATAAAGTGGTTCGATGTGGGCAAGGGCTATGGCTTTATCGTCCCCGACAGCGGAGACGGCGACATACTTCTGCATGTGACCTGTCTCAGGCGAGACGGTTACCAGACAGCCTACGAGGGCGCGCGCGTCGTCTGTGAGGTGCTTGACCGGCCCCGTGGCCTGCAGGCGTTCCGAATTCTGTCCATGGACGAAACGACGGCAACCCATCCTTCGCAACTGCCGCCCTCCAGAACGCATGTTCAGGTCGTGCCCGAAGGCGGCTTTGAGACCGCGACAGTCAAGTGGTTCAACCGGGTGAAAGGGTTCGGTTTCCTGACACAGGGCGAGGGCACGGAAGACATCTTCATCCATATGGAGACGTTGCGCCGTTTCGGGATCACCGAGTTGCGGCCCGGCCAGGACGTGCAGGTCCGCTTCGGCCAGGGGCCGAAAGGGCGCATGGCGGCCGAGATCCGGCCGATGGGAACCGGAACACATATTCCAGCCTCGCACTGACCAGACGAAGCGAAGGCGGTGCTTCCTTCCGGCCGGACTTGTTCCGGCCTTTTTGTTTGCTGAATGTCCGGAAATGCGGGCTGTTCTCGAAAATGCCACAGACCCGGATTTCAATTGACGGGCAGGCCCGCCCAAACCAAACCGACCCAAGGTGAATGCCCGTGTCTCGAGTTTTCCGTTCTGTTGCCAAAGTGTTTCTTGCCCTGTTCCTGGTCACCGGCCTGACGTCCGGAACCTTCGCACAGGATGACGGCAAGCGGCTGCGTACCGAACCGCTGACCGTTGAAAGCGCTGAGAAGACCCATCGGTTCACCGTTGAAGTCGCGGTTTCAGCGCCCGAACGTTCCCGGGGGCTGATGTTCCGTGAGGAAATGGCCGCCGACGACGGCATGCTGTTTATTTTCGAAAAAGAAGGCGACCGGTATTTCTGGATGAAGAACACGCCGCTGCCGCTCGATATTATCTATATCGATGCTGCGGGCAAGATCGTCAGCATTGCCGCCGACACGACGCCTTTCTCGGAACAGACCATCCCCTCCGGCGCGCCGGCGAAATACGTCCTGGAACTCAACGCCGGAACGTCGGCGGAGCGCGGTATCGTGGTCGGCGACACGGTCTCCAGCGCGTCGATGACGGGCGGGTGAGTGCAAAAGACAGAAATTGAGCTGCGCATTTGTCTGTTCGCCGACAGGCCCGGCGGAGGCTAGCAGTTTCACCTGCGTTTCACGCCGCATCTAGAACATGTCATGAAATCGAGGACATCGCCGGCCGGGTCCTGCCGGCCGGCTAGATCAAAAGCGGCACCTTCGGCATCCATGTGGTGACGCGTCCACCCATGCCGTGCAGTTCCGGGATCATGATCACCTTCATGGCGTTGGTTTGCTTCAGGGGGTCCATGGTGATCACGGCGGGCTTGCCCTTGTGGATCGTCGTGCCCCACATGACTTCGACATGTCCGACGTCGGAACCGGAGGGCTTGTATCCGATCATGAGCGGCCCGTGCCAGGACATGCGGGTGAAGGCCGTTTCAGCATAGAACCTGTCGGCAGAAACGGAGACAGGGCGAAGACCATAATAGAGTTCCCAAAGTGTTTGACCGCTTGGGATCCGCAAGGCGCCATTCGATTTCGCGCCACCTTCCGATATCATACCGGATATGATCTGTTCCTGCGTGTAGTTGCGGCGCCCGGATTGCGTGGTCAGCCAGCTTTCGGTGGCGGCCGCCCAGCAATTGGACGTGGAGCCCTGGTAGACTTCGGTGGGTTGACGCCGCAGTTTCTGATGAACCTTTTCGAACAGGACTGCATCGGTGAAAGCGCCCACGACACCGTCTACCATAAGGCTTTCCTGAATCTGAAACGCGTAGACCGCGCTTTCCGTCTGGGACCCAAAATCGCCGTCTGGTGTCAATGTCACGCCGATGGCGGAGCGGTTGAGCTGACGTTGCAATTGCTCAACGTAAGGGCCCTTGTAACCGCGTTTGGCTTTTACTGAACTCATCATCGGTCTCCATGCAAATCTGGCCGGTCGGGTGCCGGCATCGCGTGGGACCTGAAATAGGGAGACGGCGAAAAATTCGTTATGATGTCCATCACAAAAGGCACGATTTGCGCGCATTCCGTGCAGGAGCGCTTTGTTTCGTGGCTTTGGTTTTGAAGTAGGTGGATCAGTCTGCACCGGGCACGCAGCTGGAACAGATGCTGAAATTGGTCCGGATTCGCCCGGCGACAACGAGCGCATGGGACACGAGGCCTGAAGAGGTGTGCGCTTTTGTCCTCGATATCGAATGAGAGCGTTTTCTGATCCAAATTGGCCAGAAACGCTCTAGGGTACGGACCCATAAATGAAGCCGATTTGGCGGCAGAAATGGCAAAATCTCGCGAGGAAGCGTGAGTAGAGCGGGCTTTATGCCCGGTCAAGCGCGGTGACGCTGCGAGGTGAGGCCATTTTGCCGTCCTTCGGATTTGGGTCGTTTCAGCCATCTGCCACGTCGCGAAAGGCTTGAAAATGAGCACACTTCCTGCGCTTTCGCTTCTTGCAGTTGGTCAAAACGATCCAAACCAAATTGACTTCATTTATGAGTCCGTACCCTAGCGCAAAACAATCACGAAGTTGGCGCAAGTCGTATCGGCGGCGAACGCGATGTTTTTGGCGTTTTCTTTAACGAAATCGTCCACGGCTTTGACGCATCCAGGCCATTTGCCCGAGTAGTCATCCACGATGATGGTCGATCCAGATACCCGTCTTTCATAAATCCACTTCAGCGCTCCACTTACTGGTTCGTGCAGATCGAGGTCGACGTGGGCAAAGTCTATTTTTTCATCAAGGTCCGGCAGTTCCCTGGGAATCCATCCTCGGTGAAGGTGTGCTTTCGGCAAGAGTGACCGGATATGGGCCATGTCAGGGCTCATGTCGCCGAAGCTGCTACTCGTCTCTTTGTCGAATTTCGTCGACTCCGACAGTCCCTCAAACGAATCGAAGATATGGTGTTGATCGTCTGGGCGGTCCAGGACCTTCGTCATCATCATCGACGTTTGGCCTCGGAACACTCCGAACTCCGCGGTCGTTGCTTTTGTCGAGTTTGCCCTCAGCAGCTTCAAATATTGAAAAACGAAGTATTTCCTGCGAATTTTCAACGGGGAGGCTGGGACACCGGGTGCACAGGTCTCGTGGATACCTTCATACAGAGCAAGGTATTCCTCCGGCAAACCAGCCATTCGCGCAGCGTCGGATTTAGCGCGGCGGTTGGATTTGCGATCACCAGATCTCAGTTTTGAGAGCAATTCGCCGAACATTGTTTTTTCCTTGTCTCTTTTGATCGCGGCCTCCTACCACGTTTGATAATAAAATTCGATCTGCTCTCAACTTGAAAAGTACGCTATTGCGTGACGGGCCGCGTCGGGCCTTTCAGATCAGGCCTTATTCCGTCATCGCTCGATTTGCGTCACTGTGCTTGTCAACCACGATAGGTTCACCGGTCTGGCGGTGGCGTTGAAACCTTAGAGGGAAACGCTCGTCGGGACTGAGAACTAGGGAAGAACGGATTTCAGGGCTGTTTTGAAAGCGCATAGTCCGTCTTTGTCCACACGGGCCGTGACATCGCATACTATTCTCGCTTAACGCGATCTGCGAACCTCTGTACACCGCCAAATCAACGGATCGGGGTATAGCGCAGCCTGGTAGCGCATCTGGTTTGGGAGGACGGCTCCTAAAATACACAACCCGTTGAAAAAACTTCTATAAATCAGCTTCTTCCCACGCCCAAAACAAGCTTTCTGGGACTTTTCTGGGACTCAAGGTGCGAAAGAACGACATCAATATCGCCTTCTTCTGCTGCTGCGTTTGCGGCGATTGTCAGCCTTATTGTAGCTCCGGGGTTTGCTGAAGAATTCGTCCAAGTGCGCCTTTGTCTTATCGGTTTCAGCTTTACTGAGTTCTACAAATTTTTGCTTTTCTTCACTGGTGAGTCGTGGTTTAGGCGGGGCGAATTGACCCATTCGAGGTTTGGGGTTTGCCGCGTCTCTTTTTTCTTTTGCACGGTCTTCAATTGTTTCTCCTTTGTGAGAAAGCCATTCGCCAATGATCGCAAAGGGAAAGAAGGTGACCAGGACCGGTGCTGCAACAAGAATGGCGAAGGTGAAATGATTCAAGTTCGCGATTGTCGCAAAATAAACCCAGAAAGAGCTGTCGCCGTTTGGGACATGATTTTTTAGAACGTAGAAAAAACCGCAAAACCAAATGAGAGCTAAAATAACTGCGAGCAACTTCAGCGCTTTTCCGAGCAGCATTTCATCACTCCTAAGTTCCAATCAGATTTAAGTCGTCAGGAGAAGAACCAACCCCTGACAAATAGCGGCGATGCCGGCACAGATAGCCGCTCTTGCACTGCGTTTGCTTTGTCTGCGTAGCTCGTCGCCAAGTTCTTGGACAGAACCACCAACACCGCCATAGCCGACTGTAATGTCTTTCGGGAGTTTCACGAGGCCAGACCAGAACCAAAATAGCGCCGCCAGAAAAGCGAATGCGACCGACGACCAGCTTAATAACTCAATCATCTGAAAACCTACTCTTCGTTTTCGATCTGCTTTTTGAGCCGCTCTATGATTGGTTGAATCGTATCAAGTTTCTGTCTCGCGTAAATCAGGTCTTTCTCTGTTGTCTCGACCTGGTCACCGTCCACGTTAAGCGACCAGAACCGCGCGCGGCCCGCTTTGATCTCGTTTATGCGGTCAATGAAAACCGCCTCGTCATCTTCAAGGACTTTCAGTAGCGCTTTGGGATCAAGCATCGCTTATCCTCCGTATCAGCGTTAAATTTTACCGGAACCCAGTCCCGAGACCCTGTTGCCAGTTTCAAGTGCCGCGAGTCCGTCCCGAACATCCTCGTCGAGGACATGGGCATTGCGAACAACGAAGCTATTTCCGTTTAGCGCTATTTTTCTATTCTCTGGCTCGTTGCAATACTCTTGCCCTCCAGTCCCTAGCCATACTCCACAAAGCGGCGAGGGCCGCAAAAACTAACGGAACCACTAAAATTCCAACAATCGGCATCGCAAGGCCTTTGGTAAGCTCGTAATATAGCATTCCGCATGTGAATAGTAACCAGAAGCAGCCGAATATGATTATGTGCTTCTTTTGTCCTTGCAGCACTCTATTGACCCTTTTCTAAGTCTTCCGAAGTTTACTTGAATTGTGCCCGATTGCCGGGCTCTTGATCTCCAGCGCCGCCAGACCGTCCCGAACGTCCTCGTCGAGTACATGGGCATAGCGGACGGTCGAGGAAATATCCGCGTGCTTGAGCGCGTTCTGAACAAGCGCGAAATCCCACGCACCACATCGGACGATGTTGCGCGCTGTCGCGACATCCTTTTACGTGGGATCAGGCTCAGTGCCGATTTCGATGAGAAGCTCATGCACATTTTGCACGTGCGGAGTCAGATCATCCAACTGAATAAGGTTGTCCTGCTCCAGACGGACAATACGTGGGTCGCGTGGGGGTGGCCTCCGGGTACCATCTTTCCCCTTGATATAAGTGCTGGTAGCGCAGCTCAAGTCAGCAATTTCCACAGCGGCGCCAGCAAAGTCGCCTCGCGCGTAAGAATGATAGATGAGCGACATCATCAGATTATTGACGGCTGCATCCAGTCTGTTCCGTCTTGGGTATGGAAACTGGAAAACAACTTCCTCGCCCTCGACCAGATAGATTGATATGCCTATTGCGGCCTTTCTGTTGAGGCCAAGCGACAGATCTTGAGGCGTATGGTCGTAAGCAAGATAGTCCTTGGCGCGCACCAAATCGAACAGAACCTTGGCCGCGCTGACGTTCATCTCTTCATCTTTGCCCTTGCAAGCCTGAACGAGAGACCGCTCCAGTTCGCCCCACTCAACTTTGGGCGATACGTCCAGTCCACGTTGAACGCCGTAAATTGTTGGGTAGGCATTACGAAGTGGCTTATATGTGGCAAAGTCACCTCCCTTCATTGCCCTTTCGACATAGCGTCGCAGCCAATCCTTTCGTGAGGAGGCGGGTAGGACCACCGCGCTGGCCAAGTCAATAAATTGTATGCGATTTATGAGAGCTGCAACTTTGCGCTTACGTTTGCTCAAGGGCCACCCCTTATGCGTGTATCAGTCCTTCAAAGTTTGAGGAAATCACATCATTTTTGATTCGCATACCAATATTTGTTTTTGTTTTCGCGTCATCCATAGTTTTCGACCACGGCGTGTTTGGCGCATGCGTGATGTCAACTAGTGTAAAGCTTGGGATTTCCAAGTATTTGTACAAATGCTCCTCAATTGACGCGATAGCTGAATTGTCGAGCAGTCGGGGAAGTTCCTTGTATTCTCTTTTGACCGGATCAAATTTTCGCGCCAGTTTGTCGATCGGTTGATCGCCAAACGACTTGAATGCGTCGTGAACTGTTTTCTGAACCGGCCCGTACTCCCAAGCTTCAAATTCACTGCTGATCAATGGTTGGCCGTGTTCAACCAAAAAATGGCCATGCAAGAAGTAGCAGATTTTCTGAACATCAATCTGTGTCAACTCTAACTCTTCATCCCATGCGCGGATGAGTACTTCATTTGCGACGACACGTGCATCGTACATTGCTATTCTCCCGAATTATCTGCCCGACTATCAGCGGTGGTGGTTAATGCCGCCTTTCAATTGCCTAAGTATCTGTTGTATTGTTATTATTTTATCTCAGTTTTTGTTTCGTGCGCCAAGCGATTCTATAGGTGACCGCAATGTATTTTAGCAAAAACCAAGATGAAAGCGGTATCGTCACCGCCGAAATTTTCCCAAGTTGTGCGTAATTGCCGGGCTTCTGGTTTCGAACGCTGCCAGACAGTCACGGACATCTTCGTCGAGAACGTAGGCATAGCGAACGGTTGAGGAAATGTCGGCGTGCTTGAGGGCGTTCTGAACAAGCGCGAGATCGCGGGTAGCGCGGAGAAGCTTTGATGCGAAATCGTGCCTGAGATCATGGATCCTGAAGTCGGTGACGCGTGCCGCCTTCAGAGGCTTGTGCGTCGTGCGCTTGAAACTGTTGTAGCTCACTACCCGGCGCTTGCTGCGGTGCGGGTGGTGCTGCATTTCGTAAGACCACACCGCCTTGCCCGGAGCAGTAGACCGAATTGGAGCTGTAGGCAACACGGTCCAGGTGCAGATCCCACAGGTGATCGGCAACGCGATCCTAAGGACGGAGCGGGATAGGTTGGCAGCGAGACAATAGCCACCTATCTGAAGAACATCAGAACAACGGAGAAATTGATGGGCGAATTATTAAACAGAGATTTTCAAAGAGTACTGCTGGAAGTTCTTGCTGACAGCTACCCACGTTTTGTCCTTCAGCAAGATTTACCAGCGGGATCAGGAAATGAGCAACTGGTTAACATGGCTTATCTTGAGGAGCACGGTCTTGTAAGAATGAAATGGTTTGAAGGCCTGATTGTTCAGAATTTCGAACTTGCCACCATAACGGCGAAAGGACTTGATTTTCTGCAAGATGACGGCGGGTTAGGGGAAGTTTTAGGGGTTGTTACCGTTCGTCTGGATGACGAGACAATTAAGGCGTTGCTGATCGACAAAGTGGCCGCCTCAGATACAGATGCAGCCACAAAGTCAAAGATTATCGAAGAAATTCAAAAAATGCCGTCAAGCGCCGTGCGAACTGTGGGTCAGCGACTAATGAAAGAAGGGCTCGACCGTCTCCCTGGTGCAGTTGATTGGATTGTAGGCATCTTTTAGCGCGTTTGGTTCTGATAAGCGCACATTCCCAATAGATTCGATGTTCGGCTATCCAGTGCGGCTGCTTTAGCAGCTCCAGAACCCTGTCATCTTTCAATCATAACGATAACGGTGGACACACCGGTGCCGTTGTCCTTGAAACTGCCGTTCGGCAGGTCGTCAAACCATCCTCCTTTTGCCGCAACGAAGTTCCGAGATGCGCGCGCGTTTTGTTTCCCGGGCCCGCGCGCCAGCCGACATCACCGAAACCGTCCGACGGCCAAGCTTGGACCACTATAGTGTTCCGTGGTGAGAACACACAATGAACGGATTTCATGACTGTTTTGAAAGCGCATAGTCCGTCTTTGTCCACACGGGCCGTGACATCGCATTCTATTCTCGCTTGACGCGATCTGCGAACCTCTGTACACCGCCCAAATCAACGGATCGGGGTATAGCGCAGCCTGGTAGCGCATCTGGTTTGGGACCAGAGGGTCGCAAGTTCGAATCTTGCTGCCCCGACCACTTTTCCAACGTTTTGGCGATTTTGCGTTTCGCATCAGGGGTTCTTGCAGGAGCCGTCTGATAGCAAATTCGTGCCCTGGATCCGGGATATCCGGCTCACGTTTCTGTTTTTGATGAGCTGCGCCCGTTTGCGCGCCTTCGTCGTCGATCAGCGCTTTTGAAAACCCGCATCCTTTTGGGCTGTCCTTTGACCGGCTTCATATGGCGTGTCGCAATGCGCCGAAAAAGTTCCCGTCAAAACGGAGACGGGGACACCGTGAGCGCCAGACATTCGCTAGGCCGGATTGCGGGAGCTGAAGCGGGAACGTGAAAAGCGGTTTTTGAGGAACTTCCAGCGGAAGGACGGCGTGTTCCTTCAACGCTTCCGGACGCATCGCAAGCCGCCCGCCCATCAGGGCAATTAACAGGTGATCTTGTAACACTGAAAAAGCTGTCCTGGCCGATACAGCAGGACGACGTCCAGGGGCGTGCGCGGCGTATGTGCGCTTGTCATCAGCCACGGTTCCCTAAATTCCTTCTCAGCAGCGGCAATGCCTAAATTCTCCATCGTTGCGATCCGCTTCCACGGTGAGCGCGCACTCTGTTTCATGGTCCTGGTTTTATGGATGGGCATCGCCGTATCCTGCTCGGCCCTGGCTGCAGGCGCCCGGACAACTCCCTCCTGGCAATCGTCTCTGGAGGGGTTCGTCGATGGGCTGATCACCACCGGGATGGATCAGGACGCGGTGGCGGGTGCGGTTGTCGTCATTGTTTCGGGTGATGATGTCCTTCTGTCGAAAGGCTACAGGCTGGGCGATGCGAGAACCGGACGATTGATGACACCGGATGACGACGTGGTGCCGCTGGCGTCGGTAACGAAGGTATTCACGGCGCTTGCGATCCTTCGGCTTGCCCGGGAAAGCCGTCTTGCCCTGAATGACAGGGTTTCAGAGCATCTGTCGGGCTTGAAGCTGGACCAGCAGTTCGGGGATATGCGCATAATCCATCTGCTGAGCCACACAGCCGGACTGGAAGATCGCTACTGGGGTTATCTGGCAGATCACGGCGATCGTTTGGACATGACCGGGCTTGACCGGATTTCGGCGATACTTCCGGCACAGGTCAGACCGCCGGAAGACGTGATTTCCTATTCCAATGCAAGTTTTGTCCTGCTCGGTGCGATCGTTGCGCGCGTCTCGGGCCAACCGTTCGAGGCGTATCTTCGAGAGGCGGTTCTGACCCCGTTGGATGTGGATACGGCGCATTTCATGCTTGAACGCCAAGCGGCGGGAACCATAAGCCCGTTTCACGTCTGGCAAGCCGGTCGCTATGAAGCTGTCGATCCGGAACCTTTTCCTGCCATCCATACGCCATCCGGCGGGCTTGCTTTGACCGCCACTGACATGGGCCGCGTGATGCAGGCCCTGCTGCGCAAGGGTTCCGAAGGAGCAGATGCCTTGCCCGTCACAAGGGCAATCGCGGATTTGCAACGGGCTGCATGGCCGGACCGGCAGGCATTTGCAGCGCGGACACTCGGATATTGGACGGAGGTCTGGGCAGGGAAGCAGGTCTTTCATCATGGCGGTACTCATTTCGGTTTTCACACCAACATGACGCTTGTTCCTGCGCTGGATATCGGGATCTTTGTCGCGGCGAATGGCCCAAACGGCGGTTCGCTGATGGCGCTGCCGCGACGTGTTCTGCGCGAGCTCGTTTTCCCCGGAGAACAACCTGTCGCCAAACGGATGAACTGCGATCAGGCGTGCCTTCATGCGTATCAGGGCCGGTACATTACAACGCGGCGGAACGAGACCGGTTTGGACCGGATTCTGGTCCCGCATCAAACGGCCTTCACCGTCACGGCCATGGGAAACAGCACGCTGCTGGTCACCGGGCTTGGCCACGCGCGCCGGTTCGAGGCTATCGGCGACGACGGGTTTGAAACCCCGGAAGGCGACACGCGCCTGGGGTTTCGGCGCAACGAAAACGGCCTCATCGCCGGTGCCTACTTGAATGGCGGGATTCACAGCTTTGATGCGCTGGATTTCTGGCACAGCTCCGTCTCGCTGGATTCAGCCTTGTGGACGGCCTTGACCGGTTCGCTTCTTTGCCTGACAGGCGGTGCACTTGGTTGGCGAAGCCGGCAGCGATACCTGAGCATGCCTGTCTGTCTGGGTGTCCTGTGGATCGGCATCGTTTTCGGGTCCGTTGAGATCCTCGAGCAGATCACGCAAGGCAATGATCTGGCGAAACTGGCTTCACCCGGGGCTGGGATGTGGACGATGACAGTCCTTCACGGAACCGGTGCCGCCTCGTTGCTGTTAGCCGCTGCCTGGTTGTTGGCGACACGCAAGGAACGCACCCTGAGAGCCGAACGGTTGGCTCTGATTTCCGCATTGCCGCTTTTTGTCTGGTCTCTGTTTGCAGCCTGGAAGTGGAACCTGCCAATGGCTGCCCTTGTGTGGTGAGCCGGTGTTCATCAACACAGGCATCCGGTCAATGTGCGAAGCGGGACAGTCGTCCGAACGGGCGGTCAAGCTGTCTTTCCCGGCACGCGCGGACAAGGGTTTCCGGACCGGCGTTGAGCTGGAGTGGTCTTGAGGATAGTGATGGAGCGCAAGAAGCCTCCACTTCCGCACACAAGTCTTGAAGATGACCTTTGACGCGAATGTATTACGAGCCGCAATGATTTCGGCCACGTTGGCTGTTACCCTTTTGGCGGCCTTGTTGAGCTTGTCCCAAAGGCGGATCAACCCGTCCCGCGCAACCCTCGCCATGTTTTTTGCGATCTTTGCAGCAAGCGAGGTGGATTCAATTGCCGCCATCTTGATCGAGACGCCGCCGCAGAGTGTGCGGGACGGATCGGAGTTCGCGGGTTTCGCAGCCAACTTCTGGCTTGGGCCGCTGTTTTTCACCTACGTAAGAGACATCGCCGGCATGGGGCGCGAACCCGGCAGCAGGTGGATCGGCAACCGGCATTTTCTATTGCCAGCCGCGGTGACTGTCTTTGTGATCGGTACGTTTGCGTTGTTGGAAATCACGCATGACAATCGGCAATCAGGCAACTTGTCGAGCCTTGAAACGCTGCTCCTGACATTTGTGCATTACGGCTTCATGTTTCTGTCCGTCGCACTCGCCGTACAATGGGCTGTTTATGTTGTCTGGGTTCTGATCACGCAGGCAAAACATGTCGAACGTTTGAAACAGTATTATGCCAGTACGGAAGGCTTGGAACTCAGATGGGTATCCATCCTGGCCTGCGCGTTGGGCGTCTATGTCCTGCAACACCTGATCGGGCAGATCATCATCCTCCTGGGCGGGCAGGATCCAGTGACCCCGCTCTTGGACAGTTTTCTGGTCCTCGTGGTTGTCACGGCATTGGCGCTGTGGAGTTTGCGGCCGTCTCCGGATCTGGAGAAGGCAACCAGGATCCTGGCTGAAATTGAGCCCCGGAAAGAAAAGAAGTACGAAAAAAGCGCATTGGATGCAGAGCAATCCGAACGCATTGCCCGCAAGCTCGTGCATGCAATGGAACACGACTTTCTTTACCGGGACCCCAATCTGACACTCGCTATGCTGGCGCGGCATGTGGGTGTATCGCTCAACTATGTCTCGCAGACACTGAACCAGAACCTTGGCCAGTCTTTCTTTGAATTCGTCAACGGCTGGCGCATCAGGGAAGCGATGCCGCTCGTTGCAAAGGGCGAGGCAACCATTCTCGCCATCGCCTACGAGGTCGGCTTCAACTCCAGATCGGCTTTCTATTCCGCGTTCAAACGCGAAACCGGTCACACGCCGTCGTCTTACAAGTCGGCAACAGCCAGACATTAGGAAGATAAGACGTTGCTTGTCATGCGCTAACCGGAGACACCTCCGGGCAGGGGGGGTGTGTGCTGCCCGCTTGTGCCGAACCGGCTCGCGTTCCCGGCCTATAGGGCAGGACGATGCGGGCGCGGAACAGGTCTATCGCATCCGCAAAGACCGTTTCAGGGCAGATTTGTTGCGCGCTGGAATCAGTCAGAACCGTCAAGTGATGCGAGCCAATGCCAAACTTTCAGCCGAAGACCGAGTTCACATCGCGGCTCAACAGCCGTGCAGGCAGATATCTCTCCCGAAGCAAGACCGGCAGGTTCGCCGGAAGCGGCCAGTGGATCAGATCCGGCCTTCTGTTCCTGCTCTGCGCTGCGATCTACGGCCTGTTGTACATTGACCTTAGCCATTGGCTTGTTTTGATTTCTGCCGCCATGTTGGGTGCGTGTATCTACACGCTGATCGCAACGGTGTGTCACGATGCGGCCCACGGTTCGTTTGCGGCATCCAGATGGGTGAACGGGATTTGCCTGTTCGCCGGGTTTTCGCTCATCGGGGTTTCCGGGAAGCTCTGGGCTGAGCGGCATCTGAGGCTGCATCACATGTATCCGAACGTAGCCGGAACCGACATTGATGCCGATGGATCCAGCCTGCTCAGGCTGTCGCCATCGAGACCCTGGCGCGCCTGGCACAGGTTTCAGTGCTGGTATGCCGCTTTCCTGTATGCACTTGTGCTGCCCCATCTGGCGTTCGTGGAAGATTTTGAACACCTCCGCAAAGCAAGACGGGACTGGCCGGACAAGTTTTCGGGTCTCCGGCCATTGGCCGAATTCGCCGCATCGAAAATCATCCACATTTGCTTATTCCTGGTGATGCCGCTGGTCTTGTCCAAACACGGGATCTCAATGGTGTTGGGCTATTACATCGTGTTCGTCTCGTCCGCGTCATTGCTGTTTGTCGCGATAAATGTCGGCAGCCACATCAGCGATGAGGCAGAGTTTTATGACCCCGAAGAAGACGGCACGCTGCCGCTGGATTGGGCGCATCATCAAATTCGCACATCCGTTGACTGGGCGCCGACCTCCAGACTGGCAATCGCGTTGACAGGCGGGGCGAACGCCCATTGCGCACACCACCTCTTTCCGCGTTTTGCGCACTCGCACAATCGGGCACTCAGCCGGATGGTGATAAAGACTGCGCGCGAGTTCGGCGTGCCGCTGAACATCCTGGCACCATGGGAGGTCATCCGGACCCATTTGGCCCACCTTTACAAGATGTCCCGACCACCACAAGGCGCTGATGGCGGCCTTGCAGGTGGCCGGTGATCGCGGGTCAAGCAGGACGCGGCGCATCCGGCAAATCGCTCATTTGATGTCTCTGGCCCCTCCGGACACCTGCACGGAGGCACCCTTGGTGTCGTCCAGCGCGACTTTGATAAGGGACGGGCTGCCCATGTCTTCGCCCTGACGGATTGAAAAGCCGCCGTTGTGGGGCCAGCGACTGTCTCTTAGGTATCCCGCAAACGCAGCAGCAGCCGCCCCGGTCGCCGGATCCTCAAGGACGCCACCGGAGGCAAAAGCGTTACGGACAACGAAGGTTTGAGGTCCTTCGATGTGAACAAGCATCACCGTCACAAGGTCGTGCTTGCGCATCACGGCGCGTCCCTGGTCAAGATCGTAAGTCATGGCCGCAAGCCGGGCGCGGTCCGTCAGGGGCAGAACAGCATGATTGGCACCGCCGTGAATGTGCGCCGGTGCCAGTTGGGGATCGAGATCCTCCAAGGTCAGACCGAACAGCGCCATGACGTCTTCCATCTCAGAACCGGTCATGGCCCGGCTCTTGGTCGGGGGCGACGAAAGGGTTGCCATCATCCCTTCCGGTGTGGCCTCCGCATCGACCGTGATCGTGGCGTCATTCAGAACGAGGGTATAAGTGCCGGTACCACTGTGTTTCCCCAATGCAGCACCAAGGGCGATCGTCGCGTGACCGCAAAAGGGGACTTCGGATTCGGGTGAAAAGTATCGCACGCGCCAGGTTTTTCCATCATCTCCGTGTGCGACCGCAAAAGCTGTTTCGGAATACCCGACTTCGGCTGCAACACGCGCCATTTCGTTTTCGCTGACAGCGTCCTGCAACAGCACCACGCCAGCTGGATTACCGCCTTCAGATCCCTGGCTGAATGCCGCTATTCGTTGAATGTCCATTGAAAGCTCCTGTCTTTTCGTCAAGCGAATTTAGCCGTCAGGCGAGGGGTTGTCCCCGCAGTACCGATGGCACTTTGACCTTTTTTCTTTCGGTTCGTTGTCGTCTGACTTAACTTGTTTTCATGTCGAAGGAACTGGATCGAACAGACCGCCGGATCGTCGAGATCCTTGAATCTCATGGCCGCACCAGCCTTGCAGATATCGGCAAGGAGGTCGGCCTCTCGGGTCCTGCCGTTGGTGAAAGGCTGCGGAGTCTGCAGGATCATGGCTTTATTGCCGGGTTCGGCGCGCGGCTTGATTTGAAGCGGTTCGGCTACACGATCCAGGCACTGGTCAGGATCAAGCCCCGCAGCGGGCAGCTTCACACGGTTGAAAACATGATCCGCGAGGAGGCGCGGTTCATAGCCTGTGACCGGGTTACCGGCGACGATTGTTATGTCGCCCGGTTGCTTTTGAAGGATGTTGCCGAACTGGACGATATTTTACTGCCGTTCCACGACCGTGCCGAGACGAACACCTCGATTGTGAAGTCCTTCGTCTTTGAAAACCGGCTTCCGCCGCTGGACTAGGGCGATTTGAGCAGGAAGGCAGCCCGGAAATTGGGTTGATCTCAAGGCGGGTACCTGAAGCAGCGGTTCTGCTCGCGAAACTGTTCCTCAATGCGCGGCGTCGGGCCGTAAACGGCGTCAGCGGTGGTGTTCGAACTCAATTCTCTGCTTCAGCAATTTCAGAAACCGATCCTCGATGGCACTCGACTTGGCGTTCGAACGGCGGACGGCGCCCAGGGGCCGGTGAAATCGCGGGTGGTCGAAGGGCAGAAAAACCAGCCGGTCTTCCAGATAAGGCGCGGTTGTGGCCTTTGGCATCGTGGTGATCAGGTCGGTTTCCGAGACGATTTCCAGGACCGAGCGGATGGAATCGGTCTCGCAGCCGATCTGCATCGAGCGGACGCCGGAAGCGATCATCGCCGCTTCGGTTTGCTGGCGCAGCAGGCTGCCCCGGGAATGGGCGAGCCAGACCTGGGCTTCCAGATCAGACGCCATGATCCGTTGGCGTGAGGTCAGGGGATGACCCGACCTGCACATCACACCGACACCGTCGTCGATCAGTTCCTCGAACTCCAACCCGTCAACCGGTTCGGCGAGGCTCTCAGGGCCGAAGACAAGATCGACCTGACCGCGCTCCAGCATTGTCCGCAACTCGTGAACCAGTCCCGTGCGGATTTCGACACTGCAATTCGGGTTGGCCTTGATGAAGAGCGTCAGGGCATTACTCAGGAACCGGCCTGAAACGATCGGCGGCGCCCCGATGCGCAATTCTCCCACAGAGCCCTTTGCGGACTGGTCCGCAACGATACCGGCCTGTTCCTCAGCAAGCCGGATGGCCAGCCCGTTTCTTGCCAGCCGCAGCGCCAGATTGTTTGGGATCGACCGGCGTCCTTCACGTTGGAAGAGAGGCGTTCCGAGCCTGGACTCCAAGGCCTTCATGTTTCTGCTGAGTGCAGGCTGTGTCGTGCCAAGGCGATTGGCGGCAGACTGAAAGGAGCCTGCTTCGACGACGACAGAGAGTTGGGCCAGATGTTTGGGATCGAGTTTCATGCCAGATTGATATGTATAACGCCAAAAGTTTGATTATTCCACATCAATAAGGCTTGGTAACGTCCATGAAACGTCTATGGGAGGATAGCATGTTTCATTTCAAGCCATTGGGCCGGGCATTTCTGGGCGCAACCGTCGCCCTTGCTCTGACCGGAACCGTGTCAGCCGAAATCTTCAAGGGAGAGACCGCAGGTGTCGGCGACCCGGTACATACGATGTTCGTTGCCTTTGCCAACCAGGCCGGGAAGGCAGGTGTGGAAATCCAGGTCAACGCGGGACAGACGTTGACCAAGTCCATGCTCAAGGGCGCAAAGGGCGACATCGATTTCTTTTCGACAGTGCCGTCTCTGGTCAACCTGATGGCAGGTCAGAAGCGGATGTATGAAAAGATCGAGGCCGCGCCCGAACTGGCCAAGAACATTCGCGCTATTCTCGGCTTCAAGGCCGGCGCCTATCATCCGGTGACCCTGGCAGGTTCTGGGATTGAAAGCTGGGAAGACATCAAGGGCAAGACCGTCTTCACCGGTCCACCCGCCGGGTCGGCCTCCGCCACGTCGGAAGCTCTCATCAAGATCATCACGGGCTACGTGGCCGGCGAAGACTACACCGCCGTTCGCCTGAGTTGGGGTGAGGGTTATGCCGCGCTTGCAGATGGAAAAATCGACATGATGGTGCGTCCCGCCGAGATCGGTTCGGCCAACATCGAACGGTTCGGCCTCAGCGGCGAGTTCCGGGTGCTGTCGATCCCTGAAGACAAGGTTGAGAGCGAAGAAATGCAGGCCCTGTTCGGCCGGCCGGGGCGCGGAATGCTTCAGTTCGACGGCGATGTCTACAAGGGCCAGCTGACCGATGGCCAGATCACGGCACTTGGTTTCACGCAATTTGTGGGCACCCATGCCGGGGTCTCTGATGATGTGGTCTACGAAGCCACCAAGGCATTCTGGGAGAACCTTGATGAGGTTCATGGCACCGCATTCTTCCTGAAGGATGTGACAAGCGACACTGCCTTTACGTCCGTCAACGTGCCGCTTCATCCAGGCGCCGTGCGTTACTATGACGAGGCAGGTATCGCGGTCCCGGATGCTCTTCGTCCCTGACAGTTCGTGTCTGCCGGGCAACGGCTCCCACCGTCACCCGGCAGCGTCCCCGATCCCTTCCAAAAGTGAAGATACGCCATGACCGATGCGGCTTCTCCTGCCGGCGTCACGACCCGTCTGTTCGGCTTTGCGGCGGCTCTGGCGTGCTGCGCCCTGGGTCTGATCACGCTCTACAGTTCAGGTATTGGCCTGATCGATCCCAAGCTTCACCGGGCGCTCGGCTTCGCGCTTGCCCTGATCGTCGCCGTCTCCGTTTCGCAGAAGCGGCGAGGGGCGACAAAACCTCTGCATCTGGCTGTCGATGTGGTCCTGGTCCTCGCCGGGCTCTGGTCGATCTGGTCGTTCTACTTCGTCCAGACCGAGATGGAGACTGCGCTCTATGACGTGACAAACCGCGATGCCTGGCCGGCTCTGGCAGGGTTGGTCGTCTTTCTGGAACTCTGCCGCCGCCTCTGGGGCTGGGGTCTCTTTGCCGTCGGCACGTTCGGGGTCGTCTACCTTCTCTTCGGGCAGGACCTGCCGGGAATTCTGGCCCATTCAGGCTTTTCTCTGAAGGAAGTCGCCGAGGCGCTTTGGTACAACACCAACAAGGGTGTGTTCGGTTCGATTACCAATATCGTGCTCAGTACGGTCTTCATCTTCATCATCTTCGGTGTGCTCCTGGAAGGCACCGGTGCGGGTGACACCTTGTTGAAATTCGCTTTTCTGGCCACCCGCCGCACCCGGGGTGGCCCGGCCCATGCCGCCATTCTTGCGTCCTCGATGTTCGGCACAATGTCAGGCTCGACAGTCGCCAACATCGTCGGTACCGGTACATTCACCATACCCATGATCAAGAAACGCGGGTTTTCGCCCACCTTCGCAGCCGGGATCGAGGCGACAGCCTCGTCCGGCGGGCAGATCATGCCACCGATCATGGGAGCCGCGGCCCTGGTCATGGCCGATCTCACAGGGGCCGGGTATCTCAACATTATCGTCGCTGCCCTGTTGCCGGCGCTGTTCTACTATTTCAGCCTGTTCGCAGCTGTCACGGTCGAAGCCCGGCGCCAGGGGATCGAGGTGCAGGAGATGACCGTCGATGATCAGATAACACGGACGGATCTGATCAATTCGGTGCTCTTCGTCGGGCCGATTGTCGTGGTTGTGGGGTCGCTGGTTGCCGGTCTGTCCACATCAGCCGCCGGGTTTTACGCGGTCGTGGTTCTTCTGGTCCTGTCGGTCATCAATCCGGACGTGCGGAGCGATCCGGCACGGCTCTGGCGGTCCTTTCTGAAAGGGGCCGAGTCCGGGGCCACGTTGCTGATTGCGATCGCTGCCATTGGCATTCTTGTCGGCTCGCTCGACAGTACGGGCCTCGGCCTGAAACTGGCCAACGTCATTGCCAGCATCCGGGGTGAGAGCCTGTTTTCCGCGCTTCTCGTGGCCATGGCCGGAGCCCTGATCCTCGGGATGGGAATGCCGACGCTGCCTGCCTATCTCATCATCATCCTGGTGATGGGACCGGCCATTCAGGAACTTGGGGTCTCGATGCTGACAGCGCACATGTTTGTCTTTTACTACGGCGTGGCCTCGTCGCTGACACCACCCGTCGCAATCGCCGCCTATGCAGCGGCTCCCATTGCACAGGCCAACCCCCTGATGACCGCGTTCATGTCTTTCCGGCTGGGCATGGCGAAATTCATCATCCCGTTCATCTTCGCCTTCTATCCGACAATCCTGATCATCGAGGAATTCAGCCTGCTTCCCTTCCTGTGGATCGTGGCGCGTACGTGCTTCTGCATCTGGCTGTTCTCGTCCGCCTTGTCCGGATTCGACCGCCGTAAGCTGACCGTGCCCGAGATCGTTATCCGCTTCGTGGCCGCGTTCGCATGCCTTGCAACCGACCCGCTGATCCACATGCCGGGGATCGCCATCGGTATGGCACTGGTTGCGTTCGATATCCGTGCCGGCCGGGCCAAAGCCATGATTTCCAGGGCATCCCAATGACCAAGAGACCAAACTTCCTGTTCATCATCACCGATCAGCACAGGGCCGATCATCTGGGCTGCTACGGCAATCCGGTCGTGAAAACGCCGCATCTCGACGGGATCGCGGCAGATGGTACGCGTTGGGACCGTTTCTACGTCGCCAACCCGATCTGCATGCCCAACCGGGCCTCGATCATGACCGGACGCATGTGTTCGGTGCATGGTGCCCGTCACAACGGCATTCCCCTGTCGAAGGATCACACCACATTCGTCGAACTCTTGCGTGACGCCGGTTACAACACCGGTCTGATCGGCAAATCCCACCTGCAGAGCTTCACCGGTTTGCCGGCAACGAACCGGTTTGAAGCCAGGCAAGGCCTGACCACTCCGTCGGCGCATCTGCGTGATGCCTACAAGAACAACCGCCACTCAAGCGAGTATGATCTCGAAGTTGTTCCCAATTGGCAGACGCCGCTGGCCGAGCGGCTGAATGGGGATTTCTACGGTTTCAATCATGTCGAGGTTGCCGCCGATCACGGCGATCAGGCCTCCGGTGATTACCTTTTGTGGGCGCGTGCACAGGCGCAGGAATTCGATATGCTGACCGGTCCGGAAAACGCGATGCCTGACAATCGTATCAGGGCCCCGCAGGCCTGGCGTACCGCCGTTCCAGAGGAGCTTTATTCCACGTCATGGATTGCCGAGCGGTCGCAAAGCTGGCTTGCGGATCAGGCGGATCAGGACGCCCCGTTCTTCCTGCAGATGTCATTTCCGGACCCGCATCACCCATTCACGCCGCCGGGACGCTATTGGGATATGTATGATCCCGCCGACATCACCTTGCCGGCATCGTTCGGCCTTGGGGACCTGCCGCCGATCAGGGCCATGAAAGAGGCGATGGAGAAGGGGACTGATCCGAGAGACAACCAGAACCCGTTCGCTGTGACCGAAGATGAGGCGCGGGGCATCATCGCGCTGACCTATGGAATGATCACCATGATCGATGATGCCATCGGCCGGGTATTGAACCGGCTCGAAAGGTTGGGTCTGGCCGACAATACGATCGTGGTTTTCACCTCGGATCACGGCGACTACATGGGCGATCACGGCCTGATGCTGAAGCTGCTGTTGCACTACCAGGGCATCATTCGGGTGCCGTTCATCTGGAACGATCCTACCGCTGCAATCCGTGGCAACGTCGATCACGGGCTGGGATCGTCAATCGACATCGCGGCCACCATCCTCGCCCGAGCTGGAATACAGCCCTACAACGGTCTTCAGGGCCGGGACCTCTTCACCACGGAACCGCCTGAAGCGATCGTGGTGGAAGAGGACAGCCAACGCACAATGACCGGTTTTGACCGCCCGCAGCGTGTCCGCACGGTTGTCACGGATCGCTATCGGATGTCGCTGCGTGAAGGTGAGGATTGGGATGAGTTATACGATCTTGAGACCGACCCCGACGAACTCACCAATCTGTTCGACGCTGCGACTGCAGCAGATGTTCGCAAAAACATGACGGAAACCATGCTGCGCCGGATGATCGAACTGCAGGACCGTGCACCACTGCCTGCATACCGGGCTTGAGTATGGGAATGTCCTCGTCTGGTTGCTAGACAAGAGGCAGGCTACAGAATCGTGATACACGCGAAAATTGTTAAGAGGATTGATGCATCTTGGGTGAATTGAACGCGGTTGCATAAAACCTGCCGCTATAGGCGGTTGTTCCAACTTGGCAGTGAAAAGAGTGATATGAGTGAGCCTGGATCGATACCGGTCCGGCAATTTCAATATGAGCCTTCAAGTCAATGCCAAGCGATCCGGAAACGAAAACCTTCAATCCGCCGTCCGTGCGCGCGCCTTTCGGAGCCTACAATCACGGGCTCTATGTGCCGCCGGGGGCAAGTCTCCTGGTGACATCGGGCCAGCTCGGCATCAGGCCGGATGACACCATCCCGGCGGACGTCATCGGACAGGCCGAGATCTGCTTTGAGGCGATCGGCGCGATCTTGCGCGAAGCGGACATGAGCTTTGAAGATGTCATCCGGATCTCGGGCTTTGTCACGCGGCGCGAGGATTTTGCCGACTACATGGCCGTCCGGGACCGGTACACGGGTGCAATCAAGCCTGTTTCGACGCTTCTGGTCGTGGGCGGTTTTACCCGTGCCGAATTCCTGGTCGAGGTGGAGGTGACGGCCGCGAAGGTTTTCTGAAGAACGTTCGCGGCCAGACAAAGATGCACAGACACGGTCAGGTGTCAGAAACGCTCCATTTCTTCACCGACCTTATTGAGGAAGGCGGAGGTCGTCTCCGGCGTGCAGTTGTTCATGTCGTAGTGGGCGAGGTATTTCACCGGCGCCCCGATCTTGATCTGGGCGCGGATCACGCGCTTGACGATCTTGCGTGGTGGATCCCCCACAAGAAGGGCGCGCCACCGGCTGCCGCCATAGGTCATCACCGCGCCGAGTTTGCGGATATGGCGAAGGGTAGGGGTGAGCGTGCCGTCTACCAGGTCGAAGGAAACGCCCGGCAGCCAGACCCGGTCGAAATAGCCTTTCAGGATGGCGGGAAAGCCGAAATTCCAGACCGGTGTACACAACACGAGCGCCTCGCAGGCGAGCAGCCGCTCGCAATAGGGGTCGACGAGTTTCCGGTTGTCCGGAACCGTGTGATAGATGTCCCGGTCATGGGCGGACAGGACGGGATCGAAGCCTTCTTCGTACAGATTGCAGCGGTCGACCTCGTGCCCGGCCTTTTCCAGGCTTTCGCAGGTCTTGTGAAAGAGGGCACGGCCGAAGCTTGCCTCCTGCGGGTGGGAATGCAGAACCAGAACGCGCATCGCATCAAGCCTCTGCGAAGGACTGAAGACCGGGGAAGAGATAGGTTCCACCGGCATCAAAGTCGAAATCCGGGTTCTCCCACGCGATCATCTTGCCTGGATTGAGCAGACCCTTTGGATCGGTTTCCTTCTTGAAGTCCAGCTGTACCTGATCGGTCCGTTTCATGCCGCCTTCTTCCAGCGTGTACCTGTGCGGATTGAAGACAGGGCATCCGTTTTCCTCGTGCAGGCGGATGATTTCCTCAAGCCGTTCTTCCGTCGTGTAACGGATAAGCGGGAGACCCGAGCACTGCACCTGTCCGTCGAAGCGCAGAAATTCAAGATGGCCGAAGATTTCACCGGGAAACATCTCCGTCGTCTTTTGAACAAGCTCCACGTGGTTGGGCCCCGGATACTGCGTCTGCAGGTAGGTGAACGAGCTGTCGAACTTGAGGGCGCGCAGGGTGGTGTGGTTCCACGCGAGTTCGTAAGCATGCGGGATGCCCTTCATGCTCTCCACTTCGTCGGAGCGGAAACGAATGCTTCCCTTCATGCGCTCGGCAAGCGCCAGCACGGCGGACATGGAATGCGGCGCGACCATGAGCACGGTGACGGCTTCACCCTCCTTCAGCCATGGCTTGTGCCGTGTGAAGAAGTCGAACGGGATCGGAGCGGCAATCGGCGCGACTTCTTTCAGGAGAAGGCCGTTGCTGCGCGCAAGCCGGTCGGAAAAGACGACCGCATCCATGAACGTGTCATGACCGACGATCACGTCGACCCAGTCATAGGCCGTGGTCAACGGCATCTCGACTTCGGTGATGATGCCGTTGGTGCCGTAGGCGTGACTGACTTTCTGCAAGTCCCAGGTCGACAGTTCGATTACGCGCGGTTCAGCCTCCATCGTCACAATGCGCAGCCGCAATATGTTGCCGAGATCGCGCAGGCCTCCCCAATGGATGGATCCGACACCGCCTGAGCCTCCGGCAATGAAGCCGCCGATTGTCGCGGTTTGCGCTGTGGAGGGGTGGAACCGCAGTTCCTGGCCGGAATGTTCCCTTGTCTGCGCGTCCAGTTTGGCCATGACGATCCCTGGCCCGCAGACAACCCGTCCCGGAGCGATTTCCGTCACTTCATCCATGCGCGACATGTCGAGCACAATGCCGCCGGATAGCGGCATGGCCTGACCGTAATTTCCGGTTCCCGTTCCCCGGGGTGTCACAGGTACACCGTGCGCGAAGGCGGTTTTCAGCACCCGGATCACTTCGTCTTCGTTCTTTGGTGAGACAAGAAGGTCTCCGGTGACGTTGTCGAGCTGGCGCTTCAAAATGGGAGAATACCAGTAGAAATCCCGGCTTTTCGCCTGCACGAGGCGCGGATTGTCTTCAATCGCCACACCGTCGAGTTCAGCCTTGATCTGTTCGTAATCGGCCATCGTCAGCCTCTCATCAGTGGGTCAAGTTCACGATAGTCCGGCAGGCGGCGGTCGATGCCCATGCCATTCCGCATCACGATGCGGTCCGCCTGCGGACGGGACAGAAATTCACTCCATGTTCTGGCGTTGAAGAGGACCAGATCGGCCGCGCGCCCCACTGCGATACGGCCGAAACCCGGTTCCTGCAGGATATCCGCCGGAACACGTGTCACCAGCCCGGCTGCATCGTCTAGCGGATGGTCCAGATGTGCGATCCTGACGCCTTCACGGAAGACCTCGACCATGTCGAGATCTCCATAGGCGTAGAACGGATCGCGGGTATTGTCCGAGGCGATCGCAACCGGAACGTCGGCATCCATGAGTTCGTGCAGGAGTGTGATCCCGCGCGACCGCGGTGTCCGGCCCGCTTGCCGGTCCTGAAGATACATGTTGCACATCGGCAGGGAGACCACCGACAAGCCGGCTTGCCTGACACTTTTGATGGTTGCGGCGGCCGTGTCTTCATCCTGCCGTGCCAGCGAGCAGCAGTGTCCGACCGTAACAGCGCCTTCGAAACCATTGCGCAGCTTTGCCGCGGCGATCTGGGCAAGCGTGAGAACACTGGCGTCTTGCGTTTCATCGACGTGCAAATCGACATCCAGCCCCTTGTCCGATGCAGCCTGAAACAGGCGGTCGAGACGGGCGTCGAGATCTGGCATCGGATAGGTGACGCCTCCGAGCAGGGCCCCGTGTTCAGCGACGACATTTACAAGATCGGTGAAATAGGCGTCGTCGTCCATCGCATCGATCGGGAAAAGGGCAACGGCCTGAAGTTTGATGCGATCGCTCCAGCGCTCGCGCATCTCCGAGAACACCTCGAACGAGATCCGGTGTTGCGGCGCGAGGCTGTCTATGTGGGTTCGCAGAAGACTAGTCCCATGGGCGTAGGCGCAGCGCAGCGAGAAATCCATGCGGGTTTCGACGTCTTTTGCGTGCCAGTTCGCTTTCGTGTCGGCTCTGACTGCCGTCAGAGCACCTTCGAAATCCCCCGTCGGGTTTGGCTGCCGTTCCCAGATATGGCCCTTGTCGATATGCGTATGCATGTCAACGAAGCAGGGCCAGACCATCCGGTCTTCAAGATCCAGGCCCGCAATCCCCGCAGGTGCTGTACCTTCTTCGACAACGGCTTCGATCCTGCCGTCTGATATGACAAGGTCTGCGGAACAGAGGCCGTCCTTTCCCGCGCCAACCGTTTCCGGTGCAAGCACGCTTGGAAGCGTTGCGGAGCGCAGCACAAACCGGCTGGCTGTTGGAAGATCGAGCTGCATCAGTTTTCCCGTTTCAGGCTGCTTTCGTGCCAGCGATGCAGGGTCCACCAGGAAATGAACGAGGTGAGTGCAAAGATCAGAACACCAAGGCTGGCAAGAAGGAAAAGGGAAGCGAACAGCCGTGAGATATTCAGGCGGAATTGCGATTCCAGCAGCCGGAATGCGAGACCTGACCCGGCTCCGGCAGACCCAGCCGCAAACTCTGCAACGACCGCCGCGATCAGGGCAAGCCCGCCACCGATCCTGAGACCGGTCATGAAGTAGGGCAGGCACGAGGGCAGTTTCAGGTAGATCAGCGTCTGCCAGCGCGTTGCGCCGTAAAGCTCATAGAGGTTGAGCAGGTTGTGGTCGACGCTTTTAAGCCCCTGAACCATGTTGGAAAGGATCGGAAAGAAGGCAACGACAAAGGCGCAGATGAGAAGCGCGGCCTGAGTTGTCGGCGCATAGATCAGGATCAAGGGTGCAATCGCGATGATCGGCGTAACCTGAAGAATGACCATGATTGGATAAAGCGCCGTCTCGATCCAGCGCGACTGCACAAGGAGGATTGCCATGCCGCCGCCGCCGATCAGCGCAAGCGCCAGCGACATGAGCGTGATCTTGGTTGTGACCCAGAGCGCGGGAAGCAGGATGTGCCAGTCGTTGACAAGCGAATTCACGACCAGCCAAGGCCCCGGCAAGATGTAATGCGGGATCTCGTTGACCGTGACGACGACGTGCCACAGCACGATCAGCGACGCGATCACGCAAAGCGGTATGGAGATCGTGAGAAGGCGCTCCCGGCGTTTCTGCGCCGCCGCCGTTTCCTTCGTCGGCAATTGTGCTGCCGAATTGGCGGATGTGGGTGCCTTGTCGAGCGAAAGCGTCATGCGTGTTCCTCACCCCCCATCGCTTCTGACAATCTGGCGGAGACTTCAGAGCAGGCCTGACGGTATTCCTCCGAAGTCCGGTAGTGACTGTCCCGCTCCAGGCTTGTGTGCAGCGGAAAGTCGGAATCGACCCGGCCAGGGCGCGCCTTCATGACGACGATCCGGTTGGCAAGGTAGGCGGACTCGAACACCGAATGCGTCACGAAAACGACCGTGATCCCTGTTGATTTCCAGAGCGCGAGCACATCGTCATTGAGTTTCTGGCGCGTGATTTCGTCAAGCGCTGCGAATGGCTCGTCCATCAGAAGCAGCTTTGGTTCCGTCACGAGCGCACGCGCGATGGAGACACGCATCTTCATGCCGCCGGACAATTCTCTCGGGTAGGCCTTGTGAAAATCGGCCAGGCCGACGCTTTCCAGCGCAGACATGATACGCTCACTGGCCGCCTTTCGAGAAATACCCTTCAGGCGCATCGGCAGATAGACGTTGCCGAAAACCGTTTGCCAGGGCATCAGGGTCGGTTCCTGAAACACGAAACTGATATCGCCGTCGGGCAGGCCGCGTGAATTGATCCTGAAGCTGGGCCAGTCGATGCTCCCCGCCGATATGCCGCCAAGACCGGCGATGATCCTCAGCGCTGTCGACTTGCCACAACCGGACGGGCCGAGAAGGCTGATGAATTCGCCCGGCATGACCGTCATCGTCATGTCCGAAAGAGCAACGGTGCCGTTGGAGAAGACCTTGGTGACGTTCGTCATCTCGACAAGGGGCCGAGATGCGGCGGTGTCGGCGGTCGGTTGCAGGTGTGTTTCTGAGCTGCCTTGTTCGGCTATGACCATGTTGAACTCTGGAAAGTGTGAGCGCCGCCCCGCACGGGTTCGTGCGGAGCGGGAATAGATCCGGTTCGACCTTACTTTTTCAGGTCGAGCCCAACCCCCTTACAGACAAACTCAAGGGTATAAGACTGCGTGTAGTCAAGCGAAGCATCCACAACGCCGATCGAAGAAAGCGTGTCGAAGAAGGTTTTGTAGTGCGCGTCGGTCATGCAACCGATGCCCTTTTCGAGCGTATCGCCGGAATCCACGATGCCGTACTCCTTCATCTTGGCGAGGGAATAGGCGAGCTGCCCGTCGGTCATCTCGGGATTGTCTTTCTTGATCAGTTCGTTCGCGGCGGCATTGTCGCCGTAAAGATAGTTGTACCAGCCTTCGATGGATGCATCGACAAAACGCTGGACCAGATCCGGGTTCTCGACGACCAGGGCCTTGGACGTGGTGATCATGGTCGAGTAAGGCGTCCAGCCCTCGTCCGCCAGCAGAAACACCTTCGGGGCCCAACCGGCCTGCTTTTCGATCTCGTAGGGCTCAGAGGTGAGGTAACCCTGTTGCGCGGATTTCGCATCGACGATGAATGGAGCCGGGTTGAAGGTGTAAGGCTTGTATTGCGCATCGGTGAAGCCGTCGAAGTTCTTCTTCATCCACTCGAAGTAGGTGACGTAGCCGTCTTTGCCCATGAAGATGGTTTCGAGTTTGGTCAGGTCGGTGAACTTTTCGATGCCCTGATCCGGATGCGCCGTCAGGATCTGCGGATCTTTCTGAAACATGCTGGCGACGTTGATGAAAGGGATACCTTCCTTCACGTAGTCGAACCCTTTCAGGGCGCCGCCCATGTAGAAATCGATCTTGCCGGAGATCAGGAGAGCATCGTTGGCGGCCTGCGGACCGCCCGGCGCGATGGTGACCTTCAGGCCGTATTTTTCGTAGGTGCCGTCAGCGACGGCCTGGTAGAAGCCGCCATGCTCGGCCTGTGCCAGCCAGTTGGTGCCGTATGTGACCTCGTCCAGGGCGAATGCCGGGGCAGTCGCGGTTCCAGCCAAGAGAACAGTTGCAAGAAGCGTCCTTGCAGTCGGGAAAACGGTCATTTCATACCCTCCAATAAAGCAAACCTGCCGTGTAACCGCACTTTTCAGTAATATTTGAGCCCTTGAAGTGCACGTTGAAAAGCATCAAAATTCGCCCGCAGCGATGACTATTAGTCATCACGGAAATTGAGTGGCGATCATTTGTGCTTCATGCACAAAAAGGAGGCGGCCGTTGACGCAGTTACATTCCCGCAAGCTTCAGTATCTCGACGAAATCGCGCGTTCGGGGTCTATCCGGAAAGCGGCGGATCGCCTCAATGTCTCGTCTTCAGCCATCAACCGCCAGATCCTTGCTCTTGAAGAGGAATTCGGTGTGCCGTTGTTCGAACGCTTGCCCCGGGGCCTTCGCCTGACGGCGGCCGGTGAACTGTGCATTGAACATGTGCGCGACGTGTTGAAGGATTTTTCCAAGCTGGAAACGCGGATCAGAGCGCTGAAGATGCCGCAGGCTGGGCGGATTTCGCTGGTCACGACCGTCGGGCTCGCCTCCGGGCCGTTACCGGAAATCATCGGGCGGTTCATTGAGCAGAATCCGAGGGTTCACATCAAACTGCGCAGCGACGGCGGCACGACGACGGTCAATCCCGTTCTGACCGGAGACGTTGACATAGGCCTTGGCTTCAATATCGCGGCGATGCCGGGCATCCGTACCCTGGCAACCTTCGATATTCCGATCGGAGCCGTTGTGCCGCCGCAGCACAGGCTCGCGGAAAGCTCAGGTCCCGTTGATCTTGTTGATCTCGTTCAGGAGCGTATGGTGCTGGCGCAATCGGGAACCAGCCTCCGGGATGTCATCAACCTTGTTCTGTCGTCGGTTCCGGTGCCGGTTGAGCCTGTTCTTGAAACGAATTCGTCGGAAACAGTCCGGCAGCTTGTACGCAAGGGAATTGGGATCAGCCTTTTGAACCCGCTCGATGTGGTTGCGGAGTGCCGGCGCGGCGAACTGGTGTTCCGGCCGCTCGCAGCCATGCAAACGCATCACCAGCCCATGAAACTGTTTACTCGGGCAAGGGCCTCGATGGATGCATCAACCAGCCTTTTCATCGAGTTCTTGCTGAAGGAACTCGGTGCCCTGGTGGCCGACTTGCAGAAAGACGGCAACCTGCCGGTTCAAAGGGGCTCATTCGGGCCGATAAAGACCTGACAGCGGATAAGCCGCAAAATCACTCAGCATGTCGATGAACCCGGACACCTGGTGTGCACAGATGGCCGAACCCTTGTCCGCAGTTGCATTGGACGCATCACCGACGACACCCGCTGGGTTGAGATCGTGCGCGATCCACGCCAGCGCATGCGGCGGTGTCGGCTGGATGTATTTCGAGCTTGCTTTCATGTCTTCGGCCCTGGAGCGGAAGTTTTCGGCGTTTTCCATTCGCACGAGATCAGGACGGAAATGAAGCATCAGCGAGGTTTCCACGTCGCCGCCATGAATGCCGAAACGCGACTCGTGATCGGAAATCATGCCGTCGGGATGCCCGAAACGGCTCCAGTGGGTCACCAGAACGGCCATGTCAAAGCGCACCCGAAGCTCGCGGGAGACGATGCTGATGATATCCGTGTTGCCACCATGGGAGTTGACGATCACCATTTTGCGGACACCGGCTTCGCAGACTTTTTCTCCGATCGCGGTCCAGGCCGGGATCAGCAGATCGGCACCGAACGACAGTGTACCCGGGCCGTATTTGTGTTCGTTTGCCTTGCCGATTTCCTGCACCGGCAGGACGAGAACATCCAGTTCGTCGGGCAATTGCCGCCGGGTTTCGTCCAGCATACCGCGCGCGATCGAGACATCGGTCGAGATCGGCAAATGAGGTCCGTGTTGTTCAGTCGAGGCTGTGGGCAGGATCGCAATGACCCGCTCGGGATCCAGATCGGCAAAGTCGGACGTGTTCAGTTCGTTCCAGTAAAAGCACTTTGCCATCTGCGTTACCTCAGTTCACTTAAACACGTTCCCTGATTGGGGTAGGAAAATAGCCGCGTCATGAGAAGCATCATTATGTCCACGGGATGCTGCCTTTTTGCGGACAGTACAGGTTCGCCGCCAGGGCGTTTGTGCCCCGCTCAGGGCCACAAACCCAACCGTGCCGCTGAGAGGGCTGACGTTTTAAGGCCCTGTTTCGCGTTGCCTCTCAAGAACATGCTTCAAAGTTCGGCATCTCGACCGATCCCGGGCAAGGACTTTGCACGAAGTCAGAAAATGTTTGACGTCTGGAAAGGAGCAGTTGTTAATAGCTATAGTTAAATTAAGTGCCGTAACGGGAACTGTTTCAATTTTGGAATGTTCGATTTTGAGAAATGCTTTGCCCGTTAAGTCGTCTCATTAATGAAATTGTTAACTGTAAGCGCAATATTGTGGCGCTTAACACATTGAAAGAAATAGGAAAAAATTAAATCCAAGATCCTCTCGGGTTTTGGCAAAAGATTTGCATTTCAGTCCTCACGAGAGAACCGGAGGAGTTTTTTATGCTTTCCCATGCCGAGTTTACATCCTTTGACAAACGCGCCGTGTCCGTAGCTGAAGATGTCTTTGTTTTTGACCTTGCGGCACTGGTCCCGGGAACCTGTTGCCAGATTGATCATGATTTTGCCGTCTACCTTCGCACTTTTGCAAATTCCCGGCCGTGTTACCTGCTGACAAGTGTCTCCTACAACGAGTTGATGACGCGGTTGCCAACAAGTGTCAGAAAGGCCTTCAAGGGCGTATTTTCCTCTTCCGGCGCCGAACTGTGGACCGCAGACGAGGTGGTTGAGCGTGTGGAACACACGTTTTCCGACGATCTCTACGAATACCTGGTGAAGGTCGTTCAAAACAGTGCCTATCCGGCCAAGGATGCACCGTTGATCGAGAATGGTCCGGCAACGCTGAGGGTTTGCCTCGCTGGCACGAAGGCCTCGATCGGACAGCTAAGCACCTACATGACCTGGGAAAGCGAGCACCGCGAGTTGCCCTTGATCGTCAAGGAACTCCAGTCGAAGTTTCCTGACCATGATGTGCATCAGGACAGCGAGGCAAGTCTGCTGATTGCACCCGCTGCCGTTTCCACGTCGCGCGTTCATTGCCACATCACGACCGCGCATGCCCACGCCCGGATTGTTTCATGTCTGTCCAGACGCTCGTCAGACGGATTTGCCGAGCCGTTTTGCAGGTCGCTTTCAGACGCTGACCTGGTGACGGAGGTTGGCGGGCCAAGCGATGTGAGCCAGATCATGAGCTACGAGATGCGCCGAAGAGCGGCAGGCGAGCTGCTTGCAGCCGAATAACACCTGCCGGATTTCGCAGTCTTGCGGCATCCGATGAGGCTGTTCACGATCCCGGGCCAAAAGCCCGGGATCTTTTTGTCGTGGAGCGGGGCGCGTCCGCCTGCAGGTATGGTCCGGCCCCGTTGCCCGCAAAAACCTGAACAACACGCTGAAAAGTTTGTAGTCTTGCCGGATCATGCCGGAGCCGGGAGGCTCGCGGGTCACGGGAAGAGAGGCCACATGGATCACTGGGTTGCACAGGCGGTCGCGAAGATCTCCGCGGATGCGCATCGGTCTGCGGATACGCATCTTTTCAAGCTGCCGATACCGAAGCTGAAGGGGGTCGATCTTTACCTGAAAGACGAAAGCACGCATCCGACCGGCAGCCTGAAGCACCGGCTGGCGCGCTCGCTGTTTCTCTATGCGCTTTGCAACGGCAAGATCAGGGAAGGAACGGCGGTGGTCGAGGCATCTTCGGGCAGTACCGCCGTATCGGAAGCCTATTTCGCCAGGATGATCGGCGTTCCCTTCATCGCGGTTGTTCCAAAGAGCACGGCGCACAGCAAGATCCGGCTGATCGAATTATACGGCGGCGAAGTCCACTATGTCGCGTCCGCTCCTGACATGCACGGTGCCTCGATCGAACTGGCCCGCTCGATCGGGGGCTATTTCATGGACCAGTTTGCCTTCGCCGAACGGGCGACGGACTGGCGCGGAAACAACAACATCGCTGAGAGCATCTATCGGCAGATGGAGTTCGAGCCCCATCCCGTGCCGAAAATGTTTGTCATGAGTGCGGGCACAGGCGGCACGTCTGCAACGCTCGGCCGGTACATCCGCTACAAGGGCTATGACACGGAGCTCATGGTGGTCGACCCGGACTATTCGGTGTTCTACGACAGCTACATTTCAGGTGACCGCAACCTCACATCCAGTAAGTCAAGCCGGATCGAGGGTATTGGCCGGCCGGAAGTCGAACTTTCCTTTCAGCCAGATGTCATCGATACCATGCTGAAGGTGCCGGATGCGGCCAGCGTCGCGACAATCCTGTGGCTGGAAAAACGGATCGGCAGACGGGCAGGGGGCTCGACCGGAACCAACCTCTGGGGTGCCTTGAAGGTTGCCCGCGAGATGATGGAACGCGGCGAACGCGGCTCCGTCGTGACGCTGATGTGCGACAGCGGCGAACGCTATCTGGATACCTATTTTGACCCGGTGTGGGTGGCGCAGTATATCGGCGACATCAGCGCGTATTCCAAGGCGCTTGAGGAATGGGGGTAATCCCGCGTTCGCGAAGCGGCTGAAAAATTTTAGGTGGTGCCGGCATTTCGCTGCGGGCGGCGTAATCGGCTTAGCGGTCGAAGGCCTGAAGCAGGAGCGACATCACGTTGAGAAACTCGTCGCGTCTGTCGTGGGGCAATTCGTTCACGTTGGAAACACCGTAGTCCAGTGTCAGGATCATGTCCCACATTTCGCCAAGGTTGGCCTTGTCGACGGCTGACTTCAGTTTGAGCGGCGACGTTGTGGACGGGGTGACGTGTTCGGGGACATAGGCCCCTAGCGTCTTGTGAAACTGATGATGCATGCGCCCACTCTGTAGCCGTGATTGTTGTATTTTGCGCCGGCCATTCCGGTCGGCATTTTTCTTGAGCGCGAGAAACTCAAGGGCAGAAAGAAGAATTCGCCCTTCACGCTAAAGTAGCTATTAGCACATCTTGCGTGCCGGTGTCATCTAACCATCAGGCCAATATTCAGAAAGTTTCCCGGAAGACGTGACGGTTTCAACCCGCTGGCAGTGACGTTCCTTTAAGACAAGACTGAGACAACGGAGTTGACTTCCGGGCGAAAGACGGGAAAAAGCAATTCAGAAGGTTGAAACACCGATGGATCAGGGAACGTAGACATGGTTGCGCGCATCTATCGCCCGGCAAAAACCGCGATGCAGTCCGGCAAGGCAAAGACACAGCGCTGGGTTCTGGACTACGAGCCGGAAGTCGCCAAATCCGTTGAACCCTTGATGGGCTATACGTCGTCTTCGGACATGAAGCAGCAGGTGCGGCTTTATTTCGACACGCAGGAAGAGGCGGTCGCCTACGCCAAACGTCACGGCATTGCGCACCGGGTTGAAAAACCACAGGAACGCAAGGTGCGCGGCGCAGCCTACGCGGACAATTTCAAGTTCAACCGGGTCGCGCCCTGGACACACTGATGCCTGGAACCGGGCATCCCGCGGATCCGGAAACGGTGCCGGTTCGCGATTGTCTGTTGAAACCTTGAAAGCCGCATCGACACGAGCGTAAAAACAGAATTTAAGACGTACTCCAACCGGCCTCGCGGTTGTTTTGATTTCAGGCCCCGTAGCTCAGCTGGATAGAGCACTCGCCTTCTAAGCGAATGGTCGCAGGTTCGAATCCTGCCGGGGTCGCCACTTTTTCCAATGACTTAGATTGAAAAGAAATATTCGAAGTTTTGTGCCCGTTCAGTTGGGCGCACAGGCTCAGCCGTTTTTTGTCTTTCTTCGCAGACCGACAATCGATCGCGTCCACCGCACTTTTAAGCTGTTTCGGACAATGGTGGCCCTCCGGTGTGCGCGCTCGGTAACACTCCAGCGTTGGGTAGCACTCCATTATGAATGCGGACAATCAGGGAAGCCGGTCGGATGATCTCGGAGGAGGTTTCGACGACTGACAGGCCGTTTGCGCTGCACCAGAAATCAGAGCAGGGAGGTCAGAGCGTTTCGGCCATCTATGATGGCCTGGACTTTGGAGCGAAGGACAACCAGGCACCAAGCATCGTCGCGTGCAAGACTGTGAACCCGCCCGCAATCAGGAACCAACCCGTCAGATCGCTTATCTCGACTTTCGCGGCAGTTCCAAACAAAGTCGATGCGGCGGCATACAAGCCGACGCACCAACTGAGTTTAAGTGCGCCCCAAATCCCGGCGTCTGCCCATCGGGAATTGACGTAAAGCAAGGTAATCGCGGTTGCTTCCATGATCCATGCAAGCCAGCCGAATGCGTAGATAGGATCTGCCATGCGAGTGAAGACGCCAAGTTCGACATAACGCTGCTCGAACAGCACCACGTGCCAGACGATGCTGGTCACCACCGTCAAGGAAAACGCACCGATCCATGTCGTTAGAATTGCACGGTTCATGCGGTCGCCATCCCTGTACCAGTTATGACATAAGCTTTCTTTTCCGCGGGTTCGGAATGCCTCAAAAGGGACATCACGTGATTTGCAATCTTGTTTGCAGTGAGTGGCTCATCCCATTGGTTGAGAAATTGAGCGAGGGGTTTGCCAACCGCGGTTGAATAAGCTTCAGCAGCGGCAAGGCCAAGGACCGTCCCCTGAACCAGTTGCTTCGGTATGATCGAATAGAATGTTAGTCCCAGACCCAGGAGCTCCGCTTCCTTTTGCGCATAGTCGGTCAGGAAGTGCTGCATCCGCTTTGCGCCGGCATATCCTCCCGTCAGCCTCGACCCGGAAAGGCCCGCACCACTCGAAAAGCTTACAACGACGCCCCCCTTTTTCATCGGTTGCGTCAGCGCGGCCGATGAAAACGCATGTGCTATTCTGGTGTCCGTATTCCATGCGCCGCTGAATTCATCCCAGGATTGCTCGTAGAACGGAACCATTTTCGGCTCATGGCCAACCGTCAGAACCAGAAGATCCGGGTCAACTTCCTTCATGAGCTCGTTGGCGACACCGTCAGCGGCGGCATCCATGGCGCGTGTGCTGACCTCCGGCGCTTCGGATTTCAGTCTCGCCAGAGTGTCCTCACTCCGGGCGACAACGGTGGTGTTTACGCCCTGTCCGGACAGCATGAGCGCGAGTTCTTTTCCCGCACCACGGCTTCCACCGACAATAAGGGCTCTTTCGTAGTTTCTCATCTGCTTGCTCTACTGTTTTGGAGGATTGACGAGGTGTCGTGACATGTCGCCAAAAATGGGGGCGGACACCACGCGGGAAGCGAACATCCACAGTCCCGTTTCTTTGGAAAACGTATCTGCGTAGCTTCCTGAAAAAATGGGTTGCAGTGGAGTGTCTTCGACTTGCTGCAAAACCGTGAGGTAGCTCGAAGCCACAGCGGAGTTGCGATCAGCGGCGATCGAAATGATCACATTTGTCAGGACATGCTTCGTTTTGGGAGTGCCGTCTTCGTAAAGGATGATGCCCGAAAACAAGTCCAGCACGCCCTGCCGGCCACGGACCTTGGCCACGCCTTCGATTGAAAACTCGGCATTTTCAAACAACGCGGCACACTTGCTGATCTGACCTGCATCGAGCGTCCGGCAGTATTCATTCAGAAGGTGATTGATTGCGTCGCGAGCCTCAAATTCTGCGTCTTGACCCATGGAGGCGTACGAAGCGGCTGGCAACAAAGGCAAAAAGCTTGCTGCCATCAAGAATTGTCGACGTGAATTCATACGGTTTCCAGACTTTTGTCAGTGTCGTGTGATGAGCAGCACTGCGGAAGCGCCAAGGCTGGCAGCACCGACTGCAATGCGGAACGGTTTCGGGTTTGGCAGCGCCTTCTCCAGCGTCACGACGCCAGTCAGCAGCGCGACCCAGAAAACATTCATGACACCGCCTGCGAAGAGCAGCAGCATCAAGGGAAGTGATGAGGCGAGGCAGTTCAGTCCATAGGTCAGGCCGCTGCGAAACGGAGAGGTCCCGGACGGCATCTCGCGGCAGGTCGCCAGACTGCGCGCCTTGAACCCCGTGAACTGATAAAACCCCGCGATCGCAAGCAATGCCGCGCTGAACCAGGTGTTTGTGCTCCACATGTTCATGGCGTGCAGCAGGCCTGCATCCACCAACCGGTACTGGAATGCGGCCGCGACTATGGAAAACCCGAGCCAGACGCACGCGTAACAGATCCAGAATCCGATCGTGTTTTCCACCGCCGGCAAGCGCTCCGTGCCATGTGAGGGAAGGTGGCTCAAGGCTCCCGGCATCATCATCGCGAGCATCATGGTCCACCACATGAATGTCATGGACGTCATGCCGATGCCGGTTGTTGAAGCCATCATTTTGGCCTGACCGGAGATCGGCGGGAGCCCTGGCACGGACATTTTCCAGACGTTCATGCCGGTTCCCGCCCCGGCGAAGAAGAACATCCAGCACGCCAGAGTAACGGCAATCACGCCTGATCCGACAACCGGTGCGTTGCGGAGCATCCTTGCGATGCCAAGGTCAATAGGCGTCATGATGCCTGACCCATTCCATGGGATTGCCCTCTGGCTGTTCGTTCCGACCCATGGGTGCCATGTCGATGTAGCTGTACGCCGCGTTGGTCACGTCGAGCCCGCGTCCATAAGTGGAATAGGTATGATAGAGAGTGCCTGCTTCGTCCCTGGCAAAGACACTCGTGCCATGGGCTTCATCCATGGGATAGAACGTCTTTTCCCTGAAGTTGTAGGTGACGGGATTTTCGGGCTTGTGGTTCGAGCCGAAGCTGACACCGAAGTCCGCGTTAAAGCTGTTTGCGTGGGAGGACACCCAGGAAAAACTCCATCCCATGCGTTTCTTGAACGGCAAAAGCAGGCTCATCGGCGCGCGCGAGATCGCCACGAATGCTATGTCACGGCCGTTCAGGTGAGGTTCCAGGCCGTCGAAACTGTCAGCCCAGAACGAACAGCTCTTGCACCCCTCGATCCACTCGGGGCCGAACATGAAATGGTAGACGATCAACTGGCTGTGGTTGCCGAACAAGTCGGTCAGCGAGGCTTCGCCCGTTTCGGTTTCAAAGACATAGTTTTCTTCGATCTTCACCCACGGCAGCGCGCGCCTTTCAGCCGAAAGGGCGTCCTTTTCCCGTGTGTGTGCTTTTTCTTTCTCAAGAAGCGCCTTGCGGGCCGAGAGCCATTCTTCACGAGAGCCTGTCCTGATCGGATTCATGCCGGTTTCCTTTTCCAATTGAGCCCAGAGATCAGAGATCGGAAGGGCAATGGCGTTTGACGGAAACAATATTGGGTATTGGTATTGATCGACAAGAAGGCAGATTTTTCGTATATAGTACCAAAAATAATACTATTGGAACGAAAAGGACGCAGATGCTCGAAAAAGCCTCAAAATCGGCACGTCAGAAATCTGACACCAATCAGCCTTCACCGACGGAACCGTGCCCGATGCCGGACATAGCAAAACTGATTGGTGGGAAGTGGAAGCTGATCATACTGCAAATCCTGATCTTTCAGGGCACCAAGCGTTTCAATGAGCTGCGGCGGCTTTGCGATGGTGTTACGCAGACAATGCTGACCAACCAGCTGCGTGCATTGGAAGGTGATGGTCTTGTTGAGCGAAAGATCTACGCCGAAGTGCCGCCGCGGGTTGAATACACGGCGACACAGAAAGCTCTGGACCTGGAAGAAATGTTCCAGGCGATGCACAGCTGGTGGCTGAGGCACAGTTAGAATGGGCGTCTGGCTTTTACGGGATTGAATACCCGGCCCTGATGAATCCGGCGGTAAAGCCAACAGTCATCGCCCGGCAGGTTGATACCGTCTTTGCCCGGAGAAGCAACCGCGCATCCCGACTTAGATCAAAGAGTTGCCGGTCAGCACCTTCTGCCGCTCACACGCAGCGGTCCGGTGGGCAAAGGCTTTGCGATAGTCGGGGTCGGAGTATAGATCGACCAGTGCCTGAAGATTTGGGTAAGAGCCGATTGCAATCACATCCCAGTCTTCGTCAGGCCCAAGGAACATTCCGCTGAAAGCTCCAACGAAAAGGAACTTCCCACCGACACGCTCCATTGTTGGCATGCTCACGGCGGCATAAGACTTGAAAGCCTCCTGACCGGATGTGGCTGGGGTGCCTTCCACCGAGTCTTTATCGGTGTAGTCGGCCTTTTCCCGGAGCTTGAAGAAATTGATGAGGGTTATCTCGGAATCTGATGGCCTTTGCAGAATGTTTTTCCATTGATCGGCAGAAGGGCAGCTTCCGTCGTGACCGTCACCGTACCACGTTGCGAATTGTGTGACCTGTTCATCCATGATGTTTGAATTCCTTTACAAATCAGATATTCTTTACACATGTAAATAATAAGGTGGCTTTACACGTGTCAAGAAAAAAGGCGAAGGGTGTCACCCGCAATGAAATCCTGGATCGCGCCTGGGATTTGATCTCGGAGAGGGGCGCGGACATCTCCATGAGCGAGATCGCAGCGGAATCCGGAGTGAGCCGGCAATCCGTGTATCTTCACTTCAAGACACGCGGGGGATTATTGCTCGCTTTGGTCCAAAGGGCCGACGAGAGGTTCGAAGTGAAGGAAGATTTCTTTTCTGCACTGGAAATCGAGGATCCGGTCAAGCGCCTGGATGAATGTCTGAAAGTCTGGTTTGAGTTTGCCGAAAAAATTCATCCGGTTGCGACTGATCTTATCCGGCTCAGAACAACAGACGATGATGCAGATGCCGCATGGATTGACCGAATGACAGACCTTAGGACCTGGGAACGTCAACTTGTTCAATCGCTGGCTGGCGACGGTGCGCTTTCGGATGGCTGGCAGGTTGACGACGCCGTTGACTATCTATGGGCGGGCACATCGATCCAGATCTGGGATGTATTGCATTGTGACCGGTCCTGGAGCGCTTCGAAGATATCCAAAATCTTGAGGAAATCCGTCGCGAAGACGCTCCTGAAGGAGTGCCCCAGGCGTATTTAACAAGTTGCTTGGGCCGATATGATGTTCACGCAGGCCCAAACCTGATCCATCGACACTATGATCAGCAGGATTGTTCATCATTCTGCCTGCTCGAAATGAAGCCATGTCTGACGATGCAAAGCCCGCCAATCATAACGCGTTTGTATGCAATTTCCGTTGTGGGTATCGGGCGAGTTACGAAACAAGGAGCATTCGGGAGCAATCGCCCTGTGGTCTGCTTTACGGTGTGCTCGATCAACAAACAGGAAACCAGATGCGTGACGACCCGAGTGTAGACAGTGCGGTTATTGACGCAATCAAGCACTACCTCAATCAAACCGGCCAGTTGTTGGACGTGGTCCTGAGACGACCTGACGCAAAAGAATTGCTCGCAGTACGATTGGCGCCCGATACTTTCGATACGGGTTTTCATTTTGCCGTCGCTATCCAGTTCGCAGCGCGCGCGCTTTGCTTACCCTTAGGTCGTCCTGTACCAGAAATAGTCGAACCATATAACGAAGACAGCCTTCGATCATTGTACAAGGAAGTGACTCAAGGGATAGAGTCAGTAACGTCCCTTGATTGGAATGAAAAGCTCTTGCACATCGCCGGTGAGGCTCAGTTGGATCAGGTGACCGCCGACTATGTTGTTCGTTTCGCTTATCCAAACATGTTGTTTCACTTCACACAGGCTTACGCAGGTTTGCGACATGCAGGGTTGCACATCGGCAAGGCGGATTTTGACGGATTTCACAGGTATTGAAGCCGTGCATCATGTGAAGTTGCAAAACAAATTCTGGAATTCGCAACGCGCTTTTCTGCGCTATGGCTCCAAGCTCTCAAGAACGCCAATTGCACCACCGGACTTGTCTGTATGGCAATGGACAAGCTGCCAACTGCGCTCGATGCGATGAAAAATGGTGGCTGTCATTGCCGTTTGTCACTACCCGCTCACACGGACGCATTGCGGCGGGTTTCTCCGGGTTGTTGGTGGACAAAGCAAATGCCGGCTGCCAATCACTCAATCCCGATATAGGCAATCGCCCAGACCTGCTGGCGGGAATGCTCTTCCGTCAGGCTTTCATCCTCGACAGGCGGAAAAACGATCATGGTCGGGCCAAGACCGCCGATCCCCATCGGTTTTCCGTCCGCATGCGTCGCCAGAATGGGGCCGTGCGTGTCGATGCTCTGCCAAGATATTTCCGACTGATAGCCATCCATCGCGAGTGGCAAAGCGGTCTTGCCTTCGGCACCTGCAAATTTCATCACCTCCGCCAGGAGCGGCCCTGAAAAGGAGATGTCCCGCTGATTGTCCTTCGGGCCATATCGCTTCGTGATTTCCACCTGGTCCAGGGCGTTCAGCATGGCTTCGTCGAAGCCGACTGCCTTGTCGTAGACGATATCGTGAAAACCGAACAATCCGCCTTCATTCCCGCGTCTCGCGGGCATGTTGCCCTCGCTAACGGCTCCCCCCAACGTTACGAGAACATGGCCCGCGGGTGCCTTGACGTCGGCAAAAACGGGCAGGGCGATAAGGGAGATCAACAGGATCGGCAGGATGTGGCGCAACGGGACTTCCTCGCGTTCTGATTGTTATTTATGACCATATCCCTATAGCGCGGTCGTCGCTTTCGCAATGACGTGCTGCGCATAGACCGCGGCAACGCGCAGCAGGGTGTCGCAAGGGAGCGTGATAAGATACCTTTTCTGTTGTCGAATTCATTTCGGAGCGCAGAAGAGATGAACCAGTCACGCGCAGTGCTGTGGACAATTCTGATCAGTTTTGTCGCCGTGACGGTACCTGGCGGCTTTGTCATGGCGCAGGACAGGGCCAGCGCTGAAAACCTGAAGCCGCCCCGCGATGGCGGTGTCCGGCGCTGGCAGGTCACTGTGGCTGAGGCGGGGATCTTTGCAGTGCCGGGTGAAGCGGCGAAGCGTGTCATGACGCTCGGCGAAGGTGCCGTTCTGCAGAACAGAGGCTGCTCGGAGAACGCTGGTCAGGTTTGGTGCGATATCCGGTCACTGAGCGGCAATGTCAGGGGATACGCTCTGGCAGCGCATTTGAAACCGGCAAAGGGGCCGGACGGTATCGTGGCAACCGGGACGGACGACAGCCGCGTGCGTGCGGGAAAACGTGATTTCGACGCCGAGGCGGTGATCTCCTGTGCGCAGGAACAGGGGCAGGCACTCGGCAAATGCAATGCGGCTGCCGCGCGCGGAGTTGGCGGCGATGCGACCGTCGTAGTCACGTTTCAGAACGGCTTTGCGCGCAAACTCTATTTTGTCCACGGTGAGTTCGTGAAAGCGAGCGCGACAATGTCAGGTGTCGGGACCGATATGGACTGGCGTCTCGAAAACAAAATTCACCATGTGCGCGTGGATGATCAGCGTTTTGAGCTTCCCGACAGATTCGTGTTTGGCGAATGACGCCCGGGGCAAGGCCCTGGTGTGGCCAGCCGCACCGTTGACCC
>NZ_JASHJI010000023.1 GCF_030733265.1 Roseibium sp. MMSF_3412 | reverse complement strand
GGTTTCGCCGCTGCACTCTTCGGCGCGGCCTTGGTAGCTGTCGGTTTCGCCGCTGCACTCTTCGGCGCGGCCTTGGTAGCTGTCGGTTTCGCCGCTGCGCTCTTCGGCGCGGCCTTGGCAACTGCCGGTTTCGCCGCTGCACGCTTCGGGGCCGCCTTGGCTGCCGCAGGTTTCGCCGCCGCGCTCTTCGGCGCGGCCTTGGTAGCTGCCGGTTTCGCCGCAACACTTTTTGGCGCGGCCTTGGCCGCAGCCGGTTTCGCCACTGCACGCTTCGGGGCCGCTTTGGCTGCTGCCGGTTTTGCAGCTGCGCTTTTGGGAGCGGCCTTGGCCGTGGCAGGTTTTGTCGATGTGTTCTTTGGTGCGGCCTTGGACGCGGTCGGTTTCGCCGCTGCACGCTTTGGCGCCGCCTTGGCTGCCGCGGGTTTTGAAGCTGTGCTCTTTGGCGCGGCCTTGGGTGCTGCCGGTTTGGACGCAGTGTTCTTTGGAGCTGTTTTGGATGCCGCAGCTTTCGTTGCCGCCGGTTTGCGCGCTGCCCGCGTTCTTGACGCGGTCTTTTTCGGCGTGCCGCCGTTGGTCTCGTCGGTCATTATCTGGTCTCCAGTCCTTTTCGCCGCCCGATTTCATTCGGTTGATCTGCAATTTGGCTTCACCAAACCAAGGCGCACATATTGCGCTTCACAGACTTAAATTCAAGTCATCGTTGGAACAGCTGGTCTAGTGTTGCTGTTCGAGCTCGTCTCCCGAACCTTCGTCAGTGTCCTCAGAACTGGTATCGATAGACCCGAGCAGGTGGGTAAAAAAATCCTCATCGTTTGAAACAAAGATGTTACCTGCATAATCAAACGTGTAGACATCGTCGGATCCGTCGCCCAGAAAACAGTAAAACCAACTCGCGCCAGAGTGAGCAAAGACGACTACCGTTTCGGGAGGGTAAGACCACCCCTTCGGATTGTCCTCGAAATCAAAAACCGTTGTTTCATCATATGGATAGTAACCAGCTGCAGACAATTGCTCAGTGAGAAGGCAAGGCAATTCATAGTCCCGAAAACCCGGTTCTTCATCAATGCCGAACCTTTCAAGAAAGGCGATGAACTGCTTTGATATTCCCGGAAACTTGTCTTTTATTTCAGTGATCGTTTCGCGGCTCACAGGAGCATTTTCACGATAGCGGCCTTGCAGTCTGATTTCTTCAAGAAGCTTCTCAGGAAAGATCATTTTGAAAACCTGTGACATGGCTTGGAAAACAGTAGCTAGTTCCAGCAATCATGGCAGGCTTGTCAATGGACCAAGCGCACCGAAAGCAATTGCACATCGGTTTTCAATTGGTACAAGGCACACCACTATCGTGCACAGTCTGAAGCTGTCCGAAAACCGTGTGCCAGTCCAGCCGTTCGCACGTCTTGAGGTGACGGTCTTCGCCGAAGCTTTGATCGAGCAGGACCTCACGGGCGCTGAAATGCTCCAGCGCCTCGTTCACGATCGTGATCATGATGTCCAGCCCTAGATGACGTGTGATGCCAGCGGCGCGAAACCGTTGAAACCGACGGACGAATAGGTCGTGGTATAGGCGCCGCAGGCCTCGATCAGAACCTTGTCGCCGATGGACAGGCTGACCGGCAGTTCATACGGCGTTTTCTCGTAAAGGACGTCAACGCTGTCGCAGGTCGGTCCGGCCAGGACGCAAGGAGCAGTGCTGTCACCGTCGCGCGGCGTGCGGATCGGGTAGCGGATCGCCTCGTCCATGGTTTCAGCCAGCCCGTGGAACTTGCCGATGTCGAGATAGACCCAGCGAATTTCCTCATGCGCGGACTTCCTGGATATCAGAACGACTTCAGCTTCGATCATGCCGGCATTTCCGACCATACCGCGGCCCGGTTCGATGATCGTGGACGGCAGCCGGTTGCCGAAATGCTTCGAAAGCGCCTGGAAAATCGCCTCGCCATAGCGCGGCACGCCGGGCACGTCCTTCAGGTAGCGGGTCGGGAACCCGCCGCCCATGTTGACCATCTTCAGTTCGATGCCGCGCAGCGCCATTTCCCGGAAGACGCCTGCCGCCATGGCGAGAGCGAAATCCCAGGCTTCGAGATTGGCTTGCTGGGAGCCGACATGGAAGGAGACGCCATAGGCTTCGAGACCGAGCCGGTGGGCGTGCTCAAGAACGTCGGGTGCCATGTCCGGGTCGCAACCGAATTTGCGCGAAAGCGGCCACTCGGCACCGACACCATCGCACAGGACGCGGCAGAAGACCCGTGATCCCGGTGCAACGCTGGCGATTTTTTCGACTTCTTCGATGCAGTCGACGGCAAAGAGCCGGACGCCATGGTCAAAGGCACGCGCAATGTCCTTCTCCTTCTTGATGGTATTGCCGTAGGAAATCCGCTCTGCATCGGCCCCGGTTTCAAGCACCATTTCGATTTCGCCGACGGACGCGCAGTCGAAGCACGAGCCAAGGCTTTCCAGCAGCGACAGGATTTCCGGCGCGGGATTGGCCTTCACGGCGTAATAAACGGACGTATCCGGCAGGGATCTGGCGAATGCGTGAAAGTTGTCGCGGACGATATCGAGGTCGACAACAACGCAGGGTCCGTCATCATCGCGTCGTCGCAGGAAGTCGCGGATGCGCTCGCTCATGGGGATTACCCCTTTCAAATCTGGCTACAGACGCGCGAATTCCGGTTGGCGCGCTGCAGTTCTCGTCGCAGGGTGCTGCAATGCGCACCGGGCCTCCCCCGGGATGGAACCGGAGGCCGGGTTGACTGCAGCGACGGTTGGGCGATTGCAGCATCATGAATGCACACAAGCGCTTTCCCGCGTCGGGAATGCCGTTGATTGGATCGGAGATACCGAGCCGCACGTCGGGCAAGGATGTAACAAGTGCCTCTTCAGTGACGCCGGAGATTGGAAACCCCGGCAGAGACCAAAAAAGCCCTCTTACGTCGTTGCTTTAAGCCGTCCGGATCTGCTGCCCGCCCCTTGGCGGTTTTTTTGGCAGCGGCCCCTTAAGAGATGTTGTTCGAACACCCCATGAACGACCTCGGGCACGTGCGAATTTGGGCGAGCGCTATATGCGCTTGTTTGGGATGCCGCGCAAGTGAAATTTCAGGTGGAGACGTATTTTTTTTGAGACCGGTTCAAACCGGCAGGAAGCAGACCTTCAGGACGGAAGGAATTGTTCAGAATGTACTCAATGAAGGGCCCTGATCGTCTTGGTGAGATGGTCGGCAAAAACACGGACCCGGCGCGGCTGTGCCCGGCTCGGAGGAAACAGGATCTGCAAGGGCGAGCCCGGCGGTTCGAAGTCGGGCAACAGGGCAATCAGACGTCCGTCTCGAATGTCATCGGCTGAATCGAATTCCGACTTCAGTGCGATCCCCCGCCCCTCCAGGGCCCACTCACGCACAAGGGCGCCGTCATTGGCAATCAGGTTGCCGGACACCGTGACGACGTGCTTCACGCCACCTTTCACGAACGTCCAGGAATTGTCGATATTCTGTCCAAACCGCATCAGCAGGCAATTGTGGTCTTTCAGATCAGCAGGCGCTTCGGGTGCGCCGTGTGTTTGAACATACGCCGACGATGCACACAGGATGCGCTTGCGCGAGCCCACATGCCTGACCCTCAACGAGCTGTCGCTGATCGATCCGAATCGGACCGCAAGGTCGATCCCGAGACCGACAATATCGACATAGCCGTCCGAGAGATGGAGATCGATCGAAATCAACGGGTGTTCGGCCTGAAACCTTGCAATAGCACCGGAAATGACATGGCGCCCGAGATCTTCGGGCGCGCTCACACGGATGAGCCCGGACAGCATGGTTGCGCCCGTCCGTATCCGGCTGTCGAGTTCCTCGACTTCGCTGAGCACCGTGCGCGCGCCTTCAAAGAGCGCCCGCCCCTCTTCCGTAAGGCTGATGGATCGTGTCGTCCGGTTGAGAAGGACGACTTCATAATGCGCTTCGAGCGCTGCCAGCCTTTCCGAAACGGTTGTCGGCGACAGCCCGGCTTCGCGCGCCGCCGCGGCCAGGCTGCCTTTTTCAACGATCAGCAGAAACAGGGATATATTGTCGATAAGCATTATACGGATTTTCCGGATTGTCTCTGCGCATACTGCCGGTTTATCCGAAACGGTCAAGGAATTAGATATCGCATTGAACACAGCACCGGACACGGAGAAGCAAACATGACCCAACTCACCATCGTCGCCAACATCAAGGCCAACCCGGACAAGATCGACCTCGTGAAAGCCGAGCTCCTCAAGCTCATCGAGACAACCCGAAGCGAAAACGGCTGCATCAATTACGACCTTCACCAGGACAACGAAAACCCGGCCCATTTCATGTTCTACGAGAACTGGGAAAGCCGGGAACTCTGGCAGATCCATATGAATGCGCCGCATCTGGCCGCCTACATGCAGGCAACCGAGGGCGCTGTCGCGGAATTCACGCTGAACGAGATGACCGTGATCGGCTGACCCGGCGAACACGCCTCCACTCAACCTGAAAACGCACGTGAATCACTTTGAGAACAAGACAATGAAAGCCGTTGCACTGACTCGTTATTTACCGATCGACAATCCGGAAAGCTTCATGGATGTCGATCTTCCGAAACCCGTGCCCGAAGGACGCGACTTGCTGGTCGCAGTCAGGGCCGTTTCCGTCAATCCGGTCGATACCAAGGTGCGAGCGCCCAAGGACACGGTGGAGGAGACACCGCGTGTTCTTGGATGGGATGCGGCCGGTATCGTTGAAGCCGTTGGCCCGGACGTGACGCTGTTCAAACCGGGTGATGAGGTTTACTACGCCGGCGACATCACCCGTGCCGGTTCGAACTCCCAATACCAGCTCATCGACGAACGGATCGTCGGTGTAAAGCCGAAGACCCTCGGCTTTGCCGAAGCAGCGGCTTTGCCGCTGACAACCCTGACGGCCTACGAATCCTTCTTCGACCGTCTCGGGATCGACCGCGATGGCGGCAACGCGGGCGACAGCATCCTGATCATCGGTGCAGGCGGCGGTGTCGGTTCAATCGGCATCCAGCTTGCCAAGGCGGCCAGACTGAAAATCATTGCAACCGCATCGCGTCCGGAAACCTCCGCCTGGGTGACGGAGCTGGGTGCGGACCATGTCGTCAATCACAGAGAAGACATGGTCGCACAGGTTCGCGCCCTCGGTTTCGACACTGTCGACCACATCGCCATTTTCAATGACATGCGCCATTGGGATACGGCGGTGGAGCTCATCCGTCCGCAGGGCGGCATCGTCACCATCGACGACACCAATCTGCCTATGCCGATGGACAAGATGAAGATGAAAGCCGCAAGCCTTCATTGGGAGTTCATGTTCGCACGCGCCATGTTCCAGACACCGGACATGATCGAGCAGCACAAGCTGCTGACCTATGTCGCGGGCGAGATCGACGCCGGTCGGATCCGCACGACGCTCGATACGGTTCTTTCACCGATCAATGCGGAAAACATGCGCAAGGCGCATGCGCTCATTGAAACGGGCACCGCAAAGGGCAAAATAGTGCTTGAGGGATACTGAGCGCGGGTTGGCGCGGCCGGGTGACCGGCTGCGCCTGATCTGCCGGAGGCTTCAGCCAAAAGAGGGACATTCACATGGCCGCATTGCAACCGCCTGTCTGCGACTTCGATTGGCAGGCTCCCGATTTCACCCTCTTGGGCACCGATGGCAGGCATCACAGCCTGAGCGAGGTGGCCGGCGAGAATGGCACGCTGGTCATGTTCATCTGCAATCACTGCCCTTTCGTGCTGGCGATACTCGACAAGATCCTCCGCGATGCACAAGAATTGACGGAACACGGCATCGGCGTTGCCGCGATCTGCTCCAACGACCCCGTCTCCTACCCGGCGGACAATTATGAAAACATGCAGCTGATGGCCGAAAGACACGACTTTCCGTTTCGCTATCTGCACGATGCGGATCAGACCGTTGCAAAGACCTACGACGCCGTCTGCACGCCCGATTTCTTCGGTTTCAACAAGGATCTGGGCCTGCAATATCGCGGCAGGCTCGATGCAACGCGCATGGGCGCCTCGCCTGCGGACTTGCGCCGCGATCTCTTTGAGGCCATGAAACAGATAGCGGAAACCGGTCGCGGTCCTGAAGATCAGATCCCCTCGATCGGCTGCTCCATCAAGTGGAAATAAACCCGGGCGGAAACATGCAGATCCACCAACTCAACCACGTCAACCTGCGCACCACGCAGCTGGACACCATGATCTCCTGGTACGAGGACGTCCTCGGCCTCACCTCCGGCCCCCGGCCGGACTTTCCCTTTCCCGGAGCCTGGCTCTACGCCGGAGACACGGCCTTCGTGCATCTTGTCGGCCTGGATGGCGACGCGGGAACAGGATCTGAGGTGGAACTGAAACTGGAGCACTTCGCCTTTTCAGCCACCGGGGCTGAGGAATTTGAAGAACGGCTGCGCCAGCGCGGTGAAACCTACCGCAAGTCCGAACTGGCGGCTCTCAACCTCGTTGCCATCAATGTCTGGGACCCGGACGGCAATCACATCCACGTTGATTTTCGCACCAACGTCTGATTTCGGCCTCGAATTCTGTTGCTTCCTGCAAGGCCCGCTCTAGCTATCAGGTCGGTTGCTTGACCCAGATTGACCCGTTGAACGGAGGCCGGACATGATCCGAATTCTTGCAGGCTCTGCTGCCCTTGCGCTTGTTGCCACGTCCGCATTGGCTGAACCGCACCGGTATGAACTCGACCCGACCCACACGACGATCGCGTTCATGGTCGATCACATCGGCTATGCCGATACGCTTGGCGTATTTCTCGAGTTCGAGGGCGGTTTCACCTACGACATGGACACACAGGAACTCTCCGAAGTCGAGATCACGGTGAAGACCGCCAGCGTTCAATCCTTCAACGAAGCGCGGGACAACCATGTCCGCAACAAGGATTTTCTGGACGTTGAACAGTTCCCCGTGATGACATTCACAGCCGACAGCGGAACGCCGACGAGCGAGACGACCGGAACCGTGACGGGCAATCTGACGCTTCTGGGCAACACGCAGCCGCTGACGCTTGATGTCACCCTCAAAAAGGCTGCCGATTATCCCTTCGGGCACAAGCGCTTCACGCTCGGGATCAGCGCGCGCGGCACCGTCGAGCGCAGCGCTTACGGCATGACCTACGCCGTCGACAACGGATTTGTCGGCGACGCGGTCCAGTTGATCATCGAAACGGAGGCCATGCGCGTCGACGGGTAACGCCTGTCAGACGGCCTTGTCCATGAGCGGCTGCAAGGCCGGATGAATGTTCGGGCTTTCTTCGCGAATGAACCGCAGCAGCGCCTTTTCATTTTCATGAAGAACACCGTCGCGCCCGATGCGCTCGACCAGCCACGAGGCTTCGTCTTCGCTCACCGTTTCATTCGCGGCGATTTCCGCTTCCATGGACGCGCCCCTTGCCGCGAAGGGATCGTTGACCGCGTAGGAATCGCGAATACCGCTGACACCGCCGCTGATCATCTTGCGGAAGAAACCGCCGAGACCGCGCTCGTATCCGCCGGGCTGGTTCAACCAGTCCTCGCGTGCCAGCGCGACGTCGCGCGACGGCGGCGTGAACCCGGACATGGCCATCAGATGATTGGCGACCGCCTTGGAAAAAAGCTCCGACCAGGCCGGCGCGTTTTCAGCTTCGATCGTGGCGTCGTTCAGGTCGAACAGGATCTCCGCCTCTGCCTTTGAAATCGCGACACCGCCGCAGCCTGACCCGGCATAAAGAACCCGTCGAAGGATCTCCACTTCTCCGTCCGAAATGACACCGGGTTTCAGCTCATTGCCGGCCCGCGTCGCGCCCTTGCCGGAGATGACGGACGCGCTGACTGCCTTAAGGGCAAACTGCTCAAGGCTCTCCGGGGCCTCGCGGGCCTTCTCAAGCACATGCAGCACCGCATCGAGCTCGGTTCGGCTGCAGACGTGGCCATCCGCCTCGATCTGGGCAATCAGCCACGCCGCGTTCTCGTCTGAAACGTAGCCTTCCGGCCGCGCCTGATTGACGAGGATGTCAGCGACTGCCTCGGGAAACAGCTCGTACCATGTGCTGGCGTAAGTCAGCTCTGCATCGTTCAGCCGGAACAGCGCGGCACCTTCATCAAGGGAGACAGCCATGTCGCCATAGATGAAGCGGCGGAGCGTGATTACATCGTCCTCACCGACATTCCCGGAGGCGATCTTCGCGGTGACAAATTCATTCAAATCGGGCTTGGCCATGATTTCCCCCTTGGAGACTTTGACGAGGACTTTCGCCCGAAAACCTTGATATTCCGGTAACAAAAAAGGGAGCCACAAAGGTGGCTCCCTTATCGTCTTCCCGCACTTGGGGGCATCGAAACGCGGGAAGACAGATCGGTTTCACGTCAAGGGAAAATCAGCCGCGGTGCTTCTTGCCCTTGCCGCCTTTCTTGCCGCCCTTGAAATCGGCCCTGGTGATCACGCCGTCCTTGTTCCGGTCCGCGCGTTTCATCAGGTTGTCGAGACGTTTTCCGGCTTCTTCCTGGGTGATACCGAGACTGCCGTCTTCATCGGCACGCTGGAACATGTCGACAATCCGGTTTTCGTTGACGGCCAGCCACAAAGGACCGAAATCCTCAAGCGTGAACGAGCCGCTGGAATTCGTATCGGCCAGCGCGAACAGTTCGGCACGCCGGGCGTCGAAATCTTCCCGGGTCACGGACCCGCTGCCATCGGTGTCGAACAGGGCCATGAACATGCGGCCCTGACCGCCACGGCCCCGCCTCTCGCCGCGTTCGCGGCGCTCACCACGTTCTGCGCGCTGCTGGCGTTCGCCGTTTTCAGCGCCTGCCTGGTTGCGCTGGCCGCGAACACGTTCAACGGTTCCGTTGCCATCGCGGTCAAGCCGGTTGAACATCCGGTTCGCAACGACATCGACCTCTTCCTGCGTCACGGTGCCGTCGCCGTCGCTATCCAGGAACTGGAACGCCCGGACCATGCGGTCACCGGAGCGGTCCAGGAACTGGGCCTTGAATTCCTCAAGGCTGATCTCGCCGTTTGCATCGGCATCCGCCGTGGTGAAATCACTCGTCCTGACTTCGGCGATCTCGGCTTCGGTGATCACACCATCCTTGTTGACGTCAAAACGCTCGAAAAGGCGTTCGGCGCGCTGCTTGTGGCCGCGACCATGGCCACGCCCCCATTTGCCGCGCTCACCCTTGTGCGCGACCTGCTCGTTCTGCACCTGCTTTATCTGCTGGCCCCCGTTCCCTGCCGCATCGCCGCTTTGTGCGAATGCGGGCAGACCGGCCGTCAGCGCGGTTCCCGCGACACTCGCAGCCAAAGCGGTGATTGCAATTTTCCTGAACGGTTTCATTCAAACAACTCCTTGGTTCGTCGATGAAGCCAACGTAGGTGTCATTTGTCGCAGAAATACCCGCCGCACAGGCCTTAAGTGTCGCCATCTGTCCCCATTCGGCCCGGCGACACATTTTGTTACAAGTTCCGCTCGAAAACTGCGCTGCCTGTTATTATTTTTGCAGTAGAAACAGACACATTGCCGGCCGGAATGCCGCTCTCGCGCATTTTCGGCCCAGTCACACACGGCAACCGCAAGACAGGAGAGGCGCGTGAGCGACCCCAGTCCGCATATCCTGGTGGTGGACGATCACCGCGACATTCGAGAAACGCTGGCCCGCTATCTCGTCAAGAACGGGCTGCGCGCGACGGCTGCCGAAAACGCCGCGCATGCGCGCAAGGCGCTGAAGGCTGCATCGATCGACCTTGTCGTGCTCGACATCATGATGCCGGGTGAAGACGGGCTTTCCCTGTGCCGCCATCTTGTCGAAACCGGGTCGATGCCCGTCATTCTCCTGACGGCGATGGCCGACGACACCGATCGGGTCATCGGGCTTGAAATCGGTGCGGACGATTATGTCACCAAGCCCTTCAATCCGCGCGAGCTGCTTGCCCGTATCCGCGCGGTCCTGAGGCGCACCTCTCTGGTTCCCAAGGAACGTGATCCGATCGAGCACGAGATGCTCCATTTCGACGGCTGGGCGCTGAATGTCTCAAGGCGCGAACTCGCCGACCCGCACGGAAACGAAGTGCCGCTGTCCAGTGGCGAGTTCCAGCTGCTCTGCGCCTTCTTGAAGCGCCCCAAAATGGTTCTCAATCGCGACCAGCTTCTGGATCTGACGACGGGACGCACACCCGGTGTGTTCGACAGGTCGATCGACAATCAGGTTTCGCGGCTGCGGCGCAAGATCGAGGCAGACCCGAAAGACCCCCGGATGATCAAGACTGTCTGGGGCGGCGGCTACATGTTTACCGCCGAGGTCAGAGACCAGGTGGAATGAAGTTGCCCGCCTTTCTCACAAAAATCTTGCACGCCTTGTGGCCGAAGTCCCTGGCCTCGCAACTGATCCTCCTGCTCCTGGCCGCAATCTTCGCGGCGCAGGCCCTGAGCATCTGGATTTTCCACGATGAGCGGCGGATCGCTCTGGTCGCGGCTGCAAGAGACAACCTGCTGGCCAGGTCCGTGTCGGTTGCCGAATTGCTGGAAGATACCCCGCCTGGCCTGCAGGATCGGGTCCTGGAAGCCAGCAGCAGCCGGTTTGCCGTTTTCTGGCTTGGTGATACGCCGCTTGCACCGGCTCCGGGTACATCCAGGTTTGAACAACGGCTGCAGGGCTACATGTCCAGCCGCCTGCACCATGATCAGACGGTTCATCTCAATATCCTCGCCGACGAAAAACGCGGCCCCAAAGTCCGGAGGGACAGGGACGGCGATCAGGATGATGCGAGCTGGCGGTCGGTCCCCAAACGGGAACGTCCCAAAAATCTCCGCAAGATCATGAACAAGCCGGAAGACCTCTCGCTCTCCATCCAGATGACAGATGGGCGCTGGCTCAATGTTGCCACAAGCTACCGCCCTCCCCCGGGCGCGTATATTCCCTTGCTTGTTCAACTCGGCATAACCTCGGTCCTGACGGTTCTGATCATCGGGTTTGCAGTGCGCAGGGTCACAAGGCCGCTGAAGACCCTGTCCGCGTCCGCGGAGAAATTCGGCCGGGGCGAGGAACTGGAACCGCTTGATCCGAGCGGGCCGCGCGAAGTCAGGGCGCTGACCTCGTCCTTCAACGACATGCAGGACAGGCTGACCCGTTTCGTGAAGGACCGCACGCGCATGCTGGCCGCGATCAGCCATGACCTCAGGACGCCGATCACCTCGCTCAGGATCAGGGCCGAATTCATCGACGATGATGAAAACCGCGAGAAGATGATCGAAACCCTGGACGAAATGGCCGCCATGACCGAGGCCACGTTACGCTTCGCCAGGGACGAGGCTCATGCGGAGGGCGCTGAAGAAACGGACCTCGGCGCGATGCTGGAAAGCCTGGCGGGCGACCAGCAGGATCTCGGACATGACTGCAGCGTGACATCAGGTCATCCGATCATGCTCAGCTGCCGGCCCGTCGCGCTGAAGCGCGCCCTGCGCAACCTGATCGAGAACGGCATCCGCTACGGTGGAAAAGTGTCAATCGAAGCGCAACAGACGGACGGCGAGATCGTCATCCGCGTGTCAGACACCGGACCCGGCATTCCCGAGGACCGGCTGAAGGACGTGTTCGAACCGTTCGTGAGACTTGAGGAATCCCGAAGCGAGGAGACCGGCGGCATTGGGCTCGGCCTTGCGATTTCGCGCTCAATCATCCACGCGCATGGCGGCACGATCACGCTGCAGAACGGACGAGACGAAGGGCTGGTGGCAGAGGTGAAACTGCCGACCAGGTAGGACGCTATGCGGCGGGTTGGTCCCGCTCAAGAAAGTCCAGCTGCGCATCGACGATCTGCCGCCAGGCCGGGTCTGACGGCAGGTAGACGTGGTTGTTGCTTTCGACCTGAAGAAACTCTGCGCCTGCGATCCCGGAGGCAAGCAGCCGGCCCTGAGAGACCGGATGAACGGCGTCCGCGCTTGCATGAATGATCAGGGTTGGCACCCGTACCCCTGGCAGAAAACCGGAAACGTCGAACCGGTCGAAGGCGGTTCTGATTGCAGCTGCATTTTGTGCCGAAGTCGAGGCGAGCTGTATCTCGACCATATTGTCCCTTTCCTCCTTTGAGGCTCCCGGACAAAAGATCGACATAAACGCCATCATGAAAGGGCTATCGGGTTTTCCCCAGCCGGAACGGATAAGCGCCATGAGCGCGTCGGCTTCCTCGCTTGCGTATAGATGATCGCGGCGTGCACGCCCTTCGACGAAGCCGCCATACAGAATGAGCCGGTTGACACGCTCGGGATAGGTTGCCGCAAAAGCGATGGAAATGGGAACACCCTGGGAAGCGGCAATAAGCGGGAACGTTTCCAGCCCTGCCGCGTCGACGACCGCCTTGAGATCGGCGACATAGTTCTTGATCTCCGTTCCCTTCAAGATGGCATCGGACAGCCCGGTTCCCCGTTGATCGTAGCGCACGAGGCTATACCGGGAGCTGAGTTCCTGGAGGTAGGGGCCCCAAACCGGACTGGTCCAGTCCTTCTCAAGATGGGTCAGAAAGTGCCCTGCCCTTACGACGGCAGACCCTGCGCCCGATCGGGCATAGGCAATCGAAGTGCCGTCGTCCGACTGCGCGAAATGAATGGTCTGCATGCGTTTTGCCGGCCTGTTGGCGAATGGCACTTTGTTTGGCGCGGTTGTGCGGAGCGGTGCAACCAGTTCAAGACCCCGGCGCTGTACGGTCCGGATGATCGATTGCGTCTTGCCGTTGTCTCCAACGGCGGTTCTCGCCGCATTGATCCTGGCGCTGATTGTCGCCTCCGAAACGATCCTGCCCTTCCACACACGCTCAATGAGCGCGTCTTTCGAAACAAGTTTCCCGGCGTTTTCAGCGAGCAGACACAGCAGTTCAAACACCTGCGGTTCGACCGGGACTTCCGCTCCAAGTCGCTGAAGCTGATAGCTATCCGTATCAAGGACGCAATCTGCAAATTCGTAGCGCACCCAGTCCCCCAGTGGCTGTGTCCCAGGCTGGCAACAATAATGGAAGCGAATATCCGGTGCAATTTCCAGATGGAAAATGAAGGAAAACACAAGACATTCTAAAGGGTTTCTTCAAGCGATGGCTGCCTTGTTCCCGCATGCTCTCTTCATCAGATCAAGGAGCAGGACAATGACCGGACAGACAAGCCCATACCGAACATTGAAAAACGGATCGATCGACCTTGCCTACTACGACAAGCGCGCGCGTGCCATTCGCAGCGAGGATACTTTCAAATCCTGCGAGAGGTGCATGGTCGCGCTGCGGACGGCATCCGATCGCCTGTTGGCGGCTTACCGGACAGTTTTCAGAGCACCAGCCAAGGTCACGAAACACATGGGCAAGTCGACCACGCTTCATGCCTTGACGTATGTCGCCTCGTCCACCGGTTCGAGCCAGTCGGCCACCGTGCCATCAAGGCCTTCCTGTATCGCCAGATGAACCATCGCGGTCTGCGGGCCGGCACCATGCCAGTGCTTGACGTCAGGCGGGATCCAGATCACGTCGCCCGGAAGGATCGGCAGCTTGTCCTGCCCCCAGAGCTGCACAAAACCGGCCCCATCCAGAACCTGAAGTGTCTGTCCGAGCGGGTGCGTATGCCAGTTGGTGCGTGCACCCGGCTCGAAGGTGACTTTCAGCGCCCTCACCCGGGCCGGCGCCGGCGCTTCAATGACCGGTTCCTGCCAGACCGTTCCGGTGAAGTAATCGGAACTCGCGCGCTTGCTCGGCCGGGAACCGGCCTTGTAAACGGTCAGAAAACTCATCAATCCACCTCGCCCGTTACGTCTCCGTCTTCAGAGACTTTGAAGCCCGCCCACTTCGGGGCCAGTTGATCAGAACAACACCCGAAATGGCAAGGCATATCCCGGCAAGCGTCTCCGCATCCAGTCTTTCCGACAGGAACACCACCCCGAGAAGGACCCCGACCCCGGCGCGAAGATAGGCCTGACTGGCCGTCCCCATGGCCCCCAGCGTGACCAGCAGACGGAAATAAATCAGGAAGGCCAATGCCGTGCAGACGGTTCCCAGAATGATGGCCGAGGTCCAGCCGGTGACACCCGGCTGCAACGTCCACGGAGCTTCGGTGAGAAGACTGAGGGGCACAAGGACCGCCGAGGAGCATATCAGCATGCCCGTCGCCGGAACAATCGGCGGAACCCCCTTGAAAAGCTGGCCGCGCAGCGCTGCCACGCCATAGAGCGCAGCGCTGAGGAAGACCGCCAGCTGGGGAACGATATTCTGTCCGAGATCCCGCAGCGCTCCAACCCCGATGATCAGGACCACCCCGCTGAAGCCGAGCAGCGCGCCGGCAAGCTGACGCCCGCCAACGGGCTGCGACCGTTTGAGCAGAAAGAAAGAGATCGCGAACACCCAGAGCGGAGACGTGGAATTGAGCACGCTGGAGACCGCGGTCCCGGCATATTGCTGGCCCCAGGCAAGAAGCAGCCACGGACCGGTGCCGTTCAGGAGAGACTGAACGAAAAAGAGCCGCCAGCTGTTTCCGTCCAGAGGCAGCCGGATACCGCGAAGCGTCATGACCAGCAACAGGATGGCGGACGCAAGCGTGACCCGCAGCGCCATCAGGGTCGCCGGCGGGATCGTGTCCAGCGCCAGGCCGATCCACATATAGGAAGAGCCCCACAGGAGCGCGAGAAACCCCAGCAGCAAATAGTCGAAAGAGCGATTCTGCATTGAAAGCGAAATCAGCCGTGCAATGCGCGGCTGTCCTCCGGCGCTTCGTCGCGCTCCTCCATGCCGTAGTCCCGAAGGACGTGGGCGACGCGCAGGCGGTAGTCGCGGAAGTAGCTCGTCCGGCCTGCCTTCTGGGCCTGCCGGTGTTCGGTCAGGCGGCGCCATTCGTTGAGCGCGTCCTCGTCGCGAAAGAACGAAATGGACAGCAGCTTGTCGGGATCGGTCAGGCTCTGGAAGCGTTCCACCGAAAGGAACCCGTCGATCTGCTCAACGAGCGGCCGCATTTTGGCTGCCATATCGAGATAGTTCTGTTTCTTGTCGGCATGCGGAACCACCTCGAAAATAACGGCAATCATTCGGACCTCTCCCCTATCCCATGCGGTGCGGAGGCCAGTTTTAAGAAGGTACGATCTTCCCGCAAGATGAATTTTTCCTTTTGCGCAAACGCGTAGTTCATTTGTCCGAGAGGATCGGCTGCGAGCCGTTTCCGGTAGGCCTCGTATGCGGCAAGATTTTCGATCGAATAAACGCCATAAGCCAGGGTTGTCGATCCTTCGTGAGGGGCAAAATACCCGATGAGATCGGCTCCGCAGCGGGGGATCGCCTGCCCCCAGTTGCGTGCATATTCCTCAAATGCCGATCTTTTGGTCGGGTCAATGTGATAGCGAATGAAACATGTGATCATTCTGTCGTCCTTTCCGGTTGGCCTTCGGGTGCGTTTGTGACATGGTCTGGAACATGAATGTTTCGATGGAGATCGAACAATGAAAGAAGGGCCGGACATTGCCCTCATCGGTGCGCTGATCGGAGATCCGGCACGTGCCAATATTCTTGGTGCGCTTTTGGGGGGCAAAGCGCTTACGGCGACCGAACTTGCAACCGAAGCCGGAATAACCGGTCAGACCGCAAGCTCGCATCTGAAGAAGCTGGTCGACGGCGGTCTTCTGGCCCAGGCCAAACAGGGGCGGCACCGCTATTACAAGCTCGCCGGCGCCGAGGTTGCCTCGGTCCTGGAAGCGGTGATGGGTCTGGCGGCCCGCAAGGGGCACCTGCGCGTGCGCACCGGACCGAAGGACCCGGCAATGCGCGCGGCCCGCGTCTGCTACGATCACCTTGCCGGTGATATGGCGGTTCGTATCTTTGACAGCATGCAGTCGCGCGGTTTCCTGAAGGTTACACAGGAAAAGAGCGGCCTTGGCCTGACAGAGCAAGGGGAAGCCTTTGTCTGCGACCTCGGGATCGACCTGGAAGACCTGAAGTCTTCTCGCCGCCCCCTTTGCCGGGCGTGCCTGGACTGGAGCGAGAGACGAAGCCATTTGGCCGGGTCACTGGGTGCAGCGTTCCTGGCAAAGTTCCAGAATGAAGGCTGGGTAAGGCGCGAGAGGGATAGCCGTGTGATTCATATTTCGCCGACCGGACATGAAAGCCTCGTCAGGCTTTTTCCATCCCAGACGAACTGAATCGGTCGCCTTGCCCGGCGCAAGTTACCACCCACCACGATCAATTTGACAAACTCTTCAGGACCTCTTGGAACGTGTCTGATCTGAATGCAAACAAGAAAAAAACAGCCCTGATAATCAAGGCATATCCCGTCGCACTCGTCTTCATGAGCCTTGCGCTGAACCTTGCGGTTTTCAGCATTGGCAGCCCGGCAATTGCCCTACCCTCGCATGACCTTGTCACGCTAATGGCCATTGCCTGTCTCTTGCTGCTCCTCAACCACACCTGGCTGATGACCAGCACCGAGTTGACGAGATTGGAATACAACATTCGGGCAACGCCCGAAGAGTGGAAAGCAAGCGGTATTTCAAAAGACGAAGTCACTGAGACCGGGTTTGCAGAGCTTCAGCGGCGCCACAACGCGCACAGAAACGCAACGGAAAACACGACACTCTTCGTTTTGCTGGCCATTCCGTTTCTGCTGATTTCTCCGTCCGCATTGGCAGCAGGCGTGTGGCTGATCGGTTTCGCGATCGGACGGCTTGGCCACACCTACAGTTACCTGTCCGGTAACAGCGGTGCACGCGGCTTGTTCATGAGCGTTAGCCTTTTGTCTCTCTACGGTCTGGCCGGGTATATGGCGATCGCTTTGATCTTTTGACCGAACAAACCAGGATGCCCACTGGCGTTCGAGCAATGTGCGCGGCGATTGCGCTGCACCAATCGCAGTGCCTCCATTGCGATCATAGTTCGACCTTGGCCGAAGCATCAACCCGGTTGAAAGCCCTATGCTTGCGTCCTTCGCAAGCATAGGAGGTCGGAATGGATCAACTCTCATCGTATCTGCCGGGAATTTTACTCGCTTATTCGGCGTTCCTGCTCGGGATCATCAGTCCGGGGCCGAATATCCTTGCGGTCATGGGCACATCCTTGAGTGCCGGACGCAAGGAGGGCATTGCTCTTGCCACCGGTGTCGCGGTCGGGTCGCTTACATGGGCGACGCTCACGGTGCTTGGACTGTCGGCGGTCCTCGCCACTTACGCGTCTGCGCTCACCGCGATCAAGATCGCCGGTGGATTCTATCTCCTCTGGCTGGCCTACAAATCATTCAAAGCCGCACGGGCCGACAGCGTCATTGCCGCAGATGAACCGCAAGGAGAGCGGATCAGCCGGTCGGGCTATATCCTTCGCGGGTATCTCATTCAAATGACCAACCCGAAAGCCGCCCTTTCATGGATCGCCATCGTCGCGCTCGGAATGCAGCAGGGGGCGCCGCTTTGGGTCGGCGCCGTCATCATCGCGGGCACCTTTGTGCTGTCGCTGCTCATCCATGTGACCTACGCCATCCTGTTTTCCAGCCCCGCCGCAATCAGGACCTATGCAAAAGCCAGGCGCACCATACAGATGGCCCTCGGCTGTTTCTTTGCCTTCGCAGGCGCAAAACTGATCTTCAGCCGCACCTGATACGCTTGCCGGATGACAAAAAACCCGGCTTTCGCCGGGTTTTTTATAGGTGGGCGGACGCTAGGGGCAAAGCAGCGCCCGGTTTCCGAATTTGTCATTCTTGTTGGGGCCATTTCGGGATTGGCCCGGCTTCAGGAGGCGCGAACCGTCCCCTGAAACTTCGGTGACGCCTTCCGCCGGACCCGGCCGGACCAACGCGGCAATCAAGCTGGGCGGTCCCGGTTTCGTTCCTGCGGCGTCTGACCAGGATCGTCCTGGCTACGTGCACAGTCCTTTGTTCTCCTTGAAGGATTTCTTGTTTTTCGAATCCGTTTGACACCTCAAATGGTAGCGCACTCTGTGCACATTTCAAGAACGCACTGGGTGCATAATTCAACAAAGTGCAAATAAGACTGCTAAGCCGCTCAATTCGCTCAACAAAAAAGTTTACCTCCTGTGGATGGACCACAGGAGGTTGAAGAATTGCGGCTCTGTTTTGCAGATGAAGACTACTCCGCGGCGACCATGCGCGCCGGTTCGTAGTTGAGGATAGGGGCGAGCCAGCGCTCCGCAAGCGGAACGTCCCAACCCTTGCGTGCCGCGTAGTCCTCGACCTGGTCTCTCTCGATCTTGCCAACACCGAAATAGTGACTGTCGGCATGGGCGAAATAGAGACCGGACACCGATGAACCCGGCAGCATCGCCCTGCTCTCGGTCAGTTGAATGCCGGTGAGACGCTCGGCATCGAGGAGATGGAACAGGGTGTCCTTCTCCGTGTGATCCGGCTGCGCCGGATACCCGGGGGCCGGACGAATGCCATGGTACTTTTCAGCAATGATATCGTCGGTGCTGAGGGTTTCACCCGCCGCATACCCCCAGAGATCTTTCCGCACGATCTCATGCAGTTTTTCGGCGAAGGCTTCGGCAAGCCGGTCCGCAAGCGCCTGGGACAGGATCTTGTTGTAGTCATCGCTTTCGCGGGCATACCGGGCCGCGAGTTCATCCTCACCGTGACCGGACGTGACCGCAAAACCGCCAACCCAGTCCTCTACCCCGCTTTCAAGAGGTGCGACGAAATCGCTGAGTGCAACGTTTGCACGCCCTCCGGCGCTGCGCACCATCTGCTGGCGCAGCGTATGGAAAGTGCCAAGTTCCTCCGTACGGCTCTCGTCGGTGAATAGGCGAATGTCATCGCCGACGGCGTTCGCCGGCCAGAGACTGGCAACGCCGCGCGCGGTCAACAGCTTCTTCTCGACAATCTCGTCCAGCATCCGCCGGGCGTCGTCATAAAGCGCTTTTGCGGCCGGGCCGTATCTGTTGTCTGTCAGAACACCAGGAAAACGTCCCTTGATCTCCCAGGTCGCGAAGAACGGCGTCCAGTCGATCATCGGCACCAGTTCCTCGAGCGGAAAATCGTCGAACACCGTCTGGCCGGGCTTTTTCGGCGCGACCGGCGGCTTGCCCGCAAAGTCGCATTGGAATGCGTTTTCGCGCGCCTTGGCGATCGAGGTCCGCTGCTGGTTTCCGCGGCTTGCAGCATGCTTTTCGGCAATGTCGGCGTATTCGCTACGCACATCCGCGAAATAAGGCTCGCGCGCGCCTTCACTCATCAGTTTGGTGGCAACGCCAACCGCACGGCCTGCATCGGTCACATAGATCGCCTGACCGCGCGCGTAGTTCGGATGGATCTTGACCGCCGTGTGGATCTTTGAAGTGGTCGCGCCGCCGATCAGAAGCGGCAGGTTCATGTTCTCACGCTCAAGCTCGGCCGCCACATGGCACATCTCGTCAAGCGACGGTGTGATCAGGCCGCTCAGGCCGATCATGTCGACCTTCTCCGCCTTCGCGGTTTCCAGGATCTTCGCAGCCGGAACCATGACGCCGAGATCCAGCACCTCGAAATTGTTGCACTGAAGCACGACGCCGACGATGTTCTTGCCGATGTCATGGACATCGCCTTTCACCGTTGCCATCAGGATCTTGCCGGCGGAAGACTGACCCGTCAGTCCGAGCTCCTCTTTTTCCTTTTCCATGAAGGGCATCAGGTAAGCGACCGCCTTTTTCATGACGCGCGCGGACTTCACCACCTGCGGCAGGAACATCTGGCCGGACCCGAAGAGATCGCCCACCACGTTCATGCCGTCCATCAGCGGCCCTTCGATCACGTGGAGCGGACGGTCGAACGCCTGGCGGGCCTCTTCCGTGTCCTCGACGACAAAATCGTCGATCCCGTGAACAAGCGCATGTTCCAGGCGTTTGGCGACACCCCAGCCGCGCCAGGTCAGATCTGCTTCCCGTTTCTTGCCGCCCTCGCCTTTCCAGCGTTCGGCAGCGTCCAGCATCCGGTCGGTTGCGTCGTCGCGGCGGTTCAGCACAACGTCTTCGCAGTGCTCGCGCAGGTCGGCGTCGAGATCGTTGTAGACCGCGAGCTGGCCGGCATTGACGATGGCCATGTCCATGCCGCGCTGGATGGCGTGATAGAGGAACACGGAGTGCATGGCCTCGCGCACCGCCTCGTTGCCGCGGAAGGAGAAGGACAGGTTCGAGACGCCGCCCGATACGTGGGCGTGCGGCAGGTTCTCGCGTATCCAGCCCGTCGCCTCGATGAAATCGACCCCGTAGTTGTTGTGTTCTTCAATGCCCGTCGCCACGGCGAAGATGTTCGGATCAAAAATGATGTCTTCAGGCGGGAAACCCACCTGTTCCGTCAGGACCTTGTAGGACCGGGCACAGATTTCCGTCTTGCGTGCCTGCGTGTCCGCCTGTCCCGTCTCGTCGAACGCCATGACCACGACGGCCGCGCCGTAGCGGCGGATCAGGCGCGCCTGTTCGATGAAGGCCTCTTCGCCTTCTTTCAGGGAAATGGAATTGACCACCCCTTTTCCCTGAATGCACTTGAGCCCTGCCTCGATGACGCTCCACTTGGAACTGTCGATCATGACCGGAACCCGGGCAATATCCGGCTCGGCGGCAACCAGGTTCAAAAACGTCACCATGGCTTCTTCGGAATCGAGCAGGCCCTCGTCCATATTCACGTCAATGATCTGGGCACCATTTTCGACCTGCTGGCGGGCAACATCCAGCGCGGTCGCATAGTCGCCCTCCTTGATCAGCCGGCGGAACCGGGCAGACCCGGTGACGTTTGTGCGTTCGCCAATGTTGACGAAGTTCGTCTCCTTGGTGAGCACGAAAGGCTCAAGACCGGACAGGCGCATGTGCCTGTCGATCTCGGGGATCACCCGGGGCGTCTTGTCCGCAACAGCATCGGCAATCGCCTTGATATGGGCGGGCGTGGTGCCACAACAGCCGCCAACGACGTTGACAAGACCGGCGGACGCAAACTCCTCGATCAGCCCGGCCATATGCTCCGGGCTCTCGTCATATTCGCCGAATTCGTTGGGCAGTCCCGCATTCGGATACGCGCACACAAGCGTGTCCGCAACGCGGCCAAGTTCATCGACATGTGCGCGCATTTCCTTGGCGCCCAGCGCACAGTTGAGACCGACGGTGAGAGGAGCCGTATGCCGAATGGAATTCCAGAACGCTTCCGGCGTCTGTCCTGAGAGCGTGCGGCCGGAAAGATCCGTGATCGTTCCGGAAATCATCACCGGCAGGATCTTGCCGGTTTCCTCGAACACCTCATCGATGGCAAACAGGGCCGCCTTTGCGTTGAGCGTGTCGAAGATGGTTTCCACGAGAAGAATATCCGCACCGCCTGCAATGAGGCCGCGTACCGCGTCGGCGTAGGATATTCTGAGATCATCAAAAGACACCGCCCGGTAGCCGGGATTGTTGACGTCGGGCGAAATCGAGGCGGTCCGGTTGGTCGGGCCAAGTGCACCGGCGACGAAACACTGACGTGCCGGGTCGGCCTTCATGACCTGGTCGCAGGCTTCGCGCGCGAGCCGGGCACTTTCAAGGTTCAGCTCATGGGCGAGCTCTTCCATGCCATAGTCCGCCTGCGCGATCGTCGTCGATGAAAACGTGTTGGTCTCGATGATGTCGGCCCCGGCCTCAAGATAATCGACGTGGATTTTCCGGATTGCATCGGGCTGGGTCAGGCTCAGAAGGTCGTTGTTGCCCTTCACATCGCTCGGCCAGTCGGCAAACCGGTCGCCCCGATAGCCTGCCTCGTCGAGTTTCAGATCCTGGATTTCGGTCCCCATTGCGCCGTCAAGCACGAGAATACGGGTCTTGGCGAGGTCACGAAGGCGCTCGAAGGCGTCGGACTTGGTCACGGGTTCTTCCTTCCAAAGGGTCCGGATTGGACTTGTCAGCTGCTTTTTGCAAAGCGCTGGAAAATTCACGTTTCCTGCGGCGGCGAGCCGGACTGCAGCGGCATCAGCGCTTGAGAACGGCAACCAGTGCGCCGCAGACCCCGCTCCCTGATCCATTTGAACAGGACAGCGGGAACGGGATACTTCTTGCCGGTCAGGCCGCCATGTTTTCCGGTGCCTGCTGCCCCATGCCCAGCATGTGGCAGATCGCGTAGGTCAGGTCGGCCCGGTTCATGGTGTAGAAGTGGAAATCGTTGATGCCGCGGTCGACCAGGTCCATGACCTGCTCGCAGGCAATCGACACACCGACCAGCTTACGGGTTTCCGGATCGTTATGGAGACCGGTGAACCGGCGCGCGAGCCACTGCGGGATGCTTGTGCCGCACTTGGCGGAAAAGACCATGGTCTGTTCGAAATTGTGGATCGGCAGAATGCCGGGCACGACAGGAACGTTGATCCCGGCGGCCGCGATCCGGTCGAGGTAGTCGTCGAACAGGTCATTGTCGAAGAAATACTGCGTGATAATGCGGTCTGCTCCGGCATCGACCTTGCGCTTCAGATTGTCGATCTCGCTCTGCCAGCTGCCGCTTTCCGGGTGCTTTTCCGGGTACCCGGAAACGGAAATATCGAAGTCGGCGATTTTCTTGATGCCGGCAACCAGATCGGATGCATAGGGGTAGCCGTTATTGTGCGGCGTATAGCGTGACCCGATCCCTTCCAGCGGGTCGCCGCGAAGCGCAACCAGGTGGCGCACGCCCAGATCCCAGTAGTCACGGACAATTTCGTCAACTTCCGTTTGAGACGCCCCGACGCAGGTCAGATGCGCTGCCGGCAGCAGGTCGGTTTCATTGAGAATCCGCTCAACGGTCTTGTGCGTCCGTTCGCGCGTGGACCCGCCGGCACCATAGGTGACCGAAACAAAAGACGGATTGAGCGTTTCCAGTCGTTTGACCGTGCTCCACAGCGTTTCGGCCATCTTGTCGGACTTCGGAGGAAAGAACTCGAACGACGCCGTTATCGGCGACAAGGCGGCCTGGTGGGAGCGGCGGGCGGAAAAATCAGTCATGTCAGGCGACCTCTCGGGACGTGTCGCGCGCGGGCCAATCGGTGACGACGCGGCGGTCACGTGCAAGCCAAAGCGTAACGGTAAGGTTGTTGTCGGTGTTGTCTCCCGGAACAAGGTCGGTCACCTGTTCCAGATCAAGCTCCAGTTCTTCCAGCCACCGCTCCATCTGATCGTGAGCGAAACCAAGGCGGCGATGCGCATGGCTTTCGCGAAGGAATTCCAGCTCGTGAGGAGCGAAATCGACGATCAGCAGGCGCCCGCCGGGACGCAGAGCCCGTGCTGCTTCGGTAAGCGCACGCGCCGGTTCATCGAGAAAGTGAAGAACCTGATGGATCGCGACGACGTCAAAGGACCGTGGCGGAACGTTGAGCGCATATACATCGCCGTGGCGCACCTGAGCATTGGTCAGATGGGACCGTGCAAGATTGGCCCGGGCAACGGCAAGCATGTCATGGGACGCATCGATGCCGAGCGCCGAATTGTACTGATCGGAAAAGACCTCAAGCAGGCGTCCTGTTCCGGTTCCAAGATCGAGAAAGGACTGGAACGGCTTATCCCCGAGCGCTGCGCGCATTGCAGCCTCGACGTCTTCTTCCGAAACATGCAGGGACCGTTCCCGGTCCCAGGTGAGCGCGCGCGCGGCGAAGTAGGAAGCCGCTTCCTCCGCCTTGGCCTTGCGGATCGCCTTGAAACGCTCCTGATCGGCCGCGAGCACCGGATCTTCCTTGGAGATGCGTTCGACGAGGCCCCTGGCAAGCTGACCTTCGGGGCCGTCCGCAAGGCGGTAATAGACCCAGGACCCTTCCGGGAACCTTTGAATAAGGTCGGCTTCGGCAAGGAGTTTCAGGTGTCGGGAGATACGCGGCTGGCTTTGCCCGAGGATCGCCGTGGCGTCCTTGACCGTGAGTTCGCTCTCGGCAAGCAACGCGATCAGGCGAAGCCGCGTCGCCTCGCCCACAGCGCGCACGGCTGCAAGAGTGTCTTCCACGGAAAGAGTTGCATCGTCTGTCATTCGGTCGCCTTGCGCCTCTCAGGCATCAATGTCGATATAAAGATATCTTTATATCAATCTGATTTGAGATGCAAGCAAAGGAAACAAATGCGACGCGATTTTGTCGGTTTTCGACGAAATGCGCGGATTTCCCACTTTCTGAGCCAAAATGAAAAGTGCAGAACGGATTGCCTGCCCTCCGGCTTTCGTGGAATATCGCACCCCAACGTCCGCGGCTTTCGAAAGCCGAAGAAGCCGAAAATCCCGCCAACTGCGCCTCACCCGACCATCAAAGGAGACTTCAGTGCATGCTCAAGCTCGACCACATCACCGTCATTGCCCCGACACTGTCCGAGGGTGTGGCACATGTGCGGACGTGCCTGGATCTGGACGTGCCATTCGGCACGCGTCACCTCTACATGGGGACGCATAACCACAGGCTGCAGCTCGGCAAGACAGTCTATCTGGAAATCGTCGCGCTCGATCCCGGCGGCATCATGCCGCCGAGGGCACGCTGGTTCGGACTGGATGACCAGAAGAAGGTCAGAGAATACTGGGACAATGGCCGTCGGCTCAGGGGATGGGTCGCCAGCAGCAAATCCTTTGATATGGTCAATTCCGGGGATCGGCAGATCTTTGGAGAAGAAGTCGCCCTTCCGTTTGATGCCCCCGAGTTCGCGTTCACAATCCCCGCAGACGGAAGCCTTCCCCTGAACGGCGCCGCACCTTCACTCATCGACCATCGGGATGACCCGACCTCCATGAGCGAAATACCCGATCTCGGTGCAGACCTCGTTTCGATCACCCTTGAGCATCCGGAACCGGACAGGGTGACGGCACTTTACGAAAGGCTTTCCATCGACACGCCGCCTGTTGTCGTGAAGGGACTTGAGTTGAAGTATCGCGCAGCCATCGCAACACCCTCGGGACCAAAGGAACTGACCTGACCGGCCAGACCGGCGACCTGCCTCAAGCTATTCCTGTCACGATCCGTCCGGGGCAAGCATATGGTCGAACTTGCCGTCCTGCACGCAGGACGGAAGATCTGACTGCGGGATAAGCTCGGTGCCGACAAGTTCCCGTTCGTAGAGCTTCTCAATGTCGCTCGTATCGACGGTCTGACCGTGAACGACGGACTCCAGTTTGGTCCGGAACGCTTCGATCCCGCCCATGGAAGAAAAATGCCACCCCGCATCTGCGACGATCTTCACCGGTCTGCTGATCCCGCTGAGATTGTTGTTCCGTATCCTCAGGAACGGTTGTGCGGCAAAGCCCGGTACGAAGGACTTTTTTGTCATCCGTGCCTTTGTCCGGCGAAGTTGCTGCGGCGTGGTCAGATACTTCTTTTCGATCATCCGTGAGCCGAGCAGCCATGTCTTTCCCGGGACGACCCGGTTCAGATGATGCTTGTGGAGACTCTGTTCAAAAACCAGCAGTCTGCCCTTGTAGAGCTGCCGCGAAAGCACGCTTTCAAGTACGTCTGCGCGAATGATTTCATCGACGTCCGACAACAGGAGCAGGTCGTCCGGGCCGCAACCTTCCAGACCTTGAAGGACGCAGTTGCGCTGATAGTTTTCGCGCTCCCAATCCTTTTTGCGCCGGTTCTTGTAGACACCGAGCGCGGGCGGCAGTTCATCCGGAAAGCGGATCTGAAGATCGATGATCTTGTCTTGCCAGGCCGAAAACCGTTCCCTGTTCTCGTCAAAGTAAAACGGTTTGGGAGACCCGCGCTGCGTCTGATCCGCCTCAACCAGGACAAACCGGTCGACGAGATCTCCCATTTCCCGCAACCGGATCTCCAGGAGGTCGAATTCGTTGTGAAAGACAAAACAGTCGCAGAGCATCGTCATCCATGTTGTCTGGCATTTCGCTAGAGGCTTTTCCAGAGCCTGAACTTCGCCCTTAGAAACTTTTCCTGCACAAAACGCTTTGCCTTGAAGGAATGCGCCAGATGCAGGTCTTTCGCTGAATAGGTTCCTGAGAGAAACGCACTTTCAAACCGTTTCATGACGGCTTCGGGCCGGTAACCCGCAATGGAGTTTTTCGCGAGGTCGCAATCTGCGGGATCGGGAACGTACTCCGTCAAGAGCCGCAGCAGGTCGCGCCGCGTGCGGTAGTTCCAGTCCCGTTTCGGTGTAAGGCAGACGTGATTTTGATCCATGCCCCCTGCCCAGCTGAACACCGGCTTTCCGAAAAAGTGGAATTCAGCAATGGCAAGCCCGAAGCTTTCGCCGATCTTCTTCGCGTTGAGACCGGCATCGCAGGTCTTGATGAAGCGCGACTTTTCAATCGGATCATACACGGGCGGCAGGAAATGCGCCCTGGGGTGTTCCAGGAATTTTTCCGTGTTCACGAACAGGAAGTGCAAATTGGAGCGCAGTTCCAGTGCCTCGGCGACGGCCTTCAGGGCAAACGGAATGTTAAACTGATCAAATCCGCCGTAGCGCCCGACCACAAACGCATCCTTTGCGATACCAAGCTCTGAACGCAGGTCTTCTGAAGCTTCCGGCAAATCGACAATATGCGGAACAGCCGGCGCCTGCCCGCCTGTCATCCAGTCGGAAAGCCAGTCGGACACGTAGGCATAGACATCGCCATGAGGTTCGAAATGCCGGAACACAACATGCACCCCGGTCCGTTCCGCGCTTAACCCCAGGTCCCGTGCGCGTCCGTCACGGATGAAATAGCCAAAGTCGAGTTGGTGGGCTTCGCTGAACCGGCGCGGATCGGTTCCGGGCGGAATCGGAACAAGCTGCAGCGATTTGCGAAATTTCTCGACGACTGCAGGCGCACTGTGTGGTTCGCTGTAGAAGACGACGGCCTCGTGCCCCAAAATGTCCTGGCTGCCCCGGGCGTAGTCATAAAGCGCAACGCTCATCCCGCGCTCATTGATGGCGCCTGCCTGAAATCCAATCCGCATTCCGGTCCCGCATTTAAAGTTGCGGGACCGATATCGGATTTGGAGAGCAAGGTCCATGGACTCGCGAAACATTCTCCGCGCGTGGCGTCGGTTTCAGCCTGTCCGACAAGGTCAGAGCTGGTCTGCCCCGCCGTCCGCGCTCGGGTCATCCGGGTCGAAAATGCCAGCTGCACCGCCGGCAGCAGCCGCCTGGATCGCGGCCTTGACGGCAGCCTGCGCGTCAGCTGGCGAAACCTCCCCGGCTTCTCCGCTCGTTCCACCCTCGCCGGCAACGCGCACCGTGACCTGGCGATGGGCAAACTTGATGCCGTTTTGCTCGAACATATCGCGCAGTCCGGCATAAACGATCTTTCGCAGTTCGAATTGCTTGCCTGGCTTGGTCGTGAACTTCACGCGCGCGATCATTGCTGAATCTTCCATCGACATGATGCCCTGGGACTTCAGCGGTGCCAGGAACATCGGCCCGTAATATTCGTCCTGAAGAAGTTCCTTGCCGAAATTCTTGATCAGCTTGCGCATCTTTTCGACATCCGTGTCGTAGGTGACCCGGAAGGCGAGTTTCATCACAGCCCAGTCCCTGGAGAAGTTCTCGACCTGCTGGATTTCGCCAAAGGGAATGGTCGTCAGTGCACCCCGGTGATGGCGAAGCTGCATCGACCGGATGGAGATTTTCTCCACCACGCCTTTCGCGCTGCCGATGTCGATGTATTCGCCTTTGCGGAAGGCATCGTCGAGCAGGTAGAAGGCGCCGGAAAAGATATCCCGGATCAGGGTCTGCGCGCCGAAACCGATGGCCAGGCCGACGACACCGGCACCGGCGAACAGGGGCGCGATGTTCACGCCGAGTTCCGACAGGACCACCATGGCCCCGATGACGACGATCGTGATGAGCAGGAAGTTCCGGAAAATCGGCAGCAACGTGGCGATCCTGCTTTCCCCGGCCCCGCCAACTTCAACCTCCTCGTCTTCTTCTGCGGGTGCTTCCTTCGCGATCTGCCGGTCGATGACGATCTTGACCGACTCATAGGCCATATAGCCGAGGAAGGTGACGAGAAGGACCTCCACGAATGACCCGATCAGCGAACTGCTGCCAGCCAGCGGAAGTCCCCACCAGGAGGCCAGGATGTCCACGGATCCGAAGAAAACGATGATCACGGCGCCCCTGTCGAACAGGTCCCGGAAGGGCGACCGTTGCGCCTCGCGCTCGGCGGCTTCCGCACGTGCCTGGGCCAGGGCGCTCTCGACGTCTTCCTGATGCCCCTCGCTTTCATCCGCCCGCTGGATATCCTCGGCGATCTTGGCCTGCGCGTCGGCGGTATCGAGACGCGGCAGCAAAAGCTTGTCGATAACCAGAACAAGGAGCCCGTAAACGATTGCCGCCAGGAGCATCACCTGCAGGGGCGCGCCAACCAGACCGGTCGCGTCGGGAAGATCGAGAAGGATGCGGACAGCCGAAATACCCCAGGCGATGAGGAAATAAATCACAGCGACGAAATGCCAGACATTCGCCAGCACTTTCCGCCAGATCGGCGCTTCGCTGCCGGCCTCGCCGCGGATCAGCCCGGCAATGACCTTTCGATAGGCAACGGAGATCCCGATGAGGATGATCATGGAAAGCGCCGATGCCGCGATGAGCGCGATCTTGTGGGCGTCCGCCGACAGTCCGAGGCGCTCCATCCAGAGGCAAAATCCGACGGCAAACAGCGAAACCGCGCCACCGACCACCAGGGCCCTGTAGAGACTGCCGGCCTCCTCGCTTGTCAGGTTCAAAAGCCGATGACTGTCCGCATCCGGCACGAGAACATTCAGGAAGATGATCCGCAGAACCGCAAACGCCGAGATGACGCTGAACACCACCAGAGCGGTCTGGTTCGCAGCCTGAAGACCCGATCCGACCGTCAGATAGACAACAACGGCGACGCCAAAGAAGAGAGCAACGCCGACGAGCATCAGGAGAGCACGCAGGTAAAGATAAATGATCTTGTCCGACCGGCTGTAAACGTCCTCCCGGTACATGCCCATGAACTGGCGCCGGCCCCAGCGGGCCAGAAGTGTCATGGCCAGCAGACCGAAAATGACCCCTGCGAGGATGTCGACGAGTGCGGACGGCATCCAGCTCAGGCCAAGCCCTTCGCCTTCGGCGCGCAGCGTCGACAGCATTGTCTGGTGAATATCCGGTATCTCTCCGAGGATCGTCCGGAAGACGTCGCGCGCCGAAACGGCATGATCGACAAACTCGTCGACGTTCTGGATCAATCCGGCTTCCTGCGCTTCAACCGGGGGCTCCTTGGCTGCCTCATCTGCGCCGCTTTCGCCGTTTTCCGTCTTTTCCGTCGCTTCACCGGTGTCGTCACTTCCCGATGCGATACCGGTGACAACACCTGTTATTCCTTGCGCTTGCGCAGATGGCGCTCCCGGATGGAACCCGGTGGAAAAAAAGATCAGTGCCGCTGCCAGGCAGATTGTGGCGCGCCTCATGATCTGACTAATGGCACCCTTTTGGAGTCGGATTTTGTTCGTATGCATTTTAGCCCCATGCGAGTCGCGTTGTGTCCCCCGCCTCTGTTAAGCACGGTTCCGCAATATTTTAAAGAATCGTTAAATCCCGCATGGCCATTAGCGCAAAAAAGCCCGGCGATCGCGCCGGGCCTCATTCTGAATTGAAATCCCACGCTGTCGTCAGGCGACGACCTTCTTGTCCCAGAGGGCCATTTTCCGCTTCGCTTCGGAGACGGTCATGCGGCTGAAAAGCGACATCGCCGCCACACGTCCCTCCGGCGTAAGCCGGTGCCGCCACGGACCGATCGACAACAGCCCGCTGACCGATATGGACGAAAACCCGAAGCTTTTTGCCAGAACAATAAACGGTTCCGGGTTTGGGCTGACCATGCAATGACTGAGTTCCTCGATCTCGACCCGCATCATGAATGCAAGCGTGGACACCGCTTCGGCGAAACGGTCCTCGGAGCAGAAACGCCGCAGCGCGGCTTCGTTCACCATCCCGCGTTTTGCAAGCAGCAACACGCGCGCCCTGGCTGTCTTGAAGTCGTACTTGCCAAGCCAGTACTGGTTTGACATGTGCTGAGCGGCAATGTCGGCGGCCTCGCCAACCCGCTCGGCCTCCTCGCAGCGCCCCGCGTCGCGAAGCTTTTTGCGGACTTCTTCGCTGGCTATTGCCACAAGATCTGCGATGTGCGCTTCGGCAAGGTCACCGCGCTCACTCAAAAAGTTCTGCAAGGTTGCGTCCGAAGCCGCATCGTTGATGAGCAACTTCATGGACGCATCGGACAAGGTGGCGCCATCATTGCCGGCGACCTTGCGCTTTACCTTCAGATCACCCTGCTGAACCAGAATGTCGGTCACGCCTTCGGAAAGCACTTCTCGTTGCGCAATGGCAAGACAGTGCGAATTGCCGCGCTTCTCCGCTATCTTGATGAGGTCGTTGTCATTGAGAACGGTCGAGCGTACCAGAATAGGTTCGGCAATCGAGATCTCGTCATCCGCGAGACGGCAGATCGTTTCACGCGGTCCCCGCTTCAGCCCCGACATCTGCTCGGCGACATACCGGCGAACCTCGGCTTCCACCATATCCACCAGGCGCAGCAGCACGCTGTCATAAATCCCGACCTGTTCGTCGGAACAGCGTTCGGAAGTCAACGCAAACAGCGCGGCGACATGTTTGGCCAGTTCCGCCTTGCGGGCGTTTCCTGCTTCCCCGGTAAGCTCCGAAAAGTTCACCAGTTCTGTTTTCAACGCTTCACTCATGCTTCGACACCAGTTCCTACACAAACGCCACCTAGGGCTCTGATATCGAAGATGATTTGGAGAATTAAAGAAGAAACCAACAGGTTTGAACGGAATGTAACTGTCTTTTTGACAAATTTACCGAAAATTCGACTTTCATTGCCCAAAGCCGCTGCAAGCTTTTGAATTGCATGGAAATTTCAAAATTTTTCTAACAAAATCCAACCCGCAAGAAAGAGGAAAAAAATTGTAAATTCGATCGAAAAAAAGATGCTGCACCTGCGAACTGAAGACACCTTGTTTACACGTCTGCACGCCGTCAAAGCGCCACCGGCAAGCAATTCAGTACTTTTTGCAATGTCGGGCCTGTCAGGACCGCTCTTTTGCACAACGGCCCGACGCAAAGGCTGAAGCAATCGCGCGTCCTCGCTACAGGAGTAAATTTAAAAATATTTTCCTTTTTTTATTGAACCGGGCCGGACTCCCTCTAAATTAAAAAGATAAATCTTTTTTTATTCAGGAGGAGCGCATGCCTAAAGTGACCCCCTTGCCCGTCCCGCACAGGCCAAGATCTGCCGCCGCAACCTCGCCGGTCCGGCTGCTTGTCGACGTCTTGCAAAACTGGCTGGCAGACAACAGGCGGCGCCGATCCCTTCGGCGCATTCCGACCGAGCTCTTGAGCGACGTGCTCCCCGACGAAGATATCCGCACCCATGAACAGCTGCGCCGCGCGCCCAAACGCGTTGATACAGGTCTGTGGTTCTGACGGCGCGATCATCGGTCAGCGCATCCGTAAGGGCTTACAGGGTCTGCGCAGCGCCTGTGGCCTGGAAAACACCCGTCGGAGCCGCCAGGGCACATGCCGCATGTACCGCACCACGCGTGCGCGAATTAGCGACGGCAACGACAGGGACGCGATGCGCCCCTACTCGGCTGCTTCCAGGAACTGGGCCTGGGTGTCGCGATGATCGCCGCCATTATCCGTTTTGTTCAGCTGCTCCAGGAGGACCTGCCGCTTGTCCATCGCTTTCTTCAGGTTCGCTTCCTTTACGGGGCCGAAGCCTCTGACCAGATCCGGAATGCGGGCAAGCTCCACGAGCAGGCCGTAATTCACGAACGGCAGACGGTTCAGGATTTCAGCAATGTCGGCCTTGTACTGTTCAATCAGGGCCCGCTCCGCACGCCTTTCCGCAGTCTTGCCAAAGGGATCGTACCATTTCCCCCGGAAACCCTTGAACCTTGCCAGCAGCTTGAAAGCGCTGAAGATCCATGGCCCGAAGGCGATCTTTTCAGGGCGCCCCGTTTTCGGATCGATCCGGTGGGCCAGAAGCGGAGGCGCCAGATGGACCTTGATCGCCTTCGGATCCTCGAAGCGCTGATGCACCTTCTGCCGGAAATCCGCGTCGGAGTAGAGGCGTGCGACCTCATATTCGTCCTTGTAGGCCATGACCTTGTAAAGCATGTCGGCAACTGTCTGCGTCAGCCGCAATGTGCCGGTGCCATGTTGCGTGTCGGCCTCTTTGACGGCCTGAACCAGCTCCCGGTAAACCGCGGCATAGGCCGCATCCTGGTAAAGCGTGAGTTCGTTTTCGTGGAGCGCTGTCTTTTCGTCGAGGCTCAGCGCCCTGGGCGTTTCTTGCGACGGAAGCGCTGCAAGAAGTTTTTGCGGGTCTGCCGCCAGCACCCGCCCGGCACGGAAGGCTTTCACGTTGTTGGCAACGGCAGCGCCGTTAAGCTCCAGCGCCGTTTCGATCGCATAACCGGACACCGGCAGCGCTCCGCTCTGATACGCCATGCCGACCAGCAGCATGTTGGCAAAAATCGCATCGCCAAGAAGCTTCTCGGCAATCTCCGCCGCGTTCATCGCAAGATAGGTGCCGGAAGCCTCCTTCAGTGCCTTGTCCATGCGCTGTTCATCGAAGGACAGCGTCTGCTTGAGCACGAATTCGGCCGTGGGCGCTACCTTGGTGTTAGCGACCGTCAGGGTGTGCCCGCGCTGCGCGAGCGCAAGCTGGTCCGCATTGGTCGCCACAACAAGGTCGCTTGCAATCAGAAGATCGAGGCTTGCCGTGGGAACGCGCGGCCCTTCGATCGACCGGTCGCTCGCCGCGAAACGGATATGCGAGGTTACGGGTCCGCCTTTCTGGGCCAGACCGGTCATGTCGAGCGTCGAAGCCTGCTTGCCGTCCACATGGGCCGCCATTGCCAGAACGGCACTGATCGTGGTGACGCCCATACCGCCGATACCGGCAACGAGCGCATTCCGGGTCCGTTCAAGCGTGGCCAGCGCCGGCTCGGGCAGCGCGTCGACCATCGCTTCAATGTTGACATCGGCCTTTTTCGGCTTGCGGAGCGCCGCGCCGTCAATCTCGACAAACGAAGGGCAAAAACCCTTGATGCAGGAGAAATCCTTGTTGCAGCTCGACTGGTTGATCACGCGCTTTTCGCCAAAGGGTGTTGCAAGCGGCTCAACGGAGAGGCAGTTCGACTGGACCGAACAGTCGCCGCATCCTTCACAAACGCGGTCGTTGATGAATAGCCGCTTGTCCGGGTCCGGATAAAGCCCGCGCTTGCGGCGGCGCCGCTTTTCGGCAGCACAAGTCTGATCGTAAACGATCACGGACACGCCGTTGAACCCCTGAAGGTCCTTCTGAACATCCATCAGCTCGTCGCGATGGTGAATTTTTGTGCCTTCGGCCAGCGGCGTCCAGGAGCCGTAGGCCTCCGGATTTTCCGAAACAACGGCGATACGCTCGACACCTTCCGCTTCAAGCTGCCGCGTGATCTGCGGAACGGTGAGCTGACCGTCGACCTGCTGGCCGCCTGTCATGGCGACAGCGTCGTTATAGAGGATCTTGTAGGTGATCGGCACTTTCGAGGCCAATGCCTGGCGGATCGCAAGGATACCGGAATGGAAATAGGTTCCATCGCCGACATTGGCAAAGACGTGGCTGTCACCGGAAAACGGCTGTTGGCCAACCCAGAGAACGCCCTCGCCGCCCATGGCGATCTGACCCTCGGTGGTACGGCCCGCCATTTCGGTCATGGCATGGCAGCCGATCCCCGGCATGGAACGCGAACCCTCGGGTGTCTTGGTCGATGTGGAATGCGGGCAGCCCGAGCAGAAATAGGGAATGCGCGCGGCACGCTCTGCATGTCCCTGCGCCCACATGACCTGTTTCGTCATCCGGTTGGCAACCGCGCCCATTTCCTCCGAAACGACATCCTGCGGCAGCCATGCCATCAGCCCCTTGATCAGTTCGGCGACGGAAAGCTCCAGAACATCGGAAAGGAACGGCGCGCCGTCCGGACGGCGCTTGCCCCAGATTTCAGGACGGCTCATCTCCGGCCAGTGGTAGGAAATCGCCTTGATCTGGGTTTCCATGAACGCGCGCTTGTGCTCGACGACGAGCAGGCGCTCGGTGCCACGGGCGAAGTCGCGCAGTCCCAGAGGCTCCAGCGGCCAGGTCATGGCAACCTTGTAGACGGCAAGGCCGATGGATTTGGCAAAATCTTCGCTGATGCCCATCAGATTGAGCGCCTGAAGAAGGTCTCTGTAAGCCTTGCCGGACGCAACGATCCCGAGTTTGGCCTGTCCCCTCGTTCCGAATGTCACGCGATCCAGGCCGTTGGTGCGCACATAGTTCTGCGCTGCCGGAATCCGGAGGTCGCGCACCAGCCGTTCGGTCTCCAGACGGTTGCCGAGAAGCAGATCCCGGTTCTGGCGGTAGTCTTTGCGCGGATCGCCTTCCAGCGGACGGACAAGCCGGAGCCTGTCGGGCGAAACGTTGATGGTCGCTGATGCGTCCATTGTGTCCGCGACGCAGATCAGGGCCGTCCAGAGGCTGGTGAACCGGGACATTTCGAGCCCGTGGAGACCGTAATCCAGCACGTCCTGAATATCGGACGGGTTGAGCACTGGGATCTCCGCGTGCTCGAAGAAGAACTCGCTCTGGGCCGGAAGGATGGAGGACTTGGCAAGATGGTCGTCACCGGCCAGCGCAAGCACACCGCCGTTCCGATCGGTTCCAGAGGCATTCGCCTGGCGAAGGACATCGCCCGCACGGTCGACACCCGGTGCCTTTCCGTACCAGATACCGAAGACGCCATCATACTCGGTCGGGCGGCCGACACCGCCCTCACCGCGCAGTTTCTGGCTGCCCCAGACGGCCGTTGCGCCCAGTTCCTCGTTGACGCCGGGTTTGAAAACCACGTTGCTTCGCTCAAGATGCCGGTGCGCGCGCATCAGTTCCGTGTCGTATCCCGCGAGAGGAGATCCGCGATATCCCGAGATGAAACCGCCCGATTTCAGACCGGCCTGGCGATCCAGCGCGGCACGTTCAAGTGCAAGCCGCACGAGCGCCTGAATGCCGGTCAGATAGACCTGTCCATCCGTTGCGACATATTTGTCTTCCAACGACACGGTTGGCATATGAACGTTCATCCAGCGTCCTCCTGAAACGTCGACCTTGGCGGCTGCACCTCTCCGCTCGCCATCTTCAGATAAATATCATCCTTTTCTCGTGCAGTTTCTGTGCTATCGTACCGCTTCCATTCCCAGAAAGCGCATAAAATTTCCCCATATCAGCCATGACCGATAAAAATCTTCTCGACCCTTCCGACATTCGTGTTCTGCGAGTCCTGCAACGCGACGCATCGCTCTCCATAGCCGAGGTTGCCAAGGAGGCCGGAATGAGCCAGACGCCCTGCTGGCGGCGGATCAAGCGTCTGAAGGAACAGGGAATCATCCGGCAGATCACGGCGATCGTCGACCGGGAATCCGTGGGGCTGGGATTCGTCGCCTATTCCTTCGTCAAGCTGGCAGTGCCCAGCCGGGACAACATGGACACGTTCGACAAACTCGTTCATCACTGGCCGGAAGTCGTGACCTGCGAGCGCATTACCGGTGCCGTCGACTACCTCATCAAGGTGGTCACGGACGACATCAAGACCTATGACAATTTCCTGCGCCTGAAACTGCTCGACAACACGCTGGTCTCGGATGTGCAGTCGCGCATTGTCGTGAACACGGTCAAGGACACGGTCGCGCTGCCACTCCGGGAAAACTAGCGCTGTCAGAAGCCCCGGGCACGCCTGCAACGCCCGTCACAGGAACAGGCGGCTGCGATGGCGGTCCTTCATTTTCAAGCCTTTCGCAACGCAGAGGAGGCGCAAGCCGGTCAAATCCGAAGGACATGGAAATGGCTTCACCCCGTGGCGTCAGCGTGCTTGACCGGGCAGGAAGCCCGCTCCACACACCCTTCCTGACGGGATGTTGCCATTTCGCATGCCATTTCAGTCTCATTTGTGGGTCCATCACCTAGTCCAGCTCGACCTTGATCACCTGCCCGGACTGCGGGTCCACCTTGATCTCGTACTTGGTCCCTTCCAGGACGGCTTCGACCTCGATCCGGTTCCGCTCAACGTCAATTTCACGGATTTCGTAGCCGCCTGCTTCCAGGGAACCGGCAATCTCGGAAACGGACTGCCCCAACGTGTCACCGACCTCAAACTGGGCAAAGGCTGCCGAACAGGTTCCGATGGCGATGGCGGCGGCGAGCAACCCGGTTTTCGCCGGACTGAATGCGTTCAAATGGATCATGACTGATCTCCTGACTGGTACCGGCACCGTGCCGGTCAATGACCTCAAAATGGGGAGCGCCCGCGCGCTGCCAAATTAAAGATAGTCCATGAATGGCAGGCCCTTAGCACAGGACCAATACGCCAGAGACCGCATCCTGAGCCGGATCAATCGGCAAATCGCGCCGCTGTGAAGGCGCTCAGATCAAACCCTGTCTCCCTGCCGGCAATCTGCTCCGCCAATAGCCGTCCGGTGACAGGACCGAGCGTGAACCCGTCATGGCCGTGGCCGAAATTGAGCCAGAGACCGGGCGTTCTCCGGGACGGACCGCAGACAGGCAGGGAGTCCGGCAGACACGGCCTCGATCCGAGCCACGGTTCCTCCTGGAGCGCCCGCCCGAGCGGCAGGAGCTCCGAAGCCCGCCGTTTCGCCAGCTTGATGATGTTGGGATTGGGCGGCGCATCCCGGTCGGCAAGCTCGACACCGGTTGTCAGACGGATCCCCTTGTCCGTTGGCGTGAGCGCAAAACCGTTGTCCACGTCCACCACGGGCCTGGACAGCGAGGCTCCGGTCTGAGGCTGGAAATGCATGTGATAACCGCGCTTGGCAACCAGCGGAAACTCTTCCCCGAATTTTTTCAAAAGGTCGTTGGACCATGCCCCGAGGGCAATCACGGCATTCCCGGCAAGAAGGGTTCCGCGTTCGCTTTCCAGCGCCCAGTCTCCGTGATGCCGCTGAAGCGTCAGGGCATCGCCGCGGAAGTATTCCCCCCCTTCCTGGATGAAACCCCGCCAGAATGCGTCAACGACGGCGCCCGGGTTGGTCACCGAGCAGCTCTCAAGCCAGTGAACGGCCTTGAAGTTAGCCGATTTCAGTCCAGGCTCGAGCGCGCGCGTTTCTTCAGACTGAAGTTCGTCGTAAGTGACGCCGAACACCCGGGCGTAGTGACGTTCAACCTCGCCATGGCGGTATGAGGCATCGCTGCGGTAGAGATAAAGCCACCCACCCTTCCGGTAAAAGCGGTCGGCAATGGTTGATTTCGCAAGGTCGAGGTGATCCTCCGCAGCAAGCGCTCTCAGCGGTGCGATGGCCCTGGAATAGGCCTCGATGCCGCGAGGGCTGCCCGCTGCGTGATACTGCCGGAGCCAGGGCAAAAGCTCGAACGTCTTCTTGAGGTTGAGCGAAACAGCACTCGACATGCCGAGAGCGATTTTGACAAGCTGGACGGGGTTGGTCGGTATGGCATGCGGAGTAAAACCGTTGCACTGAACGATCCCGGCATTGCCGAAGGAAGCTTCTTCACCCGGATGTGCCCGGTCGACCAGGGCGACGTCCAGCCCCAGCCGCCGCAAATGGATGGCGGTGCAGACACCGACAATGCCGGCGCCAAGCACCACAACATCATGAAAACGTGGCTGACCTGCCTTGTTTGTCATACACATACCCGAAGCATGTCAGGCGAGCCGATCTGACTGGCATCGGCGCTCCCGTTCGGTTAAGTAGCGCAAGGTGTCCGCATCACCTCGCGGTTTCAGGAGACGACTTTAGATGATTCGAATGCTCGCGGCAGGATTGGCCTTCATCGGCCGTCACGGAACGACCGCGCTCGCAGTGAGCATCTTCATCGGCCTGGCCCTGCCGGCCTTGTCCGCCTATCTGCGGCCTTACCTTGAATTTGCCGTTTTCGGTCTGCTTACGCTTGCGTTTCTGCGCGTCGATCACAACGCCATCAGGACGCGCCTGAAGCGGCCCGCCCTTTTGATCGCCGCACTCGTCTGGATGATGCTCGGGGTACCGCTTCTCACCTATCTCCTTTTGACGCATACAGGACTTTCACAGCTCGGACCCGACGTCGCGCTTGCGCTTTTCATCTCCACGGCCGCGCCACCGGTTCTGGCAGCGCCCGCCTTCATCTACCTGCTCGGCCTCGATGGCACGCTCAGCCTGGCCCTTTCGGTCGCCGCCATGATCGTGACGCCCCTCACCGTCCCCTTTGTCGGCGGCCTCATGCTGGGTGACGCCCTGCCCCTGAGTGTTGGCGGCCTCGCGCTGAAGCTGTCGATCCTGCTTGCAGGGGCATTCGTCATTGCCATGGTCCTGAAGAGGATCTTCGGCAGGGAACGCCTCGCCCGAAGCGGCGATCACATCAGCGGATTGAACGTGATCGTGCTGCTCATCTTCGCGATCGCGGCCATGGACGGGGTCGCCGCAAATTTCCTGTCGCAGCCGCTTTTCATGCTTGCGATCACCGCGTTCACCTTCGCTCTTGCACTGACCCAGATCTTCCTGTCGCTTGTCTTGTTCGCACCGGCAACGCGGGAAGATGCCTATGCCATCGCGCATACCTGCGGAACCCGGAACATGGGCCTGATGGTCGCCGCCTTCGGTGGCGTTTTGCCGGAATTCACCTGGCTCTGGTTCGCGGTTGGCCAGTTCCCGATCTATCTGCTGCCGATGTTCCTGAAACCCTTCGTCAGGGTTTTCTGCCGGCTAAACGCGGATTCTGTGACGCAGCGGACCTGAAACCGGAACCGGATGCCACTAAGATTGGGGCAACCAAAGTCCCAGTCGAAGGATTACACAATGCCAATCAGTCTCCGGTTCTCACGGCTTTTTCGTCAGGCGATCCTCTGCCTGCTCCCGGTCCTCGCGCTCATCGGCTCCGCACCTTCATCTGTCCGCGCCGGCGATACGGCCGAACTGGAAATTTACGGCTTTTCCAGCCACGGGGACTTTTTCGCCTTCGAACAATATGGATGGCAGGACGGCTCCGGCTTTCCCTATTCGGAAATCTTCGTCCTGGATGTCCGATCGGACAGCTGGGTGAAACCTTCGCCTTTCCGCCGCGTGGATGAAGTCGATGAGGAAAATGGCTACGATCCGGAAGATGCTCTTGCTGAAACCCGCACGCGGAACCAGCAGGCGGCACATGCGCTTCTCGACAAGACCTCCATCTTCGGGAAGGGGAAGACGGTTGCCTTCAATCCAGCGACGGAACTGGGTTCCAACCCGTATCACATCAAGGTCGCGCCGCGGCTGCCGCTTTTGCAGGGCGAGACCTCGATAGACCTCACCTTGAACGAGTATCCTCTCAAGAACGCCGAATGCGCCGGGTACGGTGTTGAAACCAGGGGCTTTCGCCTGACAATGGTGAGCAACGGCGTTACCCGCACCCTGAACAACGACACCAGTGTGCCCAAGAGCCGGCGCTGCCCGTTCTCTTATCGGATCGAACGGGTATTCACCTTCTACCCGGAAAAGGGACCGGCGGTGTTTGCGATCTTCGTACAGATGGAGAGCCTGGGTTTCGAAGGCCCGGATCGCAGATATCTGGCAATTACGGGGCGTCTTTGAAGACCGCAGCGCTTCTACACACGTGAAACGGGCAATTGTCGCCTGTCATGTAAAAAGAATTTGAAACAGACAACCCGCCGTGATAGCCGCCCACTCAGATCAGTCGGCCCGGCCTCTTGCGATCCGGACCCTCGGACACTGCGGGAGCCTTGCAATGCCACGTGACATCAAAATCGCACCATCGATCCTTGCCTCCGACTTTTCCAAGCTGGGACAGGAAGTCCGCGACGTCGTGACGGCGGGCGCGGACTGGATCCATCTGGATGTCATGGACGGGCATTTCGTGCCCAACATCACCTTTGGCCCCGACGTTATTGCAAAACTCCGCCCGCATTCGGACAAGATATTCGACACGCACTTGATGATTGAGCCGGTCGATCCCTACCTTGAGGCCTTCGCCAAGGCCGGGTCAGACATCATCACGGTGCACGCCGAGGCGACAAAGCATCTGGACCGCACGCTGCAGGCCATTCGCGATCTCGGCAAGAAGGCGGGCGTGTCTCTCAACCCGTCGACACCCGAAAGCGTTCTGGAATACGTCCTGGACCGCCTCGACCTGATCCTGGTCATGACCGTGAACCCAGGCTTTGGCGGACAGAAATTCATTCAGTCCCAGGTGGAAAAGACCCGCCGCATCAAATCCATGATCGGCGACCGCCCGATCGATCTGGAAATCGATGGCGGCGTGACCCCGGAAACGGCTCCTCTTGTCGCAGGTGCCGGCGCGAATGTGCTTGTTGCCGGATCCGCCGTTTTCAAAGGCGGCACGATCGACGCCTACACGCAAAATATTGCCGCGATCCGCACCGCCGCCTCAGCCTGAGGCTGTAAGACGACGGAAATACAACGCTTAGATCTTTCTTCACCTTGAATAACCGCTTCGACGGTCAATCAACGCGCCTTAATTGTTTGGAAACACCGCTGCGACAGCTTCTATTCCCTAAGGGAATTTCAAGTAGAACAGGGTGTGGGGCGAAGTGTTACGTACTAGAAGTTTATCAAGCCTTCTGATTGACCGGGGGCTCTTTGCCATTGCGGAGGCCATGCGCAACAGGGCAAGCCGCAAGAAGGGCTTCACGCATATCTGCGTTCCCATGAACGATGTCATCGGCATGCGCCTGTTCAGCACCGGCAGTTTTGAACAGACACAACTGGATGGTGTCCAGGACTACCTCGATGAGACAACCATCGAAGACGACGCGATCTTTCTCGATGTTGGCGGCAATATAGGCGTTTATTCGATCCTGCTGCGTGACTATTTCGCAGAGGTTTTCGCTTTCGAGCCCAATCCGGTCACCTTTGAAGTGCTTCAGGCCAACCTCGCTCTGGCCGGTGGCGGCAACACAACGGCAATCAACAAGGCGCTGTCGGACACGCAGGGCGTGGTTCCGATCTTCGTGCCCCAAAACGGAAATCTGGGCTGGGCAACGCTCGACGAGACCCATCACGAGATACCTGTGAACCGCGCTGATGTAGCCTGCACCACGCTTGATGAATTTGTCGCGTCGAACGGGCTCGAGCCCGGCAAGATACGGCTGATCAAGATCGACGTGGAAGGGCACGAGACCAGCGTTATCCGGGGTGGGGAAAAGACACTGTCCGAAAACAGGCCAGCGCTTTTGTGCGAGGTTCTGAGCGACAGCAGCGGAACCGATCTGCTCTCCCATCTCAAAGCGCTCGGCTATACCAGTTTCGAGGTTTTCAAACGCGATATCAGCAACGTTTTTTCAACAAGGGTTCGGCGTACGCAGTTCGATCTGTCCGGAAACGGGAAAGCGGCGTTGGTTCTGGCGACCTGAACAAACGCGGCGCTTGACGCAGAGCCCGCAGCTCGGGCCGCCAGTTCCCGCCCGACATATCTTAACAATCCAAATCCCGGCTTCCCGTTGCGACCTTCCCTCGGCTAAGCTTCCCTCACAAGCCGAAGTCTGTGGGGGAACATCTTGGCGCACATGCATCGCAGCATCGGGCTTCTGGGTCTGACCTTCGTCGCGATAAGCGGCATCCTCGGATCCGGCTGGCTGTTCGCACCGCTTCTTGCCGCGCAGGCCGCAGGCCCTTCGGCGATCCTTGCCTGGCTGATCGGTGGCATCGCCATGCTGTTGCTGGCTGCAACCTTTGCCGAGATCTCCGCAATTCTACCCGTCCCCGGCGGCATCGGCCGCGTTCCGCATTTTTCGCACGGGTCCGTCGTGTCCATGGCGATGGGCTGGACGGCCTGGGTCGGATACAACACCGCCGCGACGATCGAAGTCGAGGCAGTGCTGCGCTATTCCGCCACCAATGCGCCCTGGCTCTACGCGCCCGATGGACAGCTGACACCGGGCGGTCTCGGTGTCGCCTGCGTGCTCCTGATGGTCTTCACGGTGCTGAATGCATTCGGCGTCAAATTCTTTGCCCGCATCAACACGGCCCTTACCTGGATCAAGATTGTCGTTCCGTCGCTCCTGGCAGCCGTCATTATCGCTTCGGAATTCCGCTTCGAGAATTTCAGCAACTACGGTGGATTTGCCCCGGAAGGCCTGAAAGGCATCCTTTCGGCGATTTCGAGCGGCGGCGTGATCTTCGCGCTCCTGGGCTTCAGGCATGTCATCGAGATGGCCGGTGAAGCCCGCAATCCGAAAATCAACGTCCCGCTCGCACTCGTCCTGAGCCTTGTGATCTGCCTGTTCATCCTTGGAGCCCTGCAGATTGCCTTCCTTGGCGCACTCAGCGGCAAGGATCTTGAAAACGGCTGGAATGCGCTGCACTTCTCCGGGGAACTTGGCCCCATGGCAGCACTGGCAACTGCTGTCGGTGCTCTCTGGATCGTCAGCCTCCTGGACACCAGCGCCCGGATTTCGAGTTTTGCCTCAGGCCTCGTCTCGGTCGGCTCCAACGCGCGGCTGGGTCTGGCAATGGCGCAGAACGGTCTGTTTCCAAAGTTCATGGAAAGCCTCTCGCAACGCGGCGTGCCCCTGTTCGCCTTGCTCGTGAATTTCGTCGTTTCCGCGATTTTCTTCTTTCTGCTGCCCTTCAAGGAAGTGATTGCACTCAACACGTCATCGATCGTGCTTTCCTTTGTCGTCGGACCGATTGCCGTCATGGCGTTCCGCCGCCTTCTGCCCGACACGCCAAGAGCTTTTCAACTGCCTGCCGCACCCGTCACCGGCTGTCTCGCTTTCATCGTCGCCAGCCTGATCATCTACTGGAGCGGCTGGGACACGCTGAGCCACCTCGGCATATGTCTGGTGGTCGGGTTTGTGCTCCTGCTGGTGCGCAACGCCCAAGGCGGGTTCGACAGTCTCGACTGGCGCGAAGCGTCCTGGCTGGCTCCCTATATCGCCGGTCTTCTTCTGCTTTCCTATCTTGGGTCCTTCGGCAGCGGATTGGACCTGATACCGCTCGGTCCGGACATGCTTGCCGTCGGGCTCCTGGCTACCGTCGTCTACGTTTTCGCCATTCGTCTCAGTCTCAACAAGGCGAAATTCAAGCGTTACCTCGCTGAGGAGTTCCTGGATGAAATTGAAGAATACGACCTGCCGGAAGATGCTCCGGCGGAAAAACCGGACCTCAGATTCTAGGTGATGGCTTTAAACTCGTCACTCGCGGAGAACAGAAAATGGTGGTTGCTCGCGGCCATGAGTGGCGTGCTTGGCCTGATTGTGCTCGACGAGACCATCGTCACCGTGTCTCTGCCCTCTATGGCCAGGGAACTCGGCTTGTCGCTCTCCGCAACGCATTGGGTGGTCAATGCCTACCTGCTCAGTTTTACCTGTGCCGTCGCGCTGGCCGGACGCATGGGCGATCACTTCAGCCGGCGCAGCTACTTCACCGCGGGTGCGATCCTGTTCGCGATCGCTTCTCTTTTGGCGGCGATCGCCACCAGCGGCGCCATGCTCATCGCCGCCCGGGCGCTTCAGGGTGTCGCCGCGGCACTCATTTTTCCCACATCGATTGCGATCCTGACGACGGCGTTCAAGCCGGAAGAACGCGGCGTCGCCTTCGGATATCAAACGACGGTTGGTGCCATCTTCATGGCGTCCGGTCCCCTGATCGGCGGCTTTCTGACCGAAACCGTCTCCTGGCGGATGATCTTCTGGATCGGCATTCCCTTTGTCTTCGCGATTGTTCTGCTGCTCTGGCTGGTCTGGTCGCAGGATTACGACGCGAAAAAAACCAGTCAGAGCAGGCCGTCCGCGAAGACGGACAAATTCGGACCCGCCTTTCTGATCCTGGCGCTGCTTGCCCTGGTCACCAGTGTCATGCAGGGACCTGACTGGGGTTGGTTCTCCCCGCTCACAATCAGCCTCTTCCTGCTCGGATGCGCACTCGTGACCGTATTCCGGCACTGGGAGTTGACGCACCCGGCGCCGATCCTTGATCTCAACCTGCTGAAGATCCCCGAATTCAGAGGCGGCGTGATCATCTTCGCAATTTTTCAGTTCGAGAAAATAACGCTTTTCGTGTTTGTCGCCCAGTTCCTGCAAACCACTGTCGGCATCTCGCCGATCCTGTCCGGGGCAGCCGTCTCGCTGGCTATTTTGCCGACACTTGGAACGTCCGTGCTTGTTGGTAAACTGACGGACAAGCTGGGGTCGCGCCCTGTCCTCATGCTCGGCGTCGCAGTGCACGCCGCGGCCATCCTGCTGCTTGCGATAGCATCAATCCGGGAGAACTATCTCCTGACGTTTCTTCCGCTGCTCCTGTGGGGCGCATCGATGCCAAGCATCGCCATTCCCGTTCGCCGCGTGCAGATGAATTCCGTTCCCCAGGAAAAGCATGGACAGGCGAGCGGCATCAACCTGACCCTGCAAATGCTCGGCGGAAGCCTTGGGCTTGCGGCCATGAGCGCGCTTCACGCTGGCATCCCGAGTTATGCCGTGCTCTTCGCGGTTATTGGTGCGACGACCTTACTGGTGTTGCCCGTAGCGATGCGCACCATAGAACGCACCTGATCCCAGGCAGAGGCGTCACGACTTAGCTGAGGCGCGACTTGCGCCCGGTTGGCGAATCGGAGCCCGAAATCCGCTCCCTGAGTCCGGTCGGGTAAAGCTCAAGCCGCTTGGCATCCAGTTCCGCAAGCGACGCCCACTTTGCGAGCCCGTCGGTTTCATCGCTCTCTTCAAAAACCAGGCTGTCCTGCCGGTAGAACCGGTTATCGGTGAAGTGGGCATGGCACACAAATACGATTTCGTGCCCGGGAACCCCGTGATGTTCGTAGAGGTTCTCGATCACGAAGTGGGAATCGAGCAGTGTTATGTGGGCGCCAAGTTCTTCCAGAAACTCCCTTTGCAGCGCATCGCGCCAGGGTTCGCCGAATTCAACGGTTCCACCCAGCGGCCGCATTCCGGTCGCCCGGCCTGCGTCGTCGAAAACATCCGACAACAGCAGCGCGTCGTCCTGCCAGATCAGCGCGAGCGCCTTGACCGTGATCGTGTTCGCGGGACGCCAGATCGGCATGGGGGTCTCCGTTGTTCTTCGCGCGAGTGGTTTCGCCTTGCGTCGTGCATAAAATTCACCGGCCAGATGCGGCTCGCAAGCAAAATCCGCATCATTGGATTGAAGGGCGCGCCGCCCTCTGCTATGCCGCAGCCAGGTTTCCCCCGCATAAAGAGGTTCTGCCCGCGATGATCCCGCGCTATTCCCGTCCCGACATGGTGTCCATCTGGTCTCCGGAATCGAAGTTTCGCATCTGGTTCGAGATTGAAGCCCATGCCTGCGATGCGCTTGCGGAGCTCGGCGTCATCCCGAAGGAAGCCGCCGCGACGATCTGGGAAAAGGGCGGCAACGCGACATTCGACATCGACCGCATTGACGAGATCGAGCGAGAGACGAAGCACGACGTCATCGCCTTCCTGACGCATCTGGCGGAAATCGTCGGCCCCGATGCCCGTTTCGTTCACCAGGGCATGACGTCTTCCGATGTGCTCGACACCTGTTTCAACGTACAGCTGGTCAAGGCGACCGATCTGCTGCTCGCCGACCTCGATGCCCTCCTCGACGCGCTCAAGCGCCGGGCGATGGAGCACAAGGATACGGTCTGCATCGGCAGGTCCCACGGTATCCACGCCGAACCCGTCACATTCGGTCTGAAAATGGCCGAGGCCTATGCGGAGTTCGACCGCTGCAAGACCCGTCTCCTGGCGGCCCGCGAGGAAGTGGCGACATGCGCCATCTCAGGTGCTGTCGGCACGTTCGCCAACATCGACCCGCGTGTTGAAGAGCACGTTGCCAGGGCAATGGGCCTGACCGCCGAGCCGGTCTCGACCCAGGTCATCCCGCGCGACCGCCACGCCATGTATTTCGCCACGCTCGGCGTCATCGCCTCTTCGGTCGAGCGCGTCGCCACCGAGGTCAGACACCTGCAGCGCACGGAAGTGCTCGAAGCGGAGGAATTTTTCTCCAAGGGGCAAAAGGGCTCCTCGGCGATGCCGCACAAGCGCAACCCTGTGCTGACGGAGAACCTGACCGGCCTTGCCCGCCTCGTCCGCGGCTATGCGATTCCGGCGATGGAGAACGTTGCACTCTGGCACGAGCGCGATATCTCGCATTCGTCCGTGGAACGCATGATCGGACCGGACGCGACCGTCACGCTCGATTTCGCCCTCGCCCGGCTGACCGGCGTTATCGACAAGCTGATGGTCTATCCGGAACGCATGATGGGCAACATGGACCGTCTCGGCGGGCTGGTGCATTCGCAGCGCATCCTGCTTGCGCTGACGCAGGCCGGGTCCTCTCGCGAGGACGCCTACCGGCTCGTCCAGCGCAACGCGATGAAGGTATGGGACAGCTACCAGGTCGCGGGCGCGGCCTCGGTCGACTTCCTGACCGAACTCCTGAATGATGCCGATGTGCGGAACTATCTCTCCGAAGACGAAATCCGCGACCGGTTCGACCTCGGCTATCACACCAAGAATGTCGACGCGATCTTCAAACGCGTGTTCGGGGAAAGCTGACGCGCTTTTTTGGCCGGCTGCGTTGCCGTCCCGGACTTGATCCGGGACCTTATACCAATCTCAACAAATGAAGCCCCGGTTCAAGATCGGGGCGGCATCGTGAAAATGACCTGATTGTTGATGTCCCTTTGCCGGAGCTGTTCATGAAAATTGCAGTCATTTCCGACATTCACGGCAATCTGCTTGCCCTGGAAGCCGTGCTTGAAGATCTCAAACACGAGAGTCCGGACATGATCGTCAATCTCGGCGACTGCGTTTCCGGGCCGCTCTGGCCCGAGGAGACGGCTACCATTCTGCGTGAGACGGACTGGCCGACGGTGCGCGGCAATCACGACAGGTTTCTTCTCGAGGATCCCTTTGAGAAAATGGGGCCGACCGACGCCTTTGCAGCCGAGCGCCTGAGCAGCGAGAACCTTGACTGGCTCAGGACGACCCGGGCGACGATCCGCCTAAGCGGCGACATCTTCCTTTGCCACGGCACACCGGATGACGACAACAGGTACCTCACTGAAAAGGTCGAAGGCCCGAAGGGTCATTTGCCGGACGAAGAGACGCTGCTTGCGGATATCGGCACCGAACGTGCACCCGTCATCTGTTGCGGCCATACCCATATTCCCCGGGTGATTCATCTGAGCGCGACAGGCCAGACGATCCTGAACCCCGGCAGCGTCGGCCTGCCCACTTATGAAGACGATCATCCGCACAGGCACAAAATGGAGGTCGGCAGTCCCCACGCGCGCTACGCAGTGATGACAAAGGCGGGCGAGGACTGGAATTTTCAGGAACGAATCCTCAGCTATGACTGGGACGCCGCCAGCGCGGAAGCGGACAAAAACGGCCGGCCGGGCTGGGCACGCGCACTGAAACACGGCTTCTACGGCCCTCTATCCTAACGGGAACGAACACCGGGATTCGGCAATGAAAATATCAGAGACGGACATCCTGCTTATACCGGGATACGGCAAGACCCTGCCGGGGCACTGGCTGCTGCGCTGGCGTGACAAGATGGCGACGGCGCGTGTCGTCAAACAGGCCGAACTCCACGCCCCGACAAAAAAGGACTGGCTCGACACGCTGGTCCGCGAGGTTGACGGGTGCGATCGTCCGGTTGTTCTGGTGGCCCATTCACTCGGCTGCATTCTGGTGGCGCACGGTGCCCATGTCCTCAAGGACAAGGTCAGGGGCGCTTACCTTGTCGCGCCTTCGGACTGGGACCGGGACGGTCTGGTCGAGGAGTTTGACGGTGGCGACTTCAGGCCGATCCCCCGCGATCCCCTGCCCTTTCCGTCGCATCTCGTTGCAAGCCGAAACGACCCCTATTGCGGCTATGACCGCGCCGAAGAGCTGGCGAATGCCTGGGGTGCGACGTTTCAGGACGCCGGCGAAGCCGGGCACATCAACGTGGAAAGCGGCCACGGCCCCTGGCCGGAAGGCATGATGTCCTTTGCCCACTTCATGAAACGGCTCGGTTAGGCCGGGCCGGTCCTGCAGACCGATCGAACGCAGCCCGGATCAGTATCCGGCCCCGGTTTTCCCCTCAACCCGGTCTTTCAGCCAGCTCACTTCGCCAAGAGCGTTGCGGGCCGCGCCGTCGACAAACAGCGTATCAATGCCGTGGGAGATCAACTGATATCCCATTGAGACGGCCTCTTCGACCTTTTCGCCGCTGAGGCAGAAAATCCCGGCGAGCTTGCCTGCCGCGCGCGCCTTTTCGGCGATCCGGGCACACGCCTCGGCCGTCGCCGCTCCATTCGGATCAAGAGCAGCACCGTTTGATAGCGAAAGGGAAAGATCGCTGGGACCGACGAAAATGCCGTCCAGTTCCGGCACAGACAGAATGTCGTCCAACGCGTCGATGGCATCCTGTGTCTCGACCATGGCAAGCCCGATTGTCTGGGCATTGGACGCCTTCAGATACTCTTCGTTTGACTGACCCGTCAGCATGACTGCGCGCCGGGGTGACCAGCTGCGGTCGCCGAGCGGCGGGTATTTCAGTGACCGCGCAAACGCTTCCGCATCCGCCCTGGAATTGATCATTGGGGCGATGATGCATTCCGCACCCATGTCGATCAGCCTTCCGGCGAGCGCATTGTCACCGACCGGAATGCGCGCGATTCGATGGGCACCGCCCAGCGCGATATGCGTGAAGGCATCCACGGTGGCGTCGAAGTCATACATCCCGTGCTGCATGTCGATCGTCACGGCATCATATCCGGCCCGCGCCAGGATTTCCGGGATCATGGCAGAGCGCAGGAAACACCAGCTGGTCACGACCGGCTTTCCGGAACGCATTTTGTCGGCAAGAAACGTAGTGTCGGTCACGGCTCAACTCCCATTTGTTGCCGCGATCAAACCGTGCGCAGGCCCGGGCTGCAAGCCCAAAGCAGGAGAAAAACGCCCAAACATCAATTTCATTTTGCCCCGGGATTGTTCTGCCAAGCGGCAGAACACAGGCATGGGCGCAGCTTCCGGCAAAAGGGACTGAATTGGTGTCAAACGATCAAAAAGCAGGCTTTTGCCACATTACCCTTGATCGGCACCATCAAGGAACTTACCTAACGTAATATTATTTATTTTTTTGGAAAAAATGTTCAATTCAGTTGCAATACTCGCTCTCATTTCGGCGTTTTTTTACAGCGTGGCAATGGTCGCAATGAAGTCCCTGGCGGAACTTCCAAGCATCGGTCTGGCACTGATCATTGGAGCCGCACTGCTCACGGCGGGCGCTTTTGAAGTGTTCGCCCTGAGACAGGAGAGACTTGGCCTGATCTATATCGGTATTCTTGGTGCCGAAGTCATTTTCATCGGTGCAATGACCCAGTTGCATTTCGGTGAAAGTTACTCGGTCCGCGAACTCACCGGCATGGGGCTGGTCCTGATCGGAACGGCCATCGCCTGGACCTGATTTTCAGGTTCGCGAAAACAAGCGCCCGATTCGTTTTGCTCGGAGCACCCGCAGAGGGCGCGTCTGAAGGGAAAGGTGCGCGCATTTGATGACGCAATCGGAAACCAACCGCCAAATAGAAAAACGCCCACCGTTCCCGGTGGGCGTTTCGCATAAATTCAGCGATTGGGTCGTCGCCGATCAGCCTTCGTTCTGAAGCTGCTCAATCGCCGTGGACATCAGCTCGTCCATGTTGCGGCGGATCTGGTGGTCGGACTGATCGATGTTGTTGGCATCGAAATCCGCGCGGATTTTGCGGAACACGTCCTCGTCGCCCGGCTCTTCAAAGTCGGCGCGAACGACCTCCTTGGCATATTCCTCGGCCTTTTCGCCTTCATAGCCCAGCAGTCCGGCGGCCCAGATGCCCAAAAGCTTGTTGCGGCGTGCGGTCGCTTTGAACCGCAGCTCCTCGTCATGCGCGAATTTGTTTTCAAATCCCTGTTCGCGCTTGTCGAAAGTGCTCATACTCTTCGTCTCCTGAACTGCGTTCATGCACTGCACCCCATATGGGGTTTGTCTGGCCTCTTGCATATCCCCGCAGGGCCTTCAAATCAACGCGATAGATACGCACATGCGCCAAAAGCGGAATAAAGCCGCGATTTCCAGTGCGCATAGGCCTGTCGGAAAAACATACGATTGTACTTTCGTCGCGCTTCGGGTAAGTTCCGCGCCGCAAATAAGGGATTGCCGCCTTGTTGGTAGCTGCCGGTCGACCGGATCAGGTCCCGCAGGACCCGTCACCAGGTGAGCAAGTCCCATCCCCAGGCTTCACAAAAAACGGTATAGCCCATGAACCGCCGTCGGCGCATATACGAAGGTAAAGGCAAGATTCTCTACGAAGGTCCGGAACCGGGTACACTGGTCCAGCACTTCAAGGACGACGCAACCGCCTTCAACAACAAGAAACACGAGATTGTTGACGGCAAGGGCGTTCTCAACAACCGCATTTCCGAGTTCATCTTCAATCATCTGAATGCGATCGGCATTCCGACTCACTTCATCCGCCGCATGAACATGCGCGAGCAGCTGATCCGCGAAGTCGAGATCATCCCGCTTGAAGTGGTCGTGCGCAACGTCGCCGCCGGATCCATCGCCAAGCGCCTCGGCCTGGAAGAAGGCACGCAGCTGCCGCGTTCCATCATCGAGTTCTACTACAAGAACGACGAACTCGACGATCCGATGGTCGCCGAAGAACACATCACCGCGTTCGGCTGGGCAACCCCGCAGGAGCTTGACGACATGATGGCGCTTGCCATCCGCGTCAACGATTTCCTGTCCGGCCTGTTCCTGGGTGTCGGCATTCGCCTTGTCGACTTCAAGATCGAATGCGGCCGCCTGTTCGAAGGCGACATGATGCGCATCGTCGTTGCCGACGAGATTTCTCCCGACAGTTGCCGCCTGTGGGACATCGAGACCAACGACAAGATGGACAAGGACCGCTTCCGCCGCGATCTCGGCGGCATGCTGGAAGCCTATCAGGAAGTCGCCAAGCGCCTCGGCATCATGATCGCCGTCGAGCGCCCGGCCAATTCCGGCCCGACACTGGTGCAATAAGGACACAGCCATCCTGCAATCAGAGGATGAGCCACTGTGTCCGGTTGCAATTCAGCCAGACGCAAACTAAACGCCTCCTTGTAATGCAAGGGGGCGTTTTTATTGTGAATATTCAATCTATTATCAAAACCACAGCCGCAATTCTGCTTTGTGGCATCTTGGCCGCATGTCAGACGACCGGGTTGAAACCGGGCAGCATCCAGACGAACTACGCACCGAGTGGCTGGACCAAGAAATCTTCAAACGGCTTTACCGGCTATGTCTGCGAAGTTCCGAAGTGCAAGTCCGACCGGCTGATCGCTCAGGGTCCGTTGAAGGTAACCGGTGATGCTGAACAGGCGATCAAGGACGGTGTGCTGTCGCGTGAACTCTTCAATGCGGTCGCAAACGTCTACAACATCGCCGCAAAAGACCAAGCCAAGCTGAATATCACCCGGCGTGTCGTCAAAAAGAACTACGCGGGCTTTGATTTCAGCGGCTACCTGAGGGATCGAAAGGGCCGTATCTGGATGACCGGCCGGTTTATCATCCAGGACAACCGGGGCTCCGTGCTCGTCTCCGCCGCGCGAAGCAGGAGCGTCGCCAACACCTATTTCAAGAGATACCTGAACCGGACGACGATCAGACGCGTGCCGTAATTCCCAGCAATTGTGCGCATTGCTCTTTCGCTTCCGGGGCTCCTCGTGTATGGGGAGCCCCAAACTGTTTGTCGCTAGTCCAGCACGGAAAGCCAATCATGAAAGCACGTGTCATCGTCACCCTGAAAAACGGCGTACTTGATCCCCAGGGAAAAGCCATTGAGGGCGCGCTCGGCGGTCTCGGTTTCGGCGATGTCGGATCGGTTCGCCAGGGCAAGGTGTTCGATGTCGAACTGACAGGCGCGAACAAGGACGCAGCCCGGGCGGAACTGGAGCAGATGTGCGAAAAGCTGCTCGCCAACACCGTCATTGAGAACTACGCGATCGAGATCGCCTGAGATCAGGTTCTGACGATGGACGAAGACACCCGCAAAGCCGTGACATTCATGGCGCTCAAGGCGGCGGTTTTCATCCTGCTACCAGCAATAGCGGCACTTATTGCCGTTTATGTCCTGCTCTAGAACTACGGGATTACAAAATGAAAACAGCCGTCATCGTTTTCCCAGGCTCCAACCGCGACCGTGACATGTTCCACGCGCTGGAACTGATAACGGGCGCACGGCCCCAGAGCGTCTGGCACACCGAGAGCACCCTGCCCGATGTCGACCTCGTTGTTGTTCCGGGCGGATTTTCCTACGGCGATTACCTGCGTTCCGGCGCCATTGCCGCCCGCTCGCCGATCCTGAACGACCTGGTCGCAAAGGCCGACAGCGGCGTCTCCGTTCTGGGTGTGTGCAACGGCTTTCAGATCCTGACCGAAGCAGGCCTCCTGCCTGGTGCGCTGATGCGCAATGCCGGACTGACTTTCGTTTGCAAGGAAGTCATGATGGAGACGGTCAACAACGCCACAAGGTTTTCGTCGAAATTCACCGAAGGCCAGGTCTGGCGCTGCCCCGTTGCGCATCACGACGGCAACTACTTCGCGGACGAGGCAACGCTCGCAAGGATCGAGGACAACGGCCAGGTCGTGTTCCGCTACGCCGACGGCACCAATCCCAACGGCTCCATCAACGATATTGCCGGTATCACCAATGACAAGGGCAACGTTCTTGGAATGATGCCGCACCCGGAAAACCTTGTTGAACCGCTGAATGGCGGCCTCGACGGCCGGCTTCTGTTTGAGAGCCTCCTTAACAAGGCAGCCTGAACCACGACCCACGGGAGACCGCCGTGAAGGAACTCAAGCTCGACAAGGAGGTCAGGACGCGACTGACCGCCCAGATCCAGAGATATCTCGACGCTGAGCTGGACCTTGAGATCGGTAACATGGACGCGGAGTTCCTGATCGATTTCCTGAGCGGCTCCCTCGGCGCCCATTTCTACAATCTCGGCCTGAAAGACGCGCAGGCGCTCTTTGCGCGCAAGGCGGACGATGTCACCGACGAGATCTACGCGATGGAGCGCAAGGTCGAAGACCGGAAGTAGTCTGCCGCGCCGCCGACGCCGTGAAACACGGTCATTTTGCGCGTGACACCCCGGCAGGATGCCGGGGTGTTTCTTTTGTCAGATGCGTCGCGAATTCAGGTATCCGGGCTGAGTACGCGAGCCAGGTCGACGGCATCTTCAAGCTTCCTGGCTTTCCAGGCTGTCGCAATCAGCCTGTCCTGCTGGGCGGTTTCCAGCAAGCCGGCGCAGCAGGATCGGACCTTCCCCTCAAGCTCCTGATCACTCAACGGATTTTCGGGACCACCCCGGTATTTTTCATCCGCCCAGCCGGCAACCTCGCTGCCATCGGTCAGCCGGATCGTGATCCGCGAACGCATGACATCGAAGCCCTGGGCTTCGATATCGCTGTCCAGCTCGGTCCGGATGCGCCGCTGCATGGCCTGCATCGGCGCGCTGCGCACGAATTCGTCGGAGAACTCGCGCTTTCCGGCCTGCCGTGCAAGCGCGATCATCGCCAGCGCTGCCGGAAGCGAGAATTTCGCCTGCAGGTGATTGACGGCAATCGGATAGCGGATGGGTTTCAGGATGTTTGTTCCCGCATGAACCGTCACGCTTTGGATCGCGTCCGGCTGAATGTCCGCATCGGTGACAAGCCGAAGCATCAGGTCGATGGTCGGATGGGTGAGAACACCGCAGGGATACGGCTTGATGGATACACCCGGTTCGACAATCGTCCAGGTCCTGCCGAAACCCTGCCCGACTTTCTCCGCACTCACACCGCCGCCCTGCACGGCAAAGAAACCCCAGGGACCGTCCAGCGCCTGCGGATCGGCCGTGTAGCCGCGCTCGGCCAGAAGAGCGGCCGTGATGCCGTTCTCACAGGCCCGCCCGACATGCAGCGGCTTGGTCATCGTGCCGAAATTGCAGCGGATACCTGCAGCCAGTGAAGCAGCGATGCCGAAGCCGGATCTGAGTCGCTCTCCGCTCAGACCCAGAAGCCTGGCAGCCGCGGCGTAGGCGCCGAAGGTGCCGACTGTGCCGCTGGAATGCATGCCGCGCATGTAGTGTTGCGGCAGCATCCATTCGGAAATCTTGCACTCCACCTCAAACCCGGTGAGGAAGGCGAGCATGAAGGCCTTGCCGTCGATCCCGCCAAGTTTCTGGGCCATGACCAGCGACGCCGTCAGCGGCGGGATCGTCGGATGCGTCAGAAGGCCGTAGATATGCGCCGGGTCGGTGCTGACCTGGCTGTCATCCCAGTCATGTGCATGGCCCGAAGTTCCCAGAACCCGTGCCGCCATCGCGGCCGGCACATGCTCAGAATGCCCGAGCAACCGTGCGTCGGGACGCCCGCCGGTCTCCGCTGCCTCGGCCCTCAATATGTCGACCATCTCGTGATCCGAACCGGCCACGAACAGCCCAAGTCCATCCAACACGCATCGCGTTCCGATCCTCAGGGCCTCTTCCGGCAGGTCCTCGTAGCAGACGGTTTCAACGAACTCCGCCGCTGCGGCCGTAACAGCCGTGTCCTCCGGGATATCCGCGTAAATGTTCCTTGCAACGGACATGGGTTGTTTCCTTCTGTTCAAAAAATCCTGACGGGTTTCCGGGGCAAGTGACACCCCGGCTATTCGTTTCCATGGGCGAGTTTGTCCGCGTCCTCGCGTTTGCGCGTCTTGATCAGGCGCCCGATCGGCGTCGAAAACACGCTGACGATGGCAAGCACGAAGAAGAAGACGGCAATCGGCCGGGTGAAGAACTTCCAGGCGTCCTGATCGAACAGGATCATCGACTGCGCGAGCGAGTTTTCCACCAGGTGGCCTAGCACCAGCCCCATGATGATCGGTGCGGGCGAGAAGCCTGCCCGATTCAGGAAGTAGCCGATGAAACCCGCGACCAGCATGATGTAGACATCATTGAGCGATTGACCGACACCGAACGCACCGACGACACACAGGCAGAACACTGTCGGCCACAGGAATTGCCGCGGGATCAGCGAGATCCGGGAGAAGTAACGCGCTCCGACAAGGCCGAATGCGAGGAACACGAAATTCGCCAACAGCATCGCGAAGAAGATCGCGTAGAGCAGGTTCGGCTGGTTTTCGAAGAGATAGGGTCCGGGCCGCAAGCCGTGGATCTGAAGGCCGCCCAGGATGACCGCGGCCGTTGCCGATCCCGGGATGCCGAGCGCAAGCGTCGGCACCATTGCCCCGCCGGTCGCGGCATTGTTGGCAGCCTCGGGGCCCGCGACACCTTCGATTTCGCCCTTGCCGAAGTTGTCCTTGTTGGGAGACCAGCGCTTGGCCTCGTTGTAACCGATCATGGCGGCAACGGTGCTGCCCTCGGCGGGCAGAATGCCGACAAAGGTGCCGATGCCCGAGGACCGCAGGATCGTCTTCCAGACCCGCTTGAAGTCCTCCACGGTCGGCAGCTTCAGCGCCGACATGGCAAATCGCTCCAGCGGCCTGTCTTTCTGTGTCGCCTGGTCGAGCAGTTCGGCCATGGCGAACAGGCCGATCAGAACCGGAATGAAGCTGATGCCTTCGTAAAGCTCCGGCACGCCGAAGGTAAAGCGTTCAACCCCGGTGGTAAGGTCAACTCCCACGGTCGCGATCAGCACGCCGAAAGCACCGCCGATCAGGTTCTTGACCGCGGACTTGCCGCTGATCGACGCCAGCATGGAAAGCCCGAAGACGGTCAGCGCGAAATACTCGGGAGGCCCGAAACGGTAGGCGATTGTTGCCAGGAACGGCGCGGCAAAGATCAGCACGAAGAGCGAAAAGATCCCGCCGGCAACACTTGAGGCGGCAGCCATGCCGAGCGCCCGGCCCGCCTGACCGTTTTTCGCCAGCGGATAGCCGTCGAAAGCAGTCGCGGCTGCGGGCGGCGCGCCCGGCGCATTGATCAGGATCGCCGTGATTGATCCACCGAAGGTTCCGGCGCAGTAAAGTGCCGCCAGCATTGCAATTGCCGGGATCGGGTCGAGATAGATCGTGAAGGGCAGCAGCAACGCCACGGCCATCGAGCTCGACAACCCGGGCAACGCCCCGACCAGAACCCCGACAAGGGTTCCTGCGCAGATCAAAAGCAGTGTTTGCGGCTGAAGGATCTCCATCAAGCCGCCGAGGAGCATTTCCATGATGGCCTCCCTCAGCTCAGGAATGTCAGCGGTCCGAGCGGCAGGCGCAGACCGAGCAGAATTTGGAAAACGACATAGATCGCAGCGGGAACAGCAAGCGCGAAGGCGGCGATGATCCTGACATCACGTGCCCCCCAAAGAAGCGGTAGAACCGCGCAAACGATGAAAAACGCAATCGGTACGCCGAGGACGGGCGCTGCCATTGCAGCCAGGCCAAGAAGCCCGACGGTTGCCCACATCGGCCACGGCGGCATATGGAGCGTTCCCTTTTCGCCGCTGCGGAGCCCTTGCAGGATCATGAGCAGGGCCAGCGCGGAAATCACGCCAAGAACGAGACGCGGCATGTGAGTTGCCGGCATGCCTTGCGCGGCCCCGAGCGGGTCGCTGTCGAATGTTGTTGTTACAAAGTAGAGGGCGGCGCACAGAAGCAGGATCAGGCATCCAGGCACCAGGTCTTTCGGCAGGCTCATGTCAATTCCTCCCTCCCGATGTGGCGCCTGTCGAACAGGCAAGCGCCACCGGATATCCCGTTGATTATTTTCTGAGACCGAGGTCGCCGAGCGTCTGGTAGATATTGGCGTACATGGACCGGATCTGGGCGTCCCATTCCTCGGAGCCGCCGATGGAGGTCGGATCAAGACCGATGCCTTCCAGATAGGCCTGATAGGTGCCATGGTTCATTGCCTTGAGGAGCTTTGCCTCGAGCGCCGCCACACGCTCTGCTGGCGTATCCGCCATCACGACGATGCCACGCACGGTCGAGAAGTTGACATCCTCCACACCGAGCTCGGCAAGCGTCGGCGTGTCCGGCAAGGCCGTCAGGCGCTTTTCGGCCATGACGCCGAGCGGAATGAAGTCACCCGATTCAATGCCGTCCACCGCTTCGCCGTAGTTCAGACCGGCCGCCTGGATGTTCCCGCCCATCAGGTTGGTGATCATGGCCCCACCGCCGTCAAACGGCACGTAGGCTATCTTGACACCCGACTTGTTCGAAAAGGTGATCGCGGCGATATGGTCGATGCCGCCGGCCTGCGTGCCGCCCCATTTGATCGGCGCCTGTTTGGAAACCTCCTTCAGGTCCTTAAACGACGTGATTCCCGAACTCTTGGATACCACAAGAATGATCGGATCGTCCGTTGAACGCACGACGCCCTTAATGTCTTCCAGTTCGATCGGTGCGCGTCCGCGGGCCATCGTGATCAGGTGCGTCGGCGTGATCGCCATCAGCGTATGACCGTCGGCCGGCTTGCCCGACACATAAGACATGGCCACCGTGCCGCCCCCGCCCTTCTTGATCTGGACAAAGGCGTCGGTTCCAAGTTCGCGGCGCGCCCGGATCAGCATCGTGCGCGCCGTCGTGTCTGTACCGCCGCCGGCCGAGGCATGGGTTACCACCTCGACCGGTTGAGACGGAAAGTCGTTCGCCGTGACACTTCCAGCTGTCAGGGCCAGGGTCGCAGCCGCAAACGCTGCTGTTTTCAGAAAAGTCATTCGGTCCTCCCTCAAATTGCGGCACGACACCACGGTCGAGCACCAAGGATGCGGCAACCTAAATCGCTAACTGTAAACTGTCAACAGTTTTCAATAAATCAATCTGGCGATGCCAAAGCCTCTGCGTTTCGGGCGAATTCAGATCAGGTTGGAGCGAAGCTCAGATCAGGAGGGCGCAGACATCCGAACCCAGCCGCCGGCCACGTGCTGTCGCATGGCGCTATCGGCTGCATCCGCATCGCGGCTCAGGAGCGCATCGGTGATGGCGCGGTGCTCCTTGTTGGAGACCAGGAGATTTCCCTTCTGGACAAGGCCGCGGCGGCGGAACAGATGTAGCTGGTTCACGATCCAGCGGTAGCTCCTCTCAAGCGCCGGGTTCTTCGACGCCTCGACAAGAAGATCGTGGAATTCGAGGTTGAGTGAATAGTAGCGGGACAGGTCGCTGTCATTGGCCGCCACATCCATTTTTTCAACGAGTTCCTGCAGTTTTTTCAGCGTGTCATCACTCGCCCGCTCCACAATCAAGCGGCCGGTCAGACCTGCGAGCGCACCGCGCACCTCATAAAGATCCCGCGCTTCGTCAAGCGTCATTTCGCGCACATACATGCCGTGATTGGTGGCGCTGACCAGCAAACCGGCCTGTTCCAGACTTCTGCAGGCTTCCCGGATCGGGCCTCGGCTCACGCCAAGCTTGCCTGCGAGCGCACTCTCATTGATACGGTCACCGGCTTCCAGCTCTCCGGAGATGATCATCTCCTCGATGGCCTCGCAGACAATCGTGCTGAGCGTTTTCGACCGGCGTTGGCTGATCTGCTCCAGCGTCGAGTTTTTCGATGTTTCCTTAGACATGCTCTCAAGGATAGGTGTCAGTTGAAAACTGTCAACAAAGTTGCAGCGGCGGGCAGCTACGCAGCCTGGTTCCGCTTCTGTTTTGGCGGATAGCCGAAACGCCGTGAAAAAGCCCGTGAAAACGCAGCAGGGCTGGAGAACCCGCACAGCGTCGCGACCGACTTGACCTGCCGGCCCGATTCAAGCTCCGCGCGCGCAATGTCCAGCCGCCAGTTGGAGAGATAACCCATGGGTGTTGCGCCGACGAGTTCCTTGAACGTCACGGCAAACTGCGTCCGCGACATGCCAGCCGTTTCCGCCAGCCGCTCAAGTGTCCAAGATTCTTCCGGTGCTTCGTGGATCGCGACCAGCGCCGCTGCGATCCGTGGATGCGCCAGTCCGTTCAGCAGCCCTGTATCCGCCTTGCCTTCCTCCATGGCATGGCGCAGCAACCGGATGACCACCACCTCGCACAGGCGCTGGAAAGCCGCCTGACCTCCGCATCGTGGCGTCGTCGCCTCTTCGATCAGAGGTGTCACGACCGCGGTCAGGTAAGGCTCTTCGGAAAGCGGTACGGAAATGCAGGCCGGCAATGCATTGATCAGCTGTTTGCCGATCCCCGAAATGGAAATATGCGCGGCAACCAACGGCGTCTCCGCTTCCATTGGTGCGATGTCCGGATAAACTGTCTGCTCCTCTTCCATCGACGGACAGAAGACCAGCCGGTTGGCACCGCCGGGATCGGAGTAGATCACGAGATTGGCGAAACCATTTTGGGGCTGATCGGTAAGCGCATTTTCAACGTGAACCCTCAGACGATCTATCAGCGAAGACAGCCGATCGAGCTTTCCGCTGAACGAAGTTCGATAGACAACCGGCAAATTCGTACTCCTGATCATCTTTTTAGGATGTTTATTCTCGTTGCGTTCGCTATTTTAAGCCCATCAAAAGGCAAAAGTGAAGCCTTGCCACCAAAGTCATGAGGAAAAAATGCTAATTCCACGTCAACAGGTCCCGGCCCTGACGGTCGAAACGCTTGGCTCGGGCACTTTCGATCTTGCAGGTGACGCAGCCGAATTTGCAACGCTCGTCGTGTTTTACCGCGGCCTCCACTGCCCGATCTGCGCAACCTACCTGAAAGAGCTTGGGCGCCTCACCCCGGACTTCGCGGAAAAAGGTGTCAAAACCATCGCGATTTCGTCCGACGAAAAGGACAGGGCGCAGCAGATGGCCGACAAGGTCGGTCACGAAGCCCTTCGTTTCGGATATGGCCTGCCGCTGACCGTGGCGAAGGACTGGGGGCTTTACGTTTCCACCAGCCGCGGCACCACGTCGATCGGGATCGAGGAGCCGGCTCTCTTCTCAGAACCCGGCGTATTTCTCGTGAAAGGCGATGGAAGCCTCTATTTTGCGTCCGTTCAGACAATGCCGTTCGTACGCCCGCATTTCCAGGAAATGATCGGTGCGCTCGATTTCGTGCAGAAGAACGACTACCCGGCCCGCGGCGAATATACCGGCGCGGTCTGAGGGTCGTGCTTCCGGGCCGGGATCCCACTCCCGGCCTGGGGCAATCCCCTTTGCGTTTCACCGCCGGACACGGCAATATTCCCTGCGACCTCGTTCCCGGCGCAAGGAGAAAGATATACGGAACGCAACACCCCTCCTTTCAATCCTAAAACCGCAGATCGCGATGCATCGGGCATGAGCGAAATCGACCGCGTCCGCGACTTTTACGATCGCACCGTCGAGGACGAATGGCTGCGGCTGGAGAGAAACTGGCTTGAGTTCGGCGTCACCAAGGCTTTCCTGAACCGGTTTCTGCCACCCTCCGCGACCATATTGGACATCGGCTCCGGTCCTGGCCGATATGCTCTTGATCTGACGGCAGCCGGACACGCTGTCGACCTTCGCGATCTCTCCGGGCAAAATGTCGCCTTCGCAAAAAAAGAGGCGCAAAGGCGGGGTCTGAGGCTGAACTCGGCAAGACCGGGCGATGCGCGCGACCTGTCCGATTTACCGGACGCCAGCTATGACGCTGTTCTGGCACTTGGCCCTCTCTATCATCTGACGTCAGAAGACGACAGACGGCGCGTTGTCTCCGAGGCGGTCAGGGTCATGAAACCCGGCGGCATCGGCGTGTTCGCCTTTATTTCGAGATTTGCGGCAGCCCACTACCAGCTCAAGACCGACCCGGCCGCCATTGAGACGCGTCGTGCCGTGATCGATGATTTCCTTTACGAGGGCCGGCACCGGCTGAAACCCGAGACGGATTTCTTCGTTGACGCGCATTTCGTCGACCCGGCGGAGGTCTCAGCAATCTTCAGCGGCACAGGCCTTGAGCAACGCGCCCTTTTCGGTGCCGAGAGCATGATGGCACAAAGCGAGTGGCGGCTCGCCGCCCTTCCCGCTGCCGCGCGCCAGCAATGGCTCGACTTTGCGGTTTCCGTCGCCGAAACACCCGCCGCGCTTTACGGCAGTGAACACCTTGTTTTTGTCGGCACGAAACACGGCTGAACCGGGCGCGCGCTTCAACCGCGCCCCGCGGAATTAACCCTGAAAACACGTACGCCCCGCAACAGTTAAACTTTTAGTTATATTGTCATTGTTTTTCTTTACAACCCAAACACAACCGATTACTCTACGCGAAGTTGTTTCAAATTTCCTATTTAGCCGACAAATATCAGTAAAAACGCGTGATTCCGATGGAACTAAACGATGAAGTAGTTGTTGTTTTCAAAAAAATTCTTGAGTCGCAAGGAATTAGCCCTAGAAAGCACGAATACATTATGCAGACAGACAGCCACATTGATACGAGTAAAGAGTTGACGGCTGAGCGTTTACTTATGCGCATCATGAAACTTGAGCATACGGTCCAGGAACTCAGACAGGAAAACTCGTTCAAGGACAAGGAAATCAAGCGGCTTGAAGGCCAGATGCGCGATTGGCAGCAAGTCACACTGAAACTCCAGTCCAGGGTCGCCAAGCGCATCTGAAAACCGGTCTGTTTCCGGGTTTCACCGCTGCAGGCCTGCCGTGTCGTTTCGGGCAGTCGGATGTGCCCCTTTCCCTGACAACAAAGTTTGTCGTTCCTCTCCCCTTTCCGGACGCAATCTGCTACACGGCGGCAACATTGCGCGACCGCGGCTGCCAGGCCCTACGGCGGCGGCCCCAAAGAACTGGAACGACATGATCCCGAACGACATTAAGATCACGCCCGACCTGATTGCCTCTCACGGGCTGAAGCCGGATGAATATGAGCGTATCCTTGAATTGATCGGGCGCGAGCCGACCTTTACCGAACTCGGTATTTTCTCGGCCATGTGGAACGAGCACTGCTCGTATAAATCTTCGAAAAAATGGCTAAAAACCTTGCCTACCGAAGGCCCGCGCGTTCTGCAGGGTCCCGGTGAAAACGCCGGCGTGGTCGACATCGGCGACGGCCAGACTGTGGTCTTCAAGATGGAAAGCCACAACCACCCGTCCTACATCGAACCCTATCAGGGAGCCGCAACGGGTGTCGGCGGCATCCTGCGCGATGTCTTCACGATGGGCGCGCGTCCGGTTGCAGCCATGAATGCGTTGCGATTCGGCGAGCCGGATCATGCCCGCACCCGCCATCTCGTCTCCGGTGTCGTGTCCGGTGTCGGTGGCTACGGCAACTCCTTCGGTGTTCCGACAGTTGGCGGCGAGGTTGAATTTCATGCCCGCTACAACGGCAATTGCCTCGTCAATGCCTTTGCTGCCGGCCTCGCGAATTCGGATGCGATCTTCCTTTCCAAGGCCGAGGGCGTAGGCCTGCCGGTTGTCTATCTCGGTGCGAAGACCGGACGCGACGGCGTCGGCGGCGCAACCATGGCATCTGCGGAATTCGACGACACGATCGAGGAAAAGCGTCCGACTGTTCAGGTTGGCGACCCCTTCACCGAAAAGTGCCTTCTGGAAGCCTGCCTGGAGCTGATGGACACCGGCGCGGTGATCGCCATTCAGGACATGGGCGCGGCCGGCCTGACCTGCTCTGCCGTCGAGATGGGAGCAAAGGGCGATCTTGGCATTGAACTCGATCTCGACAGGGTGCCTGTTCGCGAAGAGCGCATGAGCGCCTACGAAATGATGCTCTCCGAAAGCCAGGAGCGCATGCTGATGGTCCTGCGCCCGGCCATGGAAAAGGAAGCCGAGGCGATCTTCCGCAAATGGGGACTGGATTTTGCAATCGTCGGCGTCACCACCGATACGTTGCGGTTCGTCGTCAGGCATCAGGGCGACGTGGTTGCCGACCTGCCGATCAAGGAACTCGGTGACGAAGCCCCGGAATACGACCGGCCCTGGAGCGAACCGGTAAAATTGCCCGTGCTGTCCGCGTCGGAGGTCGAGGAGCCGGATGACTACGCTGCCGCGCTTACAACATTGCTGGGTGGCGCAAACGGCTCTTCGCGCCGCTGGGTCTACGAGCAGTACGACACCCTGATCCAGGGCAATACGGCGGCCTCTCCAGGTGGCGACGCCGGGGTTATCCGTGTCGAGGGCACGCGCAAGGGTCTCGCCTTTTCCGTGGATGTCACGCCCCGCTATTGCGAAGCCGACCCGTTCGAAGGCGGCAAGCAGGCTGTCGCCGAAGTCTGGCGCAATCTGACCGCGGTCGGCTCGGAACCGCTGGCAGCCACGGACAACCTGAATTTCGGCAACCCGGAAAAGCCGGAAATCATGGGGCAGTTTGTCGGCTGCATCAAAGGGATCGGCGAAGCATGTCGCGCACTCGACTTCCCGATCGTCTCCGGAAACGTCTCTCTCTACAACGAAACGCACGGTGAAGCGATCCTGCCGACACCCGCCATCGGCGGGGTCGGGCTGCTTCCGGACGTGACCGTCCGCGCCGGTGCCTCATTTGCAAATGAAGGCGATGCCGTGCTGCTCGTCGGCGGACACGGCACCCATCTGGGTGCCTCGCAGTATCTCGCCGAGGTCCTCGGCCGAGAGGAAGGCGCACCGCCCCCTGTGGATCTGGCGGCTGAGAAACGCCGCGGTACGATCGTGCGCCAGCTCATTGGCGCAGCGCGCCTGACCGGTGTCCACGATGTCTCTTCGGGCGGCCTCGCCGTTGCTCTCGCCGAAATGGCCATTGCCGGCGGAATTGGTGCAACAGTCAAGGTCGACGGCCCGGCGCATGCCGCGCTTTTCGGCGAAGATCAGGGCCGCTATATCCTGACCGTTTCGCGGGACAGGCTCGACGCGGTTCTTGAAGACCTTCTTGACGCCGGCATTGAGGCACAGCAGATCGGCAAAACGGGTGGTAAGGATTTGACTGTTGAGGGCATTCTCACCATATCCGTTGCAAACTTGAAAAAAGCACACGAAGATTGGTTTCCGAACTATATGGCAGGCGCTTGAGCCGTTTGCCTTTCAGGAACCCGACAGAGGACTGATGCACGATGCCGATGAACGCGAACGAGATCGAAACCCTGATAAAGGAGGCGCTGCCCGACGCTCAGGTGGAGATCCGGGATTTGGCCGGCGATGGAGATCACTACGCGGCGAATGTCGTCTCGGAGCATTTCCGCGGCAAAAGCCGCGTCCAGCAGCATCAGATGGTTTATGAAGCCTTGAAGGGCAACATGGGTGGAGCGCTGCACGCACTGGCATTGCAGACGAAGGCACCCGATTGAGCGTAGAGGTGTTGGCATCTCGGAGCATATCTTGCCCGAACACTTGAATTCGCGGCGTTGCGAAACACATATGCGGACAAGTTAAGGAAAATCGAATGGTTTGGCTTCTTCTCTCAGTTTTGCTGCTTATGCTCGTGATGGAGCTGCGCGTCTGGAGAGCGGTGGCAAGACAGATCTATCGGACTGGCCGTGACCGCTTCACGCCCGCCAATCAAAAGGACTGACATCCATGAGCATCCAGGACTGGATTAAGAACGAAGTCGACACCAACGATGTGGTGCTTTTCATGAAGGGCACGCCGAATTTCCCGCAATGCGGGTTCTCCGGTCAGGTCGTGCAGATCCTCGACTATGTCGGTGCGCCTTATAAGGGCATCAACGTGCTGGAAGACGACGAACTGCGTAACGGGATCAAGGAATTCACCAACTGGCCGACAATCCCGCAGCTTTACATCAAGGGTGAGTTCATCGGCGGCTGCGACATCATCCGCGAAATGTTCCAGAACCAGGAACTTCAGGGCATGTTCTCCGAAAAAGGCATCGAGACGACTCAGCAGCCCGCCTGAGCCGGATTCAATTTCTGAGCCGATTTGTTCAAGGGGCGGTTTTTCCGCCCCTTTTTCGTTTCCGGACGGTCAAGAGGCACATGCCTTACCAGATCTCCGGAACACTCGGTCCGGGTCTGTTTCCCGGTGGTCCCGGATCAGGTCCGGGACGGCGCAGCTGCAGGGCCGTCATCATACTGCAGACGAAATTGTATCAACGCTTGCCGCCCCGGCCCTGAGCCGGGGCCTTCCGTCCAGCCGTGCTCAGGTCCCGGGTCAGGTCCGGGACGGCGCAGGTCGCGGGGCCGTCATCAGATACAGACGGAATTGTATCAACGCTTGCCGCCCTGGCCCTGAGCCGGGGCCTTCTGCCAAACGCTGTTCTGGTCCCGGCTTTGCGCGGCGCTTGGCCGGGACGGCAACCGGCTGGAAACATCCGTCATTCCGGACAAGTGCAGCGCTGGCTGCGCGCCGATCCGGAACCCAGATATCTGCGTGAGCGGAGCGAACACGAAATCTCCTTTCTTGAAAGCAGACGCGCCTTTAGCGCCAGCGTATCTCTGGATTCCAGATCAGCGTTCGGCTTTGCCTCACCTGTCTGGAACGATGGTGACGGAAGGGATACGACGCGCCGTTTGAACAAACCTGTTCAAAACCACCTGCGGTTACAGGTTATCCAAAGCAAACCCGAATCAAATCGGGCCGAAATGGGGCGCGGGCTCGGCAAAACCAGGCGAATCGCCTAACATGAATGCTAGGTGAATGCGGATTTCAGGGTAAGTACAGGTGCGTTCCGCCATTCTCCGTCCATATCGAAAGGTCCGGCATGATGCCGGCCGGGAAATGGGACCGGGGACAATGAACAAGTTTGCAATCGCAACCACCTCTACTTTCGTAATTGCTTTGGCTGGACTTGGTATCGTCTTGTCCGACAGTCCGGCGACCGACCAGGAATTGCGTCGCGTCGATTGCCAGGCGATCACGATGTTCACGCCCGCACAGAACAAAAGTCCGGAAGACCTTTGTGCCAATTACGGTGGTGTTGCCGAGACGGGAACCGAGCCGAGCAAGTCCGGCCTTGTGATACTGGTTCGAAATCAGCCGATGGGCGGCTTCGCGGGCGAAAACACGGTACGCTGACCACCGACTTCGAAACCGCTTAGTCCTTTGACCCCGAACCGGTCTTTATCGCGAAGGACTCAAGGGGCTCTGCAACATTGTGCAGGTTCAGGCTCCCAAGCGCTTCCAGCGGAAACCCTGATTCACGCGCGACATCTCCCGATGCCACGATTTCCTTGCCGTTGACCTTGCCATGTTCGCCAAGCCGCGCAGCAAGGTTGGCCGCACTGCCGATGACTGTGAAATCCAGGCGTTCCTTTGATCCCACATTGCCATAGGTCACATCGCCATAGGCAATGCCGATGGCGCAGGAGAGCGGCATGCCGCCGTTTTCCTCGCACGGCTCGGCCAGGGCCTTAACGATCTCATCAGCGCTGACCGCTGCCTGCCGGCACGCCTGAGCGTGGCCCGACCCAGCCGGAAAGATCGCCAGAACCGCGTCCCCGATGAATTTGAGCACCTCTCCGTCATGGGCATTGACGATATCAGTCGCGGTTTCAAAAAACTGGTTCAGCACGGAGACGTAGTCATCGCGGCCAAGTTCGGTTTCGAGCCGCGTCGAATGCCTGAGGTCGCAGAAGAGAATAGCGGCGTCGATGACATCGCCGTCGCCGCGGCGGATTTCGCCACCCAGAACGCGTGCTCCGGTGCGCTTGCCGAGATAGGTTTCGAGCAGCGTCGTCGCGTTCGAAGTCAGGGCAAACACCTCGAACAGGCGGCTGATGAGCGCGGAACACTCGAAGATAAGGCCCAGATTTGCAGTCGTGAATCCGTTCGGGTGATCGGAGGCGAGCGTCAGCACATTGATACGGCCGTCGGAGAACGGCAGTGGCATCGCGACGTAATCCGTCACACCCTGCTCCTTGAGATCCTCCATGATCGGGAAGTCGAACTCGTCCGGGTTTGTGTCGAGTTTCTGGCGGATTCCGCCGAGCCCGTTGGCCACGTGCTGAAACGGACTGTCCTTGAATACAGGGCTTTCCAGAATTTCGTAGGACGGGTAACGGCTGGCCACCTCGTCTTCGCCCCGCACCCAGATGCAGTTCTGACCGGCCACCATCGGATGCAGCGACCAGATCAGGATGCTCATCCGGCTCACGGCTATGCCGTCGGCCACCAGCTTGTTGCCGAGCGCAGCGAGCAACTCTTCGGGCGTTTTGGCGAGCCAGGCCTCGCGCAGCAGCCAGTCGACAACCGGTCCGGAGATGTTCCCGGTCGGCATTTCCGCGATCGGCTCTCCCTCATGCTCGATGCTCGTCGTCACACCGGGCATGAACCCGACGCAACCATCGACCGCCTGCCCCTCTGGCAAAGCTTTTGGGTAGTGCCAGGCCCCGTATTCGACCGTCTCGCCACCGACTGTCACGTGACTGTAGGAGGCTGTCCCCTTGAAGGGACAGAAGGTCTTGTGCGCCGGTGCAGGTTCGAGCCCGGCCAGCACGTCTTCAAAGGGGAAATAGACCACCGGAGACAGCCGGGTCTCATACATCACCCGCGCCTTGTTCGAACGCGCGACGACATGCTCACCCCGCCGGGCGACCACCTCGCCGGAAAGCTGCTCGACCACGATGCCGTAGTCGTTCGAAGTCTGTTGAACGCGAACCGTCATTGAGCATGAGATAGGTGAGCAGACGGGAACTGTCCAGACGCTCGTGGCAGACTGGCCTTCCGCAGGAGCTCCACAGCGCCGGTCTATTGGTCCTCGAACCAGGCGTTCCACGCTGGCCAATTGTCGATCAGGTTCGCGATCATGGCGTAGCCGGTCCCGTCGCAATGCATCCTGTCGCCTCGCGTCAGACTGGCCATGTAGTCGCGATTGGCGAGCAACGGTGTCTGCAGGTCGAAATAGGGAACGTCAAGCGTTTCCGCCAGCGTCTTGAACCGCGCATTGAGTGCTTCGGCGTCCTTCTGAAAGAACGATACCTCAAGGCCTTCGCTCGGGTGCATGGGCGAACAGGCCTCATTTGCAGGCGGCAGGCCGACCCACAGCGTCGGATAAGCGTCGGCCACTTCCCTTACGAACGCCTCTGCTTCCTCGACGGAGGCATCTTCCTCGACCTGACGGCCGGTACCGGTGATGTTGCCGATGTCGTTGATCCCGAATTGGAGCACCACCCGATTGTCCGCGCCCTCCGGTAACCGGGCTTCGCAGTCTCGCCGCCAGCGCGCGCGGACCTGGGATATCGTTTCACCGCGAATACCGAGATCATAGAAGGACAGCTGAAAATCCCTGGTGAACCGCCGTTCGCACAAGCGCCCGATCCATCCCAGACAGCGTTCGTCGCCGGTGCCGTTGACATAGCTGTCACCGACGAAGCAGATACGCAGATCGCGCATGAAGTCCTCCCAGAATTCAGAAAGACTAACCTCGCCTGATAACAGCGGCAGGTCCAGCCTGTTTCCTAAAGTAAACCACGCGCGAACAACGACACTTCGCCACGTGATTCAGGCTGTCAGGATTTCCGGGCAGTTTGACGAAACCAAGGTGATCGTCCGCAAAATGATACCGGGCCATATCGTCCTGCGTCGGATCACCAATGCTCCGTGCCAGGTGCGCCCTTCGGCATCCCCTTGAGATTTGCCGTAATCCAGCCACCGTAAAAGTCGCCCGCCTGGGCATCGACGGTCATCTCACCGACGAGGCAGCGGTCCATCTTGTCGGCGTAAAAAGCCAGGTGGTGCCGGATAACCGAAAACGTATGTGACGGATCGTCATAGCACCAGGCTGCCCTCTTGCTGGTCAGGCCGCCAACCCGCACATCGAAATACCGCGCAAACCCTTTCCATTCACAAAAACTCCTGCCGGCGGCGGGCAACAATTCACATGTCACGTCATCTGGAGGAATGTAGTAGGTCGGCGGATGATGCGTTTCCAGGACCCGGTATGCCCGGGTGCTGTCCACGATCAGCGTATCAGCAAGGAACACGCAGATCCGCTGCGGCACGGCCTCCACGACCGGCGGACGCGGATAGGACTGCACGTTTTCGACAGGCAGTGGAGGAGACACTTCGCTCATACGAACCTCGCCAGCACATAGGCTGCCCCTGCGATATGGGCGAGCGTGATCAAGACGGACAGCCCGTGCAAGACCTTGAATTGCGTCTTTCTTCCCTCATCCGTCGCCCTGTTGATCGCCGGCATCAGAACCTGACGCGTCGGGATCGTTGAAAGCGCAATCACCGCCATCACTGACGCCGACACCAGATCTCCGGCCAGGAGCAGAAGCGCCGCAAGCGCCGAGACGCCAAGCACGAACAGATAGAAATAGGGAAAGGCGCGCCTGATTGTGGGACTGGCGACATCCGCCGGCAACGCCGTAAAAACGAAGGCCGCGAACCCGAAGGCATAAAGAACCATGCCACCGAACAGCAGCGCGGATACAAGAAGTGCAAGGGTCTCCATCAGTCAGCTTCCCTTTGTCTCGAGGTTCGTTCACCCTTGAAAAACAAGCCGTTGCGTCGCTCGCGCACAGCCAGGCCATGCCGGGTGGGCCGCGGCAGCATATAGGGCACCTGGGTGCGGTAAGCCTCGAAGCGCGTACCGTAAGCAGCTTTGAACCTGCGCTCCTTCAAAAGTGGAGCGAAGACGCAATAGGCTGTCAGAAGAAGCGCAAGCGCCAGTTGATCCGGCGTCCAGACAGGCACGGTCCAGAGCGTCAGCGCGAAGGCCAGATAGATCGGTTGGCGTATCAGCCGGAACAACCCCTTGTCCGGCATGTCGGGAAACACCGGTTTGACTTTCGCCATCAGCGACATCCAGCCGAGCGCACCGGACTGAACCTCTGCTCCGGCATCGAAACTCGCCTTGATCAGAAGCAGCCAGGCAGCGCCATACGCAGCGCAGAGCAGCCAGAAGACAGTTCCCTCCGCCTGCCACCAAACGACCCCGGACGGTGTCCAGAGCGCGAACAGGGCGAGCAACTGCGCCGCGGCGATCGTGGCATAGGTGGTCGTTGACAGGACGGCACCATGAGGACTCGGGATGAACCCCGCCAGCATCCGGCGGCCCGTCCCTGTCAGAAGAGCGGAATGAACAACGGGGAACTGCAGGATCAAGAGCAGGTTGACCGCGGCAGCCCACGGCCAGGGAACCGAGCCAAGGCTGCGCTGCATGCCGAAGAACATGGCGCTCATCATCGCGATAACCGCAAGCGCAAAGACGAGATGACAGACAACGCCTGATGCAAGTGCGAGCAAAATCCGTCCACGGCCGGGCGCGGGCCTGAATACCCCCGGGACAAGCCGCAAGAGACCGGCAATGCGCGGATCATCGAGCATCGATCTCTCCCAGCAAGTCATCGGCAATCGCCTTGCCGCTTGTCCACGCCGCTTCCACGCGGGCACCAAGACACCAGTCACCGCCGAGGTAAAGCGTACCTGCATCATTGCGGCAGAACGGGGTGCCGAGCGGTTCCTCAACCCTTGCATAGCGCCAGCGATGTGCACTTGCATGCACCGCGTTGGACGGTTCGATACGCAAGATCCCGCAAAGGCGCAGCAGCATTTCCTGCGCAACATCGTCCGCCTCGCGCTCCAGGTTTCTTGCGCTCCAGTCGGCGCTGGCCTGAACAACCCAGCTGTTCGTGTCCGGACGCCCCGGTTTGGAACTGTTGAGCGCGATCCATGCGAGATAGCTGTCGGGAGCCGAGCGGCTTGTGAAAGGGATCTCCTGCTGATCCGCAAAGGTTGCCATCAACGTCCAGCAGGGCGACATGCGCACCGCGGAGATCGCATTTGCCAGCGGATGCTCAACGCCCAGCAGACCGACCGTCTGCGGTTGCGGTGCCGTGACAACGAGCCGGTCGAACTGAAACACGCTGTCTGCCGTTGCGGCGCGCCAACCGTTCTCTTCGGCACGCAGGTCCGTCACGCGGGTCTTGCGTCTGATATCAAGCCCGCCGGCAAGCACCTTCGCCATGGCATTCATCGACGGTGTTCCGACAATGACCTCCCGGTCCGCACCTGACCACGTGCCTGCCGCGCCTTTACCAATCAGACGTGCCACCGCATTGCGGAAGTCGGGTGTTCTTGCCGTGATGTATTGGGCGCCGTGATCAAACTGGAAACCGGCATCGGTCCGCCGCGTGGCGAGCCGTCCGCCAACTCCGCGCCCCTTCTCCAGGAGAACGGGTGTATAGCCGCGCTTCTGAAGGATGCTCGCACAGCAAAGACCCGCGAGACCCGCGCCGATAATGCCGATCGCGTTTCTTTCCATCAGCGCACCGCCGATGGTGATGCCTGGGCGCATCCACCGCACAAAGAAACGGTAAACCCGGGCAAATCAGGGCGCACGCATCGTTTTGAAGAGGTCATGGCAACACCGGTCAACGCAATGGATCGTACTGGTGTTACGCTGTTCGCGCCTTTTTGGATGGCGGCAATCGGACGCAGAAATGCCTGCGCCTCAAGCGCAGCAGCCGGGCGGGTTCAGCCGGTGATCGCTTTCAGCTCCAGAAAGTCCTCGAGGCCGAATTCGCCGTATTCGCGGCCATTGCCGGATTGCTTGTAGCCGCCGAAGGGGACATCCCAGTCCGGACTTGCCCCATTGATATAGACGCTGCCTGCCCTGAGCTTGCGGGAAACGCGTTTTGCCCGTTCGGGATCACCGGTCTGGACATAGGCTGCAAGACCATAGGGCGTGTCATTGGCCATCCGGATGGCCTCATCCTCCGTTTCGAACGGGATCATTACCAGGACCGGTCCGAAGATCTCATTTCGGGCAATCGACATCTGGTTGGTGACGCCGGCAAACACCGTGGGCTTGACGTAGTACCCAGTCTCATAACCTTCGGGTTTGCCTGGACCTCCGGCCACCAGCCGCGCACCGTCTGCAACACCGCGTTCGATATGTCCCTGGATGCGCTCATACTGAAGTTCGCTGATGACCGGCCCGATATGGCCGCCAGGCTTGGCCGGATCGCCGACTGTGGTTTCCGGCGCGATGTTTCCGGCAAGAGCCACAACCTGCTCATAGACGCCGTTTTCAACAAGAAGCCGCGTCGGGGCATCGCAGGACTGTCCGGTGTTGGAAAAGCAGCTTTCAAGCGAGAAACGCACCGCCGTCTCCAGATCCGCATCGGCAAAGATGAGATTGGGCGACTTTCCGCCGAGTTCCAGCGCGACCCGTTTGACGGTGGGTGCAGCGCTCTGCGTCACCGCGACACCGGCCCGGGTCGACCCGGTAAAGGACATCATGTCGATATCGGGATGCGCGGACATGGCCGCTCCGACGCCGGGTCCGTCACCATTGACGAGATTGAAGACCCCGGCCGGACAGCCGGCTTCATCCAGGATCTCTGCAAACAGCAAGCCGGAAAGAGGTGCGATTTCGCTGGGCTTCAGGACCATCGTGCAGCCCGCCGCCAACGCCGGGGCAACCTTCGCGGCAATCTGGTTGATCGGCCAGTTCCACGGAGTGATCAGGCCGCAAACACCGATGGGCTCATGTCTGAGTACGCTGCCACCCCGCGGGCTCGGGCGCTCGAACTGGTGTGATTTCAAAGCCTCGAGTGTCGCCTGAAGGTGCCCCGTCCCGGCCGGGGTCTGCTGTTCACGTGTGAAATCCGCCGGGGCGCCCATCTCCAGGCGGATGGCTTCGTCCATCTCAGCTGAGCGGCGCTCATAAATCTCGATAGTCCGTTCCAGCAACGCTGCCCGCTCCTGGACGCTCGTTTCGGACCAGGACAGGAAGGCCCGTTTTGCCGCCTCAACGGCACGGTCGACATCCGCCGCGGTTCCGAGCGAGATGACAGCAACAGCTTTCTCCGTTGCCGGATTGATCACCTCAAGGTCCCTCGCCTCTGCCGGATCGACCCATGCACCATCGATAAAGAACTGCCGCTTTTCCATCATCAGCCTGCTGCTTTCCGCAAAATTGCCTCGGTCTCGGTGCCGCGAGTCGGCACGACTTCATATCCGGCCTCTTCCGGCTCGTCGTCAAGCATTTCTGCCGGAAAACCCGGAGCGGTAACGTCCAGTCCCGTTGCCTCCTCAAGCCGCCGGATGATGTTGGGCGAGAGTTCCCTCGGCCCATAGCGCCCGATGGCATCGGCAAAGAGCCTGTTGAGCAGGGGCGACAGGTCCAGCGGAACGTCGTGCGCATCGGCAATCGACTGGAACAGGCCGATATCCTTGGCAACCAGATCCATCGTGAAGGAGATGTCTCGGGAACCGTTCAGGATCACCTGGCTTTCCGTCTCGTGGACGAAGGAATTTCCGGATGAAATACGGATCGCCTCGTAGGAGGTGTTCAGATCCATGCCCGCCGCCTTGCATGTCACAAGCGCTTCGGCGAGCGAAACAAGGTTGGCGGTGGCGAGGTAGTTGGTCACCACCTTCAGGACAGAGGCGGTGCCGATGTCGCCCGTATGGAGAACGCGCCGTCCGAGCACCGTGAGAAGCGGAAGAACCTTTTCAAACGTGCCGCGGGCGCAGCCGGCAAAGATGGAGATGTTCCCGGTCGCGGCACGGTGGCACCCGCCCGAAACCGGGCATTCGATCGCCTCCCCGCCCCTTGCGATCACAAGATCGGCGAGACGCCGGGTTTCACCGGCATCTGTGGTCGACATCTCGGCCCAGACCGTGCCCGGTCCGATCCCTTCAAGGATCCCGTCCGGCCCCTCGACAACGGCAGAACAGGCCGCCGGACTTGGCAGGCAGGTAATGACAATATCGCAGGTTTTCGCCAGCTGTTTCGGGCTGTCCCCCTTGGTTGCGCCGGAAGCCACGAACCGATCCACAAGGTCACCGTTCAGATCAAGAACCGTCAGATCGTGGCCGTTGCGCAGGATGCTTCCCGCAAGCTTTCCGCCGACATTTCCCAGACCGATGAAGCCAATATGCATGTTCCGCTCCTTGCCGTGTTGACGTGCATTCAAGGATCAGATTGCGCCGCGCCCAACCAAAAGAGAAACGATATAATCATTGGACATTGCCTGATTTTTTTTATCAAATGAACCGATGCAAGCCCTCCCGAACCTGCTCTGGCTCAGAAGTTTCGAAGCCGCCAGCCGTTTGCGCAGCTTCACCGCTGCGGGCAACGAGCTTGGGTTGACGCAGGCTGCGATCAGCACGCATATCAGCGCCCTCGAATCCCAGCTCGGGCACCAGTTGCTGGAGCGCACGACACGCAAGATCGAGTTGACCGCCAGCGGTCGGGCCTATTTGCCTGCCGTCCGCAAGGCGCTTCAGGAACTGGCCGTCTCGACCGAAGGACTGTTCGGCAACCGGACGGCAGGTTCCGTGACGATCCGCGCACCCATTTCCGAGTGCGTTCTGCTGATCGCTCCTGCGCTGCCCGCCTTTCGGGATATGTACCCCGACATCGAGATCCGCCTGCTTTCGGCGATATGGGCGGACACGGTGCTCGAAACCGGCATCGATATCGAGATCCGCCTCGGCGACGGTAACTGGCCGGGCGTACGGGCCGAGCCCCTGGGAACGGAATTCATCGTTCCCGTCTGCCACCCGAACCTGGTAAAAAGCTTGAAGAAACCGTCAGATTTATCGGATTTTGACAGAATTCATACGCTTGGTTTTGATGATCACTGGTCACGCTATTGCGACGCGATCGGGCTCAAGACCCGGCCGGAGACATCGAAGATCACGGTCGATACGTCGCTGGCTGCAGTGGAACTGGCCGCGGCACAGAGCGGCGTTGCACTGCTGCTGGAGCGCGTCGCCATGAACCTTGTTGCTGCTGGTCGTCTGGCTGTTCCGTTCGAAGAAAAGATCCCCTCGGTTCAGACGCACTATCTCTTGCACCGCGACACGGACCAGTCCCAAAGTCCGGCAGCCCGCACTGTCGAGACCTGGCTGCGCGGGCTTTTTGCCGGCAGCGACCAACGCTAACCGTGAAAACGACGGGAATGTTTGCTCACTCGGCAGCGAAGAGCTTTGCCGTCATCGCGAGGCTGGCACCACAGGGCTCTTCAGCCTCTCCCGTGTTGTCGCCGGCAGAACCTTCTGACGGACGCAGATTGACAAAGTCGTAAAGCGCGCGATCCAGCAGGTGAGACGGGCGCGTATGACCGAGCGCCCTCGCCATGACACCGAGACGGCCCGGAGACTGCTTTTCCCAGCCCTGCAGCATGCGTTTGACCTCTTCGCGCTGCAGCCCGTCCTGCGAGCCGCACAGGTTGCACGGAATGATCGGGAACTGCATGGCGGATGCGAATTTTGCAATGTCACGCTCCGCGGCGTAGGCGAGCGGGCGCAGAACCAGCAGATCGCCCTCATCGTTGACGAGCTTCGGCGGCATTGATGCCAGCCGCCCTCCATGGAAGAGGTTCATGAAGAAGGTTTCCAGAATGTCTTCCCGGTGGTGCCCCAGAACAATCGCCTCGCAGCCCTGTTCCCGCGCGATCCGGTAGAGAATTCCCCGGCGCAGACGCGAGCACAGCGAACAATAGGTCCGGTGCTCGGGGATCTTGTCGGTCACGATGGAATAGGTGTCCTCGCGCACGATGATGTTCCTGATCCCGTTGTCCTCGAAGAACTTCGGCAGAATATCGGTCGGGAACCCCGGCTGTGCCTGATCCAGATTGCAGGCAACCAGGTCCACCGGCAGCAAACCACGCCAGTTGAGCTCGATCAGGACCGCCAGCAGCGTATAGCTGTCCTTGCCTCCGGACAGGCAGACCAGCCATTTCGGCCTTTTCTGCTGAGAGGCTTCCCTCGGCAGCATGCCGAAGTCGTCCATTGCCTCGCGCGCCTGACGCAACAGGCGTTTGCGCAATTTCTTGAACTCCACGCTGGATGGCGTGTTCCGCAGCAGTGCCGGGACATCCGTAGTGTTGGTCTCGGTTATGTCATTCATCTTCGATTGCCCAGGCTGCATGACGTCTCGGGTGTCGCGCTGATGTAGCCGAACAGGCCGGAATTGAAAAGACCTGCCCGAAGACAGGTCCTTGCTGTTGCGCCTCAAGTCCGGGCGGCGCTGACCTGATTGATGATCTCAGCCAGCGCCGCCCGTCGTGTCAGACCGCGCGGTAACGCTGTGCCACGGTGTCGAAGGCAAAGCGTGTATCGACACCCCTTATCTCGGCGATCAGGTCAAAATTGTCGCTGCCAGTCGATGAATAGCCTTCATCGACGAAGACACGGCCGAGACCGTCCGAAGCAATGCTGCCCCACCAGCGATACCGGGACCCGCCAACGGGACCCGCGATCTCGACCGCCTGCCCGGCAAGAGACGAGATGCGGAACAGGATCGCCATCTTCGACAGGATGCCGTCTGCATCCGCGCGCAGCGGCTGTGCCGAAACAAGCGCCTGCTGCAGGACGAAGGTCGAGTGCGCCGCCACCAGTTGCGGGCTGATATCGATCATCGCCCGGACTTCCAGAGGCCGCCAGCGCTCCACCTCGCGGCGGAAGGCGACGGAGCGGCGGTTGCCGCCGACGCCGAAGAGCGCGCCTGCGAGCGCCGGAATATCGGGCCGGTTCCCGATACGCTGCGTCGCCGGACGGCCGGGCGCATCCTGCTGCGGACTGCCGGTCGTGCGAAGCGCATTTCTCAGCTCGTCCGGCGTAAACACCGGTCGGTTGCGCGCACGTGCCATGCCCTGGACACAGGCAAGCGCCCCCGTGACGATCGGCGATGCGCTGGACGTTCCTGAGAACGTGTCGGTGTACCAGAGGTCTTCGTCGGCGCCGCCTTGCAGATCACCGTAGCCGCAGGTCGTGACTTCCCGGCCCCAGCCCTGGGCGTCCACCAGAGCACCATAGTTGGAAAACCCGAGCCGCGACCTGTCAGGCCCGTGATTGCGGCCATGGGTGCCGGGAGGCGGTGCGCCCGCGCCCACGACAATTGCTCCCGAATCGCGGTTGGTCCTGCGGAACGGGTTGGTCCATCCGGCGGGGAAACCGAAACCCGGTGTTTCGTAGAGGGCATCATCGAGATCTTCCGCGCCGTTGCCGGCAGCTTCCACGACAATGATCCCCCGGCGCGCGGCGTTGAGGATGGCGGCAAAATCATCCGGCCACCATTCAACGGCGATGTAGCCGCGCTGGTCCGGTCTGAGCTGAAAGTTGTGCCGTGGTCCGGGCCGGTGCATCTCAAGGAGCAGGATATCGCCCGCGCCGAGCCTTGCGGCCGCATGATTGATCGCCCCGGCCGACCCGAGCGTCCGGTGCGAGACTGCCGTACAGATCGCCTCGGGAGAAATCCCGGTGACGCCGAACGGGTTCTCGTCGCCGCCATACTCGCCCAGCACGGCCGTGCCGTGATTGCGCCAGCCCACATCGTTGAACTCAACGCCGCCGACAACACCGCCCTGACGCTCGATCAGGTCTTCGTGGCTGAAGCGCCAGGCACCTTCAATATCAGTGATATGGATGCCGGTACCGCGTCCACCGGCCTGGCTCCACGCCCAGCGCGCATCGACACCGGCCGGGGCCGGATCCAGATAAATCTGGCGGGCGATGAAATCGGGTGTCGCCGGCGGCGGCACATCAGGCATTGCAACCATCGCATTCATGGCACCGGAGACATCAGCTGCTTCTTCCGGCAGTTCGGCTGGTGGTTTGATATAGACAGCTTCGAAGATGTCGTTTTCCAGTAGCTCTTTTTGAAGGTCTTCCAGATCGGCTTCCGGTGCATACAGCTTGTAGAAGCCGGAGAGGCTTTCCAGCGGCGCCATCGCAGATGGTGCCTGCGCTGCGACGGCGGCGTCCACACGTTCTTCGGAGGGGCCGAACAGCGGTGTTGCAACGCAATTGTGTTTCTTGAAGGCCTTTTCCGCCTTCGCGGTCTTTGATCCACCGAGGGAACGCAGCGATGCGCCCGCGACGCGCAGCCCGACGTCAGGCTTGGCAAGCGCGATCAGCTCGGGTTGACGCCCTTGCGGTGCAGATACTTTTCGTGTCTTCCTGGCCATGGTTTTCCTCCTGCATGGAAGACGAACCCGCCGGCTTGAATTACGGAAGTCCCAAATCGGGCTTCACATAGACGGATAAAACTCCGTCGAATTTCTTGATGCTTTCAGCAAAATCACCGGCCTGTTCGTCCAGAAAAAATGTGACGAAATAGCTGTCACCCGCCTCCGGATTGGGCGTTGCCAGATCAAAATTGGAACGCGCGTTGCGTTGTTTGCTCTCTGACGCGATTTCAATCGCGTCAGCTCCGGTCGGCTTCCCTCTCCGCAAATCCGAGAGAAGCAAGTCAGACATCAGCACAACGACTTCAGCCAAGGAAGCAACCCGCAACATCAACAAGTGACAAATAAACGATATCAGGCTATGGCTAAAACTTGACGAAAACAACGGCCAAACACAACAAAGACAAATTCAACCCCCTCAACAACCAGAAGATGACCTAAGGTTATTTATTTAAATAAACAAAATAATTAAGATAATTTTGCAATTCATCAAGTGATCTATAAATTTCGGCATCCAAGCTTCTAAGGAATTTGGTAAATTTGATTTTTCCTGTCTGATTTCTATTCTAAGTAGCAAATTGAGTTGCACCTGTTCAGGTCACGCAATGCCGGTGTACGCTTTTCCAAGCCTGCCCATGAAGACAAAATCCTGGTTCGGGCAGCGCGGCATGGGAGGGTTTCGAAATGACGGTCACACTCGACATTCAGCAGCCACAGCCGTTCGATCTGGTTGGTTCGACGATCATGATAGCCGGCAACGCCGCCGCTTTCGAAGGCACACTGACGATCCGTGTGTCGGAAGGGCATGATGAATATTCGTCCTTCACCAATGTCGGCTCGCTCGGCCTGCGGCAGTTTCAGGCGTCGATCGACATCCCGGACACAAACACGTTCCAGCTCAACAGGCTCTTCCTGACGCTGGCGGACGACACCGGGAATGAAAACGGTCCCTCCGTCGTCATCCCGGTCCTTTTCGGACCGAAGATCCTGCCCGGCTACGGCGGCTGGCAGCCCTATACGGTCCAGCCGGGCGACACGCTCTCCCAGATTGCGCAGCAGCAATACGGGAACTCGAATTTCCAGCCGATCTTCGAAGCGAACCGGCACATCTTAAGCGACCCGAACGTGATCTTTCCCGGCCAGCTCTTGCGAATACCGCGCAACGACATCTGAGGGCACGCGGCAACCGGTTCCGGATTGCCTGTCCAGTTGCCGTTGGCATCTTTGCAACAGCGCGTGGCGGGCAGCGCGCCCGCCGTTTTTCGTGCAGACCGGCGCGGCATTCACGATGCACGAGTTTTGTAACGCCCTAAGATGCTGACTTCTTTGATTTTTCATCCAGACCTTTCGGTTTTCACGAATTCTCGAACCATCGGCGGCTCAGTTGCGTAACAGGAGGGAGTTTCAATCGCACAGAGCAAATCGAAGGAGAAGGGATAACATGGCACCCAGAGTGACGATCGACCGGGCCGCAGGCTGCGCCGCCGCATTCATGTTCATGGCGATCTTGGCAACATCCGCAAATGCGGACATATCCGTGCGCTTTGACGAAGGCGCACCGAAGGACAGATTCACCTTCGAGAATGTCGGCAGTTGCCCGATCGGCGCATCGGAGCTTGTCCTCGACATTTCCGGCTCAAAGGCGGGCCTGATTTTCGACACGACCGGCGCCGGTGCCGGTGTCGAGGTTTTCCAGCCTCTTGAGATTGTCAGCGGTGCCCAGTCGCTTGCCGCCATCACGAAGGTCAGGGACGGCGACAACGCGGTCACGCTTTCCATAGCCGAGCTGCAGCCGGGCGCAAAAATCGCGTTCACGATCGATGTCGACGACACCGCTGGCGGACGCGAAATCACCGTTTCCGGATCGGAGATCGAGGGGGCGTCGGTTACATTCAGCAACAACGGGAAGTCGGTGACCGCGGCTCTTTCTTCCGGCGCGACCGCACTGGTGAAGACGGGCGCTTGCTGACAGCTGACCCGGCCGATACATATCGGCCGGGTGTAGCCGGCTCGGCATCAGCCGCAGCCACCGCCGGCGTTACCGCTTGGAGCTTCCGGCGGCCGCTCGTTCTCGTTCGCCCCCCTCCCCAGCCAGGTCCGATCTGAAAGATAAAAATCCGAGAACTTCCGGACGAAATCTCCCGGAACGGACTTTTCCGGGATTCCGGTATTCATGAGAACACGTTGCCAGGCTTTGACCTTTGGAAACGCACTCAACATATCGTAGCCGCTCACCTGTTCAACGATCGAAGCGCGGTGCAGAAGAGGCAACCACGCCATATCGACATTGCCGAGCCTGTCTCCGGCGAAATACGGGCCATGACCCAGCCGGTTTTCGGCACGTGCAAATGACTTGCCGAGCTTTGCGACGCGTTCATCCAAAACGTTTTTGTCCGGTGCTTGCATAGTGCTGCACTGAACCAGGTAGTGTTTCGAGGCTAGATAACTCCAGGCACGATTGACCGCACGCTCTTCCGCTGAAAGATCTTCCAGCAAGGGCGGTGCGATTTCATCTATGTATTCAACGATCGCATCCGATTCAAAAAGAGCGGTTCCATCTGCTGCAATAAGAACCGGAACCTGTCCGACGGGGGAAACTTCCAGGAACCAGTCGGGCTTGTTTTTCAGGTCTATGTATTCAATCTCATACGCCATATTCTTTGCTTCGAGCATGGCGGTGACGCGTTGCACAAACGGACAGATCTTAAAACTGACAATCTTGATCATGGTGTCGATCCTTTTCTATTGATGTTCGACCTGTTAGACGTTGGCCGCGCGAAAAAGACGAACCAATCCGACGAAAATTTCGCAAATCATTGAAAATGTACGATTTTTTCAGGCGAAAATTATGGTGACACCAACCTCGAACGACAAGCACACGACCCCGCATCGGGACCTTGCAACCGTTTGGACCGAATATCGCGCCGCGCTGTCCGCATTTCTAAACTCCAGGATTTCAAATCCTGCTGATGCGGAAGAAGTGCTGCAGGACATTCTCCTGAAGACCCACAGGAACCTGGACACGCTCAAGGACGTCAAAAGTCTCAGGGCATGGCTTTTTCAGATCGCCAACAACGCCATCATTGATTTTTACCGCCGAAAGAAGGTCGATGTTCCGGTAAGTCAGACTGATCTGTGGTACGAGCAGGACAACGAATACGGGAAACACATTCTTGAAGACTGCGTGGCAACCTTTATCAACGCGTTGCCGGAAGAAGCAGCTTATCTGCTGCGAAAGATCGAACTGGAGGGTGCGTCCCAGAAAGTAACAGCCGAACAACTCGGCATCAGCTACTCAACGCTCAAGTCGCGCGTGCAGAGCAGTCGCGCCAAGCTGCTGCGGCTCTTTCAGGATTGCTGCGATTTTTCCCTGGATAGCCGCGGCAACGTCATGGCTTATCAAAGCAAGGCAGCCAGCTGTAACGACTGCAAACCGGACTGACGTCAACCAGCCAAACCTTCCCGGGAATCTCGCCCCATGCCACTCCCGAAAATCGCCGCTCTTGCACTGACCGTTTCAGACCCGGACGGCCTCGCCGCATTTTACTGCGACATCCTTGGCATGCGGAGCATGGAGGATACCTCCGCTGTCGCTGTTGGCTATGGCGGCGAGAATGCCCGGCTTGAATTCGCGGCCAGCACCGATTCTGCGCCCTATCGGACAGACAGGAACGACCGCTACTGGAAAATCGCCATCACCCTCCCCGACCTCGACTGCGCACACCGGCAACTGCGCGCCAGAGGGATAGAGGTTACCGCTCCGAACCAGTTTCGCGACATTGCCTATATGAGCCATCTGGCAGATCCGCAAGGCAACACAATTGAGCTGATCCAGCATACGTTCGGCGGCAACCCGCTCACCCGCAAGGGCGACGAAGCCCAGCCTCTTGGCGGCGGTGCACGTCTTGGCCTGATCACGCTGCGCACCGATGATCTGGACGCAGAGTTCAGAACCTGCCGGGATGAACTCGGCATGCGGTATCTGTCACGCCAGGATGTGCCCGATTTCGATTTCTGCCTGTATTTCTTCGCATTTACCGACGAGGCCACCCCCGTTCCGGAGGTCAATGCGGTTGAAAACCGCGAATGGCTCTGGCAGCGGCCCTATACGGTGCTCGAATTCCAGCACAGGAAAGCGGGACGAATTGCCCGCCGCTCAAGCGGGCAAAAGGGCGCTGCAGCCGTTTTGATTGAAAATCCTGGCGCACACCGGACCGTGTTGCGGTGATGCTCGCCAGGTAAGCACCCGACCAGACAAACGAAAAGGCCCGCCAATGGGCGGGCCTCTCCAGAACCATATTCGGCGCTGATTAGCGCGAATAGAACTCGACAACCAGGTTCGGTTCCATCTGTACCGGGTACGGTACGTCGGCGAACGAGGGAACGCGGCTGTAGGTAGCGGTCATCTTGGAATGATCGGCATCGACATAGTCCGGAACGTCGCGCTCAGCGGACTGAACGGCTTCCAGAACCAGCGCGAGCTGCTTGGAACGCTCACGCACTTCGACGACGTCGCCCGGGCGCAACTGGTAGCTCGGGATGTTGACGCGCTTGCCATTGACCTTGATGTGGCCATGGTTGATGAACTGACGGGCCGCAAAGACGGTCGGAACGAACTTGGCGCGGTAGATGATCGCATCAAGACGGCGCTCCAGAAGGCCGATCAGGTTTTCCGAGGTGTCGCCCTTCAGACGGGACGCTTCGGCATAAACCTTGCGGAACTGCTTTTCGGAGATGTTGCCGTAGTAGCCTTTCAGCTTCTGCTTTGCGCGGAGCTGAACACCGAAGTCGGACAGTTTGCCCTTGCGGCGCTGACCGTGCTGGCCGGGGCCATATTCACGCTTGTTGGCCGGGCTCTTCGGACGACCCCAGATGTTTTCGCCCATCCGGCGGTCGAGTTTGTATTTAACGCTGTGGCGCTTTGACATCGCGGTTTCCTTTGAATTCGCGTTGTTGTTCTAAAAGGAAACGCGCCCTCCTTTATCCGTTCCCAAGGCGACTGCCTCCAAGCCCGGATCGACAGGGGTTCAACAAGCGGCGCCGGCTGAACACCCACGGGTGCGTAGATCCGGAAGACAAAAGCCCGCCGGACCGCGCGGAGATACAGCGATCGCCCCGAAATGTCAACGCCGGTTGTCCACTTGCGCCTCATGCAGGGGAACCAAGGCCTTCTGACGTGTGCGCGCGGCCGCCGGCCGAATGCTTTCCGACCACCCATTCGAAGCACCTGGGGCTGCTGAAAACAGCATCCAGCTGGCAAATTTTCCACAAGTCCGCCTGCAAGAGCTCCATAAACATGCATTGCAAGCAGCCTCAACAGACAAAAATAAGTGACCGAAAGACAATCGATATCAGATGCTTGATAAGCGGTCTCGTGATCGAAAACGGCCGTAACGGAAAAACAATGCATACATTTAGGAAAAATTAATTGCAATTTTTCACTATGCAATCGACCCTGCAACCATGGATATTAATATCAGTGGCAATTGAGGTCATAGATTACGTAAGTCGGGCTCTTGCGCCCCTGGCTTGTTTCCAGGATCCAACATGCACGCCAATATCAATCCTCCGCAGGATACGGGCCCGGATAGCTCGCTGACCGAATTGCGGTCTGCCGACGCCTGTTGCAACCAGGTTGATTTCGAGCTGCAGCCGATTGCCGACATAGGAACCGGCGTTGTCTACGGTTACGATGCCCAGCCGCAGATCGCCGACGGAACCACAACCGGCACATTCGAAATGATGACCGAGATCGCCTTCGAGCGGGGTTTTCTGGCCGAATTGAATGTCCTGCTCTTTGAGAAGGTCCTCTCCAGCTTCAAGAAACTCCGCATCGCCCAGGGTACGAAGCTCTTTTTCAAACTGGACGGGCGGGACCTCGGACAGCAGCCTCATCCGGGGTCGGTGTTTGCGGCGAAGGTCGCTGATGCCGGCCTTAAGACCCACCAGATCTGCTTCGCATTTTCAGAGCGCTACAGGCACACCGTCGCCGACGGTGTTGATGTTGCCGTGGATGACTTGCGCGACGCGGGCTTCATGATCGCACTCGTGGAGTTCGGGCAAGCGTCCTCTGAACTGAGAATGCTGCACGATCTTTCGCCCGACTACGTCAAGATAGACCGGTTCTTCCTCGCCAATGTGGACAGCGATCCGCGCCGGAAGCTTTTCGTGACGACGGTGGCAAATCTTGCCCACGTTCTCGGCGCCCGCGTGATTGCGCAAGGCACTGAAACAGAGCGGGAATTCAAGGCCTGCAGGGATATCGGCTGCGATCTTGTACAGGGTGCGTTCGTCGCCGCGCCGATCTCCAGACCGGCCTCGGTGAAGCTGTTCTACGACCATTTGCGACGGCCGGATTCCGGTTTGAACCGTCGCAGTGAACAGGACAGGATACGCGGCGAACTGATCCAGCTGCCGACGATCAGTCTTCAGGCCTCCATGGGAGAGCTTCTGGACATGGTCGTGCACAACCAGGAGGGAAATGCCATCCCGGTTGTCGACGACAATCAGGAACCGCGCGGTTTTGTCCATGAACGGGATCTGAAAAAGTATCTCTATTCGGGCACAAACACCGATGAGAAGCCGCATCTGGATCCGGACGCCCCGATAAGGCCGTTCGTGCGCGCATGCCCGATCGCCGACATCAATTCCAATGCCGACATGCTGCTGGTGACATTTGCCTCGTCGATCAACTCCGACGGAATCATCCTCACCGAGAACTTTCACTACGCAGGTTTTCTGTCTGCAACCTCGCTTTTGAAGATCATTCACGAAAAGCGTCTTCAGGAGGCCCAGGACCAGAATCCCCTGTCCCGTCTCCCCGGCAACAGCGCTGTCACGCGCTACATCGCGGAAGCCGCCCGCAAGGGCTCCCATGAGCGTCATCTGTGTTACCTCGACTTCGACAATTTCAAACCCTTCAACGACACTTACGGCTACAAGCAGGGCGACCGCGCCATCATTCTGTTCAGCGAATTGCTGCAACGGCATGTCTCCGGAACAGGCACATTTCACGGCCACATCGGCGGGGATGACTTTTTCGCCGGATTTCAGCAAATGGACCAGACAGACGTCGCCGCCCGCATGCTTGCACTAAAGCGCGCCTTCCGCGACGACGTGGAGAGCTTTTACGAACCGGTCCACCGCGAACAGGGCTACATGGAAGCTCAGGACCGCTTCGGCACGACCCGCCAGTTTCCGCTGCTGCAGTGTTCCATTTCAATCCTCAGCCTGTCCAGGGGACTGACACTGCGCCCGGATGCGCTCAACGACGAGATCAGCAGTCTCAAGCTCGCGGCCAAACGCTCCGACGACGGCATAGTCGTCAGAAGCCTCGCCGCATAGAACGCTTTCCGGTCAACCGGTGCGAACAAGCGTCAGCCCGAAGCCCACCAGAAGCCGCGACAATCCTGGATCCTGCGGATCGGACGTGAACAGGGCACGGTCCGCTTCACCAGACGGCGCGCGCGCCGCGTTGCCTTCCAAAACACGGACCAGCTGGCGCGCGATCGCTTCGGCCGGGTCCAGCCAGTCGACCGGCCAAGGTGCGATTTTCCGGAAACGGTTTGCCAGGAACGGGTAGTGCGTGCACGCAAGCACCACGATATCGGTGCGCCTGTCGTCCTGCTCCAGGAAACAGTCGGTGATCTCGGCGAGCAGCGCTTCGTCAGTGACATCCTCACCGCGCAGGTGCTGTTCGGAGAGTTCTGCCAGCATGTCGGACCCGACCAGGCGCACATGGCACTGGCTGGCAAAGCTGTCGATCAGGCTGCGCGTATAGGTTCTGCGCACAGTCCCGGGCGTTGCCAGGACCGAAATCAGTCCCGAGGATGTCTGTTCCGCCGCCGGCTTGATTGCCGGAACCGTTCCGACGAAGGGCGTTTTTTGATGGGCCTTGCGCAGCGCCTCGCCGGCCAGCGTAAACGCCGTGTTGCAGGCAATCACCACCGCCTTCGGGCGGTGTTTTGCGATCAGGTTCGCAAACAGCGACAGCAGGTGGGCCTTGAGATCTTCCTCGGCCCAGCGGCCGATTGGAAAAGCGGCGTCGTCTGCCACGTAAAGCAGGGTTTCGTAGGGCAGCAGATAGCGCGCCTCGCGCAGGACTGTAAGGCCGCCAAGACCGGAATCGAAGATCAACACCGGCCCGTCGCCGAGTGTCTTGTCGCTCTCAGTCCCCACGTCCCTCACCGCCACGATCCTTGCGCGGCCGAGGCTCGCGCTTTTCCAGCGAGGCGACGATGCCGCGCAGCGCACGCACCTCCTGCTCGGTCAGTTCTGCCTTCTGGAAAATGTTGCGAAGCGTGCGCACCATGTGTGGCCGGCGCTCCGGTGGACGGAAGAACGTCACCTCATCAAGCGCGCCTTCCAGATGTTCGAAAAAGCGCAGGACATCTTCCTTCTTCGCCGGGGGATGCTCTTCTTCCGAGAGGATGAAGGGAAGCGCGCCGGATGTTGCGGTCTTGCGCCATTCATAGGCGCAGACAAGCACTGCCTGGGCAATGTTCAAAGAGGCAAAGTCCGGGTCAACCGGCAAGGTGACGATTTCGTCGGCCAGTGCGACTTCGTCATTGTTGAGGCCCCAGCGTTCACGGCCGAAAAGATACCCGGTCGCATGCCCCTTTTCGCCGAGTTCAACGGACTTCAGCGCCGCCTCGCCGGGCCCGCGCACGGGCTTGGGAACCTCGCGCGAACGCGCGGTCGTTGCATAGACGAATTGGAGATCGGCAATGGCCGCCTCCACACTGTCGAAGACCTGGACATTGTCGATCACGTGGTCGGCCCGGCTCGCGGCGGCCCGCGCCTTTTCACTCGGCCACCCGTCGCGCGGGTTGACGATCCGCAAATCGACCAACCCGAAATTCGCCATGGCCCGCGCCGCCGTGCCGATGTTTTCCCCGAGCTGCGGCTCGCACAGGATGACGGCGGGCGGCCTGGCTGTTACGGCCCGGGCTTCGTCTCTGATTTTTGCATTCTTGCTCATGACGCGGGGTTTAGCGCTTCCATTGAAAAATGAAAAGCGCAAGCCAACAAAGATCACCGGCGAAACGCACGCCTGGCCACCTCGTGAAAGGCCTTGGTCTTGCGGCCGGACCGGCTTTCGGCCGCAAAAACGAACCAGACGGGTGCCTCCGGCGCATGCAGGCAACCCGGCAAGACTTCAACCAGCGCGCCGTTCTCCAGTTCTTCCTTGACGGCCATGCGAGATTTCACGGCAATGCCGAGCCCCTCCACCGCCCCTGCTGTCAGCATGTCGGAGTTTGACACCGCGATGCTTCTGCTGACCGCGAACGGACGCTTGCGGCCCGCGGCGTCATTCATGTCGAAACGGGTCTGCCATGGCAGGCAAACCCAGGGGCAGTCCCTCAGGTCGTCCAAGGTTTCCGGTTCGCCGTGGCTTTCCAAAAGAGACGGCGATGCGCAGATGATCCTGTCATTGTCGCTCAGTTTCTGCGCAACAAGCGCGCTGTCGGCAAGCTGACCGACCCGGATTGCACAGTCCTGCGCCTCCTCCACCAGCGGCACGAAGCGGTCGACAGCCAGGAATTCGATTGTGAGATCGGGATTGGCCTGCCGGAACTCGCCAAGAACGGGCATGATGAACCGCGACAGGATCCAGGGAGACATCGTGACGCGCAGATGACCACGCAGGCGCGCCGTGCCGCTGCCGACCTCCATTTCCGCTTGCTGCAGATCATCGAGGATGACATCGACGCGCTCCAGAAAGACCTGTCCCTCGTCCGTCAGCCGGAAGGTCCGGCTGTTGCGGTGGAACAGGGTGACGCCGAGCGCCTGTTCCAGTTTCGCGATCCTGTGACTGGTGGTCGCCGTCGAAATCCCGAGCTGGCTGGCCGAAGAGGTAATGCCGCTGTTTCTGGCGACAGTGACAAAGGTTTGCAGGTCCACAATGCTATACATTCGATTTTTTCTAACGCTGCTTTAGAAATTCAAGGAGTTCTGTTCGAAATCTAGAACAATTAAACCCTCCCCATCAACATATGGAGGAGCTCATGAAACGCTTTTTGGCAGCTGCAGGTCTCAGCGTCGCCCTGATACTTCCTGCCGCCGCAGACGGCATCGAGACCTATCTCGACTTCGACAAGTCCATGCCCCCGGGCAACCTGGCCATCGGGCCGGATGGCCGCATGTTCATGTCTGTTCATGAATTTTATGGTCCGGAACTGCGTGTCGTTGAAGTGATGAAGGACGGTTCGACGAAGCCTTATCCGAGCGAGGCCTGGGCCCGAGCGCCACAGGACGACGGTGATGGCCTGAAAGGGGTACTCGGATTGCGCGCCGACCGGGACGGTATCCTGTGGATGCTGGACGGTCAGGGCGACAACCAGACCGGCCGCGTTGTCGGCTGGAACACGAAAACGGAACAGCTGCACGCGATCCATTATATCGGCGCCCCGGTCGCGCGGCCGACCTCGTTCCTGAACGATCTCGCCGTCGACCGCGATCACGAGGCCATCTACATCTCCGATACAGGAGATGGTGCGAACTCGGCACTGATCATCGTGGATCTGGAAACAGGCCGGTCGCGCCGCGTCCTGGAAGGCTCGAAATTCACCACGCCGGAAGACACGCCCATGGTGATCGACGGGCGCGAGATCCTGCTCGGCGGCAATCCGGCCAAGATTGGCGTGAACCCGATCACGGTCGATCCGACCAACACCTGGGTCTATTTCGCCCCGATGACGGCCAGCGCCATGTACCGGGTCCGCACCGCCGACCTTCTGAATGAAGACCTCACCGATGAAGACCTTGCCGAGCGCGTGGAACGCTACGGCGACAAGCCGATCTCGGACGGTTCGACGGTCGACACGGGCGGCAACGTCTACATCACCGCGATGACGGACAATGCGATCGGTGTCACCCGGCCCGACGGCAGCTACGAGGTTCTGTTCCAGTCCGATGAAGACCTGCCGTGGCCGGATGGCTTTTCGATCGGTGCGGACGGTTATGTCTATGCGACCATCAACGAACTGCACCGCTCGCCGGTCCTGAACGGCGGTGAGGATGCCTCTCTCGGCACCTACAAGATCGTGCGTTTCCCGGCCCTCGCCGACGCCGTCAGCGGCCGCTAGTAGCGCCCTCCGTCACAACAATCTGAAGCCCGGCAGGACACGCAGCCGTCCTGCCGGGCCTCCTTTTTTTGCGGGGTGGCAGAAGCGTCTGGACCTAAAGCATGGCACTCCGTCATTCCGGACAAAGTCATATTTCTGTTGCCGATCCTTCGAGACAGGCCTGCGGCCTTCCTCAGGATGAGGTCGTATGACTTTGCGGCGCTTGATCGGGACCTGTGTCAGGCTCCCTCATCCTGAGGAGGACCGGAAGGTCCGTCTCGAAGGATGGCCACGCGTTCCTGACGGCTTGCGCAGCCCAAACCGATAAGCTGCGGAATACTGGGTCCCGGATCTCCTCTGCGCTCAGCCCGGGATGACGTAGAGGCTCCGGGACTAAGAAGACAACGGGACTTCCCAACTCGGTGCTATGCTCCTTAGACTGAAGTCCCCTGTATCTGTCGGGCGAAGCGCTAGACAGATCCCTGGCAGAACCGTTCCGGAGGCCTAGCATGTTCAGACCGCAGATTATGGCTCTTCTATTGCTGAGCACGTCGTGGGCTTTGTCCGCTAACGCGCAGGAGGTCAACTACTCGAGCCAACCGCTTGATGCCTGTCTTCAAACGGCAAAAACGGCACTTGAAGAACAGGGCTGTATCGGCCTCGCCTCGCAAGTCTGCCAGAACGCCAATGACCTTGGCGGCACGACGGTCGGCATGGTTGCCTGCGGGAGCAAGGAGGCCGAGTTCTGGGACAAAAAGCTCAACGAAATCTACGGATCACTGGTCAAGAAAGCCGAGGCCAGTGACAGGGAAATGCAGGAAATCGGTGCGACCGTCCCCCAGATCCTCCCGGCCCTGCGCGACATGCAAAGGGCATGGATCACCTATCGCGACAGGACCTGCGACTACGAGTACTCACAATGGGGCGGCGGCACAGGAGGCGGTCCGGCGATCGTTGCCTGCCAGTCCAGAATGACGGCACTTCAATATATCTATCTGAAACACTCCTGGCCTTTCGACAACTGACGTCAGGCTCCGCGCGCGCCGCGTATCGTCCTTGTCATCCCTGCGCAGGCAGGGATCCGGTAAGCGCGGATCCTTGCCAGGAGCTGAAGCGCTGCAGTTTACAGGGTCGCGGATCTTCGCTGCGCTCCGTCCGGGAGGACAAAAGGAGTGGCCGTCATTCCGGACAAGTGAGGCGCAGCCGAACGCCGATCCGGAAACCAGGCATCAGCGTGAGCGGAGCGAACTCGAACTCTTTCATGAAATGAACATGTTCGTGACGCGCCCTGGCGACAGAGCAGCGTCTTGTTTTTGCGGCCGATCCTTCGAGACAGGCCTGCGGCCTTCCTCAGGATGAGGTCGCTGAATTTTGCGGCGCCCGGATGGCGTGTATTTCAGGCAACCTCATCCTGAGGAGGACCGGAAGGTCCGTCTCGAAGGATGGCCACCCGTTCTTCACGCATTGCATAGCCAACGCCTGTGGACTGCGGCGTACCGAGTCATGAACAGACCAGTTGCCCTGTCTGCGGCGAAGGCGAAATCCCGTCATTCCGGACCAGTGAGGCAGAGCCGAACACCGATCCGATGTCATAACGCCTTCTTAAAACCTGAGGTTTAAGAAGGCGAAATCTCCATCAACCGGTTTCTCCTAAAAACGATGGAATTCGATCCGGACAAGACGATCAAGATCAGACGTTCAGTACCACCGCTGGTTCTGTGGTTCATTGTTTCCTCACTCCTGGCGGTTTTTGGCGGTTTCACTACGTTGAAAGTGATCGCGTCTGGCGGCATTGCCGTTGAAATCGCCCTAACCGGTTTTGCTGCTTTGTTTGGTGGTGGCGCGGTCGCGTTTTTGAACCTGAAGAGAATTTGGAATGCGGTGGACCCCGTTGTCCTGATTGGGCCCGACGGGTTTCATGACACGCGTTTTTTCAGCGAGCCGATCCCGTGGAACGTCGTTCAGAACATCTATGTCAGGAAGATCGATTTGCAGAACGTCCTGTTCATTGAAGTCACCGAATTCAAGTATGTCATACCCAAATATCTGAACTGGATGAAACGCTGGCGAAAGCTTGAGGAGGAGGCAGAATTCCATTACCCCATCACTGGCCTTGCGTTCGAAACGCGTTTTCTCGCACCGCTTCTGAGGGCATATGCCATCACATGGAATAGTCGAAGCGACAAGAAGCAGCCATCCGCACTGACGCTTGTCGATAGACATTTCCCCCCTGTTTGCTAGAACGTGGCCGATCAACAGTCTTTGTCTTTCGAAGGGCTGGCTTTTGATTGCGTACAATTGTATACGCTAGGCGAAATTCCGATCCCGGGGGCCAGATCCCGCCCCTGGTGAGCACCCGTCGAACACATCGAACACTGGGAAATGTAAGCACCATGGCCGATATCATCTACACCAAGGTCGACGAAGCGCCCGAGCTGGCAAGCGCCTCGTTTCTTCCTATCATCCGCACCTTCACGAAGGCGGCAGGGCTTACCATCGGCACCAGGGACATTTCGCTCGCAGCCCGCGTCCTGGCGAATTTCCCCGAATACCTGACCGACGAACAAAAGCAGTCTGACGACCTCGCCGAACTCGGCCAGATGGTCAAGCAGCCGGACGCCAACGTCATTAAGCTGCCGAACATCTCTGCCTCCCAGCCGCAGCTCAATGCAGCGATCGCGGAGCTGCAGGCGCAGGGCTACAAGCTGCCCGACTATCCGGCGGAACCGGCAAACGCTGAAGAAAAGACCGTCAAGGCAAAGTACGACGCCATCAAGGGCTCCGCTGTGAACCCGGTTCTGCGCGAAGGCAACTCGGATCGTCGCGCTCCCAAGGCCGTCAAGGAATATGCCAAGAAGAACCCGCATCGCATGGGCGCATGGTCCAACGCGTCGAAAACCCACGTGGCAACGATGGGTAAGAACGATTTCTTCTCCAATGAGAAGTCGGTCACAGTCCCGGCGGTTTCCACCGGAACAGCAAAGATCGAGTTTGACGCCAAAGGTGGCGACCTCACTGTTCTGAAAGCCGACTGGCCGCTGGAAGAAGGCGACGTCATCGACGCGACCTTCATGAGCGTCAGGGCGCTGAAAACATTCCTGGAAAAGGAAATTGCGGACGCCAAGTCCAAGGGTGTGCTGTTCTCGCTGCACCTGAAAGCCACGATGATGAAGGTCTCCGACCCGATCCTGTTTGGCCACTGCGTCAAGGCATTCCTGAAAGACGTCTTTGCAAAGCATGCCGCAACCTTCGCGGAACTCGGCGTCAACCCGGATCTCGGTTTCGGCGACCTGGAAGCCAAGGTCGCAACGCTGCCGGCGGACAAGCGTGCGGAAGTGGAAGCCGACATCAAGGCGGCTCTGGACACCGGCCCGGACCTCTACATGGTGAACTCCGACAAGGGCATCACCAACCTGCATGTCTCATCGGACGTTATCATCGACGCCTCCATGCCTGCCCTGATCCGTGCGGGCGGCAAGGGTTGGGGTCCGGACGGCAAGGAACACGATTCCAAATGCGTCATTCCGGACAGCTCCTACGCAGGAGTCTATTCAGCGGTGATCGACTTCTGTCGTGAGAACGGCGCGCTGGACCCCGCCAAGATGGGCACCGTGCCGAATGTCGGCCTGATGGCGCAGAAAGCCGAGGAATACGGCTCTCACCCGCAGACATTCAAGGCCCCGGCCGCCGGCGTCATGCGGATTGTCGACGAGGCGGGCAACACGCTGATCTCGCACGAGGTCGAGGAAGGTGACATTTGGCGCGCCTGCCGCACAAAGGACGCGCCGATCCGCGACTGGGTCAAGCTCGGTGTTACGCGTGCACGTCTCTCCGGCATGCCGGGTGTCTTCTGGCTGAACGAGAAGCGCGCCCACGATGCGGAGCTGATCAAGAAGGTCAACGCCTACCTGCCCGAGCATGACACGTCCGGTCTCGACCTGAAGATCATGGCGCCGACCGAAGCAGCCAAATACACCACCGAGCGAATTGCCCGCGGCGAAGACACCATCGCGATCACCGGCAACGTGCTGCGCGATTACCTGACCGACCTTTACCCGATCCTGGAAGTCGGCACGTCGGCCAAGATGCTGTCCATCGTCCCGCTGATGAATGGCGGCGGCCTGTTCGAGACCGGTGCAGGCGGCTCCGCCCCGAAGCACGTTCAGCAGCTTCAGGAGGAAAACTACCTGCGTTGGGATTCGCTCGGCGAATTCTGCGCGCTCGGAGCGTCGCTGGAGCATCTTGCCAACGCCAAGGACAATGCCAAGGCACAGATCCTGGCCGATGCACTCGACACGGCCATTGAAGGTCTGCTCGACAACGACAAGTCTCCTGCGCGGCGCGTCGGCGGCCTCGACAACCGCGGCAGCCACTTCTACATCGCGCTCTATTGGGCACAGGCCTTGGCCGCCCAGGACAAAGACGCGGACCTGAAAGCTCACTTCACGCCGATTGCCGAGGCGCTGTCCACCAATGAAGACAAGATCGTCGGTGAACTCAACGGCGTTCAGGGCGCACCGGCCGACACGGGCGGCTACTACCATGCCCCGCAGGCCAAGGTTGACGCCGTCATGCGCCCAAGCGCAACCCTGAACGGCATCATCGGCTAGCCGGCCGGCCACGACGAGGATCTTGAGGGGCGGATTTTTCCGCCCCTTTGCTTTTCGTGACGCCTACTAACTCTTCACTGTTGGACATTTTCTAACGACGTCATTCCGGACAAGTGAGGCACAGCCGAACACCGATCGGGAATCCAGACATGAGCGTGAGCGAAGCGAACCCGGAAAGCCATTTTTTCGAAAAATGCCGCGCCCAAGGCGCGAAATGATTTCAGGATTCCGGATCGGCGCGCAGCTTTCCCTGCGCTTGTCCGGAATGACGAAACCATGGCAAAGCTGAAAATCACAAATTTAAAAGCAACTGCGTTACGAACGCCTGAAAACCGGCGCGGCACAAGCCGCTCAATCTGATCCGCTGCCTAGGCAGTCCCGCGCGCCGCATTTGACCGGGTGTCCGCTTTAACCGGCGCTTGAAATCCTGGTCTCTTGCCAATCACCGTGCGGGCTGTTCGTTCCATCGATGCTGAGACTGATTGTTTGTGCTCACCAACCGGTCTCTGATCTTCAATTCGAGTAGACAAACCCTTTGGATTCCGCACCTAGTTCAGAACCTTCATTTCCACCCGCCGGTTCAGGCTTCTGCCGTTCTCGGTGCTGTTGTCGGCAACCGGAAGTGCCTCGCCATATCCCGTGTGTGAAAGGCGGTTCATGTCGATACCGTTTGCGCTGAGCCAAAAGACAACGGCGGCGGCACGCTTGGCGGAAAGAGTCTGATTATAGTCGTCGCTTCCTTTGGCATCGGTGTGACCTTCAAACACAACTGTTTTTCCCGGATTTGACGCAAGCCACGCTTTCACGTCCGCAAGCGTTTTGGCCGAGGCTGGCTTGATGGCGTCTGAATCGAAATCAAAATAAATACCGTAAAGTTTCGCGACACCATAAGTGTCCAGTGCCGCAGCTACCTGAGTTTTTTTCTCTTCAACGAGAGAAACGGCGCAGGCCGGTTTCGACAACTGGTCGGTCGACAAGACGCCGGCCCAGGTACCCTGCAGCTGCGCATTTTCATACCAGAGTCCGCTAAAACTGGTTCCATCATCAGTTATGGCAAGTGCCGCGCTTCCGGATTGGTCTCCCGTTTCTCGCCACTCGATGTTCATCAGACCGTCGACCTGTTTTCCGCTGAAGGTTCCAGAGTCGTGATCGTAACATCCATCAAGTTCGCCATCCCGGTGCTTGAGAAAGAAGCGCCCCCAATTGGTGTCATAGACACCTGAAAAATTCTGGCTGGGAGCACGCTCTTCCAGCGGCGTGCCGAATGCGGAAAACTCCATCAGTTCCGTATATTCCTGATGACCACCATTGCCCGCAATGACCAGCTTTACCCAACGCGCCGCGACAGGCTCCGGCAACGCAACCTCGGAAACCTTCCCGACGGCAATTTCTCCGGAAACTACTTTCTGATAAGGGCCTGTTTCGCTGTCTGCCGACACATGGACCTCTATTGACTTGGCGGAAATTCCCGGATGGGTCGGCTCGTCCGTGCGTGTGTTGTCGAAGGAAAAGGACTTCAGTGAAAAGTCCCTTTCCAGCTCGAAAAGAAATTCGTTTGGCGCACTCTTGAACTGCTCGCTCGACCATCCGACAGCCGGGTTTCCGTCGATGAGTGCAAGAGCAATCCATTCCGAACTGCCGCGTCCGCCATACTCCGATGTATAGGATTTCAATACGGCACCGTTCGAAAGTGCCAAGGCATTCATTTCTTGCGCACTGGCAGTGACGTTCATGGTGCCCAGGCAAAACAAACCGGCCATGACAGTGCAAGCGACGCTAAAATTCCCAATAGTCAAAGGCATATAATTCATTCCTGCAATTTTCTAGACTGAACGAGCCGTCGCTCAGTCGACCAGGCCGGATTGGCCGCGGCAAAACAATGCCAACAAGTTTTTCAATTGAACGGCATTTCTGCTTCCTCAGCCGCATGCCCGTTCCTGACAAAGACAAAGCCAAAATAGGCAACCGGGAAAGACGGTCTGTGGTGGAAGTCACACTATGAAAAACTATCGACAGATTACTCAATTCACAAAATAGATAGCGGCTTCAAATCAGATTTCACTTGTCGCGTTACCCGTATGAGCTAAAGCCATGCGCCGCATCTGACCGGGGGTCTGGTTGAACTGGCGCTTGAACGCGCGGTTGAACGCGGCCTCGGAGCTGTAGCCGATGTTCTCCGCGATATCGATCAGCGGCAGGTCCGTATCGCGTAGATCCCGGCGCGCCTTTTCCATGCGCCAGTGCGTGACATAGGCGAGCGGTGTCATGCCGACCAGATCGGTAAAGCGTTCCGCAAAAACGGTACGCGACATGCCCGCCTCCCGTGCCAGCGTCTCCACGGTCCATTGCTGCTCAGGCGCTGAATGTATCCGGGACATGGAGCGCCCCAGCTTCGGATTGAGAACGGCGGCCAGGCACCCTGCCCTGTCACCCTCCTGATCGACAAAGGTGCGCACCACCTGGATGAAGATAATCTCCGTGAGCCGGTGCACGATGGCATCGGCTCCCGGCAGGTTTGCGCGTACTTCGCTGGCAACAAAGCGCATGACCGTTTCCAGCCAGTGGGCGTTCAGCGTTTCGGTATTGGGAACATGGATGACCGGCGGCAACGCGTCGAGGATCGGATGCACGGAACCATCCTCGAATTCGAAATGCCCGCAAAACAGCTTGCAGCTTTGCTCCTCTTCCGGTCCGCCGTAATAGAGCGCGCCTTCGCCCGTGTATCCGGTTTCCTGCAGAACACGGTCGACACTCGTCGCCTCGCGCCCGAGTTCGTCACACAGTACATGGGCAGCTCCATGCGGGATCACCACCAGATCGCCGGTTGCCAGATAGATGGGCGCCGCGTAGCCCGCGACCTTCAGCCAGCAGGAGCCGCGCATGGCCATGTGAAAGCGGGCGACATGGCCGAAGGCCGGAACAGCCACCGCCCAGGGCGGCGAGAAATTCGTGTGAAAGTAGATAGATCCGCGCAGCTTCAGGGCATCCAGGATCTGACTAAGGGCATCGTTTTTCATGTCTGGTCTTCTCGAATATCGACCTGCACCTTTTTGCGGCTTCTGTTGTTGCAGCGCAAGCCCGGCGGACGATCAGTCAATTTTGAGGGACTTTCGTGCATGGAACAATCGACATGGGCGGATCATCTTGAGGCTCATGGGGCACACGCCTCCCACCCGTCTCAACGAAGGAGCACGACATGAACATCCGCTTTGTCACGAAGACCATCCACGCCTATCTCGACTATCCGGTCGCCATTGGCCTCATCGCACTGCCCATGCTGCTGGGTCTCGGACAGTCCAATCCGCTCGCCTTCTGGCTCTCGGTCACAACCGGCGTTGCAGCGCTGATCCTGACCATCCTGACCGACCACGAAACCGGCCTCATCCGGGTCCTGCCGTATTCGTTCCACCTGATCGTCGATTTCGCGGTTGGTGTGGTCTTTCTGGCAGCACCATTCGTGCTCGGTTTCAAGGGCATCGACCTTGCCTATTATGTCGTCAACGCGCTCGCTGTCCTGACGGTCGTTACCCTGCACAAACCCGAGACCGGCGCACCACAGGCGGCGTGAAGACGACACAAACAAGCTGCGCCTCCCCTTCCAGACCTGTCGCAAGAAAAACACCGGCCTTCGGCCGGTGTTTTTCGTTTTCCGGCATGGTCCGGACGATCTGCAAATTCAGGCGATGTTTCGCGCATGGATCTCTCGCCCTTCTGAACGCAAGGTGATCTCGGCTGGTAAAAAAAAACGCCAGCAGACCTCAGATCCAGACCAGGAGAAATCAACATGTCCTTCTCAAAAACACTCATCGCCGCAGCGTTGCTTGGCGTCGCCACCCTCTCCAGCCCGGGCTTTGCAGCGGACGAGTACAACACATCCAACGGCCTGACCGCCGCCGGAGCTCCGCTCGGCATGCACGGCGTCGACCCTGTCGCCTTCGTCGATCTCGGCAACCGGATCGATGGTGCGGCCAATCACACCGCGGTTCACGACGGTGTTGCCTACTACTTCTCGTCGAAGGAAACCATGGACACATTCACCGCCGATCCGGCGGCCTATCTGCCCCAGAACGGTGGCTTCTGCACATTCGGTGTCTCCGTTGGCAAGAAATTCGATGGCGATCCGCAATACGCCGCCATTGTCGACGACAAGCTGTACCTGTTCCTGAACGAGGAGATCTTCCGCGCGTTCCAGAAGGATGAGGCCGGTACCATCGCCAAGGCTGAGGAGAACTGGAAGAAGATCCGCACGACCGCCGCGAAGGATCTCTGACGGAACTGTCCGGAACCGGACACGAGCGGACTGAAAGGCATCAGGCGCATCCAAGGGTGCGCCTGATTTGCATTTCGGCCGGGCGGGAAAACCTGGCTTGCGGGCGCGTTGCAGGCCGGCAACAGGGACAGGCAAAACCCCTGATAATGCGTCTTGCCGCTTGCGAACGGACTCAGGCGCGCTTATCTAGCTCGCATCGCACCAGACTGTGCGACAGTTTTTGAAAACGGGACCAGGACACATGACGACCATGTTGCGCGCGCCCAAGAAGGCGGCAAACCTGTACTGATCCGCGTATGCGGTGCGGTTGAGGCACTCCGGGGCAAGCTGGACTTGCACCCGAAACGCACCCTGTTTTCAAAAAGGTTCCCAAATGGGCACTTCTCAAACGGAGGGGCCGTCGCCATCAATTGATGCTGCGCCCGTCCATCGATTTTATTCAAGCAAGACCTGGATCGAAGGCGCCGCCGAAGAGCAGCTCGACCACGTGTCTGAAATGGCCGGCGTCTCTCAGGTCGCTGCGTTTCCGGATTTGCATCCGGGCAAATACGGGCCGGTTGGCAGCGCAATCCTGGCAGATCGCATCTATCCTCAGCTGATCGGCAACGATATCGGCTGCGGCATGTGCCTCTTTGCGCTCGACCTGCCGGCCCGAAAGCTGCGGATTGACAAGGCGGCGCAGAAGTTCCGCATGCTTGAAGGGCCGTGGAGCGGAGACGCAAGCGAACGCCTTGCCGCTCAAGGTCTTGCGCACGACCTCCATCCCAAGGCTCTCGGCACCATTGGGGGCGGCAACCATTTTTGCGAATTGCAGATGGTGGACGAGGCAAACGAGAGCTTCCTTCCGGCGGATCTGGATCTGAAGAAGGGAGACCTGGTGCTGCTGGTGCATTCCGGGTCCCGGTCGCTTGGCACGGCGGTGTTCGGGTCTGCGCTGAACGGGTTTTCCGGGCTTGATCCGGAGGGGCCTGCAGGCAAGGCCTATCTTTCCGCGCATGGTGACGCGGTGCGTTGGGCCAGCCTCAACAGGCTGTTGATCGCCGAGAGGGCCGCCGGGGCACTGCGCGCCGACCTGCGCCTGATCTGTGATGCACCTCACAACCTGATCGAAGGCTACCGGGGCTTGCTGCTGCACAGGAAGGGAGCCGCGAAAGCCGACGGCCCTCTGGTTCCGCTTGCCGGGTCGAGGGACGCATTCAGTTATCTGCTGGCTCCCCGGATGGACAAGCTCGAAGCGCTTGCCTCGCTGGCCCACGGCTCGGGGCGCAAATACGATCGCCGGTCGATGACCGGGCGCGCGGGCGCAACCCGGTCGGAACGGGAGGGCCTCGTGCGCACATCGTTCGGCGGGCAGGTGATTTGCGAGGACCGTCAGCTTCTGGTTGAGGAGGCACCGGGCGCCTATAAGGACCCCGGCCAGGTACTGGAAGATTTGCGCTCCAACAGGCTTGCCGATTGTGCGGCGACATTGAAACCGCTTCTGACCTTCAAGAAGGCGATCAGCGAGGACCTTTTGACCGCCAGGCGGGAAAAGCGGAACCGGATGACCAGACGAAGGGGCGAAAGATGACGGCTTCCCTTCGCAAACATCTGCTCGTGACAAGCGGAGACGGGCCGCGCGAATGCCAGCGGGCCGTCGCGCACGTCCTGCGCCGGATGAAAGCCGAAGCAGATCAGGCAGAACTGCGCTTTGCGGCAGAAGTCGCAATACGCACCCGTGGCAAAGACCCCTCCTCTGCCTTGGTGACAGTAATCGGTTCCGGCGCCGCTCAATTCGCCGAAAACTGGTTGGGCACGATAAAATGGGTCTCAAAAAGCCCGTTCCGTCCGCATCACAAGCGGCAGAACTGGTTCATCGGTGTCTTCGAGGTGGAGTGGTCCGATGCACCGGAATTTGAACTGGACACCGGGTCACTCAGGATTGAGACATTCCGCTCTGGCGGACCTGGCGGTCAGCACCAGAACACCACCGACAGTGGCGTCCGGATCACGCATCTGCCGAGCGGCCTTGCCGCCGCCTCGACCGATGAACGCTCACAGCACAGGAACCGCCAAGTTGCGCTCGACCGGCTCAGGATGCTTTTCGTGCTGAGGCAGGAGGGAAGCCGTGCCAATGACCGGTCAGCGCAAAACCGCTTGCACCGCCGATTGGAGCGCGGCAATCCCCTGCGTGTCTTCAAGGGCGATGGGTTCGCGGAAGTCCCGCGTCGCATGGGAAATTTGGCACGAATACAGATCATGCGGAGAAAACACGGGTAGCATCGCCGCCGGAACTTGTGCGACTAAGCTTGAGCCACACAAACTTACAAGGAGATCAAGACCAGCCAATGACGTCAGAAGATTTGCACAGAAGGAAAGCGGAAATCACCGCAGTCCTCTTTGACAAGGACGGCACCTTGCTCGATTTCGATGCAACCTGGGGACCGGTCTACCGGCAAGCCGCAAGCATCGCCGCCAGGGATGAACCATCGGACACCGAGCGCTTTCTTCTGGCCTCCGGCCTCGACCCGGCAACAGGCAAACCGGCAGCAGGCTCGTTGCTTGCCGCCGGCAACACGGAGGAGATCGCCGAGGCCTGGATCGCCGGCGGCGCCAGTTTCGGGCTTGAGGAACTGACAGCGAAGCTTGATCGACTGTTCATCGACAGGATGCATGATTCAGAGCCCTTGCCTGGGATACGTGAGGCTGTCGACACACTCCGGGCACGCAACTACACACTCGGTGTTGCCTCCAGCGACAGCGAGGCAGCGATCCGCGCGTTTCTCGCCGGCACCGGACTGGAGCCACGTTTTTCCTTCGTCACCGGCTACGACACAGGTCACGGCCCAAAGCCCGAACCTGGAATGGTGCACGGATTTTCGGCTGCGATTGATCTTCCCGCCTCACGAATTGCCGTCATCGGCGACAACATGCACGACATTGACATGGCGCGCGCAGCCGGTGCCGGCCTGACGATCGGCGTCCTGACAGGCACCAGCCGGCGTGAAGATCTCGAACCGCATGCGGACATCGTGCTGGAAAGCGCTGCCGATCTTCCCGGTTTCCTGATCGGTTGACGGATAACGGCAACGGTACGCGGAGGCGAACCGGGTCGGTTGCCTCGCGGATCAGACGAGCAGCGTCATGTCATCGAGAATGACACCATACTTGGACGTTACGACAACCTCGTCGACCTCATCGAATATCTCGTCCGACAACGATAGCATTTTTTCCTTGTTGGCACGGAAACGGAAGTCTTCCGCGCCGACGAGTTCGCCATCCAGGTAGCCTTCGATTGTCACCGTTGTCTTGCCCCGTCCGATCAGCGTAAAGACGGCCTCCTCGAAATCGAAGCTCTCGCCGTCGGAACGCGCAAAGGACAGACTGTCACCGTAACTGCGTCCTGCAAGATCACCCTCCGCGACGCCGCGCGAACGGTTCGTCACATAGGTGTTGGCAAAAACAAACTCGTCTTCTTCATCGAACCAGCGGCAGGGCGACCCGTCTTCGAAGCCGATATGCGTTTCAACGGGCGCGGCACCTTCGCCTTCAATCGTGATCTCGACCTCCGCCGTGTCGGTGCCTCCGTTGCCGTCTGACATTTCGTAGACGAAGACATCGGTTGCCGTTTCGCCCTCGTAAAGTCGATCGAACGCGCCGTTCGGATCATAGGTGAACGTGCCGTCGCTCGCGAATGTGACAACCGCACCGGACGCAAGCATTGCTGTCCCGTCGGAACGGCCAGCCAGGGTCTGCAGGGTGATTTCTCCACCGTCGGCATCGCTGTCATTGTCGAGAAGGCGTCCGCTGACCACGCCGGTCTCGCTGGTCGCATAGATGTCATTGGCGGCGACCGGATCCGCATTGCCACCGACGGCTCCCCCGGCCTCCAACACCAGCGACACGTCATCGATATAGAAAGGCTTGTCCCGGCGCGACGTCACCACGACCTCGTCGACACTGTCAAACCTCTCGTCGAGTTCGAGTTCAAACACACCTTTCGAATTGATCCGGGCCTTCACACTGCCAACGAGTTCTCCATCGTCATAGGCTTCGATCTTAACCCGCGCGCGGCGAGTTTCCGACTGAAGCAGAAGACTGTCGAGATCGAAATCCGAACCGCCGGCCGTGATCGTGAAACCGGTGGTGGCGCCGGAAAGGTTCCCGGAAAGTTGTCCTTCTGTGGCGACGTCGACACCCGTCAATGAAAACCCTGCTTCTCCGGTGTAGGCGCCGGGCGCCAGACCTTCGAAATCAATCACGACAGGCTTGTCCGTCCCGGGGATCGGATCTGGAAGCGGTTCTTCGACTGGAGGCTTGTCCGGAGGCGGGTCGTCGGCAGGTGGTTCATCAGCGGGAGGCGTCTCGCCGTCAATGCTCAGGTTCACCGTCGCCGTATCGAAACCACCCTGGCCATCGGAAACTTGGTAGGTGAAACTGTCAGCCCCGGTTTCGCCCGTCTCAAGCCCGTCAAATGCGCCGTTCGGGTCATAGTCGAACGTACCGTCTGCATTGACCGTGAGCCGTGCCCCGGACGCCAGAGTAATCTCGCTGCCCACGTTGGCGGCAATGCCGTTGACGTCTACGACCGTGAGGGCGTCGTTGTCGGCATCCGTATCGTTGGAAAACAGGTTGGCCGAAATGGAACCGCTTTCGGCGACACTGAACGCATCATCAACTGCGTCCGGACTTCTATTGTCGTGCGAGCCTTCAATGGTGATCGTCACCGTTGCCGGTTCGGAATTGCCCGCACCGTCGCTGGCGACATAGGTGAAGGTCTCCGTCGCGGTTTCCTCATCGCCCAGTTGATCGAACGCACCGTTCTGATCATAGGAGAACGTGCCGTCCGCATTGACCGTCAGCAGCGCACCGGACTCCAGTACAATCTGAGACCCCACCGACGCCGACGAGCCGTTGACCGAAGCAATCGAAAGTGCGTCGCCGTCCGCATCCGTGTCATTGGCCAGAAGGTTCTCGCCGGTCAGCAGACCGTCCTCGTCGACCGTATAGCCATCGTCGGCGGAAACCGGCGCGGTGTTGTCGTGCGAGCCTTCAATGGTGATCGTCACCGTTGCCGGTTCGGAATTGCCCGCACCGTCGCTGGTGACATAGGTGAAGGTCTCCGTTGCGGTTTCCTCATCGCCCAGATCGTCGAACGCACCGTTCTGGTCATAGGAGAACGTGCCGTCGGCGTTGACCGTCAGCAGCGCACCGGACTCAAGCACGATCTGAGACCCCACCGACGCCGACGAGCCGTTGACAGAAGCAATCGAAAGTGCGTCACCGTCCGCATCCGTGTCATTGGCCAGAAGGTTCTCGCCGGTCAGCAGACCGTCCTCGTCGACCGTATAGCCATCGTCGGCAGAAACCGGCGCGGTGTTGTCGTGCGAGCCTTCAATGGTGATCGTCACCGTTGCCGGTTCGGAATTGCCCGCACCGTCGCTGGCGACATAGGTGAAGGTCTCCGT
>NZ_JASHJI010000022.1 GCF_030733265.1 Roseibium sp. MMSF_3412 | reverse complement strand
GCCTCATGCCGGCCCAGGGCAGTTCCCTCAGTAGTACATGTAGTTGTAGTGCTCCGGGCTCAGATACCCTCTTGAATCGGAGCGTTCCTTCCTCTCCACATCCAGTTCGCTCTCATAAGCGCTATCGGCAAGGCGCTCGTTACCGGCACCTTCCTTGTCTGCCAGTTCGCTCTCGTGCATGACCGGCAGGCGATGCTTTGCCTGCTCGTAGCAATGGTTGGTGACCGACACGAAGCCTGCCGCGATCCGGCTCCAGATACCGGACTTGTGATTGTCCGATGCCGCTTCGATCTGCTCGTTGGTAATGTATGCCATGTCCATCTCCTTCATTCATGTGAACTCAGAGATGGCCATGCTTAAGCGCGCTTCAATTTAACTCTCTGTAATATTAAGCTTTTTTAATTCAAAGATCACCCGTTCGTAATCATTCCGGCATCATGACCGGTTTCTGTTCAGTCCCTGTCTTGACGGTCTCACTGGAAGGCCGATTTGAAGGCCGTGTCCAGCTTGTCAACGATTTCCGAGACATGCGTGTCCTCGAGGATGAACGGCGGCGCCAGAAGAACATGGTCGCCTCTGACCCCATCAATCGTCCCGCCCATCGGGTAGCAGATGAGACCGGCCTCGAAGGCAGCTTTCTTGACCTTCTTGTTGATCCCGGCTGCCGGCTCGAAGGGGGTTTTGCTTGACCTGTCTTCCACAAGTTCGATACCCCGGAAAAGTCCGCGCCCGCGCAGGTCGCCGACATGGGGATGCTGCCCGAACGCGTCCCGCAACGCCTGATCGAGCTTGTCCCCCATGGGCGAAACACGCTCCGCAAGCCCACTGCTCAGTTTCCTGAACACCGCCAATGCCGCGGCGCAGGCTGTCGGGTGGCCGATATAGGTGTGGCCGTGCTGGAAAAACCCGGACCCGGTTTCGATTGCCCGGTAGATTTCGTCGGTGCACAGCATTGCGCCCACGGGCTGGTAGCCAGCGCCCAGACCCTTGGCGATGCACAGGATGTCCGCGGTAATGCCGTCCTGTTCATGCGCAAAGAGCGATCCGGTCCGGCCCATGCCACACATGACCTCATCGAGGATCAGAAGCACACCATAGGTATCGCAGATCTCGCGGACCCGTTTAAAGTACCCCTCCACCGGCGGGACCGCGCCAGCCGTCGCACCGACGACCGGCTCGGCAACAAAGGCCATGACGTTCTCGGGTCCGAGCCTGAGAATTTCGGTTTCCAGTTCGCCGGCAACGCGCTGCCCGTATTCAAATGCAGTCTCGTCTTCACCGCGACCGCGATATTCATAGCAGGGCGCGATATGGGTGGTTTCGATCATGAGAGGCGAGAACGGTTCCCGCCGCCACTGATTGCCACCCGTTGCCAGCGCTCCGAGCGTGTTGCCGTGGTAACTCTGGCGGCGAGCAATGACGCGATGCCGGGAGGTTTCTCCCTTCTCCAGAAAGTACTGGCGCGCGAGCTTGAGCGCAGCCTCGACCGCCTCCGATCCACCCGAGACGAAATAGACCCGGTCAAGATTTCCCGGCGCCTTCGAGACGAGCAGGTCAGCCAGTTCCTCGGCAGGTTCGGAGGTGAAAAAGCCGGTGTGTGCGAAAGCGACCCGGTCGACCTGGTCCTTGATCGCGCGGGTCACGTCCGGATCGCTGTGGCCCAGGCAGGACACGGCCGCACCACCAGATCCGTCAAAGTATTTTTTCCCCGACTTATCAACAATGTAACAACCCTCTCCACGATCGGCGACGGGTGGACTGGCTTTGGTGTGGCGTGGAAAAACGTGAGACATGTATATCAATCCGAGCAGTGGTCACGATGCGAATTTGAGACATTTGTATCAGACTTTTCCCTTCTCTGAAACATTTGTTTCTTAGCTTCGTTAACCACGTTTTTCATCACAATTTTAATCAAATTGCAGGAACGTTCGCGCGGGGGATATCGCAACACATTCAACAAGGCTGCCAGTCATGCCCCGACGCCTCTTTGCCTGGATATTCTTCATCGGATTTGCCCTCACGCTTGCAGGATGCGGCACGGTCGCAGGGGTCACCGGACTGGGATGGGCAACCGCCTCGCACAGCTCGATCGATTATGACGATTCATCCTGGTGCGTTCCACGAAAGCTCAAGAAGGTTCTCAACCGCGTCGCAAGCCGATACGGGGAGGTCACTGTTCACTCGACAAAGCGCTGGTGGCTGGAAAACTGGCGGAAGGGCGGCGCGCGCAATTCCTATCACCTCAATTGCCAGGCGGTGGATTTTTCGGTCCGCGGTGATCCCTCCACCATTATTGCCTTCCTGAAATCGCAGCCGGAGGTCGGCGGATACAAATACTATGCGTCCGGCCATTACCACATCGACACCGGTCCGCGCAGAACCTGGTGATCCGGACTGGCTTTCTGCCGTGATCCGGAAACGCCTGACGGCGCGACCCGGTGCGCGCCGTTACTTCAGCTCGCCAAGCTCGAGCGCCATCTCCCACGACACGGGATCGAACCCGACGAAATTCTTTGCCTCACCTTCCACGATTGGCCGTTTGATCGTTGAGGGATTTTCGATCATGACGTCAATCGCCGATGCTGCATCGGTCACACCCTCTTTGGTGGCGTCGTCCAGCTTGCGCCAGGTCGTGCCGCGCTTGTTGAGGATCGTTTCCCAGCCGAATTCTGCAACGAAGGCCGCCAGCCGGTCACCGTTGACGCCGTCCTTCTTGTAGTCGTGAAAATCATAGGCAACGCCCGCCTCTTCCAGAAACTTTCGCGCTTTCTTGACCGTATCGCAGTTCTTGATGCCGTAGACCTTCATGATTTTCCCTTCCGCGCGGATCAACGAGCGGAAAGTTACGGTTCCCGCAAAGGGATGCAAGTCCCGGAACACAGTTTCCCCTATTCGGGTTGACCCGGCCCCGATCTCGGGTCAGAGATTTTCCAGACCAAACCTGACTGGGAACACGAATCCGTGCACAAGACACCGACCGGGAGGACTGCATGAGCACATCCGCATCCGCCCCGGTCAAGACGGCGACTGCAGAACGCAAAAAGAAGGCGGGTCCGTCGTGGGGCAACTGGCGGCAGCGGCTGCGCCTTTGGAGCGGCCTGATCCTGTTTGCCTATTGTCTCAGCCACTTTTCGAATCACGCCTTTGGTATTTATTCGGTCGATGCGATGGAAAAGGCATCGGTGTGGCACTACCGCATCTGGCGCAGCGAGATCGGTGAAACCGTGCTGATGCTGGCGGTGGTTACCCATGTTTTCCTGGCGCTTTGGCGGACCGGGAAACGGCGCACGCTGAAAATGCCGCCATGGGAATTCGCACAACTTGTTCTCGGGCTCTATATCCCCTGGTCGCTCATTCCGCATGTGGGCACGACCATGGGACTGGCCAACCAGTTCGGATTTTCACCGACCTATCACCAGATGCTCACAATTTTATGGCCTCAGCACGGAGTGACTCAGTCCCTGCTGCTGCTGGCGGTATGGGCTCACGCGATGATCGGCCTGCATTTCTGGCTGCGGCTTTATCCCCTGTACCACCGCTTGCGATACGCCGCCCTCGGGTTTGCCGTCGCCCTGCCTGTTGTTGCGCTCTGGGGGTTCATCGAGGGCGCCCGGCGGCTTGAACTGGCAAAGGATGTCAAGCTCAAGGTGACAGAGGAGCAGTTCGACTGGCTGACGACCTTCGTGATCGAAGCACGCGCCGTCGTCTTCGGCCTCATTGCCGCAAGCCTCGTGGCCATCTTGCTCCGCTACGTTTTCAACCTGACAGCGCGCAAGCTCACGATCACATACCCCGGAAGCCTGTCGATCCGGGCCAAACCCGGGGCAACCCTGCTTGAGATGAGCCGTATCAACGACGTGCCGATCGCGTCGGTCTGCGGCGGACGGGCGCGTTGCTCCACCTGCAGGGTCAAGGTTCTCGACGGCAGTGCCGATCTTGCCGCACCCGGAACGGCCGAAAAAGCGGTGCTGGCCAGGATATCGGCAGACAAGGACGTCAGGCTCGCCTGCCAGATCCGCCCGCAGCAGAACCTCGAGGTGCTGCCGCTCGTGCCGGTCAAGGCCAAGGCGGAAACCGCCGAAAATCTCAAGGATGCCTATTATTGGGGTGTCGAGCAGGATGTCGTCGTGATGTTCGTGGACCTGAGGAATTTCACACGCATTACCGAGTCCCAGCTTGCCTATGACGTGGTGCATCTGCTGAACAACTATCTCGATCAGGCCTCGGCGGCCATTCGAGCGGAAGGCGGCTTTGTCGACAAGTTCATAGGCGACGGGATCATGGCCATTTTCGGAATGGACAGCGACGTGGAAACCGGCGCCCGCCAGGCCCTGCGCGCATCGCGCCGCATCGAAAACGTCATGAAGGCACTGGAAGCGGAAAAGGGTCCGCAGTTCCAGGATCCGATCCGGCTGGGGATCGGCTTGCATCTCGGACCGGCAATCCTCGGACGGATCGGCGCTGCCGGCACAAACGGCGGATTGACGGCGCTTGGCGACGTGGTCAATACGTCGAGCCGGCTGGAAACGGAGAACAAGATCCACAAGAGTTTTCTTGTGGTCTCAAAGGATGTAACGGATGCGGCAAACGTGGCTGTTCCCGGCGCACAGTCCGCCGAAATCAAAATCAGGGGAAAGGAATTGCCCTTGCAAATCTTTGCCTTGAGCAGCTTAGATGCGCTCGACATCCCGCCAAACTAGGTCACACACACATACACGTGTTTCATCGGGCACAGGAGAATTTGTGAGCAAACGTTACACGCCGCGGGAAATGCTGGAGAAACTGATCTCCTTCAATACCGTATCGGACCGGAGCAACCTGGACCTCATCACGTTCGTGGAAACCTATCTGGCCGAATACGGCGTCACCAGCATTCGCGTTCCGGACGAGACCGGCACAAAGGCCGCACTGCATGCGCATATCGGCCCTTCGGAAGACGGCGGCGTTGTTCTGTCCGCACACACGGACGTGGTTCCCGTTAAAGGTCAGGCCTGGTCCCAGGACCCGTTTGCCTCCTGGGTTTCGAATGGAAAACTTTATGGCCGCGGCTCTGCAGACATGAAGGGATTTGCGGCGACCGTGCTGGCCAAGGTCCCCGATTTCATAGCAGCGGATCTTCAGCGGCCCATTCACATCGCGCTTTCCTACGACGAAGAAGTGGGCTGTTTCGGCGCGCCGCCGCTCGTCAGGGATATGCTCGCCAAAGGCCCCCGCCCAAGCTTTGCGATCGTTGGCGAACCGACGAACATGAAAGTCGTCACCGCACACAAGGGAATTGCCGTCTACAAGACCACGATCACGGGGCACCCGGCACATTCCAGCCAGCTGCACCGGGGTGTGTCGGCAATCTCCGCCGCAGCCAAACTCATTTCCTGGCTTGACGCGCAAACCGCGGACAACAAGGCGAAGGCGGACCCGGACAACGCATTCGAGCCTCCCTACACGACCCTGCACAGCGGTGTCATCAAGGGCGGCGAGGCCCACAACATCACGGCGCAACACTGCGAATTCATAACGGATTTCCGGCTCTTGCCCGGGGACAGCAAAGAGGCCTGGCTGGAGGCATACCGGACCTTCATCGATAGCCAGGTGCTGCCCGACATGCAGGCTATCTCCGGGGATTGCGGCATCGAGGTCGAGGAACTGGCTTACGTTCCCGGTCTCTCCGAAGAAGCGGATGGACTGGCTGAAACCGAAGCCCGCGGCCTGACCGGCGACAATGCCCGCCACGTCGTTGTCTACGCGACCGAAGGCGGCATCTTTCAGGAGCACGGTGTTTCAACGGTCGTGTGCGGCCCGGGGTCGATCGATCAGGCCCACCAAGCAGATGAATTCATAGAACTTGTGGAATTGGACCGATGCGCCGCATTTTTGGACCGGCTGATTGGACGTTTATCGTAAAAACAGGCGCGAGCGGGTTTGAACACGGTCACTTACAATGTCATAGTTGCCGACGGACGGACGGTCGCACCACTCCATCAAATCGCGACCGCTGTTGCGACGTCATTCCGGGAACCGGAACCAACGAGGGGAAAATGAACAAGAAAACTCTGATTTTCGCTGCGCTTCTTGCAGCAGGAACAGGTAGTGCTGCTCAGGCGGAAACATTCAAGTTTGCCTTTCAGGGAAGCCTGAACGGCCTTGATCCCTACAGCCTGAACGAGACCTTCACGCTGTCGTCGCTTGGCAACACCTATGAGGGGCTGACAAGACGTGGCGCGGACCTTGCGATCGAGCCCGCGCTCGCGGAGCGCTGGGAGATCGTTGATCCGAACCGCTGGCGCTTCTATCTCCGCAAAGGCGTCAAGTTCCACAACGGCAATGACTTTACAGCGGAAGACGTCGCCTTCTCGATCGAACGCGTGCGCTCCGAGGGTTCCGACCTCACGACACGCGTTCCGGCCGACGCAAAGGTCGAAATCGTTGACGACCACACGGTCGACATTGTCCTGACCGGCCCGAACCCGATCCTGCACTACGAGTGGGACACGTTCTACATCATGGACAAGGACTGGACGACGGAGAACGGTGCGGTCAAGGTGACCTCCGCATCCGATACCACGCCCAACTATGCGTCCTTGAATGCCAACGGCACCGGACCGTTCAAGATCGTCAGCCACGAAGCCGGCGTGAAGACCGTCTACGAGAAAAACGACGGCTGGTGGGACGAGGCCAAGCACAATGTCGATACGGTCGAGTTCACGCCCATACCGTCGGATGCGACCCGCGTCGCGGCACTTCTGTCCGGTGAACTGGACATGGTCTATCCAATCCCCGTTCAGGACATCAAGCGCATCAATGACAATTCCGGCACGGTTGCCCTGACGGGTCCGGAACTGCGGACGATCTTCCTTGGAATGGATCAGATGCGCGACGAACTGCTTTATTCGGACGTGAAGGGCAAGAACCCCTTCAAAGACGAAAAGGTACGCAAGGCGTTCTATCAGGCGATCGATATCGAGGCGATCAAGAACAAGGTCATGCGCGATCTCGCGACGCCGTCGGCCATCATGATCTCGCCGTTCCTGTTCTCAAAGTCGAGCGAGTTCGAGCGGTATGCCTATGATCCGGAAAACGCGAAGAAATTGCTGACCGAGGCCGGGTATCCGGATGGGTTCACTGTCGGCATGGACTGCCCGAACGACCGCTATGTCAACGACGAGTCCATCTGCCAGGCCGTTGCGGCGATGCTCGCGCGCGTCGGTGTGAAGGTAGACCTCAACGCACAGCCCAAGGCAAAGTATTTTGCAAAGGTTCTTGCCTCGGGCGGCTTTGATACGTCGTTCTACCTGCTTGGCTGGACCCCCGGCTCCCTGGACAGCTGGAACGTTCTGTCGAACCTGATGAACTGCCGTACCGACGCCGGCGAAGGCTCGCCGTTCAACCTCGGCGGTTTCTGCGACGACAAGATCGACGAACTGACCGGCAAGGTGCTGACGGAAATCGATCCGGAAAAGCGTGATGGCCTGATCGCCGAAGCCTTCAAGATCAGCCATGACAATGCCTATTACATTCCGCTTCACCAGCAGGGCCTTGCCTGGGGCGTTGCGGATAATGTCGAGCTTGTTCAGCGCGCCGACAATCAGTTCAAGTTCCGCTTCATCAACAAGAACTGATCTCAGCCTCAAGTGCTCAACGCTCCCGGCGACGCCGGGAGCGTATTTTCATGCCAGACCCTAAAGAGCCGAAATGATTGGTTTTGCGACGCGCCGCCTGATCCAGGCGTTGATTGTCATGCTGGTGGTGGCCCTGCTCGCCTTCACCATGTTCCGTTTTGTGGGTGATCCTATCAATCAGATGGTCGGGATCGAAACATCGATCGAAGAACGCGAAGCGCTGCGCGAGCGGCTCGGGTTGAACGATCCGATCCCCGTCCAGTTTCTGCGGTTCGTGACCAAGGCCGCGCAATTCGATTTCGGCACATCCTACCAGTTCCGCCAGCCTGTCTCCGAGCTCTTTGCCAAACGCATCCCGGCAACGCTGGAACTCAGTCTGACCTCCGCACTGTTTGCGCTGGTCGTCGGCATTCCAATGGGAATTTATGCCGGGCTCAATCGGGAATCCCCGATTTCCAAGCTGTTCCTGTCCGTGTCGCTTGTCGGGATTTCGCTGCCGACTTTCTTCATCGGAATTCTGCTCATCTTCCTGTTCTCCGTCACGCTGCAATGGCTCCCGAGTTTCGGGCGCGGCGACACCGTGCAGATCGGGTCATGGTGGACCACCGGGTTTCTGACCGCATCCGGGCTGAAGGCCCTGATCCTTCCCTCGATCACGCTCGGGCTTTACCAGATGACACTGATCATGAGGCTGATCCGCGCGGAGATGCTGGAGGTCATCCGGACGGACTACATCAAGTTCGCCCGTGCGCGCGGACTGCCGGACCGCCTTGTCCACTTCCGCCATGCCCTGAAAAACACGCTTGTGCCCGTGATCACGATTACCGGTCTCCAGCTTGGTGCCATCATCGCATTCGCCACGATTACCGAGACGGTCTTCAACTGGCCCGGCATGGGCCTCCTGTTCCTGCAGGCGGTTCAGAATGTCGACATCCCGATCATGTCCGCCTACCTGCTGTTGACCGCATTCCTGTTCGTTGCGATCAATTTCATCGTGGACATTCTCTACTTCTATATCGATCCGCGCCTGCGGGTCGGACGGCCGTAAGGGGGCACTTCGAATGCCTTATGTCTCCAACGAAGAAGTAACAGCCGCCGTTCAGGACCGGTCGAGCGAACAGCCCGCGGCAGGCCGTGTCGCGCGAATTCTGGACAGCGACCTGTTCCATTCGTTCCTGCGCTCAAAGATCACCGTTGTTGCAGCCGTCGCCACGCTGATCCTGTTCCTGCTGTCGTTTCTGGCACCCTGGGTCGCGCCGCACAATCCGTTCGACCTGGCGACGATTTCGATCCTCGACGCCCGCGTCCCGCCCATCTGGCAGGAATATTCCGATCCCCGGTTCATTCTGGGCACGGATGACCAGGGAAGGGACCTGCTCTCGGGTATCTTCTACGGGATGCGGATCTCTCTGATCATCGGGTTCTGTTCGGTCATCGCGGCCGCCGTTCTGGGCATATCGCTCGGCCTTGTTGCCGGCTACATGGGTGGGCGCGTCGATTCCTTCATCATGCGCGTTGCCGATGTGCAGCTGACGTTTCCGGCGATCCTTATCGCGCTCCTGATCGATGGCATCGCCGCCGGGATCTTCGGCGGCGTCGATCGCGAATTTTTCGCCTTCTACATTCTGATCGTGTCGCTGGCGCTGTCGTTCTGGGTTCAGTATGCGCGCACGGTGCGCGGCTCCACGATGGTGGAGAAGAACAAGGAATATGTTCAGGCGGCGCGCGTCATCGGTATCCCCTCAGTCATCATCATGGTGCGCCATATCCTGCCGAACGTGATGGGGCCGGTCATGGTGATCGCGACGATCAACCTCGCACTCGCCATCGTCACCGAAGCCACGCTCTCGTTCCTCGGGGTTGGCATGCCACCAACGCAGCCTTCACTGGGAACACTGATCGCGATCGGAAACGATTTCCTCTATTCCGGCGAATGGTGGATCGCGATCTTTCCCGGGCTGGCGCTCGCGCTCCTGGTCCTGAACGTCAACCTGTTGGGCGACTGGCTTCGCGACGCCCTCAACCCGAAACTGCGGTGAGGGCGCCATGAACGTTCTGGATATCAAAGACCTCACGGTCGAATTCCCGGGAAGAAAATCCGTGTTCGTTGCCGTCGACGATGTCGACATGAGCGTTGATGCCGGCAAGATCCTCGGTGTTGTCGGGGAGTCGGGCGCAGGCAAGTCGACGGTCGGCAATGCCGTCATCGGTCTCTTGCAGGAACCGGGCCGCATCGCCGGCGGAGAGGTTTTCCTTCACGGGAAACGCATCGACAACCTGCCTTACAAGGAAAAACGGCTGCTGCGCGGGCGCAAGATCGGCATGATCTTTCAGGATCCGCTGACGTCGCTCGATCCGTTGCAGACGGTGGAGTCCCAGCTTGTGGAGACGATCCGCACCCACCTGCCGCTGTCTGCCAAGGATGCACAGAAACGCGCCGTCGAACTGATCGACGCGGTCGGCATTCCCAATCCGGGAGAACGCATCAAACAGTATCCGCACCAGTTTTCGGGCGGGATGCGGCAACGTGTTGTGATCGCGCTTGCCCTATGCGCTGAACCCGAACTCGTCATTGCGGACGAGCCGACCACCGCGCTTGACGTCTCGATCCAGGCCCAGATCCTCGAGTTGATGAAAAAACTCTGCGAGGAGCGCAACGTCGCGATGCTGGTGATCACCCACGACATGGGGGTCATAGCCGACATTACCGACCACGTCGCCGTCATGTATCATGGCGACCTTGTCGAGTACGGGGAAACAACGCAGGTGCTCGGCGCACCGCAACACCCCTATACGCAGAGCCTGATATCCGCCGTGCCACGGCCAGATGTGAAAGTGGAACGCTTTCCGGTCGTCAACTACATCGAAAAGGCGGGCACGCCCCAGAAACACATCGACATCTCCACGCACTGGCTGGGCAAGTCCCGGGACTACGAGAAGATCTCGGGTCCTCTCGTCCAGATTCGCGATCTGGACATGCGTTTCGAGGTTCGCGGCAGCGTTTTCCCGTCCCGGAGAAAGTACTTCCAGGCGGTCAAGAAGGTCAGCTTCGACATCCAGCAGGGGGAAACCTTCGGTCTTGTCGGCGAAAGCGGATCAGGCAAATCGACGATCGCGCGCCTGATCACGGGCCTTTATGACCCGACGGGCGGGTCGATCCTGTTCGGCAAGACAGAGCTGACGTCGCTCAAGAACCGCAAGGATGTCCTCGCGATGCGGCGGCAGATGCAGATGATTTTCCAGGATCCCTATTCCTCGCTCAACGCGCGGATGCGGGTTCGGGACATCATCGCGGAGCCAATCAAGTTTCACAAGCTGGCGTCCGGCAATGCCGAGGTCCGGCAGATCGTCGACGACCTGCTTGATCACGTCGGCCTGGGAGCCCAGGCGGGGCAAAAATTCCCGCACGAGTTTTCGGGCGGACAACGGCAGCGGATATCGATCGCACGCGCACTGGCAACGCGGCCGCGCTTCCTGATCTGCGACGAACCCACCTCGGCACTCGATGTTTCCATCCAGGCACAGATTCTCAATCTTCTGAAAGATCTTCAGGAAGAACTCGGCCTCACGATGCTGTTTATCAGCCACGACCTCGCCGTGATCAGGCAGATGTGCAACCGGATCGGCGTTATGCGCAACGGTGAGCTTTGCGAGGTGTCCGATTGCGACGACCTTTTCGAACGGCCGCAGCATCCCTATACAAGAGAGCTTCTTGATCTCATGCCATCGATGGAGCTTTTGTCCCGCGCCAATCTGGAGACAAGCTGAACGGCGCAGGGCGCGCTGCATCAGCTGACTGCGGACTGGCCTGGTGCTGGAACGATTCTGTTGGTTTTTGTACCTCTCGAACTTGACTCGATCTGCCGCGCCGATTCCCGGACGCCATGATCGAGATAACCACAATCGAGTCCGGCAAGGGCAAAATCTGCCCAGGATGCTCCCCTCCTGAAGTCTAGTCAGGGCGAAACATCTTTGCCGGAGCTTTCTTCGCGCTCTCTATTCCATTTTCTGAAAATGTAGTGCGCATTTTTCTTTACCAAAAGAAAACAGGGAGAGCTGAAAAGCTCTCCCTGCTACCCACTTGTTTAAAACACTCTCATTCCGAGAAAATATTTCTATATTGAGCCTTAAAATTGTTAACGCTCTACTTCGTAATGAGCCGCATATTCCCTAAGGTTCAATTTGTTGGCAAGAGCGGTTGCGCACAAATCCTCGGCAATAATGACCAATAATTGAGCAATCCCGCGCGGCCCGAGCGTTCGCACCGGCTCGCAGACATTGCCTGCGCTGCCCGGCTTTCACATGCTTGAAGCACTGCCCCGGGGAAACCGACGGAAGGAACCGTCGGACGCGTCCCCGAAACATGCACAACGACACAGGTTTCGAAAGCCGCAAACAATGCCGACAATGCCCTTACATGCAATAATTTGGTGCGCATTCATGTGCGCGTCCCTCGGTCTCATGATTTGCGCCATTCTGACCGCCGGATGGGTCGATACCCCCCCTGCAGACCCGTTGAGGATGTTCGGCGACTATTCAGCGCCGGTGTTCAGCATGTTTTCCGCGATCTTTGCGTTTCTGGCGCTCAGCTCCCGGCTCACCGAACCGGCCGGGCGGCCCATGACGCTCCTCACAAGCGGATTGAGCCTGTTTCTCCTTTTGCTGGCAGCCGTTTTGCCGGCCGTAACCGATCTGCACATGCATGAAGCCGCCATCCCCGCAGTTGCAGGTGCATGTCTCATGATCCAGCGCTCGGCAGGCATCGCCCTCCTGCCGGCGCGGGGCGACAGAAGCGGCCTGCCGGAAGCGGCCGGCTCCGTCGGGCTCGCTGCCGGCACCGGCTCGCTCTGGCTGGCCCTTGACCCGGCTGTCTTTCCAATCGCCTTCGCTACGGCTCTTTTGCTTTCCTGGCCCTGTCTCTTCGATGGGATCAACGCTTTCGCGGACAGGGTGTTTTATCGTGCGGCGGCGGCGGCCGGCGCCCGAGACCTGGCCCCCGGCGCCTTCCCAGCGGTCACACGAGCCCGGCATATCCTGGTCGACAAGGCCGCCATCATGTCCGGACCTGATCTGATGGTCAGCAACGTCATGGCCTTCAACAACGAGCCCAGGACCCTGCTTGCAGTGGCCGCATCGGCGGAAGCACACGCCACCCACCCGGTCGCACACGCCTTGCGGCAACTCGCCGTGCAATGGCGCGTCGCACTCAGAACACCGGACAGGTATGAACCGGAACCCGGTCTTGGGGCCGTCGCTCTTTTGGGTGGCCAGACAGTCGTCCTTGGAACCCCAGATCTGCTGAAGCGGCTCCAGATCGACAGCTTTACCGCCGATGCGATCGCGCGTTCGCTGGAAGCGGACGGCAAGACCGTGCTGCGCGTTGCTGTCGGGGGACGGGTCGTCGGTGTGCTGGGCCTTGAGGGAACTCTTCGTCAGGATGCCGGGGTTGCCGGCCGGGCCCTGCGCAACGAAGGCCTGGAACCATGGCTTCACACCAATGACAGCCTGAAAACGAGGCAAGCGCTGGCGGACATGCTCGGCATGAAAACACCGGCGGATGCCGTCCCCGGAGAAACGGCTGCAGATACGTCGTTGCGCCTGTTCGAACCCGGTGAATGCCTTGTTCTTTCCCTGTCGGCGGACAGACAGGCGCTGGAACTCTTCGAGGCCGCACCCTCCGTTCCGGAACGCGATGACGAGGTCCGCCCCATCGCGGTCAGCGACTGCGAGGATATCGGAGCCTTTCCGGCGCTCAAGGCCCTGGCGAGCCGGCGCGATCAGCTCGCCTTGCGCGCGCGCCGGACATTGTTGGCGCTATGGGCCGGTTGCGGGGTGCTTGGCGCAACCGGCCTTTTATCGATCTTTGTTGCGCCGATTGTGTTTGGGGCTGCACTTGCCGCGCTGCTGCTTTACGCCCGGATATCCGTTGCCGGCGCCTTTCCCGCCCCCAGACGAAACCAAGAATCTCAATAGGTGGAACCAGATTGCACGCGGACTGCCTTTACAGTGTCCAATGCCTGGTGTTTATCCTGCCCCAAGACTTGAAATGAGTGAGGGATGAGGCGCCATGAGCGACAAAACAACGTCGAAGCTGCGGTCAGCGGCCTGGTTCGACAATCCGGGAAACCCCGGCATGACGGCGCTTTACATCGAGCGCTATCTCAATTTCGGCATCACGCGTGAAGAGCTGCAATCCGGCAAACCCATTATCGGCATTGCCCAGACCGGTTCCGATCTGTCGCCCTGCAACCGGCATCACCTGGAACTGGCAAAGCGCGTTCGCGAGGGCATTCGCGACGCTGGTGGCGTTGCCTTCGAGTTTCCGGTCCATCCGATCCAGGAAACCGGCAAACGGCCAACAGCGTCTCTCGACCGGAACCTTGCCTATCTCGGGCTGGTCGAACTTCTCTACGGCTACCCGATCGACGGCGTCGTTCTCACGATCGGCTGCGACAAGACCACGCCCGCCTGCCTGATGGCGGCGGCAACCGTCAACATTCCGGCGATTGCGCTGTCCGTCGGTCCGATGCTCAATGGCTGGTACAAGGGCGAGCGCACCGGCTCGGGCACCATTGTCTGGAAGGCACGCCAGATGCTTGCAGCCGGTGAGATCGACTACCCCGGTTTCATGGATCTTGTTGCCTCCGCAGCACCTTCCGTCGGGTATTGCAACACGATGGGTACCGCGACAACAATGAACTCACTCGCCGAGGCGCTTGGAATGCAGCTGCCGGGAGCCGCCGCCATCCCGGCACCTTACCGCGAGCGGGGCGCGATTTCCTTCGAGACCGGCAAGCGCATCGTCGACATGGTTCACGAAGACCTGAAGCCTTCCAACATCATGACGCGGGAAGCCTTCGAGAATGCCGTTGTGATCAATTCAGCGATCGGAGGCTCCACCAACGCGCCGATCCACCTGAACGGGGTTGCCCGGCATGTCGGTGTCGAACTCGACAATGACGACTGGCAGAACCTCGGACACGATGTACCGCTTCTGGTCAATCTGCAGCCGGCCGGCGAGTATCTCGGTGAGGATTATTTTCATGCCGGCGGCGTGCCTGCCGTCGTCGCGGAACTGCTGCGCCACGGCAAGCTGCCGCACCCGGATGCCGTTACCGCGAACGGCAAGACGATTGCCGAAAACTGCGAGGGGATCGTCACGGATCTGCCCGATGTAATCAAATCGTTCGACGCGCCGATGATGGAGCGGGCCGGCTTCATCAATCTGAAGGGAAATCTCTTCGACAGCGCGATCATGAAGACCAGTGTGATCTCAAAGGAGTTCCGGGACCGCTACCTGTCCAACCCGGACGATCCGGAAGCCTTTGAAGGCCGGGCGATCGTTTTCGAGGGACCTGAAGACTATCACGACCGGCTCGACGATCCGGACCTGAACATCGACGAACACTGCATGCTGTTCATCCGCGGCACCGGTCCGATCGGCTATCCCGGCGGTGCAGAGGTCGTGAACATGCAGCCACCCGCCGCGCTGATCAAGCGTGGTGTCACCGCGCTGCCCTGTATCGGCGACGGGCGCCAATCCGGAACGTCCGGATCTCCCTCCATCCTGAACGCGTCGCCAGAAGCCGCCGCGATGGGTGGCCTGGCCCTCCTGAAAACCGATGACCGCGTGCGCATCGACCTCAGGAAAGGGACCGCGAATATTCTGATTGCGGACGAAGAACTGGCACAACGCAGGGCGGATCTGGAAGCTGCAGGCGGTTTCCAGATTGCCGAAAGCCAGACCCCGTGGCAGGAAATCCAGCGCGGCATTGTCGGCCAGTTCGACAAGGGCATGGTGCTTGAACCGGCCGTCAAGTATCAGGACGTTGCGCATCAAAGAGGGCTGCCGAGGGACAACCACTGACGCGATTGCCGTTGACTCCAGAGCTGCACATTTCTCTCTTGACGATTACGTAAAGGTCATGCTTCAAGAGGGGTGAAGACTGGCATCGGCCAGACCAAGATGGGAGAAAATTCATGTCCTTGGAACAGCTCACCGAAGGTGTTCGCGGAAAGGTCGCAGGTGGCGGCATCGAAGAAAGCGTCAAGTTCGACCTGGGCGGTGACGGCGTCATCTTCCTGCAGGGTTCGGATGTCAGCAACGACGACGACGAAGCCGACTGCACGATCAAGATTTCAGCTGATGACCTCGCCGATCTGCTCTCCGGTGACCTCAACCCCACAAGCGCTTTCATGGGCGGAAAAATGCAGGTTGAGGGCGACATGAGCGTTGCCATGAAGCTCGGCAGCATCGTCTGAGAACAGCCCGCTGCTCAAACGGTCAAGCCGGTCCTCTGGGCCGGCTTTTTCGTGCCTGCCTACCTGCCGCCACTTCCCGGGCTGGAGCTTCTTTGACAGATCCTACCAGAGGTCCAGTTCGCCTTTTTCCTTCAGGCTTTCAAACCAGTCCTCGGGGCTCATCGCGATCCTGGCGTGCTTGACCATGGCCTCGTTCATGTCCGCCATGCCTTCGGTATCCGGCCACTTGTCCGATTGCCAGATATCCGATCTGAAGACCCATTTGGGGCAATGCATGAAGGCACTGTGCACATGGACAACAAGTGCAAGTTTCGGCGCCTTTTCATTCACCACCATGGACGCGAGGAGATCGGGATCGCGGACGATCCTTGCCTCGCCGCGAATGCGCAGCGTCTCGCCTCTGCCCGGCACCATGAACAGCAGGCCGATCCTCGGGTCCGCCAGAATGTTCTGAAACGTGTCCGCACGCCTGTTTCCCGGTCTGTCGGGGATCGCGAGAAGCGACTCACTCAGGATCTTCACGAATCCGGGAGGGTCGCCCCTTGGGGACAGATCCACATGCCCGTCCGGATTTGCGGTCGCCAGGAAACAGAAGGGGGCATGCTCGATGAAATTCCGGCAAATGGAATCGAGCGCCGGTATTTCCTTTGCAGCGATCTGCGGCAGCGGCTTGCCAGTGATGTCCTCAAGCTCGTCCGCGCGCTTCACGATGTCGGAAAACCGGGAAAACGGATCTTTGTCGCTCGTCATCAAAGGCTCTCCCTGTTCTTTGAAAACTAAAGAACGTCGTCTTTCACCTGTCAACAAGCCGCCGGCACCGCAAACGAAAGCGGCCGGAATACTCCGGCCGCCTGCAGATTGTTCGTGTCCCGCCTACCGGATGATGATTTCCGGTCCCATGAAGTAATAGGGCAGGAAGGTCGAAAGCGCCGGGACATAGGTCACCAGAACCAGGAACAGCAACAACACCAGAACGAACGGTGCGGCGGCCTTCACCACCTGAACGAGGCTCATGCCCGTGATCCCCGAGGTCACGAAGAGGTTCAGGCCAATCGGCGGCGTGATCATGCCGATTTCCATGTTTACGACCATGAGGATGCCGAGGTGGATCGGATCGACGCCCAGTTCCAGACCGATCGGAAACACAACGGGCGCCACGATCAGAAGCAGGCCTGACGGTTCCATGAACTGACCACCGATCAGAAGGATGATGTTGACCGCAATCAGGAACGTGAACCAGTTGAACCCTGCCTCGACCATCCAGTCGGTGATGAACTGCGGGATCTGTTCGGCCGTCAGCGTATGTGCGAATAGCAGGGCATTGACGATGATGAACATCAGCATGATCGTCGTCTTCGACGAATCCGTCAGTACCTTCTTGGTGTCCCTGTGGAACAGGGCAGGCAGAAACTTCCAGCCGATCATGCCGAGGTTCCGGCCCCAGACCTTGCCGCCGACCGCGTAGGTCGCCGGCAGTTCGGCCGGCGCAAGACCATGCCGCAGGATCGGATAGCCCACCAGCGCCGCTATCAGGACAATGGCGCTGTCGATGCCGAAGAAGGCGGCCCGCTCCGTGAAGATGGAGCCAAGGCCCGACCAGACGAAGACGGCAACAACCGCGTAAGTGATGGTCTTGAACCCGGTCAGCCCCAGTGCGCCGTCCTTTTCCTCGACCCAGCCGACACCGGCCAGTGGCCCCATGTCGCGATAGACGAACAGGGCGATCAGGCAGGCGTAGACGGCGGCAACGGCAGCGGCTTCCGTCGGCGTGAAGATGCCGCCATAGATGCCGCCCAGGATGATGACCATCAGGAACAGGCCAACGGCGGCTTGCGACACCGAACTCCACAGCTCCTTCCATCCTGCCCACGGCTGTGCCGGCAGCTTCTTGACGCGCGCCATGATGTAGATGGCGGTCATCAGCATCAGGCCTGCAATGATGCCGGGTACGACGCCGGCAAAGAACATGCGTCCGACCGAAACGTTGGTCGCAGCCGCATAGACGACCATCACGATTGACGGCGGAATGAGGATGCCCAGCGTGCCCGCGTTGGCGATGACACCTGCCGCGAACTCCTTGGTGTAGCCTGCCTGGCGCATGCCGGCGATGGCAATCGTGCCAATGGCGACAACCGTTGCCGGAGACGAGCCGGACAGGGCTGCAAACAGCATGCAGGCAAAGACGGCGGCGATGGCAAGGCCGCCGCGGATCCAGCCGACCGCGTCGATCGAGAACCGGATGATGCGCCGGGCGACGCCGCCCGTCGACATGAAGCTGGAGGCCAGAATGAAGAACGGGATCGCCAGAAGCGTGAAGTTCTGCGACGCGTTGAACAGCTGCACGGCCACGGAACTCATCGAGTCATGACTGAACAGGGCGATGTAGAGAACGGCAGACAGGCCGAGCGAGACGGCAATCGGAACCCCGAGGAACAGAAAGCCGAAAACGAAAATGAACAGAAATGCGGTTTCCATCGGCCTAGTCCTTCAACACGTCTTTGTTTTCGGCCACCAGCTCTTCCGCTTCGTGCGCGGCGATGATGGCGTCCTTTTTTCCAAGAAGGATCAGGATGAATGCCTGAACGGACCGATAGGCCAGCAGTGCCAGTCCGATCGGCAGGATGATGTAGGGTATCCAGCGTGGAACGCGCTCGCGCACCTCGAACCACTCGATGATAAAGACCGGCCATTTCAGGTCTTCCATACCGATCGGCAACTTGTAGAACCTGGCCACATAGGCATAGGCGCCGCCGCTGGAGCCCTTGTTTTCAAGGGAGAGAAGCGCGCCGAGCCAGGCCGCCTCGAACAGAAGAGCCGCATAGAGGATTGTCAGCGCGGCCCCCAGAAGGGCCGCAACGCGGAACAGGCGCTTGGGCAGAAGATTGATGATTGCATCGACACCGAGGTGAGCGCCGATCTTGATGCCGTAGCTCATGCCGAACAGGATCAGCCAGGCGAACAGGACGCGCGTGAATTCGAGTGCGCCGCCCCAACCGGAGTTGAAGCCATAGCGCGCGACCACCTGGGAAAACGTCACCAGGGTCATCAGCGCCAGAATGATTGCGATAAAGGTCTCGTCCAGCGACTCGATGAGTTTCGGTCTTACGTAGTCAAGCACGACATAGAGGCAGAAAAACCCGACAATCAGCACGACCGGCCAGTATGTGGCCAACCAGGAGCCCATATTACCCTCCCCCGTTGAGAGTATTCAGAATTTTTAAGAGGTTAGGTGATCGACGAGGAAGGCCCGGAGGCCTTCCTCGAAACATCACTCAAATCAAGGCAGCTCAGCTTGCCTGATTGGACGACACCGCAGCATCGATGACGTCCTGGCCGATATCGTCCCGGAACTTGTCCCAGACCGGCTTCATGGTCTCAACCCACTGATCGCGCTCTTCAGCGGTCAGCTGACGGACTTCGCCGCCATTTTCCATGATCTTTTTCTTGTTGTCTTCGTTGATCTGCGCAGCCCGCGCATTGTACTCGTCGGCGACTTCATTGAAGATCGTCAGGAACTGGTCCTTGACGTCGGCATCCAGGCTGTCGAGCCACTCCTGGGAGGTCACGGCCAGGTAGGTCAGCAGCTGGTGGTTGGTTTCGGTGGTGCCGTCCTGAACCTCAAAGAATTTCTGGGTGTAGATGTTGGACCAGGTGTTTTCCTGTCCATCGACAACACCGGTCTGAAGTGCACCGTAGACTTCCTTGAACGCAAGCTTCTGGGCGTTGGCACCAAGCGCCTCGATCATTGCAACGGCAACGTCCGAGGTCTGGACGCGGAACTTCAGGCCCTTGGCATCGGTCGGCAGCATCAGCGGCTTGTCGGCGGAAAACTGCTTCAGGCCGTTGAAGACATAGCCGAGACCGACAAAGCCGTAGTCGGACATTGCACCGAGCAGCTCCTGGCCCTTCTCACCCTTGGTGAAGGTGGTCACGGCGTCCATGTTGGTGAACAGGAACGGCAGATCGAAGACGCGGTATTTCAGCGTGTAGGACTCGAACTTCGACAGGGAAGGGGCAGCCAGCTGGACGTCGCCCAGCAGCAGGGCTTCCATCACCTTGTTGTCGTCAAACAGCTGTGAAGACGGGAAAACCTGCATGCAGGCCTTGCCATCCATTTCCTTGTTGATGCGATCGGCAAGAGCGCTTGCCATCTCACCCTTCGGGTGGCCCTGGGCCGCAACAACGTGACTGAACTTGATGACGACTTCGCCGTCGGAGCAATCATCGGCGGCGAAGGCCGAAGACGTCATGGCAAAGGAAGCTGCCGTTGCAGCGGCAATTACAAACTTTTTCATCGGATGTCCTCCCAGACATTTCAATATGACGGCCAATGCGGCCGGACAGCCCGGAGGCTGGTCGCAAAACTGATCGCAAATCGTGTGCCAGTTGGGAGCGGCCCGCCAAAAAGCGCTGATTTCCGCAGGTTAGCAAACTCGCTCGAGGGAGACAGTCCGGGGAATTTCTTACGGGATGTGCAGGTTCCGACACATGCAAACCGCCGATGTGTCGAAACCGACACATCGGCGAACCCCATCGCTCCCTATTGCCAGAGCGCTCCATTGCTCGGGTCGTGTCTTGTCGGCATCGCCAGACGTTCCAGCTTGTCCGGATTGCGAACGATATAGATCTGATCGACCTTGCCCTCGTCCGTGAAGCCCAGCGTCATGGCGGTGACGACCTTGCCGTCGTCCAACTGCGCCAAACCGCGCATCCCGTTGATCTGCAGCTCGACAATCTGCTCGCGGTCCCACAAGCGGCTGATGGCCCTGGTGATGAAATTGACCACTTCCTGTCCTTCAATGACACGGCTGATCGCGGCTGCCTTGCCGCCGCTGTCTGTGCGCAGCTGAACAGACTCAGCCAGAACATCGGCAAGCTCATCGGGAGACCCTGTCTCGATCGCGGACAGAAAGGCCCTCAGGAAGATGTCCTGTTGTTCCGGCGTCGGCGTCGCACGTGCTGACTGGGACCGCACGAACCGGCCAGCGCGCGAGACCAGCTGTCGGCAGGACGCCTCGCGAAGACCGAGAATTTCCGACACTTCGCCATAGGACTTGCCGAACACTTCCCGCAAAAGATAGGCCGCCCTTTCTTTCGGCGTCAGCCGTTCGAGCAGGAGCAGAAAGGCCGTCGTGAGCGACTGGGCGCGCTCCATGTCGGTTTCCGGATCTGCTCCGGCTTCGATCTGAAGCGGCTCCGGGATCCACGGGCCGACATAGTCGACCCGTTTCCGGTGAGCGGCTTTCAGGTAGTCCAGGCACCTGTTGGTGCAGACCGTGGTGAGATAGGCCTCCGGGTTGGCAATCCGCGCCCGGTCCGCATCCTGCCACTTGACGAAGGTATCCTGAACGGCGTCTTCCGCATCCGCCATCGATCCGAGCATGCGGTAGGCAAGCCCGATCAGGCGGCCCCTCATGGTCTCGAAGGTCATGCTGTCTGAAGTTTCTGCCATACCGCGCTCGCGTTTCTTCAGTGATTGGACACCTGGACCCGGTTCCAGAGATTGATCATTGCCACCGCGGAGGTCAGCGCACTGATCTCGCCTTCGCTGTAATGCACGCGCAGGTCAGCGCGCAATGCGCCATAGTCCGTATCGACGCCGAGACCGGTCAGCGCTTCGGTCCAGGCGAAGGCCGCCTTTTCTGCTGCGGTGAAGTCGTCAACATGCCGCCAGACCGTGATGCGCTCAAGGCGCTGGTGGCTCTCGCCGTCCTTGAGCGCCTCCCCGGTGTGCATTTTCACACAATAGGCGCACTGGTTGATCTGCGACGCGCGCAGCTCCACGAGATGGCGCAGTCCGGGCGCGAGCTCGGTCTTGCCGATTTCAATGCTGGCCGCCTCAAAGCGTTGCAGCACGCCGGGAACATGGTCGAGATAGTTGATTGCGTTTTCAGTCGTCATGGGTGTCTTCCATTTGAAGTTTGAGAGGGTGACATCCCTTCGACGAACCGACAGCCGGGTTTGTGACATTCGGCGCAACTTTTTTGCGCATCGTCAATTGCTCTTCGCAGACGTGAACCCCAAACGCCCTAACAGGTTTCGCGCTGTAACGGCATGGATGCCATGATCAAGTCCATTGCTGTCCGGTTAAACCCGGAATTGATTTATTGCGGCGATCCCTGTTCGATAAACTTGTCATCCCTGCTGAAGCGCAGCGGAATGCAGGGAACCAGTACCCTCTTGTTTCTCCATCTTCATCTAACCTCCAGCGACACGGCGTACTGGATCCCGGTCTTGCCGCATATGCGTCAAACCGGGACGACAAATCCGGGAAACAAGTCTGTATCCCGACTTGGTGTCGATCGGAATTATGAAGCTTTCTCAACGGCATAAGTTCGGCCGCAACTTCTAAACCGGACAGCAGTGGATCAAGTCATGGCAGGACGGGGACGGCGGTGTCCGCGCACAATGGTACCTCTATTGCGGTCATTGCAGGGCTTGACCCTGCAATCCATGCCGTGACAACCGCAACCACGCCAAACGCTTAAACAAGCTCGCTTTCGTCCTTGCCGAGCACATATTTTCGCATTTTCTCGTAGAGCGCCTTCCGGGACAGCCCGAGATTTTCATAAGTGGGCTTGATGGCACCGCCATTGCGTTTCAGTTCGGCGGCGATCAGCGCCTTTTCAAAACCGGCGACCTGCTCGAAAAGGCTTGCGCCTGTCGCCGGTGCCGGTTCGGCCTGCTGCTCAAGTCCAAGGACGAAGCGGTCGGCAACATTGCGCAGTTCCCGGACATTGCCCGGCCAGTCGCGTGCCATCAGTCCGGCCAGATAGGCTTCGGTGATGTCCGGTATCTCGCGCCGGTAGCGTGCCCGTGCCTCGATGGCCAGGTGCCTGAAAAGAAGAGGGATATCTTCCAGCCGGTCCCGCAATGGCGGTATCGCGACGTGAACCACGTTGAGGCGGTAGAACAGGTCGAGCCTGAAGCGGCCCGCCTTTCCGGCCTCCTCCAGATCCTCCTTGGTCGCGGCAATGAAGCGGACATCCAGGTCGATCGCCTTGTTGGAACCGAGCCGCTCGATCGTCCTTGTTTCAATTACCCTGAGAAGCTTGACCTGCAGTTCAAGCGGCATGGATTCGATCTCATCCAGAAAGACCGTGCCGCCATGGGCATGTTCCAGTTTGCCGATGCGTTGCCCGCTTGCGCCGGTAAAGGCACCCTTCTCGTGACCGAAGAGTTCCGATTCGATGATCTCGGCCGGCAGTGCCCCGCAATTGAGTGCAACGAAGGGCTTCACTTTGCGCGGGCCCTCGTCGTGCAGGGCGCGGGCAACAACTTCCTTGCCCGATCCCGTCTCGCCGAGGATCAGAACATCCGCATCCGTTGCGGCCAGTGCGGTCACGTTCTTGCGCAAGAGGTCCATCACCGATGTCCGGCCGACAAGCCGGCTTTCAAGACCCGTCCTGTCGGCAAGCTCCTCACGCAGCTTGCGGTTCTCCAGGACAAGCCGGCGCTTGTCGAGAGCGCGCTCGACAACGGACGCGAGGTGGGACACGGAAAAGGGTTTTTCCAGAAAGTCATAGGCTCCCGCACGCATCGCCTCGACCGCCAGCGGCACATCGCCATGTCCGGTGATCAGGACCACGGGAAGGGCCGGGTCGATCTCGAACGCCGTTTTCATGACCTGAAAACCGTCGGTACCCGGCATGCGGATATCGGTGACAAGTACGCCGTAGAAGCCACGATTGACACGCTCCAGCGCCTGTTCGGGCGTTCCGGTCGCAAAGACGTCCTGACCGGTCAGTTCAAGGCCCTGGCTCAGGGACCCCCTGAGTGCCTCTTCGTCGTCGATCAACAGAACCGTTGCCTGATCCATGTTCTATTCCGCCGCCAGCACCTGTTTGTCCGCGATCGGCAAGCGCATCGTAAAGACCGCTCCGCCGCCTTCCCGGTTTTCCGCCCTCAGCGTTCCGGAAAAATCATGGACGATCTTGTAGGCGATCGACAGGCCCAATCCAAGACCGGCACCGACATCCTTGGTGGTGAAGAAGGGATCGAAGATCTGGGGCAGCGTTTCCGCGTCGATCCCCGTGCCGTTGTCGGCGACCTGCAGCACCGCCTCCCGATCCTCGCGAACCAGCGACAGGCTGACCAGCGGTGCCGGGCGGGACTGCACCGCGTCGAAGGCATTGGCCAGCAGGTTGATGATGACCTGCTCAAGCCGGATACGCCCGCCTTTGACGATAATGTCCTGGTCGGGAAGGTTCAGGTCGAGCACAAATCCGCTCTGCTTGATTTGCGGTTGAAGCAGAAGAAGGGCCTCGTCGATGGCCTGACGAAGCGAGACCGGTTTGATATCCGTTCCCGACTTGCGGCTGAAGCCCTTGAGCGTCTTGGCGATTTCACCCATGCGCGTAACCATGCCGCCGATGCGCGCCAGATTTGATTTTGCCTCGTTGGCCCGGTCGCGATCAATCAGCATTTCCGCGATTTCCGCGTCGGACCTGATGGCAGCCAGAGGCTGGTTGTACTCGTGGCTGAGAGCAGCCGACATCCGCCCGAGCGTTGCGAGTTTGGCCGCCTGAACAAGTTCGGCCTGCGTCTGGCGCAAGTTATCCTCCGCCTGTTCGCGTTCCCTGACCTCCCGCTCCAGGTGGGTGTTGGCCCGGCGCAGTTCAGCGGTCCGGCTCTGGACGCGGCGTTCCAGGCGGAGCGCCGACGCCCTGTTGCGCCGCTCCTCGCGCACGAATTCTTCGCGCCGCGCGATCAGCAACCAGATGCCGCCCGCCGCGATGACACAGACCAGAAGGGCGACGAGCATTGCCCATCCGGACTGACGGCGTGCATCCTCGATGTCGACAAGCGTCCGCACTTCCCATTCCAGTACCGGCAGGTTCGACGTCAGCTGCATGTGTGAATTGCTCGCCCCGGCGGCAGGCAGAAGCAATTGCATCCGGCCCGCCAGCGACAGATCGGCGACATTCCAGCTCGGGTCGAGTTCGTCTCTTGTCTTGCCTCTCAACGCGGGCACGTTGGAAACAACCACGCGATTGCGGCCGTCGAGCGCAAGGATCGGGTCCTTGCTCAAAGCCCAGGCTTGCTCAACGTCATCGAGGCTGACGCGCACGGCAAGCACGCCGAGGAATGTGTCGCCGCGCCTCAGCGGAGATGCAAAAACGTAGTTGGAAGGGGCATCAGGTGTGCCCGGGATCAATTCGCGGCCAAGCTGACCCTGGCTCGCCTGCGCAAAGGCATGCGGTATCGTCCTGGCCCCTCCGATGGCATTGGCCGGCACGCTTTCCTGGCTGGAGACGATCACGGTGCCGGATGCGTCCATGAGCCAGATTTCCTCCGCCCCGGACATGCCGGCTGCGACCGCCGCAATACCCGGTTCCGCGTTGACCCTTTCGGCGCCGATGAGCCCGGCAATGTCCGGTCCGCGTGCCAAGAGGGGCGACAGCAGCCGGAACTTGTCCAGAAGGCGTTCCAGAACCGCGGTCTGCACGGCGAGGTTCGCCTCCGCGCGGGTCTCAGTTTCCGCAAGTGTGATACGCAGGCTGGCCAGACCTGTCAGCCACACGATCAGAAGTGTGGCCAAGACCAGACCGGCACCAATGCCGAATTTCAACTTGCGCCAAGCCAGGCGCTTTGGTCTGCGCATCATCGGATCAGTATACTGCACGAAATTCCGCCGTGAAATTGACCAAAATCGTCGGGGTTGGAAAATTTGCTACACCAGACTTCTCTGCCGCCTGTCGATGGCCACGCTCTTGATCAGCACGGTGACGTTCTTGCCGGCTGCAAGATCAAGATCGGCGACGGAGGCCCGCGTGATGCGCGCCCGGATGGTCTGATCGTTGAGCACGCACAGGATTTCCGCATACGGGCCGGTTTCCTCCGAGATACTGGTAATGGAGGCTTCGAACGCATTGCGGATCGAAAGACCCTTAGGCGGTTCCAGCGCGAGGGCAACATCGCGCGCCCTGATCCGGAGCCTCACCGTGTCACCCGTTTCGGCCGGCAGATCGGGGATCTGCAGAACGGCACCGCCGATATCGACGAGGGTCAGCCCCCAGGCCGCATCCATTCCCGTAACCTTGCCGTGGATGAGGGCGCCGGCCTCGTGGCGCCCGGTTGCCCGGCCAAGGTCGGTTCTGGTCAGCATCTCGGCCACCGGACCGTAGGCGGGCGTACGGCCGTCTGACAGAATGACAAGCGTATCGGACAGCCGGGCCACTTCCTCGATCGAATGGCTGACATAGAGGATGGGTATTCCGGCTTCGCCGCACAAACGGTCGAGATAGGGCAGGATATCGTTGCGACGCGCCTGGTCGAGACTGGCAAGCGGCTCATCCATGATCAAAAGACGCGGATCGGACAGAAGCGCCCGCCCTATGGCAACCCGCTGCTTCTCACCTCCCGACAGTCTGCCCGGCTTTCGCTCCAAAAGAGTGGACAGTCCAAGGAGATCGACGACTTCATCCAGATCCCGATCTCCCTTGCGCCGTCCCGCCCAGCGCGCATAGGTGAGATTGGACCTGACGCTCAGATGGGGAAAGAGGCGCGCATCCTGAAAAACGTGGCCGATCCTCCGCTCCTGGACCGGCAGGTTGACGCCCTGCGCCGCGTCGAACAGCACGGTTCCGTCCAGGCTTATCCGCCCCGTTTGCGGCACCAGAAGACCGGCGATCATGTTGGTCAGCGTCGTCTTGCCCGAGCCCGATTGTCCGAACAGCGATGTAACGCCGCCCTCGCTTGCAAACCTGGCCTGAAACTCGAGGCTGCCGACAGTGCCGGCAATATCGACGTCAAGCATCGGCACCTCCAAGGCGCGAACGCAGGTGGCGCGCCAGCAATTCGGAAGCGATCAGGGCCGCGAAAGCAACGAAGGCGGCAATCAGCGTCAGTCTGAAAGCGGCCAGATCACCGCTGGGGGTCTGGGTCGCGGTGTAAAGGGCAAGTGCCAGCGTGCGGGTTTCACCCGGGATATTGGAGACAAAGGTGATCGTGGCTCCGAATTCACCCATGGCCTTGGCAAAGCCCAGGATGGCTCCGCCCAGAATGCCGGGGAGGGCGAGCGGCAACGTCACGGTGAAAAACGCGACAATTCTGCGCGCGCCGAGGGATTTTGCCGCTTCTTCCAGCTTGGGATCGACCGCTTCGAAAGACAGGCGGATCGGGCGCACAATCAGCGGAAAGGCCATGACACCGGCGGCGAGCGCGGCACCGGTCCAGCTGAAGGCGAAGCTGATCCCGAACGTGTCAGACAAAAACGCGCCGACCGGGCCCTTGCGGCCGAACATCAAAAGCAGCACGTACCCTGTCACCACCGGCGGCAGAACCAGCGGCAGATGCACCAGCGCATTCACCAGCCCATGGCCGGGGAAACGGGTTCGTGCAAGAAGATAGGCCACCAGAACAGCCACGGGCAGGCTGACGGCGAGCGCGACAGCTGCGACTTTCAAAGTCAACAGAAGTGCCTGCCATTCGTCGGGTTGAAGGTCGAAAAGGTTCACGTGCGCCCGGTCTGCTGCTCATTTTGCCGCTCAAGACCATCCCCGTGGCGGCAAACTACTCCACCTTATCGGTCACAAACCCCAGAGATTGCAAGATTTCTTGTGCGTCCGGGCCGGTCAGGAATTCCAGAAAAGGGTCCGCAGCCGGGTTGCTGCTCACCTCGGTCACAGCCGCAAGATAGCGGATTTCAGGATGACTTGTGTCCGGAAATGTCGCCAGAATGGCCACATTCGGTTCGATTTGGGCATCCGTGCGATAGACAAGTCCGAGCGGAGTGTCGCCCCTGGCGACCGACGCCAGGGCAACCCGGACGTTTTCCATCGGTGCAAGCTGGCCGGAGACCGATTGCCACAGGCCAAGGTTTTCAAGCGCAGCCTTGCCGTAGCGGCCTGCCGGAACCGTGTCCGGATCCGCCATCGCCAGTCGCTGACCGTCCAGGAAACCGGCAATCTCCGCTGCGTTCAGGCCAAGCGCGGGAGACTCCTTCGGACCGGCCAGGACGAGCTTGTTGGACGCGATCTGACGCACGCTCGCAGGTTCGACGCCGCCATTTTCCGCTACGTAGTCCATCCAGTCGCTGTCTGCAGAAATGAAAAGATCAGCCGGCGCACCCGCTTCGACCTGCCGCGCCAGGGTCCCGGTCCCCGCAAAGGAAAAGACCACGCGCATGCCGGTCTCACTTTCGAATTCGGACGCGATCCGCTCCATCGCCTCGCGCATGCTGGCAGCGGCGAAGACCGTGAGTTCGGACGCGGCTGCAATTGGCGGAAGCAGCGCTGCCATGAAGGCTATGGCCAGACAAAAACGCTTGTACATTCGTGACCCAGGCTCGCAATCAGTCAACTGGCCAGTGCGGTGAATTTGAAGTTCGCATCATTGCTCCTGCAACCTCCGAAGCGAACTTCGGATTCAGGTGACTAGCTTATCGGCGGGCGGACTTCAACAACGCCATCAAGTTGCCGCACGGCGGTCTTCCCTGATCATGTCGGCTCCCTTTTCGGCGATCATGATCGTCGGCGCATTGGTGTTCCCCGACGTGATCGTCGGCATGACCGAGGCATCGATCACGCGGATATTGTCAAAGCCCCGCAGCTTGAGGCGGCCGTCGACCACGGACGCTTCGTCCGTTCCCATCCGGCAGGTGCTGACCGGGTGAAAAATGGTCGTGCCGATTTCACCGGCTGCCTTCACCAGATCGTCTTCGTCCGTCAGGTCCGGTCCCGGCAAGAATTCTTCCGGCTCGAACGGCTGCATGGCAGGTGCGGCCATGATCCGCCGTGTCAGCCGGATCGCATCCGCCGCAACGCGTTTGTCGGCTTCCGCAGAAAGATAGTTGGGCTGAATCTCCGGGTGATCGGCCTTGTTCGCAGACGTGATGTGGACATGGCCCCGGCTTTCCGGCCGCAGGTTGCATACGCTTGCCGTCACCGCTGGAAACGGATGCAGCGGTTCCCCGAATTTCGGCAGGGACAGCGGCTGCACATGGTACTGCACGTTGGGTGTTTCGAACGAGGGATCGGTCTTTGCAAAAGCGCCCAGCTGACTGGGTGCCATCGACATGGGGCCTGACCGCTTGAGCAGATATTCAAGTCCGATCTTCGCCTTGCCGACCCAGTTGCCTGCCATCTGGTTCAGCGTCAGGGTGTTCCTGACCTTGAAGATGGGCCGCAGCTGGAGGTGATCCTGCAGGTTCTCACCAACATTCCGGTTTTCCGCGCGCGGCTCGACACCGGCTTCTTTCAGGACTTCGGGTCTGCCTATTCCGGAGAGTTCAAGAAGTTGCGGTGACCCGATGGAGCCAGCCGCGAGAATGAGTTCTCCGTCCACGCGCAGGGTTGCCGGTTCGCCTGCAACGTCAAGCGTCAAGCCGCTCGCCTTGCCGTTTGCAAATTCGATGCGCTCCGCATGTGCCTCTGTCAGTATCTTGAGATTGGAACGGCTCTGCGCCGGGCGCAGGAAAGCCTTTGCTCCGTTCCAGCGCAGCCCGGATTTCTGGTTGACCTGAAAATAGGCCGAACCGAAATTGTCGCCGGTGTTGAAATCCGTGGTCTTGGGGATGCCGGTCTGTGCACAAGCCTCCCGGAACGCATCGAGCACCTCCCATGACATGCGCTGCTCTTCAACACGCAGGTTTCCGCCCTGGCCGTGCTTGTCATCGTCCAGGGCGTAGTGGTCTTCGGATTTCCTGAAATAGGGCAGCACATCCTCCCAGCCCCATCCGGTCAGGCCGAGCTGGCGCCAGTGGTCGTAGTCCCAGGCCTGGCCGCGCATGTAGATCATGCCGTTGATCGACGAACAGCCGCCAAGCACCTTGCCGCGCGGATAGAGCAGCGACCGGCCGTTCAGGCCCGTTTCTGGAGCGGTCTTGAAGCCCCAGTCAACGCGCGGATTGCCGATGCAGTAAAGGTAACCGACGGGAATATGGACCCAGATGTAGTTGTCACTCTTGCCCGCTTCCAGCAGCAACACCTTGACGTCAGGGTCTTCCGACAGGCGGTTGGCCAGAACACAGCCTGCGGTGCCTGCGCCGACAATCACGTAATCCCATGCCCCAAGGTCGTGCATCATTCCTCCAATATCCGTTTTCCGGATGGAGACACGAGCAGCGGTGCCCGGTCAAGCTTGTGCGGTGAATTTGAAATACGCCTCATTGTTTCAGCGACTTCCAAAGCGAATTTCAAATTCGTAAACCGCACCAGAAACATAGACTTGCTAGTCACCTTATTGAATCTGAAGTTCGTTCGGAGCGAGCTGTAAAACGAGACGAACTTCAGATTCAGGTGACTAGCCGCTGGATGAATAAGGTCCCACTGGCGAACAAATTCGCGACCGACTAGAGATGAAGACACCCTGAAAGGCAGCAGGACAAAGGATTGAAGGAACCTGGAACCGAAATGACAATCAGCGTGATCACGACGACCCCGGACCCGGAAACCTACCTGAGCCTGCGGGCGGCCGGCGGGCTCAGTCGCTACGATCGCGAGGCCGCCGGGATCGGCCTGAAAAACAGTCTTTATTCCGTCATGCTTTACGACGGTGAGACACCGGTCGGCATGGGACGGCTTGTCGGAGACGGCGGCCTGTTCGTTCAGGTAACCGACATCGTCGTGCATCCGGATTATCAGGGGCAGGGGCTCGGACAGAAAATCATGGCGGCGCTGGTCGAGCATATCGAGACGGAGTTGCCCCCATCGATCTATGTAAGCCTGATCGCGGATGTGCCGGCAAACCGGCTCTATGAAAAGTTCGGTTTCCGCGAAACCGCACCCTCCTCGCTCGGCATGGCCCGGCGCGGCCGCTGAGGCTGTTTACGTAATTCTTACGAGACCTTGCGACAAAGGAGACGGTACTGCACGCGAGGCTCGATTTATGTCCAACATTGCTCAACGCAGTCTGGAAGGCGTTTTCCTGGCCGTTTTCGGCATCGCAAGCCGCATCTATGCGCCCTTGCGAAGCTGGATCGGTGCGGCGGTACTGTGCCTGTTTATCCTGATGACGGCAGCAGTGGTGCAGGTGTTTCCGGTTTCGAACTGGGACATGCTGGCCTATACGGCCACCGCGATCGAGCCCGAAACCGCCGATGCGGCCGACCTGCATACAAAGACCTATGCTCTTGTGAAAGCGAATGTCAGCGAGGGTGAATATGTCACGCTGACGGAAGACCGGCCCTACCGCATCCATCAGGCGAAGGATGCGGACGCCTTCCAGACGATGCTCGGCTTCTACCGTCTCAAGGTGCTTTATGTCGAAACCGCGCGCCTGCTGTCGGGCGTTGCCGGCACCGTCGAGGCATTCCGGCTGATATCACTCCTGTCCGTTTTTGCCGTCGGCGCGGTCTTGCTGGTCTGGCTCGGCAGGACAGGGACACTCAGCTACGGGCCCGTCGCAGCTGCGTTTCTCATGCTGTGCAGCTTCGGCTATGCGGCACAGCTCGTTTCGCCGGATCTTTACGCCACCTTCTTCCTGTTGCTGGCTGCTTTCTTGTTTTTGGAAAAATGGGATGTGCCCGCCGCACTCGCGCTTGTCTGCGCTTTTCTGGTGAGACCGGATCACCTTGCCTTTGTCGGCGTGTTCTTCGTGTTCGCGGCTGTCTACGGGCCTGGACGTTGGGCAATGTCGGCCTGCTTTGCAGCGTGTCTCGGGATTTATGTCTGGCTGACGCGCGGTGCGGATCACCCCGGCTGGTGGGTGCATATGTGGTTCACGCATATCGAGTACGTGCCGACGCTGAAGGATTTCGATCCGCCCTTTTCCATCACGGCCTATGTCGAAATGCTCGTCCGGTCGACGGTCAGGGCAGTCATGGGCTTTACCTGGATTGCCGTCCTGTTCGGGCTGGTCGTCTTTTTTGCAAAGGGCATTTCTGCCGATCGTCTGAATCTCAGATCAAGGGTGCTGCTCTATGCGGCCTTCACCTCGATCTGTGCCAAGTACGTCGTTTTCCCGCATTATGAAACGCGCTTTCATCTGCCCTATCTCGTGATCATTGGCATGATCCTGCTTGTCGGCTGGCACCGGCAGCAGACGGCCGCGCAATAACGGCTCGCAAATCGGGTCGCCGCGCGCGCGTGCCGTCCATAAGGTCGCCTCAGATCCACTGAGGAGGCTTTCCATGTTTCAGATCAATCCCCTTCCCGAAAATGCGTTTTCCCATCTCTACGGGCTTAGTGATGAAGACCTCGCACGGCAGAACGTTCAGGTTCATGTTTCCGATGGCGGTGCGCCTTGCCGGGTGTCGCTGACTGACCTTGCCGAAGGTCAACGCGTTTTCCTTTTGAATTTCGAGCATCAACCGGGCAAGTCACCTTATCGGTCGCGCCATGCGATCTATGTCGGCGACGGCGCACTGGAGAACCATCCGGCACCTGATGCTGTGCCCGCATCCATTTCCAGCCGGCTGCTGTCGGTTCGCGCGTTCAACGCGGCGCATGAAATCATCGATGCCGATGTCATCGACGGACACGAGGTTGCCGGGCTGATATCCAATTTTTTCAGCAACCCGGACGTGGATTACCTGCACCTTCATTTCGCAAAGCGGGGTTGTTTCGCGGCGAAGGTGACCCGGGCAGACGGCTAGAGCTTTTTCTTTTCCTTTGAGGTTGGCCTCGTCCGTCAAACCGGTTCCTTCTTTTTGGGTAAACTGGTGCTGGCATCCAGGCACATGTTTTGGAAGCGTCCGGTCCCGAGACGGCATCTCGTGCTAAACTTGGGATGACAAATCCGATTTCAACAACCAAAGGGAGAATTGCGCCATGCAGACCGCCGCCGACCGTTGCGCCGCTTTCAAGGCCCTACACGAAAAAGGGCGGGCGTTCCTGATGCCCAATCCCTTTGACGTCGGGTCTGCCCGCATTCTCGATGGAATGCGGTTCGACGCGATGGCGACCTCAAGCGCGGGTTTCGCCTGGACCAAGGGCGTGCGCGATGCCGAAGGCCACATCACCCGCGACGATGCGCTCGCCCACGCCGCCGATATCGTCAGCGCCACCAGCCTGCCGGTGAACGGTGACCTTGAAAACGGGTTCGGGCACAGCCCCGAGGACGTTGCCGAGACGATCAGGGGCGCCATCGAAGCCGGACTGGCGGGTTGTTCGATCGAGGATTACACCACCGATCCGCAGGACCCGTACTATCCGCTAGATCAGGCCGTCGACCGGATCAAAGCCGCGGTCGATGCGAAAATGAGTGCCGCACCCGATTTCGTGCTGACCGCGCGCAGCGAAGGCCCGGTCAAGACCGCTTTTGAGCTTGATGAAACAATCAAGCGCCTCAACGCCTTTGCGGAGGCAGGCGCGGACTGCCTCTATGCGCCGCAATTGAAGGACAAGGACCAGATTACCACCGTGCTTGCGGCCGTCGACAGGCCGGTCAACATCCTTGCGGGGCGCAAGAACTTTCACCTGACCCGGAAGGAACTTGCGGATATGGGCGTCGCCCGGGTGTCGATCGGCGCAGGACTGGCGCGGATCGCCCTTGGCGCTTTTGTTGCCGCAGCCGAGGACATGAAAGACGGCGGCGCCTTCGGGTGTTTCGACCGGGCACAAGGCATGAGCGATTTTGAATCGTTCATGAAGGCCCGGCCCTGAACGGGATGAGCCGGGACGCCAGCGGCAAAGATCCGGAACAGGCAAGACCGGAGGACGCAACCGCTCTGACGGAGCTTGCCCGGCGGGCCTATGAAAGGTTCATACCGATCATGAACGCGGTGCCGTTGCCGATGACAGCGGATTATGCCGCCCTGATCGGCAGTGCCGACGTGTGGGTCATGCGCAGCGCGGCGGGCATTGGCGCGAGCCTTGTTCTTGTTCCGCAGGGCGACCACCTTCTGATCGAAAGCATCGCCGTGGACCCGGACAGGCAGGGCGAGGGTCTCGGACGGGAGATGTTGCACTGGGCTCTCAAGCGTGCGAGAGAGCAGGGCTTCAATGAACTTCGCCTCTACACCAATGTGCTGATGCATGAAAACAGGGCCTGGTACAAACGCGCCGGCTGGACGGAACTCCATGAGGAGCAGCGCGGCGACAAGCGGATCGTCCACTTTGCTTACAGGTTTCAGCCCGTCGCCCAGTAGGTCAGGACAAGCGGCAGCGTCACCAGCGTCAGGCAAGTGGACACGAAGATGAATGCGGCCACGCCGTGGGCGTGATCCGGCTGATGCTGCGAAATCGCCAGGTAAGTTGCCACGGACGGCGGCATGAAGCACAGAAGCACGATCACGCTCTCGATCTTCGCATCGAGCGTGAGCACATGGGTGATCGCAAAGGCCGCGATCGCCGAAATACCGACGTGGACCAGCGACAGGACGACCGCGCGCGACACGCCGTTCAGTTTCAGTGTTTCCAGACTATGGCCGAGCGTGAGCAGCATGATCGGTATGGCAAGTCCTCCCAGGATCTCCAGGCTCTGGTCGATGGGGCCCGGGATCTTCCAGCCGGTCGCCAGCAGCAGAAGCGCCAGGATCACCGCGTAAATCACCGGCTGGCGGGCAAGGGCCTTGAAATCCGGCCGCCCCATCGGGATCGCGATGCCGATCGTGAAGATCGCCGTCAGGACGACCACGATGAAGGCGATGGCCACGGCTCCGCCCTCCGCCCCAAAAGCAAGCGTCGCGACCGGCAGGCCGATATTGCCGACATTCGACAGCATCATCGGCGCCAGATAGGCCCTGATCGAAATACGCATCAGTTTCAGGACAACAAATCCCAGCGTTCCGAAAACCACGATCATGGCGACAGCCGCACCAAGCACGGTCAGAAAGGTCTCAAGCTGGATATGTTCCTTTGCCAGATGGGACAGGATCAGGGTCGGATAGCCGACATTGGAGACAAGCGAGCCAAAGAGTTTCCGGTCGAACGGTGCCTTGAAATAGGCCAGCGCATAGCCGAGCAGGACGCAAAGCAGGACAGGCACCATGACATTGGCGACATGTTCAACGATACCTGTCACGCCTGTTCTCCCAGCCTTGTTCCAATCCGAGGTTAGGGTTCGTGACCCTGCAAGATCAAGGCCGGGACCGTGTTACTCGGGCCGCTCCCCGACATACGCCGCACGCGGGCGGATTTTTTCATGGGCGGCATATTGCTCCAGCGCATGGGCGATCCAACCGGTGATTCGCGCGGAACAGAAAATGATCTTGGCCGCGTCCTTGGGCAGATCATAGGTCCGCTGGATGGCCGCCAAGGCGAAATCTATGTTCGGCGGCAGACCGAACAGACCGTCGGCCGCCGTGGTCAGCTCCGGCAATCGCGCAACGAAAGGGTTGTCCGCCTCGGTTCGAAAAAGAATGTCCAACAGACAATCCGCGCGCGGGTCGCGGTCCTGATAGACCGAGTGTCCGAAGCCGGGCAGCGTTTCGCCGCGCGCCAGCCGGTCCGCAAGGGCCTGCTCGATGTCCGTCTCAGACTGGATCTCAGACAGCCAGGCGGCCGCCCGGTCCGGCGCTGCGCCATGGCGCGGCCCGGCAAACGCGCCGAGGCCTGAGAGGAGCGCCGCATGGAGCGGTGCGCGTGTTGACGCCGCGCAGCGCGCGGCAAAGGCACTGGTGTTGAGTTCATGATCGGCGCACAGAACCAGTGCCGCCCTGATCACGTTTTTCGCGCTCGCCGACACGTTGAAGGCATCAGCAATCTGCGTGTGGATCGGAACCGCCACCGGTTGCTGATCCAACAGTGCAGCCACGCAATAGCGCAGCAGGGCCGCGCCCTTTGTCTGAAGCAATCGCGGCGCAAGGGTGAATGCGGCCCTGTCCTGCAGCGGCCACGCCGCCAGCGCCATCATGAGACGGTCGAGCGGCGCGAGCCCCTCGGGCATCGGCGGCGGACTTTTTGGAATATTGCCAGCGAACGGATCGTCAGGCGAGGCCCATAAAAGCGTTGCAACGCTTTCCAGCGTCGACGTTTCGGCAAGGTCCTTCGCCAGCCTGCCACGGTAGACCGGGCCCACTTCGGAAATCAGCGTGAGTTCGGTCTCGAGAACCGGGTCGCCGGTCAGGGGTCGGGCACCGGTGTGGTCTTCGACCTGCCGCCGCCCCTTGAGCCGGCGGACATCCGCAGCGTCGTAGCGCCGCTTCTTGCCCGGCCCGGCAACGGAGGAAATCAGGCCGCGGCTGACATAGGCGTAAAGCGTTGCGGGCTGAACGCCAAGTTCGGTTGCCGCTTCCTTGGCGGACAGAAAAATGGGTGTGCTCATGTATTGATTGTAATCATCAACATTGATCAATGCAATTTATTTCATCTATCTGAGCGCACCCAAAGAAGGAGCTGACCATGACAGAAGTGCCAAATCCGGCTCAGATGAAACAGGACCCGACCGCAGGACTCGACGGCGTTGTCGCGGCGACGACGCGCCTGAGCGCGGTAGACGGGCAAAAGGGTGCGCTGATCCTGCGCGGACGGAAGATCGAGGACCTTGCAGGCAAAGTCCCGTTCGAACAGGCCATCTCGCACCTGTGGCAGGACGTCGAGCCTGTCGACGTGCACACGCTCAAGATCTCCCTGGGCGAAGCAAGGATTGCCGCCTTTTCCCTCGTTCCCCTCCTGGAAAGCGCAGCAGATACCCTGTCCGTGTTCGAGCGCATGCAACTTGGCCTGTCCGCGCTGCAGCCGGTAAAGGACGTGCCCGAGGCGGTGTCGATTGTCGGCGCCCTGTCCGTGTTCCTGGCAGCTTCGCACCGGATCTCGACCGGTCAGAGAACGCTCGCGCCGGACAGCACGCTTTCGACAGCGGCAGATATTCTGCGCATGCTTGGCGGCGAGACCCCCGTCAGTGCGCACGCAGATGCGCTTGACCGCTATCTTGTCACCATTCTCGACCATGGTCTCAACGCGTCGACATTCACGGCACGGGTGATCGGTTCGACCCAGGCAAGCATGAAGCAGGCTGTTCTGGGTGCCATGGGTGCCTTGAGCGGCCCCTTGCATGGCGGTGCGCCCGGCCCGGTTCTGGACATGATCGACGCGATCGGCGAGCCCGGCAATGCGGAGAGCTGGATCAGGCAGGCACTGGCACGCAAGGAACGCCTGATGGGTTTCGGCCACAGGATCTACCGGACCCGGGATCCGCGCGCTGACGTCCTGAAAGACGGTTTGCGGAAACTGAGCAGGGACAATCCCAAAGTGCAGCTTGCCGAAAACATCGAAATGGCCGCGCTCGCCGCGCTGAAAACAGCAAAGCCGGACAGGCCCCTGGAAACCAACGTGGAATTTTACACCGCCGTCCTTCTGGACGCGATCGGCATTGACCGGTCGCTGTTCACACCGCTCTTCGCCACCGGCCGGGCGGCCGGCTGGTGTGCGCATGTGATCGAGCAGCAGGACACCGGAAAACTCATCCGCCCGGCGTCGCACTATGCAGGGCCAATGCCGGACTGACCGGCGCCGGACGGCAAGTTGCTCCAGTCCTTTCGCCGTACTCGCCTGACATGACCCGGGCGTTGATTTCGGGCCGTGTTGCCTGCCGGACTGAAGATAGCGTAAAGGCTATTCGGCCATTTCGGCTTCGCGCACGGCCAGTTCGATTTCGTCGATCAGGCCCTGCTCGAGGCCGAGGCGCGCGGCCAGCATCTGCAGGTAGGCGCGTTCGGCCGGGTGATCGGGATCAATGGCAAGACGGGAGGCTGCGTAGATTTCTGCCGCCGTTTCGGGGCAGGTTGCGCTGGCGACGACCTTGTCCAGGTCGAGCGGTGATCTCAACTCGTCCATCAGGAAGGCCTTGGCTTCGCTGTCGAGGCCGGCTTCGTCGATCTTGGCGAAGATCCGGTCCTGTTCCTCTCGGTCGATATGCCCGTCGGCCTTGGCCGCGGAGACCATGGCCGTCAACAAGGCGACCGCAAACGCATTCTCTCCGCCCGGTTGCTGCGCCGGGTCGAAGGCCGTTCCGCGCGGTGCTTCGAGCGGGATCGGCTCGTCCTGGGGATATTGCGGACGCGGTGCGTTCTGCTGGTTGGCCTTGTGGCCCTGGTAGGCCTTGTAGGCGAGACCCGCCACCAGCGCGAGACCTCCATAGGTCACGGCCTTCTTGCCGATCTTGCGGCCCGATTTCGAGCCGAGCATCAGGCCGGCGAGACCGCCGAGCGCCAGACCGCCGCCTTGAGAAGACAGAAAATCCTTGCCCTGGGACAGCAGATCACCCGAGCCGCCACCGCGCTGCGCGCCGCCCTGGCCGCCATACTGATTGCCGGACTGATTGCCTGACTGGCCACCGAGAAACTGGTCCAGCAAGGATTTTGCGTCAAACATGAAGTGCTCCCTTAAACGGCCCCTTCCGGGGCAAATCGCAATTGCCCTAACAGATGGTGCTTTCTTCAGGACGCGCAAGTTTGCGTTACATTTGCATACACAAACAAGGCCGCCTACCCGAGCGGCAGCAGGTTATCGTCCTTGAGCGTTTCCATTGCAATGGACGAGCGCACGTGCTGCACGGCTTCCTGCGGCAGCAGATCGTCGTTGATGATCCGGCTGAGTTTCTTCAGATCCGGAACCACGATCTTGAGCATGTAGTCGACATCGCCGGTGAGCGTATGGGCCTCCTGCACTTCAGGCATCGCTGTAACCATGTTGCGGAATTTGCGCGCGTTCTCGCGGCTGTGCGCGCCAAGGGTGACCCCAACATAGGCGGTCACTCTCAGGCCGAGCGCTTCCGGATCAAGCGCTGCCCGGTAGCGCCGGATAACGCCTGCCTCTTCCAGTTTCTGGCGGCGGCGCGAGACCTGGCTTGCAGACAGGCCGATCACCTTGCCCAGCTCCGCGTTGGTCAGCGCCGCGTTCTCCTGCAAGGCGGTCAGGAGTTTCAAATCAAAGCCATCCCACGCATCAACCATGCACCGCTTCCTATTTTCCTGCGTTTTTCATGCAGAACCATACGCAAATTCACGTGAATTGCACACACCCTGCGCGCCATTTCAGGCACTCTTTCCTGAACAAAGCTCATTTGAAGGAGAGACGTCATGGGACCGTTCCCGCACAACGCGCCACCTGCCCAGATCACGCCGCAGAATCCCGCGGGAACCGACGGCTTCGAATTTGTGGAATTTGCCCATCCGGAACCGGAAAAGCTGGACGCGCTGTTTCGGAAAATGGGCTACGCGCCGGTTGCGAGACACAAGTCCCGTAACATCACGCTCTATCGCCAGGGCGATATCACCTACGTCCTGAATGCAGAGCCCGGCACTCACGGCATGGCGTTCGTGGAAGAGCACGGTCCGTGCGCACCGGCCATGGCCTGGCGTGTCGTCAATGCACAGCATGCCTTCGAGCACGCCGTTGCCAATGGCGCGACGCCCTATGAGGGCGACGACAAGACGCTGGACGTTCCGGCGATTGTCGGCATCGGCGGGTCGCTGCTTTATTTCGTCGACACATATGGCGACAAGGGATCGGCCTACTCGGATGAATTCGACTGGCTCGGCGAAACCAACCCCAAGCCGGAAGGCGTCGGTTTCTACTATCTCGACCACCTGACCCACAATGTCTATCGCGGCAACATGGACAAGTGGTGGGACTTCTACCGCACGCTCTTCAACTTCAGGCAGATCCATTTCTTCGACATAGACGGGCGCATCACCGGCCTCGTCAGCCGCGCGATCACCAGCCCCTGCGGCAAGATCCGCATCCCGCTGAACGAATCCAAGGACGATACAAGCCAGATCGAGGAATATCTGAAGAAGTATCGCGGCGAGGGCATCCAACACATCGCCGTGGGGACCGACAACATCTATGACAGCACCGACCAACTGGCGGCGAACGAGCTGAAGTTCATGCCGGGGCCGCCGGAGACCTATTATGAAATGTCCCATGAGCGGGTCCAGGGTCACGATGAACCGCTGGAGCGGATGAAGCAGCACGGCATCCTGATCGACGGTGAAGGGGTCATCGATGGCGGTATGACAAAGATCCTTTTGCAGATTTTCTCCAAGACCGTGATCGGCCCGATCTTCTTCGAATTCATCCAGCGCAAGGGTGACGAGGGTTTCGGCGAAGGCAATTTCCGCGCGCTCTTTGAATCCATTGAAGAGGACCAGATCCGCCGCGGCATCCTGAAAACGGAAGCAGCCGAATAGGAACCCGCCAACCTTTTGTGCCGGTCACAGCAAAACAGGCCGCTTCCTTTCAAGGAGGCGGCCTGTCTGCCTTCAAATGAACCGCTGAATGCCGTTTCAGCGCCACAATTGGCTACAACTTCATGTTGACTAAGTAATTGTATTTAAAATAATTTTTCGAATGAATTACTGTTATCAAATCGCTAAATAGCTGATTCTTTTTGTGTTTTTAAATCACGTGTTATGCACGCATTATTTTTTTGTATTTTTTTTGAATTTTCGAGGAAGAACAACGGCCTCGGTGGGTTTTACACACAGAGGTTGCCGTGAGGCCCTCTGTTGCATTGTCTAAGCACACTAACTTTCACCTCCGCGTTCGCGCGGAGGCTTTTTTTTGCCGGAAGCAGATTCACATCGCGAAAAGCCGGGTGTCCATCACCCCCCGACCCTGGCCTCCAGCACGTCCCAGACCATCGCCGCAACATCCGGCCCGCCAAGATTGCGAATGGCGCGAATACCTGTCGGGGCGGTGACATTGATCTCGGTCAGCATGCCGTCGATGACATCGATCCCGACGAGGATAAGGCCCTTTTCCTTGAGCGAGGGACCGAGGCGGGCGCAGATCTCACGCTCCCTGTTGGTCAGGTCGCTGTCGGTCGGTGCGCCGCCGCGCACCATGTTGGAACGCAGATCGCCTGCGGCCGGAACACGGTTGACCGCGCCGGCGAAGGCACCGTCCACCAGAAGGATCCGCTTGTCACCGTGTTTCACATTGGGCAGGAACTGCTGAATGACCCAGGGCTCGCGGAACGTGGCATCGAAGAAATCATAGAGGGAGCCGTAGTTCAGATCGTCGCGCGTGATCCGGAACACCGCCGCGCCGCCATGACCGAAAAGCGGCTTCATGACGATGTCGCCGTATTCCTCGCGGAAGAGATCGATCTCGGCCCTGTCCTTGGTGATGAGCGTCGGCGGCATCAGGTCGGCGAAGTCGGTCACAAACAGCTTTTCCGGCGCATTGCGGACCTCGCCCGGATCGTTCACCACCAGCGTTTCAGGGTGGATTTTCTCCAGGATATGCGTTGCGGCGATATAGGACAGATCAAACGGCGGGTCCTGACGCATGAGGACGACATCCATCTCGCGCATGTCCATGCGCGTGCGCTCGCCGAGCGTGAAGTGATTGCCTTTCTCGTCGCGCACCTCGACCGGTTCAAGCGCACAAAAAACCTCGTCGCCGCGAAGCGCGAGCCGGTCGGGCGTGTAGTGGTAAAGCGCATGGCCGCGTGCCTGCGCTTCCAGCATCATCGCAAAGGCGCTGTCGCCGGCAATGTTGATTGACGAGATATGGTCCATCTGGACCGCTACTTTCAAAGCCATGAGGCAACTCCCGGCGGGCGCGCCCGAAAAGCGCAAGGGGATTATAGATCGGTTGGTCCAGATATGCGGTGGCAATGCCGCTTTGTCCAGTGGGGGAAGGGCGACACCTGCGCCAGGCCGCCGGTTCCCGCGTTGGCGGTGTGCCATTCGAGACAGCACTCTCGTCCTTCCTCAGGACACTGGAAACCTAGCGGTGCGGCTTTTAGGTCCGACGGGGCGCTTGGGCAGGTTGCATCTGAATGCCTCCTTTTCCGAGGCTGCCCCCTTGCCTACTCCCAGGCCTCGAACGCGTTTTCGATCCGCTCGGGCAAGGCCCAGGGGCAAATGATGATGACGTCGAACCGGAGCGTGAAGAACCCCGCCCTCGGGTGTTCGGCGACGAAGATTTTCGCCGCCCGTGCAATCCGCTTCTGACTGGCCGGGGTCACGGCTTCCATGGCCGCTTCGCGGGTCCCGCGGGCCTTGACCTCGACAAAGGCGACGGTCTTGCGTTTCTTCGCGATCAGGTCGATTTCGCCCGCCCTGGTCTTGTAGCGTCTCTTGAGGATGCGCCAGCCTGTCAGCCGCAGATACCAGGCCGCCCGGCTTTCAGCCGACAGTCCGAGCGCATGCGCCTTGCGGCGGGTTTCCGAATTTTGCCCCGGCCGCGCCAATGTCAGCGCTCTCCCGATTTCAGATCGAGCGCGCGCTTGTAGACCTCGCCGCGGTCGAGCCCGGTCGCCTTGGCAACCTTTTTGGCGGCCGCGCTCACCGGCATGTCTTCAAGCGCCGCGACAAGCAGCGCATCCAGATCAGACGCATCCGCCTCTGGCCGCTCTTCCGGCGGGCCGACGAGAATGACGATTTCGCCCTTGACGGAAACGTCTTCGAACCGGGATGCGAGTTCGCTCAAGGTGCCGCGTTCAAACGTCTCGAAGCGCTTGGTCAGTTCCCGGGCGACCACCGCCTCGCGCGTGCCGCCGAGCAACCCGGCCATCGTTTCCAGCGTTGCACCCGTGCGATGCGGGGATTCGAAGAAGACAAGTGTCGCCGGAACCTTCGCAAGCTCCTCAAGCCGTTTTGATTTCGGGCCGCCCTTTTGCGGCAAAAAGCCTGCGAAGAGCACCGTGTCGCTCGGCAGGCCGGAGGCGACCAGACCGGCGAGCGGGGCGGAAGCGCCCGGAATCGGAACCACCTCGAAGCCTGCCTCCAGGACACCGCGCACAAGGCGGTAACCGGGATCGGACACCAGAGGCGTGCCCGCATCGGAGACGAGCGCGACTGCCTTCCCGGCTTCAAGCTCGGCCAGGATCCTGGGCCGCTGCTTTTCCGCATTGTGCTCGTGATAGGGTATCAGGGGCGTTTTCAACCCGAACTTCTGGGTCAGGGTCGCGGTCACGCGGGTGTCTTCGCAGGCAATGATGCTGCTGGCTGCAAGGGTTTCCAGAGCCCGCACCGTGATGTCGCCGAGATTGCCGATCGGGGTCGAGACGATATAGAGCGCCGGCTCCAGATTGGGCGCGGTGAAGGCGTGTTCGGACAGGCTGAAACGATTCCTTTCCGAACGTGTTTCGGTCTCCATGAAAGCTCCCATCAATACCCGCCGGACAGCGTCTTTCGTCCTGCGCTAACCGCAGCAGACCCCCGTTGCAAGGTAAATCCACTGTTCATCAGGCAGGTATGCCACCGAAAAGCCGCTAAAACTGGACATTCTCCCGGTGAATACGTAAGTCTTCCCGATAGTGGAAAAATAACAATGGCAAGTGCGATGCGGGGCAAAACCGGACAGCAACAGAGGCGCCAGTTCCTGAAAACGGCTCTGGTCTGCAGCAGCGCCTTTGCGCTTACGGGATGCCTCGGGTCTTCGCTGGGATCGCTGCCCGGCGACCAGGTTCAACCGACGGGACAGCCGCAGCCAACCGGCGAAGTGATCGGCACCGGAAGCGTGCGCGTCGGATTGCTGCTGCCGCTGGGAAGCACCGGCGGCAATGCGTCCATCGGAACCGTTTTCAAGAATTCAGCCGCGCTGGCGCTGCAGAATTTCCCCAATGCGGATGTGCAATTGCTGGTAAAGGACACCGGCGGGTCGTCCGAGGGCGGCCGTGCAGCGGCACAGGCTGCCATTTCGGAAGGTGCGGAGCTGATCCTCGGACCTGTGTTCGCACCGGCCGTGTCGGGTGCCGCGACAGCCGCGCGCGCTGCTGGTATTCCGGTCATCGCATTTTCGACGGATACGTCGGTCGCCACGCGCGGCGTCTATCTTCTCAGCTTCCTGCCGGAGACCGACGTCAAGCGCATCATCGGCTATGCCAACAGTCAGCAGAGACGCTCCTATGCAGCACTGATCCCCGACGATTCCTACGGTGCGGTTGCCGAGGCGGCATTCCGGCAGGAAGTCGGCCGCGGCGCGGGACGGATCGCGACCATCCAACGCTACAAGGCGTCCGGCTCGGACACGTCGGACCTGATCGCAAAAACCGCCGCTCTGAAATCCGTTATCAACAGCATCGATGCGCTGTTCGTTCCAGCGGGCGGAAACGTGCCGCCGCTCGTCGTTCAGTCCCTGACCAGCCAGGGGGCCAATTTCGGCAACATCAAGCTGCTGGGTTCCGGCCAGTGGGATTCGGCACAGATCAAGAACAGTCCCTCGCTTGCCGGTGCCTGGTTCGCAGGACCCGAGGACAAGGGCTTCCAGGGCTTCGCACAACGCTATCAGAGCACATACGGCACGCCGCCGCCGCGCAATGCAAGCCTTGTCTACGATGGCGTCACGCTCGCCGCCGGCCTGATCCGCTCAGCCGGTCCGCAGCGGTTTCAGCAGCGCATCCTGACCAACCGCGACGGCTTCATCGGCATCGACGGCCTGTTCCGCTTCACCAATAACGGTCTCAACGAACGCGGCCTCGCCGTCTATCAGATCACGGGCCGCGGAACCGAAGTGGTTTCGCCGGCACCCCGAGATTTCCGCACCGGTTTCTGATAGACCTGCCCTTTCGGGAGGAGTGCATCGATGCTGAACGGCAAAGCCATTGTCCTGATCATCAGCGGCGGCATTGCCGCCTACAAGTCGCTCGACCTGATCCGGCGGCTCAAGGAACGCGGTGCGCGCGTGATCCCGGTCATGACGGATGGTGCGCGCGAATTCGTCACGCCGCTTGCCGTCGGCGCGCTGTCCGCCGAAAAAGTCTTTACCGACCTGTTCGACCGGGAAGCGGAGCATGATGTCGGGCATATCCGCCTTGCCCGCGATCACGACCTGGTCCTGATCGCGCCCACCACGGCCAATCTCATGGCCAAGATGGTCCATGGCATTGCAGATGATCTGGCCACAGCGGTTCTGCTTGCAACGGACAAGCCTGTTCTGGCCGCCCCGGCCATGAACCCGAAGATGTGGCAGAACCCGGCGACCCTGCGCAACGTCGCAACCCTGGAAGAACGCGGCGTCCGGTTTGTCGGGCCGGCAAGCGGCGAGATGGCGGAAAAGGGCGAGGCCGGCGTCGGCCGGATGAGCGAACCGCTCGAGATCGCCGCCGCCGCAGACGCGGTCCTGAGGGATCAGGACATGCAGCGTCCCGGGCTTCCGCTTTCCGGGAAACACGTTCTGATCACGTCCGGTCCGACACATGAGCCGATCGACCCGGTGCGGTATATCGCCAACCGCTCATCGGGCAAACAGGGCCACGCGCTCGCGCGCGCAGCCTACAATGCGGGCGCGCGCGTCACGCTCGTGTCCGGGCCGGTCGAGCTGCCCGATCCCGCCAATATCAACACGGTGCATGTCGAAACGGCGGCCGAGATGCTCAAGGCCGTAGAGGCCAACCTTCCTGCGGACATCGCCATCATGGCAGCTGCAGTCGCCGACTGGCGCGTTGCGGCGGAAGGATCCCAGAAGATCAAGAAGGACGGAAGCGGCCAGCCGCCCGCGCTCGCGCTGGTCGAGAACCCGGACATTCTGGCAACGATCGGCCACCACACCAGCCTGCGTCCGCAACTGCTGATCGGGTTTGCCGCCGAGACGCAGAACCTGATCGATAACGCCCGCGCGAAACTGGAACGCAAGAATGCGGACTGGATCGTTGCCAACGATGTCAGCCCTGAAACGGGCATCATGGGAGGCGACGCCAACACCATCCGCCTTGTCAGCAAGTCCGGCATCGAGGATTGGCCCGAAATGAACAAGTCCGATGTCGCCCGCAGGATCATCGAACGGGCCGCACAAGACCTCAACAGCTGACCGGGGTCATGAGCCAAGACGGGTCGACGGCCCGCGCATCCTTCGAGACAGGCCTGCGGCCTTCCTCAGGATGAGGCTGAATTTCTATAGGGTTATGTTTGGAAGTGAGAGTGCCAATGGACAATCTCCCCCTCAGTCATTGCCGGACTTGATCCGGCAATCCATGCCATGGTCGAGCCATGGCATGACGTTTGAAGAGACAAGGGGGAAGGCGGGTTGCCTTGGGGAGGGAGACTACGGACCCCGATAAGCGTCGCTCATGCAGCGAAGCGGAAGTAGCTCATGCTGATGGAGCCGTATTCGTAGCTTCGGTGCAGGCGTTCCACATGTGCGTCCTCACCGGCAGCGCCAAAGGGGAAGAACAGCGGCAAAAGATGCTCTTCGGTCGGGTGATTGCGGCGGAAGTCCGGGGCCGCTTCGAGGTCCTTGAAATAGTCGATCGAGCCGGCCTTCAGACCTTCATCCAGCCATTGATCGAATGTTTCGGCCCAGTCGGGTGCGCTTGATCCCTGCGGCCTGATATCGCGCAGATTGTGTGTCGTGCTGCCCGACCCGGCGATCAGAACACCCTTTTCGCGAAGCGGTGCCACCGCCTTGCCGAGCCGGTAGATACTTTCCGGTGTGCTGCCATCGGGCAGCGAGAGCGCCGTAACGGGAATGCGGGCTGTCGGGAAAGCCAGCGACAGCGGAACCCAGGCACCGTGATCCAGACCCCACTCGCTGTCCAGTTCAACATCGTAGCCGGCTTCCTCGAGGAGCTGCGCTGTCTCGTCGACATGATCTTCATCCGCAAAGGCCGGATAGGAAATCTCGTAGAGCTCCTTCGGGAACCCGCGGAAATCATGGTAGGTGCGCAGGGGACCGGGCGCGGAGAGTTTCAACCCGTTGGTTTCCCAGTGCGCCGACAGGATCAGGATCGCTTTCGGCTCGACGCCGTTTTCTGAAAACGACTTCAGAAACCGGTTCGCGGCCGTGTCTTCAACCGCGAGCGTCGGTGCGCCATGCGCGAAAAAAACAGGCGGAATGATGCTTTGCGTTGCGGACATAGGGGATCTCCATTGGACAACCGACAATGCGTCTTGGCAGAACATAAGCGGGTTCAGGCGCAGCAGAAGGTCAGTTTTTGGAGAAGGGCTGTTCCATAATCGGGAACAATCACAAAACCGTTCCCGCCGGGGCGGGAACGGTCTTTTCAGGTTTGTGATGTTCAGCGATAGCCGACATTGATCAGCTGAACCCGGCGGTTGATCTGAGCATCCGGCTTGGAGGGATCGCGCAGTTGCTCTTCTCCAAGGCCTACGGCCTCCAGATATTCGCCCGGGACCCGGAACGTCGTCACAAGCGCATCGCGCACCGACTTGGCCCGTTTGATGGACAATTCGAGATTGAAGTCACGCGGCCCGTCTGCACTCGTGTGACCGACAACGAAGAAGGTCTGGCCCTGCAGATAGGGTGTGTGCAGCGCATCGGCGATCAGCCCGATGGTTTCATAAGATTCGGGCCGGATGCGTGCCGAATTGATGTCGAACGTGATTTCCACGTTGAACTGGCGCAGCGAGGCAAGCTTGTCCCAGAGCGGCAGATTGCCCGGCGAGTTTGCACCTGGATACTTCTGGATGTTCTCGAAGGCGGCCTTCTGCAATTCATCGGCGCTGACATCGACCTTCTGCTGCGCTCCCTGCAGCGAGTTGATGATTTCGTTGCGGTTGAGCTGGGTCTGAGCGCTCGCGCCGGAGACGCAAACGGCAAGAACAGCGGCCGAGAGACCGGCGAAAAGGTACTTTTTCATGAATTATCTCCCGGGTGCGCTTAACGGTAGCCAGCCAGATCAATGGCGGTATTGCATTTCTTGCTCACGGAACGCTGCGCCTTCAGAAGGCAGCGCAGAATGTGGCCGGCACCCGGCTTGACGCCCTTGCAGCGCTGAGCGGCATCACGCTGGCAGATCTTCGGAGCCGCTGCCTGTGCGGCAAGGCGTTCCTGGATCAGCGTGGCGACAACCGCACGGTCCGCATTGCATTTCTGGGACACCTTGGCCTGGTTCTGGTCGAGGCACTGGCCGATACCATTGTTGGCGAGCGTTGCGGATTTGCAGTATTTGTTGATGTCGGCGCCGCAGCTTGCCGACAGAATCTTGATCGCTTCAGCGAAGCCGACCGTCTGCGCGAATGCCGCAGGCGTAGACACAAGCAGGATACTTGTGGCGAATGCGAAAATCATACGTCTCATGTTGCAAATCTCCCAACAATGGCAACATTACGATGGGTCAAAGTGTTTCAGGACATTGCCTAAACTTCAAGGCGTTAGCCAAAAATATTGAGTCGTAAATCAGGCCATTGCTAATCTTGACAGGGTGTATCGAATATCGTCCCTGTCAGGCAGCGCAAACAAGGATCCCAAGATGCAAGTGACACTGGAACTCAAACAGCTCGATCACGCCAAAGGCCTGCCGTTGCCGGCCTACCAGTCGGATCTGGCTGCGGGCCTCGACCTTGTCGCGGCGGTCGACGTGCCGCTTCAACTGGCGCCCGGCGAACGGGCTCTCGTTCCGACCGGACTTGCGATGGCGCTGCCGGCAGGCTTTGAGGCCCAAGTCCGGCCGCGCTCGGGCCTTGCGGCCAAGCATGGCGTCTCCGTTTTGAACACGCCCGGAACGATTGATGCGGATTACCGCGGCGAGGTGAAGGTTATCCTGATCAACCTCGGGAATGCCCCGTTCGAGATTGTCCGCGGCGAACGAATTGCCCAGATGGTGATTGCGCCCGTCCTTCAGGCCGTCATAACCGAAGTCGAGACGCTTTCCGAAACGCAGCGCGGGACCGGCGGTTTCGGGTCGACCGGGCGCGCGTGAGGGACAGGTCGTGAGATGACCTCAAAACTCGTGATTTTTGATTGTGACGGTGTGCTTGTGGATACCGAACGCATGACAAACCGGACAATGGCGGAACTCCTGACCGATTGCGGCTATCCGATCACCGGTCCGGAATGCCAGAAACGGTTCATGGGGCGCACGCTCGAAGCCGTGCAGGAAATCGTCGAACAGGAGCTTGGTAGAAAACTGCCCTCCGATTGGCTCCAGCAGCTTCGTGCCCGCGATATTGAGAGCTTCAAGGCCGGTGTCGCTCCAATACCGGGTGTTGCCGGTGTGATGGACCTGCTCGATGAACGCGGCATCCCCTACTGCGTCGGCTCGTCGGGAAAATACGAAAAGATGCATTCAACGCTCGGCAGCGCCGGTCTGCTGCCACGGCTGAAAGACAGGCTTTTTTCCTCTCAGGATTGTGAAAAGGGCAAGCCCGCGCCGGATGTGTTCCTGCTCGCGGCAAGATCCATGGGCCACCGCCCTGAAGACTGCGCCGTGATCGAGGACAGCCTGCCCGGTGTACTGGCGGCGCGGGCAGCCGGGATGCGGGTCTTCGCCTATGTCGATGATCCGGTCTGCGACCGGGATGCGCTCAAGGCCGCCGGCGCCGTTCTTTTCGAGCGCATGGACCAGCTTCCGGGCCTGCTCTTGAACGCGAGCTGACTTCCAGACGCAGCCGCGCCCCGTGCTCCGACATTTTGGGATGACCGGATGGTCAAAACCGACTAGGACGGAAGGAAGGACAAGGACAAGTCCGGCCAGGGAGAGGCTGCATGACGCGAAAAACACACGGGCGCGGGAAAATCTATTCTTCGATCACCGACACGATAGGGGACACGCCGATCGTGCGGCTTGACCGGCTGGCCAAAGCGCATGACGTCAGAGCCAATCTTCTTGCCAAGCTGGAGTTCTTCAACCCGATTGCCAGTGTCAAGGACCGGATCGGTGTTGCCATGATCGAGGCGATGGAGCAGGACGGACATATCTCGCCGGATAGATCGACGCTTATCGAACCGACATCCGGCAACACCGGCATTGCGCTCGCCTTCGTGGCGGCAGCCAAGGGATACCGGCTGATCCTCGTGATGCCCGAGACCATGTCCGTGGAACGGCGGAAGATGCTCAAGATTCTGGGCGCAGAGCTGGAGCTTACGGACGGTCCACTGGGCATGAAGGGCGCAATCGCCCGCGCACAGGAACTGCTTGGCGAGATCGACGGCGCGGTGATGCCGCAGCAATTCAACAATCCGGCCAACCCGGAGATCCACCGCAACACGACCGCAGAAGAGATCTGGAACGACACCGACGGCAAGATCGACGTGTTTGTTTCGGGGATCGGCACCGGCGGCACGATCACGGGCGTATCGGAGGTGCTCAAGGCGCGGAAGCCGGATCTTCGTGTCGTCGCGGTCGAGCCCGCAGACAGCCCGATCCTGTCCGGCGGAGAGCCCGGCCCGCACAAGATCCAGGGTATCGGCGCCGGGTTCGTGCCCGGCGTGCTCGATACCGGTGCTTATGACGAAGTCCGTACCGTCTCCAACGAAGACGCGTTTGCCATGGCGCGCGAGGTCGCAAGAACCGAGGGGATTCCGGTTGGTATTTCTTCCGGGGCGGCCCTGACCGCCGCGATCAGGATCGGCCAGGACGCCGACATGGACGGCAAGACCATTGTCGTGATCATCCCCTCTTTCGCCGAACGCTACCTGTCGACAGCGCTGTTTGAAGGGCTTTGAGACATGATCATTGCGATCGACGATGAAAAACGGACGTTCTCTTACAAGTGCATCTGCTGCGGCGAGATTTGCGAGGGTGGTCCTTCATTCGCTTACAACGAACCTTGCCACACGTCAGCAATTCCGGATGAAGAAAAGGAAAAACGCGTCAGGTTGAACAGCGATCTCTGCGTGCTTGACGAGGAGCAATTTTTTATCAGAGCCACGCTCGAAGTGCCGATCAAGGACACCCGTGACAGCTTTCTTTGGGGTGTGTGGGTCTCTCAGAGCAAGGAAAGCTTCGATCGTTACATCGAGACTTTCAACGAAGATCAGACAGGGGACGGATCTTTCGGATGGTTGACCGTGTCGATGCCCGGCTACACGAAAGAGGGCGCAAAGTTCATTGATCTTCCGACCAACGTTCATTGGGGAACAGAGCGCCCCGAGATCCAAATTCACGACGATCAGGATCATCCGCTTGCTTTAGACCAGCGCGAAGGAATTTCATGGGATCGTGCCGTTGAACTCGCTGTTCTGTTGTGCGAACGGAAGAAACTTCGATAGCGAAATCGAACACCCGTTGCCGACCGCATCGAGGATCGAAACCACGTTTCTGAAACTCTTTGTCAGCGATGGGGGTGAGCAGTCTCCCCGGACTTTTCTTGCCCGGGAAGACTTTTCCCAACACATCACGACAGATGATAAACCTCCTGGAGCCCGTAGACCGGTGTGTCGAGGCCTTCCATGCGCGCTTTCAGCTGGAGTGACAGGAACTGCGAATAGTGCCGCGACTGGTGCAGGTTGCCGCCATGGAACCAAAGCGCCTGCTGCTGGGTCGGTTTCCACATGTTGCGCTGTTCGCCTTCCCAGGGCCCGGGATCCTTGGTCGTGTCGGAGCCCAGACCCCAGACCTTGCCGACCCTGTCGGCCATGTCCTGGCCCATCAGGTCGGCGACCCAGCCATTCATCGAGCCATAGCCGGTCGCGTAGACGATGACATCCGCCTCCAGCTTGCTGCCGTCATCCAGCACCACGCCGTCTTCAACGACCTCGGTGACCTGCCCGCGCTTCAACTTGATGTCACCGTCGATGATGAGCTGGCTTGCGCCGATATCGATGTAGTACCCCGAACCCCGGCGCAGGTATTTCATGAAGAGGCCGCTGTCGTCATCGCCCCAGTCCAGCCAGAAACCGGCCTTTTCAAGCCCGTCATAGAAATCCGCATCGCGTTTCTTCATTTCCGCGTAGGCGGGTATCTGGAACTGGTGGAGAATGCGGTAGGGCAGCGAGGCAAAGATGAGATCCGCCTTTTCGGTGGTCATGCCGGCGTTGACGGCCTCTTCGGAATAAAGCGCGCCAAGCCCGACATCCATCAGCGTGTCCGACTTCACGATGTGGGTCGAGGACCGCTGGACCATGGTGACATCGACATCGTTTTCCCAAAGCGCTGCACAGATATCGTGGGCGGAATTGTTCGAGCCGACAACAACGGCCTTCTTGCCACGATAGGCATCAGGGCCCGGATGTTTCGAGGAATGATGCTGGTCGCCCTGGAATTTCGCCATGCCGGGAAATGCCGGAACATTCGCCTTGCCGGACATGCCGGTCGCCATCACCAGCTGCTTCGGACGCAAGGTGACTTCCTCGCCGTCCCGATCGACGACAATCGTCCACTCTCCGGTCGCCGCGTCGTAGCTGGCTGACCTGGCAACGGAGCGGGTCCAGTAATTCAGCTCCATGACCTTGGTGTACATTTCGAGCCAGTCGCCGATCTTGTCCTTCGGACTGAAGATCGGCCAGTTCTCCGGAAACTTTATGTAGGGCAGATGGTCGTACCAGACCGGATCGTGGAGGCAGAGGGACTTGTAGCGGTTGCGCCAGCTGTCGCCGGGACGGTCGTTCTTTTCCACGATGATGGTCGGAACGCCGAGCTGGCGCAGGCGCGCACCGAGCGCGATGCCGCCCTGTCCTCCGCCGATGATCACGCAATAGGGCTGCTGGGTATAGCCAAGCTCCGCGTCTTCCTTCTCGCGCTCCTCCTTCCAGGTGGTGCGATGCTTGCCGGCGCCGTGTTTCGCACCAAGCGGCCGCTGAAAGCCCTTGGGTTCCTCGTGACCTTTCAGTTCCACCATGGTTGTCAGCAGTGTCCAGATCTTGTCATCCTTCAGCCGGATGAGACCGAAACAGCGCGCGAGTTTCGTCTCGAACCGGATCCACGCCGTGATCACGCCGCCTTCCTCGGTCGGAACTTCCCCTTCGGCCAGCGTCCAGTTGCTGGGGCCGATCGCACCAAGCTGGCTGGTCAGCATGTCGCGAACCTGGTCCTTGCCTTCGACGGTCTTCAGGTTCCAGGTAAAGGCGACAAGATCCCGCCAGTAGCAGTCGTCCTGAAACAGGTTGACCGCCGCTTCAATGTCACCGGCTGCCAGCGCATCGCCGAAGGATTTGAGAAAGGTCTCAGTCTGGTGGACTAATGGTGTGTCTAGCATTTCATTCCTCCCGTTCGTTCATGACGGAAAGAATTGCAGAGCAGACAGGGTGTGCGCCATGGCGCACTTGGCAGTTTGGCCGAGGGCGCGTCACAAAATCGTTTTGATGTTGCGCGCGCAACAAGACGCAACACGGAAAGACCCATAGGCTGGGAAACCGGGAAAGGGTTCAGTTTGTCCGGACAAGCCCGGCCTTGCGCATCCGCCGCAGCACCGTCGAGCGATTGACACCGAGCCGCCGTGCGACCAGCGACATGTTGCCGTCGCAGGCCTCGAGCAGGGCTTCGAGGTCCTCGGCCGGATCGGCCGCCGCTTGTTCGGACATCGCCGGCGGTGGCAGGTCCTGCAGATCGATCACGGAGCCGTCCGCCAGCGCCATGGCGACCTCGAGTGCTGTCGAGAGTTCCCGGATGTTTCCGGGCCAGTGGCGGCTGTTGAGTTCGGCACGGGCGGCAGGCGACAACCGGAAGTCCTTGGGAGACCGCCGCAGGAGGCGGTCCGTGAGCCAGTCGAAATCCTTGCGGTGTCTCAGCGGCGGAACGCAAATCAGTGCGCCTGCAAGCCTGAAATAGAGTTCGGGCCTGATCGTTTTGAGACTGTCCGGGTTGTCATCGCCAAGGCGTGCAGTGGCCACGACACGCAGATCGCTGCGCGCCTCCAGTAGTGCCAGAAGGACGGACTGGCCGACCTCATCCAGACGTTCGATACCACGCAGAAACAGCGTTCCCGCCGCGCCATCTGAAATCGCGTCGACCTTTTCCTTGCGCAGGTCGGAGCAGCACAGCGTATGAAAGGAGCGGTTCGCCGGTCCGAGAACATGAACGGCCCTTGCAAGGGTTTCCTTGCCCGTCCCGGTTTCGCCGGAAAGCAGGATCGGGACCTGGGTCGCGGCCAGCTTTTCGACCTTCCCGGCCAGCTGGATCAGGGCCGGATCGGGCCCGCAGAAACTGCGCAGGGGGCCGGACAGGGCCCCGATCGCATGTGGCCGCGAAACGCGGGATGTCTGCGGCGCGATCGCATGACCGTAAAGCCCGCGGCCATCGCGCAGCCTGAGCACCCGCTCCTCGGTCGGCCGCCCGCGCATGTATTCCGGCAGATCGTCGATCTCAAGATCCATGTGCATGTCGATCCGGGTGCCGATAAGGTCGGGGGCTCCGCCAGGTGAAAGAAACTCCAGGGCGCCACGCGTCATGCCGGTGATGCGGCCGCTTTCATCAAGCGCGACAGCGGCTTCGGGATCGACCTCCAGAAATTCCGAAGATGTCGAGAACCGCAGCACCCATTCACGGCGCGTCATCGCCATCAGGTTGGCCATTTCCACGCGCCTGGCGGACGCTTTCACCAGGTTCATCGCCAGGTTCTGGCTCGATTTGGGGCTGGGCGAGCGCAACAGCGAAATATCCAGAACGGCGGCAAGCTTGCCGCTGGTGTCGAAAATCGGCGCGGCGGTGCAGGACAGGGGCGTGTGCGACAGGCCGAAATGATCACCCTGATGAATGGTGACGGCTTCGCCGGTCACGATGCAGGAGCCGACACCGCAGGTGCCGGCAAGATCCTCGGACCAGTCGGAGCCGAGATAAAGACCCGCGCGGCGCAGCTCTTCCTCGAACCGGAGATCGCCAAAGAAGTCGACGCTGATGCCCTTTGCGTCCGCCAGAAGCAGCACGTAGTTGTGGCCGGCGACCTGTTTGAACAGGGTCTGCAGACCGGATCGGGCCGTCGCGATCAGGCGTTCGGATTGTTCCTGGTGTTCCTTGAGCTGCTGTTCGGTGACGACATGCGGCCCTTCCGGCCGCGTCGGGTCCATGCCGTAGGTTTGAACACAGCGCCGCCAGCTTTCGGAGACAAGTTCGTCCCTGCCGGTTTCCTGTCCTTTCAGGACCCGGTCGATTTCGCTGACATGTTCTACGTCGCGCATGCCATCCTCCCTTGGCATTGCGGATAACGATAGCGCGACAAACGGCGGGCGCACAACATGTGCGAAAGTGCCGGTCGGTTTCTTGCCGCCGAGGTGTCCGTTTTGAAGGCGTGCCGCTACGGGATCGGCTTTTCCATGCGTGTCGCGGAGGAAAACCCGAAAATGTGTTTCAGGAAGCCCGTGTGTTCCTCTGAAACGGAGCGGAAGCCCATACGTTCATAGAGCGACCGGGCCCGGACATTCCGATCGATGACATCCAGGCGGACTCGGTGCAGGCCGTCCTCGGCGGCTTTTTTGAATATCGCCTGCAAGAGTGCGGTCCCGACACCGTTGCCGCGCGCCGCCTCGCTCACGAAAATTCCGTCCATCAAAAGGGACCCGGGTTCCGGCTCGCGTTCGAGCAGGTCCAGCAACATCCCGCGCCAGAGACCGCCGAAACGGCCATAAACACCTGCCATCTGGGCGAGCGTTCCGTTGACGAAAGCGCCTTTGTCGGTCTTGTAGCCTGCGAGGCCCAGAAGAGTGCCCTCATGGGAGACCGCGCTAATAGCGAAGTCCGGATCGAGCGCTTCTTCAAGGAAAGCCAGCGCCCGTGTCTCCGGTTTCATGACCCTTTCCAGTTTTCCGCGAAATGCGGACCAGAAAAGCCTGGCGGCGACCGGTCTCTGACCATCCGGGAAGCCGGTTTCAATCCTGAATTCGGAGGACATGACGCGGATCAGCGGATCCAGACAGCCGTGCCGGTTGCGCTGACCATCAGCATCGACCCGTTCTGGCCGACCGTCTCATAGTCAAGGTCGACCCCGATGACTGCGTTCGCGCCCATCGCCTGCGCCTGCTGGCACATTTCGTCAACAGCGATCTTGCGCGCTTTTGCGAGTTCTTCCTCGTAGGCACCCGAGCGGCCACCGACGATGTCACGAATACCGGCGAACAGATCCTTGAAGAGGTTGGCACCCAGAATGGCCTCGCCCGTCACCAGCCCCCTGTAGTCGAGATCCTTGCCCTGAATGGTATTCGTCGTCGTGACCAGCATATGCCGTCTCCCTCAGATGTTGACATGCTCAGACATGGGGCCATTAGCGCGGATCTTCAATCGAATTCTCGCCGGCAGCGCCGGATTGCGGCACCGCCCCGCTCACGCCGCCCGACGGGACATGTCCCGGCCGCGGTAGCTCAAGGCTTCGGCAAGGTGAATGCGGGACACGGATTCCTTGCCGTCGAGATCGGCCAGGGTACGCGCCAGCTTGAGCACCCTGTGATATCCGCGCGCACTCAGCTGCAGCTTTTCGGCAGCATCGCGCAGGAAGGCCAGACCCAGGTCGTCCGGTTGCGCCATGGTCTCGACAACCGACGCCGGCGCCTGGGCGTTTGTCCGGCAGATCACGCCGAGATCGAAGAACCGTTTTTCCTGGATGCGGCGCGCCTCGGCGACCCGTGCGGCAACACGCGCGGACGGTTCGGCTTCGGCCGGGCCGATCAGATCGGACGCGGTCACTGCCGGTACGTCGATCCTGAGGTCGATCCGGTCCAGGAATGGTCCGGAAACGCGGGCCTGATATTCAGCCACGCACCGCTCGCCGCGGCGGCAGACATGTCCCGGTTCGCCTGCATTGCCGCACCGGCACGGGTTCATGGCGGCAATCAGCTGAATACGGGCAGGGTAGGTCACGCGGTGGTTGGCCCGGGCAATCACGGCCTCACCCGTTTCCAGCGGCTGGCGCAGGCTGTCGAGCACCTGCGGGTTGAATTCGGGCAGTTCGTCGAGAAACAGGACACCGTTATGGGCGAGCGAAACCTCGCCCGGCCTTGCCCGGAGCCCCCCGCCGATCAGCGCCGCCATCGACGCGGAATGGTGCGGCGAGCGGAAGGGGCGCTTGTCGGTGAGCTTTCCTTCCGCCAGTTCGCCGGCGAGCGAGGCGATCATCGACACCTCAAGCAGTTCCCTGGGCGTGAGCGGCGGCAGGATGGAAGGAAGCCGGCTCGCCAGCATGGATTTGCCCGATCCGGGCGGACCCGTCATCAGCAGGTTGTGGCCGCCCGCTGCGGCGACTTCAAGGGCACGCCGCGCACTTTCCTGGCCCTTGACCTCGGCCAGATCGGGAAGCACCCCGGCGTTGCCATGGAGTTTTGCCGCCGGACGCGACAGCACCTGTGTGCCCTTGAAGTGATTGGCGAGCTGTATCAGCGAGCGGGGGGCGAGAATGTCCATGTCCGCATCCGCCCAGGCGGCCTCGCCGCCACTGGCTTGCGGGCAGATCAGCCCCTTGCCGAGCCCGTTTGCCCCCATGGCCGCCGGAAGCACGCCGGCAACGGGCGCCAGCGTCCCGTCCAGCCCCAGCTCGCCGAGCACGGCATACCCTTCCAGGAATTCACCCGGGATTGCGCCGATCGCCGCCATCACGCCCAGCGCAATCGGCAGATCGTAGTGGGAACCCTCCTTGGGCAGGTCGGCAGGTGCCAGATTGACGGTGACGCGTTTGGCCGGAAGCGCGAGGCCCGACGCGGAGAGCGCCGCACGGACGCGTTCGCGGCTTTCCGCAACAGCCTTGTCCGGCAAACCGACGACATTGAAGGCGACCATGCCCGGACCGACATGCACCTGCACGTCGACGGGAACGGCCTCGATCCCCTGAAAGGCAACCGTGGTAACCCGGCTGACCATGCGCTCTCCTCTACCTGAAGATGTAGACGGAGGGAAACACAATATCTACGGCGGTTCAAGAACAAATATGGAACGCAATACTGCTGAATCGTCCAGGGAAGGCAATTTTGGCAGGAAAGAAGGTTTCATTCGGGACTGGCGAGAGGCCGCAGGGTCGCATTCCGCTTCGTCAAGTGTGACCCGGCGCACAAAAGCGTCGGGTTTTTGCACCCAGGCCGCGATCCGGTGACAAACGTCACACTGATTTTTCGCTGCAGGCCCCATTTCTCTCTCAGCGCAACCCGCTTAACAGGAGGAAATGACATGCCGTATTTTGGTGAACGCAGTGAACACGCAGCTTACGAAAACGATTTGGATGACATGGGTGTGTCGTCCCGCAGGTTTGGTGACGTCGATGCCATCATGGACAATCTGAGCGACAATGCTCTCGATCAGTATGGTCACGATTTCGGCGATGACGGATCAGATGATTTTGAGCTCTTTGAAGACGATGACTGGTCCGAATACGATCTGGACGCTTTGGAAAGCGACGAAGCATATAACGATATCGCGATTTAAGGTGCGATTGAGACTGTCTGCCCGTGGCGCCGGGCCGCGCCGTCCGCTTGTCGGCTGCAAACAGCTCTTACGGCCGGAGACGTCCGGACCGTTGAGCCTGTTCCGTCAGGACGCGTAAACGCGCATTGAGCGGTCTGAACCGGAATATCCGGCTGCATCCGCCAGAACCTTGTCGAGATATGCCGGCATCCTGAAGGTTTCACTCATGGACAAGCCATTGGTTTCCAGCCATTCGGAAACCAGTTCGATCATCTTGTCAGGGTCTTTTTCGAACATTGCCCTGCAAAGCTCGGTGTCGATCTGAAGTTCGTCGTTCGTCGTGTTTGAAACGATCATGGGTACACCATTACGCATATTGTTCTCTAAGCACGCCACTATACTGCCTGCCGGCCTCAATAAAAACCAGAACAATGCGGTTATGCGGCTGCGCCCGATCATAAAAGAGTGTTATGCATGCATTGTTGAGATGCTGTCGCCGCCGGTACTGCAAGCCGCACAACCGGGTACGCACACACCTTTCAGCGCCCTTGCCGCTGCAACACGCGGACGCCGGTCAAGACACCGATTGACGCTGGACAGATGCTCGCCGGCAGTTTCGATTCCCGATATACGGGCTTTTTCAGTTTCATAAATTTATGGTTGAATTCCTTCTAAATTACGCGTAATTCTGACCTGAGGTGAGAAACCACACTGGCAATGCCAGCAGATTGGGACCGAGGTGGAAAAACGCAGCTTGACCGTTGGCCGATTCAACATCGAATTGCTGGAAGCCTTTGTGGCGGTTGCCGAAATGGGCAACGTGACACTCGCCGGCGCAAGGTTGAACCGGACGCAGCCTTGCGTCAGCACCCAGCTCCGCCGGCTCGAGGACCGGGTCGGCAAACCGTTGATCGAGCGTGCGGCGCGTTCCATGGAATTGACCGCCGCAGGGCGAATTCTCTACCAACACGCCACGGATATCCTGAAATCGCACGAGGAAGCGCGCCTGAGACTGTCCGCGCCGGAATTGACCGGCACCGTTCACGTCGGTTTGCCGGAATGGTCCACGACCGGGCAGCTCCAATCCATCTTCTGCAACTTTGTCCGCATTCACCCGAACGTAAAACTGGAGATGACCGTTGCGGACAGCGCCACGCTTCATGACAAGTTGTCCCGAAACGAGCTCAATCTGGCGATTGCCCTTGTGAGTCCTGCCAAACCGGAACCGGCCGGCGTCGTGGAAGAACAGCTTCACTGGGCAGCCGGAGATGCCTTTGCCCCGAGCGACCCGGTGCCGCTCATACTCTTCCCGGAACCCTGCCCTTTCCGCGATATTTCCTTTCGCGCCCTCGCAGGAGCGGGGCGCCAATGGTACGAGCGCATCACCACCACGAGCGTTGCCGCCGCCCAGGTTGCCGTCAATTCGGGGGCCGGTGTCTGTTGCCTGCCATCGGGAGCAATAGTCGACGGCTTCAGGATCCTGAAGGAACAGGACGGTTTTCCCGCCCTGCCGGCAACAAGGCTGGCGGTCTATACACCGGCCAAGGCGCAGTCACCCATTGTCGACTACCTTGAAGCGCACCTGAGCGAACTGCTGCAGAATGCAATCCCATCGCGTTCGGCGCTGACCGGCAAAAGTCAGCCGGAACTGCGGGTGGTCTGACACCGCAAGGATCTGGATTCGCTGCTGTCCTTCCCGCCGAAATTCCGCATCAAATCAAACAAAACTCTTTTTTGACTCGCAATTTCCCCGGCTGAAAGGCAGCATTTCCCTTTGGCAAACAACGGGAAGGACATGTCATGTGCGATCTATGCGTTATCAATTCGGTCAAGAACCGCATGTTGTCACGGCGGGATTTCTTCAAAGCGACGGCCGTCGGTGCCGGGCTAGCCGCGACCGCTGCAGCGACCGGTGCCATGCCCGCGATGGCGCAAACGCCCACCAAGATTGCCGACATGACCCACGAGCTCTACGAGACCTTCCCGACATTCGGGGGAGAACAGCAGTTCTTCAAGGAGAAGCTCGTTGATTTCGCCAAGGACGGTTACAATCTCTTCAACCTCACCTACAACGAACACACCGGCACGCATATGGATGCGCCGTTGCATTTTTCCGAAGACGGCCAGTCCGTCGCGGAAATCCCGGTCGAGAACCTCGTTGCTCCCTTGTGCATTATCGATATCAAGGCAAAGGCCACCGAGAATGCGGATGCCCAGGTGACCCCGGATGATCTAAAGGCCTGGATCTCGGCCAATGGCGCGATCCCGGACGGGGCCTGTGTCGCCATGAATTCCGGATGGGGCGTTCAGGTTCCGACGGACAAGTTCCGCAATGCCGACGAAAACGGCGTCATGCATTTCCCCGGCTTCCACCTGGAAGCGGCGCAAATGCTGATGGAAGAGGCCAATGTCGTCGGCCTCGCGGTCGACACGCTTTCGCTCGACTTTGGCCCGTCACCTGATTTCGCCGTCCACTATGCCTGGCTGCCAAGCAATCGCTGGGGCATTGAATGCATCGCCAACCTGGATGCGCTCCCGGCCAGCGGTGCAACGCTCGTTGTCGGCGCCCCCAAGTTCCGGGGCGGTACAGGCGGACCCTCGCGCGTCATGGCGATGGTTTAGGGTCGGCCGCGTGCTTTGTTGAACAGCGATGGGACGGGCGATCCTGTCAAAGCGTGAAACGTCAGTTCTGACAGGTCAGGTCATACTTGGTTGATCCACAGATGTTCGCTTCAAACTGAGTTGTGTCTGGTGGCGCGATCCTCAGTCAATGCAGTTGTCATTCCGGCTGAAGCGCAGCGGAAGGCCGGAACCCAGTAACCACTTGTTTCGCCGTCGGCTTCAATCAAGGGCCACACGGCATACTGGATCCCGGTCTTGCCGCATACACGGCAAACCGGGACGACAATCCAAGGCATTCTCGTTTGCGACGCAATTACTAGTGCGCCTCGTCCCAGTTGTCGGCGGCGCGGGCGTCGACCTTGAGCGGCACGGACAGCTTGAGCACCGGTTCACAGGCGTTTTCCATGACGTCCCGGATGACCGGCAACGTATCGTCGACCTGCGCGTCCGGGACCTCGAAGATCAGTTCGTCATGGACCTGCAGCAGCATCTGAGCGTCGAGCCGTGCCTCTGACAGCCGGTCTTCCATGCGCACCATGGCGCGGCGCAGGATGTCGGCGGCAGACCCCTGGATCGGCGCATTGATGGCCGCGCGCTCATAAAACGAACGCATGTTCGGGTTCTTGGTGTTCACGTCCGGGTAATGCGCCTTGCGGCCGAAGATCGTGTTGACGTAACCGTCCGCATGCACCTTTTTCTTGGTGGCTTCCATATAGTCGCGAATGCCCGGGAAACGCTCGAAATAGGTCTTGATGTAGTCTCCGGCCTCGCCGCGCGAGATGCCGAGCTGGTTGGCCAGGCCAAAGGCCGAAATGCCGTAGATGATGCCGAAATTGATTGCCTTGGCCTGACGGCGCACCATCGGGTCCATGCCCTCTATCGGCGTGCCGAACATTTCGCTCGCGGTCATGGCATGAATGTCGAGCCCGTCCTCGAACGCCTTCTTCAACTGTGGAATGTCGGCCATATGCGCGAGCACGCGCAGTTCGATCTGGCTGTAGTCGGCAGAGACGAGCTTGTGACCCTTCGTGGAGATGAAGGCCTGGCGGATCTTGCGGCCTGCCTCGGTCCTCACCGGAATGTTCTGAAGGTTCGGTTCCGAAGAGGACAGCCGGCCCGTCGTGGTCGCGGCCAGCGCGTAGGACGTGTGCACGCGGCCCGTTTCCGGGTTGATGTAACCGGGCAACGCGTCGGAATAGGTGGATTTCAGCTTGGAGAGCTGACGCCAGGCAACGATCTTGGACGGCAGTTCGTGCCCTTCCGCCGCCAGGTCTTCGAGCACCTGGGCCGAAGTCGACCAGGCACCGGTCTTGGTTTTCTTGCCGCCGGGAAGGCCCATCTTGCCGAAAAGAATATCGCCGAGCTGCTTGGGCGAACCGATGTTGAAATTCTCGCCGGCGAGCTCGTAGATCTCCGATTCCAGCCCTGCCATTCCTTGCGCAAAATCGCCGGAGAGCCGCGACAGCATCTGCCGGTCGACAGAAATGCCGCGCTTTTCCATGCGTGCCAGAACGGGCACCATGGGGCGTTCCAGCATCTCGTAGACCGTCGCCATGCGGTCACTGGCAAGGCGCGGTTTCAGGATCATCCAGAGACGCAGGGTGACATCGGCGTCCTCGGCCGCATAGGCCGTTGCCTTGTCGATCGGCACCTTGTCGAAGGTGATCATCGACTTGCCGGAGCCGCAGACCTCCTTGAACGGGATCGGCTTGTGGCCGAGCCAGCGCTCGGACAGTTCGTCCATACCGTTGCCGCCCTTGCCGGCGTCAACCGTGTAAGAGAGCTGCATGGTGTCGTCATACGGGCTGATATCGATGCCGTAGCGGGTCATCACCAGCCAGTCATATTTGAGGTTCTGCGCGATCTTAAGGACAGAGCGGTCCTCCAGCATCGGCTTGATGACCTCAAGCGCCTGTTTCAGCGGGATCTGGTCCGGCAGCAGGCCGCCACCGCCCAGAAGGTCACCCTCGCCATCGACATGGGCGAGCGGGACGTAGCAGGCTTTTCCCGGTTCGCATGACAGCGACAGGCCGACAAGTTCCGCCTGCATGGCATCGAGCGACGTGGTTTCGGTGTCGAAGGCAACATAGCCCTTTTCAAGGGCAGCATCGCACCACTCCTTGAGCCGTTCGACGGTCGTCACCGTTTCATAGGCGCCTGAATCGATCGGGATCGCCTTGACGGCTTCCACCCGGGCATCGGCAACCGTCTGCGGTACCATCATTCCGTCCGGCCCGGCGCCATCGCCAGCTGCCTCTGCGGCGCTCCCGCTCGCTTCGACACGCTCGACCATGCGGCCCTTCTGGTCGGGCACATCCCAGCCGGGGACCTGGAAATCGGCGGGTTCGACATTGGCAAGATCGGCCCCGGTTTCTTCCGCAACGCGCTTGGTCAGGGTGCTGAACCCCATGGCCTTCAGAAATCCGACCGCCTTCGGACCATCGACATCGGTGACCGTCAGATGCCCGACGGGCACTTCGACGGGCACATCCTGCTTCAGCGTCACCAGTTCCTTGGAAACCCGCGCCTGGTCAGCGAATTCGATCAGGTTTTCCCGGCGCTTGTTCTGCTTGATGGTGTCCGCTCCGGCCAAAAGCGTTTCCAGGTCGCCGAACTCGTTGATCAGAAGCGCCGCTGTTTTCAGGCCGATGCCCGGCACGCCCGGAACGTTGTCGACGCTGTCGCCGGCAAGCGACTGCACCTCAATGACCTTGTCCGGCCCGACGCCGAATTTTTCGAACACTTCCGGCTCGCCGAAGACCTTGTTCTTCATGGTGTCGATCATGCCGACCTTCGGCCCGATCAGCTGCATCAGGTCCTTGTCGCCGGAAACGATGGTGACCTGAGCCCCCATGTCAGCAGCCTGGCGGGCATAGGTCGCGATCAGGTCGTCGGCCTCGAAACCTTCCTGTTCGACACAAGGCACGGAGAAGGCCCGGGTTGCCTCACGGATCAGTCCGAATTGCGGCACAAGATCTTCCGGCGGTTCCGGCCGGTTGGCCTTGTATTCGGGATAGATGGCATTGCGGAACGTCTTGGACGAATGGTCGAAAATCACCGCGAAATGGGTCGGCTCGTCGCCCTCTTCCGGTGTCAGCCCTTCCTGCAGCAGCTTCCAGAGCATGTTGCAGAAGCCGGAGACGGCACCCACCGGCAGCCCGTCGGGCTTGCGCGTCAGCGGCGGCAGCGCGTGATAGGCGCGAAAGATGAAAGTGGAACCGTCGACCAGGATAAGGTGGTCGTCAGCGGTGAGGGCGGGGGCAGAATCTTGCGTCGACATGGCGCGGATCATGCCCCGAGTAGGTCGGCGAGGGAAGAAGTAAATTATGTCCTTCGCAAGACGGCAATCTGGGCCGGACTTTGGCGGCTATTCACGAAATCGGAACACGGCTTCGACTTCCACGCTGGCGTTGGACGGAAGGCTGCTGCTGCCGACAGCAAAGCGAACATGATTTGCCTTTTCCGGTCCCAGGACCTCAGTCATCAGATCCGAGGCACCATTGACCACCTTGGGGTGCTGGGCAAAGTCTGACGCTGAATTTACGAATGCACCCAGCTTGATAAGCCTTTCTATGCGATCGAGATCGCCGAGGGCCGCTTTTGCACGTGCCAGGAGATTGATGGCGCAGCAGCGGGCCGCTTCATACCCGTGCTCCAGCGTTTGCTCGCAGCCTATCTTTCCGGTGATAGGCTTGCCTTGCATGTCTGCGGAAATCTGACCCGATATGTAGAGCAAAGAACCATCAGCCAGATAAGGAGCAAAGTTTCCAAGCGCAGGAGGGGCTGGTGGCAGCACGATTCCCAAGCGTGCAAGGCTTGTTTCAATTTCGTTCATTTTCTGAATTTCCGCCAAAGGGTAGGGGCGGGAGGCCTGAGCTCTCCCAACGTCAGGCACCCTATCCGTCTGCGGATTTCCAGGAAAGTCCTAAAGGAACAATTCCCGACGTTTCCTGTCACTCCGCCGCTTGCGGTGCGCGCTTGCGGCCGAAGGTGCCGCCGAGATAGGCCCATTCAGGGCGTTTGAACAGGAACCAGCCGAGATTGGTTTTCGCAATGATCCAGTAAAGGATCATCGGGCTGACGCAGGCAATGGCGGTGACGATCAGCGATGCCGTGCCAATGTCGAGGAAACCGAGTTTCAAGAGAATGACGCGGGTCACGCCCATCGGAAAAAAGAACGCCAGGTAGATGACGATGGAGTTCTCGCCGAAATGGCGCAGGAAGCCCAGGCTGCCCAACTTCACGATGAGCGCGCTGGTCAGGATGATGGCACCGGCGCCGGCTGCGCCCAGCGCAAGGGCGATCAGCGGCAGATGCGCCCAGCCGAGATAAACAAGACCGCCGTTCACGACACCCCAGCCGATGAGATAGGCGGCGCTCACGCCGATGCGTTCGCGCGCCCAGTCGGCGAGCTGGAAGATTTGCGGCGCGAAGATGTAGCCGGCGTAGAAATAGACGAAGCGGGAAGCGAATTCATCGACCAGAAGAAGACCGGTATGGATCGGCGCGATCTGCAGGAGGGCACCGACGGCAAGCATCAGCTGCCAGGGCACGCGGTAGTCATGCGCAAGTTTGCAGACGACGAAAAAGACCGGCAGCATGTAGATGAACCACAAGGTGCCGAAAGGCTGGATGAAGCTCAGGAAATAGAACTCCAGCGTGCCCATGGTGCCCATGTCGCCGACGAAAATGGGTGCCTTGACGGCGAACTGGATTGTCATCCAGAGAACGTAGAAATAGGCGAAATGAACAACCTTGCGGTCGAGATAGAGCTTCCAGTCGCGCGTGATCACGTTGGCGAGGAACAGGCCCGAGATCAGGAAGAAGTCCGGCATGCGGAACGGAGCTGCAAAGGCAACGACGGCGTGCATCCAGCCGGTTTCACCGGCAGCGGCCTCGACGCCGAGTACCGAGTGCATCATCACGACGAAGATAATGCAGATGCCCTTGGCCGTATCGACCCAGTCGACGCGCGCGGATCCCATGGTTCGAACCTTCCGTTCCAGGCGGTTTTCACCGCAAACAGAAGGTCAGACGTAACCTCAACTGGTAAATATTACGCATACAGCCCATGTCACGTTTTAGTGACCCTGCTGTTGCCGCGTCAGGACTTCGCGTCGTCGGGCCCGTCGCGCCACGGGCTGATTTTCGGCTGACCGCCCCCAGACGCTGTGTCGGCACCGGGCTCTTCCTTTTCAGACCAGTCGCCCTGGTCAAGGTCGACAACATGGTCGTCACGCCGGCCATGGGCCGCACCGCCCTGAACGATCACCACGTTCGACCGGGACACGATAAAGTTCGCCAGCGCCGAGCGAACCGGTGGAATGAACAGGAGCAGCCCGATCGCGTCGGTCACAAAACCGGGGATCAGCAGGAGGATACTCGCCAGAACAATCATTGCACCCTGCATGACCTCGTTGCCAGGTGCGCGCCCGGCATCCAGTTCGCTCTGCATGCGCATGAGCAGCGACAGCCCCTGCTGGCGCAGCATGATCGTGCCTGCCATCGCCGTAATGACTGTCAGCAGAATGGTTGGCAGCACGCCGATCAGTCCGCCGACCCAGATGAAAACCGCAATTTCAATCAGGGGCAGCAAAATAAGTGCGGCAATGATATAAAGTCCCACGGGACCTCCATCGTCTGATAAGTTGTTTCAGGTCATGTTCCCATGCAATGGGCCGGTATGTATGAACCTGGCTGGATACGAGGCGCGAATCGGCAGGAATCCCTTTGATTTTCAAGGATCAGAGCCGCGTTTGCCGCGATGTTCCGGCCCCTTTCATGAGGGCATGACCTCGCCTAACGTAGACATTCGATCACAAAAATGCGAGCAGGCGCGCGCAGGAAAGATAACCATTGCAGAAATTTCAGTCTTGCCCTCGGGTCTGGATGCTGGTTCAAGAGCCCCCTAAATAAGGTGGTAACAGATATCGAGAGCAGGCAGCTTTCAGCTGAACATGCAAGAGGCGGCTTGAAATGCCTCCAAAGGGTAGCCGGAACGTAAGATGAATGAAATTTTCGACCCACTGAATCTCGTCCTCATGGGACTTGCTGTTTTTATCCTGTTCAGACTGAGATCCGTTCTCGGCAAACGCACCGGCAACGAGCGGCCACCTTTCGACCCCTATTCCAAGCCGGAACAGACGAACGAACAGCCCAACGGCCAGGACAATGTCATTCCGCTGCCCAACCAGGGCGACCAGCCCGCCGACATGATGCCGGAACAGGCTCAGGGCGGTGATGTGGTGATCGACAAGGTCGCTCCGGAAGGCTCCGCGCTCAACAGCGCCCTGAAACAGATCCTGTCCGTCGACCGCAGCTTTGAACCGAGTGAGTTTCTCGGCGGTGCGCGCGCAGCCTACGAGATGATCGTGATGGCCTTCGCCGACGGCGACAAGAAAGCTCTCAAGAATCTCCTGTCACCGGAGGTCTTTGACGGTTTCGTTGGCGCAATCGACGACCGGGAAAAGCGCGGCGAGACGATCGAGTCGACATTTGTCGGCATCGACAAGTCGGAAATCGTCGAGGCAGCCCTCAAGGGATCGGTTGCCCAGGTGACGGTCAAGATCCACAGCCAGCTGATTTCCGCAACGCGCGACAAGGCCGGTGAAGTCGTGGACGGCGATCCGGCGAAAGTTACCGAGGTGGTCGATATCTGGACCTTCGCGCGCGACACCAATTCGCGTGATCCGAACTGGAAACTGGTCGCGACCGAATCCGCCGAGTGACAATGACGCGAACGAACCGGTGGGCGAGGGGCACCGTTCTTCGCCGGTTTTCCATCTGTTTGAGAGGCGCGGCACTGGCCGCGCCGCTTTTCTTTGCAGGAGCCGCCATGGCCACACCGCAAAGCCCGGGACTTCCCGATCACTTGAAGAAAATCGATTTCAGTGATCTTGCCGGTTGGGAAGACGACGATCATCACAAGGCACTCGCCGCATTCCAGCGGTTCTGCAGCAAACCCGGTGCCTTCGGTTCAACCGGCCTTTCCGGCCACGAACCTGCAAATCTGAAGGCCCTCTGCCACGCGGCCGCCGATCCGGGCATTGCAACACCTGACGCCGCCCGGCAGTTCTTCGAGACCCGGTTTACCGCGCACCGCATCACCGGTCCGGGTTTCGTGACCGGGTATTTTGAGCCGGAAGTGACCGCCTCGCGCAACCGGACGGACGACTTTTCCTTCCCGCTTCACCGCAAACCGGAGGGCCTGGAGGCAATCGCGGCGGAAACCAGGCCGGCCGGATGGCCGCCGGAGATCAGCCACGGTCGCCGAACAGCCAACGGGTTTTCGGAATTGCCGGACCGGGCCGGCATCATGGCCGGTGCGCTCGACGACGAAAACCTGGAACTGGTCTGGCTCTCTGACCCGGTCGACGCCTATTTCATCCACGTGCAGGGCTCGGCGCGACTGCGCCTGACTGACGGCAGCGTGATGCGTGTCGGCTATGCAGGCAAGACCGGGCATCCCTATACCGGTATCGGAAAGCTTCTCGTTCAGCGCGGCGAGGGCACGCCGGAGGACTTCACCATGGCGGGTCTCAGATCGTGGCTTTCCGAGAACGCGGAAAGGCGCGATGCACTCTTTGGCGAAAACCGGTCTTACATTTTCTTTCGCGAGGTTCTGGAGGCCGGACCGGATGACGGCCCTGTCGGAGCGGCAGGCCTGCCTCTGGTTGCCGGCCGCAGCCTGGCGATCGACCCGGCGTATCTTCCATATGGCGCCTTTGTTTTCGTCGAGGCCGGTTTCAAGGACCCGGACGGGAGCGGACGGAACTTTTCAAGGCTGATGATCGCGGACGACACCGGCTCGGCCATCAGGGGTCGTGCGCGCGGCGATATCTTCACAGGGTCCGGTGACAGAGCCGGCCGGATTGCCGGTGACATTCGGCACGAGGCGACGTTCACTGTTCTTGTGCCGGATCCGGTACGTCCGGACCCGCAAGCAATGACGGACTGACCGATGACGAAAAGGGGGAAAAAGGGCAGCCTGTCACCTGAAGACCGGGAGCTCTGGGGCAAGGTCGCAAAAACGCTCACACCGCTTGATCCGGATCGGGTCCGGCTTCTGGAGGCGGACCTTGAGAGCAACAAGAAAGACAAACCGCGCACGGCGGTGAAATCGGCCCCGACGGCGACGGCCATCAAGGCACCCGCACCGGAAAAGAAAACCCCCGACCTGCTTCCCCTTCATCAGCTGGAAACCCGGTATCGCAGGAAGATCGTCAAAGGTGTCCGTGCGATCGATGCGCGGATCGACCTGCACGGCCTGACGCAATTCCAGGCGCATGACCGGCTGCGCGGATTTCTCTACCAGGCGCAGGCCAGCAGTCACAAAGTTGTGTTGGTTATCACCGGCAAAGGCGGGGGGCCGGGCCACGCCTATATGGACGAACGCGGGATTTTACGCAGAATGGTGCCTCAATGGCTTGCCATGCCGGATATGCGTTCGGTGGTCCTGGGCTATGAGGAAGCCCATGCGAGCCACGGTGGAGCGGGGGCGCTCTACGTGCGGATCCGTAAAAGAAGGTAGAACCGTGACACCGCTAGGGGCAAAAATTCGGGAACTCAGGGCAAAAAGAGGCGTCTCCCTGAAGGAAATGGCAGCAGCGCTTTCCGTCTCCAGCGCTTATCTTTCAGCGCTCGAACACGGCAAGAGAGGCAAGCCGACCTGGTTTCTGGTGCAGAGGATCATCACCTATTTCAACGTCATCTGGGATGAAGCGGAAGAGATCCAGCGTCTTGCGGAACTCTCTGACCCGCGGATCACCATCGACACGGCGGGGATGCATCCCAAGGCCACCGAACTTGCCAACCAGCTCGCCCTGAAAATCGAGGTCCTGTCGGAAGACTCGCTCGCCGGACTTCTGCATCAGCTCCGCGTAGCGGCAGCGAAAGACGACGTCTGAACCGGATCGCATTGGCGCAGAGGCCGCAAAAACCGGTTGCAAAACACTCCGCGACACGAATGCCGAACACCGAAGCGGGCAAGTTTTCCCAAACGGCAGCAGTGTTTTCAGTTTTACGTGTCCTTATGGTGCGATCCCTATATAACCAGCACTCGAAACCCAACCTGACCTTCTGATTTGCCGAACGGATTGCCGACAAAACAATGCACCCCAGCCAGGAAGAACTCGCCGGACTGATCGATGCGGATGATCTCCGCTCCCGCCTGACCGCACTTACAGGCGACACCGACGGCGACGGATCGGACAGCAAAGTCAGGGCAACCGTCTTGAACCTTCTGAAGTCAGAAGTGAAAACGGCGCGCGACCGCGTACAGGAAAAACTGAATGAAGACGGCGGCGGACTGCTCTGCGCGTCACGCCTGTCCCATGTTCAGGACGAGCTCATCCGCGTGATCTATGACTTCGCCGTCAGGCATGTCTACCGGGTCAAGAACCCTTCCGCCGCCGAGCGCATGTCGGTCGCCGCCGTGGGCGGCTACGGGCGTGGAACGCTCGCTCCGGGATCTGATATCGATCTGCTGTTCATCCTGCCCTACAAGCAGACGCCCTGGGGTGAGCAGGTCGTCGAGTACATTCTTTACATGCTCTGGGATCTGGGCTTCAAGGTCGGCCACGCAACCCGGAACGTGGACGAATGCATCCGGCTCAGCCGATCCGACATGACGATCCGCACCGCCGTTCTGGAAGCCCGGCATATCTGGGGCGACGCCCCCCTTTTCGATGAGCTCATCAAACGCTTCGGCACAGATGTCGTTAACGGAACCAGCTCCGAATTCATCGCGGCGAAACTGCTGGAGCGCGATGAGCGGCACCGGCGGCAGGGCACATCACGCTACCTGGTCGAACCCAACATCAAGGAAGGAAAGGGCGGACTTCGCGACCTCAACACGCTGTTCTGGATCGCGAAATACCACTACCGCGTCGACAAACAGTCAGAGCTGGTCAAGAAAGGCGTCCTGACCCGGTCCGAATATACCCGGTTCGCCAAGTCGGAGGACTTTCTCTGGGCAGTGCGCTGCCATCTTCACTTCCTGACGGGACGTCCCGAGGAAAGGCTCGCCTTCGAATTCCAGCGCGAAATCGCAATCCGGCTCGGCTACACCCAGCATCCGGGCATGCGCGATGTGGAACGCTTCATGAAGCACTATTTCCTTGTTGCAAAGGATGTCGGCGACCTGACCCGCATCATTTGCGCGGCGCTGGAGGAAGAGCACGTCAAGGAGCCGCGCGGCAAGGGATTTTCCGGCATGATGCGCCGCCTGCGCAGCGGCCGCGTCACCGATTCCGTCAAGCCGGTCAAAGGCGCGCCCGGCTTCATTGTCGAAAACAACCGGCTGAACGTTACCAATGACAAGATCTTCGAAACCGCTCCCGCGAATCTTCTCAGGGTTTTCCAGCTCGCCGAAAAGCACGATTACTACCTGCACCCCAAGCTGACGCGGCTGATCAGGCATTCGCTCAAGCTGGTCGACAGCAGCCTCAGGAACGACCCGGAGGCAAACCGGCTGTTCCTGTCGATCCTGACATCGCGCAACAAGCCGGAAACGATCCTGCGCAAGATGAACGAGACCGGGGTTCTGGGCAGGTTCGTGCCCGACTTCGGCAAGGTCGTCGCGATGATGCAGTTCAACATGTATCATCACTATACGGTCGACGAGCACCTGATCCGGTCGATCGGGGTGCTGGCGGAAATCGAGCGGGGGAATTCCGGAGAAGATCACCCCCTGTCGACGGACCTGATCCTGACCCTGCAGAACCGCAAGGTGCTCTACGTGGCGATGTTCCTGCACGATATCGCGAAGGGCCGGCCCGAGGACCACTCCGTCGCCGGTGCGCGGGTTGCGCGCAAGATCTGCCCGCGCTTCGGCTTGAACGAGGCGGAAACCGAAACGGTCGCATGGCTGATCGAGCATCATCTCGACATGAGCACCATTGCGCAGTCGCGCGACCTGAACGACCGCAAGACCATCACGGATTTCGCCCAGACCGTTCAATCGCTGGAACGGCTGAAGATGTTGTTGATCCTGACCGTCGCCGACATCCGCGCCGTCGGACCCGGCGTTTTCAACGGCTGGAAGGGTCAGCTTCTCAGAACCCTCTTCTATGCCACGGAACCACACCTGTCCGGCGGACACTCCAAGATGTCCCACAACGAGGCGATCGAGTCGGCCAAAACCGACCTGATGACCAAGCTGGAACACTGGAGCAAGAAGGACCGGACCGCCTATCTCAAGCGCCATTACCCGGCCTATTGGCTTCGCACCGAACCGGAGCGGCTGCTGACGCACGCCGAACTGCTGCGCAAGGCGGACAAGGGCGGCAAACGGCTTGCCTTCGATGTCATTCCCCGCGCGTTCGAGGGCGTCACCGAACTGAATATCATGGCGCCCGACCACCCGCGCCTTCTGTCCATCATCGCGGGTGCCTGCTTTTCCACCGGCGCAAATATCGTCGACGCACAGATCGACACGACAACGGACGGTTACGCGCTCGACACCATATTCATCGGCCGCGAATTGCCCGACGATGACGACGAACGCCGCAGAGGCGAACGGATCACCCGGCTGATCCGGACGACACTCAGAGGCGACGAACGTCTTCCGGAACCGGTGACCAAGAAAAACTCGATGAAAAGCCGGGTGAAGGCCTTCAAGGTGGCGACCGAGATCCTGGTCAACAACGCGCTTTCGGATGAATACACGGTTCTGGAGATTTCCGGCCTCGACAGGCCCGGACTGCTCTACGACCTGACACGCTCCATCGCGACGCTCAATCTCAATATCGGCTCGGCCCATATCTCGACCTTCGGCGAAAAGGCCGTCGACGTCTTTTACGTCACTGACCTGACGGGCCAGAAGATCTCCAATATCGGGCGGCAGGAAATCATCCGCGAGCGTCTCACCGATGCCGTGAAGGGCCGCCTTGAGCTTGATCCGGCCGCACCGGTCTCCAGAAAAGTCCAGCGTCAGGCCTCGTGAATGCTGCACATTTTCCCGGGAGCGCCGCCTGAATGAGCCTTGTTCGTAACTTCACGACGGTCGGCGGCGCGACCATGTTGAGCCGGGTGCTCGGCTTCGTGCGGGATGTGCTCCTGGCTGCCGCTGTCGGGACCGGGCCCGTCGCCGACGCCTTTGCCGTGGCCTTCCGCCTGCCGAACCTGTTCCGCAGGCTGTTTGCCGAAGGCGCGTTCAACTCTGCCTTCATCCCCCTGTTCGGCCGGGCGGTCGAAGAAGAAGGCGATGAAGGCGCAAGGCGCTTTGCGGGTGAAATCGGCGCTGCGCTGCTGTTCTGCCTGCTCGCGCTGACGGCGCTCGCACAGATATTCATGCCCTTCGTTGTCTGGGGTCTGGCACCAGGCTTCAGCACCGACAGCGCCAAGTTCGACCTGACCGTCCTGATGGCGCGGATCGCTTTTCCGTACCTGATCTTCATGTCGCTTCTGGCCTTCCTCGCCGGGATCCTGAACACCTACCAGCGCTTTGCCGCCGCGGCCTTCGCACCGGTGATGCTGAACGTGGTCATGAGTATCGTTCTGGGCAGCGTTCTGGCGGCAGGCGTGGAGGACAACACCGAACTCGGCATTATCCTGAGTGCCGGCGTCACCTTCGGCGGGATCGTCCAGCTTCTGGTCGTCATCGCCGACCTGAAGCGGCTCGGGTTCAGGATACCGGTGTTCCGGCCCCGCTACACCAAATCCGCAAAACGCCTGCTCGTGCTCGGGGTCCCCGGCATCATTGCAGGCGGGGTCACACAGCTGAACATCGCCGTTGGAACGATCATCGCCTCGCTGCAGGACGGTGCGAACGCGATGCTCTATTTCGCAGACCGCCTCTACCAGCTTCCCCTCGGCGTGATCGGCATCGGCATCGGCGTCGTTCTGTTGCCCAGCCTGACCCGGCAGCTAAGGGCCGGCGAGGTCAGCGCCTACCAGGTAAGCCTCAACCGCGCCCTCGAAATCTCCCTGGTTCTGACACTGCCGGCCGCGGTTGCGCTGGCCGTCGTTCCCCACGAGATCGTGTCCGTGCTGTTTCAGCGCGTCCGTTTCGACGCCGCTGCCGTTGACGGAACCGCAGCCGCGCTGATGGCATTTTCCTTCGGCCTGCCCGCATTCGTGCTCAACAAGGTTTTCTCACCCGGCTATTTCGCGCGGGAGGACACGAAAACACCGATGAAATTCGCCGCTGTCGGCATGGCGGTGAATGTCTGTCTTTCGCTTGCCCTTTTTCCCGTTTTCAAGCATGTGGGCATCGCCCTTGCCACGACGATCGCAGGCTGGGTCAACACGGGGCTTCTGATCATTGTCCTTTACCAGCGCGGCCACTTTGTTCCTGATTTCGCGCTTCTGCGGCGGCTGGTTCTGGTGCTGCTGGCGAGCCTGCTGATGGGTGTGGCCATTCACTTTGCAGCCATTGTTCTCGCACCGTCTCTGTCCGGATCCTGGCTGATCGTCCGTGCGGCCAGCCTCGGCCTCCTGGTGCTGACCGGGGTTGTGACCTTCGCGGTGTTCGCACAAGTGAGCGGCGGCGCGGATCTCATCAGCATGTTCCGGACGTTGACGCGGCGCAACACCTGACAAACAAACTGCGGTTGCCATGCAATACCGCTTGCATCCTCGGCTTTGCGGGCTTACACCCGGCGCGCCCAAAGTTTCACAGCGCCCTTCCAACCGGCCGCACCAATAAAGGGATTTAAAATGACGGCGTTCCAGCCCCGTGTCTTTTCAGGCGTTCAGCCAACCGGCAACCTCCACCTTGGCAATTATCTTGGAGCGGTGTCTCGCTGGGTTCCCCTGCAGGACCAGATGCCGACGATATTCTGCGTGGTCGATTCCCACGCCATCACGGCCGGATTTCCGGACCCGGAAGAACTCAGCAACGCAACGCGCGAAGTGACCGCAGCCTATATGGCCGCCGGTATCGATCCGGACAAATCGATCATCTTCAACCAGTCGCAGGTGCGCGAACACGCCGAACTCGCGTGGATCTTCAACTGTGTCGCGCGGATCGGCTGGCTCAACCGGATGACGCAGTTCAAGGAAAAGGCCGGAAAGAACAAGGAAAACGCGTCCGTCGGACTGTTCGCCTACCCGAACCTGATGGCGGCCGACATCCTTGCCTATCGTGCGACGCATGTCCCGGTGGGCGACGATCAGAAGCAGCATCTTGAACTGACACGGGATATTGCCGCAAAGTTCAACAACGACTTCGGCGACCGGATCAAGGACCTCGGAATTGGCGTTCCCAATCCGACACCGTCTCCCGAGCTGCCCGAACAGCTGTATTTTCCGCTGACCGAACCGATGATTGCCGGGCCGGCAACACGGATCATGTCGCTGCGCGACGGCACCAAGAAAATGTCCAAATCGGACCCCTCGGACCTGTCGCGCATCAACCTGACCGACGACGCCGACACGATCGCCCGGAAGGTCCGGAAAGCCAAGACGGATCCGGACGCGCTGCCAAGCGAAGTCGACGGTCTTGAGAACCGCCCGGAAGCCGACAATCTTGTCGGGATTTTCGCGGCGCTCAACGGCAGCTCCAAGGAAGATGTCCTGAAGGACTTCGGCGGACAGCAGTTCTCGACCTTCAAGCCGGCCCTGTCGGATCTTGCCGTCGGCAAACTGTCGCCGATGACGGATGAGATGCGGCGGCTGATGGATGACAAGGCCCAGATCGATTCGGTTCTGAAGACGGGCGCCGAAAAAGCATCCGCCATCGCCGAACCGGTCCTGAAAGACGTTCGCAAGATCATCGGCTTCCTGGACGTCAGATAAAGCAATGCCTTGCCCTGCATGATCCGGCAGGGCAAGGCGCACCCTTCTTTTCTGGTCGAGACCAGCAGGCGACACGCCTTCCAAACACACACCGCATGCATCCACCGCTTGCCGCAATTCTCGACAGCACGCACTCAGTGAAACGGTTTCTAAAAGATTAAGCGGCACTCTCTCGGGCATTGACCCACTAAGAGAGACATCCCCTTGGCACGTCACAACGGCAACAAGATCAAGAGCCCTGAAACCGGCAGCCGGGAAACTGAGGCGAACCCTCACGTTTCTGCCACACAAAGCTTGGCCGCGGACGAGATCAAGCCGATGCCGGGCGACGTTGGCGTGCCTGTGGATGTTTCCGAGCCCGATGTCGGACCGGGCCGCCGCGCGACCGACAAACCCGTTTCAGCACCCCGGAAAGCGCTTCAGCACCTGGCTGTTGCCGGTCTCGTCCTGGGATTGGGAGCAGCGCTTTTCCTGGTCGCGGGCGATGGCATCACACGGTTTCTGGGCGTCGGCCTTGCCTTCTTTGCAGGCGGACTGGCAGTCTGGCGCATGTTTGCCGACGACATGCACCGGTCCGTCGAGGCGATCCAGTCGAAAGACGCCAAGATCAGACGTTTGATGGCGCGGATCGAGGAACTCGAAGACAAGGCCTGGGAGTTGGGGGAATCCGACGAAAGGCACGCAAGCATCCTCGCAACGCTCGGTGACGTCGTCGTGCGGCGCGATGCCGACGGTGTCATCCAGTATGTCAATTCCGCCGCAGAAGATGTGTTTGGAAACATGCACGACCTGGTCCCAGGCAACGCCATGAAGCTGCCACTGGTCGACGCGGACGGGGTCCAGACACAGGCGCCGTCGGAGTTGAACCTCTCGGGAAGAACGACCTTTCAGGATCTCCATATTCACACCGCCCAGGGGCCGCGCTGGTTTTCACGGATCGATATCCCGGTCCGCGACACGGCCACCGACCGGCAGCTGGTTCAGACAGTCTTGCGCGACGTCACCGAGCGGCGGCTGATCGAGGAGGAACTGCTGGCCGCGCGCCATTCGGCGGAAAACTCGAACGAGGCCAAGTCACGCTTCCTTGCAACGGTCAGCCACGAGATCCGCACCCCCCTCAACGGCATACTCGGCATGGCCTCTCTGCTCAGGGACACGCGCCTGACAAAGGAGCAGTCCGCCTATATCGAAGCGCTCGAAACGTCAGGCGAAACCCTGCTTCTCCTGATTGATGAAGTGCTTGATTTTTCCAAGGTCGAGGCGGGCAAGCTGGAAATCCAGAATGCACCCGTCAAGGTCGGCACCCTGTCGGAGAGCGTCGTTGAACTGCTGGCGCCAAAAGCGCATGCAAAAGGTCTTGAGATCGGCACGATGCTGGATCCGCGCCTGCCGGAGACCGTGACGCTTGACGCGACGAGGGTTCGTCAGATCCTGTTCAACCTGATCGGAAACGGCATCAAATTCACGGATGAGGGCGGTATATCCGTCGAGGTGACCGGTCGGAGCGATGGCCCCGGTTCAACCTTCCTGGATATTGACGTGCACGACACCGGGATCGGGTTCAACGCCGCCGAGGCGGAGCGCATCTTCCAGGAATTCGAACAGGTTGATCACGGCCCCGCGCGGAAATTCGGCGGAACCGGCCTTGGCCTTGCCATCGCGCAGCGGCTTGCAGGCCTGATGGGCGGCGCGATCACCGCGCGGCCTTCCGGCTGGGGCGGCGGACATTTCAAGGTGTCCCTGCCGATCCCTGAAGATCTCACGGCCGAAACGGATCCGCGGCTCGACAGCCTCAAGGGCAAGAAGATCGTCTTTGTCAGCGGCAGCCGGATCGAATGCCCGCTGCTGGCAAGGCGGCTTGAGCTTCACCAGGCCAACGTCACCGTTGAAGTGCCCGGCAGCATCGATCTGGAACAGACACTGTCCGGCGCGGATCTCATCATTGTCGACAACTCGGCGGTATCGGATGCGGGCGGCTGGCTGGCGTCCGCCCGCCTGACCGGGTGCGAGGCACCTGCCATCGTTCTGATCTCGCCACCCGAGCGCGACCGGCTGGTCCAGCTGCGCTCCGCCGGCTACGCCGCTTACCTGATCCGGCCCGTCCGGATCGAAACGCTGATCCATATCCTTTCCGGTCTTCTGACCGGCAAGACGGATGATTTCGCCTGGGATGCCAGCGCCGAAACGGTGGACGAGCACACGGCAATTCGAAACTTCAATGCTCCGGCCCGTCCGCTCCGGCTGCTCGTTGCGGAGGACAATGACATCAACCGCCTTCTGAGCGAAGCGCTGCTGCGCAAGCTCGGACATATCCCGATCATGGTCGTGGACGGTGAAAAAGCCGTCGAGGAGGCCTCGAAAGAAAGGTTCGACGCAATCCTGATGGATCTGCACATGCCGGGTGTGGACGGTTTCGAAGCCATCCGGCAAATTCGTGCAAATGAACACATTCACGGACAAAAACCGGTGCCGATCCTGATGGTAACCGCAGACGTCATGCAGGACGCCCGCGACAAGGCCGCAAAAGCCGGTGCCGCCGGATATCTGACCAAACCGCTTACGGTCGAATCAATCTCCGACGCGCTGGTGTCGATCAATCGCGACTGATGCACGGCGCCCCGATCTGATCGGCGTCCGTTTCGAGACCCGGGTCAATCGTGTGCATGCCGTGCGCAATTTCACAAAAAAACAGGATTGAGCTAAGCTGTATTGACAGGGCCTAACGGAAAAACCCGAATGTCATGCAGTTGTCGGATTAGTATGCTCTACGGCGAGGTCAATGCGTGCCAGACGCTCACGGGGCCTGCGCTCCGGCAAAGGTAAAAACAAGGGGAGACAGGCTTCTGCCTGGAACTTCTCCTTACGTGCCAGAACGGAATGCAAGAGGGTGGAATGTCCATAATGCGGCAGGGACTGTTTTCTCCAAGGAAGCTTGTTCGCAGGTTCACGCCCGGATTTCGCAGCGGCAATGCAACCGCCGGCACCACCTGGCCGTCGCATCCGCACCGAACGCCGGTCAAATCGGGCGATACCCTTGGGCGCATCGGATCGCTTGAGGTGCGGCTGGCCCGGAACTTCAAGGAAGTCAGGAAAGCCCAACGGCTGCGCTACGATGTCTTTTACGAGGAAATGTCGGCGATCGCGGATGCCAATACACTTGCAACGCGCCGCGATGCGGATCCATTCGATGCCTATTGCGATCATCTGCTCGTCGTCGATCATGCTTCCCTGAAGCGAAACAAGCTCGGCCGGCTGAAGCCGGAGATCGTTGGAACCTACCGCCTTCTGCGCCAGGAAGTCGCCGATCAGCACAACGGGTTCTATACGGCGGGTGAATTTGAAATACAGAAACTTGTCGACGCCAATCCGGACAAGCGCTTTCTGGAACTGGGACGCTCCTGCGTGCTCAAACCGTACCGGAACAAGAAGACGGTCGAACTGCTCTGGCACGGAATATGGTCCTATGTTCTGCGCCACAAGATTGATGTCTTGCTCGGCTGTGCTTCGATTGAAGGCACCAGCCCCGACGCCCTGGCAGAACGGCTCTCCTTCCTGCACCACAATGCGCGGGCACCCGAAGAGTGGCGCGTCCGGGCCGTGGCCGACCGCTATGTCGAAATGAACCGCATGCCCGCCGACGAGGTGGACCCGAAGGCCGCGCTCCGCGCGTTGCCGCCACTGGTGAAGGGTTATCTGCGCCTTGGCGCTTTCATCGGAGATGGCGCGGTCGTCGATAATCAGTTCGGCACGACGGACGTTCTCATCATCGTGCCTGTGACGCATCTCAACACGCGTTACGTGAACTATTACGGTGCGGATGCCAGCCGATACAGCTGACGATTCCCGGTCCGCGCGGGGAAGATATTCGCCAGGACATGCTTCGGATGTCCTGCGCCAAGCCTTAACGCCCCCTTAAATTGCCGCAATTTAAGATCATCCCGGGGGAAGCCGGCGCGTGCCGGAACTGACGACGGGACGGATGATCAATGGCATCGCGGGCGAAACGCCAGCCAAGGATTGAACCGACATTCGGGGAAGATAGCAGCAGCAGTCTGCTTGACCTGCGCCTTGGACCGCAGGACCGCACTGCTGCGCCCTCGTCGAAATCCGGCCCCAAATCGAAAGGCCGCAAGTCAGGATCCACGACCCGCAAAAAGACCGGTCCCAAGAAGCCCGCAAAATCCCAGAGCGGCAAATCCCGGGGCAGCACAGGCAAACGCCGCGGCGGGAGATCCGGCGCAAAGCGGCGCAGCCGGAAACGCACGTCAAGGATCAGAATTCCCGCCGTCGTCGGCCGGATCTTCAAGCGAAGCGTCTACTGGAGTGCCGTCGCGGGGATCTGGTGCGTGATCGGCGTGGTCTGTGTGATCGGATACTACGCCGCCTACCTGCCGCCGACGTCCGAATGGCAGGTTCCCGTGCGTCCGCCCAACGTCAAGATCGTCGCGCTCAACGGCGACCTGCTCGCCAACCGTGGCGACACGGGCGGCGAAGCCGTGCGTCTGGAACAGTTGCCACCCTATCTGCCAAATGCCGTCATCGCCATTGAGGACCGGCGTTTCCGCTCGCATTTCGGGGTCGATCCGATCGGTCTCATGCGGGCGGCCTATACCAATTTCACGTCCGGCCGCGTTTCGCAGGGCGGCTCGACGCTGACACAGCAACTCGCGAAAAACCTGTTTCTGGAACCGGACCGAACGATAAAGCGGAAGATCCAGGAACTGGTGCTCGCCTTCTGGCTGGAGGCGGAATATTCCAAGGACGAAATCCTGGAAATGTATCTGAACCGGGTCTATCTCGGGTCGGGTGCCTATGGCGTCGATGCGGCGGCACGCCGCTATTTCGGCAAATCCGCGCGTCTCATGACGGTCGCGGAAGCGGCCACCATCGCCGGTTTGCTGAAAGCCCCGTCCCGGTATTCGCCGGCCCGCAATCCGGACCTTGCCGAGGACCGGGCGCAGCTGGTGCTGGCCGCGATGCACGAGGAAGGCTATATCAGCTCGAACGAAGCGAAAACCGCCATTGCCGCGCCGGCAAAAGCGATCCGGCGGCATACCACTGCCAGCGAAAACTATGTCGCCGACTATGTCATGGATGTGCTGCCGCACTTCGTTGGCTCCATCGAGGGCGACATCATTGTCGACACGACGATCGATGCATCCATGCAGCAGGCCGCCGAGGGCGCGCTGCGATCGGCGCTTGCGGAAAACCGGCAAAAGCTTGGCGTCTCCCAGGGTGCGATCGTGACCCTCGACACGGCAGGTGCGATCAAGGCTATGGTCGGTGGCGCGGATTACGCGAAGAGCCAGTTCAACCGTGCGGCTTATGCCAAGCGGCAGCCCGGATCGGCGTTCAAGCCTTTCGTCTACCTGGCGGCACTTGAAAACGGCATGACACCGCAAACCGTGCGGCAGGATCAGCCGATCACCATCAGCGGCTGGTCCCCCAAGAACTACACCAAGGAACACTATGGTCCGGTGACGCTAACCAGATCGCTGAGCCTGTCGATCAACACGGTTGCTGCGAGACTGGCACACGAGGTCGGTGCCGGGACGGTCGCGAGCACGGCGAAACGCCTCGGCGTCACGTCAGATCTCAACAAGAACCTGTCGCTGGCGCTGGGAACCTCCGAGGTCACCCCGCTCGAGATTGCGTCCGCCTACGTGCCGTTCTCCAATGGCGGCTATGGCGTCCTTCCGCATATCATCCGGCGGATCAAGACCGTAGACGGGAAGACGCTCTACTCCAGATCCGGCGATGGCCGCGGGCGTGTGGTTCAGCGGCGCGATGTCGGCAACATGAACCTGATGATGTCCGAAACCCTGCTGACCGGGACCGGACGCAAGGCGCGGCTCGACAGCGGACGCCCTGCGGGAGGCAAGACCGGAACAAGCCAGGATTTCCGAGACGCCTGGTTCATCGGCTATACCGGCAACCTGACCACCGCCGTTTGGTTCGGCAACGACGACAATTCACCGACGAAGAAAGCGACCGGGGGGAGCCTGCCCGCCGCGACCTGGAAAGCGGTAATGGACGTTGCCCACAACGGCCTGCCGGTTGCGGATCTTCCGGGTGTACCGAACCTGCCCGTCAGCGTGGCAGCACCGCGCAAGCCGCAGGAACAGGGCCAGCCGCGCAATGCAGTCAGCTCCGGGCGGCATCCGATTCCGCCTGGTTCCATCGGCGGTGGTGATGGCGGGGCAGGCGGCGGCAACGACGAACGGCGCGGACCGCTCGGTCTGCTGCGCAATATCTTCGGCGGCGGTTAGAGCCTCAGGCAGATTCAATAGCGCTCATAGTGTTCGAAAATTGCCGAGCGGTTGCAGCTTCTGGTAACGGGATGGTATCGGGTTTCAGCAGTCGTGGCTGAAGGTGAAAACGAGCGTATCCGTCTTCACCCGGCCGGTCGGCCGGCACTGGTTATAGACTTCCCTCGTTCCGGTGACCGTAACCTGCAACTGGTCACCCCGTACCGGGCCTTCAACGTAGTATTCCAGCGGCGAGCCGGGGCAGTATTTTGAGAAAACGCGTGCCGTTCCCGAATACCAGTTGCCGTTCTTGACGCCGTTGAAAAGAAGTGTCCCGCGCTGCACCCCGGCTACCCTCAGAACGTCGCGGGGAATTTCATAGGAAAGCCAGCGCTGATTGCCCTGCGCCTGAAGCCTCATGATGGATCCATTGTGGTTCCAGCAACTGTCCGCCAAAGCCGTACCGGCCATCGGCATTGCGAGCGCCGACAGAAAGACAGCGGCAGAGGCGGCTTTCACAGCTTTTGAGAAAATTCGCATATCGGCCTCCTGAGCATCGTAACGCTAGGTGATGGACTCATCAATGAGACTGAAATGGCATGCGAAATGGCGAAATCCCGTCAGGAAGGGTGCGCGGAACGGGCTTCCTGCCCGGTCAAGCACGCTGGCGCCGCGGGGTGAAGCCATTTCCATGTCCTTCGGATTTGACCGGCTTGCGCCTCCTCCGCGTTGCGAAAGGCTTGAAAATGAACCACATTTCCCGCGCTTCCGCTCCTTGAGGAGAAGCAAGCCACCTCAAACCATTTCGGCCTCATTGATGAGTCCATCACCTAAGGAACCATACCTTTGCGCCAAAGCCCAGGCACTGGCCCGAAACGACAGGCCTGCCTCAACCGAAACCGTGCAGATACGTCCCGTTTTCCTTGAGCCAGATACGTGCCGTTGGCGTTTGCGGCGCCAGTTCCCGGCAAAGCCGCCAGAACCGGCTCGAATGGTTCATTTCCTTCAAATGCGCGACTTCGTGTGCGGCGACGTAGTCGAGGATTTCCGGCGGCGCCAGGATCAGGCGCCAGGAAAATGAGAGCTTGCCGTTCGATGCACAGGACCCCCAGCGGCTTTTGGTATCGCGTACGCTGATCGCCGTGATCTTCCGATCGATCCTGGCCGCATGGAACTGTGCGCGGTTGACCAGGTCCTTTCGAGCTTCCGACTTGAGCCAGGTCGTCGCCTTGCGCGGAACGTGATCGTCCGCGCCCGGCACAAAAAGGGCCGGTGTGCCGTCATCGGCAACGCCGGCGGACACAAGGCCGCGCAAGGTTCCGGTCGGCAGGATGCGATGGTCGACACCGCGCAGCGGAAAGACGTCATCCGGCGCGAGGCTGACATGCTGCGGGCGGTCCTGAAGCCGTTCGATGAGCCAGTCTATGTGCTGACGGGCAAAATGCTCCGCCCGCCTCAGATCGCCACCCTTTGGGACTGTCAGAACCGGGCCGGAACTGTCCGCGGGAAGGCGGAGCAGATAGCGCTGCGCGCGCGGGTTCGCGCGCAAGCGGATCCGGATCGCGCTGCTGTCCGTTTCGATTTCTATGTGGTCCGGCAAGTTTGCCTTGCCGCGTCGCAGGAGCATGTCACGGGGTCCGGTCGAATCACTTGTGACGATTTTAGTGAATTTTGGCTCACTGAAAAATGACGAAAGCGGCGCTTGATAAGCGCCGCTTCCGGTCAGGCCGTCCCGTGACGGATCTGGGAGGAGGAGTGGTCAGGAAGGCGCTGCTTCGCTTCCGCCACTCGACCGGCCACGGTTGGCCATGAAGCGATCGAATTCTTCCTGATCGCGTGCCCGGCGCAATTCGCGCAGGAAGTCGTCAAAATCGGCGCGCATCGCGTCCAGCTTTGCGCGTTCTTCCTCAAGACGCTTGAGTTCACGCTCGCGGTAATCATCAAACGCGACGTTACCGGTACGCGCATATGCAGTGGTGTTTGACATCTGATCGAATGCTCCCTTCAGCTGGCTTCCACGCCATTGATCCCTGGCGTCGCGTGCCATGCACTCGAAACGGTCGCCCCACAGAATATAGGCCAGCATGGCAAGGCCAAGCGGCCAGAACACCACAAACCCAAGCACCATCAGACCGATGGTAACAGGCGTCCAGGCAGGTTTAATCATGCAACTTTTGGTCGTCGTCATCATCCTATCCATTTAAGACATCCACGCTCTTCAGGTGGGCATTGCGGACGCCTGCTTCAAGGATTTGTGATGATCGTCACAAAAGGATCCGGGTTCGAAACGATATCTGAGGTAGCGTAATCGAGACGGCCAAGTATCTGTTTTTTCTATAAAAAGCGCTGACGTTACCAGGATGCAATCGCGCTGTCGGCAAAGATCAAGTTTTTCTATTGTTCATGCCGGGCGACACGCTGGTGGGACAAAAAAAGACGCCCACACGGCGCCTTTTTCGTTCCGGTCAGCTGACCCTTTCGGAAAGCTTGCGGGCTTGCTCGATCCACTGGTCGCGTTCGATCCTGCCGCGGAAATCGAGCTTGCCGTCAAGGGCCTCGATCTGCTCTGCCGTCAGCGCGGCGATCTGCCAGAAATGGAAGATGCCCGCCTCGTTGAGCGTCGATTCGAGCTTCGGGCCGACCCCGCTGATTTCCTTGAGATTGTCCGCGGCACCATCGGGTTTCGCGAGCAGGATATCCTCAAGCGGACGCGGAGCGGACGCCTTTTTCGGCTTGGCTTTGGCCGCAGGTTCGGGCTTTGCCTTCGCTGAGGGAGCCTTGGCCGCTGTCTTCACAGGCGCCGCCGCTTTTTCCGGCTTGGGAGCCGGTTTCTTCGGCATGCCGGCACGGTTCGAGCGGATGAAATCCATAACGCGCGGGGCGATTTCGGAGCGCCAGCGCGAGCCGTTGAATACGCCATAGTGACCGACATTCGGCTGTTCGTAGTGCGCTTTCATGTCGTCCGGCAGGCTTGTGCAAAGATCATGCGCAGCGCGGGTCTGACCACGGCCGGTAATGTCGTCCTTTTCGCCTTCCACAGTCAGCAGGGCGGTGCGTTTGATCTTGGTGCAGTCAACGACCCTGCCGTTGTGCTCCATCGTTCCTTCCGGCAGCGCGTGCTTGATGAAGACGGTTTCGACCGTCTGGAGATAGAATTCAGCCGTCAGGTCCATCACCGCGAGATATTCGTCATAGAACTCGCGATGCTTCTCGGCATTGTCGCCGTCGCCTTCCACGAGATGCTGGAAAAATTCGCGGTGCGCGGTCATGTGACGGTCGAGGTTCATGCTCATGAACCCGGAGAGCTGGAGAAAGCCCGGGTAGACATCGCGCATGAAGCCGGGATGCGGGAACGGGACCTTCATCACGACATTGTTCTTGAACCATTCGATGCCCTTCGACACCGCGAGGTCATTCACCGCGGTCGGCTCGACGCGGGTGTCGATGGGCCCGCCCATGAGCGTCATCGTGGAGGGAACATAGGGATCTTCGCGATCTTCCATCACGGCAACAGCCGCAAGCACGGGAACGGAGGGCTGGCAAACGCCAAGCACATGTGCATCCGGACCCAGGAAATGCAGCATGGAGATGATGTAGTCGATGTAGTCGTCCAGATCGAACTTGCCCTCCTGGATCGGCACCATGCGGGCATCGATCCAGTCGGTGATGTAGACGTCTGCGTTCGGCATCAGGGCGTCGACCGTACCGCGCAAAAGGGTCGCGTAGTGCCCGGACATCGGCGCGACGATCAGGACTTTCGGATCGTTGCGGTGCGAGGTGACACCGCGCTCGAATCGGATCAGGTCACAGAAGGGGCGGCTCCAGACGATATTCTCGCGTACCGGAACGCGAACGCCGCCAACGGTGGTTTCCTTCAGTCCGAATTCCGGTTTGCCGTAACGGCGTGTCGTGCGCTCGAGAACTTCGCATCCCGCTGCGATCTGTCGGCCGAAACTCGTGTGTGTCCAGGGATTTAAAGGATTTTGAAAATAAAGCCGCATCATGTCGGCGACCGCCCGGTACGGCGCCATTGCAGCGTGATTCAGCTCATAAAGATGATAAAACGGCAATGACGCGTCTCCCTGATTTACGAAGCCGCCGCCCGCCCCCTTGACGAAATTTGTATACATTATTGCGCGGCCCGTTTGTTTTGGCACCATCTATTGCATCGCAGCAGAATAGCCAGCCGTGCAACCGCCTGCAATACTGCTATTTGCTATGTTAAACGGGACCTAAGCCAATCAATGCATTAGGAAACTCGTTTCGGCGCCGAACATATTCGCACCGCAAAAGCGAGATACCTTATTTAAATCAATTTGGTAGAATTAAAGACTGCCCGAGCGCACCGGTGTCAGGCCGCCAGGTCCGCGACAACCGCATCGAGCACAAAAAAGCCTTCGCGGGTCGCACGAACCCGGTTTTCCCCGATTTCTTCGACCATTCCATGCTCCAGGAGCGCTTTCAGTCTGCGCGGATCAACGGACCGGTGAGAGAACGTCTCGTAGCGGCCCAGATCAATCCCTTCCTTGAGACGCAATCCCATGAGCAGGTATTCATCGCCCTGCTCCTCTTCGTTGAGACCGGCATTCTCGATCAATCCGTGGCCTGCGGTCTCGACGCTTTCCAGCCAGGATTCCGGGTGCCGTTCGGTCGACGTGGCAAGGCGCGTTGCTCCGACGCTCAACCGCCCATGCGCGCCCGGCCCGACGCCGACATAGTCGCCATAGCGCCAATAGACGAGGTTGTGGCGGCATTCCGCACCGGGACGGGCGTGGTTGGAGACCTCGTAGGCGGGCAGACCGGCCGCCGTCGTCACTTCCTGTGTCAGCTCAAAAAACTCTGCTGCAAGATCAGGATCCGGCATCTTGAGTTTTCCCGCCTGATGAAGGGCATAAAACGGCGTGCCGTGCTCGATCGTGAGTTGATAGAGCGACAGGTGGTCGGCAGCGAGCGCAATCGCTTCGTTCAGTTCGTCGGCCCAATCGGCCAGCGTCTGGCCAGGGCGGGCGTAGATGAGATCGAAGGAGAGCCGCGGGAATGTCGCGCGGGCCGTCTCTATGGCCTTGCGCGCGGAGGCGGCATCATGCAGCCGGCCGAGCAGTTTCAGATCACTGTCATGCAGGGACTGGACGCCAAGCGAGACACGATTGACCCCCGCCGAACGATAGCCCCGGAACCGGCTGGCCTCAACGGATGACGGGTTTGCTTCCAGCGTGATCTCAACATTGTCGTCCAGCGTCCACCGGTCTGCAATTGCGGTCAGGATGGCTTCAACCGTGGCCGGTTCCATCAGCGACGGTGTTCCGCCGCCCAGAAAGATCGACTCGACCCTTTTTCCCCTGGTGAGTTCGGCGAAATAGGAAAGCTCCTGCCTGAACGCGCCGGCAAAGCGGGACTGGTCGACGGGCTGGTGGCGCACATGCGAATTGAAATCGCAATACGGGCATTTGGCCGCGCAGAACGGCCAGTGAACATAGATCCCGAAACCCCCGTCATTTGCCCCTTGCGCTGTCACGTCGGCTATCCTTTCAGGCAGCCTTCGGCAAACAGCGTGAAGGCGCGGGCACGGTGCGACAACGGTTCCCGATCGTCCGAAAGGCCGTGTTTTTCCTCCGGGGACATTTCACCAAAAGTGCGGTCATGCCCGTCCGGCTGAAACATCGGATCGTAGCCAAAGCCTTCCGTTCCGCGCGGCGGCCAGACGACATCGCCTTCGACTTCGCCCCGGAAATACTCCTGGTGCCCGTCCGGCCATGCCAGGCAGAGCACGGCGACAAAAGACCCCCGGCGATTTTGTTCCGCGCCGGACGAAAAGCCGGTTTGAAGCTTTTCCTCGATGGTCCGCATGGCCATTGCAAAGTCCTTGTCGGGACCGGCCCAACGGGCGGAATAAATGCCCGGATCGCCCCCGAGCGCTGCCACGCAAAACCCGCTGTCATCGGCCAGCGACGGCAGGCCGGAGCCTTCCGCGGCCGCGACCGCCTTCAAGGCGGCATTTGCCTCGAATGTTGTTCCTGTTTCCTCGGGCTCCGGCAGGTTCAGCTCCCCGGCGGAGACGACATCAAACCCGTACGGCGCAAGCAGTTCGTTGATTTCTCTTATCTTTCCCTTGTTGTGACTTGCAACGACAAGTTTTCCGGGTTCGAGTTTGCGATGGCCCATCCGCCTGGCTCCCTATAGAATTGCCATCTTCTGAAGGTCCACAAGGCGGCCGATGCCCGCTTTTGCGAGACCGAGCAGCTGTGTGAACTCGTCCTCGGAAAACGGCGCTCCCTCGGCGGTTCCCTGGATCTCGACGATCCCGCCGGACCCGGTCATCACGAAATTCGCATCCGTCTCGGCCGTGCTGTCTTCCGCGTAATCCAGATCAAGGACGGGCACGCCCTCATAGATCCCGCAGGAAATGGCAGCGATATGGTCCTTCAGCACGTCGCCGGACACCATGTCGCGCGCGCGCATCCACTCGATGCAGTCGCGAAGCGCGACCCAGGCACCCGTGATCGATGCGGTGCGGGTGCCCCCGTCTGCCTGAATGACATCGCAGTCCACCGAGATCTGGACCTCGCCGAGCGCTTCAAGGTCGACGACCGCTCGCAACGAGCGTCCGATCAGGCGTTGGATCTCCTGGGTTCTGCCGGACTGTTTCCCCGCACTTGCCTCACGGCGCATGCGGTCTCCGGTCGCCCTGGGCAGCATCCCGTATTCGGCCGTCACCCAACCGCGATTCTGGCCCCGCAGCCAGGGCGGAATGCGTTCTTCGAGGCTTGCCGTGCAGAGCACGTGGGTGTCGCCGAACTTGACGAGGCACGAGCCCTCAGCATGTTTTGAAACACTGCGTTCCAGAGTGACCGCCCGGAGTTCATCGACTGCGCGTTTTGACGGACGCATGAAATTTCCTTTCGACCTTCGCCAGCGGATTGCTTTTGCCCGGAAACGACTGTTTCCTGCTGATCTCCTGCGCCTTGTAGACCTCAAATTCGCCCGAGGTAAAGGGCCAGCTTCACGTCAGCCCCATTTTGCGCCTATATCTTGGGTGTAAGACGAAAATCGTCCAGTATCGGCAGTGTGCATTTGGAGAAGACACCTTGAGCCTCAGCGACCTCGACAAGAGATCCCGCGAGATTTTCCGCTCGATCGTGGAAACCTATCTGGAAACCGGAGAGCCGGTCGGCTCACGCAATGTGTCGCGCAATCTGTCCATGTCGCTGTCGCCGGCGTCGGTGCGCAATGTCATGTCGGACCTGGAACACCTGGGCCTGCTGCATTCACCGCATACAAGCGCCGGACGTCTGCCGACAGAGATCGGCCTGCGCTTTTTTGTCGACGCCCTGCTGGAAGTCGGCGATCTGACGGAAGACGAGCGGCAGCAGATCGAGGTTCAGGTACGCGCTTCAAACGAAGCAAATTCGGCGGAGCAGGTTCTCACAGAAGCCAGCCAGATGCTTTCCGGCCTGTCCATGGGCGCCGGCGTGGTCATGACGCACAAGAACGACATGCGCCTGAAGCATATCGAGTTCGTCCGGATCGAGCCGTTGAAAGCGCTGGCCATTCTCGTGAGCGAGGACGGGTCGGTCGAAAACCGGGTCATTGACCTTCCGTCCAATCTGCCCGCATCCGCGCTCGTGGAGGCGACGAACTATCTGAATGCCCAGATTCAGGGCCGCACACTTTCCGACATCAAGGGTGAACTGGAAAAGGTGCGCGATGCCGATCAGGCCGAACTCGACCAGCTCAGCCAGAAGGTCATCAATGCCGGCCTTGCTGTCTGGGGCGGCGAGACCGCCAGCGACCCGGCCACGCTGATCGTGCGCGGGCGCTCAAATCTCCTCACCGACCTTGACGCTGTTGAAGACCTTGAGCGTATCCGTCTTCTCTTTGATGATCTTGAGAACAAGAAAGATCTGATCCAGCTTCTGGGCCTCGCAGAATCAGGCGACGGCGTGCGCATCTTCATCGGCTCGGAAAACAACCTGTTCTCCCTTTCCGGATCGTCGCTCGTGGTGTCTCCCTACAGGGACAGCAATCAGCGAATCGTCGGTGTTCTCGGCGTGATCGGTCCAACACGGCTGAATTATGCCCGGGTCATACCGATGGTCGATTACACCGCGCGCCTGGTCAGCCGGATCCTGAAGTAAGCGCGCACAGATTTCGTTTCAAACCCGACTTCGCAGGACCTGAGAATGCTTTCGCCCGCAGAACTTGAACGCTATGCCCGCCACATCGTGATGCAGGAGATCGGCGGTGCCGGGCAGCAGAAGCTCAAGAAGGCCCGTGTCCTCGTGATCGGGGCGGGCGGGCTCGGAGCTCCGGTGCTGCAGTATCTGGCAGCTGCCGGTGTCGGCACGCTCGGGATCGTCGATGATGACACGGTGTCGCTCTCCAATCTTCAGCGCCAGGTCATTCACGACACGGACCGGCTTGGCGAGCCCAAGGTGGCAAGCGCCGCGGAAGCGATCGCCCGCCTCAACCCGAATGTTAGCGTTGAACCCCATCCCACGCGGCTCGCCGGCCACAATGCACTTGCCCTCATCTCGAACTATGATTTCGTGGTCGACGGTTCGGACAATTTCGACACGCGCTACCTGGTGTCCGATGCCTGTTTTTTTGCTCAGAAACCTCTGGTAACGGCGGCAGTCGGCCAGTTCGACGGATCGATCACCACGCTGAGACCGTTTGAAGAGAACGCGAGCGGTGAACCCAATCCGACCTACAGGTGCCTGTTTCCGCGCAAGCCGCGTGCCGGTCTGCTGCCGACCTGTGCGGAAGCTGGCGTCCTGGGTGCACTGACGGGCATTGTCGGAACCATGCAGGCCATGGAAGTGATCAAGGAGATCACCGGGACGGGCGAGGGACTGGTCGGGCGCATGATCATGTTCGATGCAAGGAGCTTCCGGATGGAAACCATTCGCTACAAACGCTCCGCGAAAAACCCGCTCAACGGGTCTGACCCGAAAAGCTGGGCAGCGCTTCTGGAAGAAGCCTGAGTTCGGCGGTCAGGCAATCGGCACGACAATTCGGAGAAGGAAGCAATGGCGACTGTAAAACTGATGACGGATGCGGAAGCTGAAGCGATCCCCGCAGTCAAAGCTGTTTTTGACGACATCCGCGAAACCCGCGGGTCCGATTTCATAAACAATGTCTGGCGCGCACTGGCACAGGACCCACCGGGCCTGCAAAGGACCTGGGCTCAGGTCAAATCGGTGATGGCGGTCCCCGGCGCTCTCGACCCGAAGACCCGCGAAATGATCTATATCGCCGTTTCCGCCGCAAACGGTTGCAGCTACTGCGTCCACTCGCACACGGCTGCGGCCCGGGCCAAGGGCATGAGCGATGAAGAGCACGGCGAGTTGCTGCAGATTATCGGACTGGCCGCGATGACCAACACGCTGGTCACGTCGCTGCAGGTGCCGGTCGACCCGGAATTCGAGGTCGGCTGAACGCGCGAAACTTGCGAACCGGCATCAAAAAACCCGCGTGGAGCCAAACACCACGCGGGTTCCGAATTGAAAGGGATCGGGAAGGTCAGTTCGGCTTTGCCGCGCCTTCACCCTGTCCGGCAGCCTGCTGTGACATGTTCTGGCGATAAAGCTGGGCGAAGTCGATCGGATCAAGCATCAGCGGCGGGAAGCCGCCATTCCGGGTTGCTTCGGCCAGAATGTTGCGCGCAAACGGGAAGATCATGCGCGGGCACTCGATCATGACGAACGGGTGCATGTGTTCGGACGGAACGCCGGTCAGCTTGAAAAGGCCCGCATAGACCAGTTCGACATTGAACATGACCATGTCCGGGCGTTCGGCCTTGGCCGTCAGCGTCAAAACGACCTCAAACTGGTCATCTCCCATCTGCTGGGCACCCACGTTGACATTGATATCAAGCTTGGGCTGATCGCCCTGGGTCAGGGCGCGCGGCGCATTCGGGTTCTCGAAAGACAAGTCCTTGATGTACTGACCCAGGATATGCATGCCGGGTGCAGCAGCAGCGCCTTCCGTCTGCGGCTGTGCGCCGCCGTCATTCGTATCGGTCATGTTGTTTCATTCCGTTTCGCGGTGCTGATCTGTGATGAAGAATACCGGTATCCCTCAATATGGCCGCCGGCCCGCGTCGTCCGAACAACCTTTTCAGCGGCTGGCTAACATCTCAAAAGGGCGGGCACAAGTGCAATGGCCTTGTCAGGACCCGGATTCCGATTCAAAAGGGGATTATGACGGATGAAAGCGCGTCCAACATCACATTGACGCAAAGGCGTCTGAAGCTCGACACGCTGGTGCGCCTGCGCTGGCTCGCGGTCGGTGGCCAGACCGCCGCCCTTCTGGTCGTGCACGTGGGTCTTGGGTACGAGCTCCCCGCCGGACCGGCCTTCGCCATGGTGGCGCTGTCCGCCTGGCTCAACATTTTCCTGAAGATCCGCTGGCCGTCCGCCATGCGCCTGTCGGAACGCGCGGCCGCCCTGCAGCTTGCCTATGACATCGTGCAGATGAGTGGCCTCCTGTTCCTGACAGGAGGGTTGGGCAATCCGTTTGCGTTCCTGCTCATGGCACCGGTCATGGTGTCCGCCGCCGGGCTTTCCGCGCGCTACACCTTCATGCTCGGGGTCCTTGCGACTGCCTGTGCCAGCTTTCTGGCGGTTTTTCACTATCCGCTGCCCTGGCCCGACACGGAAGTCTTCAAGCTGCCCGTTATCTATTCTGTCGGGATCTGGATCGCGCTGGTGCTGACACTCGGCTTCATGGCGGTCTACGCGTTCAGGGTGGCGGAAGAAGCGCGGCAGCTCGCTAACGCTCTCACGGCAACCGAACTCGTTCTGGCACGTGAACAGCACCTCAATGCCCTTGACGGACTGGCGACCGCGGCTGCCCATGAGCTCGGAACACCGCTTGCGACCATTTATCTCGTCGCCAAGGAGCTGACCGACGAATTTGAAGCGCAGGATCATCGCGGCGAGGATGTCGCCCTGATCCGCTCGCAGGCCGAAAGGTGCCGCGAGATCCTGAAGAAGCTGACCAGTCTTTCCAGCGAGGAAGACCAGACCTATCAACGCATGCCGGTCGCGCAACTTCTTGAAGACGTCGTCGATCCCCATCGCGGCACCGGGGTTGCGATTCACTCCACCAATGGCGGCGAGGGTGCCGAGCCGGTTGGAACGCGCAATGCCGCGATCCGCTATGGTCTTGGAAACCTTGTCGAAAACGCCGTTGATTTCGCAAGGTCGCGTGTCGATGTCTCCGCGCAGTGGGATGAAAACACACTGTCGATTTCCATCCGCGACGATGGGCCGGGATTTTCCATGGATATCCTCGGCAAGATCGGAGACCCTTACGTATCTGTCCGCGGCAACAGGTCCCAGCAAACAGGCAAGGGCGGCGGCCTCGGACTTGGGATCTTTATCGCAAAAACCCTTCTGGAACGCACGGGTGCCAAGCTGCAACTGGAGAACAGAGCCCCGCCCGAGAGCGGTGCTCATATCCGCGTCAGCTGGCCGCGCACAGTCTTCGAACGACCCGTTGGAGTGGACGAAACGCCCTTTTAGCCCCATAACGACAACAAAAGCAGATTATTGGGCAGGTTTCTTTCGGAACGATCATCCATTCTGCGCAAGAAGACGTAAGAATAGACGGTAACGAGCCATGACGGACCAGATGACTTCATTCAACGGATCAGGGGACATGAGTCTCCTGATCGTCGACGACGACAAGCCGTTTCAGCAGCGGCTGGCGCGTGCAATGGAAAAGCGCGGATTTGCGACCGAAACCGCCGACGGCGTTCAGGATGCTGCCGCCAAGATCCTTCGCATCGCGCCCGCCTATGCGATCGTCGACATGCGTCTCGAGGACGGCAACGGCCTGGACGTGATCGAGAAAATCCGTCAGAAGCGCCCCGATGCGCGCGCGATTATCCTGACAGGTTACGGCAACATCGCAACGGCCGTTACGGCAGTCAAACTCGGCGCCATCGACTATCTCGCCAAGCCCGCCGATCCGGACGATATCGTCGCGGCACTGGCCCGCAAGCCGGAAGACAAGGCGCAGCCACCCGAAAACCCCATGTCGGCCGACCGCGTCCGCTGGGAGCACATCCAGCGTGTCTACGAATTGTGCGACCGCAACGTGTCGGAGACTGCGCGCCGCCTCAACATGCATCGCAGAACCTTGCAGCGTATCCTCGCCAAGAGAGCGCCGCGCTGACAAAGGTCTGTGTTGAAACCGATTGCAGGGTTGCCCTTTCAGCGCCACTTTGCCTAAGTATTCACGATAGAAATTTCTTGCGCTCCGACGGAGATCGTCCATGCGGCGTCTTGCTGCCTGCAGTTCAAACAGACCTTTGATCAAAACCCGCCTGCTTGCGGCCTGCAGTTTTTGTCTCCTGACCTACAGTGCCGGTGCATTTGCCCAGTCCGTACCGGAGACCGTGCGGATCAACGTTGAACCCGCCGACCCCGGAATCCGTTCCATCACGGTGGACAAGAAATACCGGCCCATCATCAGCCGCGACGACAAGGGTGTGGTGATCGATACGATGGGCAGCGACAACACCTTGCCCGGCTGTGACGTGAAACTGGAAGTCACGCTGGAAAACAGCCGGGTGTTGCATCGCGATGCCAATCTTTGCAGCGGCAGCACGCTCGTCGTCGACGTGAGCAGCGATGGCAAACCGGGGGCAACCGCCCGGGTCGTTGGCACCTCTTCCGGGGTTGCTGCCGGGCCCGTTGCCAATGCGCCGGCGGCAACAAGTTCAGGCCAGACACAAACACCTTCCGTCGAACAGGCAGGACAAGGCACCGAAACGTCCATCGTCGAGGTATCGCCGCCGTCGGACAATGGCGGTCTTCCGCCGCTCGAACAGGTCGAAACGCCGATCTCCAGCTCCGATCCGAACGGCGACACGGTGGCCTCGACCGCGCCGGGCGACTTTGAAACAACGATCCGCGACAGCATATCCGGCGGTTCGAATGCACAAGCGGTTGTCGTGACGCCGAACGAAGCACGGCAATGGGTTGCCGATCCCGGCGGTCAACCAGGCTCCCCGTCGGTCATCCAGCACGCCGTGCCGCAGACGGATGATCGGGATTTCAGGGCCGACTGCACGACACAAGCCGGATTTGCGAAGATCACCTTCCAGCAGGCCCCGGCCGGATTGCAGGAAGGCATGCCCCAGGCGATCCGCATTTCTGCCGGAGACTATCTGGGCAGCTTCAATGCCTTCGGCTCGTCCAACGCGAATTCCCAGGGCGTGTCCCTGCCCGAGGTCAATATCGAAATGACCGATCCGCTTTGGGAAGCAATGATCAAGCAATCGGAATTGTCGATCTCGATTGAAGGGCTGCCCGCCTATCAGGTTTCCCTGAAAGGCAGCGCCAATCCGGTCCGGCTGTTCGTGGCAACCTGCGCGCTGCCGCAGCAGATCGTCGCTGACGGCGGGCAAGACGCGGGGGCAGACCTGTCCTGCAACGAACTGGGCCGCGTGCGGTCTGTCGAAGCGGTGCGTCCGGGGCAGATCGTGTTCCGCAATTCCGGCCGCGACACGATTGAAGTCAACTGGGTCGACTATCGCGGCGGTGAACGTCCGTATGCCCGCCTCGAACCGGGGCAGGTTCTTGAACAGCAGACCTATGTCTCCCACGCCTGGACCGTACGCGGCGCCACCGGCGAGTGCCGGGGCATCTATGTCACTCAGGCGCCCTACCGCGAGGTTGTCATCGGCGGTCAGGCCGGTTTCGGCAACAACGGCGCCGGCGGCTTTGGCAATAATGGCGGCTTCGGAGACCAGGGCGGCTTTCAGAACGACCCGTTTGCCAACAATGGCGGCGGTCCGGTTCCGCCCGGGAGTATCGGCGGCGGCAACCAGGGCGATTTTCAGCAGCAGGCAGCCCGCACCAATGTCGCGGATTACCTCTGCACAGCCGGTATCGACCTGAATGTCGTGTTCTCGCCGGATGGCCAGTCCGCCACTGTCGCGGAAATGGGATACGGCGCGGTAACATTGCAGCGGCTCGGCAGTCCGAACACCTTTCACTACGAAGGGCAGGGCCACACCTTGAAGGGCCAGCTGCAGAACGCGACCTGGTCGCGCCCCGGCCTGAGAGACGTGTTCTGCGCGCGCAGATAAGGTCAGCGGCAGAATTGAAAAATTCGCCCTTCTACCGGAAGGTGAGGGTTTTTATTCTTCCCTTATAAGAAGAATATACTGTCAAAATCGCCTAAGTATTTGCCCGAATTTTTTGCACCAAAGTACAGGTGCATTGCAGCATTCCTTAACACTTGCCGACTAAGCTATTTCAAAGTTTAACTTTGGGTAGCACGGCATGTCATTTACACGTTGGCCTCTGGCCTGGAAAATCTGCACTCCGGTTTTCGTAATCGCCATCTTCACCGTCGCGCTGGCGGCATTTTCGCTCGTTTCGCTGAAAGACGCGATGATGCAGGAGCGCCTCGTCAAGATCGAAGACATCTCCCATACCGCGAGAACGATCGCGGCGGGTTACCACAAAATGGCAGAAGACGGGACACTGACAACGGAGGAAGCGCAGAAGCGCGCGCTGGAAGCGATCGCGGCGATGCGTTTCGAGGACGGCACCAACTACATCTTCGTTTTCGACAACAAGTCCGTCACGCTTTCTCACGTGAACACGAAGATTATCGGTAAAGACCTCTCCGATCTGAAGGATGCAAACGGGGTTCGGATCATTCCGGAATTGGTAAAGCTCGCACAGGCGGGCGGCGGTAGCCTTCAATATCTCTGGCCGCGCGCGGGCAGCGATATACCGATTGAAAAGTGGGGCTATGCCGTTGGTTTCGCAGACTGGGGATGGATGCTCGGCACCGGGGTCTATATCGATGACCTTGAAGCTGCATACTGGAACCAGGCCGTCCTGATCATCGTCCTCGCGGCCATTGGCGCTGTCATCGCCGGTGCGATTGCCCTGTTCGCGATCCGCAGCCTTGTCGGTCCGCTTCGGTCCCTGACCGCCAATATGGCGACGCTCGCTGACGGCAACACCGATATCCGGATCGAGGGCACTGACCGCGGCGACGAAATCGGCAAGATGGCCTCCGCGATGGAAGTGTTCGTGCACAACGAAACGGAACGGCGCTCGCTGGAAGTTCAACAGAACGAAGCGCAGGAAGATGCGGCCCGCAAGGGAACTGAAATCCAGCATCTCAGCGGCGAATTCGACCGCCAGATCATGGACATGCTGAACGTCATCGACGGTTCGGTCCAGAACCTGCAGTCCGCTTCCTCGACAATGACCGGCGTCGCGGCGCAGACAACCGAACAGAGCGGCCTTGTTTCCAACGCGTCGTCACAAGCCTCGCACAATGTCGAGACGGTCGCGGCAGCCGCGGAAGAACTGTCCGCTTCCGTCAACGAAATCCGCCGCCAGGTGCAGTCTTCCAGCGAGATCGCGGCCCGGGCAGCCGGCGAAGCTGAATCCACCAACCAACGGATGAATGGCCTGTCGGAATCGGCGAGCCGGATCGGCGAGGTGGTCACGCTCATTCAGGCCATCGCCGAGCAGACCAACCTTCTGGCACTGAACGCAACGATCGAGGCCGCCCGTGCGGGTGAGGCCGGCAAGGGCTTTGCCGTCGTTGCCGCCGAGGTCAAGGAACTGGCGAACCAGACATCCAAGGCAACGGAAGAGATCTCGAGCCAGATCTCGGCCATCCAGGAAGAAACCGGTCATGCGGCAAGCGCGATTTCCTCGGTGACGGAGATCATCAACAACATGAACGAAATCGCGTCCTCGATCGCCGCATCGGTCGATGAGCAGGGTGTTGCCACGCAGGAAATCGCGACAAATGCAACGGAGGCTTCCAGAAGCACCGTCGACGTGACGACAAACATCGAAAGCGTTGCAACCGCTGCCGAAAACACGCGGGACACGGCAGAGAAGGTCGACCTGTCGGCGCAGGAACTGCAGGGCAATGCCGGGCAGTTGCGCAACCAGGTTGCCACCTTCCTGGAAGAGGTCCGCAAGCGTTCCGTCGCTTAAAGGTACCGCTCAAAGAAACAATGCCCTCTTCCACCTGGGAGAGGGCATTTTCATGTCTTCTGTCACAGGCACTGCAGCCTGGCGGAAATTCCTGATTTCAGACCTTGCGCAAGGCGACCTTTGAAATCCGGTGGCTGGCATTCTTGGTCAGGATCAGGTCGGCACGCGGGCGTGTCGGCAGGATGTTTTCCCGCAGATTGATCAGGTTGATGTCGTTCCAGATCCGGGTCGCCGTCTCGACGGCCTCCTCGTCGTTGATACGCGAATACTTGTGAAAGTATGAGCCCGGATCGCGGAAAGCGGTTTCTCTCAGACGCATGAAACGGTCGACGTACCACTTGCGAAGCAGGTCCTCATCCGCGTCGATATAGACCGAGAAGTCAAAGAAATCCGAAACGAACGGAACGGCGCGTCCGTCCTTGGGCAGTTCCCGGGTCTGCAGAACGTTCAGTCCCTCGACGATCAGGATGTCCGGTTTGTCGACCGTGACCGTGTGACCCGGCATGACGTCGTAGTAGAAATGCGAATAGACCGGTGCCCGGACATGCCGTTGCCCCGCCTTGATGTCGGACAGGAATTTCAGAAGGCGGGGACGGTCGAAGCTTTCCGGGAAACCCTTCTTGCTCATCAGGCCTTCGGCCTCGAGGATCGCGTTGGGATAAAGAAATCCGTCCGTCGTGATCAGATCGACCTTGGGACTGGCGGGCCAGCGCGCCAGGAGTTCGCGCAGCACGCGGGACGTCGTTGACTTGCCGACCGAAACCGAGCCTGCAACACCGACAATGAACGGCGTCTTGCCATCCCGATGGCCCAGGAAATTCTGTGTTGCCTGGTGAATGCCGATTTTGGCTTCCGCATAAAAGGCCAGCAGCCGGGACAGCGGCAGATAGATGGTTTCGACCTGCTCCATCGACACCGGAGCATTGAGGCCCTGAAGCTGTTCGACCTCATGTTCGTCGAGCGTCATCGGGTGATCTGCGCGCAACCGGGACCACTGGCGCTCGCTGAACACCCGGTAGGGGGACAAATCCATGTCCAGTGCGGTTGCGACTTTCTGATCCATCGTCTCGCAGTTTCCGCTGCGTCCGCCTTGCGGCCGGCGCCTAGTCCTGAGGCCGGGAGGCCTTTTCTTCAAGTCCCGTCTGTCCCGTGCGCTTCGCCAGTTCCGCCATGACGTCGCTCAACGAAACACTGGATACATTCAGAACCACCAACAAATGATAAAGCACATCGGCGGCTTCCGCAGTCAGTTCTTCCCGATCCTGCTGCACCGCTGCAATCGCCGCCTCGACCGCCTCTTCTCCAAGTTTCTGGGCGCATTTTGCAACGCCCTTGTTCACCAGTTTGCGCGTATAGGACTTTTCATCATCGCTCTTTGCGCGCGCTGCGACTATGGCATCCAGATCGTCCAGTGTGAACTTGGTCATTTGGCTAGAGCTCGTTTTGAATCTTATGGGTCCAGGCGCATCGGAACACCGGCGCCGTCCATGTATTGCTTGGTTTCCTGGATGGTGTATTCGCCGAAATGGAAAATCGATGCCGCAAGCACCGCCGTCGCGTGTCCGTCGCGTATGCCCTCGACCATGTGATCGAGCGTGCCGACACCGCCTGACGCGATCACCGGCACCGGCACGGCATCAGCAATCGCGCGCGTAAGGGCGATATTGTACCCCGCCTTGGTGCCGTCCCGGTCCATGGAGGTGACCAGAAGCTCGCCAGCGCCGAGTTCGACGACCTTCCTGGCAAATTCGACCGCGTCAATGCCGGTCGGATTGCGGCCGCCATGGGTGAATATCTCGAATTTCTCGGGCTCGCCCGGCGCATTCACCTGCTTGGCATCAATGGAAACGACAATGCATTGTGCGCCGAATTTCTCCGCCGCCTCGCGAACGAAGTCCGGGTTCTTGACGGCGGCCGTGTTGATCGAAACCTTGTCGGCCCCGGCAATCAGCAACTTGCGGATATCTTCGACCGTCCGGACACCGCCGCCAACGGTGACCGGCATGAAACAGGCCTCAGCCGTTCGCCGGACAACATCGTAGATCGTGTCCCGGCCTTCATGACTGGCCGTGATATCGAGAAAACAAAGCTCGTCAGCACCGGCCGCGTCATAGGCCTTGGCAGCCTCAACGGGATCACCGGCATCAACGAGATCGACGAAATTGACGCCCTTGACGACGCGGCCGTCTTTCACGTCGAGACAGGGAATGACGCGGGCCTTGAGGGTCACGAGGCTTTCCTCCGCGCATTCAGGATCAGGTCCATCGCCTCTTTCGGGTCCAGCCGTCCGTCGTAAAGCGCGCGGCCGGAAATGGCACCTTCCAGAATGGCGCAGTCCGGTTCCAGCAGACGATGGATGTCATCGATTGACGCGAGGCCACCTGAAGCGATCACCGGAATGGAAACGGATCTTGCCAGTTCCAGTGTCGAGGGGATGTTGAGCCCTTTCAGGACGCCATCGCGGTCGATGTCGGTATAGATGATCGCCGACACACCGGCATCCTCGAACTGCCTTGCCAGATCGACCGCGGTCAGCTCGGAGGTTTCCGCCCAGCCTTCGACGGCGACATGACCGCCCTTCGCATCGATGCCGACGGCGACCTTACCCGGAAACTTGCGGCACGCCGCCTTCACGAGATCCGGGTCGCGCACCGCAACGGTCCCAAGAATGACCCGCGCGATGCCCTTTGAAAGCCAGGTTTCGATATGATCGAGCGTCCTGATCCCGCCGCCCAGCTGAACCGGGTTCCGCGTCGACGCCAGAATGGCGTCCACGGCAGCGCCATTGACGCTTTCGCCGGCAAAAGCGCCGTTGAGGTCAACCACATGCAGCCATTCGAAACCCTGCACTTCAAAGGCTTTCGCCTGGGCGCCCGGGTTGTCGTTGAAGACGGTTGCCTGGTCCATATCGCCGAGCTTCAGGCGCACGCACTGGCCATCCTTCAGATCGATGGCGGGAAAAAGGATCATTCTCGTCAAATTCCTTCCACGATGACGATTTCGCCATCGGCAACTTTCTGGCGGATTTTCACCGCTTCCTGATATTCAGGGGAGTTATAGCAATCGACCGCATGTTGAAAGCTCGGAAACTCGATGACGACGTTACGCGCCCGGCCCGGGCCTTCGATGGCGTCGGCCTTGCCGCCGCGCGCCAGGAAATTCGCCCCGAACCTCTCAAAGGCGGGTTTCGCCGTTTCCACATATTGCGGGTAGTTGTCCGGGTCGCGGACATCCACCCGTGCTATCCAGTATCCCTTGCTCACGCGTCTTCTCCCGTTTTTCCTACGTTCCCTCGACAATGACGATGTCACTGTCGGAAAATTTCTGTCTCAACCTGGCCGCCGCCTGATATTCCGGCGAATTGTAGCAGTCCAGCGCCTTCTGGTAGCTCTCGAATTCGATCACGACATGGCGCTTGCGCACAGGTCCCTCAGGGCCGGTCATGTCCCCGCCGCGCACGAGGAAATGTGCATCGAATTTTTCAAAGGCGATTGCGTCCGCCGCAAGATATTTCGGATAATTCTCCGCATCCGTCACATCGACATGAACGATCCAATAGCCCTTTTTCATGTGAGCCTCCCGCGCGCTACGGTGTCCAGTCGAGAAAATTGGCGATCAGGCCAAGACCCAGCCGCTGGCTTTTCTCCGGGTGGAACTGGGTGCCGATCATGTTGTCCCTGGCGACCATAGCCGTGAAGGTGCCTGCATAATCGAATGACGCCAGACGATCACCGTCCCCGGCGCAGGCGAAGTGATAGGAGTGCACGAAATAGGCGTGCAGTCCCTTCGGCCCTGTTTCCAGGCCCTTGAACACCGCGTGACCATCAGGACGGACGTCGATCGTGTTCCAGCCCATATGCGGGATTTTCAGCGTTGGGTCCGACGGCTTCATTTCCGAAACGTCGCCCTCAATCCAGCCGAGACCCTCGACGGTTTCAAACTCCAGGCCGCGTTCAGCCATCAGCTGCATGCCGACGCAGATGCCGAAAAAGGGTTGGCCCCGGTCGCGCACCGCCTCCCGGAGCGCTTCCGGCATCCCGTCAACGGCCCAAAGACCCCGTTTGCAATCGGCAAAGGCACCGACGCCCGGCAACACGATCCGGTCCGCCTTGCGGACGCGGTCGGGATCGGCCGTCACAATGACATCTGGCGTGTGCGCATGCGCCCGCGCCGCCCGTTCGAACGCCTTTTCCGCCGAGCGCAGGTTGCCCGAACCGTAATCGATGATGGCGACCGTCATTGCCGTGCCTCCGGACCGAGGGTCAGGCCGACCACCCGTTCGCTGCCGACCCGTGGCACGATCGGTGCCCGGACAGGACGCGCCGGCGGTTCGGGCTGGACAGGTGCCGGTGTCATGCGGACGGCTTCCTTGTTCAGAAACCGCAACTCGGCCTCGGCGGGGCTGGCGCCGTCGACAATGCCGACGACGCGCCAGCCCTTGCGCTCCAGCGACCAGCGGCGCAAAGCCTGTGCCTCGAAACCGAACAAGAGCGAAATCGTCAGCGCAACGATGCCGGTCGCCTGGCTTCCGAGCGACAGCGCCAGCAACTCGATGATCAAGGTGAGCGCCAGATACCCCAGCAAAACCATCCACATCCGATGCACGAGCATCCAGATGAACGAAAAAACGAAAGCCAGAACGGAAAAACGGTCCGGAACAAACAGCAGCCGGTCGCTCTCACGCGGGTCTCCCGCCAGGTCCTGAAACTCCGGCGGGGCCATGACAACATAAGTACTCATATGCCGGTCGTCCTTCAGCCGCCCAATTGGCCTTTTGTGGTCGGAATGCGATCCGCCTGGCGCGGATCGATCTCGGCAGCCTTGCGCAAAGTACGCGCAACCGCCTTGAAACAGGTTTCCGCGATATGGTGGCAATTGGAGCCGTAAAGATTGGCGACATGAAGGGTGATCCCGGCATTCATGGCAAAGGCCCGGAAAAACTCCTCGAAGAGTTCCGTGTCGAAGTCGCCCACCTTGTCCCGGTCGAAGGTCACGTCCCAGACCAGAAACGGACGGCCGGACACGTCGAGCGCGCAGCGTGTCAGCGCTTCGTCCATCGCCAGATGGGTGTCGGCATACCGAGTTATCCCGGCCATGTCGCCCAGCGCGGCCGAGATCGCCTGACCAAGCGCAATCCCCGTGTCTTCAACGGTGTGGTGAAAGTCGATATGGGTGTCGCCCTCGGCGCGCACCTTCATGTCGATGAGCGAATGGCGCGACAGTTGTTCCAGCATGTGATCAAAAAAACCGACACCGGTCTGAACGTCATAGGCTCCCGTGCCGTCGAGATTGATTTCGACGGAAATACGGGTCTCCTTGGTGTCGCGCGATACACTCGCTGTGCGCATAAGCTGCTGTCCTTGCTGTGGTTAGGAACCGGCGGTGTTGTAGCAGGGAGAGCCGACTAAAGAAACCACATCGTGCAAACCGGTCGAAGACGCGCCGGTATGCCCTTTTGAATGTGTGCCGACTCTTTTGCATTCCTGTGCCATCATCGGCCGGAAGAGTGATTCAGGAGGCAGTATCATGTTCAAGGAATCCGTGTCGGAAGGTGGCCTTGCGGTGGTGACCGGGGCCGCGAGCGGGGTCGGGCTTGTCGCGGCGCAGCGGTTCGCCGAGGCCGGTCTCGGGGTTGTTCTGGCCGATCTGCCGGGAGAGAAGCTGGACGCGGCAACGCAGGAAATCAGCAAGATTGCGGGTGCAGGCCAACCGGTTCTTGGCGTCGCGACGGATGTCTCCGACATGGCGCAGGTGGAAAAACTCGCCAATACGGCTTTTGGCGCCGGGCCGGTCGCCGTTCTGATGAACAATGCCGGGATCGGCATGTCCTCCAAGACCTGGGAGGCTTATGACGCGTGGGAACGGATGATGGACGTCAATTTCTTTGGTGTCCTCAGAGGTGTCCAGGCGTTTACGCCGCGCATGATCGAGGCCGGCCGTCCGGCGGTCATTATCAACACCGGTTCCAAGCAGGGCATCACGACCCCGCCCGGAAACCCCGGCTACAACGCAACCAAGGCCGCCGTAAAGGTGCTCAGCGAGCAACTTGCCCACGAACTGCGCGAAGCAGGTGCGCCGATTTCGGTCCATCTCTTTGTTCCCGGCTTTACCTATACCGGCATGACGTCGGGATTCTTCACGGAAAAACCGGCATCGGCCTGGACCAGCGAACAGACCGTCGACTTTTTTCTCGAACGCATGTCGGCCGGTGACTTCTATATCCTGTGTCCGGACAACGACGTCGATACGACACGCGACAAACGCCGGGCCGAATGGGCCATTGGTGACATTATCGAAAACAGACCGCCGCTCTCCCGCTGGCATGCGGACTTCAAGGACGCTTTTGCCGAATTCGAGAAATCGGGAAAGTCGTAGGCTGGTCACACGGCAACCGGAGTGTTAAGGACAGGCGTCTTCCCGCCGCCCTGAAAGGAGCCCGCTCCATGCCGACCAGCCCGTTCGCCCCCAAGACCGCGCTTGACCGCCTGATGCTTCCGGTCGACGTCCCGACCATTCAGGACGCCGAAGCACTGGTCCGCCGGACCGAGGGAAAGGTCGGGGTCTACAAGATCGGCATGGAATTGCAGTTTGCCGGCGGACTGGAATTTGCGCGCGAGCTTGCCGCTGACGGCAAGAAGATCTTTCTCGACGTGAAACTCCACGATATCGACAACACGATCACCAGCGCGATCCGCAACGTTGCCCGGATGGGCATGACCTTCGTCACCCTGCACGGCTATCCGAAGACGATGCGCGCCGCGGTCAAGGGTCTCGCGGAAGAAGGCAATCCGGCCCTTTGTCTGCTCGGCGTTACCGTCCTGACGTCGATGGACGAAGACGATCTGGTCGCCGCCGGGTATCGCGGTCCCGTTGCCGACGTTGTGGCCGCGCGCGCCAGGGACGCGCGAGACGCAGGCATGGGCGGGATCGTATGCGCGGCAACGGAAGCGCAGAAATTGCGCGCAATCCTTGAAGATGAACTGGTGATCGTGACGCCCGGCATTCGCCCGAAGGGCAGCACCGCCGACGATCAGCGCCGGGTGATGACGCCGGAAGACGCGATTCGCGCGGGAAGCGACTATCTCGTCGTCGGGCGGCCGATCTCGAAGGCAGAAGACCCGGGTGCCGCCGCCGATGCGGTTGTCGCGGAAATCGAAGCGGCGCTCAGCGGAGCCTGAAAGGCCTGCCAGACAAAAAAGCCACCGCTTCCGCGGTGGCCAGTCTGGAGATGGCGGTCTTTTTCTGACTTATGCCGCCTGATTGTCGCCGACAGCTGCCGATCGCAGCACCATGCCGTAAAGGTCGCGCGGGTCGTCCGGATCCGCGAGAAGATCGAGCTTCTCGAAATGGCCCGTGGTCGGAAGAAGATCGCGGATGTAACGCAGGGCCGCAAAATCCTCGATGGCAAACCCGACGCTGTCGAACAGGGTGATCTGGTCCTGAGAAGTCCGGCCCGCCGCCTTGCCGGCATAGACCTGCCAGAGTTCGGTGACCGGGTGGTCCCCGGGAAGCTGCTGAAGCTCTCCCTCGATCCGGGTCTGCTCAGGCAGCTCCACGAAGATATCGGACCGCAGAAGAATGTCCTTGTGCAGTTCGGTCTTGCCGGGGCAGTCACCGCCGATCGCGTTGATATGCACGCCTGAGCCGACCATGTTGTCGGTCAGGATCGTTGCGTATTTCTTGTCGGCCGTGACCGTCGTAATGATCTGCGCGCCCTCGATGGCGTCTTCAGGCGTCTTGCAGATGGTGACGTTGAGCCCGGAATAGGCAAGGTTCCGCTCCAGGCGAAGACTTGCCTTCACGTCGATGTCGTAGGCACGGATATCCGTTATCCCGAGCATTTCCTTGAAAGCAAGGCACTGAAAATCCGACTGGGCTCCGTTGCCGATGATCGCCATTGTCGTTGAGCCCTGCGGCGCAAGGTACTTCGCGGCCAGGGCGGAGGTGGCCGCCGTGCGCAGTGCCGTCAGGATGGTCATTTCGGTGAAAAGCACCGGATACCCGGTCGAAAGCTCGGACAGGACACCGAACCCGGTCACCGTCTGCAGGCCTTCGCGCACGTTCTGCGGATGGCCGTTGACATATTTGAAGCCGAAGGTCTCACCATCGCTGGTGGGCATCAGTTCGATCACGCCTTGCGGGGCATGGGCCGGAATGCGGGGCTTCTTGTCGAAGCTCTCCCAGCGCAGGAAGTCCTGCTCGATATAGTCGGCTATGCCCTTGATCGCCTTTTCGACGCCAATGGTGCGGATGTTGCGCATCATGTCGTCGACGCTCACGAAGGGAACAAAGGCGAGCTCGGACGGCTTCGGATTGTGGTTGTGACGTATCATTGAAAAGCCCTCTAGAAGCTGCGTGTCGGACGGTCGAAAACGCGGCGTCCGAAAAGGGAGCCGGTCAGATCGACCATGAGGCGCGCGGTTTTTCCGCGTTCGTCCAGGAACGGGTTGAGTTCGACAAGATCGAGCGAGGTCACCAGGCCGCTGTCGTGCAGCAGTTCCATGACCAGATGCGCTTCGCGGAAGGTCGCGCCGCCTGGAACCGTCGTTCCAACCGCAGGTGCGATTTCCGGGTCGAGGAAATCAACGTCAAGGCTGACGTGAAGCAGTCCGTTTTGCGCCCGCACGCGGTCGAGGAACGGCCGCATCAGGCTGGCAATGCCTTCCTCGTCAACCCGGCGCATGTCGCTGACACCGACACCGTGGCTGAGCAGCATGTCACGCTCGGCCGCGTCGATGGACCTGACGCCGAGAATTTCGACATTGTTCGGATCGACGGTGTGGAGCAGCGGCTCGCCGAGCAGGTCGTCAAAGCCCGGAAGACCGCAGGCAAAGGCAAGCGGCGTTCCATGCAGATTGCCGCTGCCGGTGCTGTCAAACGTGTGAAAATCGGAATGGGCATCGAGCCAGAGCACGAAGAGAGGACGGCCGCGCTCCGCGGCGGCCCTGGCCTGCCCGGAAACTGTCCCCGCTGCCATGGCGTGATCACCGCCGAGATAAATCGGGAACAGCTGCTGTTGTCCCAGACCGGTGGCCTTTGCATGAAGCGCACGTGTCCAGCCGGCGTAGGATCTGAAGTTCTTCAAGACCGGGTTGGGGGACGACAGGCTGCCGACATCGGCCGGACGCAGGTTGCCGTGATCGGACACCGTGTGGCCCAGCGCCTCGAGCTGCTCAACAAGACCCGCCGTGCGAAAGGCATCGGGACCCATCAGGCAGCCCTTCTGACCCGCACCGTCGTCAACGGGCGCGCCAACCAGGGCAATTTCTTTCGTGAATTCGTTCAAATCAGCCTCCAACCGAACCTTCGCCTTGAAATGTGCGGACATCCGGTGGCGGAGTAAATCCGGTCACTTGAACAAATGAGCAATCAATTTTATCATTTTGATAGGCTTCACTTATCAGAATGATCACATGGACGATCTCGATCTGCGATTAATCACCCTGCTACGCCACGATGGACGCCGGGCGGTGTCCGATCTGGCAAGCGACCTGAAGGTGTCCCGCGCGACGGTGCGTGCACGCATGGAGAAGTTGCAGGCCAGCGGAGAGATCCTCGGATTTACGGCTGTTTTGCGCGACGACTGGCGAGACCTGCCAATCCGGGCGGTTACGTTGCTTGTTGTCGATGGCCACAACACGGATCCGGTCATCCGCGCCTTGAGCGCAATGACGGAAGTGCGGGCCATTCATTCCACCAACGGCAAGTGGGACCTTGTGCTGGATATCGCCACACGGGATCTTGCCGCCTTTGACGATGCGCTCAACCGGATCCGCCTGATCGAGGGCATTGCCGCCTCGGAGACCAATATCCTGCTCAACACCCGCAAGGGTCCGGCTGTTCTTCCGACTTAACAAACAGCCGCCTCGCAAAACGGGTCGCATGCGGGTGAAACGGCGCTTACATTGGCTTCAGAGTTGATCAGATGGCGAGTTCAAGATGACCAAGGCAATCGACCTGTCCAGCCTTGCCCCGGGACCGGAGCCGATCTCCGTCGGCAAAGAGGCGGCAGACAATTATGCAGTCGTCAGGCAGACCCTGAAACGGATCACGCTGGACTGGCGCGAGCAACCAACACTGGAGATGCTGGCGAAGGAAGCCGGATTGCAGCCGATCCAGCTGCAACGCGTGTTTTCGCGCTGGGCGGGACTGACGCCCAAGCAGTTCCTGCAGGCGATCACACTGGATCACGCGAAGGCGCTTCTGCGGGACTCCGCGAGTGTGCTCGACGCTTCCTATGAGGTCGGGCTTTCCGGTTCGTCGCGTCTGCATGATCTTTTCATCACACACGAAGCCATGACACCGGGCGACTATCGGGCGCGGGGCGCCGGCCTTCAGATTGCCTACGGATTTCATCCCTCGCCCTTCGGGCAGGTGCTGATCATGGTCACGGACAAGGGCCTGGCCGGTCTCGGCTTCGCGGACCCGGGCGACGAGGAAAGCGCGCTGAACGACATGTGCGGCCGATGGCCGGCGGCTCGCTATGTCCACGACCAGGATGCAACAAGCACCTATGCCGCGCGCGTCTTCGATCCGGGGCAGTGGCAGGAGGATCAGCCGCTCAACGTGGTCATGATCGGTACGGATTTCGAAATCCGGGTCTGGCAGACGCTCCTCAAGATCCCGATGGGGCAGGCGGCAACCTATGCCGATGTGGCAGCCTCGATCGGAAACCCGAAAGCCTCCCGCGCCGTCGGTTCCGCGGTCGGGCGCAACCCGATCTCCTTCGTGGTGCCATGCCACAGGGTGCTCGCCAAAGGCGGCAAGATCGGCGGCTACCACTGGGGCCTCACCCGTAAACGCGCGATCCTCGGCTGGGAAACCGGTCTGTCGGGGCCGGTCCTGGAGTGCGTTTGAGTAGTTCGATTGAACGTTTCGCAGACCCCCACCCCTAACCCCTCCCCACAAGGGGGAG
>NZ_JASHJI010000021.1 GCF_030733265.1 Roseibium sp. MMSF_3412 | reverse complement strand
GCAACGGGGCAGAAAAACACCAAATCCTGCGCACGAAACCAAAATCAGCCCGCACGCCAAATGCCTGCGGACTTTTTCTATGGTTGGCCCCAAAAGAAGGCGCAACTCGGGCTGATCCGTTCAAGCGGCGGCGGATCGGACGACCCGCAAAGCACCAATCTTTGCGCCAGTCCTGGTGCGCGCAATCCTGAGGCACTACCCTTGCGCCCAATAGCAACGTTGGAGGCCAAAAGGCAACGGAGTACGTCCGCCTGGATTTTCCGATCTGCCCAGGTCGGATCTGTTGGGCCCTTTTCACGACGATTGAGCGTGTCATCCACCGGGGGGTGGCTGTTCTGAGCAAGTTCAAACAGCACGCGCCGGCCTCGCTTCAGGTTTCAGACGACCTTGACGGTCAGTGTGCCGATGGAATCGATGCTTGCTTCCATGGTATCGCCCGGCTCCACCGCATTTACACCTGACGGGGTCCCGGCCATGATCACATCCCCCGCCGCGAGTTCGAAATACTCCGAAAGATAGGAGATCATTTCAGGTACCTTCCAGATCATCTGGTTCAAATCACCTTCCTGCCGCAGGTCGCCATTGACCGTCAGCGCAATCCGGCCCTGGTCGGGGTGACCGACATCGGACACCGGATGCAACGGGCCCACTGGCCCGGACCGTTCGAAGGCTTTGCCTATTTCCCATGGGCGTCCCATCTTTTTCATCTCGCCCTGCAGGTCTCTCCGTGTCATGTCCAGCGACACGCCGTAACCCCAGACGTGGTTGAGCGCATCAGACAGGGCGATGTTTGTACCACCGCTCTTCAGTCCGACCAGGAGTTCGACCTCGTGATGGACGTCAGATGTGTGAGGGGGGTAGGGAAATTCGCCCGAAGCATCGAGATTATTTGGGTTCTTCTGAAAAAAGAAAGGCGGTTCGCGATTCGGGTCGTGCCCCATTTCAACAGCATGCGCTGCAAAGTTCCGGCCGATGCAGTACACACGGCGAACCGGAAATGCTCCCCCGTCGCTCGTGGGAATGGTGTGAACCTTTGGTGTCTCGATAACATGCTCAGACATCGTTTTCCTCGCTTGCGGTCTGTTGTCGCTGGCCTGCGGGCTCGCGATACCGATTTGGGACCGCTCGTTTAATGACTTGGACCGAATGCGCAAAAAATAAACGCGTTGGCAACGAGTTTGGGCCAACCATTTCTCAGATTGGTTGAGCTCCATTCCCGCCCAAAACGACTTCCGGCATCATCCGTGAGTAAACCGAGCGCAGGTGTTGCTGCATCATTTGCATGGCCAGCTCTCCGTTTCTGGCCGTGATCGCGCGCACGATCGCATCGTGTTCTATGAAGCTGGTATAGCCGGGCACGGGCTTGCGCGTATCGCGCGGCTGGCCCCAGACAATTGACCGGCGCACCGAGTTCAGCGTTTCGAAAAAATACAGGTAGAGCTGATTGCGCGTGCCGCGTGCGATGACGTGGTGCAACTTGTTGTCCCACGCTTCGTAAGCGCGCCAATCTTTTGCTTCACGACACTTCTCAGCGCAAATTTTCATTTGTTTACAATCAGATTTGCTCGCATTCAGGGCCGCGAGCCGCGCCAGTTCGGGCTCGATGTTGTAGCGGACCGTGACCACCTGTTCCGGCTTGATCTGGTCGCGAAGGTAGGTCACGTCCTGAAGGTTCAGGACGGGCCTTGAGCCGACAAACGTGCCCCGTCCGACGTGCCGCCAGATCAACCCCTGCGCTTCCAGGTCGGCAAGGGCCTTGCGCAGTTGGTTGCGTGTCGTGTCCAGGCGTTTGCACAGTTCGCGCTCGGGCAGGATGCGGTCGTTCAACCGATATCCGGCACTGTCGATCAGGTCACGCAGTCTTTGTGACAGTTCGGCTGTCTCGTTCATATCGCCACCCAATTTGCTGATTGGTTGATTGAATTAGAGCGAGAGTCATTCAACTCTTGTCATCGAGGTTAGCAAGAGAACGCAGAACATTGCGACAGTCTGCCGCAAAAAAGACAGTGTCGGGAGGAGAAGATCGTGCGTCTAGCCACAGTGTCAGCCGGTGGGGAGAAAATCTGTGCGGCCGTATTGAATGACGACCGTCTTTTGAACCTGTCCAAAGCTGCGCACCGCCTGACGGACCCTGCTGCAGAGGCATTGAAAGCAAATTCAATGCTCCTTCTGATTGCCGGACCGCCGGAGACGCTCGATATCGCGCGCAGCCTGGTGGCCGACGCAGAAGCCGGTGTCCTTGACGCGGCAATTCTGCCGGAAGGCGCGGAGCTATTGGCGCCAATCCCCAACATTCGCAAGAATGTTCTGTGTGTCGGGCGCAACTACGCTGAACACATCACCGAGGGAGACCGGGCGCAAAAGCAACAGGTCGGCGTAACCGAGTATCCGGTTTTCTTCACCAAGCCGCCGACGTCCATCGTCGGCCCTGGCGGCGATGTGCTGACCTTTCCGAGCGTCTCGACGCAAACCGACTACGAAGTCGAACTGGCCGTGATCATTGGCGCGCCCGGGCGCAATATCGCCAAGGCGGACGCGATGAAACACGTCTTCGGCTACACCATTTTGAATGACATCTCCGCCCGGGACGTGCAGCGCCGCCATGGCGGGCAGAATTTCAAGGGAAAGGCCTTTGACGGCTCCTGTCCCATGGGTCCGTGGATCGTGACCGCGGACGCCATCGATGATCCGCATGCGTTGCCGATCTCGCTGACCGTAAATGGTGAGATCCGGCAGAACGGCAACACCGCGGACATGATTTTCGATATCGAGACACTCATCGCCTCGTTGTCGGAGGGCATGACGTTGGAGCCCGGCGACATAATCGCCACCGGGACGCCGGCGGGCGTTGGATACGCCATGGACCCGCCAAGTTTCCTGAAGGATGGCGACACCGTCGTTTGCAATATCTCAGGGATCGGCACGCTCACGAATCCGGTGCGCGCCGTATAAGCGATCTTCCGAAGACGCCGGTTGGACGAGGGGGATTGGAAAGAACGCGAAGGGAGGAATAAGCGTATGATGAACCGTAGAACATTCACATCGTTACTGGCGGCGGTACCCGTCGCCGGATTGGCTGCAAAGGGTGCCTTTGCACAAGGCCTGCGTGACATCACTTTTGTGCAGCCGAGCCCGTCTGCAATCAACTCGTTTCCGGTCTTTGTCGCCATCGGCGAAGGTTTCTTCGAGGACGAGGGCCTGAACGTGACTGTCGAAGCCATCAACGGTTCAGGCGCGGTTCTGCAAGCGTTGTCGGCAGGACAGGCGCATTTCGGCCGCCCGGGTCCCGGGCCGCTCATCGCGGCGCGCTCGCGCGGCGTGGATGCGGTGCACATCTACAATGTGGCGGCACGGAGCAATTTTGGCATCGCGGTCCAGGAAGGCTCCGACTACCAATCGGTCGAAGATCTGCGTGGCAAGGTTATCGGAACAGGGACGGCGGACGGTGCGGAGGTCGGCTTTGCCCGCAACGTGCTGACAGGTGCCGGAATGGTTGAAGGCACGGACTTTGAGTTCCTCACCGTCGGTGACGGCGGTCCGGCAACCGCGGCGTTTCTGAACGGCGAGATCGACGCCTACTCTGCGTCGACCGCGGATACGGCCATTCTCAATCAGCGCGGCATGAAGGTGCGTGACATAACGCCCGCCGAGTTCGGCCGGTTCTTCGGCAACGGCATTGCCACCATGGCCGATACGATCGCAAACGACCGGGATCTTGTCGAAGCGTGGAGCCGTGCCTTCGCCAAGGGCCATGCCTTTGCGCTGGACGATGCCAATCGCGAGGCCGTCCTTGCCCACCTTGCCGCAGGCAATCCGCAGGAAGGCGAAGACAAGGAGTTCCAGTCGGCCCTGTTCGACGCGGTTCGTTCCAAGACGATCGCGGCCGGCGACACGCCACATCTCGGCTGGTATCCGGAGCAAGTCTGGGGCGAGTGGCAGGACGCTCTTGTCGCCGGCGGAGAGATCTCCGGGCCTCTCGACGATCTGAACGCGATCTGGACCAATGAGTTCGCTGAACTCGGAAGTGCGGCCGTCGACAGATGAACGCCTCGTTGGCACATGAAAATTCCGGCGCTTCACCTGACGCGCCGGTTTACGAACTGACGAACGTCAGCAAGACCTATGCGCGCAACGCGGTGGTCGCGCTGGAGGACGTGAACCTCACCTTGCGCCACGGGAGCTTCACGTCGGTCATCGGATCAAGCGGCTGCGGGAAATCGACCCTGCTGAAGATCATGGCAGGGCTCATTCCTCCCACGAAAGGCCGCGTGATCCTTCAGGACAAGCCTGTCACCGGCCCGCGCCGGGACATCGGGATGATGTTCCAGCAGGCCACGCTGTTTCCCTGGAAAACAGCGGTCGAGAACATCGTGCTTCCGATCGAGATCCGCGATGGGAAAGCGGCCGCCAAGCTGGCGAGGGAAAAGGCGCATGATCTTCTCGACATTGTCGGGTTGAAAGGGTTCGAGAACGTTTATCCCAACGAACTGTCCGGTGGCATGGCGCAGCGCGCGTCGATCTGCCGGATGCTGATAACCGAACCGGCCGTTCTGCTCCTGGACGAGCCGTTCAGCGCGCTGGATGAGCTCTCTCGCGACATGATGAACATGGAATTGCAGAGAATTTGCCGTGAGCAGGACGCGACGGCTTTTCTGGTCACGCATTCCATCCAGGAAGCGGTGATCCTGTCGGATGAGATCGTCGTCATGAAGCCCCGTCCGGGCCGAATTGCGGAGATCGTCCACGTTGATCTGCCCCGGCCGCGCACGCTCGATATGATGACGACGCCGAGGTTTGGCGAAATCGTGGATCACATTCGCGGCATGTTGGACAAGGGAGAAAACATGTGACTGATGCGCCCACCAATCAGCGGCTGGAGACCGGGGCGGAGGACGATACCGTCTGGGTTCAGGAAGTTGCATTCATCGATTCCGTGCCCCGTTCGATCGCCATGACGTTTGTGTTCGTGGTTTTCATCGGTACGTGGGACCTGGTCACGCGTCTGGGACTCGTTTCGCCGATCATTCTGCCCACGCCGTGGGAGACCTTCAGCGACATGATTTTCGTCGGAAACAACCTTCTGAGCGGCGGTTACATGCTTGTCGCTCTCTGGATCACGGTCAAGGAGGTGATCTACGGGTTCGCGCTTGCCATCGCTATCGGCTTCTCGCTCGGCGTCCTTGTCGGTGAAACGGCGTTCGGGGAAAAGGCCGTCATGCCCTACCTGGTTGCCATCGACACCATGCCGAAGGTTGCCTTTGCGCCCCTCTTTGTTGCCTGGCTCGGTTTCGGCATCGAATCCAAGGTGGCCCTGGCAGCGTTTATCGCCACCTTCCCGATCGTGGTTGGAACGGCAGCCGGCCTGCATTCGGCCGATGAGAATGCCCGCATGCTCTTCAAGACCATGGGCGCAAGCCGAATGCAGACATTGATCAAGATGAAGCTGCCTACCGGGCTGCCTCAGATCTTCACAGGGCTCAAGATCGGCGCGGTTGGCGTCATGGCGGGCGCAATTACAGGCGAATTCCTGGGCGGCGGCAAAGGCTTTGGCGAACTGATCAGGGTCGCGGCATCCCAGCTCAACACGCCTCGGGTGTTCTCGTTGATCTTGTATCTGAGCCTTGTCGGACTGGTGCTGTACCTGATCGTACAGTGGACGCAGCGCAGGGTCGTCTTCTGGCAAAAGGAATCCGTCGGTGCACACGATCACTGAAGCCTCCACGATACCGGTGCACAGCCTGTGCGATTTCGTTTCGGCGGCGCTTCAGTCGAAAGGGGTCCCGCAAGATGATGCCGCCAAGGTCGCCGGGCTCATGGTGGAGGCGGACATCTTCGGGTACGGCACACACGGCGTTTTTCGCCTGCGGCAGTACCTGGCGCGTTTGAACGGCGGTGGCTGCAACCCGACCCCGTCAGTGACCGTGGCGCATGAAACCGTTGCCACGGCCGTGATCGACGGGGACGACGGGCTCGGCCATCTTGCAATGTCCGCGGCGCGTGATCTTGCCATCGAAAAGGCGCGCGCCGCCGGGATCGGCTGGGTCGGCGTTCGCCGCGGCAATCATGCCGGGCCCCTGGCGCTCTATGTGAGGCCACAAGCCGAGGCTGGTCTGCTTGGCATGGCGGCTGCGGTTGGAAGCGCAAACCACGTTCCGCCGTATGGAGGAACCGACCTTCTGCTTGGGACCAACCCGATCGCGTTTTCAGCGCCTGCCGCCGGTGCCGATCCGTTCGTATTCGACATGGCGACCACCGTTGCGGCGATGGGAAAGATCAAGACGCTTCTGCAACAGGGCAGGGAGATGCCCGAAGGCTGGATGGTTGGACGGGACGGTAGGCCGCTCACGGATCCAGCCAGGAAAGCAGAGGGCTTCCTCCTGCCGATTGGCGGTGCGAAGGGCTTCGGCTTGTCGGTTGCAATCGGGCTTTTGGCAGGTGTCCTTAATGGGGCCGCCTTCGGGTCAGACGTCGTTGACTTCACGAACGACACGACCTCTTCCACCAATACCGGCATGTTTGTCATGGCACTTGATCCCGCTGCCTTCGGAATCGGGGACGATTTTGCCGACGCCGCAAGTCGGGTCTTTGACGAGATGCGTGCCTCGGAGCCGCTTCCAGGTCATGATCCTGTGCGGTTGCCGGGTGAGGGCAAGACAGCGTCGGCTGATGCGCGCCGATCCAATGGCCTTGCCTTGAACCCCGCTCTTCGGCGCGACCTGAATGTGCTTGCGGCTGATTGCGGACTGCAAGCTCCGTTTCCGGATGACGATGCAATTGGCTGAGAGTGCGTTTGCCTGGTCGCCGTCCGCTTGAGAAGCGATGCGGGCGGCGTCACTTCGACAGCCTCAAATCAAGGGCTCAGTGAGACCGGTGCGCCTTAGTCGGCTTGGTCGCCGGGTGCGCTCTGCAACCAGCGCATCACCGAGCTTTGCTTGTTTTTCATGTGAACAATCAGGATGGACGCCAGTTTCTTGCCATCGCGCGCTTCCAGCGCCCGAATAATTTCATTGTGTTCGTCCACGGCTTCGCCCCAGCGCTCGTCAGACATGTTGGCCGCATACCGTGCGCGCAGCATACGCGCTGACAACGCCATGCTGGAGTTGGCCAGGGTCTCGTTTCTTGCCGCGGATAGAATGCCGAGATGGATGTCCTGGTTAAGCTTGAAATACGTGACCAGGTCCCTGTCGTGATAGCTTTGTATCATCGCGTCGTGAAGCGCGCGGATCTTGGCAATTTCCTCGTCGGAGATTTTTTCGCAGGCCAGTTCCCCCGACAGGCCCTCAAGAACGGCGAGCACCGGAAAGACCTCTTCGACCTCTTCAATCGTGATCGCAGTGACCCATGCGCCGCGATTTGGTTCCAACCGGACCAATCCCTCTGCGGCCAAAACCTTCAACGCTTCGCGCAAAGGGGTTCGTGAAACACTGAACTGTTCGCAAAGGGCCTTTTCAGGGACCTTTTTGTCCGGGGCCATTTGGCCTTCGATGATCAAAGGACGCAGACGTTCCACCAATTCAAGGTGAAGTGACCTTCGTTCGATTATCATGTTCGCGGATACATCAGTCATTTTGCAGCGTTTACACTCGTTTCAGTGCCAAGTCGAGAAGTTGGGCCATGTGCATCGGATTGCGATCGGTGTTCTCTGCGATCTGGTGGCGACAGGACGTGCCATCTGCCACGACAATGGCATCGCTGGATGCGGCGCGCGCAGCGGGAAGAACGTCCAGTTCGGCCATCTTTATCGACGTGTCATAGGTGTCTGAACCGTAACCGAATGCGCCTGCCATGCCGCAGCAGCTGCTTTCGATCCTGGTAACGCTGGTGTCCGGCAAGAGCGCCAGTGTTCGTTCGATTGCCGGCATGACCCCCATGGCCTTCTGGTGGCAGTGCCCGTGCAATATTACCTCGGGCGCCGGAGACTGAAGGCGGGATGTGAACTGCGGATTGTCCGTTTGACAGGCAATGAACTCCTCGAACATCAGGGCCAGCTTGGCGATTTTTGCGCTGTCTTCTCCGGGTAACAGCGCCGGTATCTCGTCGCGAAGGGTCAAGAGGCAGCTTGGTTCCAGGCCGATGATGGGAACGCCACGTTCTGCATAAGGCATGAGTGCATCGACAAGCCGTTTGGCCTCCTGCCGTGCCTGATCAACCAATCCGACCGACAGAAACGTACGGCCACAACACAATGGGCGGTCACCACCGGTCGGTTTGACCACGTCAACCAGACTGCCCGTGGCGTTCAGAACTCTGACTGCCGCGCGCAGGTTTTCCGGCTCGAAATAGCGGTTGAAACTGTCAGCGAACAAGACGGCGTCCGGAAGAGAGGTTGCAATGACCTCGGTGTCTTTGAACGGTCTGGCAGCCCATCTGGGCAACGGGCGTTCTGCTGTGAAACCGGTCAGGCGTTCGGTTGCCTTGGCCAAACCGGGCACCTTGTCCCGCAGGTTCATAAGAAAAGGCATTCTCGCCGCAAAGGGAGCGTATCGCGGCAGATAGCCGATGAGGCGATCATGAAAGCTGGAGCCATGCTTCCTGGCGCGCGCAGCCAGCACTTCAATCTTCATCCGCGCCATATCCACGCCTGTCGGGCATTCGCGCTTGCAGCCCTTGCAGGACACACAAAGCTTCATTGCATCTGCCATCTCGTCCGATACCAGTGCGTCGGGCCCAAGCTGTCCGGAAATCGCGAGACGGAGGGTATTGGCACGGCCGCGGGTCAGGTCCTTTTCCTTGCGCGTCACCCGAAATGAGGGGCACATGACGCCGCCTTTCAGTTTGCGGCAGGCTCCGTTGTTGTTGCACATTTCAACCGCACCCTGGAATCCGCCATCTTTTCCCGACCACTCGGACCAATCCAGTTCGGTTTTCAGGTGTGAGGTCTGATATCCCGGTCCATAACGAAGTAGCCTGCGGTCATCCATCTTTGGCGCATGGACGATTTTGCCGGGGTTGAACACGCCGGTCGGATCGAAACGGTGTTTCACCTCCTCAAAGGTCGCGACCATCCGGGAGCCAAACATCTTTTCATGAAACTCCGAGCGGACGATGCCGTCGCCATGTTCACCTGAATGCGACCCCTTGTAACGGGCGACAAGATCAAAACACTCTTCGGCAATCGCGCGCATCGTGGCGACGTCATTGTCCAGCTTCAGGTTCAGCACCGGGCGCACGTGCAGACATCCGACCGACGCGTGTGCGTACCATGTACCCGTGGTGCCGTGGCGCTCAAAGATCTCCGTCAGCCCTGCCGTATAGGCGGCAAGGTCAGGCAGTTCGACCGCGCAATCCTCGACGAACGACACCGGCTTCCCGGCGGTCTTCATGGACATCATTATGTTGAGGCCGGATTTGCGCAGTTCAGCGATCTGTCCCTGCAGGCCTGCATCCGTCACCGCGGTGACACCGCCCCAGCTCTTGCCGGTCCCGGTCCAGGAATAGCCGAGGTCACCCATCATCTGGTCGAGGTCTTTTAACTTCTGTTCCCCGTTGGTGCGCGTGAATTCCACCAGCAGCAAGGCCTCAGGCGCGCCGGTCACGAAATTCTCGATTGTCCTGGCAAAAAGCGGAATGTCGCGGGCCAGCGCAATCATCGTGTGATCGACCAGTTCAACGCCTTCGGGATCAAGCGTCACCAGATGTTGTGCGGCATCCATTGCCTGATGAAAGGTCGGGAAGTGACACACGCCCAGGGCCTTGCCGTCCTGCAGCGGGGAGAGCTTCAGCTCGATCGCGGTCGTGTAGGCGAGCGTGCCTTCCGAGCCGACAAGAAGATGCGCGAGGTTCTGGGCATTCACTCCGGAAATCAGTGCATCGATGTTGTAGCCACCCACGCGGCGCATGACATTGGGGAACCGGGCAGCGATTTCCGCCGCTTCCCGCTGGCCAATCGCCGTAAGATCATGGGAAAGCGCGTTGTAGACCGCATCCTGCTCAGTAAGCCCCGCCCCGAACCTGTGTTTGCTGCCATCAGCCAGGATTGCGTCGATCGACAGGACATTGTCCCGCATCATGCCGTACCGGATGGATTTCCCACCGCAGGAGTTGTTCCCCGTCATGCCGCCGATGGTCGCGCGCGACGCGGTCGAGACATCGACCGGGAACCAGAGCCCGTGCGGTTTGAGCACCCGGTTCAGGTCATCGAGCACGATGCCCGGGCGCACGACACAGCGCTTGTTTGCGACGTCAAGTTCGAGAATGTCGTTGAAGTACTCGGTGTTGTCCAAAACCAGGGCTTCATTGACGGTCTGGCCACACTGTGATGTGCCGCCGCCGCGGGGCAGGATCGGCACGCCCTGATCGCGCGCGCAGTCAATCGCCGCCAGGATGTCGTCTTCGGATCTCGGCGCGAGCACGCCCACCGGCATCATCTGATAAATTGATGCGTCCGTCGCGTAGCGGCCGCGCGAGAACGGATCGAACATCAGATCGCCCGACACCCTTTTTGAAAGTTCACGCGCAATGTCGTTCAACGGCGGATTCCTTGGCTTGCGGCATCAAAAAATGAATTATGAATTAAAAATTGCATATTCACAACTTCAATGTCATGCTGTGACGCACGTTCAAACGCAGGTCCCACAAGGTTCGATTCATGAGACAAGCTGGTCGTCACTTTCTGCAAATTCCAGGCCCCAGTTCGGTTCCGGACCGCATTTTGCGCGCGATCTCCGGTCAGGTGATTGACCACAGGGGCCCGGCGTTCGGCAAGGTCGGTGCGCAGGCCCTGGAAGGGATCAAGACCATCTTCAAGACCGAGCAGAACGTTGTCATCTATCCATCGTCGGGCACGGGCGGTTGGGAGGCGGCACTGGTCAATGTTCTGTCTCCCGGCGACCGGGTGCTGATGTTTGAAACCGGGCATTTCGCGACATTGTGGAAAAAGATCGCCGAAAAACTGGATTTGAAGCCCGAGTTCATTGAAGGCGACTGGCGCGGCGGAGCCGACCCGGACCAGATCGAGGCCTATCTGGCTGAAGACAGAAATCACGAGATCAAGGCCGTCTGTGTTGTTCACAACGAGACATCGACCGGGTCCGTCTCGCCGATTGCCGCCATCCGCAAGGCCATCGACAACACGGGACATCCGGCATTGTTCATGGTCGATACGATCTCGGGTCTTGCGTCGCTCGACTATCAGCATGACGAATGGGGCGTTGATGTCACGGTTTCCGGATCACAAAAGGGTCTGATGTTGCCGCCGGGTCTTTCGTTCAACGCGATAAGTGCCAAGGCCATGGCGGCGAACGGTTCGGCCACCTCAAAGCGGTCGTACTGGGACTGGGCGGACATGGTTGGTCCGAACAAGACCGGATACTTCCCCTACACGCCCGCCACGAACCTGCTCTACGGGCTCAACGTCGCCATTGAGATGTTGCACGAAGAGGGCCTGGAAAATGTCTTCGCCCGCCATGCGCGTCACGGGGCGGCCACGCGTGCTGCCGTCCGCACCTGGGGACTGGACGTTCTTTGCAACAAGCAGGGGCAGGAAAGCGGCGTGCTGACGGCTGTCATGGTCCCGGAAGGCCACAGCGCAGACGGGTTCCGGGCAACGGCCCTGGACCACTACGACATTTCTTTGGGCAACGGCCTGTCGAAAGTCGCCGACAAGGTGTTCCGCATTGGCCATCTGGGTGACTTCAACGACCTCATGCTGGTCGCAACACTGGCAGGCGTCGAGATGGGTCTGACAAAGGCCGGAATTCCCCACAGCGCGGGGGGAGTCGGAGCTGCGATGGCGATGCTGGAGAACACGCAAATCGCGGCAGAGTGACGAAAACAGTCACATTTCCAAGGGAGGAAACACACATGACCATCAAGGCAATTCTTATCGCAACAGCCGCTGCGATTGGCGGAACAAGCAGTGCCTTTGCCGCCGACATCACGCTGAAATTTGGCCATGTCGGCAATCCTGGCTCGCTGTTCGAAGCAAGCGTCGACAATTTCGCGGAATGTGTGAATTCGTCGATGGGCGGCAAGGTCGAGGTGCAGACCTTCGGCTCTTCACAGTTGGGCAAGGACAAGGAGCTTTTGCAGAAGTTGAAGTTGGGTCAGGTCGACTTCGCGCTTCCCTCGTCCGTCATGTCTTCGGTCGATGATACATTCGGTATTTTCGAGATGCCCTACATCATCCGTGACCGCGATCACATGCGCCGTGTCCAGGATGCGATGATGGACAAGTTTCAGGCAGCTGCAAACGGTGGCGGGTATCACATCGTAGGTCTTGCCGAGAACGGCTTCCGCCACATCACCAACAACACGCGGCCAATCAATGTGCCGGGTGACCTCGAAGGCATCAAACTTCGCACTCCCAATGGCGTTTGGCGTGTCAAGATGTTCACCGAATACGGCGCAAACCCGACGCCAATGGCGTTTTCGGACGTGTTCACCGCGCTGCAGACCGGCGTGATGGACGGCCAGGAAAACCCCTATGCGCAGATCGCATCCGCAAAGTTCCAGGAAGTCCAGAAGTACCTGTCAATAACCGGGCATGTCTACACACCCGCCTATATCCTCGCGTCGCAGAAGGGGTTCGCGAAACTGCCGGAGGACGTGCAGGCCGGGCTGACCGCCTGTGCGGCGTCCACGCAGGACTTCACCTACGAAAAGGCGGCGCAGCTGGAAACCGAATTGCTGGACGTCATCAAGGCCGCCGGAGTTGAGGTGAATGAGGCGAACAAGGACGCATTCGTCGAGGCATCCGCGCCGATCTACAAGGCGTTCGCCGACGAGGTCGAAGGCGGGCAGGACATGATTGACCAGGTTCTGGGCCTGGCAAATACCAACTGACGCTTGTAACGGGCAGCGGGCAATCCGCTGCCCTTTCAGTCTTGTGGCCATACAGATCCGCATGAGCCTGCCTTCGGCTCCTGCAAGAGGACAAGGCGCGACGTGAACCAGCTCTCGAACTCACTCCTACCCCGGATTGTCACGATCCTCGGCAAAGTGCTTGAATGGATCACGATCTCGCTGATGGTGCTTCTGACCATCGTCGTGATTTCGGCGGTGATTGCACGCCTCTCGGGCCAGAGTTTTTCGTGGTACGACGAAGTCGCCGCGATCATGCTGGCCTGGATAACCTACTACGGCTCGGCGCTCGCCGCGCTTCACCGTCGTCACATCGGGTTTGACACGGTGCTTCTGGCGATGCCTGTCAAGACGCGTCTTATGGCCTTGCTGGTGGCCGAGGCAATCGTGTTGATCTTCTTTGTATTGATGGCGCGGGCCGGTCTTCAGGTTCTTGAAGTTCTTGAAGGCGACACGTTGATTTCCCTCACCTGGGTTCCGGTTCAATTCACCCAGTCGATTATACCGATTGGCGCGATCCTGTTCATCCTGTGCCAGCTTCTCAGCCTGCCGAACTACTGGAAAGTCACCGCCGACGGCATTTCGCTGGAACACGCGGAGATCGAGGAAGAGGTCGAGGCTGAGATGATCAAGAACAAGGATCGTACCTGATGTTGATGGCTGCGATCTTCTGCGCCCTGCTGGCGATGATCTGCATCAATGTGCCAATTGCGGTTGCGCTGGCCATGTGTGGGGTGATCGGCCTCCTGGCGGTCGAGGGCACCGGCAGTCTGGTCACGATTGCCCTGGACATGTATGACGGATCGACCAAGTTTTCGTTGATCGCTATTCCGATGTTTGTGTTGGCCGGTGCCATCATGAATGCGGGTGGGATCACGGATCGGCTGATCAATTTCGTGTCCGCCATCATCGGCTTCATCCGCGGCGGTCTGGCGATGGTCAACATCGGCGTGTCGCTGTTCTTCGCGGAGATTTCGGGCTCGGCTGTAGCGGACGTCGCTGCAATGGGCTCGATTCTGATCCCGCAAATGAAAAAGCGCGGTTACTCGAAGGAGTTTTCGGCCGCTGTCACGTCGTCCTCTGCCTCGCTGGCGATTATCATCCCGCCATCGATCCCCATGATCCTCTACGCAGCCTCGGCCAACACTTCGGTCGAGCAGTTGTTTGTGGCCGGCGTTGTACCGGGGCTCCTGGGTGCCGCCGGGTTGATGGGCGTCGCCTATGCTTTCGCAAAACGCTATGACTATCCGGTAGAAGAGGCCTTCAACCTGCCGCGCGTCCGCGAGACGTTCAAGGACGCATTGCCCGCTTTTGCGCTGCCGGTGATCATCCTGGGCGGGATCTTCGGCGGGTTTGTCACCGCAACAGAAGCCGCAGGGCTGGCCGTGCTTGCCGCACTTGTTGTCTCTGCCTGGTACCGCAATCTGAACCTGGCACATTTGCGCCGGGCGATGCTCGATGGCGGCATACAAACCGCCGTGGTCATGCTTCTGGTTGCCGCATCGGTTCTGATGGGCGGCTTTCTGACCCGTGCGCAGATCCCTCAGCAACTGGCGGAAGCGATCTTGTCCGTCACCGCTCAGCAATGGGCGATCTTGCTGATCCTGAACTTCTTTTTCCTGATCATCGGGTTCTTTCTGCATTCGGCGGCCGCGATCATTCTGGTTGTCCCGATCGTAATCCCGCTGATCTCTGCCGCCGGCATCGATCCCGTGCATTTTGGTCTCGTTGTCACCCTGAACCTGGCGATTGGCCAGCAGACACCGCCGGTCGCATCCGTGCTGATCACGTCCTGCTCAGTGGCGCGGGCGAATATCTGGGCCGTGTCGAAAGTGAATATCTTCTTTGTCGCGGTCCTGTTGGCGGTGCTGATGCTCTGCACGTACGTGCCGGCGGTGCCGATGTTCCTTGTTGAGTACTTTTACCGATGACCGAAGAGCTTACGCAACATCTGGAAGACGGTGTCCTGTGGGTGTCCTTCAACCGCCCGGGCTCGCGCAACGCACTGACATTTGCGATGTACGAGGGGCTCGCAAATCTCTGCAAAACGCTGCCGGCCAACGGATCGGTCCGGGCCATCGTTATCTCCGGCAACGGCGGAAAGGCATTCGCGGCCGGCACCGACATGAGCCAGTTCCGCGATTTCAGGACTGCGCAGGACGCGCTGGACTACGAAGCCCGCATCGCACAGGCGCTGGACGACCTGGAGCGGTGTCCGGTACCGACGATCGCAGCGATCAATGGGGCGTGTACAGGCGGCGGGGCGGCGATCGCAGCGGCGTGTGATCTGCGCATCAGCTCTGCCAGCCTCAAGTTCGGGTTTCCGATCGCACGCACCCTGGGCAATTGCCTTGCCAGCGACAACCTCGCCCGCCTGTCCGATCTGATGGGCGCAGGCCGCGTCCGCGAAATCATCTTCACTGCGCGGCTGATCCTGGCTGAGGAAGCCAAGGCGATTGGCCTGGTGAGCGAGGTTCTGCCGGATGAGGCGTCCCTGATGGTGCGCGCCAGGGAACTGGCACAGTTGATGGGCACCATGGCGCCCCTGACCTTGCGCGCAACAAAAGAGGCCATGCGCCGCCGCCGTGCCGCGATTGCGGTGGAAGACGACGACCTGATCGCGATGTGTTACACCAGCGACGATTTTCACATCGGCATCGATGCGTTCCTGAGTAAATCCAGACCGGAGTGGACCGGGAAATGACCGCCGCCACCGGCCCCCTGACCGGTATGAAGGTCATCGAACTTGCGCATATCATGGCAGGTCCGGTGTGCGGCCTGATGCTCGCGGACATGGGCGCGGATGTCATCAAGGTGGAAAAGCCGCAAGGCGACGATTCCCGCCGGTTCGTTCCTCCCCAGATTGAAGGCGAATCCGCTGCCTACATGATGATGAACCGCAACAAGCGGGGCATAGCGCTGAACCTCAAGGATCCGTCGGCTCGAGAGGTGCTACACAAGCTCCTGTCAGATGCGGATGTCGTGATCGAAAACTATCGCATGGGCACAATGGAACGGCTGGGTCTCGGCTACGACGATCTGGCGGCGATCAACCCGCGCCTGATCTATTGCGAAATCTCCGGGTTCGGGCGCACCGGCCCCTACGCGGAGCGCGGTGGTTTCGACCTGATTGCGCAGGGCATGGCGGGCCTGATGTCGATCACAGGCGAGGGGCCGGGGCGTCCGCCGGTCAAAGTGGCCGCCCCGATTTCAGACATCAATGCCGGTATTCTGGCGGCCATGGGTGTGAGCGCGGCTTACGCAAATGCGCTGAAGACCGGCCGGGGTCAAAAAGTTGACACGTCGCTGTTTGAGGCCGCGATCGTGCAAACTTACTGGCAATCGGCGATTGCCTTTTCCACGAGTGAAAACCCGCAACCGCTCGGCTCCGCGCATCCGCTGAATGCGCCTTACCAGGCGTTTGCGACCAGTGACGGCTGGATCAACGTTGGTGCAGCGAACCAGCGCAACTGGCTCCGTTTGCTGGATGTCATTGAGACGCCTGAGCTTGATGCCGACCCGAGATTTGCGTCGAACCTGGCGCGGATGCAAAACCTGCCTGCGCTTGTCGACATCCTGAATGAAAAACTACGGCGGGACACGACGGCCAACTGGTTGGCCAAGATGGAAGCGGCAGCGCTTCCAGCCGGTCCGGTCCTGGGCATTCTGGAGATGCACGAGGACCCTCAGGCGGTCGCGCGTGACATGATCGTGGAGACAAGGCACGCCGTCGCGGGCGATGTCAAAACCATTGGGCATCCGGTCAAGTTCAGTGAAACACCTGCCAAAGTTGCCAGGGCCGCGCCGGTGTTGGGACAACATAGCCGCGAGGTGTTGTCACAGCTTGGGTATGATCAAGAAGCGGTCGCGAGCCTGATAGAAAGCGGGGCGGTCATCGCGGCGTAATCTCTCAAGAGGCCAAGGCCTGGACTTAGATCGGGGGGGCGGAGTGGAACTTGCTTTAGATACAGCGCAGAAAATTGTCTCGGTGGCTTTGGACTGGCGGCGCGCCCATGGGATGAAACCCATAACAGTCGCGGTTCTTGACAGCGGTGGATTTCTGATCGCACTGGCCCGCGAAGACGGCACCAGCAATCTGCGTCCGGACATTGCGCAGGGCAAGGCGCGGGGGGCGATCGGAATGGGGCTCGGCTCGCGTGCCCTTTTTGAACGGGCACAGTCGCAGCCCTACTTCATCCAGGCAATGAACAGCATTGCCGAAGGATCGTTGGTGCCGGTCCCCGGGGGCGTTTTGATCAAAGCGGACGGCCAGGTGCTCGGGGCAGTTGGAATTACGGGTGACTCGTCCGACAATGACGAAACCTGCGCAATCGCGGCAATCGAGGCCGCCGGGTTTACGGCAGACGGAGGCTAATCGGCACCCGGGCCGGCGGCAACAGCCTCGCGCCGTCTCACCCTAGGCCCTAAAGCGTATTGGCGGTAAAGCGCGTTTGAATGGGCATGATCGCGGCGCCGATTGCCAAAGCGTTCGGACCGAACCGGCTCCCTGTTACCGACAGGCCGGTCGGGATCTCCGTGCGGATACGCGTTACCAGTTCATCCATGACATCCGTTGGAACCGGTGCCGACAGGATCATTTCCGGAACAGTCGCGAACGTCCCGAGATCCTGCACAAGATCAGCGGCCTTTGCGACAACCTGCTGGATCCAGCGCTGGACACCCAGATCGTCCTGCGCCGCGTCACTCTCCAAGCTTCGGGCCGTCTGATGCCAGGTCTGACTGTCGCAAATTGAAATTTGAGGATTTGAACCGGTATAGATCCGGCCTCCGAGGATCAGCCGCGGAACAAGGTCTTTGGAGGCATAGCAAAACAGCAGATCATCCATACGCTTGGCTTGACCATAGAGTGTTTCGGCGCTGGCGGCTGCGGTTACATCGTCCTGGATCACGACCTCCAGGCCGGAATGCGCGCGCAGGTCCTTTTCAAAGTCGTAGGCCAGTACGGCTTGTTCCTGTTCCTCTTCGGCATCAAACCGCTGCGGGAAGGCGAGCCCGATGCCGGCGACGAGGGATTTCTGTTCACCCGTCAATTCACCGAGCAAGGTGTCCACCGTTCCGGTGAGTGCGTCACGAACGGTCTGGACGTCAAAGGTGGTGAGGTTGCACTGCGTCTGCGCGACGGATGCGCCTACGAAGTCGACGATTGTCGCCTCGATCGCGTGACGGTCGACATGCAGCCCGATCGAGTACGCGCCATTGGGGTTCAAGCTGATGGGGGTCGTCGGAGGACCGATCCGCCCGCGGACCGCTGCGCCCTTGCTGACCAGGTTGTCGCGTTCAAGTGCCCTGACAATGACAGAGATCGTTTGCGCTGAGAGCCCGCTTTCCTGTCCGAGCTGGAGCCGCGTCATGCCGTCGTGCTGCAGGAGAAGGGACATGATCAGTCGTTCATTGAAGCTGCGTGCCAGAACCTGGTTCATGCCACCCGGGTGTTCTGCGACACGTACGGTTGGTGGCGGGGCAAAACGCATATCCGGCAAAAGTACAGCCTCCGGCTTTGAAATCAGAACTCGCGAAACGCACCTGGGTTTCAAGGTGTGGCTTCGCACTATGGCGTATCACGTTTGGGTGTCTGGAACGGAATGCATCTTTCGCGTCCGGCCCTTTCTTCCAAGGGTTTAGTCACTTTGATCCGGCCAGCCAATGGCCGCGATCTCTTCGGCAATCGCGTGACCCAGGTCCCTGTGAGCCTGGACGTCGAGATGAAAGCCGTCCTCATCGCTGGAATTGACGACAAGACCCGCATTGAAAAAATGGACTTCATGGGCTTCGGCAATCCGTTCGTATTCACGGGCCAGTGCGCGCGATTTTTCCTGAGCCCCGAGAAACACATCCGACCATTCTTTCAAGTCAGAAGCGGTTGGCGGCGGCGCAACGATCAGAATTTCGGGGATCTTACCGTCGACGCCCGCAGGCATGGCCTTTATGTCGGTCACAAGGGCTCCGATGCCCATGGCAATTTCACATGGGGTCTTGTTGAAACGCACTTTCAGATCGTTGGTTCCGAGCATGATGATGATCAGATCAAGTGGCTTGTGGCTCATGATGCAGGGCCGAAGATAGGTCCGGCCATTCTTTTCCGGGCCTTCGATTTCGTCGTTGCTGACGGTGGTTCTTCCGCTCAGGCCTTCTTCGATCACAAGCCATTCGGAGCCGATCAGACCGCGCAGCACACCAGGCCACCGGACGTCATGCGGGTACCGGTCGTCCGGCTTGTTGGCGGTGGTTTGTCCATAGGTGTTGGAATCTCCATAGCACAGCACTGATCGCATACCACCTCACAAGACTTGTTTACTTTCAATCAGATAGGCAGTCAGTTCGTGAGTGCCCATGTTGCTCAGCCTAAAAGCGGACGCCTCACTGGTCAATAGTAATTCAAAGTGAATAATTATTGACACGGGTGTGGTTTCCGTGCTCATCATGATGAACAGACGCATGGATGCGGTCGAAATTCGCCTTGTCTGTGTCGTCGGATCACGGGAGGATCAGATGAAACTTTTCAAATCAGTCTTGGCAGCTGCCGCCGTCACGATCGGCCTCGGCGCCGCGTCACCTGCAATGTCCAATGACGAAGGGCCAATACTGGTCGTGAGCGGACCGCTGTCCTGGCCGTTTTTCGCCGCTGTGAAGAAGGGTTTTGACGACGCTGCGGAAATTTTCGATGTCGATTACCAGTACATTGCAGTCACGGACACCTCGAACATGACGAGCGATTACCCAAGGCTGCTGCAGCAGGCGATCAGCCGCGAGCCCAGAATGCTGCTTGTCGGCGAGTTCTTTCCCGATGGCATGGATCCGTTGATCAAGGAGGCGACCGCCGCCGGCATTCCCGTCCTCATTCACAATTCCGGCCAGACCCTTTGGGAAGGCAACGGATCGATCGGCTTTGTTGGCGAAGACCCCTATCAGATGGGCTACAAGGCAGGTCAGATCCAGGCGGATGCCGGCGTTACGACGGGCCTGTGTTTCAACCAGGTTCCGGGAAATCCGACTGTTGAAGAACGGTGCAATGGCTATGTTGCCGCCATGAAGAAAGCCGGGAAGGAAACGATCTACCAGACCATTGGGACGGGAGATGCAACCAACCCGCAGGCCATGACCCAGGCGATCAAGGGAAGCCTCCAGGCAAATCCGCAGATTGACGGCATCTATACGCTGAATGCGGTTCCTGCGATGTCGGCCTTGCGCGCGGTGGACGAAGTCGGACGCAAAGGCGAGATCATGGTCGGAACGGCAGATCTGTCCAACGAAGCCCTTCTTGCCATCAAGAACGGCGACCTGGCCTTTGCCATGGATCAGCAGCCATATCTGCAAGGCTTCATGTCCATTCAGATTGCCCACCAGTATTTGAATTACGGCCTGCATCCGATCGGCCACGTAAAGACGGGACCGTTGGTCATCGACAGTTCCAACGTGGACGAAACGCTGCAGGTCAACAAGGAACACGCAGGTGTTCGCGGCGCCTCTTAGGCGCTGCGCGGCCCGGCCGGGGCGATCCGACATAGTTCACCTGGAGAAAGATGTGCTCAGGAATTTCATGAAGCGGCCCGAGGCAGGGGCTTTCGCAGCGTTTCTCATAACCTACCTTTTCTTTGCACTCGCAACGCCCGGAACGGGGTTCGTGTCCGTGAATGGCACGGCCGGATGGCTCAATCTGGCCGCCGAACTGGGAATTGTCGCGATCCCGGTTGGGCTCTTGATGATTTCTGGAGAATTCGACCTTTCGATCGGGTCGACCGTCGGGGCGGCGTCGATGATTCTGGCGCTTGGAACCAACCAATACGATTTGCCTATCTGGCCGATGGTGTTCCTGGCACTGGCTGCCGGAGGCCTGATCGGGTTGGCGAACGGCCTCGCGGTCGTCAAGACCAAACTGCCGTCTTTCATTGTCACCCTGGCGACCAACTTCATCGTGATCGGTGCAACAATGGGTGTCTCACGCCTGATCGCCAATGTCACCTCAAGCTCGATTGTGGCTTCCGACAGTGCAAAATTCGTTTTCGCGGCGCGTTGGGGGCAGGCCAATATCTCCATCCTCTGGTGGCTTCTCGTTGCCTATATCGGCTACCGGGTATTGAGCCGCAGTGTTTTCGGCAACTGGATCTATGCGACGGGCGGAAATCTGGACGCGGCCCGGGGGGCAGGTGTTCCGGTGCAGCGGGTCAAGATCAGTCTGTTCATCGCGACCGGACTTGCCGCCGCGCTTGTCGGCATCCTTCAAGGTGTCCAATGGAATTCAGGCAACGCGACCTACGGCATGGGCTTCGTGTTCCAGGCACCGATTGTGGTTGTTATCGGCGGCGTTCTCCTGACCGGCGGCTATGGCAGTGTCACCGGCATCGTCCTAGGCACGGCGTTGTTCGGTGTCATTTCCAGCGGCATCTTCTACACAGGCTGGAACACGGATTGGATCCAATTGTTCCTTGGTCTTCTGCTTGCGGCGGCCGTTCTGGCCAACAATTATGTCCGCCGGCTGGCGCTCTCAAGCAAATAGGATCCGCCATGTCTCAGCCTCTCATGGAATTGCGCGACGTCGACAAGTTTTTCGGGTCCACCAAGGCTCTGAAACAAGTGTCGATGCAGGTCGAACCGGGCAAGATCCTTTGCCTTCTGGGCGATAATGGTGCCGGCAAGTCGACCCTGATCAAGGTCCTCTCCGGCTATCACCAGCCAACGTCCGGAACACTGTTGTTCGAGGGAAAAACAACCAGATTTGCGACGCCGCGCGAAGCGCGCCAGCGCGGCATCGCGACAGTCCATCAGGATGTCGGATCCATCCCGCTGATGAGTGTTGGCCGCAACTTCTTTCTGGGCGCTGAACCCGTCAAGGGCCGTTGGCCGTTTCAAAGCATCGACACCCGGCTTGCCAACGAAGTTGCGGTGGATCAGATGCAGAAATTCGGCCTCACTCGGGTGACCAGCGGAGAGCAGCTTGTCGGAACCATGTCCGGCGGTGAACGCCAGGTTCTGGCGATCGGGCGGGCGATGTATTTTGGTGCCAAGATGCTGATCCTTGATGAGCCGACATCGGCCCTGGGTGTCAAGGAAGCCGCGATGGTACTGAAAATGATGAGGATTGCGCGTCAGAACGGGGCGGGCATCGTCTTCATCACGCACAACGCGCGCCACGCCATGAGCGTCGGCGACACCTTCGTTGTTCTGATCCAGGGAGAAGTCGCGGCGTCTTTCAACCGGGGAGAAAAGTCTCGCGAGGAAGTTCTCAATCTCATGGCCGGCGGCGAGGATATGAGCGAGCTTGAAGAAGATCTGGAACAGATCGATTGACATTGCATCGCGCGGAAAATGGCCGTTCCGTTTCCCGTATCCGCCTCATCGAAATGCGGTGCCGGAAAATGCTCTCACATCGACAGTTTTGAACGGACAAACTGTTCCGTCGAGGTTTCGGAAGCAAAAAAACTGAGAGTCCCGGTTCGGCGGCTGTCCGGCTTGCGCCGGCATTGCTAGCGGCTTGCAGTGATCCTGACATAGATCGCGGTCACGGCGAGAATGACGGCGCCAAACAATACGGTCCGCGCGCCTTCGGGCATCTGCATCAGCGTCAGCATCGTGTCGAGAACGCGAATGATCAGCGCGCCGACAATCGCACCGGCAAAACTGCCGCGTCCGCCGAATATGGAAGTGCCTCCGATCACGGCGGCAGCAACGGAGGGCAGCAGCAGCGGGTTTGCGAGACTGAGCGACGTCTGGCGGATCATGCCCAGGTAAAGCAGGCCGGCCATGGCCGCGATCAGACCCGATAGCACATAGAGCGCGACATAAACCTGCCACGCGCGAACCCCCGACAGTCTGGCGGCGTTCTCGTTCGAGCCAAGTGCAAACAGCAGCCTGCCGAAACCGGTGAAGCGCAACAGCCAGAAGATGAACAGTGCAAACGGCACGAACAGGAATAGTCCGTTCGGCATCGACAGCGTGCGGCCGGTTCCGAGCCACGAAAGGAAGGCCGGAATTTCTGACCCGGCATTGATGACGAGGCGCTGGTAAACCTGCAGGCAGCCGGTCGCGATAAGTCCCGTGCCAAGTGTCATGATCAGGGGGTGCACGCGGACAAGGCCAACACCGATGCCGTTGACAAGCCCGACGATCAGGCCGGTGGAAAGAGCGACGAAAACGGCAGGGGCAACACCCCAGATCGAGCTCAGCGTGGCGCACACAAAGGCGGCCACCGTCGCTGTGATGCCGGCAGACAGGTCGATGCCCGCGGTCAGCATCGTCAGCACCTGGCAGGCGGCGAGCATTGCGAGCGGTATCGCGAACTTGATCAGGTTCCCCACCCAGAAGGCCGAAATCAGGCCGTCCCGCCCGGCACGGAAGGGAGTCACGATCCCGGGCCGCATGATTTCAAGCATGACGATCAGCAGGAGCAGGAACGCCAGCAGCGGGACAACCGGATTGTCGCGCAGATAACGCCCGAAGCGTACCAGGGCCGGGTCTGTTGCCGCCGTGTTCATTTCCTGGCCCCCCGCAAGGTCAAAGCCGTACCCAGCATCACCACGCAAACCATGATGGTTCCTTCAATGATGGTTGTGACATTCGGGTCCACGGCGAGAAGCGTCAGGATCGTGCGCACGATCCGCAGGATGAAGACGGCAATGATCGGACCGAGCAGCCCGCCACGCCCGCCCCCCAGAACCACACCGCCAAGAACCACGGCGGCGACGGATGCCATCAGATAGGGACCGGGAACGGGTTCGCCGATACCCGTGAGCGAAGCCAGGCTGAGGCCTCCGAATGCGCAGAACATGCCGCACACGCCGTAAGCCAGGATTCGCGTGCGCCCGACATCGACCCCGGATCGGAATGCCGCCCGTTCGTTCGATCCGGTTGCATAGATCGAGATCCCCAGCCGGGACCGCCGGAGCGGGACCCAGACCAGGGCGACGGCTGCGGCAATGATCACGAGTGCATTCGGCAATCCGGGAACCAGGCTGCCGCGGATACCGGTCTGCAGCCATTCAGACGTCGATCCGCCCGGCGTCTCGAGAATCAGAAGCGCAGCGCCCTCCCAGACAAAGAGCATCGCCAGCGTCACGACAATATCCGGCACCCGTGTTACCACGATCAGTGCACCGTTGATCAGTCCCATTGCCAGCCCCAGCGCCAGCACGATCATGACGGCCGGCACACCGGATATCTTTTCCATCAGGACGGCTGCCGTTACCGCGCAAACGGCCATCATTGAAGCGACCGACAGATCGATGCCGCCGACGATGACCACCACCGCCATGCCCGCAGTCGCAAATGCGAAGGGCAGTGCCGCGCGCGCGACGCTCTCCAGCCCGGACGCGCCGAAGGACGGCTGGATGATCTTTGTGATGGCAAGCAATGCCGCCAGAAGAACAACCAGCCCGGCCACCCAGGCATTTTTCCTGATCAGATCGCTCACGCTGCCCCCTCTTGCGCCGTGAGCCCGTAAGCCGCATGGAGCAGGGTCTGATCGTCGGCATCTGCCGCATCGATCACATCGACGACCCGGCCGTTGAAGATGACGATGGCGCGGTCGCAAGCGAGCGCGATTTCCTCAAGCTCGGAGGTGTAGAAGAGGACCGACGCTCCCTGCTGGGCAAGTTCCCTGACAAGGGGGTAGATCTGACGCTTTGTGCGCACATCAATGCCGCGCGTCGGGTCGAACAGCAACAGCGTATCCACTCCCGTGGCCAGCCATCGCCCGATGGTCACCTTCTGCTGATTGCCCCCGGAGAGCCGTTGGACTTCTCCCTGCGCGCGTGTGTCGATCTGCAGTTTTTCAATCGCATGTGCGACGCGCTCCCGTTCGCGCTGAAGCTTGAGGTTTCCCCAGTTCCTCAATCGCGCGGAAAAGGGCAGGGCGATGTTCTCGCGCACTGATCTCTGCGCAAGGAGCGCGTCCGCCCTGTCCCCGGGAACGAATTTGAGGCCGGCAGCGATGGCATCCGCCGGATGGTGAAAATCGGCCGGCTTCCCGTTGATTTCGATTTCACCCGAGCTTGGCGGCAGGAAACCGGCCATGCAGTCGAAGAGTTCGTCCTGTCCCTGTCCTTCCAGCGCGACCACGCCGAGCACTTCTGCCGGATAAAGGTCGAACGTGATGCCGGTCACCCTGGGCGCGATTGCAAGGTCGCGCACGCGTACGCGGGGTGCCGCCTCCGTGCGGCTGCGTGTTTCGGCAACGCCTCGATTGCCAAGCTCCAGTTTCTGCCCCAGCATCAGCTCCACGGCGCGTTGTTCAACACCGCTTTCGATCTTCAGATCGCCGACCGTCTTGCCGTCGCGCAGCACCGATGCCCGGTCGCACAGTTCGGAAATCTCGCTGAAGCGATGGGAAACATAGATCACGCCCATGCCGCTGTCGGCTTGCTCGCGGGTTACCTTCAGCACCCGGTCGACCAGATCGGTCGGCAGGGCCGCGGTCATTTCGTCCAGCAGGAGCACGTCGGGCTTGCTGGCCAGTGCGCGCGCAAGGTCGAGGATACGAAGGGTCGCAAGCGGCAAATCGCCGATCATGTCTGACAGTTCGAGATCGGCAATGCCGAGTTCGCCAACCCAGCGCATGAAAGGATCGACGCGCGTATCGGTCAAACGAAGATTGTCGGCGACATCGAGGTCGGGGATCAGGGAAGGTTCCTGATAGACAGGAACAAGACCGGAGCGCCGCGCCTCGGCAGGACTGCCCACCCGCGCTTCCCGTCCGCGAATGAGCACCTTGCCGCTGTCGGGCCGGAGCGCCCCGGTGATGATTTTCACGAAGGTCGACTTGCCTGCGCCGTTTGCTCCCATCAGGGCGACGATTTCGCCTTCTGAAAGAGACAGTCCGGCATCGGTCAGCGCCCGGACCGCACCGAAGGCCTTGGCGATGCCGGTCGCATCAAGTAGCTGGGTTCCGCTCATGCGCGCTCTTCGAATTGGTCTTTCAGGGGCCCCGCCCAACAGGTGGGCGGGGCATTTGAACGCGGATCTCAGCTGTCGCCCGGGCCCTTGCAGGCGATGATCTGATCCATCGTGTAATCGGTCCAGCCCGGCACGGAGACTGAAACCGGCCACTCGGGGTCGAGATTCGGATTCTGCGCAGCCTTGATCGTGGCACGGCCTTCATCGGACGCGTTTTCCCACAGAACCGGGTTCACAAGCACCGTTTTTTCAGCCGGGGGACTGCCGTTCAGTATGTCGACCGCAAGCGCAACGCCCGCACCGCCGACAGAACCGGGATTCGTCACCGCCGCACCGGTCAAGCCGTCGACCTCGGTCAGATACTGAACGAAGCCGGCATTGTCCGCACCGACTATCGGCACCAGCGGTGCTCCCGATTCGACAAAGGCGTCCACGATCACGTTGTCGATGCCCGAAGTCCAGACACCGTCAAAGGGGATGCCGGTGGCCAGGAAATCGAACATCTGCTGTTTGCCCTGGTCCTGCTGCCAGCCCGTGAAGACTTCGTGCACGACCTTGATGTCGGGATGTTCCGCCAGCGCACGCTTGAAGCCGTTGTCGCGGTCCGTGTCCGCGGAGACACCGGCGATACCGCGCATGTAGACAACGTCGCCTTTTCCGCCCAGCTGTTCGAAAAGCCATTTGGCACCAAGATAGGCGTATTCCTCCTGGTTGTTGGACAGGATATACGCGCCGTCAGCGGTAACGCCTGCATCAACAGCGACAACGACAATGCCTTTTTCCATCGCCGCATTCAGCGCCGAATTCAGGGCGTCCGGATTGGAGGGGTTCAGAACGATGGCGTCGACGCCTGCTTCGATCAGGTTGTTGATATCCTCAAGCTGACCGGCGGAATCGGTGTTGCGATGCGCCACGATCAGGTTCGAGACATCCGCTTCCACCAGCGCTTGCGCGCGCATCGCGCAGATCATTTCCTCGCGCCAGCCGTTGCCCTGAACGGTATTGGACACACCGATGGTGTAGTCGGCGGCAAATGCGGCCGGCGTGAGCGTCGCTGCGATGGCGAGGGCCGCCGCACCTGCGATTTGTTTCTTCATTTTCAGTTCCTCCCATGTGAACGTTCGTGTGAAGTTCCCGGGGCGTTTCGCCCTTCTATTTGATGAATGGCTGCAGAACGTCGCGCGCCAGCAGAAAACCGCGCTTGACCTTTTCATCCGTGCCTTCGAAGAGACGGTCCTCGTGCTCTATGATTACCGGGCCGTCATATCCGGCGCGGTAAAGGCCGGAAAAGAAGTTGGACCAGTCCACATCGCCGAGCCCGCACAGGCGCGGCACCTGCCAGCCCATCCCGGCCGACATGATGCCGTTCTCGTACAGCCCGTCGTGATCCACCATCAGGTCCTTGGCGTGGACATGGGCGATCTGCGGGCCGAACTCCTTGATGAAGCGTGTCTGGTCGATGAACTGCCATATCAGGTGCGACGGGTCGAAATTCATGCCCACCGCATCACCCCATTCTTCGAAAATCCGCCGCCAGATTTTTGGCGAATAGGCGATATTGTGGCCACCCGGCCATTCGTCATAGCTGAAGATCATCGGACAGTTTTCAAAGCAGAGCCGCACGCCTTCGTCCCGGGCGTGGTCCACGATCGGTGAAAAGATCCGGGTTGCGCGCTCCCAGTTGTCGTCGACGGTCAGCGTCCGGTCGCCGCCGACAAAGGTGTTGACGACCGGCACGCCCATGAGGCCCGCAGCCGTGATGACTTTCTTCAGATGCCCGATCACCTCGTCGCGGTGACCGGCATCGGCGTGGAGCGGATTTGGATAATAGCCAAGTCCCGAAATCTCCAGGCCGTGTCCGTCCAGCCTGTCCCGGATCTCCTTCGCCTGATCGGCGCTCAGTCCGTCCACATTGATGTGGCTGGTCCCGGCGTAGCGCCGCTTGTCGCCGCCTGATGAGGGCCAGCAGGCGACTTCAAGTGCACAGAAGCCGTTCGCGCCGGACCAGGCCGCGACCTCCATCAGGTCAACGGATTCGAATGGTGCAGTCAGCAGTCCGAGTTTCATCGCCGTTTCCTCAAATCTCGTCCAGATCCACCCAGCGTCCCTGCCGCGCCGATTTCAATACAGCGTCGCAGAAGCGCATCTCGTAGTGACCGTCGTCGAACGTTGCCCAGGTGCTCTGAGCTGTCCGGCTGCCGGCCGCAATGTCGGAATAGACCGCGCGAAAAAACGCAAAGAAGCTGTCGGCGAACCCCTCGACATGGCCCGGTGGCAGCGAGGCTGCGCGGGTTCCGGTCTCGTTCATCAGGGTGAAGTCGCGCATGAGGGTCTGATTGGGGGCATCCCTGTGCCCGACGAAGAGGTGATCCGGCGTCTCGCTGTCCCAGGCGGCACTGGCCGTGCTCCCGGCAATGTCCCAGTGCAGCGAATTCTTGCGGCCGATATTGATCTGCGAGGTGGTCAGCACACCCCGGGCACCATTGCCGTAGCGCATGATGATGGCAGAAGCGTCGTCGGTATCGATCGAAACGGCGCGGGTCGCGCCCTCTGCGCTTGAAAACGTTTCGACCGGACCTGCGGGGCGCTGCCGCTCGGGCAGGAACGTCATCAGGTCGGCAAACACCGCGCTTGCCTTCATTCCGGTGATGAAGCTCGTCAGATCCACCCAATGCGTGCCGATGTCGCCGACGGACCTCAGCGCACCACCGACTTCGGATTGCAGGCGCCAGTTCCAGTCGGTCGCCTTGGCGAGCCAGTCCTGGTGATAGTGCCCGGTCACGAAACGAATGTCGCCGAGATCGCCGGCGCCGACCATAGCGTGTGCCTGCTGGTTCAGCGGATAGAACCTGATATTGTAGCAGACGGCGCAGATCTTTCCCGATGCCCTGGCGAGTTCGGCCATTTCCGCCGATTGTTCGCTTGTCATGGCCAGCGGTTTTTCACAAATGACGTGTTTTCCCGCGGAGATGATGGCCTTGACCTGCGGGTGATGCAGCTGGTTCGGGGACGTCACGTGGACAACGTCAACGCTCCGGTCCGACAACAGCTCTTCCAGGGAGGCGTAGCCTTTTTCAACGCCGATATCGGCTGCGCGGGCGGTGCTGCGTGCGGGCGAGGACCCGAGCACGCCGGCAACACTGACACCGAGGCGGCGCAACGCCTGCACGTGGACGGTGCCGATAAATCCGGTGCCGATGACCGCCGCGGTGATTTTGGAAATCTCAGTCAAGGCGTGTCTCCTCAAACAACGGAATAGCCTCCATCCACGGGAACACATGTCCCGGTCATGAATGCCGCGGCGTCCGACGCCAGGAACAGCGTCAGGCCGGCAATGTCGTCCGGCTGCCCCCATCGCCTCAGCGGTGTGCGCGTTTCGACGGCTTCGGTGAAAGCCGGATCCTGCCGGGCGCGTGCGGATTGTTCTGTCACGATGAAGCCGGGGGCGATCGCGTTCACGCGAATGCCGTCGGGAGCCCATGCAATCGCCAGCGACTTGGTCAACTGTTCGATGCCGGCCTTTGAAGACCCGTAGGCCGGATTGCGGGGCGAGCCGAACCGGGCATACATGGACGCAATGTTGATGACGCTGCCGCGGCGCCTCGACAGGGCGTCATGCAGGGCCTTGGCGCAGCGCAGTGAGCCGACGAGGTTCACGTCGAGCACATGCTGGAAGAAGTCGATTGCCATCTCCTCGCCCCGCCGGGTGATCGCGGCGCAATTGACCAGCACATCTATCTCGCTCCGCTCACCGGCAAAACGCTCGACGGCGGACGTGTCCGTGACGTCGAGCTGGGTATAGGGGAAACGGACAGCATCCTCCGGCAGGCATGCGGGCTCCGCACCGGTGATCTCAACATCGGCGCCTGCGTCCTGAAACGCGCGGGCAATTGACGCGCCAATTCCGCCTCGGCTCGCTCCGATCACGATGACGCGGGTTCCGGAGAAGTCGAAATGCGCCGCCGCGTTCATGAGATCCTCGCATCGTTCGTCTTCGACCGCGAAGGAACCATCACATCCTCCTCAAGTGCAAAAAAGCGCCTTGAAATCGATTTCATACGGACGAAAAATACCCCATAGAGCCCTTTTCTAATCATGAAATCGATTTCATAATCGACAAAACAGAAGATTAGTGTCAACCAAAAAAATGATGGATGGCGAAAAGAGAGCATGATTCAGAAGCCTGCAACGATACAGGACATTGCCCGGGTTGCCGGGGTTTCCCCAACGACAGTCAGCCGGGTTCTGACCAACCCCGCCCTGGTCAGCGAGCGCACCAGGGAAGCCGTTCGCCATGCCATTCAAAGCACGGGTTACCGGGTCAACCAGGCAGCGCGAAATCTGCGGCTGCAGCGGGCAAATGCCGTTCTTGTTCTCGTGCCGAACCTCGGTAAACCGTTTTATTCCGGGATTCTGGCCGGTATCAGCGAAGGGTTCGCAGAAACAGACTTTTCCGTTTTGATCACCGACACGGAAACCAACCCGTTTCACGATTCGACGCTTGCTGAGAACTTTCTTGATGGCAGGATCGACGGCGCGGTGGTGCTTGATGGACGGCTCTCTGCCTCGGCATTGGATGCGTGCACCGATGTGGGCGCGGGAGAGAGAATCGTATTTTTGTGCGAGTGGATTGCCGGTCAGGATTTTCCCGTGATCACGAGCGACAATGCCGAAGGTGCGCGGCTGGCGATCCGGCATCTGCACGCGCTCGGCCATCGCAAGATCGCGCATGTGACCGGCCCCGACGGCAATGTTCTGACAACGGCGCGCCGCGAGGCGATGCTGGCGGAACGCGACCGGCTCGACCTTCCCGCACCCGCGGACTGGATCATCAGAGGCGATTTCTCGGTGGAATCCGGCTATGCCGCCGCGGCCCGCATTGTCGCGATGGACAATCGCCCCACAGCCGTCTTCTGTTCGGCGGACATGGTCGCCTTCGGTCTGATCGCTGGCTTGACGGAGGAAGGCTTGCGGATTCCGGAAGACATCTCCGTTGTCGGTTTCGATGACATCGAGATGTCCGGATACTCCGTGCCCGCCTTGACCACGATCCGGCAGGACCGTCAGCAGATGGGGCTGCGTGCCGCAAAGGTCCTGCTTGACAGGCTTGGTCAGAAAGACAGGGACGAGACGGCTGAAACGCCGGTTCCGGTGGAGTTGATCGTGCGCGCAAGCACCGCGCCGCCCCCAGGCGCATGATCGGCGTCACGCAGGTGCACCGACCACGGATTGCTCGAAATCGAGATTGACGCCTGTCATCGGCGCGGAGGCCGGCGAGAGAAGATAGAGCGCCAGGTTGGCGGTCTCTTCCGCGTTGAGAAGCCGGCCCAGGGGACGCGTCGGCGCTACCCTTTCGGCCCAGTCCTCGCCGCCGCCCAGAACATTCGCCTGCATGTTGTGTTCGGCCTCGGTCAGGACCCAGCCCAGATTGATGCCGTTCACGCGGATACCGTCGGCGATGTGGGCGTTGGCCGCGTTCTTGGTCAGGGTCTGCAATGCACCCTTTGAGGCGGAATAGATCGCAAGGTCAGGCGCGCCGCAATGCGCGTTCATCGACTGGATATTGACGATTGTGCCGCTTTGCGCGCGCGACCGCATGTCCCGGATCGCCTGTTGCATCAACAGGAACGGCGCGCGGGTGTTGATGGCGAAGACGTCATCGAAGGTCTGTGGCGTTCCGTCCAGGAAGCCGGCGCGGGTCGTGATGCCTGCAGCATTGACCAGCCCGTCGATGCCGCCGAAGCCTGTCCGTGCCCGCTCGGCGATCATTGCGGCGGCTTCAGGGTTGGCGAGGTTCGCCGTAACGCAGATCAATTCGGTCCGGTCCGGCAGGATGGCGGAAAGGGCGGCCAGACCGTCGTTGTCGATATCTGTGGCAACAAGTTTCCGCGCACCCCGCCTTGCCGCTTCCACGGCAATCGCGCGTCCGATACCGCTTGCTGCCCCGGTTACGACAAGGGTCATGTTTTCAAGTGTCTGCGTCATGCCGCTGTCCGCCCCTTTGTTGAATCCAACAAGGGAATGATCCCCGCTGCGGTACGAGTCAAGCGCCTGGTAAACCGTGTCTGCCGCGTTCGACCCGGGCAGATGTGTGCGCTGATCACGATTTCCACCGCATCGCGTTGACCGAATATGAAGGGCTTTGTGTCCGCTTTCACCGCGTCAGATCGGGCATGCAGGACATGCGTTTTACATCAGGTCGGACGGGGTCTTGCGGGCGAGTTCCCGCTTGACGTTCTCGATGAAATCGATCGCGATCCGCGGCATGTTTGCGCCGCGCCGGACGGCGACACTGGCGACGATTTTCGTCTCGGGCACGAACGGCCGCGTCACGATATTGAGATTGCTGGCAAAGAGAGCCGAATAGGGATCGACGACCGCCGCACCGATACCCTGCGCGGCCAGGATACACGCCGTGTGGCAGTATCGGGCTTCCACCTTGGCGTCGAAGGGAGCGCCGGTTTCCTCAAAGGCATGGCGGATCGTGGTGCCGATATGGCTCTCCAGGCCGATCAGGCGGCTGCCTGCAAGGTCCTGAGGACTGACAACCGGAAGCGATTCGAGCGGGTGCCCGTTCGGCAGCACGCAGACCATGTTCTGCTCGGCCAGTTCGATGACATCAAGATCCAGGTGGGTTCTCAGACCAAGGACAAAGCCCATGTCGACAATGCCCATCTTGACGTTCTGCAGAACGGTTTCGAGCCGGCGCACGGAGTAGCGAACCGTTGCGTTGGGACGATCTTCCAGAAAGGCAGACAGAATGCTCGGCAAGGCCCCGTGGCCGAGCGGGGGTGTCGTCGACAGCCTGAGCCGTCCGGATTTGGCGGCACGCAGTTCGCGCGCTTCCGTCTCGATATTGCGCAGGATCGAAAACAGCGGTTCGACTTCGGCAAGAAACAACCGTGCATCCTCCGTCGGCTGCAACTTGCGTCCGGTTCGCTCGAACAGGGGAAAACCGAGCTGTTTTTCCAGGGTACTGATGCCGTTGGACACCGCCGGCTGGGAGATACCGAGATCTTCGGCCGCACCGACCGTCGTCTGGCAGCGCATCAGCGCTTCGAAGATCTCCAGCAACCGGAGGCTCAGGTCATTCTTCCGGGTAATCTTCAAGCGCTGCTCCGGGCATGTTCTCGGGTCTAGGTGATGGCCTCATAAAAGAGGCAGGAATGGTTTGAGACGGCTTGCGTCTCATCAAGGCGCGGAAGCGCAGGAAATGTGCTTCATTTTCAAGCCTTTCGCAACGCGGAGGAGAAGCAAGCCGGTCAAATCCGAAGGAGATGGAAATGGCTTCACCCCGCGGCGTCAGCGTGCTTGACCGGGCAGAAAGCCCGCTTCGCACACCCTTCCTGACGGGATTTCGCCATTTCGCATGCCATTTCAGTCTCATTTATGAGTCCATCACCTAGGGTGTCAGAAGCACTGTTCCCAGCGCCTGTCCGACTGCTGCCTGAGTGGGGTCGGTCACCGGCAATCCTACGGCCTTTTCAAGCTTTTGGCGATGCCGGGCCATTCCGGCGCAGCCAAGAACGAGCGTATCCGCGAAGTCCATGTCCTTGAGCTCGGTCGCCACCTCAAGGACACGTCCGAACGCCTCGTCCTGCTCCGCTGCTTCAACGGAAAGATGCAGGGGCCTTTCCGCGGCAAGGCGGCTTTCCACACCCATCCTGCGCACATAGGGGAGATGGCGGGCGATCGATCTGGGGCTGAGCGCGATCACGCCGGCCCGCTCTCCTTTCTGGAGCGCCGTGAAAAGACCGCTTTCCTGAATGCCGAACACCGGCTTTGAAACGGCTTCTCGGCAGGTTGCCAGGCCCGGGTCGGAGTAGCAGGCGATAACGAAGGCATCCGCGTCCTGCCGGCTGAGCATGAGATCGCGCAAGGGCAGGATCACGCTGTCGACATCCTGCTGCGTTTCGACCCCGAATGGGCCGCTTTCCAGGGTGACACACTCGATCAGCGGACCTCCCGCGACGCGCAGCGGCTCAACAGCCTCCGAGAAGCCTTCGGTGACCGCGGGATTGGAATTCGGATTCACGACCAGGATTTTTTTCTGCATGTCGAAACGGACCTAGAAAAGGTGAGCGCCAAAATTCGTTTCCGGCACCATTTCGGATGCGCGGGACGGAACAAAGCCGGTGCCGTCAAATGGCCGGCGCTTGATGAATTGACCGGCGCCGCGCTCCGCTTTCAGCTCCCCGCCGTCGACGATCACATTGCCACGGTTGAGGACGGTGACAGGCCAGCCGGTCAGTTCCATGCCCTCGAACGGCGTGTAGTCCATATTGTCGTGCATGCCGGCGGCGGTGACGCGGGTTGTCTTTTCCGGATCCCAGATCGCGATATCCGCATCCAGGCCGATGGCGATGGAGCCCTTGCGGTCCTGCATTCCGAAAAGCCGCGCGGCGTTGCTGGATGTCAGGGCAACGAAGGCATTCAGCGACAGGCGGCCCTTTGCAACGCCTTCGGAGAAGAGCAGCGGCGCCCGCATCTCGATCCCGGGCAGTCCGTTGGCAATCTTGTTGAAGGGCGGATTGCTGCCGCTCGACAGCTTGCCGGTTTCATCGAAGCGGTAGGGGGCGTGGTCCGAGGAATAGAGCTGCAGCGTGCCGGCATTGAGGTGACGCCACAGGATATCCTGCGTGGCCTTGTCCCTGAGCGGCGGCGAGCAGCAGAATTTCGCCCCTTCCGCCCCGGGTCTGTCGAGGTCGTCGGCGGTGAGGAACATGTATTGAGGGCAGGTTTCTCCGAAAATCATGTGGCCGCTCATGCGCGCATCCGCAATGGCGCGGGCTCCTGCATCGGTGGAAACATGCACGAAAAGAAGCGGCGCTTCGACGAAGGAAGCCAGTGCGATACCTCTTTGAATGGCCTCGGCTTCCGATGCTGCCGGGTGGCTGACCGCATGAAATTTCGGTGCGTCGTAACCACGTGCAATCAAACGCTGCACCATCCACTTGATGAGCGCATTGTTTTCAGCGTGGACCATCGTCAGCGCGCCGTTTTCCCTGGCGGTGACCAGAATGTCGAGCATCGCCTCGTCGGAAACGATCAGCTTGTCGTAGGTCATGAAGACCTTGAACGACGTGATGCCGCGATCGAACGCCATCGGCAGTTCTTCGTTGAGGACGGTTTCTGTCGGGTCGGAAACGATCAGGTGGTAGGAATAATCGAGAACGGATTTCGGCGCTGCCCGGTCGTCATAGGTCCGGATGACATCGGCGATTGTCTGGCCGCGATGCTGGGCGGCAAACGGAACGATGGTTGAATTGCCGCCGAAAGCTGCCGAAACACTGCCGGAATAGTAGTCGTCCGATGTCATGGCCCCGGTGGCCGATTCCTGCTCGATATGGCAATGAGTCTCGATACCGCCCGGCAGAACCAGCTTGCCGGTCGCATCGATTGTCCTCGCGGCCCCTTCCAGTCCAAGACCGAGCGCTGCGATCCTGCCGTCCCTGATGCCGATATCGGCCCTGAACGTGTCGGTCGCGGTCGCCACTGTTCCGCCCTTGATGATGAGGTCGTAGTCAGCCATGGGTTCTGATCTCCTCGTCAGACGGATTTGATAAGACCGCCATCGCAGCGCACGACGCTGCCGGTCACGTAGCTTGCCCGGGCCGAACACAGGAAGGCGGCCACGTCGGCGAATTCCTCCACGGCACCGTAGCGGCCGGCTGGAATTGTCGCTCTCGATGCGGTCCGGATTTCGTCCAGGGATTTGCCCTGGCGCTCGGCAGCCTTGCTGTCCAGCTCGTCAACCCGGGCGGTGTGAATTCGACCCGGGACGAGGACGTTGGAGGTGATACCGTCCTTGGCGGCCTCGCTGGCAAGCGACTTCGACCAGCCGATAAGAGCGGAGCGAAGCGTGTTCGACATGGCAAGGTTCGGAATCGGCTGGACCACGCCGGACGACGCGACCGTCAGGACACGTCCCCACCTGTTTGCGGCCATGCCGGGCAGGCACAGGTTGGTCACTTCGATCAGGCGCGTGACCATCGTGTCGAATTGCGCGCGCCACAAATCGGCTGAATGCGCGGTGGTGGGGCCAGGAGGCGGCCCGCCGGTATTGTTCACCAGAATGTCCACGCGCCCGAGTTTGGCGCACGCGGCTTGATAAAGAGCGTCTGCCGCCGTCTCAGTAGACAGATCGCAAACAACATAGTCGGCCTTGCATCCATCCTGGAAGAGTTGCGCCGCGACCTCTTTCAGCTTGTCTTCAGAGCGTCCGGACAGGCAGACATGCGCGCCTTCCCGGGCCAGCGTCGTTGCGATGCCAAGGCCAAGTCCCTGGCTGGATGCCAGCACGAGCGCGCCCTTGTTGTTCAGTTCAAGATCCATGAGGCATGTCCTTCAAGCGAGTGTCGAGCCGGGCGAGAAGTCTGTCCAGATCCTGCAGGTCTTCCGCCGTCAGTTTGGGGCCGGGCCGCCGCGTTGCGGCCGAGGAAATGGCGCCGCGGCGCTTCAGGATTTCCTTGCGGATTGCCAGTCCAGCACCGGGCTGCTGTTCAAGGCGTATCAGCGGCAAATAGGCATCGAAGAGATCACTTGCCTCATCCACCTTGCCAGCCTTGCAGAGATTGACCACCCCGACCAGCATCTCAGGAAACGCGAAGCCTGTCATGGCTCCATCCGCACCGCGCAGCATTTCTTCGGGGAGAAACAGTCCACCGTTGCCGCACAGGATCGAAACCCGGCGGGCCCCGGTTTCAGAGGCGGCAGCCCGGACGGCGGTCAGCTTGTTCAGGCCAGGCCAGTCTTCGTGTTTCAGCATGACCAGCTGTTCGAAGTCCTGGACAAGCCGGTTGAACAGGGCCGCCGATATGGAGACGCCCGTGCTCAGCGGAAAGTCCTGGTAGCAGACCGGAACATCCGGACCGAGCGCGTCAAAAACCTGCGAGAAATAGCCGTAGTGCTTGTCTTCGGTTGCCAGGCCCCGCATCGGCGCGACCATCACCCCTGCAGCGCCCCGGTCCATCGCCGCATGCGACAGTTGCGCCAGATTGTCTATGCCGGGACTGGAGACCCCGACAATGACGGGCACGCGTCCGGCAACCCGCTCAAGCATATGGGACAGAAAGGCGGTCGAGTCTTCCCCTGAAAGCTTTGGCGCTTCTCCCATCATGCCGAGGATGGTCATGCCGGTCACGCCCTTGTCGAGATAAAACTCAACGAGCCGGTCGGCACTGTCATAGTCGATGGCCCCGGTGTCCGTGAAGGGGGTGGCCGAAATGATGAAGACGCCACTGGCGTCCACGGTCAGCTTCATGTTTGTCTCCTCCGATCTTTACGGTCCGCAGGCGGCGTGCTGCCGGTTTGCGGAACGGTGATATGAAAACGGTCTTGCGTTTCGCAATATTCAGTGCCGTGCAACCGTCCGACCGGCACGTAGGCGGACGTATCGACACGCATGTCCGCCGTGTCGATCAGGCCGGACCGGGCATGCAGCGCGAGTATCTCGGCAATGCACAGATGCCGGACCGGCGTGATCTGGCGCATCTCGAACAGGCGGCATTCAAACCTGATGGGTGCTTCTTCGATACCCGGCGGCGCGATCATCCGGGAGCGCGCTGATGACAGCCCCGCGAAATCGAGTTCGCTCTGGTCGGGGCCGAGATCCGCAGCGCAGGCCGCCATTTCGGATACCATTTGCCGGTCGACAAGGTTGATCACCAATTCGCCGCTCTCGATGATGTTCCGGGTCGTGTCCTTGATGGCGCCGGTGTCGCGGCGCGACTCCAGGCCCAGGACAGCGAGCGCAGGGTCTTCCGAAAAGACATTGAAGAAGCTGAACGGGGCAGCGTTGACGATGCCCTCGGTTGAAATCGTACTGACGAGCGCGATCGGGCGCGGCACAACCGTGGCCGTCAAGAGTTTGTAGCGCTGCTGCGGCAGCAGGGCCGAAAAATCGAGAAACATCAGATTATACCGGCGGCAGTTCGGCACCGGTCCTTTGCGTGATCAAGCCGTAGTGCTCGATGCGCCGGTGCCGGGCGAAATCGAAGATCGTCTCCTTGCCGAAGTTGCAAAGGTCGAGATCGCAGGCGTGCACAAGCATCTCGTCGTCCTCGGTTGTGCTTTCCGCAACGATTTTGCCGTTGGGGTCGACGATCAGACTGCCGCCGATCAGGGGATGCCCGTCTTCGACACCGGCCTTGGCAACTGCAATCACCCAGGTGGCGTTCTGGTAGGCGCCTGCCTGAACGCTCAGGCGGTGATGGAACAGTCGGTCTTCCGGACCTTCTGCCGACATCTGCGAATTGACCGCAGGTGTATTGAATCCGAGCATCACCATTTCGACGCCCTGGAGACCCATGACCCGGTAGGTTTCCGGCCAGCGGCGGTCGTTGCAGATGCACATTCCAAGGATACCGTCCTGGCTCCGCCAGACGGGAAATCCGAGGTCGCCCGGTTCGAAATAGCGCTTTTCCAGATGCTGAAAGGCGCGGTCGGTATCGAATTCCGAATGGCCGGGAAGATGGACTTTCCGGTATTTTCCAACGATATCCCCTTGAGGCGATACCAGTACGGACGTGTTGAAATGGTGCCCGTCTGGTGTTTTTTCCGCATATCCCAGATACATGCCGATGCCGTAGGCCCTGGCGCGGTCAAACAGCGGGCGCGTCTCCGCCGAGGGCATTTCCGTCTCGAACCAGCTGTCGACCTCCGCCTGGTCTTCCATGTACCAGCGCGGAAAAAATGTTGTCAGGGCAAGTTCGGGGAAGACGGCCAGTGTCGCCCCTGCATCCTTTGCCCTGTCCAGAAGGGCAATCATCCGCTCGACTACGTCCTTGCGTGTCTCGGCTTTCTGGATCGGACCCATCTGCAGAGCGGCAGTTACGATCTCACGCATGAATTGATCTCCTGATCATGTCGACAGCTTGCGCTCCAGGCGGCTGGCCAGACGAACGGCCGGCCAGAGGAGCACGAGGTAGAAACACGCTGCCATGACGATTGGCGAAGCGTTGTAGGTAACGGAACGGGCCATGTCGGCAGAATAGAGCAGTTCGGCAAAGGCGACGACGCTCGCAAGCGATGTCAGTTTCACGACCTCGATCGTATTGCTGACAAGGTCGGGCAGGACGTTTCTGACCGCCTGCGGCAGGATCACGTAGACCATCGACTGAAAGCCGGTGAGACCTGTCGATCTGGCGGCCTCGTCCTGGCCTGTGCCGATGGATTCGATGCCGGCCCGGTAGATCTCGCCGTAATAGGCGGAGTTGTTCAAAAGGAAGGACAGGCACACGGCCGTGAACGGGCTGAGGCGGATGCCGGCAAAGGGCAGCCCGGCCGAAATCATGATCAGCAGCGCCAGCGGCGGGATGGCTCTGAAGATGTCCACCAGGACGGCGACAGGCCATCTGATCCAGCGCTTTTCGGATGTGCTCGCCAGGGCAACGACAAGGCCGCCCAGAAGCCCGCTCGGTATCACCACAATGCAAAGCAGCAGGGTCATGCCAAAACCGCGCAGCATGATCGGCCAGGCCTGGATCATGATGTCGAGATTGAAGAACTGAAAAAGGATCTGCTCCATTAGTGCCGCCTCCAGGCATACGCTTTTTCCAGCCGCCGGCCTGCATAGACCACCGGAATGAAGAGAATGAGGTAGGCGATGGTCGCCATCATCAGGGGCGTCGCATTGGCTGCAAAGGACTGGGCCGTGGTGGCCTGGTTGAGAAGTTCGGGAACTCCGATCACCATGCCGAGTGCGGTGTTCTTGGTGATCGCGATCGTCCGGTTGGTCAGCGGTGCCACCGTCATCCGGACAGCCTGCGGGATCACGACGTAGATCAGCGTCTGGAAGCGGCCCAGCCCCGTCGACCTGGCCGCCTGCCACTGCCCCTCCGGCACGGAGAGAATGCCTGCCCAGAATATTTCCTCGGCAAAGGCGGCCAGGACCAGCGTCAGCACCATCCACAGGACCAGAAACCCGGAAAGGTTGATCCCGAGATTGGGCAGGCCGAAATAGAGAATGAGAATGAGAACGAGAGGCGGCAATGCCCGCAGCAGATCCACGAAGATGACGATCGGCAGATTGATGACCTTGAAGCCGTAGCTGCGCAGGATTGCGAGTGCCAGGCCGAGGGAAATGCCGCTGACAATGACCAGGATCGCAATCTGGCAGGTGACAAAGAGGCCGCTCACGATATCGGGCCAGTATTGCTGCATGACCTCCGGTTTGAAGAAGGTATCAATGAAGCGGTCGAAACGGGTCATTCAAAAGGGCTCTGGTGCGGTGAATTTGAAGGTCGCATCGTTGCTCCTGCGGCCTTCCCCTAGTGATAGGCTTCTTGCAGGAAAGTCCGTGTGCGCTCTGCAACCGGTTCGTCGAATATCTGCGCGGGAGGTCCGGCTTCCACGATCTGTCCCTCGGCCATGAAGACCACGTGATCGGAGGCGGCTTTTGCGAAACGCATTTCGTGGCTGACGACAACCATGGTCATGCCGTCGTCTTTCAGCTGCCGCATCACCTTCAGAACCTCGCCGACCAGCTCCGGATCAAGGGCGCTTGTCGGTTCGTCGAACAGCATGATCTTCGGTTCAAGCGCGAGCGAGCGGGCAATGGCAACCCTTTGCTGCTGGCCGCCGGAAAGCTGGTTCGGATAGTGCCCCGCCCGGTCGGACAGGCCCACGCGCTCAAGCTGCTTCAGGGCAATGGCTTCCGCTTCCGCGCGGCTTTTGCCAAGGACCTTGCGTAGCGCCAGCATGACATTGCCCTTCGCGCTCATATGCGGGTAGAGATTGAACGACTGGAACACCATCCCGATCCCGCGCCGGACGCGGTTCAGGTTGATGTATCGCTGGGTGATGTCTTCCCCGTCCACGTAGATTTTGCCCGAAGTCGGTGTTTCCAGGCGGTTGCAGCATCGCAAAAGGCTGCTCTTGCCCGACCCTGACGGCCCGATCAGGAACGTCATTTCCCCGGTGCCCGCCTCCAAGGTGATCCCTCGGAGAGCGTCGACGTCGCCATAGCGCAGGTGAAGATTGTCAATCGTGAGAATGGGCAGTCGTTGCGACACGCGGAAAATTCCTGAGAGAAGACCAGGGCCGGGCAGGCTTTGACGGCCCGCCCGGCTTGCTTTTTGAAAAGATCAGGAGCAGCTCAGCTCATGCGTTTCGGAAACATACCCCTCCAGGTCGGGGACACCGTACCCGGGATAGATCGTTACAGCGGCCGATCCTTCGGCCGGAGTGACGCCGAACCACTTTTCGGACAATTCGGCCAGCACGCCCTTCGACTTGAGGCATTCCAGCGCGCCTTCGACCTTCGCTCTCAGCTCCGGTTTGTCCTTGGGGAACGGGATGGCAAAGACCTTGCCGGTGGAATGAAGGTAGGAGAGCTTCAGCGCGGGGGTTTTCTTCACGGCCCAGGCACTCACCGTGTTGCCGGCGACATTCGCGAATGCGCGGCCTGATATTACTGCCTGAACGGCATCGCTGTTGGTTCCGTAGGATTCGACCACCCAGCCGACTTCATCGGTCAGGTCACGCGCCCACTTGTCATAGGCCGACCCCTTGTTGACGGCGATCGTCTTGCCTTTGAAGCCATCCAGGCTGTCGACGTCCTCAGCGTCGGCTTTGACGACGAACTGAAAGTCCGTGTTCAGGTAGCCTTCGCTGAACAGAATGCTTTTCGTGCGTTCCTCGGTAACGGTTGTCGGCGCAACGAGGAAATCGTAGGTGCCGGCCTGCATGCCGGGCAGGAGGCCCGACCACTGCGCAGCGGTGACGTTCATTTTCGCTCCGAGTTCCTTGCCGAGCGCTTCGGCGAGATCGACGTTGAAGCCTTCAACGCCGCCGTCAAGCTTTGGCATTGCGTGCGGGGCAAACGTACCGTCCAGCGCCACGTTGTAGACCTCTTCCGCTGCAGCCGGGGTCAGGACCAGGCAGGCGGTGATGGCAAGAGCCGTTCGAAAGCCTTTGAAATTCATGTAATTCTCCTTGCGATCATGCTGCTGCTATCGGGAGTGAAAAGCGGCATGCGGGAATCAGAACAATGACGGCGCGGGAGGGCGCTATCGGCGGTGTCGAGCGGATGCGCGATCAGAAATTAAGCATGCAAAATATTACGCCACATTCAATAATCGCGGCTATTATATAACCTATACATATATAATCTAAGATTATGTACTTGACTGTCCGGCAAGACGGGAGGCCGTTTCTCCCGCAACGTGAGTCCAGGGTTTGGAGACCGGTGATCTTGAGACCCGGTGACCATCTAAAAATATGAAGTTATTGAGATTTTTGACTTGACTCAATTGGTCCGCAACCCGCTGGTGTCCGTTTGAAAGAGCGGGGATTCACATGCATTATGCCGGTTTGCCGCGAACGGCGGGATCTGACGCGGCTAGCGCAAGATTTGGCGCCGATGCCCTGCATGATGGGCTGACGGTCTCATCAAAATACTCAGATTCCGGCCCGTTCGATCCCTTGTGGCCGGAAACAAAAGCCCGCCAAAAAACCTGGCGGGCTTTTTTCTGTCTGTACCGAAATCAGCGGCCGGCAACCGCGCGGGTGAGAACATCAGGTCCCCTCGATGATCAGGAAATCGGCGTCCGCATTCGCCATTCTGATCGCGCGCGCCGCCTGATACTCAGGCGAGTCGTAGCACGCGACCGCGGTTTGGAAATCCCTGAACTCCACGACGACGTTCCGATCACGGGACCTGCCTTCCGGGTCTCTGTATTGACCGCCCCTGACGAGAAAGCGTGCGCCGTATTTCTCAAATGCCTGTTTGGCCGCGGCAAGGTAGTCGGGATAATTCTCCGCGTTTTTGACCGAGACCCGCACGACCCAATATCCTTTTGACATGTGTTTCTCCTTCATTCGGTGCCTGGATGGCATTGCATGTTGACGAAGGGTCAGCTCATAACGCTTCCCTTGCATGAGAAAAAATGAATAATTGAGAAGAAAATATTCTCAGAGAGAGATTTATGGATCTGGGTGATCTCAAGATATTCGTCGCAGTCGTGCGCGAAGGCGGCATCACCAGAGCCGCCGAAAAACTTCACCGCGTGCAATCCAACGTCACGACCAGGGTTCGGCAGCTGGAAGACAAGCTGAACACCAAATTGTTCGACCGGCGCGGAAAACGTCTCGTGCTGACCCCTGCAGGGCGGACCCTGCTGGACTATGCGGACCGTTTGCTGTCGCTTGCCAGCGAGGCTGAGGCCGCCGTTCAAGGTGGCCAGCCGCGCGGTATTTTCCGCCTCGGATCCATGGAAAGCACGGCCGCCGTGCGTCTGCCCGGCCCGCTCTCCGACTATTCACAACGGTTCCCGGATGTCGTGCTGGAACTCAGGACCGGAAATCCGACACAACTCGCCAGCGCCCTACTGGCAGGAGAAATCGATGCCGCCCTCGTGGCGGAACCGGTCGCTGAAGCCAAGTTTAACTCAATGGTTGCCTTCGAGGAAGAGCCGGTCATTGTCACATCGCAGGACCATCCGCCAATCGGCGATGCAGGAAAGGTGCCCGGAACCATGATCGTGTTCGAACACGGCTGCCCGCACCGGCGCAGACTGGAAGAATGGTACGCGCTGCAAAACGAGATGCCCGAACGCACGATCGAGCTCGGTTCCTATCACGCGATGCTTGGCTGTGTGCTCACTGGCATGGGAGCCGCGCTCGTGCCCAGAAGCGTGATCGCAACCTTTCCCGAAAGCAGCCGCCTGCGGGTCAACGCGTTGCCGGACGGACAGAACCGGATCCGGACCCTGCTGATCTGGCCCAGGAACGTCCGCTCACGCAAGATCGACGGGCTGCGGCGCATTCTGCAGCAAGACGCCGCCTGACGCATCTCAGCTGTTGTCCCCGGTCCAGACTTCCGGATTGATCATGTTGATCGGCGCGTCGGCGGAATAGGCATTCACCTGGTCGAAGATATCGGAAAACTGAAGGTCGAATTCATCTTCGGTCACATAGCCGATATGCGGCGTCGGCAGCACATTCGGATGCGTGAGCAGCGGGTTGGCGGTATCGGTCAGCGGTTCCGTGTCGAATACGTCGACTGCAGCAAAGATCCTGTTTCGTGCGATTTCGGCTTCAAGCGCGCCGGGCACGATCAGGCCGGACCGGGACGTGTTGACCAGAAGGGATCTCGCTTGCATGGCGGTAAGGTCCTCCGCCGTGATGATGCCTCTGGTGTCCGGCTTCAGGCGCACATGCAGGCTGACGATATCAGACGTTCTGAAAAAAGCGTCCCGGCTGTCGGCCACCCGGACGCCGTCGGCCTCAGCCCGTGCGCGACCGGCTTCCGAGGACCACCATTGCACCTTCATGCCGATGGCATCGGCATAACCGGCGACTGCCTTGGCGATGCGGCCATAGCCGTAAAGTCCGAGCGTTCTGCCGCGCAGGCTCCGGCCAACACCCATTTGCCAGTTGCCGCGCCGGATCGAGGCCACCTGTTCGGGGATCTGCCGGAAGCTTGCAAGGATCAGCGTCAGCGTGAGTTCTGCAGCGGCATAACTGGGTGTGCCCGCATGCATGTTGGAACACAAAAGCACGCCGTTCCGGGTACAGGCATCGACATCGATATGCGGGTAGACGCTTCTCTGGGAAATCAGTTTCAGGCCCGGGAGCCTGTCAAGGAGATCTGCCGTGATTTTGGTGCGCTCCCGAAACAGAACCACCGCGTCCGCCGCTTCGAGACGGGACGCCAGAACGGCCGGGTCCTCGACATGGTCGGTCCAGACCGTCACATCGTGATTTTCAAGTTTGGCGTAACACGGCAGCGTGCGCAGCGTATCGAACCAGTCGTCCAGAATATGTACTTTCATCGGCTCTCAACACCGCTTCCTTCAACAAGTGTCCGGGGTGTCGGCACGAACACGTCCGTCTGCAAGGCATTGAGCGCCTTGGTGATTTGCGCACGCTTGGACAGGAGGTGGTTATACTGCGCATCGCAGCCCGAAACCGGTGTCGGATAGTCCCTGATCTCGTCCGCGATCAGTTGCCTTGCGCATTCAAGCGCAGCGCGTGCTTCATCGAGACTGTCTTCAAAGTGCATGCTGACCTCCCACCGTGCTGTGGTTCCACGTCTTGTCCGGCGCGATCGTTCAGGACCCGGACCAGACATGCCCCGGGATGAAAACATCGCCTGCCGCCAGTTTCCTGGCTGTTCGCATCAACCCGGCCGATATGACCTGGAACGTACTGTCTTCTTCCGCGAAGTCTATCACGACTTCCATGTTTCCCATCGGATGTTCCAGCTGCATTCTGGCAGGCGAAGACGGCGGCGATGGCAGAAGGCCCCCGGCCACGGTACCGGGTGCCAGAAGACAGGATGCCAGGCACTGGGACCCGGTAACCGCGAGGGTCGGGTGGCACTTCCAGGGCATGAAATACCGGACGGTCGCGGCGCCGCCGTTGCGCGGCGGTGCAAGCAGGCCGAGTTTCGGGATCACTGACTTGGTAACGTCGCCCAAGCCCATCCGTTCGCCGGCAATGAGACGCACGGCTTCCATTTTTTCAAACAGGGCCTTGTTCGCATCAAGTTCGGCGGCACTCTCATACCCGGTGATGCCGAAATCCTCTGCGCGTCCGATCACCATCGCCATGGCGACATCCATGCAGGATACCTCGACACCGTTGATTTCTTCCGTCCGGTGTCCGGTCGGGAACAGGCCGCTCGTGGCGCTGCCTTCGACATCCATGAACTGCAGCTGGATGGGTGCAGCAGTCCCAGGCACGCCGTCAATGGACGCCTTGCCGTCATAGCGCACCCGTTTGCCCGGTGTCTGGACGAGTGCGGCAACGCGCGTCCCCGTGTTCACCGCCCTGATCCGGACTTCGGTGACATCGCCGACTGGTTCGACAAGTCCCATTTCGATCGCGGCAGGCCCGACGCCGACAAGGATGTTGCCGCAGGACGGCTTGTAGTCGACAAGCTTCTCCTCGACGCTGACCTGCGCGAAGAAATAGTCCACATCCGCCCAGTCGTCGTCGGATTTCGACAGCATGGCGACCTTGGTCGTCACGGCGGTACCGCCACCGATGCCGTCGATGTTGAACGGATGACCCGCGCCGACAAGGGAAATCAGAACGTCCGACAGCCGATCACGGTCTTCCGGCAGATCGCTGCGCTTCATGTAAGGCCCGCGCGAAGACCCTCCGCGCATGAAGAGAAAGGGGATGGCTGTCTGCGTCATGCGTCGCTTTCCTCTATGAGTTTGACCAGCACGGAAGCAAAGGCTTGCGTGCCGAGCGGGCCTCCGAGATCTGCCGTTCGGGTCTCCGGCTGGGCCAGTGCGGTTTTGAGGGCGTTGTCGATTGCCGAAGCGGCCTTGGGTGCTCCAAGGTGGCGAAGCAGCATGGCGGCCGACCCGATCAGCGATGTCGGGTTGGCCCGGTCCTGTCCGGCAATGTCTGGTGCCGATCCGTGCTGGGCCTGGGCGGCGGCGTTCTGCGCGCCAAGGTTCAAGGAGGCTGCGAGCCCGAGCCCGCCTGCAAGCTCGGTCGCGAGATCCGAGAGGATGTCGCCGAACATGTTGGTCGTCACGATGACGTCGAAGCGGTCCGGATCGCGCACCAGAAGGGCGGCAGCCGCGTCGACCAGAACTTCCTCGTACTGGATATCCGGATGGTCCGCGGCAATTCGCCGGATCACATTCAGGAACAGGCCATCGCTTGTCCGCATGACATTGGCCTTGTGAGCCGCAGTGACCTTCTTCCGGGCGTTTCTGCTGGCGAATTCAAAAGCCGCTCGGCCGATCCGTTCGCTGCCGCGCTCGGTGATCAGCCGCATGGCCATCGCCACGCCGGGAACAGGCATGAACTCGCCGCTTCCGGCGTAAAGGTTCCGGTCGGCGTAAAAGCCTTCCAGATTTTCCCGGAAGATCACCAGGTCGACGTCGCGTCCGGTTGGTGTCGGCAGGCCGTCGAAACTCTGCGCGGGCCGGATGTTTGCGTAAAGGTCGAGTTCCTTGCGCAGGACACCGGACGGATTGAGGCCGCCGTCTTCACGCGGCGGATAGTCGTTGTGCGAGACCGGGCCGAGAATGACACCGTCGGCCGCCAGAGCTGCATCGATGACGTCTCGTTCGATCGTGCTTTTGCCTCTCTCGAGCGAAGCAAAACCGATGTCCCGGTCTGTGAAGTCAATCTGTTCGCCTGTCTCTCCGGTGGCTGCCGCAACAACATGTTTCGTGGCAGCCATGATCTCCGGGCCGATGCCGTCGCCGGCAAGACAGAGCAGCGAAATCGTCATGCCGTTGCCTCAGGTCAGCGGCCACGGCAGGGTGACATAGGACTGCAGCAGCCCCGGCGGAAAGTCGCGATTGAGCAGCCAGGCCATGCCGCACATGAAGGCAATGCCGCAGGCGCCGTAACCAAGCGCGTAGGGAAGGCTGCGTTTCGCGCGGTAGTGGATGAATGCCACCAGGAAACCGGCCAGCGCCAGGATGAACCCGATCAGGGACGTCAGGATCAGGAGCCCGGCAAACCAGGCCAGCGTCGACCACAGACCATGCTGATTTCCTTCCGAGTTTCCGGCCTCGCTGTCGCTGAAGAGCGGACTTGTCTCCGAGCTGGTGCGCATCCGGAAGAGCAGGATCACGCAGCCGATGATCGAAACCAGGCCGACGAATTGCGGGAAGACCCGGTCAGCGGAAGCGTAGTCGGGGATCAGCGAGGCGTTGGTGAAGGCAAAGGCGAGGTAAGCCAGGATCGCCAGGAGGAAGATCAGCGGTGCGCGTTTGCTCCCCGTCGGAACGTCGCCTTCTGCACGGATATTCTTGGACTGGCGCAGGCCGATGACGACAGACACAATCGTGATGATGATCAGAACAATCACGATCGGCGAGAAGATGTATTCCATGCCTTCCGCGAAGCCCTTGCGGAAACGCGATGCCGCGATCTGGACCGCCTGGTTGGTATAGGTTTCCGCCGGATTGGAGAGCACGAACCCGATCAGGAAGGCAGGCCGTGACCAGTCGAACCGCCGCATCAGAATACCGAGCAGGCCGATTGCGAACAGCGCCACCAGATCCATCAGGTTCTGACCCGACTGGAATGCGGCGAAGGAAATGATCATGAACAGGAACGGTGCCAGCAGCGCGAACGGAATGGTGGTGAGACGCGCGATTCCGCCGGATCCGAGAATGCAGATGATCGTGCCGACAACGTTGGCAAGCGCGAGCAGCCAGACAATCGCGTAAGTAACGTCGAGATTGTTCTTCAGCATCGATGGCCCGACTTCGATCTGGCCGGACCCGAGCAGGGCGACCGCACCGATGAAGACGGCCATGGAACCGGAACCGGGAATGCCGAACAGAAGGGTCGGGACCAGGCCGCCGCCTTCCTTGGCGTTGTTGGAACTCTCCGGACCGATCACGCCGCGGACATCGCCGCTGCCGAATTTCGACTTGTCCTTGGACGTCTGAACGGTGTGACCGTAGGCGATCCAGTCGACAACGGAACCGCCGAGGCCGGGAATGACACCAACGGTGACGCCAATCAGAGAACAGCGGACGCTGAGCCAGATGTTGGCGAACCAGTCGCGCACACCGTGCAGCCAGCCGCCACCGAGCATGGAGCGTTCCGAAATCGCCCGGTCCTGGCGCAGCAGGGCAACGATCTCGGGGATCGCGAAAATGCCGAGGCCGACGATGACCAGTTTCAAACCGTCGGTCAGATACGGCATGTCATAGGTCGCCATGCGCAGGGCGCCCGCGCTGTCGCCCTCGCCAATGGTTCCGACCATCAGGCCGAGGCCGGCCGCGACGATGCCCTTGATGGCGACCTGTCCGGCCAGAATGCCGACCATCGACAGGCCGAACAGCGTGATCATGAGAAGTTCCGGCGTGCGGAACTCCAGAACGATCGGACGCGCGACAAGAATGAAAACGGTCAGGAAGGCCGCGCCGACCAGGCCGCCGAAAAGCGATGAGGCAAAAGCGGCGGAGAGCGCCCGCGCCGCCTCGCCCTTCTTGGCCAGCGGAAAGCCGTCGAGAACGGTCGCCTGCGAGGCGGAAGATCCAGGAATACCCATCAGGACGGACGCGAATGTGTCCGAGGTGGGAACCACGGCGACCATGCCGATCATCAGGGCGAGGCCGAGCACCGGATCCATGCCGAACATGAACGGCAGCAGCAGGGACAGGCCGGCAATGCCGCCAAGGCCCGGGAAGACCCCGATACAAAGGCCCATCACCACGCCGAGGATCAGGTAGCCGATGACGGCGGGCTGGAAGATCATCGCCGACGCATCGGCGAGCGCAGGTAAAGCGGTGCCAAGAATGTCCACTGGATCGCCCCGGATTTTGTTTTCAGGAAAGAGTGCCCGTCCGGTTGGACCGGACGGGCGGAAGCGCTGTTACTTGAGGGAAACGCCGTAGCGTTCCTGCAGCCAGCCGACCACGAATTCCTTCGCGCTGTCGGGCACTTCGGTTGCGCTCTTGAGCGCGCCGTCAGCCTCGGCGCCCGTCATCTGCGGATACTTGCCGAGCCGTCCTGCGGAGATCTCAGCGAAGTCGCCACGTGCCTTGACCGCGTCAAACGCCTTGGAATAGGTGTCGATCGCGTCCTGGGACGCGCCGTTCGGCAGGAACACCATCTTCTGGGCCGGGAAACCGGCGATGAAGAAGGCCTTCCACGCGTCCCATTTCTCGCCGGACGTTTCGCAGCCCTCGGTCGCCTCGCAGACCTCCTTGAAGGTCGGCATGTCGGGGAATGTCGGGTCGCGGACAATGTTGCCGTCTGCGTCCAGGGCGCCCCAGCTCATCATCGGCACGGCAGTCCCGGCCTCGACCAGCGGCGTCACGCCTTTCAGGTAGGAAGAAGATGTCTGGTAGTCGATGTTGGCTTCACCGCGCTCGAACATCAGGCGGCCGTCGCCACGGCCCTTGATGCCGAAGACGGGCTCGACATTGAGGCCGAGCATTTCCCAGGCCAGAAGCGGTACGAGGTCAAGGCGGGTCGCGCCCTGCGAGCCGTAGATGAAATCGGTCTCCTTGAGCGCGCTGGCATCGTTGCCGCTCATTTTTGAGGCCAGGTCCGGCGGCAGGTAGGCGACACCGCCCGTTCCGGAGGCCAGAACAACGTTCCAGTCCTTGTAGTCATAGCGCACACGCGGGTCGCCGAGCAGGTACGGGAACTGCGTTGACCCGGACGAGCCGAAGATCACCGTGCCTTCGCTGTCGGCGAATTTCTGGTTCTGGAACCAGTTGGCACCCTTGGTGGAACCGGCGCCCGGCATGAATTTAACGACGACGGTCGGCTGCCCCGGAAGCGCTTCGCTCAGGAGCGGCGCATAGAAGTTCGCCCATTTGGCGGACCCGCCGGTTTCGGAGAAGGGAATGACCCATTCGACAGTTTTGCCGGAAAGGTCGAGATCGGCCGCGAGGGCCTGGGCCGGCACGAAGGCACCGGCAGCAAGAGTCACACTCAGCGCCAGCTGGCGCGCAAGCTTTTTCAAAACCATTTTTTCCTCCCAATGGCGCGGGCTGTGTGTTCCCGCAGCCTCACTCTCAGCGCTCGCAAAAGCGACTTGATGCTCGCAGTGTTCCCTGCGAAGCTTGCAACAAGCTTTCATCGAAAAAGAATAAAAATGCGGATCGCACTCGTAGAAGACAATGTCAGCCTGGCAAAGGGGATCGCCTATCAGTTGCGCGATGCCGGCCATTCGGTGGATATCCTGCATGATGGCGATGAGGCGGATGTGTTCCTGAAACAGGAAGCCGGCGATCTCGTCATTCTGGACATCAACTTGCCCGGCAGGAGCGGGCTGGACCTTCTGGCCGGTCTCAGGGAGCGCGACGACCCGAGGCCGGTCATCCTTCTGACCGCCCGCTCCGAAACGGAAGACCGGGTGATGGGCCTGGATGCGGGCGCGGACGACTACCTGGTCAAGCCCTTTGAAATGGAAGAGCTTGCTGCCAGGATCCGCGCGCTTGGCAGGCGCAAGGGTGTCGCGCCGCGCCAGCTCATCGAGATCGGTCCGCTGAAGCTGGACGCAGGTGCGCTGCAATTGCTGGATGGCGCCGAGGCGCTGGAGGTGCCCAGGCGCGAGCTTGCACTGCTTGCCGCGCTGGCGCAGGCCAACGGGCGAACGGTTTCCAAGGCGAGCCTGCTGGATCAGCTTTATGGCGCGGGCAGCGAAACGGATGAAAAAGTCATCGAGGTCTATGCCTCCAGGCTGCGCAAACGCCTCGCCCCTTATGGCGTCAACATCCAGGTTCATCGCGGCATCGGCTATTCCCTTGGCAAGGCGTCCGCATGAAGCGAACCTATTCTCTCCGCCTGCGCCTGACGCTGATCATTCTCGTCCCGCTGCTGTTCGTGGCCAGTGCGACCGGCCTTTGGCAGCTCAACAATGCACGGGTCACCGCCGGCGAAGTCTTCGACAGGAGCCTGCAGTCGGCAGCGCTTGCGGTGGCCAACGATGTTGCGCTGTCCGGCGGCGATGCCCTGGCACCCAGCACGCGCAAGATCCTCTCCGATACGTCGGGAGGACGGGTGTTTTACCATGTCTATGCACCTGACGGTGTCATCGTCACCGGTTATGCAACGCCGCCGGTGGGCATCCCGCTTGCCGATGACGACGAACTCAGTCCGGTCTATTTCAATGCGGAATATCTTGGCAGGGACGTGCGCGGTTTCCGCATGCGGACACGCATGCAGGTCGACGATTTCAGCGGCGTCTTCACGACGACGGTCTGGCAGGACGTCGCCATTCGCGCCACCTTCGTCCAGGACCTGATGCTGCGCTCGCTGGTGACGATCTCCTCCATCATCACGTCTCTTTCGCTGATCGTCTGGTTCGGCATCCGGATCGGATTGCATCCCCTGAACGACCTGCAACAGGCGATCGACCTGCGTTCCGGAGAAGTTCTGAAACCGATTCAAAGACCGGTCCCGGTGGAGGTGGAAGGCATTGTCCGGACGCTCAACCGGTTGCTTGGCCAGGTGTCTGAAGCCATGGCGACGCAGAGCGAATTCATCTCCAATGCCGCGCACCAGCTGCGCAACCCGGTCGCCGGTGTTCTTTCGCTCGCCGAATCCGTCCGATCCGCCCCGAATGAAGTGGCCATGCGTGAACGCGCCGGTGATCTCGTCGACGCCGCGAAGGAAACCAGTCACCTGGCTCAGAAGCTTCTGACTTACGAGCGCACCAAATCGATCAGCCCGGCTTCGGCACGGGAAACGTTTTCGGTCAATGAACTGATCGATGGCGTGACAGCGGATTTTCGCGGCAGAAGCAATGGCGGGCTGGCGCTCACCGCGTCGATGCCGGACAGCGATATCTCTGTCACCGGGGACCGGACGATGATCCGCGAAGCGGTATCCAATCTTGTCGACAATGCCATGAAACATGGCGGCGCAAACCTGTCGGAAATCACCGTTTCGCTTGAGACTGGGCCGGGAGAGGCCACGATAGTCGTCAAGGACAACGGTAAGGGTTTGACCGACGCGCAGATACAGACCGCGCTGCAACGCTTCGGACAGGTTTCAGAACGCAGCGACGGCAGCGGTCTCGGGTTACCGATCGTGGAACGGGTCGCCGATCGGCATGGCGGCGGTTTGAAACTCAGCGGGAAAGGACCCGGTCTCGAGGCGCGATTTACCGTTGCGCGTCAATAGATATGCACGTGATGGAAAGTCTCCTCGCCTGCCTTCAAAGGTCGGCTGCTGTGTGAGCGCGGCCGGTGACAAAATTGTAGCCATCAACGAGAAGCTGAAAAACGATGTCGGTTTCCTCCACCGTGCGCGGCGTATAGAGCAGAACAAAGCCTTCCCAGCCCGGGCGGCTGTTCGCCCAGGGGTGCATGGCCGCCCATCCTGCCTTCACCGCTTCGCGGGCCCGGTCAGGCGGGAGGGACGCGTGCAGGCTGCCATCGGGATGAATATGGGCGAACTCCCGTCCGCCGACGATCGCCTGCGGCCGTGCCAGGTCGACATTCTCGCTCAGCCAGAAACCCTTTGCCCCCGGCAGCGAGATAACCGTGTCGCGGATCTTGACGCCGGGCAGGGTCCCAACGCGCTGCAGCAGGCGGTCTGAAAGGCGGGGAACCGCTTTCGCACCGATCTGGATATGCGGGACGCGGTTGGTGGTGGCCGGCGTTTCCCCGTCCCGCGTCGGCAGCCGCGCCTCTCCGGCGCGGGCTGACACGAGGGCCAGCCCGGCGATCATGAGAACCGCGACCGCGATACGACGCGGCGTGTGCCATGTTTTCATGGATACGCGACTCCGTTTCTTTTATTCCGCTTCCCGGAACTTCGTGTGGCAGTCCTTGCAAGCGCCGCCGATTGCTCCGATATTCGCGCGGACGGCATCGACGCCATCACCGGCGACATTGCTCATGGCGACAGCCGCTGCTGCGAGTTTCTTGTTGATCTCGGCGCTTTCCGGATAGGTCGTCCAGGCCTCGACCTTTGCACGGGTCTTGCCGGGCAGGGCCGTGCTGTCAGACCCCTGCGGCCAGGCCGACCCGTTGTTCATCGTTGCCAGGATCTTGATGTTTTCCGCCGCAATCTGTGCAGCTTCCGCGTTATACTCGATGTCCCCTTTTGCCATGGCGCCCAACTGACCCAGGTTCCAGGCATAGAGCGCCATGACGGCCTTGCGTGCCTTGATGGCGTTGTCGAAATGTCCGTCCGCGACGGACGTTCCCATACCGGCAACGAAGACAAACACGAGTGAGCAGAAAATCTTCAACCCGTTTCTCATAAGCCTCTCCTCTCATGTGCAGAATTGAACACCTGATAAGTCTCATGATCTAATGCGCTGATAAATTCTCTAAATTGCGACAAAAGGCTGTGCGCACATGCACAAACTCAGATGGGACGATCTTCAATTTGTCCACGCGGTTGCCGAACAGGGGTCGCTTTCGGCAGCCTCGCGCGCGCTCGGCGTGAATCACGCGACCGTCCTCAGGCGGATCGCCTTGCTGGAAGCCTCCTGCGAGGTCAAGCTGTTCGACAGACAAAAGGACGGGTATCGGCTTCGGCCCGAAGGCCGGGCGCTTCTGGCATCGCTCAAGCTCATGGACCATGCCTCGGCGAGAATCAGGAGAAGCCTGGATTCGACCGCAAAGGGCATCGAGGGCACATTTCGTCTTGCCACGACGGACACGATTGCCTGCCTGCTTCTGCCTGAACATCTGGAAAACCTTCGAAAGGTGCACCCGAACGTCAATATCGAGGTTGCCGTTTCGAACGATCCGATCGACCTGTCGCTTTCCGGTGCGGAAATCCTTGTCAGGCCCGGCCCGGATCTGCCTCCGGAACTGAGCGGGCTCAAAGTCGGAACCGTCGATTTCGGCGTCTTTGGTTCACGGGACTACCTTGCCCGCAACAGGGACCGCGCCATCACGGAGCACAAGTGGCTTGGCACCGCGCCTGGCTTCGCCGGATCAACGGTCGGTGAATGGCAACTCTCCACCATGGAAAACCGCTTCGAGTTCTCGGCGGACAGTTTCCTCATGCTGGCGGCGCTGGCGGAGAAGGGGCTCGGTCTTGCCATGTTGCCGGTCTTCGTCGCGCAAAAATCCGGTCAGCTTGTCGCGTTCGGCGACCTTGCCGGACGACCCGAGACGGGTCTCTGGGTGGCAACGCACAAGGATTTCCGGCAGCAGCGGGACATCGAGGTGCTGCTTGAGTTCTTTGCAGGTGCCTTGCGCCGCGACTTAGGGGAAGGCGGGCCGGTCTCCTGAACGCGCGGGGGTCGCGCTTTCGCGATCAGCCGAAACGCCGGGCAAGTTCGCGGATATGAGCCGGCCCGACTTCGCAGCATCCGCCGATGATCGTCGCGCCGGACGCGACCCATCCGCCGACATGATCGGCATAGGCATCCGGCGTGAGGTCGACACGCGATGTCAATTTTGTCACCGCGCTGCCGGCGGACAGGAATTCCTTGCTGATCCCGGTGAAGCCGTTGGCGTAGCCCCCCGTCGGCAGGTCTGTCTCCGGCATGGCGTTCAATCCGGCGGCCACCGCCTCGGGTATCGAGCAGTTCATGAGAATGGCCTGCGGGCCAAGCGCGGCAACTTCGGCCACGGCGTCCGCAAGGCTTTCCCCCGAGCGCAGCCTGGTGCCGTCGGCATCGTCGACCGTTAAACCGATCCAGACCGGCTTTCCGTGACCGAGCGCACCTTTGACGGACGCCCTTGCCTGTTCGATCGACGCGATCGTCTCGATCAGGTAGGAATCCACGAAGTCCGCCTGGATACGGCAGATTTCCGCGTAAAGCTCGATGGACTCATCTTCCGGAGGCGCGCCGTCATGGCTGTAGGACCAGCCGAGCGGACCGACGGACCCGACCACCGAGCCGGACCCGTTTGCATCGCGCGAGCGGCAAGCGATTTCACAGGCCTGCTGCTGCAGCTTTTCGAACTGGTCCTCAATCCCGTTCGGGCGCAGGCGGTCGCGATGGATCGCATAGGTGTTCGCCGTTGCCACATGAGCGCCGGCGGCGAAGTAGGAATCGTGGATCTCGCCGACAAGGTCGGGCCGCTCCATCATGATCCGCGTTGACCAGAGCCCTGTCGGTTCCAGCCCGCTCAGGCGGACAAGCTCCTGGCCCATGCCGCCGTCGAGAATTGTTATTGTTTGCGTTTCCACCAAAGCACCCGGAGTTCTGTTTGTTCTGTTGACGATCCCGGCACTGCAAGACGGCAGAATAGCGCGCCGCGTCGCCGGTCTCGTTTCCAAGCGTTCGGGGGTTATATCTCGCTTCCAGGGCCTGACAAGGCCAAGACCCGACGTTTTCAGGTCGCGAAGCGTCTCTTGTTCACTCGACCTGAGCCGGTAACGGATCCAGCATGTCTTCGAAGAACCAGGCGGTCAGCTCGTTGCGGCTGGAAACACCGGCTTTCCTGTAGACTGTGGAGGCCTGCTGGCGGACCGTCTTTTCACGGGTGTCCCTGAGCCCCGCGATTTCCCGGAACGTAAGGCCCTTCAGCATTCCGATCACCACATCCTGCTCGCTGGCCGTCAGGTTCCAGGCATCGAACTGCTTTTGCATGACCGCGCGATACTGTCCGGCAAGCTCAACCGATCGGGAATCGAACCGCGCCAGTTGACCGCGCGCCTTTTCAAGCTGTCCGCTCAGCTCCCGGAGTGTTTTCTGCTGGTTATGGCGATCATACAGAAAGGCACCCAGGACCAGCGCGCTGATGACAAGTCTGGCAAGATCGTCCCCCATGGACCCGAGCGTTTCGCCAGCGCGGAATTCGTTGAAGACCTCAACGACGCTTGTGGCAAACACGATCAGAACGAACATGGCAAAAAAGGTGCGCCAATTCCAAAACGGTCCGTTCGTATCCAGCATGAAGTCTTTCCCTGTCTTGTGTGCGGCCGGCACCCTGGCGCCCGGTTGAGGCACCCGAATTGACCTTATGTCCCATAGCCGGGACGGTCGATCCGGCATTTGTCCGATGGACGCAGACGCATGTGTTTCCCATTCACATCTACATCGAGTTTTTGCGCGCTGTCTCGCCGATATGAGTGGGGAGCGCACCCGCACCGTATCTGTTGATTTGGAGATCAGAAATGTCGCTCAAATTGTCCCGGCGTCAATTCCTCGCAGGCGGCCTGTCGCTTACGGGTGTCTGCCTCGCAGGACCGTCATGGTCGAACACGGCCCGGCCCTCCCTGCCGATACCGCCTCTTGCGGACGGCACCAACGGCGAGCCGGTGGATCTGACCATTCGCACCGGTCTGTGGTCTTTCAAGCCGGGCGTCATGACACCGACACTCGGCATCAGCCAGGACTATCTGGGTCCGACCATTCGCACGCGGCGGAACACGGAACTCAACCTCAACTATCACAACACATTGAACGAAGGTGTTTCCATCCACGGCCATGGGCTGCATGTTCCCGGGAATGTGGATGGAGGACCGCAGCTGGAAATGCCTCCCGGCGAAAGCTGGCAGCCAACCCTTTCGATCGTGCAGCCGGCAGCGACATGCTGGTACCATTCCCATACCCACGGAAAAACCGGACCCCAGACCTACAGGGGCCTCGCCGGCATGATCATCATCGATGATGATGACGCTGTCTCGAAGGAACTCCCGAACCGCTACGGTCTCGACGATCTTCCGGTCATCATTCAGGACAGAACCTTCGATGCGGCGGGCGGGCTGGTCTATTCGCTTGAAGAGGCCGGGGAAGACGGCTGGTTCGGCGACACGGCGGTCATCAACGGTGCGCTGTCGCCGGTTGCCGAAGTTCCGGCGGGCAAGGTCCGTCTCCGGATACTCAACGGGGCGAATGCGCGGTTTTACATCCTGGCATTCGCCGACAACCGGATGTTCCACAAGATTGCCAGCGATGGCGGCCTCCTGGAATCACCCGTGCCGATGACGACAATGGAAATGTCTCCCGGTGAACGGTGCGAGATCATCGTGGACCTGTCTGAAGACACGTCCGCCGAACTGCTGACATTCTTCGAGGACGATATCGACGAGGAAGGTGAGGGGATCATTTCGGGCCTGGTGGGCCTCGTCACCGGACCCGGTCAATCATCCGCTCCCGCATCGTTGCTCCTGAAAGTCGACAGGACGCTGGTCGCCCATCGCGCGCCCGTTCCGGAGCGGTTGGCAACGATCGAGCGTCCGGACGCCAGCGAGATCAGAAAGACACGCGAGTTCGTTCTGGAGATGGATCATGGCGACGGGGAGAGCACCCATGCCGGGCACACGGGTGGCCACGGCGCCCATGCCGGCCATGGCGCAATGAGCATGACGATCAACGGTGCGGTGATGGACATGGGCGTCATCAACGAGCGCGTCGAACGCGGTGTCTGGGAACGCTGGCGCATTCGCTCCGATCAAGGGGCGCACCCGTTCCATGTGCACGGCTGTTCGTTCCTGGTCGAACAGATGGAGGGGGCTGCCGTGACGCCGGATCAAGCCGGCTGGAAGGACACGGTGGTGCTGGACGACGATGGCTGGTCCGAGATCGTCGTCCGGTTCGATCACCTTGCGAGTGAAGATTTCCCTTACATGTATCACTGCCACATTCTGGAGCATGAAGATCAGGGCATGATGGGTCAGTTCACGGTCACCGACACAACCGGATAACGTCTGGCTGGGTTTATCCGGCCGACTTGCGCTGTTCATCGCGCACAAGCGCCGCGAGGCGGTAAAAGCCGTGGGCCATCTTGGTGTAGGGCGTCAGCAGGAAGAAGCTGAGCACCGAACCGAGGTGGATGGCCAGAAGCGCGGGCATGGCCGCCGTGCTGCCGAGCGCGTAAAGCGCAAGCCCGGAGAGCGCGACCAGGAACAGGAGCACGATAAAGCCCATCTCGCCGCCCCAGGCGGACGGAGCTCCGAGGGACCGTTCGGCCTTGAGCTTGAGCGACGCGAGCATGACTGTTCCGATCACCATCAGGATGCCGCCCGGAATGCCCAGAAGCTTCGGCAGCGACCACAACGGGTAAGGGGCGGGCATGTCGAAGACATAGTGAAGGATCGTTCCGGCGGATGTTGAGGCGAAACAGAGCAGGAAACCGTACATCACCGCCTGGTGTGCGTGCCGGCGCGCCTGGCTGAACCGGTCCTCGTCCTCGAAATTGCAGCCGTCGCCATGCCCGCCCGCCAGGTTCTTCATCTTCGCGGCGGACCCGAACGCGCCCGCGATCTGGCTGAGCGTGATCGTCTTTCCGCCGGTTTCCTGCCAGTAGCGCCTGAGGCTGACGGCGATGCTGGCCAACGGGAACAGGAAGGCCGGCAGGAAGATCGCGACCATGGCGGAGTGGGACAGAACCGCGTAAAAGCCCTCGCCGCCGGCAGAACCGAGCGCACGGAACGCCAGGAACAGCAGCGCAAATCCAAGGATCGTCGCAAGTGCGATCATCACACCGCTTTTCTGAAACCGCCGTGCCACGGGGGCCGGCCAGGCGAAGTTCTCCCAACTGTCCTGGCGCACTTCCGCAAGGGCTTTCGGCAGGTTGAGATCGAATTCGTGCGGGGCCGTGTACTGGCACGCATAGTAGCAGCCCCGGCAATTGTGGCAGAGATTGGCCAGCTGGGTCAGGTTGGCATCGGAAAAGAAGCGTTCCTGGTGCAGCGCCGGGAACACCGAGCAGTAGCCTTCGCAATAGCGGCAGGCATTGCAGATTTCCGCCTGACGGCGGGCTTCCTGGAGCAGATCAGTTTGCATGATTGGCAGCCTCCCGGCCTGCGATGCGTCCGAACACGGTTCCGATGGTCATGCCGAAACCGGCAAGATAGCCCTGCCCGAGAATCGACCCGGCCATGGTTTCCCCGGCCGCCCACAGGTTCCGGATCGGGCCGCTTGCCGTGCTGCACTGGGCGTTTTCATCGACCTTCAGGCCAAGATAGGTGAAGGTGACGCCCGTCCTCAGGCTGTAGCCGTAAAAAGGCGGTTCATTGATCGGGCGCGCCCAGTTGGTCTTTGGAATGTTGATCCCGCTGGTTTTGACACCGTCCAGCTCGGTCGGATGAAAGTTAGATGTATCGCCGCACGCTGCGTTGAACGTCTTTACGGTCTCGACCAGCTTAACGGGCGGCAGCCCCATCTTGTCGGCCAACTCCTCCAGCGTATCCGCCTTGATCGGGGGGAAGACCGACGGCATGAACAGTTCCAGCGACTTGGAATCGATGATCACATAACCGACCTGGTCCGGTTGGTTGGCAACCAGACGTCCCCAGATGGCATAGCGCTTCGGCCAGACGTCTTCGCCCTCGTCGTAGAAGCGATCCGCCTCCTTGTTGACGACGATGGAAAACGGAACGCAGTCCAGCCGCGTGACGATACCGCCGTCGAATTTCGGGGCGCGGCCATCGATCGCAACCGCGTGGCACTGGGTCGGATCGCCGACCGACTGGACGCCCTGATCGAGAAGGTCCGCCAGAACGACGCCACGGTTGTAGGGCGTTCCGCGGATGAGGAAGTTCTTCGCCGCCGGACCCCAGGCGCGGGTGAGCCACTCGGTATCCGCCTGGAAGCCGCCGGAAGCGACAATCACGGCGCTGGGCTCAAGCTGTTTTGTTTCGCCTTCATGCGTGTAGTCGATCCGCACGATCGTATCGCCGTCTAGCTCCAGATGCGTGACATTGGCTTCGTAGAGAACCGAAACGCCAAGCTTTTCGGCGGTGCGGTAGTAGGCGTTGACCAGCGACTTGCCACCACCCATGAAAAACGCATTGGTGCGGGCCAGCGAAAGCGTACCGGACAGGGATGGCTGAAAGCGAACGCCATGCTCCTCCATCCAGGGCAGGCATTCCTCGGACGTGCGGATCGCCAGTCTTGCAAGCGTCTCGTCGGTCTTGCCGTCGGTGACTTTCAAGAGATCGTCGAAATACTCGTCCTCGCTGTAGTCATCGACCAGCGGGCCAAGCGGGGCGGAATGCATGCATCTGAAGTTTCTGGTATGGCGGGAATTGCCGCCGCGATAGGCTTTCGGCGCGGTCTCGAGGATAACGACCTTCGCGCCTTTTTCCGCAGCCGTCATGGCCGCGCAAAGGGCGGCGTTGCCGCCGCCGATGATGGCGATATCGTATGGGCTGGTCATGATGCGTTTCCTCTCGGTGGCCTCATACCAGCGCGCCGATTATTTTGACAAATGTTGCTTTTTGAACGATTAATGCGCTATGCGCATCAATTTTGATTTCAATGATCTTGAAGCCTTCCTGGCGGTCATGGAAACGGCCTCCTTTCACCACGCCGCCGAGCGGCTGAGCCTGTCGCAATCGGCAATCACCCGAAGGATCCAGAAACTGGAAGAGACGCTCGGCTCGGTTCTGTTCGAACGCACCACGCGCGCCGTCAGGCCGACGCTTGCCGCCAAGCGGTTGCAGGCGCGGGCAGAGGCGATGCTGGAAGGTGCGCGGGAGACAACGCTGGCCATGCGCGACGAGAGCGTCGCCTTTGCCCACCAGCGCGGTTCACTGGTAACGATCGCGATGATCCCGACCATGGTCACGCCCCTCTTGGCACCCGCCATCCGCAAACTTCGGCAAAACGGAGCCGTTCCGAGAATACGGTTGCTGGACCGTGCCGCCAACGAAGTTGCCGAGGCGGTCTCGCAGGGAGACGCCGATTTCGGCATCTGTTCGATCGGATCTCTTGAACCGAATACCGAGTTCGAACCGCTCTTCGAAGACAGCATCGTCCTGACCTTGCGCCGCGATCATCATTTGGCTGCAGCGGCCACGGTCGCATGGCCGGATCTTCGGGAAGAGCCGCTGATCCTGCCGGCAAGGGGCACCGGAAACCGTCTCCTGATTGACGAGGCGATGGCCAGAGGCAAATTGTCGGCCCAATGGACCTACGAGGTCGGCCGCTCAACCACGGCAATGGATCTTGTCAGCGAGGGCATCGGCGTTGCACTGCTGCCGCGATCGGCAATGTACTCGGCGCAGGGAAAAACGCTGGCCTTCAGAAAACTGGGCAGCCCGGACGTTTCACGCCCGGTTGGACTGCTGACGCGGTCCGGGGTCGCCGGAAACCCGCTCACGGCTGCCTTCAAACAGGCATTCCGGGATCTTTCCGAAGAGCTGGCTGCAGTCTGAAAAGCCGATCAGTTGATTGCATCGCATTCAACGATTTCAATCTTGTAGCCCCACAGCCGTTCGACATGTTTCAGCGTGGCGGTCCTGCTGTCCGGATCAAGCGGAACGGAATTGCGCCGGATGGCCTTGAGGTGCAGGCAGCGGTCACCGAGCAGATCGGCATCGGCGACCTGGATTTCCGGCTCCAGCGCGGCAAGGTCATGGTCGCGCGCAAGCGCATCGCGCACGTGCCGGTAACCCTGCTCATTGTGAATGCCTGTCACCGTGCAGTAGCGCGAGGACGATTCGTCGGAGAGCGCGAACATCCGGAACCGCCGGATGACCGCTGGGGAGAGAAACTGCTGGATGAAGCTTTCGTCGCGATAATTGGCCCATGCGTGTCTCAAGACACTGCGCCAGTCGCCGCTTCCGGCAAGATCGGGGAACCATTCCCGGTCCTCTTCGGTCGGGTCCACGCACACACGCCGGATGTCGTCCATCATGGCGAACCCGAGCGCATAGGGATTGATCCCGGAAAAACGGGGATCGTCGAAGTCCGGCTGGGTCAGCACATTGGTGTGGCTGTGCAGGATTTCCAGCATGGCCCCGTCGCTGATGCGTCCCTGTTCATGCAGCGTGTTCAATATGTAGTAGTGCACGAAGGAGGCGCAGCCTTCATTCATGACCTTCGTCTGCTTCTGCGGGTAAAAATACTGGCCGATATTGCGGACGATCCGCAGGATCTCACGCTGCCAGGTGGTCAGAACGGGGCTGTAATGTTCCAGGAAGTAAAGCAGGTTTTCTTCCGGAAGATGCATGTCGCGTTTGCGGTCGAGAAGATCCTTGTCCGTGGACGCCTGACCGGGCGGAGCGTTCAGTATGGTGTTCCAGAGATAGTGAACGTTCTGTTCTGCGGCGGCGATCCGCTCGCGCCGCTGTTCCTCCGCCTCGCGCAGCGACGGTTGCCGCGGACGGCGATGCCGGAACACACCGTGCGGCATGAGCGAATGCGCCGCGTCGAGCGTTGCCTCAACCTCGCCCAGGCCATGCTTCTCCTCACAAGAGGCAATGAATTTTCGTGCATATTCAAGGTAGTCGAGAATGCCGTCGGCATCGGTCCACTGCCGGAACAGGTGGTTGGACTTGAAGAAGTGATTGTGGCCGAACGCGGCATGCGCCATTACCAGCGCCTGCAGGGGCATCGTGTTCTCTTCCAGGCAGTAGCTGATGCACGGATTTGAGTTGATCACGATCTCATAGGCAAGCCCGCGCGCGCCCTTCCGGTAAAGGCGCTCGTGGCCGAGAAAGTGCTTTCCGAACGACCAGTGATGGTACATCAGCGGCATGCCGATCGAGGAATAGGCGTCCAGCATCTGCTCGGACGAAATGATTTCGATCTGGTTCGGATAAAAGTCGAGCCCCAGGTCGTCGCGCGCCACGTCTTCGATCGCATCCAGCGTTCGCCGCAATGTGTCGAAGTCCCAGTCGGCGTGGTCGAACAGCAGGCCGGACTTTGCTTTTGCCGTGCGTTTAGCCATGGCCTTGTCCTGCCGGATCGCGGGCGAAGAGTTCGCGGAAGACGGGGTAGATGTCAGCGGCGGTGGCAACGCGTTTTCGCGCGAAATTCGGCCAGGCTTCGGCCACGCGGCCGTAGGACTCCCAAAGCTCCATGCCGGTCGCTTCGCTGTTGATCAGCTGCGCTTCGTCCTCTCCGACGATCTCGACATAGGCAAAGTACTGGCAGACCTGCATGAGGTCGTCACCGAGCAGGGTGGCGCAGCGCTGGGAATCGCCGCTGAAATTTTCCCCGTCCGAGGCCTGTGCCGCGTAGATGTTCCACTCCGAGGGCGGGTACCTGTCCCGGATGATGTCCTGCATCACGACCAGGGCCGTACTCACGACGGTTCCGCCGGTCTGCGGAGAATAGAAGAAGGTGTCCTCGTCGACCTCGGATGCGTCATGCGTGTGCCGAATGAACACGATGTCCGTCTTTTCATAGCGGCGGTCGAGGAACAGGTGCAGCAGCATGAAGAACCGCTTCGCCAGATCCTTTTCACGCTCGCCCATGGAAGCCGACACGTCCATGAGACAGAACATGACGGCATTGGCATTCGGTTCCGGCTGCTGGACGAAATGGTTGTAGCGCACGTCCAGCGGGTCGATATAGGCGACGATCTTGCGCCGCTTGACCAGGGTCTCGTAGGCCGCGCGCAGGCCGGCCAGCTCCGCGCGTTGCTCGGGCGTCGGTGAGGTGATTTTTTCCAGTTTGAGGATTTCCTTCAGGAGCGCCTGTGCCTCCTTGTCCGTCGGCCGTTTCAGCCCGATCCTGCGGCCAAGGGCATTGCGCATCGTGCGGGCAATGTTGATGTTGGCCGGTGCGCCGGACGTGGAATACCCGGCCCTGTGCGGATGTGTTCTGGTGATCTCCTTGAGGCTCTGCTTGACGAGGTCGGGCAATTCCAGATCCTCGAAGAAGAAGTCGAGAAATTCCTCTCTGGACAGCGCAAACAGGAAATCATCTTCGCCGTCACCGCCGGGCGCGCCCTGGCGGCCGGCGCCCGAGCCACCGCCGCGCGGCGGCTTTTCGATCCGGTCGCCGGTCTGGAAACTCTTGTTGCCGGTAAGCACCCGTTCCCGGCGCCCGCCTTCGGACGCCTTGCGGAACGAGGGCTCGTTGACACCACCGGTGGGAACGCTCACGTCCTTGGCCCGTCCGACATCCGCCACGCCGCGCTCACGCACGGCATCCTCGACCGCTTTCTTGATCTGGGTGCGGACCCGTTTCAGGAAGCGGCGCCTGTTGCTCAGGCTCTTGTCTTTCGGGTTCAGTCTGCGGTCGATGAAATGCGCCATCTTTCAATCCGCCTCCGGCGCTACCCGGCCTTGTTGACGCGCATATACCACTCGACCAGCCGCCTGACCTGCCGCCTGGTGTAGCCGTGCCCGGTCATGCGCTCGACAAATTCGTGGTGCTTTTCGTCGGTCTTCTTGTCCCGCTTGGCACCGAAACTGATGACCGGTAGCAGCTCTTCCACCTTTCCGAACATGCGCTTTTCGATCACCTGGCGCAGTTTCTCGTAGCGCCGCCAGTCCGGGTTCTGCCCCTGGTTTTCCGCGCGGGCACGCAGGACGAACTTCACCACCTCATTGCGGAAATCCCGGGAGTTGGCGACACCCGCTGGCTGTTCGATCTTCTCAAGTTCCTTTTCCAGAACGTCACGGTCGAAAATCTGGCCCGTGTCGGGGTCCTTGTAGTCCTGCTCCTCGATCCAGGCGTCGGCATACGCAATGTAGCGGTCGAACAGGTTCTGGCCGTAGTCGGTATAGGACTCCAGATAGGCCTTCTGGATCTCGTTGCCGATGAACTCCGCATAATGCGGTGCCAGTTCCGTCTTGAGAAAGTCGAGATACCGGCTCTCGGTTTCAGGATCGAACTGTTCCCGCCGGATCGCCTGTTCGAGAACGTACATGAGATGGACCGGATCGGCGGAAATCTCTTCCGTGTCGTGGTTGAATGTTTCCGACAGAACCTTGAAGGCGAAGCGCGTTGAAATGCCGTTCATGCCTTCGTCGACGCCGGCGGCATCCCGGTATTCCTGAAGCGACTTCGCCTTGGGGTCGGAATCCTTCAGCATCTCCCCGTCATAGACGCGAAGCTTGGAGTAGAGCGTCGAGTTCTCATGTTCATGCAGCCGTGTCAGGACGCTGAAGCGGGCCAGCAGCGGCAGGGTTTCCGGGGCGCAGGACGCCTCGGCCAGGGCGCTCTGGCTCAGCAGCTTGCCGTAGATGTCGGCCTCGGCACTTGCCCGCAGGCAATAGGGGACCTTCACCACGCTGATGCGGTCGAGAAATGCCTCGTTGTTCTTGTTGTTCTTGAACTGGCTCCATTCGGATTCGTTCGAATGCGCCAGGATCAGGCCCTGGAACGGCAGCGCGCCGATATTTTCCGTCCCGACATAGGACCCTTCCTGGGTTGCCGTCAGCAGCGGATGCAGAACCTTGATCGGCGCCTTGAACATCTCGACGAATTCCATCATGCCCTGCGTGGTGCGGTTGAGTGCACCCGAGTAGCTGTAGGCGTCGGGATCGTCCTGGCTGAATTCCTCCAGCTTCCTGATGTCGAGCTTGCCGACAAGCGCGGAGACATCCTGGTTGTTCTCATCACCCGGTTCCGTCTTGGTGACGCCGATCTGGCGCAGGCGCGACGGGTAGAGCTTGACGATGCTGAATTTTGAAATGTCGCCGTCGTACTCGTCGAGCCGTTTCGTCGCCCACGGTGAGATCAGTCCGGTGAGCAGGCGGCGCGGAATGTTGTACTTGTCTTCCAGGAGATCGCCGACACGATTGGCGCTGAACAGGCCAAGGGGAGATTCGTAGACCGGGCTGATCTGCTCACCGGCCTTGAGCACATAGATCGGCTCCTGCTCCATCAGCCTTTTCAGGATTTCGGCGATGCTCGATTTGCCGCCGCCGACGGGCCCCAGCAGGTAGAGGATCTGTTTGCGCTCCTCCAGTCCCTGGCTGGCATGGCGGAAGAAGCCCACGATGCGCTCGATCGTCGCTTCCATCCCGTAAAGCGTCTTGAACGGGGCATACCGCTTGATTGTCCGGTTCATGAAAATCCGGCCGAGCCGCTGGTCCTGGCTCGTGTCGATCACCTCGGGCTCTCCGATGGCGGCCATCATGCGCTCGGCTGATGTCGCGCGCATCAAGGGGTCGTCTCTGCATCCAAGCAGATAGTCCTGGATCGTGATTTCTTCCAGGTGTCTATTTCTGTAGTCCTCGGCGAACCGTGTGTAGATCTCCATGTTCCACTTCCAGCTAGGTGCTCCCAGAGTACCTGCCCCCACATAAATTAGATGGGGCTTTCACCTTTGCTGGCAACTTAAACTTTAGACTTTCGCAAAAATTTCGCCCTCAAAAAAAATTGCGGCACATTTTTGCGAAATTGCCTTCATTCCGGCGTAAAGATCTGGTTCGCATCCTGGGAAGACTTGAAAAATGGCAGTGTTCGCCCGATTTTTCTCCAGAATGTCTGAAAATTAGGCGACATCTTTTCATTTATTGCAATAATTGCTGACCCATCTGGTGATTAAACTTGCGCTGAACTTGACCGGGTATTGTGTTTCCGGACCTGGGAGTCAGGTGCCGGGCTTGTGAAAACCACTCAGCCGAGACAACAGGAGAGCCACGTTCTTCACCTTGAATTTCTTCAGCAGTCGCGCCCTCACATCTTCGATTGTGCGGGGGGAAAGACCGAGGGAACGCGCCATTTCCTTGCTTGTCAGTCCTCTGGACAAAAGCAGGAGAATGTCCCTTTCCCGAGGCGTCAGTTTTGGGCCTGACATGCTGTCATCGATGAGGGCAAAGGACAGAACGGTCCGAGCCAGGGGCCGGTCCGGTGTCAGCGTTCTTGCGCGAAATCTGCACCAGATCCTTGACCCGTCGGATCTGAGCATGAGGCGCTCGTCGGTATAGGGAAGCGACAGGCTCAGGGGTTTCAGTCCGATATCACGAATCTGGTGGAATTCCTCGTCCGAGCCATAGAGCAGGCGGAAACTCTGGCCGATCAGATCCTGCTTCTTGTAACCGAACATCTCCGCGAAACTCAGGTTGCAGGTCCTGATGATCCTGTTTTCGGTCAACGCAATTCCCATCGGTGCGTGATCGAATGCCAGCGATTCATATTCGTCCATGCGTCACCGTGTTCCTACGGTATTGGCACCGTAGAGCGATGGTAACATACTTCTCCGTAATTTTGCCATCCAGGGGACCGCCGAACGGCGCTTGCCGACAAGCTGATTCGCAAGATGGACGGACGGTGCGATGAACCTGCAGCGCCGATGGAGGATCGCTCGTTTTCCGGCGCTGCAAGCGTCGAAAAATGAAAATTGCATCGCTTTGACCGGGAATTCTGGATTTGGCGCACAAACCGGATGAATATGATGGCGTGGAAGACAGGCTCGCTGCCGCGGATATCATGGAACGTTCGCTGGTTGGCCTGTTGGCAAAGCCGTGAAACACAACATCGACAGATGGGGAGAGCTATGCGCTTTAAATTCGTACGGAGTGGGCTGGTCAGTGTCCTGGCATTGGCTGCAAGCATTGGCATCGCAGAGGCCAAGAGCGATGTCGTGGTCGCAATGCAGCTCGAACCACCGCATCTGGACCCGACCAGCGCCGCCGCCGGCGCCATCGATTCCGTGCTTTATTCCAATGTGTTCGAAGGCCTCACCCGGTTTGGCCCGGATGGCACCGTCAATCCCGGCCTGGCCGAAAGCTGGACGATTTCCGAAGACGGCAAGAGCTATACGTTCAAGCTGAACGAGGGCGTGAAGTTCCACGACGGCACGGACATGACCGCCGAAGACGTGAAGTTCAGCCTTGACCGGGCGCGCGCCGACGACAGCGCAAACGCCCAGAAAGCGCTCTTCGCCGGTATCGATACGGTTGAGGCCGTCGATCCGCTGACCGTCAAGGTGACGTTGAAGGAGGCCAACAGCAACTTCCTGTTCAACATGGCCTGGGGCGATGCCGTCATCGTTGCGCCGGAAACAATTGCCGACATAAAGACCAATCCTGTCGGCACCGGTGCCTTCAAGTTTTCCGACTGGGTCCAGGGTGACAAGATCGAACTGGAAAGGAATCCCGACTACTGGGGCACGCCGGCGAAACTGGACAACGTCACCTTCAAGTTCATTTCCGATCCGACGGCTGCATTTGCGTCCGTGATGGCCGAGGACGTCAACGCCTTTGTCGGCTTTCCCGCCCCGGAAAACCTGCCGCAATTCGAGGCGGACCCGAGGTTCCAGGTTCTGGTCGGTTCGACGGAGGGCGAGACGATCCTGGCGATGAACAACAAGCTGCCGCCGCTCGACAACCCGTTGGTGCGTTCCGCCATTGCCCACGCGATCAATCGTCAGGCAATCATCGACGGAGCCATGTTCGGCTACGGCACGCCGATCGGCACACATTTCGCTCCGCACAATCCGGACTATGTCGATCTGACGGGCATGAGCCAGTATGATCCCGAACTTGCCAAGAAGCTGCTGGCCGAAGCCGGGTTCGCCGATGGCTTCGAGACAACGCTCAAGCTGCCGCCGCCATCCTATGCCCGCCGCGGTGGTGAGATCATCGCCTCGCAGCTGAGGGCAATCGGTATCGAAACCGAGATCACCAACCTGGAATGGGCGCAGTGGCTTGAGCAGGTCTTCAAGGGCAAGGACTACGGCCTGACCATCGTCAGTCACACCGAACCGATGGACATCGGCATCTATGCCCGTCCGGACTATTACTTCCAGTACGACAACCCGGATTTCCAGGCCTTGTTTGCGGATATCACCAGCGAAAACGATCCGCAAAAGCGGTCCGCCCTTTTGAAGCAGGCCCAGGAAAAAATCGCCGGGGACCACGTGAATGCCTACCTGTTCCAGCTGGCGTTTCCGACCGTTGCCGATGCCAGGATCAAGGGCCTGTGGAAAAACCAGCCGACCCAGGCAACCGATCTGACCGGTGTCTCCTGGGAAGACTGATGACATCTGAAATGGGCGCCCGCGCCGGGCGGGCGCCCCAAGGGATCAACCGGTTGAGTTTACCCCGCGGCGAAGTGCCGGCAGGTGCATGACGGGCTCATGTTGCAATATTTCCTGAAACGCCTGGTCTCCCTGTGCCTCAGTCTGGTCGCGGCATCCGTGCTGATTTTCCTGACGCTCGAAGTCGTGCCCGGGGACCCGGCAGCCTACATGCTCGGCATCAACGCCCAGGAAGACACGCTGAACGCCCTGCGCGAGCAACTGGGTCTGAATGGTACGATCCTCGAGCGGTACCTGTCCTGGGCAGGCGGGTTGCTCGTCGGCGATTTCGGGACTTCCTACACCTACAGGACCCCGGTCGCCGAATTGATCGGAGAACGGCTCTGGGTATCGTTGCCGCTGGCGCTCTACGCGTTGATCCTGAGCACGTTGATCGCGTTCCCGGCAGGCATCTGGGCTGCGTCGAAGCGCGGCACCCTTGCAGACTCAGGCGTCATGGGCGTGACCCAGCTCGGCGTGGCAATCCCGAATTTCTGGTTCGCGATGCTGATGGTGCTGGTCTTTGCCATCAATCTGCGCTGGTTCTCCGCCGGCGGGTTCCCCGGATGGGAGGACGGTTTCCTGCCGGGCATGAAGGCATTGACTTTGCCCGCCATTGCGCTTGCCCTGCCGCAGGCCAGCATTTTGACCCGGGTGATGCGGTCGAGCCTGCTCGACACGCTCGGCGAGGACTATATCCGCTCTGCCCGCGCAAAGGGTCTCACCAAAGGGCAGGCGATGTGGCGGCATGCCCTGCGCAATGCTTTGATCCCCGTTCTGACCATTATGGGTCTGCAATTCTCGTTCCTGCTTGCAGGCGCGATCATCATCGAGAACGTGTTTTATCTCCCTGGTCTTGGCCGCCTTGTCTTCCAGGCCATCAGCGCGCGTGATCTGATCGTGGTCGAAAGTGTGGTTATGCTGCTTGTCTTTGCGGTGATCCTCGTCAATTTCACGGTCGACCTGGCCTATGCCTGGGTGGACCCGAGATTGCGGAGACGGCGATGAAAGGCCTGCTGCACAACCGCTCGACGCTGCCAGGCGCGCTGCTGACCGTCGTTTTTGCGGGGGCTGCACTGATCAGTCTTTTCTGGGTGCCTTACGACACCACGGTCCTCAACATCGCCGACAGGATGAAGTTGCCCAGTCTCGCGCATCCGTTTGGAACCGATCAGTTCGGGCGGGACATCCTGAGCATGCTGATGGTCGGCGCGCGCACATCGATTGCTGTTGCGCTCGTCGCCGTCGGCATCGGCATGCTGGCGGGCGTGCCGCTCGGGCTTGCGGCAGCTGCGCGCAAGGGCAGCCTGCCGGATGAGATCATCATGCGCACGAACGATCTTGTTTTTGCGTTCCCGAGCCTTCTGATCGCCGTGATGATCACCGCCGTATTCGGTGCCTCGGCGCTCAATGCCATCATTGCCATCGGTATCTTCAACATCCCTGTCTTCGCACGCCTGACGCGCGGTGCAGCCCTGACGCTGTGGAGCCGGGAATATGTCATGGCGGCGCGGGTCGCGGGAAAGGGAGCAGCCCGCATTTCGCTCGAACATATTCTGCCGAACGTGACCAACCTCCTGATCGTCCAGGGAACGATCCAGTTCTCACTCGGCATTCTCGCCGAGGCGGGTCTCAGTTATGTGGGCCTCGGTGCACAGCCGCCAACCGCCAGCTGGGGACGCATGCTGGCCGACAGCCAGACGATGATTTCCCTTGCGCCGCATCTGGCGATTTTTCCGGGAATGGCAATCCTGCTGACCGTGCTCGGCCTGAACCTTCTCGGCGACGGGCTGCGTGACCTGCTCGATCCCAAGTTGCGGAGGGCGCGGACATGAGCCTTCTGGAGATTGAAGGACTGTCTCTTGAGATACATGGGGAGCCGATCCTGAAAGATGTCTCGATGCAGGTCGAGCCGGGCCGCGTACTCGGTGTGATCGGCGAAAGCGGATCGGGCAAATCGATGACTGCCTTCGGCGTGCTGCAACTGCTTCCGAACGGATCGCAATGCCGGGGCTGCATTTCGCTTGCCGGACAGGACATTCTGACTGCAAGCGAGAAAGACCTCTGCGCAATGCGTGGCCGGGACATCGGTATGGTGTTCCAGGAACCCATGACGGCGCTCAATCCGCTGCAGACAATCGGCGCGCAGGTTGCCGAAACGATCCTCGTTCACGAAAATGTGCCGAAATCCGAAGCATTTGAACGCGCGGCCGATGCCTTGCGCCGTGCCGAATTGCCACCCGAACGGTTTCCGCTGTCCCGGTATCCGCACGAACTCTCCGGCGGCCAGCGTCAGCGTGTCGTCATTGCCATGGCGATCGCCCTGCGTCCGAAACTTCTGATCGCCGATGAACCGACCACGGCGCTGGACGTCACCACGCAGGCCCAGATTCTCGATCTTCTGAAACGGCTGGTCGCCGGGGAAGGCATGGGTCTGATGCTGATCAGTCATGACCTCGCCGTCGTCGCCGATCTTGCCGATGATCTCGTGATCATGCGCAGTGGTGAGGTGGTTGAAAGCGGGCCGGCGCACGGCCTGTTCCGGAATTTGCAGCACCCTTATTCGCGCGCCCTGCTGGAAGCGTCCGGTCATGTTCCCGAACGCAGTGGTGCGGCACAGGACAAAGCGCTGTTGAAAGTGCGCAACGTGATCCGCGAGTACCAGTCCCATTCCCACGGCTGGTGGGGCCGGACAACGCATGTCCGGGCCGTCGACAATGTCAGTTTCGAGATCCGGAAAGGCGAGAGCCTTGGGCTGGTCGGGGAATCCGGCTGCGGCAAGTCGACACTGACGCGTGCCATACTCGGCCTTGAGGAGATCCAGGGCGGCGAAATCCTGCTGGGCGGAACGCCTGTTGTCAGCCATCACCGGGTCAATCGGGATGTCCGGCGGCGCATGCAGGTTGTTTTCCAGGACCCGTATGGAAGCTTCAATCCGCGCTGGCGTGTCGATCGCCTGATCACCGAGCCGTTTCATCTCATGGACAGCCCGCCGTTCGGTGCCGAACGGGAAGCAGCCGTCGCCGAGGCGCTGGAAAGCGTTGGACTGAGTGCTGCTGACAGCCGCAAGTTTATCCATGAATTCAGCGGCGGTCAGCGTCAGCGGATCGCGATTGCCCGCGCGCTCATCATCAAGCCGGACCTGATCATTCTAGACGAGGCCGTTTCTGCGCTGGATGTTTCTGTGCGCGCCCAGGTTCTGGATCTTCTGGCCGGCCTCGCGGATCGCTTCGGTCTGACTTACCTCTTCATCTCGCACGATCTCAGTGTCGTGCGGTCCATCACCGAGCGTGTGCTTGTCATGAAGTCCGGACAGATCGTCGAGGAAGGTCCGACGGACAGGGTCTTCGACAAGCCGCAACACGCCTATACCAAACAACTCGTGGCCGCTGCGCCGGTGCTGCCGGCCGACGTTGCCTGAAGGAGATGCCATGACAGACCAGCTGGATCTTTGGTTCGATCCCTCCCAGTGTCTCATAGACGGAAACTGGGTCGCGCCCGCCGGCGGCGAATACCTTCCTCTTGAGAACCCGTCGACGGGTGAGCGGATCGGGTCGATTGCAAGGGGCACCGCAGACGATATCGATGCCGCCGTCGTATCTGCCCGCAAGGCATGGCAGGGTGAGTGGGGCCGGACGAGCGCGGTCGAGCGCGGACGCGCGCTTTTCAAGCTGCGCGAACTGGTCCTGGAGAACGTTGAGCATCTGGCGCGCATCGAGGCAATCGATGTCGGCAAGCCGCTGAAGCAGGCCCGCGCCGATGCGGTCGCCCTTGCCCGTTATCTGGAGTTTTATGGTGGAGCCGCCGACAAGCTCCATGGCGACACGATCCCCTACCTGGACGGGTACACGGTCTACACCTTGCGCGAACCGCACGGGGTCACCGGGCATATCGTGCCGTGGAACTATCCCATGCAGATCATCGGACGCTCGGTTGGAGCAGCGCTCGCGACCGGCAATGCCTGCGTGCTGAAACCCGCCGAAGACGCCTGCCTGACCGCGCTTGCCTTCGCAGACCTTGCGATCAGGGCGGGACTTCCGGCCGGAGCCCTGAACGTGGTCCCGGGGCTCGGAGCCGAGGCAGGGGCGGCGCTGACGGGCCATCCGGGCATCCACCACATCAGCTTCACCGGTTCCGTCGCCACCGGCGTTTATGTTCAGACGGCTGCCGCCCGCAATGTGGTTCCGGTCACGCTCGAACTGGGCGGGAAATCGCCGCAGCTGGTCTTTGAGGACGCGGATCTTGACGCCGCCTTGCCGTTTCTGGTCAACGCCGGGATCCAGAATGCGGGCCAGACCTGTTCGGCGTCGTCCCGTATCCTCGTGCACCGGTCGATCCACGATGAGCTTGTCGGCCGGATGGGCGAAAGATATGCGTCGCTCAGGGTCGGTCCCGCGCTTTCCGATCTCGATGTCGGTCCGCTGATTTCGGGACGCCAGCAGGCCATCGTCTCCAGTTATCTGGATCGGGGCGACGATCTTGAGAAGGCGGCCCAGGCCTCCCTGGAGGACGTCCCGGAGGGCGGCAATTATGTCCGGCCGACGCTGTTTTCCGGGGTGTCATCGGCGCACACGCTCGCACGCGACGAGATATTCGGACCGGTGCAGGTCGTCATTCCGTTTGAGGACGAGGATGAGGCTGTTGCGATTGCCAATGGCACGGACTACGGGCTCGTCGCGAGTATCTGGTCGCGGGACGGTGCGCGGCAGATGCGCCTCGCCCGGAAAATCCGGTCCGGTCAGGTCTTCATCAACAATTATGGAGCAGGCGGCGGGGTCGAATTGCCTTTCGGAGGTATCGGCAAGTCCGGGCACGGGCGCGAAAAGGGCTTCGAGGCGCTTTACGGGTTCACCACATTGAAAACCGTTGCGGCCTTTCATGGCTGAAGCCCGCGCGTCCGGGCAAGAGACAGAACGTCAGGAGACAAGATGAGACTGAAGGGAAAAACGGCCATTGTGACCGGAGGGGCCTCCGGCTTCGGCGCAGGGATTGTGCGAAAGTTCGCGGCCGAAGGCGCCAGGGTTCTGATTGCCGATCTTAATCTCGCGGCTGCGGAGGAAATGGCGCGGGAGGTTGGCGCAGATGCGGCCCATGTGGATGTCGCCTCGAATGAAAGCGTCGCGGCGCTGGCCGCTCACTCTGCGGGTCTCTTTGGGCCGGTCGACATTCTCGTCAACAATGCCGGTATCACGCACTTGCCGATGCCGATGCAGGACGTCAGCGAAGAGGAATTCGACAAGGTGTTCGCGGTCAACTGCAAGTCGGTCTATCTGACTGCCCGCCATTTCGTTCCGGCCATGACTGCGGCCGGCAAGGGCGCGATCCTGAATGTGGCCAGCACCGCGGGTCTCAGCCCGCGCCCAAAGCTCAACTGGTACAACGCATCGAAGGGCTGGATGATCACGGCGACCAAGACCATGGCGGTGGAACTGGCGCCGTCAGGCGTCCGGGTGAATGCCATCTGTCCCGTCGCCGGCGAAACACCGCTCCTGAAAAGTTTCATGGGAGAAGACACGCCCGAAATGCGGGCAAAGTTCCTGTCCACGATCCCCATCGGGCGGTTCTCGACCCCGGAAGACATGGGCAACGCCGCCTGTTTCCTGTGCTCCGACGAAGCCGGCATGGTCACCGGTGTCGCCATGGAGGTCGATGGCGGTCGCTGCATCTGACACACCGGTGTGCGTCAGATGCCTGATTTTGCTTGTGTCAGCCAAGCCTTGGTATGCACGGCAAACAGATTAGGCCTGACGATCACGTCTTTTTGTCAATTGAGGGTTTGTTGTGCGCGCTGAAATGGTGATGATCCGACAGCGCCGCCTCCGGGGCGACTTCAGCATTACAGGGATATCGAAACGATGATCAAAATTCATGGCCGCATATCGTCGGCAAACGTACAGCCCGTGGTCTGGTGCCTTGAGGAACTCGGTGTTGAGTATGAGCGCCTGGATGTCGGCGGCCCGTTCGGCGGCAACGACACGCCTGAATACCTGGCCATGAACCCGCTCGGACTGGTGCCCGTGATGGAACAGGACGGTGAGGTCCTGTCGGAATCGGTCACGATTCTCAGGTACATCATGCGCCGCTATGGCGGTCATCCGTCCGATCCGATGGCCGCCGCGCAAATCGAGCGCTGGGCCGACATGTCCCGCCAGCATATCTACACGCCGTTGATCCCGACGCTGTTCTGGCAGCTTATCCGCACACCGGCGACCGAGCGGAATACGGCCGGTGTTACGGGCGCCGTTGCAGCGCTCAAGCAGTCGATGAAGGTCTTTCAGGATCTGATCGAAGGACCGTATGTGGGCGGCGACAAGCTCAATCTTGTCGATTACCAGATCGGCAGCCTGCTCTATCGCTATTACGAACTCGACTTCGAAAAGGCGGACCTGCCCGGATTGCGGGCCTACTATGATCGCCTGTGCGAGCGTCCGGCCTATCGCGACCAGGTCATGGTCGACTTCATGGGCATGAAGGTCCCGGGCGCATAACGAAGATATCCGGAAGACGGGGAAAGGCCGTTCGGCGGCCTTTCCGCGTTCGTCGCTGTGATGCGGGGGCGCTGCCTCGCTGTAACCGGAGACAGAGTGAAAGGGCGAGAAACGTGATCGAATTCTATACATGGACCACGCCAAACGGCAGAAAGGTCTCCATTCTCCTGGAAGAACTCGGCGTGGAATACACGGCCCATGCGGTCGATATCGGCAAGGGCGAGCAGCACGAACCGGACTTTCTGAAGATCGCGCCGAACAACCGGATCCCCGCGATCGTCGATACGGAAACCGGCATCACCATGATGGAAACCGGCGCCATCATGCTGTATCTGGCGGAAAAACATAAGAAATTCATGCCGGAAGGGGCAGCCCGCTGGCAAGCCATCGAATGGTTGATGTGGCAGATGGGCGGGCTGGGACCGATGCTGGGTCAGGTCCATCACTTCGTGAAATACAACAAGGGCAAGTCGGACTACGCCGAGGAGCGCTACGCGACCGAAGGCCAGCGCCTTTACCGGGTGCTCAACACCCAGCTGGAAGGCAAGGACTATATTGCCGGTGACGGCAAGGGCGAATACTCGATCACGGACATGGCCTGCTGGCCCTGGGTTTCCCGCTTCGAATGGCAGGAAATCGATCTTGCCGCCTATCCCAATGTGAAGGACTGGTACCTGAGGATCGCGGAGCGGCCGGCCGTTCAGCGTGGCTATCACGTTCCGAAATATGTGAACGACATCCCGATGCCGTAGTCACGAACGAGGACATGCCGGTCTCGAAACCGGGGCCGGCCCTTCCTCAGACCTTGAGGCCGGATGCGCGGGCCAGGCTGACAAGTTCCTCGACCCGCTCGGCATTGTCGCGGGCAACGCTCCCGTCCCGGTTCCAGAGCGAATTCTCAAAACCGATCCGTGCCTTGCCGCCAAGCTCAAGCGTGCGCAGCAGGCAATCGGTTTCTTCTCTGCCGAAGGCGCACAGCATCCAGTCGAAGTTCTGCGTTTGCCCGAGCGCAAGCATCGGTTCGATGAAAGGTTCGATGTCTTCCGGCCGGCTTACCTTGCTGCCGTCATAGGATCCGAGTACCAGCTGCACCTGATGGGAGCTGCCCGGTATGGTGCCATCCCTGATGAAGCCGATCAGCCGCTCCATGTCCTTCAGGTCGAAGCAGATATGCTGGATCGTGACGTCGTTGTCCCGCGCCCAGTGATAAAGCACCTTTGCATCCGGCTCGGCCGCCGCATCCGGTACGAGTTCCCGGATCGCCGCGGTCACGGCCTTCGGCTTGAGCGATCGTATGAGTGTCCTCTGTTCGGCCGCATCGTAGCGGCCGGCGGCCTCGCTCGTGACCTGAACGAACCAGCCCGGGAAGTTTTCCTCAAGCCGCGCAACGAGAGTCCGGTAGCGTTCAAGATCGAGGCTGTGCGATCCATCATCGGCCCGGATATGGGCGTGGACGCCGCCCGCCCCGGCCGACGCACAGGCGCGGCAGGTCTCGATGATTTCTTCGATCGTCACCGGAAGCGCGGGATGGTCTGACTTGCCCCGGCGCGCACCGGTCGGAGCGACGAGAATCTTTGGAAGAGCGGTCATGATTTTTTTCAGATGAAGTTGCGAATTTGCGAAGTGACCAACCGTTTACCGGGTCGCATCCGGTCGATGCAAGCTGCTTTTGGCTGGTTTCAGCCTGGGGGTGCGCCAACCGCATCCGGGTGTGCATCCTGAAAGGCCTTCATCTCCTGCGCCGCATCTGCAGCTTCGCCAATTCTCCTGAAACCGGAAATGTCGGCCCCCCAGCGATCGGCATTGTAAAGCTGCGGGATCAGGCAGCAGTCGGCCATGCTCGGGTGTGCGCCGAAACAGAACGGGCCCTCCGACGTCTGCAGCAGTTCCTCGAAGGTGGCGAGACCTTTTTGAATGAAGTGACGCATCCACTCCGCTCTGGTGTCGTTGCCGCCGCCGGTCAGGTCCAGGACGTGTTGAGCGACGCTGAGGTTGCACACCGGGTGGATCTCCATGGCAATGGCATAGGAGAGCTGGCGGACCCGGTACTGGCCGTCGATATCGCCAGGCAGCAGCGAGGACCCATCTGTTGTCGCATGCAGGTATTCGATGATGGCCAGCGACTGTGTCAGAACCTTGCCGTCGATCTCAAGTGTCGGCAAAAGCCCTTGCGGGTTCTGCGCCAGATAGCCGTCGGAGCGGTGATCGCCGCTCAGCAGGTTGACCGGCTTGAGCGTGGTAGGAATATCCAGCAGGTTCAGCGCGATGCGAACGCGATAACTGGCCGAGGATCGCCAGTAATCGGAAAGAATTGCCGTTCGCGCCATCTTGGATCTCCTGTTCGTTGGTGTCGGGCCTTGATAGACCCTCAGCTGGAACGAGCGCAATGGCGCTTTGCGAAATCGGGTGCCGTCAGACTTCGGCGGGCAACTTCAGGTGTTCGCGGCACAAGGTGCCTATTTCAAGCGGCCGGTTTCGATGAGATGGGAAAGCGCATCCGCTAGCCCGGTAGCGGGTTTGGGAATTGGCTGGCGGAACGAACCGGAGGTCGGTTTGCGGGGGTTCAGGGCCACAAGACCCTCAGCCACCTTGATACTTGCCGCTACGCCTTCAACAACCGGCACAGCAATCCGGTCGCGAACAAGGGTCGACAGCCCGGCCAGCGGTGCGCCTGCCAGAATGATGACCTCCGCGCCATCCTCGTTGATCGCCCGCTCAGCCAATTCAACCAGAAGATCGGCCTGCGCAGCCTGGATACCGGCAACGTCAGAAACGGGCGCATCAAGCATGCGAATGCTGGCCAGGCGCTCTGTTAGCCCATGCCAGGCGATGCATTCCCGGAACCAGGGCTCCAAACGAGACGAAAAGGAAACGATCGAGAAGTTTCGTCCGAGCGGACACGCCATCAACACCGACGCTTCCGCCAGACCGACAATCGGGATATCGAACAGTTCGCGCGCGCCGCCAAGCCCGGGATCTCCGAACGCGGCGATGATCGCCGCATCAAAATTGTCTGCCCGCTCAGCAAGAATTTCGAGGACCATTTGCCCCCCAATCATCGCTTCGGCGCGCGTGGCAATATACGGCACGCCGCGATGGGCAGTGGCGCATTCGATCTCCGTTCCGTTGGCAGCCGCTTCGCGCGCAACGGCCGCAATTTTCTCGGTAACGCTTTCGGATGTGTTCGGATTGATGACCAGAAGTCTCATGAACAAACTCCCAAACGATCTTTGACCGGCAGCGGTCTTGTCTTGTTCAGTTCCCGAATAACACGGTACGCAAGCTGTATGGTCAGGCGGTGCGTTGTTAGTTTTTCACCGAACGCCAGAAATCGATCCATGAGAGCCAGGTGTCTTGGTTACGCTCGCAGATCACACATTGCCGCGCTGGGTCCAAACTGTACATCCCTTTTCACGTCTTTGATTTTGTATATCGATGGATGCCTCTTCCATGGAAATCGCCACACACTGTCGCCGGCCGGGACCGGTGACACGGCCGCAGCCTCGATCACATGCCAAGTCACACCAAACACGATTGACAAACAGATGAATATCGAGATATTTCGATATATGGACATAGAAAATGCGATAGCAGCCCTCAACAATCCTATCCGGCGCAGGATCCTCGAATGGCTCAAGGACCGGTCGAACTTCCCGCCTGCGCTGCCCGAGCACGCGGACCTGGAGGGCGTGTGTGTCGGCTATATCCAGGAAAAGGCAGGGCTCTCCCAGTCGACCGTATCCAATTACATGGGGCTCTTGAAACAGGCCGGGTTGGTCACAGCCGAACGGCATGGCCAATGGACATTCTACAGGCGCAACGAGGCGAACATTCAGGTCTTTTTAAAGGCGGTTCAGGACGAGTTGTCGAAAACCTGATGCCTTCGTGGCTGCTCCGGAACCGCAGTTCGCGTCAAGATATATCGAAATATTTCGATGGAAGGATGAAATGGTTGAGAGTGACAAAGAGGCTCTTTGCGGGATCGGAACGCCCTTGCGCCTGCCCTGCGGCGCTGCATTGAAAAACCGCCTGGTCAAGGCGGCCATGTCCGATTCGCTCGGTGACGGCCAGGGCAATCCGACGGACCTGCAGGTCCGGCTCTATGAACGCTGGGCGGAGGGAGGGGCTGCCCTGTCGCTGATCGGCGAAGTGCAGACTAATCCGCATTTCCCTGAAAAGCCCGGCAATCTCGTTCTTGGTCCGTTGAGTGACATGACCGGGTTGCGGCGGCTTGCCGAGCGCGGTTCTTCTGACGGCGCACAGGTCTGGCCGCAGCTCGGCCACGCGGGAGCGCTGGCGCATGCGCCAATCAGCCGTCCGAAGGGTCCGTCACCCCTTGATGTTGCGGGCTTGAGGTGCGAGGGCATGACCGCGCAGGAGATCCGGGTCCTGCCCGAAACATATGCCGTGGCTGCCGCCCGTGCCCGGCGGGCCGGCTTTGGCGGGGTCCAGATCCACGCAGGTCACGGCTTCCTCTTCAGCCAGTTCCTGTCGCCGCTGTTCAACCGGCGGACGGATGCCTATGGCGGATCGGTCGAAAACAGGTTCCGCGTGATCGGTGAGGTCATCGACGCGGTTCGGACGGCGGTCGGGCCGGCATTTCCGATCGCCATCAAGATCAACGCGACCGACAAGCTGGAGGGCGGCCTCCTCGAGGAAGAGGCGCTCGAAGTGGTGCGCCTCCTGGACCGGACATCGCTGGATCTCATAGACATCAGCGGCGGCACCTATTTCCCAGGTGCTCCCGCAAGCTCCGATGGCGTGTCGGCAACCGGGCCCTACTTTGCGGATTTCTCGCGCCGCGCCAGGTCGGTCACGGACATCCCGGTCATGCTGACCGGTGGCATCAAAACCCGTGCCGAAGCAGTGAAGGTGATTGAAAACGGCGTTGCCGACGCGGTCGGCCTGGCGCGTGCCATGGTGCTTGAACCGAACCTTGCAAACACGTGGCTGAATGGATCTGGTGCTGATCCGGTCTATCCCGTTTTCGATGCGCCGCCCGCGGGTGCCGTGACAGCGTGGTACACAATGCGCCTGGTCGCACTTGGCGAGGGCACCGAGGTCGGTTTCGACATGACCGCACAGGAGGCATTGAAGGTCTACGAGGCGCGCGATGCGGCGCGTTGTGAGCGGTGGCGCGCGCATTTTGGCGGCGGCATGCAAACTCCGGGCGGCTAGCCGCGTCTGTAGATGCTCATGATCGCGCCGTTGGAACAGGGGGCCGTTTTGGTGAGTTTCAGATCCTGGTGCACCGTGCCGTCTGCAAAAAGCCGCTTGCCCGACCCGGCAATGACCGGGAATGTCCAGAGCCGGAACTCGTCGATGAGCTTTTGGCCGACAAGAAACTGGAGCAACTGCCAGCTTCCGTGTATCTGAAGAAGCGGTCCTGCACGTGATTTCAATTCCGATATGCTTTTTGCCAGGTCGCCGGAAACCGGCCTGGCGTTGCTCCAGGCAAGCGGTTGTTTGGAAGATGTCACGACATATTTCCTGGCAGCGTTCATCATGCCGGCGACCGGATTGTCTTCCACGTCGGGCCAGTGACCGGCGAAAAGGTCGAAGGTCTTGCGGCCGAAAAGCATGTCATACGGCTCGGCCATCGCCTCCACCTGTACCTGCTCCATCACGCCCTCCCAGTAGGGCGCGGCCCATCCACCCTGATCGAAACCACCGCTACGGTCTTCGTCCGGCATGCTGGGGGCCTGCATCACGCCGTCCAGCGTGACGAAGGTCAGGGCGGCGATATCTCTCATGACCGGGTCTCCCGTGCGAGAAAGGTTTGCAGGATTCTGAGCGTTGCTTCCCAGCCTTCGGCGTGGATGGTGCAGGCCTGGTCGGACGGAATGCCCTCGTGAATGACGACGACCTCGGTGCCGTCCGCTACGTCCAGCAACCGGAAACTGACCGACATGGGTATATTCTCCAGTGGATCGGGCGCCTGCCATTCCCAGGTCATTTTGATGAACCGGGATGGCTCGATATCCTGAAAGACCCCCGCAACACGGGGTGTCCGGCCGTCGGGCATCAGGTAACGCAAGTGAAAGCGGCCATTCTGTTCAAAAACGAACTCCAGCGCTTCCACCGTGATGCCCGGGTCGGGTGTAAACCATTGCGTGAGTGTGTCCGCATCGCGGAAAGCGCTGAAGACTTTTGCGCGCGGCGCCCTGATGGTTCTGCGGACGATCAGGGGAACGGGCGTCCCGGTCATGATGTGCCGTCCTCCGGGTCCATCGCGCCGACAAACTGATCGAGGCGGCGAAGCGTTCCTTCCCAGAAGCTGCGATGGCTTGCAATCCAGTCTTCGGCCTGTTGCAACGGCGCGGTTTCCAGATGGAACAGATGCACCCGTCCGGCGACTTCGCGGCGAACAAGACCGGCGGTTTCGAGCACTTTCAGATGTTTGGAGATCGTCGGTTGGGCCACGTTGAAGGGTGCGCGCAACTGGTTCGCGGATTGTGCCCCGCTTCTTGCGAGCATGGATATGATCTCGCGCCGTGTGCCGTCCCCGAGCGCATGAAAGGCGCGATCCATCTCGTTTTGATAATGTATAGCCATATGGCTATATAATAACAGTCAATGGTATCCGTCAAGCCTTCGCCGAAACCGGATGGTCAGACCTTGGTCAGGTGTTTCAGAAGCGATGCCTTGGCGCCGTCGATGTGGCGGCGTGTCAGATCGGCCGCCTTGCCGGCGTCTCCCGCCGCGCAGGCATCGATGATCTGGTCATGCTCCATGCCGGCGCGTTCCATGCCGTTCGACATGACCAGTTGGGCACGGATCTGGCGTTCGACCCGGTCGATTGCGTTGCGCGCAATCTCCTTGAAAAATGTCAGATCGCTCGCGCTGTAGAGTGTTTCATGAAAATCCCGGTTGAGGTCACCCCACGCCATCGGGTCTTGCGATGCTGAAAAAGCCGCACATTTCTCGCGCGCGTCCGAAAGCAGATCCGGTGTCATTCGCGGAACGGCATTCCGGATGATCTCCGGTTCCAGGAGCGCCCGTAGATTGAAGATTTCCTCGGTCTCACGGGGGGAGAGTTCGGTCACCACGGCACCCTTGTAGCGCCTTGTCTTGACGAGCCCCTGTTCTTCCAGCCGGGATATCGCCTCGCGGACCGGTATGCGGCTTGTGTTGAAGAGCCGGGCGATTTCGTCCTGGCGCAACGGTTCGCCTTCTTCAAGTTCACCCTGAATAATCGCCTTGCGCAGGGCCTCGAAGACGATCGATGAGGCGGAGGCTGTCGCGGAAATATCCATCGATGTCAGTTTCAAGAACCATTTCCTCATTGGTTGCACGGAACTCGCGTTCAGCAGGCCATGTCATTTTTTGGATATTTCATATTGAATATTGGATCCAATCTGATTTATCAATCCCTGACATCAGCCTTTCCGGCGGAAGCGGCTGTCGATCGGTGCCGCAAATCGCTTCAGGCTGTCAGGTCCGGGGGGCACGCCGCCGGGCAGGGCGCGAGTGCAGGTGAAACCAGGCAAGCCGTGCCACGCGTGGCAGCAGCGCTTCCCGGCAACGGTCGCGGGGGCCTGGTGCCCCGAAGGCCTGGAATGTTGGATGAACCGCGCCGTCGCGGCGGATGCGGATTGAAAGCGCAAGATCAGTTGCAAGGAGTGATCGATGACCACGAACGTCTTTTCCGGATTGATGCCGGCCCTCATGACCCCTTGCCTGCCGGATCGCACACCGGACTACGATGCGCTCGTTGCCAAGGGTCAGGAACTGATCGCGGCAGGCATGTCGGCGGTTGTCTATTGCGGTTCGATGGGGGACTGGCCGCTGCTCACCGATGCGCAACGCATGGAAGGCGTCGAACGCCTCGTGCGTGCGGGTGTGCCCGTTGTCGTTGGCACGGGCGCAATCAACACGGCGTCGGCCGTCGCGCATGCGCGGCACGGTGCGGAAGTCGGGGCGCATGGCCTGATGGTCATCCCGCGGGTGCTGTCGCGCGGCAGTTCGGCGGCCGCGCAGCGCAGTCATTTCGGCGCGATCCTCTCTGCCGCCCGTTCGTTGCCCGCCGTGATCTACAATAGCCCCTATTACGGCTTTGCAACGCGTGCCGATCTCTTCTTCGAACTGCGCAAGGCGTTTCCGAATCTCGTTGGTTTCAAGGAATTCGGCGGCAAGGAAGATCTGCGCTATGCCGCCGAGAACATCACCTCCCAGGATAAGGACGTCACCCTGATGGTCGGCGTCGATACGGCGGTCCTGCACGGCTATGTCAACTGCGGTGCAACCGGTGCAATCACCGGCATCGGCAATGCAATCCCGAAAGAAGTTCTGCATCTGGCGCGGCTGTGCCGGAAAGCGGCCGAAGGGCATGTCGAGGCGCGCCAACGCGCCCAGGAACTGGAAGACGCCATGGCGGTCCTGTCCAGCTTCGACGAGGGCCCTGACCTTGTCCTTTACTACAAGCACCTGATGGTTCTGAATGGCGAAGACGCCTACCGGCTGCATTTCAACGAGACCGACGCGTTGTCCGATGCGCAGCGCAACTATGCGGAGGCGCAATACGCGCTCTTCAAGGCCTGGTATGCCGACTGGTCACGGCAAGGAGGAGTGACCGCCGAATGCGCGTGATCGACAGTCACACGGCGGGAGAACCGACCCGGGTCGTGATCGAAGGCGGCCCGGATCTCGGACCGGGACCGCTTGCGGAACGAGCCGCGCGCCTTGAGGCAGATCACCTGGATTTCTGCGCCTCTGTTGTTCTTGAACCGCGCGGTCACGACGCCATTATCGGCGCGTTCCTGCTGCCGCCGACCCGGAGCGATTGCGCCGCGTCGGTTATCTTTTTCAACAACCTTCAGAATCTGGGCATGTGCGGCCACGCCTCTATCGGTCTCGGTGCGACCCTTGCCTATCTGGACCGTGTCGGACCCGGCCGGCACAGCATTGAAACCCCCGTCGGGGTGGTTGAACTCCTGCTCCATGATGCCAACACGGTTTCCGTCACCAATGTCGAAAGCTATCGCCACCTGAAGGATGTCACCGTCGATGTTGACGGCATTGGCCCGGTCACGGGCGATGTCGCTTGGGGCGGCAACTGGTTTTTTCTTGTCAGGGAAAGCCCGGTCGCCCTCGTCCCGCAGAATATCCGGCCGCTCACCGATCTGACCCTGAAGATCCGTGAAACTCTGGAAAAGAACGGGGTCACGGGCAAAGACGGTGCCTGGATCGATCACATTGAGGTTTTCGGACCCCCGGTGAACCCGGATGCAGACAGCCGCAACTTTGTCCTGTGCCCGGGCGGAGCCTATGACCGGTCGCCTTGCGGCACCGGATGTTCGGCAAAGCTGGCCTGCCTTGCCGAAGACGGGCTGCTCGCGCCGGGGCAGGACTGGGTTCAGGAAAGTATCATCGGCAGCACCTACACAGCCAGTTACCGGAACGGTACCGGCTCAGGCGTCGTCCCGACGATCACCGGACAGGCGTTTGTCACCTCGGATGCCGCGCTCAGGTTCGATCCGGCAGATCCCTATCGCAGCGGAATTCGCTTTTAGGTTCTGAGCTGTTGCATTGAGCGTGTCGTGGAAGCGCGGATGAAAGAGAAGAAAGAGGACATTGTTGTCGTGGGGGCCGGGATTATCGGGATCACGGCCGCACTCCGGCTGCAGACGACCGGGCGCTCGGTGCTTGTGCTCGACCGCGATGACGGCACGCCGAGAACGTCGGAAATGAACGCCGGTGCCTTTGCCTTTGCCGATATCGAGCCACTGGCCACGCCCGGCATCATGAAGAAGGCACCCAAGTGGCTGCTGGACCCGCTCGGACCCCTGTCTGTCCCGCCTCGATACGCCTTGAACATGGTGCCCTGGCTGCTCCGTTTCTGGCGCGCAAGCCGGCCGGACCGGTACCGGAGCTCGGTAAAGGCCCAGGCGGATCTGATGCAAATGGCACGAAAGGCGCTGGAAGAGCTCATCCGGGAAACGGCAACGGAGCACCTTTTCCGCCGGGAAGGCCAGCTTCAACTCTATGAAGGCGAGCGTGAATACCGGGCCAGCCTGTCTTCCTGGGACCTTCGCCGGGCACACGGCATAGACTTCGAACTGTTGGAAACGCCGGAGGCGATTGCCGCATTCCAGCCGGGTATCGACGCGCGCTTCACCCATGCCGGTTTCACCCCGGACTGGATCAATGCCTGTGATCCGGCGCTTTGGCTCAAGACCCTGACGGAAACATTCCTGTCGCGCGGGGGCAGAATTGAAAGTGCTGAGGTCGATTCGCTCAGCTTGAGCGAAACTTCTGCCGGTTTGTCAGGCTCGAAGGTCGAGATATGCGCCGGTCAGATCATCATTTGCGCCGGTGCCTGGTCCCACAGGCTTGCCGCGACAATCGGTGACCGTTTTCCGCTGGAAACAGAACGGGGTTACAACACGACGCTTGGCGCGGGGGCTTTTGATCTGAAAACTCACCTGACCTTCCCCGGGCATGGCTTCGTGGTCACCCGCATCGGTGATGACATCAGGGTTGGCGGTGCCGTCGAGCTTGGTGGCTTGTCGCTGCCGCCGGATTACCGGCGCGCGCGGACGCTGCTGGGCAAAGCCAAGCAGTTTCTTCCCGCGTTGAAATGCGACGGCGGGCGGCAATGGATGGGTTTTCGTCCGTCCTTGCCGGACAGTCTTCCCGTCATCGACCGCTCGCCAAGGGACCGCCGTGTCATCTATGCATTCGGACATGGCCACCTGGGTCTGACACAATCAGCCGGGACGGCTGAACTGGTGACACACCTCGTCGAGGACACGGTTCCGCCTATCGATCTGACACCGTTTTCCACATGCCGATTTTGAGGAGAGACCGATGAAAATCTCTGCGATCAATGTCTTCCAGGTCGATCTGCCGCTGAAGGAAGGGCGATACAGCTGGTCGAACGGGAACTTTGTCGAGGTGTTCGACAGCACGGTCGTTGAAATCGTGACCGACGAGGGCCTGAAAGGCTATGCCGAATGCTGTCCGCTCGGGTCAGCCTATCTGCCGAGTTTCGCGCGCGGTGTAAGGGCGGGCCTTGACGAGCTTGCGCCCCGGCTCATCGGCCAGGACCCGCTCAACATCGGTGAGATCAATCGCACCATGGATGCCGCCCTGCGTGGACATCCCTATGCCAAGGCACCGGTTGATATCGCCTGTTGGGATCTTCTTGGAAAGGCGACAAACCAGCCGGTCTATGCGCTCCTTGGCGGATCGGCGCAGGACGATGTCGTGCTCTACCGTGCCATCAGCCAGGAAGCGCCCGATGTCATGGCGCGGAAAATCGAAGGTTACGCTGCGGAGGGTTACACCAAGTTTCAGTTGAAGGTCGGCGGCGACGCCAATGAGGACATCGCGCGCATCCAGGCAACGCGTGATGTTCTGAAACCCTCGGACCTGCTTGTCGCAGACGCCAATACCGGCTGGACCCGACACGAGGCGGCCCGGGTGGTCGGTGCGGTTGCCTCGCTCGACGTTTACATCGAACAGCCCTGCATGACCTACGAAGAGTGTCTCTCGATCCGCAGGCGGACCGGACTTCCCTTTGTGCTCGATGAGGTCATCGACGGCCCGAACATCCTCGTGCGCAGCCTTGCGGAGGATGCCATGGACTGCATCAATCTTAAGATATCCAAGGTTGGTGGGCTGACCCGGGCCAAGCTGATGCGCGACCTGTGCGTTGCGCACGGCATACCGATGACCATCGAGGATACCTGGGGCGGCGATATCACAACGGCGGCCATCGCGCATCTGGCAAGGTCGACACCGGCGGAATTCACTTTCTCGGCGACGGACTTCAACAGCTACGGCACCGTGGACATCGCCGAGGGCGCTCCGAAGCGCGTGAACGGCCGTATGACGGCGGCCGATCGTCCCGGCCTTGGCGTCACACCGATTTTCGAGGCGCTTGGTGAACCCGTCGCCCGCTATTCATGAGGCAATCAACATGCGCAGCAGCAAGACAATTCACGTAATCTCCTGCCATGCGGAGGGAGAGGTCGGCGATGTCATCGTCGGCGGGGTCGCACCGCCTCCGGGCGCAACGATCTGGGAGCAACGCAGCTTCGTTGCAAGCGACCAGACCTTGCGGCGCTTCATGCTCAACGAGCCGCGTGGCGGCGTGTTCCGGCACGTCAATCTGCTTGTGCCGCCGAAACATCCGGACGCAGATGCGGCCTTCATCATCATGGAGCCGGAAGACACCCCGCCCATGTCCGGATCGAATTCGATCTGCGTTGCAACCGTGCTCCTGGACAGCGGCGTTCTGCCCATGACCGAGCCCGTCACGGAACTGGTCCTCGAGGCCCCCGGCGGGCTGGTGCGCCTGACCGCCGATTGCCGCGATGGCAAGGCGGAAAGGATCCACGTCCGGAATGTCGCAAGCTTTGCGGACAAGATGGATGTCGCCCTTGAGGTCGAAGGCATCGGGACCCTGACGGTTGATACGGCTTTCGGCGGTGACAGTTTTGTGGTCGTCGACGCGGCAGCACTCGGCCTTGCCATGAACGAAAGCGAAGCGGGAGACATCGCCAGGCTCGGCGTGCGCATCACCAACGCTGCCAACGAGCAGCTCGGGTTTTCCCATCCCGAAAATCCGGACTGGAACCACATCTCTTTCTGTGCGTTCTGCGGTCCTCTGAGCCCGACCGAAATGGGCTTCACCGGACGCTCCGCCATTGCGATCCAGCCCGGCAAGGTGGACCGGTCGCCTTGCGGAACCGCTGTCTCCGCGCGCATGGCACTGATGGCGGCCAGGGGCCAGATGCGCGTCGGACAGGAATTCGAAGCGCGCTCCATCATCGGCTCGACATTTACCGGCAAGATCCTCGGCACCGCGACGGTTGGAGAAAAGGCCGGTATCGTGCCGCAGATCAGCGGGCGGGGCTGGATTACCGGTATTCATCAGCACATGCTCGACCCGGCAGACCCCTGGCCGGAAGGCTACAGGCTGAGCGACACATGGGGCGCATAGCGCTGCCGCCCGATGGGTATTGGGAAACATTTCCATTTTCCACCGGAGTGGTAAGCTCGGACCAGTGTCTGTTGCGTCAGAGAAGAGATAATCAACGGTGAGGCCATTGCTCATCGGGCGCGGAAGACATAGGGTCAGGACCCATTGATTTGGATGAATTGGTAGGGATGAATTTGTTCGGATACGAGGCGCAAAGCTGCTGGAAACCGTCCGGTTTCCAAGGGTTTGCAACGACGTTGCCGGGCAAAATCACCCTATCCCTGCAGGACGCAAAAACGGCTTCGATCCGCACCGTCAAACCGCTCGACCGGGCAGAACGCACGCTTGTCGCGCTTTTCCTTGCAGCTCATCGCCGTTTGCTGCGCCAATTCAACCAAATCAATGGGCCCTGACCCAAGGTAAAGCATCGCATTCAGCGGGAGGCTGTCTGTCGCTTTCGCAAATACCCGAAAGGATTTTTTCCATGTCGCTTCGCATCAATGACACCGTGCCGGATTTTACCGCCGAGACCGATCAGGGCCCGATCAGCTTCCATGAGTGGATCGGTGACAGCTGGGCCATTCTGTTCAGCCACCCCAAGGACTTCACACCGGTCTGCACGACAGAGTTCGGAGTCGTCGGCCAACTGAAGGACGAGTGGGAAAAGCGCGGGACCAAGGTTATCGGCGTCTCCGTCGACAACGCGGAAGATCACAAGAAATGGAAAGTCGACATCGAGAAGGTTTCCGGTGCGACCCCGGGCTTCCCGATCATCGCAGATGAAGGCCTGAAAGTGTCCAAGCTGTTCGACATGCTGCCTGCAGAAGCCTACCTTCCGGACGGCCGCACCCCGGCACACAGCGCAACCGTCCGTTCGGTGTTCATCATCGGGCCGGACAAGCAGCTGAAACTGTCGATGACCTACCCGATGACTGTCGGGCGGAACTTTGCCGAGGTCGTCCGTGCTCTCGATGCCCTGCAGATGTCGTCAAAGGGCGTGGCAACGCCGGCCAACTGGAATGTCGGCGAAGATGTCATCATTCCGCCGAGCGTGAACGACGATGATGCGCGCGCCAAGTTCGGCGAGTTCGACGCAGTCCTGCCCTACCTGCGCAAGATCAAGGCTCCTGCCTGATCAGGAAATACGACGAAAGGTGATGGGTGGGTTTCGGTCCGTGTTTTGAACGGCTTCTGTTTGTTCAGATCGAAGTGTGCTCGCGCTGGAAACGTGCCCATCGCCCGTCATTGCCAGACTTGATCTGGCAATCCATTGCCCGACGTTCGACTTAGCAGACACGGGTCTTATTAAGCGACTTCCCGTCAACAGACTTGTCATTCCGGCTGAAGCAAAGCGGAAGACCGGAACCCAGTAACCACTTGTCTCTCATTCTTCTTTTAGTCTTTGGCCGAAATGAGTGCCGGTTCCCGGTCTTGCCGCTTGCGCGTCAAACCGGGACGGCAAATCCGGAAAACTGCGTGTCTCAACCCAGCGGCGAGCAGATCTGCAGCAGCGCGGCCAGGTGATCCGGCGTTGCAGGGCCGATGCAGCAAGCGTGAACAGTCAGCAGGAATGCGGTCAGCACCGTTCCCGTTGCCAGCGCGAGCATGAGTGACGGATCCTGCCGGATTTCGCGCAGGGCGGCAGTGCTTCTGGATTGCGGGTTTTGCATGTGTTCCTCCCTCGGACACGCAGCGCCCCGGCAAGTGCGAGCCCGGGCGCCGTGAAGATCAAGTAACGGGTTCTTCCGTCTGTGCTTCCGATTTCTTGCCGCCGAAGAGACCGCCGAGCCATCCCTTCTTCTGTTCAGGAGCTTCTGCCGCATCAGCGTTTTCGGCAGTGTCTTCCTGAGGTGCGCTTGGCGCGACCTGTTCGGCGAAGGCCGTGAAGAATTCGCCTGCCAGCCGTTTTGCGGTTGAATCGATCAGGCGAGCACCGAGCTGAGCAAGCTTGCCGCCGACCTTGGCATCGACGTCATAGTGCAGGATCGTTGCGTCCGGCCCGTCTTCTTCGAGCCGAACCTTGGCGCCGCCGCGCGCAAAGCCGGCGACACCGCCCGATCCCTCGCCCTCGATGGTGTAACCGTTGGGCGGATCGAGATCGTTCAGCGTTACCTTGCCGCCGAATGTCGCCTTCACGGGACCGACCTTCAGCTTGACCTTTGCTTCCATCTCCGTGTCGGAATGCTTGGTCAGTTCTTCGCAGCCGGGGATCGACGCTTTCAGCACGTCCGGATCGTTCAGGGCTTCCCAGACCTTCTGTCTCGGGGCTTCGATCCTTTGGCTGTCGTTCATTTGCATGTGGGGTACTCCGATTGAATTGTCAGATATATTGGATGTCGGTCTGGCGCTGGCCCCTGCGCCGGATCACGAGCAGTTCCGCGAGAATCGACAGGGCAATTTCCTCAGGTGTGATCGCACCGAGATCGAGCCCGGCAGGCCCCTCGATGCGCTCCAGCTCAGGTTCGCTAGCGCCCTTTTCCCGCAATTTGTCCTTCAGGGCTTTGATCTTGCGGCGGCTGCCGACAAAACCGATATGGCGGACGGGCACGGAGAGTGCGCCTTCGAGCGCCGGCAGGTCGCCGCGTCCCTGGGTGGAGACGATGATATAGGTATCCGCATTCCCGATCGCATCGGGTCCAAGGCTCTCGACCCGGCGGCCGGCTTCCGGAAAAGCGGCGTGATCTTCAGCGGGTGCGCAGATCGTCACGTCGAAACCAATGGTCGGCGCCTGCCTGGACAGCGCGAAGGCAACCGGGCTTGCGCCGCAGATGACGAGGCTCGGACGCGGCAGGACCGGTTCCACGAAGATATCCATCGTTCCCTGGCTCGGGCACATGTTCCTGGCGAACTGCACACCTTCGCGCTCTTCCCCGGCCTCAACGCCGAGATCCGACAAAAGGTCTTCCGGCTGGATCGAGATCAGCCGCGTTTCGCCGTCTTCCAATGATGCCCTGGCCGCCTTTATGACGGCAGCGCGCGCACATCCGCCGCCAATCCAGCCGCCGGCAATGCTGCCGTCCCTGGCGATGACCGCTTTTGCCCCGGCTTTCGCTGCCGTGACCGAAATCGTTCTGACGACCGTTGCCAGGGCAAAGGGCTCGCTGGCGTCCTGCAGTCGGCTCATAAGGGGCTGGAGGTCGCTGGTCAGCTCGGGAGCCGCGCCTTCCTGTGCGCCGGGGATGGATGTGTGTTTCATGTCTTCCTCTCCCATGGGATCACAACGATGCCAGATAGGGTTCGAGCGCGGCGAGACTGTCGAGATTGTGTGCCGGCGCGAACAGGTCGACATGGGGCAGGGCGGCCTGCATGCCGCCCGCCGTCGGTTCATAGCCCTGCCAGCCGATCAGCGGATTGAGCCAGACGATACGTTTGCACCGACGTCTCAACTTCGCCATTTCCTCGCCGAGAGCATCCGGAGCGCCGGTGTCGTAGCCGTCGGACAGGATCAGCACGCAGGTGCGCGAATGGATCACCCGTGCCGCGTGCCACCGATTGAACTCGGCAAGCGCTTCTCCGATCTTGGTGCCGCCGCCGACACCCTGGGCCATCAGCCCCATGCGGTCGAGCGCCCGTGCCGCGTCGCGTTCCGACAGAGCGGAGGAGACATGCACAAGTCGGGTGTGAAACAGGAAGGCTTCGGCTTCGCGGAAATTGTCCAGCATGCCATGCACGAAGCGGGTGAAAACGGCCGTGTAGTTGTTCATCGAGCCGGAGGCATCAAGCAGGATCACCAGCCGCAATTGCCTTTGGCGGGGCCCCTTGCGGATCAGCTCGATCGGCGTGCCGCCATGCGCGATCGAGTGCCGTATGGTCTTGCGAAGATCAAGCCGCGGTCCCTTGCGCTTTTGCTTGTCGCGGCGCGTCAGACGCACGCGCATGGATCGGGCGAGACGTTCCGCCAGTTCGTGCGCCTTGGCTGTCGCTTCCGGATCCTGCATCTTGCGGAAGTCGACCTGGCCGAGATTGTCCGCGATGCTTGCACCTTCCCGCCGCCCGGACGGGCTGTCGTCGGTGTCCTCGTCCTCTTCGCCCGGCTGCCGCTCGACATCTCCTGCAATCGTGTTCTGGCGCGAACCTTGTGCGTCCATAAGCTCCCGGATCGTTTTCATGCTTTTTTTCGAGCTGCTGCCCGAGACCTTGACCCCGGACTTGACCCCTTTTCCAGCCCAGTAGGCATCGAACAGCTCGTCAAAGACCTTCCAGTCCGAGACCCGGCCGCAAAAGAGGGACCGGAATGCGCGCTTGAGCGTGTGCGACTTGCGCACGGCCGGGGTCTGCAGCAGCCGCAGCGCGTCCTGTGTTTCCGCGAGACCGACCTTGAAGCCGCTGTCCCTGAGCGAGCGGACGAATCCGGCAAGGCGCAGCCGGAGGGCTGCCCCGATTTCTTCGTTCGTCAGTGTCGGAGCGGCGGCCATAGCTTCACGCCACCTTGCCCAGAAGACGGTCCGTGACTTCTTGCGTGACGCGCGACCGGTCTTCGCGGGTCTTCAGGACGCAGGCGAGCGTGTCGAAAACGAGTTCCCGGCTTTCGTGAAGGTTCTTGGTTCCCAATCCGAGGAGCGCGGCAGCCCAGTCGATGGTTTCGGCGACGCCCGGGACCTTCGCCAGGTCTTCCTTGCGCAGCTTGCCCATCAGTTCGGCGATCTGAAGCGCGAGCGCGGCATCGAGCCCGTCGATACGTGCAAGCAGGATGCGCGCCTCGCGGTCAGGCGTCGGGTAGTCGACATAATGGTAGAGGCAGCGCCGGCGCAGCGCATCGGAGAGTTCGCGCGTGCCGTTCGACGTCAGGACAACACGGGGAATGCTGGTTGCCTCGACGGTGCCAAGCTCCGGGATGGAGACCTGGTAATCGGACAGGATCTCCAGCAGAAACGCTTCGAATTCTTCGTCGGCCCTGTCGACCTCGTCGATCAGAAGAACCGGCGGTTTTTCCTGGCGGATGGCTGCAAGCAGCGGGCGCTCCAGCAGGTATTTTTCGGAGAAGACGGCCTCCTCCACCTGCTCCGCCGCCGCACCGGTTCCTTCACGCGCCTTGATAGCGAGAAGTTGCCGTTGGTAATTCCACTCGTAGATCGCGTCGGAGCGATCAAGGCCTTCATAGCATTGCAGACGGATGAGTTCCGTGTCTTCCAGTTTGGCGAGCGCCTTGGCGACTTCCGTCTTGCCCACACCCGCTTCCCCTTCCAGAAGCAGCGGACGGTTCAGCATCTCCGTCAGCAACAGCGCCGTCGCCAGCCCGTCATCCGCGACATAGCCGGTTTCCGAAAGCGCCTTCGCCAATTGTTCCCTGGTCTTGGTCATCCGTTTGGTCTTGGTCACCTGAATAGTCAGTCTTGGTCATTGCCGGATCTGACCCGGCAATCCTGGCCGTTGCCGCACAACGTGCCGGGGGGCTTTGCGGCATGAGGGCGCCGGTCCGGTTGCCTTGCCCGGGCCATGGAGCAACGGGAGAAGGGCATCGCGGGACCGGCGTGGTGAGGGATTGCCGTCCCGCGATGACCTGTTCACTCAGCCGTGTGCGCCGAGGTCCTTGGCGGCCTTCCAGATACGCCACGAATCGTGGGGCATCTGGATGTGGGTGCTGCCCAGGAACTGGAATGCATCATTGACCGCGTTCGAGAACGCCGGAACACCGCCGACATTCGGGCTTTCGCCGACACCCTTTGCCCCGATCGGATGATGCGGGCTCGGTGTCACCGTGTGGTCGGTCTCCCAATGCGGGGTTTCGACGGCGGTCGGAATGAAGAAGTCCATGAACGAGGCGCCGAGCACGTTTCCGGTCTCGTCGTAGCGGATTTCCTGACCCATCGCGATGGCGAAGGCTTCCGTCAGGCCGCCATGGACCTGGCCCTCGATGATCATCGGATTGATGCGCGTGCCGCAATCGTCCAGCGCATAGAAGCGCCGTGTCGTGGCAACGCCGGTATCGACGTCGATATCCATGACACAGAAATAGGCGCCGAACGGGTACGTCATGTTGGGCGGGTCATAGTAGCTGACCGCTTCCAGTCCCGGCTCCATGTTCGGCGGCGGTGCGTGATAGGCCGCCCAGGCGATTTCCTTCATCGACTTGCGCGCTTCCGGATTGCCCTTCACCTGGAACCCGTCGATGTCCCACTCAAGGTCGTATTCGGAAACTTCCAGCATATGGGCTGCGATCATCTGGGCCTTGTTGCGGATCTTGCGGGCGGCAAGCGCAATCGCGGCACCGGCAACCGGTGTCGAGCGGGAGCCGTAGGTGCCAAGTCCATAGGGCGCTGTATCGGTATTTCCTTCCTCGACCATGATATCCGCAGCCGGGATACCGATTTCCGTCGCGATGATCTGGGCCCATGTGGTTTCGTGACCCTGCCCCTGGGACTTCGTGCCCATGCGCGAGATCACCGACCCGGTCGGGTGAACGCGGATCTCCGCGCTGTCGAACATCGCGACACCGAGGATGTCGCAGTTCTTCGACGGGCCCGCGCCGACGATTTCGGTGAAGAACGACACGCCGATGCCCATGATCTCGCGGGTTTCACCGCGCTTGAAGGCTTCCTGCTTGGCTTTCTGTTCGGCACGCAGTTCGCGATAGCCGATGGTGTCCATCGCCTTCTGCATGGCGGTGTGATAGTCGCCGCTGTCATATTCCCAGCCAAGCGCCGACTGATACGGGAACTGGTCTGCCTTGACGAAGTTCTTCATGCGCAGGTCAGCCGGATCCATCCCCAGTTTCTGCGCCAGAACATCCATCGCCCGCTCAATGCAATAAGCGGCTTCCGTCACACGGAAGGAGCAGCGGTAGGCGACACCGCCCGGTGCCTTGTTGGTATAAACACCGTCGACCGACAGGTGCGCCGCCGGGAAGTCATAGGACCCGGTGACGATGTTGAAGAAGCCTGCCGGCCATTTGGATGGGTCGGCACAGGCATCGAAGCCGCCGTGGTCGGCGAGGACGTGCACTTTGAGACCGGTCACGGTGCCATCGCTCTTGGCGGCGATTTCCGTGGTCATGTGGTAGTCGCGGGCAAAGGACGTGGTGGAGAGGTTCTCCATCCGGTCTTCCACCCATTTGACGGGGACGCCTGTGACAATGGACGCGACGATCGAGCAGATGTAACCCGGATACGCGCCCACCTTGTTGCCGAAGCCGCCGCCGATATCAGGCGCGATCACGTGGATCTTGTGCTCCGGGATTGTCGACAGAAGCGAGGCGACCGTGCGGATCACATGCGGGGCCTGGAACGTGCCCCAGACGGTCAACTCACCCTTCACCTTGTCCATCGAAGCAACGCACTGGCAGGTTTCCAGCGGTGACGGGTGCGTGCGGTGATAGGAGATCATCTCGTTGATGGTCACGTCCGCCTCGGCGAAGGCCTTCGCGGTTTCGTCCTTGTCGCCAACTTCCCAGTTGAAAATATGATTGTGGTGCTTGCGCGGACCGTGCGCGCCTTCCGTCTTGCCTTCCAGGTCCGGGCGCAGAACCGGGGCATCCGGCTCCATGGACTTGAACGGGTCGACCAGAACCGGCAGCTCTTCGTATTCCACTTCCACCAGCTGGATGGCGTCGTCCGCGATGTAGCGATCTTCCGCGACGACGAAGGCGACTTCCTGGTTCTGGTAGAGAACCTTGCCGTCGGCCAGGACCATCTGGACATCGCCCGCCAGGGTCGGCATCCAGGCGAGATTGACGCCTTTCAGATCCTCGGCGGTCAGCACCGCGATGACGCCCGGGATTTTCAGCGCCTCGGTGGCGTCGATCTTGGTGATCTTGGCATGCGGATAAGGGGAGCGGACGAAATCGCCGAACACCATGCCCGGAAGTTTCAGGTCATCCACATACTGGCCCTTGCCCTGCGTGAAGCGGACGTCTTCCACGCGCTTGCGCTTGCAGCCCATGCCTTCAAGGGCGGCTTCGCGCTGTTCCCGTGTCGGGGTCATGTCGTTCATTCTGCAGCCTCCTGGGTTTCAGGCTGATTGAGCTGGTCGGCGGCATACTGGATCGCCTTGACGATGTTCTGGTAACCGGTGCAGCGGCACAGGTTGCCCGCAATCCCCATGCGGATTTCCTCTTCCGTCGGGTTCGGGTTTTCCTTCAAAAGCGTATGCGCGCGGGTAATCATGCCGGGGGTGCAATAGCCGCACTGGAGGCCATGCATCTGGCGGAAGCCTTCCTGAAGGGCTGACAGTGTTCCGTCAGGATTGGCCATTCCCTCGATCGTGGTCAGCTCCGCGCCATTGGCCTGGGCGGCAAACATCGTGCAGGATTTCACTGACATGCCGTCCATCTCGATGGTGCAGGCACCGCAATGCGAGGTCTCGCAGCCGATATGCGGACCGGTCAGGTTCAGTTCCTCGCGCAGGAAGTGGATCAGCAGGGTGCGCGGCTCCACGAAGCGCTGCACCTTCTTGCCGTTGACGGTCACGGTGACCGGGATCTGTTCGATATCACTCATGTTTCTCTCCCTCGGTCGGGGTCTCAGGCGCTGGCGCGTTCGGCGGCGCGGGCAAGCGCGCGCTGCATCATGATGCCGGCCATCTTGGTTCGGTATTCGGCGGGACCGCGTCCGTCCGATGCCGGATCGGTAATCGCTTCCGCGGCTGCGACGGCATTTTTCACGGTTGCGTCGTCAAGCGTTGACCCTGTCAGGATCGTGCTTGCGTCTGCTGCGTAGAGCGGCGTGTCCGCGACGTTGGTCAGGGCAACGGAACAGCTCGAAACCGTGCCGCCATTCATCGTCAGGACAACGGCGGCCGCGGCCGTCGCGTAATCGCCCACCTTGCGCTTGAGCTTTTCATAGGCGTAGCCGTGCCCAGCCGGGGGAACCGGAATTTTGACGGCTGTCAGGATTTCTTCCGGCGCAAGCGCCGTGAAATAGGCAGCTTCATAAAAGTCGCGCGCCGCGACGTCCCTGTCGCCATCCGGTCCGGTCAGGACATAGGTAGCATTGAGGCACTGCATCAGGCCCGGCATGTCATTGCCCGGATCGCCGTTGGCGACATTTCCGCCAAGCGTTCCCATGTACCGGATCTGAGGATCGGCGATCAGCAGGGACGTTTCCCTGACAATCGGCAGCTTGTCAGCCAGAAGGTCCGAGCCGATCAGCTCGTGCTGTGTTGTCATGCAGCCGATGGTGATTGTGCCGCCGTCCTCGCTGATGCCTTTAAGGTCGGCAATGCCGCCGAGATCGACAAGGTGCTCGGGAGCCGCCATGCGCAGCTTCATCATGGGGATCAGGCTATGGCCGCCGGACAGGGGCCGGGCTTCGTCGCCGTGGCTGACCAGAATGGCAACGGCTTCGGCCACCGATGATGGCCTGTGATAGGTGAATTCACCGGGGATCACGTTCTCTCTCCTCCCATTCGCCGTTCCGGACATATCCGGAACCGGGCGCCGTTTGCTGTCTGTCGCGTCCAGTCTCAGTCAATCGGCAAACGCAGACCGCCACACCTGGGCGGCGGAATGTCACAGTCTTAAGAGTGATAAGGGGTGCAGTGCACACTCAAGGCGCCATTCACCGAACACCGCTCGCAATACATCGAAGGCGGCTGTTGGGATCACGAAATGCGTCAGAAAGCCTGACGTATTTCACGGAGTGCTGCCAGTGGGAAATGACAGAATTCCGGGAAAGTCTCTGAAAGATCGGTGTTTATTTTGCGCCCGCGTGGCAAAGGCTGTTTTGCCTCCAAACGAGACGCATTTCGTGCAATTCGCACGAATGACGACAAAAAATCGATATTTTTGCACTGCACACACTGCGCGCAGCAGGTTCTGTCCTGATCGTATCACTCGGCAGGAGCAGTCTGATCCGGCTGGTCGGAGGTCTCTGAAAGAGCTGTCAGCCGCTCGCGGATGCGGCTCCATCTGGACCGGCTGACCGGCACCGTTTGCGGGTCGCTGCCGTCCAGCACCAGCACACCTCCATCGCCGGACCTTTTGAAACTGGTGACCCGGGAAAGATTCACGATGTGGCTGCGGTGGACCCGCTTGAAGACCTTGGAATCCAGTTGCTGTTCGGCTTCGCTGATCGACAGCGGACAGAAATGTTCCCGTTCACCGTCGTAAAGCTTGGTGTAGTGGGCATCGGCATGAATGGCGGATATCTCGGAGACGCTGATCTGGGTTTTTTGCCCGTCGCGTTCGATCGGCAGCGTGCGTCTTGAAGCGGGAGCCGACACGCGTGGCTTGGACGCAACCGCCTGCAGACCCGCGGCAGGCCGGCGCGAGGGGTCTTCAACCGCCTGGGCGAGGTCAACGTCTCCGTTTTCCGAAACCTGTGCCCGTTCCGTGTCGGGCTGATCCCCGTCCGGGTTTGCAGGCGCGATTGTTGCCGTTTCGTTTGGCACGAGCGCCAGAAGGAACAGACCCGAGACCAGAAAGGCGACGCAGGACACGAAAATGGCAAGGGTTCCCGGACCGAGCGAGGGAGCCGACAATGTGTTCGCGCTTTGTGTCAGTTCATAAGTCAGCCCGGTCATTGCGGTGTAGTGCATCGCCGATATGGCAAGCGCCATCACCGCTGCCGAAATCACCAGGGGAGGCCTCTTGCCAAGGCCGAACAGCAGCCAAAGCGCCAGACCTGCAGCGTTGAAGGCAATCAGGAAACTTGCCAGAACGTAGGTCGGATTGTGGGCCATCTGCAACGAGGTGTGCAGGGAGTACATGCCCAGGTAATGCATTGTGCAGATGCCGGTGCCCATGACGAAGGCCGCGAGCCCTAGCCTGACGGATGTAAGCCGGCGATTGCTTGCCGTGAAGACGGCAACGCCGACGACCAGCACGCAGACAAGGAACGACAGCAGCGTCGGCAGCACGAGGAAATCGACCCCGAGCGGAAACTTCACGGCGAGCATGCCGACAAAGTGCATGGACCAGATGGCGAGAGCCAGCGTCAGCGCCGCTCCAACCAGAAGCAGACGCCGCCTCGGTTCAACCGCGTTTCTGACCTGAACGGCCAGGCTCAGGCCAACAAAGCTTCCCTGAAAGGCCATCACCAGGGAAAGCGCAACGAGCCAGGGCTCGTGCGTCACTGTCATGCCGAGGCTCTCCTCCCTCGTTTCCCGTGTCCGCCTCCAGACCGGGTCTCAGGACGGCATGATAGGGGAAAGGAAGAATGCCAGCAACGATGACCTTCGGTGTAGATGCGCATGCAAGATCAGCGTAGCGTGCTGCTTTTACTCAACAAACCAGTCACGGGCATTTTCGTGGCAAATCCTGCGAATGAGACCGTCTGTCAGTTCGGGGTCCGCAGGCATGCTGCCCTCTTCGACCCATCGGCCGACCATCCTGCAAACCAGGCGCCTGTAATATTCGTGGCGGGGAAAGGAGAGAAACGATCGCGAATCGGTCAGCATGCCGACGAACCTCGACAGGAGGCCCATCTGTGCGACCTGATTGAGATGCCGTTCCATGCCTTCCAGCTGATCGTTGAACCACCACGCCGGCCCGGACTGGATCTTGCCCGGTTCAGAGCCATCCTGGAAATTGCCGGCGATCGTCACCATCACCTCGTTCAGGGTCGGGTTCAGGCAGTAGAGGATCGTGCGCGGAAGGCCCTTGCGATTGTTGATCTCATCAAGCAACTGGTTCAGCGCGCCGGCAACCGGCTGATCCGACATGGAATCGCCGCCCGTGTCCGGACCGAGACTGGCAAAGAGCCTGCTGTTGTTGTTGCGCAGCGCCCCGATATGGAACTGCATGACGATGTTCCGTTCCCGAAAGGCCTGCCCGAGTTCGATCAGAACCGCGGCCTTGAAATCGGCGTCATCGCGAACGGAAACCGGCGTGCCCTCGACGGCTTGCCTCAGAATCCGGTCAAGATCGCCTTCGGTGCGCTTTTCGAATGGCAGCAGCGTGTTCAGGGCGTGGTCGCTGGCTTTGCAGCCGAAGGTGATGAAGTGATCCAGCCGCTTGAGCAGTGCCTCGACCAGATCGCCGAAACGTGTGATCCCAACTCCCGACACCTCTTCAAGCAGGCGGCAATAGTCTGCAAACCCCGGAGCGGAAGGCGACAGCGCCTTGTCGGGCCGGAAACTCGGCGCGATCGTGAAACCGAGGTCGGGATCACCTTGCGCCCTCGCGTGATGCGCAAGATCGTCGCTCGGGTCGTCGGTCGTTCCGACATAGCTGACATTCATCTGGTGAAGCAGTCCGCGCGCGCTGTGGCTCGATCTTGCAAGTGTTTCGTTGGCGAGTTCCCAGACTTCGGCCGCAGTCTCCGGACCGAAGACGCCGTCCCAGCCGAAATAACGGCGCAATTCCAGATGCGTCCAGTGATAGAGCGGATTTCCGACGCAGTGCGGAACGGTCGCCGCAAATGCATCGAATTTCTGCCGGAAGCCGGTCGTGCCGGTTACCAGGTCTTCCGGGACACCGTTCCAGCGCATCGCGCGCCACTTGTAGTGATCGCCCTCCAGCCAGATTTCACCGATGGAAGACCAGTGTTTGTCGTCGGCGATCGCGGCCGGATCCAGGTGATTGTGAAAATCGACCAGCGGCAGGGCTGCGGCGACCTCGTGGTAGAGGCGGCGGCTTGTTGCCGTATCGAGAAAGTAGTCCGGCCCGAGAAAGGGTGCGGTCATGAATTGCGTCCTGTTGTCAGAGCGATGCGGCGATCGAGTTGATCACGCCTCGGGAACCGATTTCATCGTACGCGGACCGGATCGTGTCCGCAAAGGCCGGCGTTGCCGGAAGCTCCTCGCCGAACACCGGCGCGAGCGAAAGCAGGCTGTTCACGTAGTCGGTGCCGACGGATTGTCCCGCGATCGTTCTTATCTGCTCGGAAAGCGGATCGTTCAGCGGCAGCGACGCACCGGATTCCGACGTTCCGCGGCAGTAATGCATCCAGCCGGCGACAGCGAATGCGGAGAGCGGCCAGCGACGCCCCTGTGCCAGGTGATCTCCGACCGGGGCGAGCAGTCTTTGCGGCAGCTTCTGACTTCCGTCCGAAGCAATCTGTGTCGTCTTGTGCCGAAGCGCCGAGTTTGAAAAGCGGACAATGAGGTCATCTGCGTATCGCGCGATATCGACGCCCTCGGGCACCTGGAGCGTCGGCGCCTGTTCGTCCAGCATGAGCTTTTTCGCAGCCACTTTCAGGACGGGTTCGTTCATGCAATCCGATATCGTTTCCATGCCGGCCAGCGCGCCGAGATAGGCGAGGAAGGAGTGCGATCCGTTTAGCAGGCGCAGCTTCATCTCTTCAAAAGGGGCGACGTCCGCAACGAATTGTGCACCGGCAAGGTCCCACGCGGGTCGCTCTCCGGCGAAACTGTCTTCAATGACCCACTGGCGAAAGGGTTCGCACAAAATGCCGTTCGGGTCGGGCCGCCCAAGGGCCGCGTCCAGCTTCTGCTGCGATGCCTCCGTCATGGCGGGCGTGATACGATCGACCATGGAACAGGGGAACCGGCAGTTGCTCGCGATCCATTCCTTCAGCTTTGTGTCGAATTCTCCGGCATAGGCGAGCAGCGCCTGTCGGCAGAGGTCTCCGTTCGCCGGAAGATTGTCGCACGAAAGGATCGTCAACCCGGATGCCCCCGCTGCCATGCGCATCGCAAGCCCTCGTGCAATGATCCCGATGGCGGTTTGGGGGTCGCCGGGGGTCGCCAGGTCCTTCTGAATGCCTTCGTGAGCAAGATCCAGCGTGTTCCCGGAAAGACAGTATCCCTTTTCGGTAATCGTCAGTGTGATCACGCAGAGCAAAGGATCGGCAATCCGGGACAAAAGGGCGGGCATGCCGTCCCGTCTGGCGTGGACGGTCCCGGTCACACAGCCGATTTCGCGCAATTGAAGGTCTTCGCCCGACATCTCGCCAACCGTGTAAACGCCCTGGGCTTCGTCAAGCTGCGTCAGTTCATCCGCACCGGAGTGAAGCCGGGCGGCGATGACGCCCCAGTCTCCCGGAGACTGCCGCAGCATGTCGTCGTGGAATACCATGACATGCGCTTTTGCAAAGGCCCCGAAGCCCAGGTGCAATATCCTGGGTTTCAACTCGCTGCGATCATAGCTGGTGCCTTGAATGGAGGACAATTTTTCGGACCTGTCTTAGTGCGACGGATTGAAACTGAGTGTGTCACCCGAAGAACGGGCGTGATCATTCACGATAAGTCCGGATTGACCTGCAAGCCAGATCCGGGCGCCGGAATATGCCGGTTGCCAGCTGCCTGACCGGGACCAGTCAAGGTGCAGCCTGCCTTCTCTGTGCGCCAGTTCCAATGTCGTTAGACAGTGCCGGTCGACCACCGCGTTGCGTGATACCCCGTCGTCATCATAGGCGCGCGAAACACGCGGTGGTCGATCCTTGGGCTGCGGATAAACACGCCAGATGCGTTCGGTGTCGGAACCGGCGTCGGAACGGAGATTGGGCGCAGCCATCGGCAGTACGGCACCGCCGCGAACGAAGAGCGGAATGGTGTCGTCCTTGACCGGAACTTCCAGCATTTCTCCACCTTGGTACCAGGCGCTGCCGTCAAAGGACCACCATCCATCCGCGTTGGCGGGAAGCGTCACGCGCCTGACGTGAGCACCCGGTTCGACGACGGTCGCAACCAGAAGGTCTCGCCCAAGAAGGAAATCGAATTCCGCAGTTCTGCAGTTCGGGTCATCCGGATGGTCCAGAAACAGCGGCCGCAGCATGGGTTCTCCGTCTGTGACTGCCTGTTGCAGCAGCGTATAGAGATACGGTATGAGCTGCGCCCTGAGTTTCAGCGCATCGCGGACAAGCGGGGTGATCTCAGGATACATCCAGGCTTCATTGGCCGTCCCGTCATCGTTCCAGGAATGGATGGTGAAACGGGGATGAAAGATGCCGTTCTGAATCCAGCGCAGGAACAGTTCGGGCTCCGGCCTCGGCCCTGCAAATCCGCCGACATCGTGACCTGTATTGTAAAAGCCGGAGAGAGAGAGACCAAGCCCCATCGGGATATTCCAGCGCAACGTGTCCCAACTCGTGTAATTGTCGCCGGTCCAGGTCTGGGCATAGCGCTGCGTTCCGGGAGAAGCGCACCGGGAGATCAGGTAGGGCCGTTTGTCCGGCTGGTCCTGCTGCTGGGCCTCGAAGGAGGCGCGGGTCATCAACTGGCTGTGCAGGGGGCGGATCAGGCTGACCGGGATCGGGTCGCCGAAGCCTGCGCAGACCGCATCATCATCCCAGACTTCATATTCGTTGTTGTCGTTCCAGGTGCTCTTGATGCCCCGGTTGAGCAGTTTGGCAGTGACGTTGTCCTGCCACCAGCGGACGGTTGCCGGGTTGGTGAAATCGAGATGAGAGCCGGTGCCGTCCCAGAAAGGTGACTTTTCGGGCTCGCCGCTGTCGCTGTCGCGGATGAAAAGACCGGCGTCGGCAGCCTGCCCGTACAGCGGGTGATCATCCAGGAGAACCGGCTTGATATTGGCGATCAGGTTTATTCTGGCAGCGGCATAGGCTGATGTCAGTGCTTCCACGTCCGGAAATCGGTCGGTGTTCCAGTTAAAGACGTAGCGCCTGCCTTCGATAGCGGTATAGCCGGAGGACAGTTGGAAACTGTCGCAGGGCATGTCCTCCGCGTCGAGCTTGGCAAGAAAGGTCTGCAGCCGTTCCTGGGCGTTTTCAGAATCGGTGTAGGACATGGTGGAGCCGGAATATCCCAACCCCCAGCGCGGCATGAAGGCCGTGCCGCCGGTCAGCCAATGGTGGCGCTTGACGATTTCCAGTACCGAGGGCGCCCAGCTGAAATAGTAGTCCAGATCGCCGTCTTCGGCCCGGAACGCGCGAAAGGGCGGGTGGTAGTTGTCCTTTTCATTGCCGAGGTCGAACCAGCAGGACGACAGCGTATCGTAAAAAAGACCGCAGGCTCCGAGCCCGCCCTTGTCGGTGATCGTGAACGGGATGTGCTTGTAAAGCGGATCCGTCGTTCTGGCGTCGTAGCCGAGCGCATCGAGATTGCGCATTTCAAACCGCCGGCCGGACCGATCCAGTGCTCCGGACTTTTCGCCGAGACCGTAGAAGGTTTCGTCTGCGTGCCTGAGCAGGTGGTGCTGGTTCCTGTGGTCCTTGCGCCCGAGCATGTAGGCGTTCAGGGGCCTGTCCCGGGCAACTTCCTGCCAAAGACCGGTTGCCGCATCGCGCGCTTCCCAGGTCAAGGCAAGTGGTCGACCAATTTTGAGACGAAGCGTCCCGGTTTCAATTGTAAGACCGTCTTCGGTCTCGTCCAGGTGGAAATCGGGGCAGGAAAATCCGGTCGTATCCTCCCGTTTCCTGCCTTCGAAAGGAACATCTCCTTTCGGAGCGATGGCCCAGGTTCTGTCGAGACGGTACTTGCCGTCCTTCAGAAGCGAAATCCGGATGAGGTCATCTTCCAGGACCGAAATGTTGAAGTGGTGCCGGCCTTCGACGATCAGGCGCACACCGTTTTCAGTGCGCGCCAGGAACTGCCAGGCATTGAGTGCTTTCATGGTTCTAGTACCCAAGAAGAAGGCGCGGCAGGAACAGGCTGAGCGCCGGGAAATAGGTAATCACCAATAGCAGCGATACCAGGACCGCGTAAAACCCGAGCATCGGTTTGATGACTTGTCCGATCTTGACACCGCCGACCGAACAGCCGACGAACAATGCCGATCCGACCGGCGGTGTACAGATGCCGATACACAGGTTGAAGGTCATCACGACGCCGAAATGCACCGGATCCATGCCCAGATCCTCAACCACGGGCAGGAAGATCGGCGTGAAGATCAGAAGAGCCGGGGTCATGTCCATGAACGTCCCGACCACAAGCAGCGCGATGTTGATGATGAGCAGAAGCACGATCGGGTTTTCCGACAGGGCCAGCAGTGCGTCGGAGATCGAATAGGGAATGTCCGCGAAAGCCATGGCCTTTGACATGGCAATGGAACACCCGATCATCAGAAGCACGATCGAGGTCGTCACCGCGCTCTCCAGGATGATTCCGGGCAGCTCTTTCACGGTGATCTCGCGGTACCAGATGACGGCAAGGAAAAGCGTGTAGACGACCGCGACGGCAGAGGCTTCGGTGGCGGTGAAGATGCCGCCGATGATGCCGCCCATGACGATCACGATAAGACCGAGCGGCAGCATGGCATCCGCCGCTTTTTTCACGACCTCCCACCCGCTCGGGCGCTCGGCGACGGGATAGCCGCGCCGTTTCGCGATGATCCCCGCGACGACCATGAGGCTCAGACCCATGAGGATGCCGGGAATGTATCCGGCAACGAAAAGGGCCGCGACCGAGGTTCCGTTGGTTATGAGCGAATAGACGATGAAGGTCGAACTCGGCGGAATGAGAAGACCCGTCGGGCAGGATGCGATGTTGACCGCCGCGCTGTAGGCCGGGTCATAACCTTCCTTCTTCTGCAGGGGCGCCATGACGCCGCCGACAGCGGCAGCAGAGGCGACCGCGGAGCCGGAAATCGAGCCGAACATCATGTTGGCGATCACGTTGCAGTGGGCAAGAGCGCCGGGCAGGCGGCCACCCAGGACTTTCGCGAACTCGATCAGGCGCATCGCGATGCCGCCGCGGTTCATGATGTTTCCGGCCAGGATGAAGAACGGGATGGCCAGCAGCGTGAAGCTGTCCAGGCCGGATGCCACCTGTTGTGCAACGATATAGACCGACTGGTCGAACGACATGAACAACAGGAAGGTGGCGAAGGCCGACAGACCGATCGAGAAGGCGATCGGCACACCGAGTATCATGAGAAGTGCAAACGTCCCGAACAGGACGAGGACAGACTGAATATCCATTTAAAAGGGCTTTCGTTCCTCAATTTCCTGATTGGGTCAGTCGAGTGGCCCGCCCGCCTTGGGCGCGCCTTCCTGATCGTTGGGCCCCCTGCCGCTCCGGAAGAGATCGGCAAGAAAGGTCAGGCAGTAGTAGAAGATGCAGATCCCCGAAAACGGGATCGCGATATAGACAAGGCCCATCGGCAACCGGAGCGCGGGGGAGACCTGGCCGGTTGCCAGGGTCCGGTCCACCAGGTCCATGCCGCCGTAGATCATGACCAGCGCCGCGAAGGTTGCGATGGCAATGATGATGGCTGCGTTGATGGCGAGTCGGAGGTTGCCGTGCGTGATTTGCGGCAGCAGGTCAATGGCCAGGTGTCGGCGCTGACCAAGCGTATAGGCGCCGCCCAGAAGCGCGACCCAGATGAACAGGAAACGCGCCATTTCGTCGGTGACGGTGCTCGGGCTTTCCAGCACGTAGCGCGAGAAAACCTGCCAGATGACGCAGGCGACAAGAACGGCGAATGCCAGGGTAATGACAAGGCGCAGGACAAGGTCCACGCCTTTGGTAATGCTCGTCACGATCGTCCTCCCAGACCGGCCCGCAATGCGTTGCGCATGAAGATAGCGGTGCATGCCGGTGTAAGACATGCGTCAAGAAACAAAATTGGTCAACCAATTTTATAAAAAAGGTTGACTGATTTTGAAAATTGGACGAACAATTCGCCATCCGCAGCGATCCCTGCTGCGAAACCGCAGCCGGTGCGGTGCCTTTTTTGGGGTCCAGTTTTTGCCCGGCCTGCATTTGGGAGGAAATCATGATGAAGTTCGCGAAGCTCGCGGCCGTGCTGGCTGCAGGCGTTGTTGCAATGGGAACCGCTGCCAATGCAAAGACCTTGCGTCTCAATCACAACAACCCGGAAGACCACCCGCTGCACAAGTCGATGGAATTCATGGCCGAGCGTCTTGAAGAGGCGACGGGCGGCGATCTCAAGATCCGCATCTACGCCAACGCCCAACTGGGCACGCAGCGCGAATCCATGGAGCTGATGCAGAACGGATCGCTGGACATGGCCCGCTCCAATGCATCCGAACTCGAAGCCTTCGAGGAATCCTATGGTGCGCTCAACCTGCCCTACATTTTTGTCGATGCCGATCATTACTACGACGTTTTGAGCGGCGACATCGGGTCGGACATTCTGGCCGCTTCCGAAGACAAGGGCTTTATCGGGCTCGCGTTCTATATTGAAGGCGCGCGCTCGTTCTATGCCAACAAGGAAATCCGGTCCCCGGCCGATCTTGAGGGCATGAAGATCCGCGTGCAGCCCAGCCCGTCCGCAATCCGCATGGTGGAGCTGCTCGGCGGCAATCCCACGCCGATTGCCTGGGGCGAACTCTACAGCGCGTTGCAGCAGGGTGTCGTCGACGGCGCAGAGAACAACCCGATGGCCCTGACGTCGGCACGTCACGGCGAGGTTTCCAAGGTCTATTCAGATGACGGCCACACCATGATCCCATCCGTGGTCATGATCTCCTCCAAGAGCTGGAACGAACTGTCCGACGAACACAAGGCGGCCCTGACCAAGGCGGCGCGCGAGTCGATGGATTTCCACCGCGAGCAGTGGGATGCCATGAGCGCGGCTGCCGTTGAAACCGCCAAGAGCGAACTCGGCGTCAAGTTCATCGAGGTCGAGAAGGGACCGTTCATTGAAGCGGTTCTGCCGATGCACGAGGAAGCAGCCGAAAAGTCGCCCGTCGTCGCCGATCTGATCGGGCGCATCAAGGCGATCGCACCGCAATAAGCCAAGGTCCAACCGGAGACCGGACAGATGCTCGAACGCTCGAAACTCGCCGAAAACGCGCTACAGGCGCTGCATGACGAGGAGTATGATCTTCCGTTCAACACGCAGTCCCTGAACCATGAAGGCCTGATTTTCCTGGGCGGGCGGGCATCTGAAAGTCTCAATGGCGACTGGACCTTCTGTGTCGATCTACTGGACACGGGCCTCCGGCAGAAATGGTTCGCCATGCTGCCGGAGGTGCCGGAGGACAGGACAGAGCCCTGGGATTATGATCCTTATATGGGCGAGACGGTGCCGGTCCCTTCCAATTGGGCGGTGCTGAAGGAAAAGTGGTATTTCTTTGAAGGCAGCGCCTGGTACACCCGGCCGCTCGATATTGAGAGCGTTGATGACGAAAAGCGCCTGTTTCTTCATTTCGGCGCTGCAAGTTACGACTGCAAGATCTTTCTGAACGGGCGGTTTCTCGGCAATCACTATGGGGCCTCGACACCATTTTGCGTGGAACTGACGGGCCTCTTGCGTCCGGGCCGAAACTGGCTCATGGCCTGTGTCAACAACACCCGCACCCGTGACCGGGTGCCGATGCGCAACACGGACTGGTTCAACTATGGCGGCCTTTACCGCGATGTCAGTCTCTTCGAGACGCCGCGCGCCCTGATCAAGGATTTCTTTCTTTATCTCGTGCCCGATGCCACTTTCTCGAAAATCTGCGTGGAGGTGGAAATCTGCGGCGCGTCGTCGGGCGAGGCAACGCTGTCCATTCCGGGTCTCTCGGTCGAAGCAACGGTGCCCGTCGCTAACGGCAGGGGCCGGATCACGCTTCCCGTGAGACCGGAGCTCTGGAGCCCGGAAAACCCCGTGCTTTATGACGCGGAACTCGTTTTCGGTGAAGACCGCGTTTCCGACCGGGTCGGGTTCCGCCAGATCGAGCGGAACGGAACGGAGATCGTGCTGAACGGCGCGCCCCTGTTCCTGCGCGGCATATCGGTGCACGAGGACGACGCGGAACTTGGCAAGGTCACGAACGAAGCCGATCTGCGGCGCAGGTTCGAACATGCGCGGGATCTCGGCTGCAACTATCTGCGCCTTGCGCACTACCCTCACGATGGCCTTGCGGCGCGCCTGGCCGATGAACTGGGCTTTCTGCTTTGGGAGGAGATCCCGGTCTATTGGGCGATCGACTTCGCCAATCCGGCCACCTTTCTGGACGCCGAGAACCAGCTTGCCGAGCTGATCAAGCGGGACCGGAACCGGGCCAGTGTGATCATCTGGTCCGTCGGCAATGAAAATCCGGATACCGATGAACGTCTCGAATTCATGCGCGGACTTGCCGAGACCGCCAGGAAACTCGACCCGACGCGGCTGACCTCTGCCGCCTGCCTGGTGAACCATGCCGCCAACAGGATCGAGGATCGGCTGGCAGATCACATCGATATCATCGGTCTGAATGAGTATTACGGCTGGTACGAAGAGAATTTCGACGATCTTGCCGCGATCGGCCGGAACTCCAATCCGGGCAAGCCGGTGGTCATTTCGGAAACAGGAGCCGACGGGGTCATCGGCGAGAACGGGCCGAAACGCGGTCTTTTCAGCGAAGACTACATGGCCGAGGTCTACCGCAAGCAGATCGCCGTCTTGCGGGAGCTGGACTACGTCAAGGGTATGTCGCCGTGGATCTTATATGATTTTCGCGTTGAACGCCGGCAAAACATCTTTCAGAATGGCTATAACCATAAGGGGCTGATTGCCGCAGACAAGAAAACCAAGAAAAAAGCGTTCCATATTCTGGCGGACTACTATCGTGAGGTCGCCGCCGCAGAGAAGAACGCAAGGAAGGCTTCATGACCGGCGAGGGTGGAAAACGTCGCTACCAGGAAATAGCCGAGCTGCTCGCACGAAGGATTACCGGCGAAGGTTACCGGCCCGGGGACAAGTTTCCGACCGAACGCCAGATTTCGCTTGAATTGGGAATCAGCAGGTCTCTCGTACGCGAGGCCTTTATCGTCCTTGAGATCGAAGGGTACCTGGACGTGCGCAAGGGGTCAGGCAGCTATGTCGCGGCCGGCGAGAAGATTTCCCTCAACGTGCACAAACCCGATTTCGGCCCGTTTGAACTGTTGCAGGCACGGCAGCTTCTGGAAAGCAGCATTGCCGGCTTCGCGGCCTCCACAATCACCAAGCACGACATCATAAAGCTGCGCGAAACGCTCGAGCTTGAGCGCAAGGCCATCGACAACGGTGTCGAGGATTACTTTGCCGACAAGCAGTTTCACCTGCTCATCGCCGAGGCCACCCAGAACAGCGTTCTGGTCGATCAGGTGGCCGACTTGTGGACCAAGCGGGAAAACAGCTCCATGTGGGCGCGGCTCCACGACCGGATTTTCGATATCAGCTACCGGACAAAGTGGCTCGACGATCATGCCGTGATCCTGGAAGCGCTGCGCCACCGGAATGCGGAACAGGCCAGAAGCGCCATGTGGCAGCATCTCGAAAATGTGCGTCTCACGCTGCTGGAACTCTCCGATGTCGGGGATCCGGAATTTGACGGATATCTCTATACGCCTGCGGTGGCGTCTCCTTAAGAACGAAAAGAAAAGGCAAGGCGATGATCGAAAGCTGGCGTTGGTTCGGGCCCCACGATCCGGTTTCGCTCACGGACGTGCGCCAGACAGGCGCCACGGGCATCGTGACAGCGCTGCATGAAATTCCGAACGGGACCTTCTGGCCGGAAGAGGAAATCGCGGCGCGGCGCCGGATGATCGAAGCGGCAGGCCTGAGCTGGGTCGTTGCCGAGAGCATTCCCGTTCACGAGGACATCAAGACCGGTGCGCCCGGCTGGGAGGAGTGGGCGCGCAACTGGGCGGACACGGCCCGCGCGCTCGCGCATCAGGGCGTCAAGACCATCTGTTACAATTTCATGCCGGTTCTGGACTGGACACGGACCGATCTGGACTTTGAGCTTCAGGACGGGGCGACCGCGCTCAGGTTCGAGTTTGCCGCCTACGCGGCCTTCGACCTCTTCATTCTTGAAAGAGACGGCGCCGAGGCCGAATACAGCGCAGACGATATCGCTGCTGCCGAGGCTTTCATGGGCTCCGCATCGACACAGGATCGTGACCGGCTGACGGCCAACATCATCGCGGGCCTGCCGGGGTCCGAAGAAAGCTACACGCTCGAAACCTTCCGCGAGCGGCTTGCCGCCTATCGCAATGTCGGCAGGCAGGAGCTCTTTCAGAACCTTCGCAATTTCCTCGATATTGTTGTTCCGGCGGCCGAGGAAGCCGGCGCGGTTCTCGCGATCCACCCGGACGATCCGCCCCGGTCCTTGTTCGGACTGCCGCGCATCGCGGGTACGTTGGCGGATCTTCTGCACATTGCATCCATGAACCCGTCCCCTGCCAACGGCTTCACGCTCTGTACCGGCTCGCTCGGCGTGCATCCGGACAACGATCTTCCGGCGATCGTGCGCGCGCTTGGCGATCGCATCCACTTTGCCCATCTCAGGGCAACACGGCGCGAAGGCGATCCGCGCAGCTTCTATGAAGACGCTCATCTGGCCGGCGACATCGACATTGTGTCGATCGTCCGGGAAATGCGGCACCTGGAAACCGGCGCCGGGAAACAGATCCCGATGCGGCCCGATCACGGGCACCGCATCCTGAACGATCTGACCGGCACATCGACGCCCGGCTATCCCGCCATCGGGCGTTTGCGGGGCCTTTCTGAACTGCGCGGCGTGCTCAAGGCCGTCAATTATTTTGAAGGTCATTGAACACGTCCGGGATTCTCCGCACTTTACCTCCCTTGACCTCGCCTGGCTTCCGGCTACATCCATGTCCTGAAACTGATTTTGAATGGCGAAATGTTTGATGAGCGACACGACGCACGCGGCGCGCACCCTGGTTGAAGACGGCCCTGACACCATACTGATCGAAAATCTTCTGCTGCCTGCGGAAATCGGCATCCTCGACAGCGAGAAGGGACGGCGCCAGTCCGTGTGTTTCAGCGTTGAAATCGAAACGGTGCCCGGATATCGCAAGACAGTCCGGGAGACAGGCACGTTCGTTTCCTATGCGGACACCGTCTTCTTCATTCAGGAAAAGGCGAACGCGGGTGGTCATGTCGATCTTGTGGAAGACTGGGCGGAGGCGATTGCAGAATTCGTCCTGTCCAATCCGCTTGCGTCCCGGGTCACGGTGAAGGTGACGAAACCGGATATTTTCGAAGATGCCGGTGCCGTCGGTATCCGGATCACGCGCAAACGTGCGTGATATCCCCGTTTTTCCCGAATACCTGGAGCCTTTCGCATGATATCCGCTGATCGCATCTTTCCGCTGTGGCTGAAATACAGGGACGCCCTCGAAACTCCCGTCAGGACCTTCGAATTCCCGAAATTCGGGCGCATGTTTGAGGACAGGACCTATCAGATGGGTGTGCTCAACCTGTCTCCGGACAGCACCTACCGCGAAACCGTTTGCCATACCTTCGAAGCCGCGCTCTATCGCGGCAGGAGAATGACACTCGAAGGGGCCGCAATGGTCGATATCGGGGCGGAATCCACCGGTGACACGGCCGACATCGTATCGATCGAAAGACAGATCGACCGCATGCGTCCGGTCGTGAGAGCGCTCGCGGAGGAAAACATCCTTGTCTCGGTCGAGACGTATCACCCGGAAGTCGGCGTCGCGCTGCTGGAGGCAGGTGCCGGCGTGATCAATCTGACCGGGCGCGTCGATGACAGCGCCTTTTACGAGTCGATCGCGAAGCATGAAGCAGGCATAATCCTGTGTTACACGCCGGGAGAAAACGCCCGTTCGGCGGATTATCTCCCGCCGGCCGAAGACATTTTCGATCATCAGCTGACCTTCTTCGGGCAGCGGATCGATCTTGCCACCAACGCGGGCGTGGAGCGTCTCTGGGTCGATCCCGGGTTTGGATTTGCGTTGCATTTGCCCGACGGCCCCGACAGGATCCGCTATCAGACCGACAGCATTCTGCAATCGTTCCGTCTGCGCGAGCTCGGATGGCCGGTCACGGTTCAGCTGACAGGCGCCGTCTACCTGTTCCGCGACGAGGTCAGGGTTGCCCAGACAAGCGCGGCGACGATCGCGGTGATGTCGAAGGCAAATCTTGTGCGCAGTCACGAAGTGTCGCGTGTCCAGCCGGTTCTGAACCTGCAGGATTTTGCCTGACAAGAAAACCGGGAGAACAAAATGTCAGCAGACAGGATTGCATTGGTAACGGGAGCGGGAAAGCGGCTCGGCAAGGCGATTGCCAAAGGCCTGGCGGACAAGGGATACGCGATCGGGCTCCACTACAATTCTTCCGTCGGCGGCGCGCAGGAGCTGCACGACGAGATCCTTTCAAACGGTGGCCGTGCCGTTTTGTTCCGGAAGGACCTCAGTCAGCCGGAAAAGGCCGGAGAGCTGGTTGCGGAAACCGCGGCGGCGCTCGGCGGCCCGGTTGAGGTCCTGGTCAATTCGGCATCGGCGTTCAATACCGACAGCCTCCACGACCTCACGCTGGAGAGCTGGCAGTTCCTGATGAGTGTCAACGCGGCGGCACCGGTCTTTCTGATGCAGGCCTTTGCCAATCAGGATCCCTTGCCGCAGGGCGGCGCGATCGTGAACATGCTCGACACGCAGATGCTGTCGGCTTCACCGGAGCGGTTCAGCTATTTCTGCGGAAAATTTGCCCTGGACGGAGCAACGCGTCTGGCGGCCTACGAACTCGGGCCGAAGAAAATCAGGGTGAATGCCATCGCGCCGGGTCTCATCCTTCCCAGCGATCAGACCCAGGAAAATTTCGACAGCCGACAGAAATTGACGCCGCTGGGCCCGGGTCTCGGACCGGACGACATCGTTGACGCGGTTCTTTATCTCGTTGAGGCGAAACAGGTCAGCGGTCATACGGTTGTTGTCGACGCCGGCCAGCGCCTGATGGGCTTTGGCAACGCGCCGATCGGCTGAATTCGGCGCACTTCCGAATTAGCTAACAGATGGTTAATATCCACCGCTTCGGAGCCGTGGGAAATTTTCCGAAAAAAAGTTCAGATCGCTGTTGACGGTATGAATTTGTGTGCGTATAACGCGTTCATCGACGGCGGCGTTGCTGCTGGCGACAGGGTTTTGTG
>NZ_JASHJI010000020.1 GCF_030733265.1 Roseibium sp. MMSF_3412 | reverse complement strand
GGATTCCGGATCTGGCCATGCAGCTCTGCTGCAGACCGTCCGGAATGACGGATAAAAGAAGCAAACAACGTCATTCCGGACAAGTGCAGCCGTGCTGCACGCTGATCTGGAATTCAGATGTATTCCTGCCGCAGGCAGTCCCTTTTCAAAGTTCCGGCTGATCGTTGGTTACGCAGTGAATGCCGCCGCCGCCGTCGGCGATGGACCAGGCGTCGACCAGATAGACCTCGCGACCGGGGAAATAGCGCCGAAGGTCCTGTCTCAGGGATGCGTCGAGCGTTTCGTCAAGCTCGCTCATGGCAACAACATAGCCGTCGCCGACAAGCCAGTTGACGTCGCCGGGGTACCATTCGACGTTGAAGCCGAGGGTCCGGAGGTCTTCTGCAAGCCGGGTTTCGGTTTCCTCGCCGGTGTCGGCAAGGGCGACGGTGGTCGGGTTGATGAAGCGCGCAGAGCCATCGATATGACCCGTGGTGATGTCGTCGGGATGGTGTCCGTAGGACCAGATGATCTCCGTCAGGCCGAGGGCCGCTTTCAGGATCTGTTCGTGTTCTTCTTTCGTAAGGCCCGGATTGCGCTGATCCTGGCAATCCCAGTTTAGAAGGGCGATGCCCGCACCGTTGACTTCGAGATTGCCCTTTTCCAGCACGTAGTCCGTCCGGTCGTCGACTTCCATGTCGAGCAGGGCACCGAGATGGACCGGAACCCGGTCGTCCTTGCGGTAGGTGGCCCCCGTGGTGCCGTCCCACCCGGTGAAAGCCCAGTTCTGGATCGAGAGCGTTTCGCCGTCCGTGACGTATATGGGCCCGTTGTCGCGCATCCAGGCATTGTCGATCGGGATGATGTGCCAGGTCACGTTCGCAACGCTGACGCCGCGGTTCATCAGGAATTCGGCGGCCGCCTTCCGTGCCCCTTCGGAATTGGCGAGCAGGTGAACGTTTTCGTGCTTTTGCACCGCCTGGATGATGTCGGCAAAGGCGGGCCGCATGTCCTTCTCATACCTGCCGGGCCACTGCATCCAGACAGCCGCCTGCGGTTCCCATTCCGCCGGGACACGGCGTGTCTCCGCCTTACTCACGGAGGCAACCAGCAGGCCTGCGAGCGCAACTCCCAATAGAGGCCATCTGCTCATCGGTATTCGGTTCCCGTTTCCTGTTCTGTGGTCCGGTCAATTGCCCATCTCGTCGATGGTCCAGCTCAGCGGCCAGCCCTCCGCCGGACCGGTCACGCCGTCGCAGGTGGGCTTTTCCAGATATTCGACAAGCTCGTAGTCCCCACTTTCGGCCATCATTTCGTGCCGTTCAAATGCGCCGCAATCATAGTTTGGCGAATAGTAGGTGGTGCCGGTGACGCCACCCGTGTCCGGATCGAAAAAGAGATTGTTGACCAGCGCGTGATTGGGCTGGTTGAAATCCGGCGGGGTCTCGAATTCCTTCCATTCGTCGAGGGACGGATTGAAGGGAATGTGAACCGCCATGAAATAGGGCACGTTGGCATCGGCCATGGAACAGGGCACGACCCAGGTTTCCACGTCGCCCTCGGCATAGAATTGCGCGCCATAGGCGGGCAGGGTTTCGTCCAATTGGCAGTCCAGCGTGCGCGTGCCCATCATCTGGACAGTGTCGGGCAGTTCGTTGACCGTATAAACCAGGCCGCGGGCGCCGGTCGACAGGTCCTGTGAGGGCATGACCGGAGGGGGAAGATCGTTCGCGGGTGCCGGAGGGGCCGCCGCTTCGGTCTGCTTCGGTGCGGCGGCAGCTTTCGGAGCAGCTTGTGCGATGGCAACGGAGCCGTCCGCCGGCAGGCCACCCCAGGCAACAACCGCATCCAGACGGCCGATTCGGCCCTGTTCCTCGTCCATGGCCAGCAAGGCATGGGTCAGGCCGGCCAGCTTGACCCAGTAGGTGAGCGTGCCGGTTGATCCGCCAAAGTCGATCTGGATTTGAGCGTCCTCGCCCAGGCGCAGTTTTTCAACGAGATCCCGGTGAGGATCGCCGCCGAAGGTCATCTCGTTGCCGGTGTAGATCTTCGAAACCGTGCCGAAATAGCCGTAATTGTCTTCGTCGAGGCTCTCGATCTCGATGCGCGCGCGCATGCCGACATCCAGCTCGGTCGCAGGCCGCAGGGTAACGAAGACATCGCTGCCGGGTTTGGCACCGCGTTCCACCTTCAGACGGAAGGCCTCGTCGTTGGAGCTTTCGCCCTTTGTCTCGGCGATGCAGTAATTCTTGTCGTTGCAGCGGACTGTCCAGTCGCCGAATGTGGTGCGGGCCAGTTCCGCCCCGGCCGGGCCGGTGAAGGCCACAACGGCAAAGGCAGCAATAAATAGTCTCGTCACGAATTCCCCCGGGCCGAAGCGTGTCGTTTCAGGCGCTTCCATGGGTATCATGGAATGGTGTCGGAATTCCTTATACCCGCGGGAAATCCGATGAAGCCGGCCGAATGGGACGACGGCTGTGCGTGTCCGTCCTATATGTCTCTTTCGGACCGTTTGCCGCCAAAGGACCGCTTGCCGTTGACCGCTTCTGAAACGCAACAGACAACCAAAGCTCCTGCGCCGGGTGAAGACCGCCTGGAACAGGCGGAACGGCGGGGGCTGCGCCTCGCGATCATCTGCCGGACGATTGCCGTCGGCGCGGCCTTCCTTTGGGTTGGCGGGACCTGGGCTTTCACCGGGTTTTACCCGAACCCCTGGATCTTTGTCGGGCTCGGCGCTTTCACCGCGATCGGAATCGGTCACGCGAGCCTTATCGGCACGCGCTTCGACCGCTGGTGGATGAAATATGCCATCTATCTCGTCGACGCGATCGGGATCTGCATGACGTTTGCATTCTTCCCGATCAGCCGGAGCGGCGACGTGCCCCAGATCCTCGCCTTCCGGGCTTACGGCATCTACTACCTGTTTCCGCTGGTTGCCATGGCAACCCTGTCGCTGTCACCGCGTCTCGTGCTTTGGACAGGCGCAGCTGTGGTCGCCGGGTGGTGGACGGCCTTCCTGATCGTCGTTTCCGGAATGGAACGCACGCTCTCCTGGGGTGATCTCACGCCCGGCGCCGGGTACGACGCCTATGTCGGTGTGTTCCTGTCGCCGGACTTCATCGGCAACGGCAACAGGGTTGAGGAAACCGGGTTCCTGTTCATCGCGACCGGTATCCTGGCGCTTGCGGTTGTCCGGGCCCGGCGCGTGTTCCGGGCGCAGGTGAGGGCGCAGGCGGAGCGGGAACAGGTCGCGGCAACGCTCGGGCGCTACGTTCCGGAAGCGGTTGCCCGCCGGCTGATCGACGACCCGGCGGCGCTCGCCCCGCAGGAACGTCATGCCGCGATCCTGGTGATGGACATTGCCGGCTTCACCGCCTATTCCGCCGGCCGTGCGCCGGGCGAGGTGATCGATCGCCTGAACGGGTTTCTGGCCGGATGCGCGGAGGTGATTTCCCGCCATGACGGTGTCGTCATCCAGTTCACCGGCGACGGCCTGATGGCTTCCTTCGGTACACCGATCGACAGCGATGCACCGGAACGCGACGCGATTGCTGCAAGCCGAGGACTCCTCGACGAAGCGGAGGCCGCCGGCTTTTCCATCCGTATCGGCCTTGCCGCCGGGATGGTCGCCTCGGGCAGCATCGGCTCCTCCAGCCGTCAGGCCTTCACGGTCTATGGCGACACCGTCAACCGCGCCGCCCGTCTCGAAGCCCACGGCAAGATGCTCGGCAAGGCCGTGCTGATGGACACGGCAATGATGGGACACGCGGGCGAGGGGTTGGAACGCTTCGACAGGCAGGAGCTGAAAGGGCTCGCGGACAGGGTGGATGTGTATGCGCTGGGGTGAAGGCTGCCACACAATCCGCGCCGCCCCGGCCCCGAGCCGGGGCCTGTTTGCATTGACTGCCGGGGTCCCGGATCAGGTCCGGGACAGCGTGTTTGGTGGGGGCGGGGACTCCCCTCGGCCGTCATTCCGGACAAGTAAGGCGATGCCGAACGCCGATCCGGAATCCAGACATCTTCCGCGCCAAAGGCACGTCTTTCATCAAACGATAGTTTGCAATGGATTCGGAGCTCGTTGCGCTCGCGCTGATGTCTGGATTCCGGATCCTCACGCAGCGCCGCTGCGCTTGTCCGGAATGACGCGTGGGGGTAGCCGGCGTGCAGATTATCTCAGCCGTCATCCCCGACTTGATCGGGGATCCAATGCCGTTCCCAGAGCAAGTGCAATGATTATTGCCCCGGCCGCCCGCTCTTCTTCGGCCGGCCTCTTCGCTTCTTCTCATCCACCGGGTCTTCATAGGATCCGGCCCCGATCTTGCCGCGGCGGACCGGTTTGACCGGGTCGTCGGAACCGAGCGGGACTTCGGTCCGGCCGACGGTCATTTCGTCGAGGGTGTTCTTGCGGACCTTGGCGCTGGGGGCGGGGAGGGCGGATTTCTGTTTGGCGGCTCTCGCGCGATCCCGGGCGGTTTCCTTTTTCTTGCCGCTGGCGCCCTCCTTGGTGCCGCCGGCGCCGAACTTGCGGTCGCCCCTGAAGCCGCCGGTGCGGCCGTCGACGTCGGACTGGCGGGCCATGGCATCGTCTGCGACGGCAAGCTCGGTTTCCTGAAGGCGCTTGATCTCGTCGCGCAGGCGCGCGGCGGTCTCGAAGTCGAGATCGGCGGCAGCGTCGCGCATCTGCTTTTCCAGGTCCTCGATATGGGCGGCAAGGTTGTGGCCGACCAGCGAGCCTTCCTCGGCGAAGCCCGCATCCACCGTGACGTGATCCTGCTCGTAGACGCTGTCGAGAATGTCGGCAATGTTGCGCTTGACGCTTTCCGGCGTGATGCCGTGCTCTTCGTTGTAGCCGAGCTGCTTTTCCCGGCGGCGGGTGGTTTCCGCAATCGCCCGTTCCATGGAACCGGTCATGTTGTCGGCGTAAAGGATCACCTTGCCGTCGACATTCCGGGCCGCGCGGCCGATCGTCTGGATCAGCGAGGTTTCGGAGCGCAAGAACCCTTCCTTGTCCGCGTCCAGAATGGCGACCAGCGCACATTCGGGGATGTCGAGACCCTCGCGCAGCAGGTTGATGCCGACGAGCACGTCGAAGGCACCGAGGCGCAGGTCGCGGATGATCTCGATGCGCTCCAGCGTGTCGATGTCGGAGTGCATGTAGCGCACGCGCACGCCGTTCTCGTGAAGATATTCGGTCAGATCCTCGGCCATGCGCTTGGTCAGCGTGGTCACAAGCGTGCGGTAGCCCTTCTGGGCAACCTCGCGCACCTCGCCAAGGAGATCATCCACCTGGGTGGAGGCCGGGCGGATGTCGATCACCGGATCGACGAGACCGGTCGGGCGGATCACCTGCTCGGCGAAGACGCCGCCGGACTGTTCCATTTCCCAGGAACCGGGCGTCGCCGAGACGGCGACAGACTGCGGCCGCATGGCGTTCCATTCCTCGAAGCGCAGCGGCCGGTTGTCCATGCAGGACGGCAGGCGGAAGCCGTATTCGGCCAGCGTTGCCTTGCGGCGGAAGTCGCCGCGGTACATGGCGCCGATCTGCGGAATGGTGACGTGGCTTTCGTCGGCGAAGACGATGGCATTGTCGGGCAGGTATTCGAACAGGGTGGGGGGCGGCTCGCCCGGTTTGCGGCCCGTCAGGTAGCGCGAATAGTTCTCGATGCCCGCGCAGGAGCCGGTCGCCTCCAGCATTTCCAGGTCGAACATGGTGCGCTGTTCCAGACGCTGCGCCTCCAGCAGGCGGCCATGGGTGTTCAACTCCTCCAGCCGGTGCTTGAGCTCGTCCTTGATCGACTTGATCGCCTGGTTCAGCGTCGGCTTGGGCGTGACATAGTGCGAGTTGGCGTAGATCTTGACGCTTTTCAGCTCGCCCGACTTCCTGCCGGTGAGCGGGTCGAACTCGGTGATCGACTCGATCTCGTCACCGAACAGGGAAATGCGCCAGGCCCGGTCCTCGTAGTGGGCCGGGAACAGCTCGATCGTGTCGCCGCGCACCCGGAACGCACCACGCTGGAAAGCAGCGTCGTTGCGCTTGTATTGCAGGGCGACCAGATCGGCGATGAGCTGGCGCTGGTCGATGCGCTCGCCGACCTCGATGGCGAAGGTCATCGCGGTGTAGGTTTCCACCGAGCCGATACCGTAGATGCACGAGACCGAGGCGACGATGATGACGTCGTCGCGCTCCAGCAGCGCCCGGGTGGCCGAGTGGCGCATGCGGTCGATCTGCTCGTTGATCGAGCTTTCCTTCTCGATATAGGTGTCCGTGCGCGGGACATAGGCTTCCGGCTGGTAATAGTCGTAATAAGAGACGAAATACTCGACCGCGTTGTCCGGGAAGAAGGTCTTGAACTCGCCGTAGAGCTGCGCGGCCAGGGTCTTGTTTGGCGCCAGGATCAGGGCAGGGCGCTGGGTGCGGGAAATCACCTGCGCCATGGTGTAGGTCTTGCCCGAACCGGTGACGCCGAGCAGCACTTGGGTCTGCTCGCCGGTCTCCATGCCTTCGACCAGTTCGGCGATCGCGGTCGGCTGGTCGCCTTGGGGCTGATATTCCGATTTCAGGACGATCTCGACGCCGCCCTCGGACTTGGCCGGACGGTCCGGCCGGTGAGGCACCCACAATTCACCGTTCTTGTGCAGCGGGTTGCCGGATTCAATCAAAGCGGACAGGGCCTCCACGGTCGCGGTCGCGCCCTGGTTGCCGCCGAGATCACCGTAGCGGCCGTCCGCCGCCGATTTCTTTTTGTTGTCCTTCTTGTGCTGCTTGAGCTTTTCCTCGAGCTGTTCGGCCTCCTCCAGCGACATGTCGAGACCGGCCACCGGGTTCAGACCACCGGCTGCGCGTTCGCGCGCACTGTCGGCTTTTCCAATGGAGGTGCCTCGCGCCGATTTCGTCGGCTTTTCGATCTTGCCCTTGGCTTTCGCCCCCTTGGGAGAGAGCTTCGCCTTGCGGCCTTCCTGCACGTCCTTGGCGACCGCTCCGTCGCCGCCCGCGCGCTCGCGCTCGCGCGACGAGGTCCGCGCAGTGCGGCTGATGGTACCGGGTGCACCCGGAGCAAGATCCTTCGGCGCGGCCGGGTCCTTGATTTTTGATTTCGCACTCGGCGCAGGCTTGTCGGCCTCTTCCGCGATCTCGGCGGCCCAGTCGCTGATGGAGCCGGAAAGCGGTGTGCCGGACAGAGGCTTCTGCGGCGCTTCGCCGAACCCTTCGGGTGCGGCGGTGTCTTCGGAACGGGATTTGGAGGAACGCTTCTGCATGGAAGGCAATATGGTCCGGTTCCGCACGCGTGGAAAGGGGGCGACCCCGGCTTCACGCAGGTTTTCCGAACTTCCTGTCAGTCTCCTGACACAAGGGTGTCAGGAGAGAGATGTCTGGCTATGCTTCTAAAAGTTCTGCCAGAACGCTCTCGACTTCTTCTGGCATAACATGGGCTTTGTTCAGCCCATCTCCGGCGTAGTAGCTTTGTCCCCTAAGTACTGTTCGGTTTTTGTTGTTGGTTAGTTTTTTCAGAACGGGAAGAGCCGCCCAAACTTGCGCAAGGCGCGAACCAAAGTTGGTTATCGAGATCGTTCCATCGAGAAACGCATCGAGACCTTTCTCTGAAATTAGTTGCATAGCCATCGCGTCTTGCAAGTTTTCATCGTAAAGCTCAGATTTCGTCAGATTGAGACTGGTTATCAATCCGTCAAGCGTATCTCTTATGATTTGGTATTTTCCTGCAGCAGAGGACTTGCTGCCCTCGCGAACAAATTCATCCTGCCACTCTCGGACTGCGGCGAGACTCATCTTTGTGAATTCTGGTTTGTTCAAATTCTTGGAATTACCAAAGAACGCATTGTAGTTGCCGCCGCTTTCCTTCCGGGCAATCAACGCAAGCAAATTTGAAAATTTGGGATCTGTCTTTGATCCGATTGATGTGTTGCCTTTTGTTGAGAGTTCCTGATGCCAACGAATATGTCGTATCTTGTTTTTGTGTACATGTTGTTCGGTAATTTTGTCACTTTGGTTTCCGCCGAGCACGACCACCTTCTCTGTGCCGTCCACCTTTCCAGCGAAAAATCCGACGTGACCAGAGGCGCCTTTTGCCAACGGGATAGTTACGACAATCGCGCCGAGAGGGATGTCCCGGAGATCAAACTGGCGCAGATTAATGTTGCCCCAATTCATCCAGTTTGCCGCCCGCGCGCCTTCTTTCACGATCGTTGCTTTAAATGACGGGTCAGAATTCAGTAGGCAATGTCCAACAAACGCCCCACACCAAGGTTTGTTCTCGGATGTTTCAAGATTCACCGATTTAAAATACTCGATTACTTTGTTCAGGCCCTTGCCGTTGGCTTCATTCAGGCCTTCACCGTCCCAGAGCTTTTTCTCCTCTCTTGCGACCTTGAGCCAGGGCGCGTCTCCTCCGAACGTATTCAAGTCGGGCAGTAGGAAATCTGCATGTTCCCGGATGAGAGGTAGCGCTTTCTTGAAGCCTTTGGAAAGTGCCTGCGACGTGATCTCAAAAAACATGTTCACCGTGACGGGAACATCATCCTTCGTTAGAAACCTCTTACGATCTTTCAGCAGCGCATCCAGCTTCGGCTTGGTCATTAGCGGTTCGAGCGCGTCTGAGACGCTCGTGGAACCATTCTCGTTTTCCTTTAACTCGTGGAACTTGTGAGCAGCTGCTGTACCTAGCAGATGGCAGTGAAATACGTTCAGGTAGCTCGGTACGTGAGGACCGTCCACTGGTGGTGAGGTCGGGTTAATCAGGCCTGCGAAAGCTTCGGCGTCCCGCAACGACTTGTATGCAGCGCCGCCAACTTGACTGTTTGGAATGTGTCGTTCGAAAGCTGAAACCTTGGCACCCATACGCTCGGCAGATGCCTGATAGTCCTTCCAATCTGTGCTCGAAAGTCTAAATGGCCCTTGAGCATCGGAGCTAGACATGTCGGGCTTGAGGTTAGAAAAAGGCTGGTCATCAGAGTGACTTTCCACATAGGCCCAAGCAAGCAAATAGTCGGCAACGACTGGCATGGACGTGCCGCTACCCGGTGATATGGACGCATACTCCGCACGGGCGCATGAGCGTACAAACGGGATGAGCGAAAGCGGAACGTCGATGATACTTCCGGGCGCTGGCTCGTGAAGAAACTTGACCTCTACGAAGCCGTTGATGCTTTTGTCGCCTTCGAGGTGCACAAACATCCAAGTCTGGTCGTTGTTCTCGCCATCGGGCTCTGCAACAACAAGATCACCTTCGGCGAGAGCCATGCCGTTCGAAACAGAGGGAGCATCTTTGTCATCGACGAGTTCAATGAAACCGGCGTCAGTATCGCTGATCACGAATGTCAGTGCCATCTTGCCCTCGCGTTACTGTGTTGCGGATGCAGGGTTTCTGAGCCTTTTGAGAAGTGACCATGTGACCTGGTCTGCAGATCCCTTGGTCTCATCCGTGAGGCCGAAATTTGCGCGGATCGTCTTTATTGCATTGCGTAAATCAGCGTTGTTTAGATCCAAATCGACGTCGAGGTCAGGATCGAAGGACCGGTTCATGAGACCAATCATACCCTTGGTGCGTTTTTTTCTTTCTTCATCCGTAACCAGCTCAAACCAAACACGCTCAAAGATATTCTTATATTTGGACGTATCACATGTCCCCCAAGAAGTAAGAAACTCTACCTCGAAATCGTCGAGTTTTCCGTTGCTTAGCGGTTTGCGGAAATCTGGGAAGTTATCGCTTCGAAAGGGCGTATCCTCAAAAATCTTGATGGCGTTAATTGTCGGATCATCGACGATCCCAGGCTTGTATCCTTGAACACACATCGCTTCTTGAACCAGTTTAAGGTCTTGTTTTTCGTAGTTCGCGGGGTTCTTGAATACCTTGTCAAAGTCCTTACCAGATACCGGGCCTAGGCCTTTGGGTCGACCGGTTCCAAACTCTTGCTCAGGTTTCAAGGGTGTTGTTCTTGCAAGAGATGCGGCGATCTGAGCTGGGTCGTCTAGCTTCCGGACGAGTTCTGTTGTGCCTGTCGCTGTCGCGCGGGCGTAAGTGTTCACATCCATTGTAATTGTGTAGGGCATGCAAATGCGCAGATACGAGCGAAGCGTATGGATGACATTCGGCTTGTAGGTGAATTTGGTATCGCTGAATTTTTGCCGAAATGCCATACGACGTTCACTGACAATTGTCTTGATGGTCGAGTTTTCGATACCGAGATTGATCAGCGTGTGTATGTCGGTGAACAGTTTTTGAGAGTAGCCGAAAGCTAAACCAACAATTCCGATAGCCTTGGCGGACGCTGGCGTTGTCGCCAAGAGGATCGCATTAGTAAGATTGCTGATTGCATTGAGTTGCGATACGCCGAAGTCGCGTCTCAGACGTGCTTGTTCCATCCACGCCAGGTAATCGTCGCAGCGGCGGTCAATGTCATTAAAGCCTGTGTGAACGATTATCGACCAATTGCCGCTTTGCTCGACTCTGTGTAAGCAGGCGCGTGCATTTTCCGGGCTAAAAGAAGAAAACTCCGCCTGTTGGCAAAGGAAACCAATATACTGGTGGAGTTGCTGAGTCGCCCTTTCCATGCCGGGTGAGTACAGATCGGCTCCAATACCCGCTCCGGTTCTGTAGTCGAATGCTGTTTCACCACACCCAGACACCGCTAACGATGTGGCGATCGCCCCAAAAAAGCGCAAAAAAGACCGGTGTCCGCGCTTGCGCAGACTCCTGCTGGTCGTCATGGGACCACTCCGTGAAGACTCTGAAACACCCAAGGCACCCGGACGCGGATGCGCAACTGAACGAACTATCCGGGGCCGGGCTTCAACGTGTCAATTGTTTGTTAACCAATTGCAGGCGCGGGTTGTGACCGGGATTTCAATCCGGCCCGTCCGCGCCCGATGACGATGCTTTGGCCGGCAGATAAGTGTCTGCCGAACAAGTCTTATTCATCACAAAGTCGTGGTGAGGTTCCGGCGCGGAACAACGTGATTGCCTCAAGATTAGATGTGGACACAGGCGTCCTGAAAGACTGCAGCCCGGAAATTTGACCTGTCAGTTTTCTTTAATGTGAAAGAATTGAGCGAATCGCGGCAGTTGTGCTGATGGTTCGCGTCTCTTTTGCGGATGCGCGAACACTGTGCCGTGCGGGTCCACGTCAACCGTCCGCACACCACTGTTGCCCGGTTTCCGGTGACAGGCCTTGTCTTTCGTAAAGGTATTCCGGGTCAGCCGTTGACTGCGCGCTGCCCGCCGGCGTTTCCGTTGACCGGGACAACCGGGTTCTGCCGGTAGAGATCCTCGATGGAGACCGCCATGTTGCGTCCGTTTTCCTTGGCGAAATAGAGCGCCTGGTCGGCCAGGGCCAGAAGGTGGGACGCGGTGTCGGCATGTCTGGGGGCTGCCGCCCAGCCGATGCTGACGCCGATCTGCGCCAGGCCGCCGGAAACGGGAATGGGCTGCGCGATTGTCTCGATCAGCGTATCGGACAGCCAGCGCATGCGGTTGTCGTCGACCGGGCCGCGCAGAAGGGCCATGAATTCGTCGCCGCCGGTTCTGGCCACCAGCGCGTCGCCGGCAAGGACCTTGCGCAGCCTCACCGCAACCTGGCGGATGACCATGTCGCCGGCTTCGTGCCCAAAGGTGTCGTTGACCGCCTTGAACCGGTCGAGATCGATGGCCATGACCGCGCAGGGTGTCTCGTGGCAGGTCTCCATGGCGCGATCGAACACGGCGTGGAAGCGCGGCCTGTTGGCCAAGCCGGTCATCAGGTCGTGGGTCGCCATGCGGCGATTGAGCGTTTCGCTGTCTTCCAGTGCTTTTGATTTCTGTGCCAGCTTGCGGGCAAAGACGATGCCGATGGCAATGAACATCAGAACCAGAAGGACCGCGATCGGGCCGATCGTGTTCCGGATCTTGCTGCCGGGCGCAGCGCTCGTCCACTCGAAATAGCCGATTGGACGGTGGCCGTGCGCGGAAACCGGCACGCTGGCCGCGTGATGGTCGCTGCCGGCGACATAAGTGAAGTCCTCAAGCAGCAGTGTTTCGCCAATCTCGGAGAGAAACGCCTCCTCGATCAGCGCGACCGACACGATCACGCCCGGAGGGCCGTCGGGAAGCGACAGGTTTGCCGTTTCCGGCACGATCGCCATGGCGCTGACGAGCGCCGGTTTGCCGTCGACATTGCGGACGTCGGTCGCATAGATCGGTGCGAGTTCACCCTTTTCGACATATTTCACCTTGTATCCGTCGGCCGAGGGACGGCGGACGGTCTGGTAACCGATACGGGCCTTGGCGATGAGATCCCGGGTCGCGTCCAGAACCTGTTGTCCTGCGAGGGGTGGGACGACTTCGTCTTCGGCGGCAACAAGGATGGCCTTGTTGCGGCCATCCACGATTAGCGTCCAGTCATGGTGAAAGTCGAGCCACATCTGGCGGGCGATGTCACGGGCGAAGGCATCGTCGATGCGGTCGTCGATCTGGACTTCGCGCGCGGTCTTGTCATTGACGGCGATGAAGGTCTGGTGGCGGGCTTCCAGCTCAAGACTGTGTTCCAGTGCTTCGGTCACAAGGGCGCGCTCGTGGCGCAGGGCCAACTGGTCCGCACGGTGGGTGGTGCTGATGAAGAGATAGACCATGGCAAAGACGCCGCCTGCCAGAAGCAGGGCAATCGAGGCATAGGCGAAATGGCGCAGCCTGACGCTCTGTGCCGCCTCTCCCGTCGCCACTGTATTCCTTGCCGCTTTTTCCCGGTTCATAAAGCGCATGCCCCCACATTGCCGAAACCTTGTCCGTTGCTTCAAAGCGTTGCACGGAGCCGGTGAAAATCAGGTTTTCGAGTGGGAGATCAGGCGGGGTTTTGCGAGTCTGGGTTAATGGTCTGTGAGCGGCATCGGGTCAATTTTCCCCAATCAGGCCGTGCTTTGCATCCTTCCTCCACGTCGCATACGCTTGGCCTCATGCGAGCCGCACTCTGGAGACAACGCGCATGGAAATCGACCGCAGACACTTTGTGAACCTCACCGCCGCAGGCGGAATGGGCTTGCTCCTGCCGGGCACATCTTCAACCGTGCGTGCCGCAACAAAGGGATCGGCGCAGTTTCTCGATCATTTCGCAGGCGAAGGGGCGAAAGTCCTTGACCCGCTCCCCCTGATAACAGGTGTCGGTTTCAATGGCGGGCTCAGGTATGACGATACGCGGGCGTCCTATCCAGACGGCGTGTCGGTCTGCATCCAACCGTCCTGCCGCGTTGAGGATGCAGGCAAGTCCGGAGATCCCGGCGTGCTCGCCCTCTTTCATATCGCGGTTCTCAATCTGCCCGTAAGCGCGGGGCCGGGCGAGGCACTCCGACAGTTGATGCGATTTGCCGTTGAGACCGAAAAGCTCGATCCGGAGAAAGTCGTCTTCGTCTCCACTGAGGTGTTTGAACCGCACTTTTCAAGTGACCCGCTGTTGCAGAAGGGACGGTTCGTGAAACGGGACTTTCAGGAAGCACGGGCCGCAGGCGACGGATCGGGCTTTTTCTCACCGGATGGCCATCCGGACACCGACGGCTTCAACTCCGTGAGCATTCACTATCCGATCGAGGACGGATCGGAAGGACCGCTTGCCTATCCGCTCTCCGGGTTTCTGGAAATCGGCGAGATCAGTCTTGCGGATGCGGCGTCGGGACCGGCAGGCACCGTCGGTGGCGGCTTTGGCCTTGAGCGCCTTGCCCTTGCCTCGGGCCGGCAGGCGCCTGACTACGCCGAGAGCCGTGCAAGACTGCTGGACCTTGCAAAACAGGAAGCGGCAGCGACCGGCAGCGCATTGCCGGAAGGGCTCAAGGCTTTTGCGGACTAGGTGCCGCGCAGCTATTCCCCCGTCGGAGATCTCTGCCCCTCATCGACTTCGTTGACGCTGCATTGAATTTTCGTGCAGCGAGATTAGGCACTTAACTTTGATCCACGCTAGCCCTTAAACCGTTCACTGCGATGCCATGAAAGATATGCTGGATGCGGACGCTTTGATTTGTCTTCAGGCACGGTTGCCTTCATGTCCGCATTGAGCAAATGCGAAATGTCATAGTTCAAGTGCCGCGAAGCGAGTATTTGGAAGTCATCGGTCAGACTGAGCAAACCACGATCAAACATCCAATGTACGGTGCCTGCTAGCGCAATTCCGTTTTGAACTGAGTCGTTGCCTCCGGATTCAACCGGGACTATGTGAGCTGCTTCCACCTCTGGTCTACCTTTTCCGTTAATCAAACGAAGGCTCGAAAAGGCGCATGTGCGATCGTAAAGGCGTCGAATATGTTGCCGGAATTTAGCCTCGCGAAATGGCCGATCTATTATTTGCTGCATGATCGGCCGTTCGACAAACATTCCGGAAATTGGTGATTGGCCTACTTCACCGAGGCCTGGGGGCTCATGACGATCTTCGGGCCTGGTATCAGTTCGGGTTGGCCACTCGTCTTCTTCAGAGAGACCAGCCTCAACAATTTCGCGAAATTCGCTGACGTCCAGATGCCTAACCGATTGTTGAGTGTACCCTCCGTTCGGCAGGCCGTTCTCTTTGAACAATTTCTTTTCGTAGCCACCATTTTCCGCGTAATGGAGGGGACGATCAAAATCGATATAGTCCGTTAGGAAGACGTAGTAGTGATCTGATTTCTCCGGATCAACTTCAATGTGGCTAGTACGCGCTACAGCGCTGTAGAACCTTCCTTTTTTGCCCTCGATCGGTCCGTAGTAAACGATCCAATCGTTCAGCGTTTTCCTTACTCTGGATAGATAGGATTTTGGAAAGTGATATTTCCTCGCAGGATCATCGTCATAGATGCTATTCGGTTTGTGGTGGAAGACAGCTTGTGACATTCGACCGAGTTTGGTGCGATTTTCTATGGTGATCAGTATTGATTGATGCTGAGAAGATTGCAACCATAGATTATACGCTGTCACTCCCCCCTCGGAAATCTCTGCCCTTCCTCGACTTCGTTGAGATCCATGTGGTTGCGCATGTAGCGCTCGGAGGCCTTTTGCAGGGGCTGGTAGTCCCAGGGGAAATAGGCGCCGTTGCGCAGGGCCTCGTAGACGATCCAGCGCCGGGCCTGCGACTGGCGCACGTCCGCGTCGAAAGCGGCCATGTCCCAGCGGGTGCGGACGGCATCGGCGAAACGCGCACTCGCGTCCGCGTAGGCGGGATCGGCTGCAAGGTTGGTCAGTTCGTAAGGATCGTCGGCCAGGTTGAAGAGCTGGGGCGGATCAAGCTCACAGTGAATGTACTTCCAGTCGCTTTCACGAATTCCGACCAGAGGGGCGTAAGACGCTTCGGCGGCGTATTCCATGAGGACGGGCGACGTCCGGTCTTCGCCACGCGCCAGCGGAACGAGGCTTTCACCATCCGTCCAGGGCATGATCTCGCTCATATCGATGCCGGCGAGATCGCACAGGGTCGGCAGCACGTCCAGCGTGCTCACCGGTGCGGTGACGCGGGCGGCAGCAAGGTCCTTGTCGGCGACCATCAGGGGCACACGGGAGGAGCCTTCGAAGAAGGTCATCTTGAACCAGAGCCCACGCTCGCCAAGCATGTCGCCGTGGTCGGACACGAACAGGATTGTCGTGTCTTCCGTCAGGTGCATCGCTTCCAGCGCGTGAAGGATTTCGCCGATTTTGTCGTCGAGATAGGAAATGTTGGCGAAATAGGCACGGCGAGACCTGCGGATATCGTCTTCGCCGATATCAAAGCTGCGCCAGTCATTGGCATCGAAGATACGTTTGGAATGCGGGTCGTGATCTTCATAGGCCTTTGCCGGAACCTGGGGCATCAGGTGATGGCAGTCTTCGTAGAGATCCCAGTATTTGCTGCGCGCGACATACGGATCATGCGGATGGGTGAAGCTCACGGTCAGGCAGAAAGGGCGATCATATTTGCCGCGGCCGTAGTCATAGATCTTGCGGGTGGCCTGGAAGGCGACATCGTCGTCATATTCCATCTGGTTGGAAATCTCGGCAATGCCCGCACCCGTCACCGATCCCATGTTGTGGTACCACCAGTCGATGCGCTCGCCCGGTTTGCGGTAATCCGGTGTCCAGCCGAAATCGGCCGGATAGATGTCGGTGGTCAGGCGTTCTTCAAAGCCATGCATCTGGTCCGGCCCGACGAAATGCATCTTGCCGGAAAGACATGTGGTGTAACCGGCGCGGCGCAGGTGATGGGCATAGGTCGGGATGTCGGATGCAAATTCGGCGGCGTTGTCGTAGACGCCCGTTCGCCGCGGCAATTGACCGGACATGAAACTGGCCCGGCCCGGGGCGCAGAGCGGCGATGCCGTATAGGTGTTCTGAAACCGGACCGAGCGTTCCGCCAGTTTCTTCAGGTTGGGGGCATGCAGAAAATCCGCCGGTCCGTCCGGGAACAGTGTGCCGTTCAACTGATCAACCATCAGGATCAGGATATTCTTGCGAGACGTCATGGCATTTCCCCGTGGCCGGAATTGAACTGTTGAAAGCGTAGCTTTTTCTTGATTGGTCGATCAATCAAAAACGCGGACGTTTGTTGACGATTTCCGACATCAGGGGCTTGACCTGGAGTGCGCTCCAACCTGTAAGTGGGACAGATCGTTCTGTTCGGAGACAGTCATGCGGATTGGTGATCTTGCTGAAAAGTCGGGACTTTCCACCGACACCCTGCGGTATTACGAAAAGATCGGCCTTCTGCCGAAACCGCTGCGAGACGCAGGCGGGCGTCGTGTCTATGACGAGACGATCCTCAGATGGATCGATTTTCTTGCCAGGCTCAAATCCACCGGCATGGGGATCAGCAAGCGGCAGCAATATGCCGAACTGCGGACCAAGGGGGCAGCGTCCCTGAAAGCGCGCAGAACCATGCTGGAAGAACACCGGCGGAAAGTGTCGGAGGACATGGCCGCGCTGACCGAGATGCTGACTGTATTGGACGAAAAAATCGATCTCTACAAAAAGATGGAAGCCGGCGAAACCGTCGATCCCGCCTTTGACAACTGTGCCCGGACCGAACACGGCGCGCCGCCAGGTTTGAAAGGCCGCACCGATGACAACCGCACTGGAGAAGGGTCGCACGCTGACCCGGAAACTTAATCCCGAACTGGAAACTGTTCTCAGCGAGAGATACGACGCCCTTGTTCCGGGCTTTGCCGAAAGCCTGATCGAGTGGGGCTATGGCCGTCACTACGCCCGCCCGGGTCTGGATCTGAAGACACGGCAGCTGTGCACGATCGCAGCGCTGACCGTGCTCGGCGGCCAGACCGGACCACAGCTCAAAGTCAATATCGAGCATACGCTGGCCGCAGGTGCCGAGCGCAGGGAAATCGTCGAGGCGATCTGGCAAATGGCCGTCTACGGCGGACTGCCGGCGGCGATCAACGGGCTCAACGCGGCAAAAGAGGTTTTCGAGGCCGAGGACACGCTACGCTAGCTCCGCGACTTCAGATCCGTCTTCCGGGTTGGCCGGCCGGGATTTGCCTCATTCAGGTTTTATCCGGTCGGCGTGCCCGAGGTCCTTGTCCGGCCAGAGAAGGTCGCGAAGGCGCTGCTTGAGCAACTTGGCTTCGGGGAACCCGCCGTCCCGGTCCCGGTCCCAGACCATGTGTCCGTCGCAGGTGATCTGAAAGATCCCGCCGGTGCCGGGTACAAGCGTGACAGCGCCTGTCTCTTCGGAAAAGGTCGTGAGGATTTCCTGCGCCATCCAAGCGCTTCGCAGCAGCCAATTGCATTGGCGGCAATAGGTAATGATGATATGCGGCGAGGGGACGTCCGTCATGGCGTCTGACTTTCGATGAGAGCAAACGATTACAGCTGCTTGTGCCACAATCAGGATCGCCAACGCCAGACATTCAAGACGCCTTCAGGGCCCATCCGGAACTGCACGACATTTGCGGTAAGGTTCTGGGCGCGGTGTCCCAGGCCGGACTAAGCAACCGGGTCTACAGGCTGGAGACGGAACGGGGAGCGTTTTTCCTGCGTCTGCCACGCGCGGAAACAGCCGGCATGGTGGACCGGGACGACGAGGCCGGGAACATCAGCCGCGCCGCCGGTCTCGGCGTTGCCCTTAAACCGCTTTTTTGCGAACCGGCCGCCGGTATCCTGCTGACCCGCGCGGTTGAAACAATCAGCGCTGCGCCGGATGCCGTGGCCACGCGCCTTGGAGACGTGCTCGGCAGGCTCCATGCCTCAAAGGCTGTTTTTCGAGGGAAACTCGATCCGGACCGGGTGATCCAATCGCAGAAAAGCACACTTGCCGAAGACGGGTGCGCAGGGGCGGACGTCGCATTGCTTGACCGTGTACTTCAAATGCTGGAGCCCCACGAACGACCAGACCATGACCGCGTTGCGGTTCCCAGCCACGGGGACCCGTCACCGGGAAACTGCCTGATGGCATCCGACCGGCTGTGGCTGATCGACTGGGAATATTCGGCAATGGCCGACCCTGCCTGGGATCTTGCCTATGCGAGCCTGGAACACGCGTTTTCAGTTGCCGAGGAAGGCCGTTTTCTGAAGGCCTACCGGCATCGTGCAGGTGACCGGCTGTGCCCGTCGACGCGGGATCTGGAGATCATGAAGGCCAAATGCGATGTGGTGTCGGCACTCTGGGGACTTGAGCAGCTGCGGCAGGAGAGCGACAAGACGGACTTTCTGGCCTTTGCCCATGCCCGGAGGGACAGGGCACTTGCCACGGCCCGCAGGATTACCGGTTGACGGACGGGCGTTGCTCCGGGTCAGCAAGGCACAGAAGATACTGATCGTTCATGCGGGTGCGCAGCGATTGATCGGCGGGATTGGTAACAAGCAGGGTCCACGTGCCGTCCGCTTTCAGGTGATCCAGGGTACACGTGCAGGCAGCCGTGCAGATTTCGGATGTACCGAGCGTGTCCTGACAGGCGCTTGCGCAGTTGCTGATGAAGGCATCGCCGGCCCGGTCGAGTTCCGGCCCCAGTGAGGCAGCAAGCCAGACGAGGCCGTAGAGAACCGGTTGGTGGACCAGGTAGATCGCAAGCGAATGCCGCCCCATCAGCCGTGTTGTGCGTCCGAGCCTGCCCGAAAAGGAAAGTCTACCCAAGCGAGCCCAGGTTTCCCGCTGCCGGAACGCTCCGGACAGGGCGAGGCCTGCCAATGTGACGCCGGCCCAGGGGGCGAGCGGGACATAATCGACACTGCCGAAGTCCGGCGTTCCGAGACCGGTCCAGAGCCAGAGTTGCCCGTCAAAAGCAGGCGACCCCGCCCACAAGGGCAACGTCAGCAGGAAAGCGGCGGCGATCAGGGCAACCCAGAACGGACGGCCGATGAAAGGCAGCGCGACCAGGCTGGCAGCTGCGATGCAGTGAAGGATGCCGAAGCGCACAAAGCTGCTGCCGAAGGTGAAGTAGGTAACCAGGGTGACGCCTGCGGCGGCGGCAGCGATCAGAAAAAACCTGCGCCAGAAGGAGCGCCAGCGGAGCGCCTCGTGATGGGCGAGGTCCAGGCTCACCCCGGCGAGCAGCAGAAAACTTCCCGCGATCATCCCGGCGAAGGTTTTCCAGCCCGCACCCTCCGCGACCGGCCAGTCAACAAAGCCGAACCAGTAAAGATCCCAGGAAAAGTGGTAGATCACCATGGCGATGACCGCGAGGCCGCGGGCCACGTCGAGCACCGCGAAGCGTTTGGCCGCCATCAAAAGGCTTTCTGAAAAATGAGCAACAGCATACCCCGATCGCTACAGGATCGGCTGGAACTTCTCAAGCTGTCAGGATTATGCGCTGCTGAACGCAACAACCAGGGTTGTTATCAAAGCTGTCGCGGCGATCATTGCGCCGACATACGGCCACGGAGACGGACGATGCACGGTAAATACATCGCGGTTCGCCGGGTCTTGCAGCATTGCCCTCAACTCCCATGTCCCACCATGAACTTGGGCGAGAGTGAGGCAATTTGCTGCTCGCGAAAAGCCCGGAAATGACTCCAGGTCCGGTTTTCCCAAGAAAAACACCGGGGTGTGGACTGTGCGGCCAGGCATCTTTCGGCACTGATTGGCACAAGCAATTGAAAACAAAGTTGTACCCGCTTTGCGGAGAAAGCGGGTACAAACCTTCAACAAAAACCGTTTTGATCTTCGCGCGATCTTCCGCACGCTGCGGTGTCACAGATCCAGGGCGTCGAGACCGGCTTCCAGGTAATCGGCGAGCAGAGGCATACCGAGCAGATACTTCGCCGTCGACCCGACCGCGCGCTCCTTGGCCTCTTCGACGGCCTGCTCAAAATCCTCGGCTTCGAAATCCCCGCGCCCGACCCAGGCGACGGCGACAAGTCCAGCCGCCTCGTCGACATTGAGATCCTCGATCAGTTCACGCAGTTCCGTATCGGACAGGTCAGTGCTTTCCTCTTCCGCAAGACCGTCGTGGTTATGACCCTCTTCAAGCGTGTCTGCGTCGAATTCGACATCGCCGTCATGCCCGTCTTCGAAAGTGTCGCGCATCGAAGACGCTGCGGCGCGTGCCTTCTGCACGAACATTCGGATCGTGTCAGCTGAAAGTGTGAGGTTGATATCCATGGCTGCCTCCGACAAACCGGTCTTTTCTTTATCAATCCACTTTGTGTCGTTGGCAATGGTCATGTCACGAATTCCTTGTGTGGCTCGCGGCCGTGATGGCGGACTTTTCCCCCAGGGTTATCCACGGAATCACAGGTTGGATTAACGGTATTTGAGTTAAGTTTTGCGCGTTTTCACTCCCGGGCGGTCCATGCTCTTGCCGTGGGTTTCTTCACTTGCTTTACTTCGCAGGCAAATACAGGCCTGTCCTTGACCGGGATCAACGCAGCTTCAGCAAATGCGGAGTTCATTCCGCAAGAGTTCCAACGCGCAAGGGCAGGTGACAGTTTTCCGGGGGCGGACCGGGCACTCGGTCCGGTTTTCAGACAAGATCTGGAGCCGGACCGAACTCCCTTGAAACTTCATCACGACACGACACCGCACCTTGTACGCCGGATGAATTTTGGCGTGGCAAGCCGGGTTCAGGCAGTCTTGGCGCGGCTCCGGCAATAGCAGGACGCATGAACGGGGACCGTGGCGCGCGCCGCGGCCTTGTCGAGCAGCAGCTTCACATGCCTTGCCTCCGTCAATTCGCCGCGCCTGACCAGGCATTCGTGCAGACCGTGAAGGCTCCAGATGTTCTGGGGATGCTGGCAGGCACGCGCCAAGGTGCCATCCAGGCCGAGATCGGCGCGGTAGACACCTTCGGCTTCCTCAAACCGGCCGTCTTCCAGCAACAGCGCACCGAGCGCATGACGGGTGGGCTGCATCCAGCCCCATGGTTCGTCATAAAGAAGGTTGTCATCAAGTTCGACCGACCGGCGCAGATGCTGAAGCCCTTCGTCCCTTCGTCCCGACTTGAAAGCAAGTTCACCGTCCATCATGGCTTCACCGATCGCAAGCACATCATCGGCGGTGTTGTTGAAGACCATGCGGCTCTCCTGCACTGCGCGGCGCGCGGCAAGCGCACGTTTGCGTTCGGCTGCCGCCTCTTCAGGGCGACCCAGATTGGCGAGCGCGACTGCGCGCGCCTGCAGGATCGCCGCGGTCGTGTAGCTGTAAAGTTCTGCATCGGCCGGGAGCGGTTCATCGAGAATGTCCTGCCACTGACCGAAGCGCACCATGACGTGTATCTTCTTGCCATAGAAGGATTCAAAAAGATCGGGAAAGAAACGCACGACCTCGTCGGGCAGCATGCGCATCAGTTCTTCCGACGCGGCAAGGGCGACTTCCGGCTGGCCGAGGAACATGGCGCCGTAGGCCTCGAAATGCACGTTGTGGATCCGGTAGAGCGTGTAGAAGTTCTGCGGGCCGGCAATCTCCTCGTATTTCCGGTCGACCCGGGCGGCACGGTGGTTGCGCCAAACGACGTTCTGGTAATCACCGCACAGGACGTCGATATGCGTTGCCATGTGACACAGATGCCCGCTTTCCGGAACGAGATCCACAAGGCGATCGCCATGCTTCAATGCTTTTTCCGGGGTCGGCGACATTTCCATAAGATGGATATACATGTGCAGGAGGCCCGGATGATCCCAGGCATCACTGCGGTTTTCGAAGACCCCTTCCAGGGCGGCCTGCGCTTCCAGGGTTGAGGCACCCTCGGCGGGTTTTGCCTCTTTCAGGTCCCAGAGTTGCCAGGGAGACCTGTTCATCAGGGCTTCGGCAAAGATCGTGACGACATCGAGATCGTCGCCGTGAACGGCATGAACGATGCGCATGGCATCCGAAAAGGCATCGTGCCAGGGAAGGTAATCCTCGACCGCCGGGTCCTGCGGAAAGCGTTTGCCGATGGCTTCGATCAGCGCGGTTTCAACAGGTTGCAGCCTGTCTTTCAGCGCCAGTCCGGCGGCGACGGCTTCCCCGGCTTTCTTGAGCATCGAAACGCGTTCGTCCGGCTCGAAGAACTCCCAAGGCTTGTTGTAGTTCGGCCCGATCGCGTAGGCCAAACCCCAGTATGCCATGCCGCAGTCAGGGTCGCTCGCAAGCGCCTTTTCAAAACAGACGGTGGCGGCTTCGTGGTTGTAGCCGTAAAGCCAGATCAAACCCTTGTCGAACTGGCGCTGGGCCTCCGCAGACTGTGTTGAGATTTTTCGCGAATAGGTCCCGAGATCAAAATCCATATCGCTCCCCCATGCTGTCCGACACCGTTTCTGGCGACGACTATTGAGGCTCTTAATTTCCCTAACGTCAAGTTACGAATTTCTGGTCTGCCGGATGCTGAGGCGGGCGAAGTGATTTGCTCTCCAATGACTGGAAGTCGCAGCGCTTTCAGGGCCAGGAGATCTTGGAGTTGGGCGCATGAATTCGGCCAATTTCTAACGATACGGAATTTTTCATCTATCTGATAAATATGGAATAATTCTAAAGTTGAAAAAATGACTCAAATTTTAATGATGCGGATTGACAATCTTGATCGGTGGAAATAATTGGTCGCGCAACACCCAGCAAATTCGCCAGGCAAATGAGTTCAATTTGGTGGGGAGCCTTTCATGGCACGTCTTATTTCTCGCGTTCAAAATGGTATTCTGGTTGGCGACCAGCGTTTGGATCAACTCCTTCTTCTTCAGGACATTGACGGCGACGGAACCGCATCGGGTTCCGGCGAGACAACCGTCTTTTTCGATGAGACCAATGCGTCCGGTCTGACGCTTCCGACAAACAATGTCTTCACGGTTCACCAGGCGTCCGACAAGTCCACTTATATTGGAGACGGCACGGCCGATGCGGTTTTCAGGCTCAATGACAAGAACAATGACGGCGATGCCCAGGACGCAGGCGAAGCGCAGGTCTGGTTCTCCGAAGACAATGCGGCCGGCTTTTCGACCATTACACCAAACGGCATCTACGAGGGCGCGGACGGCGCAATCTATGTCACCAACGCCGGAACCTCATCCACACCACAGGATGCGATTTACAGAACGGTTGACCTGAACGGTGACGGAGATGCAAATGACACCGGAGAAGCGACGCTTTGGCTCGACGTCCAGACGGTGATCGATACGGCGGTCCCGTTCGACATAAGCTTTGACGGCAATGTGGCCTATCTGAACGACCTGACCGGCGCGGCGACGGATGCCATCTACCGCATCGAGGACAAGAACGGCGACGGGTCGATCCAGGAAGACGAGGTGCAGACCTTCATCTCCGATGACATGAATTTCGGCGCACCAGTCGATATTGCAAATGCCACTTCGGTCGACGGCTCGCTCTACACGCTGACATGGTTCCCGGCGAGCGGTGAGATTTCGAAACTTTATCGGCTGACCGATCTCGACGGATCCGGGCAGATTGATGATCAGTCCGAAGCGGTCGAAGTCTGGAACGCCTCCGCAATGCCTGAAGGCTTTGGCGCTGAAATCGGATTTTCCGTGGCAGCCGACGAGGATGGAAACCTGTCGCTCACGGCCAACACGTTCAGCGGCGTCAACAATGTCGTTCGCCTGAGCGACCTCAACGGTGACGGGGACTACCTCGACGAGGGTGAAACGAGCGTGTTCGGTTCGTCGAGCTACGATGATCAGCTCAATCGGCCGCGCGCGGTCGAGTTTTACGAAGGCAAGGCCGAGGTTACGAACGCAACCGCAGGTGCCGGAAACCATTTCTCTGTTTTCCTCGATACCGAAACCAACACGCTCTACACCTCCGGTGAAAACGTGGTCGGCCAGCTTGGGATCGGAATGACCGGCTTTGACGTCAAGACGCCGGTTGCAGTGTCGATGCCGGACGGGTTCGACAGCAAGATCGTGTCCGTCTCCGCCGGGCTGCTGCACACGACTTTCCTGACCGAAGACGGCGACGTCTACGCCTTCGGCTTCAACAACCGCGGACCGCTCGGCACCGGCGACGAGGAAACGCGCACCACGGCAACGCTCGTCGAAGCGCTTGACGACGTCAACATCGTCACGATCGAAAACGGCAACGGCGTCTCCTATGCGATCTCCGACACGGGCAAGCTCTATGCCTGGGGCACGAACTCCAACGGTCAGCTGGGTCTTGGCGATCAGGACGAGCGACTTGAGCCGACGGTCGTCGAGGCGCTTTCCAACGAAACGGTCGTGCTCGTTTCATCAGGCACGTCTTTCACGCTTGCGCTGACCGCGGACGGTCAGGTCTGGGCATTCGGCAGCAACACCGACGGGCAATTGGGATCACCGGACGCACTCGAGGCAGACGGGTCGCAGGCGCGCCGGTCGACCGAACCGGTGCTGGTTGACGGCCTGCCAGGCAACATCATTTCGGTGACGGCGGATACCAAAACCTCCTATGCGGTCACCGATGACGGCCGAGTGTACGGCTGGGGCGAGAGCCGCTACGGGCAGCTTCTCCAGGGCTCCGATAACGGCGACGGATCATTTGACGTCGACACTGCCGATGTTCTTGCTCCGGTTGAACTGCCCGGACTTCCCGGCAATGTCGTCGAGGTCAAGGGCGGCGCACGCTGGGCAGCGGCGCTTACCGAGGATGGTGATGTCTATGTCTGGGGTCCGAATGATGAAGGCCCGAGCGGCGGCCTCGACGGCGACCCGGCGGCGGAAACGGACGCGTCCTTCTATCCGACGCTGATCCCGGAACTGGACGACGTCAACATTGTTGAACTGCACACCGGGCCGAATTCCATCATTGCCGTCGCCGACGATGGCTCGATCTTCACCTGGGGATCCAATTCCGATGGCAGGCTTGGTTTTTCCTCTGACGGTTCGGTCTATGTCCCGGTCGAAATCTCGCTTGCCGGTGATGCAGATCCGTTTCTTGTTTCGGCATCGCCCTCCGACAATGAGCGTGATGTCTCCAATGACAGTGTTCTCGTGCTCGAATTCACCGAAGAGGTCGAGGCGGGCGAGGGCTTCCTCACGCTTGTGAACCGGGACACCGGCGAGAAAACACTTATTGACGTGACCGATGAACGCCTCGTGCAGTTCAACGGCACAGAGGTCGTCGTGACGCCTCCGGCGCATCTCGATGCCGACAATCGCTACTACGTCGAAATCGAGGACGGTGCCTTTGTCGATCTGGACGGCAACGGGTTTGAGGGCATTGCCGAAGGCAACACCTCCACCTTCAACTTCACCACGGCTGAAACGGAAGTTGCCTCCGAGCCCCAGAAGGGCACCAGAAATGACGACCTTTTGCGGGGCGGCGCTGATGATGACCGCATCAGCGGACGCGACGGAGACGACATTATCTCCGGTGCCGGCGGCGACGACAGACTGAACGGCGGTTGGGGCGACGATGACCTTCTCGGCGGCAACGGCAATGACAAATTGAACGGCGGCTGCGGCGACGACAATCTTCTCGGTGGCAACGGCAATGACAAACTGAACGGTGGCTGGGGTGAAGACAATCTCAGCGGCGGAGCCGGAAACGATCGTCTCTCCGGCGGTTGGAGCGATGACATTCTGGACGGCGGTGCAGATGATGACCGCCTTGACGGCGGAGCCGGCGATGACATGCTGGAAGGTGACTCCGGTGATGACCGACTGAGAGGTGGAACCGGCAACGATAAGCTTTCCGGCGGGGACGACAACGACCGGCTGGAAGGCGGCAGCGGCAACGATATTCTGGCTGGCGGCGCAGGTGACGACCTGCTGATCGGCGGCTGGGGACAGGACACCTTCGTGTTCGACGGAGGCAATGACGTCGTCAAGGACTTCGACCCGGGCTTTGACTGGTGGTTCTGGTCCAAGCCGGGAGACACGGTTTCGATTTCGATCGACGGCATCGAGGACTTTGACGACCTGATGGCGACGGCGTCGCAGCAGGGCCGCAACACGGTGTTCGAGTTCAGCGAAACCGACAGCCTGACCCTGAAGAACACGTTCGTGTTCTGTCTGGACGGCGACGACTTCCAGTTCGTCTGACCAAAACGCGGAGCCGGGGGCGGCTAGCTCCCGGTTCCGCGTGCCGCATCAATCCGGTTTCAATGCATCGGCCAGAGACGATTTCGGTTCCTGCTTTTCGCGCAGATCCAGCCCGGAGTGCAGGTCGACGATGTGGCTTTTCTGAATTTCTTCCGCAGCCGGTCCGTCTTTTTCTGAAAAAGCTTTCAACAGGGCATGATGTGCGTGGCTCTCGCAGGTCGTGTCCGCCCGTCGCCAGTAAAGTGCGATGATCAGCGAAGACCGGGAAATCAGCGACCGCACCATCTGGGACAGGACCTGCTGATCGGCAATATCGGCAATTGCGATGTGAAACGCGCCCGACAGCGCGAGCGCCTTGCCCTTGTCGCCCGAGGCGAGGGCGGCATGTTCTGCGTCCATGTGCTTTTTAAGCCTTTTGAGATCCGATGCCTTCATTGCATAGGCGGCGAGGCGTGCAATCCGTGGCTCGATCAGTGCACGCGCCTCAAAAACCTCCTGGGCTTCGCGGATGCCCGGCCTTGAAACGAAGGCTCCCCGGTTCCTGGCAATCGTGACGAGGCCGGAATGGGCAAGGGCCTGCAATGCGGCCCGCACAACGGTCCGGCTGGCCCCGTAGATTTCTCCCACTTCGTCTTCCGACAGCTTCATGCCCGGCGCGAGGCGGTGTTCCAGGATCGCGTTGTGCAGGTTCAGGCAGATGTCGAGCGTGCGTCCGGGCGGGAGCTGAAACGTCTCGTGCGTGGCGGCTGCGCCAAATCCGTCAGGCGCTGTTATCGATCGGGCCATGCTGTCGTCATCAATCGTTTGGCTTCGTATCCATTTATATATCTGGATGTTCTCAATCACAAATTAGATCGTATACAATTTTTGATCAGAGTGTATTTTTTTTGATCATTTTTTGTGCACTTAAGCTGCCGGTTCTAGGCAGTTCAGCGCTGAGAATCAAGGAAATTAGCCGTTTCTTCGGTTTGGCACATCTCGTGCAAACAAGAGTCTGATTTCGTCGAATCCGCAAGTGTGCTGCATGACCAATACAGAAGATCTCGAACTTGTCGCAACGACCAAGCGCTACGGTGACACCGTTGCCGTCGATGCAATCAATCACCGTTTTCAGGCCGCGACCTATTCCTGTCTGCTGGGGCCGTCCGGATGCGGCAAGTCCTCGACCCTGCGCATGATAGCGGGTCATGAGCATGTCAGCGCCGGCGACATTCTTCTGGGCTCCAGCAACATCACGGACCTGCCGCCGGCCAAGCGCGGCACGGCGATGATGTTCCAGAACTATGCGCTGTTTCCGCATCTGAGCGTCGTCGACAATGTCGCGTTTTCGCTGAAAATGCGCGGCGTCGACAAGACAGCGAGGCGGGCGCGGGCCATGGAACGCCTTGACCTGGTGGACATGGCCGACTACGCGCAGCGCCTGCCGGCCCAGCTTTCGGGAGGTCAGCAACAGCGTGTCGCCCTGGCGCGCGCCCTGATCACCGAACCGTCGGTGCTCTTGCTGGATGAGCCCTTGTCCGCGCTCGATCCCTTCCTGCGGATCAGGATGCGGCTGGAGCTGAAGAAGCTTCAGCGCGATCTTGGAATTTCCTTCATTCACGTCACCCATTCGCAGGACGAGGCGCTGGCGCTTGCCGATGAGATCATCGTGATGAACGGCGGCATCATCGAACAGGCGGGACCGCCCAAGGATGTCTTCAATGCCCCGCTGACCGAGTTCGTTGCCCGCTTCATCGGCGGACACAACGTGCTGCGCATGGAAAGTGGCCCGGTCGCGATCCGGGCCGACCGCCTCACGCTCAGGAAAGCCGAGGCGGAGACCGCCGGCTACGAGGCCAGCGTGCGGGATGTCGAGTATCTGGGGTCGTCGGTCAATGTCGCCCTTGCCGTTCCGGAGATCGGGGAGCTGACGGCAGCGCTGCCGGACCAGGTCTTCTTCAACGATCCGTTTGAAATTGGCGCAACTGTCTTCCTGTCATGGAAGCCGGAGGACGCGCACAATCTGGCGGCGTGACGTGCCGCTGCAACGCCCCGGATCAAGGGGCCAACACCTCCAAGGGGATGAGGAGTTAAAATCATGAAAAACACGACAGACAGGAAGGGTTTGAGCCGCCGCAGTGTACTAAAGGGCGGTGCGGCTGCTGCCGGTGCAGCACTCGGATCGGGAGCCGTAACCGGTTTTCCGACCATCTGGGCACAGAACATCAAGGACGTCACACTGCGCCAGTTCGGCACGGGCGTTTCGAACCTGAACGAAGTTGCGGCGAAGGTGAAGGAAGACCTCGGCTTCACGCTTGAGATGACAGCGCTGGACAGTGACAGCGTCACCCAGCGCGCGGCGACCCAGCCCAAGTCCTTCGACATCGCCGATATCGAATACTGGATCTGCAAAAAGGTCTGGGGTGCGGGCAACCTGCAGCCGATGGACACGTCCAAGATCAAGAACTACGACAAGATTGTCGGTATCTTCAAAAGCGGCAAACTGACGCCGGAATCCACGATCGCGCAGGGCACCGCGCCGCACACCGTCGGCTTCGTCGATGGACCGGACAGCAAAACGTTCGCTCCTGAAGAGACCGGCTGGATGACGCTGATCCCTACAATCTACAATGCCGATACGCTTGGCATCCGGCCCGACCTGATCGGCCGTCCGATCGAAAGCTGGACCGAACTGCTGAACCCTGAATTCAAGGGCAAGGCCTCCATTCTGGACATTTCGTCGATCGGCATCATGGATGCGGCGATGGTGTGTGAAGCCATGGGTGAGATCAACTATGGCGACAAGGGCAACATGACCAAGGAAGAGATCGACCAGACGATGGCGATCTTTACCGAGGCCAAGAAGAACGGCCAGTTCCGTGCCTTCTGGAAGAGTTTCGATGAAAGCGTCAACCTGATGGCATCCGGCGAAGTGGTCATTCAGTCCATGTGGTCTCCGGCCATCACGGCGGTCCGCTCCAAGGGCATCCCGTGCGTCTACCAGCCGCTGAAAGAGGGCTACCGGTCCTGGGGCGGCGGCATCGGGCTGTCGAAGAACCTGTCCGGCCTGGAACTGGATGCGGCCTATGAATACATCAACTGGTATCTCGACGGCTGGGTCGGCGGCTTCCTGATGCGGCAGGGTTACTACTCCGCCGTTCCGGAAACCTCCAAGAACTACATGAGCGAGAACGAGTGGGGCTTCTGGTTCGAAGGCAAGCCGGCGACAGAGGACATCGTCAACCCGTTCGGCGACGTCATGGAAAAAGCCGGTTCGGTCCGCGACGGCGGCGCTTTCCTGGAGCGCATGGGCGCAGTTGCCTGCTGGAATGCGGTCATGGACGAAAACCAGTACATGGTTCGCAAGTGGAACGAGTTCATCGCAGCATGACGAACTCGCAAGTTGCTCCCTGCCCGGCGGAAAGCCGGGCAGGGGCGGTTTCTTCCAATCGCGTTGAAAACAGCAGGCCGCGCAGGTTCGACCCGTCTCGTCAGGCCGAACGGGTCAGCTGGCTGTTATCGATCCCGCTGGTCTGCATTCTCGGGTTCTTTCTGCTCCTGCCGATCGCGATCATCGTTGTCGTCAGTTTCTGGAACTACAACGAGTGGTCGTTCTTTCCCGATTTCGTTCTGGACAATTATGCCTTTCACCTGACATCGCCGGTGACCTGGGCGACCTATCTGAAGACGCTGAAATTCATGGTGCTGACATGGATCTTCTGCGCGGCCATCGGTTTCACGATCGCCTATTTCCTCGCCTTTCACGTCCACACGCTGCCGATGCAGGTAACGCTATTTCTGCTGTGCACGATCCCGTTCTGGACGTCCAACATCATCCGGATGATCTCGTGGATCCCGTTCCTGGGCCGTAACGGGATCGCCAATTCAACGCTGATAGAGATCGGCGTCATCGACGAACCCCTGGAATGGCTGCTCTATTCGGATTTTGCCGTGGTGCTGGCCTTCGTTCATCTCTACGCATTGTTCATGGTGGTGCCGATCTTCAACACCATGATGCGCATCGACAGGTCGCTGATCGAGGCCGCGCGCGATGCCGGTGCAAACGGATTTCAGATCCTGACCAATGTCATTCTGCCGCTTGCAAAGCCGGGCATCATGATCGGTTCGATTTTCGTCGTCACGCTGGTGATGGGCGACTTCATCACTGTGCGGCACATGTCGGGCGGCCAGAGCGCATCGGTCGGACGGATCATTTCGAACGAGATTTCGCTGCTTCAATACCCGGCGGCTGCCGCCTCGTCCGTTGTGCTCTTGTGCACGGTGCTCCTGATGATCGGCATCATGATGCGCTTCGTCGATATCAGAAAGGAGCTGTAGTCCCATGGAAAAACGAAGCCGCTCCTTTTATTTTCTGGCAGCCTTTTTCGCGCTTTTCCTGCTGTTTCTCTACGGGCCTGTCGTGACCATTGGCATCCTTTCCTTCCAGGGTTCGCAAGGCGGGCTGACCTTTCCGATGAACGGCGTGTCGCTGCACTGGTTCTTCGATCTCTTCGAGGAGCAGGCGGTCGGTGACATTTGGGGGTCGTTCCGGCGTTCCTTTGCGCTCGGGCTGATGGTCATGTGTGTGACGGTCGTGGTCGCAGTAATGGGCGGCATGGCGTTCCGGAACCGGTTCCGCGGATCAAGTCTCCTGTTCTACATGATCGTCGCCAGCCTGATCATTCCGTCGATCTTGGTCTCGCTGGGTGTCGGCCTGATTTTCAACATTCTGGACTGGGAGGTGCACTGGTCGACCTCGGGCTTCGGATCCCAGCTCACATGGACACTGCCGTTCGGACTGCTGATCATGTTTGCCGTCTTCAACCGGTTCGACAAATCCTACGAGGAGGCCGCGCGCGATCTGGGGGCAAGTCCCTGGCAGACGGTCAGGTACGTCGTGCTGCCGATCATTGCGCCAATGCTGATCGGCGTGGCCCTGTTCGGGTTCACGTTGTCCTATGACGAGTTTGCCAGAACGCTGCTGACGGCCGGTTCCTACAACACGCTTCCGCTCGAAATCTACGGCATGACAACGAATGTGACGTCGCCTGTGCTTTATGCGCTCGGTACCCTGACGACCCTGTTTTCACTTGTGATCATCGGCACGTTTCTGACCGTGGTGGCGCTGCTGCGCAGACGGCAGGCACGCCAGGGGTCGGATGCGGGCAAGGGGCTCGTGTGAGGCAGGCATGACCCCGGAAGACAGACATCTCCTGATCATCAATCCGAACACCACGGTCGCCATGACCGAAAAGATCGGGGAGGCCGCGCGCGCCGCTGCAGGCCCGGGCACACGGATTACGGCCATCAATCCTGTGCACGGTCCGGCAGCCATCCAAGGGGCGGATGATGGCGCGGCGGCGCTCCCCGGCCTCTATTCGCTCGTCGAGGATGTCGTGGAAAGCGGGGAACGCTACGACGCGCTGATCATCGCCTGTTTTGATGATACCGGGCTCTGGACGCTGAAGGAAAAACTTAAGATACCGGTCATCGGCATCGGCGAAGCCGCCTATCATGCAGCAGCCCTGCTGGCATCCCGTTTTTCCGTGGTTACCACTCTTTCGGTCTCCGTCCCGGTCCTTGAGGAAAACCTGGACAGGAACGGCCTGAAGCGCCGCTGCGGCAAGGTACGAGCGTCGGAGGTGCCCGTGCTGGAGCTTGAAGAGGCGAGTCCCGGTGCCATCAACAAGATCCGCGCGGAGATCGAAGCCGCGCTCCTTGAAGACCAGGCCGGGGCGATTGCGCTGGGGTGCGCGGGCATGGCAGACCTGGCCCATGCGTTGAGCGCCGAGTTCGGAATTCCCGTCATTGATGGCGTTGCCGCAGCCGTGCGGCTGGCAGATGTTGTGCTTGATACCGGCGGGCGCGACAGGTTCGCATCAGGAACGCCCGGTGCCCGGCTGGACGCTGTTCCCTGATCGGGAGGGCTCCCGTAACAAGCGGCATCACAAGAGTGTGAAGTCACGTGTCTAGGTTTCGTTAACCCGCTTCGGTAAATTGTTGTGCATGTTCCGGGTTTTACTCATCATTGGTCTGCTTGTCGCGGGCGTGCAACAGGGGTTCGCGCGTGGTGCCGTTGACGTGTCCAAGGACGAACTACAAATGATCGTCTCAATGGACCAGGCAGTGGCGCAGCTGACGGCCGCAGAGCCGGATGAAGAGCAATCGGTCGCCGAAACAAAACCCTCCTTCTGCAAGAACTCGGAATGCAAGGCCGTCATGGCGTCGGCCTCTTCCGTGTCGCTTGCAGGGCAGGACCATCCGGACTGGATAGCGCCGGGGCATCAGGCCTCCGTGCAGAAGAGGCTGGAACCCAAACCACCCAACTCCTGATCAGCCGACTTTCCCGGCGGACGCTCAGTCCGCCCGAATGCTATTGGAAATCAGGAGACATCCTCGTGTTGAACAAACGAGACCTGTTGCTTGGCGGTGCCGCTTCGCTTGTGATGGCCGTGCCGGGCGTCGCGAACGCGCATCACACCAAGAAATACAAGAATTTCAAACTGGACCCGAAATACGCACCGCAGCGCGTGTTCCTGTCGATGAGTTATGCGCCGGGGACCATTGTGGTCGATCCGAAGAACCACTTCCTCTATCTGACGGAACGCTGGGGCCGGGCGCGCCGCTATGGTGTCGGCGTCGGCAAGGCCGGACTGGCTTTCAAGGGACGGGCAACCGTCGACCGCAAGGCCGAGTGGCCGCGCTGGACACCGACAAAGAACATGATCCGCCGCGAACCGCAGAAATATGCGCGCTACGCGAAGGGTGTCCCCGGCGGTGTCAACAATCCGCTCGGAGCGCGTGCGCTCTATCTCTACAAGAACGGGCGCGACACCTATTACCGGATTCACGGCACGACGCAGCCCTGGTCCATCGGCCGTTCGGTCTCGAACGGATGTATCCGCATGATCAACGATCATGTCATCGATCTCTATGCCCGCGTTCCGCTCGGGACACAGGTCGTGGTTCTCTAGCGCGATCCGGATACGACATCGATGACAAACTACGTGACACGGCGTCAGGTGCTGTCCGGTGGCCTCTCTTTGGCCGCCCTGACCCTTGCCGGATGTTCGACAACGACGAGCCGCGCGCCTGCACCGGTGCAGCCGCAGCCTCAGGTGGATGCCTCCTTCCTGCAGAACTACGGGCCGCGCCCGCAGGAGGAGTTTCCGCTTCCGGCGATCAATCCGAAGGTGCTGGCGCCTGAATTCCGGCGGCAGCGGGTGGCTTACAGAACCGATGAGAAACCGGGTACGGTCGTGGTCGACACCAGCAGCTTCTACCTTTACCTGGTCGAGCCGAGCGGGACCGCGATGCGCTATGGCGTCGGTCTTGGCCGTCAGGGCTTTGAGTGGTCTGGACGGGCACGGATTGCCTGGAAACGGCCGTGGCCGACCTGGACGCCGCCGGAAGAGATGATCGCCCGCGAGCCGCATCTGGCGCCCTACAGCGCAGAAAACGGCGGCATGCAGCCTGGGCTGGGCAACCCGCTCGGAGCCAGGGCTCTCTACATCTTCCAGGGCAATGTCGACACGCTTTACCGCCTGCACGGCACCAACGAACCGGCTTCGATCGGCAAGGCGGTGTCCTCGGGCTGCGTGCGCCTGATCAATCAGGATGTCATCGATCTCTACGACCGGGTCCGTTCGGGCGCGGACATCGTGGTGGTTTGAATGCAACACGCGCCGGCATCCGCGAGGTGCGAGCGCAGCAATCAATCGGGTGACTTATGAAGAAACAACGGAAATCCGCCAAGCCGAAGGACAGAAAGTCCAGGCAGAATAACACGCAGCAACAAGTTTCAGCAGGCCGCAGGAATTTCCTCCGTCTGGGTCGGAACATCGGCATCGGCGCCGTGCTCCTCGGCGGCACCGGATACGTGTTCGCGCAGAATTTTGTCAGCATGCGCCACGAACATGACCTCACGCGGGTCGCGAACGGGCGGCCGACGGTCGTGCAGATCCACGATCCACAGTGTTCCCTGTGCCGCTCGCTGCAGGCCGATACGCGCAAGGCGCTCGACATGTTCGAGGATGGAGAGCTCGACTATGTCGTTGCCAATATCCGGACGGCAAAGGGCAAGACGTTCCAGAACCGCTACGGCGTCCCGCATGTCACGCTCCTGCTTTTCGATGGCAAGGGCGAGTTGCAGGAGGTGCTGCAGGGGCAGCGCGGGGCTTACGAGCTGCGCAACCATTTTCAGGCGCTTCTGGACGGGTGAGATGGCACGGGCGGGCTGCCGTCATGGCATGTCCAGCGTTGTGACCAGCGACACCACCTTGCCGCCCGCCAGGGTAAAGACGTTCGTGCCGCTGCCGCTGCCGCCCGGAATGGCCCTGGAATAGCAGGTCCATTTGACCGTGATCGTGTCGCCTTCGATTTCGACCGCGCCGAGACTGATCACGGCATCGTCGAAGTCTTCGCTCCGGCTGGCTGCAAATGCGGCCAGGATGGCATCGCGGCCGCGATGCGGCTCACTCTGTCCGGAAAAGGGTTCGGTGTAGACCGCGTCATCGGCAAAGATCGCACCGAGCATATCAGCACCGGAGGGGCCGGCTTGCATTGCCAAAAAGAAGTTTGCAATGTTCAGAGGCAGATTGCTCATGTGAGGTCCTTTCCAATGACTGTCGATGCTGATGTGATTGAAGCCCTGACCGTCGTGTTGGAGGATTTGCAGGAGGGCCGGCAATCACCGATCCCTCCACGCACGATCGAGGCCTTGTCAGGACTTTCCATGGGTGGCCGAAGGCTGAGAGTGGATCTGGAAGCGAGCCGTATGCTCGGCGCGCCGCTGGTCACGGTGTTCGAGACGCCCTGCGATACGGCGTTCCTGTCCCCACTGACGCCGCGCCAGAAAGAAGTCGCGCGATTGCTCATCGATGGTAAGTCCAATCGGGACATTGCAGAGACCTGCGGCATAAGCGTTGCGACCGTAAAGGATCATGTGCACGCCATTCTGCAACGGCTGAACCTGCCTTCGCGAGGCGCGGTTATGGCAGCGTCGAGGGCGGCGGCGCGAAACTAAGGTACGGATCCTTGGCTACGGACCCTAGGGTACGGACCCATAAATGAAGCCGATTTGGCGGCAGAAATGGCAAAATCTCGGGAGGAAGCGTGCGCAGAGCGGGCTTTTTGCCCGGTCAAGCACGGTGACGCTGCGAGATACAGCCATTTTGCCGTCCTTCGGATTTGACCGTTTTGGCCATCTGCCACGTCGCGAAAGGCTTGAAAATGAACCACATTCCTGCGCTTTCGCTTCTCGCAGTTGGTCAAAACGATCCAAACCAAATTGACTTCATTTATGAGTCCGTACCCTAGACCCGGTCCAATTTGTGCACAATCCATCCGAAGATGGATGTCGGCCAGGATCACCCGGCGGCCTTGACGCGATAGGGAACGATCCCGCGTTGCGCCGGATCGATCAGGGGGTCCTTGTCGATGGCCGGGAAGGCGCGCTGGTCACAATCGTCGCGCGGGCAGATACGGCAGTTCACACCGATGGGTTCGGATCTTGAAGCGTCATTCACCGCCAGTCCGTCCGCATAGACGATCGCATCGGCGTATTTGACCTCGCAGCCGATGCCAAGCGCATATCTGCGTTCACCGGTGCGGTAGTCGGTCTGGTGCTTGGTTATGCTGGTGGCAATGCACAGATACTCGATCCCGTCGGGCATCTGTGCGATCTGCGCGGTGAACTTGTTCGAGTTCTGCTCAAACGCCTGATGCACGTTCCAGCGCGGGCACGACCCACCGAAACGGGCGAACTGGAAACGGGTTGCGGAGTGGCGTTTGACGACGTTACCGGCGCGGTCGATCTTGACGAAGTAAAACGGCAGGCCGTTCGCGCCCGCGCGCTGGAGGGTCGATAGTCTGTGACAAACCGTTTCGATGCTGGCGTCCATCCTGTTGGACAGAAGCTGGATGTCATGCCGGCATTCCGTTGCCGTGCGCAAAAAGTCGTCATATGGCAGGAGCAGGGCACCGGCGAAGTAGTTGCGCAAGGCGAGCGTTGCGATCCCTTCCGCCGAACCTGTCCTGAAGTTCGCGCGTTTGACTTCCGCCGCGATCAGGTCCTTCACACACAGGTCCGCGATCACCGTTCCAAGCAGAAAGCTCTTGGTCGACTGCGGAACGGCGCGGTAGATCGAGATTTTGCGTGTGTAGTCCTGGTGCCGGATGAGCGTTCCCTGATAGTCGGGCACCTGTTCGACCGAAATGTCGAACCGTTTCTTCAACCAGCCGGTCAGCCGATCCAGCTTGCTTTCGCAGGTATGGAGACTGATCTCGTAGGAGAGTTTTTCCGCCGCGCGGTCAATCGTATCGACATAATTGTCCGTGTAATGAAAGAAATCGCGGACCTCGTCATAGGCGGACTTGCGCACGCTTGCCGCCGTTTCGTCCGCGCCGCTCATGTGAACGAGATCGTCTTCCAGAACGTCCCTGTCATGGTAGCTGCGAAGCGCGCTGTAGAGGTCCATGATCGCCTGGGTTACAGCCGGCGCCCGGGAAACAAGTTCCTGGATTTCCTGCCTGCCGACCGATGAATTGTGAAACTGCGTGTCGGCGAAAACTTCCTCAAGATCCTGCACGACACGGTCCATGTCGTTCTTTTCAAAGGCTGCAAGGTCGACGCCGAAAATCCGGTTGATTGTCAGAAGGACCGACGCCGTGACCGGTCTGTTGTTGTTCTCGATCTGATTGACGTAGGCGGTTGACAGACCGATTTTCCTGGCAAATTCCGTCTGCGACAGACCGAAGTCCGACCTTATCTGCCGGAGGGTGTGGCCTGAATAGAGCTTCTTGTTCATCGGCGGTCCCGTCAGTCAATTGCTAATTTTTAGCTTTATTCTGTTCGCTGTTTAACATTTTACAATATAATCACTTTGGGGGAAAGTCGGCCCGACAAAAGGAAACGCACCTAGTTGGAGCCTCGCCATGAACGCTCATTTCGCACTCGATGCCCTGAACACGCCCACAGCTCAAACTGTGGCACCTGCAAGCGCCGTGCAACGCCCGCTCAATCTTGTCGCCAAGCTCACGCGCCGGCAGCTGGAAATCTTGCTCATGCTCTGCGAAGGCAAGGTCAACAAGCAGATCGCTTACGATCTCGGCGTGTCGACAGCGACCGTCAAGGTCCATATCCGCAACGCGATTACGCGACTCGGCGCGAAGAACCGCATGAATGCCGTGGCTATTGTTGCTGCCAACAGCACCCTGTTCAGGAACTCCGTTCTGGAGGCCGCGTGAACGCGCGCGCATAAGAAAGACGCAGCCGGGTCGCTGTCGCCGAAACCCGGCACAGGCCGCTTGTGGCCGCACGAGCGGCCGGTCATTTTTGGATCCTGGCTGTCTTGAAGAATGAGACCCTGCGCGTATATGCAGGCCGTGTCATGTACAGCAGTCTTCTCGGTCTCTTCGGCATCTCCTTCCTGGCCGCCACCCTGTTTCCGGTTCAGTCCGAACTCGGCCTTTCAGGTCTCATCTACCTGGAAACCGCACCAATTGCCCTGCTTGTCGCCACGGCGAGCCTCGGCAACACGTTCGGATCGGTGGTAAACTGGGGTCTCGGGCGCGGCGCGGTCAGTTTTTCAGATGCGAAATGGTTTCCTATCAAGCCGGACAAGCTGGAAAGGGCAACGGCCTGGTATCGCCGCTATGGCCGCTGGAGCCTGCTCATGAGCTGGGCACCCATCATCGGCGATCCGCTGACGCTGGCAGCCGGTGTCCTGAAGGAGAAATTCTGGGTGTTTCTGGCGCTGGTCGCGATTGCGAAAACGGGCCGCTACATCCTCGTCGCACTGCTTGCGCTGAAGTTATTCTAGTTTGCCGGCCTGTTTCCCGCAGCCGGCCGATCACCGGATGGCAGTTCCTGCCCGATCACAGGTGCTCCGGACTCGATCGCGTTTTCGGCGTCTGAATTCGCCATGGCAGCTGCCACTACCAGCCCGACGGCAAGCGTCATGCCAAGAAAGATGGCCTGCAGCAGGGGCTTTGCGTCACGCAGGTCGCTGCGGCGGGAGCGGTTGTCCCGGCGGCTTGGATGTTCAGTATTCGCCATGGTGAATTGAAACCGGTTTTCTTGTTCTTGTTGCTGTCGTTGTTCTAACCGTTGCGATCGATCGCCTGTCTCAGGTCTTCATAAAGCCGGACCCCCAACAGGTGCGTGGCGGCGGCCATCGCGAGGAAGGCCGAGAGCGGAAGCAACAGGGAGGGTGCAATTGCAAACGACATCACCATCAGCAACGCCATCGCCACCATGAAAAGCAGGACAGGTGGCAGCCCAGTCTTCCGGCCCTTTTCCGATGTCTCTGATGAAGTCACCAACGTCATGCGAGCTCCCGTCATCTTCCAGGCTTCATATGTAGGGAAAAATAGGCCCTGAGACGGACGGCATTCAGGCAATCAGTGTGTGATTTCGTGACGACAATGCGGCAATGGCAGGTTTGCTGCATACACCCGGGCGCGGGTGCCGGATTCACAGCGTTGTGATATGTCGCCGGTGCGGCGCGCTTGTCCAGGCTTTAGTCTTTGTTTGCTTTTCTGTGCGATGGTCCAAGGCTGGAAACGCCGGTAAAACAGGTCGGGCACAGAATGACACTCAACGAAGCACAAAACGCTTTGCCGCAACAGTCGCAGGAGTCCGACGCGCCGCCGAAAGGGCAGGCGCAAGCTCCGAAAGTGCAGGGTGAAGCTCCCGCGCTGTCACTGTCCGGCCTTCAGTTTTTCATTGCCGACATCAACAAGAAAACGATCTTGTGGCACGAAGTCGGATCGCAGAATTTCGACAGCCAAGTCAAGGATTTGCAGGAAGCTCCGTCCAACGATGCCTTGCGGCATCTGGCACCGGAAGACAAGAAGACGATCCTGAGACTGGTGCAGGGTGCGATCAGGGAAGGACAGGCCGGACCGTTCGACGTTGGCGGCGGTCCTGACCATCGTATCCCCGGCATACCCATCGTCGCTTACCGCTACGAGCTGTCGGATGGCCGGATCCTGGCAATCTGCTTTCCGTCAATCGGCGAGTCCGACGACAACCCGGGCAAGATCGCGCTCGGTATCGCACCGATCCTCCAGCATTTCGTCGCGTCTTCCTCCCGTATCGTTCTACTGGTCGACAATTTCGGCTACGTCCGCTTTGCAAGCGACGGCTTTCTCAGAAGTTTCCAGATCGACGATGTTAGGCTGATCCTCGGACGCAATGTCGCCCATATCCAGAACCGTGTCGGGCGCACGATAGTGTCGCTGACACTGGCGGCCCTGACGCGGCGCGCAAGCGCAACCGGGCGCGGCAAGTTTCTGCTTGCGGCCAGCGACAGCATCGACCTCAAATACGAAGCCATGTACTTCCGCATGGGCGGCACCGTCGGCGGCGTGCTGTTCTCCGCAGGGCATATCGGCGGCGACGTCAATTTCGCCGAAGTCTTTGAAGTCTGCAGTGCGCCCATGCTGGTCATCAACTCCCAGACACGCGTGATCATCGCCGCCAACCAGGCTGCCATGAAAACCTACAGTCTGACATCCGAAAGCCTCGAAGACCGGGCCGTCACGGAATCGCTTTTCGACGAAGCCGATTTTCAGTCGATGCTCGGGGCTGCCAAGCAGGATTCCGATGTTCCGCTCGCGGTCGAGGTCTCGACAAAGAGCGGGACCAAGAAGAAACGGTTCAAGTGCAGCCTGATCGACAGCGAAACAGACGAGCCCAAGCTCATTCTGGAAACGCGCAGCTGACCGTTTGCCGAGGCTTCCGGCCTGCAAAAAATTGCTGAACCGTCTTAGCGATGCCGATTGTCTCTTGTCTTCTGAGACGCACGGTTCTACGGTCCGCGCGCTGTTAATCCCGTTTCCCCCTGGAGGACATTATGGGCTTTCTTGCTGACGCATTGGCGCGTGTACAACCTTCTGCGACCATCGCTGTCACCAACAAGGCGCGCGAGCTTAAAGCTGCTGGCCGCGATGTAATCGGTCTCGGCGCTGGCGAGCCGGATTTCGACACCCCGGAAAACATCAAGGCGGCGGCCATCAAGGCCATCAACGAAGGCAAGACAAAATACACTGCCGTTGACGGTATCCCCGAGCTCAAGGCGGCGATTGCCGAGAAGTTCGAGCGGGAAAACGGACTGACATACGCGACGAACCAGATCACGGTCGGAACCGGCGGCAAGCAGGTGCTTTACAATGCCCTCATTGCGACCATCAATCCGGGCGATGAAGTCATCATTCCGACGCCCTATTGGGTCAGCTATCCGGACATGGTTCTTCTGGCCGGCGGAGAGCCGGTGATTGTCGAAGCGGACAAGTCCACGTTCAAGATCACGCCTGAAGCGCTTGACGCCGCCATTACGTCGCGCACCAAGTGGCTGATCTTCAATTCGCCTTCGAACCCCTCCGGAGCGGCTTACACCGAAGCGGAACTGAAGGCGCTGACCGACGTGCTCATGAAGCATCCGCAGGTCTGGATCATGACCGACGACATGTACGAGCACCTGGTCTACGATGACTTCAAATTCACGACGCCGGCGCAGGTCGAGCCCGCGCTTTACGATCGTACGCTGACCGTCAACGGTGTCTCCAAGGCCTATGCCATGACCGGCTGGCGGATCGGATATGCCGGCGGGCCTGCCGATCTCATCAAGGCCATGGCCAAGGTTCAGTCGCAGTCGACGTCAAACCCCTGTTCGATAGCGCAGTGGGCGGCCGTAGAGGCGCTTTCCGGTACCCAGGAATTCATCCCGGCGAACAACGAAACCTTCAAGGGGCGGCGCGACCTTGTGGTCTCCATGCTGAACCAGGCGAGCGGTATCTCGTGTCCTGTCCCGGAAGGAGCGTTCTATGTGTTCCCGTCCTGTGCCGGCACCATTGGCAAGACGGCGCCGTCCGGCAAGGTTCTTGAAAACGATGCAGATTTCGTGACCGAACTCCTGGAAACGGAGGGTGTCGCGGTCGTCCACGGATCGGCCTTCGGACTTGGTCCGAACTTCCGGATTTCCTATGCGACCTCGACCGAAGCTCTGGAAGAAGCCTGCCAGCGCATCCAGCGTTTCTGCGGCAATCTGAAGTAACCAGCGTCCCGGTTGGGCGACGCGTGGAAGGGCGGCATTTGCCGCCCTTTTTCAGTTGTGCGGAGTGTCGCCGACCGAGGCTCCGCGCGGCACTTTCAGCCAGCTTCCGGCAAACAGGAGCACATCGCCGAGGGTGGTCACAACGCGGAACAGGGCGGTTGCGATCAGAACGGTGTCTTCCTGATTCAGAAACGACAACAGCGCGATCAGGGTCGCCTCGCGTGTGCCTATGCCACCGGGTGCACCGGGCGTCAGATAGCCGACAAGCCAGGCGATGATACCGGCGCCCGCCAGAATGGCGACCGGCGCTTCCGACAGCAGGTTGAAGACCGCGGCAAATGTCCCGCCAAGACACAACATGAAAATCGCGGCAAGGCCGACTGACGGAAAGACCTTCGCGATTTGCCGTCCCGATATGCCCGGAGCGCGCGCCGGCAAGACAAGCGCAAACGCAGCGGCGCAGAAAAGAAACAGAGCCGAGCCGTACCATGCCATGTCCGGGATCCAGGGCAGAAGGTCCGAGAAAAAACCGAGAGACCCCAGGCACACGATGGTCACGGCTGCGCCAAGCGGGATTACGGCAAGTTCGAGCAGTGTTGCCTTGACGATCTCGCCGTCGCTGACCGTATTGCCGCGCAGGTAGAGCCCCCTTCCGATCAGATGTGCGACGTTGCCGGGCAGATATTTGGCAACCTGTGTGATGCAGAAGGACGTGAATGTCCGTGACCTGGGCTCGGAGGCAAAAAGGGTCACGATGCGATGCCAGCCTTCCGCCAGCAGCAACAGGGAGAGTGCGTAGGGAACAGACAGGGCCAGGATCAGCGTCACCTGGCTTGCGCTCGGCCGCCAGCCCGAAATCCCGTTCCAATGGCGCCGTATCTCAAAGGCGACAAAAACCAGCGCGACCAGAAGAATGAAGCGGCCACCCCAGACAGCAACACTTTTCAGTCGCGCTTCCACGCTGTCTTCACTCCTTGAGATATCCGGGCAGCCTCTTGAGCACGGTTGTTTCTTCAGAATAGGGCAGGGAGGGCGTCAGGCCCCGGTAAATCTGCGCCTGAAGCCCGCAGGTTCCCATCGGTTCCTGATAGCGTTGCCGCTTGGAATTGTCGAAAACGATGATGCCGTCGGCGGAGAGTTTTTCAACTGCATGACGCAAGCAGGCGCCGCGTGCGCGGCCGTCGATGACAATCACATCGAAAAGCCCGTCCTCGTGCAGGATCGCCCTGGCGTAGTTCTCAAACGAGAGACCGGCATATCCCGGTTTTTCCGACAGATAGAGGGGATCGGTTGCCGGTGTTGCCGGGGTCGCTTCGATGAGCATGTAGTCGGTGTTTCCACCGCATCGTTCGCGGCACAGGCGCTGGCCTACCAGCGCATGCCAGGACCGGTCATGCTCAACGCTCTTTAACGCGCCCACCCGTTTGCTGAGCCAGACCGTGCTTGCACCCGAGCCGTATTCGAACGCACGTGCCTGCGGGTGCGACCGCAGGAACGCATCGATCTCGTCGATCGCGTTGTAGGTCCACCAGGGAACATCAAGCTCGATCAGCCCGTCAATGTCATGGATTGCAAACAGGCTTCTGAGGAAGTGAGCCCAGCGATTGTTCGTGGCCGCTGCGTTCAGCCTGTTCAAGAGGCCGAGCCATTGCGCGACGGGGCGTGCAAGACGCATCGTTCCGACATAGGCCTGCTTGGCTCCTGGCAGCGGGTTGAGGTTCATCGCAACGCTCATCCGCCGATCCTCGGAGGTTGGCAGATTCTGAGTGTGTCTGCCTCCGAGAATCCCTTGTTTTCTGTCAGCAACCGGCATTGATCCATGGTCCAGACCGGTTTCGTTTGGTCATTCACCTGGAAGAACCGCAATTGTCCCGCGCTGTTGGCGGACATGAGCAGACCGACCATGAAGCAGGCACCGATGCCCCACTTCCAGCCAGCCTTTTCCGGCGAAGCGGCAAATTTCGGCACCAGCGCGGCAAGACCAATGAGTGCAAGAAGGCTCAAGGCCGGCCACATGTCGATCCTGTAGCGGAGCGTAACGCTGCCATAGGACAGCGTCAGCAACACGATTGTCAGCCCGCCCAAAACCGGGATTGCCATCTTCCTCCAGGTCGCTCTCGTCGCCGATGCCGCATAGCAGGCGAACAAGAGCCAGAGCGGCCACAGGAACACGATCCCGGCATAAGGCTGTTCAACCTTGATGAAACCAAGGTCGCCCGCCAGGACCCTTTTCGTGAAGGCGTGGAACTGTTCGGAGACAGGGTCCAGATAGGTTTTCACCATCGGCGGATCGAAGGCGTAGAGCGTGAAATTGTGCGGAATGCGTCTGATGTTGAACTTGCCGTGTTTCTTGAAAGCCTCAGCGCGTTCGCTGTCGGTTTCCTCAAAGCCCCAGTAAACGAAACCGTACTGGACTTCGGTCTTGGCGAAACTGCCATGGGTCTGGGTGGCATCGCCGAAACGGGCCACGTTCAGCCCCAGATATCCAAGGCCGCTTGCGCCGAGGATCGCGAAGGCGAGCACAATGCGCAGCCAGTGTTGTCTGAAGGAACTGACTGTCAGGACGAGCAGGCACAAGGTGCAGGCAAGGTATAGGCCGATTGCGATATTCGGCCGTGCATGAAGGGTCACGGCCGCCAGCAGTGCGCACGGGATTGCGGTCCGCCAGAACGGCCAGTTGCCGAAACCGACATGGGTCCAGATCAGCACGAAAGCGCCGGTCGCCGCATAGGCGAGCGCAATCGGCTCATGGTAGAAGGATGTGTTTGCCGCCAGCAAAAAACCGGGACTGCTGAACCAGATGGCGATGCCAAGCAATCGGCTCAGCGACAGACCGCGGTTTCCCAGCTGGCCGAGATCCCTGGCACATACCTTGAGAAACGCCGCATGGTAGCAAAGCGTTCCAAGACATGCCCACGCCCAGATGGAGAGTTGGGCAAGACCGACGCTTTGGAACGGCCAGAACCAGCCGAGCAGGAACCGGGTCACAAGCGGGCCGACACCGTGGTAGAGGTACGCTGTTCCGTCAGCCGTGTAGTGTCCCTCGATCTGGACAACACGCGCCGGCAGATCGAGGTGGCCGGCCAGGATCGCCAGATAGTATTCGTCATAAATGTTCTGGCCGAGGGGAAAGGCGTCTGGCCCCTGCAAAAGTCCGCTGGCCAGAATGCCGTAAAACACCGTGCCGATGGCAATCAGGTCGATCGCCCGGAACAGCGTGATGTTTTCGACCGGAGTTGCTGCGGAACTAGACTGAGTCATGCGACCGACCAACAATTCGAAGAGGTTCGTTTGCACCCGACTGCTTTTCGGAGGCAGAAGGCTGCTGCTCCAGACGGCGCACACGTTCAAGAACCGCCTCGGTCAAACGCCGGTTGGTTGCCAGCGCATCGCTCAAAAACGCGATCACGACCGTGATGTAGCCTGCCAACAGGAACATGCTGCCGAGGACAAGGGACTGCAACCGTCCTTCGCCATCGCCAATGGCGTAGAAGTAGAGGAACCGCAAAACGGGCAGCAGACCGACAGTGATCATGATCAGGCCGGCCCACAGGAAGGCGTTCAAGGAGCGGTACATGAAGTAGCTTCGCAGGATGGTCACGATCTGCTTCTTCATGAAACGGTAAGTGGACCCCGCGAGCCGCGACGGCCTTGTCGTCGGGTTTGTCTCCACCGGGACGGACAAGACGGTCAGGCCATGCTGTCCGGCGTGAATGAGCGTTTCCGTGGTGTAGCTGAAACGCGTCATCACGTTGATGGTGAAGGCCGCTTCGCGCGTATAGGCGCGAAAGCCCGAAACCGCGTCGCCAACATCAACACCGGAGAGGTTGCGCACGACGCGGGTTCCGAGCTTCTGAAGCTGACGTTTCAGCCACGAGAATTCCGGATTGTCGCCGGGCTTGCGATCGCCGACCACGATGTCCGCCTGCTTCTCCAGTATCGGCTTGACGAGATCAGGGATGCTGCCGCCCGAATACTGGTTGTCGCCATCGGTGTTGACGATGATGTCGGCGCCCAGGGCGAGTGCGGATTCGATCCCCTTCTGAAAGCTTCTCGCAAGTCCCTTGTTTCGTCCGTTCTGAACAATGTGGTCGACCCCGCACAGGCGGGCGATTTCCACGGTCCGGTCAGTCGATCCGTCATCAATGATCTGGATTTCAACCTTGCTGATCCCCGGTATCGACCTCGGGATACAGGCAACGACCAGGGCCAGAGTGGCTTCTTCGTTGTAGCAGGGGATTTGAACGATCAGTTTCATGGAAAACGCAAGACTTCAGACTGGTTTACGTTCGTTACGCCGTTGACCAGGTTGTGCGCTTGAGAGGCGGAAGACCTCTGAGAAGGGCTCCCGTTTCCGCAATAAATGTCCTGACCTTATCGTCTCTGAAACTAGCGCTCACACTTTAAAAAATTGATAATCCTTGGCTGTTTTGGCGAGGGTGACAGTGACAGGCTACAATGAAATCTGATGGTATCGCCGCAGGTACCAGACGGACAGCGTGAGAGGTTCCTGAAAATGAAATCGCATCAGCAACAATGGCTTCAGGATATCTTCGAAAGCCTCCCCTCCGTCGCGTTCCTGCTCGTGTGGCGCCAGAGCGGAGATCTGGAACTTGCCGGCTGGTGCGGCGCTTCGCTCGCGCTCATGTCGTTTGTTTTGTTCCATGCGGTGAAATCGAAGATGAATCCGGTACTGCTGGGGGTGAACCTGCATCTCCTCCTGGTGACGCCCCTGATCGTAGGCACCTTCCGCCTCGGCCTGACCGATCTGGGAGGCTTCCTTGCCGCTTACGCTCATAGTGGCGTTCTGCTGAGTGTATTCGCGGCCGGGCTTTGCCTGACCGTCTTCACAAAACGGGGTTTTGTCGGGTCCGCCGAAATGCCGCCCGAACAGAAGTGGCGATATTCGATGGTGATGCTGGCCGTCTCGGGGGCCGGAATGGTCTGGGCTCTGTCGAGACCCGAGAGCAGCCTGGTGCCAGTGATCATCACGCTGACCGCGCTGATCGGCGGACGCCGGTTCCTGCTTGCGCGCCAGGCGGACAACTCCGGACCTTCCGCTGTGGCCGCGTTTGCCGTCCTTCCGGACCGGGAAATCCCCGGCTCCGGGATCGAAGCCTGAACGCGCCAGAGCGATACGGCGGTGCACCTGCCCAGATTTTGACGCGATGCGGTTGCATATCTCGCGCGTTCCCGCCAGACGTTTCGTGAACGCGGGACTTTTTGATACGGAGATAATCATAATGCGCTTTTTCGGCACCGCGCTTGCCGCCGCCGCTGTCCTTCTGGCCGCATCGGCACAGGCTTCCGAAAACACCCCGAAGGTCGAAATCGGAACGTTGAGCTGCCTGGTGGAAGGCGAGCACAGTTTCATAGTCGGTTCTTCCGCGAAACTCGGCTGCAGTTTCAAACCGGTCGATGGCGGAGCCGTCGAATATTACCGGGGCGACGTGAGGGACTATGGTCTCGACATCGGCAAGACCAAGGAAGCGACGCTTGTCTGGGGAGTGCTCGCCCCTTCAGCCAATCGCAAACCGGGTCTTCTGGCCGGAACCTATGGCGGGCTCACGGCGGGGGCGAGCCTGGGTGCCGGGATCAAGGCCAATGCACTGCTCGGCGGCTTCGACAGGTCCATTGCTCTCAATCCGTTCAGCCTTGAGAGCCAGACGGGAACCAATCTGACGCTTGGCGTCAGCAAAATGACACTGGAACAGATCAACTGACGTCAATTTTTCCGGGTTGAAACTCAGGTTGCCCTGGTTGGACCGGGCGTTTTTCCGTCCGGTCCTACCTTTTCTGGATCTCGCACGGCGCGCCCGGGCCTGCGCAAGGGTTCGCGAAATTCTCGCGCTTGGCATTGAGGCGGTTGATCTGCTCGGTGCGGTTCAGGCGGTTCGCCTGGTCGATCTGTGTTCGGGTCGAGAAATTGTTCTTCTGATTGTTGAGATTCTGATTGAGCATCTGCTCGGCGGACGGCAGGCCGCCCGCGTTGGGCAGGCCACGGAGCTGGACGTTCTGCGCAGCCAGTGGCTGGACACAGAAGCAACAAAGGGACGCCAGCAAGAGGCAATTGCCAACACTCATCAAGGAAACCTTCGAATTCTTTTGTTGCCCGCTTAACGAGGCGGACCAAAAATCTCACCACAGGTTAGCGCTTCAACTGTACCGCAGGCAATGGGCCATGGAGCCGGTCCGGCCAGGGCCGCCTGGGCATGCGTTTCAAATGTCAGCGAACAAGACGGCAAGATCTTGTTTTCCGGCGATGTTTCTATCCGGACGGCGGAATTGCTGCGCTGCGGCGTATTATTCCCTTGCCTTAAGGCCGCTTTCGGCGCGACGATATCGGCTCGCCCCGGATCGAATGCCCGATTTGCAGGGCAATGAGCCATGCAGCCGGAACGGGCAAAGATTCATGAGGGGTGCGACGCGGCAGGCCCGCGTCTCTCGTCGGCCACGCCGCGTTGTTACGGGGACTATCCTCGAACACACGGGAGGCTCATTATGGCAAACACGATAAACGGAAAAGGATCAGCTGCCGGCAGTACGCCGCGCTGCATCGCCCTCGTCGGTCCTTTCGGCAGCGGGAAGACCAGTCTCTTGGAGGCGTTGCTTGCGCGAACGGACAAGCTGCAGCGACAGGGAACAGTGACCGACGGAAACACCGTCGGCGATGCCTCGCCGGAAGCGCGCGCGCATGGCATGAGCGTTGAAGTCAACATCGCCGAAACGGATTACCTGGGCGATCGTTTTGTTTTCGTCGACTGTCCCGGCTCGGTTGAATTCCTGAGCGAAATGGATGGAGCGCTGAGCGGTGTCGATCTCGCCATCGTTGTCGCGGAGGACGACGACCGCAAGGTTCCAGCCTTGCAGCTCATCCTGAAAGCTCTTGAAGCCCGCGCCATTCCGCGGGTTTTGTTTTTGAACAAGATCGACAAGAGCAACCGGCGCGTCCGCGATGTGTTGTCGGTGCTTCAGCCGGCCTCCGCCGTGCCGCTTGTGCTTCGGCAGATCCCGATCTGGGAGGACGGTCAGGCGACCGGTTTCATCGACCTCGCGCTGGAACGCGCGCATGTCTATCACGAGAAAGAGCCAAGCACGCAGATCGACATGTCCGATGAGGACCGCACGCGCGAACTGGAAGCCAGGTTCACGATGCTGGAGCTTCTGGCCGATCACGATGATGATCTCATGGAAGCGCTGCTGGAGGATATTGCACCGGATCGGGACCTGGTGTTTTCCGATCTTGTCAATGAAATGCGCGACGGGCTCATCTGTCCGGTGTTTTTCGGTTCTGCGGACCACGGCAACGGGGTCAGCCGCCTGTTGAAGGCGCTGCGTCATGAAGCGCCCGGTGTCGATGTGCTCAAACACCGGTCGACAGACAAGGCCACCGGATCCCTTCTTCAGGTCATCAAGACCATGCACACCCAGCACGGCGGCAAGCTTTCCATCGCGCGGGTGCTTGAGGGTGAGGTTTCGGATGGCGACAGCCTCTTCAGAAATGGCCGCGACGAGGTGAAGGTGTCGGGTCTTTTCAGCATCTTCGGACAGCATGCCAGCAAGACGGCGACGGCAGGCAAGGGTGATCTTGTCGCACTCGGTCGTCTCGACCACGTGGCGACGGGGGATCTTCTGAGCCATGAACAGGGCGACCTCGTCCGCATAGACGCCGGCGAGCGGCGGGCCCCCGTATTGGCAACAGCCGTCGCGGCGGCCCAGAGGAAGGACGAAGTCCGCCTGTCGACGGCGCTTGCGAAGCTGGTTGAAGAAGATCCGTCCCTGTCGATCAGTCAGAACCAGGCGACGGCGGAAACGCTGCTGGAAGGGCAGGGCGAAATGCATCTGAGGGTCGCCCAGGAGCGGCTTTCCGGAAAGTACGGGCTCGATGTCGCGGTGCATACACCGCACGTGCCCTACGCGGAAACCATCCGGGGCAAGGCCAAGGTGCGCGGGCGGCACAAGAAACAGTCCGGCGGACATGGCCAGTTTGGAGACGCCGTTCTGGAGATATCGCCGCTTCCAAGGGGCGAGGGCATTCAGTTCACCGACACGATTACCGGAGGCGTGGTCCCCAAGCAGTACATTCCCTCGGTCAGGGACGGTGTCCTGGACGCACTGACACGCGGCACGTTCGGCTTTCCGGTCGTGGATGTCGCTGTCTGCCTGACGGACGGCTCCTATCACTCGGTCGACAGCTCGGACCAGGCATTCAAGATGGCCGGTATTCTTGCGATCCGCGAGGGGCTTCCGGACTGCAAACCGGTGTTGCTTGAACCGATCCACAAGGTTGTCGTTGCCTGTCCGAACGATGCAACGGCAAAGGTCAACGCCATTGTTTCGGCAAGGCGCGGGCAGCTTCTCGGCTTCGACGCGAGGCCGAACTGGCCGGGTTGGGACGAGGTGCAGGCGCTTATGCCGGAAGCGGAGATCGGCGATCTGATCGTTGAACTCAGATCAGCAACGGCAGGTGTCGCCAGCTACACGTCCGAGTTCGACCACATGGCTGAACTGGCCGGGAAGGCCGCCGAGCAGGCGCTGCAGAAATCCGGAAAACAGCAGGCGGCCTGACCCGTAATTTGCTGGCAAAAGCACATTTTCAGGGAGGGGCCACAGGTCCCTCTTTGTTTTTCTGAGTTTCACTTTCCGGCCCGCATCCGATTTCACGAAAACGGGGCTCAACGATCAGTGGGCCGCGTAGACCGCGCGCTCGAATGCATCATAGGTTTCCATGAAAGCCGGTTCCACGAAGGGGAGGGACTGGGTCATGATCACGGCGGCCAGGTCCTTGCTGGGGTCAACCCAGTAGTGGGTGTTGCAAACGCCGGCCCAGCTTTGCGTTCCGGCAGACCGCTTTCCGGGAACATCCGAGTTGTGCAGTGCTGCGATCATGCTGTGAGACGTGTCATCCGGGAGAACGACATCGGCGGTGATGGGAGAGCAGGAAACCATCGTTTGAAATGTCAGGCCGTTCATCTGGTCGGCGAGCATCGTCTCCAGCCCGCTCGCGGACAGGATGCGATTGCCGTCCAGTTGTCCCCCGTTCAGGATCATGCGCAGGAAGCGCATGTAGTCGTTCGGGGTGGAGTAGAGGGCATGCCCCATGCCGTAGACTTCCGGCAGTGACGGCGGCGCGAGTTCCATGGGCGCGAATTTTCCGTCCTCGCCCCGAATATGGACGTCGGCGAGCCGTTCCTGCAGCCCCTCAGGTTCGAACGCCGTGCTGGTCATGCCCAGGGGGCCAAAGATCTCCTCCTGGCAGAAAACGTCTATGCGTCTGCCGTCAGCGGCTTCGACCATCTGACCCAGCCAATCGCTGCTGGGGCCATAGCCCCAGCGTGTTCCGGGATCTGAGGTCAACGGGTAATGAAGCGAACTCTTCAATCCGGACAGGATTGTGGGATGGCCGGTCAGTTCCATGTATCGCGGCACATCCGTGTTCCAGAACTCGTATTCAAGCCCGCTTGTGTGCGTCGCCAGATGACGCAAGGTGGCGCGGGTTTTCGGGGCGCGCAACGTCGGAGTGTCTCCGTCGAAACCCTCAAGCACCTTCAAGTCGTTCCAGTTGTCCATCAGGTCGCCGACCGGCGTATCGAGCGAGAGTTCTCCGCGGTCCACCAAAATGGCTGCCGCCAGGCCTCCGACTGCCTTGGTCATGGAGAAAACACGAAATACCGTATCCGCATCGACTTTCATCGACGCCGTGGCATTGCCAGCGGCGTGCGTGGATGTGACACCATTGGAATTGCCGGTCATGCCGACCACGAAGGGCACTTTCTCTTCCTGGACGGCACTTGTGAGTACGCTCTCGATCGACATGCGTGTTCTCCCCGTTATTGTCATTTTCTTCAATATCGAACAATAGACCCATAATCGTATTGGTTGCTATTGATTTCGCGATGCCACCTTACAGGGCGCGCTCGACCGAAATGCGTCCACCGCATTGCAATAGATTTCAGGCGGCAATCTCAGATCGGAATGCTTGCAAGATCTTTGAATTCCGGTTTGTGCCACCGCGCGTGTTTTTCCTTCACGATCCTGTTGCTCCCGGTCACTAGGGCGTTATTTGCCTTTGAAGCCCGATTCCGGTTCTTTCTTTGGCAAACAGGAGCCACGACATGAACATCTTGAAGAAACGCAGCTGGGAACTTCCAGAGCGTGAAGCCACACCGGAACATGTGTTTTTGAACCGCCGCCAGATCCTTGCAGGTCTCGCAGGCAGCGGTGTCCTCATGGGGTCCGGTCTCGGCGTGCGTCCGGCATTTGCGGAGGAGGATCCGAGTGCCGGGCTTTACCCGGTCAGCCGCAACACGGCCTTCAAGCTCGATCGTGACGTAACGTCCGAAGATATTGCTTCGCAATACAACAACTTTTATGAGTTCGGCTCCCACAAACAGATCTGGCCCGCGGCCCAGAAGCTTCAGATCCGTCCCTGGACGGTGACGCTGGACGGTCTGGTCGACAATCCGCAGATCGTCGATATCGATGCGCTTCTTGCCAAAATGCCGCTCGAGGAGCGGCTCTATCGCCATCGCTGCGTCGAGGCCTGGTCGATGGCCGTGCCGTGGTCCGGCTTTCCCCTGGCCGAACTGGTGAAGCTTGCCGGGCCGCAGTCCGATGCGAAATATCTCCGGTTCGAGACCTTCCTGGACCCCTCCATTGCCAGCGGTCAGAAACAGAGCTGGTATCCTTGGCCCTATGTCGAGGGACTGACGCTGGAAGAAGCGACCAACGAACTGGCATTCATGGCAACCGGGATCTACGGCAAGCCGCTTGCCAAGCAGTTCGGTGCCCCGATCCGGTTGGTGACGCCGTGGAAATACGGCTTCAAATGCATCAAGTCGGTTGTGCGGATCTCCTTTACCAAGGAGCGTCCTGTCAGTTTCTGGGAGGAAATCCAGCCGAAGGAGTACGGTTTCTGGGCAAACGTCAATCCGGAGGTACCGCATCGCCGCTGGTCGCAGGCGAGCGAGAAACTGCTCGGCACCGACGAACGCAGGGATACATTGCTCTACAACGGCTATGCAGAGCAGGTTGCCGGTCTTTACAAGAACCTCAGCGGTGAAAGCCTGTTCATGTAAGGGGTAAGCGCACTGTTTTTGTGCGCCGCAATATCGACTGGACAAAAAAAGAGCCGGGTCTTTAAGGACCCGGCAGTTTATTTTGATTCACTGAAAACAGTGGAATCACCTTCCAGAGGGGAACAGCTGGTCCGGGTATCACTGGGAGGAGGATGTGATCCCCGTGTGACCAACAGTGATGCTTATATGCGGTGCACAAGCTGCATAAACAAGTGGCAGGTGCGCAAATCTGCTATGCATTTTCTGCAATGCTGGGCCTCTTGTGCAAATCGCAGCGCGAAAAGTGTTTCTTTACAATTGTTTGTTTAGGCGTCTTCCCGCCAATCATCTAAACTTATTCGGGAAAATGCGGAATCCAGCGCTGCATGCATTTATCGAGCCCGTGGAAAAATCATCATTTGATCAAAAATTGGGCTGCACAAAATATTGTCAGGGCGAATTGAGGCCTGCACGTGGCCGGGTCAATAGACCCACTTCTCGGCGCTGCTGAGAAGGAATTCGCGAAACGCCTTGACGCGGGCCGTGTTCTTCAGTTCGGACGGATAGACGAAATAGGTGTCGAAGGACGGCACCTTGTCCTCCTGCTCGGTCAGGACGGGCACAAGGTTTGTTGCCTGGTCGATGATGTAGTCAGGCAGGATGGCGATGCCGACGCCCGTCTGTACGGCACGCTTGATGGCCACGAGATTGTTGACCTTCAAAACGGAGCGCCGCGGTTCGTTTGCCGGCCGGCCGGCGGAGTCGAGCCAGTTCATGGAGCGCAGATAGGCGGGCGCCTGCTCTCCGAATGTGATGATCCGGTGATTGTCGATATCCTCGATCGAGGAAGGCGAGCCGAAGCGCTGGATGTATTCAGGTGCCGCATAGACGTGAAAATGCACCGTGAACAGTTTCCTCTGGATCAGATCGGGCTGGGTCGGCTGGCGCAGCCGAATGGCAACGTCCGCCTCCCGCATTCCAAGATCCAGTTCATCGTCGTCGAAGATCAGGTGCAGGTCGACTTCCGGATAAAGCTCGACAAAGCTCTTGATGCGGGATGTCAGCCAGGTCGAACCGAGGCCGACCGTCGTGGTCACGCGCAGGATGCCGGACGGCTTTTCCTTGCTGTCGGTGAGGCTGGACTGGACGGACTCCAGCTTCATCAGCACGTCACTTGCCGTGCGGTAGAGCAGCTCTCCCTGCTCGGTCAGCAAAAGGCCGCGCGCGTGGCGGTGAAACAGGGGAACCCCCAGGTCCAGTTCCAACGCGCTGACCTGCCGGCTGACGGCCGACTGGCTCATGTGCAGAGTATCGCCCGCATGCGTGAAGCTGCCGGCCTGAGCGGCTGCATGAAAGATGCGCAGTTTATCCCAATCCATGCGTGCCCCTCCGCAGGACGCTCAGGCAGCCCTATTCGGCTGCCTGCTGTGTGGATGCCGCTTCATGTTCGGCCAGAAACTTCTCCGCTTCAAGGGCGGCCATGCAGCCCATGCCGGCGGCAGTGACCGCCTGGCGGTAAATGTCGTCGGTGACGTCGCCGGCTGCAAAAACGCCGGGGATCGACGTGCGCGTGGAGTCCGGTGCCGTTTCCAGATAGCCGTTCGGCTTCAGTTCAAGCTGATCCTTGAACAGCTCCACGGACGGCGCATGGCCGATCGCGATAAACACACCGTCCGTCGAAATTTCCTGAAACTCCCCGGTCTTCGTGTTTTTCAGGCGAACGCCGGTCACGGCTTTCGGCGTTCCCCCGCCCAGGATCTCGTCGACCTGGTGGTCCCAGACGACCTCGATCTTCGGGTTCTGGAACAACCGGTCCTGCAGGATCTTTTCAGCCCGCAGGCTGTCGCGGCGGTGAACGAGCGTCACCTTCGAGGCAAGGTTCGACAGGTAAAGTGCCTCTTCAACGGCCGTGTTGCCGCCGCCGACCACGACAACTTCCCTGTTGCGATAAAAGAAACCGTCACAAGTGGCACAGGCGGAAACGCCGGCGCCCATGTAGTCCTCTTCGGAGGGCAGTCCAAGCCAGCGTGCCTGCGCGCCTGTTGCGATCACGAGCGTATCGGCGGTGAAAACCGTGCCGCTGTCCGCTTCCAGACGGAACGGCCGCTGCGACAGGTCGGCCTTGACGATGGTGTCGTAGATGATCTTCGTGCCGACATTTTCAGCCTGCTTCTGCATCTGCTCCATCAGCCACGGTCCCATGACCGCGTCGGCAAAGCCGGGATAGTTCTCGACATCCGTGGTGATCGTCAGCTGTCCGCCGGGCTGAATGCCGGCGACCATTGTCGGCTCGATCATGGCGCGTGCCGCGTAGATTGCCGCGGTGTAGCCGGCCGGGCCGGAGCCGACGATCAAGAGCTTGCTGTGTTCCGTGCTCATGAGACACCTTTTCCTGTCTTTTTATCCTGCCTGCCGAACGGGTCCGGCGGCTGTTCAAGCCGCTGTCTCGCTCTCGCGCTTTCTGGACGCGCTGAACGCCGTCCTGATCCGGTCAGCGATCAGGGGCGTGGCATCTATCGGCTCGTAGGTAGTTGTTTTTAGCGGGCCTGGGAAGGGGTGAACAACACCCATGCGCTGCAAACGCGTCAAAAAGGCGGTGATTTTGTTGTGACCGCCCGATGGATGGAAGACGTGAAGCGGTTTTCCGGTTGCGGCCGCCTCGCCGATCATGTTGGTCGAATCGGCGGTTGCCACGATCGCGTCCGCCTTTGCCAGGTAATGACCAAGCGGATTTGGCGCTTCACCCGTCCAGAACAGATGCCCTCCGGACTTGGCCAGGCTCGACAGGCCATAGGCGAGCGCCGGTGGTGTCCGGCGCGAAGCCGTGATCATGAAGCTGGCCCCGTCTTCCGACGCCATGGTCCGCAATCCGTTCAAAAGGCGGTGCTGGTCGCTTTCGGTGAATGTGTGGTGGCGGCTGTCGCCGCCAATCAGAACGGCAACGCGCGGATGGACCAGACTGTCGATCTCGGGCGTCCTGTCGCTGCGCAATCCGGCGAGCTTTTCTGCGGAAAAGCGATGGGGAGATGTGGGGGTTGCAAGGACGTTGCGGCCCCGGAGCCGGTCATGCTCTGGCACCCAGATGAGATCCGCCGAGTCCGGCCCGGTTCTGGGGTCCTTCAAAAACACCGTGAAGGTCTGGCCACCGGAACGCCTTTTGATGCGCCGGAGATAGGCGGCAGCCCGGCGGCCGGATGCAATGGCAATATCGGGATAGGGCGGTGCGATCGGGCTTCCGGGCCGCGTTTCCCATTCGCGCGGGTCGGTCGGCCCGTACGGAAGCCACCAGGAAAAAGGCGGGCGTGGCGCGACTGTTCGCTCCGAAAAGGGGACGCCGAGCGCTTCAGCGACACCGATACACTGGGCGACGTCACCGGCCTTGCCGTCAGTCAGTACCCAGACGGATGTGGGAGAGGTCTCCGGCTCATCGTGCATCTAAGGAGAACATCCCCTGTCGTAATCTTTCAGAATCGTGCGCAATTTTGTTATAGTCTTGCACAAACGCGCAAATAATCATAACTCGTCACTGGTCGACAAGTTAGCGTGGAGACCTGATCCGCGGCAAGGTGCCGGGTCGGGTCAACAACACCTATTTGCAGGCGGGTCCGACAGGCGAGACTCAAAGGAGACAGGTTTGAAAGCGCGGCTTGATGCCATCGATTGGCACATCCTGAAAGAACTGCAAGACGACGGCCGGATGACCAATGTGGAGCTGGCGCGCCGTGTCGGCATATCCGCACCTCCGTGCCTGCGCCGGGTCAGGGCGCTCGAAGAAGCGGGTCTCATCCAGGGTTACCGGACGCTGCTGGATGAGAAGCAGCTCGGCTACGATGTTACGGCATTCGCGATGGTCGGCTTGCACAGCCAGACGGAAGCCGACCTGATTGCCTTTGAGGAGACCGTTCAGAACTGGCCGCTGGTCCGGGAAAGCTACATGCTGTCCGGCGAGGTCGATTTCCTGCTGAAGTGTGTGTCGCCCGATTTGCAGACGTTCCAGAACTTCGTTATCCGCGACCTGACCGCTGCAGCCAACGTGGACAGTGTCCGCACGGCACTGACTATCCGGCGCACCAAGGACGAACCGGTCGTTCCGATCGAAACCTGACCTGGAACAAAGACTAGTCGAGCGCTGCCTGCCGCTCTTTCATGCCGTCCAGCTTGCGGTTGAGGCGCGACATCAGCGATACGTCCCTGAGGGCGGTTGCGACCAGCGTGAAGGCGACGCTCAGAAGCGCGCAGGTCGTGATGATCGCGATCGGAAGCATCTGATCATAGTGATAGGCGTCCAGTGCCTGATCGATCGGGTCCACCCCGGAATAGAGCCGGTTGCGCATGACGTCGCGATAGGCGCCGAATTCAAGGGAGCCCTGCTTGATGTAGCGCAGGCCCATGACAAGCAGGATGACGGCGGCCGCAAGGGCAAGGAGGTAGCCGAACATCTGCAGGGCAAACGCATAGGCGTTTTCGTGACGCCGCTTGACGATCCGCTTGAATATCCTGCGCTCGCGCGCATCGAGCCTGGAAAACACATACCAGCGATAGATCCAAAGCGGGACGGCGGCCACCAAGAGCCACATCCCGATTGCATGAAAGACCATCACCTGACCTCCGACACATTCCGGTTCTCACCTTAACGGCTGACCGGGATGCGTCAAAGGGAAAACGGTCTCGCGCTGTCCAGACGTCAGACCATATCCGATTGGAATGTCAGAGATTCAGATGAATTTGACGTCGACGATCTCGTAGGACCGGGCCCCGCCAGGCGCAGCCACTTCAACGCTGTCGCCAATCGACTTGCCGATCAGTGCGCGGGCGATCGGAGACGAGATCGAGACCTTGTTCTGCTTCACGTCGGATTCAACGTCGCCGACGATCATGTATTTCTTTTCTTCTTCCGTATCCTCGTCGATCAGGGACACGGTCGCACCAAATTTGACGATTTCACCGGACAGTTTGGTCACGTCGATGATTTCGGCGCGCGACAGCTTGTCTTCAAGTTCCGCGATACGGCCTTCATTCAGGCTCTGGGCTTCCTTCGCCGCATGGTATTCGGCGTTTTCCGACAGATCACCGTGTGCACGTGCTTCCGCAATGGCATCAACGATGCGCGGACGCTCAACCGTGGTACGTTCCTTCAGTTCGTCCTGAAGCATTTTGTAACCGGCAGAGGTCATCGGAACTTTTTCCATTGGTCTCAGACCTTCAGCTTATTGGGTCCCATCGGCTTATCTCGCCCGTTTCAAGGACCGCGTATTTACAAAAACAAACCAAGCCGGGAAAGGCGCGCTTTCCCGGCCGGTCAACGAGTATAATAGCCCTAGCCGAAGTAGGATTGTAAAGGTCTTACTTCAAGGCTCCCCGCCTTGCGGGCGGCAATGCCTTTGGCTGCTGCAACCGATCCGGCAAGGGTCGTGTAGTACGGAACCTTGTTCAGGAGCGCTGCCCGTCGCATTGACCGGCTATCGGCGATCGCCTGGGCACCTTCTGTCGTGTTGAAGACAAGCTGGACTTCACCGTTCTTGACAGCATCGACGATATGCGGCCGGCCTTCAAGCACCTTGTTGATTTTCTTCACGGAAATGCCCTGGTCCTCAAGGTATTTCTGGGTGCCGCCGGTTGCGATGATCGCAAAGCCGGCGTCCTCCAGGCTCTTCACGGCATCCACGACGCCTTCCTTGTCGACGTCGCGCATGGAGACGAACACCGTGCCCTGATCCGGGACACCGGTGCCGCTTCCGATCTGCGACTTGGCAAAGGCGGTGCCGAATGCGGTGTCGAGCCCCATGACTTCGCCGGTCGACCGCATTTCCGGCCCCAGGATCGTGTCGACGCCGGGGAATCGCGCAAACGGAAACACAGCTTCCTTGACGGCGATGTGGTCCAGTTTCTTTTCGGTCAGCCCGAAGGACGCCAGGCTTTCACCGGCCATGACGCGGCTTGCGATCTTTGCAATCGGGGCTCCAACGGTCTTTGCGACGAAAGGCACGGTCCGGGAAGCGCGCGGGTTGACTTCAAGAACGTAGATCTCGCCGTCCTTGATTGCGTATTGGACGTTCATGAGACCGCCGACCTCAAGAGCAAGCGCCAATGCCGTCGTCTGGCGCTTGAGTTCGTCGATCAACTCTTCTGAAAGAGAGAACGGCGGCAGCGAACACGCGCTGTCGCCGGAATGGATACCAGCTTCCTCGATATGCTCCATGATGCCACAGACAAACACGTCCTTGCCGTCGCAGAGCGCGTCCACGTCGACCTCGATCGCCCCTTCAAGATAGCGGTCGAACAGCAGCGGATTGGTGCCAAGCACCGTGTTGATCTGGCCGGTCTTGTCATTGGGATACTTGGCGCGCACTTCAGCCGGCACCAGCTCCGGCAGTGTGCCGAGCAGGTAGGAATTCAAGGCCTCTTCGTCGCGGATGATCTGCATTGCCCGGCCGCCCAGAACGTAGGATGGGCGCACCACGAGAGGAAGGCCCAGTTGGCCGGCGATCAGCCGACCCTGCTCGACCGAATAGGCAATCCCGTTTTCCGGCTGTTTCAGCCCGAGCCTGATCAGAAGCTTCTGGAACCTGTCACGATCCTCCGCCAGGTCGATCATGTCCGGTGCCGTGCCGAGGATCGGCACGTCCGCCTTCACCAGGGCCTGTGCAAGTTTGAGCGGTGTCTGTCCGCCGAACTGAACGATCACGCCGTGCAGCGTGCCGTTTTCCTGTTCCTTGCGGATGATCTCCAGCACATCCTCGGGCGTGAGCGGTTCGAAATAGAGCCGGTCGGATGTGTCGTAGTCCGTCGAGACCGTTTCCGGGTTGCAGTTGACCATGATGGTCTCGTAGCCCGCGTCGTCGAGAGCGAAGGCGGCGTGACAGCAGCAATAGTCGAATTCGATGCCCTGGCCGATCCTGTTCGGGCCGCCGCCGAGAATGACGACCTTCTTGCGGTCCGAAGGCGCGGCTTCGCAGGCAGGCGCGCCCATGAAGGGCGCCTCGTAGGTCGAATACATATAGGCGGTGGGGGAAGCGAATTCGGCTGCGCAGGTGTCAATACGCTTGTAAACGGGATGAACGTTCAGCTCGCCGCGCAGTTTGACAACGTCGTTCGCGTCAAGGCCGGCCAGGCTTGCTAGCCTGGCGTCGGAGAAACCCATTGCCTTCAGCTTGCGCAGGTTGGCGGCATCTTGCGGAAGTCCGATGTTCCGGACCTTGGCCTCCATCGCCAGAATGTCGGCGATCTGCTCCAGGAACCAGGTGTTGATACCGCTCGCCTGGTAAATTTCCTCGATCGACATGCCGAGCCGCATGGCCTGGGCGACATTAAGCAGCCTTGTCGGCGTTGCCGTGGAGACAGCGGCACGCAGAGCGTTCCGGTCATCGCCCTGGTCGAGGCCCGGAATGTCGGTCTCGTCAAAGCCGTTCAAACCCGTTTCCAGGCCGCGGAGTGCCTTTTGTAGGCTTTCGTTGAAGGTACGACCGATGGCCATGACCTCGCCGACCGACTTCATGGCCGTCGTCAGGTTTGATTCCGAGCCGGGAAATTTCTCAAAGGCGAAGCGGGGAATCTTGGTCACGACATAGTCGATCGTCGGTTCGAAGGAAGCAGGTGTCGCTCCGCCGGTAATGTCGTTTTCAAGTTCGTCGAGCGTATAGCCGACGGCAAGCTTCGCCGCGATCTTGGCGATCGGGAAGCCGGTTGCCTTGGAGGCCAGCGCCGAGGACCGCGAGACCCGCGGGTTCATCTCGATGACGACAAGCCGGCCGTTGTCCGGGTTGACGGCGAACTGGACATTGGACCCACCGGTTTCCACGCCGATCTCACGCAGAACGGCAATCGAGGCGTCCCGCATGATCTGGTATTCCTTGTCGGTGAGCGTCAGTGCCGGCGCGACGGTGATGCTGTCTCCGGTATGAACACCCATCGGATCGACGTTTTCGATCGAGCAGATGATGATGCAGTTGTCCGCCTTGTCGCGGACCACTTCCATCTCATACTCCTTCCAGCCCAGAAGGCTCTCATCGATCAGAACCTGACCGACGGGAGATGCATCGATGCCGGAGCGCACGATGGTTTCGTATTCTTCACGGTTATAGGCGACACCGCCGCCGGTGCCACCGAGCGTGAAGGCGGGGCGGATAATGGCCGGAAGGCCGATTTCGTCGAGCGCCCGCATGGCTTCGAGGTAACCCGCATTGCGATCGTAGCCTTTAATTCTGCCGTCTTCGCCGCGAATGGCGGGAGAGGATGCGATGGAAGCTCGCGGATTTTCCAGTCCGATGGAATCCATCGCAGCGCGAAACTTTTCGCGATCCTCAGCCTTTTCGATAACGTCGCCGCGGGCGCCGATCATTTCCACGCCATATTTTTCCAGAACGCCCATCTGTTCCAGGTCGAGCGCACAGTTGAGCGCGGTCTGACCGCCCATTGTCGGCAGCAACGCGTCCGGCCGCTCTTTCTCGATGATCCTTGCGACCAGTTCAGGGGTGATCGGTTCGATATAGGTCGCATCCGCAAGGTCCGGATCGGTCATGATGGTCGCCGGATTCGAATTCACCAGAATGATGCGATAGCCTTCTTCGCGCAGGGCCTTGCAGGCCTGAGTGCCTGAATAGTCGAATTCGCAGGCCTGTCCGATGACAATCGGACCGGCACCAATAATCAGGATGGAAGATATATCTGTGCGTTTGGGCATCTCGGCTCGCAGGTCGCAGCGGCCACCCCGATCAGCGTCGTCGCTATCCGGTCTGGCGCGGTGTAACGGTAAGTATCAATGTTGGCTGAGCGCGTCTTATAGGGAAAAGAGGACCACTAGGAAACCCCGCGCCGGGCACATCCGGGCGTTTTCCGGAACGAAAATACGCTTATCCGTCGGCTTCGAGTGCATCTGGGCCGAGTGGCGTCGTCGACTGGCCGTCAAAATCGCCGATCCCCTCCGACAAAGCGTAGCAGGCCAGACGTATTGATTTCGGTATTTCCACCGGCCTGCCGTCCCGATTGCCTTTTTCGTAATACTGGATCATTCGCTTTTTGAGGCCCAAACGTTCTGCCGCATCTTTCTGCTTCAGTCCGAGTGTACGTCTCCAATGGCGAAACTGTTGGGGTGTCATGCCCGACGCAGAGGCTCTTGTTTTGTTTTCGGCCATATTTCGATTGTTCCAAAGGCGATAGTTTCGCGTGAGCGCATTGCGTGCTGCACGCCGACCGACCTCAGAAAAATAACCTGGGCTGCACTTTGTCAATCAAGAAGTGCACAATGTGCTCTTTTTTGTCATCCAAACGATTTGTTCGCCCAAAAGAGGCCCAAAGCGGCACACATCGCCGCTGTTCAGCTGATTTCGCGCGCCTTGGTGAGTGCCATCTGCGCGTTCTACCGCAGCTGAGCGGTTTGGCGCTGCAGTCTTCTCCAAGGGAAGTTGCTGACAGGTACAACTTGCACCAACGTAAATTGGCCAAAAAATACCAATCTGTATTAAATTGCACCAGTAATCGCGCTAAAGAAGTGGCCGGGAATTTGATATATCACGGGTTGCCTCTGCCATTTGCTACTTACTTTTGCTGATTCGCCTAGATACCATCTAAAATTGATTTGGTGACCAAAACAAAAAAATATCTGCAGCCAAAGAAAACTAAGTAGTTTTTCCGTCTCTTCCTGCCGCGACGTAAGAAAGCGTGGACAGGATTTCGCTCACATAGAAAACGTGATTTATTCGTTTCAGATTATCGATAATTAATATTGGTGTAACTATCTAACTTTAGCCCCGTGATTAATGTTTGTTGGGGCCCTAGTCTTTCTATAATTGGTCACGTTTTGTTTTTTTGTAATCTGAATTCTATGTCAAAAATTACAAATAATTCTGATTTTTACCTAGATTTTAACTGTCGAACAGGTGTATTAGTCTAGCTTGTAAGTCGTGGCCACCAGAAGGCTGGGGCTTCGTGCCGTGTGCAATGGCAATAATCGAGCGTCCGTTGTTGATGCGCTAGTGGGACCTGACGTACCGGAGGTGGGACCGGTAAATCAGGGGTGCTGCAAGCAAAGGCCGAACTCGAAACAGAAGAAAAAGATCGGGCTAAATATTATGAACAATGTCGCTACCACCATGGTCATTGTTCCGGACATAGCCGGTCCGGACAACGAACTGGTACTTGAAGATCGCTCCCTCGCGATCTCAGAAATGTCTGAGCGCTTCAACGTAACGCTCAGAACCTTGCGCTTCTACGAAGAAAAAGGGCTCTTGAACCCTGTTCGCAAAGGCGCACGCCGCTTCTACGGCACCCGGGATGTCTCCAGGATGCGCGTAATTGCCCAGGCGAAGAAAATCGGGCTGACGCTCGCCGAGATCAGGCGCGTGATCAAGCTGGTCGAGAGCAGTGCGAGCAAGCAGGATCAGTTCCGCGAATTGCAGGAAATCTGCAAGGGACAGCAGGAAATCCTCGTAGAGCAGAAACAGATGCTCGATGAGCAGGTTGCTGAAGTCGAGCAGATCCTGTCCGCTTTCGACGAACTGATCGCCTAAGCGCCGACGCAAAAAACCGCACCCCCGATTCGTGATATGGACCGGGGGTGTTGGTGTCTGTGTGTCCGTGAAATCAAAACATGACCAGGCGTGAGCCGGTCCGGCATCCACTCACTTGCCGAATCTTTCCGTCACCGAGTTTTGCCGTCATCGCGCCGTGCTGAAACCTTCCGTCCGGCGGTGAGCAGACAGCGTCAGGCTGACCTTGAGGCCTGCATCATATCCGTGAAACGCTTGAACAGATAGTGACTGTCGCGCGGTCCCGGAGACGCTTCGGGGTGGTACTGAACGGAGAAGACCGGCTTGTCCTTGATGGCCAGTCCGCAGTTGGATCCGTCGAACAGCGAGACATGGGTCTGTTGCACATTCTCCGGTAGGCTCTCGGCATCCACCGCGAAACCGTGGTTCATCGAGGTGATTTCCACTTTGCCTGTCGTATGGTCAAAGACCGGGTGATTGGCTCCGTGGTGGCCCTGGTGCATCTTGACGGTGTTGCCGCCAAGTGCCAGCGCCAGCATCTGGTGGCCAAGGCAGATGCCGAATGTCGGCACGCCCTTGTCAACGACTTCCCGGATCATGGCGACCGAGTATTCGCCCGTCGCTTCAGGATCCCCCGGACCATTCGACAAGAACACGCCATCCGGTTCATGGGCCAGCACATCGCTTGCAGTCGCGGTTGCCGGCAGAACGGTCACATTGCAGCCGGCTTCGGAAAGAAGGCGCAGAATGTTCCGCTTGATGCCGAAGTCTATCGCGACGACCTTGTAGTCGCCGCCGCTTGCCTCGCCGAAGCCTTCATCCCATTTCCATGTTGTCTGCGACCACGGATGGGATTGTGTTGTCGATGCGTCTTTTGCGAGATCCATGCCGACCAGCCCCGGCCACTCTGCCGCTGCCGTCTTGAGCGCCGGCAAATCGAAACGACCGTCGGGCGCATGCGCGATGACCCCGTTCGGAACGCCTTTCTCGCGGATCAGCGCCGTCAGGGCGCGGGTGTCGACACCGCAAATTCCGATCAGGTTGCGCGATTTCAGCCATGCATCGAGATGCCGGGCCGATCTGTAGTTCGCCGGATCCGTGATCGAGGCCGCCAGCACAACACCGCGAATTCCGCTTGATGCGGCCATGTTGACCGTTTCAATGTCCTCGTCATTCGCGCCGACATTTCCTATATGCGGAAATGTGAACGTGATGATCTGACCCGAATAAGAAGGGTCGGTCAGGATCTCCTGATAACCGGTCATCGCGGTGTTAAAGCAAATCTCACCAACGGCTTGGCCGGTGGCACCGAGACCCTGCCCCTCAATCACGCTGCCGTCCGAAAGCACAAGCAGGGCGGTCGCCGGGGTCTCAGACCATGCGTCTGCAGTCGTCATGTCTTGTATCCAAAGTCTGTTGGTGACATCATGCGCTGCAGGATAGGCGTCTGTGGCAGGCAAAGTTGCATGCAAATAGCCGTCTGCATCAAGCGCGGGACTCTATGGGAAGCGACCGGGATCGTCAATATTGATCCTTTGAAAAAAGATCGTTAAAATTCAATAGCTTGACTGAGCGTTGTGGAAGGGCGTCAATCCGCCCGAGGGCTCAGTGCGGCAGGGATAGGGTGAACCATGCGCGACGAATTGCGCGAAAGAATCGGTTCTGCGCTCAAATTGGCGCAGGAAGACGGCGACAAGCGCAGATGCGCAACACTTCGCCTGATCCAGACAGCCGTCAAGGACAGAGAAGCGGCCGCACGCGACAACGGCAAGGACGGTGTCGGTGAGACCCAAGTCATCGAGATCCTTCAGAAAATGATCCGTCAACGCGAGACATCGGCCGAGGAGTTCGAGACCAGCGGGCAGCTCGATCTTGCGGAGCAGGAACGGGTCGAGCAGCAGATCATCCGTGAATTTCTGCCCGTTCAACTGAGCGATGAGGAAATCCGGTCGCTGTGCGAGGAGACCGTCAAGGATATCGACGCGCACGGCCTGCGGGATATCGGGCGCTGCATGAGCGAACTGAAAAGCCGCTACCCGGGCAAGATGGATTTCGTTCAGGCTTCGTGCTTCGTGAAGGAAATGCTGCGAAGCGAGGCGAACGGATACCACGCGTCCAAGGGCGGAGACGATGTCGCCGAAAACTGACGGGTTCGCCGTTCACCGGAAAACCTGTTCCCGAAACGGGTCGGTTTTCAAACGGCCATCAACAGGTTTGCCGAATATGGGCACTTCAGTGCAGTGGCACTGGCGCTGCCGGTAAACTCATTCTATCTTTGCTGACCGGTCCGGCGGTGGTTCAAGCAACCGCCGGGTTTGTCTTGCCACACAGTTGATCCTTCGTTCTGCTCATGCGATTTGAACCGCGTCTTCTCGATGAAATCCGTGCCCGGCTGACGCTCTCGGACATAGTCGCAAGGCGCGTAACCTGGGATCGCCGCAAAACACAGCCCGGCAAGGGTGATTATTGGGCCTGCTGCCCGTTCCACCAGGAAAAGAGCCCGAGCTTTCACGTCGATGACCGGCGCAACCGTTACAAGTGTTTCGGCTGTGGTGCCTCGGGCGATCATTTCACGTTTGTGTGCGAGACCGAGGGACTGAGTTTTCCAGAATCCGTTGAACGTCTGGCGGAGCAGGCCGGTGTCGCTTTGCCGGCGCCGGACCCCCAGGCGGCGAAACGCGAAAAGAAGCGGGCCGGGCTCGCCGATATCTGCGAGATGGCGGCACAGTTCTTCCAGAGCGAATATGCCGGGCCGCGCGGTGAACAGGCCAGAGCCTATACCGCGAAGCGGGGGCTGATGCCTCAAACGCTCAGGGAATTCCGCTTCGGCTATGCACCGGACAGCCGGAATGCGCTGAAGTCGTACCTTGCCGACAGGGACGTTCCGGAAACCGCGATGGTGGAAGCCGGGCTGGTAATCCGCCCGGATGACGGACGTCCGGGCTATGACCGGTTTCGTGGACGCCTGATGATCCCGATCCAGGACGACAGGGGCCGAGTGGTGGCGTTCGGCGGGCGAACGCTGTTGCCGGACGGCCAGCCGAAATATCTCAACTCTCCGGAAACACCCCTGTTTCACAAGGGCGTCATGCTGTTCAACGCGCATCGCGCGCGTGAGCCGGCCTTCAAGACCGGGGAAGCGGTTGTGGTGGAGGGGTATCTGGATGCCATTGCGCTCTGGCAGGCGGGGATACAGCATGTCGTTGCTTCCCTCGGCACGGCATTCACTGAGGATCAGGTTGTCCGGCTGTGGAAGTTTGCGCCCGAGCCGGTGATCTGTTTCGACGGCGATGCCGCCGGCGTTTCCGCCGCGCATCGCGCGATCGACCGGATCTTTCCGGTCCTGCGAAGCGGATATTCCTTTCAGTTCAGTTTTCTTCCCGACGGCATGGATCCTGATGACCTGGTCAAGGAAAAGGGGCTGGACGGGTTTCGGCAGGAAGTCGGTAAGGCGCAGGCCCTATTCGATGCCGTCTGGGAACGCGAGATTTCGGCTTCGCGGATTGACACACCTGAACGCAAGGCCGCGCTGGAAAAGCGCTTCGACGACCTGATCGGCACCATTCGCGATGAACGCGTCAGGCGGCGCTATCAGCTCGACCTCAAGTTCAAGCTGTCGAACCTGTTTTTCGAGCAGGCGAGACAGAACCGCCGGGACGGAAAGAAGACATCCGACAATCCCTCAGGACTTGGTCTTGCGCGAGAGCGGGTCGCCACCAGCAACGCCTTTGGCACGGAACGCCTGGTGCTCGGTATTTGCATGCGGTTTCCGCATTTGCTTGACCGGAATTTCGAGCGCTTTTCCGGGCTGCCTTTTACCAACGATCTGCACCTTCAGTTGCGCGATGTTCTTTGCAGGATTGTCGATGACCTCGAGGCAGCTCCGATCGCGCAACTGACAAGTTCGTTCGACGAACCCTTGCGCGAGATCATGAACGAAATGATGCTGGAGACGATCGGCCTGCAGGAACAGCGCAAAGCGGAATTCTCGGTACTGAACCACCGGTTCCCGCTTCTGAAATCCAATCCGCCCGAAGATTTCGTGGAGGCGGCCTACCTGCATTTTCTGGATCAGCTCGAACTCAATGCGCTTGAAGAGGAACTCTCCGGCGAACTGGCCAACGCGGACGAGCAACTGGACGAAAATTCCTGGGCACGTATTCAGGCGCTGACACAGGACCTGAGCCGGAGACGCGAGGAGTGCGCGCGCGACGAGGCGGATCTTGCCGAGCGGGCGAAGAAGATCAGGACGTCGCCCCCTGTCGCTGCTGCACAATAGCGGCTTTGGCCGAAGCGGCCGATACGTGCGCAGATGTGTCGGACCAGAAGTGAAAGCACGGTCTGAATTTTCCGAATTCGGCTCCAAACGTGTGTGAGACGCCAAAAAATTGCATTTTCCGATTGACCGGTGACGAATCACACTTGCGAATCGTGCGCGCCGAGCTAAATAGGGGTTTTGCAGCATTCGAGCGCCGGAGCCCAAGCCTGCTCGCGGTCAATAGTCTAAAAACGCTGCAGACCCGTTTGAAAACCGCTTCGGCATGCGTACGTGCGCGTGCCTCAACAAAAGGCTGTGTGCTTCGTTGATAACAAGAAATGTCAATGTCGAAATGCGCACGGTTAATTGGGACTTAAGGGACACGGTTTACAAATCTGACAAGACTGATTCCTTCGGACGCCGCCGCACGAAAATGCCGGCGCGCAAAGGGCAGGTTGGTTTGAAGCCGGAAATAGAGCGCTGCGCGACCACCGCGGTCGCGAACTGGAGCACAATATGGTAGCCAAAGCGACGCAAGCAGACGAAAACCAGGAAGCAAGCACGGACGGTCCGGACGGCCCGCTTCTCGATTTGTCGGATGCCGCCGTCAAAAAGATGATCAAGGCCGCGAAGAAACGCGGCTACGTCACTTATGACGAGCTGAACGAGGTCCTGCCTTCCGAACAGGTCTCTTCGGAGAAGATCGAAGACACGATGTCGATGCTGTCCGACATGGGCATCAATGTGATCGATTCCGATGAAGCCGAGGATGGCCCGGAAGAAGTCGATGGCGGCGAACTGGCCACGACAACCACGACCGCCGTTGCAAAGACCACCACCACCAAGGAACCTGCAGACAGGACCGATGACCCGGTGCGCATGTATCTGCGCGAGATGGGGTCTGTCGAACTGTTGTCCCGCGAAGGCGAGATCGCGATTGCCAAGCGCATCGAGGCCGGCCGCGAGGCAATGATTGCAGGTCTTTGCGAAAGCCCGCTGACGTTCCAGGCCATTATCATCTGGCGCGACGAACTCAACGAAGCCCAGGTTCTCCTGCGCGACATTATCGACCTGGAAGCGACCTATGCCGGCCCGGATGCCAAGGCCGGACCGCAGGTGGCAAACGATGATGTCGCTCCGAGCGACTCCCGCGAAGAAAAGGCACCGGAAGGCGCTTCGGAAGATACGGAGAACGAAAACGCGGAAGGCGAGGGCGAGGAAGAGGACGACGACGAGTTCGAATCCAACGTTTCCCTCTCCGCGATGGAAGCGGAGCTGAAGCCCGGCGTCCTGGAAACGTTCGACAACATTGCCGACAACTACAAGAAACTGCGCCGCCTTCAGGATCAACTGGTCGAGAACAAACTGGCCAACAAGACCCTGTCGCCCAGCCAGGAGCGCCGCTACAAGAAGCTGAAAGAAGACATCATCGTCGATGTGAAGAGCCTGTCGCTCAATCAGAACCGCATCGATGCTCTCGTTGCCCAGCTCTATGACATCAACAAGCGGCTGATGGGTTACGAAGGCCGCCTGCTGCGTCTGGCCGACAGCTACAATGTCGACCGCACCGACTTCCTGAAACAGTACCAGGGTGCCGAACTTGATCCGAACTGGCTGCGCAAGGTCGCCAACCTGTCGACGCGCGGCTGGAAGAACTTCATCGCCAAGGAAAAAGAGACCGTCCGCGAGCTGCGTCAGGATATCCAGACGCTTGCAACCGAAACCGGTCTTGAGATCACCGAATTCCGCCGCATCGTCGCCATGGTGCAAAAGGGCGAGCGCGAAGCGCGCATCGCCAAGAAGGAAATGGTCGAGGCGAACCTGCGTCTCGTGATCTCGATCGCCAAGAAATACACCAATCGCGGCCTGCAATTCCTGGATCTCATTCAGGAAGGCAATATCGGCCTGATGAAGGCGGTCGACAAATTCGAGTACCGGCGCGGTTACAAGTTCTCCACCTACGCGACTTGGTGGATCCGACAGGCCATCACCCGGTCCATCGCGGACCAGGCACGGACGATCCGTATTCCGGTGCACATGATCGAGACGATTAACAAGATCGTCCGGACGTCGCGCCAGATGCTGCATGAGATCGGCCGTGAACCGACCCCGGAAGAGCTGGCCGAAAAGCTGCAGATGCCGCTGGAAAAGGTGCGCAAGGTTCTGAAGATCGCCAAGGAGCCGATCTCGCTCGAAACGCCGATCGGTGACGAGGAAGATTCGCATCTCGGCGATTTCATTGAAGACAAGAACGCCGTGCTGCCGATCGACGCGGCGATCCAGTCGAACCTGCGTGAAACGACCACACGCGTTCTGGCTTCGCTGACGCCGCGCGAGGAGCGTGTCCTCAGAATGCGCTTCGGCATCGGCATGAATACGGACCACACGCTGGAAGAAGTCGGTCAGCAGTTCTCGGTGACCCGCGAACGTATCCGCCAGATCGAGGCAAAGGCGCTGCGCAAGCTCAAGCACCCGAGCCGGTCCCGCAAACTGCGTTCCTTCCTGGACAGCTAAGACGCTGCGCAGTTCGAGATATTTGCGAAAACCCGGCTTCGATGCCGGGTTTTTTGTTTACGATCTGGAACTCATTTGAAGAAATGGTGATTGCGGAAACTCGGTCGAGGGCTCTTTTTTGGCCATAATCGCAGATATGAACCGTCCGATGATCGAGGCGGCCAAAGAAGACCGGCAGACTTTTACCTGGGGGCTTGCGACTTCGCTCGTCCTTCACGGGGCGCTTGCGCTTGTCCTTCTGGGGGGCATTTCCGGCTATGTGACGGAACCCGGCCAGGAGCCTGTCGAGGTGGAAATCATCACGTTGCCTGCCCCAGCGGAAGAGGACGCCGCGGCAGAAGAACAAGCCGAAGATCAGCCCCAGAGCGAAGAACAACCGGAAGAGCAAGACGAGCAGGAGGAAAATCTCCCGCCTGAACCGGCACCCGAGCAAGAGGAAACCGAAGAAGAGACAGAAGAGCCGCCGCCCGAACCGGCTCCCGCGCCTGAAGAGGAAGAAACCGCGGACACCCCGCCGCCTCCCTCCATTCAGGAAGCGGTTCAGGAATTTGCCGAGGAAGACCCCGAACCGCAGGACACCGAGCTTCAGCCTCTTCAGGAACCCGTCGAGGAAGAAGTCGCGGAGACGGAAGAGACGCAGGAAACCGAAGAGACGGAGCCATTGGACGAGGCCGAGCAGATCGCCGACGCCGGAACGGAAGACAGCGATGTTGCAGAGGACGTTGCCGAGGAAGTGGCGGAAGAGGTGAATGAGGACGTGGTGACGTCCGAGCCGGCTGACGAACCCGCCATTGAAGAAGACCTTGCCGAGACCGATACGGCCGAGGCAGATGCTCCGGACGAAGAGTTGCCAGAACAAGACGTGCCTGAAGAAGAGATCGTGGCAACGGAGGAAACCACGCCGGACACACCCTTGGAGACCGAGGTTGCCGACGACTTCGATCCGCTCGCAGGTCCGGTCAGTGAAACGGAAACGGATGTCACGCCCGAACCGCAGCCGAAACCGGTGGAACTGGCCGAGGCCGGAACGGAGGCTGAGGTGAATGTCGGCGATGCGGACGAGATTGCGCCCGATGATTTCGGCACGGTTGGGCCGATTGTCAGCGCAGCGCCGCCAGCGCCCAAACCGGCGCGGCAGGTCGCCCGTGCCACGCCGTCCGCTTCGTCGTCGGCGTCATCTTCTGCCGGAACCGTGCGCCGTCCGGGCCACATCCAGGCGCGGCAGATCTATTCCGCCAACAATCCGCGCATCACCTCGAGAATGCGGGGCCTCACGGAAGGAGAACGGTTGAGCCTGCTCTGCATGACCGAGCTGGATGCACAGCTTACCGCTGTCAGCCCGGTGCCGCCGGAAGCGCTGCCGCGTGCACGCGCAAGAGGGGGAACGGTGCTGGAATACCAACGCGTTGCGTTTCGCAGCCTCGGGCGCTGGTTTGATATCGCTTTCCGGTGTGAGACGAACGCAGGCGTGACGCGGGTCGAAAGGTTCAGCTTCAAGATTGGAGAAGAGATCCCCCGGTCTCAGTGGCTCGCTCGCGGACTGTCCCAGTTTTAGTTCTGTCCCATATCGTAGACAGCGATGTTGCCGAGGGGGCCGGTCATCAGCGTCTTTTGCGACGCATATGGAAAAGGACTGAATGCGGGGCGAGTGCCCTGGTCGGTTGGCATCGCCTTGATCAGGTCGCTCGTTCCCTCGACGCCCAGGAAGTACCCTACACGGAACCAGGCACTCATCTGGATAACACCTTTTGCTTCAGGTATCCGATCGCGATCAGTATAGGGTGACCACGGAAAAACGGGCTGTACTTGCCGTACGGTCTTTTCTACCGAGAATCCCGGTTTGATTGCAGTTACAAAAGGAATGTTTACGTATTCGACCAGCGTGCCTTTTGGCACAGCAACGATCTGGCGGCTCAGAACAAGCTGCCCCTGTTCCAGAGATGCATAACACGCATCAACCAGGGGGAAAACCGCTCCATCGAATTGGTCGTGGAGAACGTCGAACAAATAGAGGGTGCTATCGGAGGTGTTGGTGACCTGGTAGGTCAACATCATGAAGATGCCGTCCTGGCGCATTTGCGCGGACAGAGTCATGTCACCGTTCTGATTTGTGATTGCCGACATTGCGTCTGCCTTTTCGTCGATAATGCAGGCGAGGCTGGCTGTCGTCAGTCCTGCCATGAAATTGCGCCGATTAATAGTATGGGCGTTGGGGCTGCTTGGGGTCCCACTCGTCCCTGATCTTGTTCTCGCTATAGGGTTCGTTGTCGTGGGGCGGAAATCCAACGGTCCTTGCTTCTTCCTTGATAACCTGAGTCTTTTTTGTCGGATCGGAGGGATCTGCCTGTCCATCATTGTCCACCTCAGTAAAATCCAATTCGCCGTTTGCAGCGTGCGAGGAGTGGATCAGCTCATGGGCAAGGCCAATTTCGGGTGGCCGGGTCATCCAGGGCTCATCCGGTCCAAGCGTGGTTGTATTTGGATTGTAGTGCACAGTCGTATCACAACCGGACCCGGGTTTACCGCTGGCATCCAATCCGCCGTTGGCATCAAAGTCGGTGACTTCGTTTCCACCGGTCGTCTCTACGATCGTGATCGTCTTGCCGGAAGTGTGGAGATCGTTGAGAAGCTTGTTTCCTGACGGGGTCTGGGCGATTTTTGCGAGTGCCTGTACGGTTTTCTCTCTAAAATCCTCGGTCCCTTCAACGACAATGGACGGCCCGACATTGGTTTTGCCAACTGGTCCGGGTCCAACTGCGCCTGCTCCGCCGCCACCGCCACCGCCACCGCCTCCGCCGGCCTGCATTCCAATCAGAACTCGGGGATAGCCGGTTACGAGTGTACCGGCTTTGAGGGTCAGGTCGGTCATGCGTGCCGCCGGAAGGCCTTCCACGAGAACATTGAATGCACCGCTCATGATCGGGTCTCCGCCGATCGGCGGTGGGGGGCCAAGGCAAAGGCACAAGTCCGTCATACGCGCCTGGGGCGACTTGCCGGTCCAGACGGTCCAGGCGCACTTCCAGACGATCGGCAATGGAACACCGAAGCAACTCGGGCAGGAATGCGTGTCAACTAACAGGCGGGATGCAGGAAACTTCATCGTCAAACCAGCTCTTTAAAAAATCATGCCGAAAGTGTCAGCTGATTGCCGGTTTTCGTCAATGTCGCTACGTCACACTTTGCCGGAATTCCTTGCCAGAAAGCCCACAGGTACGGATGACGTGAGCCAGACGCCGTTTTCTGTCCGGTAAAAGAGGTGCCCCTCGGCGACCATTCTTTCGGCATCGACCAGCAGGACAACAGGCTTGCCGTGCCTTTTGCCAACCTTGAGTGCCGTATCGGGATTGCCGGACAGATGCACATGATGACGCCGCATCGGTTTCAATCCTTCGTCCAGGATCGAAGAGAGAAAGCGTTCCGCAGTTCCGTGAAATAGCGTGTGCGGCGGGGTGACGGGTGCCAATTCAAGGTCGATCTGAACGGAGTGCCCTTGTCGCGCTCGAATTGAACTGCCGTCTTGAGAAAGTTCAAAGCGTTGCTTGTCGTTTGAAGCGACGACCTGGCCGAGCCGGGCGGCGTTGCAAGACATGCCCTTCGTTTCGAGTGCTTTCAAAACAGCGCCGACATCTGCCCAACCCGTTTCGGACAGAACCAGGCCGGCGTCCTGCGGACAATGCCTCAGCCAGAACGACAGCTGTTTGGAGATTTTTGTGGTGTTTTGCATTTTAGGTATTTTTTCGTGCCGCCCCGGCCTTGAGCCGGGGTCTCAAGAAACATTGTAAACTGGCCCCAGTTCTAGACCGAGGCGGTGTAAAAAAAGAAATCGGCGCGGGTTGCCCCGCGCCGACCGATGTTACGCCGCGCTGTCGTCGCGCAGCTTGACAAGATCGTTCATCAAGCCTCCGGTTCCGTTGTGGACCGTCAGTCGATCCACTTTTGCGGCGATCGATTCCAGCGCTTCCAGTTCCTTCAGCCGCAGCATGACCGGATTTTCCGCCATGACCTTGGCCGTGTTCAGAAGTGAACGGGTTGCGTTGGTTTCTTCCCGGCGCCGGATCACGTTGGCTTCGGCCTCTTTTTCAGCCGTAACAACCTTGTTGAGGATCTCACGCATTTCGCCCGGCAGGATCACATCCTTCAGGACGATATCGTGGATCTCCAGACCGATCGCAGCCATGTCCGACTGGATCCGGGCGGTTGCCTCCGCGTTGACCTCGCCCTTGCGCTCGAGGATCTGATCCAGCTTCAGCGCGCCGAGTTGCTTCCGGAACACCACCTGGAGCGCCCGGTGCAGCGTGTCGGTGAAGTCCTTGACGTCCTGCGCAGCCTTGACCGGGTCAACGACGCGAAATTCCGCTGACAGGTTGATCCGGATCGTGACACGGTCAAGCGTCAGGAGTTCCTGTCCCGTAACGTCGAGGCTCTGCCGTTTCAGGTCGATAAGCTTCTGGGTCAGCGACCGTCCGGCCTTCCAGAACGCGTGCACACCTGCCTTGAGCGTCCGGGTCAGGATGCCGTCGACAAAGAACAGGGCAACGTTTCCCTCGCTCACCCGAACGATTTCAAACTGTTGCGTCTGCTTTGCATCGCCCAGCCTGCGCATCAGTTTCTGCGGCAGTTCCGGCTGTTCCTGCGTGTCGATCAATTCCCAGGTCCACGGTCCTGCAGCCGTCCAAAGAACAAGCCGTTCATCAGGACCCAGAACCTTGTGGATCTGTCCGTCCCGTTCGACAATCGCAACCTCGGCGGACCGGGTCCGCACGACGGTCAGGTGCTTTTCGGCCACGTCAGGGAGCTTATCGAAAAGTGCCTTCTCATAACCGGACCTGAACTCGGGCGATGCCAGTGACTGCCGTTCCACCACGAGCGTACCACGGCCGTTTTTCAGACTGTGTTCGCCCGGTTCGAGGATGCCCTGGATCTCACCTCTGACGAGGTGAACCGCTCGTTCGTTTTCGGAAATCACAACGCGGGTTCGCCCGCGAATTTTGTCGAGAATAGTCATCATTTCGATACTCCTTCCATGGCTCTAAGGCACTTGGCTGTCCTTTCATGTTGATGTCTGGTTTGCGGTTGGTGGTTTCCGGAACGTCCATCGGGCGATCCGGGGCGAAGAACTGAACAGGTCTGGAGACCTGAAGAGAGCACGAGGGCTCCCACCGGGTTTCCGGCCAGAGGGCCTTGCGGCGGTGAGGCGGGTAGCACCCCTTCGAAAAGGAGCACGTCCGGCAAAATCGCAGCGCAGCCATCGACGGCAACCGGGCGAGGGCGCCTGGCGTCGGCAATCCGCGCGCCATGTCCGAAGACAGGGCTACGCCTCCTGCGTCCGCAAGATCCCTTCAGATCCCTTTTTAAAAACAGCACCTGAAGCTGTCGCCCCAATGGGGCAGTTACCGGGAGTCGAACCCGAACCCACAGGGTTTGCCGGTTGGAGTGGGAATCGAACCCACGACAGTCGGGGTGAAACCCGATGCTCTAACCAAACTGAGCTATCCGTGGTACACATGACAGGACTTGAACCTGTGACCGTCGGGCAACATGCCCGATGCTCTACCTGCTGAGCTACACGCGCTGGCGACCGATATTCCAGAGCAGCATCCGTACATGAATGCGGCAGAGCCGGATCACGCGGGTGGCAAAGATAGCCGAACCATTGATATCTGCACCGGACAATTCATCGGTGGCGGGTTGATACGGCAAGTCGCTGTCAGGTTGCAAGTGGTAATTGTACGACGTTTCGCATATGATGTAATTGTGTCACTATATGTTGCTTTTTCGCAACAATCTGAATTATCTCCAGAGGCTTAGGGTACGGACCCATAAATGAAGTCAATTTGGTTTGGATCGTTTTGACCAACTGCAAGGAGCGAAAGCGCAGGAAATGTGGTTCATTTTCAAGCCTTTCGCGACGTTGAAGATGGCCAAAACGGCCAAATCCGAAGGACGGCAAAATGGCTGTATCTCGCAGCGTCACCGCGCTTGACCGGGCATAAAGCCCGCTCTGCACACGCTTCCTCACGAGATTTTGCCATTTCTGCCGCCAAATCGGCGTCATTTATGGGTCCGTACCCTAGGTGATGGACCCATAAATGAGGCCGAAATGGTTTGAGGTGGCTTGCTTCTCGTCAAGGAGCGGAAGCGCAGGAAATGCGGCGCATTTTCAAGCCTTTCGCAACGCCGAAGAGGCGCAAGCCGGTCAAATCCGAAGGACATGGAAATGGCATCACCCCGTGGCGTCAGCGTGCTTGACCGGGCAGGAAGCCCGCTCCGCACACTCTTCCTGACGTGATTTCGCCATTTCGCATGCCATTTCAGTCTCATTTATGGGTCCATCACCTAGCCCCCCGATAGGGGGCAGCGCGCTTCAGGCTGACAAGCCTTTGTAAAGAACGGGCGGTCATATCCCTTGCGTGGCGTTCGCACCGCAGGCAAACTCGCCGGTGAGTTGCAATCCAATTTGTGCGAGACGACATGCCGAACAAGCAATCCCGCTTTCTGATCGATACTTACTTCGCCGCTTTCAATGCCGGTGATACCAAGAAGATGGAGAGCCTCGTCGCCGAAGATCTCATTCACGACGTCAATCAGGGGGAGCGACGCGTCGGCAAGGACAAGTTCTGGTCCTTCAACGTGCACATGACGCGCTGCTACAAGGAACGGCTCTCTGATATTGTTCTCTTCGTCAACGAAGAAGGCGACCGCGCAGCAGCCGAGTTTATCGTGCACGGCACCTACATTGCGACCGATGAGGGGCTGCCGCCTGCCAACGGACAGACCTACGATCTTCCGGCGGGGAGCTTCTTTGAGATCCGGGACGGAAAGATCGCGCGCATCACCACCTACTACAATCTCCAGAACTGGATTGATCAGGTTGAGGGGCCGGGCGAGACCGGCACCGGCGAAGACGCCAGTGCCAGCTGAGCTTCCCTTTGTTGCCTACTCCCTGATCTCGATTGTGAGGTTGGTCAGACCGGCAAGCCGCCAGACCCGATCATCCTCGATCATTTCGACGCGCGCCTGCAGATCAAGATCTTTCAAATGCAGGTAGCCCCAGTGCTGGCCAACGGCTTCGGCGGACCATTGCGCAAGCGCTGAAAACCCGCGGCCGGCGTCGAGCGGGCGTATCTCGGTGATTTTGACGTCACGAATGTCGCCGACACGGGCCGTCATGCCCCCCGGCAATTCGATGCGGTTGGCCCGCTCAAGTTCGATTGAAACGATTTGCGCCAATCCTTCAGCCACGAATTTCGAGAGCTCGGCGTCAAATTCCTTGTCCTTGATCTCGTAGAACGCGGCGTTGGCATTCTCAAAGACGGACCGGATCGCGTTTTGGGCTTCATTTTCGCCCGGCAAGTTGGCAAACGGATTGGGAAGGGTTGCAATGAAACGGTCGGTTGTTGCGGCAGCTCCCGTGGCGAAGATGAGGGCCGCGGCAAAGCCGATGAACCTCGCCCATTTACTCGCCTTGAGAGCGAATGCGGCCGCGTTCAATGCGAAAACGGCAAGCACGATCGTGAGCAGGGGAAGCTTCATGGCCCTCTGATCGGTGACCGGAACCGTGGCAACGCCGGGTTCCTCATATCGCAACAGACGGTTCGTCCAGGTGTGAGACGGGTAGGTGACACCGAACTCGGAGGGAAACGGACCGACAGGATCTATCGAGGTTACCGGCACGGTTTCAATCCGGTCGCTGAAGAGTTGCCAGATCGTGGTGACTTCCTCAGGCATTTGTCCAACCGGGTAGGACAGGGTCACGCCGAGCACTGCGGTTGCCGGGTCCAGGGTCCGGTCATCGCCTATGACCTGAACGCCGGCGAGGGTAAGATCCAGAAATTCCGAGAAGACGGTCGCCGGTTCAGCCGGGGTGCCGTCTATGATAACAGGGTTCTTGTCTTCGAAAAAACGGCTGGCTGCCTCCAGAATGCGGCTTCGCCCGTCCTCGGTAATTCTTGCGTTTCCGTCAATGTTCACGCCGGCCCAGTCTTGCAGGTCCTGCAGTCTCAGCATGACTTCGTGCCTGACTTCCCGCGGTTCGACATAGATAAACGACATGATGGGCCAACGGTGATGGCGCGTCAGGCTCGGGTTCTCGAAAGCGGAATACCAGGGATCCTCCCAATTGATCATGAGCGTCGCCGGGCCGGTGAGCCTCCGGAAATCGATGACGGGCACGCCTTTCTGGAAGACGATAAAACCGATGTCGAGCGCGGCACGACCGCTGTCATCCAGGGGTGGAATGAAGGTGAGTGTGTTCGGTCTTTGCTCAAAGAAATAGTCGATTTCGGCGTGAAGCACCCGGCTGTTGTCGGGCGGTTCGGGCGCTTTTTGGCGCGTCAGCGGGTGGACGACCCCGTTCACCGGAGACGACCGGTCCTTTCGCGCCCGGGGTTCGGAAAAGCGCCATGTCGCAGTCAGCGCGTCTGCGCTGTCTGCAACTATCTGGAACTTGTCCCGGGCGAAGCGCTCCATCCTTTGTTCGATCGGCTCCGGTTCGATCCCCCGCTCGCGCCGCATGTCGTCACTCAGCAATTCATCCATCATGTCCAGGCTGTCTTCGGACAGCTGAAGAACAAGATGGACCCGATCTTCGCGCACCGTGATTTCAGCGATATTCGGCAGTTTTTCCGCGCTTGTCAGGTTGATCCAGTCCGCACTTGCCTGGCCGCCGCCGAAAAGCGCTATCCAGAACACAGTCAACAAGGCGGCAACAGGAAGGCGTGTGGCCGATCGGGGCAGGTGGACCGTGACACCGTTCATCCATGCACAGGTCATTTCGGCGATCCGTTTTGTGATGCGCAGACCGCCGGCGTGAACGAGACAAGAGGGCTGGTCATTGAAACAAATTTCTTAAAACCAAATACCCATAATAAAATCAATGCCATAAATGCCTCCCCAGGCATGCTTGCCACCCTCGGCCTCTACCCGGTTTTCAGGTAAAAGCCCTGACCTCTGTCTGCCCCTCTGGCTCTGTTGTTTATTGCAGTCCGATCAGTCTCTGCCATTGTGTCAATCCTGAAACCAGGATCTGGACCAGTAAAAAAGATCAAAATGCTTATTCCGTCCGAAGCAATATTGAACGGTATTATCGATTCCGGTCCGGCGTCAATTTCCCGATGAAAATCTCTGAGGTGCACTCGCCATTAAGGTCCGCTTCAAAGGGAACCGCGCGATACGCCGCGCGCAGCCAATGAGTTGCTGAAAAGGCCGACCGTAAAGCGGCTCGTGGTCGTGCGTGCGGCACCACGGACACAGGCTGTTGACTGGGCAAATCCCGATCGCGTCCCCAAGTAACAGCAAAGGGTGTGTCCAAGGAGCAGGGTCATGGCAAAAAATGCATTGATTGTTGGTGCCGGGTCGGGGCTGAGCGCTTCGCTTGCACGTGTCTATTCGCAAGCAGGCTATCGGGTCTTCCTGGCGGCGCGCAATCCGGACAAGCTGGACGACCTGTGCCGGGAGACCGGTGCAAGGGCCTATGCGTGCGATGCCACGAGCCAGGCCGGGGTCAAGCGCCTGTTTGACGCGCTTGACGCCGACGAGGCAACTCCGGACGTTGTCGTCTACAATCCAAGCGGCCGGACCAAGGGTCCGATTGAGCAACTCGATCCTGAGAAAGTGCGCGCCGCCCTCGACGTCACCGCGTGGGGGGCCTTTCTTGTCGCCCACGAAGCGGCGAAACGCATGGTTCCGAACCAAGCAGGCACGTTGCTGTTCACCGGCGCATCCGCCGGCATCAAGGGGTTCCCGCAATCAGCGGCTTTCGCGATGGGGAAATTTGCGCTCAGAGGGCTCTGTCAGTCACTGTCCCGGGAACTTCATCCGAAGAACATCCACGTGGTGCATTTCGTTATCGACGGGGCCATTCACAGTGCCGAACGCGGTGCTCCCTACAACGATCCGGAAAAGACGCTGGATCCTGACGCGATCGCGAAGACATATCTGGAGATGACGCGCCAGCATCGCAGCATCTGGACAAACGAGATCGAACTGCGCCCGCATGTGGAGCGATTTTAAGTGACAGACCCATGAACGAGAGTGGAATGGCATGCGAAATGGCGAAATCCCGTCAGGAAGGGTGCGTGGAGCGGGCTTCTTGCCCGGTCAAGCGCGCTGACGCCACGGGGTGAAGCCGTTTTCATGTCCTTCGGATTTGACCGGCTTGCGCCTCCTCCGCGTTGCGAAAGGCTTGAAAATGAATCCCGTTTCCTGCGCTTGCCGATCCTTGACGAGCAGCAAGCCGCCTCAAACCCTTTCCGCCTCATTCATGGGCCGATCACCCAGGTCTGATCCGGTCAGATCAGCAGCCACTGCCCGGAAGGCAACACGCCCTGACTGTCGCGTTGTTTTTGCAGCAGTCTTCCAGAAGGTAACGCATCAAGGCCCCAACGGTCGCGAAGTCGATCCGGTAGGTGATCTGCCGTGCGTGCCGTGTTGAGGTCACCAGGCCCGCGTCCGACATGTTGGACAGGTGAAACGATGTTCTGGAAGGCGTTGCGCCGACAGTCTCTGCAATCTCGCCGGCGGTCAGACCGTCGCTGCCTGCTTCGACAAGCCGTTTGAGAATGCGCAGACGCGTTGCGCTGGAGATCGACGCGAAGGCAGCCAGGGCACCTGTTTCATTCATATTTCAAACTTTCTTGAAATGAGTCCTGATTTCTGTTTAGACTGTATTTCAACAAAACTTGAAATGAAAGGTTGCCGCCATGACACCCCAATCGCTGCTGGACGGATTGCAGAAAATGCCCGCCGATCTGCCACTGATCTTTCAGACCGGGGAGGGGACAATCGGCGCGGGCTATCATGTCACGGAATTCAAACTTGCGAAGGTCGGCAGTATTGACTGTGGTGGACGCCTCGCCTCCTGGACGGAGGCCGCATTGCAGTTGCTCGATGGCCAAGGTGGCAGTCATATGAAGGTTGGAAAGTTCAACAGTATTCTTGAACAGAGCATAGCGAGGCTGACCGGGCTTGGCGAAAGCCCGCTGCAGGTTGAGTTTGCACACGAGAACCAGGGAATGCGGATCTACGACCTGGCTGCGCCGGAGCTGCGCGGCCGTGCGGTTGCTGTTCGGCTGCGCGACGTGCGTGCCCACTGCAAACCGGCGCTTGAGCATGTCGCCGCAACAGACAACAGTGGTTGCTGCGGTTCTTCCGCGTCAGGCTGCTGCAACTGAGCACACCGGGTATCAGGCGCTGGTCCACACGGGCGCCTTGCCGATCTTTTCCAGGAGGAAGTCGATAAAGACCCTGACTTTTCCAGTCAGCACATTCGATTTCGGATAGACGAACCACAGCACGGACCGGTCGTCGACTTCATAGTCGGGCAGGACCCTGACCAACGATCCGGCTTTCAGCTCAGCATGAGTGTTCCAGAGGGAATTCATGGAAATGCCAGCGCCTGAGACGGTCGCGAGTTTCAAAGAGCGGCCGTCGTCCATGACCAGACGGCTCCCGGCGGCGCGCGGGTCAAACTGTCCGATTGTGCCGGCGGGACCGATCAATGGTTTCGGAGTGAGGTCCTGAAAGGCGATGATCTGATGATTGACGAGATCGGAGGGCTTTGACGGGCTTCCGTGACGGCGCAGATAGTCCGGTGACGCACACAGAATGCGGGTGTCGTCAGCGAGTTTGCGGAATTTCAGGCTGCTGTCTTCAACGGCGGAGTTGCGCAGCGCCAGATCGTAACTGCCTTCAATCAGGTCGAAGCGCGTGTCGGATAGCTTGAGATCGAGCTTGATTTCGGGATATCTCGCCAGGAATTCGGGCAGCAGCGGAATGATGTAGAGCTGCGCGAAGGTGCTTGATGCCGCGAAGCGAAGCAGGCCGCTCACCTGTGGACTGGAGAGACCCAGGGCAGCCCTTGCGGCGTCTTCCTGGGCCAGGATCTCCCGCGCGAAGGGCAGAAACTCGGCACCTTCGACAGACAATGCCACCTTTCGCGTCGAGCGGTGCATGAGATCAGAACCGAGACTTTGCTCCAGCTTCGCCAACCGGTTGCTGGCAACGGCGGGCGGCATGCCAAGTTCGCGCCCGGCCGCGCTTATGTTCAGTTTTTCCGCGGCCAGAACGAAGAGCCGCAAGCTGTCTGTGTCCATTTGATTATATCCAAAATCCGAATTATGTACTTAGAAATTACCTGTTTATACCAAAATTCAAGATCTTTATGTGTTTGCCGAGGTTGCGGAGCCCGCAGCCACTGCAAACAGAGGATCAATTGAGATGGCGTATTACTCCGTGCTCGCCGTGACACCGACGGCGGAAGACTGGATCCCCGGCTATATCGGCCCGGCAAACCGGCTGGTCGCTCAGCATGGCGGCAAATACCTGGCGCGCACCGCGTCGCATGAACAGATGGAGGGTGCCGCAGACGAGGCGGCGCTGCGGATCGTGATCGAGTGGCCGTCCAGGGAAGCTGCGGTCAATTTCATGAATGATGCGGAATATGCTCCTTTCCTGAAAGCCCGGACCGAAGGGTCGAACAGCTTTCACTTCCTGATCGAAGGCAAGGACGACCTGGCCTGAGGACAGGTGTGGCGTGAAACCGTTCCGCGACGGTGCGGGACGGTTGCGATAGAGTTGAAATGAAGGTCGAAGCAGTTCGTTGAATACAAGACTTCGAACGCAGCGAGGGCAAAAAATGCTCAATCGTTTGGACAGGACCGGGTTTGAACAGATCAACCGGTCATACAACACGGTCTTCAAGCCCAACCGGCTGTCTCTCGGACTGGTCGTGCCGCTTGAAAACTACGGCATGGGTGCGGTTCCCGGGATGAACTGGCATCTGGAGCGCGTGCAACTTGCCGAACAACTCGGGTTTTCGTCCGTCTGGCTGCGCGACGTGCCTTTCAACGTGCCTTCCTTCGGTGATGCCGGGCAGATGTTCGATCCGTTCGTCTATCTTGGATATCTCGCGGCGGGAACCGAGCGGATCGCTCTGGGCGTTGCCAGCATCATTTTGCCGCTGCGCCATCCGGCGCATGTTGCAAAGGCGGCAGCCAGCGCGGACGCGCTTTCGGGCGGCCGGCTCCTTCTTGGGGTTGCCTCCGGAGACCGGCCGGAAGAATACCCAGCGCTCAACATGTCGTTCGGCGACAGGGGGGCACGCTTTAGGGAAAGTTTCGCCTATATCCGGCAGATGGCCGCCACCCGTCCGCAATTCACGAACATGCATGGCACACCTGAACCCGGCATGGACATGCTGCCGAAGCCGGTGGCGGGGAAAGTGCCGATGCTGATCACCGGTGGCAGCCAGCAAGCCCCGGACTGGATCGCGGCGAACGGCGACGGCTGGATGACCTATCCGCGCAACATGCAGGCGCAGCAACAGGTAATCGGCGACTACAGGCAGAATACCAGGGCGCTTGAGGCGTTTGACAAGCCGGTCATGCAACCGCTCTATATCGACCTTGCTGCCGCGGCGGATGCCGACCCGCAACCGATCCATCTCGGCTTCCGGCTGGGTGTCAATCATCTGCGCACCTACCTGAAAACGCTTGAATCGATCGGCGTCAACCATGTCGCCCTCAATCTGCGTTTCAATCAGGCCGATATCGAAACAACCCTGAAACGGCTTTCCGACGAAATCGTTGCCGACTTCACACATTAAGGTGGACCATGATGAGCAAGACAATTCTGGTGACAGGATCGACCGACGGGATCGGACTTGAAACGGCCAAGGCACTGCACGAGCAAGGACATACCGTACTTCTGCACGGGCGCTCCGCGCAAAAGCTTGCCGCCGCCCGGGAGGCTGTCACGGCAACTGCCGGCGGGGGCGAGGTGGATGTTTACCAGGCGGACTTTTCACGGCTTGGCGATGTTGCGCGGCTGGCCGATGAGGTTGCTGCAAAGCACGCAAAGGTCGATGTGCTGATCAACAATGCAGGCATCCTTCGCACGGCTAACGAAGTCACGGAAGATGGCCTCGATATCCGTTTCGTGGTCAACCTCCTGGCGCCCGTATTGCTGACAAGACGCCTTCTGCCACTCACGAATGCCTCAAGCCGGGTGGTCAATCTGTCTTCGGCAGCCCAGGCGCCTGTCAATCTGCAAGCTCTTGCCGGCAAGGTGCGCCTCTCCGCGATGGATGCCTATGCTCAAAGCAAACTTGCACTGACCATGTGGTCGCGGCACCTTGCCAGGCAGCTTGGCTCGGACGGGCCGGTGATCGTTGCCGTCAACCCGGGTTCCCTGCTCGCCAGCAAGATGGTGAAGGAAGGCTTCGGAGTGGCCGGAAACGATCTTTCCATCGGCGTCGATATCCTGCTGCGGGCAGCGCTTGCCGACGAATTCGCCTCTGCCAGCGGTCAATATTTCGACAATGACAGCGGCCGTTTCTCAAACCCTCATCCCGACGGCATGAATGACCGGAAGGCCGACGAACTGATGGACGCCGTTGACGCGATGGTGGAGGTCTGACCGCAATCGCCGGTCCGGACGTTGTATCCGCTACGCAGCCTGTTGCCGCGCACGCGCCGAAAAACACGCGTGGCCCGGGCGCGGGTATTTACACTTTTCGCCAGGCTTCCTGAATCAGGTATTGATTGACTTTTTCAAGTATACATCTGATGACTGATACAGTTTTTTGCATCAGTAAAAATGACAATTTTCCAAAAAACCTCAAGAAATATGATTTCTTTGATTGTTAATGCCGGCAGTAATGATAAATTAGTTTTAAATTAAGTACGCCATCAAAGGAGAGGAGTTTGTCGTATGGCGTTGTGGTTTCTGCCAGATCAGGCAATAGAAAAGAACTCCAACTTCTCTCTCTTCACATCGAGTGACATTGAAGACTGTCTGGATTTCTTGCAGAAGCCCGACAGCTCCATAAGCATTTCTCAGCTGGGTGAGGGGCAGTGCAGTTCCAAGGTGCAAATGCTCGACTTCGGCGGTCTGCTGGTGATGATCGAAGACCACAGTCATGTGATGGAAATTGACGGCAATATCCCAGCCGGCTCTTTCCTGTTCGCTTTCGGTCTGGGGCCGCAGTCCTCACTTTTTGTCGACGGAACGAATCTGGGGGACGACACATTACGTGTTTCGCCTCCCTGTGCGGACTGTTTTGAGGTTTTTCGGCCCGGCGGCGCGACCGCCTTGTTTGCCATCGACCAGGACGTGCTCCTGAGCCATGAAGCTCTGATTCCGGAGGTCGCTGACTGGCTGGCAACGCGTGGCCGCCGAACCGAGTTCATAAGGTCGGCAAGGCTGACCACACGTTTGCGGCAGGATATGGAAGTCCTTATCCAATGCGCCAGCGCATTGAAGCGACAGGCTTATCTGGATGCGTTGGGGGATCTCGCGATTTCGGGTCTTGCCAACGCGCTTTCATTCGAGTGGCTCGCCCCACCCACTCCGGACTTTCTGACCAGCTCCCGCTCGTTCGAGCGCTTTGTTTCCGCTCGTGAAACGCTCAAGTCGCAAATGCAGTCCAGTCTGCATTCCGATGCCCTTGCGTCGCTGTCGACAAAGAGCTCCAGGCGAACCCTTGAAATCGCGTTCAAGTCCAATGTGAACATGGGTCCGGCAGCATATGCCCGGGTTATCAGGCTGAACAGCGCAAGACAGAAACTCCTCGACGGTGATCGTTTGAATGACAGTATCGGCGATATCGCGGCCGAAGAAGGTTTCTGGGAATGGAGCCGGTTCAGCAAGTACTATCACAAGCTGTTCGGCGAACTGCCATCGCAGACGCGCGGAACCAGGTTTCCCAAGGGCGGTAGGCCGCTGCCGTTGCGCAGGTAGAGCGGTTTGTTCCAGTCAATCGCAGCACGCCGCGCATGTTGCTGGCGTCGCTTCACGGAAGCGAATTGATACCAGGCATGTGCCACCTTTTCTCCCAAGCTCGTAGCCCTTGACACGTCGATTAAAACTATATAACTAGAAATATAGTTATATTGGAGATATGGAATGGACCTGGAAGAAGTTGCGCAAGGGTTTGCTGCGCTTGGCTCGGAGGCCCGTCTGCAGGTGGTGCTGACGCTGGTCAAGGCGGGACCGAGCGGTTTGACCGTCGGCGATATCCAGAGCCGGACCGGCATGGCTGCTTCCACGCTCGCGCATCACCTGAAGTTTCTTTCTTCAGCAGGCCTCGTTCTCCAGGAAAAGGATGGCCGGTCGGTTGTCAATCGTGCGGCGTTCGATCATCTGGAAGGTCTTGCCGGGTACATATTGAAAGAATGCTGTGTGGACGAAGGCGCCCGTTAGCGCCTGCGACAGGGATAAGGCAGATGTCGGATACGATCGATCGCATTGAGCTTGACCAGGGTAACGAGGCAACGCGTTGCTGCGGGCCGACAGCCGACGGCAGCGCTGCGCAAAAACCAAAATGGAGCTGGACGTCATTTCCCGGCCGGAACGCTCTTTTGTCAACATGGACGATCGTGATCGGCGGCCCGCTTCTGGTTCTGCTGCTGGACCAGGTGCAATTCGTTCCTTTCGTGAGTTTTGCAGTCAAAGCGTTCCTCGGAACATTGCCCTATATTGCTTTTGCAGTTGCGTTGATCGCGTGGCTGAAAGCGGCAGGAGCCGAAGCCTACGTCGCCCGTGCCTTCGAGGGGCGCGAGACGCAGGCCATCGTGCTGGCTGCCCTCTTTGGCGGGTTGGCGCCTTTCTGCTCGTGCGAAGTCATTCCGTTCATCGCCGGGCTGTTGGCCGTCGGTGCGCCGCTGTCCGCTATCATGGCCTTCTGGCTGTCTTCGCCGCTGATCGATCCGCCGACACTGTTGATCACGGCTGGCGCACTCGGCTGGTCCTTCGCCATAGGCAAGGCGATATTCGCCGTCGCGCTCGGGCTTTTCGGCGGGTTCCTCGTCTCCATGCTGCTGAAGACGGGCGCTTTCTCAAACCCGGTCAAGATCGGTTCTTCCGCAAACGGGTGCGGATGCGGTGCATCTCCGTTGACTGGCAAACCTGTCTGGAAATTCTGGAGCGAGGCTGAGCGTACCCGGAAGTTTGGCGCTGAACTCAAGGCAAATGCGTTCTTCCTGGTGAAGTGGCTGGCGCTGGCCTATGTGCTGGAAGCCGCGCTTGTCACCTATGTCCCGGCCAATCTGATCGCAGGTGTTGTCGGCGGCGAGGGTATCGGCTCAATCGCAATTTCCGCGCTGGTCGGCATGCCGGCTTACCTGAACAGCTATGTCGCGCCGCCTCTGCTGGCGGGCCTCATGGAACAGGGCATGAGCGCGGGAGCGGCCATGGCCTTCATGATCGCCGGCGCGGTCAGCTCGATCCCCGCCATGGCGGCTGTGTGGTCCCTTGTGAAGCCGCAGGTTTTTGCAACCTATCTCGGGCTCGGCTTTGCCGGAGCGGTCCTGTCCGGCCTGATTTTCCAGCTCGCAATCTGAGGACTGCTCGATGAACACGCATGTATCGGTCACTGTCGCCCCACATGAAGGCGCGAGCCGGAAACTGCTTGTTCCCGTCGGCCTGCCGACCCCGCACCAGATGCCGGTTCACTTCGCAGTCGCAGGCGGCAACTACACCCTGACCGGCGAGACAACGACAGGCCAGATCGTGGCGGTCGTTGTTCCGGAACCGGGGCAGCAGGTCGAGGTTCGCTACAGATATAGGGAAGGCGGCCCCGGCTACCCGGACAGCATCTTCACGCCACACCGGAACAGGTTCACGCGCGCAGCCGAGGCGCTTGTGTTTGATGCGATCAACATCGCCGAGACGCAGACGGACGGTCACGCCGCGATCCAGGCGCTGGTGAACTCCTGCGCCGAAAAGTTCCGCTACGGGCATGCGGACGTTCGCTTCAACGACGGCTGCGACGAGGTACCTTACCTTTCCTGCGGGCTGACCGAAGGGTCCTGTGTCGACATCAACACCTACCTGATTGCATCGCTGCGTGCCGCCGGCTTTGACGCAGGCTACCTGACCGGCTACTTCTTTCCGCAGGAAAAGAACGGATGCTGCGACGATGCGCATTGCTGGGTCGTTACCCGGCACAATGGTGTCGTTCTGGAATGGGATATCGCCCATCACCTGAAGATGGGAACGCGCGAGGTCTGTTGCGGCCTCAATCCGAAACCCGGAGACCGTGTGGCCCTTGCCCATTCCATGGGTCTCAGTTTTCCCGCGCTCGGGATCGAGTGCGAGAAACTGGTCAGTGAACCAGGGTGGGTGTCAGACGATGGCCGTCTTCAGCCTGCCAGGCTCACGATCAGCCGTGTGATCGACAAAGACGCCGAAGCCGCTTAAGGGTTTGACCGCTTATTTACGCTTGCGGCTGAACACCATTTTCTGGCTGGCAAGTTTGTCCTGTGGTCCCGTCCAGGCATAGGCAAGGAGGGCGGGTTCAAGCTTTGACACCGTGATCCGGTGCGTGTGCTCGGGCGGGTTGAAGATCATGGAGCCGGGCGCGTAAACACCCTGATGGTTTTCCGAAACGGCTCCCGAAAGACAGATATAGCTCTCCGAGATGCCGCTGTGCGCGTGGGATGGATAGACGCATCCGGGTGCGAACAGCACAAGGCCAAGGATGACTTCGGTCGTCAGGACCGGACCGTTCGGGCCACACAGCTCCGCATAGGCATAGCTCTTGCTGAGCCCGCGCGGCACTTTCTCGTATCCGTATTGCCAGGCAAGTTGCCCCTGGACGCTCTCAATCGCGCGGATCAACGGTGCCGTCCGTTCAAGCCTGCCTTCGTCCAGCGCCCTTTTCAGATGCGCCGTGACCGGTTTTTGGGCAGGCTCACCGAAGTCGATGACCGTCTTTGACCTGCTGACGCGGCTGATGGCTTCGCGCACGGACCGCTGATGCGACCGGATCTTGTCGCTGCCACCGGAAGACAGAAAGCGGTAGGCTTCATAGAATTCGCGCAGCAGATAGCCCCAGTCCGGGTAATTGGACAGATAATCCTCCGGCGGGCTGATCTCGCCGTTTGCCTTGTCTTCCTCTAGCACGCTGTTGCCTCGTTGCTGAATTCCGGATCCTGCGCGGGACATAGCACCCATGCGGTGGAAATCAACAAGCAGTTTCCGCGCCAATTGGCGCAATGCAGCGACAGGAAATTCAGGGCAATCGCGCGCAGCGGCAGAAACAAGGATGCGCGGTGCGCCGCGCATCCTGCTGCTGCTTCAGCCGGCCCTCACAAAGGCTTGTAGGCAACAACGTCTATTTCGATCTTTGCGTCGACCATCAGTTGTGACTTCACCGTCGAGCGGGCGGGAGCGCCGTTCGGAAAGTAACTCGCGTAGATCTTGTTGAAGGTCCAGAAGTCCCGCGTGTCGTCCAGCCAGACATTGACCTTGGCGACATCCTCGAGCGTGCAGCCTGCCTTTGCCAGAACGGCGACAACATTGTCCATAGTCCGTCTCGTCTGGGCTTCGATCCCGCCGGGCTCAATCTCGCCGTTTTCCTTCATTGCCACCTGGCCAGAGATGAACACGAAGTCGCCGGCCCTGACAGCGGGTGAAAAGGGCAGGTTCTGTCCGCCGGCTCCGGTTCGTTCCACGCCGATGCGTTCGATAGGCATATAAATCTCCGTTGTTGAGGGGTTCGAATAGACGACTGAAATTCAGGTTCGACCAGGCGCCGGGATCACCACACCTGGCCGCGCGCCGCAACAGGCATTGGCCCGATGAGATCCGGCCCGCGCACGCCCTCGACCCTGTCCAGCATGTTGGCGACCACGCAGGCGTGATTGGGCACGATCCGCAGTCTTTCACCGACGGTCAGATTGATCGGACCATCGGAGACGATACGCCCGTGTTCCTCGCTGAGCTGATCGATTGCCAGATCATCGCGGCCAAGCACGTGGCCGTGGCCTACCTGACCGAAGAGATCCGTGGTCAAAACTTTCGACCCGGAGTCGACGATTGCATGGTTCGGGGAAGGAACGGAGACGACGGTTGCCAGCACCGTGAGCGCGCAATCCTGCCAGGTGCAGGCCCCGTGGGCGACCAGCGAACGGTCGTTGTAGACATAGGTGCCGATCCGGTGTTCCGTGACTGGCCCCTGGCCGTGGGTTTGCCACATGTCGGGCGAGCCGCCGGAAGAAACCACCTTCACCTCAAGTCCTTGGGCTTCGATCAGGGTTTTGGCCTCGTTCAGCCAGATCTCGGCCTCGTTCATCCGGCCAACCGGAGGGAATGTCATCAGTCCGCCGAATTCAAGCCCCGGCAGACTGTTGATCAGGCGGGCAATCTCTTGAGCGGCAGCCGGAGAAGCAACACCGCAGCGGTCGGCGCCGGTGTTGCATTCGACAAGCACGGTCAGCGGTCTTGCTGCATCAGCGAACGCCCTGCTCAGACCCTTGGCGACGGTTTCATTATCGGCGACGACAGAAAGCCGGACTTTCTCGGACAACGCGCGCAGGCGTGCCGTCTTGGTGTCTCCCAGAATGTTGTAGGTGATCAGGACATCATCGATGCCGCCCTCGGCGATCATCACCTCGGCTTCGCTGACCTTCTGGCAGGTGATGCCGACGGCACCCTGCGCGACCTGGTATTTTGCCAGGCGCGGCAGTTTGTGCGTCTTGATGTGCGGTCGCAACCTCAAGCCGTTGCCGTCGCAATGGGCCTGGTACCTGCGGATATTGGCCTCGGCTATGTCCAGGTCCACCAGGACGCAAGGTGTGTCGAGGGTCGGGAAAATCATGCGAGTTCCTCGTGATGGGGATTGTCTACCATCGGCCATATCTCGCGTTTCAAACGGGTGTAGGCGGTCCGGCGCGGGTCGCTAGGATAAGGCCCTTCGACGGCAGCATAAAGAATTTCTCCCGCGATCGGTGCAAAAGCCCCGTGGAAATGGTTCGTCGACTTGACGATGAGGATCCGTTTTGTCTCCAGATCGATGCCGAGATTTGTGAAGAGATCGGGCGAAAAAGCCTGGGCCCGGTTGGTATTGAGGACGATATCAAGATCCCCGATCCGGATCGCCGCACTGTTGCCGAGCGGCACGACGGAGGCACCGAAGCTCTGAACGGCATTTTCCACCAGCCGGGTCACGCGAACCCGTGCATCGATCGGCTGCCCGGCATGGGCCGAGGTCTTGCCGCCGAAACGGAGATCGAACGCGGCGCCTTCACCGGCGGCAAAACACAGCCGAACTGCCATCGGATCCCAGATCGTGCCGAGTGCGACGCCTTTCAGGCCGAGGTCAAGCACGTGTTGAAGCAGAATTGTCGAATCGCCGGCGACACCGCCGCCGGGGTTGTCCCAGACATCCGCGATGACAACCGGTGAACGGGGGCTTTTGTCTGCGCGGACCAGGGCGTCCACGGGTGGCAGAAACTCCGGCGCTGCCCGCCCGCGGAAACCGAAAAGTTCCATCCCGAGATCGCGCGCGAGCCGGTTGCCGCGTGCCTTGTCGTCATTTGTTGTCACGATGATCTTGGCCCCGAGATCGGGCGAGTCTCCAGCCATGAAACCGTGGATGACCGATGCGGAAAGGATTTCACCGGAGCGCTCGAGTGCGTTCAGCCTGTCGATGAAGCCCCGCATCGGCTGAAGGCTGGTTGGCAGAACGTCGATCATGCGGACATCGAAAACGCTTGTAACGGGCGTGATTTCGCCGCGCGCGGCCTTGAGTGTCAGATCGGCACAAGCCTCACCGGTCTCGACAAAATCCGTGTGCGGAAACTCCTTGAAGACGGTGACGATGTCGGCGTTTCGCGTCCGTTTTTCACTCAGGTGGCTATGCGGGTCAAAGGTCGCTCCGATCCGGCAGTCAGGGCCCGCGATCTCGCGTGCGGCCTCCAGGAGATCGCCCTCGCAGTCAACGCAGCCATCGGCGATCATGGCGCCGTGCAATCCGAAGACGACAGCGTCGAGCGGCAACGCTGCCTTTAGCTGGCCGAGAACCTCGGCGCGCAGGCGCTGCCATGTCGGGGCGCTCAACAGGCCGCCGGGCTCGGCCCACGTTGCGGTTCCTTCGATCAGCTCGACCTCGCCACGTGCGGCGCGCTTGCGCAACGCTGGGAACACGGCGCTGCACAGCGTCGGTGTTTCCGGGTGTTCGCCGGGCGGTGCATAGAAGCTCTGTTCAAAGTCCGAAAAGTCCGTTCTCAAGGGAGAAAAAGTGTTGGTCTCGGTCGCGACGGACGCACAAAAAACGCGCATGAAAACCCCGGTCAGAGTGAAAAGATGGCTAGGTGATGGACCCATAAATGAGGCCGAAATGGTTTGAGGCGGATTGCTTCTCGTCAAGGAGCGGAAGCGCAGGAAATGCGGCGTATTTTCAAGCCTTTCGCAACGCGGAGGAGGCGCAATCCGGTCAAATCCGAAGGACATGGAAATGGCTTCACCCCGTGGCGTTAGCGTGCTTGACCGGGCAGGAAGCCCGCTCCGCGCACCCTTCCTAACGGGATTTCGCCATTTCGCATGCCATTTCAGTCTCATTTATGGGTCCATCACCTAGGGGAGCCGGAGCTCCCCAAGCCAGGGAGGACCTTAGGTCATACTCTACGTCAGTTCAGGTAGCTGCTGCCGTTGGCAGCTTCCACTTCGCTTTTGAAGAGCGTGAGCAGTTCGGTCGCCTTGGCATCGAGGTTCTCGGCGACATGGGTCTCGAAAGCAGGCTGTGTCGCACCCGCCATGGCCTTGCGCTGATCGTCCGTCAGGGCGGTCACCTCGATCTTGTCCATGAGACCCGCAAGGCCCCGGTCGGACGCCTCGATGATGCGCGAGAGGCCACGGCTGGCAGCAACGCAGTTTTCTGCCGCAACGCGCAAGGTGTCCTGCTCCGCCTCGCTCAGGCCTTCAAAAAACGCGCGGTTGACCATGAAGGTATAGGGCGAGAACAGGTGGTTGGTCAGCGTCATGTACTTCTGGACCTCGGCGAAATTCGCGAAGGAAATGATCGGCACGGGGTTCATCTGTCCGTCGATCACGCCGGTCTGAAGGCCGGAATAAACCTCGCCCCAGCTCAGCGGATAGGCTTCCGCGCCCAGTGCCTGGACGATCTTCTGGTGCGAAGGCAGCGTCATTGTGCGGATGCGGATGCCGTTGAAGTCGTCGAGATCCGCGATTGGCCGCTGGGAATTGGTTACGGCGAAGAAGCCGCCCGTGTCCGGAAAGCCGAGCACGACGACATCGCCGAGCGTTTCCTCGATGTCTGCCGCCAGCGCTTCACCGAAGGGGCCGTCGAAAACGGAATAGGTGGATGCGTTGTTGGCGAAGGCGAAGGGAAGGTTCAGAACGTCGATGCGCGGATAGTAGCTGGCAAGCGCACCTGTTGACGTCAGGGTTGCCTGGATGACCCCGTTGCGCACCTGGTCGACATGCTCGGCGGCAGACCCGAGCTGGTTGGAGCCGAAGACCTCGACGGTCACGCTGCCATTGGTGTCGGCGGCAACGATGTTGGAGAACACCGCCGTGCAGGCGTGGGCCGGGTTTTCGAACGGGTCGGTCTTGTTGTCATGACCGAAGCGGATGACACCGCCCTCGGCCAGTGCGGTGGTTGCGGTCAGTGCGAGCACGGCGCCTGCAACGAACCCCTTCTTCAAAGTCTTCATGATTACCTCCTCAGTTGAAGACGTGGTCTATTGGGCAAATCCGAAGGCGCGCGGCAGAAACAGCGCCGCGTCCTCCCAGAATGCGAACAGGAACAGGATGGTGATTTCGGCGATCAGGAACGGCATCAGCTTGACCGCGATCCGCTCCAGCTTTTCCCCGGTGACGGAGGACAGGACGAACAGGCAGGCCCCGACCGGCGGTGTCATCAGGGAGATGTTCAGTGCCAGGACGAAAATGATGCCCGCATGGATCGGCTCCAGCCCGATCTGCTCGGTAAGCGGCACAAGAACGGGAGCCAGAATGATCAGGATGGCGGTGATGTCCATCACCATGCCCACGATCAGCAGGATCCCGATGATGATGGCGATGACCGCATAGGGATTTTCGGAGATGCCGAGGACCGTTCCGGCCAGCATCTGCGGAATGCGCTCAAAGCTCATCCACCAGCCGAGAATGCCGGCAAAGGCGATGATCACGAAAATGACGCCGGTAATCCGCGCCGTGCGCACGAGCATGGAATAGAAGTCGCGCATGTTCAGCGTCCGATAGACGAAGATCCCGATGAAAAGGGCATAGGCGACCGCGATCGATGCCGCTTCCGTCGGCGTGACGACGCCGCCGAGTATGCCGCCCAGAATGATGATCGGCATCAGGAGTGCGGTCAGCGACGACACGAACGTGTCCCAGACCTCGCGCAAGGTGGCGCCCCGGGCCGCCTTGGGAAGGTTCTCGCGTTTTCCGCCAATGACGATGACGCCCATGCAGACCAGACAGATGACGAGGCCGGGCAGGATGCCGGCCGCGAACAGGCCGCCAATGGAAACGCCCATGAGCGATCCGTAGACGACCATGAGACCAGATGGGGGAATGGTCGGGCCGATGATCGAACCTGCCGCGGTGACGGCGCAGGCGTAATCGCGTGAATAGCCTTCCTTTTCCATCGCCGGGACCAGCGTCCGGCCAAAGGCGGCGGCGTCTGCGGTTGCCGACCCGGTCAAACCTGCAAAGAAGACGGAGGCGAGCATGTTGGTATGGGCGAGGCCGCCGCGAAAGCGGCCGACCAGAACCTGCGCAAGTTTCACCAGCCGGTCAGTGATGCCGATACCGTTCATGATCTCGCCGGCCAGAATGAAGAATGGCATGGCGAGGAACGGAAAGATGTTCAGGCCATTGAAGATCTTGCTTGGCCCGATGGCCAGGAAGTTCGGCCCGCCGCCCATGTCGATCAGTCCGACGACGCCGGCAAGTCCGATGGCAAAACCGATCGGCATGCCGAACAGGATCAGGAGCACAAAAGTAACGGCGACAATCATGCCCGTGCCTCCGCAGATACGTCGAGCTGAAGACCCTGATCGCGCAAAAGGACCAGGACGAGCTGCACGATGGCAAGGAAGGCGGAGGCGGGAACGGCCCAGAAAAACGGTTCCAGTGTCGCGCCGAAGATCATGGCCTGCCGGGATGCGCCGCTCTGGGCAAAGCCGACACCGAACCAGAGCACATAGGCAAAAAGAGCGATCGCCAGCAGGTCGATCACGATGAGCACGCCGCGCCGCACAGTGAAAGGCAGCTTCATCAGGAAGGATGTCAGGCCGATATGCTCGCGGCGGGCGATGCCGGACGAGACCGCCAGCAGCGCTGCCCAGATCATCAGGTAGCGGGCGAGCGTTTCCGGCCAGGGCAATTGCCAGTGAAACCAGTAGCGGTCGATGACGCCGATCCAGACATCGATGACAAGCGCCAGCATCAGGACTGCGACGACCGCTTCGATCAGCCGGTTCAGCCTTCTGCCGATTCTTTCTGCCAGGATTTTCAAGTTCGCCCCTCCCGCATGAAACTCCGTTAGATAATTTCGCGGGATTGGGGAGTGAGTCAAGGTATTTTTGTCACTTAATTACAAAATTACCGTCTTCAACCAGTAAATAGGTGCGTTTATTGACCAAATTTTGTAACCGAGTTACAGAATGAGGGCGAGGTATCATGCAGGCACGATTGAAAATAGACGAGGGACTGGGACACGCGGCTGTCGACGTGATTTCCAATCTGAAGAAATCCGAGGGCCAGCTCTCGACCAGGGAACAGAAGGTTGCCGATTTCGTTTCAGCCAATCTGGAGCGCATCAGCGCCATGACGATTGCAGAAGTGGCGAAGGCGTGTGACGTCAGCACACCGACCGTGGTGCGGTTCTGTCGGACGATGGGTTGCGACGGGTTCCGCGAATTCAAGATCCGGCTGGCGCAGAACCTAGCGGTCAGCCTTCAATATCTCGATGTCGGCGATCGGCCGGAATCGGAGACGGTTTCCGGATTTCTCGATCAGGTGATCGGCGCTCTTTCCGCGTCCCTGAATGTCATGCGCAAACAACTCGACGGGGAGGTGTTCGAGACGGCAAAAGATCATATCGCCAAGGCGCGTACCGTGCTTGTCGGCGGCGTCGGCGGGGGCTCTTCCATGCTGGCGCAGGAGGCGTCCAACAGGCTGTTCCGTCTCGGCGTTGCGACAGTGGCGGTCTCTGACAGCTATCTCCTGCAGATGCGGGCGGCGACCCTTTCCAAGTCCGATGTCATCCTGCTGATCTCCTCCAGCGGTGAGGCGGATGAAATCGTCAGTGCCGCAGAAATCGCGGCGGGCTACGGTGCGGCCACACTGGCGATCACCAGGTCGGGCAGCACACTTGCGCGATCCGTCGATTGCGCCTTGCAGATCGATCTTCCGGAAGACCCGGATATCTACAAACCAACGGCATCGCGCTACGCCTATCTGGTCATCATCGACGCTCTTGCCATGGCGGTTGCCCAGCTGCGTTCCGACCACACAACGGAGAACCTGCGCCGTATCCGGGCTTCCCTCACGGCCTATCACGGGCGCACCGGACCACAGCCCCTGGGGGATTAGGCGAAGCTGCCGAACAGAGTCCGGTATTCAGCGCAAAACATTGATCTCAATGGGGAATGCCCGTCGTCCGCACTTAAAGCGCAACATGAACAGAACTTGCCCGTTCATGTGCTTTGTGAGCGGCTTAAACAAGTGATTCAAGATGTCGGCAAGCACATAACCGGTATGCGGACCAAGCGATAAATCGCCGCTTGCTTCCATGGCCGCGCCGGGTAATCTGCGGTACCAAACCGCAGGACTTCTTTCATGACAATACTCGTTGTCGGAGCCGGCATCTCCGGTCTTTCCACTGCCTGGGCGCTGACCAAGCGCGGTGTCCCGGTCACACTGCTCGAGCAGGGACCGATCCCGAACCCGCTCTCCGCGTCGGGCGACCAGCACCGGATCATTCGCCGCGCCTATGGCGGGCAGGGCGGGTATCAACGGCGGATCGGTGACGCCTATTCGGCGTGGGACGAGATGTGGGAAGACCTGGGCGAAAAGCATCTGGTGGACACCGGCTTCATGGTGATGTCCCAGTCCGAAGACGATGGCGGCGAAGACTACCGGAAGGGTCTCGTCGAAGGTGGCTATCCGTTTGAGGATCTGACGCCTGAAGAAACCGCTGCGCGGTTTCCCTTCGTTGATCCGGAAACGATCCGCTACGGGCTTGTCAGCGACGAAGGTGGCGTTCTCCTGTGCCAGAAAATCGCTTCGGATCTGCGCGACTGGTTGCGGGCACAGGGTGCGGATGTGCGTGAGAATGCGGAAGTCGCCGCCGTCGATGCCGCTGCCGGGTCCGTGACCCTTGCAGGCGGCGAGGGTCTGACAGGTGATCATGTGATCGTCACCGCAGGCGCCTGGACACTCGGTCTCTTTCCAAGGCTGGCAAAAAACCTGACGACCTATCGCACGGCCGTGGTCTATCTCACGCCTCCAGATGATCTTGCAGAGGCATGGGAGCGTTCACCCGCGATTCTTGATCCCGGTGGTCCCGTTGACGGCTACATTCTTCCTCCCGTCGCCGGGACCGGCCTCAAGTTCGGTGCCGGCATTCACAAATACAAGGCGCCGCCGAACCAGGATCGGGTGCCGAAAGCGGGAGAGGGGGAAACATTGCGCAACCACTTCTCACCACCGTTTTCACGGATCGAGGAATACCGTGTCGACGATGTTGTGACCTGCGCCTACACGTTCACGGCTGACGAGCACTTCTTCGCTGCGAGCGAGGACAAGGTAACCATCGTGTCGGCCTGTTCCGGACATGGATACAAGTTCGGCGCCGTCGTCGGACAAAAACTGGCTGAGGGTATTGTCTCGGGGCAGATGGCTTCGGCGCAGACGTGGCTGGAAGCGCGGGACTAGACGTGCAGCAGACGGGTCGGGGCCGCGAAGGGATCCAGTCCCTGATGCATCGTGTGTACTTGCCGCTGTCGTGGCTCCGGCCATGCCGGCCAGGTCTCCGGAGCCGATCCGTAAGCACAAATACGTGTTGATTATTTTTAGCTGAGAAAATAGTTTGCCAACTGATGGTTCTCGCAGAATGAAAACGGCTGCGAGATGAAAAGGGAACACGGTGAGGAAGAGCCTGAAGGGCGCTAAATCCGTGACTGCCCCCGCAACTGTGAGCGGTGAGCAACCCCGATGAACGCCACTGGGCCATGTTACACGAAGGCTCGGGAAGGTACGGGAAAGCTTGGACCCGCGAGTCAGGAGACCTGCCATCGCAACCTTAACTTATCCGGGCGGGGTGTCCCGGTGGGAGACGTCCATGCGCAAAACGGTTCCACCGTTCAAAGATATGGTTCTGCCAGATCCCCGTCCATACGGAGGGGGCGATGCGCCAAACCACTCGACCATCCCGATTGCGGGGACATCACGCCAGGGCTAGTTTCACGGCCCCGCTGACTTCAGTTGCCGCATCACGTCCGGGAGCGGGCTGATGGCGCGGCACATTTCCAGTGGCGAAATACCGAGGAGCCGGCTTTCCTGCCTGACCGAGATGAGCGTTGCGGCTCTCGCCGCAGGTGCGCTCGCATTTTCCGGCCTTCTCTGGCTTCTGATCTGGGCGGTGCTGTGATGGCGGCCGTCCTGGAACTCCGCAATCTGTCCCTGGGCTATCCGGACCTTACGCTGTTCAAGCATTTGTCGCTGGACATGAAGGCGGGAACGACGCTGGCGGTGCTTGGAGCAAACGGTTCGGGCAAGAGCACATTCGTCAAGATGCTGCTTGGCCTGATGGACCCGCTTGCCGGACGCCTTCACTGGCCCTCCGGCCGACCGGGTGAGATCGGCTACCTGGCGCAGTTGACGGAGTTTGACAGGCGGTTTCCGATCCGTGTTCGCGATCTCGTTGCAATGGGGGCCTGGCGCGGGTTTGACCTGTGGTCGGGTCTTGGCCGGGGCGGACGCAATCGCGTGGCGGCGGCTTTGGAAGAAGCCGGCATTCCCGATCTGGCGGACCGTTCGCTGCACACACTCTCAGGCGGGCAACTTCAACGGGCTCTCTTCGCCCGCGTCATATTGCAGGACGCCCCCCTGATCCTGCTGGATGAACCTTTTGCCGCGGTCGACCAGAGCACCGAGGCACATCTTCTGTCGATCATCAAGCGCTGGCGCGAGGAAAACCGCGCTGTGGTGCTGGTCGTTCATGACCTGTCCTCGGTTCTTGATCACTGCAGCCATGCGCTTCTGCTCGGCAACGGAGCGGCGACACATGGCTCCGTGGCGGAAGTCCTGACACCGGATCTGCTCGTGGCCCACGGGTACCTGTCGCAGAGCCAGGCGTCCTGGATGTTCAGAGGTTCCATTGAACAGAAGGGGCAGGCCCATGCTTGAGCTGTTCGCCGAGATGTGGAGCTTTGCCTTCATGCGACGCGCGTTCGTTGCGACGACCGTGCTGTCGGCTTCCGTTGCACCCATCGGGGCCTTTCTCGTGCTTCGCCGTCTGTCGCTGGCCGGCGAGGCGATGGCCCACGCGATCACGCCGGGGATCGTGATCGGGTTCGTCGCTGCGGGATTGTCGGTCATGTCGTTGCTCATCGGCGGGCTGGTTGCAGGCGTCGGCGTTGCCATTCTGACGGCCCTGCTTGCGCGCAAGACGATCCTGCGCAGTGACGCCAGCCTCGCCTCGCTCTATCTCATTGCCCTGGCCGCCGGTATCTTCATTCTGTCCGCAGCCGGGTCGGCAGTGCCGCTCAAGAGCTTCCTGTTCGGGTCGATCCTCGGGATCGACGACGCTTCCATGATGCTGGTCGGCGGCGTTGCAGCGGTGACACTTGTCGCCTTTGCCTTTCTCCTTCGGCCGCTCATCGTCAGTACCTGCGATCCCATATTTTTCGAATCCCAGACACGGCGGCCATGGCTCGTAGATCAGGGCTTCATGCTGCTTCTGGTTCTGAACCTGCTTGCCGCGTTCAAAACGCTCGGGACATTGATGGCCGTCGGCCTGATGATCCTGCCTGCGACCGCGGCGCGCTATTGGGCAAGTACGATTACAGGTCAGCTTGTGCTCGGATTTCTGTTTGCGCTTGCAAGCTGTTGGATCGGTCTGACCCTGTCGTATTTTTTCCCCGAGACACCGTCCGGTCCGGCGATCGTCCTGGTTGCCGGCGGCTTCTTTCTGATTTCGGCCCTGTTCGGGCCGCTCGGCTTCGGCGGCCGGTTGCGCAAACCGTCGCCGGGAGCAAAACCTTCTGTCGAACAATCCTATGCTGAAGAGAGGATCCAATGACCTTTTTGAAAACCCTGGCCGCAGGTCTGATGGCCTCATCGCTGATGGCAGCTGCATTGCCGGCCGCTGCGCATGAAGACGTCAAGATCGTCGCCAGTTTCTCGATCCTCGGGGATATGGTGGAACAAGTGGTCGGCGACCATGCCGAAGTCACAACCATCGTCGGACCGGATGCGGATGCGCATGTTTATCAGCCGTCGGTTGCCGATGCCCGCGCCGTTGCCGAAGCCGACATCATCTTCGTCAACGGCCTCGGCTTCGAGACCTGGTCCGACACGCTGATTTCGGAATCCGGCACCGAAGCCACCGTGCACATTGCCACCGAAGGCGTGACGCCGGTCATGGTGGACGGAGAGACCGACCCGCACGCCTGGAACTCCCTGTCGAACGGTGTGATCTATGTCCGCAACGTCGCCGATGCCATGTCCAGGGCCATTCCGGATCACGCCGACGACTTCAAGGCAAATGCCGAGGCTTACATCGCAAAGCTGGAAGCACTCGACAAGGAAACCCGCACGCGCCTGGCGGCGCTGCCGGAAGATCGCCGCACGGTCGTGACTGCCCACGATGCCTTCGGATACCTTGCCGACGCCTATGGGCTGACCTTCCTTGCTCCGGTCGGTATCGACACGGAAGCGGAGCCGTCCGCCCGTGATCTCGCCGCTCTCATCGCGCAGCTCAAGGAGCAGGGTGCGGCCGCATTGTTCGTGGAGAACATCACCAGCCCCGCGCTCGTGCAGCAGATCTCGGACGAGACGGGAATCGAGATCGGTGGCCGTCTTTACTCCGACGCCCTGTCAGAGCGCGGCGGACCTGCCACCAGCTACCTTGCCATGTTCCAGCATAATCTCGGCACGTTGCTGGACGCGCTCGGAAACAACAACAGCTGACGCTTCGCCGGAGTGGCGCTGCGTGCGCCGCTCCGGCCTGTTACCTGGACGAGCCCGGCCAGCGGGACTGTCCGAACAGGATCGGAAGCTCCAGCATCCGCCCGCCGCCGGAGCGCGTGTCAGGCGGTTTGGTGCTTCCGCCCGGAGGGTCCATCGCGCCGGCGGCGGCACGGACCTCTGCCGGTCCGGCCGCCTTGCCCATAGCGAGCTCATCGGCAATCCAGCGCGCCACCTGCGGTGCGGAAACGCTGGTGCCGGGCATCGCGACAAAGGAACCGCTCGCGGACCCGGCGCTCAACACACCCGGCATGACGATACTGTCATTACTTTGGGCGGACGCGTCCGGTCCGGTCTTGGCGGGGTTGTTGGTCGGTCCGGAAGCCGAATAAAGCGCGATCGGGCAGTCTTCTCTCGGGTCCGTATTGACGAAGCCGGAAATGACGACCGTCCTGTCACCGCTGGCAAAACCGCTCAACGTGCCGGCGCGCCGGACCAGCGCAGATGTCGCGAGCGGGTCATATCCCAGACGCCCGCCGATCAACGGCCGGTCTAGCGGATTGATTGGCAGACCCGGTTCGAAGAACTCAGCATAGAGCGGATCATCGAAATAGGACTGCCGTCCGAACACGGGATACCCGGGCAGCGTTTCGTCCCGAATGACCCAGGCTCTCGCGCCAACGTCACCGGATTTTTCCGGTGCTTCCAGGTGCATCTTCCACAAGCCTGACGGCGCGAACGGACCGACATCTTCCGGGCTGTCGGTCGCATAGAGCAACACGCCGAAATGACCGCGCTTGAACGGACCGACATTGGCGCCAAGGAAATAGACCAGCCCAAGCCTTTCGCCCTCTTCATTCAGCAACTCCTGCCAGGCAACAGGGTGGTGCGAGGGGACTTCAACCGGTTCGATCCCTCCCGGCCCGTCAACTGTCAGGGTGACGTAGTCATCGGCAACCGCTCCTTTCTCGTCCAGCCAGATCTGCAGGGCCGACAGACTGCGATCAGAGGGCTGGACGCGCCAGTCAAGCGACTTCTCGCGGGTGTGGCCGCTGTCGATTTCTATGCGCGCGTGGCAACGGCTTTCGTTTCCATTTCCGGCAGGTAGAACAAATTCGCATTTGATCTTGTCGTGTGACGCCTTGCTCAGAGCGCCGCCGATTTTCTTCTCGATGGCGCCGGTGCCGTCATGCGGGCCGGCGTAGTTCCCGAAACTGAAATTGATGACAAGCGGAGGGCGGACACCCTTGCGGCCCTTGATGCTGATCCGCTTATGACGGTCGAGAATGAAGAACAAGGCCTGTTCCAGCCAGGTCGCGAAGAGGCTGCCCGAGGGATCCTGAACATCCGACGTGCGCAGGTTGACCGCGATAATCGGCCGCTTTTCGGCGTCTGCGGGATCCGTTCCATCAGAGGGAAACCCTGCGGCCAGTCCCATAACGTGCGTTCCGTGCGACAGCCGGTGCGCGATCGGCGTGTGCCGGCGTTTGGACCAGTCAATCGCGCCTATGGATTGATAGAAGGCGGCGTCGTCGAGGACACCGTTATGCATGTTGCCGCCAAGTTGCTGGGTCAGTCCGTTCCCGGTCCAGACATTGCCGACCGTCGCCGGTTCAACATGTGGGGAGGGCGGCAAATCATCTGAGGGAACACCATCCATGTTCCAGAAGAACGCGACCCTGGATGTGCCGGCAGCAGCATCAAGCCCACGAAAGAGCTCGTGCCCGACAGCGATGCCATTGTCGATGACGGCCATGACAACCGAGCCTTCCGGCACCTCGAATTCCGTTGGTTGCGCGATGATGAAGGGGTCCGACTGGATGACGATGTCGTCCGGTCGAAAGGCGGGCCCGACTTCGAACCAGGCTATCCCGGTCTGGTTTGCCCGGGGGTCGAGCACATAGCGGTTGACCCGGTTCAGATAGTTCCGGCGCGCGTAGAAGGTGACAGTCTCCGGCGCCGCGACTTTCCGAAAGTCTTGCGAGTATTCCGGCGGTATCAGAAGAAAGTCTCCCGGGTCGTCTCCCAGCCCGAGGTGTCTGGCAAACTCCCAGATATCCAGAAGCGTATAGTTTTCATTCGTCTTCGGGTCGATCGCGGGTTGCACCACGATCAACCACCAGATGTCGTCCGCATCGGTTTTCAGATCCACCGAGATTGCGCGGCTCAGGGTGTTCAAGCGAAAGTCCGCTTCCGGATTGAGGACAATGTCGCCACTGCCAAATTCGTGCCAGGTAAAGACCATGGCAGCCTCCATCTCGTTCGGAATTTATCAAAAAAGGGTTGTCTTACCATTCCGCCTTGGCTTTGGTCCAAAGCCAGCCGAGGGGCAGAGACGGCGCGTCCGGAGCGGAATTCTGGAAGCCTGCTTCAGTCACCCAGGCAACGCCGGCCTTCAGCCCCGGCGGCGTGGAGGCAAAGTCGTAATATTGCCGCCAGTCGAAATCGAGGCCTTCCGCGGACCCGGACGCGTCCTTGAACAACGTTCCGTCGAACTTCCATCCCTTGTCCGGCGCAATCTGCATGGATCTTTTGACGAAATACTCGCCAAGATTAAGCCCGAGGACGGCTCCGGCTGCACTGTCGACCGGAAAATGGACACCTGCCACGGTCCGGTTGATCGCTATGCGCGCTGCCTGGCGCATCATCATCTCGCCCCAGAGCCCGCCGGAATAGGGCTCTGTTCCCGTATCCTGAAGCAACCGCCAGAGCACCTGCGCCATGCAGAAGGCTTCGGTGGCATGTCCACTCGGCAGGCTGCCATGGGTCGGTGTCCAGATCATCGGCTGGATCTGCGGAGACCATTCGACCGGACGTTTGCAGCCGAGCGCATATTTGACGCGCATTTCAACGTAGTTCGCGAGCCAGAGAGACATGCCCAGCAATTCCACGGTGAACGGCGTCCGGGCCGGATCGACAAAGGCGATGGAACGCAGGAACTCAAGAGGCGTTGCCAGCTGGGAGATGATTTCACCCGCCCGGTCGGCACGCAAGTCCGCGTAATTGGCGATCATCGTCAGCTGATCGGCAAAAATCTCCTGCGTCGGACGTTTCATCTCCATGAGCAGCTGGTACTTGGTTTCCGACGTGCCGTATTCGGTTTGCAAGTGATAGACATTCGCATCGCCGCCATCGAACTTGAAGCCGACGCGCGATCCGAGTTCCAGTGCAAAGATGCTTGAGCGCACACCCGCCGAAAGCCGTTCGAGATAAGCGGTGCTTTCCTGGCTTCCCGCATCGACATCACCTGGCGCAACAGGCTCAAAGCTGCCGGCAATGCCGTCGCGATTGGTGATCAGGGCCTGGACCAGCAGCGGCGGGTTCGCCGATGCGGATCCAAGGCTGCCAAGGCTTCCAAGGCTTCCCAGGCTGCCAAGGCTGCCCAAACTGCCGAGGCTTCCCAAACTCCCCAGACTTCCAAGGCTCCCGAGGCTTCCAAGACTTCCCAGGCTTCCTTCGGGTCCAAACCCTCCTGAATTCGCCATGCTGCGCTCCTTTCACCAATGCTGTTCAAAGGCATGTCCGCTAGTCCGGCACCCCCAGCTCCTTCAGAGAGCGGGCAAACGCCCGCCCCATCTCAAAATCCGCTGCAGGCGATGACTTCCGCCACCAGCTGATTGTAAAATTCGGTTGTTTTTTCAGAAGTTTGGCGAGTGTCTTTCTGGCGTCCTCGTGCTTGCCCAATCGCCATTCCGCGACGGCCTTGACGCGCAAGGTGGAGGTATGGGACCGGTTCAACCGCAGCGAACTGGCGGCCAGTTCCAGGGCGCGCTGATTGTCCTTGTTCGCAAGACTGGCACCGGCTGCCATGGCCTGAAAGAAAAACCGGTTCGGGTCGAGCGGCGCCAGATGCAGCGCTTGTTCCGCATCCTGAGCTGCCTTGGCTCCTTCTCCCCGAAAGGTATAAAGCCCGGCCCGCAATGCGCGTCCGGTGGCATCGTTCGGTGTCAGCTCGAGTGCACTGTCGAACAGTTCCTCCGCCTCATCCAGATCATGCAAGAGATTGTTTCGCACGAAGCCCTCGGCGACCAGGGCCGCCGAGTTCTGCGGGTCAATGTCCAGCGCTCGCTCGGTACAATCCAGCGCAAGCTTCGCCTCAAGGGCCGGATCGTCCGCCCAGCCCTGCTGGACCTTGAGAACATGCCAGCGTGCCTTCCAGGCAAGGGCGGAGGGGGCATGCGGCACGCGCTCGATCAATCCGTCGAGCAGTTCCCTTGCCAGCTCGAAGTCCTGCCTGGACAACCGGTTCATCAGCGCGATGGCCCCGAACAGGATCGCGTAACCCTCAAGCGTGGGAAGAGGGGCGGAGAGGGCGCGCTTCATCTCCCGGTTCAAAAGAGCGCCGTGCATCCTGTTGGCAAGGTCGCTGAATATGGTGTTGCGCTGAAGAAGCTCGGATGTATCGAACTCCAGACGTTCCGACAAAACGACCAGACCGGTGCGGGTCTCGATCAGTTCCAGGTCCAGAATTGTCTGGTCAGGCGACTGCCGGAAGGACCCGGTCACGATAAAGTCCGCGCTCAGTTTTGTGCGGATGTCCTCCAGTTCCAGAGCCTTTGCCCGGAAGCTTGCCGTCGACAGATTGGAGATCACACTGAGCGCGGGAGACTTTGCCAGTGCGCCGACCAGATCTTCGGTGATCAGGTTCGACCAGACCATCGTTTCCTGGGACACCGAGGGAGATACGAGCGGCAGAACGGCGATTGTCGGCTGAAGATCCTTTGCAGCGATCTTGGGCGTCACGCTTTGTGCTTCATCGCGGTTGCGCAACACGTAGGCGCTGACCGGCCGCGGCAGGTTCTTCAGGTGCAACTCACCGATATCTTCAAATTCCGCATCAGGGTCGCTGGCCAGTTCGTTGCGGATGGCCGCGCTGGTCACGATCTGCCCCGCACGCGACGCGGCCGACAACCGGGCGGCGGTGTTGACGTGCTGGCCATAGAGGTCCTGATCGGCGCTGTGCAGGATCTCTCCGATATCAAGACCGATGCGCAGTTCGATGCGCCGGTCGGGGGCGAGGTTCTCGTTGACCTTTTCAATCGAGGCCTGAATTTCCAGCGCCGTGCGCGCCGCATCGCCGGCATCGTCGAATTCCGCCAGCAAGCCGTCGCCCATGCGTTTGACCAGACGGCCCTGTCCCGACTCCGCCAGCTTGCGTTCAAGACTGTCCACGAAGCCGACCCAGCGGAGAACCGTGCCTTCCTCATCCACCTCAAACAGGCGCACTGAATCAACAACGTCAGCGAACAGAACCGCTCTGTTCACCCGCAAAAGCCCCGTACCGAGCGTAAAAATGTCCTTGTACGAGGTCGAGATCATTGCGAGAGGTCCCGCAAATCCGTGTTCGAGTAAAAACAGTCGTACATTGCTGAAACCTTTGGCTAAGCGCTAAGCCATGGGCGGATTTACAGCGTCCAAGTTAGTTTTGATATTCAGCAGCTTAAGCGCGTAAAAATTTTCTGCAATACTTATAATATTAAATATGAAAATACTGATATGTGATCGAGGATTCCTCTTCGGAACTCAGTCCCATTTACTCATGTTTCATTGTGAAAATCCATCCGCAATTATGCAGATATTGTACGGAATTCACTGATTGTCAAATCTGTCATCGGGACCGCCACGCCAGGTGAGGCGAAGTGAGGCCAGGTTTCGTACAAGACTGTAGAGCCGGTTCAGCGATTGAACCACCGCGATGCCCCACAGCAGGTTCCCGCCGCATTGCTCCCGTTTTTACCCTTGCGGAAGATCTAAGTATACAAAGCTTTTACGTGTGTATCGGGTTGTATTTTCAGGCGAATACTGAGATGTAAATCACACTTTTTCTGAATTCCTGACGTTCGTCTCTTTCTACTGTTTTATCCAAATGCCCCGGACACATATCCAAAGGTAGCCCGGTTGGGTGTGCGCGCGGCGTGTTTTCAGAACCGCACGTACGAGGCCGTTTATCAGAATTCATACAGTTCCAGATTTCATAGGGATGTTGTTATGAGGGGCTATCTGTTTGTCGTGGTCGGTGCATGGGTTATCGCAATTACCTACGGCGTGCGCTTTGCCTTCGGGCAGTTTCTTCCGTCTATCCAGAACGAATTCCGGCTCGATCATGACGACACGGCCCTGCTTGCCTGCAGTGTCTACGCAGGAACATGTGCCGCGCTGCTCGTTGCGGCCTATCTGACGGAAAGATGGGGTGCGCGCGTCACCGTGATTGCGGCGATGGCGTTCGCGGCACTGGGGGCGATGACCGTCAGCCTTGCGCAGTCACAGGCCTACCTGCTCGCCTCGCTTTCGTTTATCGGTATCGGGTCCGGGCTGTCGATGCCGCCGCTCGTCGCCGGTGTCAGCGTTGCCTGCGGCCGTTACAAGGAACGCGCGGTCAGCATCATCAATGCGGGAACAGGCGTCGGCATCGTCGCTGCAAGCATCACGGCGCTGCAGTTTGCCAATACCTGGCGCGAGTGTTTTCTGGTGTTCGCACTTGTTTCCGTCGCGCTGTCTCTGGCCGCACTTTTCGCTGTGCCGAAACGGCCGGCCGTTGCTACGTGTCCCGGTTCTCTTGTGCGAATTTTCAAGTCACCCGGTCTGCATCAGGCTGCGTCGAGCGCCCTGCTTTTCGGCATGGTCAGCGCCGCGATCTGGACCGGAGGGGGCCTCAGCCTCGTCGGCCTCGCCGACTGGAGCGCTCCGGAAATCAGCCTGTTCTGGATCGCTCTCGGCATTGCCGGCCTGTTGGGTGGATTGTGCGGGGATCTCGTTGCGAAACTGTCGCTTGCCGAGATGCATTCGATCTCCTTTGTCGGCCTCGGAGCGTCCGCACTTGTGCTGACAATGGCGGAACACTCCGCAACGCTTGCCTTTATTGCCGCCGGCCTGTTCGGGGTTTTCTACATGACGGGAACCGCCATGTACCTTATCTGGGCCGGGCGGATTTCGCGGACCCATGCACCGACTGTTGTTGCGGTCCTGTTCTTCATGCTGCCGGTCGGTCAAATCATTGGCTCGGCGATGTTCGGGCAACTGACCAGCCATTTCGATTTCGACCACGTCCTGGTCGTCTTCACGCTGATGTCGAGCTGCTTCATCCTTATCCAGGTGGTTTCCAAGATCGACCTGCCGACGGCATACAGTCCAGGCGATGCCGAAGCGGTACCTGTTGATCCCACACCTGTATCAAAGGCGAGTGTGGATCACCGGATCCGATCCCTTTAAGAAGCGCGTCATGGGTGTCTGACACGCGCCTTGGTTCGTAAGGTTCCGTTGGTACTTCAAGCTGTGACCCGAACCGCGTGTCTTGAAGCCGTCACACGACCCGGATCACGCCAGCGCCTTCCGCCTGACAGGCAAGCAGCCAGGACCGGGTTTGCAGGCGAATGTGCGATCTCAGGCAAATTAAACCTTGGCATAGTGTACCGTTTTGGCCCGGCTGGGCCAGAGAGTACATGATGGGATACGTCTCTTGGGTTGCAAGTATATATTTTTGCAATCAAAGATGAAGCGCCTTGTTGTGCCGCCTTCTTTTAAGAATTTCTGATCACAAGATTTTGTTCATTATAATTTTATCCAATATTAACTGACGTGTGCAAACTCTCAATGCGAATTTTCAGAAGACTAAACTCACTGACTTCTTCTGACGCAGACCTATTGACTTGGCTCTGGGGGGAGCTTGCACAATGTCTGATACGCCTAACAGTGCCCACAAAAATCGTGTTTCTGCGGGCTTCTTCGACCGCCTTCGAATCCGAACACGCATCAATCTATTGGTTCTGCTGTCGATCTTTGCCGTTTCGGCACTCGGCATCACCTACATCGCGGGAAGGGCGGGTACGCAAGCTTCCCTTGAAAGCAAAAACCAGTATGCGACCTTGTACAGACTTGGTCAGGCCGTTGAAATCGGTGCGTTGCAGATGCGGCGCAGCGAAAAGGACTTTCTTCTGCGCAGAGATACCAAGTACATCGACAAATACGACAAGGCCGTCAAGACCGTGGACAGCGCGCTGGAGCAAATGTCGCAGCTCGAAGCCGCGGGCGTTGCCTCCGAGAGCATCCAGAACCTGAAGTCCGATGTCGCGCGTCACAGCCAGCAATTTCATGCGGTTTCCGATCTGCACATCAAGATCGGACTGAACGAGAAGGAAGGGCTTGAAGGCGACCTTCGCAAGGCTGTTCACAATGTCGAAGAGCTCCTGAAAACTGCCGAAATGGACGCCCTGACGGTGAAAATGCTGATGATGCGCCGTCATGAGAAGGATTTCATGATGCGTGGCGCGGAGAAATACGTTGCCCGGATCGACAAGCGGCGCGAGGAATTCGATGCAATTCTCAATGACGCGACGCTCTCTGCTGAACTGACATCCGAACTTTCAACGCTCATGGACGGTTACCAGACAGGCTTCAAGGCCTATGCGGAAACGGCGATGATCCTCCAGCCCGAAACGAAGCAGTTGAGCAAGATTTTTGCCGAGATGCAGCCGGACTTTGCCAAAATCCGGGAGGTCACGACTGAGGGGCAGGACGTTGCCAATGCGAATTTCGAATCCACGATCAGCAACACCGACAAGACCTTCCTGTTTGCAAGCATCAGCATTCTGGCCGTGGGTATTTTTCTCGGATTGCTTATCGGAAGAAGCATCTCCCGCCCGATCAACCAGCTGAACGACACGATGAAGGCGCTGGCGGACGGCAATATCGAGACCGACGTTCCCATGCTTGGCTTCAAAACCGAGTTTGGCGAAATGGCGGAGACCGTCCAGTTCTTCAAGAACGCCTCTGTTGAACGTGCGGCACTCCTGGGCGAAACCAAGCTCGAACAGGAGGTGCGTGCCGGCCGTCAAACGAAGGTGGACGGCCTCATCGGTGAGTTCCGGGAAACCGTTCGGAGCGTGCTCGACGCGGTCAATTCGGAGAACCGGGAGATGGAAGCATCCGCCGGCAGCCTTTCCTCGATCGCATCCCAGACGACGGCGCAGGCGGACAGCGTTTCGAATGCGTCCCTCGATGCCTCCAAAAATGTCGAAGCCGTTGCAATGGCCGCGGAAACCCTGTCCACCTCGATCAGCGAGATTTCGCGTCAGGTCGGCCAGACCCGGAGTATCGTGGAGCAGGCGACCGGTGCCACCATCGAGACTGATGCGAAGATTGCCGGCCTCGCGGATTCAGCTGACAAGATCGGTGAAGTGATCCTTCTCATCCAGGGCATCGCGGAACAGACGAATCTGCTTGCCCTGAACGCGACGATCGAAGCCGCGCGTGCTGGAGAGGCCGGAAAAGGCTTCGCCGTGGTGGCGTCGGAAGTGAAAGAGCTTGCAACCCAGACCGCCAAGGCAACGGAAGCGATTTCGACCCAGATCACCGATATCCAGAAAGAGACCGAAAGCTCCGTGGATGCCATTCGCGGCATTGCGGAGACGATGAGGGAAGTGTCCTCGGCCACCGAAACGATTTCCGCAGCCGTGGAGGAACAGGGAAGCTCGACCGCTGAAATTTCGGAAAATGTCCGCTCTGCGGCAGCAGGATCCAATGGGGTTTCGGAGAATATTGTCGGTGTGCGGCAGGCCGCAGATGAAAGCCAGAGCACGGCAGAACGCGTGCTTTCAGCGGCGAAAGGTGTCTCCAACAACACCGAACAGCTTCGCCAGGTAATCGACGAGTTCCTCGACAGCGTTGCGGCTGCTTAACGAAAAAGCGCATTCGGTTCGCCTGTGCGACTTGTCTGCTGCCTGTTGCCCGGAGCCCAAAGCCAGTCCCTCCGGGCAACAGCGCGTCTGCACAATGGAGGTCAATCCTCTCAGGCCCTGGTGCGGCCTTCTTCGACAGCATCCAGAATGAAGCGGGGCAGGGCGAATGCAGCAGCGTGCACGTCAGGTGTGTAATACCTGGTCTGGAAACCGGCCGCACTAAAGCGCTCTTCCAGCACGGTTGCCGCCTGCCTGCGCAGATCGGCATTGTCGGTCGCCCAGCCCAGCGTCATGTGACCGCCGAAATAGGTCGGGATTGCCGCGATATACGCAGCCGCATCCTTGAAGATGCGGGAGAAACGCTCGATGCTCGTCACCAGTTCGTCGCGCTGCAGGAACGGCACACCGTTCTGCGTTACCAGGACACCGCCGGGTGTCAGCATGCTGTGAACGTTTCGGTAGAACTCTTCGGAAAAGAGAACGGCACCGGGGCCATGCGGATCGGTGCTGTCGACGATGACGACGTCGAATGTGCGATCGGTCTCAGCGGCAAATTTCATGCCGTCGGCAATGACCAGTTCAAAACGCGGATCTTCGACGACACCGGTATTGAAATCCGCGAAGTGTTCCTTGGAGAACTCCACCACCGAGGCATCGATTTCCACCTGAACCAGCTTCTCGACCGTCCGGTGCTTGAGAACTTCCTCGGCGAGGCCGCAATCGCCGCCGCCGACAATGAGGACGTTCCTTGCCGCGCCGTGGGCGATGATCGGCACGTGGGACATCATCTCGTGATAGATGAACTCGTCCGCCGTGGTGACCTGGGTCACCCCGTCCAGCATCAGGATCTTGCCGAAGACCGGGTTGGAAAAGAGCACCAGGTCCTGGTGCTCCGTCTTTTCCTGGTAGAGGATCCGGTCGCAGCCGTAGCTGACCTGAACCCCCGGATAAAGGGTTTCGTTGAAGACCAGTCCGTCGCTCATTCGGCCGCTTCCAGCGTGTGCGGTTTCGACAGCTGGTTGGCAACCTCGCGCCCGCGCAGCAATTCGGAGACCGCGGTCTTGCCCGGATTGAAGGCGTTGCGCAAAACGTCGACGCATTTTTCAGGCTTGGCATCGCCGCACATGAAAACGTCGAACGCCGCGTAACCCGCCTCGGGCCAGGTGTGGACGGAAATGTGGCTTTCCGCCAGCACGGCGACACCTGACACGCCGGTCGGTTCGAACGGGTGCAGGTGGATGTGCAAGAGGGTCGCGCCTGCTTCGTTGACACAGGCGCGCAGAGCCTGTTCGACATGGGGCAGATCGTCGAGCCTCTCGGCGTCGTAAAGATCAATAATCAGATGCGCACCAGCGCAGTGGACCCCTTCCTTCTGAATGAAGTGATCCAGGCGGTCATCGGCAAAGATGCCGGCGGCCGCATTAGAAACGTTTTCTTCCCTCTGGGTGGTGCTTCTTGGCTCGGCAACGCTGATTGCGTCTTCTGCTACACGAGCCTCCAAGTCCATCCCCAGTTCGAAGAGGGCGTTGCTTTCCATATCGCTCTCCCAAACCAGCAGATGTCCCCGGTGTAATTTCCGGAGCGCACTCCTTACAGAAAAGAGTGTTTAATCTCAATGGGAAATCTGCAAAATTCTGGAGCCGATGTTGCGATGCAAACAGGATCGCTCCGGGCTGGTCCGATCGGTGCTGAAAATCATGCCGTTGTTTGAGAGGGTTAGGTGTGCCGGTCGAGATAAGAACTTTAACAGGCGAAGACCTGAAAAATGCACTCGGGGACCTCGCCCGGCTGCGGATATCCGTTTTTCACGACTGGCCGTATCTTTATGACGGTTCCATGGAGTACGAGGCGAAATACCTGCAGCGCTATGCGGAGACCGAGGGCGCCCTGATCGTGGGCGCCTATGACGGTGCACAGCTGGTGGGCGCTGCCACCGGCGAGCCGCTCGGCGATGAATACGAGGCGTTCCAGCAGCCGCTGCGGGAGCGCGGCTATGATCCGGAGAAGATCTTCTATCTTGCCGAATCCGTGCTTGATCCGGCCTATCGCGGCCAGGGCATCGGTCATCGCTTTTTCGACGAGCGCGAGGCCCATGCGAAGAAACTGGGCTTCGGCGAGGCTGTCTTCTGCGGTGTCATCCGGCCGGACGATCATCCGATGCGGCCGGCAGCTTACCGGCCGCTGGACCCGTTCTGGCGCAAGCGCGGCTACAAGAAACTGGACGGTGTGATCGTTACATTTCCCTGGCAGGATATCGGTGACGCGTCAGAGACCGAAAAGCCGATGCAGGTCTGGTACCGGAAGTTCTGACCCGGTCCCCCGCATGCGGGACCGGGAAGCCAGGTATGGGTGCGCTACTTCAGCGCCCACTGGATCGTGACGTTGGCGCCGATGGTTTCCTCACCGGCCTCGATCGGCACGGACTCGGGGCTGGCGGCCATCACGGCACTCGCGCGCATCATCTGCGGGCGCGGCACCTGCGTGCCGGTTTCCGATATCGACAGGATCTCGCCGAGTTCAACGCCGGCGGCGCTTGCAAAGACTTCCGCCTTGTGGCGTGCGGCCTCGACGGCCTTCTTGCGCGCTTCGTCGAGCTTCTCGGCCGGGTCGCTTACGTCGAAACGGATGCCGTCGACGGAATTCGCGCCGCTGTCGACAACCAGGGACAGGATATCGCCGAGTTTGGCGATGTCGCGGATATTGACCTCGACCCCGTTGCGGACCTCGTAGCCGATAATGTTCGGCTGGCGGTTGGACCCGTCCGTGATGCGCTCATAGCGCGGATAGATGCCGAAGCCGCGCGTCTGGATATCCTTTGCCTCGATACCGGCATTCTTGATGGCATCGATCACCTTGGCGATCGCCGCCGAGTTTTCCGACAGCGCATCGGCTGCCGTCTTGCCGGTGGTGGCGACATTGGTGGTGATCACCGCCATGTCGGGGGCAACGGTAACCGTGCCCCGGCCGTCCATGGTGATGGTGCCACTGGACGGCACCGTCTCCTGCGCGGAAGACGGGATCGCGGTTGAAAGCGCCAGTGCAAGCCCCACCGCGAGGGCGAAGCCATGCACGAAAGCCAGTCTTTTGCCGCGCAGCACGGCGATAAAACCTGTCATTGAAAAATCCTTTCAGGCTGTATTTCACGTGTGCGTGAACATGGGTGGCCATTGCGGCACGGATAAGGCTCGCCGGTTCAGCTTCCGTTCATTTTCAAAGGCTTGGTTCAGGGTGCCACGGAATTCAGACCGATCCCGTACCCTTCTGCTTTTCAAAGCCGACCTCACCGGTCTCCGATAGCAGGACGGCAATCGGGCGCGAACTTTCGAAGCGCGCGCAGACAATGACGATCATCACGGTGAGGGGCACACACAGGACCATACCGACAATGCCCCAGATCGCGCCCCAGAAGGCCAGCGAGAGCATGATGACAAGGCCCGAGAGGTTGAGGTTCGAGCCCATCAGCTTGGGCTCCACAAGATTGCCGATGGCGAACTGAATGAGACCGAGACCGGTGGCGATCGCGAAGAAGGGGCCGAGCGTGTCGTAATAGACAACGGCAAGCAGGCTCGGGAAAATAACCCCGATCAGCGAGCCGATCGTCGGAATGTAGTTCAACAGGAAGGCGATGAAGCCGAAAAGAGCCGCGTAAGGCAGGCCGATCAGGATCAGGACGAGGCTGGTCAGGGCACCGGTCGCGACCGAGACCGCGGTCTTGATCGAAAAGTAATGCATTATCGAGCGGTTGATTTCCGCACGGATCGCGAAGGCGGACTGCGCACGCTCGGGCGTTGCGAACAGGCGTTCGAACTTGCGGTCGAAGGTGGACTGCTCCAGCACCAGAAAGAGGACATAGATGAAGACAAGGCTGGCGGAGCCCGCCAGCGTCGTGACCAGGCTCGCGCCTGCCGTCACCATGCGCGGGACGACGCTGTCCGGCAGGAGGTCTTTCAGTTCGATCGGATCGTTCAGGTCGAAATGGGACGAGAACTGGTCGAAGATTTCCTCAAGGCGCCGCTGGTAGGTGGGCGCGTCCTGGGCGAGCTGGGCAAGATTGACGGTGACGATGTCGAGCACGACGGTACTGGCGGCGAAGATGGCCAGAAGGGCGAAGGTGAAAGCGACGAACCCGGGCAGGCGCCAGGGTCCGATCGGGATCTTCTGGAACGCGTGGGCGAGCGAGTTGATCATGTACCAGACGATGAGCGCGATCACGAAGGGCAGCAGCAGCGAACGTCCGACGACCAGCAGCCAGCCGATCATGCAGATGAGAAGGACCGTCAGGGTTGCGGTCAGAAGGGGACTTCGCATGTCGGCTCCGGCTTTTGGTCCATCGGCGGGCGTGTCAGATACGGTGTCAGTTTAGACCTCAAGCCTTAAGGGAACGGAACCATTTTCTTGGTGATCCGATGGAGCGCATGGCGCGGTGCCGTCCGCGCCGATCCCGGGGCTTCGGCTAAGTTCTGCCTCAACACCCGCGAGCGGCCGCAATGCCCGGTCTTTCCAGGACCTTTTTCGGTTTGACCATGCAAAGCACTTGCCCAGCCGGTTCGCCATGGTATAGGGACTGTGTGCCCGGCAACCGGCTTACCGATTACCGGGCCGTGGGCCTGTAGCTCAATTGGTTAGAGCCGTCCGCTCATAACGGATTGGTTGGGGGTTCGAGTCCCTCCGGGCCCACCATTTTTTCCTCATTTGGTTTCCGGTCAGCGCGATTGGCAGGTTCGCCCGCGCCGGTGCGGGATTGCGCTCTTGAGGGACCCATTGTGATTAACGCATGAGTTGTGGCACCTCTGCGGGAAGGTTAAGGCAGGGGCCGGAAACGTGCTGGATGACGCCGAATCGTGGGTGTGTTTCGGGCTGAAAAATGGGCATTTTTGAAGCTTCCCCTGCGTCATTTTCTACCGATCCGACAGCGAGGTTGCAATCCATTATTTTCTTTATAACTTATTGAATTAGATTAATTTTTTTCTGCGTTGCAATCTCGCAAAAAAGGAAATTCAAGCCGGAATTTTTAGCCTTGCGTTAGGTCAGGTTGTTCGGTAGTTTTCGCGATGTGTGCAATATCAAGGTTAATTAATCCAATTTTGTAAGTGGGGGTTGTGATGAAACTTGCTACCTTGGCCGCTGCAATTGTCTTTTCAGTCAGTGCAACGGCCGCTCAAGCGGCTCCGGTCTACTTCAACGGACCGACCGACTATAACGTCGACGGGGATGTCTACACCGATGGTGTGGTCAATGTCACCGTGGACGGCGGAACTTTCAACAACGCGGGCTCAATCTGCCTGAGCTGCGGCATTGCCGGTCAATACAGCACCGGGCTCGGCGTCTACAGCCACAGGGGCGACAGCCACCAGGTTGACGGCCGCAACAGAAACGACATCGTCAAGTTCACCTTCGATCATGAAGTCATTCTCGAAGCCGTCACGTTCTCCTACGTAGACAGCAACGACGAATTTTCGTTCGCGACGGTCGATGGCGGACCGTTGGGTGTGATTGCGCGTAACGTGAACATCCCGGGAACCGGGTTTGCGACCTACACGTTCAACAGCATCTGGCAGGGCACGATGTTCGGCATCGGTGCCTGGGACAAGAACGACAACTTCAAAATCAAGGCGCTTCACTACAGCAAGGTGAACGTGGTTCCGCTTCCGGCATCCGTTCTCCTGCTCGGCACCGCGCTTGGATTTGCCGGCTTCGCAAGCCGCCGCCGCAAGAAGGCCTGATAACAGGACCCGATAACAAGATTTCGGCGGCTGGTCCGCCGGGTCTGCACACAATCGGATGTTTCACCAGCCTTTGAGACATCCTTCGGGTCGTAAAATTCAAGGGCGCACGCGTCTGTGCGTTCTGGAACGACTTTCCAGCCCCGCTGATTTTCGGCGGGGCTTTTTTGCGCCGCCAGTTTCAATCGCAACGCGAAAACGGGACCGGGCTCAGGCTCCAGCGCGGCGGAAAGGCCGGGTGTCGCTGCCTGTGTCTTCATGCCCCTTGCCGCACAGGGCCGGCACGTGTCTGAACCTTGCTTCCAGGAAATCCGTAAAGGCGCGCACGCGGGCCGGGGGCAGGCGCGACGGCGGGCGGACGGCGAAGACCTGCCAGAAGGGCGAGACGGAATGGCCCTCCAGAACCTGAACAAGCGTTCCGTTGGTCAGGTGATCGGAAATCTCCCAGATGCATTTGCGCGCAATGCCGAGACCGGAAAGCGCGGCTTCGGTGATCGCCTCGGCGCTTGTGCTTGAGAAATTGCCGTTGGTCCTGACATCGTGAATTGTGCCGTCAGGCGCGGCCAGAGACCAGGTGCGCATGTCCTCGCGCGCCAGACAGTTGTGTTTTTTGAGATCGTCCAGGGTGTTGGGGACACCATGCCGTTCCAAATAGCCGGGCGCAGCGACCAGGCATCTCGGACTTACGGCCAGCTTGCGCGCCTTGAGCGTCGAGGGCGCAAGCGCACCGATGCGGATCGCCATGTCGAACCCCTGTTCCACGATATCGATGACGCTGTCGCTCATGGCAAGCTGAAGCGAAACGCCGGGGTGGTTCTGGAGGAATTCCGTCACATGCGGGGCAATGTGCAGGCGGCCGAAGGACGCTGAACAGGCGATCCTGAGCTCCCCCTTGATGTCCCTGGGGTCCGGCCTGATGTCCGCAAGCGCTTCTTCGACATCGCCCAGAATGCGCTTGGCATGGGCAAGGAAAATCTCGCCATCCGTCGACAGGGACACGGCCCGGGTGGTCCGGTGCAACAGCTGCGTTCCGATCGTTGCCTCCAGCGCCTGCAGACGCTGGGTCGCGGCGGTCGCGGACAGGCCGAACTCCGCTCCCGCCTTGCCGATCGCGCCGAGTGCCGCCACGCGCACAAACAATTCCAGGGACTTCAGATCAAGGGGCATTATTTTGTTTTTTCAAATAGTAATTTTGAGGACCCGCCGATTATTAGCGAAATGCGGAACATATTTAAAGCGGGAGACAGAAAAGCGCCGCGTGCGCTGCGCCAGAACCCGGGAGTTTCAAGATGCGCTTCTCCAGCCTCCTCGTCGCTTCATCCGCCGTCATCGCGCTTGTTGCAGTTGCCGCTGCTTCCCAGAACCCGGAACCATCCGGGGGGGTGGAGGTGGTGCCGAGCGCAGACGTTGCCTTCCAGCCGCTGAACCCGGCGCGCGGCGATGCCGGCCCGCAGGCGGGCGTCTTGTGGGGCGATATCCGCGAGGACGTGCCGACCGGCACCATCATCCGGTTCAAGCCGGGCTTCAGCTCGCCGCCGCATATCCACATCATCACCTACCGTGCGGTCGTCATCAGCGGGGCCGTTCACAATGACGACCCGGCCGCAGAACCCATGTGGATGGGGCCGGGTTCGTTCTGGACCCAGCCCGCCGGGGCAACGCACATCACGGCCGCGCGCGAAGATGCCGGCCTGTCGAGCGCCTTCCTGGAGATCCAGGAGGGTCCGTATCTCGTCCAGCCCAGGGACCGGGCCTTCGCCAATGGCGAATTTCCGGTGAATGTCGCGGCCGGCAATATCGTCTGGATCGACGCGGAGGATGTCGCCTGGGTCGACGCACCGGGGGCAACTGAAGGCGCGGACCAGCCGAAGATGGCGTTCCTGTGGGGCGCGCCGGCGGAGGCTGAAAAGAACGGAACTTTCCTGAAACTTCCGGCTGGCTTTAAGGGAACGATAACCGGGGGCGATGCCTGGCTGCGCGCCGTTGTCATCAGCGGGACCGCCACCCATCAGGCTCCCGGCCTGTCTGAGGCCACACCGCTCGATCCGGGCAGCTATTTCGGCTCCAGGCGGGCAACAGTGCACGCGGTCACCTGCACCGGCGCGGAGCCTTGCATCTTTTACATGAGCGCCGTGGGAAAATACGAGGTCTCGCGCTCCTGAGGGAGGCGGGGCGCATTGCGGAATGTGATGCAGCGCAGGCGGTGACATGGGAGTTCAGGATGGCCTCTGACCATCGCCAACTGCCTGGAAAGCCTGACCCGCCACACTGGCACGGATATCGTTGTCAGCAATGACCTTATCGAGGCCGTCAGGGCATGCAGTGCGGACCCGCACGCGATTGCACCGGGCCTTCAAAACGTCGGAACGTTTGACATCCGCGGGCGGCGGGAGCAGGTAGCGGTCTGGACGTTGGGGGGC
>NZ_JASHJI010000001.1 GCF_030733265.1 Roseibium sp. MMSF_3412 | reverse complement strand
TGGATCAGGCGGCGGCACCGGTTCAATTGATTTGCCGATGGTCTTGCTGAGCGGTTTTCCCCTCAAGCCAGATGCAAATCGGGACGGTGCTTAAACGCCCGTCTGAGGACGCATGTCCGACGCGGAGATCCCGGCAACGGCAACAGGCTTTTTCATCGCATCGCGACGGAAAGGATCACCGAGTTCCTGGTTGATCAGAACCTCGACCAGGGTCGTCTTGCCGTTTTTCATCTGGTCGTCGATGGCCTTGTCGAGCATCTGTGTCAGCTCATCCATGGTCCGGGCCTGAACGCCCTGGAGACCACATGCCTTCGCGATTTCGGCGTAGCTCACGTCCTCGTCGAGTTCCGTGCCGACAAAGTTGTCGTCGTACCAGAGGGTCGAATTGCGTTTTTCAGCGCCCCACTGGTAGTTACGGAACACCACCATGGTGATCGGTGGCCATTCCTTGCGCCCGATTGCCGTCAGTTCCGTGACTGCGATCCCGAACGCTCCGTCGCCCGCAAATCCGACGACAGGCGTGTCGGGGCATCCGATCTTGGCGCCGACGATCGCCGGCAGACCGTAGCCGCAGGGACCGAACAGACCCGGCGCCAGGTACTTGCGGCCTGTCTCGAAGCTGGGATAGGCGTTGCCGATGGCGCAGTTGTTGCCAATGTCGGAGCTGATGATGGCTTCTTTCGGAAGGGCAGCCTGGATGGCGCGCCATGCTTTGCGCGGGCTCAGCCAGTCCGGTTTGGCGGCACGCGCGCGCTCGTTCCAGTTGGTGCCCGGATCGTCATCTTCGTGATCCATGGAGGAAAGCTGCTGTGCCCAGCGGGATTTCGTCTGCGCGATCGTGTGAACACGGTCCTCGCGGCCGCTGTTGCCGGCACTTGGCGACAGCCTTTCAAGCAGCGTTTCCGCTACTTTCTTGGCATCTCCAACCACACCGACGGAGACAGGTTTGGTCAGTCCGATCCGGTCGGGATTGATATCGACCTGGATGATCTTGGCATCCTTCGGCCAGTAGTCGATGCCGTAGCCCGGAAGGGTGGAGAACGGATTGAGCCGTGTGCCGAGTGCCAGAACGACGTCCGCCTTGGAAATCAGTTCCATGCCGGCCTTCGAGCCGTTGTATCCGAGCGGGCCGGCGAACAGGCGGTGCGACCCCGGGAACGCATCATTGTGCTGGTAGCCGCAGCACACCGGCGCATCCAGCCGCTCGGCAAGATCCATGGACGCCTCGATGGCACCGCCGATCACGACGCCGGCACCGTTGAGGATCACCGGGAACTTGGCGCTGCTCAGAAGGTCCGCGGCTTCCTGGATCGCGCTTTCGCCGCCGGACGGGCGCTCGAACTCAACGATCGCGGGCAGGTTGATGTCGATGACCTGGGTCCAGAAATCGCGCGGCATGTTGATCTGCGCCGGCGCGCTGGCGCGCTTGGCTTGCAGGATTACCCGGTTCAGCACTTCGGCGACACGGGTCGGATCGCGCACTTCTTCCTGGTAGGCGACCATGTCCTTGAACAGGGCCATCTGCTCGACTTCCTGGAAACCGCCTTGCCCAAGCGTCTTGTTGGCGGCCTGCGGCGTCACCAGTAGGAGCGGCGTGTGGTTCCAGTAGGCGGTCTTGACGGCGGTGACGAAGTTGGTGATCCCGGGTCCGTTCTGGGCGATCATCATGCTGACCTTGCCGGTGGAACGGGTGTAGCCGTCGGCCATCATGCCGCCGGAACCCTCGTGGGCACAGTCCCAGAATTTGATGCCGGCATCCGGGAACAGGTCGGAGATCGGCATGAATGCGGAGCCGATAATGCCAAACGCGTGCTCAATTCCGTGCGCCTGAAGCACTTTGACGAATGCTTCTTCAGTCGTCATTTTCATGTCGAATACTCCCGTGAATTCAAGAAAAACCTGTCTCGCAGATACTGCGTTGAGACGCGATTTAACTCGACTTGTTACTGCTCACTTAGGGCCAGTTTGTGAGACACAATAAGACCAGATTGCGCCAAAGCCTCTCCCGCGCAATGCGGTTTTATTGATAACGGATTTAAAAAATTGAGACAATAGGTCTCAAAAAATTAAATTTTGCTCGATCTTTTCTTTTTTCCGGGACCAAGAAGTCAGGCAAAAAGAAGCGCTTGACCGTTGCAGCTAGACCTTGACCCGCTCCGATTTGGGGTCGTAGAGCGGTTTGAGCGACGCCTCTGCCTTCACGCGGGTTCCGGCAACCTCGATCTCGTAAGCGGAACTGAGCAACTGCTCGGCGGTTTCGCCGGGGCAGGGCACGTAGCCCAGACCCACTGCGCCCCCCAGCGTGTGACCGTAGTTACCGCTGCTCAGAAAGCCGACGACGTCGCCATTCCTGAGGATCGGCTCGGCGTGATAGAGAAGCGGTTCCGGCTCCGTCAGGCGGAACTGGACGAGCCGCTTGTCGAGCCCGGCCTCGCGCTTGCGCAGAACGGCGTCGCGGCCGATGAAATCCGGCTTGTCCCGCTTGACCGCAAAACCGAGCCCCGCCTCCAGGACATGATCCTCGCAGGTGATGTCGTGACCGAAATGCCGGAACCCTTTTTCGATCCGGCATGAATCCATCATGTGCATGCCGCACAGTTTTGCATCGAGATCCTGCCCCGCTTCATGCAGGACCTCGAAAACGTGGCCTGCCATGTCGGACGAGATGTAGAGTTCCCAGCCGAGTTCACCGACATAGGTAACCCGGTGGACGCGGGCGAGGCCCAGGCCGATTTCAATCTCCTGTGCCGTGCCGAACGGATTTGTCGCGTTGCTGAAATCATTGGGCGAGACCCGTTGCAGCAGCGCCCTGGAGTTCGGCCCCATGACCGCCAGCACGGCTTCTCCGGCGGTGACGTCGGTGATAACGACCCTGCGCTCGCCGGCATGACGCCGGAGCCAGGTCTCATCCGCCAGTCGGGTCGCCGCGGGCGTCACCATCAGATAGGCCGTCTCCGAAAGGCGCGTAATGGTCACGTCGGCTTCGATACCGCCGCGATCGTTGAGCAATTGCGTGTAGACGATCTTGCCGACCGGAACGGAATAGTCGCCGCCGCCGACATGGTTCAGGAAGGCTTCGGCATCCGGACCCTCGATCCGGATCTTGCCGAAGGAGGACATGTCGTAGATACCGACATTCTCGCGGACCGCCCTGTGTTCGCGTGCCGCGTTTTCAAACCAGTTCTGACGCTTCCAGCTGTACTGGTACTCCCGTTCCTGGCCTTCATCGGCAAACCAGTTGGCGCGTTCCCAACCGGCAAGCTCGCCGAAAACCGCCCCGTTTGCCTTCAGGTGTTCGTGGAACGGCGTCCTGCGCACGCCCCTTGCCGTCGCCTTCTGGCGGTAGGGGAAGTGGTCGGCGTAGAGAAGACCGAGCGTTTCCTTCGACCGCTCGAACAGGTAGTGCCGGTTGCCCTGGAACGGCTGCATCCGCGAAATGTCGACGTCGCCCAGGTCAAACGGTTTTTCGCCCGTGTCCATCCATTCGGCGAGCGCCATACCGGCCCCGCCGGCGGACTGAATTCCGATGGAGTTGAACCCGGCGGCGACCCAGAAATTGTCGAGTTCGGGTGCAAGACCGAGATGGTAGGCATCGTCCGGTGTGAAACTTTCCGGACCGTTGAAGAACGTGTGGATCCCGGTTTCGGCCAGAAGCGGCAGCCGGTTCACGGCAGCTTCGAGGATTGGTTCGAAGTGATCGAAATCCTCCGGCAGCTGATCGAACTCGAAGTCGTCCGGAATGCCCTTCATGCCCCAGGGCTTGGCATTGGGCTCAAAGGCTCCAAGCAGGATCTTGCCTGCGTCTTCCTTGTAGTAGGCGCACTCGTCGGGGACCCGCAGCACGGGCAACTGGGTCAGACCGGGCACGTTCTCGGTGACGATGTAGAAGTGTTCGCATGCATGCAGCGGCACATTGACCCCGGCCATGCGGCCGAGTTCATGGCCCCACATGCCGGCACAGTTGACCACATGATCGCATTCGATCGTGCCGGTGCCGTCGGCGGTCTGCCACTCCACGCCGGTGACCCGCTTTCCGGATTTCACCAGCCCGGTCACCTTCACCCGCTCCATGACCTTGGCGCCGCCCATGCGCGCGCCCTTTGCGAGCGCGAGCGCTATGTTGGCGGGATCGCCCTGACCATCCAGCGGCAGGTAGACCCCGGCCACGACATCCTCGGTGTTGAGATGCTCGTAGCGCGATTTGACTTCGTCCGGCGAGATTTCCTCGACCTTGACACCGAATGCGCGTGCCATCGAGGCCTGGCGGAAGATCTCCTCCTTGCGCTCCTCCGTCAGGGCCACCGTGATCGACCCGCACCGCCGGAACCCGGTGGCAACCTCTGTCTCCGCCTCCAGACTGCCGTAAAGCTCCTGGCTGTACTTGGCCAGGCGCGTCATGTTCTCCGTCGCCCGCAGCTGTGCGATCAGCCCTGCGGCATGCCAGGTCGTCCCGGATGTCAGCTGCTTCCGCTCCAGCAGGACGACATCGGTCCAGCCTTTCTTGGTCAGGTGATAGGCGACGGAACATCCGACCACGCCTCCACCGATAACAACGACGCGGGCTTTTGATGGAGGTGTCACTTTTTACTCTTTCCGTTTGATTACGCGTAAATGTCGGGTTTCAGGGTCTGACGAGTTCGGACAGCGGTTGTGCGGCATGCAGGGCTGCGTCGGTGGCGTCATCGAATGTGTGCCCATCCGCCGACAGGATCTGGTGTATTTTCTCCTGGGCACTGTCGAGCAGCATCGGCCTGCCGCGCTCTTCCCATTCTTTCGGACTCGTACGGTCGGCAAGGTCGGGATAGATGTATTCGCTCTGCATCAGCTGCAGCGTCTGATCGTGACCGAGGTAGTGGCCGGGGCCGTCGAGGACGACGGACCGGATGACGTCGATGTCGACGAACTCGTCCTTGACCTCGATCCCGCGCACGCAGCGCAGCACCTGGCCGAGCATGTCATTGCCGAGCACCAGCGATTCCTTGCAGAAGCCCAGCAGGGAGGCGTGCATGCCGACGGCCTCGTAGACCATGTTGAGGCCGGACAGCCCCGCCATCACGTTGCTGATGCCCTGTTCCCATCCGGCCTGCATGTCGGGAAGCTTGCTGTCGGCGATGCCCGCGGCAGCACCGCCCGGAAGACCGTAGAAGTGATGCATCTGCGCGCAGGCGGAACTGAGCAAGGCCTGTTCACCGCTGCCGCCGGACATGGCCCCGGTGCGCAGGTCGCTGACGAAAGGCCATGTCCCGAACATCGCCGTGTGGCCTGGCTTGATCGCGTTGACATAGACCACCCCGGCAAGGCATTCGGCGACCGCCTGAACCACCGCTGTCGCAATCGGCGCGGGCGCGGTTGCCCCGGCCTGACCGGCGGACAGAAGCAGGACAGGCATGCCGGCGTGAATGCAGGCTTCCATCACTTCGCAGCTCTCTTCCGCGAAGGTGAGCGGCGGGACCACGAAGCAGTTGCTGTTGGAAACGAAGGGACGTTCGCGCCAGGCGTCTTCCCCTCCGGCCATCAGGTGCAGAAGCTCCATTGCCGGGGCTACATTGGCGGCTTCCGTGAAGGAAGTGCCGATATGCTTCGTTGTCCCGGCGCAGGCGGCATAGACCGTGTTCACATCAAGATCGCGCGGCGACTCGAATTCACGGCAGACAACGGGGCGCTGGAAAAAGTGAACGTTGTCCAGCTGCTGCACCAGGCGCGCAATGTCGTACATGTCCTGGACGTTCGGGTTGCGGTAGTCCCCCGTTTTGGGGTCCACGATATGCACCGCGGCGCCGGCCGTCCCGAAATGCACGTTCTTGCCCGACAGGTGCAGATCGAATTTCGGATCCCGCGCCTTCAGGGTGATATCGCGCGCGGCCTTGGCCAGCATGTCCTCGACCAGTGCGCGCGGAAAGCGGATGCGTCCGTCTTCACCCTCGATCGCCCCGGCACCCGTCAGGATGGCTCTTCCCGATGGAGGCGCGGACGCGAAGCCGATGACTTCAAGCGCCTGAAGGGCAGCTTCATGAATGCGCTGGACATCCGTGTCCTTCAGCACCTGGTAGAACCCGCCGGGCATGCCCGGCCTGACCGGCCGGACTGCCTCGTCCAGCGGCCTTGAACGGGCCGCTGTGCGGGCCGAACGGCCCCCGGCGCGACGGCGTTGTTTCACTTCAGCTCCGCTCATGCAATCTCCTCCCAAATCATGCCGGCAGGTTTCGCTTGGTTTTCACCGTTTTCGTCAGGCTCGAAGCCGCTCGTTTTCAGGGTCCCACAGCGGCTGATCCGCCTGCACGACTGCCTTGTGCTTCTGGCCGTAGACTTCAAGTTCGAGCTCGGTGCCGGGCGCGTCCAGTCCCGCCCGGACCACGCCGAGCGCAATGCAGGCGTTGACCCGGTAGCCCCAGTCGCAGGATGTCACTTCCCCGACGATTTCACCGTCCTTCAGCAAGCTGGACATATACGGCGCATCATGGTCGCCCGCGTCCACGACAAGGGTAACGAAGCCCTTGGAAGACCCTTGTTGCTTCTCGATCATGAGCGGCTGCTTGCCTGGAAAATCCTGCGGCTTGTCGAGTTTGACAAAACGCCCAAGCCCGCTCTCGAACATGGAATAGTCGGTTGAAAGATCACCTTTCCAGGTCCGGTAACCCTTCTCGATCCGCAGTGCGTTGAGCGCAAACATGCCGAACGGTTTCGCGCCGGCTTCCAGGATCGCGTCATAGATGGCGGGCATGTCTTCCATGGCCGCATGAACTTCCCAGCCGAGTTCGCCGGTGAAGGACACGCGCACCAGCATGGCGGGCTTGCCCGCAACGGTCGTCTGTTGATGGGTCAGCCAGCCGAGCGACAGATCCGCGTCCGTCAGGCCCTGGAACAGCTCGCGGGATTTCGGTCCGGCCACGATCAGGGTCGTCATCTCGGTCGTACGGTCCGTGAGTGTCAGCCCCTCGGGCATGTCCGATTTCAGAAGATCGCGATCATGCCATTGTGCGACGGCCGCCGTGATCAGGGTGAAGTCGTCTTCGCCGTGCCGGATCAGCGACATTTCGGTGAGCACGCGCCCGCGATGATCGGGGAAGTAGCCGAGGTTCATGCGGCCAGCCTTGGGCAGTCCGCCGGCAATCTTTCCGCGCAGCCACTCGGCTGCACCTTCACCGGTCAGGCTGAAGCGGGAGAAGCCGCACAGGTCGAGCACGCCGACGCCATCGCGAACGGCTTCGCACTCTTCCTTGACGCGCGGCTGCCACGGGCCGGACCGCGACCAGGTCTGTGTTGCCGCTTCGGACGTGTCGTCACCGTCCTTGGCGAACCAGTTGGCGCGCTCCCAGCCGTTGAACGCCCCCATCTGTCCGCCCAGCTCGACAATTTTCGCATGGTTGGGAGACAGTTTGCGGTCGCGGCCGGCAGGCCAGCTGTGATGCGGGAAGTGCATTGCATATTCGTGGCCGTAGACTTCCATGGCCTTGTCGATGCAGTACTGCTTGTCCGTGTAGTCGGTGTAGCGGCGCGGGTCGACAGCCCACATGTCCCATTCGGTGCATCCGTGCATGATCCATTCGGCCGCGACCTTGCCTGCGCCGCCGCCCTGGGCGATGCCGAAGGTGAAGGTGTGCGCCTCGAAGGCATTGGGGACACCCGGCATCGGGCCGATCATGGGAAGGCCGTCCGGCGCATAGGGAATGGGGCCGTTGATGTTGCGGCTGACACCTTGCGTTCCGAGCAGCGGCACGCGCGCCATGGCATCCTCGATGTACCATTCCAGCCGGTCCAGATCGTCGGGATAGAGCTGGAAGCTGAAGTCGTCGGGCATCGGGTCGTCGGCCCGCGTCCAGGCGGACTGGCAGTTGCGCTCATAGGGACCGAGGTTGAAGCCGGTCGTTTCCTGGCGGAGATAGTAAGAGGTGTCCACGTCCCTGAGCAGGGGCAGCTTGCGTCCGTGCTTTTCGCTCCACGCGGCAATCTCGGGCACCGGTTCGGTCAGGAAATACTGGTGGCTCATGACGGCAAGCGGCACTGGCCGGCCGCCAAAGGGCAGGAACCATTCGCCGACGCGTTCCGCATAATAGCCAGCGGCGTTGACAACGTATTCGCAGCGGATGTCGCCCTTTTCCGTGTGCACGATCCATTCGCCGTTTTCGCGGCTGACGCCGGTTGCCGGGGTGAAACGCAGGATCTTGGCGCCGTGCGACCGGGCGCCCTTGGCAAGCGCCTGGGTGACCTGCGCCGGATCGATGTCCCCGTCGAGCGGGTCCCACAGGCCGCCTTCAAGATCATGGATCTCCATGAACGGATAACGCTCCTGCATCTGCTCCGGCGTACACATTTCCATGTCCACGCCCATGTGGCGGCCCATGCCTGCCACATATTCGAATTCCCTCATCCGCTCTTGCGTGTGCGCGAGGCGGAGCGATCCGCTGACATGATAATTGAGCGGATAGTCGACCTCTTCCGCCAGACCCCGGTAAAGCTCCAGCGAATAACGCTGGATGTTCATGATGCCGAAACTGGCGGAGAAGGTCGGGCAGTTGCCTGCCGCGTGCCAGGTGGACCCGGCGGTGAGCTCGTTTTTTTCCAGAAGCACGCAGTCGGACCAGCCAGCCTTTGCCAGGTGATAAAGGGTGGACACTCCGACGACGCCGCCACCGATGATGACAACACGGGCTGTAGTGGGAACTGACATTCTTCAGCTTTCCTCTTGAAAGGTTCAGTAGACCGGCGGGGAAATCACCCAGACGGCGACTGCGGGTTCCGAGTAGGGGTTGGCCCAACGATAGGAGGCATTGCGGATGCGGAAACTGTCTCCGGTGGTCACGGTGAAGGCATCGTCATCCAGCCAGATGTCCAGCTTGCCCGAGATCATGTAGGCAAGCTCCTGCGTGGGGCGTGAAATGGGGCTCTTCCGGCTCGAGCCGGGTTGAAACGTGGAGTGGATCATTTCGAAATCGTCGGTGAGATCCGGCGACACCAGCGCCTCGACAAGTCCGGCGTCGCGTTCACCGATGATGCGCCGGGCGGATGACCGCACGATCCGTCCCTTTTCGGCATCGGGTGCGTCGGCGCTGCCGAAAAAGATGGAGAGCGGCACGTCGAAAATATCGGCAATCTGACGGAGGTCGGACAGGCGCGGCGTCGAGATGTCCCGTTCGATCTGGGACAGCCAGCCGACGGACCGGCCGAGCCTCTGGGCAAGGTCCTCAAGTGTCATTTTCCGAGTTGTGCGAAGGGCTCTGAGATCTTCGCCCAGGCTGCTCATTTCCATTCCGGCGATCCGTCCGTGAAAATTTCACGGATAATTTCATTCCGGATTATGAAAAAATCAACAAAATTTTCACGCGCTCACGAACTTTTTCATACGCGGCTTTCCAGGAGCGCGGTTACAGGCAGCTTTTGGGCGGAAATTGCCTCACGCGGCGGCTTCGTTCATGCGCTTGGCAATGTGCGAAATGCCGTCGGGAATCCGTGCCGAAGCGATCGAGGAATAGGCAAGGCGATAGTGCCCGGGCTGTTCTTCACCCTGAGCGAAAAAGGCGCGCCCGGCCTCGATCAGAACGCCGTCTTCGCGCAACTGCATCGCCAGCCTGGAACTATCGACACCTTCTCCGGCTTTCATCCAGAAGGACGACCCTCCGAATGTGCCCTGACCGATCTGGGCCAGGCCGTTTTCCATCATGCTCTGCTCCATGATCGATCTGCGTTTCCGGTAGATGCGCCCCATGCGGGCGATCTGGGCATCATAGTGGCCGAGCGACAGGAAATAGGCGGCGGTGCGCTGAATGAGCCCGGGCGGATGCCGCAGCACCAGCGAGCGCAGGGCCCGCGCCTCGCGGATGAAAGGCTCGGACGCGACCAGATAGCCGAGCCTCAGCCCGGGGAACAGGGACTTGGAAAACGAGCCGACATAGATGACCGATCCGGTCGGATCGAGGGATTTCAGTGCGGGCGAGGGCGACTTCAGGAAGGAGATCTCGAATTCGTAGTCATCCTCCACGATGATGAAACCCCGGCGCGCGGCAAGATCAAGCAACCGTTCGCGCCGCGACACGGGCATTGTCGCATTGGTCGGACAGTGGTGGCTGGGCGTCGTGAAGACGACGTCGGCGTCCTCGGGCAAATCCTCCGGTGGCATGCCGGCCGCATCGACATCGACCGCAACCGTGTTGCAACGGGTCTGGCTCAGGATCTGGCGGAGCCCGGGATAGCAGGGGTTCTCGATGGCGGCGGTGCGTCTTTGGGTCAGAAGGATCTGGGCCGTGATCCAGAGCGCATGCTGCGCGCCCATCGTGATCAGGATTTCCTCCGGCCGCGCCGTGATCGCGCGCCTCGGCAGGATCTGGCGCAGAATGAACTCGACCAGCATGGGATCGTCACGCTCGTAATAGTCGGTTGCCAGCGTGTCGAAGTCCTTGCGCCCGACGGCCTTGAGCGCGCAGTTTCGCCAGTTGTGATGGTCGAACAGCCTTGAATCCGACTGGCCATAGATGAACGGATACTTGTAATCGCGCCAGTTGTCGGGCCGCACGAGCGGCACATGTTCGGAAAAGCGCTGCCCGATGGTCTTCGACCAGTCCACCTGCGCCTTGTCGGATTGATTGGGAAGCGAGAATTTCGGCCGGCTCGGGGCTGTCTGCGCAACGAAATAGCCCGACCGTCCCCTGGAAACGAGATACTCGTTCGAAACCAGTTCGGTATAGGCGATCGTGACCGTGATCCTGGCAACGCCGAGATGCTCGGCAAGCTTGCGCGAAGACGGCATTTTCTCCCCCGGCAGGCAGCGCCCCGACAGGATCGCTTCCACGACCAGTCGCTGGATCTGCTGTTGGAGGGACGTTTCATTGTCTGGCCGGAGAAAGAATGTCTCTGCCGGAATCGCCATATCTGGCCCTAATTTTTGTTGTTTGTGGACCTATAGCATAGCCATCCGGAAATATTTGGCAATTCCCGTTGAGACCGTCAAAGTTGCAAGCCAAGGCATCCCGGCTGTCACCCCGGGCGATGGCAAAGAGGAGGCCTGCGGCCTGCAAGCAAAAAAACCGCGCCGTCCCGGACTTGATCCGGGACCTGCTCAGCGTTTGGCAGGCGGCTCCGGCTCAGGGCCGGGGCGGCGGCGAACAAGGGGCAGTGACGCTCTGTTCAACTCTGTGCTTTCACCAACGCGTTCAGGCGCCAATGGTCCGTTCGTCCTGGAAAACCTAAATGACCCGTCATTGCCGAACTTGATCCGGCAATCCAGGCCGTTCCGGCGCCCCAAACTCATATCCCCGATCCGGGAAAGGTCACGGCATGGGTCCCATGGTCGAGCCATGGGACGACCGGTGAAATGGGAGGGCAACAAGGTGCGGGGGTAAGGGGGCGTGCTTGTCGCGTGCGTTCAACAAACACCCAGCGCCGTCCCGGACCCGATCCGGAACCCGAGCAGCGCCACGCAAAAGGCCCCGGCTCAAGGCCGGGGCCGCGCGGGCAAGCAACAAAGGCTGAAGTCCGGCTCTTGCAGCCTGAGGGCAAGAGCCGGGAGGAGACGCCGTCAGCCGAAGACGCGTGTCAGCGCACCGTCGATCGCGTCGCTGATGTGATCGATGTCGCTTTCGCCGGCAATCAGCGCCGGAGACAGGCAGATGACGTTGTTGAGACCGGGAACGGCGCGGTTGCTGACACCGATGATGACGCCTTGTGCCATGCAGTCCGCAGCGACCGCCTGCATCTGCTTTTCAGCAACCGGTTCTTTCGTGGCACGGTCCGCGACCAGTTCTGCGCCGCAGAAGAGGCCTTTGCCGCGCACATCGCCGACAACCTTGTGCTTTTCCATCAGGCCGTTGAGGTTCGACATCAGCCGATCGCCCATTCGGGTCGTGTTGTCCAGGAGGCCTTCATCTTCGATGATGCGCATGTTCTCGAGCGCGGCGGCCGGGCCGGCCGTACATCCGCCAAAGGTTGAAATATCGCGGAAGAAGCTCATCGGGTCGGACGCATCATCCTTGAACATGTCAAAGACCTCTTCCGTCGTGACCATGCAGGCAATTGCCGCGTAGCCTGAAGCGACGCCCTTGGCCATTGTCACGAAATCCGGCTTGATTCCGTAGTGCTGGTAGCCGAACCAGGTGCCCGTGCGCCCGACGCCGCAGACCACCTCGTCGATATGAAGCAGGATGTCGTATTTCTTGCAGATTTCCTGAACCCGGTCCCAGTAACCCTGGGGCGGTGTAATCACGCCGCCGCCAGCGGTGACCGGCTCCAGGCAGAGCGCCCCCACCGTGTCCGGGCCTTCGCGCAGGATGACCTCCTCGATGGCGTCTGCGGCGCGTTCGCCGTAGTTCTCGACATCCCACTGCGCGCGGTATTCGCAGCAATGCGGGACCTCGACGAAACCAGGCGTATAGGGGCCGTACTGCGCATTCCGCTCCTGCTGCCCGCCGGCAGAGATCGCCGTGATCGACGACCCGTGATAGTCGCGCTCGCGATAGAGGATCTTGTGTTTCTTGCCGCCGAAGCGCTTGTGCGCGATCTGGCGAACCATCTTGAAGGCCTTTTCGTTGGCCTCGGTGCCCGAATTGGTGAAATAGACCCGGCTCATGCCCGGCATCTTGGAAATCAGCCGTTCGGAAAACAGCGCGCCGGGGATGGACCCGGCGGAGTTCGCAAAATAGTTCAGCTTCACGAGCTGGTCGCGAATGGCATCCGCGATGGACTCGCGCCCATAGCCGACATTGACGGTCCACACACCACCGGAGACCGCATCGAGATGTTCCTTGCCGGTCGCATCCCAGAGCTTCATGCCCTTGCCTTCAACCATGATTTTGGGGTCGATCGTCTCCAGCGCCTTGTGCTGAAGCAGATGATGCCAGACGTGGTTGCGGTCGGCTTCAATGATTTCGCTCAGATCATTCGGTGAAGCAGCGACGTTCATGGCGATGTCCTTTCAAAGCTGCGGGTTATGGACGCGAAAAGGGTGAATTCGTTTCGGACTGCGCAAGCGATTTTTTGTGCGCCTGCTCACAATTCAAGCAGTCCGTTGCACCAATTGTTTTCAGTCAACACGGCCCGGCGGGGACATATAGGGCCAGATAAAGATATACAATAGATCCAGATCAGTGTTTCTATTGTAACCGCGCCGTTCTGTCGTAACCATTTTCGCCATGCAGGCAAGCCGATATTCGAGGAGAGCGGCACGAGACAGGAAAATCTGCGCGTCTGTAATGTACCGAGGGAACAGTGAGAAAAAATCAATGACCTACAGATCAAAACTTTTAGGCACATTCGCAGCTCTGGCATTCATGAGCGGATTGCCGGCAAATTCATACGCCGAGGACCTGACCGTGGCCTACTTCCTGGAGTGGCCGATGCCGTTCCAGTACGCCAAGGAAAAAGGCCTTTATGAAAAAGAGCTCGGCGTCAACATCAACTGGGTGTCGTTTGACACCGGCACGGCAATGTCTGCTGCGATGGCGTCCGGCGACGTTCAGATCGCCGTCAGCCAGGGCGTACCGCCCTTCGTGGTTGCAGCGTCCGCCGGTCAGGACATCATCCTGACGGACATCGCGGTGAGCTACTCCGAAAACGACAACTGCGTCGTGGCCGAAGCTCTCGAGATCGACAAGAACAATGCCAAGGAACTGGAAGGCAAGCAGGTCGGTGTTCCGATCGGAACCGCGGCCCACTATGGCTTCCTGTCCCAGATGAAGCATTTCGGTGTCGACATCACGACGATGGAAATCGTCGATATGGCACCTGCCGACGGGGCCGCCGCCTTCGCACAGGGCAGCCTGGACATGGTCTGTGGCTGGGGTGGCGCGCTGCGCCGGATGGTCGAACACGGCAACGTGCTTCTGACCGGTGCCGAAAAGGAAGAACTCGGCATTCTTGTATTTGACGGCATCAGTGTCCCGTCCGATTTCGCCGCAGAGGAAAGCGAAATGCTGACCAAGTTCCTCAAGGTGACCGCCGAGGCGAACGCCATGTGGAACAAGGGTGACAACAAGGACGAGATGATCGCGGTCATCGCCAAGGATGCGGGCATGGACGTGGACGCAACTGCTTCTACGCTTGCAACCTTCACGTTCCCGAATGTTGAAGAGAAGCTGAGCGACAAGTGGATGGGCGGCAACGTCCAGACCTTCATGCTCGGTGTGGCGGATGTCTTCCAGGAAGCCGGTTCGATCCCGCAGGCGCTCGACAGCTATGTCGACACCGTGGATTCCAGCTATCTGGCAGCCACCAACACAGAGTAAGATAACATCCCTGCAACACGCGGGGCGGCCGGGTCCGGCCCCCCCGCACTCCCTCCTTTCAAGCTGCAGGAGATGACAGGCAATGGACGGCCTCCATATCGAAAATCTCTCCATGCGTTTCGATCTTCCCAACGGAACACATGTACAAGCGCTCAAGGACGTGTCCATTGAGCTGAAGACCGGTGAAATCATGTCGGTCCTGGGGCCGTCGGGTTGCGGCAAGACCACACTCTTGAACATCGTTGCGGGCTTTCTGGCACCCACCGGCGGACAGGTGCGCATGAACGGCCACGTTGTCACCGGGCCGAATGCCGAACGGGGCATGGTGTTCCAGAAGGGCGCTCTGTTCGAGTGGATGAACGTGCGCAAGAATGTCGAATTCGGACCGCGCATGAAATCGACCCCCAAGCGCGAACGTGACCAGATCGTGGATCATCTGCTCGAAACGGTCGGCTTGCAGGACTTCAAGGAAAAGGCGGTTTACGAGCTGTCCGGCGGCATGCAGCAGCGTGTCGCCCTCGCGCGCTGTCTCGCCAACGACCCGGATGTCATCCTGATGGACGAACCGCTCGGTGCCCTTGACGCGCTGACGCGCGAGAAAATGCAGGGCCTCGTTCTGAAGCTCTGGAAGGAAACCGGCAAGACCGTCATTCTGATCACGCACTCCGTGGAAGAGGCGCTGCTTCTTGGCGAGCGTCTGCTCGTCATGGCGCCTCGGCCCGGACGCATTCACAAGGAATATCGTCTGCCATTTGCCGATCGCGGTGTTGAGGCGGACCTTCGCGAAGTCAAGAAAAGCGATGGTTTCGGGGAAACGCGTGAGGAGATCCTCTCGATGATCTGGGAAATGGAAGAGGAAATCATGGGCCGATCGGAGACAGCAGCATGACCGGATCAGTTGTCTTCCTCGTATATGCCGGCCTGTTCCTCGCCAGCTATTTCCTGGTGAGCTATCTCAGCAGCATCATGCAGCGCGGGCAGGATTTCACCAGCCTGAAAACCGTGACCTTCGGCGATGAAAGTGCCATCCGACCGAATCGCGCTGCCTCTGTCATCTCGGTCATCGTGATCTTTTTCATCTGGGGTGCGTTCACCGGGTCGAAACTTGTGCCGTTTCATGTCCCCGGTCCGTTCACCGGGGAAACCAGCTTCACCTATTCCGTGGTCAACGATGCCGGTGAGACCGGCGAAGCCACGGTGGACGTCATCGTCCACGAACCGGGTGCAAAGATTGACGACCCGGAAATCGCCACAACTGAGGGTCTCGCCCAGAACGATTCCGGCACCGTCGGTGCCTGGCGGTCGGTTCTGTTGCGCGTCACGCGCAACGACGGAGATGGGGCCCGTGTCACGGCGGTGGACGGTCAGGCGATCGAGCCCGGTCAGACGGTTCCCGTGGCGAACGGAACTGTCAGCATGACCCCGAAAGGCTCGCTGAACTTCGAGCCTGACAAGGGCCTGCAGATGGAGCCCATCTGGATGCCGTCTCCCGAAGCCGTGGTCAGCCGCTTTGGCGAAATCGCCTCCGAGGGCTACCAGAACTTCACACTCTGGGAGCATCTCGGCTGGTCGCTATTGCGTGTTGTCGGGGGCTTCGTTGCCGGTGCCATCGTAGGTATTCCGCTCGGATATGCCATGGGGCTTTCCAGCTGGGTGCGCGGCTGGTTCGACCCCATCGTCGAATTCATGCGGCCGGTTCCGCCCCTGGCGCTGATCCCGCTGGTCATCATCTGGTTCGGCATCTGGGAAACCGGCAAGATCGTGCTTCTGTTCCTTGCCGCGCTCTGGATCATGACCATTGCCGCGCGCGCCGGTGTTTCCGGCGTGAACATCAGCAAGGTCCATGCCGCTTTCTCGCTGGGTGCCAACAAGCGTCAGATCCTGCGCTACGTGATCGTCCCCAACTCGCTTCCGGAGATTTTCACCGGCGCGCGGGTCGCCATGGGCGTCTGCTGGGGAACGGTTGTTGCGGCGGAACTCGTCGCGGCGCAGAAGGGCGCCGGCATGATGATTATCGCGGCGTCGAAGTTCCAGCTGACCGACATCGTCATCATGGGGATCATCCTGATCGGCATTGTCGGATACAGCATCGACATCCTGATGCGTATGGCCGAGCGGGTGCTCGTGCCCTGGAAAGGCCGGGCCTGACTGAAATTATTTGCGCGGTTTGGAGGCGCGGCTCTGGCCGCGCCTTTTTTGCTTTTTTTGCCGTCCTCGCGGTTGCAAGGCAGATCAGGCTTGAGCCGGATTACATGTCAGTTTTGCCGTTGTCAAAAAGACGGTTTGAAGTCTGGCAAAGTTCATCTGATTGAAATTTTGAGTTTATTTAAGTATATTGAAAAAGTGGATGCTGGAAAATTTGGGTGTCTACTTGAAATTTCGTCCCGTTTTGATCGGGGTGCACAAGAATTACGCAGTGCTTAGTATTTTTTGGTGAGCGAGAACCTGTTCAGATGCCTGATCCGGTACGCGCCTTCATTTGATTGCAACATTGGGTTTGCCGATCTGGCCAGGCGCCTCGAAAGTCGGCCGTTTTATTTGTTCTGGAGACAAGATCGTGAAACATGCTGCTCCGAAAGATAAACATTTCCTGCTGCGCCGGGAACTGGTGAGCGTCTTGTGCAGGCATCAGGAGAGCTTCTGTGCCGCCGAACTTCTGGCAGTCTCAAGTCAGCTCGTGGGCAACCTGATCGCCCTTCAGGATGAAACGCGTATGTCGCCCGAAATTGCGATGGAAATCGTTCTGCAGAACATCGAAGAAGGCAACCGCACGGCCATCGCCGGTCTGGAAACGGAGACCACCGCGGCCTGAACGCGCAATGATGCCCTCCGGTATCCCTGTTGCGAGAAACCCTTCCCGGAAGAGTACCGGACGCTGATTGTCTGCCACCGAACCACAGACGGGCAATGCGAGAAACCGCCAGCGACCGTCAGTCGAACGGACCGTCGATGACCTGCTGCGAAGAGTAGTTTGCGAGAAGTTTTTCCCGGTGCCATTCCGCTGCCATCGGCGAATTCGCATATTCATGGAAACAGGGCGTGCCCAGGGTGAAATGCAGCAGCTTTGCGTCCGGGTTCGGACCGAATTCATCCGGCAGCCAGTTCCATTCGATCGGCAATTCTCCGATCAGGTCGTCGGAAAGCCAGGTGAAGCGGTGCAATTGAGCGCCCGTTGCTTCCATGACAAAATCCGGTGTGACCGTCCGGTTGGCCGGGTGCCCGCAGTTCCAAAGCACCACGCTGGACCAGTTCTTCCGAGGGTAGTCCTCGTTCTTGGATCCGAGATACTTGGTGTGCTGCCGTGTCTTGTAGTCGTGATGCACACACATCACGGCCTTGCTTTCATCGCGCATGGCAAAAAGCTTGGCAATGTCGTCCCGCACGATCATGTCGCCATCCAGAAACAGCGCCCAGCCGTTGTAGTTCATGAGGTGCGGAATGAGGAAGCGTGTATAGATGAAATGGTTCGAGCCGTCGGTATGGGTTTCCTGGTAGGTTTTCAGATTGTTCAGGGAGATCGGTGAAATCGCCAGCATATCGCTGGAGAGCCGGGTCAGACTGTTCGCGCAGACGTGAAATGCAACGGCTTCCCTAGTGTCAAAACCAACAAAAATATTAAGCATCTTGCGCAACCCTCGAATCTGAATTTCGACGCAAACTATTTCCAATAACTTGAATAATCAATGCCACATTTGCCGCATTGGATTGTTCCATCGTTGCTCTCGGCACAAAGTGAAAGGAGGCGGAGAATTCAGCTGATTTTTAGCCTTGCCTTTGTGTAGGCAAGACGTCTGTCACAACCATTCCGGCCTGTTTCCGGATGGCGATATGATGGCCGTTCATTTGCCCTTCAGGCTATGAGGCTCCGGACGCCAACCGGTGAATAACCGCAAGAGACGTTTCAGCGACGGTTTAGAGTCCGCCTCGACAAGCGACCTGGTCTTGCGTGCGCCGCTGGCATAGCACCTGGCGACAAAATCCTGATCCGGCTCGCCGCCGACGCGGAACAGGAAACCGTCGGCATTGTTATGCGCCACCAGCGTGCAGCCGAGACCCGCCATCAGGCCGATAAGCGAATCGTGGGTGAAGTAGTATTTGTGGGCAATGTGAAAGTGTTGCAGCCACTGTCTGGCGCGTTGCCGGTCGATGATCGGTGTTGCAACATAGAGCAATCCGTTCTGCGTACAGCAGTTCCGAATGAGATCTGCCATTTGAGCGCCCGGATCGATCATGTGCTCGATCACATGCGACACCACGACGAGGTCGTATGTTTGCGATTTGTCGTAAGGCCGGATGCCCTGGGTGAATGCAAACTGGCTGTACTCGTCTTCCACTTCGTGAAGTGAAACGGTTTTCCCGTGTGCGATGAGATCGAAGGTCTTGCCGCCGGCGCCGCCGCCGAAATCGAGCACCGTATCGAAGTCTTCGCCGAGTCCGGCAAGAAACGGAGCAAGCGACTTTGCTTTTTGGTTGGCAAAAAGCGTCTCCGGCGTCCGGGCCTTGCGTTTTACCTTGCCGTAGACGGTGCTGTAGTAATGCGCGGCCGTCGCATCCGTGAAATAGGGATTGGCCCGCAGGGTGCCGCAATCCGAGCATGCGACGATCGGCAGGAAGTTCCTGTGCCGCGAGACCGTGGAGACGACATACGATCTGGTGCTTCCGCAGGTGCACTTCGTGAACCGGAAATCGTGGTTTTCAATTTCCGGGAATTCATCGAACAGTTCTCTGTATTTGTGATGACTGTCATTGAAGTCGAAGAGCACGCAAGCAACCCGGATTTGAACAAGACCTTAATGTCGCTTGTGGCTTAAAGTCGGCGGGAAAGTCTGTCAAGAGAACCGGGACAATGTTCGCGGACGCGCCTTGCGGACCGGTAGACGCCGGTGCGCGCCGGAAACTCAAGCGCTGGCGTCGACGCCGAAAATCCTGCGCTTGGTTGCTTCGCCAGAATGCAGCACCCTGTTGAAGACGTAGTGCTTCGTCCGCTTTTCCAGGAAGCGTGCGCAATAGGTTGCGTGTCCTGCCAGATTGCGGCGCGCCAGCGGACCGGATGACGAATGGGAGACAAGGGCGCCTGCCGTGATCAGATCGGCAAACCATCTCTTTTCCGCGTCCCAGTCATGCGTGTGCTGCCGCCCCTGATGCGTGAAGCCGAACAGATGGAATTCCGTATCGGTCAGACTGTCCAGGAATTCCGCGACGATCGCGGCTCCTGTTGTCGGATTGCTCTTCAGGAACGGATCGTATTTCTGAAGCCGCTTGCGGGCCTTCTCGGTCGCCTCCAGGCCGAGATAGCAGGCCTTGCATTCGCGGTCGAAAAGCCAGTCCACCTGCCCGTTCTTTTCCGTATCGTTCACCCAGACCTCTTCGGCCCGGTGCAAGGCGACCGGATTGATGCGCTTGCTCATGTAGACGCGGGCGCGATTGAGCAGCAGGATGTCGACCCTTTGCCCCGCGGCGCCGCAGGCGCGTGCACCGTTGAATCTCAGGACAAGGTCTGCTTCGTCGATCTTCGGTGCGTCCAGGGCCGTCACAGGCCCGTTGCCGACGATCGCGATTGTTTTTGGTTGTCTTGCCAGAAGGCTGCTGCTGATCATTGTTGTCCCGGCCGGCTGCGGTGCATTCCAAGTTCACATCGGATGAGCGAGCCTTATCGGGCAGAATGTCAGAGAGCACAAGTTCTGTTGCAGGGCCGTGCGCCCGGGGACGGCCCGCGGCGATGCCGGGCCAATGCCGGGCCAATGCCGGGACTGGGTCTTCCGCGTCCCCCGTCGAATTGTGCCGCAAAAGTACCTCGCTGCACCGCAACGCTTCCAAAGCCGGCAAGTCCACTTTTCTTGCAGGAAAAAGACAGCCGGCACCGGCAGCCAAGATAGGCACTCGCCACTTCCAGCGGCAAAATCTGTGTAAGTCGAAAATATGGCGGACAGAGAGGGATTCGAACCCTCGATACGGTTGCCCGTATACACGCGTTCCAGGCGTGCGCCTTCAGCCACTCGGCCACCTGTCCGTTCCAGGCTGAACCCGCCTGAGTGCCGCGCAATATACTCAGCCTGATCCCAAGTGCAAGCGCTCAAACGGGTTTTTTTTGAAGGCGTGAGAGGCTGTGGAACACGTGCCGCATTTCGTGCCGCGAGGTATACCGGAAGCGATATTTCAGCGCGGCTTTTTCCGGCGAAACTCACAAGAATGTGTTGCATATCAATTATTGAACAAGAAATATCAGCTATTACTCTAAGGGCGTTGCGGCGCACTTTGTTTTTGAAGTGGCCGACGTATTTGAAATGAAACGGATTTTAACGAAGGACACCTTGAAAAAGGCCGGTACCGACATGATCAGTATTGTTAAATTTGTTTTTCGCCTGATGGGTCTCGCATTTCTTGCCATCGCCATAATTGCCGCCATCTCCGATGCCAGCACCTCCATTGCCCAGTCTCAGCTGCAGCTTCAGCCGCTGGGTCAGCTGTTGTTCGGTCTGTTTCCGGACACGTTTCCGATCCTCCAGCCTGCCATCGAGCGTCATGTTCATCCGGCGCTGTGGGATCCCGTCCTGCTGACGCTGATGACCTGGCCGGTCTGGGCCGTTGCCGCACCGCTCGGCCTCGCCTTTCTCTGGATGGGCGCACGCCGCGGGCGCATTCAGCCGCAATTCGCCTGAGGACTTGCAAGACACGCATTCGTGAACTGACTTGGAAACGGCGCGCAACTACGCCACATTACGGGCAATGCTTGTGACGCCGTTCCGGGTCTGTCTTCATGTGACGGACTAGGACCGGCACTTTCAGGAGTTTGCCTATGTCCTTCATGACCATGCTCACAAAGAAATTCTCGTTACCGGGCAAGGATGAAGCGCTGCCCGGCCGTGACGCGGCCATCGTGCCCGAAGAGCCGCATTTCGTGAACGGCAAGTCCATGACCGGTCCCTATCCCGATGGTATGAAAACCGTGCTTGTCGGCATGGGCTGTTTCTGGGGTGCGGAGCGGCTGTTCTGGCAACTGCCGGGCGTTCATGTCACCGCTGTCGGCTATGCCGGCGGTTACACGGCGAACCCGACCTATCACGAGACCTGCTCCGGGCGGACCGGTCACACGGAAGCGGTTCTTGTCGTTTACGACCCGGCCGTGATCGGACTGGAAGACCTGTTGAAAGTGTTCTGGGAAAACCACGATCCGACGCAGGGGATGCGCCAGGGCAATGACACCGGCACCCAGTACAGGTCTGCGGTCTATGTGAATTCGGCGGACGATCTGGAGCTTGCGCTCAAGACCAGGGATGCCTATCAGGCGGCCCTCTCCAATGGCGGCGTATCCGCATCGATCACGACCGAAATCCGCGAGCTGGACACGTTCTACTTTGCCGAGGACTATCATCAGCAGTATCTGGCGAAGAACCCGGCCGGCTATTGCGGCATCGGCGGCACCGGCGTTTCCTGCCCGACCGGGATCGGTCAGCCGGCCTGACCCTGACGGGCACCCGGACATCCTGCGGCGGTCTCTCCGCCGCAGGCAGACGTTTGCGGCAAGGCATCCGGAAAATTGACAGGGAGGCCCGCCGGCTGCGTCAGTCTGTCTGAGGCAATTCCACGAAAAAGCCGGATATCTCTTTCGTTTCCCTGCGATAATTCAGTTTTTATTAAAATTACAGCGAGATCCTCAACACCGGATAAGGTGTACAGGGGAGTCTCATGATGAGCCGCTTCGCAAAGGGTTTTGCGGCCGTCTATTTTCTGATCTGCAGCGCTGTTGTTCTGTTTGCATCGCTGGTGCCGAATGGCACCGGTCCCGTTGCCGTTTTTGCGAAACCGTGGGGCAAATCCGCGATCGAAATCGTTGCTGCCGCGGAGGCACCGGTGATTTTCGTTCGCAGCGGCTCCTGGATCGCGCTGACGGAGTCCACCGACACCGAATTGGTAAGCCGGCTTTACGAAGCGGGAGCCGGATTTGTTGCCTCAAGCGCGGTTGCCATGGCCTGCGCGCGCTTGTCGGGCCTTTCACTGGAGAAGAATACATGAGCGAAATGGCGGTGGGGGTCTCGGGCCTGGATTGCTTTCGGGAGCGGTTCTCGAAAATAGTGATCTATTTCACCTGGTTCAATGTCGGCCTTGTCGCTGTCACGGCGTGGCTGGTCGGCAATGTTTCGTTCGGCCTTGTTGCCGGCGGAGCCTTTCTGCTTGGAGCGGCCGCGACGGCCTGCTGGCTGAAATTTGGCGCAGGCGTCGAAACGCGCCTTGCAACGGCCATGTCGCTGGCGGCCCTGGTCGCGCTCTTCGTTGCCTCGCTGTCGACACCGGACGGGCAGAACTCGTTTCAGCTTGATGGCCACATGTATTTCTTCGCGGTTCTCGCGATCCTGGCAAGCTGGGTCGACTGGCGCGCGTTGGTTGCTTACGCCGCGGTCGTTGCTGTGCATCACCTTGCATTGAACTTTCTCATGCCCTGGGCCGTGTTCCCGAATGGCGCGGACTTCGCGCGGGTCGTGTTTCATGCGCTCATCGTTGTGGCCGAAGTTGGCGCCCTGTGGTGGATGACCAACTCTCTTGCAACTGCGTTCACGGCGTCCGATGAGGCGCGCGAGGAGGCGGAGAAGGCCCAGGCGGAAGCGCTCGAGCTGCAGGAGGAAAACTCCCGCCACACGGACGCGGAGCTTGAAAAGCAGCACACGGTCAGCGAGCGGATTGCCGTCTTCCAGCAGGAGATCGCCTCCAAGCTTGACGGCGTCGGGCTCAAGGTCGCCGAGATGCGCGGCTCCGCCGAAGAACTCGGCGCGGTTGCGCAGGACACGACCGGCCGCGCGACCTCGGTTTCCGATGCCTCCGAAACAGCGTCGTCCAATGTGCAGATGGTTGCATCGGCTGCCGAGGAACTGTCCTCGTCGATTGCCGAAATTTCGCGTCAGGTCGAGCAGACCACCGAGATCGTGATGAAGGCGACGGAAAACGCCCAGACCAGCAATCGCAAGGTCGCCGGACTGTCGGAGGCTGCCAACCGCATTGGCGAAGTCGTGACGCTGATCCAGGCGATCGCCGAACAGACCAACCTGCTTGCCCTGAACGCGACGATCGAGGCGGCGCGGGCAGGGGAGGCCGGCAAGGGCTTCGCCGTTGTTGCCGCGGAAGTGAAGGAACTTGCGACGCAGACCTCCAAGGCGACCGAGGAAATCGGGGCCCAGATCTCGGCGATCCAGGCGGAGACCAAGGGCGCGGTCGAATCGATCGGTGTGATCGCGGAAACCATGGACGAGGTCAACAGCTACACAGCCGCCATTGCGGCAGCCGTTGATGAACAGGGCGCGGCGACCCAGGAGATTTCGCGCAACGTTGCCGAGGCCGCCGATGGCACCGGCCGCGTGGCGGAAAATATCGGCGGCGTTCGTGAATCGGTGGAACGCACCAGCCGCTCAGCGTCCTCCATGGCGGATGCGACGGAGGTACTGGACGCGGAAACATCAGAGATGCGCCATGCCATCGATGCGTTCCTGCAGGATGTCGCTGCCGCTTAATCAACCAAAAATGACGTCATGAATAAAATTGGCCGGCTACACTTCAGCCGGCCATTTTTTTATCCTGCGCACAGAATGTTTGACTTGATGCCGCTCGGATGTCATGAGCCGCACTTCGAAAGACTACTGAGCGGTCTGGCACAGGGCAAAAAATGGTCGATACGTCTGCCTGCATCGGAAACCGGCATGTTGCAGCCGAAGCCAGGCTGACGCCCGGATCGGTTCTGTTGCTCGACCTCTTGAAACAGCGCTCCGCAAGGCTTTTTGTCGATCCTGCCGAAATCGTGACGTGCACGGCGCTCGAAGACGTTCCGGCCTGTCTGGCAAGGCTTGAAACCGCGCAGGATGAAGGCCGGTTCGCAGCCGGTTTTCTCGCCTATGAACTGGGCTATGCATTCGAGGACAAGCTCAAGTGCCGCTTCGAGCCGTCGGGCGAACCGCTTCTGTGGTTCGGCATTTACGACAGCGTGCTTGAAATTCCGATTGATGCGGCCAGAAAGCTGTTGTCCCGATCCGCCGCAAGGGAAGATGCCGCGATCGGTGTACCGGCCTTTGACATGGACCGGGACGCTTACTCAAAGGCGTTTGAGCGTGTACGCAATCATCTGGCAAAGGGTGATATCTATCAGGTCAATCTGACCATGCGGGCGCAGATGTCGCATGCGGGCGCTCCCGAAGCGCTCTTTCTGGATCTGATGCAGCGCCAGCCTGTCGAGTTTGCCGCGTTTGTCAAGATGACCGACAGGTCGGTCCTGTCGCTTTCGCCGGAACTGTTCCTGGAGCGGCAGGGAAAGACGCTTTGGACGCGGCCCATGAAAGGCACTGCGCCCAGAGGACGGTTTGCCTCGGAGGATGCAAGGATTGCCAGGGATCTCGCCGGCGATCCCAAGCAGCGGTCCGAGAATACGATGATCGTCGACCTGATGCGCAACGACCTGTCACGCATCGCGGAAACCGGTTCGGTGAGGGTAACGAAACTCTGCGAGGTGGAGCGCTACAAGAGCCTTCACCAGATGACGTCGACCATCGAAGCAACGCTTCGCGAAGAAGTCGGCTTTGCCGGCATTATCCGGAACCTGTTTCCGTGCGGGTCCATCACCGGTGCACCGAAGCTCAGCGCAATGCAGATCGCCCATGACCTGGAGAGCGGTCCGCGCGGTGTTTATACCGGATCCATCGGTTACCTCGCGCCTGGCGGCGATTTTCGCCTGAATGTCGCGATCCGCACGCTTGTCCTTCGCGGGGACGGCACGGGGCAGGCCGGGACCGGGTCCGGGGTGGTCTTCGATTCCGGCGCTGCGCCTGAATATGACGAATGCGTCCTCAAGCTCAAATTCATGACCGAGGACATTCCGGATTTCGATCTGATCGAGACCATGGCCTACGATCCGTCCGAAGGGTTTCTGCTCTTCGAACGCCATTTGCAGCGGCTGCAGAAATCGGCGGACTATCTCGGCTTCCGCTTCGACCCGGATGCCGTGCGCTCCGAATTGCTCCAAACGGCTGCCGGCTTCACGGGACCGAGGCGCGTGCGCCTGCTCATGAACGCGGATGGCGAGGCCTCGATCACCTCCACCGACCTCACGCCCGTCGATGAAAACACGGTTTTCAATCTCGTTGTGGCAACGGAAAGAACCCGGGCAACGGACCGGTTCCTCTATCACAAGACGACGAACCGGGCCTTTTACGATGAAACGCGTGCGCGGTATCAGGCAAGCACCGGCTGTCAGGAAGTGCTGTTCCTGAACGAGGACGGCTTTCTGACGGAAGGAAGCTACATGACGCTGTTCCTGAAGAAGAACGGCGTGCTGCTGACGCCGGCCCTGCGTCACGGTCTGCTGCCGGGTACATTCCGCGCCGGTCTTCTGGAGCGCGGGCTTGCGCGGGAAGCCGATCTGACGGAAGAGGACCTGGCAACCGCAGATAAGGTCTTTGTCGGCAATTCGGTTCGCGGTCTTGTGCGCGGGCGTCTGCTGGCTGTCGCGCAGGCAGCGGGCGAAGACGATATGGACGCCGGTGAACTCATCGTTGCGCGCCAGGCCGTTTGAGGCCGGCAGCAAAACCTGCTTTGGATGAAGCCTGTCCCCATATTGTTCACACAGGTGCGTGCGCTTAGGATCGCCCGATGGGCCGCATTCTGGAAACCGAACTCTATCAGCCTGTCAAAACGTTCCTCACCGGGCAGGGCTATGAGGTCAAGGCCGAAGTCGGGGCGGCGGATATCGTTGCCTGCCGGGGCGATGAAGACCCTGTGATCGTCGAGCTGAAAACCGGTTTTACCCTTGGCCTGTTCCACCAGGCGATCGCACGTCAGGCGGTGACCGACGCGGTTTACGTTGCCGTTGCGCGCGGACCCGGACGACGCTTCCAATCCGCCCTGAAGAACAATCTAAAGCTCGCACGGAGGCTTGGTCTTGGTCTGATCACGGTCCGGCTCGCCGACGGACTGGTAGAGGTCCATACAGATCCGGCGCCTTATGTGCCGCGCAAGTCAAAGCAGCGCAAGGTCCGGCTGCTCAAGGAATTTGCCAAACGGGTCGGCGATCCCAACACCGGCGGGTCGACACGTGTCACGCTGGTGACGGCCTACCGTCAGGATGCCATGCGCTGCGCGGATCATCTGAACGCCAACGGCCCGAGCCGTGGCGCAGAGGTTGCCAAAGCGACCGGCGTCGCCCGGGCAACGCGAATGATGGCCGACGATCATTATGGCTGGTTCGAGCGCGTCGAGCGTGGGATCTATGGATTGACCCCCAAGGGCGAGGCATCGGTCGCTGAGCGGGAAAAGGACACAGGATAGGGGGCCAACGCCAGATGGCGAAAAGGCTTCAACCCGGCTGGAACAGCTCCACGACGTTTCCCGACGGGTCCTCGCACAGGATCTGCCGGCCGCCCGGACCTTCCACGATATCGTTTTTGAAGCGCACGCCCGCTTGACGAAGATCCTCCACCGTTCCGGCAATATCCGTGACAACCACCACGATCCTGCTCCAGCCACCCGGCGCGGGTTTTGAGCCATCCGGCATCGGCCTCGACGCCGACGCGAGCGGACCGGCGACCCAGAGCTGCAAGTCGTCCTTGTTCAGGATCGCCATGGCGGGCCCATACTGCTGATCCAGCACGAAACCCAGCTGATCCCGATAGAACGACACCGCTTGATCGACGTCGTCGACGATGTAGCGAAAGGTTGCCATATCAATCCCCTGCTGCTCGGTCTTTTCAGACGGTCACGGGATCGATGCTAACACACGCGCTGAACGGTGTGCGAGCGCAGTGCACGCATTGATAATCAAAAAAGGGCGGGGCCATGGTACAGCGCCGGACATTTGCGCCTGAAACTCACAGCGTGTTGATCGTCGAGGTGTTAAGAAAGCGTTAAAAAAATTCCCTCTCGGCGCGATCCATGCTACAACCGATGGGCAAGTATCAGGTTGTATTCTGATGTTTTTAAAGCAAACCCCGACCAAGAAAACGAAACCGGGTTTGCTCGATAAGTTTGTTTTTTACGTTTTGGGAGGCGTGAATGAAACTTAAGGCGATTATTGCAGCGACAGCGATGATATGCACTCCGCTGACTGCGGCGCAGGCCTTGACCTGGCAGCTCCTTGATCACGGATATGGCGCGCTCGGAGCATATTACGGCTTGCGGCTCGACAGTCTGTTCGGCACCACAAATCCGGACGAGGTTTTCAGCGCCAGTTCCGCTGGAGCGTCCGTTTACTTGACCTGGGACGGATCGACCGGTGTCGGTGCAACGGCCACCATAAGCGGCCACCTGGCTTTCAATGCTGACGCGACCACGCCGGCGGGTACGTCGGTGAACCCTGACGACGGCAAGCTGTCCAAGGTCTCCTATGTCCTGAGCAACCTGGTTTCTGCCGGTAACGGATTTCGGGCCATGGCCGGCACCGGATCGGTGTGCGGCGGAGTGTTGGGCGCCGTGACGGATTGCTACAATCTGGAAGGCAAGTCGGACGGCACGAGCGTGCTCAATTTCATCGATAACGGCCACCGGATTCCTGGCGACAACAGCACATTCGTTGCGGAAGGCTGGATCGACTACAGCGGAACCAATGACTGGCTTGTCAAGGCAACCGTTGTTCCGCTTCCCGCGGGCATTTTGCTTCTGCTGACGGGTCTCGGCGGTCTTGCGGCGCTGGGCAGAATGCGGAAAACGGCCTGACCGGGTTCAAAATGAAAACAGCTTACGGCGGCGTCGAGCCGCCGTTTTCGTTTGTGGCTATGCCCTTGAATGCACGATCCTTTCTGTAACGTCTTCGCAGCGCCGGAGAAGCGCTAACTGCATGGAACGGCCTCCGCCATCGCGCTCAGGAAAAGCCAGGACCCATCAATATGCCTTTGTGCCTTGTTGGCGCGAAGATACTCCATGAAAATATCTACATACTGCTTGTACGAGTATTCATTGCTTATGCAGATGTCCCACGGGTAGTCGGTACCGTCCCGTTTCGCCTTCTGGATGCCCGCCGAGATCTGCGCGAGCGCGCCGACGACATAGCCGTAGCACACATCCTTGCTGACCGGCCGGCCGTACTGGCATGCCGAAAACAGATCATTGCCCGACAGGGCCTGGGCCGGCTTCGTATCCATGAGTGAGACCAGGGCTAGGACTGCCACCGCCAATCCGAACATCCGCATTTGATCCATTCCCTTCATAGCGTTTGTCACACCTCTCTACAGACTTTTGCTGTTGTCAATGCGCGATCACACGGCAGGTTGCCACGGAACGACCTCGAGCTCCGGCCAGAGGACTTTCATCCGTTCCGCCTTCTCGACATAGGTCTCTTCGTTCTGCTGCGTGAAGTTCGGCACGAGCCGCATCGCAAAAAGATTTGCCAGGCCGAACGGAGCGTGAATGTCGAGCGTACCGTCCGCCTTGAGACGTGCAGCAACCGCATGCGTGCGGGCCGCATAGGTCGTCAGCGCATCCATGGAACAGTCGAGCGGCCGGTAAGGACGGCCAAAGCGCTGCTCGTACCACAGGTGCACACGGGCCTGGTTCCGCACTTCAAGCAGGTCGGCGAATTCCGGCAAGGCATCGTTGACGCGCCTGATAACCGCGTCTTCCGCCTCGTAGGAAAGGTCCTGCCCGTCAAAATAGATGACATCGAAATCCTTGATGCCGTGAAGGAGGGCCCGCCCGGTCAAAACGTTCCAGACCGTCTGATAGAGCCCCCCTGAAACCAGCCAGGCATCGGGCAGATCGAGATCACGGATCGTCGCAAGTATCTCCATGATGTGCGGTACGGATGCGATCACGTCTTTCAGATGGGCGATGCGGTCCTCTTCGCGGGCCTGATACGGATCGCCGAGCAGGTCCGTCTTGCTGGTGCCAGAACGTTGCGTCATGGGGTGGTCCTCTTTCCGGGCCGCCGACGCTACCCGATTCTGACGATCGAAGCATACGTAGCTTTGACGAGGCCGTCGGGCACAGTTGAAAATGAGTGATCAGATGTACATCCGGGTCTTGCTTGACACACCCGTTTCCGGTGCCATGTTTGAAACGGGGCAGCCAGATTTGGATGGTTCGAATGAAGATGTTTTCTGAAGACTTCTCAAAATCCCTGCGTAAATGCATGGTGTTGGCGATCGGGGCCACCGCACTCACAACAGTTTCGGTTCAGGTGTCACAGGCGCAGTCCGGCAGGCCTGACACGCGCTCTCTCTCTTGTGGACAGGTCCAATCGCTGATCAAGCAGAATGGAGCCGCCGTCCTGCGAACTGGTCAGTATACCTTCGACCGGTATGTCTACACACGGAACTTCTGCCAGCACGGAGAGGTCACGAACAAGCAGTGGGTGCCCACCAAGGATGTCCGGCAGTGCCTGGTGCGGGTCTGTATTGATCCGAATATCCTGAGGTTCAACGACTTCTAAAATGAAAAGCATCTCGTGCCGCCCGGGTTTGTCCGGAAAGCGGCGCGGGGGCCACGCGTTCAATCGAGACAGACGTCGTCGGAAAGCAAATTCCGGCAGCCAGCCAAGTGGGGAGTGTGCTTGATGACCTTCGCCAGACCGTTATGCACCGGAGTGGGTGCCGTTGGCCTTGCCGCCGTGACCCTGATGGCATCCGTCTCGGTGACACATGCGCAGGCGCGCCCAGACACGCGTCAGCTCACCTGCGCCCAGGCGCAGGCACTCGTCAAGCAACGAGGCAGTGTCGTCATGACCACAGGTCCGACGACCTTCGACAAGTTCGTCGCGACGTCAAACTACTGCTCGCCCGACGCAAAGATGCTGCGCCCGAAATTCGCGCCGACAAAGGACAACAAGAAGTGCGCGGTCGGCAACCAGTGCTTCCGGAGCCGGAACTTCCGCTGAGCCATTCTGTTCGGTAGATGGAACGCTTGCCGGGGAGCGCGCAGCGGTTCTGAAAAAGCCGCTGCGCATCCACGTTGCCTGTCGGCGGGCCGGTCAGCCCCGGAGCGTGCCGCCGGTCGCCTTCTCGACATTGGCGATGATCTTCTTCGCCACCGTGTCGATTTCCTCGTCCGTCAGCGTCTTCTGGCGCGGCTGCAGCAGCACATCGATCGCGACCGACTTCTGGCCCTCCGGCACGCCCTGTCCTTCATAGATGTCGAACAGGGTCACGTCGGCGATCAGGTTCTTTTCGGCGCCTCTTGCCGCTTTCAGCACGGTCTCTGCGACAACATCCTGGCCGACCAGGAATGCGAAATCGCGCCGGACCGGCATGAGATGGCTGGCGTTGAGCGCGCCCTTGGAGCCGCCGCCTTTTTTCTTCGGCTGCGGCAGGGCGTCGAGGTCGATCTCGAAAGCCACCAGGGGGCCTTCGATATCAAGCTCGGCCAGGGTCCGCGGATGAACCTCTCCAAAGACGGCAAGCGTGTTTTTGGGCCCGAGTTTCAGGCAGCCGGAACGTCCGGGATGAAAGGTAGACGGCGCATCGGCGTAGACCTGCAAGCGGTCGACCGGAGCCCCGATCGCGGCAAGCGCGGCTTCCGCGTCGGCCTTCGCGTCATAGACATCCACTTCGCCGGAATTTCCGGACCAGTGCCGGCCCGGACCCTGCAGTTTCGCCGTGCCCCGGCGCACGCCGGCGGCAACCATCTTCTGGCCCTCGGGTGTGTCACCGTGAAAAACCTGGCCGATTTCGAACAGCGCCACATCGCCGAAACCGCGGTCGGCATTGCGCTGGGCCGCGGTCAACAGGCCCGGCAGCAGGCTCGGGCGCATGTCCGACATTTCGTGCGAGATCGGATTGGCAAGCGCAAGAGCGGCGTTGCCGCCACCGAAAAGCTCTGCCTGGGGTCTGGAAATGAACGACCAGGTCACGGCCTCGTTGAAACCGCGCGCGGCCAGTGCGCGCCTTGCCCGGTTGCGCCGGATCTGTCCCGTGGTCAGGACTTTCTGTCCGACGGTGCCGGTGCGTGGCAGGGGCGTCAGCGGCACCCGGTCAAGCCCGATGATGCGGACGATTTCCTCGACTAGATCTGCCTTGCCCTCGATGTCCGGACGCCAGCTCGGTGCCGCGACCTTGACGGTATCGCCGCCGCCGGAAATCCAGAACCCGAGCGACTTCAGCGTCAGGTTCGCCTCGGCGAGCGACACCTCGACACCGGACAGTCGGCGGATCTCCGAATAGGGGAACTCGATGATGTTGCTGCTGTCCGGAACGCGGCCTGCCTGGGTGGTTTCCGACGGTTCGCCGCCGCACAGGTCGAGTACCATGCGGGTGGCGTATTCCAGGCCAGGCATCATGTAGTCGGGATCGACCCCGCGCTCGAACCGGTAACGCGCGTCCGTGTTGACGCCGAGCTTGCGGCCGGTCGCCGCGATGTCGTCCTCGTCCCAAAGCGCGGATTCGATCAGGACATTGACCGTGTCTTCGGTGCAGCCGGACGGCTCGCCGCCGAGGATGCCGCCAAGGCTTTCCACGGCGTTGTCGTCGGCAATGACGCACACGGTGTCGTCGACCTCGTAGGACTTGCCGTTGAGGCCGTCGAGGGTCTCGCCCTCCTTGCCGCGCCGGACCACGAGGTTTCCGTGCACCTTGTCGGCGTCGAACACGTGCAGCGGACGACCCTGGTCAAAGGTGATGTAGTTGGTGATGTCGACAAGGATGTTGATCGGACGCAGGCCGATGGCCGTGAGGCGGTCCTGCAGCCACTGCGGCGACGGGCCGTTCTTGAGGCCCTTGACCATGCGCAGTCCGAACGCCTTGCACATCGGTTTCGTGTCGCCGAAGTCCAAAGTGACGCTGACAGGGCAGGGGTAGCTGCCGCGGATCTGCTCGTGCGAGCGTTCCTTAAGCTTGCCGAGCCCGGCTGCGGCGAGATCGCGCGCGATCCCGTAGACGCCGGTGCAGTCCGGGCGGTTCGGCGTCAGCCCGATTTCGATGACCGGCTCGTCCAGACCCGCCCATTCGGCGTAGTTGACGCCAACCGGTGCATCCGAAGGCAGGTCGATGATACCGTCATGTTCGTCCGACAGTTCAAGCTCGCGCTCCGAACACATCATGCCGAAGCTTTCCACATCGCGGATCTTGCCGACGGACAAGGTGGTGTCGAGACCGGGAATATAGTCGCCCGGCTTGCCGAGCACGCCGACAAGACCGGCACGCGCATTGGGCGCCCCGCAGACGATCTGCACCGGGTCGCCGTCGCCGGTATCAACCTTGAGCACGCGCAGCCTGTCGGCGTTCGGGTGCTGTTCGGCTTCCAGGACCTTCGCGATCCGGAACGGCTTCAGCCTGTCGGCACGGTTGGTGACCTCTTCGACCTCCAGCCCGATCATCGTCAGACGTTCGACGATCTCTTCCAGGCTGGCATCGGTTTCCAGGTGCTCCTTGAGCCAGGAAAGGGTGAACTTCATTTTTGGTACTCTTTTGTCTCTTGCGCGGCATCACGGGCCGCAAATCCGCTCAATTCGTAGGATCAGTTGCCGAACCGTCCGACCTCGGGCAGGACGGTCGCATCGCCATAGCTCTCGGCAAACCGGCGGCCGATCTCACCGAATTCGCCTGTCCAGCGGCGCACCATGTCCGGCGTGATCTGCTGGTTGGTGGCAATCGCCTGTGCAGCTTCCGCCTCGATGCGGTCGCGCAGGATGCCGAGTTCGACCTGGGCCGCGTATTCCGCCCGGTATTTGCCAAGCCAGCCCATTGCAACGATCACGACCATGACCAGCAGCGCTGCCGTGCTGGTCAGGCCCGCCCATTTGGCCGTTCCGCCGATGCGCCGGTCGCTGGCGATCAGGACGATCGAGGCGATTGTCAGAAAGGCCACGATGTAGATCGCCTGAAGAAAGCTCTGGTATTTTTCGGCCGAGCTTGCTTCGTGATTGGCGCGCAAGGTGGTGATCCGGTCCCTCAGGTAAAGCAGGGCATCGGCTTCCGTTCCGAGCTTGTCGCGGAAATAGGTGTCGCAAAACCGCAGGCGGCCGCGGGACTCGATCTTTTCGGCGCACGCTTCCATGAACGACGTTGGTGTCGGCACGCGCTCGTCTATGTCTGCCGTCTGGGCGGTTGCCGGGAGGACAGCGCCGAGCAGCAGCATCAAGACGAGGGATAAGCGGGTGATCAATGACATAGAGTTTGCCCCAGGATCCGGGTGATTAGGTGGACAGGCCGCCGAACAGCGTCGGCAGATCCAGCGGACGGAAGCCGTAATGCTGGATCCAGCGGACGTCCGCATCGAAGAACGCTCTCAGGTCCGGCATGCCGTATTTCAGCATGGCGATGCGGTCGATCCCCATGCCCCAGGCGAAGCCCTGGTAGACATCCGGATCAAGACCGCAATTGCGGATGACGTTCGGATGCACCATGCCGCAGCCGAGAATCTCCAGCCAGTCTTCGCCCTGGCCGATCTTGACCTCGCCACCGGAACGGTCGCACTGGATGTCGACTTCCATCGACGGCTCCGTGAACGGGAAGAAGCTCGGACGGAAACGCATCTTGATGTCGTCAACCTCGAAGAAGGCCTTGCAGAACTCCAGCAGGACCCATTTCAGGTGCCCGAAATGGCTTTCCTTGTCGATCACCAGGCCTTCCACCTGGTGGAACATCGGCGTGTGGGTCTGGTCGCTGTCGCAGCGATAGGTTCGCCCTGGAATGATCACGCGGATGGGCGGCTCCTGGGAGCGCATGGTGCGGATCTGGACGGGCGAGGTATGCGTGCGCAGCAGCAGGCGCTCGCCGTCTTCCTTTTCATTGAAGAAGAACGTGTCATGCATCTCGCGCGCGGGGTGGCCCTCGGGAAAGTTGAGCGCGGTGAAGTTCAGTTCATCGGTTTCGACGTCCGGACCTTCGGCAATCGAGAACCCCATATCCGCGAAGATGGCGGTGAGTTCGTCGATCACCTGGCTGACCGGATGGATACGGCCTGCTTCGGCCGGTGAGGAGCGAAGCGGCAGGGTCACGTCAACGGTTTCGCTGGCAAGGCGTGCCTCGAGCGCCGCTTCCGCGAGAATGTCCTTGCGTGCACTGATCGCGTCGGTGATCCGTGCTTTCAACCCGTTGAGGGCGGGTCCCATCACCTGGCGCTCCTCCGGCGTCATCTTTCCGAGCGTTTTCATCTGCTCGGAGATCTTGCCCTTCTTGCCGAGGGTGGTGACCCGGATGTCCTCAAGGGCGGTTTCGGTCTCCGCGCCGTCAATGGCTGCAAGGAGATCGGTTTCTAAAACGTCGAGATTTGACATGCGTGCTCGGTTGTCGGTGCGCGCGTCGCGCGCGGAAATGAAAGTCGGGGTCTTTTAGCGAATAATGACGCTGAATGCCACGGCCTCGACCGCATTATTGCGTGAGCCCCAGGTGAATGGAAAAACGCCGCTTTTCAGGGATGAAAGACAAGGCGCCTCAGCGCATAAATCGTCCGCAGGCCGGGCCCTGAAGCTCGGGTACGCGCACCGCAAAGGCCCGCAGTCGCAGTGAAACTGCGGCGTGGCCATAAGAACAGTGATGGGTCGTGCGCTCGGTCATGCGCGCAATGTACCTGAACACAAGGCGAAGGCAAGAGGCAATGGCAGGCTTGCTTGACAGGTCTTGGCTGACGGGGAGCGGGTGAGAGGATAAACCACGGTGAGACATGCAAACGTCTGATCCCTCACCTGACCCTCTCCCGGCGGGAAAGAGGACGTTCGCCTCGGACCGTGCGCAACGGCTCTCCATCGTCATCCGGATTCCGCTCCACAGCATCGGGTTGATGAAAGCTGAATTGGGTGGTTGCCGTTTCACACCCTCATCCTGAGGAGGACCGTCAGGTCCGTCTCGAAGGATGGGCCACATGGGTCTGAACCAGCTGCGGATCCTTCGAGACGGCGCTCCCGCGCTTCCTCAGGATGAGGCCTTTGCGTTTGGCCCTGCTCCGTCAAATGCCAAGCCGGGAGGCAACTCATCTCCAGATTTGTCGTCCCGGTTTGACGCGTAAGCGGCAAGACCGGGATCCAGTACGCCGTGTCGCTGGAGGTTAGATGCAGATGGAGAAACAAGAGGGTACTGGTTCCCTGCCTTCCGCTCCGCTTCAGCAGGGATGACAAGTTCATCGACCAGGGATCGCCGCAATAGATCATTGCCGGGTTAAACCGAACAGCATTGGACTTGATCGGGGATCCACTTGATCAAGGTGACATGGAGGCCTTAGAGGAAGTTCGAACCTCAATGACGACACCTACACTTCGCCCGTTCAAGTGACGATCTGGATTGGATCCCCGATCAAGTCGGGGATGACGAAGCACCAAGTGAAGATGTCTAAACCACCACTTCGTCGGCACCTTTCGGCCGCCCGATGGACGCCTGAAGTTCGTCAGGCAGCCAGGTCTCGAATGCGCTTTTTGCTTTCGTTCGCGGGGCCGTCTTGCCGCTGATCAGCCAGTAGCCGAGCCCCGTCGCCGGGCGCTGCGGGAAAGGCGCGATCACCTGTCCGGATTTGACGGCATAAACCGCAAGCGTTTCCCAGGCGAGGAAAACGCCCTGGCCGGCGATGGCGGCGTCGAGGCATAGCGAGCCGTCCGAGAAGCTCGGGCCGTCCTTGAGGATGCTCTCGTCGAGGCTAAAAAGGTCGAGCCAGGTCTTCCAGCTGAACATCTGGCCCGGATCGCGGATGACCGGCAGCTTGCCGATGTCCGCCGGCTCTCGAATTTCCTCAGCCAGGGCCGGGCTGCACACCGGAAAGACACGCTGATTGAGGAGCTTTTGCGCGTTCAGCCCCGGATAGGGGCCATGTCCGACGCGAATACACAGATCGACATCGCTGGTATCCGGGTCGATGAGATCGACCGTTGCCTCCACGCGTACGCGAATGCCGGGATGCGCCCTGTTGAAGCTTTTCAGGTGCCAGACGAGCCATTTGCCTGCAAAGACCGGCGCGACCGAGATGGTCAGCGCGTCGTCCCGGCCCCGTTCCGTTGTTGCGATCGCAGTGGACAGCGAGGTCATGGCGGTGGTGAGATGCGGCTGCATCGCAAGCATGTGCGCCGTTGGCAGCAGCAGCCGGTTCCGGCGCTCGAACAATTGCACACCCAACTGGGCTTCGGATTTCTGTACCTGCTGGCTGACCGCTCCAACCGTGACACCGAGTTCTTCGGCAGCGCGTTTGATCGACCCAAGCCGGGCAACGGCTTCGACGGCACGCAATCCGGACAGATGGACTCGGTTGAGGTTCTTCATTTTAGAAAAACTAAATCGAATATCAGAAGAAGTCGATTTTTTTCTGCGATGATAGAGCTTAAATGTCCAGCATAGCTAAATTCAATAAAAGGAATTTGGCCATGACCAAAAGAACAATAAAAAGGAGACTGAAACTCATGATGAAACTGTTTATGCGCCGCCAGACGAAAGCGACATCGCCGTCCTGGTACGATCGGACCGATCCCCTGTCCCATCCGGCCATCCAACGCATGAGCCCGCGGGAACTCGCGGATCTGCCGCTGAACCGGCGCTGACCCCGGACCGGCTGAAACGCCGGTTTCGACAAAAGCCAGACATGTCCGGCCAGCCGGGCAGTCATTTGCAACCAGAACAGAAAACGGCGCCAGGACCTCGTCCGGCGCCGTTTCTGTTTTGCCCTCAAGATGATTTACGCTTGACCTGGAGTCGCTCCAGACGGGTAAGGTCGCCTCAACTCCATGAGGCAGCACATGCGGATTTCAGAAGCGTCAGCCATGTCCGGTCTGAGCGTCGACACGATCAGATATTATGAAAAATCCGGTCTTGTTCCGGCCATCGAGCGCGGGTCGGACGGGTTGCGGCGGTTTTCACCGGAAAACATCGAATGGCTCGTCCTGCTCTACTGGCTGCGCAAGACCGGCATGCCGATGAAGGAAATGCGGCGCTTCGCAGCGCTTTACCGGGAGGGCGAGGATAGCATTGCGGAGCGCAAGGCGGTGCTGCTCAAACATGAGGAACGGCTTCGCCGGCGCCGTGCCGATCTGGACCGCTGTTCGGAAGTCCTTGCCTACAAGATCGCGACCTACAGGAAAATTGAAGGAGAGCCGTCATGAAGATCATAGTTGTCGGGGCATCGGGCGATGTCGGCAAGGCAGCCTGCGATGAACTCTCCGCCAGGCACGAGATCATTACGGCGGGTCGCACCTCCGGCGACGTCCGGGTGGATCTGGCATCGCCGGAGAGTGTCGAGGCGATGTACCGGGCGACCGGTCCCGTCGACGCGGTCGTCTCGGCCGCCGGCGAGGTCGAATTCGCGCGCCTGAAAGACATGAGCGTTGAAAAGTACCGCTTCGGTCTCGAAAACAAGGCGCTCACGCAGGTGGGCCTCGTTCTGGCTGGTTTGGCAACGGTCAAGGAAGGCGGTTCGTTCACGCTGACCAGCGGCATTCTGGACCGCGATCCGGTTCTGATGGGAACCGGGGCTGCGATCGCAAACGGGGCGCTGGCCGGATTTGTCAAATCCGCCGCGATCGACATGCCGGGAAGCCGCAGGATCAACGTGGTCAGCCCGGGTCTGCTCGAGGTTTCGGCAGATCAGTACGGCGCCATGTTTCCGGGCCACGAACTGGTCTCGTCCAGACGTGTCGGGCTGGCCTATGCAAAGTGTGTCGAAGGTGCGATCACGGGCCAGGTGGTTACCGTGGACTGAGCCCGGCAAGCTCCCGGCCCGCCGCAATTGCGCTAGGCAATGTGGACTGGATCCCGGATCAAGTCCGGGTTGACGATCGGGGCACTGGCAAGCCTCTCCCTTCCGTCATGCCATGGCTTGACCATGGCATCCATGCCGATCCGGTTCCATCCGGCACGGATCATGTGTTCGCAGGCGTCACGGCATGGATTGCCAGATCAGGTCTGGCAATGACGGGGGGAGGAGAGGTTCGGAGCACACGGCCGGACCATGTCTCCGGCGCATGCGCCGCATCTCACTCGTCCATCTTGAGGGCCTGGATGAAGGCTTCCTGGGGGATTTCGACCTTGCCGAACTGGCGCATCTTCTTCTTGCCCGCCTTCTGCTTTTCCAGAAGCTTGCGCTTGCGGGTGGCGTCGCCGCCGTAGCATTTTGCGGTCACGTCCTTGCGCAGCGCGGCAATCGTTTCCCGGGCGATCACGCGTCCGCCGAGCGCAGCCTGGATCGGGATCTTGAACATGTGCCGCGGGATCAGGTCTTTCAGCTTTTCGCACATGGCGCGGCCGCGCCGTTCTGCCTGGCTGCGGTGCACGAGCACGGACAGCGCATCGACCGGTTCCTCGTTGACCAGGATCGACATCTTGACGAGATCGCCCGCCCGGTAGTCGGAAATCTGGTAGTCGAACGAGGCATAGCCCTTGGAGACCGATTTCAGCCGGTCGTAAAAGTCGAAGACGACTTCGTTGAGCGGCAGGTCGTAGGAAACCATGGCACGGGAGCCGACATAGGACAGATCCACCTGGATGCCGCGCCGTTCCTGGCACAGTTTCAGGATGGCGCCCAGATAGTCGTCCGGTGTCATGATGGTCGCCCGGATCCACGGTTCGCGGATTTCGGTGATCTTGACGATATCCGGCATATCGGCCGGGTTGTGAAGCTCGACATCGGACCCGTCGGTCAGCGTCATCTGGTAGACAACTGACGGCGCGGTCGCGATCAGGTCCAGGTTGAATTCGCGCGACAGGCGCTCCTGGATGATCTCCAGATGCAAAAGACCCAGGAAGCCGCAGCGGAAGCCAAAGCCAAGCGCAGCCGACGTTTCCATCTCGAAGGAAAAGCTCGCATCGTTGAGGCGAAGCTTGCCCATCGCCGCACGCAGGTCTTCAAAGTCGTTCGCATCGACCGGGAAGAGACCGCAAAAGACAACGGGCTGGGCGGGTTTGAAGCCCGGCAGCGGCTCTGTGCAGGGTTTCTTGTCCAGCGTGATGGTATCGCCGACCCGTGTGTCGGCCACTTCCTTGATCGAACCGGTGATGACACCGATTTCGCCGGAACGCAGCTCGTCCACCTGGATGAACTTCGGCGTCATGACGCCGACCCGGTCGACATCGTAGGACGCGCCGGTTCCCATCATCTTGATCTTCTGGCCCTTCTTGAGCGTGCCGTTGATGACGCGCACCAGAACCATCACGCCGAGATAGGTGTCGTACCAGCTGTCAACCAGCATTGCCTTCAGCGTGTCATCCGGGTCGCCTTCCGGGGCGGGCAGTTTCTGGACGATCGCTTCGAGCACGTCCTCAACACCGAGGCCGGTCTTGGCGGAGATCATGCAGGCGTCCGAGGCGTCGATGCCGATGACGTCCTCGATCTGCTCCTTGATCCGATCCGGCTCGGCGGCAGGCAGGTCGATCTTGTTCAGGACGGTGACGATCTCGTGGTCGTTGTCGATCGCCTGGTAGACATTGGCAAGCGTCTGCGCTTCCACGCCCTGGGATGCATCTACGACAAGCAGCGAGCCTTCGCAGGCGGCGAGCGAGCGCGACACTTCGTAGGCAAAATCCACGTGGCCCGGCGTATCGATCAGGTTCAGCGTGTATTGCTGGCCATCCTTGGCATTGTAGATGAGCCGGACGGTCTGGGCCTTGATCGTGATGCCGCGCTCGCGCTCGATATCCATGGAATCGAGCACCTGGTCGGTCATTTCGCGATCTGTCATCGTTCCGGTCATCTGGATCAGGCGGTCGGCGAGGGTCGATTTGCCGTGATCGATGTGGGCTACGATGGAAAAATTTCGGATATTGGAAAGCGTCTTCGTCGTCATGGCCGCCCGTTTACCACCGCAATTTGCTTTCGACCAGAAAAATGCGAGCGAACGGCGCGGAAATCCGTTGCTTTTTTTCAACTTTTCGGAACGAGCCGCATGCAACAAACGTGACACGGGCGATGATGCCGGAACGCGCACCGATTATTGCGGCTGGCAAAGCGAGGAGGCACTGGTGCTGCTGTGCTCTTCTCAGTTTGCCGTCAGCACCGCCCGGCAATCGTTCGGCAGGGCGGCAAGCGCCATTGGCCGTTTCTTGACAACCTTCGGTTTTTCGCCTGCCTTGGGCGGGTTCTTGGGAACCCACGGTTCATCTGACAGCCAGTAGGTCAGATGCGACCCGCACCCGTCTCCGGGAGGCGGCGGGTCCTGGTTCTTGCAGCCAGTGCTTCCTGCCGGACAGGAGAGCCGGACATGAAAATGGTAATGATGCCCCCACCACGGCCGGACCTTCCGGAGCCAGGCGCGGTCCTCGCCTTTTTCGAAGTCGCACAGGGCCTTCTTGATCGTCGGATTGACGAAGATGCGGGCAACGCGCTTGTCCGAGGCAGCCCGGCGGATCAGGCGCGCATGCGTGTCCGTCCACTTCGCCGGGTCGACGCTGCGGTCGGCACCCTTGACGTCGAGCGGCCCCTTGAGCATCGAGATGAAGGGAATTTCCTCACGCTCTTCCGCCGTGAGGCGCCGGTTCGGCATTTCCCTGAGCCAGATGTCGGCATCCAGGCCGATCTGGTGACTGGAGTGGCCGAACAGCATCGGGCCACCGCGCGGCTGCGCCAGATCGCCGACCAGCAGGCCGTTCCAGCCGACCTTGGGCGCATCGGCGGCAAGATCCTTGAGATAGTCGATCAGCTCGGGATGACCCCAGTTGCGGTTTCTGGAAAGGCGCATTGCCTGCCAGGTCGGTCCGTCCGGTGGCAGGGAAGCACCGCCTGCCAGGCAGCCCTTGGCGTAAGATCCGATCGCGCGTGCCTTCAGCGGTGCCGGTCCGTCCGCAGCACCGAAATAGTCCTTCGCCGGCAATTGCGACCGCAGCACGAGTTCAGGTTTCTCGGCGACATAGCCTTCCGGGATGTCCCGTTTTCTTACCGGCACCGGTACAACGGCAACGGCCGTAGCGCTCGGCTGGGTGGTACCGGACGCATTGCCGCCCGGCTTGTCCGCCGGAATGGGCACCGGATTTGCTGACGCCGATCCGGCAGTACTCACGGCCAACAGCAGTCCGAAACCGGCCAGTACCGGCCGGAAGGATATCCGTTTCGCTCGTTCAGGCTTGTTCACGTCGGTGCCTCGCGCGTCCCGGCGAGCCACCTTTCAGGAAAGCGTCCGGACGGCACACCAGCCTAGGCAGCATGCACCAGATCGGACCCTTGCGCATCTGATTCCGCAGCATCCACCTGCGCTTTCAACAGATCGGCGAGCTCATCCAGAAGCACGGTGTTGTCGCGAATGATCCGGTCGGCCGCACCATTCAGCAGGATAATGTTACCGGGGCGGGCATTGTCCATGTCTTCGGCTTCCGGCTCCAGCGCGGTATCCAGGCGATGATAGCTGACGTTGTCCATCAGGCCGAACAGGTGTTCCGCCTGATACTCGGCCGTTTGGGTCTGCCCGTCTGAGAAGATGGACAGGATCGGAACACCCTTCGACGGCTGCATCCAGCCGAGTGAACCCCAGCCAATGGCGTCCTGATAGGCGAACGGGCGCGCCGAGGCCCGACCGGTGCCAAGGGAAAGGATGACGATCTCGTCGTCCTCCCAGCCGAGCTTGCGCGTTTCGAGATAGGCCGCGATCGCCGGGTCCTTCATGAACACGCCGCCGTCGACGAGAGCCTCTTCGCGCTTGCGGCTCAGGTTTTCCACGCGCGCCGGTTCGAAATAGGACGGTGCTGCCGTCGTTGCACGCACGGCCTGCCAGAAGTAATAGTCGTCCGGCCGGCCGCCGTTTTCTTCCAGCCCGTTGGTCATGAAGACGGCCTTGCGCTGTTCAATGTCGTAGGCTGTCAGGACAAGCCTGGTCAGGGCGCTTGCCATCGAGGTCCAGCCAAAGCGTTCCTTGAGCAGTTTTTCCAGCGGACGTGCGTCATAGGTTTCGTCGAACAGTCCAAGCGGATTTGTCACGGCACGGGCGAAGCGTGCGGTAATGGAGTTGGTGAAGATGTCTCTGGCCTGGCGCTCGTAAAAGTCGCGCAGCTCTGCGATCGTGGCCGCTGCTTCGCCGGCACTTCCGCCCGGCCGCGGAGCGCTCAGCCCGGCTGCGATCAGACCGCCTGTCGAGGTGCCGGCCATGAGATCGAACACCTGGTGAAAGGGTTTGGTCACTCCGCGCTGGCTCAATCGGGCTTCAAGGGATTCAAGAACACGCAGGGGAATAAGGCCGCGGACACCGCCGCCGTCAATTGAAAGAATGAAACGCTTTTTCTGGGTCATGGTCAGTCCCGGGGTGGTCTAATCTGTAGGGGCAGCGCCTGTTCGCAAACCGGCATCATACGCTTATGTGATCGTCGATTAAATGTTTGCGACCAATTGCGACACTGCAATGGCAATTTTTTAAAGATAGGCCTTAAATGGCAAAATTGGAGAGTAACAGGTTAAGCCAATAGATGGAATTCTGCCGAATTTCCCGATTTGCCACAGATACAACCAACAATACACACTGGCGGCTCTTTATCCGGAGGTTGATTTCGGACTAGGATCGCCGCGATTGCCAATACCCTGACAGGACGCCTCATGAATATCGAACTACTGCGCCGACTATGCGAAACACCGGGTGTGCCGGGTCACGAGCACCGCGTGCGCGAGCTTATCCAGGACGAGATCAAGGGGCTGTTCGACGAGGTCACGGTCGACCCGATGGGATCGCTGTTGTGCCGGCGCGACAGCCGCAAGGCGCCCAGGAAAGGCGCGCCGAAAAAGGTCATGCTGCTGTGCCACATGGACGAGATCGGTTTTCTGGTCTCGCATGTCACGGACAAGGGATTCCTGCATGTCCAGCCGGTCGGCGGCTTTGATGCGCGCAACCTGTTTTCCCGCCGCGTTCTTGTCTCCACCGATGACGGAGACTTCAAGGGCGTCATGAACCCGGGCGGCAAGCCGATCCACATCTCGTCTCCGGAAGAACGCAAGAAGGTCCCAGAGCCCAAGGATTTCGTTGTCGATCTGGGGCTCGGAGAAAAGGCCAAGGACGTTATCAAGGTCGGCGACATGGTGACGATGGACGAGCCGCTGATCGAAATCGGTGAGAAAGTCGTTTCCAAGGCGCTCGACAATCGCATTGCCTGCTGGCTCGGGATCGAGGCCCTAAAGGGCCTCGGCAAGGCCAAACATGAGTGCGAAATCCATGTCGCGTTCACCTGTCAGGAGGAAGTCGGATTGCGCGGAGCGCGAACCTCGTCCTTTGCCATCAAACCGGATATCGGCCTGGGGGTCGACACGACCCTTGCCTGTGATACGCCGGGCGTGCCCGAGCAGGACCGCACCACGGTGCAGGGCAACGGCTTCGGCCTGCATGTCAAGGACAGCAGCTTCATCGCCGACCGGGACCTTGTGAAGGAGTTCGAAGCGCTGGCAGAGAAGGAAAAGATCCCGTTCCAGCGCACCATGCTTGCCGCAGGCGGCCAGGACGGGGCAGCTGCTCAGCAGGCTGCCGCAGGCGCAAAGGCTGTCGGCATCGTGGTCGGCACGCGCTACATCCACACCGTCACCGAAATGATCCACAAGTCGGACCTTCAGGCGGCGCTGGATGTGCTCGTTGCCTACCTGAAGAAGGCCAGGAGCTAGACGCTGCTGCGGGGCTGTTGCCCCATGGCGGCTCCGTTCACGGCGCTGCGACTTTGGCGCCGGGGCGGGTCAGGTTTCAGACGTCACGGGTCTCAGAAAGTGCCGGTCGTAGCGTCGGATGCAGTCGGTTTCCTCCGCAAACGCGATCGCCTTGCGACATGCTTCATCTTCCATGCTTCTTGCGCGATAGGTTTCGTAGTCGGCAAGCGAGGGAAAGGAAAACAGGCAGACGGCAAGGTCGTTCGGGCTTTCGTGCGGCAGGTAGTAGCCGTGATGCGTGCCCCCGAATTTTTCCACGAGCGGGATCCACATTCGGGCATATTCCTCGAATTCTGACGTTTTTGCCGGATTGATCTCGTATTTGATGTAGCAGGTAATCATGCGCGCTGGTCTCCCGTGTCCGCACCCTGCTTCATCGGGTGCAAAGAGACGTGTCGATAGCAGATTCTCGGAGCGAGGCGCGCATCAAAAAAGTCACAGAGGCATTGCTGCCCGGATTGGAGGATGGGATCGATTGTAATCGGTCAACAGGGGTTTGTTTCCGCTCGGGACCAGGTGGGAATGCCGAACGCGTCATGGATTTGTCTTCCCGGTTTGCCGCGTGGGTGGCAAGACCGGGACCAAGTACGCGTGGCGCTGGAGATTTGATGAAGACGGTGACACAAGTGTTTTTCTGGTTTCCGGCCTTCCGCTGCGCTTCAGCCGGAATGACAAGTCTGTTGGCGAAGATCGCCTAACCAGGTTCATCGCGCATCAAAAACAAACCCCGCCTTTGAGGGCGGGGTAGATGAACGTTGTGTGGCCGTGTAGGCCGGTGTCAATGATCGGTCCGTTCAGGCGATCCGGTTGGCGAGGTTCGAAACCTGTTCGCCAGTTCCGGCATAAAGTTCGCTGACCGATGCGCTCAGATAGCTGAACGAGCTGTCGCCGAAGTCACCCTCGATCGTGGCCGCGCTTGCGGAGCGCACCGAGAGCCCCGTTTCGCTGTCGAAGGACACCCGTTCATAGGAGACGAACTGCGCCGAGATCGTCTCACCGCCAATTTCAGCTTCGATCGTTGTCGTTGAGATGGATGCGCTTTCGTAGGCGACGGATGCCGACACTCCGCTTTCTTCTTCGCCAAGCGCTGCCTGCAGCTTTCCGGCCGTCTTCTGATAATCCTCGACCGTTGCGAGAGCGCGGTCGCGGCTTTCTTCCTCGTCTTCACCCTTGCCTTTTTCAACGGCCTGCTGAAGCGCCGCGATTACAACCGCATCTTCTTCGGCTTTCTTGCTGGCCGCCTCGAGAACGGAGATTGGGGCTGGCTTGCTCTGGCCGTTGCGCTGGCCGATTTCATGCCCGTACGCGTTGCCTTTCGGGCCGGGTCTGGATCCTTCCTGACCGTTGCTCGAATAGGACGCCGAAAACAGGCTTGCACTTTGTGTCGTGGTTTCGACTGAGATTTGCATGTGCGTGGTCCCGGGTTCACCGGCCCCTTCTGGACCGGCGCAGTTCCCTTAATATTCACTTAATCAAGTAAACAGGCCGTTAACCCTGGGGCACGCCGATTGCGGGTTGCTCAGGGCTGGCCGGAAAGGGCCTTTTGGAGAAACCGCCCGCCCAGCGTCACGCCCCTGTCGTCGATGGAATGGGCAAGTCCGGGCAGTTCGTGCAAGTCCGCGTCAATGCCGGTTTCCGACAACGCGCGATGAGCCGCGGCGGCGTGATAGCTCGGGACGACATCGTCATCCTCGCCGTGAACGATGAGCACCGGGGTCTGCTTCTGAACGCCATCCAGCCGGTCCGCGCCCGGCAGCAGACCGGAATAGGCAAGTATCGCGGCGGGAGGCACCTTGCGCCTGAGGCTGCATTGCAACGCCATCATGGCACCCTGGCTGAAACCGAACAGCGCAAGGGCGCTGTCGTCCAGCGCAAATTCCGCCAGCGCTTCGTCCAGGTACCGGTCGAGAACCGGTTGCGCGGCCTCTGCACCGATCCGGTATTCGGCCGGTGTGCGTTCATCGAGCGCAAACCACTGGCGTCCGCCGAAACCTTGGAAAGGAAGTGGCTCCGGCGCGTTTGGTGCAAGAAAAGCTGCATCCGGAAGCAGGACCTGCCAGAAGCGGGCAAGATCGATCAGATCGGTTCCATCCGCGCCGTAACCGTGCAGCAACACGACAAGCCGGCGCACCGGCGTGCCAGCAGCCGGGTGAAGCTCTGGACCGTTCAGAACACGCTCGGTGGTCATGCCATACTCCTCAGTTGGGCGAGCTGTTGCCGGTTTCGCTACCGTCACCCGGTGTCTGACCGGTTTTCAGGAACGGCAGCACGATCAGCATGGACGCCAGAATGAGCAGCCACGCGAGGGCAAAGGGAGCACCCGGAAAGTAGAACGGGGCACCGGGACCGGAAAAATAGGCAAAGGTCTGTGTCATGGCAAACGGGCTGATCACCATGGAAAGACCTGCCGCCGCCGAGATCAGGCCCTGCAGTTCACCTTGTGCATTGTCCGGGATGCGAACTGACATAAGGCCGGAAAAAGCCGGTGTTGCGAGTGCCCCAAGGGCAGCGAAAACGGTCATTGCGTAGGCCATCCAGCCGCTCTCGGCGATCGCAAGGCCGGCAAGCGCCACGAGATTGGCACTCAATCCGACCACCAGCGTGCGGCCGGGTCCGAGCTTGGGTTCCAGGATGCGGATCAGATAGCCCTGAACGACGGCAAATCCGATGCCGACAAAGGCGAGCGACAGGCCGATATCGGCCGGTGACCACGCAAATCTTTCCTGCGTGTAGAAACTCCAGATGGCGGGATAAACATAGTGACCGATGTCAAACAGGAACAGCGCCAGCAGAAGCGTGCGCACGGCCGGGTATTTCGCGATCTGTTTCAGCGCTCCGAGCGGGTTCGCGCGTTTCCAGTCGAATACCCGCTTGTTCTCCGGTTTCAGGGTCTCGGGCAGCATGAAATAGCCGAACAGGAAATTGACAAACGAGAGCGCCGCGGCGGCATAGAATGGCGCTCGGGGACCGAATTCTCCGAGAAAGCCGCCGATCATCGGACCGAGCACGAAGCCGACGCCAAAACCCGCACCGACCAGACCGAAATTCTTGGCTCTGTCCTCTTTGGAAGACACATCGGCAATATAGGCCGAGGCGGCAGAAAACGTGGCTCCGGCGATGCCCGACACGGTTCTGCCGATGAACAGCACGGCAAGGTGCCACGACAGCGCCATGATGAGATAGTCGACCGCCATGGTGAACATGGAAACCAGCAGGACGGGGCGGCGCCCGAACCGGTCGGAAAGATTGCCGAGCGACGGTCCGAACACGAACTGCATGAGTGCATAGATGACGCTCAGGGCTCCGCCCCAGCGGGCCGCCTCACTGACGGGCAGTTCTGTCAGTTCGGTCAACAGCGCCGGCATGACCGGCATCATCAGTCCGATGCCCATGGAGTTGATAATCAGCGTGACAAGGATGAACCCGAGTGCACCGCGATTTGGCGAACTGGATGGCAAGGCGCTTTCCTGGCAGGTCGCAAGAATTATGGCTGAAACTGAGCCGGATTTGAGAGTTGAAACACGAAGCGTCGCCGCTGGCGAGTCCCGTTACGGATTTTGCATCGGTTGCAGTCAGGCCGCTTCCGGTGCCATGACCTGGAAGATCAGGCCGTGGACGTCCTGGCCAAGCTCACGGCGCAGGACTTCCTTCCGGTCCTGCGCATAGATGAGCGATGCCTCTTCGGCGCATTTTCGAATATAGTCCGGCGTGTGCGCATAACGCCCCGAACTGTCGACACGAAAGCCCTGGGCAGTGCTGCCTTCCAGGTGTTCGACACTCGCAACCAGCCGGCCGCCGGGTTTGAGGGCCTTGGCCAACGCCTCCATGAAGGGCTTGAGGTTGCCGATGTAGCAGAGCGTGTCAACGCACACGGCCAGGTCGAACCGGGTCGGAAGGTCATAGCTCAGAAATGCGACAAGCTCCCCTTCGACCAGAAAATCATAAGTCTCCAGCTCTGCCGCCTTTTCCATCATGCCCTTCGACAGGTCCACGCCGGTCAGCTTGACACAGTGGTCCCGGATAAGCGGACCGCAAAGGCCCGTCCCGCACCCCAGGTCGACAACGTTCTCAAACTTGCCCGCATTTTCCGTCGCGAGAGTGACAACGTCTTCAGCAACCAGGTCAGGCGCGCGATAGCCGAGGTTTTCCAGGACCTCGTCGAAACTTGCCGCAAACTTGTCGAAGTGGCCCGCCACATAATCTTCGGGCGCTCCTTCCAAGTCGTCTCCGCGTACGGCAGCAAGATGGTACTGCGCCGCCTTGTTGTCCGGGTCGGCTTCCACGATCCGTTCAAGGTGTTTCAATGCGAGATCCTCGCGGCCTTCGGCGGCCAGAATGCGTGCACGCCAGACGGCATGCGGGGATGTCGGACTATCGAATTCAAGCGACTTGTTGAGGGAGTCGGCCGCTTCTTCCTTGTTCCCCAGGAACAGGTTTGCGATGCCGTGTGTGTGCCATGCGTCCGGGTTTTCAGGATCCAGCCGCACAATCTCGGACACGATGGCCAAAAGCCCTTCGTAGTCACCTGTGTTACGCAGCAGGACGTTGATGTTCTTCCAGGCCTCCGGATGCCGGGACTCGTATTCAACGGCTTGCACATAAGCAGCCAGAGCAGCTTTCGGTTCGCCGGTCAGCTTCAGGATGTTGCCCAGATTGTTAAGGGCCGATGTGTTGCGTGCATTGACTTCAAGGGATCTCCGGATCAGTTCTATCGCGCTGTCGGAGTGTCCGGCATCAAAGTGAAGCAGGCCGAGAAAGTGCAACCCGTCCGGATTCTCCGGATTGTCGCCCAGGATTTCGAGATAGATGTCCTGCGCGGTCTCAAGGTCGCCGCTGCGATGCGCGGCAATGGCTTTCTGCAGCCTTTCGTCACTTTGCATGATTCCCCCAATAAAAAAGGGCGGTCGAACCGCCCTTGCTGTCGGAAAGATCCGTAAGGTGAGCTTACAGGACTTTCAGATCTTCAGCTACCATCTGACCGCGGCGCCACTCGAGATCGAAAGCCACGAGCTGGCCTTCCTTCAAGGTGTCGATGCCCGACCGGTGCAGGGCTGAGATGTCGACGAGGATGTCCTCGCCGTCTTCGGGTTGGATCGTACCGACACCGCGGCACTGATCGAACCATCTTACGTTTCCATGTTGCATGGAGCTTGCTTTCCAAAATTTGCATCTAGACATACAAGCGGTGTTGTTATCCCGGCTTTTCGACGTCTTGATGACAGTGTTTCAAAGGTGACTGAAGTACTCCTCAGTTTTCCGTCAAAAATAAATGCTCATCCGCGCAGCTACTCTTTGCTGCCGCAGTCTTGTGCGCAGTTCATTTTATGAAGGGTCTTTCTTTCCCGGCTAAGTGGCACGGGAAAGATCAGTGTTACTTATTATGGTAAGAAATTTGTTAATTTCAAGATGGGGCCAAATGGCCCGGATGTTGGCTGCGGGCAATTCCCCGCCCGCTTGCCGGATCATTCGGTAAACTAGCACGGCAGCAATTCGCCGGCTCACCCGGTTTTGTGGCTCAACGGTCCAGCTGCCCCAGAATGACGTATTTCAGGATCTCGGTGACCTGTTCGGAGGTTTCGGCCACCGCCAGTGCCGCACCGTCGACTTCCTTGAGCGGATGGGTCAGCGACGGGTCGTGAACGACGATCAGCGACTTGCCGAGAGCCGAGGCATACCCGGCGTCGAAGGCAGCGTTCCATTGTTTGTACTTGTCACCGAAGCGCACCACCACGATGTCGGATTTTTCGATCAGGGTGCGGGTGCGTATGGCATTCACCTTGGCGCCCTTGTGATCATACCAGAATTTCTTGTCCTCATCGCCAAGGATGTGGGTGCCGCAATCGTCGCTGGCGCCGTGATCGGTAACCGGTGCCGAAAACTCGACGGGCAGGTTGATCGCCTTGACGCCTTCGATGATCCGCTCGCGCCAGTCCGTGTGAATTTCGCCTGACAGGTAAACGCGCCAATTGCTCATGTTGTCTTTCCCTTGTTTTGCTGCAAGCCGGCCGGCGGCTTTGAACCGAAGCTGGGTCGTTGGCGCTTTGGCGTCAAGTGTCGCCGCAATGCTGTCGAGCCCGTGAGCCTCGTCAGAGATTTGCTATTTCGTATTCAGGTGCCACACGCCGTCCCAGTCCACCGGTGCTCCTTGCGCCGATATCAGTTCGAGCCGGTTCAGGAAAACGGCGGCTATTCCGTCGTGAGGATAGGCCGCAAGTATTTTTTCGAAGCCTGTGCGCGCCTCGGACCAGTTTGCATCGGCAAAGGCTTGAAGCGCGGTCTCGGATGCGCCCTGCAAGTCCCGGAGCGCGTCTGTCATTTCGCTGGTGTGGGCAAGGGGGGCATAGACGCGTGTCGGTTGCGTCTTGCCTTTCACCTGGATCGTGTCGATTGCCCTGAACTCGAGGCCGGACGCACTGTCCCGTGTCCTCTGGCAGACGAGGATCTGCGTTCCGTAAATCTTGTTGGCGGCTTCGAGGCGCGCGCCAAGGTTCACCGTGTCCCCCATGATGGTGTAGTTCTTGGTCTTGGCCGAGCCGATCGAACCGATCACGGCCTCACCGGTCGCGATGCCGATCCGCTGCCGCAGGACGGGAAGGTTTTTCTGCAGGCCGGTCAGTTCCGGCAGCTCCTTCTGAAACTGTTCCATGAGGTGGACATTGGTAAGCGCGCTCTCCACTGCGAGCGCAGCCTGGTTTCCGTCATCGGAGAAGGGCTGTGCCCAGTAGGCCATGATCGCGTCGCCGATATATTTGTCGATGACACCTTCCCGCGCCGTGATTTCCGAAGACATCAGATCGAGATAGCGGTTGAGCAGGCGGACAAGCCCGTTGGGCGTGAACTGCTCGGAGATCGTCGTGAAGTCGGCAAGGTCGGAGAAATAGACGGAGACAACCTTCTTCTGACCTGCCGTTGCATCCGACTGGTCGGCGATCAGGCCGGAGACGACCCTGGGGTCAAGATACTGGCCGAATGTGTCCTTGATCCTCTGGGTATTGCGCAGCCCGTGGACCATCGTGTTGAAGCTTTGCGTCAGGGAACCGATTTCGTCCCTCGAAAGCTGTTTCAGTTCGATCTCGAAATCGCCTTCTTCCACGCGCTTTGCACCGGAGGAAAGGGCGCGCATGGGCCTGAGAATTCCGGAGATCACCAGAGAGGACAGGAGCAGCGCCAGTAGTCCCGCTGTGGCGGTTGCGGCAATACTGGCATAGAGCGCCTGCTGTTCGTGCAGCGCCGCCGTGGCAATCGACTGGTCTGTGAACGCACTGACATGTTCGCGCAGGGAATCCAGTCTTTCGGTAAGCTTTGTTTCTTCGCTTTCCAGCTGTTCTTCAAGGCTTTCCCGCGTTGCGGGCGGCAGATCGGCGGACTTGACGAGATTGAGCGCGTGACTGTGAAAACTGCTGTGCTGGGTCTCGATCGCGATCAGTGTCGGGTAAAGCGCCGCGAGCTCCAGTTTGTCTTCCAGCGACGTCGCCTCGTCCTGCGCATCCCGGACGCGTTTTTCGGCGGACCGGAGCAGCTCTTCCACCTTGTTCGCGCTGGCTTCAAACAGCCCAAGCCCGGTTTCGAGCCTTTGCTCAAGGTGGTTGATACGGGCAACAAGATCCGGGTTCTGCGTGACCGCCGCATCGATCTCCGCGTCGGTCTTTCCGTAGCTGAGCGCTTCCAGCCGGTCGGCGCGCAGCTCCGCTTCCAGCTTTTCCACCCGCTGCAGTTCGAGTTCTTCCTGAAGCGCGATGACTTCAATCTGTGCGACTTCGTGCCGGAGCGGTGAAAACACGCTGGAGATCAGCTGAAGCTCTTTGTTGATCTCGTATATTTTGTAAATCGAATAGGTGGCGGCGGTAGCCATGATCAGGAAAACGATCAGCGATATTCCAAAAATCTTCCATGCTATTCGCATCAGGGGGAACCACCAGGGGGTCTGTGCGCGGGTCTGCGCATCTTAGAGGGTTGTCAGCAGGTCTTTCAAGGCGATCCGGTAGTTTGGATACCGGAAAGTGTACCCCAGTTCTGTCTTGAGCCGTGCGTTTGAAACACGTTTGTTTTCACCGTAAAACGACCTTGCCATGGGCGTCAGATCCGCGGTTTCGAACGGAATTTCCGGCGGCGGTGCCACGCCGAGCAGTTCCGCGGCATAGGTGACGACGTCCTGCGGCGGGGCGGGTTCGTCATCGGTGATGTTGTAGACACGTGTCCCGGGCCTGTTGATTGCGAGTTTCAAGCTACCTGCGATATCGGCCACGTGTATGCGGTTGAACACCTGGCCGGGCTTCACGAGGCGCCGGGCCTTGCCCTTCCTGAAATTCTCGAACGTATTTCTGCCGGGACCGTAGATGCCGGATAGGCGGAAAATCTGGACCGGAATGCCATGTTGTGCCGAAAACTCCAGCCAGGCGTTCTCGGCGGCAACGCGCTGCACCGAGCGTTTGGAAACCGGACGGCAGGGTGTGTCCTCGTCCACCCAGGCACCGTCGTGATTGCCGTAAACGCCCACGGTGGACAGATAACCGAGCCAGCCGGGTTTGCCGGCTGCGATGTCATCGCCGTGCTGACTGAGAACGGGATCTCCCGCCTCGTTCGGCGCTATGGATACCAGAACATGGGTCGCCGTTTTGAGCGCCTCGGCGATGCCCGCACCCTTGTCTTCACCGCTGAAGAGAAAGGGGGCGACGCCCATGTCTTCAAGTGCCTCTGCTTTTTCTTGCGAGCGCGTCGTGCCGCCGATCCACTCAAACCGGTCGCGGCATTCCTCGATGAAAGCCTTGGAAGAAAACCCGACGCCAAAGACGAAGAGACGCATGGTTCAGAGCTCCAGATGTTTGCGGCGGATTTCATAGAGCGCGACGCCGGTCGCAACCGCGAGATTGAGGCTGTCGGCCTGTCCGGCCTGCGGTATCCTGATCAGGGTCGGGCAGGCAGCGGCCATGTCATCTTCCAGCCCCTTCTGCTCATTGCCCATCACGAGGAGCACGGGGTCCGCGTAGTCGGGTGTGCGGTAGTCCACGGAACCCTTCAGGTGCGTTGCCGCAACTGTCCCGGGCCATTTGCCGGCAAGGGACTTGAACTCCTCCTTGCTCATTCTGGCGAGGGGAACATGGAACAGCGAACCCATCGTCGCGCGAACGGTTTCGACCGCAAACGGGTCTGTACAGTCGCCGACCAGCATAACGCCGCTGCCGCCGATGGCATCAACTGTCCGGATGATCGTTCCAAGGTTGCCGGGATCGCGCACCCTGTCGAGCGCAACCCAAAGGATGCTTGCGGATGCGTCGATGTCCTTCGCGGTGAGGATCCTCTGCCCGTAGACACCAACAACCATCTGGGGATTGTCCTTGCGTGTCATGGCGGACATCACCGCCGTCGACACTTCCAGAATGAGCGCTCCACGGGCCTTTGCGGTCGCTGCTGTCTTTTGCGCAACCGGGTTTTCCCTTGCCTCCGGACCGAGTGCGAGATAGCGCACGTCCCAGCCTGCTTCGATCGCATCGGTTGCAAGCTTCAGGCCTTCGGCAACGAACAGCCCTGATTGACTGCGGTGCTTGCGCTGCGCCACCAGCCCCTTGATTTCCTTGACGATCGGATTGGAGTGGCTGGTGATCTGTTTCACCGCGCCCTGACGTTTGTCTCTGCCTGTCTGGGACATGCCCCGCTCCGGCGGCCCGTACATGAGCCGCTTCTTGAAATGATGAACCTTCGCGCTGGATTAGGCGCAAGGCGGGACCTGGTCAAGCCTTGGCATTGGCTGCGGGCGGCAGCAGCCGCTCCGTGGCGATCAGAATGGACTCGTCGATGTCGACCGGAAAGGACGTGACTTCCAGCTTGCCGTCGATCGCCAGAAACGAAAGACCGTGCACCTGTGTCCACAGGGGAAAGGAGGCGCGGGTAACGGTTTCGGTAATGTCCGGTTCGGCCAGGAAGCGCGCAACCTCGCGCAGAAGCACGCCGTAGGAAGCGCGGCCGACCTCCCTCAGTTCCTCGATGCGTCCCGAATGCGAGCGCGTGCTGAACATCAGCCGGAAGGTGTGCGGCTCGCGGATTGCGAAGTCGACATAGGCACGTCCGATGGCCGAAATCGACCGCACCGTGCCTCTTTCGTGTTTTGATGCATTGTCTTCCATCTCGGTGCCGAGCCGTTGAAGACCGTCCTTGGCGACTTCAAGCAACAGGTCCTGCTTGTTTGCGAAATGCCGGTAGGGCGCTGCTGTGCTGACCCCCGCAAGACGGCAGGCATCCGACATGGAAAACCCGTCGGGGCCATGTTCTTCGAGCAGATTTCCGGCTGCTGAAAGAAGCTGTCCGCGCAGGTCGCCGTGGTGATAGGCGCGCTTTTTCTTGATTTTGGTTTCGGCCATTTTCTGCTGCTTTTGAATTTTTTTTCCTCGAATCTCTTGTCGAAGTTAATTCTTCTAACATATGTTAGCAACAATAACATAGTTAGAACCGTTCACATTCAGCAGCAGTGCAGGCCTGGAGCGGATGCCGTCAAACGGAAGACGAGGACACAGCAATGTCGAACGAGAATTCTGTTCCTGATACGGGCAAACCCGGCAATGGATCTCTGAAAAAGCTTGGGCGCAGGCTCGTCAGCCTGACAACATTCTCGATCAATGTCGGGATTGCTGCCGCTGCCGTGATGATCGGCGTGACCACGATCCAGATGCGCGCAGCGGAAAAACCGGCGGTTCAGGCAGCTCCGCTCGTTGAGGTCCGCCCAGTCAAACCCGAGCATCAGGCCGGATACGAGGTGACCCGAAGTTTTGTCGGCCGCCTGGAACCGGCCCGGCGGACCGATCTCGGGTTTGAACTGTCAGGAACGATCCGGACGATCAAGTTCGATGAGGGTGACCTGATCAGCAAAGGCGAGGTGATCGCGGTTCTGGATACGCGCACGCTTGAGGCTGAAAAAAGACGCCAGGCCGCCAATCGCAAGGCTGCGGAAAGCGACAGGGAGCTTGCAGCCCTCACGCTGGAACGCCGCCAGAAACTTCGCGATGGCGGGCATGTCAGCGATCAGATCCTTGACGAGGCCCGCCTTGCCCTGTCCCGGCTCGACGCAACCCTGGACCAGATCGATGCGGCGATCGAGGCCATCGACATCAGTCTCGACAAATCCGTCCTGACGGCTCCTTTCGACGGCTCGGTTGGTGAAAGACTGCTGGACGAGGGTGCGACGGTCGCGCCAGGCGCGCCCGTGCTTCGCCTGCTTGAGGTTGCCATGCCGACCGTTCGTATCGGCCTGGCGCCGGAAGTTGTCGACCGTCTGGACCGGAACGGCACGTTTGAGATCCGCATTTCCGATAGGTTGTTTCAGGCAAGGCTGTCCGGTCTGCGTCCCGATCTTCAGACCAGCACGCGCACGATCGAAACGCTCTTTGAACTCGAGGTTGCGGATGCCGCGCCGCAGTTCGGGCGGCTTGCCGAACTTTCGCTGACCGAGACGATCGCGGCGGACGGCTACTGGGTGCCGACAGCCGCCCTGAAAGAAGGGCCGCGCGGTCTCTGGACGCTGCTGGCCGTGGTCGAAGCCGGATCGGATACGGGAAAGGATGTCTTTGAAATCAGGCGCGAGGCCGTTGAGGTGCTCCACGCCGACGCGACAAGATCCTTCGTGCGCGGCACGATTTCCGGCGACACGAACATTGTCGCCGACGGCGTGCACCGCGTGGTGGTCGGCCAACAGGTCGGCCTGAGCGGCGAGGGGGCGTGAGCATGTATACGACGTTCTTCAGGCAACCGCGTCTTGTTGCCCTCACGATCCTCGTCATAGTTGCGGCCGGGCTTTCGGCGCTGATCGGCATCGGGCGTCAGGAAGACCCGACGATCACCAACCTCTTTGCAACGGTGACCACGGTCTATCCCGGTGCGGATCCGGCAAGGGTCGAAGCACTGGTCACCGAAAAGGTGGAAGAGGAACTGCGCGAGATCGAAGAGATCGACGTGATCGAATCGACGTCTTCCTCTTCGATCTCGATCATTCAGATCGAGCTGCTCGACACCTTGCAGGACGACGTGATCGAACAGGTCTGGTCGGAGATCCGCGACAAGATCGGCGACGCGACCCGCGAGTTTCCGCAAGGCGTTTTCGAACCGGAATTCAGCACTGAAGGTGCCGGGGCATTCGCCTCCATCAGCGCCCTCGTCCCGAAGCATGACAGCGTGTCGGATGCCGTCCTGCTGCGCTATGCCGAAGGCCTTTCCGATGTCTTGCGGAATGTACCTGGAACAAAGTCGGTTGAAATTTTCGGCGAGGCCGAAGAAGAAATTCTGGTCAGGATCGATCCGGCGCTCCTGGCATCGCTGTCGCTGACGGTCGACCAGGTATCGGCCGCAATCAGGGCCGCGGACGCAAAGGTACGCGCGGGCCGCCTGCGTGCGTCAGAGCGCGAGTTCCTCATCGAGGTGGAGGGTGAGATCACCGCGCTCGACAGGATCCGGCAGATCCCCGTTGCAACGAGCCGGACAGGGCTTGTCACCCGCGTCGGCGATGTCGCGGCCGTTGGCAAGGGCAAACGGGAGCCGGTCGAGGAACTTGCCTTTTCGGGCGGAAGGCCGGCAATCCTCGTTTCCGCAAAGATTGCCGACGGGCTTCAGGTCGATGCATGGATGCAACGGGTGCGCGGCAAGATCGCGGAATTCGAAGCCGAGATGCCCTATTCCATCGAACATCAGCTGGTGTTCGACCAGAGTCTTTACACCATTGATCGTCTTTCCAATGTCGGCCTCAACATTGCGATCGGGATGGGTCTTGTCGTCGCGGTTCTGCTCGTGACCATGGGGTTCCGGTCTGCGCTGATCGTTGCAATGGTGCTGCCCGTGGTCACGCTCGCGTCCTTCGCCACCATGAGCATGATCGGCTTGCCGCTTCACCAGATGTCGCTCACGGGCCTGATCGTTGCCCTCGGACTTCTGGTCGATGCCGGGATCGTCATGACCGACGAGATCGGCCAGGCGCTGCAACGCGGACTGAGCCGGCGCGAGGCGGTCGGCAACGCGGTGCGCCGCCTGTTCGCCCCGTTGCTGGCGTCGACCGTCACGACCGCGCTGTCCTTCATGCCGATGGTGCTGCTGCCGGGGCCTGCCGGGGACTTTGTCGGGGCAATCGCAATCGCCGTGATCATCATGCTGCTGTGGTCATTTGTCGTCGCGGTCACACTGACGGCCGCCATTGCCGGCTGGGTGCTGCCCGCGCAGTCAAACAAGGCGCGCCGCGTCAGGTTTTCTCCGGCAAAGCTGCTGTCGGTGCCGTTCCGGTTCTCGCTGAAGATGGCAATGCGCAACCCGGCAAGCTCCGTCGCATTCGCTTTGGTGCTCCCCGTGATCGGTTTCATGAGCATGCCCACGCTGACGGCGCAGTTTTTCCCCGGTGTCGACCGGAACCAGTTTCATGTCGAGGTCGAGCTCGCGGATGGAACGGCGATCTCGCAGACGTCGTCCACGGCGCGGGAAATCGACAGGGTGCTTGCCGGAACCGAAGGCGTCGAGCAGGTCACCTGGGTTGTCGGAAAGAGCGCGCCGGCCTTCTACTACAACATCGTCGGCAACCGGGATCAGGCTCCGGCCTTTGCGCAGGCGCTGGTCACGACAGCGTCCGAGGAGGCGACCACCCGTCTCGTTCCGGCCCTTCAGGCGGAGCTTTCGGCACAGTTCCCGGGCGCACGGATACTGGTGCGCGATCTCGTTCAGGGACCGCCCGTGGATGCTCCCGTCGAATTGCGGCTGGTCGGTCCGTCGCTGGAAGTCCTGCGGGAGCAGGGAGATCTTCTGCGCGGTCTAGCGGCCCGCGTTGAAGAGGTGACCGTCGTCCGTACGACGCTGGGTGGCGGCGCGCCGAAACTCAAACTGTCCGTGGACGAGGACAAGGCGCGCCTGCTGGGTCTTGGCCTCGGAGATGTCGCGCAGCAGCTTGAAGCAACACTGGAAGGGGCAACCGGTGGCAGCCTCATCGAAGGCACGGAAGAGCTGCCGGTTCGCGTGCGCGTTGGTGATGCGAAGAGAGGCGATCTCTCGCGGATCGCCAGCCTGCCGCTCCTGCCCGGCAGCGGGGTTCCAGGGAGTGCCGACTATGAGGGGGTCCCTCTGTCGGCGATTGCCGATTTGCGGGTGGAACCTTCCGAGGGGCAGATCAACCGGCGCAACGGTGAGCGCACAAACACGGTTCAGGCCTTTGTCCAGTATGGTGTCCTCCCGGAAGAAGCTCTCAAAAAACTTCAATCGGAACTGGAACTTGCCGGCTATGCCTTGCCCGATGGCTATCGCATGGAAACGGGTGGAGATTCTGACGCCAGGGATGACACCCTGAAGAACCTGATCGGGTCGCTGGGTCTGATCGTGCCGCTTTCAATCGCTGCGATCGTGCTGACGTTCAATTCGTTCCGTCTTGCAGCCGTGACGCTTGCCGTTGCCGGTCTGTCCGCCGGGCTGAGTATCTTTGCGCTCGCCGTCTTTCAGTATCCGTTCGGGATCAACGCGATCATCGGCGTGATCGGTTCTATTGGCGTTTCGATCAATGCAGCCATCATCATCCTGACGGGCATGCAGCAAAACGAAGACGCGGCAAACGGCGACCAGGCCGCGATGGTCGACGTGGTCATGGGTTCGAGCCGGCATATTGTCTCGACCACGCTGACGACATTCGGAGGCTTTTTGCCGCTGATCCTCGGCGGCGGCGGCTTCTGGCCGCCCTTCGCAATGTCGATCGCGGGCGGGGTTCTTCTGTCGACGGTGATTTCGTTCTACTTCGCCCCGCCCATGTTCGCGATGGTCTATGCCCGCAGGCGAAAATCTGTCGAACAGGTCCAGGCGCATCCTGACCGGGACGCGGAGCGCGCCGAACAGGACGGAACATGGTCGAACGACAACTATCAGTCGGCCATCGCAGCGGAGTGAGGCGCACTTCAGATTCACCGCGCTAGCGGCTGCTCCATCTGGAAAAGAGCGAGGTTGATAGGGCGCGGTCGCCGTTCTCTTCTGCGATCACGAGTTCACCCGATTCCAGAAGCCCGCCCTGGTCGGCAAGTGTTTCGGCCATGAGTTCATGAATGGACAGGAAACTGGAACGGATCGCATAGGCTGTCAGGATCATGAAGAGCGAGTCCCTGGTCAGCAACTGGCGCAGATCCTGAAGCATGCCCGGCAGGCTGGTATAGAGGTCCCAGACCTCGCCCTTGGGGCCGCGCCCGTATTTGGGCGGATCGAGGATGATGCCGTCATAGGTGTTGCCACGGCGCACTTCCCGGGCGACGAACTTCGAGGCGTCCTCGCAGATCCAGCGGATCGGAAGATCTTCAAGGCCCGACAGCGCCTGGTTCTCGCGGGCGTAGCCGATGGCTTTCTTCGACGCATCGACATGGGTTACCTGCGCCCCCTCTGTCGCCGGGAGCAGCGAAGCCAGCCCGGTGTAGCCGAAGAGATTGAGGATCTTGAGCGGTTTGTCCGGGGCGCGGCTGCACGCCTCACGCACCTTGCCGTTGACCCAGTCCCAGTGCGCTGCCTGTTCCGGAAAAACGCCCACGTGCCGGAAGGACATGAACCGGCCGTTGTAGCGGACCGGGCCATAGGACATCGGCCAGGTTTCGGGCACGTTCCCGGAATACTTCCAGCGGCCCGGGCCTTCCTCCTCCGTATCGCCGGAGAAGATCGCGTCCGCACGGTTCCAGACGCTTTCCTTCAGTTTGCGGGTTCCCATGGCCTGTGGTTCGGGCCTGACGATTGTGAAACGTCCATACCGTTCGAGCTTCTCGCCCGCGCCCATGTCGAGCAGGCGATAGTCTTTCCAGCCCTTTGTTTCCAGGATCACCGGCCAGGACTGTTCGGGAGGGGAGCCATAGGGGGCAAAGGCTGAGGCGCCAATCTGCTTCGCCAAGACGGTTTCTCGCTGGATTTCGGGTTTGGTTGCCTCCGCCATAGTCCTCCGGACCGGCGAGGTCAATCACGGAACGGATCGGAAAACGAAAAAGGGCGGAGTGCATGGCACTCCGCCCTGATGCTGGTTGCCCTGGTTGATCAGGCTGCGGCGACTTCCGACAGGAACTGTTCGACTTCCTGTTTCAGCTGATCGGTCTTTTCCGTCAGTTCTCCGGATGCCGACAGAACCATGTCGGCCGAGGAGGACGTCTGGTCGACGGCCTGTGACAACTGGGTCATGGAAGATGACACTGCGCCGGTGCCCTGCGCGGCACGCTGCACGTTCTGCGAAATCTCCGCCGTCGCCGCGCCTTGCTCTTCCACCGCCGACGCGATGGCCGTGGTGTAATTGTTGACCTCGTTCATTGTTTCGGCGATTTCGCCGATGGCAACGACCGATTCCTTCGTGGCGTTCTGGATCTCGCTGATCTGGGAACTGATTTCCTCGGTCGCGCGGGAGGTCTGCGTAGCCAGTTCCTTCACCTCTGAGGCAACAACCGCAAACCCCTTGCCCGCTTCGCCCGCACGGGCCGCTTCGATGGTCGCGTTGAGCGCCAAGAGATTGGTCTGTTCGGCGATCGCCTGGATGAGCGTCACGACTTCACCGATCTTCGTTGCGGCTTCTGCGAGACCTTCGACCTTCTCGTTGGTCTCCCGGGTCCCGGTTGTTGCGCGTCCGACGATTTCGGTGGTCTGTGCAACCTGGCGGGAAATTTCGCCGATGGAGGCAGCGAGTTCTTCCGCGGCACTGGCAACGGTCTGAACATTCGTCGTCGTTTCATTGGAGGACGACTGGGTCTCGTTCGCGTAGCCGGCGCTGTCGCGCGCGATTTCCGTCAGGGCCTGAGCGGTGTTGTCGAGGCCGCCGGCTGTCGAGGCGACGGATCCGAGCGCGTCTTCCGCGGTGGCGCGGAAGCTGTTGATCAGGTCGTCGACCCTTTGCTGACGGGCGTGACGGGCTTCTTCTTCCTGTGCGCTCTGCTCCTGGAGATGCGCGCGTTCGACGGCATTGTCGCGGAATACCTGAACCGTGCGGCTCATATTGCCGATTTCATCGCCGCGCTCGATGCCCGGAATGTCGACTTCGTTATCGCCGTTGGCGAGCCTGTCCATGACATTCGTGATCGTCTGGATTGGCTTGGTGATTGCCATGTTCAGGATGAAGGCAAGACCGACGCCGCCGAGGATCGCGAGCAGGATCGTCATGATGATCTGCAGCTCGGCGGATCCTGCTGCGCTGTTGGCAGCCTGGGACTGTTCGCTGGAAATTGCGGCAATGTCGCCGCTGACCTCACGCGTCAGGCTGTCGAGCTGCTGGCGTTTTGCAAGAAGCTCGGTTTTCGCCGTCAGCATTTCCTTGAAGGACTTGTCGAGCGTTGCGACGGATGTCGCAATCGCCTCGATGGCTTCTGCCGCGGAGGGAAGAACGTTCGCGTATTTGACGAGTTCTTCTTCAAGCGCCACCAGGTTCCCGATCTGGGTCTCCACGGCTGTCTGGTCTTCAACGCCGAAGGAGCCAAACAGATAAAGCAGTTCTGCGCGCGCCGACTCCGATGCCCTGCTCAGCGACTTGGCCTTGTCTGAAATCGAGCGGATCGTCGCAAGGCGCGTGGACGCCGTCAGAGCATCGCTCTTTGCCTGATCAACGACGGGAGCGACCTGGGTCAGAACCTCGTCGGTCTGCGCATCCATTTCCTCGATACCGGTGCCGACCGCAAGCCGGGCCTCGTAGCCTTCCGAGAAACCCAGCTCCCTGTTGAGGTTTTCAACCACGGCCAGAAGGTTCTTGGTCTTGGCGGCAAGTTGCGCCAGCGTCTTGGGCTGCATGCCCTCGATCTGCTTCATCCGGATCTGCTTTGCGGATGCAACCAGTTCGCTCGCGATCTGGATCGCGCTTTGCAGAGCGTCACCCTGCAGGTTGCCGTTTCCTTCCAGATAGAGAAGCTGGATCTTGGTGACACCGTCCTTCAGCTCGAAGATGCCGCGCTGGATGGCAGCAGCATCGTCGAGACGGCTGTCTGCGGAAAACGCCTCGGCACTGACCTGCTTTTCTTCGGTCAGCACAGCATCGTTGATGGTGAAGGCCAGCTGTCCGAGATCCGACGTGCTTTGGCGCAAGGTGGACAGGCGCTCCGCCTGCTGGTTGGTCTGTGCGACCACTTCACCGAACGTCGTCTCGAATTTGGTTACGGCGTCCTGGGCGCCGGCCACCTGGCTGGCTGCATCCGGATTGCCCTTGACCTCGTGCCCCAGCTCCTGAAGGGAAGCGCTGAGCTTTCCGATTTCCTGGTTGACCGCCTCGCTCAACTCCTGTGTCGGAGCGTTGAGATAGTCTTCCCGCTTGATCGAGGTTGCCTGCACCTGGCCGGCGACTTTGGCCGCATGATCTGCAACCACGAAACTCGACGAAAGGTTCTGGACGGCGAAGTAGCCGACTGCGCCGACAACGGCGGTCAGAAGCAAAACGGCGAAGAAGCCGCCCCCGACCTTGAAGCCGAACTTCAGGTCAACCAAAGACTTTACAATCTGTTTCATACGATCCCCGCATGGCTGTATTACAGCATTTCCCTTTAGCGAGTGTCGCGGGAAGCAATGAATTTTGCGTAAATTGGATGCGTATTTCTCTCGTGCGGGTATACACAGTGATTGTAAAAAACACAGATGTAGTTGCTCATACTTTGTTCTGAAATGGAATAAGACCTTTTCGGAGCAAGCTTTATACGTGTTGTCCGCCGTTTATGTGGATCTCGGATCCCGTTACGTAAGAACTTTGCTCGGAACAGAGATAGTAGATCGTGTCCGCAACCTCATCGGGCAGGCCCAGGCGTCTGAGCGGGATGTCCTCGACCAGTTTTTCCGTTCCCGGCGAAAGAATGGACGTGTCGATCTCGCCCGGAGCTATGGCATTGACGCGGATGCCGTGCGGCCCGAAGTCTGCGGCCATCTCGCGGGTCAGCGCGGCAAGGGCTGCCTTGGACGTGGCATAGGCGGTCCCCGCGAAGGGATGCACGTGCATGCCGGCGATCGAGGTCACGTTCACGACCGACCCGCCGGCCGATTTCAGTTCCTCAAACAGGCCGCGCCCAAGCATGATGGGCGCAAAGAAATTGACCTGGAAGACGGTGCGCCATTCATGCATGGCCGTGTTGATCGAGTTCAGCCGTTCTCCCTCAGGCCCCTTCGGACTGATGCCGGCATTGTTGACCAGTGCACTCAGCCGGGAGTCGTTCGCTTCAAGACGCTTGCGGATTTCCTGCACGGCGAAACCGAGGTTTTCGGGATCGGAGAGATCGACCTGAATGTGATCTTCCGGTCCCATGGGCCAGGGGCACTTGTCCGAAAAGGCCTGCCGCGAACAGGTAATGACACGCCAGCCCGCCGCGGAAAACCTTTTGACGGTCGCATGGCCGATGCCGCGGCTTGCGCCCGTCAGAACGAGTGTCGGGCGCGTGTCGGATGTATCCTTGCCGCTCATTTGGGGTTCCCGTCATTTGCTGGATGAGTCAGAAAAAGTTGACTCTTATAGTAGGGTTTCGTTATTGCGCATTAAACCCCAAATGCCAATATGCTCCGGTAAACGGACACTGTGCGAACCCTACTATGATCGTATGCTCCTGTAATGTCCTTTCTGAAAAGCAGCTTCGCGAAGCGGCTGAGGAAATGCGTGCGGACCCGAACGGAAAGGTGCCGACACCTGGAGCAGTCTTCCGGCATCTGGGTTGCCGTCCGCGATGCGGCAGCTGTTTTCCGTCCGTCATTGACATCATTCATCAAAAAGGCTCTGAAGAGGAGCAGCAGTCCGAGGCGCAACCGGCAACGCTGAAACGCGCCGCAAGCCGATAGCAAGGAGAGGGTCTTATGAAGGGTGAAGCACAAGTTATCGAATACCTGAACAAGGCCCTGCGTCACGAACTGACTGCGGTGAACCAGTACTGGGTGCATGCACGCCTTCTGGCCGACTGGGGCTTCGGCAAACTCGCCGACAAGGAACTCGAAGAGGCCGACGAGGAGCGCCAGCACGCGCAGGACCTCATGGACAGGATCATTTTCCTGGAAGGTCTGCCCAACCTGCAGACGCTGGACCCGCTGCGGATCGGGCAGAATGTGAAGGAATGCCTGGAAGGGGATCTGGCAGCTGAATATGTCGCCCGTGCGCTTTACCACGAGGCGCGGGAGATCTGTCGCGATCTTGGCGACTACGTTTCCATGGCGATCTTCGAGAAGCTGCTTGCCGACGAGGAAGGCCACATTGATTTTCTGGAAACCCAGCTCGACCTGATCGAGCGGATTGGCATCGACAATTATTCGCTGCTTCAGTCGAAGTCGGCCGACCAGGCAGAATGACGCGTCAGCGTTGCACCGATACCGGTTTCCCGTGGGCGAAGCCGGCGCAACCGGTTTCCGGGTCCCTGCCGTCGAGATAGTGGATCATGCCGCCGGCTGCCGCGGCGTCTTCCCGATCATGGGTCACCAGCAGCACCGGCAGGTTCTTTTCCCGCGCCAGGCGGAAGACAAGGTCGCGGACATCGGCTCTGCGGGTCTGGTCGAGGCTTGAAAAGGGTTCGTCGAGGAGCAGCGCCTTCGGGTCCGCCAGAAGGGTGCGCATCAGCGCAACGCGGGTCTGTTGTCCGCCCGAAAGCGTCGCCGGATCGCGTCCGGCAAAACCGGCCAGCCCGACATCCTCAAGAGCCTTCTGGGCGGCTTCCTTCCGCTTCGATCGCGTATTGACCGAGGGGGGCAGCGCAAACAGAAGGTTCTGCAGCACGGACATGTGCGGGAACAGCAACGGCGATTGAAACATCAGCCCGATGTGCCGTTCCTGTGCGGGCAGCCCTGTGAGGTCTTCACCGTTCAAAAGGAGTTTGCCTTCCGCCTGAAAGGCCGGTTTCAGAAAACCGGCGATGAAGTCGAGCAGGCTGGATTTCCCGCTGCCGCTTTCGCCCATGATGGTCAGGATTCTTCCGGGACGGATCTGGCAGTCGATGCTGATCAACGGAGCGCCTTCCAGCCGCAGGCAGACCGAGTCCAGAACGAGACCGGATGTATCTTCCTTCGCGTGCATCCGTCGCTACCTTTCCAGCCGCATCGCGGCCCGGTTTCTGAATACCAGAGATGGCACCAGCGCTGCGAGGACAAAAGTCATCAGCGGAATGATCAGCTGCAGAACCGCATAGAGCGCGGCGACCTGCCGATTGCCGCCACTGGCAAGCGCCACGCTTTCCGTCGTTACGGTCACGATGCGTCCCGCGCCGATCATGAGCGTGGGCAGATACTGCCCGACCGACACGGCCGCAGCCACGGCGAATGTCACGAGAACCGGCCTCAGCAGAAGTGGAAGCCGGACCTGCCAGAAAACCCGTGCTCTGGACGCGCCCATCGACGTGGCCACCTTGGCGTAGCGCGGATCGAGCCGGTTCCAGGGATCGCTCAGGGCGAGAAAGGCGTAAGGGAACACAAACACGAGGTGTGCGAGCAGAACTGCTACGAAAGTCCCGCTCAAGCCGCCGACAAGAAACAGCATCTGCAGCCCGAACAGAAAACTGATCTGTGGAAGCAGCAGGGGGAGAAAGATCAGGACGTTGAGTTTTCCCTGGGTTGATACGTTGCGGACGCTGCGGTCATCAAGCAGCCACAGGGTGAGTGCGGTGGCAATGCCTGCGGAAGCAAAAGCAAGGGCAAGCGTTGCAGCCAGCGCCGGTGCGCCCATGCCGAAAGCATCCGCCATGCGCCCAAAGCCCCACTTCTGTGGCGCAATGGCTGGAAACCACCAGGATCTTGCAGCGGTCCAAAGAGCCAGCAGCGCAATGGACAGCATCATGACGGCGACGATCAGGATCATCGGGTAGAGGCCGGCCTGGCGCGCCAGGAAATCCTGCCTGCGGCGGCGGCCGCTGCCATGGCGCGCGCGCTGCCAAATCCCGGCGAGGCGTTCAAGGCCAAGATAGGTCAGCAAGGCGCAGGCACTGACGAAAAGTTGCAGCAAGGCACCTGCGGAAGCCATCAGACGCTTGCTCAGGTCGGGATCGTTCATCCAGGCGACCAGGCGGGGAGCGAGTGGCGCCGGCGTCGTGGGGCCGAGGATCTGTGCCACGTCGACAACCGAGGTCGAATAGGCGATCACCGCCAGCATCGGCAGCCGGATCAGGGGATAGATCTGTGGCAGGACCACCTTGAAGAAAACGCTCATCCGGCCATAGCCGAGACTTGCGCCCGCCTTGTAAAACTCCTTGATGTGCGGCCTGTTGAGGGCTGCGAGCGTCATCAGGAAAAGAAACGGCACTTCCTTTGCCACAAGTCCGAAGGTCATGGCGAGGCCGGCCGGGTCGTTCAGGATCAGAAGGTCCGGCGGACGGGTCCAACCCGTCGCCCAGGGCGAGAACAGGCGCACCAGGAAGCCGGACGGCGCAATCAGGAACGCAAGTCCGATCGCCGCTGCGGCATGGGGAACGGAAAGCAGCGGCGACAGGAAACGCGTCAGACGCTGGAAGGTGCGTGTCTCGGACCAGCCCGCCGTGAAGACGAGCACGATCGCCAGCGACAGGATCGATGCTGCCAACCCGGTGCCGAAACTGAGCAGGACCGACTTCGTCAGACCGGGCATCTCGAACAGGTCGCGCAGCGGATCGAGGGAAAGCGACGTGTAGCCCAGCACCGGCAGGTAGCCGAAGGCAGGCAGAAACGTGCCGGCCAGGCCGGCAAGAACCGGGCCTGCCAGCAGGATCACCACGAGCAGCGTCGGAAAGTCGGGTCTGCGGCCTTGTGCCGGCAATGGCTTATTCGCTGCCCGCGCCGTAGCGCGCGGTCCACGCCTCCTCAAGTGCGGCAACCCAGCTTGGGTGCGGTTCCGGCAACACCGGTCCAAGGTCCTCGGGCGACAAGGTCGCAGGGCCGAGGTCGATGGCATCGAACAGCGCTTTTTCGTTCGCGGGCAGCGCGGCCACATTCAGCACAGTCGGATCGCCCCAGATCTCCGGTTCCTGCTTTCGTGTCTGGGCCATCGGGCTCAACAGGAAATTCGCATAGACCTTTGCACCGGCCTGATTGGAACTGTTGAAGGGAATGGCGACGAAATGCGTGTTGCCGATCGTGCCGCCATCGAAAACGAACGTGCGCACCGTTTCGGGCAGTTCGCCGTTTGCAATCGCGCCTGACGCGTCCCCCGGATTGAAGGAGAAGGCGATGTCGAGTTCACTGTCGGCAAGCAGCTGGCGCATGTCAGCCGCGTTTTTCGGAAAGGCCTTCCCCTGTCGCCACAGATGCGGGTGCAGGTCGTCCAGGAAGGCGAACAGTGGCGCAGCCGTTTCCTCAAAATTGCTTTCGTCCACCGGAGACGACAGAACGGACCTGTCCGCGACCGTGTCGGCCAGCGCCTGTTTCAGGAAGGTCGTTCCGTAGAAATTCGGCGGCTGCGGATAGGAAAACCGTCCCGGATTCCGCTTTGCATACTCCAGGAGCCCGTTGAGATCGGAAGGCGGTGTCTCCAGTCTGGCGCTGTCATACATGAAGACCAGCTTGGCCATGCCCCAGGGACTTTCCTGTCCGTCGGTCGGAACGGTGAAGTCGATGGCAACCGTCGGCTTGTTTTCGACATCGACATATTGCCAGTTGGGCAGGGTTCCCACCCAGCCCGGTGCTGCCAGAAGCCCGTTTTCCTTCATCGACGCAAAATTTTCACCGTTGATCCAGACTAGGTCGACGGCACCGCCGTTCTCCTTGCCGACGGACTTTTCCGCAAGCACCTGCGAGACGACGTTCGCCGTGTCGCTCACCTTCACATGGACCACACGGACACCGTGGTCGCGCTCGACTTCGCGCGCCGCCCATTGAATATACGCGTTGATGCGCGGTTCTCCGCCCCAGGCATGAAAATAGACGGTCTGACCCTTGGCGTCGTCGAGGACAGCTTGCCAGTCCAGGTCCTGGGCTGGTGCCGAAAGGGCGGTCAGAAGGAGTCCGGCAATGCCGGCGGCAGTGGAAAGCAGTCGCTTCATCCAAATCCCCAGTTTGTTTCCTTTTGCTGACAGTTCCCTCGCGCATCCGGCCTGACACGGTCAACACAAGGCTTTGTGAATGAGGCAAGTCAAACCCGCGCTTTCTGGTGCGCTTGGAGGATCGTTCACACGGGCAGTATATGCGTGTCCTTGATTTCTTCCATGACGGCATAGGTATGTGTTTCGCGGACGCCGGGAAGGGCGAGAACCACGTCGGACAGGAACGCCCTGTAGGCTTCCATGTCCCTGACGCGGCTTTTCATGAGGTAATCGAAGCCGCCGGCCACCATGTGACACTCAAGGATGTCCGGGGCGCGTTCAACTGCACGTTTGAACGCGTCGAAGATTTCCGGCGACGTTCTCTCAAGCCGGATCTCGACGAACACCAGAAGGCCGCGCTCGACCTTCCTCGGATCGAGTGTCGCCGAGAATCCTTCTATGTAGCCTTCGCGCACAAGACGCTTCATGCGCTCCGCCGTTGCGGTCGGCGACAGGCTGACCCGCTCGGCGAGGTCCGTGTTGGTAACGCGCCCGTCTTCCTGCAGCACTTTCAGGATTCTCCGGTCAGTCGCATTCAGCATTATGAAATTCTCTAAAATTTTTCAACGGGCGACACAATAAACGGAACTAAGGCTGAAAAACAGTGAAAACATCCGATTAATTTGCATTATTCTAGAGAAATAATCTGATCCCGCTTGATGAGGCGTATTGGGAGGTGCTCATGCCCGCAGCCGCTGCCGCAATGACAACGATGAACGATGCGGACCTGGTGCCGTTCCGCTCTGCCTATGCTCCGGATGAACGCAAAACCGTCGAAGCGCTTCTGAAGGAAGCGGCGGGTGATCCGGTTGTCGAGAAGCTGATCGATCAGCGCGCGCGCGGCTATATCCAGGACATGCGCGCTGTGCAGGTCGGTCTGGGTGGGGTCGAGGACTTCATGCGCGAGTTCGGCCTGACCACCCGCGAAGGCCTTGCCATGATGGTGCTGGCAGAGGCATTGCTGCGCGTTCCAGATGCCGGCACCGCAGACAAACTGATTGAGGACAAGCTTGCCGCTGCCCGGTTCGATGACCCGTCTGGCCACAAGTCCGACACCTGGCTCGTGTCCGCATCATCCTGGGCGCTGGGCGTGACCTCCCGCCTGCTTCATCCGGGCGATACGCCGCAGAGCATCCTCTCCAGCCTCGTCAAGCGGATGGGCATGCCGACCGTGCGTGTCGCAACGCGCAAGGCCATGACCCTGCTGGGGCATCAGTTCGTGCTGGGTGAGACGATCGAAAAAGCGCTGGAGCGTGCAAAGGTCCAGGAAGCCAGGGGCTACCGCTATTCCTACGATATGCTGGGCGAGGGCGCACGCACGGCCAGGGACGCGGAGCGCTACTTCCAGTCCTATGGCAATGCCATTGAGGCCATTGGAAAATCGGCGGGCGACGAGGCGCTGCCGAACAGGCCCGGGATTTCGGTCAAACTGTCCGCACTGCACCCGCGCTATGAAGCCGTCAACGGCGAGCGCGTCCGTGACGAATTGCTGCCGAAACTGCGCGAACTCGTGCAGATGGCGAAAGACAGGAACCTCAATTTCACGGTCGATGCCGAAGAGGCCGACCGGCTGGAGATTTCGCTCGACGTGATCGCGGCTCTGCTCGCCGATCCCGTGACCGAAGGCTGGGACGGCTTTGGCCTTGCGGTGCAGGCGTATCAGAAGCGCGGTGCCGACGTGATCGACTGGCTCGTCGGCGCAGCCCGCAAGAGCGGCCGCAAGCTCATGGTGCGTCTCGTCAAGGGCGCTTACTGGGACACGGAAGTCAAGCGGGCCCAGGAAGAGGGTGTCGACGGCTATCCGGTTTTCACCCGCAAGGCGGCGACCGATCTCTCCTATCTGTGCTGCGCCAAGCGCATGCTTGCAGCAAGGGATGTCCTCTACCCGCAATTTGCCACCCACAATGCCCTGACGGTCGCGCAGATCATCGAGCTTGCCGGAGGTTCGTCCGATGGCTACGAGTTCCAGCGCCTGCACGGAATGGGGGAGAGCCTTTACAAGTCCGTCTGCGAGCGCGACGGCTTTCCAACCCGGATCTACGCCCCTGTCGGCGGATACAAGGACCTTCTGGCCTATCTCGTGCGCCGTCTTCTGGAAAACGGCGCCAATTCGTCCTTCGTGACCATTGTCGGCGATAGCTCCGTTTCCGTTGATGCCATGCTGAAACGCCCGGCAGAAATCCTCGACAACGGCCATCATGCGGTCAATCGCTCGATCCCGCTGCCGGTCGATCTTTATGGCGACAGCCGCCGCAACGCGGAGGGCGTCGAATTCGGCTGTGCCGCCGAACGCAATGCGCTAGTCGGCGGCATGGCCCGGACGCACGCACCGTTCACGGACGCCGGTCCTCTTGGCAAGGGGCTCACCGCAAACGGCGAGGCGCACCCGGTCTTTGCGCCGATGGACGGCACCACAAAAGTTGGGACAGTCCGTTTCGCCGACACGCAGACAGCGCGCAGGGCCATCGACGAAGCACAGAAGGGTTTCGAGGCCTGGTCGCGCAAACCTGTCAATGAACGGGCAGCATGCCTCGAACGCCTCGGTGATCTGCTGGAGGAAAAGCGCGACCGGCTGATGATGATCCTCTCCATGGAAGCGGGAAAATGTCTGCCGGACGGCATTGCCGAAATCCGCGAGGCCGTCGACTTCTGCCGCTACTATGCCAACGAGGCCAGAACGCTGTTCGGCGAGGGCCGGCTGATGCCGGGCCCGACCGGCGAGGAGAACCGTTACCGCTATCGCGGCAGGGGCGTCTTTGTTTGCATATCGCCCTGGAACTTCCCGCTCGCCATTTTCCTCGGACAGATCAGCGCCGCACTTCTCGGCGGCAATGCGGTTGTTGCAAAGCCGGCGGAGCAGACGCCGCTGATTGCCTTTGAGACCGCCAAGCTGATGTACCAGGCCGGGATCCCCGAAGACGCCTTCTTTCTCGTGCCGGGCGAAGGCGATATCGGCGCTGCGCTGACCTCGCATCCGGCCGTCGCCGGTGTTGCCTTCACCGGGTCGACCGAAACCGCCTGGGCGATCAACGGAACGCTCGCGGCCAAACGCGGCCCGATCGTACCTCTGATTGCCGAGACCGGCGGCATCAACGCCATGCTGGTGGATGCAACCGCGCTGCCGGAACAGGTCTGTGACGATGTCATGATGTCCGCGTTCCGCTCCGCCGGTCAGCGCTGCTCGGCGCTTCGCCTGCTCTATGTTCAGGACGACGTCGCCGACACGCTGCTTGCGATGCTCGAGGGCGCGGCGAAGGAACTCAGTCTTGGGGATCCGCGCCAGCCGTCAACGGATATCGGCCCGGTGATTGACGACGAGGCCCGAGACAATATCATGGCGCATATTCACGACATGAGTGATAGCCAGACACTTCGCTTTGCCGGCAAAACACCAGATGGAGATCTTGCCAACGGCTCCTGGGTCGCGCCGCACATCATTGAGCTCGACAAGGCCGAAGCGCTGACCCGGGAGGTCTTCGGTCCGGTTCTGCACGTGGTGCGTTACAAGGCCGGCGACATTGACCGGGTTCTCGACCAGATCGCGTCTACCGGGTACGGGCTCACGCTCGGCGTTCACAGCCGCATTGACGCAACGGTCAAGAAAGTCGTCGACCGGCTCTCCGTCGGCAATGTCTATGTCAACCGCAACACCATCGGCGCTGTCGTTGGCACCCAGCCCTTTGGTGGGTCGGGCCTTTCCGGAACCGGGCCTAAGGCGGGTGGCCCAATCTACCTGACCCGTTTCGCATTGGAGCAGGTGGTTTCCATCAACACCGCCGCCGCCGGCGGCAACGCCAGCCTCGTCGCCGCCTCGGACGATTGAGCGGGCCCGAACGGGTCATATGATCGCTGGGCTTAAAATACCTCGCCCGGCGGGAGAGGTCGGCGCGCATGCGCCGGGTGAGGGGACAAACCACGGCGGGAAAACCAACTTCCGACCCCTCACCCTGACCCTCTCCCGGCGCGAGAGGGGACTTTCGCTTCCACCTCTTCGCAACGGCCCGCCCAATAAAACAACCTCATCCTGAGAAGGACCGTCAGGTCCGTCTCGAAGGATGGGCCACATGGCTCTGAACAAGCCTTGCATCCTTCGAGACAGCGCTCCCGCGCTTCCTCAGGATGAGGCCTTTGCGCCTCGTCTTTCTCCGTCATTGCAGGGCTTGATCCACTGCTGTCCGGTTTAGAAGTTGCGATCGAACTTATGCCGTTGAGAAGCTTCACAATTCCGATCGACACCAAGTCGGGTAACAGACTTGCTTCCCGGATTTGTCGTCCCGGTTTGACGCATGTGCGGCAAGACCGGGATCCAGTACGCCGTGTCGCCGCAGGTTAGATGACGATGGAGAAACAAGAGGGTACTGGTTCCCTGCCTTCCGCTCCGCTTCAGCAGGGATGACAAGTTCATCGACCAGGGATCGCCGCAATAGATCATTGCCGGGTTAAACCGGACAGCAGTGGGCTTGACCCTGCAATCCATGTCGTAAGGGTTCCGCGCGAAATTCCAGCGGGTGTGGAATGAAGCGGCATGAATACCAGGACCGTGCTATCGCATGACCACGATTGCTGTTGGGCTGGCCCATTGCAGCGTCGCGTCTGAATAGCTCAACAGACGGGGAACACAACCACGAGAACTCACTTCCCCCTCGGTTTCGCCCGCCGTGTCGCTTCTGCTTGCATCGGGTCATCCGGCCAGGGGTGTTTCGGATAGCGGCCCTTCATGTCGGCTTTTACATCCGCCCAGGATCCCGCCCAGAAGCCGGGCAGGTCTTTTGTGACCTGGATCGGTCGTTGCGCGGGGGACAGCAGTTCCAGGATCAGCGGCAGTTTCCCGTCACAGACGCTCGGATGCTGCGTGAGGCCAAACAGTTCCTGGACACGGATCGACAGCGTCGGCCCTGCGGCTGCACCATAGTCGATCGGCACCTTGCTGCCGGTGGGGGCCGTGAAGTGGGACGGGGCAAGCGCCTCCAGTCTTGCCGAAGCATCATAGGGCAGAAGGCCGGAAAGCGCGATTCCGAGGACCACGGCATCGACGGCGCCGATCGTGGTCAGCCCGGACAGATAAGGCTTCAGCCAGTCATCAAGGGTTGCCAGAAGATGCTGGTCGCTCAGGTCCGGAAGATCGGCGGCACCGTTGTCACGAACGTAGGCGACCCGCTTGCGCAGGCGAAGCTGATCTTTGCTCCACGGCAGCCGGGCTATGCCACGGCGGCAGATCTCCTTGAGGAGGGCTGTCTCGACGGCGTCCGGCGAAGCGGACTTGATCGCCGCCGTCTGTAGCTCCACCGCCTTGTAGCGTGTCACGCGCCGGGCCTTGAGCGCACCCTCGGGCGTGAGCTGAACATCTTCCTCCTCGACGATGTCCCCGGCAAAAAGGTCCTCGATCTCTTCTTTCGAGATCGGTGCGCAAAGCTGGATACGGCCATTGGCGGCCTTGCCCTGGACGTCCGCGACGACAAGGAACCGTTCCCCGGCAAGGGCGTGTGCCTGCTCCAGCTCTGCCCCGCGTCCGTTGGCAAGCCGGAAGCGGCCGGTCTGCCCGCGGGCCTGCGCGACCCGGTCCGGATAGGCGAGCGCGAGCAGGAGCCCCGCGCTCTCAATGTCGATGTCGGTGCCGCCGCCACCGGCCTGCTTGAGCCACCTTGCCGCCAGGGCCCGGCCATCCTTCGCGCGCTGCCCCTTGTCATGCCGCAAGGAGCGCAGCCGCGCGCGCAGGTCCGGGTCGCGCCCGCCGAGACCGGGTTCGGACAGACACAATGCAATGAGTGCCGCTGTATGTCCGGCTCCCCGGGAAATGCCTTGGATCAGCATGTGTGCCAGGCGCGGATGAAGCGGCAGATTTGAAAGAGCCTTGCCTTCATGCGTCAGGTGACCGGACGCATCAATTGCGTGAAGATCCGACAAGAGGAATTTCGCCTCGTTCCAGGCGGCCGCCGGTGGCGGATCAGCGAAAGACAGGCTGGCCGGGTCGAGGGTTCCCCAGGCCGCGAGATCGAGGACGAGGCCGGTCAGATCGGCTTCCAGGATCTCCGGAGCTTCGGTTGCGGGCAGAGCCATCGTCTGGGCTTTGTCCCAGAGCCGGTAACAGACGCCAGATTCTGTTCTTCCGGCCCGTCCGCGGCGCTGGTCCGCGGACGCGCGCGACACGCGCACGGTTTCAAGACGGGTGAGGCCGGTCTGGGGTTCGTATTTCGGCACGCGGGCAAGACCACTATCGATCACGACGCGGACGCCCTCGATCGTCAGCGATGTCTGGGCGATTGCGCTGGCGAGAACGATCTTCCGTGTCCCGTCTTCCGCAGGCTTTATCGCTGCATCCTGTTCCCTTGCATCGAGACCGCCGTAAAGCGGCGCGACCTTGCAATGTGCGGGGATCTTGCCCGACAGAAGATCCGCGACCCGCCGGATTTCACCCTGTCCGGGGAGAAACACCAGGAGCGACCCTGTTTCCTCATGCAAGGCCTGGTGGATCGCTCGGGCAATCTGCGGTTCGATCCGGGCCTTCGGATCGCGGCCGAGATAGTGCGTTTCGACCGGGAAACTGCGTCCCTTGCTTTCCAGAACCGGGGCGTTGCCGAGCAGATCCGATATGGAGGCGGCATCCAGCGTCGCCGACATGGGCACGAGCCGCAGGTCTTCGCGCAAGGCCGATTGCACGTCAAGCGCCAGCGCCAGCCCGAGATCTCCGTCAAGCGAGCGCTCGTGAAATTCGTCAAACAGGATGGCCGCGATGCCGGTCAGCTCCGGATCGTCGAGGATGAGCCGCGTGAACACGCCTTCGGTGATGACTTCGATGCGGGTTCTGGAACTGACCCTGGTTTCCATGCGGACCCTGTAGCCGACCGTTTCTCCGGGTCTTTCACCAAGCTCGCCCGCCAACCGCCGCGCGGCTGCGCGCGCGGCAAGCCTGCGCGGTTCCAGAACCAGGATCTTGCCGTCGCGCCGCCATGGCGCATCGAGCAGGGCCAGGGGTACGCGCGTTGTCTTGCCCGCACCCGGCTCCGCTACCAGCACCGCGTTTGTATTGTCCTGAAGGATCTGCTGCAGATCCGGCAGCACCGCATCTATCGGAAGTCTGGACGAGAATGTGCGGGACCCGGCCATGGCCTTGTGTCCTAGCCCCGAAGCGACGCGCTGCCGGCTGCTTTCCACTGACGCCCCTGCATGTCGACCGCAAAGGCGTTCGGCTCGCGGGCAAAGGAGGCAAGTCCTTCCAGAGCCGGGTCGGGATGGCGCACGATGAAGGTCGGGATCTTGCCCATCAGCGCTTCATGCGGCGACTTTGCCTCAAACGCGGACCGGAAGCCTCCGTCGGTCAGAAACCGCGATATTCGGGGAGTGATACCACCCGTGAGATAAACACCGCCGCGTGCCAGAACGGTAAGGGCGCAATCGCCTGCAACACGTCCGAGGCTTCGCGCAAAGATGTTGAGCGTCTTGACCGCAACCGGATCGTTGTCTTCCGCCGCCTGTGTGATCGTGGCGGGTGTGTCGAAGGACCTTTCGGCGTTCATCCAGACACCAACTGCCCGGGCAAGACGCGGCAGGCCCGTCCCGCTGAGAAGCTGCTCCGCGCCGATGCGGCCGCCAACACGTTCGATATGGGGCCAGATCTGGACATCTTCTTCACTGACCGGCCCGAGTTCGACATGTCCGCCTTCGCCGGGAACGGGGACCCAGGAGCCTGCAGCGAAAATCATCGCGGCGGCACCGAGCCCGGTTCCGGGTCCGAGCACGAATTTGGCGCTGTTCGCCCGGATGGAGCCGGTCCCCACCTGTTCGATATCCGCGCCGCTATAGCCCGGCAGGGCGAGAGCCTGCGCCTCGAAGTCGTTGAGGACGATAACCTCCTCCAGACCGAGATCGGCAATCATCTTGAGAGGCTCGATTACCCACGCGGCATTGGTCAGAGGGATGACGTCGCCCGTCACCGGACCGGCAACGGCGATTATCGCGGTTTTCGGCTTTTCCTCTGCCTCGGGAAAAACGGCGCTCCGGATCGCGGAGGAAATGTCCGGATGATCGGCTGTCGCGGTCTTGCCGCACATGCGTGTGGGCGTTTCGCTGCTGTCTACAAGCGCAAAACGGGCATTGGTGCCGCCGATATCGGCGACCAGAACGGGATAGGCGAAGGACTTGGAACCTGGCGAGCAATTCATGATTTGGACGTACCGACCTCAGGCGTATCGGATGTTGTCTGAAGCCCCTGCAGGCGTGCCGACCGAAGCAGGATGTCAGCCGTGGATTCGTTGAGGGCCATTGGAATGTCATAAACGAGCGCCAGCCGCATCAGCGCCTTGACATCCACATCATGCGGCATCGGGGAAAGCGGGTCCACGAAGAAGAACAGACCCTGCAGCTTACCCTCGGCGATCATCGCACCCAGTTGCTGATCGCCGCCGAGCGGGCCGCTCTTGAGCCGTTCAAGCGTCAGCTCCGGACAGGCTTCCAGGACGCGGCCGCCGGTTGTACCCGTGCCGACCAGACTGAACGCAGACAGTTTTTCGCGGTGGCGCACGGCGAAATCCACCATTGCATCCTTTTTCGCATCATGCGCAACAAGGGCAAGTGTCGGCGTGGCTGGCATTCGGGATCCTCTTTGCGGCAAGACGGATGGGCGGATTGGTTATTAGCCGCAAAGTCGGCACTACGCAAAGGGTGAAGCGCCGGAAGAAAGCGGAAAGGGTCGATTTCGGTGAAAAAATTCGGACGACAAAAAAAGCCGCGCCCTTTCCGGAGCGCGGCAGTCGATAGGGAGAAGACGTGGCTGACTTAGTCGAAAAGGTTGCACCGGACCGGTTCGCGGCCAGAAACTCTCTGAAAATAGGGATCGGGTTCCTTGAGGTGCAGGCCGGCAATCTCAAGGACAAGCTTCATTCTGATGGCATCCGCGAAGCCTTCCTTCGACCGGACGGGTATGGCAAAGGAGCCCGGTCCGCCGATCACGCAGTCTTCATAGTAGTGATCGAGGTTCAGCATCGCCTGCCAGGAGTTCTTGTTGGTCTTCATCATCAGCGGCAAGCCGTTGATTGTCACGCCCGCGGCGACCATGCGGTCCCGCATTTCGGTGACGGAGCCGCCCTGGTTGTTGGGACCGTCTCCTGAAATGTCGATCACCCTGCGCAGACCCATATACTGGTTGGTCTGGACCAGTTCGACGGACTTTTCCAGCGCCGACACGATGGACGTCCGCTGGACTTGCCTCAAGGGGGCTTCCGCGATCTTGGAGGCGAAGTGTGAGGCTGTGGCCGCGTCCTTGACGACAGTCCAGTCGGCGACGATGAAGTGCTCGTCGACGCCGCCCCATTCCATATAGGTCACGGCGACCCGGCCGATCGGACCGACCTGGATGGCGTCGATGAATTCCCGCGAGGTGAGAGCGGCAACATAGCCGGCTCGCTGGATTTCCTGCTCTTCTGTGTCCATGGATTGTGAGATATCAACCGCGAGTACGAGTTCCACGTCGACCTCGTTGGCCGGATCGTACGAGAGATTTGCGGTCGCAGGCATCGCCGGCCGGAGATCACGGGCTTCGGCGGGTAGGATAAGCAGCATGGCCGCTGCTGGAAGGGACAGCACTTTCGCAACTGTCAGTGCACAGTTTCTTATTATGTCGAGACGCATTGGTTTCTCCTTATTCCGGTCTTGCGACCGTGTTGCCACGTCTCCCCAGTGTTATTTTGTTGTTCTGTTACTCGATTTTACAGTCCTTGTAATTCTTGCTGAGGCGCTTGAAACGCCTTGGGTTAGCATCGGGTTTTACTTAGCAAGCTACGTGCCAAAACTAGCTGAAATCAATTTATCTGGCAAAATCAAATGTGCACGGAGTGCGTATATTCCACAGATAGGAACTTTCTGCCGGATTGCTAGGCAGAATTTGCCGGGTAGCGTCACAATCGCGGCATCAAGCGGCAAAATCTGCCGGGCCGAGATTTTCGGGTTAAGTTGCCTGAATGCCCTGAAATGAAGCAGTTTGCTCAAAATTCGGGAGCTTTTTTGGTTGACGAACGCGTGCGCGCTGGTCATGATCTGAATAAATTCTCACTGAGTGAAGAATTTTTCGGCCTCAAGTCAGATTGTGGGGCCGGGAGACAAGAAACAAGAAAGGCTCGCTGAACGGGCCGGTTTCGTTGGCGGGTTCGGACACTGGTTGATCCGGCCGTGGGAAGGTGTCGACGTATATGCAGGCGCACGAAGACGACTGGACATCATACATGGCCATCCGCGCGGCGTGGCTATCTTTCGTGGGCGGCCGCACCCAGGGTGAAATCGCGTCCCAGCTGGGCGTGTCTCCGGCCAAGGTGCATCGGCTGATCGCCCATGCGCAAAAAGCAGGTTACGTAAAGTTTCAGGTCGACGGCCGGCCGATGGAATGCCTGCAGCTGGAAAAGGAACTCTCGCGCTTTTTCGACCTTACCAACTGCATCATTGCCCCCGATCTCGGCGGTGGCGATGATGAGGGTGTCCTGCGCGCGGTTGCCGTGTCGGCATCACAGTTCCTGACCGGACTTCTGTCCGGCCCGAGCGTCAAACGTCTTGGTGTCGGCATGGGCCGCACGATGAAGGCCTCGGTCGAAGCCCTGCCCAAAACCGCGCGGCAGGACCTGGAAATCATGTCCATTTGCGGCTCACTTACGCGTACGCTGGCCGCAAACCCCTACGACATCGTGCAGAGGATGCAGGAACGCACGGGCGGTATCGGCTATTATCTGCCCGTGCCTTACTTTGCCGAAAGCCCCGACGAGAAGGCCATGTTCCTGACGCAGCGCAGTGTGCAGGATCTGATGTCCCGCGCGCGCCAGAGCGATGCCTTCCTGATCGGCATCGGGTCGGTCGAGAACGAGGGGCACCTGGTTCAGCGCGGCATGATTTCAAAGCAGGAACAGGAACAACTGATGTCTTGCGGCGCCGTCTGTGATTTGATGGGGCGCTTTTTGACGATTGAAGGAAAACTGGCTCCCAATTCCCTCGGCGATTGCGCCGTGGGTCTGCACTTCGATGAAGTGCGCGGGCGCCGCGTGATTGCGCTGGTGGGTGGGCAGAGCAAGGTGGATGCAACCCTTGCCGCACTTCGCACCGGTGTCATTACCGACCTGGTCACGGACGAGACCCTCGCGAGGGCTCTGAGTGCGCGGGTCGGATTGCAACTGGCACAGTCCGCATGATGCGGCTGGGTCACGAGGGGAAACGGGTCTGAAAAGAAAGCAGGCCCCCGCATGTCGGAGGACATAAACGTGAAGAAGCTTCTAACCATCGGCACGGCGCTTGCCGGACTGGCCTTTACCGTCGCGACCGCCGCGGCTGACACCAAGCCGGCCGTGCTCTATGATCTCGGCGGCCGTTTCGACAAGTCGTTCAACGAAGCCGCCTATACCGGTGCTGAGAAATTCAAGCAGGACTACGGCATCGAGTATCGCGATTTCGAAATCCAGAACGACAGCCAGCGCGAGCAGGCTCTGCGCAACTTCGCGAAGCGCGGCATGAACCCGATCGTTGCCATCGGCTTCTCCCAGGCAAACGCCGTTGAGAAGGTCGCAGCGGAATTCCCGGACACGCAATTCGCAATTGTCGACATGGTCGTCGATCTGCCGAACGTGCGCTCCATCCTCTTCAAGGAGCATGAAGGTTCCTACATTGTCGGCCTGCTGGCTGCCATGGCGTCCGAGACCGGCAAGGTCGGTTTTGTTGGCGGTATGGACATTCCGCTCATCAGCAAGTTCGCTTGCGGCTACAAGCAGGGTGTGGCGGCTGCCAACCCGGATGCCGAGGTCTTTGAAAACATGACCGGCACGACCGGCGCGGCCTGGAACGACCCGGTCAAGGGCGGCGAACTGGCCAAGTCGCAGTTCGACCGTGGCGCGGACGTGGTCTACCACGCGGCCGGCGGCACCGGCATCGGTGTTCTTCAGGCCGCAGCCGATGCCGGCAAGCTTGGCATCGGTGTGGACAGCAACCAGAACGGCCTGCATCCGGGCTCCGTTCTGACCTCCATGCTCAAACGCGTCGACATCGCCGTCTACCAGGCGTTTGAAGATGCGGAAAACGACAGCTGGTCCTCAGGCTTCGAAGTCCTCGGCCTCAAGGAAGGCGGTGTTGACTGGGCGCTGGACGACAACAATGCGGAACTCGTCAATGACGAGATGAAAGCGGCTGTCGAAACAGCAAGCCAGCAAATCATCTCCGGCGAAATCGTCGTCCACGATTACATGTCCGACGAATCCTGCCCGAACTGACGGTTCGTTAAGATCAGCCTCCGCGCCATGGGCGCGGAGGCCTCCACCTGATATCGCCTGCCGCCCAAACGTTCTGCCGGGGGATTGGATGATCAGCTTTAAAACTGGACTGTTTACCGCGGCCCTGGCCGCAGCATTCACCGCATCCGCGGCGTTTGCCGATCCCGCGATTGTCTATTCGGTCGGCGGCAAGTTCGACGGCTCCTTCAACGAAAGCGCTTACACGGGGGTCAAGCGGTTTCAGGAGGAAACGGGTGAACCTGTGCGCGAATTTGCCCTGGAGCGCGATGCCCAGAGCCTCCAGGCTCTGCGGAACTTCGCAAGCCGTGACAGCGAACCGGTGGTCGCGATCGGCTTCAATCAGGCCAACGCGCTTGCGCAGGTCGCGCCGGATTTTCCGGAGACCGACTTCGCGATCGTCGACATGGTCGTCGATCAGCCGAACGTGCGCTCTTACGTTTTCAAGGAACAGGAGGGGGCCTATATCGCCGGTCTTCTTGCGGCCATGGCGACAAGGTCCGGAACCGTCGGTTTCGTCGGCGGCATGGACATTCCGATCATCCAGCGTTTCCTGTGCGGCTACAAGCAGGGCGCGCAGGCCGCAAATCCCGAGGTTGAAGTCATCTTCAACATGACCGGCGACACGCCGGCGGCCTTCACCGATCCTGTCCGTGGCGGAGAGCTTGCGATCGGTCAGATCCAGCGCGGCGCAGACGTCATCATTCAGGCAGCCGGCGGAACCGGGCTGGGCGTGCTCCAGGCCGCAGCGGATGCGGATATCCTTGGCATCGGCACGGACAGCAACCAGAACGGCCTGCACCCCGGAAAGGTTCTGACGTCGATCCGCAAGCGCGTCGACAATGCGGTCTTCGACAGTTTCAAGTCCGCGCAGGACGGCTCTTTCAAACCCGGTATCCAGGTTCTCGGTCTGGCTGAGGGTGGCATGGACTGGGTGCTGGATGAAAACAATGCGGATCTCGTCACCGACGACATGAAGGCCGCGGCCGACAAGGCCGTCGCAGACATATCCGCAGGCCGTATCAAGGTGCATGATGTGGTTACCGAAGGTGCGTGTCCGCTCTGATCCGGAGTTGCGCTGCCAAGGGGCAGGAAGACAGGGGGCAGGAAGAATGACAAGAAACAAACGTCGGGCCTGGGGGAAGGCATGAGCGAAACGCCGGCAATCGAACTCAGAAAGATAAACAAGCGCTTTGGCCCGGTTCACGCGAACAAGGATATCGACCTTGTCGTGAAGAAAGGGTCCATTCACGGCATCATCGGGGAAAATGGCGCGGGCAAGTCCACGCTGATGTCCATCCTCTACGGCTTCTACCACGCCGATGACGGCGATATTCTCATCGACGGGAAAAAAGAGACCATCCCCGACTCCAAGGCGGCGATTGCCATGGGGATCGGCATGGTTCACCAGCACTTCATGCTGGTCGACAATTTCTCCGTTCTTGAAAATGTCGTGCTGGGTGCGGAAGACAGCCAACTGCTCGCCGGCGGTCTCTTTCGTGCGCGCTCCGAGTTGAAGCGTCTGGAGGAAGAGTACGAGTTGCGGGTGGACCCGGACACGCTGATCGAAGATCTTCCCGTCGGGCTGCAGCAGCGGGTCGAGATCCTGAAAGCCCTTTACCGCAGCGCAGAGATTCTCATTCTCGACGAACCGACAGGTGTATTGACGCCGGCCGAGGCAGACCACCTTTTCAAGATCCTCGAAGTCTTGAGAAACGAGGGTAAAACGGTTCTCCTGATCACGCACAAGCTCCGCGAAATCATGGCGATCACGGATACGGTTTCTGTCATGCGGCGCGGCGAGATGGTCGCGACCGTGGAAACCAAAGACACGTCCATGGAACAGCTTGCCGAACTGATGGTCGGCCGGTCGGTGCTGCTGCGTGTGGACAAGAAGCCTGCAGAACCGAAAGCGCCGGTGATGGAGGTTTCCAACCTCACCGTGACCGACAGCCGCGGCGTTCAGGTGGTCAAGGACGTGTCGTTTTCGGTCCGGGCGGGCGAGATCGTCGGTATTGCAGGGGTGTCCGGCAATGGTCAGTCCGAGCTTTTGGAAACGCTTTCCGGCATTCGCCGCGCGACCACAGGAACCCTGAAGATCCACGGTGAAACGATCGACCTGAGCACGAGCACGCTTGATGCTGCGGACATGCGCGGGAAGAGCATGGGCCACGTTCCTGAAGACCGGCACCGGATGGGACTGATCAACAGCTTCACCGAATACGAAAACTCCATCCTCGGATATCACCGCGATCCGGCCTATTCCAAAGGCCTCCTGATGGACCTCGCAACCATCAAGAAAAACGCGGTTGCCGAAATCGAGAAATATGACATCCGCCCGCCGAACCCGATGCTCAAGACCGCGAATTTTTCGGGCGGCAACCAGCAGAAGATCGTGCTGGCGCGCGAGATCGAACGTGATCCTGAAGTGCTTCTGGTCGGCCAGCCGACGCGCGGCGTCGATATCGGCGCGATCGAGTTTATCCATCGCAGGCTGGTGGAACTGCGCGATGCCGAAAAGGGCATTCTGCTGGTGTCGGTCGAGCTGGACGAGATCCGGGCGTTGTCCGACCGGGTCCTGGTGATGTTCGACGGCAGGATTGTCGGAGAACGCGGGGCCAACGCGGAAGAAGGCGATCTTGGCCTGCTGATGGCCGGCGTCGATAATTCCCCGTCCGTTCAGGGAGGTATGCAATGACAGCCGGTCAGCTTCCACGCTGGGTCGATCTCGGCCTTATTCCATTCCTCAACCTTGCCGCGGCGTTTCTCGTGTCGGGCCTCGTTGTTGTCCTGATCGGCGAAAACCCGCTCGAAGCGGTCCAGATCCTTGTCTGGGGATCGCTCGGCTACGGTGAAGGCATTGGCTTCACGCTGTTTTACGCGACCAACTTCATCTTCACGGGGCTCGCGGTCGCTGTTGCCTTCCATGCCGGTCTCTTCAACATCGGCGGAGAGGGACAGGCCTATCTCGGTGGTCTTGGTGTCGCATTTGCCTGTCTTGCACTCGACAGCGTTGTGCCCTGGTACGTCACCTTGCCGTTCGCTATCATCGGTTCGGCCCTGACGGGCGCTGCCTGGGCCTTCATTCCGGCCTGGCTGCAGGCAACCCGCGGCAGCCATGTCGTGATCACCACGATCATGTTCAACTTCATCGCATCGTCGCTGATGGTCTATCTGCTCAACGGCATGCTGAAGGAACAGGGCTCGATGCAGCCGGAGACCAGAACCTTCGAAGATGGCGGACGCCTGCCCTTCCTGAACGATATTTTTCCGTCCTTCGGATTTGGCTATGCTCCGGTCAACCTGTCGCTTTTCCTGGCACTGGCCGCGTGCCTTCTCGTCTGGCTCCTGATCTGGCGCACCAAGCTCGGTTTTGAAATCAGGTCCTTCGGTGCCAATGCAACGGCGGCCATCTATGCCGGCATTTCACCCGTCCGCACGATCGTCATCACGATGCTGATCTCCGGCGGCCTTGCCGGCATGATGGCAATCAACGAGATCATGGGGTCGCAGCACCGTCTTCTGATCGACTTCGTAACCGGCTACGGTTTCGTCGGAATTGCCGTCGCCCTGATGGGCCGCGCGCATCCTGTCGGGATCATACTGGCGGCTATTCTTTTCGGAATGCTCTACCAGGGCGGGGCCGAACTCTCCTTCGAAATGCCGAATATCACCCGCGACATGATCATCGTCATTCAGGGCCTCGTGATCCTGTTTGCCGGGGCGCTTGAATACATGTTCCGGCCCGCGATCATCAGACTGTTCACGCCTTCCCAGGCACTCAAGGCCAAGGAGGCGTAGGCATGTTTGAAGATTTCATCCTGATCCTCGATTCGACCGTCCGCCTGTCCACGCCGCTTCTGCTTGCCTGTCTTGCCGGGCTCTATTCCGAACGCTCCGGCGTTGTCGATATCGGTCTGGAAGGAAAGATGCTCGGGGCCGCTTTCGGGGCAGGTGCGGTCGCCTATATCACCGCCAATGCCTGGCTGGGCCTGCTCGCCGGTATCGGCGTTTCCGTGGCCCTCGGACTTCTGCACGGTTTCGCGTCGATCTCCAACCGCGGCAACCAGATCGTATCGGGCGTTGCGATCAACTTTCTCGCCGCCGGTCTGACGGCGTTGCTCGGCCAGACCTGGTTCCGGCAGGGTGGACGGACGCCCGCGCTCCCCGAGGGTGGCCGTTTCACCGATGTGACCTGGCCAATGGCGGAGCAACTGCGCGACGTCCCGGTGATCGGTCCGATCTATGCCGAGCTTCTGTCCGGCCACAATATCCTCGTCTATGCCGCATTCCTCGCGGTACCGCTGACGTGGTGGGTCCTGTTCCGGACGCGTTTCGGCCTGCGCCTGCGCGCGGTTGGCGAGAACCCGGCAGCTGTTGATACCGCCGGTATCTCGGTGACCTGGCTCCGCTATCGCGCCGTGATTGCCTGCGGCATCCTGTGCGGATTTGCCGGGGCCTATCTTTCCATCGCGCAAGGCGCCGGTTTCGGGGTCAACATGACCGCGGGCAAGGGCTTCATCGCGCTGGCGGCCCTGATCTTCGCCAAGTGGCGTCCTGCAAGTGCGATGCTGACATGCCTCCTGTTCGGTTTCCTGGATGCCGTCGCGATCCGGATGCAGGGTCAGGAACTGCCGGGTGTCGGCGAGATCCCGGTCCAGTTCTTCCAGGCCCTGCCCTATATCCTGACGGTTATTCTGCTGGCCGGCTTCATCGGCAAGGCGATCCCGCCGAAGGCGGCTGGTATCCCCTATCTCAAGGAGCGGTCATGAGCGATCTGGACGCGCTTTTCGAGGCTGCGAAGGCAGTTCGCGAAAAGGCTTACGCACCTTATTCGAACTTTCTCGTGGGGGCCGCTTTCAGAACACCTGACGGGACGATCTTCACGGGATGCAATGTCGAGAATGCGTCCTATCCCGTCAGCGTCTGCGCGGAGGGCGGTGCCGTCAGCGCGATGATAGCGGGTGGCTACAGGGAGATCGAGGAGGCGGTTGTCATCGGCGACGCCGCACTTTGTACGCCTTGCGGTGTCTGCCGCCAGCGTTTCGCCGAATTCGGCACGGACAATCTCGTTGTCCATGTCGCTGACCTGAATGGCATCAGACGCAGTTTCACCCTGGAGGAACTGCTGCCTGCCGCGTTTGAACTAGAGCAAAAACAGAAGGACTGACCCACCATGAGTGGTTACGGCCGTGAATGCGCAGACATCGTCCGTGCGGCCCGCAAGGGTTCCTACAAGATTGGCATGATCCTCGGCTCGGGCCTTGGAGCCCTCGCGGAAGAGGTCGAGGATGCGGTGCGGATACCATATGGGCACTTGACGGAGTTCCCGGTGTCCACCGTGACCTCGCATTCCAGCGAGCTTGTCGCCGGAACGCTCGCGGGCGTGCCGGTCGTGATCCTGTCTGGCCGGGCGCATTACTACGAAAGCGGCGATCCGACGGTCATGCGCACACCGGTGGAGACCCTCAAGGAGCTTGGCTGCGACATTTTGCTGGCAACCAATGCCGCGGGCTCGCTGAGAGAAGAGGTCGCGCCCGGTTCGCCCATGCTGATTTCCGACCACATCAACTGGTCCGGCAAGAACCCGCTGATCGGTGAAGAGGACGAGAAGCGGTTTCTTGACCTGAGCGCCGCCTACGACAGGGACCTGCAGGCCGCCATGAAGAAAGTCGCCGCCGAGACCGGCGAGCCGATTGCAGACGGCGTTTACATGTGGTTCTCCGGGCCATCGTTCGAAACACCGGCGGAGATCCGTGCCGCCCGGACGCTGGGCGCTGATGCTGTCGGCATGTCAACGGTACCAGAGGTGATTGTTGCAAGGTTCCTGGGTCTGCGCGTGGTCGCCATGTCGATCATCACCAACTACGGCGCGGGCATGCAGACCCACGAATTGTCCCATGACGAAACCAAGAGTGTCGCACTGACAGGCATGGAACGCATGAAACAGCTGGTGCGCGCATTCGTGAAGGAGGTCGGCTGATGAGCGACAGGATTGAAAACGCCAAGCGGGCCCTGGGTCTGGTCGACCTGACCAACCTGAACGACGATTGCACACCGGAGGACATCTCCAAACTGGCGGAACGCACGGTGACCGATCACGGCTCGGTTGCCGCCGTTTGCGTCTGGCCGCGTTTCGTCGCGCAGGCGGTGAAGGAACTGACCGGGACGGGCGTGAAGGTCGCAACGGTGGTGAACTTTCCGCAGGGCGGCGTGGAAACGGGTGCCGTTGTCAGCGAAACCATCAAGGCCATCGATGACGGTGCCGACGAGATCGATCACGTGATGGCCTACGAGGCCTTTGTTGCGGGCCGGAAGGGGTTCGTCGAAGAGCAGATCATCAGGGTCCGGGAAGCCGTTCCCGAGCCGGCCATCCTGAAGGTCATTCTGGAAACGGGCGAAATCAGGGACCCGCTCCTGATCCACGCGGCATCGAATATTGCCATTGGCGCCGGGGCGGACTTCATCAAGACATCCACGGGCAAGGTCACGGTCAACGCGACACTGGAGGCGGCCGAAGTCATGCTCACCGCGATCGAGGAAGCCCGCCGCGACAATGCGGAACGCGTGATCGGTTTCAAGCCCGCCGGTGGCATCAGGACGAGCGAGGACGCTGAGGCCTATCTCGCGCTTGCCGACCGGATCCTGGGGCACAACTGGGCCTCCGCGTCCACCTTCCGTTTCGGAGCGAGCGGCCTTCTGGACGCCCTGATCGCAACGATCGAAGGCACCGAACCGGCGATCGGCCAGGGCTACTAACGGCACCAAAAAGGATAGAACAACATGTTGCCGCAGGAACTCATTCGCAAGAAACGCGACGGGGGTGCGCTCGACGCGGAGGAAATCGCGTTTTTCGTCAGGGGTCTCGCAGATGGATCGGTGACGGAAGGACAGGTGTCCGCACTCGCCATGGCTGTCTTCTTCAAGGGGCTCAGTATTGATGAGCGCGTCGCGCTCACGCTCGCCATGCGCGACAGCGGCGACGTGATGAACTGGCAGGAGATCGACGCACCGGTCCTGGACAAGCATTCGACCGGTGGTGTCGGCGACAACGTTTCACTGATGCTTGCGCCTGCTCTTGCTGCCTGTGGCGCTGCCGTGCCGATGATTTCGGGACGCGGTCTCGGGCACACCGGCGGAACGCTCGACAAGTTCGACACCATCCCTGGCTACCAGACCCAACCGGACAATCTGATGTTCAAGAAAGTGGTCCGCGATATCGGCTGCGCGGTGATCGGCCAGACGGGCAATCTGGCGCCTGCTGACAAGCGGTTCTATGCCATTCGCGATGTGACGGCGACGGTGGAAAGCATCGATCTGATCACCGCGTCCATCCTGTCCAAGAAACTGGCTGCGGGGCTGCAGGGCCTTGTGCTTGATGTGAAATGGGGAACCGGCGCTTTCATGGCGTCGCTTGACGAGGCGCGTGCGCTTGCCGAGAGCCTTGTTCTCGTTGCCAACGGGGCGGGTCTCAAGACGACCGCGCTGCTGACGGATATGAACGAACCGCTCGCATCGGCAGCAGGCAATGCGGTCGAGATGCAGAATGCCGTCGACTTTCTTAAAGGAACGTCTGTCGACAACCGCCTGTGGGATGTCACGGTTGCCCAGGGCGGCGAATTGTTGGCCACGGGCGGCATCGCCCCGACGGCGGAGGCCGGCGCGGATATGATGCGCGAAGCGTTCGACAGCGGCAAGGCTGCCGAGAAATTCGCGCAGATGGTGCACGCCCTTGGCGGTCCCGTGGACTTCATGGAAAAGAGCGAACTCTATCTCGCAAAAGCGCCGGTCCAGGCACCTGTTTATGGTGATGTTGAAGGAGTTGTCACGGCGGTCGACGCGCGCGCCGTCGGCGTTGCGGTTGTCGCCCTCGGCGGCGGACGCCGTGCCGCCGCTGATGTGATCGATCCGTCCGTCGGCTTGACCGACCTTGCGGGGATCGGAAACACGGTGGATGCGGATGCGCCGTTGGCGATCGTGCACGCGCGAACGGAAGAAGAGGCCGAAGCGGCTGCAATCGAAGTGCGCAACGCCTATTCCGTCGGATCGGCAAGGGACGTTGAAGATCATCCGAGTGTGGTTGATCGGATTGCGCCCTGATCAGCTGCCCGCCGGACTTTTTGCCGGCGACCCCCCGGTTCCGGTGACCGGCAAGAGTTAACTGAGGAGAAACCCATGCCTCGAGCAATCCTGTGTGTGCTGGATAGTTTCGGCATCGGCGGTGCGGCGGATGCTGCGGCGTTCGGTGATGCCGGATCCGACACGCTGGGCCACATTGCCGAATCTTGCGCGCGCGGCGAGGGCGACAGGGAAGGCCTGCGCAGCGGACCCTTGTGCGTGCCGAACATGGACCGCCTGGGCCTTGGGGCCGCCGGACGCCTGTCGACCGGCAAGGACGTGCCGGGCCTTGATTTTGCCGGTGCGCCCGAAGCGCTCTGGGGATTTGCCGCCGAAATTTCGAACGGCAAGGACACGCCGTCCGGTCATTGGGAGATCGCCGGTGTTCCCGTGCGCTTCGACTGGGGGTACTTTCCGGATACCGTGCCGACCTTCCCGCCCGAACTGATCGACCCGATCTGCGAGGCGGCGGAACTCGACGGCGTTTTGGGCAACAAGCACGCCTCCGGGACACAGATCATCGCCGAGCTGGGCGATGAACATGTCAGGACAGGCAAGCCGATCTTCTATACGTCGGCGGATTCGGTCATTCAGATTGCCGCGCATGAGGAGCATTTCGGTCTGGACCGGCTTCTGAAGCTGTGTGAAACGACCCGGGAGTTCGCCGACCCCTACAACATTGGCCGTGTCATTGCGCGTCCTTTCCTGGGCGACAGCGCGCAGACCTACGAACGCACCCCCAACAGGCGCGATTATTCCGTGCTGCCACCCGAACCGACACTGCTCGACCGCCTGACCGAAGCGGGACGCACCGTCATAGGCGTGGGCAAGATCTCCGACATTTTTGCGCATCAGGGTGTCGCGAAAGTGCTGAAAGGGGCCGGCAACGATCAGCTTTTCGACCGGACGCTTGAGGCGATGGAGATGGCGGAAGACGGCGATCTCATTTTCTCCAATTTCATCGATTTCGACTCTCTCTACGGCCATCGCCGGGACGTGCCCGGTTATGCTGCCGCGCTTGAACATTTCGACCGGCGGCTCCCGGAAATGATATCCACGCTGAAAGACGGCGATCTGCTGGTGTTGACCGCCGACCACGGCTGCGATCCGACCTGGGCTGGCACCGATCACACACGGGAACATGTTCCGGTGATCGCAACCGGCCCCGGCGTCATGGGCCGGAGCATTGGCGGCAGAAAGACCTACGCGGATATCGGCGAGAGTATTGCCGATCATCTCGGAATTGCGATAGGTCCTCATGGGTCAAGTTTTCTTTGAGCCTGACAAGGCCATTCCCGATCTTCCGGAGATGAGTGAATCGTGAACGTTCCCAAGGCTGAATTGCATTGTCACATCGAAGGTGCAGCCCCGCCGAGCCTGGTGCGCAGGCTGGCCAGACAGCATGATGTCGACGTGAGCGACGTCATCGATGGCAAGGGAAGGTACATCTGGTCGGACTTCACCAGCTTTCTGAAGGCTTATGACGTCTCCAGTTCCGTATTCAAGACCCCGTCGGACTACGCGCTCCTTGCCGAAACCTATTTTCGCATGCTTGCGGCAGAAGGTGCGATCTATGGCGAAATCACGATCTCGCCGGATCACGCACAGGCTGCCGGGCTGTCCTACAGGTCCTATGTCGAAGGACTTGCGAGCGGGATCGAGAGGGCAAAGACGGAAACCGCGATCGAAGGCCGCATGATCGCGACCGGCGTGCGCCATTTCGGCACGGCCTCGGTGGAACGTGTCGCCAAGGAAGTGATCGCGAACCCCCACCCGCTGGTGACCGGTTTCGGCCTGGCGGGTGATGAACGTTCCGGTCATCCCGCCAATTTTTCCAGGGCATTCCGCATGGCCGCCGAGGCGGGTCTTGGAACAACCGCGCATGCCGGTGAATTCGGCGGACCAGACAGTGTTATCGCGGCGCTCGAGTTTCTGCGGGTCAAGCGCATCGGCCACGGTGTCAGGGCGATCGAGGACAAGGAACTGGTCAGGAGGCTTGCCGACGAGGACGTCGTTCTGGAGGTCTGCCCCGGGTCAAATGTCGCGCTCGACGTCTATTCCCACCTGCGCTTTCATCCGGTCAACATCCTGCGTCGGGAAGGGGTGAAGATTACCCTCAATTCCGATGATCCGCCGTTCTTCGGGACGACGCTCGGCAAGGAATATGCCTCCGTCGCCAAAACCTTCGGCTGGTCGTTCGAGGATCAGATCGCAGTTACGCGGACAGCGATCGACGCGGCCTTTTGCGATGCCGCCACGCGGAACCGGCTGCTGGTGAGACTGGACAGCGCCGCCCGGGATGACGGCGAAAACTGACGGAGGCGAACGGACATGGCGAACGAGAGTTCGGTACTGGCATTATTTGATCCGCGCGAAATTCGCCGCCGCTCGCATGATCTGCTTGACCTGGCCGCTGACGGGAAGCTCAAGCACGTTCAGGTGGATCTGTCACGGCTTGGCGATGCCCTGCTGACGCTGCTCGAAACCACCAAGGCAACCTATCCAGACTTCCACATCCCGCCCTACGGTGTCTGGCGCGATTTTGAAGCCGGCGGCGTTGACCGCTGGGCGGCCCTGGCAGGTGCACGGTCGTTCGAGGGCGCGGAGCATATGCTGACGGCGGCCGCAGACCTGGCGATCCTGGCCGCTTACATGAAAACCATGCATCCGCGCGGATGGTCGTTCGAAGACCCCATGACGGCAACACGCGTGTCCGGCAAACACGCGTCGGCGCTCGCGGCGTTTCACATGTTTGCCGCTGGGTCGTTTTCCAGCGAGATGACGGACCCGTACCGCGTCGATGCGGAAACGCTCATTCGCATGGACAAGGACGAGCTTGCGTCGGGCCTGCAATGGGATTTTCAGGACGACACGGATCTGCTTGAGGCCATGCAGAAACATCTCAAACGCCTGGGCGAGGCGCTGGCATTGCGATCCGATCTCTTTTCGGAAGGGTACTTCACGCGTCCGGGCCTTCTCATGGTTCAGGCCGCGCGGGAGGCGGAGGGTGCCGTCAGTGCGCAAGACCTTTTGGACCGGCTTCTTGAGGCACTGGCACCGGTCTGGCCGGGCGGAGCGGAAAGCGGCGACATCGCACTTGGTGACAGTTTTGCTCACTCGGCACTCGGCGGAGCGGAAAACAGCGCGGTTTATCCCTTCCACATGGCCGCGCAGGAAATGGTCTATTCGCTCATAGAACCCTATGCGTGGGCTGGTCTGGAAGTCGCCGATCTTGAGCTTCTGACTGCCCCGGCGGACGACACGCATGCCGCGCTCTTTGTCCGGTCGGGTGTGTTGACGATCAAGGAGGGGCCGCAAACCCCGACCGAGGAGAGTGTTCGCGACCGGATGGTCGAAATCCGGTGTGCGACCGCAGCGCTGACCGACAGGCTTGCCGATCTCCTGAGAGCGGAGCTTGAGGTGCCGGCAGGACAGCTGCCCCTGACCTGCATTCTGGAGGGCGGAACGAGCCGCGCCGGCGAGCGTATCCTGCAGCAGCCGGACGGCGAATTGGAAAAACTCGGGCGCTTTCTCAATCCCGGCGGTGTCTTCTGGTTGCCGTTCGGGGCGTAGCTTCCGGATACCACTTTCCTGTCGAGCCGGGAGAGTGCGCCCGCTGTTCAAGTCAATACTGAGCCGCGTTTCGCTCGAGACACTCTGTTAAGCCTGGTTGCGGCCGGCCCTGAGCCGCCTGCGCTGCTTTTGTTCTGCTGAAATGGGCTCTCACTACGTTTCCGGTTTCCGGCTGGTACCTTCATTGACCGGCGCTCCATTCGAGTGCCGCGAACTGTGGAGTGCCTTGCGTCACAGGGAAACGGGCCCCTTACCGCACAGATTGTCCTTGGGGACGGCAAATTGTTTGCCGCGCCGAACACCGACGAGGATAATCTCATGCGACCAGCGATTATGGGTTTCGGCAAAGACTGTGCGGTCACGCTGCAAATCGTGGAGCGTCGGCAAAACGTCTTGCGGATCACGGCGGTCCTTTTTCTGCTCTTTTGCCTGGTTTTCGCAACCTTCATGGCCTGGAAAATGATCTTCTACGTTGCATGGCAGTCGGGTGCGGAAATTCGGGAAAACTTTCCGTTGGTCTACGGAACGTCCATGTTCCTCAAGATGGCCGCCAGCCATCCGAAACTGCCGTTTTTTGCACACGGTCTTGCAGGGACGGTCGCCATGGTCTGTGGCGCTGTCCAGTTCCTCTTGATACTGCGCGGAGGCGGATCACGCTGGCACGCAATGCTGGGAAGGCCTTACGCCGTTTCGTCCATTGTCGCATCCGTAACGGCGGTTCCGCTTGCATGGACGCTTCACCATGACATGTTGCTCACCAGCATTTTCTATACGGCCGGCGCTGCCGGCTGGTGTCTGGCAACGGTTATCGCCGTACACGCGATCGTATCAGGTGATCTGGAGAGGCATATTGCCTGGATCATTCGCAGCTATTCCTGTCTCGCGATGGTCGTGACAGCCCGCCTTTTGCTGGCATCCGGTGCGCTTGCCGGATCGGCCGAATGGAGTTTTGAGGCCATAAAGATGCAGTACGCCGTTACGATCGTCGCGACATTTTTCATCAACTGGGGCGTTGGCGAGTGGATCGTAGCCGTGGTGAGGGAACGCAGAACAAAAACGTCCGCGCAAATGGCCGGGTCGCTGCCGCCGGCAACCCGCGCGCGCGATGCGGCACGCACGATCCGGGCAGGAGGCCGATCGCGGCCAACCTATACAGCAGCCGGGCGGACGAGCGTTTTGGGCGTTGGAGGGTAGAGCTTTTTCACAGCTTAAGCGCTGGGTTCCTTTTGCTGCTTTTGGTATTTTCTTTCCCCGTGTTACCAAGGTAAGAACACTCTTACAGGGGTAGCTGTTCGGCCTGCGATCCGATACCTGCCAGGGTCGGCTCCTACTGGCCTTTGCGAGTGGCTGCTCAAAGCAACAACAAAAACCGGAAAGCCATTTGACTTCAATTTCTTGAGTTCACGAATGGCTGAATTGCGTTACGAAAGGTCTGCTCTATGTCCGGAGCCAATGTCATCAGTCATCCGCTGGTTCAGCACAAACTGTCCATCATGCGCAACAAGGGAACGTCGACCCAGGGGTTCCGCCGTCTGCTGCGCGAAATCTCCACACTGCTGTGCTACGAAGTGACCCGCGACTTGCCGCTGGTCCGCCAGACCATCGAAACGCCGCTTGCGGAAATGCAGGCGCCGACTTTGGCCGGCAAGAAGCTCGTCTTCGCTTCTGTCCTGCGTGCAGGCAATGGCTTGCTGGAAGGGATGCTGGAACTGGTGCCTTCCGCGCGCGTCGCGCATATCGGTCTCTATCGGGACCCGGACACGCTGCAGCCGGTCGAATACTATTTCAAGGCACCGGAAGACCTGAACGAGCGTCTGGTGATTGTTGTCGATCCGATGCTGGCGACCGCCAACTCGGCTATCGCCGCGGTTCAGAAGCTCAAGGAACGCGGTGCCAACAACATTCGCTTCCTGTGCCTTCTCGGAGCCCCGGAAGGTGTCGCCAAGTTCAACGAGATGCACCCGGATGTGCCGATCTACACCGCGGCGATCGATGAAAAGCTGAATGAAAAAGGCTATATCGTTCCGGGTCTTGGCGATGCCGGCGACCGGATGTACGGCACCAAGTAATCGGGCGGACCGGTCATGATCACCGTCTTCGGGTCCATCAATCTGGATCTTGTTGTCGCCGTTCCCCATTTGCCCGGGGCCGGACAGACGGTGAGTGGACCGGATCATCAGACTTTTCCGGGAGGCAAGGGCGCGAACCAGGCCCTGGCGGCGTGTCGCGCCGGGGCGCCGGTCCGCATGGTCGGTGCCGTCGGTCAGGATGCCTTCGGTCCGCTGGCTTTGGCCAATATGCGCGCGGCAGGCGTGGATCTCGCGGCAGTGCATGCATTGCCCGGCGCCTCGGGTCTCGCGTTTATCGGGATCGATGCGGACGGCGAAAACCAGATCATTGTCGCCAGCGGCGCAAATGCACGCGTCGATGCGAACTGGCTCGAAGGACACCTTTCCAATGAGGACACGTTGATCTTGCAGGGCGAGGTGCCTTTCAGCCAGACCAAGCGCGCCATTGCGTGCGCGAACCGGGCCGGCGCCGCGGTGTTCTGGAACCCGGCCCCAGTTCCCCGGGACGATTTCCTGCCTGGTCTTGAGGCGGTTGAGACACTGGTCGTCAACGAGGGCGAAGCGGAAGAACTCGCCGCGCGCGCGCACCTCGACGGAGAGCCCGATGCCTTCATCAATCACTTCGCAACCGATACCCGCCGTGTTGTCGTCACGCTGGGTGCAAAAGGTGTAAGAGCCGGTTTCGCCGGGGACAGGTATCAAGTGGCCTCACCGGCGATCAGGGCCGTCGACACGACGGGTGCGGGTGATGCCTTTTGCGGAGCGCTGGCCGCCGCGCTGGACGCGGGAACGCCCTTCGGCCGTGCCTTGAAGGAAGCTGTCGCCGCTGGCGCCCTTGCGTGTACGGCGACAGGGGCGCAATCGAGCGCACCGCGCCGCGAGGACATTCAGCGTCTTGCAGATCAAATCGTCTGAATTGGCTTTACAAGCCGCTAAGGAAACTGTGGTAACCCGGTAATCCGTTGGAACGATCCGGGCTGCCTTATGCTTCGATACCTCATCATTCTGCTGCTGCTTGTCGGCCTTGCACCAGTCGTGCCGAGCCTCGTTGAAGCGCGGTTGGGGGCTTCCGATCGAACAGAGCGCGCCGAACGGGAGCGCGAAATCGAAGAAGACAGCACCGGTCCCAGACGGCACCGGATATCCGTGGACCGCCGGGGGCACTATGTCGCCGACGCCTATCTGAACGGTCGCGGGATCGACATGCTTGTCGATACCGGTGCGACCCTGACCGCCTTGCCTGCTTCTGTCGCCAGCGACATCGGGATATTCCTGTCGGCGTCCGACTACAAGCATCCGATCGGCACGGCGAACGGAACCGTCTACGGCGCAAGGGCCGTGATTGACAAGATCAAGATAGGTGCAATCCGCTTCAGGAATGTTGATGCAATCGTGCTGAAAGACGATAGTCTGGGTACGCCGCTGCTGGGCATGTCCGCACTCGGCCAGTTGAAGCGGTTCGACATCTCAAGTGGTACACTCGTGCTTGTCCAGTAAGTCCGACCGGAAAACCCGCCTGCAGGTCCTGAATATTCCCCTCAAAGCTATGCGAGGAAAAGATGTTTCCCAAGCCGCTCCCGAGCCTGACGCCGAACACGCTTGAGTATGAAAGCCTTCCGATGGTGAAGCCGACGGGCTTTCGCGAGTACGACGCGCGCTGGCTGTTTGAAGAAGAAATCAACCTCATGGGCATGCAGGCCCTCGGCATGGGCATCGGCACGCTCATCCACGAACGGGGCGTGCGCCCGGATATTGTTGTCGGTCACGATTTCCGGGGCTATTCCGCATCGATCAAGATGGCGGTCATCAACGGTCTGCTGGCGGCCGGCGTCAATGTGCATGATATCGGTCTGGCACTGTCGCCGATGGCCTATTTCGGCCAGTTCGCGCTGGATCTGCCTGCGGTCGCCATGATCACCGCTTCCCATAACGACAATGGCTGGACAGGCGTCAAGATGGGCATCGACCGGCCGATGACATTCGGTCCTGAAGAAATGGGACGCCTGAAGGAAATCGTTCTGGAGGCGGCTTTCGACCTGAAGGGGGGCGGCAGCTACCGCTTTGTCGACGGATTTGCCGACACCTATGCCAGGGACCTGACGGACCGGCCGAAACTCAAGCGCCCGATCAAGGTTGTTGCGGCCTGCGGAAATGGTACGGCTGGCGCCTTTGCTCCGAAGATCCTGGAGACGCTCGGCGCGGAGGTGATCCCTCTTGACGCCGAGCTCGACCACACCTTCCCGCGCTACAACCCCAATCCCGAGGACATGCAGATGCTGCATGCCTTGCGCGACAAGGTGCTGGAAGTCGGTGCGGAAGTGGGCCTCGGATTTGATGGCGACGGCGACCGGTGCGGGGTTGTCGACAACGAGGGCGAAGAGATTTTCGCCGACAAGGTGGGTGTCATGCTGGCGCGGGACATCTCTGCTCTTCATCCCGGTTGCCAGTTCGTGGTAGACGTGAAGTCAACAGGTCTCTTCAACACCGATCCCGTCTTGCAGGCGAACGGTGCAAAGACGGATTACTTCAAGACGGGACATTCCTATATCAAGCGCCGCGTCAATGAACTGGACGCGATCGTCGGGTTTGAAAAATCGGGTCACTACTTCTTCAATGCACCGATCGGCCGCGGTTATGACGATGGCCTGGTATCGGCAATTGCGATCCTGGACATGCTCGACAGGAACCCGGGAAAGACCATGGCGGACCTGCGCCGGGATCTTCCCAAGACCTGGGGTTCGCCCACAATGTCGCCGAAATGCGCGGACGAGGTCAAATATGATGTCGTCGACCGCGTCATTTCACGCTTCAAGCAGATGAAGGAAAACGGCGAGACCGTTGCCGGCCGGGCGATCACGGACCTGATCACCGTGAACGGCGTCAGGGTTGTGAGCGATGACGGAACCTGGGGCCTGGTGCGGGCATCTTCCAACAAGCCGGAACTGGTTGTCGTGGTGGAGAGCCCGGTCTCTGAAGAACGCCTTCATGAAATGTTCAAGGCAGTGGACGGCATCCTGCGCGAGAACGATGAGGTCGGTGCATATAACCAGACCATTTAGCACTTGCTTTGTGCGGTGGCGGAGGTCACTTTGCGGCTGCGCAGGCGGGTTTTCCGGGAGAATGCATGATCAGTGAATTCGGCACGTTGCCGGACGGTTCACCCGTTCGGGAAGTCACCTTGAAAAAGGGACAACTCGAGGCCTCCGTCCTGACCTTCGGCGCGATCATCCGCGATTTGAAGGTTGATGGCCAGTCCGTCGTGCTCGGGTTTGAAGATCTTCAAAGCTATCTTGACCACTCGCCCTATTTCGGGGCGATCGCCGGGCGGTGCGCCAATCGGATCGCTGAAGGCAGGATGTCGATTGATGGGGTGGCATATCAGCTTGACCGCAACGACGATGAGCGACATCACCTTCACGGCGGGGCCGGGGGCTTTTCCAATCGAAACTGGCAGCTTGAACAAAGCGACAAGGCAAGCGTGCTCCTGAAGCTGGTTTCCGAAGACGGGGAGATGGGCTATCCCGGGCGTGTTGAAGCCCTGGTACGCTATACGCTGACCGGTGCGGGAGCCTTGCGCGTGAAGATCACGGCAACGACCGACAAGACCACGCCCGTCAACTTGACCCAGCACAGCTATTTCAATCTGGGCGGCGGGCCTGACATTCTGGATCACACGCTCGAAATAGCTGCGGAGAGCTACCTTCCGGCCGACGACACGCTGATCCCCACGGGTGAAATCCGAAGGGTGGAGTGGACCCCTTATGATTTTCGCGATGGCCGCAGGTTGAAACGCAGATCCGGTGAGGACGGTGTTGTTTTCGACAACACTTTCTGCCTCTCCGCAGAGCCGCGGCAAAATGTGGAATTCGCTGCTGCGCTGGAAGATCCGCACGGTGACCGCCGCATGGAAGTGTGGACCACCGAACCGGGTGTGCACCTCTTTGATGCACCGTGGCTCGATATTCCCGTTCCCGGGCTCGGGGGCAAATCCTACGGGCCATATGCCGGACTGTGCCTTGAGACGCAAAGGTGGCCGGACAGCATCAACCGGGAAAACTTTACGCCTGTGCTGCTGCATCCGTCCGAGACATACACACACGTAACGGAATTCCGTTTTTCCTGAGATCGGTTACATTGAAACTGCCTGAGGCAGTGACAGACCGGAACAATGGCAGCAGAAGGGACAGAACATGAAGACGGTTTTTTCTGACCTTCAGCTTGCCCATGCGCCGCGTCAGGAAATTTCCGACGGCGAATTGAAACCCGCGGTCGAGATACCGTCGCGCGCCGAGTTCGTTATCAAGGCCGTGAAAGCGCGCAATCCCGGTGAAATCATCGCACCTGACAGTTTTGCGATGCGTTGTCTCCACCGGGTGCACGCCCCGCACTATGTTTCGTTCCTTGAGAATTTCTGGGGCAAGTGGACGGAGGCGGGACGCACAAAGGAAGCCTTTCCTTTCGTCTGGCCCATTCGAAGCCTGCGCCAGGATGTCGAGATAGACCATATCGACGGACTGCTTGGCCGCTATTCGATGGATGCAGGAACGCCACTGGGCGAGCATACCTTTGCGGCAGCGCGCGCTTCGGCAGATACGGCATTGACTGCGGCGAAGCTTGTTCTTGATGGCGAACCGTCGGCGTTTGCCCTGTGCCGTCCGCCCGGGCACCACGCCGGGTTCGATTTCTTCGGCGGCTACTGTTTTTTCAACAACGCGGCCGTTGCCGCGCAATATCTTCGCGACGGCGGCATGAACCGCATTGCCATCCTGGATGTCGACTACCATCACGGAAACGGCACGCAGGCTCTTTTCTACGATCGTCCCGACGTTTTGTTCCTGTCCATTCACGCGGATCCCAAGGTCGAGTATCCCTATTTTCTCGGGTTCGCCGACGAAACCGGGGAACACGCCGGAACGGGTTTCACCCGAAACTGGCCCCTTCCGCACGGAACGGACTGGGAAAGCTATGTTCCCGCACTGGAAGAGGCCTGCCGGTGGCTTCTGGTCTACAAACCCGACGCCATGATCGTTTCGCTGGGTCTGGATTGTTTCGAGAAGGACCCGATCGCCGGCTTCAGGTTCAAGAGCAACGACTTTTACCTTCTCGGCCAGCGTCTTGCCAAGGTGGGTTTGCCAACGCTGTTCGTCCTGGAAGGCGGTTACGCTGTCGAAGAACTCGGAACGAATTGCGTCAATGTCCTGGAAGGTTTTTCGGGCTGAGCCGGAATTCAGCCCGTGTTGCCGGGCAAGAGCAGGCCATGCCGTTTGAGATCGTCTTCGAGCGCATCAACTGACTGAAAATGGTGCGCTGCCATGCCGACACTGCGGGCCGCGTCAACATTTGCAGCCGAATCGTCGATAAAGAAACAGGCCTCCGGGGCCAGGTCATTGCGTTCAAACAGCACGCGGTAGATCTGCGGATCGGGCTTCAGCAGCCGTTCCTCCGCAGACACGACAATGTCGAGAAAACTCGATTTGAGAAACGGAAATCGCGCCTGGGCTTCCACGAACTTCTCGGACGAGAAATTGGTGACGGCATAAAGCGGCGTGCCGCGCGACTTCAGGTCAAGCAGCAGGCTTTTGACACCGGGAACTTCGCCCGGCACCATCTCGTGCCATCGTTCCGAGTAGGCGGCAATCAGCTCCTGCTTGTCCGGGTACTCGGCTGACAGCGACCGAACAGCATCTTCCCATGTTCGGCCAAGGTCCTGCTGCAGGTTCCACTCGGCGGTACAGACGGTCTCCAGAAACAGCCGTCGTTCGTGCGCGTCCGGGATGAGTTTTTCATAAAGGTGTTCAGGATTCCATTCGATCAGCACATTGCCTATATCGAAGACAACCGTCGTGATAGAATTGTTCATAATTAGATCCAATTTGATGCTGTCTGAGTGTACCAACGTATCGAAAATTTTTCGCAACTTACTCAAAGGTTTATGACAGGACTGTGGCCTTGCTGACCAGGTTTGTGAAAATTGTAGCGGTGATTCTTTGCATGACCGGCTGGACTGTCGCGGCACAGGCAGCGTCCTCCGAGCAGATGCCCGACCGTCTTCGCCTCGGCGTTGTCGTGGCTGCGGACGAGACCGCACGCGAACGTGTGGAACCCTTCCGTCTTGCCATGGAGGATATTGTCGATCTGCCGGTCGACCTGTTTTTGCTGGATACGCTTGGAGACGCGATCGAGAGCTTGGTTGAGGGCAAAATCGACTATGTGCGCCTGTCCCCGTCCGCCTACGCGGCAGCACACAGGATCTGCGGCTGCGTTGAGCCGTTGGTGACCGCCGGTCCTGATGATTTTCCAGCGCGCTTCTATGCGATTCTGGTCAGCAAACGGGGGCCGCAGAACACATCGCTTGAGGATCTCAAGGGCACGCGGCTTGCCGTCGGCAACAAGCATGCCGTGGCTGCGTATCGCGTTCCACTGGCCAATCTGGCCGCCGACGGAGTGAATGCGCGATCCCATTTTCAGACATTGGTTGAGGTCCAGAACCCAGTTGAGGGCCTGAAGGCGATTCTGGACGGGCGCGTTCAGGCGGCGCTCGCGTGGTCGAGCCTGGCAGGCGAAGCCAAAAACGGGTTCACCGCCGGAACTTTGAACGACTATTACGTGTCAGGCGCAAAGGGGTTCAACGATCTTGAGATCGTCTGGCGGTCACCGCCCATCCCTTATTCGGCGCATGCGGTTGCCAAGAGCCTGCCGGACGCGCTCAAACGCCGACTTCGGGCCGGCCTGATGGATCTGCGCCGCGAGGCACCCGGCGCCTATCTCGCCATCGAACCGGATCTGCCCGGTGGCTTCGAGCCGGTCGTGCACGCCGATTACCGGCCCGTATTGAGAACCTACGAAGACGAATTTGCCAAGGTTCTGGCGCGCGACTGAGGGCGCGCCTTTTGCCTTTACATCAGGGCCTCGGTATGCCTGCGGATCATCTCTTCCTCATTTGTCGGGATGACGAGCACCTTGATGCGCGAGCCTTCAGCGCTGATATCGATCTGGTTTTCACTGTTTTTTTCTTCATCGATCGACATTCCGAGCCAGTCCTGATCCATGCAGACGCGTGAGCGGATGTTCGCCGCGTTTTCGCCGATGCCGCCAGTAAAGACGAGCGTATCGAGGCCGCTCAGGACCGCCGCCATCGCGCCGAGTTCCCGCCTGATGCGGAACACGAAATAGTCGATTGCCTCTTTGGCGCGTGGCTCGCTGCTCTGCGAGAGCGTGCGCATATCCTGACTGATGCCGGACAGCCCCTTCAGGCCTGAATTCGTGTAAAGCAGATCCGAAACCTCGTCCGGCGACATTCCCTTGGTCGTCAGGAGATAAAGCACGACGCCCGGATCCAGCTGGCCGCAGCGCGTTCCCATGGGCAGCCCGTCAAGCGCGGTGAAGCCCATGGTGGAGCCGACGCTCTGGCCGTTCCGGATGGCGCACATGGAAGCGCCGTTGCCAAGATGGGCAACAATGACCTTGCCGCGATCAACATCTGTGTCCGATTTGTGCAGGTAGTCGCAGATATATTCGTAGGAGAGCCCGTGGAAACCATAACGCCGCACACCCTCGTCATAGTAGGAACGCGGCAGCGCGAATGTGTCGTTGACAAAAGGATGTTTCCGGTGGAACGCGGTGTCGAAACAGGCCGTCTGAACAGCCTCCGGAAACGCGTCCTGCGCGGCAAGAATGCCGGCGATATTGTGCGGCTGATGCAAGGGAGCCAGAGGCTCAAGCATTTTGAGCTGGTCCAGTATCTGTGCATCGATGCGCACCGGCTTGGTATAGTTCGTCCCCCCGTGAACGACCCTGTGACCGACGGCATCGACGGGGCGGTCATTCATTGCCGCCTCCAGGAGCGGCAGCAGGGCATTGAGCGCGTCGCGATGGCTGCGGCCGGCGTCCGCGCCAAGATCACGGTCGATCGTCAGTGCCGCGACATGTGACTTGAGGCTGAGATGCGGGGAAGCGCCAAGTCCGGATACCTGGCCGGACAGTTCTGTTCGCGTTCCGCAGTAGAGGTTGAACTTGATCGATGATGACCCGGAATTCAGGACGAGAATGACCGGAGCCATGTTCAGTTGGCCTCACGGTCGAGGATTCCGGCAGGGCTGCCGGTCGTCTGCCAGTGCATGTAGAGCATTGCCAGCGCGCAGGATGCCAGACGCGCACGTCCGTCATCGGCGCGGCTGGTCAGCATGACCGGAACCTTGGCGCCGATCACCAATCCGGCAGCTTCCGCATGCGCGATGAATGTCAACTCCTTCGCCAGCATGTTTCCGGCTTCAAGGTTCGGCACGATCAGAACCTCGGCGTGGCCGGCGACGAGCGATGTGATGCCCTTCGTCCTGGCTGCCTGCACATCGATGGCATTGTCCATGGCCAGCGGACCATCCACGATCGCGCCCGTAATCTGGCCCCGCTCGGCCATTTTCGAAAGCACGGCCGCATCCAGGCTGGAAGGGATGGCGGGATTGACCGTCTCAATGGCTGACAAGATACCGACGCGCGGGGTTTCAAGACCGATCGAGAGCGCCGCGTCGATCGCGTTTTGTGTTATGTCCACCTTGGTGTTGAGGTCCGGCGTGATGTTGATTGCGGCGTCGGAGATCAGAACCGGCGTTTTTCGGCCCGGTATGTCCATCGCGAACACGTGGCTGATCCGCCGTTTCGTGCGAAGGCCGCCATCGCGCTTCACGACGTGATGGAGCAGGTGGTCCGTGTGAAGGTGGCCCTTCATCACTGCCTTGACCTTGCCTTCATGCACCAGGGCAACCGCGCGGCCCGCAGCCTCCATTTCGTCTTCGATGTCGATCAGCTCGTAGGCGCTGATGTCCTCGCCAAGTTCCCTGGCCGCGGCTTCGATCCTGTCTTTCGCTCCGATCAGGATCGGGTGGATCAGTCCTTCGCGCGCCGCCATCAACGCTCCGTCGAGCGAATTTGGGTCATCCGGTGCCGCGACGGCGGTCGGCAGAGCCGGAAGTGACTTCGCAAGTTCGATCATTTTGTTGAAGTGCCGATGCCGCTGGACGAGCAGGGCGGGGATATTGCTTGCGTCGAACTCGATCGTTTCGCTCGGAGCCCTGACCTCGGCAACGCCTTCCACCAGCCGGACACCGTCACCGCGGGTGACTGTCAGGTCGAAGACTATTGTCTTGTCCGGATGCTTTTCCTTTGCCGTTACCTTTACGTGCAGTTGATCGCCGACAGCGGCACCTTCCAGGAAGCGGAATGATTGCGACCTGTAAACCGTACCGGGCCCTGGCAGAATGTTGCCGAGAACCGCCGATGCGAGACAGCCGACCCACATTGCAGGTGCCACGGGTTTGTCGACAATCCCGTCCCCGGTCCAGTCGGTGTCAGGCAGGTGGATCGGGTTGTGGTTTCCCGAGGCATGGGCGAACACCAGCAGATCATTGCTGGAGCATTCACGCACGATTTCCGCGGAATCGCCTACATTGATCTGGTCGAAGGTCTTGTTTGTCGGCATCGGTCGTCTCACTCGGGTTCACAAGGAATATTGCAGCGCAACATTCGCCCGCGAGATTAACCGGATTGTGCGACGATACAAACACGCAATAGCGTATTCAGCGGAGAATGTTCAACTCAGCAATTGCTGCAGGTCACCGTTCCGGTGATCCGCGGCGACAGATAATAGGTGTCGCTGAGGTCGAGCGCCGACGGGCTCCAGTTGAAGATTCCAGCGAACAGGCCCGTGAAACTCGGAGTGTATGTCAGGTTCGTCTGACCGACGACGATGGAGGAGTTCGGCACGGCAACGTTGCCCGGAAGCGTGATCGGTGGGGCGGCTCCCGAAGACCAGGGTTCACTGCCGGACGTGTCCCGGCTCCAGTCGACCGTGGCATCGCCATCCTCGTCGAACGTGACGCTGGCAACGATGACCTGAAGATTTTCGGACGGGTAGGGGTCGAGGATCTTCTCGCCAATCACCAGAAGGGAATCGAGATCACCGGTCGAGACGCCCTCTTCCTGGGCGATCAAGTCGGCGATGGAGTTTGCGATACGGCTGACTTTCCGGTCCTGGTTCAGCGCTTCTGCCAATTCGGTCATGCCGATCAGAAGCAGGAACATGAAGGGCAGGATCATGGCGAACTCTACCGCGGAAACGGCGCTTTCGTCCTTGCACAGCCGCTTGGTTGCGCCCGATACCGTGTGCTTCGTGTCAAGGAAGCTCTTTCTGACATCATTCCCAGGGTTCATTGCGGAATACCAAGGTTGAGGTGAGATAACGTTCTGTCCCATTGTCATCCAGCGCAAGATTCAGCGCCGATGTCATCATCGGCCACTTGTAGATCACCTTGACGATGACGATGTTGCCGGCTCCGCCGATATTGTATGCAAGATCGTCGTCATCCTTGAGGTTACCGTCAGCGTCATAAAGACTGTCGGTCGATCCCGCATCGGCGAATGTTCCCACGCTGTCGACTTCAACGACGATCCGGTCGGCGTCGCACATGAATGAAGGCATGAAATCGCAAATCTGCGTCTTGAACTGATCAGCCGAAAGACCGGCGGTCTGTGCCTGGCCGGTTCTGATCAATCGGGCGGCGCTGATGACGGAGTTGTCCACCATGCGGTTCACGAACATCGAAACGCCGACTTCTATGATGCCGAAGACAATGATGAAGAATGGCAGGGCCACCATCGAAAACTCGACAGCGGTCACACCGTCCCGGTCTTTGGCGAAAGACTTGATCTTTCTTTTGCCTGGGAAGCGCGTGTGTTTCAGTCTGCCAATCATCGTTCTCTCACGTTTCTGGGCGGTTACTCGACGCCCGCAGCTTCGGCCGCCAACGAATTCCTGTTGGTGGCCTGTTCAGCAACGTTCTTGAAGTTTTCAAGACCGTCGCCAAGGCGAAGCGTCGGCTCGCAACTCGGGCTGCAGGAAAGCGAACTGCGCATGGATTTGCGATAAACGGCGACCACATCGTCTTCCGCTGCACGCACTGTTATGACTTCGTCGACGATCGGTTTGCTGTCGGCGTCCAGAATGACGAGATTGGTCGTGCCATAGCTTTTGCCGGTAACAACGACCGTGTTGTCGTCAAACAGCGATACGTCCGCAATAAACGGGTTGCCAACGATCACGGCAGACGCGCCATCATCGATCCGGAAGATCTTTGCGCGGTCCACTGTCACCATTACCGGTCCATCCTGAGCCATTGCGGCACTTGCTTGAACTGCCAACACAAGCACGCCAGTCCATCTGATTAGGTTCATAAACATGCTTATGAATACTCCATTCGTGTCGATCCTTACGAGATGATGCCGCAAACGTGGTGAACGATCTGCTAACGCGAAGAAAATTCAAAAAAGACGAAACTATTGTCGGGATGCGTTGCGTGTTCGAATTGTTTTGCGATGATTTTCGAAGCAGTTCTGAAAAAGCGGCAGGGGAATGAAAGACACATGTCATTTATACGATGGGAGGGAAAATATTCGTAGGTGAAATGAAAACAAATACGATGAATGAGTGAATTGAATTCTCGAAAAATATATCAGAAAACGAATAAAATAAAGAAAAGCAAAAATACTTTATAAAATTACTTAAGTAATATTCATAGATTAACTATTTTTTATCTATACCAAATTTTAACTATAGCTAACAATATCACGATTAACGCTGGTTTCTGAGGTTGTTTTAACTGGTTGGAAAGCTCTGAGCCCTAAGGTGAGTTCATGTTCGAACGGACCAAAAAAAGATCCGGCGAACTTGAAGCTGTCAACTCAGTGGTACTTGGAGCAAATACAATGAAATCTCTTATGAAACGTTTCGCAAAAGACGAATCTGGCGCAACTGCAATCGAATACGGCCTGATCGCTGGTCTTCTGTCCATCGTCATCATCGCCGCCGTTGCCCTGGCCGGTACGTCCCTGACCAACGTGTTCAGCAACATCGCTGTACAGCTCGACGATTCCATCAAGTAATCGTCGGAAGACATTGCGTCACCTCGTCAGGTGCGCCGAAACGGAAACGGGCGGTTCAACCGCCCGTTTTTTATTGAGCGGTCCGTGTTTCGTTAACCTGCCACGACTAGGATCGTTCCGCTGAAACAAGAAACGGGTGCTTCATGCTTGAAGCTGCACTTCTGGTCGTTTTTCCGATGCTTGTCGCGTATGGCGGGGCCTCGGACCTGCTGACCATGACCATACGAAACCGGGTTTCGATCCTGCTTATTGCCGGATTCGTCATTGTTTCCCTCGCGACCGGCCTGCCCCTGGCAGCCTGGGGGACCCATGGATTGGGAGCACTTGTTGTTTTTCCGGTGTGTTTCATCTTCTGGACATGCGGCTGGATGGGCGGCGGCGATGCAAAGTTTCTGACCGCCATGGCCTTGTGGATCGGCTTTACGCCGGAACTTGCCGCCTTTGTGGTGCTCGTTTCGCTTTACGGGATGTTTCTCACGCTTGGCCTGCTTTACGTGCGCTCCAGCGTGGTGCTGCCGAACGCGCTTTCACGGCAGGAATGGATCGTTCGGCTCCATGACCGCAAGAGCGGTATACCCTACGGGATCACGATTGCGATCGCAGGCCTTCAGGTCTATCCCGCAACCGCCTGGTTCCAGATGATCGGGTCTGGTCTTTAAATCTCTCAAAACGCACCCGCAAAACCCGGGAAGAGAGTGTCTGTATATATAGGCACGTTTTACGCGCGAATCGGTACATCCGATCGCGGACCCTGTGACCTTTCATGCAATGCTCCGGATTTGAGCTTGAGGCATGTACTATGGATCAGGGTAACTGACGCAACTGTCACAGCGTCGGCTTTCGACTGAAGACCATCAAATCAAAGTTCTCGTGGAAAACTGCGCCAAATAGTAGGTGAGCCGCTCTTCGTATTCGATTTCATGCGTCCAGTTTTTCGCAAATTGAAAGCGATTTAGACGTTTTTTAGTAAAGTTAACGGAAATTAACCAAAAACTTCTACTCCTGATTAACCATGTTTTGACCAATTACCCGTCATCCTGTCCTCACGAAACGCAATTGCGCACAGGATCATTGGGTTTTTGCCATGAAATTCGCTCGAATCTTAGTACTGGTCGTCGCGGTGGTCGCAGGTCTGCTGGCCTTTCGCATGGTCATGTTGTCCGGTGGCGGCGAACCCGCACCACAAATTGTCCAGGCCCCTGTCGAGACAAGCAAGGTCAAGGTTCTGGTAGCGGAAGTTGACATACCGCTGGGCGGGAAACTGACCAGCGAAAACTTCGCATGGGCCGATTGGCCCGAAGAAGCCCTGCCGAGGGGATCTGTCACAAAGAAAACCGACCCGTCCGCAGAGAAGGAGTTTCTGGGCCGCATCGCCAAGGCTCCGATTTTTGCAGGCGAACCGATCCGGCCCGAACGTCTGATCAACACGGACAAGGGTTTCATGTCGGCGATCCTGCCGAAGGGCAAGCGGGCGATCGCGGTCAGCGTTGAAGAGGAAACGACCGCCGGCGGCTTCATTCTTCCCGGCGACAAGGTGGACCTCATCCTGACGCGAAACCTCGATGATGTCGTCTTCAGCGAGACCATTCTGGAAAACAAGCGCGTGCTCGCGATCGACGCAACGACGGCCGGAGAGCAGGACCAGAAGAACCTGTCTCCCAAGAAGACGGCGACCCTGGAGCTTACGCTGGCGGAATCGGAAATTGTTGCGCAGGCGCAGCAGACAGGAACGATCTCCCTCGCGCTGCGCAGCGCACAGGACTCGGCGGATGATGCCGAAGAAGACAAAAGCCGCCGTAACGATGTGAGTTACGTGAAATACGGCATCACCAGCAAGAAGGTCTCAAGATGAAAGCGGATCTGACGAAGACCTCAGTCATGTGGGGCGCGATGAAAAACCAGGTTCTGAGATTTGCGGCAGCGGCCGCGATCGTGGCGGCTTCCCTTTCGGCGGTTGCGCCGGCAGCGCACGCACAGAGCAATTTTCCGAGCCAGGTTCATGTGGCTGCCGGAGAACGCGCAAGCGGGCGGATCCTGAACGTGGGCATTGGCCGTTCGGTTGTTATCAATCTGGCGGAAGACGCGGCGGATGTCCTGATTTCCAATCCCGAAATCGCCGACGCGGTGCTCAGAACGCCCCGGCGCATCTTCGTTCTTGGAAACACGGCCGGGCAGGCCAGGCTGGTCCTGTTCAGCCGGAGCGGCCGCGAGCTTGCAAGTTTTGATATCCGCGTCGAAAGCGACACGTCGGACTTGGCCAGGATCATCCGGAAACTTATTCCGGGCTCGAACATCTCCGCTGAGTCGGTCAACGGCAACGTGATCCTGAGCGGCACGGCGAGAAGCACGCTGGAGGCGCAGCAGGCCGCTGATATCGCAGCGCGTTTTCAGGGCGATGATGACGGCACGGATGTGGTCAATCTGATCGCTGTCGAAGGCAAGGATCAGGTTCATCTCAAAGTGACGGTCGCCGAAGTGGAGCGCTCGATCATCAAGCAGCTTGGCGTCCAGTTCAACGGTAACGTCGGGACCGGGAATTTCACACCGAACTTCAGCAACCAGCCGGGCTTCAACGTCAACCCGTCGATCGTCAACCAGGCGACCGTTGGCTTCAACTTCCTGAGCGGTGCCGCCAACATCAATGCGGAAATCGAGGCTCTACAGCGCGACGGCGTGATCCGGACCCTCGCAGAACCGACGCTGACGGCGATTTCCGGCGAGAACGCAAGTTTCCTGGCAGGTGGTGAGTTCCCGATCCCGATTGCCCAGGAAGACAACACGGTCACTGTCGAATTCAAGAAATTCGGTGTCGGCCTGGACTTTACTCCGGTGGTCCTTTCGGAAGGCCGCATCAGCCTGCGGGTCCTCACTGAGGTGAGCGAGCTCAGCAACGAAGGTGCGGTGAACGCGGGCGGAATTACCATCTCCGCACTCAAGGTCCGGCGCGCCGAATCGACGGTTGAACTGCCGTCCGGCGGGACGCTGGTGATGGCCGGTTTGCTGCAGGAATCCTATCAGCAGTCGATTGAAGGCATTCCCGGGCTGATGCAGATCCCGATCCTGGGTGCGCTCTTCAAAAGCCGCGATTTCCTGCGTGACCAGACGGAACTGACGGTTTTCGTAACGCCTTACGTGGTCCGGCCGATCGCACGCAACAAGGTTGTACGGCCCGACAAGAATTTGCTGCCTCCGTCGGACGCGGAGACCATCTTCTTGAACCGGCTCAACAAAATCTTCAATCCGACGGGTGACGTGGTTCAGAGCGAATACCACGGCCAGGTCGGCTTTATCTACAAGTGAGGACGGACGGATGAAGACGAAAAAGACAGTCCGGTTATCTGCCGCATCCAAATCCTTCCTCCTGTTCGCAGGGTGTCTGGTTTTGGCGGGTTGCCAGAACGGGAAGCAGACCAACGCGGAACTGCTTGCCTCTCACGACTATCGCTACAGACATCCGATCGTCATCACGGAGGAGCCTGAGACGCTGGATCTTCCGATTGGGCAGAACACGCGTAATCTGCACGGCCCGATAGAAAGCACGATCGCGGCATTTGGCGCTGAATCCCGCAGAAAGGGAAATGGGTCTGTTGAAATTCTCGTCCCGTCGGGCGGTGCCAATGAAGCCGCCGTTCACGCGGTGACCGGCGATATCAGGCACGCGCTCCAGCGCGGCGGTGTAAGCAGGTCCCGGATATCGACACGCACCTACGCGGTGCAGGATCCCAAGGCCGAGGCACCGATCCGCTTGTCCTATGCGGCGATGCAGGCAACGGCCGGACCGTGCGGCGCCTGGCCGAAAAACATTGGCGGCGGCATCGGTGAAAACACCGAATACGAAAATTTCGGCTGTGCGACCCAGTCCAACCTCGCGTCGATGGTCGACAATCCTTCGGACCTGCTGACGCCGAGGGCGTCTACGCCGTCTGACCAGGCACGGCGCGCTGTCGTCTTCGAAAACTACCGCGGTGGTTCAGACACGACCGGCACATTCACTCAGGGTGTCGGGGCAGAAGTCTCAGAATAGGTGGAAGAATGAGCACGAACGCAGAACTACAGGACACGCCGGGCTATCTCGATCCTATGTCGGAACCTGCTGAAAACCAGTACGCAGGGACTGAGGAATCGGCGAATATCGGATCTGTACCGCGGATCACCGTACACGGTTTCTGCCTGACCGATGCGACCATGCACACTGCCGAAACGGCAATGGAAGACCGCCGGATGGCGAAGGCGCATCTCAAGCTGGAAATGGGCGGCATTCCCGCTGCAATCGATGTCTTCGCCCAGGCGCCGACGCCCAACCTGATCATCGTGGAAACCAACGGACAGCGCGAAGAGCTGCTGACCAGCCTCGATCAACTGGCCGAGTATTGCGACGCAGGCACAAAGGTGATCGTCGTCGGCAGCATGAACGATGTCATTCTCTACCGCGAGCTGATCGCGCGTGGCGTGAGCGAGTACCTGATCACACCCGTGAATGTCTATCAGCTCATCGGCGCAATTGCCGACCTCTATGCGGATCCCGAATCCGAGCCTTTGGGACGGGCGACCGCATTCTTCGGTATCAAGGGCGGTTGTGGATCCTCAACCATCGCGCATAACTGCGCATGGGCGTTGGGACGCAACTTCCAGAGTGAAGTCGTGGTCACGGATCTCGACCTGCCGTTCGGAACTGCCGGCCTGGACTATAACCAGGACCCGCTGCAGGGAGTGTTTGAGGCGATATCCTCACCTGACAGGCTCGACGAAACCTATCTTGACCGCATCCTTTCCAAGTGCAGCGAGCATCTGAGCTTGCTGGCAGCTCCGGCGACCCTGGAAAGAACGTATGATCACAGCGAAAAATCGTTCGAACTGTTGTTCGAAACGATGCGGGCAAGCGTGCCGAATGTTGTGCTCGACATCCCGCATACCTGGAACGCCTGGGTCAAGAACACGCTTTTGAATGTGGACGAGATTGTTCTGGTGGCCGAACCCGATCTGGCCAACCTGCGCAATGCCAAAAACGCCGTCGACATGTTGAAGCAACTGCGTCCGAACGATCGTCCGCCGCATCTGGTGATGAACAAGGTCAACGTTCCCAAGCGGCCGGAGATCAAGCCGGACGAATTTGCGAGCGCGCTCGGCCTGACGGTTCAGGCGGCCATTCCGTTTGAGCCGCACCTGTTCGGCACAGCGGCGAACAACGGCCAGATGATCAGTGAAATGGACGGCAAGCACGCAGTGGCGCGTCATTTCGACGATCTGGCAAATGCAATTTCGGGAAAGGTTCAGCCGCCAAAGGTAAAGCGGTCTGGCTTGGGTGGCTTGTTTTCTAAATTGAAACGAAAGTCCGGCTAACTGGTTTTTAAGCGGAGCTGAAAGATCGCTATGTTTGGAAGACGCGGCAATTCATCGTCTGGAGCGCAGACAGCACGTCCGGGAGGGGTTCCCGGAGGCGTGCCGGAACCGACTGCGGAAACGCCAACGCCGCCGGCTCCGTCTGTCGAGCCGGAAGCCCAGGCCAAGCCCGCGGAGAGCGAAAAGGCACCCGCGCCCGCAGCGGCTCCTGCGCCGGCACCCGCCCCAGAACCGGAAGCCAAGGCACCCGCGCCTGCTCCAAAGAAGAAGAACAACGAGTATTACGAAACCAAGGCGCAGATCTTCAATGCGCTTGTCGAAGCGATCGACCTGTCGCAGCTTGCGCGCCTTGATGCCGAAGATGCCCGTGATGAGATCCGCGACGTCGTCAACGATATCATCGCCCTGAAGAACGTCATCATGTCCATCGCCGAGCAGGAAGATCTGCTTGAGGACATCTGTAACGATGTTCTGGGGTATGGGCCGCTGGAACCTCTGCTGGCGCGCGACGACATCGCCGACATCATGGTGAATGGCGCACACACGGTCTATATCGAGACCGCGGGCAAGGTCGAGCAGACGGGCGTGAACTTCCGTGACAATGCCCAGCTGATGAATATCTGTCAGCGGATCGTGAGCCAGGTCGGCCGCCGCGTGGACGATGCCAGCCCGATCTGTGACGCGCGTTTGCCCGACGGGTCGCGTGTGAACGTGATCGCACCACCGCTCTCGATTGACGGTCCCGCACTCACCATTCGTAAGTTCAAGAAGGACAAGCTTACCCTCGACCAGCTCACCAAGTTCGGCTCGATAACACCGGAAGGTGCAACGATCCTCCAGATCATCGGCCGCTCAAGGTGTAACGTCCTGATTTCAGGTGGTACAGGTTCAGGTAAGACAACGCTTTTGAACTGTCTCACCGCCTATATCGAAAGCACGGAGCGCATCATCACCTGCGAGGACTCCGCGGAGCTGCAGCTCCAGCAGCCTCACGTCGTGCGCCTCGAAACGCGTCCGCCCAACCTGGAAGGCGAGGGCGAGATCACGATGCGCGATCTTGTAAAGAACTGTTTGCGTATGCGTCCTGAACGCATCATCGTGGGCGAGGTGCGTGGCCCGGAAGCCTTCGATTTGCTTCAGGCCATGAACACGGGTCACGACGGTTCCATGGGAACGCTGCACGCCAACTCACCGCGCGAAGCACTTTCCAGGCTTGAATCCATGATCACCATGGGTGGCTTCTCGCTGCCCTCCAGAACCTTGCGGGAAATGATCGTGTCGTCCATCGATGTCGTTGTCCAGGCGGCGCGCCTGCGCGACGGCTCTCGCCGCATCACCCATGTGACCGAGGTGGTCGGCATGGAAGGCGACATCATCACGACGCAGGATGTCTTCCTCTACGACATTGTCGGTGAAGACCCCAATGGACGCATCATCGGCCGTCACCGCTCCACCGGGATCGGCCGGCCGAAATTCTGGGAACGTGCGCGTTATTTTGGCGAGGAATCGCGTTTGGCGCAGGCACTCGATGCCGCCGAACTGCCTGACTATGTAGCGGAATGAGAAGCGAATGTCCGGATTTGAAGACTTTTTGACCCCGCAGGTAACAGGGATCGCCGTAGCGCTCCTCGTCATGTTTGCCGTTGGTGGTTTGATTTTCAGCCTGTTCGCGCCCTCGCTCTCCGGTACCAAACGCCGCGATCAGCGCATGATGGCGGTGGCGGCGCGCCCGCAATCGGAAAAACAGCGGAGCCAGATCCGGGACAACGACCGGCGCAAGAAGTCGATTCAGGATCAGCTCAAGGACTTCGAGGAACGGCAGCAGGCGAAACATCACAAGCAGCAGAAGGTGTCGCTGAAGGTCAAGATGGAGCAGGCGGGTCTTGCCTGGGAAATGAAGCACTTCGTTATATTCAGTTTTGTCTCCTGCTTCATTTTTCTGCTGGTCGGTTTCGTTGCCACCGGCAATATCTGGATCACCCTTGCGGCGGGTTTCGCAGGTGCTTTCGGCTTTCCGCGCTGGTATGTCGGCAACAAGCGCAAGCGCCGCTTCAATCAGTTCCTGGAAGAATTGCCCAACGGTGTCGACATCATCGTCCGCGGCGTGAAGGCTGGTCTGCCGCTAGCGGATTGTATCAAGGTGGTCGCCCGCGAATCCCGCGAACCGGTGGCAACTGAATTCCGCAAGATCACCGAAACACAGGTCATGGGTCTCTCGCTTGCAGACTCCGTTGCCAAGTTGCCGGAACGCGTGCCTGTTGCGGAGGCGAATTTCTTCGCAATCGTCGTTGCCATTCAGCAAAAGGCCGGTGGTGGTCTGGCCGAAGCGCTCGGCAACCTGTCCAAGGTTCTGCGCGGCCGCAAGTCGCTCAAGGGCAAGATCCAGGCACTGAGTTCGGAAGCCAAGTCCTCGGCCATGATCATTGGCGCGATGCCATTTGGCGTCGGCGGCATCATCTACCTGATTGCACCGGACTACATCAGCCTGCTGTTCACGACAACGGGTGGCAACATCATCATTGGTGGATGTCTCTTCTGGATGTTCATCGGCGTCATGGTCATGCGCCATATGATCAACTTCGACTTTTAAGGGGGCGGCATGGATCTGGAATCAATTGCATCGAGCCAGTTTCTTGCAGGTTTGCTCGCAATGGTCGCGGTCACCGGTACGATCTTTTCGCTCGTTGCCCCCATTCTGTCCCGTGACACGCTGAAAACCCGCATGAAGTCGGTCGCCCTGGAACGCGACAAGCTGCGCGCCAAGGAACGCGCGCGGTTGCAGGCCAACCAGCAACAGGACGCGCGCGCATCCCTTCGCAATCAGCCGAAGGCCCAGATGAAGAGCCTGGTTGACCGGCTCAACCTCAGGGAAATGCTGTCCGATGAAAACACGACCAACAAGCTGAGGATGGCCGGCTATCGCGGCACGGCACCGCTCTACTACTACCTGACCGCGCGTGTTGCCATTCCGGTCGTTCTGCTGGTCATCGCTCTGTTCTATTCGCTGGTGGTGATCCCGGACTGGTTGCCGATGGTGACCAAGGTCTGTCTTTCCATTGCGATTGCCGGCGTCGGCGCGTTCCTGCCGAACCTGTTCCTCAAGAACAAGATCGACAAACGCAAGCTCAACATTCAGCGTGCCTGGCCGGATGCCCTCGATCTCATGCTGATCTGCGTCGAATCGGGCATGTCCATCGAAGGTTCGTTTCAGAAGGTCGCCGAGGAAGTCGGTATCCAGTCGGTCGATCTGGCCGAGGAACTGTCGTTGACCACAGCAGAGCTGTCTTACCTCAGCGAACGCCGCTCGGCTTATGAAAATCTTGCCAAACGGACCGGCGTCGACGGCGTCAAGAACGTGATGATGGCGCTTGTCCAGGCAGAACGCTACGGAACGCCGGTCGGTACCGCCATTCGCACAATGGCTGATGACACACGTGAACAGCGCATGCTGTTTGCTGAACAGAAAGCCGCGTCACTGCCTCCGAAGCTGACCGTTCCGATGATCATTTTCTTCCTGCCGGTCCTGTTCTTCATCATCATGAGCCCGGCGGTCATGCAGGTCATGGACCTCGACGGTTTCTAAGACGAAAAAAGCTGCACGCCCGAGAGCCGAAAAAGCACATCTAAGAACTCCGCCGATCGTGATGACCGGCGGAGTTTTTGCATTTCCAAAAAGGTTTTTTTTACAACAGCGGGTCTTTTGTTCCGGCGAAGTGGCTTGTCATTTCGCCACCGGGTTCCGACAACGGTCGACGGTTCCAACGGCGCGATAGGAGATGGATATGATCGAAGCCCCACCAATCCTGACGATCAAGGCTTCGATGAGGCGGCCGACCGGCCGGCAGATTGCCGCATTTCAGGACATTCCGACAGGAATTGTGGTTGACGCTCTTTATGGGGGAGGCGCCTTGTCGCGCGACATCGCGCCCATCGGTTTTGGCCGCGACCTGAATTGCGTTGCCGCCGGCCCGGCGCTCACCGCCGATTGCGGGGCTGCCGATGTCCTGGCAGCCTTTGCCGCGCTGAAATACATCCGGCCGGGCGATGTCGTGGTGTCGTCCTTTGCGGGACACACCGGGTGTGCCGCAGGCGGAGACGGGCTCACAGGCATGATGCGGAACTGCGGTGCGTCAGGGTTTGTGACCGACGGTCCGATGCGTGATTACGCCGGCATCGTGAAGGTCGGACTGCCGGTCTGGTGCGCCGGACTGACACCGGCGTCGCCGCACATGTCAGGACCCGGTGCTGTCGGCACCCCGATCCAGATCGGCGGGCAGCAAATCGAGACGGGCGACATGATCGTTGCCGACCGGGACGGGGTGGTGGTCGTCCCGTTCGAACGACTGGACGAGGTCATTGCCGGTCTTGAGAAGGTGCGCGCCGCCGAGAAACTGCAGGATGAAAGGGTTGCAGCCGGCCTGCGTTTCCCCGATTGGGTCGGGGAACTGCTGGAAAGCGACCGGGTGTCGATCAGGGACTGAAGGTCACCGGAAAGCGACCGGGTGTCGATCAGGGACTGAAGGTCACCGGAAAGCGGCAACCGGACACGGCCGCCGCTCCGCACGGGTCATTGTCAGCTGCGCTGGCGGCTTTGCATCATCGCCTGCAGATAGGCGACGTTCGCCTTGGCCTGGCGCGGATCAAGTTCCGAAGTCGCAACCTCTACGGCTTCGTCATATTTCCCCTGAACGCCAAGGACCAGTGCCAGGTTCTGACGGACACGGCTGTCCGCACCCGGCAGGCTGGCTGCACGCCTCAAGGTGTATTCGGCATCAGGCAGCTTGTTCGACAACAGATAGGAAAGCCCGAGATTGTTGAGAAGGCTCGGATCGTCCGGTGCGATCTTGAGCGCCTGCTTGTAAAGGCGGCGTGCTTCCTCGTGCTTGCCGATCTGGTCGTAGATCGCAGCTTCGGCCGACATGATCTTCCAGTCCGGCATGTCGGGCCGCTGTGCGCGGCGAAGCACATTGAGGGCTTCCTCGAACCGGCCGTTCATGGCGAGGATCTTGCCATAGGCGGAGGATATCTCGCGGTCCTTCTGATGGGCGATGACGCCGGCTCTCAGGACCGCCAGCGATTGCTCTATCTGGCCATTCTGGCTGAGCGCGTTGGCGTAACCGAGAATCGCGCTCCGGTTGCTGCGGTCCTTATCGTAGGATTTGGCCCATTTGGAGACTTCGGCGCGCGCCAGATTCGACCCCGGGCTGACCGAATGGGTCCCGTTGGCCGGCGAATAGGTGCCGGTGTTGGACTTGTTTGATGCGCATCCGGTCACCAGCGCAAGCGCGGTCAGGGCTACGAACGCGGACACCGCTCTTTTGCGGCGTGAGACGGATCCTGTTCTGGGCGCTTGCATTTTCAACATCCTTGTTGTCCGCAGCTGTGAAGGTCCCTTAGAGAAATAAATAATTAACCCTAATGGATGGTTAAGCACCGTTGCGATTTGCAAGAAAGAACGCCCGATTTGCACCTGTATTGCGTCTTGCGCAAAGGCGGCTTACCTCTGGAGGCAACCTGTCCCATTCACGGAGTTTCAAACGTGCGCGAATCCCTGGTCCGCAAAACCGACTTGCCTGCTGCAACCCCAATCATAGCGGTGACGGAAGAGTCGCTGGAAAGCGTAGTTTCCGGGCTCGGAGACAGTGCGCATCAATGGTGCAGTTTCAACGCATTCACCGGCAAACCGGCAAGCTCTCTGCTGATTCCCGGCGGGAACGGTGAGGCGGCGGCGGTCTTGTTCGGTGTTGAGGCGAGCGGCCTGCCGCAGCCTTTCGCGCTTGGCGCGCTCGTAAAGAGCCTGCCGAAAGGAGACTATGCCCTTGCAGACGGGTTCCCGGACCCGGAGCAGGCAGCGCTCGGATTTGGCCTGTCATCCTACCGTTTCGACCGCTACCTGACACCGCCGGCCAAGGTTTCCAGGCTCGGCGTCGGGGCCGATGTCGATCTGGACCGAATCAGCATCATTCTGGATGGTGTGCAGCTTGCGCGCGATCTGATCAACACGCCTGCGAACGACCTCGGTCCGGAAGAACTTGCCGTTGCCGTCGAAGAGCTTTTCAAGTCGCATGGGGGTTCGGGACGCGTTGTTACCGGTGAGGATCTGCTCACGGAAAACTTCCCGATGGTGCACGCGGTCGGGCGCGCAAGTTCCCGGGCTCCGCGTCTTGCCGATTTCTCCTGGGGCAAGGACACCGATCCCAAGGTAACGCTTGTCGGCAAGGGGGTCATTTTCGATACAGGCGGTTTGAACCTGAAGCCCGGCAATTCCATGTCGCTGATGAAAAAGGACATGGGCGGGGCGGCGAACGTTCTCGGTCTTGCCTCCATGATCATGGCCGCCGGGCTGCCCGTTCGGCTGCGCGTGATTGTGCCCTGCGTTGAAAATGCGGTGGCAGGCAGCGCGTTCCGTCCGGGCGATGTTCTGGAAAGCCGCAAGGGCTTGAGTGTCGAGATCGGCAACACCGACGCGGAAGGCCGGCTCATCCTCGGCGATGCGCTTGCGTTGGCCGACGAGGAAACGCCGGATCTGATGATCGACATGGCCACCCTGACCGGCGCGGCTCGCGTTGCGCTCGGACCGGATCTGCCCCCTTTCTATACACATGATGAGGGCCTTGCCGACGACATAGCGGTTGTCGCCGAGGCCTCGGCAGACCCCCTTTGGCGTCTGCCATTGTGGCAGCCCTACATGAAATATCTCGACAGCAAGGTTGCGGATATAAACCACATCAATACCTCGGGCACCGGCTTCGCCGGATCGATCACGGCTGCGCTGTTCCTGTCCCGCTTTGTCGAGAACACGGAAAGCTGGGTGCACTTCGATATCTACGGCTGGACCCCGGCGGACAAGCCGGGCAAGACCGCGGGCGGCGAAGCGCAGGGGATCAGATGTCTTTTCGACGTCATCTCGGAGCGATATGCCGCCGCACAATAACGGGTCCGAAACGTTTTTGTGTTTCGATAGCCATGGCCAAGGAGTAAAATCGGTTCGGTCATGGTTGTCGACATACGCGCCTCTCAGGCACTGAAATTGTTGCACGAAGTCAACCTGGCGCTGGTGAGGGACAGCGAGCAGGATCTGTCTGCGCGCCAGTTGACGATCCTCCTGACTGTCTATCTCGAGCCGCCACCTCACACGGTTCGCGGCCTCGCTGCCAAATTGAACGTGACCAAGCCGGCGATCACCAGAGCGCTCGATACGCTTGGAGGCCTTCGTCTGTTGTCGCGCAAGCGAGACGAGGCCGACAAGCGCAACGTGATCATCACGCGCACGGTGGAAGGTGCGCTTTACCTCGAACAACTCGGCGATCTCGTGGTAGACAAGGCCAAGGAACTGCCCCGATAGATCTCACTCCGGTCTGGAACCTGATTTGGATATGAAGAACCTTTTCGACCGCCGTTTGCATCCCGTTCGTCTGGATCTGGCCGCATTGGATTACCAGGGCCGGGTCGAAGCCGCACGCTTCGTTGAAGGTGAGGTTCTGCAGGTGACGGCAGACAGCCTTGCAGTCCGGCCGGAACCGCGTCCGGACCGCTCCATCGAAACCGAAGCCCTGTGCGGCGAATGGGTCACCGTATACGAAAAGACCGCCGAAGGCTGGGCGTGGGGGCAGCTCGACACGGATGGATATGTCGGCTGGTTTTCGTCGGACGGGCTGGGCCCGGTCACGGCGGCAACGCATCGCGTGCGCGCCCTGCGAACCTATCGCTATCCCGGTCCCGACCTGAAGTTCCCGCCGATGGGATTCCTGTCGATCGGCTCGAAGGTCACGGTCGCTGGCGAGGCTGAAACCCGCGGTCTGAAATATGCCATCCTGAGCGACGGCTCGGCGGTCGTGGCAAAGCATCTGGTCGGGCTGGACGCGGCCGAGCCCGACTGGGTCGGTGTTGCCGAGGAGATGCGCGGCACCCCTTATCTTTGGGGCGGGCGCACGAGTGTCGGGCTTGACTGTTCCGCGCTGGTCCAGCTGGCGGCGCAAGCCGGGGGCATCGATGTTCCCCGCGACAGCGACATGCAGGAAAACAATGCCGGGCACGAGATCCCGCACGACGACCCATCGGCGTTTCAGCGCGGAGACCTCGTCTTCTGGAAAGGCCATGTGGGGATCGTTACCGGCCCGAACGTGCTGCTGCATGCAAACGGGTTTACGATGACTGTTGACTATGAGCCGCTCGACACTGCGATAGAACGTATCGCCGCGACCGAGTGGGGCGCGATCACCAGGGCACGCCGCCTTCAGAACCCCGCCTAGGCTTTTGGTGCCAGGGACAACTGGGGTTCCGGACTGCTCACCTCTTCTCGGGCTGCCTCCGCTTCGCCGAGTTCCAGATCCTCGATCTTGCGGCTGCGCTTGGTGATCTTGTCGGTTGAAATCAGGATCTGGTCGATGTCCTTGTTGGCCTGTGCAAAGTGGGATTGCAGCTTTCCGACGCGGTCGTTGAGACGTCCGACATCCGTGATCAGATGTCCGACTTCCGCCTGGATAAGATGCGCCTGCTCGCGCATCTTGGCATCCCGCAACACCGACTGGATTACCTGGATCGACAGCATCAGCAGCGACGGTGACACGATCACGACCCTGGCTCGGTGCGCCTTCTGGATCAGGTCTTCAAACCCCTCGTTGAGCTCCGCGAACACGCTTTCGGACGGGACAAACAGGAACGCCGTATCCTGGGTTTCGCCGGGAAGAAGGTATTTCTCGCTGATGTCCTGGATGTGCTTGGCGAAGTCGCGGCGGAACTGGGATTGTGCGTATTTCAGCTGATCTTCCGTTTCTGCATCGCGCAGGAGATTGAAGGCCTCGAGCGGAAACTTGGCATCGATTGCCAGCGACGGTGCCCCGTTGGGCATGTGGATCAGGCAGTCCGGCCGGCTGTTGTTCGAAAGCGTTGCCTGAAAGGAATAGGTGCTCGGGGCCATCTGGTCCTGAATGATCGCTTCCATCCGCCCCTGGCCGAAAGCACCGCGTGTCTGCTTGTTCGACAGGATCGCCTGCAACTGTCCGACCTGTCCGGAAAGATCGGTAATTGTCCGCTGCGCCCTGTCGATCACAGCGAGGCGCTCGTGCAACTGTCTGAGGCCGTCCTGGGTCTTCTTGGTCGTGTCGGACATGGACAGGCCCAGCTTGTGCCCCATGCCGTCGAGGCGTTCGTTGACAGCGCGCATCATGTCCGACTGCCGTGTTCCGAACACTTCCGCCATTGTCTGCATGCGGCCCGTCATCTCGCCCTGCGATTTCAGAAGCTGGGACAAGTGGCTTTCCAGCTCGTGGATACGCTCCGTGGCGGCACTGTCCGCGTCCGCGCGTTCGCGGATCTGGCGCAAGGTTTTCAGAACCAGCCAGACAATCAGCGCCAGCAGGAACAGGCCGCCCGCGATGGCAGCCTCCAGCACCGTCACCGGACGGCCACTCAACTCAAACAAGATCTCGTTCATGAAACAAACATAGAACGATTCGGCCGCAAGGCACATCCGCAACCGGGTACGCGAACGTTGAAAACACGCGTGAAGCCCTTGATTTCCGCGTTGACCGCCGCCGCGCGATTGCCTATGTCAGGCGCATGACAAAACGCCCGATCATTACTATCCCGGACCCGGTCCTGCGCGAGGTCTGTGCACGCGTTGCGACTGTGGACGACGACATCCGCGCGCTCTCCGACGATATGCTGGAGACCATGTACGACGCGCCCGGCATTGGTCTGGCAGCAAGCCAGATCGGCATTCTGAAGCGCATGTTCGTGCTGGATGTCGCCAAGGAAGACGCGCCGAAGGAACCGATGGTGTTCATCAACCCGGAAATCGTCTGGTCGAGCGAAGACATGTCGGTCTATCAGGAAGGTTGCCTGTCGATCCCCGAGTATTTCGAGGATGTCGAACGTCCTGCCGAGGTGACCGTGCAGTTTCTGGACCGCGAGGGTGCGCAGAAGGAAATCAAGGCCGACGGATTGCTGGCAACCTGCATCCAGCACGAGCTTGACCATCTCAACGGGAAATTGTTCATTGACTACCTGTCGAAGCTGAAGCGCGACAGGGTCGTCAAGAAATTCACCAAGCAGGCAAAACTCGCCGGCAAAGTCTGACAGTAGAAAGGGAGCGGACCTATGGATCAGGAGTTGTTCCTGAAAACCTTTGCCGCGCTCTTTGCGATCATGAGTCCGATCGCCAACCTGCCGGTTTTTCTTGCGCTGACCTCCGATCGCGGTCCCGCATTCGAGCGCAAGGTCGCCTTCACGCTGCTGATCAGCCTGTCGGCGGGTGCCCTTGTGATCGGCCTGACGGGCGACATCATCCTAAAGGTGTTCGGCATCAGCCTCGACGCGTTCCGCCTCGCCGGCGGCTTCCTGATCCTCCTGATTGCGCTTGACCTGATCCGCGGCCAGAGCACGCCCGTGCATCACGGGACGGACAAGGAAAAGGAGAACATGAAGGCGCAGGACAATCCGGCGATCTATCCGCTGACGGTGCCCATTCTCCTCGGACCAGGGTCGATCTCGACCATGATCATCTTTCGCGGGCAGGTGCACGATTTCAGCCAGGAAATCGCCTACATCGCTGCCGTGGCCGCATCGATCGCCGTGCTGATCGCAACCTTCTTCTCCGCGCCCTTCCTGCAACGGTTTCTCGGCGAAACCGCAAACAGCGTCATGAGCCGCCTCATGGGAATGATCCTTGCAGCCATCGCCATGGAAATGATGACCGACAGCCTCAAGGCCCTTTGGCCGGGTCTGGCTTAAGCCGCTAGAAATAGCCCGCTCTAGAACTTTATCCTGAGGAAACGTCTCAGCGTTGCTTGAGCGCTGTCTGGAGGCAAGGGAGGCTCGCATCTTGTTTGTTCGTCATCCCCGGCTTGATCGGGGACCCACTCGTTTCCAGAAAGTCTGTTGTTTGATGGAAGGGAGATCCCGTCGGTGTCTGCATCTCATGACACATATTGCGGAAACTTGGATTGGATCCCCGATCAAGTCGGGGATGACCCGTTAGAGAAAGCAGCACCTCCTTCTGAGGAGGACTAAAGGTCTGGTCTCGAAGGATAGGTGGCAAGCTAGGCGCCGCCCCGGTCTTGAACCGGGGCCTGTTCGGGTGGAACACAGGAGGTCCCGGATCAGGTCCGGGACGGCGGTGAAGTCAAAGATCATTGTGAACCAGTATGCAGCGTGGCTGCGCTTGTCCGCAATGATGAAGAGGCTTAGGTGATGGACTCATAAATGAGACTGAAATGGCATGCGAAATGGCGAAATCCCGTCAGGAAGGGTGTGCGGAGCGGGCTTTCTGCCCGGTCGAGCACCCTGACGCCACGGGGTGTAGCCATTTTCATGTCCTTCGGATTTGACCGGCTTGCTCCTCCTCCGCGTTGCGAAAGGCTTGAAAATGCGCCGCATTTCCTGCGCTTTCGCGCCTTGATAAGAAGCAAGCCGTCTCAAACCATTTCGGCCTCATTCATGAGACCATCACCTGGTTCACTCCCTGGATAAGTCCGTGAACCGCCTGTGGCCACCTGCGCACTTGCCCGCAATCGCTTAAGGCGCAATAAGGGGCCAAATCCTGGTATCACCGGTGAAGCTCAAAGGAGCCACATGTCTCTTCGCGTTGTCTTTATGGGCACCCCCGAATTTTCGGTGCCGACCCTTATGGAAATCGTCGGACAGGGTCACGACGTCATTGCCTGCTATTCGCAGCCGCCGCGCCCGGCCGGCAGGGGCATGGATCTGAAAAAGTCACCGGTTCACGAAGCTGCCGAGTCCTTTTCGATTCCGGTCTTTACGCCCAAAAGCCTGAAGGACGCCGAGGAACAGGAGAAGTTTGCCTCGCTTGATGCCGATGTTGCGGTTGTCGTCGCCTATGGTCTTCTATTGCCCAAAGCCGTCCTCGACGCGCCGCAATTCGGCTGCCTCAACCTTCATGCCTCGATGCTCCCCCGCTGGCGCGGCGCTGCTCCCATCAACCGGGCCGTCATGGCGGGCGACACGGAAACCGCCGTTCAGGTCATGCGCATGGAACAAGGCCTCGATACCGGCCCTGTCTGCATGTCTGAAACCGTTGCCATCGGCCCCAACATGACGGCTGGCGAATTGCATGATCAATTGTCCGGTCTTGGCGGTGACCTCATGGTGCGGGCCCTTGCCGCCCTGTCGCGCGGCGGGCTCGGCGAGCAGGCACAGGCTGAAGATGGGGTCAGTTACGCTGCAAAGCTTTCAAAGCAGGAGACAAGGATTGACTGGTCGAGGACGGCCGAAGAGGTGCACAATCACATTCGTGGCCTGTCGCCGTTTCCCGGTGCCTGGTGTGAGATGCCGCTTGGGAGCAAGCCGGAACGGGTGAAAGTTCTCCGAAGTTCGGTTGCCACCGGCGACGGAGCTCCGGGAGCCCTCATCGATATGACAGACGTTCCTGTCATCGCCTGCGGTTCCGGCGCCGTCCGTCTTGAGCAGGTGCAAAGAGCGGGCAAGAAGCCCATGAGCGGGTCCGATTTCTTGCGCGGCGCATCTCTTCGCGAAGGGGCGCGCCTGGACAAGGGTGACAGGAGAGATGAATGAGCGATGACATGATTGCAGGCAATCTCACGGTCCGCGATGTCGGGGCAAGGGACGAAGCCGACGTCCGCAAGCTCGTGGCGGCTGCTTTCCCATCCGACATGGAAGCGCGTCTGGTTGAAAAACTGCGTCACTGCGGAGCGCTTGTGCTGGAACAGGTCGCACTGAACGCGGATGGAAAGATACTCGGCCATATCGCCTATAGCCGTGTCACACCGGCGGCAATCGGTCCGGGGCAGGGGCTCCAGGTTGCCTGTCTTGCACCGGTTTCGGTCTGGCCGGAGGCGCAGCGGCAGGGCGTCGGTACCGCCCTGATCACCGCTTCGCTTAAGAGACTGAACGAGCTTGGGGAAGACCTTGTCCTCGTTCTTGGGCCGCCATCCTACTATCCGCGCTTCGGCTTCGATCCGGTGCTGGCGCGCAAGGTTCAAGGACCTTACGCGGGCGATGCCTTCATGGCGCTCGCATTGACCGAGGCCGGTTCGCGCGATCTGCCGATTGAAGTCGCCTTTGCCACTCCGTTCGAAGAATTTGAATAACAGAGCTTTACTAGGATGCCGCGATACAAGCTTACGGTGGAGTATGACGGCCGCCCATTTTGCGGATGGCAACGGCAGGCCAACGGACCCTCCGTGCAGGCCGTGGTCGAGCGCGCCATCAAGGCGTTCTCGGGCGAAGAGGTCACGATCGGCGGAGCCGGGCGAACGGATACCGGTGTCCATGCCACCGGGCAGGTCTGTCACGCCGACCTGTCGAAATCCTGGCCGGTCAGAACGGTCATGGGAGCGATGAATTTTCATTGCCAGCCGGATCCGGTGGTGATCCTCGATTGTGAGGAAATGCACGAAGGGTTCGACGCCCGCTTCTCCGCTATCCGCCGCTCATACCGGTACCGTATCCACAACCGCGTTCCGCCGCTGACCCATCAACTCGGTCTGGCCTGGCACGTCAAACCGGATCTTGATGCGGATGCGATGAACGCGGCCGCTCAGGAATTCGTCGGCCACCACGATTTCACGACGTTCCGCCATGCACGCTGCCAGGCGAAAAGCCCCGAAAAGACGCTTGAGAATTTCAAGGTCTACCGGGAAGGTGAATTCGTCATCGCCGAGTGCTCATCCCGGTCGTTCCTGCACAACCAGGTCCGGTCCATGGTCGGTTCGCTGAGACTTGTCGGCGAGGGCAAATGGGGTCTGGGGGCGATCACGGAAGCACTTCAGGCCCGCGACCGCAAGGCCTGCGGCCCGGTCGCGCCAGCCGACGGTCTCTATCTCACCCGCGTTGATTACCGCCCGGCCGAAACGGACGTCGAGCTGTTGCGGGAATGGCAGGTGCGAAAGGCCGAAATTGACGCCGCGGTCGAAAAAGGGGAGTAGGTGCGGGACAGCGTGTTGCCGCTTCCCTAACCGAAACCGCCGAAAATATCGCCGAGATGGGTCAGGATATACCCGATGATGATCACGCCCGCGATGATCATCACCGTCCAGACGAACAGCTGAAACCCGATCGCGATGCCGCCGAAGCCGACCGCGGCAATGGCAACGCGCCTGTTCTCCCTGAGGACCAGACTGACGACACCCAGGATCACCGCAAGTCCGGCAAGAACATAGGCGGCTGTGGCCAGCGAGCGGTCGAGGCTCCAGGGCTGAGCCTCGGGCGGCGGCAACTCTTCCCCCTTCAGTTTCTTCAGGGCGGACGAACTTATGTCTGCAGCGATTTCGCCGATCGATTGTCCCACGGTCGGCTGCGGGTCGAGCGGACCTGCGCTGTGCAGGAAAAGCGCCAGAACAAGCGCGATCGCACCCAATGCCATGCCGGTCAATCCCGACCAGGGTGTTCTTGCCTTAACTGTTTCGCTCATTCCCATCCTCGCGCCGGTGATGAACTTGCGTCGCGCGCGCACTCTGCCACGGCGAGGCTAAGGTTGTCTTTACCGAAGCCGCGCCAATTCGCAGATAGCCGCAAACCTTCGTTAAGGTGTCGCGTCTGACGGGCTCTTCTCGGGGATGACGACACATTTCTTGTAAAGATGCCAGGTCGTGTGTCCGAGAACGGGCAGAACCACGATCAGGCCGAGAAATGCAGGCACCATCGAGACAATCAGCAGCGCCGTGACGACGATCGCCCAGCCGATCATCGGGATCGGTGACGTGACCACCGCACGGACGCTGGTGATCATCGCGGTAATGAAATCCCTGTCTTCCTCCAGCAGAAGCGGAAAGGAGACCACCGTCAGGGAGAACAGGATCAGCGACAGGATGGCTCCGACAACATGTCCGACTGCGAGGAACATCAGGCCTTCCGGTGTGGTGATGACCTCCGTCAGGAACTCGTCGAATGTGGCAAAGGACTTGAACCCCAGGAACAGGGCGAGCAGAAGCCTGACCTGGTACATCCACATGATCTGGATGAAGAGCACGACAAAGGCCATCCAGGACAGTTCGCGCCCCTTTTGCGCCCACATCGTGCCAAGGATGGCGGACCAGGAAAGCTCCTCGCCTGAGGAAAGCCGCCTGCTGACTTCGTAGAGACCGACCGCGGCAAACGGACCGATCAGCACGAAACCGGCTGCGGCCGGATAGGACAGGTAGCTCATTTTCAGGGCGGCGGCACTCAGGATCACGAAGAGGCCGCCGACGGCGAAGAGGGCGCCGATCGCGAGACCATAAACCGGTGCTGCACGGAAGTCGGCAAGCCCGCTGGCCAGTGCATCGATGACATCGTTGGCGGTAATCCTGTTGACGAGCGGCATCGGCCGGAGCGTGTCTTTCGCTGCGGTCCGCGATGTCCCGGTTGCCGGTTCGTTGCCCGTTCCGTGCTCACCCGGGGTCGTCGTATTCTCATTCATGTGCCAGCTTCCTCCCAAAAGCCGATTAAAAGAAGCCTGCCCTCCTACAGACGTTCAATTCTAGGCATGGAAGGCGGCATCGCTCAATGAGGAGAAAGGCTTACGTTTCCCGGCTTGTTGAGCAGGCCGGGAAGTTTCACATTTCGATGTATCCGGGCCGGGACCCGAATGGTCGTGACCTGCTGCACGGGGAACCCGGCAAACAGGTCTTTGCAGTCAAGCGGGCGGTTTGCCTGTTTCGGCAGCCGAGGCGGCCGCCGCCGCCGACGCAAGTGCCTCTTTCTGCTTGTCGTCCAGGTTGGTGTTTTCCGGAAGCTGCACCCGGACTTCCTTGCGTGCGAACTGGATGTCGTTTTCTTCAAACGCCCTTTGCACGCGCTTGTAGATTTCCTTCCGCACGCCGAACTGCTTGCCCGGCTTGGTGGTGAACTTTCCGCGCACGACGATGCCGACATCGTCCACGTCGGCGACACCCTGTCCCTTGAAGGGCGCGAGCAGATCGTCCTTGAACTCTTCCATCTCCATGATTTCCTGACCGATCTTCTTGAAGAGCTTTCGCACCTTTTCGACATCGGTATCGAACGGAACGGTGAATTTCAGCTTCATGATCACCCAGTCGCGCGACAGGTTGGTGAGCTTCGGGATCTGGCCATAAGGAACGATGTGAACCGCGCCTTTCGTTCCGCGCAGCTGCAGCGAGCGGATCGAGATCTTTTCGATCGTTCCCTGTGTGCCGCCCGTATCGATGAATTCGCCAAGCCGGAACGCATCGTCCATCAGGAAGAAAACGCCGGAAACGACGTCCTGCACCAGTGTCTGTGCTCCGAAGCCGATGGCAAGGCCGATTACGCCTGCACCGGCCAGCAGCGGTGTGATGTTGATGCCGAGCTGGCTGAGCGCAAGCAGCGCGGTGAGGGTGATGATTGTGATCTGCAGAACCACGCGCATCAGCGGCAGGATCGTTGCAAGGCGAGACTTGCCGGCCCCGCCCATTTCCGCGTCATCGTCCTGGGACTCCGCCGGGGGAGAATCCTTAGCCAGCTGATGGGCGACCCAGAGGTTCGTGATCTCCCACGCAAGGTAGCCGGCTGCCAGGATCAGGAGGAAGATGACGCTGTTGCGGGCAACCGCAGAGCCGTCATCGCCGCCGAGTGCCAGCAGGTTCAGACCGTAGATGCGGCCAACGACCAGGACGAGAAACGCCAGCAGGGCCACGCGCGCAATGCGGACATAGCTGTGCCGTGTCTGCAGGTGGGCGGCTTCGGCAACCGGACCCTCACCCTGCATGGGCGGCACGATATGGGAAACGATGCCGCGCACCATCGTGTCGAGGAATGGCGCGAAAACAACAAGTGCGATCACGGCCAGAGACCGGCCCGCGGTCAGGGCGTCAACGCCCATGCTCGCGGTGAACTGAACCAGCAGCCAGTTGAAGGCAATGAACGCCATGGAGAAATAGGGCCAGAACCGCGCCATGCGCTCCAGGCCCGATGTCGGATCGTCCTCATCTCCCAGGATGATGCTGGTCAGCCCGTGCCGGGCTTTCCAGATCACCGCAATGATCCAGGCATTGACGCCGAAGCCGACGAAAAACCGGAACGTGCCGCCCGCATCCGTACCGGCGCCCTCCATCAGGTTTCGCAGGAAAAAGGCGACGCCGACCACGGCGAAGAGGGTGGTGAAATTGTGATAAAGCGATCTTGCCGTTGGATCGTCGGCGGTGACGAGGCGCAATTCGCTCCGGTTTGGCGCGAGGGCAAAGCGCAAAAGTGCGGCGACGAGCCTCGGCATGAACACGATCCAGAAGACCGCCTGAAGCGCGTAGGACCGCGTCACCGGATCAAAAACCGCGACGCGCGCGACAATGAGCGCAATCACGGCGAAGATGATCAGACCGCCAAGGTCGAGGCCGGCACGCGTCGACACGAGTTTGACGGTTTCAAAGAGGCTTTCCGGCGACTTGTTCTGGATGGTGTCCCGCCGGGTGGCCATCAGGCGGTTGACCAGGAACTCGCCAGCGAAACCCGCTGCGAGAATGAGTGCGATGGCACCGATCAAGATGTGGATCGGGCCCGCGATCGCGCCGGAAAACAGCGCTCCGATGGCGGCAAAGAGACTGGTGAACAGGTCGGGCAGGTTCTGGAAGTGACCGGCCACCATGCCGCCGAAATTGCCCGCCGCCATTTGCAGCTGCGCAACGAACCCGGGGCCTTCGGGAGCCGCGGCCGCTGCTTCGCCCGCTGCGGCGCTTTGCTGCAGCAGGGTCATCAGATCCGTGAGGGCCTCGACCTGCTCGGGGTCGAGGTCCGACACCAGCTTTTGCATGGCTTCAGGCTGAAGCGGTGGCGGCAACTCGGACGATGTGTCCTGTGCCGATCCTGTTGACGGTGCCAAAGCGAAAAAGGAAACGAAGAGTGCTAACGTGCAGGTGAATATGAGTTTTTGTATAGCACCGGTCATGATGGGGCCCCCCGACGGTGTGGTATTGAAGCATCTCAAATAAGACATGCTTGCGGTTCAAAATCCATAAAAATTCCGCGGCGTAAATTCCAGTATGTGGACACTTTGCGCGTCCTTACGGATACCCCTGGCAACTTTTGCGTTGGTCTGAAGGAACGACGGCGCTTGATCCCGGACGCGTATCCGTCTACCTCCGTGTCCGGAACTAATTTACGCGAGCCGGTTTGAATGAACACACCCCCTCAGAGCGCGAATATCGCACCAGGTCCTGTTTGGGCCCTCATGAGTCCTTTCGGCCGCATTGGCAGGGAGCCTTACTGGCTCTGTTTCGCGCTTGTCTGGGTCATCATAGGAATGGCCATCCGCATCTGGTTCTTGTCCATTCCGGGCATTCCCAACCCTGAGGATGTGACGCCAAGCGCCTTCGCCGGTTCAAATCCGCTGTTTCCGCTCTTGTTTTTTGCACTGCAATGGTTCGAACTCGCCATCGTGATCAAGCGGTTCCAGGACATTGGTCAAAGCGGTTTCTGGGCCCTGCTCATCTTCCTGCCGGGGATCAATCTGATTGTCGTGCTGGTGCTCGGGTTCATACCCAGCCAGATGCAGGCGAACAAGAATGGCCCATTGCCAAACAGCTATTGGCGCAAGAGCTGACCTTATCCAATTTCCATCATATTTGTGTCGTGAGATCCTGATTGCCATGCCGTCAAACGTCGTCTCCATCGCCCAGGACCTGATCCGCTGCCCTTCCGTGACGCCAGCGGAGGGGGGGGCTTTGGCCAGGCTTGAAGAACTCCTGGCAGAGGCGGGCTTTTCCGTCTCCAGGGTCGTTTTCACGGACGAGGATACGCCAGACGTTGAAAACCTGTTCGCAACGATCGGATCGGGGCAGCCGCATTTCGTCTTTGCAGGACATACGGATGTTGTGCCGGCAGGCGCCGAGGATGACTGGAGCCACGGACCTTTCAGCGGTGACATTTCCGGCGGTGTCCTGTACGGCCGCGGCGCGGTCGACATGAAAGGAGCCGTAGCCGCCTTTGCCGCCGCCGCCCGCGAGTTCCTCGACGCTTACGGCCCGGATTTCGGTGGTGCGATTTCCTTTCTGATCACGGGCGACGAGGAAGGTCCAGCCGTGAACGGGACGGTCAAGCTGCTTGAGTGGGCCCGGAACCAGGGGCACAGCTTCGATGCCTGCATCGTCGGTGAACCGACCAATCCGGAGGCCCTGGGCGATGCGATCAAGGTTGGCCGCAGAGGCTCGCTTTCCGGCACGATCACTGTCTCCGGCACGCAGGGACACGCTGCCTATCCGCATCTTGCCGACAACCCGATTCCCGGCCTCGTTCGTCTTCTGGCGGCGCTCGATGCCTTGGAACTCGATACGGGCAACGAGCGGTTCCAGCCCTCGAACCTGGAAATCGTGACGGTGGATGTGGGCAATCCGGCTTTCAACGTCATCCCGGCTCATGCTCGGGCCCGGTTCAACATCCGCTACAATGACGAATGGTCGCTCGAGAGCCTCAAGGCGAAAATTCAAGGGATACTTGGGGCTGTCCAGCTTGGTGATCTGAAACTCGACCTGGAGTTCAAGCGCGATGCCAGTGAATCGTTCCTGACGAAGGACGAAGCACTGATTGAAACGCTGGGAACAGCGGTTGAGATGGAAACCGGGCGCAGACCCGAATTGTCGACCGGGGGCGGCACGTCCGACGCACGGTTTATCAAGAATTACTGCCCGGTCGTCGAATTCGGGCTTGTCGGTCAGACGATGCACAAGGTTGATGAATGTGTCAGCGTTGACGATCTTGAGCGCCTGACCGCCATCTACAAACGATTTCTCGTAAGCTATTTTTCAGAGGAACCGGGAGCGTCTCGAACTTGATTAGCATGAACGAAATCCGGGCAGCCCTCGACGGGTCCTGGCTGCTGCTGCGCAACCGGCCCGAAGGACAGGCCTATTTCGACCAGTCGCTTCAGGGATTCTGGCGTTCGTTCCAGGTCATCTTCCTGCTGATCCCGCTCTACCTTCTCAATGGTCTGTTTGAAAGGCAGTTCTTCATCGCGGAAAACATGTACCACCCGGAGGGCTTTCCGGACGGTGCCTACTGGACGGCGCTGTTTTTCGGCCATGGCGTCAACTGGATCGCCATGCCGGTTGTCCTTGCGCTGATTGCCGCGCCCATCGGCATTTCCCAGCGCTATGTGCCGTTCATCGTTGTCCGCAACTGGTCCAGCCTTTTGACGGCTGTTCCCTACATGATCACCTATATCCTGTTTTTGCTCGGCATCATTTCGCCAGGCATCACCATTTTGCTGGCGCTGACCAGTCTGCTCGCGATCCTCTGGTATCATTTCCTGATTGCCCGGATTGTGCTTCAGGCATCGATCAGTCTTGCGATCGGCGTCGTCGTCCTTGAATTTCTTCTGTCACTCGTGATCGAGCAAGTGGTCGGTATCTTGTGGCGGGTATGAAAAACCCCGCCACTTGGGGCGGGGTTCGGTTGCGTCGAAAGGCTGTCGATCAGTCGCGCAGCAGTTCGTTGATGGCCGTTTTCGATCGCGTCTGTTCATCGACCGTTTTCACGATGACGGCGCAATAAAGGTTGGGGGCGGCTTCCCCGTTGCCCATCAGGCTGGACGTTGGCATCGAACCGGCAACGACAACCGAGTAGGGCGGGACTTCGCCGTAACTGATCTCGCCGGTCATGCGGTTCACGATCCTGGTCGACTTGCCGATATAGACACCCATGCCAAGGACGGAGCCTTCGCGCACAATACAGCCTTCGACAACCTCCGAGCGGGCACCGATGAAGCAATTGTCTTCAATGATGACCGGGCCGGCCTGCAGCGGTTCCAGGACGCCGCCGATGCCGACGCCGCCGGACAGGTGAACATTCTTGCCGATCTGCGCACAGGAGCCGACCGTTGCCCAGGTGTCGACCATGGTTCCTTCATCGACATAGGCACCGAGATTGACGAAGGACGGCATCAGGACGACGCCCTTGCCGATGAAGGCCGACCGGCGCACCGTACAGTTCGGCACGGCCCTGAATCCTGCCTGTTCAAACTCAAGTCCGCTCCAGCTGTCGAATTTCGAGGGGACCTTGTCCCACCAGACAGCTTCTCCCGGTCCGCCCTTGATGACTTCCATCGCGTTGAGCCGGAACGACAGCAGCACGGCTTTCTTGGCCCACTGGTTGACACTCCAGTCGCCGTCCTTCTTCTCCGCAACGCGCAGCTGGCCGTGGTCGAGCAGGTTGAGTGTGGTCTCGACGGCATCGCGGATCTCACCTGTTGTGGCGGTATCTATGGAAGCGCGGTCTTCAAATGCCGCGTCGATAATCTGGGACAGGGCGGCAAGGTCGTGAGTCATCTGGCTGAGGTCTCCGGGCATGAATGGTTTCGTGCGCGGACCTAAGCCGCCGGACCAAGCCCTGTCAAGCATTGCCGGGATGGCAAGTGTTCCGGAGGCGACATTGCGCCGCCAGCAGCCGGTTTCCGCTCGGGCGACGCATCCGATACGCGGCCTCATCCTGAGGAGCGCGCTTGCGTGCATCTCGAAGGATCGTCGGCTAACTCAGAGCATGCGGCCCATCCTTCGAAACAGCGCTGCCGCGTTTCCTCGGGATGAAGTCATTGAGTGTAAGTTAGTCATCCCGGCCAAGCGCAGCGCGAGCCGGGATCGGGGGAGGTGCGAGGCCGACTGGTTTTCGGTGTCCCCCCGGCATGTTCTGCCTAATTTGGCTGTTGGCTATATTGAGCAAAAATAACGTGACCCTTGCCGTTTTCGCTAGTTTTCAGGAAAAACGAACGGCGTAAGATGATCTGACATCAACTGAAGCGAGTCGGCTGGCGTGGAACTCTGGATCCCGATCACGATATTTGCTGCATTTTGCCAGAACCTGCGCACGGCAATGCAAAAGCATCTGAAGGGCAGGCTCGGCAACACCGGTGCGACCTTTGTCCGTTTCGGCTACGGTGTTCCCTTTGCGCTGATTTATGCAGCGGTTCTGCATTTCGTGCTCGGCAGCCCGTTGCCCGCGCCGACCATGACACTCGTTGTTGCAGGCGCGCTTGGAGGGCTGGCGCAGATCGTGGCGACCTTCCTGCTGATCTACCTGTTCTCTTTCCGCAATTTCGCGGTCGGGACGGCCTATTCGAAAACCGAGCCGATCCAGGCGGCGCTGTTCGGACTGGTCGTGCTCGGCGAACACGTCACCTGGGTCGCCGCTTTTTGCATCTTGGTCGGCATCGCCGGGGTCATTGTCATTTCGCTTGCGCGCGTGCCGCTCACCGCATCGGCGGTGCGCTCTTCGCTTTTCGGCCGGCCCGCCCTGATCGGGTTTGCATCGGCAGCCTTCTTCGGTGCGTCGGCAGTGGCCTATCGCACCGCGTCCCTGTCGCTGGAGGGAACGACGGTCGCCATGCAGGCGGCGACCGCTCTTGTCTATGCAACCGTGTTCCAGACCCTCGCGATGACGATCTGGATGAGCATTCGCGAACCGGAGGAACTGCGCGCCAGCCTGAAGGCCTGGAGGGCTGCGATCTGGGTGGGCGCGTCGGGCGTTGCAGGGTCCATCGGCTGGTTCACGGCCATGACATTGCAGAATGTCGCCTATGTGCGCGCCTTGGCCCAGATCGAATTGGTGTTCACGTTCCTGGCCTCCTGGCTGGTGTTCAAGGAGGTGATCACGCGGTCGGAAATCGTCGGTTGCCTTTTGATTGTTGCGGCCGTCATCGGCATCATTCTGGCGGCTTGAGGCAACGCAGAGCCGTGCGCAAAGCGACACGGTCGCCTCGGCATTTACTCTCAGGAAACCGTGAGGACGATCTTGCCGATGTGCCCCTTTTTGCCGAAAGCGTCCTGCGCGGCGGTGATCTCGCGTAAGGGGTAGGTTTCGGCAACAAGCGGTTTGATTTCCCTGCGCTCGATCCGGGTGACCAGATTGCCGAAGACCTGCGGTTCCAGAACCGTGCAGCCGAAGAAGCTGAGATCTTTCAGATAAAGCGTGCGCACGTCCAGCTCCACCATGGGTCCTCCGATTGCACCGGAAACCGCATACCGTCCACCCGGTTTCAGGATATCGAGCAGGGAAGGCCACTTTTCGCCGGCCACAAGGTCGATCACGACGTCGACCGAATTCATTCCGAGTTCACCGGCATAATCCGCATCCCTGTCCAGGGTCCGGGCTGCTCCCAGCTCTAGCAGAGCGCCGGACTTCGACGGGCTCGTAACCGCGATGACGGTCGCGCCCCGGGCCTTTGCCAGTTGGATCGCAGCAGATCCGACACCACCTGACGCCCCGGTAACGAAGACCGTGTCCCCAGCCTTGACGCCGGTCCGTTCAAGCATGTTTTCAGCCGTTGAGTAGGAACAGGGAAAGGAGGCCAGCTCGGCGTCGGTCAGATCGCAGCTGATTGCATGGGCATGGCGTGAGGCGACTTTCGTGAACTGGGCAAAGCCACCGTTGCATTCCGACCCGAAATACCAGGGCGAGACGAGGTCTTTGCCGTCCGCTTCCCTGAGGCAGGGTTCGATGATGACCCGCTCACCGATCCGTGCCGGGTCTACGCCTGCGCCGACGGCTGTGATCGTACCGCAGACATCCGCACCCTGGATCAGCGGAAGTTTCAACGCAGTGCCGGCCCAGGACGCGTCTTCGGCGTCATTGTCACCCTTCGAATACCAGCCGATGCGTGTGTTGACGTCCGTGTTGTTGACGCCGGCCGCAAGCACGCGAATGAGAACGTCTCCGGGCCCCGGGCGCGGTATGTCGAGATCCTCACGCCACTGCAACATTTCCGGTCCACCATGACCGGTCAGGACGATGCCGTGCATTTTTTCGGGTACGGACATGGGAATTCTCCGGTAGAATGATTGTTCTACTTGCTCAAGTAGAGGATTTATTCTACCTCGTCAACCATGACCGACACGAAAACCAGAATAGCCGCCGGGCTGGAAAGAGCGTTTGCGGAAAACGGGTTTGCGGAACCGAATATCGACAGTCTGCGCGAGGCGGCGGGGGTCAGTCTGAGAACCCTCTACAAATACGTGCCGTCGCGGGAGGAAATGGTGCTGTGTGCTCTGGAGCATCGTCACCGGCGCTACATGGAGTTCGTGTTTGATCAGGCGGAGGCAGCGGATGAACCGGTGCTGCATTTCCTCTTCGACAAAGTGTCCGGCTGGATGGCGTCGGAAGCGGCGCACGGATGCCTGTTTCACGCCGCTGTCGCCGCCGCGCCGCGGGACGAGCGGCTCCGTGCACTGCTTGCAAGACACAAGAAGGAAGTTGCCCGGGCGGTGGCAGAGCTGTCGGGCCTGCCGGACCGGCAAGGCGAGATCACCCTGATTGTGGAAGGGTTGATGCAGGACTGGCCGCTCCATGGCGACAGGGCGACGGAGAGCGCAAAAAACCTGGGCGACCTTCTGGTCAAGGCGGGCTGAGCAAGACCGGAATCTGTCTTGTATTTTCCTGGTTAGGCCCCTGCAGACCCCTGCAGCCAGTCCCGGAACGCTGCGACCGGTCTGGTGAGCGTCCGGACAGGCGATCTCACGAACCAGTACCCGGTCTCCAGCTCCCGCACTGTCCAGTCCGGTGACACCAGGTGCCCGGCCTCCAGTTCCTGGGAGACGAATCGGCGGTCGATCACGATGACGCCCATGCCGGCAATGGCTGCCTGGATTGCCAGGTCTCGGCTTTGCAGAACCGTGCCGGAGTTGATGTCGTCATGGCTGATACCCGCTGTTTCCAGCCACTCGGTCCAGTCGCTTCGCCGGGCGGAGCTGTGCAGAAGCGGCAGGTTCTTAAGGATTTCTGGATCCGAACTGTCCTTGCCGCTCAGAAGGCCTGGCGCCATTGCGACGGCGAGATGCTCCTTCCACAAGAGATGGCTCTCGACGCTGGGCCAGCTTCCGGTGCCGAGCCGGATCGCGCAGTCGTAGTTTTCTCGATCGAGATCCACCATCCGCGTGGATGTCGACAAGAGCAGCTCGACATCGGGTTGCTCGGCCTGAAATTCCGGCAGGCGCGGTATCAGCCAGCGCGTGGCGAAGGTGGAAACAGTGCTGATCCTGAGTTCCGTTCGCCCGCGCCGCTTGAAACTGTCGACTGCTTCTTCGATCCTGTCGAAGGCGTCGCCAAGGCTCAGCGCGAGCCGCTGCCCCTCATCCGTCAGAGTCAGACCCCGCCCGTCGCGATTGACCAGTGTCGCCCCCAACTCGCTCTCGAGCTTGCGCATGAGGTGCGAGAGAGCCGACGGAGAAACTCCGAGTTTTTCCGCCGCAATGGAGGCGCGGCCATGGCGGGCCAGAAGGGAAAACGCATGAAGGGCTCGGAGCGACGCCATGAACGGACAAGTTCCACCTGATGAGTTTTCCTCAATCTAGAGCAGAATCTCCGGACTTGATAGCGCCGCGTTGATGCAACGCCGGACCGGGCATCAACCAGGGAACCCCGGGACAACATCTCAACGCACACACCTCATCCTGAGGAGGACCGGAAGGTCCGTCTCGAAGGATCGGCGGTATGCGCTGAGTGCGCGGCCCATCCTTCGAGGCGTCGCTGCGCTCCGCACCTCAGGATGAGGTGTTCTTTGAAAAATAGCGTGAAGCTTCAGACTGCACGCTCCCTCATCCTGAGGAGGACCGGAAGGTCCGTCTCGAAGGATCGGCGGTATGCGCTGAGTGCGCGGCCCATCCTTCGAGGCGTCGTTGCACTCCGCACCTCAGGATGAGGTGTTCTTTGAAAAATAGCGTGAAGCTTCAGACTGCACGCTCCCTCATCCTGAGGAGGACCGGAAGGTCCGTCTCGAAGGATCGGCGGTATGCGCTGAGTGCGCGGCCCATCCTTCGAGGCGTCGCTGCGCTCTGCACCTCAGGATGAGGTGGTGTTTTTGAAAATAGTGTGAAGCATCAGATCGCGCACGCACTTCGCGTCTATCGCAAGGCCCCCAGAACGGCTTTCAGAAATCCGGTCAGATCCTCGGTGACGAAATCCACATGTGGGTAAGGATCCCCCTCAAGGTCCCAGCTTTCCTCGAAGACGGACCGCGAACCCGTCGGGATGATCAACGCGGTCCGCATTCCGAGCGTATGAGGAACCTTCAGGTTCTTCGGCAGGTCTTCAAACATTGCGGCCCGGGCTGGCGAAATGCCGGTCAGTCCGATGAATTTGTCATAGGTCTCACGATTCGGCTTGGGCACGAGATCCGCTGACACGATATCGAAAATGTCCTCAAAGTGGTCGGAAATGCCGAGGGCAGCCGCCGTGCGTTCCGCATGCGGTCGGTCGCCATTGGTGAAGATGAATTTCTTGCCCGGAAGCGCTTCGATCGCAGCCGCAAGGTCCGGATTGGGCGCAAGCCCCGAATAGTCGATGTCATGCACGAAGGCGAGATAGTCGTCCGGATCGATGTTCTGCGTTGTCATCAGGCCGCGCAAGGTGGTGCCGTACTCATGGTACAGCGCCTTCTGATGCACCATTGCCTCGGAACGGTTGAGATCCATGATCTTCTGGACGTAGAGCGAGATCTGCTCGTCGATCTGCGAGAACAGGTCCGCTTCATGCGGATAGAGCGTGTTGTCCAGGTCGAACACCCAGGCTTCAACGCCCTTGAACACCCGCAGATCCTGGCGGTGTGCGTGCTGGCCTTCCAGTGGCAGGATGCGTTTTCCGGTCACGGGCGTATCAACGTCCCTGCGCCGCCGTCGGTGAAGAGTTCCAGAAGCACCGCGTGAGGCACCTTTCCGTTCAGGATCACCACGCCTTCGACACCGCGCTCGAGCGCTTCGATGCAGGTCTCTACCTTCGGGATCATACCGCCCGATATCGTCCCGTCGGCCATCAGTGCACGGGCCTTTGAGACGGTCAGCTGCTTGATCAGGTTGCCTTCCTTGTCGAGAACGCCTGGCACATCTGTCAGGAACAGCAGTCTTTTTGCATTTAGGGAGCCGGCAATTGCCCCTGCGGCCGTGTCTGCATTGATATTGTAGGTTTCGCCGTCTTCGCCATGTGCGACCGGCGCGACGACGGGAATGATGGCTTCCTTCAGGACAAGCTTCAGGACCGTCGGGTCGACGCTTGCCGGCTCGCCGACAAAGCCGAGATCGATCACGCTTTCAATGTTGCTGTCCGGATCCACCATGGTGCGCTTGAGCTTGCGCGCAGTGACGAGATTGCCGTCCTTGCCGCACAAACCGACAGCGCGCCCGCCCTCGGCGTTGATCATCTGGACGATCTCCTTGTTGATCGCCCCGGCCAGCACCATTTCCACCACCTCGACGGTGGCCTTGTCGGTGACGCGCAACCCGCCCTTGAACTCGCTCACGATGTTCAGCCGCTGCAGCATCTTTCCGATTTGCGGTCCGCCCCCGTGGACAACGACCGGGTTGACGCCGGACTGGCGCAGCAGCGTGATGTCGCGCGCGAAGGCCTGTCCGAGCTCCGGATCGCCCATGGCGTTGCCGCCATATTTGACGACGACGGTCTTGTCGTCGTAGCGCTGCATGTAGGGCAGGGCATGCGCGATGATATGCGCGCGGCTGGACATGTCGGGATTTGTCATCGAGGCTTTCTATTCAACTGGGCCTAGGTGATGGACCGATAAATGAGGCCGAAATGGTTTGAGGCGGCTTGCTTCTCGTCAAGGCGCGGAAGCGCAGGAAATGGGATTCATTTTCAAGCCTTTCGCAACGTGGAGGAGGAGCAAGCCGGTCAAATCCGAAGGACATGGAAATGGCTTCACCCCGTGGCGTCAGCGTGCTTGACCGGGCAGTAAGCCCGCTCCGCACACCCTTCCTAACGGGATTTCGCCATTTCGCATGCCATTTCAGTCTCATTTATCGGTCCATCACCTAAGGAACACTTTCAGGGGTTTCTGCTATAACCGGTTTGCCAGAGCGGCACAAATCGGGGGTTCAACGCAGATCTCGAACGCTACTGATTGGCCAGAACACAAAGCTCTGCTCGCAGTTCGTCGATCCCCTTGTTCTTTTCCGAAGACGTCGCGACGATCAGCGGATGCGCCGCGACGCGCTTGGCTAGCGCTGCTTCGGTCTCGGAAATGAGACGGGCCAGCTGCGGTGGTTTGATCTTGTCAGATTTCGTGAGCACCACCTGGTAGACAACGGCGGCCCTGTCCAGAAGAGCCATCGTGTCCAGGTCGTTTTTCTTGATCCCGTGCCGGCTGTCGACAAGCAGGATCACCCGGCGCAGGTTCGGCCGGCCGCGCAGATAGGAAAAGACCAGGTTGGTCCAGGCATCGACAAGCTCCTTTGGTGCCTGCGCGTAGCCGTAACCGGGCATGTCCACGATCGTCAGCGGTGTGTCCGGTGCAACGAAGAAATTCAGCATCTGCGTCCGGCCGGGCGTTGACGAGGTTCGGGCGAGGCCCTTGCGCCCCGTCAGCGCGTTGATCAGGCTGGATTTGCCGACATTGGACCGGCCGGCAAAGGCGATTTCCGTGCCCGCCGCGTCCGGAAGGTTGGACATGTCGGTCACGCTGGTGAGAAAGTCCCAGGGGCGGGCAAACATCAGCCGGCCCGCTTCCAGGTCTTCCTGCGAAAAGGTTTGTTCGTCGCTCATGGGCTGCTTTTAGCTTGCCTTTGATGTTCCGTCGAGGCCGGGTTCTGCCTCAAGGGTGGCCTGTTCAAGCCTGTCGATATCCGCACCCCAGATGGCTTTCAGGTTTCGGGAGATCTTTTCGATCGGCCAGTCCCACCACGAAACGCCGAGAAGCCGTTCGATCGTTGTCTCGTCGTATCTGAGGCGCACGACCCGGCCCGGATTGCCGACGACGACGGCATAGGGCGGAACGTCGGTGGCCACAACAGCATGCGCGCCGATGATGGCGCCCGAGCAGATCGTCACCCCGGGCATGACGGTGGAGTTGGTCCCGAACCAGACGTCATTGCCGACGATCGTGTCGCCGCGCAAATGGCCAAAGATCGTCTCGGGATCGAATTTCTCCATCCATTCTTCCGCGAAGATATGGAACGGATAAGTGGAAAATCCGGTCATGGCGTGGTTGGCGCCGTTCATGATGAAGCTGGTTCCGCACGCCAATGCGCAGAATTTCCCGATCCTCAGCCGATCGCCGATATTGTCGAAATGATAGCGCACGTTCCGGTTTTCGAAATCGAGCGCGTTTTCGAAGTCGTGATAGTAGGTGTAGTCGCCCACTTCGATGGTGGGACGGGTGACGACGTTTTTCAGGAAAACGGTGTGGTTTTCGCCGTGGAACGGATGAAGTGTGTCTGGGGACGGGCCGTGCATAGGACCTCCGGTAAGCAAGTGTCAAGGGAAGAGAATGTGCGTATGTGAACGCATTCGACCTGCCGGTCGGCGGCTTCGCCTTGCGGATTAGGTCTTGCTTTATCGGATCATCGGCTTGCAGGCTCCTGCGTGTTTCCAGTCAAATCGAAAGGCCCCGCTGGGGTGCGGGGCCTTGGGTTGTATCAGCTCTTTTCAGCCTTGTCAGCCTCGTCGTCCGAGGCCGGCTTTTTTCGTTTGAACATGGACCCGAGATTGTCCCAGAGTTCGACCTTGGCTCCCTGGCGGCGCATGATCACATATTGCTGCGTGATCGACAGGAAGTTGTTCCATGCCCAGTAGATCACCAATCCGGCCGGGAACGAAGCCAGCATGAAGGTGAAGACCACCGGCATCCAGGTGAAGATCATCTGCTGGGTCGGGTCCGGCGGTGCCGGGTTCATTTTCATCTGGATGAACATCGTGATGCCCATCAGCAGCGGCCAAACGCCGAGCATCAGGAGCTGGGGCGGATCCCACGGAATCAGCCCGAACAGGTTGAACAGCGAAGTCGGGTCCGGTGCGGACAGGTCCTGGATCCAGCCGAAGAATGGCGCATGGCGCATTTCGATGGTGACGAACAGAACCTTGTAAAGTGCAAAGAACACGGGGATCTGGATCAGGATCGGTAGGCAGCCCGCAAGCGGATTGATCTTTTCCTTCTTGTAAAGCTCCATCAGCGCCTGCTGCTGCTTCTGCCGGTCGTCCTTGTAGGTTTCCCGGATTTCGGTCATCTGCGGCTGCACGAGCTTCATCTTGCTCATGGAGACGTAGGACTTGTTTGCCAGCGGGAAGAAGATCAGCTTGATGATCACCGTCACGACGAGGATGGCGACGCCAAAGTTTCCGAGAAGGTGGAAGAAATAGTCGATCGCGAAGAACATCGGCTTGGTCAGGAAGTAGAACCAGCCCCAGTCGATCAGCAATTCGAACCGGTTGATGCCGATGGATTCCTCGTAGGCGTCGATCAGCTTGGTTTCCTTGGCACCGGCAAAAAGATAGGAGCTGGTTTCAGCAGCGCCGCCTGCAGGTACGGCGACACCGTTGCCAAGGTAGTCGGCCTGGAAATTGCCGGTCACGCGGGAAAAGCTGAAGCTTGGCTGGAATTCCTGGCCCGGAACCGGGATGAGCGTTGCAGCCCAGTATTTGTCGGTGATGCCGAGCCAGCCGTTGTCGACCTTGGCGGGCCGGTTCATGCCCTCTTCCTCAAGGTCCGAGTAATCAACCTCAAGCAGGCCTTCTTCGCCGAACACGCCGAGCAGGCCTTCGTGCAGGATCCAGATGCCGGTCGTTTCCGGAATGCCCTGGCGCGCAATCAGGCCGTAGGGGTAAAGCGTGACAGCGTCGGCCGAACTGTTGTCGACGGATTGTGCAACGGTGAACATGTAGTTCTCGTCGACGGAATAGGTGCGCTTGAAAACAAGACCTGCACCATTGTCCCAGCTCAACGTCAGTGGCGTCGACGGTGTCAGGGTACCATTGCCTTCGGCGGTCCAGACAGTGTCGGGTCCGGGCAGAGCTACATTGGTACCGGGATCGGCGACCCAGCCATAGTCGGTGTAGTAGGGTTGGGGGCTGCCCTTGGGTGAGAATAGGGCGATCGTCGGGCTGCTCTTGTCGACGGTCTCGTGGTAGTCCTTCAGACGCAGGTCGTCGAGGCGGGCGCCGGTAAGGTTGATCGAACCTTCAAGGCGCGGCGTGTCGATGACGACGCGATCACTGGCGGCAACCGCCAGCTCCCGGCTTCCGAAGACCGCATTCTGACCCACTGACTGTGCCGGAAGGGCTGCATTTTCGCCCGTCGTCGCCGACGGCTGAGGCGCGTCGGGATTTGCACCTCCGGCAGTGGCGGCCTGGCGCGCGGCGTCTGCCTGCTGCTGCTGCTCGATGGCGGCCTGCTGGCGTTCCAGTTCCGGCGTGGCAACAAAATACTGCCAGGCGAGCAAAACAATCAGGGACAGTACGATTGCCAGAATCGTGTTTCGGTTTTCGGAGATCAACTGGTATTACCCCTGTTTCCTGCGCGGTGTCGGTTGAGACGACCGGTTTCCCCTGCGCGGTTTACCCCGACCGCGCGGTGTCTCCGGATCCAGCACTTGGCTTAGGCCTGACTTAAGGTCTGCAACGAGTTTTTGAAAGGGAAGAGTGAGCGCGGTGTCGCGCGCAACGAGCACAAAATCCGCATTCTGCGGAATGTCGTCGTGGCAAAGCTCGGCAATCGCCGCACGCAGGCGCCTCTTGATGCGGCTGCGCACGACGGAGTTACCGGTTTTCTTGGTAACGGTGTAGCCGACCCGGGATGCCTCGTCCGAGCTGCGCTTCAAACCCTGAACGACAAAAGCGCGCCGACCCAATCGGCCGCCTTTGGCAACCGCGAGGAATTCGGAGCGCTTTTTCAAAGTGTCCATGGCAGCGGTGTGGTGTTGGCAGCAGCCGCCAACCCGGCGCACTGCGCACAGGTTGCCGATCAGGCGCTGAGGCTCTTGCGACCCTTTGCACGCCGGCGTGCGAGCACCTGACGGCCGTTCTTGGTGGCCATACGTGCGCGGAATCCGTGGCGGCGCTTGCGGACAAGACGGCTCGGTTGATACGTACGCTTCATTGTTCTTACCCGCGCGGATCGAGCGCGGCCCTTTTCATTTTAAATTCTTTGGTGGAAGCACTCGAAGCGCTGGAAGAGCGCGGCTCAAAACAGCCTTGGGTCCGAATGCATGTCCCAGTCGTGCGCGCTTATAAGCGCCGCGCAGCTTCAAGTCAACGTTGCGCGCCAAGAATCTCGGGGTGCAAATCCGTTCACGCACAGGTGAACGGCCGACACCATGGCGTCACTTATCGGTGAAGCACGCTTCTTTTTAAGTAGTTTAAGGTACATCTGCCAGAAAGACCAATACGGCGTCATCAAGAATCGCCGCGAACGCACTGCTGATAGGACGTGACATGCTGGGGGATAAGGCAGACCGAATGACCGGGCCGAAAGATACGGAACAGGATATCGAGGAGACGGTGAAACCTTCTGTTTCCGGCAAGTTCAGGAGATGGCTGCCGCTCGTGATTCTGCTGGCTCTGATGACCATTGCGTTTTCCCAGGGCCTCCACAAGCAACTGACCCTGTCCAACCTGATCATGCAGCGCCAGGACCTTATCGGATTTGTCGATCAGAACCTGCTTGCTGCCCTTGCCGTGTTCTGCCTTGCCTACATCGTTTGCGTTGCCCTGTCCTTTCCCGGCGCCTCTCTCCTGACGATTGCCGGCGGATTCCTGTTCGGCTGGATCGCCGGCGGAACCGTGACGGTTGTCGGCGCAACCATCGGCGCCTGCGCTGTATTCCTCGTCGCCCGGTCGTCCTTCGGAGAGGTCCTGACCAAGCGTGCCGGGCCGTTCCTGTCGCGCCTTGCCGAGGGGTTCCGGAACGAAGGCTTCAGTTACCTGCTGTTCCTGCGTCTTACGCCCGTTTTTCCGTTCTGGCTTGTCAACATCGCGCCGGCGATATTCCAGATGCGTCTTCCCACATATGCACTGGCAACCTTCATCGGCATCATCCCGGGCACCTTTGCATTTGCGTTTATCGGCTCCGGCCTGGACAGCGTCATTGAAGCCCAGGAAGCCGCAAACCCGGGCTGTGCGTCGGCCGGCAACTGCGAAATCGAGATTTCCGCTCTGGTCACGCCGCAGCTTTTGGCCGCATTTTTCGCGCTCGGGATTGCAAGCCTCATCCCGGTGGTTCTGAAAAAAATCCGTTCGGCCTGATCGTCACAGGTCCTTACCCGCCCAAGCCTCGTTCACCGCACCCGGAGCCCGCCATGGCAAAATTGCTGACCCCCGACATTTGTGTGATTGGTGCAGGATCGGGCGGCTTGTCGGTTGCCGCCGCCGCTGCCGCGTTCGGCGTGGACGTTGTGCTGATCGAAAAGGGCTTGATGGGCGGCGACTGTCTCAATTATGGCTGCGTTCCCTCCAAGGCGCTGCTTGCCGCCGCGAAGGCCGCTGCCGGCAACAGGAGCCAGGGCCGGTTCGGCATTCATTCGCAAGGCCTCGACATCGATTTTGCCAAGGCAAACGATCATGTGCGCAGCGTGATCGCTGCGATTGAGCCGCATGATTCGCAGGAGCGGTTCGAAGGCCTGGGTGTCACAGTTTTGAGGGATCCGGCCCGCTTCACCGATGCCGAAACAGTCTCGGTTGGCGATGTTGAAATCAAGGCGCGCCGTTTCGTGGTCGCCACTGGGTCGACCGCGCTTGTTCCGCCCATCCCCGGGCTGGATGAGGTGCCCTATCTCATCAATGAAACGCTCTTTGAACTGCGGGAAACGCCGAAACATCTGGCGATCATCGGCGGCGGTCCGATCGGGCTGGAAATGGCGCAGGCACATCGCCGTCTTGGAGCGGAGGTGACTGTCTTCGAGGCGGCAAAGGCACTTGGCAAGGACGATCCGGAACTCGCCGGTCTCGTGATCGAGTCGCTCAGGGACGAAGGTATCGAGATCCTGGAAGGCACGGCGGTCGAACGCGTTGAGCGGGCCGGTGAGGGGGTCAAGGTTGTTGCCAGGAGCGCGGACGGTACATCCGTCGAGACCGAAGCCAGCCATCTGCTTGTCGCTGCCGGACGGGCACCGAATGTCGACAACCTTGGACTGGACGAAGCGGGCATCAATTTCGACCGCAAGGGCATTGAGGTCGATAGCGGTCTGCGCACCACGAACCGCAAGGTTTATGCAATCGGTGATGTCGCCGGCGGATTGCAGTTCACCCATGTCGCCGGTTACCAGGCGGGTCTCGCCATACGCTCTATTCTCTTCCGCATGCCGGTGAAGATGAACAACGCCATCGTGCCGTGGGTGACCTACACATCACCGGAACTCGGGCATATCGGATTGACCGAAGCCGAAGCCCGGCAGGCCTATGGCAAAAAGGTCAGGGTGTTGAGTGCCGACTATGCCGGCAACGACAGGGCTCAGGCGGAAGGTGCGACCAAGGGTCGCCTGAAACTGATCGCCGGGCCGGGCGGGCGTCTGCTCGGGGCAGATATTGTCGGCACGCAGGCCGGTGAGATTCTCAATCTGCTTTCGCTGGCATTGTCCAAAAAGATGAAAATGAAGGATCTTGCCGGTTTCATCGCGCCCTATCCGACGCTTGGAGAATTGGTGCGGCGTGCGGCAATTTCATACTATGCGGACGTGCCAAAGAAAGTTTGGCTGCGCGGCTTGCTTGCGATATTGCGCAAGTTCGGATGAGTTTTATCGGTGTTGTTGGTGGTTTAGGTCATATTTTCATACTATTTGGGTCCATTCTATACGGATGTGACCTGTTGATTTTCGGGACGGAAAGAGATGAAGCATGAGGGCGCGCCGGAAGGCGCAGCGGTCCCTGCAGACGATACGGGAAAGGCTCCCCGGGCGATCGAGCGCCCGGAACGCCCCCGGCTCGGCGGCCTGTCAGGCAAGCTCCTGCTTCTGACAGTCGTTTTCGTGATGCTGTCGGAAGTCTTCATCTATGTTCCCTCGATCGCCAATTACCGCAACACCTGGCTGATGGACCGGCTGACGACGGCAGGCGTCGCCGCCTCCGTTCTGGCGGAAACCAGCACGATTGCACCGCGGCTTCAGGAAGAACTTCTGCAGACGACGGGTGCGGTTGCGATTTCGCTGGACCAGGGAACCCGGCGCAGCCTGATCGCCATGAATGACGTGCCCGGCGAGGTCGACTTCGTGGTCGACATGGCGAATGTCTCGGCACTCTCCTCGATCATCGGCAGTTTCCAGATCCTGACCTATCGCGGCGACGGCGTCATGCGCGTGATCGGCGTCGGCCAGATGGGGCACACGGAACGCGTCGATGTCGTTCTGCCCGTGGCCTTGCTGCAGCAGGACATGCTGGCGTTTTCCGGCCGCATCCTCGCGCTGTCGCTGTTCATTTCCGTCATCACCGCGAGCCTTGTCTATATCACCCTGCGGGCGCTTTTCATCCGCCCGCTGCGCCGGCTGACGCGCTCCATGGAACGCTTCGCGGAGAGCCCGGAGGACACCAGCCGGATCATCACGGTTTCGGGCCGCCAGGACGAACTGGGCGATGCCGAAATCCGGCTTGCCGCGATGGAAGAGGCCCTGTCGCGGGCCCTGCACCAGAAGCAGCGCCTCGCCGATCTCGGCCTGGCGGTTTCAAAGATCAACCACGACCTGCGCAACCTTCTGGCCTCAGCACAACTGTTCCTCGAACGCCTGGAACACGTGCCCGACCCGACCGTCAGCCGGCTGGCGCCGAAGATCCTCGCCACCCTCGACAGGGCGGTCGGCTATACCCAGGCGGTGATGTCCTACGGCAAGGCCCAGGAACGCCCGCCGCAGCGCCGCCTGCTTGCCCTGCAGCGGGTCGGCGACGACGTGGCCGACGTGCTCGGGCTTCAGGATCACGATACGGTCGCTTTCGAGAACAACGTGCCGGAGCACATCGAGATCGACGCCGATCCGGAACAGATCTTCCGCGTTCTGCTCAATCTCGTGCGCAACGCGTTGCAGGCCCTTGAAACGGAGAAGGACGAGACGCTTGTCCGCCGGATCACCATGGAAGCAATGCGCGAAGGCGACTGTGTGCACGTGGTCATTTCCGACACCGGGCCGGGCATCCCGGAGAATACCAGGAAAGCGCTCTTCAAGGCGTTTCACAGCGGTTCCAAGAAGGGCGGTATCGGGCTCGGCCTTGCCATCGTTGCCGAGCTTCTGAAGGCCCATGGCGGCAGCATCGATCTGGACGAGACCAGACCGGGCGCCTGCTTCCGTCTGAAGGTGCCCGACCGCCGGTCGTGAACCGGATGTCACGTGAGGGTGGGGCCTGTGCCTTTATCCAATTGCTTGGCTTTTCTGGCGGTTTTGGAACCGTGTGACAATTCCTTGAAAAAAAGTTCAAAAAGTCCCTTGCATTCCCTCCCGGGGCGCAGTAGGTAAGCGCCCTGTCCGGGGCACACGCGGCCCCGCTGCGCAGGACCGTTATTCGCTTCAACACAGTCCGAATAACCCGGTCCCTGCACCCGAAGCACCGGTAGCTCAGCTGGATAGAGCACCAGACTACGAATCTGGGGGTCGGGGGTTCGAATCCTCCCCGGTGCGCCACTCTTCAAAAATACCACTACGTTGTTCCGCGCACGACCAGCTTGTAGCCGAGGTCGATGACCTTTCGGGCTCTCGCGGCATCCGGGTCGAGCAGGGCTTGGGCTGACGCTGTTCCGATCGCCGTGCCGGGAACCTCGATCGTGGTCAGGTCGAAGCCGGATGGTCTTGCCACGTCGAACCCGCCAAATCCCGAAACCGCAAGCTCTCCGGGGACCTTCAGATTGCGCCGCCTTGCTTCGCAAAGGACACCCACCGCGACCGTGTCACTGACGCACATGACCGCGTCGATATGCGGATTTGCTTTCAGACACTCATCGAAAAATGCGGCCCCCAGTTCGATGCCGGGCGGCACGGCCTGTCCTTGGTCAGTCCAGGTGACCGGCGTCATGCCGGCCGTGTGAAGCGCGGCCTCATATCCTTCGCGCCGGCGGCGCCCGCGTGCATCCAGCAGGCCGCCGCCCCCCAGAAATGCGATGGTCTTGCGGCCGCTGTCGATCAGGTGACGCGCCATGTCATGTCCGGCCTGAAAATTCGAAAAGCCGACGGCGATGTCCAAAGGCGCGGGCGGCAACTGCCAGATCTCGACAACGGGGATGCTCAGGGATTTGAGGAGTTTCGACGTGCCGGCAGAGTGAGATGTGCTTGTCAGAACGATCCCGTCGGGCCGGCGCGCGAGCAGCGCGCGCAGGGCATCTTCCTCCACGTCCGGATCGTAACCCGTGCTGGTCAGAAGCAGTTCATATCCGGCTGCGCGCAGCGTGCCCGACAAGCCGTCCAGCGTTGAGGCGAAAACCGAGTCGCCGATTGTGGATACAATTGCGCCGAAGACACGGCTCCTGCTGGACGACAGGGCGCCGGCGGTGTTGTCGGGAACATAGCCGAGGTCGTCAATCGCCTTTTGAACGCGAAGCCGTTTTGACTCGGAGACTTTCTCAGGTGTCCGCAAGACACGGGAGACCGTGATCGTTCCGACCTTGGCCAGATCGGCGACATCCTTCATGGTGACCCACTTGTCTTTACCCAAGGTGTGGCTCCTTGTTGTTCATTGACGGGGCCAATAGACGATGGTATCGATACCAAATCAAGTATGGTATCGATACCAAAATAAACTTCACTCGGAGAACACCGCGATGCTCACCAAAGACCAGACCGAGTTCTACGTCGAGAACGGCTACCTTCTTGTCGAAGATGCCGTGACGCCGGAACAACTCGGGCGGATGCAGGAGATCACCCATGATTTCATAGAGCGTTCGCGCAACGTGAGCCAAAGCAACGACGTCTATGACCTGGACGAAGGCCATGGTCCCGAAAACCCGAGGCTGACGCGCATCAAGCTGCCGCACAAACAACACCCTTTTTTCTGGGACGTTCTGAAAAACTCCCGGATCACGGAAGTCCTGCGCCAACTGGTCGGGCCGGATGCGGTGCTGCAAACATCGAAGCTCAATGCAAAGGCACCGGGCGGCGGGGCCGCCGTTGAATGGCATCAGGACTGGGCCTTCTACCCCCATACCAATGACGACATGCTGGCCTTCGGCGTCTTTCTGGAAGATGTCACGGAGGAAAATGGCCCGCTTCAGGTTATTCCCGGTTCCCACAAGGGACCGATCTTGAGCCACAACAGCGCTGAGGGCGTTTTTTGCGGGGCTGTGGATCCGGGCGATCCGGATTTCCGGATTGAGAAGGCCGTCAAGATAACCGGCAAGGCGGGAAGCATGTCCATCCACCACGCACGCACCTTGCACGGCTCCGCACCGAACATCTCTGATCGCGCGCGGCTGATGCTTTTTTATGAATGCTGCGCGGCGGACGCATGGCCGCTCATGGGCGGTTCGGCCTACATTCAGCGCCTGTCGCAGCAGCAGCAATGGGACGACCTTCTGGACAGGATGATCATCGGAGATCCCGTGCTGCAACCGCGCATGAAGCAGCTCCCGGTTCGCTTGCCATATCCGCCGGCAGCGGATGTCAGTTCGATCTTCAAGGTCCAGAAATCCGGCGGCGCGAAAAGCGCGTTTGGCTGACAAAAAAGCGACTTGGCGCAGCGGAAAAAGATTGCAGCTGGCCACATCTCTGTCTTGGACGCGAATGGCAAGACCGCTATGAAGGGCTGTTTGCGATCCGCAGGGGTGTCGAGAGCCGTCCATGTCAGAAACGTGCGTCATATTTGATCTGGACGGAACACTCGTCGACAGCGAGATCCTGTGCAATCAGGCTTTCGTCGATCTTCTGCCGGAACTCGGCGAGACGGCGGAGCAACTGGTGCACCGCTATCGCGGCATAAAACTCGACCTCACCCTGGCCGATCTCGAAAAACGGCTGGGCAGGCGGCTGCCTGCAACGTTCGAGACGACCTACCGCGAACGTGTCGCGGAGCTTTTCTCCGAGCGGCTCCAGCCGGTGCCCGGTGCCGCGGCCATGCTAAAGAGCTTGGGCCGTCCAAAATGCATCGCCTCGAGCGGGCCGCCGCAGAAAATCGCCCACTCGTTGAAGGTGAGCGGTCTGGCATCGCATTTTGGACTGAACATCTACAGCTCCTACGTTGTCGGCATCTGGAAACCCGACCCCGGTCTTTTCCTGCATGCTGCGCGCGACATGGGACATGCACCTGAAAACTGCATCGTCGTCGAAGACAGCGATGTCGGCGTTCAGGCTGCGCATGCGGCCGGAATGGCGGTCCTGCGATACGACCCGCATGTCACCGCAATGCCTGACGACAGGGCCACTGTCTTTAGCGACATGTCTCAATTGAAAGAATTGATCGAGAGGCTTGAGGCGGAGCGGGCGGACTAGGGCATCCGGCACATCGCGAAATCAGGGACCAAGGCTCACGAAAAAACCACCTGCATGATCCCTCACACAGGTGGTTGTTCTCAAAGCCTTGAGTTGGCTCAGTTTCAGCCGCGAAGCCTCAGTCCAACTTGCGCAGGCGCTTGACAAGGGACGAGGTGTCCCAGCGGCCGCCGCCCATTTTCTGGACGTCCTTGTAGAACTGGTCGACAAGGGCGGTCACCGGAAGGCTGGCGCCGTTTTCATTGGCGGTGGCGAGGCAGATGCCGAGGTCCTTGCGCATCCAGTCGACGGCGAAACCGTGATCGAAGTGATCGTCGAGCATGGTCTCGTAGCGGTTGACCATCTGCCAGCTGCCGGCGGCGCCGCCACCGATCAGGTCAATGACCGCGCGTCCGTCGAGACCGGCCTTCTCGGCAAAGTGAAGCCCTTCCGACAGTCCCTGGACAAGACCGGCAATGCAGATCTGGTTGACCATCTTGGTCAGCTGCCCGGCGCCGCTTTCCCCGAGTCTGACGCATTTCTTGGCATAGGCGTCGATAAAGGGTTCGGCCGCGTCGTAAGCCGCCTGATCGCCGCCGCACATGACCACCAGCTGGCCGTTTTCAGCGCCGGCCTGTCCGCCTGACACGGGTGCATCGACGAAGGAAATGCCGCCGTCCCGGGCGACGTCATAAAGCTCGCGCGTCACCTTCGCGGACACCGTGGTGTGGTCAACGAAGATCGAGCCGGACGCCATGTCCTTGAACGCGCCGTCGTCGCCAAGACAGATCGAGCGCAGATCGTCATCATTGCCGACACAGGCCATGACGAAGGCAGCACCGGCAGCCGCCTCGCGCGGGGTCGGCGCGAAGGCACCGCCATATTCGGCCGCCCATTTTTCCGCCTTGGCCGTCGTGCGGTTATAGACCGTCACATCGTGACCGGCCTTCTGCAGGTAACCGGCCATCGGGTAGCCCATGACGCCAAGCCCAAGAAATGCAACCTTTGCCATTGAAAGTCCTCTTTTTTCAAACCTGTGTCTCGTGGTGCCCGGCCTTGCAATTGGGTCCCGCCGCCCTTTGCGGGACGCCGTGTGACATTGCGCCTTCGGCAATGCCGGTCTTGTTCAAATTGACTTAAAGGTGTTGGCGCGCCCGTGCAACCGGGGCAACAGCGGACCTGACGCGGATTTTACGCCGGCTTTTCAAATGCCGCGTTCTATCGGCGCCGAAACAGGCGTAGACTGGACACAAGGCTTGTTGACAGATGAACGTTAGGAGAGGCCGGCGGCTTGAGCAGCGAGGGCGAGAAAAGGACAGGCGGGCTGGTGCGGCTGTTGCGGATTTCCGCATTGACGCTGGTGACGCTTCTCGTGGCAGGCCTTGCCGTTGCCTACGCGGTCGCGACCCTGGACCTCTATTCCTCCGTCCGCCAGGAACAGGCCGCACAGGTCCTGACCCGAATATTCAACCGCCCCGTGGAAGTGCGCGGGCCCGTCGTTCTGACCCCTGGCCGGCGTCTTGGCGTGAAAATCGAAGACACCTACATCCAGCGGTCGTCCGGAGCTGCCAGCGGAGAAGGCCGTGTCTTTGACACGGTGGAGTTTGACGCGCCCTACGGTCTGCTGCGCGGCGACGTGTCCGGAATCCGGAATTTCAGCATGAGCGGGGCCGACATCGAATACCGCGCCGACCCGTCCGGCGAGCGCCGGCAGGCCTGGTCGTTCGAACTCTTGTCGATCCTTCTGAACAATCCGGTCTTCGACAATCTCGAACTGACCGATGTCGAGTTTCACTTCATCGACGAAGCGGACGGCTGGAACGAGGTCTTCAGGATCGAATCCTTCAAGCTGGCGACAACCGACACATCGCCGTCGACGGAAGTGAGCATCAAGGCGGCTGTCAACGGCACGCCGTTGAGCGCCTCGGGCGTGGTGCCGTCCTCCGTCTGGGTAAGCGACCATGACGGCCGCGGACCGTTCGATATGACGTTTGCCCTGCCCGGCCTCGAAACCAGTCTGAGCGGGACGGTCGACACCTCCGAGAAGGTCGCAAGCATAGATGGCGACCTCTCCGCGAAGTCGGACTCGGTCACCAAGCTCCTGGCCTCGCTTGGCCTTGAAAGCGCGGTCGAGGGCAAGGCGACGCTGACCTGGCAGTCGAGCGGCCCGGTCGACAGGTTCGACATCGCCGGTCTGAAGTTTGATTTCAACGGCGACGACGGCGATGTCATACATGTTCAGGGAACGGTCTCGGATGTGTTCCAGGGGTCCGTGTTCGATCTCGATTTCACCTCGAAATTTGCACAGCCCGAAGCGGCCTCGAGCTCATCGCTCGCCATTAACCTGAAGGAGGTTTCCGGCCGCGTGAGCGGGCCGATTGAATCGCTCTCGATCGACCGCACGATCGTGACGACGAACGCGGTGTTGCTGGAATTCGACGAGATCGGACCGATTTCGGTCGGGCGCATTGTCAAGGGTGACGGCAACCGGATCGGCCTCAAGGACATCACCATCCTCGACGGTCCGGAAGGTGCGCCGTATCTCGTCATGAAGGGCGACGTGGAAGATATTCTGGCGCTCAAGGGCGTGTCGCTCTCCGGTACGTTCGAGCTTCCCACCGCTGTGCTCATGAACAGGCCTGCCGGCGACGCCCCGGGCCTTGGCACGGTCAAGGGGACTGTTGTTGTCGGGGAAACCTCGGGAGCGCTCGGGCTTGAGGAACTGCGCGGCAAAACGGCAGGCACCGATCTGATGGAGCTGGGTTTTGCGCTTGCAATACCGGAATTCCGGGTGCTTGACGAACTGGAGTTTTCGACCGAACTGACATTGCCGAAGCCGGAGGCAGCGCTCTCCGAACTCGGCATCAGGACCGACAGGAACTTCCCGGAAATCCGCTTTTCCGGCTCCAGCGGGCTTTCGTCTGATGGGGCAAATTTCAAGGGAGATCTTGTTTCCGGCGCAACGCAGGTAAACGCGGATTTACACCTCAACCCGGCGGAAGTTGACGGCAAGTGGATGCTGACCGGTGCGATTTCATCGCAGGAGATGGACTTCACCGATCTTGCCGCGCTGACGGACTTTGCCCAGCTGAGCGTGACCGGCGAGGAAAACGGACCCGACATAGAACTGACGAAGGAATTCGAGGCCGCCCTGAGCGCGAAGGTCGGACTGGACGTGAAAAAGATCGTCTCGGGCAAGAAGCACGCCGGCAACCTGACCGGCACACTGGAGTATGACGCCGATCACCTGAAGCTGGCCGGGCTGAAGCTCGACTATATCGGTGGCACGGTCAGCGGCGACTTCGGTGTCAACCTCGGCAAGGAAAATCATCCCGCCCACGCCCACGGGCGCATGGAGAAATTTCCGCTCAGGAGCCTGATGAACGAAATTGGCTTGACGGCGCCGATATCCAGCACGGTTTATGCGAGTTTTGACGTCACCGGCAACGCCCGGTCCGAAACGGGTTTCCTGAAGACGCTGTCCGGCAACGTGTCGGCATCCCTTTGGGGCGGCACCTTGCCGAACCGCATTCTGGACCTGACCGGGCTGAACGTCTTCACCTGGCTGGTGACCAGCAACAAGGAGCACACCAGCAAGCTTGTCTGCGCAGTGCTGCCGCTGCATTTTAGGAACGGTGTCGCCACATCGAAGCGCATGATCGTTGAAACGGAAAATGTCCAGCTTGTCGGAGCGGGCACCGTGAACCTGAGATCCGGTGCGCTGGATCTATCCTTTGCACCCCGCGCCAAGCGCAAGCAGCTTGTCGAAATCGTCTCGCCGTTCGAAATCCACGGAACGCTCGGCAAGCCTGATGTCACTGTCAGGGATGCCGGTCCGGGCAGGGCCATCGGCGAGGTCGTGTCGCTGCCGCTCAATCTTGTCAGCCACATTTTCAGGGGCTCGGGTCCGATCGACGAAAAGGCACGCCCCTGCACCCTGCCGAAGAATTCCGGTCCGAAATGAGTCGTGCGGCAGCCGGGAGCCGGCTGTTCCGTCAAGCGCAGCTCTCTCTTCTCTGATGCGTTGATCCACCGCCTTCAGGCACGTACCGGGATAAGATCCACGGCGGCCTTGTCAGGATTGACACCCTGACAACCAGCCCGGGATGTGTGACCTTGAATCCAGTTAAAGCATTGAGAACGAAGCGTAACTTTATAACGTTTCAGATTGTGATGCCGCTATGCTGGGGAGTGAATTAATGCGTTTTGAAAGTGTTTTGGCCCTGTCGACCGCACTCCTTGTGAGTGCTTCAACCATAACTTTCGCGCAGAACCCCCGGGCAAACCCGTCGACCGATTTCGCCCTGATCAATGGCCAGATCCATACGATGGATGAAAACAGCACGGTGGCCGAAGCCATTGCGATAGAAGGCGACGAGATCGTCTATGTCGGCGACGCCGCCGGCCTCGGCGATGTCATCGGCCTCGGCACCGAAGTCATCGACTTGGAAGGCAAAATGGTGCTGCCCGGATTTGTCGACGGGCATATTCATGCAGCTGTTGGCGGCCTGATCATGCTTGGTGTCGACCTTCAGACGGACGACAAGGACGAACTTTTCGCGCGCATCCGCGAAGAAGTGGAAAACAAAGATGACGAGGTGATCCTTGGGTACGGCGTCCGCTTCAATCCTTGGACGGACGGCAATCCGACAGCGGCGATGCTGGATGAGATCGAAAGCGAGCGTCCGATCTATTTCTGGGCGATAGACGGCCATGCCGCCTGGGTGAATTCCAAGGCGCTGGAGATGGCCGGCATCGACAAGGACACACCGGACACCGCCCCCGGATTTTCTTTCTTTGAACGTGATGCCGATGGCAATCCGACCGGCTGGATCATCGAGGTTCCGGCACAGCTCCAGGTCCTGTCCGCTCTGATCGACATAACGCCTGAATTCATGGCCGGCGGTGTGCGAGAATGGCTGGACCGGTTTGCAGCTGCCGGGATTACCGCGGTTCATGACCACGGCATTCAGGGCATGAGCCAGGAAGAAGGCTTCCAGATGATGGCTGACTTCGAAGAGGAAGGAGAACTTCCGCTTCGTTTCATCGGCTCCTGGTACTGGAACGACGGCAGCATCGATCCGCTGCCGGGAACGCGTGAGCTGCGCGAGCGTTTCAATTCGGATCTGGTCAGGGCGCGTCACCTGAAAATCAACATGGATGGCGGCGACGACAAGTGGAATGCGCTTTACGTCGACCCTTATACCGACAAGCCGGATATCGTGCCCGAGCCGATCATTCCCTACGATGTCGTACAGGACGCGGTCGTTCGCGCCGACGCTGAGGGGATTGATGTTACGTGTCACTGTTTCGGCGATCTTGCAGTGAGAAAACTGCTGGATGCGGTCGATGAAGCGATCAGGGTCAATCCGCCCCGGGACCGGCGGCACAAGATAACCCACGGAACGCTGATCCATCCGGATGACGCCGCGCGTTTCGGAGACCTCGGCGTGATCTACGATTCTTCGGGTGCCTGGATGAGCCTCGATCCGCTGCTGCAGAGCGTGTCAACCGAGAGGCTTGGCGAAGACCGGGTCCAGGGCATGTTTCCCGTGACAACTGTGCTGGCGGGCGACGGTGTGTTCTCGTTCGGGTCGGACTGGCCTGTATCGGGATACGTTTCGGAGTATCGCCCCTTGGCAGCAATAGAAACCGGGATCACGCGCACGCTCGATGGCCGCAAGGATGTGCCGCCGCTTGGCGGTCCTGACGCGGGAATGTCTCTGGAACAGGCGTTGCGGTCTCACACAATAGATGCCGCCTACGGTATCGGGATCGACGATGAGGTTGGCAGCCTCGAAGTCGGCAAGAAAGCCGATCTGGTCGTGCTCTCGGAAAACCTTTTCGAAATTGACCCGAACGATATCTCTGAAGTGGACGTTCTTTACACCATGATGGGCGGCCGGCTCACCTACGACAGTACGGCTGAATAGGGGAGGCGGGTCATGCGTATTCTGCTCGCCGCTTGCCTGATTTTAACCGGCACTTCAGCCGGTCTGGCCTGCGGCAATCCGCTGCTCTGGGCAATGCTGTTCGCCAAGGTGCCGGAGGCGAAGGTCGTCTATGAAGCCGAACTTGCCGCACGCGCGGACGGGCTGATCACCGCGCGCGTTTACGACGCCCGGCCCGGGGAGGCCTATCACCTCTGGTCAAAAGCCTGGATCATGGATCTGGCAAAAGAAATGCAGCCGACTGTCGAGAACAGATTGGAACCGGGTCAGTCCCTGACCATCCTGCTGGCAGACGAGGTTGCCGCGGTGCGCTTCTCCCGCGAAGCAGGTGTGGAGTTCGTGCCTGCCGCCGGTCTCGGCCGGATCGCGCGCTATGACCTGATCACAAGCACAAATGCGCTGAAAAGCGTCTGGCGGGATGGTCTGAGCTACGAGGAGATGCTCACCTTTGACCTTGCCAGAACGCAGGAAAACAAAAGCGATCAATTTCTGAAGGCCTTCTTCTGACGGTCTCCGATCTTTGCAGGCGGACGCCTTCAAAAAACAACAAGCGTGGGGGGAAACATGCTCAAAGACACGAATATCAGAACCGTGCTGCCACTCCTGGCCGCAACCTGTGCCCTGCTGCTGTCCACGGCAGTATCCGCACAGTATTTCGGCCACGAATACGAGGGCAGGCAGGCACCTATCCGCGAGGGCGAACAACCGGTTGTTCCGCTCGACACCGGGGACCCGACCTATAATGCGTGGCGCACGCCGCTTCCCAGCTACGAAGGCGAGAAAGAGGGGCGCAAACCCGGGCTGGTGGATCCGGCACGGTTCTACGGCCAGGGCTATGCCCAACTGCCGACCTTCCTGCATCAGCCGCTGGCGTTCACGCCCGCGGATCTCGCCGCCGCCGAAGTCGATGTCGCGATCATGGGCGCCTTCACCGACATGGGCAGCGGTGCCCGCGGCGCCTCGCGCGGCCCGAACGCCGTGCGCAATTCATCGATCTACCTCGGCTACGGGGCACGGCAGCCGCATATGCACGTGATGGTCGACCCGCTTCAGGACATGACGGTCGTGGACTACGGCAACGCTCCAAACGACATGATGAGCACGGAGCGCACCATCCACGCGGTGCGGTCCTTCGTGCGCCAGGTTGCGGAAGTTCAGCACGCCGACGGAAGCCGCGTCATCCCCTTCATTATCGGCGGCGATCATTCGCTGATGTATCCCGATGTCGCGGCGCTGACCGATGTCTACGGCAAGGGCAATGTCGGCGTGGTACATTTCGATGCCCATTACGATGCCGGAAAATACGGTTTCGGCCACCTCATCAACCACGGCATGCCCGTCTACCGGCTGATCGAGGAAGGTCTGGTTGACGGGCGGAACTTCATCCAGGTCGCGCTACGCGGTTACTACCCGGACGAAAAAGCCTTCGAGTGGATGCGCGAAAACGGGTTCCGTTATCACACCATGGCCGAGATCGAGCGCCGCGGGTTCGACGCGGTCATGGAAGACGTGATCGCGGAGGCCAATGACGGGCCGGAGTATATTTTCGTCTCCTTCGACATCGACACGCTCGACCCGGCCTTCGTGCCGGGAACAGGGACGCCGGAGCCCGGCGGTCTGATGCCGCGTGAGGTCTTCCCGATCATCCGGCGGCTCTGCGCTGAATCGAACGTGATCGGTTTCGAACTGGTGGAACTCGCACCCCTGATGGACCCGACCTATGTCTCCGCCCTCAATGCCAACCGGGTGGTTCGGGAGTGTCTGACCGGCATTGCCATGCGCAAGCAGGGACTGACAGATCCGCATTACCTGAGCCCGCTCACGGTGACCCATGGCCAGGGCAAGGAGTGACCGGTTTGCCCTCGGCGCTTTGGTGCTGATGGTCCTCTGCCCCGGGTCTGCAGCAGCGGACCCGGTGACGCTGTCCTGGGCGGACTTGCGCGCAAACCGTCCGGCATCCTGCGCCGCGTTTCTCGACAACTACCTGAACCAGCCGAAATGCGCGCAGCAGGCGGGCTCGGCGCGATTGCTGTCGCGCCGCTACGAAGCCTGCGCGCCGGGTACCGAAGGCCTGGACGGTGTCGCGGTGCGGATCGCCGGTTACGCGCACCCGCTTGAATTTGAATTCAGGGATGTGAAGACGTTCCTGCTGATCCCGCCGCTGCGCCAGGATTGCAACCACCCGCCGCCGCCCTTGCCGGACCAGGTGATTGCGGTTGATTTTCCGGACGGGCTGGACGTTTCCGCCGACCCTGTCTGGGTCACCGGTGTGCTGCGGCTTCAGCAAAGCAAGACCCATCTGGCAACGACCGCCTACACACTTCAGGCAATGACCGTCACACCGGCGAACATCCCGGATGTGTCCGGCGGGGACTGATGCCGGCTCCCCGCGTCGCAAGGATACATGAAGGCTCTGAGCGCGTCTCAGTGACCTGATCGTTCCGGAATAGTGTTATCCCGCTTTCAGGCCGCGAACTTCCGAGGCGCGGGCGCCGGGGGTGACACCGAACCAGCGTTTATAGGCACGGATGAAGGCGGGCGAGTCCGAGTAGCCCAGCAGGTAGGCGATCTCGGGCAGGGACAGGTCGCTTTTGTGCAGATACTCCTCGGACAGGTTCCGCCTGACGTCCTCAAGGACTTCCGAAAATGTCGTGCCTTCGTCCGCAAGCCGCCGTGCGAAGGTGCGCTCGGTCATGCCCAGCTTGGCCGACACCGTGCTTGCCGAACTCTGTCCGCGCGGCAAACCGTCGATGATGTGGAACTCGACATTGGAAAGAAAGCTTTTCGGGGTGGAGCGCCGTTCCGCCAGCATCCTGTCGGCAACATTCGACATGAGCGCCTGGAGATCCTTGTCGGAATGCACCAGCGGCGTTGCAAGATCCTCGGCATGAAACACGATCCCGTGCATGTCGCTGCCGAAAAAGATCGGGCAGCCGAAAAAGAGCTTCATTTCCGCGGGCGCCTCGGCGCGCTGATGATGAAAGTGGATTTCGGCAGGCCGGAGTATTCTTCCTGTGCCGAACCGGTAATTGGACAGGATTGCGGCCATGCCCGCTTCATTGGCCTGCCGCTTGAAATAGGAACTCCGGTCGACTTCCTGATAGGAGAGCTTTGCGGTCGTCTCGGTCTTGGCGAGCGAGAGCCGGTAGCTGTCGACGAAGATATTGACGTATTTGACGTGGTTCTGGATCGCCTGCTCCAATGTCGCCGCCGAGATGCCGAGATAGGCGATCACGCCGAACGTGCCGGTGGGCGTTGCCTTGCCGACATCGAAGCCGAACAGGTCGTCATCGAGAAATCTGGCGGCCTGTTCCAGAAAGGCATCGGATTTCTTGAGCGGAACCCGGCGGTCGAAGCCTTCGAGGTCTTCAGGGGTCAGTCCCGCTGCCTCGAGCGCATCCGAAAAATCCTTGCCTCGGCTCGCCATCACCTTCACGGCGGCCCGGATCAATGCAGCATCGACTTCGGCTTCGCTCAAAACGGCCTCCCCCAGGCTATTTGGCACGAAATGACAGCATATTGGCTGGCGCTGACAATCGAAAGCACGATTGTATGCCCAAATAAGAATTGTACAGACGGTACTGATAAAACAAAGAAATTCCGCACGAAAAAAACCGTCGGTAAATTACAAAGTCGTCGCGGAAAGATTGCCTACTCCGGCTATACGGTTGTTCGTCGTGCCTGTTCTGCCCCCCCATCGGCCGCGACGAACGGGCTGTGGTTCCCGACCATGGCTGGCCGTCAGCCACATTGACCGCGCCTCGGCGCGGTCTTTTTGTTTTTGCAGCTTGAAAACACCTCTTCCGCGCCACGTTGCCGGTCACAGGAAAAAGATTCCCGTTGTACTGCGCTCTGGACGGCACTAGCTTGGCGATTGCCGGGACGCAGCACGTGTGGCAGCAGGCCGGTTCATCTTCCACTCAGCCAGTTCACATGAGGCGTTTCATGGCGCAGTTGCCGAATTCTCTCGAAGCCCGCGATATCGCTGTTCAACTTCATTCCTATGCCGATGCCCGCCGCCAGGAAGACACTGGCTCGCTTGTCATCGACAAGGGCGAGGGGATCTATGTGGAAGACATCAACGGCAAGCGCTATATCGAGGGCATGGCAGGCCTCTGGAGCGTCGCCGTCGGCTTCGGTGAAAAGCGCCTGGTGGAGGCCGCGACCCGCCAGATGGAAAAGCTGCCCTATTATCACACCTTCACATACAAGACCCATGGCCCCTCCATCGAGCTTGCCGAAAAGCTGATCGAGATGGCGCCGGTGCCCATGTCCAAGGCCTATTTCACCAATTCCGGTTCGGAAGCCAACGACACAGCGATCAAGCTGATCTGGTACCGGTCCAACGCCCTTGGCCAGCCGGAGCGCAAGAAGATCATCTCGCGCATGCGCGGTTATCATGGCGTGACAGTCGCTTCCGCCAGCCTGACGGGCCTGCCGAACAATCACCGGTCCTTCGACCTGCCGCTGCCGCAGATCCTGCACACGACCAGTCCGCATTACCGCACGATGAAACAGGACGGCGAGAGCGAAGCGGAGTTTGCAAAACGGTGTGCGCAGGATCTTGAAGACCTGATTCTGGCCGAAGGGCCCGAGACCATCGCCGCCTTCTTTGCCGAGCCCGTCATGGGCGCGGGCGGCGTCGTGGTGCCGCCCGAAGGATATTGGGAAGCGGTCCAGCCGATCCTGAAGAAATACGGCATCCTCTTCGTCGCCGACGAGGTGATCTGCGGGTTCGGCCGCACGGGCAATATGTTCGGCACGGAGACCTTCAACCTGCAGCCCGACATGATGACGCTCTCGAAAGCCCTGTCGTCGTCCTACCAGCCGATCTCCGCGCTCCTGATCAACGACACCGTCTACGAGCCGATTGCCGACGAGTCGCACCGGATCGGCGTTCTGGGACATGGCTACACCGGCAGCGGGCATCCGGTTGCCGCCGCCGTTGCCCTGGAGAATCTCAAGATCATCGAGGAGCGCGATCTGGTCGGTCACGTCAAGGAGATCGCACCAACGTTTCAGGCGCGGCTGAAAGGGCTCGCCGACAATCCGCTGGTTGTTGAAACGCGCGGCATCGGTCTGATCGGCGCGGCTGAACTGCATCACCCGGCCCATTCCGACACGCCGGGTTCCCTTGGTGCAGCAAGCAACGCAGTCTTCCACGAAAACGGCCTGATTTCGCGCGCGATGCTGGACGCCATGGCATTTTGCCCGCCGCTGATCATCACCGAACAGCAGGTGCACGAGATGTTCGATATCGCCGAGCAAAGCCTGAAGAAAGTGGCCGATACCTTATGACCGGCTGGTCGATCGTCGGCACCATCAGCGGGACGTCCGCCGATGGCATAGATCTGGCGGAGATCACCACGGATGGCCATACGATTGGCCGCTTTGGCCCGGCTGAGACGACCGGCTACCGGCCGGCAACGCGCGAACGTGTTCTGGCTGCGGCCGGGCGGAAAGGCGCGGGACGCGAAGACTGGCCGCAGATCACGCAGGATGTGACGGCGGATCACGCCGGTGCCATTCGCGCGTTTGTCGATACCAATGCGCTCCAGCCGGACGCGGTCGTGTTTCACGGCCAGACGGTCTGGCATGACCCGAAAGCCGGTGAGACGGTGCAACTCGGTGATCCGCAAGCGTTGGCGGATGATCTTCGCTTGCCGGTGATCGCCGACGTTCGTCTTGCGGACATGGAAGCGGGTGGTGAGGGGGCGCCCCTCGTGCCGGTCTATCACCAGGCACTTGCAAAGACGCTTGTCGGGGTGGACCGGGAACCGCTTTGCTTTCTCAATATCGGCGGGGTTTCCAATCTGACCTTCATCGACGGCGACGGCTTGCTCGCCTTCGATATCGGTCCGGGGAACGCCCTTCTCGACGACTGGGTTCGCCAGCATGACGCAGGTGATTTCGACGCGGGTGGTGTGATCGCCGCGAAGGGCAAGGCGGATGAAGCACGCCTGTCAGACGCCTTGAAACATCCGTTCCTGTCCGAGCCCGGACCAAAGTCGCTGGACCGCTACAGCTTTTCAGGCAACTTCGTCGACGGCATGAGCCTTGAGGACGGCGCGGCGACACTGTTGACCTTCACAGCGGAAGTGATTGCAAAGGCTGAAAGTCTGTTGCCCAGGCCGCCGCGCCTTTGGCTCGTCTGCGGCGGCGGCAGGCTGAACCCGGTCCTGATGCAGGCCCTGCGTAACCGTCTTTCCGGAGATGTTGTCTCGGCCGATGATTTCGGGATCGACGGGGATGCCCTGGAAGCGCAGGCGATGGCATTTCTGGGCGCGCGGCTCAAAGCCGGATTGCCGACGACCTTCCCGGAAACGACGGGAGCTGCCGAGCCGATCACTGGTGGAAAAGTCTATCTTCCAGCTGCCTGACGGTTAGGGCCGGTTGTCCTTTCGGGCCGTCCCCTAGATGCGGAGCCCTATCGCCTGGTTGATGTTTCTGCCCTGGTTCACGGCAAGATAGGTCGGGTAAGGCGCACGCTGGCTGACGTCGATGTCCCGTTTCAGCCATTCGCGATCCTCCAAGAGGCACAATGACTGTGACAGCGCGCGATCGGTGACCGGCCCGAGATCCGACTTGATCGCCGAAAACCGTTTCGGCGTTTCGGTAAGGGCAAGGATCGGGACGGCCCAGCTTCGTTTCAGAACCGAGAACGCGTCGTTGTCCGGCACGCTTTTCAAGATGCGGCTCGCCATGGCCGCGACGACGGCACCTTCCGCCGTCAGGCGGAACTCCGGCCGCAACGGGTGCCCGTGACCCGGGTTCTTCTCGATCATGCCGAGCCGGATCAGATGCTCCAGGCTGTTCGCAAAGGACGTGCGGCTGGCTCCGGTTGCCGCGACCAGCGGCGCCTGGCGTCCGGGAGCCCCGTCATGCAGCAGCGCCAGGATTTTCAGCGACCAGGCCTTGGATGTGAGCTTGACAAGCAGGGTCAATTCCATAAAGTATATTTAATATATTTTTGATACAAAGGAAAGTCACATGTCCGTCGTTTCTCTGGAAAACACAATCACTTTGGCCCTCTCGGTGCGCGACAGGCATGCCAGCGCAAAATGGTATTTGGACAATCTCGGCTTCGAACTTCTGTATCATGCCGATGAAGTCGGCTGGAGCGAACTTCAGACGAAAACGGAAGGGGTGACGCTGGGTCTGGGAGAGCAGGTTGAGCCGGCACCCGGGAACATGGTTCCGGTTTTTGGCATCGCCGATATTTCGACCGCGCGCACCGCCCTGGAAAAGGCAGGCGTGAAATTCGACGGTGACACCGAGACCGTTGAAGGCATGGTCAGCACCGCGACCTTTTATGATCCGGACGGCAATGCGCTCATGCTCGCGCAGGATCTTTCGAAGTAAAGGCCTGAATCGAAATAATTGATCAAAATATACATCGGCTTTTTGTGCTCACTAAATAAAGGTATGTAATATTTGTTTTCATTGATGAATTAATTCGCAAAAAGTATGGGTATTACTGAAATTTAATTAGGAAATACGGAAATCGAAATCAAATAGATCTCCAGGATGTTTCTTTGATCTGAAAAGACAAGGGGGTGTCTGTCCAAAGACTGAAACAGACTGGAGGTTGAACATGTCTTTCACCAAAGTTGTCACCAGTGCCGCGACCGCGATGTGTCTGCTCGCCGGTACGGCCCTTTCCGCAAGCGCGGCGACACTGATGGTCGGCAACAAATATGCCGGAACCGTCAGCTTCATCGACCTGGATACGGGGCGGGAGATGCAACGGCCAATCGCCGGTGGCTCACCTCATGAGCTGGCCGTTTCGCCGGACGGCGACAAGGTCGTTGTCGTCTCCTATCTCGAAGACGGCTACATCGGCCGCGAGCTCAACGTGTTTGACGTCGCAACGGCCGAGCACCTGAAGACAATCGATATTTCGCCCCATATGGCGCCGCACGGCATTGCCTGGTTGGGCGACAGCAACAGCGTGATCGTGACCACCGAGGAAACGCGGGACGTGATCACAGTCGACGTCGCCAAGGGAGAGGTGACGGGACACGTGGAGACGGGACTGATCGGCTCGCATCTTCTGGCCATGTCTCCCGATGATCAAACCGCTTTCGTCACCAGCCGCGGTTCCGACAAGGTCTCGGTGATCGACGTGAAGACGATGGAGACCATAAACACGGTGAAGGCGGACACCGGCCCGGAAGCCGTTGATGTCAGCCCGGACGGAAAAGCGCTCTGGGTCGGCAACAATCAGTCCGAAACCATCATCGTGTTCGACGTCGATACGATGGAGCGCAAGCACGTGGTCGAGACCGGGTTTCTGCCGATCCGCGTCCGTTTTGATCCCGCTGGTGAAACGGTTGCCGTGGCGGATCTGAACGGAGACCGGGTGGTCGTCTATGACCGGTCTTCGCATGAGGTCAAAGCGGAAATCGATCTTGCAACTCACGGTGCGCACGGGCCTGCATCGCTGTTGTTCTCGCCGGACGGCAAGTCGCTGTTCACGGGCGCTCAGGATGGCGCGCGGGTCGCGGAAATCGATACTGCCACGTGGACGGTGTCGCGCGTGTTCGAAACCGACGAGGGTGCGGACGGACTTGCCTTCAGTGATCTGAAAGTCGGTGTCTGACGCTTGATGAAGGAGGTTTGCGAGCCTCCTTCTCTTGCTTAAATCCTGTCTTGCCGCTAACCAGAACGCATGAATGGATCTGAAATCTACAAGCGTCTGATCGGTCTTGTCGAAGACCGGGTTTTAAAGCCGGGCGACCGACTGCGCGAAGCTGATCTCGCTGAAGAGTTTGGCGTTTCCCGAACTCCGATCCGTGAGGGCCTGAAGCGGCTCGAGGCGCAGGGGCTCGCCGTACACGAGCCCAACCGGGGCATGGTCGTGCCGACGCTCGACCACGGGCAGATCAACGAAGTCTATTTCATGCGCGAAGTGCTGGAAGGAACGGCGGCCGGACTTGCCGCCAAGCATGCTTCCGCGCCCGAGGTCGAAATCCTGCAGGATCTCGTCAAGGCCGACAGGCAGCGCATCGCCGACAAGGACAGTCTTGTGCGCTCCAACAGGGATTTTCACCGGCGCCTGTGCCTTGCCTCGCACAACCGATACCTTGTTGACCTGATCGAGCACCTGCGGCTGTCGCTGATCCTGATGGCCGGAACCACACTGGATACGCCCGAGCGCCGGGAAACGGCGGTGGAGGAACATGCTGCCATCGTCGAAGCGATTGCGACGGGTGACAGTGAGGCTGCCGAGGCAGCTGCGCGCCTTCATATCGCACACGCCCACAAGACCCGCCTGCAACAGATTTGAGTACTGTGGGGATCGTGCCGCCAATCCTTGGCCCTCAGGGGGCGACCCAGCTTGCGCCGTTCAGTTCGCCGCTGGCGCCATAGGAAAACCGGGCCCGCAGATTGTTGTTCCGCTCCAGCCGGCACCAGTCCAGTGACAGCGCCTTGAAGGAGAGTACCCCGAACCGATCCCTGCCGGTTTCTTCACGCGCGGACATCGGTGCGTGGGCGGCTGGGTCACCATCTGGCGGAAGTTCGTCTCCGGGAGGACCACCCTGGTAGGTGGCCCTGGTATGCGGCGGCAACCGGCTCCAGACCCGGTCGGCCTCGGGTGAACCTGGAGGCGCCAGATCAATTTCACCGCGCAGACGCAGCTGCAGTTTCAGAACGTCCGAATACCCGAGGATCGTCGTGTTGCCATTGTCCTGCAGCTCCTGCCATTTCGGACTTCGCGTGTCGGTGTGAAACTCCAGAACGCGCGTTGCACTCTTGGCGGAGCGAAGCACGACGGTGCGCGCTTCGGGAAACTGGCACCGGCCAAGAGATGCCAGTGTCAGGTAGCGGAATGGCTGTGCCGGATCGGCAGCGGCGGCGGCAAGCGCGTCCCAGGCCTCGCGGTCGATCGTGATCAGGTCGTGCTGCACGGCGTGTCCTCGCTTGGGTGTCGGTTACGTCCGGAACTCCGGGTAGGTCTTGTCGAGATGTTGTTCCATCGCCTTCAGGCCGTCCCTGAAGACCGCGGCGCGCCCGATCCCGATGCGGAAATGGTCTTGCGGTGTCGTGCCGAGTTCACTGGAATAAATGGACGAGGGCAGAAGCAGGACACCGCTTTCCTCGACCAGCTTTCGCGTGAAGGTCTCGACACCGTCCGGACCGAGATATCTTGGAAAGGCGACGCAGCCACCCATCGGGCGTTGCCACTCGAAGAGATCCGGATAAGCGGCGAAGAGCCGTTCGAGCGCGGCGGCATTTTCCATCATGATCGCGCGGTTGCGCGCGAGGATCTTTTGCCTTGCTTTCAAGGCGATCAGGGCCAGGATTTCCGACGGGCCGGAATTGCAGATCGACAGATAGTGTTTGAACCGTTCTGCTTTTTGCAGAAGATCGCGGTCTTGCGAGGCGATCCAGCCAATGCGTATTCCCGGCAATCCGTAAGCCTTGGACATCACGTTGAGGGAAATGCCGCGCTCGTAGTGATCGGCGATTTGCGGCATCCGCTTGGTTTCGTCCAGTTCGACACCGCGATAGACCTCGTCGCTCAGAATGTAGATACCGTGTGCGCGTGCCAGGCTTACGAGGGCCTCGAGCTCTTCGCGCGGCAGCAGGAAACCGGTCGGGTTGTGCGGAAAATTCAGAGAGATCAGTTTGGTGTTCGGCCTGATGGCGTCCTTAAGACGATCGAGATCGAGGTGCCACCCGCCTTGTGACCCGTTTGAACCCGACGAAGGGGTATAGTCCATCGGCACCCCGGTCACGTCGCAGATGGACAGGGGAATTGTCTCCGAACCCTGGTAGTTGGGCGTCGGCACGATGGCATGGTCATCCCGTGTCAGCAGAACATGCGGAACCGCATACAGACCTTCGCCGGCACCCGCCAGACACAGGATGTTGCTCTCTGAAAGCTTGTCATAGGTGCCCGCGATCTCCTGGCGCAGTGCCGGAGCACCCCAGGTTTCCGTATATCCCAGCCACAGGTTTTCAAAGGCTGACCGGTCTTCATCGGATGCGAGCGCCAGAAGTTCGGACAGCGACATGCTTTCAAGATCTGACGCGGTCATGTGGTGCCGTGCGGTGAATTCCCACCTGGAGAAGAACACCTCCAGTCCGAAGTCGCGCATCGGGCGTGGTGTCGTGGCGGTCACGGTCATGCGGACGCTTCCTTGTTGTCGTGCTTTGCTTCCCGAAGCATGTCGTAAAAGTTTGCCCGCGATACCCCGAGCGCTTTCGCCACGTAGTCGCCGGACCCTCTGGCAGAAAGAACGTCGGCCTGCATGAGCCGCCGCATGATCTCGATGCGGGCAGGCCGGCGCAGCTGGCTGTGCACGATTTTCAGATCCTTGAGGGTATCCTCGATGATCGCATTTGTGAGTTCGCGCCAGTCGTTCTTCACGATGGAAGGCTGGGACTTCTCGTCGAGGCGCGCGATCGTGCTCAACAGCGCGGAGACCGTTTCCAGGTCGCCGGTCTTGAAATTGATGCAAAGCAGTCCGATTGGCTGGCCTTCGGCGTCCCGAAAAACCGCTGAAACGGATTTCAGACGCGTCCCGTCCGGGCTGGATTTCCGATAGGGCCCGATAATCCCGTGTTCGTCCAGTTCAGCCGCGTAGTTTTCTGTTTCCAGAAGGGAGTCGTCACCGGCATCGCGCGCGGAAAATCCGTTTTCGATATGAGCGATCGTATTTGTTGCAAGATCGTGCAGGACGACTTCGACCATCTCCGGCATCAGCAGTGAGATCGCCTTGCAAACGGGTTCGAGCGCCTTGAGGTCCGGGTTTTGTATCATCTGGACTTTATATCCAGAAAAAGACTTTTTGTATAGGTATCGTGCTCTGGCTCACTTTGCGAGGCCCTGGCCGGCACCCATGCAGGCTCAGCCGAGACGTTCGACCGCCATGAGCTTGTCGATTGCAAGGACAAGGTTGGCCAGTGCGGCAATGCCGATCACCGTGAATGTCAGCAGCATGCCCGTTACCCGGAAGGCCATGGGTTCCGGCTCGCTGCTGACGCCGTAGGCATGCACGCTCCGGCCAACGAGCAGGAAGAGACCCAGTCCGTAGAGCAGCCAGTGTGCGCCACCCAGAAGCTCGAGCATGAGAAGAAGCAAGAGCGCGAAGGGTGTATATTCGGCGAAATTGCTGTGAACCCGCATGCGTCTCAGCATGAGGTCGTTGCCCCGGTCGCCGAGGCTGATCCGTTCCGTACGGCGTGCGCCGATCACCCGGATGCTCAGGAAGACGTAAAGCAGAGCCAACAGGCTTGCGACAACGGGGGTGATGACGATGGTCACGATATTCTCCAGCACCCGGCAGCGATTTTGTACTTCAGCACCGGTTTCGGCCGGCAGACTGCAAAAGATACGCTGAGCCGGCAAGACCGGTTCAGCTTGTGTCCTTCGTCAGCTGGTGCCTCAGACGTCTTTGGCCAGAAGCACTACTGCTTTGTGTACTCATCGTGATACTCCGAGATCACCTTGCGCGCAAAGGCACCGATCTTTGCGTATTCGGCCTCGGTCAGGTTGGCGAGGGACACGCGCGCGGAGGCGTCGACCACCTCGAAACCTTTTCCGGGCAGGAGAACGACACTTGTCTCCTCGGCAAGCCGGAACAGGAAGTCGTAACCTTTCTTGTTGGCGACGAACCAGTCCGCAAATGCGTCGCCGTACAGGCGTCCGCTCAAATGCTGCAGATTGATCAGTGTATAGTAGTTGACGTCATTGGGCTCACGGTGGGGTGTCACGCCCATGTTGAGTTCAAGCGTGTTGAACCGTTTCCGGATCAGGCTCTTGGCCGCATCCTTGTAGCGGTCGTCGCGGTCGAGCAGACCGGCAAGGGCGAACAGCATCATCTGGATCTGCTGTGGTGTTGAAGCGCCAGCCGTGTGGTTGAGCGCAACGGCCCGGCTGTCCGCAACCAGCCGGTCGATGAACCGGATGTCACGGGGCGCAGTCGTGAGTGAGGAATAGCGCCGGTCGAGTTCCCTTTTCTTGTCTTCGGAAAGGGCGGCGAGAGCCTCGTCGAAGACATTGTCTTCGTGAAGCGCGATGACGCCGAGCCGCCAGCCCGTCGCGCCGAAATATTTCGAGAAAGAATAGACGCACAAGGTGTTGCGCGGACACTTCGCAAACAGCGAGACGAAATCGTCGGCAAAGGTGCCGTAGACATCGTCCGTCACCACGAAGAGATCGGGCCGTCTCTCGTTGATCACCGCCGCAACTCTGTCGAGGTCGTCGGGAGACAGCTTTACCGACGGCGGGTTGCTTGGATTGACGATGCAGAACACCTTGATATCCGGATCGTCCAGCTTGGCGAGTTCCGCATCGCTGAACTGCCAGTCGGCGCCTTCCTCCATCCGGATGTCGACAATGGGCATGTCGTATTCCGGCAGCGGCGGGATCTCCAGATAGGGAGAGAAGATCGGCGTGCCGAGCGCAACCTTGTCCCCGGGCTTGACCAGCCCGTTGGCCTTGAGTGTCTGGAAAATATAGGTCATGGCCGCCGTGCCGCCCTCCGTCGCGAAAACGGAAAACGGGCCGTGCTGCGGCTCGTTGCCGAACATCTCCTTGGCGAGGTAGGCGCCGACAATCCGTTCCGCATGGGAGAGCATGCGCGGGGGCACAGGGTAGTTGCAGCCGAGAAAACCCTCGACCATTTCATGGAGCAGTTCGTGCCGGTGAATACCGAGCTGATCCTTGGCGTAGGACAGCGCGGCACGCAGAAACGTGGTGCCGTCGCGGTCCTCGTGCCGATGGATGAAATTCTCGAACCGCAGCAACATTCCTTCCTTGTCCGGAAGTCCGCCGAAGCCGCTGTCGAGATAGGAATAGGAGCGCTCGGCTTCCTCAACGGAAAAGTCCCCGAGACGCAGAAAGCCCCTGCGCGGATGAGTCGCGAGAAAATTCGGATTGCCCCGGCCGGCATTCAGCATCATGCGCTGGGCAGCCGAAGAGGCAATCTCGATCAGCTTGTCCTTGAGTTCAAACGGGCTGAGTTCCTGATACTGGGAATAGTCTTGTGCACTCATAGGAATTCTCCCGGGTGTTTACTGGGCCGGATTGGTGGATACGAGGCCGACGATCAGCGGACCCCACAGGGTCAGCAGCACGTTGGCAACGGCATAGGTGACGGTGAATGTAACGACCGGGGTGGCGTTTTGCGCCTTGCCCAGGAGAGCCGCGAAGGCGGGATTGGCGCTGCGCCCCCCGGCAACACAGGCAAGCGCCTCGATCGGGTTCTGGATCCGCAGCACGTAATAGGAGAAGAAGAACCCTATTAACTGCGGGATCAGCGTGACACCGATACCGAACAGGAAGATGCTCATGCCCTGTTCTTGCAGCGTCGTCAGAACCTGGGGACCCGCGCTGATCCCGACAACGCCGACGAAGACGGCGAGACCGAAATCCCTGAGAAAATTCACCGCGCCGGTCGGCAGGGCGGCATAGCGCGGATGCGTGCTCCTGAGCCAGCCGAACAAAAGACCCGACAGCAGGCACCCGCCGCCGCTGCCGACTGAAACCGGCACACCGCCGATCTTGAACTCGATGAGCCCGAGCAACAGACCGAGCGTCATGCCGATGCCGAAGAAGATGAAATCGGTGACCGCAGCAGACGTGATCGGGTAACCGAGGGATTTCTGAACGGTATTGAGGTCCCGCGGGCTGCCGGTCAGCTGCAGTTCATCGCCTTTGTGGATCTCAAGATCCGGCAACAGCGGCAGGTCCCGTCCCATCCGGTTCACCCCGGTGACGAAGACATCACGCAGCGCGTTGGACCGGGTGTGGTCGTGTATGCCCTGCAGCTTGTTGCCCGCAAAATCGGGATTGGTGAGAACGATGTTGCGGTTCTCCAGCACAAGCCTGTAGCCGTCAGGTGCCTGGGTTTCGGTGCCAAAAGCGACTGCCGGATTGTCGAGGGTGGAAACGAGACCGGTTACGGCGATAACGTCGCCTGGTTGGAGAGACCGAGCGTCGTCAAGATGGATTTCCTGACCGGCGCGCAACACGGCTTCGACGGCGGCATTGTCAAAGGATGCATCGAGATCCTGCGCCGATTTGCCGATAAAGGGTGTGTCGCTGCCGAGTTGGTAGAACCGCGTGTCGATACGCCGGGCCGCATTGAACTGGCCCGGCTCCAATTCGGCCGATCCGCCTGACATTTTTTCCGCCAGCTTGAGCGCTTCCTTGCGGATGTCCCAGCGCATGACGGTCGGAAAAAACCAGGTGACCATGATGATCGGCCCGATGGAGCCGAAGATGTAGCAGACCGCATACCCGACCGCGATATTGGTTTCCATGACCTGTTTCAGGTCGGCGGAAACGCTGAGTTTCTGGATGGTTTCGCCGGCTGTTCCAATGATTGCCGACTGGGTCAGTCCACCTGCGGCAAGTCCGGCTGCCGTTCCCCGGTCAAGGCCGAAACTCCATGCAAACACGAGCACCGTGAGAAGCCCGAGGATACACATGACCGCAGCTGAAAGGAGCTGGTTGAGTGACTTCAGGGACAGCGCCCGGAAGAACTGGGGCCCGCCCTGATAGCCGACCGCATAGATGAACAGGGCGAAGAAAATATCCTTGACCGCACTGTCGATCGTGACCCCGACCTGTCCGAGCACGACGCCCATGATCAACGTTCCGGCGATGCCGCCGAGAACGAAATTGCCGATCTTCAGCTTGCCGGCAAAATACCCCAGCGCGACCGCAATGAACAGGAACACTAGCGACGACTGCGCCGCCAGCCATGTCAAGACATCCATCTAAAGCCTCCCTTGATTGGTGCAAAGGAGTAGAACACCAACCCAGGGAGAGACTATTGCCGGTTTCGTCGCTTACAGCAAACTTTTCTTCGAAATTGTCATTTTTGTCAGTACTTTAACATTCGACGATGTTAACGGCGAGGCCACCTTGCGAGGTTTCCTTGTACTGCTCCATCATGTCCATGCCGGTCTGGCGCATGGTTTCGATGCACCCGTCCAGCGGCACGAAATGCGTTCCATCACCACGCAGGGCAAGCGAGGCGGCCGTGACGGCCTTGACCGAACCGAGCGCGTTGCGCTCGATGCACGGAACCTGAACGAGACCACCAATCGGGTCGCACGTCATGCCAAGGTGATGTTCGAGCGCGATCTCGGCAGCGTTTTCGATCTGCTCGTTCGTGCCGCCTAGCGCTGCGCACAGTCCTGCCGCGGCCATCGCCGACGCGGACCCGACTTCCCCCTGGCAGCCGACCTCCGCGCCGGAGATCGATGCGTTCGCCTTGATGATGCCACCGACGGCGGCGGCCGTCAGAAGGAAAATACGCACGCCTGCCTGATCGGCCGTGGGGCAATGGTCGAGGTAATAGCGCGCGACGGCGGGGATAACGCCGGCTGCGCCGTTGGTCGGTGCGGTGACGACACGCCCGCCGGCGGCGTTTTCCTCGTTCACCGCCATCGCATAGACGCCGAGCCAGTCGACCACGCTGTGTTCGAACAACGGGTTGCTGCGGCCTTCGCGAACGAGCTGCTGGTAGATGTCGGCCGCACGCCGTTTCACCTTCAGGCCACCGGGAAGGATACCGGCCTGGGTGATCCCCCGGTTGATGCACGCATCCATTGCCGACCAGAGCCGGTCGATCCCCGCTTCTACGTCCTCGACTTTCGTGTCGGCGCATTCGTTGCGCAGCTTCATCTCCGCAATCGACAGACCCGCTTCCCGGCCCATCTCGAGCATCTGCTTCGCCGTGGCGAAAGGGAACGGGACGGTCGGCGCCGTCAGTTCATTCAGCGGTGCATTCGTCGTGTTGCGGAGTTCCGGTTCGCTGACGACAAAGCCGCCGCCGATCGAATAGTAGACGAAGCTGTCTATCTCGGAACCGGTCTTGTCCAGAAGCCGGAAAGTCAGTCCGTTGGCATGCAGCGGCAGCGGCGGGCCATAGTCGAAGATCACATCCCGCGCGGGATCGAAATCAAGCTCGGGCAGACCTGGAATGCGGAGCTTCCGTGCGCTGTTAAGATCCGCCAGCAACGGCTCGACGCAATCCGGGTCGAGCGTATCCGGACGCTCGCCCAGAAGGCCAAGGCAGATGGCCTTGTCGGTCGCATGCCCTTTGCCCGTGAAGGCAAGCGATCCGTGCAGTGTCACGGTGAGACCGGCTGCCAATGCTTCGGCACCGGCGAGACCGCGTACCCTTTCCAGATAGCGGGCAACGGCCACCATCGGGCCGACTGTGTGAGAACTCGAAGGACCGATACCGATCTTGAAGATGTCGAAGACGCTGATGAACATGGAGCCAAACCGCGTTTCAGAGGTTGCAGGTGTCGATTACTTGAACGCACAAGCTACCAAAACGGCTGGTGGCGTCCGATGCTCATACGGGCAAATCTGTGCTGATTGCGACATCCGGTGCGGCGACCGCAGGTTTCGTGGTTTTGCGCGAACGCTCACGGTGATGTGGTTGTTTGCCGGACCGGGCTTTGATAGCGTGCGGCCTCTTTCTCCATCCTTGTTCCAAAGAGCCGTTGATGACCTCACCGCACCCGCTAGATGAGACCGATCCCTTAGCCAGCAAGAAAAATGCCTTCACGATACCGGAAGGCGTGATCTATCTCGACGGCAACTCGCTCGGTGTGCTGCCGAAACACGTTCCGGACAGAATTGCGGATGTCATCGGAACCGAATGGGGCACGAGCCTGATCCGTGCCTGGAACACACACAGCTGGATCGACCTGCCTCAGCGCACAGGCGACCGGATCGGCCGTCTCATCGGCGCACCATCTGGCACGGTGGTGGCCTGCGACAGCACCTCGGTCAACGTGTTCAAGGTGTTGTCGGCGGCCTTGTCGCTCAATCCGGACCGCAGGATCATTCTTTCCGACAACGGCAATTTCCCGACCGATCTTTATGTGGCTTCCGGGCTGAAGGAACTGCTGGTGCGGGGGCACGAGCTCAAGATCGTCGCACCGGAAGAGGTCGAAGCCTCCCTCGACGATCAGGTGGCGGTCATGATGCTCACTCAGGTCGACTACCGGACGGGCCGTGTGCATGACATGAAGACGTTGACACGCAAAGCGCACGATGCCGGAGCGATTGCGATCTGGGATCTGGCGCATTCGGCCGGTGCGATCGAGGTTGATCTGGCAGGCGCAGATGCCGATTTCGCGATTGGCTGCGGCTACAAGTATCTCAATGGCGGCCCGGGAGCGCCGGCGTTCCTCTATGTCGCGGCAAGGCACCTCGACCAGGTGACATCGCCCCTGACCGGCTGGATGGGGCATGAAGCCCCGTTCGCCTTCGATCTCGATTACAGGCCGGTGTCTGGCATCAATCGTATGACCGTTGGGACGCCGGCGATCCTCGCACTTTCCAGTCTCCATGCGGCGCTGGACGTGTTTGAGGATGTCGACATGGCATCGATCAGGGCAAAGTCGGTTTCGCTCAGCGAGTTGTTCATTTCTGAAGTCGAGGCCAGGTGCCCGCAACTGACATTGGCAAGCCCCCGCAACGCTGACGAGCGCGGCAGCCAGGTGTCCTTCCGCTTCGAGGAAGGCTATGCGGTGATGCAGGCCCTTATCGCGGGCGGTGTCATCGGAGATTTCCGGGCGCCCGATGTGATGCGCTTCGGTTTCACGCCTCTTTACCTGTCACATCAGGATGTTGTCGATGCGGTCGCAGTGCTGGAGGAAATCCTGAACACGGGCAGCTGGGACCGGCCCGAATTCAAGACGCGCGCCAAGGTCACATAGCGGCAAGCCTGTGCTGCGTTTCGAGCATGGACAGGAAACGATCCAGGGGAACCGGCCTGGAATAGAGGTAGCCCTGGTACCGGTCGCAGCCGTTCCTGGACAGCCAGGAACGCTGCTCGATCGTTTCGACACCCTCGGCGACGACATCCGCGCCAAGCGCGGTGGCAAGTGACAGGATGAGCTTGACGATCTCGCCGCCGGCATTGATGTCTTCCATGAACACCCGGTCGATCTTGATGCCGTCGATCGGGTAGTTGTGCAGGTACGCAAGGTTGGAATAGCCGGTGCCGAAATCGTCAATGACGACCTGATAGCCGCACGCCTTGAGCGTTGTCAGTGTTTCGCGCGCGTTGGGGATATCGCCAAGGATCACGGATTCGGTGATTTCGAGGGAAATCCTGTCCGGTGCGCAGCCGGTTTGTTCCGGCAAGGATTTCATGAAACCCAGAAACCCGGTGTCTGACAGCTGCCGCGGGGAGACGTTGAGCGCAAGGGTCAGCGGCACGGCGTAGTCGAGCCCGTCGATATGTGTCTGCAGCTTGGCGACTTCCCGTGCGACCCAGGCACCGATGTCCGAAATCAGACCGGCTTCTTCGGCGATGTGTACAAAGTCGTCAGGTCCGATGAGACCCCGCTCCGGATGCTGCCAGCGAAGCAGCGCTTCACCCGAGACGACCCGGTCCGAGCGTGTGCACGCGATGGGCTGGTAGTGAAGGATGAATTCATCCTCTTTCAGCGCGCGTTCGAGGTCTTTCCTGATCGCCCTGTGCTCGTCGCGCAGCTGGCGCATGTGGGCGTCAAATTGAACGCATTTGTTGCTCGCGCCGGATTTCGCCTGGTAAAGCGCCAGATCCGCGTGCCGCATCAACTCGTCGACGGTGTCGCCATCTTGCGGGAAGCAGGCATAGCCGATGCTGAGGCCGACTTTCCTTTGTTTGCCTTCGATGACCTTTGGTCTGGCAAACGACCGCAAAAGCGCATGTCCGAAACTGCCGGGCTCCTTGCCCTCTTTTCCCTCCAGGGTGCAGATCAGAAATTCGTCGCCGCCATGCCGGGCGATCACGTCCTCTGGCCCGGCAAGGGACTTGAGTTCGTCCGCGACCATCTGCAGGAGCGTGTCACCCGCCGCATGTCCCAGGGAATCGTTGACCAGTTTGAAGTCGTCGAGATCCAGAAGATAGAAGGAAGCGGACTGGTTGTTCCGCTTCGCCGCGTGCAGGATCAGCGTCAGGCGCTCCTGAAGGTAGGTCCGGTTGGAAAGACCCGTCAGCGTGTCGTGGCTTGCAAGATACTGCGCGCGTTCCTTCGTCTCGTGAAGTTCCGTGACATCGGTCTCGCTGACGAGATAAGCGGGTTGTCCGGTGACAGCATCGTGGCATGCGCGCACCGTCAGTTCGTGCCACCGCGGACCCGAACGCGTTTTGACGCGGGCGACGAATTTGTGCGTTCGCTCCCTTTCGACGATTTCGAACAGGTCCTTTGCTTCTTCGGCGTGGACAAACTGGTCCAGGAAGGGCGTCTCCAGCGTGACCGAGGCTGCACGGGATGCCGTGTTCCTGTAAAGAGAAGCGCCTTCCTTTGAGAAAAGCGAAATCATCACGGAGGTATGCAGCAGGGCTTCGGCGCTGCGAAGTGTTTCCGGCTGCTGCTTGTGATGCTCGCGGCCCTCGCACAGGAGCGCCATCCGGCCATCGCGCAGGCGGATACCGCTCATTGCGATCTGAAGCACCTTGGGCTGACCCTTGGGATAGAGTGTCCAGATCTCCGAAAAGCTGACATCGCTTGTGCAGAAGTCCTGCTGGTACTGGCGCAGGCGTTGTTCCACGGCGGGTGACATGTCGGCACCGAGGTCGCGGGATTGCAACTCCTCAAGAGAGATCGCGTCCGTGATCTCGAGGGTCTTGCGATTGGCCCACAGATACCGTTTGTGGTCGAAATCGAAAATCCAGACAGCAGCGTCGAGGCGGTCGTAAAGCTCCAGAAGTATGGACTGATCGACCTTGCCTTCGGCTATGTCGATTGCGGCAGTGTTTTCAACTTCACTCTCATTTACGAACAATTCCGCGCGGTTAGACAGTTTTCCCTCCAACGAACAACCACGACTTCGACCGCATACCGGTTTAGCCTGATGTCACTTAGGTCTTCTTGTTCTTTTGTCCGGCTCACTCACGATTGCCAAAACCTGCATGCAACTTTAGTCGAGAATTTCTGAAGTCGGCTTAAGAATAATGTTTCAAATTGAATTCGTTGAGGAAAAGCTCAGAAGTTATTGTCATATTTACGTAGATTGGCGGTGCTTTCTTCTTTGAGGAGTGCATTTTTTTCTCCGCTACTCGCACATTTAAATTCGCGCATTACGTGAACAAGGGTGATGCTACACGTTATTTTCGGGTTTGTTGACTCCGAATAACTGTGCGCCTTTGAACGAAATCCGAGGAAATTCTGCAAACCCGCGAACTGGACATTCCGCTGGCCCGGGTTTTTTGAAAAATCTTGCCCTTTCTGGCCAAAAACCCGGTGATTACCGGTTGATTGCGCCGCCAATAAAGTTAGAAGGTCTGAACGCTGCGACCGGGCGCCCTGCGCGTGCCATAGAACCAACGCCAAAAGGCGTGGCGCAGCGCAACGAAAAAAGAAAGACCGCTTCAGGGGGGCGGCGAGGAGCTTGAATGCTTGAGCTTGACCAGCTCGTTATGGATTTCAGCGGGTTCAAGGCGGTCAATGGCTGCTCTTTCCGTGTCGAGGAAAACAGCATCACCGGACTGATCGGTCCCAACGGTGCAGGAAAGACGACGCTCTTCAACCTCATAGCCGGAGCCTTGCAGCCGACGAGCGGCAGCATACGGTTCCTTGGCGAAGACGTCACCAACCTTGCGAGCCATCAGCTGTTTCACAAGGGGCTTGTGCGCACATTTCAGATCCCGCATGAGTTTCACAAACTGACTGCGCTTGAAAACCTGATGATGGTGCCGCCGTCCCAGCCCGGCGAGAGCCTGTTCGCGAATTGGCTCGCATGGGGGCGCGTCAAATCCTCGGAACACGACGTCGAACGCAAGGCATATGAAACGCTGGAGTTCCTGGAACTGAGCCATGTCGCCCATGAACGCGCCGGCAACCTGTCGGGCGGCCAGAAGAAGCTTCTCGAGCTGGGCCGCACCATGATGACCGATGCGAAGCTGGTCCTGCTGGACGAACCGGCAGCCGGCGTCAACCGGACGCTGTTGCGCAAGCTGGAAGCCAAGATCGAGATCCTCAACAAGGAACGTGGCTACACATTCATCCTGATCGAACACGACATGGAGATGATCGAGAAGCTTTGCGATCCGGTTGTCTGCATGGCCGAGGGCCGGGTGCTGATCCAGGGTGACTTCCAGACCGTTCGCTCCGATCCGCAGGTTCTGGAAGCGTATCTGGGTGAAACCACGGGAGATGCCGCATGAGCGCGCTTCTGTCGATGGAGCACCTCACCGGTGGCTACGGTGAGGCCGATATCCTGCAGGATGTGTCCATGTCCGTGTTGCAGGACGAGATCGTCGTTATTGTGGGGCCGAACGGCGCGGGCAAGTCAACCGCCATGAAGTCCGTCTTCGGTTTGCTGACCATTCGCGGCGGAAAGATGCTGTTCGACGGTGACGATATCACCGGCTGGGCCCCGAACCGCATCGTCCAGCGCGGGATATGCTACGTGCCGCAGGTGGACAACATCTTCCGGGAAATGTCGATCCAGGAAAACCTGGAAATGGGTGGCTTTCTCAAGACCGGCGATCTCTCGGCGGCCTATGACAGGGTCTACGAGCTGTTCCCGGACCTGAAGGAACGTCGCAAGACGCTTGCCGGAAGTCTCTCCGGAGGACAGCGGCAGATGGTTGCCATGGGCCGCGCCCTGATGCTCGACCCGAAACTGCTGCTGCTGGACGAGCCGACGGCAGGCCTGTCGCCGAAATACATGGAACAGATTTTTCAGATCTGCCGTGACGTGCGCGACACCGGCGTTGCCATCCTTCTTGTCGAGCAGCACGCCAAGCAGGCGCTTGCCTTCGCGGACCGGGGCTATGTTCTGGCTGCCGGCAAGAACCGCCATGAAGGCACGGGTGCGGATCTCCTGGCTGACCGTGAAGTCGCCGAAATGTTTCTGGGTGGGTGATCGGCATGGATCTTTTCGAACTTCTGAATTTCTACATCGTGCCGGGTGTCGTGCTCGGGTCCATCTATGCGCTGGGTGCGGTCGGGATCACCCTGATCTTCGGCATCCTGCGGTATGCCCATCTGGCCCATGGTGATCTGGCGACCCTCGGAGCGTTTCTGGCGCTGGCGGTGGTCACCGGATTTGGCGTCTCGCCCTATGCCGCGCTCCCCGTTGCCATCCTGGGAACAGCTGCTGTTGCGGTCGGGATCGACAAGGTCTTTTACGAACATCTGCGAGAGCGTCCCAAGATCGTGACGGTGATGGCCTCGCTCGGCATCGCTCTGATGATCCGTGCTGTCGTCCAGGTCGTCTGGGGCGTCGACACGCAGACCTACACCCGCGGCATTGTCCGGCCCGAGGACTATTTCGGCATTCGTGTCCGTGACCGGGAGCTTTACACGATCCTGGCAATGGTCGTTCTGGTTGGTGTTCTGCAGCTCTTTCTCACGCGGTCCAAGTGGGGCAAGGCCATGCGCGCCATGTCCGACAACCCGAACCTTGCCTTGCTGTCCGGCATCGACAACAAGAAGGTGGTCATGCTGACCTGGGTGATCGCCGGCGGCCTTTGCGCCGCATCCGGCTTTTTTCTCGGGATCAACACCGAGCTGAAGGCCATGATGGGCTGGCACATGCTGCTGCCCATGTTCGCCGCTGCCATTCTCGGCGGTGTCGGGCGGGTGGAAGGCGCCGTGCTTGGCGGTCTGATCGTCGGCGTCGCCGAGGAGGTCTCGGTGCTGTTCATTCCAAGCGAGTACAAGGCCGCCATGGCCTTTGCGATCTTGCTGTTCATGTTGCTTGTGCGCCCGACAGGGCTGCTCAAGGGCAAAGTGCTTTAAGGGGAGGGAGCAGGATGGAACTTCTGGGTCTCGTCAACTACGCCCTCTTCATGGCGATCTTTATCTGCATTTATGCCCTTCTGGCCCTTGGCCTGAACATCCAGTGGGGGTTTGCAGGTCTGTTCAATGCCGGTATCGCCGGCTTCTTCGCGGTCGGTGCCTATACGTCCGCCATCATATCGACCCCGCCCGCGGACGGCCGTATCGGCGGCTTCGACCTGCACTTTGTCGTCGGATGGATCGCAGCCATGCTGGCGGCTGCGCTAGTCGCCTGGCCGATCGGCAAGATCTGTCTGCGCTTCCGCTCCGATTATCTGGCCATTGCCACTATCGGTATTGCAGAGATCATTCGGCTGGTCATCAAGTCCGAACCGGCCCTGACCAACGGTGCGCGCGGCATTTCCAGCATTCCCCGTCCGGCGGGCGACCTTGCCTACATGGAATCCCAGATCGCCTATCTGGTGATCGTGCTCGCGGTTCTGATCGCGGTCTATTTCCTGGTCGAGCGCCAGTTCAATGCCCCGTGGGGCCGCATGATGCGCGCCATCCGCGACAATGAAGACGCGGCCAAGGCGATGGGCAAGAATGTCGAATTCCGCCGTCTTGAAGCCTTCATCTTCGGGGCTGCGCTGATGGGACTTGGCGGGGCGCTGTTTGCCCATTTCAACCGCTCGATCACACCCGAAGCCATCGATCCGATGGTGGCAACCTTCCTGATCTGGATCATGTTGATCCTGGGCGGATCGGGCAATAATCGCGGCGCCATTCTCGGCGCGGCCGTCGTTTGGATCATTTGGTCCGTTTCAGAGATTGCAACCGACCGACTTCCGACTGAATATGCGGTCCAGGCAAAATACATCCGCTTGTTCCTGATCGGCCTCATGCTGCAGCTCGTGCTGCGCTTCCGGCCGGAAGGCCTGCTTCCCGAGCCATTGAGGGGAGACCAGCGGGTAACGAAATCCGGGACGGACCAGAGTTAGGCCCGTTCCGTGGGTCCTGCCGCTCTGCCTTGAAGGGCGCGGGAGCCGCCAAACTTAAAGACCCGGCAAAGACCGGACTATTGAGGAGGTACTCTTGATGAAAACCAAGTTTCTTGCACTTGCCGCCGGAATGATGGCTGCAACCGCTCTGGCATCCGTGCCCGCACAGGCTGACGTCAAAATCGGTCTGATCGGCGGCGTGTCCGGCCCGATCGCGGCCATGGCGCCGGCCATGATCGACGCGGCCCAGCTTGCCGTTCAGCAGGTGAACGAGCAGGGCGGCATCGGTGACGGCGAAACCCTGGTCGGCGTCGTCGGCGACAGCGCCTGCAACCCGCAAGGCGGCACGGATGCAGCCACCAAGGCCGTCAACATTGAAGGCGTTGTTGGCATCGTTGGCCCGCATTGCTCGGGCGCTGTTCTGGCTGCCGCCGGATCGGTCACGATCCCGGCCGGCATCGCACTGATCACGCCGTCCGGAACCTCGCCGGAAATCTCCGGCCTGGAAGACAAGGGCACCGTGTTCCGCACCGTCCCTTCCGATGACTACCAGGGCCGCGCGCTTGCCCGCACCATGAAAGACATGGGCTACGGCAAGGTTGCGGTTGCCTACCTCAACAATGACTACGGCACTGGCCTCGCCAACGCGTTCAAGGCCGAATATGTCGATGAACTCGGCGGTGACATCACCCAGTTCGCCGCACACGAGGAAGGCAAGGCCTCCTATCGTTCCAACCTGGCGGAACTCGCCAAGGGCGGCGCGGACACGCTCGTGATCTTCGACTATGGCGACGGCACCGGTCTCACCATCCTGCGCCAGGCTCTGGAAAACGGTTTCTTCGACAAGTTCGTCGGCGGTGACGGCATGAAGTCCGACGCCGTGATCAACGAACTGGGCGCGGAAAACCTGTCGACCTTCGTCGCGTCCTCGCCGGTCGGTGAAGCCTCCAAGTCGCTGGACATGTTCAACGAAGCCTTCAAGGGCATCGGCGGCGACCCGGATGCGATCTTCGCCAACACGTCCTATGACGCTGCATTCCTGCTGGCGCTGGCCGTTGAAAAGGCGGGCGGCAAAAAGGAAGACGTAGCGGCAGCCGTCGTTGAAGTTTCCAACGGCGAAGGCGAAGCCATCCTTCCGGGTGAATGGAAGAAGGCCAAGGAACTGATCGCGGCCGGTACCGCCATTGACTACAAGGGCGCAGCCGGTGATCACAACTTCGACGCCAAGGGCGACGTTCCGGGCACCTACGCCCTCTTCGAGGTCGGCTCCAACGGCTTCGAGACCATCACCGAGATGAAGTAAGCTTTTTTTAAAAGAGCTTCGAGGAAGCCGGCGGGTCGAAAGATCCGCCGGTTTTGTTTTGGTGGCGCCGCAACTTCTTTGTCATCCCGGGCAAGCGAAGCGAGACCCGGGACCCACTCGCTTCCAGAGATTAACGAGTTTTCGCAGTTGCTCTTCCTGCGAAGCACTCAGACCCGATTGACAAGTTGATCTGAGAGTAGGCCCCGGATCTGCGCTGGCGCTTGTCCGGGGTGACAATCCTAGTGAGACTGCGGAATCGATTGATTACATAAGTTCCAGCTAGACCAGGGCTCGATAACAGCCCTTACTCACACGATCCAAACCCGCTATAAGCGCGCCCATGCGTGATCTGGATGTTCTTGTGCTCGGCGGCGGTGCCGCCGGATTGATGTGTGGAATTGAGGCCGCCAGGCGCGGGCGCAACGTGTTGGTTGTCGACCATGCCAAACGGCCGGCGGACAAGATCCGGATCTCAGGCGGCGGCCGCTGCAATTTCACCAATCTGCACTGCACGCCTGCAAACTTCCTGTCGCAGAACCCGCGGTTCTGTGTCTCGGCGCTCAAGCGCTACACGCAGCAGGACTTTCTTGCGCTTGTTGAAAAGCACCGCATTTCCTGGCACGAAAAGACGCTCGGCCAGCTCTTCTGCGACAACAGCGCGAAAGACATTATTCGCATGCTTTTGAACGAGCTCGAGGCGGCGGGCGGAGCGCTGCAGCTTGAAACCGGCATCAAGGCGGTCGAGAAGCCGGACGAGTGGTTTTCGGTGGCAACGTCGAAAGGGCCGCTCAAGGCAAGGTCGCTGGTCGTCGCCACGGGTGGGCCGTCGATCCCGAAAATGGGTGCGACCGGCTTCGGCTATGACCTTGCAAGGCAATTCGGGCTGGACGTGGTTCAGCCGCGCGCGGCGCTGGTTCCGCTGACCTTTTCCGATGCCAACAAGGATCTGTGCGCACGGCTGTCCGGCATATCCGTTGATGCGTGCGTGTCCTTTGGCAAAACGGTGTTTCGCGAAGGTCTGCTGTTTACCCACCGCGGCCTGTCTGGGCCCTCGATCCTTCAGATCTCGTCCTACTGGAAGGAAGGCAGCCCGATTTCCGTTGATTTGCTGCCGCAGACCGACGTGTTTGACGTGCTTCGCAGCGCGCGCCGGGACAGTCCGAAACAGGATCTGAGGACGGCACTCACGCAATTGCTGCCCAATCGGCTGGCAGAAGAGCTTGCCGGGACATTTTCGCTCGGCGGCCGTCTGGCCGATCAGTCGGACAAGGTGTTGCGGCGGGCATCGGACCAGCTCAACCGCTGGCAACTGACCCCGGTCGGAACGGAAGGATACCGGACGGCGGAAGTCACGCTCGGCGGCGTGAACACGAAGGAACTGTCATCCAAGACGATGGAAAGCACCAAGGTGCCCGGCCTCTACTTCATCGGCGAGGTGGTGGACGTCACCGGACATCTTGGCGGGTTCAATTTCCAATGGGCCTGGTCCTCTGGTCACGCGGCCGGGCAATTCGTTTGATGAACCGGTAAATCCCGCGCTATCATGCGCTGCAGCATTTTTTGATGACCGTTCCTCATTGCGCTGTATACTCATGCCAAAAAGAGGTTCGGATGAAACGCGTCACCATTCATGATGTGGCTGAGGCAGCGGGGGTCAGCCTGGCAACGGTCGACAGGGTGCTGAACGGTCGCCCGGGTGTGCGCAAGGCGACCATTGAAAAAGTCAGGTCAGCCGCCGACGGCCTGAATTACAAGCCGGATGTCTTTGCCGCCGGTCTTGCAAAGAAACGCGTCTACAGGCTCCATTTCCTTATTCCCGACGGTCCGAATGCCTTCATGGAAGATCTGACGCGTGAAGCCAGGGCGCACGCCGAAACGCTGAGCAGCGACCGCGTCACCGTGCATGTGGAGCCGATCGATGCCTTTGACGGTCACAGGGTTGCGGGCACGCTTGCGATCCTGGACAGGTCTGTCTGTGATGGTGTCGCGGTGGTCGCGCCGGCGTTCCCCGAGGTCAGGGCGGCCATCGACCGGCTTCAGGATCGGGGCGTACCCGTCGTCACCCTGGTTTCCGATCATCCGGTCTCCGCGCGTCAGCACTTTGTCGGCATCGACAATACGGCCGCAGGACGCACGGCGGGCCGCTTGCTCGGACGGTTCCTGCCGGAGAGAAATGCGAAAGTCGCACTAATCGCAGGTTCGCTGGGACTGAGGGATCACGCCGAACGGTTCGCCGGCTGCAGGCAAATTGTCGAAACGGACTTTCCGCATCTTGAGCTTCTGAAGGTTCGCGAAGGGCGCGACGACAACGAAAAAAACGCAGACCTTGTGAAACGCCTGCTCAAGGAACACCCTGATCTTGCGGGGCTATACAATATCGGTGCCGGCAACAGGGGCGTCATCGCGGCGCTTTCGGCAGGAAAACCGCGCAAGGACGTTGTTTTCGTCGGTCATGAACTGACCCCTTACACACGCGACGCCTTGGACGCCGATGTCATGGATGCCGTCATTGCGCAGGATCCGGGCCACGAGATCAGAAGCGCCGTCCGGGTCTTAAAGGCGCTGTGCGACAAGGAGCCTATCATTGAAGGTCAGGAGCGCATCGGTATTGATATTTTTCTGAAGGACAATCTGCCGGGAGTGCTTTGACAAAGAACTTTCTTTTCAAAGTGTCATTTTACACTCAAATTTTCCCATTGACCTTTGAGACATCGCGCCGCATATCTAGAACATGCGACTGACACAACAGACAAACTATGCGGTGCGTGCTCTCATGTACTGCGCCGTGAACCCCGACAAGCCAAGCAAGGTAGCCGATATCGCCGCCAGCTTCGACATGTCGGAAACCCACCTTTTCAAGATCATGAAGGTCCTGGTCGACGCCAAGCTGATCAAGACGATACGTGGCCGCAATGGCGGGGTGATGCTTGGACGGCCGGCGGAGCAGATATCGGTTGGTGAGGTCGTGCGTGCGGCGGAAGAAAGCTTCCTTCTTGCAGAGTGCTTCGATTCCGGCCGCAAGGACTGCCCGCTGATCATGTCCTGTGGCTTCAACGGCCTGTTGCACGAAGCGCTCGAAGCCTTCATGGCGGTCCTCGACACCAAGTCGATTGCGGATCTCTCCGAAGACCGGTTCGGCATGCGCGATCTTTTGAAGATCGATGTGACCGAGACACCGATTGCCGCCAACGCCTGAAGATTGCCTGTCAGTTGTTGAACAAAGCGCCACCATCCGGTCGGCGCTTTTTTTGTTGCTCAGCAGCTTTTTTTGAAGGTCCTGACAAGATCCGTGGCAGGTCGGATGCGCCTTTGAGAAAAGGCCGGGCTGGCTTGCCGCTGAGGGAGAGGAGAGGGCGGTTGGCTGGCCTGGCATTTTTGTCTGAGGTTTCCCGCAGACCCCTGTTTCGCTCAAAACCGGAGGACGCGATTTCCAGTTCCGTATCGATCAGGCATTGCCTTGATAGGAAAAGTTGAGTATGAGTGTCAAGTATAAAGTTGAGTAAGAAACTCACCTTTTAATTGTTCTTAATTGGACGCCGGGATGAGCCTCCTTTCATCCGGCAAAACAGCATAGGCCAGGGACCGATAGTGCCATGACACTCACCGCCAACAGCCAGAAACGACGCCTCTCAATTTCGACTGCGGGCGGCCCAAGGACCGCCTTGGCGGGTAAACCGGTGCGCGAACAGAAATCGGAATTCGATTCGCGTGATCTCTTCAGCGGTTTGAGGCAGATCCAGATCCAGCACAATGAAGAAACCTACCGGCTCTCCATTACAAAACAGGGGAAACTGATCCTCACGAAGTAAGGTCGCATCAAGTACCAATGTCCTGTCCGCTGGCCATTTCCCGCGTGCGCGGTCAGGCAAAAGAAGGGACGATCGTTGAAGCCGACAGGCAGAGAGCGGTTTCCCTGCCCCTTCCCCCAACCCACTTGGGGGAAGGGGACTTAAAAGCCCGTAGTCTGTCCCGGGAAACGTTTTCCGGCGTTGGCAAGCAGGAAATCAGGCAGAATAGATCGCGACAGGTTTGCCGACACCGCGCAGGGCATGCTCGCCCATTTCGTTGAGGCTCGTCTTGAGATCACCGGCGAGCGCGTTGCGCACCGGCTCCGTCAGGAGCAGTTCCCGCCCCAGAGGCTTGCAGAGAGACTCCACGCGGCTGGTTTCGTTGACGGCGCGCCCTATCACCGTGAAATCAAGGCGCTCCTCGCCTCCGACATTGCCAAAGAAGACCTCGCCCCTGTGAAGCCCGATCCCGATTTTCAGAGGATGCCACAGATCGGCTTCAGGCAGGTCATCGGGCGGTGTGTCGTTCAGGGCCTCAATTGCCTCCAGCGCTTTCCGCGCGGCTTTGACGGCAGCGGTGGCCGCCGCACCCTCACCCAGGACTTTCTGATCGAAAACGGCAAGAACGCCATCGCCCATGAATTTCAGAATATCACCGCCTTGGCTCAGCACCGCATCGGAGATCCGGTCGAAATACGCGTTCAGGATGGCCGTTACCTCCGGCCCGCTGAGACGGTCGGCAAGCTGGGTAAAGCCGCGCATGTCGGCCATGAAGACAACCGCTTCGATGGCCTCTCCGTCGCCGCGCCGGATTTCACCGTCAAGCACGCGCCGTCCCGCGATCGGACCGAGATAGGTGTCGGCGACATTGCGCGCGATGCGCTGCACGATGTGACGCTCGACATGAAGCGCCAGCAGGTCGATCAGACGTCGGATTTCTTCCTTGTCCGAGGTTTCAAATCCGCCCGGCCGCGTCGTCCCGAATGTCATCGCGTTGAAGGTCTTGCCTGACGCACTCAGGGGGAGCGCCACGTAAGACGTGAAGCCCTGGTCTGCGAGTTCCTCCATGAGCGGAGAGGACGTCCGGCCGTCTTCGGTCTCAAGGTCGACCCTGATCATCTGGCCTTCCATGATCACCTTGTAGAGCGGATTGCGCGTAAACGCGGCTTCATTGACGGCACCCGCGTCGGCGGCAATTTCGTCGCACAATTCGTCGACGCTGCTCCAGAACCAGGAAAACCCGATCACCCTGGGATGCAGGGTGCCCATGTGAAGGGTGCAGCGATCAATGCCAAGGTCGGCCGCCTTGCAGCGCCACATGAATTCCTCGAACATCAGCATGACGTTGTCGATCCGCGTCGCCTCGTGCAGCAGCCAGTTATGCAGATCCTCGATGGTCTGGTGATCGGGTGCGCAGGCCGCTCCGCGTTCCGACCGGTTGAGAACGTAAACATGCGGTGCGTAGCTGCGTGGTGCGGGATCAAGCACGGTGCGGGTCATACGGTTTCCTGACGAATCTGTGTTGACGTTAATCTGGTTTGCCGCAGAGAAACTTCAATCTGTCACCGTGCCAAACAACAAAAATTCCCCGGGGTGAACCCGGGGAATTTGGCTTTAGATGCAAAGCTCGCTGTCAGAAAGCGGCTTCAACGCCGTCCATTTCGACATAAACGCTCTTCAGCTGGCTGTAATACTCGATCGCCGCGTGCCCGTTCTCCCGCCCGATCCCGGACTTCTTGTAACCGCCAAACGGCATTTCGATCGGGGTGAGGTTGTAGGTGTTGATCCAGCAGGTACCCGCCTGCAGCCTGCCGATTATCCTGTGCGCGCGCTGAATGTCCTTGGTGAAGACCCCTGCCGCCAGACCGAACTCGGTGTCGTTTGCACGGGCGACGACATCGTCTTCGTCATCGAAATCAAGCACACTGAGCACCGGTCCGAAAATCTCTTCCCGGGCAATTGTCATGGTGTCCGTAACATCGGCAAAGACGGTCGGCTGCACGAAGTAACCGTCCGGGAAGCTTGCAACCTCGGCCGCGCCGCCGCCGCAAACGAGACGGGCACCTTCGTCCTGTCCGACCTTCAGGTAGTGCAGCACCTTGTCGAGCTGCGCTTTGGAGACAAGCGGACCGATACTGGTTGTCTCATCCAGCGGGTCGCCGAGCACGGCATTTGCCGTGCGCTCCGCCAGCCGTGCGAGAAAGCGTTCCTTGATCGCGGTGTGGACGAAGACCCGCGTTCCGTTGGAGCAGATCTGTCCGGTGGAATAGAAGTTGGCGTTGATCGCGGCGGAAACCGCGTTTTCGACATCTGCATCGTCAAAGATGATCAGCGGGGACTTACCGCCGAGTTCAAGTGTGGTTTTTTTCAGGTGTTCACCTGCAAGTGCGGCCACCTTGGCACCGGTCGGCACGGAGCCTGTCAGCGAGACCTTCGCGATGTCCGGATGCGCCACCATCTTCGCGCCGACATCGCCGAACCCCTGAATCACGTTGAAGACACCGTCCGGGAGCCCGGCTTCGCTCAGGGCTTCGGCCAGCTTGAGCGCGCTCAGGGGGGTGACCTCGGACGGCTTGAAAATCATGGCGTTGCCGCAGACGAGCGCGGGGGCGGCTTTCCAGCAGGCGATCTGGATCGGGTAGTTCCAGGCACCAATGCCGAAACAGATCCCCAGTGGTTCGCGCTTTGTGTAGGCGAACGAGCCGCCAAGATCGATATGTTCTCCCGTAAGCGTTGCAGCGAGGCCGCCGTAATATTCAAGGCAGTCCGCGCCGGAGGCCGCATCTGCCACAAGCGTTTCCTGCAATGGTTTTCCGGTATCGAGCGTCTCCAGGATGGAGAGCTCGCGGTTTTTCTCCCGCAGGATGTCGGCAGCGCGGCGCAAGACCCGGCCCCGCTCTGCCGGAGGCGTCTCCGCCCAGACCTGCTGGCCTTTTCTGGCGGCTGTGATCGCGGCTTCGATCACAGCATCGTCGGCCGGGGTGATGCGGGCAATTGTCTCGCCGGTCGCGGGATAGACGCTGTCGAAAGGCGTTCCCGACCGGCTTTCCATATAGGACCCGCCGACGAAGTGTGAGGCATTCGGTTGGGCGCGCATTGAAAGGCTCCTGCAAAGGGCTGTGACCGGCGACGCGGTCAGAATTCAGCGTTGACTGTTTTCCCAGTCCGGGTGGATCCAGGGCTGTTGATTGGAAGCCGGAAGCGGGTCCTTGCCGAGTATATGGTCAGAGGCTTTCTCGCCCACCATGATGGACGGCCCGTTCAGGTTTCCGTTTGTGATCAGCGGAAAGATGGAACTGTCGGCAACGCGCAATCCGTCGACGCCAATGACACGGCACTCCGGATCGACAACGGCCAGCGGATCGTCCTTTGCCCCCATCCGGCATGTGCCGCAAGGATGGTAGGCGCTTTCCACATGTTCGCGAATGAAGTCGTTGAGCTGTTCGTCGCTCTGCACTTCGTCGCCCGGCTGGATTTCCTTGCCGCGATAATCTGCGAAGGCGTCCTGGCCGAAAATTTCCCGCGTCAGCCTGATGCAGGTCCGGAAGTCCTCCCAGTCCTCGTCATGCGACATGTAGTTGAACAGGATGGAGGGTTTGGCCTTCGGATCCGATGATGTCAGCGAGACGCGCCCGCGTGACTTCGATCGCATCGGCCCGACATGCGCCTGGAAACCATGGCCTTCCGCAGCTGCCTGTCCGTCATAGCGGACCGCGAAGGGCAGGAAGTGGTACTGTATATCGGGATATTTGACGCCGGCCTTGCTGCGGATGAAGGCGCAGCTCTCGAACTGGTTGGACGCGCCGAGACCGTTCTTGAAGAACAGCCACTGCGCGCCGATCATGGCCTTGGAAAAGAGGTTCCAGTGCTTGTAAAGCGTGATCGGCTGCGAGCAGGCCTGCTGGATATAGAGTTCAAGGTGATCCTGCAGGTTGGCGCCGACGCCGGGCCGGTCGGCCACGACGTCGATGCCGAGTTCAGACAACTGTTCTGCCGGACCGATGCCCGACAGCATCAGGATTTTCGGCGAATTGATCGACGAAGCGGCCAGGATAACCTCGCGCGTCGCCCTGACTTCCCGGATCTCGCCGCCTGTTTCAAACTCGACGCCGACGGCGCGGTTGTTCTCGATCAGGACCTTGCGGACAAGGGCGCCCTTGATGAGATCCAGGTTGCCGCGTTTGAGGGCGGGCTTGAGGTAAGCGTTCGCGGCTGACCAGCGACGGCCGTTGTGGACCGTCATTTCCATGTCGCCGAAGCCTTCCTGTTTTTCGCCGTTGTAGTCCTCGGTGAGTTCATATCCGGCCTGGCGGCCGGCATCGCGGAAAGCATGGAACAAGGGGTTCCACTTGGTTCCGCGCTTGACATGCAGCGGCCCGTCGGTGCCGCGCCATCCGGCCTGTCCTTGCGGGTTCTGTTCCTGGCGCTTGTAATAGGGCAGCACGTGCCGGTAGCCCCAGCCGCTTGCCCCCATTTCTTCCCAGGTGTCGAAGTCCATCGCGTGGCCGCGCACGTAAACCATGCCGTTGATCGAAGACGAGCCGCCGATCACCTTGCCGCGCGGTGTCGCGAGGCGGCGGCCGCCGAGATGCGGCTCCGGCTCGCTCTCATAGCCCCAGTCGTAAATCGGCATGTTCATGGGATAGGAAAGCGCAGCGGGCATCTGGATTAGCGGTCCGATGTCCGTTCCGCCGAATTCGAGTACGAGCACCCGGTTTTTCGGGTCCTCGGAGAGCCGGCTTGCCATCGCGCAGCCTGCGGAACCTGCCCCTACGATGATGAAGTCAAACGTGTCGGTCATTGAGAAGCTCCGGCTCAGTGGTCCTTGCTGCGGCCCGCATGAGCGGCAATCTGGTTTTCAACATAGTCCTCGACCATTGCGATGGCCGCCTGGCGGTCGGTTTGCGCATCGCTCAGGGCCTGGCGGATCCAGACGCCGTCGATCATCGACGCCGTACCTTCTGCGATCCGGCGCGCTTCGTCTCTTGGAAGGAAGAATCGCAGATTGTAAGTCAGGTTGGAGGCGAGCCTCGCGGCATAGATCCGCAGGAGGCGGCTGTTGCTTTCGGTGGTTCTGGATTGAACGTAAAAGGCCAGCCAGGCCGCGATCACCGCCGGCTGAAACTGGTCCACCGCGAAGTTTCCGGCGATAATCGCGGAGATGCGTTCGCGTGGCGTTTCGGCTTTTGCAAGGCTCTCCCGGATGGCGCGCCCGAGCTCGGTCAGCAAGTGCCGCATGGTTGCGGCAAGCAATTGATCTTTCGAGCCGAAATAGTGATGCACGAGACCGCCGGAAACGCCCGCACGCTTGGCGATCTGCGCCATCGTCACGTCGCTGTAACCGCGTTCATGTATCGCGTCCACGGTGGCATCGATGAGGCTCCGCCGCCGCTCTGCTTCCATTCCGACTTTGGGCATCCTGGTCTCCGGACTTTTCCGATTCTTATTTTTAATTGATCAATCAATCAATGAAAACTTGCAAAATGTCGCTTTGGATGCTTGGATTGCTGCGGAACAGGGGTTGGCAGGCGGAGGGGGCACGTTTCACACTGCGCCCTTGAGGTCTGGAGGTCGAGATACGCGCATCAAGCGTGACGTCACTCCCTGCACAAACGATAATTTGCTTTCCAAAGGAGGTATACTCATGAACATTGCAGCGAAACTCGCTGGAGGCCTTGCATTGGCCGTCATGCTGTCCGGCACGGCAATGGCAAGCGAACCGGAAGCCTGCAAGACGGTGCGTTTCTCGGATGTCGGCTGGACGGACATCACGGCAACGACTGCAGCAACATCCGTGGTGCTAGAAGCTCTTGGCTATGAGCCCGAGGTCAAGATCCTTTCAGTTCCGGTGACCTACGCGTCCTTGAAGAACAAGGATATCGATGTCTTCCTCGGCAACTGGATGCCGACCATGGAAGGAGACATCAAGGCCTATCGTGAAGACGGCTCCGTCGAGACGGTCCGTGCGAATCTCGAAGGCGCGAAATACACGCTTGCCGTGCCGAAATACACCTACGACAAGGGCCTCAAGAGCTTTGCGGACATTGCCAAGTTCCGTGACGACCTCGACGGCAAGATCTACGGCATCGAGCCGGGCAATGACGGCAACCGCCTGATCATCGGCATGATCGACCAGAACCTTTTCGATCTGGAAGGCTTCGAAGTTGTTGAATCGTCCGAGCAGGGCATGCTCGCCCAGGTTTCCCGGGCCGGAAAGCGCGACAACGACATCGTCTTCCTCGGCTGGGAACCGCATCCGATGAATGCCAATTTCGAGATGGCCTATCTCGAAGGCGGCGATGACATCTTCGGCCCGAACTTCGGTGGTGCCACGGTCTACACCAATGTGCGCGCCGGTTATGTCAAGGAATGCCCGAATGTCGGCAAGCTTCTGGAAAACCTTGAATTCTCGCTGGCCATGGAAAACGAGATCATGGGCGCGATCCTGAATGACGGCGAAGACCCGAACAAGGCAGCCGCTGCCTGGCTGAAGGTGCATCCGGCCACGTTCGAAAGCTGGCTGGTCGGGGTCAAGACTTTCGACGGCGGTGACAGCTTCGCCGCGGTCAAGGGTGCCCTTGGCGTCGAATAAGACCTGACACAGCGCCGGTGCGGACCTTCCGCCCGGCGCATTTTTTTGAACTGAGACGAACCGGAGCAGCGGCTTGGACTGGCTTACAGAACATAAACTGCCGATTGGAAAATGGGCGAAAGCCTTTTTTGACTGGCTGACCGTGAATGCCGCCTGGATCTTTGACGGCATTTCCATTTTTCTGGAGTCCCTGATCGACGGGATCCTGTGGTTGCTGCAGACCCCGCATCCGCTGATCATCGTTGCCATTGCCGCCGGTATTGGCTTCGCTGTCCACCGTACAATCGCCTTTACCGCCTTTGTTGTTCTGGCGCTGCTCCTGACGATCAACCAGGGGTATTGGGAAGAGACCACCGAAACGCTTGCGCTGGTTCTGGCGGCTGCGGTTGTCTGTATGGTTGCCGGCGTGCCCATCGGCGTTTTGGGCGCGCACAATCCACGCTTCTATGCCGCGATCCGGCCGGTTCTCGACCTGATGCAGACAATTCCCACCTTCGTCTACCTGATCCCGGCGCTGATCCTGTTTGGGCTTGGCATGGTGCCCGGCTTGATTGCCACCGTCATTTTCGCTATTCCCGCCCCGATCCGTCTGACACAGCTCGGCGTTTCCTCCACGCCGAAGGCATTGCTGGAGGCGGGTGAGGCGTTTGGTGCGACGAAATCCCAACTTCTGTGGAAGGTGGAGCTTCCCTATGCGCTGCCTCAGATCATGGCCGGTCTCACCCAGACCATCATGTTGTCGCTTTCCATGGTCGTGATCGCGGCACTGGTTGGCGCGGATGGTCTCGGGGTGCCGACGCTCAGGGCGCTGAACACCGTGAACATAGCCCAGGGCTTCGAGGTCGGCGTCTGCATCGTTCTCATCGCAATCGTGCTCGACAGGTTCTTCAGAAAAGAGGAAGGAGGCAAGCGATGAGTGAGGCAACAACATCCCCGATCGTCTCCTTCCGCGATGTCGATATCGTTTTCGGAGATGCCCCCAAATCGGCCCTGCCGATGATCGACGCCGGCAAGACCCGGCAGGAAATCCAGGCCGAGACAGGCCAGATCCTGGGTGTCGCCGGCGCCAGCCTCGACATTCATGAGGGCGAGGTCCTGGTTCTGATGGGGCTCTCGGGATCCGGCAAGTCGACCTTGCTGCGCGCCGTCAATGGTCTCAATCCGGTGATCCGCGGCGAGGTTCAGGTGCATGACGGCAACGGGTATGTGAACCCGGAAACCTGCTCCGCGAATGATCTGCGCGAATTGCGTCGAAGCCGCATCGCCATGGTTTTCCAGCAATTCGGGCTCCTGCCCTGGCGCACCGTTTCGGAAAATGTCGGCTTCGGCCTCGAGCTCGCGGGCATGACACCCAAGGACCGCGCCTCCAAGGTGGAAGAGCAGTTGAAGCTTGTCGGCCTGTCCGGCTGGGGAGAGAAATACGTTCACGAGTTGTCTGGTGGCATGCAGCAGCGTGTCGGCCTTGCCCGCGCCTTTGCAACGGATGCTCCGATCCTTTTGATGGACGAGCCTTTCTCCGCGCTTGATCCGCTCATTCGCGACAAATTGCAGGATGAGCTTCTGGATCTTCAGAAGGAACTCAACCGCACGATCATTTTCGTCAGCCACGATCTGGACGAGGCGGCCAAGATCGGCTCGCGCATCGCCATCATGGAAGGCGGCCGGATCATCCAGCTCGGAACGCCTCAGGAAATCGTCAAGAACCCGGAAGACGGCTACGTCGCCGATTTCGTCAGCCACATGAACCCGCTCAATGTGCTCAGGGCACGGGACATCATGGTGCCGCCCGGCAGTCTGCCGGGCTCCCTGGCGAGCGGCCTGACCTGCGAGGCGGCAACACCGGTGCGCGAGGTCGCAAGGCTCAAGCGCTCCAGCACCGAGCCCGTCGTCGTTCAGAAAGACGGCGCCATTGTCGGCGTGATTGGTGAAGGCGAACTGCTTGACTGCATGCTGAAGTGAGGCGAGGGCGACAATGCCCTCAATTTTCCGCTGCGCAATGCGTCTGTGTTGTCACATCTGCGCGGTGCAGTCGTTCGTTTGAACGACGACATATGTCGTTGGTTCGTAACCCATCCTTCGAGACGGACCGTTCGGTCCTCCTCGGGATGAGGCTGTTTGAAACATGCTCCGCTGAAACAGCGCTTTAGTGGCACAGTGCTGTCCCGGACGCAGCAACGCGGAGATCCGGGACCCATGAGCCATAGAGTTGATGTTGATCCTCGATAGGCGCGTCGGAATGAGCTCCCCGGTCCCGGCTCGCGCTGCGCTTGGCCGGGATGACGGCGGTAAGGTTTTTAGGGATCACCAAAACCCACGGCCTCATCACGGGGAAGCACCAAGACCTGTCCCAAAGCATCCGGGTACACCCAACTTCATCCTGAGGAGCGCGAAAGCGCGTCTCGAAGGAGGGCCGTCAAAGCCGGAAGCAACGCGGTGGCATTTGCTTTGTTTTGCCGCCGTCATCCCGGACGAACAGCGTGAGATCCGGGACCGGTGAGCCATGGCATTCATTGCTGATCCGAGAGAGACCGGTCCCCGGTCCCGGCGCGTGCTGCGCCTGGCCGGGATGACAAGTGTTCAAGCATCGCCCTATCCGGTCGAAACGGGCCCGAAGGAGGTGCTGAGAAGAAGCAAGGCAAGCAGACAAAGCGCTACAGCCGTAAAGGAACAGAACAAGCCACGGCGTTCGCGGTTCATTTTGGGTGACAGGATAAAGTCATTCATGACTTTATCGGACCTTGCGCTTTCGGTGGAAGCGCCACGATAGTCTTCCGAAAAATGGAATTTGAGGATGAGACTGCCGACAACGCAGAAACCAATCAGGAAACCGGCAACAATGACCATCGCAAGCAGCGCAGCCGCGATCTGAAGTATGAGCGGTGATTGCGGTATCTCCGGCGGCTTCAGGGTCTCCGGTGATTGGCGGTGGAAAAAAATGAAGTCAAACCGACGGCAACCAACGCCTGGAAGAATAGACCGTAAACACAGAAACAAAAACGGGGCCGTGTGGCCCCGTTCTCAGTCTCATATCTCGCCAGGGTTCAGTTGGAACCCCTGAGCCTCAGAGAAGCTCGAGCTGTGCAGCCTGCTTGCCGCGGCCGCGGCGGTCGTCTTCGGCAACGAAGGAGATCTTCGCGCCTTCGACCGGTGCGCCGAGGCCTGCCTGTTCGAATGCCGTCACATGGACGAACACGTCCTTGCCGCCGCTGTCCGGCGTGATGAAACCAAAACCACGGTCGTGGTTGAAAAACTTGATGGTGCCGTTCTCGCGCATGGAGAAACCTTTCCGTTGTTTGTGCGCTTGCGGGAGGACCTGCAGAGCGCGGATATACGAGAAGTCAATAAGAAACGGAAAGCTTGGCTATTCAGAGCAACGCTTCTAGGAGCGCCACCGAAATCAGTCTCACCGGGTTCTTCGTCATGTCCCGTACGGCGCAACGCGCGCCGATGCACGACAATGTAGGTCTGAGCCATGTGCGTGGCAAGTGAAACTAGTGTGAGTTTTCTCCGAACTTCCGCAATCCGCTTGTTCTGTGTTCCGGTCGGGCCCCACAACGCGCGTCCTTTGAAGGATGCGGAGGTTAAATTCACCGAAACTGTCCCATGCGCACCCGGATACAAAAGGAACAGGTGGACCAACTGCGATCCTGGTCAAAGCGCGCGTGCCTGCTGGAGATGTTGGCATCCGGTGCGTGCCGGCGGAACTCGGGTTTTCAGCTCAAAAATCGGAAAAAATGCAAATGTGACACCTTGTGACCCCGGTCACAGAGCGAGTTGAGGGTCGGCGCTATGGTCTTTTCATGAGCTGAGGCAGGGAAACATTCAGGGCCTCGCAACCAAGAAGGGACTTTAGAATGTTTAAGAAAATCGCAACCACCACCACTGCCCTGGCTCTTGTTGCCGGTGTCGTTCTCACTTCTCAGACCACCACGGCTGAAGCCGGCAACGGCTGGCGCGTTGGCGCAGGCATCGCGGGTGGCCTTGCCGCCGGTGCCATCATCGGTTCCGCCCTGGCGCGTCCCCGTTACGTCGCACCGCGTTACGTCGCTCCGCCGCCGGCTTACTACCCGGCTCCGGTCGTCACCTACCGTCCGGCTCCGTGGACCCCGGCCTGGTACAACTACTGCCACGCGAAATATCGTTCGTTCAATCCGAACACCGGCTACTTCCTGGCCTACTCCGGTCAGTACAAGTTCTGCCGCTAAGTATCTGAAGGTTTCGGAGCCGGACCACCGGCTCCAGCCGAACCAAGACAATGCGACTCAGCCGGTTCAGATGCGGCACAAAGTGCCCCCCGGCGTCTCCCTGCAAGGTCTCCTCCCAACCTTGCAGGGAGTTTTTATTTTGCCTGGGCGATACGCTTGGCCGCCCGCATGGTGGTTTCAAGCTGATTCAAAAAGCGGGACCGGTCGGCCTTGGTAAAAGATGGGCCGCCTTCGCGGATCTCGCCCGTTTCCCTGAGATGCGTGTTGAGATCGCGCATGGCAAGGCGCATGCCGATGCCGTCTTCGCGGAACGGTTTTCCGGTCGGACCGATCACAAGAGCCCCCGCCTTGACGCACCGCGCCGCAAGCGGGACGTCCGCCGTCACCACGACATCGCCCTCCTTTGCCCGTTCGGCAATCCAGTTGTCGGCCTCATCCGGTCCCTCCGGGACGACCACCCGCTCGATCAGGTCGCCTTCCGGCAACCGCATCCAGCTGTTCGATACGAATTTGATTTCGACCTTGTGCCGTTCGCCGACCCGAACGGCCTCGTCCTTTACCGGGCAGGCATCCGCGTCCACAAAGAGTGTCGTCATGGTTTTTGGTCCAGGGTTGCCGTCTTCAGATAGGTTTCGATGCCCGCCGCCGCACAATGCGCCGTTGCAAAACAGGCCTGCAGCAGGTAACCGCCGGTCGGTGCTTCCCAATCGAGCATTTCTCCGGCTGCGAACACACCCGGCATTTTCCGGAGCATCAGCGCCTCGTCGATCTCATCGAGCGCAATACCGCCGGCGGACGAAATCGCCCTGTCGATCGGATACGGTGCCGCGCTTGTGAGCGTCACCCGTTTGACGCGGTCAGCAAGGGATGACGGATCGGCCGGCAGGGGACCGTTTTCGTGCAGCAAGGCTATTTCGGAAGGTTTCAGCTTGAGTGTTTTTTTCAGGAAAGTGGACCAGGTCTGTTTTCCGCGGGGACGGGCGAGTTTATCCGCAAGCTGACCGGCTGTCATCGCAGGACGCAGGTCGATTTCGAATTCCGCCGAACCAAGTCGGCTGACCGTATCGCGGATTTCGGCAGAAAGTGCATAGACTGCTCCGCCTTCCAGACCTTTTTCGGAAAGGATTGCCTCGCCCAGAACCCGGTGTTCGGCAAGGGTCAGGCCGATCCGTTTCAGGGGAGAACCGGAAAACCTGTCTTTCAGGAACGGGCTCCAGGCGATCTCGAAGCCGCAATTGGCCGGCTGGAACGAGTTTACCTGAACGCCGTGTTTTTCAAGCAGAGGCACCCAGGCGGCCGTTGAGCCGAGTTTCGGCCAACTGGCGCCGCCCAGGGCAAGCAAGATGGCGCGCGCTGTAATTTCGCTTGTCTCGCCATTTTCAGTTTGGACGATTGCCGTGTTCGCGCCGGCCAGACCGGCGAGAGAAATCCGGCTCTGGAGCGTAACGCCGCGCCCCTCAAGCCGCCGGAGGAGGGCGCGCAGCAAAGGAGAGGCTTTCATCGCGACAGGAAAGACACGGCCGCTTGAACCGACAAAGGTCTCCTGTCCGAGCCCGTGGCACCAGTCGATCAGGGCCTTGGGTGGAAATGCCTCGATCATCGGAGCCAGAAACGGCGCTGCCTCGCGGTAGCGACCAACGAAAGCATCCGGGGCTTCGCTATGCGTGATATTGAGGCCACCGCGCCCGGCCATCAGAAACTTTCTGGCAGGTGAGGGCATCCGGTCGATGATTTGAACCCGCAGCCCTGCTGCCGCCAATTGGTCGGCCGCGAACAGGCCGGCCGGACCGGCGCCGATAACAAGAACATCAAGCATGCGGCCTTATAGGGCGACTTGCGTTCAAAACGCCACACCTGAATGGCTTTGTGAACCGGCCATCGCGCCATGCAAATGCACCCGCGCCGTTTCGGCACGGTGCGGCAAGCTTTTGTTATCCCTCCCGTGAGACGATGAAACAGCCGATAACCGAAGACCGGCCAAAAGAGCCGGACGTTACCGAAAGTGTGTTTCATGGATGAGCCGAACGACTTGATTGTCGTTGCAGATCATGACGAAGCCGTCCGGAGCGGTTTCGAACGCCTTTTCGGCGACCACTACAAGGTGGCCTGCTTTGCCGAATCCGAGGAAGCCCTGCGTTTTCTCAAGCAGAACCCGGCAACTTGCGTGATCTTTTCCTGTTACCACCTGCCGGGTCGGGGCGGGACCGCCTTCCTGCGTGCTTCGGAAATGATCGTTCCGCAGGCGTCCCGCGTCATGCTCACGCGCGAAACGTCTGCCGAGGCCATCAAGAAAGCGCTCAATGAAGCGCGTGCCTTCATCTATCTCGAAAAGCCCTGTCCGCAGGAAGAGCTTGCCAGCGCGCTGGAAACGGCACTCGCACACCACAAGCAGCAGGCCAAGGACAGGCTGCTGCTGGAACGCACGCTTGCCGGATCGGTCAAGCTCTTGATCGATATGCTGGCGCTGTTCCATCCCGAAGCGTTCCGGCGCACCGGCATCGTGCGCAAGCAGGCGCTCAAGATCGCGAACGAGATTGGCATCCGCAAGACCTGGGAGCTGGAAATGGCGGTCATGCTGTCTCCGCTGGGGGAAGCGCTTCTGCCGAAACAGATCCTGGCGCGCTACCGCGCTGCCCGTGGCCTGACCGAGCAGGAACGCGATGTGCTTGACCGGTCGCCTGCCCAGACACGCGATCTCCTGCAGAACATCCCGCACCTGGAAAAGGTGTCCGAATTTCTCTACCTGTCCGCGCGTGGTTTCGACGGCTCCGGTTTTCCCAAGGACGGCCCGACCGGCGAGGACATTCCGATGATCTCGCGCATCCTGAAGCTGCTGACGGACCTGTGGTATGCCAGTCCCGAAGGCGGCCCGGACGCCGCTGCCTTTGAAGCGCTGGCAATCAAGCGGAAGAAATACGACCAGAAGCTACTGGATATCGCCAGAAAAGTGCTCCTGGATGAGGGACTGGAAGAACGCAGCGGGCAGATTTCCGAGTGCAGCATCCATTCGCTCAGGCCCGGTGATATTCTCGTCGATGACGTGCTCACGGAGTCCAGTCACGAACTTGTCCTGTCCCGCGATCACACCCTGACGCCAACCACCATCCGCCGACTGGAACATTTCCACCACACCACCGGCGTGCGCCAGCCGATTCGGGTTGAACGGCATGCGGTGCCGAAGGAGGCGCTGGATGCGACGGGGTAGCGGGCAGGCGCGTAAGGCTGTTTGACTGGGGCGCGTTTGGCTCTCGCGCACAAGACTACTCGCCTTGTTTGCCGAGCAGGTCCGCCTCATAGGCTTTTGCAACGCGCAGGAAGCGCGCGTGGGCGTAGTTCACGGACAGGATGAAGCCCCACCAGCCGTATTTGCGGTATTTTCGCACGAAATACGCCTTGAAGAAGCTGACCGGGAATTCGGTCAGGAGGCGGGACCTCCGCAACGTGCGCCCCCGCGTGCGCATGTCTTCCACCTGCATGCCCGAGTAACGATTGTACTTGCCGACCTGGAAGTCGAGCGAGCGGATCGAGCGATGCGCCATGATCCCGGCAAGATCGTTGATCTCCGCGCCCTCTTCAGGCCGAACCGTGTCGTGTACGGTCGATGCGGAAAAACGCCCTTTCCGGCGATCGTAGAGACGGATCTGATGGTATCCGTAGGCCCAGGGCGCAGGGGCGATTTCGTGGGCATACATGTCGCGGATCATGATGCGCCAGCCGTCCGCGTTGGTGTAGCTGTTATCGGCGAATTTCGATTTTATTTCGTCCGCAAGCTCGGGTGTGACTTCCTCGTCCGCGTCGAGGTTAAGCAGCCAGTCGTTTCGGCATTGCTCTTCGCCGTAGCGTTTCTGCGGGCCGTAGCCCTTCCAGTCATGGTGCACCACGCGTGCACCAAGCCCTTCGGCGACGGCCACCGTGTCATCCGTTGAACCGCTGTCGACGACGATGACCTCGTCCACCCAGCCGATCACGCTCTCGATCGGCCGGCTGATCCGGTCGGCTTCGTTCTTTGAAATGATGAACGCGGACAGGGGCAGGCGGTCGGTCATTCAGGGTCCGGCAAAGTGTCGATAGGGGCCGGAGGGTATCCGGTGCGCCTTTCTTAGCCGCACCGGGACGTGATTTGAAGCGGGGAATTCACGATTTCACCTTGGCGAAACAGGCATCCAGCCCCTGGAGGGAAATCGTGCCGCCGTCGGCGGTTCCGGTGAAACCGGGCGCGCCGAGGTCCTCAAGCGCAAGTCCTTCCAGCGTGATTGTGGCCGGTTCGGCTGAAAGATTGAAGGCGCACAGGATGGTCGCGTCGTCGACACTCCGCGTGAAAACCAGCGTTTCTTCCGGACTTTCGAGAAAGACCATGTCGCCTTTCCTGAGGGGTGTCTTGTCTTGCCGCCAGGCGAAAAAGGCACGGTTCCGGTTCAGGATCGAGCCTTCATCCTTGTCCTGTTCAAAGGCGGCCAGCTGCAGATGTTCGCTGGCAACCGGCAACCAGGGTTCAGCGTCGGAAAAACCGCCATTGGCGTTGTTCTTCACCCAGGGCATCGGTGTGCGGCAGCCGTCGCGGCCCTTGTATTCCGGCCAGAAGCGGATGCCGTAAGGGTCCTGCAGCTTTTCAAACGGCACCTCCACCTGCGGCAGACCGAGTTCCTCGCCCTGATAGAGGCATGGTGTGCCGCGCAGGCTCGCGCAGAGCGCCGCACCCAGCGGTGCGAACTTCGCCGGGTTCTTGCCGGCGCCCCAGCGGCTGGCGACCCGTTGGACATCATGATTGGATAGCGCCCAACTGGCCCAGCCGGAGCCGATCCCGGCATTCATGTCCTCTACGATCCGCCGGATATAGGCCGCCGAGTGCTGCGGCGTCAGCAGATCGAAGCTGTAGGCCATGTGAATGCGCTTGTTCTCTTCCGTATAGGAGGCGGTCAGCTCCACGGCCTGCCCGTCCGCGCCGATCTCGCCGACGGAGGTTGCGCCCGGATACCTGTCGAGCAGGGCCCGGAACCGTTCAAGAAAAACCAGGTTTTCAGGCCGGGTCTTGTCATAGATATGGTTCTGAAACCCGTACGGGTTGGTCGGATCGACGGTGGATGGTGCCTCGTCTGAGCTGAGCGGGGGGTTGTCCCGCAGTTCTGCGTCGTGGAAATAGAAATTGACCGTGTCCAGGCGGAAGCCGTCCACGCCGCGATCGAGCCAGAACCGGGCCACATCCAGAACCGCGTCCTGAACCTCCCTGTTGTGAAAGTTGAGGTCCGGCTGGCTTGTCAGAAAATTGTGCATGTAGAACTGGCAGCGGCGGCTGTCCCATTCCCACGCCGGGCCGCCGAACAGGGAAAGCCAGTTGTTGGGCGGTGTGCCGTCGGGTTTGCCGTCGGCCCAGACATACCAGTCCGCCTTTGGATTGTCCTTGCTTGCCCGGCTTTCCTTGAACCAGGCATGCTGATCGGACGTGTGCGAAATGACAAGGTCGATCATGACCTTCAACCCGCGTTCATGCGCCGCCCGGGTCATGCGGTCGAAGTCGGCAAGCGAGCCGAACATCGGATCGACATCTTCATAATCCGAGACGTCGTAGCCGAAATCGTCCATCGGGGAGGTGAAGAACGGCGACAGCCAGATGGCATCGACCCCGAGCGAGGCGATGTAGTCCAGTCGTTCCGTGATACCGTTGAGATCGCCGATGCCGTCATTGTTGGAATCGTTGAAGGACCGCGGATAGATCTGATAGATCACCGCGCCGCGCCACCAGTCCCGGTCGGCGGTCGTTTCTTCGGGCATGACGGCCTCCTGGCCGGTTTCGGCTTCTTCAAACATTGCCGGTCTCCGTTCCGCGTCTTGCGGGGAAAAATTCAAAGCGCTTTGAATGGCTATATGCCGCGGATCGCAAGGTCAAGTTACAACGCACGAAAAGTCAGGATTCAAGAACAGGAATTCGCTTGCCGAGCGTTATGGAGCAGCCCGGCAAACAAAAATGCCGACCCTGAGATCAGGGCCGGCGAATTGCAGGAAAATTGCCTCAAAAGAAGAACTTGTTTTGAACAGCGCCACTGCTAAGCGCTGAACATGACGTCTAGATGAACAAAATATTAAAATACCGCCGATTTGCCGGGCGGCGGCGGCTCAAGCAACGACGGACGATCACAAAAGATATATATAAATATTTGATTTAAATAATGAAAAATAAAAACAATGACGTTTAGGTCAATTTCTTGTTGCATTCGACGTTTGAAGCTGGGAGTGTCCGCTGCAGCGAAGTTCCCATATGGTAAGGGAAAGACGTGCGCGCCGGAAACAGCTGCGCGGCGTTTTTTTGAACCACTGGATGCATTTGGAGGAAATCACATGACGGCGGCAATGGTTGGCTGGGCGCACATGCCCTTCGGCAAGCACGCGGAAGAAACCGTTGAAAGCATGATCGTCAAGGTGGCCGTCGATGCCATTCACGACGCGGGCATTGGTCCGGAAGATGTCGATGAAATACTGCTTGGCCATTTCAATGCAGGCTTCTCGGCGCAGGACTTTACCGCCTCGCTGGTGCTCCAGGCCGATCCGGCCCTGCGTTTCAAGCCGGCAACGCGCGTTGAAAACGCCTGCGCGACGGGGTCTGCTGCGGTCCATCAGGGTGTGCGCGCGATCGCGTCCGGGGATGCGCGTATCGTCCTTGTTGTCGGCGTTGAGCAGATGACGACGACGCCGGGCCCCGAAATCGGCAAGAACCTCCTGAAAGCCTCCTACCTGAAGGAAGAAGGCGACATACCGGCGGGTTTTGCCGGTGTCTTCGGCAAGATCGCCGATGCCTATTTCCAGAAATTCGGCGACCAATCCGACGCTCTTGCAAAGATCGCCGCAAAGAACCACAAGAACGGCACCGGCAACCCCTATGCCCAGATGCGCAAGGATCTCGGCTTCGAGTTCTGCCGCGCGGAAAGCGAAAAGAACCCGTTTGTGGCCGGTCCGCTGAAGCGGACGGACTGCTCGCTCGTCTCCGACGGCGCTGCGGCACTCGTCCTGACGGATACGGCAACAGCGCTCGGCATGAAAAAGGCGGTGGCGTTCCGCGGCATGGCGCATGTGCAGGACTTTCTGCCCATGTCACGCCGGGACATCCTGAAATTCGAAGGCTGCTCGAAGGCCTGGGGCGAAGCGCTGGGTGATGCCAATCTGGCCCTCGACGATCTGTCCTTTGTCGAGACCCATGACTGTTTCACGATTGCCGAACTTCTGGAATACGAAGCGATGGGCCTGACCTCGGAAGGCGAGGGCGCAAGAGCCATTCTGGAAGGCTGGACCGAGATGGACGGCAAGCTGCCGGTCAACCCGTCCGGCGGTTTGAAATCAAAGGGCCATCCGATTGGCGCAACCGGCGTTTCCATGCATGTCCTGACCGCCATGCAGCTCACCGGCTCGGCCGGCGACATTCAGGTCAGGGACGCGGAAATCGGCGGCATCTTCAACATGGGCGGCGCCGCGGTCGCCAACTTCGTTTCGGTGATGCAGGCCATGCGGTAGTCACTGCCGGATCTGCAGCTTCAAGCCGGCGGTTCCCGCCGGCTTTTTTGTCATTGGACAAGTCCGTCGGGCATGCCACGACCTGAACCACTGCTACGCGGATGCGAAAGTTCATTCAGTATCGTTCAATTGAGGGAACGGCGTCATTCCGTCCGTCGCAAGGCCGGGTTCCGGCCCTCTGTTTCGCCTCAGCCGGAACGAAAAACACCGGGTATGGGATCGCCTCACAAGTATGATCTGCATTGCTGGTTGGAAAGCGTGCCGGAACATGTCAGCGTGGCGGAGATGACCAACCGAAGCACAGACAAAAGCCGCCGCAGACGATGACGGACCAGACGGGCAACAACGAGGCGCGTCCGGCAACCGGTGAAACACACATCAACCGGGACTGGGCCCGGTCCCTCAGCCTGCTTGTGATTTGCGTCGGCATCGTTGCCGCTTCGGTCTACGGCGTGCAGTCAGAACCCAGCAGCTACTATGAGCACCGCTTTCACAGCGGTTTATTCATCATGCTGCCCATCTTTTCGGTTCTTTCCGTTTTTGTTCTCTACAGGTGTTTTGTCCCCTGGGGCGCACCTGTTCGGATAAGTGCGGAAGGGTTTGCCGATCTTCGTGCCGGCAAGGAAGAGGTCCCGTGGAACGAGATCAGCAATGTCGTGCGCAAGGGGGAGTATGTGTCGCTGACCCTGCGCAGGAAATACGCAAGGTCTTACCCGTTTTCCATCACGCAGAAGGCGCTCAAGGCATCGAGAAAGTCGGCCGGGCCGACCCACCTTCTGGTCGCCGCCTGGTGCCTGAAGACCAACACCCATCACCTCCTGGACACGATCGCGGCCTACAGAATCAGGAATTGAACATCCGAGTTGCACCGTTCCGGACAAGATCCGGAACGGCACGGTTTTCAAGCGCTCAACGCTTTTCCTGCGATTGGATCGCAGCCATTGCGCGGCTGAAGCCGGTCAGGGGGATCTCGATCGCCTGCCGCTTGCCGGGCACCGGAGCAAAATCCACCTTGAGCGTCGCGCCGGCTTTCATGGCATCGATCATGCCGGGTGACGCTGGCGCTGAAAGAAAACACCCCTGCGTGTTGCAACTGCCAATCACAAAATCACCCATGGCGCTGCCATCAACCGTCAGCTTGACCTGCCCGGGAATGTGAATTCCGAGCGGCAGCACCATCTGCAGGACCGGGTCCGCCTTGTTTGCCGGGTAGATGATGTCGATCTTGAGGAGCAGCCGGCCGTTTTCCTGGGCCCGGACGCTCTGCGAGGATTCGCAGATCAGGGCATCGGACGTTCTGGACGTTCCAACGCAGCGCGTTTGCCAGAGAACATCCTTGTCTGGCTTTTGTGCCGGATCTTGCGCGGCGGCGGAGTTGGAAAAGCCAAGCAGGCAGAAAAGGAATGCAGCCGGAAGGGATTGCTTCAGGGAAGTCATGGGGCCTTCATTTGTCTGTGCGTCTGGCGCTCAGGCAATCAATTCTGCCGGTGACAGGTCCCCCACGACGAGTCGATGCGTCATGATGCGTCTTCGAGGCAGTTTTTTCAATGGATACCGTAAATTGTAATCCGGCCGGAACCGGAATCGGTCAAACGGCGCGAAGGCAAAAAACTATTCCTCATCCGCGCTGAGCTTTGAAAACAGGTGCCCGGCACATCACAGACAGGCAAATTACATTAGAGCCATCAAACTGGGATTGGAGACCCTGCACGATGGCGAACCGCCGCGGAGATAGAGTGAAGACGCTGAAAGGGCCGGAAGAGCGGCTCGATGTGTTTCCCGCGTTCGTGAAAGTTGCGGACCGGCGCGTACTAGTCGTCGGGCACGGCGGCGAAGCCGCTGCGAAGGTCCGGCTGCTGGGCGAAACCAACGCTCAAATCGTCGTCATTGCTAAAGAGATCGAAGCCGACCTCAGCGAAGCGATCGAACTGTTTCAGGCCGAACATGTCGCGGAAGACTTCCGCCCGGCGCATCTGACGGATGCCGCTCTTGTGTTTTCCGCGCGCGAGGACTGGGACCTCGACAAGGCGGTCGTCGACGCCGCCAGGATCATGGGTGTGCCCGTCAATGCGGTTGACAAACCCGAGTTGTGCGATTTCTACACCGGTGCGCTTGTCAACCGGGCGCCGATTGCCGTTGCCATCACCTCGACCGGCGTCGGCCCGGTCCTGTCCAGGCACATCCGGGCTCGCATCGAGGCAATGCTGCCGCGTGCGACCGGTGAACTGGCGCGGCTTGCGGAAAGCTTCCGCGATGCGGCGACAAAGGTGATCACCGACGGTGCCCTGCGCCGGAATTTCTGGGCTCGCTTCTTCTCAGGTTCCGTCGCGACAAATCTTTATGCAGGTAAGCCGGAGACCGCGCGTGCGGAAGCGCAGCGCCTGCTGAACGGCATGGCGGACGAACCGGGTTTCGTCTGGCTGGTCGGAGCCGGTCCCGGAGCTGAAGATCTCCTGACCCTGCGGGCGCAGCGTCTCCTCCAGGAAGCCGATGTCATTGTCCATGACGCCCTGGTACCGGCAAGCGTTGTCGCAATGGGCCGGCGCGACGCGGAACGTATTTCGGTGGGCAAGCGCAAGGGGGCACATTCCGTCCCGCAGTCCGAGATTTGCGAACTGCTTGTCGAACTGGGCGAAAAGGGTCTGAAAGTTGTGCGCCTCAAGGCTGGGGATCCGATGATCTTCGGCCGGGCCGCAGAGGAAATGGAGGCGCTCCGCGCAGGCGGGATCGGATTTGAGATTGTGCCCGGCGTGACTGCAGCCTTTGCCGCGGCGGCCTCGGCCCAGATCCCTCTGACCTTGCGCGGTGTTGCCTCCAACCTTGTCTTCGCGACCGGGCACAATGCCAAGTCGGAAACCCTGCCGGACTGGGCCGGACTTGCTCTGAAAGGTGCAACGGTTGCCGTTTACATGGGCCGCACCGTCGCCGCTGCCGTTGCCGACAAGATGATCGGTGCGGGGCTGCACCGCGAGACCCCGGTTGCGGTTGTCGAGAATGCCGCGCACGCGGACGAGCGCCTGTTCGCCGGAACCCTGTCGGAACTCGCTGTCCTGTCCAATCGGGCGGAAATCGACGGACCGGTCCTCATAGTCATAGGCGAGGCTGTCGGTCACGCCGCCCTGAACAAGGCTGAACCGCTTGCGCCGCTGGAAGTTGCGCATGCTGCGGTCGCCTGACGAAAGAGAGTAGACGAAATGAAGGTCATAACCGCCAACCGCCTGTTGAATGGCGACGTTGTCTGGCTCGGAGAGAGCGGCAACTGGGTTGAACGTGTCACGCTGGCCCGAACCTTCGAGGGCAAGGACCAAGTTGCCGAAGGGTTGTCGATCGGGCAGCAGGCTGAGAAGAACCAGGAGGTCGTCGGGGTCTATGAAATGGACGTGACGCTGGAAGACGGCGTGCTTGTTCCCGTCCGCCTTCGGGAACGCATCCGTGCCGCCGGACCGACCACACATCCGCAATTTGGCAAGCAGGCCCAGGCGGTTTCCGCCTGATCAGGAAAGCTATCAGGGCAGCGCCGGCAGGAAGATTTCCGGCAGCGCCCGACAGGAGAGATGACCGATGTATCGCTACGACGAATTTGACGCGAGTTTTGTCAATCAGCGCACCGAACAGTTCAAGGACCAGGTGCGCCGCCGTCTGGCAGGTGAGCTGTCCGAGGATGAGTTCAAACCGCTGCGTCTGATGAACGGCCTTTACCTTCAGCTGCATGCCTACATGCTTCGTGTTGCGATACCCTATGGAACGCTGAACGGCCGCCAGATGCGCAAGCTGGCTCATATCGCGCGGACATATGACAAGGGCTATGGCCACTTCACGACGCGGCAAAACATCCAGTTCAACTGGCCAAAGCTTGAAGACACGCCGAAGATCCTGGAAGAGCTTGCCGAAGTCGAAATGCACGCCATCCAGACGTCCGGCAACTGCATCCGCAACGTGACGGCGGACCACTTCGCCGGCGCTGCGGCAGACGAGATCGCCGATCCGCGCCCTTACGCGGAGATCCTGCGGCAGTGGTCGTCTTTGCATCCGGAATTCTCGTTCCTGCCGCGCAAGTTCAAGATCGCGATCACCGGCGCGCCGAACGACCGGGCTGCCGTCCAGGTGCACGACATCGGTCTGCAGCTGGCAAGGAATGATGACGGTGAGATCGGTTTTGTTGTTTATGTCGGTGGTGGCCTCGGCCGCACGCCCATGATCGGCCGCAAGGTGCGTGACTTCCTACCCGAAGAAGACCTCCTGGCATATTCGGAGGCGATCCTGCGCGTCTACAACCGCTATGGCCGGCGCGACAACAAGTACAAGGCACGGATCAAGATCCTGGTGCACGAAACCGGTCTTGAAGAGCTGAAAGCCGATATCGAGGAAGAGTTTGAAAAGATCCGCTTCGGTGTTCTGCGTCTTCCGGACGAGGAAGTGCGCCGCATCGAAACCTACTTTGCACCGCCGCCGCTGGAAGTCGGCCCGGCTGTCTCGGCAGTGGTCGAGGCGCGCCGCGGGAAGGATGCTGCCTTTGCCCAGTTCCTCAAGCACAACCTGAACCCGCACCGGGTGCCGGGCTATACCTCCGTGACGCTTTCGATGAAGCCGATCGGCGGCATTCCGGGCGATGCGTCTGACGCGCAGATGGAGGTGATCGCGGAACTGGCCGAACAGTACGGACATGACGAAATCCGTATCAGCCATGAGCAGAATGTCATTCTGCCGCATGTGAAGCTGGAGGATGTGCCCGCGATCTACGACAGGCTCGCGGCGGCTGAAATCGCGGAAGGCAATGCCGGTCTCATCACCGATATCATCGCATGTCCGGGCATGGACTATTGCGCTCTGGCAACGGCACGGTCCATTCCGGTCGCTCAGCGTATTTCCGAGCGCTTCGGTACGGCAGACCGTCAGGCGGAAATCGGGGAGCTGAAGATCAAGATCTCCGGCTGCATCAACGCCTGCGGCCATCACCATGTCGGCCATATCGGCATTCTCGGCCTGGAAAAGAAGGGCGAGGAATTCTACCAGGTGACCCTCGGCGGTTCGGCCAACGAAAACGCGTCCATCGGTGAAATTGTCGGGCGTGGCTTTTCGTCCGAAGAGGTTGTCGATGCGATCGAGAACCTGGTCGATACCTATCTCGGACTTCGCTCCGGCAAGGACGAAACCTTCCTGGAGGCGTATCGCCGGGTTGGGGAGGTGCCGTTCAAGGAGGCCCTTTATGGCGCTGCATGAGACCTTCTCTCTGGGGGTGGATCCTGAACTGGGATTGCAGGCGGAAGTTGCCGCACTGAACGCCCAGTACGAGGATGCGTCGGCGCAGGAGATCCTGATGGGCGCGATCCGGCACCAGTTTGCCGGGGACATTGCCATGGTCTCCAGCTTTGGGGCCGATTCGGCCGTGCTTCTGCACATGGTCGCGCAGATTGATCCGTCGACGCCGGTGCTCTTTGTCGACACGGTGAAGCTGTTCCCGGCGACGCTTCTCTACCGCGACGACCTGATCGACAAGCTGGGGCTGACCGACGTGCGCACCTTCAAGCCGACGAAGGATGATCTCGCGGACAAGGACCCGGCGGGAATGCTGTGGATGTCGGACACGGATGCCTGCTGTCATATTCGCAAGGTCGTGCCGCTTGAGCGTGCGCTTGGCGGATTTGAAGCCTGGATTTCCGGCCGTAAGCGGCATCAGAGCTCGACCCGGGCAAGTCTTGAAAACTTCGAGATAGACGCCGGCCGGGTGAAGGTGAACCCGCTGGCGGACTGGTCTGCTGCTGAAGTGCTGGACTACGCACGCGCGCACGACTTGCCGCCGCATCCGCTTGTTGCCCAGGGCTACCCCTCGATCGGCTGCCTGCCCTGCACGAGCAAGGTTGCCCCGGGTGAGGACCCGCGTGCAGGCCGCTGGCGCGGACAGGACAAGACCGAATGCGGCATTCACTGGCCGACCCATGGCAAGGAAATTGACGGCAGCGGCATCTGACCGCTGCATTTACTGGAACCGAGGACGCAGAACATGACCACGATTTACAAAGACGGCGAATTCGTCGAAGAGAACTGGACCAGGGTGGATGCCGAGACGGGTGTCTCGGTGGAGGGCGACGCGCTTGTGCCCCAGAGCCTCTTTCTGGAGGCGGCCGAGGACTACCTGGGCCGCAACGCGGAAACCGCTGTTCTCGTTGAAGCCGGTGACGATGTCGAACAGATCGCGCCGTTCCTCGGCCGGCTCGCTTATGTCGCCGTTGATTTCCCGAGCTTCGCAGACGGGCGCGGATTTTCCGCAGCACGTGTCCTGCGCGAGCAGATCGGCTACCAGGGCGACATTCGCGCTGCCGGAAAATACATCCTCGACCAGGTGCCGCTGGCGCGCCGCTGTGGCGTGTCCTCGTTCGAGATTTCCAAACCGGAAGTCTTGAAAGCGCTCAAGGCCGGTGAATGGCCGGAAGTGACCAAGTACCTCCAGCCCGTTGGTACCGTCGAAGAAATTCCGGTCGGCACACGCCCCTGGGCGCGCCGCTCTTTCAGGGACGTTGCCGTCGCGGCGGAGTAGATATCGACTTGGAGCCCGGCGTCCCGGAAACAATGCGTCCCGTTTCCCTCGCCGGTGTTTGAATTGGTGGAAGGCCCGGTTGCAGTATGCTGCAGCCGGGCCTTTCGCGCCTCAGTCCTTGCCGGACTCGTGCCGGATGATCGCACCGACGATATTTGAATAGTCGTCTGTCCAGGGGGCCGTACCGTTTGCGGAAACGGGTTGCCATCTGACGTCATCAAGCAGTGGCCCGAGATCGGCTTCGTCGCGGGCAAAAACCATCACATTCGCCTTGAAGACCTGCTCGGGCCGGTCCGGATTTTGATCGGCCCCGTATGACGCGAAACGTATGGCATATCCGTCGATCTCCGCGATGGCTGCCAGAACGCTGGCCAGTTCGAGATATCTGTTCGAGATATGCATGGCCAGGAGACCGTTTTCGCCGATTTTCGAGAAAAACAGATTGATGGCTTCGCGTGTCATCAGGTGCACGGGAATGGAGTCCGAAGAAAAGGCATCGATCAGAAGATAGTCGAACTTGCGGTCCGGTTCCGCATCCAGCGTGAGCCGGGCATCTCCCAGAACCATCTTCGTGTCCGGACCGCAGTCGGAGATGAAGCGGAAATAGGATGGGTTGGAGGCAACATCTATCACCGACTTGTCGATTTCGTAGACCGTCCAGGTTTCGCCGGCATTGCGGTGGCACAGGAAGCTTCCCGTTCCCAAACCGACGACGCCGATATGTCCGAGCGCCCCGCTTGTGGAGGCTCGCGCCGCATGAAGCGTTGCCGCCATCTCGCCTGTCTCGTGATAGTAGGCGAGGGGTTCGGGCGAACCTTCGCCGTTCTCGGCCTCGAAGGCGCTCATCGCGATGCTGCCGTGAACGGTTGTGCCGTGGACCATCCGGCGATAGGCGCCGTCATCCGTGTCCTTGACCTTCACGACACCGAAGAACGAACGCTCGGTGTGAACGATGCTCGGGTGAAGCTGAAGCAGCAGGACCAGCGGCACGGTCAGAACAAGAAGGATGTGCGCGATTGCCTGCCGTTTGAGTTGGGCAAGTGCGGCGAAAACCACCAGTGTGATGATCAGGACGACGATCACCTCATGCCTTTGGACATCGGGTATCCAACCGCGCGTGAGGCCGATCCAGAAGAGAAAAGTCAACGCGGCGCCAAAGGCAATCGTCTTCGACACGGAGGCGGACGTGGCACCGTTCTTGAGCGGCAGCAGGAACAGCGCCGCCAGCATCAGCATCGGATACTCCGCGACCCAATCGAAGATGTTGGGTGCGATGAGACCTGCGAAGATGCCGCCGAGGACGCCCCCGACCGACATCCACAGATAGAAGGCGGTCAGCTGGCTTGCGTGCGGACGCAACTGGTAGAGGCGCGCATGGCAAAAGAGCACCGCGATGAAGTAGACCACCAGATTGGCGCCGAGACTGAAGGTGAGCGGCAGGATCTTGGGCAGAAAGATCACCGTTGCCGCGAGGATCGCTGCGAACGGCAGGAGGCCGGAGAGGAATTCAACGGAGATGAGCGGTCTGGTTTTGAAAGCGATCACGAAGGTCAGCAGGAACAGCGACAGTGGCACCACCCACATGAAGGGCGCGGAGGCGATGTCGACAGCGATATGCGCGGTAAGTGCAATCGTCAGGGCCGAGGGCACTGCGGCAAGGCCGAGATAGACAAGGATCCGCCTTGCCGGAATGGGTTTTGCGGGGGACGGGCCGTCACTGGCGTTGTTGCCGGATTGGCCGGCCGGCGCGGATTGCGGCCGGCGAAGGACTGCGGCGGCGCAAAGCAGGATCGAAACGATCAGGCCAAGATATCCGGCGGTCCAGAGCAGCGACTGCGTTCCGAGTTTCAGAGCCGGTTCCAGCACGAGAATGTAAAGATAGAGCGACGCGAAACTACCGATATTGCTCGCACCGTAAAGGAAATAGGGATCGGCGGCATGTTTGTGGCCGGTTTGCGTGAACCAGGCCTGCAGCAAAGGTGCATTCGCGGAGACGGCAAAAAACGGCAATCCGACGGAAACGGCGAACAATCCAAGCAGCCAGATCTCCTGATATTCGGCTGGCGGTGTGTCCCACCCGCTTGCGATCCCGAGCGGCAGGAACAGACATGCGGACAACAGGACAAGCGCGTGAACGAGCATCGCATGTTTTGTCTTGAGGTAGCGCGTCAGCAAATGCGCGTAGGTGTATCCCAGAAGCAGAACGCTCTGGAAGAAGACCATGGCGACGGACCAGACACCCGGAGAGCCACCGAGCTTCGGCAAGACCAGTTTGGAGAAGAAAGGCTGGACGGAGAAAAGCAGGAACGCGCTCAGGAACAGGGTGCCTGCAAAGACCTGCAGCACCGGAATGGCAATGCCGAATTGCCCGCCTTCGCCCGCCGGGAGCGAAGTCTGCTGCGACTGTTGCATCGTGTCTTCCCCACAAAGATACTCGGGTAGAGACTACGAAGCTGAAGTTAAGCAAGGCATAAGGGACGTGCTTAAGATTAAGCAAACGCCGGAGCTTTCAGTCACTTCCCCGTGTCTGGAAAGTGGAGTTCAAAGCAGGCGCCTTTCTCGCTCGGAATCAGTGCGATTGATGCACTGTGCGCCTTCAGCAGAGCCTGGATGATCCCGAGGCCCATTCCGGTGCCGCCGCTTGCGCGGCGCGTCGTGAAAAAGAGATCGAATATCTGATCCTGGTTTCCTGCCGAGATGCCGTTTCCGTTGTCGCTGATCAGAAGCTGTTGACCCTTTGCCACCTGCTTCAGCGAAAACACGATCTTGCTTGCGCCGTGCCGGGCGGAGTTGTCGATCATGTTTTCAAGCACAATGCGTGCATTCTCGGCAGACAGCGGCAGGCTGTGATCTCCCTCTGCCACAATTTCAATGTCCTCGAACTTGCCTTGAATGTCCTCCAGAACAGCCGGCAGCTCGCAAGAACCGCCGATTGTCACGCTGTCGGCCCGGGCGAGTTCGCGCAGCCTGTTCAAAAGGCGCGAGGCCCGTTCCGTGTCGTTCAGGATGTTCTTCAAAAACTTTTCCCGCTCGGCGGTGCTCAACTCGGCCCCGCCATCTCTGAGCAGTTCCGCGGCACCCTGTATCGCGGTCAGCGGCGTCTTCAATTCGTGGGTCACGTGGTTGGCGAAGGTGTTGATGTACTCATTCCTGTCAAACAGTTTTCGCGACGTCTCCAGCATGCTGGTCGACAGGGCGTGGATCTCCCGGTTGCCGTGGATGCGCAGCGGTTCCAGGGCGCTGCGGTCTCCACGGCCGATCTTCAGGGAACGGTCCGTGAGCGCCTTGATCGGGCCGGCAATCCCGCGCGCAAATATGAAGCCGACCACGAATGTCGCGCTCAGCACGAATGCGAGAACCAGGGCGACTGTTTCCCATTTGAGAAACATTTCCCTCAGGATGTTGCTTGGTGTGCGCGAGGCATAGACGATGCCTGCAACCCGGTTGTCGATCAGGATCGGCAGGGCGGTAAACACCCGCACGCTGGTGCCGCGGCTGATGGAATAGATCGGCTGTGGGTTCTGGACGACGCGTTCGCGCAGTACGCTGGCGTAGCGTCCGGCCATCGCGTTTTCGACTTCCGCCACATGCGCAAGTGAAAGCCCGGTGTCGTCCCGTCCCGCGATGATGGTCCCGTTCGGATCGAGCACCCTGAAACCGGCGAGCGTCAGCTTCTGTGTGCCTTTCAGCACCGGCTCGATCGCCTTGCCAGCCGCCGCATAGGCCGGATGGATTTCAAGGTTGGATGCGATCGGATCGGGGCGCGAGGGAAGCACCGCATTCCGGTTGAGATCCAGGACGGGCAGCTGCGGCGTCCAGCCTCCCGCTGGCCGGTTTTCATAGCTGCGCACGGAGGAGGACAGCAGCCCTGTGGAATAGGGCGAGGGCGGCCGGGCAACGGGTCCAAGAGGCAGCGTGTCACCACCTTGCTGTGTCAGATATTGTGCGGTGACGGCCGCAATTGCGGCCGACTGCGCGATGAGCTCGCCTTCCGTGGTCTGGATCAACTGGTTTTCATAGACGCGGAAAAACACGATCCCGCCAAGGGGGACGAGCAGCATGATCCCCAGGACCAGCGCGATCACCAGACTGAGGGGTGGTCGCCAACGGTTTCGAAATGAGCTGGAGACTTTCATCCGGCCTCGGGGTCAGCTTGTGTTTTCGCAGGCACCGAGCCGGAAGCCGACACCGTGGACTGTCTCGATGGCATCGCCGCATCCGGCAGACGCAAGCTTGGCCCGGATGTTGCGGATATGGCTGTCGATTGTACGATCTGAAACGTGAATATTGTCCTTGTAGGCCTTCTCCAGAATGCGCTCGCGCGTATAGACGATCTTGGGCCGGTCCATCAGTGCGGACAGGATTTCGAACTCGATGGCCGTCAGACCGATCTCGGCATCCCCGACCCTGACCTGCCGTGCTTCCTTCTCAAGGGCAAGCACACCATGTTGCAGGATCGGGTTTTCGGGAGCTTGCGCGGTCTGCGGCGCGCCGTAGCGTTTCAGGATGACACCGACCCGTGCGATCAGTTCTCGCGGGCTGAAGGGTTTGGTGACGTAGTCATCCGCTCCAAGCTCAAGCCCGATGATCCGGTCGATTTCATCGTCGCGCGCCGACAGAAACAGGATCGGCACCTCAGATCTTTTTCTGATTTCGCGGCATACATCCAGGCCGTCCATCTCCGGCAGACCGATATCGAGAATGATCAGTGCCGGCGAATGAAGTGCGGTCTTGTCGAGCGCCTCCTTGCCGTCGGTCGCGACCTCGTGGCGATAGGAAGCCTTTTGTAGCGCGAAGCAGATCACCTCGCGGATGTTCGGGTCATCGTCAACGACGAGTATGGTTTTTGACTGCAATGGACCGGTCCGGGCTTGAGGGCTTCCGTATTTGGATGCGGGACTTCTGCGTGTGTCACTATCAACGCAGGGTGTTAAGAAACAACCGAGGCCGTTTCATGTTTCCAGCCACCAGCTGTCCCGCCGGAGCGTCCGGGGAAGCGTGGTGTCGGTAGTCCGCTCAGACCGCATCGCCAACCTGTGCGGATTACGGAACGGAATGTGCCTGCCGCGCTTGAACATGGCAGCAATGGTCTTTCGAAAGCGTGCTGCCAGAGCCAGCAGAACAAGCATCAGGCCTGCAATCCCTTCCGGCTCCGGCGCGGAGCTGCCGCTCAGGTTCAACGACGGATACGCCGATTTGGAAACGCCCGAAACCTGAGGCAGCGGTACGCTCTTGTTTTGCGCACTTGCCGGGTCGGCGTTGACCGTTCTTTCCGAGATCGCGACGAAGGATGTGAAGCGGGACTGCAGGGAGTATGTCAGGCCGAGCCTGGTAATCTCCTGTTTGAGACCCTCATCCACGCTCCCGCCGATCGTGTAGGCGCGGTTCTTGTCGAAGATCTGCTCGCGGGCCCAGATCAGCGGCAATGTCTTTTCAGAGCCTGTGGCCGCGGCGTCTCCACCTGCATCAAGATCGACGTCGAGAGGTAAAGACGCCGCACGGCCATTGACGGTACCGTTGACAAAAATCCGATGCTTGCCTCCCCTTCCGTATTTGCCAAGAACGCGCACGGAGCCGCCTTCAAACAGATCCGGGATTTTCGCCGGCGTCTGTTCAGAGACAGCCAGTCCGTTCCAGTCGACGGAGATATCTGTCAGGAGCGGCGTCTTCAGCTGTGAGGCAAAATCCTCGGCTATTTCGCGATAGTTCCCGTTCACAGGAACATAGCGGACGTAGCCTCGGCCCTCCTTGGCCATCGCCTCAAGGAGGAAGCGATTGACCGCGTTTCCGACACCAAAGGAATAGATGCGGGCATTGCCGATGCGGTCGGCGATCGATCTGATGACGTTCCTTTCATCGCCGATATAGCCATCCGTCAGAAAGACGACGATGCGGATCGTGTTGTCAGGCTGCTGCGTGTCGAAGGCCGCGTTCAGGGCATGGTTGAGTTCCGTGCCGCCGCCCGCACTCAGCCCGTTTACGTGACTGATTGCATTCCGCTTGTTCTGCGCGCTCGCCAATTGGGAATTGCCGGCGAAATGGGACGTACTGTTCGAAAAACTGATGATGCGGAAATAGTCGTCCGGCCTGAGGGACTGGAGCGCGGCGGTCATGAATGCCTTGCTTGCCGCCATCGGCTGGTTTCTCATGGAGCCTGACGTGTCGAGGACAAAGACAAGCTCGCGCTGTCCGATCATTGCCTCCGGTGACACTTTCGGAGGTTCGATGAGGAGAGAAAGATAGCCGCCGTGTTCGATGTCGAAGTGCGACATGAGACCGGCGGAAATGTCCTTTTCCGAATTCAACTCGTACCTGAGTACAAAGTCGCGATTGTCGATTTCCCTTCCCGATGTGAACCGGACGGACTTTTGTGCCTGGTCACCGTCTACGGTCAGCGCGTGTGTTGGACTGTCGACATGCGAGATCGGCATGGGTGCCGTCAGTGTGAGGTTGAGAGCGACGCGATCCGGATCGATTGTCTTCGGCGCATCCTGGCCGATCACGGCCGGATAGGCCGGCAGCTTGTCGATGTTCCAGCCGGAGACGGTTTCGGTGGGAACCTGATCGTCGGAGGGAACGGCGTCCGCCGCTTCTTTGCCGTCGTAGCTGGACAGCCTGACCGGATTGTCGAGGCCCTGCCGCTCATATCGCGGCCCGACAACCATCGGGACCACCAGTTCGTAGGTGCCGTCGATCTTTGCGACATTCTGAACGTATTCGAGTGTGATCTTGACCGGACGTCCGGGCATCAGATGTGCGATGTCCTGCGTGAACATGTTCGGCCTGTGCTGGGTCAGGAGCGCAGCTCCTTTGCCCGCCGACTTCGCCTTCTCGAATGCAGCTTCCGCCTCGGCCTTTTCCCGGATTCGGGCAACCAGTGTTTCGCCGTCCATATCGACGCGCATCGCATGGATCGCAGCTTTCTGGTTCATGGGAAACAGATATGTTGCATGAACAGCCCGAGCGCCCGGGTTCAGAAACGTTTGGGTCAGTTCGACATGGGCGATGTCGCCGTCAATCTCGATCCTGTAGTCGGACGTCAGCAGGGGCAGGTGAACCTCCTTGCCATCGACTTGCGCCACGACGGCACCGGACATTTCATCAGGTGTCGGCAGGGTTGCCTGGGCAGGCCAGGCGGCACAGATCACAAGAACTGTCGCGCATCGGGCGGCACATGTGGCTAGAAGAGTCATTGGATCATCCTTCCCGGGTTCTGGTTTGACTGGAAATGGCTGAGGGGAGGTCGAGGGCGGCAATGGCCGCCGCTTCGAAGGCCGTCTGGCGTTTTTCCGGCAAGCTCCATGGGGTAATGCGCTGGACACTCGTCCAACGGGTGCCCGGATTTCTGAGCCAGAGCCAGATTGCCTCCGCGATGTTGTGCGTTGTTTCGCCTCGGCTGGACGTGAATGTCACCGCGACGCGCCACTCTTCGCCGGTCCTGGATCGCGCCCGGTAGAGCGCGGTGGGGACCGGCGCGAACCGTGTTCCGAGAAACTCCACCTCATAGCCGAGGCCGCGCAGGCAATCGTCCGGAGCGTGCAGATGCCGCAAGGGTGAGGTCGTGTGCACCAGCGTCATGGAAAGGGCGCCATACCGGCGTTTTTGCGCATGACCGCCATATTGTTCGAAATAGCTCCGTTCGACCGGCAGCAGGGGTTCGTCGACGCCGTACTCGCCGTCAATCGATAGGGGGAGCGGTTGCGGTTCCGCGGCTGCTGAAACATCCAGCGCCTGTCGTGGCAAGGAGACGATCACGAGTGCCAGGGAGAGGAACACGAGTGAACCCAGATGCCGGACCGGTCTGCTGGGTGACCAGTGCAATCGGCTGATTGGACGACTGGCCCGCACTGCGGGGCCCGGTTTGTAAAACACAAGAACGGGAACCAGTGAAAGCGCGAGGGCAACGTAACCGATGAGATCATGGAGCGGATTTGCCATCACATCGAGGCCGAAGATCTGATCCGGATGAGACAAGCCGACGGCAAGTACGCCGATCCGGATGACGTTCGCCATGACGCTCAGGAAAAGCGTGACAGCAATCCAGCATATGGCGACTGGCAGCTTTGGCCGGTAAAGCGCGTTGAGACCGACGACGAAGGTCAGCGCGAGCATCAGCCCCGATGTGCCTGAACACGGCAGGTCGACCAGAACATCCTGGCCCGAGAGTTCAATCCTGATGCCGGAACAATGAATTTCGGAAAAGAACAGGCCCAGTGCCCTGCAGGTCAGATCGGCGGAAATCTCCTGTAAGGGATAGCCTGCAATCCGCTGGAGGATGCGCTCCACGGGCAGCGTGAACAGGAACAGGACCGACAGCCAGAAGGGAGAGACCGCTCTCCTGCGGCTGCCGGTGCGCAACAACACGGCAAGAGCGTAAACGTCGAGCGCAAGAGCGAACCCGCCGATCACATTGATTGCAAGCACCTGGCTCAGGAAACGGATAAATCCGGAAGCGATCAGAAGGAGGAGCGCCGTTTGCCGGTGCCGGGCATCTCCGCCGGTCGCAGGACTGCTGAGGCTCCATAAGAGGAGCCCCAGCATAAACACGAGGTAGAGAGCTCCCGTCGATGGATAGGACGGATCCAACCAGGTGTTGACCAGCCAGCGAACGGGTTCAACGGCAAGGATCAGGGACGCAAGAACGAAGCTGGCCGCGGTCAGGGGATATGGAGCAAGGCGTGTCATGACGCATGTTGTGCCGCTTCCCCTTGCAACCGGTTTTCAGGCTTTGTGCAGTTTTTGCGTAAAGTGGTCGAACGCGGCAAGGACCGGCAGGCTAGGGTACGGACCCATAAATGAAGTCAATTTGGTTTGGATCGTTTTGACCAACTGCAAGGAGCGAAAGCGCAGGAAATGTGCTTCATTTTCAAGCCTTTCGCGACGCTGCAGATGGCCAAAACGGCCAAATTCGAAGGACGGCAAAATGGCTTCATTTATGGGTCCGTACCCTAGGGCTGCCTCATCGCAGGTGGCCTGCCTGCCAACGCCTTTGCCGGCCCACTAAAGCTAGCCGCTGATGCCCGCAAGCTTGAGCAGCACGAAGCCCGGAAACAGGACGAGCGAGGACAGGGTCAACAGCATGCCGATCGCGCGCCCGATGCCGAAGCCCGTGGTGACAATGGTTGCATAGTGAACGAGACGTCCGAGCAGGAGCGCAGCACCCCCGGACCAGAGCAGCACATGCGGAGCACCGGCCAGTTCTGCGGCTGCCATCGCAAGCAATGCGATTGGAACCGTTTCGGTGAAGTTGCCATGCGCACGCATGCGCTGGAGCAGCACATTGTCTCCGCCATCCATGAACTGGACGTCGGTCTGCAGTCTTCGCAGGCCGACGGCAACCGTCATCGGGATCTGTATCAGGGCGAAGACGGCAACGAAAACAATGGTGACAGGGAGAGCGGAAATGATTTCCATGTTCTGGATCTTTCTGTTCGGGGTGTCGACAGGTCGGGCCGGGAGCATCTGCGACGAGACAGCTCCCGGCGGTTGAAAGACGCTATCGTCCGGCGTCAGCTCTCGGCCGGCGCTTCATAGGTGATGAGCGCGATGACACCGCCGACCGGATCGATCAGCGTTGCCATGCGTCCGACACCGGGAACGGTCATGGGTTCGCCGGCAATGGTTGCGCCCAGTGCCTTGGCCTTTTCAACGCGTGCGTCGACGTCATCGACCGTGACATAGGGCAACCAGCGCGGCGCTTCGGCTGCCATGGGAGGAAATCCGCCGATCTTGTCTTCGCCGTTTGCGATACCGGTGTAGGTCATGCCCGGCATTTCCATGTCTTCCAGACCCCAACCGAGGAGGCTCGTGTAAAACTCTTTTGCTTTTGTGCCGTCGCCGCTGTGAAGTTCCATCCAGCTGAATGCGCCGTGGGTTTGCATTGGATTGCTCATGTCTCTCATCCTCAGGTTCAATGATCTTCCTGGACGACCCAGGTGATCTGAGGACGCCGGAGACGTGTCATATCCGACAGGGGGCAGAAGTTTTTTCAAAAGGAGTTGGCGGAGCGTAGCGGCGTTACGAGGAGATCTCGTTCAGGAGCCAGTCGATCAACGCCGCAGAAGCGTTTTGATTGGCCGGTTTGGCGGAAGGCTGTAGCAACCAGAAACCCAGGTCCCGCTCGGTCTCGTCGTGCCAGACTTCTCGCAAGCGTCCGGTTCTCACGTCGGCACACCCGATCAGCCTGGGCGCGATTGCGACACCCTGACCGTTTGCGGCGGCGTCCAGGGCGAGCGATGTCTGATTGAACTGGAGGATCGGCTGAGGGCAGGGAACGCCATGCTCCGGCAAAAACTGCTCCCAGTATCTGTGTCCGTCCTGGATCAGCGGCAGGCGGATCAAGTCCGTCAGGGCCAGTGGCGCGCCGGGAGTCAGGTCGAGGACCGGGCTGCAATAGGCTGCCAGATCCATTGGTGCCAGGAGTTGAACGGCCAGATCCCGGTCACCTGGCCGTCTCCCCTGCCGGACCGCAATGTCGACATCCTGCGTTTGAAAATCCGTCAGGTGCTCGCTGGCAATGATCCTGACATCGACATCCGGGTTGGTCTCCATGAATTTCGGCAGACGCGGAACCAGCCACTTCGAGGCAAAAGAAGGAGGAAGGCTGATGGAAACCCTGTTAACGACAGGCAGCAGGTTTCTTGTGGCCTCGTTGATGATCGCAAGGCCTTTCGAGGTTTCGGAATGGTAGCGTTTGCCGGCCTCGGTAAAAGCCAGCCCGCGGGCTCTTCTTTCAAACAGAAGGAGACCGAGATCAGCTTCGAGGGCGCGAACAGCCTGAGCCACCGCGCCTTGCGTGAGATTGAGCTCTTCGGCGGCCAGCCGAAAATTCAAATGACGGGCGGCGGCGTCGAACATCCTGATATGTTGAAGTTTTGGCGAACGCATGGAATTCAAGCCAGTAATTTTTCTACAGTCTATCGGCATCGAATATGATTGGTCAAGGCGGCGCGGCGGGCTTAGCTTTCCGCCGAGTTTTGGTGAGTTGAGGAGTCGGTAATGACGGAAACAAAAGTGGCGATTGTGACGGCAGGCGGCAGCGGAATGGGGGCGGACAGCGCGCGCAAGCTGGCACAGGATGGGTTTCAGGTCGCAATTCTCTCGTCGTCTGGCAAGGGTGAGGCGCTTGCCGCCGAATTGGGCGGCATCGGCGTGTCCGGGTCCAATCAGTCCAACGACGATCTGAAACGGCTTGTGGATCTGACGCTGGAGCGATGGGGCAGGGTGGATGTGCTGGTCAACAGCGCAGGCCATGGTCCCAGAGCCCCCGTTCTCGATCTGAGCGATGAGGACTGGCACACGGGGCTGGACGTCTATTTCATGAATGTCGTTCGTCCGACGCGCCTTGTTGCCCCCGTCATGCAGACGCAGAAGACAGGGGCGATCATCAACATTTCCACCTTTGCCGCGTTCGAACCGGACCCGGTTTTCCCGACGTCGGGCGTCTTCCGCGCAGGTCTGGCGGCCTACACAAAGCTGTTTTCCGACAGATATGCCGCAGACAACATTCGCATGAACAACGTCCTGCCGGGCTTCATCGACAGTCTCCCGGAAAAAGAAGAGTTTCGCGCACGTATCCCCATGGGGCGCTACGGCCGGTCCTTTGACGAGATTGCATCGGTTGTCGCGTTTCTCGCATCGGATGGCGCCGGCTACATAACGGGTCAGAACATCCGTGTCGATGGCGGCATAACCCGCTCGGTCTAGGTGATGGACTCATAAATGAGGCCGAAATGGTTTGAGGTGGCTTGCTTCTCATCAAGGCGCGGAAGCGCAGGCAATGTGGTTCATTTTCAAGCCTTTCGCAACGCCGAGGAGGAGCAAGCCGGTCAAATCCGAAGGACATGGAAATGGCTTCACCCCGTGGCGCCAGCGTGCTTGACCGGGCAGGAAGCCCGCTCAGCGCACCCTTCCTAACGTGAATTCGCCATTTCGCATGCCATTTCAGTCTCATTTATGGGTCCATTACCTAGGGCAAGGCCTTTGTTACAGGTCCTGATCCTGGCCGCAATTGAGCTTTGCACCGAGGGTTTCAAGCTTTGAGCGGATATGCTTGCGTTCCACCTCGGTGCCCGCGTGGTCGAGCGCCAGTTCATAAGATTTCAACGCCGCTGAAGTCTGTCCCAGGTCCGACTGGAAGGCGGCTCTGGCGGCGTGGAAGCTTGCATATCGTTCAAGCGGAACCGCGAGCCCGCTCAGAAGGGCAAGTGCCGCTTCCGGACCTTTCAGTCTGGCGATGACGACCGCCCGGTTCAGCGACACGACAGGCGACGGACGGATGATTTCCAGGGCCCGGTAGAGCCGGTCCAGTTCCACCCAGTCGGTCTCCTCGTAGCTGGGCGCGTGCGCATGGGTTGCCGCGATGGCGGCCTCGACCTGCAGGGGGCCGGGCGTTCCCTTGCGCAGAGCCGCCTCGAGCAGAACGGTGCCTTCGGCAATGTTCCTGCGATCCCAGCCGGACCGGTCCTGCTGCTCAAGCGTGATGGCATCACCGTCCACGCAGACGCGAGTCTTGCGGCGCGAATGCTGAAGAAGACACAGGGCCAGAAGACCGCGCAGTTCCGGTTCCTCCGGGAACAGGCGAACAAGCAGGCGCGCCAGCCGGATTGCTTCCTCGCACAGGGTCAGCCGAATGAGCGAAGACCCCTGCGAGGCGGAGTAGCCCTCGTTGAACAGAAGATAGATTGCGTTGGCTACGGTTGAAAACCGCTCGGCGCGTCCTTTTGCATCCGGTTCCTCGTAGCGGAGTTTTGCAGCTTGCAGACGTTTTTTCGCACGTGTGATCCGCTGCTCCATCGTTTTGGGCTGTATGAGAAAAGCCCGCGCGATCTCGTCAACCGACAGTCCGGCAACGATCTTGAGGGCAAGGGCAATCTGCTGGTCCCGCCGCAAAACAGGGTGGCAGCAGGTGAACAGAAGCCGCAGCACGTCGTCCCGGTAGGCGGCGCGATCGAGCTTGACCGTCAATGCCTCTTCCGGGTGCGGTCCCTCATGCAGGGGTTCCAGGTCTTCCGGCGCTGTGAGGGTTTCGTGGCGCTTCTTCCGGAAGGCATCGATCGCGGCATTTCGGCCGGCAATGATCAGCCACGCGGTCGGATCCTTGGGAAGAGCGTCCCGCTGCCACGTTCTGTGTGCCTTGAGCGAGGCTTCCTGAAAGGCGTCTTCTGCAAGGTTGATATCGCCAAACGCCCGGTTCAGGGCGGCCAGCACACGCGGGCGGGCTGCCCTAAGATGCGTCGATAACCAGGCGTTCGGCATTGTTGAAATCGGCACCTTCGAAATATTCGACCGGACGCACCTCAACCCGCCCATATTCAAGAGGCAGCAGCTTCACCGTGTCGATGGCATCCTCGAGCGATGGGCAGTCAATCAGGTAAAACCCCATGAACTGCTCCTTGGTTTCCGCAAACGGGCCGTCGGTGACCAGGTAGTCGCCGCTTTCCTTGTTGACGGTCACGGCGGTTCCGGTCGACATCAGCTTGGTCGCGGCGGCAAAGGACTTGCTTGTCTTGGTGTGCTCGTGAAAGGCGCGGTGGTGGCGCATGATTTCGGCATGCTCCTCCGGTGAAACAGCATCCATGATATCTTCGCTGGCATAAATCAGCACGGAAAACAGCATCGTTTTGGTCTCCGGTTTACAGGATCGATGACCGAGGAACGTCCAGGCTTGAGCATATCCGACACTACAGAATAACAAAATTGTCCGGGAAGAGCTGACGGAGGCCAGGCGAGCCAAACTTAAAAAAAGCAATGTTACTCAATAACATCGCCAAAATTGGCAAGCTTCTCCTGCCACCTTGAATGTGCATTACTTTACGCAGCGTTCGTTGTGGGAGGACTTCAATGCGTACCGTGAGCCTTGCGATTCTGGCCTGTTTTTCCGTGGCATCAATGCCCGTAGCACAGGAATTCGACGTCAACGAGGACCAGCTGCAGGATGTTTACCCTGGCGAAGCCTATTCCCCTTATGCGGGGCGGAATTTTCCGGAGCATCCGCTGTGGGGCGACACCCATCTGCACACCGGCCAGTCCATGGATGCGGGCGGGTTTGGCGCGCGATTAACGCAGGAACAGGCCTGGCGCTTCGCGCGCGGCGAGGAAATCACGGCCTCATCGGGTCAGCCGGTGCGCCTTTACCGTCCGCTGGACTGGCTCGTCATAACGGAACACTCCGACGGAATGGGCCTGATCACCGATATTCTGGATGCGGCGCCCGGGGTAACCAAGTACGAGCAAGGGCGAAAATGGTCGGAAGGCTACCGGGCCGGAGGTCAGGAGGCGGTGGCCGCAACCATCGACCTGATCACGCAATTCAGCCAGGGACAGGTCAATCCGGACCTCTTCGCCCAGTATCAGCCGGGCGCGCGGCGCTTCGCGTCGATCTGGTCGGACAATGTCAGAACCGCCGATGCGTTCAATGAGCCGGGACGCTTCACGGCGCTGATCGGTTTCGAGTGGACCTCGCTCGACAAGGGCAACAACCTGCACCGCAACGTGATTTTCCGGGACGGCTCCGAAAGGGCCGGGCAGGTCGTTCCCTTCACCATGACGCCGCCGTTCGGAAGCCCCGATCCGCTCGATCTCTACGAGTGGATGCAGACCTACGAGGAAAAGACCAACGGTGCGGTGCTTGCGCTGGCACATAACGGCAACCTCTCCAATGGCGTCATGTTCCCGATGGACAAGCAGTTTACGGGCAAGGCCTTGGATCAGAACTACGTCGAGCAACGCGCCAAGTGGGAGCCGCTCTACGAAATCACCCAGATAAAGGGCGATGGTGAGGCCCACCCGTTCCTGTCTCCCAACGACGAGTTCGCGGACTACTACAACTGGGATGCCGGCAATCTGGATCTGACCACTGCCAAGACCAATGACATGCTTGCAGGCGAATACGCGCGCGAAGCGCTCAAGAACGGGTTTCTGCTGGAAGAAAAATTCGGCACAAACCCATATAAATTCGGCTTTTCCGGTGCAACCGACAGTCACACGGGACTGGCGACCTTCGAGGAGGAAAACTTCTTCGGCAAGCACACCGGATACGAACCCTCTGCAGAACGTCTGACACATCCGTTTGTGAAGACAGAAAACGGCGAGCTGTTCGCCTGGCAGATGGTATCTTCCGGTATCACCGGTGTCTGGGCGGAGGAAAACACGCGCGAATCCATTTTCGACGCGATGCAGCGCAAGGAGGTCTATGCAACCACCGGCCCGCGCATCATGGTGCGGCTGTTCGGCGGCTGGGAATTCACCGATCAGGACATGCAGACGCGCAATCCGGCCTTGCTCGGCTACCGCAAGGGCGTGCCGATGGGTGGTGACCTGATGCCGAAACCGGACGCGACCGAGGCACCGTCTTTCATGGTCTACGCGTTGCGGGATGCGGTCGGGGCGAACCTTGACCGTATCCAGATCGTCAAGGGCTGGCTGGACGCTGACGGCAACACCCAGGAGAAGGTCTACGACGTCGCCTGGTCCGATGACCGCCAGCCCGGAGGCGATGGCAAGCTGCCGCCCGTCGGCAATACCGTTGACGTGGCGAGCGCAAGCTGGACCAACACGATCGGAGCATCGGAACTGGCGACCATCTGGACCGACCCGGATTTCGATCCGGCAGAGCGCGCCTTCTATTATGCGCGTGTCCTGGAGATCCCGACACCGCCCTGGTACGTCTACGATGCCTTCCGCTACGGGGTGGACATTCCCGAAGGCGCACCGACGGCGCAGCAGGAACGGGCCTACACCTCACCGATCTGGTTCTCGCCGGACAGCTGATCATGAGGGTCTCCAATCAGGACTGCCTTGAAGCATGTCGTTGCGGCAGGTTGTACCCGGTTTATGATGGAGCCGGCGGGGCAGTCATTGCCTTGCCGTTCCCGGCCACGGACAAAAGGGGCTCCGCATGAAACTCAAAGACACGATTTTCCCGATGATCATGCTGCTTGCGCTATTCGGCATGATCGTGATGGCGTTCAATCTGCCGGTCGGAATGGGGACGAAGCAGCTCGGCGTCCTCGTGTTCGGCGCGATCCTCGTTTTCGGGGTTTTCAATCTGGCGCTGGTGGTTCTGGACAGCGTGAAGAAAAAGGGCCAGTGAGACTGCCTGCCCGGGAAGGTGACCTGCATGCGCGACGCGACCTCGCGACCTAGTCCGCTCAGGCGGCTGCAAAAGTGTTTGCACAGAACCGTTTTGAGCGGCAGCGTGGCGCTCGGGTCAGCTTCCGTCGCGCTCTTCTCCAGCGCCGAGGCCTGCTCCTTTCACAACTACGTGCCAGCCCGGACAGCAGTGGACTGGGTGTTGACCGGACGGGCCGCCGTTCTCGCACGGCCCGACCCTGAAAACGGGTTCTCCTACGCCGTTGCGAAGGTCTTGCGGGGCAACGGGGAGATAGATCCGCCACCATTCCTGATCGACAGCGCCACACGCAGAAAACTCGTTCAAAACCGGAAAGACGCTGTTCTGTTCGGCGTGCGCGAAAACGGATCGTGGATCCGGGTTGCCTACGTGAATGGCGACTACCGGCGGGCGCTCGAGGATGTTGTTGCGAATGCGCCTGAATGGAGCAAGGAAGACTACCATCCGGACCGGTTTGGGCAGTTTGTCAGATATCTCGGACATCCCGACCCCGAGTTGAGCAAGCTGGCATTGCTGGAGATTGATCGCGCGCCCTATGCGCTCCTGAGCCAGCTGAAGACAGACGTTTCGGTGAGCTACCTGACAGAAAGACTTCGCTCCCGCGACGCATACGCCTATCGCCCAATCCTTGCGCTCCTCCTGGGGTTGAACCGGTCTGCAGAAGCGCAAGCCCTGGTCAACAACTACATCGACCGCGCCATGGACTGGGAGTGGGCGGAGCATCTGGGTCCGTTCGCGACGGCGCTGATAGAACAGCAAGGGGAAAACGGGATCGCCAGGCTCGAGGCTTTTCTGAGCGACCCGGGACAGCCGCTGGAAAAACTGGAGTCGATCGTCGAAGCGCTGGCGATACATCATGGTGTCGGTTCTCCTTCCATCCGGGACAAGATTTTCAATGTCCTGACGGCCTTCGCAGGCAATCGGCCAGGCGGATCGGTTCTGATCGCGCGGCAGTTTTCTCAGCGGCAAAACTGGGCGTTCGGTGCCAGCCTTGAGCCGCTGCTTAAGGCTGGCAGCACCCTTAACTCGGGCAACAAGCTGGTTGTGGCGGCCTATGTTGCGCAGTCCCGCGTGAACCACGGGCAAACGGAACCGGCGAAGCCGCCGGGGCAACGAGACAGATCGAAGTATTGAAAGTTCAGCGATGTCCGGTACTCGTCGGTTTTTCAGTCAGCCCCTGCTTCACTTTCTGCTGCTCGGCGCTCTCATCTTCGCCGTTTACGGTCTTGTTGCACCGGGCTCGGAGACCGAGCAAGAACAGTCGGGCGAAGACATCGTCGTGACGCAGCAGCAGCTCGATCGGCTGATCGAGGAATACCGCGCCACATGGCAGCGCGCGCCGGACCCGGACGAGATCGAGGCGCTCATCGACGGTTATGTACGTGAGGAAATTCTCGTTCGCGAAGCGCTGCGACTTGGACTGAACCAGGGAGACACGGTCATCCGCCGCCGCCTTGCCCAGAAGATGGATTTTCTGGCGACATCCGCGGCCCGGTCTCAGCAACCGACGGAACAGGACCTTGCCGCCTTCTACGCGGACAACGAGCCCTATTACCGCCGGCCCGGGCGGATCGCCTTTGAGCAGGTTTTTCTTGGCCCGACCGCTGATGAGGAACTGGTTGAAGAACTCCTGGCGAACCTTCAAAAGGGAGGAAACGCGGAACAGTTGGGCAAACGGACGCTGTTGCCGTTCCGGATGCGCCTGTCTGAAAAAGCGCGGATCGACGCCCTCTTCGGCGAGGGCGCCTTTGAAAAGATCGAAGCGTTGCCGCTAAACGAGTGGCAGGGACCTGTCAAATCCGGATACGGCGCGCATCTGGTTCGCGTGACGGAGTACCAGCCTTCGGAAGTGCTTGGGTTCGAACTTGTCAGGGAAGATGTTGTGACCGACTGGACCCAGAAGAGAGCCCAGGAGATCAGGGCGGACGCGCTTGAAGCCATGCGGCAGCGATACCGCATTGTTCTGCCGGAGGCGACGCAATGATCCGGCAGGTCTGTCTGGCCTTTGTCCTCTTGTGCGCAGCCTTCAGCGGTCACAACGCAGCTCACGGCCATGCCCTCCAGCCCGGTTACGCGTCGCTGGAACAGGTGGGAGAGAACACTTGGCAGGTCTATTGGCGCAAGCCGGATGTCTCCGGACGGCCCATGCCGATTGATCTGTCGCTTCCCGCCGGATGTGCCCCGCAAACCGGGCCTCTGCCGACCGCGCGGGAAGGTGCCTGGGAAGCATCATGGACCGCGGTTTGCAACGGCCTTCTCCCGGGCGGCACCGTATCCATTCCGGGGCTGGAGAAAACCCGGACGGATGTGCTTGTTCGGATTTCGCCCCTGGAAAGCACGACGGTCTCGCTTCGCCTGACCGCCGCCGAGCCAAGCGCGATTGTGCCCCTGAATCCCGGACCGCTGGATGTCTTTACCGCCTATGTCGGCCTCGGCTTCGAACACATTCTTGAGGGATGGGATCATTTGATGTTCGTGTTCGCGCTGCTGGTGCTTATCCGCGACTTCTGGCGGCTGGTGGGCGCGGTGACCGCGTTCACCGTCGCGCACAGCCTCACGCTTGCGGCGGCGACGTTCGGCTGGGTTACATTGCCGCCTGCGCCGGTGGAGGCCGTGATCGCCCTGTCGATCGTCTTCCTGGCAAGCGAAATCGCGCTCAGCGGGGACGGTCGGGTCCGGCTTTCCCAGTCGGCACCCTGGCTGGTGACCTTCGCCTTCGGGCTCCTGCACGGCCTCGGGTTTGCGGGTGCCCTGAAGGAAATCGGATTGCCGCAGTCGGACATTCCGCTTGCGCTACTCGCTTTCAATGTCGGCGTGGAAGCAGGACAGCTCGCCTTTGTTGTCGCAGCACTTGCAGTGCTGGCCGTGGTGTCAAAGCTGCTGACGAAAGCACCCCTGCTCGCCTACCGGCCCGTCAGCCTCTGCATGGCCTACGCGATCGGCAGTCTTTCCAGCTTCTGGCTGATCGAGCGGATCATCTCCTTCGGTACGGCGTGATCCTGCAGCTGCACAGCCGGCTCAGGAGAGCCAGCCATCCTTTTTCAGCGTCTGATACGTATCGTCCAGCGTCTTTTCCGCCGTCTTGACGAGGAAGTCGGCTTCTTCGTGGCTGAGCACCAGCGGCGGCGAGATGATCATGCTGTCCCGGACGGCACGCATGACCATGCCGTTCTGGAACGAGATATCGCGGCAGATCGTGCCGACCGTGCCGACGTCTGGGAACGCTTTTTTCAGATCATCCTTGTTGGGCACGAGTTCCAGCGCCCCCATCAGGCCGGTCATGCGGGCTTCGCCGACAAGCGGGTGATCGCCGAGCGTGCGCCAGCGCTCCTGCAGATAGGGTCCGATATCGGACTTGACCCGGTCCACCAGGCTTTCCCGTTCGATGATCTCCAGATTGGCAAGTGCGGCCGCCGCACAGACGGGATGACCGGAATAGGTGTAGCCGTGATTGAAATCGTCGCCCGCATTCATCAGACCGTCCGCCACGCGGTCGGAAACAAGCACGCCGCCCATCGGCAGGTAACCCGACGTCAGCCCCTTCGCAATGGGCATCAGGTCAGGCTTCATGCCGAAATAGCTGGAGCCGAACCATTCACCGAGACGTCCGAAGCCGCAAATGACTTCGTCGGAGACAAACAGGATCTCGCGCTCGTCAAGGATACGGCGCACTTCCGGCCAGTAGGTCTCTGGCGGAATGATGACCCCGCCCGCACCCTGGATCGGTTCGGCAATGAAGGCGGCGATATTGTCTTCGCCGATTTCGTCGATCGCTTGTTCCAGCTTGCGTGCCGCATGAAGCCCGAATTCCTCCGGGCTCATATCCTGGCCTTCGCCGAACCAGTAGGGCTGGTCGATGTGGTGGACGCCCGCCACCGGCAGATCGCCCTGGGAATGCATGGCCTTCATGCCGCCCAGGCTCGTACCGGCAAGGGTTGATCCGTGATAGCCGTTCCAACGGCCGATGATGACCTTCTTGTCCGGCTTGCCCATCTTGTCCCAGTAGGTGCGAACCATCCGGAAAACCGTATCGTTGGCTTCCGAACCTGATGAACAGTAAAAGACGGTGTTGATGTGATCGGGGGCAAGCTTCGCCAGCTTCTCCGAGAGCGCGATTGCCGGCGGGTGGGTCGTCTTGAAGAAGGTGTTGTAATAGGCAAGCTCGTTCATCTGCCGATAGACGGCGTCGGCGATTTCGGTCCGGCCATGACCGACCTGGACGCACCAGAGGCCCGCCATTCCGTCGAGGATTTTCTTGCCGTCCGAATCCGTGATCCAGACGCCATCGGCCGACGTGACGATGCGGCTTCCCTCGGCATTAAGGGACTTCATGTCCGAAAACGGATGCCAGTGATGGGCGGCATCGATCTCCTGCAGGGCCTTTGTCGGGTAGATGTTGGAATGGGCCGTCATGGCATGAACTCCGGGAAAAGGGGGAACGGATCAGACGTTGAGCAGGAGATATTCCCGCTCCCAGGCACTGATCACGGACATGAAGGTTTCGAATTCTTCGTATTTGATGGCGCGGTAGGTGGCGACGAATTGCTCGCCGAACACCTCGATCATCTCGTCGGAATTTTCGAACTGGGCAACCGCCTCCGGCAAGCCGCGTGGCAGCGACTTGGCAAGCTCGGTGCAGTCGTCGCTGCGGGGCGCATCCGGCTTCAGTTCGTTGACGATGCCGAGATAGCCGCAGGCAAGGCTCGCCGCGATCGAAAGATAGGGATTGGCATCGGACCCCGGAATGCGGTTCTCAAGCCGCCGTGCCTCCGGGCTGGAATAGGGCACACGCAGGCCCACCGTCCTGTTGTCATAGCCCCAGTAGACATTCACCGGCGATGTCGATGTCTTGGAAAAGCGCCGGTACGAGTTCACGAACGGCGCCATGATGCAGGTCACCTTGGGCAGGTAGACCTGATGCCCGGCGATGAAGGAGAGAAATGCCGGCGTTTCTTCACCGTTCTCGCCCGCAAAGATGTTCTGCCCGGTTTCCCGGGCGATGACGGACTGGTGGATATGCATTGCAGAGCCGGGCTGATGCGACATCGGCTTGGACATGAAGGTTGCATACATGTCGTGCCTGAGCGCGGCTTCGCGGATCGTTCGCTTGAACAGGAAGACCTGATCCGCAAGGGCGAGCGGATTGCCGTGGCGCAGGTTGATTTCCATCTGCGCTGCGCCTTCCTCGTGGATGAGGGTATCGATCTCCAGACCCTGTTGTTCGGAGAGGTCGTAAATATCGTCGATGAGTTCGTCGAATTCGTTCAGGGCGGAAATGGAATAGGACTGGCGGCCGACCTCCGGACGGCCCGAGCGGCCTGTCGGCGGTTCGAGCGGGTAGTCCGGATCGGTGTTGGGCCGCACCAGGTAGAATTCGATTTCAGGTGCGATGACCGGTTTCCATCCCTTGTCATCATAGAGTTTCAAAATGCGTTTCAGAACGTTACGGGGGGCGGTCTCGACCGGTGCACCCTGGCGCGTGTAGGCGTCATGGATGAGCTGGGCGGTCGGATCGCTCTCCCACGGCACCGATGTCAGAGTGCTGTAATCCGCCCGGAAATAGAGATCGCCATCGGTCGGATTGTGCTGGAAGCGCTCGTCATCGTCCGGATAGTCGCCGGAGATCGTCTGCGCGAAGATGGAGGCGGGCATTGTCATCACGGGCCCGGAGAAGAATTTCTCCACCGGCATCATCTTGCCACGTGCGACCCCGGCAAGGTCGGGGACGATGCATTCGATGTCCTCGATGTTGCGGGCATGCAGCCACTCGCGCGCGGCATCGCCGTCGGGAACACCGCGCAAGCTGTCGGCTGCGTTGGGACGGGTGCTGGTCGGCGTCTGATCACTCACGGGAGGCTCCGGGGTCTTGTCAAAGTCAGGCAGGTCGGTCTGGGTCGGGTCTTTCGCATCGGCAAAGCGGACGTTGGCTGTGGTCTGAGTCGCACCGCTGCCGCAATTTTGTGATCACAAAATGACACGGTCTGCAGGCCGGATCAACCACCTGGCGTGTTCTTGAGGATTTCCTTGCCGAGAAGCCCCATGCCATCGGTGATGTCACCGGAGATGGCGGCCCGCAGCGCCGGCGCGTCAGTCTGCTCGATCGCGCGAATGGCCTCCTTGTGCTGATCCACGAGATTGACCGTTCCAACGCGCCCGTAGACCGTACGCATGAACGGTGCGAACTGAAGCCAGAGACTGTCGATGAGCGGCAGCAGGACCTGTGAGCCGGACGCTGCATAAATATGGAAGTGGAAGGCGTGGTTGAGCTGCATGTAAGCTTCCGCGTCGCCGCTGACAATGCAGCTGTCAATCTCGTCGTCGATCACGGTCAGTGTCTTGATGTCCTGCCTGGTAAGGCTGCGCAACGCGCGTTCCGCCAGTTCCGGCTCCAGCAAAAGCCTGGCTTTCAGGACTTCGTCAAACCGTTCCGGCGTCATGTCCGGCACCTGGACCCGGCCATTGCTTTTCACTTCCAGTGCGTTTTCGGCAGCAAGCCTTTGAAGCACTTCGCGCACCGGCATCGGGCTGACGCCGAGTTCCGAGGCAAGGCCGCGTATCGTCACGGCCTTTCCTGGAATGAACCGGCCGGTCAGGAGCCCCGAACGGATCGCGGCATCGACCTGTCCACGCGTTGCCCCGCGCGTCGTCGGCGTTGCGGCGCCGTTGCCTGCCGGCCTGTTTGTCCGTTCGGAATTCCGGGCAGCCAACGGGGTCTCCCAACCATTACAAATTCTCAACACATGCGATCTGCCTTGACAGGTCTTTCAGAAAGTGATCACATTTTTTAAAAGGACGCAAACGAAAGCTGAGAGCCGGGCAACAGGGATGTGCCGGGCGGCTTTGCCTGAACGCAGGGGCGATTGGCACTCTAGATGAACGAACTACCCCACCAGATTCTGGAACATCCGGCCGAGCCCGGGTGGAAGGTGGATTTTGACGCCTTTCTGGCCGAACATTCCGATCTCGACACGCTTGAAGTGGTTCTGCCCGACACCAATGGTGTCCTTCGCGGCAAGTGGCTGCCGGGCAAGGCGCTGAAAAAGGTCTTCGAGCAGGGCGTTGCCTTTCCCTATTCCCTCTTCGGCCTCGATGTCTGGGGACGGGAAGTGGAGGCGACCGGTATGCACCTGGAAACGGGCGACAAGGACGGTGTCTGCTGGCCCATTCCCGAGACCCTAAAACTGGTGCCCTGGACGGAGCGCAAGACCGCGCAGGTGCTGTTGTCGATGTATGACAGGGACGGAGAACCGTTTCTGGCGGACCCGCGCCACGTTCTTGAAAACATGGTCGAGCGGTTGAAATCCGAATTCGGGGTGACGGCAACCTGCGCCTTCGAGCTGGAATTCTATCTGTTCGAGGAAAGCGACGGAGACTGGACCGAGCAGCCCAAGCCTCTGTTCTCGACCCATCTCGGTCCGGCGCGCCAGAACATGTATGCGCTGTCCGACCTGGAAGCGCTGCTGCCGGTGGTCGATGATCTGCGCAAGGCCTGCGAAGCGCAGGGCATTCCGGCCGATGCCGCGGTTTCGGAAGCCGCGCCCGGCCAGTTTGAGCTGAACCTGCATCACCGCCGCAACCCGCTATTGGCCGCCGATGACGTCGTGCTGCTCCGCCGGCTCGTCGCCGGCGTTGCCCGCAAGCATGAACTCAAGGCGTCCTTCATGGCCAAGCCCTTCGTCGAATGGCCGGGCAACGGCATGCATGTGCATGTCTCCATGGAAGACGGGAACGGCAATCTGTTCGCGGACCCGGACAAGGGGCCGGAACGGCTCGGCCACGCCATCAACGGCTTGCTGAAGACCATGCCCGAGGCGCTTCTGCTGTTCATATCGACCTTCAACGGCTTCCGCCGGATGCAGCCGGGATCCTATGCACCGGCCTCGATCTGCTGGGGCTATGACAACAGGTCCGTCGCGCTGCGAGTGCCTGCTTCCAGTCCGGAAGCCGCACGGGTGGAACACCGCATCGCCGGTGCGGATGCCAATCCTTATCTCGTGCTCACGGGCATTCTGGCGGGAATGCTGGAAGGCCTGGAGCAGCAAAAGGACCCGCCGGCGCCGGTGACGGGAAATGCCTATGAAAAACGCAAAAAACGCCTGACACCGTGGATGGATGAGGCCATCGACGCCTTCGAGGCTTCGAAACTGATGAAAAGGGCCGTGGGGGCCGAAATGCACAAGGTGCTGACGGAAATCAAACGGGAGGAACTGAACGAATTCGGGCGGGAGATATCCTCGCTTGAACGTCAAACCTATCTTTGATGCAACCTGTGCCCAAAATCGACGCTGGACAAACAACCGGCGCGTCGCCAATGTTCGAACGAGAACAATAAACGAAACGGAAATGTCCGTTTACAATCAGGAACAAGGCCGAAAACGGCCAACGCTGAAACTCTGAAGGGGAGTTCTAAATGACTGTGAAGACTTTGTTGACCGGGGTCGCAGCCCTCAGCCTCTTGAGCGGCATCGCCAACGCCCAGGACCGGACCGTGAATGTCTATAACTGGTCCGATTATATTGATGAATCGATCCTGGAAGACTTTACCAAGGAGACCGGCATCAAGGTCGTCTATGACGTCTTTGACAGCAACGAGGTCCTGGAAACCAAGCTTCTGGCTGGTGGCACCGGCTATGACGTCGTCGTTCCGACCGGCACGTTCCTTTCTCGCCAGATCCAGGCCGGCGCTTTCACGGAACTCGACAAGTCCAAGCTGTCCAACCTGTCGAACATGTGGAAGGACATCGAAGAGCGTGTTGAAAAATACGACCCCGGCAATGCCTATTCCATCAACTACATGTGGGGTACCACAGGTATCGGCTACAATGTCGAAAAGGTGAAGGAAGCCCTCGGCGAAGACGCGCCTGTCGACAGCTGGGACCTTCTGTTCAAGCCGGAGAACATTGAAAAGCTGAAAGAGTGCGGCGTCTTCATGCTGGACGCGCCGACCGAAATGATCCCGGCCGCGCTGAACTATCTCGGTCTCGATCCGGACAGCAAGGACCGCGGCGAGATCGAGCAGGCGGGTGAGCTTCTCAAGTCAATTCGCCCGAGCATCCAGAAGTATCATTCTTCCGAATATATCAACGCCCTTGCCAACGGTGACATCTGCGTTGCTGTCGGCTGGTCCGGTGATGTTCTGCAGGCACGCGACCGCGCAGCGGAAGCCGACAATGGTGTGACCGTGGAATACGTCATTCCGAAGGAAGGCGCACAGATGTGGTTCGACCAGATGGCGATCCCCGCCGATGCGCCGAACATGGAAGAGGCACACGAGTTCCTCAACTACATCATGCGGCCCGACGTCATGGCAAAGGCCTCCAACTACGTCTACTACGCCAACGGCAACGAGGCGTCCAAGGAGCTCCTGAACGAGGACGTGATCGGCGATACGGCGATCTACCCGGACGAGGAAACGGTGAGCAACCTTTACACCACCACCCCTTATCCGCCGAAGGTGCAACGGATCGTGACCCGCACCTGGACATCGGTGAAAAGCGGTCAGTAACGTGACGAATGGAAACCAGGCCCCACCAACCGGGCCTGGTTTTTTGTTTTGTTGACGTCTCTTAGGGGTGAGGGATTGCCGTGGCGAAAAAATCGATGGGACCGGTGCGCAGGGAGTTCAGTCCGTGGGAGAGCCCGGATCATCCGCCCTTCATCGAGTTTCGGAACGTCTCCAAGATGTTCGGTGACTTCACGGCCGTAAACAACCTGTCCCTCAAGATCTACGAAAAGGAATTTTTTGCGCTTCTCGGTGGCTCCGGCTGCGGCAAGACCACGCTTATGCGCATGCTGGCCGGTTTCGAGACACCGACGTCCGGGCAGATCTTTCTGGACGGCCAGGACTTGGCCGGCATTCCGCCCTACCGGCGTCCCTCCAACATGATGTTCCAGTCCTACGCACTGTTTCCGCACATGAATGTGGAGAAGAACATCGCCTTCGGACTGAAGCAGGACAACATGCCGGCACAGGAAATCGAGGCCCGCGTTGCCGAGATGCTGCGCCTGACCAAGCTGGAACAGTTCGCCAAGCGCAAGCCGCATCAGCTCTCAGGCGGCCAGAGGCAGCGCGTCGCACTCGCAAGATCGCTGGCAAAGCGCCCGAAAGTCCTGTTGCTCGATGAGCCCCTCGGCGCGCTCGACAGGAAACTGCGTGAAGAGACCCAGTTCGAGCTGATGGCGCTGCAGGAAGACCTGAAGATGACCTTCCTGATCGTGACGCACGATCAGGAAGAGGCCATGACGGTTGCGGACCGCATCGCGGTCATGGACAAGGGCGAACTGGTCCAGGTCGCAACGCCGGCGGAGATCTACGAAGCGCCGAATTCGAAATATGTCGCGGACTTCATCGGCGATATCAATCTGATCGAGGCCAGGGTCGCGGAAAAGGCCGGGTCGCTCACGAAGCTGGTGTCCGTCGTGGACGGATTTGCCATCGAGTGCGACCAGGAAACGGAGGCCAATGTCGGCGACACGGTCTGGTTTGCGATCCGTCCGGAGAAGGTCCGCATCGCGCATGGAGAAGCGGAACCGGGTGCCGTCAATCGGATTGGCGGCATTGTCTGGGACATTGCCTATCTCGGAGACGTGTCGATCATCCATGCCAAGGTCGGTGAGGATGATCACGATACGATCCGGGCAACCTTCGCGAATATTTCCCGGATGGTGGAGAACCCGATCAATTGGGACGACAAGGTCGTCCTGACCTTCGACCGGGACGCCGGTGTGATCCTGACACGATAGGAGGGCAGAATGGCAGAGAACAACGTCGCTGCTCCGGTCAAACGAAGCCTGGGAGGACGGCTGTTGATCGCCGTTCCTTACTTCTGGCTGTTTCTGTTTTTCCTGGCACCCTTCCTGATCGTTGTGAAGATTTCGCTGTCCCAGACGGCGATCGCGATACCGCCCTACGTGCCGACCTTCGATCTGTCGGAAGGATGGCAGGCCTTTTCGGAGAGCTTTGCCGAGTTTTCGTTTGAGAACTATGTCTGGCTGACCGAGGACGCGCTCTACTGGAAGTCCTATCTCTCGTCGGTCTCCATCGCCGCCGTCTCAACCTTCCTGACGCTTCTGATCGGGTATCCGATCGCATACGGAATGGCGCGCAGTCCCCAGTCCTGGCGGCCGACGCTCCTGATGCTGGTGATCCTGCCTTTCTGGACCAGCTTCCTGATCCGCGTCTACGCCTGGATCGGTATCCTGAAGAACGAAGGCCTGCTGAACCAGTTGCTCCTGTCTCTTGGCCTGATCAGCGAGCCACTGGTGATCCTCAACACCAATGCGGCAGTCTATGTCGGGATCGTCTATTCCTACCTGCCGTTCCTCGTGCTGCCGCTTTATGCGAGCCTGGAAAGGCTCGACGGAACCCTGCTTGAAGCCGCCGAGGATCTTGGCTGCCCGGCCTGGAAAGCCTTCTGGAAAATCACCGTGCCGCTCTCGCTCCCGGGCATCATCGCCGGCTGCTTCCTCGTGTTCATTCCCGCAGTCGGAGAGTTCGTTATTCCGGATCTTCTCGGCGGCTCGAACACGCTCATGATCGGCAAGACGCTCTGGGTCGAATTCTTCAACAACCGGGACTGGCCGGTCTCCTCGGCGGTTGCGGTGATCCTGCTGCTGATCCTCGTCATCCCGATCGTGCTGTTCCAGAACCAGCAACAGAAAATGTCGGAGAAAGACGGATGACGCGCGGTCCGACCTGGTTCAACATCACCTCGCTGGTCGTCGGCTTTTCGTTCCTGTACCTGCCGATCGTTCTCCTGGTGATTTATTCGTTCAACGAGAGCCGGCTGGTCACGGTCTGGGGCGGGTTTTCCACCAAATGGTACGCCTCGCTGCTCCAGAACGATCAGCTGCTCGATGCTGCCTGGGTGACGCTGCGCGTCGCCTTCACATCGGCGACGATCGCGACCGTGCTTGGCACGCTGGCAGCCCTGGTCCTGGTCCGCTCCGGCCGGTTCATCGGACGCTCGCTGTTTTCCGGCATGATCTTCGCGCCGCTTGTCATGCCCGAAGTCATTCTGGGTCTGTCGCTGCTGCTCCTGTTCGTGGCCATGGACACCGCACGTGGTTTCTGGACCGTGATGCTGGCGCACACGACCTTTGCCATGTGCTACGTCGCCGTCGTTGTCCAGTCCCGCCTTGTCGGCTTCGACAAGTCTGTCGAAGAGGCGGCCGAAGATCTCGGATGCCCGCCGGTCAAGACCTTCTTCCTGATCACGCTGCCGATCATCCTGCCGGGCGTTATCGCGGGCTGGATGCTGGCCTTCACACTGTCGCTGGATGATCTGGTGATCGCAAGTTTCACCACCGGACCGGGAGCAACGACGCTGCCGATGAAGATCTATTCCCAGGTGCGTCTCGGGGTTACCCCGGAAATCAATGCCGTCTGCACCATTCTCGTGGGTTTGGTGACCATCGGCGTGATCGCGGCGTCACTGGTCACGAAACGCCAGCAGATCCAGCGTGAACGCGATGAAAGGGCGGCCTTTGGTGCGGATAACTGATGCGGGCGGTCAACCGGCGCGCGGCGGGCGGATCAGGTAAAGCACCAGCCAGACGGGAACCACGATGAAAGCGCCGAGGATCATGTTCGGGACCGCCCAGTCCTTGAACTCGATCATGTAGATCCACAGTTCCAGCGGGCTGAGGCCGACGGAACCCAGAATATCCTCCGCCGAGACATTGACAAAGGACAACCCTGCGCCCACGAGCAGGGAAAACACTGCGATCCTGAAAAGTGTTGACCAGAATGGATACACGGCGCCTGGGGTCTCTCGGTGCTCATTCGATAGCGAAATGGCGAAACGCACCGGTTCACTGCGTCCCGCGTCGGTGCCGTGATTTTTCATCTTAAGACTTTAAAAACCATGAACGCGGCTCAAAACGGTCAAATGGGCTGACCCGTCGCAGCTTCTCCTTGTGCGCTGCAACGCGGTTGAAACGCAGGAGAATGCGATCCGCCGGCATCGTTCTTGTCTGCAGAATGAACCCCGGCAGCTCAGAAAAGAGAAGGAAAAGTGTGCTGTTTGCGCGTGCCTCTCCTTTTTCGCTGCAATGCGGCAAAGATCTCTTGACCGGGAAGTACCGAGCGGCGAATGTGCGCGTCACGCACCATGCGGTCTCAACTGGGAGTGAAACATGAACAAAATATATCCGGACGCAAAGGCCGCCCTGGACGGGCTGACCTTTGACGGCATGACTGTGATGGCCGGCGGATTTGGCCTGTGCGGCATTCCGGAGAACTTGATCATTGCGCTCAGGGAGTCGGGCGCGAAGGACATCACCGCTATTTCCAATAATGCGGGCGTCGATGACTTCGGCCTCGGCCTTCTTCTGCAGACGCGGCAGATCAAGAAGATGGTCTCGTCCTATGTGGGCGAAAACGCGACCTTCGAAAAGCAGTACCTGAACGGCGAACTAGAGCTGGAATTCAACCCGCAGGGCACGCTTGCGGAGAGAATTCGCGCAGGCGGTGCCGGTATTCCGGGTTTCTACACCAAGACCGGTGTCGGCACGCTGATCGCCGAAGGCAAGGAACACAAGGATTTCGATGGCGAAACCTACATCATGGAAACCGGCCTTTTGGCCGACGTGTCGCTGGTGAAGGCCTGGAAGGCCGACAAGGAAGGCAACCTGATCTACCGGAAGACCGCGCGGAACTTCAATCCGATGATGGCGACCGCCGGCAAGGTCTGTGTGGTCGAGGTCGAGGAGATTGTCGAGATCGGTGAACTCGATGCCGACAACATCCACACCGCCGGCATTTTCGTCGACCGCATCATTGTCGGCGATCACGAAAAACGCATTGAAAAGCGCACGACGCGCGCAGCCTGAGGAGGAAACATCATGGCCTGGACTCGTGATGACATGGCAAAGCGCGCTGCGCAGGAACTTGAAGACGGGTTTTACGTGAACCTTGGCATCGGCATTCCGACGCTGGTGTCGAACTACATTCCGGAAGGCGTGCACGTGACGCTCCAGTCGGAAAACGGCATGCTCGGCATGGGCCCGTTCCCGACGGATGACGAAGTCGACGCCGACCTGATCAACGCCGGCAAACAGACGATCACCGAACTGCCGCAGACGAGCTATTTCTCCTCTGCCGACAGTTTCGGCATGATCCGGGGCGGTCACATTGATCTGTCCATTCTGGGCGCCATGGAAGTGGCCGAAACCGGCGATCTCGCCAACTGGATGATCCCGGGCAAGATGGTCAAGGGCATGGGCGGTGCCATGGATCTCGTCGCCGGCGTGAAGCGGGTGGTCGTGATCATGGACCACACATCGAAAGCGGGCGATCCGAAGCTTCTGAAAGAATGCTCGCTTCCGCTGACAGGCGTGAAATGCGTTGATCGCATCATCACCAACTACGGTGTTTTTGATGTCGTCGAAGGTGGCCTGAAGGTTGTCGAACTGGCACCGGAAGTGAGCCTGGACGAGGTCAGGGAAAAGACCCAGGCAACGATCGTCTGACGGCCACCAGACTGGTCCGTTAAATCGCCATTGGAAAAAGACAAAACGCCCTCAACTGAGTTGAGGGCGTTTTTCGTGCTCGTTCTTAAGAATGCTTCGCAGACCGCGCTATTCCGCAGCCTCGCTCTCACGGCGCTCGGCGATCGGGCGGATTGCCGGAAAGTCCGTGTCGGTCAGCGTTTCCTTCGACAGCAGGAGGCCGGCCCCTTCATCAAGTTCCTGCCGGTGTTCATTCAGGAGTTCCTTGGCCCGTGCAAAAGCGGTTTCGACGCGCGCCTTGATCGCCAGGTCGATTTCGCGCTGGGTGTCGGGGGAGACTTCCGCGACATCGCCTGCCGGCTGGCTCAGGAAATTCTGGCGCTGAGTGGCATAGGCGCGATTGCCGAGATTGGTTTCCATGCCGTAGCGCATGACCATGTCCCGGGCGACTTCCGTCACCTTCTGCAGGTCGTCGGAGGCCCCGGTCGAGATCTCGCCAAAGACGATCTCTTCTGCCGCCCGTCCGCCCATGAGGACAGCCATTCTGTTTTCCAGATCCTGCGTCGACAGAAGGAAGCGATCTTCCGTCGGCCGCTGCATCGTATAACCGAGTGCGCCGATGCCGCGCGGGATGATCGAGATCTTGTGGACCGGGTCGCATCCTTCCAGGTTGGCTGCGACAAGCGCATGGCCCATCTCATGGAAAGCAACCGTATTGCGCTCCTTGTCCGATAGAATGCGGCTGCGCTTTTCAAGGCCGGCAACCACACGTTCCACTGCTTCGTTGAAGTCCTGGAGCGTGACCGCGTCGGCCTGCCGGCGTGTTGCCAGAAGCGCCGCCTCGTTGACGAGCGTCGCCAGATCCGCTCCGGAAAACCCGGCCGTGAGCTGGGCAATCTGGTCAAGGTCGGTCGCGGGGTCGAGCTTGATCTTCTTGATGTGAACCTCGAGGATCGCCAGACGCCCCGACTTGTCCGGCCGGTCCACAAGCACCTGCCGGTCGAACCGGCCCGCGCGCAACAGGGCAGGGTCGAGGATCTCCGGTCGGTTGGTTGCCGCCAGCAGGATGATGCCGCTGGACGGATCGAACCCGTCGAGTTCGGTCAGCAACTGGTTGAGCGTCTGTTCCTTTTCGTCATTCGTCCCCATCGGACCGCTTGAGCGCGCGCGGCCGAGCGCGTCCAGTTCATCGATGAAGATGATCGCCGGAGCGGACTTGCGTGCCTGCTCGAAAAGATCGCGGACGCGGGCAGCGCCGACGCCGACGAACATTTCCACGAATTCCGAACCCGATATGGAAAAGAACGGCACCGCAGCTTCGCCGGCGACGGCCCGGGCCAGGAGCGTCTTGCCGGTTCCCGGAGGTCCGACCAGAAGGATGCCTTTAGGCACATGTGCGCCGAGCCGGCCATAGGATTTCGGATCCTTGAGGAAGTCGACGACTTCCTTCAATTCACGCTTGGCTTCATCGACACCGGCGACATTGTCGAAGCGAACATCGACGTCGGTCTCCACATAGACCTTTGCCTTGGACTTGCCGACGGTCATCATGCCGCCGATGCCCTGTTTCTCCGCAATGCGCCGGATGAAGAACATCCAGAGGCCGAAGAAAAGCAGGACCGGCAGCACCCAGGACAGGAGGTCACGGACGAAGGTGCTCTGGACAACACCCGTGAATTTCACGTCGTATTTGGTCAGTTCCTCGGCGAGCGGGATTTCGACACGCGTCGTCACGAAATACTGTTTGCCGTCTTTCAGAGGCTCCTTGAATTTGCCCTCAATGGTGTTTTCGCGGATCGAAATCTCTTCGATCTTCTTGTCTTTCAGGTAGGTCTCGAACTGGCTGTAGGGGATCGCCTCTACGGTCTTGTAGGTCGTCCACCAGCTCTGGAACATGAGTACGAGCATCATGGCGATGAAGGCGTACCAGAGATTGATCTGATGTTTCTTTTCCATTCGAGACCCTGTTCCCAAAAGCATTGCGGCCGATGCCGCCATTGGGACGATTTGGCCTCAACCTGTCAAGGTGCAGAGGAGCACCGGCGTCAGGAGGCGGCTTGTGTCCGCTGCGACATCTTCGTGCGGAACGACGCCGCGCTCGACCGGGCCAGGTAGATTACGGGAATCAGGCCGACCAGGACAATGGCGAGGGATGGCAAGGCGGCTTCCTCGAAGGCCTCGCGCGAGGCCGCCTCGAAAACGGTCGTTGCCAGCGTTTCGAAATTGAACGGGCGCAGCAGGATCGTCGCGGGCAATTCCTTCATGCAATCGACGAAGCTCAACAGTGCCGCCGAAAGCAGGATTGGCTTCAATAGCGGAATATGAACCTGCGTGAGGGTTTGCCCAGTATTGCGCCCGAGGGTCCTCGCCGCCATGTCCAGGTGCGGTGTGATCCGCCCGAAGCCGCTCTCGACCTGTCCGTAGGAAACAGCCAGAAAGCGCACAACGTAGGCGTAGACGAGACCTGTGCCACTGCCGAGCAGGAGCAGACCGGTCTTGATGCCGAAGGTCTCGCGCATCCAGGCGTCCAGTGCGTTGTCGAATGTTGCAAGGGGGATCAGGATGCCGATCGCAAGCACGGTTCCGGGAATGGCGTAGCCGACCGAAGCCAGCCTGACGGCCGCTTTCAGCGGGCCCTTGTTGTTGATCCGCAAGGCATAGGCGAGGGCAACAGAAATGACGACGGTGAGAAACGAGGCGATAGCGGCAAGGCTGAAACTGTTCCAGACCGTTTCCAGGAAACCGGGGGTCAGAAGGGTGTCGAGGCGCCTGCTGGCACGGTCCGCTAGCAGCAGTCCGGGGATGACGAACCCGAAGAGGATCGGGAGAAAGCAGACGAGCAGTACCAGGCCTGCCTTGAAACCTTTCAGGGAAAAGCGTGTCGGCGCCCGCTGCTTTGAACTGCTGCCGGCGTCGAAACGTTGCCTGTTCCGCCCAAGTCGCTCCAGCCAGATCAGCAACAGCACCATCAGGAGCATGGCAAGGGCGAGCTGTGCCGCGCCACTCAGGCTGGACCTGTTCAGCCACACATCATAAACGGAAAAGGTCAGCGTTCTCACGCCGAAAAAGGTGACTGCACCGATGTCGTTGAGGCATTCCATGAGCGCAAGCGACACGCCGATGGCGATTGCCGGACGAGCAAGGGGAAGCGCAATCCTGAAGAAAAGGCCGTAGGGCGACGCCCCGAGCGTTCGCGACACATCCAGCATCGACGCCGACTGGATCAGGAAGCTCGCCCGCGCCGTCAGATAGACGTAAGGGTAGAGCACCGCGCTCATCACGAAGACAGCGCCTCCCAGCGACCTGATTTCCGGGAACCAGTACTCGCGTGAGGTTTTGAACCCGAAAACGGATCGGATCAGGCTCTGGACCGGTCCGGTGTAATCGAGGATCTCGATATAGGCAAAGGCGACGATGTAGGTTGGCACCGCCAGCGGAACCAGAAGCGCCCAATCGAGGATTCTGCGGCCCGGAAACTCGCACATGGTCACGATCCAGGCTGTTCCGACCCCGACGGCTGCGGTAATGACGCCCACGCCGACCATCAGCGACAGCGTTGTTTGAAGCGAACTGGGGAGGACGGTGCGCAGCAACTGGCCCCAAAGATCACCCGTCGGACTGAGCGCGATCCAGACGATGGCGGCAATCGGCAGCAACACAAGACCCGTGATCGCGATCGCAGCGATCTGCCATAAACGGTCGGTCAGGGTAAGCGAAGGAGTGCGCAGCAAGAATAATCTGTTTCTTCGTTGTGGCTCGCGGAAAGCTCTAGCGGGAATTTGCCGGGAATGCAAAAAGCGCCGCAAGTTGCGGCGCTTCTGGCATTATCTTGTCGACGAGGTCAGGAGGCAGGTCCGTTGTCGAAACCGACCTTGTCAACGATCTCGCTTGCGGTCTTGCGGTTCTTGGCGATGTCGGCAAGGGAGAGGTCATCCGGGTTCAGTTCACCCCAGCCCTGGACCCGCTCGGAAACCTCGACGCCGGGCGTAACCGGATATTCGAAGTTGGTTTCTGCATAGATCTTCTGGGCATTGGCGGACGACAGGAACTCGATCAGCTTGACCGCATTGTCCTTGTTCGGCGCATTTTTAGCCAGAACGATACCGGCCAGGTTGACATGCGTTCCGCGCTCGTCGGCGTTCGGAAAGAGAATACGCACGGATTCGGCCCATTCCTTCTGTTCCGGCTCTTTGTCGTTGGTTTCCATCTTACCCATGTAGTAGGTGTTGCCGATGGAAATGTCGCACTCGCCGGCGTAGATCGCCTTCACCTGCGCCCGGTCGTTTCCAGCCGGCTTGCGCGCCAGGTTGTCACGTACGCCTGCAAGCCATTCCTCGGTCTTCTCCGCACCGTGATGGGCAACCATGGAAGCGATCAGGCCGATCGTGTAGACGTGCTGCCCGGAACGGGTGCAGATGCGGCCCTTCCATTTCGGGTCGGCAAGTTCTTCATAGGTGATACTCTCCTGGTCGACCCGGTCCTTGGATGCATAGATGATGCGGGCGCGGTTGGTCAGGCCGATCCAGTGGCCTTCCGGGTCCCGGAACTGTGCGGGGATGTTCTCGTTGACCACACCCGAGTCGACGGGCTGCGTGATGCCGAGCTGCTTGGCGCCGTCCAGGCGTCCGATGTCGACGGTCAAGAGAACGTCGGCGGGAGAGTTGTCGCCCTCGGCCGCGATCCGTTCGCCGAGACCCTTGGACGCAAAGATCACGTTCGGCTTGATACCGGTTTCAGCCGTGAAGGCATCCAGCAGCGGCTGGATCAGAAAAGGCTGACGGTAGGAGTAGATATTGACCTCGTCCGCGGCACTTGCCGGCGCAGCGGCAAAGGTGACGGTGGTCATGGCCAGGACGCCGGTCAGGGCGCGAAGGGTGGAACGCATAGAACTCTCCCAGAGATCCGGTTGGTATGCCGCCCCGGCTGAAGCGCCGTGGCGATTGGCGGGGAATATGTCGCCAGGTCGCAAAGAAGTCAATAAATATAATAAAATCAATATTTTAGAATGATTCAAAACTAACTGGAGTTTTTGTCTCCACTATAACGTTCAAAATGAAAGGGAAAACAGGAGTTTAAGGCTCTACTTTTAATTAGCGGCATCTGCCCGCACATGTGCGCCGGCCTGTTCACGAAAACGTGAACGAAGCGGTTTTTCCGTTCCATCGAAGGGGGACCATGCGGAGAAAACGTTTCCTGCGCCGCAATTTGCACCAGGTGCGCATCAGCTCCGGTCGGTTTTACTCCGACAGGACCCGTTGCGTCGGGAAGATGATCTCCACAAGCGTTCCCTGATCGGGTGTTGAATCGATGTGGAAACTCGCGCGGTTCGCTTCGACCAGTGCCTTGGTCAGCGGCAGTCCGAGACCCGTGCCGCCGCCACGGCTGGACGTGTGCAGCTGCCGGAACGGTTCAAGCGCCGCACCGAGCTGTTTTGCGGTCATGCCGGTCCCCGTATCGCGAACACGCAGGGCAACCTCGCCGTTGCTTTCAAGCGCGGTCGACAGGATCACCTGGCCGCCGGACTTGTTGTACTTGATGCCGTTCGACAAAAGATTCAGCACGATCTGCCGGAGCGACCTCTGGTCGGCAACCACTTCCGGCACGGAGTCCGGAAGACTGGCCCGGATGATGACCCGCTCCCGGTTGGCCTGCGGCTGCATCAGGGCGACACACTCGTTGATCACGTCGTTGGTCGAGACGGCCGTGAACTTCAGATCGAGCTTTCCCGCCTCGATTTTGGAAAGATCCAGAAGGTCGTTGACCAGGCTCATGATATGCGAGCCGGATGTGCGGATATCCTTCAGGTAGTCCTTGTACCTGTCGTTGCCGATCGACCCGAAACGCTCTTCCATCATGACTTCCGAAAAGCCGATGATCGCATTCAGCGGGGTGCGGATCTCGTGGCTGATCTTGGCCAGGAAATCCGATTTCTGGGAACTTGCGTTCTCTGCCTGCCGCTTGGCCTGTGTCAGTTCCTCTTCGGCCGTCTTCCATTGCGTGATGTCGCGCAGGACGGCGCAGTACTTGGGATCGTCGTCGCGGCTGGTAATCCGGCCCATCGTCATGAACAGCGGAATGAGCCCGCCGGCCGGAACCTGACCGAGAACTTCCCGGCCGTCGTTGAGGATGCTGGCAACTCCGTTGCGCGACAGGCCGTCGAGATAGTCCATGGCAGCGCGGTTGCTTTCCGGAGCCAGGTACTGCGTGAACGGAGCGCCGATCATGTCGGCGCGGTTGGCACTGAACAGCGCCTCGGCGGAACCGTTCACCTTCACGATCGTGCCGTGCTGATCGAGCACGAGCACACCGTCCGTGGCGGTTTCCAGGATCGTGTCCATTTCGGCGATCTGGTCTTGCGCATTGTCGAGCTCGGAGCGCACCTCGGCGAAGAAATTGGGCGAGGTCGGCGCCGCGGTCCCCGGTGTCTGTTTTGTCTCCCGCTTGCTGATGGAGATCATCAGGCCACGGGTGCCGTTCCACGGAACGGAATGCATGTGGGCATCCACGGTGAGCACACCGCCATCGGCGAGACGCATCTTCATGGCTTCATCGACTTCGCCGTCAACGCCGACGGCGTCGGCAAACTCGTCGGTATCGTCAATAAAGAGGGCTTCAAGTCCGCCCGCCTCCGATAGCGCCGCGATCGATGTATACCCAAGCATCGAGAGGAGCGCCTTGTTGGCATACAGGACTTCGCGGTCATGAACGATCGCAATTCCGATCGGCAACCGGTCGAGCAGGCTGGGATCGATGGGGCCGGCTTCCGGGACCTCCGGCGGGAGATCGTCAGCTATTTCTTCTTCTTCCGGGTCCGGTGCCTCGAAATCTTCAAGGTCGCCTTCGAGGCGCGCACCAAGCGCTTCCGCGATTTTGCGGAAAGCCTGGCGCTCCGGGCGCGACAGGCCGGACGTGTCGACCGGGACAACGCGTGGCCGCGCAGTTGCGAGGGGAATCACTTCGCCCGTCTTGCGGCCAGGCTCCGCGTCTTCGGGAACTGAGCCTTCTGCTTCAGCAGCGCGTTCTTCATGTTCGAAAGCAGCTGTTTCCTCGAAAAACTCGCGCTCCTCGTCGAGGGCAGGGTCTTCATCGGTTTCCGGGAGCAGATCGGCGCTGGGCTGATCGGTGCCGTCGTCTTCGTCGTCTGTGGGCTTCGACACTGCGTCTTCGACATCATCACCCGTATCCGCGCCCGACGGGATGTCCTGCACGTCGTCCTGATGGGCTGCCGTGATGTCTTTGCTGGATGAAGCAGCGTCATCGTCTTCGAGACCTGCTTCTTCCCGATGATCCATTTCCGGTGCGTCTGCCATCGATGCGGCTTCCGCCTCGCTCGAGGCTTCAGCGCCAGCATCTTCTTCAAACAGGTCCGGCGCTCTTGGCTCCGGCGCCTTGTAGGATTTGGCGAGCGTCTTCACCGCGCTTTCGATCTCCGCCGGTCTCAGTGGCGCCGATCCGGCAATGCCGACCGGTTCCGGGACCTGGGCCTCATCGGCATCAGCGTTGGTATCTGCAACGGACACGTCCTCATCGGGCAGGCTTTCACTGTCAGCCGAAGCCGCAACTTCCGCCGGGCTGTGCCCGGTCTCGGTCTCGGTCTCGTTCTCGTTCTCGAAGACCGCATCCTCTTCGGCCGGTTCACGCTCCGTCTCGCCTGTGTCCGGTACCTCATCCTCTGCCGCAGGGTCGGCAACGCCCCCGGGACCGTCGTCGGTCTCTTCTGTCACCTGGGCCTGATCTGCCATCTCGGTGTCGGAAGGCTCGCTGAGATCTTCGGACGGCACGTCTTCCTCAAGACCGGCATCGAGAGCAGCCGCGGCGCTCTTCAGGTCTTCCGAAAGACTGACGTCTTCTGCGGGGATATCGTCCTGGTCATTGGAAGCGGCGGCGGGAGTCGGCGCCTTCTTGCCCTTGAACCTGGCAAGCGACCCGACAAGCGCCGCGGCGCTTGCACCAAGAAATGTTTTGCCGGAGAGCGAATCCGGTTTTGCGGGCTTCAGGTCTTCCGCGTTTTGTGCCGCTTCTTCCGCATCGGCGGCAATGTCCTCTGAACGTTCTTCCGATGCAGGGTTTGGCAAAGACGCGGCAATATCGGCGGTGTCTGTGCCTGTGTCTGTGTCTGCCGGCTCGCCGGGTTCTTCCGCCTCGACATCGTCCGCTGTGCCCGGGTCTTCCGTGTCGCCGATGTCGTCCGGGCTGGGCGATGCGTCCTCGTTTCTCGCATCTGCGGTTTCGGTGACACCGGGGTCTTCATCCGCAGTTGCATCGTCCACAGCCGCATCGGGCGATGCGACCGGATCTTCCTGGCTGCTGTCTGCCACCGGCTGACCTTCGTGAGCGTCGGCCTCCGCCTCCGCCTCTAGGTTGGTGGCCTCAGCCTCCATGGCGTCGTGCTGATTGTCTTCGAGGTCTTCGTCGGGGCCGACATCTTCTCCGGTCCCGGCCCCGACATGGCTGTCTTCAGCCTCGACGGATTGTTCAGGCGTGTCCGCTTCCGGATCGACATCTTCCTGTGGCGCAGCATCTTCTTCAGGTGCCGTGGTTTCAGGCGCTTGCACGGGCGAGGGGATGAACCCGCTCGGGTCCTGGACGGCATCGGATGTCCGGCAGACACCAAACCCCCGGTAGCCTTCGAATTTCCGGTTACGGTCGAAAGCGGGCAATGCGGCCAGGTCGACGGGAACGCGGAGTGCGGCTCCTGTTACCGGCCATGCAACCGTCTTGCCGCTCCAGGTATCGCGCCTGTCCAGCGCCCTTGAGATGTTGTCGCGCGGATCGAGACCGAACTCGTCGGACACCTCTTCCCACGTGCAGCCGACAATGTCGGTGGCGTCGGGGCCGAGTACTTCAGCAAATTCGTCGGAGAGAAAGGTGAAGCGCTGGTCGACATCCATCTTCCACGCAAACCGGACCGGCCGGCGCCTGGGCTGGAAAACGAACGTGTCCTCGGAACCGTCGCCGGTCTGCTCTGCTTCGGCAGGCGTCGCATCGTCGGCCATCGCGCTTTCCAGCGCGTCGTCGCCATCCGTATCCGGCTGACCTTCGTCCGCCGCATGGAACGTATCTGCTTCTGTTTCGGCAGGTATGTCAGCTTCCGTTTCTTCGGTTGCCTCTGATGCGGCCCCCTCGTGTTCCGCCTCAGCCTCAGCCTCTGCGTCAGTCTCGTCAAGCGTATCTTCGAGATCCGGGTCCTGTTGCTGTTCTTCCTCCGCAGTCGCTTCGTTGCCTTCGGTGACGGGCCGGACTTCCTCCTCACCGAACGGCTCGCCCGCATCGGCACCAGTTGCCGCCTGTGGCATGTTTCCAGCTTCTGCGATGTCAGGCGTTTCTTCGATATGTTGGGACGCATCGTCCATCGGTGCTGCATCCCGATCGGCAGATTCGGTTTCGCCGTCGTCCGCCGGTTCCCCCTGTTCGTCAGCGGCAAATGTGCTGGCGGCTGCGGCGGCAACCGTAAGGGCGGCAACATCTCCCGCCGTAATGCCCTCATCGACGGGAAGCTCGGCGTCGTCTTCAACCGGCTCTTCGTGCGGGTCGTCACTCAGCACATAGATGCGCGGTCCGGCCGGGATCTGGAGCATCCCGCCGTCATGACTTTGGTCGTTCAGTTCAAAATCGCCGATCAGAACCTTCTGGCCCTCGGGAAGAGGGACGGTCTCCGGCGTGCCGTTCAACCCGCCATAGGTCTCTTCTGTTGCGCCGTCTGAAACGAGGAAAACGGTCGCCCCGTTTGAGCGCAAGAGATGGGCAAAGGCGGGGATTGGCTCCTTGGTGAGCGCCAGCCCCTTGTCGCTGCACACGATCAGGGCCGCGGTCTCTCCATTGCCGAGATCGACCCGCTTGCACTGGCAGGTCAGCAGCATGACCCTCAGGCCGCGATAGAACCGGAGCCTGTCGATGCTGAACCGGTCGGTCAGGCCCGATGCGGCGATACGCGCGATATGCGGGCGTGCGGGCGAACGCTCCAGAGCCGTCAGCGCATAAATATCGGCGACGGTCTGCGCGGAGAAAAAGGCGGCACCGGCGGCATTCGACCACAGGATCCTCGCACCATCGGACGACCACAGCCACGCCGCCCGCTTGTCGGCGGCGAGCTGGACCAGATCATTCATGGCACACAGTTCCAGGAACGATTGGGTCTGACTGTCCATGGTGTTGCTCCGATGGTCGGCGATACCGAATTTTGGCGAGGCTATGTCGAATTTGCCTGCGTGATTAAACACTCTGTTAATACAAGCAAAGCTTAGCGTCGTCCACGTAAAGCAAGTTTGCTAAAGGACTTACATGAAGGCGTGGTTAATCTGTCTCCATTTGTTTGCCGGATTGCCATCTGCATGTTACGAATTTTTGGCAAGGATATTACTGAGAAGATGCGGGCCGGCCCGTCCGTCATCCGAGGAGCGCTGACATGAGCACTGACAAGACCGGTTTTGAAGTCCCCGAGCAAATGCGCGAATTCGCGGAAAAAAGCGTCGACCAGGCGCGCAAGGCCTTTGACGATTTCATGGGTGCCACGCACAAGGCTGTCACCAATGTCGAAGACAGTGCCAACGCCGTGCAGGCGAATGCTGCCGACGTCAACAAGAAGGCGCTGACTTACGCGGAAGAGCATGTCAACGCGGCGTTCAAGTTCGCGCAGGAACTGGTCAAGGCCGACAATGTCGAGGACATGATGAAGCTGCAGCAGACCTATCTGCGCGGCCAGATGGAAGCCCTTGGCGAGCAGGCGCGTGAATTTTCCAACTCGGCCACCAAGGCCGTTCAGGATGCAGCGAAGGCCGCCCAGAAGAAATAGGCGCCTGCCCGAGGCCGTGGCTGGTTCAATGAAGGCTCCGCACCGATCCGGATGCGGAGCAGGGTGCCATATGGTTCCGGGAGCACTGGCCGGCGTGAGCGATTTGAGTTCCGGTCGGGAGCTCATTGCCACGATCGCCTCCCAAACATCAGTCGGACCCAACGGAAGTTTTATTGTGCAGTGCAAAAAAATATTGCAATGCAGCAAAAGATGCACTATGTAGGGTCTGCGGATGACGACAGGGTCCGCCGGCGACACGACCCGGTGGATGGAATTTGCACCAGTGATCGCATCCGGACATAAGGAGATGAGATCATGACAGAATCAACGACTGCAAAAGCTGCCCCGAAATCACGCGCTACCAAGGCCAAGGCCGCTCCGGCTGCTGCACCGGCTTTCCCGGACTTCGAAGCTTTTGCGATGCCGAAAATGGAAGTTCCCGCTGCATTCCGCGAAGCCACTGAAAAAGGCATCGAGAGCGCACGCGAAGCATACGCCAAGGTCAAGAACGCTGCTGAAGACGCGACCGACCTGATGGAAGACACGTTCGAAACCTCCCGCCAGGGCGTTGTCGAATTCAACCACAAGGCTGTCGACGCAGCGAAAACCAACGCTGATGCGACCTTCAACTTCATCAAGGACATCATGTCCGTAAAGACCCTTGCTGAAGCCATCGAACTTCAGTCCACTTTCGCACGCCAGCAGTTCGACGCTCTGAGCGCGCAGACCAAGGAAATGCAGGAACTGGCTACCAAGCTCGGCACCGACGTTTCCGCTCCGGTCAAGGAAGCCATGGAAAAATCCTTCAAGGACCTGAAGGTCAACGGATCAGGTTGAGCTGCACTTCAGTTGCGGCAGGGTAATCGGCCCGGGGTTCTGCCCCGGGCTTTTGCTTTTCAACAGCACCGTTTTTTCCGAAAATTCACGCTTGCCTGCAATGGGAAACGGAGTTAGAAGACGCCCTTGCAAATGGCGCCCCGGGCGGGTATCGTCCGCGCCAATTCAAGACCTTTGCAGACGTAGCTCAGTTGGTTAGAGCGTCGGATTGTGGCTCCGAAGGTCGGTGGTTCGAATCCACTCGTCTGTACCATTCCCAAAAATGTCCACCATTGTTAGATGAGATCCTGTGCGTTCGCCGTGCGGGCTGATTTGCCGTGGGCGATCTGCGCCTTCCGTGTCCGCCACGCTTGCTCTCACCCGTTTCGCAGTTGCGCAAGGCAGTCTGTGAAGGCGATCGTTCGGCTCTCTCAGTCCCCGCTGTCACGCCCTCCGGAACGCGCGGAAGAAAATCACGATGCCGAGGATGATGAGGAAGAACCCGGTTGCAAGGATGAAGAGTGGTGCCGCCGGGCCGTAGTCGGCCACGATGAGTTCGAATTTCTCATTGCCCATTTGCATCAGGGCAGAAGCGGCGAAAACGCAGACGATTGAAAGGACGATGTTTGACAGTCTCATGGTCAGCGAACCCGTTTGTGGAGTCATGGGGCGTTCTAGCAGCCAAGCGTTTGTTTCAGCTTAGTGTTCTCGTTAAAATTGCAGATATTGACAGAAGCACCGCCTGTTGCCCTCATGGGTCAAAGAGGGCAGCGTCGTTAAAGGCTGTTCAGCGCAAGGCCCTCGTTGTCGATCGAGGAAAAGCCGAATGACCACCGCACCGACCCTTGCCACCCGCCTGAAACGCCTGCCGGGGCAGTTGCTGCTGGCGCTGATCAACGCGACAGCCCTTCTCGTCATTGTCGCCTGTGTGCTGGTCATCGTCGTGCTCAACCGCGTTGATCAGGCGAGCGAACGGATTTCTGCAACGGTCACGGAAGCCGCGCTCTCAAAGCTGGAGATGACGCCGGCGGCGCTGAAGGAGCGATTGCAATCGGTCGACGGAAAGGTTGCCGCGCTTGTAGACCAGCTGGAAACGGCTGGTTCTCGGGATGACCGCGCCCTGACCCTGCAGGTCGCGGAACTGAACCGGACCCTGAACGACTTGAAGGCCGCGGCGCAGAACCTTGGTTCTGCAGGGCCCGACATAACGGAAGCCGCCTTCAGGCAGGCCGGAGAAACGCTCACCGAAACGATCCTGTCGGTCCGGGGCTGCACCGCGATGCAAACGGATGAAACACCCCGGAACTGACACGGAAAAGGGGCGAAGGCCGGATGCGGTGAGAACGCCCGGTGCCGGTCCAGTACCTATCCCTGGAAAACGTCCGACCATTCGGGATGTTTCTGACGCTGCGCATTCACATAAGGGCACAGGGGCACAATCCTGATCTTTTTTTCTCTCGCATCCGTGACGAGATGTTCCACCAGCGCCTTGCCGACACCCATGCCACGCATGGCATCGGGCACACCCGTGTGGTCCGCAATGATCAGGTGATCGTTGACGATGGAAAAGGTGAGTTCCGCGGGCTCTTCGATGCCGTCGACCAGCGCGACATAGCGCCCCTTGGCACCCTGGCGCTCAAGGGTGATGGATGGAGAAGTCGTTCCGGACATGGCTGCCTCCTGATGCGAGCCCCCGCTCGCATCTGTTACGGATGTCTTCCCCGATGCGGATCAGTTTGAAGCGCACATGGAAGGACGGTTATCCGTGAAATCGAACAGGACGTGTCAGGGAGGAGGAGGACCCCTCCCTGGCACCAGGTGATGGACCCATAAATGAGACAGAAATGGCATGCGAAATGGCGAAATCCCGTTAGGAAGGGTGTGTGGAGCGGGCTTTCTGCCCGGACGAGCACCCTGACGCCACGGGGTGAAGCCATTTTCATGTCCTTCGGATTTGACCGGCTTGCTCCTCCTCCGCGTTGCGAAAGGCTTGAAAATGCGCCACATTTCCTGCGCTTTCGCGCCTTGATTAGAAGCAAGCCGCCTCAAACCATTTCGGCCTCATTCATGAGACCATCACCTAGTCAGCCAGATCGAAAAGCAGAAATTCCGCGTTTTCCTGCGCGGCCAGATTGATCGTGCCGGCATCGAGAAGACCGAGCCCGTCACCGGCGGCAAGCGCCTGGCCGTCGACACTGATCTTGCCCTTGACGATCTGCAGCCAGACCTTTCGACCGGGTTGGACGTCGAAGGCAACGCTTTTGTCCGCGGACAGAAGAGATGCATAGAGATCCACATCCTGATGGATGACCACGGACCCCTCGCGCCCGTCGCGCGATCCGATCAGCCGGAGCGTGTCCTGGCGCTCGCTTTCCGGGAACGCTTTCTGCTCGTAACTTGGCGCGAGACCGTCGGCTTCCGGCACGATCCAGATCTGCAGAAAGTGAACGGGGTCCGCGGCCGAGTGGTTGTATTCGCTGTGGCGCACGCCGGTGCCGGCGCTCATGCGCTGAAGATCGCCCGGACGGATGACCGAGCCGGTCCCGAGCGAATCCTTGTGCTCCAGACCGCCGGAAACGACATAGGAGATGATCTCCATGTTCTGGTGCGGATGGGTCGGAAACCCGCCGGACGGCGCGACCCGGTCCTCGTTGATCACACGCAGGGCTCCGAAGCCGATATGGTTCGGATCGAAATAGGAGCCGAACGAAAAGGTGTGCTTGCTTTTCAGCCAGCCGAAATCGGCATCGCCGCGTGCATCCGAAGGACGTAAGATCTGGTTCATGTGTCAATCCTTTCCCAACTTTGGCACGGCCAAGCCGTGCGCTGTTGGGTCTAAGATTGTTATGAATCACCCATCAGACAATCGCCTGGAAATTTGACGATTAGTCATCGATTTTTGAACAATCGCTACTGAACGGATTTCGGCAGGTCCGCGCGCAGGCGATTGTGTTCCGCGATGGCGCGGGACCGGTCGGTGTCAACGGTAACCGGTTTGCCACCCGGGGAAAATGCAGCCTTGAACGTGAATGCCTCTGCGGTCGGTCCGTCATCGCCGAGAAGTTCCAGGCGCTCCACGGCCTCGTCCCAGTCCGGTTGATGCTCCTTGGGCACCCACCACAGGACATAGGGCGGATAATCGGCGGTATCGCTCTGAAAAAGGTGCCCGAGGCGCATGATGTCGGCATGGGCGCCGCGGTAGACGGCGGCCAGCGCGGATTCCAGGTCCTGCCAGAGCGAAATCGTCGACGGCGCCCATCCGTCGCCATTGTCGGTCCAGTATTTCGGGAAAACCTGTTCGCCCCAGATCTCCGTGCCGGGCTCGTCCTCGTATCCTGCCCGCGCGATGAAGCCGTCTGCGCGCTCCATCGCAGCCCAGATCACCGGTTCGCTGCTGAAGAATTCGTCGTTGACCGGATCGTCCGCGCGCGTCCGGAATTGCGCGAAGGTGTAAAGCGCGAGCCAGTGTTCGAACATGTCCCCTCCCGATCCCTCAGCGTTGCACACTGTCCGCAAACAGGGGGCACATCAAGCGCTTCTTTGCCCTTCGGAACCATTTGTTGCGCGATCCGGCTGGCAAAACCGGTCCCGCTTGCCTTAAAAGCAACGGGTTGCATGCCGGTGATCCGGTTCATCGGCTCTTGAAAGGACGTAAAGTTGGAAGATCTCAGCCTCGTTTCGCTTAGCCTGTTGGCGGTCTCTCTTCTGGCCACCGGTGTGGTGGCGGGCATCATCGCCGGACTGCTCGGCGTCGGCGGCGGCATCGTGATCGTTCCGGTGCTCTACTACATGTTCACCGCGCTGAAGATCGACCCGTCCGTCCTGATGCATGTTGCGGTTGGAACTTCGCTGGCGACAATCCTGGCAACCGGCGCGTCCTCCGCGCGGGCGCATTACAAGCGCGGCAGCGTCGACATGGAGCTTCTCAAGCGCTGGTGGTGGGCAATCGCGCTCGGCGTTCTGGCCGGTGCCACGCTTGCCGGCAATATCTCAGGCGGAGCCCTGACCCTGGTCTTCGGCATTGTCGCCCTTGCCGTTTCGGCGAACATGATCTTTCGAAAAGAAGGATCGCATCTTGCAGAAAAGCTGCCCGGATCGCCGTTCCGCGAGGTTCTCGGTTTCCTGATCGGCGGCATCTCGGTGATGATGGGCATCGGCGGCGGAACACTCGGCGTGCCGACGCTCACGCTGTTCAACTATCCGATCCGCAAGGCCGTCGGCACCGCGGCTGCAATCGGTCTGATCATCGCCGTTCCCGGAACCCTGCTGTCGATCTATTTCGGTTTCGATCTCGACGGCAGGCCGCCCTTGTCCCTCGGTTACGTCAACCTGATCGGCTTCCTTTTGATCATACCGGCCTCGACCCTGACGGCCCCGCTCGGTGCGCGGATCGCCCACGCGATCGATCCGTCGAAGCTGAAACTCGTTTTTGCGCTGTTCCTCGGCTTCACCGGACTGCGCATGATCTACGACGTTTTTTTCTGAAACCCTCTAGAGCGTAGCGGAACTGACCCGTTATCCCGCTGCGCTCTGCGCCTTGAAGAACCAGGCCGCTTTCGTCTAGTGAGTGCGTATCAGTCCAAAGAGATCTGGCCCTGGCAGAAACGTCCGTGATACTTGGATCAAAAGCTTTCATTGGTTCAAAATCGAAATTGCCGCGATAGTGCTCTGCCTCATTTGGGCTTGTTCCAAACGCGTCTTGGTCGGAAATGCTTGAAAAAAATGTCACCCTCAGCCTGAAGGGCTGCGTTCGGGGCGCTCTCATGTGTGTGCCGGTCTTCCCCGGCATCATCGTGTTTGGGGCCGTCTTCGGCACCGTCGCGGCGCAAAAGGGTCTGACCTTTCTTGAAACGATATTGATGAATTCGCTTGTCTATGCAGGGGCAAGCCAGTTCGTCGCCATGGAGATTTTCACCGAACCGCTGGATCACGGCACCCTGATTGCCATGATCGGGGTCACGGCTGCGGTGAACATGCGCATGCTTCTGATCGGGGCAAGTCTCCGGCCATGGCTCGGGCAACTGCCCGGCCATCAGACCTATCCGGCCCTGTTTTTCCTGACCGATCTCAACTGGCTGCTTACGCTGGCGCAATATGACAAGGGGGAGCGGGACTGGGGCATTTATCTCGGCAGCGGGCTGACCGTCTGGGCGGTGTGGTCCTTGTCTGTGATCCCGGGATATTTCGCCGGCAGCCTCATTTCCGATCCGAAAACCTTTGGACTGGACCTGGTTCTGCCCGCCTTTTTTGCAGCCCTGCTCGTGCCCCTGTGGAAGGGCAAACGGCAAACATACAGCTGGGCGATCGCCGGCGGGGTCGCGTGGGTGACCTGGGCGCTTTTCGGCGGCTACTGGGGCATCTTTACGGGTGCCTTCGCAGGTGCAATCGCGGGGGCTTATCTCGATGACTGAGGGCGCCTTTACCGCCGACACCATGGTGCTGTTCGCCATTCTCGGAATGGCGGCGGTCACCTATGCGCTTCGCGCTGGCGGCTATTGGGTGATGGGGCGCGTCAACGTCACGCCCAGGATACGGCGCGGGCTGGAAGCGCTGCCCGGCGCAATCATCGTGTCGACGATCCTGCCGATCATTTTGCAGGGCGGCCTTGTCGTGGGGCTGTGCATCATCGTTGCGGTCGCTGCCCAGCTCAGGATGAAGAAGGAATACATCGCCGTCTTCTGTGCCGCTGCCGCAGCCGCTGCGCTGCGCGCCGGCGGAATCTGATCGCGGTGGTGCTAGTCGCTGAAACAATGAGGCGAATTTCAATTTCACCGCATTAGGGAAGCTCCTCGCGCGCAAATTCGGCGGTCTGTTCAGGACTTTGGGACGCGTCGATTTTCACCCAGGTCATATCGCCGATGTCGTAACCCAGTTGCGTATCGACCACGGCGGTGGTCGCGTCGGATGCATCGCCGGAGCGATGGGAAACGCGGTCCTTCAGCGTGTCGCCAGGTGCGGTCAGCCAAAGTCCGGTGAAGCCCGCCTCCACGCTGCCTGCAATCTTCCGGATCTTGTCGCGCTCGTTTTCCGATGCGAAGACTGCATCGAAGATCGCGGAATGTCCCGCTGCAAGAACGGTCTGGATGGCGTGGTCGATTTCAGCGTAGACGCGGTTTGACGCTTCCTTCGTATAGGCGTCTTTGGGCGCTGGCTCGTGCTCGGGTATGTTGAGCAACCGCTTGCGCATGACATCCGTCCTGAGAACGCGTGCGCCAGGCGCGCGTCCGATGTCGGGCGCCAGTTCGTAGGCAAGGGTCGTCTTGCCGGTTCCAGACAACCCGCCGATGGCAACGAGGTCCGGGCGGGATGGCTCCAGAAACGACTGGGCGAAACCGAAATAGGTCCGGGCGAGGCTTTTTTGCGTGTCGCGCTGTGCGGGATCGCTCTGGGCCAGGGCGGCGCTCGCCGCAATTTTCGAGCGGATCGCAGCCCGCATCATCAGGTAGAACGGCAGTGCGGCAAGGCCTTCGGCATGCGTGTCAAGCCGGCTCAGGTCCAGGTAGCGGTTGAAGACGCGGTTCGCCGATCTGGATTGTCCGCGCTCCCATAGATCCATGAGCAGGAAGGCAAGATCATAAAGAACATCGCCTGTTGCGATCGCGTCTGAAAACTCGACCGCATCAAAGAGAACCGGTTCGTTGTCGATCAGGACGATATTGCGCAAATGCGCATCGCCGTGGCAACGGCGCACGAGGCCCATCTCTCCGCGCTTCTCGATGAGTTCTCGAAGCGAATCGAGCACGTGTCTGGACCGTTCGGTGAGGTGGCGCACCTCTTCAATGGGAAAAAGATCGGGATGCTCGTGAAAGGCGGCATCGTTCTGTTCGACATAGCTTGTCAGTTCGTCAAAAAAAACCAACCCCGATCGCTCGGACGCAGCTTCGTGCGCCGCGACCATCATCCTTGCAAGCTGGTCGGAAAGCGCATCGGAAAACCGCGCCTTGCCGGCAAGAATGTCCAGTTCACCCTGGCGCTTGAAGCGGTTCATCACGACAACCCACTCCAGCGTTTCACCGGTACCGTCAAGCGCAAGGCGTCCGTCCGCTGCGCGCGTGACGGGAACGGCTTCCCGGTAAATCCGGGGCGCGTTCGGCTTGTTGAAGGTGATTTCCGCCTTGCAGGCCTCTTCGCGCAACGCCAGCGTCGAGTAGTCGAGGAACGGATACCTGACCGCGCGTTTGATCTTGTAGGCCATGTCGCCGATCAGAAAGATCACGTTGGCATGGGTGTCTATCCGTTCGAAGCCCGGGGTGTTCGGGGCGTCCGATGCCATGCCCTCGAAGAAATGAAACACACTGTTTTGCGATTGATCCATGGTCGGTCCTGTCACGAGGCTTGGCGACTTTGCCCCAAGCAATGCTCTGGCGGTTTGATTCTTCTCAATGTGCACAAAGGGGAATTGGCAAGAATGGGCCCGAAGTTCTTTACAGGAGGAATCGATGACTGACTATCCGGCGCTGAAAAAGATCAGGCTGAATCTGGCAAGAACCCGCGACTTTCCTCAAGGGTCCGCAAGGCACGGATACGAGTTTACGGCACCGCTTGACGAAACGGGTCACATCGATGCGGCGCTTTGGAAAAAGGAGCGCGATCACTGCCGCGTGCGCCGCTTCTGGGGTGCCGAGGAAGAGGAGATCGGACATCTGATCCATCGCCCCGGCGGGTCCTGGGCATTCCACTACGACATTGACGGTGACGACGACGACGAAGCCGGCTACCGCTTCGGCGCACATGCCTTCAACCCCGGCGAATATGTCTCCATCAAGGACGAGGACGGCGACATGCACACCTTCCAGGTCGTCACGGTTTTGCCAGTCTGATAGCCGAGCGACCGACGGCCATTCCTTCCGTCCGGCCGTCTCTCCCTCCGTGCGTCATTGCAGGGCTTGACCCTGCAATCCATGCCGATCGATCTCCACTCGGGAAACCTGTCGAGCGGCAGCGTCACGGCATGGATGCCATGGTCGAGCCATGGCATGACCAACGATGTGTGGTTTGTCTGAGGACCTCTCCCACTGTGGGTCATTGCAGGGCCTGACCCTGCAATCCATGCCGATCGATCTCCACGCGGGAGGCCTGTTGAGCGGCAGCGTCACGGCATGTCGACGGGGGGAGGTCGGACCCCGTCCGTCACACGCTCTCCACCGGCAATTTCGTGTCATATTTTGTCCAGCGGCCTCCTTTCAATCCGTTTTGGAATGACCCTATTTCAAATAAATCTGATTTTAGGCTCTGACAGCATTCTCTTTCTTACGCTATAGAATGAACGTCTGAACCTAAGAGCATCAGGATGGGTGACATGGACCGGAAGACCGGCGGAGAATTGTTGGTTGGCGCGCTGGAGCGGCACGGGGCCGAACGGGTGTTTTGTGTACCGGGCGAAAGCTACCTGGCTGTCCTCGACGCGCTCTATGACGCTTCCATTCCGGTGACCGTCTGCCGCCAGGAAGGCGGTGCCGCGATGATGGCGGATGCCTACGGAAAACTGACCGGCAAACCCGGCATCTGCATGGTCACCCGCGGCCCGGGCGCAACCAACGCGTCGGCAGGCGTTCACATCGCCGCGCAGGACTCCACCCCGATGATCCTGTTTATCGGCCAGATCGAGCGCGGCATGCGCGAGCGCGAGGCGTTTCAGGAAATCGACTACCGTCAGATGTTTGGTGGCATCGCCAAATGGGTTGCTGAAATAGACCAGGCCGACAGGGTGCCGGAAATGCTGTCGCGCGCGTTTCATGTCGCGACATCCGGCCGGCCCGGACCCGTTGTGCTCGCGCTTCCCGAAGACATGCTTGTCGAGACGGCAACGGTTGCACAGCCCCCGGCCTGGGAACAGGTGGAGACCTATCCGGGACTGACGCAGATGGCCGATCTGCAAAAGCGGCTCTGGGCAGCGGAACGGCCGATTGCCATTCTGGGCGGCAGCCGTTGGTCGGAAGGTGCTGTTGAGGCCTTCACACGATTGTCGGAAAGGTTCGACCTGCCGGTGGCCTGCTCCTTCAGACGCCAGATGCTGTTCGATAACCTGCATCCGAACTACGCCGGCGATGTCGGCATCGGCATCAATCCGAAGCTGCTCGCCAGGATCAAGGCCTCCGATCTGGTCTTGCTGGTGGGAGGGCGGCTTTCCGAAATGCCCAGCCAGTCCTACAGCCTTATGGAGATTCCGTCCCCGGACCAGACCCTTGTGCATGTGCACCCCGACCCGGAGGAACTGGGTCGCGTTTACCGTGCCGATCTCTCCATCAATGCCAGCCCGACCGCTTTCTGCAAGGCTGCCGAAGGTTTGCAGCCGCCGAACGAGATCCGTTGGGCAGGTGCGGCAGAGAACGCGCACCAGGACTACCTGGACTGGTCCGGCGCGCGGCCCGAGATCCCCGGAAGGTTGCAGATGTCGGGCGTAATGGACTGGCTGGAGAAAAACCTGCCCGAAGATGCCATCTGCACCAATGGGGCCGGAAACTACGCGACCTGGCTGCATCGCTTCCACCGGTTCCGCCGCTACGGAACACAGGCAGCGCCGACATCGGGCTCCATGGGCTATGGATTGCCGGCGGCGGTCGCGGCCAAATTGATGTTTCCGCAAAATGAAGTCGTGTGTTTTGCCGGCGACGGTTGCCTGCAGATGACGATGCAGGAATTCGGTACCGCCTGCCAGGACGGGGCCAACATCATCGTGCTGGCCATAGACAATGGCATGTACGGCACGATCCGCATGCACCAGGAAAAGACCTATCCCGGACGCCCGTCCGCTACGCGTCTTGTCAATCCGGACTTTGCCGCCTTGGCTGAGAGCTACGGCGCGTTCGGCGCGCGCGTGGAAACGACGGCAGAGTTCGGTCCGGCCTTCGCTGCCGCAAGGGCATCGGGCAAACCTGCAATCCTGCATCTGATGCTCGATCCCGAGGCGATCACGCCGGCAGCGACGCTGAGCCAGTTGCGACGTGCGGCCGAGGCAGATCGCTGACGGAACTTGCAGTCATATTTCAGCCGCTTCCTCTTCCGGAGCGTCGGTTTTGAGCTTGCTTTCATCGATGCTGATCGCGACGACAAGACCGACAATCGCAACGGCAAGGCCAAACCAGAAGGCTGCGTGAAGGCCCGTGGCGAAAGACTCGCGGACGGCATTCGTGACCGCTTCGGCCTCGTTGCCTGAAAAACGCCCCGTGATCGCCTTGACGGCCGGGTCTTCCAGTGTTCCGGCAGCCAGAACGCGCAGGTCTCCGGCGGGCAGGCTGACACTGGCGGCTGACGTCACCGCTTCGACCTTCCGGATCGCCGCGATGAACATCATCGCCGTTGCACAGGCAATGCCGATCGCGCCGAGCCCCAGATGAAACATGAACGAGAGGCCGCCCGCGAGCCCCGCGCCCTTGGCACCGACGGCGTTGACGGCCGCCGTGCCTGCCGGTCCGAACACAAGCCCGCCGCCGAGCCCGACGACAAGCATTGCCGGAATGAGCGCCGCATAGCCCCAGGAGGTTTGCAGGAACAGCATCAGGACGCAGCCGAGAATGAGACAGAAATTGCCCGCCGCCATCAGTTTTCGAGGTCCGATGGCGTTGTAGTAGTTGCCGACCAGAAGGTTCATCGTCGCCAGAACGACAGCGAGAGGCAACATGCCCATCGAACTCCAGAAGATCGACCAGCCGAGCACCTTCTGCATGTATTGGGGCAGGTAAAGCAGGCAGAGGAACAGGACGACAGCCGGAAGGCCGTTGAGCGCGAGCGTTCGCACGAATTGATGGTTGCGCATCATCGACAGCGGGATCATGGGGTCCTTGACGCGCTGTTCGACAAAGGGGAAGGCGATGAAAAAGACGATGGAACCGCCCAGAAGCAGCAGGGTGGGAACCGACAGCCAGCCATTGTCGGCCCCGGTGTCCAGGGCAAAAAGCAGACAGAAGACCGCAACCGCAAGCACGGCCATCCCGGTCACATCGACGGCTTCGTTGGTCGCGTGATCCTTTTCGCGGTCGATGAAACGGAAGATCAGGCCGGCGGCGATCACCGCGAAGATGGCATTGAAGACGAAGAAGCCGCGCCAGTCTCCGAGGGCGGAGAGTGTTCCGGCAATGAAGGGTGCGAGCACGTTTCCCGCTGCGACCGTCCCCATCAGGATGCCCATGGCCTTGCCGCGTTCGTCTTCCTCGACCGAGGTGGCCGCGAGCGCCAGGATACACGGCCAGATGAGCGCCGAGCCGACCCCTTGGGCGGCCCGGGCAAAGATCAGCGTGTTGACATCCGGCGCAAGAACGCAGCCGAGCGAAGCGAGAAAGAAGATGCCGAGGCCGATGAGCACATAGCGCCGGTGACCGAGCAGGTCTCCAAGCCGTCCGCCCGCAACAAGACCCATGGAGAGCGTGAGCGCGTAGGCATTCAGAACCCATTGCGTGGTCGTGATGTCGACCGAATATTCCTGTTCGATCGGGGTTACCAGCAGCATGGCTCCGGTAAAGTCCGTCCCGATCATGAAGGAGGGTATCGAAACCGCTCCCAGGATCCGCTTTGCCTTGCTGTCCATATTCGGTCCCCTCCGGCAGCTCCGTGCAGCTTCACAGTAAGCCGAAATCGGATCGGAAATCGAGAGACAGTTCTCAGACGTCGGCCGGCAGGTCGCCGACAGTCAGTGTCACCAGGGCAATGCCCGGGTCGTCGGGCGAAGTTCCGACCGTAAACCCGAGCGCCTGACACATGGAGATCATCGAGGTGTTTTCCTTCAGGACTTCGCCTTTGATGGTCTGGATCCCGTCCACTTTGGCGTACCCGATGATGAGTTTCATGAGCGCCCAGCCGAGGCCGGCGCCCTTGAGGTCGGAGCGCACCATGACGGCATATTCGCCGGTCTGGTGATCGGGGTCCGCGTGAAGGCGAACGACGCCGAGCAGATCTCCGCTGTCCGGGTCGATGGCGGTAAACGCAATCGCGCGCGCATAGTCAAGCTGGGTAAGCCGTGACAGGAACCGGTGACTGAAATCCCTGACGGGCGCAAAGAAACGCAGCCGCAGGTCTTCCGGTGTGATCGCCTCGAAGAACGTCCTGAACAGGTCCTCGTCTTCGGGCCGGACCGGCCTGACGAAAACCTTGCGATTGTGTTTGAGCGTGAGCGTCTGTTCCCACTCCTGGGGATAGGGGGCAATGGCAAGCCTCGAGGCACCGGTTCGTCCCGGACGCTTTTCCGGGTGACAAAGCGTCATGCGTGCATCCAGGCCGATCAGCCCGGACGGCAGCGAAACAATCGGGTTGATATCGAGCTCCTGAATCTCGGGAATGTCTATGGTGATTTGCGACAGTTTGACCAGGGCCTGTGCCAGCGCATCCTTGTCGAGGGCAGGCCGCGAAGGGCCGCCGGAGAGGAGTGTTGAAATCCGGGTCCGGTCGATTTGCGCTTCCGCCAGTTTCAGATCGAGCGGCGGCAGCTCCAGCGCGATGTCCCGGCTTTCCTCGATGGATGTCCCGCCATGGCCGAACACGAGCACAGGACCGAATTCCCGCGTTTCGGCAAGCCCGAGATAGAGTTCCATCCCGTGCCGGTCTTCAAGCATCGGCTGAACGGAGATGCCCGCGACCGCTGCGCCCGGATAGTCTCGTTTGGTGTTTTCGATCAGCTCCTGCGCAGCGGCACGCACCGCTTCAGGATGGTCCAGGCCGAGCCGGACACCGTCGATCCGCGACTTGAAGGGCAGATCCGGGGAGACGAGCTTTGCCACGCAATGCCGGAAGGTCTCGAAAAATCCTGCCGACAGCTCCGCCGCCTGGTCGGCCGTCACGGCCATCCGGGTTTCCATAATCGGCAGTTGATAGGCCTTCAAGACTTCACAGACGTCCTCCGGATCAAGCCAGCTCCTGTGTTGGGCAAGGGCTGTTTCAACGATGGCCCGTGCGCGCGCCACATCCGGCGAAAAGCTTGTCGGCAGGCTCGGCGGAACGGCCATCAGGAAGGCGCGCGCCTGTGCATCATGCGCCAGGTGCATGAGGCTCCGTGCCGCTTCGGCCGGGCTGGCATAATTGGGTATCTTGGCCGCCGTCAGTTCCGCCCGGATGGTGCCGTCGCTTCCGATCAGGGCGGCGACAAGCGCCTTTTTCCTGCCTGTCCGCTTTCTGTCGGCTGCAGAGGCGTCGATCACCGCCCTGGCAATAGACTTCAGCGGTGTGAATGCACCGGCCGCCTGAAGAACGACCGCGCCGTCGACGGACGGATCTTTCAGGACTGTCGTTATGGCCGATGAGATCTGGTCCGGCGTGGCGCTTTCGCTCAGGATCACCGACCCGGCTGCAGCCCTTGTGTCGTTTTCGGTAGCGGTACGGCTCACCGGTTCGAGCTGTTTTCTGGTTTCTTCGCCGAGTTTGGCAAACTGCGCGCCAAGATCCTGCAACCGGTCGACGGCAAGACTGGCAAGGCTGCGGCCGTTTGAGATCACGGCGATCTCGTCGCATCTTTGGACGCGTATATGCGACAGCGTTTCAAGCGCCTCAAACATCTCGTCAAGATCGAACACGCGCAGGAGACCGGTGCGGCGGAACACGGTTTCATAGACGAGATCGGTGGTGGCCAGCCGTCCGGCATGGGTGCGGCCCGATCCCCCGGTATCCAGGCTCTTGCCCGACCGGATAACGATTACCGGTTTGCTGCGCGCAGCTGCCCGGGCTGCGGAGATGAACTTCTGCGGAAAAGCAATCCCTTCCAGATGCAGGACAATGGAGCGTGTACGGTAGTCCTGCGCGAAATAGTCGATCAGATCGCCTAGATCGACATCGATGCGCGCGCCAAGTGAGACCACGGACGAAAACCCGGTATTGTGGGTCTTTGCCCAGGAAAGCGTCGCATTCAGCACGGCGCTGGACCTGGAAAAGAACGCGATATCGCCGCGCGACGGTGTTTCCGCGCTGAGCAGCGCATTGAGACCGGACGAGGGAACGGCGATGCCGAGCGTTCCCGGTCCGATCAGGCGCAGATTGAACTTGCGTGCGGCTTCCCGGCACGCCTGCATGAGGTCTTCCGGCCAGGTTTCGTAACCGGGTGAGGGGATCAGAATGGCGCGCGTTCCGCCTGATCCGAGCTTTTCAATCGTCTTTGGAAGCGCCTCCGCGCGGCCGAGATAAATGGCCAGATCCGGCAATTGCGGCAGATCGTCCAGCGACGTGCATCTGGGGCCGGCGAGTGGAACATCCGCCTCTATTCCGACTAGGGAAACGGCGTGACCAGGTTCGAAGGATTGCAGGCATTCCAGAAGTCTGTCCGTAACCGGGCCGGCGTGCCTGCTGGGGCCGAGAACGGCAATGGATGTCGGCGAGAAGAAACCTTCTAGATTGCGAATGGTCACGGGAAAAAGGCCTTTTCACAGATCAACAGAATCGCAATCGCAGCCTAGGTGATGGCTAGCCGAGTTTTAAGACAAAATAGTGTCCCGCGGACCGATTTGCAGCCGATCCGCGGGACCATGTCTAAACAGGATAGATCAGTGTGCCATGAACACGGGTACGGTCATCGCTTCCAGGATTTCACGCGTCGCACCGCCGAACAGGAATTCGCGCATGCGGCTGTGACCGTAGCCCCCCATGACAACCAGATCGTGGCCGTTGTCTGACACCTGGTTGAGCACCGCGTCGGCGACACCCGTTTGTGGATTGGTGACCACCTCGACCGTAACGTTCATGTTGTGGCGCGCCAGATAGTTGGCAACGTCCGCGCCGGGCTGGCCCTGATCCGGTCGCGCCCGCTTTTCGATCACCAGGATGGTGATGTTGTCGGCCTTTTCCAGAACGGGAAGCGCCGAGTGAATGGCCCGTGTGGCAGTCGAACTGCCATCCCAGCCGACCAGCACATTCTTGGGCTGGAAGGCGCTGCTGCCGATATAGGGAACCAGCAGGACAGGCACACCGCTTTCGAACAGGACCGTTTCGATGAGTAGCTCCCGCATCGGCTCGGGCCGGTCCGGATTGGTTTGCCCGATCACGACCAGATCGGTCGGTCTGCAATGGACAAGCACGTTTTCCAGCGGGCCGCCGGTCAGGATTTCCGCTATGCGGCTCTCATTGTTGACGGCGGCGAGGCGCGCAAGTTCGTCGAACTCTTTCTTGGCTTCATTCGCCGCCGCGATCGCCTGCTCATGGGCCGCCTGCATGTAGTCGACCGGCATCGGGGCTGCCGCGAAAGCCGGCACGACAGGCTCGAACGCGAGGGCGAGCCCGGTCACGTGCGCATCATGCGTCCGGCCGAATTCCAATGCGTATTTCGATGCAGGCTGATCCCCTGCAAGGTCGAGAATGGTGAGTATGTCTTTGATGGGCATTTTTCCCTCCTTCGGCCGCTCGTTCAGCGCGAGGACACTGATCGAAAACTATTGCACCCACTTGAACCGCGTCCTTGACGCGTATCAATCTTTTTCTTTCACAAAGAAGGGCGATGTACGATCGCTGGCAAGAAACCGAAAAATACGCGATAACGTGACAATGACGAAACGCTGGCTCCTTCTGGCATTGCCGCCACTTGTGTTTCTGGCTGCAGCCTTTGTGCTGGTCCAGCTCTTCATGGATCTGGACGAGGATGGTGTCGACCGCAAGGCCGCCGAACGGCTGACTCTGTATCGCCAGACGATTCTCGGCGAATATCAGAAGTACCGCTATCTGCCCTACATGATCGCACGCGATCCGCGCGCGACCTCCGCGCTGGCAACCGGCAGCCCGGACGAGACGGCGAACCGGTTTCTGCAGGAAATGGCCGACAATTCCGGGGCTGACCTTCTTTACGTGATGAACCGGGACGGAACGACCCTGGCCGCGAGCAACTGGCGCGACGAGCTTTCGCTTGTCGGTCGCAACTATGCCTTCCGTCCCTATTTCAAGTCTGCGATCGAGGGAGAGGAGGGCCAGTTCTTCGCAATCGGGGCGACCCTTGGAGAACCCGGTCTGTTCCTGTCGCGACCGACACCGGTGTCCGGAACGCCGACGGGAGTTGCCGTCGTCAAGGTCGACATGCGACCGCTCGAGGCGGCCTGGGCCGAAGGTGGCGAGACGGTTTTCGCTTCCGATGAAAACGGTGTGATTTTCCTCTCCAGCCGCGCGGAGTGGCGCTACCGAACGCTTGCCGAACTGCCGTCGGAGGTCCGGGAGACGATTGACACGACCCGTCAGTACGCCACGCAGGAGCTGGACCCCGTCAGTGACCAGCCGGTCAGCAGGAGTAAGCTCTTGACCATCGACGGCAATGTGTTCCGGCACAACGCTGCGGATGTCGGGCTGCTCGGATGGACGCTTCATTTTCTGGTTCCGTTGGAAGAGACCCGCAAGAGCGTCCTGCCGATATGGACTGTCGCGATCGCTCTGTGTCTGGTTTACGCGATTATCCTGCTGGTCCTGCGCGGCAGGCGGCTGCGCAAGACATCCGTCCAGTTGAGACAGGAATCCGCGGACCTGAAGGAACTGAATTCACGCCTCGTCGGCGAGATACAGGAGCGCCGGCGCGTCGAGCGTGAGCTTCTGGAGGCACAGCGCGGGCTCGCCCGGTCCAACCGTCTTGCGGCGGTCGGGGAAATGTCGGCGGCGGTCGTTCACGAGCTGAGTCAGCCGCTTGCAGCGCTCAGGATGTTCGTTGCAGGCACGCGCAAGTTTCTGGACAAGGGCGACACCACGACCGCCGTTGAAAATCTCGAAGAAATTGATTCCATTCAGCTTCGCATGGCCAGCCTGACCCAGGAGCTGAAGCGGTTCGCGCGCCCGGGTGAAAGCCGCATCGAGAAGATCGATCTCAGGGAAAGCGTCAAGGCCGCGGAGAAGATCACCCGTCCACGTTTTGAGGAGACCGGGGTCGTCCTGAGACTGGATCTGCCCGGGACGGATCTCGATGTGGAAACCGCGCCGCTCAGGGTCGAACAGATCCTGGTCAACCTGTTGCGCAACGGTGCCGATGCGGCGGCGGGCGAGGACGATGGCTTTGTGCGGCTGGAAGCCTCACTTGCCGGCAACGAGATCGTCCTGAGGATATCCGACAACGGCCCGGGCATTCCCGACGATCTCATGGAACGGATTTTCGATCCGTTTTTCTCCACCAAGACCAGTTCCGGCGGCATGGGGTTGGGGCTTGCGATTTCCATGCGCCTTGCCGATGACCTTGGCGGCAGCTTGTCCGTCAGCGCGAATGCGCCTAAGGGAGCTGTGTTCGAGCTGAAACTGCCCGCCGTGGACAGTGACACGCTTCGGACGGATCTGTCACTTGACCTGGAAAACGAAGCCGCAGAATGACGGGACAGCCGGATAACCGCAAGGTTCTCATCGTTGACGACGATCCCTCCATGAGGGCCGCACTCAGGCAATGGATCCGCCTTGCCGGATTCGCCACGGTGGAAGTCGCAACGGCCGACGATGCCATGTCCAGGCTCGCCCCGGATTTTGACGGCTGCGTTGTCTCCGATGTCAAGCTGGAAGGAGAGGACGGACTGTCCCTCTTGCGGCGGATCGGTGAGCTTGACGGCGATCTGCCGGTTGTGCTCATCACCGGTCACGGCGATGTGCCGATGGCCGTTGAGGCGATGCGGGCCGGAGCCTACGACTTCATCGAAAAGCCCTTCGACCCGGATCACATCGCCGAGGTCGTGCGCCGCGCCGCGGACAAGCGGGCGCTTGTCATCGAAAACCGGGCGCTCAGGAAACAGCTTTCCGACGGGGCGGGTCTTGAAAGCCGCCTCATTGGAAACAGCCCGGCAATGCACACACTGCGCCAGCAGATCCTGCATTTCGCCAAGACCGACGCCGCTGTCCTGGTCACCGGTGAAACGGGAACCGGCAAGGAAGTGATCGCCCAGGCGCTCCACGATTTCAGCAATCGCAAGGATGGACCGTTTGTCGCGATCAACGCGGCGGCTTTACCGGAAGCCATGGTTGAGGCAGAACTCTTCGGACATGAAGCCGGGGCCTTCACAGGTGCCGACCGTCAGCATATCGGCCGCATTGAAACAGCACACAAGGGCGTTCTGTTTCTGGATGAAATCGTATCGATGCCGCTCGCGCTGCAGCCCAAGTTGCTGCGTGTGCTTCAGGAGCGCAAGGTTGACAGGATCGGCGGTGCCAGAGCTGTCGAGGTTGATATTCGTCTTGTCAGTGCCTCGAACCTCGATCCGCGCGAGGCTGTGAGCACTGGCCGGTTGCGCGAAGATCTGCTGTTCCGTCTGAATGCCATCGAACTCCACGTGCCGCCATTGCGCGAGCGGGGACGCGACTGCCTGCTTCTGTTCGATACGTTCGTGAACCGGCTGGCCGCCCAGTACGGGCTGAACACACCGGACATCTCCGCGCGTGACGAAGCTTTTCTGCAGACGTACCCCTGGCCTGGCAATGTCCGCGAACTGCGCAATGCGGCCGAGCGTTTTGTCCTGAATGCGGGTGTCAGCCCGCAGCCGCTGGAAATTCTGGTCACAGGCCAGAAGGGGCTTGCCGCGCCGAAAGGGGCGGATGGTCTCAAGGCTCTTGTGGACGACTATGAGCGCAGTCTGATCGAAAGCGCGCTCCGTCGGCACAAGGGACGCGTTGCGGATGTCCTTAGGGAACTAAACCTCCCTCGACGGACACTCAACGAGAAAATGGCCCGTCATGGCTTGTCGCGGGATCAGTCCGGCGCAGCCGATTTTCCGGAGAGCTGAGCGAAAACTTGCCGACGAAGCGTGGCGATCGGCAAGATTTTGCCGATATTTCGCCGGACGGCCATGAGCGCTGTTGGAAAAAGCCGCGCAATTCTCCCAATTTGCTTATTTGCGCGTGACTGGCACGGAGCATGCTTTAAGCTGATCGACTTGGAACCGGTCCGCGCGTCGAAATGCCCGCGGGTTGAGCGTCCAAGGATAATGAGCACAATCTCTGGGAGGATTTCATGCTCTTCTCTTTGAAGTCCGCAACCGCAGTTTCCGCGGTCGCGCTTACAGCTATTTTCGCCACTGAAACATTCGCCGCCGACGTGACCTGGAACGTGTCACTCTGGGGCAAACGCCGCGCCTTTACGGAACACGTCGAAAAACTTGCTCAAGAGGTTGCAGCCAAAACGGACGGCAAGTTCGAAATCAAGCTGCACTACGGCGGCGCGCTGTCCAAGTCGCGCGAGAACCTTGACGGGATCTCCTTCGGTGCTTTTGAAATGGCACAGTTCTGCGCGTCCTATCACGCCGACAAGAACCCGACCTTGACGGTGCTGGAACTGCCGTTCCTGGGCGTCAACGATCTGGAAACAGAGGTCAAGGTCTCCAAGGCGCTTTACGACCATCCGGCCGTTCAGGCCGATCTCGGCCGCTGGAACGCAAAACTGCTGATGCCGTCGCCGATGCCGCAGTACAATTTCGCCGGCAAGGGCGATGTGCCTGCGTCTGTCGCCGACTTTGACGGCATGCGTGTGCGCGCGCTCGGCGGGCTCGGCAAGCTGATGGAAGCTGCCGGTGCCGTGCCGACATCGGTTACCGCTTCGGAAACGTACCAGGCGATCGATTCCGGCACGGTTCAGGCCGCCGGCTTTGCACCGCATGCGCATCTGTCTTTCAAGGTGGTCGAGGTCGCGGACTGGTGGACCAAGAACCTGAACCCCGGCACCGTTCATTGCCCGGTCGTCGTCAACGTGGAGGCCTATGAGGCTCTGCCGGACGACTTCAAGGCGGCACTCGATGCGTCCGTGGATCCGGCTCTCGATCATTACCTGGCGACTTACGCCAAGGTTTACGACAAATGGTGGCCGGAGCTGAAAGAACGCGGCATCGTTGAAGTGGAATTCAGCGACGACGAACTGAGCGCCTTTGCCGCCAAGGCAGGCCCGATCCACGACGCATGGATCGAAGAGCAGACGGCTGCCGGCCTTCCGGCGCAGGAACTGCTCGACATGGTCAAGAAAACCATCGCCGAATAAACCGGCAGACCTGGTTTGAGCCAATTTCTCCCCGGCGTCTTCAACACGCCGGGGAGCCTTGCCCGGGGCTTTTAACTCATGATGACAATTGATCCTGCGGGACGTTCCGGTGAGGAGCGACCGACGACTTACATCCGCTTCAGCGGGCTGCTTGCCCATGTGGAGAACGGGTTCAACCTGATCGCCGCGTTCTCGATCATTGCGCTGATCTTTCTTGCCGTGGCGCAGGTTTTTGGACGTCTCTTGTTCAATGCGCCGATACCCGGCTTCATCGACATAACAGAACAGGCAATGGCGATTTTCGCGTTCGCCGGTGTTGCCTACTGTCAACGCGTCGGTGGTCATATCCGGATGGAGATCTTGCTCGGTCAACTGCGCGGGCGCGCGCTTTACATCTGCGAAATGATCGGCGTTATCCTGATTGCATTCACCGTCGCTCTGCTGATCTGGGGGGCCTGGTACCACTTCGACAGGTCGTGGAACATCGGCGACAGCACCATGGACATCCGCCTTCCGACCTGGCCGTCGAAACTGGTTGTCCCGGTCGCGCTCAGTGTTCTGCTCATGAGGCTGCTCCTGCAGATCTATGGATATGCGCGTCTTGTTGCCGATCCCTCGCGGGAGCCCATTGCGGTTCCGGTCATCGAGAAGGTGGAGGAAGTCGCCCAGCATGAAATCGAAGAAGCCTTCGGTGAGGAAACCCCCGAGGAGGGCTCCAAATGACCCCGTTTGAAGTTGGCCTCCTCATGACGGGCGTCTTGCTGGTCATGGTCATTTTCGGCGTTCGCGTCGCCTTTGCCGCCGCCTTTACCGGCCTTGTCGGCCTGATCATTCACTTCTCCATGAAAATGGGGTTCGAACGCGGCTTCTTCGTTGCGCTCAAGATGGCGGGAACGATCCCCCACTCCAAGTCCGTCACCTATGCGCTGTCCGTTCTGCCGACCTTCATCCTGATCGGCTTCCTCGCGTTTTACGCAGGTTTCACCAAGCAGCTCTTTGAAGCGGCCAAGCGGTGGCTCGGTTGGCTGCCGGGCGGCATGGCGGTCGGAACGGTGTTTTCAACGGCGGGCTTTGCCGCGGTGTCCGGCGCATCCGTTGCAACTGCTGCCGTCTTCGCACGCGTCGCCATTCCCGAAATGCTCGCCGCCGGATACTCCAAGCGCCTGTCGGCGGCGGTCGTCGCCGCGGGTGGAACGCTTGCCTCGCTGATCCCGCCTTCGGCCATTCTCGTGATCTACGCGATCCTGGTCGAACAATCGGTCGGCAAGCTGCTGATTGCCGGTTTCCTGCCCGGCGTCTTCTCCGCCCTGATCTATGTCGCGATCATCGTTGCGGTCTCCGCATGGAGGGGAGATGCGCCCGCAGTCAAGGGCTTCACCTGGGCCGAACGGCTCGAAAGCGTTCCCGGAACGCTGCCGATCATTGCCGTGATCGCGATTATCTTCTGTTCGTTCTTCTTCGGACTGGCAACACCGACGGAAGCCGGATCGCTGGGCGCGTTCGTGGTTCTCGTCGTTGCCTTTGCCAAGGGCATGAAGGCAAAGCAGCTGGGACAGGCACTCCACGAGACCGCGAAACTCACCGTGATGATCTTCACGCTTATCTGGGGCGTGCTCGTCTATGTGCGGTTCCTGGGTTTCGCGGGCCTTCCCGATGCCTTCCGGGACTTTATCGTCGGCCTGGAATATTCGCCCTGGATCGTCATGATCTGCATTCTGCTCGCCTATGCCGTCCTCGGCATGTTCATGGATGCGATCGGCATGCTGATCCTGACGCTTCCGGTTGTTTATCCAGCGGTGATCGCGCTCAATGGCGGCGAAGGCGTCTCGGCGGCGGACAGCGCGTTCGGCATGTCGGGAGAGGCGTGTGCGATCTGGTTCGGGATCCTGGTGGTAAAGATGGCGGAGCTCTGTCTGATCACGCCGCCCATAGGACTGAACTGTTTCGTGGTGTCCGGTGTGCGGCCTGATATCCCCGTTCAGGAAGTCTTCCGCGGCTGCATCCCGTTCTTTGTTGCCGACGTGCTGACCATCGCCGGTCTTCTGGCGTTCCCGTCGATCATCACGATCCTGCCATCGCTGATGGGATGATCCCGGAGACGAGGCCTTTAGGCATTCGAAAGGCGTCTTTGCGCAAATGAAAACCGCCGCCGGAGGTGTCGCTCCGGCGGCGGTTTTCGTTAAGCGGAATTCCGCGCAGGGTCAGTCGAAGATCTGAGCCTTGCTTTGAGCAGTGTCAAACCTGTTCGGACCCGGCGTGCCGGGAAAGAACCCGTTCACGATGAAGATGTAGAGGCCGTAGAAGCCGCCGATGATCGGAACGAACATGATGAGCAGGTAGAGGGCCGACGAATCCCGGTCATGGCATCGCCGGGCTTCCAGCGACCAGTGGCACAATGCCAAAACCAGAAACAGGAAGGTCAGGAAGCCGCCCTGGACGGTGCCGAACGCATATTTGACAAGAACAATATTCGCCTGCTCTTCCGACAGACCCTCCACTTGGGGTCCGACGGCGAAGACAAACGCGACGATCACCGCAATAAACATGAAAAAGCGGATGAAACCGATGGTCCAGTATTCCATCCGGCCGATACGCCCCTTGAAGCTGAACAGGATGGAAAGGAAGCCGCCGAGTGCCCTGCCGACAGAAAACCCGTCGTCGTCCCCGTCATAGACCCCGCCGCCACCACCACCGGCATAAGCGGGCATCGCTGCCGATGCGTAACCGGTTTGCCGGTCACCGAACTGCGGAACGGATTGATTGACTCCGCGTTTTCCAAATTGTTTGCGCTGCATTTGACTGCCCCGTACAAAAGCCTATGGCAAGATTGCGGATAACATACCCGGGACAACTTAAGATAGCGGTAAGGGAATTGGTTAAACGAACACTAAGTCAATAGGAAGAAAGTATCGAATTCGATTTTATCTTTCTTAATTTTGCACGATTTCTTGTTTGATATCAGGGTTTTCAGAAAAGATCGCCCTGGTCTTGCGGTTTAATCTTTGCAGGAGTGGATTTATTGGTCTTCGCCTTGGTTTTTCGGGGCGCTGCTTTTGCGCCTTCACCTTCTGCGATGACAGCAAGGTTTCCGTCGGCAAGCTCAATGGCAAGCAATGCACCCGGTGAGACAGAAGCCGCAGACCGGACCGGCTGCCCGGTCTCGTCGCGCACGACAGCGTAACCCCGTGCGAGAACATCTTTGTACGATAACGATTTGAGCAGTTTCTGGAGCCCGTCGAGCTTCGATTTCTCCTGGGTGACGCGCGCAAGATAGGCGCGGTCGAGCCTTTCCGAAAGGCCGGCCATGCGTTCCTTGCCCAGGGTCGTCTGCTGTGAAAGCCGGGCGGGCGTCAGGCGCGCGGCCTGGGCCTCGAAGGACTGTCTCTTCTGGGAAACGGCCACCGAGAGCGCACGCTGCTGCCGGCCGCTGGCCTGTTCAAGGTCCTGCCGGGCCTTGGTGCTGAGCCGGGTCAATAGCAGCGGCGACAAACGGCTTGCAAGGCCTTGGAAGCCGGACCGGTGATTCCGTGTGCTGACAATGAGCGCGCGTTCCAGACCGTTGGCCAGGGAATCGAATTTCTGCCGCGGAAGTGCGAGCAGATCCTGCGGTGCCGGCAAGGCCGCGCTTGCAGCCCTCAATTCCGTCCGCCTACCTGTCACGAAACGGACAAGCCCGGAATTGAGACGCCTTGACCGGTCGTCCACCATGGCCATCAGCTCGGCCTTGACCGGGACCGCGATTTCGGCCGCTCCCGTCGGCGTCGGCGCACGCACATCGGCGGCCAGATCGATCAGCGTCCAGTCGGTTTCGTGGCCAACGGCGGAAATCAGCGGGATTGCACTGTCTGCAGCCGCCCTGACAACGGCTTCCTCGTTGAAGCCCCAAAGATCCTCGATGCTGCCGCCTCCGCGCGCGACGATCGCAACGTCGGGGCGGGGAATGGGACCGCCGTCTTCAAGCGCGTTGAAACCGCGAATGCCGTTGGCGACTTCCGCGCCGGACGTTTCCCCCTGAACCCGCACCGGCCAGACGAGCACATGCAGCGGAAACCGGTCCGATATCCGGTGCAGGATGTCCCGTATGACAGCGCCGGTCGGCGACGTGACGACACCGATCACGCGTGGCATCGGCGGCAACAGCTGCTTGCGTTCCTCTGCGAACAGGCCCTCTGCCGCAAGTTTCTTCTTCCGCTCTTCCAGAAGAGCCATCAGGGCACCGGCGCCCGCAGGCTCGAGCGCGTCGATGACCATCTGGTATTTCGACTGGCCAGGGAAGGTGGTGATCTTTCCGGTGGCGATCACCTCAAGACCCTGTTCGGGCTGGATCTTCAATTTCGAGGCAACGCCGCGCCAGATGACCCCGGAAAGCACGGCCCGGTCGTCCTTCAGGTCCAGGTAGATGTGTCCGGAGCCAGGTCTTGAGATCCGTCCGAGTTCACCGCGCACGCGCACATAGCCGAACGTGTCTTCCATCGTTCGCTTGATCGAAAACGAGATTTCGGAAACGGAAAACTCGGCAACGTTGGACGGGGTTTCGCTCACGCGGGTGATTCCTTTGTTTCAGTCTGAAAGTGGCTGCTCGCGCGTTGCCGGTCAAGCTGCGCGCACCCCGACGGGCGATGCATCTGGGGATGGTGCAATACGGATGCAGTGCAGAGCGGTCCGTTCATTCGAAATGTGTGCAGTTCGATCCGGGCCTGATCTTCCGCCTTGAAACATTCACATTCGAGGGCCTACTAAAAACGATGGGAAAATACGAATACAAGATGCAACGGCTTTTCTTGCGGCATGTCCTAGCTGAAGGAGCCCGGATCGAAGCGGACCGGGGTCAGGCGAACTACCTGCTCAATGTGTTGCGGATGAAGGATGGCGACTACATCCTCGTCTTCAACGGCAACCACGGGGAGTGGCTTGCGAAGATCTCGAGCAGCGGCCGCCGCGAGTGTGCGTTTCAGGTCATGGAGCGCACGCGCGAGCAGACAGCACACAATGACCTGATCTACCTCTTTGCCCCGCTCAAGCATGCGCGGCTGGACTACATGGTTCAGAAGGCGGTCGAGATGGGTGTCGGCAGCCTTCAGCCGGTCATGACGCAGCACACGCAGTCGAGCCGCATCAACCTGGAGCGCATGGAAGCCAATGTCATCGAAGCCGCCGAGCAGTGCGGCGTTCTTTCAATCCCTGAAGTTGTCGGTCCCCAGACACTGAAAGAGGTGCTGGCCGAGTGGCCGCACATGCATCCGGACCGGCGTCTTCTGTTCTGCGACGAGGCGGAAGGCAGCCACAATCCCCTGTTGACGCTGGCGCAGATGAAAGAAGCGGGACCGCAGCCGCTTGCTGTTATAGTGGGGCCCGAAGGGGGGTTCTCCGAAGACGAGCGGGCGCAGCTCAGGGCCCTCGACTTCGTGACCGCAATCCCGCTCGGTCCGCGTATCCTGCGGGCGGATACGGCAGCCGTGGCCGCCCTGACGATCATTCAGGCGACGGTGGGTGACTGGAGATAAAAAATGGGGGCGGAGATCCGCCCGCCGGAAAAAAGAGCTGAAAACGGCGCTGGCGGGCTGACGGAACATCCGGGTGGGAACATTGCAGGGACGGCGGAGCCATCCGGGGCGGTAAGACCGTTTCGCCTTCCGGTCGGCATCGCCCTCGGCCTCGTCTTCTCCATCTCTCTTGTGGTCCTGTGCGGGACCATCATCGCCTTTCTGGCATCCTCCGACCGCAGCATTGCCATACGCCTGCTGAACGAACAGGGACGCGCCGTGCTCAAGGGGCACGAGGAAGTCCTGCACAATTTCTTCAGCCGGCAGGAACACCTGTTCCAGTCGATTGCAAGCCATGCCGCGCAATCGGGCACTGCGATGACATCGTCTGACCTGGAACCCTATCTGGAACTTCTGCCCGAAGGCGTGAAGCTTGATCTTGGGCGCGCGGTGCTGGATCAGGCCCCGACCGATCAACTGCCGGAGCCAAGCTGGTCGGAATTCAAGTATCGGCAAGGTTTTTCGACGGCTGTCAGGGAACTGGAGATAGACCTTGGCAACGGTCAGATCCTGCTCGGGTATTTCCCGCAAACAGTGTTTGCCCGCCTTGCGCGCGACATGTCCTGGGATGACCGGCAGCGGAACTTTCTCCTGGCCGGTCCGGACAAGGCAATTGCCGTGGACGGTGTGCCGGAAGAGCGCTTCGCAGCAACGCCCGCCGCCGTGCTTCCCGATCTGACGAGCCTGAGCGGAACACCGCTTCACCTGCTCTGGCAGGACCAGCCGGGCAGTCGTACCCTCGGAGAAGGTATCAAGGGCAGATTGTTTCCCGCCGACCAGGGCATGTATACCGCGATCTATAGCGAGGTGACGAGCGGCCCGGCAAGCGGATGGATTGTCGGTACGCTTTATCGCGCCAGTGAATTCGGCGCGGTTCTCGATCAGAGCTGGCTCGTGCTCTATGTCGCTCTCGGTGCGCTGATTGTCGGCGCGATCCTGTCCTTCCTTGTCGGGCGCATGCTCGGGCGCCCTCTCACGCGCCTGGCCGCAGCGGCTGCCGAGCTTCGCCAGCTCAACTTCGACCAGGCACAACGCCTGCCGCGCTCCCGCCTTGCTGAACTTGACGACGTCAACCAGGCCTTCAACGGATCCATCGGCGCGCTCAACGCGTTTGCGAAATATGTGCCCCGGCAGCTTGTGTCGCGTCTGATCGAGGAAGGCATGACCAGCTTGCGCAACGTCGAGCTGCGCGAGATGACCATCGTCTTCGCTGATCTTGCCGGCTTCACCGGGAAGGCATCCCATCTCACGCCCGAAGAAACAGCCACTTACCTGAACACCTATTTCGAGACGGTATCCCGCGCGATTTCAGAGAGCGATGGCACCATCGACAAGTTTCTCGGCGACGGCGTCATGGCGTTCTGGGGCGCGCCCTCCGACCAGCCGGATCATGCCGCCATGGCCATTCGCGCGGTTGAAGTCCTGGCCGCGCGGATCAACGCGGGTGATGGTGCCGACATGCAGGTCAGAATTGGCGTTCACACCGGCAAGGTGGTCGTCGGGGATATCGGGACCACGGCCCGCATGAACTACACGGTCATCGGAGATGCGGTCAACGTCGCCGCGCGGTTGCAGGAACACGGCAAGGAGGTTGATCCGCATGCCCGCGTGATTGCCCTGGCGAGCGGCGAGACGGTCTCGCAGATACCCGAAGGCTACGGCGGTGTGAGCCTTGGAAAGGTCAAGTTGCGCGGCCGGGACGAACCGCTGACCGTGTTCAGAATCGCGTGATGGCACCGGGAACGGGTTTCATTGCTTGCATTCTGCCTGCAAGCCTCCTAAATCACCCAAGCTCGAGGCCGTTTAGCGAAAAACGCGCCGGATCAATGCGGTATTCAGGTCGCCTTCGAAATCTTCCCGGAAAACCGCACAGACATTTAGGACGGTCTCATGGCCCGCGATACGGTCGATACCACGCCGATTGAAACTGTTGCTGATCTGGCAGCAACGCTCGCGGCGGGATGTAAGCCGGAAGCCAGCTTCCGAATTGGCACCGAGCACGAAAAATTCGGGTTCTGCCTGAAGCAGCTTTCACCCATTCCCTACGAGGGAGCAAATGGGGTCGAGGCGGTTCTGGAAGGCATGGAGCAGTTGCTCGGATGGGAACGCATCGAGGATGCGGGCAAGATCATCGGTCTGGCAGACAACGAGGGCGGAGGCGCGATCTCCATAGAACCGGGTGGTCAGTTCGAGCTGTCCGGTGCGCCTCTTGAGAACCTTCACCAGACCTGCCGCGAGGCCAACCAGCATCTTGCCCATGTCCGGCAGATCGCGGAGCCCATGGGGGTTGGGTTTCTCGGCATTGGCATGACGCCGACCTGGACACGTGAAGACGTGCCGCGCATGCCGAAGTCGCGCTACGACATCATGACCAATTACATGCCGAAGGTGGGTTCGCTCGGCCTCGACATGATGTACCGGACCTCCACCATCCAGGTGAATCTCGATTTCTCGTCCGAAGCCGACATGGTGCGCAAGATGCGCATTGGCCTCGCCTTGCAACCGATCGCAACAGCGATGTTTGCCAATTCCCCGTTCACGGATGGCAGGCCGAATGGCTTCAAGTCCTTCCGCGCACAGATCTGGACCGACACCGACCGGGACCGGACCGGCGACATGCCTTTTGCGTTTGAAGACGGGTTCGGTTTCGAGCGCTACGTTGAATGGGCACTCGATATTCCGATGTATTTCGTCAAGCGCGGCACGACCTACTACGACGTCACCGACACGACCTTCCGCCAGTTCATGAACGGTGCTCTTCAGGGACGTGTTCCGGATGCGACGCCGAGCCTCGGCGACTGGAACAACCATCTGTCGACGCTGTTCCCGGATGTCCGGCTGAAGAAGTATATTGAAATGCGCGGTGCGGATGGCGGTCCCTGGCGCCGGATCTGTGCGCTTCCGGCGCTCTGGGTCGGACTGCTCTATGACGATGGTGTGCTTGATCAGGCCTGGGAACTGGTCCGCGACTGGACGCAGGAAGAACGTGCCGCCTTGCGCGCCGGTGTGCCGAAGACGGCGCTTCAGACACCGTTCCGCAATGGAACGGTCCTCGATGTTGCCAAGGACGTTCTGGCGCTGTCGCAGGAAGGACTGAAGCGGCGCAACCGCCTGAGCGACGGCGATCTCGACGAGCGGGTCCACCTGGCCCCGCTGGAAGAAGGGCTCGCTGCGGGCATGTGCCCCGCCGACATCCTGTTGCAGCGCTATGAGGGCTCCTGGAACGGCGACATCACCCAGGTCTTCCGCGAATACGCCTATTGAGCGGACGACACCGGCGGTTTGAACCTGTTCGTTCAAAGACCCCGCGAAAGCATCAATTGACCTGACGCTCCCGAAAGGCCACTCTTCAACCGGACGGCCATAAATCTCAAGGCCTTGTCCGGATCCGAGGGGAGCAATGCCATGATTGGCAGCGATATGGGGATGCCTCCATTTGACGTCTTTTCCTTGTCAGAGGATGTCAGGGAGCGTTTCGGCTGGTCGAATGACGATCTGAGCAGGGTGATGGAGCAACTCTTGCCGGCTGCTCTGAACGGCTTCCGGTATTTCGGCAGCAACGTGCCCGGGTTCGCCGAGTTTCCCGGCGTGCCCACGTCATTTGGAACCGGCGATGAGTCGCCTTTTTCCAGTTTCCTGCAAAATGCGTCCGGAACAGCGCTCACCCCGTTTTTCGGTCCGGAGGCCGTCCAGAACGCCCTTGCCGCGCAGATTTCGGGCCTGACCGGTCTTCAAAGCGATGCGATCCAGGAGATGATGCCGGTTGCCGCCACACTGGCGATGGGGCAGGTCGCACGCCCGTTCCTGCAAGGGGAGGCGAGGAATCTGCTGGACGCCTATCTGCGCGGATTTGCACGCGGACGCCCGAAACCCCAGCCGACGCCGGTTGACTACATGCAGGGCTATGCCGATGCGATGACCGCTTTTTGGGGATCTTTCCTGCAGCCTGCGAGCGTTGTCAGTGAACCGTCCGGACCTGTCGAGGAAGCGGAGCCGGAAGACAATTGGCCCGAGGAAGAAGATGCGGCTGAAGATCAGGCGTCGGAATTCGACGAAATGGTTTCGAGCTGGATGGCTGCCGGGCGCGATTTCCAGTCGAACCAGTTCAGGGCCTTTGATACTTTCTTTGAGAAGGCCGCACGCGACCTCGACGAGGACAAATAAAAAAAGACCCGCCGGGGGGCGGGTCAGTTTTCGTCAGCAAGGCTTGCCGACAGGGGCTGCAAATCCGGGGACGCAGAAAGAACTCAGGCGGCGATCTGTCCTGATTTTCCCTTGTGTCCGTCGATCACGATCAGGGGCTGTTTCTCCAGAACGCCATTGGCTGCGCTGAGATTGAAAGCGCCGCCGAATGTCGTTGTCGTGCTCAAAACAGATGTCGGGTCTCGATAGAACGGTTGGGCCAACGCGCGTCGAACGTCGCTCCGCGTCAGGCCAATGTCCTTGAGTTGTTCGTCGGACCAATGTGTGAGTTCGGTCACATGGCGCCGGTTGTTAAACACACGCCATGCACGGGCAGCCATCTGCCCGAGAAGAGCGACGAAGGGGATGCTTGCGAAATGCGTCATGGCAAAAGTCTCCTGTGAGCGGCCGACGGAAGTGTCGGCAGCTTGTTCCGCGCCAGTTGTGGCGATCCTTGTTTGAGGAACATGCTCAAGATGCCTATTCCGCAAACATAAATCCAACGAATGTTTGTGATGGGATAGATCAGAAAGTGTGATGTGACCAATTTGCGCAGGAGTTTGGCCGTGTTGTGGGGCCTGGGAGAATAATCATTTCACCTTCGAATGGGTCTCATGCTAGACATGACGATCTCTTATCATTGGGGCGCACATGCTCGATCTTGATCAGCTGAGAACATTCGTTGCGATTGCGGAAAGCGGCAGCTTCACCAGAGCTGCGGAAAACGTGCACAAAACCCAGTCTGCGGTCTCGATGCAGATGCGGCGGCTGGAGGAACGGATCGGCAAGCCCCTGTTCGTCAGAGTGGGGCGGCAGTCCCGGCTGACGGAGCATGGAGAGCGCCTCTTGCACTATGCGCGGCGACTGGTTCAGCTGAATGACGAAACGCTGGCAGCGTTTGATGACACCGAGCTTGCGGGTCTGGTGCGCCTTGGCACGCCAGACGACTATGCAGACCGTTTTCTGCCTGAAATTCTGGCACGTTTTTCACGCTCCAATCCCAAGGCGGAAGTCAGCGTTGTCTGTGCGCCGACACCCAATCTGGCCGACATGATCGCCGAGGGAGAACTGGATGTGGCGATCATCACCCATGTCCAGAAGAAGGGACGCAAGCACGTCGATCTCGTCCGGCGTGAACCGCTCCTCTGGGTCGCTTCCGCGCGTCACGCGATTGAAAACGAATCGCCGCTGCCGCTTGCACTCGGCCGAGCGACATGCGACTGGCGAAAAGCCGCGATCAACGCGCTTGGCGACCAGATGCGGGAACATCGCCTTTTGTATTCGAGCTGGAACTCGACGGCGGTCGGCGCTGCCGTGCTTGCGGGGCTCGCCATTTCGGTGTTGCCGGAAAGTGCTTTGCGTTCCGGAATGCGCGTGCTGACGGAAGCCGATGGATTTCCGAAACTGCCGGACTGCGAAATCGGCATCATGCGGTCATGGCACAACAGCTCGCGTGTGACCGACGCCCTTGTAGAGCATATTGTTTCTTCGCTCGACAATCTCTCGGTGCCCCAGGCGGCCGAATAGTAAGCGTTTTAAAAAAATTAATTAATTCAGCGGCTTGAGGTATATTTACCTATTCGGAAAGCTTGAAATTTCGTTTGTAATGTAAGAAACTTTGATGTATCTTCCCCAAATCAATTCGAATCTCAAATCATCCGCTTGATATGTGGTTGAACCGCGGAGTATTCCGATGAATCACGCGTTGGACATTGATCAGCTCCGCACGTTTTTAGCGATTGCCGAGCTTGGCAGCTTCACCAAGGCAGGCGAAGCGGTGCACAAGACCCAATCCGCCGTGTCGATGCAGATGAGACGGCTGGAAGAGCGTGTCGGGCAAGCGATATTCATCAAGGATGGTCGTCAGTCGCGTCTGACGGAAGACGGCCAGAGACTGGTTGAATTCGCACGCCGCATGATTCTCCTGAATGACGAGACCCTGTCCGCGTTCAATGGCCAGAAGGAAGTGGGCCATGTGAAGCTTGGCGTGCCGGATGACTATGCGGACCGCCTCCTGCCCCAGGTGCTGGCGGCGTTCAACCGGCTGAACCCGTCCATCGAGGTGCAGGTCGAGTGCTCCGGCAGCAGCAAACTGACAGAGGCGATCCGTGAAGGCACGCTGGACGTCGCGATTACCACGTCGAGCGATACCATGGATCTCAGGGGGGAGATCATTCGCCGGGAACCGCTTTACTGGGTAACCTCCACGCAGCACTGCGCGCACACGCAGGACATTATCCGGCTTGCGCTCGGGCCTGCCTCCTGCGGCTGGCGGCGCATGTCGATGGATGCACTGGACCGGGCAGGCAGGCGCTATCGCGTTTCCTATACCAGTTCGAGCGCGGCCGCGCTCGTCGGGGCCGTTCAGGCCGGGCTGGCCGTGACGGTCTTCCCGGAAAGCGCGATCCGCGACGGCATGCGTATCCTGGATGAGCGGGACGGCTTCCCCACGCTTCCGTCCTGCGACATAGCGCTGTTGCGTTCAGACGCAGCGCGCGAAGCGATGCATGACACGCTCTGCAATCACCTGATCGCTGCAATCGGAAATGTCGGCACATCCACCGGCCAGCTCGCCGCAGAATAAAGGGCTTAGCGCGCTCTCAGCATCATGATGTTGCCACCGAGGACACAGACAAGTCCGAACGCAGCAATGGGCGTCCACTGATAGCCTTCAAAGATCGTCGAAAGCGTGAGCGCGACAACGGGAAACATCACCGTTGCATAACCGGCGCGCGCCGAACCGATCCGGCCGAGCAGCGTCAGGTAGGACGCAAACGCGATCACGGACGCGACGATCGCAAGGTAAACCAACCCGCCGAAATAGGAATACGACCACTCAACCGCAAAGCTTTGTCCGCGCAGAGCCGAGAACACGCCGAGCAGGACAGCGCCGTAAACCATTCCCCAGGCAGCGGCAGGAACAACCCCGATGCCGCGTTGCTGGGTGTCCGCGGACAACATGTTGCCGAAGCAAAAGGACAGGGTTCCGGCGATGCACATGCCCAGCCCGACCGCGGCGTGCGTGTTGAATTCGGCGCCGGCAAACTTCGGCAGAAACATGAGTGCAATTCCCGCAAATCCCAGGATGCCGGCCCCGAGAGCAAGCAGGTTGGGGCGTTGACCGAACAGCAGCAGACCCAGAAACAGGTTGAATATCGATGCCGTGGAGAAGATCACCGCGAGCAAACCGGACGGGATCTGCATGGCGCCGTAATAGAACAGCGTGAAGTTCGTCGAGAACAGAAGAGCGCCGAGACCGGCAAACCGGATGTGCTCGCGAATGCCGAACGAAAGCGCATGGCCGCGGAATTTCGCCCACGCCATCATCAGTGCGGCAGCAAGGACGAAGCGCCAGAATACAGACACTTCGGGAGCGACGGTTGCGACCTGGCTTTTCATGGCAATCCAGCTGACACCCCACGCAACCACGGTGACCGCGTAAAGGCCATAGTCGGTGGCGGTAAAGCCGCTGGAATCGCGGCGGAGCGCTGGGGAGGCGATACTCATGAAAACACCATGTCGTGAAAATTCGTAGGCGGAATCTGGCGTTGTACGCAGGCCAGCGCAAATGATTGTTTTTGATGTTTTCATCACGGGCTCAGATGATTACCGTCTCGGTGAATGGATCCAGGATGCCCGAAACGGAGCTGTTTTCGTAAAAATGCCGCTGCTCGTGATTGAAAACTACCCGAAGGCCGACCTTGCGGCGTTCGGCAGGAAAGCCGACGCCATGGGCGTCTCCTGTCATATCGTCAGGGCCTATGCGGGCGAGGCTGTGCCGGACAGTGTTGAGGACTACAGCGGGCTGGTCGTTCTCGGCGGCGGGCAAAATGCTCTGGCAGACGCGGACTATCCGTTTTTGCCGGACGTTTGCGAGCTGATCCTGCGGTTTCACGATGCGGATCGTCCGGTACTTGGCATCTGTCTCGGTTGCCAGCTGATTGCCCGTGCGTTTGGCGGCGTCAACATTCTCGCGCGGCCGATCGAATTTGGCTGGCACCGGGTAACGCCCACCTCAGCGGGAAGAACCGATCCCGTGCTCAAGATGCTGGGTGAGGGTGGCCCGCTTTTTCACTGGCACACCGACACCGTGTCGCTGCCTGAGGGCGCTGTCCATCTTGCATACAGCAAGATGACCCCCATCCAGGCATTCCGGATGGGGCGCGCCACTTATGCAATCCAGTTTCACTTCGAGGCTGCGCTTGAGGATGTTACCGGCTGGTCGCATCACCTTGCACACGAGATCCTGCCCCACACGCCCGACTGGCCCGAGCGCATGGGAGAGGAGGCGAGACTGAACGCGGGCGAGGCTGACAGGATCGGTGCGGCGCTCACCGAGGCCTGGCTGGGGCTCCTTTAAGCGCGCAGGCTAAAGAACCAGATTGTGCCTGCCGACCTTTGCGATGTCGGTTTCGCCGCAAAGACCCATTGTCACGTCGAGTTCCTTGTGGATCATCTCCAGAACCTTGGTGACGCCGGGTTTACCCATTGCTCCGAGACCGTAGATGAAGGCGCGGCCGATATAGGTGCCGTGCGCACCCATCGCGACTGCCCGGAAAACGTCCTGTCCCGAACGTATGCCGCCGTCGAACTGGACTTCGATCTTGTCGCCGACCGCATCGACGATATCGCCGAGCACATCGTAGGAGGCAAGCGCGCCATCAAGCTGGCGGCCGCCATGGTTGGACACGACGATCGCGTCGGCACCGATTTCAGCTGCAGTCCTGGCATCCTCCACATCATTGATGCCTTTCAGGATCAGTTTGCGGTCCCAGTGTTTCTTGACCCACTCCACGGAGGACCAGTCGAGGGTCGGATCGAACTGGCTTGCGGTCCATTCCGCAAGGGAGGACATGTCGTCGACGCCGGAGACATGGCCGGTGATGTTGCCGAACTCGCGCCGCTTCGTCTGAAGCATGTTCAGGCACCAGCGCGGCTTGAAGGCCAGGTCGAGAAGGACATGTGGTTTAGGTTTCGGCGGGGTGCTCAGGCCGTTCTTGATATCCTGGTGGCGCTGACCGAGAACCTGAAGGTCAAGCGTGAGAACGAGAGCGGAGCAGTCGGCATCCTTGGCGCGCTGCATCAGGCTCTCCGAAAATCCCCTGTCGCGCATGACATAAAGCTGGAACCAGAACGGGTTTTTCGTGTGTTCGGCCACATCCTCGATCGAGCACACGCTCATCGTCGAGAGCGTGAACGGAACGCCGAACTCTTCGGCTGCCTGGGCGGCCAGGATCTCGCCATCGGCATGCTGCATCCCGGTCAGACCGACGGGTGCAAGCGCGACCGGCATGGCGACATCCTGCCCGGTCATGGTGCTCTTGACCGACCTGTTGTCGATGTTGCGTGCAACGCGCTGGCGCAGTTTCTGGCGCTGCAGCGCGGCCTCGTTCGCATGGTAGGTGCTTTGTGTCCAGGAGCCGGTGTCCGCGTAGTCGTAGAACATCTTCGGGACGCGGCGTTTCGCCAGAGCCTGCATATCGGCCACGTCGGTTACGATTGTCATGGTTCATCCTCCCGGATTTTCAGGATCTTGCAGATGTCTTGATGGGTTTGACGCGCCGCAGTTCAGCCAGCCGTTCCCGCTGATCGAGTTGCTCGGCTTCACTGAGCATGCCGCGCACATAGTCGATATGCTCTTCCGAGGCGCGGCGTGCACCGGCCGGATCCGCCTCGCAAATGGCGCTGGCGATCGCGCTGTGCTGCTGCAGCAATTCGCTGCGCGCCGTCGGATGATGATAGAGCCGCCCGCGATTGTAGAAGACGCCGTTTTCAAGAAGCCGGTAACACGAGCGGAGCGTATGCAGCATGACGACATTGTGGGCAGCTTCACCGACCGCGTGATGCAGATCGACATCAAGCAGCGCTTCTTCGGTTACGTCTTCCGCCTCGTGCGCGCTGTGCATCTGCCGAACGATGCCCTCAAGACGCTCGATATCGGAAGGGGCGGCGCGCATCGCCGCCTGGGCGGCGGCCTGGCCCTCAATGCCTCTGCGAAATTCGAAATAGTCATTGATCGCAGATGGATGCCGCGCGATCAGCTCAATAATGGCTTCGGAGAATATCGGCCCGATGAGATCGCAGACGAATGTTCCACCGCCGCGGCGCGCCTCGATCAGGCTGCGGTCTTCGAGGGTCTTCAGCGCATCCCGCAACACGGGCCGCGACACCTTCATCTGCTCGGCAAGGTCCCGTTCTGAAGGCAGCCGGTCGCCCGAACGCAGCACACCTTTCAGGATCAGGTTTTCAATCTGTTCAACTGCGGCATCGGCCGTCTTCTGGTGATCGACAGGCTGAAACATGTTCTCAGGTCCCCGGAGTTTCGGCGCACCATAGGCATTGTTTCGCAATTGGTCAATTTTTTTATCCAATCGTGCTCAAGCATGGCCCTGAGTGACGCGACTACCCTAGGTGATGTACTCATAAATGAGGCGGAAATGGTTTGAGGCAGCTTGCTTCTCGTCAAGGAGCGGAAGCGCAGGAAATGTGCTTCATTTTCAAGCCTTTCGCGACGCCGAGGAGGAGCAGGCCGGGCAAATCCGAAGGACATGGAAATGGCTTCACCCCGTGTCGTCAGCGTGCTTGACCGGGCAGTAAGCCCGCTCCGCACACCCTTCCTAACGGGATTTCGCCATTTCGCATGCCATTTCAGTCTCATTTACGAGTCCATCACCTAGCCTGTGACAATATTAGACCTTGGTATGAGGCGGCCTGTGTGAGCAAATTGGGGAAGTTCTTCATCGGGGCAGGGGCGTAAATCTTGGGACAAGGGTCAGAAAACGGGTCGGCACTACCGGCCTTTCGCACATCGCCGATGCGCGAACGGGTGCTGGGTGAGGTTCATGCGCGCCCTTTCCGTCCGCTTTTCGGTCCGCGGACCATTCTGCACTACGCGTTTCTTGCCAATGCGGAAGAAGCGGTTGCGGATCAGGCTTGGCTGTCGGAGTTTTGTGTTTCAAGGGGGGCGCCGGGTCCGGCTCCCGGAACCAGACACCACACCCTGTCCTTTGGCGGTGGCACTCTGAGCTGGGAGCAGCACGCCGAATTCATCACCTATACCTGGGACGGGGCGGCACGATCGGACCGCATTTTTGGCGATTTGCCAGCAGCCCATCCCTTTGGAGCAGCATTTCGTGCACCGGGCGATCTTCTGGTTGCCGTCCGGCTCGAACTGCGTGACCCGGCGGAGGAAAGCGACTGGCGGGGCCATTTCGACGAAAGCAGTCTGACGGTGTCGACCCTGGAAGACGATGCGGCGCTTGCTGCGACGGATTTCCGGCAGGACGGCGACGGACTGACCCGGATACTGGTGTTCAACCGGTCGCTGAGCGGTGTGCAGGCCGGTGCCGTGGTGCAGCGGCTTCTGGAAATCGAAACCTACCGGACCCTGGCAATGCTTGGCCTCTTCGAAGCTGGCGGTCTGCAACCGGAAATCAGACGTGCGGAGATCGAGCTTGCTGCCCTGACCGGGCAGATGAAGGACGCCGCAGCGCTCGGAGCCAACCAGGAGCTTCTGGACAAACTGACTGCCCTGGCCGCGGGGCTGGAGGCAGGTGCGACGGCAAGCACGTTCCGTTTCGGTGCAAGCCGCGCCTACGACCAGATCGTCAAGGCTCGCTTTGCAACCTTGCGCGAAGGCGCGGCGCCCGGGGAACTCTCCATGGCCTCGTTCCTGTCCAGGCGTCTCGCCCCGGCCATGCGCACCTGCCAGGCGATCGAGGACAGGCAGGCAATGCTCTCAAGAAAACTGGCCAGGGCGACAACGCTGTTGCGCACGCGGGTTGACGTCGAGCTCGAGCGCCAGAACCGAAGCCTCTTGCAGTCGATGAACCGCAGGGCCCGCCTGCAACTGAGGCTGCAGCAGACTGTCGAGGGCCTGTCGGTGGCGGCCGTCAGTTACTACGTTGTCGGCCTGATCGCTTATCTTGCCAAAGCCGCGAAGGATGCGGGGCTCCCGGTTCCAAGCGCGAACATCACGACGGGCCTGGCGGTCCCGCTGGTCGTCCTGCTGATCTGGTGGCTGGTTCGCCGCATCCGCAAGCACCACGGCGAGCACTGAACACTTGACCTGCAAAAAACGAAAGGCTGGGAAAACCCAGCCTTTGATTTGGTCCGCTGCGGCGTGGTGGCCGCTATTCGGTCGTGCCGTCTTCCTTGTACTGCGCAAGATACGCAATCACGTTGGCGCGGTCTTCTTCCTTGCGCAGTCCGGCAAAGGCCATCTTTCCTTTTGGAACAAGGTCCCGCGGCTTGGTCAGGTAAACGGCGAGGGTTTCCTCGTCCCAGACCTTGCCGTCACCGATCTCGATGAGGGCTTTTGAATACTTGAACCCTTCGATACGGCCCCACGGCGCGTCAACCACGCCGTTAAGCTGCGGCCCTACCTTGTTCTTGGCATTTTCACCAACCGCATGGCAGGCGGCGCATTTCTTGAAGACTTTCTCACCCTTGACAGGGTCACCCTCGGCACTTGCCTGAGCGGTAAGGGCCAGAAGCGCGGTTCCGGCGATCATCAACAGACGATGCATACATCTCTCCCTCAATTTGCGTGCACGAGCACCCGCACACACAACAGGATGGAACTGGAATGTGCAAGTGACGCACGGTCGCATCCGGGGTGATACTAATACCTATTCAGTCAGGGCTGGCCTCAAAACCGAGTGATCAGCTGGCCTTGGCATTGCTCGGCAGGCGGAGCCAGTCATCAAGGCCAGCGTCCCAGTAGGGGGACGAGCCGTAGAGCTTTGCCAGGAAGTCGATGAACACCCTGACCTTGGCCGGAAGGAACTGCCGGCTCGGGTACACGGCATAAAGACCGACATCTTTCGACGCCCGGTATTGCGGCAGCAGGATCTTCAGTTTGCCTTCGCGCAGCTCCGGACCGATGTCCCAGGTCGAGCGGAGGGCGATGCCGACACCCTCGAGCAGGCACTCCCGGACAACCTCATTCGAGTTGGTCTTGAGCGGTGCTTGCGTCCGCACGGTCTCAATTCCCTGTGGCCCCGCGAGCCTCCACGGGTCCTGGTTCGTCGCAGCGAGGGTCACATGGTTGCTTGCCAGGTCTTCAACGCTTTGCGGTGTGCCGTGTTTTTCGAGGTAAGCCGGGCTTGCGCACAAGATGCGATGCACCGGGGCAAGACGGCGGGCAACCAGGCTGGAGTCCGACAGTTCGGCGATCCGGACCGCCAGGTCGTAGCCGTCACCGACGATATCCACGAAATCGTCGGACAGGTCGAGATTGACCGCAAGATCGGTGTTTTCGGACAGGAAGCGGCCCAGGTGGGGAGCGATGTGCAGGCGTCCGAACGAGGTCGGGACGGCAACCCGCAGGTTTCCGCGCGCTTTCGCCGACCCGCGTGACACGAAGGATTCGGCTTCTTCCACGGATGCGAGGATCGCAACAACGCGTTCATAGAAACCCTGACCGGCTTCGGTCATCGCAATCTGGCGTGTTGTTCGTTGAAGCAGGCGCGTCCCCAGCTTTTCTTCAAGCCGTCGGATCCGTTTTGAAACCACGGCCGGTGACAGGCTCATCTCGCGCCCGGCCGCCGACATGCTGCCCGAGCTGACCACGCGTGCGAAGATTTCCATGTCCGTAAGATTGCTCATTTTCAATCTCTCAGAAAGACAATTATGGTTCTGCGAACACTTCCCAAAGTGACCAGATCTGTCACATTCTGGGAAAGCGATTGAACTACCAGCTTGTGTTACGCCAGCGCGAGCCAGATGGATCAATTAAAAAACTGGAGGGAGACAACCGTGACCGCGATCGCGATGCCTGCACCGGACGATGCCGTTCTTGCACGCCGGCAAGACATACTGAAGGCTCTTCAGGCGATCGTGCCGGGAGAAGGTGTAATCCACGAGGAACGCGAAATGCGCGCCTACGAGACCGACGCCCTGACCGCGTATCGGCAGCTGCCGCTGATCGTCGTGTTGCCGGAAACGGTCGAGCAGGTCTCGAAGGTTTTGAAATACTGCCACGACAATGACGTCAAAGTCGTGCCCCGGGGCGCCGGGACATCCCTGTCCGGCGGCGCGCTGCCGCTGGCCGACGGCGTCCTGTTGTCGATGATGAAGTTCAACAGGGTGCTTGATATCGATTTCGACAATCGGGCGGTGGTCGTGCAGCCGGGGGTCACCAATCTCGGGATCACACGTGCGGTCGAACACGAAGGCTTCTATTATGCGCCTGATCCGTCCTCTCAGATCGCCTGTTCCATCGGCGGCAACATTGCGGAAAACTCCGGCGGCGTGCACTGCCTTAAATACGGCCTGACGACGAACAACGTGCTCGGGCTGGAAATGGTCCTGATCAACGGCGAGGTGATCAGGCTCGGTGGCAAACACCTTGACAGCGAAGGCTACGACCTTCTGGCACTGATGACCGGTTCGGAAGGATTGCTTGGCGTCGTGACGGAAGTGACCGTGCGCATCCTGCAGAAACCCGAGACGGCGCGGGCGCTGCTGATCGGGTTTCCGACGAGTGAAGACGGCGGGCGCTGCGTGGCCGACATCATTGCAGCTGGAATCATTCCCGGCGGCATGGAAATGATGGACAAACCCGCAATTCACGCGGCCGAGGATTTTGTCAATGCCGGTTACCCGCGTGATGTGGAGGCGCTTCTGATCGTCGAGCTTGATGGTCCGGAGGATGAAGTCAATTTCCTGATCGGACGCGTTGAGGAAATCGCGAAGTCAAACCAGGCAAGCCACGTGCGCATTTCGGAGAGCGAAGAAGAGCGCATGACGTTCTGGGCCGGCCGCAAGGCCGCCTTTCCCGCCGTCGGGCGGATCTCGCCGGACTATCTGTGCATGGACGGCACCATTCCGCGCCGGGAACTGCCGAAGGTCCTGGCACGGATGCGCGAATTGTCGGAAAAGCACGGGCTCGGTGTCGCCAACGTCTTTCACGCGGGAGACGGCAATCTCCATCCACTCATTCTCTATGACGCAAACAAGCCTGGCGAACTGGATGCGGCGGAGGAATTCGGCGCCGACATCCTGCGCCTGTGCGTGGAGGTCGGCGGTGTCCTGACCGGTGAGCACGGTGTCGGGATCGAGAAGCGCGACCTGATGACCGACATGTTCTCGGACGCGGACCTGAAGCAGCAGCAGCGCGTCAAATGCGCTTTCGATGAAAAGCACCTGCTCAACCCGGGCAAGGTTTTTCCCGTCCTGCACCGCTGTGCTGAACTGGGCAAGATGCATGTCCACAAGGGCCAGTTGCCATTCCCCGACATTCCCCGGTTTTGAGGATCACGACAGATGGATGCGACATTGAAACCGCGGACAACGCAGGAGATCGAGGACGCGGTCAAATGGGCGGCGGCGGAAGAGCAGCCGCTCGAGATCATGGGGCAGGGTTCAAAACGCGGACTGGGCCGGCCGGTTCAGGCCGCACACGTTCTCGACCTGTCCGGTGTAGCCGGCATCGAGAGTTACGAACCGGCGGAGCTGGTGCTTACCGTGAAGGCCGGGACTCCGATCTCGGATGTCGAAAAACTCGTCGATGAAAACGCCCAGGAACTTTCCTTCGAGCCCATGGACTACGGCCCCCTGCAGGGTCTCGACCCGGGCAAGGGAACCGTCGGAGGGGTTCTGGCTGCCAATCTTTCGGGGCCGCGTCGCATCAAGGCCGGTGCGGCACGGGACCATGTTCTCGGCATGGAAGCTGTTTCCGGGCGCGGCGAAATCTTCAATTCTGGCGGCAAGGTCGTCAAGAACGTGACGGGATACGATCTGCCGCGGGCCCTGTGCGGTTCCTTCGGCACCCTGGCGGTTGCCTCGACGGTGACGCTGAAGGTCAATCCGAAGCCGGAAACGTCCGCTTCGTTCGTCCTGTCGGGTCTTGGAGACGAAAGCGCCGTTCAGGTCCTGTGCAAGGCGATGGGATCGTCGGCGGAAGTCTCCGGCGCTGCGCATCTCCCGGCCGGGGTCGGCGCGGAAAAGAGCCGTACGATCCTCCGGCTGGAAGGATTCGAGACGTCGGTCGACTACCGGTTCAAGGGGCTTGAACAACTGCTGCGTTCATTCGGGTCGCCGGAGCGGCTCGCGGAACCGGACTCCCGGACGCTCTGGCGGACGATCAGGGATGTCGAGCCGTTTGCCGGTTCGAATGCGCCCGTCTGGCGTATCTCGGTTGCACCGACAATGGGCCCGAAACTGGTGGAACTGCTGCGCGGCAAGCTTGATATCCAGGCCTTTTACGACTGGAGCGGCGGTCTCGTCTGGGTCACGGTTCTGGACGGCCTCGTGCACGAAACCGAGATTCGCGGGGCAGTGCAGGAGATTGGCGGTGGCCATGCGACCCTGGTCCGCGCGGTTCCGTCCGTCCGCTCCAACATGGACGTCTTTCAGCCGCAGCCGGGACCGCTTGCATCGCTTTCTGCGCGCCTGAAGGCGCAGTTCGATCCGAGCGGCATCCTCAATCCGGGACGCATGGCGGCTGGTGTCTGAGGGCGCCGTGGTCGCCTCGCACGCGCCGGCACCTGACCAGCCGCATCGCGGGGGCAGGCGCTTTTCACCAAGAATGTTGCATTTCCAGGGTCTTCGCCTAGGGTGAGACCCCTGACGCTTTCCTTGCGGCAGCTGCGCAGGAATGAAGACTGTATTGATGCAATTTTTTGAGCGGAGTTGGGGGATATGAACGACCAAAGTGATGTTGCCGGCTACATGGAGCCGGGCGGTAAGAATGCCACGCTGATCTACATTCTTTATCTCGTGAGCATCATCGTCGGGATCACGTCGATCGTTGGCGTGATCCTTGCGTACCTGAACAAGGGCAAGGCAGCCGAGTGGGTCGATACCCATTACACTTATCAGATCAGGACATTCTGGATCGGGTTTCTGTTCAGCATAATCGGTGTCGTCCTGATGTTCGTGTTCATTGGTATCTTCGTGCTCCTGGCAACACTGGTCTGGGCGATCATACGCTGCATCAAGGGCCTTCAGCTGGCGGGCCGCGGGGAGCCGATCCCGAACCCCCAGACCTGGATGTTCTGAGCGGCGGCAGCGCATTGCAAAACCACTCATCTGCGTGACATGTCCTGCGCGCCACCGCAGGATATGAGCGGACCATGCGTGGGACAGAATGTCCCTTTTGGCAAAACCCTTATGCCGCAAACGTATCTTGTGCCCCCCTGGGCCAGCCCTTACCATCGCGCGATCTGTGGCAAGGGAGAGGGCGCGCAGCGCAATGCAAACGAATTTCACCGCTGAACAACTGAAAGACAGTCATGTCGCGGAGTCGGAGAAAATTCTGCGCAAATGCGTTCATTGCGGATTTTGCACGGCCACTTGTCCGACCTTCACGCTGCTCGGCGACGAACTCGACAGTCCGCGTGGCCGGATTTACCTGATCAAGGATATGCTTGAGAATGATCGTCCGGCGGATGACAAGATCGTCAAGCACATCGATCGGTGCCTGTCCTGCCTGGCCTGCATGACGACATGTCCTTCCGGGGTGCACTACATGCACCTGGTCGACCATGCGCGTGCGCATATCGAAAAGACCTACAAGAGACCTCTGCCGGACCGGCTGATGCGCGGCATCCTTTCCTTTGTCCTGCCATATCCGAAGCGTTTCAGGTTCGCACTGATCGGTGCCTTCTTCGGCCGGCCGTTTGCCGGGATCCTGAAGTCGATGGGCGGGACGCTTGCAAGAATGGGCGCCATGCTGGAACTGGCACCGGCTGCTGCTCCCGTTCGCGGCGAACTGGAGGGACCGGGCGTTTTCGAACCCGAGACACCTTCCAAAAAAGGCCGCGTTGCCCTTTTGAGCGGCTGCGCCCAGCCAGTGCTCAATCCGGCCATCAATGACGCGACGATCCGGCTGCTGCGGCGGGCAGGTTATGAAATCGTGCTGCCAAGGGGCGAGGTTTGCTGCGGGGCGCTCGTCCATCACATGGGCAAGGAAGACACCGCGCTGGAAAACGCCAGGCGGAATGTGGATGTCTGGATCAATGAGGCAGAAAACGGCGGGCTTGATGCGGTACTGATCACCGCTTCCGGCTGCGGCACCACGATCAAGGATTATGGCTACATGCTGCGCGAGGATCCGGCCTACGCCGAAAAGGCGGCGAAGGTATCCGCGCTTGCAAAGGACATAACCGAGTTTCTGACGGACATCGATCTGGGAACGCCTGCTCTCAAGCCCGGCCTGACTGTGGCCTATCACTCGGCCTGTTCGATGCAGCATGGCCAGAAGATCACGCGGCAGCCGAAAGATCTCCTGAAGGCCGCCGGGTTCGAGGTGAAGGACGTTCCGGAAGGCCACCTGTGCTGCGGATCGGCGGGGACCTACAACATCATGCAGCCCGAAATCGCGCGAAAACTCCGCGACCGGAAAGTGGCCAATATCGAGAAAACGGCACCCGACCTGATCGCGACGGGGAACATCGGCTGCATGACCCAGATCGGTCTGGGAACCGAGATCCCGATCCTTCACACCGCGGAACTTCTCGACTGGGTCTATGGCGGCAAGCAGCCGGAAGTCCTCGCGTCGCGTCAGCCGGAAGCGGCGGAATAGCTTTCTGTCCGGCAGGGAGCGGCAAGTGTCAGCTTTCGCGCGTTCCCAGCTGCACCGGCGTCTTGTCCGGTTCTCTGTCCTGTGCTTGCCCTGACAGCCGAAGTGTCCGTTCCAGAAGCTGCTCGTAGATCGGGCTGCCGCCCAGATGATGCGCGGTCAGCGATGCCGTCGTGCATGTGACCAGGACGGGCATGATGAGGGCATAGGCGCCCGTCAGTTCCATGACCAGAACGACACCGACGAGGGGAGCGCGCACGGACGCGGCGAAAAAGCCGCCCATTGCCGCAACCGCGCAGGCTGAGCGGAAATCATCTTCGATCGGCAGCATTTCGACCGAAAGGACACCGAAGGCAAGACCGGCACAGGTTGCGATGGAAAGCATCGGTGCAAAAATACCGCCCGGCACACCGGATGCGTAGGAAAACAGAACGCCGCCGAATCTCAGAAAGGTAAGCAGGAGCAGGGTGAGCACACCGTAGTGGCTGGAAATGAGGTCGTGAACCAGGTCTTCCCCGCCACCGGTCGCATCCGGAAAGGCGTTCAGCAGAATGCCGGTGACGGCACCGATCGCCAGCGCAGGCACCCAGCGGAGTGGTTTCGGGATCTTCAGGAAAAGATCCATCACCGTGATCAGCGCCCAGTTGAAGAAGACGCCGAGGGCACCTAGAAAAATGCCCAGGATCGCCAGAAGAACATAGCTCCAGACGGGAAGGTAATTGACGTCAACGACGAGCAGAGGACCGGTCTGGGTCAACTGCTCGGTGACCGCTGCGCTCAGGATCGATGCGATGATGACGGCCATGTAGGTCCGGTAGCCGAACGGGAACTGGCGGCGGGTTTCCTCGACGATGAACAAAATGGCCGCGAGCGGCGCGTTGAATGCAGCTGCCAGTCCTGCAGCAGCCCCCGCGGCGAGCAAACCCTTGTGATCGGCAGAAGACATGTTGTGAGAACGCGAAAGAGCTTCCGCGGTCATCGCGCCCATGTGGATGGTCGGTCCTTCCCGCCCAAGGACGAGCCCGGACCCCAGCGCCAGCAACCCTCCGAAAAACTTGGCAATGAGCACCTGCGGCCAGTGCACGGGCCGCTTGTCTTCCATTGCGCCTTCGATTTCCTGGATCCCGCTGCCCGCCGCTTCCGGCGCCACCCGCTGAACCAGCAGAAAGGCAGCGGTCACGCAGGACGCGGACAGAACGATGGAAACGGCATAGGGAAGGACGCCGCCGCCGAGCGAACTTCTCAAGGCTCCGTATTGTGCAAACAGGAATTCCAGACCCGCGTGAAAGCCGGTCGCAAGCCCGCCGACAAGAAGGCCGACCAGTGCGGCCTTGAGGAAATAGGCCGTATCTGAACTTGCGGAGAAGATGCCGGAGCGCCGGGTCATACCCTTTGGTCCTGAAAAATCGGAGCGGGGATTCGCTCGGTCACACAGTTAAACTGCAAAGAAACAGACATTTCTGCAAGGAGGGCTTCTGCCCGGAAGCAAAACGCACGGACAAGCCGTGCGCTTTCAGTTCTGATTTGGGTCAGTGACCTAGAGAACGTAGACCCTGGTGCCGACACCGACACGCTCGTAAAGGTCCATCACGTCTTCGTTGCGCATGCGGATGCAACCGGACGAAACTGCGTGGCCGATGGTCCATGGCTGGTTGGAGCCGTGGATACGGTAGAGGGTCGATCCGAGATAAAGCGCGCGTGCGCCAAGCGGATTTTCCGGTCCGCCGGCCATGAACTTGGGCAGCTCCGGACGGCGCTTGCGCATTGCGGCGGGCGGACGCCAGTCCGGCCATTCTGCCTTGCGGGTGATGCGGTGCGATCCGGCCCACTCGAAGCCCGGCTTTCCGACGCCCACTCCGTAACGGCGTGCGGTTCCGTCCGACTGGACGAGATAGAGAAAGCGGGCATTGGTGTCGATCACGATGGTGCCCGGCTTGTGCTTGCCGTTGTAGTCGACGATCGTCGGCAGGAACTGGGGCGCGATCTGGCGGGTCTGCCGTTTCGGCTGTTGACGGGCCGGTTCCATGCGGCGGGACCACCAGTTGGCGCGGCGCACCTGGGGCTGCTGGACCTGCCGGCGCTGGGCAGGGGCCGCACGGCGGACAGCACCCGGCTGCAACTGCATCATCCATGGCTCGGTGAGATTGGGGCTGAGAACCAGCGGCGGAGGGGCAACCTGTCCGGCAGATGCCGGGCCTGAGAAAAACGCGGAGCCGGCAAGGACGGCTCCGGCAAGTATGAACACGTTCCAGGAACGTTTTTTCTGAAAGAACATGGCGGCACTCTTTACTCAACTACACCCACGTCCACCGGCAATTTGAACGGACCGGTTAACGAACTGGCAAGGATGATACGGATGCAAGTTCTTTCAAAAGTGAATCCCGAAGTGAGAAATTCGGTAAATGTTTCTTATGGTTATTCAAGTCTTGCGAAACAGGATTAACGAGATCTTGGCGTCTCGCCGGCTCGTGCCGGAATGCGCGGGAGGCTTACTGATTTCGTTGCCGTTTTCGCAGATCGTTGGTTAACGCACGCGCCGGCGCGCATCGCGAGCAACCAGCGGCAAGATCGGCTTGGTTTGTTTCATGGACATGCCGGGCCGGATCCGGGGGTCGTACAGCATGTTCAAGATGATCTGGTCGAAGATCGTAAACCGGCTGTGACGCGACGCATCGTTAAAGACGGAATGTGTCAGGTCGCGGTTGTCGTTCATCGGGCCGAGACCCTGCAGGATTTCTTCCACGAGGCACCGGTTGAACAGAAATTCGCCCTCATCGGACACGATCACCGCAGCAGATCTCTTGATCCCGTTGCGCCCGGAAACGACACGAACCAGGCACCGTCCCGGCACCTTGGCCCGGTTGTTCTTGTAGATATCGCGCTGAACGACGGGCACATACTGGGCGCGGTCGACCACGAAGACTTCAAAATTCGCGGCGGCCGGATCGTTGGTGATGCGGGTTTTCAGGCCACCGATGCGGCGATCGATCTCGCGCACGAAGCGGTGAACCACGCGCGTGCGGTCGCGGCGGGAGAGATTGTGAACGTAGAATGTGACCGGCTGCGTGAATTTCTTCACCAGGTAGGGCCGCCAGCTCCAGCTGCGGTACTCCAGGCCGAAGACGGTTTTCTCAAACCCCTTCAGAATTTCCTCGGTCGAAAATGAATCATTTGCGGCACGAACCGGTCCGGCGGCGACGAGCGCGGGAATGAGCAGACTCAGCAACAAAGCGGGCAGGTTTCGTAAACGCATACTCTTCATATATTTCAGAACGCCTTTCACAGCCACACAACTTCGCCGCTTTCACGGCATTCGTGATCGATCCGCATCAGATCACGCCCTCCGGCTTCAAGTCTTCGCAGAAAAAGATAACCAAACCGTTTGGGAATAAAACATGAGACGGAGAACTAAATCCGCCGCGACCTTTGTAATTTTCAGCAGGTACGGCAAAAACATTTCCTTAAACTTCCCCTGCTATCAATCGCCTAACGGGTACTTAAATGCGCCAGTGGGGCAAGGGACGGGAGTTGGCATGGCCGCGGTGAAGAGATCCTTTCGGGCGGAAAGCTTGATACGTATGAATTCCGGGGTCGACAATGATCCCGTCTTCGCCGAAGAACGTCGGCACCAGGAAGTCCTGGCGGAGATCAGCAGTCTCAGATCACTGATCAAAAAAGGTGGCACTCCGCAGGAAGGCGCGCTCAGCCCGGAAGAGATGAGCGAAAAGTTCATGTCCGAGTTCCGCAAGGAGCTGTCGGAGGCCGCAAAGCTCAAGGTCGAGCTGGATGCCATTTACGAGGCGATCGCTCAGACCAAAAAGGAAATCGCGACCCTGCATCACACGACCGGTTCCAAGGGCGAGGAAATGACCCGCGTGACCAACGAACTGGACGCGGTTGTCGACGGGACGGAAGGTGCGACCGAAACGATCCTTGCAGCGGCCGAATTCATCGACGAGACCGCAAACACGCTGTCCGCGCGGGTCGGACGGGAAGATTCGGAACTGGCGAACGATATTCAGGACAAGGTTGTTCAGATCTTCGAGGCCTGTAACTTCCAGGATCTGACCGGTCAGCGCATCACCAAGGTCGTTGGGACATTGCGTTTCGTCGAAGACCGGATCATGCAGATGATGGACATCTGGGGCGGCATCGAGACCTTCAAGGATATCTCTGTCGAAGAGCGCGAGATCAAGGAAGGCGACGCAGCTCTCCTCAATGGTCCGGCGCTTGAAAGCGACACGGATGTTGCCACCCAGGACGATATCGACGCGCTGTTCGCGTGATCCTGGAAAACAGGTTGATCGAGAGCCCGGCCCGCGCCGGGCTTATTTCTTGTCCGGCGTGACTTGAATGTTCCGCGATGGATCGCTAGGTAAAGAACAAACAGTGAATATTGGGTGGGGCATGAGCGAGCAGACCATTGGCAAAGGCACAAAACCCGAGCGCGATCCGGTGACGGGACTCATCAAGGGTGAGGACGGCAAGGACCGCTGCTGGTGGCATGGCGGTCTGGACGACTATCTCCGCTACCACGACACCGAATGGGGCTGGCCGGTCGATGACGACCGCCGTCTGTTTGAAAAGATCTGTCTTGAGGGCTTCCAGTCCGGGCTGTCCTGGCTGACCATTTTGAGAAAACGCGACGGGTTCCGGGCCGCCTTCGCCAATTTCGAGTTTGACAGGGTCGCGGCCTTCACCGAAGACGATGTCGAACGCTGCCTGGCAGACGCGGGCATCGTGCGCCACCGCAAGAAAATCGAATCGACCATCAACAATGCCAACCGGGCGCTGGAACTGCGCAAGGAATTCGGATCGCTCGCCGCATTCTTCTGGTCATTCGAGCCGAAGCCCGAAAACCGGCCGCCGAAAATCGACTTCGAGACTGCAAAAACGCTCGGCAAGACAGCGGAAAGCACCGCCCTGTCCAAGGAGCTGAAAAAACGCGGCTGGAGTTTTGTCGGTCCGACAACCGTTTACGCTTTCATGCAGTCGATGGGCATGGTCAACGACCACCTCGAAGGGTGCTGCTGCCGCGAGCCGGTCGAAGACGCCAGAAATGCCTTTGTCCGGCCTGTGCCCAGATAGGCGGCCGGTCGCAAAACACTCGTAAGTCCGAAGTACCGGTCCGAAGCGGGGCCGCATGCGGCTTGACCGCACGGGATCTTTGGCGCACGGATGGAACCGAACATCCCCGGCCTTTCCATCCGGCGACCGCGCTCCAGTAGACCTGCCTTGGAGGCTCCTTGACCACGACTATTGCAACGGACCGGAAGGCGAACCTCGCGGGCAGCCTCTGGATGATCCTGTCGATGGGCGCGTTCGCCATCGAGGACGTCTTCGTCAAGGCGGCGGCGAGCGCGCTTCCGATCGGCCAGATCCTGTTTCTCTTCGGCGTCGGTGGAATGATCGTCTTTGCCGCGGTGGCGCTTTGGAACAGGCAGCCCCTGTTTGTCCCCGATGTCGTCTCCCGCCCGATGCTTGTCAGGGCCGGGTTCGAGATCACCGGGCGACTGTTCTACGTGCTTGCCGTTGCGTTGATCCCTTTGTCTGCCGCGACCGTCATTCTCCAGGCAACACCGCTGGTCGTCGTTGCAGGAGCCGTTCTGGTCTTCAGGGAAAAGGTCGGCTGGCGCCGCTGGCTGGCAATCCTGATCGGACTTGCCGGTGTGGTCGTCATCGTTCAACCCGGAACGGAGGGCTTTTCGCCTTTGTCGCTGCTGGCAGTCATTGGAATGATCGGTTTTGCCGGACGTGATCTTGCCAGCCGGATCGCACCGGCGACGATCGGAACCGTTCTGCTTGGCTTTTACGGTTTCCTGTCCGTCGTGGTTGCGGGCGTCATCTATACGCTGGTGCAGGGTGAAGCCTTTGTTGTCCCGGGGCCATGGCTGTCCGCGCTCCTTCTCGGAGCCGTCTTCGCCGGTGTTGCGGCCTATGCCTTCCTGATGAAGGCGATGCGGACGGGCGAAGTTTCCGCCGTCACCCCCTTCAGGTATTCGCGCCTTTTGTTCGGGATTGCTCTGGGGGTCTTCGTGTTCGGCGAACAGCTCAGTTTCGAGATGCTCGTGGGGTCCGGGCTGATCGTCGTCTCGGGCCTGTTCATCCTGTGGCGCAGCCAGCGGCGGCACACGTGAGGGCCGACCTTTTTGCGGGTTCTACCTATTGCTCAAAAAGCGTGAAAACCTTCACGGCAGTGCGTTGCCTGGTTCGTTTCAGGAAATGGCAACGGGGTCTCAGAACAGCCCCTTGTCCACATGCGGATCCAGCTTTCCGTCCTGACCGGCGCGGATCTGTCCGCCGGCTTCAACCTCGACATAGACGCCCATGTCCATATGCCCGAGTTCCTTGCGCAGCAGGTAGGGCACCTTAAGATCCCTTTCCGCCGTCACCGGGTTCACCTCCGTTGCAGCACAGCGTCTGGTGCGCGACAGGATGCGCAGCCGCACATCACCGAACTTCAGAACCTGGCCGACTGCGTCGAGTTCGGAAAAGGGTGGCAAACCGTCAATCTCGATATTGGCCCGGAAGCGGCCCGGGTGAACCTCGGTTCCCAGCCGGTCGCCCAGAGCCTTGACCGACGCAAGGTTGAGAACCGAAATCGCGTTCATCATCTGGGGGGAGACAACCGAGACATCGGTGAAACGGTGCGGTGCCGAAGATACGAAGACGGGCGGTTCGGGGTCGCCCAGCTTCAAGACCTCGTGCAGGAAGCGGGCTGCTTCGCTGCGACCATCCGCAACGGACATGTCGAATGTATGCGCTTTTCCATTCACATCGATTTCGAGCGTCTGACCGACCGGGCTGAAGCGCGTTTTCAGGCCTGCGAGGGCGGCTTCCTTGACCAGGACGACAAACCGTTCCTTGGGCAACGGTTCGGGATTTTTCGGATCGAAGCCGGAATCGTACCGCGCGAAACCGTAAAGACGGTCCCCCGGAATGCCTTCGCCTTTTGAGAGCGTCACCGCGCCGAGCAGCTCGGCGCTCATGCCCTTGACCGGAAAACGGTTCAAACGGGATATCGTTACGGGAATCTCGGTCATGGGCTGTCTCTGTTTTGTCGGCAAAAACGGGAGCGGGGCCGGGGGCTCGCTGTCGGCTGGTGATGAAACACCGGATGCGCCTTGCGATCAATCGGTGGCCTGCTTCCTAGGCAGTTTGTCCCACGGCGAATCGGCAGTGTTCCAGCCCTGCAGATCGCTCACGATCATCCAACGAGGTCCCAGAGGTCGTCGCCGCAGGCATCTGTCGCCCAGGCCGCCTGCTTCAGGGCCTGCAATTCATCCGACAAGCGTCTGATCTCCTTGTCCCGCGCCTCAAGCATCTTCTCCAGCAGCCTGATCCGGTCCGTCAGCGACGCGGCATCTGCGTGTGTCACCTGTGTGCCGGATCCATTCATCGAAACTCACCCGGTCGGTCCGAACGTCTCGAAGTGAATATGGTCCGCTGGTACCCCGGCAGCTTCGAGACCGTTTTGAATATCCGACAGGAAGGCTGCCGGGCCGCAAAGCATGTACCTTGCGTCCGGGCCGGCACCCAGCGCGAGCAACCTGTCTGCGGTCACGCGTCCCTTTCCGTCATAGTCCTTGCCGGGCAGGTCGGTATCGTCCGGCTGGCTGTAATAGACTTTCTTCCGCAAGTGGTCATTGGTCGCGACCAGCCGTTCGACCTCCTCGCGCAGGGCATGATCGCGGCCGTTACGGGTGCCGTGCACGTACCAGACCGGGCGGTTTCGTTGCTGTGCGCTTGCATGCAGCATCGACAGCATCGGTGTCAGTCCGACACCCGCACTGACCAGCACCAGAGGGCAGTCATTGCAGGGGATGACGAAATCGCCTGACGGCTGGCGCGCCGCGATCAGGCCGCCGGCATGGAGGTGCTCATGCAGGAAGCGCGACACCAGACCCTTGTCTTCGCGTTTGATGCTCAGCCGGTAGCGCGTCCTGTCGGCAGGAGACCCCGACAGTGAGTAGCTGCGCTTGGAAGGGTCGGGCTGCCCGGGTATCCGGATCTCGACCGGAAGATGCTGTCCGGCAGCGAACGGCTCAAGCGGGCGACCGTCGGCGGATTCCAGGTAAAACGACGTAATGGCCGGCGTCTCTTCGACGCGCTCCGTCAGCCGCAAGGGCCGTGCCAGGTGATCCTGTTTCGTCCAGCGGAGCCCGACCGCGCCCGGACGGTCAAGCACGGCATCGATCCTCACGTCGATGTAGCGCCAGGCATTCTGGTCCTCTGCGCCCTTCGGATCCCAGTCAATCGCGGCACACCCGGTGAGGTGCAGCAGGCCGCCTGTTTCGAAGTCCACGAACAGAAGGCCGACCCGGGGGTTCGACAGAATATTGCCGATCGTGTTGAAAAAGTTGTTGCCCGCGTAGTCGGGTATCCTGAGATGCGTGCCATCGACCACCTGCACAAAACCCGGTGCGCCGCCACGATGGGAGGCATCGAAGCCATTCGACGCGGCACCGTCTTCACCCCGATGGCCCGATCCTATGAACAGCGTGTCGGCAGACGAGATCCTCGCGATTTGATCCTCGCTGAGGGACTGGCTGCGGACGGCCTCGACGGCTCCTGTTCCCGGAACCCGCTTCCATGCCCGTTCGTGGATATATTGCGGGCAGTTGCCGAAGGTCTGGCGAATATCGATGGTGTAACCGTCCGCGCCCGAACTTACCCGCCCGCAGAAGCGGTTGCGGCGGCGCGTGGCTAGTTCGATCCCCAGTACGCCGATATCGGTTCCTTGCCTGAACGCGCCGGCCAGCGGATCACTTGCCTCCAGTTCGGTGGCCAGCGTGATCCGGCGCGGATCGGGGGACTTCGCGAACCCTTCCGGGCCGTCGACGATGGTGATCCAGGTTTGGTCGTCGCCATCACCGCCGGCAACAACCAGAAAAGGCTGAGATGTGTGGAACAGGCGATGCTGCTCGGGCAGGTAATCGCGGATGAAGCCGCCTGCCCATTTTGCGACGTCGCCAACGCCGGCGCGTGCCTGGGCTTCCAGTTCTCCGGAGTGAAACGGGTTGTTCGCCAGCGACGTCAACATCTTGCTGTTCCTTGTCAAATAAGAGAGGCGGCGCCGGTCAGGATGCCCGGCCCGGCGCGCCATGTCGGTTCCTATGCGAGTTCCGGTATCGGCGACGTGGCCATTCCCACGAAGCCGGTCTGGTTCTCGACCCGCTCAAGCCAGGCACGGATGTTCGGATAAGGCGCCAGATCGACGCCGCCTTCCGGTGCATGTGCGATGTAGCTGTAGCCCGCGACATCGGCGACGGTGATGTTGCCGGTTGCAAGCCAGGCGCGATCCGTCAGATGCGCATCCATGATCTTGAAGAGGTCATGTGCTTTTTTCACCGCCGCCTGATGATCGAGCGGCACGTTGAAGACCTTCACCAGGCGTGCCGCGCAGGGGCCGGCATAGATATTGTCGGCGGCAACCGTCAGCCAGCGCTGCACTTCGGCTGCTTCCTTCGGGTCGTCAGGCAGCCAGTCCGAGCCCTTGGCATAGGTCTGCACGAGGTAGATGAGAATGGCGTTGCTGTCGGCAAGCGTGTAGCCGCCATCGTCAATAGCGGGCACCAGGCCGAAGGGGCTGATCTTCAGATAGTCGGGTGCCTTGTGTGCGCCGTTGGCCATGTCGAGATCGATCGCCTCGTAGGCAAGGCCCAGGAGGGAAAGCATCAGTTCAACGCGGTGGCAATGGCCGGACTTGGCATTTCTGTAAAGCTTGATTGGTGTGGTCATGGAATCGTCTTTCCTTGCTGGATTGGAGGGATCAGAAACCGAAATCGCTCAGGCCCGGGTGATCGTCGGGACGCCGGCCGAGCGGCCAGCGGAATTTCCGTTCGTCTTCCCGGATCGGTTTCTCGTTGATGCTGGCGTGGCGGTGGGCCATGAAGCCGTTCTCGTCGAACTCCCAGTTCTCGTTGCCATAGGCACGGAACCAGTTGCCGCTGTCGTCGTGATACTCGTAGGCGTAGCGCACGGCGATGCGGTTGCCGTTGAAGGCCCACAGTTCCTTGATCAGCCGGTAATCGAGTTCCTTGTCCCATTTGCGGGTCAGGAAGTCTTCGATCTCCTGCCGGCCCACGGGAAACTCCGCTCGGTTGCGCCATTTGCTGTCCGGCGTATAGGCCAGTGCCACCTTGGCCGGATTGCGGGAATTCCAGCCGTCTTCTGCAAGCCGGACCTTCTGGCGCGCGGTTTCTTCCGTAAAAGGCGGCAAGGGGTGACGGGGTGCTTCATGTGTCATGTGGTCGTCCAGGTTGGATTGGGCCGAAACCCGGTGCCATGTGATGGAGACACAAGTAGCGCTCTTGCATTCGCGAAAGAATAATGGAAAATTGAAAGTGATTATTTCAAATTCTGAAATTAACGGGAGGCCACCCTGGACAGACTGCAATCGCTCGAAGTGTTTGTGGCCGTTGCCGAAGCGGAGAGTTTCGCGGCAGGTGCCCGGCAAATGAACATAAGTGCTCCCTCGGCGACACGCGCGGTCAATGAACTGGAGGAACGTCTCGGCGCGCGCCTGTTCACGCGGACAACCCGGGTGGTGCGGCTCACGGATGTCGGACGGACCTACCTTGAAGAGGTGCGCGGTATTCTGGCGGATCTGAGTTCGGCGAACGAGGCCGTGTCGGGTGCGGTCGGACGGCCAAAGGGGTACCTGCGGGTTACGTCACCGGTCGAATTCGGGCGCATCTATGTGGCACCGATCGTCGCGGAGTATCTCGACCGGTTCCCGGGTGTCTCTGCGAGCATGCTGATGGTCGACCGGATCGTGAACCTGGCCGAGGAAGGTCTGGATGTCGGCGTGCGCATCGGTCCGCTTTCCGCATCGGGTCTGATGGCAGTCAAGGTCGGCAGCGTGCGCCGTGTGGTTTGCGGATCGCCCGACTATTTCAAGGAGCACGGTGTGCCGCAATCACCGGAAGACGTGACAGGTCACAAGATCGTCGCCGCCGCAACGGTGACGCCGAGCAATGAATGGCGTTTCGGAAAAGCGCAGGATCGGGTCGTCAAGGTTTATCCGAGACTGTCGGTGACCAGTGTCGCGACCGCGACGTCCCTGGCGCGCGCCGGGTGGGGACTGACCCGCGCCCTGTCATACCAGGTCGGGCCGGACCTGCAGTCCGGTACATTGCAGGCGGTGCTTGAGGATTTTGAGCCCGAACCCCTGCCGGTTCATCTTGTGCACTACGAGGGGCGGCGCGTTTCTGTGAAGGTGCGTAGCTTTCTGGATCTGGCGCGCGACCGGCTCAGGCAGTCGACAGTGCTGAACTGAACACAGCCGGGTGGCCCCGCGTCAGGCCATGTTTCAGTCTTCACCAGCGACCTTTTGCCTGAGTGGCGCGAATAGTGGATTTTCCCTTGAGAAAACATAGTCCAGCGTTTCGACCGTGACCGTTTCCGCACCTTCCTCGATCAGAAGCTTGGCGCAGTCGGCAACTGCATCTGCGGGGCAGAGCACATTGACCCGGTTGAGATTGTCGCTTTCCGAAAAGCGCTGGATCGCACCGACCTTGCTGACCGAACGCAATGCCTGGGTCCGGTCATCGACAACCGCCTTGACCAGTTTGACATTGCGGGCTGCTTCCTCCGCCGCCACCCGGTCAAGAATGGCCCGCGCGCCATCGAGCGCGGTTGCCGACCAGTCAGCGTTGAGCGATGCCACGAGATTGGCCTGGCTTTTCAGCATCACGCCATCGGTCAGGATCTTGAGATTGTTGGCGTGAAGCGTCGATCCCGTTGTCGTGATATCGACGATGAGCTCGGCGGCACCGGCAGCAGGTGCCCCTTCCGTTGCCCCGGCGCTTTCAACGATCCGGTAGTCGGCGATCCCGTGGCCAGCGAAAAAGCTCCGCGTGAGATTGACGTATTTGGTGGCGACACGCAGACGGCGGCCGTGGCGGCCGCGGAAATCGGAGGCGACATCGCCGAGATCGGACATTGTTTCCACGTCGATCCAGGCTTTCGGAACGGCGACAACGACATCTGCCGGGCCGAAGCCAAGCGGGGTGACCACATGAACCGTTCCGGCCGGGTCCGCGATGTTTTCCTCAACCAGATCGAGACCTGTAACGCCGAAATGTACCGAACCGTCGGCAAGTTCCCGTGCAATTTCCGAGGCGGACAGGAAGGCGATTTCGACGCTTGGCAATCCCCTGATCGCACCGCGATAGTTCCGGGCACCACCTGGCTGGAGAACCTGCAATCCGGCCCGACCGAAGAACGCGTGCGTGTTTTCCTGGAGGCGGCCCTTGGACGGTATGGCGATGATCAGCTTGCTCATGAGACAGTCCCGATATTGGCCGCGATGCGGTCGAGCCACATGGAAAACCCTGTTCCCGGCACATTCGCACCGGCACCCAGAAGCGTGAGCAACCTGTCATACCGCCCACCGCCGACGAGCGGCCCCGCTGTCTCTCCGGCAGCAGAATGAATCTCGAAGACGAAGCCCGAGTAATAGTCGAGACGGCGGCCGAACTCTGCCGCGAACGACAGGGTCGCAGGCGCGATCCCCTTGGCATCCAGCGCGGCAAGACGTTGCTCGAAAGCTGTGATCGGGGCGGCAAGATCGAGGCCGTGAGTGGAACTGAAGGTGCGCAGGCAGGCAACAGAGTTGGCTCCGTCCGCTTTCAGGGCCAGATAGGCGCGAAGCGATGCCGCCGCCTTCTCGTGGCCTTTGCCGGCACTTGTCAGCGCCGCCTGTTCAAGGAACCGGTCGGCAATTTCGCTCGGTGTCCGTCCGCCGACGGCCGAAATCCCGGCGATCGAGAGAAGGTCCTCGACGACTGCATGGGCCGCTTCCGGGTCGGCGCCTTCGAGCGCGGAAAGGAAACCGAGCCGGACGGCGCGGCTGTCGTCGTCAGCGCTGTTGGCCCCGGCCATACGGTCGATGGCTGCCATCAGCTTGTCGGTTTCTCCGAAGAGATCGCGCAGACGCCGCTGCCAGACGCTCGGCAGGCCGAGTTCGGTCAAAACGGCCGCGAACAGTGTTTCATCTCCGATGCGGATGTTTGCCTGTTCGACGCCGAACGTTTCCAGTGCGCGCACGGAAAGCGCAAGGAGATCCGCGTCCGCTTCCGCAATATCTGTACGTCCCAGGCTTTCCGCACCCAGCTGCGGAATCTCGCCGAGACCGTCCGGGCGCTGGCGGAACACCGGCCCGTTGTAGCAATAGGCGGCCGGGAGACTTGATCCGCCGGAAGAGACATGATGACGGCACACGGGAATGGTGAAATCCGGGCGCAGGCAGAGATCGGTGCCGTCGCTGCCGTGGGTCAGGTAAAGACGCCGCCGGATATCTTCGCCCGTCAGGTCGAGAAAGACATCTGCGGGCTGGAGGATCGGCGGGCTGACGAATGCATGTCCCGCGTCCCTGAAAAGCTCCAGAACCGCTTCAATCCTGCTCGGGTCCAGCCCGGGTATCTGAGCCGCCGTCATGTTTCAGCCCTCGCTTTGACGCCTGCGGTCGTCGGCCTGACCGTCCAGAATGTCGCGCACGGTCTCAATAAGATCCGCTTCCCTGATCGTGATCTGGGCCGGACGGCTTTCGCGCCAGGTGATGTTGTCGGTGATCTCTTCGGAAAGCCGCTTGCCCTCGATCAGGTCCTTGACCTGCAGTTCACCGGTTTCGCGCTCGTCCGATCCCTGAATGATCGCGACCGGGCAGTTGCGCCGGTCGGCATATTTCAGCTGGTTGCCGAATTTCTTCCAATTGCCCTGGTACATTTCCGCTCGGATACCGGCGCTGCGCAAGTCCTGAACCATTTTCTGGTAGCGCCCGAGCGCGTCGACATCTCCGTCCATCACCGTGACCAGCACAGGCGCAACAACGTCGGATGAACCGAGTTTGCCGAGGTTCTTCAGGGCGGTCATCAGGCGCGAGACACCGATCGAGAAACCCGTCGCAGGAACATCGCGTCCGGTGAAACGCTTGACCAGACCGTCATAGCGCCCGCCGCCACCGACAGAACCAAACTGGACGACGTCGCCCTTTTCGTTGGTGACGTCGAACAGCAGTTCGGCCTCGTAGACAGGCCCGGTGTAATATTCGAGGCCGCGCACGACGGACGGATCGATCTTGATCCGATCGTCACCATAGCCGCAGGCCTTGAACATCCCGGCCATCGTGTTCAGTTCCGCTATGCCCTCGTTTTCCAGGGATCCGGTGCCGGCAACAAAGTCGGCGATCGTGTCGATGGCGGAGGCTTCCAGACCCGCGCCCTTCGTGAAGTCGCCGCTGTCATCCTTGCGGCCCTCGCCGAGCAGGAGACGGACACCTTCAATGCCGAACTTGTCGAGCTTGTCGATCGCGCGCAGGACGGTGAGGCGGCGTTCGTCATTTTCCTCGCCGCCCAGACCGATGCTTTCCAGCACGCCGTCGAGAACCTTCCGGTTGTTGACCCGGATGACGTATTGGCCACGCGGAATGCCGAGGGCTTCCATCGTGTCGGCCATCATCATGCACATTTCCGCATCCGCCTGGACGCCCGGAGCACCAACGGTATCGGCATCGAACTGCATGAACTGGCGGAACCGGCCCGGACCGGGTTTTTCGTTCCGGAACACCCAGCCGGCGCGATAGGTGCGGTAGGGAAGCTGGATTTCGTTGATGTTTTCCGAGACATGGCGGGCAAGCGGCGCGGTCAGATCGTAGCGCAGGCTCATCCATTGCTCGTCATCGTCCTGCACCGAGAACACCCCGGCATTCGGCCGGTCGGTATCCGGCAGGAATTTGCCGAGACAGTCAGTATATTCGAAGGCAGGTGTTTCGACGGGGTCGAAGCCGTATTGCTCGTAGACCGCGCGGATTTTGCCGATCATTTCATCCGTTGCCCGGATGTCGTCGGCAGAGCGGTCGACAAAGCCCCGCGGCAGGCGGGCCTTCAGTTTGTTCGGTTTTTTGGCCATGAAGTCGTCAGATCCCGGCGAGTTCCCGGCCGGCACCAGACGCAAGAGCGGATGCCAGCCTCATATAAGTTGCGGTTGTCCTAGACGAAACGGCAGGTGAGGGCAAGGCGGAGCACACATGCGGCCGGACGCAGCGATGCCGATCGGCGGATCAGGACCTTCGAAGTTTCCTGTCAGCCATCTTTGCATCACACTTGCCCGTCAAAAGGCGGTCGAACGTGCCGGGCGTCCTCAAACAGGTGCGGAAAGTCGGGACGTTACCGGGATGCGTCATCTCTTTGCTTGTATTTAACGCTTGCCGGGCTATGGTCCGCGCAAATTCGGAAATAGGCGATGCCCTCACGGTTCCCAAGGTGAAGCCTGATCGGGCAACAAGGTTGAAACATGGACAGCGCAGCCAGTATTGCACACGGCACGGATGAAGCGGGTTGGGACGAAGCCCGGCAGGCTTCGGCTGCGCGGGTTGCCGAGCTGAGCGTTGTTCTGCCCAGCTTCAATGAAGCCGAGAACATTCCGCCGCTCATAGAGCTGCTCGACAAGGCCCTTGCCGGAATTGCCTGGGAGGCGATTGTCGTTGACGACAATTCGCCCGATGGAACCACGGAAGTCGCGCGGTCGCTGGCAGCTGCCGACCCCCGGGTCAGGGTCATCCGGCGCATCGGCCGCAGGGGGCTATCCGGTGCCTGCATCGAAGGTATCCTATCATCTTCCGCGCCTTTCGTCGCCGTCATGGACGCCGATCTGCAACATGATGAAACCCTGTTGCCCAAGATGCTCGAAGCCATCAAGTCTGACGGGACAGATCTCGTCGTGGCGAGCCGGAAGGTCGAGGGTGGAACGGTCGGCGAGGGGCTTTCCAAAATTCGCGCATGGGGCTCGAACATCGCCAACGGCCTGGCGCAGAAACTCCTGAATGTCACCTTGAGCGATCCCATGAGCGGCTTTTTCATGGTGCGCCGGGAGAAGGCGGAGGCCCTGGCGCCGCGCCTGTCGCCGCAAGGCTTCAAGATCCTGCTCGATCTGGTCTCCAGCGCCAACGGGTCGCTGAAAATCAAAGAACTCCCGTTCACGTTCCGCGAACGCCAGCACGGCGAAAGCAAGCTCGACACGCTTGTGACGCTGGACTATTTCGGCCTCCTGCTGGCCAAGTATTTCGGCGATATCGTGTCGGTACGCTTCCTGATGTTCGGACTTGTCGGCGCCAGCGGGCTGTTCGTTCACCTGGTCGCCTTGCGGTTCTTCCTGCTGGGCGGGATGGAGTTCAATCTTGCACAGACCGCCGCGTCTTTCGTTGCCATGACGTCCAACTTCTTCCTGAACAATCAGCTGACCTACCGGGACCGGCGCTTGCGTGGTTTCCGCGCGCTGATCGGTCTTGTGACGTTCTACGCGGTCTGTTCCGTCGGCGTGCTGGCGAATGTCGGCGTCGCGAACCTGATCTATGCGGACCCGGCCTATTGGTGGGTCGCCGGAACGGCCGGTGCGGTCATGGGAGCGGTTTGGAACTACGCCGCCAGCTCGGCACTCACCTGGCGTCGTTCCTGAGAAGCAGGCTCAAACCGTCGTGTCAAAGACTTCAGATCTGCCGTTCTGGCTTCGGCCACCCGGGCTTGTCGTTGTTGTCGGTCTTCTGACCGCGCTGAAGCTCTTCGCGGCGGCCAATGCCTATATTGTCGAGGATGAAGCCTATTACCGGATCTGGGGTCTCTATCCGGCCCTGAGCTACTACGATCACCCGCCGATGATCGGTTGGTGGATTACGCTGGGTCAGGCCGTCTTCGGCGATACTGTTTTCGGTTTGCGCGCACTTGTTGTCTTTTCCGGTGTGATCGGCTCCCTTGCGCTCTGGCGCACCGCAACGATCCTTTTCGATGCGCGGACCGCCGGTTGGGCCGTTCTGTTTCTCAATACCAGCCTGATGATCGGGATCGGCGGAATACTGGCGACACCGGATGCACCGTCCGTTGTCTTCTGGGGACTGACCTTCTGGGCCCTGGCCGAATTGACCGTATCGAAGAACCCGAACTGGTGGCTCGTGGTCGGTCTGATGGCCGGTCTTGGCCTTCTCTCCAAATACTCGCTGCTGTTTCTTGGTGCGGGGATCTTGCTCTGGCTTGTGTGGGTTCCGGACGCCCGGCGCTGGTGGATGACCTGGCAGCTCTGGGCAGGTGGCGCGCTGGCGCTCCTGTGTTTCTCGCCGGTGCTTTACTGGAACCACTTGCATGAATGGGTGAGCTTCTACAAACAGTTCGGCCGCGCCGGCAGCAGTGGCTTCACGGCAAAATACATCTTCGAGTTTCTGGGTGCTTTTGTCGGCCTGTTGAACCCTCTGATCGCGCTTCTGGCCGCCGGCGGCGCAGTAATCCTCTACAAGGCTTTCCGGGCGCGGGACGGCGCGGCATCCCTGGTTTTGCTGACCACGCTGCCGTTCCTGGCATACCTTTGCTATCACGCGCTTCACTCGCGCGTTCAGGCCAACTGGCCGGCCCCGCTCTTTCCCGCATTCGCCATCATGGCAGCGGTCTTCGTCGTTTCGCTGAAGGGTCAAAAGGAAATCTGGCGCAAGGTGGCGGTTGCGGGCGTTGCCGTCGGTGTGCTGGTCGCCGTTGTGGTCCAGTTCCATGCGGTCTATCCGGTCACGGGGCAGCTTGCCCGCAAGGACCCGACCTTCCAGCTGCGCGGCTGGCAGGAGATCGGCGATGCGTTAGCGGAACTCGCCGACAGGGAACAGGCCGCCTTCCTGCTGACCAGCAGCTACGGGCTCAACGGACAGGCCGATTATCTGATGAAGGACCGGTTGCCTGTCTTCCAGACAACGGAACGGATCCGCTACATCATGATGCCGGCCACGGATGAAACGCTGTTTCGGAAACCAGGCCTCTACATCACCGAAAAACGCCGCAACAAGGCAGGGGATCTTGAACGCGCCTTCGACACGGTCGAGGAGCTTGCCGTCCTTGAACGCAAGGTCAAAGGCGTTCCACTGGAAAAGCTTGTTGTCTACAGGGTCGAAGGACTGAAAGGCCCGGTCTTCGAGCCTCTTTCGGTCCAGTGATCGGAAGAAATCGGGCCTTTCAGCCGGTGTTGAGGCTTGCATTGCCTGCACGAATGCCGCAGGGAAAGAGACAGAACTCCGATTCACCTGCCTGTCTGACTAGATGAAGCGAATTACACTCGGTGCACTGGATTATGGTCTCGCTTTCGGCGTTGATCGCGCGTTGCGCGATCTTGCCGAAAACGGGCGGTTGAGCGCGCTCGGCGCTCTGGTTGCCACCGAACTCTGGCCACGGGAATTCCGGCCGCTTCAGGAAATCGCCGAAAAAGTCGGGCAGCAGACGCTGTTCGGGATCACGCTTGCCTTCAGTGGCGACCGGGTGATCCCGGTCAGTTCGCGCATGCAGGAGATCTACGGCGGGCGGATGTTCACACGCGAAAAGTTGAACAGGCGCGCGTTCTTCCGGCTTCTGCCGGACGAACTCCTGATGGATGAAGCGGTCGCCCAACTGGCGCGCTATAGCGTGCTGATGCAAAGACCGCCCGATTTCGTGGCTGTGCGCGAAGGTCTTCTGACGCGGACATCCCTTGCACGGATCGTCTTCAAAGCCGTGGAACGAGCCGATTTCGAAAAGCCGCCACTGGTCATTTCGCCCCTGCAGCCGGGCCTGAAAACACTGCGCCTGGCGCGGCTGGCCAAGACTTACGGGCTGCAGGTCCTGCCCAGTTCCGAACCGCTTCCACCGACCGCCGATTCTGAAGAACTACAGCAACTTCTGCTCAATCATTTCGATGGCATGAGCGACCGGAGTTTCGTCGCTTCCATTCCCGGTAAGTCGGACGACCGGTTGATGCGCGAGGAACCAAGGAAAAAAATTGCGGTGCGTGAATGTCAGTACGACGTCCTGAAGAGCGATCGTTTTTTTCAGACCCTCGATCGCAAGAACATCTTTCTGCGCTGAGAAACGCCTGACTTCCTGCGGTTTTTTAACCGTTTGAACGAAAAAACGGCTCTGCGGGGAACAGAGCCGTTTTTCGTGGAGGTCAGGAAGGGGGGAGGGGCGACCCCTCTTCCATGACTCTGATATAGGTATTTTTTTCTTGAACGCACGTGATGGAAATCACAGGATTGCGCGTGGCCTTAAAATTTTTGTGTCGTGAAGATCCTTGGCAGGGGGCAGGTGTGGCAGAAATAAAAGACTTTTTGAAGAACAGCTTCTCCCTGGAAGGGCTGGAGCCGGAACTTGCCGTCGGGCTGTCCCGTCTCGCCAGGCCGATGAAACTGGCAGCCGGCACGATTCTTTTCGAAAACGGAGACCCCGGAAATGGATGCTACGCCGTTCTGGAAGGGTCTTTGAAAGTGTCGCTCCTGTCCGTGGAAGGCGATGAGCAGCTACTGGCGGTTCTGGGGCCGGGCGATCTTGTCGGCGAACTGGCACTTCTCGACGGCCGTCCGCGGTCCGCAACCGTCAGCGCCCTCAAGGAAGCGAACCTGGCCTTTATCGACAAGGCGGCCTTCCAGCGCTTTTCCGACGAACACCCTGCCGTTTACCGGCATATGCTGTCGATCGTCGGCAAGCGCCTGCGCCATGCCAATGACGTTCTCGCAGCGAGATCCTTCCTGCCGCTGCCCGGCAGGGTTGCTCAGACCCTTCTGCAGCTGTCTGAAACCTTTGGCAAGAAGCTGGACGACGGGCGGACGCTCATTCACTACAAGCTCAGCCAGGCGGACATTGCCAACATGGCCGGTGCGGCGCGCGAAAATGTCAGCCGCGTGCTCAATGACTGGAAGCGCTCCGGGACGATCAGCCGGATCTCAGGCTACTATTGCCTGGAAGACATGGACTTCCTGGAACAGGCCTCGACGCTGTAACGGCGCGAAGCACGGCACGGCCGCTGATCGCCTCGCAGGATCCTTTTCCGGTTAAGCCGGACGGCATTGGAACTTACTCGGGTGGAGCCACCTGCTGTGTTCCTGCCAGTATCGTTCCAAGTGTCTGCGTGTTGAGGCTGTCGAGAAAGGCTTCGGCCGCGTTTGCCATGGCACCTTTCAAGGCGCAGCGCGGCAGGAACGCGCACACGGCGGGCTCGGGCTTGAGGCAGGCAACCACGCCCAGGTCCGGCTCGATCAGCCTGACCACATCCCCGAGACGTATGTTCTCCGGCGATCGGCCAAGGCGGATACCGCCGCCGCGCCCGCGGGTGGTTTCCAGGTAGCCGGCCCGCGCGAGCTGGGCGACGATTTTCATGACATGCGACTTGGCCAGGCCGAGCTTCGTGCTCAGGCCGTCGACGGTCTGCGGGCTGTCCGTCTGGCCGGTGGCCATTAGTATTCTCAAGGCAAAATCGCTGGCCTGACTGAGGCGCATGGCTGGGTCCCATAAAACATTCATCTGAGATGTTGATTTTAGAGTCCGTTTGTGTCATTTAAAAGATGCATTTAAAATGAATGTTATGGAGAGTGTGATGGACGCGCAGAGGTCCCATGCCGAAAAATACAGGTTGAAGCTGCGCCTGGACGCCAGAACAGGTGATCGTCTTCGTCGTTACGAAGCTGTTGACGACGAAGCCATCCAGGTGATGGTGCACACGTTTTACGGCTGTATTCGCGAACACCCGCGCCTCGGTCTCATCTTCAATGCGCGGCTTGACGGCAAGTGGGAAGAACATCTGCCGAAAATGGAAGCCTTTTGGCAATCCGTTCTCCTGAAGAACGGGGCGTACAAGGGCAAACCCGTCCCGGCGCATCTGAAGCTCAAGGAAGTTGTCAGTTCCGACTATGGCGAATGGCTGTCCGTTTTCCGCCCGGTCGTACGCGAACTGTTCGTGCCTGAACTGGCCGATGAAATCATAGCGGTTGCGGAGCGGATCGCGCAAAGTCTCTGGCTTGCCACGTTTGGCCATGCCGGGTCCTCTCCGCCGCCGGAACTCACCTCGCAACAATCGGATTGGAGTGGATCATGCTGGTAGCGATCGTTCTTGTGGCCGAAGTTCTCGTGGTCGCCTGGTTTGCAATTTTCTCGCTCATGCTTTTGTCCATGTACCTCGATTCACGGCAAATGCCGGTTCCGAAACTCGATGTTGCCGGGCGCACTCTTATCGGCAGCGCCAAACTCGCCTTTGTCACCGGCATCATCGCGCTCGGCGCATTGACCGTTTTGGAAATACCGGTCTTCGGCTAGTTACCTGAATCCGAAATTCACCGCACCGGAAGGAAAACAGAATGACCTGGACCAAACTGATGCCGCGTGGTCTGCCGATCCTGCTGATCTGGGTCGCGGCCCCGCTTCCCCTGTGGATCATGGCAATCCTGATGCTTGTGATCTGACAGGACCCCCTTGTGATCTGACCTGCTGCCGTTAGTCTTTTGCCCACATTGAACGGAGGGGCGCGGCGTGAGCGACGAAAACGAAAAACCGAGCGGTGAGCTGACGCTGCGAACCATGGCCATGCCGGCAGACACCAATGCGGCCGGAGACATTTTCGGCGGCTGGGTCCTGTCGCAAATGGACCTTGCAGGCGGAATTGCCGCCGGTCAGCGCGCGTCGGCCCGGGTGGTCACCATCGCCGTCGACGGCATGAAATTCATCAGACCGGTCCATGTCGGAGATGTCCTGTGCGTCTATACGGACATCGTGCGTGTCGGTAACACCTCGATGGAGATCAAGCTTGAAGCCTGGGCCCTGCGCCACCGCTTCGGTGTCCGCGAGAAAGTGACCGAAGCTCAGTTCACCTTCGTCTGTGTGGACGATGACGGGCGCCCGGTACCGGTGCCGAAGCAGGACGCCGACTGAGCTTCACCGCTGACGGTTCAGGATATCGGCAAAAAGATCCTCGTCGACCGCGCAGGTGCATCCGTTCGCCCATAGTCTGAGCAGGTCTTTCAGACGCTGTACGCGCTGTTCCTGTGACAGCGGCGCCTTGTGCCGCGGCAACCCGCCCAGGACACGCAGGCTCCTGATACGCATCATCACGCAGTTCTCGGCTGCCTGTTGCCACACAGCCAGGTCGGCGTGCGACGAATGCGCCGCCTGATGGTCTTCAATGAGAACTGCCGCGCGTCCCGCGATAGGCTCCTGGTACAAAAAATCCTCCATCGGTTTCCCGAGGAGGACTGGCGCATGAAATCAAACCGCTTCGTTGCCGAATGGCCTCTTTGAGGTTCCAGACGACCGCATCCCTGTTGCGGAAACCACCTTGCCCGGTCTGGCAGGTTGGCGAGGGCGCCAGCCCTTCTCTTGATGATGGCGCGGTTATGACATGAGACAGGAGCCTTGGCAAGCGGCGCAGGAAAAGTTGATGCCCGCGTCAGGACTGGACCCGGTCATAGTCGATCCGGCCATCCACCAGATGCACCCGGCGTTGCATGCGCCCGGCGAGATCCATGTCGTGGGTAACGGCAACCACGGTCGTCTTCTGCGTTTCCACGATCGCCTGCAGGCTCTCGAAGACCTGTTCGGTCGCAGCGGAATCGAGACTGCCGGTCGGTTCGTCCGCCAGGATAAGGTCGGGGGAGTTTGCGAGTGCGCGCGCGACGGCCACCCGCTGCCGCTGACCGCCCGAAAGCTGCGCCGGCCGTCGATGAAGGAAGTCTTCCAGGCCAAGGTCCACAAGCAGGCCGGTCGCGTGCTCAAGCTGGGCGTGAGCGGAAAGTCTGCCGAGTTTCTGCATGGGGATCATGATGTTTTCAAGCGCCGTGAATTCCGGCAGAAGAAAGTGGAACTGAAACACGAAACCGATTTTCGCAAGGCGCATCGACGCCATCTCGGCCGAGGAAAGGTCCGCCGTGCCGCAGCCTTCGATCAGGACTTCGCCGGATGTCGGCCTGTCGAGCAGGCCAAGCAGGTAGAGCAGTGACGACTTCCCGGATCCCGAAGGTCCGGTGATGGCGACGAACTCGGACGTCCCGACGCTGAAATCGACATCCTGAACCAGCGTGACCGGAACCACGGCCGGCAGGATGCGCGTGAGTTTGCGCGTCTGGAGGAGGGGGCTCGTATCGGTCCCGGTTTGTGGTTGGGCCGCGATCATGTCGCCCCCCGGATGATGTCCACCGGGTTCAGTTTCGCAGCCTTTCTGGCCGGTATGAGCCCGGCGATGCCGGACGAGAACAGCGCGAGAAGACAAGCCAGGACATAGTGCACGTAGGAAAAATGGATCGGCAGCCGTGTCATCTCAATGTCGGTCGTAACCTCGAACTTGACCGTGGCGAGATAACTTGAAAGCCCGAACCCGAGCCCGCATCCGGCAATCGCTCCGAGAACACCGATCACCAGTCCTTCAAGAACGAAGATCTGCTGGATATCGGTTTCGGGAAAGCCGAGCGATTTCAGGATTGCTATGTCCCGGGCTTTTTCATGCACGATCGTGGACACGATATTGAAGATACCGAAACCTGCGACCACGAGGATTGCGCCGACGACCGTGTACATGATCGCGTTGCGTACAACGAAGGCTTCCATGAGGCCTTCGTTGGCTTCTTCCCATGAGACCGCCTTGTAACCCAGCTGACGCTCGGCGCGCGCGGCGATCCTGGTCGCGTCGTTGATATCGGCAAGTCTCACCGAAATGCTGTTGATGATGTCCGGTTTCTCGAGAAGTATCTGAACCGCCTTGAGTGGCGCATAGGCCAGCCCCTCGTCGCTGGTCGTGATGCCCGTGTGGAACAGGCCGACGATCTTGAAGCGTTTCGCGATCCCGTTCGCCGAGGTCAGCGTGACGGTATCGCCGAGCTCCGCGCCAAGACGTTCGGCGGCCTTTCGGCCGATCACCAGGCCATTTGCAGTCGCATCGAGCGCTTCGAAACTGCCGGCGCGCATGTCTTCCCTGATCTTGGAAACCTTCAGTTCGCGCCCGGGGACGACACCAACCAGCGTCATGCCGATATCCTGTCCGCTGTAGCGCAGCACGGACTGTCCGCTCAAACGTTGGGCGAAGTCTCCGTCGATCCATTCGCGCAGCGATGCAATTGCCTCGGTCGGATTGCGGATCCCGCGCAAATCCTCCAGGGGCCGGAGCCCGTGAAAGGCCACTGCGTCATAGAGTGCGGTTGCAGGTTGCTCCGCCGGATTGCGTTTTTCGTCGAGAATCTCGACATGCGGAATGGCCTCGATCAGGGTCGTCATGAAGTCTCGCTGTGACCCCTCCATGAGACTGGCCATGGCGACCGAAAAGCCGACGCCGAGCGCAACGCCCAGGGTGGAAACGATGGTCTGCCGCAGGCGGTTGCGCACGTGCGTTGAAGCGATCCTGAGAAGCAGCACTACATGGCTCCTGCGTCGACCGGACTGACCTTTTCACCCTGGGAGAGATCCTCCCGGAACGGGAAAACGACCCGGTCTTGTTCGTCGACACCGTCCAGCACCTCGACTGTTCGTGTCCCGCGAATACCCATTCTGACGTCCACCGCCGAGATCCTATCTCCCTCTGCAAGGATCTGAAGTGTGGTGCCGTCAAAGGCCGCAAGCGGAACCAGCAGTGCGTCATCCTTTTCCGTGGTCACGATATTGATTTCCGTGGTCATCCCGATCCGCAACGGCGTGTCGCGGGGAAGTTCGAGATAGACACGGTAATTCTTGAGAACGGGATCGCCTTTCGGGGTGATGCTTGCGACGGTTGCCGTGAGCATCTCGTTCGGAAACGCATCGGATCGAATGAGCGCCTTGTGGCCCTTGCGGACTTTCGGAATGTCCTCTTCGTTCACTTCCGCAACCAGCTGCAACGGCAGCGGCTGGCCGATCCAGAAAAGAATTTCGCCGGGCTCCGCAACCTCGCCGACGGACCCGTCCTGACGGAGCACGACGCCATCCATCGGAGCGGTGATCAGGTAATCCCGGAGCCGTTCCTTCTGCGCCGCGATCATGGCGTTGATGCGGATCACTTCGTTCTGAGCCTTGTCGTAAACCTGCTGGCTGACGACGCGCCGGTCCAGCAGTTGCAGCGCGCGCTCGCGGTCAGATTGCGCCAGCTCACGGCGTGCTTCCAGTTCCGCGAGCGTCGCCCGCGCATCGCCGCTGTCCAGCTCGGCAAGCTGGTCGCCCTGGAGAACCTTTGAGCCTTCGCAGCCGCAGAGCGAAATGATCCGTTCGCGAATGATGCTCGTGACCTTGGCCCACCGGACCGGTTCCACAACCGCGGTCGCGTAAACCACCTCCGCCGCGCTGCCCCGGTGCGGACGGACAACGTCGACCTCTGGCGGGCGGCTGAACCACCAATAGGCAGCCGCGACCCCGGCAACGAACAGAAAGAGCAGACTTGATAGGCGAATTGAACGCATGAGGCATCCGTGTGTGTTTTCACGACATCAGTCGTCCCTGTCCGAAACACGATCCGGCAATTGCTGCCAAAGGTGACGTGTTTCAAGGGCATCACACTAGAGGTGGCAGTCTTTGCGTCCATGTCATGGATCAATTCCGGCCGACTTCTACCCGGTTTGCCCGAAAGCGTGGCTTGAAGGGTGATCCTGGGAATAGATTTGTCATTCCGGACAAGTGCAGCGTCAGCTGCGCGCCGATCCGGAAACCAGATGTATTTCGCGCCGAAGGCGCGGCTGTTCATCGATTCATTGGGATTCGAGTTCGCTTCGCTCACGCAGATTTCTGGATTCCGGATCAGCGTTCAGCATCGCCTCACTTGTCTGGAATGACGGTGAGGAGACGCTACACCCTCCGTTGTCGCCCAGTGCAAACAGAGTAAGGTCCAGGCCGGACAGCTGTGGATCTCGCCTGGCAAAGACGGTCTCATCGGGCTCATTCTTGCGGCGGGACCAATCGTCTGCACATGAGTTGATGACAAATCCGGTACGCGATTCTGTGTTCAGATTTTGCATCGGACGAAATTGTTCCGCTTGCCCAACGACATCACGTCAACTGAACGTCCTGGCCGGCATACAGGAACAGTGCCATCAGGTGGGGTCTTTGTTGGAGTTGGTATAAGCTGCGCAGGGGTTCGCCTCAATAATGCGGCGGCTTCTCGACATGGTGCGCGGGGAGCACCTGCTCTGCCAGCTCCTCGACCTGGTCGGTCATCTTGTCCAAAAGGCGTGTCAGACGATCGATCTGTTTTCCCTGTTCCACGACAACGTTGTTGAGATCCTCGATCGTGCGGCCGGCATGCGCCAGGTCGATCTCGAGTTGCTCGATCCGTGCTTCGTGGTCCTCGGACATGGAAGATCTCCCCATCTGCTGTCGGGAGCCGGTGATACAGGTCGAATTCGTTTCCGGAAACAAATTTATTCATCGCAACATGCCGATGGGTTTAATCGTGCCTCGCGAGTGCTATATGAGCAGAGGGACCCCGCCTGACTGCCGGGGCACAACGAAAGAGATCTTCATGACCGCCTTGTCCGATTTCCCGATCACCGAAAAATGGCCCGCCAGGCACCCGGAACGGCTGCAGCTCTATTCGCTGCCGACCCCGAACGGGATCAAGGTTTCGGCCATGCTCGAAGAAACCGGTGTGCCCTATGAGCCGCACAAGGTCGACTTCGGCACCAACGATCAGCTTACGCCGGAATTCCTGTCGCTCAATCCCAACAACAAGATCCCGGCAATCATCGATCCGGACGGTCCCGGCGGCAAGCCGCTCGCGCTTTGGGAGTCCGGCGCGATCCTGATTTACCTCGCCGAAAAGACCGGGAAACTGATCCCGTCCGATCCGGGTGAAAAATACGAGGCCATCCAGTGGGTGATGTGGCAGATGGGTGGTTTCGGTCCGATGACCGGCCAGCTCGGGTTCTTTCACAAGTTCGCGGGCCGCGAATATGAAGACCGCCGCCCGTTCGAGAGATATCGCGACGAGGTCAAGCGCCTGCTGAACGTGCTCGACCGGCAGCTTGAAGGCCGCGACTTCATCATGGGCGATCAGTTCACCATCGCCGATATCACGTCCTGGCCCTGGGCGCGCAATATCAATGGATTTTATGAGGCGGCGGACGTTGTCGGCTACCACGACTTCAAGAACGTTGTCCGGTGGGTCGACACCTGCATGGCGCGCCCGGCGAGCCAGAAGGCGATCAACATTCCGGCCCGGGATTAGTTTCGGTACATGGCAAGGTCTCTCCGTTTTAACGGGGAGACCGGCAATCGCTCTCAACCGAAACAGTCGTGTGACCAAACCTGCCGCGTCTCGACGGTTTTTTCTTCGCCAGGAGGCGGAGTTCGTTCAACCTGGAAAAACAGGACGAAGTTGGAAAGCGCGGTCTTGCTGGGCGCGTCATCCTGCCAGCTGCGGCAAAGAAAACGGCCGTAGTTCAGCGCGAGCACCTGCGGTTCGTCCTCATAGGACTGGTCCTCGAGGTTAGACAGAAACTTGCGCCATCGATAGTTCGCATAGGTTTTCGAGACAACTGTTGGTTTCTCGAAATCGGCAAGGCCTGTCTTGCCGTTGTAAACATCCACCATCGTTCCGTCGGCAAGCTCGCCTTCGACAACCGGCCAGGGGCTCGTCATCTCGGGATAGGGCGCGAACATCGTCCAGTTCTGGTAAAGCCCGAGTGCCTGGCGCACGCCGATGAACTGCGCGGGCAAGGTGGTTCCGCTTGCCGGGAGTGTCGATACGTTCTGGACGGTGACGAACACGAAGGCGGCGGCTGCGAGCCCCTGCGTGACACTACCGAAACGCGGTCGCCGCTCGCGCCAAGGCAGCAAGAGTGACGTCACGCGTGAGAACAAGGACCGGTTGCGCCCGACCCAGTCATAAAACCGGTCGCCGGGATTGCGGAAGAAGGAAAGCCCCAGAAGCTTCCCGAGTGGCCAGAAGACCGGCGAGATTGCGATTAGCCTGCCCAACGCTTGGAACTTGAAAAAGCGATCGTCTCCAACGGTCAGGACCCATGAGTTGCGCGCTTCGAGTTCGGCCCCGATCTCCGCGTCGTCCTGCGCGGGCCGGACGGGTGTCGCCGGGAGGTACAGAAACACCTTCAGGATCTGGCAGGTCTTTTCGCAAAAATCGCAGCCGCGATCGAACCACATGACGACGGGCCGCTCCGTGCGGGCAGGCAGAAGGCGCGCGAGCCTGTCCCACATCCAGCCCGGCATGAAGGTCAGATTCATGATGATCGAGATGAACGGGAAGAAGCCGATTTCGAGGAAGAGCGCGAACCCCAGATGCATGGTGATGAAGGCCAGCATCAGGAGCGTGCGGAATGTCCGGTGAAACAGGGGCGAGAATATCAAGATCGGGCCGACCAGTTCCAGAACGTAGACGTAGAATGTCAGTCCCGTCAGGAGACCCTCAAACTGCCGGAACCAGAGCGCAAACGGAGTGACAAGGTAGTCGAGTTGGAGCGCGTAATAGACCGCTGAGCCGTCATGCGTCCAGATGGGGTGTGTCTTCAAAAGCGCGCTGAAGAAATACATCGACATGCCCTGCAGCAGCAGGACTGCCGTTGCGACGGTGCAGTAGGTATGGTTGGGCTCATAGGGTCTGCGTACCAGGGCGGCATCAATCGAATAGCGCGCCCCAAGGGGCAGAAACATGGCCCAGAACAGGAGTATCAGCGCCAGATTGTCCTCACCGGACAGAATAAAGGTGTTCCTGTTTTGCAGCGACAACAGCAGCGCCCACGACAACACGGTCATCAACCGGGTGCGCCAGCCCACCATGAGTGCAAGAGCGACAAGTCCGGCCGCGAGGAACAGCATAGCCTGGAACCAGGCTGATCCGTTGCCCAGATGAAACGACCATGTGGTGGCGTAAAGATATTCGATCTGCACATTTCGCGGCATCACACCGGCATCGGTGTAGTGGGCGACGAGGTCGCGTGCACGCATGGAAAGGTCGACCAGGATCCACAGGCTCAAAAGGACGCGGAACAGCGCCAGCGTGCGCAGATCTATCCCGAAAATCGTTCTGATAGATGCCAGTCTAATCGCCAAGAGACACACCGCTTCTGGGCAGGTTTGAACATGCCAGGGTCTTGATCCGCCGCAAAAAATACCGAAGTTTCGTAAAAATTTGGATTAAGAGTTTTGCGTGAAGCGACGGCGTACTTGCACAGAAGCACGCTAAAGCAGCACAAATGAATTGGACCAGAACGCGCGGTGGCTTTGCCAGGTTGGTCCCGGTTGCAATTATTGCGGTGATCTTTGCCACCACTGCCGTCCCCGGGAACAGCGGCACAGGTCCATATTAAGGCTTCGAGAGGCGAATGGCTTGAAGCCGTAGACACGGGCGTTCTTGCCACGGCCGTCAGCATGGTGGTCTTTCATCTCGGAGGCGTACGTTTCGACTGGGCATGAAGGACGATCCACGGCGTCTTTTAGATCAACGGAAGAAGCGCCTTGAATGCGGGCTCATTGAGAAGGTCGGCAGCTTCGTTGCGCGTCACCCAGCGCCGGTTCCGGTGATTTTCCTCCCACGCGTCTTCCGGCAGAATTCGGCTGACTTCCATGGCATAGACGGCAACGTTACAGGGCGCGCCCCACTTCTCGTAGGTGAAAGATCCAAGTGGTGTGTCGCCGGTTGAGCCTTCCACGCCAGCCTCTTCCCGGGCTTCGATCATCGCCGATCTTGCCGGGCTGAGACCGGGTTCCACGATCCCTTTTGGCACGACCCAGTGGCGCCCGCTGCTGGACCCCACGATCAGGATTTCAGGGCCTGCCTCTGTTCTGCGAAACGGAATGATCGCCGATTGCGTGTAGTAGTAGGCCGGTCTTGCTCGCCGCCCGGGTCCGTCCGGGGACGGGTACGGAAACAGGTCCGGCAGATCCCGCGGGTCCACGCGTTCGCGCAGAAGCGCGCCGCCGTCCCGATCCTCCACCATCAAAAGCATGCCGGAACGGGTTTCAATCTCAAGCGCCAGACTGGTTGCCAAGGCCTTGATACGGTTCGGGGCAGCGACGAGGAGCACCCTGTCTTTATCCGAAAACGAGGGCAGGCGCCCGTCGGACAGGTCTTTCGGCGCTTCTATTCCACGCGCCGTCCAGCCGGCCGCCTTCAGTGCCTTTTCCGCTGTGACCCGCGCGCGGGTTGTCGGTTCGCTCAGAACAGCATCCGGACGCAGGCCTTTCTGTCCGAGCCAGCAGCCGATTTTCTGTGCCTGCCGTTTGCCTTTTGTGCGCAGGGGGCAAGCGGTCTCTGCCCCGGTCCATGTCTTGTCGCGCGCACCGGCACAAAGCAGCAATATTTGCATGCGCGCCTCCTCAAGCGGCCTTTCGTTCCGGGCAACGGCGGTCATGCATGGATGTTACCGGGCCACCTGAGCCGTGTCATGACCGCCGAAATCAGCAGTGCTCAAAAAAAATTTGGCAAATGTCCATCGGGCGTCCCTCCGTTCGTCATGTCAATGAAGGCAATGTCGCCTTTGACACTTGGACAGGAGATGGAAATGACGATCTGGACGATACTTGCAGGAGGTGTTGGTGTGATTGCGTTGCTCGGCGCCGGGACACTGTTGCTGCCCAGGAATGTACATGTGGAGCGCCATGCCAGGATTGCCGCATCACCGGAAACCATTCTGGAACTCGCTGCCTCGAACCTGGGATTTCAAAAGTTCAACCCCTATCTGACCTCCGATCCGGAGTTGAAAATCAAACCATTCGGACCGGACACGGGCGTCGGGTCCGGATTCCATTTCGATGGCAAGGAAGGCAAGGGTACGCAGACTGTCGCGGTGGTGACGGAAACCAGCGTGCGCTACGACATCGACCTCGGAGCGATGGGCAAACCGGTACAGGAAATCTCGGCTGAAAGCCTGCCCGGCGGTGCCCAGGTCACCTGGACCATGGACATGGATCTCGGGTTCAATCCGATAGCCCGTGTGTTCGGGCTCTTCCTCGACGGTATGGTGGGCAAGACCTTTGAACAGGGCCTTGACAACCTGGCGTCTGCTACCTGATCAGATTGAGACAAAGAGGATTTTGAAAATGCGTTACACATTCCTGCTTTACACCGACCCTGCCGATCTTGCCGGCATGACACCTGAGGACTGGGCCGCCGAGAAGGAAGTCTACGGCGCCTATATCGGAGCGCTGCAGAAGGCGGGTGTCTTCGTGGATACGGACTGGCTGCAGCCGGTTGAGACGGCGACAACACTCTCGCTCAAGGGCGGCAGCCGTCAAGTTCAGGATGGACCGTTTGCCGATACGAAGGAAACGCTCGGCGGATTTTTCATCATCGATGTCCCGGATCTGGACGCGGCCTTGGCCTGGGCTGAAAAATGCCCTGCGGCCAAGACCGGAAAGGTCGAGATCAGGGCATCGGCAATGGGCTCGGTGTGACAGATCCCGCTCGCGCAGCCGAACTGGCTGCGCGGGACAGCTATGGGCGTCTGCTGGCGCTCCTGTCCGCGCGAACCCATGACATCGCACTGGCTGAAGATGCCCTGGCCGACGCCTTTGCCAAGGCTCTGGACCATTGGCCCCTGCGCGGCATACCCGGCAATCCGGACGCATGGCTGCTCACCACCGCCCGTAACAGGCTGACCGACTGGCAGCGGAAACAGCTGCGCTTTCCGGGCGAAAGCGAGATACCAGACATGGCGGAAGATGATAGCGCCAATGATGCGCTGCCTGATCAGCGGCTGTCGCTGCTGCTGGTATGTGCTCACCCGGCCATCGCGTCGGATCTGCATGTTCCGCTGATGCTTCAGACTGTCCTCGGCATCGATGCCCGCACAATAGCACGGCTTTTCCTGATCTCGCCGGCCGCACTTGCCAAACGCCTTGTGCGCGCCAAGGCGAAAATCAGGGATGCGGGCATTCCGTTTGAAATCCCGGAAGGGACAGCTCTGACAGAGCGCAGCGCTTCGCTGTTGGAAGCCCTTTATGCTCTTCACGCCCATGACTGGCTGGACCCGGTGGACAACCTGGGCGAGGAGGCGCTCTACCTCGCCGATCTCTCGAGCCGGCTGATGACAGAAAACCCGGAGGCCCTCGGTCTGGCTGCCTTGATCGCCTTCAGTCACGCAAGGGCCGGGGCGCGGACAATCGGCGGCACGCTCGTTCCGACCGGGGAACAGGACGTCTCGCTTTGGCGCGACGATCTCATCGCCTACGGCAAACGGCAGCTGACCCGGGCCTACGGCAAATCGGCGGTTGGCAGGTTCCAGATCGAAGCGGCCATTGAATCCATACATGTCGCGCGCAAGGAGACCGGTCAGACCGACTGGCAGGCCCTGAACAAGCTCTATTTTGCGCTTCAGCAGCTGGCACCGTCCGCCGGCGGGCTGGTTGCCCAGGCCGTCGTCACCGGCAGATTGCATGGACCGGCGGCGGGATTGGGGGCGCTTGATATCGCCGAGGCGCAGACCGGAACCGGGTTTCAACCGCTTTGGGCAGCACGGGCGGACCTCAATGCTGGGCTGGGCAATCGCGAGACAGCGTCCCGCTGTTATGAAAAGGCAATGTCCCTTGCGACTGATCTGCCGACGATCAATCTCCTGCGCGCCCGGTTGGCTGAACTGCAATAGGGTCGGTGCGCCTCACTCAACGTTTGGATTGGACCAGTTATTCGGCTTGAACGGTGTCTCAAGTGCGCGTTCCACCAAATGCAAATGATCCTGCCCGTAAAAAGGGTCGCCGTCGACGATATAGGTTGGTGATCCGAACAGCGCCTTCGAGACGGCCCATGTCGTGTTCGCCTGAAGCTTGTCCTGGACTTCCCGCGAGGCCGCCCTTTCCAGATGGGTCTCTGGGTCGAGCCCCAGTTCCTGCGCTATGGTTTTCAGCGCTGTCTCGTCCGACAGGTCGACGTCTTCGCGCCAGTGCGCCTCCATCAGCCGGTGCGCCATCCTGTCGGTTTGGAGTCCTGTTTCGCCCAGGGCAATGATCATGCCCGATGCAACGCTGTAGTCGGCATCATGCTGGCTTGGCCGGTGATTGATGATTGGAACGGAGCGGTATTCCGCCCACCGCTCGATCTCGCGGCCGAAGAAATAGTCGACATGCTCCTGTGTACGTTTGCGGAAGGCAGGACTGCGCTGAGCCTCGACCACTGGCGACAAGAGGACAGGTTTGTGGACCAGAACAGCATCGTGATCCCGGCAGATACGCTGGATTTCGGCGGAGCCGAGATAGGCGAATGCGGAATGAGCGGAATAAACATATTCGATGACGGACATGACGCGCTTTCTCGATCTGCTTTGAAAAGGTCTGTGCGGGAGCGTTTTGTTTGAAAGTGTGTGTCAGCGTTCGGCGCGCGCCAGCGCGAGTCCGACGCCTGCGCCGATGAAGAGCGCACCGGTCAGCCTGTGGCGGAGGCGCCCGAGTTGCAGCACCAGGGGCCGCGAGATGTTCGCCGCCGCCACCCACAGAAGATCGCCGAAAAAGACGATGGTCAAATAAACGGAGGCGGCGGCTGTCAGGTGCGCTGCAGTCGGAACTTCTCCGGTGAACTGGGGCAGGAAGGCCGCGATGAACACCAGCGTCTTCGGATTGGCAATCGCAAGGAACAGTCCCTGAAAGAACAATCCGGTCAGGGTGCCGCCTGTCGCCTGCACCTGTCCCGCATCATCCATTCCCTGGCGCCAGGCGCGGATACCGAGGTAGATCAGGTAGACGACGCCTGCCCATTTCAGCCAGACGAGTGTGCTGGCTGCAAATTGCAGCAGGGCGGAATAGCCGAGCACGACGATCACCAGTTGAACGCCCACGCCTATCGTGGTGCCGACAACGGTCGCACAGCCGTAACGCGGGCCGTGTGCCAGCGTGTTCGCGATAAAAAGCGCCACATTGGGGCCTGGTATCATGACGAGCACTGCCGTCGCGGATGCCAGTAGAAGAAGGGAAGCAGGATCCATGACACTGTTCTAACAGAACGTGTACTGTGCGCAATGAAGGACCGGCTGGATCTGAGCAGCCTGCAGGTTCAGGAATGGATCCAGCACCGTGTCTGGCGTGTCATGCGGATGTGCGCACGCGTTCCTCAAACGGGTTGTCCACTCGGGGCCAATAGGCGTCCTGCCTTTTGGTCAGCGGAAGGTTTCTGAATTCAGGGGAGGTTCCCCCGGCTGTTGCCATCTGGATGATCCGCGACGCGATTTTTTCGAAGGGCGCGTAGAAATGAAACAGCGATTTGACCACGACGATCGACTTGTCCGCCAAATCGATACCGAGCTGTTCGAACGCTTCCGGGTGATACACCTGCGTTCTGAGATTGTTGATCAGGATGTCGACCTCATCGCCGGTACGCAGCCAGACCACGGTTCCGAGCGGTTCGAGCCCGAGGCCCAGATGCTGGCCGAGATCGCTTTGAATGTTCATGACCTGACCGCTGAGGTCGATCGGCTGACCTGAATCCGTGCCTGTCTTGCCGCCCAGTCTTAGCTTGATGGAAGCGCCGATCCCGGCGTCCCGGCAAATCCGGACGGCAACCGGGTCCCAGTAAATTCCGCTTGCAACATTTGAAAGGTTCCTCTTCATCAGGGCGTGCAGCACAAAGGTTGAATCCCCGGGGGCACCACCGCCCGAATTGTCTCCCATATCGGCGAGAACAACCGGTCCGCTCGTTGCAGCCGCTGCTTCGCACAAGGCGTCCTCGAGCGCTGAAAACGTGCTCGTGACCTCATACCGCAAATCGAAAAAAGTCCGGCCGAGTGTCTCTGCCGTTTTCTGTGCGAGCAGGGGGTTGTTGTCAGCAACAACCAGCGTCCTCGTGCCGACGTCTTCGACATCGGCCCAGGGGAACCCGTGCGCGAGGGAGACGGAAAGAATGCCGGCCCGGTTCTCCAGATCGCGCATGTGCTGTACGAAGTCACGCATCTTGCCGGTCTTTGTCAGATAAAGATTGATCATCCGGCAATCGAACGCACGCATCACGGGCCGGATGTCTCCGGACCGGGTCCGCCGCGCCAGTTCGAAGAGTTCTTCGGCACGTGCAGACGCGTCGTCATGCGGATATTCCTTGAAACAGACGATCAGGTCACAGTTTGCCAGCATCCGTTCCGTCAGGTGGCAATGCTGGTCCAGCGCGGTGCCGATGACCGCATCGGGGCAGATCGAGCGGACACGTTCCAGAATGTCACCTTCGCAATCGTCGCAACCCTCTGCCACCATGGCGCCATGCAACTGCAGCAGAACAACGTCGATATCGCCCGCCTTGCGCAAGTCCGCTAGGATTTCGTCGCGTAAACTCCGATAGCAGTCGGATGTTGTCGGTCCGGCGGGTTCGGCGATCGCCGCGAGACTTTCCACCACCTCCCAGCCGAATTGCTCTGCCCGGGCGCGCCAGACATGCAGGGCCTCCGTCATCAGGTTCGGCGGTTCCTGCGTCGCCGTGCCGTGCCGCAGATAATATTCCTTGAAACCGGACAATCCTGTTGGCATCGGCGAAAAGGTATTCGTCTCGGTCGACAGGGTGGCCATGAAGAGTTTCATCGTTGCAGGACCTTGGTTTGTGTGTCCGTCCTTGGCACCGGCTCAGGAGCTTTCAACCGCGCCGGCCTGACCGGACCGGTGCGGTTCATCTCACCACTTAGCCTTCTTTCCACCAGCGCTGCATGAAGCTGCTGCCATCGAGATCGAGGTTTGATCCCATGACATCCGGTGTGCCGACCGACGGCCGTGTCGCAAAGACGTAAGAAGCAAACATCGGAATGGCGACTCCGCCCTGATTGGAAACAATATCCTGCATTTCCCAATACATGTCGCGGCGTTTTTCCGTATCGAGTGTTGCCCGCGCCTCGGTCAGAAGCGCATCGAACTTCTCGTGTGACCAGAGCGACTCGTTCCAGGAGACGCCGGACTTGAAAGCCAGAGAAAACATCAGGTCCTCCACCGGCCGGCCGGCCCAGTAGCTCGCGCACCACGGCTTCTTGAGCCAGACATCCGACCAGTACCCGTCATTGGGTTCCCTCACGACCTTCACGTTGATACCGCAATTCGCAGCCGAATTCTGGATCAGCAGCGCGGCGTCGATGGCCCCGGGGAAGGCGGCGTCCGAGGCCGACAGCTCTACATCGAGACTGCTCAGACCCGCCTGCTTCAGGAAGTACTTTGCCTTGTCAGGATCAAGGGATTTCTGTTCCAGCTCGGAATTGAAGTATTTCTGACCCGATCCGATGGGATGATCGTTGCCGACCGAGCCGTATCCGAAGAGGATTTTTTCAAGAAGTTCCTCGCGGTCGATGCCCCATTTGATCGCCTGGCGAACGTTGTTGTCGTCAAACGGAGCCCTGTTGGTCAGCATCGGGAAGCTGTAATGCTGTGTCCCTGCGACCGAGTGCACATTGAGATTGGGATTTCCGGCAAGACGTCCTGCCGTTTTGACATCGATCTTGTCGGCGACGTCGACATCGCCGGTGAGCGCTGCCGTCATGCGCGCGTTCGTGTCGAGAAGCACCAGCAGACGCCATTCATCGACATGCCCGGCCGCATCGGTCCAGTGGTTGGCGTGTCTGGAGAGCTGCGCCGCGACACCGGGGTCGAATTCGTCGAGCCGGTACGCGCCGCTGCCGATACCGGACTGCCAGTCCATCTTGCCGTCCACCGCCGGCATGATCGCGATATGATAATCGCTGAGGGCTGCCGGGAAGTCGGCGTTGCCGGCCTCGAGTTCGAACACGACAACGTCACTGCCATCGACCCGGATGTTCTTGACGCCGGCCATCAGCGGCGCGGCGGCCGACGTTGTCTTTTCACCGCGGTGGTGGTTGATCGACGCGACCACGTCTCCCGGTGTCACGGTTTTGCCGTTGTGGAATTCCGCGCCGTTGCGCAGTTTGAACCGCCAGACCGAGGCGTCGCCCGAAACCTCCCAGCCCTCCGCCAGCGATGGCTGAACCTCATTGTTGGGGTCGATCTCCGTCAGGTAGCCGTTCATGGCAATTCCAAGCGGAATGAGAAAACCTGCCGCGAGCAGGCCCGGATCAAGCGTGTCGCTCGTGGCACCGTGCCCGAGACCCGCCGTCAAAGAGCCGCCTTTCTTCGGTGTCGCTGCTTCGACCCGGTCCGCCCAGGCGCTTGCCGCAGCCACGGTCAGGCCGGTCGCAAGAACGCCCCGCATGAATTGACGCCGATCGATGCTGCGCGACATCAGGCGATGCTCCATGGTGCGCAGAAAGTCCTGCTTGTTCATCGTCATCCTCCAACTGGTGAGCCGTTCTGAATTGGCTCGACAATCGGTTTGGTGCTCGGTGGACGCAATTTCGCACTTTTATGCAAGTATGAGCTACTTTAAGCTCTTAAGGGATGCCGATACACCGGAGCGGACGATCGCGATGACCGATGATTTCAGGGAAAACCTACGCTTTCTATGCGCGGAAAAGGCCTCCACAGCACAGGTGTGCCGCGACATCGGCATCAACCAGCAGCAATTCAGCAAATACCTGTCCGGCCGTTCCAGACCATCGGCCAACAACCTGCGCCGGATGGCGCGGTATTTCGGGCTCGAAGACAGGGAACTGCTAGGAAGTCACACGCAACTTCTGTCGTCCTATCGGGCAAGAACGGCCACGCTTCGGGAACGCCGCCAGGACCCGCTCGCGACTGTTTTCCCGGGAGATCTTGCCCGCCTGCGGCCTTTTCTGGGGGCCTACCAGGTCTATTTTCAGGCCCCGGTCGATCCGACCGGCTATGTCGTGAATTGCGTTTTCCTCGATGAGCGCAACGGTGTCGTCTACAGCCGCCTGATCGAAGCGCTTGCCGACCCGGCGCTGAAACGCCGACGCTGGACGAGATGCGACGGCAAGGTCTCCTACCAGAACGGCAGGCTGTTTGTCGTCGACAGTGAGCGGAAAAACGAAAACGCGCTCAGCATGCACATCCTGACGCCGCCTCCAAGGCAGAAACGGCAGTATCTTTTCGGCTCCATGTGCTTTCTGGCATCAATGCCGAGGCGCATGCCATATGCGTCGAAAGTGGTCTGGCGCAAATTCGAGACCTACAGGCCGGTCAGGGACCTGTTCAAGAGCTGTGGCATCTACAGCGCCGAGAGCCTTCGGCTCGATCCTGTTGTTCGCAAGTACCTCTCCGGCCAGATGGGTGAGGAGACAGGCCTCCTGTAACGCGAACGAAGCGTTTGTTAAGGCCGCCCGTGCGCGTTATGCAAAAAGGGCGGCCCGAGGACCGCCCTTTTCATAAAGCTTCTGAGCTGAGGCTTCTTAGAAGCCCATGCCGCTCCCCCGTGCCGCAAAGCGGCACAATCAGAAAAAGGTGGGCGGCGCGTCACGCAAAAAGGGCGGCCCGAGGACCGCCCTTTCCGCTAAGCTTCTGAGCTGGGACTTCTTAGAAGCCCATGCCGCCCATTCCGCCCATGTCGCCACCCGGCATTGCCGGTGCTGCGTCTTTCTTCGGCAGCTCTGCAACCATGGCTTCGGTGGTGATCAGCAGGCCGGCAACGGAAGCTGCGTCCTGCAGAGCCGTGCGGACAACCTTGGTCGGGTCGATGATGCCGGCTTCGATCATGTTGACGAACTCTTCGGTCTGCGCGTTGAAACCGAAGCTGTCGCTGTCGTTTTCCTGGATCTTGCCGACCACGATGGAGCCTTCGACACCAGCGTTTTCAGCGATCTGACGGATCGGAGCTTCCAGGGCACGCAGAACGATCTTGATGCCGGCTTCGATGTCGGCATTGTCGGAAGACAGTGCGGCGACGGCCTTCTTCGCACGAAGCAGGGCAGCGCCGCCGCCTGGTACGATGCCTTCTTCGACAGCGGCACGCGTTGCGTTCAGAGCATCGTCGACGCGGTCTTTCTTTTCCTTCACTTCGATTTCGGTCGCACCGCCAACGCGGATCACGGCAACGCCGCCTGCGAGCTTGGCAAGACGCTCCTGGAGCTTCTCACGGTCGTAATCGGAAGTGGTTTCTTCGATCTGCGCCTTGATCTGACCGACGCGGCCGTCGATGTCTTCCTTGGAACCGGCACCGTCAACGATGGTGGTGGTTTCCTTGGTGATCGCAACTTTCTCGGCGGTGCCGAGCATGTCGAGAGACACGTTTTCCAGCTTGATGCCGAGATCTTCGGAGATCACGGTGCCACCGGTCAGGATCGCGATGTCTTCGAGCATGGCCTTGCGGCGGTCGCCGAAGCCCGGTGCCTTGACAGCTGCGATTTTCAGGCCGCCGCGCAGCTTGTTGACAACGAGGGTTGCCAGCGCTTCGCCTTCAACATCTTCAGCGATGATCAGCAGCGGACGGGAAGACTGAACGACAGCTTCCAGGATCGGCAGCATGGCCTGCAGGTTGGAGAGCTTCTTCTCATGCAGCAGGATGAAAGGCTTCTCAAGGTCAGCCAGCATCTTGTCGGCATTGGTGACGAAGTAAGGAGACAGGTAGCCACGGTCGAACTGCATGCCTTCAACGACTTCGAGTTCGGTTTCCAGGGACTTGGCTTCCTCGACGGTGATGACGCCTTCGTTGCCGACTTTCTGCATGGCTTCAGAAATGTCCTGGCCGACCTGAACGTCGCCGTTTGCGGAGATCGTGCCGACCTGGGCAACTTCTTCAGACGTCGTGATGGTCTTGGAAGCGGCTTCCAGAGCCTTGACGGCTTCGGCAGCAGCAAGGTCGACGCCGCGCTTCAGGTCCATCGGGTTCATGCCGGCAGCAACGGACTTGGCACCTTCCTTGACGATGGACTGGGCCAGAACGGTTGCCGTGGTCGTGCCGTCACCAGCGATGTCGTTGGTTTTGGAAGCGACTTCACGCACCATCTGTGCGCCCATGTTTTCGAACTTGTCTTCCAGCTCGATTTCTTTCGCGACGGAAACACCATCCTTGGTGATGCGCGGTGCGCCGAAGGCCTTGTCGAGAACGACGTTACGGCCTTTCGGGCCGAGGGTTACCTTGACGGCATTTGCGAGTGTGTCGACACCACGGAGCATGCGCTCACGTGCGTCGGAGGAGAATTTTACTTCTTTAGCAGACATAGAGTCGTCTCACCTAAATTGGGAAGTTGAAGAGATCAGGAGCGGTTCGCTGTCGGATTAAGCGATCACGCCCATGATGTCGGATTCCTTCATGATCAGGAGGTCTTCACCATCGATCTTGACTTCGGTGCCGGACCACTTGCCGAACAGGACGCGGTCGCCTGCCTTGACATCGAGCGCAACGATCTCGCCGTTGTCTTTGCGGGCGCCGGTGCCGACGGAGATGATCTCGCCTTCCTGCGGCTTCTCTTTAGCGGTATCCGGAATGATGATGCCGCCGGCTGTCTTCTCTTCAGAGTCGACGCGGCGAACTACGACACGGTCGTGCAGTGGACGAAATGCCATAAGACTGTTTCCTCTCATGAGCGCGCCCCACGCAATTGGCAGCGCGCGAGACATGATTATTGGGTTGACGTAAGCAGGAAATCTTTGCCCCTGCCGCTCGCTAGCACTCCCTCAAGGCGAGTGCTAACAGCGCCTTGGATTTATGCAGCGGCGCTCGTTTTGTCAATGCTTTGTGACGATAATTTAATCCGAAGATCGGGCCGGTTTGCCTGTCACGGCAACCACGCGCCGCCAAGGTATCTGCAAGAGCAGGATCCGGTTGCCGGCAGCAGGTCGGGCATGGCTATGCCCTAATTGGGTTCGGCGATCGTAAATGGCAAGGTGAAACCGGCTTCTTTTCCGTCGGCCTGATCCTTGAAACGTGTTTCAAGCTGATATGCGCCGGCAGGCAGTCCGCTGAACTGGAATGAAAGCGCTGCCGCGAGTTCGCGCTGCTTTGACCGTCCCTGGCCCGAAAACTCCGCGAAATTCTCCTGTTCCGCCAGCACCTGTCCGGACGCGTTCAGGAGCCGGTAGCTTGCTGTCAGGTCAAAGGCAAAAACGCCGTTTGTCTCGGTAAAGGCGTAACCCACGGGCTCCGCGTAGATCGACAGCACCTCGTCGCCCTGAAATTCCGTTCCGCTGCGCGGCGTGTACTGGCCGTAGGCAGTTCCGCCGTCTTGCGTGAAGGTTGCGATCACAAAAGCAAGCCCGTTCGCCTTCCAGGCGGCATCGTAGCCATCCTTTGCAGCTGTGAAATCCGCGGCCGGGCCGGAAACCTTTGGGGTCTGCGCAAATGCGGAACATGTCCCGGCAATAACACCCGCCGCCATCAGGAGAGCAGAGAAGGCATTTCGGATTTTTTGATTGTTGCGCAACATGTTCACTTTCCGGAACGCCTTTAGTCTTGTCGATTCTTGGCGATTTTTTGCCGATATAGACTGACTTAAGGCGTTAGACAAGAAAATGTGCGCGATGCGGCAAACAATAGCCGGTTAAATGCTGCGCGCCGTCCAGGATTGACGTTTGCGGTAGATTGTCGACGGGCTGATTTCCAGCGCCGCGGCCGCCATGGCGATGTTTCCGTCAAAGGCATCGAGAGCGTCTTCGATGATCTTCCGTTCCTGGGCCCACAAGGGTTCGATCGCACCGAACGGCCGGCTTGGCGCGCTGACACGCGACCGTTCCCTGGAAAGGTCGATAACGGCATTCGGACGGCCGCTCTGATCGCGGATGATCATGGGCAGCATGTCGAAAGTCACCGCTGCACCTTCGTTCATGACGACGATCTGCCGGACGGTGTTTTCCAGCTGCCGCACGTTGCCCGGCCAGGAGTAGGACAGGATCCGCGCCTCGGCATCCGCATCAAAGCCTTTGAAACTCCTGCGTTCTTCAGCGGAGTACCGCGTCAGGAAGGCTTCTGCGAGGGGCAGGATGTCATCCCTGCGTTCCCTGAGCGGCGGCAAGTGAACCGGAAGAACGTGAAGCCTGTAATAAAGGTCTTCCCGGAAACGCCCGGCCGTGATTTCCGCCACCGGGTTTCTGTTGGTGGCGCAAATGATGCGGGCATCGACCTGGCGGGATTGGGTATCGCCCAATCGCTGGAACGTACCGGTTTGCAGGAACCTCAGCAGCTTGCTTTGCAGCATCAGGTCCATTTCACCGATTTCATCGAGAAACAGCGTTCCGCCGTCGGCCTGTTCCGCTGCACCGGCCCGGTTCTCCGTGGCACCGGTGAAAGCCCCGCGCATGTAGCCGAAGATTTCGCTTTCGATCAGGTCGCGCGGGATCGCCGCGCAATTCAGCGCGACAAAGCGGTTGGGATTGCGCTCCGACAGGTCATGAATGGCATTTGCGCACAATTCCTTCCCCGTTCCGGACTCTCCGGTGATGAAGACAGGCGCCTGGGAGGGGGCCATGCGGGCGATCTGCTCGTGCACTTCGCGCATCTGGACCGAAACGCCGATCAGCCTGCCCGGTCCGGGCGTCTGCGCGGTTGAAGATGGTGTCAGCGGTCTGGAAGGTGACGGGTCAGGTGCCCGGGTGATTTCAATGGGTGCGCTCGCTTCCACGGATACCGCATCGGGCACCGGTTTGCGCTGCTTCAGCTGAAATGCGATTTTTGTTGCCAGCGCGTCCAGCGAAAACGGCTTGGTCAGAAAATCATGTGCTCCTGAGCGCATTGCGCTGACCGCACGTGATACGGACCCCTTGGCCGAGACGGCCATGATGACGGCTTTCGGGCATCTGACAGCATAAGCCTCCAGCGCTTCGTCGCCGCCGATCGTTTCAAGGTCGATAATCAGAATGTCCGTTGATTTGTCTGCAAGGTCCTGCAGGCAGGAAGCAGAGTCCGTGTACAGGATCGGATCAGCGCATGAAGTGAACAGTTTTGCACAAACAGCAGAGGTGCGCGCGGCTTCTGAAGCCGATGCATCGAGTACACGTACAATCACAGGCAATGCATTGCCCTCTTTACTCCCCATCGCTGGGCAACTCCCATCACTAGATCTGGGTCAGACGGACATCGAAAGAATCGTCATCCTGATAATTCTCAGAACAGGGTAAACAAAGCGTTGTCAGATGACGCAATTTGCAGTTTTTGCTGAGTTATCTCGGAAAGATTACAATGTGCGGAGCTGCGAAACGGTATTAGAGAGACCCGGCCAGAAAGCCGGCGAGAAAACAAGCCAGCGCCAGCGCAATGGCAAATGCCGGCGAAATGCGCTTTTGAAACAATGGCTGCGTCGTCCTTCCGTTCAGGGGTTGGACGACCTTGTATGTGTGTAACGGTGAAGGCTCTGCGTCGCTGCTTTGCGGACCGGACAAGAGCCCGCCGGAAGCTTCCGGAGTTGCAGTGGGTCCGGAAGTTCCGGTCTCTCCGGTACTTTCTCGCAAAGCGGGAGCGGACACCTCATCCATGACGCGGCCAGGCGCAGGGCCGGTGTGTTCCGCAACAGGGCGCGGATCGAACTCAGGGGCGTAGCTTCCCTTGGGGATGACGATGCGGATTTGTTCGCGGGCCCCGCTTCCCGAATAGTACTTCGCAAGCCTGCGACGGAGCCGTGCGGCTTCGACGCGCACGATCGGGTCGGTAACGGGATTGAAGTCCTCGGGCCGCCCGAGCGCTTCGACCGCAATCGTGTAGCCCTTTATCTTTTCCTGCTTTTTCTCCAGGGCGGCGCACACGACAAAATCGAGAAACGACCTGAGTTGTGGTGCGGAACGAAATTCGGGACTTTCAAGTGCATTGACCAGCGCGGCTTTCACCTGTTCTGCCGAACAGGACGGGTCTTCGTTTGCTCTGGTTGAAGGTGCCCTATTGGTGCCCGGGTTACCGGATCCGTCCTCGGATCTTGAGAGGGAACCGCCGTCAGTCTGGTCGTCTCGACCACGTTGGTCTTCGCGGTGATGTCCCGTGTGGGCGGCGGCGTGCATTCCAGTCCCCTATGGTAACCGGTCCAAAAGCACCACGACTAATTGCCCTTACGTAATCTTAACCAACTTGGAGGTGATTGCAAATCCTTAAATCCTCCATGGCGTCACCCGTCCCGAACACCATAAAGGGCGCAGAAACCTTGTCTGTATTCCTTGCAAAACGGAAAAACAGCGCCTTTGGTTGTGCTTAGTCGGGGACAAGTCTAGCATTTGGCTTCGCAAACGCGCTTGCGGATTCGGCGTGTGTCAGTTCTTAAGGCATGATTAACCGGTAATTTTGATTCGGGTCGGAACGCGCTAGACACCATGGGCCGTACGGGGACCATCTTTGTAGCAATATGCATGGCAATTATCGCGCTGTCCTCCGCGACGGTGCTGATATTCCAGTTCGGGCGGCCGTTCGGCGAAGCGGTGTCCCTGTCGCTGGCCATGATGTGCACGATGATACTGATCCACCTTCTGATCAGCCGGGCCCGTGATCGTGGGGCCGTGAGCGAAGCGGTTGACCGCCTCGAGGACCGGATGGCGGATCTGGACGAGGATGTCGGCAACCTGGAAGGCCGTTTGACGGGCATGGAACACACCATGCCGCGACGGACACGCGCCGAGATGGATCCGCTCTTCGCGGAAGTGGAAGTGCTGGGTACTCTGGTGAAACAGATGGCCGAAGCAATGTCGGACCTTGAGACCAGGGTGGAAGACCAGCAGGCGCTGCCGCCGCCGCCACCTCCGCTGCCGCACTATCCGCAAGCCCAGCCGGACATGCATGGGCGCGCATTCGTGCCGCCTCCCGCCGTTGCTGCCCCGCCGGTACCGCCGCCTGCCGCCGCGCCGCAAGCCCGGACCGACGCGAACATGCAACATGCCGGACAACATCCGGCAATCGGGCAGGGGCCTGAAGTCGGCGCAGAACCTCCCCACTGGCATCAGGGTCACGCGCAACCCCGTGAAAGCGCAGGACGCGCGGACATGGACGCCTGGGACCGTAAATACGGGGTTGCTCCAGTCGCAGCACCCGCACCTGCGGCCGTTCCTTTCGAACAGGGGCCGGAGACCGGTCAGACACAGGCTCCGGACGACGACTTCCCGTTCGGCGACCCGGCCCCGGCCGTGCCTGAGGGGCCAAAACCGAATTTGGCCATGCGGGAAATGATCACTTCCGCTCTCAACGCCAATCGGGTTGAGCTGTTCCTGCAGCCGATCGTGACCCTGCCCCAGAGGCAGGTGAAGTACTATGAAGCCTTCACGCGGTTGCGCGATGCCGAAGGCAACGCTGTCGAGGCAAGCGTGTTTCTGCCCGAGGCCGTTCTGAGCGGACTGATAGCGCGCATCGACAATCTGCTCCTGTTCAGGTCGCTGCAGGTGATCAAGCGTCTGACTTCGCGGAACCGGAATGCGATCCTGTTCTGCAACATCTCAACCGCATCGCTTGTCGACGAGGCCTTTTTCCCGAGCTTCCTGGAATTCGTACAAACCAACCGGGCCTACGCCGATGTGCTGGTGTTCGAGTTTTCGCAGGCGGATGTTGCGGTGATGGGTGGCTTGGAACTTGAGAGTCTGAACGCGCTTTACGAGGCGGGGTTCCGTTTCTCGATCGATCGCATCAGCGATATGAAGATGGATTTCAACTCGCTCGCAGGGCGTGGCTTCAAGTATGCCAAACTGCATGGAGACTATCTGATCGGGCGGCGCGAGGCCAACCATGGCCACATTCACCCCTCGGATTTCGGCGATCTGCTTCAGCGCTATGGCATGGAACTGATCACCGACCATGTGGAGACGGAGTCCCAGGTCCTGGAACTGCTCGATTACGATGTGAAGTTTGCGCAGGGCAATCTGTTCTCCCCGCCGCGCCCGGTCAGGGCTGAAGTCCTGCAAGGGGCATCGGCACCAGGGCCGATAAGGACGGCAGCCGGGTAGAACCGGCAAACCGTCACGATCGCTTTTCCCAGTCGCGTCAGCTTTCTTTCGTTCCGACGGTTACGATTGTCGGTTCCTGCTCGGCAAGGAGACGCTTGGCGACGCGCTGCACGTCTTCAAGGGTAATCGCTTCGATCTCGCTGTTGCGGCGGTCGAAATAGTCGATCCCGAGGTCCGCGTTCTGCAGGGCCACGAGCTGGCGTGCGATCTTGCCGGACGTGTCGAAACGGAGGGCGTAGGAGCCTGTGATGAAACGTTTGGCTGCATCAAGCTCTTCTTCCGTCGGACCGCTCGTTGCCATGCGCTGAAGCTGTTCAAGCATCACATCTACTGTTTCGTCCGCGCGGTCCGACTTGGTGGCCGCGGACCCGATCAGCAGCCCCGTGTGCCGGTAGGGCGACAGGGATGTGCTCGCGCCGTAGGAGAGGCCGCGTTTTTCCCGGACTTCCTGATACATCCACGACGTGAACGTACCACCACCGAGGATGTGGTTCATCACATAGGCGGCCTGATAGTCAGGGTCGTCTCGCTTCAGGCCAGGCAGCGCCAGCAGGATGGTTGTCTGCGGAACTTCGAACTCCCGGTGAAGGTTCGAGCCGGTCTGAGGCATGAGTTCGGCCACATCCACCAGTTCAGACTGCTCCGGAAGAGATGCAAAGACCGTATCGAGCATTTGCGCGAGGCTTTCAGCGTCAATGGCACCGACGACACCGATCTTAAGATCGCGCCGTGACAGGATCTTGGCGTGCTGCGCGCGCAGGTCGTCCGGCTGAAGCGCTCCCATCGTGTCAACGGTTCCGAGCGTCGGGCGGGCATATGGGTGATCGCTGAACATGAAATCGGCAAGCTGCCGGCCTGCAATCGCACTCGGGCTGCTTTCATTGCGCTTGATCTGCGTCGTCAACTGTATCTTCATGCGCTCGACCGGGCTCTCGTCGAAACGCGGTGCGTTGACGGCAAGAGACAGAAGCTCGGTTGCTTCCGGCAGCGTCGGCCTCAATGTACGCAGACTGCCGTAGAACCGGTCCCGTCCGGTGCTGAAGCTGATACTCACCGCGAGTTCTTCCATCTTGCCCTGGAATTCCTCCGACGTTAGGTCGCCGGCGCCTTCGTCCAGCGTCGCGGCGAGCAGGCGGGTGAGGCCTTCCTTGCCGCTGGGATCCTGCGTCGATCCGCCATCGAAGGAGAAGTTCATGGCTATGATCGGAACGGTGTGATCCTCAACCAGCCAGGCTTCGATGCCTTGCGGGCTGACAACCTTTTCAACCTCGACTGCGTGGGCAAGGCGGGTGAGTGCCAGCAACGTTATGAACGTTGTGGCAGTGAGCAACGCGGTCGCTCGAAGAAGTCTGTTTTGCATCATCTATCAGGACTTGTCGTTGATATTGGTTGCACTTGTCAGGGCCGCTTCGGGCTCGGTCTGATTTTCAAATCTGAGTTCACCGTAAACAGGTGTTCCGGTGAGATATTCACGGGCCGCGTCCAGCACGTCCTGCGCTGTGATCGAGCCGATCTGGGCGGGCCAGTCCTGCACGTCGGCTATTGTCTGGCCGGTCGTCAACGCGCTGCCGAACAGGCGCGCAAGGCCGGACTGGCTGTCCTGCGCATAAATCGCGCTTGCGATCATGCTGTTTTTCGCGCGTGCGACCTCGTCTTCGGTGACACCTTCGTCCAGCAGCTTTTTGACCTCGACGGCTATCAGGCTCTCCATTTCCTCAAGCGTATGGCCCGGACGCGGCGCTGCGTAGATGCCGAAACGTCCGTCGTCCAGCGCGCGGCTCTGGTAGTAGGCACCTGCGCCGGTGGCAACTTCCTGATCGAGCACCAGCGACTTGTGCAGACGGCTGGAGGGGCCTTCACCCAGAATGTAGGACAGGATATCGAGCGCCTCGGGGGTCTTGCCTTCACCGGTGGTCTGGCTCGGAACAACCCATGTCTGCGAGATGGATTCCTGGCGAACCCTCGGGTCGGAAACGGCAACGCGGCGCTCGCCCGCCAGCGGCGGTTCAGCCGGTCTGATGCGATCGCCCGGTTCTGCGCGCCGTGGAACCTTGCCATAGGTGTCTTCGGCAAGTTTGCGCACTGTTTCAACGTCAATGTCGCCGGCAATCACCAGGACCGCATTGTTGGGTGTGTAGAAGCGATTGTAGAAATCGATCGCTGCATCCTTGTTCAGCGCTTCGATTTCGCTTTGCCATCCGATGACCGGGGACCCGTAGGGATGGTTGACGAAAGTGATTGCGCTCATCGCCTCGCGCAGTCTTGAACCCGGTTCGCTGTCGACGCGGCTGCGCCGCTCCTCAAGAACGACGTCGCGTTCCGGAGCGACGACCTCGTCGGTCAGGACAAGGTTTTCCATCCGGTCCGCTTCCATCTTCATCATCAGCGGCAGATGTTCTTTTGCAACTTTCTGGAAGTAGGCCGTGTAATCCAGGCTGGTGAACGCGTTTTCCTGACCACCGCGCTCGGCGATCATTTTCGAAAACGCGCCGCTAGGATGCGCCTTCGTTCCCTTGAACATGAGGTGTTCAAGAAAGTGTGCGACACCGGACTGGCCCTCCGGCTCGTCCGCGGACCCGACCTTGTACCAGATCATGTGCGTCGCAACCGGAGCCCGGCGATCGGGAATGACCACCACTTCCAGCCCGTTTTCGAGTGTGAAGCTTTCCAGGTTCGGCGCAATGACAATGTCGCTGGAAAACAGCGGTTCGGCTTTGGCCGCGTCCGCCGGGATCATGGCAGTGGTGCCGAGCAGCAAGGCGGGCAGTAGAAACAAGCGGGCCGACTTTTTGAGCCGGTGTGAAATCGTTGGGTGAAGCTTCATCTGCAATGGGTTCACGTGCAACTCCCGTTCTGGCCTGAAACAAAAAACCTCCGGACTGACCCTTCCATATAGGAAAGCCGGTCCGAAGGTCCCATTAAAAATTTGTTATCCGCAGTATACCGGGGTTGGCTCAGTTACAATATTGTGACTGTCCATCAAGACAACGCGGGTCGATCGGCGTGCTTGAGTAAGGGTCGTAATTTGTCGGCTTGCCCTTGTTTTCCTTTCGCACGATGTCCGGCATAGGTGCATCCGGAGAGGGTGTGCTGTAGGACGTCGGCGGTTCGGTCAGGTAGCGGCGGGTTGCAACGCCGTTGTTTTCCAGGCCGGCCTGCTGCCCCTTGAGCTGCTGATATTTTTCCCACTCTGCGCGTTGCTGGTCGCGCGTCAGAAGTTCGCCTTCGGCGATGTCGTTCTGACGGCGTTCCTCGTCCAGGTCACGGGTGGCCTGACCGGTTACGCCGGTGATTTTGAAGCCACGCATCTGTTCTGGTGTCAGCGGTTCTTTGTTGACACCGCCGGATCCGGCGTAGAGGTCTTTAAGCTCTTGGAACTGCGTGTTTTCTTCCTGCTTGGGCCAATTGGCCGAGTCGGTTCCCGCAACCTCGGTTTCCGGCTCGGGCAGCGCGCCGGGTTCGGCAGGCATGGCGAGCGGCGCACGCGGTTTGTAGTCGATCGGCTTTTCGTTCGGATCAACCGCACCCAGACCGGTCATGAAAGAGTTCACAAGCGCCACATCGGGAGCCTGGGACGTACCGTCGGCGGCCTGGCATGCGGCCAGTCCCGTCAACAGGACGGCGATGGCACCGTTTTTGATCCAGCTAGCTTTCGTCCGCACCACAGCAGACTCCCCGATTACCTGTGTTAAGCGTTGGGAACATGGCCCCAACGTCGACCTGAACAGCCTTAAACATTCATTTTGCGGCTGAATTAGGACCATTCCTGAAACTGTCATACAGGAGACCGGCGACACCTGCAACGATCCACACATCGGCGAGGTTGAACACGTACCAGGAGAAACTGCCGATGTGAAAATGAACGAAATCGACCACGGCGCCATAGATGATTCGGTCGATTCCGTTTCCGATCGCACCGCCGATGACCAGCGCAAGTGCGAAGGCGACGAGTTTCGACTGGCATCGCGCGGACCAGATCCACATACCAATCGTGATCGCGACGGTCAGGCCGGCAAGGACCCACTGCCCGGCAGCGCTGTCCTGCTGAAACAGACCGTAGGAGACCCCTCGGTTCCAGACCAGCACGAACTCCAGAAAGGGCAGGACCTGAACCGGCCCGTTGACGCCCAGCCCGTATCCGAAAAGCAGCCAGAGCTTGCTCGCCTGGTCCGCGACAAGACCCGCAAGGGCGACCACGAGCACGAGCGAGCTGAAACGGCCCCAGACAAGGGGCCGCTTGGTTTTCGCCGGATCAGGTTGCTGAAATTCGGTCATCCGCTTTCCGTATCTGCGCGATCAGGCAGGGGCGTGGGCCGCATCCCACTCCCGAAGGGCGGCTGCGTCGCGCAGCGTGACATCGGGATAGTCCGGATCGGTGCCGACTTCCGGCAGGATCTTCCAGGATCTCGCACATTTCTGACCTTCCGCCAGCGCCGGCACCACGGCAACACCGCTGGTGTCGTCGAGCGCGAAGGCGCCCGCAGGAGCTGGCTCTGATGAAAGCGTCAGCTGGCTGGTAATGGCGATATCGGCCATGTTCTGACCGTCAAGCGCGGCCATCAGATCCGGGTCGGTCACGTGAACGACCGGATGGGCTTCCAGCGACGACCCGATCCGCTTTTCCCGGCGTTCGATTTCAAGTGCACCGGTGATCACGCGGCGGACGGTCCGGATCTTTGCCCACTTGGCGGCAAGCGCGTCGTCCTTCCAGTTCTCCGGGACAGCCGGAAACTGCTCAAGGTGCACCGAGGTGCCTTCGCCGCAGCGTGTGACCCAGGTCTCGTCCATGGTGAAGGGCAGCATCGGTGCCATCCAGGTCACCAGGCAGTTGAACAGCTTGTCGATGACATAAAGCGACGCCTTGCGCCGGTTCGACGAAGCCGCGTCGCAGTAAAGCGTGTCCTTGCGGATATCGAAATAGAAGGCGGAGAGTTCGACCGTCATGAACGTGAACAGCTGATGAGTGACTTTCTTGTAGTCGAATTCCCAGTAGGCTTCGCGCACCAACTGATCCAGCTCGGTCAGACGGTGCAGCATCAGCCGCTCAAGTTCCGGCATATCGGCAAGGGCAACGTCCTCGCCGGTGGCATGGGCAAGAGATCCGAGCATCCAGCGCAGCGTATTACGCAGCTTCCGGTAGCTGTCGACATTGGTCTTGATGATTTCCTGACCAAGCCGCTGGTCTTCCCAATAGTCTGTCGAGGCCACCCACAGGCGCAGGATATCAGCGCCATATTGCTTGATGACGTCCTGAGGGAACACCTGGTTGTTGAGCGACTTGGACATCTTGCGGCCGTCCTCGGCCATCGTGAAGCCATGCGTCAGGACGGCGTCATAAGGAGCGGTGCCGCGCGTGCCGCAGCTTTCCAGGAGTGAGGAATGGAACCAGCCGCGATGCTGGTCCGACCCTTCCAGGTAAAGCACGTAATCGTTGCCGCCATCCTTCCGGCGAACCGGTCTGAGATCGTCGCGCTGCTCCAGAACGAACGCGTGGGTGGACCCTGAATCGAACCAGACATCGAGAATATCGGTGACCATGTCCCACTCGTCGGCGGTATAGTCGTTGCCCAGGAACCTTTCCTTGGCGCCGTCCGCGTACCATGCATCCGCACCCTCTTCGCAGAAGGCGTCGAAAATCCGCGTGTTGACCGTTTCATCCTTCAGGATCTCGGCCGTGTCCTTATGGATAAAGACAGTGATGGGCACGCCCCAGGCACGCTGGCGCGAAAGCACCCAGTCCGGCCGGTTTTCGATCATCGAGCGCAGACGGTTCTGGCCGCTGCCCGGCACGAAGCGGGTTTCGTCGATCGCATTGAGAGCGCGGCTGCGCAGCGTGTCGCCTTCGCCTGACAGTGTCTTGTCCATATAGACGAACCACTGCGGGGTATTGCGGAAGATCACCGGTTTCTTGGAACGCCAGGAATGCGGATAGGAGTGTGTCAGCCGGCCGAGACCGATGAGGTTGCCGCTCTCCTTCAGCTTCTCGATGACCGCCCTGTTCGCCTTGCCCTTTTCCCCCTTGTGGGTGATGACTTCGAAGCCTTCGAAACCGGGCGCATCCTTGGTGTAGAAACCGTCATCGGCGACCGTGAACGGAATGGCCGTGTTGATCCCGCGCGCGTCCAGGTCGGCGCGCTTTTCCATCCAGATCTCAAAGTCGTCCGAGCCATGGCCGGGTGCCGTGTGCACGAAACCCGTGCCGGCATCGTCTGTCACGTGATCACCATCGAGCACGGGGACGTCGAAGTCGTAACCGCCAAGGTCCAGTTCGGCGAGCGGATGGGCACAGGTGATCGCCGCCAGCTCTTCCGGCGAAACCGCGCGCACCCGCTCGAAAGCCTCGATGCGCGCGTTCTTGAAGACATCTGCCGCAAGGGCATCGGCAAGAACGAGAAGGTCGCCTTTCTGGACCCAGTTGTCGTCCGGCAGACCGTCCTGAGTTACCTCGTAGAGGCTGTAGGCAATGCGGGAGGAATAGCAGATCGCCCGGTTGCCCGGGATGGTCCAGGGCGTGGTTGTCCAGATGACAAGCGAGGCGTCGAGCAACTGGTTCACCGCAGCTTCGTCGCTGCCACCGGCTGTCACGACCGGGAACTTCACCCAGATCATGTCGGACTTGTAGTCCTGATACTCGATCTCCGCCTCAGCAAGGGCGGTTTTTTCGACGACGGACCACATGACGGGCTTCGAACCGCGGTAGAGCTGTCCCGACATGGCGAATTTCATGAGTTCCTGCGCGATGGTCGCCTCGCTGTCGAAGCGCATCGTCAGGTAGGGGTTGTCCCAGTCGCCCTCGATCCCGAGACGCTTGAATTCCTTGCGCTGGACATCGATCCAGTGCTCGGCGAACTCCCGGCATTCCTTGCGGAACTCGTTGATCGGAACCTCGTCCTTGTTCTTGCCCTTGGCGCGGTACTGTTCCTCGATCTTCCACTCGATCGGCAGGCCGTGGCAGTCCCAGCCCGGAACGTAGTTGCTCTCGTAGCCCATCATCTGCATGGATCGGGTCACGATGTCCTTGAGGGTCTTGTTCAGCGCGTGGCCGATGTGAATGTTGCCGTTGGCATAGGGAGGCCCGTCATGAAGCACGAACTTGTTGCGATCCTTGCCTTGTTCGCGCAGCTGTCGGTAGACGTCGAGCTTTTCCCAGCGGGCGAGGATCTCAGGCTCCTTTTTCGGCAGCCCGGCGCGCATGGGAAAGTCGGTTTGCGGCAGGTTCAGCGTTTCTGAATAGTCGCGTTTATCTGTTTCGGTCATCGTCAATTCGATCCGGTCGTTCGGGCACTGTGCCCGTCATTTTTTCAAGAGAGTGCGCACCTGTCGTCAGGCGGCAAGAACACGAGGGTCCCGGTCCCTGGCGCCGCGTCATCCGCGTCAGCCGAAGGCCGGGCAAGTAATTCGCGCAATCGCGATCATCCGTATGCCGGTGAATATGAAGTCCTTGTCGTGCATGGCATGGGACATAGCAGCACTTGCTGGCCGAATAAAGAGGCGACCCCGCATTTACCGGCACCGGGAAACCGAATTGCAGGCTTTCTTTAACGGCTAACCGCTAAACAAGAGAGCAATGACGCAAGAGGAAGGCATGGCCGCGTATTTCTCACAGGCACACTGGGCGACACGGGATCGTCTGATTCCGGCCGGGTTCATGGCTTTCGCGGCCTATCTTGGCGTGTTGACCTACTTCTTCTCACCGTCCGGACCGGCGATTGTCGACGGTGCCGTTCCGATCAGCGACTTCCTGTGCTTCTGGCTGGCGGGCGGCGAGGTGATGCACGGCAGACCCAGCGTCGTTTATGACAATTCCGCGTTTCTGGCCCTGCAAACGCCCTATCTGGAACCGGGTGCGTTCTATCCGTTCTTCTACCCGCCCACGTTTCTGCTTCTGATTGCACCTCTCGGGATGATGGCCGCGATCCCGGCCTATGCCGTTTCCCAGGCCGTCAGTCTGGCACTCGCGGGCGCTGCCTGCGCACGCATCCTGCGCAGCTGGACCGGTTTCCTTCTGATCGCGGCCATGCCCGCAACGTTCAATGCAATGTTCCACGGTCAGAATGCGCTTCTGTGCGCGGCTCTTTTGGGCGGTGGGCTGGCCGCGCTTTCAGAGCGCCGCCAGGTCCTTGCAGGCATTTTGATCGGGCTTTTGACCATAAAGCCCCAAATGGGTGTCCTGCTGCCGTTTGCCTTTCTAGCCGCCGGCTATCATCGCGCGTTCGTCTCCGCCGCTGTTACGGCAGTTTCCTTCGCCGCGCTCAGCTGGCTCGTTCTCGGCAACGACACCTGGCAGGCTTTCTTCGAACAGGCTGTTTTCACCGGTCAGGCGACCGACCAGGGAATGGCCGGCTTTTTCAAGATGGCATCGGTTTATGCCTCCGCCCGCATGCTGGGTCTGACGGCTTCGCTTGCGTATCTGGTCCAGGCCCTGGCGGCCCTGGCTGCGGTGCTGCTGGTCTGGAAAGTGTGGCGCTCTGCGGCCGAATTCGGCATCAAGGCGGCGGTGCTTGTTTCTGCCGGCTTCTTCGCAACGCCCTATGTCCTTCCCTACGACCTGGCGGCCATGGCCATCGCGATCGCGTTTCTGATGCAGGCAACGCGCGGCAAACAGGCTTTTCCCTACATGTGGACGCTCGTTGCAGCCGCGGTTCTGCTCTCCGCATCAAGCAGATATCTCGGCGCCATGACCGGCGTGCCGCTCGGCCTACTGGCCCCGGCGCTGCTGCTCTTCGTTTCGGTACGCCTCCACAATATGTCGCAACCGCGTGAAGTCGAGGCCCTGGCATGACGGCGCAGAGTTTCCGGACAATATTCTGGCACAAGGGCATCCGTGACGGAGCCTGGCTGACCTGGGACAGGATCGGTTTTGCCTGCCTGTGCTCGGGCATAGGCCTCAGCCTCGGTCTCATCTGGCTGCTTCTGGTCCCCAATTCCTTCGGTGCCCCCAGCGGAACGGTCCTCATGGACTACCTGAGTTTCTGGCTGGCCGGGCGGCAAGCGCTCGCCGGGGCGCCGGAACTCGTCTACATACCGGCAGACTTTTCAGCGCTGCAAAAGGAGCTCTCTGGCTCCGACACGGTGTTCGGTTTCTTCTACCCGCCGACATTCCAGATGTTGCTCAGCTCGTTTGCGATGCTGCCCTACAAGGCCGCCTTCGCGGTCTTCATTCTGTCCACGACCGCGCTCCTGTGCGTCTCGTGCCGGTTGATCACCGGCAAATGGCTGCTGGCTGCCTGCCTGATCATCGTGCCGGCCTGCGCCAACAACGCGTTTCATGGACAGAACGCAGCCCTGACGGCGGCGCTTTACGGGTTCTTCCTCGTCGGAGTTGAGCGGCAGCGCATGATCCTGGCCGGCATCGCACTCGGTATCCTCACCATCAAGCCGCAGCTCGGCATCCTCGCCCCGGTCGCACTTGTTGCAAGTCTGAACTGGCGCACCTTCCTCAGCGCCTCGGTGACCACCCTGACCCTGGCCGCAGCGAGCGTGCTGTTCCTGGGTGTTGGCGTCTGGCAGGTTTTCTGGCAGCAGGCACCCGTTGCATCCGCCATGATGGAACTGGGTGGTGTTGAATGGGGCAAGATGATCTCGGTCTACAGCAGCCTTCGGCAGTTGGGGATCGGACATGAAATCGCCATGGGGCTGCAGGCCGCTGTCGGTCTTGGTGTTCTTGCGTGTGTCTGGAAAGTGTGGCGCCGGACGGAAGACATGGCGGTCAGGTCGGCCGTCCTGATCGGCGGTACGCTTCTGGTAACGCCGTTTGCCCTGTCCTATGACCTGACACTGTTGATCGTCCCTTGTGCCTTCGTGATCCGGGACGGACTCAGAAACGGATTTTTCCCGTTCGAAAAGATCCTGCTGGCCTTCGTCATCAGCCTGTCTGCGTCAACGCCCGCCTTCGCCATCTTCCTTGGGGTTCCCATGGCTCCGCTCCTGCCGCTTGCAATGCTCTGGCTCGGGTTACGGCGCATGCACCTGTCCGCGGACGGCCGCGAGCAAACGGGTGAGCCGGGTCATATGTCCGGGACCGCCTCTGCCTGAGCTTCGTTTTTCCGAATTCTCTCACGGTGTGCGATGTAGAGACCGCTGCCGATAATGAGTGCGATGCCGACCCAGGTCGGTCCGTCGGGGAAATCGGAAAAGACAACATAGCCGAACAGGGTCGCGCTGACGATCTCCACATATTGCAGCGGTGCGAGCAGACTGGCGCTGCCGCGCTGAAACGCCGCGACGACCAGTCCGTGTGCGGCGAAGGAAATCAGACCGATAAGCGCAAGCAATGCCGTCTGGCCCGGTGTCGGCAGCACGAATTCGTATCCCTCGATCTGGACGTAGGAGCCGATGAGCAGGGCGCTGCCGAGGAGGAGGGCGCCGGAAAGGCCGGCTCCGAACTGGATCGTGAGAAGGTCGTCCTCGACCGGATAGAGCTTGTTGATCAGAAGATAGAACGCGAAGACCAGCGCCGTGAAGGCCGGCAGCAGGCTGACAAGGCCGATTTCCGCCAGGTTCGGGCGCAGGATGATCATGGCTCCGAGCAATCCCACGAGGATTGCGCCGATCCTGCGGAGGCCGACCTTCTCCTTCAGGATGAGCGCTGCGAGCACGGTCAGGATCATCGGTTCGATGAAAAAGATCGAAATCGCCGTGGCGACCGACATGTATTTCACGGCGGTGAAAAAGCTCAAGGACGCGACCGCAAGCAGGATGCCGCGCACGAAATTGATCACGGGCTGCCGCGCCCTGAGACGGGTGATCCGGCCTGCGGCAGCGGCAATGACCAGACAGATGAGGAACTGAAAGAAAAACCGCCCGAAAGTCACTTCCAGGGCAGGCAGCCAGGCCGACAGGTATTTCGCCGCGATGTCCATGACCGGCGCGATCAGCATCGCGATCGTCATCAGCAGCATGGCGAGCATCGGGCTGTGCGGCACTTGCGCCCGCGTTGAAGCTGCCGTCACGCGTGAAGGTCCAGAAGTTTCAGGTCGATATCCGAGAGCGGCCTGATCGAGGCGAGGGCAGCTTTCGCTTCCTCGCTGTCCCTGTTCATCTGTGCGACCAGAGCCTCCGCCGTGTCGAACTTTTCCTCGCCGCGCAAATGGGACACCAGATGTACCCGGAGTGATTGACCGTAAAGATCTCCGGAAAAGTCGAACAGGAACACTTCGAAGACGACGGCGCCGTTGTCGAAGGTGGGTCTGCGTCCGTAGCTTGCAACACCGTCGTACCAGCCCTCCGGCGTCTTCACCTTGACCGCATAAATGCCCTCAAGCAGGGGGCAATCGGTGTTCATGTGCAGGTTCGCCGTCGGATAACCGAGGTCCCGCCCGCGCTTGTTGCCATGTTCAACCGTCGCCTCGAAAAACCACCTGTACCCAAGCAGAGCGTTGGCCTGCGCGATGTCGCCCGCCGCCAGGCAATCGCGAATGCGCGTGGAAGAGATGACTTCCGTGCCCTCATCTTCCTCTCGCTGAACGATGGTCACCCCAAATCCGTGCTCGGCTCCGGCAGTGCGCAGATAGTCCGGCGTTCCCTGCCTGGCCTTGCCGAAATGAAAGTCGTATCCGGTCACGGCGTGCGAGATCCCGAGCGTGTCGATCAGGATGTCCTGAACGAAAGCGCTTGCCTCGACGCCGGCGAATGCCTTGTTGAACGGCAGAATCAACGCACCGTCCAGTCCGCACACTTTCAGCATATTGAGCTTCTGCGGCGCGGGCGTCAGCCTGAAGACGGGTTTGGACGGATTGAACACGGTCCGCGGGTGCGGTTCGAAACTCATTGCGAACACCGGGTGATGCATGCCGCGGCCGAGCCCGAGCGCGGCGTCGAGAACGGCCCTGTGTCCCCGGTGCAATCCGTCGAAATTGCCGATAGCCACGACGCCGCCCTTCAACTCATCGGGAAACGCATCCAGGCTTTCGGCGACCAGGAAATCGGCGGATGGGGACGGGTTCATGCAGCAAACCTTCGCGCAGAGTGTCGGCCGGAACGGCTTCTTTGGAAACGGCAATCAGGGCAAGCACTGGGACCGGCACCGCTTTGCGGCGCCGGCGAGGAAACTGCCGCGTGTGCGCGAAAACGTCAAGGTGGGGTGAACCGCACCCGCACTTAAAACGGTCATGAACTCAGGACCGGGCCCTGTCTTCGTCGCGGCCTGGAACCTTCACAAGAGCTTCGCCTTCCAGAACGACGGTGTCATCCACGCTGCAGATGCACGAGAGTCGGGCACGGTTGCCCCTTTCCATCAGTTCTTCAACTGTCACCGTCACCTTGACGTCGTCGCCGATCTTCACGGGTGCCTTGAAGTTGAGCGTCTGGGACAGATAGATCGCTCCGGGCCCCGGGAGCCGGGTTCCCAGAACGGCTGAAATCAGACTTGCCGTATAAAGGCCATGCGCGATTCGGGTCTTGAAGGGTGTGCGCGCCGCGAAGTGTTCCGACAGGTGAATCGGGTTGCGGTCACCGGAGACTTCGGCAAAACCGACAACGTCGGAGGAACTGACATGTTTGACAAGTTCTTCTTGCATGCCCGTTTCCAGGTCTTCGAAGTAGAGTGTTCGCAGTTCCAACATCGTGATTTCCGCCCGGTTTGATCTTCCTAACCCTGGCCGTGGACGCTAGGGGGGACAAGGTTTTCTGGCAATTATGCTTTCGGCGAAGAAAAAAGCTTGCGTTATTAACGGTCTTTTCAGGTGAGGCGGGTAAAGTCCGTTGAGTGTGGGGAGGTGAGGACACAAATGTGTGTCGCTCTCCTTCGGAGTCAAATCGCGTATCCACCGGCCCACGGCCAGGGGCCGCGCTTATTGACAGTATGGAGTAGACAATGGCCCTTGATCTTCAGATGCCGGTCCTCGTGGTCGATGACTACAAGACGATGATTCGCATCATTCGGAACTTGCTGAAACAGCTTGGTTTCGAAGACATCGACGATGCCGCGGACGGCACCGAAGCCTTGGAAAAAATGAAGCAGCGCCGCTATGGTCTGGTCATTTCCGATTGGAACATGGAGCCGATGACCGGCTACGAGCTGCTCAAGCAGGTTCGTTCCGACTCCGGTCTCAGCAAAACCCCGTTCATCATGGTGACGGCGGAATCCAAGACTGAAAACGTCATTGCCGCCAAAAAGGCCGGCGTGAACAACTATATCGTGAAGCCGTTCAACGCACAGACGCTGAAAGGCAAGATCGAGGCAGTCTTCTCCGAGTAACGTCTCTTGCGCCTGGCGGGACCGACGTAGGGGGCCCCGCCGGTGCAGGCTGGACGACCGGGTTGTCAAGTCCCAATGCGGGCGATCAGCAACACAAGAACCGGTGAGTTACGAAAAGCGCGTCAGCCCTTCAAGCTGGGACGCGTTCGGGGGGGCTTTCGCATGGGGAGGCTATCCTAATGGCCAATATGAAGCAGGAAAATGTCGCACGCGTCATCGATTTCCTGGAACAGAACAAAGAACGCGACGGCGAAGTTTCGCTGACTGATGTCATGCATCTCGCCGAAGTCATGTCCGGCTCAATGCACGATTTCCTGTCCACTGTGCAGCCGACGGTAACCGATGAGCTGAGAGCCATCGGCAAGGAAATCGCCCGTATGAAGTCGGAAATTTCGCAGCTCCGCGCAAATGACATGACCGGCAACAAGATACCGGATGCCGGCCGTGAGCTTGACGCGATCGTCGAGGCGACGGAAGACGCCACCAACACGATCATGGAAGCTGCCGAAGAAATCATGGGTGCCGACACGAGCGATCCGGAAGCCTACCAGGAACTGGTCAGCAACAAGATGATCGGCATCTTCGAGGCCTGCACGTTCCAGGACATCACCGGTCAGCGCATTTCGAAAGTCGTGACCACGCTGAATTACATCGACGAGCGTGTATCGTCCTTCATCGAACATCTGCGTATTCCCGGCGACCTGGATGCGGAAGTCGAGGAAACGGACGAAGAACGCCGCAAGCGCGAGCTGATCCTCCACGGACCTCAGCACGACGGCGAGGGCGTTTCGCAGGACGACATCGATTCGATGCTGATGGATGCCCAGGCGGATATCGACAAACTGTTCGACTGACCGCGTTCTGCCACCACGTTTTCAGAAGGTCGCCATCGGCGGCCTTTTTTGTTTTTACCACCAAAGCCGCGGCAGCGCCGCCCGCGCCCGCAAACCTTCCTCGATCAGGCGTTTGCGGATCAGGTGTTCTTCCGGCGCTTCGCTCGGTCCGAAGTCGGACGCATGAATACCCGCCGTGATGAACAGGACGTCAATGTCCTGGGAAACGGCCCCGCGGATGTCGGTGGGCAGACCGTCGCCGATGGCAAGAACGTCTTCCTTGGCGATCGCCTCGCCCGACAGATCTTCCAGCCGCTTCAGTGCCGCGTGGTAGATCGGAGCATGCGGCTTGCCCAGGATCGCCACTTCGCCGCCGAGATCCTCGTAAAGACGCGCAAGAGCACCGGCGCACCAGACCAGCTTGTCGCCGCGTTCGACAACGATGTCGGGATTGGCGCAAATCATCAGGAGGCCCCGGTCCGCGAGTTTCTGCAGCCGGTCCCGGTAGTCGTCGGGCGTCTCGGTTTCATCGTCGACAAGCCCGGTGCAGCTGATCGCCTCCGCCTCGTCGTCGTTCGTTGTGAAGGTGGCCTCAAGGTTCCAGTAAAGCGGCTGGTCGCGGTTGGGGCCCAGATGAAGCAGCGTCTTTTTGCCCTGTGCTTCCAGGATTGCTCGCGTCACGTCTCCCGAAGTGATGATGTCGTCATAGGCGCTGGCAGGAACACCGAGCTTTTCAAGCATCTCGGCGACCTGCTTGGCCGGGCGAGGGGCGTTGGTGATAAGAACCACCTTGCCACCGGCATCCCGGTAGGATGTCAGCGCCTTGTGCGCGTCTTCGAATGCGGCAACCCCGTTGTGCAGCACCCCCCACACATCGCACAGGATCCCCTTGTAGAGCGGGGCGACGGCGCGCAGCCCGTCAATCAGAAGCGGTGCAGAAACGGTCATGTGGTTTCACTCGTGCTGGATTAGATCTGGTAAACTCGGGAAAGAATCGGGACAAACCCGGCGCGGACCATATAGGAACGGGACGCGGTGCGAAACCGAGTAAAGGGAGTTTCATGCAGGTCAGGCAACTTGGCGAACGGGTGATCAACCAGATTGCCGCCGGTGAGGTCATCGAACGGCCGGCCAGCGTGATCAAGGAGCTGGTCGAGAATGCCGTGGACGCCGGCTCAACGCAGATCGAGATTGTCACCGCTGCAGGCGGCAAGACGCTCATGCGCGTTGCCGATGACGGTGCGGGCATGCGCGCCTCGGATCTGACCCTGGCGATCCGCCGCCATTGCACGTCCAAGATCTCGGATGACGATCTTTTCGATATCCGCACCCTCGGGTTTCGCGGCGAAGCGCTGCCGTCCATCGGTTCCGTCGCGCGCCTGGCGATCCAGACGCGCCACCAGGAAGAGGAACATGCCTGGGCGATTGCCGTGGAAGGCGGCAGGGAAACGCCGATTGCGCCTGCTGCCCGCGCGAAAGGAACCCAGGTTGAAGTTCGCGACCTTTTTTTTGCGACACCGGCCAGGCTGAAATTCCTGAAGTCCGACAGGGCAGAGGCCGCGGCCATTACCGAGATCGTCAAGCGCATAGCCCTTGCTTATCCTGAGATCGGGTTTTCCCTGTCCGGAGCCGACCGTCAGCCGCAGAAATGGCCGGCCGCCCGGGGCAGCGAGCCGCAGCTTGCCCGGATCGCGCAGATCCTGGGGCAGGATTTCGTCGACAACGCGATGGAAATAGATGCGGAACGCGAAGGCGTCCGTCTCACCGGGTTTGCCGGCCTGCCGACCCACCATCGCGGCAACGCGCAGCACCAGTTTTTTTTCGTGAACGGGCGTCCGGTGAAGGACAAGCTCCTGCTGTCCGGGCTGAGGGGCGCCTATGCCGACGTGCTGGCAAGGGACCGGCATCCCGTCGTTGTGCTGTTTATCGATCTCGACCCCGCCCAGGTGGATGTGAACGTGCATCCGGCAAAGGCCGATGTGCGTTTCCGCGACGGACAGCTTGTGCGCGGATTGCTGGTCGGCGCCATCAGGCATGCGCTGGTGCAGGCAGGTCACAGGTCTTCCACCGGCAATGCCACAGTCGCACTTGATGCGCTGCGTGCTGGCGCGGGTGGCTACAGCGCTCCGTCAAACGGCGGGGTTTCCACGTCCGTTTCTCACGCTCCCGGTACCGCTGGAGGTCGTGGGGCTGACTATGCACGGGCGGATACCGCGCGCTGGGATACGGGCGCGTTTCGCCCCCTGGGAGATGCGGGCGTTGCGATGCCCGGGTTTGCGGACGCCGCCCCGGCAGAATACGGCAGTCAGACCGGGCTTGCCGACATCGCCGTGCCGTCCGCCGACGCACGAGCCGGCGAGACCCCGGCAGAAACGGAAACAACCCGGCTGCCGCTCGGTGCCGCGCGTGCGCAGGTTCACGAGACCTACATCATTTCACAGACGGCGGACGGCGTTGTCATCGTCGATCAGCACGCCGCCCACGAACGGCTCGTCTACGAACGGTTGAAGGAGGCGCTTGCCAAAAAGGATGTCGCCCGACAGATCCTTCTGATCCCGGAGATTGTCGAACTGACCGAGGAAGACGCCCTGCGCCTGAACGACAGGGCGTCGGATCTTGCGGAGGTGGGGCTGGTACTGGAAGCCTTCGGGCCGGGCGCTGTCGCCGTGCGGGAAACGCCTGCGATCCTCGGTGACATGGATATCCAGGGCATGGTCCGCAATCTAGCCGACGAACTCGCCGAATGGGATACCGCGGACGGTTTGAGGGAAAAGCTCGACCATGTTGCGGCAACGATGGCCTGTCACGGTTCGGTCCGGGCGGGCCGGCGCATGCGGCCGCAGGAAATGGATGCCCTCTTGCGCGACATGGAGGCAACGCCCAAATCAGGCCAGTGCAATCACGGCAGACCGACCTGGGTCGAACTGAAACTGTCGGACATTGAGCGGCTCTTCGGGCGCAAGTGATCCGGCAAATCTGATCGGTGCTCTTCTGTCATGCGTAACAATCATCAAATGCAGCAAGGAGCATGACGATGGCCGAGGCCGAAACCGGCATCACCGGCAAACTGGAGACAAAGCCCGCAAGCGGTTGGACGAGGGTTTGGCGCGGTCTGACCAAGTTTGTGATCGCCGCCGCCATCGCCTATTCCATGGCGGCTGGCTACATGTATCTGAACCAACGCAGTTTCGTCTTCGTTCCAAGCGGTGATCTCGTCGCGCCCGAAGACAAGGGTTTGCAAAACGTTTCGGTTGAAACCGTTGAAATGGCGGACGGGACAACGACAACCGTGTGGACAGCGGCACCGGCGGAAGACGGCCTGCCGACGGTAATCTATTTCCATGGCAATTCGAGCAACCTGTCGGGACGCTGGCAACGCTTCAAGATGATCCTGGACAGCGGCTATGGCCTCTATGCGCCGACTTATCGCGGCTATGCAGGCAGTGAAGGCAGCCCGTCGGAGACAGCCATCATCTCAGATGCACTGGAACACTTTGACCGTGCAGCGGCTGCAGGAACGCCGATCATCGTTCACGGAGAGAGCCTTGGAACAGGTGTTGCGACCGCGGTCGCCGCCGAGCGGCCCGATGCCGGTCTTCTGGTCCTGGAGGCGCCGTATACGGCCTTGGTCGACATGGCATTCGAGAGCTATCCGTGGCTGCCGGTCGGGCTCCTGATGAAGGATCCGATGAAGACGCGTGAACGGATCGGCAAGGTCGAGACACCGGTACTGATCATTCACGGGACAGAGGACTCCATCATCCCGGTCGCGCACGGCGAGCGGCTGTTCGAATATGCGTCCGACCCCAGGGAACTCCTGATCGTGGAGGGCGCAGGCCATGGCGATTTGTGGAAGCGGGGGCTCTGGGACACGGTCCGGGAAAAGTGGAACGGCAAGCAGCCCTGACAAAACTCCGGGCCGTTGACCCGGAGTTTTTCACTTGATCCGCGTGCGGATCAGAACGAGCGCTGCATCCGGAAAGCTCCGAAAATCTGCTGCGTGTCCTCAAGCCCGGACGCGGCATCGAAATCCAGATCGCGATACTGGATTTCCGGCCCCATGATGAATCCGGGCACCGGTTCCCACACGAGGTTGCTGGTGACACTCCATTGCGTGAAGTCGTAGGCGCTGGTCGCCGCGTCGACGTTGTGATAGCCGCCCTCGACATTGAGTTCGATCGTGTTGGTGAGATCGAGGCTGACACCGCCAAAGACGTTCCAGGTCCGCGTTGTTTCGGTGCTGTTGCCGTCCCAAACGGCATCGGTGATCAGGTCGTTCCAGCCGGTGGATCCGTAGGCACTGGCCCCGTCCGTATAGACGCCCTGCAAGGCAATGCTGCCGCCCTGTGCAAGTCCGCCGAAGTTGATCTCGACCCCGGCGCCGACCGCAAAGCCGAGTTCGTCTTCCGAGCGTCCGGTTTGCCCGTTGAACGCTGCATTCGGATAGACCTGATGCAAGGCGCCCATGACCTGGGCTTCACCCCAGCCCTGGCTGATGCCGAGCACGCCGATCAGATCGGGCATCCGGGTGCCGCCGTAGCCGAGCGTGCTGCCATTCAGCCCGATACTCGCCTGACGATCGGAACGGTCTTCAACCGCAACGGTGGCGTTGAAGCCGTTGCCGAATGCATATGTGTAGGCGATCTGGTTGAGAGATTGATCCGAATAGCTTTCGATCTGGGCATTGTAGGCATAGCCCGTGAAGAAATCGAAATTCGAATTCGTCAGACCGGCCGTGAAACCGCCCCACTGAATATAGGCGTTGTCGATCGAAAATCCTGCCCGGTCATTGGTCTGCTGCATGTAAAGTTCGATGAATCCGCGCAGCGTGCCGAAGCTGGTCTCCGTTCGCGCATCCAGATAAAGATAGCCGCGAGAGCGCCATTGATATCCGTCGCTGTCCCGTTCACCCCAGGCATTTTCCGCCTCGCCGAAGTTCCGGACCCGGAATTCCGTGCGCAGGCGACCGCGAACCCTCAGGCACGTATCGGTCCCCGGAATATAATAGAATCTGGAACCGTAGGCATCGCAGATGCGGACATAGTCGACGGGTTCCGGTGCGACAGGAAGATCGGCAGCGATTGCAGGCACGGATGCACCGGCGAATCCCGCGAGCATTCCAAGGGCGATTAAACGGGCCATTGCACTCTCCGGGTGGCAAGCAGTGAGATCGCAACTATGATCGATCCATGTGACGGTATGCCAACGGAAAGTCGATCCTGAACGCCGGCCGGTTACGTTCACCAGACCATTGTTGCTATTGCGCAACGCAAATGGACCCTTACCGTTTGGAAGCAAAGAAGGTTTTAAGTATTTTTGCCGAGGCCGTCTCGCTTATGCCGGCATAGATTTCCGGTTGGTGATGGCAGGTCGGCTGGGAAAAGAATCGCGCGCCGTGTTCAACAGCACCGCCCTTTTCGTCTCCTGCTCCGTAGTAAAGCCGCCTGATGCGCGCAAATGAAATTGCGCCGGCGCACATCGAACACGGTTCGAGCGTCACATAGAGATCGCAACCGGGAAGCCGTTGCGTTTCCAGAAGCGCACAAGCCTGCCTGATGACAAGGATCTCAGCGTGTGCGGTCGGATCGTTGAGTTCCAGCGTTCTGTTGCCGTCCCGGGCCAGAATCTTCTCGTCCTTCACGAGAACCGCACCGACGGGCACTTCACCCCGTGCGGCGGCAGCTTCCGCCTCCTCCAGCGCGATACTCATGAAGGACCTTCTGCCGCCGCCCATGCTCATTGCCCTTGTTGGGGCGAACCGGCCCCTCCTGAAAACATGCCTGTTTCGCATGTGCCATGCGCCAGGAAAAGGGCTAGGTTGCGAAAATAGGGACCGACAGGTGATTTTAGAAACGGTCAAGCTCTGCTATGAGGCGCCCATGACAACACGAAAACCGACCCAAGGACGCTCGCAGCCGGCAAAAGGCCCCGGGCGCCGGAACGCAGCGCCTGACAAAAAGCGCGCAAAATCTCCGAAACCCAAGAGGGCCGCGGACGCGCCCGCAACACCTGCCTACGCTGCCGACGCGGAGCGCGGAGACCGGATTGCCAAGGTGATGGCCCGCGCCGGGTTGTGTTCCCGGCGGGAGGCGGAAAAATGGATTGAAGCAGGACGCGTTCAGCTGAACGGGACTGTTTTGGAAACGCCCGCCGTGACCGTTTCGGGAAATGACAAGGTGCTGGTGGACGGCGAACCTCTGCCCATGCGCGAACGAACCCGTCTTTGGCTCTATCACAAGCCAAAGGGCCTGGTGACGACCAACAAGGACCCAGAGGGACGTCCCACGGTGTTCGACCGGTTGCCCAAGGATTTGCCGCGCGTGCTCACGGTTGGCCGGCTGGACATCAACACGGAAGGCCTGTTGCTGCTGACCAACGATGGCGGTCTCGCGCGGGTTCTTGAACTGCCGTCGACCGGATGGCTGCGGCGGTATCGCGTGCGCGCCTTCGGCAAGGTCACGCAAACCGATCTGGATGCCCTGAATGACGGCATTGCCATCGACGGCGTTCTTTACGGAGCAATCGAGGCGACGCTCGACAAGGAGCAGGGGGGCAACATCTGGCTGACCGTTGGCTTGCGCGAAGGCAAGAACCGCGAAGTCAAAAGGGTGCTCGAGCATCTTGGCCTTGCCGTCAATCGCCTCATCCGCCTGTCCTACGGGCCATTTCAGCTGATGGACCTCGCAGACGGTGATGTCCGGGAAATTCGCGGACGGATCCTACGCGATCAGCTTGGCGAAACGCTGGCGAACGAGGCAGGTGCGGATTTCGATGCTCCCATCTTTCACCAGCCGAAACAGGAGGACGCCGCAAAGTCCTCCGGAAAATCGCGCGGTGCCGGAGGCCGGCCTCAGGGCAAGCCCGGCGGCGGGCGTGCACAGGGTCAGGGCAAGTGGCTCACGGCACGCGAAGGCAAGTCGGAAACCGACAAGCGCAAGGGGGCAAGGTCTTCGGAGAGACCATCGGATCCAGGTCAGAAACGGCCGAAGCGGGGTAACGCGGGTCCGCGCCAGGAAAAGGTGTCGCCGCGGTCACGCTTTCGCATGACATCCGAGCCACGGCAACGCAAGGAATTCACCGAGGAACGGTCCGCGCCCCAACGCCGCATCTGGAGCGAAGACGGCCTTGTGGAAGACAAGCAGCAGCAAAAGAGATCGGAAAAACCCGCGCGCGACCGTGGTGGACCGACGCGGGGTGACGACAAGCCCAGGGGAGGCCGGCGCTCGTGAGAATTGTTGCCGGCCGGTTCAAGGGCAAGACGCTCGCGTCGCCCAGGTCGCACGGGACCAGACCGACCAGTGACCGGCTCAGGGAGACGATTTTCAATATCCTCGCGCACGGGACCGGCTTTGACATCGAAGACGCCCGGGTTCTGGATCTGTTTGCCGGAACCGGTGCCCTTGGGTTTGAAGCGATCAGCCGCGGCGCGCGCCACTGCACATTTATCGAAGAAGGTGCCGAGGCGCGCGGTGTCATTCGTACGAACATGGAAAACCTGGGCCTGAACGGCGCTGCCAAGATTTTCCGCCGCGATGCGACCCGTCTTGGTGCCGCTGGAACCATCGACCCCTTCAACCTGGTCTTTGCCGACCCGCCCTACGGCAAGGGTCTGGGAGAAAAGGCGCTGGCGTCAGCGGCAAACGGAGGCTGGCTGTCGCCGGGTGCTCTTTGTGTTGTCGAGGAAAGTGCCGGCGCGATACCTGAATTTCCTTCGGATTTTTCGGAAGTTGACCGGCGTCAGGCGGGAGACAGCCAGGTCATCTTCCTGAAGTATCTGGATGGCTGAGGACCGGTAATATGCTCAGGCGCCACCGGGCATCATGATGTAAACGGTGGTGCTGGCCGGCAGCGACCCCTTGCTTATCACAAGATCGGGTGCTTCGGCCTCCACGATCCGGTAGCCGGCTTCTGCCGCCCGGCTCTTGAAGGCCGGCAGGGCACCTGCGAAATGAAAATGCATCGGGATGATCATGGCCGGGCCGATCCCTTTCAGGACATCCATCAGGCTGTCGATGCGCAGCGTCGAGGAATTGTCGATCGCGGCAAAGACGACGTCGATCTGACCCAGCCGCAGGTAATCCTCTTTTGTCAGCCTGTGATGCAGATGGCCGAGATGTGCGATGCACAGATCGGCAATCTCGAAAATGAAGATCGAGTTGCCCAGGCGCCGCGTCTCGCGGTCCCAGCTGCGGATGTTCGTCTGAATGTTCCTGATCCGCACATCCCCGACCGTGAGGTCATGGTCCATGGGGCCACCTTCCGGGTTCCATCCATAAAGCAGATGTTCGATCTCCGGGTCCGGCGAGAGAGAATAGTGGGTGGAATGCGCGCCGTTCATCGTGGCGACCGTCGGCGGAAGGAACGGGCGGTAGATGTCGTTATAGTCGGTGGCAATGCGAATACTGCCCGGCGTTTCCAGCTCGAAGGTGGAGTGACCGATGTAACGGATCTGCACTTCGCCGGCACTCAGGGCGGCTTTCCAGACCCGCGCTTCACCGTCTCCGGGGGTCAGGTAAGGGGCATTGGCCACCAGTTGGCAAATCGCCATGGCGGGCGAAGCGACTGCGGCGAACACAAGCCCCAGCACAATCGCAACAGCGCGGGACGCACCGCGAACCCTGCCAGGCATTTCCATTGAAGTATCGATGCCGGTGTTCATTTGCTCGTCCCTGTTTCCAGCCACGCTGACTAAAAGACTAGCGGTCGGTTTGGCGGAGGCAAGCACGAAAATTGGTCACGCATGCGCACCTTTGGCGTCATTGGCGATTTTTGGGCAAGGCCGGACAAAGAAAAAGGCAACCGGCCAGCGCGTTGAAATTCGCGGAGGCGGTTGCCGCAGGTGGGGGCGGGAGGGAGGAAGAACCAGCCCCGAATGAACTCTCACACCACGTGAAGACTGACCGGTGCTTTTCCACCGCGTTGACGAATCTCCGTTTCAGCTTCACCCTTCATGTTCGCCTGCGCCTGCAGATGGATGAGTTCACCGGCATGTCCGGCCTCCATCATCAGCGATGAACGGCTGCAAAGCGCTGCCAGCGACAGCCCGAGCCTGCGCAGATGCGAACGTCTGTAACAATAAACCGCGAGGGCCGCCCTTTGCCTTTCGGGAAGCTCGCCCCCGACATCCTGGACGATTGTCAGCGTCGCCTCGAGCAGATGTTTCAGCAAATCCTCGGGAACTGGACAATTCTCCAGATCCGCAGACCCCGATTTGTGCATTGTCTTACCTCTGGTTTTTAAGAATAATATGCCCCAGCGGCGTTAAAAAAAAATTAATTTCCGACTTTTTTACAAGAAAGTCAGGACGGGTGGTGAAATTTACTTAGGGGTTTTCAAGTAACCATCATAGGTTGTTTTGTCAGTGCTGACAGTTGTTCTCTTGTTGATGCTCTCAGCGCTTCCGCTCTTTCAAGAATTTGCTCCGCTTTCAAGAAATCAAGGACACGAACCGTGTCGTGGGGCGGGCGCACCAGGATATCCGGCTGTTCCAGCTTGAGTTTTTTGGCCGTGATCGTCTGCATAAGGATCTGCGACGACCCGAACAGAGCATCCAGCATATTGATGTCCGATCCGTCGGATCGCGGCACCGGCGCGCCGACGACATCCACCGCGACGACGATATCGCAATCGGAGCGCATGCCTTCAAACGGAAGCGGATTGACGACACCGCCGTCGATCAGGAACCGGCCTCCCTGCTTCTGGGGCCGGAAAATGGCGGGTATCGCGATCGAAGCCGCGATCGCGGGCAGAAGAGGACCCTCCTCAAAATCATATTCTTCACAACCGAAAAAGTCCGCTGCGAGCACACGAAGCGGAATTTGCAGATCCTCGAAGTTCTTTGGCAGATGCTCGGCAATGAAAACGTCGAGCACACGTTCCGGATCAAGTTGCACCGGACGGGCCCGGAACATGTCGGCAACTCGCTTCGGTCTCAATTTCCAGACCTTGGAGAGAACGTTGTTGCGGTCGGCGAAGAGTTCGAGAACGATGCGCCGGATATCCTCTCCGCTCTGACCGCTGGCATAGGCGGCTCCGAGAATTGCGCCGATCGAAGTTCCCGCAATACGCGCGGGTTTCAGTCCGAGATCGTCAAACGCTTCGAGAACCGGAATATGCGCCAGACCGCGTGCACCGCCGCCTCCCAGGGCAAGCCCGATACGTGGAGGTGTCGAGGAGGTCGCCAAATGTGCGGTCATCTCGTCCGCTTCCCTTTCATCAATTGTCTGGACTGACATGGGGGTGCCGCCGCCGTTTTCCAAGGCATCCGGTTTCGATGCCCCGACGGGCGGGCAAGTCTCGCAAGGCTTTGGTGGAGTGTGGTGTCAGATGACGAAGTAAAGATCGTCGGATGCTTCGGCCATCCATTCCGTCATCTGATCAAGCGGCATCGGCTCGGCGATCAGATAGCCCTGAATGGAGAAGTCGCCCATCATGCGCAGACGGTGGTACTGCGCCTCGGTCTCGACACCTTCACAGACGACGGCGACATTCAGTGATCTCGCCAGGTGGACCAACTGGTTGACCACCGCTTCCTTTCGCGGATCGTCGATCATCTGGTTGGTGAAGGAACGATCGATCTTCAGTCCGTTGATCGGCAGATCCGCGACATGTGTCAGCGATGCATAACCCGTTCCGAAATCATCGAGTTCAATATGCACGCCAAGCTCGAAAAGCTCCCGCAGGGCCGCCAGGTGACCGGACCGGTTGTCGTTCAGGAACACCGATTCCAGGACTTCGGCGGTAATCCGCTCCGCACCGATCTCGTATTTGGCCATCGCGGCCTTGAAATGCTCCACCAGCAGGCCGGAGGCGAGATGAGAGGGGGACACGTTCACGGAGATACGGCCGAAGTCGAGCCCGCTGACCAGCCAGTGTTTGGCCGCGGCAAACGCCTTGTCGATGATGATCTCTCCGAGAATCGGTGCAAGGCTGGTTTTCTCGACAACGGGCAAAAACTCGGCAGGTGAAAGGACGCCGCGCTCAGGGTGATCCCAGCGGATCAGGGCCTCGATGCCGGTGACATTCTGCGAGCGCAGATTGACCTGCGGCTGAAAGACCATGAAGAACTGGTTTTCCTTGACCGCATTCTGCAGTTCGCGCTCAATCCTGGCCTCGGTTTCACTTTCCGTCTTCATGCTGGACTTGAAGAACGTGAACCGGTCCTTGCCGCTTTCCTTCGACTGGTAGAGCGCCAGGTCGGCGTTGAACAGAAGATCCTCGAAGGACGAGCCGTCTTCCGGGCAGAGCGCTATACCCATGCTGACCGTCGGCCAGAACCGGTTGCCGTTGAATTCCATCGGCAGGCGCATGAGCCGGCGGGCGCGCTCGAACAGTTCGTTCGGATCCGAACCGGGATTCTCCGCAATGATGACAAACTCGTCGCCACCCCAGCGATACGGTGTGCCGAGACCGCGTGACACTTCGCGCAGCCTGCGCCCCGTTTCCTCCAGGCAGTAATCTCCCGCAAGATGGCCAAGCGTATCGTTCACGCGCTTGAAATTGTCCATGTCGACGTGAACCAGGAACGCCGGCTTGTCCACCCGTTCGAACCGCAGTTTCGCGTCGCGCTGGCAGCCAGCCCTGTTGGACAGTTTCGTCAGCGGATCGAAATAGGCCAGCCGCTCGGCACGCACCCTTGCTTCACGCGTCTCGGTCTCCCGCATGACCCTTTCCGTCACATCGTTCGCGATAATGACAAACAGGTCTTCGTCCGTGTCTTTCAGCAGCTGTATGCGCAATTCGACCGGATATTCGGTCCCGTCCTTGCGCCGGTGGACGGTTTCTGCGGCGATGCCCTCCAGATCTCCGGTCAGAAGCGGCCGGAACTGGTGTCTGATGGCATCTTCGTTGTAGATCGAATTGACATCCCAAAGATGCATGGATTGCAGGTTTTCCAGCCCGAGGCCGAGATTGTTCAGCGCGCACCGGTTGGCATGTTTGAACCTGAACGTAGCCGCGTCCAGAATGAAGATCTCGTTGAGAGACGACTCCAGAATGTTGGCAAGCAGAAGGTTCTGACGCTCCGCTTCGCTGCGCTCGGTGATGTCGTGAACCGTGCCGACAACCTTCGCGCCCTTACCGTCCGGTCCCGGCTCCACATAGCCGCGGATGTGAAGGGCGCGGGGTTTGCCGGTTTCCGGGATCAGCGAGTGTTCAAAATCGAATTCGCCGCAGGTCTCGACCGCGTTTTGAACCATGAGCTGCGCGGCCCGGCGTTCATGTTCGGGAATTTGCGCGTAGACCTTCTCAATGATCTGGTCTGACGGCAGGCTTCCGGCGATATGCATGATGCGGAAGTATTCTTCCGTGGCGCTGACCTCGTTTGTCGCTAGATCGCGTTCCCAGCTGCCGACAGTGGCAATGCGCTGGGCTTCCAGAAGTTTTGAGGCATTGCTCTCAAGCTGGGCGGTATAGTCGCGAACCTCCGCCTCCAACCGGTGCCGCGTGACCTGTACGGACGATTGCAGGCCTGACAGCAGCCGTTGCATCACCGCCCAGGTGATCAGCGACAATCCGACGCCGATCAGTATCGAAACAAGAGTTCCTTTGAAAAATGCCCAGATGTTCTGGGTGACATCGTTGATGACAAGGAGCGTAAACTCCTGATCGCCCCGGGAAATGGCAATCGGAAGGTCGCGCACCATGTAAACCCGACCGTTTTGATAAGACAGCGGCTGAATGCCGGCGCCACGGCCGGCCAGAGACAAGACATCCAGATTGAAGCCGTCCGGCGCGAAGCTTCCAAGGACCCTGTGGGTCGTCCGGCCGGTGCCATTTGCGGTGCGTACCCGTTGCAGGCTGGTTTTCACGATCTGGGCATCGACGGCCGCGCTTGCAAGCGCCAGCGAGCGCTCGATGTCGGTTGTCAGTTTGAGGTAGCCAAGCAACTCCCCGCCGGAGAGCCACGGACGCAAGACGCTGACGACCAGACGCCTGTCCGGTCCCAACTCGATTCCGTCATGCTGCCCCGCGGCGATTTCGCCCGGGTCGATGGCACGACCCTCCGCTGGTTTGAGAACAAGCGGTGCCGCCTCAGCCGGATAGACCGATGTCATGTCTGGGTTGAAGATTGAAAGCCCGACGATGTCGCGGCGGCTGGACTTCGACGCGAACAGCGCAGCTGCAACGCGCCTCACCTTGCGCTCATCCTGCGCGCGAATGGCATCTTGAAGGTCGGTGCCATTGTCGAGAACTCTGAAAACATCCGCAAGTGTATCGGCGCCCAGCTTTTTCTGTTGCATCACCAGCCGTTCAGCGGTGGAGAGGATCGCCTCCTGCGGTTCGCGCAGGTTCCGGAATTCGGACGAAATGTTCTGGGCAACGAGAATGCAGACGATCAACCCGAGGAAGGACAGGAAAACCATCCTGATCGGCTTTTCGAAATTCAGATCGTCTTTCGGGGAAAGGCGCGCAACAATGCGGTCAAGCAAGGTGTTCGGTTGGGGCCGGCGAGAAGTGCTGTCCCGCAGGTTCTTGTATTCTTTCGACTTCTGTCTGCCCAGACCCAGCACAAATACCCCCGGCAGCCGCAGCTGCGAACACACTGGCGAGGCCGTCAGCAAGGTGTGTTTGGATGTCCTTCATGGCACTCACTGCAAACCTTCGTCGCCGTAAGTTTTAATATGACAGATTAGTTAAATTGTCTTGAATGGAATTCTTAAATACAATTAAGAAGTTCGATGATTTTCTTGGTAAATTCAACTTTTAAAAGAGTTTTTCAAGTTAAGAACTTCTGGTGGTTCGGTAATTCGACTGATGTTTATTCGACACGTTCCCATCAGCTGCCGAAATAATTCACCAGGGCATCCGAGGTCTCGTCGGGAGCTTCCTCAGGCAGAAAGTGGCCACCTGGAAGGGACACTCCCTGAGCCCGCGGGCTCCACCGGCGCCAGACCGCCAGTGGATCGTCGACACTCGACGCGATGCCCTTGCTGCCCCACAGCACCAGCACATCGGCCGAAATCGTGTTGCCTGCGTCTCTGTCGGCCTTGTCGTGTTCATAGTCGATCGTTGCCCCGGCGCGATAATCCTCGCAGCTTGCGGAAATGCGATCGGGCCGGCAGAACCAGTCTCTCGTATGTTCGAGGGCACCTTCCGAGAAGCAGTCCAGCGTTTTCGCCGCCGTCCAGCTGGCAAGCGTGTGCTCCAGAAAGCGTATGGGAGCGGCCGCAATCATCTTTTCAGGAAACGGAAACGGCTGGGCGAGATACATCCAGTGATAGATCTTGAGGCCGAAATTTCGATCCATCAGGTCCCAGTAGTCCGATGTCGGCAGGATATCGAGCACGGCCAGTTTGGTCACCGAACCTGGAAAATCGAGCGCAAGCCTGTAGCCGACCCTTGCGCCCCGGTCATGCCCAGCCAGAAAGTACGACCGATAGCCCAGGACGCGCATCATCTCGTTGAACGCCTCTGCCCAGGTCCGCTTTGAATACGTTCCGTGACCGGTTGCCCTCGGCGGGATCGAAGACTGTCCGTAACCGGGCAGATCCGGCATGATCAGCGTGAAACGCGCGGCAAGCTCCGGGGCAATCTTATGCCAGATCACGTGGGACTGAGGGTAACCGTGGAGCAGCAGAAGCGGTGGACCCGAACCACCAATCCGGCAGAAAAATTCCATGTCTTTCGCATGGACGACCTTGGTTTCGAAGTTCGGAAAAAGATCCGGCAGTTCCGTGGTCAAATTCAAATCCCCGATGCTGAAACAATGACAGTTTGGCAGCCGCGCGCAGGCGCTGCAATGTCCCTGTCACCACTGTGTCCGGCCCTTGAGCACACGGAGGCCGGGCCGGAATGCGTCAGGCCTGCTCCTTTGCCTCACGCGCAATTGCGCGCCATCCGATATCGCTTCTGCAATATCCGTCCGGCCAGTCAATGTTCCCGATCGCATCGTAGGCCTGTGCCTTGGCGTCCGCGACCGAGTTTCCGAGCGCCGTCACGTTCAGGACCCGGCCGCCGTTGGCGAGCAGCGATCCATTGTCGCGTTTCGTTCCGGCGTGAAACACCTGCAGGCTGTCCGATCCCATTTGCTCCAGCCCGCGTATTTCCGTGCCTTTCTTGTAGGCCGCAGGATAACCGTTTGCCGCCATGACAACGCACAGCGCTGCGTCGTCGTGCCACTCGGCGCGCGCGCTGGCAAGACGTCCTTCAACGCTGTCCAGAAGGAGGTCCAGAAGGTCGCTCTTAAGGCGCATGACCAGTACCTGGCATTCCGGGTCACCGAAACGCGTGTTGTATTCAATCAGCTTGGGACCGTCGCCGGTGATCATGAGGCCGGCATAAAGCACGCCCTTGAAAGGGGTGCCACGCGCGGCAAGGGTTCCGATCGTTGGTGTGACGATTTCCGCCATCACCCGGTCGACAAGGTCCTGCGTCATGACCGGAGCCGGCGAATAGGCACCCATTCCGCCCGTGTTGGGGCCTTGGTCACCGTCAAGGGCGCGCTTGTGGTCCTGTGCGGTCGCGAGCGGCAGTGCGTTCACCCCGTCGGAAAGGACGAAAAAGCTGGCTTCCTCGCCCTCGAGAAATTCCTCGATGACAACTTCCGCACCCGCGTCACCGAAAGACCCGTCGAAACAGGCTTTTACGGCGTCTTCAGCCTCGGCCGGTGTCATGGCGACGACAACGCCCTTACCGGCCGCGAGACCGTCTGCCTTTACGACAATCGGTGCGCCTTTCTCCCGAAGGTAGGCGAGTGCGTCTTCCCGGTTGGTGAAGCGGCCATAGGCGGCGGTGGGAATGGACGCCTCGTCGCAAACCCCCTTGGTGAATGCCTTTGATCCTTCCAGTTGCGCGGCGGCCTTCGTCGGGCCGAAGGACTTGATACCTGCAGCTTCGAGATCGTCGACGAGACCGGCCACAAGAGGAGCTTCGGGACCGATCACGACAAGGTCGACCGCATGCGATTTGCAGAAGTCAACGACAGCCTTGTGATCCGTGACGTCGAGTTGCACGATGTCTGCCAGATCGGCAATCCCGGCATTGCCGGGAGCGGCGAAGAGCTTTGTCAGTTTCGGGGATTTGGCAAGCGCCCATGCCAAGGAATGTTCGCGGCCGCCGGAGCCGATAAGCAGGAGTTTCATGTCAAGCGGATCTCTTCAAACGGACCAACGGGCCGACCGGTTTGATCTGAGTCGACCCTCTGAAGTCGCGGTCTATCACGGAGCATCGGCTGCCGCAAACTCGTCGGGACGCAGGCGAGCACCCGCGTCGTTGAACAGGCTGTGACCATTTGCGAGATGTAATCCGGTGTGAAATTCGGTAGAAGATCCGAATTCGAAAAGGGCAGACCATGTTTTTCTCCACCAGAGACACCGGGCCGGTTGCGGATGCGGTCAAGCAGCACTGGGTCGACACGAAACTGCCGGCCGGAATGCGTCCTTACGCCCGGCTCGCCAGATGGGAACGCCCGATCGGCTGGTGGCTGCTGCTATGGCCGTGCTGGTGGTCGGCGGCGCTTGCCGCTGTTGCGGCGGGAAATGCCATTCCGAATGTCTGGCACCTTGTGCTCTTTTTCGTCGGCGCGGTTGCCATGCGCGGTGCCGGCTGCACCTACAACGACATTGTAGACGTCGATATCGATGCCAAGGTGGAGCGGACACGTTCGCGCCCGATCCCAGCCGGGCAGGTCACCAAGACACAGGCCAGGATTTTCCTGATCGCGCAGGCCCTGCTGGGTTTCCTCGTTCTGATTCAGTTCAACATGTTCTCGATCGCGCTCGGGATAGCTTCGCTCGTACCGGTCGCCATCTACCCGTTCATGAAGCGCGTCACCGATTGGCCGCAGCTTTTTCTGGGGTTTGCGTTTTCGTGGGGGGCACTGATGGGCTGGGCCGCTGAATTCGGATCGCTCGCCCTGACCCCGCTCCTGCTCTATTTCGGCGGTATCTGCTGGACGATCGGCTATGACACGATCTATGCGCATCAGGACAAGGAAGACGATGCGCTGGTAGGGGTGCGGTCCACCGCACGGCTGTTCGGATCGCACACGAAGCCCGCACTCATCGTTCTCTATGCGCTTGCAACGGTGCTATTCGGTCTTGCGGCAGCCTTTGCGGATGCGGGCCCGGCTGCGTTCGCCGGTATCCTGGCTGGCGCGATCCACCTGATGTGGCAGGTGATCGTTCTCAATATTGACGACGGCGACCAGTGCCTGAAGCTGTTTCGCTCCAACAGCACCTACGGGTGGATTGTTTTTGCCGGGTTTGTTGCCGACGCGCTGATCGGCTCGGCGCTTTAGGACGCCAACCGGAAAGGCGGACCGGTACTGTGATCAGCTGCGGGCGATGATTTCGCGTTCATGCGCGAAATTGGCGCTAGCGCCGTCTTTTCTGCCTGTCGACCGTTTGTTGAGGAAACGCGGGCGGCGTCCGGTCAGCAGGCGCAGCTTGCGGCGCGGCGCAGGCTGGTCCGATGACGTTGCGCTGTAGGCATCGATCGGTTTGACGTCACCACCAAGATCGCAGACCAGCATGGGCAGCTTCAGGGTGTGCGCCCAGCGGCTCCACAGGATCGCAAGTTCGTCGGAATGCTCTGTTTCCGCAAGCGTGATCGACAACGCGCTGTCGGGGTGCTTGAGGATCAGGGCCGTGACGATGCTGTCGGCCGTTTGGCCGGGAACGATACGCACCATGACGCCGTCGAAGCCACTGACCGGCACGACCACGTTGACGGGCACGCCGGCAACGCGCCGCTTGTAAACGACCCGCGTCTGATCAAGAAGAATGTCGGCAGGAAGAGAGGGCGTTCCGGGGCGGGATTCGAGTCTTTGCGAGAATTGGACCGGTAGGCAACCGGGGTGCAGTTGTGTTTCTGCATCATTCCCGGTTGCCGCCGGCACCTGTTGTTCTGTTTGACGTCTCAAATGACTCTCCGTCGGACCTTTTGGTCTCTTGATGCGGTGAAAGCTATCTGAGAAAAGTCGTGAACCACTTAAGAGATAGAGTTAAAAAACTGTGATTTCAAAGAGGGTTACCGGAATGTAAGCGGGTCGGAAACGATCTGTTCATGCCTGTGACCGAATTGGGTCGAAGCCGAATTTCCAAAGGCGGTTCAATGCGCTGTCAACGCCCCTATGTATTGCAGTGTCCTCAAATTGTTGCGGAGCCACGGCGCTGGGCGTAAACAACAGCCGAAGCGTTGCGTCCGCAACAGTCACATCAAGGCGGAATGAATGTCGGAAATGATTGATCAGAGCGAATTGCAGTCGCGTGCCGTGCGTCTCGTCGAAGCGGCCCGGAAAGCCGGTGCGGATTCCTGCGATGCCGTTGCCGTGACGGGCGTCTCCCTTTCAGTTGATGTCCGCGAAGGCAAGGTTGAAGAGACCGAGCGCGCCGAGGGCGATGACGTCACCTTGCGCGTCTTTGTCGGCAGGAAGACCGCAGCCGTCTCCGCCAATCAGCTGGATGATCCCGCTACGCTGGCCGAACGTGCCGTTGCCATGGCGCGGGTCGCACCGGAAGATCCATATGCGGGCCTCGCCGAGGAGGCCCTGCTTGTCAGAAAGATGCCGGAACTGGAGCTTCTTGACAGCAAGGAGATGACCGCGGACGCGCTTACCGAGATCGCGCTTGAAGCCGAAGCCGCGGGACTGGCGGTGCCAGGTGTCAGCAAATCCGGCGGGGCAGGCGCTTCCTGGCGCCTTGCCGGCGTCGTGCTGGCGACAAGCCACGGTTTCCAGGGTGCCTACATGACTTCGCGCTATGGCATGTCGATGACGGCGGTGTCGGGCGAAGGGACCGGAATGGAACGCGACTACGACTTCGACAGCCGGACCTATTTCGAGGACCTCGACAGGCCTGCGGACATTGGGCGAAGGGCCGGAGAGCGGGCGGTCCGCCGTCTGAATCCGCAAAAACTCTCCACGCGGACAACCAACGTGATTTATGAATCCCGTGCCGCGCGCAGCATCCTTGGCCACCTGACCGGTGCCATCAACGGTGCCTCGATCGCGCGCAAGACCAGCTTCCTGAAGGATCGCATGGGCGAAGCGGTCTTTGCGCCGGGCATTCAGGTGGTGGACGATCCGTTCAAGCGGCGCGGTGCCGCAACACGCCCGTTCGATGGAGAGGGAACGGCCGCCTCCGTGCTCAACATGATCGAAGATGGCGTCCTGCAGCACTGGTTTCTTGACGGCGCATCGGCGCGTGAGCTTGGACTGTCTCCCAATGGCCGGGCCCACCGGGGCGGCAGCGGCACGTCGCCGGGCGCTACCAACGTGACCCTGATGCCCGGTGAGAAGTCGCTGGAAGACCTGATGTCAGAGGCCGGAAGCGGTCTTCTGGTCTCCGATCTTATCGGCCACGGTGTCAACGGCGTCACCGGCGACTATTCGCGTGGGGCAGCGGGTTTCTGGTTCGAAAACGGTGAAATCGTTGAACCTGTCAGTGAAATCACGATTGCGGGCAATCTCAATGACATGTTCAAGCGGCTTGTACCCGGCAGCGATCTCGACAATCGCTACTCCGCGGCAACCCCGTCCGTGATGATCGAAGGAATGGCGCTTGCCGGAAGCTGAACTCGATAACCGCGAGCGCGCACCGGCATCCGACCTCGATCTGTTGGAAGCCGCTGCGCGGCAGGGCGGAGAACTGGCGCTCAGTTACTTCGGCCAGGGTCTGGAAACCTGGTTCAAGGGGAACAAGTCTCCCGTTTCCGAAGCGGACATAGCCGTTGACAGGTTTCTTGCCGACCGCCTTTTGTCGGCGCGGCCGGGCTACGGGTGGCTGTCCGAGGAAACCGCCGACGACCGGGCAAGACTGAACTGCCGTCGTGTTTTCATCGTTGACCCGATTGACGGGACACGGGCTTTTCTGTCCGGCGGCGACGAATGGACGATTTCGGTTGCGGTCGTTGAAGACGGGCGTCCGGTTGCCGGGGCCGTTTTCTGTCCCATCCGGGAGGAGATGTTCACGGCGTGCGCCGGGGGTGGTGCGTTTCGCAACGGTCAGCCGATCTCGGTTTCCAACCGGCTTGAGGTTCCCGGAGCGACATTGACCGGCCCTCATTCCATTGTGTCGAACACGGATGTGCTGGCAGCCGGATTTCAGAAAACGGAAATCCTCCGCTCGCTTGCCTATCGTCTTGTGGTGGTTGCGGATGGGCGCATCGACGTCGGCACGGCACGTGGCGGCCCGAGCGACTGGGACCTGGCAGCCGCCGATCTCGTGGTTCAGGAAGCCGGCGGCGCGCTGACGGACGTGGACGGCAGGGTTTTGACCTACAATCGTGCACGGACGGGCCACCCGGCATTGATCGCGGCATCGAGCGGGCTTATAGGACCTGTGCGCGCAGTGCTTGGAGACATTCTCCGCTAGGGGGCTGCTGCTTCACGAATTGAACGAGGATGCTCATGAGCGAGACCGACACCCCGAAACAGCTTCTGCACCTGGTCTTCGGGGGGGAACTGGAATCCCCTGAAGGGCTGACTTTCCGGGATCTGGACGAGCTGGACATCGTGGGCATCTACCCGAATTATGCGGAAGCCTACAAGGCCTGGAAAGCCAAGGCGCAGGCAACGGTCGACAATGCTCACATGCGGTATTTCATCGTGCATATGCACCGTCTCCTTGATCCGGACACGACGGCATAGCAACGAACTCATCAGGCGATAACAGAATGATCAAACGCCTTGGCCGCCATCCCTGGGTACTGGCTACCGTCGGCTCGCTAATGGCCGCTTGGCTGAAACTGGTCTATCACACCAACCGGTTCGTGATAGAACCTGAAGGTGTGCACGATGAAACCGAGAAACAGCTCCCGGTGATCGTTGCAATGTGGCACGGACAACATTTCATGGTGCCTTTCGCAAAGCCGCAGCACTGGCCCGCAAAAGTCATGATCTCCCGGTCGGCGGACGGGGAAGTGAACGCGATTGCCGCGAGCAAGCTCGGCCTGGGACTGATCAGGGCGTCCGGCGGGCGCAACGCGCGCCAGATCAAGAAACGCGGTGGCATGCGGGGGTTCATCGAGGCCGTCAGATCGTTGAGGGACGGTTTCAGCATCGCCATGACAGCCGACGTCCCCAAGGGGCCGTCGCGCAAGGCCGGTGAAGGCATTGTGCAACTTGCCAAGCATTCAGGGCGCCCCATCCTGCCGGTTGCCGTTGCGACGAGCCGGAGCATCGAGCTCGACACCTGGGACAAGGCCAGCATAAATCTGCCCTTCGGCCGCGGCAGCATTGCCGTTGGTGAATTGATCTGGGTACCCGCGGAAACGGAAGAAGACGCGCTTGAGGGCTATCGCCTAGATGTTGAAAACGGCCTGAACGCAGCCACAAGGCGTGCCTATGAACTGGTCGGTAGGTCGGATGGCTGAAAAACGCCCACTTCTGCTCAGTCTTTACCGGGCCGCTGCTCAAGGCGTTTCACCACTGTTTCATGTGCTGTTTGCACTCCGAAGCCGCTCCTCCAAGGAAATCCCCGCCCGAAAAGCTGAGCGTTTCGGAACAAGCGGGCGTTCGCGTCCAGGGGGAACTTTGATATGGATGCATGCCGCCAGCGTCGGCGAAACCATGTCGATCCTTCCGCTGATAGAAGTCCTGACAGGGGAAGGGCACAACGTCCTTCTGACGACCGTGACCGTAACCGCGTCGGAACTCGCTGACAAACGCCTGCCCGATGGGGCCTTTCACCAGTTCGTGCCCTATGACGCTCCAGAACCGTTCAGAACGTTTCTCGATCACTGGTCACCGGACCTGGCGATGGTGGTTGAATCGGAAATATGGCCCTGCCTTTTCGATGAAATGAAAAGCCGCGAGATACCATTCGTGCTCCTGAACGGCAGGCTTTCCGACGGCTCCCGGCGGAACTGGTCCCGCATTCCGGAGACGTCGCGCTATATTTTCGGCTGCCTTGACGCTGTTTTCGCGCAAAGCAGGGCGGATGCGGACCGGTTCCTGTCCATGGGATGCAAAAACGTCGAAGTCCCCGGCAACCTGAAGTTTGATGCCCCGGAACCCGTGCTTGATGAGACGGCGCTGTCCGTGCTGAAGTCCCAGATCGGAGACCGCGCAATATGGCTGGCGGCGCTCACGCACCCGGGCGAAGATGAGATCGTGTTTGAGGCCCATGACCGGCTCCGCCAGGAGTATCCTGACCTGCTGCTTGTCCTTGTTCCAAGGCACCCGGCGAGAGCCCCGGAGATAGCCCAGGCGGCCGGTGAGCGCGGCCTGAACCTCGCCGCGCGCAGTTCTGCCGACCCCGTGGACCCCGGGACCGACGTCTTCCTCGGCGATACGTTGGGCGAAATGGGGCTGTTTTACCGGCTTGCGCCGGTTACGTTTCTGGGCGGATCCTTTGTTGACGTTGGTGGCCACAATCCGGTTGAAGCCGCCTTGGCCGGGTCTGCGCTGATCACCGGGCCGAAGGTTGCCAACGCGCGTGGGGTCTACAAGGATTTCTGGAACAGGGGAGCGGCGATCCGCGTCGGCGATCCGGCAGATCTTGCCGCTGAGGTCGGAGCGCTTCTTAAAGATGCGGCCAGGGTCCGCGCGCAAACTGAAACGGCCCGGTCGCTCGTCGAGGAGGGACGCGGTGCCCTGGCCAAAACCCAGGCGCTGCTGAAAGACGTTTTGAGCAGAACAGGCAACGGACAGCGTGCGGAACCGGAAGATGAAAAGAGCACCTGACTTCTGGTGGCAACGGACCTTGCCGCCGCCCGCGTATCTTCTGAAGCCCGCCGCCTGGCTCTATGGCCGTCTGACGGGGCGCAGAATGCACCGGAAGCCGAAGGCGAGAAGCCGTCTGCCGGTAATATGCGTCGGCAACTTTGTTGTCGGCGGTACCGGCAAGACACCGTTTGCGATCGAACTGGCGCGCGTTTTGCGGGCCGACGGCCTTACCCCCGGTTTTCTTCTGAGAGGTTATGGCGGCCGTACCAGGGGCCCGCTTCTTGTCGACCCGCAAACACATGATGCGGAAGAAGTCGGCGATGAAGCGCTGCTTCTGGCGGCGCATGCGCCGACGGTCATTTCCTCAGACAGGCCGGCAGGTGCCCGCCTTTGCGAGGAACAGCCGATAGACATCCTCATCATGGATGACGGCTTTCAGAACCCGTCCCTGGCGAAGGACCTGAATCTGGTTCTGGTCGACTGCAGCACCGGTTTTGGCAACGGCTTGTGCCTGCCTGCCGGTCCCTTGCGCGCTCCGCCTCAGGTACAGATCGTGAAGGCCGATTGCCTCGTGCTGATTGGCGAGGGCGATGAGGCCGGTGAGGCCGTCCACCTTGCGGGACGAAAAGGCCTGCCGATCCTGCATGCGCATGTTCAGCCGCAGCCGAACGAAGCGCTTCTCGGCCAGCCCCTGTTCGCCTTTGCCGGCATCGGACGCCCGCAGAAGTTTTTCAGGTCACTGAAGGAAATGGGCTGCACGGTTCGGGAAACCCGGGCATTCGCCGATCATCACCTCTACACGGACGCAGATGCGCGTGCGTTGTTGACGGAGGCGGAGGATCAGGGCATGCAACTGGTCACAACGCGCAAGGACGCAATGCGTTTTGTTTCCAGGGACACGGAAATGTTTCGATGGCTGGCCGCAAAGACACAGGTGCTGGACGTGGCGATGAAAATCGATGACCCGGATCGCTTGGTCGCACTTGTCCGGGAAAAACTCCGTGCAAGATCCTTTGACGGATAGTCGAAAAGGCTAAGGTACGGACTCATAAATGAAGTCAATTTGGTTTGGATCGTTTTGACCAACTGCAAGGAGCGAAAGCGCAGGAAATGTACTTCATTTTCAAGCCTTTCGCGACGCAGCAGATGGCCAAAACGGCCAAATCCGAAGGACGGCAAAATGGCTTCACCTCGCAGCGTCACCGTGCTTGACCGGGCATAACGCCCGCTCTGCGCACGCTTCCTCGCGAGATTTTGCCATTTCTGCCGCCAAATCGGCGTCATTTATGGGTCCGTACCCTAGCGGTTTTCCAGGTAGCGTTTCATCGACGCCTTCGCGTCAACGTAGGCCTCCTGATGCTCGACCGACCAGTATTTGAGCTCATCCAGCGGAATGGCCGCGCCGGTGACCGCGCAACGCACGAAAGTTCCCGGCGTCTCCACCTGATAGTCTCCATCCAGATATCGGACGCGGGCTTCACTCGGAATGCGTGGGTTTTCGTATCGGTTCATGGTCGGCGATAATTTGTCTGGTTGCGTTTCCATTCGTCTTTTACGGCAGTTCGAGGCTTTGCGGCAAGCCATCGCCGGAATAAACGAACCGGAATCTTTTCAGGAGTGACCGGAAAAAGATCTAGAAAGCCGGTGTGGACCGGCGGTCCCGGCCAATGAGATACCGGCAGCGCGACATCACGACCGCCCGGTCCGGCAATCCCTGCTTGACGCGGAACATTTCGGCATCCCGGTCCTTGCGGCAGGTCTCGATGCTCGTCCAGCGTTTGGTTTTCACGGACATGTCCTGGCAGATCAGAAGATCCGGCTGACAGGCAACCAGATGCATGGCGACAAGTATGGCGTTCATTTTGCGGCTTTCCGCTCGACCGGCGCGGGGCCGCTTTGAGAACCGAAGCTGCCGCGTATGACGTTGTCCGTGTGCTGATTTCTCCTGGCAGGCGGTCCGGCAACAGACCCGCTTTTCGACAGTGCTTCCAGAAGCGCCGGGTGAAGCCCGTCACCGCGTTGCGCGGCCAGATCGTGAAACGCATTTATCGAACGTCCGGCTGGTGTCATGAAGAATTTGGACATGAGCAATCCTTGCTCCGCACGCCTCGGCTGCGGATTTCAGTTGGATTTCAGTGGATTGGCTGGGTCACTTGGCGCGCTTGGCTGCGTCGCGGCCTGAGCGGCAACGGTTTAAAGCGGAGTATTACACTCAGGTTAAATTCTGCTCAAGCGGATTTTCCAGCTTTTCATGTGAAAAACGGTCGCATAGCCCCTATGTTCTGATGAAACAGGAAAACGGTCTGCCGTCCGGCGCGGACCGGCCCGGCGGAATGCGGGCAGAAACAGGATACGTAGATGACCCTTTCAACAACCGATCTCATCGAAACGTCAGGCCTTGGTCTGGACGCCGCCAAAAAAATCACTCAGGAGGCGCTGTCCGGAGCGGACGACGGGGAACTGTTTGTTGAATACCGCCAAACCGAAGGGCTGGTTTTCGACAATGGCCGGCTGAAAGGCGCAAATTACGATACCGCGCAAGGCTTTGGCCTGAGGGCCGTGGCCGGCGAAGCGGCCGGTTATGCACATGCGGGTGACATTTCCGAAGCGGCCCTGAAGCGCGCTGCCGATGCGGTGAGCGCCGTCAAGAAAGGGTATTCCGGCAGCTATGCGGCAGCACCGGCGCGAACAAACCAGTCGCTCTACACCGATGCCAACCCGCTTGGCGGCCCGGATTTTGAGGAAAAGGTCAAGCTCCTGCAGGAGATCGACGCCTATGCAAGAGCAAAAGATCCGCGCGTCCGCCAGGTGACCGCCTCGCTTGCCGGGTCCTGGCAGGTGGTGGAGATCCTGCGCGCCGACGGACACCTCGTTCGCGATGTGCGCCCGATGGTGCGATTGTCCATTTCCGTGGTTGCCGGAAACGACGAGCGTCAGGAAAGCGGCATGTTCGGCTGCGGTGGCCGCGAGGGCTTCGAGCGCTTCATCACGGCTGAAAACTGGCAGGGCGGTGTCGACGAGGCACTGCGCCAAGCGCTCGTAAACCTCGAAGCCGTTCCGGCGCCTGCCGGTTCCTTTGATGTCGTGCTTGGCCCGGGATGGCCCGGAATTCTGCTGCACGAAGCCGTCGGCCATGGCCTGGAGGGCGACTTCAACCGCAAGAAAACCTCGGCTTTTGCCGGGCTCATGGGAGAGCGCGTCGCGTCTCCCGGGGTCACGATCGTGGACGATGGAACCATCCCCGACCGGCGAGGCTCGCTGAGCGTGGATGACGAGGGCACGCCTGCAAGTCGGACTGTCCTGATCGAGGACGGCATCCTCACCGGTTACATGCAGGACCGCCAGAACGCGCGCCTGATGGGCATGGAACCGACGGGCAACGGTCGCCGTCAGTCCTTTGCCCACATCCCGATGCCGCGCATGACCAACACTGTGATGATGTCCGGCGACAAGGATCCGGAAGAAATTCTCCAGTCGGTCAAGGACGGCATCTACGCTGTCTCGTTCGGCGGCGGCCAGGTCGACATCACCTCCGGCAAGTTCGTGTTTTCCTGCACCGAGGCCTACCGTGTTGAAAACGGCAAGGTCGGCGCTCCGGTCAAGGGAGCGATGTTGATCGGCAATGGTCCCGATGCACTGACCCGGGTCGCCATGATCGGCAACGACATGAAACTCGATCCCGGCATGGGAACCTGCGGCAAGCAGGGGCAGGGCGTGCCGGTCGGTGTCGGTCAGCCCTCCATGCGCATCAATGAAATGACGATCGGCGGGACTGCGGTCTGACCGGAGTTCTGGATCGAAAATGCCACAGATCAGGTTCGTCATCTTTGATATGGACGAGGTGCTCTATGACTATGATCACCAGTTGCGCCTCGCCCTTCTTGAGAAGCTGACCGGCCGCCCCGCTGCTGAAATCGACGCCGCGGTCTGGGGCGGAGCGCATGAGGGCCGGGCAGAGGCCGGTTCGCCGGCAACGCCGGAAGCCTATCTCGCCCAATATGCACGGCTGCTCGGCTATCCCATTGATTTCGCCACCTGGGCGGATATCCGGCGGCAGATGATGCGTCCAAGACCGGATGTTCTCGATCTGGTGCGTGGTCTTGGAAAGAGAACCGACCTTGCGCTCCTGACCAACAACGGCATGCTGCTCAAGTCGGCCTTGCCGATCTGCGCGCCGGAGGTTGTTGAGATTTTTGGCGACAAAGCGCATGTTTCCGCCGAGTTCGGGGCCAGGAAACCCGACCCGCTTGTTTTCCGGCGGATCTGTTCAAGATACGGATACTCAACGGCTGAAAGTGCCTTTGTCGATGACCGCGAAGACAATGTTGCAGGGGCCGAGCAGGCAGGCTTGACGGGTCATGTCTTCACCTCCCGTGACAGTCTGGTCAGCTTTCTGGACGGGCACAAACTGATCTGAAACCGCGCAAATTGCTGCACCGGCACTCCCGCGTCGTGAAAGCCGCGGACGGCGGGCTTTCATCGCAACAACGCGGAACCGGCCGATTGCCTGCAAAATCAGCACAACCAGGCCGATAACTTTAATATTTGTCAAAGCTGATTGCTCTATCTTAGCTAAAATCTAATCAAATCCTGATTTGATCGACGGGGAACAAGGGGTCTACGCCGGGGCGATGTAAGGAGTAGGGATGGCAACAGAGGGCGCACCTCCGTTTTTTGCTGAAGCGATCGTGTTTCTGGCAGCCACCTGCGCCGCCGTGCCGATTGCCAAACGGCTCGGCCTTGGCTCTGTCGTCGGCTACCTGGCTGCCGGTGCGGCGATCGGTCCCCACGGCCTGCAACTACTCGGCTCGGGCGAGGATGTCCTTCATGTCGCCGAGCTGGGCGTTGTGCTGCTCCTGTTCGTGATCGGTCTGGAACTCGATCCCCGAAAGCTCTGGCGCATGAAGCGGGACATTTTCGGACTGGGAACCGCACAGGTGGTCCTGACCGGGGCATGCCTGTTCGCGGTCGCCAGACTGGTCGGGATGCCGTTCTCAACCGCCTTTGTCGCCGGGTTCGGCCTTGCCTTGTCGTCAACCGCCTTTGCCCTTCAGATCCTTCAGGAACGCGGACAATTGTCGTCGCCCTACGGCCAGCGTGCCTTCGGTATCCTGCTGCTACAGGACATCGCCATCGTGCCGCTTCTGGCGATGGTCGCGATCCTGGCACCGGGCGAAGGCCCGTCCACGGCCACGGAGATCGTGACGGAAGTTCTGATCGTTCTGGGAGCCGTCGCCGCGGTGATCCTGACCGGCCGCTATCTCATATCCCCGATTTTTCTGTTTCTGGCCGCCAGCCGGGCGCGGGAGGTCATGCTTACGGCAGCCCTGCTGGTGGCGCTTGGCAGCGCCGGGATCATGCATTCGGTGGGGCTGTCGATGGCGCTGGGTGCCTTTCTGGCGGGTGTGCTGCTGGCGGAATCAAGCTTCAGACACACGCTCGAAGCGGATATCGAACCGTTCCGTTCGCTCCTGATGGGCCTGTTTTTTGTTGCTGTCGGCATGTCGCTCGACTTTTCGCTCGTGATCGGGAACTGGCTCATCGTCGCGGCCGGTGTTGCGGTGGTCATGGGGCTCAAGGGCCTGTTTCTCTGGGGCCTGTCCAGAGGCACGGGGTCATCGAATTCGGACGCAATGCGCATCGCCGTGACGCTGCCGCAGGGTGGTGAGTTCGCATTCGTGCTGTTCACGGCGGCCGTCAGCAACAGTCTGCTGAACTATCAGACCGCCAACCTTCTGAACGCCATTGTCATCCTGACGATGCTGCTGACGCCGCTCGCCTGCCTGGCGCTTGATCGCCTTGCAGCACGGGCCAAGGCGCGGGGCGTCGAAAACCCGTCCATCGAAACCTTTGAAGAGGCGGCTCCGACTGTTCTCGTGATCGGTTTCGGCCGGTTCGGAATGGTTGTCGCGCAGATCCTGACCTCCGAGGGTCTGGAAATCACCGCCATCGACAATCGGCCCGACCGTATCGATTACGCGCGCAAGCAGGGCTACAAGGTCTATTACGGCGACGCGACGCGCGCAGACGTGCTTGCCGCTGCCGGCGCGGGAAAGGCGGCCCTTGTCGCCATGTGCATCGAAAACGACAAGATCATGGCCAGGGCCATCGACGAGATCCGCGACGGCTTCCCCGACGCCCTGATCTTCTGCCGCGCCACCGACCGGGCGCATGTTCTGGATCTCACAAGGCGGGGTGTCGACTATCAGATCCGAGAGACATTCGAATCAAGCGTTGTCTTCGGACGCGCGGCGCTTGAAGCGCTCGGTACACCGCTCGACCGGATCGATCAGATCGAGGAGGATGTGCGCGCCAGGGATCAGGAACGCCTTGCGGTGCAGATGCAGGAGGGGATGTTCGCCGGTGCGGACCGGCTTCACAAGGTGACCCCGCGAAGACGCGCCGGCGACAAGCACGACGCGCCTGCGGAGCAGAACGAAACCGCCTGACACGCGGCGTCAATGCCCGCTCACAGCCGAAGGCCTCAAGGCAGGGTGTCGAAACCGTCTGAAAATCCGTTGAGCGATATCGGTATGCCGATGCCTTCTTCAGGCGTCTGGAAGATGATGAAAGTCGCTTGCGCTCCGGCCTTGAGCTTCGTCAGCAACTCGTCTTCCAGTATGACTTCGGCAATGCAGCCGTTCGGCAGGCAGCGCACAAACCCGGCGCGCCCGATATCCGCGTTGTCGACCCGCAGCCCGAGGCCGGATGGCAGCAACACGCCGAGAGGGGCCAGAACGCGGAGGATCCTCGCCTGTTTGTCGGCGGTTTTCAGAACGATGACCGAAAGTCCGACATTCTCGCGGTCCGAAGCCGTCACGTTCTGAATGAGTGCACATTGCTCGCTGGAGGCTCCAGGAGGCGTGTCGCACCGCATCTGCCAGTCACCGTGCGAGGAACGAACCTCTCCCTGGGCATTTGCGGTCGCGGTTCCCTGAACCAGGCCGCCGAAAACGAGGGCCACAACGAGACCAAACGCTGAAAAACGCTTGCCGGTATTCCGGTCGCGGCGCGGGAGCGAGGGCGGCTTTGTGTGTGTCGACAAGAAATCCTCCGGTCAATCTTTGTCAGATTCCGCTGCGGCACACTGACAAATTTCAGGATGCCGGGCGAATCATGTTTGGGCCCGGCCAGACATTGCCGCATGATGGCGCGCGATTCCAGTCTCACGCGGGCAGGGCAGGCGTTTACCGGCAATTTTTGTCAAAAATCAGCGTGTCCTTGATATGTCTCAAGACGATGGTGCGGCCACGCGGGTGTGAAAAGTGGGAAATTCCGTTGCAGCGTGGCGTTTCTTGTGTTTTTTGTGCGGCACGAGGGTGTTGCTTGTGTGATGCGGCAGATCGCCGCTCTGGCAAACAGTAACCATCGCCCTTGATAGGTGTTTATGGTTATAGTTCCGGCGTTCGGGTGACGTGGTTCCATGAAGGGGTCAGGCAGATTCAGGCTTGCGAAGTTGCGCCAAGCCCTTTACTGCCCGACCGGATTGGACCAAAACGCGGGTTCGGAATGTATGCATGCGCCGCAAAGCTGCGGCTGAGGGAAGGGAGCGCGGACGTGAAGTCGATCTTCAAGCGTCTCATGACAATGGCCGGTATGGCGGCGACATTTGCAGGGGTGTCCACTGCGGCCCTGGCAGCAGAATCCGGAATGAGCAACTGGCAGCTGGGTTTCCAGGAGTCGGTTTCCGGAGTGATGGACGACATCACCTGGTTCAACACCTTCACGCTCGTGATCATTACGGTGATCACGCTTTTCGTGCTGGCCCTGCTGGTGATCTGTATCGTGAAATACAGCGCCAAGGCCAATCCGGTGCCGTCGCGCACGTCGCACAACACCATGATCGAGGTGGCCTGGACCGTGATCCCGATCCTGATCCTGGTGGTGATTGCGATCCCGTCTTTCCGGCTGCTCTACAAGCAGCTTGATATTCCCGAGTACGAAATGACCGTCAAGGCGATCGGTTACAAGTGGTACTGGGGCTACGAATACACCGACGAAGGCATGGGCGACCTCTACTTCGACAGTTACATGATCGGCAATCCGACCGACGCGGAACAGACACTGAAGGACCGGGAAGCTGTCGCTGCCGAGCGCGGCGTCACCCTCGCCGAAGTGCCGCGCCTTCTTGCTGCCGACACTGAAATGGTCGTTCCGGTCGATACGACGGTCCGCGTTCAGGTGACGGCGGAAGATGTTATCCACGGCTTCGCGATGCCCTCCATGGGCCTCAAGATCGATGCGATCCCGGGGCGTTTGAACGAAACCTGGTTCCGTGCCCGCACCGAGGGCGTCTACTACGGCCAGTGTTCCGAACTCTGCGGCGTCAACCACGCGTTCATGCCCATCGTGATCAGGGTTGTTTCCAAGGAGCAGTATCAGGCATGGGCCGCCGCTGCGCAGGACGACCTCGAAGCGGCCAACAAGCAGCTGATGGCATCCATCAACGAAGAAAAGAAGCTTGCTGAAGGCAAGCGTGACGACATCTCCGTCGCCGCGAATTGACGCGGCGGTCATCGGTTGACCGGCGAAGCGCGATAAGACGCAGCCTCGCCAAGAGAATTTAAAGAGGGAGCCCCAAATGGCTGCGAGCGAAGCACATGCGGCACACGACCATCCCTATGGATGGCGCCGGTGGGTCTATTCGACCAACCACAAAGACATCGGTCTGATGTATCTCATGTTCGCGATCTTTGCCGGGATCGTGGGTGGCGCACTCAGCGTCGGCATGCGGATGGAACTGCAGGATCCGGGGATGCAGATCTTCGGCAGCCCGCACATGTTCAACGTGTTCACGACCGCCCACGGCCTGATCATGATCTTCTTCATGGTCATGCCGGCCATGATCGGCGGCTATGCCAACTACTTTGTTCCGATCATGATCGGTGCGCCTGACATGGCGTTCCCGCGCATGAACAACATTTCGTTCTGGCTTCTGCCGCCGGCGTTCCTCCTGCTCCTGCTGTCTCTCTTCGTTGAGGGCCCGAGCAACATGAACGGTGTCGGTGGCGGCTGGACGATCTATCCGCCGCTGTCGACCTCCGGTCAGCCGGGACCGGCCATGGATCTCGCGATCCTGTCGCTCCACATTGCCGGTGCCTCGTCAATTCTGGGCGCGATCAACTTCATCACGACCATCTTCAACATGCGCGCGCCGGGCATGACCCTGCACAAGATGCCGCTGTTTGCCTGGTCGGTGCTGATCACCGCGTTCCTGCTGCTGCTGTCGCTGCCGGTTCTGGCCGGTGCGATCACGATGCTTCTGACGGACCGCAACTTCGGCACGACGTTCTTCGACCCGGCCGGTGGCGGTGACCCGATCCTGTTCCAGCACCTGTTCTGGTTCTTCGGACATCCGGAAGTGTACATCCTCATCCTCCCGGGTTTCGGCATTGTCAGCCACATCATCTCGACCTTCTCGCGCAAGCCGATCTTCGGCTACCTGGGAATGGCCTATGCCATGGTTGCCATCGGTGTTGTCGGCTTCATCGTGTGGGCGCACCACATGTACACGGTCGGCATGTCCTCCGAGACCCAGGCCTACTTCGTCGCCGCCACCATGGTGATCGCCGTCCCGACAGGGGTGAAGATTTTCTCCTGGATCGCGACGATGTGGGGTGGTTCGATCGAATTCAAGACACCCATGGTCTGGGCGATCGGGTTCATTTTCCTCTTCACCGTCGGTGGCGTCACCGGGGTGCAACTGGCCAATGCCGGTCTCGACCGCGCGTTCCACGACACATATTACGTGGTTGCACACTTCCACTACGTGCTGTCGCTTGGCGCCGTGTTCGCGATCTTCGCTGCCTGGTATTACTGGTTCCCGAAAATGTTCGGCTACATGTACAACGAGGCGATCGGCAAGGCACACTTCTGGATCACCTTCATCGGCGTGAACCTGGTGTTCTTCCCGCAGCACTTCCTGGGCCTGAACGGCATGCCGCGCCGCTATGCCGACTATCCTGATGCGCTGGCCGGCTGGAACTTCGTATCGTCCATCGGATCTTACATTTCCGCATTCGCGGTTCTGGTCTTCCTGTATGGCATCTACGAAGCATTCGCCAAGAAGCGGGCCGTAGGCAACAATCCGTGGGGCGAAGGTGCAACGACCCTGGAGTGGACGTTGTCTTCTCCGCCGCCGCACCACCAGTTCGAAACGCTGCCGCGGATCAAGTAACGGCGTCCGGAGCGTTTGCTCCGGATCGGAAATCGGCACCGCGCTGGCAGTCAGCGCGGTGCTCCTTTGAAAGACTGTCAGGACGGAACGTCCGCACCGCCGGAGCACTCGGCGGCACCGGTAAGAAATGTGAAGGGCTTGCGCATGTCGCTCGTTGAGCGCCACGATACAATGGGTCAGGACACCACCGCCTGGGATGGCGGCATGGGATCCGTGGGTGACTACGTCGCGCTTCTGAAGCCGCGCGTCATGTCGCTGGTGATCTTCACGGCGTTTGTCGGCCTGATGCTCGCGCCGGGGTCCGTTCACCCGATCCTGGGCGCTGTTGCGATCCTGTGCATTGCCATCGGCGCCGGCGCGTCCGGTGCTCTGAACATGTGGTACGACGCCGATATCGACCAAATCATGTCGCGGACGCAGAAGCGACCGATACCTGCCGGCAAGATCTCCCGCGAGGAGGCGTTTGCGTTCGGCATGACATTGTCGATCGGCTCCGTTGTCACGCTCGGGCTGCTGGTCAACTGGTTTGCCGGAGCGTTCCTCGCCTTTACCATTTTCTTCTATGTCGTCGTCTACACGATGTGGCTGAAGCGCTCGACGCCACAGAACATTGTCATCGGCGGCGCTGCGGGGGCATTCCCTCCGATGATCGGATGGGCGTCCGTAACCGGCAGCGTCAGCCTCGAAAGCTTCGTTCTTTTCCTGATCATCTTCATGTGGACGCCGCCGCATTTCTGGGCCCTGGCGCTGTTCAAGAGCGGCGACTACCGGTCGGCAGGGGTGCCGATGCTTCCGGTCGTGGCGGGCGAAACCAACACACGGCATCAGATCCTCATCTATTCCGTGCTTTTGGCACCGATCGGTGTTGCTCCCTACCTGCTTGGCTATGCCAGCCCGGTATACGGTGTCGCGTCCGCGCTGCTCGGCGCGGTGTTTGTAGCGCTCGCAGCCGATGTCTGGCGCAAGCGGGACGGTGACATCGCGCGGCAGGCCTGTGTGCGCCTGTTCAAATTCTCCATCTTCTACCTCTTCATGCTGTTCGCCCTGTTGCTGGGCGAGAGCCTGGTTGCGGGGGTCTAGGATGATGGCGCAGGACGATCAGGGGATCCGGCTGACGGAAGAACAGCAGAAAAAGCGCAGGTCGCGCTCGATTGCGATCGCGTTGGCGCTTCTGGCGCTCGTGGTTTTGTTTTACGTGGTCACCATCGTGAAGTTGGGACCAAGTGTCATGGACAGGGCTCTTTAGGGAACAGCGCGTGAGCAACGATCAGGACAGAAACGAAGGAATGGCTAGAAGCAACCGCAAGGTGGCATATGCCTGTGCGGGCATGTTCGGCCTGATGATCGGAGCTTCCTACGCGGCAGTGCCGCTTTACGATCTTTTCTGCCGGGTGACCGGATTCGGTGGAACGCCGCAGATCGCCGAGAGCGAAAGCGACATGGTGATCGACCGCGCCATCACGGTACGTTTTGACGGCAACGTCAACCAGCTGCCCTGGAAATTCAAACCCGAGCAGCGTTCCGTTACCCTGAAAATGGGCGAGAGTGCGCAGCTTGCCTATGTGGCTACCAATGTTGGCGACAAGACCACGGTCGGCACCTCGACCTTCAATGTCTGGCCGCCGGCTGCCGGTGCCTATTTCAACAAGCTGGACTGTTTCTGCTTTACGGAACAACCGCTGGAAGTCGGCGAAACCGTCGAGATGCCTGTTGTGTTCTTTGTCGATCCGGAGATGGACAAGGATCCAGAATTGAAGCACGTGAAGGAAATCACTTTGTCCTACACGTTCTTCCCGGTAGAAGAACCGGAACAACCTGTTGCAGCGCGGGTCGAAGCACCCGGTGCTGAAACGAAATTGTGAGATTTGCGCAAGGCGCGCATGAAATGACTGTCTTTGGGGAGCTTGCCGATGGCTGAGGCACATACCAAGAACCACGATTACCACCTGGTGGAGCCGAGCCCTTGGCCGTTCATCGGGTCGGTCGGTGCGTTCATCATGGCGATCGGTGCAATCGCCTGGATGAAAGCGGCTGGAGGCAACGACTTCACGCTGTTCGGCATGAACCTTGCCGGAACCAGCTGGATGCTCTTCGCGGTGGGCCTGCTGGTGGTCCTCTACGTCATGTATGGCTGGTGGAGCGATACCATCAAGGAATCGCAGGAAGGTCATCATACACGCGTGGTGTCGTTGCACCTGCGTTACGGCATGCTGCTGTTCATCGCCTCCGAAGTGATGTTCTTCGTCGCATGGTTCTGGGCCTATTTCGATGCGGCGCTCTTCGCCGGCGAGGCAATCCAGTTCAGCCGCGTTGAGGCAACTGGCGGCCACTGGCCGCCGGACGGAATCCTGACATTCGATCCCTGGCATCTGCCGCTCCTGAACACGCTGATCCTGCTGTGCTCAGGCACCACGGTGACCTGGGCGCACCATGCGCTTCTCCATAATGACCGCGAAGGCCTGAAATGGGGATTGGTTCTGACCGTTCTGCTCGGTGTCCTGTTCACGATCGTTCAGGCATACGAGTACGGCCATGCCGCCTTTACATTCGATGGCAACATCTACGGCGCAACCTTCTACATGGCGACCGGCTTCCACGGCTTCCACGTGATCGTGGGAACAATCTTCCTGCTGGTGTGTCTGCTGCGGGCGCTGGCCGGCCAGTTCACGGTCGAGAAGCATTTCGGCTTCGAGGCTGCCGCCTGGTACTGGCACTTCGTCGACGTGGTCTGGCTGTTCCTGTTCGTCGCCATCTACATCTGGGGCGCTGGAACACCTGCACCGCACTAGGCCGGTAAACCTAAACCTGCTGAATTGGAAACGCCCGGACTGCGCACAGCCCGGGCGTTTTGCTTCAGGAGCCGAAAGAGGGATCATGGAAGACAAAGCTCACTTTCCGTCCGTGAACCCGGTTTCGGCAGGGCTGTCCGGAAAATGCCCGCGCTGCGGACAGGGCAGGCTGTTCGACGGTTTTCTGAGCGTCAAACAATCCTGCGCCGCCTGCGGATTGGACTATTCATTCGCGGATAGCGGTGACGGTCCGGCTGTTTTTGTGATCATGCTTGTCGGCTTCGTGATCGTGGGTCTGGTGCTTTTTGTCGAACTTTCGTTTCAACCGCCCATCTGGCTTCATTTGCTTTTGTGGCTGCCGCTTACGGTCATCCTCGCCGCATCCGTGTTGCGTCCCTTGAAGGGGCTGATGATTGCGCTGCAGTTCCGGCACGAGGCCAAAGAAGGCAGGTTGGACACAAACGGCGAAGACTGATTATGCGGCGACCCTTGAACATAGAGAAACGGCCTGCCCATGGGTGGATTTAAGAAACTCCTGATACCTGCACTCGCAGCAGCCGTCGGCCTCGCGATTCTCTTGAACCTCGGGTTCTGGCAGCTCAACCGCCTGGAATGGAAAAACGGCCTGATCGCACAGGTCGAGGAAGGTATCGGGAAAGCACCGTTGCCCGCTCCCGGGCCTGCAACCTGGCAAGCGTTGGATGAGCGCGACGACTATCTGCATGTCGTTCTGGAAGGCGCGTTCCTGGAGGGCAACACTTTTTATTACACGGCGCTGTCCGATCCGGCTGGCCCGCTCGGTGGCCCGGGCCTGATGGTGTATGCGCCTTTCAGGACCACGGACGGCTGGACGGTCCTCGTCAATCGCGGATTTCTGCCGCAGGAGCTTGACGGCGAGCCCAGGCAAAAGGCGCTCGGCGCACCTTCGGGCCGGGTTCAGGTCTCGGGACTGTTGCGGCTCAGTGAAAAACCGAACTGGACAACACCCGAGCCCAATGCGACCGACAGATTATGGTTTGCACGCGATACCGGCGCCATGGGGGACGTTCTGGGCCTGGACCCTGGCAGTCTCGCCCCGTACAGCGTCGATCTGGATGCAGCTGCAACACCGGCGGCCGGGGTGCCGCAGGCAGGCGAAACCCTGGTCCGCTTCAAGAATGATCATCTTGGATACGCGCTGACCTGGTTTGGGCTCGCGGCGACACTCGTGGGCGTGTTTCTTGCCTACGCGGCCAGTGTTCTCTGGCCGCGCAAGCAGAGTTCCGGCGCTTAGCCGAGCGCTTCGAGAATGGCGGCTGCGCCGGTTTTCGTGGCTTCACCGGGTGCGTCTTCAACAGCCAGGAATGTAACCTCGCCGTCCTTTGCGATCAGGGCGAACCGCTGGGAACGAAGGTGGCCGAAAATCGGCGCCGGTCCGAGACCGAGCCCGATCGCTTCGACAAACTCCGCGCCCGTATCGGCCAGGAAGGTGATCTTTCCACCCGTGTTGGACGCCTTTTCCCAGGCGTCCATGACGAAGACGTCGTTGACGGACAGGACGGCGATCGCGTCGACACCCTTGTTCTTCAGGGTTTCCGCATGTTCGACGAAGCCGGGGAGGTGGTTCATGTGACACGTCGGAGTGAATGCCCCGGGCACTCCGAACAGGACGAGTGTCTTGCCGCCCGACAGGTCGGCAACTGACATCTCGCCGGGCCCGTCGCTGCCCATGATCTTGAATGTGGCGTCCGGTAGACGATCCCCAACCTTGATTGTCATCTCGATTATCCCTTTGCTGGATGGCTGAACGAAGAAATCGTTGTCGCAGACATAGGGCGTCCGCCGTCAAACGTCGAGGGAAGACTTGCTCATGAGGTTTGAAATGGGCGCCGTCCGGGTGTTTATTTGAGCCACTCGGGCATGATGCGTTCCAACTTCTCGATGCCCGACCCGTCCGCTGTCAGCACGAGCCGAAGCTGTTCGTCCTCGGAGGTTGTCGTCAACCCCTTTGTCGAAAGACGCCACAGCGCGATCCCGTCAGCATGCGACACAAGTTTCGGAAGTCCGATGTAGGAGCCCTCCGGGCCGGCCGCGAACAGGTCAATGTCCCGACCGTCGGCGGCCTGCGCCTCGATCATGATGTAGTCGGCCCCGTCGAAGGACACGGACCTGAATTCAAGGCCATCCGCTGGCCCGGAACCGGGCACCGCCGCAAGATCGCGCTGAACGAGTTTGCCGGAAAGCTTGTCGTTTTGCTCACCGGGACGAAAGTCGAGCGACAGGGAGGCTTCGCCGGGAACGCATATATCCTTGCAGATGCCGAAAAAGACCTCGATTTCCAGGCGCGCCGGGTCCGCCGCGCTGACGGGCGTTATCAGGAAAGGCAGAACGATGCCGTCGTGATAGACGATGGATTCCGAAAACCCGTCATTGTAGCGCTCCGGGACCGGATAAAGAATGTCGAGGTCCGCAACATTTTGGGAACTGGTGACGCTGATCTGGGGTGGGATTCCGGCTTCACCGGCGTACCGCCAGTAGGTGTGCCAGCCCGGTTCCATCAGGAATTCAAGACCTGCCCGGTAGTGTCCGTCCTGCAGGGGGCCTTCGGAGATCAGCCGGACGGCCCCGCCATGCACCTCGACCCAGTCCGTCATGGCGGCGCGGGCGGTGGCGAGGGTGCACAGGAATGCAGCGAGAAATGTCAGGACGATCTTTGTCATGCCGTCAGTGCTACACCAGATTGGCAAATGCGTCATCGGCCGGCCGGGGTACGGACGGTCATAAACGCGTGACGGCCGCGTTACGCCGAAGTGAAAATCAGGACGTATCATAGGTAGAAACAGTCATTAACAAAGCCATCCAAAGACGCTATGCTTCACTCTTGTCGGCGAAAGTCACAGAGTGTGTCGAGGTGTGGATGACCGGAGCAGAAGAAACGGACTCTCTTGAAGGACAGTTTCTGATTGCAATGCCGAGCATGGCAGACAGCCGGTTCGAACATTCGGTGATTTACCTTTGCTCGCACTCGGACCAGGGTGCAATGGGCCTTGTTGTCAATCAGATCGCACGGCACCTTTCGCTTGAGGAACTCCTCATTCAGCTTGATATCCTCAATGACGAAAGTGCCATTCGCCTGCCGGACAGTGTCCGGGACATGAATGTGCACAAGGGCGGCCCTGTCGAGGTGGAACGCGGGTTTGTCCTGCACAGCGATGATTTCATGCTCAATCAGTCAACGCTGACCATCGACAACGGGATATGCCTGACGGCGACGCTGGAGATCCTGCGGGCACTCGCCCAGGGGGACGGACCGGAACAGGCCATCCTGGCGCTTGGCTATGCCGGCTGGGCTCCGGGCCAGCTTGAGAACGAAATTCAGGCGAATGGCTGGCTCACCGCACCTGCCGATCCCGAGATCCTGTTCGACACGGATTTCGACGCCAAGTGGCATCGGGCACTCGGGTCGATGGGGATCGATCCGGCCATGCTCTACACCGACGCCGGGCACGCCTGATCCGGATGCCGGTCGCAGACCTCCGATACTGTCCGCAGACGGTCATTGAATTCGCCAAAACCGACTTGCACTTGAATGTTATGGCGCGTAAGTCGCTTGAGTGGCATGTTTATCGGCGAGTGCCGGGTTGGGCATGTGGTGTGGGTCGGGCGGCCGGGGGCAGCGCGCACGGCTTGCTGGACACGCGAAAGAGGGAAATGGCAGGGTGAAATACAGCAGTACGCGCGGTGAAGCGCCGGTCTTGGAATTTTCCGATGTCCTGCTGCAGGGGCTTGCCCGTGACGGGGGGCTCTATCTTCCCGAGACCTGGCCGCAGTTTGATGCCGCCACCATTGCTTCGTTTGCAGGCAAACCCTATAGCGACGTCGCGTTGCAGATCGTTCAGCCGTTTGTCGGCGATGCGATCCCCCGGGACGATCTGAAGAAAATGATCGACGAGGCTTATGCCGGGTTCAGGCACCCTGCGGTGACGCCTCTCGTCCAGACAGCTCCGAACACCTTCATTCTCGAGCTCTTTCACGGGCCGACGCTGGCCTTCAAGGACGTGGCGATGCAGCTCCTTGGCCGCATGATGGACTATGTGCTTGCGCAAAAGGGACTGCGCGCAACCATTGTCGGCGCGACGTCTGGAGACACGGGCGGCGCGGCGATCGAGGCATTTCGGGGACGCGACCGGACGGACATCTTCATCCTGTTTCCCGATGGCCGCGTTTCCAATGTTCAGCGCCGTCAGATGACGACCCCTTCGGAGCAAAATGTGCACGCGCTTGCGCTCACCGGCAACTTCGACGATTGCCAGGCGATCGTGAAGGGTATGTTCAACCACTTCTCGTTCCGGGACCGGGTCGCGCTTTCGGGCGTGAACTCGATCAACTGGGCTCGGATCCTGGCACAGATCGTCTACTATTTCGTGGCAGGCGCAGCCCTCGGAGCGCCGTCGCGCAAAGTGTCTTTCACGGTGCCGACAGGCAATTTCGGCGATATTTTCGCGGGCTACGCGGCCATGAAAATGGGCCTGCCGGTGGAAAAGCTGATCGTCGCCACCAACATGAACGATATTCTGGCGCGCACGCTTGAGAGCGGCCGCTATGAAAAACGCGGCGTCACCCCGACAATCTCGCCGTCGATGGATATCCAGGTCTCGTCCAATTTCGAACGCCTTCTGGCCGAGGTCAGCGGCCGCGACGGCGTGTCGGTTCGCCGGATGATGAACCAGCTGTCCCAGTCGGGCAGCTTTGCAATCGAGGACGAACCGCTCTCAAGGATCCGGGCGCATTTCGGGGCCGGGCGCAGCAGCGAGACACAAACATCTGAAACGATAGCAGAGGTCTGGAAAGAGGCCGGATATCTGCTCGACCCGCATACCGCGATCGGCGTTCACGTGGCGAAAGATCACGACGACGGTTCGGTGCCGATGGTGGTTCTTGGAACCGCGCATCCGGCAAAGTTTCCGGATGCGGTTGAAAAAGCCTCGGGTAATCGTCCAGAATTGCCCGATGACCTGAAGAACATGATGACTGCGGAGGAGCGCCAGCAGGTATTGGCGGCAGAACAGGACGTGGTGGAGCGATACATCGAAAATCACGCCAGGGCCGTCACCACCACGGTGTAGGTATATGAAAGTACAAACAACGGTCCTGGACAACGGGATGACGGTCGTGACCGACCAGATGCCGTATCTGAAGACGGCGGCTCTCGGGGTGTGGGTGCGGACCGGGTCGCGTGCCGAAACGGTGCAGCAGAACGGCATCACCCACTTGCTCGAACACATGGCGTTCAAGGGCACCAACACCAGAACCGCGCGCAGCATCGCGGAGGAGATCGAGGCGGTCGGCGGCGAACTGAATGCGTCGACGAGCATAGAACACACCAATTACTATGCGCGTATCCTCTCAGAAGACACGCCCCTGGCGGTCGACATCCTGTCGGACATTTTGCAGAACTCGACCTTTGATGCCCAGGAACTGGCGCGCGAACAGCATGTCATTCTCCAGGAAATCGGCGCGGCCAACGATTCACCGGAAGACCAGGCTTTCGATCTGTTTCAGGGAACCGCGTGGCCGGACCAGGCAATCGGGCGTCCCATTCTGGGGACACCGGAAACAGTACAGGGGTTCAACAGGGACGCCCTCAATGCGTATCTCGCGGATCGTTACCGGGCGCCAGACATGGTCCTGGCCGCTGCAGGTGCCGTTGACCATGATGAACTTGTCGCCATGGCGCGCGAGAAATTCAGCGGTTTCGACGGCAGGGCCGCGGCGGATGATACGACCGCACAATATCAAGGCGGCGAAACCCTGCGCAGCAAGGACCTGATGGAAGCCCAGGTGCTGATCGGTTTTGAAGGTCTGCCCTACAAGTCCGACGATTATTACACCATTCAGATCCTTGCATCCGTCCTGGGAGGCGGGATGTCGTCACGGCTGTTCCAGGAAATTCGGGAAAAGCACGGGCTGTGTTATGCGATCTATAGCTTTCACTGGGCCTTTTCCGACACCGGTTTGTTCGGCTTGCATGCCGCGACCAGCCATGACGATCTCGCCGCACTCATGCCGATGATTGCCGACGAACTGGTTTCGGCGTCACAGACGATCACAGACGAGGAAGTCGCCAGGTCACGAGCGCAGATACGGGCGGGACTGATGATGGCCCTTGAGAGCCCCGCGGCACGGGCGGGGCAGATCGCGCGGCAAATCCTGGTGCACGGACGTGTACTTGGTCCGGACGAAATTTCGAGTAAGATCGAGGCTGTCACTGCGGAGGATATGCGCCGGGTGGCGCATGAGACCTTTGTCGGCACGGCGCCAACGCTGACTGCGATCGGCCCTGTGGACGGCATCATGACGGTCGATGACCTGACGGGAAGACTGGAGCAGGGGCCGGTATTGCGGGCCGCCTCCTTGTAGACACGGAGTTTTGTGCATGGCGTTGCTACGGCCGGGATCTGCACCTGACGCCGAGCTGCTTATTGAAGCGGGGGGCTATTTCATGCGCCCGCCGCTGATGTGCGACTTCAAGGCCTGGGCGGAACTGCGCGAGGACAGCCGTGCATTCCTGAAGCCGTGGGAACCGCTCTGGCCGTCGGACGATCTGACGAAATCCGGTTTCCGGCGGCGTCTGCGGCGCTATTCGAAAGACCGCAAGGAAGGCCGCAGCCTGACCTTCCTGCTTTTCCGCTCCAGAACGCAGGACATTCTCGGCGGACTGACGCTGAGCAACATCCGGCGCGGTGTCAGCCAGTCGGCGACGCTAGGCTACTGGATGGGGGAACGTCACGCCGGCAAGGGGCACATGTCCGCGGCCGTCGCCATGATTTTGCCGTTTTGCTTCAACGTCCTGAACCTTCATCGCATCGAGGCGGCCTGCATACCGGTCAACACACCGTCCATACGTCTGCTCGAGAATGCCGGGTTTCGCCGGGAAGGATATGCGCGCAACTACCTGTTAATTAACGGAACTTGGCAGGATCATCTGCTTTTTGCATGTCTTGCGGAGGACCACGCAGCGTTTTCAGGGAAAATCACGCCCAGTGTAGAGGGTATGCTGAAAGAATTCTTGTGACATGAGCCACAACCCGGTAGTTCTTCGCTCCATGTCGATTTTTTCAGCCGATCAGATCCTTAATTTGATCAGACGTACGTTTTTTGTCTTTTGCACTGTTGTTGCGGCGCTTGCAGGTGCGCCCGCGAGTGCTCTCGAACCGATCCCCGTTCCGATCGACGTCGAGGCGCTGGACGTCACGGATTCGATCGAGATGCACCGGGATGCCGGAACACGCCTCCAGGTGTCGACCGCGCCGGGTGCCGACGGGATCGTGCGCCGGATCGAAGTGCCCTCGCGTGACGGAAGCAACACCAACTGGGCCGTCTTCGCACTCGCCAATACCAGCGATGAACAGATCGACCGGCTGATTGTTGTGCCGAATTACAAGCTGGACGGATCGGATCTGTTCTGGCCGGATCTGGGATCGTCCCGCATCACCGCAATCACGCCGAGCCAGGGCATTGCGCCGGTGCGGCTCAAGAGCCTTGAAGCGGACGTCTTCCTGGTGACGCTGGATCCCGGGTCGATCGTCACCTTCGTGGCGGAGCTGACGACGCCGAACCTGCCCGAGGTCCGGATCTGGGAACCGGACGTCTACAAGGAAACGATCAACGCCTACACGCTGTATCGCGGGATTATTCTCGGCATTTCCGGCCTGCTGGCGCTGTTCCTGACGATCCTGTTCGTGGTCAAGGGCACGGTGATGTTTCCGGCCACGGCCGCCCTTGCCTGGTCCGTTCTGGCCTATCTGTGCATCGACTTCGGCTTCTGGGGGCTTGTCTTCAATCTCGACGGCGGCAGCAGCCAGCTGGCGCGCGCCTGCGCCGAGGTCATGCTAGCGGCCAGTTTGCTGATCTTTCTCTACGCCTACCTCAATCTCAATCGCTGGAACATCCACTATTCCCATCTGGCGCTGACAACGCTGATCCTGATCCTCGGGCTGCTCGGCGTTGCGGTCTGGGATCCGTCGATCGCGGCCGGCATCGCGCGGCTTTCACTTGCCGTCATCGGCGCGCTTGGGTTCCTAACGATCGCGGTCCTGGCGTTCCAGCATTATGACCGCGCGATCCTCCTGATCCCGACATGGTGCCTGCTGATCGCCTGGCTCATCGGATCCGCGATGACCGTGACCGGCTACCTTTCCAACGACATTGTTCAGCCGGCGCTCGGTGGCGGCCTCGTGCTGATCGTTCTCCTGATCGGCTTCACTGTGATGCAGCACGCCTTCGCAGGCGGCGCCATTGCGCAGGGACTCATCTCCGATGTCGAACGCAAGGCGCTCGCCCTGACCGGTGCAGGCGACATCATCTGGGACTGGGACATTGACCGCGACAGGATCTACACCGGCAATGAGGTGGAAGAACTCCTCAACCTGAAACGGGGGGCTCTGGAAGGTCCGGCAAGAGACTGGCTGGAAGTCCTGCATCCGCAGGACCGCGACCGGTTCCGCGCGACCCTCGATGCGGTCATCGACCAGCGCCGCGGCAAGGTCATGCAAACGTTCCGCCTGAGATCCGAAGACGGCCATTTTCGCTGGTTCCGCCTGCGTGCACGGCCGATCATCGGCGCGGATGGCGAAGTCATAAGGTGTGTCGGTACGTTGCTGGATGTGACCGAGGAACGCACGGCCGAGGAACGCCTGCTGCACGACGCGGTGCATGACAATCTGACGGGCCTGCCCAACCGCGAGCTGTTCGTCGACCGGCTGCGCACGAGCGTCGTTCGCTCGAAGGCGGAGGAAACATCGAAGCCGACGCTTCTGGTCCTCAATCTGGACCGCTTCAAGCAGGTGAACGACAGCATCGGCCTGTCGGCCGGCGACAGTATATTGCTGACCGTGGCACGCCGGCTCGGACGCCTCATCGGCCAGCAGGACACGCTCGGACGCCTGTCCGGCGATCAATACGGGCTGGTGCTGCTCTCAGAGCAGGAGCCGGACAGGATCGTCGCCCTTGCCGACGCGCTGCGAAAGGTGGTGCGTGCGCCGATTACCTTCGGTGACCGCGAAATCTTCCTGACCTGCTCGGTCGGTATAGCCTTTTTCGAAGGCGGCAAGCAGGCCGTCGAAGACATGCTGACCAACGCCGAGATCGCGCTTAACCATGCCAAGCGGCTTGGGGGGGACCGGCAGGAAGTGTTCCGCCCGATCCTGCGGCCGCTCGACAAGAACATCGTCGATCTTGAGGCGGATCTGCGCGATGCCATCAAGAAAGAGACCCTCGGTGTCTTTTTCCAGCCCATCGTTCGCCTGGAGGACCAGTCGATCGCGGGATATGAGGTGCTCGCACGCTGGACCCATCCCAAGCGCGGCAAGATCGCACCGTCCGAATTCATTCCGATCGCCGAACAGTCCGGGCTGATCAACGAACTGGGAATGTATGTTCTCGACAAGGGAGCGCAGCAGCTTGCGTTCTGGCAGCGGGAATACCCGATGCAACGGCCGCTCTTCGTGTCCGTCAACCTGTCATCGAGGCAGCTCCTGAAGCAGGACCTGATCAACGACGTGAAGGCCGTCCTGTCCAGAACTTCGCTAGAGCCGGGAACCTTGAAGCTGGAATTGACGGAGTCTCTCGTCATGTCCAACCCCGAATATTCGGCAAAGGTTCTTGAACGGCTTCGCGGCCTGGGCGCAGGCCTGTCGCTCGACGACTTCGGCACCGGCCACTCGTCGCTGTCCTACCTGCAGCGTTTCCCGTTCGACACGATCAAGATCGACCAGTCCTTCGTGAAGCCGAACAATTCGTCCGCACGGTCGGTTCTCCTGGGTACGATCGTCGCCATGGGACACGATCTGGGCATGTCGGTGGTTGCGGAAGGGGCGGAGAGCGAAGGCGATGCGCTCGAGCTCTACCAGCTCGGCTGTGAATATGCCCAGGGCTTCTTCTTCGGGGAAGCGATGTCCGCGTCCGAGGCCACCAAAATGCTTCGAAAGATGCCGGCGGAAGCTGAAAGCGCATAAAAAACGCGCCGGCAAAGAGGTTTTCAGGGAACCAGAACGGGAACTGTTTTGTCGGTTTTCCGGATATCGACAGGCGTTGCGCCGAACGGGTCGCCGTCGACCTGGGCTGCGACGGGTCTTGTGGCGGTGATTCTTGCGGTCGAGAACGGGCGCACAGCCGCACCTTTGGCCTTGTGAATCCGGCCCGTCATCAATGCAATCCCATATTGCAGGGATGACCAGGGGTCGTCCCTTTCAAGCACGAGCATGTGCAGGCCCGGGTCCGTTGCGCCGCCCGGACAGATGACAAAAGGGCCGCCGTAGTGACGCGCATTGCTGGCAACCGCAAACTTTCCTGACAGCGTTTCCCCATCAAGCAGAATGTTCAGCTTCGTTGCCTTGCGTTTGAATGCGATCTTGAGCGCCGTGATCACATAGGCCAGCTTGCCCAGTTTTCTTTTGAGAGCCAGCGGCACCGCATGAACAACCTCCGCGTCGAAACCGCTGGAGGCCATGAGAACGAACGGCCTGCCATTGGCAAGACCGAAATGCAGCGGCTTTGTTTTCTGCTTGTGGATCATCTCGGCGATTGCGCGCGGATTTCGCGGCAGGCCGAGTTCCAGGGCAAGAACATTGGCGGTTCCGAACGGGATCACGGCAAGTTGCGGCGGCCTGGGGTGATGCTGCAGACCTGCAAGTGCCTCATTGATCGACCCGTCGCCGCCTGCAATGACAAGTGTGCGGACGTTGAAGTCGGGATCGGCACATGTCTCGCCGATCTCCCCCGCGTGTTTCGTAAGCCTGATGACAGTCCGGAAGCCCAGATCTTCGAGACGGTTACGCACACTGTCGAGGAAGTCCGCCTTGTAACCGCCGGACGTCGGATTCGCCATGATGAGCACGGAACCGGGCATGTCCGGTACCGACGGACGCTTTGAAACCGGGGCGGACCACCAGAATACTCTCACGCGATGTCCTTTTCCGTTCGAAACGGGAAATCAGCCGCCGTTCTTATACGGGGCCATGCCGCCGCGCGCCAGTTCATCCGCGCGCTCGTTGTCAGGATGGCCGGCATGCCCCTTGACCCAGTGCCAGGTCACGTCGTGGCGCTGTTGCGCCTCGTCAAGGGCTTGCCACAGATCTGCGTTCTTCACCGGCTTGTTGTTGCTGGTACGCCAGTTCTTGCGTTTCCAGCCCGCCAGCCATTCACGGATACCGCTGCGCACGTAAGTGCTGTCCGTGTAGAGGTCGATGGCACAGGGTCGCTTGAGGGCGTTGAGGGCTTCAATGGCGGCCGTCAGTTCCATGCGGTTGTTGGTGGTCTCCGGTTCCCCGCCCTTCAGCTCTTTCTCGTGTTCGCCGAAGCGCAGCAGCACGCCCCATCCGCCGGGTCCCGGATTGCCCGAGCACGCGCCGTCCGTAAAAATCGTCACGCGGTTCTGAGCCGTCATCGTTCCAGCCCGTAAGCCTGCGTGCCTTCGATCGTCTGGTGAAATCGAAGTTTCTTGAGGTATTCCAGCGGATCCTTTGGCGTGACGAGTGCGCCTTCCGGCACACTCAGCCAGTCGAACAGCCGCGTGAGCAGGAACCGGAGGGCGGCCCCCCGGCACAGCGTCGGCAGGGACGTGTATTCATCAGCCTCGAGCGGCCGCACGCTCGTATAGCCCTTCAGGAGGGCTCTGGCCTTGGTCACGTTGAACGACAGGTCCTTTTCAAAGCACCAGGCGTTCAGGCAGATCGCGATGTCATAGGCAAGCGCGTCATTGCAGGCAAAGTAGAAATCGATCAATCCGGACAATTCGTCGCCGAGGAAGAACACGTTGTCCGGAAAGAGATCGGCATGAATGACGCCATTCGGCAGGTTGTCCGGCCAGGCCTTTTCCAGATGGTCCAGTTCGCTTGCGATTTCAGCCCCGAGCCCTGGAAGAACGTCGTCGCTCCGGTCGCTGCACTGGTCAAACAGCGGCCGCCAGCCGTCGACGTTGAGCGCATTGGTTCGAAAACCCTCATAATCCCGTCCGTCCAGATGCAACTCGGCCATGGCCTTGCCGAGCTCGGCGCAGTGTTCGACCCGCGGTCGCTTGACCCACATCCCTTCCAGAAAGGTGACAAGAGCGGCAGGACGGCCGGCCAGTTCACCGAGCAGAATTCCGTCTTTCGAGGGCACCGGTGTCGGGCATGACAGGCCTTTGCCGGCGAGATGCTGCAGCAGGTTCAGGAAAAACGGCAGGTCATCCGGGTTCACCCTCTTTTCATAGAGCGTGAGGATGTATGACGCCTTGTCGGTGTGAACCAGGAAATTGCTGTTTTCCACGCCTTCGGCAATGCCCTTGAAGGAGAGCAGGCGTCCAACATCGTAGGAGCCGATGAAAGCCTGCAGCTCTTCATCGGTCACTTCGGTATATACGGCCATCTTGTTACCCGGTCGCTGCGCGGGCAGGCGAGACCACGTCTCTGAGTTCCCGTGGCAGATTGAAGGAAATGGTTTCTTCGGCTGTTCGCACGGTCTCGACGGTTACACTGAAACGTTGTGCAAACGCGTCGATGATCTCCTCGACCAGGGTTTCCGGCGCTGATGCGCCGGCAGTCAGCCCAAGGGAACCAATGTTGTCAAAGTCGGGCCAGTTGATGTCGCTTGCCCGTTGTATCAGAACGGAAACCCGGCAGCCGGCTCTCTCGGCGACCTCCCGAAGCCGCTGTGAATTCGACGAATTCGGCGCACCGACAACAACCATCGCATCCACGCTCGGCGCGACATGCTTCACGGCTTCCTGCCGGTTCGTGGTCGCGTAGCAGATGTCTTCCTTGTGAGGGGCAACGATCTCGGGAAAGCGTTCCTTCAGGACCGCGACAATTCCAGCCGTGTCGTCAACCGAAAGGGTGGTTTGCGTGATATAGGCGAGGTTCTTGTCGGATTTCGGCTCGAACCGGCGCGCGTCTTCTTCGGTTTCGATGAGCGCCACCGTGCCCTCGGGTAACTGACCCATTGTGCCGATTACCTCCGGATGACCGGCATGCCCGATCAAGAGAACCTCACGGTTGCGGCGATCGTGGATCTGCGCTTCCTTGTGAACCTTGGAGACGAGCGGGCAGGTCGCGTCCAGGAAGAACATGTTGCGTGCCTGTGCGTCCTGCGGAACGGACTTGGGCACACCGTGCGCCGAAAAAATCACCGGCCTGTCGATGTCACCGGCGGGAATCTCGTCAAGCTCTTCGACAAACACCGCGCCTTTCGCCTTCAAACCGTCGACAACGAATTTGTTGTGCACGATTTCGTGACGCACGTAGACCGGATTGCCGTATTTTTCGAGCGCCAGTTCAACGATCTGGATTGCCCGATCAACGCCTGCGCAAAACCCGCGTGGTGCACAAAGACGGATGGAAAGCGGTGGTTTGTTCTGCTCGGGGATGCTCATATTGCCCTTTCAGCAAATCCTCATAGGCGCAATAAGGGGTTCAAGCCGTTTCCTGTCAAGTCGGGTGTGCGGAACTGCGCACTAATTCAGCCACATTGTGCTGCTTGAAGCTTTCCTGTGAAGTGATCTCGCCAAGGATCGGTCTTCCTGCTATGACACTCCGCCATGTTGCTGTTCGATCTAATGGAAAAATGATGATCTCTGCGTTTCAGGCTCTTGCGAATGTGAAACTGAAGACCTGTCTGTCGGCCGGTATCTGTGCGGCGGTGCTCGCCGGGTGCGGCGGCGGTGCCGACAGTGTCGCGGGCAAGATCATCAGCGGAGGCCAGGAACCGATTGAGGTCTCACCTGCAACGTTCGCTCCTCCGGTTCCGTGTCCGCCGATGGAGCTTAAATCGAACACGTTCCTGATCCGGAACTATGTACGCGGGAAACAGGACGAATCGGAAGGGCTGCTCTACCAGGCAACTGTTGAGGACTGGGCGAACAGCTGTACGCAGGAAGCCGATGGCGGACGGCGCATGAAGGTGGGTTTGTCAGGCGATGTGACGCCCGGACCGGCCTGGAAGGGGGGCGAGGTGAAGTTGCCTCTCCGGGTTGCCGTCGTTCCCGGCGGATCGGGTGCCGAACCCCTCAGCTCCGAGGTTCTGACCGTTCCGGTCACGCTCAACGAAGGGGCTCCGGCGGAAAAGTGGACGTTGATTGAAGACAAGTTCACGATACCGCAGGGCGCGAGCGTCAAGGTCGTGTTCGGCTTTGACGAGGGACGCCGCCGCTAAGCCGGCAGCGCCTGCATCCCGGACTTCTTTGTCTTCGCAGGTTTCTTGCAGTTTCTCCCGTATTGACAAGGGCATGTTGCCCTCTCACAATCCGTTTCCACTCAGGGTCGTGCCCTGGTGGGCGTGTTTTTGCGCGCTAGTCCCATGCGGGAGAAATCGGGCTGACACGCCCGGTGCCGAAGGAGCAACCGCCCCGGAAACTCTCAGGCAAAAGGACCGCAGGGGAAAAAACGCTCTGGAAAGCAGTGCTCCGCCAAGCCTTTGGTGGAGTGCTCACCGACGGAGTAGCTGCCGGATGCCGTGTTCGCGTCCTGCGGGAAATCTCTCAGGTTCTCAGACAGAGGGGGTGCTGGCTGGCGGGGAAGGCGAATCCCTGGTGGATGGCTGCGCTCTGAACACGGGGACCTGGATGACCGGCAACGCTGACGTGCCTTTCTTGACGCCGTCGAGAACTCATATAGTGCGCTTCGAAACACCGGCACACCGTTCACCGGTCTTCTTCGCACGAACCGGATCCGCTGCGCCCCTGTCGGCTTCCCTTGCTTCTTCCCGGATAAACGCTGACTTAGGATGACGACATGACGACCTATTACTCAAAAGATCACGAATGGATTTCTGTCGAGGCAGGTGTGGCAACCGTCGGCATCACGGCTTACGCGCAAGAGCAACTTGGCGATGTGGTTTACGTCGAACTCCCTGAAGTCGGCGCCGAGATGGCACAGGGCGACGAGGCCGGGGTTGTTGAATCGGTCAAGGCCGCGAGCGAAGTCTACGCGCCGATCGATGGCGAGGTTTTCGAGATCAACGAGGCTCTTGCCGAGGAACCTGGAAAAGTGAACGAGGACCCGGAGGGCTCTGCCTGGTTCCTGAAGATGAAGGTCGGCGACGAAAGTCAACTTTCCGAACTGCTCGACGCTGCGGCCTACAAGGCATTTCTGGAGACTTTGTGAACCATGGCGGGGCATTTCTACAAGGCATTGGTTGAGTGGGCCTGCGACGGTGATTATGCGGCAAACGCATATTCGCGCGGTCATATCTGGCGGTTTGACGGGGGGCTTGAAGTTCCCGCCAGCGCTTCGCCGACCGTCGTTCCACTGCCGCATTCGGTGGAAGCAGCCGTCGATCCGGAAGAGGCGTTCGTGGCGGCAATCTCGTCCTGCCACATGCTCTGGTTTCTCGATCTCGCAAGGCGCGCGAATTTCAATGTCGCCAGCTACAGCGACCACGCGGAAGGTGAAATGAGCCGTGTCGCCCGAGGCAAGATGGCAATATCCAAAGTCGTGCTGCGTCCAGAGATAACGCTGATCGGCACCGAGAAGCCGGATCAGGAATGGCTGACGGCGATCCATGAAAAAGCGCATGACGTCTGCTTCATCGCCAACTCGGTCAAGTGCGAGATCGCGGTTGAACCGGAACCGGTCAAGCTGGTTGCCCCCTGATGCGGTTGTGATGCGCTAGTCACCTGAATCTGAAGTTCGACTCATTTTGCAGCGGGCTTCGAACGAACTTCAAATTCACCGCACTAGCCTTTTGTGCCCTGACAGTCGCCCCGGCCACGTGCCGGGGTTTTTCATTCCGGGACGTCCTGCGCTTTTCAGGAAGAGGTCAGCAAATCGAAATCAAATATTGACAATAAAATTGTCAATATGGCAATAAAATTGTCAAAGAGGCTTGAAATGAACAAACCCGTTGAACTCTATGAAATCATCCGCTTGATCCGGCCGGTTCATCGCCGTCTTGCCAGGGCCGTGGAAGCCAAGCTGAACGGCACCGGCGTCACGGTCGGCATGCGGGCGGTGATGGAGGTTCTCAGCGAAACCGGACCTCTTTCCGTTCCCGACACCGCACGAACGCTGTTTCTCGCCCGTCAGCAGATTCAGCTTTTGATGAACGCGTTGGAGGAAGGAGAGTTCGTCGAGCGTCGGCCGAATCCGGCGCACAAACGCTCGCCTCTCTTCAGTTTGAGCGAACGTGGCCGGACAATGTTTGCCGAGATCCGGGCTTCGGAGAATAACGAGATGGAGATGATCTGCCGGCAGTTCACCGAGCAGGATCTCCGTTCGTCTCAACAGGTGCTCTGCGCCATGCTCGATCATTTTGCGGATTATGAGGACGATCCCGATCGTCCGAGACCTTTCTGACAACGGCACATCAGGAGTGAAACGATGGTTGGACTATGGAGCGTGATCGGACTGTTTGCCGTCGTTCTGGCAGGTCTGGTTCTTTACACGTTCAAAATCATGCGCAAGATCGGCACGCCGACGAAAGGGGACAGGATCGATCCGGGCAAGCGCCCGAACGCGGCCCTCGTGGTGATTGATGTGCAGGAGGATTTCACGCGCAGCACCGGCGCCAACGCATTTGAACCCGGCTACAGGGATGCCGCCATCGCGGAGATCAATCGGTCTGTTGCAGCAGCCCGTGTTGCCGATATGCACGTGGCATTCGTAAAGCATGTGTTCCGGGACAAGCTGGCGATCCTGATCATGAAACTGGTCGCAAAAGGGGCGGGAACGCCGGGCCGGAAGGGGTTGCGCATTGATCCGGCCCTCGAAACGGCGGAAGCGCCGATTTTCGAAAAGTCGATCGGGGACACGTTCTCCAGCGCGGCATTCGAGGCGTGGCTTGCCGCGCACAGCGTGGGAAGGCTGACGCTGGTCGGACTGGATTCCTGCCACTGTGTTCAGTTGACGGCGAAAGGCGCGCTTGCACGCGGCTACCAGGTCGAGATCAGGGAGCCGGGGACCCTGACGGCAACCCCAAAGAAATGGGGGCCGCTGAAACAGGAACTCAGTGATGCCGGCGCAGTGTTCTGCTGAGGACTGTGAAAGCCGGCAATATGTGAGCCCTGACCCTAGGCGACGGACTGGACATGTGGCACGGTTACCTTACGACACGTCGTTGGACACATTTGTCGGGGGAACCATGTTTCGACCGTTTGTTTTGGCAATAACCGCATTTTCCGTTTTTTCTTCAGTTTCTCAGGCCGCCGACAGGGTTGCCATCGTTTTTGACGGCTCCGGCTCCATGTGGGGGCAGATCGAGGGCCGGACCAAGATCGAAATAGCACGCGATGCAATGTCCGGGGTTCTCGGAAACCTGCCGGGCGATCTGGAACTCGGACTGTTTGCCTATGGCCACCGGGAAAAAGGCAAGTGTTCCGATATCGAACTTGTCGTGCCGCCGGGCCCGGGAACCGCTGCTGCCATCAAGGCGGCAACAGACGCCATCACACCCAAAGGGAAGACACCTCTCTCGGCGGCTGTCCGCCAGGCCGCCGAAACGCTCCGCTTCACCGAGGACAAGGCAACCGTCGTGCTGGTGACCGACGGGATTGAAACCTGCAACGCCGATCCCTGCGCGCTCGGCAACGAACTTGCCAGACTGGGCGTGAACTTCACCGCCCACGTCATCGGTTTCGGACTGAGCGAAGAGGAAGGCCGCCAGGTTGCCTGCCTCGCTGAAAACACCGGAGGTCTCTATATTCAGGCCGGCAGCACCGAGGAACTGTCCGACGCGCTGACGGCGACCGTCGAAACGGCACCCGTAAAGGAAGCGGCTGCCGTTCCGGCGCAATTGCCAGAGGCCTCGCTTGAAGCGCCGGACCGCGCGGAAATCGGCTCCAGGATCGATGTCACCTGGCAGGGGCCGGGCGGACGCTACGACCAGGTGGAATTTTTTGACCCCGGTGCGCGCGGGGGCGAGGGCAAGCGCCTGCGCTCCAAGTCGGTCGTCAATGGCGACTTTGACAACAACCGGGTGTCCATGACGGTGGTAACCGAACCCGGCGCCTATGAACTTCGCTACTGGGATGGTTCCGGACGGCAGGTTCTGGCAACGCGCATGATCGAGGTGACCCCGGCGGAGGTGGCTCTGTTTGCGCCCGACGAGATCGCCATGGCCCGTCCCGTAACCGTTGAATGGATCGGTCCGGGCGGGCGCTACGATGCGGTCGAACTTTATGACGTCAGTGCGCGCGGGGGCGAAGGCAAGGTTCTGCACAACAAGCGGCTTCGCAACGATGATTTCGACAACAACAAGGTGACCATGCCGACACCGGCAAAACCGGGCACCTATGAGCTTCGCTATTACGCGGGAGAGGACAAGGCGGTGCTTGCCACACGTCCGCTGCAGATTATCGAGGCGGTGGTCACGCTCGAAACGGAAGAAGCGGCAGAAGCCGGCAGTCCGATCGTCGTCGACTGGGTCGGCCCCGGCGCCCGCTACGACAGCGTCAAGCTGGTCGATCCCGCAAGCGGTAAGAAACTGCACGAAAAACGCCTGAGGAATGATGATTTCGAAAACCAGAGGGTTACCTTGCCCGGCCCGGTAAAGCCGGGTCCCTATGAACTCCAGTACTACAACGGAGACAACAAGGCGGTTCTGGCATCGTTTCCGATCGAGGTGACCGCGACCGTTGTCGAGCTTGCAGCGCCGGACGAGATCGGCCAGGGCCGGCATCTGACGGTGACCTGGACCGGCCCCGGCGCGCGCTATGACAGCGTGCAATTCTTCGATCCAAGAGCAAGAGCGGGCGATGGCCGTGTTGTGCATCAAAAGCGTCTGCGCAACGACGATTTCGACAACAGCAAGGTCACCCTGCCGAGTGCCGCCAAACCGGGCAACTACGAACTGCGCTATTTCAACGGCGACAACAAGACCGTCCTGCTGACCCGTCCGATCACGGTCGTTCCGCTTGAACTGTCGATAGACGGACCGGACAGCGTCGAGACGGAAACGAAGTTTTCGGTTTCCTGGAAGGGCCCGGGTGCGCGCTACGATTCGGTGCAGATCTGGGACCCGGCGGGGCGCAGCGGCAATGGCCGCGCCGTATTCGAAAGACGCGTCTGGTCAGGAGACATTGACGCGCAGACTGTCAGTCTGACGGCACCTGAAAAAGCGGGCAGCTACGAACTGCGTTACTTCAACGGAGACAACAAGGCCGTTCTTTTCACCCGTCCACTCTCGGTGCAGTGACTTGCACCGGTTTGGATTGTCCGACCGGCGGTTCAGGTCCAGTCGTCTATCTGTCATGTTTTTAACTGGTTGAAAAAAATGATATCTCACTTGCAATTGGGCAGGCGGCAACCCTGCGAAATGACCTTCCGGCTGATGCGCAAGCCAAGGCCTGACGCTGGCCCCTCCAGCGAATTCCAGCTGGATGTCCGGCAGGGCCTGCCACCTGAATGGTTTCTGTTTCAGGACATTTCCCGTGGTGACTGGCTGAGCCACGAGAATTACGGTCCGGTGTCGGAGCTCTGGCTGAACCGCCATGACGGTTTTCGGAACATGGGCAATATCCTGATCAACCAGCTGAAGCAGTATCGGGAAAACCAGCTACCCGCGGAGCGTTTCTCGAACATGCTGGCACCTCAGCTTCAGCGCTTTCTGTCGGAACTGCACACCCACAACATGGTGGAAGACCAGCAGTACTTTCCCGCTTTGCTGAAGCTTGAGCCGGATCTCCTTCCGGGCCTTGAGCTTCTGGAAGCCGATCATGCGCAGTTGCACCAGCGGATGGAAGCGGTCGTTCTGAACGCCACTCAGCTGTTCACTGCAGTCCGTGACAAGGATCTCGACGCAATACGCGGTGCAACCGATGCTTACGAGCGGGCAAGCGTGGCGATGCTGATGGGGCTCAAACGTCATCTGACGGACGAGGAAGACCTGATCATGCCGGTTCTACTGGGTCGCGGTGAGGCGGACGTGGACCTGTCTTGAAAAAATGCAACACATCGTGGGCCATGAACACGACCGGCAACTAGCGTCTTGACTCTGCACGCAACGTGTCGCATCTAGACTGTCATGACCAAGATGACCGCGACCTTCGTGTATTTTTATTACGTCACCGACATACAGGCGGCTGCGTAGGATCTTGCTCATTTCTTAGAAACCTAAAAAAGCCGCCGCGTCAGGCGGCTTTTTGGTTTCAAGGGCTCCTGGCGGGGAAACCAGGAAGCCCAAAATGACCAAGCACATGATTGAAGCCGGAAAACCGGCGACAAAGCTCAAATCGGAAGCACTCGCCGTGCTTCTGGAACGCGGTCTCGTGCACCAGTGCACGGACGTTGAAGCGCTCGACAAGAGGCTTTCCGAAGGACCGGTCACGGCCTATGCCGGCTTCGATGCCACCGCCGCCAGTCTTCATGTCGGCCACCTCATGCCGCTGATGACCATGCGCTGGCTGCAGAAACTCGGGCATCGCCCGATCGTCGTTCTCGGCGGCGGCACAAGTCAGATCGGCGACCCGAGCTTTCGCAATGATGCCAGGCCCCTCCTTGAGGAGCGCCAGATCTCGGCGAACATCGCCACCATCCGGCGGTCGGTCGAGCGGCTGGTCGACATGGACGGTCCGGATGGTGCCCTGTTGGTCGACAACGCGGAGTGGCTCAACGAGTTCCGCTTCCTGGAATTTCTCCGCGACTATGGATCCCAGTTCACCGTCAACCGCATGATGACCTTCGACAGCGTCAGGTCGCGCCTGGACGCACAGATGCCGCTGACGGTTCTGGAATTCTGCTACATGATGCTTCAGGCCGTTGATTTTCTGGAGCTGGCCAAACGTCACGACTGTGTCCTGCAGGTCGGTGGCTCTGACCAGTGGGGCAATATCGTCAACGGTGTTGAACTCGGCCGGCGCGATGGCCGCAAGCTGCATGGTCTGACGGTGCCGCTGCTGACAACCGCGAGCGGTGCCAAGATGGGCAAGACCGCCGCGGGCGCCGTCTGGCTGCATCCCGAACATCTGTCACCCTTCGGCTTCTGGCAGTTCTGGCGCAACACGGCAGACGCCGATGTCGGCAAATGCCTGCGCCTGTTCACGGAATTGCCGATCAGCGAAGTGGAAAGGCTCTCGGCCCTTGAGGGTGCGGAGCTGAACGAGGCCAAGAAAATCCTGGCGACCCAGGTCACGACCATTGTCCACGGACCCGAGGAAGCCCGCGCGGCCCTGCAGCAGGGAGACGCCCTGTTTGCCGGCGAAGGCGAAATACTGGAGCCCACGCACATGCTGCCGCTCGGGCGACTTGCCGACGGGCTTGGTCTTCTGGAACTCGTGGTTGCCATCGGCTTTGCTGCATCGAACGGCGAGGCCCGGCGTCTGGTGGAAGGCGGCGGCGTCCGCCTCAACAGCCGGATCGTCGACGATCCGAAACGGCGCATCGGAACCGGCGACCTGAAGGCCAATGACAGGCTGGCCCTTTCGGTCGGCAAACGCCGCAGGGCTCTGGTCGGCTTCGCGTGAATTGAAGGCGTTGTGTAGCGCCGAAAATCTACGGCATGGATTGCCGGATCAGGTCCGGCAATGACGGGTGAATGGAAACTGGTCAGCGCACAAACCCGGTCGTCACAAGATCCTCCTCATCCTGAGGAGGACCGGAGGTCCGTCTCGAAGGATGGCGGCAAATTCAGCGGGTGCGGCCCATCCTTCGAGACAGCGCTGTTGAGTTTGTCTGGTTGCGGAGGAAACGGAATTCCTTCCAGCGCCAAGCCGGGATACAGGATCGTTTCCCGGTTTGCCGTTTAAGCGGCAAGACCGGGACCCAGTATCCCACAAGGCCTGAGTTTGAAAGAAGAAGGAGAAACAGGTGGTTACTGCGTTCCGGCCTTCCGCTTCGCTTCAGCCGGAATGACAACTGCTTTGACGGGTGAATGGAAACTGGTCAGCGCACAAACCCGGTCGCCACAAGATCCTCCTCATCCTGAGGAGGACCGGAGGTCCGTCTCGAAGGATGGCGGCAAATTCAGCGGGTGCGGCCCATCCTTCGAGACAGCGCTGGCGCGCTTCCTCAGGATGAGGTTCACATTCTTTGTCTGTCATTCCGGACAAGAGAGCGAAGCCGGCCGCGCCTCCGGCACGTGCACAAGCCTGGATTCCGGCTCGGTGCAAAGCTTTGGCTGCGCTTGTCCGGAATGACGCGCGGGGGGAGCGGTTAAACCTTCAGGTCATGCCATGGCGTGACCATGGCATCCATGCCGTTGCATCTCAAATTTCGCAGGATGAGGTTGCCCATCGTTGATCTGCTTTGAGTGAGCCAATGCGGTTAGGCCAATTCGGGATCAGACACCAATTCGCAAGGCTCGATTGTGCCCTCATAACCGAATACCTTGCCGACAAGCGGAAAGCTGACTTCAACCGACAGGCGGTAGCGGTCGTCTTCAACGCGTTCCCGGCCTGTTGCCCTTGGTGCAAGTGCTTTTGGGATCTTCACGGGCCCAAGAAAAACATGTTCCGGTGTAAGGTCGATGCCGCTGGTACTCGCGGTGACACGCATCTTGAAGAGGAAAGGGCCAAGCCGTTCCAGCATGCAGGGAAACGCTTCGTCTTTGCCTGCAATCATGTCGGTCATGAACGGCTGACCATCAAAGCGGCGTATCCAGCGTTCACCGCCGTCGATGTCCGCGAATGATGTTTCAAGGCGCGCATGGTTCTGCGCTTGCGGAAGGGAGGCGAGACGACAGATCAGTCGGGCGGCAGCTGACGCCCCCCACCAGACATTCGCCGTTCCGGCGGCGCGTCTGGCGAAGGTGTGCATTTCGCGGATTCGGGCAGGAACCTGCTTGAAGCTCTCACCCAGTATTGTCTGATAAAGGATGCGCGGCATTGAAAGGCAGACGACGGTTTGAGACCTTGATTGAAAGCGCACATTGAGCATTCATGCAAAGAATGTGCAACCTTTGATTGGCGCAATGGTTCACAAATTCCTGCCGAATGAGCGGCGAAAGCCGGGCAGAACCCCGGCTTTCGATGGCCAGTTGCTAGCGGCCGCTCAACGAGGCTTTCGACCGGAATTCCTCCACCGGCACACCGCCGATCCCCCAGTTTTCCATCTCGACCTCGTCGACCACCACGAATGTGGTTGCTGGATTTTTACCCAGAACATCGACAAGCAGATCGGTCGCTCCCCTGATGAGCCGGGATTTCTGTTCCGGTGTCACCCCCTCGCGGGTCACTTGAATGTTGACGTAAGGCATGTTCAGACACCTTTCTCTTTTGCAGGGGTCATCTGGAAAACCTTGGCCATGATCCGCCAGCGTCCTTCCTCGCGGACAAAGGTCAGAAAGTCGACATAATCGTTTCCTGACAATGTGCAGCGAAGGCGGGCGAAGGCGGTGTTGTCGCCGGCAAGCTGGATCTCATCGACGATGTCGTTGCGGGTTTCGCCGCGGGAGGCCGGTGACACGCGGGCGGCGACCACGGGAACGTATTCTTCCATCGTCCGGTGGAGGAGGGGTGTTTCGTCCGCCGTCGCATAGACCGCCTTTGGATGAAACACCTTCTGCAACAGACCGGTGTCGCAGTGATATAGCGCGTCGAAATAGTCATTGATGACGGTGTTGAGATCTGCAATCGCGGTACTCATGCGGCCAGTCCTTCTTCTGCGAGGGTTCTGCGGGTTGCCGGACGTGCGCCGATCCGCGCGACGTAAGCCTTGGTGAGGGGCCAGCTTTCCAGAGAAACGCCGATGAAGTTCGTCCAGTTCAGGATGACGAACGCATAGGCGTCAACGACGGAAAACGCGGTGCCGAGCAGAAAAGGTCTGTCGCCGTCTAGCAGCTTCTCGAACTGACCGAGTTTCGTATCGAGCTTCGTCCGGTTGGCCGCCTGTTCGCTTTCGGAGAAGGTCTTGCCGGAGAAGTAGGGGCTGAAGGCCTTGTGCAGTTCGGACGACAGAAAGCTCAGGAGTTCCAGCTGCCGGTAGCGTTGCAGAGGCTGGTTGTCGTTGCCTGCGGCAAGTCCGGGAAACTGCTCGCCCAGCCAGTGCAGGATCGCAACGTTTTCCGTCAGGATCGCACCGTCTTCCAGTTTCAGTGCCGGGACGTAACCGCGCGGGTTGGTGTCCAGGAAAGACGCTCCGGTTTCGGTTGTCCCCTTGTCCGTGTCGACTTTCTCCAGCTGATAGGCAACGCCTGCCTCGTTCAGGAGAATATGGGCCGCCATGGAACAGGCGCCGGGCTTGTAGAACAGTTTCATTGTTTCGCTCCAATTCGCGTTTCGATGCCCGGAAGGTGTTTGTTTAGGTCACTCTTGACAAGTAGGTTTCTAATGGTAACTATGATTTTCAAGTTACCCTGGAGAAACCTGATTTCGGCGGAGTTACAGGCAGAATGAGCCTCAAGATGCGCAAGAACCGGAGCCCGAAACCGCCGGAACCGTGCCTTCTCACCGAGTGCATGCAGGTGATCGCCGGGGCGTGGGCGCCCAATGTCATCTGGAGCCTGAGGGCTGGCCCGCGCCGGTTCAACGAACTCAAGACCGACATCCCTCCGGTCTCGTCCAAGGTCCTGTCGGCTCGTTTGTCGGAACTCGAAGAGCGCGGCGTGCTTGTGCGCCATGTGCGTCCGACATCGCCACCGTCTGTCGAATACGAACTGACGGCACTGGGCGAGGAACTGATCCCGGCTCTCGAAGCGATTGTCGAGGTCGGCCACAAGCTGAAACAGCTTCGCGGGTATGAACCGGCGTCGGAAGCTGCGGAATGACCGGCAAGACAATGGCGAAAGTGACCTGATGGACCAGAAAACCTTCGTCCTGGTGCACGGTGTCTGGCATGGCGGCTGGTGCTGGTCGCGGGTCGCCGACATTTTGCGCACACGCGGTCACCGGGTCACCGCGCCGACCCAGACCGGCCTTGGCGAGCGCTCCCATCTGCTGTCGCCCGAGATTACCATTCAGACCTTTGTTGAGGACATCGTTCGCCACCTTGAGTTCAACGATCTTCAGAACGTCAACCTGGTCGGCCACAGTTTCGGCGGCATCCCGATCACCGGAGCGGCCGATCTCGTACCCGGGCGCATTGCAAGGCTGATCTATCTCGATGCGATCATGCTGGACACGGGCGAAACCTGGATGAGCCTTTTGCCCGACGACATGGCGCAGGACCGGACGCGGTTGGCGCAGGAAACAAGCGGCGGGCTTTCACTGCCGCCGGCACCGGCGGAAAGCTTCGGCGTGGCGCGGCCTGAGGACATCGCCTTCGTCCAGCCGCGCCTGACACCGCATCCCTTCCGCACGTTCACGACAGCGCTCGATCTGAAGAACCCGGTCGGAAACGGCCTGCCTGCGAGCTACATCAGCTGCACCGACCCGCCCTACAGGCCGGCGATTGTCGCCCTGGACCGGGCGCGCAGGCTCGGTTGGCCCGTTGAGGAGATCGCGAGCGGGCACGATGCGATGGTGACGGAACCGCTCGCGCTGGCTGATTTACTGGAACGGCTGGGCTAGCGGACAGGCCGGTCGCGGCGGTGCGACCGGAAAAAAGAAAACCCGCCTCGGGTGAGGAGGCGGGGAGAAGTGGGTTCACGGGGATCGCGAAAACGCTTCTGTTTGTCAGCCTGCTTATCCCTGCAGGCGGGATCTGATTTCCTTGCGCAGTTCGTCGATGGGTGACTTCGTGCCGCCGTCTCTGGTGTGCCAGAACGTCCAGCCGTTGCAGGCTTCCTGACCCTGGACCAGCGCTCCGACCTTGTGGATCGACCCGGTATGATCACCGGACTTGAGCGAGCCGTCGGCGCGCACGATGGCAATGTGCTTGCCCTTGGAGCAGGTCAGTTCCGCCCCTGGGGAAAGCAGTCCGTTTTCCAGGAGCGTGCCGAAGGGAATGCGTTTCTGGGCGCGCTTGCCCTGCTGCATTTCAAGCGCTTCGCCGTCGCTGGTATCGATGGAGGCGATCCTTGCGGTCGCAGCATCGATATAGTCCTGCTCGCGTTCCACACCGACGAAGTTGCGGCCCAGTTTCTTGGCCACCGCTCCGGTCGTTCCCGTACCGAAGAACGGGTCCATCACGACATCGCCCGGTTTGGACGAAGCGGTGAGCACGCGGTAGAGCAGCGCTTCCGGCTTCTGGGTCGGATGTACTTTCTGGCCGTTTCCGTCCTTCAGCCGTTCCGAGCCGGTGCAAAGGGGCAGATGCCAGTCGGAGCGCATCTGGAGATCGTCGTTGAACGTCTTCAGGGCATCATAGTTGAAAGTCGGCTTGGCATCTTTCGACTTCACCGCCCAGATCATGGTCTCGTGGGCGTTGGTGAACCGCTTGCCGCGGAAGTTCGGCATCGGGTTCGATTTCAGCCAGACGATGTCGTTCATGATCCAGAAGCCGAGATCCTGAAGGATCGCGCCGACGCGGAAGATGTTGTGATAGGAGCCGATCACATAGAGCGAACCATCCGGCTTCATCACCCGGCGCGTGGCCAGAAGCCAGGCCCTGGTGAAGGCGTCATAGGCTTCGAAGCTCTCGAACTGGTCCCAGTGATCGTCGCAGGCGTCGACCTTGGACTGGTCCGGCCTGTGAAGGTCCCCGCCCAGCTGAAGATTGTAGGGGGGATCCGCGAACACCAGGTCCACGGAACGGGACGGCAGTTTCTCAAGGGCGGACACGCAGTCGCCCTTCAGGATCGTGTTCATCCAGGAAGCGGAAGCTTCCGTGTTTTCAGTCGGATGGGGTGCCGCGATGGACACCCCGGTACTCAGTACACTCATTGCGACGCAATACCTCACGCAATTTCGAGTGTCATGGTTACCGGTTTTGGTAAATCAGCGGTTAAGTCAAAAAAAGAAAAATTACCTTTGAATCAAGGCTTTGTTTACAATCGTAAAAGTTAAATGAGAGGTTAATGGGCTGTTCCGACCGAAAACGCCAGAATTCTGCTGATTTCGTTCAAACTGCGACCACTGGTTGTCTTCCAATCGTTAAAGGCCGCCTGCGCGGCTGATAGATTTTTTTTCGACATGCGGTCGTTATCAATGACATTTTCGCGGATGAGGGCGTTAACCACGTCTCCGGTGAGAATGAAACTCTCCTTTCCCATGAAACGCAGCGCGAGTTGACCCGTTGTTCCGCCCAGGCGGCTGCCGCGCTTTTTCATGAGATCCATCAGACCGATCTGGTCGCTCACCGGATAGCTTGCAAAAAACGCGGCTGCGCTGCCATGTTCGGTGGCAAGGTCCCTGAGAAATACTGCGTTGTCCTGCACGGCCTTGATCTTGGCGCCATTGCGTACAATTCGCGTGTCCTTCAGGAGTGCTTCAAAGGCTTCGTCCGGCAGAAAGGCGAGACGGGCGACATCGAAACCTTCGAAGGCTTCCTCGAAACCCGGCCATTTCTGGTCGATCACCTTCCAGCTGAACCCTGCCTGGAACACGCACCTGGTGAACATGGAGAGCCAGCGGTCGTCGCCGGTCTTTTTCAGATCGGCCTCGGACTTGGGCAGGTTGTGCTCCGCCAGCAGTGCCTTGAGCTTCTTGGCTCCGCCCTTCTTCTCTGCCGCCAGAGCCTCGATCTCTTCGAAGGAACGCATCCGCCTGATCTCCTTTTCCTGTCTCCGCAGGGGAGACAAGAGAAAACGAAGACGGCCGCCGGTGCAACCTCTGTTTCACGACTGTCCGCCAACCTCTTTCGAACGCTCGAAGCGGCGCAGGGCGAGGGAGAGCGTTATGGTCATCATAAGGTAGATAAGCGCAACAACGTTATAGGTCTCGAAATAGCGGAAAGACCCGGCGGCATAGACCTTGCCGAGCTGGGTGATGTCCGCAACCCCGAGAACCGAGACGAGCGAGCTGTCCTTGATCATGGCCACGAAGTCGTTTCCAAGCGGCGGCAGGATGGTCTTGAGCGCCTGGGGAAAGATGATCAGTCGGAACCGCAGCCAGCGGTTCATGCCAAGCGCCTCGGCCGCCTCGATCTGGCCCTTGTCGACCGCCTGGATGCCGGCTCGGAAAACCTCGGCGATGAACGCGGAATAGCCGATCATCAGGGCGACGATCGCCCGCCAGAGCAGCGGAAAGTCGCGTGTGCGCATGGGGTCCGCACCAAGTGGTTCCAGAACGGCGTTGATCGCCGCGACAATCAGCGGCGTTCCGACAAAGGCGATATAGAGCAGAAGGACGATGATCGGCAGGCCGCGCACGACCTCGATGTAGAACCTTGCCGACTGCCGCAACACGATCGATCCGGACAGCGATGCCAGCGCCAGCAGAAGCCCGATCACGGAGGCCAGGAAGAACGCCACGAGCGTGACGAAGATCGTCAGGCCGATACCGCGCGAGACCGTTGCCATCACCTGCGTGTAAATTTCGTCGGTACCGATCCGGAACAGGAGAAAGGCGGCGATCACGCAAGCGGCGGCCAGCCAATAGGGAAAATCCTGTTTGGGGGAAGCGGATGCGATCTTTTTTCGGAACATGGCGTTTTCTTGCGGTTGGGGCGGGCAGAGTGTTGTTTGCGGTTTTTGCGGCCGGATGCAAAAGAAAGTGGCCGGCCCCGGGCATTCTCCCGATACCGGCCACACGAGCGTCTGTCTGCCTCGAAACGGCAGACTTTGTGGCTGTTACTGACCCGCCTTGTAGTCGAAGAACCATTTCTTGTTGAGCGCATCCAGCGTCCCATCGGCGCGCATACTGGCAATCGCGGCGTTGAACGGTTCGATCAGGTCGGTGTTCTTCGGAAAGATGAAGCCGAAATCTTCCGTCCCCATCGGATCGCCGATCAGTTTGAACGTGTCCGGGTTGGCATTGACATACCCTTGCCCGCCGGTGCTGTCGGTCAGAACAAGGTCGACATCCCCGACCTTGAGCGCCTGAACGGCCGCGCCGAAGGTTTCAAAAAGCTTGATACGCTGGTTGTTCTCGTCGCCGTCGAGAACTTCATAGACGGTCACGTAGAACGGTGTCGTGCCCGGCTGTGCGCCTGCGAGGAAGTCGTCATTGCCGGCGAAACCTGCAGGGTCCGTGAACCGGTCTTCGTCGGCACGCACCAGCATGTACATTTCCGAGCGCATGTAGGGATCGGAGAAGGCGACTTTCTCGGCACGGTCCTCGCGTATCGTGATGCCGTTCATCGCGACATCATATTCGCCGGCCGAGATCGCGGGGATCATGGCGTCCCAGCTTACGTTCTCATAGGTGACCGTCATGTTGAGCCGCTTGGCGATTTCGGCAACCGCCTCGTATTCCCAACCCGCCGGCTGGCTGGTCTTCGGATCGATGAACTGAAGCGGGGGATAGGTGTTTTCCGACGCAATCACGACTTCCCGTCCTCCAAGATCGGGCAGATCGGCCGCCTGCGCGGCGAACCCGGCTCCGAGCATAGGCAAGACAGCAACCGCAAGGCTCAATAGGGTACGTTTCATGGGGAAGCTCCTGATGAGAATTCATACCGATAGTACCGGGATTGCGAACCGGCGGAAAGTCCGTTTCACAGCTCCACACGGGAACGACCTGCCGCAACTCCCTTTGATGACACGGCATCAAAATCCCCTGGAGCACTTGCGGGCAATGATGGCAGGGGTCAGGCGTTCAAATTGGGCTTCGGTTTGACTGAAGAATTTTTCTCATTGCGAAAAAAAATTCAAAAACACCTGATACGTGTATTGACGCAGGGGACATCTGGCGGGAGTGTGTTCGCCATAACAACAATAAGGAGACTTTCATGTCCAATCTGATCAACGGCGATTACCCGCTGGGCAAGAGGCGTATGCGCAAGGCGCCTTCGCATCCGCTTGAGGTGTTTACAAATGCGAAACACGCGGTCGACCGCCTGATAGACATCTTCGAGGCGAACACGGCTTTTTTGCGTTCGCATTTCAACGATCTTCTGGAAGGAGAAAACATCCAGGAGCACGTCAGGGCCTATTATCCCCAGGTCCGGGTTGTCACCGACAGCCACGTGCGTCTGGACAGCCGCCTGTCCTACGGCTTCGTTTCAGGACCGGGAACGCATGCGGCAACGATCACGCGCCCGGATCTGTTTCGGCATTATCTGGAGGCGCAGCTTAAACTGCTGATGAAGAACCACGATGTGCCGATCCTTGTGGGTGACAGTGAAACACCGATACCGCTTCATTTTGCCTTTTACGACGGCACGCATGTCGAGGGCGGCGCTGCGGCGGCGAATCTGGAAAGACCGCTCGCCGATATCTTTGACCTGCCGGACCTGACGGTCATGGATGATTCCATTGCCAATGGAACCTACGAACCGGCCGACGGTGTCATGCCGCTGGCACCCTTCACAGCACCCAGGATCGATTATTCGCTGCACCGCTTGCAGCACTATACGGCAACGGCAGCGGAGCACTTTCAGAACTACGTGCTTTTCACGAACTACCAGTTCTATATCGACGAATTCTGCCGCATGTCGAAGGAACTCCTGCACACCCCGGGCAGTGGATACGAGGCCTTTGTCGCGCCGGGCAACTTGACGACCGAAGCCGGTGAGAGCGAGCCCTCCTGCGGCACGGAGCCTGCGAAGCTGCCGCAGATGCCGGCCTACCACCTGAAACGGGCCGACGGCAGCGGCATCACCATGGTGAATATTGGAGTCGGCCCGTCGAACGCCAAGACGATTACCGACCATATCGCCGTTCTGCGACCGCATGTCTGGCTGATGCTGGGCCATTGTGCCGGTCTCAGAAACAGCCAGACGCTCGGGGACTATGTGCTGGCGCACGGCTATGTCCGCGACGACAACGTTCTCAATCAGGATCTACCGACCTGGGTTCCGATCCCGCCGCTGGCGGAAGTGCAGGTGGCACTGGAGGACGCGGTTGCCGAAATCACCGGTCTTGACGGCTATGAACTCAAACGCCTCATGCGGACGGGAACCGTGGTTTCGCTCGACAACAGGAACTGGGAATTGTGGGATCAGCCGGAACTGGTCAAACGCTTCTCGCAATCCAGGGCAATCGCGCTCGACATGGAGTCGGCGACGATTGCCGCCAACGGCTTCCGCTTCCGTGTTCCATACGGCACGCTGCTGTGCATCTCCGACAAGCCGCTCCATGGAGAACTGAAACTGCCCGGCATGGCGACGGACTTCTACAAGCGGCAGGTCGCGCAGCATCTTCAGATCGGGATCAGCGCGCTGGAGAAAATGCGCAACATGACCGCCGAACGCCTGCATTCGCGAAAACTCAGAAGCTTCGCCGAAACGGCGTTTCAGTGAGCAGGGCCTCAGTCTGTTACGCCAGCCAGCAGCCTCAGAGAGACAACTTCCTGCCTCGCGACATCGGCTTCCTCGGAGTAGCCGGTGTCTGCGAGGATCCGGATCTGAGCCTCCAGCATATCCGCCAGTTGTATCAATAATTCTTTCCGCATGCCTGCCTCCTCAAGTCATATTAACTCTACGTTAATGAGGGACCGGCGGATTAAAAAAACGCGCGCCCTTTCAGGCGCGCGCGGACGTGTTGTCGAGGGGCTGGCCTTTATTCGGCTTCGTCTGCAGGTGCGGCGTTCAAAAGGCCGTAGCGCTCTTCGCCGATCTTTTCCAGCAGCTCGAGCTGGGTCTCCAGGAAGTCGATATGGCCTTCCTCGTCTGCAAGCAATTCCTCGAACAGGGCCATGGAAACGTAGTCGCCTTCGTCGCGGCAAATGTCGCGCGATGTCTTGTAGGACGTCCGCGCCTCATACTCGCCGGCAAGATCACTTTCCAGAACTTCCTTGATGTTCTGGCCGATGCGCAGGGGCGCGACTTTCTGCATGTTCGGATGACCTTCCAGGAAGATGATCCGATCCGTGAGTTTGTCGGCGTGTTGCATTTCCTCGATGGATTCTTCGCGCTCCTTCTTGGCGAGGCGCGCAAATCCCCAGTCGCTCAGAAGGCGGTAGTGCAGCCAATACTGATTGATCGCACCCAGCTCGAGAAACAGCGCTTCGTTCAGGCGCTCGATGACCTTCTCACTTCCCTTCATGGAAACCTCTCCTTATGAGCATGTGAACTTCGTAGTTTAGAATTATTCTAGAAAACTGTTCTGGACTATTTTACGGAGCCTGTCCAGCCTAGGTTGGTCGCAAGACGCATTATTTTTTTAACAGGACTGCAATGCCGCCTCGGTCTGCTCACATATCGCAGCAGCCGATTCATGACAGGTGAATGTGCCGAACCAAACGAAAAGGCGCGGCCTCGTGCGAGACCGCGCCTTCAGAGGGTACATGATGGGGCTAAGGATGTACCCGTCTGAGCCTTAGGACTTCGGCAGGATCACGGCATCGATGACGTGAATGACACCGTTGGAGGTTTCGATGTCGGCGCTCACAACTTTCGCGCCATCAACCTTCACGCCGTCCGTTGCATCGACGGAGATTTCACCGCCCTGAACGGACGCGACTTCGGCTTTTTTACCGGCGATGTCAGAGGACATCACTTTGCCCGGCACGACGTGGTACGTCAGGATGGCAACCAGCTGGTCCTTGTTTTCCGGCTTCAGCAGATTTTCAACCGTACCGGCCGGCAGGGCTGCAAACGCTTCGTCGGTCGGAGCAAAGACAGTGAAGGGGCCTTCGCCCTTGAGTGTTTCAACGAGACCCGCGGCCTGAACGGCGGCAACGAGAGTGTTGAAGGAACCCGCACCAACGGCGGTGTCGACGATGTCCTTTTCGCCCGCTTTGGCAGCGGAAAGCGGAAGAACGAGGAGAAGGGCAAAGACGAATTTCTGGATCAGTTTCATGACTCACTCCCGAGCTAGACACAGGCATGGATGAAGCGTTCCGGGAAACGGTTTTTTCCCGAACGGATACAAGGGGTTGCTGTAACCTGTGTTGCGGTGGAGTACGGCTGCCGGACAAAATTGGATGAGGAAAAAGTGAACGCGGATTTACACGCTCGAAGTGATGATCCAATTGGGTGATTGATACGTCACGCGCGCGCTCCTGATTGTCCGTCCGTCAGGAGGAGGCGCCACCTCATCGAAACCGGGGACCATGGCTCCAGCATGTCAGGGACGTTCGCGTTCCCTTCGTCACCGGAACAACCCTGTGGAGCATGAAGCTCGCGAAGACGACGGCACTGCCCTGATCCCGCGGCGCGGACATGATCCGGTTCCCGAGATTGATTTCAAGCCCGCCGCCCTCGTAGGCGTCGGTCGGCGACAGTTGCGTCACGATCGTCGCCTTCCTGAACTGGGCAATCCGGCCTTCGCCGATGTCCGAGTGCCAGTCGTAGTGACCCGCTTCGCTGTCGTCGTAGCGGGCAACCTGCAGCCGTTCGCGGAACTCGGTGATATCGAAGTCGAATACTTCCCGGTTCGCCTGCGCGACAGCCTCCATGATGCGCCTCATCACCCAGCTCGCCGGGCCCTCATCGTCGAGCCAGCTGATCCTGGCGCGGCGAATGTTGCCTTGCTGGACGCCGCCGACAAGGCCACCGCTGTCCTGTGTCTCGCCTTCGCTCAAGGCTATGATTTCACCGCATTCCGATGGTGTGAACAGACAGGGCAGGGCGTAGGTGAACATGGGACCGATCCAGAAGTTGATCCTGCCTTTCAAGCGTTTTGTGCGCTGGACCGCAATCCCTTTGTCACTTTGAATGGAAATTCCGTGCGGGTTGCTGCTCCCGCTTCAGGGACTGCCTTGCAGGATCACCTCCCGGGAGATTTCAGCGACCGCACGAAATGACGCCGTGAGGCTCCGGCTCATTCGCCGAACTCGTCTATGATCCGGTCGATCTCTTTGCGTGCGGCAAGCGCAATTTTCTTCTGTGCGGCTTTGGCGGCTGTATCCGTCTCGCTCACTTCGCCAATGACGATGATGTTTTCATCATTCGATTTGTTGGCGGGCTTCGTGTAGTTGAAGCTGCCGAAAATCGACACTTTGTTGTCGATCGTCATCAGCTTGTGGTGCACCTTGCCAAGCTGGCCGCGCCCGCCTGCGACGGCGACATGGATACCGGCGGCATGAAGCGAGTGCTTGGCCGCCCATTTCTGGTTGGCCTGGCGGCGATCCAGCACGCCGTTGATCTTGATGCCGTTCTTGTGCGCGGCGATCAGGGCATCGTCGATACCGGAGGACTGCGCGAAGGTGAAGGCCGCGAAATCCACCCGCTCTTTGGCCTTCAGGATCTGTTTCATGATCTCCATTTCCGGCGCGTGATCGGGAGCGAACAGCGGTTTCACGCGAATGCCGGACACCTTTGCCTCTTTTGGCGCGGGTCCATGTGCTATGGAGAACTTGCCGAAACGGCCTTCCCTGATCTCCTTGAATTCCTTCTTGTAGGCGTTGGCGACCTCTGCGTCGTTGACGACGACCACATGGTTCAGGTTCTTGGTGACGCCGGTCGTGGTGAAATTCGTTGAACCGGTCAGAACCCTGTTGCCGAGCACCATGAATTTCTGGTGGAAGATGTTCGGGTTGAAGTCGACCTTCACGTCGGCGGTTGACCGCAGGATGGCATTGAAGAGTTCGCGGTTGATTTCGTGTTTGCCGCCCGGCGCGTGTGCGCCTGCAAGGTCTTTCGGTTTCTTTGCCGCCAGCAGGTAGCTCTGCTCGACAACCAGATCGATGACCGCGCCCCGCAGCCGTGCCTGGATGATGGCATTTGCGATTGCCGGATTGTCGATTTCCTGCACGGCAATCATCAGGTTCTGCCTGTTGCCCGCGCGGCCGATGAATTCGAGGATCGGGTCCAGAAGGGAATCGGGGCCGCCCTGTTCCTGGGGGCCAAGATGGATTTCAATATCACCAACTATTAAGGGCATAACGAAATTCCTTCGCACTATAGATGTAAATTCATACCATCTTTGCGGAGTGGCGACCACGCTTGATGCAGACCTTCGCGCGTCCCGTTCCCGTGTTCGGATCTGACTTTGGAAAAGCTGCCCCGCTTTGCTATCCTCGCGTCAGGCACCGCCCTGAACTGCGTTGACCGGCCCTGGAATTCGGCACCGCCCGGGTTCTTTGAGCCGCACGCAACTGAACAAGAGGAAGCCCATGTCCTCCGAAACAACGAATAGCGTGAAGCTCGGCCGGATCGCTCCGATGCTGCCCGTCAGCGATATTGATGAGTCCTACCGGATCTACCGGGAGGTATTCGGCTTCAGGAAGGTGTTTGAAAACGGGGATCCGGTCGGGTTCATGATCCTGACGAAGGATGATGCCGAATTGCATCTCACCCTGCAGAAATCGCACAAGGCGGCGACGTTCAACGTGGCCCACATGCTGGTCTCCGATGCGGCGCAAACCTACGGCAAGTGTCAGCAGCACGGACTGCGCATCATCAAGCGCCTGCAGGACAAGGATTACGGTCTGCGCGCCTTTGTTTTCGCAGATCCCGACGGCAACCGGATCGATGTCGGCGAAATCATCTGACCATCCTGCCGGCCATGAGGTGTCAGCCGAGTGCCAGCGCCAGGACTTTTCGCATGACCGTGGGCAAGGCTTCGTCCTGCAGACGGTTCCTGGGTGACCACCAGGCACCGTCAAGGCTCTTGGCGGCATCCCTCGACGTATCGGCGCGCAACACCTGCAGCCGCAGATGAAAGTGCGTGAACGTGTGTTTCACCTCGCCAGTGCAGATCTGCCAGTCATCCAGGAAGGGGGCGGCTCCAATGGCTTTGGAGACATCGAAGGTCTCCGACCAGTCCGTGCCGGGGACCTCGGTCATGCCGCCGAGCAACCCCTTTGGCGCACGGCGCCGGAGCAGAACCGATCCGCTTGAACCGTCGACGGCGACGAAGGCGGCACCGAAACGGGTCGGCTTTTCCTTTTTGGGCGCCTTGCGTGGCAGCGTTTCGGCGAGGCCGGAATTCTGAACGCGGCAGTCCGTCATCCAGGGGCACAGGCCGCAGGCCGGGCGTTTCGGGGTACAGATCGTTGCACCGAGATCCATGACCGCCTGCGCGAAATCGCCGGGTCGCTCCTGCGGTGTGAGCTGCGCCATTTCCCGCTTGATATCCGCTTTCGCGGCAGGCAGGGGCGTTTCGATCTGCCTCAACCGGGACAGCACACGCTCGACATTGCCGTCGACAACGGCGGCATGCCGGTCGAAGGCAATCGTCGCAATGGCCGCTGCCGTGTAGGGTCCGACACCTGGCAGGGTGAGCAGGGTGTCTTCATCTTCGGGGAACCGGCCCGCGTGCTCACGCGCGATCGTTTCTGCGCATTTTTTCAGGTTGCGGGCACGTGAATAATAGCCGAGACCGGCCCAGGCCTTCATGACGTCTTCTTCGTTGGCAGCGGCCAGATCCTCGACGCGCGGCCAAGTCCTCGTGAATTTCTCGAAGTATTCCTTCACCGCCGCAACGGTGGTTTGTTGCAGCATCACTTCTGACAGCCATATCCTGTAGGGGTCTGGAACTTCACCGAGCTTTCTGTTGCCCGGAGGCACGCGCCACGGCAGACGCCGCGCATGCCGGTCGTACCAGTTGAGCAATGATTGACTGAGCGAAGCATTTGTCATGAGGTTGGTGCCGTACTCGTCAGTGAAATCCCCGAAAGCCCTCTGGAAAGCCTGGGGACAACTTGGGAAGATTTGATGGATGTCAGGATGACCATTAAGTATTCGTCGTCTTTTTGTCGTATTGTATTGAGACACAACACCTCAATCTGCGATCCGCGGCAAGATGGGTCCGGCCGGGTTGCCGGTTGAGGAAGTAGGTCAACACCGTGACGAAGGCAAATGCACATCGCAAGCCTCCCGAGGCAAAGCTGCTTGCTGATCTTGTCGGCAAGGCGATGACGCCTGCGTGCCGCAAGCGCGGCTTTGCTTCCGTCGACATCGTCGCAGCCTGGGCAGACATCGTCGGAGAACGCTATGGTGCCCGCGTTCAGCCGGACAAGCTGGTCTGGCCGCGTCAGCCGGAACTGACCGATCCCGAGACACCGCCGCAGCCGGCGACACTTGTGGTTCACACGGACGGGGCGACGGCGCTGCTCTTGTCCCACGAGAGCGCCCAGGTCATCGAGCGCATCAACACCTTCTACGGCTGGGCGGCCATTGGCCGTATCAAGATCCTGCAAAAGCCCGTTAAGATGAAAACGGCGACTGAGCGAAAGCAGTTGCGGTCGCTGACCGACAAGGAAGAAAAGAAGCTCGATCGGCAGCTGGAAGGTGTTCACAACGCACGCCTGCGCGAGGCCTTGAAAAAGCTCGGGGCTCAGGTGATCGCCAAACATGATGACGAGGCGGCTTGAGGTCTGTGCCTGCAAGGGCGCCAGGGGCCGATAACAAGACAATAACATCATCGTGAAACGCCGCTTTGTGCTGTCCTCTCTCCTGCCACATTTGATAAGCCTTGTTGACGACGGCTGCCTCAAGGGGCAAATGAAGCGACAGAACCGGCACCATGAGGTGCTGCGCGTTTAACAAGTGACAGGACGACCTCGTGACCCAGACCCGCAGACAGTTTCTCAAGACCACGGCCTTGGCGAGCGCAGCACTCGGTGTTGCAGCAAGTTTCCCGGCTTTCGCTCAATCCGTCGACATGGACGATCTGCTTGTACCCGGCCCGCTCGGAGACAAGATCCTGGGTGAGGAGAATGCGCCGGTCACTGTGGTGGAATATGCCTCGATGACCTGCAGTCACTGTGCAAACTTCCACAAGAACACCTGGAAGCCGCTGAAGGAGCAATATGTCGACACCGGCAAGGTGCGCTTCATTTTCCGCGAATTCCCGCTGGATCCGGTCTCCGCGGCCGCATTCATGCTGGCCCGCTGCGCGCCTGCGGAGAAGTATTTTGAAATTGTGGATACCATGTTCGAAAACCAGCGCGCATGGGCATTTACGGACAATCCGTACAATTCGCTCCTCGACTTTTCCAAACAGATCGGATTTACACAGGAGTCCTTCGAGGAATGCTTGACAAACCAGGGTCTTCTTGACGCAGTTAATGCAGTGAGAGACCGTGCGGCGAATGAATTCGGGGTGAGTTCAACGCCGACATTCTTCATCAACGGTGCGCGGCACCCGGGAGCAATGTCGATTGACCAGATGGGAGCACTCATCGACGCAGAGCTCTGAACCGGCGGGTTCTTCGCCGGGCACCGGTACCTGTGCCGAAAAGCCTGTCCTTCCGGCGGCGCTCGCTTCATTCCGGGGTGAGCGCTCATGAGGTTCTCCAAACTCCGCGTGGTGGGCTTCAAGTCCTTCGTTGAGCCGATGGAATTCATCATCGGCGATGGCCTGACCGGCGTCGTTGGGCCGAATGGTTGCGGCAAGTCCAATCTCGTTGAAGCCCTGCGCTGGGTCATGGGCGAAAACTCCTACAAGAACATGCGCGCGTCCGGCATGGACGACGTCATCTTTTCCGGCAGCCTCAATCGCCCGGCGCGCAACACCGCCGAAGTCGCGCTTTTCCTTGAAAACACGGACCGGACAGCCCCTGCCGCATTCAACGATGCCGACCAGCTTGAAGTCAGCAGGCGCATCGAGCGGGAGCAGGGGTCCAACTACAAGATCAACGCCAAGGACGTGCGCGCCCGCGATGTGCAGCTCCTGTTTGCCGATGCCTCGACCGGTGCGCGTTCGCCGGCGATGGTGCGCCAGGGCCAGATCGGGGAACTGATCGCCGCCAAACCGACGGCACGGCGTCAGATCCTGGAAGAAGCGGCTGGCATCTCCGGTCTTCATTCACGCCGCCACGAGGCGGAAATCCGCCTCAGGGCCGCCGAACAGAACCTTGAGCGCCTTGAAGATGTCCTGGTCCAGATCGATGGCCAGCTGGACAGTCTGAAGCGCCAGTCGCGCCAGGCAAGCAGATACCGGAACCTGTCTTCTGAAATCCGCGCCGCGGAAGCGTCCATTCTCTATATCCGCTGGATCGAATCGCGCGATGCGCTGACCTCGGCGGAAGTCCAGTTTTCCGAGGCGCAGAAGCAGGTCAACGAGGCAACCGCGCTGCAGGCCGAAAGCGCACGCGTACAGGCGATTGCGGCCCATAAACTTCCCGAGCTTCGAGACGAGTCCGCCAAGTCCGCCGCGGCGCTGCAACGGCTTGTCATCGCGCGCAACGAACTGGATGCCGAAGAGCGCCGCGTGAAGGAACGGCTTCAGGATCTGGAGCGGCGTCTTGTGCAACTGGCTGACGACATTCGCCGCGAACAGTCGATGGTCTCCGAAAACGACGAGGTGCTGGAGCGTCTGTCCGAAGAACGTGCAGAGCTTCTTGAAGAAAACGAACTCGTGCAGGAGCGCACGGAGGCCGCCGGCGAGAAGGTTTCAGAAGCAGGCGAGATCGTCCGCGATCTGGAAACACGGCTTTCCGACCTGACCGCGGCCGAGGCCCGGGCGAGCGCAGAGCGGCGCCAGCTGGAACGCGCGGTTGCCGAAAGCCGCCAGCGCGCAGACCGCCTCCTGGCACAGGTGCAGGATGCGCGAACCGCGCTGGAAGTAATTGATCTCGAGATGGCTGGCCATGACCGGATCTCTGAAAGCCGGGAAGAGTTGGAGCTGGCCGAAGAAGCGCTGATGGAGGCGGAAGCGACCGTCGAGACCGCGGAGACCGCGACCCGCGAAGCGCGGGAAAGGGAACAAGCCGCGAGAGCTCCTCTGAGCGAGGCGCAGCGGCTGCTGCAGGGACTTGAAACAGAGGCCCGGACGCTGGACCAGGTGCTGAATGCGCACACCGACCAGGACTTCACACCTGTCGTTGAGAAAATTCAGGTGGAACAGGGGTTCGAGACCGCGCTCGGTGCTGCCCTCGGCGAAGACCTCGATGCCTCCTTGAGCGGCAGCGCGCCGGTGAAATGGGGGTCGGCGCTTGGGCACGATCTGGATGCGGATCTGCCGGAAGGCGTGCGCGCATTGGCCGAGGTGGTGATCGCACCGGAAGAACTGACCCGCCGACTGCGCCAGACCGGCATCGTCGCGCAGGGCGACGGACCGGCGCTCCGCGAACAATTGAAACCGGGGCAAAGACTGGTGTCCGTGGAAGGCGATCTCTGGCGCTGGGACGGGTTCGTTGTTGCCGCGAATGCACCGACTCCCGCCGCGCAGCGGCTTTCGCAGAAAAATCGTCTTGTGGAGCTGGCCGACGAAATCGAGACAGCGCGCCGATCGCTTGAGGACCGGCAACAGGAACTGGAACAGGCGGCTGGCGATGTTCGCGTGCGTGCCGAAACCGAACAGGCGGCCCGCGGCAAGGTCAGGGATGCGCAGCGCAAGACGGCATCGGTCCGCGAAGTGCTGGTGCTTGCCGAACGCTCTGCCGCGCAGCTGACCGCGAAACGGGCAGCGGCACAGGAGCGTTCGGAGCGGTTGGGCGAGGAGGCGGAACTTGCGCGTGAAGAGGCGGCGGAGGCGGAAGAGCAACTCGCCGGAACGCCTCAAAGCACCGACTTTCAGGACCGGATCTCCGAGTTGCAGGCGGACGTCGCGTCCGCGCGCGGTGCACATGCCGAAGCGCGTGCGGTGTCTGAGGGGCTTGCCCGCGAGCAGCAGATGCGTGACCGGCGGCTTGAAGCCATCAAACGCGAATATGACGGCTGGAAGACGCGCGCTCAGAACGCTGCCCGGCAGGTTACGGTCCTGACAGAACGCCGCGAGGAGGCCGAGGAAGAACGCGCTGAACTCGTCGAGGCACCCGAAGACATTGAAATCAAGCGCCGGGATCTCTTTTCGGCAATTGCGAAGGCCGAAGACGAAAAGAGGGCCAGGGACGACCAACTGCAGCAGGCGGAACTCGACCTGGCCGACGTCGACCGCGCGGCAAAGGCCGCGATGGAGGCGATGGCGGGCGCGCGTGAGCAGAAGATTCGCGCCGAGGAACGCTTTGAGGCGGCCAGGGACCGCAAGGCCGTGCTGGAGCGCCGGATCGATGAGGATCTTGAGGTCGCCGTTGCCGCACTTCCCGAGATTGCCGGCTTGAAGGACAATGCGCCACTGCCCGATCCGGCAGGCGTGGAGCGCAAGCTGGAGCGGCTCAAGGCGGAACGCGAACGCCTGGGCGGCGTGAACCTTCGGGCGGAAGAAGAGCTCAAGGAAGTCGACGAACAGAAAACCACCCTGACGTCCGAGCGGGACGATCTGATCGAGGCGATCCGGCGTTTGCGCACGGGTATTTCAAACCTTAACCGCGAAGCGCGCGAGCGCCTGTTGGCATCCTTCGAGGTGGTCAACGGACACTTCCAGCGCCTGTTCACCCACCTGTTCGGTGGCGGAACGGCGGAACTGCAGCTTGTCGATTCCGATGATCCGCTGGACGCGGGGCTGGAAATCATCGCAAGACCGCCCGGCAAGAAGCCCCAGACAATGACGCTGTTGTCGGGCGGCGAACAGGCGCTGACCGCCATGTCCCTGATCTTCGCCGTCTTCCTGACCAACCCGGCCCCGATCTGCGTTCTGGACGAGGTCGACGCCCCCTTGGATGACGCGAATGTCGAGCGCTATTGCGACTTGCTGGACGAGATGTCCGCCAGCACGGAAACCCGCTTCGTCGTGATCACGCACAATCCGATCACGATGGCGCGGATGAACCGTCTGTTCGGCGTGACCATGGCCGAACGGGGCGTTTCGCAACTCGTCTCCGTCGACCTTGAGACCGCTGAACGATTCCGCGAAACGGGCTGACCTTGGCCTCCAGACCTGCGTCACTTGGGAGCAGGCGTACAACTTAGGTCTTGTAAAATTCCTTCAAGGCGAAAAAGACTATATTTTTCAATAAGATAAATATTAATCAAGTCTCCTTGACACGGCATGAGGTGCCGACTATGGTGCGCGCGGCTTACGGGGCACTCCTGTTGTTTGATCTGACATGTCGGGGCACTGGGGACAAAGGAACATGTCTTCGGAAAACGACCAAAATAAAGATCGGAACGGCGATGTTTCGCAAGCGGGTCTGTCGGAACGGCGGGCCCAGCTGAACCGGAAGCTTGAGGACCAGCGCGCTGTCGAGGAAAAGGCGGCGAAAAAGTCTGAAAGCAATTCCGCCGGATATGCCCAGGCGATGAAACTGTCTTCGGAATTCATCGCGGGTGTGCTGGTCGGGGCGGGCATCGGTTGGGTTGCCGATCAGTGGCTGGGAACGGCGCCCTTTGGGCTCATCATTTTCCTGCTGCTGGGATTTGCGGCGGGGGTTCTGAACGTGTTGCGGTCGGCCGGTGTGGTCGAGCAGCCGCAGGTCGGAATTCGCCGCGACAAAGACGGATCTCAATAGAATTTGTCGCGCCTGAGGGCGCAGTGATTGTGAACGAGCGAAGAAGGCTGGCCGGTGGCGAACGATCCGATCTCACAGTTCCAGATCCAGAAGATTTTTCCGATTGAAGTCGGAGGCATGGATTTTTCATTTACCAACTCTTCCCTGTTCATGGTGCTGACCGTGGCGGCGACCTCTGCATTTCTGCTTTTCTCGACCAGCGGCCGGGGCCTTGTGCCGAGCCGTGTGCAGTCGGTGTCGGAAATGATGTACGAGTTCATAGCCGGGACGTTGCGAGATGCGACGGGGACGGACGGGATGCGGTTTTTCCCGCTTGTTTTCTCCCTGTTCATGTTCGTTCTGGTTGCCAACCTCTTCGGGATGTTCCCGTATTTCTTCACCGTAACCAGCCACATCATCGTCACGTTTGCCCTGGCGATGCTGGTGATCCTCACGGTCATCATCTACGGCTTCATGCGCAACGGCATGAGTTTCCTCAAACTGTTCGTCCCGAGCGGCGTGCCGGGTGCACTGATCCCGCTGGTGACGATGATCGAGGTGATCTCGTTCCTGTCGCGCCCGATCAGTCTTTCGGTTCGTCTGTTCGCGAACATGCTTGCCGGTCACATCACCTTGAAGGTGTTTTCCGGCTTCGTCGTCAGCCTCGGTGCCATGGGCGCCGTCGGCATTGCCGGCGCGGTTCTGCCCCTTGCAATGACGGTCGCCCTCACGGCGCTTGAATTCCTGGTGGCATTCCTGCAGGCCTACGTCTTCGCCGTTCTGACCTGCATGTATCTGAACGACGCACTTCATCCTTCACACTAAGGGTTATCCAAATCACACGGCCTCAGCGCCGAAAGTGAGAAATCTGCAAACACATCTAGGAGCACGTGTCATGGAAGCAGAAGCAGCAAAATACATCGGTGCAGGTATCGCATGTCTCGGCATGGGCGGTGCGGGCATCGGCCTCGGCACCATCTTCGGTAACTACCTCGCCGGCGCTCTGCGCAACCCGTCCGCAGCTGACGGCCAGTTCGGCCGCCTGATCTTCGGCTTCGCCGTGACGGAAGCTCTGGGCATCTTCTCCCTTCTGATCGCCTTCCTCATCCTGTTCGCTTAATCGCTCGATAGCAGCGACAAGAGATGCGACTCCGGTGGCGGCGCTATGACAGCGTCGCCAAGCCGGATTTAGGAGACAGGAAATGGCAGGCGATACGACCACTGAAAGCCAGACAGCGATCGTCGACACGGCCGCCGAACACGGTGTGGGTTTCCCGCCGTTCGACGCGACCACGTTTGCGTCCCAGCTGCTTTGGCTCGCCATCACCTTCGGCATCTTCTACTGGATCATGAAAAACGTGGCGATGCCGCGGATTGCAGGGATCCTGGAAGATCGGAAGGACCGGATTGCCGGTGATCTTTCAGAGGCAAACCGCCTGAAAGACGAAACCGATGCGGCGATCGCAGCTTACGAGCAGGCTCTTGCTGAAGCCCGGAACAAGGCACACAGCATCGCCCATGACACGCGTGCCAAGCTGAAGGCGGAACAGGAAGCTCGCCGCGAAAAAGCGGAAACAGAGCTGAACGAAAAGCTGCAGGCTGCCGAAGCACAGATCGCAGGCATCAAGACCGACGCCTTGTCCCAGATCGGAGACATTGCCGGAGAAACCACGTCAGCGCTCGTCGAGCAGCTGATTGGCAAGGCTCCGACAAAGACCGACCTGACAAAGGCGCTGAAGTCGGCGATGGACTGAGGAGACCATTATGGATGCAACATTTTGGGCCCTCGTCGGTCTCATCCTCTTCTTCGCCCTGATCATCTATCTCAAGGTGCCGGGCAAGATCGGCGGATCTCTCGACAACCGTGCTGACGGCATCCGCAAGGAACTGGAAGAAGCGCGCAAGATGCGCGAAGAAGCCCAGGCCCTGCTGTCGGAATACCAGCGCAAGCGTCATGAAGCGGAAGGCGAAGCAGAAGCGATCATCGCGGAAGCCAACGCCGAAGCCGAGAGGCTGACGGTCGAGACCAACCAGGCTCTTGAAGAAATGATCTCCAGGCGCACCAAGGCCGCCGAGGTCAAGATTGCCCAGGCGGAAACGCAGGCGATTGCCGAAGTCCGCGCAAAGGCAGCTGACATCGCAGTTGCAGCGGCCGAGGAGATCCTGACGTCCAAGGTCAAGGACAAGGTTGCCGACGATATTCTGTCAAAGAGTATCGACCAGGTGAAAGAGCGTCTGAACTGACTTAGTTCAGCTTCGACAGAAAACTCAGGAGCGGCCCCAGGGCCGCTCTTTGTTTTTGCGTGGGCAGTCCCGGTGCTGTTCTACCAACGCAGACCGTCCCATGCCCGTTTCCCATCCTGCAAGATGGCTGCTGGCAGTCCCCAACATCAGGGCCTTGCGTCCACCTCTCGTTCGTCATCATGGCCAAGCGAAGCGCGAGCCGGGACCGGGGAGGCACATGCGGGTTTTCCTTTGCTGTTGCCCCGTCGGCGGTTCCGGGCTCCCCGATCCCGGATCTCCGCTGCGCTGCGTCCGGGATGAAGACGGAGAGGCGGCGCACGCCGGACAATGCTCCACCCATAGACCGCCTGAAGCCAACAGGTTCCGAATATACGGCCTCATCCTGAGGAAGCGCGGGAGCGCTGTCTCGAAGGATCGGCAGCAAAGTCGGTGCTGAGTGGCGATCCTGCAAGATGGCTACTGGCACTCCTCCTTGAGATGAGTTGGCTATCACGAAACAGATTGCAAATGGGCCGTGTGCGTCAGTCGTCATTGCCAGACCTGATCTGGCAATCCATGCCATTGCGTTTCGGCAATGAACGGTCGTGCAATCGGAAGCGCAGCGGAATGGATGCCATGGTCAAGCCATGGCATGACCCGAAGATGGCTGCTGGTGCTCCTCAGGATGAGGGGCTGGGAGCATGACAGTTTGTCATCCCGAAGTCAGTGCGGCTGTTTGTGAGTACTTTCGGACTTGCCATCACGATCCGGCAAAATGCACCGGCTTGAAACTCATCCGGTGATGGTCGCACGGACCGAGCTCTGCCAGGGCTGCCTGATGCTGCGGGACACCATATCCCTTGTGCTGGGCGAACCCGTATCCGGGCACATGCGCCTCAAGGCGGACCATCATCCGGTCGCGTGTCACCTTGGCGACGATGGAGGCGGCCGCGACGCACAGGCACCGGCCGTCGCCCTTCACGAGTGCCTGCCCGGGCTGTTTCAGTCCGCGCGGCACATCACGCCCGTCCACCAGAACATATTCGGGGACCAGGGCGAGGCCATTGACGGCCCTGACCATCGCGGCAAGGGTCGCGGTTCGTATATTCAGCCTGTCAATCGTCTGCGGTGATGCGCTTGCCGTGCACACGAACGCACTGGTGACGATCTGCTCGAACAACGCTTCGCGTCTTGCCTCGGTGAGCTTTTTGGAATCGTCGAGCCCGTCCGGCAGATTGTCATAGTCCAGGACAACTGCGGCTGTGACGACCGGTCCCGCCCAGGGGCCGCGTCCTGCCTCGTCTACGCCGCACAAAGCGCCGCCGAACGCGTCCGCGTGCCGCCGTTCGAGTTTCAGGTCAGGGCTGTCCGGAAAGGGCAGGTCAAAGAGAGACGGGCCAGGGGTCATCCTCTGACGCTGCCGTCATGGGCGCCGACACGCAAGCGCGATTGTCAGAAGAGGTCGAGTTGCACACCGCCTTTTTGAGGTGGCACGAAGTCTTCCGCATTCAGCTTCTTCCGGCGAAGGTTGAGACCGAGCCGCTTGGCCGCGAGCGAGAACCTCTTCGCGATCTGCTCGGCATAGGGCCCGCGCCCGCGCATGCGCTCGCCCCACCTGGCATCGTAGTCCTTGCCGCCGCGCATGGAGCGGATCAGGCTCATGACATGCCGATAGCGGTCCGGACGCTCACGCAGCAGCCAGTCCCGAAACAGCTCGGACACCTCAAGCGGCAGACGCAACAAGATGAAGCTTGCTTCTTGCGCGCCGTGGTCTGCTGCTGTGCCGAGCAGGCTTTCGATTTCGCTGTCGGTGAGTGCCGGAATGATCGGAGACATCATGACGGAGGTCGGGATTCCGGCGTCGGAGAGCGCTCTGATTGCCTTGAGGCGCTTGTGCGGTGCCGACGCGCGCGGTTCCATGGCCCGGCAAAGCTTCTTGTCGAGCGTGGTGACGGACAGGGCCACCTTGATGAGGTTGCGCTCCGCCATTTGCGACAGGATATCGATGTCGCGTATGACGAGCGCCGACTTCGTGACGATGGCCACCGGATGCGAGCATTTGTTGAGAACATCCAGAATCTCGCGCATCAATCCATAGCCTCGTTCCAAGGGCTGATAGGGATCCGTGTTGGTGCCGATGGCGATTACGCGCGGTATGTATCCCGGCTTTGAGAGTTCCCGCTCCAGAAGTGCGGCGGCATTGGGCTTGGCGAACAGCCTGGTCTCGAAATCGAGACCCGGCGACAGGCCCATATAGGCGTGGGTCGGGCGCGCGAAGCAGTAGATGCAACCGTGCTCACAACCTCGGTAGGGATTTATTGAACGGTCGAACGAAAGATCGGGGGATTCGTTACGGGTAATGATGGTGCGCGCACGCTCTTCCTGGACCTCCGTTTTGAATGGAGGCAGGTCGTCCTGGCTGGCCCAGCCATCATCGAAACTCTCGCGCGACAAAGCTTCATAGCGGCCGCTTTTATTCAGGCCCGCCGCCCTGCCGCGTCGGCGGTCTTCTGCCGGGCGTGCGCTGTCTGCGCGAGCGAAGTCATCGGGATCGATGGTGTGTGCGGGGCGAAAGACGGTGTTCATTCTTACGATACATGAGGCAATGAGAACATAAAGGGAACATTAGCGAAAAAACAGACGGACACAACCCGCATATTTCGCACTTGCGAATTTTTGATGTAAAAGACGGCCTCATGATAAGTGTCATTGTACCGACAAAGAACTCAGAGACCGAACTGGTGCATTCGCTTTCGTCTCTTGTGACGGCTGCAGCTGAAGGCATCATCCGGGAGGTCATTATTGTGGATGGCGGCTCAGGCGATGCCACCGAGCGCGTCGCGGACGCCGCCGGTTGCCACTGGGTGAGCCGTGCGGACATGTCCCGCAGTGAGCGCCTCACCTACGGGGCGGGTCTTGCCAGGCGCGGCGACTGGCTTTTGTTCCTCCGTCCGGAAACCCTGCTTGAAAGCGGCTGGCACCATGAGGCACAGGCGTTCATCGAGCGCGCCGGACGTGCGCCCAACGGTATCAGGACGGCGGCAAGCTTCCGGCTGAGACATGAGGCGTTCGGCATGAGCGCCCGCATCAGCGAGTCAATCGCGGCGCTGCGCTCCCAGCTTCTCGGCATGCCATACGGAAACCAGGGACTGCTGATTTCACGCCAGTTCTACCAGACTCTCGGCGGCCACAGGCCATTGCCGGAGCTGGAGGACCTCGACATCGCCAAGCGGATCGGGCGCAGCCGCATCGTGTTCCTGCGCGCGGCCGCTGTCACGTCGGGCGCATCGGAGAATGAAAGCGCCGTCGCCCGCTTCCGGCAGTCACTGGCGCGCTTTTGTGTCGGCACCCTGCGCATCCCGGCAAGCGTTGCGGTCAAGCTGCACGGTTAGATCGCATCTGAAAAGTCGACAAGCGGCCCGAGCGGAACGATCCCATGCGGGTTGCGCACCTCGCTTTGCGAGTGATAGCCGCGCCGGTAGATATCCAGTTTGACCGTATCGGCAACACCCGGAAGGGCAAAGAAGCGCCGGGCATAGGCCCACAGGTTCGGATAGTCGATCAGACGCCGGAGATTGCACTTGAAGGCGCTCCAATAGGCAACATCGAAGCGTGCGAGTGTCGGGAACAGCCTGATGTCGGCTTCGGTCAGCTGATCACCCAGAAGCCATGTCCTTGTCGCAAGCGTCTTTTCGATCCTGTCCAGCGCTTCGAAGACATCTTTCACACCTTCATCATAGGCGTTCTGGGATCGTGCAAATCCGGTCCGGTAAACGCCGTTGTTCAGTTTCGGATAGATGTAGGCGTTCCAGTCGTCGATCTCGCACAGGAGATGCGCGGGGCTGTAGTCGGATTTGTTCCCGGCGAAGTTCTGAAAGGCGTCGTTGAACATCCGGATGATTTCGGCGGACTCGTTGCTGACCAGCTTGCCGGTCTTTGTGTCGAAGAGGACCGGCACAGTGACGCGGCCCGTGTAGCTCTGCGTTCCGGCCGAGTAGATTTCATGAAGAGCCGCTGCGCCCGTCAGAGTATCGACATATCCGTTGTCAGGATCGAAGACCCAGCCCGCATCCGTCCGCCGGGGAGCAAGAACGGAAATTGGGATATGGGGCTGAAGTCCCTTGAGCGCCCGCATCAAAAGCGTGCGGTGTGCCCATGGGCAGTTCCAGGCGACAAAAAGATGATACCGCCCGCTCTCCGCCTGAAAGCCGCCGGTCCCGCTCGGGCCGGGCGAACCGTCTTTCGTCACCCAGTTCCGGATCTGCGCCTTGGAGCGTTCAAAGCGGTCGGACGCGACGCTGTCTCCCGTCGCGTCCTTGTCCCAGATCCCGTCAACAAGCAGTCCCATGGTTTTCTCCGGCCTGATCGATTGGCTTCAAAGTGATCGGCTCATGCGCACTGAGGGGAACACCACCCCGCCCGGCAGGGTGATCGGAAAAGGCTCGACGGATCGAAATCCGCAAGCCCGGTAAAACGCTTCGCCGTTCAGCGTCGAATAGCAGTTGAATTCGGCAATACCCGCGTCAAGAGCGTCGGACACGCAGCGCGTCATCAGCGATCGGCCGATGCCTTTTCCCGTGTGTTCCGGGTCGGTTCCGAAGTGACGGATGTTCCCGTTGTCCGGCGTCTCGTCCTCGCCGGTCGGCGAGTGTTTCGTCCACCCGCCTGCGCCGATGATCCGGCCTGCATCGTCTTCTGCCACATAATAGCTGCCGGAGACGAGCAGTTCCGGCCGCGCCTTGGTGATGAGCGGCAGCGCCTTGTCCAGTATCTCTGCCGCGTAGGCATCCCGCAGCAGGACCGCGTAGCTCTTTTGCAGAAGAGCCGTCACCGCCTCGCTGTCTGCTTGCGTCGATGTGCGGACCTGGAATGACAAGTTTCAGGCTTCCTGGAGTTTGCCGCGTTTCAGGTGTTCGTCTAGCCGCGGCATGATCTCGACGAAATTGCAGGGCATGTGCCGGTAGTCGAGCTGAAATTTCAGGATGCCGTCCCAGGCGTCCTTGCAGGCGCCGGGCGAGCCGGGCAGCGCAAAGATGTAGGTGGCACCGGCGACGCCGCCGGTCGCACGGGACTGGATCGTCGATGTGCCGATCTTGTCATAGGAAATCCGGTGAAACACTTCCGAAAAACCGTCCATGCGCTTTTCGAAAAGCGGTTCCACGGCTTCAGGCGTGACGTCCCGCCCTGTAAAACCGGTGCCGCCTGTCGAAATGACGACGTCGATACCGGCATCGCTGATCCAGTCACCAACGACTGCGCGGATCGCGTCGACGTCGTCCGTAACGATCTTCCGGTCGGCGAGCAGGTGCCCGGCTTTGGTCACGCGCTCCGACAGGGTGTTCCCGGAACGATCGTCTTCCAGCTTCCTGGTGTCTGAAACCGTCAGAACGGCAATATTGAGCGGTATGAACGGACGGCTTTCATCGATGCGGGACATGGACAACTCCTTTGTCCTCAAGAGATAGGGGAAGATGTCGAGGTCTGCCAGTGGCTGAGGACAAAGGACGATCTGATTTGATGATGCGCAATAAAATTACAAAAAATAGCAAGATTGCGACACTTGCAAAACATATAGGTCAGTATTATTGACTTAAATATTCAATACAGATCACATGTGAGCCGATCATGACAACCTGGGACAGTCTTTATGCAAGGCGCGCAACGCGCATGCGTGCCTCCGAGATTCGCGAACTTCTGAAACTCCTCGACCGTCCGGATGTGATTTCCTTTGCGGGCGGCATTCCCGACCCGGCCCTGTTTCCGGCGGAAGCCTTCAAGAATGCCTATGGCGAAATCCTGGGTGGACCGGAGGCCGAACGGGCGCTTCAGTACGGAGTAAGCGAAGGCAGTCTCAGGCTGCGTGAGTGGATCGTGGAACATATGCGCGGCCTGGGCGTTGCGTGCACGCCCGACAACATTCTCATTACCTCGGGCTCGCAGCAGGGCCTGGACTACATCGGCAAACTGTTTCTGTCGGAAGGCGACACGGCGCTGGTGCAGTGGCCGACCTATCTTGGTGCGGTGCAGGCTTTCAATGCCTATGAGCTGAATTTCGACCGCCTCGATCCGCGCACGAACCGCTCGGCGGAAGACTGTAAGGCGCAGGCAGAAGAAAAGGGGCGCGCGGTCAAGTTCGCGTATCTCTCGCCGGACTTCGCCAACCCGACGGGCCTGTCGCTCGATCTGGAGGAACGCAAGCGTATCCTGACGTTGTCAAGGGCACTGTCCTGCGCGGTCATCGAAGACGCGCCATATGAGAGCCTGCGATACGACGGAGAGCGGGTTCCGGCGATGCTCGCGCTCGATTGCCTCGACAATGGCGGGATCGAGAACAGCCGGACGCTTTATTGCGGCAGCTTTTCCAAATCGCTCTCACCGGGTCTGCGGCTTGGCTGGATCTGCGCGGCGAGCGAGGTGATCTCAAGGCTGGTCCTGATCAAGCAGGCCAGCGACCTGAATACGCCGGTTCTGAACCAGGAGGCCATGGCGCGCGTTGCCGAGCGGGAGTTTGAGAACCATACGGCAAAAACGAATGCGATCTACAAAACGCGCCGCGATGCCATGCTGTCGGCACTTGAGCGGCACATGCCGGACGGCATCCGATGGACACGGCCGGAAGGCGGCATGTTCATCTGGGTCGAGCTGCCGTCCGGTGCGAACGCATCGCAGCTTCTTGAGCGATCTCTCGAAACGGCCAAGGTGGCTTTCGTTCCCGGCGGCGCATTTCACCCGGACGGCAGCGGCATGAATACGCTGCGGCTGAGCTTTTCCTGCGCCGGTGAGGAGAAAATTGAAGCCGGAATCTCGAGGCTCGGCCGCCTGATTGCCGAAACTGTCACATCGGTCCATTAATGGAAGGGGCAGCGTAAACGGCAGAAGCGGTTGCGATGGATCTCTGGGAACAGGTTGACAATTATTGCGAGCGGGTCGGACCGGAATTCTGGTCCGAGCCGCTCAATGCGGTGACGAATGCCGCCTTCCTCATTGCAGCATTCCTTGTCTTTGTAATCTGGCGCCGGAAAACGCCTGATGACCGGGCCGGCCTCGTCCTGATCGTCGTCCTGTTTGCAATCGGCGTCGGGTCGTTTCTGTTCCACACCTTCGCAACACGCTGGGCCGGTCTCGCCGACGTCATACCCATCGTTATCTTCATTCACGTCTATCTCTACGTCGCGCTCAACCGCTATCTGGACCTGCGCTGGTGGCTGGCTCTCGGGATTGTCATCGCCTTTCTCGTCGCAACGGTTCTGTTCGCGGATACGCTCTTTTCGCCGCTCGTCGGTTCCTCTGCCGGGTACGTCCCGGCGCTCCTGGCGATCTTCGTGGTTGGCGCGCTGTTCGCCCGAAAGGACGGAAAGCTCGGTGCCGAGGTCCTGCTGGCCGGCCTCGTGTTTCTGCTGTCTTTGACCGTGCGGACGCTTGACGAACCCTTTTGCGAACAGGTGACGTTCGGAATTCACTTCATGTGGCATATCCTGAACAGTGTTGTGCTGTTTTTGCTGATACGGGTTCTCATTTTGCAGCGGGCCGGGTAAACCACAGAGACACTTTGGAAATTTTCGCTCCATGACGCGACACATGGGGCCTGCCGTCTTGCGGCGGAGAAAAATGAAAGCGCGGAACAGGTCAGGGAGACAGAATACGTCATGAGCGATACCAACAAGACCGAACACGATCTGTCGGAAGCTGCGCTTTTTTATCACGAAAATCCGAAACCCGGTAAGCTTGAGATCCAGCCCACCAAACCGCTCGGCAACCAGCGCGACCTGGCTCTCGCCTATTCGCCCGGCGTTGCTGCGCCTTGCCTGGCGATTGCCGATGACCCGTCCAAGGCGGCCCACTACACCTCGCGCGGAAATCTTGTCGCAGTGATCTCCAACGGGACGGCGGTTCTGGGGCTTGGCAATATCGGCCCGCTGGCCTCCAAGCCGGTCATGGAAGGCAAGGCGGTCCTGTTCAAGAAGTTTGCCGGAATAGACGTGTTCGACATCGAGGTCGACGAAACCAATGTCGACAAGTTCGTCGACGCGGTTTCGGTGCTGGAGCCGACCTTCGGCGGGATCAACCTGGAAGACATCAAGGCGCCCGAATGCTTCATGGTCGAAGCGAAACTCCGCGAGAAGATGAACATTCCGGTGTTTCACGATGACCAGCACGGCACCGCGATCATCGTGGGCGCTGCCGTGCGCAACGGACTGCATCTTGCCGGCAAGAAGATCGAAGACGCGAAGATCGTCGCCTCGGGTGCCGGCGCCGCCGCACTTGCCTGCCTGAACATGCTGGTGTCCCTCGGCGCAAAGCGGGAGAACATCTGGATCACGGATATCGAGGGCGTCGTCTACGAGGGACGCGAAAATCTGATGGACGAGTGGAAGTCCGTTTTCGCCCAGAAGACCGACAAGCGCACGCTCGACGAGATCATCGAAGGATCGGATGTCTTCCTCGGCCTGTCGGTCGGCGGTGTGCTCAAACCGCAGATGGTGGAAAAGATGGGCAAGGGCCCGCTGATCCTTGCGCTGGCCAATCCAAACCCGGAAATCATGCCGGAAGACGCGCTTGCAGTGCGCAATGACGTGGTCATGTGCACGGGCCGCTCCGACTATCCCAACCAGGTCAACAACGTCCTGTGTTTTCCGTTCATCTTCCGCGGCGCGCTCGATGTCGGGGCAACGACCATCAACGAGGAGATGAAACGCGCTGCCGTTGAGGCCATCGCCGGACTGGCCCAGGAAGAACCCTCCGATGTGGTCGCGCGTGCCTATGGCGGCAAGACCGAAACCTTCGGTCCGAACTACCTGATCCCGTCACCCTTCGATCAGCGGCTTATTCTGCGGATCGCACCGGCTGTGGCAAAGGCCGCGATGGATTCGGGTGTTGCGACACGTCCGATCACCGACTTTGATGCGTATCTGGACCGTCTGAACCGCTTCGTGTTCCGCTCCGGCCTGATCATGAAGCCGATCATCCAGAACGCGTCCAAGGAACCGCAAAGGATCATCTACGCGGAAGGCGAGGACGAGCGCGTCCTGCGGGCGGCACAGGTTCTGATCGAGGACCACATAGCCAAGCCGATCCTGGTTGGCCGGCCTGACGTTCTGCAGCAACGCTGCGAGCGCTTCGGCCTGAAGATCCGTCCCGATGTCGACTTTGAATACGTGAACCCGCAGGAAGATCCGCGCTACCGCGATTATGTGGACGAGTATTTCGAATGCGTTGGCCGCAAGGGCCTGCCGCCCAACGCCGCCCGGACGGTCGTGCGCACCAACGCGACCGTCATATCCGCGCTCGCAGTGCGGCGCGGAGACGCCGATGCGGTGATCTGCGGGCTGGAAGGACGTTTCATCCGGCATCTGCGCGACATCAAGCAGGTGATCGGTGTCTGCGAAACCGCCCGCGATCTCTCCGCCATGTCGCTCCTGATCAACAGCCAGGGCGCGCTGTTCATGTCGGACACATTCGTGACTGAGGATCCGACCGCAGAGGAAATTTCCGAGATGGCCGTTCTGGCGGCGCAGGAAATCAGACGCTTCGGCATCGAGCCGAAGATCGCCCTTTTGTCCATGTCGAATTTCGGCTCCAGGGACACGCCGTCATCGCGCAAGATGCGCGAGGCGCTCGAATTGATCTGGGACCGTCATCCCGAGCTGGAAGTCGATGGCGAAATGCATGGCGATTCCGCCTTGAGCGAAGCCTTGCGCGAGCGCGTCATGCCCGGCAGCAAGCTGAAAGGCGAAGCCAACCTTCTGCTCTTTCCCAATCTTGACTCAGCCAATATCGCCCACAACCTCTTGAAAGTCGCGACCCAGGCGCTTCATGTCGGCCCGATCCTGCTAGGAGCGGCCAGGACCGCGCATATTCTCACCCCGTCCGTGACCTCGCGCGGCGTGGTGAACATGTCGGCACTTGCCAGTGTCGAGGCACAGACTCGCGAGGTTGACTGATCCGAACCCCGGCGGTCACCTTGTTTTTCCAACCGGGCATGGGGCGCGCCTCTGCTCGCCGACTGGTCTGTTAAACCGGAAGACAAAATTGAAAACGCCTGACGAGTGTCTGACAAAGCAGGACATACGCATTGAAATCGATCGGCTTGACGGCGAGCTTGTGCGGTTGTTTGCCGAGCGGCAGACCTATGTGCGCCGCATGGCCGACCTCAAACAGCATCCGGACGAAGCATTTGACGGGACGCGGATCGAGAGCATGATTTCCGCGATCAGGGACCGGGCCGGAGATCTCGCGCTGGATCCGGAGCAGGCGGAACTGGTCTGGCGCACGCTGATCGACTGGAACATCGCATTCGAGAAAAAGGTGATTTCGGAACGGCTTCGCGGGGACGTGGTCGGATCCGACACAACGCCGGATTGACGATTTTTAATTGACGCATGACTGTTCAGCGGCGCGGGAGTTCCTAGGTATTGGGGAGGTTGACAGGATCACTTTCTCGGTACGGAGCCCGAACAATGACGCGGAACAGTCTTCTCACCTCTGCAGCAGCGCTTTTCCTGGCCCTCAGTCCTTTGGGCGTGTTGCCGGCTGCGGCACAGTCTTCGGTTAATCTGGAAACCGTAACCGGCGGGTTGTCCTATCCCTGGAGCGTCGTCTTTCTGCCGGGCGGTGGCTTTCTCGTGACCGAACGGGACGGCCTCTTGAAATTCGTCTCCGCAGACGGCGATCAGAGCGTCGTGCCAGGCACTCCGGAAGTCTTCGCACAAGGGCAGGGTGGACTGCTCGACGTGGTTCTCAGTCCCGATTTCGAAACGGACCGGACCATCTACCTGTCGTTCTCGCAAGGTTCACCGGAGGGAGCCGGAACGTCGCTCTACCGCGCAACGCTGGCCGAAGACGGAAACGGATACCGGCTGCAGGATGGCGAGACAATCTTCCGGGCGAACAACCGCGCCTATGGTGGACGGCATTTCGGTTCCCGGCTTGCCTTTGCGCAGGACGGCGCTCTGTTCATGACGCTTGGAGACCGGGGTGACGGCCCACGGTCTCAGGATGCATCGGACCATACCGGATCGGTTCTGCGGCTGACGCCGGACGGTCAACCGGCAGCGGGAAATCCGTTCCAGGAAGAAGCCGGTCACAAGCCGGAAATCTGGTCGATCGGACACCGGAACCCGCAGAGCGCTGCGATCAACCCGGCAACGGGCGTGCTTTGGACGGTGGAGCACGGTGCCCGCGGTGGAGATGAGATCAACATTCCCGAAGCCGGCAAGAACTATGGCTGGCCTGTCATTTCCTATGGGCGCTACTATTCCGGCGGCAAGATCGGCGAAGGAACGGAAAAGGCGGGCATGGAACAACCGATCCACTACTGGGACCCGTCCATCGCACCTTCCGGTATGGCCTTCGTGACCAGTGAGCTCTATCCCGACTGGCAGGGCGATCTGCTTGTCGGAGCCCTGCGTGGCCGTCACTTGTCAAAGCTCGACCTGGACGGTGATGAAATCGTGTCCGAAGTACAGTTGCTGAGCGATCTGGGGGAGCGGATCAGAGACGTCCGCCAGGCGCCTGACGGTTACCTTTACGTCCTCACCGACAGTGACGACGGACAGCTGATCCGCCTGGTTCCCTGACAGGTTTCGGGTTCTGGGGAGCGTGCGCGGTTACCGGGCATCGCTTGACATTTCGGCTTATCGAGCAGATATACCGCACTGCGATTGCTGCCGCGTGAGCAGACAGGACGTCCGCGTACCAGTGACAACACCGTCCCTGGACCCGAATCCCGCCAGTTGCAAAGATTTGAAGCCTGATGAGAGGCTCACCAGTTCCCATGTCACGCGAGGGTCTGGCGGCAAAGGGCCGGTTCTGAGAGACCCGGCTGCCGCGCACCGATACCATGCTGCAGGCAGACGCCTTGCGGCACCAAGAGCATTTTGATGCTCGCAACAAGGAAATGATATTGACCGATTTTCAGAACCTGGGGCTTTCCGGCGGTTTGTTGAAGGCCGTTGCGGAAAACGGCTACGCATCGCCAACGCCGATCCAGGAAAAAGCGATTCCGCTGATTTTAAAGGGCCATGACCTGCTTGGTCTCGCACAGACCGGCACCGGCAAGACCGCGGCATTTGGCCTGCCGCTCATTGACCGTCTGCTTGCCGATGGAAAGGTTGCGCCGAAAGGCGGCACCCGTGCTCTCATTCTGGCGCCGACCCGTGAACTCGTGAACCAGATCGCGAAGAACCTGATCTCCTACCTAAAGTCGACACAGCTCAGGGTGACCTCCGTTGTCGGCGGCGTCTCGATCAATGCGCAGATCAAGCGCTTGTCCAGGGGGACCGATATTCTCGTCGCAACTCCGGGGCGCTTGCTCGACCTGGTCGACCGCAAGGCGGTTGATCTCGGCACGGCATCCTATCTCGTGCTCGACGAAGCCGACCAGATGCTTGACCTCGGCTTCATTCATGCCCTGCGCCGGATCAGCGGACTGGTGCGGGACGAGCGTCAGACGCTGCTCTTTTCCGCAACCATGCCGAAGCAGATCGAAGATCTCGCAAAATCCTATTTGCGCAATCCCGAACGCGTTGAAGTGGCACCGACAGGACGCACGGCAGACAAGGTCACGCAATCGGTCCATTTCATGGATCAGAAGGCCAAGAGCGACTTCCTGCTCCAACAATTGAAAGCCAACCCGGACGGCATGTCGCTTGTGTTCTGCCGGACGAAGCACGGGGCCGAACGCCTGATGCGCAGGCTTTCGCAGAAAGGCCTTGCGGCGGGTTCCATTCATGGAAACAAGAGCCAGAACCAGCGCGACCGCGCAATCCGCGATCTGCGCGAAGGCAAGATCAATGTGCTCGTTGCCACCGATGTCGCCGCGCGCGGGATCGACATTCCGGGCGTGAGCCACGTTTACAATTTCGAACTTCCGGAAGTGGCGGAAGCCTATGTTCACCGGATCGGGCGAACGGCACGCGCCGGTGCCGACGGCGATGCCGTTGCGCTGTGTGCGCCGGAGGAAATCGGGCTGTTCCGCCAGATCGAGAAACTGATCGGCGTCGACATTCCGGTTGCAGGTGGGGAGGTTCCGCCTCTGTCGGCCGCAGCAGGCCGTTCCAAGCGGGGCGGCCAGAACCGGGGCGGGCAGAACCGGGGCAACAAGCCGGCTGCGAAGAAACCGCCGCGCAAGCGGTCGACAAAGAACCACAACGACAACACCCCGGGCGCGCGGCCGCAAAAGCAGCGCAGGTCGGGCAACCGCAAAAGCGCTGCCTGAGAAACTGCTGCTCGGATGGTCGAAAAAATGCACCGGGAAGTGGCCTTCCCGGTGCCAGACCTTGTGGTCGATGGGGGCCGGAACAAAACGTGCTGTCCCGACTGTTCTTTAGAAAGACACCTGACCCGATCCGTCGCCGCCGCAATCCGGAGGTAAGCTGCTACTTCCTGCCCACAAGGTACCCGATTGCGCTGCTGAGCAACCGAATCTTCAATTTTACCGGGGAGTGCAGTCATCCTGCACATGGCACGACCAAATTCCCAAAACATGCTGGAAATCAATCATCTATGCCCCCGTCAAAAGTAAAACTAGATTAACGAAACCAATACTGCAATCACTACTCGCTGCGGGGGCGGCGGCATGTGGATATCGAAAAAAGCATTAAAATACATTGTGTTAGGGAAAAATTGTTCCTGTTGGTTAAATTTTCGGGATAACTCCTGATTGAACCGGTGCAAGCTCAAAGCCAAGAAGTTCTTTAGTTTCAAAGAATTGTAAAAAACATACTCTTAATCTATTGTTGTATAGAAAATTTTTATGACGCCTTTTTGCCGGGATTAAATTCGTAAGCAGCTGAAAATAATGAGAAAAAGCGGCATCAATTTCCCATGTGATTGTTGCCGGGTCTTGTGAGCAGGTACCGTGTACATGATCACAGTGCTTTGTCTGCAGGCCTGATTCAGATTGAAAATTGACCATTTGGTATAAATTTTGATGCTGACACTATAATAAGTTCTTATTTGTTGAAATTCACGGTTGACGTTTCCGTAAGGTGAAGATATGTCGGCGCTCGCTGAGGCAATCGTTAACCAAGATTAACAAAGCCGAAGCCAATAACCGGGCAAAGACCTGGAACGGTGCACGTTGGCTCCATCTGGACCTTCGACCCCCAAAAAATCACCGCCTGCAAGGGCGGTTCAGGCCTTGTGGCGCGGGCGATCGCGCAACAACAGGACGTCTGGAACGTCCGGCCTTCCAGTTTTGCGCGGTTGACAACCGCAACAGGCCGGTACCCCCACTTTAACCGGCCTGATACAACCCATCGTCCACAAGACGACAACGCCGGGAAGTTTTGCTTCCCGGCGTTGTTTGTTTCCGAAACCGGTTTTGCGATTTCTTGTCCCTCGGACGTCTCTGCGCCCTTTGCGCGCTACGAAAGACATGCAACGGCCGAAGCCGTTGCAATCCTGTGCCGTGATCGGCGTATTCGTATCAAGGTTTACATGTTCGGATAGTTCGGTCCGCCAGCCCCTTCCGGAACCGTCCAGGTGATATTGCGGTTCGGATCCTTGATGTCGCAGGTCTTGCAGTGCACGCAGTTCTGCGAATTGATCTGGAACCGGGGCGCGTCCTCACCTTCCTCGACCCACTCGTAAACGCCGGCCGGGCAGTACCGGTTCGACGGACCGGCGAACACATCGTGTTCGGAGGATTTCTGAACGGCCAGGTCGCTGACTTTCAGATGGATCGGCTGGTCTTCCTCGTGGTTCGTGTTGGACAGGAACACGGAGGAAAGCTTGTCGAAGGAAACAACGCCATCCGGTTTCGGATAGTCGATCTTCTTGCAGTCCTTGGCCGGTTTCAGCGTCTCTGAATCGCGCTTGCCATGCTTCATCGTGCCAAAGAAGGAGAAGCCGAACAATTCATTCGTCCACATGTCGAGACCGCCAAGACCGATGCCCAGCCAGGTGCCGAATTTCGACCAGAGCGGTTTCGCGTTGCGCACCTTCTTGAGGTCCTCACCGATCGGACTGTTGCGCCAGGCCGTGTCGTAATTGGTGAGTTCGGTATGCGCTTCGCCGCGTCCAATGGCCGCCATGACCTCTTCTGCGGCCAGCATGCCGGAGAGCATTGCGTTGTGCGAACCCTTGATGCGCGGAACGTTTACAAACCCCGCCGAGCATCCCATCAGCAGACCGCCGGGGAAAGACAGTTTCGGCACGGACTGGTACCCGCCTTCGGTGATGGCACGTGCACCATAGGAGATCCGTTTTCCGCCCTCGAACGTGTCGCGGATCGCCGGGTGGGTCTTGAAGCGCTGGAATTCGTCAAAGGGAGAAAGCCAGGGGTTCTCGTAGTTCAAATGAACCACGAACCCGACGGCGACCTGGTTGTCTTCCAGGTGATACAGGAATGATCCGCCGCCGGTTTTCCCGTCAAGCGGCCAGCCGAAGGAGTGCTGCACAAGGCCGAGCTTGTGCTTTTCGGGGGCCACCTGCCACAGTTCCTTGATACCGATCCCGAATTTCGGAACGTCACTGTCCTTGTCGAGGTCGAACTTCTCGATGAGCTGCTTTGCCAGGGATCCGCGGGCACCTTCGCCGATGAGCGTGTATTTGCCGCGCAGTTCCATACCGCGGGTGAACATTGCATTCGGCTTGCCGTCGCGGCCGATACCCATGTCGCCGGTCGCAACACCAACGACCCTGCCGTCTCCGTCGTAAAGCAGTTCGGCGGCGGCAAAGCCCGGGTAGATCTCGACGCCGAGCGCTTCGGCCTTCTCGGCAAGCCAGCGGCAGACGTTCCCGAGAGATACAATGTAGTTGCCGTGATTGTTCATCAGTTTCGGCATGAACATGTTCGGAAGACGTGCGGATCCGGCCGGTCCGAGCACCAGGAAATGGTCGTCTGTCACGGCCGTCTTGATCGGGCTGTCCTCTTCGCGCCAGTCGGGCAGCAACTGGTCCAGCGCGATCGGATCGATCACAGCGCCGGACAGGATATGTGCACCGACTTCGGACCCTTTTTCCAGTACGACGATGCTGAGCTCCTCGCCCTTGTCGTTGGCGATCTGCTTGAGCCGTATCGCGGCAGCAAGACCGGCCGGTCCCGCGCCGATGATCACGACGTCGACGTCCATGCTCTCGCGTTCACCAAGCTCGTCTTGTTCGCTCATTTTTTTCTCCCTCAAGCCGGCAAGGCCTCATCCCGAGTGCCCTGTTTGCAGCATTTTGCAGCGCAATACACGACATTTTTCAATTCTGTTAGCGAATTCCGGCCCTAAATTTGTCGAATTTCGCCCAGATAGACCAAAGGCGCGCATGGGCGTCAAGAAAAAGATTTACGTTTACGTAAGAGTAAAGTGAGTTTCATTCCTTCGATGAAGCGCATGAAGTACAGGAAGCCTGGGGGTTCTGCCACCCTGCGCCACCTCAGTGCTTGTAAGCGGCGGCCAGCTGACTAGAATTCGGCTCTGGAGGCCGTTACTTGCAAAATTCCCAAGACCATCTGAAAGAGATCGAAAGCCTGCTGGAATTCTACCGCAGCGCGGGCGTCGACTGTTTTCTGGGCGACGAACCTGTCGATTGGGCGGCGGCGAGCGTGCGCCAGGCGGCGCACCGTCATCAGGCGGTTTCGCACGCACGGCCATCTCACAAAGCAGGAGGTTCGGCGCAGTCGCAGGCGTCTGAAGACGTCGCGGCCGCGAGTACGCCGCGGCAACAGCCCGCTGCGCCGTCGCAGCAGCCCGCACAGTCGCATCAGCCTGCTTCGGCACAGGCAGCGGTCGTGCCGGACCGGGAAATGATCGCTTCGGCGCGGGATCTTGCCGCATCTGCTGCATCGCTGGCTGATCTGAAAGCCTGCCTGGAGACGTTTGAAGGCTGCAATCTCAAGCTGACCGCCAAGACGCTGGTGTTCGGCGACGGCAATCCGGAAGCCCGGCTGATGCTTGTCGGTGAAGCGCCAGGGCGGGAGGAAGACCTTCAGGGAAAACCATTTGTAGGCCGCTCCGGACAATTGCTCGACCGCATGCTGACGGCGATCGGACTGGACCGGGAAGCAGCCTACATTGCCAACGTCGTTCCCTGGCGCCCGCCGGGAAACCGAACGCCGACGCCTCAGGAAACCGAGATCTGCAAACCTTTCATCAAACGGCAGATCGAACTGGTCAACCCGGATGTGCTGGTGTTCCTCGGGGCGGCTTCCGCAAAGAACCTGCTTGGCGTGCAGGACGGTATTCGCAAGATGCGCGGCCGATGGATGAATTACACGCTTGCGGACCGGGAGATCGCGGCGGTCGCCACCTACCATCCGGCATACCTGCTGCGCAGCCCGCTCGAGAAACGCCTGTCCTGGCGTGACTTCCTCAGTATCCGGTCTCGCCTGGCCGGCCAGTAGCACATCGACTTCCGTTGCGTTAATACAGCTTTTAGGCTTGCGGTTGTAGGTTGGGGTGCAACCGAACCGGAGGACGATTTGAGCAACACCAGCGCGGTCAGAATTGCCGAGAACAGCGTAACGGCGCTCGTCGTTGATCTGGCCGACATGTCGTGCTTCGAAGCATCGGCGATCGACGTGAACGACGCCGGGTGCTGGATCGTTTCCGACAAGGTGGACCTGCTTCAAAAAGACGTCGGACTGCGCCTTGCAGGCTTTGACAAGCTCGTGCGTGGCACTGTGATTGCCTATGGCGACAACGAGGCCAGGGTCAGCTTTCTGAAAGATGATCAGGCGACCGCGGAAAAGCGGCGCGAGGTCAGACGGTCGGTCTGGATCAGCACGGTGGTGAGCGGCAAGACCAGCCCGTTCATCATCAAGTGCCGCATCGTCGACGCAAGCAGATCCGGCTGCCGGCTTGAAGCCGACAATCTTGATCGTCTGCCGCAGGATATCGAAATTTCCATTCCGGGTCTCGATATGCCCATTGCAGCGAAAATCATCTGGCGCAAGAACGGGCAGGCGGGCGTCCGCCTCAACTGGCCGTTCGACCCGACGCCGGTTCTGACACCCGAAGCGGTTACGGCCATGCTGGACCGGGAACAGGAAAAGCTGGCAGCTGAAAAAGAGGCGAAGAAGTCCAAGAAACGTGTCAGTGCATTCGGATCGTGAGCCTCCTGGAGGCCGAGCCTCAAGGCGGAGTGTGATTTAGCGCGCACTTGGTCTTTGCAAGTTCCCGATCGATACATATATCGAGAGGAATACCGAACTCTCGCAGGGCCTTTCAGCGTGCTTTCCAAAATCCGCAGCATTCTTCCAAGACGTTTCCGCAATGACAAACCGATCATTCCTGTCGTCCGCCTGCAGGGCGCGATCGGCATGCAGAGCCCGATGCGATCGGGGCTGTCTCTTGCGTCGGCTGCCCTGCCGCTTGAGAAGGCCTTTTCCATCAAGAAAGCGCCTGCGGTTGCCCTGATCATCAACTCGCCCGGCGGGTCGCCGGTGCAATCGCGCCTCATCTTCAAGCGCATCCGCGACCTTGCGAAGGAAAACGAAAAGGAAGTTCTGGTTTTCGTGGAGGATGTCGCGGCCAGCGGTGGCTACATGATCGCCGTCGCAGGTGACGAGATTTTTGTCGATCCTTCGTCCATTGTCGGGTCGATAGGTGTGGTCGCTGCGGGCTTTGGCTTTACGGAGCTGATCAAGAAGATCGGCGTCGACCGGCGCGTCTACACCGCCGGGGAAAAGAAAGTCACGCTCGATCCTTTCCAGCCCGAGGTGCCCGACGATATTGCCTATCTCAAGAGCTTGCAGCTCGAATTGCATGAGACCTTTATCGATCTTGTAAAATCCCGTCGCGGAGATGTTCTGGGCGAAGACCCGGATCTGTTTACGGGCAAGTTCTGGACGGGACGTACCGCCGTGGAGCTCGGGCTTGTCGACTCGATCGGCGATTTGCGCGGTGTTCTGAAGGACAGGTTTGGCGACAAGGTCGAACCCAAGCTGATTTCAGCGCCGCGCGGCCTGTTTGGCAGGCGTGCTGCCGTCGGCATCGGTCTGAAGGGCCAGCGTTTGACCGAAGGGCTTGGAGAAGATCTGATTTCTGCCGTTGAGGAACGGGCGTTGTGGATGCGCTACGGCCTTTAAAAAGGCGCATTGGGCATGTGATCTCGGGGCAAAGCAAGGGGAACGATATGACTGAACTGATTGGCGTGGCGGCTCTCGCAGTTGGCGGTTACTGGATTGTTCAACGGGTCAAACGCAAGATGGCCGATGTCGAGAACCAGATCTCGAGAGCGGCTGCCAAGGCAGACCCGAACGGCAAGGGCGCGAAGCTGGTCCTTGACCCCGAAACGGGAAAATATCGCCCCGTCAACTGAAGCGAACCGGCGGCGCGTGCGCCCCGCCGGCAATCATCATTTCGCATCATCAGCAAGAAAGAGGCCCCAGCGTGCGTCGGTAGTTCTTGCAGCCGAGATGAGAATGACCGCGACCAGCAATAGCAGGAGCCCCTCCGCCACGGGCCCCGCGACCCAGATGCCGACCTCACCGAAATAGTACGGCAGCACCACAAGCAGCGGCAAAAAGAAGAAATACGGCTTGATCAGGCTGACCAGGGCAGCCTTTTTTGCATCGCCGAGCGCCTGGAAATATCCTCCGATCACGAACAGCGGCCCTGCGGCGAACATCAGCGCGATGTTGATCGGCAGGATCCTGCCGAGCTCCGCGACGATTGCGGGATCGTCGACAAACAGGAAACCGATCGGCCGGGCAAACAGGCTCAGGAGAAGCTGGACCGCGAGACTGTAGAAAAATGCCGTCAGCAAACCGAGCCGAAGTGTCGCGTTCGTGCGTTCGAATGCACCGGCCCCGTAATTGTTGCCGATCATTGCCTGCAGGGCGTGGATCAGTCCGAGCAACGGCAGAAACACGAAAGTCATGATGCGTGTCAGGAGCCCGAACGCAGCCACGGTCGATTCATATCCGCTCGACCCGACCAGCTGCAACGCTGCAAATGTCGCTGCAGACCCGAGAGCAATGCCGGCGAAATTGAGACTTTGCGGAGCGCCAAGCGCAAAAATCGGCCGCCAGCATGATGTCCAGGAAGTTCTGAGGAGAATTCCGGGCTTCAGGTGGCTGTCTGCGCGCAGCCGGAACCCGATGATGACAAGCAGCGACAACAGCTGCGCAAGCGCGGTTCCGGCAGCGGTTCCGGCAACACCAAGATGCAAAATGACCACGAACACGAAATTGAGCGCGATATTGACCAGCGACACGAACAGGCTGACACCGGCCATTTGCATGACATAGCCTTCGCTGCGCAGCGAATCCGACTGGACCGAAAGCACGAACAGAAGCGGCGATGTCCACACGGTAATCGCCATGTAGGTGAAAGCCATGCCCGCAATTGCTTCGGAGCCTTCTGCGGCGATGACGATGAGCGGATATCCGGCGAGCGAAAACGCGGCAACAGTCAGGAGACCGATCCCGAGCGAGAGACCGTGCGCGCCGGTGAACACGCGCTGTGCGTCGCTATATCGTTCACCACCGAGGTCGCGCGCCAGAATGCTGGACATGCCGCTTGAGATCAGTGTCGCGGTCGCCACAAGTATCATGTAGGCGGGAAACATGAGCGTGACGGCGCTGAGGGCGTCCGGTCCGACGAAGCGGCCGAGAAACAATGCGTCGGCAACGGTCAGAAGACCGTTCATGCTCATCACCAGGATGATTGGCAGAGCCGTCTTCAAGAGTGTGGGGACCAGCGGGCCCTGCGTATAGAAATTCGTCCGGGACGTGTCGGTCGACATTCCGTTCTCCAGGTGCAGGCATTTCGCGGGAAGGGAAGTGCTCGCATTGCCACCTGGGCGAAACGCTTTCGTGGAACGAAACTGTCGAAACCAGAACTTCACCAGGACCATTGGTCTGCGAGCGGCCGGCGTCTGGAGCCGCGTTGTTGGTAATGGAGGGCATGGGCACCGTCAAGCCTTTCGTTCGCAGGCGCGGAAGCAGGTCCTGTTTGCCATTCGGGCGACAACACATTCATGCCTGTCTTGACCTTGCCTCTTCGTCGTGGCACCTCTCGCCTCGCGCGGCGGAATGGCCTGCCGTGAAAAGCCACCTGCGGAAAAAAGTCATGTCGACGGACACATTGCCGGCACATATGCGCCCGGAAAACTCGTTTCAGGGTCTGATCCTGACGCTTCAACGCTTTTGGGCGGACCAGGGCTGCGTCGTGCTGCAGCCGTATGACATGGAAGTCGGCGCCGGGACGTTTCACCCGGCAACCACGCTGCGCTCGCTCGGTCCGCGTCCCTGGCGCGCTGCCTATGTCCAGCCGTCGCGCCGGCCGACAGATGGCCGCTACGGTGAAAATCCGAACAGGCTGCAGCATTACTACCAGTTTCAGGTGATCCTCAAACCGTCACCGGCGGACTTGCAGGACCTTTATCTGAAGTCGCTCTACGCCATCGGTCTCGATCCGAAACTGCATGACATCCGCTTCGTTGAGGACGACTGGGAAAGCCCGACGCTGGGGGCCTGGGGTCTGGGCTGGGAATGCTGGTGCGACGGCATGGAAGTGTCGCAATTCACCTACTTTCAGCAGGTGGCCGGTTTCGAATGTTCTCCGGTCTCCGGTGAACTCACCTATGGGCTTGAGCGCCTCGCCATGTATATCCAGGGCGTCGATAACGTTTATGAGCTGAATTACAACGGCATGGAGGGCGACGCCAGGGTGACCTACGGCGATGTCTTTCTGCAGGCCGAGCAGGAATATTCCCGGCACAATTTCGAGCATGCCGACACGGAGATGCTGTTCCGCCACTTCAAGGACGCGGAAAACGAATGCAGGGCCCTGCTCGATGCCGGTGCCAAGGCAAGGGAAGAGGCCGGTGCGACGGTTCACCAGGTGGTGCTCCCTGCCTATGACCAGTGCATCAAGGCCAGCCATGCCTTCAATCTGCTTGACGCGCGTGGTGTGATCTCCGTGACAGAGCGCCAGAGTTACATCCTGCGCGTACGTGAACTTGCCAAGGCCTGCGGCACGGCGTTCCTGGAAACGGAAGCAGGCGGCGTCGGCTATCACAATCAGGCAGCCGAATAGACAGGCACCTCTCGCAGTCTGTGATCGATCGCGCATTGACGGGATAACCGCGCCAAAGCGCCCGGTTTTTGACCCTCATATGTGGGTGACGCGGGTTTATGACGCCCGGCAGGATGACAGGCCTGCCGGCAGGCGCTAGCCTCCGGATCGTTCTTGAAGGAGGATCCGCACGTTGTCCTGGATAATTCTTGCGCTTTTGATCGCGCTCTCCGTTTATGCAATTTTTCTCTACAACACGCTCGTCAAGAAACGCCAGATGGTCGAGGAAGGCTGGAGTGGTATCGACGTGCAACTCAAGCGCCGTGCCAATCTCATTCCCAATCTGGTGGAAACCGTAAAGGGGTATGCCGGGCACGAGCAGGAAACGCTCGACGCGGTGACCAAACTGCGGGCATCGGTCGGGTCCGTGCCGAGCGGTGACGTGGCCGGGCGTGCCAAGGCCGAAGGTGCGCTTGGCCAGGCGCTCGGGCGGCTGTTCGCCGTCGCCGAAGCCTATCCCGATCTCAAGGCCAGCGAGAACTTCTCCGATCTTCACAATTCGCTGGATGAAATCGAGAACGCGATCCAGATGGCGCGCCGCTATTACAACGGCGCAGTGCGCGGTCTGAACGTCGCCGTGGAGAGTTTCCCCTCGAACCTCATCGCGAACCAGTTCAAGTTCGACAAGGCCGAATATTTCGAAATCGAGGACGAGGCTGATCGGGCCGTGCCCAAGGTCGAATTTTAAGGGGCATGTCCATGTGGATTAGATCTGTTGCCGCCGGGGCCGTGCTGGCGGTCCTGATTTTCAGTGGAGCCGGAACCGCCTCGGCGGAGGAACGCATCCACCGCTTCGTCTCCAATGTCGAGGTCGCCGAGAGCGGCCTGCTCACGGTGACCGAGACAATCAGCGTGCGCGCGGAAGGAAACCAGATCAAGCGCGGTATCTTCCGCGACTTTCCGCTTCGGGCCGAAGGTCCGGACGGGCGCACCTACCGGGTCGGGTTCAAGGTACTGTCGGTGCTTCAGGACGGGCGCGAAGCCAGCTATTTTGAAAGAGCGAGCGGCGACGGTGTGCGGATCTATATCGGCGACGAGAACGTCTTTCTGGAGCCGGGCAATTACACTTACACGATCGAATACGAAACCGACCGCCAGATCCGGTTCTTCGATGACCACGATGAAGTCTACTGGAATGCGACCGGCAACGAATGGATCTTTCCGATTGACGAGGTTGTCGCGCGGGTCATCCTGCCGCCGGGCACACGGGCTCAGGACTGGACCGCCTATACCGGAAGCTTCGGTGAAAGGGGCAGGGACTTTGAGGCACGCGTTGCCGAGGACGGTCGCGAGGTCATCTTTACCAACACCCGGGCCTTGAGGGCCTACGAGGGGCTCACCGTGGTTGTCGCAATGCCTAAGGGCGCCGTTGCCGCACCCACGGAAGCGGAACAGCTCGGGTATTTCCTGGACGACTACCGGCCTGAAATTATTGGCGGGGCAGGCGTGCTGCTTGTGCTCTTCTACTACCTGATGGCCTGGCTGTTTGTCGGGCGCGATCCTGCCAGCGGCGTTGTTTTTCCGCGTTTCAAGGCGCCGCCCGATGTTTCCCCGGCGCTTGCCAGATACGTATCGACACGCGGTTTCAGCGATGGCGGATGGGTCGCGCTCGCCGCGGCGAGCCTCAACCTTGCCGTCAAGCACCGCCTGCGTTTCGAGGAAAAGGACGGCGACATGGTGCTTGAGCTCGATGAGGCGCTGGGCACCGGCACGAGCGATCTGCCGAAGGGAGAGGCAGCTCTCGTCACCTATTTGAACGGGCGCGGCTCGCCGCTTCCAATCGACAAGGACAACGGCGGTGCGATCAAGGCTCTGGGCAGCAAGTTCAGGAGCGCGATCGAGAAGGAAAGCCGGAATGTGTTCTTCAAGAACAACCGGTCGTTTCTTCTCCCCGGTGCGCTTCTCAGCATCGCGGTGATCATCGGGCTGTTTGCCTTCGGACAAATGCCGCCGGACCAGATGGAATTCGCCTTCCTTTTCATGGTCTTGTCGATCTTCGCGGCCGCCTTTTCGGTGAATATCGGCAAGGCCGTGTTCCGCATTCCCAACATGCAGCTCAGAATGGGGCTGATCTTCGTCCTGTTCATTGCTGCCATGATCGGCACGGGCCTGCTGGCGAACAACATTTCCGGCGGTGTTTCAACACTGCCGATCCTGCCTGTCGTGGCAGCCGCCCTCATTGCGCTGAATGTGCTGTTCTTTTTCCTGCTCAGCGCACCGACCGCGCTGGGCCGGCAGGTGCTGGATCAGATCGAGGGCCTGAAGCTCTATCTCTCCGTCGCCGAGCAGGAACGGCTCAACATGGGTGAAGCGCCGGACATGAGCACCGTGCATTTCGAGGAATTGCTTCCCTATGCGGTTGCGCTCGGCGTCGAAAAGCCGTGGTCCAATGCGTTCGAGGGCTGGCTTGCAACTGCGGCCGGTGCTGCGGCGGCGGCCAGCTATCATCCGAACTGGTATAGCGGGCGGACCTTCGACGCGCATCATGTCTCCGATTCGCTTTCCAGCACCACCAGCGCCATGGCCCAGTCGTTCAGGTCGTCTCTTCCTGTCCCGAAGTCCTCGAGTTCCGGCTTTTCCGGCGGTTCGTCGGGTGGTTCGTCAGGCGGCGGCGGAGGCGGTGGCGGCGGCGGCGGCTGGTAGAGTTCGCGCGGCAGGCTGCGGCAGGCTGTGGAGGCGGTCAGGCCACGTTGGAGTTTTCAGCGAACGGAAGACGACCGCCATCCTGTGCCGCCAGGAGCTCATCCGCATCCTCGGCAGAGACTGCCTTGGCATAGAGAAAGCCCTGGCCGTAATGACATCCGTTTGAACTCAGCGCGGAATGCACGGCGTCGTTTTCGACGCCTTCGGCCACGGCGTCGATCTCCAGTCCCTTCGACAGGACGAGAACCGCTTCCACGATCGCAGCGCACTGCTTGTCGGTCAGCATGCGCTCGGTGAACGACTTGTCGATCTTGACCTTCTTGATCGGGAAGTCCCGGAGATAGCTCAGGGAGGAATGACCCGCGCCAAAATCGTCCAGGGCAATCGTGATGCCCGTTGCGGTCAGCTCATCAAGAATGCGTCTTGCCGCTTCCGGGTTCTTGACCAGCGACGTCTCGGTGATCTCCAGAACGAGCCGGTCGGACGGATAGCCATAGGCTCCGAGGATCGTTTTGATCTGGTCCGGCAGGGCAGGGTCCTGCAATTGGACAGGCGACAGGTTGAATGAGAGATAGAGGTCTTCCGGCCATTTTGCCGCCGTCTCGCAGGCCTTTGCAAGCAGATGCCGCGTCAGTTCGGAAATGATGCCGCAGTCTTCAGCGATCGGAATGAACTGCATCGGCGGCACGTTGCCGAAGTCGCTGTCGGTCCAGCGTGCGAGCGCTTCAAATCCCGCGATACGTCCCGTGTCCATGTCCAGGATCGGCTGGTAGTGGACCTTGACGTCCTCGACCTCAATGGCACGCCTGAGCCTTTGTTCCAGAAGCGTTCTGTGCAGGATCGAGGCATCCATGTCGACTTCAAAGAAGCGATAGGTTGAGCGTCCCGAGGATTTGGCCCTGTAAAGGGCAATGTCGGCACGTCTCAAAAGCTCGGTGACGGCATGGCCGTCATGCGGATAAAGAGAGATACCGATACCGGAGCCTATGGAAATCTGGCGCTCTCCGATTTCGAAGCGTTCGCTGATGCGCGTCAACAGGCGGCGTGCAAAACCCGAGGCTTCGCTCTTGTCGGAAAAAACGGGCGACACGATCGCGAATTCGTCTCCGCCGAGGCGGGCAACAATGCCGTCATTCCCGACCGTTTCGGCAAGCCGTTCGGCGAAACTACGCAAGAGGTTGTCTCCGAACGCATGGCCGTAGACGTCGTTGATCGGTTTGAAGCCGTCCAGGTCCAGCATCATGATTGCGCGGAAGCTGCCGTCTTTCACGTTCCGGCTGAGATCGGAAAAGGCTTCGAGCAGGCGTCGGCGGTTCGGAAGGCCCGTCAGTGCGTCATGCTGCGCCAGGGCCAGGGCCTTGGAATGTTCTGACGAGCGGGCACTCAGTTCGCTGCGCAGTTTGCGCGTGACCCAGAGGCCGTAAACGAGACCGATCAGGGCAAAGAACAGGAACACGCCTGCGGCAGCATCGTACATCAGGTGACTTGCGCCTGAATGATTGTCTTCCAGAAGATGAGGAATAAAACCGAAGACCGCAAAACTGAAGATTGCCGCTGCGAAAATCGCGGCAATTGAACGTGCCAAGAGTCGGACGCCTGTGGCTTCCTGATTGATCACTATCTCTTCCTGATACTTCGTACTGCCTTACCAGTTGATGATCATCGCAGGTATTTCTTGAAGAAGCGTGAAGCAAAACTATGATTTGCTACTGCTATTTTTGTCGATGCCCGGCGACGCCCGGAAATCTGGAAAAGGGGTGACAAGCGCACGTTGAGTTGCTAACGGACGCACAGCTGTTTCCGGAAGTCTCCTTCCAAACCCGAAGGCGTAAAACTCCATGCCCGATCTTCTGCTTGAACTCTTCAGCGAAGAAATTCCGGCCCGCATGCAACGCAAGGCGGCCGAAGACCTGAAAACGCTGGTCACCAATGCTCTGGTGGATGCAGGCTTGCCCTATGAAGGTGCCAAGGCATTCGCAACCCCGCGCCGTCTGGCGTTGCATGTTGCTGGTGTCCCGGCCGGGTCGGCGGCAACACGCGAGGAAAGAAAAGGGCCTCGTGTCGGTGCGCCGGACAAGGCGGTCGAAGGTTTCCTGCGTGGCGCCGGTCTCGCGTCGGTCGAAGAAGCAAGCATTCAGAACGATCCGAAAAAGGGCGATTTCTACGTTGCCGTCATCGAAAAGCCGGGCCGGACCGCGATTGATATCATCGCGGACTTCATGCCCGGCATCCTGCGCGGGTTTCCGTGGCCGAAATCCATGCGTTGGGGGACGACGGCAACGCGCTGGGTGCGTCCGCTGCACTCGATCGTGGCAACCTTCGGACCGGAGACCGAGGAGCCGGAAGTCATTCCGTTCGAATTCGACGGCATCAAGTCCGGAAAATCGACACGCGGACACAGGTTCCTCGCAGACGAGGCTTTTGACGTCCGGCGCTTCGACGATTATGCGACCGGCCTTGAGAAGCACAAGGTTGTCCTGGATGCGGACCGGCGCAAGGACATGATCCTGAACGACGCCAAGGATCGTGCGCTGGCGCTCGGCCTTGAGCTTGTCGAGGACCCGGGCCTGCTTGAGGAAGTGGCCGGACTTGTCGAATGGCCCGTGGTGCTCACGGGCAGCTTCGACAAGGATTTCCTTGAAATACCGGACGAGTGCATCCAGCTGACGATCCGCGTCAATCAGAAGTGCTTCGTTCTGAAGGATCCGAAAACAGGGCGGCTTGCCAACAAGTTCGTTCTGGTCTCCAACATCGTTGCCGGGGACGGCGGCAAGCTGATCGTGGCCGGAAACGAGAAGGTTATCCGTGCGCGTCTTGCAGATGCCCGGTTCTTCTGGGAAACGGACCTGAAGACGCGGCTTTCTGACAATCTGCCAAGACTGGACGAGGTCAAGTTTCATGAAAAGCTTGGCAGTGTCGGTTCCCGGATCAAACGCCTGATCGCGCTCTCGGCCGATCTGGCCGTGATCATTGGTGCTGACAAGGCCAAGGCGGAACGGGCCGCCGAGCTGGCCAAGGCCGACCTTGTGTCCAACATGGTGTTCGAATTTCCCGAGTTGCAGGGCCTCATGGGACGGTACTACGCGTCTGCTCAGGGAGAGGACGCCTCTGTCGCACTGGCGATCGAAGAGCATTACAAGCCGCAGGGACCGAGCGACAGCGTGCCTTCGGACCCGGTCGCCGTCAGCGTTGCCCTTGCCGAGAAGCTGGACCTTCTCGCCGGGTTCTGGGCAATCGACGAGAAGCCGACAGGGTCGAAAGACCCGTACGCGCTCAGACGGGCGGCGCTGGGCGTGATCCGGATCGTTCTGGAAAACGAACTTCGGATCCGGCTGGGCGATCCGATCCGCGCCGCGCTCGGCCCTATCGATGTGCCGGTCGGGGATGCCGGCGCGCTCGTCGACAGTCTGCTCTCCTTCTTTGGCGATCGCCTGAAAGTGCACCTGAAGGACGAGGGCGCACGCCACGACCTGATCGACGCGGTATTCGCGTTGGAGGGCCAGGACGACCTTCTGATGGTGGTCAAACGCGTCGAGGCGCTCGGAAACTTCGTGTCTTCGGATGACGGTGCCAATCTGCTCGCCGGTTACAAGCGCGCTGTCAACATTCTGAAGGCGGAAGAAAAGAAGGACGGCGTTCCGGTTTCGGGCCGCCCGCATGCCGATCATCTTCGCGAACAGGCGGAAATCGATCTTGCGGCGGCCATCGATACGGCGCGTGCCGAAGCAGCGAGTGCGGTCTCGGAAGAGAATTTCGAAGGTGCCATGGAAGCGCTGTCGAAGTTGCGGGCGCCGGTGGACCGCTTCTTTGAGGATATCCTCGTCAACGCAGAGGAACCGGCGCTGCGCACCAATCGCCTGCAGTTGCTGGCGGAGATCCGCGATGCGACACATGTCGTGGCGGACTTCTCCAAGGTGGCCGGGTGATCGGCGCTTTCGAGGCGTCTGAGCCCGGCGGACCGTAAACCGGAAGGAAACCGCATTGACCGTTGATGTGCGCGCCGCGCTGCCATCGCACGCCGACCAGATGGCGGAACTGATCAATCGCATCATCACGATTGGCGGTACGACAGCCTATCGCGCGCCCTTTGACCGCGAAAAGATTGTCAGCGAATTCATCGCTCCCGAGCTTGCGATCTGCTGTCATGTCGCGATCGAGAGTGGCAAGGTCTGCGGTTTTCAGGCGCTCCTTTGGGCCGATCCGACCTGGCCCGGCGAACACAGACTGCCGGCTGATTGGGCCTTGATTGCGACCTATGTCGATCCGGAGGCCCATGGCAAGGGGATCGGGCGCGCGCTCTTCGCCCGCACCGCTGCGGCGGCGCGAGATGCCGGCGCAAGTACTATCGATGCCACCATCCGCAAGGAGAACACCGGCGGGCTGTCCTATTATGCGCGTATGGGGTTCGTGGACTACCGGTCGGACGACGAAACGGTCTCCAAACGCTACAAGCCGGTTTGAGCCTTGCGCAGGTCCGCGTCGGGTGGGCAAAAGACTGCCCGTCAGGCGGGTCTTCAGCACGCAGCGCGCGTGCACTTTCGCGTGATGAGACCAGCAAATAGTCCTCTGCGCCGTCACAAGACCATTGCATGCTTTGCGCAACAGTCTATGTAGGGAGGCGCAAAAACAAGAAGCAGGTATATGTGCGAATTAGATGATGTCCCTGGCGCGAAGCCGGAAATCCGTGCGCCGCGTGACTGGGTGGCCATACTCGCGCAATACCGGGAACCGAGCACGTTGCGCAGTTCTTTCGAGCTTGGCGTTACAGCCGGTCTGTTCTTGATCTTGTGGATTTTGGCATGGGCGGCGCTGGATATCAGTTACTGGCTCACTGCGGCCATCTCCCTTGTCAACGCGGCTTTTCTTGTTCGGCTGTTCGCTATCCAGCACGATTGCGGGCATGGGTCGTTTCTCAAGAACCGCACCGTGAGCGACTGGCTGGGCAGGGCGATCGGCGTTCTCACACTGACGCCCTATGACGTCTGGCGGCGGACACACGCAACGCATCACAGTACTTCGGGAAATCTGGAGAAACGTGGATTTGGCGACATTCACACGTTGACGGTCGCTGAATACAAGGCGATGACGCGACGCAGCAGGCTGTGGTACCGGGTCTACCGGTCTCCTCTCGTGCTGTTTGGCCTCGGGCCATTCTACACGTTCTTCCTCGAGAACCGTTTGCCGATCGGGTACATGGCCCACGCAAGATACTGGGTCTACGCGATGGCCACCAATCTCGCGATCTTCGGTGCGCTGGCGCTCATACTGGTCTTCGGCGGCTGGATGCCGATCTTGCTGATCTTTTTGCCGACAACGCTTCTCGCGGCAACGCTGGGGGTCTGGTTGTTCTATGTGCAACATCAGTTCGAGAGAACGCACTGGGACACGGAAGAAGACTGGCAACTTCATGATGCCGCGCTGCACGGCAGCTCTCACTACGTGTTGCCGCCGGTTTTGCAATGGTCGAGCGCCAATATCGGCATTCATCACGTGCATCATCTGAACAGCCGGATACCGTTTTACCGGCTTCCGGAGGTGCTTCGCGACCACAAGGAATTGGCGGATAGCAACCGCATGACGATCAGGCAGAGCCTTGCCAGCATCCGACTGCATCTGTGGGATGAAAACTCCAGGCGGCTACTGTCGTTTTCCGAAGCAAGACCCTTGCTTGGCTAGGCTGTTGCAGCCGAGATTCCAAGCCGCGTTTTCGTGACATTCCGCACGCGACAGTGGTCTTCGTCACTCCGCAGGCTGCTGGGCAAGCCTCGGGACAGGTCTTTCCTGTATTGGCCAATGGATGATCGCCGCCAGGACACCGAGCACGATACCGCACCACCAGATCGCGTCATAGGATCCCGTGTCGTCATAAAGCTTTCCGCCAAGCCAGACACCCAGAAACGCGCCGATCTGGTGCGACAGGAAAACGAAGCCGAAAAGCGTCGCCATGTAGCGCGGACCGAACATGACCGCGACCAGTCCCGAGGTCAGCGGAATGGTGGAAAGCCAGAGCAATCCCATGACGGCGGAAAAAATCAGCACTGTCGCCGGCGTTATCGGAAACATGATGAAGGCCAGAATGGCGATTGATCGTCCCAGATAGATCAGCGACAGCAGGATCGGCTTCGAGTACCGGCCGCCGCCATATCCGGACGCAAGCGACCCGACGATATTGAACAGTCCGATGAGCGCGATTGCCCAGGCTCCCCAGCTAAGATCCAGTCCGGAATCCACGATGAAAGGAGGCAGGTGAACCGTGATGAAGGCGACGTGAAAGCCGCAGACGAAGAAGCCGATTGTCAGAAGGATGAAGCCCCGTGTGCCGAAGGCCTCGGCAATTGCATCGGTCAGCTTCTGGTCACCCGATTGCGCCGATTCGCTCGTCTGGTCCGGTTTGCCGCGCAGCGCCACAGCCAGGAGCGGAACGACCGCGACAATGCCGGCGAAGATGATAAGCGTCTGCTGCCAGCCGACATTGGCGAGAAGCGCGCCGCCCAGTGGGGCGAAGAGAAACTGGCCGAGCGAACCCGACGCCGTCCCGATGCCGAATGCGAGCGAGCGTTGCTGCGCAGAGACGGTCCGCCCGAAGGCCGCAAGTACCAGCGAAAACGACGAGAACGCAATCCCGAGCCCGATAAGAACACCGGCTGAGACATGCAGGGCAACGGCACTTTGTGCATCGACCATGAGCAGGAGACCTGCAACGTAGAGCGCTGAGCCGAGTGTCATCGTCTTCCAGGTGCCGTAACGGTCCGCCATCATGCCCGCGAACGGCTGCCCGATCCCCCAGACAAGGTTCTGTATGGCGATCGCGAGCGCAAAGATTTCCCGGCTCCAGTCCCGGGCTTCCGTCATGGGTTGAAAGAACAGCCCCATGGCCGCGCGCGGGCCGAAGGAAATGAGCGCAATCAGGCACCCGCAGACAATGATGAGCGGGACATTCGGGCCTTGTCTGACGTGCGCGGATGGGGCGTTCATCGGAAACCTCATGTTGGAGTTGCCGCTAAGATAACTGGATATGGGGGATCGTAAAACGTGTATTTTTGATCAATGGATCAAATTACGGAATGAATTTGCAACAAACAGAAATCAACAGCGGGCCGGCTCGAAATTCGGTTAGCTGGCTACCAAAGCGGCGGAGAATTGGCGCTCAAGGCATTGAAATCAAATCAGGAACGTGAAAAAGGCAGAAAAGTTGGCTGAAAGTGATGGATTTTTGGTCACGATGGGATTATATAAACTCTGAACGAGCAAAAGGGTCAGGGCCGCAGCGCCCGTTTTCTTTTGCGATATATATGCTCAAACTGAGTATAATAATCCGAGAGCTGAAAGTCCCAGTTCAGCCTGCTTACAGGAGGGGCGCCATGTCTGTTGCCCAAAAAGCCTTTACGGTTTCCGAACCGATTGCAAACGGTCTGACCGCGCTTGAGCGCTTCGGACGCGTGGATCGGCCGGACCTGAGCTATACGCCTGAAATCGCGGAAGCGACTGCGCCGATCTATGAAAAGGTCAAACACATCATTCCGGCCATCGAGTGGGCGGCGCTTGCTCCGACGGTTCATGCCATCAACAAGCTGAAAAAAGAGCGCAACGCTGTGATCCTGGCGCATAATTACATGACGCCGGACATCTTCCACGGTGTCGCCGATATCGTCGGTGACAGCCTGCAGCTTGCGATCGAGGCGACGCGTACCGATGCCGAGGTCATCGTTCAGTGCGGCGTGCACTTCATGGCTGAAACATCCAAGATCCTGAGCCCGGAAAAGACCGTGCTGATCCCGGATATGCGCGCAGGATGTTCACTGGCCGAATCCATCACCGGCGCCGATGTCCGCGCCCTGCGCGAACGCAATCCCGGCATTCCGATCATCACCTATGTGAACACCTCTGCGGATGTGAAGGCGGAGTGCGACATCTGCTGCACATCGTCCAACGCGCTTCAGGTGGTCGAAAGCTTCGGTGTCGACAGGGTCTTTCTGATCCCGGACAAGTATCTTGCGGCCAATGTCGGCAACAAGACGGATGTCGAAGTCCTGGTCTGGGACGGTGCCTGCGAGGTGCATGAGCGCTTTACGGCTGAGGAACTGCGCGACTATCGCAAGATCGAACCGGAAGTGAAGATCATCGCACATCCCGAATGCCCGCCGGACGTGGTCGCGGAGGCCGACTTTGCCGGGTCGACCGCGCACATGATCAACTGGGTCAAGACCAAGCGTCCGGAAAAGGTTATGATGGTGACCGAGTGTTCCATGGCCGACAACGTTGCCAGCGAGACGCCGGGCGTGGACTATATCCGCCCTTGCAACCTGTGCCCGCACATGAAGCGGATCACGCTTGGCAAAATCCTCGACAGCCTTGTCGACATGAAGGAAGAGGTCATTGTCGATCCTGTTGTGGCGGAGCGCGCCCGTACGGCCGTTGAGCGGATGATCAACTTGAAAATCTGACCGGCTTTGGTCTAAACCGCACTAGGTGATGGACCCATAAATGAGACTGAAATGGCATGCGAAATGGCAAAATCCCGTCAGGAAGGGTGTGCGGAGCGGGCTTCTGGCCCGGTCAAGCACGCTGACGCCACGGGGTGAAGCCATTTCCATGTCCTTCGGATTTGACCGGCTTGCGCCTCCTCCGCGTTGCGAAAGGCTTGAAAATGAAGCACATTTCCTGCGCTTCCGCTCCTTGACGAGACGCAAGCCGCCTCAAGCCATTTCGGCCTCATTTATGAGTCCATCACCTAAGCACATTTTTTGGGCCGCCAAATGTGTTTCGGCCCGAAAACCCTCTGGGGCAATGCCCCGTCTGTTCCGGGAAGAAACCAATGGCCGTGTCCGTTGAGGATTTCGCACCTGCCTATATCGGCGAGGATGTGGACGATGTCGTCATTCTGGGAGGCGGGCTTGCCGGGCTGTTCTGCGCGCTCAAACTGAGCCCGAGACCCGTCACGGTGATCACGAATGCGCCGATCGGCCAGGGGGCGTCTTCCGCCTGGGCCCAGGGCGGCATTGCGGCCGCGATTTCCGAACAGGATTCGGTGGAGCGGCACCGGGACGATACGCTGGCGGCCGGCTGCGGTATCTGCGAGCCCAAGATTGTCGACCAGATGACGCGGGAGGGCACGGACCGGGTCCACGATCTGTTGTCCTACGGCGTGCCGTTCGATCAGGATCTCGAAGGCCGCCTGCAGCTGTCGCGGGAAGCGGCGCATTCCGAAAGCCGTGTTGTACGCGTCCGCGGCGACATGGCGGGCCGCGCGATTATGGACGCGCTGATTTCGGAAGTCCGCAAAACGCCGTCCATTCGCGTTTTGGAAGGGTATCTCGGCGAGAGCCTGCTGGGCGAGGGGCGTTATGTCACCGGTGTTCTTGTGCGCAAGCGCGGCGGTATCACACGCCTTGCGTTTCCGGCAAAAGCGGTTGTTCTGGCGTCCGGCGGTGTGGGGCATCTCTACGGTCTGACCACCAACCCGCCGGAGGCGAACGGTCACGGGCTGGCGATGGCCGCCCGGGCCGGTGCTGTCATCGCGGATGCCGAATTCGTTCAGTTTCACCCGACCGCACTTGATGTCGGCAAAGACCCGACGCCGCTGGCGACAGAAGCGCTTCGCGGCGAGGGGGCTCTGCTCGTCAACGGGGCGGGCGAACGCTTCATGGAAGGCGTTCATCCTGACATGGAACTGGCGCCGCGTGACATTGTCGCCCGTGCGATCTACCGGGAAATCCAGGCCGGCCGCGGCGCGTTTCTCGATTGCCGCGAAACGATAGGCTCCAGGTTCAAGGAAGAGTTTCCGACCGTATACCGGGCCGCGATGGAGGCAGGTATCGATCCCGAGAAGGATCTGGTGCCGGTCGCGCCCTCGGAGCACTACCATATGGGCGGCGTTCTGACCGACGCGAACGGGCGGACTTCCCTTGATGGTCTGTGGGCAGCCGGCGAAGTCGCGTCGACCGGTGCGCATGGTGCCAACAGGCTTGCCTCCAACTCCCTGCTGGAAGCAGTGGTCTTTGCCGCACGCATTGCCGAGGACATCCAGGGCCTCATGCCGACACCGCGCAGCGCCTTCTGGAACACGATGGACGATGAGCCCGGGCTGCCGAGCCAGCGCAATGTCGAGGAACGCGATGCAATCAGCACGCTCCGCAACACGCTTGCCAGGAATGTCGGCGTCTTGCGCGATGCTGCCGGACTGAAGGCAGCGCTGGCCGACATTGCAGCTGCAGAAAGCATTTGTGTGCGCCAGTCGATCAAGAACATGATGATCACCGGCAAGATCATCGCCGCATCCGCCCTGAAACGGCAGGAGAGCAGGGGCGGCCATTTCCGCAACGACTTTCCCGAGACCGACCCGGCCATGGCCAAAAGGTCCTACACCACATTGAAAGACGTCGACGCGATCGCTTCCGACGCGTTGGAAACAGCGTGAGAGAGCGCATTGCCATGACCGGACTTCGCCTTCCCGAACTGCCCCGATTGATGATCGACGACGCCGTGAAATCCGCCTTGCTGGAAGACTGGGGACGAGCCGGCGATATCACAAGCCAGGCAACGCTGCCTGCAGACGCGTGCGCTGTCGCGCAGATCGTCTCACGGAAAAGCGGCGTGCTGGCAGGGCTCCGGTTTGCGGAAAGCGCCTTTCGCGAGACGGACACAGCTCTGTCCTTCGACGCCTTGAAACAGGATGGGGAGACGCTTGCGCCAGGGGATACGGTTGCGCGCATCGAAGGGCCGGCACGTGCGCTTTTGAGCGCAGAGCGCGTTGCGCTCAATTTCCTCGGGCACCTGTCGGGAATAGCCACGGCGACCTCCCGTTTCGCCTCGCAGATCTCTCACACGAAAGCCGAGATCGTCTGCACCCGCAAGACGACGCCGGGCCTGCGTGCCTTCGAAAAATATGCCGTCAAATGCGGCGGTGGCGCCAACCACAGGTTCGGGCTCGACGATGCCATCCTGATCAAGGACAATCACATCGCAGTTGCCGGTGGTGTCACCAGGGCCATCGAAGCGGCCAAGGCCTTCGCGGGCCATCTCGTGAAAATCGAAGTCGAAGTCGATACGCTTGACCAGCTGAAAGAAGCGCTCACCGCAGGCCCTGATGTTGTCATGCTCGACAACATGGGCCCCGAAACCCTGCGCGAGGCAGTGGACATCACTGGCGGGCGCGCGCTTCTGGAAGCATCGGGCGGCATCGAACTCGATACGGTCAGGGCGGTCGCCGAATCGGGCGTCGATCTGATCTCATCCGGATGGATCACGCACTCGGCTCCGGTTCTCGACCTCGGGCTCGATATCGAGATTGCCTGACCTTCAAAAGACGGTCCTTCGTCTCGACTTGTCCCCTCGAATGCGCCAGTCTGTGCGAAACGAGCAAACTCGCCCTCGCTTACTTGAAAGGTGCAGGAGGAAAGGCTTTCGGTGACGACAACAAGGCAGCGGGGCACGATTTCGCAAGATCGGCCGACTGACACCGGTCCCGCGAAACGCGGTGTCGATGGTGGCCAGGGATCGTCTGACGCGGAGACGACAGACGTCTGCTTCCTGCTGTTGAAAAACTTCTCCCTGTTGTCCTTCGCCTCCGCCATCGAGCCGCTGCGAATTGCCAACAAGGTGCTCAAGCGAAAATCATTTACCTACCGGTGCTGCACCCTTGACGGACGCGACGCGATTGCGAGCAATGGCAGCTGTGTACGGGCAGACTGTGCGCTTGAGGACATTACGCGGGTTGATCTCGTTGCCGTCTGCAGCAGTGACGACGTGGAACGCCTTGAGCTGACGTCCGGGCAAAAGGCAAAAATTCAGCGGCTTGCGCACAAGGGCGACCGTGTCGCCGGCATCTGCACTGGCGCTTACGTGTTGGCGGATCTTGGTTTGCTAGAGGACCGGGCCTGCACAATTCACTGGGAATATGCCGATCTTTTCAAGGAAATGTTTCCCGGAACCGAACTTGTCGATTCCCTGATTCAGGCGGATGGCCGCATTCTGACCTGTGCCGGAGGCACGGCGGCAATTGATCTCATGATCGGTTTCATTGCCGAGGTTCACGGAAGCGCGGTGGCACGCGATGTTGCAGAAATAGCGCTGCATCACGACAGGCGTTCAGGTGAGGAGAGGCAGCACACGCTTTTGCGCGCGGATCTTGAGGTGGTTCCGAAGAAATTGCGCGCTTGCATCGAGATGATGACCGAACACGTGAGCGATCCGCTGTCGCTGCAGGAAATTGCAAACCGGCTTGGTGTCAGTCCGCGCCAGTTGCAGCGCGATTTCCACAAGTACCTGGACTCCGCTCCGCTCGACTACTACAGCAAGATCCGTCTCGACATCGCGCGTCAGATGGTGCGGCGCACGTCGATGCGCATTATCGATATAGGCATTGCCTGCGGTTTCCCCAGCGGGTCACATTTTTCAAAACGCTATCGCGCGACGCACGGCATGAGCCCACAACAGGACAGGGAGCGTGGTGACCCAATCCGGAATCGGTGACACAAGACATTTTTTGCCCTAGCGTCTGGTCGTGGAAGCGGAATATTGAGCACTAGGTGATGGACCCGTAAATGAGACTGAAATGGCATGCGAAATGGCGAAAGCCCGTCAGGAAGGGTTTGCGGAGCGGGCTTCCTGCCCGGTCAAGCACGCTGACGCCACGGGGTGAAGCCATTTCCATGTCCTTCGGATTTGCCCGGCTTGCGCCTCCTCCGCGTTGCGAAAGGTTTGAAAATGAAGCACATTTCCTGCGCTTCCGCTCCTTGACGAGAAGCAAGCCACCTCAAACCACTTCGGCCTCATTTATGAGTCCGTCACCTAGGGCGGCGCGATGAGCGAGCAGAAACCGGCGAACGAGAGCACAAACGAGTTTGATCTTGCACACCGGCTGACGCGTCTGGCACAGATCCCGATGCTGATCGGCCTGTCTGTCGGCATGGTCTTGTTTCTGATCACGTTCTTCGTCGATATCTATGATGCGGTCGCAACCTACGAGTTCCTGGACCGCAAGAAGACGATCTTGCTGATCCTGAACCTGCTCGACATGGTCTTCATCGCCAACCTCGTCGTCATGGTCGCGAACAACACCTACAACACATTCCGGCTGAAATCTTCCGCCTATGGCGAGGGCTTCATCAAGGAGAGTGAGCGTGCCTATCGCCGCATGAAGCACCGGATCGTGTCGACGATCGTCATCATCGCCTCGATCCACGTCTTGAGTGAATTGCTCGAGTTCTCCCACGTCGACCCGCTGCAGGTCGCAGCCCTCCTGGGTTTCCACGTGGTGTTACTGGCCACCTATGTGGTGACCAATGTCTTCAGGACGAATGACTGAGGAAACGCGCGGGGTGCTAGTTCCAGCCGCCTGCATAGGTCTTGTAGAAGATGTGCAGGCCGACCTGTCCACGTTTCGCCATCGATCTTGCCCAGCGCGGACTGACGTAGGTCGCATGGTAGTGTGTGGAGGCGTCGACCATTTTCAGATACTGCTTGCCGTCGGAAACCTCTCGTGCAAGCCGCTGGGCGGTCTTCCAGGCACCCTTGCTTGAGATCCGGTCCTTGATGCCATCGCAGGCGAACGAGAACTGGCAGCGGTTGCGCTTGTGCTTGTTCTGGTAGACGACGCCGCAGATCGAATTCGGATAGGACGGGTTTTTCACCCGGTTCAGAACAACCTGGGCAACGGCCACCTGGCCCTCTTCCGTTTCGCCGCGCGCCTCGAAATAGATGGCTTCGGCGAGGCAGCGCTGCTCCTTCTTGGATCCGACGGCAAGGGGCAGCGGTTTCTGCGCCCACCAGTGCGGGTTGTTGGGATCTTCCGGTGGCGGCAGTTCCTGCTCGTACTTGGCCGCACCGAAAAGCGCGTCGAAGGGTTCCTTGGTTTCTTTCACGCTGTCCGGTGCATAGGCGGAAACGAGGGAAAAGCTGGCCGCTGCCGCATTCCTGGCCATCATTACCTTCTGCAGGTCCAGCGGTCCGTCCTCAAGAAGGCCGTCTTTTCCGGCCTCGGCAAGGCGGCTGCTTTCCTTTGAATCCAGCGGCTGAGGCTTGACGAAGGCGACCCGTGGCAGGTCCTCGTGCTTCTTTTCGTTGGAGATCAGGCTGGACATTGCATAAACATTGCCGGCCGCCCGGTCGACGAGGTGCCGGTCAGGCGCAACAGTGATCTTCCTGTTGCCTTTCGCGGATTTGTTCGTTGCGATTTCGTCCGGGATTTCAACCGGCCGCGCACTCGCGACAACGTCGCCCATGCCATAAAGCGGGCGCGCCTCGGTTCCCTTTTCAGCCGATGTCAGCGTGAGCACCGGTGCGCTGGTATAGTCCGGCACCGCTGGTGTCCCGAGCGCCAGTTTCGGAGTGATCCGGGTGGTGAAGTTCGCCGGCTCAAGCGCCATCATCCAGCGGGGGGACTGGTCATGCCTGGCATTGATGAGGGCAAAAATATCCTGATCGCCGATCGAGCCACCGATCCCGAAAAACAGGAGCGGACTTGCGGCGAGCGCGTATTTCAGGCGGCGCAGGCGCACACGCGCCGGCGTCTTGCTCTGTGTCACTTTCAGAAAAAGTTGCATTCCTACGCGGGATCCAGGGCCAAACATACGCAGCCAACTCCAACTCGTTTCACACCGTCCCGATGCGCCGGGCGATAAGCACTAACGCTCTGTAAACAGTGGCGCTGGAAATGAGGATGCAGGCTTAACCTTGAAAGAGCGTTAATAAGCGTAAAATCGCCCGGTATTCGCGAAATTTTTTCTGCACTGCGCGAAATTATGGTTAATGGCGCAAGGTGTTAGGTTGCGATCACGAACGGTTTACTACCTGAATTGCTTAAGAAGGTCTTAACGGCTGCCCAGCCTCAAGCCCGGTGCGGGGCGTTCGCTCATGAGCTGGTGCCGGAAGCGGAAAAGCGCGGCCGGCCGTCCGCCGGTCGTGGTTGACGTTGCCCCGGTCGGTTCGACGAGATCCGCGTTTTCAACCAGCCGCCTGAAATTCTGCTTGTGCAGGTGCCGTCCGGAGATCGCTTCCACGGACGTTTGCAACTCTGTCAGCGTGAAGACTTCCGGCATCAATTCGAAAATGACAGGCCGGTACTTCAGCTTGCCGCGCAGGCGCGTGATGGCAGTTGCAAGGACCCGCCGGTGATCGAACCGCATGGAAACGCCGAGATAGGGCAGGTCCTTGCGCTCAAGCGCGGCCGGCCGGCCGTCCCGTTTTGCTTCCGGCACGAGACCGGCTTCATAAAGCAGCTCATACCGTTCCAGGGCCCTTTCCTCGTCCCAGTGCGAAGCGCCCAGGCCGAAAGCGAGATGCACCCGCTCCTGGCGGTCCAGCGGTTTGGGCGGTTCGCCTTCAGGCGGCGGTTCCTGCGCCCATGCCTCCAGTGCCGGCAGTATGTCGGCGTCGAGCAGGGAGGGCCTGCCGGCGCGCCAGTCTTCCCAGGGAAAATAGTCGTACCAGGACCGCCACGCGGAGTTGTGTTTGGCCAGCGTGTTTTCCGAATCTGCGGTCTGGCGTGTCAGGGCGAGATATCCGACCGACACGACGTGTGGCCCCTCGTCGCCCGAGACCCGGTGCCGCCCCCGGTCACCGAACGTATAAAGCTGTTCCACGTAGCCGAGGCGCAGGGCGGTCTGGCTTTCCACCCAGGATCTGAGGCCGATCTCGATGGTCCTGTGATGGATCGGGTCGAACGGGCCGTAGGGCAGGCTGTCGAGTTCGGCATTGTTCTCGTCATTGACGTGAACGATTTGCGGCAGCCCGTCCGAAACGGACACGACGACCGCGTTCAACCCGATCTCGATACTGGCGTGCCTGTTCGGCATGAAGGCTCCCTCAATTGGTCCTTTAATCGAGTGGCATGATGAACGGGCTGCCCTCGAAAGCGTTTGCTCCGCGCCCTATGCCGCGTATGGCGTCGATCATGCGGCCCTCCCGGCCGAGCAGCTTGTCTGCCATGGCGACGAGCCGCGCGTTGGGAGTGGCTGAGGCAGAATTCTCACGCAGCAATGCGGCAAGGCGGTATTCGTCCGCCTCGGGATTGAGCGCGCAGGCCGCGACATAAGCCCCTGCCGTCGACCGGCTGATACCGGCCCAGCAATGGATGACCAGCGGAGCGCTTTTGTCCCAGCTGGCGACAAACGCAAGAAGATCCTCGATATGCTTCTCGTTGGGTGGTGTCAGGCCCGCGATCTGTTCGACTATGTCGTTGAAGGCAAGAAACAGATGCCTGTCGGGCGAGACCCCTTCGGGCGTCGGGACATCCATCTCGGCATTGATCAGCGTGACAACGGACTTCGCGCCGGTCGAAGCGACGGTATCGTTCAGTTTCGAAAGGGAACACACGTGCAGCATGACGGAACCACAATTATCGTTTCATGTTGTAAATTAGGGTCATTCGCAGGGAAGGTCACGCCTTTGCGTGTCCGCTTTTTCTGTTGTTCCCAGCTTCGCGCAACTTTTCGATCTCATCGAAGCGCTTGAGGAACATTTCCTGGGCCACGGCAACGGGCATGGGTGCTAAACCGTAACGCTGGGCGCCTCTGCCGGCCGTTGCAAGACCGGTCGGTCTGCCGAAAATTCGCGCTGCTTCCTCTTCGTCGAAACCTGCAAGTTCCACGGCCTCGAAATAGGCACAGATGATGTCGGCCCGCTTTGCCAGTTTCTTGATCGCCTGGGGCAGTTCGGCAGGCAATCCGAAGCGAAGGTGGATTGCCGCCTGGAGGCGCGCCTCCACGCCCTTGTAGGCTTCGCCGATCACCGCCTTGAACGGGGAAATCATGTCGCCGATGACATATTCGGGAGCATCGTGCAGCAGCACCGCCTGACGCCAGTCCGGCGAAAGGTCGGGTTTCAGTTTCAACGCGATTTCCTCGACAACCAGGCAATGTTCCGCGACCGAAAAGGCGTGATCGCCATGCGTCTGACCGTTCCAGCGCGCAACGCGGGCCAATCCATGCGCGATATCGGAAATTTCGACATCAAGCGGCGAGGGGTCCAGCAGGTTGAGGCGGCGGCCGGACAGCATCCGCTGCCAGGCGCGGGGCGGTTGATCGGGGCGGGCGATTGCTTCTGATCCTTGTTGAACTCAGGCGGTCTTCAGTTCTGGGTTTGCGGTTCGGTCAGGGAGAAATTGGCCCATTCGGGTATTCGGACCTCAATCTCGACATCGCCGCAGGTCAAGGGGCTGCCGTTGTCCTCGGCCTGTGTAACCTTGTCAAGGCGCAGCAGCGCCAGTCCGACACCTTCACCACTCTCCAGCGCCATCGACGAGCCGATTTCGCCGACGTTTTTTCCACCAGCCGTTACCTGTGTTCCCATTTCAGGCAGCGCGGCACTGCCTTTGACGAGCACGAATCGTTTGCGCGCCGTGCCGCGGTGGTGCACACGCGACACGACCTCCTGACCGACGTAGCAGCCCTTTGTGAACGAAACCCCGCCCAGCTGATCGAGATCGGCATCGTGCGGGAAGATGTCCGAATAGGAATAGTCCTTGAGGCCCTCCGGGACACCCGTTGCAATACGGTGGCGTTCATACGCTTCCAGATCCGCCTCGATTGCTCCCGCAGGAAAGTTGGTCTTCGAAACGGGCGCGACGATGCGTTGGCCGAGGGCGGATGTTCGCGGATCGGTCACCGCAATATGGGCTTCGTTGAACTCCACCGGACCGTTCCAGACGGCAAAGACACCCGTGTCCGCATCCAGCACGTCAAGCTCGACCTTCGCCCTGAGCCTGTAGAACGTCAGGCGTTTGAGGAGATCCGGGGCGACGGACGCGGGAACATCCGCAAGATAGCCGTCATCTGTCTTGTAGATTAGGAAGTCGAACAGGATCTTTCCCTGTGGTGTCAGCAATGCCGATGAGGACGCACCGTTTGCATCCGTGTCCTCCATATCGGCGGTCACGAGGTTCTGCAGGAAGGTATGCGCGTCTTCCCCGGCAATCCGGATCAGGGCGCGGTCGGTGAGATGGGCAATCTTGGCAGACGGCACGAGGAACTCCTGCAGTTTTGATGGGTCCAAACCTTAACCGCGAAATAGTCCTTTTGACCGCGCACGACAAGGTTGGGATTTCGTCTCTCACATCTGGTTCTTTTTTTGCCGCCCGCGTATAAGCCCGATAGCAGCACGTGCCAGAGCCCGAGACATCCGGAGGAATTTCCATGAGCGAGACCTATGACCTGATCCTGAAGGGTGGAACCGTTGTCAATCAGGACGGGGAAGGTGTCCGCGATGTCGCCATCCGGGACGGTCGGATCGCCGGGATCGGGTCATTCGACACAGCCCAGGCAGGCGAACAGGTCGATTGCACGGGCCTGCACGTTCTGCCCGGCGTGATGGACACACAGGTGCACTTTCGCGAGCCGGGCCTCGACCACAAGGAAGATCTGGAAACAGGCTCCCGCGCCGCGGTCATGGGCGGTGTCACGACGGTCTTCGAGATGCCGAACACGAACCCGCTGACGACCGATGAGGCCGCCCTTGCGGACAAGGTCAGGCGCGGGCATCACCGCATGCATTGCGACTTTGCCTTCTGGGTCGGCGGCACGCGGGAAAACGTGAAGGACATTCCCGAGCTAGAGCGTCTCCCGGCAGCGGCCGGCATCAAGGTCTTCATGGGCTCGTCGACCGGCAACCTGCTTGTTGAAGACGATGACGGGGTGCGGGACATCCTCTCCGTGACCCGCCGCCGCGCCGCGTTCCATTCGGAGGACGAGTTCCGGTTGAGGGACCGCCAGTCAGAGCGCATCGAGGGCGATCCGCGCTCCCACCCGGTCTGGCGGGACGTGACCACTGCCCTGCAATGCACGCAGCGCCTTGTCGGGATCGCGCGGGAAACCGGTGCGAAGATCCACATTCTGCATCTGTCGACCGCAGAAGAGGTCGACTACCTGATCGATCACAAGGATGTCGCCTCGATCGAAGTCACCCCGCATCACCTGACCCTTACGGACGAGGCCTATGAGCGCCTTGGAACCCTGGTGCAGATGAACCCGCCGGTACGAGAACCGCGCCATTCGCAGCGGCTTTGGTGGGGACTGGAACAGGGGATCCTCGATATCTTCGGCTCCGACCACGCGCCGCATCTTCTGGAAGAAAAGCAGAAGACCTATCCCGCATCGCCCTCCGGCATGACAGGGGTGCAGACACTGGTACCGATCATGCTGGACCACGTCAGCAAGGGGCGCCTGAGCCTTGCAAGGTTCGTCGACATGACCAGTGCCGGACCGGCGCGCCTGTTCCAGACCGCGCGCAAGGGACGCATCGCGGTCGGCTACGATGCCGATTTCACCGTCGTCGATCTCAAGCGAAGTGAAACCATCCGCAACGACTGGATCGCCTCCAAATGCGGCTGGACACCTTATGACGGCAAACAAGTCACCGGATGGCCTGTGGGAACGATGGTTCGCGGACAAAGGGTCATGTGGGAAGGCGAACTCAGCACGCCCTCGAAAGGCGAAGCGGTCCTCTTTCAGGACGGGCTCAAAAGATAACTCAAATCAGTCCGGCCAGGCTTTGGCAGCGCGACGCGGTGCGAAGCGAACGTATTCGCACGTCCGGTCGGCCACTTTTGCGTGTTTGATACCGATCCGAACAATTTGTGATGTGAATAACAGTCCCAACCTGCCTAAAGTGACAAGGTGGTATTGCAAACGGGGGAAGGAAACCAACGGGTAACTGTGTTTCCTAACCCGATCTAAAAGGGTTTTGAGTAGAGTTTTCAGCGAGCTTCAGGGTTCAGCGTTAGAGAGCTCAGGGATGTCGTCAAAATGTTTCAGTTTATGCGTAAGGGCAGACTTGGCGTTTTTGTCACTGCCGCGATCTTTTCAGCCAGCGCCGTTTCCACGGCGGCTGCCCGTGACACCGCCGCCGATACCGCCAAGGAAGCGGTCGACGAGACACCGATCCACATGCTCGTGTCGATCGACAACCAGCAGATCAAGGTTTATCGCGGCCTCGATCTGATCGAGCAATCGCCGATCTCATCCGGAAAGCGCGGTCACAGCACGCCGACAGGCGTGTTTTCGATCCTCGAAAAGCGGCGCAAGCACTTCTCGAACCTTTATGACAACGCGCCGATGCCGTTCATGCAGCGCCTGACATGGTCGGGTATTGCGCTTCATGTCGGCAAGTTGCCCGGCTATCCGGCATCGCATGGCTGCATTCGTCTGCCACGCCCCTTTGCCAAGTCGCTCTACAAGATGACCAACCGCGGCATGCATGTAGTCGTCACACGTGGTTCTGCCGAGCCGCAGGCCGTTCGCCATCCGGTTCTGCCGCAGCCTTTCGTGCCGGCGACGGAGGTGGCCAGTCTCTCCGGTTCGACGATCGATGCCGATCCTGCGCTGCGCGGTGCGATCAGCCCTGCGACACTTCAGGCGGCACTTGAAATCGCACAGCCGGAGAATCCGTACTTTGACCGTCCGCTGCGCATGATCATTACGCCGCGCAAACAGCCGAACAAGATCAAGGTTCTGCAGCGGCTCCTGAACGAAATGGGCTACAAGGCCGGTCCTGTCGACGGTGTCGTCGGCCGCAAGACCCGTGCCGCAATCGGCCTTTACCAGGAAATCACCGATCAGCCGGTGACGGAAAAGGTGACCGATAGCCTGATTGCACGCGTTCATCTGGATGCAGGCTACGAAAAGAGCCACAACGCAACCCTGCGCGTGCGCCGCAAGTTCCGGGATATCTATTCCGCACCGGTTTCCATCAAGCATCTGGAACAGGCAATCGGCACGCATGTCTACACCGCGCTTGACTTCGAGCAGGGCGAGGGCAGCGTTGAATGGATTGCCGTTTCCGCAGAAGGTGACCGGGGTGGCCCCTCGGATGACCTCCTGAACCGCATCGACATGCCGGAAAAGGTTGCCCGCGATCTCTCCAAAATGCTGACGCCGGGAACCTCGCTGACGATCACCGACCGGAGCTTCAAGCGTAACACCGGCCTTGGTACCGACTTCGTCGTGATCACCCGCTGACCGTATCGAGGCACCTGCGAGCCGAAATGAAAGCCCCCGCCTATCGCGGGGGTTTTTTATTATCCGGATAACCTCGGTTTTTGGGTTCAGCGTCACCAAACTGTCGTCTCTCTCACGTATCGGAAAGCCGATTACTGGCGCGGCGATCCGGGAGAAAATCATGGCGCAGAGCACGCTCACAGCATCCAAGAAACGGCTCAGCAATGCGGTTCACCGCTCGGATGCCACATCGCGCGAAGGCATTTTGGAGCGTCTCTTCACATTCGCGTTCAAGGGTCTGGTTTATCCGCAGATCTGGGAAGATCCGGACGTGGACATGAAGGCGCTGCGCCTGACGCCAAGCTCCCGCATGATCGCGATTGCGTCCGGTGGCTGTAATGTCATGTCCTATCTCACCGCCAATCCGGCGGAAATCACCGCCGTCGATCTCAACCGTGCCCATGTTGCGCTGGGAAGGCTGAAACTCGCCGCTGCCCGGCACCTGCCCAATTACGAGACCTTCTACCGGTTTTTTGGCGAAGCGGATGAAAAGGCAAACGTCGCGGCCTACAACCGTTTCCTCCGGGAAAATCTCGACGCTGAAACCATCGCTTACTGGGAAGGCCGCGACGTCGCCAACTGGGGACGCAAGCGCATTACGCTGTTTTCGCGCGACCTCTACCATCACGGATTGCTTGGCTATTGCATCGGGGCCGGCCATCTCGTTGCAAAGCTCTACGGCATTGACCCGAAGCACATGGTCAAGGCGCGGTCGCTGGAAGAGCAGCGCACGTTCTTCGATACCGCCCTGGCGCCCCTGTTCGACAAGCGGCTGGTCCGCTGGGCGACCTCGAAGAAGATGTCGCTTTACGGCCTCGGCATACCGCCCGCGCAATACGATGCGCTTGTCTCGGCAAGTGCCGAGGGTGACATGTCCGCTGTCCTCAAGGACCGCCTTGAAAAGCTCGCCTGCGATTTTTCCATGAAGGACAATTACTTCGCCTGGCAGGCGTTCGGGCGCGGATATGCCCCCAAGGCGAAGGAAACATCCGGAGAGTCCGGTCCGCTGCCACCCTATTTGAAACGTGCGCATTTTGAAGAGATCCGGAGCCGTGCCGGCCGTGTCCGGGTTCTGAATCGCAATTTTACCGAACACCTCCAGACAGTGGAGAATGACAGCCTCGATGCCTATGTCCTGCTCGACGCGCAGGACTGGATGACGGATGCGCAATTGAATGCGCTCTGGTCGGAAATCACGCGGACAGCCAGGCAGGGTGCCAGGGTCGTGTTCCGAACGGCCGCCGCTCCGACCCTGCTTCCCGGGCGTGTCGCCGACGACACGCTTGACCGCTGGACCTACGAAGACGAAGAAAGCCTGGAACTGGGCAAGCAGGATCGCTCGTCCATTTATGGCGGCTTCCATCTCTATGTTTTCAACGGCTGAGCAGCGGAGCGGTACCTGACATGAGCGGCGCGGTCGAAACGGCAAGACTGATGGACGCCGTCTATCGGCGTCAGCGGCACATTTACGATGTCACGCGCAAATACTATCTGCTGGGGCGCGATCACCTGATCAGGGAGCTGAAACCACCGCGCGGCGGCGCTGTGCTGGAATTGGGCTGCGGTACGGGCCGCAACCTGATCGCAGCGGCAAGGCTTTATCCGGATGCCCGTTTCTACGGATTGGATATCTCCCGGCATATGCTGGAGACGGCCGCCAGGAACATTGAGAATGCGGGATTGAGTGACCGGATCACCCTGATCGAGGGGGACGCTGCAAATCCGTCCGCGACCGAAGGCCTGGGTGTCTCCGGTTACGACCGGGTGTTCTACTCCTATACCCTCTCGATGATCCCGATCTGGCGGGAAGCGCTGCAGGCCGGGTCAGCCCGTCTGAAAGAAGGCGGACGCATCCATGTCGTCGACTTCGGTCAGCAGAAAGGATTGCCGCGCTGGTTTGCGAGGCTGCTGTTTGCCTGGCTGAAGTCATTTCACGTCTCGCCGCGCGCCGAACTGGAAGACGAACTCCGTTCTCTGGCCTTGCAGTCCGGAAGCCGACTCCGGTTCTGCCACCTTCATCGGGGCTATGCCGACTACGCCGAGTTGACCAGAACCTGACCCTCCCGAATTGCCAAACAGAGTTCGTGCCGGTGCGGGTGTGACAAGGCGGACCGTCAGTGCCTCCTGCCGGCTGCCCGTACCGCATTAGTCCCTAAATTTACGAGGTTTTTTTGCGTTCTTAGTCATGTTACGAAGAGTAACTTAAATAAAAAGATAGCGTTTTTTTGGTCTGAATTAGGGTGTTGGGGGGAGCGATATGTCAGAAACTTATTATCTCATGGGAATGATCATGGATTTTCATTCCTCGAGCAAGGAAGACGGATATTTTCTTTGTAGTGCGATTCTATCAAGTGGTGCCGGTGCACCGCCCAATCGCCATATGAACGATCAGGAATCCTTCTTTGTCCAAAAGGGGCAGATCGAATTCACGGTAGGAAACGAGACCATTCTTGCAGAGAGAGGCCAGTTTGTGAAAGTACCCCGCGGTGAAGTTCATTCGTTTCGCAACACGAGCGGTGAGGATGCCGAAATGCTGATCCTCAACGTTCCAGGTTCCATCCACGAAAGTGTCTTCCGGACTTGCGGAACAAAGCTGGCGCCTGGGTCGCGCGATTGGCCGAAACCCGAACCCGAACTCGACATGGCGTGGGTTGCCAGGGTATGTGCCGACGAAGGTCTGGAGATTGTCGGATAATGCGTCCGGACTGACCCTTTGTCGCGTTTCTTAATGCGGCAACTTCGACCGTATACGACTTTCGCTCAGTCACCGGCAACGAAATAGTGAAGCGTACCGTCCGGGCCGATGCCGACGCGGTAGAATGTCCACGCCCCGAATTGCTCCATCTCCGCAAAGTCGCCCGCGGTGATGATGCGGTACATCTCGACTTTCTGGTCGGGCGCGAGATCCTGCAACGGGTATCGGGCAAAGTAGGGCCAGATATACATTTCCTGCGGCGTGCCGACATCGACATGGACAAAGCCGCTGTCCAGCGTGTCGGCAAGGATCGCGAGAATTTCAAACCCCTCGCCATCACCCGAGCTTTCCTTCAGAAAATCAATCGGATCGCCAATTTCCGTGAACGAGAGCGTCGGCGGCAGTTCGTTGCTTTCCAGGATCATCCGGATGCGCTGCAGGTCCCCGTATTCCGCGGCTTCCTTCAGCTGTGCATGCATCCGCGCGACGGGCTTCGGCAGGACGGCGGTGTTGTAAAGAACTTGCGGTGGCGCCAGATCGGCCGGTGCATCAGAGTTTTGCGAAGAAGGCGTTGTCGCCGTCTGCGGGATCTGCAGTTGATCGTCCGGTATGGGCGCAGCCTCCGACCCGCCGTCCGTTTCGAGTTGAATGGTTTCGGTGGTCACGTTTTTCGCCATGCCCGGTGCCGGTAACAGGCAAAGGGCCAGGCCTGCGATCCAAGTAACCCGCTTCATGGCAATCTCCCACGTTCAGATGCGATGCCGTTTGCCCACCAGAGACATTCCTTAAACAATTCATGCAAGACTGCAAACCGGACACACCGGAATAATTTCCGTTCTTGTCAGGAAGCGGGCAGGTCGCTATCGAGAGGCCCAGTGCTTCCTGCCAAAGAGTCCATCACCTGGAAAAGAGGACCGGCCGTGACTGTTCTGGAATACGTGCTGATCGGCTTCTTCATTGGCATCCTCACCACGGCACCGGTCGGACCCGTCAATGTCATGGCAATCCAGCACGCCGTTCGCAGCGGTTTCAGCCACGGTGTCTTCGTCGGCCTCGGAGCCGTTGTTGCGGACACGATTTTCGCCGCGGCGGCCATTTTCGGTGTTTCGGCCGTCACCAATTTCATCGATGGCCAATTCCGGCTGATCGAGTTGGTCGGCGGCGCGCTGCTGATCATTTTCGGGCTCAAGATATGGAAGACGCACCCGCATCTGAAACAGGATGGCGCTGACGCGGAATACAGCTATCTCGGCGATTCAACGGCTGCCTTTTTCATTGCCATAACCAACCCGGGAACGATTCTCGTTTTTGCGTTTATCTTCGGCGCGCTTGGAAACTACCGCCCGGAACACGGCGATCATTTTGGCGCGTTGATGATGGTCGCGGGCGTCTCGGCCGGCGCAACAACCTGGTGGATTTTTGTCTCTGCGCTCGTGTCGCATTTCAAGGCCAGGATCGACGACCGCTGGCTTGATCGGGTCAACCACATCGCCGGTGTCGCACTGATGCTCTTTGGCGGATTGATCTACCTTAATCTGGCGATCAACGGTATCAGCCACGCTGCCGGTCTCTGGGCGCGCTGAGGCAACGGCGGACACAAAAAAGGCCGGCAGTGCCGGCCTTTGATCTTCTGAGACGCCAAATCTATTGCAGCACCCGGTTCACTGTGTAGTCGCCCTGAAGGATGCGGTCCGGCAGTCCTTCGGCAAGCTTTGCGACGGCGTCCTCGCCATAAGCAGCCACGAGATCGGCAAGTGCGGTGAACATGGCCGCATGCGCGACCGCATCCGCATCGACGCCGTTTGCAATGGCTTCCGCCCAGGCATCTGAGATAAAACCGAGCGCTGCGCGCCGGATATCTTCGTCTTCGGCAAACTCGGCATCCATGGCCGCTTCAGCATAATCGTCGTTTATCATTCGTTCCCTTACCGGTCTGTCCCGAACCCGTGGAGACAACTCCCGCGTGTCCCTCTCCCGAATCTCATTACCTGATCCTAGCACGGTGATCTGTGCTGATAAGCAACCGTGAACGCAAACTTAACGCCCACCCACAAATTTGATTCAAAAGGTTAACCAACTCGTAACGTTTGGGGGATTTCGACAGGATTATCGCCCGTAACGGCTGGTCACATCGCTTATAATGGTCTCTCCTTCACGCAAATACTGTACCATTGCGATACGTGCAGCGTCAGTACACTCCCTGTAAGCAACTGAGAATCCACGATAACCTTGATTAAACCGTTCGATGAACCTTCGCCGTCGATTTTCGTTAACCGTTTCTGCATCTAAAAAGTCTTCCATCTGGTCGCGCCAGCTTGGCGTGTCGTTTTCGTTGCAGAGCGGCCGCAGAAAGTGAAGCGCGCCAAAGATCTCCGACAGGCGCATGAGCTGCTGTTCATAGGGGGGAGCGTCGATGCCCGGCTGCTGTGCGAGCACAACCTGAACCGGCATTGCGAGCACGATGACAGAGGCGAAAACCGACCGCCGTATGAAATCAGAAATCTGACCGTTTCTCATGCGCGGATCATGCGCGCCGCCGGTGGCCACTTCAAGCGCTACGGTGAAGTGATCCCAAGAATTGCCACATCCGGATGGAAGGCGTGTGCAACAAAGGCAAACGTGACGTCGTGCACCAGGGCTGTTCGCGTGCCTGCCTCCGTCTTGACGGCTTCGACGGATCCGATCGCGCGCCCGCGCGCCGTTTCGCGCTGATCGAGGACGGATGCCTGTTGTCCCGTCCAGCTGAGCTCTATGTCACCGGAAAGGCCGACCGGACTGTTTGTGCGCACATGTTCGAGGGCAACCGCGAACACCTCGTCACCATCGCGCACCACGACCACGCGCGCCATCGGATTGATATCGTCGGGAAGGTCCCCCTGAAAAAAGGGATAGGGTGCCGAACGGCTGTCATAACCGGCATAGGGATTGGTGCCATAACTGCGCGGTGAGAACGTGGGACGTGCAAGCACGGCGCCCTCCGGATGCGCCTTGCGGAAGTCCTCAAACGCGGTCACCCGCGACGGGATCATCTTGAGGTCGCGGCCCGTATGCGTGCCGACAATCCCTTCACCGGTGAACTGCTGCCACCAGGTTTCGGTCTGCCGGTCATACATGACCAGGTCGGAGTTTCTCAACAACCCCGTGGTTCCGAAGTCGAGAAGCATTCCGTCGATGCGGCGGTCGAACACGACAGATGAATTGCAGAGCGGACAATAGGTAACCGACACCGGGGTGTCGCCGATCCGGTCGTTGACGATCTCGTGCCAGATCAGGATCTGAAGCGGATAGGCTTTGGCGGTCCCGTCCATCTCCAGCAAGATCACCGGCTCATTGTCTTCAAGCCAATCGATGTCGTTCGCGGCTTGAAAGCTCGGTTCGTCTATCGACGGAATGCCGTCCTTGGGCGGGCCACCAGAGAAGATGGTTCCCAGATCGACCGAATGGAGTGCAAAATCAGTGGTGAAGCCCGCTTGCCGCCAATGGTCCGGGTTCGCTTGCGCCGGTGAAAGAAGCGTAAGAAGCGAAAACACCAGGAAGCCGCTTATGGCCAGAAGTAACATCCATATGTGCTGGATCTGCATGCATGCCTCCATTTGCCGAGCACACGGATATCTTCGCCCGGCGCACCCGAAATCGGGAAATCACGGTTCCGCAAACCTCTGTGAGCGTTACGCGATTGGGCTCAGAGCGGGAGGTGCCGGCGAATGCGGTCAGCCGTGCCGGGCGTTGTTGGCCGGTCGTCGAGTTCCTCCGGACGGACCCAGGCAAGGGCACGCGCGTCATCGCCTGCAACGGCTTTGCCGGACCGGAGTGCGCCGCAAAAGACGGTCAGGATGAAATGGGTCAGCACCTTGCCGTTGTCGTCGAACTGAATGGAATCGAACGTCTCGACCGGTTCGGACAGATCCGCCTCGACACCCGTTTCTTCCCAAAGCTCTCGTTTGGCGGCCGCGAGGAGAGGTTCTCCGAGTTCGACAAGTCCGCCAGGGAGGCTCCAAAATCCCTTGAAAGGGTCTTTTCCGCGCTGGATCAGCAGCACACGGCCATCGTCGTGACACAGGACGCTGACACCCACACGCGGTGCATCTGGATAGAACCGGGACATGGATGAACTGGCTTTCGGATCGGGTTCGACAGGGGATCAGGCGAAGAGAGCGTCGATTTCAGCCTGTGCCGCGTCCCCTTCGTGCTGAGTTGCTTCCGGTTCAACATGACCGTGAATGACGGCCCCGGCAAGCGCAATCAGCGGCTTGATCTCGTGTGTCGCCTTGTAGGCAATGTCGCCGGCAACGGAGGCCGCATTGTCGGTCTGACGCAACTGCTCCTGAATTTCGCCGACGAGGTCGTTGATGCCGGAGACATGACATTCCAGGTGCTCCCGCAGATAGGCAGGGGCTGCGTAATAGGCCTGAATCGCGAGCTGCTTGTCCTTGAATGTGGAATTCTCGAAATGGCCCTCATAGTCCAATGGGCCCCAGTCCAGAACATCGTCCGAACAGTCCGGCATGTCGGGGAGCATTTCGAGAAGCATCATCACTTCGTTGAAGTGATTGAGGTAATCGGTGGCAAGTCCGGTCTGCGGATTTATGTTCGCCTGCTCCAGCCGTTCGGCGGCCAGATCTCCGGCGCCCAAAACTGGATCCAAACATTCCATACCGGCCCCCTGGTCATTGACTTCAGAAACAGGCTACTTCTTTTTTGTTTCCAATTGCCTAACTTTGGATCAGTGAGTGGTGTCCAGGCAAAGAATTTCGCGCTGCACCAACTGAGACGGACGGGAGAAACGCTATGTGCGGACGCCTTGCCCTAACGACACCACCGGATGCTGTCCGGGACTTTTTCAGCTACAGGGATCAGCCGAACTTTCCGCCGCGCTACAACATCGCGCCAACCCAGCCCATCGCGACCGTGCGCTATGAACATGGCGCCCGCCGCTTCCATCTCGTTCGCTGGGGGCTTATTCCGTCCTGGGTCAAGGACCCCGCCAGTTTCACGCTTCTGATCAATGCCAGGTCGGAGACGGCAGCCGAGAAACCTTCGTTCCGCAACGCCATGCGCCATGGACGTTGCCTCATTCCGGCATCCGGTTTTTACGAATGGCGCCGCACCGGCGACAGCAAGCAGCCCTTCTGGATCAAGCCTGCCGATGGCGACATCATGGCGTTTGCCGGTCTTTGGGAAACCTGGTCCGATCCCGACGGCGGCGACATGGATACCGGGGCCATTCTGACGATCGGATCGAACCGGATGATGTCGGGCATCCACCATCGCATGCCCGTCATCCTGAAGCCGGAGCAATTCGACACCTGGCTCGACACGGCGAATGTCGACAAGAAGGAAGCGGGCACGCTGTTCAAGCCGGTCGAAGACGATTTTCTGGTGGCGACGCCGGTGTCCAACCGGGTGAACAAGGTGGTGAACGACGATCCGGATATCCAGGTTCCGGTGGTGCCGGATGACGCCGGTGAGAATTCGCACGAGGCCGAAACCCGCAAGCCAAAGCCGGACACCAGCCAGCTCGATCTGTTCTGAGCCGGGCGGCCTTATTTTCCGTGCAATGGCGATGGCACCGGTGTAGGTGATGGCCCCATAAATGAGGCAGGGCGAATTTCGATCGACAGGCAGCTGACAAAGATGACCAAGGACGATGACCAAGTGACCGGCGACGTCGACGATGCGGATGATGACGCACTGGCCGAGGCGTATAATCGGGGTCTGGAGCTTCAGAAATCCGGTGATTTCAAGGGGGCTGCGCAGGCCTTCCGGCAGGCTCTGGCCCTCGACCCGGAAGATACCGGCGGTGTGAGTATCCGGCTTGCCGCCATGGGCGCGGCGAACTCTCCCGCCAAGATGCCGGACGCCTATGTTGCAACGCTGTTCGATCAGCATGCCGATGTCTTTGACGAGATCCTTGTCGATGAACTCGGCTACTGTGTCCCCTTGCTGCTGCGTGATCTTCTTGACCGTCTCAACCTGCCATCATTTGACCGGCTGCTTGATCTCGGCTGTGGAACCGGATTGACGGGGATGTCGCTTTTCGATTGCACAGCGCATCGAACCGGCGTCGATCTGTCCGAGAAGATTGTGGAGTTGGCCTTCGACCGGGGCGTCTATGACGACCTTTACGTTGGCGAGGCGGTCGATTTTCTGAAGGATTTCGAGGAAGAAGACGGTCAAAGACCGGTCTGGGATCTGATCACGGCAACCGATGTGTTTCCCTATCTGGGGGCGGTCGAACCCTTTTTGGCCGGTGCGGTGACACGGCTCTCGCCCGGTGGTTATCTGGCCTTTTCAACGGAGACGCTTCCCGACCCGGTCATGGGCGGCCAGCCCTACATGGTCGGACCGAAAAACCGGTTCGCGCAGGGCGAAGGGTATGTTCGAACGGCATTGGCATCTTCCGGTTTCGATATTCTTGCAATGGAACCGATCACCGTGCGGCTCGAGGAGGGCGACCCGGTTCCGGGGCACCTTGTTGTTGCCCGGCTCGACGAAGCTATTTCCTGAAATAGAATTCGCGGCGCAGGGCGGAGTTGTGCCAGGGAGACTGCGTCCCCCGCGTGGAATCGTAGACGTCCGCCTTGACCCGCTTCATCATGATCTCGATCTCCAGACCCGGGGTTTCGATATGCGACAGCAGCGCCGTCGTGAACGGACTGTTGTCCTCGTCTCCGTCCAGCGCAACTTCGCCTGGTGCCGTCGCGAACCCGATGAGAATGTTGCCGCCGCCTGCCTGCGGCGCGGCAAGCCCCCGTTCCACCTGCGAACTTCTGCTGACACCGAGACTGCGCGAAAACCGGCGCGACAGGGGATTGTCCCGGCAGGCATCCAGCAACGCGATCGAAAGACGCCCTGGCGCATTCATGTAGTCCAGAAGCGTCCCGAGTTCGATGGTCTCGAAATCGACTGCCGTCTGGTCTTCAAGTTTCGCATCGATCGGAATGAGATAGTTGCGCCCGCTGAGCTGCATGGCATGGCCGGCGTAGAAGAACAGGGCAACGTCGGCATCCTGTATGGCCCGGACATAATCTCTCACGGTTCCTTCCATCGCGACCTTGCTCTGGTCAAGACCGAGGATGACGGTGAAACCGAGCCGTTTGAGCGACTCCATCAAATCCGTTGCATCGTTCTTGGGATTGGGAAGCACGGGCGCGTGTTCATAGGCGGAATTGCCGATTACGAGCGCAACGCGTTTTCCTTCCGGCAGTGCTCCCAGGTCGGGAAGGTTCGGGTTTGATTGGGTCAACTCGCTGGATGAAGCTGGCGGCGGGGGGGCATCCTGAGGCTTGTCCGGACCAATCGTCGGAACGTTTGTGGAGGCGCTCTGTTGCGGCCGGGCCGCGTCGAGATAGCGGCCATAGGCCCATCCGCGCATGCCATTGGAGAGTTCCACTTCAAACCAGGCGCCCTGTTGCGCCAGCATTGTCACATCGGTCCCCTGAAGCAGCCTGGCGATTTCGGCAAACCGGGTCCCCGCACCCGCGCGCAACGACAGGAAGCTGTCACCGCTCGCGCTCAGGTCGCCGACGATACCGCGTCTGGGCGGGGTGATCGATCTTTTTGCAACTGTGGCAGGCGCGGCAGGTGCCGGCGCCACGGTCGGAGGTGCCGGACTGGCCGTGTATCCCGGAACGGTCGAGACGTATTTCCCGTATGCCCAGCCTGTTCGTCCGTCCGAAAGAGCCACATTGAGCCATGATCCGCTTCTTCCGAGGATGGTCAGCGACGTGTTCATCCCCATTCGGACGATCTCGCGGTAGCGCGTGCCCGGCCCGGTGCGCAGGGACAGGAAATTATCGCCTGTCGGGTCGAGGCCGGTTACGTACGCGTGCTGCGCCGAGGGTGCCGGTCCAGGGGTACCGGACGGCGGCGCGGCGATACGGGTCGAGGCAAACAGGGATTGGGACGCACCGCCGGTCACGCCGGTCGCCGACCAGATTGCAAACTGGAACCGTTGGCCGTTGTGGAAGTAGCTGTCGCCGGGGATGGCACCCGATGCGATCAGACTTGCCCTGTAGCGATTGCCGCCGGGTTGCGTCATCCAGCCGAGTGAAATGGCGAACCAGCCGTTGTTCGACTGAAAGACGGTTGTTTGCGGAAACCGGCCGGCAAATCCCCTTGCCGTGCTGATCGCCTCCGGTGCACTCGGACGGCTTGCGACGACAAGCCAGCCGCCATTGCCGCCCGGCATCACAGCCGCCCGCGCTTCCTGCAGCGAAATCACAAGCAGACAGAGTGCTGAAACCAGGAAAAATCCGAACGTCGTCAGGTGTCTTGCGGCGCGTGATCCGTGGCGATGCATATCATGTCCCCCTTGGGAAAAGATATTGCAACGTCGTCTTTTTGAATGCCAGCGCTATCGGGGCTGATCGGGAGGCGATGGTTGCTGCCAGCCCACGGTTTCGCCGGTCTGCACCTGGCTCGCAAGACTGATTTTCCGGGTGGACGTTTGTCGCATCCACCCGGCATGTTTCGATCAGTCTCCAACCGTCAGGCGCATGTAGGGTTCGCCGTTCGAGGTCTTCTTGACCGCGACGCCATCGGATTGCACAAGACAGGTCACCCGGCTTCGGAAAGCGGAAAAACTGTCGAACGTGACAACATCGACCGGTTCATCGAACTGGACCGTCACGCGGTACTGATCCTTGGGACCGGTTTTCGAAAGTGCCTTGATTTCACCCTTGAAGGGCTGCTGCATGTATGTGCCGCTCACCCTGGATCCAACCAGGAACTGGAAGTCATTGGGCCGGGACGCGGTCGCGCAGGCCGTGTTCCAGTCCCGGAAACCGTGTTGCGCCGAAACAAGTTCGAGCGCCTGGCTGTGGGAGAGCGATTGGCCGTTTTCATTGAGAGCCCTGCGCAGACGTTTCGCCTGCGCCTTCAGCTCCGATACACTTGGAAGCGTCATGGTCATACCTTTTCAAGAAAGGCAGGGTCAAAAGGCGAAGGCCTTCCGTTGGGGCCCGCATTGCCAAGTCCTGCACTGTCTTGTGAAGGTCGACAAGTCAACGATCGGTTCGCTGAAAGGAATTCACCACGGCATATGCCTGCGGGCGGCCGGCTCCTTCAAACCGGTCGTGTAGGTAGGTCGCCGTATGCCGTCTGTCAACCGGCAAAAAACAAGCCGCTTTCGCGGCTTGAGGGGTGGGAGGTATTTATCGCAACCGGTTTCAGCAATCCCGGCTGCCTTTGCGGCGACTTTCAGGCGCCGCCGCTTGCCGACAGGGCAGGGGTGGCCCTGTCGCTGGTCAGGTGTTGAGCAACCGTTTGAGCAGCTCGACTTCCTGCGCCAGCGTATCGTCCCTGGTGATCATGTCTTCGATCTTGCGAACCGCGTGCAGAACGGTTGTATGATCGCGGTTCCCGAAGCGCCTGCCGATTTCGGGCAGGGACCGGCCCGTGACAACCTTTGCGATGTACATCGCGATCTGTCTCGGCCGCACCAGGGTGCGGGCCCGGCATGATGACAGCAGGTCCGCCTTGGTGACACTGAAATGCTTGCACACCACCTGCTGGATTTCCTCGACCTTGATTGCACGGGGCTCGCCGATGCGGACGAGGTCGTGAAGGGTCTTTTCCGCAAGGTCCATCGTGACGGGCTGTTTGGTCAGCTGATTGTGTGCGAACAACCGGTTCAGCGCACCTTCCAGATCGCGGGCCGATGAAATCACGTATCGGGCAATGTAGTCGGCAACGGCATCGGGAACCGAAAACGACGGATGCGTGCGGCGGGCCGCGGCAACGCGTTTTCTGAGGATCTCGTGGCGCAGGGCGTAGTCTGTCGCCTGAATGCCGATGACTTCCCCGGTCTCGATCCGCTGCATGACCCTCGCGCTCAGGGTCCCGAGCGCCTCAGGTGCCCTGTCTGCTGCCATGATGACCTGGCGCGGGGCTTCCATCAGGATCTCCAGTGTCCTGCTGAACTCGTCATGCCCCTGTTTCCCGTGCAGGAACTGAAGATCGTCCACGAGCAGAAGGTCAATGGATTTCATGGCCTGGCGCAGAACCGGAAAAGCCGGTGTGCGCAGGGCAGGCACAAGGTGATACATGAAGAATTCGGCGGACAGATAGGCAACGCTTCGGCCAGAGCGTCTGGCCTCGGTGGCGGCTGCCTGAAGCAGATGCGTCTTTCCGATGCCGGTGTCCGAATGCATGTAGAGCATGGTGAGGGCACCATCATGATCCGCTGCGATCTGCCGGATTGCTGCGCAGGCGAGGCTGTTGGATGCCCCTTCGGCGAAAGCTTCGAATGTGAGTTTGGGATTAAGCGCTGCCCCGCTCAAGAATTCCGCAGCCGCTTCTTCTCCCGTATCCGCCAGGCAGGGGATGTCCGCGATGTTTGCTGATGAGCCGATCTGAGGCACGCTTTCGAAAGGGCCCGGACGCCCGCTGATCCTGCGCGCCGCAATCGCTTTTGGCTGCTGGCTGACGTTGATCTGGCGCGGCCTGAGAGCTCCTCGTACGGTCAGTTCAACGCGGTTGATATCGTCGATCTCGCGCTTCCACAGACCGACCAGTTTCTTTTCGTAATGGTTCTTGATCCAGTTTTTCAGAAAGCGTGTTGGAACGGAAAGTCGGACTGAATCGCCAATGGTTTCTTCGTGTTTTACCCTCCCGAACCAGTTTGAAAAGACGTCCTCTCCGAGTTCATTTTTTAGTTCTTTTTTCACACGATCCCAGTGATCCGAACTAGCTAAGTTCTGAACCTGCATTAAGGCCTCCATGTGAGAGAGCGATGGGGTCTATCTCTCTCGTGCACTGTCTAAGAGCTGCGAATTCCGCCTTCGCTGCTCTTTTTTGCTTTCGTTAGGTCTTTCGACCGGTTGGCTTATTGGCGCCGATGACACTTCATTAACCTTTTACTTACCACGTTTACAAATAGCTTATTCTTATGAGGTCATAGACGGCTCGTATCTTTCTTCCATAAGATGTAGGTGTGGTTGTATGTAAGATTTACATGAAAAACCTGCCCCTGCATCGTCTCCAGGATCTTGTGCAAGTCCTGTTCGAGACTTCCTCCTCTGTCTGTTTCTGCTCTGCCTTCTGGCATGCAAGCATTTTTAAGAAAAATTTAATTTTTGAGGGTTTTTTCTGGGAGTTTTCAAAAGGTGAGTATGAAATTCGTCAGTTTCATCGATACAAAATTTGTTTCCTGATTGAAAAATAAGTCATTTTTAACAAGTATCAGACTTCCGAATCTGGACGTAACTATGCTGCGATCGCACGTTTTTGCGCGTCAAACGTTCAAACGCGGAAAGTTCTCCGGACAATCTGGGGACAAATCCGGCTCCGGAATCAACGTTGTCGTGCATGTCGATATCAGATGCCGGCGATCAGTCGTGATCATAATTGCCTTCCAAATCAGGATCCTGCCGGGCGTTTTGCAATCACTTGTTTCACGAACAGGGCGGTCGGGAGAGAGCCGGTTGCTACCTGAGCGGGTGGCGGTCTCTTTGACGGCAGCAGGTTCCGGTATAGCAAGAACACGAGGGCCGTCGTCACAGAAAAACGGAGTACAACTCGCTCACTCTCAAGAATTGTATCAGTAGTTCTTTATAGGACGCGACCCGGATTCAGCAGGCTCTTCGGATCGAACTCCCGTTTGATCCGGCGCATCAGGTCCAGTTCAATGTCGGATTTGACAGACTTGAGAAGATCCCGCTTAAGGCGGCCTATGCCATGCTCGGCGGAGATGCTGCCCCCGAAGTCACCGACAATGCCGTGAACGATCTCGTTCATGGCATCCCATTTTGACAGGTAGTCGTCCTTGTCGGCACCGACGGGCTGGCTGACATTGAAATGAATGTTGCCGTCGCCGATATGGCCGAACGGCACGGGTCTGCACCCGGGGACGAAGGCCTCGACGGCCGCCATGGCCTTGTCGAGAAAGTCCGGTACCGAGGCGACGGGCACGGATATGTCGTGCTTGATCGAGCCGCCTTCCGCCTTTTGCACCTCCGACATGCCATGGCGGATGTGCCAGAAGTCCTGGACCTGCGCGAGACTTTCGGCAAAGGCTGCGTCTTCAACCAGACCGTCTTCGAAGGCTTCGCCGAGAATACCTTCAAGAAGATCCCGCACCGGAAATGCCTCCGAGCCGCTGGACAGCTCCATGAGCACGTACCAGGGATGTGCTTGTGTCAGCGGATCGCGCGCACCGCTCAGGTGCGCCAGGCAAAATTCGAGCCCGACCCTCGGCATGATTTCAAAGCCGGTCAGAACAGGTCCGGCCTGGGCCTTTGCCGTGGTGAACAGGCGGAGCGCCGCCTGCGGCGTTGCCAGTCCGACAAAGGCCGCTTCGAGTTTCTTCGGTCTTGGATAAAGCTTGAGCGACGCGGCTGTAATTATCCCCAGGGTGCCTTCTGCGCCGATAAATAATTGTTTCAAATCATAACCGGTATTGTCCTTTCTGAGGGTCCTCAGGCCATTCCAGATCTCTCCGGTCGGGAGCACGACTTCGAGCCCCAGAACAAGGTCGCGTGTGTTGCCATAGGACAGCACCGCGGTTCCACCTGCGTTGGTGGAGATGTTGCCGCCGATCTGGCAGGACCCCTGTGCGCCGAGGGACAGGGGAAACAGCCGGTCGACCTTTTCCGCCTCGTTCTGAAGCGTTTCCAGCACCACGCCGGCCTCGACCGTGATGGTAAATCCGGCGGCGTCGACCTCCCTGACCTTTGTCAGCCTGGCAAGCGACAGGACGAATTCATCCCCGGTTTCCTGCGGAATCTGGCCGCCAACGAGACCTGTGTTGCCTCCCTGCGGCACGATCCTGAGATCGTGCTCATACGCATATTTCATGACCGCGCTCACCTCTTCGGTGTTCCCCGGACGCAGCACGATCGGGGTCACGCCACGATAAAGATCCCGCCACTCGGTCAGGTAGGGCTCCTGGTCCGCGGGCGTTGTCAGGACGTTCGCAGCGCCGATCAATTCAGCGAAACGGTCGGCATGTGCAATCTGCACCATGGGTGGGATCCTCGTTAAGGTAAGCCGGAAATGAGCGCGCTAACATAATGACACTTGTCACCGCCGTCGACGGTGTATTCGGTCGCTGCGAGCCTTGAAGGAACAAACCCCTTGTGCCATAGGAGGCCAGCCCGTTCGGGCGGTAGGGAATCCTGTTCGGAGATGAAGATGGCGGAAGCAGCGCGCGGACTGATGAATGGCAAACGCGGCCTGATCATGGGCGTGGCAAACAACAAGTCGATTGCCTGGGGAATTGCCAAAGCACTTGCCGACGCGGGCGCTGAACTCGCATTGACCTATCAGGGCGATGCATTGAAGAAACGGGTCGAACCGCTTGCGGACCAGTTGGGCGCGATCGTTGCCGGACACTGCGATGTGACGGAAGGCGAGACAATCGATGCCGTGTTCAAGCTGCTTGAGGAAAAGTGGGGCAAGATCGACTTCGTGGTCCACGCCGTCGCGTTTTCCGACAAGGCGGAACTGACCGGCCGGTTCGTCGATACGTCCTCCGACAACTTCGCCCGCACGATGGACATTTCCTGCTACTCGCTGACAGCCGTGACCCAGCGCGCCGAAAAACTGATGCCGGAAGGCGGATCGGTGCTGACTTTGACCTATTACGGCGCTGAGAAGGTCATGCCGCATTACAATGTCATGGGGGTTGCAAAGGCGGCTCTGGAAACGAGCGTGAAGTACCTTGCCATGGATCTTGGACCGCAGAACATCCGGGTCAACGCGATCTCGGCAGGTCCGATCAAGACCCTTGCGGCATCCGGTATCGGCGATTTCCGCTATATCCTGAAGTGGAACGAATACAATTCTCCGCTCAGGCGCACGGTCACGATCGAGGAAGTCGGTGACAGCGCCCTGTTCCTGTTGTCCGATCTCGGACGCGGCGTCACGGGTGAGATCCAGCATGTTGACTGCGGCTACAATATCGTCGGCATGAAGGCGGTCGACGCCCCTGACATCTCCGTCGTCAAGGACTGACCAAATCAATGGCCGGGTGACCGGCCATTTTCTTTTCCGAGGCGATCGCCTCGCAACCTGTCTGGCGAAACGGCATGACGAAAGTGTTCTCCCCCGGTCCGAACATAAGGTTGCCCCGGATCCATGACCCGGCATTGCTCGTGTTCGTGCGCCACGGACAGACAGACTGGAACCGGGAAGGCCGCATGCAGGGCCACCGCGACATTCCTCTGAATGACACCGGGCGGGAGCAGGCGGCCGGGAACGGCGAACGCCTGCGCGCCTTCCTGGATGAGGAGGGTCTTGATCCGGCGGGCTTCGATTTCGTGTCCTCGCCGCTTGGACGCACACGGTCGACAATGGAGCTGCTACGCTCCGGTCTGGGTTTGCCGGCGGGCGACTATCGTCTCGAACAGCGCGTTGCAGAGCTGACATTCGGAGAATGGGAAGGCTTTACCTTCGAGGACCTTGCCGATGACGAGCAGGAGCGGCTCCTGCATCGGCGTGCGGACAAGTGGCGCTTCACGCCGCCGCGCGGCGAAAGCTACGAGATGCTCGCCGAGCGGGTCGGTGCATGGCTCAAGACCGTTTCGAAACCCACGGTCGTGGTGTCGCACGGTGGCGTGTTTCGGGTCGTGCGGGGTCTTCTTGAGGGTCTCGAAAGCGTTCATGTGCCCAAACTGGACGCACCGCAGGACAAGGTATTCGTCTGGAGAGACAGCCGATTTGCCGGCATTTGACTTGCCGCTACACAAATAAGTTACACTGAGGTCATCGCTTCTTGTGATCGGCCTCACGACGTGCGGCGTACGCTCAGCAACTTGAGGGGGTAAAGCCGTGTCCGCAGACGAATTCTATCGTGAACTGCCCAGCTTCTCCGATTTCAGCAATGTGGCGGATCTGCAGGACTACCGGGCTGTGCCGGACGATTGGTATGTCCTGACCGCGGACATTGTCAGCTCCGGAAAGGCCGTTTCAGAGGGCCGCTACAAGGACGTCAACATGGTTGGCGCCGCAGTGATTGCAGCGGTTCTGAACAGCGTCGGACGGGACCGCGTGCCATTTGTTTTCGGCGGCGACGGAGCCACCCTGCTGGTGCCGCAGAAGGATCTGGAGAAGGGCACGGATGCGCTGGCCGGCGTGGTTGGTCTTGCCAGGCAGGTGATGGAACTGGAACTGCGCGCCGCTGCGATACCCGTTGCCGACATCCGCGCCGCGGGGGGCGACATCAGGGTGCGAAAGTATCTTCTGAGCCCGGGCAATCATCTGGCCATGATCGTTGGCGACGGTCTGGGCATTTCCGATACCATCCTGAAGAACCCAGACTCGGTAAAGCCTTATGCGATACGATCGGAAGACACCGATCTGCCGCCGTTGGAAGGATTGTCTTGCCGCTGGGAACCGCTGCCGGCACTCAACGGGCACATCGTCTCGCTGATCATGAAGCCGGCCGGGCGCAAGTCGCTCACCGAACTGATGGACAGGATCGCCGGCGAACTTGGCTTCAATCCGCTGTTGGACGACACGCGAACCCGGATGGCCGACAAGTCGCACCTGAAGTTCCGGTTTCCGCCCCGGGGTCTGAGCCTCGAAGTCAGCCTGACATCCGCCCGCAATCTTGCGAAAGGCTGGGTGAAAACCTCCGTCGAATGCTTCTTTTTTGTCTGGAGCTATATGACCGGTTTCAGGGTCGGCCCGTTCGATCCGAAAAAGTACTTCAAGGAACTCAGTCTCAACACGGATCACCGCAAGGTCGGCGACAGCCTGCAGCTTGTTCTTGATCTGTCGTCGGCACAGCTGGACGCACTGCAGTCCTGTCTTGCCACGGCATATGAGGAGGGCGACGCCATTTTCGGATTGCACGTCTCCAGCGAGGCCTTGATGACCTGTTTTGTGCAGGATATCGGCAACAGCCAGCACATCCACTTCGTCGACGGCTCGAATGGAGGTTTGTCACTGGCCGCGGCCGAGTTCAAGGAAAGACAGGCGGAGCTGGGTAGCGAACGGCTTCACGCACCCTGATCGGGAGCCTGTCGTGCGGTCTCAGCCGGTCGCGGTGCTTCTGTCGTCGATTGCGGTCAGGTGGGAACCGAAATTGTTTTTCAGGATCATGGCGCCGAGCTGCTTCTCCGGGACCGCCTTTGAAATGAGGAAACCCTGGATCACGTCACAGCCGTGGTCCTTGAGCCAGGTGCGCTCGCCTTCGGTTTCCACGCCCTCGGCCAGGACACTGATATCGAGGCTTTTGGCAAGATTGATCAGGGCGCTGGTGAATTTCTGGAGATCGCTCTTGGAATCCACGCCGGAGACGAAGCTGCGGTCGATCTTGACGCGGTTGATGCTGAGGTCCCTCAGGCTGGATATGCTGGAATGGCCCGTCCCGAAATCATCGAGTTCGATAAAGTACCCGAGATCCGACAGGTGCGCGATGTTCGACTTGATCGGCGCCGCCTTGTCTTCGTCGATCATGACCGCTTCGAGAATTTCAAGGCTGACAAGGCTGGGATCGAGACCGATATCAACGACCTGCTGGTGAAGACTGTCGACAGCCTTTGTATTGCTGAGGATGTCCGCTGAAATATTCAGCCCGAAATGCATGTTGCGGCGGGATGACCCGGCGATAGACGCGGCAAGCTCGAGCGTCTTGCAGCGGACAATGTCTTCAATGCGCTCCATGTAGCCGGCTTCCAGTGCCGCCGGCAGGAAGTAACCCGGATAGTGCACCTTGTCGTTGTCCAGCCAGCGCACGAGGGCTTCGGCTCCGACCACTTCGCCGGTCCTGAGATCAATCTGTGGCTGGAACCAGGGCACGACATCGCCCGCCTCCAGCGCTTTCAGGAGCTGTTTGGCGATTTCGCCGTTCTCCTCGAATGCAATCCGCATCTCGGAGGTGAAACGGGCGAATTTGCGTGGCGCTTTCTGCTTGGCGGAACGCAGGGCCAGTTCAGCATCCACCAGCAACTGGTCGGAAACAGGATCGCCGGGTCGGTTGATGACCAGTCCTGCATTCGATTCAAGAACCATTTTCTGGCCATTGACCGGGCGCTCGGCACCCAGGTCGCGAATGATTCTCGCCGGGAGCGCCTCAAAGTCCGACACGCCGGAAAGACGTGGACGGAGCAGCATGAACTCCGTGCCGCCGGTTCTGCACAGAAAGTCTTCCGGTTCCGCGTATTGCACGAGCTGTTCGGCAACATCCCGCAATATGGTGTCACCGGACTGATCACCGTAAAGGTCGTTGATTTTCTTGAAATGCCTGAGATCGAGGATCACGAGTCCAAGCTGGTCTTCGGTTTCCCGGTCAGCCAGGGAACGCAGCTTCTTCAGGAGTGCGCGCCGGTTCGGCAAACCTGTGAGCGGATCGTGGAACCCGAGATTTTCGAACTCCTGCTGCGTACGATCGGCGAGCGCCCGGCTGAGCGCAACCGCGATAGCGAACGCCGCGATGATGACGAGGCCACCGACCAGACCGGCCAGGGCGACCGCAAAGAGTGTCTCGGCACGCGTGTGCTGCAGGTCTGCGTGGAGGTAGTCGACCGTTTCCTGCCACAGGGCAAAGATCGTGCGGACAAAATCCGGCTGCACAGAATTCAGCTGCTGCGTCTGGATGTCGGCGCCGGTCACTCCCTTGATTGTCGATGACAGCAGCTTTGCGGCGGCTGATTGATAGACAAGGTTCGCCGACCGGTACGCGGCTGCCTTGTCCTGCAGCGCTTCGGCGGTCGGTCCGGCAAGCCTGCCGAAATGCCGCTTCGTGGCGCGCGATGCGTGGTCCGCGGCCACCTTGAAACTTCCGCCCTGAACGGGAATGAGCATCTTGTCCCAGGTGTTGATGGCATCCTTGGCAGAGAGCATCCTGCCGTTCTCCACCATCACCGATGTCTCGATCACCACTGTCAGAAGCGTATGGCTGATCAGGTGCGGCAGTTCAGCGGTTTCGTACGTCGACGCAGAGCTCAGGTTTGACTGGTGCGCAATCAGCGCAGCCACCGATCTGGCCTTGCGCAATGCTTCGGGAACACCGGGTTCATGCAGGAAGGCAGCGAATTCGGACACGAGGCTCGCCTCGTTCGGAGCCGTGTCGAACGACGCAAGCTGCCTCATGAGCACCTCTGTCGGCTGACTGACCTTGCCGGTCAGCGCCTTTTCCTCCATGAGCGGTCCGAGAGCCTGGATGAGGTTCAACCCATCCAGACTGCGATCAATCGAACCGACGTCTTCGAATTTGCTGCTAAACCACAGCGAAGCAAACAGCAGGCAAGGTGCCAGCAGGAAGACGATAAGACCTGTAAGCCAACCACGAATATGCACTTTTGTGCCCCGAAAACATATTCCTCGCGTAAAGTGATAGGGCTTGAGCCTTAAGGATTGGCAAAAATTTATAGACTAAATGTTGTTTATCGCAGTAATCACGCGAATAAAATTACGCATTCGGTTGCCCTCTTCCGGGGTAATATCTAAGATTTACTTAATAAAAAAACCGAGAAAGCTTCACAATTGGTTGATCTTAGGCCTCTCATGCAATTAATCCGCCAAGCGGCAAATGAGCCCCGGGGCTTGAGCTTCCAGCCACTTTGGCTTATCGCTCGCGCCTGATGTTTTTTCGCTGCAGATCTGGAAGTTTTCATGTCGCACAACAGTTTTGGTCACTTGTTTCGCGTCACGACCTGGGGAGAAAGCCATGGTCCGGCAATAGGGTGCGTCATTGACGGATGCCCGCCGCTGATCCCGCTGAACGAAGCCGATATCCAGGGCTACATGGAAAAACGCAAGCCCGGGCAGTCCCGCTTCACCACCCAGCGGCGCGAGGCGGACGAAGTGAAGATCCTGTCTGGTGTCATGGTCGACGAGGACGGTGTTCAGAAAACCACCGGAACGCCGATTTCGCTGCTGGTCGAAAACACCGATCAGCGCTCGAAGGATTATTCCGAGATCAAGGACCGGTTCAGGCCCGGCCACGCCGACTTCACTTACGATGCAAAATACGGAATTCGGGACTATCGCGGCGGCGGTCGTTCGTCCGCACGCGAAACTGCCATGCGGGTTGCCGCGGGTGCCGTTGCCCGCAAGGTTCTTCAGGGTGTCACGGTCCGCGCGGCGCTGGTGCAGGTCGGTGAGCGGAAGATCGACCGTGGCAACTGGAACTGGGCTGAAGTCGACAACAATCCGTTCTTTTCACCCGACTCGGAGGCCGCCGCGAACTGGGCGGACTATCTGGATGGTGTGCGCAAGGCCGGATCGTCGGTCGGAGCCGTCATCGAGGTGGTTGCCGAAGGGGTGCCCGCCGGCTGGGGCGCGCCGATCTATGGCAAGCTGGATACCGACCTTGCGGCTGCCATGATGTCGATCAACGCCGTGAAAGGTGTCGAGATTGGCAACGGGTTCGAAGCCGCCAGTCTGACAGGCGAGGAAAACGCCGACGAGATCCGCATCGACGATGTCGGCAGACCTGTCTTTCTGACAAACAATTCCGGCGGTGTGCTGGGGGGTATCTCGAACGGGGACCCGCTGGTTGTTCGCTTCGCCGTCAAGCCGACTTCGTCCATTTTGACGGAGCGCAAGTCGATCACACGGCAGGGCGAGGAAGTCGATGTCATGACCAAGGGGCGTCACGACCCTTGCGTCGGGATCCGCGCGGTCCCCGTCGGCGAAGCCATGATGGCCTGCGTGCTTGCAGACCACTTCCTGCGTCACAGGGGCCAGGTCGGTTAACCGGAATTCGCTGATTGCCAGGGCAATCGGGCCGGATCGCTAAAACGCGACCAGCCTGACCAGTCCTGCGCTGGCGAACACAACGAGAAGGTAGAGGCAGACGCGACGGTAGGTCTGGTCGAGACTGCGGCTGAACAATTTGCTTCCGGCAAAAACGCCAGCCAGTACGAGGGGCGAGAGAATTGCCCCGCGAACGAGTGCCTCTCCCTGCAGGACACCGTACAGGTACAGCGTCACTGACGACGTCAGCATTCCGAAAAACAGGTAAAGCACCAGGGAGCCGCGCATTTCCCGCGCCTTCTTTGGTGATGCCAGAACATAAAGGGCAATCACCATCCCGCCGACGGCGGCCAGTCCGCTGACGATGCCCGCGGCGAAACCCGTGACCGGTAGCGCGACCTTCTGCGAGGCCGGGAGGAGATTGATCTTCATGAGTTGAAGAACCGTCAGCGACAATACGATGAGAAGCGCGATCAGCTTTGAAAGGTCCACGTCAATGCTGGTGGTCAGGGCCAGGCCGAGCGGAACGCCGACGGCGCTGCAGATCGCAAGGGTCACCGCGGTACCGACATCGGCGTCCCTGAGGCCGCCGCGGAACATCGCCAGGCTGGCGGCAGCTTCCAGGAGAAAGCACACCGGGATCAGTTCGATCGGCGGAATGAAAACCACGATACTCGCCATCAGGACGGCCGACAGGCCGAAGCCCGCAAAGCCGCGCACCAGCCCGGCGATGAAGACCATCACGGCGCAAATAATGAGTTGCGTCGGCGGCAGTCCGGCCCAGACGCTTAGATCCTGTAGCATGAACACTCTTCCGGTGGGTCGGGAGACGTTTTAGCAGGCTGCAGAAACGCAAGTAAATAATCGAATTTGCAGAGTGGAGCTGCAATAATGCAGTCATGAATTGGGAAAATCTGAAATACCTCCTCGCATTCTACCGCGCCGGGTCCCTGTCTGCGGCGGCTGTCCGGCTGGGCGTCGATGCAACGACGGTATCCCGGCGTCTGGCGGTGTTGCAAAAGGAAATCGGGACGCAGTTGCTTGAAAGGTCCGCCAGCGGATCTCTTGAGCTGACCTCCGCAGGCCACAGGGCGATCACCTATGGTGAAACGCTGGAGACATCCCTTAACGCACTGAGTTCGGAACTGTCCGGGGCGGAATTGGCGGAAGAGGGTATGGTCCGGATCTCTTCGGTGCCTGTGGTCAACTCCAGGATCCTGATGCCTCGGGTGCGCCGCTTTTTCCGGCAGCACCCTGGAATCGAACTGCACCTGGCCTCCGAGATCCGGAACGTCAGCCTGACACGACGGGAAACCGACATGGCAATCCGCCTGGGCCGCCCGCGCGACGGCGGTCACAACGTGACGGCGAAACGGATTGCGGTCCTTGAGCATTCTGCCTACGGACCGGCAGGTGTTGATGCCGGCGATCTGCCATGGATCACCTATCATGAGAACATGAGCTTCCTGCCGCAGGCGCGCTGGATGTCGGAGCACCTGAAAATGTCGGAGAGCGGTATTGCCGGTATCCGGCCAAGCGATCTTGAGGGGGTTATAGAAGCGGTTGCTGCGGGCATTGGCCGATCGATCATTCCGAATATGATTGCCGAAACGGATCAACGCCTGCAGGTCTTGAGCGAACCGAAGCCGGACCTGCAGCGGGAAGTCTGGTTGCTTCAGCATGCCGATCAGGCCGGTCTTGCCCGAATGTTGGCGGTCAGCCGCTGGGTCGGGGAGGTGTTTTCCTGATCCTTGCCCGAGCAGTCTGTGCAAGGCTGACGAGCAGTCCGCTCTGATACAAACCGTTACAACAATTCCCGTTGAGCCCGGTGGAACTCGATTAAGATACGCCTAGGTGTGGGACAGTTTGCACTTTCGTACAATTCAGGGAGCGACGTGATGAACGACATGACCCCGGTTCGCCGCATGACGGCGAAGGACTTTCCTCAGGAACTGCTGGATCTTTATGATTATTACGCCCACGGCAAGATCACGAAACGGGAATTCTTGAATGGCGCGGCGAAGTTCGCCGTTGCAGGCGTCACTGCAGCCATGCTTCTGGATCAGTTGTCGCCCGATTATGCACTCGCCCAGCAGGTCGACCCGGATGATGCCGCCATCGAGACGCAAAGGATCACCTACCCATCGCCCAACGGCCATGGCGAGGTGAACGCCTATCTGGTGAAACCGGCAGGCGCGACCGGCAAACTTCCGGCCGTGCTGGTCATTCACGAGAACCGGGGCCTGAACCCCTATATCGAAGACGTGGCCCGCCGCCTTGGCAAGGCCGGGTTCATGGCCATGGCTCCAGATGGTCTGACGTCGGTCGGAGGATATCCGGGTACGGATGACAAGGGACGCGAACTGCAGCGCACGGTCGACAGGGAAAAGCTCCTGAACGACTTCTTTGCCGGCTTCGAGTACCTTCTCAACAGCGACGACAGTACCGGCAAGGTCGGTGCCGTCGGCTTCTGCTACGGCGGCGGCGTCGTCAATGCGATCGCGGTCGCCTATCCGGAACTGGCAGCCGGTGTGCCGTTCTATGGACGCCAGGCGGATGCCGCCGATGTTCCCAAGATCCAGGCACCACTGATGCTTCAGTTCGCGGAACTGGATGAGCGCATCAACGCCGGCTGGCCTGCTTATGAAGAGGCCCTGAAGGCGAACGGCAAGGATTACGTTGCGCACATGTATCCCGGCGTCAATCACGGGTTCCACAACGACACGACGCCCCGCTTCGATCAGGAAGCCGCCAAGCTCGCGGAAGAGCGCACCGTCGCGTTCTTCAAGGAACACCTGATGTAGACCGGAAAACGGGCGCGGGATTTCAGATCCCGCACCCGCCGTCTTTTGGTTGAACCGACCCCGTGATCAGGTGTCGAGAATTTCCGTTTCATCGATCTTGATGTCGAAGCCCTCCAGGCCGACATAGTGCCGCTCGCGCGAGGCAAGCAGGCGGATGGAACTGACGCCGAGGTCCTTCAGGATCTGCGCGCCGAGCCCGACTTCCCGCCATTGTTCCTGCCGCGCCTGCGCGGAGCCGTGTTCTTCCGTATCGGCGGCTTCGAAATCCGACCGCGCACGCCGTGACTGGCGCGCAACCCCGACTGATCCCTCTCTCAGGAAAACGATGACGCCACGCCCGCGATCGGCAAAATGCTTCATGATCTGGTCAAGGGGACGGGCCTCGCCGAAGACATCGTCCAGAACCGATTCAAGCTGCAAACGCACCGGGACGCTGCGGCCGTCGAGAATGTCGCCGTAGACGATGGCAAGGTGATGCATTTGATCGTAAGGCGTTGAATAGGTCATCGCGTAGGCCGGGCCGGCAATCGTATCGACCGGCTGCTCATTCACCCGCTCGACCATGCGTTCGGTGCGCTGGCGCCATGCGATCAGGTCGGAGACGGATACCATCTTGAGATCGTGTTCGGACGCGAATTCGGCGACCTGTGCACCGCGCTTGACGGTGCCGTCGTCATTGACGAGTTCGCTGATCACGCCGACCTCTTCAAGGCCCGAAAGACGGCACAGGTCCACGGCGGCTTCCGTGTGCCCGGATCGCATCATGACGCCGCCTTCCTTGGCAACCAGCGGGAAGATATGGCCGGGGCGGACGAAATCGTCGGCGGCGACATTCGGGTTTGCGAGCGCATGGACGGTCGCGCACCGCTCTTCTGCGGAAATGCCTGTTGTCAGCCCCTGACGGTAGTCGACGGAAATCGTGAAAGCGGTCGCAAGCGGTGCGTCGTTTTCCGCCACCATCGGGTCGAGGCGCAGCCGGCGCGCATTGGCAACCGTCATCGGCGCGCAGATGATCCCGGACGTGTGCCGGACCATGAAGGCCATCTGTTCGGAGGTGATCTTGGACGCCGCGACAATCAGGTCGCCTTCGTTCTCGCGGTCGTCATCATCGGTCACGACCACCATTTCTCCACGTTCGAACGCGCGGATTGCTTCTGCGACACGGGCCTGGGACACGGGATGCTCCTTGGTTGTGGACAGTCCGAGAAAATCGTTGGGCGTGACGGCGCCATCGGTCGCGATGGCGATCTTGCGGGCCATGTCCCGCGACACCCAGACGTTCGGATCGTTGCAAAGGGCTGATACGGACGCAGGCGACAAATCGGCCCGGCGCGCAAATGCGCTCCGTCCCTCACCAGTCTGCAAAAGCCATTGATCGAGTCTCATGATCACGCATATACGCGCGATCGAATTCAGTCTCAAGAGAGACTTCGAAGAAATTTCAGTGACACTGAAAAGAGTGACTCAGTCTGTTTTCACGAATTCGGCCGCACGCGACACGAAGGCCGGCACCATCCAGCGCTCTTCCAGACCCTGTTCGGCGCAAAGGCCGGTCAGGTCTTCCTGCAGGTAGGATGTATAATACGGCTCGTGGAAAAGCTGCGGGAACACCGACAGAAGACCGTCATAATCCGGCACATCGCCGGTCTGAAGGCTGTCGACGAACAGGAAAGATCCGCCCGGCTTCAGAACCCGGGAGATCTCGGCAATCACCTGACGACGGATCTTGGGCGGGAGTTCATGGAACAAAAACACGCAGGAAACAGCATCGACCGTGGCATCGGCGAAGGGCAGTTGCTCCGCCATGGCGGTCACGTGGCTTGCTCGAGGCGTTTTCAATCGCTTCCGTGCCACGTTCAGATAAGGCTCCGAAAGGTCGAGCCCGATGCCGCGCAGTCTCGGAAAGGCCTTCAGCGCAGGGCGAAGCAGGCCACCGGTTCCGCAGGCTACGTCGACATAGACGACCTTGCGCTGGTCTTTCTGTTTCAGGATATTCGCGAAAGGAACGAGCGCCTTGCGGCGCATGGCAGCGGTTGCGCCTGAAAACAGGACGTCGACCTGAAAATCGTAGAGCTTGGCGCTGTCTTCGCTCAGCCAGCCATCCGTCTGGAAATGAAAGTTCTGCCGGTAATAGCGCGGCAGCGCCTCGGCGAACCCCGTCACCTCCTCATTGACTTCCTGGTGCGCACCCGTTGCCCGCCGGCGTGCCACTTCAGGCACATCCTTGAAGAATGCCCGGCTGGTGTCGAGCAGCTCGCGCGGTGACAGGGTCCCGTCCGACGGCATCGGGTAAAGCCCGTCCTCGACCGCTTTCAGGTCCTCGGCGAAAAGCTTGAAAATGTCAGCCAGCATCCGCCTCTGTCCGGGGACCGGACCTTCGGGGACAACCTTCGGCGCTTCCGGAAGGTCTTTCTGGATGCGCTTGTTCATGCGGCGCATGGCTTCCGAGTGAAGCGTATAAAGCGCAACGCGGCTTCCCTGGTGAAGTGCATAGCGCGTGCGCCGTGCGAGACGCGCGACAGGAGGAAGGCTTCGGAGTGCGCTGCTCACGCGCGGTTTGTCATTCGCCTTAGCCATGGATCACTCCCTGATCAGCACACCAACCACTTCAATATGGGGCGAATAAAGGAACTGGTCCACCGGTGTGACGCTTTGAAGCGTATAGCCGCCGTCCAGCAGCAGCCGGACATCCCGTGCAAATGTTGCCGGATTGCAGGAGACCGCGACGATCGTCTTCACGCTGGATTGCGCCAGAAGCTCGGCCTGTGCCTGTGCCCCGGCGCGCGGCGGATCGAACACGACGGCATCGAACGGTTCCAGCTCTTCCAGGACCAGAGGCCTGCGGAACAGGTCCCGCCGCTCGTAACTGACTTTCTTCAATCCCTGGGGTTTGCGCAGGGCCTTGTCGAAAGCGGCGATGGCTGCCGCATCACCCTCCACTGCGTGGACGTTTGCCTGCCGCGCAAGACGCAAGGCAAAGGTGCCGGCACCAGAGAAAAGATCCGCCACCGTCTTGGCCTTGCCGACGGCTTCAAGCACGCGTTTTGACAGCGCATCCTCCGCCGCAAGCGTCGCCTGTGTGAAACCGCCCGGCGCGGCGGCAAGGCCGATACCGTCCATGTCGAGCATCGGCGGCCGGACTTCCAGAAGAACCTCGCCGTTGATCGAGAGCCGGGCAAGATCCAATTCGATCGTCTTCTGCGACAGGGCAGGGATCTTGCGCTCATAGGCCTTGTCTGCCTTGTCGATGGCGACATCCAGCCCTGCCGTCGTGTTCAGCACTGTCAGCCGGGCCTCGCCTTTGCGCGGAAGGATCTCCGATACCAGCGATTTCAGACCGTTCACGGCCTGGGCGATGGCGGGATCCAGGATCGGGCATTCCTTGATATCGACGAGCCTGTGGCTTGATTTTTCATGATATCCGAGCAGCGTGTGCCGTCCTGCGCGCGTCGCCGTAAACACGGCGCGGCGTCGTCCGCCGGCGGTCGCCGAAACCGTATCGGAGACGTCGGTCTCAATTCCCCGGTCACGCAGCGCCTTTTCCACCAGCGTGCGCTTCCAGGCGAGATAGGGCGCTGGTGCAAGGTGTTGAACCGTGCAGCCGCCGCATGTTTCGAAATGCCTGCAGACCGGAGTGATCCTGTCCGGCGACAGCGATTTGAAGATCGGGTTTTTCGCACGTCCATCTGCGACCGATGCCGTGACGACCTCGCCCGGCAAGGCACCTGCAACATAAACCGCGCCGTGATCCGTTGGCGCGATCCCGTCGCCGCGGTGGCCGAGTTCGGCGATTGTCAGTTCTCTCTCACTCATGAGCGAGCGATAGCGCCAACGCCCCGTGCGGGCAAGCTCTGGCGCATGTCTATTTGAGCGGCGATGACGATTTTCGGCTCAGCGATCGTTCTTGAACAGCCCCTTTGCCCGCGACAGCCAGCCCTTCGCAGGTTCAATGCTTTCCACTTTGTCTGGCGTGCTGGAGCGTTTCGCGAAATCCCGCAAGGCGTTCAGGTCCTGTTTCTGCTGGGTGATCCTGGTCTCGCGGCGGGCATCGTTGGCAACCTCGCTCTCGGCGGGCTGACGATCAGAAGAGCCCACGCCATCCGAAGCCGTGTCGGGCCGCCTGCCGAAGGGCTGTGGATCATTTGCGGCTGTGACCTCGTGTTCTTCTTCCTCGGCGCGTTTGCGGATGTCTTCCTCGGTTTCGTACTTGTGGTACCGCTTGGCCGTCGTGTCTCCATGAATGCCGAACTGAGGCGCGTTCACGACCACGAGCCTGACTTTGTCCCAGGCGGAATGGCCTTCGATCTTTTCGTGATAAACAGCGACCGACCAGTTGTTGTCCTCGTCGCCGAATGTGTTGTTGTGCGGCAGGATGGAACCTCGGATCTGGCACACTCGGATAAAGCCGTAGACGACCTCCATCATCCATGGAAACGGCACGGGCGCTTCCTCGAATTCGATCATTTTGCCGATGATCCACTGGGATCCGTGCACGATCATCTTCAGCGGCAGGCCTTCGCCGAGCCGCCCGGCGCTGGAACTGAGATAGGGACGAATGTTCAAGAGCGTAATATCGCCGTCCTTTGCAGAGCTCTCGAATACTGCCTGGGACACAAGATTGTCGCTGACGCACCAATGGATCGCCGACGCCTTGTTGTGACCGATGATGAGCTTGGTCAGGGCGTAGCAGAACGCTCTTGCCCGGTCCGCCTCTGCAAGCGTTGTGAAGGACGAAACGGCATTGACGGCTTCGAGAAGAAGGGGAGAGCCCCCGTGTTCTCTGATATGCCGGCTGTCCAGGAACCCCTTGCCGATCGTGATGAAGGTGTTCGCCTTGTGCCGCATGACGACGTCATGGGCGTTTGGGAGGACAAATCCCGTGTACGGGGTGGTCAGAGCGCTGCGAAAGCCTTCCGGTTCCAGGGGCTGTGGATTCTGGCTGACCAGAATGCGGTGCCCGTTTGCGATTACATGAATGTCTTTTTGTGTCGATGAGCCCATCAACTGAACATGGGGAGCGTAGTTTAGTTCTCTGGCAAGTTTCTGGATCGCCTCGAACAGAATGTTTCCGTTCAACGGCTTGAATTGCTCATGGAGTATCGCGCACTCGACGCGCTCCAGCGCTGGAATTTCCATGCAAGGCTCCCCTTTGTCTTGGTCCGGTTATACGTCCGAAACCTTCCCAAAAGGGAAATGCATTCGCAGAAAATTCAACCAATGAGGGAATTTTTGTGGCCCGTGAATGCGATGTCGGGCACTCGCGGCTGTCAGCCGGCACCGGACCTTTCGGGTAGATGCACTCATGGCCGGGTGAAGGATTAAGGTTACCAATGCGCTTCAGACGCTCGTCCCTTCACTCCCGACAGGAGAGGGAAACAGCGGAAGTGGAGAGACCGTCCCCCGCCTGTGCTGGCCCTCAGCACGATGGTCGTACAGCCCGCCGTCCCGGACCTGATCCGGGACCCGAACAACCCAATGCAGGAGGCCCCGGCTCAAGGCCGGGGCGGCAACGTGGGAACACGACATTGAACGCATTCTGAGAGGTGCACCCCGACGAAGCGCAGCGGAGATCCGGTCCCTACGCGTTCGCAGAAACGATGGTGTCATCCGTTGCGCTGCCGCAGCTCTTTCAGATCCTTCGGCAAGTTGACCGGCGAGTGGGCCCCGGCTCGAGGCCGGGGTGACGATGTGTGTTTGGTTCAAGCTCTCAACAAACACACAGTGCCGTCCCGGACTTGATCCGGGACCTGAGCAGCACCCTGGCGACTATCAGCTGATCAACCGGTTTTCCTGCCGTAGAGCAGCCATTCGGCGTTCCCGTCGCCGCCCTTCACGGGGGAGGGGATCAGGTCGCCCGCCTCCCAGCCAGGCACCGATGACAGCCAAACCTGTAGTTCAAGCGCCGTTCTTGCGGCGACATCGGGATCGACAAGTCCGCCCTTGCCGATCTTGTCCTTGCCCGCCTCGAACTGAGGTTTCACCAGAAAGATACCTTCCGCTCCCTCCTCGGCCAGCGTGAGCGCCGGCGGCAGGGCGAGTTTCAGGGAAATGAAGCTGACATCGGACACAATGAGATCCGGTGTGTCGTCACTCAGGTGCGCCCGGGTCAGATCGCGGGCATTGAGGCCCTCTTGCGCAATCACCCCCGGATGGGACGCAAGACTTTCATGCAATTGGCCGTGGCCCACATCGATTGCATGAACCTTCGCAGCGCCGTTTTGAAGAAGCACCTGGGTGAAGCCGCCGGTCGAGGCACCGATATCCAGGCAGACCCGCCCTGCCGGATCGACCCCGAAGCGGTCCAGCGCTTCAATGAGCTTGAGCGCGGCGCGCGAGACATAGCTGGAAGCAGGGTCATCGACGTCAACCGGTACACCCGGCATTACTTTCTGTGCCGGCTTCTTGCAGACGGACCCGTCAAGAAGGACCGTGCCGCGCAAGATGGCATCACGTGCCCGCGCCCTGCTTGCAAACACGCCCGTGTCGACAAGATGCTGGTCAAGGCGTTTGGATGACATGGCGTCCCTGGCGAAACGGTCGAAAAAAGTGCTAGCCGAAACAGCTTGCGATTGCCGACAGCAGCCGGTCCGCATAGACCCGTTCACCGGCGTAGAGCCAAAGGATCGCCGACAGCGCGACAAGTCCTGTCGCACCGGCGGTCAATCCTATGAAGAGCGGCATACGCATCAGAAGATGTTCATGTCCTTCGGGTCTCGGCTCGTCTCAGCTCTGGGCCGGCGCGTTGGCGATCAGCCGGCGCAGCTTCTGCAGGGCCGTTTCCTCGGCCTCAGCGTAGGCGATGGTTCCGACAAACTTGTTGTCCGAATTCATCAGATAAACAGCTGCCGAATGGTCCATCGTATAGTCGCCGTCGTCAAGCGGAACCTTCTTGGCATAAACGCGATAGGCCTTGATCACGGTATCAATCTGTTCGCGCGACCCGGTCAGCGGATAAATGCGCTCATCGAATGCCCAGACGTAATCCCGCATGACATCGGGCGTATCGCGTTCAGGATCGACGGTCACGAAAGCGTAGTTCAGCTTGTCGGCGTCAGGACCGAGTGCTTCTATCCAGCCCTGCAGTTCGGAGAGGGTCGTCGGACAGACGTCGGGGCAATAGGTGAACCCGAAAAACAGAACCAGCGGCTTTCCGGAGAAGGTCGCGTCGGTGACGGTTTCACCGTTGCCGTCGACAAGTTCGAACGGTCCGCCGATGGCGGCCAGGGGTTCGATAAGGGAGCCGGAATTCCCGTTGCCTGCGGTCTGCTGATAAACGAGAAATCCGGATGCGGCGGCAAGGACGGCAACTGCCGCCCAGGCCACGTAACGGAAGAGCTTTAAACCGGACATGGTGTGTCCTCTTCTGGCAAAAATCAGTTTTTGCTGTGGTTCTTGTGGTCATGGCTGCCGTGATCGTGATCACCGTGGCCATGCTTCATCGACTTCGCACCCATCTTGGCTACATCAAGCTCGATTTCGACGTCGCCGGCCTTTTCAAAAGTCAACACGACGGGAACGGTCGTTCCTTCCTCGAAGGGCTGGTTCAGTCCCATGAACATGATGTGCAGGCCGCCCGGCTTCAAGGTAACGGTCTCACCTGCCGGTATCTCGATGCCGTCTTGCATTTCGCGCATTTTCATGACGCCGTCGGTGACTGCCATTTCATGCAGCTCGACATTCTTGGCAACATCCGAGGTTGCCGAGATCAGGCGATCGTCTTGCGAACCGGAATTGACGATCTCCACGAAACCGCCGCCCGCCTTGGCTTTCGGCGGCGTCGCGCGGGTCCACGTTTTGGACAGCGACAGGTCTCCGGCAGTGTAGTCCGCGGCCGTGGCGGAAAGGGATGCGAGCGTAAGCGCCGTCGCTGCGGCGATGGAAGTCCAGAGTTTCATGACATTTCCTTGGGTCTGAGTTTTGTAAGCGGAGTCAGATCAAGGAAAGGGGTGGTGCCCGGATTGCTGTGACGCGTCCCGGCTGCGCATTTCGGACTTCGTGGTCTGCGGTGCGTAATATTCCACTTGCCGCAAGACCGGTCCCGGGCAGCGCGGAGTTTCCGGGAGGCGTGGCGGGCGCCAGTGAGCACCCGTGAACGCAGGCCGGACCGCATTGGCAGACGGCCGGGTCGTGGAACGCAAGCGTGTGTTGCTGGTCTGAGGTCTGACAGAGTTTTGTCAGGCCGGTTGCTGCCGCGAACTCGGGCGCGAGCGCACTTGCCAGGATGACAAGGAACAAACGCAGTGTGAACGCGAGCGTCGCAAGTGCCACCAGTGGGTGACGCTCTCGCCGTAGAAGGTTCAGATTTTCACCACGCATGGCCATGACACGGCTATAGGGCCGTTCTGCGTTTCTGTCGAGGGGCGAAAGCGCACAGGTAAACCCGGGCCCCGGACCCGGGCCCGGTATCAGGGCTTTGTTTCTGCTTTTTCGGGTTCTTTCGCGCCGTCGGATTCTACAGCACCTGAGCCGTCTGCCGGTGTTTCTTTACCGTCTCCATCTGCGGACTGAACCTGTTCCGCCGTCCCGTCATCAACTTCCTTCGGCTCGCCGGCGTCTTCGGTCTCGTCGGAGCCGGTGTCGAAATTGTAGATGTCGTCCTCGTAGGCCGGGAACTCTTCCGGCGGAATGACATATTCTTCGGCTTCGACGTCGAGCGGTTCTGGAGAAATGACCGACCCGACCTGCGCGGTTGCCGCATATTCGAAGTCCGTCTTTTCTTCGTCGGTGAGCGCCTGGCGCGTCAGGACACGGGTGAGAACAAAGGCTGCCATGGCAAGACTGACGACGGCAATCATCAGGTACAGGCCTGAGGGGCCGATCCGGCCCATCACCAATGAGGCGGCCAGAGGGCCGATGATCGATCCGATTCCGAACGAGAGCAGCATGCCGGAGGATGTCTCGACGAAGTCTTCCGGTGCGGCATGGTCGAACGCATGGGCCACGGCGATGGCGTAAAGCGGTTGCGTGAACATGCCGACCAGGACCGCCGTCATGATTGCAATCAGGAATACCGTCGGTGAAAAGAACACGATGGCAAGCGACGCGACAGCCGTGGCAACGCCGAGCCCGACAAGCACGAGGCGGCGGTCCATGCGGTCGGAGAGACGGCCGACCGGCCATTGCGCGATCATGCCGCCGCCGATGATGGCCGCTGCGTAATAGGCGGACTGGTTGGTCGTGAGCCCGATCTGCGATCCATAGAGCGGCGACAGCGTGAAAACCGCGCCCTGGCAGATCCCGATCAGGAGAATCCCGACAAACGCGGCCGGTGATGTCTGATAAAGCCGTATCGGTCTGAAGCGCACCAGCGTGATCGGTGCCGGTTGCGTCGCCGTCGTCAGCGAAATAGGCATCACGGCAAGGCTCAGGGCAACGGACGCGACCGCGAAGGGGACGAAGGATGAAATGCTCATGCTCGCGATCGAGACCTGTCCCAGGATCAGCGATCCGAAAACGATCACGATGTAGATGGACATGATCGTCCCGCGATTCTCGTTGGTCGCGCTTTCGTTCAGCCAGCTTTCGACGATCATGTAGAACCCGGCAAGGCTGAAGCCTGAAACGACACGAATGAGGAACCATGCGTAAGGGTCGATAATCACCGGATGCAGGATCGCTGCCCCGGACATCAGCGACACAAGCGCTGCGAAGGCGCGGATATGACCGGCGCGCATGATCAGGAGAGGCGCGGCAAGGCAGCCAACCACGAGCCCGACGAAATAGGCGGACGATATCGCGCCGATTTCGAAATCGGTGAAGTAGTAGCGATCGGCGGCAAGCGGCAGCAACGTCGTCTGGAGACCGTGCCCGAATATGAGCAGCGCAACCGACAGCAAGAGTGCGGACACGGAAAGAAGCGTCTGAGCCATGGTCGACCCCTGGAGATGATGAAAAACAAACGCGCCGTTCGGCGCCGGCGCGGTTGATCCTGATCATCAGCCTTTCCAGTAATGGCGGCTCGTGTCAATCACGATTTGACGCGTGCCGCATTTGCGGTCGGACGCGTCGATTCTGTCTGAATTGGACGCTGGTCAGGCGCGTTGGGGAGCGCTCAGCGTTTCCGTGCCAAGGGCGGTGAACACCGCCTTCATGATGCCGTCGCAATTCAGGCCGGCCCTTGCATACATCGCGTCGGGTTTATCCTGGTCGATGTAGATGTCCGGAAGCGCGAGCGTGCGGATCTTGAGCCCGCTATCCAGCAAGCCTTCTTCGGCAAGCCGGCTGAGAACGTGGCTGCCGAAGCCGCCGGCGGAACCTTCCTCGATCGTGACAAGAACCTCGTGCTCACGCGCAAGGCGCCGGATCAGTTCCATGTCGAGCGGCTTCGCGAACCTTGCGTCGGCGACGGTTGTCGACAAACCGGCGGCATCGAGCTCGTCAGCAGCCTTCAGGCATTCGTTCATGCGGCCGCCAAAGCTCAACAACGCGACCTTCGTGCCTTCGCGCCGGATCACACCCTTGCCGATCTCAAGAACGCTGCCGCGCTCCGGCATCTCCAGCCCGACGCCTTCGCCGCGCGGATACCGGAACGAAATCGGCCCTTCGTCATAGGCGGCGGCGGTCGCCACCATGTGACGCAGCTCCACTTCGTCGGCAGCCGCCATCACGACGAAACCGGGCAGGCAGGACAGGAACGCCGTGTCGAACGCACCGGCATGCGTTGGCCCGTCCGCGCCGACGAGACCGGCACGGTCTATCGGAAACCGCACCGGCAGACCCTGGATCGCGACATCGTGGATGACCTGATCATAGGCTCTTTGCAGGAACGTCGAATAGATCGCGGCAAAGGGTTTGTAGCCTTCGGTCGCAAGTCCGGCCGCGAAGGTCACCGCGTGCTGTTCGGCAATGCCGACGTCAAAGGTGCGCTTGGGAAAGGCTTCGCCGAAGAGGTTCAGCCCGGTGCCGTCCGGCATCGCCGCCGTGATCGCGACGACCTTTTCGTCGTGTTCGGCTTCCTTGATCAGGGAGGTGGCGAAAACATTGGTGTAGCTCGGCGCATTGGCCTTGGGCTTCGCCTGCTTGCCCGTGATGACGTCGAATTTGGCAACGCCGTGATACTTGTCCTTGGCGCCTTCTGCCGGGCCGTAGCCCTTGCCCTTCTGCGTGACCGCATGAATGAGGACCGGGCCGTGATGCGTGTCGCGGACGTTTTTCAGAACCGGAAGCAGATGCTCCATGTTATGTCCGTCGACAGGGCCGACATAATAAAAGCCGAGTTCCTCGAACATGGTTCCGCCGGTCCAGAAACCGCGTGCATATTCTTCCGCGCGCGCCGCCTTTTCGAAGACCGGCTTGGGCAGGTTCTTGGCGATGTGCTTCGCCGCATCGCGCAGCGTCTGGTAAGTGGGGCCTGACACCAGCCTTGCAAGATAGGCGGACATGGCTCCCACGGGCGGGGCGATGGACATGTCGTTGTCGTTCAGAATGACGATGAGACGGGAGCCGAGATGCCCGGCATTGTTCATGGCTTCATAGGCCATGCCCGCGGACATTGCGCCATCACCGATGACGGCAATGACATTGTTGTCGCCGCCGTCAAGGTCCCGGGCGGCCGCCATGCCGAGCCCTGCGGATATGGATGTCGATGAGTGCGCCGCGCCGAACGGGTCGTAGCGGCTTTCGGCGCGCTTGGTGAAGCCGGACAGGCCGTTGCCCTGCCGGAGCGTTCGGATCCGCTCACGCCGCTCGGTCAGGATCTTGTGGGGGTAGCACTGGTGGCCCACGTCCCAGATGATCTTGTCATCGGGCGTGTTGAACACGTAGTGCAGCGCGACTGTCAGTTCCACGACCCCCAGCCCGGCACCGAGGTGTCCGCCGGTTATCGACACCGCATCGATGGTCTCCGATCTGAGTTCGTCAGCAAGCTGGGTCAGATCGCTTTCATCAAGTGCACGCAATTCCTCCGGGGAATTGACCTTGTCGAGAAGTGGGGTATCGGGCTTTGAAGACACTCTGCTGAAGGCTCCACAAATTAAAATCTGGCGGGCAGGCATACACCAACGGAATATAGGGCGCAAATGCTGTGGCCGTAATGCGCCATATTGTTGCGTCATCTCAACAAGAGATGTGCCGCTGATCCTGTCTCATTATTTCTGAGTCAGCGTGCAGATCACGCGCAATTTTGGATGCATTGATGGTTTTTGAATTTGAGTCACCCTTTTGGGTGATGCATCTACGGAGGATCTGGCCTAAGGAATTAGGCGTGGTCGATGGGGCCACGTGCACAGTGATCAACTTGGGGTCGCATCTCGCGGCCCCTTTTTGTTTCTGCCGGCCACCTGGCCTGACGTGGCAGACTGACTGATGTTTCCGGTCCGGGAAACCGTCGATTCGCCTCTGACATTCAGAACAGGCTTGAAAGGCCGTGAACAAGCTTTGCGAGCTGAAGTTGCGTGTTGACGCCGGTCTTGTCGAAAATGCGCCTCAAATGGGTCTTTGCCGTATTTTTGGTAATCCCGAGCTCCTGAACCGTGTCGTTCATGGATCCGCTCATCGTCAGGTGGCGCGCCAGATGGGCCTCCGAATACGAAAGCTCAAATCGCTCCTGCAGGACGGTCTCCAGCGCTTCGGGAAGTTCCGACGTTTCAAAAATCTTGAGAATGAGCCAGGGTGCGCTCCCGCCATTTCTGCTTGTGCCGGTCGCGGGGACAGCCTTGATCGTGATCCGTTTGAGCTGGCCTTTCGGATCTTCGAACCAGACTGACTGATCGCCGCTCTGGTCTGCCGGCGCTTCGGTGTGTCCGTGCTGGAGAGCCGTATGGGTGTTTCCGGCGAACGTGTCGACAACGTGCTGAAGCCCGGCTTCCAGCTGTTTGTTCCTGAATTCGAACCGAGGCGCCTTGAACCTCACGCTTCCCGTCGCCAGGAGTTTCTCCAGCCCGGATGCCGCGTGCCCAAGCAGAACCTTGTCCCTGGTCATCAACACCGACGGACTTGCAATGCTCGACAGGAGCGCGTCCTGTATCCGCATCTGCGCCTTGTGGCGTTCGATCTGGAAAAAGGCATCGAGACCCGGTTTCAAGACCTTGGTGAGTGTCCGGAAGGTCTTGCGCGCGGTTTCCACGTCGATTGTTTCCGTGGTGTGTTCTTTGAAAAGGCATCCAAACAGGATTGTCGATTTGGCGTCCCGGGACAGGGGCGAAATCAAGCCCGCCGATTCCGCATGGCCGCCGTCTTCGCCGTGACTGACGGATGCGTTTTCAGGGTAGGTCAGTCCCGGTGGCCCGCCGTCTTTCTGCGGGTAATGTGAAACCGGCCTGTTACGTCCGAAGTCGCCTTTCCGGAGCGTTGCCTTGCAATAGGGATAGCTGAGTTCCGCCTCCGTGAGTAGAAACTTAAGGGCATCATCGCCACGCTGCACGGGTTCCGAGAACAGCATATCGTGCAATTTCCGCGAGGACCGGCCACCATCGAAATTCTGTGTCGGAATCCCGTTGTTTTCGAACTCGCACAGGACAGAAATACAGTTCAGCTTCGCATCAATTGAGTCCAGAATGGAGGTCCATCCATCGGATTGTGTTGCGCATTCCAGTACTCGTAAAAGTAGATCTGCCTCGTCTGTTTTGCTTAGTGATGGCATTGTCCAAAGCGTCAACTAAATATTACATAAAGATTTATTATACTTGTAAATATTACTATCAATTTGCGTCAAAAATGGCAATAGAAACACCGCTTTGTTGTCCAGGACATGGTCTGGACCGCCTTTGCGACCATTTGGGGCGCCGGCCGGCGTCAATTGGAAACAGCAGTGGGGAAGGCGCGGTTCCGCCGGAAAGCACGTGGCCTGAAGCTCATCGTGAAGACCCGAAGCGCGTTATGCGTGCTTGAAGTAAATGGCCGCCCGGCACGTTGGCCCAGACGGATTGGGGCGCGGTCGGGATCTGATCCTTGACGAATAACGCCGTCTATTGCGGGTCCAGTTCGGTTGTGCCCCGCGCATTTCCGTCTTGGCCGAGCTGGATCTTCTCCACCTTTGCTTCCGCGGATTTCAGCAAGCTATCGCATCGTTTGCGCAGCGCATCTCCGCGTTCATACATTTCGATGCTGCGCTCAAGCGGAACGTTGCCCTGCTCGAGTTCGCGCACGATTGTTTCCAGCTGCCTGAGAGCATCTTCGAAAGTCAGTTCGGAAATGTCTGTTGAAGCGTCACTCATCGGTGCGTTCCCTTTTGAAGCCGGACAATATCTGGAAAGTCGCGGGACTGGGCGCAAAGGTCAAGCCGGGATATGTGGTTGATCCCGGTGATCCCCGGCGTTTTTCGGCTCAGGGCCGTCAACCTGTCATCAGCGTCATGACATGTGCCGCCGTTGAGCGCGCCAGACCTTCCAGGTCGTATCCGCCTTCAAGGACCGAGACAACGTGCCCATTGCTGTGTTTGTCCGCAACATCCATGAGAACGCGCGTCGCCCATGCGAAATCCGATTCAACAAGGTTGAGGCCCCCAAGCGGATCGCGTGCGTGGGCGTCGAACCCGGCTGAGATAATGACCAGCTCCGGCTCGAAATCGTCAAGGCGCGGAAGCACCGCCACTTCGAAGGCCTCCTTGAACGCAAGACCGTCTTCGCCCGGCGCAAGGGGAACATTGACGATAGTGTTCTTCTCACCGGTTTCCGATGCGGCACCCGATCCGGGGTAAAGCGGCATCTGGTGTGTCGAGCAGTACATCACGCTGCCGTCATCCCAGAAAATGTCCTGCGTGCCGTTGCCGTGGTGCACGTCGAAATCGACGATGGCGACGCGGCCGAGCCCGTGCTTCTCCTGGGCGTATCTGGCTGCAATCGCGACATTGTTGAAGAAACAAAAGCCCATTGCCCGTTCTTTTTCCGCGTGGTGACCCGGAGGCCGCGATGCGGAAAACGCGTTGCTGACCTTCTTCGAAAGGACCTCGTCAACCGCCCGGCACGCCCCACCGACGCCTCTGAGCGCTGCTTCCCAGGTTCCGGGCGACATGGTCGTGTCCGCGTCGACGCGCGCAACGCCTTCGTCCGGAGCGAGGCGATGCAATTGATCGACATACCCCATCGGATGCGCACGCGCGATGTCTTCCACTGCGCCCATCGGCGCGGTGTCACGCTCAACAGATTGAAACTTCTCGTGTTCCAGTATCCTGTCGATCGCCCTGATCCGGTCAGGCCTTTCGGGGTGTCCAAGCGGGGTCAGGTGATCGAGGTAGCAGGGATGGTGCAGGAGGAGCGTAGACAATGCGGCGTTTCCGGAAAGTTTTGTTTTTCGATTGATCGCCGTCCATCAGAAAGGTCTCAACCTGCGCTGTCAATTGATGATAGGTCGCATGAAGCAGGCAGTCGCAGGACACGGGCAACTGGGCAAAAAGAAGGCCGGCTATCTTGCCGGCCTGTTCAAAGGTGCGAGCACCGCAATGCCCGAGGGGAGGTCCGCTGCATCTCAATTGTGTGAACAAGATTACGTGATTCTCGTAAGGGAATGCGAGTTTTTTACCGTAATCCGCCGAAGGTCGGTGTTGATAACTCTCCAAACCGTCAACTACAGGCGTAAATTCTTGGGTTCATTTCTTGCGTGTATTGCAGTTGTAAACTTGATTTTTGTTTATCTGTTATATTGGAAACTTGTTGAGGGCCGGTCTTGACTTCAACCTTTCAAGTGTCGTCTTCCGGTTCGGAATTCTGCCGGGAAACGCTGAAATATATACCTTTTTTCGATGCAGCTGAAAATTGCACCACGAGTCGCCGCGGAGCGGACGCGTTACTGGCCGCGGCCACGCAAGGTTATCGATATCATGGGCGCGGGGCAGCCGCCCGGGTCAGGCGATCGTTGATCGCCTCGCCCAGTCCAAAGCTGGGGATAAACTGCACCAGGATTGTCCCTGCGCCGCTCTCGTCCAGAGTTCGCATTCCACGAAAGAGATTGGCCGCTGCTTCCGCCAGATCGCCGTCCGGACTGAGGTTGAATTCCGCACGGGCGCGCTCCGCGCCCGGGATTGGCTCAGGACCGAACGAAAGCAGGGCATCGTCCTGCGACGCTTCCCGTGCATTCAGGATCATGGACGCATTCGGTGCATAGTGAGAAGCCAGCATGCCCGGAGCGGCAGGTGCATCGGGGCGCATGTCGGGCGAAGCGGCCAGCAGGCTCAATCCCAGCACGCCCTCTATGTCGTCACGCGAAATGCCGCCGGGACGCAGAAGCCTTGGCGTCCCGTCCTCGAAACCGACGATGGTTGATTCGATCCCGACATCGCACGGCCCGGCATCGACGACGAAACTCAGAGCGTCTCCGAGATCGTCAATCACGTCCTGCGCGCAGGTCGGGCTGATCTTGCCGGAGAGGTTGGCGCTGGGCGCTGCCAGCGGCCGCCCCGTTCTTTCGGCAAGAAAGCGCATTACCGGCCCGTTGGGCACACGCAGGGCAACTGTCTCAAGCCCTGCCGTTGCCATGTCCGAGATCGGCGAGGTTTCTTTCCTGGGCACGACGAGTGTCAGCGGACCGGGCCAGAAAGCGTGCGCAAGTTGAAGCGCCGGATCGTCGAAGTGACCGTGCAGACGCGCTTCGTCGAGGCTTGGAACATGTGAAATCAGCGGATTGAATTGCGGACGGCCTTTCGCCTCGAAAATCCTTGCGCAGGCCCTGCCGTTTGTGGCGTCGGCGGCGAGTCCGTAGACGGTCTCGGTCGGAACCGCGACAAGCTCGCCTGCGCTCAGCGCAGCGCACACGGCCTCTGCTTCCGGCGCAGCCTGCCAGTCGGGTTTCTTCAAATTGACGGTCCAGAGCTGCATTCAGATTAACTTGCCCGTTTGTGCGGCCCGCTGCGGGAGCTGTGGGAATTGTGGATGACCTGCCGTAGCGACACGGGTTGACGTTAACGTCAACTGGTCTATTGTCCAGTCCCGAGATGTTTCATGCGCCTTTTGCGGACAAGCATTGCATCCGTCAAGAGTCGAACGAAGAAAACACAGAATGGCCGGCGTCAAAAATAGCCGGATGGTTCTGGGGAGGACCTGAATGTACCGTGCGCCCGTCGATGAGATCGCTTTTACACTGAAGACCGTGTGCGGCCTTCGCGACCTGCAGAACACTCCCCGGCATGCCGAATTGGGAGACGATCTGGTCGATGCGATTGTCAACGAAGCCGGCCGTTTCGCGGCCGAAGAGATCGCGCCCCTGAATGCGGTTGCCGACAAGCACGGAACCCCCTTGAAAGACGGCAAGGTCAGCACGCCTCCCGGTTGGCGTGAGGCCTATCATGCCTGGATCGAGGGAGGCTGGAACGGCCTGTCTGCCGACGTGGACTCCGGCGGTCAGGGACTGCCGCAGATGCTGTCCGCGGCGGCAATGGAAATGTGGAATTCCGGGTCGATGGCCTTCGCCATCGGTCCGACGCTGACGATCGGCGCGGTCGAAGCGATGGAAAAACACGCCTCGCAAACCCTGAAGGCGACATATCTGGAAAGGCTGGTATCAGGCGAATGGATGGGCACCATGAACCTGACCGAACCGCAGGCCGGGTCGGACCTCAATGCGCTCCGGGCCAAGGCAGAACGCAACGATGATGGCACTTACAGGATTTTCGGCCAGAAGATCTACATCACCTACGGCGACCATGACCTGACCGATAATATCGTTCACATGGTGCTGGCGCGCTTGCCGGATGCACCGGCGGGTACGCGGGGCATTTCCATGTTTCTTGTGCCCAAGTTCCTGGTCAACGAAGACGGCAGTCTCGGCGAACGCAACGATGTCCGCGTTGCAGGTGTGGAACACAAACTCGGGATTCACGGCTCTCCGACCTGCACGATGGTCTATGGCGACGAAGGGGGTGCAATCGGCTGGCTCGTGGGTGAAGAGAACAAGGGGCTGGCCTGCATGTTCACCATGATGAACAACGCCCGCCTTGCCGTCGGCATTCAGGGACTGGGCGTTGCCGAAAGGGCCTACCAGCAGGCCCTTCATTATGCGCTGGAGAGACGACAGGGCAGGGCGCCCGGTGACAGCGGCGAGGCGATGAGCCCGATTGCGCGCCACCCGGACATCAAGCGCATGCTCTTGACCATGAAGTCCAAGACGCAGGTCGCCCGCGCGATCTGTTATGCCTGCGCACATGCCATCGACATGGCCAATGTCACCGAGGACGAAGCCGGCAGGACGTTCTGGAACCACCGGGCCAGCCTGCTGACACCGATCGCGAAGGCGCTGTCGACCGACTTCGGCGTCGAGGTCGCATCGCTGGGTGTCCAGATCCATGGCGGCATGGGATATGTCGAGGAGACCGGCGCAGCCCAGCATCTGCGCGATGCCCGCATCGCACCGATCTATGAAGGCACAAACGGCATCCAGTCCATCGACCTGGTCACGCGCAAGCTTCCGCTTGCAGGTGGCGACCACATCAAGGGCTTCATCGCCGAGCTCAAGGCAACCGCAGATGAAGTCGCCGCATCCAACAGGCCCGAATTCGGGGCAACCGCGGCACGACTTGCCGCGAGCGTTCAGGACCTTGAAGAGGCGACGGGTTACATGCTTGCCGCGCTTGCCGATGGGCGCATGGCGGAGTCGCTTTCCGGCGCAACACCCTATCTGCGGGTCGCGGGCCTCACCCTTGGCGGAGCCTTGCTTGCGCGGGGTGCGCTTCGCTCATCCGGGGAACCGGCAGAGCGGCAGGCAGAGAGGACTTTGCTGGCGCGCAGTTTCTGCGAAACGGTACTGGGTGAGACCGCCGGGTTGAGATCGGACATCATCCTGTCCGCGGACGCGATAACGGCCTTCGATCCCGAAGCACTTGCATCCTGAGACCGGAGACAGACGAATGATCCGCAAAAGCCTGGAAGAGGGTGTTCAGATCCTGCGCCTGGATCGGCCGGAGAAGAAGAATGCCCTAACGGGAGCCATGTATACGGACCTTGCCGACGCGCTGGAAGCCGGCAACACCGATCCGGACATTCGCTGCCACCTGATCTGCGGGCACCCGGAGGTGTTCACGGCGGGGAACGACATTGGTGATTTCCTGCAATATGCCGGAAAGGTGGCCGTGGCCGACACGCCGGTTGTCCGGTTCCTGCGCGCATTGGTCCGGACGGAAAAGCCGCTGGTCGCATCGGTCGACGGGCTGGCCATCGGTGTCGGTACCACATTGCTGATGCATTGCGACATGGTGTTCGCGAGCCCGCGCGCCTTTATCCGCTCTCCCTTTGTTGATCTGGGGCTCGTGCCGGAGGCCGGTTCCAGTCTGCTCGGGCCACAGCTGATGGGGCACGCGCGCGCCTTCGAACTCCTGTGCCTCGGCAATCCGCTGACGGCGGAAAAGGCGGAGCGGTTGGGCCTTGTGAACGAGATCGTTGAAGACACTGTCGACGAAACGGCCTTGAACTGCGCGAAACAGATCGCATCGAAGCCGCCGGAGGCCATGACCCTGTCGAGAAAACTCCTCAAGGGAGACACGGGTGCCTTGTCGGAGCGCGTTGAAGAGGAAATCCGTATTTTCGCCGACCGGCTGACTGCACCGGAAACAATCGTGGCATTCCAGGCATTCATGAGCAAGAAGAAGGCGTGAGCGGACATTCCCGCACCGAACACGGCGACAACGGCAATTTTCTGGAGGAAACAAGCATGTCCCTGAAGGGCAAGACACTGTTCGTCACGGGTGCCTCTCGCGGCATCGGCAAGGCGATTGCGCTCAGAGCGGCACAGGACGGCGCCAACATAGCCGTTGCCGCGAAGACGGCGGAACCGCATCCCAAGCTCGAGGGAACGATCTTCACGGCAGCCGAGGAGATCGAGGCGGCCGGGGGAAAGGCCTTGCCGCTTGTTGTCGACGTCCGTGACGATGAGGCCGTGAAAGCCGCGATAGACAAGACGGCCGATCATTTCGGTGGACTGGACGTATTGGTGAACAATGCCAGCGCGATCCAGCTGACTCCGGTTCAGCAGACCGACATGAAGCGTTTCGACCTGATGCACCAGATCAACACGCGCGGCACGCTGGCCTGCTGCAAACACGCGATCGATCATCTCAAAAACGCGGAAAATCCTCATATCCTGATGTTGTCGCCCCCACTCGACATGCAGGAAAAATGGTTCGCACCGTTCACGCCCTACGCCATTGCGAAATACGGCATGAGCCTGGTTGTCCTGGGTCTTGCGGGTGAATTGCGCTCCAAGGGCATTGCGGTCAACGCGCTCTGGCCGAGAACGACCATCGCCACCGCCGCCATCAGGAACATCATCGGCGGCGACAAGATGATGCAGCAAAGCCGGACGCCAGACATTCTCGCCGACGCGGCCCACGAGATTTTCACATCCCCGTCGAAAGATTTCACCGGTCAGTTCCTGATCGACGACACATTCCTCGCCCGCCGGGGTGTGACCGATTTCGACAAGTACCGGGTTGACCCCAGTCTGTCGCTGGCGCCCGACTTCTTCGTGCCCGACGATGTTCCGGCGCCGGCGGACCTTGGCCCGGCGGAATCCTGACGCGCGCAAGCTTGAACCAGGACGGGCTTGCAATTGTAAGTCCGTTCAGGCAGCTTTTCAGGGTCGACGAGGGCGGCAGCCGGATCCGCGGAAAGCGAAAGCACCCTGACACCCAACGCACATAGCCGGTTTTTCACCTGCGCCCGAAACCAGCGGATCGTCCGGGCGGTATAAACAGGAGAAAAGCCATGACCGACGGCATTCCCCAGGATCTTGCAGCTTACAAGAAGGCTGCTCGCGCGCTGCGAAAGCAACATGCGGCAGGCGATGCGGACGCGCTTGCGCGCGTGTCCGTCCACGTGCCTGCCGACAGACAGCTCAGACACGCGGATTTCCTGCATGTGATCGCACGCGAGGCCGGGCAGGACAGCTGGCCGAAACTCAAATTTGCCATCGAAAGCCGGGCGATGAACCGGGAAGAGAAAGCCGAACGGCTGAAGATTGCGCTTTATTTCGGTCAGCACTGGGTGACGGAGCGATTGCTGAACGAGGACCCTGATCTGAAAGACGACAATCTGGGCCTGCAAGCCGCGCTCTATGATCTGGACGGCGTCCGCCGCGCGGTTGACACGGACCGGACATCAGCGACGCGCAAGGTTGGCGTCAGGTCGCCGATGCTGCACCTGGCCTATTCGCAGGAAATCCACCGCAGACCGGAAAAGTCCGGCGATATGCTCGCCATCGCGGAACTGCTTCGGGCGGGCGGCGCAAACGTGGACGACGGTTATTCGCCGGAACCCGACGGCGACTACAAGCTGTCTGCGCTCTACGGGGCCATGTGCCACGCGGACAATTTCGAATTGGGCAAATGGCTCCTGGAGCACGGTGCCGATCCGAATGATGACGAAAGCCTCTATCACAGCACGGAACTCGGGCATACGCGGGCGTTGGCGCTGCTTCTGAAACACGGAGCAAAACCGGATGGTACGAACGCGCTGCCCAGAGCGCTCGATTTCGACAATGTCGAGATGGTGCGGATGCTCCTGGAAGCCGGTGCGGATCCGAACCTGACCGTGCCCGATCATCCGAGCGGTCAGCCGATGAACACGATCCCGTCGCTGCATCAGGCGGCCAGGCGCGGCGGCTCGGTCGAAGTGGTCGAATTGCTTCTGAAATTCGGTGCCGATCCGAACGCGGTGTGGGACGGTCACACCGCCCACGCAATGGCCTGCATCTACGGCAATGACGCGGTCGCGGACCATCTGGCGCGGAAGGGCTTAGCGGGTACGCTCGACAGCAACGAAGCCATCCTGTCGGCATGCGCCTCCGGTGCGGATGCGCCCGGAGTGCTCGATACGTCCCGTCTGAGCGAGGAAGACCAGGGGCTCCTGACCCGTCTCGCCTTCATCCCGGGCAAGCTGGACCACATGAAGCGGCTCGTGCGCGCGGGCCTCGATCCGGATGTTCCCGACACGATGGGCCTGCCGCCGCTTCACGTTGCCGGCTGGAACGGACTTGTCGACGAGACGCGCTATTTTCTTGCGTTGGGGCCGGATCTGACGCGCAAGAACGACTATGGCGGCGACGCTCTCGACACGGTTATTCACGGGTCCGAATTCGCGCCCAAGCGTCCGGAAGCCGATCACGTGTCCTGCGCGCGGCTGCTTCTGGAGGCCGGCAGCGTGCTTTATCCAGATTTCATATCCGGATGCGGGAACGAGGACATGGTCCAGTTCCTGGAAGACTGGCGCGACACACACGCTTAGGCACAGTTCCGGGCGGCCATACCAATCTGTGGTCGAAGACCCGATTGTTTTGACGCGTTCACAATTCTGGAGTTAAGTCGGATCAGAACGGTCGGGTTGTTTCCAATAAGGGGGATCGCATGGAAAGCGCAATGGATCAGGTCGGGGCGTACGGGCCACTGATTATCAATGCGGTGAAAGCAGTCGTTGTTCTCATCATCGGCTGGATTGTGGCAGGCATGATCTCTGGACTGGTGCGGCGCAGGATCGTCAGTCATCCGCAGATCGATGACACGATCGGCGGGTTCGCCGCGTCCATCGTCCGCTGGCTGATCCTGCTGGTCACGCTGATTGCGATCCTCCAGCTCTTCGGCATCGAGGCAACCAGCCTTGTCGCCGTCCTCGGTGCCGGTACCCTGGCCATTGGTCTCGCGCTCCAGGGAACGTTGAGCGACGTTGCTGCCGGGGTGATGCTGATCATCTTCCGGCCTTACAAGATCGGCCAGTTTGTCGACATCGGCGGCACCTCGGGCACGGTCAAGGATCTGAATATTTTCGTTACGGAACTCGTGACGCCCGACAACGTGCAGATCATCATGCCGAACGGTCAGGCATGGGGTGCGGTCGTGACCAATTTTTCGGCGCATGACACGCGCCGGCTCGACCTGACCTTCGGCATTGACTACGGCGACGATGCCGACAAGGCCATCCAGATCATCCTGGATGTCGCCAATGCGGACGAACGGGTTCACAAGGACCCAGAGCCATGGGTGCGCGTCACCAACCTGGGAGACAGTTCCGTCGATCTCGGTGTGCGCCTTTGGTGCGAGGCAGCGGATTACTGGGAACTCAAGTTCCACATGCTCAAGGCCGTCAAGGAAGCCTTTGATGCGGGCGGGGTGTCCATTCCCTATCCGCATTCCGTCGAGATCCAGAAGGCCGGATAAACGGTTTCATGCGCTATCCGGGAGACCGCCTCAACCCGAGGCGGTCTCTTTCTTTGTTTCCTTGTCTGATGCAGTTTCCTGTTCGGAGCCGTTTTCCGATGCGCTTGCGATGCCCGTCTTGTCCTTGTTTTTCGAAACCGTGATCGTTTCGGTCACCTTGATCTCCTCGGTGACCTCGATATTGACCGTCTCTGTGTCTGTTCCCTCAGCGGCGGGAACGGCATCGGCTGAGGTGATCTGGTCGCCTTCCTCGCTTTTCGCTTCGCCCGCCTCCTTCTGATCCTGCACAGGATCCTCTGAGGCGAATTGCGGCACAACGGGGTCTTCTATCTCGTGCTCCGCCTTGTCCGTGTTCATGAGCTGTCTCATTTCGGCAAGGGCGACGACGTGATCGCGCAGGTCGGGATGCTGATCCATGAGGGATTTGAAATCATGCGCACCGAGGCTTAGCAGCTGACAGTAGCCGAGCGCGACCACGTCGGCACTGCGCCGCCCGCCTGTCATGAGCGCGATTTCGCCGAAGACGTCGCCGCGCCCGAGACGGACGGTGTGGCTTGGCGCCTGCACTTCCACTGCGCCCGAGGCGATGAAATAGGCCGCATCGCCCCTGTCTCCGCGGCGGATCAGTTTTTCGCGGGGCGTGGCAAATTGCGGGCGCATCATCCGGCGGATCGCCTTTTGCTGCTTGCCGGGGAGGTCCTTGAACAGCGGATGGGCACTGACGAGATCGCGGGTCTTCAGGCCGAGGTCAAGCGATGGCCGCGTATGGCTCGTGCGCCTGGTGTTTTCCACGTCGCGCAACAGATCGCGGTGGAGTTCCGTGCCGATCAGCATTTGCTCCTTGGCGTCGTCAAAGGCGGTTTCTTCAAGCCGCACGCCGGCCTTGAGCAGGAACAGGCGTTCCAGTGAATCCGCGTAATCCGGGTATTGAAGGCGCAAGGCGTCGATGGCCTGGATCGTCTCGTCCTGCCGCAGGCACAGGATATCGTTCAGGATATCGCCGACACGCTCGCCCAGAAGCGGCCGGATACGGCGCTGGTTGAAATCGATCAGCTCGTCGGCAAGGATCCTGTAGATCAGCAGAAACTCGAACCGGTCGGCAAGCTGATTGGCCAGTGGCCGGGCGATCCGCAGGCGCCTCTGGAGCGCTTGCGCAAACCGGAAGCCGAAACCGAATTTCAGGGGCTGACGCGTCGCCTTGTTGTATCCCGCCCGGCCATCGCTTCGGGTCAGGTCGCCGATCTGGCCCGTCAGCGTCAGGAAACGTGACACCGCGCGTCCCGAAATCGTCTTCTCGTGAAAATGCTCCAGAACGAGCTGCTGCTCGCGGTCGGCGAGTGCGATCAGACCGATACGGACGCGGTCCCAGTCCGAGAGTTCTTCGAGCTTGTTCGTTTCCGAAGCCGCCGCGGCGGCCCGGTCCTCGTATCCTTTCAAAACACCAGACGCGACCCGATCATCGATGTGATAGCTCTGGGCAGCGGCTTCGAGTTCTGATCGGACATCCAGCATGGAGAGCGAAAGGAACTGGGTTCTGAGCGCCTCGTCCCGCGCATTCAGCCGGTCCAGCCCAAGAAGACGGATCAGCGGTTTCAGACTGGTTCCGTAAACAAGCAGGGTGAACAGGACGAAGCCGGTCGCAAGTTTGGTGACGAAACCGGAGATTTCCTCGTTCAGGACCGCGTGTTCCGAGACGCTGAGCGCCAGGATCAGCGTAACGGCCCCGCGCATGCCGCCCCACAGGATCACCGTCTTGTACTTGTTGCTGACCGATTGCCCTGCGCCGAAAAGGCTCATCATCGGCAGGAGCCCGAAGATCACCAGCGCACGTGCGGCAAGAGCCGCCACGATCACGACGGCCAGCAGCAGGATGTCGATGGGTGCGAACCCGCCGACCAGCTTGGGGATCAGGATCGCCGACAGCAGAAAGATCAGGGAAGCGGCCCAGAAGGAAAGCTGTTCCCAGACCGAATGCAGGAACTGCCAGTTTTGCGGCTGAATACGCGAAAGGCCGTAAAGGTTGAAGATCGTGCCCGCGCACACCACGGCGACAACGGCCGACACATCCGCGAACTGGTCGCTCAGGACGTATGTTCCATAGGGCAGGGCGAGGCTGAGGGTCACCTGTGCGAGAGGCAGGTCGCGCATCAGTGACAGCAGGCTGACGGCCACGCGCGCCAGGATAGCCCCCACGATCAGTCCGCCAATGAAGGATCTGCCGAACGCAATGGCCGCTTCGCTGAAGGTGATGGCCTGATCCTGGGTGAGGACGCCGAGCAGAATGACGAAGATCACGATTGCGGCGGCATCGTTCAAGAGACTCTCGCCTTCGACGATCCGGCCAAGCCGTGCGGGCGCGCCGATATCCCGGAAAATGGCGACGACGGCGACCGGATCGGTCGTTGCGACGATCGCACCGAGCAGGAGGCACACGATCAGCGTGATTTCCTTCGAAACGAAAATGGATGTAAGCGGGTAGAGGGCGAAGCCGATGAAGCCGGTCGCCACAAACACGGCCAGGACCGCCATCACCAGGATCGGGACAATATCCTCAAGAATTCTGCGGATATCCAGCGTGATCGTTGTCTGGAACAGCAGCAACGGCAGAAACATGTAAAGGATCATCTCTGAGTTCAGAGGTGGATCGGCGAAAATCTCGGCGAAGTCGTCAAACGTGTTGGTATGGCTCGTGTAGAACAGGTAGGTCGCCGAGATCCCGATCAGCGTGCCGACGATCGCAAGCAGAACGCTCGGTGCGAGTCCAAGCCGGCGGGCAAGTGGTTGCAGCAAGGAGATTGTTATCAATAAAAGCGCGAAGGCGCCTGTAATCAATGGTGTTTCCATAAACCCAATGTGCCTTGTGAATGCGGCGATATCAAATTCACCGAGATTTTATTTGGCACTTGCTTTCAGGCCGCAGGGGCCGCCTTGCGCTCCGAAAGCCAGATCCCGCCCAGAACCAGGACGAGGGCAACGCCGTGGTGCGTCCTGAATTGTTCGCCGAGGATCGAAACGGCGAGCACAGCAGCAAAGATCGGAACGAGATTGACGAAAACCCCGGCGCGCGCCGGCCCGATGAGGTCGACACCCCGCATGAAGAAGATCTGCGAAAGGCAGGACGGAAAAACGGCGATGTAAAGCACGACCAGCCAGCCGTCGAAAGTCGGCCACTTTGCCGTTCCGGTCGAGACTTCAAAGATCATGCCGGGGATCGACGCCAGCACGGATATGGCCGACAGAACGGCAAAGAAGGTCAGACCGGAGACTTTCGGACGGTTCCTCAGGGCAAGCGCATAGCTTGAATAGAGAAGACACGACAGCAGCATGTAACCGTCGCCCGGGTTGACGGCCAGTGACATGAGAACTTCAAGGCTCCCCTGTGCCGCGATCATGGTCACCCCCACCAGGGTCAGCAGAATGCCGAGCACCTGCAGAACCCGGACTTTCGTCCCGAAGAAAATCACCGAACCGATCAGGACGATGATCGGCATGGACCCCTGGATAATGCCCAGATTGACGGCTGTTGTCTGGGTTGCCGCGACATAGAACAGCGAGTTGAACCCGACAAACCCGAACGCGGCCATCAGGATCATGCGCGGCAGATACGGGCGCATGATGTGCCAGTCGGCCCGGATCCGGGTCCAGCACAGCGGCACGAGAATGCCGGCGACCAGCACCCAGCGCAAGAACACCACCATCATCGGGGAGACCTCGCCGACGGCAAGGCGGCCGGCAACCGTGTTGCCGCCCCAGAAAAGGGTGGTGAGCGTCAGCATGACAAAGGCATTGCCATATGTCATGTCGCCGAATCTTCGAGCTATCGCGAACATGCAGGGCCTGGAAAGCGGAACAGTCTGGAGAAGACACCGGTATAGGATCAGCCGTTGGACGGAAAGCCAAATCTTCGCTCCGGATGCGCGATTTCAGATATAATAATGTTTATTTTTTCCGTTTTGGAAAAAGTCATGCGTTTTCTTGAGCAATTGACGAATGGCACGGAACGCCCCAAAACACCGTTAAATGACAATACTCGAGCCATGCGCCTGGAGATACGAATGACTGCCCGAACAAATGCCCACGGATTGCAAGTTGCCGACGTTCTTTTTGACTTCGTGAACAGTCAGGTCTTGCCGGGAACGGGAATAGACCAGGATCATTTCTGGAGCAGCCTGTCGTCCCTCGTTCATGATCTTGCGCCGCGCAACAGGGCGCTGCTGCAAAGACGAGATGCGCTTCAGGAAAAGATCGACGCCTGGCACAAGGCCAATCCGGGAACGCCCGACATGGCCACCTACAAGGCTTTCCTGACAGATATCGGCTATCTCGTGCCCCAGGGCGACGACTTCGGCGTTGGCACGGCGAGGGTCGATCCGGAAATCGGGTCTGTCGCCGGCCCGCAGCTTGTCGTGCCGGTCATGAACGCACGCTACGCGCTCAACGCGGCAAACGCACGCTGGGGCTCCCTCTACGATGCGCTTTACGGCACCGATGCCATGGGGTCGAAGCCGGCACCGGGAGGGTTCGACCCTGACCGCGGTGCAGAGGTGATCGCCTATGCCCGCAAGGTTCTCGATGAGGCGGTACCGCTTTCAGCCGGCAGCTGGACGGACGCGACGGGCTTTGCCATCGGCGACGAGGCACTGGTCGTGAAGACGGCAGGCGGCAGTGTCTCCCTGGCGGACCCGGCGCAGTTCGCCGGCTATTCCGGCGACACCGATGGGCCGTACAAGATCCTTCTGGTCAAGAACGGCCTTCATCTGGAAATCAACATCGATGCGCAGCATCCGATCGGCAAGACGGACGCGGCACACATCTCTGACGTCGTGCTTGAATCGGCCATGTCCACGATCATGGACTGCGAGGACTCCGTTGCCGCTGTCGACGCGGAGGACAAGGTCGTTGTCTACGGCAACTGGCTGGGCCTGATGAAGGGAGACCTTGAGGATACGTTCGAAAAGGGTGGCAAGTCGGTCACGCGCCGGCTGAATGGCGACCGGAACTATACGGCTCCGGATGGCAGTGCTCTGACGCTCCATGGCCGCTCGCTTCTTCTGGTGCGCAATGTCGGCCACCTGATGACCATCGACGCGGTGCTGGACAAGGACGGCAACGAGGTTCCGGAAGGCCTTCTCGACGGCATGATCACCTCTCTGATCGCGCTGCATGACATTGGCCCGAATGGCGGCAACATCAATAGCCGGGCAGGGTCGGTCTATATCGTGAAGCCGAAGATGCATGGCCCGGAAGAAGTCGCGTTCGCTTCGGAGATCTTCGACCGGATCGAAGACGCACTCGGCCTTGAGCGGAACACGCTCAAGATGGGCATCATGGATGAGGAGCGTCGCACGACGATCAACCTCAAGGAGTGTATCCGTCAGGCAAAGGACCGCGTTTTCTTCATCAATACCGGTTTCCTCGATCGCACCGGCGACGAGATGCACACGTCGATGGAAGCCGGCCCGATGATCCGCAAGGGCGACATGAAAGCCTCCACCTGGATCGGTGCCTACGAAAACAACAATGTCGATGTCGGCCTTGCCTGCGGCCTGCCGGGGCATGCGCAGATCGGCAAGGGCATGTGGGCGATGCCGGACCTGATGCAGGCGATGCTGGAACAGAAGATCGGGCATCCGATGTCCGGCGCCAACACCGCCTGGGTGCCGTCCCCGACGGCCGCGACCCTGCACGCGCTTCATTACTACCAGGTCTCGGTCGCGAACCGCCAGGCAGAGCTCAGGTCACGTGACGCCGCCAAGGTTGAGGACATCCTCTCCATCCCCGTTGCCGAACGTCCGAACTGGGCTCCGGCTGATATTCAGGCCGAACTCGACAACAATGCACAGGGCATTCTTGGTTATGTCGTGCGCTGGGTCGAACAGGGCATCGGCTGCTCCAAGGTTCCGGACATCAACAATGTCGGCCTGATGGAGGACCGCGCGACCTTGCGGATTTCGTCCCAGCATATCGCCAACTGGCTGCATCATGGCGTGGCGACGAAAGAGCAGGTCATGGAAACCATGAAACGCATGGCCGCCGTCGTTGACGAACAGAATGCCGGCGACCCGCTTTACCGGCCGATGGCCGCCGATTTCGACAATTCTGTCGCCTTCCAGGCCGCCTGCGAACTTGTCATCGAAGGCACCAGCCAGCCGAACGGATACACGGAGCCGGTGCTTCACCGCCGCCGGATCGAGTTTAAATCCAAAGCGGCCTGATCTGGCCAAGCGCCGGCACCTGAAGCGCCGATGACGGAAAATTCACGGCGGCTGCTGAACCTTGCAGCCGCCGTTTGTTTTGAGGGCTTGCGTTCCGAGATTGCGTGCGCCTCAATCTAACCGGCAATGCGCAACGGGATGGCCGACTAGACTTCCTTGGCAATCTCGCTGATCAACGCGTCGACAGCCGGACTGCGCGCGCCGTCCTGAACCCGGGCGATGTAGGTGATGTCGGGGGGCGTGGGAAACACGCCCGCTATCGTGGCGATATCCGGGGTGACATGCAGTCCGTTCAAAAGCGCGACGCCAAGACCCGACCTGACTGCCGACTGAATGCCCGCAGCGCTCGGGCATTCCAGAACGTTTTCGAACCGATGACCCGCTGATAGGCCTTCTGAAAAGGCCCAGACCTTGTAAAAGCAGTTGCTGTCAAACGACAGGAACGGAATGCGATCACTCGTATCCAGGACAAGGTCTTTTGAGCGGACCCAGTGAAGCGTGTCCTCAAAAAGGATCAGATCACCGGGCTGAACGTCCTTCTTGAAGATCTGCATCACCGCAAGGTCGAGTTCGCCCGCCTGCAGCCAGTCCTGAACACACAGGCTCTGGCTCGCGCGTGTGTGCACCGTGATTTCGGGGAAGAGCCGTGTGAACCGGCCGAGGATCCGGGCAACGCCGCTTGTCGTCGTGTCCTCGGTCATGCCGAGCCGGATCGTACCTGAAACCGGGCGTTTTCGCAGCGAGGCGAGGGCCTCGTCATGCAGATCGACAATCCGGCTTGCATAGGTCTTGAGGCGTTCGCCATCTTCCGTCAGAAGCGGAGCTCCCGTGCGTCTGGTCAAAAGCTCGCAATCAAGGTTTTGCTCCAGCCGCCTGATCTTGTGGCTGACCGCCGACTGGGACACGCACAGATGTTCGGCGGCCCTTGTGACGCCGCCCTGCTGCACGATCGTCAGCAACGCGCGCAGGGCATCGATCTCCAGACGTTCCGGCATGTTTGAGCCTTTCATGACAAAAGTAGATTGAAGTATGACATTCATTCATTTGCGTCATAACATAGATGCGCGCTAGGAGTTTGGAAAGACCTCATGCCACGGAGCGGCACACATGCATCTCGTCAATGACCACACGCTGATCGGCAACACCCGCATTGCGCACGGGACGCATGGCGAAGGTTCGCCTGTCGTTCTGATCCACGGAACACCGTCCTCGTCCTATATCTGGCGCAACATTGTCCCGCCGCTGGTGGAGGCGGGGTATCGGGTTCATGTTTACGATCTCCTCGGCTTCGGGCTGTCGGAACGCCCCTGGAACCCGGATGTCGATACGTCCGTCACCGGTCAGGTGCCGATCCTGGAAGGGTTGCTGCAGCACTGGGGTCTGGACGATTTCCACCTCATTGCGCATGACATCGGTGGTGCGGTCGCACAGCGCCTTGGCATCCAGTCGCCGGAACGGCTCCGGTCCCTGACCATGATCGACACGGTGTCATTCGATTCCTGGCCGTCAAAGCGCACGAACGAGCAGATGAAGAACGGTCTTGAGCACCTCATCAAGGCCGGTGACGACGAACACAGACGGCACTTCCACGACTGGCTGCGGAGCACCGTGCACGAACCGGACGGATTGGATGAAACAGCGGCTGCCATTTACCTGGACTTCATTTCCGGCCCGATAGGTCAGGGAAGTCTCTTCCAGCATCAGGTCCGTCACTACGAGGCGCGCCACACTCAGGATGTGGCGGACCGCCTGCACGAACTGGGCAGGCTTCCGGTCCAGCTGATCTGGGGAGCTGATGACGCCTGGCAGGTCGTCGACTGGGCGCACAGGCTTCACGCGGCGATCCCGGGCTCGGAGCTGCATGTTCTAGAAAACTGCGGGCACTTTGCGATGGAAGATCAGCCTGAAAGGATTTCCGGCCTTCTGGTCGATTTCCTGGATCGGCAAAAGTGACACGCCGCGCACCAGCACATTTTCTCAAGATCGGATCACCTCATGAAACTCTCTGATTTCAAGGCCCTCACATTTGACGTCTACGGCACGCTTATCGACTGGGAAAGCGGCATGGTAACCGGGCTGAAACCGCTGACGGACAAGGTCAGCCGGCACCTGAGCCGGGACGACATTCTGGAGGCGCATGCCTATCACGAATCCACCAGCCAGCGCTGGACACCGGCGAAGAAGTATTCGGACCTGCTGGGCGTGGTCTATCGGCGTCTCGCCGAAGAGTGGGGCGTCGAAGTGACCTGGGAGGAGTGTGCCGCCTATGGCCTGTCCGTGCGCCAGTGGCCGGCCTTCGACGACAGCAGGGACGCGCTGGCCTACCTGAAGGAACACTTCAGGCTGATCGTGCTGACAAACACCGACAATGTCAGCTTCTCCGGTTCCAACGCCCGCCTCGGTATCTCTTTCGACGGTGTCTACACCGCCGAGGATGTGGGCAGCTACAAGCCCGCCGATCGCAATTTCGAATACATGCTTGAAACGCTCGCCCGAAACGGCATCGCCAAAAACGAAATCCTGCACACCGCCGAAAGCATGTTCCATGATCATGCACCTGCCAACAAGCACGGTCTTGCGAACTGCTGGATTTACCGCCGTCATGACAAGGAAGGTTTCGGCGCAACCATGAACCCGGGAGAAATGCCGAGCTACGATTTCCGTTTCGACAGCATGGCGGACCTCGTCAAGGCCCACAAGCAGGAACTGGCTGCCGGCTGATCTAGCGCCAGCGATTGCGTCTCAGGCGTTCGTCGATGGGAATGCGGGCGTGGTACTCCGCGACATCGAGCACCATTGGAACGGAGAGTCCGTTCTCGTAGTGGACAAACTCTTCCGCCGATTGCCGGAACTTCATCGTCGCGTAGAAGCGCGCGAGATCCGGAACGCAGTCGATGTAGATCTCGCGAATGCCCGAAGCCTGCACGAAAGTTGCGATGCCTGCGAAGATCCGCATATACGTCGCGCCGCCGCGCCATTTCTCCGGGATCGCATATTTGGTGATGACGCAGGTCTTGTGCGGATGGTGTTCGGACGTGCCCATGCCGTAGAGATCCGGCAGGATCGAGAGACCGCCATGCTTTGCGAGATTGACCCGCGCGGTCCCCGCGTCTTCGCCTTCGTAGACCGCGATAAAACTGGTTCCGTGCTCATCGAGCGGATCGATCAGCATGCGCGCATCATGGTCGGCGTAGGGGGATGGCCGCCTGAATTCCCCGCAATAGACCTCGTAGCGCAGCCGTTGCGCGCGGATCATGAGGTCTTCGGTGTTGCACTGGAAGACTTCGAGGGCAGGGGGATCAGCCGTTTCAAAGTCGTCCATCAGGACGGTGTTCTGCTGCAATCGCGCGCGCATGAGCTTTGCAAGATATCTGGAGAAGGCGGCTGCCATGTCCGGTCGCCTTGTTTCCAGAAGTTCCAGTTCCTTGCGGCCGATGCCGAGCGCACGAACGTCCGTGAGCGTCTCCACGCGGGCAGACGCGCCGCTCCCGGTCAGGAACCCGATTTCACCAAGGATCGTGTTGCGCGCCGATGTAATCATGGTTGACGCGTCGCCCTGCTCGAACCTGATTTCCACCTCGCCTTCAAGCACGAGCAGCATGTCGCCGGCAAAGCCGCCTTCATAGCGCAGCACGTGTCCGGGCGGGAATGCGCGCTCTTCGCAGATGGAGATCAGCTGGCTCAGAATATCGGGATCCATGGATCAGCTCCCGTCCGGTTCGGCCACGGTCTCCTTGAGCGACGTCAGCGGTTTTTTCTCCACGACCACGCGCTCGAAGACGGCTTCCGAGTCGGGCCACTCCGTTCCGAACAACCGGTCCAGAAAGCGTGTGCCAAGGCCATAATTCCCCGTGTACCGGGAGTGATGCAGGGCATGGTACACCGTTGACGTGATGTACTTCCCTTTGACTTTCATGAAGTTTTCCGACCGGATCTCGTAGTTGGCGTGCCCATAGGAGTTGATCACCAGGTAAAGCGCAAACCAGGTCGCGATGCCGAAGAAGTTCAGCGGCATCAGGAACTGGTCGACAAGGGCGAGCGCCCCGAGAATGCCGAGGTCGAAAATGAGCTTTTCCCAGAACGAGAAGGAAAGCGCCGTGAACGGGCTGGAGAGCCGGCTCCGGTGATGCTCGGCATGGATCCAGTGGAGCGACTTCAGGTGAAAAGCGCGATGGGACGAATAGTGCCAGATTTCCGCCCAGACAGCGGTCAGGAGAAGACTGCCGAAGAAACCGGTGACCGACCTGTTGTCGAAAAGGCCAAGGAGCAGGAACACCATCAGCATGAGCGCATGCAAGGGCGTGTGCAGGGAGTTTTTCAACTCACGCCGCACCTGCGGGTCCTTGATGGGAAGATTGTAGATCCGGTCGCGTGACAGATCGACTTCGTAGTCCTCAACGCTTAACCAGAACAGGGCCATCAGGTGGCCGATGACGGCGATCAGGCAAAGCATTGCCGCTTCCGCTGCATCCATTTTCGCCCCCCACTCGTTTTGTTTCTCCTGGCGTCGAGATCCTGAGGCTAGGAAAATCATTGTCACCGGTCAAGCGGCGTGAAGGGCTTAGTCTTTTGGAATATAGGCGGTTTTGGCGATTGAATGACGTAGGGCCACCCACCGTCCTCAAACGTCGGCTCGGATTGAGTCCTCGTTGTGAGACGCAATGGCAGCGTGAATGAAGCGAACGCCTGCTTCTCCATCCCCGACACGTGGCAAACCGAACCAGCCGGCCGGGCTCGCGATGTTTTTCCAGCTGCGACCGAAACCGATCAGGCCCACCTTGAGGTGTCTCACGGCTTTTCCTGCCGCATCAGCCGCTTCATGGCGGCCGTCCGGAACGGCGCGTTCGGCCCGCCATAACCGGAGTAGTTTCCCGTCCGTTGAACGATTTCGAAGAAAAAACCGCCGGCCAGCGGACGGCTATAGATCTGATAGAACGCGCCTTGGTCGTCTTCGTCGTAGAGAACACCCGATTGCTTCAGGCGCTGGATTTCCGGATCGTCGAATCCAAAGCGGGCCGCGAGATCGTCGTAGTAATTGTCCGGCAACTCCAGTGGCTCAAATCCTCTTGCCTCGAGCACTGCGGCAGTTGCGAAAATATCGGCGCATGAAAAGGCGATGTGCTGGACGGCCGACGCGGCGCGGTCCGCGATGAATTGCCCGGCAAGCGTGTCCTTTGAGTCCGCACCGTTCAATGTCAGGCGAAAGCTTCCGTCGGATGCTTCGATCACCTGGCTGCGCACGATGCCGCCAGGGTCGACCACGTCAAAGACCGGACGTTTGTTCAGGGCGAACTGTGCCGTATAGAAAAGCGACCAGCTCAGCATCTCGGCATAGTCCATCGTCTGCGCGATGTGATCGACCGTCTGAAGCAGTCCTGCATCCCCACCGCTTTCAACCGGCTTGAACTCCACATCCCAGACGTCGGAAAGTCCGCTTGGTTCGTCAAGCAGATGCATGATCGACCCGCTGACGGCATGGATCGCCGGCAGCGCCATTTCCCCGTCGTTAAGCGGCTGGTGAAAAGGTTCTGCGCCAAGGCGCGTGGCGCGGTCCACGGCTGCATTTGCATTGTCGACCCGCAGGCCAATGTCGCAAACGCCAAGGCCATGCTTCTTAAGGCAGGCACGTGCGAACCCGTTGCCGTCCTTGTTGATGACAATCCGGATGCCGCCCTGCTGCCAGACGGCAACCGATTTGTTGATGTGCTGCGCCGCCAGGCGAAACCCGAGCGATGCCAGAAGCTGTTCGAATTCCGCACCTGATGTTTCATCTGCCGTGAACTCGATGAACTCGACCCGCTCGATACGCGGGCGTTCGGGCATCGGCTGAATGCCGATCCGGGAATGCGGAGCTTCCCGCTCAACATCGTCGGCAAGCGCCATCAGCGACCTGTAGCCGTCGCACGCGATCATTTCGGGACTGCCGCCCCGAAACTGATCGTTGAAGATTTCCAGGGAAATCGGACCGTCATATCCGGTTGCGGCAACGGCTTTCAGGAAGGCTGTCACGTCGAGATCGCCTTCTCCCGGCATGTTCCTGAAATGGCGCGACCAGTAGAGCAGGTCCATGTCGATTTGCGGTGCGTCGGCAAGCTGGACGAAGAAGATCCGGTCACCGGGGATCGACTGGAGACTGTCGGGTGAGAGTTTGCGCCCAAGCGTATGGAAACTGTCGACGATCAGACCGATGGTCGGATGATCTGCCCGGCGCACGACTTCCCAGGCGTCGCGGTGGTCGTTGATGTAACGGCCCCAGGCCAGCGCTTCATAGCCGACGCGCACGCCGTGCGCGCGGGCGATGTCTCCCAGCTCGGCCAGATCGGACGCGGCCCGGTCAATGCCCCCGAGTGCCTTTGGATGTACGCTCGAACAGATCAGAACCAGATCGGTCCCGAGGTTGTTCATGACGTCGAACTTGCGCTTCGCGCGCTCGAAAGCGCGGCTACGCTGGGGATCGGGCAAACCTTCGAAATCGCGGAGGGGTTGAAACAGCAGAATTTCTAGCCCATGGTCGCGGACCATTTTTCCGACATCCGTAGCGCCACCGTCATGTGCGATGAAATCCTGTTCAAAGATCTCGATACCGTCAAAGCCGGCGGCGGAAATCGCGGCCAGCTTGCGCGGCAGGTCACCGGCAATGGATACCGTCGCAATCGACGTCTTCACCGCGTCGTCCTCCTCCAAAGCGCGCACCGGACTATCGGGTGAACAGAATGTACCAAAAGGTTAATTTGTCAATGATCAATTCTCTTAAGAGCGGTTCAGGCGCGTGAAAAGGAACGAGGGAGAGCGCAAGTCGAGCTGGAAGCAGGACCCGGAAGGCGTCAAGGCGGACATACTGGCCGTGGCCACATCCGTATTCGCCGAATCCGGTTTTTCAGGCGCGCGGATCGACGAGATCATCCGGCGCACGAAATCGTCGAAGCGGATGATCTATTACTATTTCGGTGACAAGAGCGGCCTCTATGCCAAGGTTCTGGAAGCAGCATACGCGCGGCTGAGAAAGGGCGAGGGGCAACTCGACCTGCAGGCGTTGCCGCCTTTGGACGCTCTTGCGAAGCTGGCAGCCTTCACCTTCGACTTCCACCGGGAAAACCCGGAATATATTCGGCTGATTACGATCGAGAACATTCATCACGGCAAGCACCTGAAGCAGTCCGAAACAATCCCGAAGCTGAACAGCCAGATCATCACCGGCCTGGAGGAGCTTTGCCGCCGCGGTATCGGGGAAGGCACGTTCAGGGAAGATGTCGATCCACTGGAACTTCACTGGACCATCTCGGCATTCTGCGTTTTCAACATCTCCAACAGGGCGACGTTCTCGCACCTTTATGGCGATGACCTTTTCACGGACGCCGGCCAGGAAAGACTGCGCGCGCGGCTGGTTTCCATGGTGCTTGACGCGGTGCGTGCGTCATAAGTCACACCGTCTCTTCAAAGTGGCAGCGCCGGAGTTTCCTGCAGACCCAGATGCAGGTCATCGCCTTCGTAAGGATGCGCGCGGGCAACCTCTTCGTTGAGGTCGGAGCCGAGCCCCGGTTCGGTTGAGGGAATGACGTAGCCGTCCTGCCAACGGATCGGCGACTTCAGAAGCTCCGCGTAGAACCCGTCGAAGGTGCGGATCGATTCCAGAACCAGAAAATTCGGGCTGCAGGTGGCGAGCTGGATGTTGGCGAGCGCGACCAGAGGGCCGCAATAGAGATGTGGCGCGACCTGGGCGGAATGACACTCGGCCATCGCGGCGATTTTCTTGGCTTCGAGCAGACCTCCGACACGGCCGAGATTCATCTGCAAAATGCTGGCGGCCTTCGTTTCCAGAACGCGCGAGAACTCGTACTTGGTGCACAGCCGCTCGCCGGTCGCAACTGGTATCGACGTATAGCGGGCGACCTCGGCCATGTCTTCCGGTTTTTCAGGCGGGATCGGCTCCTCGAACCAGAGCGGGTCGTAGGCTTCCAGCCGCCGGGCCATGCGTTTGGCTCCGGAAACGGTGAATTGTCCATGGGTGCCGAAAAGGAGATCGGCCCTGTCGCCGACGGCCTCCCGGATCTTGCGGCAGAACGCTTCGGAGCGGTCCAGATCCTGAAGGCTCGGCTGGTGTCCGTCATAGATCGTGTAAGGCCCGGCCGGATCGAACTTTACCGCGGTAAATCCCTGTTCGACGGCGGCCATGGCGGCCTCGGCGGCGATGTCCGGATCATTGTAGACATTGGGCTTGTCCGGGTCCGGATAGACATCCCCGGCCTTTGGGTAAAGGTAGGTATAGGAGCGGAGCCTTTCATGAACCCTGCCGCCCAAGAGTTCGTATGCCGGTTTCCCCGCCGCCTTGCCGACAATGTCCCAGCAGGCCATCTCCAGACCGGACAGAACACCCATGACCGAAACATCCGGGCGCTGCGTGTAACCGGCGCCATAGGTCCTGTGCCACAGCAACTCGATATGGTGCGGGTCCTGGCCTTCGAACTGCCGCTTGAAAACATCTTCCGCCATCGCGGCGACCAGGTGCGGCCCGAAAGTCGCGTTGTAGATCTCGCCGTAGCCGGTGATGCCGCAGGACGTCACCAGCTTCACGAAGATGAAGTAGCGTCCGCCGTGGCGCGGTGGCGGATTTCCGACGACAAAGGTCTCGATTTGATCGAGTTTCATGAAACGGTTCTCAACTCGCGTTGCTGATCGTGATCGACTTCACCTTGGTATAGGCATCCAGTCCTTCCCAGCCCTTTTCGCGGCCGTATCCGGACTTCTTGTTGCCCCCGAAAGGCAACTCCAGGCCGCCGGCCCAATAGTCGTTGACGGAAACCTGACCGCAATCCATTGCATTCGCAACCCGCATCGCGCGCCCGACATCCCGTGTATAGACACTTGCAACGAGCCCGAATTCCGTACCGTTGGCAAGCCGGACGGCTTCTTCCTCGGTCTCGAAATTCTGTACCGAAAGCACCGGACCGAAGATTTCGTCCTGGACGGCCGGATCATCGGGGCCGAGATCTGCAATCACCGTCGGCTGGAAGAACCAGCCCTTGCCGGTGTCTGCGTCGACAGTAACGTCACCGCCGGTCAAGAGGTTCGCACCCCGGGCTTTCGCCGCCTCGACATGCGCCTTGATGCGGGACAGATGCAGGTCCGAATTGATCGCCCCCATGTCGGGTGAAGACAGTCCGTGTCCGGGTCTGATGGATTTTGCACGCTCGGCCAGGATCGCAAGCACATCGTCCCGGATCGCCTTGTGCAGGATCAGCCGCGACCCGGCAGAACAGATCTGACCGGAATTGGAAAAAATAGCCCAGTAGGACCCGTCGGCGACCTTCTCCGGATCTGCGTCCTCGAAGGCGATCAGGGGTGACTTGCCACCGAGTTCAAGCGTGAGCCGGGTGACATTGGGCGCGGCCATTTGCGCGACGTTGATGCCGGTGGAAACGGAACCGGTGAAGGTGAGCTGCTTGATCCTTGGATCGCGTGCCAGTTGCGCACCGATATCGCTTCCAAGGCCGGTAACGACGTTCACAAGGCCTTCCGGAACACCTGCCTCGCACAGAAGTTCCGCCATGATCAGCGCCGTGAACGGCGTCGTCTCCGCCGGTTTTGCAACCACGGAGCAACCAGCCGCAAGCGCCGGAGCCACACCGCGTGCAAAGGTGGATGTCGGATAGTTCCAGGGAATGATATGCCCGGTGACACCGACCGGTTCGCGCACCGTGAAGGCGGTATGATCCGGCCCCAGATTGACCGACCGGCCGTCGAGCTTGTCGGCAGCGCCGGCATAAAATTCGAACAGCCGTGCGGAAGACTGCACATCGCCCTGCGCCTCGGCAAGGGTCTTGCCGCTGTCGATAACCTCGATGACGGAAAGGCGATCGGCGTTTTCGCGGAAAAGGCGGGCGACATTGTTGAGGATCGTGCACCGTTCTCCCGGCGAAACCTGCCGCCAGCGGGCCGCCGCCTTTTCCGCCGACGCGATCGCCCTGTCCATGTCGGAGGTCTCGCCAAGCGAGAATTCCGCGAAGGCCTCGGCTCGTCCCGGATCGAAACTTTCCATTTTCTTCGGCGACGGAGGTGTCGTCCTGCCGTCGATGAAGTGGCCGTCGGGAAGGCCCGGAAAGCTGCCGGTCTTCAGATAGTCCCGGGCGATTGTGTTGGCTGTCATGTCGCGGCTCGTTTCAGGTCTTGCAGGATAAGGTCGGCCCCTTTCAGGGCGAGCATCATGGTCGGGGCATTTGTATTGCCAGAAGTGATATTGGGAAAGGCTGAGGCGTCGACAACACGCAAACGATCAACACCGTGCACGCTGAGGCGGCTGTCGATGACGGCCGTATCCCGGTTTTCGCCCATCATGCAGGTCGACACCGGATGATAGACCGTGCTCGCCCGATCCCGGAAATCGGCAAGCAACGCGTCATCGTCAAGGCTTTCAAGACGCGGCTCGAGCGATGTTTCGACGACACCGCGCATCGATTGGCTGGCCATGATGTTCTGACAGAGACGGCCGCCGGCGACCACGGACCTCCGGTCTGCTTCCGTGCTGAGCGAATTCGGCTGAATGCGCGGTGCAACGGCGGTATCGGCGGTCTTGATTTCAACGCGTCCACGGCTCGTCGGCCGGGTCGGCTGGGCGCAGATGATGAACCCGTTGAATGGATCGAGCGCCAGTCTGGTCTGCCTGCCGCCCTGGGTTACGCGGTAGCTGATCGGATTGAAATAGAGCTGCTGGTCCGGCCGGTCCATGTTCGGATCGGACCTCAGGAACCCGCCGCATTGATTGACCGAAAGCGCAAGCGGCCCGCGCCGGGTGAAAGCGTATTGCAAGGCCGCAAGTGCCTGGCCGGCAAGCGGCCGCAAGACGGAATTCAGTGTGCGTTCCCTGGCCCGGAAAGTGTAGGTCGCCGTCAGATGATCCTGAAGATTGGCGCCGACATTGTCATTGGCGCAGATGACCGGAACCTTGAGGGACTGCAATAACCGCCCGGGACCGATGCCGGAGACCTGCAGCAGGTGCGGAGAGCCGATGGCACCGGCGGATAGAATGACTTCATGCCTTGCAGCGAACCGGGATCCGTCAGCAAGCAGAACACCTGTGGCTGTCGTTTCTTCAAATAGGACGCGGCTTACCTGCGTCTCGGTGCGCAGCACAAGATTGGACCGTGCGAGGGCAGGCCGCAGAAACGCACGCGCGGACGAGCAGCGTTCACCGTTTTGCGTGTTGATGTGGTAGACGCCCCCGCCTTCGGGGAACGCGCCATTGAAGTCATCCGATCTCGGCAACCCGGTTTCTTCAAGCGCGGCGAAAAAATGCCGGTTCAGCGGGTGTATCTGATCGGAAGTGTCCTGAACATGGATCGATCCGGTGCCCGTCTTTTCACCACGTCGCCCGACTTTGGTTTCCAGCCGCTCGAAAACGGGTTTGACGTCAGCCCAGCCCCATCCGTGTGCGCCCGCGCGCGCCCAGTCGTCGAAGTCGCCGGGGAGACCGCGGCAATACACCATCGCATTGATGGAGCCGGACCCCCCGAGCATCTTGCCGCGCGGCCACGAGAGGCTGCGTCCGTTCAGCCCGGTGTCGGGATCAGTCTGGAATTGCCATGTGTGTTTTTCACTGGTGACGAGTTTTGCATATCCGAGCGGCAGGCGAACCCAGGGCGATGAATCGCGCCCGCCTGCTTCCAGCAATAGCACGGAGATTTCGGGATCGGCGCTCAGGCGTTCGGCCAGAATGCATCCGGCTGACCCGGCACCCACAATGATGTAGTCGAAGGTTTCCAATGCGTCATCGCCGGATAATTGGTGTTTGCACGGGATATTCATCGCATTCGGAAAAAGGTCAAAACGAAAAAAAATTTGGCTGTATGTTGAAAAATTTTGTAGGAAGGCGTTGCCTGCAAACGCGAATATTTGCACAGCCAGTGTCGGAAAGTGTTTATGTCATACAGTCTTCCACCCTTGCCTTGGCTGCGTGCGTTCGAGGCCGCGGCACGGCTCGGAAACTTTACCAGAGCGGCCGAAGAGCTGTTGCTGACACCGGCAGCCGTCAGCTATCAGGTGCGGCAGCTGGAGCAGAGGCTTGGCTTTCCGCTTTTTGACAGGGTGCACCGGGAACTGGTCCTGACCCGGCTTGGCCAGACCTACCTGCCGAGTGTCGAGAAGGCGTTCTCGGACTTGTCCATCGCAACCGTTTCAGTCTTTGGAGACCGCGACCGCCAGCCTGTCCGCTTCCGCTGTCTCAACAGTTTCGGCCACCTTTGGATGATCCCGAGATTGAGGTCCTTCCAGCAGGCGTTTCCAGGCATCGAACTGCAGATGATTTCGGCAGCCTGGGCTGAAACCCTTCAGCCGGATCTCTTTGAAATCGACATTCGTTTCGGGGACGGCAGCTGGGGCGATGGTCATGTGACGTTTCTGCTGAATGATCCGATCATCCCGGTGTGTCATCCCGGCCTTGCGCTGGCGAGCAAGGAAAAGGATCTGCCGGCGCTGGCAAAAGCGCCTCGTCTCGACATCATGGGTGTCATCGACACATGGGAGAGTTTCTTCAGAACATTCGGGCATCCGGTTCCGCAGCGTACCGGGCTTCAGGTCGATCAGACACTGTCCGCGCTGGAGCTTGCCGCCCTCGGCCACGGACACGCGCTCGTTCTGCAAAGCCTTGCGCAACCGTATCTTGACAGCGGCCGTCTGATCGTGTCGTCAAGCCGCAGGATCACGAGCCGCCACAGCTATCACCTGGTGACCTCCGGGCCCCGTCAGGCCCTGAGCCAGGATGCCGCGATTTTCTGCAAGTGGCTGATCGATGAGCTGTCAGGAAGCGGTGCTCAATGACGTCCGGTCCGGTAACCAAGCCGCTCAGTCGAAGGAGAATGTGAATTCGAACAGCCGCTCGATCGGGTCCAGCGGCTTGGGGTCATTGTAGCGGTTGATGTCGAGCAGACCCGCTTGAACCGCATCCTGATCGTTGAGTTCGGACTGGATCAGATCGATGCTCTCCCAGAACCTGGGGTCGGTTCGCCGGATTCCGTAGGCCGCGATCACGTTCAGATAGTCCCGCTGGCTGCGGATTGCCCTGACGCCGGTCACGAAATCCGGTACCTCTGCGGCTTTCATCCGGAAAATGAAGTTCGGATAGCTGCTGAACTGCCCCTTCACGATCGTGAGTTCGTCCTGTTCCGGTTCCCGGCGCAGATCTTCGTTGAAGATGAAGGCGACGTTGCTGTGCGCCATGTCATGCGCAATCGTGAAGGCTTGCCTCTTGCCGCCGTCCTCGACAACGAGAACCGAAACGTCAGGCATGAACTTCGCCCATGGCGCGGGTTGCTGGCTCAAGCCACGAAGATGGCCGGCGGCAGATGCCGTGTCGGCGCATGCATCGCCGGCGCAACGGTTGATCGGATCGCTCTGCGACCAGAGCCGAGGCGCAATGGTCAAAAGCCGTGTCAGAAACTCTGTCTTGGGTCTGTCGGTCTGAAAACGGATTCCCGTCGGCGTCGTGTCGTCGATGGGGCTTTCCTTCCAGAGATCGAGCAGGCTGGCCAGCGGCCCCTTGTACCAGCTGTCGTGAAGGGCATCGCGCCGGTTGGCGGGCAGAAAGTAGAGGAACATGCGTTCGCCTTCCCGGCGAAGATTGTCCATGTACATGCGCGTGGTCAGTTGATGCTCGACATTGCCGAACACGTCGAACCCGGCAACAAGATCATAGTAGATCCGCTCAAAGAGCGGGAAGTCGATAACCCAGGCGGTTTTCGGGATCGCCCCTTCAAAGCCGGTGACGACCGAAGCCGAGGAGAAGTTCCTGTAGATCGTCAGGCGGGCGTTTGTGTTGGTGCCGTCTCCATCCCAGATGTCCGAGTAGGTCAGGCCGCCGTCTTTTGCCGCTTTCCGCGCGTAGCGCTCCTGACGGAAGGTCTGATACTTGAGTGGCCCGACCAGAAGAAAACTCTTCAGCCGTTCCGACATCTTGTCGTCTGAAAGGGCGACGGGCAGTTCCAGGACGGGAATGGCGTCGGCAAGAAAACTCGGATCCGTGACGGAGAGATCCGCATCGGGGTCAAGGAAGGATACCCAGAACCGGTCCTGAATGACATTCACCGCAACCTGACCGTAACAGACCGGTCCGCGGATGAAGGTGCGCACGAAGAAAAGGGCATCGTCCAGCAGAAACTGGTACCTGCTGCGCGCCGGAATCGCCCTGAAGGTTGAAAGCGGATTGCCGCCAGCTTCCTTCGAGTATGGCGGAAGGTTCTCAAGATCCCAGTCCGGTGCGAAGAACAGGTCTTGATAGCGGGCCAGTCGGTCAGCCCCGATCTCGTAGACGATATGTTCCTTGTGCAGGATCGTGCCGTCTATCGGAATGAGGCGGTAGAAGAACGAGCCGCCAGGGTCGTCGAAGGGTCGCCGGGACGGGATTTCTTCATGTGGCTCTCCTGGCGGCGTGCGCGACCGGATCAAACGGAAGAAACGTCTCGGGTCATCCCCTTCAATGTGCAGATGGGCGAGGAACAGATGTTCATAAAGGTAGCGCGCGACCAGCTTCGATCTCAGCGTGTCCGTGTTGAAGAACGTCTCGACCTTGTTGACGCTGTCGGCGACGTGACCGGGGACCTCGGCGGTTTTGCCCACAGCCGGCGAGCCGTCGGCGGCCCAGGCCAGAAGTGTCTGAAAATCTGCCTCGGGCAGCGGTGCGGTTGCGAACGGCATGCCGCCGTATCTGTGGTCGGACAGGTAGTCCTTGATCTCCCCGGGAGCCGGACAACTGTTGCGGCGCAGTGGACTGATGTTCAGCTCGTCGGGAAGGGCTTTTCCCAGTTCAAAGGTCTGCCGTCGTCCGGCCTTCAGCAACTGTTCCAGGACGGACGCACCGCCTTGATCTGCCGTAACCGGGAAAAACCCTTTTTGCCGCCATTCGGGCACGGTTGTCGCGTCGATGCCGAGGCGCGTGGTCGGAGCATCCTCCAGCCGCTTGGAATCGTAGACCCTTGCCTTCGTTGCCCCGCGTTGCCAACCGTCGGGAGACGACAGTTTCAACTGACAGGGCGCGTCGTAACACCCGTGGCAAACGACACAGCGCTTGTTCAGGGTGTCCTGCACGGATGCATGTGGAACCGAAACCGCTTCGCTGGCATCGGCCGTGCTCGGGACTGCCCACGGCCCTGCAGAAACCAGGAAAATCCCGAGCATCGCGGCTGCCAGCCTCGCTCCGCTCAGGATCCCGTGTGCGAACAACCAGCGCATCGTCTCTATTGCGCCTCGTCTTCACGCGCCTCTGCGGAGGCTTCTGAGGCGGCCGCGTCGGAGCCTTTGTATGCATACAGGTAACACCAGGCCGCGTAGGCCGTGACTGCCCCAATGATGCTTCCCCATCCCGTGTTGCCCATCGCAAATTCCACGACCGTCCAGACACCACAGAAGACAACGAGTACGACGCGCCGCCAGAGCGGATCGAGCCAGGGGTGTTCAGCGGGTCCCAACACAGTTTCGCCTTCCTTTTGGGTCATTTGGAAATGATCATGTCATCAGTCCTGCCCGGGCTGTCAAGGGCCAGTGTTGACGTCGGGTGAGTTCCAAGAGCTTGCAAATTCAAGCGAAACTTACGCGAAGAAAGTCGATTTTCGTCTTGAAGTTGGCACCTGAACGCGGGAAGGTGGCGGCCTTGTTTCAGTTCAACACCGGGTTTCAGTTTACGGGAGCTGGCGGTCCGCGATGCTAACAGCGCTAGATCTCCTGACGGCAAATGACACGCCGGGCCAGCACGCACCTTCCTATTATGCCGCGACTGCGAACTGGACGACGAACAATCCGCCTCTCGATGGGTCCCGAAACTGTCAGGTGTGCATTGTCGGTGGTGGGTACACCGGTCTGTCGGCCGCGTTGCACCTGGCCCAACGCGGGATTGACGTTGTGCTTCTGGAGGCCAACAGGATTGGCTGGGGCGCATCGGGCCGCAACGGCGGCCAGGTCGGTTCCGGCCAGCGCGTGGAACAGACCGTTCTGGAAGAACGGCACGGCAAGGCTCATGCAAAGTTGCTCTGGGATCTGGCGGAACAATCCAAGGCGCTTGTTCGGGATCTGATTTCCCGCCACGAAATCGCTTGTGACTATGCACCGGGCATCCTGCATGCCGATCATCGCAGATCCTATGTTGAGGAAAGCCGGGACCATGTCGAGCATCTCCGGCTTACATATGGATATGAGGACATTCGTTTCATCGACGGCGATGAAATCGGAAATCTTGTCGGCAGTCCGCGTTACTTTGGCGGATCACTCGACATGGGCGCCGGACATCTTCATCCGCTGAACTTCGCACTCGGGCTTGGCCGTGCGGCGGAAGCGGCCGGCGCGAAGATTTTCGAGGAAACAAAAGTCACCGGGATAGACGGCAAGGGAAGCGGCAGGATCACGGTCAGAACCGGGCAGGGCGATGTCACCGCCGACCATCTCGTTCTTGCCTGCAACGGCTATCTTGGCAGGCTCGAGCGAAAGACCGCCGCCCATGTCATGCCGATCAACAATTTCATCGTTGCGACGGAACCCTTTTCGGATGGGGAAGCGGAACGGATCATTCGCGGCAACGTCGCCGTTGCCGACAGCAAGTTCGTGATCAACTATTTCCGGTTGTCCGCAGACCGGCGCCTGCTCTTTGGCGGCGGTGAAAACTACGGTTACCGTTTCCCGGAGGACATAAGAACCTTTGTCCGCGCTCCCCTGGAAGAAATTTATCCTCAGCTCAAGAATGTCGGTCTTGACTACGGCTGGGGCGGAACGCTGGCCATAACGCCAAGGCGCATGCCCTATTTTGCACGGCCTGCACCGAACATCCTGACTGCTTCCGGCTATTCCGGGCACGGTGTTGCCATGGCAACGCTCGGCGGCCAGATCCTGGCTGAAACCGTTGCCGGGACGGCGGGGCGGTTCGATGTCTTTGAAAAACTGGACATTCCGGCATTTCCAGGCGGTGATCGTCTGCGCTTTCCGCTTCTGGTTCTTGCAATGACCTGGTTTTCGCTTCGCGACAGGCTGGGGATCTGAGATGCTGCAGCAGGCCAAGCCACCGCGCGAGGTGATCGGCAGTTACTGGGAAGCCAGTGTCGATCAGCCGCGTCTCGACCGCCAACTGATGGGCAATGCCCTGTTCGACGTTGCCGTTGTCGGTGCGGGATATGCAGGTCTCAGCGCGGCGCTGAAACTTGCCCGGAGTGGCGTATCCGTGTGCGTGCTGGAAGCCGAGCATGTCGGATATGGTGCTTCGGGACGCAATGGCGGCTTCTGCTGTATCGGTGGAACGACGCTCGACCAGCATCAGCTGATCAGAAAATTCGGCCTCGATGAGGCGCGCAGGTTCCTTGCCTACCAGGTTGCGGGGATCAATCTGGTCGCTCAGAGACTTGAAGCTTGGGGTGTCGATGCCGATTGCCATTCAAGCGGAGAAACGGTTCTTGCGCATCGCCCGAGGGATGCCGAAACGCTGAAATCAGAAGCAGATTTCCTCAAGGAAAACTTCGGGATGAAGGCGCGCCTGCTGTCAAAGGAAGCGCTCGGCGAAGAAGGGTACGGCGGCGCCGGTTTCCACGGCGGCATGCACGTGCCTTACGGATTTGCGCTGAACCCGATGAAGTATGTTCTTGCCCTCGCAGGCGAATTGCGCAAGGCGGGCGGCAGCATCTTCGGCAAATCGCCCGTCACGAACCTGACCCGGGACGGGGAGCGCTGGCATCTTGAAACCGAACACGGATATGTCCGTGCAAGAAAAGTTGTCCTTGCAGGCAACGGTTACGCCCGAGAAACTGCGCCGAAATGGCTCTACGGCCGGACGCTTCCGGCCATGTCGTCCATTCAGGTGACGCGGCCCTTGAGCGACGGTGAATTGGCCGATCAGGGATGGACGTCGCAGACCATGGCAGCCGATACCCGCGTTCTGCTTCACTACTTCCGGCTTTTGCCGGACAGGCGGTTCCTTTTCGGAACGCGCGGAGGCATTTTCGAAACCGAGCCCGCGCTGACAACCATGCGAAAGCATGCTCGCTCGGACTTCGAGTCCATGTTTCCGGCATGGGCGGACGTCGAGACCGAGTACAGCTGGCACGGCAACGTCTGCCTGGCGCGCGCACTCACGCCTTTTGTCGGCGCGGTGCCGGGTATGGAAGGCGTCTATGCAGCGCTCGGCTGGCACGGAAGCGGCATCGCCATGGCCTCCATTTCCGGCGAAAAGCTTGCCGGACTGATCACGGGGGCACTGACGCAGGATGATCTGCCTGTACCGTTGCGGCAGCCACTGAAGAAGTTTCCCTTGCCGCTGTTTCGCAAGCTTTATCTGCAAGGCGCCTACTGGTTCTACGGCTGGAAGGATCGCTAGGTCAGAGCTGTTTCCGATCAGTTTGGATCATTTGACCGCGACCCGTTTTCGCGCTGGGAGACGCCTGGATCCGCCGCGTCTCACCACGCATCCCTCACTTCACATCAATGATGTATTTGTTGCTGACGTTCCGGATTTTTGCAGTCCCGTATGTGTGCATGTCCATGACGAACCTGACGCGGAACACATCCTCGCCGCGGAAGCCACGGTTCGGTTTGTAGACCACAAGAGTTCCCTTGACGGTCTTGCCGGCGCAGCGGCCCGCTTTCTCGTTGAGCTTGCTGCTGACCTGCTGGAAGGAAACGCTGCCGTTTTTCGGGGCTTGCGTGACCTTCATCTTCGGAATGGTGCCACCCTCGCACATAGGGCCGTAGGTTGCGTGGGCTCCGACCACTGATGTTTTGTTGGCGGGGACTGTTTCCCGGATCGTGTCTGCCTGGGCGACTGCCGGAACGAGCAGAACCAGGAGCGAGAGAGCAAATGAACGCATTGTCTTGCCTTGTGATTTTATACAATAATGTATTTCCTATTAAATGCGCTTTTTGATTGCAATGAGTCGATGTCGGACGCGCTGGTTTTGATGGAGCTTTGTTGCATAAGTGCAACTAAAGATGGCAGGAATCTCGTGCGGCGCGTTTGACTTTTCGCCCGAAGCACCGGTTCGGGAACACCCCTTTTTTGTTTCAAGTCAATGCCGCCTGGTGTGGATCGCGCTTTGCTTTCAGGATCAGGGAGGGCCGCGTGGCAGCATCGACAAAACAGGACCTTCTGGCACTGACCGGAATGGAATACCGCAAGCTCCGCAACATGCTGGATACCTTGCCGGAAAAGCTGAGGCTGGCAGCCGATGACGACGGTGTTTCGCCGAAGGACATTGTCGGGCACCGGGCCCATTGGATCGAGCTGTTTCACGGCTGGTATCTGGGGGGTCAGGCGGGCAATCCGGTCGATTTTCCCGCCAGCGGCTACAAGTGGAACGAGCTCAAACGCTACAACGCGGATCTGCGCCAACGGCAATCCGGCCTGAACTGGGACGACGCCGTTGCGCTGCTGGAGGTTCGACACGGCGAACTTCTGGAGTTCCTGCAAAGCCTGTCGCAGGAAGAACTCTATGGGGCCCCGATGAAGGGCGGCAAGAATGCCTGGACGACAGGCCGCTGGGCGGAGGCCGCCGGGCCAAGTCACTACCGGTCGGCGGCGAAATATCTGAGGCAGAGACTAAAGACATCTTAGCGGGACAAGGCGGAACGTATTCACCAGCTACCGCGAGGTGTCCCGCGCCGGTCAGGGGCGCCGGCGGACGACCGCAACATTGACCTCGTTCCAGATTTCAAATCCGAGTTTCCGGTAAAGCGCGATGGCGCCATGATTGTCCGCATAGGCATGGAGAAACGGTGTGTCGCCGTCCGCCCGTATTTTCGCGGCAACATGCAGCGTCAGCGCGCTTGCAAGGCCGCGCCCCTGAAAGTCGGGATGGGTACAAAGACCGCTGATTTCCCTATAGCCCGTCAGATTGAGCCGGGTTCCGCCCATCGCCGCAAGCCGGCCATCGTGCCTGACCCCAAAAAACGTTCCGAGTTCAGGCGTCCTGTTCGTGAACGGCCCGGGCTTCGTCAACTCCGCCAGCGCGACCATCTCCGGCACGTCCGCACGCGTCAACGGCCTGATTTCAACGTCTTCGGGAGATGATGCGACAGCTATTTTCTCGATCATCAGGACCCCGAGAGCGGTTTTCTCGGCAGCCAGACCGCTCGGGAGCCGTATCTCGTCCGCCTGCAGAAGGAACACAGGATCGTCCCCTGGCAGGATCAGCTCTTCAAGCGCTGCCAGGGACTCGTTTGATTCATCTTTCGCGGCGGCGAAGGGAGAAACAAGCGGATCAAAGCGGCGGGCCAAGCTGTTCCCTTGCGAGAACGCGCCCTGCCGGGTCGCAAGGGCGGACCATACCACGCGGTTGAGAAGATCGGTCATTCAGGGTTCCACCGGATTTGTCAGGGTCATTACTTCGTAGTGGGAAGCGGTCTCCTCCCAGCGGGCAAGGACCGCCCGGGCAGCATCCGGAACGTGGCTGCGCGCGTAGTCGGGACCCTGAAAGGCGACAATGTCGTCGATGCTTTTGAACGTCATGATGGTTGCGAATTCCACCTCGTTTGCATGGTCGCGCCGCAGAACCTCTATCCCGAGAAATCCGGGTAAGGACATGGCTTTGATCCCGGGAATGACGGTACCGGAAAGAACATTGAAGTACCGGTCCGCATTGTCCGGTGTGGTCCAGCCATGCCAGATGCGCTTTATCATCGCATGTTCTCCATTTTCGACATCAAATCTTCCCAATCCGGCAGTGGTTCGGCTGACCGCCGTGCCCGTAGCGACTGGGCCTCGAGAGCGTCTTCCAACTGGGTCAGCTGTTGCAGCAGGGAACCGTTCAGTCCGGAACAGGCGTCCGCGACCGCCAGGATGATTTCCGGCCAAAGGGTTTTTTGCAGATGCCGGACAAGAGCCTGGCCCTTGCCGGTCAGCGCGATCCTGGCGACGCGCCGGTCACTCGGGTCGGGCGAACCCTCGACCAGTCCGTCTGATTTCAGCTTGTTGACCATGCGCGTTACGCCCGGCTGGCTCAGGCCGACCGCATCGGTGAGACTGCCAACACTGAGTGGTCCGTATCGGTCGAGGGCCGCGAGGACCGGATGATGCGACGCCGGAAGGTTCAGTTCCTGCGACCGTGCGCTGATTTCCTGGGTCTGCGCCTGCAGTTTCTCGCCCATCCGTTTCAACCGGCTGCCGAGTGTTCCGTAGCCAAGTGCCCGGACAATGTCTTCCGTCATCGGGATCTCCAATTTAGATAACAAGTAATATAACAAGTTATACAAAACAAGGGCCTTGACAGATTTGACGAAAAGAATAACCATTAAGTTATGGAACAAGTTGGTTATATAAAGGGCGACTCCTCCCTCGATGCGGTCTTTGCCGCGTTGTCAGACCCGACTCGCAGGGCGATTCTGACGCGCTTGGCGGCAGGAGAGGCATCCGTCAACGAAATCGCGGAACCGTTCGACATGAGCCAGCCGGCGGTCTCCAAGCATTTGAAAGTGCTGGAGCGTGCGGGCCTGATCATGCGTGGTGCAGACCGGCAGCGCAGGCCGGCGAGGCTCAATGCGGTGCCCATGAAGGAGGCCGTCGCCTGGCTGGAAGAATTCAAGACGTTCTGGTCATCGAGCTTCGATCAGCTCGACGCTTTGCTCGATGAGCTGAAAAACACGGAAAAATGGGAGAAATAGCGTGTCCTTGCCTGAGTATGTTCTGGAAAGACGTTTCAATGCACCGCGTGAGCTTGTCTGGCGAACCTGGACGGAGCCGGCGCTGCTGTCCCGCTGGTACGGTCCCGGCGTGGAAACGGTCATTCACAAGCTGGATGTCAGGCCGGGCGGGCTTTGGCTGAACGAGATGAGATTTGGCGGCGGCTCACACTACCAGAGGGTCGAATACACCGAGGTCGTCGAACCGGAAAAGCTTGTCTGGCTGCATTCCGTTTCGGACGAAAACTGGGACCCGTCTTCCAATCCGATGATGCCTGACTGGCCGAGGACGCTTCTGACGACCGTCACCTTCACCGAGGCGGGCGAGGACACCGAAATGCGTCTCGTGTGGACGCCGCATGACGCGACCGATGCCGAAATATCCTGCTTTGCCGGTGCCATCAGCGGCCTCGACCAGGGCTGGGGCAAGGGTATGGAGATGCTGGCCGAGCTGCTGGGAGAGCTCAAGAACTGATCTTCGGCAAGCGCCGCTCGCCGAAAGGCGAGCGGCAGCCCGGAAAGGGCACCGGGCAACTCGGGCTGCCGGGGCAGAACGCTCAGTCGTATTCCGGTCCGCGCGCACGATAAGGCGTGATTTCCTTCCAGGCCTTCATCAGCGTGTCGAGTTCGTTGTCGCTGTGAGGCGCCATGATGATCTGCGGTTTCACCAGGAGATCGCCGTGGCCGCCATTCTTGTTGGGCAGGCCCTTTCCCTTCAGCCGCATGGCCTTGCCGCTCGACGTGTTCGGCGGGATCGTCAGATTGACTGCCCCGGACAGGGTCGGCGTGCGCACCTTGGCTCCAAGCACGGCCTCATAGAGCGTAAGCGGAAGGTCGAGATGCAGGTCCGTTCCCTTCATCTCGAACAGCTTGTGCGGCTTGATCCTGACCTCGACCATCACATCGCCCGCGGGACCGCCGTGTTCACCCGGATGGCCCTGACCCTTCAGCCGGATCTTTTCGCCTTCCTCCACGCCTTTCGGCAGCGTGACGTTGACGGTCTTGCCGCTTGGCAGCGTGACCTGTGTCTTGCCCGAATTCACGATGTCTTCCAGGGAAACGCGCGCGATGATCTCGGCATTCTTTCCCTTCTTCCGCGGCGGTGCCTTCGCGCGTGCACCGGCTCCCGCGCCGGCGAAGCCACCTGGACCCGCACCCGCGCCGGCACCGGAGCGGCTGCCACGGCCGCCGAACCCGCCGAAGATATCGTTCAGGATGTCGTCAAATCCGCCGGTGTTACCGCCACTTGAGCGGAAGCCCTGGGCACCGCCGGTTGCTCCGAAATCTTCAAAACCGGAAAACCCGTCAAACCCCTTCGACTGGAAGCGCTGCTTGCCCTCCGCGTCGATCTCGCCGCGGTCGAACTGGGCCCGCTTGTCCTTGTCTCCAACGATTTCGTAGGCCTGGTTGACTTCGGCAAAGCGCTGCTGTGCACCCGGATCGTCCTTGTTCTGATCAGGGTGGTATTTCTTGGCCAGCTTCCGAAAAGCCTTTTTTATGTCGCCCTCGCTGGCAGTTTTCGCCACCCCGAGAACGCTGTAGGGATCTCGCATTCACATCACCAGGTATCTAAGATTTTCCGGCCATCCGCCTCACGCGGAAACGCTTCGGACACATGACCTGCTCCGAAGCGCGCGTTTTCCCGAGGCTGAACTGACCGGACTTATCTACTATATCGGGACGGTACAGGCAAAATTCCAGTCCCTGGAAGCCTTTGTGCGGCGCGCAGCCGGGAATTGACGGCCTGTTGGCGGTCAGGTGTCCGTAACGCTGAGAGCGGTCACGGCGAATCGTTGCGTGACATCCCGGCAGGCCGTTCCCGAATAGAGCTTTATTCCAGCGATTGTGTTTGCCGTCGTGTGGAAGGAGAGGCACCCGGTCGCATCGAACGTAGCGGTCTCGATCTTCGTGAGCGTTCCCGAGTTTCCGCTGACAGGGTTGAGCCAGGACAGCATGACGTCCTTGCTTTCTTCGCTCAGATCCAGATCGCCGCTCAGCGTATCGAGGTTTTCGGCGATAACCGCACGATCATCTGCGTTGACGTCGGAATAGGCCTGATCTGACGGGGTCGGAATTGAGCCGGTCAATACCGTCGGAGTATCGACGTTGTTGCTTCCTGTTGGAACGGTAACCTGGGCGCAGCCGGCAAGACAGATCGAGAGGATCAGCGCTGTGGCGACAACGGGGTGGATCTTGCCGCCTCTAAGAGTATATGAACGCATAAGATACAATTTTTCAGCCGGCCCCTTCACTGGCATATCCTTGCCGTGCTTCAGGCGGTCGAGTTCTTCGACAGGTAACCCATGACAGATCCCAACCTTCCTACTGAAGAGTTAACAAAAGGTGACTTTGCGGACGTCAAGAAGCCATTTGATCTTTTTTCTGAATGGCTTGAGGACGCCAAGGGCACTGAACCGAACGATCCGAATGCACTTGCGCTGGCAACGGTCGACGAAACCGGCCTCCCGAATGTGCGCATGGTACTGCTGAAGGGGTTCGATGAACGGGGCTTTGTTTTCTATACCAATTTCGAGAGCGCCAAGGGCATTGAGCTTCTGGCTTCCGGCAAGGCGGCAATGTGCTTTCACTGGAAATCCCTGAGACGGCAGGTTCGCATTCGCGGTGAGGTGCACAAGGTGTCTGACGAAGAGGCGGACAGCTATTACCAGTCTCGGCCGCGCGGCAGCCGGATCGGAGCGTGGGCCTCGAAACAGTCCAGACCGTTGGAAAGCCGGTTTGCGCTGGAAAAGGAAGTCGCCAGATACACCGCGAAATTCGGTGTCAGCGACATTCCGCGTCCCGAGCATTGGTCCGGCATGCGTCTGGTGCCCACATCCATCGAATTCTGGCACGACCGGCCGTTTCGGCTGCATGACCGGATCGTGTTTTCACGAGGCGCTCCCGACCAGCCGTGGGAAAAGGAACGGCTCTACCCGTAAGCCGCGGCGCGGCACTGCACATCCTGGAAACGTCCGGTTCACAAGAGGCGTTTCCAGCGGAAGAACAGGAAAGTCAGGACAACGGACACGAACATCATTCCAAGGGAGAACAGGAAACCCTGCTCCCATTTGAGTTCGGGCATGTTGGTGAAGTTCATTCCGTAGATGGACGCGATCAGGGTCGGGGGCAGAAACACAAGGCCGAGGACCGTGAAGATCTTCGAGATCTGGTTCTGTTCAAGCGTCACGAGACCAACCGTTGCGTCCAGCAGAAATGCGAGCTTGTTGTCCATCGCATCGGCATGTTCCTTGATGGATCGCACATCACGTCCGTAGGTTTTCACTTCCGCCGCCTGGTCCTCGGCCAGGCTCACCCGCCTGGAATGCGTGTTGAGGAACAACAGCGCGCGCGACAGGCTCGTACACACGTCGTGCATCTTGGCAACGTGCAGGCCGATCTGCCCGAGTTGCTTGATAGCAACCTGGTAGCTTGCGGTCTTGCGCGTGTTGAGACCGTCTCCGAATACCTGCACAGCCAGTTCATCATAGCGGGCGGACGCGTTTTCCATTTCGTCGGCGCAGCGGTCCACGATGATGTCAAGAAGCGCGAACAGCACTGCGGGCCCCAGATGAGCGATTGTGGCGTCGCCCTGGACCTTCTTTGACAGCAGGGCAATCGATCTGGGTTCGCCGTAACGAACGGTGACAAGCCGCTTGGAGCTGAGCACGATGGTCACCGAAGACAGGATCGGATCGAGCGTACGCGTCGCCATCGGCATCTGCACTGTCATGACAAGTGCGCCGGGCTCGGCGTAGAGCCGCTCGGAGGTCTCGATGGATGCAATCTCGTCCCGCGTCGGGATCTCCGCGCCCATGAGCTTTTCCGCAGCTTTCTGCTCGTCGCGTGTGGGGGAAACGAGATCGATCCAGACGGACGTTGACGGCAAAGGTGTTTCGGGTGCGAGCTCTATGCGCTCAAGACCATTCACGGAAGGGCAGTAGGCAATGATCATATGGTCAGACTCCGCACGGCCTGGCCGCACGTCTCCGGCCGGCATTTCATTCCGGATCTGACAAGAAGCCGATGGGCCGCACAAACCAGGGTCGCAAAGGACCTTCGGCAGGAATTGCAGGACACGTCACCTGGGATGTGTGGCCTGCAAAGCCATCCGCTATGGATCCGTGCACCCCGGTTCTCGATGTCGTGCGCGCCAAAACGCACAGCCACGTCAAGACACCGAAGGTGCTGATCCGTCTGCGACTTTGATCGAACGCGATTCTCGACAGACCTCGACGGGTGCAGTTTGCCGAACAGGTCGGCGCACGGCAAGCGTACTGGAACCCGAAAGACTGTGGTTCGCTGTCCGAAGGGACCGAAATATGGTCCTCAAGCAATCGTTCCGCTGTGCGGCTTCGATTACTTGTTTTTCTTTGTCGAAGCGCCCGCGTTCTTGCAAAGGGCGGCTGCATTCAAAGCAGCGATTCCGACAGGTTTATATTGATTTTCCAATTTGGCTCCCGCCGGTACTTCTGCAGCCGGTTGGGATGATTGCTCAGACATTTTTCCAAGGTCCGTTGTTTGTACCAGTTCCCGCTGACTGGCGGTTTAAAGCGCGGATAATTGCGGGCCGCGTGCATGTCGTGTCCAATTGCGGCATTCAAAGGGCAAGCTTCTGCAAACCTCAAAAAAAGTCGCAACCAGCCTTTGAATGATGCGCTTCTTCGGCCGTTTCAGCCAGTCAAATTCTATAACAGGATGTAACGTAAGGGCAGTGAATTTGAAGTAAATGGTTAAGTAAAATTTAACTTTCTTTTGTGCAGCAGGTCATCTGCGGCAAGTACGCGGAGCGGTTCACAAAACATAGGAACGGTAGGACGGGGGAGGCTTGCGCATCAGGGCGAAAGCAACGCCTTTAAAACATCTTGCAATCGTAAGCATTCCGGCAAGCGCGGCCAACAGTAGGCCGGCAAGAATAAGATGTGTCGAGATCTCGGCTCCCAGAACAATCATCACGCCGCCGATACTGCTGCCGATAACCATCAGGGCTATTGTTGTCCTGATGTAATAATAGTGAGCAAAAAGCCGTTCTTCGCTGTGATCGGCGAATTGTACTGCAAACAGCAATGCGATCGGAGCAAGGAAAAAAACGCAGATGCAGGCGTAACAGATCACGGCGTTGGGGAAACCGGGCGCAAAGAGATGCCAGGCGGCGTCGGTGCCGGTATGCGGGTTCGAATCTGCGCTCTGACAGATTTCGTCAGCAGGTTGTCGTGAGTTCATTCCAATCGTGCGCTGCTCCGTGCGGTTAAGGCTTTTTTCCCCACCATTGGCTCAGAATGATTCGAACCTTGACCAGATAAATTATGAAGAGTGCGCCGTATAAGTGAAGTTCTAATTTGACAAATTGTCCACAAACACAAAAAACAGACTAGGTTTTGGTGATCGGGCACCCATTGCAAGTGCCGCGATCCGGGTTGGAAACGTATGAAACGCTATGCCGTCCATAGAACAGCTTCCGCGCCGGCGAGCCGGACCATTGCTTCGGTCGCGCTAGCAATCACGATAACTGCCTTCGCCGCCAAGCGTTTCGGCTTCATCGATGCGGACGTGTTTTTCCTCTCGCTTCTGTTTTCCGCCTGTGTGGCGCTGTTTGCGCTTCTGGCGGCCTTTGTCGCGTTTCAAAGGATCTGGAGCAAGGGAGGACCTGGCGTTCCCTCGGCGCTGACCGGGCTTCTGTTCGGGGTGGCAGCGCTTTTCCCGCCCGCCGTCGTTGTCGGAATGCTTGTCACAAGCGGCGGCGTCAATGATCTCGCGACCAACCCGGTCGATCCGCCCGAACTGAAAACGCAAGCCATTGTCGAGCAGCAGCCGTTTTTGAGCTGGACCACGGTTCTTCTGAAAGAAAAGGCGTATCCGTTTCTTTCCGGCCTGCCGCAGGAAGCTGCGCTTCGTCGATTCGAGCCGGATCGCGGAACCGCAGATATCGTTCCGCGCCGATACAGGATTGCACCGGGCCAGTTGCATGTGGCCGGTGCCAAGGCACTTGAAAACCTGAACTGGACAATCGTCGACGAGTTGCCGCCCGATCTGCTCGATGCCGCGACGAGGCTTCAGGCCGAGGGAGAAACGCACATCCTCGGCCTGAAATTTGATGTCGCGTTGAGAATACGGCCCGATACCGTTGGAGCGCTCCTGGATGTCCGCTCAAGGTCCAGAACGTCCTTGCGGGACCTGTCAACGAACGCCGGCCAGATCAGGACCGTTTTCGACGAGATCGATCGTGTCCTGCTGGAGACGTATGGCAATCTTGCCCGCCTTTCCGTCGATGAAGGGGAAGAGGAGGAGGAACTTCCTCCGATCGCTCTGGAAGATCAGAGAGAAGTCATCCCTCTGCCTGGCTTCAAGCCTTATTTCGAGAACGGCGAAACCACCGACCCGGACGCTGAGGATCTGCCCGACCTGGAAGGCTGAGGGCTTACGCGGTCGCCTTGTAGTAGGCGCTAAGCGACAGGTCGGGACGGGCCCCTGCAAGGCCCCTTTCGACCAGATCCTCAAGATGCGCGAAAACCGACAGCGACGCGGCCGGATGAAGCGATGGGTCGACGGACGCGTAGAGCGTGCCGACAATCTCGGGGATCGATTTTTCCGACGCAGAAATCTCCGAGAGAATCGAGTTTTCGCGGCGTATCCTGTGTTGCTTCAGGTCCGTGACATAGCTATGCGCATTGTCGATATGTCCGCCATGCCCTGGGTAATAGGTCTGTTCGGACCTGGCCAGAAGCTTCTCGATGGAGGCCATGTAGTCCCGCATCGAGCCGTCGGGTGGCGCGACGATGGACGTGGACCAGCCCATCACGTGGTCCGCCGAAAGAAGCACGTCATCGCCGGCGATGGAAAAACACAGATGGTTTGCCGTGTGACCCGGCGTCTCGACTGTTTCGATCGTGACTTCGCTCGCCTTGTAAATGTCTCCGTCCCATAGTTGGAGGTCCGGCGTGTGCTCCCTGTCACCGCTGCTGTCGAGCGGATTGATCTCGTTTTCCATGAGTGCGCGTGCCGGCCGGTGAGGTCCGCTGCCGACAATGGGGGCGCCGGTTCGCTTTTGCAGCAACCGGGCACCCGGAGAATGATCCATGTGTGTGTGGCTGACCAGGATCGCTTCCAGCTCGCTTCCATCGAGCGCATGCACAATGGTGTCGATATGCTCTTTCAGCGCCGGCCCCGGATCTACGACCACGATTTTCCTTGTTCCGATAAGGTAGGTGTTGGTGCCCCGAAACGTAAACGGCCCCGGGTTGCGCGCGGTCAGCCGCCTGAGACCGGGAGAAAGCTCAACGGCGGAGCCGTAATTTGGATCAAAGTCGAGATTGTGTTTCATGTTGTCCGGCGGCAGATCTCAGATCGGATTGGAGGCGTGACGTCGCATGGCTGAAACTCCGCCAATGCGCAGCCTTTGGCAACTCCCAATTTCGATCTGAAAGGGCAAAGGATCTTCCCTGAGCAGTTCCGGCTTTACTGTCATCTGGATGACGTCGGAATCAGCTAGGGCCCGGTTGTATGAGCCGTTTTGTTCCGGATTGTTTGAGAAATCGGGACGGCTCTTGCATGCCGGTGCAGATTTCCGATGAATGAAAACAAGGCTGATGCACTAGGGACACAGAATATTTTGTCTTCGTGGGCTAGGGGCAGGACCCATTAATTTGGTAGAGTTGGCGCAGCAAACGGCGATGAGCTGCAAGGAAAAGCGCGAGAAGCGGGCCGCCTGCCCGGTTGAGCGGTTTGACGTGGCAGATCGAAGCCGTTTTTGCGTCTTGGAGAGATAGAGTGAATTTGCCCGGCAACATCGTTGCAAATCTTTGGAAACCGGACGGTTTCCTGCAGCTTTGCGCCTCGTATCCGAACAAATTCATCTCTACCAATTCTTCCAAATTAATGGGTCCTGACCCTAGAATGATTTGAAATCAAGCAAGGCTCAAAACCGGGAACGTGGTGTTTTAGACATGGCAGATGATCAGGAATGCCGGTTCGAAGTGGTGCTGGGCCTTTCCCGCGACCGGGCATTCTCGCTCTTCGTTGACAGGCTTGATACCTGGTGGACGTCGCCTTTCCGGGATGCGGGCGAAGAGGGCGTAGAGCCGCATATCGAACCCTGCGTGGGTGGGCGTTGCTATGAAATAGACGGCAATGGCATCACGCGCACTTGGGGAACGGTGCTTTCCATCGAACCGCCGATCTATATCCGCATGGCGTGGCAGGTTTCGCTTGAAGGAGAAGAAGTCGCCGATCCACTCACTGCGAGCCGCGTGATGGTCAATTTCCGCGAGGCCGGCGAGAACACCCGGATTGAGATTGTCCATACAGAGTTCTTGCGCCACGGCGAAAACGGTGCGGACTATTGTGCCTTCATGCGCCAGGAACACGGCTGGCCCCGGATGATCGCAGGATTGAAGTCCGCGGCCCTGACGGCAAAGTGGCGGTAGGGGTCCGGGGTCGAAATCAATTCGCATCGGTGTCGCTTCGCTGACATGTTTGATGTGGTAAGCCAGTTGCAGCCCATGCCCTTAAACCTGAATTCGACCTTGCAAATTACTGAGGCGTCGAAATAGTGTGCGGCAATTGAGGCGTAACCCACAGGTTCCCGATCTTGCGCTTGTCTTCATGTCTTCAATGTCTGTAGAGGAAAACCCGGAAGGGCACCCTCCGGCGTCGCCGCTCACCCGGATAGGCGAGGCGCGCTGGATACTGCTCACGGCACTGTGCGCAGCCTTGGCCGCAGTCCTGCTGTTCAACGTGCCTTTCTGGCCGGCGGCGGCTACCGTCGGACTTATGACCGGTGTCGCGGCCTTTGTTCCAAGACGGTCCGCGAGCCGGCGGGTGAAACTGAACACACAGCGGGAAATCCGGCGGATGTGGCCGGGCACGGGCATGAAGGTCACGGTGGACGCCCTGCCGACCCCATGCTTCGTTGCTGATGGGCGAGGGATCACGCGCTACGTGAATGCCAAGGCGCATGCGATCTACGAAGGGGTGAAACCGGGCGATCCGCTGTCCTTTTCTCTGCGCGCCCCGTCGCTGCTGGAAGCCTTCGACCGTGTCTGCAGCAGCGGAAAGGAAGAACGCATCTCCTGGATCGAAAAGGTGCCGACCGAAACCTGGTATGAAGCGCATATCGCACCGATCTACATGCCCGGCTCTGCGAATTCCGGGCGCACCCATCTCCCGGATTTCATTTTGGTGGTTATTCAGGACCTGACCGAGAACCGGCGTCTGGAACGGATGCGGACCGACTTCGTCGCCAATGCCAGCCATGAGCTGCGCACCCCTTTGGCCTCGCTCACGGGCTTTATCGAAACGATACAGGGCCCGGCCAAAAACGACCCGGAAGCCCAGGACCGGTTTCTGGCGATCATGCTGGATCAGGCTGCGCGCATGCGCCGCCTGATCGACGACATCCTCTCTCTGTCCAGGATCGAGCTGAAGGCGCATGTGCGCCCTGTGACGGTGGTCGATCTTTCCGAGATCGTGCGCCACACGGCAGATGCGCTGTCACCGCTTGCGCGCGATCTTGACGTTGACATCCGGATCGACCTTCCGGACGGACCGACACGGCTGAGGGGAGATCGCGACGAACTCATTCAGGTGGCGGAAAACCTGATCGAAAATGCGCTGAAATATGGCAGCTCCGGCAAGTATGTCGACGTCTCGCTGCGTCTGATCGACGAAACGGAGAGCGCACCGATGTGGGTTTTCTCGATTCGCGACTATGGCGAAGGCATTCCCGCGGAGCATTTGCCCAGACTGACCGAGCGCTTCTACCGGGTCGATGTTGAATCCAGCAGGGCCTTGAAGGGCACCGGGCTCGGTCTGGCCATTGTCAAGCACATCCTGACGCGTCACAAGGCGCGAATGGACGTGGAGAGCGAGCCGGGCGAGGGCGCAACGTTCAAGATTTATCTCCCGGCTCTCGAGGAGACGGAAGACGCCAGCGGGAATGCACCGCACCACTAGTCACTTCAATCTGAAGTTCAACCCATTTTGCAGCGCGCTCCGAACGAACTTCAAATTCAAGACGGTGACTAGCCAGTCTTTGTTTCTAGTGCGGTTTACAAATTTGAAGTTCACTTCGCAGACTGCTGGAGCAATGATGCGGCCTTCAAATTCACCGCACTACCATTTCAGATAAACAGGCGATGCATTGGGGCGCGCTTTTTCTGGCATGATCTTCATATAGGCTGCGCGACGGGCAGCCGCGTGCGCCGCGTTTGCCATTGCCCCATCGTCAATTGAGAGACGGACTCAGGTGCCTGGAACAGGGACATGACTTTCTGCGGGATCGATTCTGACACAAATCAGTCAAGTGAGAAAGAAACTCTTTATTTTTCAGAGGCTTAAATTGTCACATAACTGATAACAAACTGTCATAGAACTCTCATCCATCAGGCCTACGGTCCCGGCATCGCTCAGGCATGACATGCATGGCGACTATCCATAAACCTTGACATTCAAAGGGAGTGGTCAAGTGAAATTTACGACCCTCGTAAGCGCAACTGCCCTCGCGGTTGCATCCACTGCATTCGTTGGCGCAGCCCAGGCTCGCGACCAGGTCCAAGTTGCTGGTTCTTCCACTGTTCTTCCTTACGCCTCCATCGTTGCTGAAGCTTTCGGCGAGAACACCGACTTCCCGACGCCGGTTGTTGAGTCCGGTGGGTCTTCCGCTGGTCTGAAGCGCTTCTGTGAAGGTGTTGGCGAAAACACCATCGACGTTGCCAATGCGTCGCGCAAGATCCGCGAAAAGGAAATCAAGGCCTGCGCGGAAGCTGGTGTAAAGGACATCATCGAAGTCCGCATCGGTTATGACGGAATCGTTTTCGCTTCCCAGAAAGATGGCCCTGCATTCACCGCTTTCGAACCGGTAGACGTGTTCAACGCTCTTGGCGCCAAGGTCCTGAAGGACGGTCAGATCGTCGACAACCCTTACAACACGTGGTCCGAGTTCAACGCCGAACTGCCGGCTGTCGACATCGCTGCCTTCATCCCGGGCACCAAGCACGGCACCCGTGAAGTCTTCGAAGAGAAGGTTCTTGCAGTTGGCTGTGAAGAGTCCGGCGCCCTGAAGGCCATGATCGACGGTGGCATGTCCGAAGACGACGCTGAAGATGCCTGCATCGCAGTTCGTCGCGACGGCAAGTCCGTTGACATCGACGGTGACTACACCGAGACCCTGGCCCGCATCGACACCAACCCGAACGGCATCGGCGTCTTCGGTCTCGCATTCTACGAGAACAACACCGACAAGCTGAAAGTTGCGACCATGAGCGGCATCGCTCCGTCCACCGAGACGATCGCTTCCGGTGAGTATCCGGTTTCCCGTCCGCTGTACTTCTACATCAAGAAGGCACATATCGGCGTGATCCCGGGCCTGAAAGAATACGCTCAGTTCTTCATCGCTGACGAGGTTGCCGGTCCCCAGGGCCCGCTGGCACAGTATGGTCTGGTTTCAGACCCGGAACTGGCCGCTGTTCAGGCTTCCGTCAACAACGAAGAAACAATGAAGTAATCGAGCGCATGCTCGACCGAGGGGCGGCAGTTTCCGCCGCCCCTTTTCTATTCGGTTTCCGTTACATTTCCGGGGGAGCAAATGCCTTTGTTCTGGCTCATCTTGATCGTGCTTGCCATCGCTGCGGTGGGGTACGTTCTGGGGCGGTCACGGGCCATGTCCAGTGCCGGGGGAGAGCTATCGGCTCTGCATTCCCTTCCGTCCTACTATGGGACAAACGTTGCAATGAAGGTGGTTGTTCCTGCCTTCCTGCTCCTGATTGTATGGCTGCTCGCGCAGCCATTTTACGTTAACAGCGTCATTTCCGGGATGATCCCCGAAACGTCGATTGAAGAAGGCTCGTCCCGCGGGCTCGTGATTGCCGAAGTGCGCCGTGCTGCCAGAGGCCTCGACAACGCCGTTGCAAGCGGCGCAATGACTGAGGAATTTGCAAGCAACGCCCGCGCCGATATCGCTGACGTCAGCGCGCGGCTCAAGGACGCTGGCCAGATTGTCACCACGCAGATCACACAGCCGATCCTGCTTGCGGCGCAGCGCTACCGCGTTCTGAATTCAACCGGCAACTGGATCATGTCTGTTGTGGTTATTCTGGTTGCCCTGTTCGGAGCTTTCTGGGCGCTGCGGGAAACCAATGCCGAATTCAGGGCGCGCAATGTCGTTGAAAAGGGCGTCAAGGCCATTCTGATTGCGGCGGCGTCCATCGCCATCCTGACCACCATCGGAATTGTGCTCTCGCTGGTGTTCAACACCTGGGAGTTTTTCCGGCTCTACCCGGCTTCGGACTTCTTTTTCGGTTTGACATGGTCGCCAAGTTTCTCAGGACGAGGCAGCTCGTCTCAGCTCGGCATCCTGCCGCTGCTTTGGGGTACGTTCTACATTTCCATCGTCGCGCTGGTCGTCGCGGTGCCGATCGGCCTCTTTGCCGCTGTCTACCTGTCGGAATATGCGAGCCCGAAGGTGCGCGCCGTCGCCAAACCGCTTCTTGAAGTTCTGGCTGGTATCCCAACCATCGTCTACGGCCTGTTTGCGCTTCTGACGGTCGGCCCGCTGCTCTTGTCCGTCTTTGGCAACGAAGGCCTCGGCATCATGCAGGCGGGAACGGCGGTCATGACCGCCGGCCTCGTGATGGGAATCATGCTGATCCCATTCGTCAGTTCGCTGTCGGACGACATCATCAACGCCGTCCCCCAGGCAATGCGCGACGGATCGTACGGTCTTGGGGCGACCAAGTCCGAAACGGTACGCCAGGTGATCCTGCCGGCCGCGCTTCCCGGGATCGTGGGTGCGATCCTTCTGGCCGCCTCACGCGCGATTGGCGAGACGATGATCGTTGTACTCGGTGCCGGCGCGGCTGCACGCCTCAGCCTCAATCCCTTCGAGGCCATGACGACCGTCACCGCCAAGATCGTCAGTCAGCTGACGGGCGACGCGGACTTTGCCTCGCCGGTCGCCCTGGTGGCCTTCGCGCTGGGCATGACACTCTTCGTGATAACCCTGGGTCTCAATATTGTGGCACTTTATATCGTGCGCAAATACCGGGAGCAGTATGACTGATGACCGACGCAACACTTCCTCCCGAGACATCCGCACAACCTGCAAAAGCCTCGAGGCAGCCCAAGTCGCTCTACGCGCTCGATGATCTGACCCGCAAACGCAATGCTGCGGAAAAGCGGTTCCAGGCCTACGGGATCGCCGCGATTGCCATCGGGCTCTTCTTCCTCGTCGTCCTGGCTTACGCGATCATTTCGCAGGGCATTCCCGCATTCTCGCGCACGGTCGTTGAAGTAGAGTTCACCTTGACGCAGGAGCAGTACGACGCTGCAGAAGGCACGTTGTTCAAGACGAAGGCCTACGAGGAGATCTTCATCAACGCCCTGTCCGGCCAACTCACGGAAAGTGGCATCGAAACACCTGTTGAGCCGGACGCCATCGAACGCATCGTCGGCAAGCCGGGCGGCACCATCCGCGCGTTTTTTCGCGAAAACGAGGACCAGTTGGGTCAGGCTGTGCGCTTCGACCTTGCCGCGTCTTCCAGGGTGGACGGCTACATGAGCGGCCGCATCACCCGCGACAGCATGACTGACAGCCGCTTCCTGATGTCGTCGGATCTGGACGTCGTCGACAATCTGGTCGAGGCCGGCGTCATCAAGACGGTGTTCAACTGGCCGTTCATCACCGGTGCTGACGCCGGCGTCGACAACGCCGCCGCCGCAGGCATTGGCGCTTCGGTGATCGGGTCTTTCTTCATGATGCTGGTGGTGCTGTTCCTGTCGCTCCCGATCGGGGTGGCCGCATCCATCTATCTTGAGGAATTCGCTCCGCAGAACCGGTTCACGGACCTGATCGAGGTGAATATCTCCAACCTGGCCGCCGTTCCCTCGATCGTGTTTGGTATTCTCGGTCTGGCGGTGTTCATCCAGTTCATGCATCTGCCGCAGTCTGCACCACTGGTCGGCGGTCTGGTTCTGACGCTGATGACGCTGCCGACGATCATCATTTCGACACGCGCGTCACTGAAGGCGGTTCCTCCGAGTATCCGGGATGCCGCGCTCGGTGTCGGGGCGTCCAAGATGCAGGCGACGTTCCATCACGTACTGCCGCTGGCCATGCCCGGCATCCTGACCGGCACCATCATCGGTCTCGCACAGGCCCTTGGCGAAACAGCGCCGCTTCTCCTGATCGGCATGGTCGGATTTGTCGCGCGCGGATATCCGGACGGGTTCATCGCCGGTTTCACGGAGCCGAATTCGGCAATGCCGGCCCAGATCTACACCTGGGCTGCGCGGTCGGACCTCGCCTTTACCGAGAAAGCCTGGGGTGGAATTATTGTCCTGCTGATTTTCCTCCTTTCAATGAATATTATCGCGATCATCCTGCGCCGCAGGTTTGAGCGCCGCTGGTAAGGACTGATGCGATGAATGAAATGCCGAGCATTGAACAGGCGAAAGACATGACCGAGAGCAAGATTTCCGCAAACAAGGTCCAGGTCTTCTATGGCGAGAACCACGCCATCAAGGACGTCGACATCGAGATCCAGCCGCGGTCGGTGACCTCCTTCATCGGACCGTCCGGCTGCGGCAAGTCCACGTTCCTGCGAACCATCAACCGCATGAACGACACGATCGACATCTGCCGCGTTGAAGGATCGATCAAGATCGACAACGAGGATATCTACGATCCGAAAGTGGATCCGGTGCAATTACGCGCAAAGGTCGGCATGGTATTCCAGAAGCCGAACCCGTTCCCGAAGTCAATTTATGACAACATCGCCTACGGCCCGCGTATCCACGGTCTCGCCCGCAACAAGGCCGAGCTTGACGACATCGTCTCGTCCAGCCTGCAGAAGGCCGGTCTTTGGGAAGAGGTCAAGAACCGTCTGGATGAACCTGGAACCGGAATGTCTGGTGGCCAGCAGCAGCGCCTCTGCATCGCGCGGGCCATCGCCGTCAGCCCTGAAGTCATCCTGATGGATGAGCCCTGTTCCGCACTCGACCCGATCGCAACGGCAAAGGTCGAGGAACTGATCGACGAGTTGCGCGAGAACTACACGATCGTGATCGTGACTCACTCCATGCAGCAGGCTGCCCGTGTCTCGCAACGCACCGCATTCTTTCACCTCGGGGTTTTGGTTGAAGAAGGTCTGACCGAGGACATTTTCACAAATCCGAAAGACAAGCGCACTCAGGATTACATCACTGGCCGCTTCGGCTAGGCGGAATTCCGAAATCGGAAGGAGACACACGATGTCTGAACACATTGTCTCGGCGTATGACGAGGAACTGACGGAAATGGCCGGGAAAGTTGCCGAAATGGGCGGCCTGGCGGAGCGCGCGTTTGCCGACGCGGTCGCAGCGCTTGTTTCTCAGGATCATGAGCTGGCCAAAACCACGATAGCAAATGACGAACGTCTCGATGCACTCCATCAGGCTGTTGAGGCGAAGCTGATTGAAATGATCGCGCGCCGTCAGCCGATGGGCCAGGACCTGCGTGAAATCACGGCGGCAAGCCGGATTGCCAACGACCTTGAGCGCGTCGGCGATCTTGCCAAGAACGTTGCAAAGCGTGCGATTGCCATCGACAACAATCTGCAGTCCAAGAAGCTGGCGATCGGTGTCGAGCACATGACCGAACTTGCCCTTGGCCAGCTGAAGCAGGTTCTGGACGCTTATACGCGCCGGGACGCGGAAGCTGCACGACGCGTCCAGGAAGCCGATGCGGAGGTGGACGCAATCTACACGTCCCTCTTCCGGGAACTGCTGACCTACATGATGGAGGACCCCCGTGTCATCACGCAATGCGTCCACCTGCTGTTCTGCGCCAAGAACATTGAGCGTATCGGCGACCACGCAACCAACATCGCCGAAAACGTCTATTTCATGGTGACCGGCGAGCGCCTGCCGGAAGACCGTGAAAAGGTCGACGAGATGTCGGGTGCTGTCTGAGCCGGGGAAACGGCTCGAATTTTTGGGCTGGCGTCACAGTGCCGGCCGGACAATCGGAGCGAAGTTGAATGCCGAAGGTGCTCATCGTTGAGGACGAAGAACCTCTCAGCCTTCTTTTAAGATACAATCTGGAAGCGGAAGGATATCAGGTCGAGTCCTGCGTGCGCGGTGACGAGGCGGAGATCCGCCTGCGCGAAAGCCTGCCTGATCTGTTGCTTCTGGACTGGATGCTGCCGGGACTGTCCGGCATTGAACTCTGCCGGCGTCTGCGCGCGCGTGAAGACACCGAGCGTCTGCCGGTGATCATGCTGACAGCCCGCGGCGAGGAGGCGGAACGCATCCGGGGCTTGTCCACCGGCGCCGACGATTATGTCGTCAAACCGTTTTCTGTTCCCGAACTCATGGCCCGCGTCCGCGCGATCCTGCGCCGTGCCAGCCCCGAAGTCGTCTCGACGATGCTGCGCTCGGGCGACATAGAGCTGGACCGAGAGACGCATCGCGTGCGCCGCAGCACCAAGGAAATCCACCTGGGTCCGACCGAGTTCCGCTTGCTGGAATTCCTGATGACTTCGCCTGGCCGTGTGTTCTCGCGCGAACAACTGCTCGATGGCGTCTGGGGACATGACGTCTATGTCGACGAACGCACCGTGGACGTTCATGTTGGGCGGCTGCGCAAGGCCCTCAACCGCGGCAAGGCGAAGGACCCGATCCGCACTGTCCGCGGTGCGGGCTACGCCTTTAACGATCAGTTCTCGGTCGCCAGCTGAGGCGCTCGCGTCGCGTCGTCCGACTGCAAGGTCAAAAAAATACCCGCTGGAACAGCGGGTATTTTCGAGAGCATTGCCTCACATCTTTGCTGTGATGAATTGTCCTGGCTCAATCGTGACTTCCGGCACGATCGTCATGGGCGCAGAGCCCTTTATCTGCATATCGATCTGGTAGCGCCCCGCGCCGAGCGGCATGGGCGGCCAAGGGTTTCTGGAAGTCCCGCTCCAGTTGATTGACGCTTCGCGGCCGGTGTCGAGATTTCTGGCGGTGACCTTGATCTCTCCAGGGATCTGTGTGTCGAACCTGATCCCGGATGTCAGCTTGGCGTCGACAAATCCTTGTTCGGGAACAGTGATCGTGCCGAAGTCCGCCTCCGTGTGATTGTGTTCGGTCAGCCGCAACGCAAGATCATAGGTGCCTGGTGCCAGGAACACGGGACCGCGTCCGTCGAACTTGGTTTCAACACCGCTTGAGTCCGTGACCTTGAGATAGGAGATGCCGTCCCAGTCCTCATTCCAGTAAAGATTGAGACCCTGATCGAGTGCAATCTGTTGCAACTTTCCTTTTTCCAGTGAGATCTTCCCGAGATTTACCTCAGAATGATCATGCTCGCTTTGACGCACAATCAGCGTGTATTCACCAGGGGGAACCGGCACGGCGTCCCAGACCCAATACCAGGCGGCGGGTTCTCTTTTTCTGAAGCCGTTTTCAAGATCGCTGTCATTGGTCAGCAATTGCCAGTAATACGGTTTGTCCTGACCAGTTGGCGGTACAAGCTGGAGACCGGTGTCGATGGATACTTCGGTCGTTTGACCCGATGTAACGGACACCACTTCGGGAAGTGTCACTTCCTGCGCACCATGTTCGAGATGCCGCCAGACAAGCTGATATGATCCCGGCATGGCGGAAACGCTGTCTTCGGTGACCTTCGCCATTTCTTCCGCGGTTTCCGGGTTGGTGATTTTCCAGTACTTGGGCATCTGGGCCCAGTCGGCGAGTTTCAGCTTGATGGTTCCAGGGCCGGCGATCTGCAGCTGGATCGTGCTTGCGGTTGCCGTGACTTCCGGCGCTTCAACAACGATTTCTTTCTGATTGGATATGCTCTCGGTGACCTGGGTGAGAGCGTCGGTGAGACCGGAGGTATCGTTCGCCGTGAAATACGCTCCGCCACCCTTCTCGGCGACACATTGCAGCTGGTTCTGCGCCTTCGCGTCTACGCCATATCCAACCACGTGAATCTTGAGTCCGGCATCTGATTTGTGAAGCGCTTCCGCAAGGGCGCAGGGATCGCCTTCGCAAGTCTCGATTCCATCGCTGACCAGAACGATGGTTCTGTCCTCCTCGTTTCCGGTCAGCGTGTCGGCGGCGAGACGCAGTGCTTCCGTAATCGGCGTTTTTCCGCGTGGCGAGATAGACCCGATCTTGGTTCCGATAACCGCGCCACCTGCAGCCGACACCGGGTGGACCACTTCAATGTCTGAGCAGTCCCCTTTGCGTCTATGGCCGTAGGCGATCAGGCCAGCATTCAGCGAAGCGGGAAGCTTTGACGTAAGGTCGCCCATGACTTCGCGTGCAGCCGTGATCTTGTGACGCCCATCATCCAGACGGCCCCACATTGACCCGGAAGCATCCAGAATGAACATGGAGGAGGGGTCCGCAAGGCCAGGCGTGGAAACAGTCAAACCGAGTGCTAGTGCGGTAACGGCGGTTTTTGTAAGATATTTCATTCTGATCCTCTAATAGTTTAGTCGCCAGGAATGTAAAATTCCGAAAATGAGATTCAGAGTTCTTATGTATTCAAGCAACTCTGTGTCATTGATGGCTTCAAGTTAGAAGAGTTTCAGGGATTATCTGTAATATCGGTCACAGAAGGGTATATGGGTGACGCAATAAGAGATGTTTCTCTAGGTAAGGTAAATAAATACAAAAAACCCGCCGTTCGGCGGGTTTCTTAAAATCGATGCGGTTTACGTCAGGAAGCCCGGGCGACGGTCTTGCGGTCGCGCCTGCGGTCGGCGACGGGCTGATAGGCAATTTTGCAGTGATAAGTGCAGTAGGGCACGTTGGGGTCCGACTGCCGGCCACAGAAATAGAAGTCGTCCGTTGCCGGATCTCCGATCGGCCATTTGCAGGTGCGCTCGGTCAGCGTGAGAATGCTGGCACGTTCCGATATCGGCACGACCATTTCAGGCACCGGTTCCACACGCGGCTTGAGCTCGACCACGGGATCCGGCGCAGTATCAGCCTTCAGTGCCGTTGCACCGACCGACTGCGGCGGACTAACCGGCTTTTTCGGCGCACCGCCCGCTGCCGGTGCGGCTGCGCGTGGACGGCGGGGTTTGCCGGCCGAACTGGACGTCTTGGCGCGGCCCGACAACCCGAGCCGATGCACCTTTCCGATGACCGCGTTTCGCGTCACACCGCCAAGTTCGCCTGCGATCTGGCTTGCGCTCAGGCCTTCGCTCCAAAGTTTCTTGAGCAGTTCAACCCGTTCGTTCGTCCAACTCATTGCCCGCACCCTTTTGTCTGGCTCAAAAAGCCAATCATCCCCTGAAGGACGTGCACCCACACGTCCAGTGTGGCATATCTTGTGCCTCTGGATGGTTTGTCCCACGAGATCTCGTGTCTGATAGGCCAAAGGTTACAATAACGTTAATTTGGCAGGCAACCGTTGCGCGCAAAGCAGTTGGGGATGAAACGACTTTTCCCCAGTTATGGTAAGCTCTTCGGGAATTTTACGAATTCGGTTTCGGAGCTTCCGCGCGCGCGGGCCATTGACAGATCACCGTGATGACGGTGTATAACAAGAGCGCAACGTGCCGCCTCTTCGGGGCGGCACGTTGCGTTTTGGCTTATTTCCACTTTCGGGACGCATCGGTGCGAAACGCATGTTTCGTTGCGGCGATAAGCTTTTCCAGATCCGGGAATGCGCGGCCGGGATGGCCGGCTCATTGTCCTGGTTGATTTCAAACGCAAGGAGCCACCGGCTTGCACTGACAGCAGCCAGAATGCTCTAGGGAGTTACACGAGGTTATGTCCGCGACTGCACTATTCGGAAACTACGCAAGATCGAACCTGACATTCGATCACGGGGAAGGTGTCTGGCTGGTTACGACCGACGGCCGACGATTCCTCGACTGCGGGTCCGGCATCGCGGTGAACTCCTGCGGTCACAGCCATCCGCATCTCGTTGCGGCCCTGCAGGAGCAGGCGGCAAAGCTCTGGCACGTCTCCAATCTGCACCAGATGCCCGAGGGTGAACGTCTGGCGCGGCGGCTCGCCGAGGCGAGTTTTGCCGACAAGGTGCTTTTTGTGAACTCCGGTGCCGAGGCGATGGAAGCAGCGATCAAATGCGCGCGCCGGTATCATTACGACAACGGTCAGCCGGACCGGTATCAGATCATCACCTTCGAAGGCGCATTCCACGGCCGGACGCTCGGCACGATCGCCGCCGGCGGCCAGGAAAAATACCTGGAGGGATTTGGGCCGAAGGCGCCGGGTTTCGATCAGGTTCCGGCAGGTGATCTGGATGCGCTGAAGGCCGCGATCGGGCCTCAGACTGCCGCGCTCGCCATCGAGCCCATCCAGGGCGAGGGCGGTATTCGCGAGATCCAGCCCGACTTCCTGCGCGCCCTGCGGCAGATCTGCGACGATCAGGGCATCCTGCTCATATTCGACGAGATCCAGACCGGCGTCGGCCGGACCGGCAAGCTGTTTGCGCATGAATGGGCGGGCATCAGTCCGGACATCATGGCTGTCGCAAAGGGTATCGGCGGCGGATTTCCCGTCGGCGCGTGCCTGGCAACCGCCGAAACGGCAACCGCGCTGGCGCCTGGGACCCACGGGACCACCTTCGGCGGCAACCCGCTCGCCATGGCGGTCGGCAATGCTGTTCTCGACGTGATCCTGGCTGACGGGTTCATGGAGGATGTTCAGAAGAAGGGGCTCAGCTTCAAACAGAAACTCGCCGGCCTCGTTGACGGGCATCCCCAGGTTCTCGATCAGGTGCGAGGCATGGGACTGATGCTCGGACTGAGATGCGTTGTGCCGGCAGGTGACTATGTCGCCGCGGCGCGGGAAGCGGGCCTTCTGGCGGTTCCTGCAGGCGACAACGTCGTCCGGATCATGCCGCCGCTGACCATGACCGAAGAAGAGATTGCGACAGCCGTGGAGCGCCTGGAACAGGCCGCACAGGTCGTTGAAGCGAAGCTGGTGGAAGGAGCGGCCGAATGACCGCCAACGGAGCTTACCGGAACTTCCTGGACCTGACGCAGTTCGAAGGCGACGAACTGCGTGCCATCCTTCAGACCGCGAAAAAGATCAAGGCAACCCGCAACGGCGTCCGCCGCGGCGAGGGACCGCTTGCCGGCAAGGTCCTGGCGATGATCTTCGAGCAGCCGTCCACGCGCACGCGCATCTCCTTCGATGTCGGCATGCGCGAACTCGGCGGCGAGACGCTCATGCTCACCGGTGCGGAGATGCAACTCGGGCGCGGGGAATCGATAAGCGATACCGCCAAGGTTCTCTCGCGCTTCGTCGATGCCATCATGATCCGGATCCTGGATCACGATGAGCTGAATCAACTGGCAGAGCATGCCACGGTTCCGGTGATCAACGGTCTCACCAAGATCTCGCATCCGTGCCAGATCATGGCCGACCTGATGACATTCGAAGAGCACCGCGGTTCGATCCGGGGCAAAAGTGTTGCCTGGACGGGCGACAGCAACAATGTCCTTGCCTCCTGGATCCACGCCGCGCCGCGCTTCGATTTCGAGCTGCGTATCGCAACCCCGGGCGAACTCGCTCCGCCGCAGGAGCTAATCGACGTCGCGCGCGCCAAAGGGGGTTCCATTCAGGTGACAACGGACCCATATGAGGCGGTCAAGGGAACCGACTGTGTGATCACAGATTGCTGGGTATCCATGGGCGACGACGATTCTGAATCGCGCCACAACCTCTTGAGTGCGTATCAGGTCAACGAGCGTCTGATGTCGGAAGCAAACGGCAATGCGCTCTTCATGCACTGCCTGCCCGCGCATCGCGGCGAGGAAGTCACGTCCGAGGTCATGGATGGCCCCAATTCGGTGGTGTTTGATGAAGCCGAAAACAGGCTGCACGCCCAAAAGGGCATTCTGGCCTGGTGCTTCGGCAAGGATTGAGGCAAAGCCGACGTGGCATTGAATCTTGAAGAACTGGGTATCGCACCCGCGGGGCTGGACGCTGTCCGGCCCTTTGCCGTCGAGGAACTGGATGTGCGCGGACGCGCCGTGGCGTTCGGACCTGTCCTGGATGGCATTCTCGGACGGCATGACTATCCCGAACCGGTCTCCCGGCTTCTGGCGGAAGCGATTGTCCTGACCGGTCTGCTCGGCACCTCGCTGAAATTCGACGGCCGGTTCACGCTCCAGACCCAGACCGAGGGTCCCGTCTCCATGCTGGTGGTCGATTTTGCGTCTCCCGACGCAATCCGGGCCTGCGCGACCTTTGACAATGACCGTGTTCAGGCGCTGATGGCGGCCGGCAAGGCGACGCCCGAGGCATTGCTCGGCCATGGTCATCTGGCGATGACCATCGATCAGGGTCAGCATATGCAGCGCTACCAGGGGCTGGTCGAGCTTGACGGCATTTCGCTTGAGGAAGTCGCACGGCGCTATTTCGAGCGATCGGAGCAGATCCCGACGGAAGTGCGTCTTGGTGTCGGAGAACTCTATACGCGCAAGGAAGGGGAGGGTCACGCCAGGACCTGGACCGCCGGTGGTATTCTCATTCAGTTTCTGCCCGAAGCGCCCGAGCGCCTGAAGCAGGCCGATATCGATCCCGGGGACGCGCCGGAAGGCACCGTGCCGCACGAGGTGGAAGAAGACGATGCCTGGGTCGAGGCCAAGGTGCTGGTGGATACCGTTCAGGACGATGAACTGACCGATCCGGAAGTCAGCGTCGAGATGCTGCTTTTCCGGCTGTTCCACGAGCGTGGCGTCCGTCTGTTCGATGCGCAGCCGCTGGCGGACAAGTGCCGCTGTTCACGCGAAAAGATAGAGGGCGTGCTGGCAGGCTTCAGCGTGGAAGAAATCGACGAAATGACCGTGAATGGCAGGATCGAAGTGACCTGTGAATTCTGCAACGCGAAATACGATTTCGACCGCTGATCTCCCGGACCGCGGGACAATTTTGAGTCTTCAGACACATTTCGTTACACTTTTGAAGGTGTCATCTTGCGTGCCAGGGCGTATGCGGGACTTGAATTTTGCAGTGCGAAGTAAATCTATCTGCAAGCACGCAGTTCTAAACTTTGCCCAGGAAACGGTAGTCCGGAACGCAGACAATGTTGCAGTCCTTGCCTCAGGAACCCGGAAAGGAACCGGTTTCCGAATTCCTCCCCCCAGCCGACCCGCAACCGGGAAACGGCTGGCGAAGGGTGATGCTGATCCTCAAAGCTCTCCTTCAGGCCTTGATCGCCTTCGCGATCCTGGTGGGCGCATTCATGGGCATGAAAACGCTCGTGGCAACCAAGCCCGAAGTTGCCAAGCGGCCGATCCAGGAACGCAGCTACGCGGTCGTCACCACGGTTCTGGAACTGGGTGATTTCGCACCCGACATCCGCGTCTTCGGTGAAACCGCGGCAGGGCGCGAAGTCGAACTCCGGTCGCTCGTTGGCGGAGAGGTCACGGAAGTTCATCCCGACCTGAAAGCCGGGGGCCACGTTTCGCAAGGAGACTTGCTCGTTGCGATCGATCGCTTCGACTACGAGGGGGCCGTGACCGAGGCGGAAGCCAACCTTGCCGAGGCAAACGCCGGGCTGGTCGAAAGCGAAGGCCGCGTTGAACTGGAAAAGGCCAATGTTGTCCGTGCGCAGGAACAGCTTGAGTTTGCGGAAAGGGACCTGGAACGTGCCGAGGAACTGATCGGACGCGGTGCGGTGACGGAACGAACGGTTGACGACAGGCGATTGCTCGTTTCACAGCGCCAGCAGGCGGTCGAGCAGCGTCAGAACTCTCTCGCGCTTGAACAAGCCAAGGTCGTGCAGCAGACGGCAACCGTAAAGCGCCTCGAATGGGGTCTTGAAAACGCGAACCGTCAGCTCGACAACACGATCCTGAGGGCTCCCTTCGACGCCGTTGTGCGCACGGAGGCGGCCGAGCCCGGTCGTCTGGTCAGCGTCAATGACGCGGTGGTGTCGCTTTACAGCAGTGATGAGTTCGAAGTCCGCTTCACGCTCTCCGACAACCAGTACGGCCGACTGCTTGCGGACAGCGGAACCGTCATTGGCCGTCCCGTCAACGTGACCTGGTATCTGGGCAACACGCCTGTCACCTATCCGGCAAAGGTATCCCGCGTGGGTGCCGATGTTGCCAGCACGCGCGGCGGCGTGGAACTGATTGCCGCGATCGACAATACGGATGCCGCGGTGCCATTGCGCCCGGGTGCGTTTGTCGAGGTATCGCTGCCGGATCAGACCTATCTGCAAAGCTTTCGCATTCCAGAAACCGGATATTACGGCGAAGGCACGGTCTATGTCGTCAAGGACAGTCGGCTCGAACCGCGCAAGGTCGAGGCCCTGGCCATTGATGATGGTTTCATTCTGGTGAGAGGAAATCTCCAGCCCGGGGAAACCCTGCTGACAACACGCATTCCTGAGGCAGGAGCGGGCCTGCTGGTCAATGACGTGGCTGTTTCCGCACGCGAAGCGCCGACACCCCAGGGCGAAGACGGCGCTGCGCAAACGGCGGGCAATCGCAACGCCGACGCGCAGTAGACGGGGGCACGGCGATGAGACAGATCCGGTCCAGAGGCTTTCTTGAACTGATTGTCCGGCACGCAAATGCCGCCAATCTCATCATGGTGGTGATGGTGCTCTTTGGGGCCTACGGGTTGGCGAAGCTGAACACCCAGTTCTTTCCGACCGTGAAGACCGACAGGATCTCCGTTTCGGTGATCTGGCCGGGTGCGAGTGCCGAGGATGTCACCACGAACATTCTAGAGGTGATTGAGCCGGAACTGCGTTTCATCGACGGGCTCGACGAGATCGTCTCCTATGGCCGCGAAGGGGCCGCATCGGTGCAGATGGAGTTCATCGAAGGCACCAACATGCAGCAGGCGCTGTCGGACGTGGAGCAGGCGATTTCCGGCGTCACGACATTGCCGGTTGATTCCGAAACACCGGTCGTGTCAGCATCCACCTTTACCGACGGTGTTGCAACGATCGCGCTGCGCGGCCCCTTTTCGGAGCAGGCGCTCAAGGTGTTCGCGCGCCAGATGCGCGACGATCTGCTTGCGCGCGGCATCGACAAGGTCGAGCTTTATGGCTACCGCGCGCCGGAATATCTGGTCGAGATTCCGGAGCGGGAATTGAGGCGTCTCGACCTGACGATCTCTGACGTTGCGGGTCAGATTGCCGGAAACACGATCGACGTGCCTGCCGGCAATCTGGACGGCGATGTTGAAAGACAGATCCGCGCCCTTTCCGAAGACCGCTCCCCGGAAGCCGTCGGCAGGGTGGAGGTCAAGTCTTTCGCCTCCGGCGAGAAGACCCTCGTCGATGATATAGGAACCGTTGTCAGGGACTTCGATTCCAGCGAGAACCAGGGATTTTCCAATGGAACCCGCGCGATTGAGCTGCAAATTCTCAGGACCGAGAAAACCGACACGCTGAAAGCTGCGCAGATCGTCGACGACTATCTTGCCGAGATTTCCCAGCAGCTGCCGCAGACCCTGGAAATCCTGAAATACGATGTGCGTGCCGACGCCGTGAAGGGCCGCATTACGCTTCTGCTCGAAAACGGCCTGACCGGGCTGGTACTGGTTGTCGCCATCCTGTTTCTTTTCCTGAATGCCAGGATAGCGCTTTGGGTCGCCGCCGGCATTCCGGTGGCGATGATGGCAACGCTCGGGATCATGTGGCTCATGGGCGAGAGCATCAACATGATCTCCATGTTCGCGCTGATCATGATGCTGGGTGTCATTGTCGATGATGCCATTGTGGTTGGTGAGCATACGGCGACACGCCAGAGCATGGGCGACGACCCTGATGAAGCGGCGGTCAACGGCGCGACCACGATGCTGGCCCCGATCTTTGCGGCAAGTCTGACAACGATCGCGGCCTTTCTGCCCATACTCCTGATCGGCGATGTGCTCGGGCAGATCATGGGCACGCTGCCCATCGTCGTGATCGCGGTTGTGATTGCCTCGCTGATCGAGTGTTTCCTCGTGCTGCCGGGTCACCTTTCGCACGCGCTCGGGCGCAGGCCCGGCTGGAGCTGGTGGCGCGTCGTGATCGTTGCCGGCGTACCGGCCTTCTTCCTGAGTGCGCTTGTCGCGCAGCCGGACATCTCCGTGCCGCCTTATCTTGATGTCGTTGACGATCCCCTGCGCAGCTTGCGGGACACGGCGGGCGTGTTCGTGTTCGAGATGATCGTGATTGGCGTCTGCTTTATCTTTGCCCTTGCTTTCGAGACGTTGCTGATGGCGTTGCGCCGCAGGAAACAGCAAGAACGGGATCCGGCGCGGCAAAGCTGGTTCCGGCGCGGGTTCGACACCGGTTTCGGCTGGGTCCGCGATTATCCGTTCCGGGCCTTTGTCTCCCTGGCCGTTCACTGGCGGTACGTGACGCTTGCCGTTGCAATTGCGGCAATGGTTCTCGCGGTGGGGCTCGTCCGCGGCGGCCGCGTCGGTTTCACCTTTTTCCCGTCTCCGGAAGCAGAAAACCTGACCGCGTCGGTCTTCTTCCATGCCGGCATCCCCGAAGCCGAGGCGATCGAAGGCATTGCAAGGATCGAGCAGGCGCTCAAGGACGCCGAAGCCGATCTGACCCGCGACAACGGCGAGACGCTGGTGAATGCGACATATGCGACCCTCGGACAGGCAGGGAACAATCGCGGCGACAACGTCGCAAACATTTCCGTTCAGCTGAGCCGTTCGGAGGATCGCACGATCCGCACGCCGGAGATCGTTCGCGCCTGGCGCGCGGCGCTGCCCGCAATTCCAGGAGCGGCTCGCGTCGCTGTCGCGGAACGGCGTGGCGGTCCACCGGGTCGTGACCTCGACATTCGACTGACCGGCGCGTCCTTGCAGGAGTTGAAGGCAGCAGCCGAAGAACTGCAGGAGGAACTCTCCGCATTCCCGGGCACGAGCGCCGTGGAGGACGATCTCCCCTGGGGCAAGCCGGAGCTGCTGGTTGAACTCACCCCGCGTGGCCGGGCGCTTGGCTTTACCGTTGAAAGCGCGGCCCGGCAGATCCGCAACGCCTTTGAGGGCAACATCGCCCGGCGCTTTGCCGAAGGCGACGAGGAGGTTTCCGTCAGGGTCAAACAGGTGTTCGATGCGGACGGCACCGCGGCGCTGAGACAACTTTCCCTGCGCACGCCCGCAGGCGAGTTCGTCCCGCTGACGGAGATCGTCGATCTGACCGATGCACAGGGCTTTTCCGTGATCCTGCGGCGCGATGGCCGCACTGTTGTCACGGTCGTTGCCGATGTCGACAGCACGATCACCTCGAACAACGAGATCATCGCGGAACTGAACAAGGAATTCCTGCCGGCTTTGTCGCAGAAATACGGTCTGGAATACTCCTTTGCCGGACGGGCGGAAGAACAGTCGAACGCATTTTCCGATCTCCTGACCGGCATCCTCATGGCCGTGGCCGGGATCTACATTATTCTGGCGGCGATCTTCGGAAGCTATTCAAGGCCTGTTGTGGTGATGTCGATCATTCCCTTCGGCATCGTCGGCGCGATTGTCGGGCACTACGCGATGGGCTTCAACCTGACCATCCTCAGCATGATCGGGCTGCTCGGACTGGCCGGCATTCTCGTGAACAACTCGATCATCCTTGTCGCGCGTTTTGAAGAGCGTCTATCGGGAGGTGAGGATCTGGATGCGGCGGCAATCGGTGCCAGTTGCGATCGTCTGCGTGCCGTCCTGTTGACCTCGATGACAACCATTGGCGGGTTGTTGCCGCTCATGTTCGAAACCAGCCTGCAGGCCCAGTTCCTGCTGCCCATGGCCATCACGATCGTGTTTGGCCTGGCGACCGCGACCGCGCTTGTCCTTGTGCTCGTGCCGGCGCTTGTCATGATCGGTGATGATATTGGCCGGGTTATTTTCCTGAGCAGACGTCAAAACCGGCATGCCCTGCCGGGGAGCGGCCGGAGCGTGACGCCTGCCGAATGATGGGCTTAATCAGCGAGTGATCCTGTGAACGACGCGACTTCCTTGGCAGCCTTTTGAATGTTGCCGTCCAGCGTCGCCGGCGATTTTCCGCGCGGGCCGAAGTCGTGATTGCCGTCTTCCAGGTAGGTCAGGGTAACGCTCCCCGGCAGAGCCACCGCATCGAGTTCCACCTTCGACCCGAACGGGTCCCGGTCTCCCTGAAGAACGAGAACCGGTCGCTTGCTTTCCTCTAGCGGCGACAGACGCCATTCGGCGTCCGGTTTGCCGGTGGGGTGAAACGGATAGCCGAAGCAGCAGATGCCGCGTACCCTTTGCGGGAGCGAACCACCTCCGCCGAGCATCGCCGCAACGCGTCCGCCCATCGATTTGCCGCCCAGAAGCAACGGGCCGCCGCTGTCTCTGAGAAGGGTTTGAAGTGCGGTCTGAAACTCTCCGGTCAGGCGATCCGCGCGCGGCGGCGGCTTTTTGGGGCCGCCGGTGCGCCGCCCGGCCATGTAGGCGAACTCGAAGCGCGCCACAGCAACGCCCTCAGCGGCGAGCGCGTTGGCGAGTTTTTCCATGAACGCAGAATCCATGGGTGCTCCGGCGCCATGCGCCATCAGCAGCGTTGCCGCAGGTTCGGTTTCGGGACGGGTCCAGAGAAAGTCGCTCATGGTGATGTGATCTGTCGCAGCTTCTTTTTTGGGAGTGTGGGCTATATTTTCACGAATGGTGAAATAAAAGATCCCGTTGCCAGTTGCCCTGGTGCGGTGAATTTGAAATTCGCATCATTGCTTCTGCAGCCTCCGAAGCGAACTTCAGATTCAGGTGACTAGCGCGCCTTTCGGGACTTGGCAAGGTGCCTTGAAGGGCCAGCGGACACGAGACGGAATGTTTGAACAGATCGACATAAACCAGCTACGCATGGCCTGCTTTGCCGGCATTTTTCTGGTGATGGCGTTGCTGGAAGCAGGTTTGCCCCGGCGCCGTCTGGAAAACGGGCGATTGAAACGCTGGCCGACAAACTGGGGCCTGATCCTGCTGGACTCCCTTCTGGTGCGCTTGATCTTTCCGATCGGAGGTGTCGGGCTCGCGCTGCTGGCGCAGGAAAACGGCTGGGGCCTGTTCGGACTGCTTGGCTGGTCGGGGGCGCTCGCCGGTATCCTGACGTTTTTCGCGCTCGATTTTGCCGTGTGGGGCCAGCATGTCGCGTCCCACAAGATCCCTTGGTTCTGGCGTATCCACCGCGTCCATCACGCCGACAGCGAAGTCGATGCGACGACGGCGCTCAGGTTCCATCCGATCGAGATCCTTCTGTCTTTCGTCTGGAAGGGGCTTGTGATCGTCGCTCTGGGCGGCCCGGTCGAGGCGGTGCTGATCTTTGAAATCGTGCTGAACGCCTCTGCCGTCTTCGGACATGCAAATGTCCGCTTGCCTCTTTGGCTCGACAGGATTTTGCGCCTGGTCATCGTGACACCGGACATGCACCGTGTCCATCACTCGGTAATCCGGCGGGAAACGGACAGCAATTACGGCTTCTACCTGTCGATCTGGGATCGGATGTTCGGCACCTATGTCGATCAGCCGGAAAAGGGCCATGACGGCATGGAGATCGGCCTTGGCGCGCCGCTCACCCCGAAGGCGCATCAGTTCCCCTTCAGTCTCGCGATTCCCTTCCTGGGCGGTTCAAAAACGAAATCCGAAAAGTCCGAAGCGATGGATGTGCGCAGCAATCAGTAAAAGCTGAGCGGAAAATAGCGCAGGTAGAGTTCCCGGTAGATGCCCTTTTGCTGAAGCTGTGTCAGCGCGTAGTTGAGCGCCGCCGCGCGCTCGGTATCTTCCGGGCGTGTCGCGATCGCCATGCCCCGGTCGAAATAGCCCGGCTCCAGCCAGGGACCGCCGGCAAACGTACAGCAGGACGCGGCCGCTTCGCTCGGGAGCCAGAAGGCGAGGCTCAATCCATCGCCGAAATGGGCGTCGGCCTCCCCGTTCTTCACGGCGTCTCGTGCCAGGGACACGCTTTCCAACCCGACAATGTCGGCTTCCGGCCAGAACCGGTTCGCAAAAGCCTCATAGCGGGAGCCGGTCACCACTGCGATTTTCTTGCCGTTGAGCGCCTGTTCATCGAAGTTGCCGGCTTTGCCCGCCGCGACCACGAACCGTGCGGGCAGCTTGAGATAGTCGTCGGTGAAATTGAGACGCCGGGTTGCCGGCAGGCCCCGGGAGAGACCGGAAATGATCGCATCGCCTTCTTCCTCGTCGAGGGCGGAAAGAAGCACGTTGAAATTCTTGATCCGGAGCGCGCATGAACTGCCGAGTTCCTGGCACAGCGCACGCGCCAGATCCACATTGAAGCCGGTGAGCCGGCCCTGCGGGTCCCGGAAGACGAAGGGCGGGTAGTTGTCGGTTGCCAGGAACTGGATCTTGTCCGGAATGGAATTCGGCCGGTCGCTGACCGCCTTGGGGTCCCAGAAATTGGGGACGCGCACGCCGTCATCCTGCGCAAAAACTTGCGCGGGCATCAGGGAGGCAAAAAGAAGCACGAGCAGGAACGCGACCGGATATGTTTTCATGAAATTCTGGATCTGAAACCGCTTTGATTGTCCGCAACCGGGTGACTGCTCACGCAGCGTACCCCGCGCGAGTCACCTCTTGTGGCAAGGATGATACCGCAAAGTCATCCCCGTGAGCAAAAATCAGAATGCGGCACCGGCCTCGGTCCCGGCGAAACCGGGGCCAAGGCAATTAGGGATGGAACTGATGAGCCGTCTGCACAAGCACGAAAAGAGGCTCCGCGACCCGTCGCCAGTGTCGCGCCTGAGCTGTTTCCGTTATGGCAGCGGCTTAAGGCCGTGACCGTTCATCGAGGAATTCCTGCATGCCCTAATGCAGATCGTCCTTCTCCAGATCGGTCAGGCTGACCCTGTCCGCCATCTTGACGAGCCAGTGAAGTGTCTTCTTCTGCTCGCTGTCCAGCTGGTCCATTTCCGAAATCTTCAATACGGTTTCACGATGATTGTTCCAGGCCAGGAAGAAATCAACAACATCCGAAACATCGTCAATAATAGCATTTTTGTCTGACAATTTTCCTGCTCACGGTTCTGTTCCTCACGGCGTGAGTTTAGTGGCTGTTCCACGCGAAGGAGCGTGAAAAAAGTGTGAGGCTGTTGGATAGTGACTATAAGTGCTGTTCTATAGATACGTAGTTTTCTCGAGGCGACGGGGCATGCGCGCAAAGATATTGGAAATCAGCTTGTTCGGGTCCTGCATCGTACGCTCCCTGGAACCGGGGGCGTTTGACGTCACGGGCAAGAAACACCGTGCCTTGTTCGCATTGCTGGCAACCGCACCGCATGGGTGCAGAAGCCGGACCTTCCTGCAGGAAACACTCTGGGGCGTCTCGAGTTATGACACCGGCCGGCAAAGCCTGCGGCGTGCCCTGGCCGATATCAAGGCGGCGCTTGGGCCCTATTTTGCCCAACTGATCACAACCAACAATTCCGAGGTAACCCTCGACCTGAACAATGTCGTCTTTTCGGGCAAACCGGGGCAGGGAACCTTCCTGGAAGGGTTGGACATTCCGGCACCCGATTACCTGAGCTGGCGGGAACTGATACGAAGCAACCCGGAACAGATCAGCGCCTTGTTCCGGGCACCGTCGTCACCAATTCCACGCCCGCCCGTACCTACCGTAACGGTCGTTCCGCTTTTGAGCGTCGAAAACAATCCGGAACTCATAGCGCTGGGAGACTGGTTTGCCGAGGAAATCTGCCGCTCCCTGTCGCGGACCAATCTTCTGGCGGTGATTTCGCATCTTTCAAGCCGGGCGCTCGCTGGACGCCAGATCGACATCGGATCGGTTCGTTCGAAACTCGCCGTTGATTATTGCGTGTGCGGCAGTATTCGGCAGGACGACGAGGAAGTCATAACGGATATCGACTTTCTGGACGCTGAAACCGGCCGCATCCTCTGGACGCGGCAATACAGCACCAATCGCCGGGATTTCCTGAAGGATGCCGGTGAAGGTCTGTCGAATATCGTGCGGTCCGTCGGCAGTGCAATCGCGTCCGATACGCTGAACTATGTGCGTGGACGCCCGATCAGCGAAATTGCCGATCACAGGCTGCTCATGGCCGGCGTCAGCCTGATGCACCGGCCGACTTTGCGTGATTTTGCAAAATCGCGGGAGATCCTTGATGAGGCCATTTCCAGAACGCCGCAATCGGCTGAAGTACATGCCTGGCGTGGCAAATGGCACGTCTTGAGCGTGTTCAATGGCTGGAGTTCGGATCCGGTAAAGGATACGAAGGGTGCGATCAGCAATACCTCCAAGGCACTCGATATCGATCCTGAAAGTGCGTTCTGCCTCACGATTGACGGGTTCGCGCACAACAACTTGTTGAGAAGGTTGGACGTCGCCTCGGAGCGCTATTCCACGGCTCTCGAACACAATCCGAACGAGGCACTCTCCTGGTTGCTGAGAGGTACGTTGTTCGCATTTCAGGATGCAGGCTCGCAAGCTGTCCATGCGGCCGAAAAGGCGCGGCAGCTGTCGCCGATCGACCCCTTCAAATACTATTTCGACTCGTTGAGTGCGACGGCATATCTGGCCGCGGAAGATTACGAGACGGCCTTGAAGTTTGCCGACAATTCGCTCGCCCGAAACCAGCGGCATCTGTCAACGCTGCGGGCAAAGATCACCGCACTTCACTTTTTGGGTCGAGACGAAGAGGCAAAAGAGGTTGCAGAGGAACTGCGCCGCAGACAGCCGAACTTTTCGGTTGATGATTACATGCGCGCGCACCCTGCAGCGGACCATCAGCTTGGGCAAAACGTTGCACGTTCGTTGCGCGCGGCAGGCTTTCAATAACGTGATTTAAGAAGGGGAATGAAAATGGCTTATTACGGCGGTGTTGGCGGTGTTGGTGGTGTTGGCGGAGTTGGTGGCGTCGGCGGCGTCGGCGGCGTCGGCAATTTGAACGCCACCGGGCTCGGTAGTTTTCTGGGCGCAGGTACGGTTCCGGTCCTGGACCCTGCAACTGTCCAAGGGCTGCAGGTCAGTGCTCAAGCCATAAGTCATGCTGCCGGTGATGACGAATCGCATGCGTCGCGCGAATTGGCGTTTTCGTCAGCCGACAATCTCGACTATTGGGGCGATTGGGTGCGGGCATCCCTTTACTTGAGTGACTTTCTCAGCGAACTGCGTTGGACCGTGGACAAGAACGAACCAGAATCAGTGACGTTGAGCCACCAGGGTTCTGGCGGCACCGTCCAGTCGTTTTTTGAGATCGTGCGTCCTGCGGCGGCTGTGTTTGACGAGCAGCTGAAATACGTGCGCGCCTACATGGACCAGCGCCCGGAAAGAACGCCGGAAATCACGTCCCAGCTCGGGTTTCCAACGCCCTATTTTGCCATGATCCTTGGGCTCCATGCTGCCCGCAACGCGAAGACTTTCGAGTTGATCACTGTCTGCCAGGTTCTGGCGGCACACGTGGCGATGATCGTGAAACACCACCTGGCCATTCGCAGGCCTGATCGCATTGGTGCAACAGTGTTACCGATGATCCCGACACCCGGTCACGGGGCATTTCCGAGCGCACATGCAACAGAAGCTTTTGCTGTAGCGCATCTTTTGGCGGGTCTGGTCGATGCCACCGGGTCGCACTATCCGGATCCTGACAAACGCAAAAATCTTCTGTTCAAGCAGGCCGAGCGTATTTCTGTCAGCAGGACCGTCGCCGGTGTTCATTATCCCATCGACAGCTGGGCGGGTGCCCTGCTCGGCAAGATGATCGCGGAGATCATTCTGAACAAGTGCGGTATCACGAACACCATGACCGGCTTGAAATACGCGGCCAAAGGCGACTCCGACTTTATGCTGTCGCAGTACAAGGATCCGGTCTGGAAAGATCACGGCGTCAGCGAACTCTCGAACTGCAATGTGGCGAAAAGCGAGCTGTTCGAATGGCTTTGGCTCAAGGCCGTAGACGAATTCGAACTCTGAGCAGGAGCGCCGGACATGACTGACGAAAGCACGGCTGCGGACAGCAGCTTTGATGTCGAATCGCTCAAGAACTATCTGGGGCCGTATGAAGCCTGGAATTTCGGGATTGGCAATCCTTATGCGTTTCCTGCCTTCAGGCGCGATGATGTTCGATATTTGACCGCTCTGGCTGAGCTCCCGACAGGGCAGGTGCCATCAGCCGGCACGGGTGGCCCGAGGAGATGGTTTCCAACACTTTGGGGGATTTCTGACAATGTGCCGCTGAAGTTCTGGCCGATGGTTATCGACAATCCGCTGGGGCGCATGGCCGGTCCGCGGGATATAGGTCAATGCGTGAACGAGGGCCTCGGGGCTTCCGGGATCAGCAAGCCCCGTTTCAGGATGGCCTTTCCTGTCGCGGACACGGCGATGAACGAAACCACCAGCGGGTTTCCGTCCGATCCTGTCTGGTCGCCAGACCCATCTGTTCAACAGAATCGTAAGCCGGGAAAGCGCATCAACGTTCTCGGTGTCATTGAAGACGGCGTTCCGTTTGCGCACCGGAATTTTCGGGCTGCGGACGGAAAGAGAACACGGCTCGAATTCTGCTGGCTGCAATCCGCGGACAAAGACCCGGATCTCCAGGACCCGAGCGTCATCTGCGGCCGGGAGTATACGCGCGATGAAATCGAGACCCTGATCCGCGACTATGGAGCGGACGAGGACGCGCTCTACGACGCTGCTGGCGCGACCTCGGACATGTTCGAACTCGGCCCGGCCATAAACAGGCATGCCACGCATGGGGCGCATATCATGGATGTCGCCGCGGGATATGATCCGAACGGACTGAAGGAACCTCCAGAAGAGACACGCCTGATCGCGGTGCAGCTTCCCAACACGATCGCGTGGGACACGTCGAGCTTTGCCAAAGACATGTATATGCTGGCCGCCGTGCATTACATTCTGGAACGGGCCGAGAGAATTGCCGCCGGCTACGACGAACCTGACATCCGGGTTGCGATCAATTTCAGCTATGGTTTTTCGGGCGCACGTCACGATGGCGAATCCGAGCTGGCGGCTGCAATCAACGAAATCGTTACCGAACGCCGCAAGCTCGGCCGTCCCACTGTCATGGTTCTGCCTTCTGGCAACACCTTCATGGATCAGTTGCATGGTGAGATTTCCGCTGATCAATTCGAGGAGAACGAATTCGCCTTCACCTGGGCGGTTCAACCCAACGACAGAACCTCCAGTTATCTGGAGGTCTGGTTTCCGGGCGGTGTCGATCCGGCGGGGTTCGTGCTTGAGCTGGAAGGCCCTTTCGGCAAGACAAAGGCGTCGCTCGATCTCACACCAGACCCGCTGTGCAGGGGAGGCGATCCGAGGCGTTTTGAAGTGCTTTACCAGAACCGGCCGTCGGGACCTGTCCCGATAGGACAACTGAGCGTGGACAACCATCGTACGTCCGGTCATTGGCGGGCGATGATCGCACTGGCACCGAGCGAGCCGGAAGACATGGATCTTCCCGCCGCACCAGCGGGCGACTGGAGCGTGACGCTCAAACGCGGTCAGGGAGCGCCAACGTCCCATCCTCCGCTTTATGTGTGGATACAACGCGATGAAGATCCGGATGAATTCCGGTCCGGCAGCCGGCAAAGCTATCTCAGAGACCTTGACTACCGCAAATTCAGCGATCTGGGAGAAGAAGCTCAGGATGACGACCAGAACAGTCATGTCCGGCGCTTCGGCACCTTGAACAGTCTTGCGACGGGGCAGACCTCGCTGATTGTTTCCGGTTGCCGTCCGGCCGCCCAAACGGGGTGGAACCCTGATAAACCTGTCGCATCGACCTACAGTTCGGCGGGAAAGGTGGACCTTGCGGCTCCTGCGGGTGCTGTCGATTGCACGGCGCCTGCCGACAGGTCGAACATAAACCTTGGCATCATTGCAGCAGGAACGCGAAGCGGGTCACATGCGCTCGTACAGGGTACGAGCGTGGCGGCTCCTCTGGTTGCGCGACGTCTGTCTGAAGCATTCGCGACCGCATCTGATGTTGCGGTCAAGAATGCAGAAGCAGAAAACTATCTTCCGATCGTGGAGAAGTGCGCGTTGGCAAATCAAAATCCCGAAGAACGCGCTCGACTTGGCAGATATCTGGTCAGATGAATTGAAGCATATTCAAATTTTACTGATTGGCCCGGCATTTGCCGGGCCTTTCTTTTTGTGAGTGTTTGTTTTCACGCTTTTCTCACGCGCGTGAGCGCAATGGATATTGTACAAAAAATCAACAACGACGCACTCAAGTGGGGATCTGAGCGGATCGGTAAGACTGCGTTGATGCGTGCCAGGTGGGATGGCGCGCACTGGAGAAAGAGAGCCGGGTCTCCCGTTTTTCCCTTTCCATCGCACAGACCGACGAATGCTTAGGAGGTAGCCATGTACGCCGATATCCTGGAAGCGACAGTCCTGAACAACACGCGGTATGAAAAGGATCCGAGCAAGTGCCTTGCCTATCATGTTCTTGACGATACGCGGATGCCTCTGACCCAGGAACAGATCGCCGCCGAATGGTCCGCCTCGGGCAAGGGCGATGACACGCATCCGATCCGCGTGAGCCGGTCACCGTTACGGGTGTGCGCCTGCGGAGATTCATGGATCAACGTTGTGATCGAGGTCTCAAGGTACCTTGGCTACAACAAGACCTTTTTCGACATTCTGGAAGGCTACTACCAGACGGCAAGTTCCGCATGGCCCGGTCACAGTTTTGAAAGCATCGTGAGGGAAAAGCCCTTCCGCGTCCATGTCGACAGGGGTATCTACGACTACCTTGTCTTTTCAGGTGGCGGCGGTGAGGTCCTCGGCGGATGCGCGCTGACCAGGCTGCTCAAGGACAGGAGCGCGGGGCTCGGGTCCGACGATCCGGAGGATTTCCTCCAGATGGAGAAACTGGAAGAAATCCTGGCAGGGCTGAAAAGCGGCTATGTCGAGATTGCACGCTACCTGCACCAAAAAGCACCGCGCACGCAGCTTCTTGTGCACGGCTACGACTATCCCGTTGCCCATAGCGACGGACCCTGGTTCGGCCGCCCGTTCATCAAGCGCAACTTTCGCTTCGAGTCCGACAGGGACCTGATCCACGCGATCCTTGCCTATCTTGTCGACCGGTTCTACGGGTTCCTGAATGAGATCGACGACGCCAATCCGAACGTCACGGTGGTCGATATCCGGAACGTGGTGCGCGGGCGCTGGACGGACGAATTTCATCCCGATCTGGACGCGTCCAAGGACATTGCCGGATTTTACCGCAACATGATCGATGGATATCCCATCGTCTGAGGAACGAGTTTCGCGGGCAACCGCACAATCCCTTTTTGCCGACGGGCCATCCGGCCCCGAAGCGCCAGACCTTTGACCATACATTGCTTTTTAGTTCTATTCGGTGGCGGAGATCTTCTCCGCCACTTATTTTTTGTGGTTTGGATATGGAGAAAGTGAAGCCCGGCCTGAAATCGAGGGGAGGTGGAGCGGGTGAAGGGAAACGAACTCTCGTCTTAAGCTTGGGAAGCTTATGACGGTATTTCTTTTGATTTCGATAGAGTACGATAAAGTACTCAAAATATTGAATTAATAAAAAAGCTGTGCGATGACTTATGATCCATATTGCGCTGAATTGCTTCCCCGTGCTTCCCTATTGCTTCCCCGGCAAACCCGGACAAGGCAGAAAGTCCGATCCTTTGGGCCAGTTTAAGTGCGTTGTTCAATTACAATACGGAGGATCCGCCGCCCGTGCCGTCCACGCCGTCTAAGACCTTGCTAATTGGTGGGATATTACTGAATGAAATGCGTTCTTATACCGTCCTCTCAGCTTTCGCAGCTGTCCTAAGGGTCGGCTTGTCTCGTGACCTTGAGCTGTGATGCGACCGGCGTTGGGTTTTTAGGGACCGTACCAAACCGAATTCAGATACGGGGTGGCTAAGCGTTGGATGTCGCCAGTCAGGTCCAAAAACTGAAGCCTAAAGAACTAAACTAAAGTCCTAAAGTCGGAGAACGACTTGAGCCTGTGGAGCCATCGTTGAGAACTAAGTTGACCAAAAGAACGATCGATTCGACCAGCGCCGCTGACAAAGAAATATTTCTTTGGGACACGGAAGTTCGGGGGTTTGGTGTTCGGGTCAAACTAAGCGGGACAAAAACCTACCTTATACAGTACAGGAATGCCCAGCGTCGAACCCGAAAACTGGCTATCGGTCAACACGGCCAGCTTGCCCCGGATGAAGCACGCAAAATCGCCAGGCAGCTTCTTGCCGACGTCGTACGTGGCGCGGATCCTTCGGCGGAGCGAAAGGCCATCAGGGATGCGGAAACGGTCGCTAAGTTGCTCGATCGTTTCGAGACGGATCATATAGCGAGGAACCTGGCAGCAAGCACAGCCAAGGTCTGGCGATATCTCATTGCCACTCATATCCGTCCGTCATTGGGTCCGTTCCTTGTGGATGCGGTGACGCGGCAAGACATAATCAAACTTCACCGATCCATCCCCGGCAGCGGCCGGCAAGCGAACAATGTGCTGACTGTACTCAGCAGCGTCTTCGCGCGTGCCGAGGAATGGGGTGCGAGGCAGGAGGGCACAAACCCGGTCACGGGCGTGCAGAGACACAAGGAAAACGCGCGCGAGCGGTTCCTGACTGACAAGGAAATCACCCGGCTCGGTAAAGCGCTGGCTGTCGTTGAAGCATCGGGCAGCGAGCACCCCAGCCACCTCGCCGCGGTTCGTCTGCTGCTTTTCAGCGGAGCGCGAGCAAACGAGGTGCTGACTCTCGAATGGCGTCATATCGATCAGGAGCAGGGACTGGTGGCGTTTCCCGGAGTGAAAGGCGGCGAACGTGTCGGACACCCTGTGAGCGTTGACGTGCTTGAGATCTTGAAGGCGCAACCCCGAGTAAAGTACTCACCGTGGGTTTTGCCGATGCCGACCGATCAGCAGAAGCCGATGCCCTACCACCAGCTGCGTCGCTGTTGGGACCGTTTGCGGACGGCAGCCGATTTGAAAGACGTGCACCTGCACGATCTTCGACATACGGTTGGCACACTCGGTGGGCAGTCGGGTGCGAACGCCTTCATGGTTCGCGATCTTCTGCGGCACCGCACGGTCGCGATGACAGGGCGATACGCCAACCGGGACAATGACCCCTTGCGTGAACTGTCAGACAAGGTTTCAAACCGAATTGCAGTCGCGTTGGGCCAAGGGAAAGAGCTCGCCGAGGACGAAGCGAAACCGATGGAGGTCCGGGGCGACACCTTGGCAGCGAGAGAGGGTTCTTCGTGAACAGATTTCATTTACGGGATGCCCGGTAATGATTGGGAAGAGACCGACCGATCAGCTGCAATGGTTGCCAGAGGGATATGAGCCTGCACTGAAAGCCCTGATCCATTTGCGGGACAAAAGGGCGAGCTCCGTGCTTTCCTCGGACGACGCAAGGGACCTTGACAGGGGAACCCGGGATCAAGCCTTGTGGCACCGGTTGTTTGGCGAGAAGCTCCCGCTTCAAGCACTGGCGCGACCGTACCAAGCGTCGTTTCCGCCAAACTGGCGAGCATGGGAACGCCCGTCCACTTCCTTCAACCGTCATGCGTTTGATGCACTCATCGAAGAAGCCCTCAAATGTAGGGGTGAGGCGTGGAATTGGCGGCAGCAGCATTCCGGCGTTCAGTGCATTTACCTAGAAGTCAGGGCCGAGATACGTCGATGGTTTTTGACAATCGAAAGAGCTCATTCAGACAACGTCCAACGGCAAGAAATCGTAGAGAAACTGGAAATCCTTTTGTCTTCGAGCTCAACAATACTCGGAGCCATGGATGAGATGCGAGGCGCAATCTCATACCTTTCAAATCTAAAACTGCCGCATGATGATGATGATGTTGGTGTCAATACAAAGATTTGGGAGCTTTTTGATCAGGAGGTTTTCGAAGATCGATTTGAAGGTTTGGAAGAATATCTTGATGATCTAGAGCATCCGACACGTCGATACGCCACCTACTACTCTCCGAAAGAGGAAACCTCGCACCCGGGCGAAAACAAGCGACCCGGCCGGAAGAAGGGAGTGGGTGTCAATATCAGGAGAAGACTGTTTGGCATCAACGCCATGACATTGTTCGCGTTTCTCAAGGGCTCATTTCCGGGTGAAGGAAACGGTGCTTTTGAGAATTTTCTCTCGGACCTTGAGTATATATATTTTGCCGATGAAGACACGGAAGCATCCCTGCCGACAGAGGTGCCGCCCGTTAACCGCAAGGATATCCGTAGTCTTGCGTCCAGAACCGTTTGGCTCCTCAAAGATGTCGACAACGGTGAACGCACGCATCTCATCCCGAAGGACTTTGAAGACTTGACGGAAGTGCAGGCGCGCCTTCGGGAGCTCTTTGAAAAGCAAATCTGGAACACCTGGGAAGAGACGGCTCCGCTGCATGAGTCCGATCCGTGCGAAGATACTTTAGGCCCCACTTAATTGGCTGAAAAAATCACAATTCGGGTTGGGTGCTAAACTTCGATTCTCAGTCATCAATCTCCTGCGCAATCCATAGCGAAGGAGAGAATCACGATGATGAATTTGGTTGAGCAACTAGATCCCGACCGGTTGATGAACGAACAGGAAGCAGGCGACTTCTTGGGCATCAGCTTCAGAACGCTGCAGGCCTGGCGTGTGCGTGGTGGTGGTCCTCGCTTTTGCAAGATAGGACGAGCTGTCCGCTATCGCCGCGCGGACCTGGTTGCCTTTGCCGGGGCCAACATCGCCCGCACCACGACTGAAGCAGATGCAAATCGTGAGGGCCCGGTCGATGTATAAAACTAATATTCCATCGTACTCCGATTCTGACTGCTTAAGTCCCGTTCTCAAAGTTGCTCAAGATATGGAAAAACCTGCAAGCGGAGCAGTGGTATGAGGCGGCGGGTGAATTTTGAGCAGGTGGCAAGGGCCGCGTTGTCGCGGTCCGGTATCTTATTGGAGCGCTGGTTGCCGGATGGCCGCCGGGAGGGCACGGAGTGGGTGGCCCGCAATCCGCGAAGGATCGACAGGCGGCACGGGTCCCTGAAGGTGAATATGCGCACAGGGAAGTGGGCGGATTTTGCGACCGGGGAAGGCGGACGGGATCTCATCGCACTGGCTGCGTTTCTGTTCGATTTGTCGCAGCGAGAGGCGGCCATCAAGGTCTCGGACATGTTGGGGGTGAATCCCTTTGTCAAATGATCCGTTTGCACCGATTAGGGAGGCAGAGACGCCCGACAAGCGGTCTGCCTCGCAGGACTGGATCCCCTTGGTTCCCGTCCCGGATGAAGCCCCAACTCCGCCCGGGACGCATCCTCAGCGAGGGAAGCCTTCTGCCGAGTGGCGCTATCTTGATGTGGGCAGCAAGCTTTGTGCCATCGTCGCCCGCTTCGAAGGCGACGATGGTGACAAGGTTGTCCTACCATTGACCTTCTGGCGGAACGACTCAACAGGACGCACGCGTTGGCGCTGGGCCGCGATCTCCGAAAACCGCTCTCTTTATCGGCTTGACCAACTTGCACAGCACAACGAGGCGGTCGTGTTGGTCACCGAGGGTGAGAAAGCCACAGATGCGGCTCAAAAACTGCTTCCAGACTTTGTAGTAACAACAAGTAGTGGAGGCAGCAAAGCGGCCGGGAAAACCGATTGGTCCCCCCTTGTTGGACGTCATGTTGTCATCTGGCCAGATGCCGATAAAGCGGGTAGTGCCTATGCGGCAGATGTGATGCGCCTGGCATTCAATGCTGGAGCTGAGTCAGTTGCGATAGTTGAACCGCCCGAGCAGGTCAACCACGGCTGGGATGCTGCCGATGCCTTGGCAGAGAATTGGAACCAAACACGTGCAAGGGATCTGATCTCGCGTGCAAAAGCGTGCTCGACGCGGGCACCCCACACGTCGCGCGGAAATGAAATTTCATCCGATTCCAAAGAATTGTATTCGACGCATGGCTCAAACAGCCGGACGCCCCAGGACACCATTGCCGACGACTATGCTGAAGAGGGGGCGAATTCCAGAAAGCGGAAACGTCCGCCCCAGCGAACTCAATTGTTGAGCCTGTGTGAATCTGTTGAGCTTTGGCATGACGAAGGGTTTGAAGCCTGGGCAACTTTCCAAGTCCGGAACCATTTCGAAAACTGGCCCATTCGCTCCCGGGAATTTCGGCGTTGGATCGCAGCACGTTATTACAAGGAAAGCGGAGGGATGCTCGGCGGCCAGGCAATGGAAGACGCATTAAGGGTTCTCGACGCTCGCGCTGTAAATGAAGGCCTTCAGCATAGTGTGTTCATTCGTTCCGGCGAAACGTCAGAAACCATCTGGATCGATCTTTGTGACGCAGACTGGCGGGCAGTGAAGATAACACCGGCAGGGTGGGAGGTCGTTTCCCGGCCGGACTGCAAGTTCCGCCGAACACAAGCGATGTTGCCGATGCCAGAGCCCGAGAAAGGAGCCTTTGTTGAAGAACTGGCGAACTTTATCCGGGTTTCAAAAAATGAGGATATGCTGCTGATCGTCGCCTGGCTGGTGACTTCGCTACGGCCGAATGGGCCGTATCCAATTCTACTGGTTAACGGCGAACATGGCAGTGCGAAGTCCACCACAAGCAGGATGTTACGCAAGCTCGTTGACCCCGCCCGTGCTTCATTGCGGTCTGCGCCGAAAGACGATCAAAACGTCGCGGTCGAGGCTGCAAATGCCTGGGTGCTGGCGATAGACAATTTAAGCAGGATGCCCAACTGGTTGTCTGATGCACTTTGTATGCTCGCCACTGGCTCGGGCTTGACGACGCGCCGTCTTCACACAGATCGCGAGCAGGAAGTCTTTGATGCCGCACGCCCGATCATTCTTAACGGCATCAACGATCTTGCAGAGCGTGGCGACCTGGCTTCGCGCGGCGTTGCAGTCTATCTACCTGCGATTCCCGAGCATGAGCGGCGGCCGGAAGAGGACTTGTGGGAGGAGTTCGAAGAGGCATGTCCGCGTATTCTGGGATGCTTGCTCGATGGTGTTTCGCGCGCCATGCAGCGGAAGAAGTCGGTGCAACTGACGCGATTGCCGCGAATGGCGGACTTTGCTCGCTGGGCTGAAGCTGCTGGCCCGGCACTTGGCTGGGAGCCAGGCGAGTTTCTGTCTGCATATGAGCAAAACTTGAAGGGTGCAACCGAAAGCAAGTTTGAAAACGATGCCTTGGCCGTGGTCATTCGCGACAAGCTCCTTGTAGACTTTCCAGACGGCTTTGCCGGCACGCCAACCGCTCTCTTCACGGCAATCATGCTTTATGCACCAGACGCCCGTGAACAGCGGCGCGGCTGGCCTGCAAACGCGGCAGCTCTTGGCAAACACTTGCGCCGGATCGCTCCGATGCTTCGGACGGCAGGGATCAATTTTGAGAGCGCGCACTCAGGAGATCGGACTTGCCGCTTGTGGTTAAATTCTTGATTTGCAATCCTCTTCGATTGCCGAACAAGGAGTTACTGGGAAATCGTCAATCACCATCCCTTTTGACTTGGACTTTCGGGAAGGACTGGATCGAGGTGTGGTTCGGAAACAAGTTGCCAATTCCAAATGCGAAATCGTCGAGCAACACGATCTTTTCTCGAATCCCCGAAGCGTTTAGCGCAATATATCCTTAAGTATTTAGGACAGTTGGCCAGCTCGGCAGAGACGACGATCTTACCCGCTCGAACTCCAACTGCAACACAGGGGTGGCAGACGGGTCTGAGGCGGACTACCGCGCCGGTGTGTATCTCGCCCGCGAAGCGCATCAAACGCGATCTTCCGCTACATCCCGTTTCCCGAAGAAAAAGCGCGTGCTATTTTTTGAAAAAGCAACAGCCCAGCCGAACCGGTTCGGGTTGATCTATGCTGTTCAGCGTGGAGCAGAACCGCTTGCCGAAGATGGTCATTACGGCTTTGCCTCGGTTCATGCCGGAGAGTATTTCCTGGGAACCGGGACGTTGATTGCGACGGTGCAGACGCTTAATGTTTCTCGAAAAGTTTCCGGCACGTTTCTTGGTGGCAAGGCGGCGTTGCAGCTCTTAAAGGCAATGCGTCATAGGGCTAAGATGCGGAACTTTGAGCATCTGATTGTTCATGTGACCAATGGTGTGGATGCGGAGGGAACTGACAAGTTTTTTAGGCGGTGCGGTATGACAACTGTTGGAGGGAATTATTGCAGTGCTGGCTGATAGACTTCGAGATCGCTTAAATCGCAGATTTGTGCGGCGGCCTTCGGAATAATGTTCGCATCTCATGTTTTCCTGACTGGATAGACGATGTTTAAGTCGCAAATTCAGAAGTTGTTGTTACTTTTCTGCCTCTGTTCCAGCGCTTCGCCAGCATTCGCGGAACAAATGCATGACAAGAGTGATTCAAAAATTGTTTCAGATTTCCTTTCGGCGAATGGCAATAAAATACAAAAAGAAACGAATTTAGTCTACTATTGTTCCTACGAAAAAGAATATAATCGAAGTAAAATTTGTAGTAAAATTACTCTTATTCTTAATGATATTTCAAGAGACGCAGAAAATATCGAGTTCATTCCAATTAACGACGTTGTGCCAGAAGTTTTAAATTTCTTGTATGTATCTACTGATCCGCCAGAAATCGAAGAAAAAATTCTTCAGGTAGCAAATTCTTCAGAGAAAACAAAACTTGCAGAAGGATGTGAAGCCCTTCTGTTTTTACTTGGTGGGCAGAAATATGTCATATTTTTATTAAGAGAGAACGTAGATCTTCGATCATGCGTTATGAAATCAACTTTATATTACCTAGGATATAGAGGTCTGTCGAAACTAAAAACTGATAGATCAGTAAATCAAGTATTTGGCCACATTTTCAAGCGTAAAAGAGGATGAAATGGGTGATAGGTGGATTAAAGGAGTTGATGGTAAGATTATAAGACGTTGGACCGAGCGGGGGTAACATATGTACCAGCCCGATTTCGGGATGTGGGAAGGTCCTCAAGAATAAGAAAAAACCAGACCCAGTAGAAAATCCATATCATCCATATGAATCTGCGTATTCAGGAAGCGGCAATGCCGGGTTTTTGTTAGGCGGTGCCGGCGACGATATTTTGAGCGGTGCCGGTGGAAGCGACATCCTATCCGGAGGAAGCGGTTCGGACACGTTTGTCTTCACAAGCGCGGGTGCTGCAACCGACACTGTTACAGATTTCGAGACAAGCGGAGCTGAGGCAGACGTTCTCCAATTCGAAAGCGCGGTATTTGCCGACTTCAATGCCGTTCTTGCAGCCGCTGTGGACGACGGCGCCGACACGACGATAACTCTCGACGCGGACACCGCTGTCGTCTTGAAGAGTGTGCTCGTTTCCAGTCTGCAGAGCGATGACTTCGTGTTTGTTTGATCGCTTTTGGTTCTTAGAGGACGCAGATTTTGCAATTGGGTTTGCCTGCCGCCTTCGCGTGTGCAGGCGAACCTGAGCACCGAGGTAAGTCACCGTTCCGAGGTCATCGCCATGCTATTGTGGTCGTTGGCTGAAGCGATGCTTCACATGCAAGCTTTCGCAATCACAGTGGTGGTATGACTTGAGGTATTGAGTGCAATTTCAGAAAGAAAATTTAAAAAAACAATGCCTTGAAAAGATAACTCGACGGACTTCCTCTCCGCCACCCCACCTACATGTTGAATGACCTCCAGATCCGCACTTGCTAAATCGGGCCAATGAGCGGCCGGATGCCGCGGTCTGCAAGCCGTTGAAAGAGCCGGTATGCGAGCCTTCAGTGCGTATGGCTGGCGGAAAACCCATGCCGTGTTCACGGATAGGATCTGCGCCACACTCCAACAGCACAAGGCCTGGTCGCAAAACACGGGATATGAGCATCCGGCGGCAACGGTGACGGCTTATGTGTCCCTGCCGCGTGAGCAGCAGCGGGAGATTATTAGGGGTCTTGCAAACAGTGACACGTGGTGAGGCGAGGTTCGTTCAGCGATCTAATTGAGAACGCTGCGGAAGTTCAAATTTCAACCCTAAATCGAACAAAACCGGTTGCACGTGACTTCGTACTATTGCTAAGGTTTGGTTAACAAGATGTTAGGGGTGCCGTCCGGCATCTCGGGCCGGGCGCCTGCTTTGAGGCGAGAGCGGATACCGGCCAGGCTTGGAAGTGGGGGCAAGGTGGACAGAGGCGATTCTGATCTCTCCGGGCGCATGGAAATTGCGTCCGGCGACACGGGAACTGCTGTGCCGGATGGCGGCGCCGGAGCGCGCAATGACCCTGTTTCCGGGGCGCGGTCCGAGATACGCAAGTCCGGCCGGATTCTGGTAAGGCTCGCGCGGGATAGCGAGGCGGATTTCACTGCCGCCTTTGACCTCGTCAGGGACGCCCACGAGAGAACCATCTTCCGCGACATTCCGTTTTCAGAACGCAAGGCACGTGCGCTTTTCGACAAGGTGGTCCGGCAGCCGGATCAGCACGGGTTGCTGCTCGCGACGCTCAATGAGGCAGAAAAGCCGGTCGGCTTTGCCTCGCTCAACGCCGGTGAGTATTTCCTGGGTGAAGGCGCGCTCGTCTGCTCCGTGACCGGGCTTTATTACAGCAGTTCGCTTACCGGATCGATGCTGGCAGGCAAGGTCGCCCTCCGGCTGATGCAGGCGATCCGGCAATGGGCAAAAGAGCGGAATTGCAGCCATATTCTGGTCCACGTTACCAACGGGATGAGCGCGGCGGAGAGTGATCAGTTCTTTAGGCGGTGTGGGCTGAAGACGGTTGGGGGGAATTATGTTGAGGTGCTTTAGATGCTTTGTTTGCTGAGAACAGAAACTTACCGCCTTAGATTCGCAAAGGCTAACATGAATACACACTCTTAAAATGTTGTAGCGGTTGTAAGTAAAGTGAAAAAAATCAATGTAGAAATGAAATGATCTATCCGCAAGGTAATTATCGAAAATATAAGTAAATTTTTTATTTTGTTTTTGCTTAGACGTTCGGGGGGCTGTCATTACTGTCTTTGTCAATTGAAAACACAGAAAAATATTTCCTGCAATGGCTACAGGGAGGAAAGGCAATGAAACCTCAATATCGAAACTTTCTATGTCTGAGTCTGCTTGGATGGTTGTTTTTCTTTTTCTTTGTATTTTCGACACTTAAAGTAAACGCGTTAGAGTGCACAGATAAAAATTACCTTGAAAAAAGAGAAAGCGCTTCAGTAACTGGAAACTATAAAGATTTTTGGCATGAAATTGATTTGGGCAATCAGAATTGTATTCTAGACAAGCTTTACCAGAAGGCGATGCTAGTAATTATTGGTCATGTGAATGAAGATAAGTGCGCGGCCGTAAAATATCTTGAAGATGCGTTGTTATTAAATATGAAAAACAGTAGTAATGAAATTGTTTTCGAGAGAAATGAAAGAACATTCTTGGACTTGTTGGATGTAGTATATTCTGGAGGATATATACATTTATCTGCTGCTGAAGGGAACATGTATTCGATTTTTTTGGTTCAAAAGGATCGCGTGAGAAATTTGCAAAGCGGCTTCTTTTCAGTCGCCGCTGTGAGCAAAGAATTAAAAAAATATTCGGAGGAAACGCTATCAAAGTTATTACTTGTTGTTGAGAATTTGGACGTTGATGTTCAAAATGAAATACTTTTCTTAAATGGCATCTTGAAAGAAGAAGCTGCCTCTATAAGGCCTGCGTCCTCTTCTTCCGTCGAAATTATTTGCCCTCCAAGAACCTAAATCGTGAATTATACTTTTGTGAAGTTGAGGAGCGCTGCTTAAATGTCTGATCGTCTATCAACGGCTGAATTCAACGAAGTTGAGTTTCTGTACGCTCGCGCTGCTCGCGTTGGTTTAGATTTTTTGCCAAATAGTCTTAGGACAAGCACCGGGCAACTAAACACCGCTGGCCTAAGTGTGCTGGAAGGGGGGGTTGGTGCTGCTCTCGATAACGAAGCAATGATGGGTTTAGGCAATACTAGGCGAGTAGAAAGGAGACTTGCAGACGACCTTTCTCAGGTCAATCCGAATATTTCAAATGATGATTTTCAAGCACTATCAACGGGTATATCAGATTTAATACGTAAGCACTCCAATGAGCAAATAACATCTAAAGAATTAGCGAGAAAGAACGAGTTTTTCGATTATCTTGCTCGCGTAATAGTACAGCAGGAAATTTATGACCTAGTAGTTGATGAATACAAAAAAAACATAAATGTAGATGAAGCATTGAATAAATCGAAGAGGGAATTGTTAGAAAATGGTGTGAAGACATATTCTGACCATTTAAGAGAAAATATCATTAAGTGCTTTCCTAGTAATACTCTAGTATCAACGTCAGAAGACGAGCGCAAACCAATAGGCGAATTGGGTGAAGGCGATTTCGTCTTGTCGTACAATCCAACAGATACAAATGGCCGCGGTCGTTTTTCTCTGAAACAAGTCGCTCGCACCTTTACAAACATTACTGACGAATGGCTGCGTTTGAGTTGGGTTGAGGATGGTGAGGCGAAGGAACTCGTTACCACACCCGGTCACCAGTTTCTGGCAGCGCAAGGTGGGTTCAAGGAAATCGAAAGCCTTGTTGCCGGGGGGCGTGGCACAGTTGTTCTGGCTGACGGTTCGGAGGCAGAGGTTACCTCCGAGCGTATCGTCTATTCGGCTGCGACAGCAGACATGTTCGAACAGGCCCAAGGTTATGTCTATCCGGAGAACGGCAATCTTGCGCTGAAGCCAGTCTACAAGAAGGGCTGGAAAACCTACAATTTTGAGGTTGAGGATTTTCACACCTATGTCGCCGGCGGTGTCCGCGTACACAATGACTCCTGGAACGAGAAGGAAGCATTTGGCTTCGAGTATCCAGGTTGGAGATCGCGCGACGGAGTGGCTTCGATTGAAGTCAGTGATGGTGTTCGAGCGCCGGTGAATGGTGAAGACATTGTTCAATATCTTGTTGAGCAACCTGAACCGTACCGGAACACCACTCTTGCGCGAGCAGAAGCAGTTGGGTTCGGACTTGGAAAGCAAGGCTTTAGCGACAAAGAAATTCACTATGCTTCGTGGCAAGAGATCACCAGTCTTAGAGGCGGACCGACAAGCGAGCCAATCACGGATCCGCGAGAATTTTCAAAACACAACAGCGCAATCGGCTTTGGAAAGAACAAAGGCCAAAGAGATCCTGACGCCGCCGCTCCCGGCTCGAACCAGAATTCCGGTCGCGATACGGAAAGTTCCGCGGTTGACACGACACGCTCGCGGGAAACGGGCATCGGCAGTGGTGGTCTTGGTGACTATGACAACGACGGTGAGGTCAGCGCACGCGAGTTCAACCGGGCGCGATCTGCGGGCGAATACAAAGACGGTTCTGGCAAATCCGACGGCGAGTCCGGCGGCAATGGCGGCGGTGGCAAGCCGCCGATCATCTTTGATCTGGATGATGACGGCATCGAGGTGACCGCCCTCGACCGCTCGACGATCTTCATGGATACGGCGGGTGACGGGTTTCTGCGGCGCACCGCCTGGGCGGGCGAGGGGGACGGGGTTCTCTATTTCGATCCGGATGGACGCAACGAGATCACGGAAAAACGCCAGTTCATCTTCACCGAGTGGGACCCGACGGCAACGAATGACCTTGAAGCCATTGCCACCGTCTTCGACACGAACAGCGACGGTGTCCTGAACGCCAGCGATGACGACTTTTCCAAGTTCAAGCTGATGGTGACCCTTGCGGACGGGTCGATTGTCTCCAAGACCCTGGCCGAACTGGGCATTACCGAGCTCGACCTGACGGCGGATGCGACCAATATCGAACTTGCCGACGGGTCCGTGATCACCGGCAAGACGACCTTTACGCGTTCCGACGGAACCACGGGAACGGTGGGCGACATGCTGCTGGCCTCGGAGGTCCAGGGGCACCGGGTTGAACAGGTGGAAACGGCGGATGGCAGCGGCAACCGGCTGCTGACCTCGACCGCCTATGCGGCCGATGGCAGCAAGGCCTACGAGATCCAGTCCACCTTCAGCCCGGACGGACTGAATGTCACCAACCGCTACGACGACAATGGCGACGGGGTTGTCGACCGGATCCAGACGATTGTCACGGTGGTCAATCCGGATGGCAGCCGCACGGAAACGGAAACCAATCTCACCGGCAGCGACGCCGCAACGGCTGTGCTGCAAACCCGCATCGTCACGACCACGAGTGCCGACAACCGTGTCGAGACCATCGAGCGCGACCTGATGGGTGGGGGCTGGTATGACCAGCGTGAAGTGCGCACCGAACATGCCGATGGCAGCTGGACGATTGTTGTCAGCGATCTTGCGCAGGACGGTTCGGTGATTACCAGCCGTTCGGAAACCGTCTCGATTGACGGTCTTGTGCGCACCGACGGCACGGATCGCGACGGCGATGGCCTGGCCGATACAACCGTGACCCATACGGTGACGGTGCATGCCGATGACAGCCGGACGGAAACCGTCGCGACCACCAACCGGGACGGATCGCTGCGCGCGCATGTTCAGGAAGATGTCAGCGCGGACGGGCGCACCAAGGCGATCCTGCGCGATCTGGATGGTGACGGCATTATCGACACGCGCGAAGAGCTTGCAATTACCGTTGCTCCAACCGGTGAAACCACCTCCGTGCTGACCGTCAAAAACGGTGACGGGTCGGTGCGCAGTTCCTCCACGACGGTGCAGTCTGAGGATGCACTGACCAAGACGACGGAGCTCGACCAGGACGGTGACGGCGACATTGATGTCAAAACCGTCGAGGCGACGGTAATCCATGCCGATGACAGCCGCGAAACGACGGTGACGGTGACAAACACCGATGGATCGGTGCGGTCGAAAACCAAGGAAACGCTCGGTGCGGACAAGGTGAGTTCCACAACCTGGGCGGATCTCAACCAGAACGGGAGTTTTGAGTCAACGGACCTTGTGTCTTCTGTTGCGGTCAATGCTACAACCAATGAGAGAATAACGACAAGTTACACACGCAATGCGGATGGCTCCGTCAACGCGAGCACAACTTCAACGACAAGTTCGGACGGTCTGACCAGGACCGTTGCAACCGATCTGGACGGGGACGGCGACACGGATCTGACCGTCTCCGACGTCACGGTTCTGAACGGAGACGGCAGTTCCAAACGCACGATCACGACCCGCAATCAGGATGCGTCGCTGCGGACAGTGAGCGAAACGGTTACCAGTGCAGACAGTCTGACAATGACCGTTCGAACGGATGTCGATGGCGATGGCCAGTTTGAGGAAAAGACCGTCGATGCGCGGGTATTGGAGACCGATGGCGGGACAACCCGAACGACGTCCAGCTATGCCGGTGACGAGACTACGCTCCTCTCTGAGACCACCGTGCATGACAGCGCCGACCGGCGCATACAGACGATCACCATTGACCGGGATGGCGACGGCAACACGGACACGCTCTCGGTCAGGAGCGAAGGCAGCGACGGGGCGCTCACACTGACCGAGACCGTGACGGCGAATGACGGCACGGTGCTGGGGCAAACGGTGACCAGCACCAGTGCCAACGGTCTTGTGACGGAGACGGCAACGGACCTTGACGGTGATCTGAGCGCCGACGTGTCGGCGACGCGCACGACGGTCCTGAATGCGGATGGCAGCCAGACAACCACGCAGCAGTCCTTCAATGGTGATCTGTCGCTCAGAAGCGCCTCTGTTGTGACCGTCAGCGATGACGGGCTGGAGACGAGCACGTCGACGGACAGCGACGGAGACGGCACGTTTGAGCGCGTCGTCACCGAGACCGGCGTTCTGGAGAGTGACGGCGGCACGACCGCGACGATGGACATCCGGTCTTCGAACACGACGCTTTTGAGCCGGACGCGGACGGAGGTCAGCGACGACGGTCTTGTGACCACCGTCAGCACGGATGCAGATGGCGACGGAACCTATGATCTTGTCGAGACGTCCACGACGGTTCTGAACGCCGACGGATCGACAGATGTGTCCAGCGAACTGCGCGACGGTACAGGTCTTCTGCGCAGCGCATCGACGCGAAGCGTCTCCGACAATGGCCGTTCCGTTGTCACGACCGAGGATGTCGATGGCGATGGCACCACCGACTTCAGGACCACGCAGACGATTGCCGATGACGGTGTTGCCACGGCCTTGTCGGAACATCTGGCCGCGGATGGCAGCCTTCAGAGCCAGACGCAAACGGTTACCAGCGCCAATGGCCTGGAAACGACGTCCAGCACTGATGGCGATGGTGACGGCATTTTCGAGACCAGGGTCAAAACCACCCGCGTTCTGAATGCGGACGGGTCGGAGACCGTCACGACCGATCTTCTGGGCAACGACGGCACGCTCTGGTCAAGGACGCTTGCGGACACTGCCGATGACGGCCTCACGAGCAGTCTTGCCGACGATATGGACGGCGACGGTCAGGCGGATAGCACCATGTCGCGCCAGACGGTGATTGCACAGGACGGAACGGTCACAACAACGACGGATCTGACCGCCCAGGACGGATCCCTGATCGAACATTCGATTGAAAGCGTCAGCGGCGATGGCCGCACGACGTCAATGCATGTTGACCGGGACGGGGATGGTCAGAACGATGAGGAGATGGTCACGACCGTCGGCGACGATGGTGTCACGACAACAACCTCGTCCTATTTTGCCGCGAACGGCACGCTGCTGGCGCGGATGACCGCGACGGAAAGCGGCAATGGTCTGACTAGGACGATGGCCTACGACCTTGACGGTGACGGCACCAATGAGCGGACCCTTGCCGCTGCCATTACCCTTGGTGCTGACGGCAGCCGGACAAGCACCGTCGAGCACCGGGACGGTGCGGGAGCGCTGCTTGCCAAGGAGCAACTCACCACCTCCGAAAACGGGCTTGCCAGCACAGCGTCCCTGGATCTTGATGGCAACGGCACATTCGAGACCAATACGTCGTTCACCACGACCTTTGCCGCAAACGGCGCGACCGACGAGACATGGGAAACCCGCGATGCGGCAAACACGGTGAGGGCCTCCCAGACGCGCACGACCAGCGGTGATGGTCTTGATGTCACCCAGTCGACCGATTTTGAGGGCAACGGCACGGATAACCGGGTGAACACCCTTCAGCTTGGCGCGTCAGGCGGCAGTACGGAAACGGAAAGCTTCTACGGTGCCGATGGCACGCTGCTGCGCGACTACGGCACCACAGTCAGCGCTGACGGGCGCAACGTGACCTCCACGCTCGACCGGGACGGCGACGGGGTGGACGACCTTCACATTGTGACGGAGATCGATCTCAGCCGCACCGAGACGGTCACCTATACGGACAAGGCAGCCGACGGATCGGCTGAGGCCATCATCACCCAGACAACATCGGCCAATGGCATGGGTCAGACCTATGCCTTTGACATCGATGGCGATGGCACGACGGACACTACCCGTGTCACCACCAGGTCCTATGACACAGCCGGCAATGAGATCAGCATCTTTGAGGAACGCGGCGCAGACGGTCGTCTGGAATTCTCCAGCACGACAACGACGTCGGCCAACGGATTGCACTCGACAACGGTGGTGGATTCCGACGGCAACGGGGAGGTGGACAACACTGAAATCACTGTCACCACCTTGAATGCCGACGGATCGACGACGACCAACAGCACCGACTGGTTCGACAACGGCGCGCTGCGTTCCAGCTTCGAGGAAACCGTCAGTGCCGATGGCAGAACGGTTACCCGGGCGTATGATTTTGATGGTGACAGGGCAACTGACAAGACATTCGTCTCCGTGACCGGAGCAGACGGCAGTGTCACGGTCACCGAGACGGCGTTCGGTGACAGGGACACCCGGAATTCCGTGACCACGACGTCGTCTGATGGACTTCAGACGACGATCCTCCGGGATGACGTCACCCAGACGATCAACCGCTCTCCGGTGGAAAACGGCAGTTATTCCTGGGACAACGGCGTTGCGGCGACATCGTCGGATGCGCATATCATTGTCTCCCATACGGTCGATGGCCTGGGCCTGGAAACCTGGGAGATGCGCGAGACCGTGAATGGCACCACGGCGGTCTTCACGCAGACATTCGACGCCGAGGCCAAGGAGCGTCTGCTCGCCGAAGCCGCACGGATCTACGATGCCGTTCTCGATCGGGACATGGATCTGTCGGAGGTCGAGGTCCTGGTGGAACATGCGGCCGACAGCCAGCTGGACCGCGTGGCGCTGACCGAGGCGCTTCTGTTATCGAGCGAATATCTCATCCGCTACGGGTCCTTGAGCGATGCCGGTTTTGTCGCGCGGCTTTACCACAACACGCTCGGCCGTGAACCGTCTCTCGACGAGCTTGAAGGCCATCTCTCGGATCTCGACGGCGGCACGGTCACTCGTGCGCAGATTGCGGCGGATCTGGCAGAATCGGCTGAACATATTGTGGTCGGCAACGGCCATACCGAGACCAACAATCAGGACGTCTTTCTGATGGATCTGGAGAAGGAGGACCCGCTTCAGGTCTCCTTCGACGGTGGTCCGCTCGAGGTGGAAACCGACGATGCCCATATCCTGATCGGCGATGCCACTGGTCAGACGCTGAATGGCAGCGGCTATGATGCCCTCTTTGGCCGGGACGGCAACGACACGCTGAACGGGGGCAACGGATCAGAAGCCCTTGTCGGCGGCGCCGGCAACGACACAGTGAAGGGCAACAACGGTGACGACACGCTCGCCGGCGGCACCGGCGACGATCGCCTGGAAGGCGGTGCAGGTGACGACACCTACTATTACGATCGCGGTGACGGCGATGACATCATTGCGGACACCGGAAGCGGGACCAATGGCGACACCCTCGTCTTTGGCGCCGGCATTGGCATTGAAGATCTCAAGTTCACCGTTTCCGGCTCTTATCTTATCATCAGCTTCCATCCCGAAAGCGCTGAGGACGCCGCTTCCGCGGCAGCGCTCGGTCTGGCACCGCTCTCCGGCTCGATCATCATCCCAAGCTGGTCGACCGCTTCGCGGCGGATTGAACGGGTTGTGTTCGATGACGGCGAAAGCTACTGGCTGGGGCACCTGACCTCCTTCAAGGATGACACGGCCGGAACCGGTACGGTCGCGGGCAACAGTGCCAATGAATGGCTGGCCGGGCTGGACGGCGACGATACGCTTACAGGCGGCTCTGCCCATGACCTCATGCATGGCGGCGCTGGCAACGACACGCTCACCGGAGACGCCGGCAGCGATGTCCTCCTCGGCGGAGCCGGAAATGACGCGCTCAACGGAGGCAGCAACGACGATTTTCTTGATGCAGGCTCGGGCGACGCCACGCTGGGTTGGCAGAGCCTTGACGGCGGCACGGGAGACGACCGGTTCGTGGTCGCGCGAGATGCCGGAAAAGTTAGCGTCACAGAGCTTTCGAACCAGGGCGACGACACCCTGTCCCTCGCGGATCTCAACATCAGCGACGTGACGGTCTCCGTCTACGACTACTCGACCGGTACCGACAATCCGCTCGGAGAGACATCCGAAACGGAACCGGACGCGCTGGTTCTGTCCTGGAACGGTGGCGGCACTTCAGGAGAAGCCTGGCTGAACGATCTCGGCCAGAACTTCGAACGCATCGTTTTTGCCGATGGCAGCTCTGTCAAAACCATTGCCGCAAATCAGGATGGTGGGCTTGATCTTACCGGCACCGATGAGAACGACTTCATCACCGGAAGCGACGGAAACGACAAGATCATAGGTGGTGATGGCCAGGACACCGTGTTTGCGGGCGATGGCGACGACGAGGTCCACTATGCGCTTGGCGACCGTTTCTGGGGCGACAATGGCGGTGCGCGCGATGTTGGCGGTCAAGGCACCGACACGCTTGTCGTTGAGGCGAGCTCGGGTTTTGTCACGGATCAATTCTCTGCCCTCGGCTTCGAAATCTTCAAAGGCGCGGAACTGAATGACCGTGTTGCCGGTGAACTCGATTCGATTGACTATCACCTCGATGGCGGCGCCGGAAACGATATCCTTAAGGGTAGCGGCGGCAGCGACACCCTGATCGGTGGTGAGGGTGACGACACGCTGGACGCAGGGGCCGGCGTTGCGGGCAGGACACAAAGTGTCGACGGCGGTTCCGGTGATGACACCTACGTCATCGGGCCGGAGACGTCCCATCTCTGGATCACCGAAAATGCCGATACAGCGATCGGTGGCAATGACACGCTGCAATTTGTCGACATTGCCGAAGACCAGCTCGAAATTGAACTTTTTGACGATCCTTTGCTCGGAATGTTCACCCAGATCTCCTGGGGAGATGCGGCGAGCGGCAAGTGGGTTCGCTTTGCCGGAACGTCCGTACCCGTCGAACGTTTCAGCTTCACAACCACCGAAGAAATGAACGCAACACCTTATGTTATCCGTGATCTTGCGACGAATGTGATCGAGAAGGTCGGTGGGAGCAATACGGCTTACGACCGAGGAGCTTATTCTGAGGAAGGGTTCGTCGGGGCCGGAGTGTTGACCACGACGGTTGATGCAATTGGCAAGCACGTCATGTTGGGCCTTTCTGCAGAGCCAGGCGACCCTGGCTATGCTTCGATTGACTTTACACTTCAACAGAATTGGGACGGTCAGCTCCGGGTTTATGAAAGCGGTGTGCAAATAGGCACATTTGGAACGGTTAATGTCGGCGATGAGCTGAGCATTGAGCGCCTCGCGGATGGCACGGTTCGGTATCTGCACAATGGCGACGTCGTTTATACCAGCACACTCGTATCCGACATTTCGACGTCGCTCCATGCGGATGCGAGTTTCTACGCGCAGGGCAGCCGATTGGGTGAAACTTTCATACAATCCGGATCCGGCGCAAAGGAACTTGTTTCCTGGGTCACAGATCCGAATTTGGAGATCGCAGGCAAGTTCGACGCTATTTTGCCGTCTTTCGATGACCTGAACGGCGACGGTTTCGTCGATGCTGCCCTTGCGGACGAGGACGGGTCTATCTGGACGCGACTTGGTGATGGTCAGGGCGGGTTCGGTGAGGCGCAGGCGCAAGGCCGAGGATTCGCCGGAAATGGTCTCGTCAAAACCGGTGGTGTTCACGGCACTTTTGATGAAGGTGCATTTTCTATAGATGGGTTCGTCGGAGTTGGGTCTCTCAAGACGATCGTGTCACGAGGCAATCTGAACAAGGCGATCGGACTCTCGGTCGAGGATACCAATGCCAGACACGATTCGATCGACTATGCGTTCTATCAGCGCAATGATGGACAGCTGCAAGTTTTGGAGAACGGTGTCAGCCGGGGGATTTACGGAACATACCATGTCGGTGACGAGCTTCAGATCGAAAGGCTCGCCGACGGTACGGTTCAGTATTTGAAGAACGGTGTCGTTTTCTACACAAGCACGGTGTTGTCCGATCTCGCGACGGAACTCCATGCAGATGTAGCGCTCCAGCATCATGGCAGCAGCGTTGGTGACACCTATCTCCTGTCCGGATCGGCAGCGGAAAAATTGGTGACCTGGCAACAAGGGGTCGGAGTGTCGGCTATTGATGTCGGCGTCTCAGTTTCCACGAGCTTTGAAGACCTGAATGGTGACGGTTTTGCCGATGCCATCCTGTCGTCCGAGGACGGGTCGATCTGGACCCGGCTTGGCGATGGCCAGGGCGGGTTCGGCAAGGCCCAGGCCCAGGCGCAGGGCAGGCACCTTGCGACGAACGTTCTGGAAAAGACCGGCGGTGGAACGGATTGGGACGGGGGCGCTTATTCGGAAGAGGGGCTTGTTGGTGCTGGGTCTCTCTCGACCACGGTTTATCAAACCGACAAGCCCATAATGGTTGGTCTTTCTGAAGAGCCCGGTGATTCAGGCTATCAAACGATCGACTTTGCAATTTACCAGCACGCAGATGGCAAGCTGCGGATCTTTGAGAGTGGCGTAGGACAAGGCACTTTCAGCTCTTATCACTTTGGTGATGAGTTGAGCATCGAACGCCTCGCCGACGGAACGGTTCAATACCTGCAAAACGGTGTGGTGTTCTATACGAGCTCGGTTTCGTCTGATCCTGCAACCGAACTGCATGCGGACGCCAGCTTGCATACAACAGGCAGTCGAATAGGTGACACGGTTCTCAAGACCGGCAGTGCGCCTGGTGAACTCGTGACCTGGATTCCCGATCAGCACATGACAGTGATTGGGGTCTCGGATCCTGTCACGACGACCTACGAGGACCTGAACGGCGACGGCGTTATGGATGCTGTCCTGTCGGGCGAGGACGGGTCTATCTGGACGCGCCTGGCCGATGGCCAGGGTGGGTTTGGCAAGGCCCAGGCGCAGGGCAGGGATCTTGCGACGAATATTCTGGAAAAGACTGGGGGTGGCAGCTCCGACTATAATCGTGGCGCGTACTCCACGGAGACATTTGCAGGGGTCGGTAGACTAACCTCTAAGGCCCTTCAAACAAACAAAAAGCTAGCTTTTGGTTTGTCTGCGGATGGACGCGCTTCTGATCGCGCGTCCATAGAATACGCCATTCTACTTCACGAAACTGGCGATCTCAGAGTTTTCGAGAATGGCGTCAAAATTGGTTCATTTGGCAACTACCACGTTGGTGATGAACTGAGTATTGAGCGGCTTGCCGATGGCACGATCCAGTATTTGCAAAACGATGTTGTTTTCTACGTCAGCACAGTTCAGTCGAATACAACGGTCGCCCTGCACGCCGATGCAACCTTTTTGCATGAGGGAGGACAGCTCGGAGATACAGTTCTTCGGCAAGGTAACGGTCTTGGAAACCTAGTCACCTGGGTTCACGACCGTGATATCACAGCTGTTGATGCCGCTGGGGCCGTCAAGTCGGAGTATGCCGACCTCAATGGCGACAATAACATTGACACAATTCTGGCAGCTTTCGACGGTTCGATCTGGACGCGACTTGGTGATGGCCAGGGCGGGTTCGGCAAGGCCCAGGCGCAGGGTCGGGATCTGGCGACAAATGTTTTGGAAAAGACCAGCGGCGGAACGGATTGGAACGCGGGAGCTTCATCAGAAGAAGGTCTTGTTGGTGCAGGGTCTCTCTCGACCACGGTTTATCAGACTAATAAGCCTATAATGGTTGGCCTCTCTGAAGAGCCCGGTGATTCAGGCTATCAAACGATCGACTTTGCAATTTACCAGCACGCAGATGGCAAACTGCGGATCTTTGAGAGTGGCGTAGGACAAGGCACTTTCAGCTCTTATCACTTTGGTGATGAGTTGAGCATCGAACGCCTCGCCGACGGAACGGTTCAATACCTGCAAAACGGTGTGGTGTTCTATACGAGCTCGGTTTCGTCCGATCCTGCAACCGAACTGCATGCGGACGCCAGCTTCCATACAACAGGCAGCCGAATAGGTGACACGGTTCTCAAGACTGGCAGTGCGCCTGGTGAACTCGTTACTTGGGTTCCCGATCAGCGCATGACCGTGATTGGGGTCTCGGATCCTGTCACGACGACCTACGAGGACCTGAACAGCGACGGCGTTATGGATGCCATCCTGACGTCCGAGGACGGCGCGATATGGACACGTCTTGGCGATGGCCAGGGTGGGTTTGGCAAGGCCCAGGCGCAGGGCAGGGATCTTGCAACGAATGTAATTGAGAAAGTGAGCGGTGGACACGGCCACTGGAACCGTGGCGCTTACTCCGAAGAAGCATTGGTTGGTTCTGGTACGCTTACGACTACGGTCTATCAGACGAACAAACATACGGCGCTGGGGCTGTCGACAAGCCCGGCAGCTGAGGATTTCACGTCCATTGAGTTTGCAATTTATCAGGCTGCGAATGGCTTACTCAGCGTGCACGAAAGCGGGACCTCACGCGGACAGTTCGGCGCGTACAGCGTTGGGGATGAACTTCAGATCAAACGACTTCCAGACGGGACTGTTCAGTATCTTAAGAACGGGGACGTTTTTTACACCAGTACCATTGTGTCTGATCCAGCGACGTCTCTTTATGCCGATGCAAGTTTTGCTTATCATGGTTCGCGCTTGAACGACACGTATCTGCAGGTCGGCTCGAGTGCTGCAGAGCTTGTGACATGGGTGCATAGTCCTGATGTCGTTGCAATCGCACCAACAGACGCGGTTTCCACGAACTTTGAAGACCTGAACGGTGACACCGTCGTTGATGCCATCCTGACGTCCGAGGACGGCGCGATATGGACACGTCTTGGCGATGGCCAGGGCGGATTTGGCAAGGCCCAGGCGCAGGGCAGGGATCTTGCAACGAATGTAATTGAGAAAGTGAGCGGTGGACACGGCCACTGGAACCGTGGCGCTTACTCCGAAGAAGCATTGGTTGGTTCTGGTACGCTTACGACTACGGTCTATCAGACGAACAAACATACGGCGCTGGGGCTGTCGACAAGCCCGGCAGCTGAGGATTTCACGTCCATTGAGTTTGCAATTTATCAGGCTGCGAATGGCTTACTCAGCGTGCACGAAAGCGGGACCTCACGCGGACAGTTCGGCGCGTACAGCGTTGGGGATGAGCTTCAGATCAAACGACTTCCAGACGGGACTGTTCAGTATCTTAAGAACGGGGACGTTTTTTACACCAGTACCATTGTGTCTGATCCAGCGACGTCTCTTTATGCCGATGCAAGTTTTGCTTATCATGGTTCGCGCTTGAACGACACGTATCTGCAGGTCGGAACCGGTTCCGCAGAGCTTGTGACCTGGATGCATAGTCTTGATGTTGTTGCAATCGCACCAACAGATGCGGTTTCCACAACCCTTGAGGATTTGAACAGCGACGGCGTTGCCGATGCCATCCTGTCGTCTGAGGACGGGTCGATCTGGACACGTCTTGGCGATGGCCAAGGCGGATTTGGCAAGGCTCAGGCGCAGGGCAGGGACCTTGCGACGAATGTGCTTGAGAAAACCGCGGGCGGAAATGCCTGGAACACCGGAACTTACTCGGAAGAAGAATTCACCGGGGCTGGCTCACTTACAACGATCGTTTATCAGGTTGGCAAAGATCTTCTTGTTGGTCTTTCGGTTGATGGCAAAGACAACAGCTATACATCGATTGACTATAGCTGGTATCAAACTGGTAGCGGCCGTTTGTTCATATACGAAAGTGGCTCGAGCAAGGGGCAGTTCGGCACTTATGCAGTCGGTGATGCATTGAGCATCGAGCGTCTGTCTGATGGAACGATCCAATACCTCAAGAATGGAATTGTTGAATACATAAGCGCTTCCACAGTGGACCCTGGGGTTGCTCTCAAAGCGGATTTGTCTGCGTACAATCAAGGTCTAAGGGTCGGGGAAACAACACTTAGCGTTGGCTCGGCTCCTGAGAAAGTCGTAACTTGGGTCCAAGACAGCACATTTGCTTTGGTTGATCTTTTTGGCACCATCGCGACGTCTTACGAAGACCTTAATGGCGATGGTGTCACCGATGCCGTCCTATCGTCTGAGGACGGCTCTATCTGGACGCGCCTTGGCGATGGCCAGGGTGGGTTCGGTGAAGCGAACCAGTTGAATAGTCAAGAGGAAGGTCACACTGTCGAATTCTTGAACGGAACGACCGGAAACGACACGCTTTCAGGAAGCGGCAATGCCGAGTTTTTGTCTGGTGGTGCCGGCGACGATATTTTGAGCGGTGCCGGTGGCAGCAATGTTCTCTCCGGAGGAAGCGGCTCGGATACCTTCGTCTTCACAGGCGCAGGTGCCTCGAGCGACACCGTCACCGATTTCGAGACAAGTGGAGCTGAAGCCGATGTTCTCCAATTCGAAAGCGCGGTATTTGCCGACTTCAATGCCGTTCTTGCAGCCGCTGCGGACGACGGCACGGACACAACCATAACTCTGGATGAAGACACCGTTGTCGTCTTGAAGAGCGTTCTGGTCTCAAATCTGCAAAGCGACGACTTCGAGTTTGTTTGATCGTTTTTGGTTCGCTGTGAACGTCGATTTTGAACTTAGGTCAGGGAAAGAGGTGGCTCGCCAGTCACATGATTGGTGACTACTTCCTTTTCCCGCCCCTTTTCCAATCCGATGCGGCACGCTGCTCATTTGTTGCATGGACAGTAGATAGGGCAGGAGGGACGGGGATAGGCGGCAATGATGCAATTTGGTGCGGGCTAAAAATAGCCTTTTCGGACAGCCTGGACAGCGCGGACGGTAGATTTTCTGTTTTGACTTGAAGCGTCTATGTGGTGTGACACTTGATGTATGAAACGCTGCCTTCTGCTTCCCCGGTGCTTCCCCGAATATCAAGCTTTTGGCGAAATGACTTCTAAGTTATTGAATTAATTGGAGCGGGTGAAGGGAATCGAACCCTCGTCTTAAGCTTGGGAAGCTTTTGACACACGAGATCCTGAAGTATTCAGGACAGTTGGCAGGCTCGGCTGACATGGCGATCTGACCCGCTCGAACCCCAGCTGCAACACAGGGGGTGGATATCCGAAACACCTGTGCAGCGCCCATGATCGGCCGTCCCGGCGCGATCCTTGGGCCTCCGCGCTCGGGGGCTGAGATATGCCGCTTGCACAAGATGAGCCGGGTCACAAAGGGCGGGAAACAGATCCTTGTTGTGGTCCGGTCAAATGATCAGATTTGGGCGGGAAGCGGACTGGCCGGTTCCGTCCACAAAGTCGTTGAAGTGAATGTTCAAGCGGCGCGAGTTCGCGGCCGGTTTGGCCCGGAGCGGTCATTGACACACCGCGCAGCGAAAGCCCGCTTAGAGCCCAAAGCTCAAGATGTTGCAAATTGCACGAGTGTCTGCTCTAAGTTGTTAGACTTTCGAGTTATAGAACATGGATAGCCATCTACGAACGTTGATAAAGTCCTAAAGAGTCGATTAACTGCGATGGACCCAAAATTCGGTATGGAGAAGCTCATTAATTCAAAGCACCCTACTAGATTTGTGGGTATGTTGAGCTCAGGTGAAAGAGATGCCCGAAGATTCAATTGATTTTTTGATTGAAGAATACAAGGCGGCCCGCGCCGAAATTTTGGATCGTAGCCGCTTGGATCAGCAACTCCAACGAAATGGCAACCTTTCGATTATTGCAGTCTTGGGTATTTACTACTCTGGAACTTTTGACATGGACAACCCATTCATATTGTTAGCAGGTTCAGCGATTGCTTTCTATACTTTACTGACACAAGCGCGTTTCAAACTCTACGGGATGAGGCTTGGAAGGTATGTCAAATCAATCGAAGACCGCATTCACGCAGGTAGTAACAGTGTCGAATTGGGTTGGGAAACACAGCTTCAGAAAATCCGCGCCGAAGAAAAAAACCCTCCTTCGAACCTGACCGGAAATTTGATGCGAGTAGTGAAGGGCGAAGGTTATGCACTCGGCGCAACGCAACTTGATCGAGTTTACTGGTCCGTCGTTTCAATAGTTCTTCTCTTATTGTTTATGTCCGAGCTTGTTTTCAGCCTCTTTTGACTTTGTTCACCAGTGCCACTAAAGAAGGTGAGCTCGATAACTTAGATCGGTTGTTCCACTCAACAGGATGAATGCCAGGTTTGTCCGCAGAGCTGACCTTCGCTCAAACCACCGCGAATGACAGCTTCCCGCCCATCCTGTGAATTTGCTGCGCCTTAAATGGATGTCCGCTCTTGGGCGCTGCATTCAATACGGCGCATGACCGAAATGGTGGCGCAAAGCCGTCATAGGATCCAGCGTTTGCCGAAGGCGATAAAGTCCCCATCTCGGACGTTTGCATATCAGCTGACAAATGTCTTTTGGGACGGTCGGCAAGAGCGGTCTTTGCGCACATCATGGGTCTCAGGAAGATCAACTACAATTCCTACAACTTCAACGGCGTTCTGCCTGTGATCGCTCGCTTCGCCCGTAGTCGAACAACGTTGAAAGCTTACAAAGCCAAAAGAATGAGAGCCGCGACACCAAAGCAAAGCGCAGATACCAGGGCCATTTGCTTCCAACCAGGAACGACAAGGTAGGCCTTTTCGGGTGTTCCGGGGTGGTAGAACACTGTTACGTCTGATCCGTCGTGCCTGTCTATGTAACGAAACTGCCAATTCAACAACGCCCGCAGATTATGAGAAAGTAGGATAATCCAGGGGTTAATTTTGTCGTTTTCATAAGGCACACCATCGACAACGTAGGTGTAACGAACAGTCGCGCGGTAGTTGGTTTCATCATGTGAACCAACCCCTGAGCCTTGGATGTTTTCCTCATGTAATTTCCCGATGACACTTGGCCACTTACTTATCCGGTACATGTGTATCAACGAGTACACGCCTATCAGCGCAAAATATGCCGCGGAAATCAGAATAACTGCTCCACGATCGCCTGCGATTAGTTTTTCAAGAAATTCAATCATATGAATGCTCTAAGCTGAAAAAAATTCACTGCCAATAGACAGCTGGCTTTTTTTGAAACCCGGAAACAGACAGGTCCTTCAATAGTGCTTGAATGGAACCATAAATTGACGCGAGCGGAGTGATTTCCCCTTGCGTCTGCCGAACCATGCACTTCGTGTCAGAGCTCAAATCAATCGCTTACCCGTATGAATCACATTTACTTCTATCCGGCAAAGAAACCCGCGCCGGGGCGCCACGGGATATCCGTCGAACCATAGTCAACGCCCATCTTGTGCAACGCTGTCGTGACCTGGCTTCGATGATGGGTTTGGTGATTGAAGATCTGCACAACCATCACCCAGCGCGGAATGGCGGGTATGTCGTCCCCCTGCGGATCCCTCTTGGTGGTTTTTCCTGCCAACCATGCCTCTGTCCAGTCGCGTGCACCCGCCGCAAGCTGATCGTCCTGCTCCAGACGAGCGCGTTTCAGATCTTCCCAATCAGGCCATGCCACATGCCCCCTCGGACTGCGTTCCGGCAAGGTCCCATCGAGGAATGTCAGGATCCTGCGATTGACCACGCAAATGTGATCCAATGTCTTGTGGATCGACCCGAAAAACAGCCCCCGATCCCGGTTGCGTTCGTCGTGGCCAATACCGTCGCAAAGCTGAAAGACGGTGTCGTTTTGCCAGCGTGTATAGGTGGCCATCTCGTTGATATAATCATTTGTAATCATGGAGCTTTTCTTTCAATCGTTTAATCGTCGCCGATGGTGAAGACAGGCGTTGGCAGCCCACCATCTGATGAATTCAACCGAAGACTGGATTACGTTGTCGGGGCGTCGTTATCGGCCATCTTCGAGGCGACAAGGCTCTTTGCTGTCTCGCCCGCGTCCAATGCATAGTCTGGATCCCTGTGGATCAGCATTGTTGAAAACGCACCCTCCATCAGCAGTACGATGCTGCGGGCAGTTTGCCCGGGGTGCCGGAGGCCCGCATTCTCGTACTTTTCCGCCAGCCAGCTTTCGAATTTCTTTTTATGGCCGGCGCCAACGACGACCGCCGGGTGACCCGGCATGCTGGCAAGTTCCGCAGCGGTTCTGATAAAGCCACACCCTCTCCACTTGGGATGACGGGCACTCTCTGCCACTCGCAGGAATATTTCGGCTGTTTTGTCAGCCAAGCTGCCCTCGCACTCATCAAACCAGCCGGCAAACGCTATCAGGTTGGGATGATCACGTGACTCCAGATATCCGGTTATGAGATCGTCCTTGCTCTTGAAATGATAGTAGAGCGTCTTCTTCGTAATGCCTGCCTTCTCGGCCACGGCATCAACGCTGACGGCGCGAATACCCTCCTTGTAGAAGAGCTTGCTGGCCGCATCCAAAATGCGATCTCGCGTCGGCTTTCCGGGGTCCGAGCTCATGTATACTCCTTAGTGAGTGTACCTAAGAATGCATTCCCAATAACTTTAGTCAAGCTAAAGAGATTGGAGAAAAAAGCGATGCAAAACAGTGTCCTGATTGAGATCAAGGATCGCGTGGCTCTTCTGACCTTAAACAGGCCGGAGAAGTTGAACGCACTGAATTATCAAACCAATGACCGACTATTGGAGCTTCTGGATCAGATCGAAAACAACGATGACATCGGCGCTGTCATTCTGACCGGGGCAGGGGATCGGGCCTTCTCTGCCGGGGGCGATATTCACGAGTTTGCGGCAAGCATAAGAGAAGGTGTCGATGTTGCGGTGAATCAGTTCTGCAAGCGCGGTCAAACCATGACGGCCAGGCTGGAATCCTATCCAAAACCCATACTGGCGGCCGTCAACGGAATTGCCTTTGGAGGCGGTTGCGAAATCACCGAGGCCGTCCACCTGGCTGTCGCCTCGGATCAGGCAGAATTTGCCAAACCGGAAATCAACATCGGCATTCCACCAACATTCGGCGGTACCCAGAGATTGCCGCGTTTGGCGGGTCGGAAACGGGCTTTGGAGTTGCTCCTGACAGGTGACAGATTCTCTGCTGAGCGCGCGTATGAGCTCGGATTGGTGAACAAGGTCGTTCCCCACGAGAAGCTGCTTCCTGCTGCATTTGAACTGGCCGAACGCATTCTCCGACATTCACCTCTCGCCGCTTCGAGAATCATCTCGGCCGTCACCAGAGGGATCAATACGACGATTGAACAAGGCCTCCTGATTGAAAGGGAACAGTTCGCGCGCATGGCCGCGACGCAGGACGTTCTGGAAGGCCTCGATGCCTGGATTGCCCGCAGGGCACCGATCTATCAAGGAGCCTGACGATGGCTGTTTTCACCAGTTTCGACAAGGCGACCTGGCAAGCGTTCAAATCCTTCGATCGCGAGGGACCAATTCAAATGCTGAACTTGATAAGGCTGCGAGACAAGGCGGAGTACTCCGCCGAGTTTGCTGCCATCGGGGAAAGCGCGAATGCGGAATACAGCCGACTGAGCGCGCCGGTTTGAATCGTGTCGGTGGCCGCATTGTCTGGTGGGGCGCTTTTGACCTCATGATGATGATTGGACCGCAATCGGAGAATTGGGACATCTGCTTTGTTGCCGAATACCCGTCTGCCATCGCCTTCATCGAGATGATACGCGACCCAGCCTGCCAGGAAGCTTCGCAACACAGGACAGTCAAAGCGCCGGGATTGCGTTTGTAGCATATCATCAGGCAAATCGCTGTTTCACTTTCTTATGTCGGAACGTTGGACAGCAGGAACGGTTGAACAACCGCGAAGGGAAGGCATGTTGGTTCGTCCTTACTGCGACGATTGCTTGCGATCGCGCTGAGCGTTGAGGGCAAGGGCTGTGGGCCGGGATGCCATTTCGAGCAGATGATCCGTCGCGATTGCTGACAGCCATATGCCGACAAGCGTCAGCCAGGCGGTGACGGCGAAAAGGGAAGCGCCGGTTATGCCTGCGCCAACCGCGCACCCACCGGCCAGCATCCCGCCAAAGCCCATCAGGGCGGCGCCGGTCAGATACCGCGCCATGGACGGTCCGCTTTCAAACCCCTGCAGCAGGAGTTGCCGGGTGAGGAGGGCTGCAAGGAAAGAGCCGAGGAAAACACCCGGCACAAGTCCTGAGTTGAAGCCGAGATTTTCGAAGGGCACGGACAGGAACAGCATCAGCATGTCGGCCGAGGGCCCCGTGAAGGTGACACCCTCCACCTGCACCGGATCGAACGCCTGGCGGGTCATGGCGGTTGTGAACCAGAGCGCCAGCGGCACCGTCAGTCCCGCGCCGACAGCCGCGGCCATCCGCCAGACGGAACTGCGGTTGCGAGCGGCGAAGCCAAGGCCTGCGAGCAGCCAGAGACACCCGAACAGAAAGATGGCTGTTTCGCTCATGCCCAGGAATGTCGTGAGATCATTGCCAGCCGTATCGACCGTCGTCCATAGTCCGGACAACCAGTCGCGCAGCGGTTTCAGGGCACCGTAAAGGCTTGCCTGGGCAACGACGGCAAAGACGAGTCCTGACAGCAAGGCCCTCAGATTGCCGGTTGCCGACAGGACCAGCAACCGGCTTGCGCATCCCCGTGCCATTACCATGCCGGTGCCAAACATCGCCCCTCCGATAAGCGCTCCGGAGAGGCTTTGCGGGGACGCCAGCTGGCGGGTTTCGCCCGTATCAACCTCTCCCAGAAGCGCAAGACATTGCGTCGCGATCAGGGCGCTTGAAAACGCCAGCAGCCAGATGGGCAGGCGGTCGGCGGGCCTGCGCCTTGAAAATTCGAGCGCGGCGGCCCTCAGGCAGAACCGGCTCTGCTGGGCAAGTGCACCGAACAGAACGCCGACCGTCAGTCCGCCAAGCACGAGCACCGTTGGTTCGGGCAGTCTGTCAAGAAGTGCGGTCAGGTCCATGAGCGATCCGGTGCAGCGGGATCAGCGCTGTCATCAGTTCAAGATCCCTCCAGTCTGGCGACGGCGTCCCGGCGCGCATTGACCGATCTCAAGAAAACATCAGGAAATGCGAAATTTTGAATATGTAAATGAGCCCCGTTCGTTTGTGCGTACCGATTGCTTGTTGGAGGGCGTTGTCATTCGGCGGGCGCAAACCCCGTGATGAGCTGTTTCAGGCCGAAGGCAGCTCCGGCGAAAATCGCCAGGAATGTCACCGGTGCGCTGTAGGCAAGGACGGAGAAAGCGGAAATGCCCTGACCGACGCTGCAGCCGACGGCAAGGATCGCGCCGGGACCCATGATTGCCGCACCTGTGATCTGACGTCTGAGTTCGCGCGGATCCTCGCAGGCCTCCCAGCGGAAGTGTCCCTTGGCGAAGGACCCGAGGAAAGCGCCAATGACAACGCCGACGACGGAGCCAACGCTGAAGGACAAGGTGTTTCCGGAGGCGGTCATGCCGTAGTAAATCGTGTCGCCGATGGGCGCGGCGAATGTGTGCGTCTCGATTGGTTCCGACTCGAACCCGGTCATGGCCACCCAATAAGTGCCGACCCAACCCGAAACGATTGCAAGCCCGACGACACTTCCCCAGAAGATATGCCACGGCGACTTCCGGAAGCCGGCGCTCGACAGGGTGAATGCAATTATCAGCCCGCCAATGGCAAGGCCTGTCACGATGGGTGCAATTCCGAACGCGGCATCGAAGAATTGGCTGACACCTTGCGGCGTTTCGGCACCGGTCTCGACCGGAAACAGCCATACGCGCGCATGGGCAAGAGGTCCGGACATGACAAAATAGGCAGACAACCCCATGACGATGACCATGACAAATGCCCGCAGATCGCCGCCGCCGAGGCGGGCGAGAGCGCCATATCCGCAATTTCCGCAAAGGGCCATGCCATAGCCGAACATGAGCCCGCCGACGATCGAACCCAGTGGGTTCCAGACCCTGTCGAGATAAGCAGTGCTTGATCCTTCAAGAAGTCCGGAAGACATGGCCGCATGCGAGCCGATAATGGCAACGCCGATTGCAAGACCCCACATGCGCATACGCCGGTCGTCTGCACCATAGAGCACGTCTTCGATAGCTCCGAGCGTGCAGAATCGTCCGATACGCGCGGCAAGACCCAGGGCGATCCCACCCATAAGGCCAATCAGCGCAACCGCGTTGGCTTCTCCAAGCGCCTCCAGCATGTCCGTCTCCTCCCTAGGGTCAGGACTCATTAATTTGGTTGAATTGGCGCAGCAAACCGCAATGAGCTGCAAAGAAAAGCGCGACAAGCGGGCTTCCTGCCCGGTTGAGCGGTTTGACGTAGTAGATCGAAGCCGCTTTTGCGTCCCTGAGGGGTAGGATGAACTTGGCCGGCAACGTCGTTGCAAATCTTCGGAAACCGGACGGTTTCCTGCAGCTTTGCACCTCGTGTCCGAAAAAATTCATCCCTACCAATTCATCCAAATTAATCAGTTCTGACCCTAACCGGACGCCAGAACAGCGCTCGGTTACTCCTCCCGGCAGAACAGGTCATAGACCACTTCCATGATTTGCTTGGGCCGGTCGTCTGTCAAGCTGTAGTAGATCGCCTTGCCATCACGGCGCGGGGTCACCAGACCTTCAAGTCTGAGACGTGTCAGCTGCTGCGACACGGCCGCTTGCCGCGCTGAGAGAAGATTTTCCAGTTCGGCGACCGACTTTTCGCCGGAGGCCAGGTGACACAGTATCATCAACCGGCCTTCGTGGCTGATGGCTTTCAGGAAATTGGAGGCGCGCTGGGCGTTCTTCATCATCCTGTCCATGTCTTCGGCACACATGTCGGCGTCGAACACCGGCAGACGGGATGTGCCTTCCTTCGCACTCTCTGGCGTGCCTTGGGTGTCAGCGCTCATGCTCAATCAACCTGTCTTATCCAGAGGAATGTTTGCCTGGCTGAACATCATGCCGAGCAAGCTCCAAAAAAAATCCTCACCGGGGTACCCCTCGATTCGACCGACTTCGTTGCCATTGTGCACGAGAATGAAGGTCGGTGTGAAGCGAACCTTCCTTTGGAAGGCCACATCGGGCACGTCGCCATGCAAGTTATAGCGTCTCAGCGGAGCGGTTCTACCTTCGGCCGTCTTTGGATAGATATGTGCGATCTCTTTGTTCCACCTGGCACACCAGTGGCACCCGTCTTCCTCTGCCATGAGCAAGAACGTCTCCGCATGCGCCCCGACCGGCGCGAGCGCGAGCATCAGAACGATCAGCGTCTTCAACAATGTCAATTCGAAACCCCGATTGACGAGTGCACACACTTAATCATAATCTAATTTGTGAATATATCAAGCTGAGAAGCAGCTCATTCCATGTTCGAGATCACCTATTTCGGTGCGTTGGCCGCAGGGCTTCTGTCGTTCCTGTCGCCCTGCATCCTGCCGATTGTTCCCTTCTACCTGAGCTACCTGGCAGGTGTCGGGGTGAATCAGGTGGAGATGGAGACCGACATTTCCCGTAGCGTGAAGCTGCGCGCCTTTCTGTCTGCCTGTTGTTTTGCGCTGGGCGTGATCACTGTCTTCATGGGGCTTGGGGCCACGGCCAGTGCATTCGGCCAGCTGGTGCGCGAGTATTTCGACGTGCTGCGCTGGATTGCGGCTGCAATCATCATTGCGATGGGCCTTCATTTCCTGGGTGTGATCCGGATCGGCATCCTTTATCGGCAGCTTCGGGTTGAGACCGGACAAGCAACAAACGCCAGCCTGCTCGGCGCTTATGTCGTCGGGCTTGCATTTGCTTTCGGGTGGACACCGTGCGTCGGACCGGTTCTCGCGGCGATCCTGTTTACCGCCGCTGGCCAGGAAACCGCGGGTCAGGGGGCCGTGCTTCTGTTCGTCTACGGCCTCGGTATGACGCTTCCCTTTGTTGTCGCGGCTCTTTTCATCGGTCCTTTCATGTCATGGATGGCCGGATTTCGAAAATATCTTGGCGTCGTCGAAAAGCTCATGGGAGCATTCCTGGTCCTGTTCGGGGTCCTGATCGCGACGAATTCCATCAACATCATCGCGCAATGGATGCTGGAAACCGTTCCCTGGTTCAGCGCCATTGGCTAGTCACCTGAATCTGACGTTCGACCCATTTTGCAGCCGGCTTCGAACGAACTTCAGATTCACCGCACGAGAGCCCCGTCGCATTCACAAGGGCTCAAATGGAGGAGGAATGACAATGACACGTTTGCTCTGGGCGCTGTGCGCAGTCTTTTTCTCGATGCAGGTGTTTGCTGCCGAGATCGGCGATGACGGGCTCCACAAGGCATCCTGGATGCGCGATACCTTCAAGGATCTCACTGAAGACCTGGAAGAGGCAAACACGGAAGGCAAACGCCTCATGGTGATTGTCGAACAGCGCGGCTGTATCTACTGCAAGCGGATGCACGAGGAAGTTTTCGTGGTGCCGGAAATCTCCCAGTACATCGAGGACAACTATTTTGTGGTCCAGATAAACATGTTCGGTGACGTCGAAGTCACCGATTTCGACGGCACGACCCTGCCGGAGAAGGACATGGTCAAACGGTGGGGCGCGCTGTTTACACCGAACATCATTTTCTTTCCGACCGAAGTTGCGGATAATGTCACCGCGGCACAGGCAGCCGTCGCGAACATGCCCGGCGCCTTCGGGCGCTGGACGACGCTGAACATGCTGACATGGGTGGTTGAAGAGGGCTATGCCGGCGACGAGCCCTTCCAGAAGTACCATGCGCGCAAGTTCGAAAGTCAAAACAAGTGACTATCGATACTGCAGCGCGACATTTTGTTGCGTTTTTGCTGCGCATGCGAACAAATCGATAAATTCATTTAATTGAATTTGTTATTGCGTAATAACGAATATGTGCTGTATGGTCGCACGAAAGGTCGCCGGAATCGGCTGAGGGAGGACCAATGAAACACGCAATTTTCAGCTTGGCTGCGATGCTTGTTGCTTCGACGGCTTTCGCCGAGGGGGTCAAGCCGACGGACGTCGTCTTCACGGATGGCGCTGTTGATGTTTCGCTGTCCGGCGTGGCCGGCGATCCGGCCGCAGGGGCTGAAATCATGAACAAGGGTGCCGGTAACTGCATCGCCTGTCATCAGGTGTCGGCCCTGAGCCACCTGGCGTTCCACGGCGAGATCGGCCCACCGCTCGACGGTGTCGCCGACAGGTGGTCCGTCGCGGAGTTGCGCGGCATCGTTGCGAACGCGAAGGTGATGTTCGAAGGCAGTCTGATGCCATCCTTTTACAAGACCGAAGGCTTTGTTCGCCTCGGTGACGCCTATACCGGCGACGCCCATGGCGACGGCGACGTGCAGCCGCTGCTGACTGCCCAGCAGATCGAAGACGTTGTCGCCTTTCTCGTAACGCTCAAGGAAGAGTGAGCGTCCTGATATGGAGATCAAAATGGAAATGACGCGGCGAAAGCTACTTGCATTCGGCTCCGGCACCTTCGTCCTGGCGACCCTGTCGAGCCTGCCTGCATTTGCCACCCTGACGGACGACGCAATCGCGGAACTGACCGGTGGCGCGGACATGGGCGAAGGGGCGATCACCCTGACAGCGCCTGAGATCGCCGAAAACGGCAACACCGTTCCGATCGCCTTCGACGCCCCGGGCGCAGCTGAGGTCACTCTGTTCGCCGACGGTAATCCTGTGCCGAACGTCGCGACGTTCAAGTTCGGTCCGCTCAGTGCGTCCCGCGGCGCCTCGACGCGTATCCGTCTCGCCACGACCCAGAACGTGGTTGCGATCGCGAAGATGGAAGACGGGTCCTTCCAGATGGCCAAGGCCAACGTGAAGGTGACCATCGGCGGCTGCGGCGGCTGATCGGCAAGGCATTAGGAGAAAAATCATGGCATCTGGTGTGAAACCACGGGTAAAGGTTCCCAAGAAGGCTGCGGCAGGTGAAACGATCACCATCAAGACGCTGATCAGCCACAAGATGGAAAGCGGTCAGCGCAAGGACGATGACGGCAATGTCATTCCGCGCTCGATCATCAATCGTTTCACCGCCGATTTCAACGGTGAGAACGTCATCGACGTTACGCTTGAACCGGCCATATCAACCAATCCCTACTTCCAGTTCGAGGCGGTCGTGCCGGAATCCGGTGAATTCAAGTTCACCTGGTACGACGACGACGGCTCCGTCTACGACACGACAAAGAAGATCACGGTCGGCTGACCGTTGATGACAAGCGTCTGGTTGAGGGAGGAAGGCGTGAAATATACGACAATAGCAATCGGCTCTGTCGCGGCACTGGTATTGATGCCGGGTCTGGCAATGTCCGATCCGGACGAAGACAGTCTGACAATCAATGGTGACATCTCCATCGTCACGGAGACCGACGCGCCAGCGCATACGGAAAACCTCTCGACGATCTATTCCGGTTGGCGGTTCCGTTCCGACGAGACGCAGGCGTTCCAGATGGATGATTTCGACAATCCGGGAATGATTGGCGTCGAGAACGCGATGGTGAACTGGGAAACGGTCGATGGTAGCGCGGGCAAGTCATGCGCAAGCTGCCACGAAGGTCCCGAAACAATGGCCGGCGTTCGTGCTGTCTATCCGAAATGGAACGACGAAAAAGGCAAGGTGACCACCATCGAGATGGAGATCAACGATTGCCGTACGACGCATATGGGCGCACAGAAGTGGAAATACACCGGCGGTGACATGACCGACATGGTTGCCCTGATTTCCTCCGTCTCGCGCGGCATGCCCGTCAATGTCGCGATCGACGGTCCGGCAAAGGAAACATGGGAGCAGGGCAAGGAGCTCTACTATACCCGGACAGGTCAACTTGAGCTGTCTTGTGCGAACTGCCACGAGGACAGCTATGGCCTGATGATCCGCGCCGATCACCTGAGCCAGGGTCATATCAATGGCTTTCCGACGTACAGGCTGAAAAACACCAAGCTCAATTCCGTGCATGCACGGTTCAAGGGGTGTGTGCGCGACACGCGGGCCGAGACCTACAAGCCCGGTTCGACCGAGTTCATCGCCCTTGAACTCTACGTTGCTTCGCGCGGGAACGGCCTGAGCGTCGAAGGGCCGTCCGTCCGTAACTGATGTAACGTCGGGGTCCCGGTTTCCAATCGGGGCCCTTTTCTCGAAGAGATATATTCACTTATGCGCATATGATTTGAGGAGCGAGCAGGAATATGATTTCGCGTCGCGATTTTCTGCAGGTTGGAATGGCAGCATCCGCAGTTGTCGGAGCCTCTGGTTTCGGCAATTGGGCGCGCCTTGCTGCGCAGCAGGCGCTGACCCAGGACCAGCTTCTGGAATTCGATACGTTTGGAAATGTCTCGCTCATTCATGTGACAGACATCCATGCGCAGCTGAAACCGATCTATTTCCGGGAACCTTCTGAAAACATCGGCGTTGGCGACAACCGGGGCGCCGTGCCGCACGTGACCGGCGCGCAGTTCCGCAAGCTCTACGGCATCGCGGACGGCAGCCCGAGCCACTATGCGTTGAGCTCCGGCGACTTTTCGTCTCTGGCGAAAGGTTATGGCCGCGTCGGCGGACTGGATCGTGTGGCAACCGTGATCAAGGCCATTCGCGCCGACCGCCCCGACGCCATTCTGCTTGATGGCGGCGACACCTGGCACGGCTCCTACACCTGCTACAAGACGGACGGGCAGGACATGGTCAATGTCATGAACGCGCTGAGCCCGGACGCGATGACGTTTCACTGGGAATTCACCCTCGGCAGCGACCGGGTCACCGAGATCGTCGAGGACCTTCCCTTTGCAGCGCTCGGCCAGAACATCTTCGATGTCGAATGGGACGAGCCGACGGAGCTTTTCCCGCCCTACAAGATGTTCGAGCGCGGCGGCACCAGGATCGCGGTCATCGGGCAGGCATTTCCCTATATGCCGATCGCCAACCCGGGCTGGATGTTCCCCGAATTCGCCTTCGGCATCCGCGACGAAAACATGCAGGCGATGGTCGACGAAGTGCGCGCGGAGGGCGCGGAGTGCGTCGTCGTTCTGAGCCACAACGGCTTCGACGTCGACAAGAAGATGGCGACTGTGGTCAGCGGGATCGACGTCATCCTGTCCGGCCACACCCATGATGCCCTTCCCGAACCGGTGCTGTCAGGCAAGACGATCATCGTCCCGTCCGGTTCGAACGGAAAGTTTGTCAGCCGCGTCGATCTCGACATCCGCAACGGACAGCTCATGGGCTATCGGCACAAGCTCATTCCGGTTTTCTCCGATGTTATCGAACCGGATGCGGAGGTCGCCGCGCTCATCGATGAGCAACGTGCGCCCTATACCGCCGAGTTGTCGGAGGTCATCGGCAAGACCGACAGCCTGCTTTACCGCCGGGGCAACTTCAATGGCACCTGGGATGATCTCATCTGCGATGCGCTGCTATCCGAGCGCGATGCGGAAATCGCCCTGAGCCCTGGTGTGCGCTGGGGACCGTCGTTGATCCCGGGCCAGGAAATCACGCGGGAGGACATCTTCAACGTGACCTCGATGACCTACGGCAAGGCCTATCGCACCGAAATGACGGGTGAATTCCTGAAGGTCGTGCTGGAAGACGTCGCGGACAACATTTTCAATCCGGACCCCTATTACCAGCAGGGCGGCGACATGGTGCGCACCGGCGGGCTTGGCTACAGGATCGATATCGCCCAGCCGCAAGGCAGCCGGATTTCGAACATGACCCTTCTGAAGACCGGCGAGACCATCGACCCGTCGCGCTCCTACGTGGTTGCCGGTTGGGCCAGCGTGAACGAGGGCACGGAAGGACCGCAGATCTGGGACGTCGTTGAAAATCACATTCGCAAGCTCGGCACGGTGACGACACGGCCGAGCAACAGCGTTGAAGTCATTGGTGCATAGTTTAGGCAGGGAGTCCTCTTTGATGGATGCGAAAACAGGAACATCCAGAAGGTCCTTTCTCAAAGGCAGCGTTGCAATTGCAGGCGCATCCGTCGCCGGGGCGGCAAGCGCCAGCGAAGCCGATCCGCTGATCACTGACGTTCAGGACTGGGCATCGATCACCGGTGCCGGCGTGGACGAAACGCCCTATGGCATGCCGATCAGCTTCGAGAAAGACGTGGTCCGCCGCAACGTTGAATGGCTGACAGCGTCGCCGATTTCCTCGATCAACTTCACGCCGATCCACGCGCTCGATGGTACGATCACGCCACAGGGCTGCGCGTTCGAACGCCACCATTCGGGCGCGATTGAACTCCGCAAGGAAGACTATCGGCTGATGATCAACGGGCTGGTCGACAATCCCCTGGTGTTCCACTACGCGGATCTGGAGCGGTTCCCGCGGGAGAACCATGTCTACTTCTGCGAATGTGCCGCAAATACCGGCATGGAATGGGCAGGCGCCCAGCTGAACGGTGCGCAGTTCACGCATGGCATGATCCACAACATGGAATATACCGGCGTCCCGCTTCGCACGCTCCTGAACGAGGCAGGTCTTGCGGCTGCGGGCGAGCTCAAAGACAAGTGGGTCTATGTCGAAGGAGCGGATGCGTCTTCCAACGGCCGTTCGATCCCGATGGAAAAAGCCCTCGATGATGTGCTTGTGGCGTTCAAGGCCAATGGCGAAGCGCTGCGCATGGAGCACGGTTACCCGGTCCGCCTGGTGGTGCCGGGGTGGGAGGGCAACATGTGGGTGAAGTGGCTGCGCCGCATCGAAGTCACCGACATGGCGGTGGAAAGCCGCGAGGAAACCTCGAAATACACCGATGTTTATGAAGATGGCACAGCGCGGAAATGGACCTGGGTGATGGATGCGAAATCCGTCATTACTTCGCCAAGTCCGCAGATGCCCATTGCGCACGGCAAAGGCCCCCTGGTCATTTCCGGGCTTGCCTGGTCCGGTCATGGAAAGATCACGCGGGTCGACGTTTCAAGAGACGGCGGCATCAGCTGGGAGACGGCCCGTCTCGGCAAACAGGGCGACACCAAGGCCCTGACCCGCTTCTATCTGGATATCGACTGGGACGGAAACCCGATGCTGCTGCAGTCGCGGGCCATGGATGAAACCGGGTACGTCCAACCGACCAAGGAACAGCTTCGCGCAATGCGCGGCGAAAACGCCGTCTATCACAACAACTGCATCCAGACCTGGTTCGTGGATGAAAACGGGGTCGCCGAGAATGTCGAAGTCTCTTAACCAGATTGTTCTTCCCGTTGCCGGCGGGACGGCGCTCGCGCTTTCGGCCGCGCTCCTGTTCGCCAACATGGATTACGGGCAAAAGAAGATCGGCGCCCTGGAACAACGTGTCGAGCAGATCTCCCTGCAGGCGGAAACGGCGAACAGGCGCGCCGATGACGAGGCGGCAGCCGTTTCGGATCTGAAAGAGAAAATCGCAGAGATCCAGGCCGCAGCGGAAGAGCGTGCGGCGCGCGGTGGCGATTTGACGGAACGAGCACCGGAAAGCGGTGATAAATTCGGCCTTGGCCGCACGGCGAAGCCGGAAGAAGTCGCGGCCTGGGACGTCGACGTTTTGCCCGATGGACGAGGCCTGCCCGAAGGCAAGGGGGATGCCTACTGGGGCGAGGAAGTCTTTGCGGAAAAATGCGCCTCCTGTCACGGAGACTTTGCCGAAGGCGTGGACAACTGGCCTGTTCTTGCCGGCGGGTTCGACACGCTTGGCGACAAGGATCCCGTGAAGACAGTGGGGTCCTACTGGCCTTACCTCTCGACCGTCTTTGATTACGTGCATCGCTCCATGCCGTTCGGCGAGGCACAGACGCTGACAGCGGACGAGACCTATGCGATCGTCGCCTACATTCTTTATTCGAACGACCTCGTCGATGACGACTTCGAACTCAGCCACGAGAATTTTGCCGCGTTCGAAATGTATAACAGGGACGGTTTCGTGATTGATGACCGTCCTGCACTGGAATACGCAAAGTGGCGGGCCGAGCCGTGCATGGAAAGCTGCAAACCGAGTGTCGAGATTACCATGCGCGCGACCTTCCTCGATGTGACGCCGGAAGACGGTGGCGAGTCGGTGATGAACCATGCAACGGCGGATGACACGCCGACCTTCGTCGCCGCTGCGCCTTCCGCCGGAACAGATGAGGTTGCCGCTGAAGACGCGCCGTCCGTTGCGGCTTCGGCTTCCCTCGATCCCGTTCTGGTGGCGTCCGGTGAAAAGGTCTTCAAGAAATGCGGGGCCTGTCATGCAGTTGGCGCAGGCGCCAAGAACAAGTCCGGTCCGCATCTCAACGGCCTGTTCGGCCGCCAGATGGGCTCCGTGGACGGGTTCAAGTACTCCAAGGTCTTCGTTGCCGCGCAGGAACAAGGCCGCGTCTGGGATGAGGTGGCGCTGGCGGAGTTTCTGGCCAAGCCGCGATCCTACATGAAAGGCACCAAGATGGCCTTCTCCGGGCTCAGGAAACAGGACGACCTCGATGCCATCACGGCGTATCTGAAGTCGGTCGGAGAGTGAGGGAAAATGCGCCTCACCAAAATCCTGCCGGTACTTGCATTGTCGCTGTTCTGCACGGGGGCTGCCGCCGATGACTTCGGCGATCCCGTCGCCGGCGAGGCGGTTTTCAAGAAATGCAAGAGCTGCCACATGGTCGGGGAGGGCGCAAAACACCGCATCGGCCCACATCTCAACGGCATCTTTGGCCGGCAGGCGGGAACGCACGAGAACTTCCGCTATTCCAAGGCGCTCGTCCGGGCCGGGACCGGCGGACTTGAATGGCATGCCGACACGCTGGATGCGTTTCTGGAAAAACCGCGTGCGCTCGCAAGCGGGACGCGCATGAGTTTTTCAGGTCTCAGAAAGCCGGAAGACCGCCTCAATCTGATCGCCTACCTGCGCGCGTTTTCCGATGATCCGGCCAACATCCCGGAAGCGGACCCGACTGCGACGCCGACGGATCATGACCTCGATCCGGCCATCCTCTCGCTCAAGGGTGATCCGGAATATGGCGAATATCTCAGCAGCGAATGCACGACCTGCCACCAGGCAGACGGCGCGGATGATGGCATCCCGTCGATTGTGTTGTGGCCGGAAGAAGACTTCGTGGTCGCGATGCATGCCTACAAGAACAAGAAACGCGCCCACCCGGTCATGCAGATGATGGCCGGTCGGCTGAACGCGGAAGAGATAGCGGCGCTGGCAGCCTATTTTGCTGCGCTTGAACAATAACGGTGCATTTAGGGAGGAAGAAATGACACTGAATAGACGGCAATTTATCGGTACGTCGGCTGCAATGGCAGCGGTTTTGTCCGCTCCCATGGTCAAAGCGCAGGGAACACCGCGCGTGGTTGTCGTTGGCGGAGGGGCCGGCGGTGCAACTGCGGCACGCTACCTCGCCAAGGACAGCAAGGGTGCGATCGACGTCACCCTGATCGAACCGACGCGCAAGTATTACACCTGTTTCTTCTCCAATCTTTATCTCGGCGGCTTCAAGGAAATCGAGGATATCGGCCATACTTATGGCGGCCTGGCTGCCGGCGGCGTCAACGTTGTCCACGATTGGGCCATTGGTGTCGACCGTGACGCCAAGACCGTGGCCCTGGCGGGCGGCGGTTCGGTGCCCTACGACAAGCTGATCCTGAGCCCGGGCATCGACTTTGTTGAAGGGGCTGTCGAAGGCTGGGGTCTGAGCGCGCAAAATGCGATGCCGCATGCCTACAAGGCCGGTTCCCAGTCGGAACTCCTGAAGGCACAGCTTGCGGCAATGCCGGAAGGTGGCGTCTTTGCGATGGTCGCGCCGCCAAATCCCTTTCGCTGCCCTCCCGGGCCCTATGAGCGGGTGTCGATGGTTGCGCATTTCCTGAAGCAGAACAATCCGACCGCAAAGATCATTGTGGCCGACCCGAAGCCGAAATTCTCCAAGATGGGGCTCTTCCAGGAAGGCTGGGCGAACCACTACGAAGGCATGGTTGACTGGATCGGCGAGGACTTCGGCGGCGGTAACGTTTCGGTCGACCCGGGGGGCATGACAGTCACGATCGACGGCGAAGAGACAAAGGTCGACGTCTGCAACGTGATCCCGGCCATGAAGGCAGGCCGCATCGCCGAACTCGCCGGTGTCACGGATGGCAACTGGGCGCCGGTGAATGCCGCGGACATGTCGACGAAAGCCGACGCGGACATCTACGTTCTCGGTGATGCCTCGAGCCAGGGCGACATGCCGAAATCTGGCTTCTCCGCCAACTCGCAGGCGAAGGTCTGCGCCAATGCCGTGCGCGGCGCGCTGACCGGATCAAAGGTCTTCCCGGCGAAATTCTCCAACACGTGCTGGTCGCTGATCGCGCCCAATGACGGTGTCAAGGTCGGTGCCACCTACGAGGCTACGCCGGAGAAAATCGCCAAGGTCGACGGTTTCATTTCAAAAACCGGCGAAAGCGCGGACCTGCGCAAGGCGACGTATGAGGAATCGGAGGGCTGGTACACCGGCATCACCACCGACATGCTTGGATAACAGCGGTTTCCGCGCCCCGGCATGGACATAGCTCAATGCACGGGGCGCGGCTGCATGCCAAGCTTCCCGTCACAATGGAGGATAAGGCTATGAAACCCGTTCTACTCGCGGCAGCACTCGGACTTGCTCTCAGCTCTCCTGCGATCGCCCAAAAGCCATTCACATATTCGTTTGACGGGTCTTTCGAGGATGCGACCTTTGCGGTCGAAAGCGCGATTGTGGGACAGGGCCTCGTCATAGATTTTGTCAGCCATGTGGGAGAGATGCTCAATCGGACCGGGTCCGACGTCGGCAGCGATGCCATGATTTTCAAGAACGCGGACATCTTTCTGTTCTGCTCAGCCGTCGTGTCGCGCCAGGTCATGGAAAAGGACCCGATGAACATCACCCATTGTCCCTATGGTATTTTCGTCATGGAGACGGATGACGGCGTCACGATCGGTCACAAGGACTATCCCGACGGTTCGATGCAGGCGGTCGAAAACCTGATGCAGCAGATCGTCGCCGAGGCGATCGGCAACTGACGGTGCGGTAAACTTCCAGAGCGGCAGTCTTATTCGAATTCCATCTGCTCGTAGACACGGCCAGCATTCCTGGTGGCCAGCTCTTCGAACGTGTCCAGATGCGCATAGGGCGACTGATCGACGTAGTAGGCGTCAGCGAGATCTCCGCCGTTTTCAAGATGTTCACCGATCTTTTCACGCAGATAGAGAAGGTAGTCGCGTGTGTAGCGGCGCACCTGCGCCATGTTCGTCGGGTGGCCATGGCCCGGAATGACATAGGTCGCGTTCAGGGCTTCAAAGCCGGTCTCCCATGTCTCCAGCCAGTCGGCAACAATCGTGTCCTCGAAGATCGGCAGCATGCGTTCGTGAAACGCCATGTCGCCCGCGATCACAAGGCTCTGTTCCGGCAGCCAGACCTGTGTGTCGCCGGGACCATGTGCCGGTCCTAGGTGAAGGACTTCAATGTGAAAATCACCCATCTCGATGACATGCCTGTCTTCAAAGGTCTGCGTCGGTGGCGCGACGAAGGTGCCTTCGGCTTTGTCTCGATTATAGCGTTTCATGCCCTCCAGGATCTGATTGCCGCGGTCCTCGATTTCATGCGCGGCATCGATATGGGCAAGGATCGTCACGCCTTGCTGTGACCAGTAGGAATTGCCGAGCATCGCGTGCCCCTGGCCGTTCTCATCGATAACCAGTCTTACGGGCTGGTCGGTGACAGCCTTGATCTCTTCGTGAAGTGCCTTGGCGAGGATATAGGCAGCGCCACCGTTGATCACGACGACGCCGTCACCGGTTACTATGAAACTGAGATTGTTGTTGTGGCCGGAGTTCTCGTAAGTCGGCGGCGCTGTCGCACCGATTGCGGACCAAACGTGCGGGATGACCTCCACCGGTTTGGAATAAAGCGCGGAGCCCGGATACTGGTCGGCGATGTCCTCGCTCGCTTGCGCCGAAACGGCAAGGCAAAGGGAAAAAAGCAACCCCGCGATGCGCATTATGAACCCTCCGATAGAAAGCGGAATGAATCACCCTTGCGTTCGACGTGTCCCATCCCGCCTGCGGGAAGGTGAAAGCCGGCAACCTTGAGGTCATCAGCGACAATCCGGTCGAGAAGCGCAATTCGCGTCGATGCCGCGACTTCGGCATCTTGATCAGATCCGCTTGGCCACCCGGGCCTCATGAAGGCAACATGATGGTTGCCGATGGCATCCCCGATGACAAGCGCAGCTTCAGAGCCGCTGCGCACTTCGAAGCTCATATGACCCGGCGTGTGCCCGGGCGTTGAAACGGCGAGGATGCCCGGCAGGATTTCCTGGCCGCCTTTGAAAAACTCAACCGTTTCCTCAATGGCCTCCAGCCTGCGCTTTGCGCCAACCGCCATTGCCGCTCGGGCTTCGCCGATTGTGTTGACGGTCTCCGGGTTCCACCAGTAGTCCCACTCGGCGCGGCCGATCATGTAGGTGGCCTCATGGAACAGAGGGTCGTCGAACTCGTCAAGCAGCCCCCAGATGTGATCCGGATGCGCGTGCGTAAAGACCACGTGCGTTACATCTTCTGGAGAGACACCCGCTTGCGCGAGACCCTCCACCAGCATACCGGCCGAGGGTTGGAAATCCGGGCCGGAACCGACATCAAACAAAACGGTGTTGGAGCCATCCCGGAAGAGCGAAACGTTGCAATCAGGCGTCAGCGTTTCTTGCGAAATCCCGGCACCCTTGAGCAACTGGGCCAACTCTTCACGGGGCATCGGGTCAAAAACGAAACTGCCTGGAAGCGTCAGATGCCCGTCACTTATTGTTGTGAGCGAACCTTGGCCGATGGAAATCTCAGCAATCGCAACCTGGCTAAGGTGTGCTGAAATCGGTAAAACAGCACATCCGGACAAAACGGTACGTCGGGACAGGGACATGAAGCTTTCTCATATAAAATTCGTATATTTGAATATGTATTAAATTGCGAGATCGTGCAAGTCGAAGTCACCTGAAAACATGCGATAGGCTTATCGTTTCCCGCCATGTCAATTGTGCCGAAAGCGCTGGTTTTCTGTTGCGCAATAGAGGTTGTTTTTTCCAATGCTGAAGCGTCTTGGGTCTTTCAGGTTTAAACGAACCTTGCTTTCTGGAGGCGAATTCAGGCGTCCTGCCAGAGAAAAACCTTACCTGGGCGTACCGGATCGATGCTGGCAGGCAAGGTCGCCCTCCGGCTGATGCGCGCGATCCGGCAATGGGCCAAACAACGCCGCCGCAGCCATATCCTGGTCCACGTTACCAATGGCATGCGCGCGGCGGAGAGTGACCAGTTTTTTCGTTGGTGTGCGTTGAAGACGGTGGGAGGGAACTACGTTGAGGTTCCATAGTGAACTGTGAAACTGGTGACGAACTTGGGCGATGTTCTTTAAGCTTTACTTGGGCCAATTCTCCAATGAAGGCAACCGAAGGGCCGCGGCTGGAAAGTAAAGAATTATCATCCGCTTGAGCCGGTCTGAACAAGTTACTAGACGAACGTAAAGTTCTATGTCTTTGGAGGCGGAGTCCGGTGTATACATACAATTTTTGACTGGAGGTGTTTACCTAGGTTACGGAAATTTTGGGTTTGCGTTTGGGATCGGCGGCAATGATGCAATTTGAAGAGGGCTAAAAGTAGCCTTTTCGAACAGCTTGGACAGCTCGGACGGCAGATTTTCTAATTTGACTTGAAGCGTCTAAGTGATGTGACATTTGATGTATGAAACACTGCCTCCTGATTTCCGGTGCTTCCCCGAATATCAAGCTTTTGGCGAACTGTATTCTAAGTTATTGACTTAATTGGAGCGGGTGAAGGGAATCGAACCCTCGTCTTAAGCTTGGGAAGCTCCTGCTCTACCATTGAGCTACACCCGCGTGGCCCTCTTCGATTACTGATCCGACAGAGCAAAACTGTCAAGCTCTGAACTTTGCCTCTCCTGCTGTCCGGCATCTTGCGCTGCGGTGCAAAAATCGCCATGTTCGCGCCGGCGCGCAAGCGCTTCGGTTCACGGACAAACTCCAGGTCGGATACATGCGAAATCAGGTCAAGGCGCTGGTCACATCGCGCAATTGGGAATTCTGCATCATCGGGATCATCATGCTGAACGCGGTGACGCTTGGCTTGGAAACAAGTCCCTGGATGATGGACAATTTTGGCACACTGCTCGTGACGGTCGACCGCATCATCCTCGGCATTTTCGTGGTCGAGCTGATGCTGCGTCTTTACGCGCACGGTCTGAAATTCTTCAAGGACCCGTGGAGCCTGTTCGATTTTGCCATTGTCGGAATTGCGCTGGTGCCCTCGACCGGGCCGATGTCGGTGCTCCGCTCGCTGCGTATCCTGCGTGTCCTGCGCCTGATTTCCGTCGTTCCCTCGCTCCGGCGCGTGATCGGTGGCCTGATAGCAGCGCTGCCGGGGATGGGGTCCATCGTCGTTCTGATGGCTCTGGTGTTTTATGTCTTCGCCGTCATGGCGACAAAACTGTTCGGCGAAACCTTCCCCGACTGGTTCGGTGACCTTGGAGCCTCGCTCTACACGCTGTTCCAGATCATGACACTGGAGAGCTGGTCCATGGGCATCGTCCGGCCCGTCATGGAGGTCTACCCTCTTTCCTGGCTGTTTTTCGTGCCGTTCATCCTGTGTACCGCGTTCACCGTCCTGAACCTTTTCATCGGTATCATCGTCTCGGCCATGCAGGAGGAGCACGAGGTGGAGGCCGATGCCAACAGGCAGGCGATCCATGACGATACCGGCCTGATCCTGGAAGAGGTCAAGGCATTGCGTGCGGAGCTGAAGGAACTGCGCATGAAAGTGGCTGATTGACCGGTCCGCGTGCCGGCTCTTAAGCCTTGCGTTTCGGGAGGCCGCGTGATTTGACCGGGATATGTCAACTCGTTCAACGCACAGCCCAAAGGGCAGCATCGCGGCCGGTCACCAGCTGACCGCAGAAGCCGGCGCGGACATGCTGCGCAATGGCGGCAACGCAATTGATGCGGCGATTGCCGCGCTTGCCATGTCCTGTGTCTGCGAACCGGTGCTGGCCTCTCCCGGCGGCGGTGGCTTTGCCATGTTGCGCAACGCCGGGAGCGGCAAGACCACCTTGCTCGACTTCTTTCCGCAAACACCAAGGCAGAAGCGCGACAGACCCGCTGAAGGCTTTCACAGCATCACCGCCGACTTCGGTTCGGCGACCCAGGTGTTTCACATCGGACCGGCGACTGTTGCCACGCCGGGTTTTCTGGCCGGCTTATCTGCGCTGCACCGGCAAGGCGGAACGTTGCCCTTCGCCGACCTGTTTTCGCCCGCTATCGTGGCGGCCCGGACTGGCCACGTTGTTACTGATTATCAGCACTACCTGTCGACCGTGGTTCGCCCGATCCTGACGGCGACAGAAGCGGCCCGTGCCCTTTTTGCGCCAACTGGCGATCTGCCCGTTGCCGGATCTGTGTTCCGCAATCCCGGCCTTGGCGACATGTACGAGGAACTGGCGAAAAAGGACTGGCTCCAGACCGGGATTGCAGGCCAGATCCTGAAAGAGCAGGAGCTTGGCGGATATCTCACTCAAGATGACTTGACGGGCTACCGGATGGAACCGCGTGCACCTTTGTCATTCAAAGTCGGCGCGGCCACCGTTCATCTCAACCCGCCTCCGGCTGCCGGAGGTGCGCTGATCCGGTATGCGCTTATGCATCTTGAAGGCCGCGGCAGGACCGCATTTGCCGGTGCCCTTGAAGCGGCGGACTGCGCAAGACTGTCCGCGCGCGGCGATCTCCAGTCGCTTCTGGACCGCCTGGTGCGCCAGCAGGGCACAACCCACATCTCGACAGTTGATGCCGAAGGCAATGCCTGTTCGGTCACCGTCTCCAACGGCACCGGAAATGGCGAAATCGTCGGCGGCTACGGCTTCATGCTGAATAACATTCTCGGCGAAGAAGACGTCAATCCGCATGGTTCCGCGGATTGGCCTACGGACCAGCGGCTGGCCTCCATGATGTGCCCGGCGTTGATCGACATGCCGGGCGAACGCCTGATCGCGCTCGGGTCCGGCGGATCCAGCCGCATCCGCTCGGCGGTCTTCCAGGTGGTGGCGCGTCTTTGCCTGGATGAGACGGCGCTTGAGGACGCTGTTCGCGCGTCGCGGCTTCACGTTGAAGACGGTCATCTTGACCTGGAATTGCCCGGCGCCGACGCTGACATATCCACATTGACCGACCGCTTCGCCGACCATCGCCTGTGGCCCGAAAAGAACATGTTTTTCGGCGGTGTGCATGCCGTCAGCACCGATAGCCAAGGCACCTTTTCCGGTATCGGCGACGCCCGCAGGGAAGGGGCCGCGGTGATCGTGGCCTGAGGGCGGGCCAGAAAGGCTGTGCTCTTTCCGTGGAGCTCTTGTTCTGGAGACGATTGACCTTCTTTTTTTGCCCAAAAGGACCTCATCCTGAGGAAGCGCTGTCTCGAAGGATGCGCGGCTACTTTGGAAGTGCGCGGCCCATCCTTCGAGACGGGCCTGTCGGCCCTCCTCGGGATGAGGTTCCGGTGACAAGAGAACCGATGTGCCTGGACGTCCTCAGGCCAAAATGACGTCGTCATCCCGGCCAGGCGCAGCGCGAGCCGGGATCGGGGTGGCACAGCTCCAACGGTTTCCATGTGTCTTTTCGACAGACCCGGGTTCCCCGGTCCCGGATCTCTCTGCGTTCGTCCGGGATGACGGCGGAGAGGGGAGCGTCCGGCGAACGGTTGTTCGATCGCCTGGCAAAGCCGCGAGCCGCCATGAAACACCAGCCTCATCCTGAGGAAGCGCGGAAGCGCTGTCTCGAAGGATGCGCGGCCCATACTTCGAGACGGGCCTGTCGGCCCTCCTCAGGATGAAGGTTGGGGCAGGTGGTTGACTTGAAATGAACGGCGAGCTTCCAGACGAAACTATAGCGCTGCCAGAACCTCTTCCGGTCCCTCGACAGTCAACTCAACGCCGGCCTCGGTGTAATCCCGCGCCACGACGGTCACACCGAGCGCTTCGATCCTGCGTTCAAGATCGGAACTCGCGGCAAAATCCGCGCTGACCGTTCTGGAGACGATCTTGCGGAACGGGACCAGCTTGGCGTGGCCGATAGCGTCCTGTGCCGCGCCGGAATAAGCGCGGGCAAGTCCGCCGCCGCCGAGCTTCGTACCCCCGAAGTAACGCACGACAAGCACCGCGCAGTTGATCAGATCAGCGCCCTGAAGGACCCGCAGGGTCGGCATGCCGGATGTACCGGCAGGTTCTCCGTCATCCTTGCCGCTTTCCTCGACCCGGCCGTCATCGAGAAGGCGGCGGTGCGCGGTGACGACATGGTTGGCCTTCCGGTGTTCCCGGCGCAACTCCTCAAGACGCTCGTCAAACCGTTCGTAGGGAACAAGATGGGCCAGAAACCGAGACTTGCGGTCTTCCAGATAGCCTTCGTATTCACGGGTGACGGTCTTGAAATTCATGTTGGTGATCTGGCGTGCATACCGGTCCCGCCGGGAACGGGACTAGGCAGGAACCTTGAAGTGTTTCGACAGTTTGAGGGCCTGGCCCTGATAGTTCGATCCGATGCCTTCGCCGTAAAGGGTTTCGGGGCGTTCGGCCATGTGTTCATAAACGAGGCGGCCGATGGTCTGACCGTGTTCCACGATGAAGGGAACGTCGTGTGAGCGCACTTCCAGGACCGCGCGCGACCCGATGCCGCCGGCGCCTGCGTGTCCGAAGCCCGGATCGAAGAAGCCGGCATAATGCACCCGGAATTCCCCGACGAGCGGATCGAACGGCACCATCTCGGCCGCATAATCCGGCGGCACGTGCACCGCTTCCTGGCTGACAAGGATGTAAAACGCGTCCGGATCGAGGATCAACTCACCCTTGCTGCGCCGGTAAATCGGTTCCCAGAAATCCAGCGGGTCCTGCGCTCCGACGACATCGACGTCGATCAGGCCCGAATGATGTTTCGCGCGGTAGCCGATCAGGCTGCCCGGCCCGTCGCCTTCAAGGTCGATCGAGAGCTGGACACCACCGCCGATCCGTTCGTTGCCACCGCTCATCAGCGTATGAGTCCGGTGCACGTCCTGAAGCACGTCATCGGCGATGATGGAGTGCCCGCGCCGGAAACGGATCTGGCTGAGGCGGGAGCCGCTGCGGGCAAGAATCGGAAAGGTGAGGGGCGAAATCTCTGCGTAAAGCGGGCCGGTGTAGCCTGCGGGCACGGTATCGAAGGCAAGGCCATTGTCGGTTATGACGCGGGTAAACACGTCCAGCCGTCCGGTGGAGCTCTTCGGGTTGGCGGTCGCAGAAATGTCCGGGGCCAGCGCAAGGCTTTCCTGCAGCGGCACGATATAGACGCAGCCGGTTTCCAGAACCGCGCCATCCTTCAGGTCGACGGTATGAAGCTTGAGCTCTTCCAGCCGGTCGGCGACCCGGATCTCGGGACCTGGCAGAAAGCTGGCACGGACCCGGTAGGCCTTGGCTCCAAGACGGAGATCGAGACTGGCCGGCTGGATCTGCCCGCTGACAGGTGGCGCGTCGGCTGCGATTTCACCTGCGTCAAACATCGCGTGGATGATCCGCTCCGGCAGAATGCCGCTGGCTGCAAGTGTCGCGCTTCCGTTCAATGTCTGCCCCGTTGTCCCGTTCATGAAGAATTCCCGTCGTTTTTCCTTATTGGAATCCTTAAAGGATCGGCTGGCCCGCGCCAACAGGCTTTGTCCGTTCACGGGAACTTTCGCCAAAGGTGATTGACCCTTGCTGCATTATCGCATAGGACAGAGCCACTTCGTGGTGATTTGGGCCGGCCGGCTTGCAGCCACGTTAAACAAGTCGCTAAAAAAGGCCGGAGGTGCGAACCCCGGTCTTGAGGCTGGGGTTTTTTGCGTTTGGAGCGAATGAAAATGACTGAGTCCACCAACAAGAGCTGGCGTCCTGCAACCTCACTGGTTCACGGCGGCACCATGCGGTCTCCCTTTGGTGAAACCTCGGAAGCCATGTACCTGACGCAAGGGTTTGTCTACGACAATGCCGAAGCTGCGGAAGCCCGTTTCAACGGCGAAGACCCGGGCTTTGTCTATTCGCGCTATGCCAATCCGACCGTTTCCATGTTCGAGGACCGCATCAAGGCGCTGGAGGGCGCGGAAGCCGCGCGCGGCACGGCAAGCGGCATGGCCGCCGTCAATCTCGCCCTGATGGCGTCGGTCAGGGCGGGGGATCACGTGATCGCGGCCAAGGCCCTGTTCGGGTCCTGCCGCTACATCTGCGAAACCCTGCTGCCGCGCTACGGAGTGGAAAGCACGCTGGTCGACGGCACCGACATCGACCAGTGGAAAGCGGCCGTGCGTCCGAACACGCGCGCGCTCTTCCTGGAAAGCCCGACCAACCCGACACTGGAGATCATCGACATCCCGGCGGTCGCGGAGATTGCAAAGTCCGCCGGCGCGCGCCTGATCGTCGACAATGTCTTTGCAACGCCGCTTTACCAGTCTCCGCTGCAACTCGGCGCGGACGTCGTCGTCTATTCCGCAACGAAACATATCGACGGCCAGGGGCGCTGCCTCGGCGGCGTTGTCCTGTCGGACGAGGAGTGGATCTCCGAGGAAGTGATGCCGTTCGTCAAGCATACCGGCCCGCACATGAGCCCGTTCAACGCCTGGGTTCTGATGAAAGGTCTTGAAACGCTGCCGATCCGCGTTGCCCGCCAGACCGAGAGCGCAGGCCAGATTGCCGATTTCCTTGCCGGGCAGGCCAAGGTCAGCCGCCTGATCTATCCGGGCCGCGACGACCATCCGCAGGCCGAGCTTGCCCGCACGCAGATGCGCGGCGGTTCGACGATGGTCGCGCTGGAGATCGAGGGTGGCAAGGAAGCCGCCTTCCGCTTCACCAATGCGCTCGACATTATCCGGATCTCCAACAATCTGGGCGACGCCAAGAGCCTGATCACGCATCCGGCGACCACGACACACCAGTCTATCGGCGAGGAGGCGCGCGCCGAACTCGGGATTACCGACGGCATCCTGCGCCTTTCTGTCGGCCTGGAAGATCCGCTGGATCTGCTGGAAGACGTCGAAAAGGCGCTTGCCGCTGTTTGAGGGCGCCAACTGCTTTGTGGTTTCGATGCCGGCTGAAACGGCATTGATGAATGCGAGGGACACATGATCATTCGCTGGTGGCGCGCGGTTGCAGGCTCTGAAGACGTTCTGCGGCAATATGCGGAGCATCTGGAAAGAACGACCTTCGCGGAGATGGCGGAACTCCCGGGGCATCTGGGCGCGTCTCTGGCCGTGAAGGTCAAGGGCCAGGATCAGGAGCTGGTGGTCATGAGCCTCTGGTCGGATCTGGCCTCGGCGGGGCATTTCGAAAAGGGTGCGTTCGACGACGCCGTCGTCAAGCCGAGCACGCAAAAGCTCCTGAAATCATTCGACCTGAAAGTGGAGTATTTCGAAACCGTCGTTGCGACTGGGAAACTCTCCGACGGTCTTTAGCGCACCTTGAGTGGAGCACCCGGCCGGGTTCAGAAAGAGGCCTCCAGCATCCGGCGGTAGTCCTCTGCCGTTGCCTCGAGCGGATTGGTCTTGTGGCTGTGGTCGGCAAGTGCACCGGCGATGATCCGGTCGAATAGATCCCTTTCAACACCCAGCTCCGACAGGCTGACGGGCAAACCGATCGCCGCAGTCATGTCGCTGATTGCGGTTCTGACCTCGGATCCGGCAGGGAGATTCATAACCTCTGCCATGCGCGCATACTTGTCTTCCCCGCCCCGGGCCGGGGCGGTCCTGTTGAAGTCCAGAACCGCCGGCATGAACACCGCATTCAGCGTGCCGTGGTGGAGTTTCGGGTTCAGCCCGCCGAGCGCGTGGCTCAGGCTGTGAACGCAGCCGAGCCCCTTCTGGAACGCCATGGCCCCCATCGTGGCGGCAATTGCCATATTGGCACGCGCATCCCGGTCCTCCGGGTTTTCCGTTGCCGTTTGGATGTTGGTCCAGGCGCGCCTCAGCCCCTCAAGCGCGATCCCGTCAGCAGGCGGATTGAAGGACGGGGCAAGATAGGTCTCGATGCAATGCGAGATAGCGTCCATGCCGGTTGCAGCCGTCAGCATCGGCGGCAGTGTCATGGTCAGGTCCGGATCGACGATGGCTGTTTTCGGGATCAGGTGAGGGGACAGCAGACCGACCTTGCGGCCGTCTTCCAGGATGACGATCGCCCCGCGTCCGACCTCGCTGCCGGTGCCCGAGGTGGTCGGGATCGCGATGGTGGGCCAGGTTTTGTCGGTGATTTTCTCAAGTCCGCCCTCGATGACGGCATAGGTTTTGAGCGTGCCGCCATGGGCCGCCAGGATGGCAACGGCCTTTGCAAGATCAAGGGCAGATCCACCTCCGATCGCGATGATCCCGTCGGCGCCGATGTCCTTGAAAAGCGCGGTTGCGGCCCTGACCGCGGCTTCGTTCGGGTTGCCGGGGGTGTCGTCGAAGATACCCGCCGGGGTTCCGCCGAGAACCGCCTCGATCCGGTCGAGAAACCCGAGCTGGCGGACGCCCTTGTCCGTCACGATCATGGGACGCGAGATCCCGGCCAGTTCCAGCTCCGTTTTCAATGTAGCGAGTTCGCCAGACCCGAACTGGACACGGGTCACATAGTTGATCAGAGCCATGGCTTTCCCTTTTGGTCTTCCTGAGTGGACGTCGATTAGCCCGAATTGAGGCGTCGGAGTAAAGGATTTTCGTTGGCAGGCTGTTCGGTCTTGAAGAAAACCCGCAGAGACCGCTTCGCCGAGACGCGCGCATAAGACCTTGGCTCTTTGGCACGCTGGTGCAAGCGGTTGTAGCCACGCCCAGTCTTTGCCCAAAATTGAAAAGACTTCGCAATTTCGAAAGCCGGACAGACGCCGTAGGGCGAAAGGGTGGGGCTAAAATATTGAAAAATATATGTAAAAAATGAAAGTCGTTTTTGGCATGTTCCTTGTGACGTCTACCCCAGTGCAACCAGAAAAGGGGTAAAGACATGACACATCGTTTTTCGAATGAGCAGGCGGCAACCATTCCAACGCTCGAAGACATCATTGAGCGAAACGTACGCCGGAGTGCAGGTCCGGAAAGCCTGCCTGCGCTGCACCAGGAATATCGGGACGTCGGAATCGCCGCCCTTTCCGCAGCAACACTTTGTATGAAATACGGTTCCAAGGTGCGGGACAAGCACACAAAACGAGATCGCGCTGCTGCTAGATGGTAGCTCCGGGTCCCGGCAACGGATGCATATCCTTGTGCTTTCCGGGGTATCTTTTGTCCAGAAGGCGGACTGCTGCTGGAAACCAGCGGCAGTCCGTTTTCATTTTCAGACAAGCGGCATGGATCGAACGCTTTCATGAGGGGCGTTGAGGCAGACCACGTCTGTCGTTTCGATTTAGGTGCTCTTGCTGACCAGCCCCAGAAAGGCTGCTGCGCTCATCAGAACCGAACCGCTCAGCCGATTGAGCAACCGGGGCCTTTGCCTGAGGAAGCCAAGCATCCCGTTTGCGCCCGCCGCGTAGAGCATCACGAACAGAAAGTCGAGTGCGGCGATTGTCGGGCACATGACAAGAAGCTGTGCATCGAGCCGCCGTGCCGGATCGATGAACTGAGGGAAAAAGGCGGTAAAGAAAACAAGTGCTTTCGGGTTGCTGATGGCGACCAGGAACCCCGACAGGAACAGGTGTCTGCGGCCATCGCGGATGCTTGTTCCTGTTCTTGCCTGTAGCGAGGCCGGCGCGCGCCATTGACGCCAGCCCATGAAGAGCAGGACCGCGACACCGGTCCATTTGATCACCGAGAAAGCCAGTGCGGACTGCGCAAGAACAACACCCAGGCCAGCGGCAACGACAAGCATCTGCACCATGTTCGCGCTGATATCGCCAAGGGCGGTGAAGAAGGTCTTGCCAATGCCGAAGTGAAGGGAATGGACCATTCCGAGAACAATGCTCGGGCCGGGTGTCATGGTCAGAAGAAGGGAAGCGGCCACGAAGGCCAGCCAGGTTTCGAAATTCATCGGGCGCATCCGGGTTTGGTGTTGGACGCAAAATAAATTTCAGATATATTCTTAATAGGAAAATAACCAAGGGTTATACTGTAATGGCCTCCGTCGATATTCCCCTGTCTGTCGCCCGGGCACTCGCCCTGGTCCGCTCGCTTGGCAGCGTTTCGGAGGCCGCGCGCATTCTGGGCGTCAGCCAGCCTGCCGTCAGCAAGGGCATTGCCCAGCTTGAACACAATCTCGGCACGCAGTTGCTTCGGCGGGGAAACCGTCCACTTGGCCTTACGGAAGAGGGCGTGGCGGTTGCCGACTACGCACACCGGGCCGATCTTCTGCACGATCAACTGCTGGCCCGTCTGGAAGACGCAAGAAGCAACCGAACCGGGACGGTTCGGCTCGGCTCATTCGGCTCATCCGCGTCGTTTCAGATCCTGCCGCGAACCCTCTCAGACTTTGCCCGCGCCTGTCCCGGGATCAGAGTGGAGATCCTCGAGTTTCCGGATGAAGAACTTGAAGAGGCGCTCGAGGACGGAATTGTCGACCTTGCGATCATGTCCCTGACGGACGCTGAAACGCTCGAAATTGCTTCCGTCGCAAGTGACCGGCTTGTTGGGCTCGTCAGCGACGGGCATCCCCTTGCCGGCCGCGAACGCGTGACGCCGGAAGAAATGGCCGGCTATCCGTTTATCCTGACCAAGGGGGGCAGCGGGCCCCTGGTGGAACGCTGGTTCGCGGCCGCCGATGTTTCGCCGAAAGTCACGCACACGATCCTGCAGGTCAACTCGATCCTTGCCCTGGTGGAGGCAGGGCTCGGCATCTCCATCATTGCGGAAATGGCCTTGCCGAAAAGTGAGGGGCGGTATCGCGTGCTGAACCTGTCACCGGAGGCGCCGCGCAGTTTCGGTTTCGTCCGCAGACAGGGAACCGCAAGGTCATACGCGGCGGAACAGTTCTGGCGTTTCTGCTGCCGGCATCCGATCGACTAGCGTCTGCTAGTCGTTGCTGCCACTGTTGTCGAGGGACTTCACGCCGATCAGCACGCGCGCACCCGCGGACACGAAACAGACCGCCGCAAATCCCCAGGCCAGCACCGGAAACCAGCCCGGCAGTAGGGCCATCAGCAAGAACAGCACGATCGTCTCGGTGCCTTCTGCGAGCCCACCGATATAGTAGAGGGATTTGGAGCCTTGCTGGTCTGTCGTCAGCCCGCGCCGCTCCGCCATGATCGCAAAGGCGAGAAAGGCTGATCCGTTGGCGTAGAAACTGCAAAGCAGGGCGGCAGCAGGAAGCGCGTTGCTGGCAGGGTCCTGGATGGCAAAGGCGAGCGGGATCGCACCGTAGAAAAAGAAGTCGAGCGAGATGTCGAGATATCCGCCAAGATCGGTTTTCCCGGTCACTCTCGCAATCGCGCCGTCCAGACCGTCGGCGATCCGGTTGAGCGCGATCAGCACGAAGCCGAGCAGAAAGTAACCTGTCGCAATCGCGACCGCAGCGCCGATGCCCAGGCCGAATCCGATCAGCGTCACGCCATTGGCGCCGATACCCGTCGCGGCCAGAAGCGCTCCGAGGCGGTTCAGAACCGGGTCGATCATGGGGCGGATGCGGGCGTCAAACACTTGAAAAGCCACCTGACTTGGAGGAAACAGCGCTGTAAATGCAAAATCCTTCAGGAAATCACAAGTAAGACTCTTTCACGCTTATGTCATTCGCCCTATAAGCCCTTCCTGAAGTTGTGGGCGAATGCCCGGAAGTGAAGGAACAACCGTGTCAGGTAGCTACAGCGCCATTACGCAGGGGATCGAGGTATCGGTAGAACCGTTTTATCTGGACGACGAGTCGAAACCGGAAGAGAGCGAGTTCATCTGGGCTTACATGATCGAGATCCATAATGGTGGTCCCGAGCCCGTACAGCTGAAAACGCGCTATTGGCAGATCACGGACGCGCTGGGCCGCCAGGAAGAGGTAAGCGGTGAAGGGGTCGTCGGCGAACAGCCGGTGATTGAGCCGGGGGAAACCTATGAATATTCCTCTCATTGTCCGCTCTCGACCGACAGCGGCATCATGGCCGGTTCCTACGCGATGGAGCGGCCGGATGGATCCAGGTTCCACGTTGCCATCCCGCCGTTTTCGCTCGACTTGCCGGATGCGATCCGGAGCCTGAACTGAGCGCATGCGAAATCCGGCGCTTTTTTCAGCGCCGCAGATCACTCAAATCGAATGCTGGAAACAGGGGATCAGACGGTCCGGTGGCGGGCGATTGCGCCGCGCTCGATAGCGGCAACCGTCAGCTTGTCCAGACGGAAACGGTCGCGCAGCATCTGAAGGATCCGCAACTCTTCCTGTTCCACGTGAAGATCGGCTGCGGCGACTTCCACCGCCAGTGCGTACGCCGTGTCGTAAAGCTTGGGTGGCAGGACATCACCGACCAGTTCCAGAACCAGCGACAGGCCGTTTTCTTCCTGGAGAATATCACCGCAGCGCTGCGCGGCGGGAATGATCCGGTTGCCGTCATAGTCGCCGAACACCGGCAACATCTTGATCATGTCACCGATCGTGGCCAGTTCCTTGTCGGTCATCGCATTGTCTGACGCGGACACAATCACCATCACGTAGATGAGGGCTTCCTGAACGCTGATCGGTTCATTGTTAGACACTATTCATTCTCCAGTGCGCCGGTGGTTGGGCAAAAACACGCTCAGACATGATCTGATTTGCGACGGGTGGTATAAAGGGTTGGCGGGAAAGCTTCAAGTCGACCACATGCGACAATTGATTGACCTTTGGTCCGTGCTTTTCTAGTGTCGCGCCGCAACATCAGGCCGGCTGCGAGCTTGGCAGCCGGAATTTGCGCCTTATCCATCAAATTCAACAGAATGAAACCCGAACATGACCGACCAATCCCTGCCCACGCTTGACCTTTCGCAAGATTTTGTCGAGGCGGCCACGAAATCGAAAGCCTGGCCGTTCGAAGAAGCACGCAAACTGGTCAAACGCATCGGCAAGCGGGATCCGGAAAAACCGGTTCTGTTCGAAACCGGATACGGCCCGTCCGGGCTGCCACATATCGGAACCTTCGGGGAGGTCCTGCGTACGACAATGGTGCGCACCGCGTTCCGCCTGCTGACGGAAGACAAGATCCCGACGCGTCTGCTGTCGTTTTCCGACGATATGGACGGGATGCGCAAGATCCCGGAAAACGTTCCTGACCGTGCTGCCCTGGAACCTTACCTCCAGATGCCGCTCAGCGCGGTGCCCAATCCTTTCGGGGGTGACTATGAGAGCTTCGCGGCGCATAACAACGCCATGCTGCGCCGGTTTCTGGACACATTCGGCTTCGACTACGAGTTCGCGAGCGCAACCGAATACTACAAGTCCGGCAAGTTCGACGAGGTTCTGATCCGCGCAACGGAGAAGTACCAGAAGATCATGGACGTGATGCTGCCGACCCTGGGGGCCGAGCGCCAGGCGACCTATTCGCCGTTCCTGCCGATCTCTCCCACATCCGGCCGTGTTCTTTACGTGCCGATGAAGGACGTCAATCCGCGGGATGCGACGATCACCTTCGATGATGAGACGGGCGAGGAAATCACCCTGTCCGTTACAGGCGGAAACGTGAAGCTGCAGTGGAAGCCGGATTTCGGCATGCGCTGGGCCGCGCTCGATGTCGACTTCGAGATGTTCGGCAAGGACCACCAGACCAATGCGCCCATCTACGACAAGATCTGCAACATCCTCGGCGGCAAGGCTCCGGAGCATTATGTCTACGAACTCTTCCTGGACGACAAGGGCGAGAAGATCTCCAAGTCGAAGGGCAACGGCCTGACGATCGACGAGTGGCTGACCTACGCGTCTCCGGAAAGCCTTGCACTTTACAATTTCCAGAAGCCCAAAACGGCCAAGAAACTCTATTTCGACGTGATCCCGAAGGCCGTCGACGAGTACTACACGTTCGTCCAGAAATACGGGCAGATGCCGGTTGAGCAGAAGCTGCAGAACCCGGCCTGGCATATCCACTCCGGAAACATTCCGGCAATCGATATGCCCGTGCCGTTCGCGATGCTTTTGAACCTTGTTTCGGCGTCAAACGCGGACAGCAAGGACGTGCTGTGGGCCTTTATTTCCCGGTATGCACCGGGCGTGACGGCTGCAACGCATCCGGAACTGGACGCGCTTGTCGGCTACGCGATCCGTTACTTCGAAGACTTCGTCAAGCCGACAAAATCCTTCAAGGCGCCGGACGACGTCGAAATCATTGCCTTGCAGCAACTGGACGCCAAACTGGCTGAGTTGCCTGCCGACGCGGACGGGGCCGCCATTCAGGACGCCGTTCTTGACGTCGCCCGCGCGATCGAACGCTATCAGGACCCGAACAAGAAAGGCCCCGACGGCGGGCCGGGTGTTTCGGTTGCCTGGTTCTCGGCGCTCTACCAGTTGCTGCTTGGCCAGGAAAAGGGTCCGCGTTTCGGATCGTTCGTGGCGCTTTACGGTATTGCCGAGACCCGGGAGATGATCCGCAAGGCGCTCGCGGGCGAATTGGCTGCCTGACACCGGCAACGTGGAACGACACAGGGCGGGAACAGGGTTCCCGCCTTTTTTGTGCCTCGCATGACGTTAGCGCCCGCACAGCTCTTACAAAAGGCAGGATGGCATCTGATCAATGGGGCGGTCCTTTGCCGGGCTCAGCGGACGTCCGGCATCATTGCTGAGGCAGCACGCCGGGAATGTCCGGCTCCGCGCCGAAGAACGGCTGACCCCCCGGATCGGTGTCGGTGCTCTGGCTCCATTCGACGATTTCCGGGGCAAGGTCCTCAAGACCGGGCAGGGGCGCGTCCGGATCCGCTTCCCAGTTGGATCGCGGTGCGGCGACCTGCCATTCGTCTTTCCACTTTCCGAGTTTTCGCTGTTTCGCGAGAAGGGCGAAGTCTTCAAACCCCTCGGGTGCATCGGCAGTCGGATCAGCCCATCCGTATCGCACCATGCGCGTGCTGAGGTCGATCTTTCCGCGCCTGCACGTTGCCACGATCTGTTGCGGTCCCGTTTCCGAGAGTTTCTCGCACGTGACCTTGAACTGGCGGATCAGCCCGCGCAGGAAGGTCCGGGCACGCGCACCGCACGGCCAGAGACCGCCCTGCCGGGCAACACAGGTTTCGTCGATTTTCATGGGTTCGATATGGGCGAGTGTGACAACCAGTTTGCCGGACTTGATCCGCCCCCCGTCCAGAACCTGCACACGGCGGAGTTCCAGCGGTCCGTCCGGGACCGGTTCGACCGGAGGATTGATGAGTTCCTGATAGCGTTCGGAAGGTTCGATCCGCGTCAAGCCACCGTCCACATCCGGCGCGGAGACACCATCTGGAGATACATCGCGAATGTTGTCCGGAAGCGGGGCAGCGGCTTCGCTTGCAGCGACTGTTTTTGCGGCGTCCTGCGCGTCTTTGGCTGGTGCCTCAAGATCGCTCTCGACGTCATTGATGCCGGGCCTGAGCGACCCGGCGAGCTGTTCTTGCGGCGGGGCCGGCGGTTCCACCAGCAACAGCCATGCGACGAGACCCGCGAAGGCGGTCAGCAGGAGCACGGGCACCAGGAAAGGCCGAAGCTTCATTGCGAGTCACTTGTTCCTTGTGTCATCTCATCAGTAGGCTGTTGAGATCGAATTCCGAAGACCTAACGCAGCGCTATTTTGCATTTTCCATGTGAATTTGTCATGCGTGCAGAAAGTCCGTGCTCCCGGCTTGTTTGCCCGACGGCCTGTGAGTAGTGTCCGGGCCAACACCAAGACGGCTGACATGCCGCAGCGGACACAAGACAAATGACCCTGATATTCAAAATCGTCCCGAAGACCATGTGGCAGGAAGCGGAGGCGGCAGGCGTCTTCAAGGGAGCGCCGGTCGACCTGGCCGACGGCTACATTCATTTTTCGACGGCCGGGCAGGCGCGCGAAACGGCGGCAAAACACTTCAGCGGTCAGGATGATCTTCTGCTGGCCGCCTTTGACAGCGAGTCTTTCGGAGAGGCGCTCAAATGGGAACCGTCGCGTGGCGGGGCCCTGTTTCCGCATCTTTACGCCGAGCTTAAGCCCGCCGATGCTCTGTGGGTCAAGGCGTTGCCCCTGTCAGCGGATGGTGGCCATGTCTTTCCGGAGATGAGCGCGTGATAACCGGTCCTCTTCAGAGCCTGGCGTTGAAGGGACTGCATCTGCTTGATGCGGAAAATGCCCACAGGCTCACGGTGCTTGCCCTTAAATCAGGTGTGCTCTCCGCGAAGCCGGCCCCGCAGGATCCGCGCCTCAAGGTGAGGCACTGGGATCTCGATTTCCCCAATCCGCTCGGAATGGCGGCCGGTTTCGACAAGAACGCGGACGTTCCCGATGCCGTTCTGGACCTTGGTTTCGGTTTTACCGAGGTCGGCTCCGTGACTCCCTTGGAACAACCGGGAAACCCGCGGCCGCGCGTCTTCCGCCTTCCGGCCGATGAAGGCGTGATCAATCGATACGGCTTCAACAACGAGGGTCACGCCGCGATGCGGCAACGCCTGCTCGCGCGGAAGGCGCAGAGCGGGATCGTCGGCATCAATGTCGGGGCCAACAAGGATGCAGACGACCGGATTGCCGATTATGTCTCCGGGATAACGGAATTTGCGGATCTGGCGTCCTATTTCACGGTCAACATTTCGTCTCCCAACACGCCGGGCCTGAGAGATCTTCAGGCTCGCTCTGCGCTTGCCGATCTGCTTCAGGCTGTGGTTGTGGCGCGCGACGCTCGTGCGCAGACGACGGGGCGGCGCGTGCCGCTTTTGCTCAAGATCGCGCCCGATGTGGTGGAAGAGGATCTTACTGACATTGTCGAAGAGGTCCTGGAAAAGGCCATCGACGGGCTGATCGTGTCGAACACGACGGTGGACCGGTCGGGACTGAGCGGGCAGGGACCGCACAAGGAGGCGGGAGGGCTTTCAGGCCGGCCGCTTTTTCGCAAGTCCACAACCGTTCTTGCCCGTGCGCGCAAACTGGCAGGACCCGACCTGCCCATCATAGGGGTCGGCGGCATTGACAGCGCCGAAACGGCCTGGACCAAGATCGCTGCCGGCGCCGATTTGCTTCAGGTTTATTCCTCGCTGGTTTTCAAGGGGCCGGGGCTGGTCGGAGACATCCTGGCCGGCCTTGCCGAAAGGCTCGACAAACACGGGTTCTCGTCGCTGCGGGAAGCCCGCGATGCCAACGTCGATGCCTGGGCGTCCGAGCCGCTTTAGGGTACGGACTCATAAATGAAGTCAATTTGGTTTGGATCGTTTTGACTAACTGTGAGGAGCGAAAGCGCAGGAAATGTGGTTCATTTTCAAGTCTTTCGCGACGCTGCAGATGGCTGAAACGGCCAAATCCGAAGGACGGCAAAATGGCTTCACCTCGTAGCGTCACCGTGCTTGACCGGGCATAACGCCCGCTCTGCGCACGCTTCCTCGCGAGATTTTGCCATTTCTACCGCCAAATCGGCTTCATTTATGGGTCCGTACCCTAGTGAAGGTCAGCTTCAGGTCCATGTCGGTTTTGCGGTGGCAATCGTGACTAAGAGAACGTGCTGTCGGCCCGTCGCTTGCACACGGCCAGCAGTGTTAGCCCGCGCAGACCCAGGAAAATCGAGATGGCAAGCCAGAGCCCGTGATTGCCAAGTACCGGGAACAGGGCGTAGTAGGCGGTTACGTAGATGGCAAGGGAAAGGAGCATCATGTTCCGCATCGTGCCGGACCATGTCGCGCCGATGTAGATGCCGTCCATCTGGAAGGCAAGCACACCCAGTAAAGGTGCCAGCACGGCCCAGATCAGGTAAGCGTTGCCGAGGCTGCGAACCTCCGGCGACGTGGTCATGAACTCGATCATCGCACTTCCGAACACCAGGAAGATGAGGGAAAGGAGCCCGGCCATGGCGAAACTCCACACCCCGGTCAGCTTCACGGTTCTGTCGAACGCGGGCCTGAATCTGGCACCGACCGCGCGGCCTGCCAGTTGTTCGGCTGCTGTTGCCAGCCCGTCCAGAAAGTAACCGGACACGAGGATGAACTTCTCAAGAACGGCGTTCGCGGCAAGAACGGCATCGCCCTGGTCCGCCGACCTCGCCATGAAGAACGCATAGGCGTAAAGCAGCGCGAAGGAACGGATCATGATGTCGCGGTTCAGCGCCATCATGCGCATCAAGAGCCGTCTGTCGAAGACGACATGCAGCGCCGGCCAGGACCTGCGTCCGGCGCTTTTCAGAACAAGCGCGAGGCCGAGCAGCGTCGTGGAAATCTCGCTCAGGACGGTCGCGACTGCGACACCTTCCACGCTCCACCCCAGTCCGACCACGAACCAGACACTGAGCGCGATGTTCAGGCCGTTCAGGAAAAGTTGCAGCATGAGGCCTGTTCCGGCGCGTCCAAGACCGATGAACCAGCCGAGGATTGCGTAATTCGCAAGCAGAAACGGCGCGCTCAGGACCCGGACATCGAAGTAACGTGTTGTCACCGCCTGCACGTCCGGGCTGCCGCCGAGAAACCACTGCCCGGCATGAAGCAGCGGGGATTGCAGCAAGACCACCAGAAGACCGCCAAGCGCTGCGATGACAAGCGCCCGGGCAAGCGTCGCCTTGACCTCTTGGTCGTTCTGTCCGCCAACCGCCTGTGCGGTCAGCCCCGTCGTGCCGGCACGCAGGAAATTGAATGTCGTGAAGACGAGGTCGAAGATGATCCCGCCGAGCGCGATCCCGCCGAGCAGCGCGGCCTCGCCCAGGCGTCCGATCACGGCCATGTCGACCACGCCAAGCAGGGGCGTCGACAAATAGCCGAGCGTCATCGGAACGGCGATTGCCAGAACCGACCTGTGCGTTACGGAGAAGGGGCGGCGTGGCGGATCGCCCGCTGCGTCGGCAGGTGTCATGAAAAACCCGGATTGAAGTCTGCGCCTTTCTGTCCGCAGAAGGCCCGTTCGTCAATCGCTTTTGTTGGTGCTGCCCCGGTCCGGGTAGAGCGTGCCCCAGTCGATCATTGCCTCCAGAACCGGTCCGAACCGGCGGCCCATTTCGGTCAGCACATATTCGGCTCTCGGCGGATGACTTGAATAAAGCTTGCGCTCCAGCACGCCTGCATTCTCAAGATGTTTCAGCCGGTTGGAAAGCGTGTTCGGGGGCAGGCCAAGCTCATTCTGCAGATCCTTGAAACGGCGCGTCTCGCCTTCCAGAAAGAACTCCCGAAGGATCAGAAACGACCATTGGTCCGTCAGAATGTCGGTTGCCCGCCGGATCGGGCAGTTGGCGCGAGAAATGTTTTTCATGACGGGAAATGTAGGCAGCTACTTGCAATTTGTGAAGCGAATACAATTTATGTAGTCATTATCTAAATTGAAGTAAGGAGATGCTGCATGTTTTCAACGTTCCTTGAGTTTTATGTCCGTGCCTTTGCGACACTGCTTCCGGTTCTTGCCGTGACTGCTGTGGCGGTAGCAGCGCATCGCGCCGGTCTGACCCGGACCTCGACCGTGGTTGCGATGGCGGCACTCGGTCTTCTTTTCGGGCTCTGGTACGCCCTCGCGGCGCGCCTTGGCGAGCTTGGCATCCTCATGCCGCCGGAAACGGTAACCGGTGTTCCCTACATCCTGTTTTTTCTGTTTGGCGGAACGGCCGTTCTGGTCCTGTTTGCGCTGGCGACCGCTGCGGGCAGGAAACTCCTTGCAGGCGCTGATCAGCGCGAAATTATTGTCTTTCAGGCCCCTCGCGTGATGGGCGTCATCTTTCTGGTCGGTTGGGCTGTTGGTGACATTCCCTGGCAATTTGCACTGCCTGCAGGTGTCGGCGACATCTGGGCGGGGATTGCCGGCTGGCAGGCCTACAGGGCGCTGGAGGCCGGCCAGGACAATGCGACGGCGCTGGTCTGGCGGGCAAACATCATCGGCCTCTTGGACTTCGCAGTCGCGGTTCTGACAGGGCTCATGACGTCCGTGGGGTTCCTGCATGTCATGGCGATAGAGAACCCGAATATCATCAACAATTTCCCGTTGGTCCTGTTTCCTGCGTTCTTTGTCCCGATCTTCCTTGCCGCGCATGTGTTCTCGATCATGAAGCTTCGCAGTTCCGCGCGCTTGTCAGCGGTCAGCGCCTGATTGAATTGCCGCCGGAAACGATTTCCGGCGGCATGCGCCGGTACTGGCAAGCGCCGGTCGCCGCGCTATAGTGCTGAAAATGCCCTTGCCGATCGTCCATCACCCGGCCTACTGCGCCGATCTTCCTGCAAATCACAGATTCCCGATGGACAAGTTCCGTGCTGTTGCCGACTTGATCCGAAAGGAAAATCTGCTCGATGGCGGATCTTTCTACCGTCCCCGGCCCGCACCGTTCGAATGGGTCGCACTCGCGCACGATCCGGCCTATGTGGATCAGGTCTTCAATGGCAAGGTGCCGGAGAAGGTCGCAAGGGAAATCGGTTTTCCCATGCGCGATGACATCGCGCTGCGCGCCAGATGCGCAACGGGGGGCACGGTGCTTGCCGGCTACCTCGCGCTTGAACATGGGATTGCCTGCAACACGGCGGGTGGAAGCCATCACGCCCGTCGGCTGCACGGGGCAGGGTTCTGTGTCTTCAACGACGTTGCAGTGGCACTGCGCGTGCTCCAGGCGGACGGAGCCATTCGCAAGGCGCTGGTGATCGATCTGGACGTGCATCAGGGCGACGGAACCGCGGATATATTCAAGGGTGATCCCGATGTTTTCACGTTTTCAATGCATTCCCAGAAAAACTACCCGGTTCGCAAGGTTCCTTCCAGTCTCGATATCGGTTTGCCCGACGCGACCGGGGACGAGGCCTATCTGCTGGCCCTGGAAGAGGTCTTGCCGTCCCTGATCACGCGCGATCAATGGGACATCGTCATCTACAATGCGGGCGTCGACCCGTACCAGAACGACCGTCTGGGCCGCCTGCACATGTCACGCCAGGGGCTGGAAAGGCGGGACAGATACGTCATCGAAGCGGTCCGGCAGGCGGGGCTTCCGCTTGCAGGTGTCCTGGGCGGGGGCTATTCGACCGACATCGACGAACTGGCCGATCGGCACCTGATCCTTCACAGGACCGCCAGGAGCGTGTTGATCGGAAAGAATCCTACCGGGACTTGCCCATCGCCAGAAGGCGCATGACGAGCCAGATCGGAATGACCACGATCGCGCCCACGACGAGATAATTGCCAAGCCTGCCGATGGCATGAAAACCCATATCCCAGAGCCGTTCGACGAAATTGACGGCCATGTGAACGAGGTCAATCGGGTTGAGGTTCAGCGCAGAAAGGATGATACCGACGACGAATGACAGAAACACAAGTCGCAGGAGAACCTGGGCGGGGGATCCGCCAAGAAATCGGCTCAGGCCGCTATCGGACATGCATTCCTCCGGAGGTGGTGTCTGTCATTGTGCATGATAGTTAGGGTCAATTGGCAGCAAATACAACGCACCCTCTGAATGCACCAGTTTGTTACGTAATATCAGAACCTTGTCGGATTTACTGAATTCGTATGCAAAATGTCGCGAATAGCCAAATCCTGGTGATCTCATGTTAATGACAACCAAATTTAGGTGGCGTACTTATCAGGTAGGGTAAAAAAGTCTGCCGGAGCTGGAATGCCCACTTCCCAAAAAGGCAGAAATACCCTCTACCTGTGGTGAAAGAAACGCCGAACCGGAACCCCCCGGTCGACGATAAAAAAGCACGCTGCAGGCTGGTCCGTGACCGGAGGGGACCCTCTTGCAGCTTGAGGGGGTCGCTTCTCAAAAGAGTCGCTGCATCTGTGTGGAGTGACGGATGCTGAGAGGACCTCGGATTTATCTCAGGCGCGGCGGTGGTTCAGCCCGTAATCGCCACCGTGCCGGAATTCTTCAAGGTGAATATTGATTGTTGGCTTCGTCTGAAGCCGGCTTGCATGTGGTCAGTCTGCCCGCACCCGTGACTTTCGGGCGATCGGTTTCTTCCGGCGCGCGGCAGGATGCGGACCGTTCATCACGCGGATGGAGTCCGGTTTCTTGCGCGCATTCGCGCCGGAGGCCGTGTGCCGGTGCGACCCTTCCCTGTATTTGCGTGGCGACATGCCGAACCACGACTTGACGGCCCTGGAGAAGGTGCTGAGCTCCGAAAAGCCGATGAGATAGGCAATTTCCTTCATGGGAAGGTCCGTGCCGCGCAGATACCTGTCCGCGGCAGACCGCCGGATTTCTTCGCTCAGCTTGCGAAAACTCGTGCCCTCGCGTTCAAGGAGCCTTTGCACCGCGCGCTGCGACATGCCCAGTTTTGCCGAAATATGCGGCAGGGTACAGGCACCGTGTGCGAGGTTGGAGGCGACTTCATTGGCGATCCTTGTCAGCGGCGATTCCAGTTGACCGAAACTGTCCAGTTCCTCCACTGCCGACTTAAGTATGATCTGGTAAAGGTGGTTGTCGCTCTGGCGAAGCGGCCTGTTCAGCAGCGCCTTCGGTATGAAAATGCGATTGTGCGAAGCGCCGAACTTGAGCCGGCCCTGGTACTTTTTCTGGAAAGCTGATTTTTTCCTTGGAGGCGAGGTGGCCAATTCGATCAGGACCGGCGGAACCTGTTGCTCCAGCGCCCGTTCCAGCATCTGGGTGGCCCATCCGATCCTGGCGAACATGTTCTGCCGCCATTCGCCGCGCCCTTCCAGGATAGGCCACTCGACATATCCGCCCGTGTCATCCTCCTCAAAGACCAGGCGGTAGGCGTTCGTCCTGATCGGAATGAACTTGACCCATGCCTGACAGGCATCCCTGAGCGTCGGGGCACAGGAGAACAGGTAGTCGAAGAGGTGGAAGCTGCCGATGTCGACATTGTTGAAGAGGTCGAACATGGCACCATCGTTGTCGAGGGTTTTGGCAACCTCTTCGAAAACGCCATGCCAGGCAGGAATCGGAACCACGCCCAGTGGATCGTCGATGCTCGCCAGATCAAAGCCATAGCGTTCCGCGACTTGCGGCCAGTTCAAATCGCAGTTTGAACTTATGTCTCGCAAGACCCGGAACACGTCTGCGCGTGCCCATTCGCCTTCAAGCGGCATTCCTGTCTCCGGCCAATTCGTGCACACTTCAAGAGGGACTGTGCATGACTGAGCCCCAAGGATCAAGATTCGGCACGCAATTCGTGCGTCTTTCCAGATGAAACGAACCATCTCAACGAGTGAGATGGTTCAAAAGTGTTATGCGGCCTCCCGGGTGGAATCATCAGCTTTTGGCGGAAACTTTCCGTAGAACGTCTCGTTTTCCTTGGCCATGTCGCGCAACAGCTTGTTGGGCTTGAACCTGGGCCCCCATTTGCGGGTAAACTTCTTGCAGATGTCGACAAAGGCCGCTGTTCCCATCATGTCGATATAGCTGAGCGTCCCGCCCGTGTAGGGCGCAAAGCCGAAACCCAGAATGGACCCGACATCGGCTTCGCGAACGTCAGCCAGGCATTTTTCCTCGAAAATACGTGCCGTTTCGAGAGCCTGCATCACCAGGAGGCGTTGTTTGAGTTCTTCAATGTTGAAGGCGGCCGCCGGTTTGGGTTGGCCTGTGACGTCCGTCAGGCCGGGCCAGAGCTTCTTGTCCTTGCCTTTGTAGTCATAGAAGCCCTTCGCGTTTTTGCGGCCGAAACGCTCTCTCTTGACGACCATGTCTTCAAGAATGTTGTCGAGAGGTCCCTCGACATATTTCACGCCAAGGTCCTTGCGCGTTGCGGAGACGATTTTCCACGCAAGGTCAAGCGCGACCTCGTCTCCCAGGGAAAGCGGTCCAACCGGCATGCCCGCCATTTTTCCGGCATTCTCGATCATCGCGGCAGGAACGCCGTCACCGAGCATCATCAACCCTTCGCGGATATAGGTCATGACAACGCGGGAGGTGTAGAAACCGCGGCTGTCATTGACGACGATGGGTGTTTTCTTGATGGCCTTGATATAGTCGAGCGCCATGGCAAGCGCCCGGTCTGACGTGCGTTTGCCGAGGATCACCTCCACAAGCATCATCTTGTCCACGGGTGAAAAGAAGTGGATCCCGATGAAGTTCTTGGGCCGCTTGGAGGCCTGCGCGAGGGAGGTGATCGGAAGCGTCGAGGTGTTGGAGGCGAAAATGGCGCGCGACTTCATGACAGCTTCGGCAGCCTGCGTGACCGTGCGCTTGATGTCGCGGTCCTCGAACACGGCTTCTATGACAAGATCGCAATCGGCAAGTGCCTCATAGTCCGTGGTCGGCGTGATCCGCGCGAGCAGCTTGTCCTTCTGCTCTGCGCTCGCCCGTCCGCGCTTGATGGCCTTGCTCATCAACTCGTCCGAGTGGGCCTTGCCCTTGTCCGCGGCTTCCTGGTCGCGGTCGATCAGAACGACGTCGATGCCTGCATTCGCGGAGACGTAGGCGATACCGGCACCCATGAAACCGGCTCCGAGGATGCCGACTTTCCTGATCTTGTTCGGCCTCTGGTCGGCCGGGCGGCGGGCAAGCTTGTTCAGCTCCTGCATGGAAACGAACAAGGAGCGGATCATGTTGGCCGCTTCCGGGGTCTGCAGAACTTTCGCAAAATACCGGCTCTCCACCTGGAGCGCGAGATCCATCGGCAGTTGCAGGCCTTCCACGACAGCGCTCAGGAGATAGCGCGCGCCGGGATAATTGTCGTAGGTCTCGCGGCGGTAGATCGCATTCGCTGCAGGCCAGAACTGGAAACCGGCAGGAGAATAGACCTTGCCGTTCGGCAACTTGAAGCCCTTCTTGTCCCAGTCCTTGACCGGATCAACGCCGCCTTTCAGCAGCTTCTTCGCCGCCCCGACCAGTTTCTTCGTGCCTGTGACCTCGTTGATCAGCTTCATCTGCAGGGCCTGGGGGGCCCGCAAGGTCCGTCCCTGCAGCAGGAACTGCATGCCTTGCTGGCCGTCGGTCATGCGCATGACGCGTTGCGTGCCGCCTGCTCCCGGAAAGAGCCCGACCTTGACTTCCGGAAGACCCATTTTCAGGCCCTCGTCGGCAACGCGGGCGTGACAGGCGAGCGCCAGCTCCGTGCCGCCACCCATGCAGGTGCCGGCGACGGCGGCGACAAACGGTTTTCCGCATGTTTCCAGTTTGCGGTAGATGAGCGTCAGACGCCGGGAGCCTTCGTAGAGCAGCTTGGCCGCACCTTCCGGGTCGGCCCCCCGCTTGACGTGGAAGTCCTTCAGGAGGCCTTCCATCATGGTCAGGTCTGCGCCGCCGGAAAACGCCGCCTTTCCGGAGTGGATCACGGCACCGGTGATGGCCTCGTCCTCAGCGACACGGTCGATGATCGCGTCAAGTTCATCCATGACTGTCAGATCAATGACGTTCAGGGACTTTTCAGGCATGTCCCAGGTGATCACGGCAATGCCGTCAGCGTCGGTTTCGACTGTGAAGTTCTTGTAGCTCATGGGAATACCTCCTCCGGTCAGGCATCGTTCGACTGCAGGGTCTCGGTTTGCAGATGGGCGCGCTGCTGCGCGGCCGACTTGGTGCCTTCGACGATGACATCGCCTGTGTGTTTGGTTTCTGCGGGTTCGAAAAGCATCACCCAGCACTCGTCCTGCGCGATCGGATTGTGCTGGACGCCCTTGGGCACGACGTGCAGGTCTCCGGCGCTCAGAACGGCGTCTTCCCGATCGCGGTACCGGATCGTCAGTTCGCCCTTGACCACGAAGAACAGTTCGTCCTCATCCGCATGGTCGTGCCAGACGAACTCGCCTTTCAGCTTTGCCAGCTTCACGCACTGACCGTTCACATCGGCGACGACGCGCGGCGACCAGGTGTCTGCAATGGCCTCGAATTCCCTTTCGATATTGCTGATCATGGCTCAGACACGCTCGATGATTGTCGCAGTGCCCATCCCGGCGCCGATGCACAATGTGACCAGCGCAGTGTTCAGATCGCGGCGCTCCAGTTCATCGAGGACTGTCCCCAGGATCATCGCGCCTGTCGCGCCAAGCGGGTGACCCATGGCGATCGCACCGCCATTGACGTTGACGATGTCCGGATCGAGGTCGAACGCCTGCTGGTAGCGCAGAACCACGGACGCGAAGGCCTCGTTGATTTCGACAAGGTCGAGATCCTTCATGTCCATCTTGGCGTTCTTGAGCAGCTTCTCGGTGACATCCACCGGGCCGGTCAGCATCAGGGCGGGTTCTGAGCCGACATTGGCAAAGGCCTTGATGCGTGCACGTGGTTTCAGGCCCGAAGACCGGCCGGCCGTGCTCGAGCCGATCAGAACCGCTGCGGCGCCGTCGACGATACCGGAAGAGTTGCCTGCATGGTGCACATGCTTGATCGCCTCGATTTCCGGATGCGCCTGGATGCCGACGGCGTCAAAGCCGCCCATGGCCCCCATCAGCTCAAAGGAAGGATTGAGCGAGGCGAGGGACTGCATGTCGGTCTCCGGCCGCATGTGTTCGTCCCGGTCCAGGATGGTGATCCCGTTGATGTCCTTCACCGGTACCACCGATTTGGAAAACCGGCCGTCATCCCAGGATTTTGCGGCACGTTTCTGGCTCTGAACTGCATAGCCGTCGCAGTCGTCGCGGCTGAAACCGTATTTGGTTGCGATCAGGTCCGCGGAGACGCCCTGCGGCATGAAATAGGAAGGAACGGCCACCTGCGGTTCGATCGGCCACGCGCCGCCCGAAGCGCCGATACCGACACGGCTCATGCTCTCCACGCCGCCTGCAATGACCAGTTTGTGCTGCCCTGCCATGACCTGGGCGGAGGCCATGTTGACCGCGTCGAGGCCGGATGCGCAAAAGCGGTTGATCTGCATCCCGGGGACCGATGTGTCGTATCCAGCGGCAAATACCGCGGCACGGGCGATGTCGCCGCCTGCCTCGCCGACGGGATCGACACACCCGAGCACGACGTCATCCACTCTGGCCGTGTCGAGCCCGTTGCGGTCGCGGACCGCCTCAAGCGCCGTCGCGGCCAGACGTACGGACGGGACTTCGTGAAGCGCGCCGTCCTTCTTGCCGCGTCCGCGCGGGGTTCTGACGTGATCGAAGATATAGGCTTCAGCCATCTGGTCCTCCTTCGGACGGTGGTGTCTAGTCGGCGCCCGGCAACGGATGGCCGGGCATCAGGTCATAGGGGTGTTTCCAGCCGGGCAGGGCCTTGATCCGCTCCAGCCAGGCAACAACATTCGGGTAAGGGGTGAAGTCCGTTCCGATCTCGTCGCGGACAAACAGGTAGCCACACAGGGAAAAGTCTGCGGTTGTCGGTTTGTCGCCAATTGCAAAGGCGTTCGCCGCGAAGTGCTTTTCCAGGATCGCGAGCGCGCTCTTGAACCTGCCTTCGAGCCACTTCGTGACTTCCGTTTCACCGGTCTTTGCATAGATCCGCAAAAAGCGCAGCGGCCCGGCGACACCGGAGATTTTCTGGTTGTCGAAGATGGTCCAGCGCAGGATTTCGCGGCGCTCGTCGTTGTCCTCCCCGCCATACGCGTCGAATTTTTCCGTCAGATAATCCAGAATGGTCCCGGATTGGGTCAGCGTCTTGCCATCATGCACCAGAACCGGCACTTCGCCCATTTCATTCAAGGAATTGCGGAACTCGTCAGAGCGGGTCTCGCCATTGAAGAAATCGACCCATTTCGGCTCCCAGTCGGCGCCGCACAGCGCCAGCATGAGTGCCACTTTGTACGAGTGCCCCGACTGGGCCATGCAATAAAGAACGTAGTCGGCCATACCTGTTTCGTCTCCCTGGCTGGTTGCGTAGGCGGAGAACCTACACCGGCCATTGCGGATTCGCGCGCCCTAATCTGCGTCCGGCAAAACCGGATCAGAACGCGTCCGCGTCAAGCGCCATCAGTGTCTCGGAACCGGAGGATATGCGCGCAAGATGTGCGGCCGTCTCAGGCATCGTGCGTTCCATGAAAAACGTGCCGAAGGCAAGTTTGGTTTCCAGCCACTCGGCTTTCTCGCCTGCATCGCCGCCGAGTTGTTCCCGGATCGCCTTGGCCATTTTGGTCCACATGTAGCCAAGCGCGACCAAACCGAAGAGATGCATGTAATCGACGGAGCCTGCACCGGCATTGTCCGGGTTTTTCATGGCATTGTTCATGAACCACATGGTTGCCCCCTGAAGGTCGTCCATGCCTTTTTTCAATGGACCGGTAAAGGCGGCCAGGTCTTCGTTGTCCTTGTTTTCCTTCAGGAATGTGTTCACTTCGTTGAAGAAGCTCATGACGGCACGACCGCCATTGGCCGGAAGCTTGCGGCCGACGAGGTCGAGCGCCTGGATGCCGTTGGCACCCTCGTAGATCATGGCGATGCGGGCATCGCGCACGAACTGTTCCATGCCCCACTCGGCGATGTAACCGTGACCGCCATACATCTGTTGCGCGTTGACCGCATTGGCGAACCCGGTATCCGTCAGGACGCCTTTCAGGACAGGCGTCATAAGACCCATCATGTCGTCGGAATACTGCCGGTCCTTCTCGTCGTCCGAACGGTGCGAGATATCACCGTGAAGGGCGGTCCAGATGACCAGCGCCCGTGCCGCCTCGTTGAAGGCGCGGATGGACATGAGCGTCCGGCGCACGTCGGGATGCACGATAATCGGGTCCGCTGCCTTGTCCGGGTTCTTCGGACCGGTCAGGGAGCGGCCCTGGAGGCGGTCCCTGGCGTAGGTGACGGCGTTCTGATAGGCGACTTCCGATTGCGACAGACCCTGAACGGCAACGCCGAGCCGCGCTTCGTTCATCATGACGAACATCGCCTTCAGACCCTTGTTCTCTTCGCCGACCAGCCAACCGGTGGCCTCATCGTAATTCATCACGCAAGTCGCGTTGCCGTGAATGCCCATCTTGTGTTCGATGGACCCGCACGAGACGCCGTTGTTGTCACCAACGGAGCCGTCTTCGCCGACACTGTTTTTCGGCACCACGAACAGAGAAATACCCTTGACGCCCTCGGGAGCTCCCTCGATGCGGGCAAGCACCAGGTGGATGATGTTCTCCGACATGTCGTGCTCGCCGGCCGAAATGAAAATCTTTGTGCCGGAGATCTTGTAGGAACCGTCGGCCTGGGGAACGGCCTTGGTGCGGATCAGGCCGAGATCCGTTCCGCAATGCGGTTCGGTCAGGTTCATGGTCCCGGTCCATGTGCCCGCGATCATGTTGGGAAGGTAGGCCTTCTTCTGGTCGTCCGTTCCGTGAATGGTCAGGGCTGCCACCGCGCCCGCCGTAAGGCCGGGATACATGGAAAAGGCCATGTTCGCCGACGAGGCATACTCGTTGAAAATGGTTGCAAGCGTGTGCGGCAGACCCTGGCCGCCATGGTTGGGATCGGCGGACAGGGTGCCCCAGCCGTTTTCGCAAAAGGCCTGATACGCCTCCGCGAACCCCTTCGGCGTCGTCACGGAGCCGTCGTCGTTCCGGGTGCAGCCTTCCTTGTCTCCGGACTGGTTCAGCGGCTGCAGGACTTCCTCGGCAAACTTGCCGCCTTCGCGCAAAATCGCCTCGACAAGGTCGAGCGGCGCATCCGAAAATCCGGGAAGGTTGGAATAGCGGTCATAGCCGAAAACATCTTTCAGCAGGAAAAGCGTGTCGTCGACGGGCGCGGTATAGCTTGGCATGCACATCCTCCCAGATCTGCCGGATCGGTTGTAGGTTTACGTTTCCGTAAACGTCATCTAGCGCTTATATACGCGTGTTGTTTTCGTGCGGCAAGTGGTGTCCCAAGGGAAGGGATTGCAAAAAAATGTGCCCAAAACAGGCAAATTGGAAGCTTTTTCGCAGATCCGTGCTTCAAATTCGTGTTGTGATGACAAATTTTTGAGGTTTTTCAATCCGGCGCCGTTGCTGCGCTTTTCCGGGAAAACACCCATTGAGTGAACCCTGAACGCAAAAACACCGGCCAAATGGCCGGTGTTCGATGTTCTTGGTGGTTTTGGAAAACGGGTCAGGCTTCCTCGGCTTCCTTGTGCTTCAGCATGCCGGAAACGATTTCCACAGTGCGCGAAAGTTCTTCGATGGCCTGTTCAATGTCTTTTCTCTGGTCTTCCAGAACGGCAATCTGTTCGTTGAACTTCGACAGCGCGACCCGCAGCTGCGTCACCTGGCCGTCGCGCAGGTCATAAAGATCCAGCATGTCCCGGATCTCCGTCAGCGAGAAACCGACCCGCTTGCCCATCAGAACCAGCTTCAGCCGCGCGCGGTCACGACGGTTGTAGACCCGGTTCAGGCCATCACGCTTTGGATTCAAAAGACCTTTGTCTTCGTAAAACCGCAGTGTTCTCAGCGTGCAGCCGAACTCCTTGGCGAGGTCGCCAATGGTGAACTGGGTTTTCTTGGTGCTGTCGTCCGAAGCGGACACGACGTCGACAAGATCGTCTTCATTAAGAATTGAAAGCGCTTCGCTCATGATGGTCTCTACTCGATTTTCTGCCGTTCTCCGGCAATGTTGGTTTTTGTTGCTCTTTTTTTGTCTGCACGGAAGGACAGACGGTTACTGTCTTGCAATCGTTGCGAAAACAGGTCTGCACACCGGCAATTGGCGTCTGTTTAGCTTACGTGCGCGTAAAGGTCCAGAGGGATGCGTGAAAGGTTAAGAAAAATTAAGAAATTTCAGGCCGTTCGCGGCAGGATCAGACATATAAACAGGTCATTTTTGGCAAAAAAGCTCGATTTTCGCATTTAGCAACGGTGGTTAACTACCTGTTTACCCTAAGTCGACAAAGTTCGTTGAAACGCTGCCACCGGTCCGTTTTCTGACGGAAACGGGTGGTAGTCCGCTCAAACCGCGGTCAGGTGACCGTCAGTCCAGGGTTGAGAGATGCCGGCTTGGAATAAACACGAGGCAGGACGCCGCGGCCGTGATGCGTATCAAGGCGACGACTATTACGCAACATCGGGCAGGGAACCGGCGCATGACCGCATCGAGCGGCTGACGCGGACGGCGACAGCTCTTGGAGGCGGATATGCTTCTCACGGCCGGGATGACGATCTGAACGCCGTCGCCGACGAACTTGACCGGATGCTGTCCGAACGCGGCGGCAGCGGTTCAGGCCGCGCAAAGCGTGCGGTGCGGTCACAACGCGCTGTTCCTTCCCGAAAATCACCGGCGCATCAATCCGGAATGGAAGATGTTCTGGGTGCGCTCGATCGGCTTGACGAACAGGTTCAGGGACTGGCGAACGCATCGAATGACCAGGATTATGGCGACCTGCCGTCTTCGCGCTCCTATCCGCAGGCCGGGCGCTACGCCATGGATGCGTTGGAAAACCACGACTATCACAACAGTCTGACCGGTCATCGGGCAGAGGAATACTCCACCGGTTTTGACGATGACGCATTTGCATCGCGCATTGAACGGGGCCAGCCCTCCTATGTGCACAACGATGCCTCGCTCCACATTTACAAGGATCTTGGCCGGCGCATCGACGCGCTGCGCGCCCCGCAGGAAAAAGCCTTCAGTCAGGTTCGCGAAGAACTCGGGTCGCTGCGTGATGCACTTGGCGGCATCTCAAGGGGCACAAGTGAAACGGTCGGGAGGCAGAATGTCGAACTGCGCCGCCTTGCCGACATGGTCGAGCGCCTGCGTGCGGACAAGCGCGGCGAGCAATTCGCAGTCGAAATCCGCAAGGAAGTCGCGGATCTGAAATCCATGGTCGGCCGCACCAACGTGGAAGGTGCGCTGCAGACGCTTGAGCATGGCTATGCCCATATCCTGCAACGCCTCGACGAACTGTCCCGGGCATCGCTGGACCCGCGCGTGCTGCGGGGTGTGACTGCGCGCCTGAATGAAATCGAGGAAGCCTTTTCCACTCTGCCGCAGTCAGAACACATGATGGTCCTGGAAGACCGGGTCGCCAACATCGCGGAGCGCGTTGAGGAGCTTCTTCAGCGTGAGCCGCAGGTTGAAATGGAGCCCTTGCGCGCAGAATTGCGCGAAGTTCGCGGCTATGTCGAGCAGATCGACATCAAGGGGCTTGTCGAAGGCATTGACGACCGGATGAAATTCGTCTCAGGCCGGCTGGACGATCTTGAAGTGCTCGCACGCGAGCAGCGCGGGCTCGATGCGCGCCTGTCCGCGATGGAAGAGCGCATGCCGCAGCCTGAAACGATTGCAAGGCTGCAGGGGCGTCTTGAAGACATCGCCGGCATGATGGCGGACGACAAGTCGGCGGGAGCCGACTACGAGCATCTCTCGCAGGTCGACCAGCGTCTTGATGAAATCGTTGAAAGACTGGAGCGGATGGAGCAGTCCGCACCGCTGCCGTCTGCCGACAGCGGCGCCTTCCAGGCACTCGAAACGCGATTGGAAAAGATTGCCGGCAAAATCGACAAGATCGAGAAAAAGGCGTCAAAGCCTGCCCCGGCTCTTGATCCCGAAGCGCTGCGCGCGATGGCTGGTCCGGACACGGAATTCCTGTCGCAGCTGCAGGAACGGCTGACCGATCTGTCGGCGCGCCTCGATGAGCCGAAGGACACGGTCACCTCTTCCGACCTCGACAAGTTGCGTGAAGAAATCGGTTCGATGCGCGAAAGTGTGTCGGTGCCGTCTTCGACCGAGACCCTGGAGGCAAGGATTGCGGATCTCGCGCAACTGGTCTCCAAAAGCGCGGACGCGACGGACGACGACCGCTTTGAATTGCTCGGCGAGAAGGTTGCTGCGCTTGCCGCGCAGATCGAGACCAGTTCTTCCGAAGCCCCGGGGCTGGATCAGGTTGCCCCCGTGCTTGAACGGATCGAGCGCGGCCTTGAACAGACCCGTTCTGATGTTACGGACATTGCCAGAAAAGCGGCTTTTGACGCCGTTGCGAACGCGCCGCAGCCGCAGGCGGCTCAGTATGATGAAGCGATTTCAGCGCTCCAGGGTGACCTGAAACGCCTGATTGATGCGGCCGAAGGCGGCGAGAAGCGGACAAGGCACACGTTTGAAAGCGTCAAGTCGGTGCTCGGTTCGCTCACCGAGCGTCTCGACAATCTGGAGCGCTCTGAAGGCGAAGTGCCCGTCGCGGCTGTGCCTTCCGACACCCCGGTCATGCCGGGGGTCACCCGTGCGGCGCCGCCGGTCATGAGCGAGGAACACGCGTTCCCGTTTACACAGGCCGCGCGGATCACGAACGAACCTGCTGAAAGTGACGGCGGTGACGCATCCAACGCGCCCCAGCCGGAAGACAAGGCGCGGGACCGCAAGGCAGACTTCATTGCAGCCGCGCGCAGGGCAGCGCAGGCCGCGTCCGCCGAAGCGGCAAAACTCGAAAAGTCGAAATCCGCGGGCGCTGGTGTTGGCGCTGCAGACGAAGGGCGCGGCAAGGCACGTGTCGGCTGGCTGCGCAATGTGCTCAAACGCGACAATACGGCGAAAATGGACGCTGACGCGCCCGAGACATCAGACGAACTGGAACTCAGCACCGACGATTTTGCGAGCGAACAGTTTGACGCCGACCAGGCACCGGTCCTGCCGGGCGATCGTCCCGCACCCGAAATCAGGGAACGTGGCGGAAGCCGGCGCAAGGCCATTTTGCTTGCCGCCGTCGCCGTGGTGCTCGCGCTGGGGACCCTGACGGCCTACCGCTTTGTGTCGGGTTCGCCGGAAGAGGAAAACATCGCCTCCGCCGAGCAGGAAACCACGGTTGTCGCCGAGACAGAAACGCTCGCGGCGGCAAATGAGGAGCCGGCGGCAACGGACACCGCTGTCGCCTCCGGCCCGGCGGAAGGTGCGCAGCCGCCACCAGCCCAAGCTGAACGGGCTTCCGCCGGTGCGGGTGCAGGCAGCCCGGCTGCCGAAGCCGCTGGCAGTCCCGTGGTTGCGGAGGCTTCTCCGGCTCAAACAGCGGAGCCGGTGCGCCAGAGCGAGCCGCTGGTGGCAGCTGGAAGCATTCCGGCGGCGCCGGCTACAGTGCAGGATGTTCCGGAAGCCGAAGCCGCCTTCGCACCGCCCGCAGGTGTCACAAGCAGTTTTGGGGACAACCCTGTTGCCGATCCTGGAACACCTGCGCCGGCCGCTGAAACGCAATTCACGGATACATCGTCCTTGCTTGCCAACCTCCCGCCCGAGGGTGTCGGCCCGATGGCGCTGCGCAGTGCGGCGGCGAGTGGCAACCCGGCGGCGGAGTTTCTTGTTGGTGTGAAGTACACGGAAGGCGAGGGCGTCCCGGCCGATCTGGAAAAGGCAGCCGTCTGGTATCAGAAGGCCGCCAACAAGGGTCTCCCCCCGGCACAGTACCGGCTCGCCAGCCTTTATGAAAAAGGGCGCGGCGTTGAAAAGGACACGGCCAAGGCCAGGGCCTGGTACTCGCAGGCTGCGCAGGCCGGCAACGCCAAGGCAATGCACAACCTCGCGGTTCTCTATGCGGAAGGCGGCGGTGAGGAGCCGGACTATGCCAAGGCGGCGATGTGGTTTGAATCGGCAGCCAACTACGGCGTGAAGGACAGCCTGTTCAATCTGGGTATTCTCTATGCAGGTGGTATCGGCGTCGACAAGGACCTAGTCGCGAGCTACAAGTGGTTTGCGATCGCCGCCGACAAGGGCGACCCGGAAGCCGCCAAACGCCGCGACGATGTCGCCAACATGATGGACCAGCAGACGCTGGCAAATGCACGCCTTGCCGTGGAAAGCTTCAAGCTCAAGGACGCGGATCCGGCGGCGAACAAGGTTACGCTTGAACCATCCTGGGCGGAACAGTCCTCGCTGCCTGCAGCGAACGTGTCCGCTCCGGCGCCGGCCGGCGACATCGACATGATCCGCGAGGCCCAGGACAAGCTCAACTATCTTGGGTTTGATACGGGCACGCCGGACGGGCAAATGGGCCCGCGCACACGCAGCGCGATCCGTGCCTTCCAGCGCAGCATCGGCCTGCCTGAAACAGGCGAAGTCGACGCCAAGCTGATTGACGAGCTCAAAAGTCAGGCAATCTGACGATTTTCGGGGTTTCCGAACCAAAGTGAGATGCTGGTTGGTTGACACATCGACCAGCACGGGTTTTTAACCAGTCTAGTCTACTTTTCCTGCAGCCCTGTCTGCATCCTGTTCCGGCGTAACCCAGTGCAACTATATCTGCCCATAGCCGAAATTCCGGTCAATATCTTCGTGATATTTGCCATGGGCGGAGCCGTGGGCTTTCTGTCCGGCCTGTTCGGGATCGGTGGCGGCTTTCTTCTGACGCCCCTGTTGATCTTTTCCGGCATTCCGCCGGCGGTATCGGTTGCCACCGTAACCACACAGGTTGTCGCTTCGTCCGCATCCGCAGTGGTCACCTACTGGCGACGAAAGGCAATCGATCTCAAGCTGGCATCGATATTGTTGGCGGGCGGTGTCTTCGGGTCGCTGATCGGCGTCATATTGTTTGACGTGCTTCAGTCTGTCGGGCAACTGGATCTCGTCATCTCCCTGTCCTACGTGACCTTTCTGGGTGCGATCGGCGGTTTGATGCTGGTCGAATCCGTGCGTGCGATCCGCCGGCGCAAGTCAGGTGCGGCCCCGTCCGCGCGCAAACCCGGCCAGCATAACTGGATCCACGGCCTGCCGCTGAAGGTGCGGTTCCGGCAGTCGAAACTCTATGTCAGCGTGATACCCGTGGTCGCGCTCGGCGCGATCATAGGTTTCCTTGGCACGATCCTGGGCATTGGCGGCGGCTTCATGATGGTGCCCGCGCTCATTTACCTCCTCAGGGTGCCGACAAATATCGTCATCGGAACATCCCTCTTCCAGATCCTGTTCACGATGGCGGCGGCGACGATCTTCCACGCCATGGGCACCAAGACCGTTGATATCGTTCTGGCGATGACGCTGATGATCGGCGGCGTGATAGGAGCCCAGTTCGGTGCACGCATGGGGCAGAACCTGCGCGGCGATCAGCTGCGCCTTTTGTTGGCCCTTCTGGTGCTCGGCGTCGGTTTGCGCTTTGCCGTGGATCTGCTGCTCATTCCCGACGATCTTTATTCCATCGCCATCCGCAAGGGGGCAGGGGTATGATCCGTTTCCTGCTTGCCTCCCTGTTTGTGCTGACTGGCCTCGTGGCAGGCACCGCGCAAGAGGAAGACCACTCGAAAGACCTGGTCACGGCATTGTCCTCGGACATGGTGTCGATCCAGTCGAATTTCACCGGAACCGAGATTGTCATTTTCGGCCAGGCGAGCCACATCGCCGACAGTTCCGGCGAAGCGGACGATTTTCAGCTCGCGATCGTGGTCGAAGGGCCCCCTCAGGACATCACGACACGCCGCAAGGGACGGTTTCTGGGCGTCTGGGTGAACCGCGAAGCGGAGCGCTTTCAAAACGTCCCCTCGTTTTACGCCGTCGCGAGTACTGCCGACATCGGTCAGATCGCGCACCGGAATGTGCTTGATGAGTACAGCATTGGTCTCAATCATATCAATCTGGCAGTTTCGGGCGTCTCGAACGTGGCGCTGTCGGATCGGGACGACTTCCGCCGCGCTTTCGTCCGCCTGCGCGAGGAGACAGGTCTTTATTCGGAACGGGAAACGTCGATCGAGTTTCTGACCGACACCATGTTCCGGACGAAAATCCCGCTGCCGGCAAACATACCTGTTGGCGACTACACCGTGAAAAGTTACCTCTTCAACCAGGGTGAACTCGTTTCGGAAACCCAGCAGATACTCGCGGTTGCGAAAATCGGTTTCGAGCAGGTGACCTTCGAACTGGCGCAGAACTATCCGCTCGTTTATGGCGTCTTGGCGGTGATCCTTGCGATCTTCACCGGCTGGCTTGCGGGCGTGATCTTCAAGAAGGACTGATCGGCATCAAGCGAGCACGCTGCGCCGGGCAACCGCGCCAGACCCGTTTCGGAACAGTGCCTGCAGCCATTATCATCTGGTACTCATAGGCCCTGTGGCTATTGTGATGAAGTGGCATGACCATGGAATCACAAGGTGGGGCACCATGACTGATCAGTCTTCTCCCGATCCGGCGGGCAGCGAAGCAGGCAAGCGCGAACCAACCCTCGACGCGAAGGTGATCGATATCGCCGTGCGTCTCGGCGTGCTCGGTCTGTTTGCCTATTTCTCGCTGCAGCTGATCGCGCCGTTCTTCCTGTTTCTGCTCTGGGCCGTCGTGCTCACGGTGGCACTTTATCCGGCCTATGACTGGCTCGCCGAAAAGCTGGGTGGGCGCAAGATCCTGTCCGCGGTGCTGATCACCCTGTTGTGCCTGGCCATCGTTATCGGGCCTGTCGCGGTGCTTGTCGTCAGCCTCGTCGAAACGCTCAGCGGCTGGTTCCACAAGATAACCGGCGACGGGCTTACCCTGCCGCCGCTGCCGGAAAGACTGGCGGCGCTTCCCGTTGTCGGCGACCGCATCGCCGAACTCTGGGGCCTCGCCAGCCGCAGTCTGGAACTGTTTTTCACCAAGGTCGGGCCGATGCTGGTGCCCGCCGGCGGGCGGATACTGTCCATGCTTGCCTCGCTGAGCGGCAGCGTGCTGTTCTTCATCGTTTCCATCATTCTCGCCGGCTGCCTGTTCGTGCCAGGGCCCACGCTCGGCAGGGGCGCCAAGCGCTTCGCCGACCGCATCATGGCGCCACGGGGGTCTGAGTTCGTCGATCTGGCGGGCGCAACCATCCGCAATGTTTCGCGTGGGGTGATCGGCGTTGCGGTGATCCAGGGCCTTCTGACCGGCATCCTTCTGATCGTTTTCAGCGTACCTCTTGCCGGTGTCCTGACCTTCATCGCCCTGATCCTGTGTATCATCCAGATCGGCCCGGCACTGGTGATCATCCCCACCATTATCTGGGCGTGGAGCTCCTGGGAATTCGTTCCAGCGCTCGCCTTCACCATCCTCATCGTGCCGGTGATGCTGGTCGACAACGTCCTGCGCCCGATCCTGATGTCGCGCGGCCTCGACGTTCCGATGCTGGTCATCCTCATCGGCGTCCTCGGCGGCACTCTGACCCACGGCCTGCTCGGTCTTTTCCTTGGCCCTGTTGTGTTGTCCGTCTTCTATGAACTGGTCATTGCGTGGGTGAAGGTGGGGGAAGAAGACTAGGAAACCTATCTCTTTTTCGCGCCCCATGCCGTGGAAACAAAAGGTACCTCTCCCCTGGGGAGAGGTCGGAGCGCAGCTCCGGGTGAGGGGGCGGACACTCTGCTCGTTGCGGTCTTCTGTTCCCTCACCCTGACCCTCTCCCAGGGGGAGAGGGAATGCGGGGAGTGTTCGGGGCTAATCTCGAAGCTGAATGACGGGACTAACCCGTTTTGTCCACCTTCTGAAACAATCATATGTTGGTGGTGTTGATCCATGCATCGAAATGCGACCCGCCGCGATGCGTGGCCTTACAGCACGACGAGTTACCTCTCCCCTGGGGAGAGGTCGGAGCGCAGCTCCGGGTGAGGGGGTGGACACTCTGCCCGTTGCGGCCTTCTATTCCCTCACCCTGTCCCTCTCCCAGGGGGAGAGGGAATGCGAAGCGGCGCGGCCATGTAAAAAAGCCGGATGCTGCTGCTTGTGGGTTGTTATTTTCTATTGAAACAACTATATGTTGAATACATCAGCCAATCCGACGAACTGTGACCCGCCGAGATGCGACATGCTGCAGCACGATGAGTTACCTCTCCCATGGGGAGAGGTCGGAGCGCAGCTCCGGGTGAGGGGACAGACGGTGTGAGCGTGGGAAAAACGTCACGCGCCAGATCGCTGCGCAGACGGGCAACGGAAGCGGAAATCAGGCTGTGGCATTATCTCCGGAGCAGGCAACTCGGTGGCTGGAAGTTTCGTCGTCAATTTCCCGTTGACCGGTTCATCGCCGACTTTGCGTGCATGAATGCCAAACTCATTGTTGAGCTGGACGGAAGTCAGCATGCCGAGAATGTGGACGCAGACGCAGAAAGAACGAGAATACTAAACAGCTGTGGCTTCAAGGTTGTCCGGTATTGGAATGCGGACGTACTGGAAAGAACCTTTGACGTTCTGGAAGACATTCTGGCCCATCTGGAAAAGCGGAAATAGCTCAGGTTTTCGGAAGCGCAGATCCCGGCAATTTCGGTCTTCTGTTTCCTCACCCTGGCCCTCTCCCATCGGGAGAGGGAATGCGAAACGGCGAGACCATGGCTCATAGTCAAACGGTACCTCTCCCCTGGGGAGAGGTCGGAGCGCAGCGCCGGGTGTGGGGGCGGAAGGTGTGAATGCAGCAACGGCTTGTTGTGAAGCAGATTTTCCGTAGACGCTTGTAAACGTGCATAGAGCCCCCACCTCAAATCCTGACCGATGCCGCGTCGCGGCATCTTGCGGGATCTCGATGTGGCAGGAACAGCATTTGAGCGTGAACAGGAAGCTGAACCGTCTGATGTGGTTTGAACGGGCCCGGACGGCTCTGCTGGTTGCGATTGTCGGCATACCGCTGGCCATTGGAATCAGCATGATCATGGTGTCGCAAAGCGGCGTCAACAACCAGGACGGCGAGCCCGTCACCGGTGTGCTGCTGCATCACTCGAGCGACTATCGCGATGACGGTTCCATTCGCACGACCTTGCGCGTTCGCCTGGCGGACGGCACGGAGGTCACGGTGCGGACACGCAACAAGGGGTTTCCCGCCGTTGGCGAGGAAATCGTGTTGATGAAGCGTTTGCGGGAAAACGGCCGCGCCTTTTATTATCTGCCCCTGGTGAAAACGACCGGCAAATGACGGCGGGTGCTGACGATGCCCATCGCCGCTTCGGGCGTCTGTTTCAATCCCCGACCAGACGGCTTGCCGTGAACGGGTAGAGCCGGTCGTTGCCCAGCATGAACACCGAGAACTGGCGCCGGGTGAACAGCGTTGAATAGGCGCGGTCGGCCACATTGAGACCGCCCGTGAGCGCGCCGAAGGCCGGAAGCACAAGGCGGGTTCCATCAGTAATGAAGCACGAGCGACGGATCGAGCGTCCGAACCGGCGGACCCGCGCAACCGGGTGCAGGTGCCCGCAGATCTCGCCCGCCGTGCCTTTTGTACCGATTTCTTCAACCGGTTCGTGCCGGAACTTGAGCGGCCCGACGGCAATCTCGTCCACCGTCTCGCCGCAGAGCCGCACGGGCGCGACAGGATCATGATTGCCCGTGACCCAGATCCACTCCCGGCCGAGCTGGAGTGTTGTGAGCATGGCGCGGTAGGGAGCCGGCAACCTGTCGGACCCGTCTGCGTCGTGGAAACTGTCTCCCAGACAGATGACGCGGGCCGGGTCGAAGGCATCCATGACGCCTGCGAGCTTTTCCAGCGTTGCCCCGGTGTCGTAGGGCGGCAGCATGACACCGCGCCGGGCGTAGCTGGAGCCTTTCTCCAGGTGAAGGTCGGCAACGACCAGCAGGGATTCCTCAGGCCACCACAACACGCCGCTGTCATGCAGGCCGACGAGCTGCCCATTGACCTGGATGTCATGACATACCGGCGCTGTCTCGTATTTGCGCAGATGGGATGTCAGAACGTTCATGCCATTGCCTCTTGAACAAGATCTTCGGCCGCGTCTTCAAGCAGCGAATCCATCGCCTCGCCATAGACCGGTTCCTTGCCTATTTCCAGGAGGATCGGCACGGCAAGCGGAGAAACGCGCGTGAGGACACTATGCGTGATTCTGCCACGAACGCGCGCAAGAAGTTCCCCAAGGCGAGAGATATCCAGAAGTCCTTCGGCGGCGTCCGCCCAGGTCGCCTTGAGCAGGATGTGATCCGGTTCATGCATGCGCAGGACATCGTAGATCAGGTCGGAGGAAACCGTGACCTGACGCCCGGTTTTCTCCTGGCCCGGGTGTCGGCGCTCGATCAGACCCGCAATGACCGCACAGTTGCGGAAGGTGCGCTTCATCAGGCTGGAATCCGCCAGCCAGGCATCGAGATCATCGCCGAGAATGTCCTCTTCAAAAAGCGCGTCCAGCGAGATACGCCCGCTCGAGAACAGCAGCGACAGATCGCCGAGCCCCCAGACCGAAAGTGCGTAGTCATTGGCGACAAACCCCATCGGCCGCGCACCGAGGCGCTCCAGGCGCTTGGTGAGCAGCATGCCGAGCGTCTGGTGCGCCAGGCGTCCCTCGAAGGGATAACAGACCATGTAATGCTTGTTGGACCGTGGGAAGGTCTCGACGAGAAGGCCGTCGCGCGCGGGCAGAACCGATTTGGCCTTCTGTATCTCCAGCCACTCGCGGACCTGGATCGGCAGGTGTTTCCAGCTTTTGGGATTGGCGAGCATCGCCCGCACACCGTCGGCGAGATAGGTGGACAGCGGAAACTTGCCGCCCATGTAGGACGGGATCATCGGATTGTCTGTCTTGGCGCGCGAGACATAGGTTTCGTTTTCCCGGATTGCCTCGAACCGGACGACCTCGCCGCCGAAAAGAAACGTGTCCCCGGGAACCATCTGGTCGACGAAATATTCCTCGATCTCTCCCAGGATACGGCCGCCGCGCCCGACCGGCGTGCGCCGCCCGTCCGCCTTGGACCGCACCAGGCGCACCTTCAGTTTCGGGGCTTCGACGATCGTCCCGACATTGAGCCGGTACTGTTGGGCAAGCTTGGGATGCGAAATACGCCACAGACCGTCCTTGCCCTTTTTCAGTTTGGCATACTGGTCGTAGCTCTTCAGCGCGTATCCGCCTGTTGCGACGAAGTCGACAACCCGCTCGAAAGTTTCCCAATCGAGATATCTGTAGGTTTCGCTGGAGCGGATTTCATCGAAGGTCGCTGTCAGATCGAGCGGTTCGGCGCAGGCAAGGCCCATGACATGTTGCGCCAGCACGTCAAGCGCGCCCTTGCGCAGGGGCGGGGTGTCCTGATCGCCGCGCTTGGATGCGGCAAGCGCCGCCTGACATTCCAGCACCTCGAACCTGTTGGAGGGAATAAGCACCGCCTTGGACGGTTCGTCCATGCGGTGATTGGCCCGGCCGATCCGCTGTGCCAGCCGGCTCGCCCCCTTCGGTGCACCGATATTCACCACGAGATCGATATCGCCCCAGTCGATCCCCATGTCGAGCGAGGAGGTCGCAACGACGGCGCGTAGCGCGCCGGACGACATCGCCGCTTCCACCTTGCGCCGCTGGCCGACATCGAGCGAGCCGTGGTGAAGGGCGATCGGCAGCGTGTCTTCGTTGATGCGCCAGAGTTCCTGAAACACCATTTCCGCCTGGCTGCGCGTGTTCACAAATAGGAGCGAGACGTTGTGCGCCTTGATCAGTTCGTAGATATCGCCGATCGCATAGCGGGACGAATGACCCGACCAGGGCAGCCTCTGGTCTGAATCGAGGATTGAAATCTCCGGCATGGCGCCGCCGGACACTTCCACCACATGCGACAGCGCTCTTCGGTTCACATCGGGCTGATCCACGAGATAGGCGCGCAGGTCGTCCGGCTTGGCAACGGTCGCCGACAGCCCGATGGTTCTGAGTTTAGGCGCAATCCGGCGCAGGCGCGCGAGACCGAGGGAAAGCAGGTCGCCGCGCTTGGAAGTGACCAGCGCATGCAATTCATCAAGGATGACCGTTTTCAGTGATGCGAACAGCCGTGCCGAAATGGGATCCGACAAGAGGAGAGCGATCTGTTCGGGTGTCGTCAGCAGAATGTCCGGCGGGTTGAGTTTCTGCCGCTGCCGCTTGTGAGAAGGGGTATCGCCGGTCCGCGTTTCCAGCTTGATCGGCAATCCCATCTCGTTGACGGGCGCTTCCAGGTTCCGGGCAATGTCGACGGCCAGCGCCTTCAATGGCGAAATGTAAAGCGTATGCACGCCGCCGCCGGCCTGTCCGGGTTTCACCTTGCCGCGCAGATCCAGTTCCACCAGGCTCGGCAGGAACCCGGCCAGCGTCTTGCCGGCACCGGTCGGAGCGATGAGCAGCGTTGAATGTCCCTGTGCCAGATGATCGATCAGCTGCAGCTGATGCGGCCTGGCGGCCCAGCCCCGGGAAGCAAACCAGCTCTGAAATCGATTGGGTAGCAGCGCAGCGTCCATCAGGCAGTTTTAGGATAGCAGCCCGGAAAAGGCGAGGGGGAGTGATGAAAAATGTTCACTTTGTGTTCTATGACGCGCGACCCTCTTGAAGTTGCAGCCGATCCGGGAACTAATGGCCCGTGATGTCAGAACTTCTCACGATAACGCCAGAAGGGCTCTATTCACCTGCAGCCGGGGCCCATATCGACCCGGTCCGGCCGGTCGAAAGGGCCATCGTCACGCACGGACACGCCGATCACGCACGCGCGGGGCACGGTGCGGTTCTGGCGACGCGGCAGACACTCGGCATCATGGCGATACGCTACGGAGAAAACTTCTGCGGAACCGCGCAGGCCATCGACTGCGGCGAGGTTATCAAGGTTGGCAGTGCCGATGTATCCCTGCATCCGGCCGGACATGTTCTGGGTTCGGCGCAGGTCCTCCTGGAGGCATCCGGCCACCGGACCGTCGTATCGGGCGATTACAAGCGCCAGGACGATCCGACCTGTGCTTCCTTTGAGCTGGTCAAATGCGACACGTTCGTGACCGAGGCAACCTTCGGTCTACCTGTCTTCCGCCACCCGCCGGCCGGTCAGGAAATCGCAAAACTCCTGTCGTCGGTGGATCTCTTTCCCGAGCAGACACATCTGGTCGGCGCTTATGCGCTGGGGAAAGCGCAACGCGTCATCGGCGAATTGCGCGCGGCCGGCTACGACCGGGTGATTTACCTTCACGGCGCGCTGGAAAAGCTGTCAGCCTATTATCAGTCTGAGGGTGTTGAACTCGGGGCGCTGGAACCGGTGGGCAAGCGCGGAAAGGAGCTGAAAGGCGAAATCGTCCTGTGTCCTCCAGGGCAACTGAGCGACAGGTGGGCACGGCGTTTCGGCGACCCGGTAGCTGCCATGGCATCCGGCTGGATGCGGGTGCGTGCGCGGGCGCGCCAGCGCGGTGCGGAGCTGCCGCTTATTGTCTCCGATCACGCCGACTGGGACGATCTGTGCCGGACGATCCTGGAGACGCAGGCGGAACAGATATGGGTCACCCACGGGGCCGAGGAAGCACTTGTGCATTGGTGCGAATTGAATGGACGAAAGGCCCGTCCTCTCAATATGATCGGGTATGACGATGGCGAGGATGCCGACGGTGTCGAGGTCTCAGAGGCAAACTGACCTTGGCAAGCTGTCCGGATCCTGAGGGAGGCGGTCATATGAACAGCGGTGGTGCTGAAAACACCGGCAACGGTCATGCAAACGGGGCCGGTTCGAACGAGGGCGCGGAAGAGGCGATCGCCCAGCTCTTCGACGATTATCAGGCCGGTTTCAACGATTATGACATAGACCGGATCTGCGACTGTTTCGCCTTGCCTGCCGTCATCTGGCAGCATGAGAAAGGTCATGTCTTCGCCGATGACGAGGAACTGATCGAAAATGTTGAAGCGCTCCTGAAGGCACTGGAAAAGGAAGGTGTCACCCATTCCGATTTTCAGGTCGTCTCGAGCCATGTCAGCGGATCGTCCGCGCTTGTCACCCTCGACTGGTCGCAGGAAAGCGCGGACGGTGAAACGGTCCTCGAATTCACCTGTCACTACCAGCTGATCCAGGACGGCGTTGACTGGGTCATAGCGGCCATCGTCAACGAGTGACCCGGCGCGGCACGCCATCCCTTCAACCTGCGAAAGCCGCAACCATCTGTCTCAGGAGCGCGCACTCGTGCCCGGTGTCAGGCAGCCGAGAATACCGACTGTGAGACTTTCGATGATCTGGTGACGATCGGGGACTGTTTCGCAATCCTGAACGGCCGCATGCATCACCGACCGGACCATGTTCATGATCACGAAAACGGCCGGCTTCAGCTGATCCCCGAGATCGACATCAGACCTTTCCGACAGGAAGTTCATCACATTCGCCGCCATTTCCTGCTGGAAAGTTTCCCGGTCGACGTGTTTCGATTGCGTCGGTATCCACTCATCGAAGGCGGCGTGGAGCCGGGGCGACTGCAGGTGCATGTCAAGATTTGCACCCACTATATGGCTGATTGCGTCGCGCAAGGGCAGATCATGTGATCGGTCCATCGCCCCTTTGACCAGCGCCAGCACGTCATCGTGGTGCTTCTTCTGGACGGCAAGAATAAGCGAGTCCTTGTTCGGGAAGTACTGGTACAGCGACCCGATGCTGATACCGGCCCGCTCTGCAATCAGGTTCGTGCTGGCGGTTTTGAAATCATGGTCTGCGAAAATCTGCCGGGCGGCTTCGACGATTGTTTCGACCATGAGGCGTGAACGCAATTGTTTGGGCTGACGCCGTTGGTTCGGATCGGATTGCAGGTGCAAGGACAACTCCTTTTTCCAGTCGGGAAGACCAGAAGCAGTCAAGTTTGGACAGAATTGTGACCGGAACGCGAGTTGCGTTGCACAAAACATCGCGCGGCTCGTAAACTCTCTCATAAAAAGATAATAAATACAGATAGTTAAATGGAAAAATCTTGATTGCTCATCTGTGAAAGCACCGGTCTCGAACGCGAGTTTCGCAATCGCTTCCTTGCGGCCAGGTTTTTGCCGCTGGCACTGAAACAGCGCCGGCGGACGAAAACCCTGAATGGCATGGAGGTTACAGCGTTGCGCACTTGCCGGTTTATCAGAAAGACATGGGGAATGGTCCTGCTCTTGAACGGGTGTTCGGGAGCAGCCGCATTGGCCGCGGACGTTCCGGTCGAACCGCCGGAAGGCGCATTCGTGGAGGACGACGGCACCAGCGGAGGCTTTCACGGTATCATCGTGCTGGGCGGGGGTGCGCAACCTGATTTCGAGGGGGCGACGGAATATGCGGCCATACCCATGCTCTACGCCAATCTGACGGCGTTCGGCCTGGGTCTGGAAATCGAAGGCCCGGAGGCCGCGCTCAACCTGCGGCCGGATGCTGCGCTGCAATTCGGTCCGGCCATCGGCTACGATATGGGGCGGGACGGAACCGCCAACAAAGTCGTTGATCGCCTGGACAGGATCGACGGGGCTTTCGAAGCCGGTGGATTTGTCGCCTATCAGTTCAATGCCCTTTTGAACCAGTCGGATATCTTTGAACTGTCCGCCGAACTCATGGCGGATGTTTCCGGTGTGCACCACGGTGTCACGGGATCGATCGGAGCAGGCTACATGGTCGCGGTCACCGAACAGCTGCGCCTGGGCACTGAAGTGTCCGTGGGATTTGCCAGTGACAGCTACATGGACACCTATTTCGGCGTCAACAAAGCTGGCGCGCTGCGGTCCGGCCTCGCGGAATACTCCGCGTCGGGCGGCATCAAGGATATCAGCCTTGGGGCCACTGCCAGCTTTAATGTCACGGAGCGCTGGGGAATTGTCGGAAGGGCGACCTACTCCAGACTTCTCGGTGATGCGGCCGACAGTCCGATCGTCAAGGATGAAGGATCGGCCGATCAGTTCTCCGGCGGGCTCGGCATTTCATTTTCATTCTGACAGAAGGCCGATGAAACCGCGTCCCGGGCCCTGGAACGCTGAGCCCGTTTGCGGCATGCAAACGGGCACAGTTTAGGGCTGAAGATGCACCCGGTTTTCGCGGTGCGGATCAACACCGGGCATCTCTGAGAGCGGGGTCTGTTACTTCTTCGCTTTTGCCGCTTTCCTTGCCGCGCGCGACGGCTTGTTTTTCTTGGCGCTCTTCTTTTTCGCACCAGTCTCCTTCGAAGCAGCGCGTGCCTTCGGCTTGCGCCGGTCATCACCTTCCTTGCCGGAACGCCGTTTCGGGGCGGCTTCTTGGTCCGGGTTACCGGCCAGTGCCTTCATGTCGAGAGGCTCATAGGCGGGGTGGTGCGGCGGTGCCTCGTCGTCTCCGCGCCGCCGCCTGTTTCCCTTCGCCTTGTCGAAGTCTCGTTTCGGACCGCGGGCCGGACGCTTCGGTTTCAAGCTGTCCTCGCGCCCCATGCTTTCGTAGTCGGGCGCGTCGGCTTCGCGCGGCCTCCGCTTGGGCGGACCGCCTCTGTCCCGGCGGTAACCGTCTTCCTTCGGAGCCGTCGGGACCTTGCCGCCGCGGGCATCGAGAAGCGTGATCGTGACATTGTCTTCGCCCGACCCGTCGCGCCTGATGACATCGGCAAAGCGTTCGCCGTGGCTCCCGGCGATTTCGAAATAGAGCTGGTTCTGGAAGATCTTGATCGCTCCGACTTCCTTCTTGGTCACGTGCCCGGCGCGGCAGATCAGAGGCAGGATCCAGCGCGGTTCCGCCCGTTGACGATGTCCGAGCGACAGCGAGAACCAAACGCCGTCTTCGAACTTTCCGGTGATCTCCGCGCTGCGCCCGCCACGGGACCCGGCATCACGCCCCTTCAGCGACGTATCGTCGAGCGAGGTGATATCTTCCGGCGCCGGCATGCGGGATTGCCGCAATTTGACGAACGCTGCGGCCAACTGCTCGGGGCTGTGCAGGGCGAGAAGTTCCATTGCCACGGCGCGGTCCTCGTCCTCCAGTTCCACCGACAGCGCAGGGTCCGCCAAAAGCCGTTCCTTGTCTTTTGCTCGGATCTGGTCGGCGGTTGGTGCACCAGTCCAGGTCGCCTTGATGCCAGCGAAATGCAGCACGCGTTCGGCCTGGCGTCGGCGTGGAAAGGGAACCATCAGAACGCAGGTTCCCTTGCGCCCGGCGCGCCCTGTCCGGCCGGACCTGTGCAAAAGGGCGGCCTTGCCGGTCGGCAGATCTGCGTGGATCACAAGGTCCAGGTTCGGAAGGTCGATCCCGCGCGCGGCGACATCGGTTGCAACGCAGACCCGCGCCCGTCCGTCCTTCATGGCCGCAAGGGCGCTGGAGCGCTGTTCCTGGCTGAGTTCGCCTGAGAGGGAGACGATCGAAAAGCCCCGGTTGGCCAGCCGGGACGTCAAACGGCTGACGGCTTCGCGTGTCGAACAGAAGACAATCGCCTTTTCCGCCTCGTGCAGCCTGAGCACGTTGATGAGCGCGTTTTCGCGCTCGTTGGGCGCGACGGGATGGGCGACATAGTCGATATCGCCGTGCTGTTCCCGGGCGTTGATGGTGGAAAGACGAACTGCGTCCTTCTGAAACCTCTTGGCCAGTTCCGCGATCGGCTTTGGAACGGTTGCAGAGAACATCAGCGTGCGCCGTTCGCGCGGGGCCGCGTCGAGTATGAATTCCAGATCCTCGCGGAAGCCCATGTCGAGCATCTCGTCCGCTTCATCGAGAACAACGGCGCGCAGTTCCGAAAGGTCGAGTGCGCCCCGTTCGATGTGGTCCCTCAGACGGCCGGGGGTGCCGACGACGATATGCGCGCCGCGCTCCAGCTGCCGGCGTTCGGTGCGCGGATCCATGCCGCCGACACACGAGGCGGTGACCGCTCCGGCTTCCTGGTAAAGCCAGGTCAGTTCCTCTTTCACCTGAAGCGCAAGTTCGCGCGTCGGAGCGATTGCCAGTGCGATCGGCGCGGCCGCTTTTCCAAGATGGGATTCGCCCTGAAGCAGGGTTGGTGCAAGGGCAAGGCCGAATGCCACGGTCTTGCCCGAGCCGGTCTGTGCCGAGACGAGGAGATCGGCATCTGAAGGCGCGTCGTTCAGGACGCTTTCCTGGACGGGGGTGAGGCTTTCATAGCCCCGCTTCGCCAACGCGGCCGACAGGGCCGGGGCGAGTGACATCAAATCAGTCATAGAGATCTTTCAACTGCTCCGGATCATCTGCGTCCCAATCAGCAGTCTACCGGATCGGCCCGAACATGCGCCGGGCAAGGGTTCGCGCGGCTTATATAGACAAAACGTTGCACAGTCCACATCGGGACAATGAAGTATTTTTGGGCACACTTGAAAGGTGTGACAATGGTTGCAATGTCAGCTGGAGCGACTGACCGGGCAAAATTGCCAATACTGCGTGTAACTCTTCTGGTTTCAGCTCTTGGTTGGTGAATTTGTTAACACCATCACCGTCAAATGAAGACGAATTGTGGTGATGGGAGTGTTCGATGTTGAAATCGATTCGCATGCAGATTGCCCTCCTGGCGATCGTGCCGCTTTTGGCCTACGTGGTGGCGACATTCATTGCGCTCAACGAAGCCTATACCGAAAGCAGGATTGCCTCTGAGATCTATCCGACCGCCCTTGTCGCCGAAAAGTCGGAGGCCGTGCTTCACGAATTGCAGAAAGAGCGTGGCCGGACGGCGGTGCTGCTTGCGTCCGGACATGCGGACACCCCGAGAGAGCTGCTTGCAAAACAGCGCGGCGCGACGGACACGGCCTTGGAAGACCTTCGGCAGACGGCTGCGGGCTTCCGGATCAGCAATACGAAACTTCAGGACGAGATCCATGCGACCGTCAGCGGGCTGGACGAAGTCGCTGCCCACAGGGCCGGGATTGACCGCGCCACCCTGGGTGGAAAGCAGAACCTTGCGTTCTATTCGGGCAAGATCCGGGATCTGATCAAGATCGTCCAGGAAGCCCAGCATGCAAGTGCCGACCCCGAATACGCCGGACAGATGACCCCTTTTCTTCTCCTGACGGAGGCCATAGAGGCAGGGGGGCTGGAGCGCGCGATCGGCGCGCAGCTGTTCACGATCGCGGGCAGAACCGGTGAGGTTCCGACTGACCGGTTCCTGGCCTATTTCGATCGCCTGTCCGTTGAAACGGCTTTCCTGAACAATTTCAGAAGTATCGCAACGCCGGAGGAAATTGCCGCCTTCGAGGCTGTTGTATCCGGGCCGGCGGTCGAACAGGTCATGGAGTGGCGCACCGTATTGAGAACTTTGCCCGAAACGAACGATGGCCAGGGCATTGAAGGGTCCGTGTGGTTCGGCAAGGCCACCGAGCGTCTGAACCTAATCCGTCAGGCGTCGATCGGCATGTTGAAGGCAGCGGAGACGCGTGCGCAGGAACTGGCCAGTGCCGCGAACAGCCATCTTCGATATGTTGTTGCAGAGACGGTCGGTGTTGTGCTCGTCACGCTGCTCATCTGTGTCTGGCAGTTGCGCAGCGTCAATGGTCTTCTGGCCAACCTGACTGCAAACCTGGTCAGGGTCTCGAATGGCGATGTTGATTTCAAGATGCCTTACGCGGACCGCCGCGACGCCATCGGTGATCTTGCCCGTGCAGGCGAAATTTTTCAGGAAAATGCGCGCGTCCGGCAGGTTCTGGAGGCCGAGGCCGCCAAGGAACGCGATCGTGAACGCATGCGCCAGAACCACGTCGAAGAGCTTATCAACAAGTTCAAGGGATTGATGGAAAGCGTCACGGGAGAAGTCCACGACAAGACCACCTCCATGACCGACATTGCAGCGCGTGTCCGCTCGATTTCGCAGGATGCCTCCTCGGCGGCAGGCCAGGCGCGCGACGCCTCCGCATCTTCGTCCAACAACGTTCAGACGGTTGCCGCGGCAGCAGAGGAGATGTCCGCCGCGATCCAGGAGATCATGAACCAGGCGGAGCGGGCAAACGGCGTCATCGATGATGCCACAACGATTGCAAGCAGGACGGACAACAATGTTTCAAGTCTGGCCGAGGCGGTGGAAAAGATCGGCACGGTCGTCGAAATGATCCGCGCGATTGCGGAGCAGACCAACCTTCTTGCGCTCAACGCGACAATTGAAGCGGCCAGAGCCGGGGAAGCCGGCAAGGGCTTTGCGGTTGTCGCCGCGGAGGTCAAGGAACTCTCCACGCAGACTGCAAAGGCCACGGAGGAGATCTCAAACCAGATCTCCTCCGTCCAGGGACTGACGGACGAAGCTGTCGACTCGATCCGCAAGATCTCGGGCTCCATTGAGATGATCAGCGAAGTCACGGGGGCAATATCGACGGCGGTCGGCGAGCAGAGTGTTGCAACCCAGGAGATCTCGCAGAGCATCACGATGGCCGCGACGGAGACAGGAAACGCGGTCAACAGCGCCGAGACAGTCGACAGCGCGATCCAGGCAACGGCGAGCGAAGCGGAAACGGTCGATACCATTGCCGGTGACGTGAAGACCGTTGCCGACACGATGGCGCAGGGGATCGAAGGCTTCCTTGAGGAAATGACCCAGGATGTCGAAGAGCGGCGCAGAGCCTCGCGCAAGCAGGAGACCGGCCAGCAAGTTACGCTCGTGACCGAGGACGGCCGCACATTCGAGACCTCTCTGGTCAACAGCTCCGACGGCGGCATCGGCGTGACCGCATTTGCCGGCGCCGAGATTGGCATGCCTGTCACCTATTTCGACGACAACGGGGATGAATTCCCGATGGAAGTCAGGTGGGTACAGGGCGAGACGCTCGGTCTTCAGTATCGTTCCGGTGAGGCTCTTAAGGACGTTGCGGCCTGACGGCGGGTTGTCTTGACGAAACGCCAAGGGCCGCATCCGGGCCACTGCTGTCCAGTTCAATCCGAAGCCGATCTCATGAGGCAATCGCCAGTCATTGATCTTGTCATTCCGGCTGAAGCGCAGCGGAAGGCCGGGACCCGGTAACCACCTGTGTTTCCTCTTTCTTCTCATTTCAGCCACTCAGCGTACTGGTTCCCGGTCTTGCCGCGCGTGCGACAAACCGGGACGACAAATCGGGGAAACAAACCTGTATCCCGATTTGGCATCGCGAGGAAATATGCTGCTTTCTCGACTGCATAAGTTTGATAGGACTTTCTAAACCGGACAGTAGTCTGCCCCGGTATGTCTAGCCTGTGCACGCGTTCTCCCAACGGCTCGACAGGCTGTCGCTGAAACCGCACCGGCTCGCCAGACTTCAATCCCTGCTTTGCCCGCAGAGGCCAAAGCTTTGCCGATCAGGTCGACAGCCGGTTGAGAGCCTCTAATGACAGTTGGTGCGTTTGGTATGAATGACGGCTTTGCGCTGAATTTGGGCGTTCGCCGGCCTTCGACGTGGTTCTATACGAAGCCGTTCGTTGCACCACGCGCCAAGGTCTGGAAAGGGCGGGAAGCGGACTTTCGCTGTGGTTTGAACGAATGACCGCAGAGCCGGACAAAGCGCTCTTTCACCGACGTCAGTTCAACGTCTGCTCTCCATGACATCCAACAGCCAGTCGATGCTATTCATGCAGTTCTCCAGGGTGAGACTAACCTCCGTTGGAGCTGCGTCTGCTGCGAAGACGAAACCGTGAACATAGTCGATCAACAAGTTCAGCATTGCATCATCAGAATCACCATGATTGATGGCCTGTGTTCTTCGCCGGATTTGGGTCGTGAATTCGCTTAGTGCCTTTGGCATACAATTGGGATTGCTCAGCAGATATCGAACGAGATCGGCGTTCTTGAGGGTAAGCCCACTATAGCGAACCAACAATTGTCGGAGCTCTGCGCTCGGTGTTTCACCAGCAACGCCTGCATCAATTCCCTCGAAAATATGAGCGGCCAAATCACTCAACAATTGGTCCCGGCTACCAACGTGATGTTTAACAGCCATTGCTGTTACGCCTAGCTCGGCTGCGAGGGCACGAAAGGTCAGTTTCTCCAACCCTTGCGTAGCCAAAATCGAATGGGCACAGCGTAGGACAGCCGCTTTGTCGACGCCGCCCCACTGCTTCTTAGGTCTTCCTCTGCGTTTCTGACCGGGCACGGATCAGGCCACTTTATATCTCAATTCAACCAATCCTGATGGGTAGGCCTTCGTATGCGTAAGCTCGAGGTCTACATCTGACGGAAGGTCGCCGAACAACCGGATTCCGTCTCCAAGCAGAATAGGGACAATTGCCAGCTTGAAGTCGTTAATCAGTCCCAACTTGATAAACGATTGCACGATGGCACCGCCGTCAACATAGATGCGCTGCCATCCACGACGTTCCATCTCTGCGATCAATGCCTGTGGCGATAGCTTCATGACTTCCACCTTTTTAGCCAGTTCGGGTGGCACGTCCTCGCTCGTAAGTGAATTACTTAAGACGACAACGGGTTTTTCATATGGCCAAGCTTCAAACCCAAGCACTGTGCGGTATGATCCACTACCCATTACAATGACGTCAATGGTGCCGAGGAACTCGGCAAACCCATGATCTTCATCGGCTGTTTTCTGCTTCATCAACCAATCTAGTGAGTGGTCTTTTCGCGCGACGTATCCATCTAACGTGATGGCCATCATGACGTGTCCAGTAGGCATGGAAGTCTCCATAACTCTTAATTATACAATGTATAATTTATTTCTGTAGAGACTACAATATGCGGGCGAGTTTTTGATGAAACAGACGTCCGGCGTGCCGCAGAAACTCTGTTGGTATGGGCTCCTTTAAGACCTTTGCTGCAGTTTCCTTAAACGTCAGCAGCGGGCCGAAACCGGCCGCTAACTCGCGCTGCGCAAACATCCACTTCGATGACTTTTCGGCCAAAACCCGCCAGTCCCCTCCCAGTCCCAAAACGTCCATTCGCAACGGACGCATATATGTGCGGTCCGTCCGCGATGTCGGCCTGCGTGTTGGATTACTGTCTTCGGATATTCCACCGAAAGCAGCCAAATGCGCTGGCTCGTTTATGAGCACGCGCCCTAAACCAGCCAGACCCCTATCCGGTTCGGGAAAGACTTGCCCTTCAGGTCTTTCAAGGTATGTCTAGGGTATGCACGCGTTTTCCCAACTGCTCGACAGGCTTTCGCTGGAGCCGCGCCGGCTCGCCAAGGAGGCGCTGCTGGTCAGGTACTTCCGCGAGACCGCTGATCCCGATCGCGGCTACGCCCTAGCAGCCCTGACAGGCGGCCTGAATTTCAAGAACGCAAAACCGGCACTCCTGCGCGCGCTGATCAACGATCGCACGGATCCGCAGCTGTTCGCGCTGTCCTATGACTTTGTCGGCGACCTTTCTGAAACGATCGCCTTGATGTGGCCGGCCGGCGATGATGGAGCTGCCACCGAACCGCGGGATTCGCTGCCTCTGAGCGCCGTGGTCGAGACGCTGGAGACGGCCGGCAAAACCGATGTCCCGCGCCTGTTGACCGGTTGGCTCGACCGCTTGGACGAAACCGGCAGATGGGCGCTTTTGAAGCTTGTGACCGGCGGGCTTCGCGTTGGTGTGTCTGCACGCCTTGCAAAAACCGCGATCGCGCGCCTCGGCGGACTGGATGTTGCCCAGATCGAGGAAGTCTGGCACGGGCTCAAGCCTCCTTACGAAACCCTGTTTGCCTGGGCAGAGGGCAGAAGCGGCAGGCCGGACAATCAGGATCCGGCCCCCTTTCGGCCCGTCATGCTGGCACATCCCCTGGACGAGGAACGCGAACTGCCGCAGCTTGACGCCGCAGCGTTTGCCGTCGAGTGGAAGTGGGACGGCATCAGGGTTCAGGCCGCAGCGGGGCAAACCGGGGCAGGCGAAACCGTCCGTCGTCTCTACAGCCGGACCGGCGAGGACATTTCCAGGGCCTTTCCGGACATCGTAGAGCTGCTGGACTTCAATGCCAGCATCGACGGTGAACTCCTCGTGGTGAGTGATGGCATCGTGCGTCCTTTTTCCGACCTGCAAAAACGCCTGAACCGGAAAACAGCCGGACCCAAGCTGATCCGTGAGTATCCGGCGGCGATCCGCGCCTACGACCTGCTTGAGCTTGAGGGCGAGGATCTGCGCGGTTTGCCGTTTGAAACACGCCGGGAAAAACTTGGCTTATTCATCGAAGCCCTGTCCTTGCCGGCCATTGAGCTCTCGCCCATGCTGGAGGTCGGTGACTGGGATCAGATCGCGGCGGCCCGATCGGACCCGCATTCCATCCTTGACGCTGCGAATGCTGACGCCGTCGAAGGGCTGATGCTCAAGCGCCGGGATGCGCTTTATGTCAGCGGCAGACCGAAAGGCCTGTGGTTCAAATGGAAACGGGAGCCATACCTCGTCGATGCCGTTTTGATGTACGCGCAGCGGGGCCACGGCAAACGGTCTTCCTTTTACTCCGATTATACGTTCGGCGTCTGGCGCGCTGGCGCCGACGGTGATGAACTCGTGCCTGTCGGCAAGGCCTATTTCGGCTTTACCGATGACGAACTTCGCGAGATCGACCGGTTCGTGCGCAACAACACGCTCAATCGTTTTGGCCCGGTGAGGGAGGTGAAGCATGGCAGGACGGAAGGTCTCGTTCTGGAAGTCGCCTTCGAGGGACTGAACCGGTCGAAGCGGCATAAATCTGGTGTCGCCATGCGCTTTCCCAGAATTTCAAGGTTGAGATGGGACAAGCCGCCAAACGAAGCAGACCGTATCGAAACCCTTGAGGCTCTGCTGCCGAAAGCGGAGAACCCGGCGCCCTGACGCCTCTCGGCAGAAGAGCCGGATTGATTTTGGCCGTGCTTTGGCCATGGATTTGTGGCACGCCTTCACAACGGCAGAAGTGAGGCACGTGGTCCTCAGGTCCGCTGCCGGAATCGGAGAAACCCTATGACGATGCCAGTGTTGAAACGTCTTTTTGTATCTGCTGCGGCTGCGGTTTTCCTGATGCAGGTTGCTCCGGTGTCGGCTCAGTCGGTTTTGTCCGCCGACACGAAGGAGGCTGTCACGGAGGGCGACCCGAACCGGTTTTCACTGGTTGAAGCGGACGATGAGATCTTGAGGGTCGACAGGCAGAACGGCACAATCTCGATCTGCCAGGAGCAGAACGGTTCCTGGCGATGCAACCCGGTGCCGCTGGCCGAAGAGGCCTATCTTGCCGAAATCAACGAACTGGCCGCGGAAGTGGACCGCCTGACCGCGCGTCTTGAGGAACTGAGTCCGGATGGCGGGGCGTCAACAACACCCGAACTCTCGCAGAGGCCGAGGAAGCCGGACAGCAGTGACGGGTCCGGCTGGACCGAGGACGACGAAGAGCTTGAGCGTATGCTGACCTTCACCGAAAGCGCCATGCGCCGGTTTTTCGGCATGGTTCGCGACCTGCAGAAAGACTTTGAAGGCGAAGGCAACTAGAGCCGCTTTGGGATTGCGACGGGGCAATTCCGCCCCGCACATTCAACCGGACCCTGGCACCAGCCAGTCCGCTGCTGCAGCAATAGCAAGCGTCAGTCCGGCCGGTTTCCTGCAGAAGATGCTCAGTCGATCAGCGTTTTGGAGATTGCGGCATGCGCGCTTTCCGGAAGCTCAACTGCCTTGCGGGAAGACAGGTCCATCGGAAGAGCGACCACGTCCAGCGTTGCAGCCAGGCGCGAGGTCCTGCTTTCGAACAGGTGGTGCCTCATGGAAAACGTGCGTGCGCCCACGCTTGTAAACCCGGTTGCGACGACGACGGCATCTCCGGTCTTGAGCGGGGTTGACCAGGATAACTTCATTTCGACGGCGACGCGGCCGAACCCGTTCTCGTCAAGATAGGCCCGGGTCATCGGGGTCCGTTGCCAGACATGAGCAACGCCGTCGGTGCAGCAGGCAAGTGCATACTGATCGTCGGCTTTGCCGTCCGGTCCGACATCGCGCGGCATGACGGTTCCCCGGAAGCAGATCTCTGCTCCCTGGCCCAGAAGCGCCGGCAGGCTCGAACGGACGGCTGACGGGCCGGACTTGATGCCACGTGGTGCGGCCTCGGTGATCATCGGCGTCTGGAACTCCTTGAACCTTTGCCGCAGGGATTTTGCCGAATTCGGGTTCGGCTCGTACCCGTCCAGGGCGGTTGCGGCAAGGATCCCGGTGGCGCCGTCGCGCATTTCATGCACCACGGTCAGCATGTGCGGGCCGTCGAAAGCAACGCTGGAGTGGATCGTGATCAGATCGCCTGTTCTCAGTTCCTTGTGGTACCGAACGTGCCGGACGCGTCGCGCGCCCACGATTGTTTCGCTCAATCCGCTCATCAGGCGGAACTGGCGGTCTGCTTCTTCAAATCTGCTGAAGTAGAACTGTACGTTCAGGTGATCGTTTTCATCGCATTCCCAGCGATTAACAAATGAATAAAGGGTAGATTGAATGGTCATTCTAAAACTTCGTGCAAGTGATTAAAAACTAGATGTTCAGGGTTCACCGTAAGTTCATTTGTTGCCTCCTTTCGAGAAATTATCAATAGAAATGTAGACTGTGGAAAAAAATAATTCTAAACCGGCGAGTTATATTATTTGGATTTGGAAGGATGCTGCGGAAAGTAGCATTTAAACCGTTGGTTGTGCATTTTCTAATGTATTTTTGAGTGGGCTATACTTTTACTTGTGCGATGATTCGGCGAAAATTACCTTTGACGGCAATCTCGGGTCTGTTTGGTGTTGAGCGTGCTGGCCAAATCGATTGTTTGACTTGCACCTGACCGGTGTTGCAAACATACTTCAATGCGGTAGCTCTATCAGACCAGAAGCCAAAGAACAGGCCTAGAAGCGCTCGGCAACCGCCTGAGCGCTCGGCAAGCAAAGGCTTGGTACAGCTGCGAAAAGACCGTTGAGGGAGGAAAAACAACGTGTCGGCAACCTCGTATCGCTTCATCATCGCAGATGATCATCCCCTGTTTCGAGGGGCGCTTCGCCAGACCTTGGAAAATCAATATCCGGACGCCTCGATTGAAGAGGCCGGTGCTCTTGAAGACGTCACGGCACGCCTTGAGCAGGATGGAGATGCCGATCTCATTCTGCTTGACCTGACCATGCCGGGCATGCGTGGTTTTTCAGGTCTCATGTATCTGCGCGCACAGTTTTCCGGTGTCCCGGTCGTCGTTGTGTCCGCCAATGAGGAGCCACAGGCAATTCGCCGGGCAATCGAATTCGGTGCGTCAGGTTTCATTCCCAAGTCACACGGAATTGAAGTCATCAGACAGGCGATTTCGGACGTCATGTCCGGGAATGTCTGGACACCGCCCGATGTCGACCTGAAAGCAGACGACGGCAGCGATGACCTGATCCAGCGTCTGTCGACACTGACACCGCAGCAGGTGCGCGTTCTGATGATGTTGTCGGAAGGGCTCCTCAACAAGCAGATCGCATATGAACTGTCCGTCTCCGAAGCGACCGTGAAGGCACATGTCTCTGCTATTTTACAGAAACTGGGCGTGGAAAGCCGGACGCAGGCCGTCATCGCGGCTTCCAAGATCGAAGCAGGACAGTGGCAGCTCGGCGGGGAAGAGCAACAAGCCGCGGGCGCTTGATGTGCCGATTGCACCTTTGTTGCCGGACATTCTCAGGCGCGGTGTTTTGTCGTTCGCCGCACTCTCCGTGCCTCTGGCATGGCCACGATTTGTCGTCGGGCACAGGTTCGTTAAGGTAAACGGGCGTTAGCGCTAAATTCTTCGAAAGACTCGGCAAACTCGGAAAATTTCACAAGGTTCTTTACCGGAACTTCAGGGAATGAAGGCTATATCTGCGTCACAAGGAGCTGTGTCACACGCACGGCAAAATGACAGTGATGCGGAGAAGAAATGCGGCCTGGCGCCAATTGGAGATTGGTCCTTAAAACGATATTGCTGGCGCTTGTGTCACCTGGTTCACGGGTCAAACATGCTGCAATGCGTCCGGATGGGCATATGGATGCCAGTCCGACGCGGGCGCTGTTGCTCGCGTTCGGTCATCCGGTTGTGGATCAGTATCTGGCCTGCCGCGTGCGTGCGGCCCAGATTGCGAGCATTGCCCGTCTGACGCCGCTGACGGTTTTTGCAAATGTCGTCAATGTTGTCGTGGTCATGCCGGTTCTGGCACTGTCGCTTCCGTTCGCCTATGTGATCGCATGGGCCGTAGCGGCGATGAGCCTCATGGCGTTGACGACCATCAAATGGTTCGTGTCATCGCGGTCGCCCATCGAGCTTGCATCTCACCGTGCCCTGAATGCGGCCGTCCGCCATGCGACGCTTTTGAGCCTCTTGTGGGCAGTGGTGCCCATTGCCGCCTTCATGAGCGGGAACCTGAATGCGATCTGGATTGCGTCCTGTGTGACCACAGGCATGATCTGCGGTGGCGGATTTGCGCTCGCAACCGTACCGCAGGCTGCGTTTCGCTGGGTTCTGATCCTGTATGCCGCGACCGTTGTTGCCCTTGTGATCGACCAGAGCGTCATGATGTGGCCGCTGCTGTTTCTTCTTACAAGCTACACGTTCGTTGTCATTGGCAGCACCACTGCGGCAGGGTGGCTGTTCGCATCCCACTTCCTTGCCGAAGCGGAACTTGAAAAGAATGGCGATCTTATCGCTCTGCTGCTGAACGAATTCGAGGAAACGTCAAGCGACTGGATCTGGGAAACGAGCAGCAGCGGCAACTTCCGGAACGTGTCCGACCGCTTTCTCCATGCCAGCGGCCGAACCCGGCCGGAACTTCATTCCATGCGCATGGTCGATCTGGCCTATTCGCTCGACAGCGAGGACGCGCGGGCGCAGGTCGCCGGCCTGGAAGACGCAATCAGCCTGCAGAAATCGTTTCGCGAGATCGTTATCGGGCTCACGGTGAATGGCGAGGAACGCTGGTGGTCGATCGCCGCACGCCCTGTCTACGATGACCACGGCTCATTCACCGGCTATCGCGGGGTCGCGTCCGATATCACCGAGGCCAGAAGAGCGGAAAAGCTGGTAACACATCTCGCCGAGCATGACTCCCTGACCGGGATAGGCAACCGCAGCTGGTTCCTGAAACAGGCGGAGGACCTGCTTTCCGAACAGGTCAAAGCCGGTCAAAACACGCTGACGCTGTTCCTGATCGATCTCGACAACTTCAAGGTCGTCAACGATACCAGCGGACACCCTGCGGGCGATGAACTGCTGAAACAGGTTGCCGATCGGTTTACCGCCATCAGCGAAGGCAGGACGTCACTGGCACGCTTTGGCGGCGACGAATTTGCTGCGCTCGGACGGTTCGTCAGCGATCAGGCCGCAAGCGCCTTTGCCGAGGAACTCGTCAACGTGGCCCGCAAGCCGTTCAGGATCGGAAACCGGGACTTTGCAATCGGGGCCACTGTCGGTTTCACGAGGCTGAGAGGGGCTGGCGATACGGTCGACGATCTCATGCGCAACGCTGACATTGCGCTCTACAAGGCCAAGGAGAGCGGCCGCGGCCGTGCTCTTGCCTTCGAAGCTGCCATGGAAAGGGAAGTTCGTGAACGGCGCGAACTGGAAGCCGATTTGCGCGAGGCATTCGAATTCGGCAAGCTCAGCGTCGAGTTTCAGCCGATCGTCAACGCGCGCTCGGGCAAGGTGGTTTCAAGCGAGGTGCTGGTCCGCTGGTTCCATCCGACGCGCGGCGAAGTCACGCCGGACACGTTTCTGCCGATTGCCGAGCATGCCGGGCTTATTCTGCCACTTGGAAACTGGGTTCTGAGAAAGGCCTGCGCCGCGGCGGCGCAATGCCCGGACCTTGAAAGTGTTGCGGTCAATCTGTCGGCGGTCCAGTTCATGGATCCCAATCTCGTGAGCCAGATAACAAGCGTGCTGGACGAGACAGGCTTTCCGCCGGAAAGACTGGTCCTGGAAATCACCGAGTCGGTGTTCCTGCGCGATTCGGGTGCAGCGCCGGATAAGCTGAAGAAATTGCGCAATCTTGGCATCAAGATTTCGCTCGATGATTTCGGTACCGGCTACTCGTCCCTGTCCTATCTGCGCAAATACAAGTTCGACAAGATCAAGATCGACAAGACCTTCGTCGACGAGATTGGAGAACGCAGTGACGGCCTCGCCATTATTTCGGCCGTCATCGCCCTGGCACATAATCTCGGACTGGAAGTCACTGCGGAAGGTGTTGAACGCCGCTTCCAGGTTGATGCGCTGAGGACGCTGGGCTGTGATACCCTGCAAGGATATTTCTTCGGCAAACCAAGCGCCAACCCGATGCACATCATTCAGGCTGCGTCCGAGGGGTGGGACGGCCAGGCCGAAGCTCCGGTCTCGGACAGCGAACAAGACAAGCAGCAGGCCTCCACCGCCGCCGTGAACTGAAGACCTACTCGGCGGCCTGGCCCGCCTGGCACCGCGCCAGTTGTGCGCGTAGCGCGGCTGGTTTGACGGGCTTGTTGAAGAACGCGATGTCCTTTTCGCCGGCTTCCGATCGCACCGGCCGGCTGCGATCGGCCGTAATCAGGATCGCCGGAATGTGGCGTCCGAACTTCCACCGCAGTTTCACGATGGCTTCGATACCTGTTCCATTGTCCAGATGGTAATCGGCGAGGATCACGTCCGGTGTCAGGCCCGCCTTGTTGAGTTGTGCTGCCGCTTCGTGTTCGTTGCCGGCGGTAACGACGAGGCAATCCCAGCTGGACAGCAGATGTCGCATGCCGCTCAGGATGTCCGGTTCGTTGTCGATGGCAACGACGCACAGACCATCCAGGTTACCGATCGCGGCCGGGGCCTGTTTTGCCGGCAGCGTATCGGGAACGGCAGCGGCGCGCGGCAATTCGACCGAAAAGCACGATCCCTTTTCCAGAACCGACCTGAGCGCGACCGGGTGGTCCAGTACGTGACTGATGCGTTCGACGATGGAGAGGCCCAGACCAAGCCCCTTGGCGACACGCATGCCGTCGTCCAATCTGTGGAATTCCTGAAAGATGGCCTTCTGCTTGCTTTCGGGTATCCCCATTCCGGTGTCGTGAATTTCGACGATCACGCGATTGCCGTGCCGGCGGCACCCGACCAGCACCCGTCCGTCCTGGGTATACTTCAGTGCGTTTGAGACAAGGTTCTGAAGCAACCGGCGCAACAGCCGGCGATCTGTGCGTACGGAGACCGATGTCGGCACGATCCGCAGTTCGAGGCCCTTTTCCTGCGCGACGGGCAGGAAATCCAGTGCAAGGCCGCGCAGGATCTCGTCCAGCCGGAAAACCGTGGGTTCCGGCTTCAGCGCTCCGGTGTCCAGCCGTGAAATGTCCAGAACGGCGCCCAGAATGTCCTCAACGGATTCCAGCGCGGATTCCACGTTGCGAACAAGTTCGCCGTCTTCTCCCGCTTTCAGCTTTTCCACGAGTACCGAAGCATAAAGGCGTGCTGCGTTGAGCGGCTGCAGAATGTCATGCCCGGCAGCGGCGAGAAATCTCGTCTTGCCGATATTCGCTTCTTCAGCGGCATGGGTCGCCTCCTGCAGGCGTTCATTCACGTGGGTGAGTTCTTCCGTCCTTTCCCTGACGCGCCGCTCAAGCGTTTCATTGGCGCGCGCCAGGGCTTCTTCGGCCATCACGCGTTCGGTGATATCTGTGTAGGTCGTAACGATACCGCCATCGGGCATCGGGCTGATCCGGACCTCGAACACGGCCCCGCTCGATTCAAGGCGCTCCTGAAATGTTTCCTGGACGACGACAAGTTTCTCGATGCGATCGGCCACGATGCTTTCGACCGGTCCGGGACCGTACTCGCCCCTTTGGGTGTTGTAGCGCAGGATCGCATCAAGCGTGGTCCCGACCTGCCCGTACTCCGCAGGAAGGCCAAGCAGGTCCCGGAACTGGCGGTTCCAGCAGATCAGCCGCAGATCGCGATCGAAGACACCGATACCCTGGCGCACCTGGTTGAGCGCCGTCTGCAGCAGGTCCCTGTTGTACTGGATGGCGATGGACGCATCGTCGAGCAGCTTGACGGCACCCTTGGTCGAGGGGTCGTGCCGTTTGAGCATCAGCGTCAGGACGAGACGGGACGAGGCCGCGCCGATGGCACTCGCCAGAAGCTGCTCGGAAAACCGCAGCAGATTGGCATCGGCAAGCGTGTTTGGATCCAGCGGTATGCCTCTTTCGCTGGCAAAGCGGTGAAACGACCGCTCGGTGCGTTCCTCGCCGAGATAACGCGCGACGGTCGATTGCAGGTCGGCCGCGGTGACGGACGTGCGCCAGTAGCGCAGGCTGGGGGAGGGGGTCAGTTCCGCCGGCACGAAAACATTGGCCTGAAGAGTTTCGGCCGGAAGCGGTTTCCTGAAAAAGGACACGCCGACGAACAGCAGAATGTTGATGCAAAGGCTCCAGAGCGTTCCATGAATGAACGGGTCCAGTTGCAGGCCGAAAAGCGATTGCGGGTTCAGAACACTCAGCCCGAACGGGCCCGTCTCCAGGAAGTCTGTCGACAGCAGGCCGGATTGCGCGAAGGTCGGCAGAAGCAGCGTATACCCCCAAATCAGGAACCCGCTGCTGAGACCGGCAAGGGCGCCGAGCGAGGTCGCGCGCCGCCAGAACAGGGCACCGATGAAGGCGGGGGCGAATTGCGCGATCGCTGCAAAAGACAGGAGACCGATGGAAACAAGGGCGGCCGTGTCTCCAGCCGCCTTGTAGTAGGCGTAGGCAAGAAGAAGAATGCCGAAAATAGCCAGGCGGCGGATCGTCAGCAGCTGGCGGCTCATGTCGCGTCCGCCGGACGTCATCAGATCGGCTTCGCCCTGACGGCGCAACAGGAGCGGCACCACGATGTCGTTGGAGATCATGATGGCAAGCGCGACCGTTGCGACGATGACCATCGCGGTGGCCGCTGACAGACCGCCGATAAAGGCAAAGAGGGCGAGCCACTCCTGGCCGGCATCGATCGGCAGTGCCAGGACGTAGGTGTCAGGGTTGACGTCCTGACCGAAGCGCAGCATGCCCGCTGCCGCGATCGGGATGACAAACAGGTTGATCAGCACCAGGTAGACCGGGAACATCCACGTGGCGCATCTCAGCTCCGAATCCGAGTTGTTCTCCGTGACCGTGACGTGGAACTGGCGCGGCAGCATCAGGACGGCGAAACCGGACAGGATCGACAGGATCAGCCAATTGCCGACATTGATCGGCTGTTCGAACACCTCGGCGACTTCCGGTGCTTCGGAAATGGCGCGCACCAGATCGAACGGACCGTCGAACAGCCAGTAGGTAACCCAGAAACCGACGGCCAGGAAGGCCAGGAGTTTGACGATCGCCTCGGTAGCGATCGCGAGCATCAGGCCTTCCTGGTGTTCTGTCGCGTCAATGTGCCGGGTGCCGAACGCCCAGCTGAAGATCGCCATGCCGAGCGCGATCAGCAATGTGATGTCATTGAAGAACGGCGCAAAGCTGAAGCCGGGAGTTATGAGCGGGCCGACCATGGTCGTGACCGAGAACGAAACCGCCTTCAGTTGAAGCGCGATATAGGGAATGACGCCGATCACCGCGATCAGGGTTGCCAGAGCGGCCACTGACTGGCTCTTGCCATAACGCGCGCCAATGAAATCGGCGATTGAGGTGATGCTCTCGGTTTTCGAGATCTGAATGATCCGGCGAAGCAGCGGGTAGCCGAGCGCGAAGACGAGCAGGGGGCCGATATAGATGGTAAGAAATTCCGCACCGTTGCGCGTCGCGTTGCCAACCGATCCGAAGAAGGTCCAGGAGGTGCAATAGACCGAGAGGGACAGGGCATAGATGAACGGGCGTCCGCCCGCTCTGGACGGCGAGTTGCGCGTCATCCTGTCGCCAAAACTCGCGATGGCAAAGAGCAGCAGGATATAGGCCGTTGCGACCAGTATCACGATCCAACCGTGCAGCATGATGCTGTTACCGTCCTCCCGAGCGGTTTGCAGACACGTGTTCTGCCACTTTTGCCAATCCGACCACAGCGCCGGTCGCATGTCCATTCGCCATGCGAACTAGTGCGGTGAATCTGAGGTTCGTTCGAAGCCCGCTGCAGAATGAGTCGAACGTCAGGTTCTTTCGATTATGGACCGGTTCGCAACAGGTTGAAACCAATCAACTTTGGTGAAGTCTTGTTCACATCGTTTCATGCAAAAACCATCCACAATCGCGCTATGGTGCGCCGAGGTTGAGCTGAGAGGAATTGACGGTGTCCGACTTGATGCAGCGCCTGAGCACAGGTGCGCGTAACACGCCCGAAAGCGGGATCATTGAAATATTCAATGCCGCGGCAGGTCATGAGGCGCTGATCCCGCTCTGGGCAGGGGAAGGAGACCTGCCTACCCCCGACTTTATCAACCGGGCCGTCAAGGCGTCGCTGGACAGGGGCGAAACCTTCTACACGTATCAGCGCGGTATTCCGGAATTGCGCGAGGCGCTGGCGGCCTATCACGGTGACATCTACGGGCGGACGTTTTCGCCGGAGAGGTTTTTCGTAACCGGATCCGGCATGCAGGCGATCCAGCTTGCCGTGCAGGCCATTGCCGATGCCGGGCAGGAAATTATCGTGCCGTCTCCGTCCTGGCCCAATATCTCCGCATCCGTGGACATTCACGGTGCAAGGACGGTCTTTGTGCCCATGCGCGAAGCGTCCGGAGGCTGGGCGTTGCATCTGGAAGACGTTGAAGCTGCGATCACGCCGCAAACGGCTGCGATATTCCTGAATTCGCCGAGCAATCCGACCGGGTGGGTCGCTGAAGAACAGGTCTTGAAGGACTGTCTCGATCTCGCCCGCAAGCACGGTCTGTGGATCATCGCTGATGAAATCTATGCACTCTACTTCTTCGGCGCTCAGTCCAGATCTCCCTCTTTTTATGACATCGCCGAGGATGACGATCAGATCATTTTTGTAAACTCGTTTTCCAAGAATTGGGCCATGACGGGATGGCGGGTCGGCTGGATGTCCGCTCCGCCCGCCATTGGCCAGGTCATTGAGAACCTGGTTCAATACTCGACTTCCGGTGTGCCGGCGTTCCTGCAGCACGGCGCGCTTGCTGCGTTGAACGAGGGCAAGGAGTTCCTGGCCTCCCAGATCGCGCGCGCGCGCGACGGCCGGAGCGCCGTTGTCGGCGGATTGCAAAAGAGCGGGCGCATCAGTGTTGCGCCTCCCGAGGGCGCCTTTTACCTGTTTTTCTCCGTTGACGGTGTTGATGACACGCGCCGGTTCGCGCTTGACCTTGTGCGCGAGACAGGTGTCGGCCTTGCTCCAGGCACAGCTTTCGGTCCGGGCGGCGAGAAATATCTGCGACTTTGCTACGCCCGCAAACGTGCGCATCTCGAAGAAGCGGTCCGGCGAATGAACGCTTGGCTTCCAGCGTTATAGAAACGCAACGGGTTGCTGGTCTACGTGAAACCCCTTAAACCTTGATTGGACGTGATTTCCATGTGGGTTGAGGGATGGCAGACGAGTTTCTAATTGATCGTGATGCGGAAACCGCTGCTGTGTCTGAAGCGCGGCTGTCGAGTGTTTTCGACACGGCGGTTGACGGTATCATCGTGATCAATGACCGAGGCCTCGTCCTTGCCTACAACAAGGCCTGTGAGCGCCTCTTTGGATATGAGGCGGCTGATCTTCTGGGGCGAAATGTCAACAAGATCATGCCGCAGGATTACGCGCGCGCGCACGACCAATATGTCCGCAACTACATCGATACGGGTGACAAGAAGATCATCGGCATCGGCCGGGAGGTCAAGGCCCAGCACAAGGACGGGACGGTTTTTCCGATAGAGCTTTCGGTCGGAGAGGCGGACACCCCTTACGGACGGCAATTCATCGGCATTCTAAGGGACCTGAGGTCGAGGAAGGTCATCGAAGAGCGCCTGGCGAAAGCGCAGGCGCAGCTGCTGCACATGACCCGCCTCAGTGCGCTCGACGAGATGGGTGCGGCGATTGCCCATGAGCTCAATCAGCCCCTCACAGCGGTTTTGCTCTACCTTCAATCGGTTTCAAGGAAGGCCAGGAACGACGGCTCGGTAGATCCACAGATTCTTTCCGTTATCGAAAAGGCTGAACGGGAAGCGGAGCGGGCAGGAGAAATCATCCAAAGAATGCGCCAGCTCGTTGAAAAAAAGGCCCCGGAAAGACAAACGCTGGATGTCACCGAACTCGTGACGGCGTGCCTCGAAATGGCGGAACTGGGGAATGGCGAGACCAAGACGCTGCTTTCGTCCAGCATCGAACCGGGCTTGCCGCCGTTGCAGGCGGACCCGGTGCAGATCCGCCAGATTCTCATCAATTTGCTGCGCAATGCCCGCGAAGCGGTCGCGGACCAGGACGACAAACGCGTGAACCTGTCCGTGACGCAAAATGGAGACCTGCTCGAGTTCAGGGTCACCGACAATGGACCGGGAGTTCCAAGCGAGCTTGTCGACGGCCTGTTTCGGGCGTTCACCGGCGCCAAGCACAAGGGTGTCGGTCTCGGGTTGGCGATATCGCGTTCGATCGCGCAAAACCATGGCGGTGACCTGAAGTTGGAGCCCGTATCCGACGAAAGTGGGGCTTCGTTTTTGTTGACCTTGCCGGTTCACCCGCGCGAAGAAGCAACGGAACAGGGCGCTTAACTGGCAAAAAGACCAACGAACCAAGGACGGAAGCAAATGGAAGCTGGCGCAGAGGCCGTATACATCGTTGATGATGACCCCGCGGTGCGTGACGCGTTGTCTGTGCTTTTCAACATGGAAGGCTACGTGGTCGAGACTTTCTCCGACGGTGACACCTTCGTGCAGTCCGCCAGCAAATCCGTGCCGGCCTGCGTCATGCTTGACGTTCACATGCCCGGGCGTTCCGGCATCGAGATCCTGAAGGCTCTGAACGCCGAAGACTATCCGGCTCCCATCTTCATCATTTCCGGGCAGGGCGATATTCCCATGGCCGTTGAGGCCATCCGAAACGGTGCCTTCGATTTCATCGAGAAACCGTTCTCTGCCGAGACAGTTCTTGAGCGCGTAAAGGAAGCTGTGACTGCGATGAAGCAGCGGCAGGAGGTCGACACGTCCCAGACCTTCGAGGGCGCGGATCTTCTGACCCGCAGGGAACTGGAAGTTCTGAAGGAAATAACCGACGGCGCGTCGAACAAGGAAGCGGGAAGAACGCTTGGCATCAGCCCGCGCACCGTCGAGGTTCACCGGGCGCGGATCATGGAAAAGCTGAGCGCACGCAATGCGGCCGACCTGGTTCGCATTGTTCTGGGGCATCCGACCGGAGGCTAGGGTACGGCCCCATAAATGACGCCGATTTGGCGGTAGAAATGGCGAAATCCCGTCAGGAAGGGTGTGCGGAGCGGGCTTTTTGCCCGGTCAAGCACGCTGACGCCACGGGGTGAAGCCATTTTGCCGTCCTTCGGATTTGGCCGTTTTGACCATCTGCTGCGTCGCGAAAGGCTTGCAAATGAACCACATTTCCTGCGCTTTCGCTCCTCACAGTTGGTCAAAACGATCCAAACCAAATTGACTTCATTTATGGGTCCGTACCCTAGGGTAGGGACGAAAACCGTCCGATCACGCAAGTTTTTGGCTATGAACGTATTTCTGCGTACATTCGCCGGGCAATTTGTCGCGTATGTTCCTTGGTGATTTTGGCAATGTCGCCTGAATCTCCGGAAACACGTCTTTGGTCGTTCACATTATCGAGGATGATGAAGCTGTTGCCGATGCGCTGACAATCGCGCTCGAACTGCTGAATCATTGCGCCAAAACATACTTCGACGGCGAAACCTTCATGGCGGAAGCTGACCTGGCTTCCGGTCACTGGGTGATTGTCGATCTTGGCCTTCCGGGTATAAGCGGCGCTGAAATCGTCAGGAAACTGAAGAGCCTGGCGTCGCCGCCGAGGATCATTGCCATATCCGGAAAGTCGCGCACGAAGATCGCGCGTCTGGTCAGTGAATTCGAAGGGCTCAAGGTTTTGCGCAAACCTCTGTCCATCGACATGCTCACCGCCGCAATGGTCTGAGACTGGTTCCCGCATACGCATTTTCCTCGATCAAACACGATGCACGCGAAGGCTGCGGCGTATTGCCATATGTAGTTCCTCTTACGCAGTCGACCGAATTCCTTCAATAGATTCCTCGCTTTAGAGTTAAGCCTGCAAGTTGCAAAACGTCGGACGGGACGTTTTGGCGGCAGGGGAACCTCCTTGTTCCATCGGTTTAGAAGGCAATCTCGCCTTCAACGCAACGAAACCTGCCGGGGTTGGCCAAGGCCGCGCAGATATGCGCGTAGGAGGGAAAAATGGCATATTACGAAGCAGGTGTTGCAGGTCACGGTGCTGGTGCTCGCTCTGTTGCGACAAGTTTGAGTCCCGCCCAGGCAGGTTTTGCCGAAGTCGGCGGCAAGGCAAGCGAATATGACACCCATTCCGTCGTCTACTACGAGGGCGATCCTGCAAGACGTCTTTACGAGCTGGTTCGCGGTTCTCTCATGCTCTACAAGCTCCTGCCGGACGGACGCAGGCAGGTTGTCGAGGTTCTGCGCCCTGGAGACATTTTCGGGCTCGCAAACGGTGACGAGCACGACTGCACCGCAGAGACCTTGACCAAATCGCTCGTGCAGGAAATCGATCTCCGGAAAGTCGAGCGGTCCGAAGAGCTTCAGAAAAGCCTGACGAAATGCCTGACAAACCAGATGCGCGCGCTACATGAGCATGCCGTGCTGCTTGGCCGCAAGTCAGCTGTCGAGCGTGTCGCCAGTTTTCTGATGCATATGGTCCCTGACCGCGGCGGCGTAGGTTGTGTCGGCCCCGCTGACGAGGACGATGACGGCTTTGACCTTCAGCTCCACATGACGCGCCAGGAAATTGCCGACTATCTCGGCCTGACAATTGAAACCGTCAGCCGTGTGGTTTCGGATCTGAAGCGGCGCGGCGTTATTCGCGTCGACAAGGCTGACAAGATCCACCTCAACAAGGTCTGTGGCCTGTGCCAGATGACGGGCATGCACTGACACCTCCCACCTCCCGAAACTCAAGGGCCGCGCCTCGACGCGGCCTTCTTTTGTCTCAAACCGGCAAGCCTTTCTTAACAGTGTTTTCTGTTTTACCGGGCCCGGTTGGAAAGTCCGCTTCAGAACCACTTCTTTCTTAAGGGGTGGGACCGCATATGAATGCCGGTTCCATACAGTCGGGGCGTGATTGCGATGCAGATCCTCTCTCTTCGGTTTGTTGAAGTGCGAAATCCTGAAGGCGGCGCATACAAGCGCTATCACGTCCTCGCAGACGAAAACGAATGTGTTCGCTTCGATCTGACGAAAAGGACGATCGGGAAACCGGTGGACATGGTCAATCTGCTTGATCAGTCGGTAAGGACGCTGACACCGGAGCGAAAACTTCTTTGCAGGCAATGGCATCTTGCCGGGGGTGATCCGGCTGAGGAGGGGCAGATTGCAGCCAAGGGATCCGATACATGGCTCGTCCATGGACCATCTCAAACGGAACTCTTCCGGGTCGTTGATCCTCGGAGACTCGCGACAAAAACACTTGAAACCATGCTGGGAAGCTGGCCGGACAGTTATGCCGTTGTTTCCGGTGACCAATGTGTCGGTGTCATCCGGCGCGCGTTGAAACCCGGGCAGGAAGAGCCAACGAACCGTCTCGGCAAACTTGCCGGTCTGTTCAAGGATCGGGACTGGGCCCTGGTACTCAGCCAACCAATCCCGTTGCAGGCGGCCTACCGCATGATCGCTTCGGTGCTGCTTCTGATCGAAGTCACGGTCAGCGGTGCGCGCGCCGGCTGAAGATCCTCCAGATTGAAGCTAGACGGCGGCGGAGTGCCGCGCCTTTCCGCTGGCCTGGCTCTCGGCGAGATAGGCATCGAACGCGGCTGCAGCCAATCGGACATAGGGACGCCCCGCGTCTGTGACCCGCACCCGGGCCTGATCGGTACCATCGCGTTCCAACGTCACCAGACCGTCGGCAGCGAGCTCTTCCAGACCGGTGAAGGCGTTGCCGACATGTTGAATGGACAGTCCGAACCCTGCGCAGACGGATCCAAGGTCGCACGCATAGTTGGTCATCAGCTCTTCGATGATCCGGCCACGCAGCCTGTCGTCCGCCGTCAGTGCCAGCCCTTTTGAAACCGGCAGTTTGCCGGCAAGGATGCTCCGTCTCCAGCTGCCGACATCGGGCATGTTCTGAACGAACCCGCCGGTCAGCTTGCCGATGGAGGAAACACCGAGGCCGATGAGTTGCTCGCCCTGATCGGTCGTGTAACCTTGAAAATTCCGTTTCAGCGTCCCGTCGGAAAGCGCGATGGCCATGCTGTCGTCCGCGCGGGCGAAATGATCCAGACCGATCGCGACATAGCCGGCGTCCAACAACGCGCTGCGTGCCAGGTCGGCCAACTCCAGCCGTTCGGCGGCCGACGGCAGACTTGCCTCGTCGATCAGTCTCTGGTGTTTGCGCATCCAGGGAACATGCGCGTAGCCGAACAGCGCGATCCGGCCCGGTGCGAGCGACAGCGTCTTCTCGATCGTGTCGCGTATGGTCTCCGGTGACTGTGCCGGCAGTCCGTACATGAGATCGAAATTGAGAGCATCAAGACCGGCGGACCTCAAAAAATCCGAAGCCCGTGCGACGGTTTCATAGGGCTGAATGCGGCCGATTGCCTTTTGTACGGCGGGATCGAAATCCTGAACGCCGAGGCTGGCGCGGTTGATCCCCATCATGGCGAGTGTTTCGGCAAGCTCGGCGGTGACCAGCCGCGGGTCGAGTTCTATGGCGTGTTCCAGCGCGGGAGAAAGGTCGAACAGGACGCGCATCAGGCCGGTCAGGTCGACAAGGCTTTCTCGCGAAAGCAGGCTCGGCGTACCGCCACCCCAGTGGATGTGGCGCACCTGTCCAGCGTTCTTCAGGTGCTCGCCGACAAGACTGATCTCCTGACCCAATGTCGCAGCGTAGACCTTCAGTGGCGCATCCTTGCGGGTGGCCTTTGTGTGACATCCGCAATAATGGCAGAGTTCCCGGCAAAAGGGCACGTGCAGATAAAGCGACAGGCTGTCTTGCCGCGTGATATCCGAAAGCCATTGGGCGTAGGTTTCCTCGGTCACGCCGCTGTGGAAATGGGGCGCGGTCGGATAGCTGGTGTAACGCGGTACGTTGCGAAGCGCGTAGGAAAGCGGGTCTTTGGTCATGACGCCATCATTGAGGCGAACATCGATTCGAGCCTTGATATTCCTCAAGCCCATGGCCTGATTCTGGAGAAATAAAGTGATCGAAAGTGCTGAAGCGACAGCCCGCGTGGCAGGAGATGGCATATACAGACTTCACGGAGCGCCCGACAATGCCAACTTTGTCGTTCGCATGGTCCTTGAGGAACTCACCGTCGCCTATGAATTTGTTTCCATCGACAGGGCATCCGGCGAGCAAAAGTCGGAGACCTACAGAAAGCTCAATCCGCAAGGTCTGATCCCCGTGCTCGAAGTTCCAGGGCAGGACGCGGTGACCTTTGAAACCGGGGCCATCCTGCTGATGCTTTCGGAACGGCACAAGCGTCTGGCACCGGCACCGGATTCGCCCAGGCGCGGCCGGTTCCTCAAGTGGCTGTTTTTTCTTTCCAACACGCTGCATGCGGATCTGCGCATCTCTTTCAAACCACACCGCTACATGCCTGAAAAAGCATGCATGCCTGATCTCAACGCCGCACTCCGGAACCGGATTGATGCGAGTTTTGCCATTCTGGAGCAGGAGCTTGCCGCGTTTGAAGGTCCGTTCCTGCTGGGGGCAGATCTCAGTTGCCTCGATTTCTACCTGGCAGCCTGTGCGCGTTGGGCGCAAATCTACGGGACCTGTGGCCGCTGGCCTGCGGACCGCTGTCCCCGGTTGCTGAAACTCTTTTCAGAACTGGAAGCGCGGGCGTCCGTTAGAAGGGCGTGTGAGCATGAGCTGATAGAAGGCGCTCCCTTCACGGCGCCCATGCCGGTCGCCTTCGCACGGGAGAAACTCTAATGTTGATCTATGCAATCAATCATGACGACGATAATCAAGCAATGTATTAGCCGGTACCGTATTGGCTCAAGACACATACGGAACCTATGATTACAGGAATGATGAACTCGACGGCGGCAAAACTCATTTTGACGGTCCTGCTCGCGGCAGGCGGCGGCATCACCTTTTTTGTGCTCGGCCTGCCGGCGGCATGGCTGTCCGGTGCCATGGTCTTTGTTGCGGTGGCAACGCTTGCGGGCGTTCCGACCGTCATGCCCGACCGGCTGCGCGATGCCTTGTTCGTTGTCATCGGAGTATCGATGGGGGCCGGTGTCCGGCCCGATGTGGTGGAGCGTATCGGCGATTGGCCGGTTTCCATGGCGCTTTTGCTGGTCGTTGTGGTCTGCGTGACGTTTGCCGGCTATGCGGTTCTTCATTTCGGCGCCAAGTGGTCGCGGGAAACGGCCTTTTTCGGGGCGATCCCGGGCGCGCTCAACTACGTGATCGCGCTGGCGACCGACCGGGGCGCGGATCTGCCGAGGATCGCGTCGAGCCAGTCGCTGCGGCTTTTCGTGCTTGTTGCCATCCTGCCCTTCGCGGTGGTCTCCACCAGCGGAACGCTGGAAGGCGAGGGCAGTGCGGTTGTGGTCTCCACCTGGTTTGAAATCATCATCGGCCTGCCGCTGTGCCTGCTCGCCAGCCTGATTGCCCAGAAGCTCAACGTGCCGGGCGGTCTGATGACGGGTGCCTTTTTCATGAGTGCCGGGCTGAACGCGTCCGGGGCCTGGACGCTGATCCTGCCGGTCTATCTCGTTGTGCCGTGTTTCGTGATGATGGGCGCGATGATCGGATGCCGCTTCGCCAACATGACCATCCGCCAGTTCGTCAGTGTTCTTGGTGCCTCGATCGCAGCCTTCAGCGCCGCTTTCCTGATGTCGATCCTGGGCGCGCTGATCATCTCGTCGCTGGTGGACATTCCCTTCGGACAGGCGCTTCTCGCCTATGCGCCCGGCGGCCTTGAAGTCATGACGCTGCTGGCGTTCATGCTCGACCTGGATCCGGCCTTCGTCGCCGCTCACCAGATTGCCAGATTTACCGGGATGGTGCTGTTGTTGCCGCTGATCACGGCGCTGGTGCTTGGAAGGAACAAGACGGAATAGTCATGGAAAAGCCGGGGGCAAGCGCCCCCGGCTTTCAAGGCCTTAGTCTAGAGCGTGGCTCAGGCTGCGGAAGCCAGAGCGAGCTCTTCGAGCTGCGTCCTCAGATCCGCAATGTGATCCAGGTTCAGCGGGAACTGAAGCGTGGTGGTATCGCCTTCGCTGACCGCAACGCGTGCCTCGATCGGCCTGGAGAGGTCGCCGCATTCGAAGGTGACGCGCGTGCCGGGCATGACGTCGATCCGGACATTGACGATGCAGTTGGCCGACGAAATCTTCACCGCGCTCGCCGCCACCTGCTTGTCGCCGATCGTCAGCGTTGCGGGCCAGTTGACGTCGTAAATCCGGTAAGTCTCGTCGTCGCCGCGGTTGCCGATCGCATCCAGGAATGTTTCCACCTCGTCGCCCAGAAGAACCGCTTCATCGTAGACAACCGAGCTGCCGTCCTTCACCAGCTTGGAGGAATTGGCGGTGTCCTCCGAATTCTGGCGCATCACCGAGACGCTGTCGCGCACGCGCGCCGCACTGCTGGAAACCGTCTCCATGCTGCGCGCGATTTCGGACGTTGCGCTTTCCTGCTGGGTGACGGAGGAGGCGATGCTGGTGGCGACATCGTTGATCTCGCGGACCGTGCCGTAGATCTCGCCAATGGATTGCTCGGCGCTCTGCGCCGTGCGCTGCACAGCGCCGACCTGGTTGCTGATTTCGCCGGTCGCCCGCGAGGTCTGCGCTGCCAGTTCCTTGACTTCCGAGGCAACGACCGCGAAGCCCTTGCCGGCTTCACCGGCACGCGCCGCCTCGATCGTCGCGTTCAGCGCGAGCAGGTTGGTCTGATCGGCGATTTCGCGGATCAGGTCGACGACGCTGGTGATCTGGTCGGACGCGGTGACGAGTTCAGTGAAGTTGGACTTCGTCTCCTCCGCCCGGTCCGAGGCCCTGGCCGCGATTTCAGCAGAGTGATCCGCATTGCGCCGGATTTCCTGGATAGAGGAAATCAGTTCTTCTGCTGCCGAGGAAACGGTTGCCACCATCGAGGAGGTGTCACTGGCTTCCTTGTCGAGCACCGTTGCCTGGTTGGTCGAGTTGTCCGACGTCTGGGTCAGCGTTTCCGCGGTTTCGGACATTTCCGTCGAGGATTGGGACATGCGCTGGAAGATACCGCGAATGGTATTGCCGAAGATGCCGATCATCTGGTCCAGCTCGTCGCGCCGCCGGTTGGTGGTTTCGCGGTTCTTCTCCTGCTGCTCGCGCATTGTCTGGCGTTCGACAAGGCCATCGCGGAACACCATGACCGCGCGGGTCATCTCGGCGATTTCGTCCTTGCCTTTGATAGCCTCGATCTCGGTCTCAAGACGATTGTGGGACAGATCGTCCATCGTCCGTGCAAGCCCGTTGATCGGCCGGCTGATCATCCGTCCCAGCATAATCGCTGCGGCGAGCCCGATGACAAATCCGATGATGGTTCCACCGACGGAAAACAGGATCGAATTCGCGGTCTGCGCATGCACCTTTGCTTCCAGCTTATGCTCTGCATCGATCGCGAATTTCTTGATCGCCGCAAGGTCGTCGGCAATGATTTTCGCTTCGGCGAACATGACGTCATGTTCCAGGTGCCTGATATCTTTTTCAAGCGTCCGGAACTCGTTGAGAGCGCTTACATAAACCTCGATCTGCTTGAGTGCATCGTCGACCAGTTGCTTATCCTCGCCGTCGAGCTTGGCCATGGCGTCGCTGGTCAGGTCTTTCTTGACCCGGTCGATCTCGGAAAGCGCATAATCGAGTTCGCTTTCCATTCCGGAATAGATGAACCGGTTTGCGTGATCGCGGGCGATCAGTAGATGGATCATGGCATCCGTGACAAGCTCGACGGTCTCGGACGGCTTGCCGTTCTTTGAGTCCTGCTCCTGCTTGTGCTTGAAGACTGTCACGATCTCGTATTGAAGCTTATCGCCGGCCTTGTGCAGGCTGTTGTCGACAATGTCCTTCTGAAGGGCGCGCTCATACGCGACCTTCTGGAAGTTCTCCCAGTAGATCTCGACATGCTTTCGAGCGTCTTCAAGGCGCTCGATTTCTTCCGGCACATGCAGCTTCTTGAGCTTGTCGTCGATCAGCTGAAGCACATTCGTGTGCGCGGCATCGACAGCCTGAAGCTTGTCATCGGACGAATTCTCGACATATTCGATCGCCTTGATCTCCATGTGGGAGAAGGCTTGGGTGACGTCCGTCGCGGCGGCAAGCGCGTTGCCATGTTCGGTGAATTCAGTGAACTCCTGATCCAGCGTGTGGAACATCATCGCTGACTTTCCACCCAGGAAAGCCATAATGAGCAGGAGTGCGCCGAAGGCGAGCAGAAGCTTCTGCGTCAGCCGCATATTGTAAAACCAGGCCACGATATCCCCTCCGAAAACGTGGTTGAATGGAAGATCAGTTCGAGGTGAGATCGCTCACGGTCTCAATCAGGACGTCGTTCGTGAAGGGTTTCTTCAGAACCGCATCCGCTTGGGTTGAGGAAAGCTGCAGGACATTGTCGGCCGGGATCCCGGCACCACCGCCGGACATTGCGATCACCTTCGGAGCAGACGATTTCGTCTTCAACTCGAACACGACGTCGGTTCCGTCCGAAGCCGGCATCATGATGTCCGTGATGACTAGATCAAACTGACGCGACGAGGCGATTTCCAGCCCCTTGTTTCCGTCGTCGGCTTCGACGACGTCGTGGCCGGCCTTGCGAAGTGTTGCTGCGATGGCATGCCGAACCGGCTGCATATCGTCAATTAGTAGAATGTGGCACATTGTTCGGTATCTCCCAGATCTACCGAACTACAACCCTACGTAATTGTCGGTATATCTATAGTAAACATACAACCTCGGGCGTCATCGTTAGGTTGTAAAAGGCCCTCTGCAACTATTATTCTTCCCCCAACTTTATTAATAATTTGCAAAGCGACAGAAAGGCCAAGTCCAGTGCCATTTTTACTGATGTTATTAGAGTAAAAAGGGTCGAATACTTTGCGCCTTAGCCCAAATGGAATGCCTGGTCCATTATCGGCAATCGAGATTTGCGCCTTCGAACCCTCGAGGTCTGCAAGTTCTATACGTATTGTCCCTGAATGCTTGGTCGCCTGGGACGCATTTGTGACGATATTGATGATTACTTGTGCAAACATGGTTTCACTGATCGGTATATTCATATCCTTTGGAACGTTCCTGAAACCGGTTTCAATCGTCACCGTCGGCGGCAGCATGAGGCGCACCAGATCAACGGCACGGATGAGGGCGTCTGGCAGGGTTGTTTCACCTGTTTCCTCTTCGAATCGGCCCCTGGAAAGGCCCAGCAGGTTGTTCGACAGCTCCGCCGCCTGGGTTGCGCTGTAATGGGCCATCTCCAGGTCGGTCCGGATCCCGGGATCCGGAATATCGGGCAGGTGCAGCGAGATCAGGCTCGTGACCGGGTGCAGCAGATTGTTGAGCTGATGGGCGAGTGCGCCGGAAGCTGTCCCGAGCGCTTCCAGACGGTTCCGGGAAATCTCGCTTTCCGCCCTGATGCGCTCTTCGGTGATGTCCCGCTGGATGCCCAGATAGGCCGACAGGTCTCCGCTGGCATCGAAGATCGGTGCCATACGCAGCGAATTGAGGAACGGTTCGCCCGTTTTGCGGTAGTTCAGCAGAACCACATCGATCGGCTCCCGGTCGGCGATCGCCTTCCTGATCCGCGCGACATCGTCGGTGCTTGTCTCGTCGCCCTGCAGGAACCGGCAGTTCCGTCCCAGCGCTTCCTCGGACGCATATCCGGTGGTTCTTTGGAAGGACGGATTGACGTAGGTGAGCGGCAGGTCGGGCTGGCGGGCGTCCGAAACGCTGACGGTATCGGGCGAGCCTTCCAGCAGGGACTTCAGAAGATCGGGTGATGTCCCCGCAATCTTTTCAAGCGCGGCGTAACCCTGGTCCATGCGGCCTTGCATTTCAGTCTCCCCACACGAAGCGCTGACTGCTCATAGCCGCAAGGTTAGGGGGAGAAGCAGAAAAACGGAAGAGCGCAGGGCGAGTGTTCCCCACAGGAAACAACGCCCGTTTGTCTCTTCCGAATTCCGCAAAGATCGGAAACTGCGTTCAGAACACGCCTGGTACGCTCAGGACCGGATGAAGTGCAGTGTTCTGAAGTCCTGCCGCCAGGCGGATACTCTTCTCACCATGGCTTCGGGATCGTTGGCACGCAGGGCCTCCGCGATGAGACCGGCGAGGCGTGGCATGTCCGCCGACGTCATGCCCCAGCGCACAAGTTCGGGCGTCCCGATCCGCAATCCGTTCATGTCCCCGTCGACCGGTGCGGCAGGCAGACCGATGCCGCAGGCAAGGAAACCGGCCTTGCGCAGTTTCTTCGACGCGGCCTGGCCTCCGCCGAAAGCCGCCGCTTCCACCGCGAACTGATGCGACGCGGTCATCCCTTTCGATGTCTCGAACACCGGAATGCCTTCATCTGAAAGCGCGCGCGCAAGCGCCTGCGCAGATGCAACCATTTCCTGGGCATAGCCGGTACCGAAATCCCGCCAGTCCAGCAGCGACACGGCGAGCGCAGCCGACTTGGCGACATCGAAATTGGCCGTCAGTCCGGGAAAGGCAATCGCGTCGAGCAGGTGCGCCAGGTCCTGATCGTTCGTGACAATCAGGCCACCTGCGGGCCCGCCGAGGCTTTTATACGTGCTCATGGTCATCAGATGAGCACCTTCGGCAAGCGGGTCGGAAAAGACACCGCCGGCGATCATGCCGCATTGATGGGCCGCATCGAAAAGAACGAATGCCCCAACCTCGTCGGCAATCTTCCGGATGTCGGAAACCGGATGGGGGAAGAGATTGAGGCTCATCCCGATGGTGATCAGTTTCGGCTTCAGTCTGTGTGCCATCTCGCGCAGACCGTCCACATCGATCGTGTAGCCGTCGGCGTCCACCGGAGCCTCATGAATGTCAAGGCCGTAGAGACCGGCGCAGCCCGGGCCGTGGTGGGTAACATGACCGCCGACGGAAGCGGGCGGCGCGATGATGACGTCGCCCGGCTTCGTTGTCGCCATGAACGCATAGAGATTGGCCATCGCCCCGGATGCGACCCGGATTTCGGCATGTTGCGCGTTGAAGATCTCGCAGGCGAGATCCGCAGTGATCACCTCGATCTCTTCGATGGCTTCAAGACCCATCTCGTATTTGTCACCCGGGTAGCCGAGCGAGGGACGGGAACCCAGTCCGCTGGCCAATAGGGCCTCGGCCTTTGGGTTCATGACGTTGGTTGCCGGATTGAGATTGAAGCAGTCCCGTTCATGGATCTTGCGGTTTTCGTCCACCAGCTGGTCGATCCGGCTGGCAACCAGATCCGAGGTGAGCCTCCGCGTGTTTGCGCTGATCCCGTCGATCCGCGCCGCCGCGGTCTGCGGCAGCCAGGGCCGGAGTTCATGTACTGACATGGAAAGTCCTCCAAAGCGTGTTGGCTCCAGGATGAACGCGCGCTTGAAAAATCTCAAATCAGTTTTTAGAAAAGTAAGGGCTAGAAAAACTAGGTCAGGTGATGGCAGTCTCTCCACCGACACCCCGAATCCCGTCGCTCAACGCCCTGCGTGCCTTCGAGGCAGCGGCCCGCCTTGGCGGATTCGCACTTGCGGCCGAGGAACTCGGCGTGACACCCGGGGCAGTCGCCGCGCAGATCAAGTCGCTGGAAGAGGAGATCGGGGCAGCCCTTTTTGTCCGCAATGCGCGCGGAGTTGCGCTGACGCCGATCGGTCGGCGGGCCCTGCCGGGTTTTGTCGATGTGTTCGACCGTTTGGCAACTGCTGTTCATGAACTCAGACAGGACGCAACGCCGCACAAGGTCCACATCGCCGCATTGCCTGCGCTGGCGCAGCTCTGGCTTGCCCCGCGTTTGCCCGGGTTGCGCAATAGCCTTCGCGGGATCGACGTCTCCGTCACGGCCCTGGAAACACCGCCGAACCTCAAACGTGTGCCGTTCGATATCTGTCTTTTCTACAGCGACGAAATCAGGAGTGACAGTGTCTGGACCGAGGCCGACGCGTTGCTGCCGGTCTGCACGCCTGAACTCGCCGAAACACTCACCCGGCCGGGCGAATTGAAATCGGCGGTGTGCCTGACCGACGCCACCTGGAAAGATGACTGGTTGCTCTGGGCTGCTTCGGCGATGCCCGGCGAGGATTTTGTTCCGAAAGGACCGGTCTATTCGCTCTATGCGGTCGCCGTTGAGGAGGCGCTGAACGGGGCAGGGGTGCTGATGGCGCACAGATCGCTTGTGGAAGGACATCTGCGAAGCGGCCGGCTGGTGGCGCCGTTTTCGCAAACGGTGCCGTTACCCCACAAGATCTCGATGTGGATACAGCCGGGAACCCGGAGCCCCGAAATCCTCGAAAACATCATTGATAACCTGACAAGAGAGCACCGCTAGAAACGCCCGGATCGGCACCGCGCTTCGGACAAGACGCGCTGGCGGTCGTGCTCGAACGGTCCTGTACGCAAAACTACGATTGCGACAACGTGCCTGCGCCGTGCGACATCGTGCGGGCAATTCTCACATCTTCGAATGCCGTATGACCCCCTTGATATGAATCAACGCGGCTCACCGGGAGTCGTGCGCATGGTCGTCCCATCGTTGGCACCTTGCATGGATTCTAAGAACTGGGGCGCTGAAATGGCACAAAAAAAGACCGGTTTGGTCTCGCTCGAGGAGGGGGGATTCGCCATCTTCCTCGTGCTGCTTGCATTCGCTTGCATAATAATTGCGGGCAAAACCTTTGATCAGGTCATGGCTTTTCACGCTGGCTTGGGCGCATTGCTCGCCGCAGTCAGCGTCTTCCTGATCTTCAAGAACTACTTCGACGACGGCGGTGAACCGATCCCGGCCGAAATCGACGGAAAACCGAATTACAACATGGGGCCGGTCAAGTTCGGAACCATCGCCGCAATGTTCTGGGGGCTGGCCGGGTTCACGGTCGGTCTCGTGATCGCGCTTCAACTGGCCTGGCCGGCGTTGAACTTCGATCTTCCCTGGACGAATTTCGGCCGCCTGCGTCCCTTGCATACCTCTGCGGTGATCTTCGCCTTCGGCGGCAACGTGCTGCTGGCGACATCGATGTATGTGGTCCAGCGGACCTGCCGCGTGCGCATGCCGGGCAAGATCCTGCCCTGGTTCGTCATCCTCGGCTACAACGTTTTCATCCTGATCGCGGGAACGGGCTATCTGCTCGGCGTCACGCAGAGCAAGGAATACGCGGAGCCCGAGTGGTACGCTGACCTTTGGCTGACCATCGTCTGGGTGATGTATCTGTTCCTGTTCCTGGGCACGCTCTGGAAGCGCAAGGAACCGCATATCTATGTGGCCAACTGGTTCTACCTGGCGTTCATCGTCACCATTGCCATGCTGCACATCACCAACAACCTGACGATCCCGGTCTCGATCTATTCGACCAAGTCCTACATCGTCTGGTCGGGTGTCCAGGACGCTATGGTGCAATGGTGGTACGGCCACAACGCGGTGGGCTTCTTCCTGACCGCGGGCTTCCTGGCGATCATGTACTACTTCATTCCGAAGCAGGCCGATCGTCCGGTTTATTCCTACCGTCTGTCGATCGTGCACTTCTGGGCGCTGATCTTCATCTACATCTGGGCCGGACCTCACCACCTTCACTACACGGCATTGCCGCAATGGGCGTCGACGCTCGGTGCGACCTTCTCCATCATTCTTTGGATGCCGTCCTGGGGTGGCATGATCAACGGCCTGATGACGCTGTCGGGTGCCTGGGACAAGCTCAGGACCGACCCGGTCCTGCGCATGATGGTCGTCTCCGTTGCCTTCTACGGAATGTCGACCTTTGAAGGTCCGCTGATGAGCCTGCGCTCCGTCAACTCCCTGTCACACTACACCGACTGGACAATCGGTCACGTGCATTCAGGTGCGCTCGGCTGGGTCGGATACATCTCCTTCGGCGCGATCTACTGCCTCGTTCCGTGGCTGTGGAACAAGAGGGGCCTTTATTCGCTGAAACTGGTGAACTGGCACTTCTGGCTCTCGACCCTGGGGATCGTTCTCTACATCACTGCCATGTGGGTGTCCGGCATCATGCAGGGTCTGATGTGGCGCGCCTATGACAGCCTCGGCTTCCTGGAATACTCGTTCGTGGAAACCGTGGAGGCGATGCATCCTTTCTACATCATCCGTGCTCTCGGCGGTGCGCTCTTCGTGGTTGGCGCCGTGATCATGGCCTACAATCTCTGGATGACTGTCCGTCATGGTGAGGCTGAAGAAGCCGACACCACGCCGGTCGGCTCCCTGGCTCCGGCCGAATAAGGGAGGGACACTGAATGTCTGCATGGAAAAAACATGAAATCTTCGAGAAGAATTCCTTCGTTCTTCTCGTCGGAATCCTGGTCGCGGTCGCCGTTGGCGGCCTGGTCGAGATCGCACCGCTCTTCTACCTGAAGAGCACGATCGAGAAGACCGAAGGCATGCGTCCCTATACGCCGCTGGAACTGGCCGGACGCGACATCTACATCCGTGAGGGCTGTTATCTGTGTCATTCGCAGATGATCCGCCCGATGCGCGATGAGCTGGAGCGCTATGGTCACTTCTCGCTCGCTGCGGAAAGCATGTACGATCACCCGTTCCAGTGGGGATCGAAACGGACCGGACCGGATCTGGCGCGTGTCGGCGGAAAATACTCCGACGACTGGCACGTCGAGCACCTGGTCAATCCGCGCTCGCTGGTGCCCGCGTCGATCATGCCGGGCTATCCGTTCCTGGCGGAAAACCGCGTGAACGCGCGGGACATCAAGGCTCACCTGTCGGCCAACGCGATCGTTGGTGTTCCCTATACCGAGGAGCAGATCGAAAACGCGGCATCTGACCTTCTCGGCCAGGCCATGCCGGATTCCGACGCAGCCTATGACTTCGAGGAACGCTGGCCGTCCGCCAAGGTTCGCGACTTTGACGGCAATCCGAGGGAAGTCACGGAGATGGATGCGCTGGTCGCCTATCTGCAGGTGCTCGGCACCATGGTCGACTTCTCCATCTACGATGACGCAGCAAACGCGAGGTAAGTGCGATGAACGAGACCTATAACGCCTTCGCCGGCTTCGCTCAGACCTGGGGCCTTCTCTATTTCATGATCCTGTTTGGCATCGTCCTGGCCTACGCATTGTGGCCGAAGAACCGGAAAAAGTTCGACGATGCAGCTCAGATCCCGTTCCGTGAGGACTGATTGATGGCAGACACACACAACAAGGAAGTCGACCAGATCTCCGGGGTCGAAACCACCGGCCACGAATGGGACGGTCTGAAGGAACTGAACAATCCGTTGCCGAAATGGTGGCTCTACATCTTTTACGCAACGGTGGTCTGGGCCGTGATCTATTGGGTGCTTTACCCGTCATGGCCACTGGTATCCAGCTACACCAAGGGTGTTCTGGGAGCCAACCAGCGCCAGGAGGCCATCGCCGCCTACGACAAGGGCGTCGCCGACCGGTCCGAGTTCGCCGACAAGATCGTTGCCACGTCCCTGGAAGACATCACCAAGGACCAGGAATTGCTGCAGTTCGCGCTGGCCAATGGACAGGCCGCGTTCGGCGACAACTGCGCACCCTGTCACGGGGCAGGCGGCACCGGTTCGGAAGGCTATCCGAACCTTCAGGACGACACCTGGATCTGGGGGGGGACCCTCGACGATATCCACACGACCCTGCTTTACGGCATTCGGTCCGACAGTGACGATGCCCGCATCGGCGACATGCCGGCCTTCGGTGCCGACGAACTGCTGAGCAAGGAGGAAATCGATCAGGTCGCCAATTTCGTCGCCTCCCGTGCAGGCGTCGAAACGGATGAAGGCATCGACCTTGCCGCCGGCCAGGTCCTTTACGAGGACAACTGTGCTGCCTGTCACGGCGACAACCTTGAAGGCATCCAGGAGGTCGGTGCGCCGAGCCTGATGTCGGCGAATTACCTTTACGGAAACTCGCTGGACGACATCAGGGCGCAGATCGCCAATCCGCGCAATGGCGTAATGCCCGGCTGGGCCGAGCGTCTTGACCCGGCAACCGTCAAGTCGCTGACGGTCTACGTGCACTCCTTCGGCGGAGGTCAGTAGCGTCCGCGAGAGGATGCGGCAAATCCGCCGGATCACGCACAACCTTTGATCCGGCGCAAGGTGTGACGCTTTGCGCCGGATTAGCTTCAGGAGGCACCGGTTAAAACGGTATTCCGGAGCGGGAAACCCGCTCAAGGGTCACGACTTTAGACTGAATCAGGATCCTATTGGGGCAGGATCGCGTTTGAGAGGACGGACGGTATGTCTGCGGACACCGAAACGCATGAGGGCGAACACTCCGAGGAGTGGTTTGCGTCGGCCAAGAAAATCTACCCCATGGCAACCCACGGCCTGTTTCGCAGGATCAAGTGGACGCTGCTTTTCATCACGCTTGGAATTTACTATTTCCTGCCATTCATCCGCTATGACCGCGGGCCGAACGCCCCGGACCAGGCTGTTCTCATCGATATGGAACACCGCCGGGCCTACTTTTTCTTTATCGAGATCTGGCCGCAGGAAGTCTACTACCTGACAGGGCTTTTGATCATCGCTGCCGTCGCGCTCTTTCTGATGAACGCGGTCGCCGGCCGGATCTGGTGCGGGTATCTGTGCCCGCAGACGGTCTGGACCGACCTGTTCTTGTGGGTCGAGCGCAAGATTGAGGGCGATCGCCGCGAACGCATCGCACTCGACAAGGACCCGTGGACCTTCGAAAAGGTTGGCAAGCGCGCCACCAAGCATTTCTTCTGGCTCATGATTGCCTGGTGGACCGGCGGCGCGTGGGTTCTCTACTTCAATGACGCACCGACGCTGGTCTGGCAGCTCTTGACGTTCCAGGCCCCGATGGTTGCCTATGTCTGGATCGGCATCCTGACGGCGACGACCTATCTGCTGGCCGGTTTCATGCGCGAGCAGGTTTGCATTTACATGTGTCCCTGGCCGCGCATTCAGGCCGCCCTGACCGACGAGAAGGCGCTCAACGTGACCTATCGCTGGGACCGGGGCGAACCGCGGGGGTCGCTGAAACACAACAAGAAGCTGGAAGCCCAGGGTCTGCCTGCCGGTGACTGCATCGACTGCTTCCAGTGCTTCCAGGTATGCCCGACCGGTGTCGATATCCGGAAGGGCATGCAACTGGACTGCATCCAGTGCGGCCTGTGCATTGATGCCTGCGACAACATCATGACGAAGATCGGCAAGCCGACAGGCCTGATTGCCTACGACACGGACGAGAACATCGAGCGCCGGCTCGAAGGCAAGGAGCCGGTCTACGAAATCGTCCGCACGCGGACGGTCATTTATGCGGCGGTCATCGCATTGGTCGGTGCGATCATGCTGTTCGCACTGCTCAATCGGGATTTCGCCGATATCAGCGTCCTGCACGACCGGAACCCTGTTTTCGTCGAGCAATCCGACGGCTCGGTCAGAAACGGCTACACGGTTCGTCTGTCCAACAAACGCCGTCACCCGAGGTCGTTCATGCTGCATGTGGAAGGCATGCCGCCGAACACGCTGGTCGAGGCGGTCGGTGCCGATTCCACTTTCGCCGGCAGGCCGATCGTCGAGGTCGGGCCCGACACCACGCGGGAGGTGCGTGTCCTGGTGAGTTCGCCGCCCGAGGCAGAAATGCCGCATTCGACGCCGGTTGTCTTCCGCATCACCGAGAGTGTGATGGGCGAAGTCGTAACGGCAAAAGACACGTTCAAAGCACCGGACAAGCCCTGAGGAGAACGAAATGACGATGGCTCAATCGAACATGAAGGATCCCAAGGCGATCACCGGCAAGACCGTCCTGGCCTGGCTTCTGGGCTTCTTCGGCGTGGTGTTTGCCGCAAATGGCATTTTCCTTTACCTCGCGCTCGGATCCTTCCCGGGCGTTGTGGTCGACAGCTCGTACGAAGCCGGGCAGGCCTATAACCAGGAAATAGCTGCAGCCAGGGCTCAGGCCGGGCTGGGGTGGCAGGTGTCGAGCGAAATTGCCCGGACATCACACGATGGCGCCAAGCTTGTCGTGACGGCGATGGATGCGCAGGGCACACCGCTCTACGGTATCGCCGTCAAAGCGGCACTCCAGCACCCCGCGCAGGAAAACGAGGACGTAACCGCGGTTCTTCGCGCGGACGGCGGCGGCAGATATATCGGCGAGATTGACAAGCTGGCATCGGGCAACTGGACGCTTGTTCTGGAGATCGAGCAGGATGGAACCCGCCGGTTCAAGTCCGAAAACCGTATGTTCATCGGCGACTGAGGCGTGCATCGTGACGGTACATCAGCGTGACTGGCAAGCCTTCATTACTCCGGCGGACGACGGCGCGGTTCATATGGATCTGGCCGTCGACGGCATAACCTGCGCCGCGTGTATGGGCGACATCGAACGCGGCCTGAAGCGTCTGCCCGGCATCCGCGCCGCGCGTGTCAATCTGACCAGCCAGCGTCTCGCGGTGGATTGGGTCGAGGACCAGACCTGCGCGGAAGAGATCGTTCGTGAACTTTCCCGGCTTGGCTACACGGCGCACCCGTTCGATCCGGCCAGCCAGAAGGACCGTCAGGACAGGACGGGGAAACAGCTGCTCAGATGTCTGGCTGTTGCCGGTTTCGCCGGCATGAACATCATGCTGCTGTCGGTCTCCGTCTGGTCAGGAAATGCGACCGATATCACGCCCGAGACGCGCGATTTTTTCCACTGGTTGTCAGCCCTCATCGCGTTGCCGACCGTTGCCTATGCGGGACGTCCTTTCGTCAAGAGTGCGTTTGGCGCGCTTTCCGCCGGCCGGCTCAACATGGACGTTCCGATTGTGATCGGCGTCTTTCTCGCGGTTGCGCTTTCCGTGGTGCAGACACTGCAGCACCACCACCACGCCTATTTTGAATCTGCGGTCATGCTGCTGTTCTTCCTTCTGGTCGGCCGCTATCTGGATCACAACATGCGCGGGCGGACACGGTCGTTTGCCGAAAACATCGCGGCCCTCAAGGCCGAGGTTGCCGCAAGACTGGGTCCGGACGGGGAAGTCCGCGAGGTCCCGTTGTCGAAAATCGCAACAGGAGATCTGGTTCTTGTCTCCGGCGGCGAGCGCGTTCCGGTCGATGGTGTTGTCGAAAGCGGGCGGTCGGAAATCGACCAGAGCCTGGTTACCGGCGAGAGTGTTCTGGTGCCGGTCAAGCCCGGACAGAGGATCTATGCCGGGACGATGAATGGTGCAGGGGCGCTGCAGGTTCGGGTCGAGGCGGCATCGGGCGCAACTCTGCTCGACGAAGTCAACCGGCTGCTGGAGACCGCGGCGCAGGCAAAGTCCGCCTATGTCCGCATCGCCGACAGGGCCGCACGCCTTTATGCGCCGTTGGTGCACGGAGCTGCAGCGCTCACATTCCTCGGCTGGCTTCTGGCCGGGATGAGCTGGCAGCCGGCGCTTGTCATCTCGATTTCCGTTCTGATCATCACCTGCCCCTGCGCCCTTGGGCTGGCGGTCCCGGCGGTGCAGGTGGTGGCGTCCGGACAACTGTTCCGCAGCGGAGTTCTGCTCAACGCGGGCGATGCCATTGAGCGTCTCGCTGAGGTCGACACGATCCTGTTTGACAAGACCGGCACCTTGACCCGGGCGGAACCTGACCTTTGCGGCGGGATTGACCCGGAAGACGAAATAATCATGCTCGGCGGCCGTCTTGCGCTCGCCAGCCGTCATCCGTTGTCCGCGGCCCTTGTGAAGGCAACCGGCGCTCTCGTGCCGCTTGCCGATGTGGAAGAGGTTTCGGGCGCCGGACTGGAAACAATCCATGAGGGGGCAAGACTGCGGCTCGGCAGCCCGCAATTCTGCGGCGCGTCCGATCTTGAGATCGAAGACGCACTTCAGCGCGTACCCGGCGCATCGCTTCTGGCGATCCGGTATGAAGACCGGCCGGTACGCCTGCTGACCTTCCGTCAGAGCCTGAGGCCGGACGCCAGAGAGGTCGTCGACCGTCTCAGGAAGCTCGGTTACAGGCTGGAGATCCTGTCCGGCGACACCCGGCCTGCCGTGTCGGACTGCGCCAGGACGCTCGAGATCTCCGATTGGCAATCGGCCATGAAACCGGCGCAGAAAATTGCCCGCCTTGAGGAATTGCAGGCGAAGGGCCACAAGGTCCTGATGGTCGGCGATGGTCTCAACGATGCACCGGCACTTGCCGGGGCCCATGTCTCGCTCTCACCCGTCTCCGCTGTCCATCTCAGCCAGGCGGCCGCCGATGCCGTTTTCCTGGGAGACAGGCTGATGCCGGTTGCCGATGCCTTGCGTCTTTCAAGGAACGCGCGCGCGGCAATCGAGCAGAACCTCTGGATTTCCGCGCTTTACAATGTCGTGGCTGTACCGATTGCCGTCGCCGGCTTCGTAACACCGCTGATGGCGGCCGTGGCCATGTCTGCATCCTCGATCGCGGTAACCGCCAATGCGCTGAAGCTCCGGTGGCGCGAGACCGGCAATCGCGCCTCTGCGGAAACGCCTGCGGGCGAACTGCCGGCTTCCATACGGAGTGACAGCTGATGGACGTTCTCATCTACCTGATCCCGATCGCGCTTCTTCTGGGTGCGCTTGGGCTGGGCGCCTTTCTCTGGTCCCTCAAAAGCGGTCAGTACGACGATCTGGAAGGCGCGAAATGGCGCATTCTGGATGATGACGACCTGCCTGATCAAAGACACTGAGCGTGTGCTTTGTTCAAGAACGGCGACGTAATGAGCAAGGAAGCCGCTCCTGGAGCGCAGCTGAAGCCGGGAAATCAGGCGAAAATGTTGGAAAGCGCCATGGCCACGGCCAGTAGCACGAGGCCGACTCCGGAGAACAGAAGAATGTTTTCACGCGAGCCGTTGGAGCCCGGCGCAGAAGGTTCATGACTTCCTGCGAGCTTCTCGTCCTGTCTGCTCTTGTCCGGATCTGTGGTCATAAGGCTCGTGATCATCGAATGTTTGTTTCTCGTTTTTGATTGCGATCCTAGAATGATCGACAGCTCTGAAAGGCACGTTAATCCGCTGCACGTAAAAGTGTTAACTGCGAGCAACATTACCAAGCTGTGAACCTGAGAGCTGCAGTCTTCGCGGTCATCTTTACAAATGCGCATCGGATACTTTTGTGCAGCACCGGCACACGAAGCACCTGGAAGCGTCTCACGGCTAACCCAATCTTCAGAATTTCATGTCAAGACGAGTTGACACTAGGAGGGTTTGGTGAGTCTCGATCTTGCCTCTTTGACGTTTTTGCTGGTCGAAGACAGTGCTTACATGCGTACGATCCTGCGGACGATGCTGCAGGGCTTCGGCGCGCGCCGCATTGTGGAAGCCGAAGACGGTGCATCCGGTCTTGAAGCGATGGACCGCGCCAACCCGGACATTCTGATCCTGGATTGGGTCATGCCCATCCTGGACGGTGCGGATATGGTGCGCATGATCCGCAGTCCGAACAACCCCTTTGCCTATATCCCGATCATCATGGTGACCGCGCATACCGAGCGCAGCCGGATCGTCGAGGCGCGCCGGTTGGGCGTGCACGAATTGCTGTCGAAACCCATCTCGGCGAAGTCTCTCTATCAGCGTGTTTCAAGTGTGATCCTGCACCCGCGCGATTTCATCAAGACCGCGACCTATTTCGGACCGGCGCCAAGAGAGATCAGAAACAGGCAGAAGATCTGGCAGGGAGGCCCTCCGGGCCAGCCGCCGGGTCAGGCGGCGGACGGGCCGGAAGAAAACGTTACGGCAATCGGATAGATCCGGAAGCTGCCTGTTTTCAGGCAGCCGACTGTGCAGCGGCGGATGAACCTTCGGCGGCTTTTGCAGCCTCACTCGCTCCGACCTCAAGAGCACTTGCGAATTGAGCCAGAACGTCCAGATCAACCGTGTAGTTGTCGAGCAGGAATTGCGACAGTGTATCGATCGGAAGGTGCTGGTAGCCGTCGATCGCTTCCATGAGCGCTTCCAGGGTATCCAGTCTTTCACGCAGCTTTATCATGGTTTTCCGTTGGATTGTGTTTCTGCCACGATGAATATTCATGGTTAATAGTACGTAAATACAACCGTTGCAAGAGTTCATCTTTTGGGTTGTTTGAACGCGGAAATCGTCCACAGCCCAGTGGGGAGAAGAGCCCGGATTTGCTGGAAAAATGTGCAAAATGAGCACATCTTACGGAAATGATACCAAGGGACCCAAATGTCTAAAGTCGTCTACATCCTGAACGGACCGAATCTCAACCTGCTCGGGAAGAGGGAACCGGAGATCTACGGTCACCAAACGCTGGATGACGTGAACGAAATGTGTGCGGCACTCGCCGCCGAACTCGGGCTCGAGATCATCTTCCGCCAGAGCAATGCCGAGCACGATCTGATCGACTGGGTGCAGGAGGCCAGGGAAGCGGCTCAGGCGATCATCATCAATCCGGCGGCCTACTCCCACACCTCGATCGGAATACTGGACGCGTTGAGCGCCTGCCAGTTTCCCGTTCTGGAAGTGCATGTGTCCAATATTCACAAGAGGGAGGCTTTCCGGCATTTCTCCTACGTCTCGCAACGCGCGGACGCGGTGATTGCCGGGTGTGGCGTCGAGGGATATCTGCTCGCACTGCGGCGCGCTGCGACACTGCTTGACAACGCGTAAGCGTCTTCAGGACAGGTCAGTACCCGTTGCCATGAAAGAACTCGCGGGAAACCGTCTGTGCGATGATCTTGAGATCGAGAGCCAGGGACTGCTTTTCCAGGTATTCCAGGTCATATTCGAGACGTTTGCGCGCAGAGACGGGGTTTGTCGTCTCACCGCGGCAGCCGCTTACCTGTGCAAGCCCGGTAATGCCGGGACGAACCTGGTGCCGGCTCATGTATCTTGCATCGAAGTCTTCATAGGCCATGCCGGCCGCCAGCATGCCCGGGACATGAGGGCGCGGACCGACCAGCGACATGTCACCCTTCAGCACATTCAGCAGCTGTGGCAATTCATCAAAGTTGCTCTTGCGCAAAAACGAGCCGACGCGCGTGATGCGAGGGTCGCCGCACACTGTCTGACAGACACCGGTTCCGTCGCCCAGATGTGTGTACATGGATCTGAACTTGAATATTGTGAACACATCACCGTTCAGGCCGTGCCTTTCCTGGCGGAAAATCACGGGTCCCCGGCTTGTGGCCTTGATGGCAACCGAAATGGCCAGCATCAGCGGCAACAGCAGGATCAGGCCAATGCCTGCGCCGAAGATATCGAGAGTTCTCTTCAGTTTCCCATAACCGGGTCTGGGAACCGGTGCTGATGGCAACGGTTCGTTGTCCTGATCGAAAGTTGGACCTTCGATCTTGGATTCAGGGCTGGTTAGAGATTGCTGTAAACTTGCGCGCCGGTCATATCTGAGTGAATTTTTTCCCAAGCCTTGCAAGCTCCACACTACAAAATGCAATTCCTGCGGAACGTCTTCAGGTCAAGAAGGTGACGCTGCCGCTCTTCGTTAACACAAGCCCAACGAAATGCTTAAAATTTAAATTTGCAGCATGCTGATAACAGCTCGCCCGGCATGCCGCAACAGCATCACGCAAGACGTGACCTGATTTCCTGTAAATACTGCGTGTGTGCTGCCGGCCCTTGAAGCGGCCGGCAACAATAGGTGCCGTGCGTGCGCGGATGCGCCCACAGCGTCAGTAGCTGCGGCCGACGCTGGTGTACTCAAAGCCGCGCGCTTGCATGTAGTCGGGCGTGTAGATGTTTCTGAGATCGACCACCTTCGGCGCCTTTACCAGCGTCTTCACGCGATCAAGGTCAAGCGCCCGGAACTGGTCCCACTCCGTCACGATCACCACGACGTCCGCATTCTCCAGCGCGTGGTAGGGGCCGTCGCAGAACATGACGTCGGACATGAGGTGACTGGCTTCGTCCATGCTTGCCGGGTCATAGGCCCGGATCGTGGCACCGGCAGATTGCAGCTTCTTCACGATGTCGAGGCTCGGAGCCTCGCGCATGTCGTCCGTGTTCGGCTTGAAGGCAAGACCGAGAAGCGCAATCGTTTTTCCGTTGACGTCTCCACCAAGGAAGTCGATGACCTTGTCCGCCATCTTCTTCTTGCGTTCCGCATTGACGTCGATCACGGCATCGACAATCTTCAGGTCGGACTTGGCGTCGGCTGCAATCTTGGAAAGCGCCAGTGTGTCTTTGGGAAAACAAGAGCCGCCGTAGCCTGGCCCGGCATGCAGGAATTTTGAACCGATCCGGTTGTCGAGACCGATACCGCGGGAAACCTCCTGGACATTCGCCCCGACGCTTTCGCAAAGGTCCGCGATCTCGTTGATAAAGGTGATCTTGACGGCCAGGAACGCATTCGCCGCGTATTTGATAAGTTCCGACGTGCGCCGCTTGGTAACGATGATCGGTGTTTCGTTGAGGTAAAGCGGGCGGTAGAGTTCGCGCATGACGTCTGCCGCTTCCTCGCTATCGGTTCCCACGACAACCCGGTCCGGCCGCTTGAAGTCGTTGATGGCAGCGCCTTCGCGCAAAAATTCCGGATTGGAAACAACGGCGAATTTGGCGTCGGGGTTGGTCTTGCGGATGATGTCTTCCACTTCATCGCCGGTTCCGACCGGAACCGTCGATTTGGTGACAATAACCGTGAAGCCTTCGATCAATCGGGCGATCTCTTCCGCTGCTGCATAAACGTAGGAAAGGTCGGCATGCCCGTCACCGCGCCTGGTTGGTGTGCCCACGGCGATAAACACGGCATCCGCAGAGCGGATGGCTTCGGTCGGATCGGTGGTGAAATAGAGCCGTTCTTCCGCTACGTTCTTTGCAACGAGGTCCTGCAGACCCGGTTCGTAGATCGGAATTTGCCCGGAATTAAGGGCATCAATTTTGGTCGCGTCCTTGTCGATACAGGTGACCACATGACCAAAATCAGCAAAACAAGTGCCGGAAACGAGGCCGACATAACCGGTCCCAATCATCGCAACGCGCATAGCAAATTTCCAGTTCCAAATTTAAAGTCCGAGTCAATTCAACCGCGGGTGCATAGGCCCTCGCAGCAGCGTGGAAGCTGCACAGCCTCTAACATGACTGCGAGCGTGATTTCTACCCACAAGGGGTCGCAAATGATGAGCGCGCGTGCCAATTTTTTAAGCGGACTTGCGGGCGGCTAGACGGTCAGGTAACGCCGCACCTCGGTTTCGGAGAGATCTTTGCCGGACCCGGCAAGCACAACTTCACCGCGATCCATGACAGCATAGGTATCGGCAAGATCACGGGCGAATTCGAAATACTGCTCGACAAGCACGATCGCCATTGTTCCCTGATCCCTGAGCCAGGCAATGGCGCGACCGATATCCTTGATGATTGAGGGTTGAATGCCTTCCGTGGGTTCGTCGAGAACAAGCAGCTTCGGCCGTGTGACCAGGGCGCGTGCGATGGCAAGCTGCTGCTGCTGGCCGCCGGAAAGATCGCCTCCGCGCCGGTTCAGCATGTCCTTGAGGACGGGAAACAACTCGAAAATCGTGTCTGGAATGTATCTGTCCTTGCGTTTTACCGGGGCAAAACCGGTCTCCAGGTTTTCCTTCACCGAAAGCAGCGGGAACACTTCGCGACCTTGCGGCACCAGCGCAATTCCGGCGCGGGCACGCGCATGGGCCGGCAGGCTGGAAATGTCCTGCCCGTCCCACATGATCTTGCCGGCGGCAATCCCCTGCTGACCTGCGATTGCCCGCAATGTCGATGTTTTCCCGACGCCGTTACGGCCCATCAGGCAAGTCACTTTTCCGGTTTCCGCCGACAGCGAAACGCCTTTCAGCGCTTGCGCCGCGCCATAATAGAGGTCGATTTGATCAACGTTCAGCATGGATCAGCGTCCCAGGTAGACTTCAACAACCCGCTCGTCGGCGGAAACATGATCGAGCGAGCCTTCGGCAAGCACCGAACCCTCGTGCAGGACCGTGACCTTGACCCCGAGAGAGCGCACGAAATCCATGTCGTGTTCGACAACAACGACCGAATGATCCTTGGCAATGTCCTTCAGGAGGTCAGCGGTCTCCGCCGTCTCCGCATCGGTCATTCCTGCCGCCGGTTCATCGACCAGCAACAGTTTCGGGTCCTGCGCTAGCAGCATTCCGATCTCGAGCCACTGCTTTTGACCGTGACTGAGATTGGCGGCAAGCTCTGCCCGTTTTTCGTTCAGCCTGATCAGGTCCAGCAATTCTTCGATCCGGTTCTTCTCTCCGCCCGTGATGACGTGGAAGAGGGTGTTGAAAGGACCCCTTGGCGCCTTGAGCGCGAGTTCCAGATTGTCCCATACCGTGTGGCTTTCAAAGACCGTCGGCTTCTGGAACTTCCGACCGACACCGAGTTCGGCAATCGAGGCCTCGTCCTCGCCGGTGAGATCGATCGTCCCGTTGAAGAAGACTTCGCCGGTGTCCGGGCGGGTCTTGCCGGTGATCACATCCATCATGGTGGTCTTGCCGGCTCCGTTCGGTCCGATGATCGCGCGCATTTCGCCCGGTGCGATCATGAGCGACAGTTCATTCAGGGCCTTGAACCCGTCGAAGGACACCGACACTCCGTCAAGATAAAGCAGGCTTGTGGTCCGGGTCATGCTCTACTCCGCAGGTTGAGGGTGCGCCGCCCCGGCGCGCGAGATTGCTGAAGCCGGTTTTTCCACGTTTGCCTGCGCACCGGGAGATTGCGGCGGCTGTGATGGAGGGTCGCCCGATCCTTCGCTGAAATCCGAGGAGATCTTGCGCTGACGCAGGGCTGTCCAGCCCTGGCTGACGGTGCCGACAATCCCTTTCGGCAGGAACAGGGTTACGAACACAAACAGGCCGCCGAGGGCAAACAGCCAGATGTCCGGAAGCGCGGCTGTGAACCATGTCTTGGCGAAGTTCACCAGGACGGCACCGAGCACGGCACCGACGAGCGTGCCCCGGCCGCCAACGGCCACCCAGATGACGACTTCGATCGAGTTGGCTGGCGCGAATTCGCCCGGATTGATGATGCCGACCTGGGGCACGTAGAGCGCGCCCGCGATCCCTGCCATCATGGCCGACAGTGTCCAGACGAACAGCTTGTAGTGTTCCACGCGGTAGCCGAGGAAACGCGTCCGGCTCTCCGCATCGCGCACCGCGACAAGGACTTTTCCAAGCTTTGAGCGCGTGATGGAGCGGCAGATCAGGAAGCAGATAACAAGGGCAATTCCCGATGCCGCGAAGAGGCCGGCGCGTGTGGTATCGGCCTGGATATCGAAGCCCAGAACGTCCTTGAAGTCGGTCAGGCCGTTGTTGCCGCCAAAGCCCATGTCGTTTCGGAAGAAGGCGAGCAGCAGGGCATACGTGAGCGCCTGGGTGATGATGGATAGGTAAACGCCTGTAACGCGCGAGCGAAAGGCGAACCAGCCGAACACGAAGGCGAGCACGCCCGGCACGAGCAGGACCATGAGGGCTGCAAACCAGAACATGTCGAAGCCGTACCAGTACCAGGGCAGTTCCTGCCAGTTCAGGAACACCATGAAATCCGGCAGGATCGGGTCGCCGTAAACGCCGCGGGTTCCGATCTGCCGCATCAGGTACATGCCCATGGCATAGCCTCCGAGTGCAAAGAATGCGGCATGACCAAGGGAAAGAATGCCGCAATAACCCCAGACCAGATCGACCGCCAGCGCGAGGAGCGCGTAGGTCAGGTATTTGCCCATAAGGGTGACGGCGTAGGTCGGCACGTGAAAGGGCGAGCTTTCCGGCACAAACAGGTTACAGGCAGGCACGAGGATAATCACCGCCGCCATGAGGGCGAGAAAGACACCGGCCCGTGCATCCATGGCGCGGAAGAGAAAGGACGACATCATGCCTCAACTGCCCGGCCCTTGAGGGCGAACAGCCCCCGCGGACGCTTCTGGATGAACAGGATGATAAAGACGAGAACGAAGATCTTGCCGAGCACCGCACCGGCATATGGCTCCAGGAACTTGTTGACCACGCCGAGTGTCATTGCGCCCACAAGCGTACCCCAGAGATTGCCGACGCCGCCGAACACCACGACCATGAAGCTGTCGATGATGTAACCCTGGCCGAGGTTCGGCGACACATTGTCGATCTGTGACAGGGCAACACCTGCAATGCCGGCAATGCCCGAACCTAGTCCGAAGGTCAGCGCGTCGATCCAGGGCGTCCGGATGCCCATGGAGGCGGCCATCCGCCGGTTCTGTGTGACGGCTCTTGTGTAAAGCCCGAAAGGCGTTTTCTTCAGAACCAGCATCAGCCCGGCAAAGACAAGCAGCGCAAAGACGACGATCCACATGCGGTTATAGGTGATGGTCATCTGCCCGAGTTCAAATGCCCCCGACATCCAGTCCGGGTTGCCGACCTCACGGTTCGTCGGTCCGAATATCGAGCGGACGGCCTGCTGCAGGATGAGCGAGATCCCCCAGGTGGCCAGGAGGGTTTCAAGCGGGCGTCCGTAAAGCCAGCGAATGACCCCGCGCTCGATCGCGATGCCGATCAGGCCGGCGGTGAGAAAGGCGAGGGGGAGGGCGATGAACAGCGAATAGTCGAACAGGCCGGGCGCCGATGTTCTGATAAGATCCTGAACCACGAACGTGGTGTAGGCGCCAATCATGACCATTTCGCCGTGGGCCATGTTGATAACACCCATGACGCCGAAGGTGATGGCAAGCCCGATAGCGGCGAGCAGCAGCACCGAGCCGAGCGAGATGCCGTACCAGATGTTTTGTGCCGCATCCCACGCGGCGATGGACTTTTCGATTTTGGTGACGGCGGCTGCGGCGGCAACCTGAACCGCCCCTTGAGTGCTCGACCGGACGCCGATCAGCAACGAGAGCGCTTCGCGGTTGCCCATCTCGGAAAGTGTTTCAACGGCTGCAATCTGCTCTGATTCCTCGAGATCGGAGTTTAGAACCGCGGCGGCACGCGCCTGTTGCATGACACGCAGAACGTTTTCGTCCTTTTCGGCGGCAATGGCGGTATCCAGGGCCTCGATGCTTCCTGGATCCTGCGCCTTGAAGACGGCCTCTGCGGCCGCGATGCGAACCTTCGGGTCTGGCGCCATAAGAGTGAGGGAACCGAGCGCAGAGCGGATCACCCGTCGCAGCTTGTTGTTCACCTTGATCTTCTTGACTTCGCGCCTGCCGGCTTCACCTTGTGCTTCCAGCGTCAGCGGATCGGTCAGTTTGAATTGTTTCCCGTCCTTTTCGGCGATGAAGACCTGCCCGTCCGACTTGCGGAAATAGAGGTCTCCGGCCCCAAGGGCTTCGAGTGCGGGGGCAACGGCCGGGTCGCCTGTCGCTGCCAGATCGCCGATCTGTTGCTCCGTTTCGGCATATTTGCCCTTTGCCAGCTCGTTGATCAGCGGACGGAGCGTTTCCGGATCCGATTGTGCAAGTGCGGGGCTGGCCAGCAGGAAAAGGAACAGCAAAAACGATTTCAAAAAGGACATAGGTCCACCGGCTTAGGCAATTTGAAAGTCTCTCCCTCGACCCGGAACCGGCAGTGTCATCGGAGCGGGAACGGGGGAATACAAAGGTCGGAGCGGGCCGTTGCGGCCCGCTCCGCTGGTTCCTCCCTTAGGACCCGGAACCGCCGCACTTGCCGGTGGCGGTGTTGAAGTTGCCGCAGGAAAGCGGCGCACGCCAATCCGAGATCAGATCCTTGGAGCCTTCCAGGTAGTCGGACCAGGCATCGCCAACGACGGTGCCGGAGGTTTCCCAGACGGTTTCAAACTGACCGTCGTCCTGGATCTCGCCGATCAGAACCGGCTTGGTGATGTGGTGGTTCGGCATCATGGCCGAGTAACCGCCTGTCAGGTTCGGCACGGAGACACCGACGATTGCGTCGATCACCGCATCCGGATCGGTCGTGCCGGCTTTCTCGACAGCTTCGACCCACATGTTGAAGCCGATGAAGTGGGCTTCCATCGGATCGTTGGTCACGCGGTCCTCATCGCCGATGAAGGCGTGCCATGCGTCGATGAACTCGGCGTTGATGTCGGTGTCCGCGGACTGGAAGTAGTTCCAGGCAGCCAGGTGGCCGACAAGCGGGCCGGTGTCGAGGCCGGCGAGTTCTTCTTCACCAACGGAGAAGGCAACGACCGGAATGTCTTCGGCCTTGATGCCGGCATTTGCCAGTTCCTTGTAGAAGGGAACGTTGGCGTCGCCGTTGATCGTGGAGACCACGGCGGTTTTCTTGCCGCCCGAACCAAACGTCTTGATGTCCGAAACGATCGTCTGCCAGTCGGAGTGACCGAACGGCGTGTAGTTGATCATGATGTCTTCTTCAGCGACACCCTTGGACTTCAGATAGGCTTCGAGGATCTTGTTGGTCGTGCGCGGATAGACATAGTCGGTACCGGCCAGAACCCAGCGCTCAACACCTTCTTCGTTCATCAGGTAGTCAACGGCCGGAATGGCCTGCTGGTTCGGAGCAGCGCCGGTGTAGAACACGTTGCGCTGGGACTCTTCACCTTCGTACTGAACCGGGTAGAAGAGAAGCGAGTTCAGTTCTTCGAAAACCGGCAGCACGGACTTGCGCGAAACGGAGGTCCAGCAGCCGAAAACGGCGTCGACGCCGTTCACTTCGATCAACTCGCGCGCCTTTTCGGCAAACAGCGGCCAGTCGGAGGCCGGATCGACGACAACAGCTTCGAGCTTCTTGCCCAGAAGACCGCCTTTCTTGTTCTGCTCCTCGATGAGCATCAGCATGGCGTCTTTGAGTGTGGTTTCGGAGATCGCCATCGTGCCGGACAGCGAATGCAGGATGCCGACCTTGATCGTGTCGTCGTCAGCGGCTGCGCCACCAATCATGGTGGAGGCCATCAGGCCGGCCAGGGCGAATTTGGTGAATGTCTTTTTCATGTAAGTCCCCTTAATGCGATGCACCGGTTCCCTGCCGGCGCAGGACGGCTGGAAGGATTGCCGCCATCGGGGAGGGATCGTGCGCCGGAACCGTTGCGCCGCAACATACGTCAATTGACGTAAGCCGCTTCCGGCCGATCCGGCATGGCCGGCGGCCGGTCGGCATGAAATGTGCTGTGTAAGTCGCCTTGGACTGAAAACAGGGAAAGTTGGGGCAATGCAGGCGCTGTTCTGCCGAAAAAATAGGCATATGGCCAAAAGCAGGGCAGGGAAGGCACTTTGACGGCCCGCCAGCGCATATTGCCCATTCGCCGACAGTACAACAAATGGGTCAACAACCAGACGCTTGAGGATTACGCCCTGCGCTTCACGGCAAAGGGCGCGCGCCGGTTTTCCTCACGCGCCATTTCACAGACAGCGATCGGCGCGATTTCGTTTCTGGCGCTGGAAGCCATCGGCGGTGCGATCACGCTGTCGCACGGGACGGCGAACGCATTCGTCGCAATTCTGGTGGGAAGCCTGGTTCTTCTCATCGTCGGCTTGCCGATCAGCCGCTATGCCATGCGCTACGGTGTCGATATCGACCTTCTGACCCGCGGCGCGGGCTTCGGCTATATCGGATCGACCATAACGTCGCTGATCTATGCCAGTTTCACCTTCATTCTGTTCGCCATTGAAGCCTCGATCATGTCGAGCGCGCTCGAGTTTGCATTCGGGGTGCCTCTCTGGCTGGGGTACATCATCAGTGCCGTCGCGGTGATTCCACTGGTGACGCACGGCATTACCTGGATCAGCCGGTTCCAGCTTGCAACGCAGCCGTTCTGGATCGTGCTGAACATTCTGCCCTTCGTCTTCATCGCCTTCACGGACTGGCAGTCCGTCGGGCAATGGCTGACATTTTCAGGCATCGATCCGGCGACCCAGGCTCCCAGAACGGAGCCGGGAGGATGGGAAAGCGTCAACCTGATCAGCTTCGGCGCGGCAACCGCCGTCATCCTTGCCCTGATGGCGCAGATCGGCGAGCAGGTCGATTTCCTGCGGTTTCTGCCGGCGGAGGATTTCGCGCGCCGGCGGCACAGGCTTGCGCTTTTCCTCGCGGGGCCGGGCTGGGTGGTGCTCGGCGCGCCGAAGATGATCGCCGGCTCCTTCCTTGCCGTCCTGGTGCTGTCGCATGGCGTGCCCGTGGAGCACGCCGACGAGCCATCGCGCATGTACACCGTTGCCTTCGGTTACATGATCCCCAACGAGACCGTGGTGCTGTTGCTGATGGCTGCCTTTGTGGTTGTTGCCCAGCTCAAGATCAATGTCATGAACGCCTATGCCGGGTCGCTTGCCTGGTCGAATTTCTTTTCCAGGCTGACGCATTCGCATCCCGGGCGCGTGGTCTGGCTGGTGTTCAATGTCGGCATCGCCCTGCTCCTGATGGAACTCGGCATCTACAAGCTGCTTGAGGAAACACTCGGTATCTTTTCAATCATCGCGATGGCCTGGCTGTCGGCGATATCCGCGGACCTCTTCATCAACAAGCCGCTTGGCTTGTCGCCACCCGGTATCGAGTTCAAGCGGGCGCACCTTTACGACATCAATCCCGTCGGCACCGGTGCAATGCTGCTGGCGGCGGGGCTGTCCCTTGCGGCGCATTTCGGTCAGTTCGGTGAGGTCCCTGCTGCGCTCGCCACTTTCCTGGCAATGGCGATTGCCTTTGTGGCAGCGCCATTGATCGCCTATGCAACGAAGGGAAAATACTATCTGGCGCGCAAGCCGCGCGCGAGCTGGCAGGGTAAAACGAGCATTGCCTGTTCGATTTGCGAAAACCCGTTCGAGCCGGAAGACATGGCCTATTGCCCGGCCTATCAGGCGCCGATCTGTTCCCTGTGCTGTTCGCTGGACGCGAGGTGTCACGATTCCTGCAAACCCAATGCCCGCGTTGCGCATCAGGTCGGCAGCGTCGCCTCCCTGGTGCTGCCGGAAACCGTGATCGAATACCTGAATTCGCGTCTGGGCCGCTACGCCATGGCGTCCGCCGTCTCTATCACCGGCATAGGCCTCGTCCTGTGGGTGATTTATGCCCAGGCTGTCAGCCGGTTTGGAGACCCGACCGGCATCATTGCCCAGACGATCACCCTGATTTTCTTCGTGTTCACCATTGTTGCGGGGATTGCCTGCTGGTTCCTTGTACTTGCCCATGACACGCGCCGGGTCGCAGAAGAAGAATCCGCGCGCCAGAACGCGCTCCTGCAAAAGGAAATCGATGCACACGGCGTTACCGACGCCGCACTGCAAAAGGCCAAGGAAGATGCCGAGGCGGCGAACCTCGCCAAAAGCCGGTATGTTGTCGGCCTCAGCCATGAACTCAGGACACCGCTGAATGCCGTTCTTGGCTATGCACAGGTGCTGGAACGGGATGACAGTGTGCCGACTGCCCGCAAGCCGGCCGTCAGCACGATCCGCCGCAGCGCCGAGCATCTCTCCGGACTGATCGACGGGCTGCTGGACATATCGCGCATCGAGGCGGGACGTCTGCAAATCTACTCCAACGAAATCAACATTCACGACTTCCTCGACCAGATCGTCGACATGTTTCAAATGCAGGCGAGCGCAAAGGGCCTGGGGTTTGAGTTCAAGGCCGCCCCCAACTTGCCGGTCTTCGTCAGAACAGACGAAAAGCGCCTGCGGCAGATCCTTGTCAATCTTCTGTCCAACGCCATCAAGTTCACCGAGACCGGAAAAGTCTCGCTCGCTGTCGGCTACCGCTCACAGGTTGCCAGCTTTGTCATCAAGGACACCGGACCGGGTATCGAACTCAACGAGCAGACAAAGATCTTCGAACCGTTCGGCCGCAGCAAAACACCCGCGAGCCGGTCAGCCCCCGGACTTGGCCTCGGTTTGACCATCACCAAACTCTTGACGGAAACCATGGGCGGGGCCATCGCGCTTTCAAGTGAGCCGGGGGAGGGGGCGGCCTTTGAAGTCCGGCTTATGCTGGCTGCGGTCGACCGGCCCGTCGATATCGTTCGTCTCGAGCATCAGGTGAGGGGCTACAAGGGCGCACGCAGAACCATTGCCGTCATAGACGACAATCCCGACCATCGCGCACTGGTGAACGAGATCCTGAAGCCGATCGGGTTTACGGTTCTGGAGGCCGGAAACGGCTCCGAATGCCTGTCGACACTGGCCAATCTGGCGCCGGATCTTTACCTCGTCGACATCTTGATGCCGGGCATGAACGGCTGGGAACTGGCGGACGCTCTGCGCGAAAAAGATGATCACACACCGATCGTCATGTTGTCGGCAAACATCGGCGACCAGTCCCTTCGACCCGACGGCCCGTCGCGTCACGATGCGACACTGGCCAAACCGTTCGATATCGGCCAGCTCCTGGACCTCTTGCAGAAACATCTGGGTCTGACCTGGACGGAAACCGTTCAGCCGGACGAACCGGAACCGGCGAAAACGGCGCGGCTGCGCTCACCCGGTGCAAAGCATGTCGCGGATCTGATCTCGCTTGCGGAAATCGGATATGTGGAGGGCATCGAGGCTAAGCTTGCCGAGCTTGCGGACACGCCCGAAAACAAACCCCTTGTCGAAACGCTTCATGGTCATCTCAACCGGTTTGATTTTGACGCCTATAACGACGTTTTGAGCGAACTGGAAACCAATGACGGATGACCGCCGCGATACCGTCCTTGTGGTGGACGACAGCCCGGAGACGCTGGGTTTTGTGACCGAGGCGCTGAAAAGGACCGACGTTGCCGTCCTGGTTGCGACCAGCGGGGAGGCGGCGCTGGCAATTTGTGACAAGGTGACGCCCGACACGATTTTGATGGATGCGGTGATGCCGGGCCTCGACGGCTTCGAGACCTGCGGGAAAATCAAGGACAACCCGGCCCTGAAGCATGTTCCCGTGATCTTCATGACGGGGCTGTCGGAAACCGAGCACATCGTCAAGGCGCTGGAATCAGGCGGCGTCGATTTCCTGACCAAGCCGATCGATGTCGACGAACTGAAGGCGCGCATCAAGGTTCACCTCAAGAATGCACGTTCGGTGCAGAGCGCCCACGTGGCATTGGACGCTGCCGGGCGCCATCTCGTTGCGGTCAATGCCGCCGGCGCAATCCTCTGGTCAACGCCGCAGATCCGGTCCCTCCTGGCGCAGGCCGGAGATGCCGAGGCACGCCTTGCAAAACTCGGCAAGTCGCTTGGGGAATGGCTTGCAGCCTCCGAACCGTCCGGCGCATACCACAAGAGTTTCATGCTTGAACTGTCCGATACTCTCGCCGTCCAGCTGCATCCGCTCGGCCGGGTCGGACCGGACGAGAACCTCTTTCGCGTGACCGCCGAAGACGAAGCCGGCCAGATCAGGGCGCTGCAGGAAAGGTTCGAGCTGACACAACGCGAAGCCGAGGTGCTGATCTGGATTGCCAAGGGCAAGTCCAACAAGGACATCGGCGAGATCCTCGGGCTCTCACCCCGCACGGTCAACAAGCATCTGGAGCAGATCTTCGTCAAACTCGGCGTGGAGAACAGGGCATCTGCCGCCGTCCGCGCAGCTGAAGTGATCTACGCCCTCTAAGCGCGGCCTTGCTTCCTATTCTATCCTCAGGCTTTCCATTTTCCAGCCCGGCGCTAGGGGACGGACTCAAAAATGAAGCCATTTTGCCGTCCTTCGGATTTGGCCGTTTTGGCAATCTGCTGCGTCGCGAAAGGCTTGAAAATGAACCACATTTCCTGCGCTTTCGCTCCTCACAGTTGGTCAAAACGATCCAAACCAAATTGACTTCATTTATGGGTCCGTAACCCAGGTTCCGTCTGTCGATGCCTTTTTATTGAGAATAATTCGCAACTGGCTTGACAGTTGCAAATGATTTGCAATATCAATTGCAGAAGACGAAACGAAATCCCTGTTTGGAGTCCGAAATGCTCAAGAGGTCAATCCTCGCCGTGCCGGTGACCGCGCTTGCCCTGATGTTGTCGCCGGTGGCGCAGGCGGCAGACAAGATGAAGGTGGCAACCACCTTCACCGTGATTGCCGATATCGCCAGCAACGTGGCAGGCGAGGCCGCCGAGGTCGTGTCGATCACAAAGCCGGGCGCTGAAATCCACGGCTACCAGCCAACGCCACAGGACATCGTGCGGGCGTCGGATGCCGACCTGATCCTCTGGAACGGCATGAACCTGGAACTCTGGTTCGAGCAGTTCCTGTCCAATCTCGGTGATATTCCTTCCGCGACGCTGACCGATGGCATTGATCCGATCGCCATCAGGTCCGGGGCTTACGAGGGCAAGCCAAACCCGCATGCCTGGATGGGTCTCGACAACGCGCTGGTCTATATCGACAACATCGTTGCCGCCTTCTCTGCCCAGGACCCGGAAAACGCCGCGACTTACGAGAAGAATGCGGAAGTCTACAAGGACAAGCTGCGGGCGACCATCGAACCGCTGCGCGAGGCGGTGGCTGAAATTCCCGAAGCGCAGCGCTGGCTGGTTACCTGTGAAGGCGCATTCAGCTATCTCGCCAGGGATTTCGGCATGAAGGAACTTTATCTCTGGCCGATGAATGCCGATCAGGTCGGCACCCCGCAGCAGGTGAGATCCGTGATCGACGGTGTCAGGGAAAACGAGATCCCGGTTGTCTTCTGTGAAAGCACGGTAAACACAGCGCCGGCGAAGCAGGTCGCGCGGGAAACAGGTGCAAGCTACGGCGGCGAGCTCTATGTGGATTCCCTGAGCGAGGCCGGTGGCAAGGTCCCGACCTATCTCGATCTCCTGAAGGTGACCGCAACCACCGTCGCCGAAGGATTGAAGTCGGCGGCGAACTGATCGCTGCCGGGCGGGCGGCCGCCGCCCGATTGTTATGTTGTAAAGAGTACTCTTTAATGGGGTGACCCGTGCTGCAAATCGTCAAGGACCCCGAAATGGACGCGACCGTGTCAACGGACGCCGGTGGACTTTCCGCAAAAGATGTGACCGTTACGTATCGTAACGGTCATACGGCGTTGTGGAATGCCAGCTTCTCAATACCCAAAGGCACGGTCACGGCTCTGGTCGGTGTGAACGGGGCAGGCAAATCGACGCTCTTCAAGGCCATCATGGGGTTCGTCCCCGCCGCGCAGGGCGAGATCCGTATTCTCGATCTCCCGGTGCGCGACGCGCTGAAACGGAACCTGGTTGCCTACGTCCCGCAGTCAGAGGAAGTCGACTGGTCCTTTCCGGTGCTGGTCGAGGACGTCGTGATGATGGGCCGCTATGGCCACATGGGGTTCTTGCGCCGGCCGAAGCCGGCCGATCACGCCGCTGTCGACCAGGCGCTCCAACGGGTCAACATGCAGGACTATCGCCACCGCCAGATCGGCGAATTGTCCGGCGGCCAGCGCAAGCGCGTCTTTCTGGCCCGTGCATTGGCACAGGACGGCCAGGTGATCCTTCTCGACGAGCCGTTTACGGGCGTGGACGTCAAGACCGAAGAGCAGATCGTCGCCCTTTTGAAGGAACTCCGGGACGAGGGGCGGGTGATGCTTGTTTCCACGCACAATCTCGGATCCGTTCCTGAATTCTGCGACCGCACGGTCCTGGTGAAGGGAACCGTGCTGGCCTATGGAGCGACGCAAACGACATTCACGCGCGAAAACCTGGAGCAGGCCTTCGGCGGCGTTTTGCGCCATTTCACGATTTCGGACGAAACGCTGCATACGGATGGCGATCAGCGCAAGGTGACGATCCTGACCGACGACGAGCGCCCGTTCGTGCAATATGGCGACGAAGTCCAGACCACGGACGGAAGGCAGTAATGGCGATCCTGCTGGAGCCTTTCTCTTACAACTACATGGTCAATGCCATGTGGGTTTCAGCGCTGGTCGGCGGCGTCTGCGCCTTTCTGTCCGCCTATCTGATGCTGAAAGGCTGGTCTCTCATCGGCGATGCTCTGTCGCATTCGGTGGTGCCGGGTGTCGCCGGGGCCTACGTTCTCGGTCTGCCGTTTTCTCTGGGTGCGTTTCTCGCAGGCGGGCTGGCAGCAGGGGCCATGCTGTTCCTTTCAGAGCGTTCCGGATTGAAAGCGGATGTGATCATCGGGTTGATCTTCACGTCCTTTTTCGGCCTCGGTCTGTTCATTGTGTCCGTGAACCCGATGTCGGTGTCGATCCAGACAATCACGATGGGCAACATTCTGGCGATCACGCCGGAAGACACCCTCCAGCTGGCGATCATCGGTTTTGTCTCGCTGGCGGTTTTGCTGGCGAAGTGGAAAGACCTGATGGTGACGTTCTTCGACGAGAACCACGCCCGCTCCATTGGCCTGAAACCCGGTCTTCTGAAGGCCGTCTTTTTTGTGCTGCTGTCCGCGTCGGTCGTTGCCGCGATGCAGACCGTGGGTGCGTTTCTGGTGATCGCCATGGTGGTGACGCCCGGTGCCACCGCCTATCTTCTGTGTGATCGCTTCCCGCGCCTGATCGCGCTCTCCGTTGCGATCGGGGCGCTGACGAGCTTTATCGGTGCATATGTCAGCTACTTTCTGGATGGGGCGACCGGCGGCATCATCGTGACACTGCAGACGCTCATCTTTCTGATCGTCTTCCTGTTCGCGCCCAAGCACGGCCTGCTGGCTGCACGGCGCAAGGCTGCCGCTGCCTTGCGTGAGGGCGGGCCTGACACAGTTACGGCAAAGAGCGGGGAGGCCGGCTGATGGATCTCGAGGCGCTTTCGTTGCCGTTCCGCTTTCCCTTCATGCAGAACGCCTTCCTGATCTGCATCATCGTCTCGGTGCCGACTGCGCTGCTATCCTGTTTTCTGGTCATGAGGGGCTGGGCCCTGATGGGCGATGCGGTGAGCCATGCCATCCTGCCCGGTATCGTCGTTGCCTATATCTTCGGTATTCCGCTTCTGATCGGTGCGTTTGCCGCCGGTATGATGTGTGCGCTTGCAACCGGGTATCTGGCGGGCAACAGCCGGGTAAAGCAGGACACGGTGATGGGCGTGGTATTCTCGGGCATGTTCGGCCTTGGTATCGTGCTTTACGTGGCCATCGAAACCGACGCGCATCTCGATCACATCCTTTTCGGCAACATGCTCGGCGTCGGAACAGCGGATCTCGCCACGGCCGGGATCATCGCGCTCGTGGTGGGCGCAGCGCTCGTTCTGAAATGGAAGGACCTCGTCCTGCACAGCTTCGATGCGGCCCAGGCGAAGGCGTCCGGTCTGCCGGTCAACCTGCTGCACTACGGGCTTCTGGCGGCGCTTTCGCTCACCATCGTGGCCACCCTTTCGGCGGCAGGCCTTATCCTCGCCATCGGCCTTTTGATCGCGCCTGGGGCAATTGCCTTCCTGATGGTGAGGACCTTCGGCGCCATGCTTTGGGTGTCTGTTCTTGTCTGCATGTCGTCCATGCTTGCAGGCACCTACGCCAGTTTCTTTCTCGACAGCGCGCCTGCACCGACCATCATTTTGATCCTGACCCTGGTGTTCGTCGCCGCCTTCGTGCGGCGGCTCGTGCTGACGCGAGCCGCGTCCGTGAGACGGACAGTGTCGCAGGACGATGGCGCCGTTTCATAAGACAAATAGCCTGGACATAGCCCCTTGGGAGATATTCTAAGGGAATTTGCGTATTTTTTTGTTTGCAAAATAAATCCTGGAACAGGCTGCCGGTCCAATTTTCAATTAAGTACATGTGATAATTGTCTAATTTGAAGTTTCGCTCCTCCGCGATCGCAAGTAATCGCTCCCACCCCCTTAGATGGTACGTGTTAAATCTGACGGGTTCACGTCCTGCGATAGTTGGGTTGTGTATGGCTCCTCAACCTCCGATGGATTTATTTTCACGTGCTAAATTTAGGGTTTACTTGGCGTTAAATTATGGCGCGCAGATTTGCCGGAGTGTGTTAGCGCCGTGCGCGAATCGGAGACAGACCATGCGCCTCAAGAATATCAAGACAAGATCGAAAGTCTTCATCGGCTTTGCCTTTCCAATCGCGCTTCTGGTTGTTTTGAGCGCGACTGTCTACTGGTCGATCGGGCAAATTGTTCGCACGGACAAATGGGTGCAGCACACCCACAATGTGCTTTCCGACGCTTCCGGGATCGTATCGTCGGCGGTCAACATGGAAACGGGCATGCGCGGTTACCTGCTTGCCGGCAAGGACGAGTTTCTTGATCCATACAGGCAGGGCGAGGCAAATACTTACAGCGAGCTCGAGAAGCTTCAGAACACCGTCAGCGACAATCCGGCCCAGGTGGAGCGGCTGGCCGAAGCCGTGGCCATACTTCAAAATTGGCAGGCGAACGTTACGGAGCCGACGATCGAACTGCGCCGCACGATCGGTGATGCAAAAACCATGAACGACATGGCCAAACTCGTTGGTGAAGCGCGCGGCAAGACGTATTTTGATGGTTTTCGCGAGAAAATCGCCACTTTCATCGCGCGTGAGGAAGAGCTTCTGAAACAGCGGCGCAAGGACTTCACGGCGGCAAAGGAGCGCGTCGGTGAGGCCAAGGGCGAGTTGATTGCCGCAATGGATTGGGTCGAGCACACCAACAAGGTGCTGGCCTCAAGCGCCAACATCGTCGGTCATGCGGTCGACATGGAAACCGGAATGCGTGGTTTTCTGATCGGTGGAGAAGACGAGTTTCTTGAGCCCTACACGGGCGGGCAGAATGCGCTCTTTCCCGAGATTGACGCCCTGAAAGAGACCGTGAGCGACAATCCGCCCCAGGTCGAGCGGCTTCAGACAGCGGAAAACCAGATGACCGAATGGCTCATCCGCGTTGCGGAGCCGGTCATAGGGATGCGCCGCCATGTGACTGCCGGGGTGCGGCCAATGACGGATGTGATCGAAAAAGTCCAGCAAAAGGAGGGCAAGGCCTTCTTCGACGCCTTCCGCAAAACCATGGCAGAGTTTGAGGAGATCGAACGGGCTCTGATCCAGGAACGCTATGCAGCAGCAACTGCGGCGCGCGAGGCCAGCGAGGCCGCGCTCAAGCAGATGGAGCAGAACGAAGCCTGGGTTTCGCACACCTACAAGGTGATCGGTCAGGCGAACCAGATTTTGGCCTATGCGGTTGATATGGAAACCGGCATGCGCGGATATCTGTTGGCAGGCAAGGAGGAATTCTTGGGGCCGTACAACAATGGCGCCAAGAAGTTCTACGCATCCGTTGCCGATTTGCAGCAAACGGTCAGCGACAACCCGGCACAGGTTAAACTCCTGGGTGAAATCGATACGACGCTGAAAGACTGGCAGGCCGACGTGACCGAGCCGACAATTGCTCTCCGGCGCGAAATCGGAAATGCAAAAACGATGGACGACATGGCCGATCTTGTCGGTCAGGCGCAGGGCAAACAGTATTTCGATGCGTTTCGTGAAGTGATGGCAACCTTCCAGGCCGAGGAGCGCACCCTCATGACGGCGCGTCTCGACACGAAGGAACAAACCGTCAGCACGACAAATACGATCGTTATCGCCTGCACGGTGTTTGCACTCCTGGTCAGCGGTTTGCTTGCCTGGATCATCGGATCGGGCATCGCAAATCCGCTCAACACAATGACCGCAGCCATGAAACGTCTGGCAGAAGGCGATACGACGACGGAGGTTCCGGGCGCAGAGCGCAAGGACGAGATCGGTGCCATGGCAGGCGCGGTCCAGGTGTTCAAGGACAACGCGATCGAGAAAGAGCGCCTGGAAGAAGAACAGAAAGAAGCCGAGTTGCGCGCGGCCGAAGAAAAACGGCAGGCGCAGATACAAATGGCGGACGATCTGGAGGATGCCGTGAAGGCCGTCGTTCAGTCGATCGCGGGTGCGGCCGTTCAGATGCGCGACACCGCTCAGAACATGACGCAGATTTCCGATGACGCCAGCCACAAATCGACCTCGGTCGCCGGGGCGACGGAAGAGGCATCGGCCAACGTGCAGACTGTTGCCGCGGCTTCAGAAGAAATGTCCAGCTCGATCGCGGAAATCAGCCGTCAGGTCGACACGGCGCTCGATGTGGCCTCGAACGCGGAGACAACCAGCAGCGGCGCCACCGAAACCATGAAGGCGCTCGCCGACATGGCGCAAAACGTCGGCACGGTCGTCAGCATGATCAACGACATCGCAGAACAGACCAACCTTCTTGCGCTCAACGCGACCATCGAGGCCGCGAGAGCAGGTGAGGCGGGCAAAGGCTTTGCCGTTGTCGCTTCCGAGGTCAAATCGCTGGCGAGCCAGACCGCCAAGGCGACAAGCGACATTGAAGAACAGGTCAACGCAATGCAGGCGGCGACCAATACTTCCGTTCAGTCGATTGATGAGATCCGGGCCGTGATCACCCAGATTTCCGAGACGTCCGCGTCAATCGCTTCGGCGATACAGCAGCAGAACTCGTCGACACAGGAGATCTCGCGCAACGCGCAGGAGGCAGCTGTCGGAACCCAGGACGTTGCCAACAACATCTCCGTTGTCCAGATGTCGGTTGAGAAAACAGGTTCAGCTGCAAGCGAAGTCCTGACGGCGGCCGAACAATTGTCGACACAGGCCGAGGACCTTGATCACAAGATCGATGACTTCCTCAGCCGGCTACGCGCGGCCTGACCCGTTTTCATCGTCAACTTGGCCGGAAGAAACATGGCGGCTCTCGATCCATCGGGAGCCGTCGGTCTTTGAGATCTGCATCAATACTTCACGTCTGCTTGTGCGTTGGAAGTCCGCTTAACCTGACCGGGACATGCTCAAAATGCCGCGGGGTGCCATTGCGCGGGTCCGCCGTTGACTGGAAACAAGCAAGTTCCGGGAGGTGATTAAAGCCCCAAAAACAGACTGTGCGTTATATCACCCGTACTCTCCGAGATAGTTGGAAACTCCTGCCTGACGCATGCTAGGCGCATTGCCGTAGACGCAATTGGCGGTCGCAATTGACACCAGTTCCGGCCTCGCATGCGATCAAAAGCGGCTCAGTATTCGTTGGGAGGAACGGATGAAGAAGCATCTCCTGGCCGCTGTCTCCGCGGCTGCATTTCTTTCAACCGGCGCAGCTTTTGCGGCGGATGGTCCCTTGAAGGTTGGCGTCCTTGCGACGCTTGAAGGCACTTATACGGTTCTCGGCGAGGACGGTGTTCGCGGTCTCAAGACGGCAATGGCCGTGCGCGGCCCAAAGGCGGGTGGCCGTGACATCGAGCTGATCATTCAGTCGACGGACGCATCGCCGGACAGCGCCGTGCGCGGCGCGCGCAAACTGGTCGAACAGGACAAGGTCGATCTCGTGATCGGTCCGCTCTCCGGTTCCGAAGGCATCGCGATCCGGGATTATTCGAAAACCCAGCCTCAGGTCACGTTCCTGAACGGCATCTCCGGTGCGCAGGAAACCACCTACGTGACGCCGTCCGACAATTTCTTCCGTTTCAACACGGACGGGGCGCAGTGGTCCGCGGGTCTTGGCGACTATGTCTTCAATGAAAAGGGCTGGGAAACCGTCGCGACGATCGGCGAGGACTATTCCTTCATCTACACGCAGGTCTTCGGTTTTGCGCTGGAATACTGCCAGGCCGGTGGCGAGATCACCGAACGTTTCTGGGTTCCGCTCGGAACGAAGGATTTCGGCTCGATCATTGCATCGCTTCCCGATGACGTGGATGCGATCTATCTCGGTCTCGGCGGCGGCGATGCGGTCAACTTCCTGAACCAGTACCAGCAGGCTGGCGGTGACGCCAACCTGATCGGCGGTTCCATCATGGTGGATGGCACGGTCCTGAACTCCAAGGGCGACGCCAAGAACGCGCTTATCGGAACGCCGTCCGCCGGACCGCAGGCCGACACCTGGGATGACGCGAACTGGAAGACCTATGTGAAGGCCTATCAGGATGCGTTCCCGCCGGATCAGCGGTTCCCGAGCCCGTCGCTTCTGGCAACCGGGTACTACAACGCGACAACCGCGGCGATGACCTGCCTCGATGAAGTCGGTGGCGATCTGTCCGACGGACAAGCAAAATTCCGCAGTTGCCTCGCCAACCTGGAACTCGATGCCCCGAACGGCAAGATCACGCTTGACGGCAACCGTCAGGCCGTCGGCGCGAACTTCGTGTCCGAGGTCGCCGAGCAGGAAGACGGTACGCTTGTGACCAAGCTGGTTGCGATCAAGGAAAACGTGCCGCAGACCCTTGGCATCGATCCTGAAGTCTTTGCAAAGATCGGCCTCCCAAGCCGTGAGACGCCTGAGTGCAAGTCGTCTTACTGACCGCAAAGCACCGGGCGGCACATGCCGCCCGGTCCCTCTACCGGGCCGCCGCATCCAGCAGCTTCTTGTCGAGATCTGGCAATGACTCTCATTACCTACGTTACGCGAGTTCATTTTGCCGATGGCGTTTTGGAAGAAGCGCTGTGGTCGGAAGTGGAAGTCAATCGCAAGACCCGGCCCCTGATCGTCACCGACGAAGCGCATCTCAAGAGCGAACTATACGAACGGCTTCTCGCGGGACTGCCGGTGCGAACCTCGGTCGAGGTGGTCAGCGACGTGCCGGATATCCCGAACGAAGGTGCCGCCCGGCATATTGCCGAAATTTTTGATCGAACCGACCGCGACCTCCTGATCGCATTCGGACGCAACACCGCGATCGATCTCGCCAAGATTTCGAGAATTTCGATTGCGCACAAGGAGCCGCTTGAAACCTTTTCCTATGCGACGGGCGGATCCCGGCGGATCGGCAACAACCTGCCGGACCTCTACGCCGTTCCGGGCATCCAGGGGTTCGGTTCCGCTGTCAGCGCCCATGCGCCGGTCGTCCTGCAGGACGGTGAGCGGACGCGTCTGATGTGCAAGAAACTTGTTCCGGCCGTGACGATCTGCGATCCGACGCTGACACTGGGCGCAACGCCGGTCGAAAGTGCCAGTGCCGGCGCCGATGCGCTCGGGCGCTGTGTCGAAGCCTATCTTTCCCCGGGCTACAATCCGCCGGCCGACGGGATTGCGCTCGACGGGCTCGGACGCGTGATTGCCAACCTGCACAAGGTGCTGGAGAACGACAGTGTCACGGCGCGCCGCGAGTTGATGGCGGCCAGCCTGAACGGCGCACTTGCGCTTCAGAAAGGCCTGGGAGCCATCCACGCCATCGGCTGCGCGCTGGAGACCGTCGTCGACCGCCGCCTTGACCCGGGGGCCTTGAGCCGTTTGCTGCTGCCTTCTGTTCTGCAGTTCAACGCCGGTGCTGCGCGTGAGAAGTTCAACACGCTGCAAAAGCTTTTCGACCCGGCGGGCGAGCAAGGCCCTGCGCAGTCCGTAACGGAGTTTCTGCACGATCTTCCGCTGCCTGAGAGCCTCAACGACATGGGCATCGGCGAGGAGGAGCTTCGAACCGCCGCCGACCTTGCCGCATCCGACCTTGCCGCCGTTCGCAGCCCGCGCGCGCTGTCCAGTTCAAGCCTCTATTCGATCATGAAATCGGTGCATTTGGAAAGAACCCGGGTGGCCTGATGAAACCTTTGCTGATCAACGGGGAATGGGTGGCGACTGCCAGCGCCGCGGAAAACCGGAATCCGTCAGACCTTTCCGACGTGATCGATCTTTACGCACATGCCGGTGTTTCCGAGACGCAGGCGGCCATCGAGGCGGCGGCCGCAGCAGCGCCCGGTTGGGCCGGTACGTCGCCTCAGCAACGATTTGATGTTCTCAACGCGGCCGCAGACGAACTGGCTGCCCGGAAACAGGAAATCGGCACGTTGCTGTCCCGCGAGGAGGGCAAAACGCTGCGCGAAGGTCTCCTCGAAGCGGACCGGGCCGCGAATATTTTCAGGTTCTTTGCCGGAGAGTGTGTGCGACAGACCGGCGACCTCCTACCCTCCGTCCGATCTGGGATAGACGTCGAGGTTACGCGCGAACCGCTCGGTGTCGTCGGGATCATAACGCCGTGGAATTTTCCGATCGCGATCCCTGCCTGGAAAATAGCCCCGGCGCTTTGCTACGGCAACGCGGTCGTTTTCAAACCCGCTGAACTGGTTCCAGGCTGTGCCTGGGTTCTTGCTGACATCTTGCAAAGAGCCGGTGTTCCGGGCGGGGTTTTCAATCTGGTGACGGGAAAAGGTTCCCTGGTCGGCCAGACGATGCTCGATGATCCCCGGATCGACGGGATCACCTTCACCGGATCGCAGACCGTAGGTCACAGGGTTGCGGACGCCTGTTTGAAACGGCTGCGCAAGGTTCAGCTTGAGATGGGGGGCAAGAACCCGCTCGTCGTCCTGAACGACGCGGATCTGGATCAGGCGGTTGAAGTTGCGGTGGACGGAGCCTTTTTCGCAACCGGTCAAAGATGCACGGCCTCGTCGCGCCTGATCGTGACTGAGGAAATTTGCGGCCGCTTCGTTGAGAAACTGGTCGATCGCTGCAAGGCGCTCGTGGTCGGCAATGCGCTGAGCGAGGGAACCGAGATCGGACCGGTCGCCAGCGCCGACCAGCTTGAGACGGACCTGAAATATATCGGGATCGGACGCGCCCAGGGCGGCAACCTGCGCTGTGGCGGCGAGCGCCTGCGCCGCGACACCGACGGATACTACCTGCAGCCGGCGCTTTTCACCGACACCACCAACGACATGCGTATCAATACCGAAGAGGTGTTCGGTCCGGTGGCCTCGGTCATTCGCGTGAAAGATTACGACGAGGCACTGTCGGTCGCCAATGAGACCGAGTTCGGCCTGTGTTCGGGCATCTGCACGACCAGCCTCAAACATGCCAGCCACTTTCGCAAGAATTCCAGGGCAGGGATGGTGATGGTCAATCTGCCGACCGCCGGTGTCGACTATCATGTTCCCTTCGGCGGCAGGAACGGCTCAAGCTTCGGTCCGCGGGAGCAGGGCCGGTATGCGGCGGAATTTTTCACGACAGTCAAGACCGGGTACATTCGCGCCTGAATACTGCGCCGCAGCATGAATTTCAGTCTGATTTCGTAACTCTGAGTCTCTTTGTGAGGCAGTTTGTCTTGCAAATCGGTATTTTTGCGAGGTTTACTTCAGGAAATAAAAAAATAAACGATCGCGATAATCCTCGGGAGGAGGGGACTATGAGCGAAGCCATATCCGTTCACCACGGTGAATTCGGCCGCGCGGCTCTATATAAGCTGGATAAGCCTATCATTACCCATGCCCACAGAGAGGGGCACCTGATTTTTTATCTCGGCGGTGCCGAGGCGAAAGTCAGTGTTTCGGGAAAATGGGTCGCCGCAGACCGCAACACCGGCGTTGCCGTAAGTCCCTGGGAGCAGCACAGTTTTCATCTGAAAGAAAAGAATCCGGTCGAGGCCTGCATGTGCCTGGTGCTTTACATCAAGCCGATCTGGTTTCTGGAAAACAGCCAATCCGCTGAATTTGCACTGAATTTCGGCAGGTCATTCATCTCCATGACGCCGGACGTCTCCAACTGGGTGAAACGTCTGACATCCCTGTTGCTGGATGGCGGCAACGACCATCTGTTCGACGGCTATCTCTACCGAACGACGCTGCAGTGTTTCGAGCAGTCATGGCGCCATGCGGACCGCAATTCCGTTCTCAGCGACACCCGCCACAGGTTCACAGACTATCGTGTTCGCCGGTCCCTCCGCCTCATGCAGGAAAACTATACCGAGGAAGTCGAAGTCGAGTGGCTGGCGCGTGAAGTCGGTTTGTCCCGGCCGCATTTCTTCAAGCTTTTCAAGAAACAGATGGGAATTACGCCCAACCTTTACCTCAACACGTTGAGGGCGGAACAGGCGATTTCGGATCTGATGACCACCGACAAGTCGGTGACGGAAATCAGCTACGATCTCGGCTTTTCCTCGCAGGCGAGTTTCACCCGTTTCTTTTCCTCCAATGTCGGGATTCCGCCAAGCGATTATCGCCGCGTGGCGCACGTCACCTGAGTGGAGCGGTCCGTCGGCGCTGAACACCAATTATGCCGATGATGGGCCAACAGAGAAGACTATCGGGTACGTCGTTTCCGGTGCTTCGCACGTAGCCTTTTCCTGAGCCAACGACCTCAACGTCGAAAGAGCTTAGGGAGGACGTCGCGTGTTGCGGCAAAAACATTTCGGTCAACGCACCGCTGCCGGAGGGAGTTTCCGATGAGGGACTTCGCATCGAAACATCCGGTTTGGACAGTCATCATCCTGCTGGCGGTTGCCGTTTTCATATGGCTGATCTTTGCCGTCTGGCCGAAGGGGCTTGTCGACGTTATCGGGCGCAAGAAAGTCTTTCTGAACGCGGTCTTCAACGGCATCACGCTCGGCGGTCTCTATTTCCTTGTGGCGAGCGGCTTCACCCTGATCTTCGGCTTGATGCGCAACGTCAACCTGGCGCATGGTTCGCTGTATCTCCTTGGTGGCTATATCGGCTATTTCGTCGCCAGCTCGACCGGTTACTGGCTTCTGGCCTTCCCGGTTGCCTTCGTTCTTGTCGCTATCGTCGGCATTCTCATGCAGATCTTCATCTTCCGCAGGATGGAGGGTCAGGATCTCAGGCAAACGCTCGTCACGATCGGCATTTCCATCGTCATGGCGGACCTGATGCTCTGGGGCTTCGGAGGAGATTTCTACAATATTTCTCCGCCAAGTTGGCTGAGCGGACCGATGGAGACCCTGTTCGTGACGGGCGTGAAACGCTCTTCAGGAGAACTGATCTATCTGAAATACCCCGTGGTACGGGTTGTCATTTTCCTGGCGTCTGTCGTGATCGGGGTTGCCATGTGGCTGATCCTGAACCGGACCCAGATCGGCATGATGATCCGGGCCGGTGTCGATGACCGGGACATGCTGTCGGCGACAGGTGCGCGTATCCAGCTTGTCTTTGTCGGCGTGTTTGCGTTCGGAGCGGGCCTTGCTGGCATCGCCGGTGTCGTCGGCGGTACTTTCCAGTCCGTTGCGCCCGGAGAGGACATTCGCTTTCTGCTCGCCTCCCTCGTGGTCGTCATCGTCGGCGGTATGGGATCCATCACCGGTGCGGCGCTCGGTGCGCTCCTGATCGGCCTCGCGGAACAGTTCGGTTCCGTCTATTTCCCGACCTATGCGGTCGTCCTCACATTCCTGATCATGGTTCTGGTGCTGGCTTTCCGTCCTCAGGGCCTGATGGGAAGGTCTTGATCCATGGCGCTGGCTGAGAGCAATCCCGCACCCAAGATCCACGACGCGCGCGAGCGGGTGTGGTTCGAGCGCATTCCGGCGAGCTACTGGATCGTCTCGATCGCGCTTTTGATCATGCCGGCCTTCGCCAGCGAGTTCACGCTCTACCAGGTCTTCGGGTGGTCTTTCATCCTCGGCATGATCTCGCTCAGCCTCATGTTCCTCGGCGGTTATGGCGGCATGGTGAGCCTCGTCCAGATGTCGGTTGCAGGGCTGGCCGGATACATGGTTGCCATCTTCGGCGACAGCGCCATCACCGACATCAGCCTGGGCTGGCCCTGGTACATCGCCATTCCGCTGGCCCTCATTGTCGCGATGATTTTCGGCACGATCGTTGGATCGCTGGCGGTGCGGACGGAGGGGATCTACACGATCATGATCACCCTGGCCGTCGCCGCGGCGTTCTTCTATTTCACGCGCCAGAACTACGCCGTCTTCAACGGCTTCTCCGGTTTCAACGGGGTGTTGCCGCCCAACCTTTTCGGTGTGGACTGGCGCCAGAGCATTCCGTTCTACTACCTGACCCTGTTCTGGGCTGCGGTCGCCTATTTTACCGTTCTTTACATTTCCCGCGCGCCGTTCGGCCTCGCGCTTCAGGGCGTGCGTGACAATCCGCGCCGCATGGCCGCGCTCGGCTACAACGTCAATGCGCACCGGATCGCCGCCTATGCCTTCGCAGCCCTGATCGCCGGAACCGGCGGTATTCTGCTGACCTGGCAGTCGGCGCAGATCTCTCCGGGCACCGCAGGCATCGGTCCCGCAATCGATATCCTTGTGATCGCGGTGATCGGTGGCATGAGCCGTCCGATCGGTCCGTTTATCGGGGCGTTCATCTATGTGCTCCTCAAAACCTTCGCCATCGACATTCTTCTCTCGGTCGGGCTGAGCGGCGAGCGCTTTCAGCTTCTCATCGGTCTCGGCTTCCTTGCCATCGTGTTCTTCTCGCCCGACGGTCTGCTCGGCCTCTGGGACCGCTGGCAGGACTATCGAAAGCGCGATCCATTGCTGGATCGCGGGGAGGACAGGCTGTGACCCTTCTGGAAGCCGCCGGCACCTCCGTATCCGACCGCCTGAGCGTCACCGGCACGGCGAATGCACTGGAGCTGCGCGGGGTCAGCAAACTCTTCGGTGCATTGGCGGCGCTGAGCGATATCGACCTGATCGTCAAACCGGGCGAACGGCGCGCTGTGCTCGGCTCCAACGGCGCCGGGAAAACAACGCTTTTCAACTGCATCACGGGCGACTTCGCGCCGACAACCGGATCGATCCGGTTCTTCGGGGAAGAGGTGGCCGCGTTTCCGGCCCAGGAACGCATCCGGCGCGGGTTGCGCAGAACCTACCAGATCTCGCTGCTGTTCACCGGGCTGTCTGTTCTCGACAACGTTTATCTGGCCTGTTGCGGTGTGTCCCGCGGCCGGTTCTCGTTTGTCCGCCCGCGCCGCAACGATGCCCTGATGGCCAGCGCGGAAAACCTGGTTCATGTGGTGCATCTCGACGACGTGCGCGACACAAAGGTGTCCGACCTGTCCTACGGGCAGCAGCGCCAGCTGGAAATCGCGATGGCTCTGTCTGGTGCGCCGAGGTTCATCCTCTTCGACGAACCGGCCGCCGGTCTTTCCCCGACGGAGCGGCAGGAACTGATCGAGATCCTCACCGGCCTGCCGAGCCACATGGGCTACATCATCATCGAGCACGACATGGACGTCGCCCTGCGTGTCGCCGAATCCGTCACGATGATGCACAACGGGCGCATCTTCAAGGAAGGCAAACCGGCCGAAATCGAAGAGGATGAAGAGGTTCAGGCCCTCTATCTCGGTGGCGAGGAGGGGCTGGGCCATGGCTGAACGCACCGCCGCAGCGCTCGAGATCAAGGATCTCAATGTCTACTACGGCCAGTCCCATGCCCTGCAAGGGGTGAACCTTAAGCTGGATCACGGGGTCCTGTCTGTCGTTGGCCGCAACGGCATGGGCAAGACGACGACATGCAAGGCGATCATGGGTCTTGTTCCGGTCGCGTCGGGCACCATCAGTCTCTTTGGACAAACCCTCGCTGGGCTTGGCCCGGCCGAAATCGCGCGGCTCGGGATCGGCTACGTCCCTCAGGGGCGGCGCTTATGGCGGTCATTGACCGTCGACGAACACCTGCAACTGGTGTCGCGGCGTGGCGGGGCCTGGACACCGGAGCGGGTCTATTCCGTGTTCCCGAGACTTGCGGAGCGGCGCAGCAATGGCGGGGCGCAGCTGTCGGGCGGCGAGCAGCAGATGCTGGCCATCGGACGCGCCCTGCTGCTCAATCCCAAGCTCCTCGTCATGGACGAGCCGACTGAGGGCCTGGCGCCCGTGATCGTCAACCAGGTCGCCGAGATGCTGGTGCGGCTCGGCCAGGAGGGCGATATCGACGTTCTCGTGATCGAACAGAATATCGGCGTCGCCTGCGCGGTTGCCGACCAGGTCGCGATCATGGTCAATGGACGGATCAACAGGATCCTGCCCTCAAACCAGTTGGCGGCGGACAGGGACCTGCAGCAGGCCCTTCTCGGTGTCGGCCGTCATGCGCACGACGAGACACCGGCCCCGGCGCGCGAATCTGAACCGGATCATGCGGCGTCCTCCGCCCCCCATGTTCAACGGGTTTATCTTTCCAATCCCAAGACGCCGACACGCTGGTCCCGGCCGGTTCCGGTCCGCGTGATCGAAAACACCGCGCGCACAAGTACGGCCGTTGCCGCATCGGCTGCAACGCCCGTCACGCCGCTCTTTGCGCAGCGGACCGGAGGTGGTGCGACCGTCTATGTCGCCGGCACGCTCGACACCAAGGGCGAGGAGCTGCGCTACATAAGGGACATCCTGAAAGCGGAGGAACTGACGGTCCGGCTTGTCGACCTGTCGACGAGCGGCAAGCCGTCCGGCGCGGAAGTGCCGCCCCATGCGATCGCCGCCTTTCATCCCCGCGGTGCGAACGGTGTCTTCACCGGAGACCGGGGCACGGCCGTTGCCGGGATGACACTGGCATTCGAACGCTGGATGCAGGCACAGACCGATGTCGCCGGTGTCATATCGGCTGGAGGATCGGGCGGCACGGCGCTTGTCAGCCCGGCGATGCGCACCCTGCCGGTCGGTATTCCGAAGGTGATTGTCTCGACCGTTGCCAGCGGCAACGTGGAGCAATATGTCGGCCCGTCCGACATCATGATGCTCTATTCGGTGGCCGACGTTCAGGGTCTGAACTCGATCACGCGCGAGGTTCTCGGCAATGGGGCCGGTGCGCTTGCGGGTGCGGTCAAGGCGCGCGCGAAACGCAAGCCGGTCCGCAACGCCAAGCCCGCCGTCGGCTTCACCATGTTCGGTGTGACGACACCTTGCGTTCAACAGGTAACGGCGGCTCTGGAGGATGACTTCGATTGCCTGGTGTTCCACGCCACGGGCGTCGGCGGCAGGTCCATGGAAAAGCTCCTCGACAGCGGCATGCTGGCCGCCGTGGTCGACCTCACCACCACCGAAATCTGCGACATGGTGGCCGGAGGTGTCTTTGCGGCCAACGACGACAGGTTCGGTGCATCGATCCGCGCGGGGCTTCCTTACATCGGCGCATGCGGCGCGCTCGACATGGTCAATTTCAACGCGCCTGACACCGTTCCGGAACGCTATCGCGGCCGTCTTTTCTACGAGCACAATCCGCAAATCACGCTGATGCGGACCACGGTCGATGAAAACATCGAAATGGGTCGCTGGATCGGCAACCGCCTGAATGAAATGACCTCACCGGTCCGCTTCTTTCTGCCCGAGGGCGGCGTTTCGCTTCTGGACGCCCCCGGAATGGCTTTTCACGACCCGGCTGCTGACGAGGCGCTTTTCAGATCCCTCGAGGACACCGTGCGCCAGACCAGCGAACGCCGGCTGATCCGTGTTCCCCACAATATCAACGACCCGGAATTCGCCGAGCTGATCGTCGAAACCTTCCGCGGCTTTCATTCCAGCCGGCGCAGCCGTGCAGCAGGAGACTGACGATGTTCGAACGCAAGCAACTTGTTGAAAAGTACCGGGCGATGATTGCCCGGGGAGAACCGATTATCGGCGGCGGTGCCGGTACCGGTTTGTCCGCCAAGGGAGAGGAAGCCGGCGGTATCGACCTGATCGTCATCTACAATTCCGGCCGCTACCGGATGGCCGGGCGAGGCAGCCTCGCAGGCCTGATGCCCTATGGCGATGCCAACAGCGTCGTCATGGAAATGGCCGGTGAGGTCCTGCCTGTCGTGAAGAAGACGCCGGTGCTTGCGGGCGTCTGCGCCTCCGATCCGTTCCGGCTGATGGACAAGTTCCTGGATGAGGTCAAATCCGCCGGGTTTTCAGGCGTTCAGAACTTTCCGACCGTCGGACTGATCGATGGCAACTTCCGGGCCAACCTGGAAGAGACCGGCATGTCCTATCAGCTGGAAGTCGACATGATCGCAATGGCGCACCAGAAGGACATGCTCACGACGCCTTACGTCTTCTCGACGGAGGATGCGACCGCGATGGCAAGGGCAGGGGCCGATATCATCGTATGCCACCTCGGCCTGACCACCGGCGGCAGCATCGGTGCGGAAACCTCGCTGCAGCTTGCAGACTGTCCGGCGATCGTCGACGAATGGTCCGCGGCGGCGCTTGCAGTCAATCCCGACGCGATCGTCCTGGTACATGGCGGCCCGGTGGCGATGCCGGATGACGCCGAATTCGTCCTGAAGAACACGCGCAACTGTCACGGCTTCTACGGTGCCTCCTCCATGGAGCGCCTGCCGACCGAGGTCGCACTCGTCGAACAAACCAGAAAATTCAAGGAAATCCGCGGCTCTTGAGCCGGGGGGGAGGATCGAACATGGCTGGTCAGCTCATCGGGCAATTGGTGCTTTGGCTCATACTCGCGGTCATCGTCGTCTTCATCCTCTATTGGGTGATGCACTGGCTTTACCGGCGCTCGACCAAGGAAGTCGCCTTCGTGCGAACGGGTTTCCTGGGCGAGAAGGTGGTGATTGACGGCGGCGCGTTCGTCTGGCCGATCATTCACGACATCACGCCCGTCAACATGAATTCCCTGCAGATGGCGCTGACCCGCGAAAAGGAAGACGCGCTGATCACCAAGGACCGTCTCAGGGTCGACGTGGATGCGGAATTCTACGTGCGCGTCGGTCAGACGAAGACCGCCGTCAGTCTGGCGGCATCCACCCTCGGGCGGCGCACGCTTGAACCGGAACGCATTCACTCGCTTCTTTCGGGCAAATTCATCTCCGCGCTCAGAACCGTCGCCTCGGAAATGACGATGGAGGAGCTTCACGAAAGCCGCCATCTCTATGTTGATCGTGTGCTTGAGGCTGCGCAGGTCGGGCTGGACAAGAACGGTCTGGAACTTGAAAGCGTCGCGATCACCGATATCGACCAGACCGGGATCGAATACTTCAATCCGTCCAACAGGTTTGATGCCGAGGGTCTGACGACCGTTATCCGCGAAATCGAGGACCGCCGGAAGCTGCGCAACGACATCGAGCAGGATTCCATGATCCGCATCCGCTCGCGCAACCTGGAGGCTGAAAAGCAGGTTCTGGACATTGAGCGTGAAAGTGAAAACGCACGGCTGGAACAGGAGCGCGAGATCGAGTTCCGCCGCGCCCAGCAGCACACGGACTTGGTTCGCGAACGCGCAGAACGGGAGAAGGAGGCTGAACAGGCCTCTCTTCTGAGCCGCGAAGCCATCGAGACCGCCCGGATTGAAAACGAGCGATTGATCTCCGAGGCGCGCATTGCCTCTGAAAAGGAAGTCCGACAGAAGGAAATCGACCGTCAGCGTGTGATTGACGAAGCGGAGATCGTCACGCGCGAAGCCGTGGAGAAAGCGCGGATCGGGCAGGAGAAGAACCTGACCGAGGAGCGGATCAAGACCCAGCAGATGACCGAGGCGGCGGACATTGCCGCAAAGGAAGCGGTTGAAAAGGCCCGGATCGCGCAGGAACGCGCCTTGTCCGAGGCCCGCATCGCCAAGGACCGGGAGACCGAGGCGCTCGAAATCGAGCGGCGGAAAACCATCGAGGAAACCGATATTGCCGCGCGCGAGCTGATCGAAAAGGCGAAGATTGCGCAGGAAGAAGCGGTGACCGAAGCGCGGATCACCTTTGAACGCTCGACCCGCGAGCGGGAGATTGCGCGCAATCTTGCGGTCGAGCAGGCCGAGATTGCCTCCCGCGAAGCGGCTGAAAAACTGCGCGTCGCGCAGGAGCAGACAGTCAATGCTTCGCGCATCGAGGCAGACCGCGAAACCCGCCGTCTGGAAATCGAGCGCCAGAAGATCCTGGAAGAGGCGGAAATCGCCAGCCAGAAGGCCACGGAAGCGGCCAGGATCGCCCGCGAAAAGGCTCTCTCGGCGGAGCGCATCGCCTCCGAACAGGCGACACGTGCGCTTGAGATCGAGCGTCAGCAGCAGATCGACATCGCCCAGATCGCCGCCCGCGAGGAAACCAACAAGACACGGATCGCCCAGGAAGAGCGCATCAGAAACCTGGAAATTGCCTCCAACAAGGCGATCGACGAGGCCGAGATCGCCGCGCGCGAGGCGGTTGAAAAGGCACGCATCGCCCAGGACAGGCAGCTGTCGTTCGAGCGCATCGCGGCGCAGGAGGCGACTGACGAACGTGACGTCGCCCGCCAGGCGGCCCTTGATGCGGCCAATATCGCCGCCAAGGAGGCAACCGAGGCGAAGCGCATTGCTCAGGAGAAGGTGATCGCGGCAGAGCGCATTTCCTTCGAGCAGGAAACACGCGGGCTGGAAATCGCGCGCAACAAGGCGGTCGAGGAAGCCGAGATCGCGGCGCGCGAAGCGGTCGATGCGGCCCGGATCGCTCAGGAAGCCAAGATCACGCTGCAGCGGATCGAAAGCGAGGAAGCGACACGGGAACGCGACGTTGCCCGCGCAAAGGCCATCGAGGCGGCGGAGATCGCCAAGCTGGAGGCAACGGAAGCCGCGCGCATCGCCAAGGAAAAGAAGGTCGCCGCCGAACGCATCGCCTACGAGCAGGATCTGCGCGAACGCGAGATTGCACGCAACCGCGCGGTCGACGTCGCCAACATCTCGGCGCAGGAGCTTGTCGAGGCCGCGCGCATCGCACAGGAAAACAAGGTCCGCACGGCGGAGATTGCCAAGGACGCAGACATCCGTGCGCGCGAGATCGAGAAGACCGAGGCGATCGAGACAGCCGAAGTCGCCTCGCGGCGTACAGTCGAGCAGGCCCGCATCGCACAGGAGCAGAAAACAACGGCCGAGAAGATCGCCCGGGACGAGACGATCAGGTCGCTGGAGATTGCCCGCAACAAGGCCATCGACGAAGCCCAGGTCGCGGCAGATCAGGCCGTGGAAGCTGCCAGGGTTGCCAAGGCAAAGTCCATCGACGCGGAAAAGATCCTGGCAGAACAGGAGCTCGACGCGAAGAAGCTGGAACGCAAGAAGGTGCTTGAGCAGCTCGAGATTGCCCGTGTCCAGGCCTTGCGCGAAGCCGAAATCGTCAGCCAGGAAGAGATCGAGCGCGCGCAGATCGCCTCCGAGCGCGGTCTGGACGATGCCCGCATAGGCCACCAGACGGAACGCAGACGTCTGGAAATCGAACGCGAGAAATCGGTCGAGAGCGCCCAGATGGACAAGGCCATCGAGCTCTACAAGAAGTCGCTGGATGAAAGCGCCGCCGCGGTCGAAGCGGAAGCCGCCCGCGCGCGTGCCACCGAGGCCGCGGAAAAGGTCAAGACGGCACAGGAGACGGAAGTCGCCACCCGACGCAAATCCGTCGATGTGGTTCTGGCAGAAAAGGAAGCAGAGGAAAAGCGCATCGCGGCGGAAGCCGAACGCATCCGCAGGGCCGTGGAGGCCGAGGCGCAGAAACTCATCAACGAGGCGGAAAACGTGCTCACCGACGGTGCCCGTCATTCCCTGTTCAAGCGCAAGATGCTCGAACATGTCGAAGGCATCGTCGCCGCATCCGTCAAGCCGCTTGAGAAGATCAACGACATCAAGATCATGCAGCTCGGCGGCAACGGTTCCGGCGGTCTCGGCTGGGCCGACGGCAACGGCGGTGTGGCCGGAGGCGGCGGTGGCGGAGGCGGCGGCAGCCCGACCGACGAAGTCATCAACTCGGCCCTGCGCTACCGGGTTCAGGCCCCCATGGTCGACAGCCTGCTCAGCGATATCGGCATTGACGGCTCCAACCTTGCCAAGTCGGATGTCATGCGCACGGCCAATGACATGACCCGCGCCGCCAACGAGATGAAGCGACTCAAGGCGGATGACAAGCCCAAGGGCTCCGGCTCCTCGAAGGAGGGCAAGTAATGGCCCGGGTCTACACGTCCTCCGTGATCAACGCGCCTGCGGCAAAGGTCTGGGAACGGATCCGGGATTTCAACGGACTGCCCAAGTGGCACCCGCGCATTCGCGAGAGCCGTATCGAGGACGCGCTGCCCGCAGACAAGGTCGGCTGCATCCGGAACTTCAACCTGCAGAACGGCGACAATATCCGCGAGCAGTTGCTCGGCCTGTCCGACTACGACCTCTTCTACAGCTATTCGATGCTCGAAGGTCCGATGCCGCTCAGCGACTACATCGCCACGCTCCGTCTGACACCTGTGACGGAAGGGGACCGTACCTTCATCGAGTGGTCGGCTGAGTTCGAATGCGACCCGGAAAACGAGGACGATCTCGTCAGCGGGATCGGGACGAATGTCTTTCAGGGCGGTTTCGATGCTCTCAAGAGGCATTTCGGGGGGTAAGTGCAAGGTTTCGTTGTCAAAAATGGAGGATGGACAATGACATACCGGACTGTTTTAGGCGCAATAGGCTTAGGCTTTGTGGCAACGGCCGCTATGGCGCAAGATCTGCCGCCGCTTGTCGTGCAGCCGAATGCCGAACTGGTCACTTTCGAACATATAGAGGCGTTGAACGCCTGTGACTGGAACCGGCTGATGGCGCAATACCCCGAAGAGGTTCTGTTCATCCTGCCGAACGGGGTCTGGATCGAAGGCCGGAAGAACATCGGCGACGTCTTTGCCGGTTTCTGCAAACCGCGCGAAGAAGGCGGGTTCAAGGGCGCCACTTTCATTGCCGAGAAAGTCAAGACGATCGGCGACACCGTCAACGTGTCGTGGCGCGTGGAAGCTGACTTCCTTGCCGAGCCTTACAAGGGTGCCGACGCATACGTGACACGGGACGGCCTGATGTACGCCCAGGTCACCACGTTCGACCCGAACGACATGAAGTTCAAGTAATCGAAGGCGAAGCGGTGGTGGTCAAGGTTGTACGCAGCACAGTGTTAAAGGCTCCGGTGGATGCCGTTTGGGATGTCCTGCGCGACTTCAACGGCCACGACCGCTGGCATCCGGCGGTTGCGACCAGTCAGATGGAGCGGGGAGAGAGCTCCGATCGGGTGGGCGCGGTGCGCCGGTTCAGGCTTCAGGACGGATCGGAACTGCGCGAGCAACTTCTGACAATGTCGGATCTGGAGCAGAGCTTTTCCTACTGCCTGCTGGATACGCCGATCCCGCTCTTCAACTACGTGGCGCATGTGCGTCTGTTCCCGGTAACCGACGGGGACTGGACGATGTGGGAATGGGAAAGCCGGTTTGACACGCCGAAGGGGCGGAACAGGGAACTGGCGGATCTCGTTGGCAATGACATCTACGTCGCCGGCTTTAAGGCTGTCGCGGAACATATCGGGGTGGAGGCCTAACACATGGTGACGGTAACGACGGTCGATACGCTTCAGGAAGCTGCGGCGAGCAGCGCCGGACAGGCCGTGTTTCTGGGTGGCGGAACGCTGGTGATGCGCAGTGTCAACTACGGCGAATTATCAGTCCCGCAAATCGTCCGGCTGCGCAGTGTTGCAGCGTTGCGCAGCATCAGGGCGGACGGCACGCGCATCGTGATCGGGGCGGCCGCAACCATGGGTGACATTCTCCGGTCTTCCGAGGTGTCCTTTCTGCATCCGGTTGCGCGGCAGATCGGCGGTCCGGCGATCCGCAACATGGCCACTGTCGGAGGCAATATCTTTGCACCGCACCCCTATGGCGACTTCGCGGTCGCGCTGCTTGCGCTCGATGCGAAGCTGCGCCTGTCCGATGGCAGCGAGACTGACCTGGAAAGCCTGCTGGCCGCGCGTGACAATGAGAAGCGGCTGGTTGAATCGGTTTCGATCGCAAGACCTGCCGGCGATGATTTCAGATTTCGAAAGGTCAGCCGGGTGAAGCCCAAGGGGGTCTCGGTGATGAGCCTTGCCGCCTGGCTGCCGCGATCGGCCGGCCGCATTTCCGGCGCGCGCATTGCTTTTGGAGCCATGGCTCCAACGCCCGTCCGGGTCAGAGCAGCGGAAGCAGCGCTTGAGGGCGCCACACTCGATGAAAACGGGATTGCCGGTGCACTTGCCGCCGCCACGCAAGGCCTCACCCCGCCGGATGACGGACTGGCGTCCGGCTGGTACCGCAGCCAGGTCGCGCCGGTCCACCTGAAACGTCTTTTGCTGGGCGAGGGGAGCCGCACATGACAAAGAAGCCGGTCCAGTTCCGATTGAATGGCTCGCCTGCCGCCGTTTTTGTAGACGAGGGGCAGAACCTTCTCGACTTGTTGCGCCGCGGTGTCGGCGATCTGTCGCCCAAGTATGGCTGCGGTCAGGGCACCTGCGGCAGCTGCACCGTGATCATTGACGGCGAACCGCGACTGAGTTGCCTGACTCTCGCCGAAACCGTTGAAGGTCAGCAGGTGGAGACCACGAACGGTCTTGCCGACGGCCCGGATCTGCATGCGCTCCAGGAAGCCTTCATGGAGAACTTCGCGGCGCAGTGCGGCTATTGCACGCCCGGCATGCTCATGGCCGCGAAAGCCCTGCTCGACCGGACACCGCGCCCGAGCCGGGAGGAGATCGTCGAGGCGATTTCCGGGAACATCTGCCGCTGCACGGGGTATGAGCCGATCATCGACGCCATCCTGGCCGCGAGCGGTCAGCCGACACGGAGGACCGGCTGATGTCATCGGTTGAATTCCGGAAAGACCTCTTCGCGGACGAGCGCGACGACAATTTGCAGGAAATCGGCAAACCGACGCGGCGCCAGGACATCCTGGGCCACGTGACCGGGCGCTCGCCCTATTACGACGATCACCTGTTCGACGGTCTGCTTCACATGCGCTGCGTGCGTTCGCCGCATCACCATGCCCGTATCCGGTCCATCGATACCAGCCAGGCAGAACGCATGCCCGGCGTGGTGCGTGTCGTGCTGGCGCGTGATGTGCCCAACAACCTCAACACGCTCCTCTCGCTGATCAATTTCGGCAAGGACGAGGAGAAACTGATCCAGGACACCAAGGTTGCCTATGCCGGTGAGCCGGTCGCCGCGATCATCGCCGAAACCGAAGGGCAGGCACGGGCGGCTTGTGCCGCCGTCAGGGTTGACTACGAGGTGCTGCCGCACGTTCTCGACCCCGAGGCGTCCTTGAGACCGGATGCACCTGTCGTCAACGAGGTCTATCCGAACAACACCTTCGACTATCACGACCTCTACGACCACCAGAAACTGCGCTTCGGGGATGTGGAGAAAGGTTTTTCCGAAGCCGACCACATCGTTGAGGGCGAATACCAGATGTCGCCGATCGAGCAGGCGCCGATCGAGACCTGCGGCGCGATCGCGGCACCGGAAACCAACGATCGCTTCGTCTGCTACACCTCGACACAGGCGCTGTTCTTTTCGCTCGGCACGACCGCCAAGCTTCTGAACATGCCATCCTCCCGCCTGCATTTTGTTGGCGGAACCGTCGGCGGCGGCTTTGGCGGCAAGGTCGACAGTATTGTGGAACCCCTGTCTGTCCTCGGCGCGGTTCTGACCGGGCGGCCTGTCAAATTCATGTGGGACCGGGCGGAGGAAATGCAGGTCGGGGCTCCGCGCGGTGCGGAGCGCTGGCGCATCAAGGACGGTGTTGCCCGTGATGGCCGCATTCTGGCGCGGGCGTTCACCGGTTTCTTCGACGCAGGCGCTTACACGCGGCTGTCCTCCTACGCCATCATCAAGTGCACCGGTCACATTCCCGGGCCCTACTCAATCCCGAATGTTGCCTCCAACGTCTATTGCGTCTTCACCAACCGGACACCGGCGACCGCCATGCGCGGCTTCGGCATCACCGGCGTCGATTTCGCCATCGAGTGTCACATGGACAAGGTGGCCGAGACGGTCGGCCTGAACCCGATTGAACTCAGGATCCTGAACGCCTACCGGGACGGCGATATGAAGCCGCATCGCCGTCTGGCAAAGAACACGGCGCTGATTGAATGCTGTCAGGTGGCCAGCCAGAAATCCGGATGGGCGATCAGTGCGGACGCCGCGCGTCAGTCCAGTCTCGCCGGTGGCGGTGGTACGCGGGCGGAAATCCCTGAAAGCCTGACCGACAGTGTGGGCCGGATAGGCGAACGCAGGCGCGCCGACATACCGACGGAGCCCGGAGCGGGTGCTCCCTCCAGGGGGCGGGTCGCGGCGGGGACTCAGGGCATCCCGATCGTCGCGGCAGCCCCCCAGGATGAGGACATGATCACGGACCCGGCGCGCATGGGGTTCCGGCATGCACCTGCTGCGCCGCCGCAACCGCGCGCGACGCCATCGACCCCGGTTCCACCGGCGGTGGCTCCAACCGGCACGCCCGTGCCATCGCAGCAGGCTGCAGCGCCACCGCAACCCGCATCGCCGCAGCCATCTGCTTCGCAGCCTGCGGCACCCCAGCCTCCACAGGCACCGTCCGACCCGGCCCCGGCACCTTACAAGCCCGAGCAGCCGTTCTCGCGCGGGGTCAAGCGGCCCGGCGTCTCCCGTTTTCTGTCCGGTTCAAGGAGGCGCTGACCATGGCCATTCACAAGGGGCGCGGCTTTGCCTGCATCAACTACCCGATCGGCATGAACCTTGGCGGTGATCCGAGCCAGGCGCTCGTGCACTCGACCCCGGACGGCAAGTTCATGGTATCGCTGTCCTCCATCGATCTCGGACAGGGCATGAAATCGGTCACGCGCCAGATCGCGGCGGAAACGCTCGGTGTTCCGGTGTCGGATGTCTATGTCGATACGGCCGACAGCGACACCGGTCCGCACTGCATGGGGTCCTTTGCCTCGCGCGGGACGCACCGGGTCGGCAATGCCGTCATCCGCGCGGCAACCGAAGCGCGCAAGGCGCTGCTGGAGGCCGCCGCCGAAGAGCTGGAAGTCAATGCGACGGATCTGGAAACGGACGGACAGGGCAACATCCAGGTCAAGGGTGCACCGGGCCGGACGATCACCGTCGCCGACACCGCCATTGCCGCCCAGTTCAAGCAGGGCCGGACCCTGTCCGGCCGGGGCATCTTTCTGATCCCGCCCTCCGATGTCGATCCGGATACCGGCGAAATGACACCCGTGTCCTGTTTCGCCCATGCCGCGCTGGTCGTTGATCTCGAGGTTGACGATGAAACCGGCGAGGTCGCGGTCACGGAGATCAACTCGGCCTACGAGGTTGGGCGGGCCCTGAACCCGCGCCTTGTCGAACAGCAGCTGATCGGTGGTGCCTGGATGGGTGTCTCGCACGCCCTTTATGAAACGACCGAACCCTATTATCCGGACCGGAGCCACGGTCCGGTGGACTTCAACACCTATCTGATGCCCGGACCGGGCGAAGTGGTGAACCACAACATTGCTGTTCTGGAAAGACCTGCCGAGGACGCGCCCTTCGGGGGCAAGGGGCCCGGCGAGATGTGTGCCAATCCCGTCCTTCCGGCCATTGCCAATGCCGTTTACAACGCCGTCGGCGTCCGTTGCGACACGCTGCCCATCACGCCGGAAAAGGTCCTGCGGGGCATTCTCGCCAATGGCGGCGCGCAGCCGCAGGGAGCGCGCTGAGCCATGCCCGTCAAGCCGTCCATCGTCGGGATCGACAGCCCGGATCGCCTCCGGAATGCCCTCAATGCCGCGCAGTATATCGCGGGAGACGATCTGTCGACGGCTGCCTATCTCGCCCTGGCGCTGGGCAAACCGCTCCTACTGGAAGGCGCCCCGGGTGTCGGCAAGACGGAAGCCGCAAAAGCCATCTCCTCGGTGCTCGGCAGGCGCGTCGTCCGGTTGCAGTGCTTTGAGGGGATCGATGCGGCCTCTGCGCTTTATGAGTGGAACTACACCAGGCAGATGCTCGCGATCCGGCAGGCCGGCGACGACTACGTCAACATCTATGAGGACCAGTTCCTGCTGCAGCGTCCGATGCTGGAAGCGCTGCGGTCGCCCGATGACTGCGTCCTCCTGATCGACGAGATCGATCGGTCGGACCAGGAGTTCGAGGCCTTTCTGCTGGAGTTCCTGTCCGATTTTGCGATTTCAATTCCGGAGACCGGAACGGTGCGTGCCGCCCGCCCGCCGGTCGTCGTGCTGACCTCCAACCGCACCCGTGACCTGCACGAAGCGCTTCGTCGGCGCTGTGTCTATCATTGGATCGACTATCCGGACATTCACCTTGAAGCCCGAATTGTCATGGCACGGGCAAGCACTGTTGCCGAGGCAACGGCAAACGCGGTCGCCGGCGCGGTCGCCAAACTCCGGACGGAGCCGCTCGCCAAACCGCCCGGCGTTGCCGAGACGGTGGAATGGGCGGAAGCGGCAACGCTGCTGCACAGCCAGGGCGCAGCCTGGCCCGAGGCGTTCCGCCGGGCAATCGGCGTGGCGCTCAAGGACCACGATGACCTGACCTTTCTTGAAGGACGGCTCGACAGTTTCATGCCGCAGGAGGCTGCATGACCCTCCCGCGCGCCAGCAGACCCTTCGTCGAGTTTCCCGCGATCCTCAGGGCGCACGGGTTTGCCGTTGCGCCTGATCAGACCATCGACTTCCTGCAATCGATCAGTCTGCTTGGCCCGCGCGACATCGCCGATATCCGGCGCGCAGCCCTCGCCACCCTGGCGATCCCGCGTGAGCGCCATGCGGAATTCGATGCGCTGTTTCAGGCCTTTTTCCTCGGCCAGGCATTGGCCGCACCGATCGAGGATGAGGATGGTGAAGACGGTGTCGAGGCGTTCGAGCCTTCTTCCGAAACAATCGAGATCGACCAGGATGAGGGTGAGGAAGAACCGGGTGAGCTGGCAGCCTCTGCGGAACTTCTTGGCCGCCGGCAATTCGCGGCAATCGCCGATCCCGACGTCCTCATTGACCTGGCCCGGCGGGCTGAGAAGGAACTGCCGCGCAGACAGTCATACAGGCGCTTCCTCGACAACGGGGGAACGCGGATCGACCTGCGCCGCGCCCTGCGGCAGGCACTCCGGCGTGACGGCGAGGTCTTCGATCTGCCGAAGACCCGGCGCAAGACGAAGCAACGCCGCATTCTGCTGCTGATCGATGTGTCCGGGTCGATGAAGGATCATAGCGATGCTGCGCTCCGGTTCGCCCACGCACTGGTCCAGTCGGCGGACAGTGTCGAGGTTTTCAGTCTTGGCACACGGCTGACACGGATCACCGCGCCTCTCAGGATCAAGGATGCCGACCGGGCGCTCGACGGTGTCGGGGCGGCAGTGGCCGATTTCGACGGCGGCACGCGCATCGGGGAGGCACTTGCCGCCTTTCTGGCCGTGCCGCGCTTTGCCGCATATGCGCGTGGCGCCGCGACGCTTGTTTTGTCCGATGGACTTGAACGCGGGTCCCCCGAGGCGCTGATTTCCGCCGTTCAACGGTTATCGCGGGTGTCCTGGCGGCTCGACTGGCTGTCGCCGCTCGCCGCCGATCCAATGTACGAACCGCGCACGGAAGCCCTGTCCGCGTGCCTTCCCTATCTCGACGCGCTTGTGCCCGGTGACCGGATCGACGCCATGTGCACCCATGTTCTGTCCCTTGCGAGGCCCGCATGATCGACGCCCACCATCATATCTGGCTTCAAAAGGATCTGCCCTGGCTCCTGGGTCCGGAACAGCCGCGCATATTCGGCCCTTATGCGGCGATCAAGCGGGATTACCTGATCGACGAATTCCTGGCCGACCTGGAAGGGACAGGGATCGAAAAGTCGGTCTATGTCCAGGCCAACTGGGCGCCGAACTGGTTCGAGGACGAAGTCGCCTGGGTTCAATCCGTTGCCGATGAGGCCGGATGGCCGCACGGGATTGTCGGGTTTGCCGACTTTACGGTGGAAGATGTCCGCCCGCAGCTGGACAGGTTGAAGAAGTACCCGCTGATGCGCGGTATCCGGCAGCAGCTGCACTGGCATGAAAATCCGCTCTACCGGTTCGCTCCGCATCCCGGTCTGCCGGCAGATCCGCTTGTGCGTAAAAACATTTCCTATCTTGCCGATTATGGCTGGTCCTTTGATCTTCAGGTCTTCGCATCGCAGATGGAAGATGCCGCCGGGCTTGCCGAGAGCTGTCCGGATGTTCCGTTCATCCTGATGCATGCGGGCATGCTGGAAGACACGACGCCGGAAGGCGTCAAGACCTGGCGCAAGAGCATGCGCAGGCTCGCGGCATGTCCGAACGTCTTCACCAAACTGTCCGCCTTCGGCACGTTCATCCACCGGAACGATCCGGAATTCATCGCCTTCATGATCAAGCAGAGCCTGGACCTCTTCGGGGCCGAGCGCTGCATGTTCGGGTCGAACTTTCCGATCGAAAAACTCTGGACCACCTATGCGGATCTTTTTGCGGCCTTCCGGCAAGGCGCGAAGGGTCTTTCGAAAAGCAAACAGCAAGCGATCTTTCACGACACGGCTGAGCGGGTCTACCGGCTCTAGCCACCCGTCAGCCTGACTGCCTTTCATCTATGGGAGAAACACAAATGGCCCTTACCATCCATGTTCTGGACTACGGAGACATTGAGCTCGAGACGTCCTTTCTCGTGCTCGGCCACGAATGCGGCCGCATCCGGCGGGTTCCTGTCTACGGCTTTCTGATCCTTGGAGGGACACATCCCGTTCTGGTCGACACCGGCTATCGGGACAATGCGATCATGGAAAGCCTCGGCATGCGCGGCCTGCAGTTCCACGACAACATGATCGAAAATCAGCTTGCCAAACACGGGCTGAAGCTGGGCGACATCCGCTATATCCTGCACACGCATCTGCACATCGACCATGCCGGCAAGGACGATCTGTTCCCGATGAACACGACTGTTGTTCTGAACCGCAGGGAGATGGAATTCTCGGTCTCCGGCATCATGTATCCGCAATATCCGAAGCCGGACATCATGCATCTGGTCGAGCGGATCTACGAACCGGAGGCGATGCGTTTCCTCGATCTGGAAATCACCGGCGCGGAGGAGATCATTCCGGGCGTCTGGTGCGAGGCCGCCGGTGCGCATACCGAAGGCTCTATGAACGTGATCGTGGAAACGGCGGAAGGACTGGCCTGCATCTGCGGTGATGTCATCTACGATTTCAACGATCAGATCGTCAATCACGTCTACACCAACAACTGGATGGAGCCGCGCGTGACCGGCAACCACGCCGGTTCGAAGCGCGAGGAAAAAGGCGCGATCAAGAAGCTCCTCAACAATTACACTTTCCTGCTGCCGGTGCATGACCGCCCGGCGAAGATCCAGAACCAGCAGGTTGTCGGACGACTGTCCATGACCGTTCCAGGTCCGATGACGGAGACCGTGCCCGAGCGGCAATGGTTCCCGATGTAGCGGACGCGATCACTGGAAGCCTTTGCTTCCTTGGCTAGGAAAGACCGGGAGGGATCCGTGGGACATACCGTTGTCGACCCGAAATTCTTGGAACTGATGGACCAGCACGCCGCTGTTGAACGGATCGGCACAGGTTTCGTGTTCACCGAGGGGCCTATCTGGCATCCGTTGGAACATCATCTCCTGTTCTCCGACATGCCCGGCGATGTCAGGCGCAAATGGACCCGGCAGAAGGGTGTGAGCGAGTATCTGCGCCCGTCGAACAAGGGCAACGGCATGACCTACGACGCGGAGCTGAACCTCCTCGTTTGTGAGCATGCCACGAGTTCGGTCGCAAGGTTTCGCCCTGACGGAACGCGGGAACTGCTCGCCTCGCACTACGAGGGCAGGGAACTCAATTCCCCCAACGACATAGTTGTCAGGTCGGATGGGGCGGTTTTCTTTACCGATCCGACCTATGGCCGCATGGAGCATTTCGGTGTCCCGCGCGCGCTGCAACAGGGCTTTCAGGGGGTCTACATGCTGCCTCCCGGACACCGGCCGGGCGACGAGGCAGTTCTTGTTTCGGACCGCTACATGTTCACTCAGCCGAACGGGCTCTGCTTTTCGCCTTGCGAACGCTGGATGTGGGTGAATGACACCGAGCAGGCAAATATCCGCATGTTCGATGTCGGTGAAGACGGCAGGCTCAGAAACGGACGCATCTTTGCGTCCGGTATCAAGGATGCGGTGAAGGCAGGTGTGCCGGACGGCATGAAGGCCGATGCCAACGGCAATGTCTGGGTGACGGCGCCTGGCGGGGTCTGGGTCTATTCGTTCGAAGGACTTCTGATCGGAAAGATCGAAGTGCCTGAAATGGTTGCCAATCTGCATTGGGGCGGAGAGGACTGGCAGACCCTTTTCATGTGTGCCTGTACCTCCGTCTACACAGTTAAAACGAAGGTTCGGCCGCGCCTGGAGCCCTTCATGTCCGCCAAACCGGCGAGCCATGCGACTGCGGACACGGCCGCTGTGGCTGCCGGGTCTGTCGGCGCATCTTCCAAGGGGCTGCAGCTTGCCGACTGTCCTGCGCTTGATCCGAAGAAAACCGCGCTCCTGATCCAGGACCTGCAGAATGATGTGATGATCGACGGGGGTGCATTCGAGGGAACCGGCTCCCCGCAGCATGCGCGCGAGCAGAATGTGGTTGCCAATGCGATTGCCCTTGCGGACGCGGCCCGGCGGCACGGAATTCCCGTCATTCACATCTGGATGGTTTGCGAGCCAGGTCATCCGCTGCTTGCGCAGCACGCGCCGCTGTTTCAGGGACTCAAGGGCGAAAACGCCCTGGTGAGGGGAACGTGGGGCGTTGCGCCTGTTCCCGGACTTGAGCCGAAACCGGGCGATCTGGTCTGCGAGAAAATGTCGATGAGCGGCTGGGAGACATCGCGCCTGGAAAGTTATCTGCGTCATGCCGGTATCGATACGATCATCAACACCGGTTCCTGGACCAACATGAGCGTGGAACACACGGCGCGCACGGCTGCGGACAAGGGCTTCAGGGTGGTTGTGCCGGAAGACGCCTGCTCTACAATGAATGCCGACTGGCACCGCGCCTCGATCAACTACGCCATGCAGAATGTGGCCCATGTCACGTCGGTTGCCTCGGTCATGTCCGCGCTGGGATAGGAGCCATTGAATGAGCAGGATCGCGATCGTCACCGGAGGTGCGCAGGGCATCGGCTATGCCTGTGCGAAGAAACTGAAGTCCGACGGAGCGCGTCTTGTTCTTTGGGATATGGACGAGGAAGTTCTTGGGTCAGCGGCAGCGGAGCTCGATGCAACGGCCATCAAGGTTGATCTCTCCGACTGGAACGCGGTCTCCGAAGCCTATGAGCGCACCAGGTCGCTTGTCGGCAGTGCTTCCATTGTCGTGAATTCGGCAGGGATTGCCGGACCGAACATGCCTGTCGAGGACTATCCGGTCGCCGACTGGGCGCGGATCATGGACATCAACGCAAACGGGTCGTTCCATGTACTCAAGGCGGTTCTGCCTGATATGAAGAATGACAATTTCGGCCGTGTCGTCCTGATCGCCTCCGTCGCCGGCAAGGAGGGCAATCCGAACGCCTCGGCCTACAGTGCCTCGAAAGCCGCCGTCATGGCGCTCGCCAAGAGCGCCGGCAAGGAATGTGCGGGCTACGACATCGCCATCAACGCGGTAACGCCCGCCGCCGCGCGCACGCGCATTTTCGATCAGATGAGCCAGGAGCACATCGACTACATGCTGTCGAAGATCCCGAGAAACCGCTTTCTCGAAGTGTCCGAGGCCGCAGATATGATCGCCTGGCTGTGCAGCTCCGAAAACAGTTTTACAACCGGGGCGGTCTTCGACCTGTCCGGTGGCCGCGCGACTTATTGAGCTGCCCGGCTGTACGCCGCGACCGTCGCTTCAAACTCCTCTTGCGAAGGCCGTTGGCACAACGGTTTTGCGGTCCGCACGGCTTTCGCAGAACGGAAATCTTTGTTTGCAGAACTGAAATACGCTGTTGTTTTTTCGGAAGCAGCAAACTCGACTGAAAAATGGTAAATGTGTAACTTTTTGAAAAATAAGAGAAAAATCTTTGGAAAAGTTAGCTGGTTAATGGCCCCTTAACTGCACAGCTCCGGCTGAAATTGCGCGTCTGCGCGTTATCAGAAGGAGTGCAGTAACATGCCTAGCTTACCCGCAACACGTCCCGTCATCGGGACCAATGAAGATGATGTTTTGAATGGCTCGAAACACTCCGACGTAATGTCCGGACGTTTCGGCGACGATCTCCTTACCGGCAAGAACGGCAATGACGAAATCTGGGGTGGAACCGGAGACGACACGCTATACGGCGACAACGGCAACGACATTCTCTATGGCTCGGGCGGTCCGAGCCTCGTGCAGGTAACGTCGGTCGAGATCGCCGATGACTATCCCGTTTCCGTTGTTTTCGAAGGCGAGACCGCCGGATACCGCAACACGTTCGGCTATTACAAGATCGCCGAAGACGGCACGATCCAGGACGTCGAGTTCATCTGGCCGAACGCCTCACTGCAAGGCAGCGGTGGTGATCTTGTTGCCGGTCAGTCCCGCGAATTCCTCGATGTGAGTTCCGGTGACCGTATCGCCTTCTTCATCGTTTCCAACGGTTACAGCCGCAATGGCGGATATTCGCATCTCGACATGGAGAACGGCACGCTGGAGTTCCAGAACTCCGATGGAAGCCAGGCAACGCTTAACAGCGACAGCCCGCGCCTTTATCACATTGCCCCCGACGGCACGAAGACGCTCATCCAGTATGACCCCTACCACACGTCCGCTTATGGCGACACGGTTAACCTGAACCCGGACAACATCCTGCATACGACCGGTGTCCTGAAGACCGATGCTGGCACGCTCACCCTCGGTTTTGAGGATCTTTTCAACGGTGGCGACCGCGACTTTGACGACAGTGTCTTCACGGTCGATATCGGTCTTGCCAATGCCTTGCTCCTGAACGCGCATTACAATCAGGACACTGGCGGAACCGATCCCGATCCCGGCAATGGTGGCGACACGCCGGTCGTCGTAGAGCGGTCCGACAACGACCACCTGCATGGTGGAACGGGTGCCGATGAACTCCATGGCCGGTCCGGCGACGATTGGCTTTACGGAAACAACGGCGATGACGACCTGCATGGCGGCAGCGGAGACGACAACCTTTATGGAGGATCGGGCGAGGACAAGCTCTATGGCAATTCCGGCAACGATAGTCTCTATGGCGGCCAGCAGAACGACGAGCTGAACGGCAACAACGGTGACGATACGCTTTATGGCGAATCCGGAAACGACACGCTCAATGGCGGCTCCGGCAACGACACGCTGGACGGCGGCAATGAGAATGACACGCTCAACGGCGGTTCCGGCGATGATGCCATGCAGGGCGGCTACGGCGACGACGCAATGAACGGCGGCATCGGTAACGACACCATGGATGGCGGCAACGGCGTTGACACGCTCATCGGCGGTTCCGGCGACGACATCATGCAGGGCGGTTACGGCGACGACATCCTCAAGGGGGGTGCCGGCAATGATGAACTGCGCGGTGGCCACAACAACGACAAGCTCTACGGCGGTCACGACGATGACACGTTCTACGGAGATGCCGGAAACGACTACATGCATGGTGGTCAGGGCAACGACACCGTCGACTACTCCGCCTTTGGCGTCGATCTGTCGATCCTGCTTCACAACAAGAAGGCACACGGCCTGGAAATCGGAACGGATACGCTCCACTTCATCGACAACATCAAGTCCGGCTCCGGGGACGACATCCTGAAAGGGACGTCCGGCGTCAACGTGATTGACGGCGGTGCGGGCGATGACGAGATCCGGAGCCTTGGCGGCAGCGACACGCTGACCGGTGGCACCGGCATCGACACGTTTATCTTCCGCAGCTACGACCTGAGTGGCCTGGATCTCATCACCGATTTCGTTATCGGCACGGATCTCCTGGACTTCAGCCACCTTGCCGGAAGCGATGATGACCAGACCTTCCTGGGCAAGCTCCAGGCGACAGGGTCGGACGGTGACACGCTGCTGTCCGTCGATCTATCGGGCAACGGCAGTTACAACGACATCTGCACATTGAGCGGTGTCGGCGAGCAGTCGCTGCAGTTCCTCTATGACAATGACTGCTTCGTCTTCTGAGGAGTGAATCTTGAAAAACCAACAGGCTGCGGAACTCGTTTCGCGGCCTCTTTCCGATTCTGACAAGCACTGAAAACTTTGCAAAATGGGAAGACCCCCGGGCCGCACAGGCCATCGGGGGTTTTTCATTTTGCAAAACCGATAAACGGCGCTTGCGGGTGAAAATTGAAAAGATATGAAAAATCAAAGGATTATTTGAAGGTGGCAGTGCGCCTGTAGGAACGTTAACCACGCTGCGCCGTTGGCATCCCAGTTGCAAAAGAACTGCTGTCGACGCAACAACGGGAAGCAGAAATTGGAAATCATTCACGAAAGACCCAGCCAGAGGCTGCACTACCGGGTAACGGCGCCGATGCGCGTTGCCGTGGGAGAGCAGTCTTTCGACGCTGTCGATTGGGGTCTTGGCGGCTGCCGGATCGCCGGTGCCTTTCGTGATCTTCCGGACGTGGGCACCAGTCACGAATTGCTGTGCACCCTCCCGTTCCAGGGCTTCAACATCACGCTGAAAGCGGAAGCGGAAGTCGTTCGCCTCGACGCGGAAAAGGGCGAGGTCGCCTACCAGTTCGTGCAGCTCGGTGAGCGTGAAACCGCTCTGATGCAGCATTTCGTCGAAGACCTCGTGCGCGGCAAGATGACGGATGTCGCCGACACGATTGTACGCATCGACACGCCGGTCACCCCGGTTCCGACAAAACCCGATCCCAATCCTGCCGAGGCCATGCCGGTCCGCCGCTGGCCCGTCAAGCAGATCGTCATGACCCTGTTCTATTTCGCTCTCGGCGCGGTGGTTTTCGGCTATGTCGGTCTTTATGTATTCGCGACCCTGTTCCGCCTCGAAGTGACGTCGGCGGTCGTGACATCGGAGCGGCAGGCCATCACGGCACCGGCGAACGGCCGGGTCCTGAACGTGCAGCACGGCATTGGTGACATCGTCGCCGCCGGACAGGTTCTGCTCGTCATGGAAGACGGGCGGCACGAAGAGGCTTTGCGCCGCGCCCAGACTGCGCTCGCTTCAACCCGGGCCGAGCTGGCCGAGACGGAGGCCCTGCTTGCCGAGGAGAACCGGAAGGCCGAGGGTTACGCGCTTGTTGCACGCAACAATGTACGCCAGGCCGGGTCGCAGGTCGAAGGGCTGGAGCTTGCAAAAGAGAACGCGCTTCTCAAGGTAGAGCGCATGCGCTCCCTGGCCACGAAGGGCCTTGCACTTGCCGATGATGTCGAGGCGGCGGAACTGGAACTCAAGTCGGTGATCTCCGACCTTGAACGCAAGCAGATCCACATTCAGGAACTTGAAGAGCTGATTGCCGGCGGCGACAGTGTCCGGCTCTTTACCGGCAATGCCTTTGCCGGACGTCTTGCGGAGATGAAGGCAAGGGTTGCCCGGCTGAAGTCCCAGGAAACGTTCCAGGCTTCCATGGTTACAGACCTGATGGCAAAGGAAGCCAGGCTCAAGGTCGCAGCTCCCTTTTCAGGTCTCATCAAGGAGAAAGATATCCTGGAGGGGACCGCGGCCAAGCAGGGCGAACCGCTTCTGGTTCTTGAAAAGTCGGGATCGGAATCGGTCAGCGCCTATCTCACCCAGGACGAGGTGCAGCACATTCGCCTGGGAACGACCGCAAACATTTTTGTTCCTTCCGAAAACCGTTGGGTGACGGGTACGGTCGACCACATCGACCGGACGGACGGGTTTGTCGATGAAGTCTCCGAAACCTTCCGGTTCAGGGCACCGGATGCGCGTTCCGCAAAGGTCACTCTGATCCCGGTAGAAGATGCTTTTCCAGCCAGTGGCACACCCATCACGGTTTATTTCGAGCGCCACCGGAACAACATCGTCTTCCGGACTGCCCAGCAACTGGTGAGTGGACTGTGATGGCACAAGACAGATCATCACTCCCCTACAAGGTGGACGAGATCATGCACCAGCCGAAGGGCTGGGCGAAATGGACACCCTGGGCGCTGTTTCAGATCATGCTCTATTTCGGTTGCTGCTTCATCGGTGTCACGATCTTCGAAAACGTGTTTTTCAGCCCGTCCACGAAAGAGATCACGTTCGTCATCGGCCTCCTGGGCATCTGGCGCTACGGCTGGTGGTTCACCCATGCCGTCAGGGCGTGGATCTACGGCAAGTTCGTTTATCCCTCCATGCGCGATGCGGGCAAGAAGGTCTGGGATGATGGCTGGCGTCCGCGGCATCTGCATTTCATGATGACGACCTACAAGGAGCATCGCGACATCACAGAAAAAGTCATTCGCTCGATCTGCCGTGAGATCAGGGATGCGGGCGTTCCGGGCACGATCTGGCTCGGCTCCGGCGACCGCTATGACGAGGAGCTGATTTCCAATCTGCTCGTTCGTGAATGGTCTGATCTGGATGTCACGCTTCATGTCGTGCGGCAGAACCAGCCGGGCAAGCGGCTTGCCATCGGTCTCGTCCTGCGCGCGATGAGCCGCGGCAATGTCGAGGCCGATGATCTCATCATCTTCATGGACGGTGACTTCATCCTTGCCCCCAACGCAGTCGGTGCCTGCCTGCCGCTGTTCAAGCTCTATCCCGACCTGCAGGCCTGCACGACTGACGAGGAAGTGCTCTGCATCGGACCCAGATGGGTCGCCAACTGGCTGACCATGCGCTTCGCCCAGAGGCGCCTTGCGATGCAGTCCCATTCCCTTTCCGGCCGGGTTCTGACCCTGACGGGCCGCATGTCCGTGTTTCGTGCCAACCACCTGGTCAAGCTGAAGTTCATCCGCCTGCTGGAAGCCGATCACCTGGAGCACTGGCTCTGGGGCAAGTTCCGCTTCCTGTCTGGGGACGACAAGAGCACCTGGTACTACATGCTCCAGTCCGGCTGCCGCATGCTCTACGTCCCGGATGCCATGGGCTACACGGTCGAGGTGATCGAAGGATCCGGCATGGACCGGATGGTGCAGAATTTCCGCCGCTGGTCGGGTAACATGCTGCGCAACGGCACCCGGGCGCTGGCGCTCGGTCCGCACCGCATGCCCTTTTTCATCTGGTGGTGCCTGCTCGACCAGCGGATTTCCATGTGGACCATGCTCGTGAGCCCGGTTCTGGCCGTCTGCACGTCGTTCCTTTACGACCCGCACTACATCTTCGGCTACATCGTCTTTATCTGCATCACGCGCATGCTCTTGTCGCTGTTCCTGTTTCAGTATGCGCGCAAGGTGGATCTCAGCTATCCGTTCATCCTCTATTTCAACCAGCTCATCAACGCGTCGGTGAAGGTCTATTGCATCTTCCGGCTGTCAAAGCAGCGCTGGTCGAACCGGGGTGACCAGCGCGCGGGCGAGGGTGACGGCCTGATCGCAACGCTGCAGAACTGGATGGCGAGCTATCTGACGTTTCTTTATGTCACGATGCTCTTCCTCGGCGTGTGCCTGATGGCCGGTCTCATCGATCCGCCAAGCAGCGGCATGATCACCTATCTGCTCGGCTGGACGGCGTCAGCCTGAAGGCCGATGCGGTTTTTCATTTTGCAAAACCTTCCTTTTCAATATCGAACTACGCGCGACTTCCCAAAATCGGAAAATGAAATCAAGCATATGATTTTATTGAAGATTTAAATGTAGCGGCGCGCTGGCCCGGTTCTTGTTTCTAAAGGCGCAGAAACAATTTCAGGGGCTTTGCCATGAGACTGACATCAAAATTCTACACCGCTGCCATGGCCATGACCGCGATGATCGCGCTGGCACCGGTCGCGTTCAATATCGTGGTCGATGCGTTCGATCACAACAGGCTGGTGGACCTTGATCTGAACAAGAAGGAAACCAGCGTCAGGGCGCACTACCCCCTCTACAAGATGATCGAGTATCCGCGCATCAAGGCACCGACCGTCATTCTGGGCGACAGCCGGGCGCGGGCGCTTCAGGACAGGTACTGGCAGGAACTCGGCCGTGACGATGTTTACAACTTCGCTTATGGCGGCGCGACTGTTTACGAGATCTACGATACGTTCAAATACCTGCGTGATACGGTCGAACTCGACACGCTGATCGTGAGCCTGCCATTGAGGAGCATGGATGCGCGCTTCAAGGGCGGCATGAACCGTGTGCCGGAGGCGATCGCGCTTGCCGACAATCCCTTCGGCTACTACACGAACTGGTTCGTGGCCAAAACCGGATGGCAACTGCTTGAAGACCGCTATCCCGCCCTCACGGGTTCCTTTGAAGACATGTCCTTCTGGCCCGTTCAGGAAGCCAGGGCGGCCGATTTCAACGCGATCGGAAAACTGTCGGTTGAAGCGCTTCTCGATCCTGCTCTTTGCGACGAATGCGCCCTGAGTTCGTCGGTCTCCGCGCTCCGGCTTCCGGCGATCTATCACGGTCACGGTTTCGGTCTGGGGCGCTGGGCCGGTTACTGGCCCGAAATCACGATAGAGCGTGATCTGCCACAGCTCTTTGCCAAGCAGGTCGGCACAAACGGTGCGGCCGACTGGCGCCGCTTCAAGCAGTCGGACGAGTTGTGGGCGATGGTGGAGGAAATTGCCTCATGGTCTGCCGACAACGATGTTGACCTCGTTTTCCTGATCCCGCCGACCATCTCCGAGATGCAGCGCCGGATTTCCGATTTCGGTCTGACGGCGGCCAATCACAAGTTCCGCGAGCGGCTGTCGACACTGGCTCCTGTCGTGGACCTGGACTTCGACACGCCCTTCACCCGGGAGCTGGGGAACTTTACCGACGCTTATCACTTCGGCTCAGACCCGGCGCGCCGGATCGTCGGTGAGCTGCTGATGCTGATCGACCGCGATCCGGAGAATGTCGCCATGGCTGGCAGCCGCCGCAAGGACATGGTCTGCCCGCTCACACCCGCTGAAACGGCAAAGTCCCACAAGGTCGGAACGCTGGAACTGCTGGAAGGTGTTTCGTGCAGGATCTGGAGGCGGACCGATGGCTAAATCCCGGTTTTCATTTGAAGAAACAATCATCTGCGCGACTGGTCTGCTCATTGGAGCTATCGCGGCTGCGGGCTTCAAGGAAGCGCAGGACCTGACCCCGACAAACCCCGACGAGCACGAATGCTCCTGCAACGAATACGACCTGCCGCTGAACACGATCGACATTGGCGGGCCTACGACGGAACTCACCCTGGAGGTGCTGATATGACCCGGATGAACAAGAAAACGCTTCTTTGGAAAGGGCTGCTGCTCGGAGCCGTATTCGGTGTCGCCGGAGCCGTGGCGCTGTCTTCAGACACAGCGCCGGTAAAGGCCAAGTCCGAGCGGATCGATCCGACCATTGAAGAGATGATCAAGCAGGCCCGCGGCCTTCAGAAGGTCGGCCGCTGGCAAGCAGCTGCCGATATCCTGACCCAGCTTGCCAATGACGGTCATCCGGTTGCGCTCTTTCATCTCGGCAGGGCCTACAAGAACGGCTGGGGTGTGGACACCGATCTGGACCAGTCCCGGCTGATCTTCATGGAAGCCGTCCGCTATTCCTTTGCGTATCGCGGCGAGACCGCTTACGAACTCGGCCGGCTCTTCCAGCGCTCTTCTGGTGACAAGTGTGCGGAGATCGCGCTGCAGTGGTTCATGAAGGCGCTTGAGTGGGATTATCCCAAGGCACATGTGCAACTAGCCAAGCATTATGAGCGCGGTATTGGTGCCGAGCGTGATCTGAACGCGGCATTCCACCACTACGAACAGGCTGCCATCGCCGGCTACCCGTCCTCGACCATCAACTATGCGCGTATCCTGCTGACGGGACGTTATGGCCTGACGCCGGATCCCGAACGTGCCCGTTTCTGGGCCGAGCGTGCGATAGCCGGTCTGGAACAAAAGGCCCGCGACGGATCTGCAAGCTCTGCAAAGACCCTCGGCCGCATCTACCGGGACGGTGAATTCATGACCGCGGACCGGTCGCTCTCCGAAGACTGGTTCCTGCGCTCGGCCAATCTTGGCGATGCAGGTGCGATGCATGATCTCGCCTTGATGCTGCTGGCCGGCACTCCGGACGACAACACGGCCGGGGAAGCGCTGAAATGGTTGCGCCTGGCCGCAACCGCCGAACATGGCGGCGCGCTGACGGCGCTTGCCCGTCTTCATCTGAAGGAAAAGCACGGATTGGAGCCGGAAAGCGCGGTTGAACTGCTCGAGCGCGGCGTCGCAGTGGGTCATCCCGGCGCAATGCAGGAACTCGCACGGCTCTTCGCCAAGGGCAACCTTGTGCTCCAGGATCGCCAGAAAGCCATCGAGCTTGCCCAGAAGGGGGCCGATCGCGGTCACCAGGGCAGCACCAGCCTCCTGAAGGAACTGCTTCAGGAGGACGAGGCAAACCTGACGATCATCGAGAAATCCGTTCAACCCGTTGCCGACAAGAAGGAGGGCTGAGTCATGGTCTTCAGTTCATTGGAATTTATCTACCTGTTCCTGCCCCCGGTCCTGCTGGGATACCTGATCCTGCGCCACTACGGCTGGGAAAACGGGATCATCTGGTGGCTTATCCTGGCCTCGCTTGTCTTCTATGGCTGGTGGACGCCGATCTATCTGCCGTTGCTCCTCGGCTCGGTGGTCGTCAATTACGGTTTTCACCGCGTCCTGCGTGCCGTGAAGGACAAGTTCATCCTGGTGAGCGGCATCGTCTTCAACCTCGGGCTGATTGCCGTATTCAAGTATGCCGACTTCTTCATCGGCAACGCGAACTTCATCGCCGGGGCGGATATCCCCCTGTTGCACCTTGTGTTGCCCCTGGCGATCTCGTTCTTCACGTTCCAGCAGATCTCGTTCCTGATCGACACCTGGAAGGGAGAGGTCACGGAGTGCGATTTCCCGCGCTACATGCTGTTCGTCGTGTTCTTTCCGCAACTGATCGCAGGGCCGATCGTGATGCAGAAAGAAACCATTCCGCAGTTCAAACTGCCGGTCTTCAAGAACAAGCTGGTCCTGAACCTGGCTGTCGGCAGCACCCTGTTCGCCATCGGTCTGTTCAAGAAGATCGTGCTCGCAGACGGCATCGCGCCCTACGCGAACTCCGTCTTCAACATGGCCGAGACCACGACGGGTGTCCCGTTCGAAGCGGCCTGGATTGGCGCACTCGCCTATACGTTCCAGCTGTATTTCGACTTCTCCGGCTATTGCGACATGGCTCTGGGTCTTGCCCGCCTGTTCGGCATCCGCCTGCCGGTGAACTTCAACTCGCCCTACAAGGCCACCAGCATTTCCGATTTCTGGCGCCGCTGGCACATCACCCTGTCGCACTTCCTGCGGGACTATCTTTACATCCCGCTTGGCGGCAATCGCAGCGGTCCTGTCCGCCGCTACTCCAACCTCATGATCACCATGCTGCTTGGTGGTCTGTGGCACGGCGCCAGCTGGACCTTCGTCTTCTGGGGTGGCCTGCACGGTGCCTACCTTGCCATCAACCATGGCTGGTCCGCCCTGGTCTCCGCAGGTTACGTACCGTCGATCCTGCCGAAGCCGGTCGGCAACGTCCTCTCCCGCGGCATCACCTTGCTGGCCGTCGTGGTTGCCTGGGTCTATTTCCGCGCAGAAAGTTTCGAGGGTGCCAACAACATCATTCTCGGCATGACCGGCCTGTCGACGGTCTACGAGCCCAAGCTCTGGGACGTGATGATAAGCGGTACAGCACCGGTCTGGGCGGCGATGATCTGCCTGGCGGCAATCGTCTTCCTTCTGCCGAATTCGATCGAGTTCACGGAGAACTACAACCCGATCCTGGGCCTGAAGAAATTCGTGTCCCAAAGACGGTCGGACGGTTTCATGCCGGTGCGCTGGAAGCCGACGGCAGGCTGGGCGGCAGCGGTTTCCGTTCTCTTCGGCGTTGCCCTGATCCAGACCTATCGCCTGGCCGAGCTGACCGAATTCATCTACTTCAACTTCTAACCGGAAGGCCGGAATGCGTTATCTGTTTAAGATACTTGGTCTCTCCGCTGTCCTGTGTGCCTCAGGCACGCTGGCAGCGGGGACAGAAGCTCCCGGCGATGAACTGATCCTGCCGGTTCAGAAGATGTCGGTCGACCTTGAGACCGGCATCGTTTCGCGCAATGGAGAACGCGGACTCTGCCTGGAAACGGTTTCCCAGGCCGGTCCGCACAAGTTGCTGGTTCGACGGAACCCGGGAGACGACGTTGCCACGGTCACGGTAAACGGCATCCCCCAGGATTGGGTCGCTGCAGCCTCCGGGCGTGCCCGCATGGGTGCGCTGCGGCTCTCCAGGGACGGCTCCCTGGCCGTCCTGCGGACCTGGAAAACCGGAGAAAAGCAGACCGAATTGCTTCAGGACGGGCAAACTGCAATGAGCTGGAGGCGCGACACCTCGGTAAAGCTGCTTCGATACGCGACCGATGCCGTTCTTCTTCTGGAAAAAAGGGCGGCAGGTCCGTGGCATCTCAACAGGTATCGGCGCAACGAGGATGGCAGGATCGAGACAGTGGCGCAGACGCTCGTCGAATTCGGGACCTGTGAGCCCGGGCGTCTCAGGATTGCCGGCAACACGCTCTGGGCCCAGCTCGATTGCACCAGAAACGACAAGGGTATCTACAAGGTCGATCTCAAAACCGGTGCCGTCGGCAAGCCGCTGCTGGCTTCGCGACAGGCCGAATTCACGAAATTACCAACGTCCTTCGGCCTGTCAGACGGCCAAACGATAATGGACGTGTCCGGCACGCCTGCGGCTGTCCGGTTCTTCTATGCGGTTTCGGGCCTGCTTCTGTCCCAGACAGGCGAAGTCCGGGCATGTTCGTCCGATGCCGAGGGACTTCAGAGCTGGAATCAGAGCTACCGGCTGCGTGCGCTGACTGTGCTTTATGAGAAGACCGGGGCGGATGTCTTTGCCCGTTTGGCGTTGAAATCGATGCGCCTGACGCTGGCAGCAAGCGATGCGCTGCAAAAGCACGCCGATCCGGAGGGTCCGCAATGCGGCTGGAGTTCGACGATCTACGGCACCAATCCCGGTGAACGGCTCTCGCTCATGATCAACCAGGCTATGATCGCGAACGCGCTGACACAATCCTGCAAGGTCCTTGGAGGCTTGTGTCCGCAGAAACTGAGGGATGAAATCGCCGGAACAAATGCCTGTCTCGTCCGAAAATTCGAGCGAGAATTTGACACCGCTCACGGACTTTACCGTATCAACGGAGACACCGACTTCCGCTTCGCCGGCAAGCTCGCGCCCTGGAACTGGCAGATCGCATTTGCGGGCATCCTGGACGCTTCAGCCCTACCTGAGATGCAGCAAAGGGCCGCGAACATGGTCCGGACGTTTCTGGACGAATGGGAAAGCGACGAAAATGGCGGTCTCTGGCGCTACTGGCCCAAAGGCTATTACCTGGAAAAGGGTCTGTCGCAGAAACAACTCGCCGAACAAAGAAACGAAGATACGGGCCATGCGGGTATCACGCTTCTGACACTGAGCGACTTTGCTTCCGGCGCGACGGATCGCATCTTGCGGGCGGTGCGGGATCGGCTCGATTTCGTGCTGGCCTTCGGTACGGAAACACCGAGGGATCTGGACGGTGAAGGACCCAGGGGCGCGCGCTGGTTTCCGGCAAGCGGCTGGAGCCACTATGCATCGCCGATGTTCAAGGACGTCTATTCGGCAGCTGTTCCGGGTCATGTTTCCGCGGACACGCTCTATGCCTATGCGCAGTTGTTTGACGCATCAGACCCGTTTCAGCTGACCATCGACATCTATAGCTGTGCGGATGTCTGCACCAAGCAGAGGGAACTCTCCTATGCCAGCCTGCAGGCCTTCATGAGCGGCAATCCGTTTTTTCAGGTCCTAGCGGAAACCCGGGGAAACTGAGGCTGCTGGAGCAGTTATGCCGCAGCGTTAAATCGAAAATTCATAACCCATGAGAGAGGATAGACCAAAGTGCGTGAGCTAGGGGGGCGGGACCGGCAAAGGGAACCGAGGGGACAAAGAATGCGCAAGTGGATCCAGGAACTGACATTCGATGCCACATTCTGGCTGGTCCTGGTCTTCATCTCGGCTTCGGCCATCGCGGCCTATGTGATTGCCGTTGATTTCGGACAAAAGGCGAGAACCGCCGATCTGTCTGCCGCCGCGCGTGCGCAGTCGGAATTGCTGACGGCTGCGCGGTCGTTCTATTCCCGCGAAGTCGTGGACAAACTCTATTCTTCGCAGGACGTATCTGTCAGCCACGACTATCACGACAAGGACCTGACAATTCCCGCGCCCGTGTCGATGACCCTGGCACTCGAGGACGAACTGAAGGCGCAGGGAGCCAGCAGCGCGATCAGGATGCTGTCGACACATCCCTGGCCCTGGCGCGGGGACCGGCAGCTCGACGAATTTGAAAAGGCGGCCCTGGCGGCGATCGAGAAGGACCCGGGCAAGCCGTTCCAACGTCTCGAACAGCGCGAGGAGGGCACTTTTTTCCGCAGTGCATCGGCGGTACGCATGGAAGAAAGCTGTGTGGCTTGCCACAACACCCATCCTGAATCGCCGAGAACCGTGTGGGAAGTCGGCGATGTCCGGGGGCTTCAGGAAGTCATCATCCCGGCAAGCGCGCTTTACGGGACCGGGTTCACCTCGATCGACAACCTGATCTTCATGCTCGCGATTGCGTTTGCGGCAGCACTCGCCCTGACCTTCGTGCTGTCCCTGCAGCGTCAGAGGGCCATGCGGCGGCTTGCCGGTCTTGCCGAAGCGGAGCGCGAGAAGAACGATGCGCTTGTGAAGGCGACCTTGCGCGCAGAAACGGGCGAAGCGCAGGTCAACGCAATTCTGGACACCATGCTGGACGGGGTTCTGACCCTCTCGCCTTCAGGCGAAGTTCTGAGCGCGAACAAGCGGGCGATTGCCATGTTTGGCGCGTCCGAAAGTGGCGAACTGGTTGGCCGCTTTATCAATGACTTTCTTCCCGAAACCGGCGGTGAAGAACTGCCGTTCGAGTGTTGCCCGGGCACGGCGACATCCATCGAGACCTCCGGAAAACGTCTGGAGGCGACCGGCAGGCGCCTGGATGGCGGGGAGTACCCGGTTGAGATGTCGCTGTCGGAAGTTATGATCGACGGTTCGGCCACCTTCACGGCGATCTTCCGGGATCTGACAGACCAGAAAGCGGCTGCGGCAAAGGTGAAACAGGCGGAAACCCGTCTCGTCGATGCAATTGAATCTTTGCCCGACGGCTTCGTGCTCTACGACGCCGACGACCGGCTCGTCCTGTGCAACAGCAAGTACCGTGAGTTCTACAGTTCCAGTGCGGATCTCATTCAGCCGGGGGCCAAATTCGAGGAGATCATCAGAAAAGGCGCCATGCGCGGCCAGTATCAGGTTAACGAGGATATCCTTGAAGACTGGGTGGCCATGCGCATGGAACGCCATCAGAACCCTGGCGCCCCCATGGAACAGCATCTGGATGATGGGCGCTGGCTGCGCGTGATCGAGACCCGAACCAGTGAAGGCGGTATGGTCGGCTTCCGGGTGGACATCACCGAGCTCAAGAACCGTGAAGCCGAACTCAGGCGCAACGAGGATTTGCTGCGCAATGTCGTCGATGCGTCCTTTGACGGTGTTATTGTCATGAATGGCGACGGTGTCGTCCTGGATTTCAGTCCTGCTGCCGAAGATGTCTTTGGCTGGACGGCCACGGAGCTCATCGGCAGGAAAATGTCCGACTACATCATCCCCGATCAGCACCGTAAGGCACATGACGACGGGCTGGCCAGGTTCTTGAAAACGGGTGAAGGGCCTGTGCTCGGCAAGCGGATCGAGATCGAGGGGCTGCATCGCGACGGACACGAGATCATCGTTGAACTGGCGATCCGGCACACCAAGGGGGCCGAAGGACCCTTGTTCCTCGGCTATGTCCGGGACATCACCGAACGAAAAGCTGCCGACGCGGCCCTCAGGGATGCCAAGGAAAAGGCGGAAGCCGCGAACGAGGCCAAGGCCAAGTTCCTGGCGATGATGAGCCACGAAATCCGCACGCCGATGAACGGTGTGCTCGGCATCCTCAGCCTGCTGCGCGACACCGACCTTGACCCGGCACAGGCCGATTACCTCAAGACAGCGCGCGAGTCGGGCCGCTCTCTGCTGGAACTGATCAACGATATTCTCGATTATTCCAAGCTTGAAGCCGGTCGCATGGAGCTCGATCCGGCTCCGTTCCGGCTCAAGTCCGTCGTCAAGAGCGTTGTCGACCTGTTCAAGCCGATCGCCCAGGACAAGGGGCTGCAGCTGTCCATGCAGTACCCATCCGACCTGCCGCACAATGTTGTCGGAGACTCGGGGCGCCTGCGCCAGGTGGTGCTGAACCTGGTCTCGAATGCGATCAAGTTCACCGAGATCGGCTTTGTCGAGATTTCCGTCGGTATCGCGAAAGACGATCCGGTCGAGCCGACGTTCCGCTTCTCGGTCAGGGATTCCGGCATCGGCATCCCGGAAGACAAGCACGAAGCGCTCTTCGGAGATTTCGTCACGGTCGATACGAGCTACACCAAGAAGCAGGGCGGAACCGGACTTGGCCTGGCGATCTGCAGGCAGATTGCACATTTGATGGGCGGTGAAGTCTATGTTGAAAGCGAAGAGGATGTCGGCAGTACGTTCGACTTCGTCGTGCCGATCCGGCTCGCGGAGGACCAGACGGTGGTTCTGGACGAGGATCGTCCGGAAGAGCCTGCCGAGCTTCCCGAGAATGTGACCATTCTACTCGCCGAGGACAACGCGACCAACCAGATCGTGGTCAGTCACGCCCTGCGCAGTGCCGGCTGCGACATTGATATCGCAAACAACGGCAGAGAAGCTGTTCAGGCCGCCGCGAAGCGCGATTACGACTGCATTCTGATGGACATTTCAATGCCGGAGATGGACGGGATAGAGGCAACGCGCCGTATCCGTCACGGCCAGCGCAATGTGGAAACGCCCATCGTGGCACTCACCGCCTATTCGCTGCGCGGCGACAAGGAACGCTTTCTTGACTCCGGCATGTCGGACTTCATGGCAAAGCCGGTTGAAAAGGAAGACCTTCTGGCCTGCGTCTCCCGGAACGTGGCCCGGAAAGTCGCCGGTGCTTCGCAAGCCGCCGCGACGGGACCCACGGCCTCGCTGGAAGCAGCAAGGGAGATCCTTGGCACCATGCCGGACGAGTTGAAGCAGAAGCTGCTGCAGCAGTTTGTCGACGACACGCTCAAACGGCGGCAGTCGGCGCTTGATGCGGCCGAGGCAAACGAACCGGACAAGCTCGAACGGGCGACGCACGCCCTCAAAAGCGTGGCCGGAACGTTTGGCGCTCTTGAACTTGCGACCATTGCGACCACGGTCAACTCCCTGGTTCGCGACGGCAAGGAGACGGCGGCCATGAGCAAAATGGACGATCTTTCCGCGATCTGTGACCGCACACTAACGGAAGTTAAAGCATTGGCAGACGAAATAGGTGTAAAGGTAACGCTTGAAACCTGACGGATGATTTGTCCCGTGGAAGGAGCACAAAGTGAAGGTTCTGATCGTTGAAGACGCTTTGCCCCTTGCAACCGTGTACGGTCATCAGTTGTCGCGCGCGGGGCTCGACACGCTTCATGTAGAAACCGGAACGGAAGCTCTGGAACGCCTGCGCAAGGGCGGCATCAGCGTCGTGCTGCTCGATCTGCAATTGCCCGATATGAGCGGAATGGATGTCCTGGCGGCAATCCGCGAAGAGCAGCTCCCGGTAACGGTGGTGGTGGTGACCAGCTCCGGCTCCATCAAGACGGCCGTTGATGCCATGCAGGCCGGCGCTTATGACTTCATCGTCAAGCCGGTAGCGGAAGAACGTCTCGTCACGACCACGCGCAACGCGCTGGAGCGCGAAACCCTGACGGAAGTCGTTGAAGAGGTACGCAAACCGGCCGCCGGCAAACTTCAGCACGGGTTCGTCGGATCCTCCCTGCCGATGACCGCTGTCTACAAGATGATCGAGAGCGTTTCGCGTTCAAACGCGTCCGTTTTCATCACCGGCGAGAGCGGTACCGGTAAGGAAGTCTGTGCCGAGGCCATTCACCGTTCCAGTCCGCGTGCCAAGAAGCCCTTCGTACCGTTGAACTGCGCCGCGATCCCGAAAGACCTGATCGAGTCCGAGATCTTCGGGCACATCAAGGGGGCTTTTACCGGAGCGACGTCGGACAGGGACGGGGCGGCCGCACGGGCAGATGGCGGAACTCTCTTCCTCGACGAGATCTGCGAACTGGAACTCGGCCTTCAGGCCAAACTTCTGCGTTTTCTGCAAAGCGGCACCGTTCAGAAAGTCGGCAGTGATGCACTCAAGAAAGTGGATGTGCGCATTGTGTGCGCCACCAACAGGGACCCGCTCGGCGAAGTGGAAGCCGGAAGATTTCGCGAAGATCTGTTCTACCGGCTGCACGTCCTGCCGATCGGATTGCCGCCCCTGAGGTCGAGAGGGGCCGATGTACTGGAACTTGCCAAGCACTTTCTGACGCAGTTCGCAGGTGAGGAAGGAAAGGCTTTCGAGGGTTTCTCGGTGGAAGCGGAAGAGGCGCTGTTATCCCATTCCTGGCCCGGCAATGTGCGCGAAATGCAGAACACCATCCGTAATCTCGTCGTCCTGAACGAGGGGCCGTTTGTGGAAGCGGACATGCTGACAACGCTTCAGGGGCGCGCACCGGTGCCCAGGACACAGGCCGAGGCCGCTCCGGTCCAGAGCGCTGCTGCCCAGATCGCACCCGGCGAAAGAGGTACTGCCGTGGCCGCGGGTGCCTGGCCGGCGATCACGGTGACACTGGGGCAACCTTTCGAACAGCTCGAACGGCAGATTATCGAGGCAACGATCGACGCTTGCGGCGGAAGCCTTCCAAAGACCGCGCGCACTTTGCAGGTCAGTCCTTCGACGCTTTATCGAAAGAAGGAGATCTGGGCCGAACAGGACGAGGACGCAATGTCCGGCGATGATCTGGCATCGGAAAGCGCCTGAGTCCCCGTTCCGTCGCTCTTGGATCCGTCACCTAAGGCTTGGCTGCCGCAAACAGTGCTTCGGCGATGCCGATCGTCGCAACATGTGATGTGACCGGCAGTTCACCCCTCAGGATTGCCTCGCGCAGATACGCGCGCCGGCGCGTGACCAGAACAGCGTCCTCAAGATCATCCGAACAGGCCTCACCAAGCTTGATGACGTGGCTTGCAACGAAGACATGGGCCCGCGCAATGCCCTGGTTGCCGTGCAGGACAAGTGAGGGACCCGTGACCCACCGTCCGCCGCCGTAACCGGTCTCTTCCAGCAGTTCGCGCCTTGCGGAAAATTCGGGATCTTCTCCGGGATCGACCTGGCCGCCGGGAAGTGTCAGGCACACCCGGCCGGCACCGTGTTTGTACTGCCGCAAGAGCAGCACTTCGTTGTCTTCCGTGACCGCGTAGACCGAGGTGAAAGACGGAAGGTCGATCCTGAAATAGTCGTCGACAATCCGGGTGTCGGGCAGTTGCACGGTCTGACGCATGACACGCAGCTGGGCGCCGTTGTCATAGACCGCATCGCTCTGGAGGATGGTCCAGTTCGATGGTTCTTCGTCAATGATCGGCAAGGCCTTCATGTCATGCCTCCTGCACAAGACGAAGCGGGTTCCAGATTCGTTCGTTTTTTTCCTGTATCCGCCGGTTTTCGTAACTGAGCAACTGGCTGACATCGCTTGCACCGCCGACTTTCGAAACAATATCTCCCTCCTGGAGGGCATCGCACAAAGGAGCTGCAAAGCCATCGGCTGCCGTTTTTTTGAGATAAGCGACCAGTCTTGCGGACTTGTGGCGCTTCAGGATCTGCTTCTGGACCAGTGCCGTTGAATACGAACGCGGTGTGAAAAGCAGGCTGACCTCGGTGTCTCTGTAAACTGAGTGGTCCGGAAAGCGGCTCTCGAGCGCTTCGACAATCTTGTCGAGTTCTCCATGTTCGCGTTCCCATTCCAGATAGGCCCGCTTTGCGGCCAGCCCGGCCCGCGTGCCAGCAAGACAGATACGCAACGTTGCCGCTCCACAATCGATCAGCGGCGTCTGCTTTGCCGGGTAAGAGCTTCGGAGCAAGAGTTTGACGATGCACTCGTAGATGTCGTCTGAAAATGAATGCTCGTGACGAACCAGCAATTCGTTCCTGTGCCAGAGTTCGGTTCCGGCGGAGCTGAAAATCCCGGCGAGTTCCCGGCGTACGCGGGAAGGGATCCGTGTTGCCGTTTCCGCATAGTTGCAGCTGGTCAAAAGATAGCAGGCGCGATGCCGGGCGAAATCGGACAGATAAGACGCGAAAGCGGGGTCCATCTCGCGCTGATGGGCGTTTGAAACCGCGTCGATATCAAAAACGAAGACATCGTTTTCAGAAATCTTCATTGGCTGGCCAAAAGGACCCGGAACGGTGCTGATCGCCTCGAATGTCTGGTTGATCATCATTGCTTTGCCTCCTCGAAATTGGACTTGTGGAGGTCTTTGCAAATCGGTGGCCAAATGTGCTTGAAAAATAAAAATGATATTTATCAATGCGTTATTGGGAGAGTGGTCCTGTTCCGGCAAAATGGCACAGCAAATTTTCGCGAAATGGCAAAGCGCGGTTTTTGAATTCGAAAAACCCGGAATGCCGAACCGTCGGTGGCCAGAAGGCTTTATATATAGGGCGCTGTCAGCGACGGAAATTGTGGCAGCGGTTCTGCTTTTTGGCCCGGCCAGGCTGGCATGGATTTTCTCGATCCGAAAACGCTTTGCGGATTTGCAATCGAAAAACCGAAAACGCGAAGTTTCCGTTGCCAATTTCGCAAGTTGAAACGCCGTTGCAAAAATCAGAAAATTCATAACGCATTGAAAGTAATATAGAAAATTCATGCCAACTCATTTGGCACGGAGATTGTTCCTCTAGTTCCCAGAAACAATCACATGGGAGCAATGACATGAACATGTTTGTTGGAAATTTCGAAACTGCACGTGAGCTTGACGGTTTTGAACTGAAACATTCAGACCAGAAAAAAGCGATCAGCGTTGTTGGCCTTGGATATGTTGGCGCGGTTTCACTTGCCTGCCTGAGTGATCTTGGTCACCGCGTAGTCGGTACGGATATCGACGGCCAGAAAGTCGAGTCCATCTCCTGGGGTGAGAGCCCGATCCACGAAGACCGCCTCGGAGAATTGCTGACACAGGGTGTTGCTGAAGATCTTTTGAGCGCAACAACGGATCTGAAAAAGGCGGTCATGGAGACGGATGTCACATTCGTTTCCGTCGGCACGCCGACCAGCGAAGACGGTGGCTGCGACACAAGAGCCATTGAAGCGGTTGCACGCGGCATCGGCGAAGCCCTGGCCGCAAAGGACGGGTTTCATATCGTCGTCCTGCGTTGTTCCGTTCCTCCGGGGACAACACTCGACATCATGAAACCCGTCCTCGAGCAGTATTCCGGCAAGATCGCCGGGCAGGGCTTCGGCATTTGCTTCAATCCGGAATTCCTGCGCGAAGGCACAGCCATCGCCGATTTTCACGCGCCGCCGAAGACGGTGATTGGCGTCTCAGATCCGAAGACGGCCGCAGTGCTCGCCGAGATCTACGCGCCGGTCGACGAAAACCCGATCGTCACGACGGTCGAAGTCGCCGAACTGGTGAAATATGTCGACAATGTCTGGCACGCCACCAAGGTTGTCTTCGCCAATGAGGTCGGACGTCTGTGCAAGCCGATGGGCATCGACAGCCACGCGGTCATGGACATCTTTGTCCAGGACACCAAGCTCAACCTGTCGCCCTATTACCTGAAGCCCGGATTTGCCTTTGGCGGCTCCTGTCTGCCCAAGGAAGTGCGCGCTGTGAACCACCTTGCCGAGAAACTCGGCGTGGCGACCCCGCTGATGGATTCACTGACACCGTCGAACGAAAAACAGGTCGAACAGGCTGTCGACCTGGTCCGCGACACCGGTGCGAAGAAGGTTGCCGTTCTGGGCGTGGCATTCAAGCCCGGTACAGACGATCTGCGTGAGAGCCCGGCCCTGGAACTGATCGCGCAATTGCAGGAAGAGGGCGCGGAAATCGTCGCCTACGACCCGGCGATCCAGCCCGGCCCGCATATCACCAAGCAGTTCGACTACATGCGCTACGCGGCTCCGCATCTCAAGAACTTGGTCGACGGCCTTGCGGACTTCATGCAGGAGACACCGGAAGACGCTGCACGCGATGCCGACGTCATCGTCGTCACCCAGAAACTGCCAGAGCTCCGGAGCGTGCTCAGGTGCAAGAAGGAAGAGGCAACGGTGGTGGATCTAGTCCGCATATCCGACGAAGCCCGCAACTCTTCCCGTTATATCGGCATAGGCTGGTAGACCTCACGCTCCAGTCCGCTCCCTCCCAAATTGCCCCCATCGATACCCCGACGGGGGGGAGCGGACACCTTCAGGCGCACCGAGGCGGGCAGGTCAACGCACATCACCGGGCTGCCGCGAGCGTTTGCGGGACTGCAATTGCAGTGTAGATCCAAGAAAACACATTGAGTTTGCTCATAAAACAAAAGTAATTTTCTATGATTTTGAATTTCGAAAATAAAATATCAATCTTAGATTGAATTCTGGTTGTATTATTCTGTTCTTATTCTGCTTACTTCGATTTACAAAAAAATATTTCAAAAAAGATCGTATTGTTTACAAACACATTTCCGCATTTCTGCAACCAATATCCTTCAATTTTGCAACCATTGCAAGAAGGGTGTACTTGACTTTACGTAAAGTAATCCGTCACCATCTCCGCGTTTTTAATAGTACATTTTTAGTCCCGCGGAGGCACCATGACCGGCACCCACCACGGCCTGACACGGCTGGATCAACTCGTCAAAACCTGCATTCACGGCGAAGGCCCCTCGCGCCCTTTCGCACAGACCTTCGGGCGTCTCTTTCCGGCGAACCCGGTAAAGATCAAGAACATCACGCACAAGGACGTCATCCACGCGCTCGACCATCTTGCGTCCGACATGGCCGCGACGGAGAACACGGACGGTCCAGCCGATGCCGGCATGACCTTCCTGGGTCAGTTTGTCGATCACGACATCACACTCGACGCAACGTCTGCGTTGGGATCGCGTATCGACCCTGCAACGATCGCAAACATCCGAACGCCGAGCCTGGATCTGGACTGCGTCTATGGTGCCGGGCCCGAGGCGTCTCCGCACCTCTACGGTTCTGGTGATGCGGAACACTTTCTCGTCTTCGGGCGAAAGGACAACCCCAGGGACCTTGCAAGGACCTGCGCCGGCAAAGCCTTGATCGGCGACCCCCGCAACGATGAGAACATCATCGTCGCGCAGGTCCAGGGCATCTTCATCGAGCTGCACAACCTCCTGATGAGCAAGCACGTTGAGAACGGCAACACAGCAAACGATATTGTCGCCTGCGCGCATCACGGCATGAGCGACGACATCTGGCATGCGCATGTGAATCCGAAACTGAGCGGGTTCGAGGAAGTGCGTCGCTTTATTCGCTTGCACTATCAATGGGTTGTCTGGAACGAATTGTTGCCCGACTTTGTCGATCAGGCATGCCTGGACTGGGCCCTGAGGGAAGAGGCGTTTGGCTGGAATGCACCCGTGATGCCGGTCGAGTTTTCCGGCGCCTGTTACCGGTTCGGCCATGCGACGACCCAGTTCAAATATGCATTGCATGAGGGCGGCGAGCACAAAGGTCTGTTCGCACTTCCCGGTTTCGGGCCGCGTTCTGTCGACGGAAATATCGAGCTGGGAATGTATTTCCAGCTGGCAGGCGGTCCGGCAGCGCAAAAGGCGCGTCCGGTCGGTCCCCGATTGGGCGCACCGCTCCTGAACCTTCCGTTCGTGCACAACGGGATCGAGCTGGCCGATATCGAGGAAAGCCTGACCGTCGAACAGGCGCGAAACCTTGCTCTGCGCAACATGATCCGGGATCGCTACACCTACCAGCTTGCCAGCGGCCAGCATGTGGCCGCCAGGCTCGGAACGCCTGTGGTGCCGGTACCGGAGCAACTCGCGGCGAAGGGCTTCACACGGACACCGCTCTGGTTCTATGCCCTGCAGGAAGCCGAGATCCATGGCGGCGGCAAACTGACCGGAGCAGGAGGACGCATCGTTGCCTCCGTCTTCGCAAATCTGCTGAAGCGCGACTCGACCACGTTCCTGCATATTCCGCACTTCAAGCCATGGTCCGGTTTCGACGGACAGCCAAGCGTCTTTGCGGGCATGATCGCCTATATCGAAGCCAATCGCGCCCATATGAAACACACAGCCGACCTGCAGTGCGGCTGAGTTGAACGGTGAATATCGCATGGGAACCGGGCCGGGTGATATCGGCCCGGTTCCTTGCTTGAAGGCGATCGCTATTTACTGCCTGGAAGTTAGCGACTTCGACCCGCGCGAGCGCACGACCGTTTAGCATCCTGGAAGCGCTGGGTGGCTTGAAATCAGCGCATATTCCGTAAAAACCATGAGATTTCAGGCTCTCCTCAGATATTCCCCACGGCCCCCTCAGGCAATCTTCAAGCGCTCCATCCCCGTCAGTGCGATCAATGCTCCGTCAACTTGAACATGAATGGAGCACAATGATGAACGTACTCAATCAGCCATCCTTTGAAGGCCCGGACCTCAAGGCGGTCAAGCAGCGCCAGCAGACCGTCTGGTCGACCGGCGATTATCCGGCGGTCGGCACCACGCTTCAGATCGTGGGTGAAACACTTGCCGAAGAACTGGACCTTGCACCGGGTGAGCGCGTACTGGATGTCGCCGCCGGCAACGGCAACGCGACACTGGCGGCAGCCCGCCGTTTCTGTGACGTCGTTTCCACCGACTACGTCGAGGCCTGGCTTCGCGCCGGCATGGAGCGCGCAAAGGCGGAAGGCCTGGCGGTTGCCTTCCGCGAGGCCGACGCGGAAGACCTGCCTTTTGACGACGCAACATTCGATGTCGTCACATCGACCTTCGGTGTCATGTTCACCGCCGATCAGGAGGCCGCTGCCCGATCGATGATGAGGGTTCTGAAGCCCGGTGGACGCATTGGCATGGCCAACTGGACGCCGGCCGGTTTCATCGGCCAGGTCTTCAAGACGATCGGCCGGCACATGCCGCCGCCCGCCGGTGTGCGGTCTCCCCTGGAATGGGCATCGGAAGACCGTTTGCGCGAACTCTTCGCACCGCAGGCCGCATCGATCCGTGTTGCTTCCCGCACGTTCGTCTTCCGCTACCGCTCTGCCCGCGACTGGGTCGAGACCTGGCGCGAGATCTACGGTCCGATGAACAAGGCGTTCCAGGCGGTTGGCGAGGACGGTGCCGAAGCACTTGAGACTGATCTCGTTGCGGTCGCCGAGACGGCCTCCGTCGGTGGCGAACGGGCCATGATCGTCCCGGCCGAATATTCGGAAATCATCATCCGGAAACACTGAGATCTCTGGAAACGTAAAGCCTCAGAATGCGCGGGCGCTTTCCGGCCCGCGCGTCTCCTCAAGCGCAGACACCGACAACGGAGCAATCAAATGACGGGCAACAAGCAGACACTTTACGAAAAATACGGTGGTTTTCCGGGCGTGCGCCAGGTCGTGACGGAGTTCTATGAACGCGCGCTCGACAATGATGTCGTCGGCCACTTCTTCGAACACGTCAATATGGCCCGGCTCATTGATCACCAGACCAAGATGATCGCAGGTCTGCTTGGCGGACCGGTCGAGATATCGGACGCGCGTCTGGCAATGGCGCATGCACATCTGGAGGTCGAGCACCACCATTTCGACGAGATCGCGCTGATCCTGAACGAAACCCTGACCGACGCCGGTTTCGAGAAGCAGGATCGGGTCAAGGCGATCGCGGCCGTTGAAGCGCGGCGTTCGGTGATTGTCAGAAGGAGCAGGGCGGCATGAATATCGATACGATCAGCATGCGCATGCTGTCCAATATCGGGGTCGGTGTGGCGCTGGCGGATCCGGAGGATTTGAAGATCCGCTACCGGAACCCGGCTTTTGCCGACTGGTTCGGGGTAGAGGACAACGCGACGCTGGATGATGCGCTTGAGAATGTGACACGCGAGGAGTTGCTGGAGCGCCTGCAAGGGCGGGAGGCCGTCAAGCTCGATGTCGCGTTGAAACGCCGGCGCCGGCTCCTGACAATCGAGACGGTGATCCGGCATGCGGAAAGTGACGGCCGGAAAATACTCGTTGTCGAATGCCAGAACATTTCGCGTCTGCGCGAGACCGAAGCCATGATCGACAGCTATGCACGCATTGCCGAGCGCAAGGCGCGTGAACTGGAACTGGAAAAGAACCGCGTCGAGAAGTTGTTGCTCAACGTCATGCCGCGCTCTGTCTACGAGGAGTACACGGCGTTTGGAACGGTCACGCCGAAACTCTACGAACCGGTGTCCGTGCTGATGCTGGATTTTGTCGGCTTTACCCAGATGGCCGCGGCCGCCGATCCGACCGTCACGGTGACGGAGCTGAACGATATTTTCACGGCCTTTGACCGCATCGCGGAGATGCACGGCTGCGAGCGCATCAAGACAATCGGCGACGCCTATCTTGCCGTCGCAGGTCTGCCGACACCTGACCCGGATCATGCCTCTGCGGTTGCCCAGTGCGCCTTCAAGATGATCCGTTATCTGGAAAGGCGGAACCAGAGCCATAAACACAAGTGGCAGGCCCGGATCGGCGTTGCATCCGGCTCTGTTGTCGGCTCCGTCGTGGGTGTCCAGAAATACGTTTACGATGTGTTTGGTCCCGCTGTGAACCTTGCGTCCCGGCTGCAGGCGCTCTCCAAGCCGATGGAAGTGACGGCGACTGCCGAATTCTGCGCTGATGGTCCGGAAGGGTTGGTCGCGGCTGATCCCAGGATGGTCGACATCCGCGGTTTCGGCGACACTTCCGTCGCAACACTGCAGCCACGCGGCGCGCTCACGCTTGCCGCGTGAGGTGCGCTCGGCCTTTTGTCCCCAAGCGCTTTGTCTTATTGGACGCGTCTTTCTTCCGAGACCACCAGCTCTATGCAAACGCCGAGAAAGCTCTTGATCAGGCGCAGGTCATTCTTGTCCTTGGGTATAACCACACAGTCACGATAGGTTTCCGGCATTTCCTCAACCGGGATCGCGACAAGATTCTGTGACGGGTACAGGCTGTTTTCCAGCAGGAGGCCGACGCCCAGACTGTGCAAGAGCGCCTCCTTGACCATCGGGAACGTGGTCGTTTTCAAAATGCGAGAAAAGGTCAGGCCGTGCTTGCGGATTTTTGAGTTTGCCACCCTCTGCGTCAGCGATCCATCACCAGGCAGAACCAGCGTTTCGCATTGCAGTTCCTTGAGCGACACCACATCCCTGTTTGCCAGCGGATGATCGCACCGCGTGTACGCCATATACCTTGAACGGCGCAATTCATGGGTGACGAAGCTGTCGCCTGGCGGCGGCTCCGTGATGATCGCCATGTCGACCTGCCGTTCATTCAGGAGGGACATCGCCGTCGTCCAGTCATAGAGGGTGAAGTCGATCTGGACCTGCGGGTATCGCTTTCCGTATTCGGCAATGATCGGCATGGCAGGGCGCGGAGCGTTTGCGATCAGTTTGATATGTCCGTCAGTGAGGGCGCTGAAATCGCTGATTTTCTCGTTGACCAGCTGCTCCAGCGTCGTCAGCCGGTCGGAAATGGCGAAGAGTTCCTTGCCCGCGCGGGTAAGTTCCAGTGCGCCGCGGCGGCGGATGAACAGCTGGGTTCCCATCACCGTTTCCAGTTTGCCGACATGTTGCGTGACCGAGGATTGCGTGACGCCGAGGACCTTGGCCGCCAGCGAAAAGCTTCCCTCCCGCGCGACATGCGTGAAGGCCTTGATCTGATAGGGACTTGGCGGCGTGTTCATGACAGTTCCGTGTTACCAGCGCTGTCAAACCTTAGGTGCTATTAGCAACACTAATATTACGTCACACCCGGTTCAATCAGCCTGACTAGGTTGCTCGCGTAACCGGGGGCGACACATGACCGCGATATCCTTGTCAGCGATAGAAAAGAGCTTTGGAACCACGTCGGTTCTGAACGGAATCAATCTTGATATTGCGGACGGAGAATTCCTGACGCTGGTCGGACCATCGGGCTGTGGCAAGTCAACCCTATTGCGCATTCTCGCCGGTCTGGAAGCCCCGTCTTCGGGAGAGGTCGTGATCGGCGGTCAGACCGTGAATGCCGTCCGTCCGGCAAGGCGAAACCTGGCCATGGTGTTCCAGTCCTACGCGCTTTATCCGCACCTGACCGTTCTCCAGAACATGATGACCCCGCTGAAGCTGCGCGATCTTTCGCTTACTGGCCGCTTGCCGCTGCTCGGGCCCGTGTTTGCCCGCGGCCAATACAGGGCGATAGTCGAGCAGGTCCGCGAAACGGCGCAAATCCTGAAGATCGGTCACCTGCTGGACCGCAAACCCGGCCAGTTGTCGGGCGGGCAGCGGCAACGGGCAGCGCTCGGCCGGGCCATGGTTCGCAAACCCGTTGCATTCCTGATGGACGAGCCACTTTCAAACCTCGATGCCGCCCTGCGCATTCACATGCGTTCTGAGCTTGCCGAGTTGCACCGCTCGTTGAAGACGACCTTCGTCTATGTCACGCATGATCAGGCGGAAGCATTGACCATGTCGGACCGGATGGCCGTCATGATGGATGGAGAGATCCTTCAACTCGGCGCGCCGCATACCGTCTACAACGATCCGCAGGACATAAGGGTTGCCGAGTTTGTCGGCGCACCCAGGATCAATCTCCTGCCAGGATCGCTGGACAACAACGGATACGCCCGCTGCGGCGAAATCGTGCTGTCGCGCGCGGCAACGCAGGGTGTGGTCGGTTCGGTCAGTATCGGCCTGCGCCCCGAGCATTTGTCTCTCTGCGAAAAGGGCACGCCGGAAGCGCTCTCCGGCCAGGTCGTGCACAAGGAAAACCTGGGCGCGGACATCTACCTGCATGTATCGGTTTTGAACGGATCTCAGCGGCTTGTCGTAAGGGTGTCGCCGCACGAGGGGCAGGGGGCCTCGTTCGGCCAGACGGTCCATGTCATCCGCGAGCACGGCCGGGCGCTGGTTTTCGGCAAGGACGGAAAGCGGCTGGACATCAGGACCGCCGGTACCGGCAACGTTGCCGAGGTGGCGTGATGCAGACCGCGAAGGCGCATTGGTGGTTTGTCGGCCCCGCCCTGTTTCTGATGGTCGTCATCCTGCTGATGCCGATCGCAATTGCAGGTGCACTGAGCTTTACAAGTTACAGCCTCGGAAATCCGGGTGCCGAATTTGTCGGCCTGGAAAACTACGAGAAGATCTTCACCCGCTCGACCTACGAAAAGATGTTCGGGGCGACCTTCCGCTATGTCTTCGTCGTCGTGCCGCTGTCTGTCGGACTTGGGCTTGGGGCCGCGCTCCTGATCAATTCCACCAGGCGTTTCGGTGATCTGTACAAGACGATCTATTTTCTGCCGGTCATGGCGGCACTGATCGCGATGGCCATTGTCTGGGAGTTCGCCTTCCACCCGACGATCGGCATCGTCAATTCCACGCTGGAGCGCGGTTGCGGGTCGTTTCTGGAAAGCTGGTCCTGGTTTGCGCATGGCTGCGAACGCGGCTTCCCGCTCTGGCTGACCGACCGCGACTACGCGATCTGGACCGTGGCCTTCATCGGTGTATGGCAAGGCTTTGGTTTCAACATGGTGCTCTACCTCGCCGGGCTGACGAGTGTGCCGCGTGAACTTTATCACGCTGCCGAGATGGACGGTGCTGAAACGGCCTGGGATCGGTTCCGCCTGGTCACCTGGCCCATGCTCGGCCCGACAACCGTGTTTGTCGTCACGATTTCCTTCATCCGTTCCTTCCAGGTCTTCGACACTGTCGAGGCGTTCTACCCGCAAGGGGGAGGGCCGTCGAAGTCGGTCTACGTGATGATGTTCGCAATCTACGAAAAGGCGATCCAGCAGAACCTGATGGGCATCGGCGCCGCGATTACCGTGGTCTTCCTCGCCTTCGTCATGTTCCTCACGCTGATGCAGCGCTGGATCGTTGAAAGAAGAGTGCACTACACATGAGCGAAGCGAGCCTTCCGGCCACAAGTTCGGTTTCCCTTCCCGCCTTCCGGTTTTCGGTGGCCGAGACGGCCAAGCATGCCGTCCTGATCGTCGGAAGCCTGATCGTGCTGCTGCCGTTCTACGTGATGCTGAGTTACAGCTTCAAAAGCCCGGCCGAGATCATGCAGAACACGGGCGGGTTCTTCGGAACGCAGGAGCTTTTCCGGGACGACTATTGCATCAAGCTCGGCAGGGATGTTGCCGACTGCATGGTGACGCCGTTCATCTACAATTACACCACGGCTTTCGAAAAGGCACCGCTGGTCCGCTACCTTTTCAATGGTGTCGTCGTGACCGCGTCAATCTTCTTCATCCAGGTGCTTGTCGCGCTGCCTTGCGCTTACGCGCTTGCAAAGCTCCGCTTCTGGGGCCGGGAAGCCGTTTTCGGCCTGGTTCTCTTCTGCCTGCTTATCCCCGTTCACGCCATCGCGCTGCCGCTTTACATCATGCTGGCGAAGCTCGGGCTCACCAACACCTACGCCGCCCTGGTCATTCCCTGGACGATTTCGGTCTTCGGCATCTTCCTCATGCGGCAGTTCTTCATGACGGTTCCCGACGATCTCATCGACGCGGCGCGCATGGACGGCATGAGCGAGTTTTCCATCATCTGGAACGTGATGCTGCCGACAGCGGTCCCGGCGCTTCTCGCCTTTGCGATCTTCTCGGTGGTTGCCCACTGGAACGACTATTTCTGGCCGCGCATCGTTGTCACGGGAGACCGCTCCCTGTTCACGCCACCGCTCGGTCTGCGCGAATTCAAGGGCGATGCGGACGGCGACAATTTCGGGCCGATGATGGCCACGGCAACCATCATCGTCGCGCCCCTGATCGTGGCATTCATGATCGCGCAGCGGCGCTTCATCGAGGGCATCACCCTGTCGGGAATGAAATGACCCGGCCGATTTGCGGGACCGCCCTCAGGCGGTCCCATCACCGAAATCCCACTCAAGGGATCACCTGGGAACGGGCGAGTTTGGCGACCTGCCGTTCCCCCGGCAACAGACGGAGAGTTCCATGAAAAAGACCCTCACCGCAATAGCAATGCTGCTTGCGGCTTCCGCCGCACAGGCAGAAGACACGATTACCATCGAGTTCGCTTACCCCTACAGTCACCTGTTCGATGTGACCTATGAAAAGATCCTGCCCAAGTTCAAGGAGCAGCATCCCAACATCGACGTGAAGATCCGCGCCACGTACGAATCCTACGAGGACGGCACCAACACCATCCTGCGGGAAGCTGTCGCCGGCACGTTGCCCGACGTCACCATGCAGGGTCTCAACCGTCAGGCGATCCTGGTCGAAAAGGGCATCGCCAAGTCGCTCGAGCCGTTCATCCTCAAGGAAGAAGACTTCGCCAAGGACGGCTATCACGATGCGATGCTGTCACTCGGCACGTTCAACGACGACATTTACGGCCTGCCGTTTTCCGTCTCGCTTCCGGTCGGCTATTACAACATGGACGTGATGGCGAAGGCCGGCATCACTTCCGCCGATCAGCTTCCCAAGACCTGGGACGAGGTTGTCGAGGTCTGCGGAACGCTGCGCGAGGCCGGTGTGAAGAACCCGATGTTCTGGGGCTGGAACATCACCGGCAACTGGTTCCTGCAGGCGCTGATGTGGTCGCAGGACAAGGCGACCATGGAAGGCAACGAAATCCAGATTGCATCGCCGGAAGGCCTGAAGGCTCTTGAGACCATGAAAGGTCTTTTCCGCGGCTGCGACATGCAGAATATCGAATGGAAAGCGGCGCTTGCGTCCTTCTCCGCCGGCGAGATCGGCATGATGTTCTGGTCGACCTCCGCGCTGGGCGCGGTCGAGCGTGCCAAGGGCGATTTTGAACTGAAGACCAACGAATATCCGGGTCTGGTTTCAAGCGGCCCGATGGGCCTGCCGGCCGGTGGCAACGCCGCCATGCTGGTTTCCTCCAGCGACGATCCGAAGGTTCTGGACGCGTCCTGGAAATGGCTGAAATTCATCACATCCGGTGAAGGCGCTGCCGATGTCGCCCGCACGACCGGCTACATGCCGCCGAACAAGGCTGCGAACGAAGTCATTCTTGCCGACTTCTACAAGCAGAACCCGAACAAGGAAACGGCGGTGCGCCAGCTGCCGCTGCTGCGTGACTGGCAGGCCTATCCGGGCGACAACGGCCTGGCAATCACCCAGGTTATCTATGACGGCATCGAAGGTATCGTCACGGGCGAGTTCGAGGACATGGGCGAACTACAGGAAGACCTGAGCGAAGAAGTTCAGGACCTGCTGCCGTCCAACTGATCACGCTTCTTTCCGAAAACCGCTGCTGCCCGCGTCAGCGGGCAGCAGTCCAATCAGAACAACAATCGGAGGAAGATGTGAAACTTCTTCAACTGACCGACATTCACCTGACCACGCCCGGTGAAACCATTGGCGGACGCGAACCGAACGATAATTTCAAGAAGGCGCTCGCTCATGCGGTCACCCATCATCCGGATGCGGATGCGCTTGTCATCACGGGCGACTTGTCCGACTGGGGCGATCGTGCCGACTATCTTCGGCTCAAGGACCTGATTGCCGCCTCGCCAGTCCCGGTATCCCTGTGTATCGGCAATCACGACAAGCGCGATGTGTTCACCTCTGTCTTTCCGCATCTTGTCGACGAAAACGGCTTTGTCCAGTCGGTCCTGGATCTTCCCGGAGGCCGCGCGCTTCTTCTCGACACGTGGGGTCCGAATTCGCATGCAGGATACTACTGCGACCAGCGCCTGCGCTGGCTCGACGCGCAGCTGAGTTATTCGCCGGACAATGTCTTCCTTTTCATGCATCACAATCCCGTCCCGACCGGGATCGCGCCGATGGACAAGATCATGTTGCAGGATGCCGACGCATTCGGAGCCGTCGTCAGGAAGCACAGGTCCAGGATCCGGCATATTTTTCATGGCCATTGCCATCTGCCGCTTTGCGGATCGTTTCATGGGGTGCCTTTCAGCGCGCCGCGCGGAACCAACCACGCCGGATGGCCAGACTTCGGAAATGGCGGCAACCTCAGCGCGTCCGATCTTCACGAGAGTTATGCCGTCATTCTGGCCGACGACAGCTCCGTGATGGTGCACATGGTGGAATACGGCTATCGGGGTGAAATCCGCCGCGAGGGTTCACCGGATTATGCCGACTGGAACAGACTGACCATGGTGCGGTAAAAGGATTGGCCCGGACACGATGCGCGTTTCGGGCCGAACCCTCGGGATGTCACAGTCTCTTCCCCAAACTGTCACATTAGGTGCCCGGTTTGGGAGTAGAAGGCCTCTTTCCTGAACAAACACGGCGCGATCCCGTCAACACGGGTCGACTGCCGAGCCGGAGTGAGCCATGACCTTTGCCGACAAGACCCTGCCGACCGGAAGCGAACTGACCGTTCTCAAGAACGCCAGGATCGTCCTCGCTGATGAGGTTGTCGAGGGGCACGTGGCTGTCTCCGACGGGCAGATTGTTTCCATAGACACGGGTCTTGCGCCACAGGCCGGTCTGGATCTGGAAGGAGACTACCTGATCCCCGGCCTTGTCGACATTCACACCGATCATTTCGAGAAACATGTCTACCCGCGCGCGCATGTGAGGTGGGACCCGCTGCGCGCCGCCCTTGCGCATGACGCGCAGATTATCGGCAGCGGCATTACCACGGTGTTCGACAGTCTTTGCGTCGGCGCGACAGTGACAAGACCGGAACGGCGCGAAGTGCTCGGGCCGATGGTGGACGCCATCGAAGCGGCCCAGTCGGCCGGGCTCTTCCGCGCTGAACATCTCGTGCATCTTCGCTGCGAGATCACCGATGCGGAAACGGCGCGGCTGACGGAAGAAAACATCGGAAAGCCGATCGTGCGCATGGTTTCCGTCATGGAACATCTGCCGGGCCGCCGTCAGAGCAAGGACATCGAGGCCTATATGCAACGGCGCATGGCCGATACCGGCGAAACCCGCACCGAAGCGGAAAAGTCAGTGCAGGGCCTTTTGAATTTCTCCGACGATATCAGCGCGAAGGTCCGCCCGGCTGTCATCGCGCTCGCCCACGCGCGCGGCCTGCCTCTGCTCAGCCACGACGACACCGAATTGCATCATGTCGACGAAGCGCTCGCCGAAGGCGTCACGGTGTCCGAGTTTCCATGCACGCTGGCGGCAGCGCGCAAGGCAAAGAGCCACGACATGTTTGTCGTCGGTGGCGCCCCCAATGTGCTTCGCGGTGGCTCGCAATCCGGCAACGTTGCCGTCAAGGACCTGATGAGGGAAGGACTGGTCGATATTCTGGCGTCCGACTACGTACCCCGGTCGATGCTGGACGCCGCCTTCATGATCGCCTTCAATGAGGACTTCAACGAGGATCTTCCGGCGACCCTCCGGACGGTGACAAAGACACCGGCTGACGTGTCCGGCCTGACGGACAGGGGAGAGATCGCAATCGGCAAGCGCGCGGACCTCCTGCAGGTTGGCCTCCATGCTGGCCATCCGGTCGTCAGACAGGCCTGGCTGAAGGCGCGGCGCGTCTTCTGAGAACGTCGCCAATTGCCGCCGGAGCATCGTTCCCTGCTTTCAGGAAACGGCTTTGATTGAATTTTCTGCTTGATCTCAAGTTAACCTGAGGCCCTAGAACCTCCGGCTGTGAGCAAGATCAGCCAGGCGGGCAATTGGTCTTGGCACGTGTTTCACGTCCGACAGTCAAGACTGGAGATTGCCTGTGCACATACTGACCGTTCTGGATCATCCCAACCCGAAGTCCTTCTCTGCGGCCGTTGCCAAGTCCTTCATGGAAGGGGCGCGGTCCGCGGGCCATTCGGTTGAACTTGCGGATCTGCATGCAGAGCAGTTCGATCCGCGCTGGACAATGGCCGACGTCGAAGCGGACGGGGATGCCAGCGCGATGGAAGACGTTGTGCAGGAGCAGGTCAGGATCGCCCGGGCGGATGCGATCTGCCTTGTCTTCCCGCTCTTCTGGTGGGGCATGCCGTCCATGACCAAGGGATGGATCGACCGCGTCTGGAGCTGGGGCTGGGCTTATGATCAGCTGGATGATCCGGAAGGATCGCTTCAGCGCAAGCGTCCGGGCGTTCTTCTCGTTCCAGCTGGTGCGCGGTCAGACGAAGTGGAAGAGAAGGGCTATCGACAGGCACTGGAAACCGCCTGGATACGCGGAACCTTCGGATATTTCGGAGTGACGCCGCGCAAACTCGAATTGCTCTGCGGTGCTGACGGCTCGAAGGAAAGGCGGGACGACCTGCTTCAAAGAAGTTTTCAAACGGGCAGGGACCTGTGCCCCGTTCTCTAGACGGGCATCCGGCAAGGCACGCGATCACCTGATTTAACCGCTGGCTTGCCGGTCCGCTGCAGGTTGGTATCTCGCCAAGTTCTTCAGGGTATCTATGTCACCTTGCCAGAGCCTTGCGGGATTTCTCAAGGGCCCGGGCGGCCTCGTCTGTCCGGCCCATGGTTTCAAGAATGCTGCTGTAGTTTTTCCAGGTCCAGCTGGAATGCACCTTGTCGCCCAGCCTGTCGGCAAAAAGCGCCCGTGCCTTGAGGGCATCGTGACTGGCCTTGGCCGCGTCCAGCATGATCATCATGAAGACGTCGCGCTGCGCGGCGCTGCCACCGATCCGGTTCAGGCTGTAGCGCACGGGTTCCATGCGTGCGACGGCAGTCGCAAAATCACCGTCGCAGGCGCTCTGTAGCCCGTCGGCAATGGCAAGGCCGACATCAGCACAGATCCGTGCCTGTGTCCCGTCGAGGCCGGACCAGTCCCGCAAACCGTCCTGAAGCTGCTGAGCTGCGGCCCTGTCGCCGTTGGCCACGAGGGCCATGAGGTAATGCAGGGAGACAAAGATCAGGTCCTTGTCGCCGAGATGCTTTTGCGCCACCGACGACAGGTCGCTCCAGCGGTCGCCGACATCGATCCCGAACATTTCCAGCCGCCAGAGCAGCGACGAGCAGTTGCAGATGTCGAGATAGAAATCGGATGCAATGTCCGAGGCGACCTGCTCGTCGTAGATTTTCAGGACCAGGTCGAACTCACCGCGTTCAAGGTGGTAGAGGCATTTGTGCCAGTAAAGGTGAAAGCGGAAATTGTTGACGGTTGACCAGTCCTTCTCAAGGCCCGCGACCCAGGCGATGCCCTCTTCGTGGCGTTCGGTCATTTCCAGCACATGCGCGATCGAGTGCACCGACCAGGCATCCTGCGGATTGCGGGCCACGGCTGCGCGTCCGTATTCTTCGGCCTTTGCGTATTCCCCGGACTCTTCCAGGCCGAAGGCATACATGCCCAGCAGGAAGCCATAGTCCGGATGGTCTTCAGACCAGAGCGGCAGCACCCGCGCCAGCGAGTCGCGCATCTGGCGGCCGTTGCCGGAATAAAAATGCGTGAAATGGGCCAGCCTGAGCGCAAGTCCGTCGGTCGGATGCTGAAGCAGGATATCTTCCCAGATGCGCGTGGTCTTCTCCAGATCACCGTCGCACCATGAAGACAGCGCCGCGGCATGCTGCTTCTCGCGTTCGTTTGCATCGATCCTGGCAAGATGACCGTTCAGATCTTCGGACGTCCTGGCAGCACGCGCGGAATGGTTTGAGCTGCCCATCAGTTTGGCAAAATAGCCCTTGGCGCAAAGGGCCATGGGCATGTCCGGATCGCTTTCCAGGAGGCCCTTCAGAATCGCGCCCGTCTCACGCCGAAATCCCATATAGGCGGTTGTAAGCTCGCAGAACGCCTGTGCGCTGTCAGGCGAACTTGAGGTGTAGCTCAGATCGTTCGCATCCTTGTAACTGCTCAGTCCCATGCCGATCGGCCTCCCGGTCGCCGGAACTTCGCTCTATGTGCTTCAAGTTCCCTGGCGCGTTTGCGGTGTCTTTATCCCAAGGACGGACCCGGCGACCTGTGTCTTCAGGATCTGTGCGGTTCCGCCGCCGATCGTGAACATGCGTACATCGCGGTACATGCGCTCAAGCGGCTCCAGGTCACCATAACCGCGCGCGCCGAACATCTGAAGGGCGTCATTCACCACCTTGATGGCATTTTCCGACGCGAAAGCCTTTGCCTGGGCCGCCTTCGTCATGTCGGGGAAGCCGGTCTCGGAGAAAGCCGCAGTATGCGCGGCCTCGAAAAGCATCAGCCGGGAGGCATGAACCAGTGCTTCCATGTCGGCGATCATCCACTGAAGCCCCTGGAACTCGGCCAGCGGCCTGCCGAACTGCTCCCGCTCCCTGACATACTGCTTGGCACGGTCCAGTGCCCCGGCAGCAACCCCCATTGCGATGGTTCCGGCACCGACCCGCTGACTGTTATAGGCCGTCATCAGGTCCTTGAACCCCTGTTCGAAGCCGGACGGGGTGCGCAATACCATGTCGTCCGGCACTTCGAGATTATCGAAGCTGAGTTCCGCTTCCGGCATGCCGCACAGTCCCATCGTGCGTTCAAGGCGCACCACTGCAAAACCGTCGGGTTCGATGCCTTTTGCCGGGTCGACATGAACGAGAAATCCGCCGATGCCGAGTTCGGATCCGTCTTCGTCAAAGGCGCGGGCAAAGATCAGATAAAGCTTCGAAACGCCGCCACCGGTGATCCAGTGCTTGCGGCCATTCAAAACCCAGTGATTGCCCCGGCGGTCCGCGCGCGTGGTCATTTGTGTGGCGGCGCTGCCCGCATCCGGTTCGGAAATGCAGATGGCCGGTTTGTCGCCCGCCAGCACGATCGGGGCCGCGAATGCGCGTTGCGCGTCCGTGCCATAGGCCATGACGGCGCTGATACCGCCCATATTCGCCTCAACCAGGACCCGCGCCGTCAGCGTGCAATGGCGCGCTGCTTCTTCCACCACTTCGGCGACCTGGAGAAACGATGCCCCGCCGCCACCGAAGCGCCGCGGGATCGTCATGCCCATGAGGCCGGCTTCTGAAAGATCTGCGATATTGGACCAGCAATAGCTGCGCTCCCGGTCCCACCGGGCAGCTCGGTCCGCGATCCCGGGTGAAAGGTCCCGCATCCGGTCGAGCCACGGATTGGCCGTCCGGTCCCTGGTGAAGAAAGCGGCATGGGTGTTCATGGAAATGGCCTCTTCGCGGACGGATATCCCGGACCGCCCAGCCCGTCGTCTTGCCCCTTGAAGACATGACAGCAGGATAATCGTTACAAAACCAATGGAAAAGCGATAAAAACTAAGATATAAAGTTAGAAAACCTAACGCTATCGCATCTTATGAACCTTCGCTTTCTCAAAACAGTGATCGCCGTGTCGCAGCACAGTTCGCTGAATGCGGCGGCCAGAAGCCTCGGTTTGAGCCATTCTGCCGTCAGCCTTCAGATCAAGGCGCTCGAGGAAGAACTGAAGTTTCAGATCCTCGACCGCTCCAAACGCCCTCCGGTTTTGACGGCCGAAGGCCTTGCGCTGGTGGAACATGCCAGGCGCATGGAGGATATCTCCAGCGATATCGAGGCCCTTGCCGACAGGCGTCGGCTGCATGGCCGGGTAACGCTCGGGGCGGTTCCATCGACAATTTCAAACATCACCGCTCCGGCGCTCGCCGCCATTCATGCCGAACACCCGGACCTGAAGGTGGAGCTCATGGTGGCGCTCTCACAAAGGCTGATCGAACTGGTGAGCGACGGCACCGTTCACGCAGCCCTTGTGACTGACCCCAAGATGGACGATCCCAACCTGGCGCTGGCGGGGATCTGCAACGAACCGTTTCACGTCATCACATCGCTGACGGAGCCGCTCGGCTCGCTGGATGAACTGCTCGGCGAGCGCTCCTTCATCTGGTTCGACCGCAGAAGCCGGTTGTCGCAACAGGTCGAGGCCTATCTGCTGGCAAGGGGGCTGCGCCCGAAAACCGCGATGGAGGTCGACTCGTTCGAAGCGGTCGAAGCCCTGGTCCGCTATGACCTGGGTGTTTCCATTCTCCCCAAGCGGGCTTTGACGGAGGTGCCGCAGGGCATCCGCAGTTGGCCCCTCGATGCGGGAGCGTTTGAGCGCCGCGTCGTGCTCGCCAGCCGCCGCAATGCACCGCGAAGCCGCCTGATCTCCAAGATCGCGGAGGCCATGCGCCTGCCGTTCGCCTGAACGCGTTGGCGCGGGGTGACGGCCCTGGAGGCTCCGGTTCACGGCATCCAACGAGCCGATAGAAACTTTTCGCTTAATTTGTCCGGTTGAAAATCCTATAAGTCATCTGTTCTACGCGAGTTTTGGCACCTTCATGAAAATCAGGCCCAGTCTTGGCGGTACGGGGCAAGGCATCTTGCTCATGATCGCGACGATGTTTCTTTTCAGCGTGATGGACGCGATGGCCAAGGAGGTCGCGCACCGCACCGATACCGTCATGGCGGTCTGGGCGCGTTATACCGGACAGACGGTCGTGGTCGCGCTTCTGGCCGCGCCGCGGATGAAACAGGTCCTCAAGACCCGGTATCCGGGACTGCAGCTGCTGCGGTCGATTTTCCTGCTCCTGGCGACGACCTTCTTCTTTTTCGGCTTCGTGATCATCGGCCTGGCAAACGCCGCCGCGATCATGTCGCTCAACCCGGTGCTCATAACCGTTGGCGCGGCGCTGATCCTGGGCGAGCGTTTCGGGCCACGCCGGGCTGTCGGCGTCGGCGCGGCGCTGGTCGGCGCGCTGATCATCATACGCCCGGGATCGGATGTGTTTTCGAGCGCCGCTCTGCTGCCGCTCTGTGCCGCCTTTGCCTATGCTGGCTATGCGCTCACCACACGCTTTGTCGGCCGCAACGAGGACGCCTGGACATCGCTGCTCTATACCGCCGCCTTCGGCACGATCGTCTTCAGCGTGATTGTGCCGTTCTACTGGGTGACGCCCGATCCGACGGCGACGACGTTGATGCTGGTCATGGGTGCGGTCGGCGCGCTTGGCCATTTCTGTGTCATCCGGGCGCTCATGGTCGCAGAAGCCAGCGCCATTGCTCCGTTCACCTATGTCGGGCTGCTCTTCGCGATCATCTGGGGCATGGTCTTCTTTGGTGATTTCCCGGATACGTTCACCTATGTCGGTGCCGCCGTGATCGTCTCCGCCGGCGTCTATGTCTGGCACCGCGAAACGCTGCGGGTTCGGAAGGTGCCGCAGGGGTGAGACGGGCTTAAGCGCCGACGATCAGATGTCCCGTGCCGAGAACCGGGGCACAGCCGCATGTTGCCGCGGCTTGACGGCCAAGTGTTTGGTCTTGGGGAACGTTCGCCCGTGTCATCCCGGAGCAAATTCGGCACGGCATTTTGCGCGCAGTCAGATGCGAGCTTCCACGACCGCCCACATGGGCCCACCCTTCGCTTACACGAAGTCTTAACCCATCGATTTTTCCCTCAGAACGTCGCGCGTGATTTGCAGGTTCGCGCCGTCCAGAAAGACCTTTGGAACGGTGGCGATACCGCTAGTCATCAGTGTTAGGTTTCTGTGGGAGTGAACGAGCAATTGCTCGCGCTTTCTTTTGAGGGCTGATCTGCCGAAAAAAGGGAGCTTTTCGGTCTGAAGGCATCTCAGCGTTGATGCAAAGCCATTGACTGCTTTCAGAACCTCCGCCAGGGACTTGTCGATTTCTCCGCCAATATTTCGTTTGGAATCATCATCTTTTATAGCGTCGTATTTCTTGAAGTTGACGGAAAACGCGTTTCCGTAGCTGTTCAGCATCTCTATGTACTGATCGATTATGTCGTCAGTCAGAACCATGATGGCCGCGCGCTCTAATCCTCAATACTCTTCACCCCGGCAACGATCAGAATGACCTTGGAAACGATCAGGACAAGGATCACGGGGACATGCCAGCCGAACATGAAAGTGATCCAGCTGACGAACGCGAGGCAGAAGATCACCAGGGCTGTGGCAGTCGCCAGGAGGGTGCCCGCCCGGATCCACTTTTTGCCGAGTTCCTGTTTTTTCTTTGCATGCCGGTCCTTGTCCGTTTCCGGATAAGGAGCCCATGCCTCGAAATTGGCCTTCGCCATTGTTCAGTGCTCTCTCGTGTTGGAGCCTGGGATTGCTGCCGGATGAGCCCCGGCAATTCCTTGCCGAAGCGCTGGCGCCGGGGGCGCACAATGCGCCTGTTGGGCGATGATTTGCGACGGAGGACGACTGGGTCCGCAAAAACCGGTCGTACCGGGGACCGGCTTTTCCTTGGATTTCCGCGCAAATGTCAGCTTCGGTACCGGGGCGGTCAGACAGAACGTCATAGGCTGATCAGTCGATCGGCTCTGGCCGCGTGGCGCTGGTTCGACAGCGTTCCATGGTCAGCTCACGGCTCAATAGATTGAGCCCGGTGTTCGTGAATTCGAAGGTCATGAATCAGCCCCGCTACCTCGTTGCAGTTGCGTCAGGCTATGGTTGCAATCGGCGGCGGCGTTAGGCGGCTAGCGCAACAAGTTGCGGGCTGTCCACAATCATGTGCCAACGAGATGGACTGCGTCCTGCTTTTCGGAGTCCGGAGATGCCTGGTCCGAGAAAATCCGGGGACCTGACCGGTGCTCTTGCGGCAATGCGAGCGGATATGGGTCGGTCCGGCACACGTTGCGCAGCACCTGACCTGGATACGGCGGAGGACGGCGGTTCCGGAGGTCTCCCGCAGGTCTTATCGGTTCGGCGCGACGGCCCGGTCATTGAGTGTGGCTGCGAGCTGGTTGGCGAATCTGGCGGAGGCGACGGAAAGGGTTCGTCCCTTCATCTGCATCAGCGTTAGATTTCCGTATGTAACGTCGCTTTTGGGGAGAGGGCGGAACACGAGCCGGTCGTCCCCGGTCAGGTTCAGCCCAATGGGGAACTGAAAGCCGACGGCGCGTTCGTGCTGAACGTAGTGGCGCATGAACTCGAATGAGTCGGCTTCCGCAATCGGCTCCAGTTTCTGCGACATCCGGCTGACGGCCAGGTCAAGGAGGAAGCGGATACCGATCCGTTTTGGCGGAACGACATGGGGGAACCCCAGGCAGTCGCGGAGCCGAAGATCCCGTTTTTCGACAAGCGGATGGTCCTTCGCCATGACGGCGAAGACAGGTTGTTCCACGGAGAGCAGAACATCGAAGTCACCAAGATGGACCGGCTCGAAAACAAGGGCGAGGTCGCTCTGGAACGCCCTGAGATCTTCTTCGGCCGCTTCCCGGTCGCGCACCTGCACGGAGAAGGAAACTCCGGGATGTTCTGCCCTGTAGTCCGCGATCTGGGCCGGCATGAAATAGGGCTGAAGGGCCTGCGAGCAGGCAATGCTGACATGGCCGCGGCGAAGACCGGACAAGTCGGCAACCTGGCTGCGCACACGCTCAAGGTCTGCCATTTGCCCGCGTATGTGCTCGATCAGGAGTTCGCCTGCCGGGTTGAGCCGGACGCCGCCATGGAGACGTTCGAAAATGGGAGCGCCGAACTCTTCTTCGAACCCGAGGATGCGCCGGTTGAGCGCCGACGACGTGATGTGCATGTCTTCGGCGGCCTTCCGGATGGAGCCGGCCTTGTTCACGGCATCGATCAGTTTGAGGGTCTGAAGATGTTTCATTTTCAGGGCCTTGGCAGTTGTGCTGCAAATTTTGAAGCACAAGGCTGCAAAAATAGCAATAGAAGTACGCACCCGTTCCGCGCATCGTGCTGGAAAGCGGGAAGGGCGTATCGCGCCTTCCTTCCAAGAGGGGATTGATATGACCAACGACACTTCACGCCGCAGTTTCCTGAAAGGTGCCGGCGCAACGGCGTTCGGAGCATCGGTTTTACCGTTTTTGAAAGTGCTGCCGGCAACGGCGGCCGGAAATGACGTGGTGGTGGCCGTCACCGGTCAGACCATCAACAGTCTGGATATCCATCGCACGGGCACGAACCGGCCGAGCTACCAGGTGGCGGTGAATGTCTACGACCGCCTCGTCAGCTTCGGCACCAAGACGCTCGATGACGGCAGCCTGTCTTACGATTACTCCGTTATCGAGCCGGAGATCGCGGAAAGCTGGGAGTTCACCGACGACGGCATGGCGATCGTGTTCAAACTGCGCCCCGGCGGGAAGTTTCAGGACGGATCTCCTATTACGGCCGATGACGTGAAATGGTCGTTTGACCGCGCCGTCAGCGTTGGCGGATTTCCGACCGTGCAGATGAAGGCTGGCTCGCTTGAGAAGCCGGAACAGTTTGAGGTCGTCGACGACATGACCTTCAAGATCAATCTGCTGCGCAAGTCCAAGCTGACCCTGCCGGACCTCGCCGTCCCGGTTCCCATGATCATCAACGCCAAGGTCGCGCGCGAACATGCGACGGACGACGATCCCTGGGCAATGGAATATCTGCACAAGAACCCGGCCGGGTCCGGTGCGTTCAAGGTGGCTTCATGGAAGCCGGGCGAACAGCTTGTCTACGAGCGCAACGACAACTGGACGTCTGGGCCGGTGCCCGCCGTCAAGCGGGTCGTGCTGCGCGAGGTGCCGAGCCCGGCGACACGGCGCGCGCTTCTGGAACGCGGCGATGTCAACATGTCGTTCAACATGCCGAACAAGGACGCCAAGGAACTCTCCGGTGAAGGCGACATCACCATCGCGACGACGCCGATCGAAAACGCGATCTACTGCCTTTGCCCGAACCTCTCCTTCGAACCGTTCAAGGACAAGAAGGTGCGTCAGGCGATTGCCTGGTCCGTCCCTTACGAAGAGGTGTTCCAGACCGCCGCCTATGGCCGAGGTGCACCCATGTGGGGCGGTGACGCGACCACACCGGCCGACATCGCCTGGCCGCAGAAATTTCCCTATTCGACCGATCTGGACAAGGCCAAGGCCTTGCTGGAAGAAGCGGGATACGGGTCGGGTTTCGAGGTGCCGCTGTCCATTTCGCTCAGCCAGACCGACTGGATGGAGCCCGCGGCGCTGCTGATCCAGGAAAACCTGGCCAAGATCGGGATCAAGGCGACCATCGAAAAGATCCCGGGCGCCAACTGGCGGACGGCATCGCTGGTCGAAAAGCGTTTGCCGCTGCACCTTGAAACTTTCGGCGGCTGGCTGAACTACCCGTGCTACTACTTCTTCTGGGCCTATCTGGAAGGCCATCTCTTCAACTCGTCCAACTATCGCAACGAGGAGATCGAGACACTCACATCCGAAACGCTTCACATGAATGTCGATGATCCGGCCTATGCGCCGAAGATCAAGCGGATGATCGAGATCGCCTGGGATGAAGTGCCCCGCATTGCCCTTTGGCAGCCGGCCCTGAATGTGGGAACGCGCAGCCTGGATGGCTATGAATACTGGTTCCACCGTCAGCTCGACGTTCGCGGACTGAAGAAGGTCTGAGCTTGATGGCCGGGCGCTTGTCCACAATCGGGGTCAGGATCACACATGCCATTCCCGTGATCCTGGGGGTTGTCGTGGTCAGCTTCCTGCTGACCCGCGCCCTCCCGGGTGACCCGGCGGTCTATTTCGCCGGCGCGGCCGCCGATGAGGAATCGATTGCCGAAATCAGAACAGCGCTCGGCCTGGACAAACCCCTTTATGAGCAATTCATCATTTATGCCGGTGATGTTGCCACGGGCGATCTCGGCAATTCGCTGTCCACCGGACAGCCGGTTCTTGAGGATCTGGCAAACCGGCTTCCGGCCTCGCTTGAACTCACACTGACCGCTCTGCTGCTGTCATGCTCAATCGCAATCCCTCTCGGCGTGCTTGCAGCCACACGCCCGGGGTCGGCAGTGGATCACCTGTGCCGCGTTCTTGTCACGGCCGGCGTGTCGCTGCCGACGTTTTTCACCGGTGTCGTGCTGATTTACGTCTTCTACTATCTCCTCGGGATTGCGCCCTCGCCATTGGGGCGGCTCGATTTCATCTATATCGAGCCGGATCACGTGACCGGGTTCTATCTGATCGACGCAGCCATTGCAGGCGACTGGGAGACCTGGCTCGGCGCGCTGAAGCAGCTTGTGCTGCCGGCCGCCACGCTGGCTCTGTTCACGCTCGCGCCGCTTGCAAGGATGACACGGGCGGCGATGCTGAGCGCCTTGTCTTCGGACTATATCCGCACGGCGCGTGCCGCCGGACTGACCGAAGACAAGGTCCTGTTCACCTACGCGTTCCGCAACGCGCTGCTGCCGGTCATCACCACGCTCGGGATGGTGTTTTCGTTCACGCTCGGCGCCAATGTTCTGGTCGAGAAGGTTTTTGCCTGGCCGGGCATCGGCTCCTACGCGGTCGAAGCGCTGGTCGTATCCGATTATGCCGCCGTTCAGGGCTTCGTGCTGGCGATGGCGCTCCTGTTCGTTGCCCTCAATCTCGTGATCGATCTCACCTACACCCTCATCGATCCGCGCATCGGATTTGAAACCAAATGAGTGATCTGGCAAGCGCACCGGGGACAACAAAAGGGACCGACAGCACGTTCGCTCATATCGTTTACGTGTTGCGATCCAATCCGGTCACGCTGCTGGCCTTTGCGATGTTCGCGGTTCTGCTGCTTACGGGCATTCTGGGACCGGCCCTGGTGCCTTACGATCCGCTGCAATCCAATGCCGCACGCGCGCTTCAGCCGCCGTCGTTCGACCACTGGTTCGGCACCGACAATCTCGGCCGCGATGTTCTCAGCCGTGTCGTGGTCGCAACCCGGCTCGATCTTGCGATCTCCGTTGCGGCGGTCGCGCTGTCCTTCGTGATCGGGTCTGTGCTCGGCAGTATCGCCGGATACTGGGGCGGCTGGCTTGATGCTGTACTGAACCGCCTTTTCGACACGATCATGGCCTTTCCGTTGTTCGTACTGGCAATGGGTATCGTCGCAGCGCTCGGCAACACGGTGGAAAACATCGTTTACGCTACTGCGGTCATCAACATCCCCTTTTACGCGCGCCTCGTCAGGGCGGAAGTCAACATCAGGCGCGATGCGGGTTTCGCGCAGGCGGCAAAACTCGCCGGTAATTCGGATATCCAGGTTCTTGCCCTGCACATTTTTCCAAACGCGCTGCCACCCATGATGGTGCAGGTGTCGCTCAACCTCGGCTGGGCGATCCTGAATGCTGCCGGCCTGAGCTTTATTGGTCTCGGGGTGCGGCCGCCGACCGCCGAATGGGGGATCATGGTCGCCGAGGGTGCGAACTTCATCGTTTCCGGTGAATGGTGGCTGGCCATCTTCCCGGGGCTGGCGCTCATGTTTGCCGTGTTCACTTTCAATCTTCTGGGAGACGGGCTGCGCGACATTGTCGACCCCCGGCAACGCTCATGAGCCTTCTTTCCATACAAGGTCTGAAGGTCGCCTTTCAGACGCGGCGCGGCAGCGTCGATGCCGTCAGGGGTGTTTCGCTCGAGATCGACAAGGGTGAGATCCTCGGCATCGTCGGTGAATCCGGTTCCGGTAAATCCGTGACCTCCTATGCCCTGATGCGTTTGCTGGACAGGAACGGAAGCATCACCGGGGGTGCGCTCAGCTACGGCGGTATCGATCTGAACTCCGTCCGCGAGAGCACGATGCGGGATTTGCGCGGCCGCGAGATCTCGATGATCTTTCAGAACCCGCGCGCCGCGCTCAATCCGATCCGCAAGGTCGGGCACCAGATCGAGGATGTACTGCGCCGTCATTCCAGGGCGACCCGCTCCAACGCGAAGGCAGAAGCGATCAAGGCGTTGGAGGCGGTCAAGATCCGTGACGCGGAGGCGCGCTACAATGCCTATCCGTTCGAGCTATCCGGCGGCATGTGCCAGCGCGTGGTGATTGCGCTTGCCCTGGCCTGTGATCCGAAACTGCTGATCGCCGATGAACCGACGACAGGTCTCGATATCACCACGCAGAAGGCTGTGATGGATCTCATCGCGGAATTGATTGCCGAACGCAGCATGAGCGCCATGGTGATCACGCACGATCTCGGCCTTGCCGCGCAATACTGCGACAGGATCGTCGTAATGAAAGACGGCGAGGTGGTCGAAGAAGGCAGCGCAGAGCGCCTGTTTACAGCGCCGCAGCACGCTTACACCCGCAAGCTCGTCGATGCGACCCCAAGGGCCGGTGCCGGGATTCGCGCGCTCCTGCCGGCCGAGCAACGAACGCCTGAACCTGTTCTGCCGGTGTCCGACACGCCTCTGCTGGAGGTCAGGGATCTGGTGAAGACCTACCAGGGAAAGTCAGGACCGGTGCATGCGGTGAAGGGCATTTCCTTTTCCGTCATGAAAGGTCAGAGCGTCGGCCTGGTCGGTGAATCGGGCTGCGGCAAGTCAACGACGTCATCCATCCTCGTGCGTCTCGCCGATCCGACATCCGGCGAGATCCTCTTCGACGGCGAAGATCTCGCAAATACGCCGGCGAAAAACTTCGCCCGGGACCCGCGCAGGGCCAAGATCCAGATGGTGTTCCAGGACGCAACTGACAGCTTCAATCCGAGGCACACGGCGCGGCATTCCATCGAGGAACCGCTGGCGCGTCTCGGTGGCCTGTCCCGGCGCGAACGCAAGGAACGGGTCGGCGAACTGGCTGATCTTGTCGGACTGCCGAGAACCCTGCTCGACAGGTTTCCGCATCAGCTTTCCGGCGGGCAAAAGGCCCGCGTCGGCATTGCAAGGGCCATTGCGCTTGAACCCGAGTTCCTCATCCTCGACGAACCGACGGCGGCACTCGATGTTTCCATTCAGGCGATCGTTTTGAACCTGCTGGTCGATCTGCGCGCCAAGCTTGGCATCAGCTATCTCTTCGTCAGCCATGATCTGCATGTTGTCCGGCTTCTGTGCGACTATGTCATCGTGATGCGGGACGGTGAAATCGTTGAGGAAGGGCCGGCGGCAAAGGTCATGCAGACCCCGTCCCACGCCTACACGCAGGAACTGCTGGCCGCAGCGCCGGTACCGCCTGCCTTGCAAGAACCGGCCAGTTCCGCGGCCGAATGAGAATTGAGAGACTTTGAGGATTAAGATGTTCGACCTTCCTTTTACGCTTGCCTCGCTGAAAACCGCTTATGAAGACGGTGTCAGCCCGACAAAGGTTGTCGAGGAAGTCTACCGCCGGATCGCGGCCGTCGACGATCCGGGGATCTTCATTCTCCTGTGCGACAAGCAAGAGGTGCTGCAGGAAGCCACTGCCTTGGGCGCTTACGACGCGCGAAAACCGCTTTGGGGTGTGCCGTTCGTCATCAAGGACAACATCGATGTCGCGGGAAAACCGACGACGGCCGCATGCCCGGCCTATGCCTATGACGCAGATGAGGATGCATTTGTCGTGCACAAACTCCGCGAGGCAGGCGCGCTTCTGATCGGCAAGACCAATCTCGACCAGTTTGCGACCGGTCTCGTCGGCGTCCGCTCACCCTTTCAGCCGCCGAAGAACTCTGTCGACCCGGCGATTGTTCCAGGCGGTTCGTCTGCCGGATCTGCCGTTGCGGTCGGACACGGAATCGTCAGTTTTTCCCTTGGAACCGACACGGCTGGATCGGGGCGTGTCCCGGCCGCGCTCAACAACATTGTCGGTCTCAAGCCGACACTCGGGTCCCTGTCCGCAAGCGGCGTTGTTCCGGCCTGCCGCACCCTCGATACGATCTCGATTTTCGCCCTGACCGTTGAGGACGCCTACACTGTGTTCCAGGCCGCGGCTGGTTTCGACGAAAAGGATGCCTATTCGAGAGAGATTGCCGTGAGGGATCTTGCGGCGTCGCCGTCCCGCCTCAAGATCGGCATACCCGATGCGGCATCAATCGAGTTTTTCGGTGACGGCATCCAGGAACAATCCTTCCGCGACACGGTCGCTCTCTTGAAGGAGTATGGGGCCGATATCATCGAAGTCGATTTCACACCCTTCTACGATGTCGCGCACATGCTTTACGAGGGCGCGTGGGTGGCGGAAAGGCATACGGTGATCGAGGACCTGATGCGTGACGATCCCGATGCCGTCCATCCGGTGACCCGGAAAATCGTCGGCGCAGCCCTGGATCTAAGCGCGACCGATGCATTCCGGGGCATCTACCGGCTCAAGGAACTGGCGCGCAAGACGGAACCGGTTCTGGCTGCACTTGATCTCCTGTGCGTGCCGACAATTCCGACGTTCTACTCCGTGGCCGATCTTGAAGCCGACCCTGTCGGTCCGAACTCGCGAAATGGCACCTACACCAATTTCGTCAATCTCCTGGATATGTGCGGTCTTGCCCTGCCGGTATCCGCACGCTCGGACGGACGGCCCGGCAGCGTCACGCTGCTGGCATCGGCGGGACAGGACGGGATGATCGCATCACTCGGTATCGAACTGGAGAAAATGGCGCCTCATTCCCTCGGCGCGACAGGTTGGGCCGCACCGGAGCCGGTGGCACGCCCGCTTCTGGCAATGCCCGATGAAATCGCCGTTGCCGTCTGCGGGGCGCATATGTCCGGAATGGCGCTGAATAGCGAGTTGACCGGGCGCGGCGGGAGATTTCTGAAAAGCTCCAGAACAAGCGATGCCTATTCGCTTTATGCCCTGGCAGGTGGCCCGCCGAAACGGCCGGGACTTGTGCGCGGAGCACCGGGGTCTGGCCGGGAAATAGAGCTTGAAATCTGGACACTTCCGAAGGCGGAGGTCGGCGGTTTTCTTTCCGGTATTCCGGCTCCTCTCGGACTTGGCACCGTTGAACTGCTCGATGGAAGCAAGGTGACCGGCTTTGTTTGTGAAGCCGTTGGTGCGGAAGGGGCGGAGAACATTTCACATCTCGGCAGCTGGCGCACCTATATGGAAGATGTGAACAATGCGCAGCCGGTCGTGGCGGCGGAATAAAACAAGGAACGTCCGGTGACAAGATGACAGACCAGGGTCTTCCCGTAATCGATCTGGCCCCCCTTGCGGGGGGGACGCAGGAAGGGGTGGCAGCCGTTGCTTCGGAAATCGGGCACGCGGCTCGTGAGATCGGCTTCTTCTACGTCAGGAACCATGGCGTCGAGGCCGCGTTGATTGAACGGACCTTCAAGGCGGCGCACCAGCTTTTCGGCGAGCCGCTCGATGCCAAGATGGCGCTCACCAGGGATTTCTTCAAAACCAATCGCGGCTACGTCCCCATGAAGGGAGAAAATCTCGACCCGTCGAAACCTTCGGACCTCAAGGAGGCCTTCAATATCGGACTGGACCTTGCGCCGGATGACCCGAGAATAGTCGCCGGTGAACCGTTCCGGGCGGTAAACCAGTGGCCGGACCTGCCAGGTTGGAAGGAGACCTTGCTGAGCTACTTCAACGAGGTTTGGGCGCTCGGAAGGAGGCTGCACGAGGCCATCTCCGTTGACCTTGGCGTGGAACGCGATTTCTTCGAAGACAAGCTTGATGCACCCATGGCGACACTTCGCCTGTTGCATTACCCGCCGCAGCCGTCGAACGCCGAAGCCGGCCAGATCGGTGCGGGCACCCATACCGACTACGGCAATATCACCATCTTGTTGCCTGACGAGGTCGGAGGTCTGGAGGTGCAGCGGCGCGACGGTGTCTGGCTGAAGGCCCCGACAATCGAAGGTGCTTTCGTCTGCAACATCGGCGACTGCCTGATGCGCTGGACCAACGACGTCTATGTCTCCACGCCGCATCGTGTCGTCAATTCAGGTAGCCGGGAACGATACTCCATCGCGTTTTTTCTCGACCCCAATCCGGAGGCGGAAGTTGCCTGTCTGCCAGGATGCCTGCGCGAGGGAGAGCAGGCGAAGTACCCGGCGATTTCCGGCGCGGACTACCTGAAAACAAGGCTGGACGCGAGCTATGAACCGGTCAGGGCCGCCCGAGACTTGAACAGTTAAATGATGAAAAATTAGCCAGAAAACCTTAGAGGCTGAAAAATAGGCAAAAGCGTCGGTCGCAAGTCCCGGCGCACAGGAGAGGTGTGTGTTCAATCGCATCAAAAAGAATCAAAAAAATATAATAAAATCAATAATTTAAATGAAAATCCTTTAAGGGGTTGAACTTGCGGGGAAATGGCACGGGGATTGCAAAATCATGTCGAAGAAAAACGGAGCGGGCGATGACGCATGGCTTCGTCATAAAACGGAGGACGTAATGTCAAAGTTTGAACTTTCACGCCGCAACATGCTGAAGTCGTCGGCAGCCGGGCTGGCCGCTCTCTCGGCAGGTGGCCTCTCAAGGCTGGCGCATGCATCAGACCTCACGGTCGGCATTGTTTATGTCGGACCGCGCGACGATTTTGGCTGGAACCAGGCGCATGCCGTTGCAGCGGCCGCGCTCAAGGACGTTCCGGGTGTGACCGTGGTTGAGGAAGAAAACGTGCCTGAAACGGTCGCGGTCGAGAAGTCCATGGAATCCATGATCAATCTCGATGGCGCCAAGCTGATTTTCGCGACGTCCTTCGGGTACTACAAACCGTTCGTTCTGGATCTGGCAGGCAAATACACAGACGTGGAATTCCGGCACGCAGCACCGCTGTGGACCGAAGCCGACCCGAAAAACGCGGGCAGCTATTTCGGTTATCTCGACCAGGCGCACTACGTGAACGGCGTTGCTGCCGGCCTGTCGACCACAAGCAACAAGCTCGGCTTCGTCGCCGCCAAGCCGATCGGCACCGTGCTGCGCAACATCAACTCCTTCCTTCTTGGTGCACGCAAGGTGAATCCGGAAGCCACGGTCCAGGTGATTTTCACCGGCGAATGGTCAATGCCGGTGCGCGAAGCAGAGGCTGCCAACGCGCTCGTGGATGCCGGGTGCGATGTCCTGACCTGTCATGTCGACGGTCCGAAAGTGGTGATCGAAACGGCGGAATCGCGCGGTATCAAATGTTGCGGCCACAACGCCTCGCAAGCGCCGCTGGCACCCAAGGGCTTCATCACCGGCGCAGAATACAAGTGGGAAACGATCTACAAGATGTTTGCCGCAAACCTCGCCGAAGGCCAGCCGTTGCCGAACTTTACCGGCGGTGGATTTGATGTCGACTTCGTCCGCTCCACACCTTACGGCGCCGGCGCTTCGGAAGCGGCGATCGCGTCCGCCGACGCGGCACGGGCGGACGTCAAGGCGGGCAAGCCGATCTTTGTCGGCCCCATCAACAAGCAGGACGGATCACCGTTGCTCGCCGCAGGGGCAAGCTTCGACAACTACGAGCCTTCCCTGGACCAGACCGACTACCTGATCGAGGGCGTCGTCGGTTCGATCACCTGAGGCGCATTTGACCTCTCCACCGGCGGCTTGTCTCAAAGGGCTGGCCGCCGGGGGAGCGAACATTTCGGCGCGGCCGTAGTTGCGTTAACGCACGGCCGGCCAATCTCAGGGAAACGGTATGGCAGATACCACGGAAACGCCCGGCATCGCCGTTCAGTCCGGCATGTCGAATGATCTTCTGGAGCGCCTCAGGCGCTCGTCCGAATACGTGGTTATTCCACTTCTGGCACTCGTCTTTTCGGGCGTGCTTTTTTCAGTATTTCTGTTCGCGCTCGGCAAGTCGCCGGCGGAGTTCTTTTCGCATGTCTGGCGCGGGGGTTTCGGCACCAGTTTTTCCTGGCAGAACACGCTGGTGCGTGCCGCGCCGCTGATTTTCACCGCGCTGTGCGTTGCCATTCCGGCACGCCTCGGCCTCGTCATTATCGGTGGAGAGGGCGCTCTTGTGCTTGGCGGATTTGCTTCTGCCGCGATCGCCATACCGATGATCGGCTGGATGCCCGGCTTGCCGATGCTCGCCATCATGGCGTTCGCCGGCATGGTGGCCGGAGCAATCTGGATCGGCTGCGTCGGTGCCCTGCGGCACTATCGCGGCGTGAACGAGACAATCGCCTCTCTCCTGATGTTCTACATCGCGGTTTCGATCCTGAATTTCTTTGTCGAAGGCGCACTTCGGGATCCGTCCGATCCGAACAAACCATCGACCAAGCCGATCGGATCGGAAAACATGATCGGCGTCATTCCGGGAACGGACGTGCACTGGGGTCTCCTGGTCGGTGTCCTTCTGTGCGGTGTGCTCTACCTGGTGATGAACCGGACCACGTTCGGCTTCGCCGCGCAGATCGCCGGCGGCAATTTGAGAGCCGCGCAGGCGCAGGGGCTCCCGGTCGGACGCCTGATGGTGGTCTCCTGTGCGATTGCCGGTGCCTGTGCCGGTCTGGCCGGTTTCTTTGAGGTTGCCGCGATCCACGGCAAGGCCAATGCATCGCTGATCGCCGGCTATGGCTTTACCGGCATCCTTGTGTCTTTTCTCGCCCGTCACAATCCGCTCGTGATCGTTCCCGTTGCCATTTTCCTCGGTGGCATTGCAGCCTCCGGCGGTCTGGTGCAGAGGCGCATGGATCTGCCGGATGCAACGGTCCTGGTGCTTCAGGGGCTTTTGTTCCTCGTCATTCTCGTGTCGGAAACCTTTTACGGGCGGCTGTCCATCTTCAAATCGAAGGGAGCTGCGCAATGAGCGACGATGCAGGTCTGATGACCGTGCTCCTGGCCATGTTTGCCGGCGCGATCCGGGTGTCTACGCCGTTCCTGTTCGTGAGCCTCGGCGAAATGCTCACCGAAAAATCAGGTCGCATCAATCTGGGCCTTGAAGGCACGCTGGTCTTCGGTGCGATGTCCGGTTATGCGATCTCCTATCACACCGGTTCGCCTTGGTTTGGGGTGCTTGTCGCCGGTATCTGCGGGTCGTGTTTCGGTGCCTTGCACGGCTACCTGTGCAAGCTTCCGAAGGTGAACGATATCGCGATCGGCATCGTGCTGATGCTGTTCGGAACCGGTCTCGCGTTCTTCTTCGGAAAGGCCTACATCCAGCCGTCCGCGCCGCGTCTGCCCGCCATTTCCTTCGGTGCATGGAGCGACCATCCCGGCATCCGTCAGGCGCTTGAGATCAATCCTTTGTTCCTGCTCGGGATCGTTCTGGCGATCTTTCTGTGGTGGGCGCTCAGGAACACGCGCTACGGCCTGATCATCCGGACCACGGGAGACAGCGCACCGGCTGCTCTCGCGCTGGGGATCAATGTCGATCGCGTGCGGCTTCTGTCAACGATGGCGGGTGGGTTCTTTGCCGGCATCGGCGGGTCGTTCCTGTCGCTCTATTATCCGGGAAGCTGGACGGAAGGCCTGTCTTCGGGGCAGGGATTGATGGCGGTCGCGCTCGTGATCTTCGCCCGCTGGAACCCGCTCTATTGTTTTTGGGCCGCACTTCTTTTCGGTGCAGCCGGTGCGCTCGGACCCGCACTTCAATCCATCGGTATTTCGCGTGGCTACCACTTCTTCAATGCCGCGCCCTACATCCTGACGCTTTTGATCATGATCGCGAGCACATCGCCAAGGCGCTCTTTGAAAGGAGCGCCGGGCGAACTCTCGATCACCAAATAAGGAGCCATGCAATGAGCGGACTTGGAGGACTGAACAAAGCCCCGAACGGAGTGGTTCTGGGCATGGTGCAACTGCAACTGCCGACGGTTGTCACGGAAATCGATCTGGCCAAACAGACCGATGTCATTGTTGGCATGGTCGCCAAAGCGCGCCGCAACATGCCGACGATGGACATTGTCGTTTTCCCCGAATACGCGCTTCACGGCCTGTCCATGGATATCAATCCGGACATCATGTGCTCGCTCGATGGCCCGGAAGTGGCCGCCTTCAAGAAGGCCTGTGTCGACAACGACATCTGGGGCTGCTTTTCGATCATGGAACTCAACCCGGGAGGCATGCCTTACAATTCCGGGCTGATCATAGACAACAAGGGTGAACTCAAGCTCTATTACCGCAAGATGCATCCCTGGGTGCCGGTCGAACCTTGGGAGCCGGGCGATCAGGGCATTCCGGTGATCGACGGTCCGAACGGCTGCAGGATGGCGCTCATCATCTGCCACGACGGCATGTTTCCGGAAATGGCCCGTGAATGTGCCTACAAGGGTGCCGAAATCATGATCCGCACGGCCGGCTACACGGCCCCGATCCGGGAAAGCTGGAAATTCACCAATCAGTCCAATGCGTTCTGTAACCTTATGGTGACGGCAAATGTCTGCATGTGCGGCACAGACGGCACCTTCGACAGCATGGGCGAGGGCATGATCGTCAATTTCGACGGCACCATCCTGGCCCACGGAACCAGCGGGCGCGCCAACGAGATCATCACGGCAGAGGTGCGGCCGGACCTGGTGCGCGAGGCACGCATCAACTGGGGCGTGGAGAACAACATCTACCAGTTCGGTCATCGCGGTTACGTCGCCGTGAAAGGCGGCGCACAGGATTGCCCTTACACCTACATGACCGATCTTGCCGCCGGAAATTACCGCCTGCCCTGGGAAGACGACGTCAAGCACACGGACGGCACGTCCTGTGGTTTCGACGCGCCGGTGCGCCGCTTTGGCGACAGGGCCTTGAGCGACGCAGCGGAGTGAACATCATGAGCCTTGCTGAGCCGAGTCCCGCCGACCTCGAAGGTCCCGTTGCCGCCGATCCATATCCCTGGCCCTATAACGGTGACCTGAGACCCGGGAACACGGCACTGGTCATCATCGACATGCAGACCGACTTCTGCGGCAAGGATGGCTACGTTGACAGCATGGGCTACGACATCAGCCTGACGCGTGCGCCGATTGAACCGATCGGAACCGTTCTTGCCGCCATGCGCGCGGACGGATACCACATTATCCATACGCGGGAGGGGCACAGGCCGGACCTTGCAGACCTACCGGCAAACAAGCGTTGGCGCTCACAGAGGATCGGAGCCGGCATCGGAGACCCGGGACCTTGCGGCAAGATCCTTGTCCGCGGCGAACCCGGCTGGGAGATCATCCCCGAACTCGCGCCTTTGCCCGGTGAGCCGGTCATCGACAAGCCCGGCAAAGGATCCTTTTGCGCAACGGATCTGGAGTTGCTGTTGCGGACGAGAGGCATCGACAACCTTGTCCTGACCGGTATCACCACGGATGTGTGCGTGCACACCACGATGCGCGAAGCCAATGATCGCGGCTTTGAGTGCCTGGTGCTGTCGGATTGCTGCGGCGCGACCGACCGGGGCAATCATGACGCCGCCCTGAAAATGGTGACCATGCAGGGCGGGGTGTTCGGAGCCGTTGCCGACAGCGCGGCCTTTCTTTCCGGGTTGCATGCGGCCCGCGGGATGTCGGGCGCATGAGTGTGGCGTTGGAGACCGGCTCAGGGTCCCGTGCCATCGGTGTCGAAACCGTCGGCATGACCAAGGCTTTCGGCAATCTTGTCGCTTTGGATGACGTTTCGATCCGCGTGACGCCCGGGTCCTTTCACGCTCTGCTTGGTGAAAACGGCGCGGGCAAGTCGACACTCGTCAAGTGCATGATGGGGTTCTACCAGCCGACAAGCGGTGCGATGCTGGTCAACGGGGAAGAAGCTGACGTTCCCAACCCGCGCGCCGCCCATGCCCATGGCATCGGCATGGTCTATCAGCACTTCACCCTGGTTCCGTCTCTGACTGCCGCTGAAAATCTCGTCATCGCGCGCACCGACGCGCCGCGCGTGATCGACTGGAAGGCGGAACGCAGGGCCTTGAGTGCCTTTCTGGAAACAACGCCGTTCAAAGTGCCGCTCGACGTGCCCGTTTCCGGGCTCTCGGCGGGTGAGAAGCAGAAGCTGGAAATCCTGAAGCAGCTTTATCTGGATCAGCGCTTTCTGATCCTCGATGAACCTACATCGGTGCTGACGCCGGATGAGGCCGACGAAGTCCTGGGGCTGCTGCGCGCCATGACCGAGGCCGGTGATCTGACCATCCTGATGATCACCCACAAGTTTCGCGAAGTCACCGCCTATGCCGACGATGTCACGGTCTTGAGACGCGGGCGCGTGGTCGGCAGCGGCCGGGTCCGGGATCTTTCCGTGGAAGACATGAGCCGCATGATGATTGGCGAAACGGAAATCCGGGAAAGCGCAGAGCGGACCGCGCACCAACAGGCGGCGCTCAAGCTGGAACTGGCCGGGCTGTTCGCCGATGACGACGAGGAACTGCCCGCGATCGAGGCCATCAGCCTGAAAGTTCATGCCGGTGAAATCCTCGGCATCGCGGGTGTCTCCGGCAACGGCCAGTCGGAATTGATCGAAGTCCTTTCCGGGCAGCGGATGCTGAAGGACGGCCGGATCTTCATCGGCAAGGAACCCTATGAGCCCGAACGTGGCCAGATGGACGCGTTCAAGGTGTTCGGGTTTTCCGAGGAACCTCTCAAGAACGTGGCTGTGCCGCGCATGAGCGTCGCCGAGAACATGGCGTTTCGAACCTTCGACAAGGCACCGATCTCTCCCTTCCGGGGCTGGTTGTCGCCGCCACCCATGCGCCGTCAGGCCCGGGATCTGATTGCCGCCTACAGGGTCAAGACGCCGTCAACGGAAGAGCCGATCGAAAATCTGTCCGGCGGAAACGTTCAACGCGCGATCCTTGCGCGGGAACTCTCCGGCGACGTCGATATCCTGATTGTCGCCAACCCCTGTTTCGGGCTCGACTTTGCCTCCGTTGCCGAAATCAGGGCGCAGATCATGGACCAGCGCAACAGGGGAGCCGCGATACTGCTGGTGTCGGAAGACCTCGATGAAATTCTCGAACTCGCCGACACGGTCGCCGTGATGTCCGAGGGGCGCATCACCTACCAGTCGCCGATGGCGGAGACGGACAGGGCGACCATCGGCCATGCCATGGCGGGGCACCACTGATGCTCAAGGTCGATGCGGAACCCTTCACCTTCACTTTCGATCCGGGAAGCACGGCGCTTGTCGTGATCGACATGCAGCGCGACTTCATCGAACCGGGCGGGTTCGGGGAAACGCTCGGCAACGACGTCTCGCATATGCAGCGGGCAATCGCACCAACGCAGCACTTGTTGCGCCTGTTCCGGCAGAAGGAATGGCCGGTGATCCATACGCGCGAGTGCCACGCCGCCGACCTGAGCGATTGCCCACCGGCGAAACGGGACCGGGGCAGCCCGTCGATGCGCATCGGCGATGACGGGCCGATGGGGCGCATCCTCGTGCGCGGTGAGCCGGGTGCCGAGATCGTGTCTGAATGTGCACCTGTTGAAGGTGAGATCGTCATCGATAAGCCCGGCAAGGGCGCGTTTTACGCAACATCCCTTGGCGCGGACCTTGAACGACTGCAGATCCGGAGCCTCGTCTTTGCCGGTGTAACGACGGAAGTCTGCGTCCAGACCACCATGCGCGAGGCCAACGACCGTGGTTTTGAGTGCCTGCTGATCGAGGAGGCAACCGAGAGCTACTTTCCCGAGTTCAAGGCGGCGACGCTCGACATGATCAGGGCACAGGGCGGGATTGTCGGCTGGACCGCACCCTTGAGCTCATTCGCCTCTGCAATTGATGAATAGGACGAGGATCACATGAGCACCGAATTCGATGCCAGGTCCCATGTGGCCCATATGGAGAAGGTGATGGGCCTCACGATCGAGGAAGACTGGCGGCCGGTCGTCGAGGCGCATATTGCCGCGATCGAAAAGGCAGCCGCGCTTGTCCAGTCCTTTCCGCTGGAGGAAGAGACCGAAGCTGCGCCGGTGTTCGAGGCATGAGCGGTTCAACGGACATCACTGCGATGACGGCAGCGGAAATCGCGAAGGCAGTCACCGGCGGCGGTCTGTCGGCAACGGAAGTCGTCAAGGCGTCGCTGGCGCAGATCGACAAGCGCAATCCGGCGGTCAATGCCTTCACCGATGTAACTGCAGATGCCGCCCTGGCGGACGCGCGAAAGATTGACGAGGCCGTTGCCGGTGGAACGAGACTGCCGCTCGCCGGCGTTCCCTTCGCAGTGAAGAACCTGTTCGATATCGAAGGCGTCGTCACCCGGGCCGGATCGAAGATCAATCGCGGCAATGCCCCCGCAAAGTCGGACGCAACACTCGTTCAACACCTGCGCCGGCAAGGCGCCGTCCTGATGGGCGGACTGAACATGGGCGAATATGCCTATGATTTCACGGGTGAAAATGTCCATGACGGCAACTGCCTGAATCCCCATGACCTTGGCCGGATGAGCGGCGGATCGTCTTCAGGCTCCGGGGCAGCGGTTGCGTCTGGTATGGTGCCGGTGAGCCTCGGCTCGGACACCAATGGATCAATCCGCGTGCCCTCGTCCTTCTGCGGGCTTTTCGGCCTCAAGCCGACCTACGGGCGTCTGTCTCGCCACGGCACCTATCCGTTTGTCGGCAGTCTCGATCATCTCGGGCCCATGGCAAGATCCGCGGCTGACCTGTCGCTCGTCTTCGACGCGCTTCAGGGAGCCGATCCGAACGACCCGGCGCAGGCGGCAAGGCCCGCGCTCGCAACCCATGAAAAGATCGGCCATGGCGCGGACGGACTGCGCATCGCGGTTGCCGGTGGCTATTTCCGGGAGAAAGCGGAACCGGAAGCTCTTGCTGCCGTTGACGCCGTTGCACGGGCGCTCGGCGTTTCAGCTGAAATCGACATTCCCGAAGCCGCCCGCGCCCGCGCGGCCGCCTATGTGATCACCAGTGCGGAAGGCGCGAACCTTCATTTCGACAGGATCTCTTTGCGGCCCGGGGACTACGATCCCGATACGCGTGACAGGTTCCTTGCCGGTACGATGGTGCCTGCGGTCTGGGTTGAGCAGGCGCAGCGGTTTCGCAGCTGGTTCCGTGAACGCATGCGCAAGATTTTCGAAGAGGTCGACATTCTGCTGGCACCGGCAACGCCTTTTTCCGCGCTGCCGTCCGGAACGAAGACCATCACGCTGGACGGTGTCACGATGCCGGCGCGCCCGAATATCGGTCTGTTCACCCAGCCGGTGTCCTTCATCGGACTGCCGGTGGTCGCGGCGCCTGTCTGGCTGGAGGGAGCGCTGCTGCCGATCGGCGTCCAGGTGATTGCGCCGGCCTGGCGGGAGGACCTTGCCCTGCGGGTTGCTGCCGAGCTTGAGCAAGCGGGTGTCTGCCGCGCTCCTATAGCAACCTGAAGAGCTTCTGATGAGGGATTGATCATGGACGACGCACGCTGGTCGGGGCGGAACCGGGACAAGGACCGGATCAGGCATCGCATCTGGTCGGACCTTGAGACAAGCGGCAACAGCATTGGCCCGGCCCAGAGCTGCATTCCCAATTTCGCGGGTGCGGACCTTGCCGCGCGCAACCTTGCCCGGCTCCCTCAGTGGCAGGCGGCGAACGTGGTGAAGTGCAATCCCGATCCACCGCAAATTCCGGTCCGGTTGCGTGCGCTCTACGAAGGCAAGATCGTCTATGCGCCGGTTCCCGAACTCCTCAAACCGTTTCCCTTTGTCCGTCTCGACCCTGACAAGCTTGCAAGGAAAGGCATTCAGTTCGAGCTGGCGGCCACGTCCCAGGGTTTTGTCGAACACGGCGACCCGGTGGAATTTGAGGACATGGAACCGCTTGATTTCGTGGTCGTCGGCTGTGTCGCCGTCAGCCGGGCCGGGGCACGAACGGGCAAGGGCGGCGGATTTGCCGATCTTGAACTCGGTATCTTTCGCGAACTGGACAAACTGAAACCGGACGCGCCGATCACCACGACGGTTCATTCCTCGCAGGTCGTCGGCGACGGGGAGCTTGTCATGATGCAGCATGACAGCGCGCTGGATGCAATCGCAACGGAGACCGGTCTGATCGAGACCGGCACGACGTTCCCGCAGCCGGCCGGCGTTTCCTGGGACGCCGTTCAGCCGGACCAGTTCCGCGATATTCCGTTTCTGGAAACGTTGCGTGACCGTCTGAATGGCTCGGGGAGGGGAGAGTAATGGAAATCAACATCGCGTCCGTGAAGGCGGAGGTCGAGGCAGTGTTCGCCGAATATGAAAAGGCCCTTGTCGGCAACGATGTCGCCACGCTCGACCGTCTCTTTTTCAACGCCCCCACGACCATCCGGTATGGCGGTGGTGAAAACCTCTACGGCTATGACGAGATCGCGGCCTTCAGGTCGGCGCGGAACGACGGCAATCTTAAAAGACGGCTCGAAAGAACCGAGATCACCACCTACGGTACCGATTTCGCAACGGCCGCGACGCTGTTTTACCGCGACACGGCGCCCGGAAAGGTCGGCCGCCAGATGCAGACCTGGATGAAAACACCCGACGGCTGGAAAGTGGTCGCAGCCCATGTCAGCGTGGTCGCGGAGTGAGCGGGGGGGGGAATTGCCAGCCCCCCGCGGTACGCCAGCGTCTGATCAGCTCAAGACCGATCGACGAGGATTTCCAATGCGAAGGGAATGCGCGCAGCGTTCAGACGGCTGACAAAAAAACGCTCGCCGGATGCAGCGAGCGTTCAGGGGCGGGTTTCGCCTTGTTCCGCCTAAGCGGACCGCTTGCGGCGCATGACCACAAGACCGCCGATCCCGGCCAGAAGAAGCCAGCCGGCGGCGGGCAGCGGAACCGGTGTTGCCGTTATCGAGGCGAACTCGAAGGCGTTGTTCGGATCTGATTTGAACCAGACTTCGTCGAAGAGGCCCGAATAGGTCACATACACGGAGCCCGCGCTCGGAGATCCGGTAATCGGGCTGCCCTGGAATTCGGCAACCATCGATCCGGCAAGGTAGAAAATCAGATCGTTGTAGGTATCGGGCGAACCCCAGAGAAACGACAGCGAGTTCTGAACGGTGTCGAAAACCAGCTTGGCCGGGTTCGGCAGGTTGCCGGGGCCAGTGGCGAAGAAGTCGATGGAACCGGGATTATTCACGGTGGCATTCTCAACGGCTCCGTTCGATGTTTCATCCCAGGGAGTGCGATAAACGCCGTTCTGGTTGCCGCTTCTCACCTGCGCGGCCACATCCCAGGATGCGCCGGATGGCAGGGTCACGGAATTGGATGCGTCCGGATAGACGAACGACCCGTCCGAGAACTCAACGGAAGAGGAAAGCGTAACGGCATGCGCCGCGGACGACGCTGCCACGAGCGCCACCGCAAAGAATGAGGCCTTTGCAATTGTCAGGATTTTCATAGGTTACTTCCTAGGCTTATTCTCGCGAATCCCAGTTCCTGGCAGGGATCAACGATATAGCCCCCAAAGCACCCGACGGCGCGATAATGGCGTATTTGATACGGTTTTACAATGCCGGCTTGTGTCGTGCCGGTTGTAGCGGGAAACGGGCGAAAGCTTAGCAGGTTCAATGAACGCTCAGCGCTTGTTCAGGCCCGGTTTCTGCCAGCTCAGGAAAATCCCGTCCAATTCTTCCTTGACAATCAGCCTAGGTCCTACCCTCATAACTCAGTCCGCAATGGCGCAGCAAACGGCAATGAGATGCCAGGAAAAGCGTGAAAAGCGGGCTTCCGGTCCGGTTGAACGCTTTGACGAAGCAGATCGAAGCCGTTTTTGCGTCCTGGAGGGATAGGGTGAATTTGCCCGGCAACGTCGTTGCAAATCTTTGGAAACCGGACGGTTTTCCGCAGCTTTGCGCCTCGTATCCGAACAAATTCATCCATACCATTGTGGTCTGATTTATGAGGGTATGACCTAGCCTCATCGCGTTCAAGCTTGTGCCGATACAGCCAGGTTTCGTAGTCAGTCAGCCTATGCCGAATGTAGTTGTGGCTGCAGATCCCGACTGCGTTGCCGATGGTACAATCCTGCCACGTCCTGCTTGAAGCTCTTCTGACAATCTTGTCCCGGTGGGTTCGCGGGCAGCCCGGCATTTTGTCAAATGGAGAATTTGAGTAACAAAATCAGATGATTATGCGTCGTCACTCGTCACAATGACGCAAATATTGGTGTTGGGTTTCGGTTGACCCCGATAGTCGCCCCAAATGCCAAATCGAAGCGTTCCAAACAACCGAACGGCGGCGGGCATGAGCCACTTGCGATAGCCGTAGCTGTGCTTCTGCATTTGCAGTTCGTATTCCTTGTCCATGAAAGCCCGGTTGTATCGATGCCAAGGACCGGTATCGAGCAGATAATCGTGGACAAGGGCGGCAACAATATCTGTGTCGTAACGGGGAATTACCAGAGACAAAGGCCACGGGACAGAGTGACCGTTGAACCGGTAACCCTTTTTGATTTCAATGGTATCACCGTTGTGAAGTTTGATCGTGACGTCTTCGTCAAGATACCAGTTTCGGAATTTATCATGATCAGGGAGAATTTTGGGAGAGTTCATAATCCGACAAAGTCCCTAAATGGAGAAATTGCACCGCCAGCGACCGCCGAAGACTGGCCAGCACTAATACTGAAAGATAATTCGATACACGAACCTACTGCGATTTGTTGCTACCAGTGATTGTAGTTCAGTTGAGCATCAAAAGTCGAGCGGTAACATCAACACTGCCATCATCAGCAGCATTGGCCTTATTGATCACCGTTGTGATGCTATTGTTTTCATTGGGAAAAGATGGTGCTGCCGGAGAGATTTGAACTCTCGACCTCTCCCTTACCAAGGGAGTGCTCTACCCCTGAGCTACGGCAGCATATGGGCGTTTGAAAAGGTGCCCGGCGTCGGACTGGCTTTGCAGAAAGCTGCGGTTTCAGACGCAAGTCGCTGTCCCGTGCAGCCTTGCCGCCCGGAATGAGGGCGCTTTTGCCACAAGAGCCCCGGGGACGCAAGCTGTGTTTTCGATTTTTTTGGTGGACACTTGTGGAGTTTCTGAAGAAGCTTCAGGCGCGCTTGCAGGGCCTTGATCCTGACCTGGAATCCGGTTGAAGAACCGGTTTTGGCAACAGGCCGGGACGCCGGAAGACGGATCCTTCCATCCGGTGGCCGGACGGCGGAAAGGGCGGCGGTGCGCGCGCACCGAAACTGGCGATCGGACAGGGCTTTTGGTCGGAAAATGAGTGGAAAAGACAAGAAAAAACAGGATGCTGGCGAGGCGGCGCCAAAAGCTGGCAAGCCCACTGGTGCCGGCGCGAAAGGCGTCGCCACTTCCTCGAAGGAAGAGCGTCTCGCCGAAGCCTTGCGCGCAAATCTCCGCCGCCGCAAGGCCGCGGCAAAGGCGAGAAAGAGCGACTGAGACCTCCGGCAGCACGCCGGGCACCGGTTTTCCCTGCCTTGAAAACGCCCGATCGCGGACGCCGCGCTGCCTTGCATGGGCCGCAACTTGTGTGTAGACCGCAGGTTTGTGCATGTCTTCAAATGAGACGGCCGTTTGAGAAGAAAACGGTCGGATGCGGGGTTTCATATGGATAGCATTAAGGTCGTCGGCGGTGCTGAGCTGAACGGTGTCATTCCGATTTCGGGCGCGAAGAACGCAACGCTGCCTCTGATGATCGCCTCGCTGCTGACGGACGAAACGCTGACGCTCTCCAATGTGCCGCGGCTGCGCGACGTGGCGCAGCTCATGCAGATCCTCTCCAATCACGGTGTCGACTATTCCGTCAACGGCAAGCGCAGCGGCCAGAACGATCTTTCCGGCCAGACGTTGAACCTGACCGCCCGCGAAATTGTCGACACGACCGCGCCTTATGAACTTGTTTCGAAAATGCGCGCCAGCTTCTGGGTGATCGGCCCGCTCGTCGCGCGCATGCGCGAGGCGCGCGTGTCGCTTCCGGGCGGTTGCGCCATCGGAACGCGCCCCGTCGATTTCTTCATTGACGGGCTGGCGGCGCTTGGCGCGGATATCGAGATCGAGGGCGGCTATGTGGTCGTCGGCGCGCCGGGTGGCCTGAAGGGCGCCCGTGTCGAATTCCCGAAGGTGTCGGTCGGCGCGACCCACACCATCATGATGGCGGCGACGCTGGCCAAGGGCGAGACCGAGCTTGTCAATGCGGCGCGCGAACCCGAAGTGGTCGATCTCGCCAATTGTCTGAAGGCCATGGGCGCGAAGATCGAGGGTGCAGGCACCTCGACCATTCGCATTCAGGGCGTCTCCCGGCTTCATGGCGCGCACCACGCCGTGGTTCCGGACCGGATCGAAACCGGCACCTATGCCATGGCCGTCGCGATGACGGGCGGCGACGTGCTGCTTCAGGGGGCGCGCTCCGACCTGCTGGAGAGTGCGCTCGATACACTGCGGCAGGCCGGCGCGGACATCACCCAGACCGATGAAGGCCTAAAGGTCTATCGCAACGGCAACGGTATTCAGCCGGTCGACGTCACGACAGAACCGTTCCCGGGCTTTCCGACGGACCTGCAGGCGCAGTTCATGGCGCTGATGACCAAGGCGGGCGGCACAAGCCGGGTCACCGAAACGATCTTCGAAAACCGCTTCATGCATGTGCAGGAACTGGCACGGCTCGGTGCGCAGATCCAGGTCGACGGCCGCACGGCCCTGATCGACGGGGTCTCCGAACTGCGCGGTGCGCCGGTCATGGCAACGGACCTGAGAGCGTCCGTATCCCTGGTGATTGCCGGACTGGCGGCGGAGGGGGAAACCACCGTCAACCGGGTCTATCATCTGGATCGTGGCTTCGAGCGGCTGGAAGACAAACTGACCCGCTGCGGCGCGCAGATCGAGCGGATTTCAGGTTAAGCCAGCAACGATCCGGCCGCGGCCCCGGCAAGAAGGCACGCGGTGCGGCTCATTCCGCGTGCTGGCGTTCGATCACGCGGCCCCTGGTCGTAAAGGACGGGCCCGGCCCGCCGCTGCCGCTTGTCATGATCGCCTCGGCAATCGGGCTCAGCGCCGGCGCCTCCGACGACCACACGACAAGGAAATTCGAGCCGACGCCGCCGCTGGTGTCGTTGATGGGAATGAGCACCGTCTTCGACTGGAACGGTGCGAGTTCGAGCGGTGTTTCAAGCAAAGTGCGCAGCACCTTGCCGTCCTCGCCGTGATAGTCGACCCGCGTGAGCGTGATGGGTGTCTCGGGATCGACATTGTGAACGGCAAGGGTGGCGGCGAGCAGGTCGGAGCGCTGCGGATAGGAAAAGATCCTGGAATAGGCCGGCACGTAGATGCTTTCGCCAAGAACCTTTTCGCTCATATCCTGTGCCTGCCCCGAAGGTGCCAGAAGGAAGGAAAGCGCTAGATAGAGGACCGGGAGCCTGAAATGCATGGGTATCCGCGACGGTGTTAGAGTGCAAGCATCCTGTCACTGTCGAGGATGCTATGTTTGATTGCAAGCTTGGCTATGGAGAATTGCAGCCTTGAAGCTGCATGCTGGTAATCGCTGAAGTCGGCGCGGCGAAAGCAAGGAAAGGGGCGCAATGGGCGCACAGACAATCCGGTTTCTGATTCAGGTGGGCTTTGCCTTTGCCGGCATGCTCGCCGTTGTTCTCGTGCCGCCACCCTTTGGACCGACACTCGGGTTCTTCCTGCTTGTCTTCGGGCTCTGGCTGGGGCGGCGCGTCTTCAAGCGTCTCGCGTCACTGGACGAAATCAAGGACGATCTGCGCCAGCGCGTTGATGAAGGCCCCTGAGGCAAAAGCCTCTGCTCATTCGTGCGTTGCAAAATTGTTTAATCCGCTTTAGGTCAACATTCTTGGGACGCGGCAGAACCCCACCTATATGCGGACTGCCCGAAAACGAACGAACGGATCAGAATTCGGACCGCCATGGATCAGCTGAAACTTGCCGCCCTCGACCAGGAAGATCTTGAAGTTCTTTCCGCCCATATCCAGGACGCCGTCCTGACCGTCGCCGATATCCGCTTTCTCCCGAAGGAGAAAAAAGCGGTGTTTGTGATGAACCGTTTCGTCTGGGACAAGAAGGCGGACAAACGCAGCAAGGAACATGAACGGCGCAGGTCCGCGCTTGCGTTCACCCAGGTGACCGACATGAAGGCACAGAACATCCGCCAGGATGCGAAGGGCCTGGTCCTGGAGTTGCTCGCGGTCACGTTTGAAGCGGGCGAAGACCCCTCCGGCACGATCCAGCTCGCATTTGCGGGCGGTTCCAGCATTGCGCTTCAGGTTGAATGCATCGAGGCACAGCTGTCCGATCTCGGCGCTGCCTGGGCGACGCCCAACCTGCCCCAGCACGATCTGAGTTGACTGACGCTGCCGGCCGTGGCCGGCGCCGCGTGTTGAAAGAACGCCAAAAACACTGCCAGAAATCATGATGGAGCCGCGTGTGGTCCACCGCCTGAACAAATCTGAAGCCGGCTTTGAAGCAAAGTTCGAAGCGCTTCTGTCATCAAAGCGGGAAGTGTCGGAAGACGTTGATCTCGTTGTGAGGGACATTATCGACGCGGTGCGCAGGGACGGCGACAAGGCCGTGCTGGAATACACCGCGAAGTTCGACAGGCTCGAAGCGGACAGCATGGCGGCGCTGACGGTCTCAGAAGAAGAGATCGATCGGGCCGTCAGTGAGGTCCCGGCGGAGACGCTTGAGGCCCTGCAGCTGGCGCATGACAGGATCACCGCGCACCATGCGCGCCAGATGCCGCAGGACGACCGTTACCAGGACGCGCTCGGCGTGGAACTGGGATCCATCTGGACCGCGATCGAGGCGGTCGGAGTCTATGTGCCGGGAGGGCTTGCGAGCTATCCGAGTTCCGTTCTCATGAATGTCGTTCCGGCGCGCGTTGCAGGTGTAGAGCGGATCGTCATGGTCGTGCCGAGCCCCGACGGTGTTCTGAACCCGCTTGTTCTTGCAGCGGCCAAAGTTGCCGGCGTGACGGAAATCTACCGGATCGGCGGTGCGCAGGCGATTGCCGCGCTCGCCTTCGGGACCGGGACCATCGCCCCGGTCGCCAAGATTGTCGGACCGGGAAATGCCTATGTCGCAGCCGCAAAGCGCCGGGTTTTCGGCACGGTCGGCATTGACATGATCGCCGGGCCATCCGAAGTGCTGATTGTCGCCGACGGCGGCAACAACCCGGACTGGATCGCCGCGGATCTGCTTGCCCAGGCCGAACACGACACCGCCGCCCAGTCGATCCTGATTACCGACAGCATGGATCTGGCGCAAGAAGTGGAAAAGGCGGTTGAATCGCAGTTGAAGACATTGCCGCGCGAAGAGGTCGCCCGCGCGAGCTGGGAAGACTTCGGCGCTGTTATCACTGTTGAGGATCTGGGAGCGGCCATGCCGCTCGCCAACCGGATCGCCCCGGAACACCTGGAACTTGCGGTTGCCGGCCCGGAGGAACTCCTGAAACAAGTCCGCAATGCGGGCGCGGTTTTTCTTGGCCATTACACCCCTGAAGCGATCGGCGATTATGTCGGCGGGTCCAATCACGTGCTGCCGACGGCCCGCTCCGCGCGGTTTTCCTCAGGTCTTTCTGTACTGGAATTTGTCAAACGCACCTCGATCCTGAAGTGTAATGCGGATAATCTGCGGGCTCTTGGCCCGGCAGCAATGACGCTGGGTGAATCTGAGGGCTTGTCGGCGCACGCGCGCTCTGTTTCCATCAGGTTGAACATGTAATCGGGAGCAAAGAGGTTTCTCGCACATGAGCGATACGCAACCGGACACCAGTTCGCAATCCGCCGGAGGGCGGTTGGTCGACGTTGTTCTGGACGAGGCCTCGATCGCGCGTTCAACACCGGAAGTGGAACATGATCGGGCCGTTGCGATCTATGACCTGATCGAGGAAAACAGCTTCCAGCCCGTCGGACATCCGGCCACCAGATACGTTCTCAATCTTGCCGTCGTCGAAAAGCGGCTCGTTTTTCGAATCAGGACCGAAGACGAGCAGGATGTCGTCACGCACGTTCTGTCGCTCACGCCTCTGCGCAAGATCGTCAAGGATTACGACCTGATCTGCGAGAGCTATTACGAGGCCATACGTCATGCGACGCCCAGTCAGATCGAGGCGATCGACATGGGGCGGCGGGGTGTTCACAATGAGGGATCGACGATCCTGATGGAGCGCCTGGAAGGGAAGATCGAAGTGGACATGCAAACGGCAAGACGATTGTTCACGCTCGTTTATGCCCTCCACTGGAAGGGCTGACACAGGTGACCGGGCCGGGCCTCCGTCCGACTGCGGTTCTGTTTGCGTGCGGGATGAATTCCGTTCGCTCTCCCATGGCCGAAGCGCTGACGCAGAAACTGTTTCCGGGCAGGATTTATGTGCGCTCGGCAGGCGTTCGCGAGGGCAAGACCGACCCGTTTGTGGATGCGGTGATGTCGGAGATCGGCATCGACATGAGCCGGCACCAGCCCAAGACCTTCGAGGACCTTGATGAATCGGGCTTCGATCTGATTGTCTCACTCGCACCAGAAGCCCACCACAAGGCATTGGAAATGACCCGCACGGAGGCCGTGGACGTCGAATACTGGCCAACGATGGACCCGACGCTGGCGACCGGCAGCCGCGAGCAGATCCTCAATGAATACCGCGCGGTACGCGATCAGTTGATGATGCGCATCAAGAAACGCCTCGACTGGTCCCCGACCGCGGCAGACTGAATTTCTTTTTTGTAAGGAACGGAAAGAAAGGTTCACTTTCGCCCGCTAATCCGTTAGTTTCCCCCGCACCCGCGGGCCAGGCCCGCTTTAATCAGGATATCAAATGGCCAAAGAAGAAGCTCTGGAGTTTCCGGGCGTCGTAACGGAACTGTTGCCCAATGCCACGTTCCGCGTAAAACTGGAAAACGATCACGAGATTATCGCCCACACCGCAGGGCGTATGCGCAAGAACCGGATCCGCGTTCTGGCGGGTGACAAGGTTCTCGTTGAAATGACCCCTTACGACCTCACCAAGGGGCGGATCACCTACCGCTTCAAATAGCGGATTTGATTGTGATGCCGGCTGCAAGGTTCCTTCTAAAATGACCGATGCTCCTCAGCTCATACTGGCTTCTGCATCTCCGCGCCGCCTTGCGCTGCTGCAGCAGATCGGCCTTGATCCCGATCACCTCATGCCGGCCGACATCGATGAAACACCGAAAAAACACGAAACGCCGCGCAGCCTTGCGCTGAGACTGGCCCGGACCAAGGCGGAAACCGTCCGCCAGTCCGCCGATGCCCTGCAGGAAACGCAGGGCGGTATCGTGCTCGCCGCCGACACCGTGGTTGCGGTTGGACGCCGCGCCTTGCCGAAGGCGGAACTGACCGAGCAGGCACTCATGTGCCTTTCCATGCTTTCCGGCAGGGGACACCGTGTTTTCACCGGCGTTGCCGTTGCGGAGGCGAATGGCAAGGTCCGTTCGAAACTGGTCGAAACGCGCATTCGCTTCAAGCGCTTGTCGCGCAAGGATGTTGATGATTACATTGCATCCGGTGAATGGCGCGGCAAGGCCGGTGGCTATGCCATCCAGGGACTGGCAGGGAGTTTCGTGGTCAAGCTCGTCGGCTCCTATCCCTCCGTGGTCGGATTGCCGCTGGTGGAGACCGTCAACCTGTTGACTGCGGCCGGATACCCGGTGCACCAGGGCTGGGCGACCGCCGCCGCCTGATCTTTGATCCGGTGGCATCGCCAAGACAGCGAGGCCGACATTCGTGAGTGAAGACAAGACAGCAACGCGCCGCATGCGCCCGTGTCCGATCTGTTCGAAGCTCTCTACCCGGGAGGACTATCCCTTTTGTTCGGACCGGTGTGCGAAGATCGACCTGAATCGCTGGTTTACCGAGGGCTACACGATCCCGGTTGTGGAAACCGACGACATCGACGAAAGCAACTTTCCGGACGACTGATCTCTGCGTAAAAAGCCCCGTTTGCGTTTGCGGATTGGTGCAGCACCCGAAGCGCCGACGGTTTTGACGGCGCGTGACGTGCCGTGAGTGCCGCATGTGAAATTATGCGGCTAAATTTATTTCCCTCATTCCGGCCTGACCGCTTGCGGTTGCAGGCATTCTGTTCGAAGATTTGCCTTCACCGGCTGGCCGGTCCCGGGACCGCGAGGCGCAGGTGCTTCTGAGCAAACAAACAGAATCAAGGGCGAGGGTCCGATGAAGAACCGTTTTCTGATCGCTTCGGCGCTGTGTTTGTCGACAGGCCTGTCGACGGCGGCATATGCCGACTTTTCACTTTCCATATTGCATCTGAACGATCTCCACTCGCGCATTGAATCGATCAACAAATACGATTCGACCTGCGGCGCCGAGGATGAAGCGGAAGGGAAGTGTTTCGGCGGTATCGCGCGCATCAAGACCATGCTCGATCAACGGCGCGCGGAGCTTGAGGCCGAGGGCAAGAACGTCATCGTGGTCGATGCCGGCGACCAGTTCCAGGGCTCTCTCTTCTACACCACCTACAAGGGCGATGCCGCGGTGGAATTTGCCAATGTCCTTGGTCTCGACGCCATGGTGGTCGGCAATCACGAATTCGATGACGGTCCTGAAGTCCTGGCGAAGTTCATCGACAAGGCCGAGTTTCCGGTCATTTCAGGCAATATCGATGTCAGCGCCGAGCCGGCCCTGAAAGGCAAGGTTCCGGGCATCGTCATCCTGGAGCGAGGCGGCGAGAAAATCGGCATCGTCTCGGCACTGGCCGAGGACACGTCCGAAACGTCCTCGCCGGGCGAGAATGTCCGCTTCATCCAGGCAGAAGACTACCTGAAGGGTGCCGTTGAAGGCCTGGAGGCTGCTGGAATCAACAAGATCATTGCCGTGACTCACATGGGCCTGTCTCGCGACATGGAAATCGCAGCGGCGGTTCCCGGGATCGACGTGATCGTCGGCGGGCATTCGCACACGCTTCTGTCGAACACGCAGGAGAGGGCGTCCGGGCCATATCCGGTGATGGTGACCAATCCGGATGGCAACGAGGTGCCGATTGTCCAGGCCTACGCCTATGGAAAGTTCCTCGGCGAACTGGACGTGACCTGGGACGATGACGGCAAACTCTTGAAGGCTGAAGGCGAGCCGATCCTTCTGGACGCCTCCGTGACGCCGGATGAAGGTGTTGCGGCGCGTGTCGCGGAACTTGCCGCGCCGATCGAGGAACTGAAGGCCAAGGTCATCGGCTCCAGTGAAGGCGCGATCGACGGCGACCGCGGCTCCTGCCGTGCCGGCGAGTGCCAGATGGGCAATCTCGTAGCCGACGCGATGCTCGACCGTGTCAAGGACCAGGGCGTTCAGATTGCGATCCAGAACGGCGGCGGCCTGCGCGCCTCCATCGATGGCGGCGAAGTCACCATGGGCGAAGTCCTGACGGTGCTGCCGTTCCAGAACACGCTCTCCACCTTCCAGCTGAAAGGCTCGGACGTCGTGGCGGCGCTGGAAAACGGCGTTTCGCAGGTCGAGGAAGGGGCCGGGCGCTTCCCGCAGGTTGCCGGGTTGAAATACTACTGGACCCGCAAGAAGGACCCGGGCGCGGGCCGCGTCCTGTTGGTTGAGGTCATGGAAGACGGCAACTGGGTTCCGCTTGATCCGGACAAGGTCTATGGCGTCGTTTCCAACAATTACATGCGCGGCGGCGGTGACGGCTACAAGGTCTTCGCCGAAAACGGCATGAATGCCTATGACTACGGCCCGGGTCTGGAAGTCGTTGTGGCTGATTACATAGCCGCAAAGGGTGGGTATGCCCCCTATACGGACGGCCGGATCACAGAGCAGTAGACCCGGGCTTTGCCGGGAAATGAAAGCGCGCCGCATGACGGCGCGCTTTTTGTTTGCAGTGCAGCTTGCCGGTGGCTGGTCAGGGCAAGGTTCAGCGCAGAGCCGGCAGTAGGCTCAGGGTCTCACCTCGTTCGCCTTGGGTGACGGTGGAGACGGGGAACCATTCGGGTGATGTTTGCTTAAGGGCTGCCGAATTCATGATCCGCCGGGCAGGGTCATCTTGCCTCCGTCCACGTCATGCCATGGCGTGACCCACTGCTGTCCGGTTTAGAAGTTGCAATCGAACTTGTGCAGCTGAGAAAGCTTCATAATTCCGATCGGTACCGAGTCGGGATACTGACTTGCTTCCCGGATTTGTCGTCCCGGTTTGACGCATATGCGGCAAGACCGGGATCCAGTACGCCGTGTCGCTGGAGGTTAGATGAAGATGGAGAAACAAGAGGGTCCTGGTTCCCTGCCTTCCGCTCCGCTTCAGCAGGGATGACAAGTTCATCGACCAGGGATCGCCGCAATAGATCATTGCCGGGATAAACCGGACAGCAGTGGGCCTGACCATGGCATCCATGCCGTTTCGCCTCCGGTAGCACGGCCCAAAATTGTTGAATCGCTAGGGCATGGATTACCGGATCAAGTCTGGCAATGACCGCCGGATCGGGGGGGAAATCGCGGCGTTATCCCCACGAAGACCGAAGACCCGTCTCGAAGGATCACGGCGTACTTAAGGGGCGTGGTCCGGCGACAAGCCTTCGCAGGCCGTATTGCAAGGTCTCGCAGCGCTCCGCGCCGCAGGAAAAGACGGTACGAACGGGAAGCCGGCCAATCCCTTTGCGCAACTGCACTGATCGTACGGTCTGAGCCTCTCCCAGCGGGACAGGTTTCCTGCCTTGCGAGCGGCTTCGGATGTGCGCAGAAAGGCGAAGTTTTTCAGGGCCTTGAGTTCTGTGATGGGTGTCGTCATCCACACCGTCAACCATGCGCAAAAAACTTTGCCGGAATGCTGGACAAGGTCTGAGCGAGCCTCTATAAGGACCGGGCTTTCAACGAACGGAGCCCGGCTCCACCTGCTTGCAAGCGCGCCCAGATAGCTCAGTTGGTAGAGCAGCGGATTGAAAATCCGCGTGTCGGTGGTTCGATTCCGCCTCTGGGCACCACTCTTTCTCTTATTCCCCACAGTGTTTCCCCGCGTTATTCGCGCGTGCTTCGGAAAGCATGCAATCAAACGTCGCGGCGGCCGTATTCCCCGGCGCAACGGTGGCGGTCGTTGACGAGCCGGAAATGACGCTGAAATTGGCTGCGACGTCTTCAGAACTTGCGTTCTCGGGATATTTCGCTGCAACGGCTTTTCCTATCGTTTATCGCCTTTAAAGACGACGGGGCGAGTTCCGTGGCAGCGGCCATTCCCTGCTTTTTCTGCAAAAGGCTTTGTGTTTCGAAGGCCATTGATACTTGCTGCGATCGCTGCCGGCACCAGTGTCATGCATGTATGCATGCTGCTGGTCCGCCTTCGGCTGTGGTAACAGGTGACACAGATGACGTGCCCGTCCTTCAACGCCCGATGACCGGCATCGTATCGGCCTCAATTCAGTGGGCCCGGCGCTGTTCCGTTCAGCCTGCGCAGATTGCGCTTACGCGAAAACAAAAATCCGATCTCGTGGGGACGTCACCGGCAATGCCACCGGGAAAGCGCCAGAAGTCCTTGATATTTTGATGATGTTTCGCTTTCAGCCTAATCCTTGATCACTGCCGCTCTTACAATTGTGTTCCGTTCAACATGGTGGGTGGCCATGTCGCTGCCAGGAAACAGGATTGTGTGAATGCAAGGCAATTTGTCCGTCGGGGCCGTGCTCGCCCTTTGTCTCCTTTTACCGGCATGTGCAAGCGTTACACGCGGCACGACGGAAACGGTGAAGATCTATGCGTCTCCGGAGGGGGCGCATATCGCGACGAGTATCGGTCTGACGTGTTCGACGTCACCCTGTTTGGTGGAGGTATCCAGAAAGAAGGAATTCACCGTGACGGTCACCAAGGAAGGTTACGAAAGCCAGACGGTGCATGTCAGCACGGTCGTGGCGCCCGGCGGGGTTGCCGGTATGGCAGGCAATGTTCTGGTTGGCGGTGTCATAGGCATGGGTGTCGACGCGGTGTCCGGAGCAACCCTGGACCACATACCGAACCCCGTTCTGGTGGAACTTGTGCCCCGGAACCCGGAAGATCCGGAGACGCCAAAGGGAGACTTGTCGTCCGTGCGCGACAAGATCGCCGAAAAGCAGCGGGAACAGGAAGACGCTGCAATGAGGAAATCGGGGGGCGTCTAGAGGTCTTTCCGGCGCAGCGCAACGGATCTGTGGCGCTCACACCTTTGCGATCGTCGCACCGATCATGCGTTTGTGCACCGTTGTGCTAGTCGGAAATGCCCTCAGCTCCTCATGGAACGGGGACTTGATGCAGGCGGGGTCGGTCTCCGTGGCATTGCCGGTGACAGCGAAGGCCTGGCAGCGGCAGCCTCCGAAATCAATGTCCCTGCGCGGGCACGCCTTGCAGCGGTCGGACATCCAGTCCGTGCCGCGGTAGGCATTGAAACTGTCCGAGCGCTCCCAGATCGCCTGCAGTGGCTTCTCCCGCACGTTCTCGAACGAAAGGCTCGTGATCGATTGGGCCGCGTGACATGGCAGCATGGTGCCGTCCGGTGCGATCATGAAGGCATCCTTCGCCCACCCGCCCATGCAGGGCTTGGGATAGTCGGCGTAATAATCCGGGGGAACAAAGTCGATATTCAGGACGCCGGTCAGATCCTCGCGCGCCCTGGTCACGAAGTCGATCTGCTGTGTGACCTGCTCGCGGTCGGGCAGGAGGGCGGCCTTGTTGAGTTCCGCCCAGCCGTAATACTGCACATTGGCAATTTCCAGACGCTCCGCGTCAAGTTCCAGAGCCAGGTCCACGAAGGCCGGGACCTCTTCGATGTTGAGCCTGTGGATCGGCGCGTTGATCGTCAGTGGCAGGCCGAGTGCGCGTGCCTGACGTGCGGCGGCACGTTTTTTTTCAAAGGCGTTCTTGTAGTGCCCGATCCTGAACGTCGTCTCGTCGGTCGCTCCCTGAAAACTGATCTGGATATGATCCAGTCCGGCGTTCTTGAGTGCCTTCAGCCTGTCGCCGGGAAGCGTCACGGCGGCCGTGATCAGGTTGGTATAGACGCCACTTCGGGCGAGGCACGCGACGATGTCTTCAAGGTCCTGCCTCAGCGTCGGCTCACCGCCCGACAGATGCACCTGCAGGACGCCGAGATCCGCGGCCTGCCTGAAAACATCCAGCCATGTTTCTGTGTCCAGTTCCCGGTTGGCCTTCAGGAGCTCAAGGGGATTGGAGCAATAACCGCACTGGAGCGGACATCGGTGCGTGAGTTCCGCAAGCAGTCCCAGTGGGATATCGGTGCCGCCGCTCATGGCTTGCCTCCGCTCTGCTCCGCAAGCCTGATCAGCAGCCTGTCGCTCCAGTCCTGCAGGAACTCCAGGATGTCTCCCAGGATTTCCGAAGAGGGCGCGCTGAATTCCTTCGACAAGGCGCGCGCGATTTCACCGATGGACCTGGCTCCGTCGCAGTTTTGCAGGATCAGCACGCTGATATCGTCCGGCCACAGGATCTTTTCAGGTGCGAGCACGACCCAGCTTTCACGTTTTTCGTTGAAGACCAGGCGAACATGCGCGGGCAGTATCGGAACACTGTCTGCTGTCAGGATTGCCCGTTTGCGCGCCACCGTCACTGCCTGTCGCCACCTTTATTGTCTCGTGTCTTCTTCGCGCGGGCGGAACGCGCCGGGCGGAATGCTGCCGGGCGAAACATAGGCATGCTGAAGAGCGTCCAGCATCGCCCACAACAGGTCGCACTTGGCAAGGAGCGCGTCCACCGCATCGGCTTGTTTGTCGGGCGTGTCGGCCCAGTCGGTTACGAGCGAAAGGGCGTGTTCGGCATCCCTTGGAGCCTGTTTCAGCCGCGGCGTGAAATACGCCAGCGTGTCCTCGGTTATGTAGTCGTAGCGGGCGAGCATCGCGGGTACGCGTTCTCCGATCGCGACCGGCGAGAACAGTTCCGTCAGCGACGAGGCGACGGCGACAAGCAGGGACGAACTGGAGACCAGATCGAGATAGGCGCCCACAGCATAGCGCGTCGCGGGCAGGGCAAACTTGCGCGACCGGACCATGCCGATGTCGAGCCCGAGCCCTTCGGCGAGCTTGAGCCAGCGCTTGATGCCGCCGTCCTGTTCAAGGCTGTCACTGCCGTCGTGATCGACGATGCGCTTGATCCATTCGCGCCGGAACTCAGGGTCGTCGGACCGCGACAGGATGATGCTGTCCTTCTTGGGAATGGCATCCTGGTAGCAGAAGCGGTTGAGGGCCCAGGCCTGCATCTGCGCCTTGGTGAGTTCTCCTGCATTCATCATTTTGTGGAACGGATGATGAATGTGATAGCGGTCAAAACCTGCGGTGCGCAGAACCTCGGTCAACTCCGCCGGGGTAAGCAGTCGGCCGCGTTTGCGGATGACATCCGCCGCCGTTTCCGGAACACCGCTTCCGATCGGCGGCGCCGCACCAGCGGGATGAGAAAGGGCGAGATCGGTCATAGCTCCAGCTCCATGCCGTCAAAGGCGATTTCCCAGCCCGCCGCCCGGACCGCAGACGCTTCGCCGGAATGCGGATCGAGGACGGGGTTGGTGTTGTTGATATGGATGAAGATGCGGCGCTGCAGATCGACATCGGCAAGGCCCGCAAGGCTGCCGTCCGGCCCGCTCATGGCAAGATGACCCATGCGCGCGCCGGTTTTGGAACCGACCCCCGTGCGGGCCATTTCGTCGTTTTCAAAGACGGTTCCGTCGAACATGAGGCAGCTCCCGCCCGAAATCCGCTCCTTGAACGCGGTTTCGATTGCGGCACATCCGGGAACATAGAACAGTGTCTTGTGGGGCTGGCCGGCATGAGCGCTGCGGCGGATCGCGAGGCCGATCGTGTCACCGCCGGATGTGCCGAAGTCCTTTTTTTCCGGATCCTCGAGAAACAGCGCTACTTTTCCCGGAACACTGAAAGTCTCAATGGAAAGTCCCAGTGCGCCCTCGGGGCCGTGCAGCTCCGTTTCCCCCTCAAGCGCCAGTTCGCGGCGTTCGACATAGTCGGGATTGAGCACCTGAAAAATGCTGTTCGCGGCCAGCGTATCGAGAACCCGGCGCGTTGCGTAGAGCGTGAACGGTTCCCGTTCGCGCAAGGAGAGCAGGCCCGCAATGTGATCGACATCGGCGTTCGTGAGCACGACGGCCTTGATGGGCGTTGAGCGTAACGGCGCATCGGCGGAAGGCTGCAGCTCAGGTGTCGCGGCAATCTGCTCGCGGATATCCGGAGACGCATTGAAAACGGCCCAGCTCCTGCCGTCGGCACTCGCAGCGATGCTGGATTGCGTTCTGGCGAGAAACCCGGGCCGGTTTTGACGAACAGCGCGGCTCAGAGGCGCATTACAATTCCATTGCGGGAAGCCGCCTCCGGCTGCCGCACCCAGAACCCTGATTTTCATCGTGGCTCTTGCTTAGCCGCGAATTACTTGCGCTTGCAGGTGCCGATTTCGGCAGGCATGTAACGCGTGACTTCGAAGCCGGCTTCGGTGGCTTTCGTGGACGGCTTTTTCCAGGTTTTCATGTTTTTCCTCCTCTAGGCGGGTTACGCAGACGAAAATCTAGCATGCCCGCCGGCATTAGTAACCGGTACTTTGGTGCCGGTATCGCTGCAGACCTTTATGGCGCTGTGCTCGAACCGGCCGATCTGCAGTCCGTTTCCAAGGTAGGTATTGAAAAAGGCGGCTACGTCTGATTGCATGTCGCTTGCGGGGACCTTCCAGATTCGGAGACACAAGTGAAACTTGTCTGGTACACCGCGCTTGCGGTCATTGCGCTGCTCTTCACAGGAACCCTTTACGCCGCCAATCAGCTTTCCCAGAGGATCGACCGGCTTGAGCAGGAGGTCGCCGATCATCTTCCAGGTCGGATCGAAAGGCTGGAACTTGTCAAGCACACGGAAGTCGCGGCCTTTGTGAAAGGCCTGTCCGTCCTGTGCGGCCATCAGGACATGACTCAAGATCTCTTTGACTTTGACGCAACGCAGGGTGCTGATCTTTACACCGCCAACCTGAACGGCGTCACTTTGGTGACGCGCCTCAAGGACTATGGCCTGAGACCTGAAAAGTCCTTTTGCGAGAATGAACTCAGCCAGTTCATCACGCAGAACGGACTTTAGGGTACGGACCCATAAATGACGCCGATTTGGCGGCAGAAATGGCAAAATCTCGCGAGGAAGCGTGTGCAGAGCGGGCTTTTTGCCCGGTCAAGCGCGGTGACGCTGCGAGGTGAGGCCATTTTGCCGTCCTTCGGATTTGGCCGTTTTGGCCATCTGCCACGTCGCGAAAGGCTTGAAAATGAACCACATTTCCTGCGCTTTCACTTCTCGCAGTTAGTCAAAACGATCCAAACCAAATCGGCGTCATTTATGGGTCCGTACCCTAGGTTCAGGGCATGAGAGCTGCCGGAACAGCCAGTCATCTTCCACCAGGCTCAACGTGTTTCAAAGACCCAGTTCGCGAAGCCGGCAGATTGAAGAGGAACCGCCTCGGCAGCGGAATGCTGAAGAGGCGGTCCCTGCATGGCTTGCGGCGCGTTCGCCCCGGTCAGACGAACAACTCGTCTCTGACCCGGTCTTCGCCGATCTGTTCGTTCAGGACAGTGAAGTCGGAGATGACGCCGTCGAAATGGTTGCCGGTCCATCCGATTTCACCGCTCGGGCTGCTCCAGCCATTCGCGCCGATCATCAGATATTCCTCGTTTCCGAGCCAATCGGATTCGAAATCGTCGTCCCGTGCCACGGCGACTCCGTCGACATAGAGAACTGCGCCGTCGTCGCCGAATGTGAACGCGAAATCGTGTTCCTTTCCGACTTCGAACACATCTTTGGCCTTGAGCCAGAGTGAACTGCTCTCGTCCTGGAAACGCACCTTGACGTCACCGCCGTCGGTCACCCAGGCCGTGAGATGACCGCCGGTGACGTAACCGCTGGCATCCTTTGAGAACAATGCATCGCAGCCGCTGACAGTATCCGCCTTGAAGGAAAACGCGATTGTGCCTTCCGAAATCTCCATCTCCTCTGAATGCTCGATGGCAATCTGACCGGCGCGCGTGCCGTCAAGGCTTATGTCCCCCGCGATAGCAAAGACGGGTGTCATGCCTTCGGGCAGGGGCAGGTCGTCCTGTGTCGGGATATCGTCGGGCGGTGCGATCTCGCCGCGGTCGGTTCCCATCTCGATGGGTTTGATGGCCTCGTCGATATCGGCGATGGAGCGGACGATGCCGTAGGCCGGTTTGGCGGTTGTCGAGATGTCGGAGAGGGTGATCAGGTCGCCATAGACGGTGATGGTTCCCAGGTCGTCATTGGCATGGGCGCCGCCGCCCGACCCCTGGTCGGAATAGAGGCTGATGACGGAGTGGTCGACGATGCCGTCCTCGTTGCTGTCGCCATAGGTGATGGATCT
>NZ_JASHJI010000019.1 GCF_030733265.1 Roseibium sp. MMSF_3412 | reverse complement strand
GTTGGTAATGGATACAGATTTTAACATGACCGGGGTCCCCGGAAGGAGGACAAAGTCCGACGCAACGGGGCAGAAAAACACCAAATCCTGCGCACGAAACCAAAATCAGCCCGCACGCCAAATGCCTGCGGACTTTTTTTTAGAAATCAGCTAACGCCAGGACTGCCGCCAGCTCACGTTTGGGACACACACGGGTGATCGCCTGTCAGGGCGCGAAACCTCAAGATGTCCGGCCCTGCGACCACGTTTGGTGTTGCCGGCGTGGTTATGCGCAACTCACCAGGTTACAAGTTCTGTCAAAACATTGTCACTTTACCAAAGAGAGCGTGCAAAACACATTGGGGTCCAACGGCAACGGGGAAACTCTGAAAACCTATGAACCTTCGGGACCTGCAATATGTCGCCGCCGTCGCGCACCATAGGAATTTTACCCGTGCCTCGCGCGCCATTCATGTCAGCCAGCCGGCCCTTTCAAACCAGATCAAGAAGCTTGAGGCAGAGCTTGGCGTTCAGATTTTCGAGCGCACCCGCACCGAAGTCCTGCTGACGAAATTCGGCGAGCAGATCGTTGATATGGCGCTTGAGATCAACGGTCTGGTCGACCGGATCGCTGAGACCGCGCAGGAGCACCGAAAGCTTGAGGCCACACCCTTCCGTCTTGGGATGACACCGACGCTGGCCGCCTATCTCTCCGGTTATTTTCTCGACATGACGGCCGAACTCTTTCCGGACCTGAAGCTGGTGATCGTCGAGGAGAAGCCGCTCGAATTGTCCCGGATGGTCGAGCAGATGCAACTGGATGCCGCGCTGATTTCACGGAACAGCCACACGATGATCTTTGGTGACGGCGGTGAGGAGGCTCCTCGGTTCACCCCGCTCTGGCAGGAGCCGCTCTATCTCGGCATGCGGAAGGACCACGTTCTCGCAAAGCGGGACGGAATACGCGCCAAAGAGGTCCCGGCGGAATACCTTATCCGCTTCGATGTGCCCTTCGGATACGATCTTGAAAAAGACCTGCCGGCCTCTTCGCCTGATGCCGCAGAGCGTCTCGGTATCGATGTCAGGTCCGCGCGCTTTGAAACGCTTTGCCGCCACCTCGTGCACACCGATGCCTGCACGATCATCAATGCGATCGCGGCGGAGCAGTTCAAACGTGACAATCTTGACCTGACCTTCGTCCCGTTCGATGACGTGGGCAGGCTGCGCGAACTCGGCGCGATCACGCGGCAGAACTATTCCCGTTTCGGTGTCATTTCATCGATCAGGGAGTTCATCTCCCAGACGCCGCCGACCGGAACGATTGGTGCGGACCTTCGCGCCGTACGCGTGCCCGTCGAAAGCAGCGCTGCCATTTTGTGAAAGCTGCCCGGATCCGCCATCTTTCATCCGGTTCCCGAAATCAGCTCCTGAATTCTGCATTTTCCTCAAAACCAGGCAGTGTCCGCTGCGTCTGCGAGACCAAAATCCGCCAGCTGTCCTCGGTCCGCTGAAGGCGGTGCACCGCGACAAGGCCACTTGCACCTGTCTGCAAGTGCGAAATCACTTCACGTTTTTTCCATCTCAGTTGAACAAATAAAATCAGGGTTTCATCGATAGGCGCGCAACACATTGTAAGAAATAAAGAAAACGTCGAATGACAGTCACATGACCCGTGATTATTTCGAATGGTTATGGCGCGTATTGGCAATATGAATTTCAAGAAAGGGAGCGCTCACAACAGATCCATGAGCACCGGGCGCCATCGTGCAGAGGGTGTACCCGGGCCACAAAACTCATGGAGATTTCCAAATGGTATCTGGGATGCTTGCCGGTATTCGGGCGCGATTGCTCACGACGTCCACACTGGCCCAAGAAACTGCTCGTGATGGCCAGTCGCTGACGAACGGCGTTTTCAACAACGTGGTGGTCGACAACACACCGGCCTTCGTTCTCGACAACGATTTCACCCGTTTTCTGAACTTCGGTCAGGTGACCACCAACAATGCCGCCGCCGCTGTTGCCGTCGGTGGTGACGATGCGCAGGTGTTCAATTTCCGCAACGCCCGCATCGAAGCCAATAGCGGTCCGGACGCGCTCGCGACCGGCATCCAGGTCAGTGGCAGTGCCGACATCAGGAACTTCGGCATCGTTGACGGAGAGTTCAACGGCGTTCAGTTCGCCGGTGCACTGTCTTCCGGAAGGCTGGACAATTTCAGCGGCGGGGTGATCTCCTCCGACAGCCGCGCTGTCGACATCCAGGGCGAAGGCGTCAGCGTTCGTAACTTTGGCGACATTGTCGGCACAGGCGACCAGCGCAACGGCACGATCTACACCAACAGCACAGCGGAAGACTTTTCGATCAGCAACTTCACAGGCGGCACGATCGACGCCGGTGAAGGCAACCAGGGCGCCGGTATCTCGCTCCAGGTTGGCGATGAGCTGAACGATGTCGTTGAAGGCGCCATCTTCAATGGCTTTGGCGCCGTCATTCAGGGTCGCGGTGATGCAGCTGCCTCCAACACGCCGCTCGCCGGCGACGGCATCCGCATTGACGATGGCGCGGAGGGCGCCGTTCTGGAGACCGATATCTTCAACAGCGGCCTCATCAGCACGGAAAGCAATCAGGGCACGACAGCCGGCATTCGGATTGCCGATGGCGTTGCTGCCGAAGGCCGGATCTTCAACGCCAGCACCGGCACGATCGAGGGTCCGCGCAACGGCCTTTACATTGGCGATGCCGAGCACGATCTCAGTGTTCAGAACTTCGGCACGATCCAGTCCGGCAGCCGGGCGGTGAACATTGACGGGTCCGGTGTCGATCTGCTCAACGGTGGCGACATTCTCGGTACGGGCGACCAGCGCAACGGCACGATCTATGCTGATGACACGGCGCGTGACTATTCGATCACCAACCTGCCGACCGGTGTCATTGACGCAGGTGAACACAATGATGGCGCCGGTATCTCGCTGTCGCTGGCAGCAGACGGCAACGGCGACGTGGAAGTCGATAACGCCGGCACGATCAATGGCCGCGGTCAGGCGTCTGCCGGTGCAGGTACTGCCGGCGACGGCATCCGCCTGGAAGGCGTGCGCCTGAATGAAGGCGGATTTGCCGCTGCACTCTTTGAAGGTTCGATCACCAACTCCGGGACTGTCACGGCAGAAAGCCAGCAAGGGACTGCCGGCGCATTCCGTGCGGTCAACGGTGTGGACTTCCAGGGATCCCTGGTCAACGAAGAAGGCGGCGTATTTGCCGGTGCGCAAAACGGTGTCTATTTCGGCACAGGTGATCATTCCGGCGGCTCCTTCATCAACCAGGGTCTGGTTTCGTCCGACAGCCGGGCACTGAACATCGACGGCGAAGGCCTGGATGTCATCAACCAGGGGGCAATCTTGGCAACCGGCGCACAGCGCAACGGAACCGTCTATGCCGATGGGACAGCCGACAACTACACCTTTACCAACCAGGGAACCGTCGACGCAAACGGCAACGATGCCTCCGGTGTCTCGCTCCAGACCGGTGATGTCGACGGTGACATCGTCTCTGCCTCGATCCTCAACCAGGGCGCTATCTTTGGAGGCGGTGACGCAACCGAAGGAAACACGGTCGGCGATGGCTTGCGTCTGTTCTCGAACGTGGAAGATGCCGGGTTTGCCGGTCTTGTCGAAAACGAGGGTGTCATCGCCGGTTCGGATGAGTCTGATGCCGCTGCGGGTATCCGGATCGACGGTGGTCTTGATATCCTGGGAGCCATCATCAACGAGGGCGAGATTTCCGGCAAGGTCAACGCCATTGATGCGCGCGATGCCGGTGATGTCACAATCGTCAATGACGGTGGTATCATCGACGGCAATGTTCTGCTCGGTGACGGGGATGACATCTTTGTCGACCTCGGTCTTGTCGACGGCGTTCTCGATGGCGGGGCCGGACGTGATACGCTGATTGCCGGTGACGGCGACAATGTTCTCGTCGGCGGTCTCGGCAACGACTTCCTGGACGGCGGCGAGGGCACCGACACGGCTGACTTCTCTGATCTGGACGTCGCGGTCAACGTCAACCTCGGTGCAAACGGCAATGGAACGGCAACCCGGGATACCGGCTTCACCGTCCGTGTCGACAACGCCGTGGTTGCCGCACCTGCCCAGTTCGGATCTGCCATTGCCGACGGTGCTGCATTCGTTGATCAGGCGACCGCCGGAAACCTCTACTACAACATCCACACGTCGGACTTTCCTGGCGGAGAGATCAGGGGTCAGCTCCTCGTCGACAGCGATGTTACCGAGCACGGTATTCGCACGATCGAGCTTTCCGGCGGGCTTGATGCCGCGCAGGAGCCTGGACCGCTTTCCGACAGTGAGGCAACGGGCGAGGCAAGCGTGACAATCGTGCAGAACCTGGCGACGGGTGAAGTCACCTATTCGAGCGTTCTCGATGTTTCTGGCCTCAACGAAGCCGATCTGCAGACGCCGATCCCGGGTGTTGTTTCGGCCATCCATCTGCACAACGCACCTGCCGGCCAGAACGGTCCGGTCGTCCAGGATACGCTCGTGGATGCCGGGGCGACCGTCGATGCCGTGGAGCCGATCACCAACACAGGCGTCTTCGGGGAAGACGTTATCGAAAACCGCGTAGAGACGGATGTCCTCAACTCGATCGAAAACGTCATCGGTTCCAACGATGGCGACGTCATCACCGGCAGCGGTTTTGACAACGTCCTGAACGGTGCCGGTGGTGACGACCTGCTCGAAGGTGGCGATGGCTCCGACATCTTCGTTGCCAGCCTCGGTGCAGACACCGTTAGCGACTTCGAACTCGGCTCGGATCTGATTTCAGGGGGCGATTTCGCGCCTGACTTCGATGTGGCTGAAGTTCTTTCCGGCGCGATCCAAGATGGCTCGGATGCAGTCCTGTCCTTTGGGTCAGACAGCACACTGCGCCTTGTCAACGTCGACGCGTCGCAACTGAGCGAAGACGACTTCCTCGTCTAAGCCGGTTGCTCAGGGTGGCGGTGCCCGTCGTCGCCACCCTGTGCCTTTCCAAGTTTTTTGACCCAAACCCCGTGAATTGGAGCAAGCAAATGTTCCGCAAAACCTCTCCCGTCCGGCATGCCTGGTCTTCCCTCAGTGCCGGTTTCCTCGCAATCGCGCTCTTCAGCATGGCGCTGAACATTCTGGCCCTTGCCGCGCCGCTCTACATGCTTCAGGTCTATGATCGCGTTCTGACCAGCCAGAACATGGATACGCTCATCGCACTCACGCTGCTGCTGGGTGGTGTCTTTGTGGTCACCGGTCTGCTCGACTGGATCCGCCAGCGTATGCTGAACAGGCTGGGTGCCAAGTTCGAATTGAAGGTCGGCGTGCCGGTTCTCAATGCAGCCATGCGCCGGAAAGTCGACGGGAACCTCGCTTCGAGCGACAACTCGATTGAAGATGTCAATGGTTTCAGGGACTTCCTGTCCGGAATCACGCTGCTAGCCTTTTTCGACGCTCCCTGGATCCCGGTCTATATCGGCGTCCTTTACATCCTTCATCCCTATCTTGGTCACCTGGGACTGGCGGGGGCGATCGTCCTGACGGTCCTTGCGCTTATCAACAATGCGCGTAGCCACACCACGATGATGGAGGCCGCTGAAGCCCGCCGGCGCAGCGATACGCTCTACCGGGCGGGCGAGGCAAATGCGGAAATCGTTCATGCGATGGGCATGCGCAGCGATCTGGCGCACCGTTGGAGGGATCTTCAGTTTGAAGCGCATCGGCTGAAGACGCTTGTGAATGACCGCATCTCGACGTTTTCGGTCACGTCCAAAACCCTGCGCACCGGGCTGCAGTCGGCTATCCTCGGTCTTGGTGCGGCGCTTGCGATTAGCGGTGAAAGTTCCGCCGGCATCATGATTGCGGCGACGATTGTTCTCGGCCGCGCACTTGCGCCGATCGATCAGCTCATCGGGCAATGGCGAAGTTTTCTCGCCGCAACGGGATCCTATGGAAAGCTGAAACAACTTGTCCATGAGTACCCGGTCGAGCCGAAACGTCTTCGTCTGCCAAGACCGCAGGTTTCCGTAAGTGTCGCAATTCAAAAGGCAGGGCCACCCACGGCGCAAAACGCGACGCTTTCCGATATCCGCATGAACCTCCAGGCCGGAGATGCCGTTGCTGTGATCGGTCCGAGCGCTTCGGGGAAATCAACGCTCGCCAAGATGCTGGCCGGTGTCTGGGCACCCCAGCGCGGGACCGTGCGCCTCGACGGTAACCCGACCGCGAAATGGGATCCGGAAGAATTGGGCGGTCATATCGGCTACCTGCCCCAGGAAATCGCCCTCTTCGACGGCACCATCCGGGAAAACATCGCGCGGTTCGCCGCCGAGATCGACGATGAACTTGTTCTGGAAGCAGCACTTGCCGCCGATGTCCACGATCTGATCTCCAATCTGCCTGATGGCTACGAGACCAGGATCGGCAACGGTTTCTTCTTGTCCGGCGGACAGAGGCAGCGCATCGCTCTTGCCCGCGCACTTTACGGGAACCCGTTCCTGCTGGTTCTGGACGAGCCGAATTCGGATCTGGATTCCGCCGGAGAGGCCGCGCTTCACAAAGCCATCCGGTCCATGCAGGAGCGCGGCAGCATCGTTGTCATGATGACCCACCGTCCCAGCACGCTGCAGGTCGTCGACAAGGTACTGGTTCTCAATCACGGCGTTCAGACAGCCTTCGGAAACCGGGACGACGTCTTGCGTGACACGAAACGCAACGTTCTCCCGGCCAGCCGTCAACATGGCGGCAATATCGACAAACCTGCTCAGGAAAGGGCAGTCCAATGAAAGAACTGACACTTTCTCATCAAAACCGCCACGTCTCGCACCTTTCCCAGAAGAACCATGATGTGAAGGGGACGGCCGAACCGCGGATCGGTTTCCTCGTCTTCCTCGGGTTGATGGTGCTGGGCCTGTTCGTTGGAGGGGCTGCCTACTGGTCGCTGCAGACGAAACTGGACGGGGCGGTGATCGCCCAGGCGTCATTTGTTGTCGATGGAAATCGCAAGACTGTGCAGCATCTCGACGGCGGCATCGTGCGCGAGTTGTTCGTCTCCGACGGCGACGTCGTGGAAGCGGGCCAGCCTCTTGTTGTTTTCGACAGCACGGAAGCAGATGTCGACCTGACCGTTTTGAGCAGTCAGGTCGGCGAGCTCACCGCGCGGCGCGCGCGACTTCTTGCACAGATCAGCCAGGCGGAGACTTTTCGCCGAAGCGATGTTGAAGCCCTCATTGTGGCAGACGTTCCGGAGGTTCTTTGGGAAAGCGCTTACCTTACGCAGAAAAGGGTATTCGACACGGAGGCGCGCGCCCGGGCCAGCGAAAGGAATGTCCTGAAGCGGCGCATGACCGCGCTACGGGATGAAATTGCGGGCCTGGAAGAACAGCGCCGGTCCAACGAGCGCCAGCATGCGATCTCCAGCAGTGAACTGGAGTCCCTGCAAACCCTTTTTCAAAAAGGGCTCGTGACGGCGGCCAGGATCAATTCCATCCGCCTGGAAATTGAACGTCTGGTCGGCCTTGAGGCAGCACTGAGAACAGACCAGGCGCGGGCGCGCAACGAAATTGGCGAGCTGGAACTCAATGACGTCAGCGCGCAGCAGCAGCGACTGGAAGCGGCAACGGAGGGACTTGCTGCGGTCGAGGGACAACTCGCGGCCGTGGAACCACAATTCAAGGGCGCGGTGGAACGTCGGAAGCGTGTGGTCGTGAGCGCGCCTGTCAGCGGTACGGTCGTCAACATGGCGCTGCATACACTCGGCGGTGTGGTCAGGCCGGGACAGGATATTCTTGAACTGGTGCCACAGAGCGAAGAACTGGTTGTCGAAGCACGCATCAACACGGCGGACATCGAGAAGCTGGCAATAGGTCAGGCGTCCCGTATTCGTCTCAGTGCGTTTGACCGGGAAGAGATCCCCGAAGCAAAGGGGCGCATTTTCGACATCTCGGCTGATGCGGTCACGGATGAGCGGACAGGAGACGCCTTCTATGTGGCGCGGATCAGGCTCGACGCGAAACAGTCTGCCGATGTCGACAAACTGGAGCTTGTTCCGGGCATGCCGGCGGACCTCTTCATCAGAACGGGAGAGCGGACGGCACTCAGCTACCTCGCTCAACCACTCAGCGAAAGACTGTCGCGCACCTTCATCGAATAAAAGTGACCCGCCAGGGTCTGGCGAAAGGGCAGCGCAAGCTGCCCTTTCGCGTTCTGTTTGGACACCGTCGTGCTGCGGCTGTCACGTATTGATGCCATCCGGCAAGCTCGTGCTTCCGGCGCAAATCCACCGGGACCCTGTATTCCATAAATCTTCGACCGCAACCAAAAACAGCCCGCACGGCAAAAGCTTGCGGGCTTTTTCTATGGTGAACCAAAACAAGAACCGAAACCAACGGTCAATAGATGCGGAGGACTTGAGTCTGGTGGTGGCAAGACTGATAAGCGCAGGAGCGCCGAAGTGTGCGCAGTCTCGGACCCTAATGCAAAAGTAGCTTGCACGTCTCAGGTCGACTGCAGCCAGCCGAGCGTGTCTTCGGTCGCTTTCGCTGGCTTGTATTCCGCGCCAAGGGGCTTCGTCCAGCCCAGAGCCCTGATTTCCGAAAACACGGTCCGATAGTCGAGTTCGCCGCTGTCCGGGGTTCCCCGATCCGGGACCGAGGCGAACTGGATATGCCCGATGATCGGCAACAAGGTGCGCAACCGGGTGATCACGTCGCCTTCGGTCCGGCCCACATGGTAGCAGTCGAACATCAGCTTCAGATTGGATGCGCCGACATCTTGGATCAGATCTGCCGCCTGCTCGGTTGTTCGCAGGAAATATCCTGGAGCGTCATGCTCATTGAGCGGTTCAATCAGCATGGTCAGACCGTGTCTGGCGCCCCGGGTGCACGCATAATCAAGGTTGTCGATGAAGGTATGGCCGCCTGCGATGCTCTGGTCGAACCCAGCCATGACGTGGACACCATGTGCTCCGATTGCCGCCGCGTAGTCGATGGCTTCGTCGATTGCCGCGCGGGCTTCGGCTTCCCTGCCCGGAATGGCCGACAAGCCGTTGTCTCCGCGCGCCACATCACCGCGCCGCGTGTTCAGTCCCAGCATTTCAAGACCGGTTTCGGCAAGCGCCTGCTTAACCTCCCGTGCCGGGGTATCGTAGGGCCAGTGACATTCGACGGCGTGGAAGCCGGAGGCACCCGCCGCGCGGATAGCATCCGGCAGGGGCCGGTCCGCAAACAGGAAACCGAGATTGGCGGAGAACCTGATCATTCATCCCACTCCACATCGAACTTCGTGACAATCTTCCGGACCTGCCCGCCGCTGAGCGCCCGTGCTTCGACACCGCGCAGCATCATGGCCAGTCTCGCGGTTTCCTCAAGTTCCTCGATCGCGTTACAGGCGGCCGCGACATCTTTGCCGGCCACCACGGGACCGTGGTTCGCCAGCATGACGGCGCTCCGCTTTCCGGCCAGTCCGCGAACCGCCGCACCCATTGCGGGGTCGCCGGGCAGGAAGAAGGGCAACAGCTTGACCTTGCCGAGCAGCATGATCGCATAAGGTGTCAGCGGCGGCAGAAAATTGTCTTCGTCAACATCCGGCATCATCGACAAGGCGACGGAATGGCAGGAGTGAAGGTGAACCACGGCACCGGCCTTGCTGCGCGTATCGTAAAACGCGGTGTGAAGCGGCATTTCCTTGGTCGGCGGGTCGCCGGCAATCAACACGCCTTTTGCATCGAAGCGGCTGAGACGGCCGGGGTCGAGACGGCCAAAGCTGGTGCCGGTCGGAGACACCAGCAGGCCGCCGTCGCCGGTCCGGGCCGAGATGTTGCCAGTGCTGCCATGTGTCAGCCCCCGGTCGAACAGGGACCTGGCCAAAAGGCAAATCTGTTCACGAAGTCCGGCCTCGTTCATGTGTCACCCGCGAGCAGCCTGTCGGCCTTTTCGAAGAAACCCTCGGAGCCGAAATTCCCGGATTTCAGGGCAACCACCAGGTCGGGCCGGGCTCTGAGCGCAGGAACCCCGGGGTCGATTTCAGGTCCGATTTCGAGGCTGTTGAGACCAAGCCCCTCGACAACGGCTCCGGAAGTTTCGCCCCCGGCGGTAATGATGCGGCACACACCTGCCTGCACGGCCAGCCGGGCAATTTCGGCGAAAAAGGTCTCAAGCGCCTCGGACGACGTCTCGCGGCCGTACTTTTCCTGGACCCGGGCGACCTTGTCCGGATCGGCTGAGCTGTAGGCCAGTGGCAGTCCTTCTGTGCCGAGGAGCCAGTCGGCGATATCCCGCGGAGCGAGGCGTCCCTCGATGACATCGGCTGCAACGATTTCGCGGGCGGGATGCCGGGCGGCGTGGTGGGCGACCTGCGCCCGTGTTGCAACGGAGCACGATCCGGAGAGCACGATCGATTTTCCCCGCTGCGCATGCCAAGGGGGCGCGGAGGCCATGCAACCGAAATTGGCCGGAAGACCCAGAGCGACGCCGGATCCGCCTGTGATCAGCGGCAAGTCCCTTGCGGCACTTCCGATTTCAATCAGGTCTTCGTCGCGAATCGCATCGACGACGATATGCCGGTGGCCTTCACTGTGCTGCGCCTCAAGCGACTGCCTGATCTGCGCGGCTCCCGCGAAGACGTCTTCAGCGGAAACGTGCCCGACCGTATGCCGCGTCTGCGGTGCAAGCCAACGCCGGATATCCGGGTCGCTCATGGGCGTCAGCGGATGATTCTGCATACCGGATTCACTGAGAAGCCGGTCTTTCACGAACAGGTGTCCCTGATAGAGAGACCGGCCAGTCCCGGGGAATGCCGGACAAACGATGACAGGGGCAGCACCAAGGGCATCTGCCAAGGCATCGGCCACGGGTCCGATATTGCCGTCAGCCGTTGAGTCGAACGTCGAGCAGTATTTGAAGAAGAACTGCCCGCACCCCTGTTGCCTCAGCCATTCCAGAGCGGCCAGCGACTGCGCGACGGCCTTGCCGGGATCGATGGAACGGGACTTCAGCGCGACAACGCCGGCTTGAACATCATCCCCGGCAGGCGTGTCCGGAATGCCGGTATATTGAACCGTGCGCATGCCGCCCTTGGCTAATGTATTGGCCAGGTCGCTCGACCCGGTGAAGTCGTCGCCGATGCATCCCAACAGCATTATGCGTCTCCCGGCAGCGTGAGCCCGGCGTTGCGGGCATAGACCTTGGCCACCGCCGCGTCGTCCTCGCCGCCAAGCCCCATCCCGGCCGCCGCGAGAAATTGCTGAAGGGCCGCGGCCGTAATCGGAGCGCTGAAGCTGGCCGATTTTGCGATGTCCAGCACGATGCCCAGATCCTTCGGCCAGATATTCACCTGGCTCAGCGGCGTGTAGTCGCCGGTCACGATATGGGGCGCCCGGTTCTCCAGCATCCAGCTTGAGCCGGCACACTGGCTGATGACCTCAACGAATTTCTCCGGCGGCACACCCTGGGTCATCCCGAAGGTCAGCGCCTCGGCCATTGTTGCGATGTGCACGCCTGCCAGCAACTGATTGACGGCTTTCATCGCCGAACCGGCTCCGGCTTCCGTTCCAAGCTCGAAAACTGTCTCGGCTGCAGCGTCCAGAACCGGACGTGCGGCAGAAAACGCGTCCTGCGACCCGGCGGCCATGACTGAGAGCTGGCCCCTTGCCGCCTTGGCCGCCCCGCCGGAAATCGGTGCGTCGAGATAGTGGATGCCCCTTGCGTTGCATCTGTCCGCCATGTTGCGGGCAAAGTCCGGTGGGACCGTGGCACAGGCAAGAATGACTGAACCCTCGCGCATTTTGGGCACGACGCCATTGTCACCGAACAGGACATCCTCGGTCTGCGCGGCGTTCAAAACGACAATGACGGCGGCATCCAGCAGGCCGGCGATCTCGGCCAGCGACCCTGTGGCCCCGCCTTCCGACCGGAATTTCTCAACCTGCGCCGGGACAACGTCAAACCCGTGAGTGACCAGACCAGCCAGCAGGCAGGACTGGGCAATTCCGTACCCCATCGAGCCGAGGCCAACGACAGCTGTTCGGAACGTACCCGTCATTTCGAGAACCTCATTCAGCGTGAACATTTACATTTCAATCGGTCGCTGGTATCGGTACCGGTATCGATACCAGTTGTCAATCAACGATGATTGCACGAGCCTGTCGATTGTGCCCGGAGCTCCGGGACGGTAGACCCTGCAGGGGCAGAACCCATCGAGGGGGAACAGTCTTTGGACCAAAAGAACCGTATCACGCTGGCGGAAGTCGCCGTGGCGGCGGGTGTCAGCAAGATGACCGCATCGCGCGCGCTGCGCGGGGCAGGCGATGTGTCCCGGAGCAATATTGACAAGGTTCGGCAAGCGGCGAGGCAGATGGGCTATGTCGGCAATCATCTGGCCTCATCGCTATCGGGTCAGAGATCCAGCCTGATCGGCGTGATCGTTCCCAGCACGGCAAATATAGTCTTTGCGGAGGTCCTTGCCGGGATCGCCGAGGGCATTGAGGGCAGCGGTCTGCAGCCTGTTTTCGGGGTCACCGACTACGATCTTGAAAAAGAATACGAAGTGATCCGGAACATGCTGTCCTGGAACCCGGCCGGCCTGATTGTCACCGGGCTCGATCAATCGCGCGACGCGCGTTTGCTGCTGGAGAATGCGAAGATACCCGTTGTGCAGATCATGGACATGGACGGTGTTCCGGTCGATGCCTGTGTCGGCTTTTCCCAGCGTGCGGCCGGCGGGGCGATGGCGGAAGCCCTGCTGGGAACCGGCCGTAAGCGATTTGGTTATGTCGGTTGCGGTCTTGATGCCGACTTTCGCGCCAAAAAGCGGTTTGAGGGCTTCCAGGAAGCGCTTTCGCGGGCTGGCCGGACTTTCGAAACCACCCGGATCGCAGAAGGCTTTTCGACCGTGAAGGCCGGACGTGAGCTCACATCGAAAATACTCGAAGCTAATCCCGACCTGGACTGCATCTGCTATTCAAATGACGATCTCGCCGCCGGTGGCGCGTTTCACTGTATCTCGGCGGGGCTGTCTGTCCCGGAGGCGTTGACGCTCGCAGGGTTCAACGGGCTCGAATTCGTGAAAAGCCTCCCGGTCACGATCGCGACGACTTTGACCCCGCGCCGGGAAATCGGACATGCCGCCGCCAGGATCGTGCTTGGATCGAACCGGGACGAGCAGGTGGAAAAGCCCGCCCGGATCGAGTTTGAGCCCAAAATCGACCTCGGTGTCTGAAGTCGGGAGCAAATCGGCCCGGCCACGGGAGTGACCTGCTGTGTCACCGGATTGAGCCGGCCGTTGGAACGGGTCTCGCTTTTGCAATGAACGGATGACGGAGGTAATGCCTGAACTCCCTTATGGTCATCAGTTCTTTTGCTTTGGGGAATTTTTACAAAGATCCCCTAGGGTCGCAAACGAGTGACGATGCCCGTTATGGTATCGGTCAGCCGCCGACCAACCGATGGGAACACCTAGCGGAAAATGCCGATACCACCCAAGACCCAGCACTTTCTGAAAAAGCTGAAGGCAACTGCCGACCCAGTCGATATTGCCGCGCGCCTGGAACCGCGTGCCGACACGCCGCCGCCGCTGATGACATTGCCGAAGCCGTCCCGGTCTGCAATCGCCAGGATCTGGTCCCGCCTGATCAGGGCCGGCGTGCCGGAGACCGCCAGGACGATCCTCGCGGACGAGCAGACACTGACCGGGGCCGGGCACTATGTCGGCAATATCGAGAACATGATCGGGACCGTGAAGGTCCCCGTCGGCATTGTGGGGCCGCTTCGGGTCAACGGGGTCTTCGCACAGAAGGATTACTTCGTGCCGCTCGCAACGACGGAGGCCGCGCTCGTGGCATCCTATGCCCGTGGCGCCAAGGCGGTCGGCAAGTCGGGCGGGGTCAGTGTGGCGACATTGGGTGAAGGCGTTTTGCGTTCGCCGGCCTTCCGTTTCGCGTCGATCGCCGAGGCCGGTCTGTTCGTGGAATGGGTGATCGGGTCCGCGGAAAAACTTGTCGCCGCAGCCGAAAGCACGACCCGTCACGGCAGGCTTTTGTCGATCGACCCTGTGATCGACGGTGAACTTGTTTTCCTGATGTGCCGCTATGAGACGGGCGACGCTGCCGGCCAGAACATGGTGACGTTTGCAACGGAAGCCTTGTGCGAATACGCGCTGAAGTCCTCTCCTGTCGCACCGCGCTCCTGGTTTCTGGAAGCAAATTTCTCAGGTGACAAGAAGGCGAGTTTTCTCGGGGTCATGCTCGGCCGGGGACGCCGTGTCACGGCACAGGCCGACATTCCGGAGGATGTCGTTGAAGCGACGCTCGGGTCTCCAATCGACCTGATCCTGGAATATGGCCGTGTCGCCAATCTCGGTTCGCTCATGACGGGTCAGGTCGGGGCGCAGGCGCATTTCGCCAACGGACTGGCAGCTCTTTATCTGGCGACGGGACAGGACGTTGCCTGTGTTGCCGAATCCGCCGTCGGTTTCACCCGAATGGAGCGCAGCAGCACGGGTCTTCTTGTGACGGTGACCCTTCCCAATCTGATCCTCGGTACGGTCGGTGGGGGCACACAACTGCCGTCGCAATCCGCAGGCCTCGACATTCTCGGTCTGAAAGGGTCGGGCCACGCGCCGGCTCTGGCTGAAGTTGCAGCGGCCCTGTGTCTTTGCGGGGAGCTGTCGCTTACGGCTGCCGTGGCGGGCGGCCAGTTCGGCAGCGCACACAAACGCCTGGCGCGCGGAAAGACGCCATGACAGGCAGTCCCGAACGGGATGCGCCCCTTCTGGCGCGCTTGTGGATCTACCAGGGGGAGCGCTTTCCCCTGATCCAGACGGTTCCGCTCCTGGGCGCTTTTTCCGCAGCCTCCGTAACGGCATCGGCAAGGCTGGCCGGGCGGCCGCTGCCCGATATCGCAACCTATCTGGCCGCTTTCCTGATTGTCATGGTGTTTTTCTGGCAGATGCGGGCGCTGGACGAGGTCAAGGATGCGGAAATCGACCGGCGCTACCGGCCGGAGCGGCCGATACCGCGCGGCCTGGTGTCGCTGCGCCTGATCCTGTGGCTCGCTGCTCTGGCGGCAATACCTGCGGCCGCGGCCGCCTATGCGATGTCCCCGGGCGTGCTGATCCTGGTGATCATCGCCTGGGCATGGCTGGCTCTTATGGGGGTCGAGTTCTTTGTTCCGGCGTTCTTGAAAAAGAGCCCGGCGCTTTACCTGATTTCGCACATGGCGATCATGCCGTTGATCGATCTTGTTCTGACAGGATGCGAATGGGTGCCGGCGGGATCGGTGCCGGACGGCATCTGGACGTTTCTCCTGATGAGCTTCTGCAATGGCTGCGTTGTTGAATTCGGGCGCAAGATCTGGGCACCGGAGCAGGAGCGCGAGGGGGTCGAGACCTACAGTTCATCCTGGGGAATTCCCCGGTCTCTCACGGCCCTGGCGGCAATGACCGGGCTGGCGTTCCTGTCGCTCGTGATTTGCGGTTTCTATCTTGACCGGCCGTTGCTCACCACGCTTTGCGGACTGGTGTTTCTGTTGCCTTTCCTGTTTGTATTGGCCGACTTTTGGAAGACACCTGACAGCAGGCGGCAAAAACGGCTGGAGACCCTTTCCGGGGTTTGGGTGCTGGCATGCTATCTGATTGCTGCTTTCACACCGGTGCTTGGGGGGCAATCGTGACCGCTCTCGTCAGTTCGAAAGAGGCGCGCACAAAATCGTCGCAGGCCATTGGCGGCAAGGCTCTGGCCCTGGCCGAACTCGTCAGCGAAGGCTTCCGCGTGCCGCCTTTCTTCGTCATCCCCTCGGATCATTTCCAGGAAGGCGTTCTCGGCGAGGATCTGAAGTCCGCGATTGGCGATGCATGTGCCACGCTGGCTGGTTCGCGTTTTGCCGTCCGGTCCTCCGGTGCTGCCGAGGACGGGGTAGCCGAATCCCATGCGGGCCAGTTCCTGTCGCGCCTCGACATATCCGCCGCCGATGTTCCGGCCACAGCCGAGGAGGTTTTTGCATCCGGGCTTGGCGACGGCGTGACGGCCTATCGCGCCGCGCGCGGGATAACGGACAAAAACATGCCGTCGGTGATCGTGCAGGCGATGGTCGATGCCCGGGCGGCCGGGGTCGCATTTGCCGCCGACCCGGTGTCGGGCCGGCGCGACCAGATCCTTGTCACCGCCACCGAAGGCCTTGGCGATGCTCTCGTCTCCGGTGAAGTGAGCGGCGAGGTCTGGCGGTTTTCCTTTCCCCGGATGGAAACGCTCCATCGCCCAGGTGGCACAAGTGCCCTGTCGGAGGACGACGCACGCGAGATCGCCCGGCTCTGCGTCGCGGTGAGCGAGTTAAAGAACACGCCGCAGGACATCGAGTGGGCGTATGCGAAGGAAACGCAGGAGCCATACCTGCTTCAGGCCCGTCCGATCACGACCCGCATCCTGCCTGCCGGGGTTCCGGAAACGCGCCTGCTTGTCTTCGACAATTCCAACATCGTCGAAAGCTATCCCGGGATCGTGTCGCCGCTGACCTACAGTTTTGCGGTCGCGGCCTATGCGCGCGTCTACCGATCCTTCCTTCAACTGATCGGAACGCGTGCCACCGTGATCAGGGACCATGCCACGGAGCTGGACAACATGCTCGCCCGCATCGACGGGCGCATGTACTACAATCTGGGCAACTGGTACCGGCTGTTGTCGCTGCTGCCGTTCTTCTCCAGCAACCGCCAGCACATGGAAACGATGATGGGGGTCGCCGAGCCGCTGCCGGAAGAAGTCATGGCCGGCATCGCGCCTACGACGGGTCTGGCATCAGGGGCAAAGATGGTCGGGAAGCTGGCTCTGTCCGCTCTTCGCCTGAACGCGATAAAGTCCCGTTTCATGAGCCGGGTGACCAGTACGGTGCCGCCGCGCCGGCAGTGGACGGCATTGAAACAGCGCCCGCTCTCTGAACTCGCTGCGGAATACAGAAGGGTTGAAGCTGCACTTCTGGACGACTGGGACGCGCCCATCGTCAACGACTTTCTCTGCATGATGGCCTTCGGCGGATCGCGGTCGCTCCTGCTCCGGTGGGCGGGAGAGCCGGGTCTCGCTCTGCACAACGATGTCATGATCGGCCAGGGGGATATCGTGTCCGCCGAACCGGCCCGCCTTATCCGGCAGATGGGCGAGCGTGTACGCGCAACACCGGGCACTGCAGATATCCTGGCATCGGGCGACGGAGACGCGATCTTTGCCCTTCCAGAGATCGGAACGCTCCTGAAGGACTATCTGGACAAGTTTGGCGACCGGCGCATCGGCGAGCTGAAACTCGAGGAACCGACGCTTGATGAAGCACCCCTGCCTTTGTTCCGTGCAGTGACGGCGGCCGCGACCCGGTCCGGAGCGGAACCGGAACGGACGCAAGCGGATGCCGAACTGGACCGGCTGTTCAAGGGCCGTCCGCTGAAACGCCGTCTGGCGCGATGGGTGCTGGCTTATGCCAAGGCGCGGGTAAGGGACCGCGAGAACCTGCGTTTTGAACGGACACGGATTTTTGGCTATGCGCGCCGCGTGTTTCTTTCCATGGGAGATTGCCTGGCAGCAACCGGCCATCTGGAAGCGCCGGAGGACGTCTTTTTCCTGACGGTCGATGAACTGCTGGCCGCGGTCGAGGGTTCTGCCGTAAATTCAGGGATCGCCGATCTCGTCGCATTGCGGCGCAAGGATCAGGAAAATGCGGCCCGCCTGCCGGATCCGCCTGAACGTATTCTCGTTCGCGGATCGGTGCTCGATAGCGCGGGCCGATTGGCAGTGGTGACCGGTACCGGTGAGACGGGGATTGACGCGAATGACCGTCAGCGCAAGGGAACCGCTTGCGGGGGCGGCATTGTCCAGGGAACGGCGCGGGTCGTGCACGATCCGGCCGAGGAGCAGGTTCAGCCGGGAGAAATTCTTGTTGCACGCCACACGGACCCGGGCTGGATCTCCCATTTCGCCAATGCCGCCGCCGTAATCGGAGAACGCGGCAGTGTCCTGTCCCATTCTGCAATTGTCTCACGAGAGCTGGGTATTCCCTGCGTCGTCGCGGTGCCGGGCGCCTGCGACTGGATAAAAACCGGAGATCGTCTCGAAGTGGACGGTTCCGCAGGCTGGGTGACAAAGATCTCATGACCGCATCCATTGACCAGCGTGCCAGTTTCGAGGCGATCCGCTACGCCCAGGCGTGGGAAGATGCGGATGTTCTGCTTGGTGCCTTCCATAACCGGCCGGGGCAGCGCTTCCTCTCGATCTGCGCGGCCGGAGACAATGTTCTGGCGCTGCTGCTCATGGACCCGCGCGAAGTTGTGGCAGCGGATCTTTCCGACGCGCAGATTGCCTGCCTGCGCTTGCGCATCGCCGCCTGCCGAACGCTCCCGCATGAGGCGTTTCTGGAACTTTTCGGGGCGCGTCCGTCCTCGCGCAGGCGGGAAATGCTGAGCGACGTGCTGGCGGCATGCGACGCGCAGACCCGGGCCTTCTGGCAGGCGCTGGAGCCACAGGTCGTGGAACATGGTGCGGGCAATGTCGGCAAGTTCGAAAACTATTTTCGCCTCTTCCGCCGCTATGTTCTGCCGCTGATCCACGCAAGGTCGACTGTCGAGAGCGTGTTCGAAAAACGCGACAGGGCCGCACGCGTCCGGTTTTTCGAGGATCGCTGGAACAATCGCCGCTGGAACCTGTGTACCAGCGTGTTCTTTTCCAGGACCGTCATGGGGTGGCTCGGCCGCGATCCGGCTTTTTTCGATCATGTGGAGGGCAGTGCCGGCGCGCATGTCCGCAGCAAGGTCCGTTTTGCCGCCGTCGATCAGGATCCGAGCGAAAACCCCTATATGCGCACCGTCCTGACCGGCCGCAGCGCCGATGTCCTGCCGACGGCATGGCGCGGAGAAAACTATAAGGCGATCGCCGGTCGGGTCGACAGGATATCCGTCGTGAAGGGTCCTGTGCAGACAGCCGCCGACGGGCCCTTCGACGGCTTCAATCTGTCCGATATCTTTGAATACATGTCCGTCGACGAGACAGCGACGATTTACGCGGAGCTGTTCGAACAGGCAGCGCCTGACGCACGGTTTGTCTACTGGAACATGATGGCGCCGCGTTCCGCGCCATCGGCACTTGCGGGCCGTGTGGCAAGGCTCCCGGATCTGGAAGCGGAGCTCAAGCAGATCGACAAGGCCTTCTTTTATGCCGACCTGATTGTCGAGGAGAGGATGTCTTGACGGCTCAGGTCCTGATCGCCATTGCCTCCGTCGTCGCACTCTTCGCGCTGGCAACGGGCATTCGGCGGATTGCCGGCCGGTTTGTCATCGGCGCTGAAAGCCAGCGCAAGGCGGTTCATGTCGGCGTCGGCCTTCATGCCATGCTTTTGCCGCTTCTGCTCAATCGGGAGGGGTTTCTGGTCTTTGCCGCACTGGCTGCTGCAGCCCTGCTGGTGCTGCGCATGCCGGGGGTTGCGACGGACGGTATTGGAGCATCGCTCCATTCCGTGCAGCGCCGCTCCTGGGGTGACTTTCTGTTCCTCGTCGCCGTGACGCTGCTTTTTGTCCTGTCAGCCGGACACCCCGCTCTCTACACGCTGCCCATTGCCGTGCTCACCCTGTCGGATGCCGCCGCCGCTCTGGTCGGCACCAAATACGGCCAGCTCAGGTTTGGCGGCGACGACCGGATCAAGAGTGTCGAGGGCAGTGTCACTTTCCTGGTCGTGACCTGGATCGTCGCCGTTGTCATCTTGCAGTTCGGCACCGGGATCCCGCGTGCGAACGTCATCTGGCTCGCGACCCTCGTGGCGCTGTTCGCCACCTATGTCGAGGCCGACAGCTGGCGTGGACTGGACAACCTGTTCGTTCCCGTCGGCATCTTTGTGCTCCTGAGAACCTGGTCGGAGTCTGCCCCGGTCATGCTGGCGGTCATCACGCTTGTCTGGCTGTCACTTCTTGTGGCCGCACACGTTTATGCGCCGCGTGTCGGCATGACACCGCACGCGGCCAGAATTGCTCTGGTTGCGTTGATCCTGTCAACGATTGCCGCGTCCCCGATCAATTCCGTTTTGCCGGTCATGGCCTTCTTTGCGGCAATGATGGCAAGATCTGCCGTCGAGGACACCGAACCGGTTCTGGATTTCGTGGCGACGCTGGTTCTGACCGGTGTCATCTGGCTTTTGACTGGCAATGTCTTCGGGGATAATGCGGCCGCCTATTACTCGGCCACGTTCGCGGCGGTCGGGTCAGGTTATGTCGCATTTGCGCTAAGGGGTACCCGTTTTCGAATTCCGGGCGGAGCTGCAGCCGCTGCTGTGTTTCTTTGTGTTTTTTGGTTCCTGCTGCCCCACATCATCAACTTCATCGGCTGGGAACCCGAGATCCCCTTGCTGCTGGTTGCCGGAATTGTCACGATCGTCACGCTTTTGAGCGAAGTCCTTCGGCCGAAGTCCCTGGGCAATCGGAACCCGGGCCTTCGGCTGGCCATCACCGCACTGGTGATGCTTCTTCCCGTTTATGTCTATGAGGTCCTGTCATGACGACGCAGCCAGAGATCTACCGTGATGTGCCTGCCTGGAAAGACATGCGTACAGCCGCAATCGGAACGGGGGCATTTGCCGATGCTGAAAGCGGGGCCGCCTATTTGCAGGAGACCTGCGAGACGCTGCGCGCCGAGGGGTTCGAGGCGGTCGTCGGTCCCATGGACGGATCGACCTGGGGGACCTACCGCCTTCAGACCTGGTCGGACGGCAGCCCGGCATTCCTGATGGAACCCGCCGGTGGTCCCGATGATCTCATCGCATACGAAAAGGCGGGCTTCGAAATCGCCGAGCTGCATGTTTCAGCGACGGCAACGCCCGGGTCGCGTGGTTTCGAGGACAAGGTTCCCGGCGTCTCGGTCGAGAACTGGAACGGCAAGGATCCCGAAGCGCTGCTTGCCGGTGCGCATGCACTTGTGATGGAAGGCTTTCGGTCGACGCCTTTTTTCACACCTGTGCCGCAGACCATGTTCCTGGAGCGCTACGGGCCGCTGCTGGCGCATGCCGATCCGCGCTTTATCCTGCGTGCCCTCGACAAGGACGGAACCCTGCGCGGGCTGACCCTCGCGTTTCCCGATCCGATGCGACAGGGCGCGATCGTGTTGAAAACCTATGTCGGAACCGTTCCGGGCGCCGGGCGCGCCATGGCGGATCGTATTCACGCCCTGTCAGGTGAACTCGGCTTCACGGAAGTTGTCCATGCATTGATGCGCTCCGGGATCGCATCGGAAGCGCAAAGCCGGAAATTCGGCGGCACCGTGTTTCGCCGCTATGCCCTGATGGGCCGCCTGCTGTGAATCTCATTACCGACTTCCTGCGTGAGGCGCGGCACCATCCCGAACGCATCGCGATCATCGACAGGTCGGGCACGGCGATCAGCTACGCAGACCTTGAAAGAAGATCGTCGCGCCTGGCGGCAGCTTTTGCCGCAAAGGGTATCGGCAAGGGAGACAGGGTGCTCGTCGGAACCTTTCCCGGCATCGGTCTTTATGCAGGCCTCGCCGCACTCTGGCGGCTGGGTGCGGTGGCGGTCTTTCCGGAACCGGCAATGGGTCTTGCAGGTTTCCGGCATGCCGCAAGCGCCGCGCAACCGGTGGCACTCTTTGCGAACTGGAAAATCGGCCTGCTGTCTCGCCTCCTGCCGGAGACCCGGCGCATTCCGCAGAGACTGTCCCCCGATGCTCTCAATGCCGGCTCTCTTGACCACTGCGAAACACTTGAGCCGCCGGAGCCTGCGCTTATCTCCTTTACCAGCGGCAGCACGGGCCTGCCCAAGGCGATCGAGCGCTCCCATGGCCTCATGCGGGCACAGCACACGGCCCTGGCACCGCTGATTGCCCCTGGTGATGGTATCGAGACCGACATCGTCGCCTTCCCTGCCTTTGTCCTGACATGTATCGGGCATGGCGGCACTGCGGTGATGCCGAACTGGAACCTGCGCCGACATGACAGGACGCCTGCGGACACGGTCTTACGGCTGGCGGAAGAAACCGGGGCAACACGGCTTCTGGTTCCGCCGGTTGTCGTCGAGCGGTTGCTCCGGACCCGGTTGCCAAAATCCGTCAAGCGGGTGATGACCGGCGGCGGGCCGCTTTATCCGGACGTTGCGCGCCGCTTTCTCGATGCCAACCCGCACATGGGTCTGACGGTGGTCTACGGATCGACGGAAGCTGAACCCATTTCCCATGTGCATCTGGAAGAGCTGAGCGATGCCGACTGGGATACCGCAGCGTCCGGCAAGGGCCTGCCGGTCGGAACACCTGTTGACGAAGTGTCACTGAAATTCGTCGACAACGAGATCCTGGTCGCCGGCCCGCATGTCAATCGCGGTTATCTCGACCCGGCCCGGGACCGCGAAACCAAACGTGTCGAAGGCCAGACTGTCTGGCACCGCACAGGCGATGCCGGCCATCTGGACGAGCAGGGCCGCCTCTGGCTGCTCGGAAGACACAGCGCGTCGAACGAGGACTATTCCGCCTTTGCGATCGAAATCGCGGCACGCCTCTGGCCGGGCGTTTCCGGGGCGGCCTTTGCCGTTGATCCGGACGGAGCGCCGGTCCTGTTTCTGGCAGGAGAGGCGCATCATCAGGAGCTGTGGCGTGAGCGCCTCCAGCAGCTTGGAGACATCAAGTTGCAGATCGTCGGCAAGATACCCATGGATCGCCGGCACCGGTCCAAGCCGGATACGGCGAAGTTGCTCGCGCACCATTCACCGCGCTCCGGTCGGACCTGATCCTCTCCCGGTTGTCGCGTCAAAACACCTTGTCAAAAGTCTTCCATGATCTGGACCCGGGCAGATGACAATCTAGATGTGCATGGAAGACATGTTTCTATCGCGCCCTGAACGGCAGGAGATCCGCTCGATGATCACGCTTCCACCGCTTCCCTATGCTGACTGGTCCGATACCAGGGATACGCTCCATCTGTTTCTGCAAATCATCGGGAAAATCAGGCTGAAAGCCCATCCCAAGCTGAACCACTGGTGGCATGTCACTCTCTATCCGCATGTGCGCGGCCTGACGACGGGACGGGTTCCTTATGAGGACAGCGGATTTGAAATTCTCTATGACATGTTCGACCACGAGGTCATCGTCAGCCGGAACGACGGACGGCGATCCTCTTTTGCGGTTCCGGGCCTGACGGTGTCGCAATTCTACGAGACACTGTTTTCGCATCTGGGTGAACTCGGGATTACCGTCAGCATTGTCGCGGTTCCCTATGACAACAAGTCGAAGATCCCGTTCAGGGAAGATGACGCGCCACGTGCGTATGATGCGGCGGCGGTGTCCGCCTTCTGGCGTGCGCTGTGCGCGATCTCGGGCGTGTTTGAGGGCTACCGGTCCCGCTTCGTCGGCAAGCAGACCCCGGTCCAGCTCTACTGGCATTCCTTCGATCTGGTGGTGACGCGCTTTTCCGGGCGCGCCCATCCGCTCGAAGGCGGGACACAGTCGGACAGGGAAGCCTATTCGCACGAGGTCATATCAATCGGTTTCTGGCCGGGTGATGACAGCTTCCCCGAAGCCGCGTTCTACGGCTACGCCTATCCGGAGCCGGAGGGAATGAACGCGGCACCGCTCGAACCTGCAAACGCCTTCTGGGCGGACAAGAACGGTGGCGCACTCGCAATCCTCAAATATGACGACGCCCGCAGCGCAGCGGACCCGGACGAGGCAATCGCCGCATTCCTTGAAAGCCTCTACGACGGCGCGGCGCATAAGGCGCACTGGCCCGTTGAGGAGTTGAACCACATTTACCGCTGAAGCGCCTGATCATAGGATAACCCGATGAGCGAATCGCATCCCGTCATTTCGAGTTTCCGCGTCAGACCTGTGCTGGCACCGCTTGCAATTCCGCACAAGACCGCGTCCGGAACCCTGGAAGCCGCGCCCCTGGTGCTGATTGACATCACGTCAAATGATGACGTGACCGGCTCGGCCTACATCTTCGCCTATACGCCTGCGGCGCTTGAGCCTCTTGCGGTTCTGACACGGAACATCATCGACGGGTTGTCTGGTCAATCCGGTGTCCCGGCAGCCGCGAACACCCTGCTGGATGCACGGTTCCGCCTGATCGGCAATCAGGGCCTGGTTGCCATGGCGATTGCCGGGATCGACATGGCCCTGTGGGACGCAGAAGCGAAACGCGCCGGAAAGCCGCTGTCATTGCTGCTCGGGGGCAGCCATGATCCCGTGCGTGTTTATGACAGCCTCGGTCAAATGCCGCCGGACGAAACCGCACGGGAAGTGGAAACCTCATTGGAGCGCGGCTTTCGCGCTTTCAAGATCAAGGCGGGGCATCCCGACGTCGGTGTCGATGTTGCCGTGATCCGCGCGATCCGCAAGGTTGCTGGGCCGGAGGTCTGGGTCGCGGCCGACTTCAATCAGGCGTTCGGGGTGGACGAGGCGGTGCGCCGCATGAAGACGCTCGACGACGAGGGCCTTGCGTGGATCGAGGAACCCGTTCACGCGACCGACCACGACGGACATGCCGCCGTGCGCGCAGCGATCCGGACACCCGTTCAGACGGGCGAAAACTGGTGGGGTTTCCCGGATATGCGGAAATCGCTCGCCGCAGAGGCGTCTGATTTAGCCATGCCGGATGTCATGAAAATCGGCGGCGTCACCGGCTGGCAGGCAGCGGCCCGACTTGCGCAGGAGAAATCCGTTCCTGTCGCGAGCCATCTTTTCCTGGAGATTTCCGCCCATCTTCTGAATGCGACACCGACCGCCATGATCCTGGAATGGTTCGACGTTGCAGGAACCCTCCTCTCCAGCACACCGGCCGTGAAAGACGGTCATACCGTTCCGTGGAGCGAGCCGGGCATTGGCATCGTCTGGAATGAAAATGCGATTTCGAAACTGACCGGGTGATCCCACACCCGGCAAAAAATTGCCGCCGCGCGCGGCGCATCAGGAAAACCGGCATGAGCGTGACAATCAACACCGCAGCGGCGACGCTGACCTCCGAAGAAATCGAAGCCTGGCGGGAGATCGCCGTCAGCATTGCCGTTGATCTTTTGCCCGACTGTCAGATCGATCCGGCAATCCGCCCGCAAACATTCGGCGGCCAACCCTTGCGCCTTTTGGGAACGGCCCTGACCGTGGCCGTTTCACCGCCGGACTTTGGAGCCGTCATTCATGCGCTTGATCACGTGTGCCCGGGCGACGTTCTGGTGATCGCAGCCGGCGGCCAGACGGACAATGCGATGATCGGTGAAATTCTCGGAGGTCACCTGAGGGAAAAAGGGTGCGCCGGCATCGTGGTCGATGGCGCGGTACGCGACATAGATGTTCTGGGGAACTGGCCTGATTTTCCCGTCTTTTCGCGCAGCATCACGCCGCGCGGTCCGGTCGGGGCGGAGGCAGGTGAAGTCAACGGTTCCGTCAGTTTCGGCGGGTGCACGATCAACCCGGGTACCCTTGTCATGGGGGACCGCGACGGCCTGATTGCCATACCGCCGGAGCATGCGCGCGCACGCCTTGACGATGCCCGTGCGAAACTGGCTCTTGAAGACAACTGGATCAAGGGCCTCAGGAGCGGCACACCGGCAACGGAGGTTTTCGGGCTGTAGAATCTGCAGGCGTCAGCTCCGCAGGCGCGAGAAATCCGGATCGTAAGGGCTGGCAGGAATGACGGTCGCATCTGTCAGGTCGCCGCACAGATCGAGCTGCAACCGTGTTCCCGCCTCGGCCAGATCCGGATCCACAAAGGCATAAGCGAGGTTCATGCCCACCCGGTGCCCCCAGTCGCCGGACGTGACTGTGCCCACCACCTTGCCGTTCCGCATCAGCGAGGCGCCGCCCGGCGCAGGTGCGCGGGCCGTCTCCACCTGCAGCGTAACCATCTTCTTCGTCGGCCCCTTTGCCGCCAGAGCCTCCAGGGCAGACTTGCCGACAAAATCGCCTTTCGACATTTTGACGAAGCGGTCGAGACCGTTCTCGAACGGATCGAACTCTGTCAAGAGGTCCGCCTTCCAGTGGAAGAAGCCCTTTTCCATGCGCATGGACTCGACCGCTCGAGCGCCGAAGAGAGACAACTTGAACGGTTTTCCCGCTTCGCGGATCGCAAGATAGGCCGCGTAAAGCGATGCATTCGGGACGTGAATTTCGTAGGCAAGCTCGCCGGAAAAACTCACGGACATCACGGTTGCCGGCGCAATTCCGATGAAACATTCCCGCACGCTGAGCCAGGGGAACGCCTCCCTGGACCAGTCGCCGCGCGTGCAGGCTGACAGGACCTTGCGCGCATTCGGACCGGCGAGAACAAGGATCGTCTGATCGTTGGTCAGGCTCCGGATTGCAACGTCCTCGCCGTCGCGCAGGTGCGCCGTCAGCCAGTCCATATCGTGGGATTCGCTGGCGGCGGCCGACCCGTACCACACCCGGGCCGGGCCGCGGTCACTGGCGGGCAGATTGGCAAATGTTGCCTCGCATTTGATCCGGCCATGATGATTGAGCAGGTATCCAAGCCCGACCCGACCGTCGCGTTTCGGCACGGCGCCGCAGGCAAGCCTGTCAAGGAAGGCATGCCGGTCGGCTCCGGTGATCTCGAACCGGTTGAAGCCATTGACCTCGCACAGGCCGACATTGTCCCGAACGTTTTCCACTTCGCGTTTCACCATGTCGAACGCCTCGTCGAAATCGAAGCTCAAGCTGGGGTGAAAGTCGGCGCCGGGCTTGATGTAGTCGACGCGTTCCCAGCCATTCACCACCGTGAACTCCGCGCCTTCGGCGGCCAGCACCGGCGTAAGGGGTGTTGTTTTGGCCGGCCGGCCTGCCGGGCGATGCTCGTGGGGAAAGTGGAAACGGAATTCGTTCTGATAATCCTCGATCGCCTTGAGAGCGGTCAGCTCCACATTGGCGTGGCCGGTGAACCTGCGCGGGTCCAGGCACCACGTGTCGTAGCAGGCTTCGCCGTGGACGATCTGCTGGGCCAGCAGCCAGCCGTGACCGCCGCCTTCGCCGAGCCCGGCGCGCAGCCCGATGATGCAAAAGGCATTGCGCTTGCCCGGGATGGGTCCGACCAGCGGAGCGCCGTCGATCGTATAGGTGATCGGACCGTTGATCACCGACCGGATACCGGCCTCCATCAGCGCAGGCATGCGGGCAAAAGCCCCTTCCAGGACATCCGTGATGCGATCGAGATCGTCCGGGCAGAGCGCATTGACGAAATTCGGATCGATGCCGTCCATGCCCCAGGTCTTGCAGCCCTGCTCGTAGAAACCGATCAGCAGGCCGTTTTTCTCCTGTCTGCAGTAATAGTCGCTGATCGGGCAGCGGATGAGCGGCATGCGGTGCCCCGCCTGAACGATCTCCGGGATGTCCTCCGTCAGGAAATACTGGTGTTCCATGGACGCCACCGGATGATGAACCTGCATCATCGCCGCGACCTCGTTGACCCGGTAGCCACAGGCGTTCACCACGATGTCGCAGTCTATGTCGCCATGTTCGGTATGCACGGTCCAGGTGTCGTCCCGATGCTGTGTCAGTGCGGTAACGGGTGTGTTCCTGTAGACTTCGGCGCCGGCTTTTCTGGCGTGAAACGCCAGTGCCTGGCACAGTTGCGCCGGATCGATGTCGCCATCGAGCGGGTCCCAAAGCCCGCCCAGAAGGTTGTCCGTGGAGACCAATGGATGCCGCCTTGCGCATTCCTCGGCATTGATCACTTCGAAGTGCACATCCATCCCGCGGGCCATGGAGGCAAAGTGCCGGTAGCCCTGCATCTGCGCTTCCGTGTTGGCCATGCGGATGCCGCCGTCGCCGTGATGGTAGTTGATCGGGTATTCCGGGTTCTCGGCGAGTTCCTTGTAAAGCCGGATGGAATGCGATTTCAGGCCGACCATAGTCTGGTTCATTCCGAAATTCGTCACCTGGGCTGCGGAGTGCCAGGTCGTGCCGCTGGTGAGTTCGTTGCGCTCCACAAGAACGACGTCGTTCCAGCCTTCGCGGGTCAGGTGATAGAGGGTCGAACAACCGGCTATGCCACCGCCGATGACAACGACTTTGGTGCGGGATTTCATGAAACGTCACTCCGGGCTTTCAGTGAAGTCGCATAGAGCCCAAGACCGGGTCAGGTCACAATACGGTTTTCATCAAATTCGAAAATTTCGAAATATAGCGCTCAATTATTTGAAGTGACGCTATTTCTGTTGCGCGAAATCGGAGCATCACCTTCAGTGGCGCAGCAACTGATTTGGGAGAATGTCACATGAGCGGTGCCCGCGCGAAACGGGGAGGCAGGAAGGAACGCCTGGCGATGCGGGCCGCCAAGCCCCTGGTTGATCCGTGCCCGCCTGGCCAGGCGGGGGGCAGATACAAACCGCTTCTGGAAGATGAGCTGCAACAGGTCTACCGCACGGCTCTGGATCTCTTGAGCCGGCTCGGCATGGGTGAGGTTCCCGGTCGTCTGAAAACGGACCTCCTCGCGGCAGGGGCTCAAGAGGCAGGACATGACCGCGTCGTGATCCCGGTTGACCTTGTTAAAGACGCCGTCGCTTCGGCTGCCAGGACCTTTACGTTTCACGGCCGAGACCCGGAAAGGTCCATCACCGTCGGCGGCAGCAAGGTCTATTTCGGCACGGGCGGTGCGGCGGTCCAGACACTCGACATGGAGAGCGGTCTTTACCGACCGTCGACGCTTGAAGACCTGCACAATTTCACCCGGCTTCAGGACGTGCTGCAGAATGTCAGCTGGTTCACGCGCTGCTGCGTGGCAACGGACGTGCCCGACACCTACGATCTGGACGTGAACACGGTCTATGCGCTTCTCAAGAACACGACCAAGCCGGTCGCAACCTCGTTTACGCTTCCCGAGCATGTCGAGCCGATTGTCGGCATGCTCGACATTGCGGCGGGTGGCGACGGCGAATTTGCCAAGCGTCCCTTTTTGAAGGCGCATATCAGTCCGGTCATCTCGCCCTTGCGCTATGGCGAGGATGCCGTCGGTGTCGTCTACGAGTGCATAAAGCACAACATTCCGATGTCCTGTATCACCGCCGCACAGGCCGGGGCGACTGCGCCCGCAACGCTGGCCGGATTTCTGGCGCAATCGCTTGCTGAAACGCTTGCAAGCCTCGTGATGGTTCATGCAATCAGGCCCGGCTTTCCGATGATCTTTTCCAACTGGCCGCTTGTGATCGATCTGAGAACCGGCGCGTTTTCGGGCGGGGGCGGCGAGACCGCCGTTCTGAACGCGGCGTCTGCCCAGTTGACCAACTGGCTGGGTCTGCCTTCAGGCGTTGCCTCGTCAATGACCGACGCCAAGGCAATCGATGCGCAGGCCGGGGTGGAAAAGGGCATCACATCGCTCGCTGCCGCGCTGGCCGGGGGCAATCTCATCTATGAGAGCTCCGGCATGACGGCATCGCTTCTGGGGGCCAGCTTCGAGGCATTCGTGCTGGATGACGAGATGCATTCCCTGACCTATCGCGCCCTCAGGGGCATCGAGGTAAGCCAGGAGACGCTCGCCTTTGACGCGATCTGCGAGGCGGTGCTGGGCGAAGGCCATTTTCTCGGCGGGCAGAACACCTATCAGGCCATGGAGCGCGATTATTTCTATCCCTCGCTGGCTGACCGGGACGAACCGAGGACCTGGGCTCAAAATGGTGCACAGGACGCATGGTCGCGCGCGCGCATTCGCGCCGGCAAGATCCTGGCAAGACACCGCCCGGCCTACCTGTCGCCTGAGCAGGACAGAACCATACGGGACCGTTTCAACATCCTCTGACACCGTGAGACCGCTTGAGCGGTCAGTCGATCAGCTTCAGGCTGTCGTGCAGCCAGGGCGTCCTCTGGAAAAAGGGTTGCAGCAACGTGTCGTCGATGAGGGTCCTGATGCTCTCGTCGACAAGATTGAGCACCGATCTGGAGCAGTCGGCATTGGCGAGGATCGCCAGCGTGCGGGCAAATCCCTTTCCCGGAAACCGGTGCATCTCGACATCGGGGTGGAAGCGCCGGGCCCGTGAGAAAAGCAGCGGCGTGGTGATCGTCCAGCCCGTTCCTGCCGCCACCATCGCCAGCAGTGTCTGATTGTTGCCGCATTCGAAGCGGTGCGGCGGTGAAATATCCATGCGTCTCAGCTGGGCTTCGATATGCTTGGCCATGACAAGGTTGCTGGTGAACCTCAGAAACGGCAGATCTGCCTTGCCGTGAATGACGTCGGTCGGTGTCCTGTCCAGACCCTTGGGCACGACCATGACGTAAGGATCGCGCAAAAGCGGCCGTTCGATGAAATCGCGCAGGCGTTCGCTCGACGTTGCCGCGACACCGATGTCGAGCTGCCGGTTGCGCAGCATCTGCACGATCATGTGGCTGGAATCGGTGTGATAAAGGAAGTCGCAATTCGGCATCGCCTCGAACAGTGAAACCGCGAGTGCCGGAATGATGTCGCTGTCGAAGTCTTCGATGGTGCCAAGCCGCAGGTAGCTCGCCTCGGCCATGTTCCCGCCGGCAGCTTCCGCCCTCGCCCGGCGCAGCGCGTGCAATGCATCGTCAATGTCACGCAGGAAAATCTTGCCTTTCGGCGTCAGCACAAGGGGCCGCCGGGAGTGGTCGAACAGCTCTACGCGCAGCGTTTCTTCCAGATTGCGCAGATGGTGGGAAACAGTGCTCGCCGACAGGCCGGTCTCTGCCGCAACCGACTGAAGAGAGCCGCTGCGTGCGCACATCTGGAAAAGCTCCAGTCCCTTGAGACTGAGGTCCTTGATGTCAGGGCGTTGCGGCATGGGTGTTCCGGGCGCTCATCATTACAAAAATTTATGCTGATTTTTTCGAATTTGTACTGCAAACTTTTCGAAAATTCTTGGCGTTCCTGTTTTTGTTGGAGAAAATGGGGAAGCGTTGTAGGAATTATATTCACAGGGCCGAAAAGGTCTGAGCGAAAATCAGAGGTGAGAAAACAACAAGCAAAAAACAAATACGTTCGTCCTGTGATCAATCAGCAAAATGTCTGGGCGCGATTGGACTGGATAACGTCAGCAATAAGATCAAGTTCCGAGAGGGGAGCCATAATATGAGTGATGGAAAGTTTTCAATGAGTTCAATGAACCGCCGCCGGTTCCTGCAGACAACCGGCGCTGCCACCGTGATGGCCGGCAGCACGCTGTCGCTGACAGGCACCGCGAAGGCCGCACCCAAACGCGGCGGCACGCTGCGCGTCGCCAAGGGGCACGGACAGACCACTGACACGCTGGATCCGGGCACATGGGAACATGGCTTCGTGATCGCGCTGGGCTATGGTTATTGCGGTTACCTGACCGGCGTTGCGCCTGACGGTTCGGTCGAGCCGCAGCTTGCCGAAAGCTGGGAAGCGGACGATGAAGCAAAGGTCTGGCGCTTCAAGCTGCGCCCGGGCATCACCTTCCATTCCGGCAAGTCCGTCACGCCGGAAGACGTGATCGCGTCGATCAATTTCCACCGTGGCGAAGATTCGACATCTGCCGCCAAGCCGTTGCTGGCCGCCATTGACGATATCACCGCCGACGGTGACACGGTCGTCTTCTCGCTGTCGTCCGGCAGCGCCGACTTCCCGTTCACCTTCACCGACTACCATCTGCCGATCCAGCCGGCAAAAGACGGCTCCGTTGACTGGAAGTCCGGCGATGGCGCAGGCCCCTACAAGCTGACGAATTTCACGCCGGGTGTCTCCGCGACGCTCACGCGAAATGAAAACGACTGGAACAGCGATCGCGGTTACTTCGATAAGATTGAACTGCTGGCCATCGTTGACCTGAACGCGCGCACGACCGCTCTGATCTCCGGCGACGTGCATGTCATCGACAAGCTGGACCTGAAGACAATCGGTCTGATGGGGCGTCGCCCCGGCCTGACGATCCACGAGGTTGCCGGCAATCAGCACTACACGTTCGCCATGTCCACCAACAAGGACCCGTACACGGACAGAAACGTGCGCCTTGCGCTGAAGCATGCCGTCAATCGTCAGGAAATGGTCGACAAGATCCTCTTCGGTTACGGCGCGGTTGGTAACGACCACCCGATCGGACAGGGCCAGCAATACTTCAACAGCGAGCTGGAGCAGCGCACCTACGATCCGGACAAGGCCAAGTTCTACCTGAAGGAAGCCGGTCTCGACAGCCTGTCGGTAACCCTGTCTTCAGCCGACGCAGCTTTCCCGGGTGCGGTCGATGCAGCTGTTCTGTTCCAGCAATCGGCAAAGGATGCGGGGATCAATCTGGAAATCAACCGCGTGCCGAATGACGGCTACTGGTCGGATGTCTGGATGAAAGATCCGTTCACCGCTGTTTATTGGGGTGGCCGTCCGGTCGAGGATGCCATGTTCTCGACAGCTTACGCCAAGGGCGTCGCCTGGAACGACACCTTCTGGGACAATGACCGGTTCAACGAACTGCTGGTCACAGCACGCGCCGAGCTCGACCCGGACAAGCGCCGCACGATGTACTACGAAATGCAGTCTATCGTGAACGAGGACGGCGGCGTGATCATTCCGATGTTCGCGAACTACGTCTTTGCGACGTCGAACGACATCGTTGTCAGCGACAGCATGGCCTCGAACTGGGACATGGACGGCGAGCGCTGGATGGAGCGCTGGTCCTTCGCCTGAACCTGACAGCTTTGAATGAGAATGGGGCGGGATTTCCCGCCCCATTTTTTTGTCTTCGTCTAGGTGCTGGACTCATAAATGAGGCCGAAATGGTTTGAGGTGGCTTGCTTCTCGTCAAGGAGCGGAAGCGCAGGAAATGTGGAGGATTTTCAAGCCTTTCGCAACGCGGAGGAGGCGCAAGCCGGTCAAATCCGAAGGACATGGAAATGGCTTCCGCCCGTGGCGTCAGCGTGCTTGACCGGGCAAAAGCCCGCTCCGCACACCCTTCCTGACGGGATTTCGCCATTTCGCATGCCATTTCAGTCTCATTTATGGGTCCAACACCTAAAGCCCCGGCAGCCAAAGCGCGATTTGCGGGAACAGCACCAGAAGCGCGACGAGCAGCAGCGAACAGCCGATAAACGGGAATGCGGACGTATAGATCTCGCGCATGGTCGTTCCGGGTGGCGCCACGCCCTTCATCACAAACAGCAGCAACCCGAACGGCGGCGTCGTGAAGCTGATTTCCAGCGCGAGCAGCATGATCAGTCCGAACCAGATCGGGTCGTAACCGAGATTCATCGCCAGCGGGAAGAAGATCGGCACGGTCAGGAGCATCATGGAAATTTGCTCCATGAACATGCCGAGAAGCAAGAGCACCGCAAACATCACCAGCAGCATGGCAATCGGGGCCAGTTCGAAGGATATGGCCCAGTTCACCAGGCCGCGCGATGCCCCGGAGAACGCCAGCAACTGGCTGAATGTCGCCGAGCCGAACACGATCAGGTACGCCATCAGCGTCACCTTGAGCGCACCGGTCACGGACTTGCGCATCGCCTCCCATGTCAGGCACCGGAACACCGCCGCAAGGATCAGAACGCCGAGCGCGCCGAAAGCGGCCGCTTCCGACGGCGTTACGAAGCCATTGATCATCAGGATGATGATGACGACCATGACGCCGACCATCGGGACGACTTCACGCAGAAGCAGCGCAATCTTGCTCGCGAAGGACATCGGCTCGACGTCATAAGCGGGTGCCGCGGTCGGATCGAGTTTCGTCTGCAGCCAGATCGTGCCGATATAGAACCCGGCAAGGATCAGCCCGGGTATGACCCCGGCAATGAGCAGGGCGCCGACATCGATCTGCGCCAGCGTGGCGAGCAGGACCGCAAGCGCCGAAGGAGGAATGATGATCGCAAGGCCGCCCGTACCGAGGATCGGGCCGATGCTCATATGCGATTTGTAGCCGCGCTGGCTCATCTCCGGAACCATCAGCGACCCGAGCAGGGCCGTGGAGCCCATGGACGAGCCGGACAGGGTTGAAAAGGCCGTGCCGCCGAGCACGGTGACATAGCTCAGCCGGCCCGACAGCCGTCCGAGCAGCTTGTCGATGGCGTTGAACATGCGCCCGCCCAGGCCGGTATGAAAGAAGATCTCGCCCATCAGCAGGAAAAGGGGGATCGGAACAAGCGCGAATTTGGTCAGCGATCCGAGACCGTTGTTCAGGAGCTGACCGATCCCGCGTTCGCCGCCCATGAACACCCAGGCTCCAACGATATTGGCGGCCAGGAACGCAAGCGCGACCGGCATGCCCATCGCCATCAGAAAAACGATGACACCGAGCAGGAGGGCGAGAGCCTCGTACCATTCCATTATTCGTGTATCCCCGCTTCACCGGTATGCATCAGCTCAGAACCGACGACGAAGCGCATGAACTCGACCGCCATCAGGCCGAAGCTCAGCGGAAAGGTGACCGTCAGCAGCCAGCGCGGGTAGTAGTAGGCGCGGGTGTCGTAGTCGCCGCGCTCGATGTTCTTCAAAAACAGTTCCAGGCCCTTCCAGGCCAGGATGACGCAAACGAGCACGCAGGCCAGCGCGACGAGGCGGCTGACGACATGGCGGGGGCCTTCCGGCAGGGCGGAAGTAACCAGCTCGATATGCACGTGGCCCTTTTCGCGCACCAGCCACGGGGCGCCGAGCATGGTCATGTAAAGGAGTCCGTATTCGGACGATGTGAACAGCCATGCGAAGGGCTGCAGCCCGAGATTGCGCATCAGAACGGAGATGACGACGGACACCATCAGCCAAACCAGCGTTGCGCCTGCAAACACCGCCATGGCGTCAATCACATGCCCGTAAATCCTGGAAACAGCCTTCATGCATCAGCCCCGGGGTCACGCGTGATCAGGCCCGCCGGAGGCGGGCCTTTCATTTCCTTATTTTGCTGAATCGAGATCGTAGAAGAGTTCGATCAGCGTGTCGTAATTGTCGGTCCCGCCCGGCTGTTCCGCCATGAGGCCCTTCATGCGTTCCCAGGTCTTCTCACGCGCGGCGGCCAGGTAATTGGCTTTCGCCTCGCCTTCCAGGGAGACGACCGTCATGCCGGCGGCTTCCAGAGCGGCGAAATCCTCGTCGCGCTTGGAGCGCAGGGCCTCAACGCTGTCCTTCTCGTGCTGGATCGCGACGTCCTGCAGGATCTTCTTGGATTCGTCCGACAGCGAGTCCCACTTCTCCAGGTTGACGATCACGCCAAGGTCCGTGGAAAAGAAGCAGGGCTCGATCCGGTAGTTCAGGAATTCGTTCCATTTCAGGTCGATCAGGCCGATCTGCGTCCAGCCGGTCGCATCGACGACGCCACGCTGAAGGGCGGAATAGACCTCACCGGTCGGCAGGTCGATCACCTGTGCGCCGAGGTAGTTGGTGAAGAATGCGTTGTAGACATTGTTGCCGCGCAGCTTGAGGCCTTCGACTTCCAGGTTGCCGTCCGCGTCGAACGTCGGCGCGTTGCGGGTCCACAGGTTGTAGCAGACGCCGCTGTCAAACCAGCCGAGATACTTCAGGCCCATCTTTTCCTGATGGATCTTGTCGATCAGTTCCGTACCGCCATTCTGGCGGGTTTCGACTGCGGTCAGGTTGGACGCGACCATGGCGTCCTTTTCCGGCAGCGCACCGCCATAGAACGAGCCCGGCGTGTAGACCATGTCGACGATGCCGTCCCGAACGGCGTCGGGCTGCTGGAACATGCCGATGGCTTCCGGTCCGCCGCGCACCTCGATCTGCACGACGCCCTTGCCGGCCTCGTTCACCTTGTCGACGAAGGACAGGAAGCTTTTGGTGTAGATCAGCGTTTCGGGAAACGCGTGAACGGCGGTGATCTTGTCTTCCGCCTGTGCGGACGCTGCCATCAGCGCCGATCCGGCAACAAGGCCGGCGAATATCATCCTCATCATTTTCTCTCTCCACTTCACAGGATGGCTTTTTGCCTTTTTCCTCTGGTTGTTCAGGCTGTGCCCTGATGCATTGCGCTCTTTCTTTTCAAGAGCCGGTTCGTTCCGTGACTGGCCGGACCCATGGTGCATGGCTGTCCAGCCTCCGTTTGTGTTGCCCGATCGCCGCTGCATGCTGCATCGTCAGGTCGATGTCGTCCCAGCCGTTGATCAGTTTTGTGCGCCGGCCCGGGTCGATCTGAAAGCCGATCGTTGTGCCGTCGATGCTGATGTGACGGGCATCCAGGCACACATGCGCGGGTCTGGAAGCGTCCCCCAGCGCGCGCAGCAGCAATTCGAAATCCGCGTCCTGGATGAGCGCGGGCAGGAGCCCGTTGTTCACGGCGTTGCCCGAAAAAATGTCGCCGAAACTCGGCGCGAACACAGCCCGGATACCTGCATCGACAAGTGCATAGACAGCCGCTTCGCGCGAGGACCCGCTGCCGAAATTGCGCCCGGCAACGACAATTGACGTGTCCTTGTGCCGGTTCAGCGGGAAATGAGGATGCTCACTGCCGCTCTCGTCCCTGCGCAGATCATGCAGCAAAAACCGCCCGTAGCCCTCGCTGCGTGGTGTCGACATGAAACGCGACGGGATCAGTTGATCCGTGTCGATGTTGTGAAAGGGCAAGGCAACGGCCTGTCCGCTGTGCTTTGTCCAGCCGCTCATATCGCCCGTCCCTTCAAAAGAGGACGCACGTCCGTGATCGTGCCGGTGACGGCCGCAGCGGCCACCATGGCAGGAGACATCAGATGGGTCAGTGCCCCGGGGCCTTGCCGTCCCCGGAAATTCCGGTTTGTCGAGGACGCGCAGCGCTTGCCCGGTTCCACGAGATCGCCATTCATGCCGACGCACATGGAACAGCCGGACGCGGCCCATTCAAGACCGGCATCGATGAAGATCCGGTCGAGTCCTTCCTGCTCTGCCTGTGTCTTGACGAGCGCGGACCCGGGCGAAACTAGGCCGGAAACCTTGGCCCTGCGTCCGGACAAGACGGCTGCGGCATGCCGGAGGTCCTCGATCCGTCCGTTTGTGCAAGAGCCAATGAATACCTGATCCACGGGCGTGCCTTGGATCGGATGTCCCGCCGGAAGTCCCATATAGTCCAGTGCATCGCGGACCGCCTGTGCCTTGCCATTGGCGAGCGTTTCCGGATCAGGGATGGTGGATGTCACCGGGATGGCGTGTTCCGGGCTGGTTCCCCAGGTAACGGTCGGCGCAATCTCGCTTCCGTCAAGGTGGATGTCCCGGTCGAACTCCGCATCCTCGTCCGATGCCAGTTCCGACCAGTCGTTGAGGGCGGCTTCCCAGGCCAATCCGCGCGGGGCATGGGCGCGTCCCTTGACGTAGGCGAAGGTTGTTTCATCCGGCGCGATCATCCCGAAGCGCGCACCGCCTTCGATCGACAGATTGCACAGGGTCATACGGCCTTCCATCGACAGGCTGCGAACGGCACTGCCGGCGTATTCGATGGCATGTCCCTGGGCACCATCCGCGCCGAGCCTGGCGATCCAGTTGAGCGCGATGTCCTTTGCGCTCACGCCCGGGCCAAGCTCCCCGTCGATGCTGATGCGCATTGCGGCGGGCTTTTTCTGCCAGATCGTCTGTGTCGCCAGGACATGGGCAACTTCCGTTGCGCCGATCCCGAAAGCGAGCGCGCCGAACGCACCGTGGGTGGACGTGTGGCTGTCGCCGCAATTGATCAAAAGGCCGGGCAGGGTCAATCCCTGCTCAGGTCCGACCACGTGGACGATCCCCTGTCCGGGATCGCGAAGATCGAACAGCTTCAAGCCGTGATTTGCTGCGTTCTTGCGCAAGGTGTCAATCATGTACGCAATCTGTGGCGCAAGTCCCTTGTCCCGTTCCCGCGTGGGGGCGTAGTGATCGACGACCGCGAAGGTCAGCTCCGGTTCGGCCACTGAGGCCTTGCGTGCCGCCAGCTTGGCGAAGGCATGATGCGAGCCTTCGTGAACGAGATGCCGGTCGACCCACAACAGGGATGACCCGTCTTCGCGCAGCACGATTTCATGCGCAGACCACAGCCTGTCCAGAAGTGCGCGCGGTGCCGTCATGCGCTCTCACCCGCCGGTTTGCCGATTGCGGGTTCCCAATGGCGGGTGTTGCCGTCACCGACCCTGGTGAGCGGCATTTCAAGCCGGAACATGTCGGGCCGGTAGAGCCCTGACAGATATTCGACACCGTTGCCGTTGATGTCCCTGACCACCCGTCGCAGCGACAGCAGGGGCGAGCCGACGGCAATCCCGAGTGCTTCGGCAACATCGGGGCCGGCGAGCGTTGCCGAGACCGATTGGTGCGCGTCCTTGATCTGGACCCCGCTCAGCTCCAGCAACTTGAAAAGAGGTGTTGTTGCCAGATCGTTTTCGGAATAGTTCGCGGCGATCGTGGCAGGCACATAGGTTGTCAGATGCGAGAACGGGGTGCCGTCGGTGCTGCGCACGCGCGTTGCGATCTGCACCTGCTCCTTTGCGTCGAGCCTCAGCGCGCTGGCAACGAATTCGGGCGCGGGTCCGTAGGAGAACGACAACAGCCGCGCTGTTGTGGTCTGCCCCATTTCCACCAGCTGGGGCATCAGCGTGGCAAGGTTCATGGCCATCGGCTTTTCCCGCTGGCCCGACGTGCGCACCGTCGTACCGCTGCCGGCGCGGCGGACGATCAGCCCGGCTTCGGAAAGCGAATCCAGCGCCTTGCGAATGGTCACGCGGGAGACGCCGAACAGTTCGGCAAGCTTTTGTTCGGGGGGAAGGTTCTTGCCGTCTTCCAGCCGCCCGTCCGCGATCTGATCGCGCAGGGACAGATAGACCTGCCGCGCCTTGGCCCCTTCCGGAAGCAGCGATTTTGCAGGCTTGTTCACGACGGAATTTCCTCCCTGATCCTCGCATAATGTTATCGCCGGTTTTAAAAAGATCAAGCTTCGGTACGATTGATTTGTCTTTTTCTGTCTTAACAACATATACAAATTAGTATTATAAAAAATACAAATATCGGGAGGAAGGCGGAGTGCCGATTGTTGAACTGCATCTCTTGAAAGGCTACGGGGCCGAAGAGAAACGCCGCCTGCACGAGGCGTTGACGGATGCTGTCCGCCTCGTCGTGCCCGCCGGGCCGGATGCCATCACGGTCATGGTCCATGAGATGGAAAGCGAAAACTATTCCCGTGGCGGAAAGCAGAGAAGCGGAGCGGCTGCCCTGCCTGATCCCGTCGATATCGTCCGCCGGTTCCTGGCTGCCATGGAAGCCCGCGAAGTCGACAGGGCGGAATCGATGCTGGCTGCCGGATTCTCGATGCGCTTCCCGGGTACGAAACCGATGAACACCCTGGCGGAGCTGCTGGACTGGGCCAGGCCGCGCTATCGCTTCATCCGCAAGACCTATGACGGCTTTGACGCCATGCAGGGACCGGACAGGGCGGCGATCGTGTATTGCCGGGGCACCCTGTCCGGAGAGTGGCCGGACGGGACGCCTTTCGATGGTATTCGTTTCATCGACCGGTTTGAAATCGAGGCGGGCAGGATCACGCGGCAGGACGTGTGGAACGACATTGCAGAGGTTAGGGCGCAAGCATGAGCGAGATCGATGCCATTACACTCTCGGTCCTGTCCGGCCGCATGGAGCAGATTGCCGACGAGATGGACGCAACACTGTTCCGGGCTGCCTTCAACCCGATCATTGCCGAGGCCCACGACGCAAGCCACGGGCTCTATAGCGCGGCGACCGGCGACACGCTGGTTCAGGGCAAATCCGGATTGCCGATTTTCGTCGGTGTGATGTCCTTTGCGGTCAAGGCCGTCATTGAAAAGGCCGCCGCCGACGGTGACCTGCAGGACGGTGACATCTTCATCTTCAACGACGCCCATATCGGCGGCACCCATCTCTCCGACATGCGCCTTGTCCGGCCCTATTTTCGCGATGGAGAACTGTTCTGCTATCTCGCATCCGTCGGCCACTGGCATGATGTCGGCGGTGCGGTTCCGGGCAACTACAATCCGGCTGCGACAGAAGTTTTCCAGGAAGCATTCGTCCTGCCGCCGGTGCGTCTTGCCCGGGCCGGCGAGATCAACCAGGACATCATCGACATCCTGCTCAGGAACACGCGGCTGCCGCAATCGGCAATGGGGGATCTCAACGGCCAGCTCGGTGCCCTGGATCTCGGTATCAGGCGCATGGACGAGTTGCTCGACGAGTACGGGGCCGGAACGGTTTCCGCAGCACTTGATGCTCTGGGTCACCGGGCCGAGGCGCTGATGCGTTCAGAGCTGCAGGAGCTGCCGGACGGCCGCTGGGAGGCGGAAGACTTTCTCGACAATGACGGCATCACCGACGAACCCCTTGCGATACGTGTCGCACTTGAAATCAAAGGCGACCGCATGACGCTTGATTTTGAAGGTTCCGCGCCGCAATGCGCCGGACCGGTGAACATTGCCTTGCCGACGACCGTTGCGACGGCCTATGTCGCGATCAAGCACATCTTCCCGGCGCTGCCTGCAAATGCCGGCGTGATGCGCCCGATAGAGGTGAAAGTTCCGGAAGGGTCATTGCTGTCGGCAGAATTTCCAAGTCCGACGGGCGGTTACACGGAAACCATCCTGCGCATGATCGACGTGATTTTCTCCGCCTTCGCAAAGGCGGCACCGGACCGGGTTGTCGCCAACGCCTACGGCACGATCAATGCCCTGTCGATCGCGGGCAAACGGAGCAATGGCAAGCCGTGGGTCATGTTCAGCTTCTATGGCGGCGGTCATGGCGGTTCACCGGAAAGCGACGGGCTCAATCACGGCAACGCACCGATTTCCACGGCGACGATCCCGCCGATGGAAATCCTGGAGGCTGCCTATCCGGTGATGTTCCGCACATGGGCCCTGCGTCCGGACAGCGCCGGTGCAGGGCAGCACCGTGGCGGGTTGGGCGCGATCTATGAAATCGAGGTTCTGGAAGAAAACGGCGCGGAAGCGTTTCTTTTCGGAGAACGTGGCAGGTTCGCACCCAAGGGGATCGCGGACGGCGGCGACGGTGCCATGAACCGGTTCACCTTTGAACAGGACGATGGCTGGGAAACACCGCCGCTCGCCTCGAAGATGCGCGGCATCAGGCTGCGCCAGGGACAGGCTGTCCGCCTGGAGACACCGGGTGGTGGTGGCTATGGCCGGGCCGAAGACCGTGCGCCGGCGGACGTCGCCCGTGATGTTGCACGGGGCATGATGGACGCAGGCAGCGCCGACCGTCTCTATGGCACGGCCTGGCGGGAGGCATCCCAATGAGCGCGCGCATGATCGGGGTCGATGTCGGCGGCACCTTCACGGACGTATTCGTTCTGAACGAAGAGGACGGAACCGCGGAAGTCGCCAAGGTTCCGACGACCCGGCCGGACCAGTCCGGCGGTTTCCTCGACGGGATTTCGCAGCGGGTATCCGATCTGTCGGAGATCTCCGTCGTGATCCACGGAACCACGGCCGGAACCAACGCCTTGCTGGAACGCAAGGGCGCGAAAACCGGTGTCATCTGCACGCAGGGACTGCGCGACGTTCTGGAAATGCGCCGCCGGGACAGGCCGCGCACCTGGGGTCTTCGCGGCGATTTCGAGCCGGTTGTCGACCGGCGGGACAGACTTGAAGTTCCCGAAAGAACCCTCGCGGACGGATCGATCCGAACACCGGTCGATCTGGATGCCGTACGCAGCGCCGCGCAACAGCTGCGCGCTCAAGGCTGCGAAGCAGTGGCGATCCTTTTTGCCAATGCCTATGCCAATTCCGCCAACGAAACCGCCGCGGTGAAGGCCGTGCGCGAGATCTGGCCGAACCCGCATGTATCGGCCTCGTCCGAGATCCTGCCCGAAATCCGTGAATTCGAACGCTTTTCGACAACAGCGCTCAATGCCTATCTGCAGCCGGAAGTGTCCGGCTATCTGCACCGGCTTGAAAACGCTTTGAAATCCGATGGTTTCGATGGCGAATTCATGATTGTCCAGTCCAATGGCGGTGTCATGGCGGTCGACACGGCCTGCCGCCTCCCGGTGCGCACGGCGCTGTCGGGTCCGGCCGCGGGCGTGATCGCCGCCGGTTACATTGCCTCTTCCGCCGGTTTTCAGAACGTCATCACGGGCGATATGGGGGGCACCAGTTTCGACGTATCGCTGATCTCGGACGGTCATTCTGCACTGTCGCCGCAGACGTCGATCGATTTCGGAATGGTGGTGCGTACGCCGATGATCGAGATCACGACGATCGGCGCGGGGGGCGGTTCGATCGCCTGGGTCGACAAGGGCGGGTTGCTCAACATCGGTCCGGAAAGCGCCGGGTCGGATCCCGGTCCGGTCGCCTACGGTCTTGGCAATACCCGTCCGACTGTCACCGATGCCAATGTTGTTCTCGGCCGGATCGATCCGGATAATCCGATTGGCGGAAAGCTGACCCGGTTGGATGTCGAGGCGGCAGCTGCGGCCATCGACACGCATGTCGGACACCCGCTGTCACTGGACACGGTTCAGGCGGCCGAGGCGATCCTCAGGGTCGCCAATTCCAGGATGGCCGGCGCCATCCGCCTCGTGAGCATTGAACGCGGCTTCGATCCGAAACACTTCGCCTTCATGCCGTTCGGCGGCGGCGGCGCCCTGCATGCCGGCGCCATGCTGCGTGAAGTCGGCATCGCGCGCGCCATTGTTCCGCGCTATCCGGGCGTAACCTCGGCCATGGGCTGCGTCATCGCCGACATGCGTCAGGATTTCGTGCAGACGATCAATGCGCTGGTGGACACGCTGGACGAGTCTGCGCTGGGAGCATTCATGCAGACGCATGCCGATCAGGGCATGTCGCTGCTGGATGCCGCCCGGACGCGATTTGACGCGCGTAAACTGACATTCGAACTCGACATGGCCTATGTCGGCCAGACCCACACCGTGTCGGTCCCGCTGAGTGTTTCATCGCAGAACGGCACAGTGACGCCGCCGACGCGCACAGAAATCGAAGCGGCATTCGATGCAGCCTATCAGGCAACGTTCGGCCGGCTTCTCAAGGGCGGTGTCAGGCGGATCCTGAACCTGCGCAGTTCGGTGACCGGCCTGCGTCCGAAGTTTGATCTCAGGGCGCTTGCGCCGGTGGAAACCGGTACGCCTGACCCCAAGGCGCTGCGCAAGGTGCATTTCGGCGATGAATGGCACGAGACGCGGATTTTTGACCGGCTGGCGCTTCCGGTCGGAACCGTCATCAAGGGCCCGGCCATCCTGGAACAGCCGGATACGACCGTGCTTGTGGAGCCGGAACTGCAGGCACGGGTCGACGCCTTCGGCAATACCATTATCGAGCCTTCGGAGGGCCTTTCATGAGTGAACCGAGCCAATGGGATCTGTCCAGAACGGCCCTTCTGACCATTGATCTGCAAAATGACTTCATCCATCCGGAGGGCGCCTATGGCCGCGCCGGTCAGCGGGCGGAGAGCATCGCGGCTTTGCCGGCCCGCATCAGGCCGCTTGCCGACGCCCTGAGACAGCACGGGGGACACTATATCTCCGCCCAGTTCACGCTGGTGCCGGATGCCAATGGCGAGCCGTTGATCGCACCGCACCTGAAGAAGCTGAGACCATTTCTGGGCAAGGGTGACTTCGCGCCGGGCAGCTTCGGCAACACGCTGGTCGACGCGCTCTTTCCGGCGGATTTCGTCGTCGAGAAAGTCGCCTATTCCGCTTTCTACCAGACCCGGCTGGAATACATCATGCGTGCTGCCGGTATCGACAATCTCATCGTCGGCGGCATCGTCACCAATGGCGGTGTCGCATCCACTTTGCGGGATGCGCATTTGCGGAACATCGACACGGTTCTTCTCACTGATGGAAGCGCGGCCTTTGACAGCACGGTGCATGAGGCAACGCTTCTGTCGCTCGGAACGGTGACCGCTCAGATGACATGTGCTGATGCGTTAGACTGGTTGGAGAAAACCTCATGAGCCTGAAGACCCGTCTCCAACAGAACAGGATCCTTGTTGCACCCGGCGTCTATGATGGCCTGACGGCGGCAATCGCGGCCTCGGCAGGTTTCGAGGCGCTTTATCTCAGCGGGGCTGCAGTCGCCTATACGCGTCTCGGACGGCCCGACATCGGGCTGACCTCCGTGACGGAGATGACGGAAACCATGGGCCTGATCGCGGACCGGACCGACCTGCCCGTCATCATCGATGCGGATACCGGTTTCGGTAACGCGCTCAACGCGCAGCGCACCATGGGGCTTTACGAGCGTGCGGGTGCATCGGCGCTCCAGGTCGAGGACCAGACCTATCCGAAGCGCTGCGGACACCTGTCGGACAAGTCGCTTATTCCCGCAGCCGAGATGGCCGGCAAGGTGAAGGCGATGGCGGATGCCCGCCGGTCGCCGGAAACACTGATCATCGCGCGCACCGATGCAATCGCCGTGGAGGGTTTTTCCGCGGCAATCGACCGGGCGGAAACCTACCTTGAAGCCGGTGCCGATGTTCTGTTTGTCGAAGCACCGCAATCCCGCGACCAACTCGCCGGCATCGCGCAGCATTTTGAAGGCAGGGTTCCGCTTCTTGCCAACATGGTGGAGGGCGGAGCGACACCGATAACCGGGGCGGACGATCTTGAAGAGCAGGGCTACTCCATCGTGATTTTCCCCGGTGGGATCGTGCGCGCCATCGCACGCACGGCGGGCGAATATTACCAGAGCCTGCGCGAGAACGGCAGCAACAGGCCGTTTGCCGGCAGGATGTATGATTTCGACGGCCTCAACGGAGTGATCGGAACAGCGGATATGCTGGCAAAAGGGGCCGCTTATGACCGCGACGAAAGTTGAGGTCGCGCCGCCGCCGGGGACATTTGATCTGGATTGCGAGACCCTGATCATCGGAGCAGGTGCCGCCGGGCTGGTCGCGGCGCTTGCCGCCCATGAAGCCGGGCAATCCGTCCTGGTGATCGAGGCTGATCCGGTGCCCAGGGGATCGACCGCTCTTTCCGCCGGCCTGATTCCGGCTGCCGGAACGAAGGCACAGGCACAAGCCGGGATCGCGGACGACCCGGTCCTGTTTGCCGCCGACATACAGGCGAAGGCCGCCAACGAGAACGAACAGGTCCTCGTTGATCGGCTGGCGGTCAACGCCGCTTCTGTAATCGACTGGCTGACCGACACCCACGGATTGCCGTTTTCGGTGATCACCAATTTTGACTACCCCGGACACAGCCGGAGGCGCATGCACGGCCTGCCGACGCGCTCGGGCGCTGAACTGATCGACACGCTTCGCGCGACCTGCGAACGGAACGGGATCGATATCGTCTGCGAAAGGCGGGCGATGCGCCTCTTTTTCCGCGGCAACCGCACGGACGGTGTCGAGGTGATAGGCCCTGACGGTGGGACTGAAACCATCGGCTGCCGGAAGCTGATCCTGGCCTGCAACGGTTTTGGCGGCAATCGGGCGCTCGTGACGAAGCATCTGCCCGAAATCGGCAACGGGCTCTGGTTCGGTCACGACGGCAATCGCGGCGAGGCGGTCTTGTGGGGAGGAGAGATCGGTGCGGATCTGGTTCATCTCGGTTCCTATCAGGGGCACGGAAACGTCGCTCATCCGCATGGAATTCTCATTAGCTGGGCGGTCATCACAGAAGGCGGTGTACAGGTGAACCGGGCCGGGGTCCGGTTCTGGAACGAGGCACAGGGTTATTCTGAAGCCGCGCGGGCGGTTCTGTCGCAGCCCGGCGGCGAAGCCTTCGCGGTTTTCGACAGCCGCATTGCGGACGTGGCGCGCCAGTTCGAGGACTTCAAACAGGCGGAGGCCGCCGGGGCGATCAGGACGAGCGCGACGCTTGAGGGTCTCGCCTCGGAACTGGGTCTTCCCGCCGATGCGTTTGTTGAGACGATCAGCGGTCTGCCGCAAGGTGGCTCGGATGCATTCGGCCGGACGTTCGGTGCAGGCAAGCTCGAAGCGCCCTATTGCGGTGTGCGGGTTACCGGAGCACTGTTTCACACCCAGGGCGGTCTTCGCACCGGTGATCAGGCGCGTGTGATGCGCACGGACGGAACGGCTTTTTCCAATCTGTACGCCTGCGGCGGCGCCGCGTGCGGCGTGTCGGGCACATCCGACAGCGGCTACCTGTCGGGCAACGGCCTCTTGAGCGCGCTCGTTCTGGGGCGTTTGGCGGGGGCTGCACCAATTGTATGAGCATCAAAAAAGCCGCGCATAACCGCGTAGACATTCAGCCGTCCGCCAGAAGCGCCTCGGCCTCGATTTCCACCTTGTGATCGCCGATCAGTCCAGCGACAACAACGAGTGTGTTTGCCGGCTTGATCTCGGAGAAGATGCGTCCGTGCGCTCTCGAAATGTCGAGCACATCCGCCTCGTCGACAATATAGATCCGCGTTCGCACCACATCGTTTGCGCTGGCACCCAATGCAGTCAGGGCTGCCAGGATCTTGTCGAGAATATAGGTCGTCTGGGCACCGGCATCCCCCGGTGCAACGGCCCTTGCGGCCCCGGCAACGGCGGTCGTTCCGGAAACGAGGATCCTGTTGCCGGTTTTCTGGGCGCGGCAATAGCCGGCGATTTCTTCCCAGTCGGACCCGGTCAGCACCTTGGTCGCATCCGGGCGATGCGGTGCTGCAATCGCGTTGTGGGCGAGCGGCATTTCGGCAAGATGGTGGCTGAGGTCACCCGATGCGGTCAGGAACGGGGGCTTGCGGTATTCGTCCCCGCAATCTCCAGGTACATCGTCGGTTCCGGCGAAGGCGTCTTCGAGCCGCGCACGGTCTTCCTGATCCAGCGCGAAGGAGAAGAGCTTCCGATTGTCGGCGATATGCTCTGCTTCCCCGATACGGGCGCCGACTATGATCCCGGCGACAGCGTCCTGTTCCAGCACCCAGCGCGTCGCCACATTCGCAATCGAGACGCCGTGCTTTCCGGCAATCTCGCTTGCGGCGCTCAGGATGCCCTGAAAGCCTGACCAGCCGCCGGCAGCGTCGATGAAGCGCTTGTATTTCATCTTCGACCAGTCGGAGATGTCTTCGGGTTCAGGTTTTCCAAGCCACCGGTCCGACAGAAAACCGCCGCACAGCGTGCCGTAACCAAGCAGGCGGACACCCCGCTCAGCGCAGAGCTGCGACAGCGGACCGCGCGCACGGCGGTCGATCATGGAAAAGGACACCTGGTTGGTGACCAGCGGAATACCGTCCGACAGGGCCAGCCGCAGGTGCGCGGCGTCGAAGTTGGTAACGCCGAGGGCCTTGATCAGTCCTTCATGCTGCAGCCGCGTCATTTCGTGCAGGGCATCCAGCCAGGCGGGATGCTCGAAGCTCCACCAGTGGAATTGCAGCAGGTCGATGCAGTCCGTGCCGAGACGGTCGAGCCGCTCCTGCACGCCCCGGCGTACGACATCCGCGGTCATGGGGCCGGGTTCGGGGCACCATTTGGTGAAGATCTGCGGGCGCTCGCCCGCGCCGTGTCTTGCCAGCAGGCGGCCGGAGATAATCTCGGCGCTGCCGTAGTGATCGGCCATGTCGAAGGTGGAAAAGCCGGCGGAAAAATAGGCGTCGAGGTCGTCCGCGGCCTTTTCCGGATCGAGGGTAGCCCCGTCTTTTTCCATGTCGGCGACCTGCCAGAGACCGGTCAGGATGCGGCTGATCTCCAGTCCGTCTGCAAGTGTCTGGCGTGGCGGCACGGTGGTCATGCGGGTCCTTCAGCTTTCCGGCAAAAGCAGTTTGAAACTGCGCTCGATGTCCAGCGCGAGCGCCCCTTGCGCGCCCTTGCGGTCGGATTGTCTCAGGGCCGCGATGATCTCTTCGTGATGAATATGCTCCGGAATTTCATTCGCGGCCCGTTCCTGGACCACCAGGTTCAGGAATGCGCCGTATTGAAGCCAGAGCGCTTCGACAAGCGGCAGGATCACGCGTGAGCGCGCATACCCATAGAGCGTGAAGTGAAAGTCGTAATTCTGCTTGAGATCCGGCATGCCGCTGTCTGTGCGCGGCGCGGAAATGATGGCCTCCAGCGTGTCGATGCCATCGGCATCGAGGTGATCCATGGCTTCTTCGAGCAACAGCGCCTCAAGAGCAAGACGTGCTGATTTCAGCTCACGCATCCGTTCCGGATCGAATGGCGGCACCTCGAGCGTCCGGCTTGGCGTATCGACCAGGGCGCCCTCGGCAACAAGGCGTCTGACCGCTTCCCGTACCGGCGTCATGGACGTGCCCAGCTGGTCCGCGAGCGTTCTCAGGCTGACCGTCTCCCCTGGCGCAAAGGCACCGCGCGTGAAAGCCTCGCGCAGGGCGTCATAGGCGCTCTCGCGCAGTTTCGACTGGTCTATCCTTGCGATCTTCGGCGCACTCATCTCCGCCCCACGGACCCGTGCCGGGTTTCTTTCCTTGACAACCTCATTTTGTGACATGGTATAAAATATCACAGATCACACGCAAGGCACCAAGCCTAAAAAAGTTGGGAGCGGTGGCTGGCGAGGGGAACGCATATCTGGATGAAATGATGTCCGAGCGCGAAGACGGATTCTGGCTTTATGACCTGAAGGTCGAAACGGTTCTCGATGGCCGGACACCGGTCTGCCGCCACATTGAAGGCGAGAGTTTTTCCGTCGAGGGTGAAGCGCTTGTGTTTGACAAGTGCCAGCGCGTTTCCATGTACGCGCTTGCCGCGGTTCTGCCGCTCCTGCCGGCAAAGCAGCGCGATACGCATCCCAATGACTGGATGTCGACCGATGCCGAAGTCGCCTGCGCCGACCCGCATTGCGGTGGACGCTTTCGCATAACGCGCACCGGAAAACGCTGGTTCTCACACTCCGAAACGTCAGGACTGCCGGAGAGCCGCAGCACGCCATATTGGCAGAAGGAAGAGACCGAATGAGCGTGGAAAGGGCAGCGCTGCGTCCGGGCTACGACATATCCCGCGTCATCAAGGGAGGCTGGCAGCTCGCCGGCGATCATGGTCCGGTTGAACGGCAGGCGGCCATTGCCGATATGGAAGCCTTCGTGGACGACGGCATCACGGCATTCGATTGCGCAGACATCTACACCGGTGTCGAGGACATGATCGGAGCGTTCATTTCGGATTTGCGCAAGCGCCGAGGGTCTGAAGTTGCCGAAAGGGTGCAGATCCACACGAAACTTGTTCCCGACCTTGAACGTCTGGGAACGCTTGCCGATGCGGATGTCGAAGCGATTGTCGACCGGTCCCTGAAAAGGCTCGGGATCGAACGTCTGCATCTGGTTCAGTTCTATTGGTGGGACACGTCCATCGGCAGCCCCGTCCGCGCGATGGAGGTTCTGAAACGCTGCCAGGAAAAAGGCAAGATCGCGCATCTCGGCGTAACCAACTGGGACGTCGCCGAGACGGCTCCCTTTCTGGATGGCGGCATCGATCTCGTATCGACCCAGGTGCAGTATTCACTGCTCGACCGGCGACCGGCGAAAACGCTCGTGCCCTGGTCGGCGGCAAACAATATCAGTCTTCTGTGTTACGGCACCCTGGCAGGCGGGTTCCTGACGGACACCTGGCTCGGGCGGCCCGACCCGGGTTTCACGTTTGAAAACAGGTCCCTGGTGAAGTACCGGCTGATCATAGACGAATGCGGTCCGTGGTCGTCGTTTCAGACGCTTCTGCAACTCCTCAAGGAGATCGGCGACAGGCACGGCGTCTCGCTCAGTTCTGTCGCGACCCGCTGGGTTCTGCAGCAGCCGCAGGTCGCGGCCGCGATCGTCGGCGCGCGCTACGCGCGGCATTTGCCGAAAACACTGGAGGTTTTCCGCTTCAGGCTTGATGAGCAGGATCTCGCGCGCATCTCGGATTGGCTCGACGCCGCACCGGGTCCGGCCGGACCGGTCTTCGCGCTGGAGCGCGACAGAACCGGTCGTCACGGGCGGATCATGAAATACAACCTGAACACACGGCCGGATGACGCCGTGCTGGCGGCGTCCAATGGATGACGCGATCCTAAAGCTCAGCGGCGTTAGCCGGTCCTTTGGAGACTTCACGGCGGTCGATGATGTCACGCTGGAGATCCGGGCAGGCTCGATCACCGGACTGATCGGCCCGAACGGCGCCGGCAAATCGACCCTTTTCAACGTGATAGCTGGCGAATTGGCTCCGTCGTCCGGGTCCGTCAGCCTGTCCGGTACGGACGTGTCCCGGCTTCCGCCGGATCAGCGCTTTGCACTGGGCCTCGGCCGGACCTTCCAGATCCCCCGTCCCTTCGCCCGCATGAGTGTCCTGGAAAACGTCATGCTTGCACCGCTGCAGCAAACGGGAGAAACGCTGCTGGGGGCCGTGTTCAGCAAGGCGCGCATTCGCGAACAGGAGGAAGCCATCCGCAGCCGCGCACTCGAGGTGCTCGACTTTCTGACGTTGCGGCCTGTCTCGGATCAACCCGCCGGCAAGATCTCGGGAGGTCAGATGAAGCTGCTCGAACTCGCACGCGTTCTCATGGGCGATCCGAGGCTGATCCTGCTCGACGAACCCGCGGCCGGGGTGAATCCCGCCTTGACCGAAGTGCTCATCGAAAAGATCGAAGAGTTGAACCGGGGCGGCAAGACCTTTCTCATCATCGAACACGACATGGACTTCGTGATGCGCCACTGCGATCCGGTGATTGCGCTCGCCGAGGGCAAGGTCGTGTTCCAGGGAACATCGGCTGAAGCGCAGTCCAATCCGGTTCTGCTGGATGCATATCTGGGGGCGCCGGTCGATGCCTGAGGCCTTGCTGAGGATCGAGTCGCTGACGGCCGGATACCGGCCGGATCTTCCAATCCTGCGCAGCGTGTCGCTGGAGGCCAAAGCAGGAGAATTGACGGCGATCATCGGTCCGAACGGGGCCGGAAAGTCCACCCTCATCAAGGCCGTTGCCGGTCTCCTTTCGATCACCGAGGGCCGTGTCCTGCTCGAGGATACGGACATCACCGTACTGGCGCCGGATCGCCTGTCGCTGGCCGGGATCGCCTATGTTCCACAGAACGATAACGTGTTCCGCACGCTCACGATCCAGCAGAATCTCGATCTGGTTCTGAAATCGCATCGCGATCCCGCAAAGCGTGTCCAGGCACTTTTCGAGCGCTTTCCGGTGCTTGCCGAAAAGCGGCGCGACAAGGCCGGATCGCTCTCCGGCGGCCAGCGCCAGTTCTTGGCGGTTGCGCTCGCACTTGCGGTCGAACCTCGGCTGATCCTGATGGATGAACCATCCGCCGGCCTTTCCCCAAAGGCCGCCGAAGAGGTACTTGATCACGTGAAGCAACTGACCCGGCAGGGTGTTTCCGTGCTCCTTGTCGAGCAGAATGTAAAGCAGGCGCTCAGACGCGCCGACCATTGCTACGTTCTGGCCGAAGGCCGGAACCAGATCGACGGCCCGGCACGGGATCTGCTGGACGATCCGGCGCTCGGCCGGATCTATCTCGGCGGCGAACGGAAGGGGGCGGCATGATCCAGCATCTTGTCGACGGCATTCTCGTCGGTTCCTTCCTGTCGCTCGGTGCCATCGGGCTGACGATGGTGATGCACATCCTGCGTTTCGCAAATTTCTCGCACGCGGAACTTCTGTCCATCGGCGCCTATTGCGCGCTTGTGTTTGACAGGCTGTTCGAAAGCCTGCTGCCCGTGCTGGCGGAAAAGATCGGCCCCCTGTCGATGACGGGCGCGCTCTTGGTCTCGATCCTCATCTCCATGGTGGTGACGGGCCTGTCCGCGGTTCTGATCGACAAGCTGGTCTTTCGCAGGGTTCGCCAAAAGGGCGGCGAACTGTCGATGGTGTTCGCCTCCTTCGGAATGTCGCTTGTCATCCGCAATGTCATCGGGCTTGTCTTCGGTCTCTCCAGCGAGCTTTACTCCCGCGACATTGCGTTTGCCATGGTGCTGTCCCGCGACCCGCTGTTGCTGGTAAAGCCCGACCAGGTCTTTGTTCTGATCGCCGCACTGGTGATCATGTTCGCGCTTTACCTTCTGTTCTCGCGCACGACCATCGGGTTTGCGCTCAGGGCCATCGCCGAGAACCCGAGCCTTGCCCAGGTGCACGGCGTGAACCTGAAGAAAATGATCGCGCTTGTCTGGATCATGGGCGGTGCACTGGGTGCGATCGCCGGCGTCTTTTACGGTCTCAGCTACCAGATCACGCCCGTCATGGGCCGGGACCTCGTGCTGCCGATATTCGCGGCGACGATTGTCGGCGGGATCGGCAGCGTCTATGGCGCGGTGCTGGGCGGGTTCATCGTCGGCGTCGCCTCAAATATTGCGCTGGTGGTTCTGCCGTCCGGCTACAGCCCGTCGGTGCCCTTCCTGATGATCCTTCTTATACTCCTCATCCGGCCGAACGGTCTCTTCGGGGAGGCACGGGCATGATCGGCGTCATCTCCTATCTGGTGTTTTTCACCACGGTCGCCGCCATTCTGGGCATCGCCGTGCTCGGCCTGAACCTGCAATGGGGCAATACCGGTCTCTTCAATGGCGGTGTCGTCGCGTCCTTCGGGGCCGGCGCCTACGGCACGCTCATCCTGGGCGGCGCACCACAGGAAAGTCAGCTGGGCGGGTTCGAGCTGTTCTATCCGCTGGCACTTCTGGGGGGCATGGCCGCCGCCGGAATTCTGGCCTGGGCGGTGGGCAGGCTCACCTTGCGGCTGCGCCACGACTATCTGGCGATCGCCACATTCGGCGTAGCAGTCGCCTTTGAAAACGTGATGCGCAACGCGACCACCATCACCGGGGGCGCGCAGGGAATTCGTGGCTTCGAACGGCCGTTCAGACAGATGCTCGGGGACGGCTTCACCTATAATCTGGTCTTCCTGATCGCGGTTCTCGTCATTTTGTGCGCGGTCTACATTTTCCTCGAACGGTTGACCGTCTCCCCGTTCGGCCGTTTGCTGCGCGCGATCCGGGAAGATGAAACCGCGGCAAGATCCCTGGGCAAGTCGCCCGACAGGGTCCGGTTGATTTCCTTCGTGACCGGTTCGGTTATCATTGGCCTGGCCGGTGGCCTCTATGGCACATTTTATGCGTTTGTCAGCCCGCAGGACGTTCTGCCCATCCTAACGTTCCAGATCTGGGCCATGCTGATCGTCGGCGGCGCCGGAAATGCGAAGGGAGCGCTTGCCGGCGCTTTCCTGATCTGGGGAGCCTGGACCTTTTCCGGCTGGGCGCTCTCCCGCTTCGCGCCTGTCGAAGCACAACTCTACACCGGGTCGATCCAGTTCGTGCTGATTGGCATGGTGATTGTCGGCATGCTGCTCTGGAGGCCTCAGGGCCTGTTCCCCGAGCGGCTGATTGTTTCCCAACCCGGCCGGAGCCGGGAGAAAACACAAGCAGAGGGGTTCACATGAGAACGTTACTTACGATTGCGGCCTTCGCGGCCGGAGTGTCGGCTCTGGGTACCGGAGCGCACGCACAGGACTGCACGACCAAGATCGGCGCGACCTTGCCGACATCGGTCGACTGGGGCCGGCCGATTGCCGAAGTGGCACAGTTCGCCGTCGACCAGGTCAACGAAGCCGGCGGTGCTGCGGGATGTCAGATCGAAATGGTTCTGCGCGACACCCAGGTCGATCCCAAGGTCGGTGTCGATGCCGCCAAGGCATTGGTCGATCTGGAAGGCGTCAACGTCCTTCTCGGTGCGGTTTCCTCGGGTGTTTCGATGCCTATCCTGACCTCCGTCACTGTCCCGGGCGGCGTCATGCAAATGTCCTGCTGTTCCTCTTCGACGGCGTTTACCAAGCTCTCCGAGGAAGGCAAGACCAACGGTCTCTGGTTCAGGACCTTCGCAACGACGGCGGTGCAGTCCGCGATGGCTGCGAAAGTGGCCGCCGACAAGGGCTACAAGAAGATCGCCGTTCTCTACAAGAACGACGACTGGGGCCAGGACATGGCGCGCCTGATCGCGGCCGACTTTGCCGCTGCGGGCATCGAGGTGACGTCGTCTGTCGCCATCAATGACGCACAGCCCTCCTACCGTGCCGAGGTGACCGAGGCAATCGGCGGTCAGCCCGAAGCGCTCTATCTTGCGCTTTACCCGAATGAAGGCACCTCTGCGGTTCGCGAGTGGCTGTCCCTCGGCGGAACCCAGGACATGATCCTGGCGAATTCGCTCAAGTCCGACGAGTTCCGGGACAATGTCGGCCTGCAATATCTCGGCAACGCGCTCGGCACCGACACTGCTTCGCCGCGTGTCGCCAGTGCGGACGCTTTCAAGGCGGCCTATGTCGAGAAATTCGGTTCCGAGCCGAACGGACCCGGTCTTGCCAACAGCTTTGACGCTGCAATGCTGGCCCTCCTGGCCATGGAAGCGGCAGGCAAGGATGCGTCCGGTGCCGACATCGCGGCTGCAGTTGCAAAGGTGACAGACCCGAACGGTACGCCGATCACGGCGGATGTTGCCGGCTTCACAGCCGCCAAGGAAACGCTCGCCGGGGGCGGTACGGTCAAGTATCAGGGCGCGACAGGTGATGTGCGTTTCGATGCGAACGGCGACGTCTCTGCACCCGCCGTTGTCTGGAAATTCACCGACAGCGGCACCGAGGAAGTCGAATATCTCTCCCTCGGTGATGTCGATGCGTTCATCGCGTCGTTGAAGAAGTAACCAGACCCAATGCCGGTACCCGCCGCGACAAGCGGCGGGTATCGAACATCTTTACAGCTCGTTCACAGGCACTTTCAGGAAGGTCTTTCCGCTGTCATCGGCAGGTGGCAGCTTGCCGGCACGCATGTTGACCTGGATGGACGGAATGATGAGCTTGGGCATGGAGAGCTGGGCATCGCGTTCGGTGCGGAACTTCACGAACTCTTCCCGGGTCTTGCCGCCGCCGACATGGATGTTGTGTTCCTTTTCGTCGCCGACTGTGGTCTCCCACTGAATGTCCCGCCCGTTCGGGCCGTAGTCGTGGCACATGAACAGGCGCATGTCCTCCGGCAGGGCGAGCACCTTCTGGATCGAATCGTAAAGCATCGCCGCGTCGCCGCCGGGGAAATCCGCACGCGCCGACCCGCCGTCGGGCATGAACAGCGTGTCGCCGGCAAAGGCGGCGTTGCCCATCACGTGCACCATGCAGGCCGGCGTGTGGCCGGGTGTGGCCATGGCAAAGGCGGTCATCTCTCCGATCCGGTAGGTGTCGCCATCCTGAAACAGCCGGTCGAACTGGCTGCCGTCACGCTGGAATTCCGTGCCTTCATTGAAAACCTTGCCGAAGGTTTCCTGGATGACGGTGATCTGGTCGCCGATACCCAGTTTGCCGCCAAGTTTCTGCTGGATGTAGGGCGCTCCGGAGAGATGGTCGGCGTGGACATGTGTTTCGATCAGCCATTCGAGCTCAAGCCCGTTTTCCTCGATATAGGCGATGATCTCGTTTGCGTTGTCATAGGTGATGCGGCCGGCCGCGATATCGATATCCATGACGCTGTCGACGACGGCGCAGGCCTTTGAGGACGGATCCCTGACCACGTAGCTGATCGTGTTTGTCGCCGGATCGAAGAACGCCTTCACCTCCGGTACGACCGCCATGTCGACAGGATAATTGGACCTGATCATCTGTGTCTCCTCTGACAGGTGCCTGCCCCAACGATATCTTTAAAAATCGCCTATCCGCTGCTTCGATGCAACGGCTTTCGCCGGTCACCAGGCATCAATATCGTCACAGGAGAGCGTGAATTTTCAACGCCGCTGTTGCCTGCATCGGGCCCTTTCAAATGAACCGCGCGATGTCTTCTGCGTGTATGCCGGCGCAATCGATCACCGGAAACGCCGTCTCCTTGGCTGTGAAAACCGCGTTCAGATCGGTGCCTCCTAGCAGCACGGCTTCCGCACCCCGTTCGACAAGCGCGCGCCCGGTGCGAACGAAGACGTCTTTCAGGTCCCGGCTCGGCACATCCGACTGCACCAGCGCCACATAGGCCTCGTGGACCTGTTTCAGGTCATCGCCCGCGGGGGCCAGGACGTCAACGGGCGCAAGTTTTCCGTACATGCCGGAACGCATGACGGTTTCGGTTCCCAGGATTCCCACACGGGTCATTCCCTTGTCCCGTAACCAGACCGCAAGGCTTGTGGTGAGATCGAGGATCGGCAACGGCGATATCTCCGCAAACGCGTCGATGCAGAAGTGTCCCGCAATGGAGGTGACCGCAACTTTTTCGGCACCGGCGGCCTTCAGGCGCTCCGTCAGGCGCAGATAGATCTCACACTGCGCAGCACCGTTATCCGCCGTGAGATTGGCAAGCAGGGTTGGTGCGTCGGCATGCGCGATGGTCAGGTCCAGGTCGCGGCGCTTCTCTGCGGCCAGGCTGATCAGCCGGCGGTAATAGAAGTCGGTGGCGGCCGAGCCGATGCCGCCGATCAAGCCTATGTGCAAGAGATGCCTCTCGATCTGATTGTGTCCGGTTGCAGAACCTTATCGAAGCGCGTCACAATCGCAAGTCAGGTTGTTTCGATCGGTTTGCTTCGCAGCCGTCCGACGGTTTCCGGCTCCGCGCGCCGGCAGGCAACGGGTGGAAGGCCCTTGGCGATCTGGCTCATATCTTCCAGAACAAGCGCGCCGATCTGCTGGAGGGCGGAGGTCAGGGCACCCGCGCGATGGGCTGAGAACAGAATGCCCGGAACCTTCCGGATCGGATCGTCGGCTGCGACCGGTTCCTCCGGGAACACGTCCGTCGCGATGCGCAGACGGCCCTGGGCTGCCTCGTTTGCGAGTGCGTCGAAATCTGCAATTGCCGCCCGGCTCAGGAGAACCAGCATCGCCTGGTCCTGCATCAATGACAGTTTTTCAGCATCCAGCAGATGCGCATTCTCGGTCGTGATGGAGGCGACAACGAACACCACGCGGCTTTGCCGCAAAAGGTCGTCCAGCGAGGAAGGTTCGACACCCAGGCGGCGCAGGTGATTGTCGGGCAGCCACGGATCGAACGCGGCAACCTTCGCCTGGAAAGGAGCAAGCAGCTTGTGAAGGGCACGCCCGAGATCTCCGAATCCGACGAAGCCGATCCTGCTGCCGGTCAGCAACTCGGCGTCCATGTTGCCTTCAAGTCCGTATTTTTCGTTTGCCGAGAGAAAGTCGCTGTGGCTGGAGTGAACACCCCGCGCCAGCGACAGCGCCATGCAGAGACCCATCTCGGCAACGGGCAGAGCAAACACCGAGGCCGGTGTCAGCACGTGCACCCCCCGCCGCAGGCAGGCGTCATAGTCCACATTCGGGAGGAAGTTCGTTTCGACATTGATCAGCGCCTTGAGCTTTGCCGCACGCTGCAGCCTGTCCGCTTCCATCGCCTGCTGACTGATGACGATGTCGGCCTCCGGCAGATGGCGCGCGTAGGCCGCCTCCCGCTCGGCAGGATCTATCTCGATCACGTCGAACTCGGAAAAGAACCTCTCCCGGTCGTCGGCACTGAAGATCTCCTCCGTCTGGCGCGGGTCGGGATCGTAAAGGACACGCATGTTTCGTTTCTCCCAAAAAACGATTTACAACATAAAACGTTTTTTCTAGCATTGGTGCAAGGAGGAGTTTGTCGATGCCCGACAAGGCTGCGCAAAAGCAGCGGGGGTCGAGGCCGTCCATCCGCGATGTTGCGCGGCGGGCGGGCGTTTCACCCGGTTGCGTTTCCAATGTGATCAACGGCCGCCGCAAGCTGGACGACCCGATCGGCCGTGCCGTGCTGCAGGCAGTGCGCGATCTCGGATACCGCCGCAACACCATGGCCTCCAACCTGCGCCGCAGTCAGAGCCGCATCATCGGCCTTGTCATTCCCGACTTCGAAAATCCGTTTTTCGCCGAACTGGTCGCAAAACTCGAGCATCGCGCAGAGGCCACGAACTACCGAATCGTTGCCACGTCAAGCCGCGAAGACGCGGATATCGAGGCGCGCGAGATCGACGAACTGGTGGGATGGCGCGTGGCGGGCGTCTTCGTGATCCCCTCGCTCTATTCCCGGGCAGCAGAACTCGTTGAAGCCAGTGAAACCCCTTTCGTCTTTCTGGATCGCATCCAGCAGAACGCGGCCACCGACGGTGTCGGTGTCGACAACGCCGCCGCCAGCGCGGCACTCATGCAAAAGCTGTTCGATGCCGGGCATCGCCGCATTGTCGTGGCCTATCTGGGAGACGGCATCGCCAATGTCGCCGAGCGGCTGGACGGGGTTCGTGCCGCCGTCAACGCTCATGCGGCAAAGGTCCTTGTCGACTACGTACCGACCGGGGACAGCATCGAAGGTGCACGCGCCGCACTGGCGGCCTATCTCGACGAGAACCCGCCTCCCGATGCCGTGTTCTGCCTGTTCAACACGGCAACGCTGGCCGCCTATGGCCTGTTGCAGGAGCGCGGACATGTCATCGGCAAGGATACGGCCCTGGCGGGCTTCGATGACAGCGCCTGGATGGCCCACGTTCACCCGCCGGTTGCCGCCATTGTGCAACCGACGGAGGAAATCGCCCGGGTCGCATGGGAGCGGCTCCTGGCAAGGATCGAGGGCGGCGATACGCCGTCTGAAACGATCCGCATAAATTGCCGGCTCGAGGCAAGGGAGTCGCTCGGTCCGCTGGCGGAGCCAGCGGGCGCAAGCAGCCGCACCGGTGCCTGAGTGCCGGTCCGAAAACTGAAGGTGACGAAGAAGCGCCGGTACAGCAGAGACGAAAAGTGGAGGAAAGCAAATGTTCAAGCAATTGACTGTAACTGCCCTCGTGGCGCTGCTGGCCGTGCCAGCACAGGCCGAAACTTACGGCGTACTCATGAAAACCCTGTCAAATCCGTTCTGGGGAGCGATGGAACTCGGCGTTCGCGACGGGGCCGGCGAGGCAGGCGTGGAATACTATCTGCAGGCTGTCGAGAGCGATCAGGCGGCGGAGCCGCAGCTCAACGTCTGCAACACGATGCTGGAGCGTCAGCCTGACGCGATGATCACTGCGGCGATCAACTCGACCATCCTGCTGCCGTGCCTGAAACGGGCAACGGAGATGGGCATTCCGGTCGTCGATCTCGACGGCAATCTCGATCACAAGATCGCAACGGATGCCGGTGTCGACATCGCGTTTTCCATCGGCTCCGACAATGTTGCCGCCGGAGCGCAGGGTGCCGAGTGGCTCGTCAGCCAGGTCGGTGCGGACGCCAAGGGACCGGTTCTGGTGATCGAGGGCCTGTCCGGCAACGTGACCGGGCAGAAGCGCGCCAACGGGTTTTCCGAGAAACTCGCCGAACTGGCACCGGGGCTCGAAATCGTCGCCTCTCTCCCGGGGGACTGGGACCGTGGCAAGGCGGCCAACATCACCAATGACATCCTGACATCCAATCCGGAACTCGTCGCCATTTTTGCGGCCAATGACGGCATGGCCCTTGGCGCGGTCGAAACGGTTTATGCAGCCGGAAAGGGCGATCAGGTGACAGTCATCGGCGTCGACGGCAATTCGGATGCGGTGAAGTCAATCAAGTCCGGCCGCCTGAACGCATCGGTCGCGCAGTTGCCCTACCTTGTCGGCAAGCAGGCCGTTGAAATGGTCAAGGCGGGCGGTGACCAGCCGGACTGGGTCTATGTCCCGACTATGGTGCTGACCAAGGAGGTGCTGGAAAACGGCTCCGACCCGATGCTCGAATACGTCAAGTAACAGCAGCAAGGCGGGCCGCCGGATCAACGGACGTTCAACCGGAACCGGTTGTACTTCCGGGAGCCGATCCGGCGGTCTGCATTTTCCGGGTGGGCAAATGCTGAAAATACTCGAAAGAACACACGTTCGCGCGGAATCGCTCGCGGTTCTTCTGGTGCTGGTTGTTGTCATGGCGATCCTGTCGCCGGTGACCGGCTCCGGGGTGCGGGTCTTTCTGACCGCGAACAACTTCTTCAATATCATTCTCGCCAGTGCCACCTTCGGCATTCTGGCCATCGGGGCAACCTTCGTCATCAGTGCGGCGGGCATCGATCTTTCGCTCGGGTCCGTTCTGGGGCTGGCGTCGGTGACTGGCGCTGCCCTCGTCGTCACGCTTGAGCTGCCCTGGTACTTCGCTATTCTAGGCGCGCTTGGCGCGGGCGCGGCTGCCGGTGCGGTCAACGGTTTCATCATTACACGCGGGCACGTGCCCGCCTTCATCGTCACCCTGGGTATGCTTGGCATCGCCCGCGGCCTGGCGCTGATTATCTCCAGCGGGCGCGGCATTTACGGCCTGCCGGAAGAAATTCTGTTTCTTGGCCAGGCGCGCCCCTTCGGTGTACCGACACCCGTCTTCATTCTTTTGTTCGTCGCTCTGGCCTCACACTACGTTCTCGCCCACACGCCGTTCGGGCATCACACTCTGGCGCTCGGCGACAATGAAAATTCAGCGCGCGCGACCGGGATCAACATCCGGCGTCAGCGCATGCTGCTCTATACGATCTCGGGATTGATGGCCGGCATCGCCGGATTGATCTTCACGGCACGCGTCAATACCGGCGATCCGACCGCCGGGCTCAACTACGAGCTCCTTGCAATCACCGCCGCGATCATCGGGGGGACGAACCTCTTCGGCGGGCGGGGCTCGATCCTTGGAACCATGATCGGTGCACTCATCATGGGTGTCCTGCAGAACGGGCTCAACCTCATGGCCGTTCAGGCTTACTACCAGCAGATGGCGATCGGTGCCGTCCTGATCGCGGCCGTCTGGCTCGACCAGATCCGGACACGGGGGAGGTCGCTGCAATGAGCCTTCTGGAGCTTTCGGGCGTGGAGAAGAGTTTCGGTCCCGTTCAGGTCCTGCACGGGGTCAACCTGACGGTTGATGCGGGCGAGGTGATCGGTCTTGTCGGCGACAACGGCGCCGGCAAATCCACGCTCATGAAAACCATCACCGGTGTCTATACGACAGACAAGGGACGCATCAGTTTCGACGGGAACGATGTTACCGGCCGGAACCCCGGTGAGCGCCGCGAAAGCGGCATCGAGATGATCTACCAGGATCTTGCGCTTGCGCCGCAACAGGATGTTGCCAACAACATCTTTCTCGGGCGCGAACCGACGAAACGCTTTCTCGGCCTGCTGCCGGGCTTTGTCGACAAGTCGAAGATAGATGCCGAGGCCCAGCACATGATCGACCGGCTGGGCGTTCATGTGCCCTCGATCCACCTGCCGGTCGGCATGCTGTCGGGTGGTCAGCAGCAGACCATCGCGATCGCGCGTGCGCTCACCTTCAAGCCGAAGCTGGTGATCATGGACGAGCCGACGGCGGCGCTCGCGGTGCGCGAGGTGGAAAGCGTATTGAACCTGATCCGGCAGATGCGCGATGAGGGCATCGCGACAATCCTGATCAGCCACCGCCTCAACGATGTCTTTGAAGCCTGCGGCCGTATCGTGGTACTCCGCCGTGGAAATGTCATTGCCGATCTGAAACGGGACGAAACCGACATGGCGGAAGTCGTCTCCTATATTGTCGGCGCACACGGATAGGATTGCGATATGCCCCGATTGGGACTGCACGGCCTCGCCTTCACACCGCTCTGGGATCCTTCGGAGGCGGACCGTCTGCTTCCGCCGATCACGGCGCATGGCGTCACGGTCATCGAGACGCCTTTGCTTGATCCGAAAAATTACGACAGCGTCGGCACCCGGCGTGCGGCCGAGCGCAATGGTGTGGAAATCGTCTGTTCGCTCGGTCTTCCGGCGGAGATCGATATCCTGCGCAATCCGGGCGACGCGGTCGACTATCTGGGTTTTGCCCTTCAGGTGGCACGGGATGCCGGCGCCGCTGCACTGTCCGGCGTGACGTACGGAACCATCGGCAAGACCAGCGGTGCGCCGGTCACCGGGGCCGAAGGCGATGCCATCTGCCGGCTGGTTGACCGTGTCGCCCAGAAGGCGCGCGACCTCAACATGCGCCTCGGCCTTGAACCCTGCAATCGCTACGAAACCCATTTGCTGAACACGGCCCGGCAAACGGCCGAAATCATTGAGCGCGTCGGCGCGCCCAACGTTTTCATTCATCTCGACACCTATCACATGAACATCGAGGAAGCCGGCATGGCCGAGGGGTTTGCCGATGCGGGCGAGCATCTTGGATATGTCCACCTGTCGGAATCCAACCGGGGCGTGCCGGGCAAAGGCACGATGGATTGGGAGGCCACGTTCAAGGGGCTGGCCGACGTTGATTTCGAGGGAGCGATGACTTTGGAGAGCTTTGTCTATCTCGCACCGGAGATCGCATCCGGGCTGGCGGTCTGGCGGCCTGTTGCCGACCGCGCGGAGGATGTCATCGACATTGGCCTGCCGTTCCTTAAAGAGCAGGCAGAAGCAGCGGGGTTACGGTTGTCGTGACAACCACGCAGGAAATTTCGGTTGAAGACCTCGCGGCCCGGATCGTGGACCGCGGGCGTGCGCAGCGAAGCATAACCGCCGTCTGTGGCCCACCGGGCGCGGGCAAGTCCACACTTTCCGACGAACTTGCGGCACAGCTGAACGCAAGAGACGATGGCAGCGCCGCCGTCTTCCCCATGGACGGCTATCATTTCGACGATCTGATCCTGAACGCCCGTGGCTGGCGTCCGCGAAAAGGGGCGCCGCATACATTCGATGTCGGCGGCTTCCGGCACATGCTGATGCGGCTCAAGCGAAACGAGGAAGACGAAATCGCCGTCCCCGTCTTTGATCGCAGCATCGAGATCGCGCGCAACAGTGCGCGCATCATTCCGCGGTCGGTCCGGCACCTGATCGCGGAGGGAAACTATCTGTTGCTCGACGAAGCGCCCTGGCGCGACCTGGGCCCCCTCTTCGACACAACGGTTTTTCTGAACGTGCCGCTTGCCGAGCTCGAGCGGCGTCTTGCCGAGCGCTGGCGCGATCTGCCGGAGACGGACCGCAAGGCAAAGCTGGAAGAAAACGATCTTCCGAATGCGCGGAAGGTTGTCAGCGGCAGCCTGCCGGCGGAATTCCAGATCGTCTTCGAGCCCTGAAAAGGGCTGTATTTCCGCAGCCCGGGCCTAGCGGCCCATCCAGCCCCCGTCGACGGTCATGACGGTGCCGTGCATGTAGTCCGAGGCGGATGAGGCGAGGAAGACGGCCGGACCGGCAAAGTCCTCCGCATTGCCCCAGCGCCCCGCCGGGATGCGTTCCAGGATGGACTTTGACCGCACGGGATCGTTGCGCAGGGCTTCGGTGTTGTCCGTCGCGATATAGCCCGGCGCAATGGCGTTGACATTGATCCCCTTGGCGGCCCATTCGTTTGCGAAGGCCTTGGTCAATTGTCCGATCGCGCCCTTGGAAGCCGCGTAGCCCGGAACGGTGATGCCGCCCTGGAAAGTCAGGAGCGACGCGGTGAAGATGATCTTGCCGGAGCCGCGTTCCACCATGCGCGCACCGATCTCGCGGGTCAGCACGAACTGCGAGGACAGATTGACCTCGATCACCTCGTCCCAGATATCGTCGCCGTGCTCTGTCAGCGGCGCACGTTTGATCGTGCCGGCATTGTTGATGAGGATGTCGATGACCGGATGCGCCTCGTTGACCTCGGCCGCGAAGGACTTCAAGGCGTCCCTGTTGCCGAAATCGCAACTGTAACCGGAGAAATTCCGTCCCAGTGCGCGCACCTCCTTCTCAACCTCGCTGCCCGAGCTTTCAAGGCTGGCGCTGACCCCGATGATATCCGCGCCGGCATCGGCGAGGGCGACCGCCATTGCCTTGCCGATCCCGCGTTTGGCACCTGTGACAAGCGCTGTCTTTCCGGCGAGGCTGAAACTGTCCAACACACTCATTATGCGTTCTCACTGATCTGGATCATGGATTTGATGGCGCTCGGGTTCTGTGTCAGGGCTTCGAATGCCCCCTGAATGTCCTTGAGCGGCTGGATATCGGTTATGAAGGAGGAACAGTCCACGACACCCTCGGCAAGAAGTTGCATGGCCTGATCGTAGTCCTCGGGCCGATAGACTCGAGCACCGAAGAGTTCCAGCTCGCGCCAGAAAAACCGGAACATGTCGACTTCCGGCTTCTTGGCGTGGATCGCCACCATGACGATGCGCCCGCGCACCGCGGCCGCGTCGGTCATCAGGTCGACACCGGGCTGGCTGCCCGACACTTCAAACACAACATCCGCGCCCTTGTTTCCGGTCTGGGCATTGACCTGCTCGGCTGCGTCGGTTGTTTTCGGATTGATCGTGGTGAACCCGAGCTTGTCCGCGTAGGCAAGGCGGCTTTCGCTGATCTCGCTGATCGTGACCTTGCCGCCCGCATGCCGCGCGACGAGCGCGACGAGAAGACCGATCGGACCACCGCCGATCACGAGAACGTCTTCCCCGGGTTTGACCTGCGCGCGGCTGACGTCGTGGCAGGCCACCGCAAGGGGTTCGATCAGCGCCGCATGCGCCAGATCAAGGCCTTCGGGAAGAACGTGGATCGTGTGGGCGGGCACGTTCCAGTATTCCTGGAACGCGCCTTCGGTATCGATGCCGATGAATTTCAGGTTGTGACAGATATGCTCGTGACCGGCGAGGCAGGCAGGACATTCGCCGCAATGGTCCAGTGGCCGCACAACAATCCGGTCGCCGGATATGAGGCCGTCCACGCCTGCGCCAACGGCGGAAATGACGCCGGACATTTCGTGTCCGATCGTGCGTTCAAAACCGACCCGCTGGTCCATGTGGCCAAGGAAGATATGCAGATCGGTCCCGCAGATGCCGCAATAGGCGACCTTGATCTGAACTTCGCCGGGGCCTGGATCGGATACCTGCTTCTGTTCGACGGAGAACGTCTTGTTGCCGCGATAGACGGCAGCGTTGCTGAGCATAAGGACCTCTAGAGTGTCAGGATTTTATGGGGTTCAAGGAGCGTCCAGTCGAAGACGACGCCTGTCCCGGGTGTGTCCGGCGCGACGGCAAGGTGATTTTCCACCCGCAGCGGACGCCTTGTGTACTGGTCGATGGGAAACGAGTGAACTTCAATCCACCCGGCGTTCACCTGCGCGGAAACGAGACTGACATGTAACTCCTGCATTCCGTGACTGCATACCGGGATCTTGTGTTGACGCGACAGATCAGCGACCTGGAGAAAGCCGGTCACGCCACCGCAGTTGGACGCGTCCGGCTGGATGAAGCTGAGCTTGGACTGATCGAATGCATATTCGAATTCATGGATAGTATGAAGATTTTCGCCCATGGCAAGGGGACATCCGGTTGCATCCGCAATCTCGCCATAGCCTTTGTAGTTGTCCGGGATCGTCGGTTCCTCGAACCAGAGAATGTCATAGGGTGCGAACGCCCGTGCCGCCGCGATGGCCTCTTCCACGGACATTGAGTAATTGGCATCGACCATGAAGGCGACGTCAGGACCGATCAGTTCGCGCACGGCCGCAATGCGGGCGATATCTTCTGCGAGCGTCGGCTGTCCGATCTTGATCTTTACACCGTTGAAGCCGCGCTCCAGGTAGCTCCGGACGCTGTTGAGCAGTTTCGGTAGCGGGAAATTCAGATCGATACCGCCGCAATAGGCCTTGCACCTGTCATCCGCCCCACCGGCCAGCTTCCACAGCGGCCAGCCGCGTTTCTTGCCGCGGATGTCCCACAGGGCAATGTCGACGGCTGAAATGGCGAAGGAGGCGATCCCGCCGCGTCCGACATAGTGGATGTGCCATTGCATGCCGTCGTAAAGGCTTTCCACCGCACCCGCATCCTGACCGATCAGGAAAGGTGCGAGATCATGGTGGATCATCGCCGCGATCGCCGGGCCGCCCTTTCCGCCCGTGTAGGTGTAGCCGGTGCCCTCGGTACCGTCGGTCAGGACGACCGTTGCCGTAACCAGTTCGAACAGGGTGTGGTCGCCATGTTTGGCGTCCACCAGAACTTCTGCCAGCGGAACGTGGAACAAGTGCGTACGGATCTCCCTGATCGCGGTCATTTGGCGAACTCCACGCCTGACTGCCGGTTCATGACCCGCGTCTGGAACAGGATCACAGCGAACAGGAAGGCACCCCGGATGACCATTTGCCAGTAGGCGCTGAAGCTGATCCAGCCCTTGCCGTTTTCAAAATTCAGGATGTTGAAAACCAGGCCGAGAAGGAGTGCACCCGCGACTGTCGCCGGGATCGACCCGAGGCCTCCGGTCAGAAGGGTTCCTCCGACGACCACCGAGGCAATGGCCGAAAGCTCCCAACCGACCCCTTCGAGCGGCTGGCCGGCTCCGAAGCCGGAGGCCAGAAAGACACCGGCCAGCCCGGCGCAGCCGCCCGACAGCGCGTAGGCGAAGATCTTCGCCCGGTTGACCTTAAGGCCCATCATCACGGACGCGTCCTCGCCACCGCCGACGGCCAGGATTGTCCGCCCCAGGCTGGTCATTTCCAGAACCACCCAGAGACAGACCACCAGGATGCCGACAAGGACGATCGTCCAGGGCACGATCCCCATGGCCTTTTCCATGCCGAGCTGCGTGAAGTTCGACCCCCAGTCGACGGAAATCGTCTGGGCACCGGAGATCACCAGCGAGCCGCCCTTGGCACCGAGCATCGTGGCCAGCGTCGCGATGAAGGGCGGAATGCGCCCGAAGACGATGCAGACTGCGTTGAAAAGCCCGAAACCGACGCCGGAAAGCACGGCAAGCGGGAGCGCGACTTCGATGCCGTAGGGGCTGAGATAGGCAGCAATGACGGAGGTGAACGCCGCAACGGAGCCGACCGAGAGATCGATGCCGCCGGTTAAGATCACGAAACACATTCCGACCGAAATCGCGATGAACATCGCGTTGTAGTTCAGGAACGAGGTGATGTTGTAGGCGCTGCCGAAATTGTCGTATCGCAGCAGGCCGAACACGATCAGCACAAAAAGAGCGATCCAGACCGCGACGGATTGCGGATTGCGCGAAATGTATTTCCGCATGTCGAAAGCATTTTGATCAAGCACGGTTTTATTCCTTTCGCGCTTGCTGAATGTAGACGGCAGCAAGGATAATTGCGGCCTTGGCAATGAGTGCGACTTCGTCTTCCACTCCGTTTGCCAGCAGCGTGTATTTCACCAGCTGGATGATGACGGCTCCGAGGATGGCACCGAATATCGGCGCCTTGCCGCCCTGAAGCAGAGCGCCGCCGACGACGGCAGCCGCGATGGCGTCGAGTTCCATCAGGTTGCCGTTGCGGGCCGCGTCGGAGGCGGAATTGATTGCGACGACGATCAGGCCGGCCAGGCCCGACAGGATCGAGCAGATCACATAGGCCCCGATCTTGACCCGGCGCACCGGACCGCCGGCGAGTTTCGCCGCCCGCTCGTTGCCGCCGATTGCCAGCAGGTAGCGCCCGAAGACAGTCCGGTTCACCACCCAGAAGAGGAAGCAGGCGATGGCAAGCGCCAGCCATCCCTGGAAGGGGAAGCCGAGGATCTTGCCCGTGCCGAGATAGCTGAACTCCGGATAGGAGAAGGTCTGCAGGTTGCCGTTTGTCAGCACCTGCGCGATGCCCCGTCCCGAGATGAACAGGATCAGCGTTGCGATGATCGGCTGCACCCGCAGCACCGCCACGATGACCCCGTTGAACAGCCCGCACAAAAGCGCCGCGACAAGCGGAAAGAAGAGTGCGCCGATCAGTCCCAGCACCGGGTAGGCCTGGCCGAACTCCGACATGAAGATCAGGGGCGCCAGCGCACCCGACAGGGCCATCACCGCACCGACCGAAAGATCGATTCCGCCCGTTGCGATGACAAGCGTCATGCCCATTGCAACGATGGCAATCGTTGCGACCTGCGAGATATTCACGGCCAGCGTCTGCGTGTGCAGGAAGTTGGGCGTCACGATGATGTTGAAGACGAGGATAAGTCCGAGCGCGATCAGGCCGCCGTGGCTCTTCAGCTTCGTGGCAACGCCGGTGCGCATTGTGTGTTCTGATGTCAGGCTGGTCATGCAGTCGCCTCCTCGTGGTGGGCAAGCGCCTTGACCAGGGCGTTTTCGGTGATCCCGGGATTGGTCAGCTCGGACACCGCCTTGCCCTCATGCATGACAACGATGCGGTTGGCACCTTCGACCAGCTCCTCGAATTCGGAGCTGATCAGGATGACGGCGTGTCCGTCGTCGACGAACTTCCGGATAATGGTCTGGATTTCGCGTTTGGCACCGACATCGACGCCGCGTGTGGGTTCGTCGAGGATCAGGATATCCGGCTTTGTTGCGAGCCAGCGCGCCAACAGAACCTTCTGCTGGTTGCCACCCGAAAGCTCCCGGATCGGCTGATCCATGTGGGACGTCTTGATCCCGAGTTTCTGGATGAATTCGCCGACCAGTTCCTTTTCGCGGTCCCGGTCGATCTGTCCGTTCCTGCGCAGGTTCGGCAATAGCGCGAGCGTGAGGTTTTCGCGGACCGACATGTCCGGCACGATCCCTTCGGCTTTACGGTCCTCGGTCAGGAACCCGATCCGCGCTCGGATCGCCTCTGACGGTTCGGACGGCTCGAATTCGCGGCCCATCAGGTGCATGGCCCCCGATGTCAGATGATCCAGACCGAAGATGCTTCTGGCGGCCTCGGTGCGTCCCGACCCGAGCAGGCCGCCGAGACCGACGATTTCGCCGCGGTGAAGCGTCATGGAAAAATCGCTGAGACGCGGCCCGGTCGCGACCTTGTCGACTTCAAGGACAACCTCGTCATAGGCGGCGCGTCCGCCTGCCAGTTCCGTCAGGCCTTCGGCGGCAATCTCTTCCGCGTTGCGCCCGAGCATGCCTGCGATCAGATCGAGCTTCGTCGTCTCCGCGATGGCCCGGCAGCCAACGGTCTGACCGTCGCGCATGATCGTGACCCGGTCGCAGATCTGGAACAGTTCGTCGAGAAAGTGGGAGACGTAGAGAACCGAGACCCCCGACGACTTGAGTTCCCGGACGACACCGAACAGGATTTCCACTTCCGAGCTGTCCAGTGAAGAGGTCGGCTCGTCCATGATGACGAGTTTTGCGTCCATGGAAACCGCGCGCGCAATGGCGACAAGCTGCTGGATCGCCGTGGAATAGCTGCCGAGAGGGGCGGTCACGTCAATCTCGATGCCGAACCGCGCGAGAATTTCCCGGGTGCGCCGGTGCGCTTCGGGCCAGTTGATCATGAAGCCGAAGGATCTCGGTTCCTGTCCCATCACGACATTTTCGCTGACCGACCGGAGCGGGACCAGGTTCAGCTCCTGGTAGATCGTGGCGATCCCGGCGTTCTGTGCCTCGCGCGGTGACGTGACGTGGCTGGGTTTGCCGGCAAAGTCGACCGTACCTTCATCGCGGCGGTAAAGGCCCGTCAGGATCTTGATAAGCGTTGATTTTCCTGCACCGTTCTGGCCGATAAGTGCGTGGACTTCGCCGGGTTCGACCTCAAGAGATGCACTTCGAAGTGCGGGCACGCCGCCAAAGTGTTTCTTGATCCCGGCCATGGAGAGCAGAGGTGCCATAATGGCTCCTGTCAGCACGTGAGCGCCCGGCGTATGAAACGCGTCAGGATGCCCGATTACTTCAGAACCGATCAACTTTTGGATGTTCAAGCGGTTCGGCTTGAACATCCGTTGATCTGGGAGAAAGAAGCCGGAAGGGAATTCCCCTCCGGCATTTGGCCTTAATAGGCTTCGTCGATATGCTTCGCGGCGTTGTCGGCCGTGAAGATCCGGTCCTTCACCTGCACCCACGGCTCGATGGTCTCGCCGGCGGCATAGCGTTTCATCGTTTCGCATGCGAGCGGTCCGAAGAACGGTGAGCTTTCGACCGTGACGCCCATCTTGCCGTCGATGATGGCCTGCAGCGCATCGCGTGTTCCGTCAATGGAGACAACCAGCACGTCTTCACCCGGCTTGCGTCCGGCAAGTTCGAGTGCCTGGATGGCGCCGATGGCCATTTCGTCATTATGCGCATAGACGATGTTCACGTCCGGATGGGCCTGCAGCAGCGTTTCCATGACCTGACGGCCGAGATCGCGGGCAAAGTCGCCCGACTGGGACGCAACGATTTCAAAACGTTCGTCCTGAACGATGCGGTCGTCGAAACCGCTCTTGCGGTCATTGGCCGGCGAAGAACCCGTGGTTCCTTCCAACTGGACGATGATGCCCTTGTCGCCCTTGAAGTTCTCGATGGTCCATTCGGCAACGCGCTTGCCCTGGTCGATGAAGTCGGAGCCGAGGAAGGCGACGAAGTCCTCGCCCGGCTTGGCCGCATTCGGGTCAACGGAACGGTCGACAAGGAAGGTCGGAATGCCGGCAGCCTTGGCTTTTTTGACGGCAGGAATGAGCGGCTTTTCCTCGCGCGGCGGCAGGAACAGCACATCGATGCCCTGTGCGATCATGCTGTCGACATCGGCAACCTGCTTTGCCGCGGAGCCGGCGGCATCGGTCGCGATCAGATCCCAGCCGCAGCTTTCGGCCGTGTCATGGAAAGACTTGGTCTCGGCAATCCGCCATGGATTGTTGGATTCCATCTGCGCAAATCCGACCTTGTAGCGGTCTTTCTGCTCAAGCGGCGGCAGCCCGGCAGCCGAAGCGATCGATGTCACTGCGCCAAATGCAATCGCAGTAGCCAGCAAGAGAGTACGTTTCATCATTTCCTCCACTTTGGTGCGACCAGAATCCCCCCGGTCGCGAGAGTTTGAGGCGTTAACCCCAATTCAGGTAGGCGGTCTGCTTGCGCAGATAGCCATCGAAGCCGTAACGGCCGTCTTCTCCCCCCAGTCCGGACAATCCCCACCCGGTGTGGAAGCCTTGAACGGCCTCTCCGTTGGAGCGGTTCAGGTAGAGTTCTCCGAACTTCAGGCGATAAGGAGCTTGTGCGAGACGCTTGTGGTCCCGCGTGAAGAGATAGGCGGACAGCCCGAACGGCGTGTCGTTGGCGAACCGGACCGCCATGTCGTAATCATCGACCCTGACGGCCGTTGCGACGGGTCCGAACACTTCGTCCTGGACGGCCGGGTTGTCGTTCTTCGACGCTTCCAGAACCGTCGGTGCAAACCAGTGTCCTTTGCTGAACGCGCCGTCTTCCCGTATGCCGCCCTTCAGCAGCACGGCCGCGCCTGCACCTACGGCGCTGGCCACGATATCGGCGACCTTGTCCCGTTCCACGCGGTTCACCTTGGGGCCCAAGTCGGCATTTTCGAGCGGGTCTCCGAGGGTGAGTGCCTTGGAGGCGGCAACAAACTTCTCCAGGAATTCGTCGGCAATCGCACGGTGCAGATACATGCGTTCGTTGCATGTGCAGATCTGGCCGCAATTCGTGTAGCGCGCTGCGACGGCGGCCTGAACGGCCCTGTCGATATCGGCGTCCTCCATCACCAGGAATGGCGCCTTGCCGCCCAGTTCCAGGCGCACGACCTTGATAGCGTCCGCGCCGGCCCGGTAAATTTCGCGTCCTGCACGGGTGCTGCCCGTCATTGTGACGAGGTCGGACATCGGGCTCTGGACGAGCGCGGCACCGACCACCGGGCCGCGGCCGGTGACCACGTTGAAGACTCCTGCCGGAAGCCCGGCCTTTTCGCTCAGACTTGCAAGCGCAAGACCGGAAAGCGGCGTCGCCTCGTGCGACAGCAGGACGAATGTGTTGCCCGCCACAAGGGCAGGTCCGAGTTTTCTTGCCGCCAGAGCGAACGGGTAATTCCACGCCGTGAGTCCAACCACGACACCATAAGGGTGCCGGCGGATGTGAATTTCCTCGTCCCGGTTGTCGGAGGTGACGATGTCGCCTTCGATCCGGCGCGCATTTTCCGCCGCATATCTCAGGAAGGTGATGCCGGCGTCGATCTCCTGTGTCGCATGGCCGAGCGGCTTGCCCTGCTCAAGCGTGACCAGGCGCGCAAGATGATCCTTGTGTGCGTCGATTTCGTCTGCGAGCGCTGCGATCAGCCGACCGCGTTCGATTGCAGGACGGCCTGCCCAGGGGGCAAAGGCACGGCGAGCAGCGTCAAGCGCCTCGCCTGCATCGGTCTCGGTCCCTTCCGTGATCGTTGCGACAACGTCTTCATTTGCCGGGTTCTCCACCTCAATCGCTGCCGAAGCCGGTCCGCGCGAGAGCCACTGGCCGTTGACATACATCCCGGCCGCGATGGGGCGTTCTGAGGTGAGGGTGAAATCAAACACGAATGATTTGCCTTTTGGTATGACCAAACTTTACAAAGTAAGTTAGTAAAACGGACCAAAGTCAATCCTATTATCAAAAAATCAGTACGTAAAAATAATAAACATATGAAAAATAAAGAAAAACAGCGATAAATTTTTGGTTTGCGGAAAAAATCACTTTACGGGTGGCAAATTTATGTCGTACCAAAATGACATGAAATTGATGGCAAGGGAGCGTTGATGCCCAATGGACATCGGGAACGAAACGGGTCGGGCGGCGGACAATGTGGTCGCAATGCTGGAAGCGAAAATCGTTTCGGGTGAGTTGGAGGATCAAACGCCATTGCCGGCTGAACGGGAGCTGATGGAACAGTTCGGGGCAAGCCGGACCGTGATCCGCGAGGCAATCTCCAAACTGTCCAGCCGCGGGCTGATCGAGACGAAGCCCCGGTTCCGTCCGATCGTGCGCAAGCCGGACTACGCGACCGTCCTGCATGCCTGCGGCAATGTCGTGCAGCATCTCCTGACGGACAAGACAGGCATCAAGAACCTTTACGACAGCCGTGTTTTCATTGAGCGCGCTCTGGTACGCGAAGCAGCATCGTCTGCGCGCAAGGAAGATATCGTGAGTCTCAGGGAAGCGCTTGAGGAAAACCGGAAGGCCATCCCGGACTCGAACGAATTCTATCGCACGGATGTTGCCTTCCACGGGGTTCTTTACCGCATACCCAGAAACCCGATTTTTCCGGCCATGCACGAGGGTTATACCTCCTGGCTGGCGCCCCAGTGGGATCGGATGCTGCGCTCGCCCGAGCGCAACGAAGTGAACTACCTGGCGCACAAATCCATTCTCGACGCCATTTTGGAGCGCGACCCCGTGGCCGCCGAGGAAGCGCTCAACAACCACCTGAAGGCGGCCTGGGAATTCGTTCGCGTTACCTTCGACTGGGGGGACGAATGACCTCGGGATACGACTATATCGTCATCGGCGGAGGCTCAGGCGGAGCGGTTGCCGCAGCGCGGCTCGTGAGCGAAGGTGGCGCGCGGGTCCTGTTGCTGGAAGCAGGTTATTCCCATCGCCACCCGCTGCTTGACATGCCCCCCGGCATTTTCAAGATGATCAATGGATCCAAATACATGCGGTATCACAAGACGACACCGCAGCCGCATCTGGACGGACGGGTTCACGATATTCCACAGGGCAACGTTCTCGGCGGCGGGTCTTCCGTCAACGCACAGGTCTACATGCGCGGGCGTCCCGGTGATTACGATGCCTGGAACGATGTGCTGCGGGCGAACAACGACAACCCGGGCTGGGGCTGGGCGGATGTGCTGCCGCATTTCAGGGGCATGGAGGCAAACAACCGCCTTGCGGGTGATCTTCATGGAACCGACGGAGACGTCATGGTGTCCGATCCGGGCTATGTCGACACCATGTCCCGCTGGTTCGTGCAGTCGGTTCAGTCGCTGGGCGAGCCTTACAACACGGACTTCAACGGCCCCTCGCAGCGCGGTGTCGGTTTCTATCAGTTCACCAACAGGAACGGCCGCAGAAGTTCGACGGCCTATGCTTTCCTTGAACCTCTTCGCAGCGACCCGAGACTGACGATCAGGCTGCAGGCCGCGGTCGAAAAGATCATCGTGGAGAACGGCCGCGCGGTCGGTGTTACCTACACCGATCCGTCCGGAACCCATACCGTCAACACGTCGGCGGAGATCATTCTGGCGGCGGGTGCGCTGGTCTCCCCAAAGATCCTCATGCTGTCGGGGGTCGGGCCGGCGGATCATCTGGGCGAAAACGGCATCACGGTTCACGCCGACATGCCTGGCGTCGGTCAGAACCTGATTGACCATCCCGAAGTCCCCATCACCGCCTATGCAAGCGGGCCGCACGGCTATTATCGTCAGGGCGAAGGCTGGCGCATGCTCCTGAACGGGCTTCAGTTCAAGCTTTTCGGAAGCGGTCGCATCACCTCCGCCGGTGTCGAGGCCGGTGCCTTCGTCAACCCGCGAAACCGGGACGGCGAACCGACGATCCAGGCTTTTTGCGTGCCCATAGTCTATCTGGATCGCGATGCGCAGTCAGAACTGAAAGACGGCTACGGCGTCACGGTCACGACGGTAGTCGTCAAGCCGAAGTCGCGAGGCGAAGTGCGGCTTGCCTCCGCATCGCCGGCGGATATGCCGATCGTGTGTCCGAACCTTCTGAAGGATGAAGACGACATGCAGGAGATGATGGCCGGCCAGCGCTTTTTCCTTGAGGCGCTGCAGTCGAACCCGATTGCCTCCAGGCTGGAGAAGGTCGCCATCCCAGATCCTCAGAAGTGCTCCGATGACGAGCTCAGGGCCCATTGCAAGCGGTTCGTCAAGACCAACTACCATCCGGCCGGAACGGCGCGTATGGGTGCGGATGGCGATGACATGGCCGTGCTTGACGGCAGGCTCAGGGTCCGGGGTGTTGAAAACCTGCGCGTCTGCGACATGTCCGCCGTCCCCGACATCAACGCGGGCAACACCAATGCGCCGGCCATGATGCTGGGTTCCAGATGCGCGGAATTCATTCTTCAAAACGCCTGACGGTGTTCTGGCGAGACCGGAGTCGTATGCCGGGCAGTCAGGGATGGGTGACGGAGCGGAAAAATCCGTTGTGAATGCCTTGGCACGCTGCCACGATGGCGGCAACATGTTTGATTGAGGCGTGTCATGGATTTCCCGACGAGACTTTATATCGATGGTGCCTTGTCCGAGGGAAGTGCTCGGCAGGAAGTATTCAATCCTGCAACGGAAGACCACGTCGCGACGGTTTACACCGCCGGATTTGACGATGTGCAGCGCGCGCTGGAAGCCGCCCGGGACGCCTTTCCAACCTGGTCGGCAACACCGATTGCCGAGCGTCAGTCCTGGATGCGCAAATTGCGTGATGAAGTGATCGCGCATGAGGAGTTCCTGCGCGATTGTGTCCACCATGAGATGGGCAAACCCTGGGCGCAGACCCTTGAGGACTGGGACCGGCTGGTCGTATCACTTGAGTTCTACACAGAGGAAATCGCGCGCATCTACGATGTCGGGCTCGCGGACCGGGCGGGAACCCACACACACCGGATGGTGCACGAGGCCGCAGGGGTGGCCGTCGCATATCTCGCCTGGAACTTCCCGCTTCTGAACCTGGCTTTCAAGATCGGGCCGGCGATGGCGGCCGGTTGCCCGATCCTCATCAGACCGTCAGAGAAGACTCCGATATCTGCATACGCGGTCGGTCAGCTTTGTGAGCGGATCGGCTTGCCGCGCGGTGTTGTTCAGATCCTGTGCACGGACGGTTACGAGGTGGCTGACGCGATGACCGCGTCAACGATCCCCCAGGTGATCACCCTGATCGGTTCAACCGGAACCGGACAGCACATCATGCGCACCGGAGCAACGTCGATCAAACGCTACTCCATGGAACTGGGCGGCAACGCGCCGGTGCTTGTATTCGAGGACGCGGATCTGGACCTGGCCGCCGACATTGTCTGCGGTGTGAAGTTTTCCAACGCCGGGCAGATTTGCGTTTCCCCGAACCGGGTCTTTGTCGCAAGCGCCGTTCACGCGGTTTTCGCTGAAAAGGTGACGGCGCGTGCACGGGCCGCCAAAACCGGCTTCGACAAGACCGCCGATATCACCACCGGACCGGTGATCGACGGGCCTGCCTGGGCGCGCATCAAGGGGCTGATCGATGACGCGGTTGCAAGCGGGGCAGAGCTTTTGGCCGGTGGAGACCGGCCCGCGCATCTGAACAAGGGATATTTTCTGGCGCCGACCGTTCTGGACCGTGTCACCGAGACAATGGCGGTTTACCGCCAGGAGACATTCGGACCGATCGTCAGCCTGATCCCGTTCGACGGCGAGACGGATCTGACCGCAATGGCCAATGATTGCGAGGAAGGCGGTCTGACCGCCTATATCTTCACGCGCGACCTTGCCAGGGCAGAGGCTTATGCGGCAAAGCTGCGCTACGGGGAGATCCAGATCAACGGCGTGAAGTATGACATCGACCTGCCGCATGGCGGCATCGGTCAGTCCGGCATCGGCCATGACTGTTCGGCGCTGGCACTGAGGGACTACCTGATCGAAAAGAGAATAACCCGTGCGCTCGACGACACGGACTTCGAAGGGTTGAACGCATGAAGATAACAGGCGTCAAAAGCCATGTGCTGCAATATGACCTCCCCGGCGAGCTGGGCTACTCCCAGCAATATTACGAGAAGCGCACGGCCCATCTGGTCGAGGTTCAAACCGACGAGGGCGTGACCGGTTGGGGGGAGTGTTTCGGTCCGGGCAATGTCGCGATCGCGAACAAGGGGATCGTCGAGAAGGTTATCCAGCCGATCATTCTCGGCAGCGACCCGATGGATCGCGACGCGCTCTGGCACAGGGTCTACAATCTCATGCGCGACCACGGCCAGAAGGGCATGCCCCTGCAGGCGCTTTCCGGTGTCGATATCGCCCTTTGGGATATTGCCGGCAAGGTTGCCGGCCTGCCGCTTCACAAGCTGATCGGCGGCGCGCATCGCGACCGCATCCAGGCTTACGGATACGGCATGATGCTCAAGCGCGAAAGTGTCGACGATCACGTGGCGCGCTTCCGGGAGGAAGCCGCGCAGATCATGGATATGGGGTTCGCCGCGGCAAAGATGAAAACCGGCCTCGGACCGAAAGAGGATGTCAGGCTCTGCCAGGCGGTCGCGGAAAGCGTGGAAGGCCGCGGCAAGTTCATGGTCGACGCCAACCATTGTTACACCACGTCCGACGCCTTTTTTGTCGGCAGGGCTCTGGAGGAGCTGGGCGCCTACTGGTTTGAAGAACCCGTCGCGCCCGAGGATCTCGATGGATACCGGGAGCTGCGCAGCGGGCTTCGCGTCAACATTTCCGGGGGCGAGGCTGAGTTCAATCGCTGGGGCTGGCGCCAGATCCTGGAAAACCGAGGCCTTGATATCGCCCAGCCCGAGGTCTGCGCGCTTGGCGGCGTAAGTGAATATCTGCGCGTGCTCGCCCTTTGCCATGCGCACTTCACACCGGTGATCAACCACGTCTGGGGATCGGCCATCGCGGTTGCCACCAACATTCAGCTTCTGGCGGCGATGCCGGCCCTTCCCGGCGGCCTCCACCCATGGGAGCCGATGCTTGAGTTCGACACGACGGACAACAAGTTCCGCGACGACCTGCTGCAGCAGCCGCTGGACATTCAGGGCCAGGTGAAATCATCGGGCGGCTACGTCTCCATTCCGAAAGGTCCCGGGCATGGCGTCACACCCGATGCGGACTTCATCCGGCGGTTCGAGCTCGATCTCTGAGAGTGTCAGGCCCAGACCTGGTCGGGATCCGGCAACGGAATGGCATCCAGCAGCGTGCGCGTGTACTCCGCCTGCGGATTTGCGAAAAGGTCGGCCGTTGCCGCGTTTTCGACGATCTCGCCATGGTGCATGACAAGAATGCGCGAGCACAGTCTTCGGATGACCGACAGGTCGTGACTGACAAAGGCAAGCGTCAGACCGAGGTCCCGCACCAGCTGCTCCAGAAGGTTCAGCACCTGGGCCTGCGAGGAAACGTCCAGGCCCGACACGATTTCGTCGGCCAGAATGAAGTCGGGTTTGAGGGCGATCGCGCGGGCAATACCGACCCTTTGCCGCTGGCCGCCCGACAGTTCGTGCGGATACCGTTCGGAAAAGCTCTTCGGCAGGCCAACCATTTCCAGGGCATCATCGACGCGCCTCGGTATGTCGTCGAAGCCTTGCAGGCGAAGCGGGCCGGCAATGATGCCGCCCACACGGCGGCGCGGGTTGAGCGAGGACATCGGATCCTGAAAGATCATCTGAAACCGTTTGCGCAACGGGCGCAGGTCGTCTTCGCCGAGCTGCGCGATCTCCGTTCCCTCGAACAGGATCGATCCGGAGTCCGGCCGGAGCAAGCGGATCATGGCACGCCCGAGCGTCGATTTTCCGGACCCGGAGCCGCCGACAATGCCGAGCACATCGCCCCTGGCAACATCGAAAGTGAGGCCTTTGAGGACACTCGTGCGCGGCGCGGCACCGAAGAGAGGTTTGTGCGCCAGGTCGGGAAAGGAAACTTTCAGGTCTTTGACACGGTAGATGAGGTCGCTCATGGTGCCGCTCACCTCTTCAACTGCGCATCGAAGGCGGCAACTTGCTGCTCCACCTGGGAAATAATGCTGTCCGGAACGGGCATGAGCGAGCCGTCGGGGTCGGTGTATTTCGGCGTCGCCGCAAGCAATGCCCTTGAGTAGGCGTGACCGGGTTCCGCGAAGAAGGTTCTGACATCCGTTTCCTCGATGACCATTCCGGCATAAAGAACCGTCAGGGACTGGCTGATCTTGGAGACAACACCGAGATCGTGCGTCACGAAAAGCAGCGCCGTGTCGTGCCGTTCCTGCATCTCGCGGATCAGTTTGAGGATCTGTTTCTGCACCGTGACATCGAGCGCTGTCGTCGGTTCGTCGGCGATGATCAGCTTGGGTTCGGCCGCAAAGGCCGAGGCGATCAGAATGCGTTGGCGCATACCGCCGGACAGTTCATGCGGATAGGATCTCATCACCCGCTCCGGCGACTGGATGTGCACCTCGTCGAGGAGTTCAGCGGCGCGGTCTTCCGCCTGCTTGCGCTTCCATCCGAGAATGTCGACGAGCCGGTCCGTGATCTGCGGGCCGACCCTACGGGACGGATTGAGTGCGGTCAGCGGGTCTTGCGGGATCAGCGCCACCTTTGCACCGATCTTGGCCCGCCGGGCTTTTGGCGGCAATGTCAGCAGGTCCTCGCCATCGAGCAGGATTTCGCCGCCGGTGAGTTTCGCCGCGCGCGGAAGGATGCCGAGCACGGCCTTTCCGATCATGCTCTTGCCTGCGCCGCTTTCGCCGACTAGCGCCCGGACTTCGCCTGATTTGACCTCGAGCGAAACCTTGCGCAGCAAGGGAACGCCGTTCTTGAGCCGGACCGTCAGGTCCTTGATCGTGAGATAGCTCATCGCAGCACCGGATCGAAATAGTCTTTCAGGCCTTCGCCGAGTTGCGAAAAACTGAGCACAGTGAGGAACAGGGCAACAAGCGGGAACACCAGGACCCACCAGGCCTGATAGATCGATGTGCGCCCCTCGGCGATCATGCCGCCCCAGGTCGGCTGGTCGGTCGAGATCGACAGGTTGACGAAACTCAGGATCGCTTCGACGATCACCGCGATGCCCATTTCAAGGGTCAACAGGGCGACGATTGTCGGCAGCACGTTGGGCAGAATTTCGGCAAGCGCGATGCCGAGACGGCTGCGTCCGGCAACCTGCGCGGATGCAACGTAGTCCATCGCGCCCTGGCTCATGGCTTCCGCCCGCACCACGCGCGAGAACCGGGTCCAGTCGATCACGACGATCGCCACAATAATCGAGGTCAGGCCTGTTCCGAGAACGGCAATCAGCAGGATCGCGAACAGCACGGGCGGAAACGCCATCCAGATGTCGACAAGGCGGGAGATGACGAGGTCTGCCCAGCCCCGGAAATAGCCGGCGATCAGCCCAAGCGTCGCGCCGACCAGGCAGGTCAGGGTTCCCGCAACGAGCGCGACTGTCAGCGCCAGCCGTGCTCCGTAAAGCATCCGGCTCAGGAGGTCACGGCCGAGGGAATCGGTGCCAAGCAGATAGGCGGGGTCGGCGCCTTGCTGCCAGAAGGGCGGCAGCCTTGCTGCGAAAAGGTCCTGCTCCAGCGGATCGTGCGGACTGATCATCGGCGCGAACACTGCAGCCAGAACGAGAAGGAGCAACCAGCCGCCGCTGAGCCAAAGACGGAGGCCGGGGAGGCGGCGGATCTGTCCGCGGGCGTCATGCATGGCGAAGCCTCGGATTGAGCGCAGCGTAGGTCATGTCCACCAGCAGATTGACGAGCGTGAACAGAAGCGCAAACACCAGGACGATGCCCTGGATCAGCGGCAGGTCGCGGTTGATCACCGCATCGATCGCCATGTTTCCAAGGCCTTCATAGGAGAACAGCCGCTCGATGATGACGGTTCCGCCGATGAGGAAGGTGAACTGGACCCCAACGAGGGTCAGCGTCGGCAGGATGGCATTCGGCAAGGCGTCCCGTGCGATGATGGACGTTTCGGAGTAACCCTTGGTCCGCGCCAGCGTGATGTAGTCGTCGTGCATGCATTCCTTGAGCGATTGTTTCAGGAGCTGGAGAATGATCGCCGCCAGCGGGATTGCCAGCGCGAGCGCAGGCAGGAACATGTGCCCCAGCAGATCAAGCACCACGTCGAAGCGAAAGCGCACCAGCGCTTCGATCAGGTAGAAGTCGGTGTTGAACTCGAAGCCGAGGGAAGGTGAGACGCGCCCGGAAATGTGAAACAGCGGCCAGAGAACGCCAAGCACGAGAATGAGCGCGAGGCCCCAGAGAAAATCCGGCAGCGAAAGCGCGACACCGCCGGCAACATCGATGCCGCCTTCGACCTTCGTGCCCCGGTAGAGCGTCGCGGTGAGCGCGGCCGAACCGCCGACGACGATCGCGATCAGGAGCGCCATCACCGAGAGTTCCAGTGTCGCCGGAAGCCGGCCGATCACAAGATCGAAAACAGGCTGGCGGGTCGTGATGGAGGTTCCGAAGTCGCCTTGCAGGACGTTGCCAATCCAGATCAGGAACTGTTCAAAGATACTTTTGTCCAGGCCATAGAGCGCTTCCAGGCGCGCGATGTCGGCCTCGGTCGCGCCGGGGGGCAGCATCATCGCGATCGGGTTCCCTGGCACCACCCGGATCACGACGAAAACGATGATGGCAGCTCCCAGGAGGGTGATGATTGTCGTCGCCAGGCGCGTCAGCAGCGTACGCACGATTTGCATGAAAAGATTCGCAGCCCTTCATTCAGGAAAAAGAGCCGCCGCAGCACCCTAAGGAGCAAGCAGGAAGGGCACTGCGGCGAAGGTGAGGTAACGTTTTCCTGACTTAAGAACGGGTCATCAGGTGCGGCAGCAGCGCGCCCGATGCGTGTGGTGTGACCTTGACCTGATCGCTGTGCAGGATCGGCTGCACATACTGGATCAGCGGCAGCACGAGCGCGTTCTCGGCGATGTGCTTGTCGACCGCCTTCCAGCCCGCGATGCGCTTCTCCTCATCCGCCTCGCCCCAGAGTGGCAGGATCATCTGCATCAGGTCTTCGCCGTCCCAGACGGAATGCGGCGATGGGCCGAACATGGCAAATCCGGTGGACGTGGTCGGATCGCCGATTGCGTTGCCCCAGTTGTAGAAGGCTGCCGGAGCCAGTTGATCCGCTGCCCGCAATTCGAAGTGCTTGGCGATTTCGTAGACTTCGATCTCGGCCTCGATACCGACCTTGCGCCACAGGCCGACGATCACCTGGATGATCTCGTAGTCCTTCGGCTTGAAGCCGCGCGTCGTCTGGATCTTGAATGTGACCGGGTTGTCCGGACCATAGCCGGATGCGGCCAGCAGTTCCTTGGCCTTTTCAGGATCGTAAGGAACGGTGATGGACGGGTCATAGGCAGCGTAATCCGGCGTCTGAAGCGTATCGATGGCAACGCCGTAACCCGACAGCAGCCGCTCGATGATGGTTTCCTTGTCGATGGCATGCGCCATGGCCATGCGCACATTCGGATCGTTCATCGGTTCGACATCGTTGATGAAGATCATGCCGATGTCGGAAATCGGAGCTGCGGTGCCGACAATGCCGTCCTGTTCCTTGAGGCGGTCGAATTCCTCATAGGGCATTTCCAGCGTCACGTGCGAGTTGCCCGAGCTGACCTCGAAGGTGCGGCTTGAGGCATCGGTGACGAACTTGATGGTGACGGTCTTGAACTCGGGTGCGCCGCCCCAGTAATTTTCATTTGCCTTGAGGCGCACGAACGCATTGCGCTCGAAATTGTCGACCATGTAGGGGCCGGTCCCGATCGGCGCGGCTTCAAAGCCTTCCGGACCGACTTCCTCGTAATACTTCTTCGGCAGGACATAGCCGGTCAGGAAGCTCATCCACTTGAAGATCGTCGGCTCGTATTCCTTGACGTCCGCGGTGACGCGGTTGCCGTCGATCTGGAAGTTTCCGATCTTGCCCCAGATGAACTGGATCGGGTTCCCCGTGTCCGGATTGCCGGCCCGTTCAAGTGACCAGGCAACGTCTTCGGGTGTGAGCGGATCGCCATTGTGCCAGGTGACGCCTTCGCGGATTTCCAACCAGATCTTGGATCTGTCTTCGGTCCATCCCCATTCGCTGACGATGCCGGAGCCGAAGCTGAGATCCGGGTTCTGGTGGATGAACATGTCGAACACCGACTGGTAGATACCCTGGATGGTCGGGTTGACCGCGGACGGGCCGACCGTCGGGTCCCAGCTGGGCAGATTGACGTTATAGGCAATCACCAGTTCATCGATCTCATTCGCAAAAGCGGGCGTTCCAACGGCTGTCAGCACTCCGCTGGCGGCCGCACTTTTCAAAAGCGTGCGTCTTGATACCTTCATTGTCCTGTTCCCCATGTTTGCGTTGGCCGGATGTGTTTTCGTTATCGCTATCCGGCGAGCTTTTGCGCGAGCTGATATCCGGGCCCGGCACCGGTGCCCGCGCCCGGCCAGACGGCGGCTCCGGTGTGGAACAGGTTCCCCACCGGTGTGCTGCCGTCGGCAAAGCCGCGAACGGGCCTGAACATGAAATGCTGTGTCAGGTGATGGCTGCCGCAGATCTGATCGCCGCCGACCAGATTTGGATTGTCCGCCTCCAGCATCAGCGGTGTAACAACGTGTTGACCGAGGATCTTTGAACGTGTGCCGGGCGCATATCCCTCCAGAATATCCAGAACCCGTTCGGCGTATTTGTCCGCGACCGTCTCCCAGTCGGTCTCCTCGATCTGCCCCGCAGCATCTCCCTTAATGACCGCCGGAACCATGCGCACCTGAAGCCAGAGCACATGCTTGCCTTCCGGCGCGCGGCTCGGGTCGATGACGGTGGGCTGTCCGCAGACGATCACCGGTTCGTCCGGCAGCAGCCCCGCCTGCGCCTGGGCATAGGTGCGCGCCATCTGGTCGACCTCCGGTGCCAGATGAATATAAGCGAAGTTTTTCAGCTCATCGCCGGCGCTCCAGTCGGGCAATCCATCGACGGCCAGGTGGATCATCATCGTGCCGGGCGCGTGAGAGAAGGTCTTCAGGCCGTCATTATAGCGTGTGTCTGCGGTCTCCCCCGCGAGCTTCAAAAGAGCCTTTGGCGCGACGTTGGCAATCACGGCATTGCGCGCCATGACCTTGCGCCCGTCGGCGAGTTCGACGCCCTTTGCCTCGCCGTTTTCGACAAGAATGCGCGTGACCTCTGCATTCAGGGTGACGCTTCCGCCCCGCGCCTCGAGCGCAGACACCATTGCCGAGATCGCGGCACCGGCACCACCCTTGCCCAGAACCATGCCGAATGCCTGATTGGCCATGCCTTCCAGGTACGGAAACAGCGCGCCGCCGGAAATGTCCGGGGCGAAATCCAGATGCATGCCCCACGCGCCGAGCAGGGCGCGCACTTTCGGCGACCGGAATGTCTCGTTCAGCCAGTCGCGTGGCGATGACATCAGGAAGCGGCTGAGATCGAGCACGCCGTCCGTGCCGGACTTTCGCCAGTGCTTGTAGAGAATATATGCAAATGCACGTTTCTTCGCAGGGCTGCCGAGCAGACCCACAAGCGGTTCGGCCATGGCCGGAAAGTCGGCCGTCAGGTCCCGCCAGGTTTTCCCGTCTTCTGCGCTGATGGCGTCGATCCGCTTCGCCGTCGTTTCGAGATCGTTGCTGACGCCAAGCCAGGAGCCATCAGGAAAAACGGAAGAAAAACAATCGGCTGCAGGCGCAAACTCCAATCCGTTCCGGCCCAGCTCTTCGCCATATTCCTTGAAAAAGGCGGAGCCGGCAAACAGGGACAGGTTCATTGCCGCCCAGTCATGGCTATATCCGGGTAAGGTATATTCACCGCTCTTGACCGCGCCGCCGGCAACCGGAGCGCGCTCGAACACACCAACTTTCCAGCCTTGCGCGGCCAGATGAACGGCGCAGGCGAGACTGTTGTGTCCGCTGCCGATAATGACGCCGTCCAGAGTCTCATCCATGATGCAAGCCGTGCCTCCCTCGAAATAGATAATTGCAAATACAAATAAATCTGTCTAGCATTGAATTGCGATAATGAGCCAAGCGGCCAAGACGTAGAGAGGGAGCATCAGATGTCAGCAGAGAACGCGCTCAGCGGACTGGGAGCGAAGTTATTGTCCGGTGAGGTCGAGGTGGTCGACTGCACGGGCGTTTTGGGCCCCAACACCCCGATCATCCAGTTGCCGCCCGATTTTGCCAAGAACACGCCGAAGGTCGAGATCCACAAGATCAGTGAATACGATTCCGATGGACCGTTTTTCGCCTGGAACTGGATGGTGCTGGGCGAGCATTCCGGCACCCATTTCGACGCGCCGCATCACTGGATCACCGGCAAGGATTACGAGGACGGCTTCACCGACACGCTCGACGTTCAGCGCCTTGTCGCACCGGTCAATGTGATCGATTGCTCCAAGGAGAGTGCTGAGAACGCCGACTTCCTCCTGACCGCGGATCTGATCAAGGCCTGGGAAGCGGAGCACGGCGAGATCGGTGCCGGTGAATGGGTCCTCATGCGCACCGACTGGGACAATCGCGCTCATGACGAGTCTCTCTTCCTGAACACGGACGAGACCGGGCCACACAGCCCCGGGCCGACGCCGGACGCGATCGAATATCTTCTGTCCAAGAAAATTGTCGGCTGGGGGACGCAGTGCATCGGCACGGATGCGGGACAGGCTGGCGGCATGGAACCGCCCTATCCGGCACACAATCTCCTGCACAGGGACAATTGCTTCGGACTGGCCTCGCTCGCCAACCTGAGCAAGCTGCCGGCCAAGGGTGCCATCCTGGTTGCAGCACCCCTGAAGATCGAGCGGGGAACAGGCAGCCCGATCCGCGCCCTGGCGCTGGTGCCAAGGGGCTGAGGCCGATCCCGTGACCGCGCCGCATGTCATAATCGGGTCGGGGATCAACGCTCTTGTCGCGGCGGCACTGCTGTCGCGCAAGGGGGAAAAGGTGCTCGTGCTCGAACGCTCGGACCAACTTGGCGGATGCATGCGGACCGAGGAAATCACCTTGCCCGGCTTCCGTCATGATGTCCTGGCTGCAACCTTCGTGTTGTTCCTGACATCGCCCGCCTATGCGGAGCTCGCCGAAGACCTCGGCCGGCACGGTCTCGACTTCTGCCATACGCAGAAACCGACAGCGGTTCTCCGCCCGGATGGTCAGTCCGCCGTGCTCACCATGGACCGGGCCGCGAACATTGCCGCTTTCGACGGGCTTTCAGCCGGTGACGGCAAACAGCACGGCGCTGATGTCGGGACGGTTGAGGCGGATGCCGAATTCCTGTTCGCCCTGCTGGGCAGCCCGCTGTGGTCGGGCAAGATGGCGCGGCTTATGGCGAAGCAGGCCTGGAAGCGTGGCCTGAACGGATTGAAGACCTGGCTCGGGGACGCGCTGCAACCGGCGCGGGCCTGGCTGGAGCACGGTTATGGCAGTGAGACGGTTCAGGCGCTTTGGGCACCCTGGGTGCTGCATACCGGCCTGACACCGGAAAGCACCTATTCCGGCCAGATGGGCCGGGTGATCGCATTCGCGCTGGAAGCGGCCGGAGCGCCGGTGGCGAAAGGCGGTGCCGGAACGGTGCCCGATGCCTTCCACAAACTGATCGAGGAAAAGGGTGGTGAGATCCGGACCGGCGTTGATGTCGAGCGTATCCTTGTCCGCGACGGCAAGGCCGTTGGTATTCAAACGTCAGCTGGCGACAGGATCGACGCCAAATCCGTGATCGCGTCGGTCACACCGACGCAGCTTTATCAGCGCCTTCTTGGCGACGAACCGCAGCCGGCCCATGCGGAGCGTTACAGATACGGCCGTGGCAATTTCCAGCTTCATTATGCCCTGGATGCGGAACCGGAGTGGATCGCGGACGGACTTGAAGATGTCGCGCTGATCCACCTGACAGACGGGATCGACGCCGTTTCGAAATCGTCGAACGAGGCCGAGCGCGGTCTTTTGCCCGAAACGCCGACGATTTGTGTCGGCCAGCCGCACAGGCTTGACCCCTCGCGCGTGCCCGACGGCAAGGCCATCCTCTGGATTCAGATCCCGGATGCCCCGCGCGTGATCAAGGGTGACGCTGCAAGCCAGCTTGAAACGAACCCCGAATGGACGGAAACCATGCGCGAGGCTTTTGCCGACCGCATCGAAGCCGTCCTGCAAAAACACATCCGGAACTTCGATCAGATCAAACTGGGAAGACGCGCTTATTCGCCAGCAGACCTGAACCAGATGAACATCAATCTCGTCGGCGGCGACCCCTATGGCGGGTCCTGCAACATCGACCAGTTTTTTGTCTGGCGCCCGTTCACCCGTTCCGTTAACAGCGCCACCACGATCGGCAATCTCCACATGATCGGCGCGTCGACCCATCCGGGTCCGGGCCTCGGAGGCGGGTCCGGCTACAACCTGGCGAAAGGGATGGGGGCATGAAAAACGAAAACGGGCTGGAACTGGCGGAACAGCAGACCCCTGTACCGCGCCTGGGCGAAATCGGTCTGGAGAACTTTCCACCCTACCTGATGAACCGCATCATGGGGCGTTACAACGGCGCGCTGCGGGACGAGATGGCGAAGCTCGGGCTGACGACGCCGAAAATGCGGACGCTCGCGGTTCTGTCCGTTCTGGACGGCCTCCTGATCCGCGATCTGTCGGTCTATGCCGTGGTTGAAACCTCGACGTTGAGCCGCGCGCTTGATGCCCTGGAACGCGACGGGCTGGTCAAGCGGGTGACCGACACCGAAGACAGCCGGGCCGTGCGCATCCATCTGACGACGAAGGGACGCCAGACCCACGACATGCTCTGGCCGCATCTGGCGACGGCGTATCAGCAGATGTTCCGGGGCATCAGTGACGCCGATCAGCGCACCTTCGTGGCAACGCTGCAGGCCATTTTGAAGAACATCCGCAAACATCCGATTTAGCACCAGGGACTGTGCAGGGAGGGGCCGATGGCCGAAAGGTCGTTCAAGGCTGAGGTAGAGCATCTTCGCAAGGGAACCGGAGACGTCTTCACGGGCGAAGGCATTCTTGCGATTACAAAGGCGCTTCTGGAGAATGGCGTCGGTTATGTCGGCGGCTATCAGGGCGCACCGATTTCGCACCTGATGGATGTGCTCGCCGATGCCGAGGACCTCATGAGCGAACTCGGCATTCGCTTTGAAGCCAACGCGTCTGAGGCTGCCGCCGCTGCCATGCTGGCCGCCTCGGTGCACTATCCGATCCGCGGTGCCGTCACCTTCAAGGGATCGGTCGGTGTCAATGTTGCCTCCGACGCGCTTGCCAACCTGTCCTCGTCCGGCGTGAATGGCGGTGCCCTCGTCATCGTCGGGGAAGACTATGGCGAAGGCTCCTCGATCATGCAGGAGCGGTCCTACGGCTTTGCCATGAAATCGCAGTTCTGGTTGCTCGACCCGCGCCCGAACCTGCCCTCCATCGTCAAGGCCGTCGGCGACGGGTTCGCGCTTTCCGAAGCCAGCAACACGCCGGTGATGCTGATGGTCCGTATCCGCTCGTGTCATGTCACCGGCAGCTTCGACACCTCGGACAACGTGCCGCCACCGCTCTCCGTCAAAGCCGCACTTTCCAATCCGCAACGTGATTTCAAACGGGTGGTGCTGCCGCCCATGTCCTATGCGCACGAGCATGACAAGATCGACAATCGCTGGCCGGCTGCCGAGAAGTACATTCTTGAGAACAAGCTCAACGAGCGCTTCGGTCCGGAAGACGGCAAGGTCGGGATCATGTGTCTCGGCGGCATGTATAACAGCGTTATCCGGTCGCTGCAGCGTCTCGGTCTGGCCGATATCAGTGGCAATACGTCCGTGCCGCTTTATGTCCTGAACGTCACCTATCCGGTCGTCAAATCGGATGTGCTGGATTTCTGCTTGGGCAAGGACGCCGTGCTGCTGGTGGAAGAAGGGCAGCCGGAGTTCATCGAACAGCAGCTCGGCGCGATGCTTTACAAGGAAGGCGCGACCACGAAGCTTGAGGGAAAGGGCATCTTCCCGAAGGCCGGGGAATATACCGGGCAGATCATGTTTGACGGTCTGGAGGCCTTTGTCCGCCAATACGCTCCAGAACTGCTGCCGGGCAAGGTACTTGCGCCGAACACGCCCAAGACGGAACTTCCCGATCTGAGCAAGACGGTGCCGATCCGGCCGCCGGGCTTTTGTACCGGTTGTCCCGAGCGCCCGATTTTTGCGTCTCTGAAGCTCGCTGAACAGGAACTCGGCTCCCGCCAGATCACGGGCGATATCGGCTGCCATCTGTTTGCCTGCCTGCCGCCCTTTGAAATCGGTGGTTCGACAATGGGCTACGGCCTCGGACCGGCATCGAACGCCGCCTTCGATGGCGGCGGGGAGAAACGCGCGATTTCGATCCTCGGCGATGGCGGCTTCTGGCACAACGGCCTCAGCTCCTCCATCGGCAATATGGTGTTCAACAAGTCCGACAGCGTCGCCATCATCGTCGACAACTATTATTCCGCGGCAACGGGCGGACAGGACGTCCTGTCCAGCCGCGCCGAGAACGACACCAAGTCGACAAACAATCCGATTTCAAAAGCGCTTGCCGGTGTCGGCGTGGAATGGATCCGCCAGATCGACCGCACCTATGACGTCACCAAAATGCGCGACACGATCCGTGAAGCACTGACGACCGACTACAAGGGGCCGAAGGTCATCGTTGCCTCTTCGGAGTGCATGCTGAACCGGCAAAGGCGCGAGAAGCCGCAGCGCAACAAGGCGATAGCGGATGGCAAGCGGGTGGAACTGCCGCGTTTCGGCGTCGATCAGGACGTGTGCACGGGGGATCACGCCTGCATACGTCTGTCCGGCTGTCCGTCGCTTTCCCTGAAGAAGCTCGATGATCCGCTCCGGGACGATCCGGTTGCCCATATCGACCAGTCCTGTGTCGGTTGCGGCAATTGCGGCGAGGTCGCGGACGCAGCGATCCTTTGCCCATCCTTTTACGAAGCCAAGGTGGTGCACAATCCGTCCGGGTTCGAGACCTGGTATGCGGGTATCCGCCGCAGGATCATTTCCTGGCTGCAGGGCCGGCGCGCCGGCAAGCGGCTGGCCTTCTCTGGGGAGAATGCCTGATGTCCCTGGCCCTGCCTCTTGATGCCCAGCCGACGGATCCGGCGCTGGAAGGCATTATCAAGCTCGCGGTCATGGCCGTCGGCGGCCAGGGCGGCGGCGTCCTCACCAACTGGATCGAGACGCTTGCGCGTTCCGAAGGCTATCATTGCCAGGCAACGAGTGTCGCCGGTGTCGCCCAGAGAACCGGCGCGACCATCTACTATATCGAAATGGCCCCGGGTGATGTCGCCTCGCCGGTCTTCTCCCTCGCACCGTCCGCCGGCGACGTTGATATCACCATCGCTGCGGAGATGATGGAAGCCGGACGCGCCATCATGCGCGGTTTCGTGACGCCCGACCGGACCACCCTGATTGCATCCACGCACCGGATGCTCGCCGTTTCGGAAAAAACCGTGCCCGGTGACGGCATGGCCTCGTCCGAAGAGGTCAAGGCAGCGGCTGAAGTTGCCGCGCAGAAACTGATCCTTGCGGATATGGACACGGCCGCCGTTGCCGTGGGCTCGGTGATTTCGGCGTCCCTGTTCGGCGCCCTGGCGGGCTCAGGGGCGCTGCCGTTCAAACGCGAAGCGTTCGAGGAGGCGGTCCGCGCGGGCGGCAAGGGGGTCGAGCCGAGCCTCAGGGCTTTTGCTGCGGGCTATGATCTGGCGCAAAACGGCGAGGCACCGAAAGCGCCTGAACCGAAGGCAGCGAAAACCGAAATCATCGAACCGGAAGGGCCCGCCGAAAGCCAGACCGCCTGGGCCTCGCTAATTGCCCGTATCGCCGGCTTGCCCGAAGACATCCGGGAAATGGCGAAGGCCGGTTTGACCAAGGTGGTCGACTTCCAGGACTGCGACTACGGGTCGGAATACCTCGACCGCTTGCAGCTGCTGGTAAACGTGGACGATCCGGAAAAGGGTTACGAGCTGTCGCTGGAGGCGGCGAAACACATCGCCAACGCGATGACCTACGACGATGTCATCCGGGTCGCGGATCTCAAGACCCGGCCGCAACGGTTCCGCCGGATCGAGGACGAGATGCGCGTCAAATCGGAGAACCTGCTTCACCTGACCGACTATCTGCATCCGCGCGCGGAGGAGATTGTCGGTCTTCTTCCGGAAAAACTGGGCCGGAAGATGGAGAACGATCCGGCCTGGATGAAGCGGATCGACCGCTGGTTCAACCGGGGCCGCCGCATCAGGACGGACAGCCTGCGCGGTTTTGCCATGCTCTATGTCCTCGGCGGGATGCGCAAGTGGCGGCTGAAAACCCTGCGGCACAGGATGGAGCAGGATCATCTGGATGCGTGGCTCACAACGGTTTCCGGATATCTCCCCGACCGGTATGACATGGCCGTGGAGATCCTGCGCTGCAGGCGGCTGATCAAGGGCTACTCGGACACCCATGCGCGCGGTCTTTCCAAATTCGACAAGGTACTCTCCGGCGCCCGCCTCGTGGAGAACCGCGATGATGGGGCCGTATGGGTGGCCAGGCTGCGCGAGGCAGCGCTGAAGGACGAGAAGGGCACGGACCTGGACGGTGCGCTGAAGACAATCGAGAGCTTCGCCGGATAGAGTTCAGGCGTTGCCGATCGACCTTGCAAACACGTCGATGAGGGCGCGGGTTGCGTCCTCCGTCGTCTGAGCGCCGGGGGAAAGGCGCAGCGTTGCGCCGCGCGTGTCCGCGGAGTACCCGGTCCGGTTCAGATCGGCGAGCGTCTTTGAGGCCGCTTCAGCGGTTGTGAGATCCAGCATCAGGCTGCCGCCGCGCTCTGTCCGGCTGCGGGGCGACAGCAGGCCGACGCCAAGGTCATCCAAGCCGTCGATCAGGATGTCGCAGAGCAATCTGTTGTGGTGGAGCAGCGCCGCGCGGTCCATACCGGCGTGCCATGTCAGCGCGGGAACGGTCGCGGCTGCGGGCAGGATCGCCGGTGTGCCGTTGTCGAACCGGCGGACATCGGGCGCATAGTCGAAGGCGTTTATATCCCAGTTGAACGGATTGTCCTGGCTGAACCAGCCGCGCAGTTCGGGCCGGCAGTCTGCAATTAGGTCAGGCCGGACATAGAGCATTCCCGCGCCAGGCGCGCCGCACATCCATTTCAGGCTCGTGGAGACCGCGAAATCGATCTCCGGGTCGGCGACGGAAAAGGGCAGGAGCCCGGCGGCCTGGGTGATGTCGACGCCGATGAGGCTGTCCATGGTGCGCCCGTGCCTCACCAGCGCGTCAAGATCGACCTTGTGCGACGTGGTTGAGCTTACCCAGGTGATCAGGGCAAGGGCGACATCTTTGTCCCATTCCGCGATCATGTCCTCGTCCGCGACCCAGTGCGCGCCCTGTCGCGGGTGCACGGTCTTCAGTTCGAAACCGAACCGCTCCTGCAACCGGGAAAGCAGAAAGTGGTTCGAGGGAAAGCAATCGGCGGCAACGAGAACCTTGCGGCCACGCAGGAGATCGGCAGGCAGCGCGGTGGTCAGCATGTGAACGCCTTGCGTGACATTCTCGCAAGTCGTGACCGACCCGTCCGGGGCGCTGATCAACTGCCGCCAGAGGTCGATGAATTCGGCGCGCTTGCCGAGCATGTAAGGCCATTGCTGGTCGTCTGGCGCGCTCCATACGGCTGCAAGTTCCGCCATCGCATTGCTGAGATCGGACTCTTTTCCTGGATACTGGCCAATGGAGTGATACAGGAAGTAACCCGCCTTCCTCTCTGTCATGCCTGTCTCCTGAAAATCGGGTCCTGGACCGCACTCCCCGTATTGACCGGGCAGGAAATATTCGTATACAGTTTTTGCGTTAGTTCAAGCTTAAAAGACTTGAAAGCTGCCAGATTAGCGAGTGTGATGCAGGTTCGGGGGCACGACGCCCGGTTTTCTGTATACGATTTTGTGGTTTGAGAGGGGGAGGGGAGCATAGCAGTCTTGAAATCCTCCACGACCTCAAGCGCACCACCGGGCACCAGCGTCCAGATCCACGACGTGCTCATGGCCCGCATCCAGAATGGTGAAGTCGATCCGCAGGAACGTCTTGTCGATACGGCTGTGGCGACCGAGTTCGGCGTCTCGCGCATGCCGGCGCGCGATGCGCTGATGCGGCTTGCGCATGAGGGTTATCTGGAGCAGACCACCAAGGGCTTCGTGCTGCCGAGAATCGATCATCAGGAAATCCTCGAAATCTTTGACCTGCGGCGGCTGCTCGAACCGCGCGCGGCGGCAATGGCGGCGCAAAACCTCTCTGAAGAGGCCTTCGGCCATCTTGAGACGGCTTTGAAAAATGCGCGTCAGGCGATGACGGACGGCGAGCGGGAGAAGCTTTTCCGGGCCTGCGAGATTTTCAGAAACGGCTGGATCAATGCCGTCCCGAACGTGTCACTGCGAAAGGCGGTCCAGCGCTACATGACCCAGGTCCAGGCCGTGCGCATGATGACATTCGCGGACCCCGCGAACCATCCGGTGATCGTGGATGGCAACACGGGTTTGCTTGAGGCGTTTCGCCGGCGGGATGCGGTCGCGGCCGCGGATCGCATCCTGCGCTTTGTTTTCGATGGAGAAACCGCCTATCTCGCCGCGCACGCCGCAGAGGAGATGAACCAATCTAACGAGCCCCGGACAGCGACGGCCGCCGGGAAAGACACCACTCTGACGGGACCGCGATAATGGAAACGCGTGCTGAAGTGCGACTGCCGACTGACGACCTTGCCAGGGACCTGCCGTTCTTCACGAAGACACTGAAGATGCGCCTCGACATGATCTATCCTGCGGACAATCCGGAGATTGCGGTCTTTTCCGGTCACGGGCTTCGGGTGCGGGTCGAAAAAGGCGCGCCGGAAGGCCCCGGCACCTTGCGCATCCTGACCGATGCGCCGGATGAATTCGCAGGTGGCGAACGGGTGCTTGTTGCCCCCAACGGCACGCGGGTGGAGATTGACGAGTTGAACCCGCCGCTGATCCTTCCCGATACCAAGCACGCCTTTGTCGTGCGCCGGCTCGCCGATCAGGCGCCCTGGGTCATCGGCCGTGCCGGAATGGAATACCGGGATCTGGTGCCGACCCGCCTGGGCGGGGCCATGATCGCGTCCCACATCCGCGTGCCTGACGGTCCCGTGCCCGACATGGTACATTTCCACAAGGTCGGGTTTCAGCTGATCTTCTGCGTCCGGGGCTGGGTCGATGTCCTCTATGAGGATCAGGGCGGCATGCGCCGGCTGACCGCGGGCGACTGTTTCATCCAGCCGCCCGAAATCCGACACCGGGTCATGCATGCCGCAGATGGCATCGAGGTGGTCGAGATCGGCGTTCCCGCGGAACATGTCACCGAAATCGACCATGAAATGACCCTGCCGACGGAAACCGAACGCCCGGACCGGGAGTGGCAGGGCCAGAAATTCGTGCACAATCTGGCAAGGGACGCGGTTTTCAGCCCCTTCAGGATCCCGGGCTTCGAGGCCCGCGACACAACCATCTCGGACAACACCAAGGGGGTGGCATCTGTTATGGTTGCACGTGCAACCGGGGAGGTTTCTCCCTGGACTCGGCATGATTGCGATATTCTGTTCAACTTTGTGCTGGCAGGTGAAATGACACTCGAGGGCGAAGGAAAAGACCCTTACCGCCTGTCCGCCGGAGACGCCTTTGTGATCCCGCCCAGGATGGCGACACGATACACGGGCGCAACAACCGACCTTGAGCTGCTTGAAGTCAGCCTGCCGGGACGGTTCAAAACCGAGGTTCTGGAATCGCCCGGGAGGTAGGGACGGGTGGAGCGGACCAAATGAAAAAGCGATGAGGGGAAGTAGCATGAAAAAACTGACGACACTCGCAGCCGCAGCACTGATGCTGGGCACCAGTTCGCTGGCCTACGCCGAAACCAAGATCGGCATTCTGATGGACATAACCGGACCGATCGCGAACTTCATTCCACCGCTGCAGAACGCGGCGAACCTGGCGGTCAAGCATGTCAATGACCAGGGTGGTCTGCTTGGCGGGGAAGTGGTCGCTGTCTATGGCGACACCACCGGAACCGCGCAAGGCGCCGTCGATGCGGCCCAGAAGCTGGTCAATATCGAGAACGTGCCGATCGTGATGGGATCCCTCATGTCCGGCACCACGATTGCCGCCGCCGAGGCAGCGATCATTCCGGCAGGTGTCGCACAGATTTCACCGACTGCAACCTCGCCGGCCATGACAGATCTTCAGGATGACGGACTCGTTTTCCGGATCGTGCCGTCCGACAACTACCAGGGTGAAATCCTGGCCAAGATGGTGCTCGACGAGGGCCTCAACAAGGTCGCGGTGACCTATGTGAACAACGACTATGGCGTCGGCATCGGCCAGACCTTCATGGAGGCCTACAAGGCCGCCGGTGGCGAGATCGTCGCGGAAAACAAGCACGAAGAGAAGAAGGACTCCTATCGCTCCGAACTGGCGAGCCTGGCAAAGGGTGATGCGGACGCGCTTGTCGTCATCGCCTATGCGGGCGACAGCGGCGGCAAGATCGTCCGGCAGTCGATCGAGGGCGGTCTCTTCGACAAATTCGTCGGCACCGACGGGCTCCGGGACGAACTCCTGATCCAGAATGTCGGCGCGGACGCGCTCAAGACATCCTTCTTCTCCTCGCCGACATCGCCTGCGGAAAACCCTGCCCAGAAGACGCTGCACGACGCCTTTAACGCCGAGTACGGCGAAGGCGCGGACAAGGCCTTTGTCGATCAGACCTACGATGCCACCTTCCTTGCCCTGCTCGCTGTTGAAAAGGCCGGGTCAACGGACCGCGCCAAGATGGCGGACGCTCTGCGCGAGGTTGCCATGGCACCGGGCGAAAAGGTCGGACCGGGTGAATGGGCGAAAGCCGTTGCGCTGATCAAGGAAGGCAAGGACATCGACTATGATGGCGCCAGCGGTTCCGCCGAGTTCGACGAGAACGGCGACGTTGGCGGGTTCATCGGCAAGTTTGTCGTCGATGGCGACGGTTACAAACAGATTGCAATCGTCGAATAAGCCGCGGCAACAGTGATCCGGCTGGACGAGATCTGCGTCGATTTCGGCGGTTTGCGCGCGGTTGACCACGCAAGCTTCGAAATCGGCGCAGGCCGCATCACAGGTCTGATTGGACCGAACGGTGCGGGCAAGACGACGGCATTCAACGTTATCGCGGGGGCGATCTGGCCGAGTTCAGGCCGTGTATTCTTCGATGGCAGGGACGTCACTGCGCTGAAGCCTTACCAGAGGGCGGAGGCAGGTCTGGCGCGCACTTTTCAGATTCCGCACGAATTTGCGCAACTCTCCGTGCTTGAGAACCTGATGGCGTCCGCTTCCGCGCCGCGGGGCGAAAACGTGTTGAACGTGATCTTCCGGCGCGGACGCTACTCCGCCGAGGAACGCGCGATCTACGAAACCGCGCGTGAAACCGTTCGCCTGCTCGAACTGGAACATGTCATCGACGAAAAGGCCGGCAATCTCTCCGGCGGCCAGAAGAAGCTCGTCGAACTCGGCCGCGCCCTGATGCGCGATCCCAAGATCATCCTGCTGGACGAGATCGGAGCCGGCATCAACCGGACGCTTTTAGGAAAACTGGCCGACAAGATCCTGATGCTGAACGCGGAGCGCGGCCTCACCTTCTGCCTGATCGAACATGATCTCGACTATGTCTCGAAACTTTGCGACCACGTTCTGGTGATGGCGCAGGGATCGCTGTTGACGGAGGGAACCGTCGACGCGGTGAGGCAGGACGAACGCGTGATCGAAGCCTATTTCGGCGGCGGCAAATACGAGGCCCAGCTATGACGGAGCAGCTTGCCGTTGCCGGATTGTCGGCAGGCTATGGCGGGCCACCGATCATCGAGGACATCTCGCTGACCGTGGAAGCCGGTGAAATCGCCGTGGTGCTCGGTCCGAACGGCGCCGGCAAGTCGACATTGCTGAAATCGATCTTCGCGCTGACAAGCGTTTCGGCCGGCTCCATCCGGCTCGGGGACCGTGAACTGTCCGGATGCAAGACCTCGGCGCTGGTGCCTCTTGGTGTCTCGGCAGTGCCGCAGAACAAGAACGTCTTCGCCTCCATGACGGTCGATGAGAACCTTGATGTCGGCACCTATGCCGCGCCGCCGCCAGACCAGAAGGCGACCCGCGAAAAGGTGCTGGCCCTGTTTCCCGATCTGAAGGACAAGCTGAAACAGCCGGCAGGTGAATTGTCCGGAGGACAAAGACAAATGGTCGCCATGGGCCGGGCCCTGATGAGCGAGCCGAAACTTGTGCTGCTGGACGAACCGACGGCGGGCCTCTCGCCTGCCTATCTTGAACGCATTTTCGATCTGCTACTCGATATCCGCAAAACCGGGATCACGGTGCTGATGGTGGAGCAGAACGCACGCCAGGCGCTGCAGATCGCCGATCACGGCCACATCCTTGTCAATGGCCGCAATCATCTGAGCGGCACGGGCCAGGAACTGCTGGCCGACGAGGACGTGCGCCGCCTCTTTCTGGGGGGCGCCGCATGAGCGAATTCGTCAATTTCTACCTGTTTCCGGCGCTCACCATCGGCAGCATCTATGCGCTTGGCGCCGTCGGCATTTCGATGATCTTCGGCATCCTGCGCTTTGCCCATTTCGCCCATGGGGACCTGATGACCCTGGGCGCTTACGGCATCATGGCGGCGACCGCGCTGATGCCGGTCAATCCGCTCCTGCTTGTTCCCTTCGGAATGGCACTGACGATCTTTTCCGCGCTCTTCGTCGACCGTTTTTTCTACCGGCCTTTGAGAGACCTGCCGACCATCTACACGGTGATCTCCTCGTTCGGGATCGCGCTTGTTTTTCGTTCGATGATCCAGCTCATCTGGGGATCGGAGAACCAGGTGCTCGTCGCGGGCGTGCGTCCGCCCCTGGTTCTCTTCGACACGATCCGCGTCTCCGTTTTGCACCTGCAGGCGATTGTCACGACAGCCATCATCGCCGTGCTGCTGCACTATTTCCTGACGGCCACCAAAACAGGCAGGTCGATGCGCGCGGTCGCCGACGATCCCGAACTTGCGGAAGTGTCCGGTCTCGACACGGCCAAGGTTGTGCGCTGGACCTGGATCATCGGGGCAGCGCTTGCCGCCGTGGCAGGCGCGTTCGCCGCGCTCAACACCAGCGCGCATCCCAATCTCGGCTGGAACCTGCTTCTGCCCATGTTTGCCGCCGCCATTCTCGGCGGCATCGGCAAACCGATGGGTGCGATGGCGGGCGGCTTCATCATCGGTATGGCGGAGGAACTTTCCTCCTATCACTGGATCGGCGATGAAGCGCTGATCTCGCCCTCCTACAAGACCGCAATTGCCTTCGTGATCATGATCGGACTTCTGATCTTCCGTCCGCAAGGGCTCTTTAAAGGTAGATTGCTCTAATGGAACTGACCGGCCTGTTTTTCTACATTGTCAGTCTGCTGATCCTTGGCGGTATTTATGCGCTGCTGTGCCTTGCGCTCAATGTGCAGTGGGGCATGGGCGGGCTGTTCAATGCCGGGATCGCCGGTTTTTACGGCGTCGGCGCCTACACCTCCGCGATCCTGACGACGGCAGCCTCCGGCAGACACCTGGGCGGCTTTTCCATGCCCGTTCCGATGGGCCTTGTCGGGGCCGCGATTGTCGCGGGTGTGACCGGCTGGGCGGTTGCCAGGATCTGCGTGCGCCTGAAAAGCGACTACCTTGCCATGGCCTCCATCGGCATCGCGGAGATCCTGCGCCTGGTGTTCGTCAATGAAAGCTGGCTGACGAATGGCAGCCTCGGCGTGTCCCGCATCCCGCGGCCCTTCGCCGACTTTACCACGGGCCGGATGTCGGACGTTGCTTTCCTCGGGTTCGTCTGGGTCATCGTCCTGCTTGTCTATGTTGCGACCACGCGGCTCTATGACAGCCCATGGGGACGCAGCCTCAGGGCGATCCGCGACAATGAAACCTCCGCGTCGGCTGCAGGCAAGAATGTCGAGAAGTTCCGCGTCCAGACTTTTGTCATTGGCTGCGCGGTCATGGGCATCGCGGGCGGCTTGTCAGCACACTATTTCCGTTTCCTGTCGCCGACGGCCACCGACCCGCTCCTGACCACCTTCCTTGTCTGGGTGATGCTGATGGCAGGCGGTTCGGGCAACAACAGGGGCGCGATCCTCGGCGCCTTGAGCATCTGGACGATCTGGTCCGTGACCGAGATTTTCACCAACCGGCTGCCGCCTGAATGGGCGACGCGGAGTTCCTTCATCCGTATGCTTCTTGTCGGGCTGCTGCTGCAGGTCGTGCTGCAGCGGTTCCGGGCGGGGCTCCTGCCGGAGAAATCGCCCCCGGTCAGGTTCAGGAAAGACTAGGCGGAGGACATTAGTGAAGGACCACGAAGCTTCGTTCAAGCCTGGACCTCTCCTTGAGTTCGACAGCAGTGTTGGTGGGTTGCCCCTCACGCGGTGGTCGTGACATGCGCCTGGTTTTCTGGAACTGCAACATGGCGCTGCATCGCAAGTCGGAGGCTCTGTTGTCCGAGCGCCCGGACATTGCCGTGATATCGGAATGCGCCCATCCGGAGATATTGGCGAAGCGCGGCGACACGGCCTTGTCCGGCTGCTCCGCGCTCTGGATGGGGACCAATCCCAACAAGGGCCTGGGTGTCTTCGCCTTCAACGGTTACACGGTCACGCGCTTCGAGCCGTTTTATCCAACGCTGCGTTTCATCCTGCCGGTAAGGGTCGACGGCCCACGACCCTTCAACCTGATCGCGGTCTGGGCGCAGAACGCCAGCGCAGGCGTTACCCGCAAGCATCAGAGTGGACCGCTCCGCCGGGCGTTCTCCAAGTACCGTCAATTCATCAATTCCGGTCCGACCGTGATTGGCGGAGACTGGAACAGCAACAAGATCTGGGACAAGCCGGGCTGGCGTATCAACCACATGGCCAAGGTGGACATTCTGGACGGCATCGGGATCGGCAGCGCCTACCACGCGGTGACAGGGGAACCGCAGGGTGAGGAGAAAACGCCGACGCACTACTGGCGCGACCGCCGGATCGACGGTCCGACCTACCATATCGACTTTGTCTTCGCACCCAATGCCTGGCTGGAAGAGATCAAGGCCTTCTCTGTGGGGACCTTTGACGACTGGGTCGGAAACGGCCTGAGCGATCATGTTCCGATCACGGTCGAATTCTGAGTGTCTCGGGCTCTAATTCGGGCTGAAAAGCAGCTTCAGATAAGTCCGGAACAACATGATCTGCTCGGACGCATTGTTGTGTTCGCGCAGCGCGCGCTGCAAGACGAGACCACCCTCGACGACCCCTGACACCATGTCGCCGAGCGCGTCGAGATTAACCTCCTCGCGCGGTTGGTAGACGTCCGCGATGTCTTCGAACATACCGCGAAAGCGTTTCCGCCAACCCAGGATGGCCTGCCGGTTCAACTCGCGAACGCCTTCGTCGAACAACCGGTCCTGATAGGCCGTCGAGGCGATGACGCATCCCGGGTGTCCGGTCGGCATTTCCTCCAGCATTTCGGCCAGAAGCTTCAGGCCGATAAGCATTGAGTGGAGCGGATCGTCGTTGAGTTCGCGGGCCCGCGCAAAGAGGTCGTCGTAGAGCGCGTTCTCGACCTCGATATAGCGTTCCAGCATGGCCCGGGCGAGCGCGTTCTTGTCCTTGAAATGGTAGAAGAAGCCACCCCGGGAGATCTCGGCACCGGCGACGATTTCCTCGATCGAGGTTGCCTCAAAGCCTTTCTCCAGCACCGCGGCTTCGGCTATGTCGAGGATCCTGCTGCGCGTGTCGGTTTTGCCGGTCAATGTTTCCCCTACTGTACCGTGAGTCCAGTTGACACTCCTCCGTCAAACATCCTTGGGAGGAAACCTGTCATTACACACTGAAAATAAAGCGGAAAATGAATCCCCGCAACCGGACCACGCGACCACTACCGGCCGGACGCCGCCGCGCATAACTGTCTTGGCATTGAAACAGGAGAAAAGCGCCATGCGAATACATGACCTTATTCATGCCGAACGGTTCTTTCTGTCAGATGGCGGACTGGAAACCTATCTGATCTTCGACAAGGGCTACGAGTTGCCATGTTTTTCCGCGGCGGTTCTGCTCGACAGCGAACAAGGACGCCGGGACCTTACCGAATATTACGAACGTTTTCTGGACATTGCCCGCCAGTCCGGACGTGGTTTTGTCCTCGACGCACCGACATGGCGTGCCGGTGTTTCCTGGGCAGGACCGCTCGGTCAGCCGGTCAGCGAGGTTCTGCAGACCAATGAACGGGCGGTGCGTTTCGTGTCGGAGATACGCATGCGCCACGAAGAAGATGCGTTGCCGATCCTCGTCAACGGTCTCATCGGCCCGGCCGGTGATGCCTATGCACCGGATGAAATTCTGTCCAGCCAGGATGCCCTCCTGATCCATGCGCCGCAAATTCATGCGCTGGGCCGCGCTGGTGTCGACATGATCAGCGCCATGACGCTGACCCATGCCGGCGAAGCCGTGGGCATGGTGCGCGCCGCAGCGGAAATCGACGTCCCCATCGTGATTGCCTTCACGCTGGAAACCGATGGCCGGCTGCCGTCCGGTCAGCCGCTTGCGGACGCGATCGGGGAAGTCGACGATGCGACAGGCAATGGCCCCGCCTACTACATGATCAACTGCGCGCATCCCGATCATTTCCGGGATGTCGTGGAAACCGGTGGGGCGTGGACATCCCGGGTCGGAGGCATCCGGTCGAACGCTTCACGCATGAGCCATGCGGAATTGGACGAAGCCGTGACGCTGGACGATGGCGATCCCGGCGAGCTTGGCCGACTGAACGCGGAACTGATGCGGTTCCTGCCAAACCTCCACGTCGTCGGCGGGTGCTGTGGCACGGATCACAGGCATGTCGGCTGTATTGCCATTAATGAACGTTGCCGGCCGGCTGCCTGAAGACCTGGCCATTCAATCACTTTTCAACAACAGAGAGCCAATTAAATGAATTTTCAATCCAGTCCCCTGATCAGGCAAGCAGACAAGGAAGACGCCGCCGCGCTTGCGAGGTTGATCGACATTGCGGGCGAAGGCATTCCCAACTGGCTTTGGAGCCGGGCCTGCGAAAACGATCAAACACCGCTCGAAATCGGTACCGAGCGCGCGCAAAGGCCGTCGGGCGGATTTTCCTTTTCAAATGCGCTGGTGTCGGAACGGCAGTCCGACATTACCGGCATGGTCCTGAGCTATGCGATCGAGACCGCGCCGGAAGACGATCCTGATGCGCTTCCCGCACCGATTGCTCCCTTCGTGGAGCTTGAGAAGCACTCGGTCGGTACCTGGTACATCAACGCCCTGGCAGTATTCCCCGGCAACCGGGGGCAGGGGCTGGGCAGCTCCCTGCTCGCTGCAGCGGAACGCCTTGCGCGCGAAAACGGCACTTCTGCCATGAGCATTCAGGTCTATGCCCAGAACACCGGGGCAGTGCGCCTCTATCAGCGCCTCGGCTACAAGCTCCACGAAAAAGCACCGGTGCGATCCCATCCGTGCCAGCCTTACTATACCGGTGACGTCCTGTTGCTGATCAAGGATCTGACCTGACTGCCGAAAGGCGCGGCCATCCCGGTCGCGCCTCTGGCAGGTTTTCAAAGTGCCTTCCAGAACACGATCTTGTCGTCGCCCGGACCCCAGTAATCCCGGATGCGCGCTTCTTCCGTGTAGCCGCACTTTTGGTAGAAGCTGCGCGTTCCGGCGAAACTCCCGGCACCGGACGTGTCCACGATGAGGACTCTGTTGTGTTTGTCGCGCAGCAGCTCTTCGAGCGTTGCGACAAGGGCACGGCCGATGCCGTTTCCCTGCCGGTCGGGCAGGACGGCAAGCGCCAGCATGTTCCAGGTTCCGTCTGTAAACGTCTCCTCCATGGCGTAGCAGAAACCGGTGATCCGGCTGTCCTCTTCGCAGGTCAGCCACAGGCTGCTTTCGTCGCCGTCGGACAGGAAGCCGTTGATCATGTCCGGCAGCAGGTCGGAAGGAAACAGCCCCGTGCGCTCGGCAACATGTTGCAGGGAAGGGATGTCATTGGAGACAGATGGTCTGATTTTCATTTGGAACGATCTTTCACGATGCATGTGCCGGGGCGTTCAAAAGCCTGGCAATGGTCTCTGCCCGTTGCCCGCACACGCGTTTCGTTTGGTGCGGAAAAGCCGGCAGCACAAAACGTGGCGACACCCGCAAAGGTTTCGCCGGTTCTGACGTGCTGTCTCAAGAGCTGAGATCAGCAGTTATGCGCATTCGTGAACATAAAGTCTCCGGTGCCTGCCACCGTGACAGGTGCACTCGACGATAGCACCGTACGGTTTGCATCGCAAACGCGCCGGAACTTGCGGCGGCGCATGTGATGGGCATCGGCAACCTCATTGCGGCACCTTGCGTAAGCCTCTGAAAAAATGACGTTACGACGCTTTAACGCAGTGTTTTGTACGCAAGCGCGAGATGTTGTGCAGAACAATCATTTGATGCAGATCTTCACCCACTGTTAACCATAAATTGCAATGACTGTCTGCACCTATTACGCGAGTTTGGCGCGAAATTACCACTTGGGGCAGGGTCATGGTCAGGGCGTTTTCAGCAGTTTTTTGCATGCTTGTATTAACGTGCAGCGGTCAGGCTGCCGACTACACATCACCGGTGCCGACTGAGTTTCAGACCACTGTTCTCAGGGGCAGCATCGGGCTGCGTTACTGGTACAGCCAGAACAACTCCGAAATCGATACGGGCGACCTGAACTGGAACACCGTGGACGATGTCACATCGCACACCGCCGAGATTTTCGGCGAGCTTGAGGACACGACCACGAACATGTTCGCGCGGGCCTATCTGGGACTGGGCCGCAACTTTGGCGGTGAAGGCGATTTCTATATCTTTCCAAGCGGTAATCTTGAGTCCACTGCACTGGGATATGTCGTGGTCGACGGCGGTGTCCGTTTCGCCGAATTCGCCAACAAACAGATCCGGCTGAAGGGCTATGTCGGTTACCAGTACCTCAATGACAGCATCGATGCGGTGGACGGACGGCTCATTGCCGAACAGACACGCCAATGGCATGCCTTGCGTGTCGGGTTGACAGCGGAAGGCGACATCGGTGAACGGTTCGGCTGGATGGTTGATGTCGCCGCAGTTCCCTGGAGCTACAACCGGGTCGAGACCTGGGAAAGCAACTGGACCCACGGGGTTGAAACCGACGTCATGCTGAATTTCGATCTCACCCGGAACTGGAACATCGGCGTCGGCGGACGCTACTGGTGGCTGCAGTCGAATTTTGATCGCCGCTGGGTCTCGGACGGCTCAAAAGCGGTTCTGGAACAGAACTATCAGCGCTACGGACTTCTGCTGGAAAGCAGCTACAGGTTCTGAACAGTTGATCCCGTCAGGTCGCAGGGGTCTTCCCTGGCCGGGGCGGCCTCACATTTCGCGAAGAAACTTGCGAACAATGCGATTGAACATTTCGGGCTCTTCCAGATGGACCGCATGCGCACAGCCCGGCACGACCGCAAGCCGGCAATCGGGTATCGTTTTCCAGAGAACCTCCGCCTGCGGCCATGCATAGGTGCGGTCGCCGTCGCCCCAGATCACCAGGGTCGGCGCGCTGATTGCCGAAAGCGCGTCCGCGCCTGACCAGTCCCGCATCGCCTCCAGTCCGGCCATGATTGCGGACAGGCTGCTCTTTTCCGCGATGGCCGCGCAGTCGGGATAGGTGTCGGCCTCCTCGCCCTGCATGAACCAGGTTGCGGATATTCTGCGTGCTGTTGCCGAAGGGCCGTCCTCTTCCGCTCGCCGCATCGAAGTCTCGATCGTCTCGAACCGTCCCGGCAGGACCCCGACAGCGCCGGTGCCGTAGAGGATAAACCGCTCGATGGTTTCAGGCTTCCGCCGCATCATCTCCTGAACGATCATCCCGCCCATGGAATGTCCGAGCAGGTGAAAGCGCTCGATCCCGAGGCTCGCGAGATATTGCAGCACCCAGTCCGCGAAACCTGCAATCGAATTGATCGGCGGCAGGTCTGCGTTTGCCCCGAAGCCGGGCAGATCGATTTCGACCAGGTGTCCGTCGTTTGAAAGCGGCGCCTGCAGGCGCCACTGGTCGCTGCCTCCCATGAACCCGTGAACGAGCACAAGTGGGATCATTTACGCGCACCCTGCACGATCCGGTCGAGGATCATGGCGCAGAAGAGGATCGAGAAGCCCGCGAGAATGCCCTGCCCGACATTGGCGTATTGCAGGGCTTCGAGAACGTCCTCGCCAAGGCCCTTGGCCCCGATCAGGGATGCCACCACCACCATCGCCAGGGACAGCATGATCGTTTGGTTGATCCCGGCCCGGATCGACGGGCTGGCAAGCGGCAGGTCGACCCGTGTCAGCAGGTACCACTTGTTGGCGCCGAAGGCGATCGCCGCCTCGCGAACGCTCTCCGGCACGCCGCGCAGGCCAAGCACCGTCAGCCGGACGACCGGCGTTCCGCCGAAGATCATGGTCGTGACGACGGCGGCCGGTTTGCCGGTGCCGAAAAAGGCGATGACCGGGATCATGAACACGAAGGCCGGCATGGTCTGCATGAAATCCATGATCGGCTGGATGAAGGCATAGAACCGTGGCCGCCGTGCCGCGAACATGCCGAGCGGGATGCCGATCACGATCGACAGGCAGGCAGCGGTGCCGAGCAGTGCCAGTGTCGTCATGGCTTTGTCCCAGAAACCGAGCAGGCCCATATAGGCGAGAAATGCGCCGGACCAGATCGCGGTGCGAATGCCCGCTGTCAGCCAGGTCAGCAGAATGATCAGGCTGGCGACCACGATCCAGGGCGTGCTGACGAAGACCAGCTCAAGCGCATCCAGCAGCAGCCGGATGCAATAGGTGATCGCGTCGAACAGCGCTTCCCCGTTGGCAACGCAGAAGGCGAAGAAGGCCTCCACGCCCTCGATGCTGACGATCCGGAACTCCGGATTGGTCGGGAACGCGTCAAGCAGCGAGAAGCGGCCCGGAAAGCTGTAATGCAGAACCGACGCAAGCACGATAACCGCCATGAAAATCGCGCTGAATGCGATCTGCGAGACCGGCATGCCCGAGCGGATGGAATTGTCCGAGAGCCATTCGGAAAACCGCTTTTCCAGTGCCCAGTTCGCGGAGACCGCCTGTATGGCCTTGGCAACGAACAGCAGCGCCACGCCGGCAAGCGCAATCCAGATCCCCTGTTCGGCAAGGGCGTCGGCTTCGGCCCGGATACCGCCGATACTTGCTTCCAGCGACTCCACCGTCCGCCGGTAGACGTCGGCCTTGTCGGACCCGCTTTCAATGGCGGCGGCAAGCTGTTCGCGGCGCAGTTCAAGCGTCCCCTCGATCGATTCGATCCGTTCCCTCGCTTCGGCAGCAAGATCGCCGAAGAGGCCGCGCGCGATCTGGACGATGGCCAGCGTTTCGATGATCAGGAACGGCAGCGCCCAGGACCACAGCCCCCGTGCGCCGAACCAGATCGGTCCGAACAGCCCGGCCATCATGTTGAAGGTTGCGGTAAAGCGGGAACTTGCGCCGATCCTGTCGAAATTCTCGATATAGTATTCGGGATTTGTGCGCACGAACTCGGCTATGTTTTTCCGGCGTTCCTCGGTGTAGATCCGGGCCGCCTCGGCCTCGTTGTCGGTCAGGGGCGTGTTGATCTGATCCATCATGATACCTCTGTCCCCTCAATAACGGTCCGCAGGATGTTTTCCCGTGTGATCACGCCGACATCGGCGCCGTTGTCCTCGACAATGATCGCATCGCCTGTGTCGATCGCCATGTTGATGAGCGTGCTGAGTGTCTCGCTCTCGCCGACGCGCGGTGCGTTTTCCGGCACGGGGCCGTTCGCGCCGGTATAGGCTTCGAGCGGCTGCATCACCGCATGTGCCCGGACGACTTTCAGCCGCGAGATCCCGGCGACGAAATCGGCAACATAATCATCGGCGGGGTGCATCACGATGTCTTCCGCCGTGCCGATCTGAACGACCCGCCCGTCCCGCATGATCGCGATGCGGTCACCGATGCGAACCGCCTCGTCGAGGTCGTGCGTGATGAAGACGGTCGTCTTCTTCAGGATCTGGCTGAGCCGGATGAACTCGTCCTGCAACTGGCGGCGGATCAGCGGGTCGAGCGCGCTGAACGGTTCGTCCATGAGAAGGACGTCCGGATTGGCGGCAAGGGCGCGGGCCAGTCCGACGCGTTGCTGCATGCCGCCCGAGAGTTCATGCGCGTATTTGGATCCCCAGGCACCCAGCTCGACGATTTCCAGAAAGGCGGCTGCCTGGCGCATGCGTTCATTCTTTGAAACCTCGCGGATTTCAAGAGGCATCGCCACATTGTCCAGAACGGACCGGTGCGGCATCAGCGCGAAATTCTGAAAAACCATTCCGATCTTGCGGTTGCGGAAGGTCTGAAGGTCCTTGGTGCCGAGGGCCATGACGTCCGTCCCCTCGATCAGGATCTTGCCCGAGGTCGGTTCCAACAGCCGGTTGAAGTGACGCACAAGCGTGGACTTGCCGCTGCCCGAGAGACCCATGATGCAGAAGATCTCACCGCGGTTGACATGCAGGCTGACATCGGCGACGCCGACCACGGCGTTGTACTGTGCAAGAACCTCCGCCTTGGTCAGCCCCTCTTCAAGGATCGCGCTGAGCGCGGCCTTCGGGTCTGTGCCGAAGATTTTCCAGACATTGGAGATCTCGATGACGGTCTCATCACTCATGGATCACGGCGCCCCGCAGGATAAGAAAAACTGATTGGTCACGGCTGTGCGGTGCCGGCTTGACCGGCACCGCCTTGTTTGCAGTCTCTGACGATCAGAGCCCGAGCCAGGCATCGACGCGATCCGGGTTTGCTTCAACCCACTCGCGTGCAACGTCTGCCGGATCCTTGCCGTTCCCGCTGATCTCGAAGGCGAAACCGCTGACGTCATCGGCGGTCAGCGAGAACTTGGAAAAGAACTCGGCGATGGCCGGGGAACGATCCGCAAGGGAATTGGACCAGGCGATCTGAACCTTCTTCAACGCGTCCTTGGTTTCGACATTCGATTTTTCGAACCAGTCGGCATCATCGGACGGCTGGACCATGACGTATTTTGCCGGGTCATATGTCGGCTCGCTCAGCATCTCGACGTCGAACATGTACCAGATCGCATGCGGCTTGTAGCAGTAGAAGGCATAGCCCTCGCCCTTTGCGATACTGTCCTTGACGCGTGCGGTCTTGACGCTTTCCTCGGCGCGGACCGGCTCGATGAAATCCATCAGGCCATAGTCGCGCACCTTGACTTCGTTGACGTTTGCCGACGCCCAGCCGGGTGCACCGATCCACATTTCACCTTTGCCGTTTCCGTCGCTGTCCATCTTTTCGGCAACATCAGGACGGCCGAGATCGGCGATATCGGTGATGTTGTTGGCTTCGCCGAAATCCTTGGAGACGCAGAAACCCTGGTTGCCTTCGTAAGGATTGGACGACAGCGTCACGGTGCCGGCACCGTCGACATACTTCTTGGTAAAGCTCTCCTGGTTCGGCAGCCAGACGTCGGGATGGACGTCAATGTCGCCCTTGCCCTGGTCCATGGCCTGGAAAATCGTTGCATTGTTACCCGGAACCATTTCCGCCTTGCCGCCAATCCGCATTTCGACAACAGCGGCCAAAAGGTGGGCAATCGCCTGTGCGCCGGTCCAGGACGGAACGCCGATCTTCACTTCTTCGGCCGCGAAGGCCGGCACTGCAAAGACGCTCATCGCGGTTGCGACAGTAAGACACTTAAGACTTGATTTCATGATTCACTCCTCTGGTGGATGGTGCCGGTGACCTGTTTTTTTGGGTTTTGATGGTTTCGCTTACGCCAGGTCCTCGGAAATCTGATCTTCATAGGCAAACAGGGACGTCGATCCGCCCGTATGCAAAAACAGGACATTGTCCTCCGGTTTGAAAAAACCGCTGCGGACAAGACCGATCAGACCGGCCATGCCCTTTGCCGAATAGACAGGATCAAGAAGAATGCCTTCCTGACGCGCCGTCAACCGTATTGCTTCAAGTGTGGAAGGAGCCGGGATACCGTAGCCTTCGCCGACATAACCGTCATCGACCAGGATTTTGTCCGGTGCGATCTCAGGTCCTCCCAGATGCGCCAGCGTTTTCTGTGTCGTGGCAAGAACGGCACCGGTCTGCCGTTCCTTCGGCTGGCGCACGCTGATCCCCATCACGGGCAGATCATACTCCAGAATGTGGAAACCCGCGACGAGCCCGGCCTGGGTGCCGGAACTTCCTGTTCCCATGACCAGCCACTGGAAGTGGAGGCCGCTCTGGACCGACTGGTCGACAACCTCCTGCGCGCAGTTTGCATAGCCGAGCGCGCCGGTCGCGTTTGAGCCGCCTCCGGGAATGAAATAGGGCTTGTGCCCGGCGTTGCGCAGACTTTCCGTGACCTCCAGCGCCTCGGCATTCATGTCGAGCCCGTTTGGCCGGAACTCGAATGTCGTTCCGAACAGCTTGTCAAGGAAGACATTGCCGGTCTTCTCGTAGCTTTCGTCCCGGTCAGGCACACGTCTTTCAAGCAGAACATGGCATTTCATTCCCAGCTTGCAGGCGGCTGCCGCGGACTGGCGCACATGATTTGATTGGACGGCACCCTGGGTGACAATCATGTCGGCGCCCTCGCGCAGCGCTTCTCCCATCAGGAACTCGAGCTTGCGCGTCTTGTTGCCGCCCGTCGCAAGTCCCGTGCAGTCATCGCGCTTGATATAGAGTTTCGGTCCGCCCAGATACGCGCCAAGACGCGGCATCTCTTCAATTGGCGTTGGCTGATGACACAAATCCACTCTCGGGAACCGGTTGAATTCGATCCGCTTTGTTGCGTTCGGCATGAGTTTTTCGACGGACATGTTATGGCTCTGCTTAGATTTTCCTCAAGCTCAAAATTGAGGCAAATTCAGACGCAAATCCAATAGTATGTTTGCATGACATTATGCAAATTTTGCAATATGTTGCGTTCTCATGGATATCTATCTGTTCCGGGATCTCTCCCGTCTGCACAAGACAGGCAACTTTTCCCAGGCCGCGGACCTCAGCAATCTCAGTCAGTCCGCTTTCAGCCGCCGGATCAGGTCGCTGGAGAGCTGGATCGGCGTGACGCTCGTTGACCGGTCGCGGCAACCGGTCCGCCTCACGGCTGCCGGTCTGCAGATGCTGGAGGCAGGGCAGCAGGCCCTGGACAGGATCGAGCAGGAGCGCAGCCAGATCCTCGAAGCGCAATCGTTGCCGGACAAATATGTCGTGACCTTCGGCGCGCAGCATTCAATCGGCTGGCGCTTCTATCCGGCATGGCTGCAGGGTTTTGAAGAAAGTTTCGGCCCTATTCTTTCACGCCTGAGAGCGGACGATCTGCCCAATTGCATGCGGGATCTCAAGAATGGCGACGTTGATTTCGTGATCGCTTATGAGAGCCGGCACGTTCGCTATAACGGTCCAGCGGCGGAGCTTGCGCGCGGCAAGGTTGAAGACGCCAACGCGCTCACCATCGGTTACGACAGCCTGATCCCCGTCTCCAAGCCGCAATCCGACGGCACGCCTCTTTTCAGTTTCAGCGCGGACGGGATCGAGATGCCGTTTTTGAGGTTCGGTGAAGACGCGCCGATCGCGCGCCATCTGGAATCCTTGTTCAACAGCGAGGGATTGGGCGACCGGCTTCGGATCGTTTACGAGAACTCCATGGCCGGGGCTCTTCGTATCCGCGCGCGTGACGGCATGGGCGTGGCCTGGCTGCCGAGAAGCCTTGTCGCGCCTGACATGAAAGCGGGCATTCTCGTGCAGACCGGCGCACCGGATTGGGAAGTTCCCCTGGAAATAAGGCTGTTCCGGCACAAACCGCATTCGAACCGTGTCACCCGGTCCATCTGGTCCTTCCTTGAGAAGCGGCACTGCCTCGGTGCCACCGTCGACGCCTGATCCGGTCTGAGGTGTCTCCTGTTTATTCGTTCGAAATCAGGGACGAGTCCAGGGCTTCCAGAAGGCGGACCAGTGACGGCTTGATCCGCTCCGCATCGGCCGGGCTGAGCGCTGACAGAAGTCTCGTTTCGTGATCCTGCGCTTCTTCGACCAGGTCTGCGCTCAACGACTGGCCGTCAGCAGTCAGGTACACCCGCACACGCCGTCCGTCACCCTCGTCGCTTTTTCTGGCAACGAGACCGCGCTTTTCCATCTGGTCAACGATGCGCGTCATGCGCGACTGCTCCATGAGTGAAAAGCGTGCCAGCTGGGTGATCATCAGTCCGTCCTGATCGAAGAGACAGGCAAGGACGCGCCATTCCGGCACGCGCAGACCCATTTCGCGCACCCGCGCATGGAATTGATGACTGGCGGCCTCGCTCGAGGCAGCAAGAAGATAGAGCAGGTAAGAAGAAACGAATTTTCCCGGTGCCTGTGCCAATGATTGTCCCCGACGTGAGCGCATGTGTTCAAGGCTGTTGTGCCAACCGGCAATCCCCAAGAGTTGCATCAGTTTGTTGGTCCAGCTTGCCGGGCTTTGACCACCGCCCTCATCCTGAGGAGCTGCGTCAGCAGCGTCTCGAAGGATAGGCCAAACATTCGGCATTTGTGGCCCATCCTTCGAGACGGACCATTCTGGTCCTCCTCGGGATGAGGTTTTGTCTGCCGCGTTGATTTATCTGCGAAACTGTTTTCGTTTAGCCCGGAACATTTCGGAAAAAAAGAGGCTTGACTCAAATTATATGAAATTTCATATTTATTGACGAGAGGAGACGCCGGTGAAACTTGTTCTTCAAAGCGTGGAAAGGGAGACGGATCGGATCTCCGTTTTCAGGTTCGCGGCAGCAGACGGTTCGGCACTGCCGGCCTACGAACCCGGCGCCCATGTCGATTTCGATCTCGGACCGGCCGGTATCCGGTCCTATTCCCTGATTGACTGGCCGCAAGCGTCTGACACCTTCGACGTCGCCGTCCAGCGCGAGGACGATGGGCAGGGCGGTTCCAGGGCAATGCACGGCCTGGCCCCGGGACAAACCGTGACGGCAACCGGCCCCGGGAACGACTTTCCGCTTGTGGATGATCCCGGCTTCTCGCTCCTTCTGGCGGGCGGCATCGGCATTACACCGCTGATATCCATGGCGACCCGTCTTCATGCAGGCGGCCGGGCTTTTCAATTGCACTACGCGGCCCGCACCGCGTCCGGAATGGGTTTTGCCGACAGCTTGACGGCAGCCTTCGGGGAGGCCGTCAAACTCTATTTCGACGATGTGGAGCCGGTCGATCTTTCCGCGCTTATGCGCGGGCAGCCGCCCGGAACGCATGTTTATATCTGCGGCCCCAAGGGCATGATTGACGCGGCGCGGAGCGCGGCGTCGGAGGCGGGAATTCCGGACAGCGCGGTCCATGTCGAACTCTTCAGTTCTCCCGAGCCTCAGGACGGTGATGCGGCGTTCGAGGTGGAGGTTCACGAGACCGGTCAGGTCGTGACCGTCGCTCCGGGCCAGACAATCATCGAGGCGCTCGAGGATGCCGGTCTCGACGTCATGTATGATTGCCAGCGCGGCGATTGCGGCATTTGCCAGACAGACGTGATCAGCGGCGAGCCCGATCACCGCGATGTCGTCCTGTCCGATGCTGAAAAGGCGTCCGGCAAGGTCATGCAGATTTGTGTCAGCCGGGCGAAGTCAGCCCGCCTGGTGCTCGATCTTTAGTTGCCATTCACGTTCAGGGTCACAGACCGGAGGAGGAGCCAGCATGCGGACAGCCAGCGAGATAACCGCCCTTTTTACCGGACCGCAGGTGCACCGGGACGTTTATACCAGCCCTGAGGTCTACCGACTGGAGATGACGCATCTCTTCGCGAACACCTGGGTATTTGTCGGACACGAAAGTCAGACTCCGAAAAAGGGAGACTACTTCACCACCCAGATCGGCGATCAACCCGTCATCCAGGTCCGTCATTCGGACGGCGAGATCTATGTGCTGTTCAACCGGTGTCCGCACAAGGGCACGAAAATCGCCATCGATCGGGAAGGCAACACGGGCAAGTTCTTCCGCTGTCCGTATCATGCCTGGTCCTTCAAGACGAACGGTTGCCTGCTCGCGATCCCGCTGAAGAAAGGCTACGAGGATACCGGCTTTGAGGACAGTGAAAGCGCGAAAGGCATGACCCCGGTCGGGGCGGTGCGCAACTATCGCGGCTTCGTGTTCGCAAGGCTCGCGCCCGAAGGCATCGGATTTGAAGACTATTTCGGAGGCAGCCTGTCATCGATCGACAACATGGTCGACCGGTCTCCGGAGGGGCGTCTTGAAATTGCCGGACCGCCCTTGCGCTACATGCACAAGTGCAACTGGAAAATGCTGGTCGAAAACCAGACGGACACCTGCCATCCGATGGTTGCCCATGAAAGTTCGGCCGGCACGGCGGTCAACATCTGGAAGGAAATGGGCAACCCGGAGCCGCGGCCGCCCGCGATGGAAATCATCGCCCCCTTCATGTCGCCCTACGAATTCTTTGAAAAGATGGGCATACGCACTTGGCCGAACGGCCACGGGCATACCGGCGTCCACCATTCCATTCACTCCGACTACTCGGCGATACCGGGCTATTTCGAGTCCCTGTGCGAGACCTATGGCGAGGAGCGCGCCAAGGCGATCCTGGACGAGAACCGGCACAACACCGTCTATTTTCCGAACATCATGATCAAGGGACCGATCCAGCAGCTCCGGAATTTCATTCCGCTCGGGCCGGACAAGACCCTCGTGGAAAGCTACATCTACCGCCTTGTCGGCGCGCCGGATCAGTTGCTGGCGCGTACGGCCATGTACAATCGCATGATCAACGCACCGACATCCATTGTCGGCCATGACGATCTGGAAATGTATGAACGGGCGCAGGAAGGCCTGATGTCGAATGGCATGGAGTGGGTCAATGTCCAGCGGCTGAGGACCGGCGACGAGGAGTTTGATCAAGAGGCGGTTGAGAACGGCACCACCGAGCGCCAGATGCGCAACCAGTTCGATGCCTGGGTGAAATTCATGACAGTCTCGATGGAGGACGCGTGATGCCGGTCACCAGGGAACAGGTCATCGACTTCATCTATGACGAGGCGCGCATGCTCGACGAGGGCCGCTACGATGAATGGCTGTCGCTCTGGCTTGAAGACGGCCATTACTGGATGCCGCTTGACTACAAGCAGACGGACCCGCACCTGGTCACGTCCCTGCTCTATGAGGACATGTTCATGCTGCGGCTGCGGGTCGAGCGGCTGAACGGAGCCAGGACCTTCAGCCAGAAACCCAAGAGCCGGTGTCATCACGTCATTCAGCGCCCCTTCATCGACGAGATGCGCGAAGACCGCATCGTGACGAACACCTCGATGCACTATGTCGAGACCAGGCTCGACGAGCAGTTCCTTCTGGCCCTGACCGCGATCCACGAACTTGCCGTCGTGGATGGCGCGATCAGGATCGCGAACAAGCGGGTCGACATCCTGAACAGTGACGCGGCCTTCGGCAATATCCAGCTTCTGCCCTGAGCCCGCCGGGCTTCAGTCGGTCGGCGGGATACATGCCAGCAATGCTGCCTTCACATCATCCGGCCAGGGGATGGACGTATGTTCGTCCAGATTGCTGGCCGCCAGAACCTGCGTGCTCGACCAGCGTTTCTGACCCTTGCAGCTGATTTCGTGATGAATGGTGACCGACGACCGGCCGACGCGCTGCACCGTGACCTCGAACTCGAGTTCTTCTCCGAAGAAGGACGGGCTGGAAAAGTCGCTGGAGATATGGACCGTGGGTGTGCCCCACCGCTCTTCCCAGATGATCTTGTGCCAGGGGTAGCCAAGTTCCAGCCAGAACTCCTCGTTCACACCGTTGAGGATGTTCAGATAGGACGGAAAATAGGCGGTCCCGGAAATGTCGCAGTCGCCGAAATTGAGCATGCGTTTGGTTTTGAACGGTATTTCCAATGCAATCCTCCCTCGTTCAAGTGCCACCTATACAATGGATCGGTTTCCCGATGCATCGGATTTCGGCATTCGTGACATTTGTGTTTGCATTTATCGTCCGGTCGGTCAATAATACGGGCAAGCAGTCGATGGAGGCACCTTTCGGGAGTTCCACGTCCGACCGGACAGGATCAAGTCCGGTGAAACTCTGAGAAAAGAGCGTGTTGTCATGCGCTTACATGGAGAGCTCGGCGCGCGATGGTGCATTGCTGAAGCGGAATATGAGCCTTCGCTCGCCCCAGGAAATATATGCAGTTTCATATTTCTTGACAAGCAGACGAGTTGAAGGGAAAATTTGAAGGTCGGTCTCGGGCGCGGAGGAATTGCCCTTTTGAGACACATTCCGAGGGAGAGAAAAATGAAGTCGCTTATCAGGATTGCAGGTGCCACGGCCGTTTCGCTCTGCCTGAGCGTTTCGGCGCTTTCGGCTGAAACCGTACTGAAAATTTCCAGCTGGCTGCCGCCAACGCACGGCATCAACACCGAAATCTTTGCAGGCCTCGTCGACATGATGGAAAAGTCGACGGAAGGCGAAGTTTCCGGCGAGCTTGTTTTCGGTCTTGCACCGCCCCCTGCACAGATGGATCTCATCCTCGATGGTGCGGCTGACATTGCCATCATCTTTCATGGCTACCAGCCCGGCCGCTTCGTCGCGACGAAACTGATCGAACTACCGGGATACGAGGGCAGTGCCGAGGCAGCCTCGGTTGCCTACTGGCGCGTGCATGAGGAACATCTGGACAAGCTCGATGAGCACCGGGGCGTGAAGGTTATCTCCCTCAACACGCATGGTCCGGGGCAGATCCACTCGAGCAAGGACGTTGCAAGCCTTGCCGACATGGACGGTCTGAAAACCCGTATCGGTGGCGGCGTTGCCGGCGATGTCGGAGCGGCTCTGGGCCTGATCGGCATCAACGTGCCCGCACCCAAGGTTTATGAAACGCTTGATTCCGGCGCGGCCGACGCGGTCGCCATGAATGTCGGCGAGCGTGTCGGCTTCAAGTTGAACGAGGTTGCCAAGAACCTTTACGACATGCCCGGCGGCCTCTACCGCGGCTCCTTCGCGATCATCATGAGCCAGGAGAAGTTCGACAGCCTGCCCGAGGAAGTTCAGAAAGCGCTCGACGAAAACGTCTTCGGTGAGCCGGCCAGCCGCATGGCGGGCGCTGCATGGGACAAGTCCGACAAGATCGCCTATGAGTCAACGAAAGGCGCGGAAGGCACCAAGATCACGGCCGCGAGCGAAGACGACGTTGCCGCCTTCGAGAAAATCGCTGCCGAGGTCAAGGCCAAGGTGCTGGCGGAACTGACGGAAGCCGGTCTCGACGCCGAGGCGGCCTATGAAATGGTCAAGAAGGAAATGGCGGGCAACTGACCGCACCAGGTGGTCCGGACCTTCCGGACCGCCGGCTTTCCAAGGAAACACACGTGTCGCATTTCATGAAGCTTGCAGCGAGGCTGCCGGCCCTGCTTGCCGCGCTCGCGCTTTTTGTCCTGATGGTCATGACATTTTGCGATGTCGTGCTGCGCTCCGTCTTGAACGCACCGATAGAAGTGGCCGCGGACATGACGCGTCTCCTGATGGCAATCACGGTCTTTTCCGTGCTTCCGGTGGTCTCCGCGCAGGGGGGGCACATCAGTGTTGATCTGCTCGATGGCGTTTTCAAACGCAACCATCTGACGCGCTGGCGCGACGCCTTCACCAACCTCTTTTGCGGCATCATCCTGATCTGGCCGGCCGAGCGCGTATATGTCCTTGCAGAGCGCAGCAGGTCCTACGGCGATGTCATGGAATATCTGCGGCTGCCGCTCCATTTTGTCGGCTGGTTCATCGCTGCCGTTACCGCGATCACGGCCGTGGTCCTGATCGTCCGGGGTCTCGGCTATCTGTTTGCACCGAAACTGATGGGCGGATCGGATGCTTGAAGGTCTTCTCGGGTTTGCAGCAGTGCTCGTTCTGGTCATGCTGCGCATTCCGATCGCGTTTGCCATGGGTTTTGTCGGCATGGTCGGCTTCATGCTCGAGACCAGCTACCGGGCATCGATTTCCATGGCGGCACGCCTGATCATCGATACCAGCCAGGACTACGGGCTGTCCGTTGTTCCCCTTTTCATCCTGATGGGCCTGTTCGTGAACAAGGCCGGCATCAGCAGGGAACTCTATGCCGCTTCGAACGCGTTTCTGGGTCATCTGCGCGGTGGCCTCGCCATGGCGACCATCGTCGCCTGCGGCGGCTTCGCCGCCATATCGGGATCATCGCTTGCCACGGCCGCGACCATGTCGAAGGTCGCGATGCCCGAGATGCGCCGCTTCAACTACAGCGACAAGCTGTCGACCGCCTCGATCGCCGCCGGCGGAACGCTCGGTATCCTGATCCCGCCTTCCGTCATACTCGTGATTTACGGGCTCCTGACCGAAACCTCCATCGGCAAGCTCTTCGTCGCCGGGGTCATTCCCGGCCTGATCGGGATCGTGCTCTATCTGGTGGCCGTCAAGTTCACGGTCTGGCGCGACCCTGAGGCCGGTCCAGCCGGACCGCGTGCGAGCGTTGCGGAAAGACTGGCCGCGCTGAAGGACGTCTGGGCGGTTCTTCTGCTGTTCTTCCTGGTGATTGGCGGTCTCTACGGCGTGTTTGATGTTCCGCCGCTCAACCTGAGTTTTTCGCCGACCGAAGCGGCCGGAATGGGCGCGATGGGGGCCTTCCTGATTGCCATTGCCCGCCGGCGCCTGTCGCTGTCCGACACGTTCGACGCTCTGCGCGAGACCGCCATGACGACGGCCGGACTGTTTGCGGTGCTGATCGGTGCGTGGATTTTTTCCAATTTCGTCAATGTCGCCGGACTTCCGGCCGCGCTCAGCAATCTGGTGACGGCCTATGACCTGCCGCCCTGGGTGGTCATGTGCATCATCCTCCTGATCTACATCGCGCTCGGCTGCGTCTTTGAGAGCCTGTCCATGTTGCTCCTGACAGTCCCGATCTTCTTTCCGATCGTGACCGGGCTTGGCTACGATCCGATCTGGTTCGGGATCATCGTGGTGGTTGTCACCGAAATCAGCCTGATCACGCCGCCTGTCGGTTTGAATGTCTTCGTCTTGAGGGCGGTGGTGCGGGACGTGCCGACAGCGACGATCTTCAGGGGCGTTACGCCGTTCTGGATGGTGGACATCATCCGTCTTCTGCTTCTGTTGTCGCTGCCTGCCCTGGTTCTGTTCCTGCCGAACCAGATGTAGCCTGTCCGCAGTTCGCAACCGCGTTCGGGAGCGCCTGTCGCATTCGATGTCAATCAGGCTCTTGACCTGGCTCGATGTTCTTTCCCATCATCGCCGGATCGGTTTCGGATACGTCCGCGACCTTGCTCCGCCAAGCGGATAATCCGAGTCGCTGCATGAACCTGCATTCCTCCCCGCTCGCCGCGGACACTTTCATCAAGGCAAGACAGCGCATTGCCGGCACTGTCCTGCGCACGCCGGTTGTTCCCTCGCCATCCCTGACAACGCTTTGCGGGACCTCCGTGCATCTGAAACTTGAACATCTGCAAAAGACCGGGAGTTTCAAACTGCGCGGCGCCGCCAATGCGGTTCTGGCGCTCGATGAAACGTCCCGCAGCAACGGCGTTGTTGGCGTTTCCACAGGCAACCACGGCCGCGGGCTCGCCCATGCGGCCAGGGAGGCCGGCATCAGGTGCATCATCTGCATGTCCCGCCTTGTGCCGCAAAACAAGGTCGAGGGTATCAGGGCACTCGGCGCGGAGGTGCGCATCGTCGGCGTTTCCCAGGACGAAGCCCAGGTGGAGGTCGACCGCCTGGTCGCTGAAGAAGGGATGACACTGGTACCTCCGTTTGATCACGCGGACATCATCGCCGGTCAGGGGACGGTCGGGCTGGAAATTCTTGAGGATGTCCCGGAGGTCGGCACGGTGCTCGTGCCCCTGTCCGGCGGCGGGCTCATCTCCGGGGTGGCCGCTGCCATAAAGGCTTTGAATCCGGACGTGCGGATTATCGGTGTCTCCATGGAACGCGGCGCGGCGATGGCCGCCTCGCTGGACGCGGGGCACCCTGTCCAGGTGCCGGAGCTGCCGACACTGGCGGATTCGCTTGGCGGCGGCATCGGTCTCGACAACCGGTACACCTTCCGCATGACCCGCGATCTCGTCGATCAGATCGTGCTGCTGAGCGAGGCGGAAATCGCCGAGGGCATCCGGCATGCCTATTGGCAGGAACAGCAGGTCGTAGAAGGCTCGGGCGCGGTCTGCCTTGCCGCCATTCTGGCAGAGAAGGTTAACCTGTCAGGCCCGGCCGTCGCGCTGCTGACCGGTTGCAACATCGACATGACCATGCACAGGCGCATCATCTGCGGCGAAACCGTGGATCTGATGCATGAAGGGGAGCATTGAGGATTGCCCGCGATCAAGATACTTGCAGAGGCGGATCTCCGTGAAATCGTGAAGCTGGATATCGACGCTGTCGAATGTGTCGAGCGCGCCTTTTCGCTTCTGGCGGCCGGCGGCGTCGAGATGCCGCCGATCCTCTCCATGCTGATCCCCGCGTTTCACGGTGAAGTGGACGTCAAGACCGCCTATGTGCCGGGCATTGACAGCTATGCGATCAAGATGGCGTCGGGATTTTTCGACAATCCGAAACAGGGTCTGCCAAGCGCGTCGGGCCTGATGGTCCTGTTTTCAGCACGCACCGGTTTTGTCGAAGCATTGCTCCTGGACAATGGGTATCTAACGGACATTCGCACCGCGGCGGCGGGAGCCGTGGCCGCAAAGCACCTGGCACCCGAAACTGCCAGAACGGCCTGCATCGTCGGGGCGGGCGCACAGGCAAAACTTCAGCTTCAGGCCCTTTGCCTGGTCCGGCCCATCGAGAGAGCCTCTTTCTGGGCAAGGGACGTTTCGAAAGCGCAGGCAGCTGCGGCAGAAATGAGCGATACGCTTGGTATCGGCGTCACGGCGACACAACACCTTGAACAGGCGGTCCGGGAAGCCGATGTCATTGTCACCACGACACCGAGTGCGGAGCCGCTGATCAAGGCGGACTGGCTACGTGCCGGGCATCATGTGACGGCGATGGGTTCGGATCAGGAGAACAAGCTGGAGCTGGAACCGGCCTGTCTCGCGGTTGCCGATCTCTACGTGCCCGACAGACAGTCGCAAACCGAGATACTGGGCGAACTGCACCACGCCATTTCGGCGGGGGCTGTCCCCTCCGGCCGGCAATATGACGAACTCGGCGACATCGTTGCGGGCACGGCCAGGGGGCGCGGAAATGCGCAACAGATCACCATCTGCGACCTGACCGGGACCGGTATCCAAGATACGGCCATTGCGACCTTTGCGCGTGAGCGCGCGGAGGCCTCGGGTTCAGGAACGAATTTCAACGCCTAACGCCTAACGCCTTACCGGACCACCCGCATGATCGAACCGACGCTGCATTTCACCAGGGACGAATACGAACGCAGGATTGCCAAAACGCGCAGCGCGATGGAAACAGCCGGGGTCGAATTCATGATCGTCTCCGACCCTTCCAACATGGCCTGGCTGACCGGGTATGACGGCTGGTCCTTCTATGTTCACCAGGCGGTCCTGCTCGGGCTGGATAGCGATCCCGTCTGGTTCGGGCGCGGCCAGGACGCACAAGGTGCGCTGCGAACCTGTTTCATGAACCCGGACAACATCATCGGTTATCCCGATCACTACGTGCAATCGACCGAACGCCATCCGATGGATTACCTGGCCGCGCGCATCGAAGAGCGCGGCGCGGGATCGCTGCGCATCGGCGTCGAAATGGACAATTACTGGTTCAGCGCCGCCAGTTTCGCCGCACTGCAGAAAGGATTGCCGAACGCCCGCTTCCACGATGTGACCGCCCTCGTGAACTGGCAGCGGGCGGTCAAGTCAGATCAGGAACTTGCCTACATGCGCACGGCGGGAAAGCTGGTCGAGAAGATCCACGCCCGCATTGTTGAAAAGGCGGAGCCGGGCCTGCGCAAATGCGATCTCGTGGCGGATATCTACGACGCCGGATTGCGCTACGACGCGGAGCTCGGCGCAGGCGGCGACTATCCGGCGATCGTACCCCTGCTGCCGTCTGGAAGCGATGCGGCAGCCCCCCATCTCACCTGGGACGACAAGCCCATGAAATCGGGCGAGGGGACGTTTTTCGAGGTGGCGGGCGCCTATCGCCGTTACCATTGCCCGCTTTCCAGAACGCTGTTTCTCGGCAAGCCAACGCAGACCTTCCTGGATGCGGAAAAGGCCGTTCTGGAAGGCATGGAGGCAGGTCTTGACGCGGCAAGGGCAGGCAATCTCTGCGAGGATATCGCGCTCGCCTTTTTCGCGGTTCTCAAGAAACACGGCATCATCAAGGACAATCGGACCGGATATCCCATCGGCCTGTCCTACCCTCCCGATTGGGGCGAGCGCACCATGTCGCTCAGGAGCGGCGACAGATCGGTCCTTGAGGAGAACATGACCTTTCACTTCATGACGGGGCTCTGGATGGAGGACTGGGGGTTCGAGATCACCGAGAGCATCGTCATTCGCGACGGCGCCCCGGAGTGTCTGGCAAGCGTTCCGCGCAAACTGTTCGTGAAGGACTGACCATGGTGCAAAATCCGATTGTCCCGACAATCCCCTTTGACGAGGACGGTGTGCATCACGGGTTCCTCCGCCTGCCTTACAGCCGAGACGATTCTGCCTGGGGCTCGGTCATGATTCCCCTCACCGTGATCCGGAACGGCGATGGACCGACCGCGCTTCTCACCGGTGGTAATCACGGTGATGAATACGAGGGACCGATCGCGCTGATGGATCTCGCGCAATCGCTTGCCAAAGACGACGTTCGGGGCCGCGTCATCATCGTGCCCGCGTTCAACTATCCTGCATTTCGCGCAGGCACGCGCACCTCTCCGATCGACAGGGGCAACCTGAACAGATCTTTTCCGGGACGGCCGGATGGCACGGTCACGGAGAAGATCGCGCATTACTTCGACAGCGTCCTGATACCAATGGCCGACGTCGTTCTCGACTTCCACTCGGGCGGCAGGACGCTGGACTTCCTGCCGTTTGCGTCCGCCCATGTCCTGGATGACAAGGACCAGCAGGCTGCCTGCATTGCGGCTGCCCGCGCCTTCAACGCGCCTTACACGGCGATCATGCTCGAGATCGACAGTACCGGCATGTACGACACGGCGGTCGAGAACCAGGGAAAGGTTTTCGTCACCACTGAACTTGGCGGCGGCGGCACCGCAACGGCACGGTCCGTCGCGATCGCGAAAAAGGGTGTCCGCAATCTTCTGTTACACGCCGGGATCCTGTCGGGCGAAGTTCAGCTGGACGAGAGCATTTCCCTGGATATGCCCGATGGGGACTGCTTCGTCTTCAGCGAGAACGAAGGCATGATCGAGCCCCTGGTCGACCTGGGGGAGGCCGTCTCGAAAGGCGACGTGGTCGCAAGGGTCTGGACGATCGGCAGAACGGGCGTCGCTCCGGCTGAGTACCGGGCCGGGCGGTCCGGCATTCTCATGGCCCGCCATTTCCCCGGCCTTATCAAGTCCGGCGACTGTCTCGCGGTCGTGGCAACTGTCCTTTGAAATTGCCGCGGCGGGACAGGTGACTTGATCCACTCTGCACTAAAGGACAGTTGCGTCAGCTGACACGTGCGGAAAAACTGCAAACCATGGAGGAGAAACACCCAGGAACGCGAAGGACGGGTCGCGTGCTGGCGCAGCTTATGATTTGCGCGGGCGCGATACTCTTGTTTGCCGTTTCGCTGGCGGGCGCCCTGGAACTGGAGCGGGAGGAAGCCGCCAGGTACATCCAGCCGCCCTACCAGCTGGGTGACCTGATTGAGGGCGACGTCTACGAACTGATCAACCTGGACGGCAGGGTGGCCGGCTATGCCTTCGAGACGCAGCATCTGGCCCCGTTGCCGGGGTTTTCCGGTGCACCGATCAACCTCTTCGTCATTCTGACGCTCGAAGGCCGGCTCATCGATGTCGACATCGTTTCCCACAATGAACCGATTTTCGTTTCCGGTTTGGGCGAGGCGCCGTTTCAGGATTTTATCGCCCAGTACAAGGGCTATTCCATCACCGACAGCCTCGTGATCGGCGTTCCCTACGGAGACGGGGGAAGCGGGTCGTCGCTGGTTTATCTGGACGGCGTTACCAAGGCGACGGCCAGCGTCCGGATTGCCCACGAAACCCTGCTTGCCGCGGCCCTCAAGGTCGCCCGCGAGAAAATGCAGGGCATTGGCGGGAGCGCGGCAGCCGAACCGAACCTTGACTACACCGAAGACCTGACTTGGGAACAACTGGTCGAGGAGGGCATTGCCGGTCGGCGCGTCGTCACCAACCGGGAGGTTGACGAGGCGTTCGCGGACACGATCTGGGCAGATGACGATCCTCTGGCAAAGGACGAACCGGATGCGGTTTATCTCGATCTCTGGGTGGTTGATCTCGGCCCCCCTGCGATCGCCGAGGCAATCCTCGAACCTGACAGCCTGCGTCAGTTGCAGAATTTCCGGGAGCTGTCTCCCGAAGACGAGCCGCTTCTGGTGATCGATGCCGGACGGCACGGTCTGGTGACGGAGGAATTCGTCCGCAACACCAGCCCTGACCTGATCACGGCAAGCCAGAACGGGTTGCCGATTTCCCTGCGCGACGCGGATCTCGATGTCGAACTGCGCGACGGCGTCCCGGGCGAATTTGCCATGATCCTGCGCACCGACCGCCGGCTTGGCTTTGATCCGACCAGCGAGTGGTCCCTGTCGGTCCGCGCGGTCCGGGAACACGGCTCCTTCAGGCCCGAGATCGGCACGGTTGACTTCAGCATTCCGCACAAGACCGACGGACGTTTTTTCATTCGGGACGAACCTCCGGCCCCGGTTCCGGTCTGGCGTCAGGCCATGGACGCCCGCTCGGCAGACCTGATCGTTCTGGCAGGTGGGCTGGTCATGCTGGTGCCGCTCCTCTTCCTGGGGCAGTCGAAGCTGGCGGGCTTCCGCTACTACACGGTCTTTCGCCTTACCGTTCTTGCCGGGGTGATCGGCTTTGTCGGCTGGTGGGGACAGGGCCAGCTTTCGATTGCGACGGTGCTTGGCGTCGTGCGCGGCGTGTTCGAGGGGCAAAGCCTGGCGTTCCTGCTGTACGATCCCTTTTCCCTATTGATCTGGGCCGTCGTGATCCTGACCTTCATTCTGTGGGGACGTGGCTTCTTCTGCGGCTGGTTGTGTCCGTTCGGGGCCATGCAGGAATTCATGCATCATGCCGGACGGCTGCTGCGCCTGCCCCAGATAAGGGTGCCTGACCGGATTGACCGCTGGCTGGTCAAACTGAAATATCTCATCCTGGCGGGCATGGTCGCGCTGATCTTCACGGCACCGTCCTATCTTGATGCCGCCATTGAGGTCGAACCGTTCAAGACGGCCATCACCACTTTCTTCGTGCGCGAATGGTACTACGTCCTTTATTGCGTCGGTCTGCTTGCGCTCAGCATGATGGTGTTCAAGGGCTTCTGCCGTTACATCTGTCCGCTTGGGGCCGTTATGGCAATCGGTGGATTTTTGAGGCTGCGCAACTGGATCCCGCGCCGGGCGGCCTGCGGCAGCCCCTGTCAGCTCTGCCGCGTGAAGTGCAATTACAATGCGATCAAGCCGACCGGCGGCATTCGTTACGACGAATGCTTCCAGTGTCTTGATTGCGTGACTATCCATGACGACGACGATCGGTGCGTCCCCCTGATACTGGCCAAGCGCGGGAGGCAGCTATGACCGCCACGCGGCGCCGTTTCCTGACAATCATGGCCGGCTGCATCGCCTCGGCCACGGCCTTGCAGCCCGTGCGCGCCGAAACGGTCATCTGGCGCGGACGCGCGCTTGGTGCGGAGGCGGAGATCAGGCTGTTCGGGGCAGATCGGGATCACGCGAAACAGGCCGTCCTTGCAGCTCGGGACACGATCCGGCGCATGGAAGACCTGTTTTCCCTCTATCTGCCCGGGTCGGCACTCAATCGGCTGAACGCCGGCGGCAGTCTGAAGATGCCGCCGGAGTTTGCGCGCCTGGTCGGGATCGTCGACAGGGTCCACAGGACGAGCGACGGTCTGTTCGACCCGACGGTACAGCCGATGATGGTGGCCCTGGCACGGTCGAAAGACAGGCTGTCGCCGTCCGAACGTCAGTCGCTTGCCGAACGGATCGGCTGGACGAGGGTGCTCCGGGATGGTGCAGACCTTTCCTTTTCGGTTCCCGGCATGGCCATGACGCTCAACGGCATTGCCCAGGGATTTGCGACGGACCGGGTCAGCGAAGTCCTGAACGCACACGGATTCGATCCGCATCTTGTCCATGTCGGCGAGTACCGCGCCGGCTCGAAACCTGCCCTTATCGGCATCGGAAGCACCGGCGATGGCGTGCTGGACACCGTGGACCTTCGCCGTTCCTCTGTTGCGACATCAGCACCTCACGGAACACGCTTTCAGAACGGCAGCGGCCATATTGTTCGACCCGGTCCTGGCGGGAGCGAACCGCACTGGCGCTCGGTTACCGTTCAGGCAGACACGGCTGCGGCCGCCGACGGCCTGTCGACGGCGCTTGCCCTGACATCGACCACTGATCTTGCGCAGAAAACGATCGCGGAGGGATTGGCGGCAGCGATCTGGTTCGAGGATCGGGACGGCCGGTTACTCCGCGTTTGAGGAAACCGAAGTCAACTGTCTCACCGGTCAGCCCTGTTACCAGTCCGGCTTGGTGTAGCTCAGGCCATGGTCTTCGAAGATTTTCGCCATCCGTCCGTCCTCGACGGCATAGCGGATGGCGTCATCCACCGAATAGGACAGCGGCCGCCAGTTGTGGCGCACGGCAAGCCCGAGTGTCCAGGAAGTCTTCGCCAGTCCGGGAAAGGGCGGCATGTGTACAGCGAGTTTGTCAGTCAGCGCGTGCTCGATCTGTGACAAGGGTGCCATGACCGCCATGACCTCTCCGTCGGCAAGCGCGGTCATCGCGTCGTCCGTGGTCGGGAACCGCCGCATGTTGGCAATGAGCTGTCCGCGGGCGAAGCTGGAGAGATAGAAATCCGAAATCGTGTCGTTCTCGACGCCAACGGTGTCGAAGCGGAAATAGGCCGGGACCGGCGGGTCCTCCGGATAGGCGTCCTTGCGATAGGCGATCGCCAGCTGTTCGTTGAAATACTGCCCGTTCAGCACGACCATTTCATTCCGGCAGCCAAGTTCGCGGTCATAGGGAATGTGCAGCATGACATTTGCAATCTGTCCGCCGATCAGTTTTCCCCGCCAGACATTGTTGCGCAGATCGCCGTCGACATTTTCATCGGCGGCAGTCACGATAAACTGGGCCTCGACGCCCAGATCGGCCGCGATCAGCTTGCCGATCTCGATATCAACACCCTTCAGGACGCCACCCTCCTTGTAGGAAAAGGGAGGGAAATCCTCGTAGACCGCGATCTTGATCGTGCCGCGTTCCTGAATGTCGTCAAGGCTTTGACCGACGATGTCCCGGCCGACATTTTGCGGTTTGCGCTCTGCTTCGTCGCCAAAGCGCACATTCTCGCAATTCTGCGCAAACGCACTTGTCCCGGCCAGGGTGAACAGGGCCAGGAGTGCAAGTGCCGTTTGTCGCACGGGGTTGAGCATTATTGGGCGGCCGACAATCCGATCGTCAAAATCTCTGCGGTTTTCTTGAGACTTTCATCAGACCCGTCCAATTGCAAGACCGCGCGTGAAGCAACGGAATCGGCTTTCGGAGCACCGGACCCTGTTTCGAGTGAATCGGCGATTTCCGACATTTCGGTGCGCAGCGGTGCGACGGTGTCCTCCGCGTCCGCCGCCGAGGTTGAGGCCGCAAGGTCCTTGATCTTGTCCCGTATGGCTTTCAAACGGTCGGCATGCGGATCGAGCGCACCTTCGTCCGGCCTCGTCTCGACATAGGTCCGGATGGCCCATGCCGCCTCCTGGCCCAGCAGCTCTCCGAAGGCGGGCATCTTGGTGATGCCGTTCTGTGTATAGCCGTGCTGGTAGCGCTCCAGGTACCATTCATCGCCGTAGTCGTCGGCCTCGAGATAGCGCAGATCGGGCGCGAGGCCGCCGGAAATCACTTCCAGGCCGTGGCAGCGTGCACAGTTCTGATTGTAGCCGGAGGCGCCGATCTTGATCGCAAGCGCCCAGAATTCGCTTTCAGGATCGCGCCACGGATTTTCGGCAAGCCACTCTTCGCCGAGGTCGGGAAGGCCTGCCGTATCGACGGCCTGAGGGGCGACATCGCCGTGTGCTTCCACCCGTCCCATCTGATCGAGCGCGGTCAGCGAAAGGGCGGTTCCGGCCGCGAAGATGCCAAGCAAGCAGTTGCGGAAATTCATGAGTTCTCTCCTCCCGAGATCATCGCGGTTAGATACGCACAGCTCTTCCCGGGGCGCTATTGTACCAAGGGACAAGTCCCGGTTCCTTGCTCTTTCGGCAAACATCAGACTAACCTTCAAGTCACTGGGAGGCCGCGTGTATTAACGGCGCGGGAGATGGTTTGATGATTGTCAGGTCGATCGCAAAATACTTAGCGATATTATGGGTTTGCTGCGGCGCAGCACATGCCGAGGTCGCCGTTACGGTCGGATATCTTGAAAAGGTTGAGCCGCAGCCTCCGGTCCTCTCAAATCTCGATCCGATCCCGGAGAACGAGGGCCTCGCGGGTGCGGAACTTGGCCTAAAGGACAATGCCACCACCGGCCGGTTCCTGAAGCAGACCTATGCTCTGGAATCAAGGATCGTGGAGGAAGGCGGCGATTTCCTATCCGCCGCGCGCGAGTTGCTCGCGATCACCTCTTTCATCATCGTAAAGGCACCGGCGGACGAGTTGCTCGCCCTTGCCGATCTGCCGGAGGCGGGGTCGGCCGTTCTCATCAATGCAGGCTCGCCGGAAACAGCCTTGAGAGACGCTTCGTGCCGCGCCAACGTGCTTCATACGCTGCCCTCGCGGGCCATGCTCACGGATGCACTGGCCCAGTTCGGTGTTCGCAGGAAATGGACCGATTGGGTCGTGGTTGCCGGACCGAACGCCAGGGATCAGGCTTTCGCTGATGCGCTGGACGACTCGGCCCGGAAATTCGGCGTCCGCATCCTGGAGCGCAAGGTCTGGGACGTCGATGCCGACATGCGCCGCAACGCCTTTCAGGAGCTGCCGCTCTTTACGCAGGACTTTCCCGAACATCACCTGCTGGTGGTCGCCGACGAGACCGACGATTTCGGCCGCTATGTGCCGTTCAACGCCTGGGAGCCGCGCCCGGTCGCGGGCACTGAAGGCTTGGTTCCGGCCGCCTGGGACCGCACGGTGGAACAATGGGGTGCGGCCCAGCTGCAGAACCGTTTCGAGGAACTCGCAGGCAGGCCGATGCGTCCGGTCGACTATGCCGCCTGGGCTGCCATGCGCACCATCGGCGAATCCGTGACACGGACCAACCAGGCCGAAGCCGGGCCCATCCGCGACTACATCATGTCGGAGGATTTCGAACTCGCCGGCTTCAAGGGAAGGCCACAGACCTTCCGGACCTGGAACGGGCAAATGCGCCAACCCATCCCCCTGACGCATCCGCGGGCGGTCGTGGCTCAGGCCCCGTTCGAAGGATTTCTGCATCAGAGAACCGAGCTCGACACGCTCGGCATAGACGCGGCGGAAAGCGCCTGCACAGCATTCTAGGGAGTGAAACATGCGAACGTTCTTGACGGTTGCCGGGCTGACGCTCGGTCTGGGACTTTCCACTGCAGCTGCCGACGAGATCTGGGTCTCCAACGAAAAGGACGACACCATCAGCGTGATCGATATCGATACCCTCGAGGTGGTCCGCACACTCGAGGTTGGGGAACGGCCGCGCGGCATCACCTTTGCCATCGATCATTCGGTGCTTTATCTGTGCGCCTCCGACAGCGACACGGTTCAGGTGATCGATCCGGAGACAGGCAAGATCCTGCACGAACTGCCCTCCGGCGAGGACCCGGAACAGTTCGTCCTGCACCCGGACAACCGCCATCTCTACATCGCCAACGAGGATGACGCGATCACGACCGTTGTCGATACCGAGACCCGCAAGGTGATCGCCCAGATCGACGTCGGCATCGAGCCGGAAGGCATGGCGGTGTCGCCGGACGGCAAGATCGCGATCACCACCTCCGAGACCACCAACATGGCGCACTGGATCGATACCGACACCCAGGAGCTGTTCGCCAACACGATCGTCGACCAGCGGCCGCGGCACGCGGAGTTCACCCATGACGGATCCGAGCTCTGGGTCAGCTCCGAGATTGGCGGCACGATCACGGTGTTCGACCGGGAAAGCCAGACAGAAAAAGCCAAGATCAATTTCGAGATCCAGGGCATTCACCCCGACCGGGTGCAGCCGGTCGGCTTCGAGATGACGCGCGACGGCAAGCATGTCTTCGTTGCGCTCGGACCGTCCAACCACATTGCTGTGGTCGATCCGAAAACCTACGAGGTGACCGACTACATTCTGGTGGGCCGCCGCGTCTGGCACATGGCCTTCAACGGTGATGAAAGTCTGCTCTTCACGACAAATGGCGTGTCGGGAGACGTGACGGTGATCGATGTCGCGGAACTGGCACCCGTCAAGACGATCAAGGTCGGGCGCTTCCCGTGGGGCGCGGCCTACCGGCCGACGAATTAACAGAACCGGGAGGAAACCATGAAATTCTTGCTTGCCGTTGCCACCGCTTTTGCGCTCCTGACTGCTCCGGCCATCGCTGACGGCGATGATGACGACGACGATGCACCGACCTTCGGAGCGGCCGGGATCATGTCGCGTGACAACCGGGAAGATCTGCCGCCCCTGACACTGTCCGCAGGAACGCCGCTCAACGAGAGCGGCACGCTGGACCTGAAATCGGGAACCTACTACGAAATCGAGATCGAGGCCGACGGCAGCCAGGAACTGGCCTTGGCGGGCGCCGATTTCTTCAGGGCGGTCTGGATCGACGAGATCGTCATCGAGGGCATTGAAATCCGGCCGCTTGGCGTCGATAGCCTTGAATTCGACGAAGCCGGTACGGTTGAAATCAGTTTTCTTGCAATCAAGCCAGGAACCTACCATTTTGGCGTACCGGGCAGTGACCTGCAGAAACTGGAGATCACCATCAAGTGACAGCGCGCCTGAGCGTTCAGGGCATCACGCATTCCTACGGAAAGAAGCCGGCGCTTAACAATGTCGGCTTTTCTCTGGAGAAAGGATCGTTCTGTGCTCTTCTCGGCCCGAACGGTGCGGGGAAGAGCACGTTGTTTTCGATCCTGACGCGCCTGTTCGTGCCGGATGCAGGCGATGTCAGTGTGGCCGGGCAGTCCCTGTCACGCGCGCCCGGTAAAGCACTGGCGCAGATTGGTGTTGTCTTTCAGCAGCCGACCCTCGATCTGGATCTTACCGTCCGCCGCAATCTGAAATATTTCGCAGCACTCCACGGGATGTCTGGAACAGTTGCGGACAAGCGCATAAACACCGTACTTGAGCGGGTCAACATGCGTGAGCGGATGCACGAGAAGGTCCGCGCGCTGAATGGCGGTCATCGCCGACGTATGGAGATTGCCCGGGCGCTGATCCATGAACCGCAGGTGCTGCTGCTGGATGAGCCGACGGTCGGTCTCGACGCCGCCACCCGCCAGGCAATAACCGGACACGTTCATGACCTGGCCGCAGAGCAGGATCTGACGGTTCTCTGGGCGACACATCTCGTGGATGAAGTGCGGGACAACGACCGTCTTATCGTCTTGCACAAGGGTATCGTTCTGGCTGATGGAAGCGCTGCCGGAATTGCCGACGGCATGACCCTGCAATCCCGCTTTCTGGAAATGACGGGAGGCAGTGAATGAAAGCGGCCCTGATCTGCCTTGCTGCCATCGTGCATCGGGAGGCCTCGCGATTCGTCTCGCAGCGTGGCCGCTTTCTGGCCGCGATCGTCCGGCCGCTGGTCTGGCTGATCGTGTTTGCAGCCGGGTTTCGCGCAGCGCTTGGCCTGTCGATCCAGCCGCCCTACCAGACCTACATCACCTACGAGGTCTATATCGTTCCCGGCCTGTGCGGCATGATCCAGCTCTTTTCCGGAATGCAGTCGTCTCTGAGCCTTGTCTATGATCGCGAGATGGGCTCGATGCGCCTTCTTATGACCAGCCCGATCCCGCGCTGGTGGCTGCTGTTCTGCAAGCTCTTTGCCAGCACCACCATATCGATCTTTCAAGTCTATACCTTCCTGGCGATCGCGGCGTTGACGGGCATTGATTTTTCGTTTGCGGGATATGTCGCGATCCTGCCCGCATTGATCCTGACTGGCCTGATGCTGGGCGCACTCGGCCTTCTGCTCTCAAGTACGATCAACCAGCTGGAAAACTTTGCCGGTGTCATGAATTTCGTCATCTTCCCGATGTTCTTCCTGTCGACGGCGCTCTATCCGCTCTGGAAAATGGCAGAGGCCTCGCCTCTGCTCCGGGACATTTGCGCCTTCAATCCGTTCTCGCACGGTGTCGAACTGATCCGCTTTGCACTCTATGGCCAGTTCAACGGCATGGCGCTCGTCTGGGTGCTGCTGGCCTTCGGTGTGTTTCTCGGGCTCAGCATTTTGGGGTATGATCCCGCGCGCGGCATCGTTCGGCGGAAGGCCTGACCCCGTCGGGCGGGGTATGAAAACAAGGAGGCCCGGACATGAAATCAATTGTTGTCATGACCCTGCTGGCGGCTGGATTGGCCGCAAACGCGGCGCAGGCTGACGACGCCGACAGCGGCGGCACGCTCAATCCGGAAGAGATGAGCCTGAACAAGTCGCTTGCCAGGGCGCTGGAAGGCGATGTCGACATGGTCGTGTGTGCGCAGGGCTACCTGATGACCAAGAGGGGTGACCATGAAGCCGCGCGCAAGGTTTTCCAGAATTGTGCCGACCGGGGCTGGACCGGAACGATGACCTGGATGGCTTACATGGACCAGAACGGGCTTGGGCAGGACGAAAACCCGGAGGCGGCCGCCGAATGGGACAGGAAAGCAGCGGAAGCGGGTGATCCTGTCGGTGAGTTCAACTATGGCCTCGACTTGCTGCGCGGTTACGGTGTCGAGCAGAACCCCGATCTCGGCAGGGAGTTTATCGACCGGTCTGCCGAACAGGGCTTTGAAACGGCCGAAGAACTGCGCGACAGCGGCTACGACTGGAAAAGCGTGACCCCGGATGCCGACGAATGGAAGTTCCAGCGGATTTACTAGAGCATCGGGCGATAAGTGTGCACCATTTGACCGAATCTCCTTTGTCTGCTGAGGAGGCGGATTGCGCGCCGCGGTGTTTCCCACCACAAGTGCGATCCAACGATGTCAGCGGGCAAAGGAGACCGGCCCTTCGGGTGATGGAAAGCAGCCCATCGGCAGCGTTGCGCCGCTTGCCCGATACACCGCATCGCTCTGCGCGACGCGCCTTGCCGAATGAACTGCTTTCCAACATCAAATGATGCAGACTTGTCGCCCGATGCTCCAGGATCGCGGGTCTGCCTTCCTTTCGCTGAATGGTGACGATGAAACCGTCTTACCTTGATGTCGTGAACCAGCTTGCGCTTCTTCGTTTGCTTGCCGAGTTCGATCCGATAGTGATCGGAACGCCGCCTCTCGGCATTGCGACGCCTCTGAGCGACATCGACATCGCCTGTTCCGCACCGGATTTTGACAGGTTTGCCGATGTTGCACGCCGCTCCTTCGGTGAGATGAAGTCCTTTTCGATCCGGACCCCGAACCATCTGCCTGACCCCGCGATCATTGCATCGTTCTGTGCCATGGGATGGGAAATCGAGATCTTCTGCCAGGAAATTGCGACCGAAGTTCAGTGGGGCGTTCGCCATTTTCGCATTGAGGAAAGACTTCTGGCCTTGCGGCCGCAGTTGCGCGAACGGATTGTCGATCTGAAGCGGGGCGGCATGAAAACCGAGCCTGCATTCGCGCGCATTCTCGGTCTGACCGGAGATCCATACGAAGCACTTCTTGAACTGGAGGACCTGTCCGACGCGCAGCTCGAGTATCTGCTGGACGCGCCAATCTAGTTCGCTAGCGCGGTGCTGCTCTCCGGTTCCACGGATTTTGAACCGTGAGCCCCGGGAGCGAGCCTATAGCGCTGAAGCGCGATGCTCAGGGCGTTATCGATCCAGCCTTTTGGTACGATATGGCCGCGATCGTGCACGCACAGCATCACTTCCTTGCCGCTCTGACAGCTTGACCATGTCCGGCAGTCATGCCCGTTGACAATCTCGCTGGTGTCCGGTTCGCCAGCGCACAGATTGGTGCGGCGCCACAGGTTGACCGCCACATTGGGATCGCCATCGGGCCCCAGTGGCATCTTCATCACATTGTCCTTGAAGCCGTGCACGTGCATCACGTTCACCGGGCCCGTGGGGCATGTGATCGCATTCTGCCTGTAAAGCGTACCGGCCGCCGGCAGAATACCCGCGATCAGGTCACCGGCGTCGCAGGCAACACGCCAGGCCATCGCGGACCCATAGGAAAATCCCGTTGCGTAGATGCGGCTTCGGTCGATCGGGTAACGCTTTGCGACGTCTTCCAGGACGGCGCGGACAAAAGGCACATCGCGATTGTCCCGTTCCCAGAAGTCCCAGGTCCGGTGCAAGCCTTCCGGCGCAACCAGAAGGGCCCCGTTGCCGTTGATTGCATTGAGCGCCTTCGGGTTCTTCAGCGGATGTTTGGAATCGCGCTTCCACCCGTGAAAGTGGATCAGAACCGGCAGGGCTTCCTTCCCGTCCCAGTTTTCCGGCGCCTTGGCGCGGTAGACCCTTTCACCGACGCTGCAGGCAGCCTCCAGGCCGCAGGGCCCGTCATGTGTGCTTTCAGCCACTGCTGCAGAGGTACCTGAGACGAGGAAAAGGAGGGCGAAAAGCGCCGTGGACTTCATTGCAACCTTCCAGGGTCGGCAGGGGATGTTGCCGAGACGGTAGGGTGCTCCGGCGCGAGAGCCAACTCAAAACGCCGTTAGCGTCAGGTGAGGCTCAAACTGCCTGCCTTTGCAAAATGGGCGTACTGGCGAAAAATCCCCGTAGTTGCTGCGGTGCACTTTCGGAATGTCCCGGAATTCCGCCGTTTCTAAGGTGCACTATGGTGCAATTCTCCAGCGCGGGCACTTCCACTAGACTGAAATTCAGTGAGGAGACAGCAGCGTTTTTGATCCGCGATCCGGACGCGTCGCTCAGTCCGAACTGAACCTGGGAGGAGACAGGATGAGGAAGTTTCTCGCAATGGCAGCGGTCAGTGCGCTCGCAATGACAGGTGCGCATGCCGACGTAACGGAAGAAGATCTGGCGAATGACGCGACCACCACCGGAAGCGTTCTGACCAACGGAATGGGACGCGACCAGCAGCGGTTCTCGCCGCTGAAGATCATCAACAAGGACAACGTGAAAAATGTTGTGCCTGCCTGGGCATTTTCGCTGGGGGGCGAGAAACAGCGCGGTCAGGAAACCCAGCCGCTGATCTATGACGGTGTCATGTACATCACCGGTTCCTATTCCCGTCTTTATGCGATCGATGTGAAAACCGGCGAGGAGATCTGGCAGTACGACGCGCGTCTGCCGGAGGGCATCCTGCCCTGCTGCGATGTCGTCAACCGCGGTGCGGCGATCTACGGCGACAAGATCTATTTCGGGACGCTCGATGCCCGCATCGTGGCACTCGACCTGAAAACCGGTGATGTTGTCTGGCGCAAGAAAATTGCCGACTACAAGGCCGGGTATTCCTACACCGCCGCACCTGTGATCGTGAACGGGCTGATCGTGACCGGCAACTCCGGCGGTGAGTTCGGTATTGTCGGCGAGGTTCAGGCGCGTGATGCGGAAACGGGCGAGCTGGTCTGGACCCGTCCTGTCATTGAAGGCCACATGGGCACGTTCAAGGGTGAAGAAAGCACCATGACCGGCACGCTCAACGCCACCTGGCCGGGCGACATGTGGAAGACCGGCGGTGGTGCCACCTGGCTCGGCGGCACATACGACAAGGACACCAATACCCTTGTCTTTGGAGCAGGCAATCCGGCTCCCTGGAACAGTTGGCTGCGCGCAGCCGGAAACCCGTCGGGAACGGAAGGCGACAATCTCTACGCCGCGTCCCGCATCGGCATCAATCCGGAAAACGGCGAAATCAAGTGGCACTACCAGACAACGCCGCGCGAAGGCTGGGATTTCGACGGCGTCAACGAGGTCATTCCCTTCGTCGATGCCAGCGGCAACAAGCGCTACGCGACCGCCGACCGCAACGGCTTCTTCTATGTCCTCAACCGGGATGACGGTGCTTTCGTGAATGCCTGGCCGTTCGTGAAGCAGATCACCTGGGCCGAAGGCATCGGCGAGGATGGCCGGCCGAAATTCAACGAAGGCAATCGTCCGGGCGACCCGAGCAAGGCGGCGGACGGCAAGAAGGGCGAAGTGGTTTTTGCCGTTCCCTCGTTCCTTGGCGGCAAGAACTGGATGCCGATGGCGCATAGTCCGGACACCGGCCTGTTCTACGTTCCTTCCAACGAATGGGGCATGGACATCTGGAACGAGCCGATCACCTACAAGAAAGGCGCCGCCTATCTCGGCTCCGGCTTCACCATCAAGCCGATCTTCGAGGACTATATCGGTTCGCTGAAGGCGATCGATCCGAACACCGGTGAAATCAAGTGGGAGCACAAGAACAACGCTCCGCTCTGGGGTGGTGTCATGACCACGGCTGGCGGTCTGGTATTCACCGGAATGCCGGAAGGCCAGTTCAAGGCGTTTGATGCCGACACCGGCGAAGAACTCTGGTCCTTCCAGACCGGCTCCGGTATCGTCGGTCAACCGATCACCTGGGACATGGACGGCGAGCAGTATATAGCGATCTCGTCCGGTTGGGGCGGTGCGGTGCCGCTCTGGGGCGGTGAAGTCGCCAAGAAGGTGAACTACCTGAATCAGGGTGGATCGATCTGGGTGTTCAAGTTGCCCAAGCAGCTGGCATCCTCGAACTAGGTCGTTATGATCTCTGGCTTCCGGCGGGCTGTCTGCCGGAAGCGACCCGTCCTTTCAAGAGCGGAGAGCGTGGCGGCGGATTGTCGTGCATCCATCGTCCGCATCCGGGAGGCAGACAAATGTCTATCGAGGCTGAAGGCGCAACCAGGTTCCTGATCATCGATGATCATCCGCTTTTCCGGGAAGCGCTGCATAGTGCCGTGGAGCTTGCCTATCCGAATTCGGACACGCTTGATGCCGCGTCGCTGGACGATGCCTGTGCGCTGCTGGATGACGATTCCGGGTTTGACCTTGCCCTTCTGGACCTGTCCATCCCCGGCGTGAAGGGCATGGATGGCCTTTTGCACCTGCGAACCCACTATCCGCGGCTTCCCGTCGTTGTGGTGTCCGGGGCCGAGGAAGCGCCGATCATTGCGCAGGTGATGGCCTACGGTGCTGCCGGTTTCATACCCAAGTCATCCAAGAAGACAACATTGGCCGAGGCGATCCAGCAGGTCATGAACGGTGCGACCTATCTGCCGGACACCTTTACCGATCCGGACGACGAACCGCTGGACGACCAGACAAGGAAAATGATCGAACGCCTGTCCAGCCTGACGCCCCAGCAAATCCGCGTCCTGCACATGATCTGCAACGGCTTGCTGAACAAGCAGATCGCCTATGAGCTTCAGGTCGGCGAGACAACCGTGAAGGCGCATGTCTCAGAAATTCTCAGAAAACTCTGTGTCGCCAGCCGGACGCAGGCCGTGATCGAGGTGAAGAAACTCGAGGCACTGGGCTCGACCGGTTCCTTTGATGCGATGATCGCTGGGGACGCGCAGACGCCCTCGAGGCACCACAGCTGACACCGCCTGCTCCGATTTAGACCGCCCTCGCGGAGACCGGTCTGAACCACCCTATTTGTTCGAATTGACCAGATGCGTTGCCAAAGCGCGCAGTTGCGCTGGTTTCACGGGCTTGGGCAGGTGTTCGACACCCAGCTGCTTGGCGCGTTCGCTCAGAGCCTGCGAGGCATCGGCCGTTGCCAGGATCGCCGGGACGCGTGCCGGCAGCAGGTCGAACAGCCTTTCGAGCGTGTCCGTCCCCAGGTCGCCAAAATCCAGGTGATGGTCTGCAATGATCAGGTCCGGAAGCCAGTTGCCGTCGTCGAGCGCCGCGATGGACTGGGTGGTCGAGCGGGCAATTTTGTAAAGGCAGCCCCAGTTGGACAAGAGGCCCGCCATCGCCTCCAGCACGGCCGGGTCATTCTCGATCACCAGGATTTTCTTGCCCGCGAGACTGGCATTGGAGTGGACTGAAACCGGGGCCACCGGCGCTGCATGGATGACGGATGGCGGCGCGTCGGTGCGCTTGGCGCGAATGCGGAAGACGCTGCCCTTGCCCGGTGTCGAGCGGACGCTGACCTCATGATTGAGCGCCGTCATCAGCCTGCGGACGATGGCAAGTCCGAGCCCGAGGCCTGTGCCGTGTTCGGCATCGCCCTGAGACAGCGGCCCGCGGTGAAATTCCTCGAAGATCTTTTCCTGCTGATCTTCGTGAATGCCGGGTCCCGTATCGATCACTTCGATCGCGATGTCGTCACCCTGTCTGCGCGTCCCGATCAGGACCCCGCCCCGATCGGTGTAGCGGATCGCGTTGGTGATCAGGTTCTGCAGCGCGCGCCGCAGCATCAGCCGGTCCGTGTAGACACAGTCATTGGTCACCGCAACACGAAGGCGCAGCCCTTTCTTCTCGGCGATCGGGCGCAGGTCGGACAGGAGGCTGGACAGGATCGGGGGAATGGGCACGGAGGCAAACCGCGGCATCGTGACCCCGGCGTCCAGCTTGGAGATGTCGAGTAACGTGCGCAGCAGTTCGTTCATCGTGTCCAGGGAACGTTCCACCTGATTGACCATGGAGCGGGCCTGATCGGACGCCTGAAGGTCATAAAGGGATGAGATCGTCAGTTGCGCCGCGTTCAGCGGTTGCAGGATGTCGTGGCTCGCCGCGGCCAGGAACTGCGTTTTCGAGCGGTTCGCGCGCTCTGAAATATCCTTCTGCCGGGCCAGCTCGATATTCGTTTCCTCAAGGCGGTGAAGCGCCGTCGTCAGTTCATCCGTGCGGCGCCGGACCTGTCCCTCCAGCGAGATCGCGGTCTGGAACAGGGAAAATGCATTGCGCTGCTGGTCCATGGCCTGTTCGACCCGGTCGACCAGGGCTGCATTGATTTTTTGCAGGCGCATGACGTCATCAATGTCGGACAGGCTCATGATTGCTCTCCCGCGCTTGGCTCCGCCCTGGCAAAGGCGATGCCGGTGAAAGTCTGATTGAGGTGCATCGACAGATATTGTTCGCCATAGGTATTGAACCCGACGACATTGTATTTCTGGTAGATTTTCTGAATGCGTTGCGTTGCCTGGCGGTTCTGCGCATCGATCCGGCGCAGCACACAGTCAAAGCCGAGCACGAAATCGACGCTGCCGATCTCCGCAACAACATTCTCGAACGCGGTGTTGGTCGAGCGCGTCATGCCCGTCGGTTCCGCGACCGTGAGCACGATCCCGTCATCAATGGCGCAGAAGAAGGACAGGGACCCGTCCGGGTTCACCTTCTGAACCGAGCGGCAGTAATACTCGCCGCCGACGCGGACGACCAGTGGATGGGACGCGAAACTCATCGGCGACAGTGCGCCGGGGTCGATGCCGACAGCCCGGGCATACTCCGCCGCCGCTTCGCTTGCGTTGAATTCATAGATGATACGCCGCTCCGGGTCGGAACGGGTGACCACAAGCTTGCGCTCCGTCGGCACGAAATTGTCCGTCTTGAAGATCTTGAAGGGCACCGTGCTCCTGAAAAAGATCACGATGGCGCAGTCGTCGCCGACCTCGCCGTTCAGTACCAGCGACGTCCGCGTGAAGCGCATGCTGTCTCCGGCGGAGCCGCCCAGAAGCGGAATGTCCTCGAGCGCCCAGTGAAGGGCGGCCGTGACCATTTCCTCCACAACGGACATGCCGTCGATCAGACAGATCGCGAAAATGTCACCCTCGCCTGACCCGTTGTGATGCTGCGCGCTGGCGTTTTCGAATGTCTGGCGGGCTTCCTTCACTTGCGTCACGATCCGGTCGAAGCCGATGGAGGTGATCCCGTCTATCCGCAAAGGGACTGTCAGGAAGTGTTTCTTCGGAAAAAGCACCGCGAGACATTGCCCGGTGTCGCCGTCCGGCGCGCCGATTTCGCCCGCCGTCGAACAGGCTGCATAGGGCAGACCATCCGCAAATGTCGCCATCTTGCCGGTGATCAGAGCAGGTGGGAACGTGTCCTGTGAGAAAAAAAGCAGGCAGAGAGCGAACTGCCCTGACTGCGCAGCCGCGCCGATATCAATCCAGAATGCCTGATCGTCCGGCTGGCCGGTCGTGATGACCTCCACGCCGCACGCGTGCCGCGTCCCTGATCTCGGGTTCAATGTCTCCTCCCGGCGCCGGCACCTTCTTGGATCGGGATGTTCGCCGCCAAGGCCAATTAGTAGCTCTTGTAGGAGAAGCTTGTAAAGCTGATCGCGACCCGGCCTAAAGTACAGTGTACAGCCGCACGCCACTGTTCTTTTCTACGATGTGAGGAACTTGAAGCAATTCGAGTGGGAGGAAACGATGGAAATATCCGGCACGAGGTTGATACCGGCCGGCAGGGAGAAGGTCTGGCAGGCCCTCAATGATCCCGAGGTGCTGAAGGCGTGCATACCCGGCTGCGAGAGCCTGGAAAAGACATCCGACACGGAAATGAACGCTTCGGTGACGTCGAAGATCGGACCGGTCAAGGCGAAGTTCAAGGGCGCGGTGACGCTTGAGAACATCAACGCGCCGGAGAGCTACACGATCGTGGGCGAAGGCAAGGGCGGTGTTGCCGGATTTGCCAAGGGAGCCGCCGATGTCAGGCTTGAAGACGCGGACGGCGGAACGCTTCTCACTTACGAAGCCAAGGCACAGGTTGGTGGCAAGCTGGCTCAGCTCGGCAGCCGGCTGATCGATTCCACTGCAAAGAAGATGGCCGAGGACTTCTTCACAAAGTTCTCCGAAACCGTGGCAGACCAGGCGGAGCCCTCACCCGGTGCGCCTGCCGCGGATGAACCCGCAGCGCCCGTTGAAGAGGCTGCTCAACAGGAAGTTTCCATGCCGGCGCCGACGGCGATGGATACCCCTGCAAGCAGACCTGCCGAACCGCAGACCGCTGCCAATGAGCGGGTCTTCGGCGGTCCGCTGATCTGGGGCCTTGTTGGCCTGGGCGCCGTCGTCATCATTTTGGCTGCCGTTTTCTGAAGCGGCGTGTCATCTGAGAAAACACCGGCGCGCAGCCGGGTTTTGTTGTTTCGGGTCTGAGGACGAGGCTCTGGAACCGTCTAATGGGAGATGAATTTATGTCGACTGTATCGCTTGTTTTGAATGGCAAGTCTGTATCCGCTGATGTTGAGGATCGGACGTTGCTTGTATCTTTTATCCGTGATGTTCGGGGTCTGACGGGGACGCATGTTGGTTGTGACACGTCGCAGTGCGGTGCGTGTGTTGTTCATGTTGACGGGAAGGCTGTTAAGTCGTGCACGATGCTGGCTGCGCAGGCGGCTGGTTCTGAGGTTGTGACGCTTGAGGGGATCGGGTCAGCGGCTTCGCTTCATCCTGTTCAGGCAGCGTTCCGTGAGCATCACGGTCTTCAGTGCGGTTTCTGCACGCCGGGGATGATCATGAGCGCGGTTGACATGATCAACCGTCACGGTGCGGGCAACCTGGACGAGGCGACGATCCGTGATGAGCTTGAGGGTAACATCTGCCGGTGCACGGGCTACCACAACATTGTGAAGGCGATCAAGGCGGCGTCGGACCAGATGGCTGGCATGGCGCAGGCGGCCGAATAGGGTCTTTGGGTTTGTTTTGAGCACGGTTTTTCCGGGTTTTTGCGACGCGGGGACCGGCGGGCCGGGGCAGCTCTGGAGGAGCGGGTGCTGATGGCTTGTGAGGGTTTCCGGATTTAGGTTTTGGGAGAGAGAAGATGGCGATAGAGGGGATTGGCGCACGTGCGCTTCGCAAGG
>NZ_JASHJI010000018.1 GCF_030733265.1 Roseibium sp. MMSF_3412 | reverse complement strand
TCCGGAGCAACCGGAAGATCGGCCGCCTGAGCGGTGGTAGCGGTAGCAGCAGCTGCCACGCCGAGCATCAAGCCCTTGAGTTTCATTTCTGACCTCCAATCAGTCATTTCAATTGGCACTCAAATCAGAAGCGCCATTTGTCCCCGCGAATTAAGTCTGCGTTTGCTTCCGATCGGAGGTTGGATGTCCGTGGCATGCAAACCAGTGCGGCTCGAAGCCGCTCGCACCATGACCATACGCATCCACATTCGCGGTTCAACATCGAATACGCGTTCCACCCTGCCCGGAAGCTGTTTTCAAAAACCGGTGTTGCGCGAATGTCACAAAAATGGGGGAGATCTTTAGAAACTGTTAGGAAATGAGCGCTCTAGAGCCTCTCGCAAGGGCATAAAACAGCGCGTTTCTTCCGATCAAAAGGCAAATGCACCACAAAAGGAGGGTGCAGAATCGATCCTTTGAAAGGAGACGGCCCAGCAGATTGGAGCCTGCCGGGCCGCATGACTGACCGGAGTTCAGAAACTCTCAGTCAGGATTCTAACCGTTAGATTAGAATGTCCGCTGCATACGAACACCGAAGAGGAGTTCGTCGACGTCGCTTGAGCCCGACGCACCCGGAGCCGGGTTGTCGAAGCTGGTGTTGGAGTAACCGATGTCGGCACCCATGACGAAACCGGAAACCGGCTGCCACTGTACGGAACCGTCGATTGCCCAACGATCGATGTCGCCCAGAGCAGAGGTGCCCGTGTCGATGTGAGCCCACGAACCGTCAGCTGCAAGACCGATGGTCGGCGTTGCCTGAACGTACAGACCAGCAGACAGGGAGTAACCGGAGTTGGTGTCGCCGTTGCTGTCGTAGTCAGACGGGGAGTAGGTCGTTCCGCCGGTGGTGACTTCGAAGCCGGTGATGCCGTTACCGATGTAAGACAGAGCGCCGTCAGCGTAGAAACCCTGGAAGTAGATGTTGGAACCGGAGTTTGCGAACGGCAGGTTGACGTTCACGCCGGCGCCGATTGCCCAGCCGAGGCTGTCTTCATCGCCGGAAGCGTTGGTGCTGTTGAAAGCAGCGTCCGGGTAGACCTGGTGCAGGGCACCGGAGATCTGTGCAGAACCCCAACCCTGGGAAACGCTGAGAGCAGCAACGATGTCAGGCATACGGGTTCCGCCGTAGTCACCAACTTCGCGGCCGGAACGGTCTTCAACAGCGAGGGTCGCGGAGAAGCCGTTGCCGAAAGCAGCGGTGTATGCGAGCTGGTTGACCGTGGAGTCGGACCAGTCACGCGTGACAACACCCATGAACACCTGACCGGTGTAGATGTTGAAGTTGGAGCCGAGGTAACCAGCTGTCAGGCCGCCCCACTGGATGTAACCAGCGTCCAGCTTGAAGCCGCTTGAACCGTTGGTGATATCCATACGCAGACCGACATATGCACGCAGGGTGCCGAATTCGGTAGCGTTACGGGCATCAAGGTATGCGTAACCGCGTGTCAGCCAGGAATAGCCGTCAGCGTCACGATCCTGCCAGCCGCTTGTCGTTGTAAAGTCGTCGTTGTCCAGGACGTTGTTGACAACGAACTGCGTACGCAGACGGCCACCGACGCGCAGGCAGGTTTCAGTGCCCGGGATGTAGTAGAAGCGTGAACCGTAAGCGTCACAGACGCGAACGTAGTCGACCGGCTCCGGAGCAACCGGAAGATCGGCCGCCTGAGCGGTGGTAGCGGTAGCAGCAGCTGCCACGCCGAGCATCAAGCCCTTAAGTTTCATTTTGACCTCCAAACAGTCATTTCAATTAGAGCCTCACCGCGCACAGAATGACGTGACAAGGTCTACCCCCGCGATTTCCTTGAAAAACAACTCAATTGCTCATCATTTGAATTATTTTTCGAAACGAATACTCGTAATCGCGGGTTCCTTAAAACCAGATACACTCTCTGTCTTCAAGCCAAAAACATGTCCAGGTTGCACAACTCATACGGGATGTGTTTTTTCAGCAACAGTTCAAGTTACTGTTTTTTATCATTTATCAGTTTGTTTTTTTAAAAATTCGCAGAAATCCGCCGATTTTATGGAGAATTCTTTTGATTGCATTTTACAATCTAAGTTTGCGAATCTTAAAGTTGTATTTTTTGGGAAAAAAATAGATTTTTAGCGCTATTTTAAGCCTTTTTCATATAAATCTTATATATATTTTACCATCTTAGATGCTATCTATGAATTTTTACTTCATTTTCTCTTGTCTTTTATATGACGTCTTATTTTTTATATTTCCGATTTTCATATTCTCGCATTACGTGCATCTTCATTGCTGTAATTTACCTTAAGTTAGATACTGGAATCACGCACGATTGCGTCCCGGCAAACGGACAACAGTTTCGGCGCACCGGGCTGCCAGTCAGATGGGTGAAAACATTATCTTGATATTTTTCAGATACTTATTGGACAACAAATGACACAGTCGCGCTGCCGCCGGATGCGTCGAGGATCGTCACATGCGCGTATCCAGGTGCCTCCGGCCGCCAGACAAGCTGATTCTGCAGAGCATCTGCCTGATGCGGGCGGCCGTTGACCAAAAACGCGTAAGGGGCGCTGCCACCCTTGAATTTCACGACAATGGGTTGTGCCGTTTGGGCGCCATGCGCGTCCGTCTCAAACCCCAGATGCAGTTCGGCTCCGTCGGGCGGATACGAGATCGACAACGTGTCTTCCAATTGAGAAGCGGCGCGATTCCCCTGCGTTCTTGCATGGCGCAGGGACAAGGGAACCGCGCCTTCCAGAAGCGCGCTGACAGTCAGGGGATACGCGTCCAGGGGTTCGCGCCTTGGACCCAGCGCTTGAAACACTTCGTGGAGAATGGGAACCGCGGTCTTTTGTCCTGTTTGTCCGGGAACCGGAGACCCGTCAGGCCGCCCGACCCAGACCGCGGCCACATACCGGCCGTCATACCCGACCGCCCACGCATCGCGGTAGCCGTAGGACGTCCCGGTCTTGTAGGCAATGTGATGCGTTTCCGCGCTTCGTGTCTGCGGCATCCCTCTCAGGATGTCACTAACCATTGCCGCCGCCTTGCGGCTCAGAACAGGCCTTCCAGTGGGCAAACCGGGTTCTGACCGGCAGTTGCCGCGGCAACCGGCAAGCTCGGTTCTCTCACCGCCCTGAGCAAGAGCCGCGTAGGCCTGCGCCAGTTCGCCCAATGTGAGCCCGAGACCGCCCAGACTGACCGCCAGGCCCGCCGGTTTGCGTTTGTCGAGAACCGGCCGGATACCGGCGCGTTTCAAATGTGCCATCAGTCTTGCCGGGCCGACCGTCTCCAGCAGTTGCACTGCTGGCGTGTTCAGGGACAGCTGAAGGGCCTCGCGCAGCGTCACGGTTCCCTGATAGGCCCGATCGAAATTCGCCGGCCGATAGCCGCCAAAGCTGATCGGCCTGTCCGCAATCAGGCTGTCCGGAACACCGATACCTTCCTCAAAAGCAAGTCCGTAGATGAAGGGTTTCAGGGTCGACCCGGGCGAACGGACCGCGCGCGTCATGTCGATATGTCCAAGACGCGCCTCGTCCAGCAGATCCGGAGCCCCGATTCTGGCGACAATTTCGCCGCTGGTGTGATCGGCCACCACGACAGCGAGCGAAACCGGTGCTGGAAAGTCGTTCACACGACGGCGTGCCTGAGCCTCGAGCGTGGCCTGCAGATCCCTGTCCAGGGTAAGCCGATGAACCGTTTTCTCCGGAGCCATGGTGCGCGCGAATCGACTCTCGTGGGCAGCCACCATCGGCATTGCATACCGGCGCGTTCGTATCGGTTCCGCAGACGCTGACGCCGCTTCGGCGGGCGATATGACGCCCCGGGATGCCGCAGCAGCCAGAACACGGTTTCGAGCGGCGCGCGCATTTGCCGTGTACCGGTCCGGGCGCCTCGTTTCCGGGCTTTGGGGCAACGCCACCAGCAATGCTGCCTCAGCAGCGGTAAGGCGTCCGGGTTCCTTGCCAAACCACGTCAGGCTTGCCGCCCGTACGCCTTCAAGATTTCCGCCAAAGGGGGCACGCAGGACGTAGAGACGCAGGATGTCTTCCTTGGTGAACCTTTTTTCCAACTGGATCGAGCGAAGGATCTGTTCGTACTTGCGCTGAAGACTCTTTGTCGGCCTCTCTTCCAGCAGACGGGCAACCTGCATCGTTAGTGTCGAGCCGCCCGAAACAAGACGTCCCTTGCGGACGCTTTGAACGGCTGCCCGCAAAAGCGCCCGGGCATCAACACCACCGTGCTCGAAAAAACGCTTGTCCTCGAATGCAAGCAGCATGTCGAAGTAAAGCGGGTCTATCTTACTCAGATCCACCGGCAAGCGCCATTTGTCGTCGGCACTGATAAAGGCCCTGAGCAGACGCTCATCGCGGTCAAGGACGACAATGGAAAGCGGCAGGGCCGCGGCATCGGTTGGCCGTGACAGGGCCAAATAGTCGGTGTGAACCTTCCAAGTGCCCAGCAAGGCGGCCATGGCACAGCACAGACCGGCGATGCCGAGCGATCGCCGGTACTTCGTCCCCTTTTGCTGCAGCCTTTCCAGCATGGCGTGATTACCGGGTTGGTCCCAGCACCGTGAACCGCGATGTCGCGGTGATGGCCCTTCTCGACGGCAGATACATGTCTTCAACCGACGCAGGGGGATGCGCGAAAGTGCCTGGGGTCGCTGCACGCGCCAGATAGGCAAAGGTCATTTCCTCGCCGCTTTGGCGGTTCTGGTCTACTGCGACTTCGAACCGGTCCTCATAGAACGCGGCATGTTCGGGCGAATCGACCGTCGACAGGAAGGAAAGCCCGGCGACATCTCCCGAGCGCACCAGGCGCGGATTGTCGATGACCAGTCCAGCAGGCAGGCGGTCGACCACCATCAGCCGCGCAGGCTGGCCGGTCAGGGCGCGGACGGTCAGCACAACGGCCAAGCGGGTGTTCACCGGCACCGCTGCCGGGTCAACCGGGTTTCCGTTGAGATCGTAGACCGTGCGCTCGATCGAATAGTCCCGTCCTCCTGCCGGTTCCGGAACAACGGGTTGCCCGGCAACGGAGACAAGCAGATCGGTCGCCGTCGTGCCGTTGTTGACGACCTCGACGGGCGCTCCCGCCAGATCGGCTCCTTCAAGCGCCCATGCGAGACGCCCCGGCGTTTGCGCGCCGTCAACCGAAAGGCGCGCTTCCTCGGCCGATTCGTTCAAAGCGTTCGCGGCAAGAAGCATCCAGGCCATGTCCTGGGTTGACCGGTTCGGCGTCTGACCCTGCGCTGCCTCCAGCTGGTCCACTGCCTCGTCCCTCAGCCGGGTTCCGGCCGAAGCCGTGACGACGTAGTCGGTGACAGCCGCGCTGTCGCGCAGGCGCGAACCGTAGTCATCCCTGAAGACGGTGGACGTATCGCGCGGCAGATCGGCCAAGGCGGCGGAAAAGCCGATGGTAGCCCGTTCGCTTTCGCCGTAAAGCGATAGCCCGGCGGCAACCTGCGCCTTGGCAAGCGGTGTTGCAAAGTCCTGCAGTTTTGCGTCGAGATAGTAGCGCAGGTCGCCCATGGAGGCCCTGCCGTTCCGGGCAAGGACATAAAGCGCATATGCGATATCCTCGCCGCCGTTCTGAAAATCTGAGGCGTAGGACAACCGGTTTTCAAGATTGTCCAGGGCGGTCGTGAAGGCGAGATCGGGGACACTGTAACCCTTTTCGCGCGCACGGGTCAGAAAGTCCGTCACATAGGCAGACAGCCATGTGTCGCCGCCGCCGTAGCTGTTCCACAATCCGAAATCACCTGAAGAGGACTGATTGGCAAGAACCGCGGCAATTGCCTTTACGACACGTTCGCGAATGGCGTCGTCTCCGCCCAGGCCCGCCGTTTCCGCAACCTCACTCAGGTAGAGCAAGGGCAAGGCACGGCTGGTCGTCTGTTCGGTGCACCCGTAAGGATACCTGTCGAGGGCAGCCAGTAGCCCGGCAAGGTCAATGCTGGCTGCCCCGCCGGCGGTCAGCGTCACATTCACGGTCGATGGGTTCAGTCCGTCAAAGCTGTCGGCGCTGAGCGTCAACCTGCCACCGGCGGCCAGTTGGAACGATGACCGGCGCACGGTTTCCGGCTGGTTGTCTCTGATTTCGAGTCCAATCCGTTTGACGTAGTCCGCACCATCTGGTCCGGTCAGGGCCGCAACCAGTTCGCTTTTGGCAATGGCCGCACCCGCGCTCACTGGCAGAAGCACGAGCGCTTTCTTGCCGTTTTCGATTTCAACGCTCCGAGCCTTTTTGGGCGCATTGTCGACCGCCAGGCCGTCGCCCGCCGAAACGTCCAGCTGGTAGGCTCCTGAAGGCCCGTCGACATTGTCGATCTCGATCGCAATGCGTGACACGTCACCCGGTGCCAGAAAGTATGGCGCGCTTGCGGTCATCACCACCGGCGAACGGACTTCGACCTCCTGCTCCGCGTGCCCGACGCCCTCGGCAGTCCAGGCCACCACCATCAGCTTCAAGGCCCCGTTGAATGCGGGAACGTCGAAAGACACCACGGCTTCGCCGTCAGGCCCGACATCCACCAAGCCGGAGAACAGGGCGACGGGTTCCTCGTCAGGCGGCGGCGAATCAAGACGAAGCGACATCGCATCGCCACCCGACCGCACCCGGCCCGAGGACCCGGCCATCCGGTCGATAAGCTGACCGTAGAGATCCCGGATATCCGTGCCGAGGCGGCGCTGACCGAAATACCAGTCATCCGGATTCGGCGTTTCGTAATTGGTCAGGTTCAAAATGCCGACATCGACCGCGGCGACCGTGAGGTAGGCCTCGGTTCCCGCCTCGAGATTGGCAAGTCTGACAGGCACGTCGAGCTTTGTTTCGGGAAGGATCCGGTCCGGCGCGGAAACCTCTACATCAATGCTCCGATTACCGGGATCAACCTGCAACCAGGACAGGCCAACCGAACGGGATGGCATGCGTTTCTGATCGATGTCCATCGGCCGGTAGAGGCTGGCCGTCACATAGGCCCCTGCCCCCCAGTCATCACTGACCGGGATTTCGATTTCGGTCTCTGCGGCAGTCACTTCAATGCTCTGGCTCGCTACCAGACCGCCGGCGACCACGTTCACGACAGCGATGCCCGCCATCTGCGGCTTCAGCCGGAGTTTCGCGACTTCGCCCGGCCGGTAACTGGCCTTGTCCAGACCGACATCGAGATAGTCCGGTGTGTCGCTGGTCGCATCCGCTGAATACCAGCCGGCATTGAAGGAAAGGCTCGTCGCTGTCTGAAGCGCACCGCTGCCCTTGATATCCAGCCGGTATTCGCCCCACTCAACCGGCAGCGAGAGAGTGGCAGGGTTTGCAGCCGACGTTTCGATTTCGCCACTGGCGACGCGCTGCGAGGTCGTGATCGGTTCGAAGGACCAGCGCCCGTCGAGACGGTACCACTGGTATCTGCGATTGACCTTGGAAAGCGTCCAGGTCAGGCCAGCCGCGTCTGTCTGCCTGCCATCCTCACCGACGGCAATGATCGAGAAGCCCGCCGGTCCGCCTTCGTCGACACCACCATCAAATGCGGGTTTGATGCCGATGCGCGGCCCGTCCAGGGCAACGGGCAGTTCAAGGTCTCGCTCGACATAGCGGCCACCGGCCTCGACAAGCCGCGCAACCAGCGTTCCCCCGTAGAGCGCCGTGGTCTCTGGCAATGCCGGCATTGCGACATCGAAGGACAATTTGCCGTCTGCGTCCGTTTTCAGCCCGGATGGAATTTCTCCGCGTCGCGAATAGGTTTCTTCACTCTCAAGTCCGAAGACGTATCCCGGATGGTCCTTCATGGTCCTTACGGGACGAACAATCACGTCACCCTCGAGCGACTGGCCGCTGGCAGGCGATCCGTAGAGGAACCTCGCCTCCAGCGAGACTGTGGTCGGCGCGGCCCTGCTGAAGGCCTTCGCCTGTGTCTCCAGATCGAAATCGACACGCTCGGGCTGGTAGTCCTCCACCAGGAACGTCTCCTGCGCGAGCGCACGGCCCTTCGGATCGGCAAAAATCTGCCAGGACCAGATGCCCTGCTGCGCGGATGGGCCGAGATCGAGATCCTTGAGATGTCCGCCCAGCCCGGCATCGGAGACCGTGAAGCGGGCATGTTCAACGCCATCCGGCCGGTTGAACACAAAGGTCAGCGGAAAGTTCTCCTGCGCAACGGCTTTTGAATTCCGCAGAAGCGCCTGCGCGTGAACCGTCTCGCCTGCCTTGTAGATGCCCCGGTCGGTCCAGGCGAATACATCCAGCGGGCCCGGTGCCGGGCGCCCCTCCACTCCCCGGTCGGAAAGATCGAACGCCGGTTTGCGCAGGTCCAGGAACGAATAGTCGCCTTCAGCGGTTTCAGCAATCAGGACGCCCGGTGCCGATCCGCCCCGTCCGCGCGTCAGCCCGGTCGCGAATTCGGCGAACCCGTCCTGGTTCGTGGTGGTTTCCCCAAGAATATCGTTGTTGACCGCAAGCAACCTGACCGTCACGCCTTCAATGGCCTCCGCGGATGCGAGCGACCGGATGTTCGCCGTAATGCCGTTGTCGCCACTGAGCGCCGTCAAGCCGAGGTCCGACACAAGAAACCACTGGGTCGCAAGCGTTCCCCAGCGGTTTTTGACATCGAGTTTCGACCGCGCCGTCAGTGCGTAAATTCCGGGCTTCAGATCAATGCCCGTGTCGGCGACAGGGAATGCCGTCGTCACGTCCAGATTGAGCGGGTTTTCGGTCTCAAGGATACCTGACCAGACCTTTTCACCCAGTTCGTCTTCAATGCGCTCCGCCTGCCACGGATCGAGCTGGCGCAGAAAACGGTTGTCGCGAAGCACATCGGCAACAGACCGGTTGCCGACCCGATAGATGGCGGTTTCGACTTCGTTCGTGTTGACCGAAACGATCGGGATGGTCGGATTGCCACCCGAGGGCAGGACATAGGACCGGCTCAGGAAGTGAACCGACGGCGACCGGTCCTTGACGTAGATCGAGAGTTCAGAGGTTTTCTCCAGTTTCTCGCCATCGGCGACAGGAAGCCCGCTGCGGGCAGTCACCTGATAACGCGCCCCGTGTTCCAGCCCGTCGGCACAGATCTGTGTTCCCTCGGCCTCGATCGAGGCCGTGGTCGGACCGCGAACGGTGACATAGGGGGTCAAATCTTCGCCGAGCGGCAGTTTCTGTGAGAAAACAAGGCAGACCCTTGGTGCCGTGCTGTCTGAATCCACCTGGTGATCGACAATCCGAAAGCCGTGCTGCGCCACAAGCTCATCGTAGCGGCGGCGAAGGCCGGGGTTTTCACTAAGCGCAAGAGACGCTCTCAGGGACTTGATCGCCGGCTTGAATTCACTCCGGCGCACCAGGGTGCTGCCGAGGAGGTCCAGTGCAAATGCGCGCTCCGGGAGAGTAATGGCGCGAAGATAGGCGTTTATTGCTGCTGAGACCGCGTTTTTCTGCTTGGTTTCCCGCTCCTGCCAGTTTTCGGGGTTTTGCGCCAGCAGGGCCTGGGTGAGTTGGGTCCAGGCCGTGTAGTCACCCGGTTCCAGAACAATGAGTTGCACGAAATCAGCTTCGGCGAGCGCTCCGTTGCGGTTTCTGAGAGCCGCAAGCCCCTCGGCACGCAACTGTTCGACCGTTGCGCGGCTGGTCCGGCGAGAATTTGCCAGGCTCTGAGAATAGGTTTCTGCACTTTCCAGTTGCGCACGCGGCACGAATTCCAGTTCGGCCCTGCGATCCGCGCTCTGGTCGGCACGCCGGGCCTGGACCTCGACCACCCGCCCCGCGATGGCTCCCTGAAAACTCTGGAGTTCACCGAAATCCGATTTAAGGAAGCACCAGCCCGCGGAGGTGTTGAAGGTGAAGGCGCGGCACTGATTGTCCTCAAGACAGGCGCTGGTACAGCCGTTCAGGTCGACATCCTTGACGGTTCGATAGTCTCCACCGAAGAAGTCCGCGTCATCGATTGTCACAATGCGCCGATCCTGGGCATTGGCCGACGGGACTTGTGCCATCGCCGCAGCAAGGATCAGCGGGACCGAGAGCAGCCTGAAAGCGCGCCCCTTGAAGCGCGTCGTGATCGAATGAATAGATGCAAAAGCTTTGAATGAAACAAACATGCCTGTCCTCCCGGACCGAGAATTTTCTCTATCAAGGCACCGGAACGTGACAAGGACAAGGCAAATCTGGCGTGCGACCGGGGAGAACGGCCTCAGCCGATCCGGTCGAGCAACTCGTCAATAAGCGAAGCAACCTCGTTCGCCGCCTTGCTTGACGGCGCATCCTCGGGCACGGCAATGCCTTTGCCCATGGCGGACGCAAAAACCGTGCGATTGCCGAGGCGTGCGTTCAACGTCTCATAACCCGATTCAGCGATGGCTTCCGCCATTTCACCCGTCAGCGAGGCGCGCGGGGGAACTCGGTTCAAGACGAGCAACGCCGGCGTGCTTTCACGGTTGGCAAGGTCGATGGTCTGGGATGTCGCCCACAGGTCGACCGGCGTGGGCTGAACCGGGACAATGACGAAGTCAGCTGCGTCGATTGCAGGCTTTGCGTCCGTATCCGTCTTGGGCGGCGTATCGACGACGACATAGCCGTGCGAGCGGGCCAGCGACCGCGCCTCGCGGCGTGCGCCCCAGCCGGACGCCGTGCGAAATTCAAGACCGGTTTCGTCCTCGCCGAGCGTTTCCTCGCGGGCTTCGAACCAGGTTCCAAGAGACCCTTGCGGATCGACGTCAAGGATTGCCACCGGTTCACCCGACTGTTTGGCCAGCGCCACCGCAAGGTGAGCCGCCAGGGTGGTTTTGCCGGATCCGCCCTTTTGCTGGGCAACTGTCAATATTCGGCCTGACATCGCACTTCTCCAGAATGGGACCTGCATTGTGCGACGCAACTTTTCGCAGCGCAACAAAACAATGGTGCAATACGAAATAAATCAGCGGGAACGCCTTCTCAACCCTGCGTTTTCCACGCAAGTCCGGTTAATTGGCGCTTATTTTCCGCCGAGTGCGCTGTAAACGTTCCATGAGGGCCGTCCTGTCACCGGCAGGCCATACTTGGCTTCGGCCTTGCGGATGCCGGCTCGCGTCAGCGGCCCCACCTTGCCGTCAGGTTCGCCGACATTGAAACCGTTTCTGTTGAGGAGCTTCTGCAATTCAAGACGTTGCGCCCGCGAGAGGCCGGGGTTGTCCGTCGGCCAGGGTGTCTTGAACGGTTCACCGTCTGCAACAAGTTCGGAAAGGAGAGCAATTGCAAGCCCGTAGGAGGTCGACACGTTGTAGGACCGCAGGGCATTGAAATTGCGCGTGACAAGAAAAGCGGGACCGTTCGCGCCGGCCGGGCGGATCAGCGCTGCCTCGGTCTTGCCCGAGACGCTGCCGCCACCGATCTTCTTGAAGCCGCGCTTTCCCCAGGTTGACAGCGATGCGCGCTTCTTGAGACCGGTCGGGCCGGAATATCCGGAAGGCACCTTGACCTCGTAACCCCACGCACGGCTGTCTCTCCAGCCTGCATTTTTGAGGAAGTTCGCGGTCGATGCCAGGGCGTCGGGAACGGAATTGACAAGATCCTTGCGCCCGTCGCCGTCGAAATCCACGGCGAGGCTGTTATAGGTGCTGGGCATGAACTGCGTCTGGCCGAAAGCACCCGCCCAGGACCCCTGAAAATCGTTGACCGGAACATCTCCGCGCGAGGCAATCTGCAATGTCTTGATGAGTTCGCCGCGGAAATACTTTTGCCGTCTCTTCCCGGCACAGACCAGATTGGCAAGCGCATGGGGCGTGTAGAAATCCCCCTTGAACTGGCCGAAGTCGCTCTCGATACCCCAGACGGCCAGAACGACGTGGCGATTGACGCCATATCGCTTCTCGATAGCCGAGAGTGTCTGGCGGTGCTTGCGGAGGTTTTTCTTGCCATCCTTGATACGCTCCGCATCGACAAGAAAGGCCATGTAGTCCCAGATTTCTGTCTTGTATTCCGGCTGGGACGTGGAGAAGCGGATCACCTTCTCGTCGAAGGATGCGCCCTTGAGCATGCGCTCGGCGACTTCCGGCCGCACACCTGCGGAAACTGCTTCCTGTTTCAGCGAGGCAACACAGCTTTCTATGGCAAGGGCACTCTGTGAACCCGCGGTCCAGATCAGACCCGACCCGAGCGCCATGAGCGCCAGCCTTCTCAACCCAAATCTCGGCATGAGCCCCTCCAAGAGCATTGATTCCTCTGCGGGATGTTTAGATCATCGCACGACGGAAATGCGGCGAAAAAGGGATGAATGCGCACTTAACCACCAAGGACCTGCAATTCCCGGTTCCAATTCCGCTTCCGCGAAGCAGGTTATCCGTTGAAATAGCGTCTTCCGGAGCTGTCGGCCCACACATTCGCCCGCCCGATCAGACGCCGCAACGCGAGCAGCCCCGCGTCATGACCTTCCTTACCGCCACCCCCGGACATACACGCCCATGCGAGCACGACAGGCTTGATCGAGACTTCAAACAGCGCCGTCGCGGATGTCAGAACGCAGATCTCGGTGTCGATGCCGCAGACATGCACTTCGGAGATACCGTTGAGATGCACCCACCTGAGAAGATCGCAGGACACCGCCGAATACTGCGGCTTGTCGAACACGAAGGCGTGGGAGACCGGCTTGAATGCAAGTTCGACCTCCGCAGTGTCCGGCAGAAACCTGTTCCAATCCAGAAAACGGCGATGGGGCGAGTTGGCGTGATTGACAAACCGGGACGCGGCGACGTGGCGATAGCCCTGCTGCAGGTCCTCCACGATGCCGGGAATGTGGTCCGTGCCTGCGGAAACGAAGCCCGCCTGAACATCCACGATCAACAATCCGATATGAGCCTGCATGGTGGCCGCCTCCCGTTTACCGACAGGCGACCACAGCACTGCGATATGCGCAAGCCGTCACGTGAGACAGGCTGAATCGCTTTATTTGCCCTCGATCAGTTTCCTGCGCAGCCATCCCGAGGCCTGATCCATCATGATCACAACCAAGATCGTCAGGATGATAATGTAGCTGGTGTTTTCCCAGTCACGGGACGTCTTCATGGTCTCGACAAGCATCAGGCCGATGCCGCCTGCCCCGAGCGCACCGATCACGGTCGCCGAACGGGTATTCGATTCCAGGTAGTAAAGAACCTGGGACACAAAGACCGGCAGGATTTGCGGGATGACCCCGAAGCGATAGCGCTGGGTCTGGCTGGCACCCGTCGCCCGGACGCCCTCCACCTGCTTGTTGTCGATGTTTTCAAGCGCTTCGGAAAACAATTTGCCGAGGGTCCCGGTGTCGGTGAAGGCAATCGCAAGCGCCCCGGTCAACGGTCCAAGGCCAAAGGCGCGAATGAAGATCAGCGACCAGATGAGCATGTCGATGCCGCGGAGAAAGTCGAACAGACGGCGCGTGCCGAACCGCAAAAGGAGAGATGGCGTAAAGTTTCGTGCGGCCAGAAAAGCCAGGGGCAAACCCACAAAGGCAGCGATAAGCGTGCCCAGAACAGCCATCATGATCGTTTCAAAGAGTGCGGTGAACACCTCACCGTGCTGCCAGTCGGGATTTCCGAGGAAGTCGTGCATGATCAGCGACATGTTGGATTGTGCCGGATCGATGCGCTCATTGGAAAGTGCGATGGCCCAAAGTTGGCTGAAGGGCATGCCGTGCAGCTCGGACTGGAAGGAGAACCAGAAGTTTTCCCAACCTCCAAAGTAGTTGTGCACTTCGATTTTCGTTTTCGTCACCTGGACGCGCCGGTCAAGTGTGGGGCGCGCATCGAACTTTCTCGGATCGTCCTTTAGCCACTCGGGAACGGGACCGGGCGGCAATTCGGTGGTCACACCGCTATTCGTTGCCGTCACCTTGATGGTGCCGTAGTCGGGTACGGTGAACTCCATCACCTTGCCGGTTATCGTTACCTCATAGCCGTCGCCGAGATCGACAATCGCATTCGTTCCGTCAACCTCTACCCAGCCGGGCAAGTCCTCCTGAGCGTAGGTCGCCCGGCGCTCGCCCTCGATGGCGACCTCCATGATGTCGCGCCGCAGAAGCTTGGTGACATGAACCTTGTAGGCGACACTGTCGGTCGCCAGGATAACGGCTCTTTCGGGCTGCGCTTTCGCCAGCAGTTCCGGCACGCCAAAGGCAAACCATGTGTAGGTCAGGTAAAGAACGATCGCCAAGGGCGCACCGATGGTGAGCCAGGCCCGGCGGCGAACATTGCGGAAAACGGTGCCTCGGTCGAAGACCGGTTCATTGAGTGTATCGACAGCCATAACGAAGTTCCTCAATGCGCCCGGCCGGAGCCGACGAGTTTGCCACGCAGGTAGGACGAGACCTGGTCAATCATCATGATGGTGCAGAACAGCAGCACGAAGATTGCAGCCGTTTCGTCCCCTGCGCCCTGACCCCAGCCGATTGTCCGGCGCAGTTCCTGCCCGATACCGCCCGCGCCGACGAAGCCGAGAATGGCAGAGGCGCGAACGTTGATTTCAAGACGCAGCAGAAAATAACTCAGATAGTTCGGGGCGACCTGAGGCATCACGGCGTAGCGGATGCGCTGCAGCCAGCTGGCACCACAGGCCGACAACCCCTCGATCGGCTTGCGATCAATGTTTTCATTGACCTCGGAAAAGAGCTTGCCCAACGCGCCCGCCGTGTGGACCGCAACCGCGATCATTGCCGGAACGGGGCTGGAGCCGAGAACGAAAATCAGGAACAGAGCGATGATCAGCTCCGGAAACGCCCTTGTGATGTCCATGATACGGCGGACGACCGGGATGAGAGGTCCCCAGCTGTCAACGTTGCGCGTCGACGCCATGGCAAGCACGACCGCCATCGCACCTCCCAGAAGCGTCGCAACCGCGGCTATGTTCAGTGTCTCCAGCATCGCCGGGAGAAAGGTCAGTATGAGACCGAAAAACGCCGGACCGGCCTGCCAGGCTTCGGCAACAATTTCGCCTGGATAATCGAAGAACTTTGAAAGCCCTTGAAGGAAACCGCCGGAATTCATCTCGTTCGATTTCGAGAAACCGGAAACAAGCACTGCAACGACAAGCAGCAGCCCGATCAGCGAGTAGAGCTGGCGGCGTTTGCGCAGTATCAGGATTTCCTGTTCGAGAGCGGCAACAGCCATGTTCTAGGAGCCTTCTGTGGATGAATTCTGGCATGTCGGCAGCACTGTGCCGCGCAGGGCGGTCCTGGTCTCGTCAGCCTCCACGCGCATTCGCGAGCGAAGACTGCAACAGAGATCCGGTAAACGCAGGCACAAGAGTGGCGGTTGACACGACAGCCCGGTGAGCACTGGAACTCGGCCCCGTGCTTTGCTTTTGAAGCTGAACTGCAATCAACGCCTTGCACCAGGCGAACACGGGCCGGCAACCGGCCCGTGTCCTGGTTCGGGTGAACCTTAGTTCTTGTTCTTGGCCTTACGGGCTTCAACGATGTTCACATAAGCTTCGTGCGTGATCGGCATGAAGCCTTTGGTCTCACCAGCTGCGATGTTGTAGGCGCAGTCCGGATCGATGGAGTTCAGGGAGGCGATCAGGCCGGTCATCTTGATCTTGACGTCTTCCGGCAGCTTCTTGGACAGAACAATCGGGCCTTCCGGGATCACCGGGGACTGCCAGATCTGGCGCAGTTCGGTCATGTCGACGAGGCCGGCGTCGGACGCCTTGCGCAAAGCACCGGAGTTGTAACCGTCTTCCCACTCGCCAAGACCGTCGGCCCAGGTCACACCTGCATCGATGTCACCGTTGGAAACGGCAACGATGGTCTGCTCGTGACCGCCGGTGAAGACGACGTCGCCGAAATAGTCTCCGGCTTCCATCGAGTAACCTTCCTGAGGGATGGCAATGGACGGGATCAGGTAACCGGATGTGGAGTTCGGATCACCAAAACCGAAGACCTTGCCCTTCATGTCTTCCAGCGAATTGATTTCGCTGTCGTTGCGGGCAAAACCGATGGAGTAGTAGCCGTAGCCGCCGTCAACATTGACCTTGACCAGAACCGGGTCAACGGCTTCCGGATCAGTCAGGTGAACCTTGGCGTAGCTGGACGCACCGAGCCATGCGAGATCGAGGTTGCCGCCGAGCAGGCCTTCGATCACACCGTTGTAGTCGGCCGGGGCGAAGAGCTTGACCGGAACGCCCAGCAGATCAGCGGTCTTTTCTTCCAGGCACTCATAGGCGCGCAGGCGGTCGGATGCGTTTTCACCGCCGAGAATGCCGATGCGGAATTCGGTGATTTCTTCTGCGCCTGCGACCGAAGCGTTCAGGGCGATCATGCTGACAGCGGCAAGCGCGGCAACTTTGGATACGATTTTCATTTGGGACACTCCCCGAGAGTCTGAAACCGATGACGTTTTGAGGTGCGCAGGCGGTTCAAACCGCTGCCGCCGCCGGGGTCATCGCACCGGCGGATTCTTTTGCGCCAGAATGTCCGGCATCGATGGCAGTGGATGTGGCTGCCTCGTTGAAGCTTTCGTCCGCGCCGTAGATCTCGCGGGCTGCGCTCGTGGTGAGCTCTTCCGGTTTCCCGTCGAAAACGATGAAACCGTCGCGCATACCGATCACGCGGTCGCAATAGCTGCGCGCGGTGTCGAGCGTGTGCAGGTTGCAGATCACCACCTTGTTGTCGCGCTCGTGGATCTCGCGCAGGGCGTCCATGACGATTTTCGCGTTCATCGGATCAAGCGACGCTATCGGTTCGTCGGCGAGGATCATGTGCGGGTTTTGCATCAATGCGCGGGCAATTGCGACGCGCTGCTGCTGGCCGCCGGACAGTTCCTCGGCGCGTTTGGTTGCTTCCTGGACGATGCCGAGACGGTCGAGCGCCTCAAGCGCGTCACTGACGTCGCTGGCGCTGAAGATATTGAACAGGCTCTTGAGCGTACCGTGGCCGTTCAGACGTCCGAGCATCACGTTGGTCGCGACATCGAGGCGAGGCACAAGGTTGAATTGCTGGAACACCATGGCGCAGTCGCGCTGCCACCGGCGCATCATCCCGCCTTTCAGACGCAGGATGTCCCTGCCTTCAAACAGGATTTCACCGGATGTCGCCGGCGTGAGCCTGTTGATCATGCGAAGGAGGGTCGATTTACCCGCGCCGGAACGGCCGATAATGCCAACCATCTGCGGCCTGTCGATGTTAAAACTGACCTTGTTGACCGCAGTCCGAGACCCGAAAGTCTTGGTTACATTCTGGAATTCAATCACCCGACAGCCCTGTCCGTTAAATTGCTTAGCGCCAGGGGGAAAGAGCCATCGGTCGATTACAGTCAGATGACAGGTTTTTGACGTTCAGGCTAAGTATTTATGTCTTTTCAATGACATGGAGGCATTCACCTCAACCATGACTTAGTCGGGTAATGTTTTTTTCCGTTGCGCTTTCGGGCGTTCGTCTGTTGGGGCCGCATTTGCACGACGCCTGTTTTTGAGGCAATGCGGCTTCCTTGCCGCCGCTTCAATATCGGGCATTGGATGTTTTCCGCCGTGTCCCTGCCTTGCAGCTTGTGGAATTCGTCATGGCATTGTCATCAAAAATTCACGTGCAGCGCGCCTCAGCCCGCTAGAAACACAGCCCGTAGTGATCGAACCAGACGGAGACCAGATGCCCGCGCCAACCCAAATGCCCAGCCTGACCGAAGCCCCCAATATTCATCCGGAAGCCAGTGTGCTGAATTGCGAACTCGGGATCTGGACGGAAGTCGGGGCGCGGACCGAAATGCGCGAAAGCCGGATGGACGACTATTCCTATATCGTTCAGGAGGGTGACGTGGTCTGGGCGAGCATCGGAAAGTTCTGTTCGATCGCGCGGCGCGTACGCATCAACCCGGGCAATCACGCAACCTGGCGGGCGTCCCAGCACCATTTCACCTACCGGGCGGCCGCCTACGAACTGGGCGGGGACGATGCCGATTTTTTTCAGTGGCGCAAGGATGACTGGGTAACGATCGGGCATGATGTGTGGATCGGGCACAACGCGACCGTGCTCGCCGGTGTCACGATCGGGACCGGGGCGATCATTGCCGCAGGTGCCGTCGTCTCCAAGGACGTTGCCCCCTATACGGTTGTCGGCGGAGTTGCCGCCAAGCCGATAAAGCGCCGATTCAGCGAAAAACAGGAGCAGGCACTGATGGATATCTGCTGGTGGGACTGGTCCCACGATCAGCTGAAGGAGCGCCTGCCCGACTTCCGGGAACTTCCCATCGACGCGTTTATTGAAAAATATCGATAGGTCTCTTCCACGCGAGCGCTATTGTGCACTTCGCCTGCCGGTGCTTTGCTTCACGGCAAACCGCAACGGAGGCACAAATATGCGCACACGAACGGCCACATGCAGGTGCGGACAGCTCAGCGCAGAATGCAGGGGCGAGCCCGTGCGGGTTTCTGCCTGCCATTGCCTGGAGTGTCAGAAGCGGACCGGAAGCGTTTTCGGGGTGCAGGCGCGCTGGCGCGATGAAAATGTCCGGCTTACCGGAGACTTCAACGAATGGCACCGTGACTGTGACAGCGGCCATGTCGCCACCTATCGCTTCTGCCCGGTCTGCGGGTCGACGCTTGCCTTTGTCATCGAAGGGTGGCCGGGTGTGACCGCCATACCGGTCGGAGCGTTTGCCGACCCGGACTTTCCCCCTCCCCGGTTTTCGGTCTACGAGCATCGCAAGCATCCGTGGGTGGAGATCGGGATTGAAGGCATCGAGCACTCGTCCGATCCGTCCATCGCGTTCACACAGGGCGAACTCAGGAAATGAGCGAAATCGACTTCACCGAAACCGGATGCACCAACATCAGTGTGTCCGCGGGGCTGAACCGGATCATCCTGTACGTGCGCGATGTCGACATCAGCGCCTCGTTTTATGCGTTTTTCTTCGGCTTCAAGGTGCAGACGACACCGACGGACCGGATTACCGAACTCGTTCCGGAAAACGGTGGCGTGCACCTGTTGCTCCACAAGGCCGGGAAGGCGCAAAAACTGGGTCAGGTCGCCGTCAAGCTGGTCTTTGATGTGAGAGATGTTTCCGCATTTCGCGAACAGGCGGCGAAAAAAGGCCTCAAGTTCGGCACTATCCACAAGGCAGACGGATACGAGTTTTCAAATTCAAAGGACCCGGATGGCAACGCACTTCAGGTTTCCAGCCGGGCCTTCAAGTCAGATTGACATTTGCGATTGTCACTCCACCTTTGAAGCAAGCCGCTGTAAACTCCCGAAATGACCAACGAAACCGCCGTTCTAGCCTCCAGCCTCGGCCCCTCCTTAAGGAGATGGCGTGTCCTCAACAGGGTCAAACAGCAGGCCCTTGCCCGGGATCTCGGCGTTTCGCAGAGCAGGATCTCGCGCTGGGAAAGCGGACAGGCAGAACCTGACGCATTCGACCGGCAAAAAATCACGCAACTGCTGCGCGCGCGGCCCGAAACGGCTTCGGACCGTGCTCTGCTGGATCTTGTCACGCAGGCGGCAACACCGGTACATCTCGTTTGCGACCTGACACACAGGTTGCTTGCCGCCTCACCGGCCCGCACGAAGGACTGGCGGGTTTCCGTTGCCGATCTCATCGACACGCCGCTCTGGCGCTTTGCTTCGGAGGGCATAAAGGTGGCCGAGAACGGCCTGGAGGACAGCGGCTGGTTCGAACCGCTGGGTCCTGACATCGTCTACCTGACGGAACGCGCAGAATTTGCGGAACTGACCATCCCGGAAAGCCGGATCCGCATTTCAAGGCTCGCCCTGTCGGACGGGCGTTTTGCGCGTCTTGTCCGGGACGAAGCTCCCCTGCCCGCATAAATTATTCGGACCATCGCACGGCCCGGTCCGACCGGCTACGATGTCCGGCATGACAGATGACGCTTCAAAACACCCGGCAGACACGATGGAACCGCAAAGGCTCGCAGGTATCCTGACCTTTCTTCAGGAAGCCGAACGCCTGAAGGATACGATCCGCTCGGGCTCGACACGCAAGGGACGGCCGGAAAGCACGGCCGAACACAGCTGGCGGCTGACGCTCATGGTGCTCCTGTTTCAGAAGGAACTGGAGGGGATCGACCTGCTCAAGCTTGTGAAACTGTGCGTGGTGCACGATCTCGGCGAGGCGATTTCCGGCGACATCCCGGCACCGCTGCAGCAGGACGGTGACGACCGCGAAACGCGCGAGCGGCAGGATTTCCAGACCCTGTGCGCCGGTCTTGCCGAAGACATCGCCAAGGATCTTCTCAGCCTTTGGGACGAGTATGCCGGGGCCAGTACCGCCGAGGCCAGACTGGCGAAGGCGTTCGACAAGCTGGAAACGATCCTGCAGCACCATTTGATGCCGCCGCAAAGCGCCGAATTTCACGGCTTCAACCTGACCTACGGGACATCAAGAACGGACCAGTTTCCGCTGACGCGGCAAATCCGGGAGGTCGTTGATAACCAGACACGCGTGCTCCTTTCCGAAGCTCAAGACTGAAACGGCTGAGCGCCTTTCGGCCACGTGCCCTTGAACAGCATGAAACGGGTGTTTTAGGGTCTGGAAGACTATCACCGGTTCAAGGACGATCCAGATGTACAAGATCCTCCCGCGCAGCAACGGTCCCGTTCTCGGCGTCGAGATCTCCGGCAAACTCGAGCTAAGCCAGGAACAGGAACTGACCGCAAGGGCCGAAGAGCTGATCGCGGAGCATGACAAGATCAGCATTCTGGTCGTGCTTGGAGATCAGGTGAGCATTTCATTCGAGGCCGCGACCTCCGATATCAAGTGGATGCTGACCCATATGGGACACTTGCGGAAAGTCGCCATCGTTGCCGACAGCAGGGTGCTTGCGGCGCTCGTCGCGGTCGATTCTTTGTTTGCAAAGGCGGTCGGCATCGAGGAGATGCACTATTCCAGGGAAGAAATCGAAACGGCCTGGCACTGGATTGAAAGCTGACGGCTGCGCCGGAGTGTTGTAGCGCAGGTCAAGGGAGCGTCAGTCTGCCAGTTGTTCCTCGCTCAGGAATGCCACCTGCCGCACTTTTCCATCCTTCACCTCGATCATGTGCCCGCGCGGGACTTCCGTCCAGCGGCTGGGTGCTTCGTCGAGCGGTTCTGAAACGACCATCACGCCGTCATCGAATTGCCGATAGTAGAGCGTTGGCGGGAACCTGTCGGACGCGTAGCGCGCGGCATAAAGCGTATTGCCGTCCGACCATGCGGAGGCGAAACGCATATGGGGCGTCTCCCCGGCATAGCGTGACAGGGCTTCCGCCTCATGGACCACACGTGCCATGGCAGCGCGCGGATGCTGGCGCAGCCCATAGGCCAGCGCTATCAGGAACAGGCATTCGCTGTCCGTCCCGCCCATGCGATGCCGGTAAAGGTCATCCGGGATCATGTTGTCGAGGCGACGCCTGACCTTCTCGTAGCCGCCGACCTGGCCGTTGTGCATGAACGCCCAGCGTTCGTGCGTGAAAGGATGGCAGTTGTCACGGGTGGTTGCCGTTCCCGTTGAAGCGCGTACGTGCGCCAGAAAGTGTCCGGAGCGGATATGCCGCGCGATCTGAAGCAGGTTCGGATCGGACCAGGCGGGCCTTACATCCTTGTACAAGCAGGGGGTTTCCCGGTCGCCATACCAGGCGACACCGAACCCGTCCGCGTTGACGGCGGTCTTGCAGGACAGCGCGTTCCGGCTCTGATCAATCAGCGAGTGGGCCGGGTCGCAAATGACCTCTTCCAGATATCTCGGTGCACCACTCCAGGCTGCCCATCGGCACATGTTGTCTAATCCTCGTCAAGCAGCGGTTCTGGTCGCCTTGAAACGCGCCGTTTCCTGATCACATTCATACCAGTCAGCAAGCGGGTAAGGCGCACGTGCAAGTTCATCGACCGCTGCAATGATCCTGTCCGCCTTTTCGGCCGTGAGCAGAACGGAAAAATTGAGCCGAGTCCATCCCGGCTTCTTCAGTTCTTCCCCGGCAAGAATGCCCCGGCGCAACCGATCCGATTCGTCCGCACCGATAGAAAGCAGGCGATGCGCGTAGGGCCCGGCGCATGCACACCCGCCCCGCGCCTGGACACCGTAAGCATCCGACAGCATCCGGGTCACCAACTGCTGGTGAATGTATCCGCCGCGCTCAAGATCACGAACCCGGAAGGAAAAGACCGGCAGGGTATGGCGTGCATGCGGGTTGCCCATGATCTCGATCGCCGGATTGTCCTGCCAGACCGCGAGCGCCTTGCTTCTCCAGCCGGCATTTTTGGCGTCCATCAGGTCCTGCCCGATGGCTTCCTTGACCAGAAAGGCCAGGCAGGCCCGGATATCGCCGATCACGTTAGGGGTCCCTGCTTCTTCGCGCGCGCACAGGTCGGCCGTGTAGTCATGCCCCCAGGGTGAAACGAAGCGAACACTGCCGCCGCCCGGGAAGACCGGCACATCCCGTGTCACGGCGTCCTTGCGCACGATCATGACACCGGACGCGGCCGGACCGCCGAGAAACTTGTGCGGAGACACAACAACAGCATCCTTTTGCGCATTCGTACCGCATCGCATGTCGATCGGAAGATACGGGCCCGAGCCGGCACAGTCCCAGACACTCAAGGCACCATGTTTCTTGAGAAGGCGCGTTACGGCGAGATCGTCCGTCACGATCCCGGTGACGTTGGACATCAACGAAAATGCGCCGACAACCAGTCTGTCCCTGCCGCAGGCAAGCAGCCTTGCCTCCAGGTCTTCCAGATCGGGCCCGCCTGTCACGGCTTCACCGATCTCAATGACCTCCGCACCGCTTTCGCGCCAGGGCAGAATGTCCGAATGGTGCTCATAGGGCCCGAGAAGGACCAGGGGCCTGTCTCCCCGTCTGACAGCTTCGCTCACGCCGAGCAGATGTACCAGCCTGTTGAGACCGGCTGTCGCACCGGAACCGCAAAAGATCGTCGCGTAGGAGCCGTCCGCACCGCACATGCGTGCGATTTCCGCGCGCGCGGCTTCGCGCATCCGCGTCATGGCACTGCCGCAATAGGACGCCTCGGTGTGAGAGTTGGCGTAGACGGGAAGCACTTCGTCCAGAACGAAGTCCTCGATCTGGCGCAGTGCCCGACCGGACGCAACGTAGTCGGCGTAAATCATTTCGCGCTCGCCGAGCGGGCCGGAAATGCCGACGCCCTCCCCGATCAGCCCTGCCCGCAGCTTTCCGACGACATCCGGTGTCTCCAAAGAGGCCCTGAAATGATCGATTGCCGTTCCGGTCTTGTGGGTCATTTGCTGCTCCATTCTTCTGCTGACGCAATCATATGACCTTTTCCGATGAGGAAACTTCACAAGTTTTCTTTGAAAGATATGAAGAATTGTGTCAATTGATCTAAAATGTATAAAAAAATCGATCAGATAGACCGGGCGATCCTTCGCGCGCTGCAAAGAGACGCCCGTCATTCGCAGAGGGAGCTCGCAGAGATCGTCGGGCTGTCACAAAACGCGTGCTGGCGCAGATTGAAGGCGCTTTACGAAAACGGCCTGATCAAAAGCCATACCATCCGTCTGGACCCCGCGCTTCTGGGCCTCAACCTGACGGTGTTCGTGATGATCCGCACGCGGCATCATTCCAAGGACTGGCTGGAAAGCTTCCGGCGCGAAGTCTCGGCGATCCCGAATGTCATCGATTTCTACCGCGTCGCCGGCGACTACGACTACATGCTGAAGGTCGTGGCGGAAGACATGAATGCCTTCGACAAGGTCTATCAGCGCCTGATCGAGAAGGTCGATCTGGACACGGTCACGTCCTACATGACGATGGAGGCGATCGCGGATGCCCGCGATCTGCCGCTTTGAAAGACCGAAATCCCGGTACGTGACCAGGACAGCGCCGGTCAGCGCCTGCGATGTCCGCCGCCACGCCTCTTCTGGCCGCCACCACCACCGCGCTGCGGACGGGCCTGCTGCGGGCGGGCCTGACGTTGCGGGCGTGTCTGCTGCGGACGGTTCCGCTGAACGTTGCGATTCCGGTTCACCTGTTTGTTGCCCGCATTCCGCGCCTTCCGGTCGCGATTGAGATGCGCCGGTGCCTGACGCGTGTTCTGCGCCGGACGTGTTGACGGTCTCTGGGCAGGCCTTTGCGTACTCGGTCTTTGTGTACTCGGCCTTTGCGTACTTGGACGCTGCGCCGCAGGGCGGTCTCCAGCCGGCCGGTTTACATTCGGCCTGTCGCCCGCCGGACGGTTCTGGGGCCGCTGCAGGTTGCCCTGCCCCGCATTGGGCCGGTTCTGAATCCGGTCGCCCGCCGGACGGTTGGCGATGGCCGCGCCTGCCCCGGCACCGATTGCGGCTCCGGCACCGACGTCACCCAGGCGGTTCTGGATGTTTTCACGTGAGGGCGCGGCAACATCGCCCCAGCGCCCGCCCTCGAACTTCTGCCAGTTCTCGCCATCGCGGCGGTAGACGGAACCATCGCGTCCGGCAAAGACATCGCCCCTGCGGTCCAGGCTTCCGACCCGTCCGAGATCGCCGCCGCCTTCCTTCCAGCGTTTGGCCGCGCCCGCCTGAATGTCGCGCGTGCGGGACCAGGCCGGTCCGGAGACGGCCGCACCGCCCCAGGAGCCGTAAATCCCGCGTGCGCCGCCGGCCACGATCCGATTGCCCGTCCGGGGATTGTAAGCGGTGATGAAACCGGCACTGCCGCGCGGGCCGCTGATGGCCGCGCCGCGAATGTATCCGCCCGTTCGGGGATTGTAGATGCCGCCGCCAGCGATGCCGCGCCTTGGGCCGTAGGCGTAGCCATACCTGCCGAAGGTGCCGCGCACAGGGTTGTAGAACGCACCGATGCCATAGGTGACCGGACGCGGGAAATAAATCGGGCGAATGCCGGGGCGATACCAGGGACGGTAGTACCAGCCGGACCCGTAGACAAAGACGCCCCAGGCCAGGAACCCGGTCAGATAACCCATCGTGTAGCCGTACCAGACCGCATTCGGTTCCGTTTCATAAACACGTACATATGTGGTGTTGTAGACGGGAGACGACGGCGGGATCGTGTAGATCTCGTCCGGAACAGCCGTTGCCACGACAAACGGGCCTTCCGGGCTGTCGCCGACGAACCAGACGCCATCCTGAAGGACGTAGTATTTCGCGCCGACCTGGATGACCTGATCGTTGGTGTTGACCGCATAGGACATCGAAGTCCCCTCGATCGGTTCAAACTCCGGGTCACCGGCGTAGGCGATGTCGGCGCTCACCGAGCCGACCTCAACACGCGCAGTCGTCGGTATGCTTGCCTTCAGGCGCGCCTGTGCTGCTTCGGAAGTTCCGGGGATCGAAGACAGTACCGAATAGTAAGGCGCGTCTTCTGGAATGTTCTGGAATTCGGACGGCAGGCTTGGCGTCGTGAACTCCCAAGGGCCGTCCAGAGACCCCGACTTGAACCAGCGGCCCGACACGAGAATGTACCAGGTCGAGGTAGACTTCAGGAAAAAGACATCGCTGTCCGTGTTCGACGCCCACTCCAGATCGGTGCTTCCCACAGGCTCGAGCTTCGGTTCCCCATCGAAAACGATCATTTCCGCCGGTTTGTCGGAATAGACGATTTTCGGCGGCTTGTTGTCGGCGAAGGGTTCGGGCGGGATCGCCGCTCGGGTTTCGGACCAGTTGTCGTCATCGGGAAGGTTGTTGATCAGGTCCGGGAGATCCGTCACCGGCTGCCAGCCGCTGGAAACGTCCTTGGTGGAGAGCCACGACTTTTCATCGCGCAGGAAAAACTCTCCCGTGTCGTCGACCTTCATAATGTCCCAGTTGGTGTTGACCACGAAGCTCAGGCCCTGATCCCCCTTCACGGGTGCCAGGATCGGTGCGCCTTCGGTCTGGACAAGGATCGAGGGCTCGGTCTCGACAAAAATCGGCGGGGCTTCCGCATTCAGGCCCTCGACGTCCTCCATGCGCTGGTACTCGGCCAGCCCCGCTGTAATCCGGTCCTCCTTCACCGTGATCGTCCCGGTCGGCATGATCTTGCCGACCTGAAGCGTCAGGTCGGTCAGAGAACTCCGATCCAGTGAGGAAAAGTCCAGCTGTGTGACCTGAATGTCGCTAACGGCGACTTCACCATTTTGCGGATCGGCCACCGTCTTGCCGCTGACGCCGATCACGCCGAAGACCGGCTTGGCTTCCTTGTCCTTGATATACTCGGCAGCAACCAGGGCCTTGAGCGTCTTGAAGTCGGTCCACTCGGTAAATTGCGGCTGGTAGAGAACGAGGGTCGCGCCGCCGTCCGTTTCAAAAGACCTGGGCCACCCGGTCGTCTGTTCAGGTTCCGAAAGCTGGAGATACTGCCCGCTCACAAACCCGTTCTGGCCGTTGTAGCTGATCGAACACCAGGCACCGGTGTCGTCGCAGTTTTCCAATTCGACCTGGGTCCCGTTCGGCACGGTGCCGAGCGTTCCGAAACCCGTGCCCGGTCCCTGCCGGAAATTAACGTTGGCGGTCGTTACCGCCGGCGCGGCAAACGCGCCATTCACAAATACGGTCTGCACAATCAATGCTGAAGACAGAATTACCGAAATAGTCTTGCGCATCTGGCCCTCCCAAAGGCGGAAAATGCTTTTAGAACCGAGTGGGTGATTTGCACCTTCCGGCTGAGATTCCAGAGACGGCAACCACCCTTCAAGAACTGCCCTTCGCCGCATGCATTGCCTGTGTCACGCGTCACAGGCGCACAAACGCGCGCGGCGTTAGGTTGCTCTCACGCCACCATGACACAGATCGTTGAGCCCTGTAAGGCTAGGAGGTTTTGACAATGTTCTCAGGAAAGTATGCCTTGAAAACCAGCTTGTTCGGCGTGGGTTTCGCGCTGTTTGCCGCCGCGTTTTCGCCCTCTTCCGCGTCCGCCGAAACCTTCATCTGCGAAAGCACGCAAACACCTGACGGCAAGGCGAGATACTGTAACTTTCTGCTTTTTGACACCAGCTTCAGCCGCCACACCCAAATCGTGCTCGCGCAAGGTGCGCGCAAAAGAGTCGCCATCAATGGCCGCTATGACCTGTTCTGCGTTCTGGTCCAGAACCACCGGGGCGTGCCCGACAATATCGCGCTGCGCACCAAGCAGTGCAAGAACACGCATAACGGGCGCGAGTACAAGGTCGCGATCCGGGAATTCAATTTGCGCCGCGGACGAAACGGTTACAGCACGAATACAGCCCCACTCGTGCGTGCCGTCAACCAATGGTAGCAAATACGGACCGGCGCCTGTATTCGCGCCGGTCCGTTCTCACCACGGCTTCGCCAGCCGCATGACGCCCGCCAAATTTCGGATATTTTTGTGCCCGGTTCCGGGCCGCTCAGCAGGCGACCGATGAAACGCCTGGCGAAGACAGTGTCACAACCTGCCCCGTACGCGCCGACTGTTGCGCGGCAAGCCCCATCTCTACCGCACGGCGGCCGTCTTCCAGCGTAACTTCCGGCAGGTCGATTTCACCGCGCACAACAGCCACAAATCGCTCGTGCTGGTAGAAGGTCGATCCATTGTGGTCGCCTGCATCGAGCAACGCCGGATCGACCGGGATCTCAAGCGTGCGCGGCCCTTTCGGCCGGCGCGGCGACACGACAAGCTGAGCCACCGGCGGCTCGCCAAGATCCTCTGGCCAGAACCGGCCGGGGCCCGGCACGAAGGCCTCGATCTTGCCGGTCGGACCAACCGCGACAACCTCTTCCTGATATCTGGACCCTTCGGCAAACATGCAAAGATCGAGAAGCGCGCGCGATCCGTTTTCGAAATCCACGATCACGTAACCGTTGTCGAGAATATCCGGCTGTTCGCCGTCATAGGTCTCGTCCTTGTGGTTCGCATCCTGGCCGGCAGAGGCCATGACACGGACGGGCTCGGATTTCATCATCAGGCGCATCAGGTCGAAGAAATGGCAGCACTTTTCGACGAAGGTGCCACCCGAATACCTGTTGAAGCGGTTCCAGGCACCGACCTTTTCCAAAAACGGGAACCTGTGCTCGCGGATCGTCAGCATCTTGATGCCACCGGTTGCCGCTTCCACCTGATCGATCAGGGCAGCAATCGCTGGCATGTAGCGGTATTCCATCGCCACCCAGATCGGTGCGGGATAGGCCGCCTTGAACGCCTCCAGTTCCGCCTGTTCCTTCGGATCGGTGAAAAGCGGCTTTTCAACCAGCAACGGCAACGGCCGCTTCTGCCGGATTTCCTGCATCTGCGGGACATGGCAATGGTTCGGGCTCGCAATCAGGATGCAGTCCAGTTCCGGGACGTCCAGCAATTCGGACACCGACGAAACCAGTTTCGCATCTGGCGTGATTTCAGCTGCCTTTGCCGCCATTTCCGCGTCGGGTTCGAAAATCACGCTGACTTCCGTATCCGGCAGCAAGGCTATGTTGCGCAGGTGTTCCTGCCCCATCATGCCGCAGCCAATAACCCCGTATCTCACCTTCGCAGGCATAAAAGTCTCCTTCTCGGCAGATTTCTTCCGACCTGCCTATTTCAAACGCTGTACATAGTGCGCCCTGGCCGTATCGAACCAGGTGCGTGAATATTCCACCGGTTCTGCGCCGTCCGCCCAGCTGAACCTTTCAATGAACCCCGTGACCGTTCCTGGCTTGAGCGTGAACGGTTCGGGCGCCCACTCCGGAACGGTGTCAATGGTGACGCGGTCCTCGGCGCGGACGATCCAGAAACCGAGATGTTTCTGGTAGAACCTGTAAAGAGAGTCCGAAAGCAGCTCGCGCTTTACCTGACCTGCATCGCCGTCGAGCCAGATTTCCTCAACCGCGATGATGACGTCGTTCAAATATCTCAGGCGGCGAATGCGGGTGCCTTCCTCGCTCGTGCCAAAGGCCGGAAAGTCGTCCGGCTTGCGCGTCCGCTCAACGCTGAGAATGTCGGCGCGCGGCAATCCGCCGCCGGACAAGAGCTCGAGACGGAACATCGCGTAGATGCTTTCGTGCGTTCCGGCCTGGCGTATGTAGTTTCCCGAGCCCTGAATCCGCTCCAGTAAGCCTTTTTCCGTAAGATCGGCGAGCGCCTTGCGCAACGTGCCGATGGAAATACCCAATTCGTCCGCCATGTCGCGTTCGGGTGGCAGACGCTCGCCGTCGATCAGCCGTCCGGCTGCGATATCCCTGATCAGAAGCTCGCTGATCTGCAAATACAGCGGCAGCGCATTCGAGGTCTGCGACGATGTCTGCATGGTGGTCAGGGGCTCTGATTTTTAAAATTGATACACTATTGATTTACATCAAACCGGATGATAAGCAAGAATAAATCGACGGTAAAGTGAAGCTGTTCGAAATCAAACGAAAGTTCGATCCCCGGCAGAGCTCCCCTCAAGAGGCTCGACCGGACAAAGCTGATCGAAATGAAGGTGTTAGGGCTCGTGTCCGCTCGGACATCCCCAAGGAGGAAATTCATGACAGTTGTCCCAGTGACATCGCCGGATCTGGATGCAGCAGAGGTTTCGTGGTTCTCTGCTCTGTGTTCCGACGATTATCAGTTCCTGGGCGTTCCGGAGGGCGATCTGCGTTCCTCATGGGACCACTGCTCGCAGATTGTAAGAACGGCTGAAGAACAGGGCTTCCGCAACATTCTGTGCCCGTCCTCCTACCAGGTTGGCCAGGACACGCTGTCCTTCGTCGCCGGCTGCGCGCCGATCACCGACAAGATCAACCTGCTGGCGGCCGTACGCTGCGGCGAGATGCAACCGATCATGCTTGCCAGAACCATCGCGACGCTTGACCACATGCTCAAGGGCCGTCTGACCGTCAACATCATTTCTTCCGATTTTCCGGGCGAACAGGCCGACAGCGGTTACCGCTACCAGCGCTCACGCGAGGTGGTCGAGATCCTGAAACAGGCCTGGACGCAGGACGAGATCAACTATCAGGGCGAGGTTTACAATTTCGCCGGGCTGACCACCGATCCGGCAAGACCGTATCAAACGGGCGGTCCGCTGCTTTACTTCGGCGGTTATTCGCCGGCGGCGCTTGAACTGTGCGGCCAGCATTGCGATGTCTACCTGATGTGGCCGGAAAAGGTCGAGGAACTGGAAGGCCGCATGAAGGCCGTCAACGCCGTTGCCGAGACATACGACCGCACGCTGGACTACGGTTTGCGCGTCCACATGATCGTTCGCGACACGGAAAAGGAAGCTCAGGAATACGCTGACTTTATTGTATCCAAGCTCGACGACGTTCAAGGCACGGCCATTCGCGAACGGGCACTCGACGCAAAGTCGCTCGGCGTGAGCCACCAGGCCAAGAACCGCGAAGTCGCCGACGAGTTCGGTTACATCGAGCCGAACCTTTGGACCGGTGTCGGCCGGGCCCGCTCCGGTTGCGGCGCGGCACTCGTCGGCTCGACCGATCAGGTCATGTCCAAGATCGAGGCCTACCAGAAGATGGGCATCCGGGCCTTCATCTTCTCCGGTTATCCGCACATTGAAGAGGCAAAGCATTTCGGGGCGCGCGTCTTGCCGAACCTGAAGACCTGTTCCCTGCCCCACGCCTACGGCCGCGTCCCGGCCGACACACCCGCAACGCCGCTTGGCAATGGAGTCCGCCGCTAATGGAACGTGTCAAACTTTCCGACACTCTGGAATTTTCCCGCCTGATCTATGGTATGTGGCGGCTTGGGGACGATTCCGATACGTCCGCGGCTTACGTGGAGAAAAAGATCCGGATCTGTCTCGATCAGGGCATTACCACATTCGACCAGGCCGACATCTACGGCGGCTATGCAGCCGAGGCTGTTCTGGGTGGTGCGCTGAAAGCCAATCCGGCCCTGCGCAACAGCATGGAAATCGTCACCAAATGCGACATCGTCGCCCCGGTCGGCCGCTACGCCGACGCCAAGGTGAAATATTACGACACCTCGCGTGCGCATATCGAGAAATCGGTCGAGACGTCCCTGAGCGACATGGGCATCGACACGATCGATCTCCTGCTCATTCACCGTCCGGACCCGCTCATGGATCACCATGAGACCGGTGCCGCGCTCGACGATCTCGTCAAAAGCGGCAAGGTACGGAACATAGGCGTTTCGAACTTCCGTCCTTGGGACTGGGAGTTGCTGCAATCGGCCATGTCCAACACGCTGGTGACCAACCAGATCGAGATCTCGCTCGCCGAGATTTCACCCTTCACCAATGGCGATCTCGCCTTCCACCAGCGGCTCGGCACCAAGCTCATGGCCTGGTCTCCGCTTGGCGGTGGCGCCCTGATCTCGGAAACCGGCAAGCTCGGCGCGGTCATGGATGAACTCGCCGGAGCATTCGGCGTCGACAGGTCCGCCGTTGCGATTGCTTTCCTGCTTGCCCACCCGGCCAAGCTTCTGCCTGTCATGGGCACGAACAACCCTGAGCGCATTGCGAAGATTTCCGATGCGCTGAAAGTCACACTGGATCGAGAAACCTGGTACCGGCTCTATGAAGCCGCCCTTGGAAACGAGGTACCCTGATGACCATGCAAAATGCCAATCATCCCGTTACCTTTGCACCGCATACAGACAATACCCGTCTCCTGCGTGATGCATTCGGCCGATTTGCAACGGGTGTCACCGTTGTCACGACGGGCTCGGACGACGGCCCGGTCGGGATAACGGCAAACAGCTTTTCGTCGGTGTCGCTCGACCCGCCGCTCGTGCTTTGGATGCCGGACAAGGGATCGCGCCGGTTCCAATATTTCGAAACGGCAGAAAACTACGCCATCCATGTACTCAGCCATCACCAGGCCGAGGTGTGCAACGGTTTCGTCAGAAACGCCCACGCCTTCGACCAACTGCCGCACACGATCGACGAGAATGGTGTGCCGCTTCTGGAGCATTGCCTGGCGCGGTTCGAGTGCAAACGTTTTGCCGCCTATGAGGGTGGCGATCACCTGATCGTTCTGGGACAGGTCATGCAGGCAGAAATGCGTCACGGGGAGGCGTTGACATTTTTTGCAGGCAAACTCGGACAAATCGCTCCAGAATAGGAGCCCAACGCCGGACGGCCATCCGCCCGGTTCAAAAAGACGTATTAGGGAGGAGCCCGAATGGGGGCATTGCTGGCGGTTCTTGCACCGCTCGCTTTCGTCAATTCGCAGCTTTTGCGAATAGGACGGGCGATAGGCATCGTTGCCGTGGCCTTGATGGTCGTAGCGATCCTGATCCAGGTGGTTTTCCGTTACGTGTTCAACAACGCGCTGCCCTGGCCTGACGAGGCGGCGCGTTTTTGCATGTTGTGGATGACGGGCCTGATGGCACCCACCGCCTTCCGGCGCGGCGGTTTCGTGGCTATCGACATGCTCGGCCACGCCCTGCCCCAGTCGATCGGAAAGCTGCTTTCGCTGTTTCTCCTCCTGATATCACTGCTCGTTCTCGTGATCGCGGTCCAGATCGGCTACGCCGAGGTGACCGGCTTCGGCGGCAAGTTTGCCACGGCCTCGCTCTACGTTCCCGGCAGTTTCACACTCACGGAGTGGATCCGGGTGCCGAGAAGCTGGATGATGATGTCTCTTTTTGTCGGTGTCATCCTGCTCACGCTGGTCAACATAGAACTCATCCTGCGCAGCGTGATCTCGATTGTCGGCGGCAACGATCGCCTGCCGGACATTCCGGATGCAGACATGGCGGGGGCTGACTGATGCTGATCTGGTTCCTTCCCGTCTTCCTGTTCTTCCTCATGATCGGCCTGCCGGTCTTTTTCGGCCTGCTCGCAGCGCCGGGTATTCTGCTCTGGATGAGTGGACAGGAACGCGACATCACCCTTCTTTACCGTAACGTTTACAACGGTATGGACAGTTTTCCTCTGATGGCGATTCCGTTTTTCATGCTCGCCGGCGAGCTCATGAACAAGGGTGGGATCACAACCCGCCTGGTGGAATTCAGCCAGGCGCTCATGGGTCATCTGCGTGGCGGTCTTGCCCATGTGAACATTCTGTCGTCCATGCTGTTCGCGGGCCTGTCGGGATCGGCGGTCGCAGATACATCCGCGCTCGGCTCCATGCTCATTCCGGCCATGGAAAAGCAGGGTTACACACGCCGTTTCGCCGCTGCCGTGACAGCAGCCTCCTCCGTTATCGGACCGATCATTCCGCCGTCCGGCATCATGATCATCTACGCCTATGTGATGGGCGAGAGCGTCGCCGCGCTGTTCCTGGCGGGTATCGTGCCGGGCGTCATGGTCGGCATCGGGCTGATGCTCGTGGTGCGGCTCATGGCGGACAAATACGATCTGCCCAAGGCACAGCGGATCGTGAACCCGGGCCAGAAAATGGCGACCGTGGAATACTGGGTCTCGTTCGCGCTTCTGAGGATCAACCTGGCCTCAGTGCTGCTGGCCATCTCCTTTGCCATTGCCGGCCAGATGTCGCTTGAACTGACCGGTGGCACGACAGCAATCCTGTTCGTGGCACTGCTGGCCATATCGCACTTCATCCTTATGGGACTGCGCGGCGCCGTTTCCGATGACTTCAGAATGGTGTGCAAGAAGGCGGTCGCGCCGCTGCAAACGCCGATCATTATCCTCGGCGGTATCCTGATCGGCGTGTTCACGCCGACGGAAGCCGCGGCGGTGGCCGTTGCCTACGCCCTGATCATCGGGTTCTTCGTCCTGCATTCCATCAAGATGAAGGAAATCCCGGGCATCCTGAACAGGGCCGGCATCACGTCTGCGGTCGTTCTGCTGCTGGTCGGCGCGGCGATGGCGTTCAAGACGGTCGTCAGTCTCAGCTACGCGCCGCAGATCATGGCGGACTTCGTGCTGTCGCTGTCCGAAAACCCGCTGATCCTGCTGTTCCTGATCAACCTGCTGCTCTTCGTTGTCGGCATGTTCCTGGATGCAGGACCCGCGATCATCATTCTCGGACCGATCCTGGGACCGATTTTCGTGGAACTGGGTGTTGATCCCATCCATTTTGCCATCATCATGAGCGTGAACCTGACCATCGGTCTTGCCACACCGCCCATGGGACTGGTGTTATTCGTTGCCGCATCGGTTTCAAAAGAAAGGGTTGAAACCATTGCCAAAGCCATTCTGCCGTTCCTGGCGGTAGAAATCGCGGTGATCTTTTTGATCACCTACATACCGGCACTTTCGATGACGATCCCGCGATTGACCGGATTTGCCAACTGATCTTGAGCTTATATATGGGAGGTACCTGATGCTCAAATCTGCCCTGAAAACACTCACCGTCGCGGCAATGCTTGCCGGATCGTCGCTGAGTGCCGTTGCCGCGGACTATACGCTGCGCGCAACAGCCAACTCCAACGAGAACGACGAAGACTATGACGGTCTTGTCGTGTTCAAGAACTTCGTTGAAGCCGCTTCCAACGGCGCGATCGAAGTCGAACTCTTCATCGGCACGCAGCTCTGCTCAAACGGTGCTGAATGCCTTCAGGGTGTCGCCGGCGGCGCAATCGACATCTACATCTCAACATCGGGCGGCGCTTCCGGCATCTTCCCGTATGTTCAGGTTCTCGACCTGCCCTACATGATGTCCGACGACCGGATTGCAGAGCATGTTCTTTCCGGCGATTTCGTTCGCACAATGCGGGCGATGGCGCTTGAAGATTCCGACAACACGATCCGCCTGATGACAGTGGGCAACACCGGCGGCTGGCGGAACTTCGCCAACACCAAGCGCCGTGTGGCAGCCCCTGCCGACATGGAAGGCCTGAAGATCCGTACCGTTGTCGCCGACCTGCCGCAGGAACTGGTGAAAGCACTCGGTGCCTCTCCGACCCCGATTCCGTGGCCGGAGCTGTTCACCTCCTTCCAGACCGGCGTTGTCGAAGGTTCCAAGAACGGTATCACCGACATCATGGGCATGAAATTCCCGGATGCCGGCCTGCAATATGTCACACTCGACGGCCATGCCTACATGGGCGCGCTGTGGTGGATGAGCAACGAGAAGTTCCTGGCCATGCCGGAAGACATGCGCCGCGTTGTTGTCGACGGCTTCTATGCCCTGCAGCAGGCGACTTTCGCATCGCCGAAGCGCAAGTCCATCCAGGCCTATGAAGACTTCGTTGCCGGTGGCGGCGATCTCTACGTGCCGACGCCTGAAGAAAAGGCCGCCTTCAAGGAAGCCGCTTCCCCGGTTTACGACTGGTTCAAGTCCAATGTCGGCCGCGGCGGGGAAATCTTCGGTGCGCTTGAAGAAGCCGTAAAGGCAGCTGAAACCGACATCAACGGCGCGCGCGACGCCGACGTGAACTAACCCTGAGAAACTGGTGCCGCGCCCACCCCAACAGGGTGCGGCACCAATTCAAGCAATGTTTGCCATTGCAGGGCTCGACCCTGCAATCCACGCCGTGCTGTCGCACCATATTCGGAGATTTTTCGAGGTTGAACGGCATGGATCCTATGGTCCGGCCATGGCATGAATTGCGGCTGTCAATCGTGATACGGACTTGTTTCCCGGATTTGTCGTCCCGGTTTGGCGCATATGCGGCAAGACCGGGATCCAGTACACCGTGTTGCTGGAGGTTAGAAGAAGATGGAGAAACAAGAGGTTACTGGTTCCCTGCCTTCCGCTCCGCTTCAGCAGGGATGACAAGTTCATCGACCGCGGATCGCCGCAATAGATCATTGTCGGGTTAAACCGGGCAGCAGTGAGTCAAGTCATGGGATGACTTGCAGCTGTCAGTCGGGCATCATCACAGGGCACACTTTACGGCCCGCAGGTTCCCGATCCCGGCTCGCGCTTCGCTTGGCCGGGATGACGAACGAACCGGGCGGAAACGTCAACGGAACGGATACATCCAGACCTTGTAGTCATCGACCAGAATATGCGCCTTATCAATTTCTTCCTTGGTCATTTTCTTGACGACCTCTTCCAGCGAGATCGCGGCGTCCGGGTCGCCGCCGATGGCGGACAGCGTGTACCACATGTAGGCGCGCACGAGATCGGGCGCGGGCATGCCGCGACCGACCTCGTAGTACCAGCCGACACCGGACTGCGCGCCGGGATGCCCCTTCATGGCGCTTCTGAGGTACCACTCGAAAGCCCGCTGGTCGTCCCGCTCCACGCCGAGCCCCATCGCGTACATCACACCGATCAGTTCCTCGGCATCCGCGTTGCCGGATCGCGCGGCGGGCCAAAGCTGCTCCTTGGCCTCTTCAAACTGCCCCGCTTCCATCAGGTCGCGCGCCGCCTCGATCTCGGCAAGGGCTGGCGTCGCCATCAGAACAAGGCCAAACAAGGCGGCTTCAAGCGTCTTTCTCATGTGCTTAGGTCATTCCCTCTTGTCGTTCTTCTGTCAGCGCCTGCCATTTCGGCTGAATTGCCGGCACCGCTCGGCGCGGGTGATTTCATCGCCTTCGACAGGAAACAGGCCGCGCTCGGTCAGCTTCTCTTTTACGACAAGATCCTTTCCGGCAACAGGAATATTGCCTGTGCCACGTGTCATCATCCGACGCTGGGAACAGGTGACGGGCTTTCGCTGGGGATCGGGGAAGGCGGCAAAGGCCTTGGACGAAACCGGACGGCGCTTGTTACGGAAAACCGGATTAAGAAAAGGATTCCGCGAAACGCGCCAGGCCTCTGGAATCTCGGAGCAAAAGAGCTTCACACCCTGTTTCACGACGGCCGGCTTTCCATTTCGGACGACTACGAAAACGGCTTCAATTCCCCGGCCGAGGAATGGCTGCCGGAGGGCCTTGAAACGTTACTCGGTGCCCAGGCGATCTTTCCGCTGGTTGCCCAGTTCGAGATGGCGGGCAATCCGAAGGAAAACGAAATCGCCGGTGCCGTGCATGACCGGATCGACGCGTCCTGGCCGATCCTTGCCAAACGGGTCCGCGTGATCCCCGAATACGGGAAGATGTTCGTCGAAGCGTTCGACCATATCGAGGAACCGGAACAGGTCACGATCGCCGAGGTTGCCAACGCGCTCGCCGCGTTCCAGGCGATTGAATGGACGAGTTTCGACAGCCCGTTCGACCAATATCTTGCCGGTGACGACACCGCCCTTGCGGCTGACCAGAAACGCGGGCTGGATCTCTTTTACGGCAAGGCAAATTGCGCAAGCTGCCATTCCGGCCAGCTTCTCAGCGATCAGGAGTTCCATGCGCTTGGTCTGCCGCCCTTCGGCCCGGGCCGCACCCGCCGGTTCGACCCGATGGTGCGCGACGTCGGCCGAATGGGAGAAAGCGACCGCCTGGAAGACGCCTACAGGTTCCGCACCCCGATGCTTCGCAATGTCGAGCTGACAGCCCCTTACGGCCACAATGGTGCCTATCCGACGCTTGAGGGCATTGTGCGCCATCACCTCGATCCGGACGGAATGCTGGCCAGTTGGCAGCCGGAAAAGGCTGCGCTTCCTGTCGCACCCTGGCTGGAAGCCATTGACTTCGTCGTCTGGAACGACAAACGTGAGATGGCTAGACAGGCCCTTTTCCGGGATGTCGAGCCGATTGCCCTCACCGGCCGCGAAGTCTCCGACCTTGTTGCGTTTTTGAAAGCCCTGACGGGAACGTCCTCCGTTTCCAATCCGCCTTTCGGGATCCCCGACAGCGTTCCAAGCGGACTTCCAGTCGACCGACCCTGAACTGGACACTCATGCTGGATTCCCTAAAACACCGGGCAAACGAACTGTTTCCCGGCATAGCGATCGCCGGGCTTGTCGCCATATCGGCGCAGTTTCTGAACGAGCATTACGGCGCGCCAGCCATGCTGATGGCAATTCTGCTTGGCATGCCGCTGAACTTTCTGTCCGATGAACAACGCACATCGGAGGGCATCGCCTTTGCCGCCAGAACGCTGCTGCGTATCGGTGTCGCGCTTCTGGGCGTCAGGATCAGCATCGAAATGGTTGAAGCCCTCGGCCTGCCCTTCCTGCTTCTGGTCATCCTCGGCGTTCTGGCGACCATCGCCTTTTCGCTGCTGATCGGAAACCTCTTCGGCAAGGACCGGCTGTTTTCCTTCCTGTCCGGCGGTGCAGTCGCCATTTGCGGCGCTTCGGCCGCCATGGCCATCGGCTCGATCCTGCCGAAACGCAAACACGCCGAGCGGGATCTGGCCTTCACCGTCATCACCGTGACGGTCCTGTCCACCCTGGCCATGATCGTCTACCCGATCCTGACCTCGAATCTCGGCCTGTCGCTTGATGCCACCAGCGTCTTTCTGGGCGGTACCATTCACGATGTGGCGCAGGTGGTTGGTGCCGGCTTCTCCGTTTCCGAGGAAACCGGGGATCTTTCCACTCTCGTCAAGCTTATCCGCGTGACCCTGCTTGCGCCGATCGTTCTCGTCGCAGCCCTGATCCTGCGCGGTAGCGCGGAGCCCGGATCCGCGCGTCCGCCCCTGATGCCCGCCTTCGTGGTCGCTTTTCTGGTTCTGGCGGCGTTCAATTCCTTCGGTCTGGTGCCGGACACTGCCAAGGACCTGGCAGGCCAGGTCTCCCGATGGGCCCTCCTGGCCGCAATTGCTGCCGTCGGCATGAAGACCTCGATCCCGAAACTGCTGGAAGTTGGCGGACCGGCCATCTGGATGGTCGTGACCCAGACGGTGTTCCTGGCGCTGTTCGTTCTCGCCGGGATCTGGCTGATCGGGTAGCAGGTTTCGATCCCGTCGTTTTCTGCCTGATGCCGGGGCGCTTTGGCGCGGCCCACCCAATTCGGTAGCCCCCGGGTTGTCATCCCGGTTTGGCGCGCAAGCGGCAAGACCGGGACCCAGTACTCCGTCTGGACAGCAATCGATCAAGACGGTCAGACAGGCGAATACTGGATCCCTGCCTTCGCAGGGATGGCAAGGGAGATAACAATCGGCTGGAAGAAACCGTCATTCCGGACTAGTGCAGCGCCAGCTGCGCGCCGATCCGGAATCCGGATTAACAATCGGTGTCGCGTCACCCGTCTTGAATGAAGGGCAAGGTACACATGACCGGAACATTGCCTTTCGGCCCGCAAACCCCACATTGATGCTTGAAACCCGGCCCGGGGGTTTCCTTGATCCCTTGAGTGTGAAATATAGCCACGGTCCCGATGTCGGGACCGCATCAATGGGCGTGCGGCACGCGTCAATCAACGGTCGCCCGCAACGCCAAGGAACTTCGAAAGCGTTTGGATGAAAAGCTACATCACGACCCCGATCTACTACGTCAACGGTTCTCCGCATATCGGTCACGCCTTCACCTCCGTGATGGCCGATATCCTGAAGCGCAACCGCCAGGCGCTGGGATGCGACGTGATGCTGTCCACCGGCGTTGACGAGCATGGCCAGAAGAACCAGGAAGCAGCGGCCGAACTCGGCATGGGCTACCAGGAGTTTCTCGACATGCGCGGAAAGGAATTCCGGAGCGTTTTCGACCTTGTCGGCATTTCCTACGACTATTTCGTGCGCACCAGCCGCGAGGGCCACAAACAGGCTGTCGCCGGAATGGAGCAGACGATCTTCGACAAGGACCTGATCGTCAAGAAGAACTATACCGGCACCTACTGCAAGGGCTGCGAGGAGTTCAAGAAAGAGTCTGACCTGACCGAAGACGGCCAGTGCCCTCTGCACCCGACCATGCAGGTCGAGCAGACGGAAGAGACCAACTACTTCCTGAAAATGGAGCCGTTTCGCGAACGGCTGCTGCAGCACATTGCCGACAATCCGGATTTCGTTCAGCCCGAAGCGTTCCGCAACGAACTCAAGCAGATGCTCGCCGAGCCGCTGGAGGACCTTTGTATCTCCCGGCCGAAGTCACGCGTGACCCTCGGCGTTGATCTGCCGTTCGATCCGGATTTCGTCACCTATGTCTGGTTCGACGCGCTGACCAACTACCTGACCAATATCGACTGGCCGGAAGACGGCTATCAGAGCTGGTGGGCGGAATGCGAGCACCTGATCGGCAAGGACATCCTGAAACCGCACGGCGTCTACTGGCCAATCATGCTGATGGCCGCCGGACTGCCGCTGCCGAAGAAACTCTCGGTGCACAGCCACTGGGTCGGTGCCGGCGGGGTCAAGATGTCGAAGTCGATCGGCAATGTCGTCGATCCGATCGAAGTTGTCGAAAAGCTCGGCGTCGATGCGCTGCGCTGGTATCTGGCGCGGCACATGAGGGCAGACAGCGACAGCCAGATCTCGGTCGAACTGATCACCCAGACATACAACAGCGAACTGGGCAACAAGATCGGCAACCTCCTGTCGCGCGTCGCGAAATTCTCGAACAAGAACTTCGGCGGCAAGGTGCCCGCACCCGGACCCTTGAGCGCGGAAGACGAGGCCCTGCGCAAGTCAGTTGTCGAGGCGGCCTCCGGCTTCAGCCGTTGGATCGACCTTCAGGACATTCCGGCGCGCACGCAGGCCATCGTGACGCTGGCGGAAGAGATGAACGAGTATATCGACAAGCAGGCGCCGTGGACGCTCTTCAAGAGCGAAGATACCCGCGAGCGCTGCCAGACGGTGATCTACGTGACCCTTGACTGCCTGCGCGTGATCATGGAGGCCTTGCAGCAGGTCATTCCGGGTTCCGCCGACAAGGCGCTTGCCATGCTGAACGCACCTGCAGCTCCCCGCCCCTGGACCCCGGTCCTGGACAGGCTTGAAGGCAATGGCGACCTCGGCGAGATCGAGTCGCTGTTTCCGCGCGTTCAGTAAGCGCGACGACAACCAACCCATCAGAAAGGCGCCTCAACTGGTGCCTTTCTTTTTGCCCGCTCCCGGGACGAGGTCCTCTTATCTCTGTCGTCGTCCCGACCTGACGAGGTGTGACTGGATTTCTTTCAGGTCAATCGGGTCATGCAATCACCTTATCGTGGCATCCATGCCGAAAGGCTGGCCCGGTTATTGGGGAGAAGCAATGCCATGGATTGCAGGGTCAAGCCCTGCAATGACAAAGAAGAGCGCGCGCGTTAGCCGCCCCCCCCACCCGCAACACCACATTGTCATTGCCATGACTTGATCATGGCATCCATGCCGTTGAGTCTCCGATGACACAGCCGCCCTGAAGTTAGGCAAGGGCATGGATTGCCAGATCAAGTCTGGCAATGACGGTGGAATTGGATGTGGGCTGTTCACTGTGGCATCGTTGAAGACAGCGCTCACGCGCTTCTTCAAGATGAGGGCTCCCTATCACTTTCTGTCTTCATCCCGGCCAAGCGCAGTGCGTGCCGGGATCGGAGAGGCAATGACCTGCCGGATCTCACGGTGACCGTTCAAATAGGCTTGGGCTCCCCGGCCCCGGGTCTCCCTTCGTTCGCCCGGGGTGACGCGGGATGGTGATGCGTGTCCTGCCAGCGTCCCTCGCCTGAACTGGCGCCCCCTCGACAATACACCAAGGGGGTCGAAGGATCGGCGGAAGCTGCAGAGAGCACGGTCTGTCCTTCGAGAAAGCGCTCATGCGCTTCTTCAGGATGGGGGGGCTCTCTCACTTTCTGTCGTCATCCCGGCCAAGCGCAGCGCGAGCCGGGATCGGAGAGGCAATGACTTGCCGGATCTCACGGTGACCGTTCAAATACGCTCGGGCTTCCCGGCCCCGGGTCTCACTTCGTTCGCCCGGGGTGACGAAAAGAAGATTGTCGCATGGAGCAGGACCCGGTTCCTGCTTTCAATGTCACGCCAGACAAGTACGGCAGAGCCGAAAGCCAATCCGGACAGACAGATCACACCGGTGTCTGAACCCGCTCGACACGGGCCACTTACGCCGCAAGGAACTCCAGGCGCTCATCCAGCCTTGCCGGGGTGATTTCGAGGATCTCTGCACGCACGACGTCTTCCACAACGAACGGGTCTTTCCCGACGTAACTCTCCAGGTCCTCCAGACTCGTGTCGTGGGCGATGATGGCGCCGCCCCTGTTTGGCTGGAGACTGCCGACCATCAGGAAAAGGCCCTGATCGAAGCCGCTTTTGATCCAGGCCTTGTGTGCGTCCATGAGTTCACCCGCTCGGGCCTTGTTGTCCGAAAACTTCAGGGTCACGACAAACATTTCATTCTCCTTGGGATCATCGTTGAAGATAAGCCAGGTGCTGGCCTGATGTGTCTTTGGGTTTCAGTTTTTCTGCGAGACCTTGTCGACCCAGGCGAGGATCTGATCGACTTCGCGTGCGACAAAGGCCTCGTCCTTGAAGGTCTGTGCAAGCGTCGCCACGCCCTGGCTCCAGCTCAGCACGTGAAGCGCATGTGCCTCGGCGTCTGCACTGCAGCCGAGTTCGCTGAACTGACGGGTCAACCAGTCCCGGAACAGCGCCATGATCCGGATTGCCTTGTCCTGCGCGTCGTGGTCCAGCTTGGCCAGCTCCGTTGTCAATGTCCCGACCGGACATCCGTAGGCGATGATCTTTGCCTGATTGACAATCAGGATGCGGACGAAGCAGGCGATGCGCCTTGCCGGGTCTGGGGACATCTCATCCCAGTTCCGCAGCATTTCATCCCGGTCAGACAGGCGTTTGTCGATGACTGCGTCGAGGATCTCGTCCTTGGTTCTGAAGTGGTAGTAGAAATTTCCGCGGGAAATTCTGACCGCTTGCGCAATGTCAGCGAAGGAGGTTTCACCAAACCCCTGTGCGTAGAACAACGCATCCGCCGCGTCGACGATCTGCTGCTTCGTGGAACCTGATTTCATGTTTCGCTCCTCGCTGCCGCTGCACCGTACGTGTCCCGCCTGAACCGGCAATTAGGACAATTGACCTAATACGCAATTAGGACGTTTGCCCTAGAGAGTCAAATCCGAATTTTGACGGTGGCGCAGACGCACTCGCTTTTCCGGCGGCGCGTGTTCCGGCGCACAGCTCACGGTAGAAAGACCTCTCTCCTCACACCTTTGTGAAGCGGGTCGCCAAACAATCCTGACAGACAGCTGTCAGGAAGGGTGCAGTACTCATAACGGCATCGGCAGCAGCCACATGACAGACGCGAACACGCATTTTCGTGTCCAATTTCAACGGCTTGCTGATTTAATTCTAAAGTGGTGCCAAAAGCGATGAATTCCGGAACATTGATGTTTTTCGTCAACACAGAGTGTACGCGTGTCAGCAGTGCGCATTTTTGCACCGGTGCGGTGCGATTTGCCCCGTTGGAATCCCGCCCCCGATCCCTACCTTCAGATCGCTTGGTGGCAGTCACAGGGCCGGTGCGAGGCAATCACGCCGATGCCCGTGTGGAGGGACAGATATGACTTACCTGGATGAACGGAATGAACCGTCTTCCGACACCGACCTATTGGATTTTTTCTACGATACGAGGACACGTACAGAAAGCCTGACAGCACCGCTCAGCGACGAGGACATGGGGCTTCAATCCATGGAAGACGCCAGCCCGCCCAAGTGGCACCTGGCGCATACGACCTGGTTTTTCGAGGAGTTCATACTCAAGCCCCATCTGCCCGGCTACAAGGCGCGGGACGAGCGCTTCGCCATTTTGTTCAATTCCTACTACGTTCAGGCAGGCCCGCGTCATACCCGGTCCAAGCGCGGGCTGCTGTCCCGCCCAAGCGTCACGGAGGTCACCTCCTACAGGGCGCATGTGGAAGATGCACTGCGCGAGGGCATGATCTACGACAAGTTTGCGCTGGAGCAGACACAGCTTGATGCCCTGATTACGCTCGGGTGCCACCACGAGATGCAGCATCAGGAACTTCTGGTTACAGACCTCCTGCACGCGCTTTCCCATAACCCTCTCCTGCCCGCCTACGCGCCTTCCCAGCCTGAAGCCGTTCGGAGCATTCCGGAACAGAGCTGGACGCGGCATGAGGGCGGCCTTGTTGAAATCGGACATGACGGCAACGGCTTTGCCTATGACTGCGAAGGGCCCCGGCACAAGGTCTGGCTGGAACCCTACAGGCTTGCGGACCGTCCGGTGACCAACGGCGAGTGGATCGCCTTCATGGAAGATGGCGGCTATGACAACCAGACGCTCTGGCTTATGGAAGGCTGGGCAGTCCGCGAGCAGAACGGCTGGGACTCGCCGCTTTACTGGTGGCAACAGGACGGCCAGTGGTGGACCTATACGCTTCAGGGTCCGCGTCCCGTCGATCTGTCTGCCCCCGTTGTTCACGTCAGCTACTATGAAGCCGATGCCTTTGCCAGGTGGGCGGGACACCGGCTGCCGACGGAGGCGGAATGGGAGGCAGCTGCCCAGCACACAGCGATTGCCGGAAACTTCCTGGAAAGCGGCACCTTCATGCCGCTTGGACGCGAGCCCGGACTTTGGGGTGACGTCTGGCAATGGACCAGCAGCGCGTTTTCCCCTTATCCCGGTTTCAGGCCGCCGGAAGGTGCGATCGGTGAATACAACGGCAAGTTCATGGTCAACCAGATGGTTCTGCGCGGCGGGTCCTGTGCAACCCCCAGGCTTCAGATGCGTTCTTCTTATCGAACCTTCTTTTATCCACACCAGCGTTGGCAGATGCTGGGCCTGAGACTGGCGGCAGACCAATGACCAAACACGTACCTCCCGCAGAGCAGGACACGAATTTCCGGTCGGAGATTCTCAAGGGCCTCACCGCCGATCGCAAAGTCATCAGCAGCAAATGGCTCTACGACGATGTCGGCTCGCATCTATTTGAAGCCATCACGGAACTGGATGCCTATTATCCGACACGCACCGAGCTGGGCATTCTGGAAGCCCAGCTTCGCAAATATGCACGGCTGCCGGGCGCACGCGGCGCGATGGTGGAACTCGGCAGCGGATCGAGCCGAAAGACCAGCCTCCTGCTTGGAGCATGTCCGGATCTTTCGGTTTACATGCCCATCGATATCTCCGCCAACCATCTGAAAGAGGCCGCTGACAGGGTTCGGCGCGCCTACCCGTCGCTGGCGGTGATCCCGATCGCGGCGGACTTTACCCAGCCGCTTGGAAAACTGCCGCTTTTGCCCGAACTTCCGGTTCTGGTGTTTTTTCCGGGCTCGACGATCGGCAACTTCGAGAAGAGCGAGGCGGTCGTCCTTTTGAAAAGCATCCGGGACGCAATGCCCGGTGCCCACATGATCATCGGCGTCGACCGGCCCAAGGACAAAGCGGTGCTGGTTGAAGCCTATGACGACCCGGCGGGCGTCACGGCGGCTTTCAACCTCAATCTCCTGCAGAGGATCAACCGGTCACTCGGTGCAAATTTCGATCTCGCTCGATTTGAGCACAAGGCCCTCTGGAACGCGGAAGAAAGCCGCATCGAAATGCACCTGGAAAGCATCGTCGACCAGACGGTTCGGATCGGTGACACGGACATCCGTTTTGCCGGAGGCGAGACCATTCACACGGAAAACTCGCACAAGTATGACGCGGAGTCTTTCGCGGAGATTGCCAGCGCAAGCGGCTGGCGCGTGCTTGATACGGACACGGATCCGGACGGGCTCTTCAGCGTCCTGACACTTGAGGCGACATAGGTTACCGACCCAACGCCTTTTCCAGATCCCTGTTCGCTTCTTCTTCGAATGCGGCTTCCAGGACGTCCGCCAGGCGCCTTGCGGCAAGACCGGCATCCGATGCGGTTGCGAGCAGGATCTCGGTGTTTTCAAGCGGAGGCATCTTCGCCCCGTTGTCCGTCAGAAGATCATCCGGCGCCATATGGCTCGGCAGGACGGCGACGCCAAGGCCTGCGCGGACCGCTGCAAGCGTACCGGCAAGTGAACCGCAGACATAGGCCGCCCGCGGCTCAAACCCCTCCTTGCGAAGCGCCTCCACGGCGCGCTTGCGATAGACGCATGGCTCGGGACTGACCGCAAGCGGCATGGCCTCCCCCGGCATCAGAAGCGATCGGTTCGCCGAGACCCACAACAAGGGCTCACTCCAGACACGCTGGCCGCCGATCGCGGCAGCCGGTTCGCGCTTCAAGAGGACAACATCCAGCAGTCCGGCGCGGAACTTTTCCAGAAGATTGAGTGTCAGGTCGCACGTCACCTCAAGACTGGCACCCGGATGCGCCTCGGCATAATCCGCCAGCGCCCTTGGAAGGTAGGTTGTCGCAATGTCTTCAGGTGTCCCCAATCGCACAAGACCGGTGACCTCATGCGCCCGAAAGGCAGACAGCGCCTCATTGTTCAGCTCCAGGATCCGCTGGGCATAGTCCAGAAACCGGGTTCCGGCCGGTGTCAGCACGACATTGCGGGCGCTGCGGCGCAAGAGGCGTTCGCCCAATATGTCCTCAAGCTTGCGAATCTGCAGTGAAACCGCCGATTGACTGCGGAAGAGGCTTTCCGCCGCCTTTGTGAAGCTTCCGGTGCGGCTTGTCAGCACAAAGGCCTTCAGCAAAGCCGGATCGATCGTGTCCATGGCAATCCATTCATGAGTTTTTTAAATCCAAATACTGAAGATTATTAATTTTCGCAATTCATTTGAAGCCCCTACATGTGGCGCGCACACAGTTTTCAAACGTCAGGAGACAGAAATGAACGTTCACAGCGCGCAGGCCGCCTATTCCATAGCACCCGCAGAAACGGCGCAGATCGCCGTTGCCCACGGTGACGGTATCGGTCCGGAAATCATGCGCGCTGCCCTACGATGCATGCACGCGGCGGGCGCAGACCTGGACATTCATGAGGTCGTTCTCGGGGAAAAGGTCTATGAGGCCGGCCACACATCCGGGATCCTGCCGGACAGCTGGAGTGTTTTGCGGTCCGCCGGTGTCCTGTTCAAGGGTCCGGTCACCACGCCCCAGGGCGGCGGCTACAAATCGTTGAATGTCACCATCCGCAAGACACTCGGGCTGTTTGCCAACATCCGCCCCTGCGCCGCGCTCACGCCCTTCGTGGCATCAAATCACCCGGGAATGGATGTCGTGATCTTCCGGGAAAACGAGGAAGACCTTTACGCAGGCATCGAGCATCGCCAGACCGACGAGGTGTTTCAGTGCCTCAAGCTTGTTTCGATCCCGGGCACGGAACGGATCATTCGCCATGCCTTCGAATACGCACGGTCGAACGGGCGCAGGAAAGTCTCCTGTTTTTCCAAGGACAACATCATGAAACTGACGGACGGTCTGTTTCACAAAATGTTCGACAAGATCTCGGCCGAATATCCGGAAATCGCCGCCGATCACTGGATCGTCGATATCGGAGCGGCAAAGCTCGCCGCATCGCCGGAGATGTTCGACGTCATTGTCACGACGAACCTTTATGGCGATATCATCTCCGACATTGCCGCAGAGATCAGCGGGTCCGTCGGGATCGCACCGTCTGCCAATATCGGCGAGAGTTTTGCCATGTTCGAGGCCATACACGGGTCCGCACCCGATATAGCTGGCCAGGGCGTTGCCAACCCGTCGGGACTGATCCTCGCCGGCGCGCAGATGCTCGGGCACCTCGGACAGCAGCAGGCTGCAAGCAGGCTTCAAAATGCCTGGCTGAAAACGATCGAAAGCGGCATCCACACCGCCGACATCTATTCTGAGGAACAAAGCCGCTTGAAAGTCGGCACGGACGAATTTGCCGACGCGGTCATCGAGCGGATCGGAGAACTTCCCAGTCTGCTCAAGCCTGTTGCCGTTCAAGGCCGGCAGGATGCACCCGTGATTGCGCCCCCGGTCCGTCCGGCCCCGGCGAAAAGATGTCTTGTCGGGGTCGACCTGTTCGTGCGCGACACTGTCGTGGATCCGGACAATCTGGCCGTCAGGCTGATCGCGGCCACCCAGCAATGCGCCGCAAAGCTGACCATGATCACCAATCGGGGCGTGAAGGTATGGCCGGCGGGGCTGCCGGAGACCTTCAAGACGGATCACTGGAGGTGCCGCTTCGAGAGCAACGGCAAAGATCTGAAACAAAAGAACGTGGCTGAACTGATCATGGCTCTGAGCAACAAGGAAATCGAGGTCATCAAGTCCGAAAACCTCTACACCTTCAACGGAGTACCGGGTTACTCGCTCGGCCAGGGACAATAACACCAACAGAACGACCCCATCGCCACTTTCCCTTCCGGCAGCGCTCCCTGCCGGGAGGTTTTTTTGCAGCTCAGGATTGCCTGATGGTACCCGCGTTCAGCCGGGTGTTACCTCGTTGGCGCGGGACTGCCCCGCGAATTCAAGGGCAGGAAAAATCAGTGGACAAGAAACATTTGTTTCAGGGTTTGACAAGGCAAAAAACAAATGAAACAGTGCGCCGATGGGAGCAAGTTCGCCGCAACAAATCCGGACAGCAATTTCGGCCAGCTACGCCGAATTGAGTGACGCATTGCGCGTTGCAGCGGATTACATTGCTGAAAATCAAGTGGAAATCGCCACCAGAAGTCTGCGGTCCGTGGCCACTGCGAGCGGTGTGTCACCCGCAAGCTATACACGTCTTGCACGGGCTCTCGGATACAACGACTACGAAGCGCTGCGTGAGCAGGCGCGCACGGAACTGACGGCAAGGGAGCAAAACAGTTTCCGGGAGAAGGCACGCCGCCTGCAATCGGATGCCGGCCAGCCACTCCTGCCACGCCAGGTTTCCGCCTGTCTGGACAACATCCAGGGTCTGGTCGCCGATATTGACCCGGCAACGCTTGATGCAGTGGTCGATCAACTGTCGATGTCGCGCAAGATCGTTCTGATAGGTGCTCTCGGGTCGGCCGGCTTTGCGGACTATTTCGCCTACCTTGCAAAGTGGTTTGATGACCGCTGGTTCGTCGCAGGACGCAACGGCACGACACTGGGCAGCACGCTCGCGGGGCTGAACCGTCAGGACACGGTGCTGATCATTTCCAAACACCCTTATGCCCACAGGTCCGTACGCGCTGCGAAGATCGCGGCCGGAAAAGGGGCAAAGGTCGTGGTTCTGACCGATAGCCGCGCCTTTCCGGGCCTGCAGTTCGCCGACTATCACTTCATTCAACGAACTGAAAGTCCACACTTTTTTTCGTCTTACGCAGCTACGCTTGTCTTGATAGAGACCATAACGGGCATGCTGGTTGCGCGGGCCGGGTCCGATGCGGAGGCACGGATCCAGGAAGTTGAGAAGCATAATCGCTTGCTCGACGAGATTGAAAATGTCTAGGGTGGTGTGCCACGCTTGACTTAAGAATTTTAACAATGGGGAAGTCTAGTCAAATGATGATGAAAATGAACTTTGCAGGTGCTGTTCTGGCGACCAGCATCGCATTCACCGGAGCAGCAACGGCTGAAGAATTCATCACGATCGGAACCGGTGGCGTCACTGGCGTTTACTACCCGACAGGTGGTGCGATCTGCCGTTTGGTCAACAAGGGCCGCAAGGACCACGGCATTCGCTGCTCGGTCGAATCCACGGGTGGTTCCGTCTACAACATCAACACGGTTCGCGAAGGCGAGCTCGAGTTCGGCGTTGCGCAGTCCGACTGGCAGTATCACGCTTTCAACGGCACCTCGAAATTCGAGGACAAGGGTCCGTTCGAAAACCTCCGCGCGGTCTTCTCGGTGCATCCGGAGCCGTTCACGGTGGTGGCACGTGCCGATTCCGGCATCAAGAACTTCGAGGATCTCAAGGGCAAGCGCGTGAACATCGGCAACCCGGGTTCCGGTCAGCGCGGCACCATGGAAGTCCTGATGGAAGCAATGGGCTGGACCACCGGCGACTTCGCCCAGGCGACCGAGTTGAAGGCCGCCGAGCAGTCCGCAGCTCTTTGCGACAACCAGATCGATGCCATGGTCTACACGGTCGGTCACCCCTCCGGCTCCATCCAGGAGGCAACGACTGCCTGTGATTCCGTACTGGTCAACGTGGGCGGTGGCGCTGTCGACAAACTCGTTGGCGACAACAGCTACTACCGCACCGCCACCATTCCGGGCGGCATGTATCGCGGCAACGATGGCGACACCAACACCTTCGGTGTCGGCGCGACCTTCATCACGTCCGCCGACGTTGCTGACGACACGGTTTACACGCTGGTCAAGTCGGTGTTCGAAAACTTCGATGCCTTCAAGAAGCTGCATCCGGCATTTGCCAACCTGAAGCCTGAAGAAATGGTCGCCGACGGACTGTCCGCACCTCTGCATCCGGGCGCTGCCAAGTACTACAAAGAGCAAGGCTGGATCAACTAATCCAGAACAGCTTGGGGTCCGGGGACTTGCTCTCCGGACCCGCATTCTTGCGCCGAAGAACGACAAACAACCGCACGGGCGCAATCGAATTGCACGTCACCTTTTACTGAGGGCCGCTGGCCCGAAGGACCCGGGGATCAATGGGCGCGGCTCGGATTCGAGCCGTTGGATGGGGAAATTTCATGGCTGATCAGAGTCAATCCAACAATCAGGACACGAAGCGGGGCCTGTCAGAAGAAGAGCTTCAGGAACTTGTTGCCGCGTCCGATTCCGGCTCGCGCAACCCGGCCGGAAACGTCGGTCTGCTGCTGGCAGGTGTCGCGTTCCTGTGGTCGGTCTTCCAGGTGCTTCTCGCATCGCCGGTCGCCTATTATCTGCTTCCCGGCGACCTGATCAACAACAGCCGGCAGTTTCACCTGGCCTTTGCCATGTTCCTCGCCTTTATGGCTTATCCCGCACTCAAGAGCAGTCCGCGTCACTACATTCCGATACAGGACTGGATACTCGCACTTTTCGGCGCGTTCATCGCGCTCTACGGATTTTTCTTCTACGAGAAAATCGTCAATAATGGCGGTCTCGCCGACGACGTGGACAAGTGGTTCGCCCTTGCAGGCATCGTCGTCCTGTTTGAAGCGGCGCGGCGCGCACTCGGCCCGGCAATGGCCGCCGTAGCGACGGTGTTCCTGCTCTACGTTTTCTTTGGTTCGTCCGAGTGGGTTCCCGAGGTCATACGCTGGAAGGGCGCTTCGCTGAAAAAAGCGATGAGCCACATGTGGATCACGTCCGAGGGCGTTTTCGGCATCGCCCTTGGAGTGTCGACCAAATTCGTCTTCCTGTTCGTGTTGTTCGGAGCGCTCCTGGACAAGGCGGGCGCGGGCAACTACTTCATCCAGATGGCCTTCGGCGCGCTCGGGCACCTGAAGGGCGGCCCTGCCAAGGCCGCCGTTGTCGGCTCCGCCGCAACCGGCCTGATTTCCGGCTCATCGATTGCAAACGTGGTCACCACCGGAACCTTCACCATTCCGTTGATGAAGCGCGTCGGCTTCTCCTCGGAACAGGCCGGTTCGGTCGAGGTGGCGTCTTCGGTGAACGGTCAGATCATGCCGCCCGTCATGGGGGCAGCAGCCTTCCTGATGGTCGAATATGTCGGCATCTCCTACGTCGACGTGATCACACACGCCTTCCTGCCCGCGGTCATTTCCTACATCGCGCTGGTTTACATCGTTCACCTTGAAGCCGTGAAGCGGAACATGCCGACCATCGGGCACAAGACCGTTTCGACCCTGCGCACGGTGCTTGGGATGTTCTTCTTCTTCGCCGGATTCGCCGCCCTCTGCTACGGCGTCAAATTTCCGGTCGGCTGGATCGTCGCGGCCGTTCCGGACGGGGCCAGCTGGATCCTGGCGGTTCTGGTCTTTGTCGCCTATCTCGCTCTCCTGAAGCTGGCTGCGACCGTCGACGACCTTCATCCGGATGATCCCAACCAGAAAGAGATCACGCTTCCGGAAATTTCCGAGATCTACAAGGCAGGCCTTTATTACCTGCTGCCGATCGTCGTGCTCGTCTACTTCCTGATGATCGAACAGAAATCACCCGGCCTGTCGGCATTCTGGGCAACGGCCCTGCTCTTCGTGATCCTGCTGACCCAGCGCCCGATCAAGGCGATTTTCAGAGGCGAAAGCGAAACCTTCAATGAGCTGAAGGAAGGCGTCAACGATCTCGTTCAAGGCATGATCGACGGCGCCCGCAACATGATCGGTATTGGCCTGGCAACCGCCACCGCCGGTATCATCGTCGGCACCGTCACCCTGACAGGTATCGGCCAGGTCATGGCGGATCTTGTCGAATTCGTGTCGGGCGGCAATCTCGTCCTGATGCTGATGTTCGTCGGCGTCTTGTCGCTTGTGCTCGGCATGGGCCTTCCAACGACCGCGAACTATATCGTCGTGTCCTCTCTCATGGCCGGTGTCGTGGTCGAACTTGGTGCGCAGTCCGGCCTGATCGTACCGCTCATCGCCGTGCATCTGTTCGTCTTCTATTTCGGGATAATGGCGGACGTGACACCACCGGTGGGCCTGGCCTCCTTCGCTGCGGCGGCGGTGTCCGGAGGTGATGCCATCCGGACCGGTTTCACGGCCTTCTTCTACTCGCTCAGAACCGTCGCCCTGCCCTTCATGTTCATCTTCAACACCGATCTCCTGCTGATCGATGTCGGATGGCTACAGGGAACGCTTGTGTTCGTGGTGGCAACAATAGCGATCCTTGTGTTCACCGCCGGCACCATGGGCTACTTTGTAACGAAGAGCCGGATCTACGAAAGCGTTGCACTGGTTCTGATCGCATTTGTCCTGTTCCGGCCGGACTTCTTCATGAACCGTATCCAGCCTCCGTTCGAGCAGATCCCTCCTGCGCAGTTCATTCAAGCTGTCGGAAATGCGCCGGCCGGTCAGGAGATCCGGGTGACGGTCAGCGGTCCCGACTTCGATACCGGGGAAACGACGGAAAAAACAATCATCGTCAATCCCGGTACAGAAGACGGCGGAGAGGCGCGGCTCGAGGCACTCGGCCTCACCGTTCTTGACGAGGACGGTGTCATGAAAATCGACGAACCTTTCCCGGGCACGCCCTACTTCGAGGAGCTCGGAGACTTCGACTTCTATGCCGACAATCCGGTTGTGGCCAAGGAAGCGAAGGTCGAGGTCAAGCAACTGCCCAAGGAACTTGTCTATATCCCCGGCCTGTTGCTGCTGGTGGTGGTTTATCTGATCCAGCGCGCCCGCGCTGGCCGCGAGAAAGGGGTGCCGGCATGAGCATCAAGTCTGTGCTGTGTGCAGTCGATATTTCACACGAAGACGATGTCCAGGTGCTGGAGACGGGCGACAAGCTCGCGCGTCTCGACGGGGCGCAGCTGGATGTCATCACCGTCGTGCCGAACTACGGCGTGACGCTGGTCAACTCGTATTTCGACGACAACTTTCAGGGCGAGCTGGTTACGAAAACGAAATCGGCTCTGAATGACATGGTCAGCCGTGTGCTCGGTGACGAGCGGAACAAGTCCATTCGGCACATCGTTGCGGCGGGCTCCATTTACGAGGAGATACTGGAAGCGGCCAAGCAGGCAGGCTCCGATCTGATCGTCATCGGAGCGCACAAGCCAGATCTGAAGGAATTCCTTCTTGGTCCCAATGCGGCCCGTGTTGCGCGCCATTCCCAATGCTCGGTTTACATTGTGCGCGAATAGACTGAAGAGCCGTTCGCTCCAAAGACGGCCGCGTCACAATTGAAAAACAGGTTGGATTTCAAAAGGGTGGAACCGCTGATGTGGTTCCGCCCTTTTTTCCTTGCCTGTGCGGTTGGCAGCGGGTTGCGGTGCTGATCTTTCCGGTTGAGAAGTCTCGCAACGACCACCGCGAAGCTGTTCCAAGCACGCAAATATCGGTTGACGGTCCACTGCCAGCTTTTTCGGCTCCCAAGACCGAATCGATATATATTGAGCGCGTCGAACAGAGAATTCGATTAGCAGAAGCTACAAAAAATTAAACAAAACTGCCTTCCTCAACCAGAAAGGAAGAGGTTTGTTTACCGCAACCGGCGTAACATTGCTCCATGCTTAGACTTATCAGGAATTCTACGCAGAGGAAGTTTCTTGCGATCATGTTCGCGGCGTTGATTGCCGTGAATGGACCGCTGCTGATTACGTTTTTTGTCATGACAAAAAACTCGGTCGAGCGCGAAATGATTGCAAAAAAACGCGTGTTGCTTGATGCCAACAGCAAGGCACTGAGCAAGGCGCTCTGGGATTTCGACTACGACAACCTGAGAAAATGGGCGACCGCGATCGCCAATGATCGCGACATTTTCAGCATCGAGATCCTTGACGACAATGACAAGAGCCTCGCTCTGATCTCAAAGGAAAACAGCGAGACAAACGCGCTCAACAGGGAGAATGCGCTGTTTTCCAAGGAAATCACGCACGTGGTGGACGGGGTTGAACACAATGTAGGCACCCTGCGCATCCGCTTCATGTCCAGTCACATCAGCAACGCAGCGGTTCGCGAAGTCGTCAAATCTGCGATCCTGTTCGTGGTGTCGACAATCTCGGTGCTGGTTGCGGCTCTGATTGCCAACCGCTTCATGATCACCCGACCGCTGCTTCGCCTGAACGCGGCGATTGAAGCGACACAGCGATCGGGAACCCGCCGTAAAGTCGACTGGGAGTCGTCCGATGAACTGGGGCGTGTCACCTCTGCCTTCAACGAAATGCAGGACAGACTGGACCAGGACGAGGCGCAGTTGATCCGTGCCAACAGACGTCTGACGTTTCTCTACAACAACACGCCGGTCATGCTGTATTCGATCGACAGCGACGACAACATCCGCAACGTATCTGACTACTGGCTGCACGCCACGGGATACAGCCGCAAGGATGTCATTGGCCGCAAGTTCCGGGAATTCATCCACGATGACTTCAAGGACGAATACCTCAAGAACCGGAGCATGCTGTCCGACGGCAAGAACGAGACCCTGGAACTCACGTCCGTGTTCCAAAAGGCCGATGGCACCTGTCTCGATGTGCTGATAACGGAAACCAAGGACTTCGACGACAGTGCGCACGGCGGAAGTTCGCTCTCCGTCATGACCGACATCAGCAAGCTGAAGGCTGCAGAAGCGGAAATCCTGCGCCAGGCCCGGACGGACTATCTGACCGGGCTGGTGAACCGCGAGGGTTTTGCGGATCGGCTGAATGCGGCGATCGAAAGCTCGGACGGATCTGACGATATCGCCGTCCTTTTCTTCGATCTGGATCGCTTCAAGTGGGTCAACGACAATCTGGGGCATTTCGCCGGCGACCGGGTGCTGCAGTCCGTCACACGTGAAATCGCCCAGTTGCTGGGTGAAGACGACTGTTTCGGCCGCTTCGGCGGCGACGAGTTCGCGATCATGCTGTCGTGCAAATCAAGCAAGAAACGCGCCGTCGAGCTTGCCACCAAGATCAATCGCACCTTGAACCGCCCGATTGATCTTGGCGGCCGGACATTGCAGATTTCAGCGAGCGTGGGGATCTCGTTTTATCCCGACAATGCCAAGAGCGCGGAAGAACTGCTCAAGGCATCGGACGTAGCGATGTACCGGCAGAAGAACAGCGGCCGCAACGGGTTCTGCGTCTTTAACGAGCAATTCGGCAAGGAGGCGAGCCAACAGCTCGAAGTCAAGGAAGTCATTTCCGAGGCATTGGCGAACGACTGGTTCCAGCTGCATTTCCAGCCGATCGTCAATCTGGAAACCAGAACGACAATCGGCTTTGAAGGGCTCTTGCGCCTCGTCCATCCCGAAAGGGGCGTGCTCCCTCCCCTTGAATACATCCGTGCCGCAGAACAGACAGGCGGCATTCTGGAGATCGGCGACCTGGTTCTTGAAATGGGTCTCGACGCGCTTGAGCGCCTGCAGCAAAGCCGGGACTGCCAATCCGCCTATGTTGCTCTGAACTTTTCCGCAGCGCAATTTCTGCCGGACCTGCCAAGCAACCTCAGAGAAAAACTGACCGCCCACCGCGTCGACCCGGGCCGGCTGGTTCTGGAGATCACCGAAACAACCCTGATGCAAAACAGCATGGGGCTGGATGGTCTCATCGAAGACATCCGCAAACTCGGCTGCACCTTTGCGCTGGACGATTTCGGAACCGGGTTCTCGTCTCTCAGCTACATGCACCGCTTCCCGGTCGACACCGTCAAGATCGACAGGTCATTCATCAAGGGACTGGACGAACGGTCCGGCATCGAGCGCACCCACAAGACGGCCGCACTGATCGAAGCGGTTGTCGGTTTGTCGCAAAAGCTCAAGCTGAACGTTATCGCCGAGGGTATTGAGACCGAAGCCCAGTACACGCGCCTCGTCGATCTGGGCGTAAAGACCGGCCAGGGCTTCCTGTTCGGCAAGGCGGAACCACTCGATACCTACCTTTCCGAAAGTCATACCGGCCGAACCGAAACAGCGCGGCTGCCAAACGAAACACTCCGAAATGTCGGTTAGGATTGACGGACCCGAGCAATCGAGGATCAAGCAATGCGAAAATTGACGAGAAGATCCGTTGTCGCCGGCCTTACCGCCTTCACAATCATGCCCGCAGCCTCGTCCTCGAGGGCAGAGAGCGAGCTTGTGTCGCTCAAGGTTATGACGGAGGAATATCCGCCCTTCAACTATCACGACGGCACAGCCCTGCGTGGCATCAGCGTCGAGATCATGGAGGAAATTTTCAAGCGGACCATGTCGGGACACACCCGGCAAGACATCGCGCTGCTTCCCTGGGCAAGGGGCTACAATCTCACTCTGCAAAGACCTGGACATGCGCTCTTTTCAACCACGCGCACCCAGGACCGCGAGGGCCTGTTCCGCTGGGTTGGCCCTTTCGTGTCGACGGTTGTCGGCCTGACGGCACGCAAAGACCGCAACCTGAAGATCGAAACAGTGCACGATCTTGCAAAGATCCGCATCGGTGTCGTGAAGGACGATGTCGGTCAGTTGCTGCTACGCGCACAAGGCGTTCCCGATGACCGTATCGAGCCCGTCCTGTCGAACGAACAGAATTTCCGCAAGCTCATTGCCGGCCGTGTCGATGCCATTTCCTACGAAACCGAGGTGACACGCTGGGGCCTTCAGCAAATGGGGGCCGACCTTAGCGAGTATGAAACCGTTTATGACCTCAATCGCGGCGAACTCTATCTCGCGCTTCATCACCAGACCTCGGGCGCAGTGATTGACGCCTTGCAGGAGGCTTTCGATTCCATGGTGCAGGACGGCACACACAGCACCATACTGAAAGGCTACGGCATCCGTTCTTCCGATTCCTGAACATGTGCGCGGCAAACCCTGCCGGGAACATTGCCGCTCATGGGCTCTCAGGTACTGCGGGACAGGGCCGTTTTCATCCTTTCGGCTTCCTCTGAGAGTGGACGTGTCTGAGGCCAGGCAATGAAATACCCTTTCCCCGTTGTCAGCTTTCGATCGGGCATTGGCACCAGCGCGCCAGAAGCAATTTCGTCCGTCAGGAGCGGCAAGGCCCCCAGCGCCAGCCCCTCTCCCCTCAGCGCCCGGCCGATAGTCTGATTGTAACTGGCGCAGCTGATGCGTTCATTCCTGCCGAATTCCGTCCAGCCCGTTCTTTGTATCCAGACAGACCAATCCGTCCAGTTCGGAGCCATGCGCGCGAAGTTCAGCAGCGGTGGCCGGTCCCGCGCGTCTGCAGATTGCGCGCGTACAACAACTTCTGGCGTTCCCACCGGAACAATCTCCTCATCGAACAGCAATTCCAGGCCCCAGCCCGGCAGCCGGTTCTCCCCGTGCAGGATGACGAGGTCGTTCTCGGGTCCGAGCAAGTCGCCCAACTCATCCGCCGTCTTTAAATTGAACGGACAGGCTTCATCAGACAAAGCGAAATCGCGCAGCCTTGACTGCAGCCAGAACGTTGCCAGCGCCGTGACCGAGGCGATCTGAACCACCGGCTGTGCAGGCACCTTGATTGTCCGGAAAGCATAGTCGAGATAGTCCAGGGTCATGCCGGTCTTCTCGGCAAGATAGGTGCCAGCCTCCGTCGGAACGAGCTTTCTGCCGCTTCGTACGAACAGGTCCGCGCCAAGCCACTGCTCCAACTGTTTTATCCGTTTGCTGACGGCCGCCTGCGTTACATAAAGCTCATCGGCAGCCTCGGTGAAATTGAGATGCCGCATGGCCGCCTCAAAAAAGACAATCGTGTCCAGGGGCGGCAGTGACTTTCGATAGTTTTGCATTCCGGAAAGTTATCCATACTGCCGAAAATTTCCATAGTTTTTTTGATTGGCTCCTCCAGTGATATTCCTTTTTGTAGGAAAAGGGAGACACGGCATGGCCGAACTGGACTGGCATGCGGAACGCAGCGACCTTCATGGCCTGGCGCAGCTGGATCGCAGCCCATCAGATGACGGCATCGATCACGCCGCGGTTCGCGCCTACCGTCAGGCACGCGTACGCGCCCAGATGCTTGTATATGGCGTCGATGCCGTGATCCTGTCTGATCCGGTCAATATCCGCTACGCGACAGGTGCCCGGAACATGCAGGTCTTTTCCATGCGCAACACCCCGTCGCGCTACCTGGTGATGACCCAGGACCGGTCGATCCTGTTTGAGTTCACGGGATGCGAACATCTCGCCGAAGGTTATGAAACCGTTGATGAAGTACGGCCGGCAAAAACCGCAAGCTTCGTTGCTGCCGGCCCGAGCATCGCAGAACGCGAACGGACATGGGGCCTGGAAATGGCAGCCCTGATCCGGGAACTGAGCGGTGAGCGGAAGGCAACTGTCGGCGTTGAACGGCTCAATGCAGGCTCGAAATTCGCGCTCAACGAGGCTGGTCTCACCGTGGTCGACGCGCAGCAACCCGTCGAAATGGCGCGTGCGATCAAGTCGCCGGAGGAAATGAAGTGCGTGATCGCCTCGCTGCGCGCGACGGAAACAGGTGTTGCACGTCTAAGGGACGCCATCCGGCCGGGGCTGACGGAAGTGGAACTCTGGTCCGTGCTGCATCAGGCCATCATCGCGCAGAACGGGGACTATGTCGAAACGCGGCTCTTGAACGCCGGAGCGCGAACGAACCCGTGGTTTCAGGAGGCTTCGCCCAGTGTCATCAACGCCAACGATCTGATCGCGCTCGATACGGACGTTGTCGGCTGCCACGGATACTACGCCGATTTTTCGCGCACGTTTCACACCGGCCCGGACAAACCCAGCGCGGCACAGAAGGACCTTTACAAGGTCGCCTTCGAGCAGGTGCACCACAACATGAACATTCTCCACCCCGGCATGACTTTCCGGGACTACGCGGACAGGGCCTGGGACATTCCGGAAAAATACTACAAGAACCGATATTACCTGTCCGCGCACGGCGTCGGCATGACCGGCGAATATCCTTACCTCTACCATCATGGCGACTTTCCGGATGCGGGTTACGACGGCGTGGTCGAACCGGGAATGACACTCTGCGTGGAAAGCTTCATCGGTGCGCATGGCGGCAAGGAAGGCGTAAAGCTGGAACAGCAGGTTCTTGTCACGGAGACCGGGATCGAACTGCTGTCCCTGTTTCCGTTCGAGGACGATCTTCTCAACTAGAGCATCCGTTTTGATCAGGCATGCGGGATCGCGAGCGCGAAGACGCCGACGAGGATAAGACTGACGGCCCAGACCCTATCGAGGTTGAACCAGGCTTTCTGCAGAAATTTCAGCCCAAGCCAGGAATAGACACCGAAGGCAATCAGCCCGCCCGCTGTCGCCATTGCCAGCGTGTGCACCACCGAGACAAGTAGCGCCATGCGCACATCGCCCCCCATCAAGGTGCCGGCAGCTTCATGTCCCTGGCTGTTCTGAACCGCGCAGATGCCGAGATAAATCGGAACCAGCATCAGACCCGCACCATGGGCGATCGCCACCAGAAAAGACCATACGCCGAGTTTTGCCGGCGAGATGCGCGCCAGAAACCGGGGATGCCTGTTGGTGATCAGCAGATATAGCCCCAGGCCAATCACGAGGCAGGCGGCAACGATCCGGATCTCGTTCTCCAGGCTGACCAGCGTGATCATGGCGGAAAACGGCAGCAGGATTGCCAGCATGGCCAGCAGATGGCCCGCTGCCAGAGACAGCAGCGCACGCGGCAGAGCCTGCGTGCGCCGTTCCATCAGCGCTGCCGAGACAGCCAATGGCCAGCCCATGCCCGGATTGAGACCGTGATAGAGGCCGGAGCCGATGACGGCCAGCCAAAGGGCCGTCATGCTCATTCCATCCAAAGTCTACACCGAAGGATAGCAGAAGCTGTCGGTCGAACAGTCCCCGCCTTCCAGCCTGATCTGGTGTGAACGGTACCCGTCCGGGAACTCGACCCAGAAGTTTTCATCCAGCGTCAGGCCGCCGTTGGGACCGGCATTAGCCATGACCATCGCGGCCCCCCGCTCACCCGGATAGAACTGGTCGTCCCAGGTGGAATAGAGCGAGTTGGTCCAGTAGACCCTCTTGCCGTCCCGGCTGATCTCGACCATCTGCGGGCCGTAGCCGAACTCATTGCCGTTCGGATGTTTCGTCTTTTTGACGATACCGCCGATCTCGACCTTGCCGGCAAGTTTGGGATTCATCGGATCGGAGACATCGTATTGATGCATTTCGCCGGTGCCCCAGCAGGCGACGTATAGGAACTTGTCGTCGAGGCTGAGATCAATGTCGGTGACAAGCGGCGGTACCGCAGAAAAACCCTTGAGCATATCCGGCAGGTCATCCGGGTCGGCGGGCTGCGGGTCGATCGTGACCGTCTTTTTCGCTTCAAAAGTCCCGTCGTCATTGCGCCACCAGGTGAAGATGGAGCCTTGCAGGTTGGTCGTATCCACGACAACACCACAGAAACCGTACTGCTTGGCGGGATCATGTGCGGGGCGGATTTCGAGCGCCATCTGGTGATTTTCGCCAAGGTCTATCGTCTGGACATTCTTGCGGGCCCTCAGGTCCCAGAAGTGGATCCTGTGCCCGTATTTGTTGGACAGGAGATCCTCCGGGACAAGCCCGTTCTCGAATTGAGGCGGCAGGCCCCATTCAGACGAGACCATGTAGTCGCGCGGCAGGTTCCACCAGAAGTCATAATGCTTGTCCTGTATGCCCCGGTCCATTTCGTACCGGCCCAGGATCTCGAAGGTTTCGCAATCCATGATGAAAATGCCGGGAGGGCCATCAGTGCCGTCCTCGCCGCCGCCGCCCAGCGTCGAGACGTAGATCCCCTCCGGCCCGCAATGGATTGTGTGCGGGCGGGAATATCCAGTCTTTGCAAAGACTTCTTCCGGTTCGATGATCTTGTGAATCTTCGCGCTAAGAGGCTCCTTCACGTCGATGACGTAGATCCTCGAAGACCGGATGCCCGGAATGATGAGATACCGGCGCTCCAGAAACGCGTGACCGGTCAGCGGGGACAAGGCCGACGAACACGCATTCCAGCCGAAATGATGAAACTCGTCGCCGGTGTTCGGCATCATGACCGTGTGAACGATCTTGCCATAATCGGAACTTTCGGGATCGACATTGACGACGGCCAGGCCGTCAGGCTTGCTGAAATCCGGACTAAGCATCAGCGTAAAGGCCAGTTTTTCAACCGGGGCCTCCATCGCCATCTGCGCAGTCGGATAAAAACTCGGATCTGGCCTCAAATTCATGTCGTCCTCCCTAAATTGCGACAATTATCAAGACGGGCTACCCGCACTTTTGTTTTTCGTGTTTCAGGTTTCCGTCTTTTCCTTCCGGTCTGGTTCTCGTGACGTGCGGATCGTTAGGGACGGATGCGCGGTCTTTGCGCCGCGTTCAAAGTCCCAGAAAGAAGAGGATGCCTTAACGTTTGGGTCAGGTCGAGAGCAAAAAATTTCTAATTTTTCGAATTTTTGCGCAACGCTGCCGGCCCCGCAAGGACGTTTCAACGAACGGGAACGCCAACAATGACCCCTTTGATGAAAAAGCCGACCTAAATGCAAACTCCATCTAGGCAAACTTCGCTCAACGTCCTATCTAATCGTAAGATTGCGATGAGTTCCGCTAACGGGTTCACGCGCAACAAGGCCCGCCTTCAAATTTCCGGAGAGCTTTTCAATGAGCGATACCTCGACCTATACCCCGCCCAAAGTCTGGACTTGGGAACAGCCCAACGGCGGTGAATTTGCGAGCATCAACCGGCCGGTATCCGGTGCAACGCATGAAAAGGACCTTCCGGTCGGCGATCACCCGTTGCAGCTGTACTCGCTGGCAACGCCGAATGGCGTCAAGGTGACGATCATGCTGGAGGAGCTGCTGGCGCTCGGTCACACGGAGGCCGAATACAATGCGTGGCTCATCCGTATCAATGAAGGCAATCAGTTCTCAAGCGGGTTCGTCGGAGCAAATCCCAATTCGAAAATTCCGGCTCTGGTAGATCACAGCACCGAACCGCCGACGCGGGTCTTCGAATCCGGCTCGATCCTCTTCTATCTTGCGGAAAAGTTCGACGCGTTTTTGCCAAAGGACCCGGCTGCCAGAACCGAAACGATGAACTGGCTGTTCTGGCAAATGGGATCCGCGCCGTATCTCGGCGGCGGGTTCGGCCATTTCTATGCCTATGCACCGGAAAAATTCGAGTACCCGATCGACCGCTTCGCCATGGAAACAAAGCGTCAGCTGGACGTGCTCGACAAGGCCCTCGCCGATCGCCCCTACATTGCGGGTGAAGATTACACGATCGCCGACATGGCCATCTTCCCGTGGTACGGCGGGCTTGTCCTGGGCCGGCTGTACAATGCCGCGGAATTCCTTTCTGTCGACGAGTACAAGAACGTCAAAGCCTGGGCCGAGAAGATCGACGCCCGCCCGGCTGTTATCCGCGGCCGCAGGGTCAACAAGGCCTGGGGCGAGGAACACGAACAGTTCCACGAGCGCCACAGTGCGTCGGATCTGGAACCCAAGGAACCGGTTGAAACAGCGGCGGAATAATCCCTTCGGCGGCGGCCTGCGTCGACAGGTCGCTGCCAGGACGCTCGCTGCCTCAACAATTGGTTATTGCAATACCGGCGTCGTGCCGAGAAATTATTGCTAATTCGCATTTAAATCGGAGTATTCCTGTCGCAAATAGACCCGGCGACCAAGACTAGGATACCCGCCACCGCATTTTTCTTAAAAAATCAGTTCAGAACGTGATCAAAGCAAGCGTACGCAATACACGTCTGTTCGCACGGAAACACGTCTTGTCATAAGTAAAATTTTCGTCTCTATATGCAGCCACGCACAAAATCGGGGCATGCGGGGGGACACTGCGCTTTCCTGTCGCCCATGATTCCACATTCTCGGCCATGTCCTGGTCACCATCTTGGAGCGACATATGTCAGAAGCCCTAAAGATCGGCACACCCAAGGAAATCTTTCCCGGGGAGGCCCGCGTGGCCATGACCCCGGAATCCGCAAAACAGCTGCAAAAACTCGGCTACTCTTGCCTTATCCAAAGCGGTGCCGGCAAGGCGGCGGGTTTTTCCGACGAGGCTTACAAGGAAGCCGGTGTCGAAATCGTCAAGACAGCACCCAGCCTCTGGAAACAATCCGATATCGTCGCCAAGGTGCGCCAGCCGGAAGACAAGGAGCTGGGGTATCTGACGGACAGCAAGACGCTGATCTCGTTCTTCAATCCTGGCGGCAACGAGGCCGGGCTTGAAGCTGCGAAGGAAAAGGGTGCCAATGTCATCGCGATGGAAATGGTGCCCCGCATCTCGCGCGCTCAGAAGATGGACGCGCTTTCGTCCATGGCCAATATCGCCGGATACCGTGCAGTCATAGAAGCCGGCAACAATTTCGGGCGGTTCTTTACCGGTCAGATCACGGCTGCGGGCAAGGTGCCGCCTGCCAAGGTTCTGGTAGTCGGTGCCGGTGTTGCCGGCCTTGCCGCCATCGGGACATCGACGTCTCTCGGTGCAATCACCTACGCCTTCGACGTGCGCCCGGAAGTGGCCGAACAGGTCGAATCCATGGGAGCGGAATTCGTCTATCTCGACTTCGAGGAAGAGCAGACGGACGGCGCGGCGACAGGCGGTTATGCCAGCGTGTCGTCTCCGGAATTCCGCGAGGCCCAGCTTGCGAAGTTCCGTGAGCTGGCTCCGGAAATGGACATCGTGATCACGACGGCGCTTATTCCGAACCGGCCCGCACCCAAGCTCTGGCTCGAGGACATGGTCAAGGCCATGAAACCCGGCTCGGTGATTATCGATCTGGCCGCCGAACGCGGCGGCAACGTGGAAGGCACCGAGGCGGACAAGAAGGTCGTTACCGACAACGGTGTCACGATCATCGGCTATACGGACTTCCCCTCGCGGATGGCTGCACAGTCCTCCAGCCTCTACGCGACGAATATCCGCCACATGATGACCGACCTCACGCCGGAAAAGGACGGCAAGCTCGTCCACAATATGGAAGACGATGTCATCCGGGGGGCGACGGTTACGCATCGGGGCGAAATCACGTTCCCGCCTCCCCCTCCGAAGGTCCAGGCGATTGCCGCGAAATCGAAGGAAAAGCCGAAGGAACTGACGCCGGAAGAAAAGCGGGCCGCGGAAGCAGCTGCCTTCAAGGCGCAGACCAAGCAGCAGGTCACCCTGCTTACGGTGGGCGGTATCCTGATGCTGCTTGTCGGACTGATCGCACCAGCGAGTTTCCTGCAGCACTTCATCGTTTTCGTCCTGGCCGTTTTCGTTGGCTTCCAGGTCATCTGGAATGTCAGCCACTCGCTGCACACGCCGCTGATGGCTGTCACCAACGCGATTTCGTCGATCATCATTGTCGGCGCGTTGCTGCAGGTCGGTTCGGGATCCTTCCTGATCATCCTGCTGGCCGGACTGTCCATCTTCATGGCCGGGATCAATATCTTCGGCGGTTTCCTCGTCACACGGCGCATGCTCGCCATGTTCCAGAAGTCTTAAGGAGCCCGACCCATGGAATTCGGTTTCACCACTGCCGTCTACGTGGTTGCGGCTGTTCTTTTCATTCTCTCTCTCGGGGGTCTCTCGGGTGAAGAAAGCGCAAAGCGCGCCGTCTGGTACGGCATTGCCGGCATGGCACTCGCCGTCGTCGCCACGCTCATCGGCCCTGGTTCAGGTCTCTGGCTTCTGTCGCTGCTGCTGATCGCAGCCGGTGGTGTCATCGGCTACTTTGTCGCCCAACGTGTCCAGATGACGGAAATGCCGCAGCTTGTCGCCGCGATGCATTCGCTCGTCGGTCTCGCAGCCGTGTTCGTCGGCTTCAACGCCTATATCGAACTTGGCCGCGTGCTTGCGATGAGCGAAGAGGAGCGCAAGGCACTGGAAGGATTTGCGGCCCTGCTTGCCAAGAAAACCAGCGCCGAACAGGCGATCCTGAAGGTCGAGGTTTTCCTCGGTGTCTTCATTGGTGCCGTCACCTTTACCGGCTCCGTCGTCGCCTTCGGCAAGCTTGCGGGCAAGATCACGTCCAAGGCGGAAAAACTGCCGGGCGGACATGCGCTCAATGCAGGCGCAGCCATCCTGTCCTTCCTGCTACTGATCCTGTTCCTGAGCGGAGCCGGGATCTGGACGCTGATCCTGATGACGCTGCTGGCCTTCTTCATCGGCTACCATCTGATCATGGGTATTGGCGGTGCGGACATGCCCGTGGTCGTCTCCATGCTGAACAGCTATTCGGGCTGGGCGGCGGCGGCCATCGGCTTCTCGCTCGGCAATGACCTCCTGATCGTCGTCGGCGCTCTCGTCGGCTCGTCCGGTGCGATCCTGTCCTACATCATGTGCAAGGCCATGAACCGCTCGTTCATCTCCGTCATTCTCGGCGGCTTCGGCAACACGGCCGGACCGGCCATGGAAGTCGAAGGCGAACAGATCGCCATCGATGCGGATGGTGTCGCGGCTGCGCTTGATGATGCCGACAACGTCATCATCGTACCGGGCTACGGCATGGCCGTTGCGCAGGCGCAGCAGTCTGTCAGCGAACTCACCAAGCGCCTGCGCGCCAAGGGCAAGAATGTCCGCTTCGCGATCCACCCGGTTGCCGGCCGCCTGCCCGGACACATGAACGTGCTTCTGGCTGAAGCAAAAGTGCCTTACGACATCGTTCTTGAAATGGACGAGATCAATGAGGACTTCCCGGAAACGGATGTGGCCATCGTCATCGGCTCCAACGACATCGTCAATCCGGCGGCACAGGAGGACCCGAATTCGCCGATCGCCGGCATGCCGGTTCTGGAAGTCTGGAAAGCCAAGCAGGTGTTTGTTTCCAAACGCGGTCAGGGCACCGGTTATTCCGGTATCGAAAACCCGCTGTTCTACAAGGAAAACACCCGCATGTATTACGGCGACGCCAAGGCCAGCCTCGACAAGCTGCTCACCATGATCGAGTAAGCTTTCGCGCATAGTGTCTCAAAGACCGCCCGGGGAAACACGGGCGGTTTTTTTGTGCCTTGCTCAAAAAAACGCGGCCAGGTGATTTTTTTCGAACCTTTTTGAGCACCAAGGGCACCCAGAGATACTCGCATCAGCGGGAACACCAGCGCGTGACTTTTTTACAGCTTGAATTGAAGCCGCCGTTTCAGGCGGGCGCAGATGGTGTGTTTCAAACGACAGGAGATCTGCAATGAGCTTCCTTTATTCCTTTCTCAATTTCTTCCGGCCCCAGTTAATAAATGGCTCCGACAAGGGAGAGCTTCTCTTTGGTGGCTTCGCGTCCGATTTCATTTTCGGCAATGGCGGCAATGACAAGATTTTCGGCGGCTTTGGAAACGACTTCCTTTTCGGCGGTCACGGCAATGACAAGATCTTTGGCGGTTTCGGCCACGACCTGATGTTCGGCGGCAAGGGCAACGACAAGATCTTTGGCGGTTTCGGTAATGACCTTGCCTTTGGAGGCACCGGCAATGACAAGATTTCCGGTGGCCACGGCAATGACAACCTGAACGGCGGTGACGGCGAAGACACGTTGCGCGGCGGCAAGGGCTACGACCGTCTTGTCGGCAACAAGGGCGACGACCGCATGTTCGGCGGTGCCGGCGACGACCTTCTGGTCTGGAACAATGGCGACGGCTCCGATCTCATGAATGGCGGGCGCGGCTATGACCGCGTTCAGGTCAATTTCAACACCGATCTCGTCAATGACGATCTGCAGAACAAGGATGTCGCCGAATTCTCCGTCACGCCTGACGGCGTTCAGTTCGCGCGAGTTGAGCTGAACGACCAGAATATCAACGGTCTGTTCCAGCTCGATATTCGCAAAACCGAAGTTCTGGAAACCAATTTCGGCGGCGGCGACGACACTGCGCAGATCGTCGATAACGTACTTGATGAAATCAAGCTCGATCTCGATGGCGGCGACGGCATCGACACGCTCGATTTCTCCAGAGCCGCCGACGCCGTCAATGTCGATCTTGCCGCCGGTACCGTCGATGGTTCCAAGGCGGTCAACTTCGAGAACGTCATTGGCACAGAGTTCGACGACAAGATTGCCGGCGACGACCAGGATAATGTCATTTCCGGGCTTGGCGGCGTCGACACCATCTATGGCGGCGGCGGCAACGACATTCTCGTCGCCAACAAGGGAAATGACTTCGTCTTCGGTGAAGACGGCGACGACCTGCTCGTGTGGAACAACGGCGACGGTTCGGACCTGATGGATGGCGGGGCGGACCATGACCGCGTCCAGGTCAATTTCAACACAGATCTCGTCAATGACGATCTTCAGAACAAGGATGTTGCCGAATTCTCGGTGACCCCGGAGGGTGTGCAATTCGCGCGTGTCGAATTGAACGACCAGGCGGTCAACGGCCTGTTCCAGCTCGACATCCGGAACACGGAGGTTCTTGAAACCAATTTCGGCGGCGGCGACGACGCTGCACAGATCGTTGACAACGTTCTGGAGGAAATTGAACTCGATCTCGATGGCGGCGACGGCATCGACACGCTTGACCTGTCGCGCGCTTCCGAAGGCGTCGACGTCGACCTCAATGCAGGCACGTTGGGCGATAGCTCCACCGCCGTCAATTTCGAGAACGTCATTGGCACCGACTTCAACGATGTCATCTCCGGCGATGATCAGGACAACGTGATCCAGAGCGGGTCTGGCCTCGACATTCTCACCGGCGGCGCTGGCGCCGACACGTTCGTTTTCACGCAGGACGACACGGGTGTGAAAGTCATTACCGACTTTGAAATCGGCGTCGACAGTCTCTTGTTCGTGACCGATGCCGGGTTGACGGCAGCCGATCTCGTGGACCAGCTCACGCAGATTGGTGATGATGTGCAACTTGACGTTAGCGGCAAGCTTGTGACCTTCGAAAACGCAACGGTGGAAGACTTCAGCACCGACGCCTTCCTGTTCGCATAAATCATACGCCAGGCATCTTCCCATTTCCCGCCGGTCTCAGGGCCGGCGGGATCTTTTTTGCCCTGTCGCAAACAGATATTTTCCAGGATCTGGCCCGCTGCTCTCCGGCTTTGTCTTCCCGGTTTGCCGTGTCAGCGGCAAGACCGGGAACCAGTATTCCCAGTGTCCAAAGGCAACACGATTGAGGAGAACCTGGTGGTTACTGGGTTCCGGCATTCCGCTGCGCTTCAGCCGGAATGACAACATCAATTATTGTGAACTGCGTCGCGAGATCCGTTTCGGCAAATCCAGTCAACCGTATGCCGTAGCCCGGAGCGAAAACCGGTCCGGCACCGGACAGGTGCGCCTACCCAACTGGCCATCTTTTGGTTGTGACGCCCGTCATAAGCGTACGCACCGACCGTCCGTCATCATCTGTGCATGTTCTTCGGAAGGTCCGGGAACATCAGATCTTTAACGACAGAAATTCGTGAACGCCGGTGCCTTGCATGACCGGCGAACGCCCTCTTCTTGCCTGAGGTTCGACAGCTGTGATGGAAAAGACCGGTTCATCTCCAGACGACATCCCGCGCACCAGCCCACCGGATGACTTTCAGCTTCTGACAGCTGTGACGAAGGGCGACGCGCAGGCTTTCAAGGCAATACATCGAAGACATTTCATGAAACTCATGTCTTTCGCGCAGCGGGTCACAGGCGATCACGCGGCGGCAGAGGAAGTGGCCAATGACACGTTCCTGGTCATCTGGCGCTCGTCCGGAAGTTTTCAGATGCGCTCGAAGGTGTCGACCTGGATGTTCGGTATCGCCTACCGGATCGCGAAGAAGAAGCGCCGGCAGCTTGCCCGTCGTCATCTGGATATGGATATCGATACCTGCACGATAAGCGACACGCGGGACATGGCTGCCTCGGTGCTCCAAAGGCGCGACATCTTCAGGGCGCTGGACCGGTTGAAGCCGGAATTGCGAGCGGTGATCGAACTCACTTACTTTCAGGGCTACATCCATTCCGAAATCGCGCAGATGCTCGGATGTCCGGTGGGCACGGTCAAGACGCGCCTCCTTCGCGCGAAAGAACAGTTGCGGCATCTGCTGCGCGAAAACGCCACACAGCCACCCTTGCGCCGCGCGGCCTGACGCAGCCTGCCCGATCGGTTGCAACCGGCATTTCTCTTCTGAACGTCAGTCCTTCGGTCGGGATCCGATCCCGATTTTACGCGCTCAACCGGTCGCCCGCAGCGTCAAAATAGTAGGATTTGCCTTCGGAAATCGCCAGGTCCAGTTCCCTGCCCGGCTCGATGGCGTGTTGGCCGAAAAGCCGTGCGGTGACCTGGTGCCCCTTGACCATCGCGATCACGTTGGTATCGCCGCCCAGATGCTCGACATGTTCCACCCGCGCCTGAAGCCCGCCGCTTTCGGACAGGAAAAGATCCTCCGGGCGCACCCCCAGCGTACGCTCGTCGCCTTCGCTCAAAAGGCCTGCGGGCAGGAAATTCATGGCAGGCGATCCAAGGAAACCCGCAACGAACTTGTTGACCGGGTTGTTGTAAAGCTCCATCGGGCTGCCGATCTGTTCCACATAGCCGTCGCGCAGCACGACAATCTTGTCCGCCAGCGTCATCGCTTCGGACTGGTCGTGGGTCACGTAGATCATCGACGCTTCCAGTTGCCTGTGCAGGTTGGCGATCTCCAGACGCGTGTTCATCCGGAGCGCGGCATCAAGGTTCGACAGCGGTTCGTCGAACAGGAACAGTTTCGGATGACGCACAATCGCACGGCCGATGGCAACCCGCTGGCGCTGACCTCCGGAAAGCTCGGACGGGTACCTGTCGAGATAGTCTTCCAGATTGAGCATGCGCGTTGCTTCGGCAATGCGTTGATCGATCACGTCCTTGGACTGGCGCTCCTGTTTCAGGGCAAGCGACATGTTGCCCCTCACATTCAGGTGCGGATAGAGCGCATAGCTCTGGAACACCATTGCAATGCCGCGTTTTGAGGGTGGTGTGAAATTTACTTGTTCACCGCCGATTTGAATGTCGCCCGACGTGACGTCCTCCAAACCGGCAATGACACGCAGCAATGTCGACTTGCCACACCCGGACGGTCCGACAAAAACGACGAATTCGCCCTCCTCGACCTCCAGATTGACATCCTTGAGCACGTGAACGGATCCGAAGGACTTGTTGACGTTCTTGAGCGTGAGCGCCGTCATGACGTTGGCTCCTTCAATGAAACGGGTTGACCCGTGCGGACGCTTTCATCCGCCGCGATGCAAATCGCCAGTGAACTCACCGCGTCCTGCATGTGCCGGGAAAGATCCAAATTTTCGGTAATGGCCCTGAGGACGTAAGCCTGCTCCGCGTCACACAGTTCCTGGTGGCCGGGCTCGCCGGGGAGATCAACGGTCCTGTCGCCTTCCGGGCGATGAACCAGCAGGCCGCCGACCTTGGTGTGTCCGTCCACATCGGCAGACGCACCCTTGTTGCCTTCCACGATGGAAACGGATCCGGCGGGCGAAACGACGTCTTTCACGAAGAATGCGGTCTCCGACATCATCGGGCCCCAGCCGGCTTCGTACCAGCCGACGGACCCATCGTCGAAAATCACCTGGAACTGGCCGTAATTGTACATGTCAGGCGCGATTTCGTCGGAGAGCCGAAGTCCCATGCCGTTGACCTTGACCGGCCTGGCATCGGTGATCTGGCACCAGACATCGACATAGTGCACGCCGCAATCAACGATCGGTGCCGTTGTTTGCATCAGCGCCTTGTGGGTTTCCCACTCCGCGCCGGAGCTTTGCTGGTTGAGGTTCATGCGGAAAACATAGGGACCGCCAAGTGCACGGGCTTCCTCGATCAGTCTCATCCATGAAGGGTGGTGCCGAAGGATGTAGCCGACAACAAGTTTCTTGTGCGTCTCCTGCGCACATTCAACCACGCGTCTGGCGTCTTCAACCGTTGTTGCGAGAGGTTTTTCGACAAAGACATGTGCTCCGGCATACATGGCCGCGACCGCGTAGTCCGCATGGCTGTCGGAATAGGTGGCAATCACCACGAGATCGGGAGATGTCTTTTCCAGTGCGACACCATAGTCGTTGAACACCGGATAGCCGGACAGTTCCGGATGATCGACCGCACCGGACCGGTTGACCAGTCCGACAATCTCCGATGCCCCGTTCCTGTGGTGGGCCAATGCGTGCGAGAGCCCCATATTGCCAAGGCCTGCAATCAAGACACGTATCATTTGACCGCTCCTGAAGTGATGCCGCGAATAAGCTGACGCGAGAAGATCACGTAAAGAATGAGAACCGGCAGGATTGCCATGCTGAGCGCCGACAGGACCGCGTTCCAGTTGGTCACGAACTGACCGATAAAGACCTGGCTGCCCAGCGTCAGCGTCTTGGTTTCCTCGGCAGGTGCCAGAATGAGCGGGAACCAGAGATCGTTCCAGATCGGGATCATGTTGAAGACGGCGACTGTCGCCATGGCCGGACGCACCAGCGGCAGGACCAGGCGGAAGAAGATCGTATATTCGGAAAGCCCGTCGATGCGGCCGGCATTCTTCAGGTCGTCGGAAACCTGGCGCATGAATTCGGAAAGAATGAACACGGCGAGCGGCAGCCCCTGTGCGGTATAGACCAGAATGAGGGCCGTAAGCGTGTTGACCAGCCCCGTGGCCACCATCATCTCCAGGATGGCGACGGTTCCGATCCGGATCGGAATCATGATCCCGAGCGCGAGGTAGAGACCCATCAGCATGTTGCCGCGGAACCTGTACTCGCTAAGTGCGAAGGCAGCCATGGCACCGAAGAGCAGAATGAAAAACAGCGAAACGACTGTGACGATCATGGAGTTCTGGAAGTAGAGGAAGAAGTCCCCCTGCTTCATCACCGTCTGGTAGCCGATCATGGAGAAGCTGTCGGCACTGGGAAGGGCCAGCGGTTCCCGGAAGATCGCCTTCCGGTTCTTGAAACTGTTGATCAGGATCACGAAGACCGGAAAGAGAGCGATCAGCGTGTACAGGATCAGTGCACCGTGCATTGCGGCAGTGTTGATCGGATTGGAGCGTGCCTTGTTCATCGGTCCCTCCCCCTACAGCTGGTATCTGCGCATCCGCGTCTGGATGCCGAAGAGATAGATGCACACGCCCACAAGGATGATCCCGAACATCGCACTGGCGATCGCCGATCCCATGTAAGGGTCGCCGAGTTGCAGCTGGAAACCGAAGAACGTCCGGTAAAGGAAGGTGCCGAGGATATCCGTTGAGAAATCGGGACCAGCCAGCGCTCCTTGCGCCGCATAGATCAGGTCGAAGGCGTTGAAGTTGCCGACGAAGGTCAGGATCGAAATGATGCCGATCGACGGCAGGATCAGCGGAAGCTTGATTTTCCAGAAGGCGGACATGCCGGTAATTCCGTCGATCTCGCCCGCCTCGAGAATTTCCTCGGGAATGGAGAGCAACGCTGCATAGATGAGCATCATCGGAATGCCGATGAATTGCCAGACGGAGATCAGCGACAGGGTCGTCAGCGCATATTCCTCCTTGCCCAGCCAGGGTGCGTAGAGCGATTTCAGGCCGACGGCATCGAGCATCGACGGAGCGATCCCCCAGATGGGCGACAGGATCAGTTTCCAGGCAAATCCGACAATCACGAAGGACAGGATCGTCGGGATGAAGATTGCAGAGCGGTAGAAGGCCGCGAACCGGAGCCTTGGATGAGAGAGCATGGCAGCGAGCGCAATACCGATCGGGTTCTGCACCAGCATATGGATCAGAAAGAACCAGAAATTGTTGCCCAACGCGTTCCAGAACTGGTCCGCCCAGATGGGATCGCCGAACAGCGTCGTGAAGTTCTGCAGCCCGACAAACACGCGTTCCTGCTCGATCTTGCTGTAAAGAGCAAGGCGTAACGTGTTGAAAAGCGGGAAGATCATGACGGCCGTGTAGACGAGGACCGCAGGGGCCAGAAACACGACGATATGCCATCGAAAGCGCGGCTTGCTCATTCGAAGCTCCGGTCAGGGCCTCCCGGACGAGGCCTGCCCCGTCCGGGTTTGATTTTCAGTGAAGCGGCTTACTTGTGCTTGTCGTACCAGCTGGCAAGACCGTCCTGCAGCTTCTGGCCGAGCGCCTCGGGTGTCTCTGTGCCCTTGATGGCAGCGACGGATGCACCCCAGGTCTCGTTTTCCAGGTTCGGCGTGCCGCGCGACAGGATCTGGTAGGTTGAGCGGATCGTGCTTTCGCACTCATCGCGCCAGCCGACAAATTCCTTGGCGAGCGGGTCTTCCAGGTCAACCGGTGTTTTCGACAGCGGGAAGAAGCCCGGCAGGGCGTTGCCGAAAATCCCGGCGAATTCCGGCGAAGCCACCCAGGCGAGGAATGTCTTCGCCGCTTCGGGATGTTCGGTCGCCGCGTTCATGCCGATGCCGATGTCGGTGTGGTCGGAAATGTAGCACGTGTCGCCGGCGTTCCGGACCGGGGGCTTGAATGCACCCATTTCAAAATCGGCCTGGCTGTTGAAGCCTGAGATTTCCCAACTTCCTGCAGGGTAGATCGCGGCCCGGCCGAGCGTGAACAGGTTCTGGCTGTCCGGATAGGTCTGGGCCTCGTAGCCGTCACCGAGATACGGACCCCACTTCGCAAGCGTCGCATAGGGCGCGACCCACTGTTCGTCGGTCAGCTTCTGCTCACCCCGGATGAGCGCATTGCGCCCCTCTTCACCCTTCCAGTAGTTCGGGCCGATGTTGTTGTAGCCCATCGTGGCGGCTTCCCACTGGTCATTGGTGCCCATGGCCATCGGGATATAGTTGCCGTCTTCCTTGAACTTTTCCAGGACCGCGAAGAACTCTTCTTCCGTCGCCGGCACGGAAACTCCAAGCTCGTTGAATGCATCCTTGTTGTAGATGAACCCGTGGATCACGGAGGCCATGGGAACACAAAAGCTCGCCGATCCATCATCCGACTGCCAGGCGGCCTTGGCGACGTCGGAGAAATTGTTCATGGCTTCCATGTCGTCGAGGTCGACAAGGTGGCCTGCATCGAACAGGGCAAGAGAAGCGTCAAACGGACGGCAGGTGATCAGGTCGCCCGCCGAGCCCGCATCCAGCTTGGAGTTCAAGGCTGCATTGTACTCGGTCGGTGCGGACGGCGAGAAGTTGACCTTGATTCCGGGGTGGGCCGCTTCAAATGCCGGGATGATCTTTTCCTGCCAAAGAGCCAGATCGTCGTTCCGCCAGCTTTCGATCGTCAACGTGACGTCTTCCGCAAAAGCGCTGTTTGTTGCAAGGGCCGTACCGACCAGGGCCAAGGAGAGTAACTTACGTGTCATTGCGCTGTTCCCTGTTTTCAAACGTTGGTTTCTTCTTGTTCGATCCGGTCCGACGAAAGGAAGCAAAACACCCTGCCCTGCCATATCCGGTCAAAATCCGGCGCCAGCCTGCCCTCGCGCCCTCTGCAGATTCGACACCCGGGCAAGGCCCTCCCGTCAGCCGCTGGAAATATAATACCTATTTAATACCATTTGTCGACTGTTAAGTTTTCCCTTCGGGAAATTCTGCATATTTTTACGAAATGGGCGGCCCAGACCCGCATTTGCCAGCCTTTGCAAGCACGTTGCGGCGACCAAAGGCATTGCAAAGGTATTACGCGGTTAACACTTCGATTTCCTGAAACCGTGCGCCGATGCGGGCGGTTTTCCGTTCATTTTCCTGTAGCGGTCTTTTAAGATCCATGCACAAGACCAACATGGTGGCTTCGCATGACATTCCTGGTGTTCATCGGCTCGGAACGAGACAGCACACCGCCTCATCCGGCGCGCCTTGGCGAACGGGTCGCAAGAGCCTGCGCGCTCCGGCTGGCAGCAAACGGCGCGTCTCACGACTTTGTCGACCCGCTCAAGATCGAGCTTCCGACCCCGTTCAAGCCGCAGTTTTCATACGCAAAGGGCAAGGCGCCACAGGCGCTTGAGCTTGTTGCCCGCCAGATTGAAGCCGCGGATGGCTATGTCATGGTGAGCCCGGAATACAATCATTCCATGTCACCGGCACTCGCGCATCTCCTGAACCACTTCGGCACTTCGCTTTTCTCCTACAAGCCCAGTGCAATCGTGACCTACTCAGCCGGGCAATGGGGCGGCGCAAGAGCTGCGGTCAACATGCGCACATATCTGGCCGAACTGGGCTGCCTCCCCGTCTCGGCGATGATTCACGTTCCCAGGGCTCAAGAGGTTTTCGACCCAATGGGGGCCTATCTTGAGGGCACCGAATCCGACAGCTGGAACGGTTATCTCGACCGGACGGTGAAACAGCTTCTCTGGTGGGCGGAAGCGGCCGGACGCCAACGCGGCATGGACGGCACCGAAAAGCCGGCAGCCTTCACCAGGTCGCCATCGCAACGAAATGCTCCGGGCTGATCCATTGCAGGAAAGCAGCAGGCGCGCTTTCCGGAGACAGCCACCGGACAACTCCGGGTTTTCCGTTCAGAGTGCCCCGAAAAGGCCGCAGACCGGCGCGCTTTCATCCCGGTAGAAACTTCGTGATGCCGGCTTCCGGCCTTTGCTATTTTTGCGCGAAAGTATTAAACTGTTAACCAAGTTGGCGCATTAGCCACATGCATTGCGTGGCTAACTTGCAGGATTTGACAATGGTTTTGTTTTTAGGGTTCGTTTTTCTTTTGTATTGCGCAGTCGCGTTTGCTTTTTTCACCTTGAGCGCGATGGAACTGTCGGAGACCGGCCGCGGAAACGGGGTGTCACTCACACTGGCTTGCCTTTCGGCGATAGCATGGCCACTGACAGTGTCGGTGATGGCGCTGACCGTGTTTTTCCAGAAGGCGCGAAACGTTGGACCGACATGACGAAAACACCGCAATGTCGGATCGGCGGAACTACACCCAACCAATGAAAATCGAAAACACAAGATTGAAAATTCAATCGAACCCACAGGCAGATGACATTGCGCAACGAGGTTTCCGCACAACTTGTGTGCACACGCGATTTATGCAGCATTTTTCCGCAGGCCAAGATCACCACACGAATAGTTGAAACAAGGCGACAGCGCTCCCGATCGCCGGAGCAGCTTCCTTCTGCGTTGTTCCTTTCAGTAGAAAGACTTATGGTCTTTATAAGATCACGATTTAACCTTAAGATAATTACAAGAAAAATGTGCCTCGAAATTTAACAAACGAAGGCCTATTTTAGTGTTGCAATGGTACGGCAGTTTGCAGGAGCAATTTTCATGACTTCGACGCCGCGTTTCAAGCAGGCAGTCGCTAATTTTGTGACGATTTTCGGCCTAATATTTCTGGTCGGCTGCAGCTCTTCGGAAGAAAGAGCGGAAAACCACTACAAGCGCGGTTTGGAGCTTGTTGAGGAGGGTGAACTTACAAAGGCGAGTCTGGAATTCCGGAATGCCCTGAAACTCAAATCAGACCACGTTGATGCTTTGTTTGCGTTTGGGGAGATCCAGGAACAACAAGGCGAAATCCAGTCTGCGTTCAGAATTTACAACAGCGTGGCCGAGCAGTCGGAGGGCCATGTGCCCGCGCGGCTGAAGCTGGTCTACATGCTTCTGGCCGCCAACCAGGCCGAACATGCCCGCAAGTTTCTTGACGAAGCACTTGCGATCGCTGCGGACGCGCCGGAAGTTGTTGTTGCAAAAGCGACGCTCGAGTTGAGATCCGGCAATCCGGATGAGGCGGAAAGACTGGCAAACGAAGCCATCAAGCAGAATGCCGATCTGGAAGATGCGTATATCGTTCTCGCTTCCGCGCGACTGCTCTCAGACGATCCCGCGGGGGCTGTCGCCATCCTGGAAAAAGCGCCCGAAAGCGGTCTTGATAACGTCGGGTTGCAGGTTCTGAAGATTTCCGCTCTCGACAGCCTCGGCGATGACGTGAAGATCGAAGCCCAGATGGCCGAGATGGTGAAACGTTTTCCCGACAAGCCTCAGTTCGGCATTGCTTGGGCTCAATGGTACATGAGCAAGGACCGTCCGGCAGACGCTGAACGTGTTATGAGACAGCTTGCGAAAGACAAGCAGGATGATGACGCAGCTCAAATGCGGCTGGTATCATTTGTCTTGTCGCAAAAAGGCCAGGATGCCGCCAGGAATGAACTCGAAACACTGATCGAGGCGCGCAAGGAAGGCGGCGGCGATCCGCATCCGCTCCAGGCAGCGCTGACGCAGCTGAATTTCTCCACCGGGAATGAGCAGCAAGCCATTGACTACATGCAGTCCGTTCTGGCCGAAGCAACCGGGACAGAGGAAAAGACAAGAGCGCGTCTTTTGCTCGCTGCAATGCTGTTTGAGACCGGCGAGATCGAGCAATCCGAAGCCTATGTTTCCGAAACGCTCGACGTCGACTCCAAAAATGTCGAGGCGCTTCGATTGCGTGCTGCTATCAAGCTTTCGAACAGCGACAATGCAGGTGCTGCCGACGACATTCTTGTTGCTCTCAACGAGGCTCCGAATGACGCCCGGCTGCGACTTCTGCTTGCCGAAGCACACGAGCGCAACGGTTCGTCCATTCTGGCTGAAGAGGAGTTTGCCAAGGCATTCGCGCTCGACAACCAGTCCGCGACCGCTGGACTTCCCATGGTGCGGTACCTTTTTCGTCACGGCAAAGCCGAGCAAGCAGAACGTATTCTAGAGGCCATACGCGAACAGGATCCGACGAACCACGAAGTGCTGTCGCTGCTTGCCCAACAGAAACTCGCGAAGCGCGACTTCGTGGGCGCACAGCAAATCGCTGAACTTCTCCGCAACTCGGACAATCAAAACAATGCCCGTTTTGCGGACAAAATCACGGCAGCAGCGCTTGGCGGACAACAAAAGCACGAAGAAAACCTGGATTTTCTCGAGGAGTCGATGGCCTCAAGCAAAGAAAACCAGGAGCTTCTTCCAGAACTCGTTCGCGCCTATGTCCGGTCAGGTCAGCAGGAAAAGGCTCTGGAAAGGCTGCAGTCCGAACTTGAGAGCGCACCCGACAACGTTCAGGCCCGTTTGCTACTCGGCGCAGTGCATATGTCGAATGGCGAACGTGACAAGGCCGAGGAAGCCTTCAAACTGGCAGCTGCCGACAACAGCGACGCCTCCGGTGACACTGCCCTCGCCCAGTTTTACCTTGCGTCATCGCAACCTCAAAAAGCCGAGGAAGCAATTCTGGCGGGCCTTGAAAAGGACGAAGCGAGCACCGCACTTCAATTGATGCTGACGACAGTGTTGCAGCGCATGGAACGCTTCGACGAAGCCATCGCCGTCTACGAAAAAATGTTCGAGGCCGATCCGAGTTCGACGATTGTAGCCAACGATTTGGCAAGCCTGCTCTCCGAGCGTCGCGGTGACGAGGCCTCGCTTGAGCGCGCGCTCGAGATCGCACAACGTTTCAGAACATCCGAAGTGCCGCAGTACAAGGACACACTGGGCTGGATCTACTACCTGAAGAATGACTATTCCTCTGCTCTGCCCCTTTTGAGAGCATCCGCGGAAGGACTGTCCAACATGGGCCTTGCGCAATACCATTACGGAATGACGCTGGCAGCGCTGGACCAGACCCAGGACGCAATCGATGTGCTCGAGCGTGCATTGGTTCTTAAGACACTTATGACAGAAGAAGATCAGGAATTGGCCAGACAAACACTGGAACGCCTGAAACAACCTCGTCCGGCGGCTGAAACCGAATAGAGCGTATCGCCGGTTCGCAAAATTAAATGTGGTTCAAGATCGATGGAACATAGTTTTAACCTTGGCGTAATTACTTCTGTAATTCGCCGTCGCTACATGTATTTCCTGGCGCCCGCATTGGTGATTTTTGCGGTAGCGGTTGGCGTGGCGTATTATCTGCCGCCGACCTATGAGTCCAAGTCCGTCATTCTGATCGAATCCCAGCGCATCCCGACCGAACTGGCTTCCACGACGGTCAATGCCGATGCGAGCGAACGCCTGAAAGTCATCGAACAGCGCCTGCTGGCCAGAAACAATCTGCTGAGTATTGCTTCCGAATATTCCCTGTACAGCGATAGCGTTCCTGCGCTGTCTCCGACACAGATCGTCGACGCAATGCGCAACGCGATTTCGATACAGCAGATCGCCGTGTCCAGATCGCGCAACAACAGGCAGATCGTCGGCTTTGAGATCTCGTTCCAATACACGAACCCAAGAGCCGCTTCGCGTGTTGCAAACCAGCTGGTAAGCAGCATTCTGTCTCAGAACCTTGAGACGCGATTGAACCGGGCCGCTGAAACAAGCGAATTTTTCAAGCAACAGCTGGCCACTCTCGAAAACGAGTTGCTGGCGTCGGAAGAGCGCATTGCCGCGTACAAGCGGGACAATGAAGCATCGCTGCCCGATACCATCGGCGTCAGGCGAGAAAAGCTTTCGGAACTCACGTCCCAGATCGAGCTGCTGGATCAGCAGATTATATTGGCTGAGCAGGCGGCGAACGGCGCGAACAACGCTGTAAGCGGCAATGAACAGCAGCTTGCATTCCGGCTTCAATCCCAGGAACTGAATTACGATGCGTTCGTGGAACGCCGCGAACTTTTGACACCGCTGCTTGAAAAAGGGTTTGTCGCACAGCGAACGATAGATGATCTCGACCGGTCGATCGCACAGTCGGAACTTGAAATCGCTTCGATCAAAGCTCAGATGGCACAACAGGGCTTCTCTGCAGATCCGGCGACCCGTCTGAAATTGCTGGAGACGCAAAAGGCCAACTTCGAAAGAAGAGCTGGTGAACTTCAGACCAGTATTGCGAATACCCCCTCGGTTGAGGTTGAACTTGCCTCGCTGCTTCGCAGTTATGAGCTTTTGCGCGACGAATACAGCCAAACCAAAACCAAGCTTACAGATGCGGAGATCGGCGAGAGGCTTGAGCAGGACAGACAGGCGGAACGCTTTGAAGTCCTCGAGCAGGCGACGATTCCCGACGCTCCCACCAAGCCCGACAGGATTGCGATCGTTGCAGCAGGCGGCGGTGGCGCGATGGCGGTCGGCGCTGCCCTTGTGTTGCTTCTCGAATTCCTGGACAAAAGCGTCAGAACCGCAGGGGATCTGGAGCGGCGGCTCAAGCTGCGGCCGATCGCGGTGATCCCGTATGTGACGACCAGACGAGAGCGCATCCGCAAAAATTTGCGGCGTCTATTAATCGTTTGCATTGTTCTGCTTGGTATTGTGGCCGTCTCGTTAATTGTGCATCTCTATGTCACACCGCTCGAACTGCTGGCGGATAGAGTATGGCTGAAGGTTGAGCCGTTCCTGCCGGCTTTCATGAAACCCTGAGCGCACTGAAAGAAAAGTTGGAGTCTGCAACGTGGAACACATCAAGAGTGCGCTAAAGAAGGCGGGCGTCACCGACGGGGAGGCTTTTGAAACCGCGCCGGTCACTCCAGTACAAAAACCGGCCTCGCCGTTTGTGGCTCGAAAAGCCGAAGAAGTGACTGTTGCCGAAAAGGTAGAACCAAAGCCACTTCGCCAGGTCGAGATAGACAACAATCACCTGGAAAAGAAGCGGATCGTTTCAAAGTCAATGGACGATCCGAACCATATCGCATTCAATCTCCTGCGTACGCGCGTCCGGCAGGCCCTGTCGGACAACAAGTGGAAATCTCTTGCGATTACCTCTCCGACGCCAGGTTGCGGCAAGACAATGGTGACGCTCAATCTGGCGTTCAGCCTGTCGCGCAACCCTGGGCTCAAGACCGTGGTCGTTGACCTCGATCTTCGGCGTCCGTCGATTGCCCCGACCCTGAATATCGAGCCTGATCGCTCGATAGCGCAATACCTTCTCGGCAGAGCGGAAGAAGCGCGCGATTGCTTCGTTCAGGTTGACCCGAACCTTGTCCTCGGACTGAACAGCGGCCATACCCCGGCTTCCTCAGAATTGCTTCAAGCGCCACGCATGCTTGATCTTTTCAGGTTCATCGACAAGGAACTGGCGCCCGAGGTTGTGCTGTTCGATTTGCCGCCGATGAAGAGCAGTGACGATGCGCTTGGGTTTTTGCCGAGGGTGGACACGTCCTTGCTGGTGGTTGCCTCCGGGACGACCACGACGGAAGAAGTCGACGAGTGTGAACTGCAGATCAGCGAGTTGGACAAACTTCTCGGGATCGTTCTCAACAAGTGCGAAGACGCCCAGACTGAAGACTACTACTACTGACGTCCGCAGACAGAAGATGTTGCCGTTTCAGGACTCTTGAGAGCTCCCGGAACAAGCGAGCACGCGACTAAAACCAGCTTATCACACCCGTTTACCTTAAGAACTCACCAATAAAACAAATAAAAATTTATATTTTTACCATTAATTTTAATATTTTTCGCATCAATAGTAACCTTACTCTCAATATTCACCGTTCAAAGACACGCTTTAACTTGCCGCATTACGCAGCGAATGATAAGCGGGTTTATATAAAATTTGATGCAACTTTGAATTTGACATGAGGCCCCTGAGTTATGAATTTCAAAGCAGCCTTTTCAGCCCTCGCGATCTTGCTCGCCGGTACGAGCATGGCGCTTTCCGCCCCGATTGCGCTCACGAAGACCAATCCCAACAGCGTGTTTGACGGCGGCGGACGCAAGTCGCTCCGGATCATCAATAACGGTGACCCCATGGTCAACCAGCGCGTGACTGCCGGTGGCTTCCGTCTGAATACGGGCGCTGCCGACATCATCGCCTGGTGCGTCGACATTGCCCACAATCTTTCGCTCAAGGGACTTTATCAGGTCACAAGCACGCCTTTCACCAACACGTTCACATTCAGCGAGACTCAAAAGACCAATATCAAGAGCCTCTTTGAGACAACCTACTCGAGCCTTGACCTGAACAACAACAACCAGTCCGCAGGGTTTCAGCTTGCATTGTGGGAACTCATCTACGAGAAAAGCGGTAACTTCGACGTCAAGAACGGCAACTTCAAGTCGACAACCAACACGGATGCGCGAAACTTTGCGAACACGTTTCTCGGCAACCTCGGCGGCGCCGTTACGCAATCCTACAATATCGACTACTACGAGTCGCTCGGTTACGGTCGCAACAACAGCAAGTACAGCCAAAACCTCGTGAGCGTGACACCGGTCCCGTTGCCGGCAGCCGGCCTCCTGCTGGGTTGTGGTCTTGCCGGTTTCTATCTCGCACAACGGCGCAAGAAGGTCTGAATGCGGTCCTGCGCAACGCTCAAGCGCGGCTTGCAGCTTCCGGCCAGCTTAGTCCATAGGCTCAATCTGTGCCGGGAGTGCACAACTTGTAACCAAATCGTGGCTCAAATTTCAGGCGGAAACCTGCTACCTTTTGGCCGCAATTGATTACTACCTTAGCGTTAAGGCAAGCGCGCCCAGAATTGGCGTTCAACGCAAAGTTTATCTAGTAACGGTCCGTCAAAATGTGCTAGAAAGACGCATTGATGTATTTACGGTTTTTCAAGTAATAGCTTGAAAATGTGCGAAAAAATTGGTTATTGGCAACAGAGTGAAACGGTAAGATAAGCGGCGTCCAAAATTAATAATATGTTGCTATTTTACCGATAGTGAACGATGCAACACGACGAAACATTTGAACAGTCACGTACCTCGGGGTCGATGATGTACGAGCCGTATTACGGTCTCTTGACGAAGCCATTCGCGCTGGTACCGGACCCGCGCTTCATATACTGGGCCGGTCCGCATAGCATGGCGTTCGCGATGCTGGAGTACGGTATAGTCAATCATGCCGGCTTTACCGTAATCACCGGAGAAGTCGGTGCTGGCAAGACAACGCTCATCCAGCATCTCCTGAGCAAACTCCCTGGCGATGTTCGTGTCGGTCTCCTGTCGAACACCGGCGGTGGCGGAGAACTCCTGCAATGGGTTCTGATGGCCTTCGACCAGGAATTCGACACCGACTCCCACGTCAAACTCTACAAGCAGTTCAGGGATTTCCTGATCGAGGAGTATGAGCAGGGCCGCAGGACCGTTCTGATTGTCGACGAAGCACAGAACCTGGGTTCTGAGACGCTTGAAGAGCTGCGGATGCTCTCCAACATTAACACGCATAACCGGGAGCTGCTGCAAATCGTCCTGAGCGGGCAGCCCGAGTTGAAAACGCTGTTGGCGGCACCCAGCCTCAGACAATTCGTTCAGCGCGTCACGTCTGATTTTCACCTGTCGTTCCTCGAGCAACAGGAAGTATCCAGCTACATTGCGCACAGGCTGAAAGTCGCCGGTGCCAAGCGGCCGCTGTTTACGCCGGGCGCTTGCGACCTGATCTATTATGCGACGCAAGGCACACCGCGCCTCATTAACACGATTTGCGACACCGCCCTGCTCTACGGGTTCGCCACCGAGGCGGAAGAGATCACTCCCGACATCGTCAAGCGTGTGCTTGACGACAAACGGCGGTTCGGTGTGTTCACGATGCAGCCGGACCTGGCGCTTCAGCAGTAGACCAGATCTACCTGCTGGGGAACTGAAGCGACAGCATCGGCAATGGCTGATGGGTTCGGGAGGCGTGCCGCATCGCCTCTTCCCGGCTTTTGGCTCCGCAGCGTTCAGATAAGCGCCGAAACACAAGCGCATCGAAGCTTCGTAACAGTTGGTATTGGCAGACCGCGCGTGGCAATCGCTCCGCGGTTTTCCCTGACGGGCAACCACGGCGACAAGCTGCCCATCACCGATTTCTTTCCCGCACATCAATGCCCAAGGCGCCGCGAACCACCGGGAGAGCCTTGACGAGCGCACCGCAGGCTGCCCGATAGAAGCTATTCGCGCTCCAGGGGTTGTTCCGGCCAATCTAGATGGTTCTCGCATGAATGCGTTCCGAAACGGGTGAGGATGCCCGGCCCATCGGCTGCGGTGTGCCGCTTGAACGATGCACTGCATCGCGCTTCGGGATCCGCTGACCCGACTACACCGATGTCCTCAGCCAGGTGATCCAAATTGGCCGGAAAGAGCTCTAGGGTACGGACCCATAAATGAAGCCGATTTGGCGGCAGAAATGGCAAAATCTCGCGAGAAAGCGTGAGTAGAGCGGGCTTTATGCCCGGTCAAGCGCGGTGACGCTGCGAGGTGAGGCCATTTTGCCGTCCACCGGATTTGGCCGTTTCAGCCATCTGCAGCGTCGCGAAAGGCTTGAAAATGAACCACATTTCCTGCGCTTTCGCTCCTCGCAGCTGGTCAAAACGATCCAAACCAAATTGACTTCATTTAGGAGTCCGTACCCTAGACCGCCTCGGCGGCTTATAACCGTCACGAGGATCCGGGCATGTGTCCGTAAGAGGCAGCGATCTTCCGGGCCGTATGTGGTCTGTAACCCTTGTTTCCGGGATCTGCGCGCTCTGCGCCGAAAGCAGCCTGGAAGTCTCTTTCCGGACGGGTTTTCTCCGGCGCAGGAATGGGTGTCAGCCCATCGTCCGGTGTGCCGGGACAGTTGCACAATCCGAGCGCCGTGCCGATGTGCAGCTGCTCTGCAACCGCCTGCGCAGTGTACTCATCGGAAACCAGGGCGGGTTCACGGTGCTTCGTCGCCCGGTTCGCCCGCGTTGCGCGCCCGCACTCAGCAAACAAAAGAAAAACGGCCGCTACCCCGGTTTAATCAAGGGTGCGGCCGCTCGGCAGATCGCCGTCGTTACTGTCTGAGGTTCAAGCCTCGATGCCCGGGAAATACGCCGGCAGCATGGGGACGACACCCTCAAGAAATGACTGCAGACGATCATCAGCGTTGTTCACGTCCTCACCTGGAGCGATCGGTGTGACGACCCGGACGAGGCCGCCATCAGAGCGTCCTTCTGAGAAGGTATCCCACATGGACACAAACTTCGCTTCAAAGTCATTGGTGATCTGCTTGCCGCGTTGCTCAAACCAGAAATAGACGAGTTGGCGTTGCAGTCCGAGCTGGATGATCGCGCGGTTGACCTTCATGGATTTTGCCTGGTCGCCCGCTCCGACGGTGACCGTTTTCTGCTCCCACTTCGACACTTCCCATCCGCCACCAGGCAAGCAGATTTCCGGCGAGTGAATACCCGAGCCGTTGGTTTGCGACTTGTAGAACGTCATCAGCAGATTGACGTTTGTGTTCTCGAAGTTGTAGTCGGCCAGGAGATATTCATCCGCACCCAGTACTTGCTCGATATCCCTGTCGAGGATTGTCGCCCTGCCCTGCCAGTTGTCGACATGCATCGGGAAAATGCCAAGCGGCAGACGGTTGATCGAGGTGGGGGACGGTGCCGGCGTCAACTGCCACGCCACGCCTGCGACCAATGCGATGATCGAAGCTGCAATGAAGGCTTTTCCCGCATTGACCGAAGGAAACTTCTTGAGCGGACCGAGAACGCCCTCGTAATCCATTCCGATAATGTATTTCGGACGTTCGCGCCCGAATGAGAAATAGCGCGAAAGCACCCAGGCAAGCATGTACAGGATGACCGTACAGGAGATGAAGATCACCCAGCCTTCGAAATAGTGAATGAAGCCCTCGGCATGCTCGATACCGAAGTGATTGACGAGGACGCCGATCATTCCGACCCTGAAGGAGTTCATAAGGATCGTGACCGGGATCGTCGCGAAGAAAATCAGCACCCGGTGCCAGTTGGGACCGTTGTAAAGAACGGCCATCAGCCAGCCAAAGCTGAACAGCGGAAACAGGTAGCGCAAGCCGCTGCAGGCCTCTGCGACAAGCAGTTTGTATTCGCCAAGGTCGATCACGGTACCGTCAAGCAATACCGGAATTCCCATCAACTGAATGACGGCGACCCCGATTTCGGCAGAAACGGCCTGAAGATGGGTCGAGACACTGAGATAGACGAACTGCGGCAGGGGCAGCATGAAGATCAGATGCAACCAACCGGGCCAGAACCTGAAGCCTTCCCGGGTTCCCGCAAGCAACAGAATGAATGCGCCGACATAAAGAATGAAGCCGTAGGTGATGATATCCGGGATCTCGACCAGGTTGCCCAAAAGCCCCACGAGAAGCGCCAGCACAAAGACCGCCATACCTACAATTCGGCTGCCGTGATCAGGCTTGACCGGATGACGATGGATCTCCAGAAGCGTCATGTAGAGCGTGATCAGGGGAACCAGGGGGCCGTAGCTGTACTCCGGCCGCGACCAAGCCGCACCAAGGGAAATCAGTCCATCCCAGAAAAACGCTGCCGCTCCCAGAGAAGCGACGATGATCCAGGGAATTGCGCGCTTTGTGAGCGAAAGAATGTCACTCGGCACCACGGTATTGTCGTTACGAATATCGGCAGTCATGAATGGTTCCGTTCAAAATCGACGCTTCGGCCAACAAACCGGCCGCACTTAAAATCTTGGGGTATTTAATCCCATATCCTGCGCCTTTTTGTAACTAAATTATTGGTGAAAATGCGCAGATCATGCAAATTTTACTAAAAAAAAAGACGAATTAATCTTAACGAAGGATCTGGTTTGTTTTTGTGCAGGTTCCGTTTGACCTTGTGATCAAGTTCGCCCTATATCAGGCATGATTTTTATATTGAATTGCACGTCGAGGAGTTGGATCGTTGGCTGAACCAAACAGCAAACCACTGCCTGTGGCCGGCAAAGTCCTGATTATCGTCGAGAATCTTCCAGTACCCTTCGACCGCCGCGTGTGGCAGGAGGCAACTGCCCTGCGTGAAGCTGGTTACGAGGTTTCCGTTATTTGCCCGACCGGCAAAAAGCATACGTCCTTCGAGGAAACGCTCGACGGAATCCATATCTATCGGCACAACCTGCCGCTGGAAGCTTCTGGCGCGCTTGGTTACCTCGCGGAGTATTCCGCTGCCTTGTTTCATGAGATGCGTCTTTCGATAAAGGTACTGCGCCGTCACGGCTTCGACGTGATCCATGCGTGCAACCCGCCTGATCTCATCTTTCTCGTGGCGCTGTTTCACAAACTGTTTTTCGGGAAAAAATTCCTTTTCGACCAGCACGACATCAATCCGGAGCTTTACGAGGTAAAATTCGGTAAGAAAGGCTTCTTTCACCGCCTGCTGACTTTCTTTGAAAAGTGTACCTTCAAGCTGGCGGACGGCAGTCTGGCAACGAATGAAACGCTCAAGGGCCGGGCGATCGACACCGGCAAGATGCCGCCTGAAAAGGTTTGGGTTGTCAGGAGCTTTCCGGACATCGAACGGTTCAAGCGAACCCAGCCCGATGAGAACGCCAAGCGCGGCCGGCGTTTCCTGGCAGGATATGTCGGCATCATGGCCGAACAGGACGGCGTTGAATATCTCGTTCGCGCTATGGACCACATCGTGAATGTTCAGGGACGCGACGATATCGGTTGCGTGATCATCGGCGACGGGCCCGACTATGACAGGCTGCGCGAAATGTCGGCGGAGCTGAAACTGACTGACCATATCGAGTTCACGGGCTATATGTCGGGCGAACCCCTGCTCCAGAAGCTGTCGGCTTGTGATATTGGCGTCATCCCCGATCCGCCCAACGTGTGCAACGACAAGCTTTCGATGAACAAGGTGTTCGAGTATATGGCGCTCGGCATGCCGTTTGTACAATTCGACCTGGAGCAGGCAAAAATCGACGCCGGGGAAGCAGCGCACATTGTGCCCGACCGCACACCGGAAGGCCTCGCTCAGGGTATGATGGAGCTTCTTGCCGACCCGGAGAAACGCGCAAAGATGTCCGCCTACGCCTCCGACCGGGCGCAGCGGGAATTCCACTGGGATATCGAGAAACACTCCATGCTTGATGCCTACAGGACGCTCCTGCAACCGAAGGCACCGGCGAAAATCGAGGGTTCGGTCAGCCTGTCGCAGTAATTGCCGCGGCAGACTGGCAAACCGCAGACCACCGCAACGCTATGCCGGGACGGAAAGGGTTTCTGTCACCGCTTTCCGATACGTCTCCACGACACTCTCCCTCTGGAACGCGGCAAGTTTCCCGGTCTCCTGCCAATTCGCCAACTCCTGCTTCAATGCGTGCTGATCAACAATCAGCTTGTCCATTGCGGCCTCAATTGCCGGAAAATCACTTGCGGACGCGCCGAGGGCAAAATCGGCGTCGTCGAAAAATCCGTCAATCGCCCAGTCTTTCGGAAAAACGACAGGGCAGCCGGCGAGCAACGCTTCCAGGAAGACCATCCCGAACGTCTCCCGCTTTGAAACCATGGCGAAACCGCACATTCCGTTGAGCATTGCCTGGACCTCTTCGTGCGCAATCGGACCCTTGCGTTCGAATGAGGTCGCCTTGTTGTCTGCAATCAGCGTGTCGATTTCATTTTCGTCTTCTGCCGAGCCACCTCCGTACAGGTGGAAGGAATAGTCTTGATGCCTCTCTTGCAGTGAAGCGCTCGCCTTGATCAGTGCGAGGACATTCTTGTTGCGATAGTCCTTGAGGTGAAAGACGGATGCAAGGCGTGGATTTGCAATCTTCGGAGCGATGATCCGGTCTTCAGGGGATGTACACGGCAGAAGGATCGTCGGGCCGCCGCGCATTCCGAGTTCGGCGTCACACACGCGCTGCCCGACAACGGAAAAAGGAAAGACAAGCGCCGCAGCGTGGTAGATGCGGCGGAAGCTCTTTCGAAGGTCGGGGCGAAACTTCAGGATTTTCCGGTCCGTGTTCACCTGGATTGAAATCGCATAAGGGCAGTCAAAAATGCTGCTGAGTCTTTCCGCGATCAGACCCTCGATGGTCAGTTTGTGCGCATGAATGAAGTCAGGTTTTATGCCGCGTCGTGTCAGGTCCTCTGCAATGCGATCTGCCACATTCAAAAGAGCGGATTCCATGTAAAGGCCACCTTGCAACCCACCATACCGGATCGCCGTGACGTCTTCGTCTTCGGGCTCGAACTGCATGTCGAAACGCGGCCGTACGGGGTTGCGCGACAGCTTCCCTGCAACGGCGAACGCGGATGGAGTTGTTCGGTTTATGGAATAGATTTTTTGGTCGAAGGTGTCGCGGACAGCATCGACGAGACTGCTGACAGCCTTTGTTTTTCCCGCCTGAATGCGATCCGGGTAGTCGCCCGAAATGTGCACAATCACCTTCGGCATCACAGAGTTCCCTTGGTTCAATTCGCTGAAAGATTGTAATCCAGAAATCTTTTTCGCTGTTCGACTGCTCTTATCAACAAAACCGTAAATTTCTCTTCCACCTGCATTCCGGATCATCTTCTGATGGCGCACCCCTCTTTGTTCACAAAAGGCGCGACCGGGTGCAGCACATGGCACACATTGCGTTCACGAAAGGGCCTTGCTCCCAGGCTGAATTTGGTCCGCGAAAGGAAAAACGACCGCAGTGTGCAGTCAGGTCCTCAACCACTTGCGCTGCAGCCGCCTGTCAAAAACACCCGATTCAGATTCGCCGCAGCTGATTTTGCTGCTCCAAACACGACTGAACGGCACGTTCATTCCAAATTGTGAGATTTAAAGCGTGGATAACGATATTTGTTAAGAGATTAAGCGCGATTTAAACAGCAAACATAGGAGATATCGTCACCAAATTGGAGTGGCGACAGCTCGGACCTATCTCGTTTCGCATTTCGTCCGCTTCCTGTTCCAAATTTGCAGATACCCGGAGCAAGAGAACGCCATGGAATTTGTCGTCGATAGTCAAGCAGAGTTGAACGCGGCCCTCAGTAAAGCTGTTGCTGGCGATAGCATCGTCCTCGTCAAGATAGCCGACAGCTACAACATCCGCATGCATGACAAGGACTATTCCGGCAGCGGCGTAAAGATCTCCTCGCAAAACCCGAATGACATGGCGATCGTTGACACGATCCATCTGACCGCGTCTTCCAATATTCATTTCTCAAATCTCGATGTGAACTCGCATACCTACGATCCGGGCCGCGCTGATTGGTTGACGGATGTGTATGTGTCCGACAGCAGCAACATCTCGATTTCAAACTCGGTGTTTTCAGGAGACGCCACTGCGGCGCGATTGACGACGAACAGCTACGTCGCTGAATCCTTTGCCACGGTCCGCGAGTCGAACGGCTTCGTTCTGGAAAACAACACGATCTCGAATTACAATTTCGGGCTGCTCCTTCTGGAAACGACCGACGTCAAAGTCAACGGCAACGAGTTTCACAGCCTGCAGGGCGATCCGATCAGGATGGCCGGGGTTCAACGCGTCGACATTACCAACAACAACATTCATGACCTGCTGGGCACGGACGAGAGTCTGAACCACATGGACATGATCCAGATCTGGTCGACCTCCACGAACCTCGTTACACGCGACATCACGATTTCCGGCAACATTCTGGATGCAGGCAACGGCGTCGCCTCGCAGAGCATTTTCATCCGCAACGAAAAAGTGGACACGTCAGAGAACGCCAATCTTCAATTTTACTACTCGAATATCACGATCAAGGACAACCTGATCTACAACGGGCATTTGCACGGGATCACCGTTGGAGAAACGAACGGTCTTGTCATCTCCAACAACACACTGGTGACCAACCCGCAATCGAGCATGATCGTCGGCGGCGGAACCCGGAACGTTACCTATGACCCGGCCATCAACGTTGCGAATGCCGCAACCGGGGTGACGATCACGAACAACATCACCTCAGCCATCACGGCGCCGGACAGCGCCCGGGTTTCAGGGAACTACTTCGTCGATTACGTCAACCAGTCGGCCGACAACTATGTCGGCAACGTATTCTTGTTTGCACAAAACGGTGGAGACGTTGACGTTTCGGACCTGAGGCTCAGTCCCAACGGTCCACTGGGTTCCTCTTCCATCGGTGCCGAGGTGTCCCAGTTCGACCGTAGTCCCGACACGCTGAACCCTGTTGTCACGCTGGAGAAAGTGAACGGGCTGGAACAGGTTTTCATCCTGAAGGCAAACTATACAGCGGATGCAAGAGGCTTTGTCAGCGCCTCCGATGCAACATTCACATGGACATTCGAAGACGGAACCGTCCTGCGCGGGCAATCTGTACAGGTGGCGTTCGATCAGTCAGGTGATCTGAATGTGAGTCTCACGGTTCAGACAGCCCGTGAAAAGGCGACGGTTAGCAAGACTGTCTATGTCGAAGATCCGGTTATTTTCTCCCTGACCGCCAAAAGCGGCAAGGTGACAGACAGTTCCCCCAACAATGTCGACTTCGTTGCCGGTAACGTCGCGGAGACGATCCATATCGGACAGGGTGTCACCTTCGAGGTGACCCGGAACAACTCGGAAATTTACAGCCTCGATCAGTTTACGCTGAGCTTCGATATGAAACGCAAAGCCGTTTCCGGTCAGGACGAAACCCTGGCCATGCTTCATCAGGCGATGTCGTTGACCCTGACGGAAGAAGGCGAGCTGGCTCTCGGGTTGACCAATGACGCGGGTAAACGCTTCGAGCTGGTTTCCACAGGAGCGAATTTGAACGACACCGGCTGGCACAACGTTGTCCTGAGTTTCGACGGCATCGGCGGCGATCTGGAAATATTTGTAGACGGTGCCAAGGTCGGTGAGATGTCGGCCGACGGCTCCACAAAGAACAAGGAATACTGGGGGCTCGTGTTCGGCAATCCCTGGAGGTCTGGCAACAGCTTCAAGGGAGAACTGGACAATATCGTGATGACGTCCGACCCCTATTCGACAACGCCATATTCGCAGCCCGGCATCACCGTTCCGGATCAGCCGTCAAGCAGCCCTCCGGACAACTCTTCAGCTGAACCCATCATTCTCAAGTTCACGGATGACGACGGCACAGGTGCCGGAATTCGGGTGAGCAACTTCGATGACAATATTCAGGACAAGGGCACCGTAACCGTCTCGAGTGGAGGCGAAAGCATCACGCTTTACGGCAATGCCTGGAAAGTCCTCGACCTGCAGACGAACATCGATGCGGATACGGTCATCAGTTTCGACTTCAAGGCGGACATCATGGGCGAAATCTTCGCCCTCGGCTTTGTCAAAGACGGTAAGCTCGTTCAAGAGAATGTTGTCCAGTTTGGCGGCACGCAAAACTGGGGCCATCAGCTCGGCGAACAATACTCCACGACTGGCGTATCTCAACGTTTTGAACTCAAGGTCGGCCAGCACGTTACCGGTTCTGTCGAAAAAATTGTCCTGATCGCGGACAACGACGCCTATGGCGGCGGAACCACGAATTTCTCCAATATATCCATCAATTCGAAGGATGTTCTCCTGGTAAACGGCATCCAGTTGCCGGTCGAAAGCTTCAAGACAGGAATCCAGGACTACGGCCTTGCCGCAATCAGCGCCGATTCAACGGAAGTAACGCTCACCGGCAACGCCTGGAAAAAAATCGAAACCGAATTCACTGTCACCGAAGACACGCTGCTTTCGTTCAACTTCGAATCCCGGAACGAAGCCGAGATTTACGCCATAGGCTTCCTCAAGGATGGCGAGATCCGGGAAGACTACGTCTTTGAACTGGAAGGCACGCAAAACTGGGGCAGACAGGATCTGTTCGAGTCAGGAGAGGACGGCCATTACGAGGTCCTGGTTGGTGATCACTTCCGGGGAGAGTTCGACGGCATTGTCCTGATCGCAGATGACGATCTGAAAGCCGACGCAGATGCGACATTCTCAAACATCACTATCGGAGATGCGGATTTCGCCTGACGCTCAAGGCCATGGCCGAGAACTGACGGCTGTCCGCCCGGTATTCACCTCACGATGAGGGCAGCAGAGGATGTTGGGGAGATGCAGGTGCTTGCGTAAGTGCCCTTCCCGCCTTCTCTACTTTTCTTCGGGCACCTTGTCCTTGAGACGACCGAACTTGAGCGTTTCAATGTTCTCGCGGAGAATCTTGGCCGGGTTTCCTGCGACCGCGCACCCGGCCGGTATGCTCTTGGTGACAACACTGCCTGACCCGACCACACAACTGTCGCCGATCTCGATGCCCGGCAAGATGATACTTCTTGCGCCGATGAAGCAGTTTTTGCCAATCCGCGTGTCCACTTTCATCGCCCGCGTCATGTCATGTGCAAGTATTGCTGCGTCGAACGCGATGTATGTCCCTTCCCCTATGTGAATACCACCAGGGTTCGTTTTATCCAGACGGGCACTCAACGACATAACGACTGTCGGATGAATATTCATCCCCCAGACTTTCACGAGATACTGACGTTTGATGGCGACCAGCGCTCTTTGAAGACGGATGAATTGATTCAATGACTTGAACATCAACACAAACACTTTCTGTTTACAACGCACCAGTATCGGAGACTAAAAAATAGTGCCATTTCCGATCCTGGCTTACTGCTATAGACTTCCGAAAAATCGATAAGGCATCTTCGATACCAATACATTAAATTTCAGTCTTTTGTTCGTTTCAACTTCCATGCCACCACCTTGCCGGAAGCGGCTTTCCTTCAGTCAGCCGTCCTGGCACTCCAGCGGAGCGATGGCGTTCGCGAGAACAGGGACCATGAGTTCAGCTTCCGCCGATGGGTCGGCGTGAAGTCCGTCCGGGATCAGTTGTTCAAGGGATCGCCTGGGGAAGGCTGCCCATTTCGCTGAAAAATCGATGACCTCAAGGTCCAAAGCCGCCGCGGCATCGAGATGCGCGGAAATGTACGACTGAAGGAACGGGCGCGCCCAGTTGCTCACGCCCCAAGGTGTGTGTGCGACAGTCACGATCACCCGTGCGTTAGGCAAATCCGAACGTAATGCCTTGAGTATCTTCGAAAAATTTTCACTGCTCGTCGATGGCAGCATGGCCCTGTTAAGCGCCGCGTCGTTTATGTAGAATTCAATCACGACGACGTCCGGTTTTTCTGCCACAACGGAAGCTAGGTTTTTCAGGGCCCAATCCGACGTTGCCCCTGCCCTGGCCACCTTGGTGACGGTCACATCCTGGTCAGTGCACTCTGTCAGCAATTGTTCCAGTTGCTCCGGCCAAAGTGCGCGCGACGTAAATGATGTACCGAACGCTACAACTTTCAAGCCGTCGTCCGCCTCGTGCTGTCCGATCTCGGCCCGGCACACATTCAACAAGCTAAGAAATGCCAGAAGTGTGTGCAAAATCCTGCTTCTCGACAGGACCAGAAAAAGACCTTTTTCAAATGCCTCGCACGCGATGATTTGCTTCACTGACCAGTTGTTCCCGTCGTTAAAGCGAGGTTGGGCTTAGGGTAGCATGGGCGCACCCGAATGTAACAGTCGTCCGTCTTCCGCGCTGCAGCCGCTTCATCGCCTGCATATCAATGGCAATTGAGTTGCCTATGGGTCATCTTCAACCTGAGCCTTGCCGAAGCCTGATACGTTCAGACTGTGCCGCTCGGCTCAGCCCGGCGGTCAAGCGAACAAATGGATGTGTGCTTCCTTGCCTCTTTAAGCCGCCGGTCCCCGCCACCACAACGCCCTTCAATAGTGGCTCGGTTCGCATCGGGCTTTTTGCCTGCGCGGCGTTCAGGGTCTTTACGCCGCAGATGCCTTGCGGGGCTCATGAATAGTCATTACGGATCACATCAAGGATTGCCTGGAGCTTTTCCTGCTTTGATCTGAGAGTGTTTTCGTCACTCAGAGTTGGCCGCGTACCCAACACATTCTTCATTCTGCCTCGCAGCAACAGTCGTTCAATCCGAATTCGTATCGCTCGACGCCACCCAGGAGCCGGCGCCGTTGCCGGTCGGCTTTGCGCTGACCCTGCTCCGGGCGAACCCTGGTGCGCAGGAGACCGGCCCAGCAATGTTTTGATCTTTGCGATTTCAGGAAAAAGCTCAATCACCTTCAGGTCGATGCCAAGCGACTGGGCGAAGTCGTTCCATTTGAAGTGGTTGAACGTGTCGGAAAGCGAGACCGGAATCCATGGAGTGCGAAAGGCATCTGCAAGGATTGCGGCATGCATGGATTCAGCAAGTACCAGGCGCGCGCCGGCAATTTTCCTGATCACTTCCTTTGCTTCACCGCGTGGCGACGTGAAGTCAATACCTGAACCACGCAGAATGTCGCTCCATGGGTGCCGCTCAGCCGTGGAATGGTGCGGGATAAAAATGACGCTGTCAGCGCTCTTTTCGATGCCCGCGAACTCAGGCAACAAGGGGATCATCATTGCCGGATCAAGGACACCCAACTCCGGATCGAGGCCCAACTGCTTTGCGGTTTTAGGACCACGCACACACCGGATATCCCAGCCGTCCTCGTCGTCAAATTCCGGCAGATTTCCATATCCGCAGCCTGAACCGACAACCAGCTTTTTCGTGCTCGGCAAATCGAGGTCTTTGTTCAGGATTGTTCCCACGCCGACCAGTGTCACGCCGGGATCCATGTCCCTGAACTCAGGCAGGAGTTCGTCCCAAAGCCAGGCGTTCAGGTCGTCACCAAAATTGCCCGCCTTGTCGTGATAGTAGAACAAGTCCATGTATTTACATCCAATTCTTTTGGAATTCGCTCGCAGACGTCAAAGACCCCTGGCTTGGTTTGAGGATCAGGAACAGATCGCTCCTGCGATGAGGAATGTCCCCCTGACGGCTACGGCGGATTTGTGTCGCATCAAAATGGCTCTGCTCACTTCCATCGCATCGGAAAACTCTTGGGTCTGATCAGACTGAGCAACGGTGTCAGGGGCAAACGCCAGACCCAGTGCCTCGTTGTTGGCCGGGAAATCCTTCCAAAATCCCGGAAGAAAAGCTTGTAGGCGGTTGCCACGTATCCGCAGGCGAATGCGACCCTGATCGTATAAACCGAAGCCTTGGAAAAAAACGCTTCCTTGAGACTGTCGCTCTGGCCATATTCGCCCTTAGTGTCCTGAGCAAGCATGAACTCGTAACCCTGGATGACCTTAGGCGCATTCAAGCTTAGGGAATCATTTTCCCCAACCCGGTGCGCTACGCGCCAGGGCCCCGTCAGGCACAATACCGGCCCGTGGCGATCCGCTCTCAAAAACAAATCGCTGTCTTCGCTACACAAAACATCGCCGGTGAACCCGCCGAGGCTTTGAAAAACATCTTTACGAACAACGACGTTGCACGAGGCAAATCGCATGTCTTCTTCTTGCTCGACGGCCGCCAGGAAGCGGTCGTGTCTCACGACATCCGTTTTTCGCGGATCGTCTCCGGGCGGTCCCTGATCCGTCACAAAATCCCTGGTCTGCAAAAACATCATGATGGTGTCCGGATGATGCTTTTTTGCGCTGACGACATCGGCGACCGTTTCCCGTGCCCAAAGGTCGTCACTATCGAGAAACCCCAGCCAGTCGCCCGCCGCAGACGCCGCACCCTTGTTCCGTGCCGCACCCGGACCGGCGTTTTCCTGCTCGATAAGGCGTATCTGATCCTTTGCCGGATGTTTTGAGATTGCCGCTCTGGCGGCCTCTGCAGAGCCGTCACTTGACCCGTCGTCAACGATGATCAGTTCAACGCCGGAGGAGATCGGCAGTCTTTCAATGCAGGCGCCGATCAGATCCGCGCGATTGAAGAGAGGAATAACAATCGAAAGTTCCACGTCTGGGGCCTCACCAATGATATCCATCGCTTAGTCTGTTGGCATGCGGGAGGAAATCGATTTTGACATTCTGCCGTTTTGAAACACCACGGACGGCACCAACTTGGCGCGCCGGCTTGCACTTAATACATTTTGGGACCAAAGGAGATCAACACCGGTTTATGTGATGTTCGTTTAGGATTAATTGCACTGCATGATCCTAAGGAGATGGGCCCATAAATTCGACTGAAATGGCATGTGAATGACGAAATCCGGTCAGGTCCAAACCATCTCGGCCTCATTTGCGGGTCCATCAACCAGTCTCCCGCGCTCATGCAGGTGCCTTCTTCGCTCGGCTGTCAGGAAGGGCAACAGTCCGCCGATAGAAATTGCGCAGACCGCGAAACGAGCTTGAGAAGCAAACCACCCGGCAACAGTGTTGCCGGGTGGTTCTGCACAAGGTAACGGATTTCGGATGCCGAGTTGGTCAGGCCAGGTCCCAGTCGCCGATTGAGATGTTCGAGAACGTTGCGTCCGCGTCTTTCTTCCGATCATCGTCTGCAATCAAAACGAGCCCGTCAAACTCTCCCTGGAAGTAGTCTCCAACATTGATATTGAACAAGCCGTCATCGCCTTCGTTGAAGAGGTCCTGTATTCCCCAGTTCTGAGTTCCTTCCAGTTCAAAGACGTGGTCTTCCTCGACCTTGCCGTCCTTCAGGAAACCGATCGCGTAAATCTCGGCCTCGTTCCGGGAATCGAAGTTGAAGGAAAGCAGCGTGTCCTCATCAATAACGATATCTTTTTCGATCTGCTTCCAGGCGTTGCCCGTGAGCGTAATTTCCGAGCCGTCTTCGCTGACTTCGCTCAAACCGAAGTCCTGAACGCCGGCCTCGTAGCTTTTGATGTCATATTGGACGCCACTTACCTCGAGTTCGTTGCTTTCTGCCGCGATCGAGATATTCGAGAAATTGGTCGTACCGCCGCCATAGGCGTCGTTGTCCGCAATCAGAACGATCTGGTCGACCGTCCCCTCAAGGTATTGTCCGACCATCAGATCAAATCGTTGGGAGACGCCTGCTGTCGTGTACTGGTCGCCATACTGATGACCCCAGTCTTGCGTGCCTCCAAACTGAACAACGTTCTCCTGCAGGAGCTTGCCGTCTTTCACGAAGCCGAGGGCAAAGATCTCACCCATGATGTCCGCTTCAAAGTCGAAGCTGATCACCGTGTCTGAGTCGATATTCGTTTCAATATCGAGGACCTTCCAGGCATTCCCGTAGAGTGTGATGCTCTCACCTTCGCTCGAGACTGCCACCGTGCCCTTGTCCTGGACATAGTCATCGTAGTCGCTCACCCGGATACCGGTGCCCGCATCGTCGTCATCGGTGAACTTGAGGATGACAGGCTCATCGACCGGTTCGTCCGGATCCGAAATGTCGGGCGGCGAGACTTGTGGCGTCGTATAAGGATCGGACGTCATCTTGATGTTGTCGAGTTCTCCCTTGAAGCCGTTGCCGGACTTCCAGGGATTGCCGAACACAAGCCCCCAGTATTCCTTGTTCTTGGTCGAACCGTCGGCCTCCATTTCGCCGACCTTGTTGCCGTCGACATATAATTCAAGGTTGCCGGCAATGCCGTCGAAACTCAGAACGACATTGTGCCAGCCGGTGTCGTTCAAATCCGCGCCCGAGGAAACCAGTTCGAACCGATCCCCCTCATTGTTGGTCAGTCCCAGACTAAGTTCCCCGTCATCCGTCAGTTTCAGCGACATGGACTGGTGCAGCATGGCGACTGTTTCAGCAAGACCGGACACCGCGTCGCGCTTCATGTCGAAACTCAACGTGAACTGCTCGAGGCTGTAAATCTCTGAGTTGTTCCGGGTCACCTCGAAGGTGGAGCCGTCGCCGATATGGATTGTGTCGGACACGGTTTTGGCGACAAAATCAACATCATTGGAAGAGCTGTCTTCAACGACTCCGTTGTCAGCACTGATGGAGAAAATGACCGGGTCTTCCACATGGACGGTCTTTTCAACAGTGACCTTCTCGCCGTCTGTCTCGACCGTAAGGCTCACGCTCAACTCACCGGCTTGCTCGAACGCAACCTGGACCGTCTGGCCACTCAAGACGGTGCCGTCTTCGAATGTCCACGTGAATGTCGCATCGGACGCGTCGACAAAGCCATTCGCGTCCGCTGTATAGTCAGCGCTGAGGTTCAAGACCTGTTCGAGGCCGCTCACCTTCTCCAATGTGACGACAGGCGTAAGAGCGTCCGGCGTATCGTCGAACTGCGACACCTTGGCGCCGATATCGGAAGAACCCAGCGGGCCGTCAGGGTTGAACTTCAAGTCATCAAGCGACAGATCACCGCCGTTCTGCGCAAACACCAGCACGTTGCCAACGTAATTGTCGGCCGACTGGTTGACGTAGTCGACAAGGTAGTTGCCGGAAACGTTGGCGCTGTCCGGTGCCGTGACGGCGGAGGTAACGTTGTCCGTGATCGTCACGCCGGTCGAGGAGCTGGCAACGTTGATGGCAGGGTTGTAAGTAACGTTCTTTTCCCCGCCTGCGACAATCATGCTCGATTGCGGGTTGGTCACCAGCGTGTTGTTGTTGATCACAAGACCGTTCGTTTCTCCAACGGTGATGCCATGCAAATGACCATTGTAGATCAGGTTGTCTTCGATTGTGATGTTCGAATAGTAATACTCGAGGTTGGCGTTCTCCGACGTGTCAACCTTCTCGTTGCGGATGAAGATGCTCTGCGAGGCAACGCCGTTGCCGGCATCCAGGATGTTGCCGGAGATCGTGACATCGCTCGTGACGAGGGTCGTGGACGTCGACCAGATCTGGATCATGTCCATGTGGTTCAGACTCTCGTCCGTACCCAGCAGGTCATGAATGTTGTTGTTGGTGATATCCACGTTCTGGACGCCACCCATCCGGATCGGATCGCCCTGCAGGCTGTGAAATTCATTGTTGTTGACCGTTACGTCGGTGGTCTCCAACAGAAGCAGCCCGAAATTGTAGTTCGAAATGGTGTTGTTCTCGAGGACAAAGCCATCCGATTCCCGGATTGTGGCAAAGGACTCCGCACCGTAACTGTCCGCTGTCAACCGGGCTTCGGTCGCGTCTCCCGAGAACACCGAGTTGGAAAGCGAGATGTCGCTGCTGTCGGTGACATATACGTCGGTCAGCCAGTCGGCACGCCCAGAATCGTAGGTGTGGGAGTTCACATCGAGATGTGAAAAATGAATGTTTGAAGACGCGGTCAGATGGATCGTGTCGACAATCGCCATGTCGTTCGGATCCTGGGAGGAGATCGATATTCCTTCACCAGCGAAGTCCATGTCATGCATGCGGATGGTGTAGCTGTCATCTATCTTGGCGAGGACGATGCTGTCGCCAGCAACCGCGTTGTTGAGTGCCTCGTTCAACTCTGCCTGACTATTAACGACATATTCCATGGCGTTCGCTTGCTCCCAGAAAGTAACCGGTAGCTAGCGAAGTATCAAAATCAGTTTTATATTCGATATAATACAACAGTTCAATTTTTATACAGGTTGATTGAACGGTTAAACACTTTCTTTACTATAATTTTTCAGGATTTTTTCTGAATGAACAAAGACATGGCAATATCAAATAATTGCGTTCCACTTGAACAAGACACAATCCATTCGACCTTGAAGCCACTTCACCTGAAGCAACCGGCGATGGAGAAGGAGGTACAAAACATATCAGGATGCGCCACGCTCTTCCGGCCAATGCAGGGCGACGCTGCACTGTGTGCACGCCGGTCTTGAAGAAATGCCTGATCCTGCGGCGGCGCGTATTGCAGTGGTTCCGCTTGAGAAAGCGCGAATGCGGGCATTTGAGCTGCACCCGAACTGACTTCACTTTTTCCGGCCGGATAGGCCCTTGAATTCGCCGGGCGCTGTTGTTTACTGCGCACTCTCGATCGTTGGCTTCGGACGCTTGAGGAGCGCTTCCTGGAGTGTGTTCAACAAGAACAAAAACCGTTTTCTGTCGAACAAAAGTTCACCCAGAACATAAATGACGCCTGCCAGCAAAACCGACAGGACAATATTTACGAACGCGCTGTCGGTCACATATTTCGCAGGGTCTGCGAGAAGCACGAGCGCCGTTAGGGCATTGCTCAAGCACACCGGAAACAGAACCTTGAAAAATGCCTGATACTGATAGTTCAGATAATTGACAAAAAATATGATCGTGAGCGTCAACGTTATCGAAGCAGCAATCAGCGTGCACAGGGCAACACCCTTGAGACCGTAGTTCACTCCAATCAGCAACGCGCTGATATTCAAGATCGTGCTCGCGGTCTCGATACCCATGAGCACATTTGCCTTTGCCTTGGCCAGGAGAACGCTTTTGAGGGCCTGTCTGAACGCGCCGATCAGCGCCGCGAAACCTATCAGGTAAAGGAAATCGACGATCGGGAGCCACTTGGCCCCAAAAAACACCAGCACGATTTTCTCGCCCATCGCAAAAATGACGACGACGATCGGTGTCATGACCAGCGCCAGGATGTGCAGGAAACTCAGATGTATGTGGGTAAACTTCTCTTCTTCGTTCTGAACGCGCGACAACACGGGAAACAACAGGCTTTGCAGCACGGCCGCAACATTGCGGTAAGGGTAGCTGATCAGCTGTTGCGCAAAATTGTAAAAGCCAAGCGCTTCGATGCCCAATGCAATCGAAATGATCGGCCTGTTGATGTTGGTCGAAAACAGAACCAGAATTTCCGAAACCGTCAGCTTCCATCCCGTCACCAGAAACTCGATGCATTTTTCAAAAGAAAAATGCCAGCGCGGCAACCATCGGCTCATGAAAAAATAAGACGCGCTTGCCGTCACGGCCAAGGTGATCTGTTGGCCCACCAGCGCCCAGATCCCGGCTCCCCAGAACGCCAGGCCGACGGCGACAGCGGCCCCGGCGATCGTGCCGATCACTTCCGCAAGCGCAATTTTTTTGAAATTCAATGCGCGTTCCAGAATGGCGCGGTGCGCGACACGAACCGTTGTTGCCGGAAAGATGATCGCGGAAACCTGCAACGGAAACGTGAGCTCGGGAGCTTCCAGGAAAATCGCGATCCATTCGGCGCTGACCACGATGAAAAGCGTCAGCGCGGCCGAGGCAACGAGATTGAACCAGAAAATCGTGCTCAATTCGTCGTCGTTTATTTCTTCCTTCTGGACTGCAACCGGCCCCAATCCGAATGAACCCAGCACGTTTGCGGCCAGTGCGATCGCAATGATGATCGCGATAACGCCGAACTCGGTCGGCGTCAGCAGCCTTGCAAGAACAAATACAGTCGCGAAGGTGGTCAGCATTCGCACGGCTTGGCCAATGCCGACCCACATTGCTCCTGAAACTACAAGTCGTTTCATTTTAATCTTTCGTACGCTTGGACGGGACTTCCACGAAAATGGAGTGAACCGAAATTTTTTGCGGAAGCCGATCCCAACTCATGCAGCCATGAGCCTGTCAGTCACGCTGTAACCGAACGTCCTGCGTGATTTGTCTACCATCAATGTGTTTATAAAGAGCATCTTGATAACACTCGCCTGTCATTGCGCATCCGGTCCGCTAAAAAAAGAACCTTGATCCGTACATTCGCCGTTGCCTGAAAAAGGGCATGCAATGCGATCTCCGTGCAACGAAAACCTATTTACTCTTTCGGCAAATTTGCCTTCACAAAACATCGCCGATCCAGGAAACCCACTTTTTTGCAAATGAAATAGAACATATAGTCGCGCCGGCCGGATCATTGTGTACGCAGTGGAGAAAACCAGCGAAACACATCCGATCGGCTCAAAGGGTGACAACGCGCCAATGCGTGTTTCCTCTTGTTGAATTTCCCGGGCTGGATATGCCAGCTTTGATTAATAAAGCTATTGTTTAATTGCGTATCGAATTCGAAAAAAGAATCACCAGGCAGATTATTTTCCTATAGCTGAAACGATAAAACCAACGGCTTAGACAACTCTCGAGGAGTAGTTCAATTTGACGGACCGGTCACTTGGCAACCAGGTCGAACGAGAAGACCACCAGTCTTCGCTCGGCGCTCAAAAAGTGCCGATTCTGGTGTTTCTGTTGCTTTCTCTGATGATTCTCGTTCCAATCGAGTTGTCCATTCGCGCCGGTAGTCTGTTCCTTCCGCTTTACAGGGCGCTCGCGTTCCTCCTCACGTTCTACGTCATCTTCAAATTTTTCGAGCAACGAAAACAGCTCAGGATCTTCGACAATCTCATTCTGATTCAAGGTTTCTGGTTTCTCGCTTGTGAAATCCTGAAGAGAGGAAGCGCAGGCTTCGAACCCGGTGTTTCGTATTTTGTCGAAACCGTTACACCTTATTTCGTCATACGTTTCCTGCTGAAGTCGCCGGGACAGCTGTTCGCCTTCCCAAATCTGGTTTTTATCCTGATGATCCCGGCGATACTTCTCGCCTTTCCCGAAGCGGTCATTTTGCAGGAGAGGTTCGTACACGACATCGCGAGAAGCATTTCAGGCTACTACTACTGGATCCAGGAAGACTACCGCCTCGGCATGCTGCGTGCCGCATCAATCTTCGAACATCCAATTCTGTACGGCCTTTTCTGTTCGTCGATGATCAGTCTGGTGTTTGCGACAGCGAAAACGAATGTCTCCGGCGTTTTCAAGTCGGCAGTGCTCGCTTTTGGCTGTATCCTGTCAGCCTCCTCCGCGCCCATCCTGACCATGATAATTCAGCTTGCATTTCTGGTGGGTGAACGCTGCTCGCGCTTCCTTCAGCATCGCGCGATGCTTTTGATCGGGTCATGCGCCTTTGTTTTCACGGCGCTTTCGTTCCTCAGCAATCGTGGTCCTATCGGCATCATCGCAACCAGCCTGGCGCTCAACCCTCAGTCCGGCTACTACCGTATTCACATCTGGGAAAACGGCATCGACGACGTCCTCGCAAACCCGTTCATAGGTATTCGGCCAGAAGAGTGGACGCGCCCCGGCTGGATGTCGCCCAGCATCGACAACAATTGGTTGCTCGTGGCGATGAAGGGTGGTTTTCCCGGGATCATCCTGATCTTGATGATCCTGTATCTGATCATGCGCAAGCTTTATGCTCACGACAAAGTAAGCCAGCGGCTGGATGGACTGCGGCAGGCCCTTTGCTTCACCTTCATTTCCCTGTTCCTGGCGGGAGCGACCGTTGCCTTCTTCGGAAAGATGTTGCCGTTCTTCTTCATTTTGCTCGGATACGGCGGTGCTGTGGCGCATTACATCATGTCGACCAGTGACCAGGACGTGACAAGTGCAGAAGACGAAGCGCCAGCCAAAAGGGTTCGACGGGCTCAATACACGCGCAAGCGATCAAAGCCGCAACTGACAAAAACATGATCACCGACACTACGGCTTGCTTGTCTTTCTGATGGGAATTTGTCTTTCATGAGCGATGCAGAACAAAGCGTTTCCGTTGTCATCCCCTGCTACAACAGAGAAAGCTCCGTTGAAAAGGCGATACACAGCGTGTTGTCGCAGGACTATCCGGACTTCGAAGTCATCGCCGTCGACGACCGCTCGACAGATGCGACGCTCGAGGTTTTGCGGTCAATCGAAGACCCCCGGCTTCAGGTGATCGTCAACGAGGGGCCAAAGGGGGCCGCCGGCGCGCGCAATGCTGGCGCAAAGCTGGCAAAATCTTCATGGGTGGCGTTTCAGGACAGCGACGACCTGTGGTATCCGAGCAAGCTCTCCAAACAGGTTGAAAAAGTCAAAGACAGCGATTTTGTGGCTGTTTATTGCGCGATGGATTGTTTTGAGGATGGCGTCCAGATCCTCCGGGTCCCCAACGACATCACCAGCCACCTTGAAGGAGATCTTGTCAGTTCGCTTCTGAGCGACAGTTTCATTTCAACACAGACGGTCATGATCCGCCGGGATGTGTTTGAAAAGATTGGCGGTATGGACCCGGAGTTCCGATCGCTGGATGATTGGGAAATGATGATCAGGGTATCGCTGGAAGGGCCAATCGCTTTTCTCGATGAAGTTCTTGTCGAACAGCACATGTCAAGCAACTCGATCACCCGCTCGTCCGAGAACCGGGTCAACGCTCAGATTCAGCTTCTGGGAAAGCACTCGGAACTCTGGAGCGCTTACCCCAAAGAACTGGCGCGCCACCATTACCGCGTCTCGGGCGGTCTTTTGGCCAACAAACGCTATCGCGAGGCCAGCAGCCATGCGAAAGAAGCGGCAAAACTGCAACCGTTCAACTGGCGGTACGTTTCGAAAGCCATAGCTTCAAGCATTTTTGCCAAGCTTCGAAAGGAAGCCCGCTAACTTCGCAAAGCAACCACTCACCAAAATTTCACCCTGAGAGGAACAGCAATTTGCTGCTCAGGTCTCCGAGTAACGAAATTAAGGACTTCCCGGGTAAGATCGCTTCGGCGATTTCATTCCTGAACAGACAAATTAGATGACAGACACTTATCCGACGCTCGAAATAATCATTGTGAGTTACAACACCGCCGACCTGACTTTGGATGCACTCAGGTCGGTATACGAAACCACGAAGGTCGCAAACTTCGAGGTGACCGTATTCGACAATGATTCAAGCGATGATTCCGCCAATTTGATTGCTCAGCAGTTCCCACAGGCAAAGCTCATTCGCTCCAAGGACAACATCGGCTTTGCCGCAGCGAACAACGAAGCGATCAAAACGACGAATTCCGAGTGGGTTTTACTGCTGAATCCTGACACGGTGTGCTTTGACGGTGCCATTGACAATCTGATGTCGTTTGCGCTGAGCCGGCCTGACGCAGGCATTTTTGGTGGCCGGACCGAGTTCAAGGACGGATCGCTCAATCCGACTTCCTGCTGGAGGTTCATGTCCCCGTGGTCCCTTTTCACCGGCGCAACGGGCCTGGCGCGCCTTTTCCCGAAATCCGATCTGATCAACAGGGAAGAATACGGCAAGTGGCAACGCGACCGCGTTCGCGAGGTCGAAATCGTGACGGGTTGCTTCTTTCTGACAACACGGAAACTCTGGGATCAGCTCGAAGGCTTCGACACCGACTTCTTCATGTATGCGGAAGAGGCTGACCTGTGTTATCGCGCCAACAAGCAAGGCGTCAGAGCACTCTTTACCCCCGACGCTTCCATCGTGCACTACGGCGGCGCTTCGGAGCCGGTGCGCTCAGACAAGATGGTTCGTCTTCTCAGAGCAAAGATGAGGTTTATCCGAAAGCACTGGTCTGACGGTCAGGTTGCTTTGGGCGTTTTGTTGTTCAAGCTGCACGTGAACGTCAGGCGGTCTGCGTATTTTGTGCTTTCACGGACCGGCAACAAGGCTTCGCATCGTGACTCCCTCGACGTCTGGACGTCGATCGCCAAACGTCAGAACGAATGGATTTCAGGGGAGTAACGCCTGAAACAAGGGCTCTCCTCAAGACCGCACCGTGCCGCCTTCCCGAAATCCATGTCCACCGCCGGAGCTTTGTCCGCGCCCCCGGCAAGTGTCTCAGGTCTTCATTCAAAACTTGTCCGGAACTTCCCGTCCGGTTCAATTGCTCCCTTGCCGTCAACAGCCGAGCCCGGAAGCGGAGCAAATGCGCGAAGGGCTTCGGCCAGTGTCGTTGGCGGAAACGGACCGGCAAACGCATCGCCATATGAAACGGCTCCACCTGAACCGGTCCTGTCCACGATGACGTTGCCGGACAACTCGAACGCGGCAGAGCGCTTGTTGTAGAGATTTATCGGTCCGGCGGTGATGTTGTTGCGAACAATGATCTTGCCGGCGGCCGACGATTGTCCAAGATTGAATGTCGGTTTCAGACGTTGTCCAACAGGATTCAACGGATCGTTTTCCAGGCAGGTATTGTACTCGATCACAACATTCTCGATCTTCGGTATCGTTATCCCATGGAGGGACTGACCGAGAAACAGGTTGCCCCTGAGCGCGCAATCCTTAAGTCCGGTTCCCGATGATCCGAACCAGGTCTGCTGGTCGTCTCCGTTGTGACGGCGTCCCACATCGCCCATGAAAATGGCGTTGTTCTCAATCGTGGTTTCGGTCAGCCAGCCGAAAACAAGCTGGAACCCGTCGCCGTGAGGGCCTGCCGCCTTGTTCCACCGCGCTCCGAATACGACGGTGCCTACATTGTCCTTGATGATCTTGGCGCCGTTTGCCGCCGGCTTCGATGTCCCGACCAGATTGTACAGATCGTAGTAGCAGTAGCTGGCCAAATTGCCTTGCAGGGAGCATTTCCCCTTCATCTTGAACGAACCGGGGATATGCAATCGCGAGAAGGTGTTGTTCTCGATCGTCAGGTTGCTCGTTGAAGACAATACACAGCCTGTCGGCAGATAGGCCTGTTCGTGCAAGCCGTACCAATCGAGTGATATATCCAGGTCGCGGCCGATAAAGTCGCAACCGACAACACCGATGTTCTTGGTCGACGTCACACCACCGTCGGAAATAAATGCGCCTGTGAAGTTTTTCTCTAGCACCGGCTGGTCCGTTTGCCGAAAGCTCAGGTTCTCGAACGTGATTCCGTCAGAGCCTTGAACCAGAAGACGCCAGTCCCAGAACTCGGCACGATTGTCCGGATCGGCACTTTTTACCGTAAGGTGTTTGCCGGAAAAGTCCCGCTTGAGCCAGGTCCGCTCATCCAGAAAACCGGGACCGGCATCGCCTGAGCGCAGGTCTTTGACCGCGCCTCCCCGGATTGAAATGGTCGAGGGGGTTGTCTGGTTGAGAACGTGGTCGACATTGGCTGCGTCGATTTCCGCACCATCGGCCTTACAGCTGAATGTCGCTGCTTCAATCTCGGGAATGCTGATCCTTTGGCCACTGTTCAAGAGGAGATCATAAGGAGCGGCGAGTTTCCCCTCGCCGGCCTCGGACACGACCAGGAAACCGTCCACGATCTCAAAGTGACCGGCCTCATTGCCACTCTCGATCGATTGGCCGTCGACCGGTACGCCGCCATGTCCGGCCTTTGTGCGCTCTCCAAATGTCACGACAATTTCCGAAGCGGATGAAATTGCCGTGCCTCGCAAGAAGACGCCAGCACTCAATGCAGCGCCGAGAAACTTGCGGCGCCCCATCGGCAGACCCAGCAGCACACCAAAACTCATCGGAAAAAAATCCCCCGGACAGCGGTTCACGGCAAAAGCCGGCACCGACCACTCAATTCAGATCCGTGAAATCCCGACCGTCACCCCGGAAGGCTAGGCCCGACATCACATGCGAAACTCCATTACTCTCGGGTACATAGTCGCAGCAATTCACCGCAATTCTCAATCGACTTCACCTATTTTCTGGTCAAGTCCTTCAAATACTTTCCGTATTCCGTTTTCCCGAACACTTCTGCATGTTCCAGAAGTTTCTCCCGGTCGATCCAGCCATTGTCATAGGCGATCTCTTCCGGGCAGCCCGACTGCATGCCCTGCCTGACGGAAAGTGTTCTGACGAAATTGCCGGCATCAAGCAGGGATTCGTGCGTCCCCGTGTCGAGCCAGGCGAAACCACGGCCCATGCGTTCCACCTTCAGCGCGTCTTCGCGCAGATACGTATCCAGCAACGAGACTATTTCCAGCTCGCCGCGCGGCGACGGCTTTACTTCGCGTGCGCGGCGCGGAGCATCGCCATCGAGAAAATAAAGGCCCGTTACAGCGTAGTTCGACGGCGGGACCGCCGGCTTTTCGATAATTTCTTCCGCAAGACCCGTGTCATTGAACTTCACGACGCCGTAGCGTTCCGGATCCGCGACGTGATATCCGAACACGGTCCCTCCCCGCTCGCGGCTGTCGGCCGCGGCGAGCACTTCCGGCAGGCCATGGCCAAAGAAGATGTTGTCGCCGAGAACCATTGTGGAAGGCGCTCCGTCCAGGAAATCCTCGGCTAGAATATAGGCCTGCGCAAGACCGTCGGGGGACGGCTGGACGATGTATTCAAACCGCATGCCCCACTGGCTGCCATCCTTGAGAAGCCGCTTGAACTGCGGCTGATCCTCCGGGGTCGTGATGATCGCAACTTCCCGGATGCCTGTCAGCATCAGAACGGACAGCGGATAGTAGATCATCGGCTTGTCGTATATCGGCATCAGCTGCTTGGAGACGGCCATTGTCAGCGGAAACAGCCGTGTACCGGATCCCCCTGCGAGAATAATGCCCTTGCGATTTGTCATGCGGTTTCACCCAGTTTTGCCAAAGTGTCTGCAACGCCTGCCTTCCAGTCGGGGCGATCCAGCCCGAATGCGGACAGCGACCTGCAATCCAGTCGGGAGTTCAAAGGACGCTTCGCCGGCGTCGGATAAGCCGTTGTCGGTATGTCCTCGACACTGACCTTTCGACCCGCCTGGCTAAAGATCTCGCGTGCGAAATCCGCCCAGCTCACATCAGGCGCTCCGGCAAAGTGGTAAGTGCCGGTCTTCGATGGTTCGTCCTTCAATACGCCCGCGATCGTCACGCAAGCTGCCGCGATTGCCGAGGCCGGCGTCGGCCCGCCGACCTGATCGGCAACAATGGTCAGACGGTCGCGCCTTTCAGAAAGCCGCAGCATGGTTTTGAGGAAATTCGCACCATGCGCGGAGAAAACCCAGCTGGTGCGCAGGATCGCATGGTTGGGGGCGATGTCCGCAATCGCCTTCTCGCCAGCCAGCTTCGTGCGCCCGTAAGCGCCGAGCGGCGCTGTCTTCCCGTCAGTCGGAAAGGGCTCGCCGCCGCTGCCATCGAACACATAGTCGGTCGAAATGTGAACCATCGGAATGTCAAGCCTGGCGGCTGACTGAGCCATCATCCGGGGAGCGTCCGCGTTTATTTTGAGTGCCAGATGTTCCTCGTCCTCGGCCTTGTCCACGGCCGTATAAGCGGCGGCATTGATGATCGCCTCCGGACCGATTTCCTCAATCGTCCGGCAAATATCCGCACCGGTCGAGAGGTCGGCCTGCCTGCGGCCCAGAAACACCGCGTCAGGCAGGCGCTCACGCAATTCGGTTGCCACCTGTCCGGAGGAACCAAAAACAAGGATCATGACTTGGCGTCCGTTTTCACGCCGAGCCTTTGACCAACACCTTTGCGGTCCTGCAAGGCCCGCCACCAGCTTTCATTGTTCAAATACCACTCAACGGTCTTTTCAAGGCCTTCCTCGACGTTCACGGACGGTTTCCATCCGAGTTCTTCACGAATGCGCGTCGGGTCGATCGCATAACGCATGTCGTGACCTGGCCGGTCGGTGACAAACGTGATCTGATCGGAATAGGAGCCGTCGGCCTTGGGACGCTTTTGATCGAGCAGATCGCAGATGGTCCTCACAAGGTCGATGTTCCGGCGCTCGTTTTCGCCGCCGACATTGTAGCTGCGTCCAGGCGCGCCCTTTTGAAGAACCAGCAGCAGCGCGTCCGCATGGTCTTCCACATAGAGCCAGTCACGCACATTCTCTCCCTTGCCGTAGACAGGGATCGGTTTGCCGGAAAGCGCATTGAGAATGACGACGGGAATCAGCTTTTCCGGGAAGTGAAACGGCCCGTAGTTGTTCGAGCAGTTGGTCAGAACAATCGGGAGCCCATAGGTCTCGTGCCACGCCATTACAAGATGGTCGGAGGCGGCCTTCGATGCGGAGTACGGACTGCGCGGGTCATAAGCGGTCGTTTCGGTAAACAGGCCTTCGGCTCCGAGCGATCCGAACACTTCATCGGTCGAGATCTGGTGAAACCGGAACGTTTCCGGCTTGCCGGCCTCCTGCCAGTAGGTCCTCGATGCCTCGAGCATGTTGAAGGTGCCGGTAATGTTGGTCTCGATGAAGTCGGAGGGACCGTCAATGGACCGGTCCACATGACTTTCCGCAGCAAGATGCATGACCGCGTCGGGGCGATGTTCGGCGAAGATCCGCTTCAATACATCCCGGTCGCGAATGTCCGCCTGCTCAAATGCATAAAGAGGGCTGTCAGCAACCATCGCGACATTGTCGAGGCACGCTGCGTAGGTGAGCGCGTCGAGATTGACAACGTTCAGGCCACGCTGAACCGCAAGTCGGATAACGGCCGAGCCAATGAAGCCCGCTCCTCCCGTAACAAGAATTTTCATCAAACCCTCAAACCTCAAAAGGTGTTTCGAATGCAGCCAAGGCAGGCGCCGCCGCATCCTTGTCAGACAGAACCGGCTCGATACCTTCAAGCGGCCAGTCAATGCCGCAACTGTCCCAACGAACCGCCCCGTCACATTCGGGGGCGTAGAAATCAGAACACTTGTAAATGATCTCGCTATCGGGTTCGAGCGTCATGAACCCGTGCAGGAATCCCACGGGCACGAACAACTGCTTCCCGTTCTCAAAACTGAGTTCTGTTCCAAACCAGTTTCCGTAGGTTGGTGAGCCCCGGCGGATATCGACGGCAACGTCGAAAATCCGTCCCCGTCCGCATCTGACAAGCTTTGCCTGCGCGTGTGGGGGCGCTTGAAAATGGAGCCCTCGCACGGTGCCCGTCACGGCGCTCAGGGAATGATTGTCCTGCACGAATTCCGCGCTTATCCCGGCATCTTCAAATGCTCTTTTGCTCCAGCTTTCAGAAAAGAAACCCCTGTTATCTCCAAACCGCCGCGGCGTGATCAGAAAAACACCAGGCAACCCGGTCTCTTCGACAATCATTTCAACCTCAAAACAGACTTGGCGGAGGAGGCATCAACAGCAGATACGTACCCCGCAAAATGCTCAATATATGCTGGCCAACCAACTTCAACGTGCTGATCGGGCAGATCAGCTTGCACCGGTCCTGGTACTTTATCGCGGCGACTATACTCATATCGGCGTAAGAAAACACAGGCTTTGTTCGACCTGTTGGATTTTTGGTAAATTCGACGAAAATCTTATCTAAACCCTTCCCGCCGCGAGATGCCGTCCAACGCGGGACCACGGTTGCCGCAATTGCCAACGCGCCTCCAGGGGTTCCTTTCGAAGCGCCCAACCGGGACGATGACCGGACTTTATGCCGCACACGGGCCGATGTGCGCTCGCGTCGATGGGAACATGCAACAGCGCCGGCAAGGTGCTCAAAACCAAATAGGCGCGCCGAATTCGCACCCACACAGCCGCAGAACGCCGGGCGCCGCTCGGCGCGTTGCAAGAAACTTGCACGAGGAGGAACCGCCTATCAGCCTGATTTTCCGATCAAAAATTTGTTCGCCCACTCAATCGGCATGAAAATTGAAGTTGCATCTCACCGCACATTCGATTAACGTCCGATTAACCAAATTTATGGGTACCACGGTTTTTTTTAGTGGTGGGCAATTTTACGAAGAAGCCTGATGTCCGCGTTTTAGCGAGCATTTACAATAAATAAGTAAGAGTTTTGAGAATGACAGACAATGTTTATGGTTTTCATAATACGGATCTGGGTCACGCAGTCGAAGGAAGGATTTCTTCTCAAACATCGAACGTCCTGAAACGCGGGTTGGACTTGTTCGGTGCGGTGTGCGGCCTTTTGCTGCTGGCACCTCTTTTCACCATTTTGGCGATCGCCATAAAACTGACCAGCAAGGGTCCTGTCCTGTTCAAGCAGGATCGGCACGGTCTTGGTGGAAGAACCTTCAAGGCCTACAAGTTCAGGTCGATGTATGTCGATCAATGCGATCAGTCAGGCGTCCGCCAGACGGTCAAGAACGATCCAAGGATCACACCGATCGGGCGTTTCCTGCGCCGAAGCAACTTTGATGAACTGCCGCAATTGTTTAACGTGCTGAAGGGTGAAATGTCGCTCGTCGGCCCGCGCCCGCATGTGCCCGGCATGCTTGCAAACGGTGTTAAATATGAGCAGTTCGATCCGCGCTACCAGCTGCGCCACCGCGTAAAGCCCGGCATCACGGGCCTCGCGCAGGTCAACGGTTTCCGCGGTGAGACCAGAACGGCCCATGCGGCCTCCATGCGCCTTTACTACGACCTCAAATACATTGAGGTCCGCTCCTTGTTTCTCGATGTGAGCATCATCGTGAACACGGTGATCCAGGAGTTTTTCAAGGGCAAGGGTTACTGACCCCGACATTGCCGCGCTGGCCCGGTTCCATCTGAGCCAACACGCTACCTGACGACGGAGCTGATGCGATGCATTGGCTCCGTTTTGGTTTCCGCAGAAGGAACAGCCCACATGCGCGCTTGCATGCGGGCCGTTCTGACAGCAGGAAACTGGACATTTGTGGAACCTGCCGGCGGAATGGACCAACGGCATTTCGCGCCCTAAATTGCATCTCGGAACGAGACTCTGACCTGAAACGCAGCGGGGCACTCCGGCTTGGTGAAACATTGTTTTAACCGCGAAAAAGGGCAGAGCATTGCGCCCCCGGCCAAGTTGTTCCCTCGCCTTAAGGGGAAGTTCCGAGCGTATATCCTTCGGGTTTTCACATTGTGCGCCTTTGCCACCGGTGCAATCGCCCAGGACAGCAACGACGCACGCGACTGGGTCGCACTTGCGATCGACCGTGTTTGCACCGATCCGGATATGAGCGGCCTGGCTGCGCAGAACGTGCTGCCCGGCAGTTGGCTGCTTGAGGAATCACAGCAGCCCGCAACCGGCACGCCCAACCGGGTATCGATGCGTTTCGCCCTGCCCGGGGGCGCAGAGCTCGCGCTTCAATTGCGACTGGCGAATGGCACCTTGCGCCAGTTTCGTGCCTCTGTGGCCGTGGAGAACGGTCAAAATACTGATTCGCGTTTCCTGGCAATTGCCGATGGCAGCTGCGTTGTGCGATCGGCGCGTGAAATCCGCGCGGGCAAGAAACCCTGGATCTTCCTTGATCAACTGGATGGCGACCTTCGGACGCTGCGCTGGACGGAAACGCTGCAGGCGCCCTGGCCACCGGGCGCGGACCCCGGCGGCGTGCGCATCGGACTGGTCGATTCAGGTCTTGCCTACGACCTTCCCGTCTTCAGCGACAGGCTCGCCCGTCGGCAAGACGGGACGCCCGTCGGGTACGATTTCTGGAACCTTGATGCGTGGCCGTATGACGGCGATACATCGCGCGGGGCCTTTCTTCCGATCCGTCATGGAACCGCCGTGGCCTCCATTGTTGCGCGGGAAGCGCCGGACGCTGCACTCGTTCCCTATCGCTATCCGCGGCCGGACATGACGCGCATGGCGGACCTGGTCGGACATGCCATTGAAAATGGTGTCAAGATCCTCGCCATGCCGCTTGGCAGCCGAAAGGCAAGCGATTGGGAGGCGTTTGCTTCGGCGCTCGAGGGCCAGGATATTCTGGCGATCGTATCGGCGGGGAACGACGGGCGCGATATCGACGCGACCCCTGTCTATCCGGCCGCACTGAACCTTGACAACATCCTGACAGTCACATCGGCGGATGCGTTCGGGCGCCTGGCGCAAGGATCCAACTGGGGCGCCACAAGCGTTGACCTCATGGTGCCGGCAGAGAACATGGACGTGACGGATTTTCGCGGCGCATCGGGAGTTGCCTCCGGATCAAGCTATGCGGTCCCGCGTCTTGCCGCCCTCGCCGCCCGTTTGCTTGAAAGGGAGCCGGATCTCACGGCGTTGGACCTGAAAGGCCGGATCCTTGACCGCGCCGTCCCGTCTCCCTTCGAGCAAGAGCGGTCCGTTTCCGCCGGCTGGATTCCCGACCCGGAAGCCGATTGAGGTATCAGCGGCGCGCCGGCCTCGGGGGCGCGGCATCAATGAAACGCCGTGCAGCCTGCGCCTGCCTGGGATCGGCCTTAAGCAGCGCCTGGTAGCCCTCCTCGGCAAGTGCCGGATCACCGCCCCACACGCCAGACTGGATGGAAAAGCGTAGCGCCTGCGGATCATCGGGCGCTGCCGCCATCAGCCAGCGGGCATGTTCGGTCATTTCTTCGAACCGTGCGCCCAGTTGAAGGGACACAAGCAGGGACAGTCTTGAATTGATGGAGTTGGGGACTTGTTGAACCGCCTGCCGATGCATATCCACCGCCGCGTCGAAGTCGCCGGACTGTGCCAGTACACGCCCTGCTTCCAGCAACTGGCCGTGATTTGAGGATCGCGCGCAGGCTTGCGAAACCTGACCTGTCTGTTCCGCCCGGTCCTGGGCATTTGCCACGGCTTCGATGGCTGCCGCGCAGGCAACGAAATTCTTGCCCAGCCGCCTGGTTATTCTGTCTGCTTCCGGATCTTCCATTTGACGCAACAGTTCTTCAACCGCGGAAACCGGGATTGCTTCGAAACGCTTGTCGCCACCGCCGACGGCAATTCCCGTCAACCGGCCGTCTTCACCGACAAGCGCGCCCCCGCTGACGCCGGGCTGCATATGCGCCCTGACGTGCAGCCGGCCGAGCTCCGCCCCTTCCGCAGGCGGCATGATCAGATCCCCCGGTTCGAACACCCTGATCTCACGGCGCGCCACATCCGCGCCGACCGCAAAATAAAGGTCTGTCGCCGACCCTTGCGTATCCGGTTCCAGGATCGCGGCATCCGCCGGCAACCCTTCCACTTTCAGCAAGACCAGGTCGCCTTCAAAGGCAGACGGGACGATCTTCGCGGTTTTCGGTCCTTCAGGTGTGTGCACCGTCGCCTCCAGGCGGTCGCCGAGCACATGCCTGTTGGTGACCAGAAGATCGCCGGAAATGCGCGTTGCACTTGCAACCGGGTCGTAAGCGGAAATCGGGAAGACGGCCTGGCGCTGGCGGCAAACGGCTTCGGGATGCGGGCACTCTGGATCGACCGGCCCGGAAACCGTTTCATCCGTCTTGGGTTCGGTTCCGAACGAAAGACTGACGGGAGTCCGGACCCCTCTTCTTTGAACGACAACCGGTACGCTCTCGGTTTCAGCGGGCAACAGGGCCAACGCCGTCACGGCATCCCTTGGCGTTTGAATGCGCCGTTCTCCAATCTGAAGGACAAGATCGCCAGCCTCTATCCCCGACGTTTCTGCGGGTCCGCCAGGCTGAACGAACCGCACTTCGGGAGCCGCGATTTCGGCAAGTTGCGCGCGGTCGGCGAACTCGAGACGCCAGCCGGCCGCCAGGTATTCAACCTCTCCCTTTGATGCCAGGGCATCAACCACCCGATTGAGCAACGCGTTGGAAACGGCAAAGTTGACACCGATATTCGCATCCGCATCGGACGCGAAAATGGCTGAAACCAAACCGATCAACCGCCCGTCCATGTCGATCAAGGCACCGCCCGACGTTCCCGGATTGATTGCCGCATCGGTCTGAACGAAGTCTTCCACCGGATTGAAGCCCGCATTGGTGATGCCTTTTGCCGACACGACACCACAGGTAACCGACAGTCCGAGACCGAAGGAGTTTCCAATCGCACACGCCGGCTGGGCAAGGCCCGGACTTGGAGCAAATTCGATCGGCGTCAGTCCGGCGTCAACACCCAGGAGCGCGATGTCGCTTGCCGTGTCACCGGCGATCAGGCGCGCGGGCAGGATTCTGCCGTCGGACAGACGTATGTCGATCCGCTCGGCCGGTTCAACAACGTGATAGGCCGTGGCGATCAGGTCCGGACGCACAACCACACCGCTGCCCTCAGGTGCCGCTCCCGGACGGGCACCGGCACCGCCCTGCTGCTGGCCGGGCCAGACCGGCAGAACCGACACGACATGTTCAAATGCACCCTCCGGCGACGCCTGCGCCGGTAGGGGGCTTGAAAGCAGCACGGCCAGAAAACCAGCAATGGTCGAAAAACGGCAGATCAGATGCATCGGTTTGTTCCGCAAGTAAAGGCGCGCTGGAGGCTTAAGGCTCACTCGGGTCCGCCCCCGACAATTCATTCAGACTGCACCGCAATATCAACCAGGTTCCGCTCGCCTGGCGTTGCAGCACGTTCAAAGAGGTTCCCTGGCCTTCGTTGCCTTCACTGAAATGCGCAAGACACCAGCCGAGATCACCCGAACTGCCCGCACTCACCACCTTGATGTTCTTGGTTCCGGCGGCGTCGTCGAACCACTCCAGATGAGTAGCTTCGATGGCAGGCCGCCCGACAGCCGGCGGGCCATAGGGAGAAAAAAGTTCCGCATCGGACGCGAACAGCGCTGCGCAACCCGATGCATCTGCGGCCCGATACCGGGCCACATATGTGTTGAACAATGACTGAAAATCCTCTTCTTCCGGCATCGTTCCTTCCTTCGCCTGCAAGGAGACTATCGCGGTTCAGGGCAGCAGCGGCAAGACCCAATCACTTTCGCCGGAAGGCAAAAAAGACCCAAACTTTTTTCAGCGCTGCCGATCTCGTGGAGCCGGACATCGCCATGGGTTAATGCCGCCATGCGCCCGAACGGGTGATGCGCCCTCCGGTATTCCGGGCTGCGAAAGTCGACCGGTTGAGGGAACGCGCTTGCGCGTGGACGTTTGCCCCCAGTGACCGGAATTGATTACCCTCGTGCGAGAACCATGGCAGGAAAGAACCCGAATGTTTAGATTGCCGGGTTGCAGCGGCACGCTGGCAGCGCTGCCTTTCCTCGCCCAGCTCGCGGAGAAGTATCATGTTCAAGCGTATCATGGCGCCGGTTGATCTGGCGCATGTCGAAAAACTGGGTGCCGCACTCGAATGCGCCGGTGATCTTGCCAAACACTACAACGTTCCCGTTGTCTATGTGGGCGTCACCTCGTCCCAACCCAGTGAAGTGGCGCACAATCCGGAAGAGTTTGCGCGGAAACTCGGCGAATTTGCCGCGGCAGAAGCAGCCAGGTTCGGCATCGAAACATCGGCCCATTCCACAATCGCGCATGACCCCACGCTTGATATCGACGATACACTGATGCGCGCAATCGACGAAACCGGCTCCGATCTCGTCATCATAGCAAGCCATGTGCCCCACCTGATTGACCATTTCTGGCCGTCGATTGGAGGAAAACTCGCCAGGTATGCGAAGTGTTCGGTGATGGTTGTGCGCATGTGAGCAGCACATAGCCGCAGGCAGGACCGTTCAGATTTTCGGCGATTTCGCCTGCGGACTGTTCCTGATCCACGCACGCCAGCACGATCGAAAGCCGAGTTGAATCCGGGAGCAGGCCGAATGTGTCGGCCAATTCAGACGTCTGGGTCGGCTGCAGATCCACGCTCAAAACAATTGGACAATTAAATGACTGTTGAAATGGTCGCCCAGACCATTTGTCATTTCTGTTTCTCACCGGCACTGTCGGCAAACCGTCAAAGCATGAACGCGCTCAACCTATTCCGGATTGCCTTTCGCTAACCGCCCCAGACCACGGAGTCCTCGTGACGCTTGATGAGCAGGCGGAGGGCATTGAAGCCGTCGGCGATGTGCCTGGCGTATTTGTCAACGGCCGGCAGATAGGGGGCATCAGCAAGGCGCAGGATGCCGAGCGCCCGGTCCGGATGCGGGATCTGGAACGGCAGCGCGGTCATGGTCCGCTCCTTGCGATACGCAAAGACGACGCTGTGCGGCAACACCGTCAGGGCATTGGTGCGGGTCATGTAGTTGATCACGCTGGCAAGCGAACCACCTGAATACCGAACCTTGATCTCGGTGGCTCCGAGCGAAAGCAGGATCGAATGAAGATCGGCGTAGAGCGGGCTGCCGGGCGGTGGTGCAATCCATGGATATTCGAGCAATTCCTGCGCCCCGGTCCGGCGATTGTCCAGAAGCGGATGCAGGGCACTGCAGGCAACGACATTCCGCCCTGGAAGGATTTCGTCGAACACAAGGCCCGATCCCTCCCCGAGGATGTCGATCGGGCAGATCGCGAGATCTATACGATCCGCATGAATGGCTTCGCGCAAGTCCCGGACATAGCCATAGCTCTGATCGACCCTGATCTCCGGAAAACTGTTCTGGAATTCTGCCGTCATGCTGGAAATGAGCGCATCCATGAAGAACGGCGTTCCGCCAACCCGCACGGTCCCAGCCTTGCCTTCCTGGAAGTTCTGAACCGTTTCCGAGGCCTTCCGGGACGCGGACAGCATCACCATCCCCTGATCGGCCAGGGCCTGGGCCAGAGGGGTCGGCAGCAACGGCCGCTGCCCTTTCTGGAACAGCGGTTCCCCGAGACGCTTCTCCAGCGAGGACAGGGTGCGCGAGACCGCCGGCTGGGTCATGCCGAGCAATTCGGCCCCTTCCGTCACGCTGCCGGTCTGAACGACGGCAGCAAGTTGAATTAGATGTCGCTCATCAAGTTTCATAGCAATCTGTTATAAAACCGGCCTCAAAAATCATCAACTGCACTTATCCGCCCATTAACTTTTCCCAGAGGTCAGGAAATGACCGTTGGGAGGAACCATGGCCGGCATGTCCGACATCGCCTTTTTCAAGACGGAAACGTCCGACCGGCTTTTTGCCGAGCGGCTGGACACGACTTCGGATGCGCGGCTTACCCTGGTGCTCAGCAAGGTCGCGGAGCACCTGCACGCCATCATCCGGGAAACCCGGCCGACCCTGAATGACTGGCGCGCGACGATCGAATTCCTGACGGAAGTCGGCCACCTGTGCGACGACCGGCGCCAGGAGTGGGTCCTGGTGTCAGACCTTCTGGGAATGTCTGCGCTTGTCGATGCGCTCAATTCGGACCGTCCCGATACAGCGACGCCGAATACGATGCGCGGACCGTTCTACCGCCCGGACGCCCCGCTGATGCAACAGGGTGAAAACATCTCGCTTGACGGTGCGGGTACACCTGTCGATGTCACAATTCAACTCATGGACCTTGACGACCGCCCCGTCGCCGGTGCGCGCGTTGAAACCTGGCAAGCCAATGCACAGGGTTTTTACGAAAACCAGCAGCCGGACCTGCAGCCGGAGCACAATCTGCGCGGCCATTTCGTTTCCGACGATGCCGGCCGCGTTTCCTATCGAACCATCCGCCCCTCCGGATACGAAGTGCCGAAGGATGGCCCGCTTGGCGACCTGCTGGCCAGACTCGGCGCGCCGCTTTGCCGCCCTGCCCATGTCCATTTCCAGGTAACGGCGAACGGATTCGAGACCCTGACCACGCAGATCTTCGACGGAGAGGATCCGAACCTCGGCAAAGACCCGCTTTTCAGCGTGAAGCCCGGCCTTATCGGCTCCTTCAAGCAGGCCGGTACGGAAGCGGATACAGCGCTGAAACTCGATATCGACTTCCACCTCAATCCGGTCAGACAGGAGCTTGATGCATGACCCGTGCGTTCACCTACAGAGGCAGCGCAGCCCATATTGTCTTCGGTGCCGGCAAGCGCGCAGAAACAGGGGCCTGGGTGGAAAAGCTCGGTTGCCGGAAAGCGCTGGTCCTGTCAACACCGCATCAGGCGGACGACGGTGCACAGCTTGCCGAAGAGCTTGGGCCCCTTGCCGTCGGTGTCTTCACGAAAGCAGCCATGCACACGCCCGTGGAGGTCACCGAAGAGGCCACGGCGCTTGTAAAGGCGTCCGGCGCGGACTGCGTCGTTTCGCTTGGCGGCGGCTCCACGACCGGCCTCGGCAAGGCAATTGCCTACCGGACAGACCTGCCCCAGATCGTCATCCCGACAACCTATGCCGGGTCCGAGGTAACGCCGATCCTCGGCCAGACGGAAGGTGGCCGCAAGACAACGGTGCGCGGCGACAGCATCTTGCCGGAGGTTGTGATCTACGACCCGGATCTGACAGCCGGGCTGCCGCTGACCATGACGATCACCAGCGGCCTGAACGCCATGGCCCATGCCGCCGAAGCGCTTTATGCGCAGGACCGCAATCCCGTTTCCAGTCTGATGGCCGCCGAAGGTCTGGCAGCCTTCAGCGAGGCTCTGCCTTTGCTCAAGGCGGACCCGGCAGATACCGAGGCCCGCTCCGCAGCGCTCTATGGTGCGTGGCTCTGCGGCACGGTCCTCGGTACTGTCGGCATGGCCCTTCATCACAAGATCTGCCACACGCTCGGCGGCAGTTTCGATACGCCGCACGCGGAAACCCACGCCATCATGCTGCCGCATACCGTCGGGTTCAACGCGGGTGCCGTTCCCAACCAGTTGGAGCCGCTTGCCGAACTGTTCGGGACAACACCCGGTGCGGGCCTTTTCGATTTCTCGGCACGTATCGGCGCGCCGCTGGCGCTCAAGGACCTTGGCCTGAGCGAAGCAGACCTTGAGCGCGCCGCCGACATTGCAACTGAAAACCCTTACTGGAACCCGCGCCCGATCGACCGCGCGTCCATCCGTAATCTGCTGCAGGACGCCTGGGAAGGTACGCGCCCCGCAGTCTGACCACATGGTCTGGGAGGAACCAACATGTTGAATAGACGCACATTCTTGAAATCGACCGCGGCAACGGCCGCTCTTGCAGGCTCGTCGGGTCTGGCCCTGCCTGCCCGCGCGCAGGGAACGCCGATCAAGCTCGGCTATGTAAGCCCGCAAACCGGCCCCCTCGCCGCTTTCGCCGAAGCCGACAACTTCATCATCAGCGGTTTCAACGCTGCCGCGAAGGCAGAAGGCCTCAACATCGAGGTGATCGTCAAGGACAGCCAGTCGAACCCCAACCGGGCCGCGGAAGTCGCCCGCGAACTGATCATCGACGATGAGATCAACCTGATGCTGGTGGCCTCCACCCCGGAAACCACCAATCCGGTCACGACCACATGCGAAAGCGAAGAAATTCCCTGCATCTCGACGGTCGCGCCCTGGCAGCCCTGGTTCATCGGCCAGCAGGGCAACCCAGGCGATCCTGGAAGCTGGGAGCCGTTCTACTACTCCTACCATTTCTTCTGGGGCCTGGAGGATGTCATCGCGGTCTTTACCAACATGTGGGGACAGCTCGACACCAACAAGCAGGTCGGCGGTCTCTTCCCCAATGACGGCGACGGCAATGCATGGGGCGACCCGAATGTGGGCTTTCCCCCCGTGCTTGAGAAGCTCGGTTACGGCCTGACCGACCCCGGGCGCTACCAGAACCTGACGGACGATTTCACCGCGCAGATCAACGCCTTCAAACAGGCGAATGCGGACATCGTCACGGGAGTGATGATCCCGCCGGATTTCACCACGTTCTGGACACAGGCCAAGCAACAGGGCTTCACGCCCAAAGTCGCTTCGATCGGCAAGGCGATCCTGTTCCCGCAGGCTGTCGAAGCGCTCGGCGATGCCGGCAACAACCTCTCGTCGGAAGTCTGGTGGAGCCCGACACACCCGTTCTCGTCCTCGCTCACGGGTGAAAGCTCCGGCCAGCTTGCATCGGGTTTCACCGAAGCCACCGGACGACCCTGGACACAGCCCATCGGATTCGTGCACGCGCTCTTCGAACTGGCGGCGGATGTCATGAAGCGCGCCGGTGATCCGACGGACGCCGACGAGGTTTCGGAAGTCATCGCGGCAACGAAACTCGACACCATCGTCGGGCCCATTGCCTGGGATGGGAAGGGCCTTCCGCCCTTTGCCCAGAAGAACGTTGCCAAGACGCCACTGGTCGGCGGTCAGTGGCGTCTGAAGGACGGTGGTGGCTACGACCTGGTCATCACCGACAACCAGACCGCGCCGGACATTCCGACCGGCGGCAAGATGGAACCGATCACCTGAGGATTGACGGTCGTGGACCTGGTGTCCGCGCCCGGCTTGAGGGAGTGAACCAATGACGATCCTGGCGCTTGACAATGTGTCGAAGGCCTTTGGTGCGCTGCGCGTTTCGCAACACATTACCTTTGATCTCGCGAATGGCGAGGCCCTGGGGGTGATCGGACCGAACGGCGCCGGCAAGTCGACCTTGTTCAATCTGATCACCGGCAATCTGCCGGTCGATGAGGGCCGGATCGAATTTCTCGGCCGGGACGTGACACATGTCCCGCCGATGGAACGGTGCCTGAGCGGGCTGGGCCGTACATTTCAAATCCCGCAGCCCTTTGAAAAACTGACGGTTTTCGAAAATCTCGTCGTTGCCGGGGCCTTCGGCAACAGACTGCCGGAAAGCGCGGTTTCCGATGAATGCGCGGATATCCTTGTCGAGACGGGGCTGATCGGAAAGGCCAATGAAGTCGCCGGGCGTCTAAGCCTTCTGGAGCGCAAACGCCTGGAGCTGGCCCGCGCCATGGCGACCCGGCCCAAGGTGCTTCTGCTCGACGAGATCGCAGGCGGGCTCACCGAGGGCGAATGCCACGCGCTAGTCGCGACCATCAAGAAGATCCATTCCGGCGGCATGTCGATCATCTGGATCGAACACGTCCTCAATGCCCTGACTTCCGTCGCCGGACGCCTTCTGGTGCTCGACTTCGGCAAGGTGATCGGCATCGGCGAACCGGACGCCATCATGAACTCGCAGGAAGTGCGTGAAATCTATCTCGGGATCGATGTGTGATGGCATTGCTTCAGACAGACAATCTCACCGCCCACTACGGCGACTTCCAGGCGCTCTTCGGGGTCGATATCCGGCTCCAGGAGGGCGAGACCGTTGCCATCATCGGCGCGAACGGGGCCGGCAAGACCACACTGATGCGCTCGATCTCCGGTGTTCTCACCAACCGGGCGGACGCGATCATATTCGACAACGACCGGATCGGTTCCGCCCACGCGGCCGATATCGTGAAGAAGGGCATCGCCATGGTGCCCGAGGGGCGCAAACTCTTTCCCTCGCTCAGTGTCGAGGAAAATCTCCTCATCGGCGCGCACGGCCGCAAGGTGAGCGGCGCATGGACGCTTGAATCCGTCTACGAGATGTTTCCGGTTCTGAAAGAGCGCCGGCTCAATCCCGGCACGGCCCTTTCAGGCGGTCAGCAGCAGATGGTCGCGATCGGACGGGCGCTGATGTCCAATCCGCGCGTGCTCCTTTGCGATGAAATCAGCCTGGGCCTCGCGCCGGTGATCATCAAGGACATCTACGCCGCGCTGCCGAAAATCAAGGAAACCGGCACCTCCATCGTCGTGGTGGAACAGGATATCGGCCAGGCGCTGAAAGTCGCCGACCGCGTCTACTGCATGATGGAAGGACGGGTCACGCTGGAAGGCGCTCCCTCCGATCTGAGCCGCGATGCCATTCACAACGCCTATTTCGGAGCTGCCGCATGATTTGGGCCGACACAATCGTCCAAGGGGTCCTGCTCGGCGGCCTCTATGCGCTCTTTGCCGCAGGGCTCAGCCTTGTCTTCGGAATCATGCGGCTCGTGAACCTTGCCCATGGCGATCTCATTGTCATGGCCGCCTACCTGATCCTGGTGCTGGTGACGCTGCTCGGTATCGATCCGTTCCTGGCGGCACTGATATCGGCTCCGGTCCTGTTCGGTATCGGCTGGCTGTTGCAGATGCATGTTCTCAACCGGACGCTCGGGCCCGACATCCTGCCGCCACTGCTTGTCACCTTCGGCCTGTCGATCGTGATCCAGAACGCGCTTCTGGAGGGATTTTCCGCCGATAGCCAGCGCCTTTCCGTCGGCGCACTGGAAACCGCGTCTCTGGCACTCGGTCCTCTCAATGTCGGCGTCATGCCGCTTCTGACCTTCCTCTCCGCGGTTCTGGTGATTGTCGGTCTGAACCGGCTGTTTTACAGCACCTCGCTTGGCCGGGCCTTTCGCGCCACATCGGACGACGCCGTCACCGCAAGTCTGATGGGAATCCGTCCCCAGAACATCTTCGCGACCGCAACCGGAATCGCGATGGTCGTCGTGACGATTGCCGCGCTCTATCTCGGAACCCGCGCCAATTTCGACCCGACGATCGGTCCGGCGCGCCTGATCTATGCCTTCGAGGCCGTGATTATCGGCGGGCTTGGTTCGCTCTGGGGCACGCTTGCCGGTGGCATCATCATCGGCGTGGCGCAGACGCTGGGAGCTGCCATCAACCCGGAATGGCAGATCCTTGCCGGTCATGTCGCCTTTGTCATCGTCCTGTTGTTCAGGCCACGCGGTTTGTTCCCGCGGGCCGTGGATTGAGGGGGCTGCCATGACCACATCCACCCAAACAGCCCGAACCGCCTGGTCCGTCGAGACACGGACGCGCACCTCGACGCTGTTCCTCGGCCTTGCCGCCCTTCTCGTGATCGTTCTGGCCTTCGCCCCGTTCTATGCCTCGCGAAGCCTGATCCAGGATCTCTTCTTCATCCTCACCATGCTGGTGCTGGCGCAGGGTTGGAACCTGCTCGCCGGTTATGCGGGCCTCGTCTCCGTGGGACAGCAGGCCTTTGTCGGCATCGGTGCCTACGCCATGTTCGGCGGTGTCATTCTTCTGGATCTCGATCCGCTCGTCTCGATCCTGCTGGGCGGGAGCGCAGCTGCCCTGCTCGCCATCCCGACCGCCTTCTTCACCTTCCGTCTGCAGGGCGCCTATTTCGCCATTGGCACCTGGGTGGTTGCGGAAATCGTGCGCCTGACCGTTGCGCAGTGGAAGGCGCTTGGCGGCGGCACGGGTACATCCCTGCCCCGCAGCGCGACCCGGGACATGTTCGGCCTCGATTTTCTGAAAGACACGTTCGGCTTCAAGACATCCGTGGCCACCGATGTCATCACGTTCTGGCTCGCACTGATCCTGGCTGTCGTCACGGTCGGTGTCGTCTACCGGCTGCTGCGCTCCCGCCAGGGGCTCGGCCTCGCAGCGGTGCGCGACAACCAGAATGCCGCCCGCTCGGTCGGTGTTGACGCGCAGCGCCTGAAGACAATCGTTTACCTGAGTACCGCTTTCATTACAGGTCTCGCAGGCGCATTGATCTACGTGCAGAAGGCGCGGATTTCACCCGACGCCGCCTTCTCCGTGCTGGACTGGACCGCCTACGTAATCTTCATCGTCGTCATCGGCGGTATTGGCACGATCGAGGGGCCGATCATCGGCGTCCTCATCTTCTTCGCCCTACAGAATTCCCTGTCCGGCTACGGCTCCTGGTACCTCCTGGTCCTCGGCCTGCTCGGCATCGTCATCATGCTGTTCGCACCGCGCGGCCTCTGGGGCCTCTTCACAGACCGCACCGGCATCGAACTCTTTCCCATCCGCCGCAGGCTCTCCGGCGGCTCCACCGAAAAACCGGGAGGTTGAAATGAAAAAGTCACTTGCGGCCCTGTGCCTGATCGCAAGCGGTTCCATGGCGGCGGCCGAGGGTCTGCCCGGCATGAAAGGCATGGATCATATCGGCTTCACCGTGCCTGACCTGGAACAGGCGGTTACGTTTTTCACCGGGACGCTCGGCTGCCAGGCGTTTTATCCGCTTGGCCCCTTTTCGGGCGGCGACAGCACCTGGATGGAAGATCACCTCAACGTCGATCCGAAGGCGACCATCCCGGCCATGCGGCTCGTGCGCTGCGCGAACGGCGCCAACCTGGAAATCTTCCAGTACACCGCACCGGACCAGAAAAACGAGCCGCCGCGCAACTCCGACATCGGCGGGCATCACCTCGCCTTCTACACCACCGACATGGATGGCGCGGTCGCTTACCTGCAGGACAAGGGCATCGAGGTGCTGGGTGCGCCGACGACGATGAGCGAGGGCCCGTCCGCCGGTGAAACCTGGGTCTATTTCCTCGCCCCCTGGGGCATGCAGCTTGAACTTGTGAGTTACCCGGACGGCAAGGCCTATGAGGCGGATTTCGAGGCGCGCCTCTGGGATCCCCGGTCCTGATCGATTTTGGAGGAAAGACAAATGGCTGATTTCAGCACCGATGTCCTGATCATCGGCACCGGCCCGGCGGGCTCTGCAACAGCGGCGCTTCTGTCGACCTACGGTATCGAAAACATGGCGATCAACCGCTATCGCTGGCTCGCCAACACGCCGCGTGCGCACATCACCAATCAGCGCACCATGGAGGTCCTCAGGGATCTCGGGCGCGACGTCGAGGACGAAGCCTATCTGTTCGCAGCGCATCAGGAACTGATGGGCGAGAACGTCTTTTGCGAAAGCCTTGCAGGCGAGGAAATCGGCCGCATGAAAAGCTGGGGCAACCATCCGCTGTCCAAGGCGGAACACCTGATGGCCTCGCCCACGATGATGAACGACCTGCCGCAAACCTTCATGGAGCCGCTTCTGTTCAAGACGGCCTGTTCGCGGGGAACCCAGGCGCGCATGTCGTCCCAGTACCTTTCCCACGAACAGGACGCGGAAGGTGTCACCACCACGTGCCTCGACCGGTTGTCGGGAAAGGAATTCACCGTCCGTTCGAAGTATCTTGTCGGTGCCGATGGCGGCAATTCCCTTGTTGCCGAACATGCCGGACTGCCTTTCGAGGGCAAGATGGGTGTCGGCGGATCGATGAACATTCTGTTCAGGGCGGACCTGTCCAAATATGTCGCGCACAGACCATCCGTTCTTTATTGGATCATGCAGCCCGGTGCGGATGTCGGCGGCATCGGCATGGGTCTTGTCAGGATGGTGCGTCCCTGGAACGAGTGGCTGATTGTCTGGGGCTACGACATCAACCAGCCGGCTCCGGAAGTCGATGAAGCCATGGCGACCGACGTTGCCCGCCAGCTGGTGGGCGATCCGGATCTCACGATCGAGCTGATCTCGGCGAACACCTGGACCGTCAACAACATGTACGCGACGCACATGCAGAAGGACCGCGTGTTCATCATGGGCGACGCGGCGCACCGGCATCCGCCGTCGAACGGCCTCGGATCCAACACGTCCATTCAGGACAGTTTCAACCTCGCGTGGAAACTTGCGGCGGTTCTGAAGGGTCAGGCAGGCGAAGCGCTGCTTGACAGCTACAGCGTCGAACGGGCGCCGGTCGCCAGACAGATCGTGACGCGTGCCAACCAGTCCATTGCCGAGTTCGGCCCGATCTTCGAAGCGCTCGGCATGGGCGAAGGCGTCGATCCGGAAGTCATGCAGCAGAACCTGGTTGCCCGCTGCGACAGCACCGATGCCGCCGAGACCCAACGCGAAGCCATCCGCAAGGCGATCGCCTTCAAGAAGTACGAGTTCGACGCCCATGGCGTGGAAATGAACCAGCGCTACAAATCGAGCGCGATCGAAACGGATGGCCAGCCGGAACCGGCATTCGAACGTGATGCCGAACTTCACTACCAGGCAACCACATGGCCCGGAGCCCGCATTCCCCATTGCTGGCTGTTCGATCACGACAGCGGTGACAAGTTCTCGACGCTTGACCTGTGCGGTGGCGGAACCTTCACCCTCTTCACCGGCATCGGCGGCGAAGCCTGGGAAGAAACCGCCAGGTCGGTTGGTGCGGAGTTTGGCCTCAACGTCGTCGTGCACGTGATCGGTCCGCGCCGGAAATACGTCGATCACACCGGTGATTGGGCGCGGGCACGTGAAGTCAGCGACAAGGGCTGCGTTCTGGTGCGCCCGGATCAGCACGTCGCCTGGCGCAGCACGGGGTTGACCAGCGATCCCGCCGGAGATCTCCGGCGCGTCTTTTCCAAAATTCTTGCACGCTAAGGAGAGCCCGATGGAAGCTCACGAACTTGGTTATTTCACCGAAGAAAACTCTGCGGAAGTGGTCACGGGCCGCAACAAGAACGCCAGCGACCCGCGCCTCAAGGAAATCATGGAAGTCGTAACGCGCAAGCTGCACGAGGCGGTCAAGGAGATCGAGCCGACGCAGGAGGAATGGTTCAAGGCCATCCAGTTCCTGACGGCGACGGGCCATAAATGCGATGACTGGCGCCAGGAGTTCATCCTCCTGTCCGATGTGCTCGGCGTCTCCATGCTGGTGGATGCGGTCAACTCGCGCCGTCCGACGGGAGCCTCGGAAAACACCGTCCTCGGCCCGTTCCACCTGGGCGATGCCCCGGAATACGAGATGGGCCACAACATCTGCCTCGACGAGAAAGGCGAAGACCTTCTGGTGCGCGGCATGGTCAAGGATATCGACGGCAACCCGATGGAAGGGGTGAAGATCGATGTCTGGCAGGCCAATGACGAAGGTTTTTACGACGTCCAGCAGAAGGGCATCCAGCCGGAATTCAACCTGCGCGGCGTGTTCCGGACCGGACCAGACGGCAAATACTGGTTCCGGGCGGTCAAGCCGAAGCATTACTCGATCCCGGCAGACGGCCCCGTCGGCGACATGCTCAACCGGCTTGGACGGCACCCGTTCCGGCCGGCTCACCTTCACTACATCGTGTCCAAGGACGGCTACGACGAGCTGACCACGCATATCTTCGACCCGGACGACGAATATATCGATTCCGACAGCGTCTTCGGCGTGAAGAAAAGCCTGATTGCTGACTTCCGCAAGATCGAGGACCCGGAAAAGACCCGGGAGGCCGGCTTCAGCGGGCCCTCTTTCTGGGACGTGGAATTCGATTTCGTGCTGGCACCGAAGAAGGCGTAAGATGTCCAAGCCCTGCATCATCTGCGTCGCGATCACCGGCTCCCTGCCGCGCAAGGAGCACAATCCGGCCGTGCCGATCACGGTTTCCGAGCAGGTCGAAAGCGCCCAGGAGGCGTTCGAGGCCGGGGCAACGATCTGTCATGCGCATGTGCGCAATGACGATCAGACCCCGAGTTCCGATCCGGAAAAATTCGCCCGCCTCAAGGAAGGCCTGGAAAAGCACTGCCCCGGCATGATCATCCAGTTCTCCACCGGCGGCCGGTCCGGCGCGGGCAAGGAACGCGGCGGCATGCTGCCGCTGAAACCGGACATGGCCTCGCTCTCGGTCGGCTCGAATAATTTCCCGACCCGCGTCTATGAAAACGCGCCGGACCTCGTCGACTGGCTGGCCGGGGAAATGAAGACCCACGACGTCAAGCCGGAGATCGAGGCGTTCGACCTCAGCCATATCCACCAGGCGGCGGCAATGAACCGCGACGGACGCATCCCGGGCAACATCTACATCCAGTTCGTCATGGGCGTGAAGAACGCCATGCCCGCGGACAAACACGTATTCGACTACTACGTGAAAACAGTCGAACGCCTGATGCCGGATGCCGAATGGTGCGCCGCCGGTATCGGTGCGAGCCAGATCACCCTGAACGAATGGTCGATTGCCGCCGGCGGCCATGCCCGCACCGGGCTTGAGGACAATATCCGTCTCGACCGGGACCGGCTCGCGCCGTCGAACGCCGCCCTCGTCAAGCGAACGGCGGAGATCTGTGCGGCGAATGACCGGCCGGTCGCAACGGCTTCCGAGGCCCGCACTCTGCTCGGCCTTTCTCAACACACCCCATGAAACACCCAGGACCCTTTCAATGAGCGATCCCTTCGAAGCCGCCCACGCAGAAGCCAGAGAGGCCGCCCGTGCCTTCCAGGTGATGGAACACGCAGCGGACCCGACCACCCTCGAGCTTCTGTTCACTGCCGCCCGCACCCATTACGGCTGGCAAAACCGCGATGTGTCCGAAGAGACACTTCATGCGCTCTATGACATCGCAAAAATGGGTCCGACGTCCATGAACCAGCAGCCTATGCGGGTGCTATTCATCCGCTCGGAGGAGGCTAAGGACCGGCTGGAACCCTGCCTGATGGAAGCCAACAGGCCCAAGATGCGCACCGCACCGGTGACGGCGATCATCGCCTATGACCTCAACTTCTGGGAAGAACTGCCCAAGCTGTTCCCGCCGAACCCGGGTGCCCAGGACATCTTCCGAAACAACTCGACGGCGGCTCAGGTGAACGCCTTCCGGAACGGGACGCTGCAGGGTGCCTATTTCATGCTCGCCGCCAGAGCCGTCGGGCTGGATGTCGGGGCCATGTCCGGTTTCGACAACAACAAGGTGGACGAGGAATTCTTCCATGGCACCTCCCTCAAATCGAATTTTCTGGTGAACCTCGGCTACGCCGATACGTCGAAGATTTTCCGGCGGCTGCCAAGGTTCGACTACGCCGACGTCTGCCAGACACTTTAGGAGGATCATGCAATGTCAGGCCCGCACATCACCAAGGACGACATCCTGAAAGCCTCGGCGGGGATGCTGCAAAAGCAGCTCTTCGTCGTCTTCACCAGCCCGACCAACGGCATGGGGCCGGTCATGGAAAACATCGAAGAGCACCTGAAGTTCCAGGTCGACCTGGAACAGCGAGGCATCATGCTCGGCGCCGGTCCCTTCTGGGCCGATGACGAACACACCTGGAACGGCGAAGGCATGGTGATCATACGTGCCGACAACCTCGCCCACGCGAGAGAGATCGCCGAGACGGACCCGATGCATTCCTCGGGTGCGCGCAGTTTCACGATCCGGCCCTGGCTGCTCAACGAAGGCCGGATCACGGTCGAGGTGAATTTCTCGACAGGACGCCACGCGGTCTCCTGATGACCGCTATTTGGGAGGAACAACGATGAAACGCATGATAGCTGCACTCAGCCTTGTTGTGGCGGCAGCCACAGCACCGGCGCAAGCCGAAACCTACAACCTGACCATGGCTTCCAGCCATCCAACCGTGTTGCCCTGGGTGGGCCAGCTGTCCACGCTGGTGGTCGGCGAATCCAACAAGCGCCTGGAGGCGATGGGATCGGATGACCGGATCGAGTGGACCGAAGCCTATGGCGGATCGCTCTACGGCTTCAAGGACACGCTTGAAGCCGTCGGTGACGGTCTGACCGATGCCGGCTGGGTCGGCACGCTCTGGGAAGGCTCCAAGATGCCGCTCCAGAACATGACCTATTTCACGCCGTTCGTGTCCGACGATCTTGTGGCGACGCTGCAGATCATGAATGAACTGCACCGCGAACTGCCCGCACTGCAAAAGGCCTGGGACGATCAGAATGTCGTTTTCCTCGGGGCCAGCGGTGTGGAAACCTACCACCTTCTGACGAATTTTCCGGTGAATTCCCTGAAGGACCTGGAAGGCCGCAAGATCCTGGCACCCGGCCCGTCTGCCAACTGGATCAAGCATCTGGGCGCGGTTCCGGTGAACGGGGCACTGCCGACCTACTACAACCAGATCCAGACCGGCGTTGCCGACGGCATGGTGGTCATCATCACCGGCGCGTTTCCGAACAAGCATTACGAGGTCGCTCCCTACGTGACGCTTGTGGGGATCGGGGCGCAGATGACCGGTGGTCTCGGCATCAACAAGGATGTCTGGGACGGGCTTTCTGACGATGTGCGCAAGGTGCTGACGGAGCTTGGTGAGGAATACACCGTGGCCCACGCCGAAGAGGTGATGCAGCGCTATGAAAACTTCCTCGCAAAACTGCCGGAGGCCGGCGCGACCGTAACGACCTTGCCGGCCGAGGAAGTCACGGCCTGGTCCGACGGTCTTCCCAATCTTGCCAAGGACTGGTCCGACGCCAATGCCTCCAAAGGCGCTGAAGATGTGCTGCAGGCCTACATGGCCAAGGTGCGTGATGCGGGCCTCGAGCCGCGCATCGACTGGACGCAGAAATAAGCGGAGGGCTCGCCGTGGCGATCACATCAAGACAATTCCGCCACGGCGCCGACCGGACGGTGAACGGGGTCTCCTCGCTCACCGGCGCCGTCAGTGCGGCCGCGTCGATCTGGATCTTCTGCCTGATGCTGCTGATCTGCTCGGACATCATCGGCCGCACATTTTTCAATTCGCCCGTTCAGGGCGTTGCGGAAATCGTTGCCAACTCCATCGTTGCCATCGTTTTTCTGCAGGCAGGTCACACCGTCATGAGCGGGCGCATGACCCGCACCGACATTCTCATCGGCAGTATCGAAGAGCACAGGCCCTTCGCAGCCGCCGTCATGCGCGTGTTCTTTCATCTCGCGGGCATTTTTGTCTTCGCCCTGATCGCCTGGGGCACATGGCCGAAGCTCGTGGATGCCTGGATCGAGAACGAGTTTTTCGGTGCGCAGGGCGTTTTCACCGCGCCTGTCTGGCCGATCAAGGCCTGCCTTTTCGGTGGCTCGATCCTGACATGTCTCGCCTTTGCAACGCAGGTGCTCACCGATGTGAAGGAAATCCTGAATGCCTCGCGCGTGGAACCCCTCACAATCCGCCACTCCGTCGATCTGCCGCCCAAGGGTCTGCCCATCCTGATCGGGTTCGCGCTTCTGCTGATACTCGGTTACGGGGTGTTTTTTGCAGATCTCGGACGGATCGAGATCGGTGTCGCCGCCATCTTCTTCATGCTGATGCTGATCTTCTCCGGCGCGCATATCGCGGTCGTTCTTATCCTGCTCAGCTTCCTCGGCATCTGGCTGATCCGCGACAATCCGAATGTCGCGATGCGCTCGCTGGCACTGGCCGCGGACGGGGCCATCAACCGTTATCTGTTCGGCGTCGTGCCGCTTTTCGTCCTCATGGGCCTGATCGTCGACACGGCGGATATCGGCCGCGATGCCTATCGGGTCGCTGCCTGGATGCTGCAGAAGATCCGGGGCGGCCTGGGCATGGCGACCGTTGCCGCCAACGCCGTTTTTGCCTCGATCACCGGCATTTCCATCGCCTCGGCGGCTGTGTTCTCACGGGTCGCGGTGCCGCAGATGGTGGCCAACGGCTATAACAATCGCTTCGCGCTCGGGGTGGTCGCCGGATCTTCTGTCCTCGGCATGCTGATCCCGCCAAGTCTGCTACTGATCATCTACGGCGTTCTGGCGGAACAGTCCGTCGGCGCGCTTTTCCTCGCTGCCATCGTGCCGGGCATCCTCCTGGCGCTGGTCTTCGGTGTCGGGATCTACCTGATGGCCCGCTTCCGGCCCAAGATGGTGATGCAAAGCGACCGGCCAGCCGTGATCGAGGGCGAAACCTGGGGCACTGCCGTCGTCAAGCTGATCCCGATCACCGTGCTCGTCATCATCGTGCTCGGCGGCATCTATTCCGGCTTCTTCACACCGACGGAAGCGGGCGCGGCAGGAGCTGCTGCCTCCATAGCGGTCGCCGTTGCCAAGGGCAGCCTGACCTGGGCCCGGTTCTGGAAGGTCCTGGTCGACACCGGTCTGGTGTCCGTCTCGATCCTCCTTCTGATCATCGCCGCGTCGATGTATTCCAGGATGCTGACGCTGTCGACGATCCCGCAGGAGATCACCCTGCTGTTCTCCGATGCCGGGCTCGGACTGATGGGTTTCATGATGATCTACCTGCTCCTGGTGATCGTCATGGGCATGATCCTCGATTCCACCTCGATCATGCTGATCCTTCTGCCGCTGTCGCTGCCCATCGTCACCGGGCTTGGCGGCGACCTGATCTGGTTCGGCATCGTCACCGTGATCGCCGTGGAGATCGGTCTCCTGACGCCGCCTTTCGGACTGACGGTCTACGTGGTCAAGGCGACCATCTCGGACAAGAACACCACGCTTGGCGACATCTTCATCGGCACATTTCCGTTCGTGGTCATGATGACGATCGTTACGTTGCTGCTCACCTTCATTCCGGCCCTCAGCCTTGTGTTTGAATAGGAGCTGCCGTGCATTTTGTCGTCTTTGCCAAGGACCGGCCGGATGCGCTGCACCAGCGCCTGGACGTCATCGATCTTCACCGCGCCTATCTCGGCGAGGCCCCTGCCCGCCAAGGCGTAAAGGTGTTGCTGTCCGGCCCGCTTACGGAAGATGATGGCGAGACCATGTGCGGCTCCTTCTTTTTGCTGGATGCGCCAGACCGGACCCGGATCGAACAGCTTTTTGCAGACGACCCGCTCAAGGCCGCGGATGTGTGGGAGACGGTCGAAATCTCTGCCGTCCACGTCCGGCAAAACAACATGAACGGTACCTGAAAGCGGCTTACCGGAACATATCCTCTTCGATCGGTCTGATCAGAGCCGAAGCGGGGACATGCTTCGATTTGTCGAGCCCCCTGATCAGGACAACCGGCTTGCCCTCGTCAGCCTGTCCCATAAGAACGGAGGCCGCCGAAGCGATCTCGTCCGCATGCGCGATCGTTGATACCATGAGTTCTTTGCCGAAAAGATCTGTTTCGCCGCGCTTGTCGATGAAGCTTTCCAGCCCGGCTGCGCCGACCGCGATCCCCGTGGTGCCGTTCCGGAAAGGCCGTCCGAAGCTGTCGGCGATGACGACCGCGAGCGCAACTCCATACCGGTGTTCAAGTACTTCTTTCAGTCTGAAGGCGGAAGCGTCCGGATCTTCAGGCAACAGAAGAATACGGCCTGCGTCGCCTCCCTCAATGTTCGATTGGTCGATGCCGGCCTGCGCCATGACCCAGCCACGCTTGTGCCGGACGATCAGGACGCCCCTGCGTTTGCGGACCACCTCGGTGCTTTCATCCAGGATCGCCTGGACGAGTTGCGGATCCTTGTCGGTTTCAGCGGCAAGCGCGCGTGCGTCTGCTCCGGGCACGATGTCGGCAAGGGTCCGGTAGCGCCCTTCCGCCTTGGAAACGATCTTTTGAGCCAGGACCAGAATATCGCCATCCTTCAGGCTCTGCCCTGCGGCGTGCAAAGACGCGCAGATGAGGTCGCCAAGGTCGTCCCCCGGCTCCACCAGCGGAAAATCGTCAAGCGTTTCAAGGCAAAGACGTGCCACGGCCGCGTCAACCGAAAGCAGCGCGAAGGCGCGGCATCACATGTTCTGCGAACTGGTGCAGGAAGCGGGCCTGATCGGGACCCGGGGCATGAAACACGAGGTGGTTGAAACCAAGATCCGTGTAGGGTCTGATTTTTTCAACGACTTCGTCCGGGTCCGCCGAAACGATCCAGCGGCTGGCGGTCTGGTCTGATGACAGGCTATCGGCGAGTTTTTCCATCTCAAGCGGATCTTCCACGGTCATTTTCTGTTCCGGGGTCAAGGCCAGAGCGCCCCAGAACCGCGTGTCCTCCTTGGCCTGGGCCACGTCCGTGTCAAAGGAAAGCTTGATTTCGATCATGCGGTCGACGGCATCCGGCTGCCGTTCCTGCTGCTGCAAGCCCGCTTCGAGGTTCGGGATAAGCGTTTCGGCGTAAAGCGCGGGGTTCTTGCCTGAGGTGCAAATGAAACCATCGCCAAAGCGTCCCGCATATTTTGCGATCATCGGACCGGCGGCGGCGACATATATCGGGACGGGCTTTTCGGGCCGGTCGTAAATCGTCGCGCTCTCTGTCTTGTAGTAGTCTCCTTCGAAACTGACGCGGTCTTCGCGCCAGAGCTGCCGGATCAGCCGCAGCGCCTCGCGCAGGCGCGCGAACCTTTCCTTCCGTTCCGGCCATTCGCAACCGATGGCGGGCACTTCGTTGAGCCCTTCACCGGTGCCGACCCCCAAGATGATCCGCTCGGGAAACATCGAACCGAGTGTGCCGAAAGCCTGAGCGATCATGGCCGGGTGGTGACGGAATGTCGGTGTCAGCACCGAAGTTCCGAGCTGGATTCTCCTGGTCTGGGCCCCTGTCGCACCGAGCCAGACAAGGGCATGGGGTGCATGGCCGCCCGTGTGCCGCCATGGCTGGTAGTGATCGGAGATAAACGCGCTGTCCAGTCCGAGATCCTCGGCCAGCACTGCATATTCCATCAATGCCCGGGGTGTGAACTGTTCTGCCGACGCTTTATAGCCGATGCGAAACATTGGGATACTCCAGTCGAGTTTTAAAATTACTATGCTTGTTGCGATTGCCGCAGGCGTTTGCCCGTAAACGGCGTGTTCACCATCGCGTCCAGAGGGGCGGCCTGCATGGCGCGCTGCCTGCGTTCCTCGGACACCGGTCCGTAAACGGTGGAGCGTTGAACGGGCTCTCGGCCAATCGACCGGATCAGATCCTCCATCTGCCACGGTGCGAATTCCTGGCCGTGAACGGCACCGGCCGCCCGCGTGATGCTCTCGTTCATCAACGTGCCGCCGAGGTCGTCAGCACCGGAACGCAGGCACACTTCGGCCCCCTCGGGACCCATCTTCACCCAGGACGTCTGAATGTGATCTATCGCGCCATGGAACACGATCCGGGCAACTGCATGCATCAGAACCGCCTCTCGCCAGGTCGGTCCACGGCGGGAATGACCGCGAAGATACATCGGCGCTTCCAGCGCCACGAAAGGAAGCGGAACAAATTCGGTAAAGCCGTTGAACTTCAGCTGGTGACGTCTCAGCCGCAACAGGTGGCGGGCCCAGTTCACCGGGGCTTCCACATGGCCGTACATGATCGTTGAAGTGCTCTTCAGACCGAGACCATGCGCCGCCTCCATGACGTCAAACCACTGGTCGGTCGTGATCTTGTCCGGAGCAATGAGCGCGCGTATCTCGTCATCCAGAATTTCGGCGGCCGTCCCGGGCAAGGAGGACAGTCCGGCTTCTTTCAGAAGCGACAGGAACTCGGTCAGCGAGAGGCCGATGCTTCTGGCTCCCTGCCAGATCTCCAGTGGCGAAAAGGCGTGAATGTGAATGCCGGGCGCGGCCTGCCGTGCGACCCGCAGCAGATTGAGATAGGTCTCGCCGGTGTAATCGGGGTGAATTCCTCCCTGGAGGCAAATCTCGGTGCCTCCCCGGTCCCAGGCTTCTGAAACGCGCCTGGCGAATTCCTTCATATCCAGATCGTAGGCGGGCCCGCGCAACGTCTCGTGCGTCTTGCCTTTCGAAAACGCGCAGAACGCACAGCTATAGGTGCACACGTTGGTGTAGTTGATGTTCCGCGTGACGACGTAGTGGATTTCATCGCGGTTCACGCTTTGCCGCAGCCGGTTGGCATGATCGCAGACAGCGTGAAAGCTCTTTCCCCGGGCCGCAAAAAGGGAAACGATCTGCCTTTCGTCCAGTTCCGTTCCAGGTGGCAGGTCCAGTATCTCCCGGATGGCGGGATCGACCGATCCGCCCGGGCGGATCACGGGTGGTGTTTCAAGAGCACCGGGTGTCCAGCGTCCTTCGAATGCGAGACCTTCGGCATCGCTTGCTCGAAGCACACTGGTGCGCATATTCGGGTCGAGCCATGTCTCCGCGTTCTTCAGAAAGCGCGGATAAATTGTCAGACGCGGCGCCAGTGTTTTCCCACCCGAGGCTGTGATGTCCGACAGCCTGTCCAAGGACGGCCACGGCGCTTCGGGATTGACGTGATCGATTGTCACCGGCGAAACACCGCCCCAGTCATTTATTCCGGCTTCCAGCAATTCCGCGCCGCTGCCGGCTGCAAGATTGGGCGGTGCCTGCAGGCTGATGTCGTCGGGCAACAGCAATCTGGCGGCGGCAATGGTCCACTGGTGTTCAAACGGGTCCGCAGGCGGAAAGGCCCGCATTTTCGTATCCGGCTTTGGAAGGAAGTTCTGAATGATAACTTCCTGCACGTGGCCATAGCGTTCATGGGATGCACGGATTTTCAGGATGGCGTCGATGCGTTCCTCTCGCGTTTCGCCAATGCCGACCAGCAGCCCGGTCGTAAATGCGACACCGGCCTGACCGGCCGCATCGAGCGTGTCAAGCCGCACGCGAGGTGCCTTGTCAGGACTGCCGAAGTGAGGTCCGCCTCTGGCCGAAAGGCGTTCAGACGTCGTTTCCAGCATCATGCCCATCGACGCTGCAAACGGCTTGAGCTGCGCAAACTCTTCCCTTGTCAGCGTTCCGGGGTTCAGATGCGGCAGCAGCGTAGTCTGATCCCTGACCAGCCCGGCGACATGAGCCAGGTAGTCAAGCGTGGTCTCGAACCCGAGCCTGTCCAGAGCCTCCCGTGCTGCCTTGTATCGCAGCTCCGGTTTTTCGCCCAGGGTGAACAACGCTTCGCTGCAGCCCGCCTTTTCGCCCTGCCGGGCGATTTCAAGCACTTCTTCAGGCTCGAGATAGGCTTTCTGACCGCTGCGCAGCGGCTTGGCAAACGTGCAGTAATGACAGACATCGCGGCACGCCTTTGTCAGCGGAATGAAGACCTTGGGCGAATAGGTGACGATCGAACCGAAGCCGGCATCCCGTTTCGCCCGGCTCTCAGCCATCAGGCCGCTGATGTCGTCTGCGCCCATGATCGAGCTGATAAGCGAGCGGTGCTGGTGTATGTTCATCGTGCGAACCTCACGGAACCTTCCGAAGCGGGCTTCAGGTTTTCCAGGCTTCGGGTGGTGAATTTGCCTGGCGGAACTGCCGTTAAGCGGAGAATGTCTTCCGGCGTGTCACAGTCGCATTCAATGTTGCGCAGCCTGAGCATGTGCATCTCAACCCCGCTTTCCCGCGCCAGGCGTGTGTGCGCCTCGAAGCTGTCCGGTCCGAACGAATACCGAAGCGGCATGGTCCGGTGCAGCAGGAGCGCATTCGTTCCCGTGCGCAGGTGATCAGGCACGATCACGGCCGCACGGCCTTCACGGCCGGCGTCCACGACTGCGTCGGCATCTTGCGGGCGAAGTGCCGGAATGTCCGACGGGAAAACAACGATGATCGACGCGCCCATGGACAACAGTTCGGAACGCCCTGCTTCCAGCGCGGCGTTCAGATCCAGCCCGGGATCGTCAAGGCAGAGCGCACCTGCACGGGTTGCGATGGCGTGTGCTTGTTCGTCGCTGCTCACCACCGCAATCCTTTCGATCCCGGTAGAAGCGGCAAGCGCGGCAAGCGTATCCTCATACATGGCACGGGCAAGTCCGGCCCGTTGTGCATCCGGCAACCAGGTGCCGAGGCGGGTCTTCGCCTCTGCAAATTTCTTCACCGGAAGGAGCGCCCACACCGTCATGTCACGATCCTTCAAGCTTGCGTGCGAAATCGAGGACGGACCTTGCCAGGCTCGATTTCGCTTCCAGATCGACCATCATCGTATCATGCGTTGTTGCGGCGAGACCTGAACCGATCCTTTCGAACTCCGGCACCTGGTCTGCGTCCCGGGTGTCAACCACATAGCCGTCGTACAAATCCGCGTGGATGGACGCCGCTGCTGCAGCGGTCACCGGAAGGCCGAAGCCTTTCATCATGGCCGCGGTCGGACCTTTGATCGCTTCGCCGCCGACAACAGGCGTGACGCCGACGACCGGGGCCGGACACCGCGCAAGCAAATCCGCCATCCCCGGCACCGCCAGGATCGGGGCAATCGACAAATAGGGATTGGACGGACACACTATCACGGCAGCAAGCGCGGGATCATCAAAGGCGTCCCGGACTTCCTGCGTCACGGTCGCCTGTTCGCTTCCCCTGAAAACGACGTCCACGACCTGGGGAGCGCATTTTGCTTCCACAAACCACTCATGAAACTCGTAGTCGCGGTCCGAACATCTTATCTGGGTGCTGACCGCATCATCCGACATGGGAAGTATCCTGCTGGTCAGCCCGAAGCGTTTTGCAAAATCGGCGGTAATGTCCGTCAGACGATCTCCGCGCGCCATTCGCATCGTCCGCAGCAGGTTCAGCCCGAGATCCTTGTCACCCAGATTGAACCAGACATCCTCGCCAAGTTCGCGTAGCGTATCCATTGCGTTCCAGGTTTCATCGGACCGTCCCCACCCGCGCTGCAAATCCGCCCGGCCGGACAGCGTGTAGAGCTGCGTGTCGATATCGGGCGTCACGAACAGGCCATAGTGAAGCGAATCGTCGCCCGTGTTCACGACGATCGTCAGATCTTCCGGCGGCATGACGTTTGCCAGACCTTGCGAGAGCTTTGCGCCACCAACACCACCGGACAGCGCTATCACTTTTTTTGAACCCATTCGGGGTCTACCTCGTAGCGCGGTTCAGTGTCTGGGGGGTGCCTTGAATTCAACGGACCCGACGCGAGTTTCAAGTAGTGCCCAAGAACGGGCATTGATCAAGTGGTTGAGTGCATAAATTTTTATCAAATGGTCAAAAAATATTGACGGCCCCATTGTTTCGCGGAAAGGTAACGGCTGACAGCAAGTGCCTGGCGAGAATATGACAGGTGCCGTGACTGGTGCGATTGCAAGGGGAAACCGGGATGGAATTTGGAATTTGCTTCAAGGGTTTTGTCGATGCTGATCGTGCCAAGGCGCTGGTTCGGCAAGCCGAGAATGCCGGCTTCACCTATTGCTGGTTTTACGACAGCCATATCCTCTGGCGGGACAGTTACGTGGCCATGGCGATGTGTATGGAGCACACCCAGCACATGCGGTTCGGTCCGTGCGTGACCAATCCGAACACGCGCGACTGGTCTGTCGCCGCGAGCCTCTTCGGCTCTCTGGCGAAGCAGTCCGGCGGCAGGTTCGACATCGGTATCGGCCGCGGTGACAGCGCCGTGCGCGTCATGGGCATGAAGCCGGCGCCGCTGAAACGCGTCGAAGAGTTCACGGACGTGCTGCGCAAGCTCATAAGAGGTGAAGAAGCCCAGTATGGCGAATGCCCGGAACCCGTGCAATTCCCATGGGCGGTCGGCCACGAGCCGCCGATCTGGATCGCGGCCTACGGGCCGAAAGCACTGGCAACGGCCGGCCGAGTCGGCGACGGGCTGATCCTGCAGATCGCGGATCCCGGTATCTGCAAATGGCTCGGAGACACTGCCCGCAAAGCCGGCGAGGAAGCCGGCCGCAACATGGACAACTACCGGATCATGGCCGCAGCACCCGCATATACGGGAGACATCAAACGCGCGCGCGAGCACGTAAAATGGTTCCCAGCCATGGTCGGCAACCATGTGGCGGACATTGTCGAAAAATACGGATCAGACCACGAAGACATTCCGTCGAGCCTGACGTCCTATATCGAGAAGCGGCGCGGTTACGACTATTCGAAGCACGGGCAGAAGGACAATCCGTTCCTGGACTTCATTACCGATGACATCGTCGATGCCTTTGCCGTCCTGGGAACGACCGATCAGCACATTGCGAAGCTGAAAGAGCTTGAGAAAGCCGGCGTCACCCAGTTCAACATCTATCTCGACAGTGGCGATGAGGAAAAAATCATCGCGGATTACGGCAACGAGATTATCCCGGGCTTCAGGAAAGCCTAGGGTACGGGCTCATAAATGAAGTCAATTTGGTTTGGATCGTTTTGACCAACTGCAAGGAGTGAAAGCGCAGGAAATGTGCTTCATTTTCAAGCCTTTCGCGACGCTGCAGATGGCTGAAACGGCCAAATCCGAAGGACGGCAAAATGGCCTCACCTCGC
>NZ_JASHJI010000017.1 GCF_030733265.1 Roseibium sp. MMSF_3412 | reverse complement strand
TACCACGACCGGGTCCAGGGAACCGGCCCGCCCCCGCAGGCCGGTTCCCGTTTTTTTCCGTTCGTGTGGATAGGGAATGCCGCTCAGGTCCCGGCGAGCCCGGCCTTGTACCGCCGCCAGTTGCGCACGTAGCCTTCTGCGGATTTCCGGATGTTTTCCGCAGCTTCTGGTGGGAGCTCGCGCACGACTTTGCCCGGAACGCCGACAACCAGCGAATTGTCCGGAATTTCCTTGCCTTCGCCGATCAGCGCATTTGCGCCGACGATACAGTTCGACCCGATAATCGCCCCGTTCAGGACGGTCGCCCCCATGCCGATCAGGGAGTTGTCCTTGATCGTGCAGCCATGAAGGATCGCGTTATGGCCGATCGTGCAGTCGGCTCCGATGGTCAGCGGATAGCCCATATCGGTGTGAAAGACGCACCCGTCCTGAACATTTGAGCGCGCTCCTACCATTACCGGCTCATTGTCTCCGCGCAGGATTGCCCCGAACCAGACGCTGGCTTCGTCCGAAAGCCGGATGTCGCCGATCAGGGTTGCGTTTGGCGCGATCCAGAAATCGCCGCTACGCGGCAATTCGGGAGAGCGTCCGTCAAGAGTGAAGATCGGCATGGGTTCAGCTGTATCCGGCAACGACAAGAGCGACATTCATGACCATGATCCCCGAACACATGCTCCACATTCCCGCAATCGTCGAAGAGGCTACAAGCCAGCCCAGGGGCCGCTTTTCAATTCTGCGACCGCGGATGGCATTGCGCATGATGATGAAGGGACCCGCGAAGACACAGAGAAAAATTTCAATCAGAAATGCAAAGACGTTTTCGCCGGAGAATGAGAACTTCGGCGGCTGCTTGGTGACAAGCTGATAAAGGCTTCCGAGCACACCGGCCGCAACAAAGCCCGCGCTGGCTATATATCCAACGAGAAGAAGTTCGAAGTACACGCCCGTTAACCTCTTATTAACTCAACCACCCGGAAAGTGATTAACAATACCTAAACGGTCAAAAGCAAAGACTGTGCCGGACGGGCAAATGGGCAAAAACCTGAACTTCAGGCCACAACGGGCCATCCTCGCAGTATCCTCAACCGGGACAAGTGTTCCGGATCGGGACAGACTGTCTCAGTCTAGATCACTGGTTCATCTGGAGACAGGTCAGTGATCCCCGTCTCGCTGCCCGAACCCATCGACAGCAATCCGCGCCGCTTCAGCCGCTTGATCCTGGCCATGTGTGTGCTTGGAGCCGTGTACATTGCGGACAGAACAGCCTACTGGACCGAAAACTGGAATCTCTCCGTGTTTTCCGGGATCCCATCCGGTCCTGCCACGCTATCGGTCGGCCCGGAGACGTTCAAGCTTCCCTTCGCCTACATTGCTTCGCCGGAGCAACGCGCAATAGCGCAAAGCGGAACAGGAAAGGTCTCGACGCTGAAGATTGCGATGACGTGGCCCGGTTTGAGGCCCGCCGCAACTCTCAAGACATCGGGGCGCGACGGCACCGCCCGGCGAATTGTGTTCCTGGAGCTTGAGCACAATCCCGACCGGGAGAGCATGCGGGCCCGCCTCGACCCATTCTACCGGCGTCTGGCCCGCGGCGGCGAAGTGAACGGACCGGACGGTCTCAAGACCCTGCAACTTTCCGCGGCCGGATCTTTGAATACCGATCAGATCGTGTTCGACCCGGCACGCCGCAACGGCTTCATTGCGCGATGCCGCGGAACCGGATCTCTGGCGCCCGCGGTCTGTCACAGGGCCGTGGTTCTCTCATCCGGCCTGGAGCTCAGATACCGCTTCGCCGAGGAACTGCTTGGTGACTGGCGCAAGATAGACAATTCGATTGTCAGGAAGGTCGCCGGTTTCCGCATTCACTGAGCCCTGGACATGACAAAGGCGGCTTTCCTGAAAGAAAGCCGCCTTTGTCATTTGGAACCTGAGATCAGGGTCAGACTTCGTCGAGATCGATTTCCAGGATCGCCATCTGGAAATTCCAGCTCAGGTCTTCGTCTTCATCGTCGCGGAAGATGACGCCGATGAATTCTTCCCCGATATAGACCTCGGCGGAGTCGTCCTTGCGCGGTCTTGCCCGCACCTGGATGCTCGGCAACTCGAATTTCATGCGCAGGTAAGCTTCGATCTTGCGGATTTCATCGGGTTTCACGGCGCTCTCCTTGTAAATGCCGTCTGCTATTTAGTCGCGCGGACCCTATAAGACCAGCCCTAAATGCCAAACCCTTTGAACAAACTTTCCCCCATATCCTTTGCGTAACGGCACCTGCTCAGCTGTCACCGAGCAACTGGTTCATGCTGCGCGCCGGTTCGGAGCATCCGGCCTTGCCGACAATTCTGGCCGGAACGCCTGCGACCGTGGTGTTTTCCGGCACATCGGACAGCACAACAGACCCGGCCGCAATGCGTGAGCAATGGCCGATTTCAAGGTTTCCGAGAACCTTTGCGCCCGCCCCGATCAACACGCCGTGACGGATCTTCGGATGACGATCACCGCCCTCCTTACCGGTCCCGCCAAGGGTGACACCCTGCAAAATGGAGACGTCATCGCCGATAGCGGCCGTTCCGCCGACAACAATGCCTGTGCCATGATCGATAAATATGCCCCGCCCGACGGGAACCGCCGGATGAATGTCGATCTGGAAAACCTCTGACGCCCGGCTTTGAAGATAGAGCGCAAAATCCTTGCGGCCCTTGCGCCAGAGCCAATGCGCCAGGCGATGCGTCTGCAAGCCGTGAAACCCCTTGAAATAAAGCACGGGTTCCAGGTAGCGGAAGCAGGCCGGGTCGCGATCGAACACCGCAACGATGTCGACGCGGAAAATCTTCGCAAGTTCCGGTTCGTCGGCGAGCGCTTCCAGATAGGTCTGCCGGATGAGAGAAGCGGAAACAACATCGCGTCCGAGCCTGTCGCCAAGGCGATGCAGGACGGCCTCTTCGAGGCTGTCGTGGTTCAGGACAGTTTCATAAACGAAGGAAGACAGCGCCGGTTCGGCGGCAACCATCTGCTGAGCTTCATCACGCAATTGCTGCCAGACCGGATCATGGGTCGGAACGTGTTTCAGGCCGGACTTGGTAATCGGTGCCGACATGGCTCTCTCCTCTTCAAGCCGTCACAAACGCTACCCTAAAATAGGACTGTCGTCTGATATTCCAAAATGAAACTTGCTGATATCAGATATGAAGCCTTTTTATGAGAGCCAAATCGTTAAGATTTTCAACGTCGAAATACCTTGACGATCACTTCTTGGAGACCAGACATGTCCAGCCATGCAAGCCAGCCGAATCCCGTTCTGAACATTCACGGCATGGTCGCGGAGCTTGTTCTGAACGCTCCGGAACGCAAAAACGCGCTGTCTCTTGCCGCCTGGGAGCGCATTCCGGACCTGCTTGCGGAACTTGCCGAGGTTCAGGATGTCAGGGTTTGCGTCGTCAGGGGCGAAGGCGGGAAAAGCTTCTGCGCAGGTGCAGACATTTCGGAGTTTGAAGCAATCCGCTCCACCAAGGAGAACGCCCTGCACTACGACGAAATCAATGTGGCCGCCTTCAGCGCGCTGAAGTCACTTGCGGTGCCCGTCATCGCAGCCATCGAGGGCCCCTGCCTCGGCGGTGGCCTGGGACTTGCGCTCGCCTGCGATCTGCGGATAGCGTCAACGACCGCCTTTTTCGGGATACCGGCTGCGAAACTCGGTCTGGCCTACCCTCCCGAAGCATTGTCGGACCTGCTGGAAACCGTCTCTTCCTCCAACGCGAAACGCATCCTGTTCACAGGAAACCGGTTTGCCGCGCAAGACGCGCTGCAGATGGGCCTGATCAATGAAACAGTGGATCCTCCGAACCTGCAGGAGCGGATCAATGCGCTCTGCGACACGATCGTCTCAAACGCGCCGCTTTCGATCTGGGCCGCGAAGCAGGCCGTAAACGAACTGAGTGCAAAAACCGCGCGCGAGCCTGAAATACATCGCCAGAATGCGCAGAGCTGCATTGAAAGTGCAGACTACCGCGAGGGATGCCGCGCCTTTCTGGAAAAACGGCACCCCGAATTTTCAGGCAACTGACAGGCTTGTCCGTCGAATGCGGCCCCGCTGGATCCTTCTGCGGCGGCACCGATGATTCATTGTCTGAGAAAATCATCACAATGCCCTGAAAAATCGCTCTTTCAATCTCTTCAAACCTGTTCGGCTTCCGATCTCAGGTCCACGAGAAAATCTTCGACTGCTGTTGCAAAAACATCGTTCCGGTCACCGGCCACCATGTGCCCTGCATCCTGGATGTCGGTAAATTTCGCATGCGGAACGTGTTCCAGGAACTCCTTCACATGTTCCATCGAGACGAGCTCTGAGTTCCGGCCACGCACGAGGAGCACCGGCAGGGACAGGTTGCCGGCCGCCGCCAGCATGTTTGCCTGGACTTCCTCCGCGACACTGTGATCCCTGTTCTGCCGCGACTTCAGGAAAGCCGGATCCCAATGCCAGCGATAGCGCCCGTCACCGTGAAGACGGAGGTTCTTGGAAAGTCCGGACAGGTCTTTCGGCCGGGTTCTGTTTGGCAGATAGCGCGAGATGGCCTCCGCCGCCTCTTCCACATCCGCAAACCCTTCTTCGACCCGGTCGCCCATGAAGCCGATGATCTTGCTGACGCCCCCCAGATCGACACGCGGCGTGATGTCGACAAGCACAAGCGCCGACAGCCCACCCGGGTTTTCACTACCCTCGGCCAACATGCCGGCAAAGCCGCCGAGAGACGCCCCGACAACCACGGGCCTGGCCTTGTGAAGCGCCACGACCTGCCTCGTAACGGCAACCAGGTCGAGCGCGAAATCGGAAAACAGGTAGTTTTCGGACGCGACCCAGTCGCTTTCTCCGTGACCGCGCTGGTCCAGCACATACACCGGATGCCCGAGCGCTGCGATCCTCACTGCCGCGGCATCCCAGGAATGGCGGGTCTGCCCGCCGCCATGAAGCATTACGACCGGCTGGTTGCCTGTTCCATAGCGGTCCGCAACCAGAATGTTCTTTTCCGCTCCCTGAAACTCCACACGCTTCGGTCCCATCATTTCCTCTCAGGCGTCCTTTCCCCGCACGCTTTTGTCGCCCTGCGCCGACGCAGTCAGGCCTCGATATTGTTCAGGAACGCCAGAACGCCCTGCTTGTGGACCTTGTCCCCGACGGCCACCATGTGATCCCGCCCCGGGATTTCGAGAACTTCCGCATGCGGGATCAACTCCGCGAGCTTGTGGGGCGATCCTGCGATGTCGTCTTTGGTTCCCACGGCAACCAGCACGGGGCGCGTGATGTGCGAAACATCATCCTCGCTGATCTTCTGCCTCGAGGAACGCATGCAGGCCGCCAGGGCCAGCCTGTCGGACCCGGTCTGGTCGGCAAAGGCCCTGAACGCCCGGCCCGTTCGATCCGTGATGTCCTGTATCCGCTCGGTTTCAAGCGCAGATGCGATCGGCTCCGGGTCACCAACACCCGTCACCATGCCGTATCCGAGCCCGCTGAAGATCGCCCGGCGGACTTTCTCCGGGTGGTTGAGCGTCAGGAAGGCAGAGATCCTCGCGCCCATGGAATATCCCATGATGTCCGCCTGATCGATGTTCAGGTAGTCGAGCAGTTTCCTGGCATCCTCGGCCATCAGCGGGGCACCGTAGTCCGCCGGGTCATAGAGTTTATCGCTCTCTCCGTGACCCCGGTTGTCGATGGCAATGACGCGCCGACCGTCCTTGACCAGTAGATCGACCCAACCCGGATATTGCCAGTTGACCGTCTTGTTCGATGCAAACCCGTGAATGAGCAGGATCGGGTCCCCGGCCCCTTCATCGAGATAGGATATCCCGACACCATCCAGATCGACATACGGCATAGACATGACCTTTACGTAAACGGCAAACACTGCGGATTTTTACACTAAGGCGATCGAACCCGCTTGGCAAAGGAGAAAATGGGCAACGGCAAAAATGCCTTGATGCGGCAGTGGACCGCATCGCCAGTGCCCTGCCCCGGCAGATTACGAATGGATATGGTCCGCGAAATTTGCTATCGGGAACGCTGTCCCACCATGACCAAGAGGAATGTGACAATGGCGGATCAGGTTGTCCCGCATTTTCAGAACACAAGCGGACATGATTCGATCGCGATCGGCACACGCAAATTCATGTGCATTGGCGCGAAACCTCCGTTCGATCATCCCCATGTCTTTCTGGATATGGGCACCGAGAACGAAATCGTCTGCCCGTACTGCTCCACGCTCTACAAGTTCGATCCGACGCTTGAAGCGGAAGAGTCGTCTCCCAACGACTGCGTCTGGACACCGGAAGCCGCCTGAGAGACCCGCGGCTCATGACCGATACCGACCAGGGCACCGATCCGATTGTTGTCGCCGGTGGCGGCATCGGTGGACTGTGTGCGGCGCTTGCCCTTCAGCGTCAGGGTCACGAAGTCGTTCTGCTTGAACGTGCCCGCGAGATTTCTGAAGTTGGCGCCGGCCTGCAACTGTCTCCCAACGCCTGTGCCGTGCTGAATGAATTGGGCGTTCTTCAAGCGCTGGAACCTTTCGCACACGCCCCGGACAGCATTCGTATCTGGTCCGGCAAAAGCGGCAGGCAGATCGCGCGTGTCGAACTCGGCGCTTTTATCAGGGAGCGGCACAAAAACCCGTTCTGGGTGATCCACCGGGCCGACCTGCAAAGGGTTCTGCTGGAAAAGGCGCAGTCGACACCCGGGATCACGATCCGTCTTTCCTGTGAAGTCAAGGATCTGACCGCAACGCCTTATGACCAACTCGTCTGCATCTTTCGCGAAAACGACAAGACCGGGAACCTGAACTGCAAGGCGCTGATCGGCGCGGACGGCGTCTGGTCGAAAACCCGGCAGCACATTCCCGGCCACAACAAGGCACGCTTCAGCGGTCAGGTCGCCTATCGGGCAACGGTACCGATTGATCAGGTCGGTCCGAAATACGCCAAAGACACCGGCCTGTGGTTTCACAAGGACTGTCATCTGGTGCATTACCCCATACGCGGGGGAAGCCAGTTGAACATCGTCGTGCTCGCCAAGGAGGATTGGGAAGACGAGATCTGGTCGGCGGAAGCCGACAAGGAAACCGTCGTGCGTGTCTTCAAGGACTGGCCGGCAGAGACCCGGAACCTCCTCAACGCTCCCCAGCAATGGCTGAAATGGGCCCTGTGCAGCGTCGAGGCATCCGGTCCCTGGTCACACGGTAATCTCGCGCTGATCGGCGATGCGGCCCATGCCATGCTGCCCTTCATGGCGCAGGGCGCGGCGATGGCCATCGAAGATGCGGCGATTCTCGCAAAACACCTGCCAGGGGACGTGGACAACATTCCGGCCGCCTTGCGCGCGTTTGAGCGGGAACGCAAACCCAGGGCAGCCCGGATTCAGGGCATTTCGTTCGGCAACGCGCGCACATTCCACTTCTCCGGACCCATGGCCCTTGCACGGGATACCGTCCTGCGCCTTACCAAGCCAAGAAAGCTTGCCGAGCGTTTCGACCACATTTATGGCTGGACACCCGATCAATAAACCGTCTTTGGCTTGAGCCCGGCACAAAGCTGGGATAAAGCGAAATCCCATTCAAGAGTGAGGGAGTGCAACGATGACCGGTCAGAAGGCAGATGATGTCGTAACCGCCGCGTTTCTGGTCATCGGAGACGAAATCCTGTCCGGCCGCACGAAAGACAAGAATATCGGCTTCGTGGCCGACTACATGACCTCCCTCGGCATCGATTTGAAAGAGGTGCGTGTTGTTCCGGACGAACAGGGCGAAATCGTCTCTGCGGTAAACGCGCTTCGCGCAAGATACAGCTACGTCTTCACCTCCGGCGGAATCGGTCCGACACATGATGACATCACCGCGGAAAGTGTGGCCGCGGCGTTCAATGTGCCCTTGAATCTCGATCCGCGTGCGGTCGCCATCATGGAAAAGCATTATCAACCCGGTCAGTTCACACCGGCGCGCCAGCGCATGGCCCGCATTCCCGAAGGAGCGGACCTTATCGAGAACAAGGTGTCCAAGGCCCCGGGATTCAGGATCGAAAACGTTCATGTGATGGCCGGCGTCCCGTCCATCATGCAGGCCATGATGGACGCGATCGCCCCGACGCTGAAAACCGGCAAGAAGATGCTGTCGAAAACGGTTGCCGCCGACATGCCTGAAAGCCGGATTGCCGACAGGCTCGCCGCAATCCAAGACGCTCATCCGCAGACCCTGATCGGATCATACCCGAACGCCTCGGACGGCAAGTTCACCACCCAGATTGTCATACGGTCCCGGGACGAAACCGTGCTCAATGCAGCTGCAGATGATGTAGCTCAGGCCGTCGCCGAGATACTGGACTCCTAAAAAGCGAGATCGAACATGGAGAATTCCACTCAAAACAAAGCATTCCCGGTTTCCTGGGACATGTTCCATCGCGACTCCCGTGCCCTCGCCTGGCGGCTGTCGAGCGAAGGCGAATGGAAAGCCATCGTCTGCATCACGCGCGGCGGCCTGGTTCCGGCCGGCATTGTTGCCCGTGAACTCGGGATAAGAACGATCGAGACCGTCTGCATCGCCTCTTATCACGACTACGAAAATCAGGGGCAGCTCAAGGTGATCAAGCCGGTCGACCCGAAAGTGGTGGATCTTGAGGACGGCGAAGGCAGTGGCGTGCTTGTGATCGACGATCTGGTCGACACGGGAAAGACCCTCAAGGTCGTGCGCGAAATGCTGCCGAAGGCACACTATGCCACCGTCTATGCCAAACCCGTCGGCGTGCCGATGGTCGATACGTTCATCACGGAAGTTTCCCAGGATACCTGGATCTATTTTCCGTGGGACATGGGCTGGCAGTTCCAGCCGCCGCTCTCAAAGGACACGGCGGGCTGACCGGCCCCTCTGGAAATCCTGCGTCCGATTGGCTTCCCCGGCCCCGTCCCGCGCCGATCAGATGGTGATCTTCACTGGCTTGACCGCGTCGATGCCGTCCAGGCGGACGTCACAGCCGATGGCATGAACGTGCACACCGGCACTCCTGGCCGCACGGAAAGCGGCCGCGTAAGCCGGATCGATATCTTCCGCAAGACTGAGGCGTTCACAGTCCGGCCGCTGCACGAGGAAAACCATCGCCGCCCTGTGGCCTTCGGCCACCATGTCGGCAAGCTCGCCGAGATGCTTCGCGCCCCGCGCCGTCACACTGTCGGGGAATTCAGCAACGCCCGGCTGCCGCATCAGGTGGACATTCTTTACTTCGACATAGGTCTTGCCGCCGTCGCTGTCTTCGAGAAGGATATCGATACGGGAATTCTTGCCGTATTTGACTTCCCTCTTCAGGGAGGCGTAGCCGGACAGCTCACTGAAACGCCCGTCTTCGATGGCTTCTTCCACGAGCTTGTTCGGAAGCGCCGTGTTGATACCCACAAGCGCGCCGTCCGCCTCGATGATCTCCCAGGAATATTTCAGCTTTCGCTTCGGATTGTTGGAAGGAGACAGCCAGACGCGCGCACCCGGCTCTTTAAGTCCCAGCATCGATCCCGGATTCGCACAATGCGCCGTGATCTCACTGCCGTCCCCGTCGAGAACGACATCGGCAAGAAATCGCTTGTAGCGCTTGACCAGGCGGCCGCCGACCAGGGGTTCAGCAAATTTCATGTCGGTATTCCCATCATTGAAAGAAGATGCTGTGCCGGGTCTACTTGGACCAGAAGTCCGGATCCAGCAACACCAATACCGTGAACAGTTCGAGACGGCCAACCAGCATCGCGAATGACAGCAGCCACTTTGCGCCATCGGGCAGCGGTGCGAAATGGCCGGCAGGACCGATCACAGGCCCGAGCCCCGGCCCGACATTGCCGACGGACGTCGCCGCGGCCGAAATTGCCGTGACCAGGTCGAGATCGAAGAACGACAGCGCCACGGTGATGATCCCGACAGAGCCCATATAGACCACGAGAAACGCCAGAACCGAGAACGACAATTCGGGCGTCAGCCGGGTGCCGGCATATTCTTCCGACATGATCCTGTGTGGCCGGACCATGCGGCGCAGATGCGCGCGCACCGTGCCGAAGAAGACCAGAAAGCGGAAAATCTTGATGCCGCCGGTGGTGGAACCGGTGCAGCCGCCGACAAACATCAACAGAAAGGCGATGCCGACAACCGGCGCACCCCATTGCGAAAAATCACCCAGCGCATAGCCGGTGCCGGTTACGATCGAGACAACATTGAAAGTCGCCCGAAGCAGCGCCTCTTCGAACGGGAACCGCATGTTGATGCCCAGATAGACAGTCAGCGTCAGCGAAACGAGGGCAAGGAACCCCAGGAGCGCACGCACCTGCGGGTCGCGCCACAGCTGCAGGGGATGCCCGCGCAAGGCCTGAATAAGCAGCACGAACGGCAAGGCGCCGATGATCATGAACACGACGGCCACCCAGCCCGAAGCCGGGTTCTTGAAGTAACCGAAGGATTCATCGTGCGTCGAATAACCACCGGTCGCAATCGTCGTGAGCGCGTGGTTGAAGGCGTCAAACAGCTCCATGCCCGTTGCGAGATAGGCCGCGATGCACAGAACGGTCAGAAACAGGTAGGCCAGCCCGATCAGACGGATAAGCTCAACGGACCGGCTGACGATCTTTTCGGAACGGTCCGAACTTTCGCTCTGAAACAGCTGCATCCCGCCGATCCTGAGAAAGGGCAGCAAAACAATCGCCATGACGATGATACCAACACCGCCCATCCACTGGAGCATGGAGCGCCAGACCAAAAGACCCGGCGGCAAGCTGTCCAGCCCGCTCAACACAGTGGAGCCGGTTGTCGTAAAGCCTGAGACCGCTTCGAACACCGCGTCTGCGTAGCCGATGCCGAGCCAGAGGAACGGCAAGGCTCCAAAGGCCGGCAAGGTCGCCCAGGACAAGGTCGTCAGGATGAAGGTCTGACGGGTATCGAGGCCTTCGCGAAGCGATCCGCCGACCGCCAGCGACAACAGCATTCCGAACAGGCCCGTCAGCAAGGCGGAAAAGACAAATGCCTGCCAATCAGCATTCTTCTGGGCAACATCGACAATTGCCGGAATGAGCATGGCGGTCGCAAGGCCGACATACAAGAACCCGAGAACGTTCAAAACTGGTCTGAAAGAAATCAAGCGGAACTCGTCCCGAAATCCGTTTCATCATCCGCCGAATGCGTCCCGACGGGCTCCAACTCACCGTCCTAACGCTTTTCAGCCCGATTTCCAACGATTTACGTGAGCCGTCCCCTGTTCATCGCATGTCCGGCCACCGCCCGGATCGTCCCCTGAACCCGCCGGAGCACCTGCGAAGGCCGCCAGGCGGCAGGAAACATCGCATTGCCGGACCCGGCCGGGAGCCCTTCGAGCGCACATGATGCTCGGCCTGACCCGCTGCGCCGTGACTTCAGCGCGGCGAACACCATGGACAAAAACAACGATACCTCAAAGTGAAGAAAATTTACCGGGATTACTTGGTGCGAACGCAGGGTAAGGTCAAAAATGAATAAAAATGGAGGATTTTTGCGATTTCAACTGAAGGCACACTCCAAAGCTGCATTTCCAGCATGAATTTATGGTAAATAAAATATTAAAATTCGTCCTAAAATGTGACCTTTACACGGAATTCGTTGCGCGTTAGCAACACAGGCATCAATTACCCTTCGGCCTACACAACAAAAGCATGGGAATGCGTTGGAAGGTATAATAGTGTGCGCCGAACAAAGAACAAAAATGTGGCACTGTCGTCTATGCGTATTATACCGGCCCTTCTGTTGAGCGTTTGTCTGGTCGAAGCCTCAGTCGCCGCTGACCTGAGACAAGTTGTTCAGGAAGCTGTATCGACCAATCCTGATGTGCTGGAGTCGGCCGCCAACCGGCGCGCGCGCGACAGCGAATACCGTCGCTCTCAAGGTGCCTTCCTGCCCACGCTGGATCTGTCGGCAGAACTTGGCCCGGAACGGCTTGACCGGCCGAATTCCTTCAATGCCGACGAAAATGACGAATGGCGGTTTTCAAAAGAGTTCACGGTAACGGTACAGCAGCTGCTCTTCGACGGCTTTGCCTCGGTGAACGAGGTTTATCGTCAGAGCGCCCGTGTTGATGGCGCCGCGCTGCGTGTCATGGAACGCTCCGAGGCGATCGCGCTGGATGCGGTCGAGTCATATATCGATGTACTCCGCAGCACAGCGATCCTGGCCAAGGCAAGACTGAATGTCGAAAAGCACAAACGCATCTTTTCCGACGTACGCCTGCGGTTTGAAGGCGGCGAGACCGGTGCCGCGGATCTGGCACAGGCCCGGGAGCGGGTTGCCGCCGCAGAAGTGATCGTATCGGAAGTCCAGCAGTCGCTGTTGGACACGATTGCCAAATATGAACGCGTCGTGGGCAGAAAGCCTGCATCGCTGGCACCGGCGACACCTGCCAGGCTTCCCAACGGAAGTGTCAATCAGCTTGTTGATTCTGCGGTGCAGACGCATCCGACGGTCCGGGCCGCGCTTGCAGACGCGGATGCGGCAAAGTTTGAATATGAAGCGAGCAAGGGCAACTTCCTTCCCGAAGTCGCCCTGCAGGGCCAGGCAACGGTCGGCGATGATGTCGGCGGCATCGAAGGGCGCAACAACGAGTATTCCGGAAAGGTAATCTTTTCCTGGAACCTCTATAACGGCGGCCGTGACTCGGCCCTGAGCCAGGAATACAGCGAACGCCTTACGGAGGCCCAGATCCGGGTCGACCGAATCCGCCGCGAACTCAAGGAAGGCATTCAGCGCTCCTTTGCAGCCGTCAGCACAACGACCGACAGGATCAGATCCCTGCGCGAGCAACTGGCCGCGAACCGGCAGGTCGTGGAAGGCTACCGGCAGGAATACGACATCGGCCAGCGGACGCTGCTTGACGTGTTGAACGCCGAAAACGCCCTGTTCAACAGCGAGATCGAGCTGATTTCCGTGCGCGCAGTCTATGCCTTCTCCACCTATCAGCTGCGGGCAACATCCGGCGATCTGCTCGCCTATCTCAGCGTTACTCCTCCTCCCGAAGCGACGGACGGGCAACGGGAAGCTGCGACGATCCTGCCCCGAAATCCACTCAATCTTGAACCATTACGTAAATTCTAACGTTTCGAACCCATATTGAGTTTGCCGGGCATCCGGCAGCACAATAGTTTACGTTCGACGACCGCAGAATGTGTCTTGCCGTTGAAAGACAGGTCTTAACGGCTGCTCCGGGCATCAGAACCCGGGCGATTGGCAATTCCTTTGCGCGGCAACAGACCTCGGTTCAAACCAGAGATGCTCAAGAAAAGTACCGAAGAGACGAATGAAACGGCACTGCCGCCGTCCGCTCAGACGTCATCAGACCCGTTGGCCGAATGTCTGAAACACATCGCGCGGGTACACGGCTACGTCGTTTCGGACGCCGTGATCTGGAATGGCCTCCCGCGCACCGGTGATCGCCTTTCCGTGGGATTGCTCGGTCGTGCTGCAGCAAATTGCGGCCTGAAGGTTCTGCCGGAAAAAATAGACCTGGATGCGATACCCCTTGCGGCCCTGCCCTGCCTCGTCACCTTGGACAACTCGGAACTGCGGGTGCTCACGGGCATGGACAGGCAGTCGGGCAAGGCCGAACTGATCAATCCGGTTGAGACTTCCCAGACACAACGGCTCGCGCTTTCCGATTTCAGGGCATCCTACAGCGGTTACGCGATCTTCTTTCAGCCGGCCGTGGACAAGTCCGGCAAGAGTGAGCGTGCGCTCGGATCGGACGGGCATTGGTTCTGGAGCACCATCTCAAGCTACTGGCGCGACTACACGCATGTTGCAATTGCTGCCCTCATGATCAATCTGCTGGCACTCGCCTCGCCGCTATTCACGATGAACGTCTATGATCGCGTCGTCCCGAATTTTGCGATCCCGACGCTTTGGGCGCTCGCGATCGGGGTCATTCTGACACTGGTCTTCGACTTCATCCTGAAGATTGCCCGCGGCCAGATCATCAACGTTGCCGGCAAACAGGCCGACAACGCGCTGGCGAGCAGAATATTCGCTCACGCGCTCGCAATCGACTTTGAAAAGCGCCCGGTCAGTTCCGGCCAGTTTGCCAATCACATCCGCGAATTCGAAAATGTCCGCGAATTCATCACGTCATCGTCGCTGATCTCGATCATCGACGTCTTCTTCATCGGCATTTTTGTTGCGGTCCTGTTTCTCCTCGTCGGGCCGATCGCGGTGGTCCCGCTTGTCGCGGTGCCCATCGTGCTTGCGATCAGCCTGTTCGTTCAGGCGCCGCTTTCCGGCGCAATTGAGCAATCGCACCGCGAAAGCGCCATCCGCCATTCCATTCTCGTTGAAAGCATTGCCAATCTGGACACAGTCAGAGCGCTCAATGCCGAAGGCCGGATGCAGACGAAATGGGAGCGCTCTGTCGCTGCAAGCAGTGCCGCGATCATGAAAGGGCGCTTCTGGGCGCTGATCGCACAATCGGGCACAGGCCTCGTCCAGGCATCGGTTTCCATCGTGATCATTGTGTGGGGCGTTTACCTGATCCAGAGCGGCGATATCACAATGGGGGCCCTGATCGCGGCAATGATGCTGTCAGGCCGTGTGCTTGCCCCGCTTGCCAATGTCGCCAATACGCTGACCCGGCTGCGCCAGACCCTTCATTCCTACAAGATCCTCAACGAGGTCATGGAAACAGAGACGGAACGCAAACCCGGCCGAACCTATATCAACAAGCGAATCGCGTCCGGATCGGTCGAATTCAAGGGCGTCGACTTCCGTTATCCGGGCGCTGAGGATGACAGTCTCAAAAACATTTCGTTCAGGATCGCGCCAGGCGAAACCGTTGGCCTGATCGGTCGTGTCGGTTCGGGGAAGAGCACAATCGGCCGCCTTCTGTCCGGCTTGTATTATCCTTCGAACGGTACGGTTCTGATAGACGGCACAGATACACGGCAATTCGACCCGGCCGACCTCAGGTCCAACGTCGGCTTTCTCTCGCAGGACAATGTGCTCTTCACCGGAACCGTGCGCGAGAACATCAGCGCCGGCGATCCCTTCGCCGATGACGATGCCCTTGTTGAGGCCGCACGGATCGCCGGCGTCGAGGAGTTCGTCGCCCAGAACCCGCTCGGCTACGATCTCCAGGTGGGTGAAGGAGGACGCTTCCTTTCAGGAGGGCAGAAACAGGCTGTCGCCCTTGCCAGGATCTTGCTGCGCAAACCGCGTGTTCTGTTTCTGGACGAGCCCTCCAGCCACCTGGACCTTGCATCGGAACGGCGGTTGATTTCCAGGCTGATGGACTACAACACGCCGGATACGACGGTGATTATAAGCACCCACCGCATGAGCCTTGTCGAACTGACAGACCGGTTGATCACACTCGACTACGGCAAACTCGCCCTGGACGGCCCACGATCTGACGTCCTCAAGAAACTTCAGGAACTCGGCGCGGTCAACGCGGCCACTCAGCAGAACTCTGAAGGGGATGGCGCATGAGTTCCGGCGATTGGAATTACGCGAACGACATTCGCGACGTCATTCAGACGAAGCCACCGCGTTACACGACGAACGTGATCCGCATCGGGCTTGTCCTGATCGTCGCCGCCCTCGCCTGGGCCTATTTTGCGACCCTGGAGGAAGTCACCCGCGGCGATGGACGTGTTGTGCCTTCCCGGCAAATTCAGGTCGTCCAGGCGCCGGAACCGGGGATCGTTGAGAAGATCTTCGTTCGGGAAGGCGATGTGGTCGAACAGGGTCAGCCGCTCATCGAGATTGACGATACGAACTTCTCCTCACAGCTCGGCGAAGTCCGCCAACGCCGTTGGGCCCTGATGGCCAGGGTGGCCCGGCTCGATTCCGAAGCGGAGGAAAAACCCCTCGCCTTTCCGCAGGAACTTGCAACGGAAGCGCCGCGCCTTATCGCGGAGGAGGAAAATGTTTACCGGGACAAGAAAGCACGCCTGGAGAACGAACTCCGCGTTCTTCAGAACCAGGCCTCCCAACGCGAGCAGGAATACCAGGAACTGCTGGCCAAACAGGACAAGCTCGAATCCGTGATTGAGATCATGAAGCGCGAAGTCGAGATCAAGCAGAATCTTTATGAGCGGAGGGTTCTGCCCGAAATCGAGTTCCTGCAGCTGCAGCGCCAACTCACCGAAAGCGAAGGCGAACTTGCAATAACCAAGGCATCGGTTCAAAGGGCACTCGCGGCCAAGGAAGAAGCGCGCGAGCGCTCCGGCAGCGCCGTTGCGACATTTGTCTCCGAGGCCAGCCAGCAACTGGCGGAAAGCCGGGGCGAACTTGCCGTCATCGAGGAAACGCTCAGAGGTGCGGCCGACAAGGTGCGCAGAACCGAACTGGTTTCGCCGGTCAAGGGGATCATCAACAAACTGAACATCACCACCATAGGTGCCGTGGTTCAGCCGGCCGCGGATCTGGTGGAGATCGTACCACTGGAAGACACCCTTCTGATCGAAGCTCAGATCAGGCCCAAGGATGTTGCCTTTCTGCATCCGGGTCAAAAGGCGCAGGTCAAGATTACCGCCTATGATTTTTCGGTCTACGGCGGTCTTGAAGGCAGTCTGGAGCGCATAAGCGCCGACACGACGGAAGACGAGGAAGGCAATCGCTTTTTCCGCGTCATGATAAGAACAGATAAAAACTATCTGGGTTCGGACACCGAACCTTTACCAATAATACCAGGAATGGTTGCGTCGATCGATATATTAACCGGCGAGAAAACGGTCCTGGATTACATCTTGAAGCCGATAAAAAAGGTTCGGGATGAAGCTCTCAGGGAGCGCTGACGTCTCGACAAGAACGAGGCGATCGGCAGATGGATTCCCGAGCAGCCGCTCCGGCGGCCACGGCTGCACGACAACATGGCGTTGCTGCGACATGGCTTTTCAGCCTGTCCATGCTTGTCATGCTATGGACGGTTTCCGGCGCATTTGCGGAGAGCATGCCTGAACCAGGCCCCGGCAACTCCGAAGCTGCCGCACAAGGTTCAACGGGCCGCTTGATCTCGACCGTCGCTCCGCTTGCCAACATGCGCAAGGCAACTGCCCTGACAACGGCGGCCAGAGCCGCAAGGCCGGCAATCGGCATCAGGTCTCCGCAGCCAAAGCCCTTGGACAACGGCATTAAAGTTGCGGCGACCGCCGCCGAAGACAACGAGAAAGCCGTGAAGCCGACCGTGGTCTTTGGTGCCTTCGGGAGATCGGTCGGACTTTCGCCGATCACCCGGCGCTGGCAAAAGGCCACTGCCGGGCTTGCCGCCGAGACGGCTTCCGCCCGGACTTTCGCTCTGGATGACCCCGCCTATCGCGCCATTCTTGAAAAGGTGCGGCCGAAGCGCAGGGGCCTTCAAATCCCGAAAGTCAATGAACTGGTCAATCGCCTTCTGACATACCGGGAAGACACCACCCTATACGGGACCGCAGAATACTGGGCGAGCCCGGCTGAAACCCTGTCACATCGTGCAGGCGACTGTGAAGACTTCGCGATCCTGAAATATGCCCTCCTCCGTGATCTCGGCATCAGTGACGACGACATGCGGATCGTGGTTTTGCGCGATACAGCCGTTCGGCAGTTCCACGCTGTCCTCACGGTCCGGCACAAGGGACAGTGGCTGGTTCTGGACAACCGCTTTTCGCGTGTCCGCTTCGAGCGCGACCTTCCTCACTACAAGCCGCTTTATTCCGTCAACGCGGCCGGTGAATGGGCGCACATCAGGGAACCCGGCCCCCCTGTGCAACTGGCGGCACGCCTGAAAGCCGCAACCCGTTGAAATCTGCTTGCGATCGTGACGATACGGACACCGTCGCAGGATAGGTGAAACTATCCTCCATCTTTTCGCGCAGGTGTGTGCTATATGGCGCGAATGCGTGAACAGGCACAAAGCTCAGCGATTCGAAAAATGCCGGGACAGACCCGTGCGATCGCCCTTGCTATCTCGACGTGCCTGCTTGCAGCCATTGTCCTTGCAGGCGGCCATTTCCTGGCCGACCATCAGGAAAAACGGCTTGTCGCGGAACGCGCGGTGGTGGAAAGCGAACGCGATCTGCTTGTCGATGCCCTGCGCGAAGCCCGCCTGACGGCACCGCGCCTGCGCCTGGAGGAACTTGCGACACTCCCCCTGATATCAGAATTCGTGGACGTTGCAGAACGTTGGCCTGAGGGCGAGGAAGTTCAGGAACTGGAGGCTTATCTTCAAACCGTTCTGAATGCTGCCGTGGCCGAAACAGGTCTTGCACAGATTACGCTCACGGGACGGGACGGAGAGAAACTGCTTACAGCCACCAACATCACCAAACCGTCCGGTGAGTTCTCCAGCCCGGCAGTTTCCGCAGACATCCCGGATATCAATAAACCGGCCAGCGTTTCCGGCAAGCTCGCGGGTTTCCTGACAGCGAGTGAACTGACGATGCTGACGCGGCTAAATGCCGTTGCTCCGCAATCAACCGCAGGTCTGCCGGCCAGCGAAAGCGACGGAGACAGCGCGGATTCGCTCAGCATACCGGCAACAACAAGATTGCTTTCGGTTATTGCGGCGATCGCACTTGTTGTAGTCGGGCTTGCGGGGAGCATGCACCTGCGCCGGCAATCAAGCCGGCAAAGCTGATACTAACGCTCACATACGCGATCAAATAGCCTCGTGCAGTCTGAATGAAAAGGCGGCCTCCAGCCGCCTTTCCGGTTTCGCTGTCACAGGATCAGGCCACGTTGACCGGGATCTGGGCTTCAGTTCCTTCTGCATCCAGCACGACCCGGATCGTTTCACCCATGGATGCGTGACCTTGCAGCGTGGCAGCGTCCTGCCAGTCGTGGCCGGAACCCTGTCCGTCAAGATCAACGGTCAGTGTTACATCGCCGTCGGCTTGCTTTTCAACACGCACAAACTCTTCGGCGCTGCTTCCCTGGCCGAACGCGCCATCGAGAAGATCTCCGAGATCGATCGTATCGCCCTGGGCGAAATCATAGTCGGTGATGATGTCAGCATCGGCAAGCGACGCGAGAACGAAGGTGTCCGCGCCGTCTCCTCCGGTCAGGATGTCCGCTCCCAGACCACCGATCAAAACGTCATCGCCAGAGGTACCGACCAGAACGTTGTCGCCATCGTCGCCCGTGATAACCGACCCGGTCACGAGTGCGGCGAACTCGGACATGTCCGAAACGGTTTCAGTGGGATTGGTGTCTGTTTGATTGTCAGTCGTGGTCGTTGTCCCGGCGCTGTCGTCGACAGGGCTCTGTGTTGCCGGCGCGGTTTCCGTTTCGGCCTGCGCCTCGAACACAACTTCGCGTGTCACGACAGATCCGTCTGAGAAGACCAGCTCGAACTCAACCGTGTCCGTGCCCTCAAATCCATTTGCCGGAGCCACGGAAACGCTGAAGTCCGGCGCAACCGTGACGTCACCGGACTGAGGCGCCGTGGTGATCCGAACGTCTGAAAGACCCGCGGCGACTTCTTGCGCGGAAGCAGCGTAGACGACCAGACCGACACCCGCTGCGATCGCGGCTGATTGGCGGGTGGTCTCTTCTGCCTCTGCCTGGCTTTCACCGGCGAGAGTGAAGGATACGCCGGCGAAGGAACCAACACTGCCGTCGGCCTTCCGGAATTCACCTTCGGCGTAGACGGTATTTCCGGCAACGTCCTTGTAGACACTGTCCGCCTGCAATCCGATCGCTTCAATTCCAAGTTCTTCCAGCGACTTCAGTTCACCGTCTTGGGTGACACCGTCCGAATTGGCATCCTGCCAGATACCGATATCGCCATATGCGTTGTCGGCCGCGTCGATGACGCCGTCGCCGTTCTCGTCAAGTGACGCCAGAGCTTCAAGCGAATTTGCGTAAGATCCGCCATTAAAGACTTCCGAAAAGACCTCGGTACCGTTTTCGATGCGGCCGGAGCCGTCAAGGTCCATTACCAGCAGGCCGTCATCGGCACCGGTCCAGCCGGTCTGTTCCAAATCACCATCGGCATTTTGATCGAACGCGACGCCATTCGCGGCGGACATCAGTTCGACACCGTCCCCGTCAAGATCGAGGACAATCGGATCCGAACCGAACGTGAAATCGGATGCGGTAAGACTGCTCGCTGACGTCAGCGTGACCAACGCGACATACTGATTGTTGACGTTGTCATAGATCGAGGCATTTCCGTTACCGTCGTCGCTGATCGTCAGATCCGCGAAGGTGATGCCGCCGGTTATGACAATCTTGTCAATACCATCCTGGAAGAAACGAATCTGGTCGGCATCTGCAAGGGTGGCACTGCCCTCACCGGCTGCGAACACAAATTCATCTGCACCGATCCCACTGAAGAGCGTGTCCTGGTCCGCGCCGCCAACAAGTTTGTTGCCGTCGCCAGACACGGCGTAAAGTTCGTCCTTGCCGGCTCCGCCCAAAAGAATGTCAGCGCCGCCGTATCCAACGATCAAGTCATCGCCAAGGCCACCGGAAAGCGTGTTGGATTGATTGTCTCCGAAGATCAGGTCGTTGAAATTCGAGCCGTTGAGATTCTCGATGTCAACCAGATCGTCATGCGCAACGACGTCATTGGCGACATCGTTGACGAGGTCTACAAAACCCGACTGTCCATTTGAAATGTCGGTGACCCAGCCCAGGTCCATGCGGGCGATAACGCCCTCCGGATTGTTGGAGTAATCAGCCGTGTCACTTCCCTGGCCACCGTCAAGCAAATCAAAACCACCGCCGCCGTAGAGGACGTCATCGCCGTCGTTGCCGGTCAGCGTGTTGTCGCTGTCGTTGCCCAACAGAACATCGTTGCCCGATCCGCCGGTCGCATCGTCATTGCCTGCCACGCTGTCGTTTCCGATGATATTCGAAGCGACACCGGTTCGGTCCGTCGCCGTCTCCGCGGCAACGGTCTGCCCGCCGAATGACTGTGCCTGATCACCAAGATTTACGAAGACGTCCGACGTGAAGCTCGAGTAATCAACCGGCGCAACACTGCCTGCCGCATCAACGCGGATCGTGAAACTTGCTTCAAGGCTTGTGTCAAAATCGGAATCTGTAGCGCTGAAGGAGAAGCTCAGATCCAGAAAATGATCGGACCCCACCGGTGCCGTGTGATCCAGAGGCTGCAGCAACACAAAATCGTAGCTGCCGCTGCCGTCGCTCGAAAGAACCACAACAAAAACGACGCTGCTGTCGGCAGCCGTGCCCGGAACAGCGGATCCTGTGTAGCCGACAAGCACATCGTTCAAGAGCGCATACTTCACAAGTGCGCCGTTCGAATAAAGGTCACTGACGGAACCTGACGCATCCGAGACGGATACGTTGGCGGCGGCATCCGGGTCGGAGAAGCCGACGGACCGTTCGTTGGTGCCGCCATTGGTTCCATCGGCGTCATCCACACCCCAGTCGATCGCAAGATCGACATCGCTCAGAACGGTGAGCCCATCTTCTGCGACAGAGCCGTCTGTCGGATTGCCGATTTCAGGGGGGCCGCCATCCCGGACCCTGATGACGGCTGTCGCTGTATCCGTATCCCCGTCCTCGTCTGTTACGGTAAAGCGCATTCTAAAGAGAAGCTGATCGGCCTGGCCGGTCTCGTTGGCATCCGGATGATCGAAACCGAGGAACTGTTCATACGTGTAGCTGCCATCCGGGTTGACGACGATTTCGAAAGCCTTGATCGCCGTTCCCTCAAGGACAGCCACCGTGGTGATGACGCCGTTTCCGTCGGTCGAAGTGGACCATGTCAATGGCACGCCTTCGGCCGACAGGTCCCCGCGCCGGGCTGCACCTGTGGCATCAGGATCGGTTGTGCGGATATAATTGCCGTTGGAGACGAAAGAGATCCCTGTCACCGTTGCGCCGTCGGCGCCGCCGTCAAACTGGAGTTGTCCAGCCACAGGACCCGTCACGAAGGCAGCTTCGTTTCCGACAATTCCCGATCCGCGTCGGAAAGCCGAAGGACCGTCGTCGTCGAAAGTAACGTCGGCTCCGATGGAAACATCCTGCGTCACGATATCCCCGTCGCCATCGGTAACGGTCAGAACAGCGGAGATTTTTCCATCAAGCGTAATGTGTTCGTCCGACGTTGTCGTGTCAGGATGCCTGAGCGACATGTACTGGACAATGCTCACATTTCCCTGGTCATCGAGGTCAATCGCAAAGGCTGCATCTCCGTTTCCGTCGATACGCCCGACGACGAGCCCGTTTTCCAATGACAGGGTGATCGGCTTGCCCTCGGTTGTCGTCAGACCAGATGCCGTGTCGTCGATGCGCAGGTCAAGACTGGTCGAGGACACACCGTCGGCACCCGCTGTGACACTGAAACCGACAACGCCAAAACTGGCATAGATCGGACCCGGAAGATCAGTATCGGTGCCCGCAGACGTGACCCCATTGAACAGTGCGACAACATTTGGATCGAAGGTTCCCGTGTTCGGGTCGAAAACGTTGTCGCTGTGCAGGCCGTATGTCTCGTCGATCCGGACATAGTCCTCAACGCGGATTTCCACCTGAGGAACCTCATCTGCGACCGTTACGAGGAATTCGCCATTGACCGTGTCACCGTCGCTGTCGCTGGCGACATAGGCAAAGTTCAGATCCCACGTGTCTGTCTGGCCGTTGACATGATCGATCGCACCCAGAGGTTCGAAGGTGTAGCTTCCTGTCCCGTCGTCGGAAAGGGACACTTCGAACACCTTGTCGCTGTCGAGACGGCCTGCACCCTTGTAGGCTGTAAGAACCGTATCGCCGGCTGACAGCACATATTCCAGGGCGACACCATCAGATGTCGTCGCCTGCGTCGGCTGCTCGGCAAGCGGTGCGAACACCACGGACCGGTTGCCGGTACCTCCGGGCGTATCCTGGGTTGCGCCATCAGCCGCGCTATCTGCAGCATCGGCACCCCAGGAAATCCCGAGATCACGGGTTTGCGGGCTTGCCGCCCCTTCGCTGATCGCCAGATCTTCAGCACCGTTGCCGATGCTTGGCAGGTCGTCATCGACCGCGACGGAGAATGTCGAGGTGCCGGTGTCACCATCGCTGTCTGTCGCAACAAAAAGGAAATTCAGGATAATTTCGTTCTCATCTGCACCAGGTGCATGGTCCAGCGTATCCTGAAGGTCGAATTTGAACGAACCTGTGTCCAGATCGGAGAGTTCAACGGTGAAGATCACCCTGTTGCCGGCACTCGCTGTCAGAACATCACCGGATGCATTCAGGGCGTAGCTGAGAGCCTCGCCGTTGGAGGTCAGACCCAGAGCGAGCAAACCGTCAATCGTGCCGTCGGCACCGCCTACGAACGTTACCGCGCGATCGCCGATACCGGCGCTCGTTCCGCCGTTTTCGACTTCGTTTTCGTTATCCGCGCCCCAAAGGATCCCCAGATTGCCGAAAACCGTCGTCGGGTCGGTGTCACCATCAAGAGCGGCGTTGGTAACGACATCGTTGTCGCCGGCGGCCTGGTCGCCATTGCCGTCGACATTGTCCCCTTGCGCAAGTGACAGCTCATCTTCATCGACAACGGCGGAGACACCGCTCTGGATATCCAGCGTCCAGGAAACGAGCCGGCCGACATCGCCGTCAAGGCGATCCGAAATCTCCAGAATCCAGAGCCCCGCCTGATCGCGCCCTTCAAGGAAATCCAGATTGAAATTGTCATCCGCAGGCCGCCAGGTACCGATGATGTTCGATCCCGCGTTATCAATGCTCGTTGCTGCGTCGTCATCGAACGAAACGGTGCCGTCGACCGTTCCCCTGCGATTGCCGTCCACCTGCATGAGCTGAATCTGCGTGCCGTCCGGCGCTATCAGGAAAACCTCAAGATCGCCGATAAAGCCGTGCTGCATCTCGATTGAGACGTTGATATCCTGGATTGTTCCAGCGTTCGGCACGTCGATGGTTGAAAAGATCGTGCCGCTGCTCCCCACGTCCGGAATGCGCAAGTCGGCTGTTTCGGTAAAGGTCGCCAATGCCAGGCCGTCAACCTTGAATACGTCATCGGTCCGGAACAGTGGTCCATCATCAAGCACGAGAACTTCGAAAGTTCCCGTCGCGCTGTCACCTTCCGCATCACGCGCGATAAAGCCAAAGTTGAGCGACAGAAAGTCTTCGTCAAATGGCGTGGTATCCACGATGGGATGATCAAGAACATCGTCGATGACAAGCGTATAGGAACCGCTTGCATCGTCGGAAAGTGCCACGCGGAAGACACTCCGCTCATCCGCTCCGCCATAGTTTGCGAAAGCAGTCAGATGCGTACCGTTTTCCGACAGGACGTAACTCAGCGCATCTCCCCGCGACGTCAGACCCGACAGATTGATGTCCGCTCCCGTCTCGTCCTTGACGGTCAGGATCGCGCCCGGATTGGCGACCAGGCCATCCGCGGCGTCGGAAAAGACAACCGAACGCTGACCGGCGGTTCCAACGGCGTCCTGTATGGGAAGGTCACCCGTCGTCTGATCGGCAAAATCAGTGTCGTCGGCCCCCCAGCCAATATTCAGGGAGCCCGTAAACCTTTCGGTGAGCGGTGTGCCTGCCACGTTCGCCGCGCCATCAAGGAAAAACGGATAGGGGTCGTCGAGACCGCCCGGAAGATTTTCCTCTTCGACCGCGCCCTGCTCGGGCGAACCGACTACCGGTTCGTCGTCAACGATCGTTACGCGGAAGGAACCGGTGTCCGTGTCTCCGTCGCTGTCGCTGGCGACAAAGGCGAAATCAAGGTTCCAGGCGACCATCTGACCGCTGGATCCGGGCGGGTTGTGGTCGACATTGCCCAGGAGCTCGAACGTATAGGAGCCGGTACCGTCGTCGGACAGCGACACGATGAAGACCTTGTCCGCATCCGCTCGTCCTGTTCCCTTATAGGCGGTCAGAACCGTGTCGTCCGCGCTCAGCTCGTATTCAAGCGCAACACCGTCGGATGTCGTCGTCTGGGTCGGCTGCGCGCCTATTGCGGCAAAGACGACGGAACGGCTGCCCGCGGCAGGGGTGTCCTGAACACCGCCTGTGTCGGCCTGATCCGCGTCGTCAGCACCCCAGGCGAGATTGAGATCGCCCGTCTTTTCCAGCCCGGTCGGATCCGGAACGGTCCCGTTGGCAAGATTGTTTTCCTGAAGCGTGCGCTGATCGGCAACTCCGCTGAGCGGTTCATCATCCTGCACCGTCACGCGGAACGTGCCCGGCGTGGCGTCCTGGTCGCCGTCGACTGCAAAGAACTTGAAATCGAGATCCCATGCGGCCGACTGTCCGCCCGATCCGGGGATATCGTGGTCGATGTTGCCAAGGAGCGTGAAGGTGTAGGAACCGGAGCCGTCGTCAGAAAGCGAAACTTCAAACACCTTGTCGCCCGTGCTGCTCAGCGCGGTGAGCACCGTGTTGCCTTCCGACAGCACATATTGGAGCGCGGCGCCTCCCGACGTCGTCGCCTGGGTCGGCTGATCCGCGATTTCGGCAAAGACAACAGAGCGATTGCCCGTTCCCCCGGGAACATCCTGGGTTCCGGCGTCAGCTGCGCCGTCCGCATCGTCCCCGCCCCAGGTGATGTTCAGGTCACCCGTCTTGGTGGCGGCAACCGTGTCCGGATCTGTGCCCTTGGCCAGATTGCTTTCCTTGACGGTCTCCTGATCGGCAGTTCCCGTGACCGCCTCGTCGTCGACGATCGTGACGCCGAAGCTGCCCTCTACCGCATCGCCGTCGCTGTCATTTGCGAGAAAAGCGAAATCGAGATTGAAGACATCGTCTGTTGCCGACGCCTGCCCACCATGATCGATGTTGCCAAGGAGTTCGAATTCAAAACTTCCGGTGCCATCATCGGAGAGCGACACGACGAAAACCTTGTCGGCATCAAGACGGCCTGCTCCCTTGTAAGCGGTCAGAACAGTGTCATTTCCGGACAGCTCGAATTCAAGCGCAACGCCGTCCGAACTGGCCGCGCGCGTGTCGCCGGGTTGATCGGCAAGCGCGGCAAAGACAACAGACCTGTTGCCCGTTCCGCCCGGCGCATCCTGCTGGGCACCGTCGGCGGCAAGGTCCGCATTGTCGGCACCCCACTCGATGTTGAGGGCACCGCCGGCAACCAACTTGACCGCGTCGGGGTCGGTGCCGTTCGCAAGATTGTCTTCCCGAAGTTCCCGCGTTTCGCTTACACCGTGCGCGGGGGCATCATCGATGACATTGACCGTGAATGAGTCGCTTGCGGAATCGCCGTCGGAATCAAACGCGCTGAAACCGAAAACGAGCGGAATGCTGGCGTCCTGACCCGGTGCGACGTGATCCAGATTGCCGAAAATCTCAAACGTATACTGGCCGCTTGCAGAACTGCCGCTACCGACCACGCTGAGCGAAACCTTGAAGATGATTTCGCCAGAGCCGTCCTTGCGCACAGTCAGCGTCTCGCCACCATTGGAATTCGACGCGATCGACGAAACCAGGGAAACACCGTCGGACGTCAGGCCGCTCGGCAGACCGTCAAATTCAAGCCTCGGATTGTTGCCCGGGTTGTCTCCGAACGAGACGTCCAGACTGGCTGTGGCTGTCACCGGGTTGGCCGGGTCCGTGCCTTCCGGCAGATTTTCTTCATCGAGCGTGCTGTCGACCGGCGAACCGATCGACGGCGAGGATTGCACCTCGCTATCCAGCAGATCGTCGCTCAGCAACTCACGCGGCAGCGGGTCTTCGCCCTGGAGCAGGCTGGCAAATCCAAGACCGTCGCCGAGATCGCCGATGGTCGTCGGCTCAAAAGTCTGTCCGGACCCTTCAGGACTGCCAAGGGCCGTCGCCAGATTGCTGGTCTGACCGGCCGCGGTCTGGATCTCGTCAGCAACCTCAAGGTTCGCAATGGAAATGAAGCCATCGACGGAAAGGAACTCACCCTCTCCAATGATCAGCGCATCGGCACTGAGATCGCCTGCGAAGAAGTCCTGGATGATGATCATGCCGCCATCGGCAAAAACCATCTGCAGATCGCCGTCGATGCGGATGAAGGAAATGTTGTCGTTGAGAATTTGCCGGAAATCCACCAGCTGCCCGGTGCTCCGGAGCATGACGATGCTTTGCTGCGCCGCGGGGCGCTCGACCGTCAATGTTTCCGGTACTTCAAAAGCTGCTGGATCATCCTGCGCTCCGGTTGATGGGCCTGCCTGCGCTATCCGGACAAAATCGTTCATCGCCAAACACTCTGCATTTGTGATTAGTTTTTCTAAAATCGGCAATCTCACATTTACAGATTTTTAATGAAAATTTAAAGGCAGAAATCGTTAAACTTTAGAAAAGGTAAACGTGTTCGACAGATTTTGAACAAATCGTCTGTTCTGCGAAATCAAAAATTAGCAAAATTCAAATATTATTTAAATAAAATTTTAATAAAATACGTGAACCAAAAGTCATAATTATTAATAATCGAAATTTTTCAGGTTCAGAACAACGCAGTTATATTTGCGAGCAGGCCCGCATGAGTAATTTATTCGGAGCAGGCAGAATTTTACACAAAAGCGTCACGGAAACTGCAGCGGCGTCACCGCCTTGAGGAAATTTTTGAGTATTTGAACCCGCAGAAATCCTTGCAGCGGCGCAACTGAGTTATGAAAATTCCAAGAGCTGCCGGCGCAAAAAGCATTCGCCACCTCTGGAGAGGAGAAAAACACTCGAACTACCGATAAGTTACTGCTTTCCAGTTCACCAGACCTGCCTCGCGAGACAACGTTGAGGATTTCCCAATTGAGACAAATGCATTTCCCAACTGTTTTGCTCAAGATATCTGCACACCAGAGCCGAAAAACGCATTTTCTACTTCAGGTCTCGCAAATGATGATCATTTTAACCTTTGGATCCCGAGCAGTTCCGGACAGGCGATGTATGCATTGAAAGCGAGTTCATGGGAAATTTTTCCCCTGACTAGCGCTGAACCGGACGCTCTGTGGCAAGATTGGGGCAAAACCGGTATTCCGGCCTGCCGCCGTTTTGAGTCCGTCAGGCGCGAATGCCTTCTTCAATCATGGCAACATGCAAGGCATCCGAGGCCTGTCGGCAAAGGGCAGCATAGTCCGATGATGTTCGGAACCGCTCGTCCCGGGCCCGTGCCGGGTCGATCAGGATCTCCTCCGATATCCGCCCGGGAGATGCCCGCATGACGGCAATCCGTTCCGACAGGAAGACCGATTCAAAAACGGAATGCGTGACGAACACGACGGTCAGTTCAGAGGCTTGCCATACCCGGAGCAGGTCTGCATTCAGTTTGAACCGCGTGATTTCATCAAGCGCGGCAAAGGGTTCGTCCATAAGAAGGATTTTCGGATCGGTGACGAGCGCACGGGCAATGGACACGCGCATCTTCATGCCGCCGGAAAGTTGGTGCGGATAGCTGTCTGCAAAGCGTTCGAGACCGACCAGTGCCAGCACCTCGTCTATGCGCTCTTTTGCGATCCCACCGGAAGTCTTCTTCACCCGCAGGGGAAACCGGATGTTGTCGCGAACGCTTGCCCAGGGCAAAAGCGTTGGCTCCTGGAAGACAAAACCGAGATCGTGCTCGCCCTGACGGTCGCCTTCACCATCCCAGGTGACCGTTCCCTGGCTCGGATGTTCCAGTCCGGCCAGGATCCTCAGCAAGGTGGATTTGCCGCAACCCGACGGCCCCAGAAGCGACAGAAACTCCCCTCGCCTGACATGGAGATCGACGCCATCGAGCGCACGCGTTCCGTTCTCGAACGTCTTCGCAATGCCGCGCAGCGATACGGCGGCCGCTCGGTCTTCTTTGGCAAGTGTCATCTTGTGCGTTTTACCATGGCTGGAAACCGGACGTTGTTCGACTGAGACAGCCTCTCGGAAGGGACATTTCGTGGAGAATAGTATGATGCGGACAGGCGGTCATCCTGCCTTTTTGAAATCTTCTGGTGCGGGCGACGGGACTCGAACCCGTACAGCCTAGGGCCGAGGGACTTTAAGTCCAAATGAATCAATCTAGCTAGACGCGAATTTCCTATAGGAACCTGAAAGATATTCGTTTTTAAGAACCTCGCCGCCGTCTTGAACCAGACTTCCACAAATTCAGCAAGCGGTTTCGAAATAGCACTAAATCTGCTGTGCCGCCCTTCAATTCCTTCTCTTGAATACGAGCGGCTTGGATTTACGATTTCACTCCCTGTCAGTACAGTCTCGTCGAACCGGGTCTATGCAATTACGACCTGAACTCTTAGATTGAGTGCTGCAGAAAGCTCAATTACCGACGACGAATTTGTATCTGATGCCACAAGAATTGGTTGAACTTTGAAGGATCAAAGACCTGGGTTGATGAAGTTTTTGTATCAATGGCTGCGAAGACTGTTTATCCGTCATGAACTGTGGGCATTGAGATGCTCTATCGATTGGCCTCTCCTTGCTCTACTTTTTCTCGGAACTCTTAACCTCTGGTGGGTGCTCCCTGGCTTCGTGTTTTCACTTTTGGGCATTTTGCTTTTCGTCAATGGATTCACGGCCATGGCAATAATTGTAGGCGCCCTCGGCGTATTGATCATCTTGCCAGCGGTTGTTCGCATACTCGAATGGGACTTCATAGCGATGGGACTGATGTTAGGTAAGGGAGCATCAGCTCGTAGGAGACTCGCCGAGCTCGAAAACAGTGAATGGTTTATTCCGAGTGTTAGTGCGACGGAACCAAGAGCTGGCGACAAGTGAAATAAGCACACGACAAATCGAAGTTTTGGGGCTTTTTGAACACATCAAATTCTGGTTTCCTACCATATGGGGCTTTGGAACCGCATTTTTGTGGTTTGCTAACGGACATCAGATTTCAGAGTTTTTGGTCCTGATACCCTACGCTCTCATTTCTTGTATTCCTGCAGCGGCGTTCGTTCTTCGTTTTTACGTGATGGGATACTTTGATGAAGATGATGACCTGAAGAAGGACTGAAAAGGTCGTGGCGCCGGAACATTCTCATCACAGTTATGCCGAACGCTCTTGGCATGAACCTGAACTGCGTGAAAGCATGTGCTGGATAAGGAGAGCAGTCTCAGGACGGCATGCCGGCGCCGAACAGGTCAGCTTTCGCACGATGTCGGACAGGACCGAAGCAAAGACAAAATGCATGGGATAACACGCGGGATAGGATCAATGATCGTGCGGTACGCAGCTCGAATCGACCTTTACTTCAGAGTGCTGGTTTTGATTGCTCTGGTTATTGGCACGTTTGTCGAGTTTTGGGATAGTCCGCATTTCTACCAAAGCGTCGCGTTTTGGGTCTGGATGTCAATGATCGCCGCAATGTTGACGACAACTGTCATTCGTTTTGCAAACCCTGAAACCCGCCGGAAAGGAACGATTCAAAGCGAAGAAGAAGCCTGAGTTCACGACGGGTGCAAGCTTGCACCTCTTGTGACTGACGCATTAGCTGAACCGGAATCGAGCTGTGACAGTCAAATTCACAATCTTTCCGGTACGCGAATGTAACAACCGTTTGCGTGTAGGAAAATGGTGCGGGCGACGGGACTCGAACCCGTACAGCCTAGGGCCGAGGGATTTTAAGTCCCTTGTGTCTACCAGTTCCACCACGCCCGCTTGTGTCCCTCACCTATCCGGCCTGACCCCATTGCGCAAGGTTGTGTCTCCGCTTTTCGGGAAAAGCCCGTGGAGTTTCCCGATCAATCCGATTTAAGATCGACAATGACTGGAAATTCGCGCCATAGAGCGGTATGTGACGTGTCAGAAATCGAGGCAAATGGTGACCGCTTCGCGCGGAAAGTCCCCGACCCGGTCCCCCAACCCTGGAAACATGTCGCCCATGGTCAGTTACATCGACGCTGCGGAAGCCCCGCTCAAGAATACAGGTCAGGTCCGCCTTTATGGCCCCGATGACTTTGCAGGCATGATGCGTGCCGGGCAATTGACCGCCGCCTGCCTCGATGAACTGGCCGCACTCGTCAAGCCGGGCACGACAACGCAGGAAATCGACGATTTCGTCTACCAGTACGGCATGGACCATAACGCCTTGCCGGCAACGTTGAACTATCGCGGCTACACCAAATCCTGCTGCACATCGATCAACCACGTCGTCTGTCACGGCATTCCCAACAACAAGCCGCTGCGCGAAGGCGACATCGTCAACATCGACGTCACCTTCATTCTGGACGGATGGCATGGCGATTCCAGCCGCATGTATCCGGTCGGGCCGATCAAGAGGGCCTCGGAACGGTTGATCGATGTGACTTATGAATCCCTGATGCGCGGCATCGAGGCGGCAAAACCCGGCAACACGACCGGCGACATCGGCGCGGCCATCCAGACCTATGTCGAAGCGCAGCGATGCTCCGTCGTGCGCGATTTCTGCGGACACGGGCTGGGGCTTCTGTTCCATGACACGCCGAATATCCTGCATTACGGACGTCCCGGCGAAGGTGTGGAACTCAAGCCCGGAATGATCTTCACCATCGAGCCGATGGTCAATCTGGGCCGCCCGCACGTCAAGGTTCTGGGCGATGGCTGGACGGCCGTGACGCGGGATCGTTCCCTGTCCGCGCAGTTCGAGCACTCGATCGGCATCACCGCCGATGGCTGCCAGATCTTCACCACCTCGCCAAACGGCATTCACAAGCCCGGACGCCAGGACGGCTGAGGCCGAGCGCATCCGACAAGGTTCTTAATCACCGGCCCTTCCGGATCGGTGGGCTCTTTGCCGCGCTCCGCCAGGTCGATCGAGCACCCATCGCTCTGGCATCGCAGCTCAATTTGACATAGGCTCCGGCAGAAACTGCAATCATGGGGCGCATGTGCACGTCGCCACACCCGGCCGGAGAAGCAAAGTGGCGGCAAATCCTGAACCGTCGGAAAAGTCGCAGGACACGAAGGGGCACCGCCAGAGATTGCGGGAGAGGTTCCGCAAGTCGGGCGAGGACAGTCTCGCAGATTACGAACTTCTGGAATTTCTCCTGTTCTCAGCGCTGCCGCGAAGGGACACAAAACCCATTGCCAAGGCGCTTCTGCAGCGTTTCGGCTCGTTCTCGGCTGCCCTTGCGGCCCCGCGCGCGCGCTTGTCGGAAATTTCCGGCCTCTCTGATGTCAGCATCGACACGCTGAAAGCCGTGCATGCCGCGATCGTCCGCTATCACAAGTCCGAGCTTCTGGAGCGCCGTCTGCTCGATTCATGGCCAAGAGTGATCGACTATCTGCGCGCCTCCATGGAACTGAACACCGTTGAAGAATTCCGCATCCTGTTTCTGGACCGCAAGAACGGCCTGATCGCCGATGAAGTGCAACAGACCGGGACAGTGGATCACACGCCGGTTTATCCGCGCGAAGTCATCCGCAGGGCTCTTGAGCACTCGGCGACCGCACTCATCCTGGTTCACAACCATCCTTCAGGCGACCCGACCCCGTCGCGTGCGGACATACAGATGACGAAGATGATCATCGAGATCGCAACGCCACTCGGCATAGAGATACATGATCACGTGATCATCGGCCTGAGGAAGAACGTCAGCCTTCGCGAACTTCAGCTCATCTGATGCCTCCGGGCGATTGTTCAAAATCCAAAACCGCTTGAAATACGGGCGTTTGGATGGCCCAAAACCAGTCCGACCAACTTTCGTAGAATTTTACCGTTATTTTACTATTATCTTGGGAACTTTCTTTAACCTGCTTCGTCAATACTTGGCCCACATCAACTGGGCCTATGCATGAACAGACCAATCAAAAACTCAGGTGGTCAAATCGCAAGTGCGATCATCTTCCCGATGCTGATCGTGGTGATGACCTCGGTTGCCGGCATTTTCGGCCTGATGAACTGGTCCGCGCGCTTGTCGGACGAATCCGCTGAAGAATCCCAGCACAAACTGGTCGGCGGCGCTCTTCAGCTCACGCAGAACTATATCGCCAAGCAGCAGACCGGTGTCGTGATCTGGGATGAGGCTTTCCGCGCGGTCAAGGACCCGGCGGCGAACGAGCGCTGGATCCGCGACAACATGATGAACTGGCTCGCCAGCAACCACGGTTTTTCGAACTCGGTCCTGTTTGATTCAGATTTCAACGTCGCATCCGTCTTTTCCGACGACAGTGACGGCGACTGGATGACGCCCGGCCTGATCGACGAAATGGCGCCCGCGATCGCCAAGGCGCGGGCACGTTACATCACGTCATTCCAGCCAACCCCGTCAGGTCTCTATCGCTTCGCACCCCGGGGCGAGACGTCCCATCACTCGATCGCGGAAACCGGCATCGTTCCGCTTTTGGGCGAGCCGCATCTTTTCACGGCAGCTGCGGTCGTGCCGCAAATCCAGTCGATATTCAGCGAACGCAAGGCACCGGCGGTCCTTGTCAGCCTCATCCCCTTGCGCGGTCAGAAGCTGAACAACATTTCGGACATGTCCCGGCTGCAGGGCTTTGTGCTGGCGCAGGACCAGAACGATCGCAACGGTGTCGGCACCTATGAGCTGCAATCGCCGCGCGGCAAGAACATCGGCGTCATAGCCTGGCAGGCCAGCCGGCCCGGAACCCAGATGCTTCAGCGGATCAACCCGTTCCTGGCCGTCGCGGCCTTCCTGATCGCGGCCGTTGTCATCGCGGTCACGCTGTTCACGCGCCAGATGACGAAGCGTCTTGCCAGAAGTGAGGCCAAGGCCGTTCACGCCGCTCGCCATGACGCCCTCTCCGGATTGCCGAACAGGTCCAGTTTTCAGGCACTCCTCACGAAGATCCTGGAAGACGGTGAACAAAACGGAACCAACACCGCCGTCGTCTATATCGACCTCGATCACTTCAAGGACATCAACGACACGCTGGGACACTCCGCCGGCGACAAGGTCATCGTCGGTGTCGCCAGCCGCCTGAAGCAGGTGCTTCCCGGAAACGGCATCGTGGCGCGCATCAGCGGAGATGAATTCGCGATGGTGCTCAGCGACTGCGAAAACGACGAATGGCTGGAGTACATACTGGACCAGGTGCAGGACGAGATCGCCAGACCGGTGAAGATCGGCCGCCGCGAGATCTTCGCGAGCCTCTCTATGGGCGCAGCAATCGCACCGCGCGACGGCAAGAACCCGGACGAGTTGCTCCGCAAGGCCGACATAGCGCTCTACGATGCCAAGGCCAACGGCCGCAACCGCCGCTCGTTCTTCGAACCCACCATGGAGCATCACGTCCAGTCCAAGGACGAAATGTCCCGGGAGTTGCGTCTGGCGCTCAGAAACGATCAGCTGGATCTTGCCTATCAGCCGCAATCCGACACGGACGCCAAGAAGATCGTTTCCGTGGAGGCCCTCGCCCGCTGGACCAAGGAAGACGGCACGGTCGTTCCGCCGTCGCAGTTCATTCCGGTTGCAGAGGAAACCGGCCTGATTGACGATCTCGGCATCTGGGTGCTCAACAAGGCCTGCGCACGTGCGCATGACTGGCCGGGCGTTGTTGTGTCGGTCAACGTTTCGCCCAACCAGTTCCGTCATCCGCGGTTTGTCGAAAAGGTTATGGCCATCCTCGCAGCCAACGATCTGCCGCCGCAACGGCTTGAGATCGAGGTGACCGAAAGCGTCTTCGCCGGCCGGGACGACTCGGTTCTGAAAGCACTCAGACGATTGAAAAGCCTTGGTATCAAGGTGGCTCTCGACGATTTCGGATCCGGCTATTCGAGCCTGAGCTATCTGCGCCGTTTCCCGTTCGACACGCTGAAGATCGATCGCGATTTCGTGTCCGACATGAACGGCAACCCGGAAGCCGAAGCGATCATCGTTTCGATCATCCAGCTCGGCAAGGCGCTCGGCATGACCATCGTCGCAGAAGGCATCGAGACGATCGACCAGATCCGTTTCCTGCAGGTGCACGATTGCCACCGCATGCAGGGCTACTTCATCTCACGCCCGCTGACGAGCGTCGCCCTGAGCCAGTTCCTGCAAGACTTTCACAACGAAAACAACGAGCAGCTTGCCGAGAGCGTCCAGTATCCGGCGCAACGCGCGGAAGGGTGACCCGCAAAACGCTGAACGGCCAACGCAGAAGCCACAGGCTTCAAGACTGAAGCCGCCTTGCGACCTCCCCGGCAAAGTCCAGGAAGCTCCCGAAAGGCGTTTCGGCGGCGCGCTCACCCCAATCTCCACCGGACAGCATGGCTAGTCCCGCGCGCCCGAATTCGGTACGCACCATGTCCATGAACCATGCAGCGTGCTGTTGCCTGCGTCTGGGGAGCAGTCCCGTCTTGTCCAGATAAACCCGGTGGGCGTCCGCATTGGCAACCAGGTCCGCAATTCCGGCGCCGGTATGGGAAGACACCTCGGTAACGGGGACGTTCCAGCCCTGTCCTCCCGTGTATGCAAGCGACAGCGCACCGGTGACATCCGAAGACGCCCTGCGTGCGAGCGTTCCAAGATCGGACTTCGTTACTGCAACGAGATCCGGTAGCTCCATGATCCCGGCCTTCATGAACTGCAGACTGTCACCGGAGCCCGGTTGAATGCACAAAAGCACGGTGTCGACGGCATGTTTCAGATCGCCTTCCGATTGTCCGATACCGACCGTTTCCACGATAACCCTGTCGACAACCGCCCTGAGCACCGCAATGGCCGCAACCGCCTGGTCGGAGAGCCCGCCGAGCCGGTCGCGCGCAGCCATCGATCGGACAAAAACGCCATCATCGAGCGGATCGGTCTTGAGCCGTGTCCGGTCACCGAGAAGCGCACCGCCCGTCACCGAAGACGACGGGTCGATTGCGAGCACGGCAACCCGCTTGCCCTCTCCCCGATAAGCCTTGATCAGGGCGTCTGTCAGACTGGATTTTCCGACGCCGGGCGGGCCTGTCAGTCCGAGGACCGACCCTTTGGGATCGAGGCACAAACTGTCCAGAAACGCAGCGGTGTCCCTGTCCTGCGCCGTCGTTTCCAGACGGGTCAGGACCTGGGCGAGCAGACGCTTGCTGCCCGCACGAAGCTCTTCAGGAGAAGGATAACCCGTCAACATGCCTCCAGAACGCCCGGGGTTGCAAAGAGCCCGCGCGCGATTCAGCCGGACTGTTTGTGCCGGAGTGCCGACTGTGCCGATGCCAGACGCGCGATCGGAACCCGGAACGGCGAACACGACACATAATCCAGCCCGACACTCTCGCAGAACGAGATCGATGCCGGATCGCCGCCATGTTCCCCGCAAATGCCGAGCTTGATGTCGGGACGGGTTGATCTGCCCCGTTCGACGCCGATCTTGATCAGCTCACCGACACCTTCCGGGTCGAGCGACACAAACGGGTCCTGCTCCAGAATGCCGCGGCTTTGGTAGGTTCCGAGGAACGACGCCGCGTCATCGCGCGATATCCCGAATGTCGTCTGTGTCAGGTCGTTGGTGCCGAAGGAGAAGAACTCGGCGGATTCGGCAATTTCGGCCGCTTTCAGCGCCGCGCGCGGCAATTCGACCATGGTGCCGATCTGGTAGGTCAGCTCCGTGTCGGTCTCTTCCGCAACTGCCTTTGCCATAGCCTCGATGCTCTTGCGGACCAGATCCAGCTCGCCTTTCAGACCGACGAGCGGAACCATGATTTCCGGCACGACGGGCGCACCCGTCTTTTTGGCCGCCTCTACAGCAGCTTCGAAAATGGCCCGCGCCTGCATTTCCGCGATCTCAGGATAGGAGACCAGCAGCCGGCAGCCGCGATGCCCGAGCATCGGATTGAATTCTTCCAGCACCAGCGCCCGGTCGCGCAAACGCTCCGGATCCGCCCCCATCGCCTTGGCGACTTCACCGAGTTCCTCTTCGGACTTGGGCAGGAATTCATGCAGGGGCGGGTCGAGCAGCCGGATGGTGACCGGCAGTCCGTGCATGATCTCGAAAAGATCCGTGAAGTCCTTGCGCTGCATGGGCAGAAGCTTGGCCAGCGCCGCTCTTCTGCCTGCTTCCGTGTCGGCCAGGATCATTTCGCGCACCGCAATGATACGCTCGCCCTCGAAGAACATGTGCTCCGTCCGGCACAGGCCGATGCCCTCGGCCCCGAATTCGCGCGCAACCTTTGCGTCCTGTGGTGTTTCGGCGTTTGTCCGGACGGTCATGCGCCGCACATTGTCGGCCCAGCCCATCAGCGTGCCGAAGTCGCCGGAAAGCGTCGGTTGCAGCATCTTGACCTCGCCAGAGAGAACCTGGCCGGTCGCCCCGTCGATGGTGATGATGTCGCCTTCCTTCAGCATCCTGCCTGCGGCATTGATGACACCGTTGCGGTAGTCGATCCGCAGCATTCCGGCACCGGCGACGCACGGTTTGCCCATGCCGCGCGCAACGACCGCAGCGTGGCTCGTCATGCCGCCACGGCTCGTAAGGATACCTTCTGCCGCATGCATGCCGTGAATGTCTTCCGGGCTGGTTTCAACGCGAACCAGAATGGTCTTGCGGCCTTCCGCCTTTGCTTTCTCGGCCTCATCGGACGTGAACACGATCGCACCCGAAGCAGCGCCCGGCGATGCCGGCAGACCGGTTGTCACGATGTCACGCTCGGCATCCGGATCGATTGTCGGGTGAAGCAGTTGATCAAGTGCACCTGGCTCGACACGCCCGATCGCCTCTTCCTGCGTGATCAGGCCTTCTTCGACCAGATCAACGGCGATCTTGAGCGCCGCCTTTGCCGTACGTTTTCCCGCACGGGTCTGCAGCATCCACAGCTTGCCCTTCTCGATGGTGAATTCCAGGTCCTGCATGTCCTTGTAGTGGGCTTCCAGTTTCGCGCAGTAGGACTGGAATTCAGCGAAAGCTTCCGGCATGAGAGCTTCGAGCGACGGACTGGAGGACCCGGCATCCTTGCGCGCGCGCTCTGTAATGTCCTGCGGTGTCCTGATCCCGGCAACAACGTCTTCACCCTGGGCGTTGACAAGGAACTCACCGTACAGAAGGTTCTCGCCGGTTGACGGATTGCGGGTAAAGGCCACTCCGGTCGCCGAGCTTTCCCCCATGTTGCCGAAGACCATCGCCTGCACGTTGACGGCTGTGCCCCAGCTGCCGGGAATATCGTGCAGCCGTCGGTAGGTGACCGCGCGCGGTACCATCCAGGAACTGAACACGGCGCCGATCGCGCCCCACAACTGTTCCTGCGGATCCTGCGGGAAAGGTCTTTCGAGTTCTTCTTCAACGAGAGCCTTGAACTTCTCGATGATACCGAGCCAGGCATCGGCATCGATATCCGTGTCGAGCGCCAGTTCGTTACGCTCCTTGTAGTCTTCGAGGATCTCTTCGAATTCGTGGTGGTCCAGGCCGAGCACCACGTCGGAGTACATCTGGATGAAGCGCCTGTAGCTGTCATAGGCGAATCTGCGGTCGCCGGCTTCCTTGGCAATCGCTTCCACGGTCTGATCATTCAGTCCAAGGTTGAGAACCGTATCCATCATACCGGGCATCGAGACCCGTGCGCCTGAGCGTACCGATACGAGCAAGGGTCGTTCGGCATCCCCGAATGACCTTCCCGTCGCGGCCCCGACCTTTTCCAATGCTTCGGCCACCTGCGGCTTGAGTGCATCCGGATAGGTTTTTTCGTGCTCGTAATACCAGGTGCAGACTTCCGTGGTGATCGTGAATCCGGGTGGAACGGGCAGGCCGAGGCTGCTCATTTCCGCAAGGTTGGCGCCCTTTCCACCAAGCAGATTGCGCATCTCAGCGGCCCCTTCTGCATCACCATTGCCGAAACTGTAGACCCACTTGGCCATCTGACATTCTCCTCGCGTGGCACCGGGGACGCGGCGTCCCCAGCTCATTGTTGCGCCGCACATACCTGCTACGGCAAAGGATTGTCTTCAAGTCCTTTTTTGGCGGAAAGCCGCATTGTTTCGATAGAACAACAGCAATTTCCAACGCAGAGCAAAATCAAATGGATTTAAACCCTCAGAAAGTTTCGCACATGCCTTGCCGCTGGGCCTTAAAGACGCCATTCTCAAAGGTGATAAGCGAAAAAATGATTGCCCATCGATCGAGCATGCGAGGAAAAATGACTGATTTGGCCGGCGTCGTTTCCCGGATTGACCGCAAAGGTTCACGACTGAAGGTTCTGGCGCTGGCGAGCACAATCGCATTCGCACCATTCAGCGCCATTGCGGACACGGACTCAAAGGCGCAGGTCTTCGGCACACCGTCCAATTTGCCGCTGACGCTGTCCGGCAGCTACCTCTCCGGGCGCCTTGCCGGGTTCCAGAAAGACTACGGACACGCGGCTGCCTTCTATGAAGAGACCCTCGCGGCCGATCCGACCAACACGATGTTGCTGGAACGCACATTCCTTCTGAAGCTGGCCAATGGCGACGTCGAAGAAGCGGTTCACTATGCCGGTGAGCTCGAAAACGCCGGCTTGCAGAACTTTCTTGCCCAGTTGGCGCTTGGTGGTCAGCATATCGTCGACGGAAACTATGACGAAGCCGATCAGTCGCTTGCGAAGGGACGGAACGGGCCCCTCGCCCAGCTTTCCATCGGCATCTCGCGCGCCTGGTCCTTGTACGGCAAAGGCCAGGCCGACGAGGCGATCGAACTGATCGACAACCTGCGCGGACCGGACTGGTTCGAAGTCTTCAAGGCAACGCACAAGGCCCATCTGCAATTCGCTGCCGGCAGGAACCAGGATGCGCTGGAAACGATCGAAGGCGCCTATGCGCTCGACCAGGCGGCAATTCGCGTTGTCGATGCCTACGCGCGCATCCTCGCCGCGAACGGCCGCCAACAGGACGCCATTGCCGCTCTCGACCAGTATGATCAGCAGTTCCGCGGCCATCCCAAGATAGAACAAACAAGGGCGTTCCTTGAAAGTGGCAGTGTCGTCCCGCCGATGGTGTCGGACCCGGCGCAGGGAATGGCTGAAATCCTCTATGGGCTGGGCGCTGTTATCGGGCGCGACGGCGGTGAGGAACTCTCCACCTCCTACTTGCAACTCGCCCTCCACATGGACCCGACAGCGGAGTTTGCCGCGATTGCGCTCGGAAGCGTTTTTGAACGCATGGAGCAGCCGGCCCGTGCGATCGACGCCTTCATGCGCGTTCCCGATGACAGCGTGCTGAAGCGCGAGGCCGAAATCCAGGTCGGACTGAACTACAATGCCCTGGAAAAGGTCGATGAGGCCCGCAGCCATCTCGAAGCGCTGATCGAAGTGGATCAGGCCGATCTTGAGGCCGTGATCGCGCTCGGCAATATACTTCGCTCTCACGAAATCTACGATGAAGCCGAAACCGTTTATTCCCAGGGGATCGACACGATCGCCGAACTGGAACCCCAGCACTGGCTGCTGATGTATTTCCGGGGGATCACGCGCGAACGGCTCGGCAACTGGGACATGGCCGAAGCTGATTTCCGCAAGGCGCTTGAGCTCAATGAAAACCAGCCATTGGTTCTGAACTACCTCGGATATTCCCTCGTGGACCAGGGTCTCAAGCTTGATGAAGCGCTGGAAATGATCAAGACCGCCGTTGAGCTGCGTCCAACCGACGGCTACATCGTCGACAGTCTCGGCTGGGTCTATTACCGGCTCGGACGGTATGAGGAAGCGGTCAGGGAACTCGAAAGAGCAATTGAACTGCGGCCTGCCGACCCGGTCATCAACGACCATCTCGGCGATGCCTACTGGATGGTCGGACGCCGCAATGAGGCAAGGTTCCAGTGGAACCACGCGCGGGATCTGGGTCCGACCGAGAAAGACCTGCCGAAAATCCTGGACAAGATCGCCAACGGGTTGAAGGAACCGTCCGTCACCGATGCCGCGAAGGCAGACAGCGACAACAACGGCGGTTGACAGTTCCGGAATGTCAGTATTGAGAAGAGCTGCGCCGGCGGCCGGGCTTGCGCGCGCCAAGGTCAATCTGGCGCTTCACATCACCGGGCAACGCTCTGACGGCTACCATTTGCTCGAGTCGCTGGTGGTGTTCCCGCAGATCGGCGACCGCCTGTCGATTGAGGCATCCGAGACGCTGGAGCTCCTTGTTGAAGGCCCGTTTGCCCACGATCTGGAAGGCCCGACCGAGGACAATCTTGTCCTCAAGGCTGCCGCTCTCTTTGCCGAAGCAGCCGGCACCGGTCCGCTGAAACTCAAAATGACGCTCAGTAAACGGCTTCCCGTGGCGTCGGGTATCGGCGGCGGATCAAGTGATGCGGCAACCGCGCTCAGGCTGCTGGAAGATCATTCCGGGATCTATCTTGACGATGACCGTCTCCACGGGCTCGCCCTGCAACTGGGGGCTGACGTCCCCGTCTGCCTTTGGGCTCAGCCACAATTGATGCGCGGTATCGGCGATGATGTGTCGCCTGCCCCGCAGATGCCGAAATGCGGCATGGTTCTGGTCAATCCAAAGGTCGGCGTGTCAACACCGGCCGTGTTCAAAGCCCTGAAAACCCGCAGCAATCCTGCACTCCCCCCTCTTCCGGAAAGCTTCGAAACCCTGTCAGATCTCACCGGCATGCTGGCTTTGTGCCGCAATGACCTGCAACAACCCGCGATCGAAATCTGTCCGGCAATCGGTGAGATCCTTGACACGCTCGGTGCCGAGGATGACATCGTCTTTGCAAGAATGTCTGGGTCTGGTGCAACCGTTTTCGGCCTGTGTGAAGCCGGTCGGGAAATGGCACTTGAGCGGTCCCTGCGCACGCGCCATCCCGATTGGTGGATAGCTTCGGGCCGACTGGCCTGATCAGCCTTGCCTGGCCCGGCACGTTTCGGGCCGAGCGCCCGCTGCGGATACCCGGCTGCTCAGCTGACGCGGGAAATGCAGAACGACACGGTATCCGCCAGCGCGTCGTTATACGACCCTTGCGGCAAAGACTCGAGCGCTTTCAGCGCTTTATCTCCATAGTCGCGCGCACGGCTGACGGTTTCTGAAAGCGCATCATATTTCCGCAAAAGCTCGATTGCCTGTTCCAGATCGCCATCCTCGACATCCTCGCCTTCAAGGCAACGTTTCCAGAACAGCCTGTCTTGATCGGTCCCGCGTGCCACCGCCAGAACCACCGGCAGCGTGATCTTACCCTCGCGGAAATCATCGCCGATATCCTTGCCGAGATCTGCTGATGACCCGCCATAGTCAAGCGCGTCGTCGACCAGTTGAAACGCGTATCCGAGTTCCAGCCCGTAGGTCCGGGCCGCCAGCTTCATGGCATCGTTCTGGCCGGCGATCACCGGTCCCACCTCGGCAGCAGCCGCGAACAGCGCTGCCGTCTTGGCTTCGATGACACGCAGATAGTCTTCTTCCGTTGTGGCGATGTTCTTTGCTGCACCCAGCTGGAGAACCTCGCCTTCGGCGATGATGGCGGAAGCGGATGACAGGATCCCGAGTGCCTCAAGCGAGCCGACATCAACCATCATCTTGAAGGCCTGGCCCAGGAGGTAGTCGCCGACAAGTACGCTGGCCTGATTGCCCCACAGCTTGCGCGCGGCAAGCTTGCCCCGGCGCATGTCGCTTTCATCAACAACGTCATCGTGCAGGAGCGTGGCCGTGTGCATGAATTCGACACTTGCCGCCAGCACCACATGCCCGCTGCCCTGGTAGCTGAACATGTCCGCAAATGCGAGTGTCAGCATGGGGCGCAAGCGCTTGCCGCCTGACGAAATCAGATGTTTGGCGATCTCCGGGATCAATTCCACGTTGGAGCCGGCCTTGGACAGGATCAGTTCGTTCACATCCGCCATGCCCGGCGAAACGAGATCGACGAGCGGTTGTATGCTCGGACGGCGCGACTGACTGTCAGAATATGTTGTTGCGACAACGGCCACTACGGCACTCCTCGAATATTTGAGCGGACAATATGGCGCTACGGGCTCCGGGGCAAGATGCGTGCGCGTTGACAAACTGTTGAAATGCCACAAACACGTGATTTTGCTGTAAACCAGTTTGCAGGGGTTTTTAAGGCAATCCCGCTCTTCAAGGCCGATAAACCCGGATAACTTATGGAAGAACTTATCAGAACGAACGACCCGGTCCTCATCTCCTTCCTGGAATCGATCCTGGAGGAGGCCGGAATCAAGCATTTTGTCGCAGATGGGAATATGAGCATCATGGAGGGATCGCTTGCCATGATCCCGAGGCGCATCCTGGTGGACAGCGACCAGATCCACAAGGCGCGCGGACTTGTCCGGGATGCGGGACTGGAGCACGAACTTCGGCCTGCAAGAGACCAGGGCTGACATGGTTTCCTCAGAAGAAGCAGATTGCGAAAACGTGACACGCGATGCCTTCCTGGGTGGTCGGGTGCATGTGTACCAGCCCAGGAAAGGCCGGCACCGCGCGGGAATGGACGCCGTGTATCTGGCCGCGGCTCTGCCGGAGGGCACGGAAGGTCATGTGGTTGACCTTGGTGCAGGCGTCGGGACGGCGGGCTTTTGTGCCGCCGCGCGTCTTACCGGCATAACAGTGACGCTGGTGGAAATCGACGACACCGTCATGTCATTGGCCGGGCGCGCACTCGGCGATCCGGAAAACGCGCATTTTTCCAAACGTATCCGCCTGCTTTCTTCGGACATCACTGCCAAGGGAAGCATCCGCCATGCCGGCGGACTCGTTCCTTCCATGGCAGATCACGCCATCATGAACCCGCCCTATTATGAAGCCGACAGGTTTCGCGCATCACCCAACGCGGCACGCGCGGACGCACATGTTCTCGACGAAAGAGGTCTTGAACCCTGGGCCAGAACCGCGACCGACATCGTTCGCGAGGGTGGCAGCCTGACAGTGATCTTCCGTGCCGACGGCCTGCAGGAACTCCTGACGGTTCTAAAGGGGCGTTTCGGCGCAACCGACGTCATTCCGTTGCGGCCGCGCCCCGAAGCCCCTGCAACGCGCGTGCTGGTCCGCTCCATTCGCGCCAGCAAGGCTCCCCTCAGATTGCTTCCGGGATTTGTTCTGCACGAGGGCAGCGGATCGGACTTTACCAGCCAGGCCAGGGGCGTCATGCGTGACGGGTTCGGACTGGGCCTGACGGAGCGTTGACAGCGTCCGCGTTCAATGCATCAGGATTTCGCCATCGGCAAAACGGAAATCCACCGGATCAATGAGGTTCTGGTGAGCAACGCGGACAGAATGAATCCGTCCCTCGATCTCCCGTTCCCAGAAATCCAGAAATTTCGTCAGTTCGGGAAACTGCGGCGCGAGGTCCTCAGTCTGCCAGAGAAAGCTCTGGAGAAATTTCGGATGATCGGGGAGCCGGTAGAGGATCTCGGCCGTCAGCAGGCCGTATCCCAAAAAGCGCTTTTCAAAGTCTGAGCTGGTTTTCATGCCAATCCTTTCTTTGTTGCCAAGAAAGAGTGTCACGGAACAGCGGTTAACCAAACCCGACTTTTTGGTAATTCCTGTTTACAAACAGCATTTTAGCAGCATTTAGCAACAACTGCTAACAAATTGACTTTGCGATTTACTGTGATCATCAACGATCCTGGATCAATGTCAGATACCCGAGGAACGCATCGATGTCATCGGCTTCAAAGGCAACTTCCGGCATGTTCTCATGTCCGGTCACGATACCTTCCGCCAGCGGTTCCTCCAGGCTTTCCAGCGGATAGAGTTTCGACAGGTCCCTGAATGCCGGAGCTCCCGGCTGGGCGCTTTCATCGTCTTTGCCGACGGCATGGCAGGTTGCGCAATGGATCTGCGCAAGCTCCTCTCCAGTCGCAAGGCTTGCCGGGTCGGAGGGATAAGCCCCATCGGATGCATGCGCTGCATGTCCTGCCAGCATGATCAGAGCACTCATGAGAACCAAATTGCGTCCTGCCACGACCATTCCTCCCTCGAATCGCACGGGAGAAACATAGTTGCTTCACGGGGCCGTGCACATTAGGTCATCTCCTGATGCGGTTGAGACCTGTTTCAATCCAAGGGCGCCACGTGTTAGGTCCTTCAGGTGGCCGGAAAAATCAGTTTTGATCGATGTGTCCGTGCCTTGCCGTACTTTGGTCCGGGCTGACCTTGGAGTTGTCCGTCCTATATGATGCTGGAAAACAAACGCCCAGGAGACGCCATGAGCCCGACACCCCTTCCCGCTTCCATCGACGATACGCTTCATCTCATGGACCAGGCGGGCTATGTCGCGGACAGATCGCTGGCAACGGTGCTGCACCTGGCGCTGAAGATGAAGCGACCGCTGTTTCTTGAAGGCGAAGCCGGTGTCGGCAAGACCGAGATTGCCAAGGTCCTCTCCACCACGCTCGGACGCGACCTGATCCGCCTGCAGTGTTACGAGGGCCTGGACATCGCGTCCGCCGTCTACGAATGGAACTATCAGGCGCAAATGGTCGAAATCCGTGTTGCCGAAGCATCTGGAGACACGGAACATGCCGACCTGTCCAAGTCGATTTTCGACGAGCGGTTCCTGATCAAGCGCCCGGTCCTGCAGGCGCTCGAACCGTCAATGAATGGTGCCCCGGTTTTTCTGATCGATGAGCTGGATCGGGCCGACGAGGCCTTCGAGGCCTTTCTTCTGGAAGTGCTGGCCGACAGCCAGGTCACCATTCCGGAACTCGGCACGGTGCGTGCCGAGGAACCTCCGATCGTGATCATCACGACCAACCGCACGCGCGAGATACATGACGCCCTGAAGCGCCGTTGCCTCTATCATTGGGTGGATTATCCCGATGCCGAGCGCGAACTGGAAATCGTCCGCAGAAAGGTGCCCGGCGCGGCAGAACGGCTTGCAAACGAAGTGGTCGCTTTTGTCCAGAAGCTCCGGGCTGACGAAGACCTTTTCAAACAGCCGGGCGTCGCGGAAACGCTGGACTGGGCCACGGCCTTGTCGGAACTCAATGAACTGGCGCTCGACCCGGATCTTGCGTCCGATACTCTTGGTGTTCTTCTGAAGTACCAGGACGACATCGAAAGGGTGCGCGGCTCCAAGGTCCGTCACATGATCGACGAAATCCGCAAGGAAGCGCCGCAGGCTCAGCCGATGCCGGCGGTTTGAGCGCCGGACCCATGGCCGCAACCCAAATCCGCTCCAGGATTACCGACAACATCGTCTACTTCGCCAGAACACTCCGCAAGGCGGGTGTTCCCGTGGGTCCTGCGTCGGTCGTTGACGCCGTCAACGCCGTCGAGGTTTCGGGGATCGAAAACCGGGACGACCTTTACTGGACGCTGCATGCGGTTTTCGTGCGCAAGCACGAACACAAGGTTCTGTTCGACGAGGCATTCAGGATTTACTGGCAGAGCCGCGGCCTGATCGAGAAGATGCTGTCGATCCTCTCGCCCGTCGCACCGCCGCGTGGCGCACCGGAAAAACCGAAGGCCGGACAGACCCGTGTGTCGCAGGCCTTCCAGGCCGCCAAGGAACGGGTCGCGGAAGAGACCGTGCCTGAAATCGAGGTCGACGCGAAATTCACCGTCTCCGGCAAGGAACTGCTGCAGACAAAGGACTTTGCGCAAATGACCGCGGAAGAGGTCGCCGCAGCCAAGAAGGTTCTGCGTTCCATGGCCATGCCCATGGACAAGATCAGGCTGCGCCGCCTGACGACAGCGGCCCGGGGCCGGGTCGACCCGCGCAAGACACTGCGCGCCTCCATGCGCGCCGGTGGAGAAATCATTGACCTGAAGTTCAGAAAGCCGGCCGAGAAACGGCCACCGCTGGTCGCATTGTGCGACATTTCCGGCTCGATGAGCCAGTATTCGCGCCTGCTCCTGCATTTCCTGCACGCGACGACCGCCGAGCGCCGCGATGTGCACACGTTCCTTTTCGGCACCAGGCTGAGCAATGTCACCCGTCAATTGCGCATGAAGGATCCGGACGAAGCGCTTGAAGCCTGCTCGGCCGGGGTTGAGGACTGGTCCGGCGGAACCCGCATCGCATCGGCGCTTCACGACTTCAACAAGCACTGGTCGCGCCGGGTGCTTTCCGGAAAACCGACGGTTCTCCTGATCACGGACGGGCTGGAACGGGATACCGACGAGGATCTGGCGCGAGAGATGGATCGCCTGCACCGGTCCTGCCGGCATCTGATCTGGCTCAACCCGCTGCTGCGCTTTGATGGCTTTGAGGCAAAGGCGAAGGGCATCAGGGCCATGCTGCCTCATGTCGACGAATTCCGTGCCGCGCATTCCCTTGACGCGGTTGCGGACCTTGCCAATGCCCTTTCCGGAGATCAGCGGAAGAACGCTTCCAAAGATCCCCGCAGGTGGCTCTGACTTAGCTTTCCTTCCGGTAGAGGATTGTGCCCCGCTGATTGATGAGCAGGACCTCTCCCGACACCGGGTGCACGTAGACCTCGACCCGCTTTCCTTCCGGCGTGGTACCGTAAACCTCCCAGCAACCGCCGTCTTCCTTCATCCGGCGCACCTGCCAGCCGTCGCTGACGAGCCGCTCCGTAACCTGCTGTTCGGAGAGCCAGGCCGATTTTTCCGTTGCTTCGCATTCGAACATGCCCGTTGCGCAGACCGGAAAGGTGAAGAAGCAACTCAGCAGCGACGTTGCCGTGTGAAGCGTGAAATTCATCGTTTCGTCCTTTCAAGATCAGGGGTGCCGATCAGGCAGCAGCCGGTTTTGGAACGGGATTGTAGAACCGGTAGACCCGGTAGCCCTCAAGGAGAGCCAGCGGAACAAAATGAACCAGGGCCGGGCCGAATTCGTTGTGCACGAACATCCAGTGAAGAAGCGTTGCCACTGCGGCCAGGTAGCCGAAACGCTGCAGGGGCTTCCAGTATCGGCCGAGACGTCTGACGGATGCGTCGTTCGACGTCATTGCCATGGGAACAAAAACGAAGAAAGCCAGCCAGCCGGTCCAGATTCCCAGCGCCCAGAACTCACCGAGAACGGCCTGCCAGGAGCCCATGTCGACGATGTAGAGCACTGTGTGCAACAGCGCATAAAGGAATGCCGCGACACCGAAGTAACGGCGCCTGCGCAGCATCCAGAACCAGAACGCATTTTTGGGGAACATCAGCCGGAAGGGAGAAATGATCATCGAGATGATCATGAAGCGTGCCGCGAATTCGCCAGTCGGATGCAGCAGGAATTCGGTCGCCGGGCGTCCGTCCTCAGACACGGCACCATTGGCAAGCGCCAGCACCATCGGGATCGACGGCACTGCCAGAAGAGCCCAGATGAACGCTCTGGAATTCAGTATGTTTTTGATACCCTGCACCGTCTCTACCCGACCATTGAATCAACCCTCGATCCAATCAGGCTACACGCCAGATGTCGCAAAGATGTCCCGGATTGAAGCCGGAATTGTCGCAAGATGTAACGAACGCGGCTCGTAAGAGCGGAACCCCGCCGGCCCAGCGTTGGGGCACTTGGAACCGGCAGGGCCTTATGCTGGGTTTATGGAACCCGATGGCGAGCATAGTTTCAAACTTTCGAAACTAAATGCGTCATGCTGTCCCTGGATAAGCATGACGGCACTCAGATGCATGCAATTCAGACTTGTAACGCGTGACGAATTATCCTCACATGCGGCGACAGTCGAAGCCACTTCACGAACAAGAGAATTTAGAACAGTGATACCTGACACGATACGCTGGAAAGTCGTTGACGGGGATGTTCCCGATGAACTCTATGACTTCTTTTTCGTTCTCGAGTTGATGCCGTCTGCCGCCGATTGTGAAAGTGTCTGCCTGACGCCTCTGTGGGATGCGTTCCCCGGTTTGGAATGGGGAAGCATCCATTGGAGAATGGGAGAAGGCGAAGGATACAAGTTCGGTTGGCTTGATTGGTTCGCGACGATCAGCGTCGAAAGCAGGTCTGCCTATATGAAACGATTTCCCGAGCCGGATCGGGACGACTGGCCGGGTTTCTATGCCAAATTGTCGAGCAAATCGAGAAACGATCGCGCCACGAAAAATCCACCGGAACTCAAGCCGGTCTGGGACATGTTTCCCGGCGTTTCATTTGGTTCCCGAGATTGGAAACTGATTGAAAGCAACAGAATGATAACTGTTTGGATTAGGCTTTTTCGAGAAATGGATGAGGCTGCGCGAAGAGAATACATCACGAACACATCCGAACCCGAGGGCTGGGACGGATTCTATCAGGCGGTGTTATCGGGCAATGTCACCAATCAGCACTGAGTTTTGTAACGTCACGGCAAGGCCACGACCGGCGTCCTGACACCCACCCTTTGAAACAGGTCTTCGATATCCGCATTGGCCATGCGGATGCAGCCGTAGGACACGGCACGTCCGATCGAACCCGGCCTGTTGGTGCCATGGATGGCGTAGTTGCCGTTGGAAAGCGTCATCGCGGCCGATCCCATGGGATTGTTCGGTGCACCTCCCCTTATGACGTCCGGCAGATGTGGAAAATCCCGGCGCACTTCCGGCGAAGGAGACCAGTCGGGCCGGATGTATTTGGCGGTGATCTGCGCCTGCCCCGTCCAGGCCTTGCGCGGTTTTCCGACCGCGACCCTGTAGCGGATCGCCCTCTTTCCGCGCAGGACCAGGTAGAGCCGTTTTTCGGAATTCTTGATCACAATCGTACCGGGCCGGAACCTGTGATCGGAAAAACCGACAAGCTCGGCTGCCGCAGCCGGCAATTGAAAACCGCATAATACTGCGAGAGCAACAAGCAGGCTCCCGATCCGGATACAGGAATATCGACGCATAACTCTTCCCTGGTTTTGACGGGGAAAATACCGTGCCTGTCACCTTGAAAGAAGCTGCGCGGCGCTACTTTCTTAACTGAAGGTTAATTCCCGGACCTGTGCATCACGGCGCGGTCAAACCTGCGGCATCGGTGAAACCGTGCCGGATACACGACGTAGAATGTGGGCGTTCGATGCGTTGGGTGTGACAGCCGTCACTATGAAGAACCGCCCGGAAACGGCATTTGGAACGAACAGAGGCAATGGAAGGCCGCACTCGGGTCACCTTGTCTCAATTCGCAAAGACCGGACAAGATCCGCCATTCAAGGAAGGAACAGTCACATGCGCCACATTCGTTTCCGGCGTCCCCGTACCGCAAATGGGCTTCACACCCTTAAGTCGATCATAGTGTCATTTGCCCTGTTGACCGGACTGTCGCTTCCGGCTGCTGCCGGTTCGATTTCCGGAACCTACACACTGACGCCTGCCAATATCGATACCGGATTTTCGGTTCGGGTGCTGGGCGGCCGTCCGGTGCAGGGAGAGTTCAGCAAGGTATCGGGCAAGATGGTTCTGGACCAGAACCGGCCGGAGAAAAGCAGGGTCAACGTGACCATCGATCTTTCCAGCGTGAAAACCAACAACGACAAGGTGACCGGTTTCCTGAAAAGCTCCGCCATGTTCAATGTCGCCAAGTATCCGGTCGCCAAATTCCAGAGCACCCGCATCCGGATCACGGGCAAGTATTCGGCTGAAGTCGAGGGCGTTCTGTCCCTGCGCGGCAAAACCAAACGGACCAAGCTCGAGGTTCAGATTACCGGCAACAAGGGCAACGGCCGCGTCGGCTTCACGGTTTCAGGCGGTTTCTTCCGCAGTTTCTACGGCATGGAAGCCGGTCTGCCGATCTACGCCGACAAGGTCAACATCAAGATCAGCGGAACGGGCCGACGCACCTGATCGATCGGGACTGAAACGAAAGGGGACGCCAATCTCACCGGGTTGCGTCCCCTTTGTTCATTCTTCAAAGACCTCTCAGCCAGTCTCAACGCAGCTTCGGAGCCCCTTCACGCCATTCGTAGATGACGTAGCCCGGCTGGTTGCCGTCACCGTTCTCATCGAACTCGACGGGCCCCAGTACGGTCTCGAACGTCTGGGTCGAAAGTGCATCCGCAACGCCCTGGAGCTCTGTTCCCCCGGCGGCATTGGCCGCCTGCGCCCAGGCCTGGATCGCGGCATAGGTTGCCAGTGCATAGCGGTCGGCGGATTTTCCGGCCTCCTCAAGTGCATCGATCACCGCAGCGCTTTGTTCTATGTCGCGAGGGTCGATCGGATAGGTCAGCAGCGTGCCGTTGCCCGCCTCGCCCGCCACTGCAAGGAATTCCTCCGTCATCAGCGCATCACCCGAAACCAGCACGGCATCCAGTCCCTGCCGGTCCATCTCGAGCTTGATCAGGCCCGCTTCGGGGTGGTAACCGCCCAGGAAAACCACACCCACATTTTCAAGCCCGAGTTGCGAAACGAGGTAGCGGTAGTCGTCCTCGCCCGCATCGTATCCCAGAGCAATATCCTCCGACTTGCCAAGGCCGTTCATGACAGCCTTGACCGCGTCGGTCAGGCCTTTCCCATAAGCGGTCTTGTCATGCAGCAGGGCGATGCGCGCGCCGGAGAACGTGTCAGCCAGAAACTGCCCGGCAACCTCGGCTTGCTGATCGTCCCTCGGAGCCAGGCGAAACACGCCCTCGCCGGGCCGTTCGTCGGTGAAAATCGGCAACGTTGTTCCGGGCGAGATCTGGACGATGCCGGCACCAGCATAGACGTCGCTTGCCGGTATGGAGGCGTTGAAGCAGAAATGCCCGGCGACAAACACAACGTCCTTCCCGATAAGCTGGTTGGCAACGGCCACGGCCTTGTCCGCATCGCAGCCATCGTCTGCCACCTCGAGCAAGAGCCTTTCACCATTGACACCACCGGCTGCGTTGATGTCGGCGACGGCCTGCTCCGCCCCGGTCCGCATCTGCGCACCGAGGTCACGGAATTGCCCGTCCATCGGCCCCGCCACCGCGATCGGTATCTCGGCACTGGCCTGACCAGCGGTCAGCCCGGCAACGAGAAAAGCCGCTATGAATGTCAATCGCCGCTGTGTCATCCGGTTCTCCAGCACGTGGGAAGCTAATGTCCATCCCTATCGCCGAAGGCGAAAAATCTCAATCCGGATAAAGGGATCGAATTTCAGGCCTTGTCTTTGCGGGACAGCGTTTCGCCCTATTTTGCCTAGGAATGCCATAGCCATATGGCTAAACTCGGCCTCGATACAGAGACCATAACCGATTCCGCCCAGGCCGGCCCAGGAGCCGAACACATGACCATTCCCGCATCAGAGCAAGGCCGGCTGCCGCTCGACACGCAAAGCTTCCGCGAGGCCATGAGCCGGATCGCGGCAGCTGTTCACGTGGTGACCACCGACGGCCCGGGAGGGCAACAGGGGGCGACGGTTTCAGCCGCCTGTTCGGTCAGCGACGATCCTCCCAGCATTCTGATCTGCCTCAACCGCCAGACCCGCGTCCACAGCGCCGTGCTGCAGAACCGGTGCTTTTGCCTGAACACGCTGAGCGATGACCATGAGGCAATTTCCGACAGTTTTGCCGGCCGCGACAGTCTCGAAATGCCCGAGCGCTTCGCCAGGGCCGACTGGACACGGCTGGCAACCGGCTGCCCGGCGCTCGACAGCGCCCGGCTGAGCGTCGACTGCGAGATTTACTCGGTCTCGGAAATGGGCACCCACTCGATCATCGTCGGGACCGTTGTCGACCTGCGCATGACCGATCCTGGCAAATCGCTCATTTACGTCCGCAGAGGCTACAAAAGCCTCGACACCTGAACGCCGCCGGATCAAACTGCGCTTCGATTAACGGTTTGGATTTTCCCCGCATGCCCGGCCCCCGCAATCTCATCACAGACGTACCCGGTCTCAAGATCGGCAACGCGTCCGACATGGATCTGAAGTCGGGAGCAACGGTCCTGCTTCCCGACGAACCGGCAGTGGCCTCCGTCGCCATTCACGGCGGTGCCCCCGGAACACGGGAGATTGCGCTGCTCGAACCGGAGCAGACGGTTGAAAAAATCGACGCGATCGTGCTTGCGGGCGGATCCGCATTCGGCCTCGATGCCGGTGCCGGCGTTCAGGGACGGCTGGCGGAACTCGGATACGGCTTCGAAGTCGGCCCCGTCAGGGTTCCGATCGTTCCAACGGCCATTCTGTTCGATCTCCTCAACGGCGGCGACAAGAGCTGGGGCCAGGCGGCACCCTACCGCGATCTTGGCCGCTCCGCGCTTGATGCGGTTTCGCTTGATTTTGCGCTTGGCTCGATTGGAGCCGGAACCGGCGCAACCACCGCAAATCTCAAGGGCGGCCTGGGCTCCGCCTCCCAGGTGCTCGACAATGGCGTGACCGTCGGGGCGATTGTCGCGGTGAACGCGCTCGGGCGCGCAACGATCGGTGATGGTCCGCACTTCTGGGCATCGCCCTTCGAGGTCGATGAAGAGTTCGGCGGACGTGGCATCACGGCGCCCTTTCCCCTGGATGCCGTCGAGGTGCGAACCAAGCTCGATGCGCTCAAGGCCGGTGCCAACACCACGATCGCAGCCGTTGCAACGGATGCGGTCCTGACGAAAGGAGAAGCCAAACGGCTGGCGGTCATGGCTCATGACGGTCTTGCCCGGGCGCTCTGGCCTGCGCACACACCACTGGACGGCGATCTTGTTTTTGCCCTGTCGACCGGGCAGCGCAAACTGGAAAGCGGCCTTGAGGACATGGTCCGGCTTGGAGCGGCGGCGGCATCCTGTCTCGCGCGTGCCATTGCCCGGGGGATCTACAGCGCCTCCGCCGCCCCCGGAGATCCTGTTCCCACGTGGCAGGACAAATTTGGCGCGTAGACAAATCTGAAGCAGGGCTTCACCCGTAGTCTGGGCACGTTAGACGATCAAAGGTCATGCCCAATGTTCAGGTTCCGCCCTCACCTGCTGATTGCCTTTTTCCTGCTTGCTTTCACGGCAATTCCGGCTGCAGCCAGCCCCCTCGTGCTTGAAGACTTCTTTCGCGGCAAGACCGTCGGAAAGGGTGTATTTGAGAGCAAGATTGCAGGCGTCTACCGACCCTTCACGGTCTATCTCACAGGCACCTGGAACCCGCGCACATTCACGCTGCGGCTTCGCGAGGACTTCGTTTACGAGGACGGTGAGAAAGACACCAAGACGTGGTTTTTCCAGAAGGTCGCCGAGGGCCGCTATGTCGGTCAGCGCGCGGATGTCATCGCGCCGACCAACGTGACGACCGATGCCAGCGGCGCGATCCGTTTTGCCTACATCGCCGAACTTGAGACCGAAAACGGTCCGCTCCTCCTTTCCTTCGACGACACGCTGACCCAGGTGGACCGCCGGACCGTGCGCAATACTGCAAAAGTGAAAAAAGCCGGCTTCACGATCGGAACCGTCGATCTCACATTCACTAAGTAACGCTGGGTCATCCAAAACCTGCAAGCGCGCTTGATCGCAGACGATTGATTGGCTTAACTCCTCCCAAGGCTATTTGGATAACGTTGGGGGGATGTTTCAGTGGCCATTGCGAGAACCTGTTTTCTGTCTTTGATTTTCACGTTTTCAACATTCATCGCCGGGCAGTTTCTTTACCTGGCGTCGGCGCTTGCAAGCGACAAGAAACTTGCAGAAACACTGCAGGAGACGCTCAGCGAACCGTTTGACGGCGACTTCAACGCAATTCTTGAGCGCGGCTACATGCGTGTCCTGATACCGTTTTCAAAGACCGGCTTCTTCATCGACAAGGGCGTGCAGCGCGGCGTCTCCGTCGACCTGATGTCCGAATTCGAGAAGTTCCTCGACAAGGCCTACGGCAAGAAGGTCCGGGACTTCGAGATTGTTCTGATGCCGACACCCCGCGAGCGGCTGTTCACGGACCTTGCCGGCAACCGGGGCGACATCGCGATCGGCAACCTCACGATTACCGAAGAACGCCTGAAACTGGCCGATTTTTCTGTTCCGCTGCTCAAAGATGTGCACGAGGTTCCTGTCACGCTGGACACGGTGAGTGACCTGACCTCGACGGCGGACCTTGCCGGTCAGACCGTCTATGTCCGGAATTCCGCCTCCTATTATCAAAGCCTTGAAGACCTGAACCGGAAATTTGCCCGCGACGGTACGAAGACGATCCGTATCGAGCGCGCCGATGAGCGGCTTGAAGACGAAGACATTCTGGAGATGATCGCCGCCGGTACCATACCGATGACCATCGTGGATCAGCACAAGGCAGAACTCTGGCTTGAGATCCTGAAAGGTCTCAAGATCCATCCCGAAGCGGCGGTGCGCACCGACGGCGAGATCGCGATTGCCGTGCGCAAGACCGCACCCAAACTCCTTGAGGAAATCAACGGTTTTGCCGCGAGCGTCCAGAAAGGCACTTTGCTCGGCAACATCATTTTCAAGAAATACCTGCAGGAGGCGGAATACCTCCGGGACATGAGGGATGAAAGCTATCAGGCGGATCTGGATAAATTCACCGGTCTGTTCGAAAAATACGGCAAGGAATACGACTTCGACTGGCTCCTGATCGCCGCACAGAGCTTCCAGGAATCAAAGTTCGACCCCAAGGCACACAGCAGCGCGGGTGCCGTCGGTCTCATGCAGATCAAGCCGTCAACGGCTGAAGGCAAACCCATCAGCATCACCGGGATCGCAGCCGACACGGACAAGAATGTGCATGCCGGCGTGAAATACCTGCGCTACATCGCCGATCAGTATTTCGCCGACCTGAAGGGCGAACAGGCCAACCAGACCTTTTTCGCACTCGCCGCCTATAATGCCGGTCCGAGCCGCTTCGAAAAACTGAGGGAAAAGGCGAAACAGGAGGGCTATGACCCCGACAAGTGGTTCGGCAACGTGGAGTGGATCGTGGCGGCTCAGATCGGACGTCAGCCCATCGAATATGTCGGCAACATCTATCAGTACTACGTCGTCTTTCACAACGCGCGAAAACACGAGCAGGCCGGCACCGCCGCTGACTAGGGTACAGCGGCGCCGACCGGTCAGGCCGCCTTTTTCCCAAGCCCGGCGGCGCGGGACAGCATCTTGCTCCGGTCCGCTTCCTTTGATCCGTGTAGCGGTGAAAAGACGTGGTAACCCCTCGGTTTGAATCCGCAGAACGATAGGATCTGCTTTTCCGTCTGCTTGCGGATACCGGCACCGTAGATCCAGCGAAAGATCCAGCCGGGCGTATCGGCGGTCACCAGAACCTGCGCGGTTCGGCCTGTCAGCAGTTTTTCCGGCAGCGCCTTTCCTTCTACATATCTGAAGGCTTTTCCCGAAAGAAGAACTCGGTCGAACAGGCCCTTCAGCTTCGCGGGGTGGCCACCCCACCACAAGGGGTGCACGATCACGATATGCTCGCACCAGGTGACATCGTCCCAGAAGTCACGAAGATCAGGCTCCAGTTGCGGCCCCTTGTCGAAATCCGAGGTGCCGTAGTCCGGGTTGAAGTCCATCTCCGACAGGTGGCGTGTGCGCACCTTGTGGCCCTCGGCTTCAGCTTCCCGGGCGTATTCGCCGGCCAGAGCGCCGCAGAACGACCCTTTTGCCGGGTTTCCGTCAAGTATCAGTATTCTCGTCATGTTCTCACTCGCGATAGCCAAGATCGGCCAGAAAAATTGACCGCGGTCATTTTTTGTCATCATTATGCTCGGGAATCAAGATATATTTGACCGCGGTCAATTTTTACGAGGATGCATGACACGCAAGCCGCAACAGCGCAGCATCGCGACAAGAGCCAGAGTGCTTCAGGCAGCGCGGGATCTGAGCCGGAAAACCGGACTGGAAGGTTTGACCGCCGAAGCTGTTGCCGGCGAAGCCGGCGTCGCCAAGGGAACCGTTTTCTCTCATTTCGGCGATATGGACGGTCTTTTGTCTCATGTGCTTCTGGAACGTCTTGAAGCGCTGCGCGCCGGCGAAGCGGACAGCCCGGCACGACAGACCCTCCCGCAGGATCCTGTCGAAGCGCTGATGCAGCGCATGATGGCCCTGATTGCCGTGATCACGGACAGTCCGACGATCCTGAGGCTGTTCCTCGACAATATTGGCGTCACCAAAGCGAACTGCGCCGAGGAGTTCGTTGAAACACTCGACGCGCTTGATGCCGATCTCGCCGCGTTCCTTGCTATGTGGCAGGCCTCGGCAGATCTTCAGCCTGCCTTGCGCAAGGACAGGCTTCCCTCAGAACTGGTGGATGGATTGATCGCCTTCATGATCCACGGCGCAATCCTTTTCAAAAGTCACCAGATCACGGACGTGGCCATTCTGGAGGCGAGATTGCGCCGGCATGTCGAGGCCTTTCTGTTACAGGCCTGAGTGCCTGCATCAAGGGTCTTCGGGGAGTTCTCCCGGCCAGGTCACCACGTGATGCTCATAGTCTTCCAGTTCCATCCCGTCTTCGGGAACCGTGCGTCCCTGCACTGAAATGCCGGCCTGGTGCACGGTTTCCCTGCTTCCGGAAATGAGCGGGTGCCACCAGTAAAGATCCTCTCCTTCCGCCACAAGCCGATAGGCGCAGGTCGGCGGCAGCCAGGTCAGGGTGTTCACTTCGTCCGGTGTCAGCTGAATGCAGTCGGGCACCGTGGCTGCCCTGTTGTCATAGTCCTTGCAGCGGCAACTCTCGCCATCAAGCAGCGTGCAGGCGACGTTGGTCCAGACAATCTCTCCGCTGTCCCAATCCTCGAGCTTGTTGAGACAGCAGCGGGCGCAGCCGTCGCAAAGCGACTCCCACTCCCGAGAGGTCATGTCCTCAAGCGATTTTGTTTTCCAGAAAGCATTTTTGTTCAGGGTCTTGTCCAGAGTGGAACCCATGCTCTCACCCACCTTTCGCGCCAATGACATGAGCGCGTATCACGCAAACCGCAATGCCGCAACGTCCGCGCTCACCGTCACCGGTTGATCTGGCGTTTCACGTCGGGGCATCAATAAGCTGGGAGCAATCCATTTGAGAACAGGCTGCATGTTTCCAGTTGCGCAAAAACGCGCTAGTTTGGTGCTGCGCATATAATCAGGAGAATCTGAACGCGTGCCGGATAAGCCCGTACCGAACGCCCAGTCCGTCGACAATGCACCAGGTAAGAAAAACCGTATCAGGCGGTTCTTCCTGTCGCTTGACGCATTTGTCGACACCGCCCTTTGGAAAAGCGGATCAGCGATCCGCCGGTTTCTCGAAGGCTATGACGCGTTTCTGCGCCGTTTTCGGGCCAAGGGTATCTGGCGCGGTCTTTCCGAATTGTCGTCCGACGGGCTCACGCTCGGTCTGATCGGCTTCTTCGTGGTGCTCGCCTTTGCCCAGCCCGCGTTCGAGGCCACCCGCTACGCCGACTGGAAAACGACGGACGAATTCGCGGTCACCTTTCAGGACAGGTTCGGCAAGGAGATCGGCAGAAGGGGCATCGTACTCAACGACAGTGTCCCGCTGGAAGAAATCCCCGACAGCCTCATCAAGGCGACCCTGGCCACCGAAGACCGCCGTTTCTTTTTCCATTTCGGCATCGATGCCGTCGGCACGTTCAGGGCCATGGTTGAAAATGCGCGCGCCGGCGGTGTTGTCCAGGGTGGGTCGTCGCTGACCCAGCAGCTTGCGAAGAACCTGTTTCTGACCAATGAGCGCAGTCTCAGCCGCAAGATCAAGGAGGCCTATCTTGCCCTTTGGCTGGAAGCCAATCTGAGCAAGCAGGAAATTCTGAAACTCTATCTCGACCGCGCCTATATGGGTGGCGGTGTGTTCGGGGTAACCGCAGCGGCCGAATTCTACTTCAACAAGAACGTACGCGAGTTGACGCTCGCTGAAAGTGCAATGCTCGCAGGGCTTTACAAGGCCCCGACGAAATTCGCCCCGCACATCAATCTGCCCGCCGCCCGGGCCCGCGCCAACGAGGTTCTGACCAACATGGTTCAGGCCGAACTGCTGACCGAGGGACAGGTTATCGGTGCCAGGCGCAACCCGGCAATCGCGGTTGACCGGTCGCAGGACCAGTTGCCGGAATATTTCCTCGACTGGGCGCTTGAAGAGGTCAAGAAACTGGCCCGCCGGAACCCGGCTCTTGCCCGCGACCGGATCGTGACCGTGCGCACGACGCTGGACCCGGCCCTTCAGCGGCAGGCCGATCTTGCCGTGGAAACAGTGCTTCGCGAAAACGGCAAATTGCGCGATGCAAGCGAGGCCGCGCTCGTTTCGATGATCCCGGACGGTGCCGTCGTTGCCATGGTTGGCGGGCGCTCCTACGGCCAAAGTCAGTTCAATCGCGCCGTCAACGCCTTGCGCCAGCCCGGCTCCTCGTTCAAGCCGTTCGTCTACATGACCGCCTTCCTGAACGGGTATACCTCCAAGAGCATCGTGCCCGACCGCCCGGTTTCGATCGGGAACTGGTCGCCGAAGAATTACACACGCAGTTTCCGGGGCCCGGTCACGCTCAAGACGGCCCTGACCAAGTCGATCAACACCATTCCGGTGCGCCTCTCTCTTGATTTCGGACGCGAGAAGATCATCGAAACCGCCTATGCGATGGGACTGACGCACGAGCTTGAAAACTCGATCTCGCTCCCGATCGGCTCGTCGGAAGTCACCGCGATCGACATGGCATCCTCCTATGCGACCTTTGCAAACGGCGGCTACGCGGCCCCGGCCTATGCGATCCTGGAAGTCCGTAACAGCGACGGGGATCTTCTCTATCGAAGGGAACGGGATGAGGCTGCGGCGGAACCCAAGCGCGTGCTGCCGGAAGAACAGGTCCACATGATGAACGACATCCTGGTCAATGTGGTCGAAGCCGGGACGGCCCGGCGCGCGCGCATCGATGGCGTGGTTGCCGCCGGCAAGACAGGCACGACCAACGCCTACCGGGACGCCTGGTTTGTCGGATACACCGGAAACTTCTCAACGGCGGTCTGGGTCGGGAATGATGATTTCACGTCCACCCGGCGGGTCACGGGCGGCAGCCTGCCGGCGATGACCTGGCAGCTATACATGAACTATGCCCATAACGGCATCGAGCTTGCCAGTATGCCCGGCGTGGACGCTGACACCCTGCCGCGTCTTTCAAGGCCATCCACGAAAAAGGTCGCGGAGGCGACCACCGTGTTTTCGCAGCCGCGCGTTCTCAAACGCCGGACCCAGGGCCTCCTGCTGAGAATCGGGCGAAACCTGCAGAACCTCATCGAGAAGGACAGTGCGTACAACGAAACGGGCGGCGAAAACGCACCGACTGATTTCGCGGCGGCACAATGACGGTCCCCTCTCCAGCTTCTGACGGAACCGGTTACGCGGAGACCGATTTCAGCGTGCAGGAACTCCCGCTTGCGATCCGGCCGCATCGAAGCCGGCCGATCCGAACGCTGCTGTTTCTGACGATCATCGTTGCGGTCGGCACCCTGCTCGGGATCGGGTCCGCCTATGTGATGATCGAGCGGGAACAGCCTCTCAATGCGGTTTCCATCGGCGCCTGGCGAGCATACCCCAAGGCCGGAACGGCGGAGGCGGATCCCTACTCGGTCGCAATTTACACCCGTGGCGCGGTTGTGCCGCTCGCCTCCGGTGAGGGCCTTGCCCTGGTTGCGCGCGAGGACGAGGCCGGCAACCTGCTCGACCCCACTTGTGTTTACAGGATTTCCGGCCAGACCCCGGCTGCAAGGCTATGGACGCTGACTGCAACCGATGGAGATGGACGGTTGACGGCAACCCTGCCGGGCCGGGTCCAGGTCGATAGCCAGAACCTTTTGCGCAACCCGGATGGCTCCTTCACGATCAGCGCCGCAAGCAAGCCCCACTCGGGCAACTGGCTCCCCGTTGCGCAAGGGGCAAATGCAAGCGACGGACTGCGTTTCGTTCTGCGTCTATACGATGCCCCCGTGACGACGGGAGCAGCCCTGGACGGTATCTCGTTACCCGTCATTGAGAGGGTCGCCTGTCCATGACCCTGTCACGCCGCTTTTCCACGACACTCGGTGCCATCGCGATCCTGTTTCTCGCGGTCGTCATCCACATTCTTGTTGTGTTCGGCATTCCGCTGAACGTCCAGCACAGCGCGTATGACAACGTCGCCACTCACGGGCCGGATCGCCAGTTCAACCTGCTTCCGGACGTCAGACCGCTGGAAGAAGCCCTGCCCGACCTCGACCCGGCCATGAAACACGCCGCTTGCAGGTTTCAGCTTGCCGACGGCCCGATCCTGTTCGACGCGGGCATCCCGACGACATTCTGGTCGATTGGCCTGTTCAACGCGGCAGGCGAAGCCCTTTACAGCCTGAACAACCGGACAGCCGGCGCCGACCGGCTTTCCATGCTGGTCCTGACACCCGCACAGCTCTCGATCTTGCGGGAAAACCCGCCGGAAAACCTGGAAGACCTGATTGTCATAGAGACCGACGAGATCAGCGGTTTCGCGCTGCTCAGGGCCTATGTTCCGCACCAATCAAAGGCCGAAAGCATCGACCGGGCCTTGCAGGCGGCGAGCTGCGGCGTAATCAGCTAGATTATCCGTTTTGATCAATCCTGCGGCGCGTAGGACCCCAGGGCGTCAAAAAGCTCCCGGTAATGGCTTTCCTTGCCGCGCCAGCGGCCGAGCGAGGACGTGAAGATCGGCCGGCGCACCTGCGTGTTGGAAAAGGTCGTGACCGGTGTTTCGCTCTTGTAGAATTCCAGGCATCCGTCTTCCCAGTCCAGACCTGCATAAGAAAGCAGAACTTCGCTCTCGGCACGCTGGTCTGCGACGAGCGCCTCATAGGTCAGGGTGTGGATTTTGGCAGGAACAACCTTTTCCCAATGCTCCATCAGCGAGGCGTAGGTCCGGTAGTACCGGCCGACGCTCTCCTGGCTGACCGCATAGTTGTGCGCGGGAGAAAGCGGATGCGACAGAAGCGAGATGCACGTGTCGGCAGGTGCCCGGTGGCAGTGAATGTAGGTCGCCTTCGGAAAAATCAGGCTCATCAGCCACAGCATTTCGTAGTTGTGGGGCATCTTGTCCGTGACACGGTCCGCACGCCGGTCTACGCCGTCGAGAATGCCCAGATACTTGCGCGCAACACGCTTGTATTCCTTCGGATCCATGGCCTTCAGACGGTTCTCAAGCGCGGCGCTTGGCGCTCCCTTGAGGCCCATGTTCTCCTGAAGATGCCTGAAAAACTGTATTTCCCCGCCGCTGGCAGCCCGCGAATGACAGCCGACGATCTGTTCGACAAGGGTCGTTCCCGACCGCGGCAGTCCGAATATGAAGACCGGTTTTTCGGACGTGTCCGCCACGTCCTGGCGTTCGGCGAAAAACGCTTCGTCGAACACGGTCTTCATGAATTGAATGCGTTCTTCATAGGCTGCGGCATCAAAGGGCGGATAGTGGCTGTTCCGCGCTTTCTGGTAGTGCTCGAGGCTCTGCGCGGTATCGCCGATATCAGCGTAAATCTTGCCGGCCGCCCAGTGCAGGTTTGCCTGCTCGGGCCCCGGTCTTGGAACGCCGTCTTTCGCAAGCGCCTCGATCTCGTCAAGCAGCGCCGGTTTTTCCTTGAATGATTTGGCAAGGCTCAGGCATTGAGCCGCCGTTGGCACTTCCTGTTTGCATGCGATGGCTTTTTCAAACCAGCCGATCGCCTCGTTGATTTTCCCAACCGTAACCTCAAGCTGCCCCATCCCCACGAGCGCGTATCCGTTTTCCGGATCCTGTTTCAGCGCGCGCTCATACGACTGCCTGGAAAGAACCGCTTGCCGCTTCGCCCGGTAGATGTCACCGAGTTGCGCAAGAAAACCCGCCTCCTTCGGTGCAAGCGATACCGCCTTTTTGAGCGAAGCCAGTGCTCCGTCGAGATCACCTGCGTTCAACAGCGCAAGGCCGAGCAGTTGATGGACCTGGGGATGCTTTCCAGCCTTCTTCGCGGCAATCTGGAAGCGTTCGATCGCCAGACCGATCCTGCCCTCCTGATAGTCCGCAATCCCGAGCGAAAAGTTCGCCTGCGGGTTTTTCGGGTCAAGACGCAGCACTTCTTCAAACATGTTCAGCGCAATGGCAATGCGGCCCGCGTGCTGATGTGCGAGCGCTTCTTGAACAAGCTGATTAAGTCTCTGATTCATGCTGGCTCCCGGACCAAAGAGGAACGACCGACCGGCGGATTGGACAGGCTCTGCAAAGCATACTGACGTGCCGGTTCCTTGCCACTGCAATAATGCCGGGACGTCAAAAGTTCAATCCGGTTGGCAGTCTTAATCGGAAACGGACGAAACGCCACCGATAGCACTACTTCTTCACGGGAGCCCGTTCCGTGCTCCAGCCGGTATAGATCCTGGACTTCTTGGCGGGTTTTTCCTGACCGTACCGGTTGTTCGCTTCGCAGCTTGCCTCCGCAAGCCGAACCTGGCCTTCAAGTTCACGGATGGCATTGTTGACCTTCCAGACCCGGTCCCTGCTCGGCGTTTCGATCTCAAGACCCTTGAGCGCTTTCTTGTAGGCAATGATCCGATATCGGAGCGCCTGCCCGACCCACTTGACCATGACCCGGTTTTCCCAGACGCGGGCCTTGGCCCCATCGTAGGTTTCCTGTGTCGTCACCTTTTGATTGCGCAACACCCTGAGGCGCTCGTCGTCGGCCTTTTGCACACGCAGCGCGACCTCACAGAAAGGCATGACCAGCTCGGCATCGCCGGTCGCGTCGGCGGCAATCTTGTCGTAGCGCGCATCGGAAGACTGGAACTTGTCCGACCGCAGATAGATCAGATAGAGATCCGGAGGCACGCGCCCTTCTGTTTCCGGCAGAACCCGTGTGCGCGAAAGCTCGACCATTGTTCCGCCGATCCAGTCCTTGGTCCACGGAGGCCGGATCAGCGTCCAGCCACGGTCGCGCAGAAGTTTTTCATCATTGGTGTAATTGAATTTGGAAACCGGGTCGCCCCGAAGACGGGCCGCATTCTCGCCGACGGCCGGCATCAGGTCATCGTGAACAACGGACGGTCTCGCCCTGTCGAAGTCGCCTGTCGGCCGCGTACAGCCGGCGAGAACCACAAGAAGGGCAAGCATGCAGGTGACCAGACGAACAATGCGCGCGGACGCACCGTGCCGCTCGCACGCTCCGAATGCCACAACTGCTGCATTGCCATTGCCCATCGGGCATGTCTCCAGACCGCTTGTCTTTGCGATGAGAGGCTTCGGTTCGCCTCTGTGCGGCTGGAAAGGCTTGGACCGTCAGTCCTTGTCAGACCCAGCAGGTCCAGCTGCTCTTCCGATGGTCGCGATTCGTGCGGCAAGATCAAGGTCGTGGCGCTCGTAGCGCACACCTGGGAAGAGGATAACCTCTCCAAAAGCCTCCCGGCTTGCGGTTTGCTGCTCTCTGGAACGCTGACCCACACGTGCAGTGGGCCGTTGTGCGGATGAAAAATCCAGCAAAGTGCCCATCGTCTCCTCCTTCAGTTCCGGTCTTCGCAGCGGTGTATTACCGATCGAAAACGGTCAAACGGGCGACGCATTACTTGGTGCGGGAATCATTAAGAAGCCGTCAGGGTTAACAGCATGCTAACGCTTTTGGTCCATTTTGAAGGAAACAACTTCAGACGGTTGAACGGTCTTTCGTATTTTTAGTCGGGTGTTATGCGACAGAGCCAAAGCTTAAATCCACAGCAGCCTCCATCGAAGTCGCCGCGTGACAAGCGTTCTGCGCGCGCGGACAACCGGAACATTCTGCTCCCGGCCACCGAAATTTTCGTTGGTCGGCAGAAGCATGACATTGAAGAAAAACGGATTTTCCTTGAGCTGGCGCGAAACCTCTTGCCGAGTGCAAACGTCGAGGACAGCCGTCAGATTTCCGCGCTCTTGGCCGGACACCCCGAAATACCCGACGAAGTGCAGGAGGCCCTGGCGCGGCACACCGATCCCGCAACCGCGGCACCGGCCTTGCGCCACAGTCCGTGCCTTCCTGTGGATCTTCTCGTGGAAAGCGCGCAAAACGGCCCCGAGATCCTGCGAAAGGCAGTGGCATCGCGCCCGTCCCTGCGCGAATCGGTGATTTCGGCCTTGTGCGACCATGCCGAGGCCAGCGCAATCGGCATCTTGCTGGGGCGCGAAGACCTGACCCTGAATGCGACCCACAAGGCCAAGCTGTGCCGGAGAAGCGACATCATCGCTTCGCTCGGACTTGAGCTTGCCGCGCAGGACGCACTCAGCCCTGATGGCCTGATGGGCCAGTTCCTTTATCTGCCAGCTCCCTTGAAAAAGCAGGCAATCGCCGCTGCTGAAATGACCAGCCTCGTGAAACAGGCCCAAACACCGGGTGGAACCATGCCAAAACGACCAGAAACAAATCGTCTCCGGCTTCAGGAGGCACTCGTCAAGGAAGCGCTTCTTCAAAACAGACGCCGTTTCGCGACCCTCCTCGGCCAAGGCCTCGGACTGTCGAGATCAAGCTGTGATCTCCTGTTGCAGCAGGATCAGGCAGAAGGGCTCACGATCGCACTCAAGGCGCTGGGTCTGCCGGAGTTTCCGACCACGACAATCCTGATCAGGATGTTGGGCGAAGAGACGCCTTTGCAGGACCTGCGCGGTCTGTTGCGCATGCACAGGACGCTGAGCCACGGAGCTGCCGAGGCGCTTGTGGCGCAATGGATCCTGCACGACCAGGGCAATCAGAAACCGTCGCTGCGGCATTCCTCGCAATACCAGGAAGCCGGCACCAGGAAACCGGCCCACAAGAAAACCTTCGCAAAACGCGGTACCGATGTCCGGAAAAAATCCGCTTCCTGAATGCTTGAGTGATGGTCCCATAAACGAGGCCATCACCTCGGATCGCTAGAACCTGAAAAGACCGGCACCGGGAGACGGTTTGTCCTCGCCGTCTTCGGCCAAAGGCAGGTCGATTTTACCATCGCGCGCTTCGACCTCAACGAGCCAGTAGTCCGGATCCATCCGGGCTTCGCGCTGCAGGCGTTCGCTTACGGCTTCGCCGTCAACGTTTGAGAGAATGCACTCGAACAGGCGCCCTTGCGGCTGCTCGCTGAAAAAGGCCTGGGGCGCAGGCCCGTAAAGGTCGAAAGTTCCGCCGAGCCTGTCCACGCTGACAAAAACGGCACCCGCTTCTTCTGCCCCGCGCCGGGAAACCGCCGCAAATCCGCCTTCGGCAAACAGCCTCCGGACCAGCGCGCTCACGAAGAACTCAGATGTGACCCTCACGAAAAAACCCCGGCTTCCGCATTGACGCTTCCGGCATTTGCCGGGCCCGGCCACGGTTATACCAGATCCATCATCCCGACAAGCTGAGGCCGCTGACCATTTCAAGCCGTTCGATGGTCTCTGAACCGGGTTCGCCTGTCAGCGGCAGTCCCCGGTCCAGTTCGAAGCGCTTGATGGCCGCGGTCGTGTTCGCCCCCATGACACCATCGGCCTTGAGCGGGCCGTACCCGAGGTCCGAAAGAGCCTTTTGTATTTTCTGCAAATGAGGGTCGGTCTCGGTCTCGGCAACGTCGGACGTCGAAATGCCGGGGCGGGGGCTTGTGCTGGGGCTAGGGCTGCTGCCCGCACCCGGTTTCGCACGCGGAATGGGAACGAAAGACGTTTGAGGCGCATCTCCATGCAGCAGGATAAGGGCAAGGAGAGCCTCATTGGCCCTGCCTGTTTCTGCCTGCCCCGCCTTGCGCTCAAAAGCACGTATCGCCCGTTCGGTCGCCGGTCCGCTCAGCCCGTCGAGCGGCCCTTCATAGAGGCCGATGCGTCGCAGCGAGATCTGCAAATCAAGCACGAGCGTGGAGATCTCCTGGACCTGCAGATCATTGCTGCGCCCGCTCGGCTCCGGCAAGACCGGTTCTGCGGCGCGCTCGCGCGTGCTGAAGAGCGGCGCAGGATGCCGCCCCGGCTGCAGTCCGATCGCGTTGGCGATGATCAGGCAGGATGTCAGCCCCATGACGACTGCACCACCGGCGGCGACCGGGTTGTCGAGCGCAATATGCCCGGCCCTGGCCATCAGGGTTTCCTGGGGTTTTGGCGTATTCTTCTGTTTCTTTGCTCTTGCCATGATGCCGCCTATGCCGATTCTGCCCACGGCGTGGACGAGTCGACAGCACCTGTACTTCGCGCCGGTCTGCCCTTCTCGGCTCTGACCGGAATGACGATGACAACGCGCTCTCCACTGCCGAGTGAGGAGCGGATACTCAGATCCGCACCGGCCTCGTTCAGCAACCTGGCAGCGTTTTCGAAAACCGGCTTCGACTTTCCGGCAGTCCAGTTGAGGCTGGACTGCCGGTTGCAGACAGTCATGACCAGTTCAATACAGGATGCACCCGAAACGGTCTCCGCACGAATGACCGCCCCGGCGCCTGCCGTCTCGACGCATTCGGATAGAATGAGATGAAGAGACTGCCGGAACTTTTTCCTCTCGACCAAGACAGCCGGAAGATCGGCGGCTGCAGCCATGTCAAGCGACACTTTCAGACGATCGGCAAGAGGACCGATCAGATTGCTGCTGTGTGCCAGGCAATCCGCCACATCCACCTTGCAGAATTCGCTTTGCGCGTGGCCATCTGCAGCCGGCACCAGTTCAAGAAGCGCATTCAGGGAGCGCGCGCTGCGGTCACCCGCGGAGCGGATCCGCTGTGCCGTTTGGTGCAAGCTCCCCTCCGAAAGAGACTTGCCTTCATGTTCGACCAGCGCCGCGAGATCGACAATCGCGGAAACCTGTTCGCGCGCACGCGCTCCGGCCTCCTCGATCAGGCTCCAGTGGGCACTGCTTGCGGCTGGATGCGCTTGTTGTTTCGGGGTGTTTTCTGCGGCCTGCTCTTCACTTTCCCGGAGCGCCATAATGACGGAACCCCGTCTCGCGTCATCGGGCCTTGCCTGTGCGGCGCGCAGACGCAACTGAAACCGGGAATATTCCGCCTGTCCCGTTTCACCGGGCTTGTTGGACCCCAGGCGCAGGCGGACGTCCAGCAGCACATCTTCCCTGCTTTCCCTGACATCGGCGAGGCTGGACAGATAGGTCGGGCGGTCGGCAACGTTCAACCGTTGAAACACCCAATCTTCGTCCGAAATCGATGGCTCCAGCCCGAAGATTCTCCGGACCGGCCCACCCAGAACCGAAAGCCGTCCATCCGTGTCGAGTTCGAGCAGGACTTCGCAGACTGTGTTCGACACCCGATCAAGTTTCGTGCCGGACTTCAGGACCTCGGCGCTGGCGCGATGCCGGTCGAGCGAGATTCTGGAGGCCAGCATTCCCGTGTAGAGAAAGGCGGCAATCGACGCGAAAAGCCCCGCCTCCGGCGGCAACGTCATGGATTGCGGAATGCCGGCAGACAAAAGCGTGACAGCTGCAAAGAGCGCGCAGCAATACAAGGACACGCCGATGGTGACCTTCCGGTTCGTGGCAAACGCCGCCTCGACCGGAGGGATCAGGAGCCACAGCAGCGCAAAGGAACTGTCGCCACCCGTCATCAGGCAGACTGCGGCGACAAGGCTGGCAAAAAGACCGGAAGAAAGTGCGATGGTCACGTTCATGGCGCCGGTGCGCGACAGAAAATGGGCAATCGGCCACTGGCTCAGCATCCAGGCAAGGACCAGGATTGTTGCAACATGCGGCGGGCCCGCCAAAGCCAGGTGCAGAGGCAGGATGAAGAGCGCGACCGTTCCGCTCAAAAGGCAGCTTGTGAGCAGCGAGCGGTGAACTGGTGCCAAAAAATTATCGGCAGCAGCTGCGGGATGAATCATCCCGTCGACCCTTACCGACCAAATCTCCCAGATTTTCTTTATCTTCTTCAGAGGGTTACGCACTCTATACTACCACACGAATCCCACGGAAAATTCCGCTTTCGATGTCTCGGTGGCCATTGTCAGCTGCAGCGCTTAATGAACGATAAAGGATGACTTCAAACGCGTGAAAAAAACCAAAAAAGCGGTATCAATCAATGACATGAAACCCGATTGATAAAATTTGAATCAAATTCTCAGAAAACTTGCCTTAAATGCATGTTTTATTTTACGAAAATTGCCTTCACCCATTCAACCTGAGATTCTTTTGTCCCTGCTACGGTTCGAACATAACAAACGCGCCATCACAAAAAACCGGCGTGTACCTTCGAACTGACCATGGGTAGCAAAATGTTGTTTCTTCTAAGGACGGCCTTCTGGCTCACCTTGGTGCTGGTGCTGATTCCGCTTGGATCCGACCAAACCAGCACACCCGAACGGACCGAAAAGGTCGATCCGGTTTCCGCGTTCCTCGCGGCCCAGGCAACGGTTTCCGATATCGGCGGTTTCTGCAGCCGGAATCCCCAGGCCTGCGAGACCGGCGGCAACGCGTTGAGCGCGATCGGCAGCCGTGCACGCGATGGCGCCGTCATCGTCTACCAGTATTTCGAACCAAAGAACCGGTCCGGGGAAACCGAGGACGGTCTTGTGACCGGCTCTACCTCACCTGCTTCTGCAACGGTCTCCGGCGCCGCCGGGAACGGTTACTCCGCGATCATTCCTTCCAGGAATCCAGGCTCCAAACAGGAGGCTGTCACCGGGCCGATTCCGCGGCCCAAACCCGGCTCAGGCCGCAATACCTGAGCCAAAGGCCGTTGTTCCGGGCGTGTCGTGCCTGATCAACGGTCCATTGCGCCCCGCTTGAGCGCTGCTGCGACGAGCAGCAACGACGGCTAAACTTCAGCGGCTCGTACCGCTGCGCCGCAGATGGAAAGCTGCCCATTTCATCTGCGGCGTATTTTTCTTTTCCCTCAAATGCGACGTCCCGCTCCCGGACATCAGGTCACATCGCACAGTATTTGCACTTTGCGTCACGCAAGCTATATGAAGGCGCAAGAGACCTGAAAAGACGAGTGTCATGGCCACCGATATTGCTGAAATCCTTGAAACGTTCGATTTTCTGGACGATTGGGAAGACCGTTACAAATATCTGATCGATCTGGGCAGGGAACTGCCTGAACTCTCCGAATCCGAGCGAACCGACGCGAACAAGGTGCGTGGATGCGTTTCGCAGGTCTGGCTGATCACGAAGGTCAGCAGCGGTCAGTCCGGAGAGCCCGTTCTCACCTTCAGGGGTGACAGCGACGCCCTGATCGTTCAGGGCCTCGTCGCCATTGTCACGTCCCTCTTCAGCAACAAGAGTGCCCAGCAAATCCTCGACACCGACGTTGAAGGCATCTTCGCACAGCTCGGATTGCAGGAGCATCTGACGCCGCAGCGGTCCAATGGTCTGAGATCCATGGTTGGACGCATTCGGTCCGATGCGCAAAGCGCACTCGCCGCGGTATAAAAAAGGAGCTGCCCGGGGGCAGCTCCTGTAACGTCCGACTGATCGGAATGAATACGCGATCCTTACTTGGAACGCTTGCGCTGCTGGCCAAGACCCATTTTCTTTGCCAGTTCCGAGCGCGCCGCTGCGTAATTCGGAGCAACCATCGGGTAGTCGGCGCCCAGATCCCACTTGTCGCGGTACTCTTCCGGGGTCATGTTGTAATGCGTGCGCAGATGGCGCTTCAGCGACTTGAACTTCTTGCCGTCTTCGAGGCAGATGATGTAGTCCGGCATGACGGACTTCTTGACAGGAACGGCTGGCTTGAGCGGCTCCGGCTCCGGCTCGCTGGACGCAGACGCCGTTTTCTGCAGTGCGCTGTGTACTTCGTTGATCAGACTCGGCAAATCGGTCGAGGCAACTGTATTGTTGCTCACGTAAGCGGAGACGATGTCAGCCGTAAGATCAATCAGATTAGCATCCACCGGATTATCAGTCATTTTTCACCCGTTCTCTTCCAAACTCGAATTTTCCATCGGTATAGACCTGCAAGTAATTTGTTCCGAAAACGCTTAAAAAATGACGTTACTTGCGGAATATCTAATCAGAAGCGATTCTACTTTGCAGGTTTTAGTCTCAGCCTTATATCGCTGTGCTCGATGAGGCACAACCCCGAAAATCAAATAAAAATCAAATCATGCCAATAAAAATCGAATTCTATAGGTAACGTCTATTTCCAAAACACCAAATTCGACAAGTGAGCAATAGTATTCCCTTACGACATTCCTTTGTGTTCGCAGGACTGTTGTCCGTGCAAATTTAATCCTTTGGTCGAACAGTCTCTGCCAAGGCGTCAATTTTGGTATCTGCGCAAGGGCGATATCCTGCAGCATAAGCAGCTTTTGCCAGCAAATGAGCCGAAATTGGGGCTGTCAGCAGGAAAAACACAACTCCCGCGATTGCCCGCGTGACCACCGAAAGGTCTCCCGCTTCGACCGCAAGCGCGAGCAGCATGAGTCCGGACCCGAGCGTTCCCGCCTTGGATGCAGCATGCGTGCGCATGTAGACATCCTTCAGGCGCATCAGCCCGAGCGAAGCGACAAAGGCAAAGCAGGCACCTGTTATGAGCATCAACCCGCAAATGATTTCAACGACAGCGCTCATTGCCCCGCCTCCCTGCGTTTGATGCTTTCCTCAACCTCGTCCATGATAGTTTCGTCACCTGCCGTTCCACGATTGAGAATGAAACGCGCGAAGGCGACGGTCGCGAGAAACCCGACCAGACCCAGCGTGATCGCAATGTCAATGTAAAGATAGATGCCGGTCGAAACACCGATGGCCGCGATAAAACCGATCCCGACGGCGACCAGCATGTCCAGCGCCACGACACGGTCGGGCAGACCCGGTCCCTTCACCGTCCGGAACACGATGACAATGAACGAGATGGTCAGAATGCCGAGCGAGATGTTGACCGCGATGTCGAGAAACTGTGACGCGAATAGCTCGAAGGGGGTCATCTGAACGCCTCCATGATCTTGCGTTCAAATCCGTTCTTGATGTCGTCGATCGTTGCCTGGGGATCCGGGACATCAATGCAGTGGATGAAGAGTGTCTTGCGATCCTCCGAAACGTCGACCGACAGCGTGCCCGGCGTCAGCGTGATCAGGTTGGCAAGCATCGTGATTTCAAAATCCGTGTCGACGGTCAGCGGAAGGGCGATAATGCCGGGTTGCAGCTCGATTTTCGGCCGCAGCACGATCATCGCGACGCGCCATGCCGACAGGACCAGCTCGTAGACGAACGTCGCGGCAAGGCCGACAGCCTTGCCGATCCTGCGGAAATACGCAGACGTGCCGACCTGCTCACGGATCAGGTAAAGGGCACCCGAGCCCAGAACAAATCCGAATGCCAGGTTTATCTCCGAGAAACTGCCGGTGACGGCGCCCCAGGCCAGGGCCATGAGGATATTTGTGAGAAAGAGGCTCGTCATCCCTGCTCTCCAAGAACTGATCGGATATACCCGAACGGATCGACCACGCTGCTTGCACCTTGCGTGGCAAGCTCGATCATCCACTCAGGCTGCAGACCAAAATAGATCACAAGAGCGGTCAGCACGCCCAGAGGGAGCCAGAGTGCACCGCTGCTCAATTGACCTTCCGCTGCGCCGGTCACATCAACGCTCTGCCCATCGGCCGTGCCTTCGGGCCCTCCCCTCCAGAACGCGTAGATCCAGACACGTCCCATGGCGAGAGTTGTCAGGAAACCGCTGACGAGGATCGCCGCACCCAGCCAGAACCGGCCTCCCTGGAATGCCGCGTCGACCAGCATGACCTTCGGCCAGAATCCCGAGAAGGGCGGCAGACCGGAAACCGCGAATGCCAGCACAAGGAACACGCCCGCGAAGGCAACGCTCTTGTGATAGAGCCCCCCGAGCTCGCGGAGATTGAAGGAGCTTCCCATCATGCCCATGATGCCGGCGGCCATGTAGAGCGCGGTCATCACGATGATCGAGTGGACCGCGTAGAAGATTGCGCCTGAGATTGCGAGTGTTGCCTGTGTGCCGCTCGAGGCAATCGCAAGACCGGCCAGCATGGAACCGATACCGGCGATCACGAGATAGCCGAGCAGACGCCGGATCTCGCTTTGCGCCAGGGCACCGAGAGCGCCGGTTATCAGTGTTGCGATCGCAACGATGCCTATGACATCCGCCATGTACTCGAGCGATGCGGGCAGGATCAGCACAAAGATCCTGATCAGCGCATAGACCCCCACCTTGGTCAGGAGCCCTGCAAACACCGCCGAAACAACAATATTGGGGGTGTGGTAGGAAGCCGGAAGCCAGAAGTTGACCGGAAAGGCGGCCGCCTTCATGGCAAAGGCAAGGAAATAAAGCGCCGCAACGGTTGCCAGCGCGCCTGAAGCCGGATTGTCGAGTGCGTCGACCTTGACCGCGATATCCGCCATGTTGAGCGTGCCGAAAATGCCGTAGAGCAGGCCCGTTGCGATGAGGAAAAGGTTGGTGCCGACGAGATTGAGCACCCCGTATTTCACCGCCCCATCCAGCTGGATGCGCTCGTTTCCAAGAATGAGCAACCCGTAGGACGAAATCAGAAGGACCTCGAACCAGACATAAAGGTTGAAGACGTCGGCGGTGAGAAACGACCCGCAGACACCGGTCATCAGCAAAAGCAGAAACGGATAAAACCCGTATCTTCGACCGGAACTGCTGACTGTCTGCATAGCGAAAACACCGGCGCAGAAGGCAACGACGGAGCCGATGAAGGTCAGGGTCGCACCCAGGGGATCTGCGGTGACGGCAATGCCGAACGGCGGCAGCCAGTTGCCCATCACCATGGTAATGACACCCTGGTCGAGAACGCGGATCAAGAGCCCGAGGCTCGCCAGGACAAGAAGACCCAGCAGAAAGACCCCGAGTTTCGGCTGAAGATCCGTGTTTTTGCGAAGCATGAGACACAGGGCACCGCCGACCATCGTGATCAGCGACGGCGCGACGATAAGCCAGTCACCCGCTGCAATCGGCGTGGTGATCATTGCCTCGGCATAGTCGACGGAAACAGAAGAACCGGCCATAAAGCTTAGTACCCTTGTGGCGGAGTTGGGTCGTTTTCAGGTTCGGCGACGCGCATCTTGTTCACTTCGTCGGTGCCCAGTTCCTGGTAGGCCCGGAAGGCCAGAACCAGCAGGAATGCGAAAAACGAAAAGGAAATCACGATCGCGGTCAGAACCAGTGCCTGCGGCAGCGGGTTCGCGGTCGCGGTTTCCGGGGTGTAGAGATGGGACGGGATCAGCGGCGGAATTTCCCGCGTCAGGCGGCCGTTCGTGAAAATCAGCATATTGACCGAGTTTCCAAGGATCGCGATCCCGAGCAAAATCCTCACCAGATGCTTCGACAGCATCAGGTAGACGGCAACGGTAAAGAAAAGCCCGATCAGAATGGCGACACCGGTTTCCATCAGTCGGCCTCCCTTTCTTCCAGTGCCAGTGCAATGGAGCCGATCGCACCGACGACAACCAGATAGACGCCAATGTCGAAAACAAGCGGCGTTGAAAGCGCGATCTCGACATCGAACAGGTCGAAGATCAGCCATTGGCTGGTCATGAATGCCTGGTTCTTGAAGAAGGACAGGACCCCCGCCAGCGCACCGATGAAGAGCCCGAAGCCCGAAATGCTCATCGGGTGAAAGACAATGGCGCGGCGCACAGACGCCACACCGCACGCGATCCCGAAAATCGCCAGAGCGGACGCCGCGATCAGCCCGCCGATGAAACCGCCGCCGGGTTCGTTGTGCCCGCGCAGGAGCACGAAGATGGAAAACAGGACCATCAGGGCAGCCAGGTAAGGCGCGATTGTCCGGAAGATAACCGTCCGCATCAGCGCGCCTCCACGGTTTGTTTCTCGGCCTGACCAGCTGTCGATTTGGCCAATGCCTCGTCGGACGGTCTGGTCTTGATGCGGATCAGCGCCAGGACACACAGCCCCGCCAGAACCACAACCGCGATTTCCCCGAGCGTATCGAAGCCGCGGAAGTCGACAAGGATCACGTTCACGATGTTCCGCCCATGCGCGATGGACCGGCTGAATTCAGTGAAGAATTCGGAGAGCCTGCTGTCAAACGGCTGCTGGGTGATTGCCAGCAGCGTCAGCATGAGCCCGAGCCCGACCGCCACCGCCACCACACCGGTCACGACGCTTGATGCAAGAGACCTGTGATCGCGGGGCGACAGATTGAGGCGCGTCATCACCAGAGCAAGAATGACCACCGACAGCGTTTCCACCATGAACTGGGTGAAAGACAGGTCCGGTGCGCCGAACATCATGAAAATCAGCGCGACAGCGAAGCCCTGGACGCCCAGCGATACAATTGCCGTCAGACGCGTTTTCGCAATGAGGACGGCGATCAGACCGAGAACCGCGATCAAGAGAATGCCCCACTCGTAGAAGCGGTACTCCGGAAGCTTGGGAAGCGCCGGGAAGCTGCCGGACAGATACCCCGGAAGCAGAACGGCGAGCGCCGTGAAGACAAAGGTCAGCAGCATGTAGGTCTGCATCTTGCCGGTCTGAAGCACGCGTGTAACCGCGGTGGCGAGGGATACGATCCCGCTCACCGCCTGGTCGAACCCCTTGTCCGGCCCCCAACCGATCGCATCAAGCGCCGACGCGATCATGCTGCGCATCCGGTCTAGTTGGGTGAAGAGAGCAATCCCGAGACCGACCGTGATGAAGGACAGGATCACCGGAGCATTGATTTTGGTCGGGATCAGGTGCAGGTCGATCTGCGTGAATTCGCCCAGAAGCGAAGACAGGGTCGGGCCGATGAACCAGACACCGGTGGTGTGCGCAAACAGCGCCATGATAACGCCGGTGACAGAAAGAAAGACAGGACCGGCAATAAGCAGAACCGGCCCCTCATGTGCGTGTTTGGGTGTTTCCACCTCGGGGCCGAGGAACGGTTTGATGGCAACCGCGGCCGCGATTACGAGCATCAGGGCGTTGCCGACGACAGCGACGATCGTCACCATGATGCCGAGTTGGCCGAGCGCCGAGATGTCGGAGGTCCCGTAGTAGAGAATTTCCTTGGCGATGAAGCCGATGAAAGGCGGCAATCCGGCCATGGAGAGCGAAGCAAGACAGGCCGCTGCGAAGGTTATTGGCATCAAGCTGCGCAAACCGCCGAGTTTGGTGACGTCTCGCGTACCCGCCTCGTGATCGATGGTCCCGGCCACCATGAACAGCGCCCCTTTGAAGAGCGAATGCGCCAGCAGATAGAGAACCGCGCCTTCCAGAGCCTTTTCGTAACTCGTCCCGGTGAGCATCACCAGAAGGCCTAGCGAGGCCACCGTGGTGTAGGCCAGCATCAGCTTCAGATCGGTCTGACGCACGGCGAGGATCGTTCCCACGAGCAATGTGACGCCGCCGAACAGGGGCAGCACGGTCGTCCAGAGAACCGTGTCGCCGAGCAACGGGTGCATGCGCATCAGAAGATAGACACCCGCCTTCACCATTGTCGCGGAATGCAGATAGGCGGAAACAGGCGTCGGTGCTTCCATGGCGTTCGGCAGCCAGAAATGGAACGGAAACTGCGCCGATTTCGTGAATGCACCGCCCAGCACCAGCAGGAAGATCGGCAGGTAGAGGCCGGAGTCCTTGATGATGTCTGGAGAGGCAAGCAGCACCGACATCTCGATTTCGCCGGTTGCCGAGATGATCACGATGAAGCCTGCAAGCAGTACCAGACCGCCGCCGCCGGTAACGACCAGGGCCTGGATCGCCGCACGTCTCGATGCCGCCCTCAGATGGTCGAACCCGATCAGCAGGAAGGACGTTATTGAGGTCAGTTCCCAGAAAATGAAAAGCGAAATCAGGTTGTTGCCAAGCACCAGCCCGAGCATGGCCCCCATGAACAGGAACAGGAACGAGAAGAACCTTCCCTGTTGCGGGTGTCCTTTGAGATAGCCGCCGGCATAGAGAATGATAAAGGTGCCGATACCTGAGATCAGCAGCCCGAAGAGCGTTGAAAGGCCGTCGACATAGACCGAAAAGTTGACGCCATAGCTTGGCGCCCAGGCTTTCGCGGCAACGAATGTCTCACCTTGGGAGACTGGGCCGATGAACCCCACGAAATGAAGGAATATGAGCGCCGGAACCAGCGCCAGTGGCCAGGCCGCGTTATGCTTGAGCCAGCGTGTCAGGAACGGGGCGACGACCGCGGCAGCAAACGGGGCGAGTACGGCGTACAAAGTCGTGTCGTCGATCACTGCAGGCGTCATACCGATCTTTCGTCACATTTTTAATAAAACGGCCTGTGTTGACCGGTTCGAATCAACACCCAGACGCTAAATCATAGCGGGCCGGAAGACTTATGACATGTCTTAGGTTCATGATTGCGTGTCTTCAAGCATTTCTCATTGGATTTTTCTGCGCTTTAGTCACTTTGGAACGCTCAGACATGACTTTGGTTGTGATTTTCGCCGACATCCGGGAGCTGACAAGGGTTTCATCCACGTCAGGCGGCAAGGTAGACTGTATCCAGAGTTGCATTCCCCTCGCCCGCCGCATCAGACAGTCCTACGGTGCGTTGGTTCCCGACCCCCTCGTCATCCTTGCCACTTGATTTCAAAGTCCAAATAACGTTCCCTTTCGAAGGAGCAAGGCCAAGGGCGGCTGTTTGTCGACCGGTTGCTGAGCGAGGCAGTTATGGCGTTGGACCACAAAGACACGACTTCTTCCGGGAATGACCTGCAGCACGCACGCAGCATAGACTTTGGCGAAATCGTTAAACTAGGCAGCGACACCGTCCTCATTGTGTCCCTCGAAGGTTCGCTCCTGTTTGCCTCCCCGGTTGCGGAAACGCATTTCGGCTGGCCGCTCGATCTTCTCGAAGGACACCTCGGCGACCTGGTGCAGGTTGAAGCTGCCGGCAAGGATGGCGGTGCTCTTCATCGCATATTGTCGGGCAATGGCGATCCGGACGGACATTTGCCGGACGCGGATTTGTTGCTGCGCTCTGCGACCGGGACCCCGGTTTGGGTACATGCTGCCGCGCACATATTGAACGATACCGATGGCAAAGCGTTCGCATTCGCCCTGTTTTTCAAGAACATTGCAAGAGTGCGCGAGTTGGAGGGGTTGCTTGAAGCCGCCTCGCAAACCGATTCACTGACCGGGCTCTGCAATCGGAATGCATTTGAAGACAGTCTCAAGCGCGAATGGGCGCTTGCGCTTCGGGAAAAGACGCACACAAGCCTCATCAAGGTGACGCTGGACCGCTTCGAGGCACTTGTTGAAAAAACCGGAAACCAGGCAGCGGAAGAGTGTCTGGTGAAGGTGGCGCAAACACTGAAGGAAACCGCAAGAAGGCCGGCCGATATCGCCGCGCGCACGGCAACCGCGGAGTTTTCGCTTTTGCTTCCCAGAACCCACGGGATGGGAGCCGAAACGATCAGCGCTTATATCCAGGTCGCCATCGAGGATCTGGCCATTCCCGATGGCTCGCGCGACGGCGTCGTGACTGCGTCTGTCGGCGCTGTCTGTACTGTTGCAGAGCAGAACGGGATATCCGAAAGCCACGAATTTATTCTGTCCGCGGCGGAAACCTGCGTATTCGAGGCACGCCAGGAAGGCGGGAACCGGGTCAAGACTCTCATGAAGACGCTGACGCGCTAATCACGAACCGTCGATGTTTCTTGAGCTTTTGGCGCTGCCACCTATGTTATCGCGAACCAAGGAAAAATCGGGAAGTTCAGTATGAGCGACGACATCACCCAAACGGAAGACAAAGCGCCCAAGGTGAGAAAGACGACCGCTGAATGGATGAACCAGCTGACAGCGGAGCAGTTTTACGTCACGCGCCAGTCCGGAACCGAACGTCCGTTTACCGGTCCTTACTGGGACAACAAGCTTGTTGGGCGGTATGACTGCATCTGTTGCGATGCCCCCCTGTTCATGTCGGACACCAAGTTCGACGCCGGCTGTGGCTGGCCGAGCTTTTTTGAATCGGTGCACCCGGAAGCGATCCGGGAACTTGAAGACAAGTCTCATGGAATGGTGCGCACCGAAATTCGCTGCAATCAGTGCGATGCGCATCTTGGCCATGTCTTTCCCGACGGCCCGCATCCGACTGGCCTCAGATACTGTCTGAATGGTCACGCCATGAATTTCGTTCACGGCGGTGGAAGACCTGCAAAGGCGGACAAAAACGACTGAACCGGCTTCCGGCCGAAGCCGGTCTTCGCTCGGAAGCCATATGTTTCAAGCGTGTTTTGCAAGTGCCCGTCATCCTCCGAACAGCGCTGCGACGGTAATGATGTTGCCGACGAACGCGATGCCGTAAGCGATCGAACGCGGTCCGGGAATGCCTGTCACATAGGCGGGAATGTAGGCGAGACGCCCCCAGAAGAACATCTGGGCGCCCAAAATGGCCATCCCCATATCCGTATTTGGCAAGACGTAGGCCAGAACCGCGGGAACGAGAAAGAAAGGCAGGTTTTCCTTCATGTTCACCAACGCCTTGTCTGCGCGCAGGCCGAGCCTGCCCTTGTCCGGCAGCGCGTCGCGCCCGCCCGCCAGTTTGAAAAGGCTGACAGAAGGCAGGTAGAAAAGCGCGGTTGCGTAGATCTGGACGAGGTAAAGAGCCAGAACGGCGAGGATCCAGGTAGTCATGAAACTGCTCCAGCGTTCGTGTGTTGATTGAACGTCGCCGGAAGCCTAGATTTTTCGCCAGTCTCAGCAATTCCCTTGCAGGGAATAGAAACGGTGCACGGACCCGAACATGAACGCACACGGCTCTGCCTTCGGTACTTCCCTCAAATCCATTCGCAGCGAACGTGGCATGAGCCAGGCGAACCTTGCCGGCCGGATCGGCTCGACACAGCGACATGTCTCCTTCCTTGAGACCGGCCGCGCGCAGCCAAGCCGCTACATGATCCAGCGGATCGAGCGCGAACTCGGGTTACCGGTTACACGGGCGCATGTACTTTATGAAACTGCCGGTTTCGCCAGCCCCTACAAACGCCGCGCGGAGGACTCAGCTGATGTCCAGGAGGCGTTGAACCTGATTGAAAACCGCCTTCTGGCAAACTGGCCCTTCCCCGCTTTCGTTCTCGACAAGCGCTGGACCATTCTGCGTCACAACCTGCCCGGCAAGCAGTTTCTGGCCGGTGTGATCGGAGATCAGAACGAACCGCCGAACATGTTCCGCATATTCCTGTCGCAGCAGTTTCGCGAACGCATCCTGAACTGGCAGGAAGCAGCGCCCATCTTCGCAGCGCGTCTTTACCGCGAAGCGGCGGACGATCCCGAACTTGCCGATCTGCTGGATCAGGCACATGCGAGCGGATTGCTCGACGGTCTGGACGAAACGTTCCGCGAAGACGTGCCGGTGTTCGTGCCCGTCGAGGTTCTCGGTCCCGACGGAAGCCGGCTGCGGCTGACCTCCATGCTGGGGCAACTCGCCTCGGTTCAGGACGCGGTGGTCGAAGGCATGACGATCGAGCTTATGGTCCCGATGGACGCCGCGACGGAAAACTGCCTGCTGTCCGCAGCCAAACCGCCCCGGGATCTGGATGCCGCCGAATAGGAGTGTTTCTTGAAAATCCTGTCCACACTTGCATGCTTCGTTGCATGCCTGTTCCTTTTGTCGCTGCCGTCCGGCGCTTCGGAAATCCCCGAGAGCATCTGGGCCGGTGCCAAAAAACGCCCCGCCGGGGGCCTGCCGGATGGCAGCTATGCAGTCTTTAACCCCGGCTCGAAAGACGCGGTCGCCGCCTGGTACGGCACACCGACCCGCCGCTACAGACATGCAATCCTTGGCGATGACATTGAAGCCGGTTCGCTGCATGTGGCCTTGCGCGACGGGCGCATGTTCGAAGTCCATCTGCCGGAAAGCGAGGTCTTCGAGGACAGGACACCGAGGATCACGGACCTGGATGGAGATGGCCGCTTTGAAGTGATCACGATCCGCTCGTTTGCAAATGCCGGCGGCAGCGTTGCCATCTATGGACTGCGCGGCGGAAGGCTTGTCGAACTGGCGTCAACGAAACCGATCGGCAGGGCGAACCGGTGGCTCAACATAGCCGGGATCGCAGACTATGCCGGACGCGGCAAACCGCAGATTGCCTATGTCGAGACGCCGCATATCGGCGGAACGCTCTATTTCGTCGAATGGCGCGGCAAGGCGCTTGTCCCGATTGCATCCATCGCCGGGTTTTCAAATCACAGGATCGGCGCACGCGAGCAGAACCTTTCGGCAGATGTCGATTTCAACGCAGACGGTCGACCCGATATCGCGGTTCCCTCGAATGACCGCCGAACACTGAGGATCGTTGCTATCGAAGATGGCCAGGCGAAGGAGCTTCACCATGTGCGGTTTCCCGCAGCAGTCAAATCGAGAAGATCATCGGGCAACGGATGTGTCGACATGAGACTGACCAACGGCGGGACCGGCCGGCTTTGCCGTGAGAACTAGGCGGTGGACTATGCGCTTGCCCGGCCAGCCTCTTTTTCAGCCCTGGACGACAGAATCCGACCGATATTGACCTCGATCCAGTCTGCAATCTGCCGCACCTGCAGGGCGACCTCGCGCCCGATCGGCGTCAGGCTGTAATCCACGTGCGGCGGGACGACGGGATGCGAAAACCGGTCGACGAAACCATCGGCTTCCAGGGTCTGCAGCGTTTGCGCCAGCATCTTTTCGCTGACACCTCCAACGGTTCGCCGAAGCTCGGAAAATCTCTGATCGCGCTCCAGCAGTGCAATCAGCACCAGAACACCCCAGCGGCTGGTCAGGTGTTTGAGGATTTCCCGGGACGGACAGTCCTGATTGAAGAGCTCACCACGCCGCATCATCTCCGAAAGAGCGACACCCGAGCTACAATCGGATAGCGCTTCCGTGGACGGTTTCGCCGTTTCTGATTGCCTGTTTTCGGTCATTTCTCAAAAAACCTTAAAACTAACCTTTTGGTACGTACTAACAAAAAGTAAGTATGGAGTCTACATCAGCTGCGTTCGACACATCTCGTCAATCCAGCTTGAGGAACTATGAAATGATCGCAGTCACAGGTGCCAATGGCCAGCTCGGCAGAAGCGTAATTCGATTTCTGACAGACCTGACCGACGAACCGGTTCGCGCCTTGGTGCGCACACCCGAAAAGGCGCAGGATCTCGGCTCCACGCGCACAAGCGTCGTCCGCTTCGACTACAATGATCCGGCAAGTCTGCCCGGAGCGCTGGAAGGCGTCGATCGCCTTCTTCTCATTTCAGGCTCGGAGGTCGGTCAGCGCGGTCCGCAACATGCTGCCGTTATCGACGCGGCAAAGTCGGCTGGCGTTAAATTCATCACCTACACGAGCCTCCTGAATGTTCCGAAATCGCGGCTCATTCTGGGCGCGGAACACATAGAGACGGAAAAGCTCCTTGAAGAAAGCGGCATTGCCCACGCGACCCTGCGCAATGGCTGGTACCTGGAGAATTTCGCGGGCACCATCGCAGCAGCGCTGGAACATGGTGCGGTTGTCGGCGCAGCCGGTGACGGCAAGACCTCGGTTGCCGCACGCGACGATTATGCAGAAGCCGCAGCGCGGACGGTTGCCGGTGGTGACGTTTCGACCCGTGCCGTGGAACTGGCAGGCGATGAAGCCATCACGCTGACGGATCTGGCGAACGAAATCGCCAGGCAGACCAACCGCCGGATCCCGTTTCAAAACCTGACGGAAGACGATTACGCCGGGATCCTGGCCGGTGCGGGCCTGCCGGATGGCTTTGCAAAGGCGATTGCCGACGCAAGCGCCAGGACAGCCGATGGTGAACTCTACAACAGCTCAACCGCATTGAGCAGGATCATCGGACGTCCGACGAGACCACTTTCGGACTATGTCGCAGAAGTCCTGAGCACGTCCTAAGGCGGCAGCTGAACGTGCGACGCCGATGGCCGGGGACACAGGCTGCCCCCGGCATTCATTCAAGATGCTGTTCAATCACTTCAAGGATATTTGTTGGCCCGGCTTTGGCGAACCTGCTACGCAGAACGGGGAATATTTCTTGAAAGTTTCATATGTCCAATCCGGATACAGCCGATCCCTACGCGCAGGACGGTCCATACGCATGGTTCCGCCTGGCGATTTCGATCCTGCTCAGCACCATAGGCGGAGCCGGGATGTGGGTCGTTGTGATTGTACTGCCGGATGTCCAGGCGGACTTCGGGGTCGACCGGGCCGGAGCCTCCCTGCCCTACACGGCGACAATGGCCGGGTTTGCCATCGGAAACTACATTCTCGGGCGTTTCGTCGACCGTTACGGGATTGTGCCACCGGTGATCGCTTCGGCGATTTTCCTGGCCGCCGGGTTCGGGCTGGCGGCTGTCAGCCGGAATGTCCTGCTGTTCACGCTCGCACAGGGTGTCCTGATCGGGCTTGGCACGGCGGCAACATTCGGACCGCTTGTCGCTGATATCTCGCACTGGTTCCTGAAGCGCCGCGGTCTCGCCGTCGCCTGCGCCGCTTCCGGCAACTATCTGGCCGGTGTGCTCTGGCCGTCATTCATCCAATGGAACCTCCAGACCGCGGACTGGCGCGAGACCTATCTTGTCATCGGCATCATCTGTCTTGTGACAATGATACCGCTCGCCCTGATCCTGCGCCGGCCACCGCCGGAATCCGCCCTGGCGTCCAGCCCGTCCGGACCCGGCTTCGGCAGTCAATCGACGGGACTTTCGCCGACGGCTCTTCAGGCGCTTCTGGTGATCGCTGGCCTGAGCTGCTGCGTTGCCATGTCCATGCCCCAGGTGCACATCGTCGCCTATTGCGTCGACCTCGGCTACGGCATTGCCCCGGGAGCCGACATGATCGCGCTGATGACCGGCATGGGTGTCGTCAGCCGACTGATATCCGGCATGCTGGCGGACAGGATCGGCGGGATCAGAACGCTTCTGATCGGGTCTGTTCTGCAATGCGCCGCGCTGTTTCTCTACATTCCCTTCAATGGACTGGCATCTCTTTATCTCGTTTCCCTGATTTTCGGCCTGTCGCAGGGCGGCATCGTGCCGAGCTACGCGGTGATCGTACGCGAATATCTCCCGGCGCGCGAAGCTGGCCGCCGTGTCGGCCTGGTGATGATGTCGACAATCCTCGGCATGGCGCTCGGCGGCTGGCTGTCCGGACTGATCTACGATCTGACCGGGTCCTATCAGGCGGCCTTCATGAACGGCATCGCCTGGAATTTCCTCAACATGGCGATCATGGTGTTTATCCTGTTCAGAGGCAGACCCCGCGCCGCCGTCACCTGAGCATTCACACCAGACCAGCAAGGCAAGCTGAAGCGGACTGCGGAAGCGAGTACCTCTGAGCTACGTCAATTGCTATTTCGCGAGGCCAGGATTTTTGCGATCGTATCCGCTTTCCGATCATCTACGGATGCTTCCAGCCCTCTCATGATGGCGATATCGACGACAAGCTCCTCCTTCAAGGCCGACAACTTCGCCTCGGTCCACGGCCCCCGCATTTCGTCTTTTCTCATCCACATCTCCCCTTTGACCCCCTTATGTTTGTGCAGATCACCGCCGGACACACGATCCCAAAACCGGCCGCCGACATATTGTTCAGCGTCATAGGTTTTCTCCAGAAAAGTGCTCAGATCGGCATCTTGCTCTTCATTTTCGATCTTGAACGTCAACAGAATGAATTCGCCGCTTCTCTTCTCAGCAAGCACGCTTTTGACGAAGGCATGGGGTATGGGAATATCGATCCCGAATTCGTTGTCTTTGTCCCCGATGACCTCGATCTTCTTTTCGAAATCAAACACGGGCGCCGTGAGAACATAGGTTTCCAGCACGCTGTGATACTCGTTGAGTTCACGGATTGCGATTTCCAGTTCACGCCAGATCTTCCGGTTAAAATCGGGCTTCTGTGGCGACATGTTGGAGAGCAGAAATGTCTCACTGTTCTGAATGTCGGTCTCGTTCAAATTGGCACTGGCGGCAAGGTGACCACGGTCAAAGCCGCTGCCCTTATACGCCTCCAGGCTCGCTCGGAACCGTCTCGGAATGCGTTGATCAGGGCGGAAATTATCGAGCCGTTCGCCATCGGCAAATTCGATACCGAGCAAGGACTCGTTGGGTTTGATGATCTCCAGCACCCATTTGGCCTGCCGGAAATACCACGAGTACCCGATGGTGAAATGCCGCCCGATCAGGACCTGATCGCAAACCGGCGCTCCGTAACGCAGCTCTCTTTGAATTTGAAAAGTCTCGTCCATCATACCCTCCCCATACCTGGACAAACCCTGAGGCCCAGTTGCCTCAGGCCATCTTGGTTATGCTGATTTCACCCACTTGAACAAGTAAAAGTTGTATGACATATATTTTTTCGCGCCATGAGAGATTTGTGCAGCAGCGGGGATAGCTTGGAGGGATGGGATCATTCGCCCCTTCCTTGCGGCAGCGAAGGTCTGCCGAGAGCCTGTTCGAGACCATCATTCATTGCGTTTGAAGACCGAAATGGGTGGAAAGCGGACGATTGCTGCGGTTCGCTGGAATGACTGGAATGACTGGAATGGGAAAAAGCTGAATTTGAAATACAATCAACTGCATGATTTAGTCGTTTTTCAACTAATTTTGGAGAATTGAGGCTTGGCCCAGGAAGTAGCTTGCTTTTTGCTTGCAGCGGTTTTTTTCACTTGCAATTGGACCTACGGACACGCTGACGCTGAACACTCAAGGTTTTATCTGGATCCGGATGAGTGCCTCGAAGCGTTCTCGGCCATTGTAAAGAGCGAACGCGTTGATCATAAATTCGAGTATCCCTTCCTTTACAACGTGAAGGGAGAAGAGGCAGAATTATTGCTGAAACAACAATCCGCCTGGTTGTATGAAGAGCCTACAGAAGGTCGATCCGTGAAGAAAGCCATGGATAATTTTGGCTTTAGAACCACCACCGTATGGGCAACTATGTGCGACATTCGTATCTCGGATGGAGAACCAGGAGATTGCATGATTGGCATGATAAGGGAAAACCACAGCCAAGATAGCAATGTGGAGGGTTTCTTAACGGGACTAGAGTTTGTCATGGGGAGCCGGTGCGATGCACTTGTTGACCGAATGTAGCCATATTTCGTGCACCATTGCGAAACTGGTCGCGAAGGGCTCCTTTCGGTCATCTGCCGCAGCTGGAACCAATGCCCGCTTCGGGCCGAAACGAACGCATCGTTGTTCAGCGGCTTGATCTGCCGTGCTGACCTGTGTGGTTGGTTGAAGTCCATCGAAGCTTCCGCCGAAAACGGTCATAAACGCGCGCTCATATAAGAGGCCATCCCCTACCTGTCCTTCGCGCGCGAGCGTAAGAGGAAGATGAAGAACACGCCGCCGATCAGGCCGGTCAGGATGCCGATGGGCATGTCTTCCGGTGCCATGATTGTCCGGGCAAGGATGTCGGCCCAGATCAGGAAAATCGACCCGAGAAGCAGGCTTGCCGGCAACACGCGATTGTAACTGCCGCCCACAAGAAACCTTGCAATATGCGGGATCATGAGACCGACAAATCCGATGATCCCGGAAAACGCCACCATGACGCCGGTGATCAGGGCACCGGCGACGAACACGACCAGCCGGAACCGCGCCACCGGTATGCCAAGCGTTGAGGCGGTTTCATCACCGATTGTCATGGCGTTGAGATCCGCTGCCTTGGCCAGGAGGTAAGGCACGGTCAGGACCAGGATCACGAGCGGAAACAGCAGATGGTTCCATTGCGCCAGGCCAAGCCCTCCGAGCATCCAGAAGACAACCGTGTGGGTCGCGCGCGGATCTCCCATGAACAGCAGGATATTCGCGAACGACATGATGATGAAGGAGACCGCAACGCCTGCAAGAACCAGCCTGTCGGCACTTGTTGCCGAGGCGAAATGCGTTACGCCAAGCACCACAAGCGTTGCCACCAGCGCCCCGGCAAAAGCCAGCAGCGGCACGGTCAGAAGCCCGAGGAAAAGGCCGGTGTGCAACAACGCCAGGATGGCACCGGCCGCCCCGCCGGATGAAATGCCCAACAGATGCGGATCGGCCAGCGGGTTGCGCGTGACGGATTGCAGCGCCGCCCCGACAATCGCGAGACCGGCGCCGACCAGTCCGGCCAGCAGGGTGCGCGGAAGGCGGATGTCCCAGACAATCGCCTCCCTTCCCTTCGACCAGTCGACCTCGACCAGTCCCGGTGAAATCTTGTTGGCAACGACACCGAATACGGTCCCGAACGGAACGGAGACCGCTCCGACCGAAACCGCAATGACGATGGAGGCGACCAGGAAAGCGCTACTTGTCATCAGGAACAGGCCGAAACCCTGCCTTGACGATCGTTTGTGGCTGGCGTCCAGGCTGCCCGCCGTGTCACTTCTTCCGGGCCGTTGCAGCAAGGCTCACTCTCCCCAGAAGGCTTCGGCGAGTTTCTTCACCGCCTTGATGTTCCGCGGACCGGGCGTTGCCTCCACATATTCCAGCGTCACGAAGCGGTCGTTTTTCACTGCGTCGATCTCCGCAAGAGCCGGGTTCTGCTTCATGAAATCGCGCTTCTGCTCGGCCGTGACGGTGCCGTAATTCACGATCACCACGAATTCCGGGTCCTTTTCGACCACCGTTTCCCAGTCGACCTTGGCCCAGCTCTTTTCGAAATCGTCGAGTACGTTGACACCGCCTGCAGCCTCGATCAGCGCCGTCGGCATGGCATAGCGCCCCGCCGTGAAGGGCCTGTCCTCACCGCTATCATAGACAAACACTTTCATAGGCTTGTCAGAAGTTTTTAAAGTCGATTTGTAATTGTCGAGCTCAGCCCTGTAACCGGCGACCAGCATGTCCGCCTGCTCCTCGACACCAAAGATCTTCCCGAGGTTGATCAGGTCGTTGTACATGTCATCCATCGATACCTTGGCTTTTTCGCCGATATGGATGCAGGATTCGGTCAATTCGTAGACCTTGATGCCGAACGGTGCGAGCGTCTCCGGTGTGACCTCGCCGCCGACCTTCATGCCGTAGTTCCAGCCGGCGAAGAAGAAATCCGCATCGGCACCGATCAGGACTTCCTTGGTCGGGTATTTCGCCGAAAGCTCCGGCAGTTCCGCGACGCCCTCGCGCATGTCCTCATCGAGCGTTTTCCAACCGGAAATGCCGGTATAGCCGACCATGTATTCGCTCAGTCCGAGAACAAGCATCATCTCGGTGAGATTGACGTCATTCGATATCGCAGCCGAGGGCGGTGCGTCGAACGTGACCTCACGATCACAGCTTTTGACCGTCGTTTCGGCGAAGGCAGTGCCCGCCATCAAGGTGACCAGAAGGCCAAGTGCCAATTGCTTCATTGAAAACTCCAAGGTTCAAAGATGAAAGGTGAGATGTGTTTCCGCGCTCGACGCGAGCTGTTCCAGACGTGCCTGAACCGAATAGGCCTTCTCGATGTGTGTCGGCGTCAGCACGTCTTCCGGTAGGCCGAAGGCCACTGTCCTGCCCTGATGAAGCAAGAGGACGCGGTCGCAGACGCGGCCGGCAAGGTTCAGGTCATGCAGACTGGTGACAATGGTGATGTTCAGGCTGGAGATGAGTGCCACGATCTCCAGCTGATGACGGATATCCAGATGGTTGGTCGGTTCATCGAGGATGAGCAGTTCGGGCTCCTGGGCAAGAGCGCGGGCAACCATCACCCGCTGCCGCTCCCCGCCCGAAAGTGTTCCGAAGGAGCGTGCGGCAAGCGGCAGCAAGGCCATCGTGTCCAGCGCGCATTCCGTGATTTCCTGGTCCTTCCTGCCGCTCCCGGAGAACCCGGTCCCGTGCGGCCGGCGGCCAAGGGCGACGATTTCCCAGACGGACAGCGCGAAGTCTGTCGGCTGTTCCTGAAGAACCGCAGCCACTTTTCTGGCCGTCGACCGTGCAGACATTTTCCAAATGTCATGACCATCAAGGAAAACCGAGCCGGTGCTTGGCTTGTGGAAACGGTAGAGCAGACGCAGCAGCGTCGATTTCCCGGCCCCGTTGGCACCTGCAAGGCCCAGCACCTGTCCCGCAGGCAATTCGAAGCTGACCGGATGCAGGATCGTGGTCCCTTGGCCGGCCTGCCAGCTGACCTCCCTCACGGCGACCGTGGCCCCGCTCACGAGACCACCGCCTTGTCCGCTTCCGTCACGATCAGCGCAGCCGGAATGCGAGCCAGCGTCGACTTGCGAAGTTTTCCCGGGCGCTGCGTGGAATTGCACCAGCCGTCTTCCAGCTCCCGGTATTGCTTCGCAAAGGCTACGAGATCGTCGATATCCGTATCAGCGTCGATGTCGCCGAAAAGATAGGTCGCCTTTTCACTCGCCCGGTAGGCCACCGTGCAGGGACGCGAACACCCGGCCATACACGCAATGCCCGACACCTCGAAGTCGTCACCGACAAGGGGTGCAGCAATTTTGAGCGCTGCTCTCAGCTTCCTGATCAGTTCATATCCGGGCCGGCACTGCGTTCCCTTGTGCCGGCAGGACGTGCAGACAAGGATCTTGTGTGTGTCAGTGCTCATTCCCAGCCCCCCGGCATGCGGCTTCCTGATCGCCCGGTCTGGGCGCGGATACGCCAATCCGGTCATCCCGTTGCCGGGCGGAGACCGGATCTTCGTCCCGAAGACCCGCCATCTCATTTGTAATGTTATTACATTACAAGTCTGCGGTGGCGCAAGAGGATATGTTCCGCCGTTGGGGCACATGGCCCTGGCAGCGCGTTCACCGAGTGCGCCGGCTTTGGCCAGAAAAACGGGTATGATGTCTTTGGAGTCGGGTCTTGTCCGGTCCATATCGCCCTCCGCGATTGCACGGGGTCTGCAAGAACCGAATGTTGTGTGTCAGCGATTGCTGGTCTGTCATGCCATTCGCTCCTCCGGAACACCCCGTCCGGGTTGAGGTTGAAGATGAAATGGCAGGTCTCCTGACTTGCAGGTCTTCACTCACCTGAACCTTCCCGGGCTTGCCCAGTGGTGTTTACAGGTTCGCTCGCCGCTCACAGTTGCGGGGGCAGTCACGGATTTGGTGCCTAATGGCTACGCCTCACCGTGTTCCCTTTTAATCCCGATCCGGTTTCGGATACGGGAACCATCAGATCCTGTCTGACGAAATCCGGTCTGGTTGTCAACGAAGATTAAGCATTGCGAGGCGGTCAATGGTGGACATGTCCGACACAGGACTGGTTTGGATCCAGCTCTGATTTTATGCTTTCAAAGAAAAAATAAATGGCCATTGATGCCGGCGTCCTCGCGCCTATCATGAATGTCCGATCACAATGATGAAAGACAACAAGAACGGCCTTAGAGTTACATCCGTGATATCCCGTCTCATTCTGCTCGCCTTATTGATCCTTGCGCCCACCTTCGCGCTGGCGTCGGATCATCACAGATCCATCCTCATGATCACCTGGCGCGGCATGACGCCAGCCGAACACAGCTTTATCAGGCATCTGGAAAAGCTTGGCATCGATGCGGAAATCGAACATTTCGACGCCGGCCGCGACCAGACCCGCCTGGCGGGATTTCTCAGAGACCGGCTGGACGACATCAAGTCCATGGACCTGATCTACCTGTTCGGAACGACGGTGACGCTGACCGTTCAGAACTTTCACATCGACAACGTTCCGCGTGTCTTCAACATCGTCACCGATCCGGTCGGTGTCGGCCTTGCGCCCTCCCTGGAACGCCCGCCCCGGGGAATGACGGGAACAAAGCACTCCTTGTCGCCGGATGTGAACCTGGAACTGCTCTTCCGGGTTTATCCGGTCAAGACGATCGCCGTCCTCTTTGACCCCAGGGAAAACAATGCGGTCGCGGAGGCCGACAGGCTCTCCAGCGCTGCGGAAAAACGCGGGATTTCCGTCAAACGACTGCGATTTGCACCCGATGCGAAGGAAAAAGAGATCCAGATCGCGGCATTGCGGCCTGAGCTGGACGATGTCGACGCCATATATGTCACGTCCTCATCGTCCTTCGTCGCCCATTCTGAAGCCCTGCCGCAAATCATACCCGAGGACCTTGTCAGCATGGGGTCGTCGAGCGCCTATGTCGGAGACGGCATAACGCTCGTGTTCGGGAGCGAATACGAGGAACGCGGCCAGACCGCTGCGGAAATGGCTGCAAAAATCCTGCTCGAGAACGTGCCTGCGCACACCTTGCCGATCGATGAAATCAGCGCCTCGGAAGCCACTCTCTACATCAACGGCAACAACAAGGCGGCCTCGAAGCTGAAGCTGGACAACACCCAGAATGCAGTCGTCTACAAATAAGGCGCGATCCAGACCGCTTAAACGCGGTCGTGCTGCCTGCACGCGGATCATCTGCCGAGTCTGGACCGGCGGTCAGGCCCGGAGCCTTGTTGCGTCGCCCTGCTTCTCGAAAACAGACGGCAGCACCTCGACCTGACAGAGCCCAAGCCTCCCGTATGCCGTGCTTGTTTCCCCGAAGAGCCAGATCAATCGTTCGCAAAGACCTATGGCGCTCAAGAGGCGGCTGCGCGCCGCCCCTGCAAGGAGCTGTTCATCCTGCAAATAGGCAACCTTGATTGCGTTGATGCCGTTACCCTTGGTGGATGTCAGCCGGGCCAGGACATCAAGGGTGTCGCTGTCCCGGTCATGCGCGACTGAAATCAGCACATTGAGGATCGCGTCAAGCCCCTCCACGGCAGAATCCGCAAACCACAATTCGGGGCGGTTCTTGCGTAGGTGAAAGACGTCTGCGCCGAGCGCGAGAAGGGCTTCGCGCATTCCCTGAGTGAGATAGAGAATGCGGCCAAGCAGATCGACATGACCGTGTTCCTCCACTGACAGCGAACGGTCGGACGCCATGTCCCTGAGCGTCTCCTCGATCGTCTTGTGAAGGGCGGAAGCCGCTTCCAGGCTTGCGTGAAGGTCTCGCGAACCGCGTTCGGAGCGCATGCTTTCAAATGCTTCCGAGTTCAGCTTCAGGAGGCGGACCAGTTCCAGCTCAACAAGCCGCTGAACGACGGAGGGCGGCTCCGGACAGGGTGACACAAGATGCTTCGGCTTGGCCCCGAGTTCTGCGCGGGTTTCAGGACTGATTCTCTGGAGATAGTCAGCCGTGGGACCGAGCAACAGCAGGAGTGCGGGCACCGGCAAGGCATTGAAGAGCACATAGGCCAGCGCGACCTGCGTTCCCGGATCAGTGCTCAAATGCGACACCAGAGTAACAATCAACGGCACCCCGAAAACAGCTTCGATATAGATCATCGGCAGCAGGACAAGGGCCGCGATCGCGTTGAACCCGAGTTTGTAAAGCGCAACCTGTCTTTGCACGCCGGACAGGTTGACCGACAACAGCAGCATCAGCACCGAACTGCCGATATTGGCACCGAAAACGAACAGGATGCCATCCCGCAGGTCGAAGAGGCCGGATTGCAGAAACACGATCATGACCGCAGACACGGCAATGGAAGACTGGGCAAGAATTGTCAGAAACATGCCTGCGAGAAATGCCAGAAGCGGCGCACCCGCAGTCACTTCGACGAATTGCATGAACCAGGCCTGTGTTTCGATCTGTGATGCGGCATCGCGCATGATCTGAAAACCGAGAAACAGCAGACCGACGCCGATGGCAGCCCCGGTCACATGTTCCTTGTGCCGGGAGCCGAAGGCATAGAGAATTCCGGCCACCCCGATAAGCACCATGACGGCGACCCTGATGTCCAGGGTCAGGAAGAGGATGATCAGCCCTGCACCGAGATTGAGACCGAGAATGACGGGTTGAACCTGCCTGAGCGTCATCATGCCCGCACGGACCAGGCCGACGAGAAGAAACACCGCGGCTGTCCCGCTTTGCGTCAGGACGATCATCAGCATCCCGACCGACAGTCCTGCGGGAGCAGTCGAGGTCAGCCTGGCAATGCGCCGTTTCAGTTTCTGGTCGGCGAGACGTCCGAGGTTGACGCACAGAAAATGCATCGCGAAGAAAAAGAGACCCAACCCCGCAAACATGGTCGCGGCAGTCTGCACGTGGTTCGAAATCAGTGGACCTCTCCCCGCGCGCTCAACTCATCGGGATGCAGGTCCAGCACCGACGCAAAACCGGACACCTCGAACACTTCCCGCACCGGTCCGGACACACCGAAGACACCCATGTAACCGGCGTGTCCTTTCAGGGTCATGGCCGTTGCCAGAAGGACGCCGAGCCCGGCGCCCGCCAGGAAGGTTACGCGTCCCATGTCGACAAGCAACTGGGCTGGAGCCGTTTCAATCAGGGCCCGCAGGGAGCTCTCAAACTCGTCCAAGGTCGCCAGATCAATGCGTCCCGCGGGACGGACAATGCAAACAGCATTTTCTCGATAAATTTCTATATTCACGGCAATAAATCTCCAGAAAATTCTAATAATGAACCAGGAGAGTCGTTGTTTCTTTTTTTGGAAAATCGCGGCTCGAAGGTTTCAAAAACGGCCCTCGGTCACGATCTGATTTTGTTTTTAAAATTTACACAAACTAAAATACGTATTCCCTTTGGCACCCTGAACTTCGGCACCTAACATGTCCTAAGGTAAGAATTCGCTCCGGATTTGTCACCCCCTCAATTTTGTCAGGGCCCTTCGGGACGTTGCGCCGTTGTGCCGAAGGGGTAGCACGAGCGCTCTCAAGACATGTCCGGCACGTTGGTGCATTGGACTGCGAACCTTTCCCGCCTGCGGCCAGCGCATTCAGCAGCCGACGCTGGCATAGCCCCTCTTGGTGCCGGCATTGTCGGTGTCGACCATGGTCACAGGCTCGAAGAAGATTGCGGCTCCGACCCGGACGAGAGGGCCGTTGTGGCGGGAAACGTCCGGAACGGAACAGCGGGATTGCGGTTTCGAAGGCAATTCTGAAAACAATGTCACTTGCCAACAAAACGCAAAAATCCTACCTCCTTTCGCATGAAACAGGATGCTCTTCCCCCGCGTGCCGAAGCACGCCCCGAAACCCACGAAATTCACGGTATTTCCAGACAGGACAGCTATGGCTGGCTGCGCGCGGACAACTGGCAGGAGGTCATGCGCGACCCAGCTGTTCTGGATCCGGACATACGCGCCTACCTGGAGGCCGAGAACGCCTACCAGGAAGCGGTCATGAAACCGACGGCCGACCTCCAGGAAACGCTTTTCAAAGAAATGCGCGGCCGCATCAAGGAAGACGACAGCTCGGTCCCCTCTCCCGACGGTCCCTTCGCCTACGGCATGAAATTCGAAACCGGAGGTCAGCAACCGATCTTCTTTCGCACGCCGCGCGGCGGGGGGCCTGAAACCGTCCTGTTGCACGGCGACACGGAAGCCGAGGGAAAAGCCTATTTCCGGATCGGCGGTGCCAGCCAGTCGCCGGATCACAAACTGCTCGCATGGGCTTACGACGACAAGGGATCGGAGTATTATTCGCTACAGCTGCGCGACACGGAATCGGGCAAGGACTTCGACTACTCCATCGCGGACACGGCCGGTGGCGGCGTCTTTTCCGCTGACAGCAGCTATGTCTTCTACATTCGCCTGGACGACAACCACCGTCCGTCAAAGCTGTACCGGCACAAGGTCGGAACCGACCCTTCGCAAGATGTCCTCGTGCACGAGGAAACGGATGCCGGCTTTTTCATGGGTGTCGGCAAGACCCAATCCGGCGAGACGATCATCATAGACATCCATGATCACGAGACATCGGAAGTCTGGATGATCCCTGCAGATCAGCCGGAATTGCCGCCCGTGCTGATCGCACCCCGTGACACCGGCGTCGAATATTCGATCGATGATCATGGCGACACCCTTTTTATCCTGACCAATCTCGGGGATGCGGAAGATTTCAAGATCGTCACCGCCCCCAAGGCAACGCCGGGAAGGGAATTCTGGACGGACCTGGTTGCCCACAAACCCGGCTGCCTGATCCTGTCGCATTGCGTCTACAAGACCTTCATGACCCGGCTGGAACGCGAAGACGGACTGCCCCGCATCGTTGTCCGCCGCCTCGCCGACAATATCGAGCATTCGGTCGAGTTCGATGAAGAGGCCTATTCCCTGGGTCTCGGCGGCGGCTATGAATTCGACACGACGTCGATCCGCTTCACCTATTCGTCGATGACAACGCCATCACAAACGTTCGACTATGACATCGAGACGCGCAGCCGTGTGCTGAAGAAAGAACAGGAAGTCCCGTCCGGCCATAATGCGGGCGACTACGTAACGCGCAGGCTCATGGCACCCGCTGCGGATGGCGAGACCGTGCCGGTCTCCATTCTCTATCACAAGGACACGCAACTGGACGGTTCCGCCCCGCTGCTGCTCTATGGCTATGGCTCTTACGGCATCACCATCCCGGCAAGTTTCAACACCAATGCCTTGTCACTCGTGGACCGCGGCTTCGTCTACGCCGTTGCCCATATCCGCGGCGGCAAGGACAAGGGGTTCCGGTGGTACAAGAACGGCCGCCGGGAAACCAAGAAGAACACGTTCACGGATTTCATCGCCGCAGCCGATCACCTTGTCGCGGAAGGCTTTACCTCCCATGCGCGGATCGTCGCCCAGGGCGGATCGGCAGGCGGCATGCTGATGGGAGCAATCTCCAATATCGCGCCCGAAAAATTCGGCGGCGTCATAGCGGAAGTGCCCTTCGTGGATGTGCTGGCGACCATGCTTGACGACACGCTGCCCCTCACCCCTCCTGAGTGGCCGGAGTGGGGCAATCCGATCACCGACAAGTCAGCCTACGAGTACATCGCCTCCTATTCGCCCTACGACAATGTCGAGGCCAAGGACTATCCCGCAATCCTGGCGGTGGCCGGACTGACAGATCCGCGCGTGACCTATTGGGAGCCCGCCAAGTGGGTCGCCAGGTTGCGCGCCGAAAAGACCGGTGACAGCCATTTGATGCTCAAGACCAACATGGACGCGGGCCACGGCGGTGCATCCGGCCGCTTCGACAGGCTGAAGGAAGTCGCGCTGGTGCAGGCCTTCGCGCTCATGGTCGCGGGCAAGGCATAGCTGCGCTTTGAATTTCACATTTAATTGAGATCGATACCGGACACGCATGCGGGTCCGGTATTTCTTTTGTGCCGAAAAAGCTTAGGCTGTTTTCACAACACCGTTACAACAACACCTAAAGGGGATGTCATGATGAGGTCGTTACGCCGCACTGGGGCCTTCACAGCAGGAATTACGCTTGCTGCCGCCCTGCTCTCTTCGGTTTCGTTTTCAAGCGCTGCTGAGCTGCGCTGGTCCTCGCCGACCGACCCGCAGACCATGGACCCGCATGCCGTCAATTCCGCGCCGGTTCTCGGATTCCTGAACAATGTCTATGAAGGGCTTGTCCGCCGGGACAAGAACATGCAGATCGAAGGGTCTCTGGCCGAAAGCTGGGAGCCGCTCGGCGGCGACGGCTGGCGTTTCAAGCTGCGCGAAGGCGTGAAGTTTCACGATGGTGCCGACCTCACCGCCGAGGACGTTCTGTTTTCCTATGAGCGCGCCTCATCGGAGGAAGCCGACACGAGTTCCTGGTTCGCTCCCGTCAAGGAAGTCAAGATCGTCGATGACTACACCATCGACTTTCTGACCCATGCACCGAACCCGATCTTCCCGGATTCGATCGCGAACTTCTTGATCCTCGACAAGGGCTGGGCGGAAGCAAATGACGCGGTGCGTCCTGCAAAGGACGAGGAAACCTACGCGACCCTGAACGCAAACGGCACCGGCCCGTTCAAGCTGACCTCCCGCGAGCCCGGCGTCCAGACGGTTCTGGAACCCTTTGACGGCTGGTGGGACGAGAAGGAGCACAACATCACAAAGGCGACCTTCCTGCCGATTGCCAACCCGGCAACCGCGGTTTCGGGCCTTTTGAGCGGTCAGGTCGATCTGATCAACCCCGTCCCCGTGCAGGATGTCTCGCGTATCGAGAACCAGGACGGGCTGTCCCTGCATCAGGGCATCGAAGCGCGCGTCATCATGCTCGGTTTTGCGCACAACCACGACGCCCTGAAATACTCAAAGGAAACGACGGACAAGAACCCGTTTCAGGACGTGAAGGTGCGCGAAGCTGTCCAGAAAGCGATCAACGCGGAAGCTCTGGTCGACAAGATCATGCGCGGCAACGCCGAGGTTGCCACCCAGCTTGTAAGCCCGCAGATGAAGGGGCACAGCGATGCTGCGACCGACCGGATCGGATATGATCCGGAGAGCGCAAAGGCCTTGCTTTCCGAGGCGGGATATCCCGAAGGCTTCTCCTTCGGCCTGATGTGCCCGAATGACCGGTACATCAACGACGAGGCCCTCTGCAAGGCGATGGCCGCGATGCTGACCCAGGCGGGCATGCGCGCCGAACTCAATGCCATGCCGGTGCGCAGCTACTGGCCTGAACTCAGGGCCGGCAATTTCGACATGTACCTGCTCGGCTGGTCACCGGGCACATTCGATGCGGAGCATCCGATCCGTTTCCTGGTGACCACCAAGAACGATGAGAAAAAGCTCGGCAGTTGGAACTTCGGCCAGTACTCGAATGCCCGCGTCGATGAACTGCTGCCGCAGATCCAGAAGGAGATCGATGCCGACAAGCGCCAGGCCATGCTGGATGAAACCGCCAAGATCATCCGCGACGATGTCGTCTACGTCCCGCTGCACATTCAGCCGCTCCTGTGGGGCTCGAAATCCAACATCGACCTGACCCAGCGGGCGGACAATTTCCTGATGCTGCGCTGGATCAACGTCAACTGACAGTCCAAATTCGGCGAATGACAGAGGCCGGCGCCATGGGCGCCGGTCTTTTTCGTATTCAGGAAGGGTGCAAAAAAAACGTGAGAAGGTTCAACAAATAATCGAGTGCGAAAAAGAACCCAAAAGTCCCGTATTGGTTGACTGAGACCGGAAAGGTTGACGCTTCGGGACGATTGCTGATTTTTGCGCTCGCCTTTCCAATTTACCCAAAGTCACCGAAATCCAGAAAAGCTTGTTCAATACAGCAGTGGCAGCGATTCGAGGGCAATTTCTCCGGCTCGAAAGTGTTTCACCGCGATCTATTTCCAGGTCACTTGACCTCTGCTAGCATAAGCTGAAGTATATTTTTTAGTGGGTTACATGAAAGACACTGAATACAAGAAACGCGTGGTGGTGGCCTTGGAGAAAATGGCGGCCCCACCCTCGCAGACGGACGAGGATCTACCGGCTCAGATTGAGCGGATTCAAGAGATTGCTTCGGCTGCAAGATCAAGCTGGTTCTGGTTCTCCGGAATATTGGGTTATGCACTCATTACACTCATGGGCGTTGCGGATGCCGACTTTTTCTCGGCAACGGCAACTACCAAATTACCGGTGCTGGATTTTGACGTAAACCTGAAGAGCTTTCTGGTCTTCGGCCCGATCCTGTTCACGATCCTGTATGCCTATCTGCACGGCCTGATCGAACAAGCCTGGTATGACCTCTCCTTGCTTCCCGCGCGTGAAGGAAACGAACCCATTGCTTCGAAATTACCGGTCTGGCTGATTTTTGAATTTGCACTCTATTTGCGGCGTTTGCGGCGAAAGGGACAAGAAGACCCTTGCGTGCGTGTCACTCCGCTGGGTTTCCTTGGAGCTGTCGCCATGGCAATCGTTGTCTGGCTGGGCGCACCTGTTCTGATTGCGCTTTTTTGGTTCAAATCCATGATCTTCCACGAGCTACTCACGAGCGGCGTCTTGGGGTTTTGCCTTTGGCTATCCTTGCTCGTGTGTTGGCTCAGCATTCGAACCCTCTGGATAACAATGGGTAAGATAAAGTGAGCGCAATTACACTTCTCTCAAGACCACACTTGCCTCGGATGTCGAACCCAAAACGGTTCATTTCGGTGTTGGTTGCCGTTTTGGCCGGGTTGCTGATAGCGGGTTTCACCATTTTTCGCGTCGGATGGAAGGATTGGTCGTCAGATGTCGTCCCAATCGCCTCGGCAAACCTGGCTGGCGCATCACTTACCCCGCGCCCGGAAAACTGGGCGTCCCATCAAGATGCGATGCTTGCGTTCTTTTACGAATGGTGCGCGAGGCCGGACACCGATAAATGTCCATCCAGTGCGGCCCAACGTGATGCGCTCTTCTTCAAACCCGACCTCCGGCGCGAATTCGCGGCCAAACGAAAGGCATTTATCCAAAGTCTTCCCAAAAGCAGTCTTGAAAATTTGGACTTGAGAAACGCCAACTTGAGCGGCAGTTTCCTCGTCGGAGCGGACATGCGCAACATACGTTTCGGCGGCGCGCAGTTTTTCGATGCGGTTCTTGACAGTGCCGTGATTGATGGGACGGCTGCGGAACCCGTGTCTTTTGAAAATGCCGATCTCAGCAATGCGGACATCTCAATCTATGAAGCACCCCATGCAATTTTTAATCAGGCGAAATTATCGGATGGCACCTATTACTTCGGTCAACTCGACTTTGGCAACTTTGTTGCCGCGAAAGTCGAACACAGTCAATTTGGAGGTATCATTCGGGACGGTCATTTTCTTGGGGCCTCGTTTCGCAACAGCAAATTAAGCGGTTTAATCACTGGATTTTTTTCGGATGGTTCGAGCGATCGACTTGATTTCCGTGGAGCAGATCTGACGTATTTGAACCTGGTGTTCAGCGCGATAACACCGAAGAACAAAACAGATACTTTCGAAGATGCCGCCCTTGTTGGAAGCGTTGATGCAGACGTTTCGGGATGGGCAGCAGTCTCGTTCAGTGGCAGCGCCCTTAGAAATGTTGATCTGGCGCGCACGAGGCCGTTTCAGGGAAGCCCGCAGTTCTTCACAGAAAGCTGGGAGTTTGCCTTAAGAAACAGTTTCGGAGATGCGAGCGTTTCGCTGCCGGACGGAGTGGACAGGCCGTGCCAGTGGTCCGACAAAACGCTCAGCGAAGGCGAATTTTTAGGCGCCTGGCGAGCATGGCTAGAGCGCGCGGACCAGAAGTGGCCTCCCTTCACGACGTCGTCTTTGCCCGCACGTTCGATCGAAGCAGCTGAAAACGGCGAGGAGCGTATCTATACAATTACCAGTATACCCGCCCGAAACGACTTGTTGCCGCCGGTCGAGCAGTGCCCATGGTTTATCGACCCGGATAACATAGTGGTAGAACCAGAAATACCAGGTGGCGAATAGCGATTTGTCTCCGCTATTTTCGCGTTCCGCGATACAAGCAAACGATCAATGACCCTCAAGAGAACCGCTCCTGTGGGGTTCAAAATCCAATATCGACCTCACCCAGCGGGCGGACAATTTCCTGATGCTGCGCTGGATCAACGTGAACTGACAGTCAAAATTCGGCGAATGACAGAGGCCGGCGCCATGGGCGCCGGTCTTTTTCGTTTCGACTTACACTGAAAAGAATACGGTCAAGTATTCCAGTAACCAAAAAATCTCGCATTGATCTTTCTAGATATTTCAATGAACAAAACATGCAGATTTAATATGTAAACCGAAATATTTCTGATTTTTAATGAAACAAAATTTAGTTGAAGGCGTCTGATCCCCCACCAAATCTAATAATGCAGGTTTCATTAAAATAAAGCCAGCAGGATGACATAGATTTTTGGAGAGGAGCCACCATGAATACGCATACAAGATTTACAAATACGAACTTTACCAATCTCGATGAACTACTGGATCAGAAAATCATCGAACTGGCAGCAAACGCCGTAGACGTCACCAAGAGCGGGCCGCCGGGCAATCCGGTCAATGACCCGGGCACGCAGTCTGATGCATCGGCAACTTCAGCAAACGGTCAATCCGCTTCCGGCCTGCCCTTCCTGAATTTCGACCCCTACAACCTCGACGGCAAGGACGACCTCCCCGCCGGAGAACTGTCCCAGGGATCGCAGGGCACGATCTGGTCCGGGGTCGAAACTGCTGGCGGTGCCGGCGAGCAGCAGGTGAATTTTGCGCTCGAAATGACTGATTACACGTTCCGCGCAGATGCCGGAGCGCTCGATATCATGACCCTCACGGAAGAGCGTACAACCGAGATCAAGACCATGAACGTTAATGGTCAAGAGATGGCGGTGGAGTACCAGAGCGGCCTCGCCCACGGGTTTGCAGGCAGTTTCTACGACAATCAGTTCAGGGAACTTCGTATCGAGTTGAATGCCGAGGTCGCGACGTCCATTCAAACGGAAGCCTTCGACGCGAACGGCAACCCGATCCTGACATCCCACGGTTATGAGCAGATGCTCGAAGTGGAGGGACAAGGTTTCGATTACGGGATCGAAGAGTTCTTCATGGCTTTCGAGTTCATGATCGACATTCAGAGGAACGACTTCGGATACTACGAGATGACGGTTTCCGTGATGTTCGAAGGTGAGATCACCTATTTGAACGGAGGGGAGCGTCAGTTCCTGTTTGAAGACGAAGCGATCTTCTTGTTCTCCGACCTCGATCAGATCAACTTCGACCAGTTGCCACAGGGTTTCTACGAGGAAATCGCCCGCTTTGCCAACGGCATGGGCGAAGCCTGGGATGCGTTCGGATCCGTCAACGACCAGATCGAAGCGGTTCTCCTGAAGCTGCGGGAAGAAGGCCATTATCAGGGTTGGGACGATGTGGACCAGGGTTTGAACGACCCGTTCGACTTCAACCTTCCGAACGTGGATCCCTTTTCTTGATGACGGCATCCATCGCGTCGTGAGCAGACAAACTCTTTGAAGCCGGCATATGCCTCCTCCGCCCAATCGGCCGGGGGAGGCTCCGCTGTTCGTGTCTTGATTTTGCCGCGCTCTTCAGCTCAATTGATTTGTATTGCAAATCAGTCTCTTGGAGTGCCGGGAGACAACGTTTCGGTTTCAGGAGAGCATTTGATGGTTCGTCACCCCAGCACAAGAGCGCATGTTGCCGGCAAATTCGGATCGCTGTGCAAGATGTCATTTGTTGCCGTGGCGGCTTTCGGGCTTGTCGCGTGTCAGTCGTCGCAGTTTCAAACCCCATCCGATCTCCTGTTCGCGCCGACCTTCAGCAAGACGCGGCAGAACCTGCCCTACACCCGAAACACACCTTATGACTGCCGCACCTTCACCGGATCAGGCTGGAAGGGGATTGCAAGCGGCACCGTTTATGATTTCAGTGACCGGTATCAGACCTCCCAGGCGGGCTGTTTCAAAACGCAGGATCAGTGTCTCGCCTGGCTGTCGGCGATGCGGTCCTTCATCGACGTTCCGCGCTTTATAAGGTGCAACCCCTACACGGCCTGACGCTCGTTCAGGCGGGAAGCCCGCCCTGCAACACCGGGTCAGCGGACATGAACTCCGCAACGTGATCTCGCAGGCATCTGGCGCGAACACTCAAGAGGCGCCCCGTCGGCCACACGAGATAGGCGTTGCGATCCTGACCGGTCCAGGACGGCAAGACGAAGCAAAGCCGGCCCGATGCAAGATCGGCCGACGTCTCCGTGACCGGCAACAGAGCGATGCCGTGGCCGTCCGCAACAAGCTGCCGCGCCAGGGTGATATCATCAACGGCGATGTGCGGGCTGAGATAGACTGTTTCTTCCCGGCCCGTTTCGACGTTCTTCAGGGACCAGTGCGGAAGCGATGAAACCCAGATGAGCTTGTGCCAGGACAGGTTTTCGAGGTTTTCCGGGATACCGTTCGCCGCCAGATATTCCGGCGATGCAACGAGCTTGGTCGCGACCCGCCCGACCCGTTTCTGATAAAGACCCGTTTCTGACTGCGCCCCGAACCGCAGAGCGATGTCGACCCTGTTCTCGACCAGATCCTTGTTGTCGTTGCTGAGACTTAGTGTCAGTTGGATTTCGGGGTGGGATTTCAGGAAGCTTGACCACATGGGTGCAAGAATACCGATGGATGCGTTTGTCGGTGCCGCCGCTCTGAGCGGCCCACTCAACTGGCGAAGTTCCGAGCTCAGGCTTTGCAGCGTTTTTTCAGCCTGTTGCATCACATCGGCAAGACTTGCGTAATAGGCCTCCCCTTCTGACGTCAGCGAGAATTTCCTCGCGGACCTGTGCACCAGCCGGACGCCGAGCGTGTCTTCCAATCGCTGCAAGCGGCGTGTGACATTGGCAGGTGGAAGGTTCAGCCGGTTTGCAGCAGCCGACAGGCTTCCGCACTGGGCGATGTGAATGAAGAGAGCGATGTCGTCCAGCATGATTTCTTTTTCGGAATTTCAAATACCAGAATTGAGTATAGAATATTCATTTCGAAATCAATAGACACGGGGTGCCACTTGAAAACACGGAGACACCCATGTCGAATTATTTCATCAGCGCGGGCATTGAGCTCAAGGACGGCGCATCGCTTGAAGAGGCTGAAGCCGGATTGCGGAAGCTTGCCGAACAGACGCAAGACGAACCCGGCTGCCTTATGTTCGAGATCCGGCAGAACCTGCAGGAACCGGGAAAATTCACCTTGTGGGAGTGCTGGACGGACAAGCAGGCGCTCGCTGAACATTTCGAGGCAGACCATACCCGGGCCTATCTGGCGCGTGATCTAACCGAAGTGAAGTACATCGAGGAGCTTGGCGAGATCGGCCGCTCATCCGCAAAATCCGCAGCGTGAAACCGCCATGAAGCGAAGGCTTGTCGCCACATTCTTCATGTCCCTCGGGCTGTCTTTCCTGATGTCCTGCTGGGTGACATTCATCAATCTGGGCTGGAGCGACGTCTTTCTGGCCAGATGGATGGAAGCCTTTCGCCTGGCGTGGCCGGCCGCCGCCGTCATTGCCCTGTGCCTTGGCCCTGCCGTCGAAAAGATCACCAGCACGATCGTCCGCAAACTGCCCTGACCCCCTGGAGCACGCATGACCCTATCAAGACAGAACTTTGAAGCACTCGGACTTCCGGTCGGCCCCTACACACACGCCGTCCGGCACGGTGACACCGTCTACACATCCGGTTTCACAGCCTTCGGGACAAACAAACAGATGTCCGGTGCCGGCGAGCAGACCCACGCCATTCTTGAGCAACTGGCCTACATCGCAACACAATATGACAGGACGCTCGTGGATCTGATCAAGGTGACAGTGTTCATCACCGACGCCGCCGACATTCCTGCAGTCCGTGATGCACTTGAAGCCGGATACGGGGCTGCAGTTCCGGCCAGCTCGCTCGTCATGGTGACCGGCCTTTTCGCGCCCGAACTGCGTGTTGAGATCGAGGCTGTTTTCGGGCTTTGAAGTTGAAAGCCCCGCGGTGGACTGGATTGCAGTCCACCGCGGCATCAAACCGAGATCTTGTAACCTAGAGAGATTTCCGGAAAAAAACCGTCTCGCGGATCGGTGTCTCATAATAGGCCGGGACCTCTTCAAAGCCCGCCGCTCTGTAAAGCTTGATTGCCCCGGTCATGGTGGGCAGCGTATCGAGCAGCATCTCCGAATAACCGGCATCGACGGCGGCTTCGATCACACGCCCGACCAGTGCGGCACCGACCCGTTTTCCCCGGCCCTCCGGCAAGACATAGAGCCGCTTCATTTCACATCTGCCATCCTCGTCGAAGGCCCTCAGCCCGACGCAGCCAAGGATCGTTCCATCCTGTGTCTTGGCAACAAAAAGCGCGCCTCGTGGCGGTGCGTACTTCCCGGGCATACCGGCAAGTTCTTCTTCAAAACCCTGATAGGAAAGATCGATGTTGAGCCAATCCACATAGGCCCGGAACAGTGTTTTGACCGCTTCCAGTTCGTCGGTGGTTTCGACCGGAGCAACGAGAATATGAGTGTCTGGTTCCATCCGATTTCGTTAGTCCGATGGACCCAGCCTGTCAATTTGCATTTGGTTCGACGACGGGAATGGCTTTCAGATAAGCGGCGATTGCGTCCCGGTCACCTGACGGAAGGCGCGCCATGTTCTCCTGAACCTTGACCATCTCACCGCCGACGGAGTCGTATTCCGCCGTGAATCCGCTTTCCAGGTAATAGGCAATATCGGCAGCACTCCAGCTGCCGAACTTGCCGTCCACCGGCGTGATGTCCGGAATACGGCCGTCGCCTGTTGGCGCCGGAGCGCCTCCAAGCCATTCAGACAACACCAGCCCACCGGCAAAGTCGCGCGGTGTATGGCACTCGCCGCAATGCCCGGGGCCCTCCACGAGATACCGTCCCCGTTCCCACAAGGCCTGATCCACATCGCCTTTTGAAACGGGTGCGGCAATCACGGGTGAAGGATCAAGGAACAGGCGTTTCCACAGGCCAAGACCCCGGCGGATGTTGAACGGGAACCCTAGCTCGTGTGAAGCCGCCTCCCCCTCGACCGCAGGAAGCGTTTTCATGAACGCATAAAGGTCGCCGACATCCGTATCCGACATCCGGGCATAGGAGGTATAGGGAAAGGCCGGATAGTAGTTTCGTCCGTCAGGCGACGTGCCGTGGGTCATGGCATTTGCGAAATCGGCGAGCGACCACGCCCCGATACCGTCCGCCTCGCTTGACGAGATGTTCGGCGAGACGAAGACCCCAAAAGGTGTCTCAAGCCTCAGCCCGCCACCCAGCTTGAGCAGATCGTCGCCCTTCGCGTCCGGCGCTGCATGGCAGGAGGCACAGCCGCCGGCCCAGAAGACAAGCTCTCCGCTCACCGGGTCACCCGATTTGAGCGCATTTGTCTCCTGTTCGCTCATCCGGGTCGGCGCGGACATGACCCATGCAGCCCCGGCTGCAAGCACAGCCAGGACGAACAGGACGACAATTCCCTTTTTCATGGGTCTCTCCGAGGCCGATCACACCGGCAGTGTCGGAAGGTGCCGGTCAGTTTTTCTTACGGTACGTCTCGTGGCACGATTTGCAAGTACCGAAGATGGGCCCCATGGCCGCCTTGAAGGCATCGAGATCAGCGGGTCCGTCCTTGCCGGAGGCTTCCATTGCCTTGCCGGTGGCAGCAGAGAACTTTGCAAGTTCAGCAGCAAAACCATCCGCGTTGTCCCAGATTGCCGGAAGCGCCCCGGTGTCCCCCTGGTCGGAGCCCGCCGGGAAGAAACTCCCGAAGGAGACGGCAGCTGCGTTCATGGCCGCGATTGCGGCCTTGCCGGCAACAGGCGAGTACTCCACCTGACCCTTCATCATGCCGCCGCCAAGACCGGCAGCCGCACCAACCGAGGACATGATATCCTGCCGCGTTGTTATCGGATCATCTGCCGCGTGAACCGAACCTGCAATTCCCAAACCGGCCATCATCGCAACGGCCGCAACTTTCCCAACAACGCGCATGATCATCTCCCTCTCGATCAGACACTGGCATCCGGTGTGCCCGTCACGAGTACAGCCCATGAAGGGGCCATGCATAAAGTCACGCTCCCGTGATGACACCGGAAAAGTGTAACAAAGTGTGGTCCAAACTGACAAAAACAAAAACCCCGGCCCTTGCGGACCGGGGTTTCTCAAAGCGCTGATGGCGGGAATTACTTCGTCGCTTCAAAGAGTTCCAGAACGTAGTCCCAGTTGACCATGTTGTCGACAAAGGCTTCCAGGTACTTCGGACGCGCGTTGCGGTAGTCGATGTAATAGGAATGCTCCCACACGTCACAACCGAGGATCGGCGTTGCACCGTGAACAAGCGGATTCTCGCCGTTCGGTGTTTTCATGATCTCCAGCTTGCCGTCCTTGACCGCAAGCCAGGCCCATCCGGAACCGAACTGGCCGATGCCCGCAGCGATGAAATCGGCGCGGAATTTGTCATACCCGCCGAGGTCGCTGTCGATCGCAGCCGCAAGTGCACCTGGAAGCGACGTACCGCCGCCGTCCTTCTTCATCCACTTCCAGAAATGGATGTGGTTGTAGTGCTGGCCGGCATTGTTGAACAGCGGCGCGTTGCTGCCGTAGCTGCCCTTCACGATGTCTTCCAGAGACTTGCCTTCAAGGCCGCTGCCGGCGAGCAATTCATTGCCCTTGGTGACATAGGCCTGATGATGTTTGTCGTGGTGAAACTCGAGCGTTTCAGCGGACATGTAAGGTGCCAGTGCATCGTAAGCATATGGCAGGTCAGGCAATTCGAAAGACATGACAAACTCCTCAGATAAGTCGGGGAACGGTTGAACGGACGCTTGGTCCGCGTGACCGTCTCGAGCCGCAAAATAGGATTCTGATCACGGTCCGGCAAGCTCGGAAGTCGAAAATAAAGTAATTTTTTCTTTTTTTTTCGCCGCGATTTTGTCCCTGGCTATTGGTGCGCCGAACTATGCGTTCACAAAAGCCTGTTGGTTGGACTGGTTCGGAAGGATTGTCCCGGCCCGCAATGCAAAGCCCGGACATCAATCTGCGCGTTTGTGTCAGGGTGCTGAACGCTGTAGCATCGCCACAGTCACTTCACCTTTGAACGCGCTGCGCGCCCTTCCCCGACCACTTTGATGTCCACCGCAGAAGACAGACCGTCGAAAGACGAACGTTCCCACCTGTTGCTTGCTCTTGGAGGATTGCTCTCGCTGGCAGCAGCCATGGGTATCGGCCGCTTCGTCTACACGCCTATTCTCCCCTACATGACGGACGGGCTGAACCTGCCTGCAAGCGAGGCGGGTCTGATCGCGTCCGCAAACTTCCTCGGCTACCTGGCTGGCGCACTTGCTGGTGCGGCGAGATCCCTGCCCGGCAAGCCCCAGCACTGGTTCATTGGCGGACTTGCCGCAAGCGCTGTCACAAGCATTGCAATGGCGCTGACCACTGATCTCGCGGCGTTCCTGTTCATCAGGTTCTTGAGTGGAATGGCAAGTGCGTTCGTGCTCGTGTTTTCCACCACGCTCATCCTTGAACGGCTGAATGCAGCCGGCCGTGCCGACCTCTCCGCGCTTCACTTTGCCGGCGTCGGCTGCGGCATCGCCCTTTCCGCAATTCTCATTGCCGGACTGGCTTACCTGGCGCCGGACTGGCGTCTCCTTTGGATCGCAAGCGGGATCGCAACACTTTTGTTTCTGGCAGCCGTGGTCCGCCTTGTGCCCGCACCGTCGGAACAGCCGAACGCCATCACGGCCGACAAACGGGTGCAGAGCGCCTCAAAGCCATTGATGACCGGAGGCCTGATCCGGTTGGTCGGCGCATATGGGCTTTTCGGCTTCGGATACGTGATCACCGCAACATTCGTCTCGGTGATCGCCCGCTCGGAACCGGCGCTTCAATCCAGCGAGAAACTGGTCTGGCTCGTTGTCGGTCTGAGCGCGGCGCCATCCATCTATGTCTGGAACAAGGTCGCCGCCCGAACAGGTGCGCGAATGGCGTTTGCCCTTGCCTGTGTTTTGGAATCAGCCGGCGTTGCGCTGACCGTTATCAGCCAGCAGCCGTTCGTTTTCCTGTTCGGAGCCATGCTGCTTGGCGGAACCTTCATGGGCATAACCGCCCTCGGACTGATGGAGGGACGCAGACAGGCACAGGCACATGGACAAACCGCAGTCCGCCGCATGCTCGCGATTCTCACGGCAAGCTTCGGTGCCGGTCAGGTTGCCGGACCGTGGATTGCAGGCCAGCTCCATGCAATGACCGGTTCCTTCAACGCAGCCTCGCTGGCTGCAGCCGCGGCCCTGCTGATCGCCGCCGCCCTGGTTTTCCGGGAATAGCCACAGGGTACGGGCTCATAAATGAGACAGTAAGGGTATGCGACATGGCGAATTCCCGCCAGGAAGGGTGTGCGGAGCGGGCCTCCTTCCCGGTCAGGCACGCTGGCGCCACGGGGTGAAGCCGTTTTCATGTCCTTCGGATTTGACCGGCTTGCGCCTTCCCCGCGCTGCGAAAGGCTTGAAAATGCGGTGCATTTCCTGCGCTTCCGCGCCTTGATTAGAAGCAAGCCGCCTCATTTATGAGTCCGTACCCTATGGCTTACTGATGCGAAAAGTCCCAGTAAAGCTCACGAGCCCGTGCACCGATCGGTCCGGGCTGCAGGTCGCGTGTCTCAATCCGCTTGACCGGCGTCACCTTGCTGTAGTTGCCGGTTGAAAAGATTTCGTCCGCATCGAGAAACTCATCGTAGTGCATCGTGCGCTCGAAGACATCGTGACCGTCTGCGCGGAGCAGCTGGATGATGCGTTGCCGGGTTATGCCGTTCAGGAACGTGCCGTTGGGCGCAGGCGTATGAACCTTGCCGTCCTTGGCCATGAAGATATTGGCCGATGTCAGTTCTGCGACATTCCCGACCATGTCGCGCACGACCGCGTTGTCGAACCCCCGCGACTTGGCCTCCAGCATCGCCCTGGCATTGTTCGGATAAAGGCAGCCTGCCTTGGCGTCGACGGGCATGCACTCCATCGTGGGCCGGCGATAGGGGGACAGGGTAATGCTCATCGCCGCATCGCTGGGTGCCATGGGAGCATCGAAAAGGCACAGGCAGAAGCGCGTGCTGTCCGGATCTCCGGTAATCACACCGGGCCCGTCGCCCTCCACCCAGTACATCGGCTTGACGTAGATGTGCTGGCTGCTGTCGAACTTGGCGCAGCCCTCGCTGGTCAGTTCGATCATCTCGCCGACCTGCATGGTCGGTTTCATGCCAAGGGCAACGGCGGAATCGTTCACGCGTTTGCAGTGCAGGTCGATATCCGGCATCACGCCTTCGAAGAACCGCGCTCCGTCAAAGACGCTGGACCCGAGCCAGGAGGCATGCGTACGCGGACCCATGATCGGTGGATTGCCTTCGTGCCAGGTTCCATCAATCCAGGTCCAGGTATCACTAATTCCGCTCATGGCTCTTCCCTTGTTTCGTATTGGACCGAAGGTCTTGGTGCACGACACAACACCGGTCGCCTGCCAAGGTCAATAGCCTACCCGAATGAACGGGAACGTTGCTTTCTTTCTTTCTGATTGATGCCATTTTCTGGATCAGACCCTTCAGATTTGCCGTGAAAGATGGAAAAAAATTCCGTTTGCCTTTCCGCAAAATCATGATCGAAAAGCGGACTATCTGTCCGGGTCGGGATGCAGATACGCATGGCTTGCGACAAGGCTATTGACTCAATCCCGGAATTTGTTCTCTATATGTTCTTTTCAAAAGTGGGGATCTTTCAATGGAACAGCGTATTTCAATGACAACGCTCGCGGTACCGGACGTTGCCGCGGCCCGCGCATTTTTCGAAGACGGCCTGGGCTGGCAGGTCAACGCCGCGCCCTCGCCTGATGTTGTCTTCTTCCAGATCATCGGAGGAGTATTCGCCCTCTACAGCCGCGATGCGCTGGCAAAGGAGATCGGGCAGGACGTCACCCGTGAGACGACGGGTGCGATCACGCTTGCCTGGAATGCACGGTCGGAAAAGGAAGTCGACGAAGAATTCAGAAAGGCCGTCAAGGCCGGTGCAGCACCTGTTAAACAGCCGGAGAAAGCCTTTTGGGGCGGCTATTCCTCCTATGTTGAGCTGCCGGGCGGTCACCTGCTGGAAATCGCCTACAACCCTTTCTGGAAAATCGAAGACGATGGTGCAATCACCCTGCCGCCACCGCAATAGCCAGGCGGGATTGAACTTATGTCGCACAAACATACGCTTGACGCATCGGCTGCTGCGAGGTTTTCTTCCGCGTCTTGAATTCCCTGAAAAGGAACCCTTCCAATGGCGCACGCCGCTTTCGTATTCGATGCATACGGTACCTTGTTTGACGTCCATGCAGCAGTGCGCAAACATGCGGAAAAGCTGGGTCCAGACGCGCAGAGGCTGTCTTCTGTGTGGCGCGAAAAACAGCTGGAGTATTCCTGGGTTCGCGCGCTCATGGGACAGTACAGGGACTTCTGGGAGCTGACGCAACAGGGTCTCGACACTGCGTTTGCACTCGTGCCGACGGCGGACAAGTCCTTGCGCAGCGATTTGCTGAACGCCTATTGGGAACTTGATTGCTATCCCGAAGTACCGGAAGTTCTGACCAATCTGCGCGCGACCGGTGCCAAGGTCGCGATCCTGTCGAACGGATCGCCCGCCATGCTGGAAGCCGCAGCGAAAGCCGCCGGCCTGACGGAACTCTTCGACGAGATATTCTCGGTCGACGACCTCAGGACCTTCAAGACGGATCCTGCCGTCTACGAGATGGTGACGACCCATTTCCGGATTTATCCCGAAGAAGTTTCGTTCCAGTCCTCGAACCGGTGGGACATCGCCGGCGCGACCGCGTTCGGCTTCAGAACCGTCTGGATGAATCGGACCGGCATGCCCGACGAATACCCGGATCTCGCCCCCAAGGCGGTTCTCGCCGACCTGACCGGCCTCGCCGCCTTGGGATAGCATTTATAGACGCTCAGAAAGAACGGGACAGTCCCAGCATCAGCCGCTGATTGCCCGACTGCCGTCTGACGCTTGTCCCATCGAAGCGCGATGTTTCATTGATGAGGCCTGTAAGGGAATAATCGGCCCTGACGCGCCACTTGTCCTTGAGGGCGACCTCCACGCCCGCGCCGATAACGGGGCCGACCTGGACGGACGATTGCCGGTCGCTGCCGACCTTGAGGCCGTGTTCACCCACCGCAAGCCCGGCGCTCAGGTAAGGAAGGAAATTGCCGATCGGTACCCCGGCACGCGCCTTTGCCGATACCGACCACTTGGCATCTGCCGAAACCGTTCCAAGGGTCGGATGCGTGCCCTTTTCGGTCCCTCCGATATATGTCGCAGCGCCTTCCACTCCGAGCACGATACGGGAAACCTGCCAGTTGTGTCCCGCGAACAGGCCAAAGGCAGCGTCAACCCGCGACAGTTCCTCGGTTCGGTCGTTCGCCTTGACTTCTGTCAGCGTGTTCGAGACCCCGCCCTCCAGCCCGAGATACGGTCCGGACCAAAGGTTTTTCGCGGGTTTGGCCGTGACGAAAAGTGGCGCGCCACCGGTTTCAAGGTCCGCAGCGCGTGCACCTGTCACGAGCACCGCGCTCACGGCACACAGCAACAGCGGCTTCCAGAGCCACCGCAGGAAAAATCGGCCTCCGGGCTGACCGGTCGGGGAAAACGCACAAGCGCTCTCGAATTCGTTCGATGAAGAAAATCCGCAATCGGTACAGGAACTTGGCATTCGTATACTCACTTCAGGGCTTGGGGGAAAGTCAACTGCGACTCATATAATTATTATCGTAAAACGATAATTTTAAAAATGCATTCAATAATTTTTTTGTCAATAGCAATATTTAGAATTGCCAAACGGAGCTAATTGTCTTAGACACGCTGCCGGGTTGGCAGTTGGAGTTTGCAATGACCGAGCTGGAACAGGTTGAACGCGCAAAGCGCTTGTTGCGCATTCGTCGGCTGTCAACGACGATGAAATGGTTCGTCACCGTGATCCTGATACTTGTCGCGGTATTTGGCGTTCTTCTGATTGCCCTGCTTATGCTGCCCGTTGCGCTCGAAGCGGCGGCGGAATCGCTGGAGCTGACGGATCTAGAACGCCCGCTCGGGGAAATTCCGTTCGGCCAGCGTCTGGGCATGGGCGTGGTCATAGGCTGTGCCTTCTGCCTGCTCATGGGAATTTGCTGGAACATCCGGCAACTGTTCGACCAGTTCCGCAAGGCCGCGTTTTTCGCGCCTGAAACCCTGTCGCGCATGATCAAGATCGGCAGCTGGCTGCTGGCATACGGTGTCTTCGACATCCTCAGCGATCCGATCCTGTCGGCACTGCTGACCTGGGACTTTCCCGAGGGCGAGGGAGAGATCGAAGTGGCGCTCGACGGAGGGGAAGCCTTTTTCCTCATATTTGGCGCGCTGATGCTCGTCTTCGGCTGGATCATGCGCGAGGCGGCTACTATTGATGAAGAAAACCGCCAGTTCGTTTGAAAGGCTCCAACGCTTGGCAAAGTGGTCCTGAAATGCCGATCATCATTGAACTCGATGTCATGCTCGCCCGCCGCAAGATGCGGTCAAAGGAGCTGGCCGAGCGGATCGGCATTACCGAACAGAATGTGTCCTTGCTGAAGTCCGGCAAGGTCAAGGGTGTCCGGTTCGACACCCTCGAGAAGATCTGTGAAGCCCTCGACTGTCAGCCGGGTGATATTCTGGTTTTTGAAAAAGACGAGGAGTGAACTGCAGCTCTTCGCGGTTTCGGCCGCCTTGCTGCACTCCTCCCTGCGCCCGCCTTATTCGGCGGCTTGCGCCGGACCGTATCCGAGTTGTTCGTTGAGCTTGCCGATCAGCCCGACCGCCGCTTCCGCGATAACCGTTCCGGGAGGGAAAATCGCCGAGGCACCGGACCGGTAGAGCGCGTCATAGTCCTGGGGCGGAACAACACCGCCGACAACGATCATGATGTCTTCCCGTCCCTCTTCGGCGAGCGCCGCCTTGAGTGCCGGCACGAGCGTGAGATGGCCCGCCGCCAGTGACGACACACCGACGACATGAACATCGTTTTCAACCGCTTGACGGGCGGCTTCCTCCGGTGTCTGGAACAAGGGTCCGATATCGACATCAAAGCCAAGATCGGCGAAGGCGGATGCAATCACTTTCTGACCGCGGTCGTGACCGTCCTGCCCCATCTTGGCAACAAGAATTCGCGGACGGCGGCCATCGTTCTCCTCGAATACCTCGACCAGCTTCTGGATCTTTTCCATGGTTCCGGACATGGCTCCCGCCTCACGTTTGTAGACCCCGGCAATCGACTTGATTTCAGCCTTGTGCCTGTCGAACACCTTTTCCATCGCCAGAGAAATCTCGCCGACGGTTGCCTTGGCCCTTGCCGCCTTGACGGAAAGGTCCAGAAGGTTGCCTTCACCGGTGCGCGCGCATGACGTCAGCGCATCCAGCGCAGCCTGCGTTTCCGCCTCGTTGCGTTCCGCGCGCAGCCGCTTCAGCTTGTCGATCTGGGCAGCGCGCACCTGCGCGTTGTCAACCTTGAGGACATCGATCGCTTCCTCGCTGTCCGGCTTGTACTTGTTCACGCCGACAACCGTTTGCGTGCCGCTGTCAATTCTGGCCTGCGTCTTGGCAGCCGCCTCCTCGATCCGGAGTTTGGGAATGCCCTTTTCGATCGCCTTGGCCATACCGCCGAGTTCTTCCACCTCGCGAATATGGGACATCGCCTTTTCGGCGAGATCGGCGGTCAGTTTCTCAACATAATAGGAGCCGCCCCACGGGTCGATCACCTGGGTCGTGCCGCTTTCCTGCTGCAGGAACAATTGTGTGTTGCGGGCAATGCGCGCGGAGAAATCCGTCGGCAGGGCAAGCGCCTCATCAAGCGCATTGGTGTGAAGCGACTGGGTATGCCCCTGCGTCGCGGCCATTGCCTCCACGCAGGTCCGGATGACGTTGTTGAAGACATCCTGGGCCGTCAGCGACCAACCGGATGTCTGGGAATGTGTGCGCAGAGAAAGAGACTTCGCGTTCTTGGGCTGGAAATTCTCCTGCATGAGCGTTGCCCAGATCAGGCGCGCCGCCCTCAACTTGGCCACTTCCATGAAGAAATTCATGCCGATGGCCCAGAAGAAGGACAGGCGCGGCGCAAACTGGTCGATATCCATGCCGGCAGCCACCCCGGCACGCGCGTACTCGATCCCGTCGGCGATCGTATAGGCCAGTTCCAGGTCGGCCGTCGCACCGGCTTCCTGCATGTGATAGCCGGAAATCGAGATGGAGTTGAACCGCGGCATGTTCTGCGAGGTGAATTTGAAGATGTCGGATATGATCCGCATCGAATGCTGCGGCGGGTAGATATAGGTGTTCCGGACCATGAACTCCTTCAGAATGTCATTCTGGATGGTTCCGGAGAGATCCTTCTGGGCAACGCCCTGCTCTTCCGCCGCCACTATGTAAAGCGCAAGAACCGGCAGCACGGCACCGTTCATGGTCATGGAGACGCTCATCTGGTCGAGCGGTATGCCCGAAAAGAGCGTGCGCATATCGTAGATCGAATCGATGGCGACACCGGCCATGCCGACATCGCCGGACACGCGCGGATGATCGCTGTCATAGCCACGGTGCGTGGCCAGATCGAATGCAACGGACAGCCCTTTCTGGCCGGCAGCCAGATTGCGCCGGTAGAACGCATTCGAATCCTCGGCCGTCGAGAACCCGGCATATTGCCGAACGGTCCAGGGACGCTGCACATACATGGTCGGATAAGGTCCGCGCAGAAATGGCGGCAGCCCGGGCCAGGTCTCCAGATGCGTGAGGTCTTCCAGGTCCTTTGCGCCGAAGACACTCTGAACGGCAATGTCCTCCGGCGTCTGCCAGACCTGCGACGCGCCGCTCTCGGCTTCGCTCAGGCAATTGCGGAACGGCTTTTGCGAAAAATCAGGGATCCTGCTCATGAAAGGACCTCGCCGTCTGTTTGATCGAGGCCCTGTGCCTCGGCCAGTCTGTTATGGGCATCCCCAAGCAAGGCGAGAAGATCGCCACCGGCAAAGAGGAAGCTGTCGACACCTGCGTCCTTCAGGGCTGCTTCACGCTCGCCGGGCCGCCCCGCAAGATAGAGGTGGCTGACACCGGCCTTTGTCAATGCGCCTGCGGCCTCAATCGCCATTGTCTCGTAGACGCCGTCCGATGATACCAGACATGCCAGCTTTGCGCCGCTGTTTGTGTAGGCGGCAACAAGATCGTCGATGGAAGACACCTCACCGGCTTCGACCGTTTCAAATCCGCCCGCGGCAAAGGCATTGGAACTCCAGGTCGCGCGAGCGGAGAACTGAGCGAGTGAACCGAGTGTTGCCAGGAAAACGGACGGCCGTTTCCCGGTCATTTCCTCAAACCGGACTGCCGTATCGCGAAGCGCCTCATAGGGCGCGGCCAGGCGGCCACCGCTCAACCCGGGTGCTTCTGCCGGTGCCGAACCGCACAGGCCGGGAGCGCTTTTGCCTTCCAGCAGCGCCTCTTTCAGCGCACCGGACCAACGCCCCTTTCCGGTCTCCGGCAACGCGTTCATGTCAATGCGATCGCCCTGAAGCGGTTCCGCGTCACCGAACCTGAGAACAGACACAGGTTTTTCCGCAAGGTTGGGAAACTCGCTGACACCGGTCACGGGCCGCTTTCTGCGCGCAACCTCTTTCGACCTGTCAGCGCACGCCTTGGCGATGCGCGTCTGGACCAGTCCCTGGTCCAGCGCTTCGGCCAGACCGCCCTTTGCCTCTATTTCCTGAAAGAATCCCCACGCGGCTTCGCACAGGCGTTCGGTCCTGTCTTCGATTGCACCGGCGCCTGCGGCAGGATCCAGGACCTTTGCCAGGCTGCTTTCCTCCAGAAGAATGGCCTGTGTATTGCGGGCAAGCCTGCGGGCGGCCGCATCGGGAAGCCCGACAGCCTGGGTGTGCGGCAGAACACAGACACTGTCCGCTCCGCCGATCCCGGCAGCAAAGGCCGCCACCGTGTTGCGCAGGAGATTGACCCATGGATCGTTGCGCGTCAGCATCCGGTAAGAGCTGCACATGTGCAGGGCGGCGGATGTTAGCGGAAGGTCTGCCCCATCAAGCACGCTGGACCACAACGCCCTGATCGCACGAGCCTTGGCGATCGTTCCGAACTGGTCCGCCTCGGCCGCCAGTGTCAGCGAGATAAACTCCGCCCAGTTTTCAGCAGCCAGACCGGTTTCGCTCAGGGCCCTCAACTGCGCCGTCGCGGACGCCAGAACCAGTCCGAGTTCCTGCGCTTGAGTTGCCCCGGCATTGTGCCAGGCCGCGCCGTCCGCGCTCATGGTCCTGAATGTGCCGCCCGACGCTTCGGAGTCGGTAATCATGGCAGAAAGGTCAGCCGACTGGCTCAGAGTCGCTTCCAGGACGCCCGCCGCGGTCTTTCTGCTTGCCGCCCAGGCAAAGGGATCGTGTCCGGACGAAATGTCGATACCGGCGGGATCGGATCCCTGCCTGTCAAGATGTGCAAGCAGAAGCGCAATCGCCTGTGGCGTACCCGCCCCCGCATTCAGGCGAACGCTGACGAGATCGAGCAGAACATTCTGAAGAAGGGTCTGCAGCCTGCTCAGGTCCGCTGCCGCGATCCCCGCTTCATCTGGTGTCCCCGCAGAAGAAAAGACAAGATCCAGACCATCGGCACCGCCTCCCAGATCCTCAAGCATCTGGGTGTTTGCCGCAGCCGGATCCGGAATATCGATGCGCTGCATGATGGTCCAGCTGTCCCTGCTCGCGCGCAGGTCACGGGCCGGACTGTCGGTGCGGCGCGCGTAGATCGGTGCGATCTGGAGACCGTCCTCGGTTGCGCCGAAAAGCTTTTCCCGGGGAACGCCCTTCAGAGCCTTGTCAACCGATTCCCACCAGCTTTGCTCACTGGTGGCGTTGAAGTTTTCGGGTCCGGTAAAACTGAGCGGCATTGCTTTGGTCTCCCTTGGGCAACGTTTTAGTCTCCACCCGGGAAGCTTGGCAACTCAGCACAAAGGGTAAGCCCGCAGTTCAAATGACAGAAAAACGCTGAAACTTTCTTCTGAAAGACCCGGACATGCGCGACTATGGCCGAATTATGATGAGCGTTTCAAAAAACGCCGCAAGAAGCACTTAGAACCTCCCGCAAGGTCAATAATATAGGCAATTGCGCATACATTAGGCGCAAATTTCCGACTAAATGCCAAATTTCTGGCGTATTAAGTCAAATCTCCGAATTTTCCCTATTGGTACGATCATCAATTGTATTGTAGCGTAAACACGCTGACGCATGGGAATTAATACCGCCTTACAAAAAGCGCAGCGCTGGGTACCGTTTCTTTCAAACGATCGGACGAGACCTGACTTTAACCCATCTACGGTCTGAACCGGCATAGTCCGGAACGGCCGGAAAGCAGCGGTGTGTTAGGCCGCGAAGGATGTGCACAATGCTTGATCAAGCTGAATTGAAGAGCAAACTGAGGGCAATCTCGGAAGCAAACGCCGCTCACCACGTTCTTGATATTCTGGAATCCAATCTCCGGCGCATGGGCGCCACCAACATTCTCATCACCGGCCTGCCGATGCCGAACCGGCCGATCGACAACCTCGTGCAACGGTTCCGCTGGCCCGACCAGCGCAACGACGGCATCGAGAGTACGTCCCTGTCGGCAAATGACAGCGCCCTGATGCTTGGCCTCGGTTCGAACCGTGCGCGCGTCTGGACGATTACCGCCGGCGACATGGAGCATTCCGACCTGCTGGCGTCAGCCGGTGAAGGCAGCCAGATCGTGATCGTGCCTGTAACGGAACTCTACCCCTTCCAGGCCTTCGTTTTCGCCAGTGGACCCTCATTGCAGGTCAACAAGTATGACCTTGCGAACCTCGAAGCCATCTCGGCAGCCGCCTTTTCCCGCCTGCGGGAACTCGGCGTCGTCTCCGGACAGCGCCCGGGTGCCCTTTCGAGCCGTGAACGCAGGGTTCTGGAACTGACCGCTTATGGCAAGACCGCAGGCGAGATCGCGGACGTTCTGGACATTTCGCAAAGAACGGTTCACGCACACCTGCAGAACGCCAGCGTCAAGTTGAACGCCTCCAACAAGACACACACTGTTGTTGAGGCTTTGCGCTACGGACAGATCAGCGTCTGAACGTCTTCCCCGTCGCGATCGCGGCGTGATTGCAGCACATCCGGCTGATGCACAAAAAAAGGCGCGCCATGGGCGCGCCTTTTGATTTCCTGATCAGGTGATTTAGACCCTGCTCAGTAGGTCATCATCTGTGGAAGTTCCTTTGCCTGGTCAACCCACTTCGTGACCTGACTTTCGCTCGGCACCTGGCGGACGAGGCTCTTCTCGTCGTTCACTTCCTTCATCTTGGCGGCAAGGTTGGCGGCGTTGCGATGCTTCAGTTCCTTCACCGTGTCGACACCCGCTGCTTCGAGCAACTCGGAATACTCCTCGCCGACACCGCTGATGCGCATCAGATCGGCCATGTTGGCCCATTTCAGAATACGCTTGCCTTCAATGCCGGTTTCTTCCTCGAGCGCCTTGCGCCCTTTCGGGTCCTTCGCGCGTTCAAGGTAAGCTTCAGTCGTCTTGATCCCCGCTTCACCCAGTTTCGCAGCGTAAGTCGGGCCAATGCCCTCGATTTCGTCTATCGAATAAGACATGCGCAATGAACTCCCTTTAAGACCACGGCCGAACCTTGGGGCAGCTAGACGACTTGGTTCAACCCCGGAATTTGTGAAATTACTTCATCCACAACGTCGTCCCCTGCTTTTTCCTTAGCATAGGAAACCAGTTCTTTGACAACACTTTGAACGCCGCCCATGTCCAGGCCTGCGCTGTTCAGTTCGCTCAACGCTCCCATGGCTCCCATGCTGCCGCCCATCATGCTGCCGAGGCCACCAAGAAGACCGCCTCCGGACCCGGCACTTTCCCGCGCACTGACAAGGTCAGCCGCCCCAGGAAGGGCATCAAAAATAAGCTGCATCTTGTCTTCCGGCCCTTCCTTGTTGAGAAAGCTCAGGATAATTCCGACTGCGTTTGTGGCCAGTTCCTGATCAATACCGGCCGCCGCCATGATTCGGTTGATGAGTTCTTCCATAAAAGTCTCCGGGAAAAGAATTCTGGTGCGGGCTTCGAGTTCACGCGCCCGATTCGCCGACTATCTAAACGCTTTGGCGACAGCCCGTCGACCTAAACACGAATGACAGGCGCGCTTTTTCGACAGGGCTTTGTTAGGTTCGACTAACGCCAGCGAGATTCGGGGGTCATCGTGACGGGAACTGACAGCATTTTCATTGGAGCGAGCACGAAGGAAGAAACGCTCGCACTGAAGCTCGCCAACCGCCACGGACTGATCGCCGGGGCAACAGGTACCGGCAAGACCGTCTCACTTCAGATCCTCGCGGAAGGATTTTCGAAAGCCGGGGTTCCGGTCTTCTGTGCCGACATCAAGGGGGACCTGTCCGGCCTTGCCGCCGAGGGGGTTACAAAGGACTTCCTTGAAAAACGGGCCAGCGATGTCGGCATTGCCGATACCTACGAATATCAGGCCTTTCCGACCGTGTTCTGGGATCTGCTCGGCAAACAGGGTCACCCGATCCGAACCACCGTGTCTGAGATTGGCCCCTTGCTGCTCGCGCGCCTTCTGGAATTGAACGACACGCAGGAAGGTGTCCTGAACGTGCTGTTCGAGTTGGCCGATGACGAGGGCCTGTTGCTGCTCGATCTCAAGGACCTCAGGGCAATGCTCGCCCATGTTGCCGAACGCGCATCGGAACTCTCCACGCTTTACGGCAATGTATCCAAGGCTTCCATCGGCGCGATCCAGCGCAGGCTTCTGGTGCTTGAGCGCCAGGGCGGCGAGAACTTCTTCGGTGAGCCCGCCCTCGACATTCGCGATTTCATCAGAACCGCGCCCGACGGCCGCGGCATCGTCAATATCCTCGCCGCGGACAAGCTGATGACGTCACCCCGTCTCTACGCCGTTTTTCTCCTTTGGCTTCTGTCGGAACTCTTTGAGGAGTTGCCCGAGATTGGCGATCCCAAGAAACCCAAACTGGTGTTTTTCTTCGACGAGGCACACCTTCTGTTCAGCGGCGCGCCCAAGGCGCTGGTCGAAAAGGTTGAACAGGTTGTCCGGCTGATCCGCTCCAAGGGTGTCGGTGTCTATTTCGTGACTCAGAACCCGCTCGACATTCCGGAAACGGTGCTGGCGCAGCTCGGCAACCGCATCCAGCACGCCCTGCGCGCCTTCACCCCGCGCGACCAGAAAGCCGTCCGCGCAGCCGCGGAAACCTTCCGGCCCAACCCGGACCTGAACACCGAACGGGTCATTACCGAACTCGGCGTTGGCGAAGCCCTCGTCTCGACGCTTGAAGGCAAGGGTATTCCCTCCGTGGTCCAGAGAACGCTGATCAGGCCTCCCTGCTCGCGCCTCGGCCCGCTCAAGCAGGCGGAGCGCCGGGCACTGATCCAGTCGAGCGCCGTCTTCGGACTTTATGAACGCGCCAAGGACCGCAAATCGGCTTACGAGATCCTGATGAACAGGGCAGAGGAAGAACACCGCGAGGAACAGCGCAGCCGCGACCGGGAGGAAAGACACGCCCGCAAACACGGCGAGCCCCGGCGCTCGCGTTCCGGGTTCCAGTTACCCGATTTCGGACGTGATGACCGCCCGAGAAAGGAAAGCATCAAGAGGCGGTCGAAGCGCCGAAGCCAGCGCGACAGCGTGCTGGAAGCGGGTCTGAAGTCGGCGGCCAGGAGTCTCGGCACGTCCCTTGGCCGCGCGCTCGTCCGCGGACTTATGGGATCGCTCAAACGCGGAAACTGATCATCCATGGACGAAAGCCGGGAGATAGAGCGCCGCGCATTGGCCGTTGGAAAATGGTCCAATCTCTTCATGGCGGTTGCCGGTGTTCTCACAGCCTGGCTGTCACGGTCCGACGCCATGCTGGTGGACGGTCTTTATTCCGCCGTCAATTTCATTTCCGCGATTGCAGCTGCGCGCATAGGTGCGCGTGTCGGCTTGCCGCCAACCCGAAGCCGGCCCTGGGGGCATGACTTCGACGAGGTTCTCTACGTCACTTTTCGCAGCCTCATCCTGATCGGCATTCTTGTGTTCGCCGCCATCGTATCCGGCACCAAGATCTGGACGTTCTTCACGGGCGGCGAGGTCCCGGAACTGGTCTTCGGACCGATCGTCATCTATTCGGTCACGATCGTTCTGATCTGCCTTGCCCTTGCGTTCAACTACCATCGTGCATACCGGAAATCGGGGAAACGCAGCGCGCTGCTGAAGACGGAGACGCGTGCGGCCCTGATAGATGGCGCGCTGAGCGTCGGCGCAGGTGCCGCCCTGCTCTCCCTTCCCTTCCTGGAAGACACGCCGCTCGGCCCCTATGTGCCCATCGGCGACGCGGTCATCGTGATGATCCTGATCCTCGCCATTATCTGGCAACCACTGGGGTCTTTCCGCGCCACGCTTGCCGATCTCGCGGGTGTCAGCGCTCCGGGCAGCACCCACGCAAAGGTCTTGCGGGCCGCGCGTGACCTGTGCCGAGACAGGGGATACACGCTTCACAGGGCAGCTGTCCTGCAGGCGGGCCGCATGCATTACGCAGCTGTCTATCTGGACCCGCAAAAGGCCGTCACTGCGCAGGAGATCGACGGCTTTCAAAGTGACCTGTCCGCGCGCGTGGAAAAATCGCTCGGACCCACACGCGTGGAGATCATCGTGACGGCCAGGGGCGGTTTGCCACCTTCTCCCCCGCTCCTTCCACAGAAGGCATGAATCCATTTGCGCTTCCGGCAAGCTTGTGGCCTGTTAGGGGCTCCTGACAGGCATGTTTTGCCGGCCATTCCAATCAGTCCCAATTTCGAGGATCCGTCATGAGTTCCATCGACAAGGTCTTGTCGCGCATCGAAACCAACTTCGACGCCAGCCTCGGCCGCCTTTTCGAACTTCTCAAGATCAAGAGCATTTCCACCGACCCCGCGTTTGCCGGCCCCTGCAAGGATGCGGCCACCTGGCTCGCAAGGGAACTGAACGCTATCGGTATTGAGGCGTCGGTGCGGGAAACCAGCGGCCATCCCATGGTGGTCGGACATCGCAAGTCGGGGAAACCCGGCCCGCATGTCTTGTTTTACGGTCACTATGACGTTCAGCCGGTCGATCCACTGGAGCTGTGGGAAAACGATCCCTTTGAACCAAGCATCAAGACCCGGACAGACGGCAGCAAGGTCATCATGGCGCGCGGCGCATCGGACGACAAAGGCCAGTTGATGACCTTCGTGGAGGCTGCCCGTGCCTACATTGAGGAAACGGGCGACCTGCCTGTCGATGTGACCATTCTTTTCGAAGGTGAGGAAGAATCCGGTTCGCCATCGCTGCAACCGTTTCTGGAGGCACACAAGGACGAGCTTTCCTGCGACATGGCGCTGGTCTGCGACACCGGTATGTGGGATGCCGAAACACCGGCCATCGGTGTGATGCTGCGCGGCATGGTCGGCGACGAGATTGTCGTGAAGGCTGCAAGCCGCGACCTTCATTCCGGCCTTTATGGCGGCTCCGCCCAGAACCCGAACCATATTGTTGCCGGCATCATCGCCGGTCTGCACGACGAAAACGGCAAGGTCACGCTGCCCGGATTTTATGACGGCGTCCTCGAACTGCCTGAAGACGTGAGCACCATGTGGGACAATCTCGGATTTTCCGTTGAGGATTTTCTGGGGGATGTCGGATTGAAGTACCCGCGCGGGGAAAAGGACCGCAAGCCCCTTGAACATCTCTGGTCCCGGCCGACTGTCGAGGTAAACGGCATGTGGGGCGGATACCAGGGCGCCGGGTCGAAAACCGTGATCCCTGCCGAGGCGCATGCCAAATTCACCTTCCGGCTGGTTGGCGATCAGGACCCGGACCAGATTCAGCAAGCCTTCCGGGCCTATGTCCGCTCGAAGGTTCCCGCCGACTGTTCCGTCGAATTCACTTCCAAGGACGGCAGCCCCGCCCTGCGCCTGGATCTGCATATGCCTGCACTCGAGAAGGGCGAAATTGCGCTGAAGAAGGAATGGGGCAAGGAAGCCGCTCTCGTTGGAATGGGCGGTTCCATCCCGATCGTCGGCGATTTCAAGCGGTTTCTCGGCATGGACACGTTGCTGATCGGCTACGGCCTCGAAGACGATCAGATCCATTCGCCGAACGAGAAATACAATCTCACCAGCTTTCACAAGGGAACCCGCTCCTGGGCCCGCGTCCTGGACGAATTGTCGAAAAGCTGAAGAGGATTCTTATCTGCGGTTCTACAGAACCTGGTGAAAGGGCGGACAGGTAACAATGAAATCCATTTGTGTCTTTTGCGGATCGAGTTTCGGCACACGCACCGCTTATGCCGAAACCGCACTGGAAACCGGCCGTCTGATCGCCGAACAAGGATACCGCCTGGTGTATGGCGGGGCCAAGGTTGGCCTTATGGGCACGGTTGCCGATGGCGCACTCAAGGCCGGCGGTGAAGTCATCGGAGTCCTGCCCCGCGCGCTTGAAGAAAAGGAACTCGCACACGAGGGCCTCAACGAACTGCATCTCGTCAGCTCAATGCACGAGCGCAAGGCCCTGATGGCGGACCTCTCGGATGCCTTCATCGCCCTGCCGGGCGGCGCTGGCACGCTGGAGGAAATCTTCGAGGTCTGGACCTGGGGACAGTTGGGGTACCACCGCAAACCCTGCGGGTTCCTGAATGTTGAGGGTTACTACGATCAGCTGATCGCCTTTCTGGATCACCAGACGCGGGAAGCCTTCACGAAACAGGCAATGAGAGAAATGGTTCAGATTGCCGACACGCCGCAGGCGCTCATTGACCAGTTTAAAGACTATGAGGCACCCGACACGCCGAAATGGATCAACAGGGACGAAACCTGACTTCCCGCACCCGGTGACCGCTTTCATCCCGAACTTTCCACAGGCTCTGTCTCTGCAATTGCAAAAATATCCTGAGTTGCTAAACCCTTGTCAGAAATGCGCGGAAGGTGCAGCACCAATAACAACTTACGTGTTTGGACTATGGGCATCAAAACTCGGACCGTCTTTGCAATACTGACCGCTCTTGCCGCAGGTGCCTGTTCGCCGACGGGCGACTATGACGGTACCTCCGGCCGGCTCGTTCAGACATCAAACGTCACGCTGGTTCAGATCACCGAAGACCAGGTCGGCGGCATAACGCCGGAAACCAGATACGGTTCCAAATCCATCGAAAGCGCTTTGCCGGGATTCACGACCGAGGGCGTCCAGACCGCGGTGGAAAACAAGACCGAATGGGCCCTTGCAGCGTTCAACACCGACGGTTTTCAGGTCCTTCAGGTGTTCAAGGGATCGCAGGGCAAGGTCGGTTCGGTTCATGGCGTGACCCACCATCTGCAGGGACCGAACGGAGAGAGGATCGGCATGACCTTCTCCGACATCGGCACCGCCCGATCGGACTGCCGGGCAGGCAAGAACCTGTGGCGTGGCATGGCCATATGCGAATCAACCGGCCACCCGAATGTCCAGCTCGTCTACGCCATTCCCGGATATCAGGGACCGTTCGACCGGCTGCCGCCCTCGAAGGAACTCTTCGACGCCGAGCTTCAGCGAATTCTGTGGACGCCGAAGAGCTAAGCTCTTCCAAAAGCGCTCGTTTGTCGGCATGCGGTCCGTCAGGCGGGCTTATTGAGGCAGTCCCCCCTGCCCGAGCGCCAAATCTCCGCACAAAAATTCTATTTGTGTTTCGCACTGTGAGATCGTCTGATCGCGGAAGAAGATCAAAGATCCAGGTGCGCGGCATTGCTCAAGACGGCTCTCTTCAGCATTCTCACGTTTTGCATTCTCCCGGTGCTGACATTGACGGTCGGCGCATCTTCCGCTTCGGGGCTTGCAACGAAAGTCCTTTTTGTCGGCAACAGCCTGACACTTCGCAACAACCTGCCCGGCATGCTCAAGGAAATAGCTGCAACAAAGGGAATCCCGGTCGAAACAAGCACCTCCGCGAAGGGCAGCGCAAGGCTTGCGCATCACTCCGGCGACGCCGGTCTCTTGCAGCTTATGGATGAGACGGCCTGGGACTTCGTGATCCTGCAGGAACACACACAGCTTCCGGCACTCGACGACACCGATGTCGAAAGGGATTCGTTTCCCTTCGCCGCCGAACTCGCAGCCCGTGCCCGCAAGGTGTCAGCCGAAACGCAGGTCGTCTTCTACATGGGCATGGCCCACAGGGAGGGCGATCAGTTCCACAAGAAGAAACTCCCTGCGGTCGGCAGCTACAAGGGCATGCAGGACCGAACCAACGCCACCTATCGCAAGATGGCAAAACACAACGATGCCTTGCTGGCGCCTGTGGGAGAGGTCTGGGCAAGAATGCGCGCAGACCATCCGGACATTGAGCTTTATGTCGATGAGAGGCATCCGAGTGTGGCGGGAACGTATCTGGCCGCCTGCGTTTTCTTCACGACGCTCTTTGCGCAGAGCTGCGATACGTCTTTTGTCCCCGGACAATTGGAGAGAGCGGTTGCCGAAACAATTCAACGGGTCTCGGATGCCGCCTTGCTGCCGTGAACCCACCTGGTGATACGACGCTGCCATTCCCCCAAAAGGGACCGTGACCTTTGCCTTGTCGTGGTCTAGGGTCAGGACCCATGAATTTGGTTGAATTGGCGCAGCAAACGGCGATGAGTTGCAAGGAAAGGCGCGACAAGCGGGCTCCTGCCCGGTCGAGCGGTTTGACGCAGCGGATCGAAGCCGTTTTTGCGTCCTGGAGGGATAGAGTGAATTTGCCCGGCAACGTCGTTGCGAACCTTTGGAAACCGGACGGTTTCCTGCAGCTTTGCGCCTCGTATCCGAACAAATTCATCTCTACCAATTCATCCAAATTCATGGGTCCTGACCCTGAGCCTTGGTCATGACCTTGAAGCCCAACGCGATCGACCCACACACCCTGGCAACCGACTTGCAGGCAGGCAAACGTGCCGCGCTGGCGCGCGCGATCACGCTCGTGGAATCGAAAAAGGCCGACCACCGTCACATGGCGCACCAATTGATCCAGGCGGTCCTGCCATCCACCGGCAAGGCGTTGCGGGTCGGCATAACCGGCGTGCCGGGCGTCGGGAAATCGACAACAATCGACACGCTCGGCTCCAACCTGACGGCTGCCGGTCACAAGGTTGCCGTGCTTGCGGTCGATCCCTCCTCCACCCGCACGGGCGGCTCCATTCTCGGCGACAAGACACGCATGGCCCGGCTTGCGACCGACCGGAATGCCTATATCCGCCCCTCCCCGTCTGCCGGAACCCTCGGCGGTGTCGCCGCCAAGACCCGCGAGACGATGCTTTTGTGCGAAGCGGCCGGCTTCGACGTGATCCTGGTTGAGACCGTCGGCATCGGCCAGTCGGAAACGACCGTTGCCGACATGGTGGACTTCTTCCTCGTGCTCATGCTTCCTGGCGCCGGTGACGAGTTGCAGGGCATCAAGAAGGGCGTCCTTGAGATCGCCGACATGATCGCCGTCAACAAGGCCGACGGCGACGGTGCGCTGCGGGCCCGGTCGGCTGCCTCTGACTACAGGGCCGCACTGCATATTCTGGCCCCGAAATCCCCCAACTGGACGCCGCCGGTCATCACGGTTTCCGGTCTTGCCAACGAGGGCCTCGACAAGCTTTGGCAGCAGGTGGAGCTTTACGGCGATCGCATGCGTGCGAGCGGCGAATGGCAGGAAAAGCGCAGCCGGCAACAGGTTGCCTGGATGTGGGACATGCTGCAGCAGCGCATGATGGACGCGCTTCGAACCAACAAAACGACCGCCGGCCGGCTGAAAACACTGGAAGACAGCGTGCGAAACGGCACCACCGCCGTGTCTCTCGCAGTTGACGAATTGTCCGGATTGATGGGCCTCAAGGAATGAACATCACCAAAAAGACCATTCTGGTAACGGGTTTTTCCCCGTTCCCGGGGGCACCAGTGAACCCGACCCAGCAACTCATGGCGCGCCTGCCCAAGCGGCTTGGCCGGCATCAGTTCGGTATCGAGTTCGTCTTCAAGGTGCTGCCGACGACGTGGGCAGGCCGACAGGAAGTTACCTCCAGATTGCGCGAGGAGCTCGACCCCGATGCCATTGTCCATTTCGGTGTCGACGGTACAAGGCGCACGATGAACATCGAAACCCGCGCCGTCAATCGCGCGACGCGCGTCCGCCCCGATGCAGAAGGCGCGTCACCGGCAATGCCGGAGCTTGGCGAAAGACGTGAACGGGCAAGAGTGTCTGGCCTGCCCGCGCGCGCGCTTCGCGACGCGGCCCGGACCGGCGGTGCACCGGCCAACCTGTCGACGGACGCAGGCACCTATCTGTGCAATGCCACCTTGTGGGACTCCATCGGATCCGGCATTCCGAGCATATTCATCCATGTGCCGTCCCTCCCGAAGGGCAGATCCGATCACAGGCCGTCCTATCCTGTCATCGAGGAGGCCGCCGTGCGACTGTTGCAGGAAACAGCGCGCCGGTTGAAGTAGCTCGATGGTGCATGAGCGGCCCGACGCCATTGGCCCACTGACTTATGAGTAGAACAACTTCTTTTGAGCTTCTATTCGCATCCTGCCGAACCAGAGAAATAGCAGCGCAGTGTCTCGAAAGAACGGGTTACTTACTGGTTGTCATCCCGGTTTGCCGCAAAAGCGGCAAGACCGGGAACCTGTGTGTTTAAAGTGTGCTTAACTGGGTTGGGCGGGAGGCCGCCGGGAACCAGGTCCTGTGAGACCGTTTACTGGCTGGGCCTCATCCTGAGGAAGGCCGAAGGCCTGTCTCGAAGGATCGGCCGCGAGCGCCGTGCCGTCTAAGCCGTCTGACCCGCGCGGCCACCCCGCGCAAGCAACCATTCCACCTGCCGGATGCAATCCGCGGCCATCTCTTTGGAAAGGCCGGAACGGCCCAGCACCCTGAGACCGAAATAGGCGGACAGGACCCCCCGTGCCGTCTCGCGGGCATCTCTTGCGTTTAGCTGTCCGTCGTCCTGAAGCGCCTTGTAGAACGCACTTTCCAGGCGGTGGACCATGGCCTGCAGCTTTCCTTCGGCTTCGCCGCCTTCCGCTGCCTTGTCGATCAACGCATTGCAGAGGAAACAGCCGAGCCGATCGCCGTCCAGTTCCACCGCCTGCGCCACCTTGGCGAAGAGACCCAGGATACGCGCACGCCCGGAGCCCTCTGCCGGATTCCCGAGATAGGCCACCGTCCCGCTGATGACCTTGTCGTTATACCGGTCGAGTGACGCCAGATAGATCGATTGCTTGTCCTGAAAGGCCTTGTAGAAAGATCCCTTGGTGATCTCCATGGCCGCGAGCAGCTCTGTCAGCGAGGCTTCCTCGTATCCGACATCCCAGAAAAGGCCCATCGCCTTGTCCATGGCTTCGTCGGGATCAAATTCACGCGGTCTTGCCATTTGTCTTCCTCGCCCGGCAGTCACGAACAGCTCACCGGAACTTCACACGCTTGTGTTTTGTACCGATTGGTTCCAAACCTTATGTTCAGGTCACCGGCACGGCGTTGGGCAACTCTGCCTTATTAGGAACCGAATGGTACCGAAAAAGTCCCTTCAGAGCAAACGCGTCATGCCGGTCCAAATTCAATGCCTGTTTCGGGCTGACCCCTGGGAGTTTTGATATGCTTAAGAACCTGATCCGCGGCTCCGTCGCTGCGCTCGTTGTTGTCTCCGGTCTTGTCTCCAGCGCCTTTGCCGCCGGCTTTGATGTGAACGCAACCGTGACCGGCCTCGCCCTGCGCGGTGTCGACCCCGTCTCCTACTTCACCAATGGCGCTCCGCAGGATGGTGACTTCTCCATCACCGAAGTCCACAACGGCGCGACCTACCGGTTCGTTTCCGAGGAAAATCGCGACCTCTTCAAACAGAACCCGGAAAAATATCTCCCGGCTTATGGCGGTTTCTGCGCATTCGGCACGGCAATGGGCGTCAAGGTCGATGGTGATCCCGACCTCTGGAAGATCGTCGACGGCAAGCTCTACCTGAACCTGTCCCAGAGCATCCAGGAGCGCTGGAACAAGGACATCCCGGGTTTCGTCAAGTCCGCTGACGACAACTGGACGAACATCGAAAACACCGACCCGAGCGAACTCTGATCGGTCTTCTGCCCCTCACAGATCGATCAAGACCGGCCGGAAATTTTCCGGCCGGTTTTTTTGACTGCCACCCGCAAACTCGCAGAAACGCCTGCTTTCACGGAAAATCGCCCGTGACGGCACGGCCCTTGCTGATTACCGGATGAAACCCCGATCCGCATCCCATCACGGGACGCTTTCAGCAGGTAGCAGTGCAAATGAAACGCGATCTTTCAAATCCGAGCCGCAGGATGTTTCTTGCCGGGACAGCCCTGTGCCTTTCCGGGACAGCCGCCGCGGCACAGATGAATATCGCCGATCTGCGCGGATCGATCGATTCTGCCGATCTCGGCCTCGTTCCAAACGCATCCAACGATCAGACAGCGCAATTTCAGAATGCGGTCAATCGCGCTGTTGAACGCGGCAGGGCCCTGTTTCTTCCGGCAGGAACCTATCCCGTAGCCAATCTCAGACTTCCCTCCGGAACGCTGATCGTCGGTGTCCCGGGCAGAACCCGTCTCGTTTACCAGGGCGGCGGCGGTCAACTCATCCGGGCCGAGGGCGTCAGCAACATTGGCCTGCAGGGGCTCACTTTCGACGGTGCGAACCGGTCGATCGGCGACTTCACCGAAGGCCTCCTGCATTTCGTCGGTGTCAGGAACCTTGCCATCGACAATTGCGACATCGCCGGGTCGTCGAAAATGGGCCTCGTCCTCGACAGATGTTCCGGCCGTGTTGAAAACTCGCGCATTTACGGCGCTGCAGAGGCCGGCATCCGCTCCAACGAGGCCGATGGCCTCGCGATCACCGGGAACACCGTGACCGATTGTGCCAATGGCGGCATCTGGATCCATCGCTGGCGCGAGGGCGAAGACGGAACCATTGTCTCCGGTAACCGGATCGAACGGATCGGCGCGCGCTACGGCGGCACCGGGCAGTTCGGCAACGGCATCAACGTGTTTCGTGCCGGCGGCGTGCTGATTTCAAACAACCGCATCACCGACTGCGCCTTTTCGGCGATCCGCTCCAACACGGGGTCGAACGTGCAGATCCAGGGCAATTCCTGCCTCAGATCCGGGGAATGCGCGATCTATTCGGAGTTCAATTTCCAGGGCGCAATCATTGCCAACAACATTGTCGATGGCGGCACCACCGGCATCTCGATCGCCAATTTCATGGATGGCGGCCGGCTCTCCGTCTGCTCTGGCAACCTCATCCGCAACATATCCGAAGAAGGCCCTTACCCGCCGGAAGTCTCCGGCTTCGGCATCGGCATTGCAGCGGAAGCCGATACGACCCTGACCGGCAACGTCATCGAGGGCGCACCCCGTTTCGGTATGCTGCTCGGCTGGGGCCCCTATATGCGCAACATCGCCGCCTCGCAGAACATCCTGCGCGATTGCGGCACCGGGATTGCCGTGACGGTGGTCGACGGAGCCGGTCCTGCCGCCATTACCAACAACATCGTGCAGGGCTCGAAACTCGGTGCCATCAAGGGTTACCGCTGGCTGGAGCCCGCCACCGGCGAGCTCAACAATGTCTCCCGTTACGCCAATCTCACGGTAACGGGCAACCAGGTCAGCGCCTGACGATCAGCTTTCTGCCAAGGCAAAACGCAGCGAAAGACAGGAAAGCCCGCCGTCGATCCTACGCGCCTCATGGGTCGGCAGCAGAACGGTTTTGAAACCGGCAGCCTCGATCGCCGCACGTGTTTGCGGATAGCCTTCGGGCACGAGAACGACATCGTTCACGCGGATCACGTTGGCCGCATAGTCCTCGCCATCGGCCACGACCACCGTTTTCCGGTTCCCGAAGAAGCCGCTCTCCGCCATCACCCTCGTCGCCAGAATGACGTCGTCGCCAAGTGTCGAACACGCGGTCTTGAAATGCAGCACGCCCTCAGGCGTCTCGCACACCTTCGCCGAGTATCCCCAGTCCGTCAGAAGATGCGCGAAGGCCCCGGCGCCTTCACGGTCGGTGCGGGCAGACAGACCGATCAGAATGATGTCGTCCAGCATCAGGACATCGCCGCCATCCACGCACCCGCTGCCGGGCAAGTCGACCACCGTGCCGAACCGGTTTTCGAGTGCCGGCCTGATGGCTGCTCCCTCGCCTTCGCGGCTTGCCGTGCCCGGACGCAACCGGATCGCCCCTTCCGGAAGGCAGAAAGCCGGGTCCTCGACAAAACAGCTGTCCGGATACTCTTCCAGGGCGGGCAGCACATCGACCCTCAGCCCGGCCTCTTGAAGCGCCTTGACATAAAGGCCATGTTCCTCGCGGAACCTGTCAGCATCCGGATCGCCGCTGTCGATTGCGCGGATCCCGTTTGAAACGCTGTCGGATGGCGTGCGCGTGATGGCATGCGTAAAGCGATAGGACAGCCCCGGCCGATGCGCCATGAAAATACTCCGGTGATGAATGAGTGGACCTGAAACAGTTGTCAGAAAGGCGAATTTAGCCGACGTTCCGCAGCTTAAACAGTGCATTGATCGCGCCTATGCACGTTTAAAAATACGGCTGCCCGATCTCCCCGATGTCTCCGGCGGACTAGAACAGGAAATCGATAAGCGGACTGTTCTCATTGCCGAAGTGAGTGGTGGAATTGCCGGCTGCGCTGTTTTGGGCATCGATGGGCCAGGTGCGCATCTGGTCAATATTGCCGTCGACCCCGGTTTCAAGGGTCAGGGCATTGGCAGATCCCTGATGCAGGCTGCCGAAACCCATGCCCGTCATGCCGGCGCAACGGAGATTGCGCTGGCAACGCATGTCGGCATTCCTGAAAACGTCGCCCTCTACCAACATCTTGGCTGGAGTGAAACATCAAGAAACAGTCACAAGGTCTTTATGAAAAAGAAGCTTTAGCTTTTGAGTCCTTGTGCTTCAAGGAAGCGCCGCCTTCAGCTCATCCAGGAATTCGGTTCTGGGCTTGATATGCCCGGCCTGGGCACCGCGCCGTGTCAGGACCGGTGGATTGACCAGGCCGTCCAGCAGCACGGCCTCATCTTCATTGAGATCCAGCAATGCCTCCAGAACCGTCGCCATCATGACCTCCGCTGCACGGGTCGCTCCATCGTCGCATTTGAGTGCAACGCCAAAGCCGAGTTCGGGAATGGACGCGCAAAAAACGCCCTCGGCTCCGGTCTTGACGAAGACCCGCCCCCTGAAACCTTCCATGACCTTGGTGCAGAAACGCCCGTCCCCGGCCACCATGTAGGGCTCGTTGATGCAGGCGTCGTAGATCTGCCGCGCTGCATCCGCGCGCAAGGGTTCCAGGCCGTCACCGGTCCCGAACGCGGCAAAGGCCTTCGCGAAGCTTTTCAAAGGCGAAGCGTAAGTGGGGATGGAACAGCCATCCACGCCGCAGACATCTTCCGTTACACTCTCCCCGGTCATCTGCTCCACAGCAAGGCGAACCTCGCGCTGCACGGGGTGTGAGGCATTGATGTAGCCCTGCGTCTCGACCCCCATGATCCTGGCAAGTCCGAGGAATCCGGCATGTTTGCCAGAACAATTGTTGTGAAGCCCGCAGGGAACTTCGTCCTCCAGGATGAGCTTTGCCGCATCTTCCATGCGCTGCGGCCATTGCGGACCGCATTCCAGATCGTCTTCGGTCAGTCCCGCCTTCAAAAGCATGACCCGGGCCGCATTGGCATGGACTTCTTCGCCGTTATGCGATGCGCATGCCAGCGACAACTCTGCGTCGGTCAGGTCGAGCGCTTCCGCCGCCCCTGATTCCACCAGCGGCAGCGCCTGAAGCGCCTTGATGGCCGATCGCGGGTAGACCCGGGCCGCAACATCACCGATCCCGAGGACGAGTTTCCCGCGAGCATCGGCAATCGCGACTGTGCCGCGATGAACGCTCTCGGTGAGGCTGCCGCGCGTAACATCCACAAGGACCGGGTTTTCCATGGAATTTCTCATGCTGATCTACTGATTGTTCAAGGCTAAGCGGATTCGCTGCGGGCTGCTGACAAAAACGCCGACAGACGTGTCAGCGCCTCGTCGATGACCCAGTCCTGTTTGCAGAAGCAGAACCGGACGAACCCGGTCGGTGCGTTGCCTGCGTAAAATGCGGACACCGGCACAGCGGCAACCCCCGCTTCCGTTACAAGCCTCTGGCAAACCTCGACGTCCTGGGATCCCAGCCCGAGCTTTCCGAAGCCGCAGGTCAGAAAATAGGTCGCCTCGCAGGGCAGAACGCTAAAACCAATCTCTTCAAGCCCCTTCGCCATCCGGTCGCGCTTTCGCGATAGATCGAGGGCCAGGTCCCGATAATAGCTGTCGTCCTTGCGCAAGCCGTAGGCGACTGCGCGCTGGAGGTTCGGTGGTGTCGTGAAGGTCACCCACTGATGTGCCTTGCCGATCGGGTCGAGCAGTTCGGCCGGTCCGGTGATATACCCGACCTTCCAGCCGGTCAGCGAAAAAGTCTTGCCGGCGGACCCGATCCGGACCGTTCGCTCCCGCATGCCCTCAAACGTCATGAGCGGCCGATGCACGGCGCCGTCAAAGACAAGGTGTTCATAGACCTCATCGCAGATTGCGAAGGCATCGTGCTCCTTGCAGAGATCGCAGATGAGCTGCAGTTCGGCCTCGTAAAACACCTTGGCTGTCGGGTTCATCGGGTTGTTGATGAGAATTGCTTTTGTCTTGTCCGAAAACGCGGAGCGAAGCGCTTGTTCATCAAGCGACCATGACGGCGGACTGACCCGGACCCGAACGGGTATTCCGCCCGCGCGCCGGACCATCGGCAGATAACAGTCATACAGCGGTTCGATCAGAACCACTTCATCACCTGGAGACACCAGCGCCATGATGCAATCGGCAAGCGCTTCCGTAGCGCCAGACGTTACGATCACTTCGCTCTTCGGGTCGATGTCCAATCCGTAAAAACGGCTGTTGGCCTCGGCAACGGCTTCGCGCAGTTCCGGCAGGCCCAGCATCGGCGGATACTGGTTCGGTCCTTCAACGAGTGACCTGGCGGCCTCTTCACGGATGTCCTGCGGTCCGTCGACATCCGGAAACCCCTGCCCCAGATTGACGGCGTTGTGGGCCATCGCGAGCCGGGACATGGTTTCAAAGATGGTTGTTTCGATACCGGTGAACACCGGATTGGTCGATTTCATAACGTCTCCAGACCTTGTTTCGCACGGTTCTAGTCTTCCATCGGGCGACAGTCGAGCAATTTCGTGTCGCCTCGAGCTGGATGTCATTTGCCCGATTTTGCCGCAAAAATGCACCTCATCTGCCGTTTCCTGCATGGCTGCCATTCATCGCCGCCCTTGCTGCATTGCAACAAATCGATTAGAAGGGCTCTAAATTGATTTAGGTCAGTAATTGTGTCCCAGTGCGGCTGGGCGACCGTCTCACCGAATAAAACAGACTGGAGCCCGTCTTGACAGCACGCGCCGGGGCCGTTGCGCCTGTACAATCGACCAAACTGGATGCCTCCCGCATCAAGACCGAATTACTCGCTGGCTTGACGGTTGCGCTGGCCCTGGTACCGGAAGCGGTTGCCTTTGCATTCGTCGCAGGCGTCAATCCGCTCGTCGGCCTTTATGCGGCGTTCTTTGTAGGCCTGATCACGGCCTGCATCGGCGGGCGTCCGGGCATGATCTCGGGCGCGACCGGCGCACTTGCCGTGGTCATGGTCTCGCTGGTTGCCCAGCACGGCGTCGAATATCTGTTCGCGACCGTTGTCCTGATGGGCATCCTCCAGATTGGTGTCGGCGTTCTCAGATGGGGTAAATTCATCCGCATGGTTCCGCATCCGGTCATGCTCGGCTTCGTCAATGGCCTCGCGATCGTGATCTTTCTTGCCCAGCTCGGACAGTTCAAGGTTCCCGACGGCGCTGGCGGCCTGACATGGATGGGAGGCTCCCAGCTCGTTATGATGCTCGGTCTCGTCGCTCTGACCATGGCGGTGATCTGGTTGCTGCCCAAGATCACGACCGCGTTTCCGGCACCGCTCGCCGGCATTCTGGTTGTTTCGGGCCTCGTGCTCGGTTTCAACCTTGATACGCGCTCGGTTGGCGACCTTGCCTCGATCGCCGGCGGACTGCCCGAATTCCATATTCCAATGGTCCCGCTGACGCTCGAAACGCTGCAGATCATTCTCCCGTATGCGGTGATCCTTGCCGCGATCGGATTGATCGAGTCGCTTCTCACGCTCAACCTTGTTGCCGACCTGACCAACACCAAGGGTGGCGCGTCCAAGGAATGCCTGGCCCAGGGCTCGGCCAACATCGTCACCGGTTTCTTCGGCGGCATGGGCGGCTGTGCAATGATCGGCCAATCGATGATCAACGTGAAGTCCGGTGCGCGAACCCGAATTTCCGGCATCGCGGCGGCCCTGTTCCTGCTGTCCTTCATCGTCATTGCCTCACCGCTCATCGAGCAGATCCCGGTCGCAGCTCTGGTCGGTGTGATGTTCATGGTCGTTATCGGCACCTTCGCCTGGGCCAGCCTGAAGATCGTCCACAAGATCCCCCTGACGGACGCCCTGGTGATGGTCATCGTCACGGCCGTCACCGTCTATGCCGACCTAGCGGTCGCGGTTGTTGTCGGCGTGATCATTTCCGCACTGGCCTACGCCTGGAATGCGGCCAGCCGCATCAGCGCGCGCATCGGCACGAGCAAGGAGGGCTGGAAGGTCTATCGCCTGACAGGCCCGCTTTTCTTCGGATCAACAACCGGTTTCGTTGATCTCTTCAACCCGCAGAGCGATCCGGACGATGTCGTCGTCGACTTCATGGACAGCCGCGTTGTCGACCATTCCGGGCTTGAGGCGATCGATGCGCTGGCATCGAAATACGAGGCGGCCGGCAAGCGCTTGCACCTGCGCCACCTGTCTCCCGACTGCACGAAGCTTCTCGCCAAGGCGGGCAATCTCGTCGAAGTGTCGGTCCTCGAAGACCCGGACTACGAAATCGCTGTCGATTATGGCCAGACGTTCGAGGAACCGTCGAAGCCCGCCTGACGTTTTTCGCCATTCGAAAACAAATCAAGAGGCTCCGCAAGCGACAGCTTCCGGAGCCTTTTCTGTGGCCCGGCCAACAAAACGCCCGCAAAACACGCCTGCGGGCAACAACGAGCACGAATATGCGCTATTAATTCTGCAAAACACTTGCGTGTTTAGCGGGAAATCACTGTGCTGTTTCGCAACAAGCTCTTCATAACGCCTACCCTGGCGACCGTTATCGGGACATTCGTGGTGATCACGGCTGCCGCGATCCTGATCATTCAGGCGCTGACGTCCGAGCGTGTTATCCGGCAACTTGGAGGCAGCCTGGTGGATCTGGGCATGGACACCTCCGAAGCCGCGTTCATCGAGCAACTGCACGCCGTGACCGAAACGGCGAACTATACCCGCGCAAGCTGGGCAAACGGCGAGTTGTCGTTTGACGATCCGGAGCATCTGGTCGGATACATCTACGGTGCGCTCGCCCCGCAGGACCGCGTTTCGTTCATGATCATGGTCGACAACACGGGAAAGGGTGTCGACGTCGATCGCGGCGACGCTGACGGCGAAATTCTTGGCGGCGATGTTGACCTTGCCGCCGACATCCCCAGCCTTACACCGATCCTGATGGAAGCCGCGAACAGAAAGGATCCCTTCTGGAGCGAACCGCTCTACATGCCGACCCGGAAACACACCTATTTCATCTACACACACCCGTTCCACTCCGGAGGCGCCTATCGGGGGAGTTTCCTGATCGGCATGTCGCTGGAGCGGATCTCGGACATCACCTGGTCGATATCAACCGACGACATCACCGTGTTCCTGATGAAGGAAAAGTCGGAAGAAGTCGTCGCGCATCCCATGCTCGAAGACCATTTCGAGGAACTGAGTCCGGAGGCCCCGCTGCTGCATGTCAGCCAGATTTCCGATTTCTTCCTGTCGGATTTCTCCAGCCTGCAGATCGTGGAAAACAAGGACTACAACATTCCGGATGGAATGGAGTTGCGTGCAGGTTTTGACAACAATGGCGACAAGCGCTTCATCATCATCGAGCACGAGAACGACAACCTGAAAGGTTTGCCGGCGCGCATCGGTATCCACTTCCCCGCCGAATATCTCGATCAACCGCTTCAGCAGCTTCTCGTCGCCATTGTCGTCGGTCTCGTGCTGCTTGTGTGCTCATTGCTCGGGGCAATCATGCTCGCCCGCAGGATCGCCAAACCCATTCGCAGGGCCGCCGCTGCGGCCACGGACGTTGCCGATTTGAACCTCGAGAGTGTCGAGCCACTCCCCTCCTCGATTATCCGGGAGCTTGATGACCTGTCGACCGGGTTCAATTCCATGGTCGGTGGACTGAAGGCGTTCAACCGTTATGTCCCGCGTACACTGGTGCAGAAGCTTTTGAGCGAAGGCCGCGCGGACGTCTTGCCCGAGGAAAGGGAGGTTGCCGTTCTCTTTACCGATATCGCCGGTTTCACGACGGTGTCGGAAGGCATGTCTGCGAGCGAAACCGCTGCCTTCGTCAACCATCATCTGTCACTGCTTGGAGCGGAAATCACCAGATTGGATGGCACCATCGACAAGTATGTCGGCGACAGCGTCATGGCGTTCTGGGGCGCACCTGAGCACCTTGACAATCCGGCGGACCCGGCTGCACGCGCGGCCCTGGCCATGGCAGTCGCAATCCGCGCTGACAACCTGGAACGGGCGCGGCGAAACGAGCCTCCGGTGCGCATCCGGATCGGCCTCCACATGGGACCGCTCATTGTCGGTGACATCGGCGCACCCGGACGGGTGAACTACACCGTCATCGGCGACACGGTGAACGCCGCTGCGCGCCTGGAAAACCTCGGCAAGGAAATCGACGCGGAGGCAGACGTCATCATTCTGGCCTCAGGTCAGATTGCGCGCAATCTGAGCTCGGAAATCCGTCAACTCCCGATCGGACCGCAAATGGTCAAGGGCAAGAGCGAACCGATCGACGTTGTACGGCTGATGCCGGACTGAACCGCCCGCCGCATCGGGACTTCGCCGCTGCACGGAGCTGATCAGGTCCGCACCAAACCAACCGATTTTTCGATCGCGCCGGCAAACGCCCCGAAGGTCCATTCGCCATCCTTGTTCTCTATTCCGCAAAAAGCGTGCTGGGGCAGACAGCAACCGAGTTCGCGTTCGATCGCCATGATCAGCCCTATGGCATCGAGACTGTCAGCACCGAGCTTGCTTAACGTTGTGTCGGATGTAATCACCCAATCGGCGAGCTTGAGATCCCTAGCGATCACCGCCTTAACTTTCTCTGTAATATCAGACATTTAAACCCTAATGAATATTTTTGCGAATACATTAAAATGGGACACGCAAAAATAGCATTGAGGTTGCAATGGGGCAATCGCCGGATCGGTAAAATCTCGGAGAGATCGCTTACCGCGACACAGTCACGCAATTCGTGTTTGGCGCTTTCGACAATCTTTTTGCCAGAAGATGGGCGGTGGCCGACGCCAGGAAGACAGCCGTCAGTCCGATCCCGAGGTCGATCATGGCCGGATAGGGAAGCCGGAACGCGAACTCGAAGATTTCGATGAAACTGGCCGTGAACGCAATGAACAGACCGCCCGCCGCAAGAAAGGCGGCACCATCGCCGGCAAGGATGCCGCGACGCCGTTTCGCCTGAAAAAACCGGGAAATCAGAAAGTAGCCGAGTACGCTGAAGAAGAACGCGGTCAGGGCTGCAAGGAGCAAGCCGAGATCAAGATAGATGGTCATGACGATAAACCCGCCTGGTTTCGAAAAGAGTGTTTGTTCGCGGCATTCCGCTGCAACAGGACGTCCCGGGGAGGAGCTGACGCCTGTCGCTCGGACGCTGCCAGTGCCGCTCGCGCTTAGGTAGGAAGGCATGTCAGGCCAAACCAGCAGCATGAAAGAGATTTAATATTCATCGTGGAAAGCCGGCGTCCTTATTCGAGGCTCGCGCAAACACGCTGCACCATTTTGCCGGTAACTCGTATCTCCCTGTCTTGTGAGATTTCCGGAGTGGAATGTGCGTTTCAAACCAATGATCGTGACACGATCTTAGGCCTGCGGGCACACGGCCCCAGTTTGGACCCTTGTTTCAACGAGACGCTCGGATATCTCCAGCACACCAGGACAAAGAAGATGACGAACCGCAGACAATTCCTCGCCCTCACCGCAGGCCTGGCCACCACCACACTGGCATCGGCGTCTCTGCCCGCCCTTGCAGGCAGCTCCAAGCGCAGCGGCAATTTCTCCGGCCGCAGCAACCATGTAACGACGGGAAAGACCGAGCTCAGCAGCAACAGTGTTGTCCTCCAGAGCAATTTCAGCCTCGACGGCGCGCCCGATCCGCGGGTCGGTCTCGGCAAGAACGGAAAATACGATCCGAAGGCGGATCTCGGCGCTCTGAAAAAGCTTACCGGCAAACAGAGCTACCGGCTCGGAAACGGCATCAAGGCCTCCGACTACAACGAGGTCTACATCTGGTGCCGAAAGTTCAACGTCCCGCTCGGCGTCGCCAAGCTCGGCAACTGACGCCATCTGCACATTGGGCCGCCCCGGCCTTGCGCCGGGGCTGAAACGTCTGCATTGAACAATGATGCAAAGCTCTTCTATTGGTCCGGGTCGGCCAATTCTGCATCGGTTTTCCGATTGTCGCCCACGCTGGGAGAGCCTTCACACTAAGTTCAATCGAGTGGTTTGTCTGACAGAAGCGCCCAAACTTCTTCCTCCCCTTCGGACCCGCGTGCGCCAAGCTCGATCAGCAATCGAGTCGTCTCGTTGGGTTCGGCACCGATTATCCCGCAAAGCGTCGTCAGCTTCCGCCATTCCTTGCCGGGAGGCATGTTCTCAAGCGCCTTCCTCAGCAAAGCCTTGCGTTTGTCATCGAGTTCCTTTTGCGCCTTTGTCTTGTGTTTTTCCAGAAGAAGATTGAACCAGAACTGGATTGCCGCCCCGACGGCCACGCCAGCGACTCCAAGCAAAAACTCCATGACCCGGCTCCTTTCTTCGCATCCGAAGCTGCCCTTATGCCCCTGATTGTCCATCTGCGGGCAAGCGGTAGTTCAGCATGCACGCGGCGGACACTCAACCGGTTGAAAAAAATCGGGCCTCAATTCGCATTGAGGCAAGAGACGTTGTTGAAAGCTCCGGTTTACCTCACGAGGATGTTCCTGAACTGCCAGGGTTCCTTATTGCCGACCAGACCATCCAAGACAAAAACGACCAGCGGTTCCGAAGCAAGCGCAGCTTGTGAGGTCCCGCACGTCAAGAGACTGCGACGCTTTCCGTTCTGAGCAACTTGTGTTTGTTTATACCCGCCCTGACGGCCCAAATGGATAGCACAATCTCAAGCGATAACTGCAAAGTCGAACTACCCATCGAAAACAACAGCCAGTTTTCACGATACCAGTCCAAAGAGTCCGCTAAATCTTGCAATCTACTTATTTCCCAAGGTGCCCATGAATAAAGATATGCACCTTCAAAAACAATCGCCAACAGAAACCAGACAACACAATAGCGCCAAGCAATACTCCACCAAATCGGAATAATATTCTTGTAAGACAACAAAATTCTTCCTCAATTCATGCTTCAAAAACCGAGAATATCGGCACGCAGGAATTTCAACTTTCCGCTTAACCGAACACTCAATGGGAGGCGTACAGAGCCTCCCAAAATACATCTCTTACTCAACATCGACCGTCACCATAACTTGGGCAAAACCTAAACAAGCCCCGGCGTTCCGCCAGAGCTTGTTTGGGTAGGTTGGTCCCGGATCAGGTCCGGGACCGCTCAGAGTTTTAAGACGCGATCACCGCACCAGTATGTTCTTGAACTGCCAGGGGTCCTTCTTGTCGATATCTTCCGGGAAAAATCCCGGGCGCCCCTCAAGCGGGGTCCAGTCGGTGTAGTAGCCCATGACCGGTCCGAGATACGGCATCTGGATTTCAAGGCAGCGCTTGTAGTCCATCTCGTCGGTTTCCACGATGCCCGCTTCCGGGTTTTCAAGTGCCCAGACCATTCCGGCAATAACGGCCGACGTCACCTGCAGGCCGGTGGCATTCTGGTAGGGTGCCAGCTTGCGCGTTTCTTCGACCGACAACTGGGACCCGTACCAGTAGGCGTTCTTCTTATGGCCGTAGAGCAGAACACCGAGTTCGTCGATCCCGTCGCGGATCTCGTTTTCTTCCAGGACATGCAGCTTGTCCTGCACCTTTCCGGCTGCCCCGAACAACTCATGAAGAGACAGAACGGCATCGTTTGCCGGGTGGTAGGCATAGTGGCAAGTCGGACGGTAGTTGACCTTCTTGCCGTCTTCCAAAGTGAAATAGTCGGCAATGGAGATGGCTTCGTTATGGGTCACAAGGAACCCGAATTGCGCACCGGGTGTCGGACACCAGGTCCGGACCCGCGTGTTCGCGCCCGGCTGTTCAAGATAGATCGCCGCGTTGCAGCCTTTCTTGTGGCTCTTGGCGTTTGCGGGCTTCCATTTCTCATGCGTTCCCCAGCCGAGTTCCGAAGGCTGGAAGCCTTCGGACAAAAACCCTTCCACGGACCAGGTGTTCCAGAACGTGTTCGGCGGTTTTGCCTCCTTGGCGCGCTGGGTGTCCCGTTCGGCAATGTGAATACCCTTGACGCCGGCCTTCTTCATAAGCTTCGCCCAGCCCTTGCGATCCTTGGGCTCCTTGAACTTTACGCCGGTCTCGGTCGCAACATCGACGAGCGCCTTTTTCACAAACCAGGACACCATGCCGGGATTGGCGCCGCAGCAGGAAACCGCCGTTGTACCGCCGGGCTTCTTCTTCTTTTCCTTGCGCACGGTTTCCCGCAGCGCGTAGTTCGTGCGATCGGCAGCCGGTGCGTTTTCATCGAAGTAGAAGCCCAGCCAGGGTTCAACAACGGTATCGATGTAAAGCACGCCGAGCTTCCGGCAGAGCTTCATCAGGTCGAGCGAGGACGTATCGACGGAGAGATTGACGACAAAGCCCTGCCCCTCGCCCTCTGTCAAAAGCGGCGTCAGGATGTCTTTGTAGTTGTCCGGTGTAAGCGCCACTTTCTGAAACTTGTAGCCCTTTCCGGTCACGAGCCCGGCATCGGTATCAACCGGATCGATCACCGTGAAACGCGATTTGTCGAAATTGAAATGGCGCTCGATCAGCGGCAATGTCCCCTTGCCGATCGATCCGAGGCCGATCATCACCAGCGGGCCGGTAATGGTGCCGTGAACCGGGTAAGGACTGGAAACGGCTGAGGCTTTCGGCGCTGCCTTTTTCGCGGGCGCCTTGCGAACCGCTGCGGGCTTTGAAGCTGCAGTCTTTGGTGCTGGCTTCTTGGCTGCAACTTTGGCTGCAGCCGGTTTCGCCGCAGCACTTTTTGGCGTGGCCTTGGTCGCTGCCGGTTTCGCCGCTGCACTCTTCGGCGCGGCCTTGGTAGCTGTCGGTTTCGCCGCTGCACTCTTCGGCGCGGCCTTGG
>NZ_JASHJI010000016.1 GCF_030733265.1 Roseibium sp. MMSF_3412 | reverse complement strand
TGAAGACAGCCTCGGCTGGGCAATCGGCGCCGGCGTGAACGTCAACCTGCCGTTCGCAAACTCCGGTTCCAACATCTTCTTCCAGGGCTTCTACGCTGATGGCGCACTGTCCTACATCGGTAACGGCATCACCGGCCTGACCGGCGTATCCGACTACGCTCCGGACGGAGACACCAACTCTGGTTACTCTCTCTCCGCTGGTATCTACGTCCAGGCTACCCCGACCATCGGTCTGGCAATGGACGGCTCCTACGCTCATGTTGACGTAGACAGCTCTTCCTCCATCGGCGATGTAGACCGTTGGGCAATCGACGGTTCCGTACAGTGGCAGCCGGTTTCCGGTTTCGTCATGGGTGCAGACGTTGGTTACGCCAACAACTCCATCGACGGTACGGGCGGAAACTCCGACAACGACTTCGACGAACTCCTCTTCGGTGTTCGTATGCAGCGTACCTTCTAATCAATCCTCAACCGAGGTTTGATGGAAAACCCGGCGGAAACGCCGGGTTTTCTTTTTTTCGAGTTGCCAAAAGCGGCATTTTTTCAATGGTTTGACAAAACTCTCTGTGCTGACAAGTTAAAGACGTGTTTACCGGCACCCGTTGGGCCGGGCGACGCTCTCAGAAGATCCAAAATTCACTGAACCAGCTCTAGGGTACGGACCCATAAATGAAGCCGATTTGGTTTGGATCGTTTTGACCAACTGCAAGGAGCGAAAGCGCAGGAAATGTGGTGCATTTTCAAGCCTTTCGCGACGTGGCAGATGGCCAAAGCGGCCAAATCCGAAGGACGGCAAAATGGCTGCGCCTCGCAGCGTCACCGCGCTTGACCGGGCAAAAAGCCCGCTCTGCACACGCTTCCTCCCGGGATTTTGCCATTTCTGCCGCCAAATCGGCTTCATTTTTGGGACCGTACCCTAAAGTTCCTGTAAAAAACGAGCGACCGCTTCGTGGGTATCCGTTTCCCACAAGACGGGCGCATGTCCCTGGCCCGAAATGGTCTTCAGCCGGGCATTGGGATGCGTATCAACCATGCGTTTGCAGGTTTCCGGACTGAGCAGATCCGATTTTTCGCCGTGGATCACCAAGACCGGGCGATCGAGCAGCCTGTCGTAGAGCGGCCAGAGATCGGGAGCGGGTGCTGCATCGTCGAGGCTGGCCAATTGATGGGCGAGGGCCGGATCGTAATCCATGACGAACCCGCCGGATTGTTCGGATGCAAGCTGTCCAGCCAGTTTCAGCCAGTCTTTGCTCTCAAATGACGGAAACTGGTTACCGATCGTGTGTTTCAGGTTGTCGGCAACTTGCGTAAGCGAATCCGCATTCATCCGGTGACCGAGAGTTGCGGCAATGCGATGAATTGCACGCATCTCGATGTGAGGTCCGACATCGTTGAAAATGACGCCTGCCATCTGCTCGGCCGCGTAGCGTGCGGCCATGATCAGCGCGTGGAGCCCGCCTCTGGAAGTCCCGAGAACGGCAAAGCGCTTCAAGCCGAGTTTTTCTATCGCAAGCGCGATATCGTTTTCCTCGACCGGCAGCGCATAGTTTCTCCAGTCCGAATCCCAGTCGCTTTTACCGCGCCCCCGGTAGTCGAGCGCGACAACATGATGATTCCGTGCGTGAAGGTAGCGGGCGATGTCATTGAAATCACGAGAGTTTCTGGAGAGGCCGGGCAGGCAGATGACCGGAATGCGCATGTCGTCACCCGCAGCGTCCACGATCCAGTTCCGGCCGTAGAGCCGCAGACCGTCTGCGCTCTTCCATGTAAAATCCCGGGGCTGCGCAACCGGTATGTGCGCAGCACCTGCGTGCGCGTCGCCATGCGCAGTGCTCATGATCGTCTCCCAAGGCGTTTCCGGTTTCCGTTTTTTCGAAAGATAGGGGCGGGCACGACGTCCTGCCAATAGGAAAACACCGTATTTTGCAGACCACGCAGAGCGAAGTGTCTCTGAAAAGGCGCATCGTGCTGAATAAAAAGGGTCGAATCCGGTCGAAGAGCAACGGAACCATTGCCCCTTTAGCGGCTGATGAGTATGTTGCGCCACCAACGAGACAGGGCAATCGACCTTGTCCGCAAAAACACGACTCATCCAAGAGGAAACCGAGATGTTCAAAGGCTCCATTCCAGCGCTGATTACCCCGTTCAAGGACGGAGCGCTTGATGAGAAACGGTTTCAGGACTTTGTCGAGTGGCAGATACAGGAAGGCTCCAACGGCCTTGTTCCTGTCGGAACCACCGGCGAAAGCCCGACGCTGAGCCATGACGAGCATAAACGGGTCATCGAGCTTTGCGTTGAAGCGGCTGCCGGACGGGTGCCGGTGATTGCAGGCGCCGGTTCCAACAACACGGTTGAAGCGATCGATTTTGCGCTACACGCCGAAAAGGCGGGGGCGAATGGCCTGCTCGTGGTGACGCCTTACTACAACAAGCCGAACCAGGCGGGACTGAAGGCACATTTCAAGGCAGTAAACGACGCGGTCGGGTTGCCGATCATCATCTACAATATTCCGGGCCGGTCGATCATCGACATGACACCGGAAACCATGGCCGAACTTTACCAGACCTGTGAAAACATCAAGGGCGTCAAGGACGCGACCGCGGATCTTTCGAAAACGAGCCGGCAGCGGCATCTCTGCGGACCGGAATTCAACCAGCTTTCCGGCGAGGACATCTCCGCACTTGCCTTCAATGCGCATGGTGGTGTCGGTTGCATCTCGGTGACTGCGAACGTCGCGCCGCGTCTTTGTGCGGAATTCCAGGCCGCGACACTGGCAGGTGACTTCCCGAAGGCTCTGGAGTATCAGGACCGCCTTGCACCCTTGCATCGGGCGCTGTTCCTTGAACCGAGCCCGGGCGGTTCCAAATATGCGCTTTCGGTCCTCGGCAAGATCGAAGAGGAAATGCGTTTGCCTCTCGTTCCGGTGACCGATGAAACCAGGGCTGAGATCCGTGACGCAATGGCACATGCGGGTCTGATCAACTGAGCGGACGGGGCAATGGGCCCTGAAGGACAAAAATGGCTCCGAAAAAGGGGGGCGATCCGGGGCGGAAGATCATTTCCGACAACCGGAAAGCCCGTTTCAACTACGAAATCGAAGATACGCTCGAGGCCGGCATCGAGTTGCGGGGCACGGAGGTAAAGTCTCTGCGTAACGGCAAGGCGAATATTGCCGAATCCTATGCTGCCGAATATGGCGGCGAGATCTGGATCTACAACGTCTATATTCCCGAGTATCTGCAGGCCAATCGCTTCAACCACGAGCCCAGGCGTCCGCGCAAACTGCTTCTGCACAAACGGGAAATCGGCAAGCTTGCCGGTGCCGTGCAGAAGGAGGGCAAGACAATTGTGCCACTCAAGCTTTATTTTAACGACAAGGGCCGCGCGAAGCTCGAACTGGCTCTTGCGCGGGGGAAAAAGCTGCACGACAAACGGGAAACGGAAAAGAAACGCGACTGGCAGCGCGAGAAGTCCCGCCTTATGAAGAACTTGGGCTGAAACCTGTTTTCCACATGTTGAAAACGCGCCGTGTCCGCGTTTTCCCGTTCTGTTGACATGTTGCGGATAACTTGTGGATTGCCTGTGAGTTCAAGGTGCTCTGCGCAATCGTTCGTCAACCGGTTATCCCGTGGACAAGCTGATGAAAACGTCTGGATCTGTCGCAGAACGTGCGGATTGCATTTCCTACGCCATCAAACTTGATAGAATGCCCCTCGCTGTGTCGGGAATGCGCACAGGCCGTCGGGATTCCCGTTCGACAAGGACATGAACAAACCGTCCATGGGCAGCCGTTTCATGTTCTTTGCCGGCAAACAAGCCGATGCGGAAAACCACAGAGCTGGAGCCGAGTTTCTCGATTCGAAGCCCGGCAAAAACAGTCGACGGAAATGTCAACTCTGAAAAGTAGTGACACCCGGTTTCGACGACGAGAAAGACCTCGGAGCTGGTTCTCGGATCGAGTAGACCGTTGGCGACATACCAGCCGTTCACGGCAGTATCGAAGAAGCTCAGGTACTGAACGTTGTTTACATGGCCATAAATGTCCACATCCATCCACCGCGTGGGGATTTCTTGAAACACCGGGAAAGCTGATCGCGGAAGAGGCTCTGGTCGTGGTGCCTGTGGATAACTTGTGGAATTCATAGTGCGGATCTGTAGATTTCCAGCGCATCGGCTTCGGTCATTTCACGCGGATTGTTGACCAGCAGCCGGGTCTGTTTCATGGCGTCCCGCGCGAGCTTTGGAACGTCTTCCGCCCCGATCCCCAATTTGCTCAGCCGGGTTTGCAATCCAAGCTTTGACGCCAGCTCGGCCAACTTCTCGGCGAATGCGTCAGCGCGCGCTTGCGGGCTTGTCACTTGCGACAATTCGGGAAAGAGAGACGGCGCAATCTCGGCATAGGTTGCCGAAGCGACGCTGTTGTTGAACCTCAGGACATGCGGAAGGACCAACGCGTTCGAGAGCCCATGGGCAATGTGAAACGTGCCGCCGAGCGGATAGGCAAGCGCGTGCACGGCAGCAACGGGCGAATTGGCAAAAGCCATTCCGGCAAACATTGACCCAAGAAGCATGCTGCCTCTCGCGCCCTCGTCCCGAGGCGTTGAGACTGCCGTCTCGATATTCGCGCCCAGAAGCCGCAACGCTTCAAGCGCCAGCATGCGCGAGACGGGATTGTTGTTGGCCGACCTGGAAGCATAGGCCTCGATTGCATGGACCATGGCGTCGATCCCGGTTGCCGCCGTGACGGCCGCAGGCAAGCCCAGTGTGAGCAGCGGATCAAGCACGGCCAGGTCCGGCAGAAGCAGAGGCGACACAACCCCGCGCTTTTCCTCTTCGCCGACCGTAATGATTGATATCGGCGTGACTTCTGATCCGGTACCGGCTGTCGTGGGGATCAGAATGAGCGGAAGACGCGGTCCCTTGGCATTGTCGATCCCCCAGGCCTCGTCCAGATCTTCACCGCTTTGCGCAAGCAGCGCGACGAGTTTGGCAACATCGAGCGAGGAACCACCGCCAAAGCCGACCACGGATGTCGCCTGGTGCGACTTTGCAGCCTCCACGGCCTTCTCGACCAGTGCTCGCGGGGGATCGGGCACAACGTCAGAAAACTGTCCAACGTCAAGGCCCGCCCGTGTCAGCGCATCCAAGGCCGGCGCATGCAATCCAAGAGCGACGATCCCGGGATCTGTGACGATGAAAGGCCGCGATCCAAGGCAGAACTTTGCGGTCTGGTCGAGTTTTGCAGCCGCTCCGTTCTCGAAAACGATGCGTTGACTGGTATTGAACGTGAACGGCTCGATCATGTCTTCCCCTGACTCATGCAGCCGACAGATTGCCCGCTCGGGCCCGATCCGTCGAGGGGAAACAACGTGGAATATTGCATGAATTGACAGGGCACATCAGGCGTGCATGCGTGCACCCTTGGTGATCTTGTCGGCGGTTTTCTTGTCTGCGTGAAACGCAATTCCGACAACCCGCGCATCGTCGGGTCCATGTTCTGCGAAGACTTCCCGGTTGGCACTGTCGTGCCCGGTCGCAAACATCTCCTCGATGTAAAGACTTGATTTCACGTCTCTTTGCAGGGTGCGGGCATGTATCTTGCCGATAAGTTCTGCGTCGGCCGACAGGATGATGATTGGCTGCACACTCATGGAATGATAGCTGTTCCCGACAGCGTCACGATATGCCTTGCCGATGAGATCGGGTTTGGCGGCGGCTATTCCTGTCGAGAGAAACGCTGTTACATTGAGCTTTTGCCAGACGGCCAGGTCTTCACGGACAACAACAACGAACTTGGTATCGAACATGAGTGCAAACTCCACGAGAGGGGTCAGATCGGAAAGGGTTCACACCGACCCTGCATCTGACACGAACACCTGTCTTGAACGTTTGTGCACGGCCACAAGGGACTCGATCCGGGTTGCACCCGAAGAAGATGGAATTGAACGGATTGAAGCCAGGTTCAAGGGCAAGGGCTTCGACCCTCACAGGCACGATACCTATGCGATCGGTCTGACGCTGAACGGTGTTCAGACCTTCAGGTATCGCGGCGCTTCACATGCATCGCTTCCGGGTCAGATCATCGTCATTCATCCGGATGAACTGCACGACGGAGGAGCGGGAACGGAGGGTGGTCTTCGCTACCGCATGATCTACGTCCAGCCTGAAGACATCCGTGACGCACTGGAAGCAACGGGAGCCAGAAGTCTGCCTCATCTTGCGGACCCTGTATTCACCGATCCGCACCTGCAGGCCATCTTGCGGGATTGTCTGGAAGACATGGACAGCGAAATGGGCGGCCTCAAGCGCAGTTCGTTTCTTGGCGAAATCGCCACCGGCCTTTGCAGGGTGGGGGACACCGGTTCCGGTGATACATCCTCGATGGACTGGGCTGCGCTTGAAGAATGCGCCGGCTTTCTGAAGGAGTGCTTCCGCGACCCCGTTCGGGTGAGCGATCTTGAGAGAATTGCGGATCTGGATCGTTTTACCCTGTCGCGGCAGTTCAAGCGGGCCTACGGTACGAGCCCGCACCGGTATCTGCTCATGCGCCGCCTCGGCCACGCGAAACAAATGCTTGCCAATGGAAACCCGCTCGCGGACGCCGCGATTGAAAGTGGATTTGCCGATCAAAGCCACATGAACAGGCATTTCAGGCGGGCGTTTGGCATGACCCCGGGAGCGTGGCGGCAGTTAACCGCAACAGATACCGCAATAGACCTAGGGTACGGACCCATAAATGAAGCCGATTTGGCGGCAGAAATGGCAAAATCTCGCGAGGAAGCGTGAGTAGAGCGGGCTTTATGCCCGGTCAAGCGCGGTGACGCTGCGAGGTGAGGCCATTTTGCCGTCCTTCGGATTTGACCGTTTCAGCCATCTGCAGCGTCGCGAAAGGCTTGAAAATGAACCACATTTCCTGCGCTTTCGCTCCTTGCAGTTGGTCAAAACGATCCAAACCAAATTGACTTCATTTATGAGTCCGTACCCTAGAGTGATCCCGGACCGAACTTGTTGGAACGCGGGAAGCCGGTCGGCGGCAAGCGCCCGGCATTGCCACGATCACCGCGCCAGTCGGCCAGTTCATCCATGGTCCGGGTGAAGCTGCGTCCCGAACTGTCGGTCCATGTCAGGCCGTCTTCGGCCTTGAACACCCTGATGTCGGCAACCTTGCCGTCCCGGTAGCGCTGCAGGCGCACGCCCCGGCCGCGGCTCATCTGGGCCACCTGCGCGAGCGGGAAGACCAGAAGCTTGCGGTTTTCGCCGATGATCGCCACCTGGTCCCCGGTTGCATCCACGCAAAGCGTCGCTTCCGTTGGTGCGGTCAGATTGAGAACCTGTTTGCCCTTGCGCGTGTTGGCGATCACGTCATCCTCGCAAACGACAAACCCGCGCGCCTCGTTGTTGCAGAGCAGGAGGTTGCGGCCCGGTTTGTGCACGAACGCATTCACCACATCCTGCGCTTCGTCCATTTCCACCATGAGCCGGATCGGCTCGCCATGTCCGCGTCCGCCGGGAAGGCGATCAGCACCGAGCGTGAAGAATTTGCCCCCGGTCGAAAACACAAGGATCTTGTCGGTCGTCTCTGCGTGGAAGGAGAGTTTCAGCTTGTCGCCTTGCTTGAACGAAAGCGTGGAGAGGTCGCTCTGATGCCCCTTGAGTGCGCGGATCCAACCCTTGTCCGAGATAATGACGGTGATCGGTTCTTTTTCAATCATCGCCTGCTGGATGTCGACAAGGTCGGCTTCCGGCGCTTCAGCCTTGTCTGTGCGTCTCTTGCCGATGTCGGTTTCAGGTCCGTAGACCTTGGAGATCTCGGCGATTTCCTTGGAAATCCGCGTCCACTGGCGCGCATCCGATCCAAGCAGTTTCGTCAGTTCGTCCTTCTCCTCGGTGAGCTTTTCGTGCTCCTTGCGGATCTCCAGTTCTTCAAGCTTGCGCAGGGAACGCAGCCGCATGTTGAGAATGGCTTCGGCCTGAACATCGGTCAGTTCAAAGGTCCGGATCAGTTCGGCCTTTGCATCATCCTCCTCGCGGATGATCCTGATCACCTCATCCAGGTTCAGGTAGGCGATCAGATAGCCGGCCAGGACTTCAAGGCGGTGGTTGATCTGGCCGAGCCTGTGCTCCGAGCGGCGGATCAGAACGACCTTGCGATGATCCAGCCACTCCCGAAGAACCTGTTTCAGGCCCATCACCATGGGCACCTTGCCCATGGACAGGACGTTCATGTTCAGGGAAAACCGGTTTTCCAGATCGGTCAGCTTGAACAGCGATTCCATGAGAATGTTGGCGTCGACATTGCGCGAGCGGGGAACCAGCACGATGCGGATGTCTTCGGCCGATTCATCGCGCACATCATCGAGCAGCGGCAACTTGCGCGCGGTCAGCAGTTCGGCAATCTTTTCGATCAGGCGCGATTTCTGCACCTGGTAGGGGATCTCCGTAACGACGATCGCCCACTGGCCGCGGCCGAGATCCTCGACCTCCCAGCGCGCACGAATGCGGAAACTGCCGCGGCCGGTCGCATAGGCTTCGCGGATCGATCCCTGATCGGACACAAGCAGCCCGCCGGTCGGAAAATCCGGACCCTTGATATATTCGAGAAGTTCGTCGACCTCGGCCTTCGGATTCTTGATCAGGTGAAGGCTCGCCTGGCAGAGTTCAAACGCATTGTGCGGGGGAATGGAAGTCGCCATGCCGACGGCGATGCCGGAGGAGCCGTTGCCGAGCAGGTTCGGAAACCCGCCGGGCAGGACGATGGGTTCCTTGTCCTCGCCGTCATAGGTCTCGCGGAAATCAACGGCGTTTTCATCAAGACCGTCGAGCAGACGCTTGGCCGTGTCGGTCATGCGCGCTTCGGTGTAGCGCATGGCCGCAGCGTTGTCGCCGTCGACATTGCCGAAATTGCCCTGGCCGTCGATCAGCGGATAACGCTGCGCGAAGTCCTGGGCAAGACGCACCAGGGCATCGTAGACCGCCTGGTCGCCATGAGGGTGGTATTTACCGATGACATCGCCGACGACACGTGCGCACTTCTTGAAGCCCGCACCTGGGTCCAGTTTCAGAAGGCGCATGGCGTAAAGAAGCCGCCTGTGAACCGGTTTCAGCCCGTCGCGGACATCGGGCAGCGCCCGGTGCATGATCGTCGAAAGGGCATAAGCCAGATAGCGTTCTTCAAGCGCATCCTTGAGGTTGATCCCCTCTATGCCGCTCGGTGGTGGTGTCGTCTCTTTTCCCATATCTGTTTGCTAACCGGTTCACTTCGGGTCTGCAATTCGCAAGCGGGCAATTGGGACGCGAAATGGCGGATTTTCAACGGATTTCAGCAATCCCGTGAGGCTCGGGAAGAAAAAACACCGGAGAGCCATATACGTTTTCTTGCGCCGAATTCAAAAAGGAGTTGCATCTCACCTCAGGTGAACCGTTTAAAGTGCAATTCATCACGAATGCCACGAAGCGGGAAAGCTCTCGAATGTCGAAAAAGTTGCTCTGGTCGGTCGTCGCTGTGGCTGTTACCGCGTGTGTCATCTATTTGGGTGAACGGAATGATTACTACTTTCACCGGGTAAAGCACTACAACATGCCGGCCGGAAGCATGCTGCCGACCCTGGAAGTTGGCGATCAGTTTCTGGTGAAGCAAATTTTTTCGGTTTTTGGAGAGCGGTACGTCCCGAACCGAGGCGATGTAATCGTCTTCTGGAACGAAAAGGCCGGTTTCGACTATGTAAAACGGGTTATCGGACTGCCGGGAGAAACCATTCAGGTTCAAGGTGGTATCGTCTTTATCGACAGGGTTGCCGTGCCACGCACCGGGGGTAGCGCATACACTGCCAGGAGCGGTACCTATACCGGAGATTCATTCAGCCGCTTCAACGAAACACTTCCGAACGCAGCAGACTACGAAATTCTGGAATTGAGTGACACGGCACAGCTCGACAATACGAAAGAGTACGTCGTGCCGGACGGGCATTTGTTTGTTCTCGGAGACAATCGGGACAACTCGGTCGATAGCAGGGTCTTGTCCATGGTGGGCTATGTTCCGGTTGAGGATGTCACGGGTGTTGCCAAGCACGTCTATTATTCAGGACCGGAAAAGAGTTTCACTTGGCGGCGTATCGGCGATAACGGACATTGACCGGCTAACCGAAATTCCAAGGATAGTCCTTTCGGTAGCGCCGTTCCAGCGCCCCAAGCAGTTGATCGCGCGTTCCAGGGTCCGGGTTGCCGCGTTCCTGTAGATGGCTGGAGATGAAAAAGGATGTCAGCGTGAAACCTTCCGTGACATCGGTCCAGGTCAACTCACTGCCCGCCTGGCGCTGACCTTCCAGCAGGAAAGAGGGCAGGGGCAGCATCCTGTCATGATAGGGCTTGCCCGCCTCGCGGCTGACCGCGCGCCCTGACTTCGGCGAAACGTAGGCAAGGTCGTCGCTTTGTCCGGTTGCCGCGCAGCGGGTGAGATCAAGTCCCATGCCCAGATCGCGCAAGAGTTCCAGTTCGAAACGGATGAGCAGGGCCGCCGCCGCATCGGGCGCGTCGAGATGCTCCAGAACCACGTTGAGGGCGTCATAAAGGTGCGGGTAGGGGTGCCGTTCCGGCAGGAGTTTCAAGAGAAAGGAAAGGTGCTGCAACCCGGCGAGGCCGATCCCGTTGGTCATCAATTGGCCTGCGCGCAAGGTTTGCGGTTCAAGCGCGAATATACCGAGATGGTCCGACAGGCGGGCCTTCCAGGTCAGGTCAAGTTCGTTTCCGGGCTGAAGCACGGGACGGTTGCGCTGAGAGCGCCCACCGCGCACCAGCCCGAGATGCCGGCCATGGTCGAGCGTCAGCGCTTCCAGGATGACATCGTTCTCGCCGTGTTTGCGCGTGGTCAGCACCACGCCGCGGCTGGTCCACTCCAAGGGCAACACCTTGTTCTGCCGGACTGTCCCGATCGTGACCGGCCAATCACCCACCTACTTGGGAAATTCGAGACCCATTTCCCTGTATCGCTCCGGATCGTCCGCCCAGTTTTCGCGCACTTTAACAAAAAGGAACAGGTGAACGGGCGCTTCGATGATGTCGGAAAGTTCTTCGCGAGCGGCTTTTGAAATGGCCTTGATGGTCTGTCCGCGCTTGCCCAGAACGATGCTTTTCTGGCTGTCGCGCTCGACATAAATGGTCTGTTCGATGCGCGCAGATCCGTCCTTCCGGCTTTGCCACTGCTCGGTTTCCACCGTCGAGATATAGGGCAGTTCCTGGTGAAGGCGCTCAAACAGTTTTTCACGCGTAATCTCCGCCGCCAGAATGCGCAAGGGCAGATCCGACGGCTGATCGTCCGGATAGAGCCACGGGCCTTCGGGCAGCTTGGACGCAAAATGATCCAGAATTGTCTGCGTGCCGTCGCCGGTCAGGGCCGACACCATGAAGGTTTCCTCGAAGTCGATATACTCATTCGCCTGTTGCGCGATCTGAAGCAGCTTCTCGCGCCTGGCCACATCCGTCTTGTTCAGGATCAGAACCTTCGGTGCGGACTGGTTCTTGAGGCGCTTGAGGATGTTCTCGACTTCCTCGTCGATCCCCTTGCGCGCATCGATCAGGAGAGCAATCAGATCGGCGTCGCGGGCACCGCCCCAGGCGGTGTCGACCATCGCCCGGTCGAGACGGCGCTTGGGTTTGAAGATCCCAGGCGTATCGATGAAAACGAGCTGCGCGTTGCCGTGCATGGCAACGCCGCGAATGATGGAGCGCGTTGTCTGAACCTTGTGCGTGACGATGGACACCTTGGTGCCGACAAGCTGGTTGATCAGGGTCGACTTGCCCGCGTTCGGCGCGCCGATCAGCGCGATGAAACCGGCTTTCGTGTCTTTCGGCATTTCGCCAAGCGGCGCGGGCAGGGGAATATCGAACCGGCCCTTTTCAGGCACGAATTCGTTTTCCCCATCAGCGGATTTGTCTTCATCACTCAATGGAACGTCATTCCTTCCAGACACCTTCCCGGCGCAAGACGGCCTCGGCCGCGTTTTGTTCGGCGATCCGCTTCGAGCCGCCTTTGCCTTCGCCCGAAGCCAGACCCTGTACGATGACGGCGACCGTGAAGTTCGGCGCGTGATCTGGACCGTCGCGGTCTGTGACTTCATAGCGTGGCGTCGGCAGGCTCTTCGATTGCGCCCATTCCTGCAATGTCGTCTTCGCGTCCCGCAGCGGACCCGTCCAGGATAGCATACGCGGCTCCCAAAGGCGTCTGACAAAGGTCTCGGCCGCTGCATAACCGCCATCGAGATAAATCGCGGCTATCACGGCTTCACAGATATCGGCAAGCAGCGCCGTCTTCTTTCTGCCCCCGGTCTGCGCTTCGGCGAGGCCGATCCGCATCGCATCGCCAACCCCGAGCTCCTGCGCGATCTCGGCGCAGGTCTCCCGCTTGACCATGTGATTGAAGCGGCGCGCGAGCTCGCCTTCGTCGGCTTTCGGGAAATGCTCGTGAAGCATGGAGGCAACGACCAGCCCGAGGACGCGGTCGCCAAGGAACTCCAGCCTCTGGTAGCTGCCCGAAACCGTTTCCGAAGGCGCAAGCGCGCTCGCATGGGTCAGCGCAACGCGGAGCAGCTCCAGGTCGCTGAATTCATAGTGCAGCGCCGCCTTGAGTGCCGAGATTGCATTTTTCTTCTGGTTCTGTGTCATACGGCCTGCTTTGGCCCGCTGTGGCTTGTCTTGGGGTCGTACCCTAGAGGGTCTTGCCGATCCGGTCCCAACGCACCGTCCAGGGCCAGGTCCAGATATGGTAGGCCGGGGTTCCATCGCCAATCGAGAAGAACAGGATTTCCGCGCGTCCCATGAAATTTTCGAGCGGCACGTATCCGACCTTGGACAGGACACGGCTGTCGACTGAATTGTCACGGTTGTCGCCCATCATGAAGTAGTGGCCTTCGGGCACGGTGTATTCGCGTGTGTTGTCCAGTTGTCCGCGTGTCGTCAGGTCCAGCGTGTCATACGAGACGCCGTTCGGAAGCGTTTCGCGGAAGCGCGGAACCCGGCGGACCGCGCCGGACGCGGACGTCTCGATATAGTCGTCAATCTGTTCGCGCTTGACCGGTTCCCCGTTGATGAAAACAACGCCGTCTTGAACCTGGATCGTATCGCCCGGCAATCCGATCACGCGTTTGATGTAATCGATGGACGTGTCCGTCGGCAGCTTGAAAACGGCGACATCGCCGCGCTTGGGCTCTGCGGACCAGATCCGGCCCGAAAAGGGGACCAATCCAAACGGAAACGAATACCTGGAGTAGCCGTAGCTGTATTTTGAAACAAAAAGATAGTCGCCGATCAGCAGCGTGTCCTTCATGGACCCGGAGGGAATGTTGAACGGCTGGAAAAGAAAGGTGCGAACGATCAGGGCAAGCAAAAGCGCCTGGACGACAACCTTTACGGTCTCGTAGAGACCGCTGTCCTTGTCTTTCTTGTTTTCAGACACGCTCATGTTTTCCCTTAAAGCAATATGCGGTGGATCGGGTCTTCCGGGCGACACCCGAGCGCGACTCTTAACGGTTCACGCCGGTTGACGCAATGCGCTGTACACGGTCAGGAAACCGCAGATCACTGAGAATCTGTTGATGACGGCACCGGCCAGTCCGACGGCCAGGCCGAGATCACGACGAATGCCTGCGCGAGCGGGAAATCGTCGGTGATCGTCAGATCGATTGTTGTCTTGAATCCGGACGGTGTCATCGCCGCCAGCCTTTCGGCGGCGCCTCCTTGAAGGGAAATCGTCGGCTTCCCGCTTGGAAGATTGACAACACCCATTTCACGCCAGGCAACACCCATCCGGATGCCGCTTCCCAGCGCCTTGGAACAGGCCTCCTTTGCAGCAAACCGCTTGGCATAGGACGCTGCGCGTTGCGCGCGTCTGTCTGACTTCGCCCGTTCGATTTCGGTGAAAACCCGGTTCGTGAACCGGTCGCCGAACCGGTCCAGCGTTTTTTCGATCCGCCTGATGTCGATCAGATCGCTGCCTATCCCTAAGATCATTCTGTCGCGGGCCCGTTTCCTGAAAAGTTCTGGGCACTTAATTGGGGTGGTTTCCGCAAAACTCAACCGCTGCCGTCATCCTCGACCGTCGAGGCCCCGCCTGAATACGGGGTTTTCCCCCTGTCGGCGAGTGTTTGACGCCTCTTGCGCTGATAGACCTCGACGCTCTTGAAGACGAGGATGTAGGACAGCGTGCCAACCACGATCCCAAGCGGAACCGCTCCGATGAACATCGGCTTCAGCATCGGCCAGAGCGAATCCAGCGACCGTTCGAACAACCCTTCCTGGAACCGCTGATGGACCTGATGCGGATCAGCTTTCGGGGCTCTGCCGTGAAGGATCCACTGGCCGATCTTGAAGGTGAATGCCCAGATGAAGGGAAAGGTAATCGGATTGCCGATGGATGTTCCGAGCGCTGCCGCGATCATGTTGCCGCGCACGATATAGGCAAAGACGAAGGCCGTCAGAAAGTGGAAACCCACCAGAGGCGTACAGGACGCAAATGCGCCGGCTGCGAATCCGATGGCGATGGCGTGCGGCGTTGCCGTCAGTCGCAGGACCCGTTTGCCGAAATACCTGGTTGAGCGCGACCAGCTGTTCCGTGGCCAGACTGCAACGCGAAAGCGCTCGATGCGCGAGGGTCTATTTCGGCGTTGGAACAGCATGAATTCGTGTCGTGTCCTGTCAGCAGCGCGTTTTGTTCAGCTCAAGCCCCGGCTTCCCGGTTTGACCGCGGGCAGGGCGGCAAGTTCCGGCGGAAGATTGTCCGGCTCGTAAGCTGGTACCTTGTATTCGGCCAACGCGACAATCGGAACGGAGGCATCGGCTTCGCCCCCGGACCGGTCGATCAGGCAGGCCACGGCGAGGACTTCAGCACCAAGAGCTTTCAACGAAGTTACCGTCTCGCGGCTCGATAGACCTGTGGTAACTATATCCTCAACAACGATGACCCGGGCGCCTTCCGGAAGCTCGAAACGGCGCAGCCTGAATTCTCCATCCTCGCGCTCCACCCACATGGCGGGAACCTTGAGGTGCCGCGCTGTTTCGTAGCCTGGTATCAGGCCGCCAAGGGCCGGGGAGACGATGTAATCGATTTTTCCGAGACCGCTTGCCGCGATCTTTTCTGCCAGGGCCTTGCAGAGTTTCTCCGTCTTGTCCGGATACATGAACACTCTGGCTTTTTGCAGAAACACCGGACTGCGCAGCCCCGATGTCAGAATGAAATGCCCTTCCAGGATGGCACCGGCTTCACGGAACAAGGCCAACACTTCGTCGCGGTTCATCAAATTCTCCCTGTCATGTAGCCGCTATCCATTCACCCTGTTGACGCTTGAGACGTTGGGTTTTGAGCGCAACTGATTGATGATCCGGTTCAAGTGTTTCAGGTCCCAGACCTCAAGGTCGATCACCATCTGGTGGAAATCCGGGGCACGTTGAACCATCTTCACATTGTCGATATTTCCACTGTTTTCGCCGATGACCTGTGCAATCGCCGCAAGTGATCCAGGCTCGTTTGCAGCCGAGATATCCAGCCGCGCGGGAAAGCGCTCCGGATTGTTGACGTCGATATCCCAGCGGACATCGACCCAACGCTCGGTCTGGTCGTCGAATTCCTTGAGCGACGGCGACTGTATCGGATAGATGGTCAGTCCCTCAGAAGGGGTCAAGATGCCGACGATCCGATCGCCCGGAACCGCGCCGCCATCGGGCGCGTAGCTCACGGGTATGTCACCGGACAGGCCGCGGATCGGCAGGGCCGGGCCTTCGCTTGTCTGCGCGTCCTCGTCGGAGGCCTGCTTGTCGCCGTCAAGTTCTCCGGGCGGAATGCGGAACTTCAGTCCGTGCCCCTGTTTCAGTCCGAACCAGCCTTCCTCCATCGGCGGTCCGGTCATGGCAACCCGTTCGTCCTGATAATCCGGATGCGCCGACTTCAACACCAACTGCGCACTCAGATCACCCCGACCAACCGCGGCCAGCAGGTCCGCGACACTCGACTGGTGATGTTCGTTCAACACCGCTTCAAGCAGATCTTCGGAGAAAACCTTGTCGGCGCGGGCGAAGGCCCGTTTCAGGATATGTTCGCCGAGAGCACCGTATTGCTTGCGGACCGATTCACGGGTTGCGCGGCGGATCGCGGCGCGCGCCTTGCCGGTGACCGCGATCGCTTCCCAGGCCGGCGGGGGGGTCTGCGCAGCCGAGCGGATGATTTCGACCTCGTCCCCGTTGTGAAGTTCCGTCACCAGCGGCATGATCTTGCCGTTGATCTTGCATCCGACGCAGGTGTTGCCGATGCCCGTGTGAACCGCATAGGCGAAGTCGATCGGTGTTGCGCCACGCGGCAGCGCGATCAGCCGGCCCTTCGGCGAGAAACAGAAAACCTGATCGTGAAAGAGCTCCAGTTTCGTGTTTTCCAGGAATTCTTCCGGGGTGTCGCCCTGGGCGAGCAGCTCGGTCGTGCGGCGCAGCCATTCGAAGGCGCGGCAGTCATCGGTGTGGCGCGCGATGTTCCGGCCGCCCAGTTCGCCGTCCTTGTAGAGCGCATGGGCCGCGATACCGTACTCGGCGACCCGGTCCATGGAGATCGTTCTGATCTGCAGCTCGACCCTCTGGCGCGACGGTCCGACGATTGTGGTATGGATCGACTTGTAGTCATTCTGCTTCGGCGTGGAGATATAGTCCTTGAACCGTCCGGGAACCGTCGGCCAGGTGGTATGTATGACGCCAAGCACGCGATAGCATGCTTCCACGGTCCCCACGGTGACGCGGAAGCCGTAGATATCCGAAAGCTGCTCGAAGCCGATCGCCTTGCGTTGCATCTTGCGGAAGATCGAATAGGGGCGTTTTTCCCGTCCCCTGACTTCCGCCGCCATGCCGCGTTCGCTGAGCCGCTCCGTGAGTGTTGTCTCAATATCGGCAATGAGGTCGCGGTTTTTCTCGCGCAGATCCGCAAGTCGGTCGGTGATCGTCTCGTAGGCTTCCGGATTGAGCGTGTGAAACGAGATGTCCTCAAGCTCCTCACGCATGTCATGCATACCCATGCGGCCGGCCAGCGGCGCATAGATTTCCATGGTTTCTTCGGCAATGCGGCCACGCTTGTGCGCAGGCATGTGCTGAAGCGTGCGCATGTTGTGCAAGCGGTCGGCGAGCTTGACGAGCAGGACGCGCACATCGTCCGCGATCGCAAGCAGGAGCTTGCGGAAGTTCTCCGCCTGCTTGGCTTTCTGCGATACCAGATCGAGCCGTTTGATCTTGGTCAGTCCCTCGACCAGCTTGCCGATTTCCTCGCCGAACAGCGCGTCGATTTCAGCGCGCGTCGCATCGGTGTCCTCGATCGTGTCATGCAGCAGTGCGACGGCGATCGTGGCATCGTCGAGACGCAGATCCGTCAGGATTGCTGCAACTTCAAGCGGGTGTGAGAAATAGGGGTCGCCGGATGCGCGCGTCTGCGGACCGTGCTTCTGCATGGCATAGACATAGGCCTTGTTGAGCAAGGCCTCGTCTGCTTCCGGGTTATAGCGTGTAACCCGTTCAACGAGTTCGTATTGACGCATCATGGCCGCAACCGACCCTGGCAACCGGCTGAGACATCAGCAGGAGAAACAAAATCCGCCTGAAACGCGGGCGCGGTCTGCCTGCGTTTCAGACGGGAACTTGACGAATTATCAAACGTCGTCGGTGCGCTCCGGCGGCACCAGACCTTCCAGACCGCGCAGAAGATCTTCTTCCGACATGCGATCGAATTCCACGGCACTGTCGTCGACAGTGTTGACCTGGGTCACCTGGTGCTGGTTCGCGGAAGGCACAACCGGAACGGCTTCCGTTTCCGGTTCGTCCACTTCCACAAACTTCTGCAGCGAGTGGATCAGGTCTTCTTTCATGTCTTCCGGGCTGACGGTCTGCTCGGCAATCTCGCGCAGAGCAACGACGGGGTTCTTGTCGTTGTCGCGATCGATCGTAAGCGGAGATCCGCTCGAGATCATGCGGGCCCGATGCGCAGCAAGCAGCACCAGCTCAAACCGGTTTTCGACCTTGTCGATGCAGTCCTCGACGGTCACGCGCGCCATTCGACGTCTCCATAGGCTAAAGGAACTTGAAAAAAAAGCGTATAGTGACCACAATTCCAAAATGCAACCCCTTGAGGGATTTCAGAGGAGATAGCCGCTATTTGCAGGTTTTTTATCGATTTTTTTTGGCTCAAATCTCTTTTGCATTGCAGCGGTCCAGTCTTATAGTGTACGGCACTACTGGGGACCTACAAGAATCAATAGGGTCGGTGGGAAAAAGAAAACAATAAGCTGAGCAAAACGGCGATGGGCGTTAAATGTATTCTCAGCAAAAATGCGTTTGCCGGGTGAGAGGCAAAATGGTTCTGGCTGCGGGAGCCTGTTCAACCATTACTTTACCTTCAAAAGCGCATTTAACTCGGAAAGGTTTCACTTAATATGTTTGACGCTAGAGAAAAGGTTGCTTTGTTCATCGACGGAGCCAACTTGTACTCGACGGCCAAGGCGATCGGATTTGATATCGATTACAAACGGCTGTTGAAGGAGTTCCAGGGACAGGCATACCTGCTGCGCGCATATTATTACACCGCGCTTATTGAGGATCAGGAGTATTCGTCGATCCGGCCGCTCATCGACTGGCTGGACTACAACGGTTACAAGGTCATCACCAAGCCGGTGAAAGAATTCGTCGACAGCGCCGGACGCCGCAAGGTCAAGGGCAACATGGATATCGAGCTTGCTGTCGATGCCATGGAGCTTGTCGAATCCGTCGATCATATCGTGCTGTTCTCGGGCGACGGCGATTTCCGTTCGCTCGTTGAAGCGCTTCAGCGCAAGGGCAGGAAAGTCAGTGTCGTGTCGACGCTCAAGACCCAGCCGCCGATGATCGCCGACGATCTTCGTCGTCAGGCCGACCATTTCATCGATCTGGCAAGCCTTGCCAACAAGATCGGCCGCGATCCGTCTGAACGGCCCGTGCGCCCGCAAATGTCGTCTCACGTCGAAGATGACGATGACGAGGATGATGACTACTGAGATGCCGTCATGCCGGCCCAGGTAGACAATCAGACGCTTACGGATCCGCCGCCTGACTGTCCGGTCTGTCCAAGACTGGTTGCGTTGCGCGAGGAATTGAAGAAGGCGCATCCGGACTGGCACAATGCTCCGGTTCCTTCGTTCTCTGCCGAAAAGCCCCGGCTGCTGGTCATCGGGCTCGCGCCGGGAATGAAGGGAGCCAATTGCACCGGGCGGCCATTCACCGGCGATTTTGCAGGTGACCTCCTCTATAAGACGATGCTGGAATACGGATTTGCCGAGGGGACTTACCTGGCGCGTCCTGATGACGGCCTCGTCCTGAAGGACGCCATGATCACCAACGCGGTGCGCTGCCTGCCGCCGCAGAACAAGCCGACCGGACCCGAGATCAAGGCGTGCCGGCCCTATCTGCTTGCAACCCTTTCGGCGAACCCGTCCATCCGTGCCGTCCTGGCGCTCGGAAGAATTGCACACGAGACTTTTCTGACGGCTCTGGACCTGCGCCGCGCTGCATTTCCGTTCGCCCATTGCGCCGCGCATGAGCTTCCAGGACACGACATGGCATTGTTCGACAGCTATCACTGCTCGCGCTACAACACGAACACCGGCCGGCTGACCGAAGACATGTTCCGCTCGGTGTTCGACAGGATCAGGCAGCACATTCCGCCGAAGTAGCGCGCGCCGTCCCACCAGGCCTTGATGTTCGCGTAGCGCATGCCGGTGATGACGGGAAGGGCCTAGCCTTTGTCTGCCGCGTCGGCTTCAACCATGGTCCAGCCGTTCGGGCCCAGATGTTCCTGCGGTTTGAACCGGGCCTTGTAGGCCATCTTGGCAGAGCCCTCGACCCAGTATCCGAGATAAACATAGGGAAGCCGCATCTTGCGGGCGCGCTCGATGTGATCGAGGATCATGTAGGTGCCGAGCGCGGTTTCCGTGTAACCGGGGTCGTAAAACGAATACACCATGGACAATCCGTCGGAGAGCTGATCGCTCAATGCGACGCCGAGCAGCGGACCTTCGCCCATCCCGGTTACAAAGCTGTCCGGTCCGCGCTGCCGGTACTCAAGCACCAGGGTTTCAACATGCGTATCCTCGACCATCATCGCATAGTCGAGCACGCTCATCTCCGTCATGCCGCCATCTTCGTGGCGTTCCTGAAGATAGTCCCGGAAGAGATCGTACTGTTCCGCCGAAGGGCTGGCGGGCAGCCGGGCGCCGATGAGATTTGCACCGGACTTCCAGACGCGCCTGAGCGACTTGGTCCACTTGAAGTCGTTCACGCGCACGCGCACGGAGATACAGGACTGGCACTGTTCGCAGGCCGGACGGTAGGCAATATTCTGGCTGCGGCGGAAGCCGCCCTGCGTCAGCACTTCATTGAGCGCAGGCGCGCCGTGTCCGACGAGATGGGTAAAGACCTTTCGCTCGTGCTTGCCCTCCAGATAGGGGCAGGGCGCAGGTGCGGTCAGATAGAACTGCGGATGGTCTGTCGGGTGTCTTGTCACCTTGTTGTCCCGCGATACCTCAATGCGTTGCTCACATTCCATAGTACCATGGCGCGACCAACGAGAAGGTCAACCATAAAATGAGTGCCAGCGGGACACCTGCACGGATGAAGTCGATGAACCGGTAGTGGCCCGGGCCCATGACGATCAGGTTGGTCTGGTAGCCGATCGGCGTTGCAAAGGAGGTATTGGCCGCGATGATCAGGCAGACGACAAATGCCTCCGGAGACTGACCGATCTGGTTGGCAAGATTGATTGCGATCGGCGTGAAAAGAACCGCGGCAGCATTGTTGGAGAGAAAGTTCGTCAGCACCATGACGAGAAAGAACAGGGCGGACAGAATGACGGGGGCGGATGCCCCGTGCAGAACATGAACAAGCGCGGCGGCAATTGCCGTCGCGCCCCCGGTTGCTTCAAGCGCGACCGCTGCCGCCAGCGACGCACCGACGAGCATGAATATCCTGCTGTCGATCGCGCGCATGGCCTGCCGGATGTTGAGGCACCCTGTCGCGATCATCGCAAAGGTGCCGCCGATTGCGGCCGAGACGATCGGGACCATTCCGGACGCGGCCAGTGCGACGACGACGGCAAAAATTGCGAGCGCTCTCGGCGCGTACCGGCGCCTTGGAACCTCGGCTGTCGACCAGTCAAGCAGAAGCACGTCCCGATTGCCGCGAAGCCGGGCAATGTCTTCCTCGCTTCCGGCGACCAGCAGTACATCACCGGCCTCGAGCCTGATATCGTTCATCGCCATGCGGGGCATCCGGCTGCGTCTTTGAATGCCCATCACGAGGCAACCTGTGTCGGCATAGAAACCGGACTGCGGCAGCGTGCGGCCCATCAGTCTCGAAGCCGGGGCAACAACCACTTCGGCCAGACTGATTGAGCCGGGCTGGACAGTTTGCTGATCCCGTCCCGGGCTGGCCTGTTCCGTCTCCGCTTCCATGAGCGGTTGCCGGCGCGCAAGCGCATTTGCGAGCGCGTTTCTGGTGGCCGCGACAATCACCGTATCACCGGGCGACAGGACCACATTCTCGAAAGGCGGCAACAGCGGTTCCTGTCCGCGCTGCACGAGGCGGACCGTCATGTCCTTGAGCTTGGGAAACATGCCGGAAACAGCCTCAACGCCGACAAGCGGGTGTCCGTAGGTGATTTCAATCTGTGCGATGAACTGTTTGCCCGACGTGGACTGAAACTCTTCCGCCATTGTCTTGCGCGCCGTCATCAGGTGCGGCATGACGAAGAATACGTAAAGGGAGCCGACGCCGGCAACGATCAGGCCGATCGGCGTGAAGCTGAAAAAACTCAGCTGGAGGTCGGATGACTGCGCGGCGTAGTTGGCAACCAGCAGGTTGGTTGACGATCCGATCAGCGTGGTCATGCCGCCCAGGATCGCGATGAAGGACAGCGGCATGAGAACGCGGGAGGAAGACTGCCCGACCGTCGCCGCAACGGCTGTCAGGATCGGCAGAAACATGACGACGACGGGCGTGTTGTTCAAAAAGGCGCTGAGCACGGCCACCACGAGCAGGATCGGTATGGTCGCGAAAGCGGACCGGCCGCGCGTCATCCGAACGATTGTCTTCGCCGGACCTTCGAGAGCATCTGTCTGGAACAGGGCCTGGCCGATGATGAGCAGGCAGATCACCGTCACCAAGGCGGGATTGGCGAACCCCATGAGAAAATCTGCTGTCGTGACGGCCTTGCCGTCCGGCGTCTGCACCGGCAGGATCGAAAAGATGACGATGAAAGCAGTCACGGACCCGAGCGCGACCGTCTCGATCGGGTAGCGCTCGACGGCATACAGGATGACGGTTGACGCAATGACCACAAAGGTCAGCGCCATCGCGATATCAACAGAATGCATTCACCTGCCCAAAGCCTTGCATGGCCACTCTTGACGAACGCACAGTCTAGAACAGGCGGTCCGCTTATTGAAAGAGCCTTGAATTCAAGTGCCCGTTGATACGGAGTGGATCATCCTCTGCAAAGCGCGGTGCAGAGAAAAACGTTTCTTACACACTGGAATCGCAACTGTCCGGCATCAAAGACAGCATCCAACTCACCCAGATGCCTCGAAGCGGAACATCAGCTTCCATCGGCTGTAGGTTTCAAGGCGATCCGCATCGGTCGGGAAATACTCGTTCGGCTCGCTAAAAGGCACGAAGGCATTGGCCAGAAAGCGGCGAACCGAGACGGCAAAACCGGCATTCCGGAACGCGCCGGCAATATCGGCGATGCTGTGATTGGGAACGGGCACGTTCGAAAACTCCTCGATCCTGGCCCGCCACATGGCCCAAAGCGGACTGTCGCGGTGACAGCAGGTTACCGCGTAGTAGCAACCACCGGGTTTCAGTGCGCCGGCCATCTGCCGCGCATGCCTATCGAGATCCCCGACCAGATAGATCGCCTCGTGCGAAAAGGCGATGTCGAACTTCCGCTCAAGATCAGCGAGGTCTTCGGCGGCATGATAGGTGATCGGGCGATTGCCCTTGAGCGTCTTTGCTATTGCGACGGCGCGGCGCGCAATGTCCACCCCGGTCCCTGAATTGAACGGGCGCAGATCGTGAAGCAGCCGCAGAAACCCGCCCTGATTGCAGCCGAAATCCAGCACGTCGGAAGCGGAAAGGTTGGTTTCGTCGATGGCGTTGATCATTTCGCACCAGATCCAGGTATGCTCTTCCGTCATCGTGGCTTCCTCGAAGGAGCGATTGGACCAGGTTTCGATCAGGTTCGTTTTCACGGCGGGTGCTATGCCTTTGCTTCCAGTTCTTTCAAAAGAGCGCGGAACACCTTGCGTGCGTTTCCGGGGTGCCGGATTTTCTTGGTTGATTTCAGATTGGACAGGTCGTTTCCAACCACGATCAGACCAACCATGCCCCATTCGTAATGAGGGACGCAGATGTGCCCATAGATGCCGGGGACGGTGAATTCGACCGTCAGTCTTTCATCGATTGCCCCGTTCCAGGGCTCTGCACCATCCGGGATCATGCCGCGCTTGGACGCGGAGTTGTGGCCGGCGTCCGTCGGCACGAAGGTGACGCTGTCACCGGTGTTGATCCGGAGGATCGCTGGTTCAAAAACATTTGGGCTGTCCGGATCGCCGCAAGCCGCATTGAGCATGAGCAAGCCGTGATTTGTTCCGGTGGATGCAGGGGCAGGGCAGGCGAGAGCCGAACCGGTGCCCGCCATCGCCGCCGCCGAGATGATGAATTCACGACGCGTAAGCATGGACGATGAGTTCCTCTCTGGGACCTTTTGAGGTTTCGATTGCAACCCCGTAGGTGTTTGAAATTGCGTCGGCGCGCAAAACTTCCGCAGGCGATCCCTGAGCAAGGATCCGGCCTTCGCCAAGCAGGATCAGATTGTCGGCAAACCGGGCAGCAAGATTTAGGTCGTGCAAGGCGACGACACCGATGGCGCCGCGATCCGCGACAGCCGCTTTTATCTGGCCGAGAACATCCAGCTGGTGACGCAGGTCGAGCGCGGATGTCGGTTCGTCGAACAGATAGACATCCGATTTTCTGATCAGGGCCTGGGTCACGGATACCATTTGCGACTGACCGCCCGAGAGTTCGCTTACATAGGCTTCCGACAGGTGCCCGATGCCGGCTTCCTGAAGGGCAGTGCCCACCGCGATCATGTCTGCCTCGTTAACCCGCCATCCCTTGAGCTGTTTGTGCGCCATCATGACCACGTCAAAAACGGTCAGCGCAGCATTGGCGGTAAAGAACTGGGGCATGAAGCAAACGCGTTCCAGGCGCGTGCGTGTCGTCAGGGTGTCGAGATCGGTGTTCCCGAGATGGACCTTGCCGGATTCTGGTTTCAGGAGGCCGGCGATCAGGCGGAACAGCGTCGATTTGCCTGCAGCATTCGGCCCGATGAGAGCCGTCAGCTGACCGGGCGCGATCGGGTCGAACCCCACGCGGTCGAAAATCCGTCTTGAGCCGTAGGAAAATGTCAGGTTTTCCGCACTCAGCGCATTCATTGCCAATGCCTCTTGCGCTGCCCCAGGATCAGGAGAAGGAAGAACGGAATGCCGATCAGGGAAGTGATCATCCCGATCGGATAGACAATGCCCGGCGTTATGGCCTTGGAGGCAATTGATGTTCCGGCCAGGATGAGCGCACCGCACAAGGCCGACAGCGGCAGAAACCCGCGCTGGTCCTCGCCGACGATCATGCGCGCAATGTGCGGACCGACCAGGCCGACAAATGCAATTGCACCGACGAAGGACACCGCGACAGCCGCGAGCAGTGACACACCGGCAAGAACCGTAATGCGCAGGAGGCCGACATTGACGCCGAGCGCGGCAGCCTTGTCTTCTCCCATGCGCAGGGCGGTGAGCGCCCAGGAACGGCTCATGAACCAGGGCAGCATCAGAAGCAGGATGGCAAAACAGATGCCAACCTTTCCCCAGGTCGCACGCGCCAGCGAGCCCAGCTGCCAGAAGATCAGCTGTGCCAGCTGAATTTCCGAAGCGCCGTATTGCAGGAACGCCAGCAGGGCGTTGAACGTGAACAGCATCGCGATCCCGACCAGGATCATGGCTTCCGGCGTGACCCCGCGCAGCCGCGTGAACAGGAAGAGCGCGCAGGACGTCAGCATGGCGAATACAAAGGCGTTCACCGACACGAACAGACCTCCGACACCCGGGATCACGGACCAGCCGAGCACAATCGCAAGGGCAGCGCCGAACCCGGCTGCCGAACTGAGGCCAAGCGTGAACGGGTCGGCGAGCGGGTTGTTGAGAATGGTCTGCATCTCCGCGCCGGCGACCCCCAGCATTGCTCCGACGGCAATGGCCATGAGGGCAACGGGCAGGCGCAGTTGCCAGATGATGACGTCTTCCTTGGGCGTCGCAACGGAGCGATCAAAAATCACTTCGATCGTTCGCCAGATGGAGAGATCGGCAGGGCCCGTCGTGATGTCGATGACGACCAGGCCTGCGAGAAGAAGAAGGGCGAGAAAGACGAGCAAAACCCGCCTCAGGTGGCGGAGTTTATAGGCGCGTACCAGCGCCAGGGCTTCGCCGGATACAAGTGTGCTGTCAGACATGAGCGATCCATGATGAGCGCCTCCGTTGCGGTTGGTAACGGAGGCGCGTGAGCAAGCGGGCTTACTTGTTCAGCGTAATCCAGAACTGACCGGAGGTTTCATAAGGCAGGAACCGGTCGTGCAGCTCCTTGAACGTTGCCTCGGGATCAAGATCCTCGAAGTCTTCCGGATGCAGCCATTTCGCCAGCACCTGGATCGCAATGAAATGGTACGGCGAGTTGTAGAACTGGTGATAGATCGAGTGGAACCGGCCGTCCTTGACAGCGCGAAGATCGGCAAAACCCGGACGTGCGGCGAGGGCGGCAAGCCGGTCGCTGTTCACTTCCGGGTCGCCTTCATAACCGAGAAGTGTTGACGTCACTTCCGGGCGTGCTTCCTTCCAGTTGGCACCGGTGCCGAAAACCACATCCGGGTCCGCTTCGATGATCCCCTCAAGGTTCAGATCGACGGAATAGGCATTGGCAAGCGTGGACGCGTAATTTTTGCCTCCGGCAAGTTCGACAAACCGGCCGTAATTGTACGGTCCGAACGACCAGCAGCAGAAGTCTGTCTGCCATCCGGCGGCGTTCTCGACCACCACGAGCGGACGGTCCTCAGCTGGAATGGTGTCGACGATATTCGTCACCTTGCGCATCTGCGCGATGTAGAAATCGATGAATTCCGCTGCGCGCTTCTCCTCACCGAAAATCCGGCCGAGAATGAGCATGGACGGAACGGCGTTTTCGGTCGCGTTGCGGCGGAAATCGATGAAAGCCACCTGAACGCCTGCGTTGCCGAGCTTCTCGATGAGGCCGGTTTCTTCGGCCTTGAAGAGGTTGCCGACGTCCAGGATCACCAGATCCGTTTCAGCTTCCAGAACGGCTTCGATGGAAAAATCACCGGCATATGGATTGCCGAAATCGATCATCCGGGCCGTCTCTTCCGGGAAGGCGCCTTGATACTTGCGGAACGCATCCGGGTCGTACTGAACCAGATCGCTTTTCCAGCCGACGATCTTTTCAAACGGATTGCCTTCGATGAGCGGCGCAATGCCGTACATCATCCGCCCTTCGCCCAGAATGATCTTGTCGGGCATCTCCGGCAGGGTGACCTCGCGGCCTGCGATATCGGTGAAGGTGAGGGACTCGGCCCAGGCGGTCGTGGATGGCATCGCCAACAGGGAGCCGGCCACGAACGCGCACGTCAGTGCGCCTACGCGTTTGAAGAAAGACATAGCGTTTTCCGTTAGTTAGATTGCAGCGCAGCAATATCAAATACGGATTTTAAAGTCGACTCAAATATTCAGGTTTTTTCTTTTTTGGGTTTCACTCTTTGGTAGAGCACGGAAAAATCAGCAAAATCTACGGTGCCGGCTTCGGCCGCCGGGCGTCCGGAGATCCGAATCCGAATGTCCGATCCGCAAGCGGCGGTCAATTGGCTCTGGCAATCAGGAGCGCCCCATGAAACGCTGGAGCCGGGAAACAGGAAAGCACTGCGGGACATGGCAACCGAATCGACGCTGAAGCTGAACACGCTGTCTGCAATTGCAACACTCTTGGCATTTGTCGTGGTCGTTCTTGCAATCGGAATTTTCATTGGCATGCAGACAGCGCCGGGTGAATGGTATCGGGCGCTTGAAAAGCCGCCTTTCAATCCGCCGAACTGGATTTTCGGTCCGGTCTGGACAGTGCTTTACGTGTTCATCGCGGTCGCCGGCTGGCGGACGTTCCGACAGGCACCCGGGTCCGTCGCTGTGAAGTTATGGGTGGCCCAGATGGTTCTGAACTGGACCTGGTCACCGGTCTTTTTCGCATTTCACCAGCTTTGGTTTGCGCTGGTGATCCTGCTCGGCATGCTCGCGGCGATCCTTTTCTTCATCGTGGACAGGTGGCAGCTCGACCGGACCGCCGCGCTCCTGTTCTGCCCTTACGCAGCCTGGGTTGGCTTTGCCGGGATACTCAACCTGTCGCTGGCACTGCTGAACTGAACCCACCAGTCGGGAGTGCGGGCCCTTCAGTGCCTGTGCTCCATGCCAGCAGCCTTCAGTGCGAGGCCTGGAAGCGCACGTCCACATATTGCTGATGATAGGCCGAGTTCACGACGACGACGCCCAGGATCATGTCGTGGAGCAGGCGCTTGCGGTCCGAGAACAGCGAGACCAGCAGCACGAGCGGTGTCAGCAGCGAGACCGAGAACCAGAACAGAAGCGCGTGAACGGCAGCGAGCAGCGGATAGGGCTTTGCGCCGTACCAGAGGCGCATTTCCAGGCCCATGGCGCGCATGCCGAGGGTTGAGGCCTGCGGTCCGCCAAGCGTGAAGGCGACATAGAGGAGGGCAACCGTTGCCGGCAGAATGCCGTAAAGCAGGAACCCGAGCCCAAGCGTGAAGACGCCAAGGAAAAACACGAGGATGCCGGCACCGAATGTCAGCAAGGCGATCGCGATCACGTCGATGAAAAACGCAAAGATCCGGCGGCTGCGCACGCCGGAAAACAGTTCCGGATGCAGGGCGGGATCAAAAACGTCTTCGTGGACATGGTCGGTCGAAGTCTCGGCAGACATGAATCGGCTCCTTGAATTGTGATGAGCCTCATGTGGGCATTCACGCGTCAAAACGCAAATGTGAAGCGGCTCATCTGCAAGCACGTCGAGGGGCGACGTCTTCGGCATCACCCCATACGTTCGCCGATTTCCAGATAGCGGACAACAAAGCCGCGTTCGCGCAGAGCCGCAACAATTCGCTCGCCATGATCGCGGTCGAAAGCTTCGAACGAAACGTCCAGCGTTGCGCCCTTCGCGGGCACGTTCAGGAACAGCCTGTGATGTTCGACGTCGACGACATTGCCCTGCATGTCGCCAATTACCGTGGCGATCTCGCCGAGCGTGCCGGGGCGGTCAGGCGTGTCGATCCGAATGGAGACGAGTTTCCCGTCGCGGGCCAGCTCGCGGACAACGATCTTGGAAAGAAGGCGCGGATCGATGTTGCCGCCGCACAGAACAAGGCCGACTTTCCTGCCTTCAAAACGCTCGCGATCCGACAGAAGCGCTGCCAGGCCGGCGGCACCTGCACCTTCGGCAATCGTGCGCTGCAAGGTGAGATAGGCGTTGATCGAGCGCTCGATGCTGCTTTCGGACACCAGAACGACATCGTCGACGGTCCTTTTGACGACCTCGGTTGTCAGAACGCCGATGTCGCGCACGGCAATGCCTTCAGCGATGGTCGCCCCTTCGCACACGACCTCCTTGCCGTAAAACGCGCCCCACATGCCCGGATAGAGCGTGGTTTCGACACCGATCACTTCCACTGCCGGTTTGAGGGCCTTTGCGGCTGTCGCAATCCCGGCGATCAGACCGCCGCCGCCGACGGGCACAATGATCACGTCAAGGTCTGGCAGCGCGTCCAGCATCTCGATCGCGATCGTGCCCTGTCCGTGAATGACATGGGCGTCGTCATAAGGGTGGACCCAGACGAGATTCTTTTCTGTGGCCAGCCTGTCGGCCTCTTCCTTTGCCTCTGCGAGCGTGTTGCCCGCCAGGACCACCTCTGCGCCGTAACCGCGTGTGGCGGATATTTTCACGAAAGGTGTCAGCACCGGCATGACGATGGTTGCCGGAATACCGAGCCGTCCGGCGTGGTAGGCAACACCTTGTGCGTGGTTTCCGGCCGATACCGCGATCACGCCGCGGCGCTTTTCGTCCTGGCTCAGACTGGACAATTTGACCAGCGCACCGCGTTCCTTGAATGCCCCCGTCACCTGCATGTTTTCGTATTTGACAAAAACATCGGCACCGGTGAGTTGCGACAGGCGCGGTGCCGGGAGGCATGGCGTTTCAAGAACAGCGCCTTTTATGAGGTTCGCGGCCGCCTGGATGCTTTCAAAGGAAACGATCGGTTGGTCTTCCTGACCGCTGGTCGGTGTCATTTGCCGCCAGCCAGCATCGCGGCAACCTTCGGCGCGAAATAGGTGAGGATGCCGTCGGCTCCCGCGCGCTTGAAGGCCAGCAGGCTTTCCAGCATCGCCCGGTCGCCGTCGAGCCAGCCATTGGCGCTGGCGGCCTTGATCATCGCGTATTCGCCCGACACCTGGTAGGCGTAGGTCGGCACCTGGAATTCATCCTTGATGCGCCGGACGATATCGAGATAGGGCAGGCCCGGCTTCACCATGACCATGTCCGCACCCTCGGCAATATCCAGTTCCGCCTCGCGCAGCGCTTCGTCCGTATTCGCCGGGTCCATCTGGTAGGTGCGCTTGTCGCCCTTGAGGGTGCCCGAGGACCCGACCGCATCTCGGAACGGGCCATAGAAGGCGGACGCATATTTTGCCGAATAGGCCATGATCTGGGTGCCGCGATAACCCTGACTGTCAAGCGCCTGGCGGATTGCGCCGATCCGCCCGTCCATCATGTCCGACGGCGCAATGACATCCGACCCGGCCTCCGCCTGCACAAGCGCCTGGCGGCACAACTGGTCGACCGTCTCGTCATTGAGGATCGTGTCGCCCTCCATGAGCCCATCGTGCCCGTGGCTGGTATAAGGATCCAGCGCGACGTCGGTCATCAGGCCGACGTTCAATCCTTCCGCCTTGACCGCGCGCAGCGCACGGCAGGTCAGGTTGTCCGCGTTGAGCGCTTCGCTCCCTGTGTCGTCTCGCAGATCCGGGTCCGTATAGGGAAAGAGCGCAAGGGCCGGAATGCCGAGTTCCGCTGCATGTGTTGCCTCGCGAACAGCCTCGTCCACCGAAAGGCGCACCACGTCCGGCATGGATGGCACCGCTTGCCGCACGTTCTCACCGTCCACCAGAAAGATCGGCCAGATGAGGTCATCCACCGACAGCGTGTTTTCGCGCACCAGCCGCCGGGACCAGTCGGTTTGCCGGTTGCGCCGCATGCGGGTTCCGGCCAGCAGGGTGTCCATGTGGTCTGACGTGATCGGAGGGAGCGGCTTTTGGGACGGCATGGCGGGGTCTGACTCGGGTATAGGATGGATGGTGCACATTGTGCCGGATGTGTCGGGGCAATCTATCACGCAGATTGACGCATTCCAACATTCTGTAAAATAACTGAAAATAATAACGAAAAAGAGATTGTTTGACGTATGCGTCAAATATGGTTTAGTGCATCAGCCGCAACGGAAAAACGGACGGCTGTCACCTCTGCCGGGTGACGCCCAGTTGGGAGGAACGACGTGGAATTTGCACCGAACGAAGATCAGCGCGCTTTTCAGGATATGGCGGCGAGCTTCTCAAGAGACGAACTCGCGCCGTTTGCCAAGGAGTGGGACGAGGAAAGCATCTTTCCGATCCCGACCCTGCGCAAGGCGGCCGAACTGGGTTTCGGCGGCATTTACGTCAAGGAAGACGTGGGCGGTTCGGCGCTTGCCCGGCTTGATGCGGCACTGATTTTCGAAGAGCTGTCCAAGGGGTGCACGTCGACGGCGGCCTATCTTTCCATCCACAACATGGTCGCATGGATTATCGATAGCTTTGCATCTGAGCAATTGAGGCAGAAATTCCTGCCCAGGCTCTGCACGATGGAACTTCTGACCAGCTATTGCCTGACCGAACCCGGCTCCGGCTCGGACGCGGCGAGCCTGCGCACCAGCGCCAGGGACGATGGCGACCACTATGTTCTCAACGGCTCCAAGGCCTTCATCTCCGGCGGCGGCGTGAGCGACCTCTATGCGGTCATGGTACGCACGGGCGGCGAGGGGCCCTCGGGCGTCTCCTGCCTTCTTGTCGAAAAGGGAACCCCCGGCCTGAGCTTCGGTGCCAACGAGGTCAAGCTCGGCTGGAAGAGCCAGCCGACGGCCCAGGTCAATTTCCAGGACTGCCGCGTTCCGAAATCGAATCTTGTCGGCGCGGAAGGGCAGGGGTTCAAGATTGCCATGTCCGCACTCGACGGCGGTCGGCTCAATATCGGTGCCTGTTCGCTCGGTGCCGCGCAGGCCTGCCTGGATCATGCAGTTTCCTACGTGAAGGAGCGGAAGCAGTTCGGCAGGCCGATCGCCGATTTTCAGGCTCTGCAATTCCGTCTGGCCGACATGGCGACCGAGCTGGAGGCCGCGCGTCTGCTTCTTCACAAGGCGGCAGCTGCCGTGGACGCAAAGTCTCACGAGGCTACACGGCTGGCGGCAATGGCCAAGCGGCTCGCGACCGACACCGGGTTCAAGGTCGTCAACGAGGCCTTGCAGCTCCATGGCGGATATGGCTATTTGCGCGACTATCCGATTGAACGTTTTTTCCGCGATGTCAGAGTGCATCAGATCCTGGAAGGCACCAACGAGGTCATGCGCCTGATCATTGCGCGCCACATGTTGAAAGACTGAGTGAAGCCTCACCCGCTACCCTTTGAAATGACTCTCATTCCACAAGGCAATTCAATGAACGACGAGATCCTGTTCGAGGTGCGTGGCAAGGCGGGGTTCGTAACCCTGAATCGGCCCAAGGCGCTCAACGCCCTGACACATGACAAGGTCAGGGCGCTCGCCGCGCAGCTCGAACTCTGGGCGGATGATCCCGGTGTCCGGCACGTTGTCATACAAGGGGCAGGTGGCAAGGCCTTTTGCGCCGGAGGCGACATCCGCAGCATCTATGATGCGAAGCTGGCCGGTGAAATCGAGGGACTGAAGACCTTTTTCCGGGACGAATACACACTGAACGCCTACATCAAGGCCTATCCAAAGCCCTATATTGCGCTGATTGACGGTATCGTCATGGGCGGCGGCGTCGGTGTCTCTGTTCACGGAAGCCATCGCGTCGGCACCGGGAACATGCTGTTTTCCATGCCCGAAACCGGGATCGGCTTCTTCCCGGACGTCGGCGGCACGTTCTTTCTGCCGCGCATGCCGGACAGGATCGGGATTTATTGTGCCCTGTCGGCAGGCAGGCTGAAACAGGCGGATGCGCTTTATTCGGGCGTTCTCACCCACGCAATCGGTGAGGAGAGTTTGTCCGATCTCAAAGCGGCCCTGGAAACGGCCGACGACGTCGATGCAACGCTGGAGCGATTTTGCGTGACGGGGGAGGCCGGGCCCGTCGAGCAAAACAGGGGTGTGATCGAAAACGCGTTTTCAGCGTCTTCCGTCGAAGATGTTCTCGCTCGCCTTGACGCTGCCGGAGACGACTTTGCCTTGAAGACCGCCGCCGCGATCCGGGGCAAGTCGCCGACCAGCGTGCTGATTGCCTTTGAGCAGATGAAACGCGGAGCGACGCTGAACTTCAACGAGTGCATGAAGCTGGAATACCGGATCGTCTCGCAGATCCTGAACGGTGAGGATTTCTTCGAGGGCATCCGGGCCGTTGTGGTCGACAAGGACCAGTCTCCGCAATGGAGCCCTAATCAGCTCGCACAAGTGGACACGGACGGGCTGGCGTCGTATTTCGAAGAACCGACTGACGGAGATCTTCCTTTATAAGGCGCAATCGGATCGCACATGATCACAAGCTTCCAGGACCTAATTGACGCCCGCCCGCCGTGGAGCACGATCCTGATCCTGTATCTGCGCTGCATCGCGCTGATTCTCATGGGTGGCGGCGTCATCTACTGGGCGCGCATCATCGGCGTCGTTGAGTGGCACGGCAATTTCTTCTGGGACATGCCGGTCGCCCTGCAGGGAGCCACCGTGTTCTTCGCCGTGCTGGATCTGGTTGCCGCGACCGGTCTCTGGCTGACCGTTTCCTGGGGAACGGTGATGTGGATCTTCAGGTGTTTCTGCCAGATCCTGATGCACACCGCGTTTGCGGATCTCTATGGCCGGCGGCCTTACGAAATCACCTTCTATCTGATCACGATCGCGATCTATGCGGCGCTGGCCTATCTCATGCACAAGGAAAACCGCGCGGCAACTGCACACGGGTGACGCAGGCCCACAAGCGGTAATCAGCTGAATCAAGTCATAAAGAAATCCGCCCAACCGATTCTGGAACAAGGCGGAATGCATCTGGGAGAAACGACATGACAAGCACTATCGGTTTCATCGGGCTTGGCAACATGGGCGGACCGATGGCCGTCAATCTGGTCAAGGCCGGACACAGGGTTCTTGGATTCGATCTCGCGGAAACCGCAGTAAGTGCGCTCGTTGAGGCAGGGGGTGAAAAAGCCGGAAGCGTTGCCGACCTTGCGGCGGCGGCAGATGTGATTGTCACAATGCTGCCAGCGGGCAAGCATGTTCGCCAGATCTATCAGGGGGAAGGGGGCATTCTGGAGAATGCGAAAACCGGTACGCTCCTGATCGATTCCTCAACGATTGACGTCGACAGCGCACGGGTGGTCTCTTCCGCGGCAGCGGAGAAGGATATGCCCATGGTGGATGCACCGGTTTCCGGCGGCGTCGGCGGTGCCACGGCGGGCACGCTGACTTTCATGGTCGGCGGCTCGGAAGCGGCCTTTGCCTCAGCCAGGCCCTTTCTCGATATCATGGGCAAGACGATCGTGCATGCCGGTGGCGCCGGCAACGGACAGGCTGCCAAGATCTGCAACAACATGATCCTCGGCATTTCCATGATTGCCGTCAGTGAGGCATTCGTGCTGGCCGAAAAGCTTGGGCTGGACGCCCAGAAGCTCTACGACATCTCCTCAACCGCGTCCGGACAGTGCTGGTCGCTGACGTCCTATTGTCCGGTTCCAGGGCCCCTGCCGTCGTCTCCGGCCAACCGGGATTACCAGCCGGGCTTTGCCGCGGCGATGATGCTGAAGGATCTGAAGCTTGCCCAGGAGGCTTCAAGTTCCGCTGGCGCGGCGACGCCGCTCGGAGCCGAGGCCGCTGCGCTCTATACGCTGTTCTGTAACTCCGGGGGAGATGCTAAGGACTTCTCAGGTATCGTGAATTTCCTGCGCGGTCATGATTAACAAAAGATGAATGAGGGTGCTCAAAAGCGGTTCAAACGTTAACGAACGATTCAGCGTGTCTCTTAAGCGGATTTTAGAAACACTCGGCTAGATTGAGTGACAAGGCGGGAAAATATCCGCCCATCAACAGGTACTATAAGAGGCGCAAACACATGATCACCGCAAGTAGGGCAGTCGACGCTGTTTCACCGAGCGAAGCGGACGAAGTGGAAATCAAGCCACTTTACCTTGAAGCTCTGACTCTTGTCGAAAGACTGCATCGGCGTCTTCTGGACGTCATCAAGGACGAATTCGACCGTATGGGCCGTTCCGATGTCAACAGCGTGCAGGCATTGCTGCTGTTCAACATCGGTGATGCAGAGCTGACCGCCGGTGAGCTGCGTACGCGCGGTTACTACCTCGGTTCGAACGTGTCCTATAACCTGAAGAAACTGGTCGAGACCGGTTACATCCACCATCAGCGTTCCAGAATGGACCGCCGTTCGGTGCGTGTGAGCCTGACCGACAAGGGCCAGGAAGTCGCCAAGATCGTCAACGATCTGTATGAGCGGCACATCCTGTCGGTTGAGCAGGTCGGCGAGATCGGTGCCGAGGATTTTGTTGCACTCAACAAGTCTCTGCGCCGGCTCGAGCGGTTCTGGACTGACCAGATTCTTTACCGGCTCTGAAATTCGCGGCAAATCCGGATGACAAAGCACCGCCCACCGGGCGGTGCTTTTGTTTTTGGGTCATCACGCATTTGTGGCTTTAAATCGTTTGCTTTTCTTCTTATCCGGAAGTCAGGGCGCGGCTGACTTCAAATGAACCCGCATCGCAGGAAATTTGCGGTCGGCGGCTGTTACGTGACATCTTGTGGTCACAAAAGAATGGCTTTGTGCAGCGCTCAAGGCGGCGGCATGGTTAAAAATTCAAGCGATTTATTAACCTCTGCCGAGTAGATATTTGTTTTGGAACAGGAAGCCGGAGCTGTTTTACTGGCCCGGTTCAATACCACGAGATCTGAAGGCGTAGGGCGTTGCAAATGAAGTTGGCGATGCACATGAAGGTCGGCCAGTCCGGGAAACAGGGTTTTGCTGCGTGGCGTGCCGGGAAGTCTTTCCTCGGCGTTTGTGCCCTTGGTATCGGCGCATTGCTGGTGCAGGGCGCTCCCGCGAGCGCGCAGACGGCTTTGCAGTCACTCCAGCAGAACCGGCAGAATGTCGAATGGACCGACAACTTCGATATCGCCACGGAAAACATCACCGAGGTGAATTCCTCGGCGCCGACCCTGTCGCCTGAAACGGCCGATTACATAGCAGTCGCAATCGACCGTTATCAGCGCATTGTGCAAGCCGGCGGCTGGGGAACAGTCACGGGTGGCGGCAAGGCGCTCAGGATCGGGGCAAAGGATCCGCGCGTCGTTGAATTGCGCCGGCGCCTGATTGCGTCCGGCGACCTGGAACAGCAGGCGGGATTGTCCGATGCGTTCGATTCCTACGTGGAGGCAGCCCTTCGCCGCTTCCAGTTGCGTCATGGCTTGATCCCGGACGGCGTCATGGGCAATGACACGGTGCAGGCGTTGAACGTGCCGGCACATGTCAGACTGGGCCAGCTTGAAACCAACCTGGTGCGCATGCGCTCCATGTCGGGTTTCCTGGGCGACCGCTATGTCATGGTGAACATTCCCGCTGCAGAGATCGAAGCCGTTGAAAACGGCAGGGTCCGCTCACGCCACACCGCCGTTGTCGGCAAGATCGACCGGCAGACCCCGATCCTGAACAGCAAGATCTACGAGTTGAACTTCAATCCCTACTGGACGGTTCCGGTGTCGATCATCCGCAAGGATCTCATTCCGAAGATGAAGGAAGATCCGGAATACCTGTCGAAGAACAACATCCGCATCTTCGACTGGAGCGGCAACGAACTCGCGTGGCAGCAGATCGACTGGAACACCGACGAAGCAACGCAGTACCGGTTCACCCAGGACCCGGGCGCTGAAAACTCACTCGGCTCTGTTCGCATCAATTTCCACAACAAGCACCAGGTGTATCTGCACGACACGCCGTCCAAGACCCTTTTCGGCGAAAGCCAGCGCTTTCACTCTTCCGGCTGTGTCCGGGTTCAGAACGTACGCGAGCTTGTTACCTGGATGCTGCAGTCAACGACACCGGACTGGGATCGCACCCGCGTGGACTCGGTCATTCGGACCGGTGAGCGTGAAGACGTGAAACTGAAAAAGTCCATTCCGCTTTACATGACCTACGTGACCGCGTGGGCCAACGCCGATGGCGTCGTGCATTTCCGCGATGACATCTACGCCAGGGATGACGTCTTGACCACCGAAACGCAGGCTCGCCTCTAGGGTACGGACCCATAAATGAAGCCGATTTGGCGGTAGAAATGGCAAAATCTCGCGAGGAAGCGTGCGCAGAGCGGGCGTTGTGCCCGGTCAAGCGCGGTGACGCTGCGAGGTGAGGCCATTTTGCCGTCCTTCGGATTTGGCCGTTTTGGCCATCTGCTGCGTCGCGAAAGGCTTGAAAATGAACCACATTTCCTGCGCTTTCGCTCCTAACAGTTGGTCAAAACAATCCAAACCAAATTGACTTCATTTATGAGCCCGTACCCTAGGTTATCAAAGCTCATCCGATGTGTGGGAATGGGACGCCGGTCTTGATAAGGCCGGCGTTTCGTGTCTTCTAGGAGGCTGGGGCAGCAGGGAGATGGCAGATGAGTCGCGAGCCGCGGCCAGGCGAGATCTATCTCGAATTTCATCCGATCGGTGGGCAGGTCAAGGTCACCGCCATCGATGCTGCAACCGGTATAGAAGTGTCCACATTCGGGCCCGCAAGTACCGCTCAAGAAGATCTGCAGCGCGTTGCGGTGCGCAAGCTCAAGCGCCGGATCAGCCAGATTGCCGAGCGCGATGGCCCGTCATCAGATCCGACATTGTACTGAGCGCTGCTTTGCCGTCGAAGCATGAAAAGTCATGCAGATAAGCGACTTTGAGAAAATTCTCTGTCGTTTTCCCAATTGGCCGCGTCGGTATGCCCCTTGGTTCTGCAATGGCGCTGTGTTACTTCCTCGCGCAAACTTGGCCAAACGGCATGGCGGTGTCCGAAAGGGCGAAATCCGAGGCTTGGTTCTACGTCATACGAATACAGGGAAAGTGCGATGTCTTTGATGGAAAGCTCCGGGCAGTCTCATTCCGGTTTCTTCACAAGTACCCTTGCCGAAATTGATCCCGATATCTTCGGTTCCGTTCAGCAGGAACTCGGGCGCCAGCGGCACGAGATCGAACTGATCGCGTCGGAGAACATCGTGTCGCGCGCAGTTCTGGAAGCGCAAGGATCGATTTTCACCAACAAATATGCCGAAGGTTATCCGGGCAAGCGCTACTACGGTGGATGTGAATTCGCTGACGTCGCCGAAACGCTTGCGATCGAGCGTGCCAAGGAACTGTTCGGCTGCCAGTTTGCCAATGTCCAGCCCAATTCCGGCAGCCAGATGAACCAGGCGGTGTTTCTCGCCCTGCTGCAGCCGGGTGACACCTTCATGGGGCTCGATCTCAATTCCGGTGGCCACCTGACGCACGGCTCGCCTGTGAACATGTCCGGCAAGTGGTTCAACGTCGTGTCTTACGGCGTACGTGAGGACGATCACCGTCTTGACATGGACGAGGTCGAGCGCCTTGCCCACGAACACAAGCCGAAGCTGATCCTTGCCGGCGGCACGGCTTATTCCCGCGTCTGGGACTGGCAGAAGTTCCGTGAGATTGCCGACAGCATCGGCGCGTATCTGATGGTGGACATGGCACATATCGCCGGCCTGGTCGCAGGCGGCGTGCACCCGTCGCCGGTGCCGCACGCCCATGTTGTCACCAGCACCACGCACAAATCCCTGCGTGGTCCGCGCGGCGGCCTGATCCTGTCGAACGACGAGGCGATCGCCAAGAAAGTCAATTCGGCGGTTTTCCCCGGCCTTCAGGGCGGCCCGCTGATGCATGTCATCGCGGCCAAGGCCGTGGCCTTCAAGGAAGCGCTGCAGCCTGAATTCAAGGCCTATGCCCGCGCCGTTGCGGAAAATGCCAAAGCCCTGTCCGAAGCTCTGAAGGAACAGGGACTGGACATCGTTTCCGGCGGGACCGACAATCACCTCATGCTTGTGGATCTGCGCCCGAAGAACGCGACCGGAAAGGTTGCGGAAAAGGCGCTTGAGCGCGCGAACATCACCTGCAACAAGAACGGCATTCCGTTCGACCCTGAAAAACCTTTCGTGACCTCCGGGATCCGGCTTGGTACGCCGGCCGCCACGACGCGCGGGTTCGGCGTTGCCGAATTCAGGGAAGTTGCCGCCCTGATCACGGAAGTGTTGGATGGTTTGAAGGCCGCAAACAGTGAAGAGGGCAACGCAGCGGTTGAAGCCGCGGTCAAAGCCAAGGTAGAAGCACTGACAGCCCGGTTCCCGATCTACGGGGGTTGATCCGGCTCGCTCAGGAGCTTTGACACATGAGATGTCCGTTTTGCGGCGGCGAGGAAACCCAGGTTAAGGATTCCCGTCCAACCGAGGACAACACAACCATTCGCCGCCGCAGGATTTGCAATACCTGCGGCGGCCGTTTCACAACGTTTGAGCGGGTTCAATTGCGCGAACTGATGGTGCTCAAGCGTTCCGGACGCCGTGTGACTTTCGACCGCGAGAAACTGATGCGGTCGGTCCAGATCGCGGTACGCAAGCGCCCGGTCGATCCCGACCGGATCGAGCGCATGGTCAGCGGCATCGTGCGGCAGCTCGAAAGCTCCGGAGAAAGTGAAATTACCGCCGAAACGATCGGCAATCACGTCATGGAGGGGCTGAAGGGCATCGACGATGTCGCCTATGTCCGGTTTGCCTCCGTCTACAGAAATTTCCGAGAAGCAAAAGATTTTGAAGCGCTCCTGGACGAACTCAGCGATTCAGAGAACGCGTCACTAAAAGACCAATGATCTTTGCGATTTGATTGTCATGTCATCTGAAACCACGACCGATATCCGGTTCATGGCCGCAGCCGAGCGTCTTGCCCGACGTGGACTTGGACGCGTCTGGCCGAATCCCGCAGTAGCAGCTCTCATCGTGCGAGAAGGCGAGGACGGGCCGGTGCTTGCAGGCCGGGGCGTTACGTCCAGGCCCGGCATGGCTCATGCCGAGGTGAATGCACTTCGAAACGCAGGCGAGCTGGCCAGGGGTGCGACCTGCTATGTCACGCTGGAGCCCTGTTCCCATTATGGCCGCACGCCTCCGTGTTCGCTGGCCCTGATCGAAGCCGGAGTTTCTCGCGTGGTGATCGGCATGCTGGACCCGAACCCGCGTGTGGCCGGCAGGGGTGTCAACATGTTGAAGGACGCGGGTGTCGAAGTCGTTGTCGGTGTCCGCGAACAGCACGTGAGGGACCTCTACAACGGCTTCACGCTTCGCCAGCTCAAACAGCGGCCGCATGTCTTCCTGAAACTGGCCGTGTCGAAGGACGGGTTCATTGGCCGGTCCGGTGAAGGCCAGATCAAGATCTCCGGTCCTTTGTCGATGCGAATGGTGCACGGTTTCCGCGCCGAACATGACGCAATTCTGGTCGGAACCGGAACCGCGCTCGCCGATGACCCGCAACTGACCTGCAGGTTGCCGGGATTGGCACAGCGTTCCCCGGTGCGTGTGATCGTGGACCGGTGTGCGCGCTTGCCGCTTGAATCGAAGCTCGTGCGCACCTGTGTTGATGTCCCGGTGTGGCTTATCTGCGGCAACGATGCCGATCCGGACAAGCTCGAACTTCTTGCCGCAGCGGGTGTCAATGTAATCCGGGTCCCTGCCGGGGAGTGTTCAATCGATCCCGGTGTCGTGTTGAGCGCGCTTGCGACAAGGGGCATCACCCGCGTGATGGTGGAAGGGGGCGCGCGCATGGCGTCCTCCTTCCTCAAGGCAAACCTTGTCGATGACCTTTGCGTTGTCACCGGAAACGTGGTGATCGGTGAGGGCGGCATACCGGCCCTGCGGGACATGTCGCTTGAAGATGTGCTTTCAGACCCCAAATTCGAGCGGGTCGACGCAGGTTCGTTCGATCAGGACCGTTTCATATACCTCAGACGCCGTGGAGGCTGACATGTTTACCGGCATAGTGACCGACATGGGTGAAATCGTTTCCCTGTCCGAAATCCCCGCCGGGATGCGGACGCGGATCAGAACGTCGTACGATACCCAGACCTTCGATATCGGTGCGTCGATATCGTGCTCCGGTGTTTGTCACACGGTCACAGCGAAGGCGAACGATGCTTCGGGCAACTGGTTCGAGGTGGAATCGGCCGCCGAAACCCTTGCCCTGACAACTGTCTCCGATTGGCGGGAAGGTCAAAGGCTCAATCTGGAACGGTCCCTGACACTCGGTGCGGAACTGGGTGGACATCTTGTTCTGGGCCATGTTGACGGCATAGCGCGCGTCGTGAAGCGTGAGGATCATCCGGACTCGGTCTATTTCCAGTTTGAGGCACCGGAAGAAACAGCGCCTTTCATTGCCAGGAAGGGGTCCGTTGCGCTCGATGGGACATCGCTCACCGTAAATGAAGTGGACGGCTGTCTGTTCTCCGTCTTCCTGATCCCCCACACACTCGAGGTCACGACCTGGTCCGATCGCCATGTCGGTGACGGGATAAACCTTGAAGTCGACATGATGGCACGTTACGCCGCGCGACTTGCGGAATTCGGCAAGAACGGGTAGGGGACGTCCCAACCTTTCGAAGCAACGTGCTTTTTCTCTTCCGGCTGCGAGAATGCTGTCCGGTTCTGGCTGCATTGCACGATTGAGGCTGGACAAACAGTGGCGGACATGGTTCCTGTCGCCGCCCCAAACAGGATAAACTGACCCATGAGCGCTGCACCGAAACTCTTGATCATCGAAGCCCGGTTTTACAACGATCTGGCTGATGCGCTTGCCGAGGGAGCGATCAAGGAGATCGAGGCGGCCGGTGCAAGTTACGACCGCATCGCGGTTCCCGGTGTCCTGGAGATCCCGGCTGCGCTTTCCATGTCGATGACGGCGATGGAAAACGAAGGCGTTCTCTACGATGGTTTCGTTCTGCTTGGTGTGGTCATCCGCGGCGAGACAACCCACTACGACATCGTGGCAAATGAATCCAACCGGGTCATCATGGACCTGATTGTGGATGCGGACCTTGCTGTCGGAAACGCTATACTCACCGTTGAGAATGACGAGCAGGCCTGGGCGCGCGCGAAGGCCGGTGAAAAGAACAAGGGTGGTGCTGCGGCACGCGCAGCCCTCGACATGATTGCGTTGCGCGAACGCCTTGGAGTTTAAGTAGAATGACCGGAAAGGCCGACCCGGAACAATCCGCCAAGACAGTGCGTCCGGCCAACAAACGGGGCGTTGCGCGTCTTGCTGCCGTCCAGGCCCTTTACCAGATGGACGTCGGCGGTGCGCCGCTTACGAGTGTTGTGAGTGAATTCACGGCGTTCCGTCTCGGCAAGGAAATCGACGGCGCGCAGTATCGCGACGCCGACGAGCAGTGGTTCAAACAGATTGTGGCCGGCGTTGTCGAGGATCAGAAGTTTCTCGACCCCTACATTCACACCGCGTTGACCGAGGGCTGGCCGCTGAAACGGATAGACAGCCTTTTGCGCGCGATCCTCCGCTCGGGCTCCTACGAATTGCTGCGCCGCAAGGATGTGCCGGCCAAGGTCATCATTTCCGAATACATTGATGTGGCGAAGGCGTTTTTCGAGGACGACGAACCGGGTCTCGTAAATGGCGTTCTGGACCGGTTGGCGCATGAACTGCGCAATGCGGAACTCGACAGCGGCAAGGCGGACGGCGCGTCCTGACATGTCGAAGGACCGCCCTGGCGAATTCGAACTGATCAGGCGGTTCTTCGCCCCGCTGGCGTCCGATCCGGGCAGTCTCGGACTGACGGATGATGCGGCTGTATTTGCGCCAGGTCCCGGTTGCGACCTGGTTCTGACGAAGGATGTGCTTGCCGCCGACGTGCATTTTTTCAAAGACGATGCGCCGGAAGCGATTGCGGCGAAAGCGCTCAGGGTGAACCTGTCGGATCTTGCCGCAAAGGGAGCCCGGCCACGGGGTTATCTGCTCGGCCTGTCGCTGCCGTCCGACTGGACAGAGACCTGGCTTGAGCGGTTTTGTGCGGGGCTGGCGGCCGATCAGTCCGCTTTTGATGTCCGCCTGCTTGGTGGCGACACCATTCGTTCCGGCAACGGTTTGCAGGTCTCCATCACGGCAATAGGCGAGGTCATGACCGGCAGGACGGTCCGGCGCTCAGGCGCGAAACCTGGCGATGCGCTCTTTGTCACCGGAACGATCGGGGATGCGGCCGCAGGCCTCAAGATACGTCTCGACACGGGGTTTTCCACCGAAAACAACCTCGCGGACCGTGACGTTGGACATGTTCTCGACCGGTATCTCCTGCCCAGGCCACGGCTTGCCCTGGCCGATCTCGTGACCGAATTTGCATCGGCTTCCATGGACATTTCAGATGGTTTGTTCGCGGACAGCGCTCACATGGCTGCCGCATCCGGCGTGGATCTTGAGATCGAGTTGACAAGTGTTCCCGTCTCGCCTGCCTTGAACCAGCTCCGCTCAAGGTCCCGCGATACGTTTCTGGCATGCCTGAACGGCGGCGATGATTATGAAATTCTGACGGCCGTTCCCGCATCCGGGGCGCAGGCATTTCAACGACAGGCAGCATCGGCCGGATGCCCGGTAACGCCAATCGGAACTGTTGCCGAAGGCACGGGCCGTGTAAACTGTCTTGAAAACGGAGTGCCTTTCACCGCGCAGGGCCTGGGCGGCTTCACGCACTTCTGAGGACCGGCGGCCATGTTGACGCATGTCGCCGGGTTGTGTTTTACGCGCAGACCGGGGCGTGTTACCCGTTCGATCTCTTCCGTTGCACGCCGAGACCGGCATATCCCGAGACCTGACGCATGACCACCGCACTGCCGGAACACTTCGTTGATGATCGCCTGGCGAAACGCAATGCCGTCTTGCTGGCGCTGGCACAGGCGCTTGGCGGGGCATCGGCTTCGATCGTGATCGCGACGGGACCGCTGGTCGGGTACATGATGCTCGACCAGGACAAGTCTCTTGCGACGCTTCCCGTGTCCGCAATGGTCCTGGGGACCGCCTTCGGCACGATCCCGGCCGGAATGATCATGCGCCGTTTCGGCCGCAGGGCCGGGTTCACCGGAGCTGCGATCCTCGGCATACTCTCCGGTCTGCTCGCTTCATTTGCCGTGTTCCGTGATCAGTTTCTGCTGTTTTCTCTGGCCTGTTCCATGGGAGGGTTCGCGGGTGCCTTCGTGCAGCAATACCGCTTTGCCGCCGCCGATACGGCAAGCGACACGTTCAAGCCGAAAGCGATTTCGTGGGTGCTGGCAGGCGGGGTGCTGGCGGGCGTTGTCGGTCCGCAGACCGTGATCGCGACAAAAGACATGTTCGCACCGATCATGTTTGCGGGAACCTATCTGGCGCAGGCCGGTCTGGCGCTGATGTCGCTTTTTCTCCTCGCCTTCATCAGGATACCGAAGCCCCCGGTTCAGAGCAGGAAACAATCGGGTGGTCGTCCTCTGCGAACCATCATGATGCAGCCCCGTTTCATTGTCGCGGCAGCCTGCGGCATCTGTTCCTACGCGCTCATGAGCCTGGTCATGACGGCAACGCCGCTTGCCATGATCGCCTGCGGTCTGTCGGAAACCGATGCCGCCCTTGGCATTCAGTGGCACGTCCTGGCCATGTTCGGGCCCAGTTTCTTCACTGGCAGTCTCATTGCGCGCTTCGGCAAGGAGCGGATCGTTTCAATCGGTCTGGCCCTTCTTGCCGGCTGTTCGGTCGTCGCGCTGATGGGAATTGAACTGGCGCATTTCTGGACCGCGCTCGTGCTGCTCGGCCTCGGCTGGAATTTCGGCTTCATCGGTGCGACAGCCATGCTGACCGACACTTACAGGCCCGAGGAACGCAATATGGTGCAGGCCGTCAACGATTTTCTTGTTTTCGGTTTTGTTGCTGCAGCATCGTTTTCATCCGGAGCGCTTCTCAACGCATTCGGCTGGGGAACCGTCAATGTGCTGGTGTTTCCGTTCGTTGTGCTGTGTATCGCATTGCTTGTTTGGCTGGTTCAGGCTGAAAGAAAAGCAGTTACAACCGCTTAAAGTATCTTCCAGATTCTCTTTCGTCAGTGCAGCAAAAATGCTGCATCGCATCAAATCTTGTCGCAACGGAAGAGTGAAATTAAACGATGTGAGAGCTTGACGAAACGCTCCGCTTTGTTGCTATCGTGTGCGCGCCTCACGCTGAGGAATCTGTGTGCGGTGCGATCTGGCGGCCAGAACAACAATAAAAAGGATCCGCCGCAGTTCTGGGAGGAAGTATGATCGAGCTTGTCATCATTGTTGTTTGTGGCCTCTTGTCCATTGCGTATGGCGCATGGGCAATTCAGTCCGTCATGGCGGCGGACGCGGGGAATGCCCGCATGCAGGAAATCGCCGGGGCGATTCAGGAAGGGGCCAGCGCCTATCTAAACAGGCAATACACAACCATCGCCATCGTTGGCGCCGTCGTTTTCGTGCTCGCGTGGATACTGCTATCCGGACCCGCGGCAATCGGTTTTGCCATCGGGGCGGTCCTTTCTGGAGCTGCCGGCTATATCGGCATGATGGTTTCGGTTCGTGCCAATGTGCGCACCGCGCAGGCCGCCAGCCAGAGCCTCGGCGCCGGGCTGGAAATCGCCTTCAAGGCCGGTGCCGTCACCGGCCTTCTGGTTGCGGGCCTGGCGCTGCTGGGCGTCGCCGTCTATTACGCCATCCTGACAGGCGTGATGGGATACGAGGCGACGGACCGCACCGTGATCGATGCGCTCGTCTCGCTAGGCTTCGGTGCCTCCCTGATTTCCATCTTCGCGCGTCTTGGCGGCGGCATCTTCACCAAGGGCGCTGACGTCGGTGGAGACCTTGTCGGCAAGGTCGAGGCCGGTATTCCCGAAGACGACCCGCGCAATCCGGCAACCATCGCCGACAACGTCGGCGACAATGTCGGTGACTGCGCAGGCATGGCGGCCGACCTGTTCGAGACCTATGCGGTGACCGTGGTTGCAACCATGGTCCTTGCGTCGATCTTCTTTACCGGCGAACACGCTCACGACCTGATGCTGCTGCCGCTTCTGATCGGTGCAAGCTGCGTCGTGACCTCGATCATCGGAACCTTCTTCGTCAAGCTCGGCGAAAACAACTCGATCATGGGCGCGCTTTACAAGGGCTTTATCGCGACGTCTGTCCTGTCGGCCGTCGCCCTTGCCGTGATTGTCTTCGGCTGGCTCGGGTCGGGTACCGAATACACCACCTCCGGCGGAACCACCTTCACCGGTTTCGACCTTTTCGTGTGCGGTATCGTGGGTCTGATCGTGACCGGGCTCATCATCTGGGTCACGGAATACTACACCGGCACGGAGTACCGCCCGGTGAAGTCGATCGCCCAGGCCTCCGTCACCGGTCACGGCACCAACGTGATCCAGGGTCTTGCCGTTTCTCTTGAAGCAACGGCACTTCCGGCGATCATCATCATTGCCGGCATCCTGGTGACCTACAGCTTTGCCGGACTGTTCGGCATCGCAATCGCGGTGACGACGATGCTTGCCCTGGCCGGTATGGTCGTGGCGCTCGATGCATTCGGGCCCGTGACCGACAATGCCGGCGGCATTGCGGAAATGGCGGACCTGCCTGCGGAGGTGCGCACGACAACCGACGCGCTCGACGCGGTCGGCAACACCACCAAGGCCGTGACCAAGGGCTACGCCATCGGGTCCGCGGGTCTTGGTGCACTGGTGCTGTTCGCGGCCTACACGGAAGATCTGAAATACTTCTCCAGCACGGCTGCGGAAGGATCGATCTTCGCGGGCATCGACGTCGATACGCTGTTCACGCTCTCCAACCCGTATGTGGTTGCCGGTCTCTTGTTCGGCGGACTGCTGCCTTATCTCTTCGGCGGCATCTCCATGACGGCCGTCGGCCGTGCCGCCGGCGCGGTGGTGGAGGAAGTCCGCCGTCAGTTCAAGGAGAAGCCGGGTATCATGGAGGGCACGGAACGTCCGGACTACGGACGCGCCGTCGACATGCTGACGAAGGCCGCGATCCGCGAAATGATCATACCTTCACTGCTGCCGGTCCTGTCGCCGATCGTGGTGTTCTACGTCGTTCGCGCGGTTGCCACCCCGGCGGATGCGTTCGCGGCGCTTGGGGCCATGCTGCTCGGCGTGATCGTGACCGGCCTCTTTGTGGCCATCTCGATGACGGCAGGCGGCGGTGCCTGGGACAACGCCAAGAAGTCCTTTGAGGACGGTTTCACCGACAAGGACGGTGTCACCCACGAAAAGGGCGGCGAAGCTCACAAGGCCTCCGTCACCGGCGACACGGTGGGCGATCCCTACAAGGACACTGCCGGTCCCGCTGTGAACCCGATGATCAAGATCACCAACATCATGGCGCTCTTGCTTCTGGCGATCCTGGCGCATTGACGGAAACGTCTTTTCGTTAGACTGAAAAGAGACATGGCGGTCCCTTCAGCGGACCGCCATTTCGTTTTTTCGCCTCAGGAAACGATTTTGGTCGGGTGCGCGTTCTGCTGGCTGACCAGGACCTCATCGATGAAATCCTGATAGTCGAGTTCCGACGTCACCGTTCCGCTTCTGACCACACCGGTCAGCATGAGTGTCATGAGGGCGAGCACGCCGGTCTGCAGGAACATGAGGATCATGATGCCCAAAACGACCGATGCCCAGCCGGGCGTCGAATAGCCGATTGTCTTGAGGATAACGGCAGTCGATCCGAAGACGACGCACAGTGCCGCGACGATCGCAGAGGCAATGCCGACACGCACGAGAACGTCTTCGGCAAAAACCATCATGCCCTTGAATCCGTGAAGTGCCAGACCCACGAAATTCATTTTGGACTGCCCGGCGTAGCGCGGCCCACGATCCTGTGGACAGGTTACAATTCGCAGCTTCGAAGCGAGAACGGCCGATGCAACGTGAATCGAAAGCTCGGGCATGGCCGACAGGCGTTTGACACCGACCGGCTTCATGGCCATGAAATTTCCGAAGCTGATCGTTCTGCCGGTGATGATGCGGAAGAGGCGCTTGTAGACCTTGTAGAACGTCTTGAATCTCATTGTCTCGAAACGGCTCTTGCGCCGTGCGACAACGACATCCACATCATTCTTCTCAAGATCGCTCAACAGTTTCGGGATCGAGGAGGGCAGATCCTCTCCGTCGGAGTCCATGACGACCACCAACTGGTTGTCGCCGATATGTGTCGAGACATATCCGAGGCCGATCGCGATCGCTTTCTGGTGGCCGACATTGCGCCGCAACTTCAGGACTGTGCCTCTGGCCCCCGCCAGATCCATGCCGGAAGTGTCCAGCGGCTGTTTCACCGAGCCGTCATCGACGGCGACGATATAGACGCTGTTGCCGAGTTCGGCCTGCAACTCCTGAAACAGCCGGCTGCTGGCCTCAAAGTCTTCGTAGACCGGGGTAACGACGATGATGCGGGCGTCGGTCGGGATCATCACGGCTCAGAGTTCCCTGAAATAGGCAATGGTCTTTTTCAATCCCTCTTTGAGCGGAATCCTGGGGCTCCAGTCAAGTTCCGACTTCGCCAGCGAGATATCGGGCTGTCTTTGTTTCGGGTCGTCATGGGGAAGCGGACGGTAGATGAGTTTGGAGGCACCGCCGACAAGGTCCAGCACGGTCTCGGCGAGTTCGCGTATCGTGAATTCGGACGGGTTGCCGATATTGATTGGCCCGGTCAGCTCGGCGGGCGAGGCCATAAGGCGGACAAATCCTTCGATGAGGTCATCGGCATAGCAGAAGCTGCGTGTCTGAAGGCCGTCCCCGTAAATCGTGATGTCCTTGCCCTGAAGCGCCTGCACGATGAAGTTGCTGACAACCCGGCCGTCATTGGGATGCATTCTCGGCCCATAGGTATTGAAGATCCTGGCGACCTTGATCTCAAGACCGTGCTGACGGTTGTAATCGAAGAAGAGTGTTTCCGCGCAGCGCTTGCCTTCATCGTAGCAGGAGCGAATGCCGATCGGATTGACGCGGCCCCAGTAATCCTCGGTTTGCGGGTGAACCTCCGGGTCTCCGTAGACCTCGCTCGTTGATGCCTGGAAGATGCGCGCCCTTGTGCGTTTGGCGAGACCAAGCATGTTTATGGAGCCATGCACACTTGTTTTGGTCGTCTGCACGGGGTCGCGCTGATAGTGCACCGGCGAGGCCGGGCATGCGAGATTGTAGATTTCATCCACTTCCAGGTAGATCGGAAACGTCACGTCGTGCCGTTGAAACTCGAAATGGGGATTTGCGAGCAGGTGGGATATGTTGTCCTTGGTACCGCTGTAGAGATTGTCTATGCACAGGACATCGGCGCCTTCATCCAGCAGGCGTTCGCAAAGATGCGAGCCGAGGAAACCGGCACCACCCGTGACGAGTATTCTTTTCCTGTTCGCAACTTTCATGAAATGGTTTCCCGCGCCCCGGATTGCAGCCCCTTGAATACATGCGGTTTACTCCGAAACAGGGAGCCTTCACAAGCTCGCGATTGTGTCGGGGCCCATGCTGTTTTTTGGAAACGGTGCGGGGCGCAATTCGAGTCGGCTGACGCCAGGGAGACGCCGGGCGCACTGAGCCCGATCGCCGCCCCACGGCAACCAGCGAAGGAAATTCGGGTCTTCGCTTGGGTTACAGCCCAAGACCCGGGTTCGTTGCGCCGCGCAGGATCTGCGTCAGGAAGCCGTAATCCGCGCCGCCCGTCCGTGTCTTGCGGGTGACGATATCGACGATCTTGCCGTCTTCGAGCGTGTAGTTGCCGATATCCTGCACAAACCCGTCGTCGTCGAAATAGATTGCAACAACGCGCTGCTCGACGATGTCAGGCGCCAGAAACGCCGTTGTCGCCGTTTTCTGAGAGATATAGTAGTAGGCGTCGCCGCTCAGGCTTGAAGTCGTCGACGGCGATCCTAGAACCAATTCGACCTGCTCGCGGCTCGAACCGACCTGCACCTGGTTCAGCATGGACGTCGTCACGACATGGCCATGCGTATAGGTGGAGGTGAAGCAACCGCCGAGCGGCAATGTCGCCAGAAGCGGAAGGATCAGGGCGCTCGCCTTGAAGTTCATCTAAGAAGTCCCGTTTCGCCAGGCCGCAATGGCCACTATTGTATTTCGTTGCTTGGCAAATTCACTATCGTGGGATAGGGCACAAGGCAACACCTGAGTTGAATGGAGACGGTCATGGTATTCGGCCTGTTTCGCCGCCGGTCCACAGAAGCTGAACACAAGGTCTATTGTGAAATCGTGGCTCAAGCGCGGCAGCCCGCATTTTATACAGACTTTATGGTGCCCGATACGATTGACGGCAGATTTGATCTTATCGTGCTGCATGCAGTGCTTTACTTCCGGCGGATGCGCGGCGAGGGAGCGAAAGTCTCCGAGTTCGCTCAGAACGTATTTGATCTGTTTTTCCAGGACATGGATGCTTCCCTGCGCGAAATGGGGGTCAGCGACACGCGCGTTCCCAAGAAAGTCAAGGTGATGGGAGAAGCCTTCTACGGCAGGGCGGATGTGTACATCCCGGCAATTGACAATGCGGATGCAGAAGACCTCTCTGCAGCGCTGGGTCGCAACCTCTTTCCGGACAACCCCGAGCCCATGGCGCAGATGCGTCTTGCCCAATACATGCTTGAAGCCGCCGGCAAATTGTCGGGGCAGGCAACCGGAGACCTCATGGAAGGGCGGCTGAGCTGGCCGGACCCGGAGGCATTCAAGGACTTGCCGGTGTGAACCGGCATCGGATACCTGGAACATGACAGACGAAACTTTTCCATACTCATACAAGGTGAATACGAATCGCGTCGTCGATAAGGACGAAACGATCACCGTGGTGCCGGATACCGGCGGTCTTGAAGCTATTGCTCAAGCGTATGACCTTGTCAGCATGCGCGCCCTGGAGGCCCGTTTCACGCTGAAACCCTATCGGAAGGCGGGTGTGCGGGTTGTCGGGCCGTTGCACGCCTCCATCACGCAGACCTGTGTGGTCACGCTCGAACCTTTCGACAGCGATCTGACGCTGGATGTGGACCGGACGTTTGAACCGACGTCGAAGAAACCCAGGAAAATCCGGGACCTGAACGAAGACGGCGAAATTGAAATCGATCTTGAATCGCTGGATCCGCCTGATCTCGTGGTTGATGGTGTCCTGGACCTCGGAGCGGTCATCTGCGAAGAGCTTGCGCTTTCGCTGGATCCCTTCCCGCGCAAACCCGGCGTGGAGTTTCAGGCAGGTGGCGCAGACATCGAGCCGGTGGAAGACACGGACAGGGAACCTTCGCCTTTTGCTGCACTTGAGGCTTTAAAATCGAGACCGGAAGACTGAAATAAGAGGTTTGGTGACGTGCGGCAGGCCCGTTTGATTAGTTGTACTCGGTGGATTTGGGCGCAAGATCAGAAAGAGTTTAGGAAAACGGTTGTCACTCCGAGCAAAACCGTTATGTTCGCGCCCGACTCCAGCCCCTGCGGGAAGGGCGTGAACCCGTTGGTGCGCTGACCCGTGCCGTCCTTTTGTGTGAAACGTTAAAAGACCTTCTGAATGGCGAAAACAATTCCGATTTCCTTGGATGCCATGGGCGGCGACAGCGGGGCCGAAGTCGTTATTCCCGGTGCCGAGATCGCACTTGTTCGTCACCCGGAGATTCGCTTTCTGCTTTATGGAAACGAGACCGTCATTCGCCCGCTGCTCGAGCAATACCCGCGGGTCAGGGACGCGTCGGTCCTGCATCATTGCGACGTTTCCATCGCGATGGACACGAAGCCGAGCCAGGCCCTGCGGCAGGGACGCTGGCGCTCGAGCATGTGGCGGTCGATCGAGGCCGTGAAATCAGGTGACGCCTCCGTTGCCGTCTCCGCCGGAAACACCGGTGCCTTGATGGCGATGTCCAAATTCTGTCTTCGCACCATGGCGAATATCGAGCGCCCCGCTATTGCGGCCATCTGGCCGACAACCCGCGGCGAGTCGGTCGTGCTTGATGTCGGAGCAACGATCGGCGCTGACGCGCAGCAGCTCATCGACTTCGCAATTCTCGGCGGTGCCATGGCCCGCGCGCTGTTCGGTGTGCAGCGCCCGAGCGTCGGGCTGCTCAATATCGGCGTTGAGGAAGTCAAGGGGCTTGAGGAAGTCAGGACGGCCGGACGGCTGCTGCGGGAAACGCCGCTACGTTCGCTTGATTACGCCGGTTTTGTTGAAGGCGATGATCTCGGCAAGGGGACGGTCGATGTTGTCGTAACCGAGGGGTTTGCCGGCAATATCGCTCTGAAAACAGCAGAGGGCACTGCAAAGCAGATCGGCAGTTACTTGCGCTCGGCGATGAATCGAACCTTTATGTCAAAGATCGGCTACCTTTTTGCAAAGGGCGCCTTTGATCTGCTTCGCGAGAAAATGGACCCCCGCAAGGTGAACGGTGGCGTCTTTCTCGGACTGAACGGAATTGTGATCAAAAGCCATGGCGGCACCGACGCCGAAGGCTATGCCTCGGCGATCGATCTGGCCTATGACATGGTGAAAAACGAGTTGACGCACAAGATCGCGCAGGATCTTGTGCATTACCATCGCGGCCGCTTCGCAGAAGCCGCGCCGACATCGGAAGGTGATTTGTGAGCGTAGTCCGTTCGACCGTGACCGGGTGCGGCAGTTTTCTGCCCGACAATGTTCTTACCAATGACGATCTTGCCAGGCAGGTCGACACGTCGGACGAGTGGATCGTCCAGCGGACCGGCATCAAGCAGCGTCACGTTGCCGCTGAAGGACAGGTAACTTCCGATCTCGCCCTGGAGGCGGCGCAGCGCGCGCTTGAAAACGCCGGGCGCAAGGCGGAAGATATCGACACGATCATTCTTGCAACGGCGACCCCGGACAATACGTTCCCGGCAACGTCCGTAACCGTGCAAGCCAAACTGGGCATCACGCACGGGTTTGCTTTCGACGTGCAGGCAGTCTGTTCCGGTTTCGTCTATGCCATGACAACGGCGGATGCCTACATTCGTTCCGGCATCTCCGAGCGTTGCCTTGTCATAGGCGCGGAAACCTTCTCGCGAATCCTCGACTGGGAGGACAGGACCACCTGCGTTCTGTTCGGCGATGGCGCAGGTGCCGTTGTGCTCGAGAAAACCGAAGGCTCCGGCACGAATGCCGACCGAGGGGTCCTGACCAGCCATTTGCGCTCGGACGGCCGGCACAAGGATAAGCTCTTTGTCGACGGAGGACCGTCATCAACACAGACGGTCGGCCATCTTCGCATGGAGGGGCGCGAGGTCTTCAAGCATGCGGTGGGCATGATCACCGACGTGATCGAGGATGCCTATGAGGCAACGGGACTGTCCTCGGAAGATCTGGACTGGTTCGTACCTCACCAGGCGAACAAGCGCATTATCGATGCAAGCGCCAAGAAACTCGGTATCGCTCCAGAAAAAGTTGTCACGACCGTGCAGTTGCACGGCAACACATCCGCGGCTTCGATCCCGCTGGCGCTTGACACGGCCCTGAAGGACGGACGTGTCAAAAACAACGACCTCGTTATGCTCGAGGCGATGGGCGGCGGCTTTACCTGGGGATCAGTTCTCCTCCGCTGGTAACTGGCGACAATTGCATTGCCGACAAATATTATCTTGAGGCGGAGTTCCGGTTGACCGGCCCGCCGTGAGGCAATACCGTAGGGCCTTGCGTTGGAGTTCCATTGCAAAATCAGCCAGATCGCTGGCATCTTTGTGGAGGGGTCATGGGCAATCGGACTATTACCCGTGCGGATTTGTGTGAAGCCGTTTATCAAAAGGTCGGCCTCTCGCGAACCGAGTCGTCAGAACTGGTCGAACGTGTGCTTTCTGAAATTTCGGACTGTCTTGTTACCGGCGAATCGGTAAAATTATCAAGCTTCGGTTCATTTGTGGTCCGCTCCAAGGGTGAGCGTATCGGCCGCAATCCGAAGACCGGTGAGGAAGTACCGATTTCACCGCGCCGCGTGATGGTATTCAAGCCATCCAACGTATTGAAGCAGCGGATCAACGATGCGCTGACGGGACAGGCAAGCAAATAACAACGACCGGATGAGTTCACAGGAAAAAAGCCCGGACGCCTTTCGAACCATAAGCGAAGTCGCAGAAGATCTGGACTTGCCGCAACACGTGCTGCGTTTCTGGGAAACCCGGTTTTCGCAGATAAAGCCACTGAAGCGGGGCGGAGGACGCCGATACTATCGGCCCGACGACGTTGAACTCCTGAAGGGTATTCGACACCTCCTTTACGGTGAAGGCTACACCATAAAGGGCGTACAACGCATTCTGAAGGAACAGGGCCAGCGCTTCGTTACCCAGATCTGGCGCGAAGATGCCTCTCCGCTGGCAACGATGACGGTCCAGACCAACGAAGCCGAGCCTGCAGAGCGGCCGGATGCGGTTGCCTTTGAGGAAGAAGAGGCACTGCCGAAAGGCGTTCTGCCCGAGAGTGCCGAGGAAACGGCACAGACACCCGCTTCGGGCGGGATCAACTTTCTGAACAGGCTAAGGGGTGAAAAGCCCACGCCGGGCGCGCCAGCAGGGCAATCCGCAGTTTCCAAGGAAGACATCCGTCGGCTGCAGGCGACCTTGTTCGAATTGCTGGAATGCAAACGGACCCTGGATCAGGCGCGGTAAGGCGCTGCCGCTTAACCCGCTTTTCCGTTGAACATTTTCCCGATGAAACCACGCTTCCTTGAAGGAACGTCCCGGTCCTTTTGCGAGACCTGAGCTTCTTTCGCGAAGTTCCTGAGTTCGTCCATGGACATGCGTTTCGGCTGAGGTTTTTGTCGCCTTGGCCGTTGCTCCGGCTCAACCGTTTTTGGCTCCTCCTGCACCGTGATGGCTGCCAATTCGGGTTCCGCCGGGATTTCTTCTTCCTCGGCCGCTGCCGGTTCTTCTTCGACAGGGGCCGAAGCCGTTTCGCCAGGGGCCTTGTCTTCCGTACCCGCGTCGGTCTCGTTCAGCTCCGCCAGGCGTTGCAGGATGGCGGCGTCTACCGGATCGTTCGGATCCAGTTCCCTGTCTTCATCATCGAAATCCCGGAAATCGCCCCCTGAGGGTGGGCGAAACGCTTCCGGCGCAGGCGACAAAGGCGACAAGGAAGCTGGAAGCACTGTATGGGTTGCCTCGCTCGGGGGGGCATCGGGCTCAGCTTCCGGGTCTTTGCCGGCCTCATCGGCAATCGGTGCATCGTCCTCTGGTACGACCTGCAACAGGACCCGGCCCGGGGCATAGCCCTCCGGCGGTTCCAGCCTGACTTTGATTTCTTCATCTTCATCCCGGCCGAATGACTGGCCATCGGTTCCGATGCTGTCGGATTTCAACGCTGTCCGGACGAAATCATACACTTTTTCAACAAGGTATTCGGGCGGCAAGGGACACGGTTTGATTTCGACATACCGTCCCACAAGCCATTGGGCACCCGCCGCCACGACACCGGTCAGCGTTTCACCCGTTTTAGGGTCGTCCTCGGAAAACAGGTGGCAGTGCAAGTACAAAAGAAGTTCTTCTCTTGAGGCTGCCAGCCGTTTGAATGTGTCCGGTTCCAGCAGGAATGTACTGGGCCCCCAAAAGACCGATACGGCCTCCGTTTCCTCCAGGAGGCGCGACACAATCGTCTTTGCGAAGGACATTGCCCGCAGCGCGCTTCGAGTGTTTTCGAAAACGGCCAGGTCGCCGGCACCCAGTTTCTCAGTGCCATTGAACGCAGTCACGTTGCTGTCGGTAAGGGGCTGGACGGACACATGCGTGCAGGCTGTCACGGCATCGTCGATACGCTGATCGCCCTTGATGAAGTTTTCCAGCGAGAACGTGTCGAGGGCAACCTGCAAATAGTCATCTTCGGCAAAGGGGATCGACTGCACGACGGACACTTTCAGGTCCGAAACATGCACGCTGATGTCGTCCGGTGACCCTGTCTCCTGTTGAACGCAGTCCTCGGCGGTCAGTCCGACAAGCTCGGCCGCTTCAGCAAGAAGGCGCAATATCCTGTCACCGTCCAGAGGCTGGAACTCCTGATGCAGGATCTGGCTGTCGACGCTTGATAGAGGATGTATTTTCAACTCATTGACCGCAGACTGGTTTTAACGCCGCGTAAGGGTAAACAGAATCGGTGAACAAGGTCTTAGCAAAGTTCACAATCCTTGCCAGCGCTAGGGAAGGTTACTCCAGCCCCATACAGCTCGCATAAAAGCTTGTCGTCGCAGGCCAGTCGGAAAAGATTCCTTCCACGCCAACGTCCTGGGCGAGCACGTGCATCACGTCCATCATGTCTCCGTCGCTGTCGATCGCGTCTCCGACTGTCTGGTAGTACCAGCCGCCGCCGGAATTGAGCGGGCCTGACCGTTCGAGCGTCCACGTGATCAGCTTGAGACCGGCTGCCTTGGCGGCTTCCGCATAGGGCGAGGGAACGATCTTGCCGTCTTCCAGCGTCAGAAGCACGAACAGCGGCGGGGCCAGATAGTTGACGCCCATGTCCTTCAGTTCCTCCATGGAGGGGGAAAAGGTCGACGGGTCGAGAGGGTTGAGATTGCGCCGCCCGTCGAGATAGACCGCCTGTTTGCCAAAGTCCGGCTCGTTTTCAATCCAGTAGAGAACGTCATCGAGATTGAACGACTGGGCAAACACGTCTTCGGCGGGAATTCCGGCCGCCTTGTACTCATCTATCAGCTTCTGGGCATAGTCGGCCTGCGAAAATCCGTCGAACGGCATGGCCACTTTCGGAGCCTTCAGCTCCGGGGTGAACTTGACGCCGAGATCCTTGAACAGGGCGATCGACTCCGCGTGGGTCATCAAGGTTCCCGTGTGCCCGTAAAGCTCGGTCCGCCAATCGGCCGTCCCCTTCAGGTAGTCGTCGACGGTCTGGGCGGTCTTGTCGGCGCTGTCCATCTTGCCGCGCAAGGTCCTGAACTCGGCAAGGGTGATGTCCGATGTCCGACATTCGGCAGCCGCCGGCGTATCGCCTTTGGCTGGGACGAACGCACCAGTGCATTTGCCTGTAAGTTCCGTCGCCAGGATGTCCGTTGTCGTATGCAGATCGCTCTGCGAATGGCGGCAGACAAGTTCCTTGTCCTTGGTGAAAGTAACGTCGCATTCCAGGATGCCGGCACCCATCAGAGCCCCGGCACGATAGCCTTCCTCAGTGTGTTCGGGAAACTGCAGTGGTGCGCCCCGGTGCGAAATGGAAAACAGGGTTTTGCCGACCGGCTGGCCAATGCAGCCTTGGAGCCTGGTTTTCAGCTCACCATCCGCCATCTGGCTGACGAGATAGGCGGGACGGGGCCCGACAGAAACGGGTTCCGACGCGTTGGAAAGACTGGGCAGCAACAGGGCGGAGGCGATCAGCGATGCTGACGACGCACGCGCGACATTCCTCGGCAATCGGGACGGGCTAAGTCTATCTGAGGTCTTGGACATAACAGGGTCTTTCAATTGTCGGGTCAGCCAAACTCACACGATCAGGAATCATGCCGTACCTGCTTGACCTGCCTGTGACAAGGATACCGCAGGATTGGTGTCCTCGGCGCTCAAGTGTGTCTTCAACAATTCTGCTTGCCTTTTGATCAACGCACAGGCGAGACCCCCACAAAGGCTGGCTGGTTCTTGTGAGACCGTTCTGGCAGTGAAAACTGCGCCTTTCACGAAAGGGATGATGGACACGCTTTACTCTGAATATTGAAGCCGCTTCTTCATGAAAATGCAGTGTGTAGAAATAGGGGGCGACATGCAAGAAGATGGTGGCGGGTACCGCGCAGAAGAACAGGACGAAAGCCGTGAAAAGCACCTTCTGACCGAAGGTCCAAATCGGCATTTTTGAAGCGTCCTTTATCTGCGCGATGACCATGAATGCGAGCATGGGCAAGACGCAGGCTGCATAAATCTTCCAGGCATGATCCGTGAGATTTTCAGACGCCAGGAAAGGCGTGAAAATGATCAGCGGAATGAGGCAGAGGTCCAGGGTACGGCCCCATAAATGAGGTCGAAATGGTTTGAGGCGGCTTGCTTTTCGTCAAGGAGCGGAAGCGCAGAAAATGTCCCTCATTTTCAAGCCTTTCGCAACGCCGAAGAGGAGCAAGCCGGTCAAATCCGAAGGACATGAAAATGGCTTCACCCCGTGGCGTCAGGGTGCTTGACCGGGCAGGAAGTCCGCTCCGCGCACCCTTCCTAACGGGATTTCGCCATTTCGCATGCCATTTCTGTCTCATTTAGGGGGGCGTACCCTGAGGCGATGATGAACAGAAGTATCCGAAAAAAGGTTTGTGCCATCGTTTTCAGTCAGGTTTCCAGCTGATCGGCAGCGATTGCGGCCCTCTCACCGATAACCCCCGTTTGTAAGAGACGGTGTCTGCTGCCAGTTCGATCGTCTTGAAGCGCTGAAGCAGGGTTGAGAAAATGATGTCCATATCGAGCCGCGCCAGGTGATTGCCGAGACAGAAATGCGCGCCGCGTCCGAACGCAATGTGCCAGTTCGGTGTGCGTGCAACGTCGAAACGGTCGGCGTCCGGAAACTGCTTGGGGTCGCGGTTGGCAGCCCCGTACAGAACGCCGAATTTTGTTCCGCGCGGAAACGTCTGACCGCTGATCTCGACATCGTCCGTGCAATAGCGGTGGAAGAAGGGCAGGGGCGACTCGTAGCGGAACATCTCCTGGACCGCCGTTTTCATCAGGCCTGGCGCGTCGCGAAGCCGCTGCATCTCGCCGGGAAATGTCAACAGGGCGTGCATGCCGCTGCCCAGAACATCGATTGTCGATCCGTGCCCGGCCATGAGGATCAGCATCGCTGTTGAGAACAACTCGTCATGCGACATCGTCCCCTGTCTTTCGGCCTCGATCATCACGGAAAGAAGGTCGTCCCCGGGCGTCTTCTCCCGGGCAGCTTTCAGTTCCAGAAGGTAGTGATAAAACTCGGTCGTATTGCGTTCGGCGAGTGCTTTTCGCTCATCGGAGCGATCTATGTCGAAGAACTGGACGATGTTTTCCGACCACGTCCTCAGTTGCGGGCAGTCTGCGTCGGGTACGCCTATGATGCGGCCGATGATATGGCCTGGAACGTGCGCTGCCAGATCTTCCACGAAATCAATCTCGGTTCTGTCCGCCAGCCTGTCGAAAAGCGCGTCGACCGTCTTCTGGATGCTGTCGCGCAGGTTGTTGACCATGACCGGCGTAAACAGTTTGAAGACCTGCTTTCGCAGCCTGTCATGCACGTCCCCGTCGCTGTCGAGCAGGGAGAACTGAACGAACCGGCTGTGATGTGGCATGTCGTGCCAGTTGCCGGCACGTTTCTGATCAGCGATCTCTTCCGGGCTGGCGACGTGATCGAGCGAGCGAACCATCTTGTCGTGCATGACGATTTCCGAGACATCGTCGAACCGGGCAGCCAGCCAGACATCGAAGTCCTTGAAAAAAGTCAGACCCGGTTGTGCCCGCAGGGCGGCATAAAAGGGGTGCGGGTCGCTGGCGAAGGCTTCGGAAAGCGGGTCGAAAGCGGGCGATTGGCTCATTCTGGGCTCACAGATCAGGTATGCGGGGATCGATCATTGGCAGGGCTTGGCCAGGGTACGGACCCCAAGGTGAAAGACTTCGAGCAGGATATGCAAGTGATCACGTGCTCAGGTCTAGGTCATACCCTCATAAATCAGCCCACAATGGCGCAGCAAACGGCAATGAGATGCCAGAAAAAGCGCGAAAAGCGGGCTTCCTGCCCGTTTGAGCGCTTTGACGCAGCAGATCGAAGCCGTTTTTGCGTCCTGGAGGGACAAGGTGAATTTGCCCGGCAACGTCGTTGCAAATCTTTGGAAACCGGACGGTTTCCGGCAGCTTTGCGCCTCGTATCCGAACAAATTCATCCATACCATTGCGGCCTGATTTACGAGGGTATGACCTAGCCTTCTGGACATGTTTTCAGGCGCAAGTGCACTTTGGCATGGAAACAATCACAACCGCGGTGTGGAAAGGGACCGGTGCGATGGCAGCCTGGCGGTGAAAATTAATCAAGATTGGAAGCAGATAGGTGTATTTGGCCCACAAACCCCGGATTTGTCAGTTTAGCGCGTGCGAGGCACAAATTTATCGAGTATATTAATGGTTGTGAAGGCTGTGGCATTCGTATTTTTGTGGCTATTTTATAGAAAGTAGCTGCCAAAATCGAAAATAGATAAAATTTTACTGGAATTTAACAGTCTTCATTTTCCAAGTAAGTTCCAATTTATGGTAAATTTGTTGTTTTTTTCTAGTCAAAACAACGAATAGGGAATAATACTGTGTCAGCGAGGTCCAGAACGGTCCCGTTGCGGGATCGGAGCGGCTTCTGGTGTCCGCTCTCCACGGAATACCGTTAGGAAATTCATCCTGTTCAATACCTGCTGATCGCGATCATGCGGACCTGCGACTTGACGTAATTGGGGGGTTCCTTGGGACCTGAAGACGTTTCGATATTATTCAATGCGTATTCAGCGTGCCGGGCCAGGCTCTACGGGCTTGGTTGCACGGCTCGTGTTCTGCGGGACTTCAGTGAAGTCATTCCCGCGCTTGAAAAGTGCGGCAAGGACGTCACACCGTTTTTCCAGACACGTTTTTTCGACTTCAACGGCCACAACGGGTTCTGCCATGTGGCCTTCGCCGACGAGGAGCCGGTCTCGTTTTACTGCAGCCAGCTGTTCGATACCGGCGCGATGCAATACCTCGACTATCACAGGGTGCAACTGGCCCGGATCTATGGACCGGAATACCCCGTCGACGAATCGTGGGAGTGTCCGCCCATGAAGGAGATTCAGGGCAAGCTGATCTATTCCGGTGATGCGCTGAATGTCTCGGGTCACGGCTCGGCCAGGCTGTCACTTGAACGCCTGGCGCTTATTGCGAGGATGAACCTTTATCTCGGTCTGGCAACCTGGCAGGATGCCAATGCGTGTGTCGGCCTTGCGCGGGCGGACAGGGTGCGCAAGTCCCTCGGTGACATCTACGGCGCTTTTCACAGGTATCCCTACGCGACCAGATGGCTGAACCCGCCGGAGGACAGGAAACAGGACGACATGTTTCTGTTCAACTGGCCGTCAGACGTTCTCTATCTTGCAAAAATAGATGCTCATGAAACTGCGCCGACGTCGGCAGGGTGAGATTGACGAGAACCGGTTTCGGCGACCCGAGCCATAGCCGCTCGATCAGACGGTAGTAGCTGACCGGTATGTTGGTCAGCGCACCGGGAGGGGTGACTTCCATTTCGACGAGCTCAAAGACCCTGTCGCCCTGTGCGGCCCTGGCAAAGCCACCTGCGACGGCCTGGTCGAATTTGGGATCCTGTGTGCGGATTGCCGACGCGAAGTCGCTGCCGAACTGCCCTTCCATGACTTCCTTGATATAGCTGTTCTGACCGACATACCCGATCTGCGGGATATGCTCGCCACTGGCGGCGATCGAGGTGAAAACGACACGGTGAAACTGCGGCATGTCCGGCCGGAATGTTCCGTCCGTTGCCCGCAGGAACTCTTCAAGCTCCTGAATGTGCTGCCCCGCCAATCCTTTCATGTTCGCCGGATCAACGCGCTTGATATGCATTCAGTTTCCTCCGCCTGTCACGTCAGATCCAGGGGCCGTGACAATTCAGAACGATTCTGCCGGATGCCGTTTCGGCAACGTCTTTGTTATAAGTCTTCATCGCAGCATTGGAAGCGGCTCGATGACATCACCCTTAATATAGCCAGTTTCGATCGAGTTTGCATCAATATCGGATGCCGGACAAAGTGTCATTACAGAGCGCGTTCGCGCATGTGGCGACGAGAAAACCGGAGCGGCTCCGCGACGGCTAGTTTGCAGGGTCGACAGCAGAAGCTCAGGCCTGAGAACAACCGTATCCCGGAAACCCGGACTTTTTTTGACCATGGCGGCGCGAGGTGTTCAGCTCGAAACGGCTTTGTCGTCCGGCATCAGTTCGAAGACTTCGATCGCGTCCTCGTATCCCTTGACCTGCGCCTTGCCCGCTGAAACAACCTTGATGCGGCCTTCGACGCGGGCCGCCAACTCCGCGCTGACAAGAATGCTGGTTTTCTTTTCGCGGTTGAGGCCTTCCAGCCGCGAGGCGAAATTGACCGTATCGCCGAGCGCCGTGTAGTTCAGCCGGTCCGAACTGCCGACATTGCCGACAATGGCCTCTCCGGCGTGAAGGCCTATTCGGGTTCTCAGCGGCAGGATGTCCTTGTCCGACCAGGAATCCGTTTCGGCCTTGCAGGCCTCGATCACCGCGAGCGCGGCCCTGCAGGCCTTCACCGGATGGTCGTCGACATGGTTGGGCGCGTTCCAGAACGCCATGACAGCGTCGCCGATGAACTTGTCGATTGTCGCCTCGTGTTCCAGGAGCGTCTGCGTCACGACCTCGAAATAGCGCGACATGCGGTTCATGACTTCCTCGGGCGGGAGTTTCGACGACATGGCGGTGAAGTTCTCGATATCCATGAAGAGGACCGTCACATCGCGCTTCTCGCCTCCCGGTTCGGGTGTCTCCTGCCGCTTGATCATCTGTTGAACGAGGGCCTTGGGGACGTATCTGCCGAAGGTCAGAAGCGACGTGCGCATCTGGTCCAGCGCGGTTTCCAGCTGGAACACCTCGTTGACGACAGAAGATTGCGCAAACGGCCTGTCGAGATCGAAGTTCCGGATGCGCTGCGTGCCCTTGGCGAGTGTCTTCAGCGGTCGCGACAGGGAGCGCGAGACGAGCCAGATGACCGGAATGCTGCACAGCGCGATCAGCGCGGAGACCAGGATCGTTCTTTGAGACGCCCTGGTTATCTCGCCGATCACTTCGCGCGATGGCAGCGCAATCGCCAGATTTTCGCGTTCGCCGGCCCCAAGTCCGATTGCGGAAATGTGTGTCATCCAGGGATGCCCGCTGACCTCGACGGTCTTGATTTTGTCGCGCTCCGGGTTGCGCACCTGTTCCTGGAGCGCGGCGAGAGCGGCATATCTGTCATCGCCTTCCGGAGTGTCCTTGAGTGAGGAATGCGCGAGGAGAGTGCCTTCGTGGCTGATGATCGCCAGAACGCCGGTTCTCGCCTGTGGTTCTGAATCCAGGAACGAACTGAGGTCCGACAGGGTGATGTCGACGCCGACGACACCACGCGGATGCCTTTTGCTGACTGTCAGGCCGGGCCGTTTGGACCCGGTAAAGAGATAGACATCCGTCCGCTCCACGAATGGACTGTCGATGGCCTGTTCGTACCAGGGCCGTTCCCGCGGGTCGTAGGAGATCTCGTCTTCGTTTGAATTCGTGTGCAGCGTGACGCTGTTCTCATCGAGAAAGCGTTCAATCTCGACGGGACGTGACCGGTCGCCCCTCAAGATGATCTGCTCGCGGAAGACGGTGCCCTCCGGCGCGCCCATTTCTTCAAGGCGCGCTTCCGGCAGAGCGCGCGTGGCACCGACAAGATAGTGGCTGCCGTCTTCGTAGCCGATATAGATGTTGGCGATTTGCGGCATGGCGGAGAGAAACGAAATCAGCCGCTTGCGCGCCGGATGGCCGCTCGCCTTGGGTTCGACGTTGACGTCGAGCCAGTCTCCCGAATATTGCGCGATCGCGTTGATCGGTTCGATCAGCGACGCGGTCTGGAGCCGGACCACTTCGGCGGACCGTTCCATAAGCTCGCGCCCGGCCGTCAGGGCCGTCTCCCTGTTGGCATAGTGGGTGTAGGAAATGATTGTCGCCGCGAGCGCCAGGGCGACACTTAACGTCACCGTAAACAGGCTGACGGTTATGGAAAATCTTGAAAGTGGTTTCATCGCCCCCGATCACCGCCCCACGATGCGCACGCGCGTCCTACGCACTGTGTCGAAGCTATTGGCCTGTCTGCATCTTTGCAAGGGGAGGAGGGTTAGACCAACGGCACATGCAACAGGAGAAATCAACTGTGTGCCGTTGAGAAGAATGGTCGGGCAGGCCGGATTTGAACCGACGACCCCTTCACCCCCAGTGAAGTGCGCTACCAGGCTGCGCTACTGCCCGAACGGGTCCTACCTATCTTGTTCGCATTGCGAGTGCAAGCGGCTTGTTTCGTTCCATTCTGATGTTTGTCCGGACGTGTTCCGGACCGGCGCATGCATTCGAGATTTCCGGAGACTGGACACAATAATGTGCAACATGGCCCTGTTTTCGTCTCTGGTGCGATCATCACGGCAAGTTGTGGGCGATGAATATGATAAGCGTATGCGAGACCTGGCAAATTCGAAATTCAAGCGTTTCTCTGCGGTTGTATGCCATATTGCGGTTTTTTAAAATTTGGTTAACGATGAAATCCGGCGTAACCTCATCAATTCGCGTAGAAATCGCAGTTAAAATTTTATTAAGGGCATTGACTCATTTCTCAATATGGCGCTAATGTGCGACGGGTAGTAACGGGGGGCGAAAAGCGTCTCGGTGTTGCTTGTAGTTAAACTATTAAATTGAGTGCAGACAAATGATTAAATCTCTTCGCATATTGACAGTCGCTGCGGCTATGGCTGCATTTTCTGGCGCCGCTTACGCGGCACCGGTAACAGTCGGTCCTGGTGGATTTGACGGCGGTTACGCTACTTCGATCACTTACGATGATGCCGCTGCTCGTGGTACTGCAAACGACCGCGACAACGCTCTGAACGCTCTGGGTGCTGCAGACGGCAACTTCTTCGAAATCGGCTTCGGCAGCTTTGTCGATCTGACGTTCGGTGCAGTGTTCGACAACAGCGTCGTCAAAGTGTTCGAAATCACCTTCAACAATGTGGCTGCGTTCCCTGAGTCTGTTGACCTTTATGTCGGCAGCGGCGGATCCTTCACGTTCGTAGACAGCATCTCGAACCTGGCCGCTCAGACGGGTGCAACCGCTATCACTGGCGCTGGTGTATTCGACACCGTCCGCCTGATGGACACGTCCACTCCGCTGTTCGGCGCGACCACCGGTGGCTTCGATATCGACTCTGTCAAAGTAACGCCGATCCCGCTTCCGGCTGGTATTGCTCTTCTGGGCACCGGCCTCGCGTTCGCTGGCTTCATGAGCCGTCGTCGCCGGAATCAGGCATAACTTCTCTCTGACGAAGTTAGAAGCGAAAAAGCCCGCGCGTCTGGAAACAGGCGCGCGGGCTTTCTTTTTGTGCCGGGCAGGGGCGGCCTTTCTCGCAGCTTGCCCAGAAACCTCATCTCGCAATGGTTTTGACAGGTGCCGGATTGCCGGCTTCCGGTAAGACCTCGCCCGGTTGGTGCGCCATCAGGCTTTTGCAATGACCGGGGCGGCATGAGGGCGGCGGGCTTCGAGCCTGTCGGCGGCGATCAGGCCCCAGGCAAGCCCGTAAAGCATGTACATGTGCCGCCAGCGGTCGGTGTCGATGATCACCGACAGGATGAGATGCGCGACAAAGACGGCGAAGACGCATTGTGTGAACCCTGTCCACGGACGCGACTTGAACAGAAGCGGTACCATGGCTGAAAGCGTCCACAGCGCCAGCACGATATAGGTGACACCGCCGAGCCAGCCGTAGGTCGTGAAGCTCTTCAGGTAGACATTGTGAGTGTCTTCTGGGAAGTAGTTGCGGAAGCCGAGCGTTCCGAGGCCGAGCGGGTGTTCCATCACCAGCTGAAATCCGAGTGCGTAACGGGCAAAGCGGCCAAGCCTCGCGCTGTCGTAGTCCTGAACAAGGCGCGCCCGCTGTTCGAACATCTGCGCGACCGTGTCGATCGAAAGCGCCGCTGTCAGCAGCGCAAATACCGCCAGCACACCGGCAAAGCCCAGCATGATCAGCCGCACCCGGCGGCGGTTGCTGCGTTCTGTCACAAGGGCAAGGAAATAGATGACCAGCACACCGGCGAACAGAACCCCCCAGGCTCCCCGGGAAAAGCTCAGGAAAATGCCGAGCAGCAGGACGGTGAGCGGCACGAGCAGAAACGCGTTTTTCAGAACCGAATCGCGCAGCAGCTTTTGAATGATCAGGAGCGTCGGCAGGACGAGGAACGGCCCGAAAACATTCGGATCCTTGAAGGTCCCGCGCGCCCGGTCGTAGAGCGTGAAGTATTCAGCGCCTGGAAACAGTTGAAAGTAGCCGGCGATACCGACCAACGAGACCAGCACCGCACTGACCGTATATCCGTTCTGGATGATGCGGAAACGTTCCGGTTTCTCGGCAAGGATCGCGGCATAGAAGATCGCCGTGATCGCCAGAAACCCGGATACGGCCATATACATGGACGCATCGCCGAAATCCTTTGCGATCGGAATGGAGGCAATGCCGCCGGTTATGTAGAGCATCAGGCAGATGATCAGGGGGCCGAACTCGCGCCTCAGCTTCAGTCCGCATGCGAGCCAGACCACCGTCAGCAGCGCCATGTAGAGTTCGTAGGGCGCAGGTTCTTCAATCACGAAACCGGACAGGAACGCGGCCAGCCAAAGCGCGCCGTTGCCTAGGCTTCTGACAGGCAGGCCAATTGGCGCATGGGGTGCATATGCGCCAGGATATCCGGCGGCAGCACTCAATAGGCGTTCTCCGTGTTGAGCAGCCGGAACGGCGTCAGCAACAGGATTTTCAGATCAAACAGGATCGACCAGTTCTCGATGTAATAGACATCGCATTCGACCCTCTTTTCGATTTTTTCCGGCGTGTCGACCTCGCCGCGCCATCCGTTGATCTGTGCCCAGCCGGTAACGCCCGGCTTGACCTTGTGGCGGGCGAAATAGCCGTCAACCACGTCGTCCCAGGTGGTGTTGTTGGTGTGCGCGTTGACTGCGTGCGGCCTCGGGCCGACAAGCGACAGCTTGCCGGACAGAACGTTGAAGAGCTGCGGCAGTTCGTCGATTGACGTCTTGCGGATGAAGCGGCCGACGCGGGTCACGCGTGGATCTCCCTTGGTCACGACCTTCTTGGCATCGGGGTCCGACATCTCGGTATACATGGACCGGAATTTCAGAACCTCGATGATCTCGTTGTTGAAACCATAGCGTTTCTGACGGAACAGGACCGGGCCCTTGCTGTCGAGGCGAATGGCGACTGCTGCCGCGATCATCAGCGGAAACAGCGCCAGGATCGCCGCGGAGGCGAACACGAGATCGAAGACGCGCTTGCCGACCATGTCCCAGTTGGCAATCGGCTTTTCGACGACGTCGACAAAGGGAACCGTGCCGATGAACGAGGTGCCCCTGTTCCGGAAGCGAACCTTGTCCGTGTGCGCCGACAGGCGGATATCGACGGGCAGGATCCAGAGCTTCTTCAGAAGCTGCAGGACACGTTTCTCGGCGCGCAGGGGTATGCATACAATCAGCATGTCGATCCGTGCAAGGCGGGCAAACTCGACGAGGTCGCTGATGTTTCCGAGCTTCGGATATCCGGCAACGACCGGCGGCGAACGGTCATTGGCCCGGTCGTCGAAAATGCCGCAGATACGGATGTCGTTGTCCGGCTGGGCTTCGATCTCGTGGATCAGTTCCGCCGCCGCCGTGCCGCCGCCCACGATAATGGCGCGTCGTTCAAGCCGGCCGCGGGTCATCCAGTGACGCACCAGCGAATAGACGGCAAGGCGCGACAGGCACAGCCCGGTCAACCCGAGGGCAAACCAGGCGCCGATCCACGGATCGGGCAGCCCGGAACCTATTCCGGTGGTGGAGCGAAGCAGGGCGAACATGGCAAACACAAGCGTCCAGCCGGCAGCGACGCGTCCGAGCTGCGACAGTCCCTGCCGCATCACCGAGACCTGATAGACATCGGCGGCCTGGAAAAAGGCGAGCGTGAACAGGACAGCGGCAACTGTTGCGAAAAGGGCGGACCAGCCGGCGTCGAGCGCACCGCCGCCGAAAACAGCCGCTGCGCCTGCGCCTGTAACGATCAGCAGAACGTCGCTCAGGCGGACGAGACCTGTCAGAACAGGAACGGAAACGCCTTTGCCGCCAAGGCTTTGTGCGAGTTGCAACGCAGCAACAGAAAGACCGTTTTCAGCCGAGGGCAAGGCATGAAAGTTCTGAGGCCCAATCGCGTCATTGACGCTGTGCCTGAACTGCTTTTCCAGATTCTGCCGCAGATCGACACCGGAATTGATGTCTGGTTCCTGAGGGACAATCTCGGAGGGCTTAAGGGCTGGATTGTTCATTATCGGTTGCTCGATCTGGCGTAAACGGACTGAGGCCTTGCACGTGCCGCGACGGCGTCTTTCGCGCCGGCAACGGAAACCTCTTGCGGTTTGAGCCCTTTGAGTTCTTGATAAAGCGTGGTGATCCGGTCGCTCATGAGTTCGACAGAGAATGTCTCGGCGAGACAGTTACGCAACTCCCTGGCGTCGGCGGACATGCGCTCCGGTTCCGACAATGCGTTCTCCATTGCAACTGTGAGCTTGCCTATATGACCGGGTTCAATGAGCCGGTCGGCGAATTTGCCGAAAACCTCCGGGATGCCGCCGACGCGCGTTGCGATCAGAGGCCGTTGTGCGGCAACGGTCTCCAGAATGATGTATGGCATCGCCTCCGCGCGTGACGGAACCACGACGGTATGTGCCAGTCTGAAAGCCTCGGGCGCGGGAAGGGCGCCGTGGAAGGTGATCGACTTTTCCAGCCCGAGTGACGACACCAGCGTTCGGTAGCGCTCCTCGTCAGGTCCCTCGCCGACGATATGGGCGCTGGGCGCCGTACCAGTTTTCAGGCGGATGTTGTAGAGGGCCTCAATGAACAGATCCGGCCCCTTCAGGTCGCGCAGCATGCCGATATACAGGAAGTCTCCCGCATCCGCGCCGGTCTGGACAGGCGTGAACTCGGCAGGCGTCAGGCCGTTATAGACCATACGCGTCCTGGCCTTCGGAAGACCGACCTTGCTTTCGTAGGCGGCCGCCTCGTAATCCGACACAAAGACGATCCCGTCCGTCAGACGGCCGAGGAGGTATTCCAGAGTGTGATAGACGCGGCCCTCGAACCGGTTCGGGTCGTAGTGCAGGCTGCCGCCGTGCGGGCAGTAGACGCGGGCGACCTTGTTGCCGCGCAACCGCAGCACCGTTCCGATCAGCCGGGCATAGGCCCCGCCTTTCGCGCCGTGCCCGTGCAAGACGTCCGGTCGAAGGTCACGCACATGGCGGTAAAGCGCCATCGCCGCCGACATGTCCTGAAAAGTGAGTTGCCGCTGCATTGGAAAGCGTGCCAGGCCGAGCGAAAGCCTTGGCCTGATCTCGTCCATCAGCTTGTTGTCGAATACGCTGCCCGTACTGCTGTCACAAATTACGCCGACATCATGCCCGGCTTCCGACTGCGCGGTCGCCAAATCGCGTATGTGACGGAAGATCCCGCCAATAGGCGAACGGACACAATGCACGATCCGCATTGGGGTCGTTGTCATGGTGCAGTTTCCCTGTTCTTACCCCCGGGTTTCTTTTTGAACCCGTAAGGCATTGAGGCTGCACCGTATCAAACGGAGGTGAGTCCACAGTTAATGGAGGGGCGCTTTAGAAATAGCGTTCCCGGACGTATATCGTGTCGCCGGGGCGGATCGGGTCCGAAATGGGAACACGGCCGTTTAGAATTTCACCATTAATCTGCCTGGTGATGTCGACATTGGTTTGCTGTGCCCTTGAACTGAAACCGCCTGCCGTTGCGATCGCGTTCTGCACTGTCATGCCGGCGACATAGTTGTACTGGCCTGCATCTTGCACTTCGCCCATGACGAAGATCGGGCGATACGTGTCCACTTCAACGGAAACATCCGGATTGCGGATGTATCCCTGCCGCAATTTGGCGGCAATCTCGGATGCCAGGCCTTGCTGGGTTTTTCCTCTGGCTGCAACGCTGCCGACAAGCGGAAAGGAAATATAACCTGCTTGATCAACGACATAAGTGTTTGAGAGGTCGTCTTGTCCAAACACGATGATGCGCAGCCTGTCGCTGGAGTCCAGGCGATATGGCTGTGTCAGCGTTTCATGAAACGCCGTTGGCGGCTGTCTGTATCCACTGCACGCGGCAAGGCCCAGGCACAAGGCCAGAACAACAAGCGCTCTCGTTCGCATCAGCGACTCTCCTACAATTCCAGGACAGCATCGCGTGTTATGGTTAATTGAGCGTGAAGAGCGTTTTTGACATGACCTGTCAAAACAACTGAGGGCGGTGCAATGATTAACGCCGGCGAACATGCAATTGCAGAAAGCTTAACCGATCGCTTACCCTAATTCGCGATAGTTCGCCGGAAGGTGGAGACAGAACGCAATGAATGCTGATCGGCAGACACATCCCGACGACGACTTGGCGCTTGATCTTGGCGGATTGCTGCGCGCGATCGGCCGCGCTTTGGGCTGGCTGTTGCCGCTGACGCTTCTTGTGGCGGCTGCCGTCTTTGTCGGGTTGCAATTTGTTGCCCCCAAATACAAGAGCGAAGCCCGGGTTCTGATCGAGAGCACGGACAACAAGTTCCCCGGCGCTTCACGCGGTATTGAAGAGGAGAGGGCGCTTCTGGACGCGGAAGGTGTCGCCAGTCAGGTGCAGTTGCTCATGTCCGCGGATCTGGCTCGCAGGGTGGCGACCAAACTGAACCTTGCTGCGATACCCGAATTCGATGCCAGGGGCGACGGGTCCCTGATTGGTGATCTGCTGACCGCGATCGGTCTGAAAAGCGACACGACGGGCAACAGCGCCGAGGAGAGGGTCCTCAAGCATTTCTATGAGAACCTCGACATCTACCAGCTCGAGGGATCGAGGGTCATCGCGGTTGACTATTCCGCCGAGAATCCCGTTCTTGCGGCGAAGGTCGCCAACACCATTGTGGATGAATATCTTTCCTTGCAGTCGAGCGCCAAGCGCGAGACGACGGAACTGGCGTCGGCTGCACTTGAGCCGCAGATCATCGAGTTGCGCAAGGAAGTGCAGGCGGCGCGCCAGGCTGTCGCGGATTTCAGGGCACGGGCGGATCTTCTGATCGGGGCCGACAACATTCCATTGAGCCAGCAGCAGCTTGCCGAAACCAGCAGCGACTACTCCGCGGCCCAGGCCTCCAAGGCAGAGGCGCAGGCGAAAGCTGACCTGCTCAGGGAATTGCTCAATTCCGGCGGGTCGCTTGAAACGGCAAGCGATGTACTCAATTCGACGCTGATCCAGAGACTGAGAGAGCGCCAGGTCGAAATCCAGTCAAACATTGCAGAATTGTCGATCACGCTCCTGCCAAACCATCCGCAGCTTCGTTCGCTTGAATCGCAGCTTGCAGATTACGACCGGCAGATCCGTTCGGAAGCCGGCAAGATCCTGCAGGGTCTGGAAAACGACGCGAAGGTTGCCAATCAGCAGGCGCTTGCGCTGGAAGCGCGTCTTGAGGATTTGAAGACGGCAGCGGCCCGGACCAACGCGGACCAGGCGCGCCTCAGCGAGCTGGAACGGGAAGCAAATGCCAAAGCGGCCCAGCTTGATCAGCTCATGCTCAGCTTCCAGGAAGCTGATTCCCGGCTTCGCGCGCAGGTGCTTCCCGCGGACGCGCGCATCATCTCGCGTGCCAGTGTCCCCGTGGAACCGTACGCTCCCAAGATCATTCCAAGCACGATCATCGCCGCGCTGGTTACGTTCATACTGGGCTGTGCGCTTGTGCTGATGCGTGCCTTTCTTTCAGGCAACGCCCTTTACCGGGTCAACCCCGCAGGTGCCTCGACAGCGCCGCGAATGCACGCTCAGCCGGACCGGCGCGCATCTTCCACGGAACCTGGGTCAAGCGGGCAGTTCATGAGTGCGAACCTTTCCGCGCGCGATCCATTGGGGTGGTCGCCCGGATATGGCGTATCCTCGGCAAATTTTGATCTTTCGCCGGACCTGCGGCGCGGGGAGCCGCACGAACGGTCAGCTGGATCGGACAGCGTCGTTGAGCTTGCTGACATTCCTGCAGCGCCCCGGCGGACGCGTACGCGCCACAAGGGTGAACCGGTCGATGCCAGGAGCGACTACGATCAGGATGTCTCGCCGGACTGGCTGGACAATCTGCGCGCCGATGAGGATGCAACGCCGGCGAGGGACGAGCCGAAACCGGCGACCGACAAGGAGACCGCGCTGGAGCCGCTGGCAGACAAGACACCCGACATACCCTGGAAGAAACAGCCCAAGGCATCCTTCTCCAAGGACATTGATGTGACCGGCCGTATTGTCGTTCTGAGCGTCGATGACGAAAGTCTGTCGCATGACCTTGCTTTCGATCTTGTGCGCAAGGCGGCCGGAAACGGTGTGTCTTCCCTTGTTGTCGAGGTCTTCCCCGATCAGGCGGACAACAGGGCTGCGGAAGGATTCTCCGACGTGGTGTCCGGCCGGATGCCTTTTGCCAAGGTGGTTTACCGGGACGCGGTTTCGAAGGCGCATATCATCGAATCCGGCCGCTTCGCCATTACGGACGACATGGTCAGGTCCGATCGCTTCAGGCTCGCCCTCGACGCGATCAAGTCCACCTATGAAGTGGTCGTCGTCGATCTTGGTGCGATCGACGGATCGCTTGCGAGCGCGCGGATGCTGAGCTTTGCCGATCGCGTCTTCATAGCTGCAAGCGCTCCTGATCATGGCCACGAGCTGCAAAGTGCCGCAAATCTTCTGGCGCACAACACCGGAGCCAGGGTTGAAGTCCTGATTGCCGGCGACATGACACCGGATCCCCGCCGGAACGGTGACGGTCACGCAGCATAAGGTCCTGATCCGCAAGGCCCGTGCCGGGATGCCCCTTCAAACGCTAAAGCCGATTGTCGGGGCGCTTGCACCTATTCCCCTGACCGCTTGAATTGGGTGTGCCACGAAACAAAGCGGCCGGATACGAGGGAGTTACGAGCCGCCCGAGGTCGACTTCCATCGGCGCATCTGCCGCACCAGCGGCCATAGGACGTCCGAGTTTCGTACGGCAGATTTTGCCTGTAATCGAAGCACTTCCAGGGATTTCCTGATGTTGCCTTTGAGAGAAACGGCGAGGCGGCTGTCCGCGAGCGGTACCGGTTCGGCCCAGGAGGTCTTGTACCGCTCTTCACCAAGGCCGAGATCGAGCTCCATCGTCTTCGGGTCCAAACAGGCGTGTTCGATGATTTCCTTGATCAGGACAAGACCGGGGCTGTTGGGCAGCAACTCGTCATGCGCAACGCTGTTGCTGTAGGCGTGGATCGTACCGCCGCCATTCGCACACAGATAGGTTGCCCGGATCCTGCCGTCTGCCTCCAGGAACCAGAGGTCCAGTTCACGCGATGCGTTCCGGGTGCCGTTCAGCCCCAGAAGCTCTTCCAGGAACCGCCTTGCAGCGTCATCAGAAAAGACATTCGGAATGCCCGCCTCCTGTGCGCGTTTTTCCCGCTGCGCGAGGAAGGCTTCAAATCCGCTCCGAAGGTCCGCTTCCGTCTCCGCCCGGACCACCCGGTAGCCGTCGACGGATTGCAGGTGTCTTTGCTTGCGTAACAGGTTCTTGCGGGAGGATTTGCTGTGCGTCTCTCGAAAGAGCGCGTCGAAATCATCGCAAAGTCGGCGCGTGAAGATTGGACTGGGGCTGGGTGTGGCACCGTCCAGAACCAGCGGATGCGCGCGGCCGTGCCAGGTCCCGGGAACATTTTGCAACAGCAGCAGATCGGCCTGCATTTCTTCGCAGACATGTGCCAGAAGCTCGGAAATCCGGGCGCTGCCCACCTGCCGGTAGAAATCGGCATCCCAGATCGCCGTATTCTGGTTTCCGTGCTGATGCCCAAGGAATGACAGCGTCCTCGTGCCGGCCGAATTCTGGATACCCAGCGGAAGGACGAGGGCAGGTTTGCCATCGAGCCGGACCGTCACGATCACAGGGTCAATACCGAGATCGCGCCCGATCGTCTCGCTCCAGGCGGCGAGCCAGCCCGGGGATTGATAGGGGTTGCCGAAACCCGTGGCCGCGAGCTGTTTCCAGTCTGCAGCGGCCGCGCGAATGTCGTCGGAAAGTGCGATCTGCAGACCAGACGGTCTCCGCTTGAATTCGTCTTCAGACTCAGGGCTTGGATTGGTTGCATTTGCCGCTGGCATGGGAGTAATCCATTGTAAACGATCATTGACGATAGCTTTGGGTTGTGCTGGTCGTCCGATCTCAAGCTCGGTAGACTTAGCAGTAATTGTTAAAGAATACGTGCCTTAATGGCGCTTAATTCATCAACGGGCACCGCCGCCATATGGGCATTCGTCAAAAAGCTGTTTCGCGTGCATTCCGGGTCCTGAAGGGATCCGGTTTAGGGCGCGCGATGGCACCGTTGACGCAAGGGTGCGGCGCCGTCTTCATGATGCATCATGTCCGCCCGGCCCGTGACGACGAATTTCAGCCTAACTCGCATCTGGAAATCACCCCGGAGTTTCTGCGCCTTGCGGTTGAGCGTATCCGGGCGAACGGCTACGAGATCATATCGCTGGACGAAGCGGTCGATCTTCTGAAGTCGGGCTACGGTCATCACCGTTATGCCGTTCTGACCTTCGACGACGGCTACCGGGACAATCTCCAGATAGCCTATCCGGTACTGAAGGACCTGCAGGCACCATTCACGGTGTTTGTGGCAACGGGCCTTGTCGAGCGCAGCAGTGAACTCTGGTGGCTGGCGCTGGAACGGATCATCGCGGCAAACGAAACGGTTGAGTTCACCCAGGCGGGGGAGGAAAGTGGTCTGCCATGCGGAACAACGGCTGAAAAAACCGCCTGCTTCGAGCGCATCGTCGACTACCTGACCCTCGAAATCGGCGAATTCGATCAGCGTAAGATCATACGGGCGCTTGCCGAGAAATATGACTTCGACCTCGTGGATCTCGCGGACCAGCAGATGATGACCTGGGACGAGGTGCGCGAACTGGCGAGCGATCCGCTGGTCACGATCGGGGCCCATACGCATGACCACTTTGCGCTTGCGCGGCTGGACAGTTCCTCTGCCCGTGCTGATGTCACCAAGGGCGTCGGAATTCTGGAAAGGGAACTTGGCCGGCGGCCCAAGCACTTTGCCTACCCTTATGGAAAGTCGCACGCTGTCAGCTTGCGCGACGCGGAAATCCTGCGCGACATCGGGTTTTCATCCTCGGTCACAACGCTTCCGGGCGTATTGCAGTCCGTGAATGCACGCGATCCCATGATGTTGCCCCGGGTGTCGCTGAACGGACGCTTTCAGGATCCGGCCGTCGTTGATCAGTACCTGACCGGTGCTCCGTTCGCGCTATATCGGGCAGCCCGCTGGGCCGCCTCGGGATTTGGGGTCAGGTCTGGTTTTTCCCGCTTCTTTCCATCCACCAGATGATGGCGCCTGCCGGAATGACCCAAAGCAGGCCGGCAACCGCGAAATAGACAAAACGCACAAGGTTCGAGGCCTGCTGCAGCGTCATGTCACCGATCACCATCGCCGTGAAGGCGTAAATGATGACGAAGGTGACCAGAAGGACCATGCCTACAAATTTGCGAAACGAGGGAACCATCGTCGGGTGTGTCCGTTTTAGCGATCTATCGGCGCATAATGCGAGACCGATTGACGCAAAATGTCTCAGTCCGCTTGCCGTGGTGTTATTGCACCTATATCTCCGCACACGAAAGGTCAAATCGGCGATGGAATAACCGGGGCGCTTTTATGAACGTTATTGCCAAGGGAGAGGGGATGGCCGACGTCCAGATCCCGCCTGCAAAACTGGAACAGCTCAGGCGCAGCCGGACGATGATCCGCTGGTGGCTCTATTGCGTGTGTCTGCTCATTCTCGCGATGGTCGTGGTTGGCGGAGCGACCCGGTTGACCGAGTCCGGGCTCTCCATCACCGAATGGAAACCGATACACGGTGTCATCCCGCCACTCAGTGAAGCGGAGTGGGAAGAGGAGCTCGAAAAATACCGCCAGATTCCGGAGTATCAGCTCATCAACAAGGGCATGAGCCTGGAGGAATTCAAGTTCATCTTCTGGTGGGAGTGGGGCCACAGGATGCTTGGACGCGTCATCGGGGTTGCCTTCTTTGTCCCCATGGTGGCGTTCTGGGTCGCCGGTCGTGTCGAACCGTGGCTGAAACCGCGCCTTCTGCTCGGCCTCGCCCTTGGAGGGCTCCAGGGCTTCGTCGGCTGGTGGATGGTCGCTTCAGGGCTGGTTGATCGTGTCGACGTCAGCCAATACCGTCTCGCCACGCATCTGACACTCGCGCTGATCATCTTCGCCTATCTGTTCTGGATCGCGAGGCGGTTGACACCGCTTGAAGACCCGTTGCCCGACGAACAGGACCGCTTGACCGGCTTGAGCACCGTCGTTCTTGCCGTGGTGTTTGTACAGATGTTCCTGGGTGGCCTCGTCGCCGGATTGAATGCCGGAATGACCTTCAACACGTGGCCCCTGATGGACGGACAGTTTATCCCTGACGGCTTGTTGCTGCTTCAGCCGGTATGGCTGAATTTCTTTGAAAATGTACTGACCGTTCAGTTCCAGCACCGGATGACGGCTTACATTCTGATCGGGCTGGCAGTGATCCTGATGTGGTCGACCTTCCGGGTCAGCAGGCGCAGTTCGCTGCGCCGTGCAGGTGCGCATCTGGGAGTTTTTGTCGTGCTGCAGGCGGTCTTCGGCATCCTGACGCTGATCTGGCAGGTGCCGCTCTCGATGGCGCTTGTTCACCAGGGTTTCGCGGTCTTTGTCCTTGCCGCTTCGGTCGATCACCTTGCAGCACTCAAGGGGGCTTATCCGGTCAGGGCGTAGTGCCGAAAAACCACAGCCGCCGCACCAACCTGCGTCATTGCAGGGCTTGACCCACTGCTGTCCGGTTCATAACGAAATGGGTCCCTTTGGGCGCGCTTGCGTATGCTGACTTGTCATCCCTGCTGAAGCGCAGCGGAAGGCAGGGAACCTGTAACCTCTTGTTTCTCACGCTTCTTCCAACCTGAGGCCACACGGCGTACTAGATCCCGGTCTTGCCGCTTCCACGCCAAACCGGGACGACAAATCCGGGAAACCAGTCCTTGTCCCAACTTCGCGCTGAACGGAATACTGCCTCTTTCTCAATGACCTGAGTTCGACAGCAAGTTCCGGACCGGACAGCCGTGGGGCACACCATGGCATGACGAGGGTTGATTTCAGCCAAGGGAATGCGATCAAAAAAATGCCCGCCGGAGAGGCGGGCATTTTGCGGTTCAGTGATGCTGCAACAAACGTCAGTCGGACAGTGCCTGATCGAGATCGGCGATGATGTCGTCGACTTCTTCAAGTCCAACAGAAATGCGCACGACATCCGGACCGGCACCGGCTGCCGTTTTCTGATCATCGGTCAGCTGGCGGTGTGTCGTGGATGCCGGATGGATAATCAGGCTGCGCGTGTCACCGATATTGGCAAGATGCGAGAACAGCTCGCACTTGGAAACGAGCGCCACGCCCGCGTCATATCCGCCCTCAACGCCGAAGGTGAAGACCGCTCCAGCGCCTTTCGGCATGTATTTCTGCTGAAGCGCGTGATGCTTGTCCTCCGGAAGGGCCGCATAGGACACCCAGTTGACCTTGCTGTGTCCGGACAGATGCAGGGCAACTTTCTTGGCGTTGTCCGAATGGCGCTGCATACGCAGCGGCAATGTCTCGATGCCGGTGAGAATCATGAAGGAGTTGAACGGCGAGATCGCCGGTCCAAGGTCGCGCAAGCCGAGCACACGGCAGGCGATAGCGAACGCGAAGTTGCCGAACGTCTCGTGCAGGACGATGCCCTGATATTCCGGTCTCGGCTCGGACAGGAGCGGGTAACGCCCGCCGGCCGACCAGTCGAAGCTGCCGCCGTCAACGATGATGCCGCCCATTGAGTTGCCGTGCCCGCCCATGAACTTGGTCAGCGAGTGCAGTACGATATCGGCGCCGTGCTCGATCGGGCGGCACAGATATGGCGTCGCCATGGTGTTGTCCACGACCAGGGGGATACCCTTGGCCTTTGCAAGCGCGGAAATCGCTTCGATATCCATGACGATACCGCCCGGATTCGCCAGGCTCTCGATGAAGATCGCCTTGGTGTTCTCGTCAATCGCCGCTTCGAAGGTGTTGAGATCGTCCGGATCGGCCCATTTCACGCTCCAGCCGAAGCTCTTGAAGGAGTGGTTCAACTGGTTGATGGAGCCGCCATAGAGCTTGTTGGCCGCAACGATGTTGTCGCCGGGCTGCATCAGGGTGTGGAAGCAGAGCAGTTGCGCGGAATGGCCGGATGCGGTCGCAAGGGCGGCGGTGCCGCCTTCCAGGGCTGCGACGCGCTCTTCCAGCACGGCGGTCGTCGGATTGGTGATACGGGTATAGATGTTGCCGAAGGCCTGCAGGCCGAACAGGGAGGCGGCATGGTCGACATCGTCGAAGACGAAAGACGTTGTCTGGTAGATAGGCGTGGCGCGTGCGCCCGTGGACGGATCGGGTGCAGCACCGGCATGAATGGCCAGCGTGGAAAACCCTGGAATATTTTCGCTCATAAACAACCTCCCTTTGGAATTTTGCGCAGTTTGACCGAACCTTGAGGGGAGGTCAAAGCAGGATTTTTCGAATTGAAGCGCCTCGTTGGAATACCGATGTCAAAGGCTTGAGTGTGCCGCAGCGTCTTTTCCGCTCAACCGGCAGCGTCAGCTTTCGCTCTTGCCGGTCAGTCCGCGGTGCTGGAACCCCGATTTGAGTGTCGGGCGCCTGGCGGAAATCGTTTTGGAATTGACCCCGGCCCAGCCGATCTCGCCGGAAAGCCGTCCGTATTCGATCTTTGGGCACCGGTCCATGACAACCTTGATCCCGGCAGCCTCTGCGCGCTTCGCCGCCTCGTCGTGGCGGACCGTCAACTGCATCCAGATGACCTTGGGCAACTTGCCGCTTTGAAGCACCTGCTCGACGATCTGCCCGGCGGCTTCCGAATTGCGGAAGATATCGATCATGTCCGGGACATCCGGAACATCGTCAAGCGAGGCATAGACAGTCTGCCCCAGGATGTCCTTGCCCGCCTGACCCGGATTGATCGGCCAGACGTCATAGCCTTTTGAAAGCAGGTATTTCAGGACGAAATAGGACGGGCGCACAGTGTTCGCCGACGCGCCGATCATCGCAACGGTTTTGACCTCATCAAGGATGCCCTTGATGTAGGTATCGGAATAACTGTCGTGGTTCATTTAAGGAAAACCTTTGCCTGTCGCAGTACTCAGCTGTCCGTCCAGTCGGGTTTGCGTTTTTGCAGGAACGCGGAAATGCCTTCTTCGGCGTCGTTCGCCAGCATGTTTTCCACCATGGTCTGCGCCGCGAAATCATAGGCTTCAGACAGCGGCATTTCGAGCTGGCGATAGAAGGCTTCCTTGCCGATCTTGAGCGTTTTCAGTGACTTGGAGGCAATGGTCTCGGCGTATTTCTGAACAACCTGATCCAGATAGTCACGCGGGACGATCCTGTTGATCAGTCCGAATTCCTTGGCCGTCGAAGCGTCAATGCTCTCCCCGGTAAGCAGCATTTCCATGGCATGTTTCGGGGCGACATTGCGCGAAAGCGCCACCATGGGGGTGGAACAGAAGAGACCGATGTTGACGCCCGGCGTGCAGAAGGTCGCGGTATCCGTTGCAATGGCGAGATCGCAGGAGGCAACCAGCTGGCAACCGGCAGCCGTGGCAACGCCGGTCACGACCGCAATGACCGGTTTCGGCAGGCGGACGATCTGCTGCATCAGGTCGGAACACTGCGCCATGATCCGCTCATAGGTTGCCTTGCCTCCATCGGCTTCCGCGCGGGCGGCGGTCATTTCCTTCAGATCGTGTCCGGCGCAGAAAACCTTGCCTTCTGCGCCCAGCAGGATCACCCGCACAGCTGGGTCTTGGGCGGCCGCGTCCAGTTCCGCAGATAGAGCTGCCATCATCTCCGTTGAGAGTGAATTCATGCGGTCCGGCCGCTGCATGACGATCCGGTAGACGCCTTCGTGGAGCAGTGTGCCGAGCATCGGCTTTTCGGCGTGGTCGTTTGCGGCGGTTTCAGACATGGACCGTTTCCTGCATCGTTTGTTTGGCGCTTGTTATAGCGGAACGCGGCAGGCGCGCGATAGCTGAAAAGTGCCTCCGGGCCGATTGTTTCACGCAGCCTTTATCCAAGGTCGAAAGTACACCGCTGCCAAGCACCCGGTTTTCAGGTAGGATGAAGCCATGTGGAGAGCGGCACTCACACCCTTCATGTTGTTCGCCGCCCTTTTGGGGGCGGGTCTCCAGTCGCAGGTCAAAGCCCAGGAAAGCGTGGATGTTGCCCTTGTCCTCGCCATCGATGTCTCACGCTCAATGTCCCAGGAAGAACTGGAGCTGCAGCGACGCGGCTATGCGGCGGCCATCGCCAGCCCAGAAGTGATCAGGGCCATCGAGCTCGGTGCGCGCGGCAGGATCGCGCTGATGATGTTCGAATGGGCCAACGACAATCATCTGCGCGTGATCGTGGACTGGACCTTGATCGACGAGGCGGCCGACGCACAGGCCTTCTCCGACCAGGTTCTGGAGGATAGGTCCTTCAGCCAGCGACGCACCTCCATATCCGGCGCGATCATCCATGCCGCCGAATTGCTGGAGGAAGTCCCGTTTCAGGCGGACCGGCATGTCATAGACATTTCCGGCGACGGCCCGAACAACCACGGCAGGGCAGTAACGATCGCGCGCGATGCCGCGTTGGAAAAGGGGATCACGATCAACGGCCTGCCGCTGATGACGACAGGCGGGCCGGGCTCGCAGTTCAACATTCCGGATCTGGATGTCTATTACCGCAAATGCGTGACGGGCGGGCCGGCGAGTTTCGTCATACCGGTCACCGACTGGGCCCAGTTTCCCGATGCGGTGCGCCGCAAGCTGACCCTGGAAATCGGCGGATTTCAGCCAGAAAGACCCGTGATCCAGCCTGTGCAATTCTCATTCGAAGAACCCTATGACTGCATGATCGGCGAGAAGATCTGGGACCAGCTGCGCGAGCAGTTCTTTCTGGATCCCTGACGCGGACGTCTAATCTATCCGCGGATCTTACTGCGCCAACAGGCTCGGGTTTAACCGCGTCGGCGCCTGCGGCGGCGTTCACCGCCTCCCGTCTCGTCCGCGGCGGGTGCCTTGCGCTCGGGCAGGTCGACTGCGGCGCGCAGGTGCGGGAAGGGATCGACCTTGTTGGGCAGGGCCATGGCATTGACGAAATGCTCTTGGAACTTCGGTTCCAGCGCCGTCTCGATCTTTTCAATGTCGCGCACGGTCTGTTCGATCTCGCGCCGGTAGCCCCGGTTCAGCAGCGCCATGCGCGCACCGGTTCCGGCAGCATTGCCGACACCCGTGACACCGTCGAGCGGACAGTCGGGAATGAGGCCGAGCACCATGGCATATTGCGGGTCGATGTAGCTGCCGAACGCGCCCGCAAGGCGGATCCGGTCGAGCGCATAGGTGCCGAGCTTGTCCTGGAGAAGCTTGACCCCGGCATAAAGCGCGCCCTTGGCGAGCTGGATCGCACGGATATCGGTCTGCAGGATCGAGATCTCCACGTCCTCGTCCGCGATGAGATAGGAAAAGGTCCGACCCTGGGCCTGAACACGCTGGGTGCGCACGGCAAGCGCACCGTCGATAACCCCGTCTTCGGTGATGAGCCCTGCCAGATACATTTCCGCGACGGCTTCGATGATCCCCGATCCGCAGATACCGGTCACGCCGACGCTGTCGATCTTTTCCGCAAACCCCTCTTCGTCGGACCACTCGTCAACGCCGATCACCTTGAAGCGGGGCTCCAGGGTTTCCTTGTCGATCCGGATGCGCTCGATCGCGCCCGGCGCAGCACGCTGGCCCGAAGAGATTTCGGCGCCTTCAAAGGCCGGCCCGGTCGGCGAGGAGGCAGCCAGCAGCCGGTCCTTGTTGCCCAGAACGATTTCCGCATTCGTTCCGACATCCACGAGCAGGGTGATCTCGTCGTGGCTGTAGGGGCTTTCCGAAAGCGTGGCCGCCGCCGCATCAGCACCGACATGACCGGCAATACACGGCAGCATGTAGACGCGGGCACCGGGATTGAGCTCCAGCGACAGGTCGCGCGCCGTTAGCACCATGGCGTCGGAGGCGGCCAGCGCGAACGGCGCACCGCCGAGTTCGACCGGGTCGATCCCGAGGAAAAGGTGATGCATCACCGGGTTGCCAACAAAGGTCGCATCCAGAACGTCGGACCTTTGCGCACCGACATCTCCGACAAGCTTGCCGACCAGCGCATTGATCGCTTCGCGCACGGCCTTTGTCAGGTCCGGCAGCTTCGACGGGTTCATCTGAACGTAGGACACCCGCGACATCAGGTCTTCGCCGAAACGGATCTGCGGGTTGGACGTGCCCGCCGAGGAGACGGTCCGGCCGTTCTTCAGATTGCACAGATGTGCCGCGATCGTGGTTGACCCGATATCCACGGCAAGGCCGTAGACGGCTTTCTTTTCGCCGGGCCAAAGGGCTGTCACCGTCGGCTGCAGAGCCTCATCGGCATAAATGGCGGCGGTCACGGTCCATTTGCCTTGGCGCAGGATCGTCTGAACCGAGGGCAGGAGGATCGGATCGACCGCAAGGTCGGTCAGGCCGGCGTCGGCGGCGAGCGCTTCGCGCAGCCTGTCGATATCTCCGCGCGGCGTTTCCATGTCCGGCTCGGCGATGGAAACGGTAATCAGCGAGACTGCGCTGTCGGCATCGATATGCTTGGCTTCCGCGCGCTTTCTCACCACTTGGCGGTTGGTCTGGGCATCGGTCGGCACATCCACCACCAGATCGCCGAGAATTTTCGCCTGGCAGGAAAGCCGCCGGTCGGAGGCAAGGCTGCGCAGGGTCGCGTACCGGGTCTCTGCTTCCGTGGCACCTTCAAGATTGTCAGCCGAACTGGTCAGGTTTTCCTTGGCGAAGGTTCCTTCCGAAACCGAGATCTGACAGCGCCCGCAGATCCCGCGCCCGCCACAGACGGACTCGACATAGACACCGAGTGACCGCGCCGCATCGAGCAGCGGTGTGCCGACGGGAAATGTCCCCCGCCGTCCGCTCGGCTGGAAAACGACTTTGGCAAGTTTGGCGTGTTCGTTCATGCTTTCGCTTCGCTTCCATCAGCCCCGTTTGCATAGCAGGGTGTTACACCCAACCAGAACCCTTCCCAATTCGGGAAGAGTGCCCTTCCTTTTTCTCCGATCACAGCCGGCGTCCAATAGCGAGGTCTGCCTTGGCGACATTCAATCCGACCTCTCGACGCACAAAACCCTCCCGCTTGTGGGGAGGGGATTGAGTGGAGAGTATTCTATCGGGATTTTCGTCTGCAACCACTCGGTTCGAAACGGCGGCAGCAAGCAAAACCTTATCCCGCAGACCTCCGTGCAGCGCGGCCACCCCTTCGCCGTCCGCCTGATCCGCCGGCAGCTTCCGCGGGCGCGGACGCTGCACCGGCCGCCGCCGGCTGGTGGTCGCGATAGGTCATGATCCATTCCTGGCAGTTCGGGTCGGTTCCGTTCAGCACGTTCGCCGCGCGCACCGCTTCCATTTCCTGCGGACGGCACGGGTTCATGATGGCCGAGGTCATGCCGGCGCCGATGACCATGGGAATGAAGCCGGCATTGATGCCGTGGCGATGCGGCAGACCGAACGAGACGTTGGACAGACCGCAGGTCGTGTTGACCTTCAGCTCGTCGCGCAGGCGGCGAACGAGCTTGAACACCTGCAGCCCGGCCGTGCCCATGGCCCCGATCGGCATGACCAGCGGATCGACAACGATATCGTGCGACGGGATGCCGAAGTCGGCCGCGCGCTCGACGATCTTCTTGGCAACGGCAAAACGGACGTCCGGATCTTCCGAAATGCCGGTCTCGTCATTGGAGATGGCAACGACCGGCACGTCGTACTTCTTGATCAGCGGCAGGATCGCTTCGAGCTTTTCTTCCTCGCCGGTGACGGAGTTCACCAGTGGCCGGCCCTTGGTCACTTCGAGCCCGGCTTTGATGGCTTCGGTTACCGATGAATCGATTGATAAGGGAATGTCCGTAAGTTCTTGAACAATTTCAAGAGTTTTGACCAGAAGCGGTGGCTCGGTCTCGTTCGGGTTGACCGCCGTCACACCGGCGTTGACGTCGAGCATCGTTGCGCCAGCGGCCACCTGTGCCAGGGCATCCGACTTCACGGTTTCAAAATTGCCTGCGACCATTTCTGCCGCAAGTTTCTTGCGTCCGGTCGGATTGATCCGTTCGCCGATGACACAGAACGGTTGATCGAAACCGATCACGATTTCCTTGGTGGCGGATGCGACGACTGTGCGTGTCATTTAGGCGCTCTCGTTGGCAGTCATGGATGATGAGGATTGAAAGGACCAGCTCCCGCGGCCATGCAGCCAGTCGGCGGTCTTCTGGATGCCGCCAAAGGGATAAACATGGATTTGGGCAAGCTGCGTGTCGGGCTGGCTCGTGACGCGCGCTTCCAAAGGTTCGACCATGGTGTCCGGGTCGTATCCGGCAAGCATCGAGACCACGGCGCCACCGCGCTTCTTGAGGAACTTCAGCGAATTTTCCACGCCGGCAAAGGCGGCGTATTTCAGGAGCGTCGTCATCTTGGCCGGACCTGCAACACCGATGTGAACCGGAAAGACGTTGCCCCACTCACGCAACTCGTCCAGCCACAGGCTGACGCGGTGCGGATCGAAGCCGAACTGGGTCACGATACGGAATTCGGCATCGCTCTCTGCGGCCAGTTCGTGCTTGCGCATGAGGAAGGAATGGATCACGTCCGGCGCAATGTCGGGAGCACCTTCAGGGTGGCCGGCAACGGCGATCTTGCGGATACCAAGCTTGTCGAACAGGCCGGTTTCGAGAAGCGCGACCGAAGAGGTGAGGGGGCCGGCGGTTTCGGCTTCACCCGCAATCGCCAGCACTTCGGTTGCGCCACCTTCGTTGACAAGGCGTGTGATCCGGCGCTCGAAGGCGTCGCGCGAAGGGTAGCGGCGTGCCGCCATGTGCGGAACCGCGATCAGCTTGTTGTCCGTGAGCGTGCGCACGGCGTCAACGATCGTGTCCTCCGACGCATTGCCGAGATCGGTGACATAAACCTGTGTGCCGGCCGGAATATTCGCCAGCAGTTCGGTCTTCTCAACCACCTGCTTCGGCGACATTTCGGTGGAGGCGGCAAAGCGCCCGGTGGCCAATAAGCGCTGTTCAGTCATGTTCCGTGCCTCCACTTGCGAGCAGGGTTTTCAGTCTGTCTTTGGGATAAGCGGCGAGCAGCTCGCTCAGGGCCGTTTCCGCTTCTGTTTCAAGATCGTCAGAGACTTCGACAGGGTCGGTGCGGCGCCACTCGGCCATGTAGGCCTCGCTGTCCTTTGCTCCGATCCGCATGGCGCAGGCGTCGATCGCTTCCATGAAAACGGCTGGCAGTTCGCGGCGTGCGGACTTGCGGCCTTTCTTCACCAGGATCTGTGCCGGGATATCCCGCCAAAAAACGATAATTTTCTGCGCCATCTGCTCATCTTCCTCCGAGAGCATGTTTGCCGGATGCTATGCGATTCAGGTCGCCTGATAGCGGCATATGAGCGTGGAAATCCGACCTGTGCGGATCGCGGGTCAACGCTCGGCCTCCGCGCCCAGAAAGCCGGCGAGAAGACCGTAGCCGGTCCGCCGGATCTCGAAGTTCAGCTCCAGCCGTTCAGCAGCATCTCGGGCAGCCTCCTCGAGGTCCGGATTGTCGGTCTGCGCGAGATAGACCAGGCGCTTGTAATGGGCGAAATACATGTCTCGCAGGTGCGGGTGCCAGTCCAGGCCGAGCGGCTCGATGACCATTGTCTGGAAATGGCGCGCGAGAAAGTCCGTGAGATAGAAAGTCCCCAGTTCCTCTTCCGCCAGCTTGTCGAATTCGTCCAGGCCGGAAAAGAAGGCGTAACAATGGGCGCCTTCGATCCGCTTTGCGCCCGTTTCCTCCAGCACCTTGTCGAGCAGGCCGCCGGTCCCGCAATCGCCATAACCGATCAGGATTTCCGAATAGGCGTCCCGATGCAGCAGGATCGTGCGCCGGACTTCGTCCGGGATCTTGTCGGGCGTGTTGTGAAGCTGTGCCGGCAGGCAAGTGAGATCGATGTGATCGAGGCCGTTCAGGTCGCGGACGGCGATGATCTCACGCGCGAGGGCGCCGCAGGCAATAATAAGGACGCGACCGATCTTGTCGTTCGCGTCCTCGTCATCCTTGATCGGGAAAAGCGGCTCGCCTACCTGCATGCCGGCAGCCCCTTCAAACACCGTCTCAGCCTTTGGCGGCGAGCTGGTTGTGGCGGCGGGCGATCAGGTCTTTCGCCATTTCCACGGCAACGGCCGCGTCGCGGCAGTAGCCATCCGCTCCGACCGCTTCACCGAACTCTTCGTTGAGCGGTGCGCCGCCAACGAGAACGATGTAGTCGTCGCGAATGCCCTTGGCCTTCATCTCGTCGATCACGACCTTCATGTAGGGCATGGTCGTCGTCAGGAGAGCGGACATGCCGAGGATCTCGGGCTGGTGCTCTTCAAGTGCTGCAAGGTAGTTCTCGACCGGGTTGTTGATGCCGATGTCGATCACCTCGAAGCCCGCGCCTTCCATCATCATGGACACGAGGTTCTTGCCGATGTCGTGAATGTCGCCCTTGACGGTGCCGATGACCATCTTGCCGACCTTGGGGGCTCCGGTTTCCGCGAGCAGCGGACGCAGGATGCCCATCCCGGCCTTCATCGCATTGGCCGACAGGAGAACTTCGGGCACGAACAGAATGCCGTCACGGAAATCAATCCCGACGATGCGCATGCCTTCGACCAGCGCTTTTGTCAGGATATCGTAGGGGACCCATCCGCGTTCCAGCAGGATGTTCACGGCTTCCACGATCTCTTCCTGCAGACCGTCGTAAAGGTCGTCATGCATCTGTTCGACAAGTTCGTCGTCGGAAAGAGACGCGAGATCGATATCTTCTTCATCGGACATGGGCAGCTCCAACAGGGCGCAAGTGACTATAACTTAGTGAAAAACCTTATGCCTGAAGGCTGATTTGCCGATATCTTCAATGCGACACGGCAAGTCGCTTACGCGACAGTGCCGGTAAACCGGCGGTCACAAAGAAAAGGGCGGGCCGCTTGAGCGGCTGCTGTTCGCATTCCAGTCCGTGAAGCTGAGATAGCCATCCGTTTGGGCCTTTGATGTCTCGCCTGTTGGATCTGCATGGGGCTCTCCGGGATCCTTAAGGCAAAGAGGCAACCGGCGCGTCTGCTTTCTGTCCAGGCAACGCCTGCACGTGTTTTGTTGATTCAGTTTTCGGCGTAAATTAGAAGTTGTATGAGTTCACTGTCGTGAAAATGGAATATTGAATGCCGATGAAATCTTTGCCGTTGTTCTTCGTTTCGTTTCTCGGCCTTGCTGCCATCGCGACCCAGGCCGCATCGCAGGAACAAGCGGGCACGCAAAGTCCGGAACCTGGGCAAGCCGAGGCCATCAATGCGCAAAGGGAAGAGGTGGCCCGCGCGCGGCGGACCTTTTCCGGTTTCAGGTTGGATCTGGAGGAAAAACAGGAAGTTTACCGGGCGCTTAAGGCACTTGGATATGCGAGCGAAGATCTGGATATTCCGGATTTCCTCCTGCGGAAAAGCACGATCCTGGCAGTGACTGAGTTTCAACGGACCATCGGAGCCGTGGCGACAGGGTTTTTGACCAAGGACCAGATCGAAGCGCTGCGCGGAGCTGCGACGCGGTCTAATCCTGAAGCTCAGGATCCTGTGCAGAAGGCCAGGCTCGCTTTTGAGACGCAGAACTTGAGCTGTCAGGATCAGCGCGTGGTTTATCGAGCGCTTTTTGCGCGCGGTCACACGACCAGACGCACGGCATTCCCCGACTTTCTCTCGGACGAATATGTCATCGCAGGCGTGACCGAATTTCAAAAGGGGATTGGGGAAGAGGCCACGGGTTACCTCACCCGGAAGCAGGTCAGGAGTTTGCAGGCAGACGCGGGAAAGTCCTATCTTTGGGAACATCGGACCTGCGATCCGGACATGATGCTGTTTCCGCTGAACAAATGGATTGCGGCCGGTTTCGCCGAGTCAGACAAGAAGGACGTCTTTGACATTCTCCAAGACCAGGGGATGCTGACCGGCGACAGATTGTCCGACAGTCTTGCAGGACGCGACAACAAGGCCGCCGTACGGCGGTTCCAAGGCAGCATTGGCACCGAACAGTCGGGCTACCTGACGAGCAGGGAGGTGGACGGCATCCTCTACGGCTGGTTGCTGCCGTCACCGAAGCAGCAATGGGTGGCACTTTCGGTACCGGATGAGCAACAGAAACACCTGTACCGCGCCTTGCTTGATCTGGGACATGTCGAGGGGTCGATCCCGATTGCCGACTTCAATCTGAGCGAAAACCTGATCCGTGCGGTGCGCAGCTACCAGCATGCGTCCGGATTGCCGACAACGGGGTATCTCACAAAGGCTCAGGTGGATCTGCTTCTGGCACACAAGATCGGCGCCCCGACCACTAAAAGCACGAAGGCAACCAAAAAGTGGTCAAATCCGGTGATGTCATGGCGGTATGCCGCTTATTCCGAGCATGATCTTCGGTTGATTTACCGCGCCCTCTACAACAGGGGCTTTTTCGTGCACGAGGCGGTCAATACCGATTTAACGCATCCGCGTCTGGTAAAGCACATCCAGAAATATCAAGCCTACATTGCGGCCAACCCGACAGGCTACCTGACGCCTGCACAAATCGCCGAGCTTTTGCGCGATCCAGGGACACCGACACCCCAAGAACAAAGAAACATTAAGCGAAAGGAACAACAGGCCAAAGTCGCTGCGAAAAAAACGTCGCCTGAACGAAGCGAATGGGATGAGCTGGGATACTCACTGGACGACAAGAAAAAAATTTACCGCTCTCTGTTTCACCTCGGGCTGGCGCAGTCGCCCGTCATGAGTACGGATTTTTCGTATCGGACCAATCTGATAAAAGTGGTTCGAGCCTACCAGGAGCAGAACGGCTTTCCGCCGACGGGTTTCCTGACTTCTGAACAGGCCGAAAGACTTCTTTTTCTCGAAGCGCCACTGCTGCCGAGCGAGCAGCAGGCCGAATTTTTAAAGACGGCGAAACCGTCCGCCGTGCTTGGGTTCTTCCGGGCCTTGGGCCAGCAGGAATATGACACGGATGAAAAAGCATCAACCTCGACCATCGTAAAGCGCCTTCAGGACAGGTTGGGTCTTGCCGAGCACGGTTACATAACGCCCGAGCTTTTCGAAAAGGCAAAAACAATCCCGCTGCGTGTCGCGCGCGACCTGCAGCGCCCGCAGACGCTGTTCTTTGATTCTGAAGAACATCCGCGCTCGCAGGACTGGGGTCTGTGGAAGAGCCGGACCGAAGCGGTTTGTGAGATATCCACCTTTTCCATTCACGAGGACGGTTTTACAGGAAGTGCGACACCGGCAGGTGTCGCGTTGCGGCGCATGCCGGGCTGGAAACGCAATGCCGTGAACCTCGCCATCCGTCTCAGGAACTGGAAACCTGACTCAATCGCGGAGTTGCGTGTCGGCAGACGCACCTATCTGTTCACGCAAGCCTTCGGGCGGACCATCCTGGTCGGAAAAAACGGTTTGAGAGCAAGAAACTATGACGAGACTTACTCGAGCCTTATCGGTGAAATGAAGCGGGCGAACGGCTTTGAGGTCATATATGACACCGAATTCGGATCCAAGGTCGTTGTCAGTTTTTCCGCGCTCGGTTTCACGCGGCAGATCCGGGCAATCATGAACGTCTGTTGAAGACCGGCTTCCCATTGCAAAGAAAAGGGCGGGTCGCTTGACCCGCCCGAGTTAGCTGTTCCGGTCCGGACGGATCAGAACAGACCTTCGATCTGGCCGTTATCGTCCAGACGGATGTGATTTGCCGACGGCACGCGCGGCAGGCCGGGCATGGTCATGATCTCGCCGCAGATCGCGACGATGAAACCGGCGCCCGCCGACAGGCGCACTTCGCGGACCGGGAGGCTGTGGCCGGTCGGTGCACCGCGCAACTGCGGGTCGGTGGAGAAGGAATACTGCGTCTTGGCCATGCAGACGGGCAGGTCGCCGAAGCCGTCGGCTTCCCAGCGCTTGAGCTGGTCGCGCACGGACTTGTCGGCGAGCACTTCATCAGCCCGGTAGATCCGCTTGGCAATGGTCTCGATCTTCTCGAACAGAGACAGGCTGTCCTCGTAGAGCGGCGCGAACTGCGCAGCGCCGCTTTCGGCGAGCTCGGACACGCGCTTGGCCAGTTCTTCCGTGCCGGCGGACCCGTTCGCCCAGTGGGTTGCCAGGATCGCGTCGACGCCGAGCTCCGCGCAGTAGTCCTTGACCGCCTGGACTTCGGCTTCGGTATCTGCCGTGAAGTGGTTGATCGCGACAACGGCGGGCACGCCGAATTGCTTGACGTTCTCTATGTGCCGGCCAAGGTTGGCGCAGCCCTTGACGACCGCATCGACATTTTCCGTGCCAAGGTCGTCCTTGGCGATGCCGCCATTCATTTTCAGCGCCTTGATGGTCGCGACGATGACAACCGCATCCGGGGACAGACCGGCCTTGCGGCACTTGATGTCGAAGAACTTCTCGGCGCCGAGATCCGCGCCGAAACCGGCTTCGGTGACGACGTAGTCGGCAAGCTTGAGCGCGGTCTGGGTGGCAACGACGGAGTTGCAGCCGTGGGCAATGTTGGCGAACGGACCGCCGTGAATGAAGGCCGGGTTGTTTTCCAGCGTCTGTACGAGGTTCGGCTGAAGCGCTTCCTTCAGAAGAACCGTCATGGCGCCATCGGCTTCGATGTCGCGGGCATAAATCGGCGTCCGGTCACGGCGATAGGCGACGATGATGTCGCCGAGGCGCTTCTGCAGGTCTTCCAGGTCGGTGGCAAGGCACAGGATCGCCATGATCTCCGAGGCAACCGTGATGTCGAAACCGCCTTCGCGCGGGAAACCGTTGGCGACGCCGCCGAGCGAACAGACGATCGAGCGCAGGGCGCGGTCGTTCATGTCGAGGACACGGCGCCAGGTCACGCGGCGCTGGTCGATGCCAAGCTCGTTGCCCCAGTAGATGTGGTTCTCGATGAGGGCGGAGAGGAGATTGTGCGCGGATGTGATGGCGTGAAAATCGCCGGTGAAGTGCAGGTTGATGTCTTCCATCGGAACGACCTGGGCATAGCCGCCGCCTGCCGCGCCGCCTTTCATGCCGAAGCAGGGGCCAAGCGACGGCTCGCGCAGGCAGATCATGGCGTTCTTGCCGATCTTGTTGAGGCCATCGCCGAGACCGACCGTCGTCGTGGTCTTGCCTTCGCCGGCTGGTGTCGGGTTGATCGCGGTGACGAGGATCAGTTTGCCGTTCTCGCGCTCTCCCAGTCCGTTGATATAGTCGGCCGAGACCTTGGCTTTCGTCCGGCCGTAGGGCAGGAGGGCCTCGTCCGGAATGTTGAGGCGCTCACCGATCTCCTGGATCGGTTTCATGCTGGCTGCACGGGCAATTTCGATATCGCTAGCCATTGGTTTTTCTCCGCGGCGTGTCCTTGAAAACTGAATCTGGTCAGGCGGGACGGGCCGCTGACAGTGCCCGGAACGCTATGTGAGAGCGCAGTGCAGCATCTGTTCCGTTTGCGACAGGATGCACTTTGGAAACGACGATGGGTCATGGGCATGGGGCAAGTGGCCGGAAAACGCTTCGTTTCGCAGGCACATGGCGCAAAAGAGCAATTGCAAAGGCACACGAAACTGACTTTATTTCCGTCATGACAGATTCTGATATTCTCTCCCGGCTTCCAGAACGCCTGAAACAGGCGCGCCGCGCACAGGGCCTTTCGCTGGAAGCGGTCGAAAAGATCTCCGGCGTGTCAAGATCGATGGTCAGCCAGATCGAGCGCGGCGAGTCGAACCCGACGGTCGCAACGCTGCTCAATCTGACCCGGGCGCTGAATGTCGATTTTGCCGGCCTCCTGGGAGAGGAAGTCGCCGAAGACAGGGTGGAGATCCTGCATGAACATCAGACACCGGCACTGGACCGGGCCGGCGACGGCTGCAAGATCCGCATCCTCTCCGCCCCGCAGGATGCGGGCAGGCTGGAGGTCTACGAACTCATCTTCAAGGATGGTGGCAAGCTCGACAGCAAACCGCATGCGCGCGGGACCCGCGAACAGCTGATCGTTCAGGAAGGCAGGCTTGCGGTGACATCCGGCGTTGCCAAGGGGGCAATCGAAACCGGCGACACCGCCCGCTACGCAGCCGACGTCCCGCACGCGATCGAGGCCGTCGATGGCCCGGCACGCGCGATCCTCATGGTGGTGAAGTTCTAGAATTCTTCGGGGTTGGACAAAAATCCGCTATATTAGATGAAGACCTTTCTGTCGCCGAGAAATTCCGATATAGTGGATGAAATGTTCACCTACTCGGAGCTTCGCCGTGAGCAACGCCTTCCTGTCCCACATTGCTGATATCCTGGAAGAGATCGAGGCCGAGGGCCTTTACAAGAAAGAACGCGAGATTTCGTCGCCCCAGGGTGGTGTGATCGAGGTGAACGGGCGCGAGGTCATCAATCTTTGCGCCAACAATTATCTCGGGCTTGCCAATCATCCCGCGCTTGAGGAGGCGGCGCGAAGGGCGCTGGAGCCGAGAGGCTACGGCATGGCTTCCGTCCGTTTCATCTGCGGGACACAGGACATTCACCGCGAGCTGGAGCAGCGCCTGGCGCAGTTTCTGGGCAAGGACGACTCCATCCTGTTCGCCGCCTGTTTCGACGCCAATGGCGGCTTGTTCGAACCGCTGCTCAGTCCGGAGGACGCGATCATATCGGACGCGCTCAATCATGCCTCGATCATTGACGGCATCCGGCTCTGCAAGGCCAAGCGGTATCGCTACGCGAATTCCGATATGACGGATCTTGAAGACAAGCTGAAGGAAGCGCGCGCCAACGGGGCCCGTCATGTCATGATCGCCACCGACGGCGTCTTTTCCATGGACGGATATCTTGCGAAGCTGCCCGGGATCACGGAGCTGGCAAGGCAGTACGATGCCATTGTCATGGTCGATGACTGCCACGCCACCGGCTTCATGGGACCGAAGGGTGAGGGGACGCCGGCGCATTTTGGTGTCGATGTCGACATCCTGACGGGAACGCTCGGCAAGGCATTGGGCGGCGGCATCGGCGGCTACATCGCCGGACCGCAGCCCGTGATTGACCTGCTTCGCCAGCGCGCGCGCCCCTATCTTTTCTCCAATTCTCTGCCGCCCGCCGTTGTCATGAGCGGGCTTGAGGCGATCCGCCTTGTTGAGGAGGGGGACGATCTGAGGCGTCACCTGTTCGACAACGCAGATTACTGGCGCTCCGGCCTTGAAGCGCTCGGCTTCGAGCTTCTCGCCGGTGAGCACCCGATCATACCGGTCATGCTGGGCGACGCGAAACTGGCGCAGGAAATGGCGTCGAAACTGTTCGAGGAAGGCGTCTACGTCGCCGGGTTTTTCTTCCCCGTCGTGCCGCGCGGTCAGGCGCGCATCCGCACCCAGATGAATGCCGCACTGACGCATGAGCAGCTCGACCGGGCTCTGTCAGCCTTTGAAAGGGCGGGCAAGGCGACCGGGGTTCTGTCATGAGCAGCAACCAGATGAAGGCGCTCGCCAAGCTTGAGCCGCGCGAAGGCTTGTGGATGACCCGGGCGCCGGTGCCGGAGATCGGACCCGACGATGTGTTGATCAGGGTCCGCAAGACCGGCATTTGCGGAACGGATATTCATATCTGGAACTGGGATGACTGGGCGGCGAGAACAGTTCCGGTCCCGATGATAACGGGTCATGAATTTGCCGGAGAGATTGTTGAACTCGGGAAAAACGTCACGGAGTTTGAAATTGGTCAACGCTGTTCCGGCGAAGGCCATCTGATCGGCAAGCAATCCCGTCAGTCGCGGGCCGGCAAGTTTCATCTTGATCCCGAGACACGTGGGATTGGCGTCAATGAACAAGGTGCATTTGCCGAGTATCTGCGTCTGCCCGCTTTTAACGTGGTGCCGCTGCCGGACGAGGTCGACGACGAAATTGGTGCGATCCTCGACCCGCTCGGCAACGCCGTTCACACGGCTCTGAGTTTTGATCTTGTGGGCGAGGATGTTCTGGTCACGGGTGCCGGCCCCATCGGGATCATGGCCGCCGCCGTTGCGCGTCACGTCGGCGCGCGCAATGTCGTCATCACCGACATCAACCAGCAACGGCTCGATCTGGCCGCAAAGGTTACAGATGTGGTGCCGGTGAATGTCGCAAAGCAGGATCTCAAGGGCATCGAGCAGAAGCTGGGCATGCGCGAGGGCTTCGACGTCGGACTGGAAATGTCCGGCAGCCAGTTGGCGCTGGACCAGATGGTTGAAAACCTTGTCATGGGCGGCCGCATCGCGCTGCTCGGCATTCCGCCCGGCAAGTCGCCCGTCGACTGGTCGCGGATCGTCTTCAAGGCAATCACGATCAAGGGCGTTTACGGCCGCGAGATCTTCGAGACCTGGTACAAGATGATCGCCATGCTTCAGAACGGTCTCGATGTCCGAAACGTGATCACGCACCGCTTTGGCGTCGACGACTTCGAAGCAGGCTTTGCCGCCATGAAATCCGGCGAAGCCGGAAAGGTGGTTCTCAGCTGGACGTGACAGCGGTCCCTGTCTTTGCGCGGATGATGCAATGCCGTGAAGCTGTGGCCTTCTCGTTTTACGTGTGGGCTCACGGACGGGTTCAGGAGACCGTCATTCCAGACCAGTGAAGCGAAGACGAACGCCGATCTGGAATCCAGACATATTTGTGAGCGAAGCGAACACGAGAAACGCCACGGCGGTCAAAAGACGCGCCTGTGGCGCGAAATACATCTGGTTTCCGGATCGGCGCGCAGCTGGCACTGCGCTTGTCCGGAATGACGACGCTTCCAGTTGTTCGTCACCCAATACAAGCGACGCGCATATCCACGGCCGGAGAGCCAGGGTGCGTTGATGTCACGCAAATCTTTCGCCTTCCGTTCCCCCGACCGCCGTCATTCCAGACCAGTGAGGCGAAGACGAACGCCGATCTGGAATCCAGACATATTTGTGAGCGAAGCGAACACGAGAAACGCCACGGCGGTCAAAAGACGCGCCTGTGGCGCGAAATACATCTGGTTTCCGGATCGGCGCGCAGCTGGCACTGCGCTTGTCCGGAATGACGACGCTTCCAGTTGTTCGTCAATCCGCTCAAGCGACAGCACAAACCCCGGAACACAGGTCATTGCGCAGGTGACGGTGAAACCGGGCAGGCCGCTTACGCGAAACCCGACTTCTGCGGCAGGCCGAGTTTTTTCAGGATCATCACGACCGGGCACAGGCCTGTGAATGAAGCCTGCACGAGATGGGCCCCGAGGACGCCGGTGAGCCACAGCCAGTTGAGATTGACATAAACCGCCAGCAGCACGGAAGCGACAATAAGGGTTCCGACCACAAGAAGAATTGCGCGTTCAACAGTCATTTTCAAATCCTTACATTCATAATTTCGCAAATTTGAATATAATGGATCGGCACCTGGCGCACCAGCCTGAAAATGCGGATCTCGGCTCCGTCACGCAGAAGTGTGCGCGCATTTGGGTGAGGGGATCCGTTGACGTCTGACGGATGACCTCGCCAAGATGCGCGGCGGCCCTGCAATGGGTGCGCGACCCCGGACTTCATTCGGGCTCTGTTTACCAACACAGCCGGTTGAGACATTTTTCTTGTTTTGTCGATTGATTATGCTCAAAATGAGTATTATATAAATGGCAGCCGAGGAGTTCGGCTCAAACAACATCAGTTCGAGGGAGTCTCGAATGTCCAGATACGACTACGGCGTTTTTGTCGGCCGTTTTCAGCCGCTTCATGCAGGTCACGAAACGGTGGTGCGTGCAGCCCTTGAGAAGGTCGACAAACTGATCGTCCTGATCGGGTCCGCCAGACAGGCCAGGGATCCGCGCAATCCTTTCACCCATGCCGAACGCGAAGACATGTTCGCGAAGGTCTTCAAACACGAGATCGCAACGGGACGGCTCATCCTGGCGCCGGTCGCCGATCATCCCTATTCGGATGCGGCCTGGTGCGCCGAGGTGCAGCGAACCGTGAATGAAATCGTCCTGGACGATTACAACAGATCCGGTGTTGTCCTGCATGGCCTGAAGGATATCAGCATTGCACTTGCCGGCTACGGAAAGGACCGCACGAGCTATTATCTGAAGCTGTTTCCCGAATGGGGCAACATACAGCTCGATAGCCAGTACGGCACCTTTTCATCGACGGATGTGCGCAAGCAACTGTTTCAGCGTATCCCGCAGATTTCCCACTCCGTGTTGTCGGACGAGGTGGCCGAATGGCTGGAGGCGTTTTCGCTTTCGCCGGTTTTTCGCGGGCTTCTGGAAGAAGCCGAATACCTGGAAGCCTATCCGAAAGAGTGGGGCCGGGGGCCCTTTGTGACCGTTGATGCGGTTGTCATCCAGTCCGGCAACATTCTCCTTGTCGAGCGCGGCCAGGCACCGGGCGAGGGACTTCTGGCTCTGCCCGGCGGGTTCCTGGATCCGCGCGAAAGCATCCGGGACGCGGCAATCCGCGAACTCAAGGAAGAGACCGCGATCAGCGACCACAAGGGCGCGATACCGCCGGCAATGCTGGCCTCGTTCATCGACGGATCGAAAACCAGGGTCTTCGATCATCCGGACAGGTCCCTGCGGGGACGGATCATCACCCATGCATTCCTGTTCCGTCTGCCCGAGCGCCGGGAGCTTTTCTCGGTGACCGGTGGTGACGATGCCCGCTCCGCCAGCTGGCACCGGTTGGGCGATCTCCGCCCCGAACAGTTCTTTGAAGATCACTGGTCGATCATCGACGTGATGGCCGATCTCTGAACCTCCCGCAGGGGAGTCCTGCAGGAAACACATTCTGTCACGTGAGGAGTTCACAATGACAAACCCACTTTTGGCGACGGACAGCTACAAGCAGTCGCACTTCAAGCAATACCCGCCGGACGCGCGCGTCGTCTCCGCCTATGTGGAAGCGCGCAGCAATCCCTTTTCTGAGAGCGTTCTTTTCTTCGGCCTTCAGGCTTACCTGAAGAACACCTTGCTCAAACCGATCACGGCGTCTGATGTCGAGCAGGCCCGGCGCATTTGTACGAGCCATGGCGTGCCTTTCAACGAGGCCGGCTGGCTGGCCATTCTGAACGACCACGGCGGACTGTTTCCGCTGGAAATCAGGGCCCTGCCGGAAGGAACCCTGGCACCGAGCGGCGTTCCCCTTGTGCAGGTGGAAAACACGGACGAGCGCATGCCCTGGCTTACGACCTGGGTGGAAACCGCCCTGCTCAGATCCGTCTGGTATCCGTCTACGGTGGCAACGCTCTCCTTCAAGGCAAAAGAAGCGATCTACCGCGGCCTCTTGAAAACGTCGGACGATCCCGAAACGCAAATCCCCTTCAAGCTGCATGACTTCGGAGCCCGTGGCGTGTCGTCGGCGGAGAGCGCGGCCCTTGGCGGCATGGCCCATCTGGTCAATTTTGCCGGAACGGACACGCTGGAAAGTCTTCAGGCCGCGATGACCTTCTACGGTGCCGATGTTGCGGGCTTCTCCATTCCCGCAGCCGAACACTCGACGATAACAAGCTGGGGGCCTGACCGCGAACAGGCGGCCTATGCGAACATGCTTGGGCAGTTTGCCGAAAAGGACAGTCTGGTGGCGGTTGTCTCGGACAGTTATGACCTTGACCGGGCCGTCGGCGAGATCTGGTGCGATGCGTTGAAAGACGAAGTGCTGCGCTCAGGTGCGACGGTCGTCATCCGACCGGATTCAGGCGATCCTGTCGCCACACCCATCCGTGTTCTTGAAACGCTTTGGGAAGGTTTCGGCGGTGCGGTCAACGGCAAGGGCGCGAGAGTCCTGAACCCGGCCGTGCGCGTCATCCAGGGCGATGGCATGACGTTGGCGACGATAGAGGCGCTTGTCGGCAGACTGGTCGATGAAAACTGGTCTCTCGACAACATTGCCTTCGGGATGGGCGGTGGTCTTCTCCAGCAGGTCAATCGTGACACGATGCGCTTTGCGATGAAGGCCAATGCCCTGAAGGTCGCAGACGGCACCTGGCAAGATGTGTCGAAAAGCCCGGCGACAGATCCTGCCAAGGCTTCAAAGGCAGGCCGTCAGGCCGTGGTCGAGACAAGCGGCAGGCTGACAGCCGTGAGGCGCGAAGATCTCGGGACACGAACGGACATGTTGCAGGTCGTCTACCGGAACGGGAAACTTGTCATCGATCAGGGTTTCGATGACGTGAGAACGCGCGCTATGGCACATCTGAAAGAGAGTGTCAGCGCGTAACTTACATGTGGTCAATCACGCAGGCAGCCGAACCCCGGCTGCCTGCAGTGCTGAGGCTCACGGAGCCGGATTGGAATGTCTGAGCCAATCCGGGTCGAAGCCGACGTCCGAACAGCCGCTGAACCGGGCCACCCTCTGAAGCTCGGCTTCCAGTTTGGAAAGGCGCCCCTTGCTGGCGCGAACGCCCGGTTCGGGCCAGTAGGCGCGAACCTGCAGCCGCTCATTGTCCCTCTGTGCCTTCATGTCGATCCGTCCGATGAGCCGGTCACCTTCCATCACCGGAAAAACATAGTATCCGTACTGGCGCTTGGGCTCGGGGACAAAGATTTCGATCCGGTAGGAAAAGTCGAAAAGACGTTCCGCGCGCTTGCGGTCGCGCAGGGCAGGGTCGAAGGGAGAAAGGATACGCACCCGCGATGGGGGCTCGGGCAGATCATCCAACCCGGCAAGCGTTTCAGGAAAGAGGAAAACACGCCGGTAGTCGCCGCGCGCGCATTCTATCTCGGCTTCAAGGAGAGACCCGTCCGCCAGCTTGTCCTGGCACCAGGTCTTCGCTTCTTGAGGAGAAATCAGATCCCAGAAAGCGGCGATTTCTCCAGATGTTGCAAACCCGAGCCGTGAAAGCGCCGACCTTGCTGCCCAGTCGATCGTCTCCTGCGTATCGTGGCTCGTGGTCCTGTGTGTGTCCGGGATCACGCGCTCCGTCAGGTCATAGACTTTCTGGAAACCGGTGCGCCGGCAGACGGATAGCTCGCCGGTGCGCCACAGGAACTCCAGCGCGGTCTTGGAGGGGTGCCATTCCCACCAGCCGCCCGAACTGCGGTTCTCGTCCTCGCCAACGCTCGCGGACGTGACGGGTCCGTGGTTGCTGACCCGCTTCAGGACATCGTCAAGCTTCTGTTCGAATTCGTTCTGGTGCCAGTTGCGCCACCGTTTGATCAGCCGTTCCCGGTCGCGGGCAAATCGCAATTGCCAATGCGAGAAGAATTTCGTCGGAATGATCGATGCATCGTGGGTCCAGTGTTCGAAGACAAGGCGGTCCCGCTCCAGGTGGAGCTTCAGGTTCTTTTCCTTGTAGGCAGGCCGCCGCGCGGCGAGGATCATGTGGTGCGCGCGCGCAACCGTGTTGATGCTGTCCACCTGTACGAAGCCGAGCTGGTCGAAAACATCACAAAGGTCGTCGCCCTTGCCGCTTCCTTTTGGAGGTGCCAGAAGTCCGTGCTTGTGCAGGAACAGTCGGCGGGCTTTGGAGTTGGAAATTCTTGGTAGGGACTTGGCGTTCATGGGCGGCACGGTAGCACCATAAACCTGGTTTCGAAATCCGCTTTCCGATCCTTTGTGCTGTTGCCCCGGAGACCGACATTGCGGCCTGTATCGACACGAACTAAAAGTCCTCAGAACAGATGAACACAAAGGTGCGGACAAGGGTGTGAGTGAGTTATTCGGACTGAGCCCGAGCCTGATCGCAATCGCAGTGCTCGTCTTCGTTTTTGCCGGTTTCGTGAAGGGGCTCGTCGGCTTTGGCTTGCCCGCCATTGGCCTGGGGCTGATGACCGTCTTTGTCGGCATCGAAAAAGCCATGCTCTTGATTCTTTGGCCGTCGTTCCTGACCAATGTCTGGCAGGCCCTTTCGGGTGGGCATCTCAAGATGTTGGTGGGAAGGCTTTGGCCGTTCCTTGCGACCGCCGTCCTCACGCTGGGCGCGGGCACGTTCATTTTGACCAGGGTCCCGGAAGGCGTGGCGGATCTGGTGCTGGGCCTGCTGATGGTGGCTTATGCGTTGCCGATGCTCGCCGGACTTTCGTTCAAGCTTCAGGAAAGGCACGCTGTTCCTGTCGGGATTGCTGCCGGATTGGTGAACGGCGTCTTCTCGGGTCTGACCGGTGCCTTCGTCGTTCCGGGCATCATGTATCTTCAGGCGTTGGGCCTGCAGCGTGATGTCCTGATACAGGCGATGGGTCTCCTGTTTCTGCTCTCAACCATTGCCTTGGGGCTATCGCTCGGCGGGTTCGGTCTTGTCGGCGGCAGTGAATTGCTCGCGTCGATCGCGCTGGTAGTTCCGGCATTGAGTGGCGTTTGGGCCGGGCAGCGTTTCCGGCGCCGCTTTTCCGACACGGCATTCCGCAAGCTGATCCAGCTGGCGATCCTCGCGCTCGGTTTATATCTCGTTCCGCTTGGTATCTTGCGGCTCATCCAATAAAAAACGCCGCCTTGCCGGCGGCGTTCAGAAAGTCGTGCACGTGTGTTCGCGTTACTTCGCGACAAGCCGCATGGGCGCCGCGGTGCCGACGCCGGATGTGGTCTTGGTGTTGGCCCACTGATAGGACTGCCGTTCCTCCGTCGGCGTGCACAGGAAACGCTCCCGGTAGCACTTGGTGAAGTGTGATGTGGACGCAAACCCGCATGCCAGGGCGACGTCGAGAACAGGCCGGCTGGTGCGCCGGAGCAGGTCGCGGGCCGTTTCCAGGCGCAGGCGCAGGTAGTACTGACCGGGCGTGCAGTTGAAATGCCGGCGGAACAGGCGTTCAAGCTGACGCGGGGACAGGCTGACCGTCATCGCGAGCTGCTGACAGCTCAGCGGATCTTCAATGTGCAGATCCATGATGCGGATGGCGTCCAGGATCTTTGCGTTCGAGATACCGGTGCGCGCTTCAATGTCGTGCCGCTGCGCCGATTCGCCCGAGCGCATGTTCTGGTAAAGGGCGACTTCCGCGATCTCATGTGCGAGATAGGCACCGTGCTGAATGGCGATCAGGCGCAGCATCATGTCAAGCGAGGCCATGCCCCCTGCACATGTGATGCAATTGCGGTCGATCGCGAAAATGTCCGATGTCACTTCGACGTCCGGAAACTCTTCTCTCAGCGAACGCAGATTTTCCCAGTGGATCGTGCAGCGTCTGCCGTCGAGAAGGTTATAGCGGGCGAGCAGATAGGCTCCCGTGCAGATCGCGCCAAAGGTGCGGCCCATCGCATTCAGACGCCTGAGTTTGTTCCCGAGGTCCGCATCCAGCGGAAGCCGTTCGACATCGATACCAGTACACAACAGTGTAATATCGGCGTCTATAAGTTCACGAATAGATTTATTAGCCATGACCTCGCAGCCATTGCTGGCTACGACTGAATTTCCATCCAGCGAATAAGTAGTCCACTCGTAATACTCGCGGCCGAGAAGCCGGTTTGCTAATCTCAGCGGTTCAATCACGCTGGCGAATGCATTCATCGAGAACCTGTCCATAAGCACAAATGCTATGGACTGGCCTGTTTCTTCGTGGGTGCGTCCGGACATTTACTTTACCTCATTGGAAGGTATTATTATGTTTTTATATGTTTGATCAGTAATTTTTTCTTTTTTTATTTGTCTGTCAAATAAAAAAAATCGATCTCAAGCAACTTTGCGGGAACGTCATGTGAATGTCGCTGACGCTGCTTGCCCGCCGGACACGCATCGGTCAAGTAAGTGAGAATGAATTACATGCCTGAAGCAGGATGCGGGGGCAAAGGTGCGCTGCCTGCGCCAAAACACGATGCGCTCACCCCAAGACGTGTGAACTGCGTGTTCCCGAAAGAACTTGCGGGACTGTTTATGCGACTTTGAAAATGTTGAAAGCGCAATTCAATTCCGTCCGTTGGCACAGCTTGAAATCAAGGACTGAACTGTCAATGGGGCTTCAAAAGCGAAGTGGTTTTACTAAGGTCTCGACGTGAGCTATTTTCCCGTCGCATAAAGGCACGCGTTCATCGCTTCGAAACACGATTTCGTCGATTCACTAGTTTCAAGGATCAATTTAGAATGTTTTTTTTGCGAAGCGGACAATTCGTGGATTTGCGTTGCTTCAAGTCAATGCGGCCGTGGTCTACATGGAGCAGAACCCCAAATGCGTGAAGACCTACGGATTTCAAAAGACATGAATGTACTCGCCAAACCATCTGATCTTGAAGCCGCCGTGCCTGCAAACGTCTTCGTCGAAGAAGTGAAGACGGTCCAGCATTATACCGACCGCCTGTTCCGGTTCCGCATGACACGTCCGGCCAGCTTCCGGTTCCGCTCCGGTGAGTTTGTCATGATCGGTCTCATGATCGACGGCAAGCCGCTTTACAGGGCCTATTCGATCGCCAGTCCGGCATGGGATGAGGAACTGGAGTTCTTTTCAATCAAGGTGCCGGACGGTCCGCTGACCTCTCATCTGCAGAAGATACAGCCGGGCGATGCGATCCTGATGAAGAAGAAGCCCACGGGCACGCTCGTCAACGACGCGCTGATTCCCGGCAAGCGCGTCTACATGTTCTCGACAGGGACCGGCATTGCGCCGTTCGCGAGCCTCATCCGCGATCCAGACACCTATGAAAAGTTTGACCAGGTCATCCTGACGCACACCTGCCGCGAGGTCGCCGAACTGAAATACGGTGAAGACCTGGTGCAGGAGACGATCAATGATCCCTTGATCGGCGAATTCGCCAGGGACAAGCTCGTGCACTATACATCGGTCACGCGCGAAGACTTTCCGCGTCAGGGCCGGATTACCGACCTGATCGAGAGCGGAAAGCTCTTCACCGATCTCGGTGTACCGCCTCTGGACCCGGCTATCGACCGCGGTATGATCTGCGGCTCTATGGACATGATCAAGGACACCAAGGCCTTGCTCGAAAAGGCGGGTCTGACGGAAGGCGCGAACAACAAACCGGCGGAATTCGTCGTTGAGCGGGCGTTTGTCGGTTAAGGCCACCTGCAATTACTCCGGCTGATGCGCCGTCCGTCTTAGCGACGGGCGCATCGCCTCGTCGCGCAAATGCGAGATCCGTACCGGGCCGAACCCATGGCCGGACCGCCTGACCCAAGGGACTTCTTTCTCCTGAATGGAGCAATGATCCCTTCGCGCGGGCCGGAAATATCGTGGGAAAAGTACTTTTATGTATTTGTATCCGGGAGCGTTTTACTGGACTGTTGTCGCAAGAGTGTCAGTGACGTTTAGACCAGTGTTGGAAGCAAGCCCGGCTCATGAAACTTGATAGCGAAATCCAGGTTATCGCGGAAATCGGGTGCAATCATCTAGGCGACATGGACATCGCCTGCCGGATGATTGAAACAGCCGCCGGATATTGCGGCGCTCAGGTTGCCAAGTTCCAGAAGCGGCACAACAGAAGTCTCCTGCCACCCGACGTCTACAATCGGCCGCACCCTGTTCCGGCAAACTCCTACGGGCGCACCTATGGTGAGCACAGGGAATATCTCGAGTTCTCAGTCGGGCAGCATCGCGAGCTGCAGCAGGAGTGCCGCAGGCACGGGATCGAGTATTCCACGTCTGTATGGGATCTGACCTCGGCTCAGGAAATAGCGGCTCTCAAACCGTCGATGATAAAGGTGCCTTCGGCAACCAACCTGAACTACGACGTTCAGGAGTATCTTTGCCGGAATTTTGACGGCATGATCCACGTTTCGACCGGGATGACCACCGGCCGTGAATTGTCTTCGACTATTGAATTTTATGAGAAAATGGGCCGCGCACAGGACTTGGTCATCTATGCCTGCACGTCGGGTTACCCTGTCCCTTTCGATGAAGTCTGCCTGCTTGAGATCAATCGCCTGCAGGACCTTTACGGCGAGAGAATTGCAGCGGTCGGGTTTTCCGGTCATCACATCGGCACGGCTGTCGATATGGCGGCGGTCGCTGTCGGAATGAGCGGTGAAGCGCGCTTCAGGCGGGGCCCTTTCAAATACATAGAAAGGCACTTCACGCTTGATTGCAGCTGGAAGGGCACCGACCATGCGGCCAGTTTGGAACCCGACGGCCTTCGCCAGCTGTGCGACGGTGTCCGGGACGTCTCAGTTGCACTGAACTACAAGGAAAAGGAAATACTCGACGTCGAGGTTGCCCAGCGTCACAAGCTCAAGTGGCGTGAAACAAGCGCAAACGAGACCGACCGGTTGCTCCTGAACAAGGTTTCCTAGTGGTGCAGGGCGCATCTGCGCGCGCGCAAATCAAAGCGCTGATTACCGATTTCGATGGTGTCCACACCGACAACTCCGTGTTCCTCGACATGGACGGACGGGAGTTTGTCCGGTGCAGCCGGGCCGACGGCATGGGTATCGAAATGCTGCGCGGGCGCGGGCTGAAGCTCCTGATTTTGTCGAGAGAAAGCGACGGTGTGGTTGCGGCGCGCGCTCGAAAACTGCAAATGGAATGCGCGCACAACGTCAAGGAAAAGCTGCCGGTGCTGGACGCCTGGCGGCGGCGCAACGGCCTGTCTTGGCAGGAACTCGCCTATATCGGCGACGATATCAATGATCTGGAATGCCTGGAAGCCTGCGGATTTGCAGCCGCGCCGCGCAATGCCCGGCACGAAGTCAAGGAAGTCTGCCAGGTCGTGTTGACATGTGCCGGCGGAGACGGTGCTCTGCGTGAATTGTGTGATCACCTGATCGAGCGCGCACTGGTGCCGGACGTTCCGGCGTGAGAGGAGTGAAGGGTTCCGTGTCTATGGGTTCAGGCAAGCAAGCGCTTTTTCTTGGCGGAAGCGACAAGGAGCGCCTCTACCTCAAGGACGACGAATTCGTCAGCGAAACTGGAACAAGGGTTGTTGTCAAAGCGACCGACATTCCCGGCGTCGACATAAGGGATACGGTGGCCCGCCACATGGCGCGCTACTTTCAGCTCGGACTGTTCTGCCGCCCGGATCTGCGCGTGCTCGATTTTCCTTGCGGAAGTGGTTATGCGGCGGAAGTTCTGGCGCCGCTGCACATCAACTACAATGGCCTGGATTTCGACAAGACCACGGTTGAATACGCAAGACGTATCTACGGCCGTTTCCGGGCCGACTATGCTGTCGGCGACCTGTGCAATCCTGAGCTGGCTCCCGAAAGCTACGATGTTGTCGGATGCATCGAGGGGCTGGAACATATCAGGCTGGACCGGCAGGATCGCCTGATTGCCGCGCTTCGTGACGCGCTGGTTCCGGGCGGTGTCCTGGTGGTGAGCAGTCCGGAGGCGCGAAGCGGTGTTTCCGGCCCGAGCGCGGACAATACCTACCATCTGGGTGAACTGACGCGTGCGGATTTCCTGTCACTGCTGTCCCGTCACTTCGATCCCGATGATATCGAGGTTGTCACCCAGGAAGCCACGCTGACAACCGGCTTCAGGAACACATGTCTCTTCGGCATCTGCCACAAATCGGCTTAGGGTACGGACCCATAACTGAAGTCATTTTGCCGTCCTTTGGATTTGGCCGTTTTGGCCATCTGCCTCGTCGCGAAAGGCTTGAAAATGGACCACATTTCCTGCGCTTTCGCTCCTCGCAGCTGGTCAAAACGATCCAAACCAAATTGACTTCATTTATGAGTCCGTACCCTGGAGGCGTTGTTTTGCGGTCGTTGCGCCGGAGCTCGGCATCGTGATGAAAAGCCGACTGTTGCCTATCGCTTTCGCGCAAAAGAGGGCTGTTTGTAGAAGGGCAGCTTTTCAAGAACAAGGCCCTGCTTTTCGATGAAGCTGTCTGCCGCAATGGTTGCGCCAACGGTGGCCTGGTAGTCGTCGAAAACAACAAGACCATTCTTCACAACGCGGTCGAAAAGCAGGTCTAGCGCAAACTCCGTAGGCTCCAGTACATCCATGTCGAGGTGCAGCAGGGAAATCCGGAGCGCCGGATTTGCCTTGAGAAATTCCGGCAGCGTTTCAAAGACATTGCCTTCGACCAGTTCGTAATTCGCGAAGCCTTTTTTCTGCAGAATCCCATCAAGCTCGGTTCTGGACAGACCGTCGCCTGCCTGCGATTCATAAGTGTCGATGAAACCCAGATCTTCAGGTCGCGAAAGCCCGGTACGCGGAAACTTTCCAAACGCATCGAAGCCGATGACGCGCCGGGACGAGACATCTTCGAGCGCTGCGCGAAACGTGGCAAATCGAATGAGGGAAAGGCCCTTGAACACGCCCAGTTCGACGACATCACCCGGGAGGCCCGTGATCATCTTGTAGAGCTCGTAGTGGCCCAGAGCCTTGTTCAGGCGCGTCGGGTCGGAGAACCAGTGATAACCGTTCTCGAAATCCCAAACATCTTCAGCAGAAATGCCTTGAACGATGTGCGCGCTCCCGGACGTCATGCGGATTCTTTCTCCAATTGAGCTTCCCAACCAGTGGCGCATATTAACATTCACTTCAGCTGCTCAATCGAAGCACGGTCCAACAAGTGTAAAGCGTTTCGCTTTTCAACAGATTTCGCATGTTCCGTTGTCCGGGTGCTCTGATTATTCGTTCAGTTTTCTATTTTGGAAATCATTTCAACAGTTAAACTTGATTTTCCAGCTGCGTTTCACTTGTAGTCTCAGGACTCGCGTGTGATCCTTCAAGCGATGGGGAATCATATGGCGGCTATCCTGTTGGAACCTGTTCAGCGTAAATCCGAAACGCCGCAAAAGTGGCGGGATTGTCACCGTTCACGCCGTTGAAGTTGTCCGGGGAGGGAGCGTCAATCCGGGCGATGCGGCCAGCTGATATCAATGGAACCAGACGGCTCGAAGCATGAACCTAGTTGCCACGAACAGTTTTCTGAACAGCCTGCAGCCCAATGCTCTTGCAGGGGTGAAGGCGACACTCATCAATATGCCGATCCGGGAACAGGCCAAACCCAACAACCCGCCGGTCGGCCCTGCGTTGCTTGCCGCCAGATTGAGGGAGTACGGCGCAGAACCGACAATCATTGACCTGAACATCTACCGGATCAGGGACGAGGACGCTGCGCGGCGGGGCCTGGATACCGGTCGCTCGCTGACGTTTGCCGAAGCCCGCGGCCTGATTGACCGCACTCTGCAAAGGGCGGGCAGTCAGCATCTGATCGGATTGTCCGGACTGATCACGACGCTGCGCTGGCAAACCGAAGTCGCCACGATCGTGCGAGAACTTGATCCCGACGCGATGCTCGTCAGCGGCGGAGGATTGGCAACGCAGTTTCGCGCAGACCTCTTGAACTGGATCCCTGAACTGGACGCCGTGGCGCACAGCGAAGGTGACGACATCGTCGTGAAAATCGCCCTGGATGCGAAGGCCATAAAGGACAAGGGGTTTGAGCGCGCGCTTAACGGGGGGCTGTTGTCGCCGTTTTACCGGGAAACAAGGGAAGGCCGGCCGCGTTTTGTCTATCATGGTGGCAGACCCGCGAACCTTGATAGCCTGCCACTGCCCGCCTACGACCTGATGCTGGAGGATGTCGACGGCTTCAAGGTGCTTGAGGAATACCTCAATGTTCCGGTTTGGGGCGGCAGCGCCAAAAACAGCTCTGCGACCAGTTTCGAAATCAAGCGCAGCATCTCCACGGTATCAAGCCGGGGCTGCCCGTTCGAATGCAAATTCTGCTTCCGTGGCGCGCAGGGAGAACGCAACTACGGTGTCCGCAGCGCGGAGAATCTCGCGACCGAGTTTATCGAGTATCAAAACCGCTATGGTGTCGATTTCATCGGCCTGATGGACGACAACTTCATGGTCAGTCCGAAGCGTATTTCAGCACTCGCCGACATTCTTGAGCCTTATGCTGCGCGCGGACAGCTGCGCTGGGGGGCGCATGGAAGGCTGGATGAAGCGGCCGATCTGCGGCCTGACCGAAACGGCGGGTATCGCAGCGCAAGTGTTCTGCGTGTCAGGGAGATGCGGCGCGCAGGCTGCATTTACATCGGCTTTGGTGCCGAGTCGGCATCGCCTCAAGTCCTTGAGGACATGGGCAAGGGCGGTTTCATGCTGTCCAGCGGCACCGAGACCTATAATGGTTTTGAGTTTCCAAGGGCGATGACGCAGGGCATCCGCAACACGCTGGAAGCCGGCATTCACGGCAACTGCACCTGGATCATGGGATACCCGGGTGAAACGCTTGAGCAGTTGCAGACGAGTCTGGGTTTCATCAGGTGGCAGCAGGACCTCGTAACCGAAGGTTTGACCGAAGGCACGCCAGACTACGAGGATGCAATTGCTTCAATCAACACGTCCATCTTTACCGCGACCGCGTATCCGGGAACCGAGATGTTCCGCCATCCGCGTGTCCGCGCGACGCTCGGTGACGTGTTCAACCTCAAATTCGATCGAAAAACAGGACAGCCCGTTGGCGACGAGAACTTTCGGCAATATGTCCTGGAACTGAATGACGCGACCAAGATGATCACCAACGAGAGCGGCAGACCCCTGAACTTCAGCAGCTTGTCTGACGATGATTTTGTTGATGTGCGCGCAAAGCTCGACGCGCAGGATCACGACGCTGTTTTGGGAATGTAATGACCAGGAAATTCATAGCGATGGTGCCGGCACGCGCCGGCAGCCAGGGTCTGCGTGACAAGAATATTCGTCCGCTTGCCGGCAAGCCATTGATGGCGCACAGCATTCGCCCGGCGCTTGAATGCGGCATGATCGAGCAGACATTCATCAACAGCGACAGCGACACCTATCTTGAGATCGGCAAGGCGGCTGGTGCCCTCGCGTATCGGCGTCCGGATGATCTGGGGCAATCCGATACCACGATGCAGGCTGTTGTCGCCGAATTCATCGAAACGCGCCGGCGAGAGGGCGATGAATTCGATGCCGTGCTCGTGCTCTATCCCACCTATCCGTTCCGCACGCCCGAGCTTCTGGAAGACCTGCTGCGCTACTATCTGGATAACCCGGATTGCCATAGTGTGATCGGTCTGAAACAGCCGGATACCCATCCCTTTTTGTGCGCAAAGCGGGAAACGGACGGCTCCATCAAGACATTCGTCGAATATGACGGCAACAAGTACTACCGCCGCCAGGACTATCCGGAATGCTTTGAGCTCACGTCCTGGGCCATGGTGATATCAGCCGATCACGTGGACATGTTGAACGCGCACATGATGTCGCCGCAAACAGTCGGGTATGCCGTCCCCGATACGGTGCGCATCGTGGATATCGACACGGAAATCGATTTCTATTTCGCCGAGTTCCTGATGGAAAAGAACTATCTCTGACCAGGCGGCGTTCCGACGAGCCGCGCAGCGTTTCAATCGAAATAGATCTGTCCCTTGGGCAATAAACTGCGGACCGGCGGTTAACTGGCACCGGTATCGAGTTGAAGCCGTTTGTTGCGCCGTGACGGATCAAAGGTGCTGAGATGGTCTTCCAGCGTTTGCCGGATGGTTGGCACCATGTCGACGGCAAGCTTGTTTTCGTCCATGCGCAGGTAGGTTGTCGACGGATGCCAGGGAACACCGTCCTGACCGAGTGTCAGCGCTGCTTCCTGTGGTCCGAAGCGTATGGTCGGAACATCAAGTACACCGGATACTTCGGTCACGCTGACATTGGCCGAGACGACGAGGTCGCAACAGGCGGTCAAGGCTGCAGCCGCTTCCAGGTCGTCGAAAAGGTCGACATCCTCGAAATTGACAAACGCGCCCTTCGATTTGGCTTCGAAGAACTGGATCTCTTTCAGCGCACTGAGATACTGCAGATTGACGAAAGTGACATCTTCCATGTCGATGATCGGATAGAATTCGGGAGCGGAGAGATAGTAGCGGGCACGGTAGATCGCGAGGTTCCGTGACCGCCATCCAATGCCGACGATCGGTTTGTCGGCCCGGCTCTTCAGACGATCGAAAAATGTGTGTGCGAGGTCCAGATCGAAGGAAAACGGCGGTGTCCTGGCGTTACCGAAAGATTCGAAATCCGGGCGGAAGAACTTTGCGATGTCCACGAGATTTGCCGTGAGGTCAAAGTCGTTCTCGTCCGTCGTCAGGTCCGGCTTGATTTGGGCCGCGCGAACATGAGCCTCGGGAAATGAGCGCTGAAACCACGGCACGGTTTTTGGTGCGACCTCCAGGACGACCTTTCCGGCGCGCTCGATCAGTTCGTGCAGCATGGTGCAGCCTCGCAGGGCGTCCCCAAGGCCCTGATCGCACCAGGCAAGCACGGTTTTGTCGGAAATGTCTTCGCCTTCCCATTCGGGCGCATCGAATATCCGCTTGTTTGCCGTGGAATTTGCGTCGCCGAAGCGCGCGTGGTGCAGCGCCCATCCGTTGGTCAGATCGCCAACCGAAAGATAAGCGAGAGAGAGGTTCCAATCGATCCCGGCCGCTCCTGCCGGCGCGAGTTTCTTCGCTTTCAGAAAGGTTTGCACGGCCTCGTCGCCGCGCCCCAGCATAAGGTACTGGACGGCAAGCGTTACCAGGCGGTGGTAGTTATTGGGATTGTCCTCAACGGCTTCCTCCGCGTATTTCACGCCCACATCGGTTCGGGAAATCGAGAAGAGCACCCTTGCGGCTTCGTGCTTCAGGTCGGCATTGTCCGGAAAGCGCTCGAGTGCTTCGGCCAGCTCTGCTTCAGCGACCTTGAAGTCTTTCTGCTCATGGCGGCAACGCGATCTTTCAATATAGTTTTGCGGATTGTCGGGGTTGAGTTGAACGGCTCTGTGAAAGAAGGCTATGGCCTTTTTATAGTCCTTGTTCTCTCTGAGCAGCAGGCCATAGTTGCGGTAGGCGTCTCCGAATTCCGGAAACCTGACAAGCAGATGCTGGAAAATCTCTTCCGCCTCATCCGTCTGTTGCAGGCTGGTGAGGGCGATGCCCTTGATGTTGAGCGCTTCCTTCTCCTGCGGATTGAGCGAAAGCGCCTTTTCAGCAACCGCGAGCATGCTTTCCGCGTCGGTGCCGACATCCATCATCGCCCGCGCCAGATTGGCATAGAACGGCGCCTGGTTGGCGTTCACGCCGATGGCTTTCTGAATGTATTCAATCGCCCGCTTCGGATAGCCAAGTTGCCGGTAGGTGACGCCCAGAAGATGCAGCGCATCCGCATTGTTCGGCAGTTTCTTCAGAACCTGTTTGTAGCAGCGCTGCGCCTTTTCGATCTCGCCGGACTTCTGATACCCAAGCCCCTTGAGCATCTTCTCGCGTGTCTGATTTGGCGCCGTCTGCGTTGCCATTGTGTTTCCATCCCTTTGGAATCAGGTGCCGGTGAGCATATCAGCCGTGCACATGCCTGCGCAGGTCTGCTCAACCGGGGGCGCAAATACGCTGGGGATAGACTGCTGAGAAGGCGCTCTTACCTGGGAAGTACGGCTGGACAGGCGTTTGAGACAGCCGGAAACCATTCAACATCTGCCCTGTCAGGCTCCAGTCACACCGGCGATCGCTGCGGGCAACTCGTCAAAGTGCGAAATCACCTTGTCCGGCCCAAGCTCGTGAACCGGAACGGGCGTGTAGCCGAAATCGACCGCGACGACCGGGATGCCCGCGTTGCGCGCAGCGCTGATGTCGGTGCCGCTATCGCCGATCATGACGGATCCTTTGATCGATCCGCCGGCGCGTTCGATCGCACCGTGCACGGGTTCGGCGTTGGGTTTTGACACACTGAATGTGTCCCCGCCGACGACCGCATCAAAGTACTTCGCAAGGTCCAGTTCTGCCAGCAGCGGCAGGGTCAGCCGCTCCGCCTTGTTGGTGCACACGGCAAGCTTCCAGCCTTCGCTCCTGAAACGCTCAAGAGAGGCAACAACACCGTCGAAAGCGCGGGTGTGGACCGCGATGTTGGCCGCGTAGTGGTCTATGAACTGGTGATAGAGCGGCTGTACCATCTCCTCGGTCCAGCTGACTTCATTATAGTCCAGTCCGCGTTGCAGCAGCACCTTGGCGCCCATGCCGACCATGTGGACGACCTTTTCCTGCGGAACAGCCGAATGGCCGTTTGAGGTGAGCACGACATTGAGTGTGGCGACAAGATCTTCCATCGACGACACCAGCGTGCCGTCGAGATCGAATACGAGAACGGACATGAGACCCTCAGAACAGGATGACGGACTGTTTCCCTAACCGCAAAGGTGAGGGGACCGCAAGCAGGAAGACCCGTTCAAAGTTTGTAGGCCGTGCGGAAACCGCCCCAGTGCCGGCCCTCGACGAGGATTGGAGCGTCGACTTCCTTCATCCAGACAACATTGCCGCCACCCATGTCTCGGGCATAGGACTGTATGAGGAAGGGGCGGGTATTCCTGGCAGCGCTCAAGCCGGCACGGTCATCGAAGATCCGTTTGTTGCGGCAGTTTGCGGTGTTCCAGACCGGGTCGTCCGGGCGCTGGGGATTGGAAAAGACCAGGTTGTGAACCGGCAGATAGCCATTGCGGTCGACCGAAGCACAGAACGCCATGCCATGCGGCTTGCCGGCTTCCAGGATTTCTTCCTGAATGTCCGGAATGACGGTTTCAAGGTGGCGCAGGGCCCGGGTCGACACCTGTTGAGGGTTGGTGCCATCGATCGGGGCATAGTCCGTGTCGAAAAGATCGTCCAGTGTCATGAGGCGGTTCGAGATAAGACCCTCCATGGCGGCCGCAATTCTGGCCGCTCCGTCTTGAGCGCAATCGACCTCGCGCGCATGGCTTTCATGGATGGCCGCGATTTTTCTCATCAAGGCGGTCTCGAAGGTCGGCTCAACGTCCTGGAAGCAACAGTGAAAACCGTTCTCGGAGACGGCTGCCAGCCTTGCTGAGACTTTGCCGAGACCGGTCAGTTCAATCTGCAAAAGGTCGTTCCGGCGGAGCGTCACGTCATCTGCTGCCTTGAAGAGGCATCCGCCTTCGGAGAGGTCCAATGTCTCGCCGTGCGATGACGCGCTGCCGTTGGAGATGGAACCGGCAAGCTTGACCGGCAACCTGTCATGCCTGCGCCTGTTGCCCAATTCGGTCTGCCGGATCATCATCGTGAAGCGGTTCTGAAGGGATTTTGACGCAACACTCATTTGCGAACCCGTCTCGCGGGCGAGCGTGCCGCCTTCTTCGGCGGAGGCGGCGCTGTCTGTGATCGCCTGCGCCTTCTGCACCACGATTTGAGCAAATTCGGCGGTCTTGTTGGCCTGTTCGCCGATCAGGTTGGTCGTGTCCACCTGGGAACGCACGGCATCTTCAACCGCTGAAAAGCTGGGTCTGATCTTGCCGATGACTTCGATGATCCTGTTTACGGAGCCCAGGGAGTGTTCCGCGGACAGGTTCAGCTTTTCGATATTCGACACAATCTGCTCGGTTGCCGACTGGGTCTCTACCGACAACGCCTTGACTTCGCTGGCAACCACCGAGAAGCCTCTTCCGGCTTCACCGGCCCGCGCCGCTTCGATGGTCGCGTTCAATGCAAGCAGATTCGTCTGTTTGGCAATATCGGAGATGAGGCTCACGACATTCGCAATGTCATCGATCGCATGCTTCAGTTCCAGAACGCCTTCGTTCGCCTGGTCGGCGACTTCGCGCGCCTCGTCGGCGAGCTGGTTTGAAACACCGACCTGGGACCCGATCTCGCTGCTGGATGCCGACAGTTCCTGGATCGAGGAGGCGAGGCTTGAAGCGTTTTCATCGGCGATGGAAGACTGGTCGGACAGGGATTGGGTGTCATTCCGGATCCGGGCCAGCGTATCCATCTGGCTGACGAGCCGGTCTTGAACATTTTCTGCTGCAACGTTGATCGATTTCGCTGCGACCTGCAGATCGTCTTCAAGGCTGTCGAGCACAAATTCCAGTTGTTCTGGAGCTTGTGCCTCCACCGATTGAAGCGAACTTTCCCCTGCGTCCGACTCGGTAGAAACATGTTCCTGAATCAGATTTTCAGACTGATTTTGCTTAAATTTGAAGAGGTTCATGTGTCGCCGCGCATGTCTAACCACTGATATCAGGCTTAAACTTCGCAAATCAATCTAAAGTCATGGTTAATGAATTCATTCAATCGCCGCGAGCCGGAGCTTTCTCGCAGGCGCCCCTGAATGCCACTGGACCGTGAGAGGTCGGCCATGCTAAGCACCCGGCGGTCGAAAAGAACAAGCGGTCACGCCCTATCCGCTCGGGCCTGGGCCGAAGGAAAACAGATGAGCGATCAATTTAAGAAGCAGGCGGCCGAAAGAGCAGCGCAAGACGTCACGCCGGGGATGCGCCTGGGAATCGGAACCGGGTCCACAGCCGAGTTTTTCGTACGTGCGCTTGCCGATCGCGTCGCAGACGGACTGGACGTGATCGGGGTTCCGACGTCGGAGCGCACACGCAGTCTCGCTTCAGAGTTGGGTATTCGGCTGACCACCCTTGACGAACTGCCTGAGCTCGACCTGACAATTGACGGTGCGGACGAACTGGACGCCGGCCTGTCCCTGATAAAGGGGGGCGGGGGCGCTCTGCTTCGGGAAAAGATCGTGGCTGCGTCTTCAGCCGATATGATCGTGATTGCCGATGGCAGCAAGGAAGTTGCCACGCTCGGCCGGTTTCCGTTGCCGATCGAAGTTGTGCCGTTCGGGTTGAAGGCAACCACGAACGCGATCGCGAAGACCCTTGAAGCGGCGGGCTTGCCGGAAAAGCTCGTCTTGAGGGGCGGTGCACAAGATCCGTTCGTAACGGATGGAGGGCATTACATTCTGGATGCGCATCTGGAGGCCATACCTGACGCGCAATCCCTTGCCGGACGGCTCGTCGACATCCCGGGCGTTGTTGAGCACGGCCTCTTCATAGGGCTTGCAACAAAAGCTTACGTTGCAGGTACGAATGGGGTAAAGACCGTGGTACCTGCCTGAATTATTGTGTTTGGTGTCCGGTTAGGAACTCGGACAGCCACGTAGGAGTAGAAGTATGACACTTGCGAGAGCTTTGCCGCGGGCCGCTGTTATTGGCGCCGTAATGACAGCAACAGCTTTGTTTGCCGGCGCTTCCGTTGCTCAGGACGCGATTTCGGAGAGCCACATGGAAGCGGCAAAGCGTGTTGCCGAAGTGACGAAAGTGCTGGAACCGTTCGACGAAATTCTGCCTATTCTTGCAGAGCAGACGCGGACAGCCTTCATCCAGGCAGAGCCGACGCGCGCCGAGGAAATCATTGAGGTGGTTCAGGAAGTTGCCTTGCAGCTTGCACCAACGCGCGGAGAGTTGAACACGCTCGTCTACCAAGCCTGGGCAACCAATTTCACCGAAGAAGAACTCAATGGCCTGGCCGAGTTCTATCAGACCGATCTTGGACAGAAACTGACCAAGACGCTGCCACGCGTCACGCAGCTTTCGGTCGGTGCGGCACGGGAATGGCAGGACAAGACATCCACCGAAATGGTGACGATCGTTCAGCAGGAACTTCAGAAACGAACCCAGGCGCAGTGATTGCCGCGTGTCACGGCACTCGCACGAAGAAGTGAAGCTGGTCCCTGAAACCGGCGAACGGGCCGCGAAAGCGGCCTAATTCGTTGGACGAACGCCGTTTTGGAAGTGCTGGGCCATGCGCATTTCAGGTGCGTGCCTTGCATGGAGTTCCGTAGCGCCTATCTGGGGCGGGCTTGGAACTCTCCAGGATCGGAAAGCAGGCGAAGGCAATAAGAGGCGACGATGACCGACTACGACTATGATCTTTTTGTAATTGGCGGTGGATCAGGCGGCGTGCGCGCTGCGCGCATTGCCGCGACGCATGGTGCGAGGGTCGGGATCGCCGAGGAATACAGGTATGGCGGAACCTGCGTCATCCGGGGATGCGTGCCGAAGAAGCTGTTTGTCTATGCCTCCAAGTTCTCCGAGGAATTCGAGGACGCAGAGGGTTTTGGATGGTCGGTCGGCGAACGCAGCTTTTCCTGGGACAAGCTCATCGCGGCGAAAGACCAGGAGATTACGCGTCTTGAAGGACTGTATCGCCGAAATCTTGAACGCACCAACGTGGAAGCGCATGACAGCCGCGCCGTGATCGAGGATCCGCACACGGTTCGACTCCTGTCCACCGGCCAGACGCTGACCGCAAAGTATATTCTGATTGCGGTTGGGGCTTCGCCGAATGTCGACAATTCTGTTCCCGGCATGGAACACGTGATCACCTCCAACGAAGCGTTCCACATGACGGAGCTGCCCGACAGCATCGTGGTGGCCGGAGGCGGCTATATTGCCGTGGAATTCGCCGGCATTTTCAATGGCCTGGGTGTCGATACCACCCTGATCTACCGCGGTGAGGAAATCCTGCGCGGCTTCGACATGGACCTCAGAACCTCGGTTCGCCAGGAAATGGAGAAGAAGGGGATCAAGGTCATTCTGGGCGACACGTTCTCCAGCATCGAAAAGCGTGACGACGGCGGTGTTGTCGGACACACCAAGGGCGGCAAGGCGCTTTCGGTCGACAAGATCATGTTCGCGATCGGGCGCAATCCGCACACGAAGGATCTCGGTCTGGAAAAGGCCGGCGTCGAGATGGACCGGATTGGAGCGATCAAGGTAAGTGCGGACTCGCAGACGAACGTTCCGTCGATCTATGCGGTCGGCGACGTGACCAACAGGGCGAACCTCACCCCGGTTGCGATCCGCGAGGGACATGCCTTTGCCGACACGGTCTTCGGCGACAAGCCCTGGACGGTCGATCACAGCCTGATTGCCACGGCGGTCTTCTCCCAGCCGGAAATGGGCACGGTCGGTCTGACCCAGGATGAGGCACTGGAGCGCACGCCCAACCTGGACATCTACAAGTCCAGCTTCCGTCCGATGAAACACACCTTGTCCGGACGCGACGAAAAGATGCTCATGAAAATGATTGTCGATGCTGACACGCAAAAGGTTCTGGGTGTGCATGTCGTTGGTCCTGATGCCGGCGAATTGGCTCAGATCCTTGGTGTGACCTTGCAGATGGGGGCAACGAAAGCCGATTTCGACCGGACGATTGCCGTCCATCCGACAGCGGCCGAGGAACTCGTGACCATGCGCGAGCCGAGCGAACAGCTGCGCGGCTAGCATACGCTTTCATGAAACGGGAAGCCGGACCTGGAAACGGGTCCGGCCAGTCTTGATGTTTGCCGGTTGAACACGTTGCACAACGGGTGAGAATACCCGGCCCATCGGCTGCGTTGCGCCACTTGCACGCTGCTAACCGTGCGCCTTCTTCTTCTCTTCCGGACGAGCCGTTTGATCACCGGTGAATTCAGCTGTCCAGGCGCCCTCTGCGGCCGGGGTTTCGGCAAAGAAGGAAAAACGGCACCGGCCGAGCGCTTTTGAATGATAGAGCGCTGCATCGGAAAGGCCGACGAGCTCTTCCGGGTCGCTGCCGTCTTCCGGGGCTCTGGCAATGCCGATGCTGAGGCCAACGGCAGTCTGCTTCCCCTCTGCGAGTGGCACCGGTTCCTGGGCCGAGGCAATTAGCGTGTCACACAGGGCTTTGAGCTGTGCGCGTGCCGTATCGTTCCGGTAGATGATCATGAATTCATCGCCGCCGATCCGGCAAACGAGACCCTGTCGCCCGACACCGGCTTTCAACCGCTCCGCGATGGTTTTGATCACGGTATCACCCGCCGCATGACCGAACGTGTCGTTCACGGCCTTGAATCTGTCGAGGTCGCAGTGCAGCACGGCAAAGCGCTTGTCCGGAAGTTCCTTGGCGGACGAGGCGAGGACCCTGTTGAACAACAGCCTGTTGCCGAGACCCGATAGTGTGTCGTGCAGGGCAAGATAGCGGTTTTGCTGTTCGCTGGCCTGCAGCGACGTCGTCAGGCGTCCGATCCTCCAGGCGATGCCGAAAGCGAGCACACCGAGCGCGACGCTCAGGATTGCGATCACCGGAATGATCGTCGGCCAGATCGATGCGGTTGCGGATTCGCTCTTCCACCTGAACACGCCGATCGGCGATTGGGAAAGATCCGAAATCAGGTGTGACGGTCCTTCGAGCGGGGAAGGAATGGTTTCTGCGAAGGTGAAGGACCGAAAGGCGGGCTGTGCATTCAGTTTCTTCAGCAGGGGATCGTCAATGAAGAGCGCGGACAGCAGGATCATGGGCGCTCCATCCGGCAGCGTTGCCTCGTAGCGGTCGGGAATGACAGGCATGGCACCGTAAAGGGCCGGTTTCCCGTCGATCCGCACGAACCCTGTCATCGCAAAGGCAGAGGCGTCGAGATCCTGCAGCGAGCGGTGACCGAACCCGCCGGGAACGCGGACACGATTGAGCATGTATTTCGTCGTCAGTTCATCGACGATTGATTCAAGCTCGGGCGTTTCGGCAAGCGGGCGTGTGACGATATGCGTGTAATCCTGAAAGGATTCCGCCATGACCTGCCGGCTGCCGGAAATGAGGATCACCTTGTCGTGCCGGTAGTTCGTCCAAAGCGTATCGAAGGTCTCCCGAGCAAAGGCGGGATCAAAGGTTTTGACCAGCCTGTTGACGGAAACATCCGACGAGGCGACACCGATCTGTTCCCGGACAAGCGTTATCTGCTGGTCGGCGACGACACTGCGGAACAGGCGCTCTTCGTTGGCAATGGTCTGTTGTGTCGAGGCCCGGGTCGCGACAAAACCGACAAAAAGCAGGGAAACCGACGTGACCGCGATCAGCAGGCCGGCCAGAACAAACGCAAGGCGCGATATATGCTGCCTGGCGAGCTTGGGGGCCTTGTCGGAATATCGTCGGCGGAATTCGCTCAAGTTGCGGTCTCTTGGTCTGCTACATCTGGTTTAGATTTCAATAGAGTTTCGACAGCCGACTAAAGACCAAATTGATTAATATCGCGTGCGAACATTTGTAAAAGAGATAAATTGTTCTTGAGCTATTGTGGCCAGCTTCGGCAAGCATCCAGATTTTTTCAATGTTGAGAGCCCGAGTGCACGTTTTCAGCCGTTTTTTCTGAATCTTCGAAGATAAACAGCAGATTAACTTGCTTTGGAATGCGTGTCGGCATTCAGGTAGGGCGGCGACGCGAACTCGACCGTGTTGCGGCCGTTCTCCTTCGCACGGTAAAGCGCCAGGTCCGCAAGCCGTATCAGGTCCTTGTCATTCAATCCGCACTCCGGTGCGGTCGCGATGCCGACGCTGACGCCGATCTGGACGCTGTTTCCGCCGCCGATTTCGATTGGGACCGACATGGTTTTGCGCAGGCTCTCCGCAATTTCCTCAAGCTCGTTCGCGCTTTCATATGTCGTCACCAGAACGATGAATTCATCGCCTCCGATCCGGCAGACAACCGAATCTTCGCTGAACTGGCGTTTGAACCGGTCTGCAACGCAGCACAGGACCCTGTCGCCTGCCTCGTGGCCATAGGTGTCGTTGATCGGTTTGAACCGGTCGAGGTCACAGGCGAACAACGCAAATCCCTTGTCCGGAAGACTGTCGATCGAATAGGCCAGCCTGTCGGAGAAGTGATGCCGGTTCGGCAATCCGGTGAGTGTATCGTGGTTCGCGAAATGATGGTTCTTGCGCTCGCTCTCTTCGAGTTGCGACGACAGGCGGCTGATTTTTGCGGCAGCGGCAAAGGCGACGGTCGAGATGATCACGGTCATCAAGAGGATAAGCGGTAACGCCATAAGCCAGATCTGGTGCCCGGGTCTTTCCTGATCCCAGCGGAAAAATCCGATTACAGAACCGTCTGCCGCCTTGATCAGGTGATTTGTCGGATGCGCGCGCTCCGGCTCTCCCAGGGCAAAGCGGAGATCACTGAAATTGAGGTTTTCGTTCAGTTCGGAGACCATGATGTCATCGACATAGACAGCATTTACGAGAACGGCAGGGTAGTCGCCGCGTACATCGACATCGCCGTAGTCGGGCAGAACCGGGACTGCGACAAGAAGGGCGGGCTGCCCGTCAACGATCGCAAACTCCGAGTTGGCAGCATCCAGCAGAACCGACTGGGGCAGGTACCAGTCGGCGAAGGCGGAATTTGACTGCCGTTTTCGGGCGTTGAAGGTTTCCCGCGTATGTTCGGCCAAAGCGCGCACAACCGGAGCGGCCATGGTGTCAGTTGCCGGAAACCGCGTGTTGTCCTCAACAGCTTGCGCGATCAGTGTACCGTCCGGTGCAACCACGAAGGTTCTTTCCAGATCGAACGTTTCCCACAGATCGAGCACAAGCTGCTCCTCAATGAATTCGCGATCGAGGGGCGGCTGGAGCGCAGAGAAGGTCTCGTCCCATTGGGCCAGATCGAACTGGTCAATTGCGATCATCTGCGTGTAGTTGTCGAGGTTGAGGGAAAATCGCAGTTTTTCGCTGTCGAGAGACCGCCGGTCCGCTTCGACCCAGGCAAGATGGGCAATGAATGTAAGTGATGCGGTGGACAGGGTGATCAGAAGCGCCGCCAGGCCGTAGATCCATAGCTTGATCTGGCGCCCGGTCGCGGACCTCGCAGTAGCTGCGTCTCCGGCTGAACCGGTATCCAGTTTGCGCCAAAACAAAGCAATTTCCCTCCTCAATCCATCTGTCTGGATAGCAGAGGGAACTTAACGTCAGCTTCTAGACCTCGGATTTTCAGCGGAAACTCAGGCCATATTGCCAAGTACCTTAACGAAGCGTTCTATCTCTTCTTCCGTATTGAACGCATGGACGGAGGCCCGGACGACAGAATCAAGTCCTCTGTGAGGAAGGTCTATCTGCGCGGATGTTCCCTTGCTGACCGAGACGTTGATCTGCGCCGAAGACAGGCGCGCCTGGGTCTGGGCCGGCGTTTCGCCGTCCACAGTGAAGGTGACGATCCCGCCCTTGCGGGCGCCCTTGTCGTGAAGCGTCACGCCTTTGACCGCCGACAGTTCGGTACGCAGTTGCGCTCCAAGGGCACAGATCCGGTTGCCGATACGCTCCATGCCGTATCCGATGGCATAACCGACGGCAACGCCAAGCCCGATCTGGCCGGCGACATATCTTTCCCAGGTTTCGAAACGCATGGCATGAGGGACCAGTTCATAGCTGTTGTCGTCCAGCCAGTTCGCCGACTGAAGGTCGATGAAAGGTGGCTCAATCTGGTCCAGCACATCGTCACTGACATAAAGAAAACCCGTGCCCCGCGGTCCGCGAAGATATTTGCGTCCGGTTCCAGACAGCATGTGGCAGCCGATTTCGCCGATATTCAGAGGGATCTGACCCGCCGACTGGCAGGCATCCAGAAGATAGAGAAGCTTTGCGGAACGGGCGATTTCACCGACGTCTTCTGCCGGATTGATCAGCCCGGAGAAGGTCGGAATATGTGTCAGGGCGACCAGCCGCGTCTTTGGCGTGATTGCGGCTTTGAGCGCCGCAAGGTCGATCTGGCCGTTTGCATCGTCCTCGATCAGATCGATCTCGATATTCTTGCGCTTTTTCATCTGCAGAAAGGCGACATAGTTGGACACATATTCCGCGCGGCCGGTAATGATCCGGTCACCCTCGCGAAAATCGATACCGTAAAAAGCCATGTCCCAGGCGCGGGTGGCGTTTTCGATATAGGCAATTTCGTGCGGTTTGCTGCCGATCAGGGCAGCAAGACTGGTGTAAAACGCGTCCATCCCGGCGCTGTTCGCACTTGCCGCTTCATAGCCGCCGAGCGTTGCTTCAAGGTCAAGGTGCTCCTTGACGGCATCGAGTGCGGGACGCAGGGCGAGGCCTGTGCCGGCATTGTTAAAATGGATCAGCTGTCCTACACCGGGTGTGTCGTCCCGCATCGCCGCGACATCTTGGTTGGAAAGGGATGGAACAATCATGATGACCTTCAGCTTGGCGTTTTCGGCAATCAACAGATCTGAGACCTGCATCTAATGACGATCACATATTTTGGTTATGGCTCTCTCGTCAATGCCGACACGATCCCGGCCGATGCGCGTGTCACGCCAGGGAGGCTGACGGGCTGGGTCCGGGAGTGGCGCGTTTGCGGCATGGGCGAGGACGGACAGGGGCGCTGTGCCCTGAGCGTGCGCGAAGAGCCGGGCAGCGAGATCAGGGGCGTGATGGTGCGCGAGCCCCGTTCCCGGCTGAAGGATCTGGAAAAGCGGGAAAAGAGATACCGCAAGGTCGAGGCGGTGGGCGATGCGTTCCGCTGCGACGCGGAGCAGGCAAACGGGCCGGGCGACCTGTTCGTCTTCGTGGGTGCAGAAGAACACAATCGCTGGGGCACGGAAACGCACCCGATCCTGCAGAGCTATCTGGATTGCGTCCTTGCGGGGTTTTTCAGTCTCTGGGGAGAGGCGGGGATCGAGCATTTTCTCGATACCACGGACGGTTGGCATGTCCCGGTGCTGCGTGACAGGCAGAACCCGGCTTATCCACGCGCGATCGTTTTGCCGGACGGTCTTCGTCAAAAAATCGATGCGGCCACAGCCGCCCGGAACCTGACCTATATCGATGCGCCGCGGCGCTGAGGTCTAGGCACCGCCTAGCCGGCAATGAGACTGTGAAGCAGAGCGCCGGCAAGATAGGCGATACCGGCGGCGCAAAGGCCGATGCCGGTCGTCTCCAGTCCGGACAAGAGCCAGTTCTTCGTGGACCAGCGGGACTTGATGGATCCGATGAGAAAGAACGCGGCTGCCGTCAGGACGGTGGTTTGAACTTCAGATGAGCCGGACCCGGCAAGAAAGGGCAGGAGCGGCAGGCTGCCGCAAACGAGAAACGCCGTGAACGTGGCAAGGGCCGCCTGCACCGGAGACCGGGCCGTCGAACTCAAACCGTATTCCGCCTGCATCATCGTTTCGATCCACGTGGCCCTGTTCGAGGTCACCAGCCGGACTAGCTCTTCGAGGTCTCTGCCGCTGTAGCCTTTTGACCGGAAAATCTGCCGGATTTCCTCGCGTTCGCCCTCCGGTGCGAGGTCGAGGTGCTTTTCCTCGATGGACAGAAGGCGGGCGTAGTCTTCCTCCTCGGACTTCGTTCCGCTGTAATTGGCCGCCGCCATGGAAAAGCCGTCGGCCAGCAGATTGGCAACGCCGAGAATAAGGATCGTCTTGGCGGAAAGTGCCGCGCCGACCGAACCGGCCACGATTGCGAATGTGGTGACCGCACCGTCGATGCCGCCGTAAATCCAGTCTCTCAGGTAGCTGGCACGCGGTGTCCCTGCGAGCCTGGACGCAATATCGACGGGCCTGTGGCTGTGCTCCAGTCTTGGAGTTGGCATGAGACTATCCTATCTTGTTGCAAGGACAAGGTGACGTGCGAGATCCGCTGTCGCCATGATCCCGGTCAAGGGCGCAAATTATCGCGTGTTGCGGCAGGAGAGCCGCGACGCCGGGCATCTGATGAAAATTGCCTGATTGAATTGTGGCATTACCGCCGATCGGCGTGTATAACGCCGCACGTTTGCTGTCACAGGGCAAACGGATACGAATGAAATTGTCTCGGACGGCGCGCCACCACGAAAGAGAATGCGTGCGTCCAGTAGGAGTAGGAAAAATGGCGGAGAAGTGGAGCCCGGAGACTTGGAGATCGAAACCGATCTTGCAGGTTCCGGAATACCCGGATCAAGAGGCTGTGGCGGATGTTGAACAGCGCCTGTCGACGTATCCGCCGCTTGTTTTTGCAGGGGAAGCGCGAGCGCTGAAACAGCAGCTCGCCGACGTCGCAGCAGGCAACGGTTTCCTCCTCCAGGGCGGCGACTGCGCCGAGAGCTTTGCCGAACATCACCCGGATCATATCCGCGACTTCTTCCGCGTGTTCCTGCAGATGGCCGTCGTACTGACCTACGCCGCCAGCCAGCCGGTCGTTAAGGTCGGGCGCATCGCCGGGCAATTTGCAAAGCCGCGGTCTTCAAACTTCGAAACCAAGAACGACGTTGAACTGCCAAGCTACCGCGGCGACATCATCAACGACATCAACTTCAGCTCCGGCAGCCGGATCCCGGATCCGAGCCGCATGGCGATGGCCTACCGGCAGTCCGCGGCCACACTGAACCTGCTGCGCGCCTTCGCTCAGGGCGGTTTCGCGAACTTGGACCAGGTGCATCAGTGGATGCTGGGATTCATTACCGACAGCCCGCAGGGCCACCGGTACAAGGAACTGGCCGATCGCATCACCGAGACGCTTGCCTTCATGCGGGCGTGCGGCATCAGTTCGGAAAACGTTCCGCAGATGCGCGGCACCGATTTCTTCACCAGCCACGAGGCTCTGCTTCTGGGCTACGAAGAAGCCCTGACGCGCGTGGATTCAACCTCCGGCGAATGGTACGCGACGTCCGGCCATATGCTCTGGATCGGCGACAGAACACGCCAGCCGGATCATGCACATGTTGAATTCTTCCGCGGCATCAAGAACCCGATCGGGCTGAAATGCGGTCCCTCCCTCACGCCGGACGGCCTGCTTGAGTTGATCGACATTCTCAACCCGGACAACGAGCCCGGGCGTCTGACCCTGATCGCCCGCTTCGGATCGGACAAGGTGTTCGATCATCTGCCTCAGCTGGTTCGCGCCGTCGAGAGGGAAGGCAAGTCGGTGATCTGGTCATGCGACCCGATGCACGGCAACACGATCACGGCCGGCGGGTACAAGACGCGGCCCTTCGACCGTATTCTGAAAGAAGTTGAATCCTTCTTCGAAGTGCACCGTGCCGAAGGAACACATGCAGGCGGCGTTCATGTCGAAATGACTGGCCGCAATGTGACGGAATGCACCGGTGGCGCGCGTGCCCTGACCGCCGAACAGCTCGGGGACCGGTATCACACCCATTGCGACCCGCGCCTCAATGCGGATCAGGCTCTGGAGCTGGCTTTCCTGATCGCGGAAAACCTCAAGAAGGAACGCGATGGCCGTCAGGTTTCGCCGATTGCCGCAACTGCCTAAAATCCGCTGACAAGCGGTCACCAAGTGTTAACCAAAAAGGCGGCTTTTGCCGCCTTTTTTAGGTAATTTGGACAGTCATTTTCGCTTGAAGTAAGTCACATTTAACGCTCGCGCCCCATATCTGAGGAACAGCAAGTTTTCCGGAGGAGACGCAAGGGTGCGCGAGAAGTGGGATTTGTCCAGAATTTCCTGTCTGATTGCAGATGACAATCCGCATATGCGTACAATCCTGCGTTCTGTGCTGACAGGGTTTGGCATTCGCGCGATCTTCGAAGCGAGCGATGGTGCGGAGGCACTTGAACTCGTCGTCGACAGGAAGCCGGACGTTGTGCTTCTGGATTGGGTCATGAACCCGTTCGGCGGAAGCGAATTCTTGCGGATCCTGCGCGGTGATCGGGATCCGGTGATTTCCACGATCCCTGTCCTCGTCATCTCCGCCCATGCCAACCGTGCGACGATTATGGAGGCCATCAGCATCGGCGTGCATGGCTTCGTTGCCAAGCCGATCGCGCCGGCTATTCTCTACCGTCACATTGGCGAAATCCTCGAACGGCAGGAGCTTAGCGGTCGTTCCAAGGGGATCATGGGTCTCGGTTCACAGAAACCGACGCGTAAGCTCAACATTGCCGATGTGCAGCAGCCGCCGGAACAAGCGATTGCTGAACCGGATCCCGCAGCTGAAGATGACACCGGTCTTGCACTGCTCTGATCGCGAACGATCCGCATAAACTGATTTCTCCCGGAGCGTTAGACAGCCGATTGATTGCGCGCGCTCGCGCAATCCGATTTGAATGATTGCAACGGGACCTGCTTGCAGCTACATCAGCAGGAATGTCTTTTCCTGGAACCGTTTCATGATTTCCGATCACTTCAGACTGGCTGTCGCGCAGCTCAATCCCACGCTCGGGGACGTTTCAGGGAACGCTGAACTTGTCCGCGATGCCAGAAGGCAGGCGGCGCAGGGAGGCGCGCATATCTTGCTGTCTTCCGAGCTCATCCTGTCGGGATACCCGCCGGAAGACCTGGTTCTGAAACCTGCCTTCGTCCGTAAATGCATGGACGCGGCCGGAGAACTCGCTGCGGAGACGGCGGATGGCGGTCCGGCGCTTGTGATCGGAACGCCCTGGCAGGGCGACGACGGCAAGGTTTTCAACGCTGTTCTGCTGCTCGATGCCGGCGAAGTCCGTGCCGTCCGCTACAAGTACGACCTGCCCAATTACAGCGTGTTTGACGAAAAGCGGGTGTTTACCGCCGGTCCATTGCCGGGACCCGTTGACTTTCGCGGTGTCCGGATCGGCCTGCCGGTCTGCGAGGACATCTGGAACGACGAGGTGTGCGAGTGCCTGGAGGAAACGGGCGCGGAGCTGCTTCTGGTTCCCAACGGATCGCCCTACTGGGTCAATCGCGCGGAAGAACGGCTTCAGATCGTCGTTTCGAGGGTTGTTGAAACCGGACTGCCGCTCGTCTACTGCAACCAGGTCGGCGGGCAGGACGAGCTGGTTTTTGACGGCGGCTCCTTTGCCCTCCAGGCGGACCGCACCCTCGCATTCCAGATGCCGCAGTTCGAGACATCGCTTTTCTTCAGCGACTGGCGCCGCGATGGCGAAACCTGGATCTGCGAAACCGGCGATGTCGTGAAGCTGCCCGATCTTGATGAAGCCAACTGGCGCGCCTGCGTCATGGGCCTTGGTGACTATGTCAACAAGAACGGATTTCCCGGCGTCGTGCTCGGTCTCTCCGGCGGGATCGACAGCGCGATCTGCGCGGCCATGGCCGTTGATGCCCTCGGTGCCGACCGGGTTCACGCGATCATGCTGCCCTACAGATATACTTCCGAAGAAAGCATCGCGGACGCTGCCGAATGCGCATCCGCGCTGGGCATCCGCTATGACACCGTCCCGATTGCCGAGCCTGTGGAAGGGTTCAGATCTGCTCTAAGCGGACTGTTTGAGGGAACACAAGAGGATACGACCGAGGAAAACCTGCAATCGCGCGCGCGCGGCGTGATCCTCATGGCGGTTTCCAACAAGTTCGGCCACATGGTGATGACCACCGGCAACAAGTCGGAAATGTCGGTCGGTTATGCCACCTTGTACGGTGACATGAACGGTGGCTACAATCCGATCAAGGACCTCTACAAGACGCAGGTCTATCACCTTGCCGGCTGGCGGAACGCCAACGCGCTTCCTGGTCTGCTCGGACCGGAGGGCGAGGTAATCCCGTCCAACATCATAACCAAGGTCCCGACTGCCGAACTGAGAGAGAACCAGACGGATCAGGATTCCCTGCCGCCTTACGATGTGCTCGACGACATTCTGGAATGCCTTGTCGAAGACGAAATGTCCGTCAGCGAGATCGAGAAGCGTGGCCACGACAGGGCGTTGATTCACAGGATCGAGCATTTGCTCTATATTGCCGAATACAAACGGCGTCAGGCACCTCCCGGTGTCAAGATAACCGAGCGGAATTTCGGAAAAGACCGCCGTTATCCCATCACGAACCGGTTCCGGGATCGCACCTAAGGCCTCACCGGAGCCGTTCCACTTCTGCGAGCCCGTTTCGGGCAATCGGCTTGGCGAATATGTCTTACTTTGCTTTCCTGCGCGACAATGCGCGCTGGCTGTCCGCGAGTTATTTGCTCGCCACATTTTCCGGGTTCGGTCAGACGTTCTTCATTTCGCTGTCCGCTGGCGACCTGCGCGCCGAGTTTGGTCTGAGCCACGGCGACCTGGGGATGCTCTACATGCTGGCGACCCTGGGCAGCGCGCTCACGCTTCCCTATGTCGGCAAGAGCCTCGACCATTTTCCGGCGCAGAAGATCGCGATGGTCGTTGTCGTCAGCTTCGCCATGTTCTGCATTGCTCTGGCAAACGCCTTTGCCGTGTGGATGGTTGCGCTGGCGTTTTACGGCCTGCGCCTGTGCGGCCAGGGCATGATGACCCATACGTCTGTCACCACGGCGGGACGGTGGTTTTCCGCGCAGCGGGGCAGGGCGGTTTCAATTGCGATGCTGGGCTTTCCCACGGCCGAGGCGATCTTCCCGTTCTGTTTTGTCCTGTTGAGCGGCGTGATCGGCTGGCGCGGCGCATGGTATGCCGCCGCACTGGTGCTGGTCTGTGTCGCGCTCCCCGTCCTGTTCTGGCTGCTGGCGAAGGACCGCGTCCCGTCAAAGGCGGAAGTCGCTTCGCTCAAGGTGGAGGGCAGGCAATGGACGCGCGGAGAAGTGGTTCGCGATGCCCGCTTCTGGCTGGTGTCCTGCGGCATCAACGCGCCGGCGTTCATCGGAACGGCGATCCTGTTTCATCAGGTTTATCTGGTGGAATTGCGCGGCTGGTCGCTGGAAGTGTTCGTCAGCGCCTTCCTGTTCATGGCTGGCGGCGTGGTGGTGGCGTCTCTGGTGATCGGTCCGCTGATCGACAGGTTTTCGGCAAGAAAGCTGCTGCCCTATACGCTCCTGCCGCTCTGCGTTGCCTGCTTCGTCCTGGCAAACGTTCATGCGCAGATCGCGGCTTTTGTCTTTCTTGGTCTCGTCGGGATCGGCAACGGCTTCAATGGAACGCTGGTCGGTTCCTTCTGGCCGGAAGTCTATGGCACGCGTCACATGGGAGCGATACGCGCCATGGCCTTTTCCATCATGGTTTTTGCCTCGGCTGCCGGGCCGTTTATGGTCGGCTGGATGATTGATATCGGCGTCTCGCTGGACGTCCAGATCATGGGAATGGGTCTTTATTGCCTTGTCTTTGCCGTGATCCTGTCGCTCATGGCACGCGCCTATCGCGCGCAGCAGGATGGTTTGGACTGAAGGCACTTTTCGGTTGCCGTCCTCCGTTTCAGAAGCTAACTCAGGCGCCATGACTGTCACTGTTCGTTTTGCGCCGTCTCCGACCGGCCACATTCACATCGGCAACAGCCGTCCTGCACTTTTCAACTGGCTCTTTGCCAGAAAGGAAAAGGGCCGATTTATCCTGCGTTTCGATGATACCGACCTTGAGCGGTCGAAGGCCGAATATGCGGAGTCCATTGAAAAGGATCTGCGCTGGCTGGGCATTGAACCGGACGTGATTGAACGCCAGTCGGAACGGGTGCCGAGTTATGATGCGGCAGCGCAGAAGCTGAAAGATGCCGGGCTTCTTTATCCCTGTTACGAAACACCGGACGAACTTGAACGCCGCCGTTCGCGACAGCGCGCGCTGGGCAGACCCCCGGTCTATGATCGTGCCGGACTGAAGCAGACAGCGGATGAGCGGGCCGCGTTCGAAGCGGAAGGCCGCAAGCCCCACTGGCGCTTCGTGCTGCCGAACCATGATGGTGACCCTTTTGAAACAAGCAGGACCGACGTCACCTGGGATGACCTTTGCCGGGGCAGCCAGTCTGTCGACCTGGCATCGCTGTCCGATCCGGTGCTGATCCGTGCGGATGGGACCTATCTCTACACGTTGCCGTCGATCGTCGATGACATCGACATGGGTGTGACGCACGTGATCCGCGGCGAAGACCATGTCGCGAACACGGGCGTCCAGATCGCCATTTTCGAAGCGCTGGGAGCCAGTGCGCCGATATTCGGTCATCACAACCTGCTCACCACGCGCGACGGCGAGGGGCTTTCAAAGCGCAAGGGCGCGCTGTCTATCGGGTCCTTGAGGGAGGCCGGGCTGGAGCCGATGTCGGTCGCCTCTTTGGCCGTTTTGACGGGTACGAGCCAGGCGGTCGAACCGCTTCCGGACATGAATGCGCTTGTCGAGAAATTCGACCTTTCCAGCGTGTCCAGGTCGTCGGCCAAGTTCGATCCCGAAGAACTCAAGAACCTCAATGCCCGATTGGTCCACGATCTGCCCTTCGAGGCGGTGAAGGATCGCCTGACCGGAATGGGTGTTGGTGGCGGTGCCGGGTTCTGGGAAGCGGTGCGCGGCAATTGTGAAACCGTCGGAGACGCAACGCTTTACTGGCAGGTTGTGACGGGACCTGTCACAGCGCATGTCGACGACGAGGATCGTGATTTCATTGCGCGGGCCAGGGAACTGTTTCCCGAAGGCGATGTGACCGAAGACACCTGGGGTGCGTGGACGGCGGCCTTGAAGGCGGAGACAGGCAGGAAGGGGCGCGGACTGTTCATGCCATTGCGGCGCGCCCTGACCGGCATGGACCACGGTCCCGACATGAAGCTGATGCTGGCTCTTATTGGGCGACAAAATAGTCTGGACCGACTACCCTGACAGGCGCCGAGGTTTCCGGTATCGGGCGGAAACCCTGATCGTCCGACTTGAAGACAGGGGAAACAGAGACGGCTTCGATCTCTTCTTCTTCTTTCTGCTTACGCAGCGACAGCAGCGGGAAATCGCCTTCTGCAGACTGTTCGCGCTGCGTCGCCACTCCGTTTGATGCCGGTTTGTCCTTTGACATGAACGCGGCAACCATGGTGACGTCAAAGCCCTTCTCAAGATTGAGCAGAGTGCCGGGATCCTCGTATCTGGGCAACTGCGACGGGTTCAGTGGCAGCCTGGAAAGGATTGCCGGAGCCTTGTCCGCCTCTTCAAACGTATCGCCCTGACTTGGTTGAAGCGCGCGGTTTGGAAGGCCAGAACTGATATCGGAAAAGAACAGGCGCCCGCCGGACGAGACGCTGACCTCGGACCATGCGGATCTCGATTTCGATTTTCCCGTCAGTCGGCAGCTGCATCCCTCCACGAATTCGGATTTGTACCGGAAGGCAAAAGGCTGTTCGGCATAGGGGATGCCGGCGAGCGACATCATCTGCGACTGGTCTCCGCCCGGGTTCCGGTAGACGTAAAGCTCGGTCGGAGCCGCCGGGCAGATCTCGGTGCAGCGGGCCGCGTCGTTCACGAACTGGCTTTTGTCGGTCGAAAAGCTCACCGGGAAGAAATAGCCGTCGCAGGTGCGCACGCAAAGCGTCCTGAAAACGCCGCCTGACGGCAGTCTTTGGCGCGACACGTCGGAGCGTCTTTCTCTCCTGACGGTCGCGATTTCCCTGTCACCGGTTCGGGCAGCGGTTTGTTCCACCTGCGGGCCCGCGTTGAAGAGCCGGGAAAAGAACGATTTCACCTTTGGCTGATCGGAGTTGTCTTGCGACCTTGCCTGCCGGTCTCTCGCCGGTGCGTTGCAGCCTTGCCTGTCGAGCGACGCGCGCACCTGCCGGATCCGTTTCGTGTTCTTGGCCGAGCCACCGCCACCTGATCGCTTGAGTTGACGCTCGATGGCGGCAAGATTGGAGTTCATCCGTTTGAGCTTGCTGTTGAGGTCCTTGCATTTCGCCGTGCGGTTTTGCGCGCAGCCAAAGTGCCTGGCATCGCGCGAAGCCGCGGCGATCGCCTTTTCCTGCTGTCTCTTTGCTTTCGACCATTTGCGCGATGCTGCCGACTGGTTGCCGCCGGACGATTCCAGCTTGCGCAATTCGGATTTCAGCGCAGAGCAACTGGCCGCGTAAACGGCATGGGAGGGCAGCATCAGCGCCACAGCGATACCGATCGCTCGCGCCAGCTTTATGGATTTGGCTCTTTCGTGACGCCGCATCTCTTGTCCCCCGCAGCCCAACCCTTGAGATGAACCACTTCACTCCTTTTGAAGTATCGTGCTTGTCTCCATCAATAGCAACGAAAGCGCTCACGTTAGGTTAATGCGGGAGGCACAAATCAGTCGGAGGTTTCATTCGTTGTCGCGTTCGCGCACGGCACGGTGTAGCTGGTCGAAGACATCGGTCAGAAATTGCCTTTGTTCGCCTGTCAGGGAGCTTTGCAGGTCTTCGGAATAGGCGAGAGCTTTCGGAATGATGTCTTCGTAAAGAGAAGTCCCCGCGGGGGCCAGTCTGAGCGCCTGTTCGCGCAGGTCGTCCGGGTTCTTGTCGCGGACGATGAATTCACGTTTCTCCAGTGCCGCCACTGCTCGGCTGACCTTGGTCTTGTGCATGGACGTTGCTGTGCTGATGTCGCGCGCCGTCATGACTTCGTGCTCACCAAGCGTGGCGATGACACGCCATTCCGGAATGCCGATGCCGTATTTTTCCGCATAGATCTTTGAAAAGGATCGGCTGACGGTCTCGGCAAGGTGATTGAGCTGATACGGCAGGAAGCGGCTGAGCGTCAGGATCGGTCTGTCACCTGCACCGTTCGAGTTCGTCGGGGTGTCGGACCCTGTTTTGCGCGACATGATGTATTCCAGCCCTGCAATCTGTGATCCGCCAAATCCCGCTGGCAGAAATCCATGCCGTGTTCCGGCCACTTTGTGTCACTAGCAAGTATAAACGATCAAGCCGCGGGTGAAAGACAACCCGCGCTGCTTCGAAAATCGTTCAACTTTGGAGCCAAAATTTGCACAGAGCTTCGGCCAGCCAAGTCTTGGAGCGAACGAATTGGCAGACCTATCTGTTGATAAATAAGGAATAGTTAAGGAATGCAGGCGTGAAAAATTGCGAATCAGAGACGGAAACTGAGACGCTGCAGTCAACAGGAAAGTGGTGCGTGGCAGTTCGAGAATTCCTGGACGTCAACCAGACAGCTGGCATGAAAGCGAGGCCGCAATGACGAACAACTCCGAGACTCCCAAGGGAGCGAATGAAAAGTTCGAAGAACTGGGTCGCGGTTGTTATGCCTACAGTTCTGACGGTTGCTCCAACACCGGCGTCATTGTCGGTGATCGCGGTGTCCTGATCGTCGACGCGCAAGCGACACCCGAACACGCCGACCGGGTTCTGGAAAAGGTCCGCACGGTGACGGACAAGCCGGTCAAGCAGGTGGTTCTGACCCATTTCCATGCGGACAACTCACTCGGCGCCGACGCTTTTGATGCCGGCGACATTGTTGCGTCCGATCTCACCAGACGGATGATGGATACGCGCGGCGCGGAGGAAATTCTGGTCGCCCGCGAACGTGTGCCCGATCTTTTTGAAGCGCTCCCCGCAACGACGACGATCAGCCTTCCGAGCCTGACCATCGCGTCCTCCATGTCGATCGACCTGGGCGGCATCGATATCCGGCTCATGCACCTGGGGCGGGGGCACACGACCGGGGATCTTGTTGTCTGGGTTCCGGGCAGTGCGGTCATGTTCACCGGAGATCTCGTCCAGACCTCTGCCAGTCCCTATTGCGGAGATGCGCATCTGTCCGACTGGACAAGGGCGCTTGACCGGATTGCCGCATTCCGGCCGACGACGCTTATGCCCGGCAGGGGCAAGTCGGCCTTCGGTGCAACGGCGGTTGCCAAGGCCATCGAAAATACACGGGACTTCGTCACGACCTTGCGGGATGCCGCGGCAGCATGCGTTGAACAGAACCTTGGTCTCAAAGATACATTTGCGGCCGTGCATGACGCTCTGGCACCGCAGTTCGGCTCCAAGTTGGATTTCGAACTGAACCTGCCGATCAACGTTGCCCGCGCCTATGACGAGGCGCTCGGACTGGATCAGCCGCAGATCTGGACACGCGAAAGGTGCGCCGACCTGAAAGATGCGCTCGCGGGCATCGAACCGGTCGCCCAAAGTGTCGAAACGGACGTTGAGGACGTGGTCGAGCTTTCCGACAATCCGATCGACAGGGCGGCAACCGAGCTTGTCTCGGACAATGACTTCGCCGCCTCCCTGCTGGAACGCGACGGGGAGGGAGCGCAACTTGACGAAGAAGAGCCGCTGGACCTGTCCTCCGAAGACATTGTCCGGCTTGGCGATGACGAAGCGCAGACCGGGTCGACGGATGTCGAGGGCGGTGAGGATGTGCCTGAGTCGAAAGTCCTGCTGGAAGCTGCCCGCTAACCGCGACGGGTTCATCCGGTATCGAAGGGCCGCTGGTTGAAACGCACGCCTCTCCGGGCGTGCGTTTTGTTTTGGTGCCTGACAGGCGGCTTTCTTGATTGAACCGGTATCGTCACCACATGTCAGACCGGTCCGCTTTTGGAGGTATTTTGATGCGTTTTTCTCTTGCCGGTGTCGTCGCGCTTGTTGTGTGCGCGCTCAGCGTTGCCCCGGCCATCTCGGCAGATGAACCCGATCTGATTTTCAAGAAATCGACCGTCTGGAAGTTTCTGACGCCGGATCACAAACTGGCAACATATGCCATCGATGACCCGTTGGTGGACGGTGTCGCCTGCCATTTCACTGTCCCGGAAAAGGGCGGGGTGTCGGGCTGGCTGGGTGTCGCCGAAGAAGTCTCCGACGTCTCGCTGGCGTGCCGCCAGGTGGGTCCGGTGACGATCAAGGAGAATTTCGAGCAAGGCGAAGAAATGTTCCGTCAGCGGCGCTCGCTCGTTTTCAAGAAAATGCAGATTGTGCGCGGCTGTGATGTGAAACGGAATGTGCTAGTCTATCTCGTTTACTCGGACAAACTGATCGAAGGCAGTCCGAAAAACTCCACGTCGACCGTGCCGCTGATGCCCTGGGGAGACCAGGCGCCCCCCAAGTGCGGCGACTACCTGACCGATTGACAGGTCCGTGAAAGAGCCGGTGGCCTTGATAGTCGCGCCGGATGTCAGTCTGCGTCGAGTGTTTCCAGGTGCTTGGCAACCGGCAGGTCGGCGTCGGCGCAGAAGTGCTTGTAGAGCATGGCCATCACGTCTTTGACCGGCTCGCTTGAGAGGCGGTAGTAGATTGTCGTGCCCTCGCGGCGGGTTGAAACCAGACCCTGGGCACGCAGGAGCGAAAGTTGTTGGGAAACAGTCGGCATCCTCATGCCGGTGGCTTCAGCGAGATCGCTGACGCAGCGCTCCTCTTCAAGAACGAGGCACATGAGAAGCAGCCTTGGGGCAGATGCCATCATCTTCAGGAAGTCGGCTGCCGATTCTGCCTTATCTTCGAGTGCTTTGTAGTCCATGTCGTGACTGTGCCAAACACACGTCAAAACTTCAAGCCTTGGCCGAACCATGCCTGAAGCAGCTGACGTTCGCTTTAGATGCGGCCCGCCACCGTGACAAGAATGTTGCCATCACCACATCCTGTTCCGGTCGCAAGGCAGATGCTTTTTTGCTGCAATTCGCCGCCGAAGGCCTTGGTTCCGTCCGTAATCGCGATGAGCGCGGCAAAAGGGCCACCAAGAATGATGGCCAGAAAAAGAAGGACAAAAACGCGGTTCAACATCGGGGTCTCCTGAAGGCAATCTGTATCGATTGCCCGGAGACTAGGGTGCTCCGCTTGAACTGATACTGAGCGGCGCGTTCAGCGTCCGTTCATTTGTCTAAACATCGTGAGAAACTGATTAAAATCAATTTCTTATCTGCTAAAGATTCTCCGTCATTGCCTTGCGGAGCGCTTCGAGAAGCACCTCGTCGCGGCCATAGATGTCTTTGCGGAAATGGGTGGACCCGTCCTTGTTCATCCAGGCGGTGAGATAAGTGAGATGAACCTCCACAGGGACGACAGGCTTGATCACCGTCCGTTTCTGTGTGTCCCGAATGCCTTCCCAGTGTCCTGGCGTGGCGTTGTTGTCGGCAAGCAGCACATCCGCCAGCGCAAACGGGTTGGAAGCACGGATACAGCCATGGCTGTAGGCCCGTTCGGCGCGCGAGAACAGGGATTTGGAGGGCGTGTCGTGAATGTAGATATTGAACTCATTGGGGAACATGAACTTGATCCGCCCGAGAGCGTTGCCGTCGCCCGGGTCCTGGCGCAGCCGGAACGGGAAATTGCCGCCCGAATAGCTGTTCCAGGCCACGCGCGTCGCCGCGACCTCGTTTCCATCCTGAAACACCCTGATGTTCTGGCGGCTGAGTGCTGAGGGGTTCTGCTTCAGCTTGGGCAGGTATTCCTTGGTGGCGATGGAGTAGGGCACGTTCCAGTAGGGATTGATTTCGACATATTCCAGCTGGTCGGAAAAGACAGGGGTCGCATGGTAGGGCTTCCCGACAACGACCCGCGTCGTGTGGATCGTCTTTCCATCGCGCACCACCTTCAGATTCTGATCCGCAAGGTTCACGAAAACATAGAACTCGCCCAGATAGTCACGCATCCAGCGTCTGCGCTCCATGTTGAGTTCCATCTGAACGAGTTTTTCCTGAAGCGGAATGTTGAGGCGCGTCAGGGTGTTCTTGCCGATCACGCCGTCGGTCGCCAGACCGTGGTGGTCCTGGAAGACCTTCACCGCCTCAACGATCGCACCTTCATAGACATCGCCGCTATGGTCTTCCGCACCCGGAATGTCTTCTTCCATCAGGCGTGCGCGCAACACGGGAACGCGCGGGTCGGTCATGCCGGGCTTGAGCACTTCGCCATCCGGGACGGAGGTAAAGCCGCCGGTCTCCGCTTTTTGCCTGTATTGGGCCAGCCGGCGCTTCAGCCGCGCATAATTGTCGGATTGCGGCGCAAGGCTGTCGAGAAAGGCACTGAAATCGACCGATTGTTCCGCATTTTTGAAAAGGGTCTTCGGTTCCGGACGGTCCGGAAAGAGGTTCAGCGCCTTGTTGATCTTGTTGGGCTGAACCCGCCCCGAGGACAGATGGGTCGCGTAGCGCAGAAACTGGCGGGAGAGCTCCAGGTCGAACGCCGCCCATTCCTCCGGCGTCTGGGCGGTTTCGGTCTGTTGCGCCAGGCCGAGTGGGTTGTAGTTGTTCGGATTGAGCGCATGGTCGTTGGCCTCGGCCATGGCGGCGATTGCCAGATGCGCGTTCTCGCGCAAGCCGCTCTGATCAAACCAGACAGGGGCATAGACTCGTTCGGCGTAATAGGCCTGCAGTCCTTCCGGTATGCTTTCGGAGATGGACGCCTTGATTGCGATCGCGATCGGGGTCTGCGGTTCCGCCGCGGCGGGGAAAGCGCTTTCCTCGGCCGCAGGCGCCTGCGTTGCCGCCGACTGGGCGAGGGCACCTGTGTCGAGGATCGTGATCGAGAAAGCGAAAGCGCCTGCCAGTGCGGCGGCGTTTGAAAACAGATATTTGGAACGCGGCACAGGCATGTGAAATCCCCCTCTGATTCCCTTTGGGTAAAGTTTAGTCGATGTGGGAGGATGCGCCAACGCCGCGCTTTTCCTGGTGCGATGCGAGCCAAAATGCAGCCTTGACCGCGTCCTGCATTCCGGTCCATAAAGCGCTCATGATGACGGCCACACGGAACATCATTTCGATCACCATTATTTGCAGCTAGCGACACCGCTGGCTGTGGCCGTTCCCTCTTGGCAAAAACTCTCCTGAGACGGATCGCCCGGTCAGCCGGCCAGGAGACCGTTTGACATGAGCGCCGCTGAGACTGAAAAATCCGGCACGAACAAGGGCTTGAAGTTCACCAATACGCTGACCCGTGAAAAGGAAGATTTCCGGGCCATCGATGATCAGAACGTGCGCCTTTATGTCTGCGGCCCCACTGTCTACGACTTCGCGCATATCGGTAACGCGCGACCGGTGATCGTTTTCGACGTGCTTTACCGTCTGTTGCGGCATGTTTACGGGCCGGACCACGTCACCTATGCGCGCAACATCACCGATGTGGATGACAAGATCAACGCGCGCGCACTGCGGGATCATCCGGAGCTGCCACTCAATGATGCCATTGCCAGGGTCACCCAAAGAACGGCGGACCAGTTCCATAAGGATATTGAGGCGCTGAATGTTCTTCAGCCCGATCATGAGCCGCGCGCGACCCAGCACATTGACGGGATGATCGAGATGATCCGCCTGCTGATCGACAAGGGGCATGCGTACCAGGCGGAGGGAGAGGTTCTCTTCGACACCGCGTCCATGCCGGACTACGGCGGCCTGTCAAAGCGCAAGCTGGACGAGCAGATCGCCGGCGCCCGTATCGCGGTGGATGCGCACAAGAAGAACCCCGGAGACTTCGTGCTCTGGAAGCTTTCGTCCGAAGAGGAGCCGGGCTGGGAGAGCCCGTGGGGACGCGGCCGACCGGGGTGGCACATCGAGTGCTCGGTCATGAGCGCGCATCATCTCGGCAAGGTGTTTGACATTCATGGCGGCGGGCTCGACCTGATCTTTCCGCACCATGAAAACGAGATCGCGCAGTCCTGCTGCGCGAACGACACGAAGACCATGGCCAACTACTGGATGCACAATGGTTTCCTTCAGGTGGAAGGAAAGAAGATGTCCAAGTCGGAAGGCAATTTCTTCACCATCCAGGAACTCCTGGAGACCGACAATTTCGGTGGCCGGAAGTGGCCGGGCGAGGTTCTGCGGCTTGCCATGCTCATGACCAACTATCGCGAGCCGATCGACTTCTCCGTCAGGAAACTGGAGGAGGCGGAAAACCTGCTGTCCAAGTGGCCCGATCCCGTTGAGAAGGACGCAGCGCCGTCAGCTGAAGTGCTGGGCGCGCTGAACGACGATCTCAACACGGCGGCTGCCATCCAGGCCCTGCATGCATTGGCGGGGGAGGCGGCGCGGGACGACAGCAAGATGCCGGTCTATTCCGCATCGGCCGCGCTGATGGGACTGCGTCCGGTCGCGGCGGATCTGAGCGGGGTCGATGATGCCGCGATCGAGACAGAAGTCGCGCGCCGCCTGGAGGCGTTGAAAGCCAAGAACTGGCCAGAGGCCGACCGGATCCGTGATGAACTGGCGTCTCAGGGAATCCTTCTAAGGGATTCAAAAGACTCAGCGACAGGCGAGCGGGTCACATCCTGGGAGGTAAAACGATGAGTGGCGTTTCAGCGGGTGTTCACACCGGCGGCTGTCAGTGCGGCGCGGTCCGTTTTCGGGTCGAGGGCGAACTCGGGACGGCGTCGATCTGTCATTGCAGGATGTGCCAGAAGGCGTTCGGTTCCCTCTACGCGCCGCTCGTCGGCATTCGGGCGCCTGCGAAGCTGATCTGGACCAGGGGCGAGCCGAAGCGCTTCCAGAGTTCAAATCATGTCGCTCGCGGGTTTTGTCCCGAATGCGGGACACCGCTGACCTATGAGGCTCCGGGAGATGTCGGTATCGCGATCGGCGCGTTTGACAATCCGGAAGGGATCGCGCCGGTCATCCAGTACGGCGTTGAAGGCAAGCTGCCTTTTACGGACGAGATGGCGGCGATCCCTGAACGCCGCACTGAGCAAGATGTCGAAACGGCTGTCTTTCTCGACACCATCGTTTCCAATCAGCATCCCGATCACGACACGGAAACCTGGCCGGCGAATTGATCCGCCGCGCCGGCCCCACTGGAAAAACAACACAGCCAGTCGCATGACAGCCAGGAAACGCACATGACCAAGGAACGCCTCTATCTTTTCGACACGACGCTTCGTGACGGCGCCCAGACCAGTGGGGTCGACTTTTCGGTCAACGAGAAGATTGTCATTGCGGAACTGCTGGAACGCCTCGGTGTCGACTATGTCGAGGGAGGCTATCCTGGCGCGAATCCCGGCGATACCGAATTTTTCAGTGAAAAGCGGACCAAAGAGGCCCTTTTCACGGCTTTTGGCATGACCAAGCGTGTCGGGCGGTCAGCCGCGAATGATCCCGGGTTGCAACAGGTGCTGGCCAGCCGGTCGGATGCCTGCTGTTTTGTCGCAAAGGCCTGGGACTATCACGTCGAGATCGCGCTGGGATGCACCAACGAGGAAAACCTGGACTCCATCCATGACACGGTCGAAGCCGCAGTCGCAGCCGGCAAGGAAGCCTTGATCGACTGCGAGCATTTCTTCGACGGCTACAAGGCCAACCCGGACTACGCGCTTGATTGCGCACGCACTGCCTATCAGGCGGGTGCGCGCTGGGTCGTGCTTTGCGATACCAATGGCGGCACGCTGCCGGACGAGATCTACCATATCGTTTCCAAGGTGCAGGAGGTGGTTCCGGGAACGCATCTGGGCATTCACACCCATGACGACACGGGGCAGGCGGTCGCCAATTCTCTCGCGGCGGTCGACGCCGGTGTGCGCCAGATCCAGGGAACACTGAATGGTCTGGGGGAACGCTGCGGCAACGCCAATCTGGTCACCCTGATCCCGACGCTGAAGCTCAAGAAAGCGTTCTCGGACCGGTTCGAGATCGGTGTCAGCGACGAACAGCTTGAGGATATCACCTCTGTTTCCCATGCATTCGATGAAATCCTGAACCGTTCGCCGGACAGGCAGGCACCTTACGTAGGTGAAACCGCGTTCGCCACGAAAGCGGGAATTCACGCCTCTGCGATCCTCAAGGATCCGCAGACCTATGAGCATGTCGCGCCGGAAGTCGTGGGCAATCAGCGCCGTGTTCTCGTCTCCGACCAGGCGGGCAAGAGCAATCTGCTTGGCGAGCTCTCGCGCGTCGGCATCGAGGTCGACAAGGCGGACCCGAAACTTGACCGGCTGCTTGCGCTGGTGAAGGAGCGCGAGTCCGAGGGCTACGCCTATGAAGCAGCAGACGCCTCCTTCGAATTGCTGGCGCGCCGTGAACTCGGCGAGGTGCCGCGCTACTTTGAAGTCAGTTCATTCAAGGTCATGGTCGAGCGGCGGTTCAACGCGATCGGTGATCTCATCACGGTGTCGGAGGCAGTCGTCAAGGTCGATATTGACGGAGAAACCCGCATGTCTGTTGCCGAAGGCAACGGCCCGGTCAACGCGCTGGACATGGCGCTGCGCAAGGATCTCGGCAAGTATCAGGAGGCGATCGCGGGGCTGGAGCTGGTCGACTACAAGGTTCGTATCCTGAACGGCGGCACGGGCGCGGTCACCCGTGTACTGATAGAAAGTCACGACGCCCGCACACAGCGCCGCTGGTTTACGATCGGGGTCTCGCCAAATATTGTCGACGCGTCCTTCCAGGCCCTGGTCGATTCCATCACATTCGCCTTGTTGAAGGCGGACAGCGTCTGACTGCACGGACGCGAGAAAGGCAACACACATGTCTCAGCCGGTCTCTGAAGCCGAGGCACAGGCGGAGTTTCGCCAGGGCCTGCTTTTCGGGCTTGCCGCCTATGTGATGTGGGGCTTTTTTCCCGCCTACTACAAACTCACCGATAGCATTCCAGCCGATATCGTCGTCTCGCACCGGATCGTTTGGTCGATCCTGTTCGTTGGACTGTTTCTTTATCTGCGCGGCCGCTGGCAGGAAATCGGCGAAGCGCTGAGACAGCCCGCCGTCCTCGTGCGCCTGATGGCATCGTCCACGCTGATCGGCATCAACTGGCTTGTTTTCGTCTGGGCCATCGAACAGGAACGCGTGCTTGATGTGTCCCTGGGATATTTCATAAACCCGCTGGTGAGCATCCTCGTTGGTCTGGTCGTGCTTCATGAACGGCTTTCCAAAGGGCAGGGCATTGCTGTCGCGGTCGCAGCGGTTGCTGTTCTGATCCAGGCGGCTCTCGCTGGAGGTGTTCCCTGGGTGTCCCTGATCCTGGCATTCAGCTTCGCCGGCTACGGTTATGTCCGCAAGGTGACGCCGGTCAAGGCGACGCCCGGCATGTTCATTGAAACCCTTTTGCTGTTTCCTCTGGCAACGGGCTACCTGCTCTACCGCCTCGGTGAGGGGGCAGATGCGTTTGTCCTTGATGACATACCGGTTCTCATCGCCCTTGTCGGTACAGGCATCATTACGGCACTGCCGCTCACGTTCTTTTCAGCAGCCGCGCGCCGTCTCCCGCTTTTCATGCTGGGCCTGATGCAGTATCTGGCGCCGTCGCTGCATTTCCTGATGGCGGTCTATGTCTGGAACGAACCGCTCGACCCGGCGAAACTGCTCACATTCGCAATGATCTGGGCGGCGCTGGCGGTGGTCACGCTGGACAGCTGGAAACGTTACGCGAACGCGCGCTGAACGGCGGGGGGCAGGACGCTCGATAAGGGGCTAAGAGCCGCGTCCCGAGCGTTTTGCGGAGTAGAGATTGAGGTCCGCGACCTTAAGGCTTTCCGACAGATCGCCGCCAAGCAACGGCGCAAGACCGACGCTCGTTCTGATATTGAGTTTTTGCCCTCTGTGTTCGACAGGCGTGTTCTGAACGTCTTCCAGAAGGGCAGCCAGACGGTCATTGGCAGCTTGTTCCGACTGGTTCCGGAGCAAGACGCAGAACTCGTCACCGCCAAGGCGAATGGCAAAATCGTCATTGCTTGCGAATCTGGAAAGACGCCGCGCGAAATTTTTCAGGACCGCATCGCCGAAGTCATGCCCGTGATTGTCGTTGACGCTTTTGAAGGAGTCGAGATCCATGAGCACAAGCCAGTTTTTGGTGCCTGCGCTCGGAACCCAGGACTGGATTGCCTTTGCCTGGTCTTCAAGAAGAAAACGCCGGTTGTAAAGTCCGGTCAGCGCATCCCTCATGGCCAGGTTGTTCAGTTCCTCGATGCGGTAGATATAGGCGAGGTTCTGCGAAATCCTGAGAAGGAGTTCTTCAGGTGAGCAGTTCTTGTCGACAAAGTCTGCCGCGCCGTATTTCAGGAACCGGACGCGGTTGTCGGAATTGGTCACGGCCGACATGCCGATGATGCCGACCTGTTCCCGGCTGTGATTGCGCCGAACGGCCTTCAGAAACGCAAAGCCGTCCTTGCCTGGAAGAAAGTAGTCCGCCAGAACCAGCTTTATGTCCTTGTTTTCTTTCAGGCAGTCGAGAGCTTCGTCGGTGCTCGCAGCCTGATAGACCTTGTACATGTGCTTGGAGACAATTTGAGCAATGGCCTGCCTCTCCACGGTCGCGTCATCCAGCACCAGGATGCCGATACCAGGATTTTTCGAAAGCCGACGGATCAGGTCGGCAACATAGTCAAGGCTGCCGGGCGAGTCTTTCAGGACGTAGTCTATGACGCCCTTTTGCAGCATTTTCTTGCGTGTTTTCGGATCGAACCGGCTCGTGAACACGATCGTCGGGATGTTCCACTCGTCGCACAGGTCAACGATCTCGCCATCGGGGGCATCCGGCAGCGTGAGATCAACCAGCGCAAGGTCCGGCTCACCGATGGGCAGGTTCAGGCAGCTTTCCGCCTCCGCGTAGTTGCGTGCGACCATGATTTGATGACGGCCGACGTCATGCAGTTTTTTGACGATCGCCTTTTCGAAAAACGATGCGTCTTCAACGAGGAGGGTGGTTTGCATGGGAACGTCCGGAGCGGGCGGGTTTGGAGAAGTCTACTCGTGCGGGGGAAGGACTTCAACTTCCCTGGCGGCAAGGCCTGCTGGGCAGGGCATTGTGCGTGCCCAGTTTTTGAGCACAGGAAGCCCTGCGTCGCTATCAGTAGAAATACTTAGAAATCCGACACCTCGGCCACGGCGTCCGTCTCTTCCGGCACGCGGCCCGTGATCGATGCCCGCAGCATCGGCAGAATGTCTTCAACCTTCTTGGCGACCAGATAGGGCACCTCGGTATCCGGCCTGATGTATCCCTGGGCGCGCATGTGATTGAGCAACTCCAGCAAGGGGGACCAGAAGCCGTTAATGTTTGCCAGGGCGACGGGCTTCTTGTGCTGGCCCAATTGTGCCCAGGTCATCATCTCGACGGCTTCTTCGAGCGTGCCGATACCGCCCGGCAGCGCAATGAACGCATCGGACTTCTGGAACATCAAATGCTTGCGCTCATGCATGTCCTCGGTGATGACGAGGTCTTCGAGCGTCTCAAGCATGACTTCGCGTTTTTCCAGAAACCGCGGGATGATTCCGGTTACCGTTCCTCCGGACTCAAGGGCGGCGTTTGCCACCGTCCCCATGAGACCGACGGATCCTCCGCCATAGACGAGTCGCAGTCCTGCTTCGGCGATGATCTGGCCGAGCCGCGTTGCGGCCGCTTCATGTGCGGGGTCCGAGCCGAAGCTGGAACCGCAATAGACACAGACGCTTGTAAGTTGATTTTGAGAAACCGTATTCATGACGCAAAGATGTGGCATTCAGATCCCCTAAAGGTCAAGCATTCTGTTTTGAGACCTTTGGGAAACAAGCAGGATTTCTTGCCGTGCCCTCAAAAGGGGGCTATGGATGGACAGCTAATTAAATGTGACAGGGGCAGATGCTGCGCCGGCATGTGACATGCGCATGAAGCCGTGTCGCTTGCGCGCAGGCCTTCTGACGGGAAAGCAATGAGCAAGAACAATCTGGTTCGCACTGCAGTTGTTGCGGTACCGCTCGCAATAGTGGCGATTGCAGGTGCCTATTTTTACAAGGACGTCTTCTTTGCGCCTGAGCCGGAAGCCGTTGACACTGCGCAGAAACAAACGAACACCGAAGCCAAGTCAGAAAAGAAAGAAGTGCAGGCTTCTGCGCCGGCAAAGGAAGACGCAGGACAGTTGACCGGCGCAGCGGAACCGGCTTCCCAACCGCAACAGGCCGAGGTGGAAGCCGACCCGGTTCCGGTGCCGCCGGTCAAGGGGCCCAGCTTTGACGTCGTCGGTGTAGAACCGACCGGTGAAACCGTGGTCGCTGGCCGGTCCGATGCCGGGGCGATGGTCGCCCTGACGGCCAATGGCGAAGTTGTCGGCAAGAGCATCGCCAACCAGGCGGGGGAATGGACGATTATCCTCGAGGAACCGCTCAAGCCCGGCAACTATGATGTCGGCCTGGAAGTTCACGACGAGAAAGGCGATTCAATCGAGGAGTCCGAACAGCGTCTTGTCGTGTCGGTTCCCGAGGGTGGCAAGGAACAGCCGCTTGTGGTCCTGAACTCGCCGGATGCGCCCTCCAATATCCTGCAGAAGCCGGCAACGGGTGAGTTGATCGCCGAACTTCCGGCCGCGCAGGGCACGGAACAGTCCGCAACAGACAGTGGTGGAACACAACAGGACGAAGCGGTGGTGGCCGCATTGCCGGCCGATGCAGGCAACGGCACGGCAGCGGACGGATCGGCGCCGGCCGGCCAATCTGCGCAGACGGAAGCTCCCGTTACGCCGTCGCCGGCACAGGAAACGGCCGCGCAGTCGCAGCCGGCCTCCGGAAGCGGTGAAAATGCTTCTGCACCTGCCACCACTGCGGCGGCGCCGCGACAGGACGGAACCACAGAAACGGCCGCTTTGACCCAGGGCCAGACCGCATCGCCATCAGCTGAAACGCAGGCGCAGGCCAACGAACAGACGAGTACCGCACAGACAGATCAGTCTGTTGCCGCTGCCCAGCCTGGGGCCGCCGCCCAATCCGCTGATGGCACGGTTGGTGGTGCGCAGACGGCGGCAGGCGAAGTCAGCGGCAATGGCGTCCAGCAAGAACCGGAAACACAGGCTGCAAGTGCGGCGGTGGCACAACCACAACAACAAGCCGCGGCAAACAGCAATCCGTCCATTACGGTGGAGGCTGTCGAATCCGAGCCGGACAAGGTTTTTGTTGCCGGAACCGGAAAGCCCGGATCGTCGGTCCGCGTCTACGTGGGTGAAGACTTCCAGGGCGAAGCCAAGGTCAATTCAAGCGGCAGGTGGCTGGTGCAGGGAACCAAGAACGTGCCGGAAGGCAATGTCGAGGTTCGGGCCGATCTGATTGCGCAGGATGGTGACACGGTCGATGCACGTGCTGCCGTGACTTTCGAAAAGGAACAGGACAAGCAGATTGTTCTCACCAAGGTGGTCGCGACAGGAACGGGAAGTGGCCAGGGAAGCCAGGGTGCCGATGTCCAGAAAGCGCTTCCGGTTGTCATCATCCGCAAGGGAGACAATCTCTGGCGAATCTCGCGGCGTCTTTACGGCGATGGTGTCCGCTACACGACGATCTATCAGGCAAACCAGGACCAGATCAGAGATCCCGACCTGATCTATCCGGGTCAGGTTTTCCTGACACCCGAGGGCGATGTGAACTGGCCGGACGGGGAACAGGACACATCCAACAGGGGATGACGACGTTCCTTTAGCCTTTTGAACATTGGCAGGGAGGCTTTTCAGCCTGCCTGCCAATTTCGTTTGAACCACTTGCTTTTTCGCAAACTCATCGCATATCTACGATGAAACACGGTTTTGTGAGAGAGGGAGTGGTTTGATGAGCGAGACGGGCGCACCGTCAGGAAAATCCTGTGGTTCCAGCGCGGAATGCTTGTCAAACTGCGAAGAGCTGGCCGCGATTTTCCGCGCACTCGGGCACCCGGCAAGACTTGCGATCATCAAGCAGTTGGCCATGCGCGATGAAGCCTGCTGTGGTGAAATCGTCGATCACCTTCCATTGGCGCAATCGACCGTTTCCCAGCACCTTCAGGTGCTCAAGGATGCGGGGCTTCTGGTCTGCGATGCGCGCGGCCGGAATTGTCACTATTTCCTCAACCACGACATGCTGCGCCGGGCGGAGGGCTTCTCGGAGGACTTCTGGAAAGAACTGAACGCCTTGAAGACGCCTACGGATCGAGCCGTGCATTCGGCGAAATTGAAGATCGACTAAAGAAAGCGGGTCGCTTTCCGTGGCCCCGGAGAAAAAATTGACAGATCAATCAGCCACCTCGCCGCAAGGGTCCACCGACGCGGTCAGAGGCAGCCAGGATCCTCAGGCGCCGAAAGTTGTCAGCGCGGACGAGGGCAACACGCTGTCGACACTCGGCAATTTGTGGCCCTACATCTGGCCGTCCGACAGGCCCGATCTGAAAAGGCGCGTCCTCCTTGCGCTTTTTGCACTCATCATCGCGAAGATCGTGACGGTGTTTTCGCCCTATTTCTTTGCCTGGTCGACCGACGCGCTGACGGGCACCGAAGTAGGGCTTCCGGCTTTCCTGGTTGCGCCCGTCATGCTTGTCCTTGCCTATAACGCAGCGCGCTTTCTCGCCGTCGCGTTCAACCAGTTGCGGGATGCCCTTTTTGCGCGCGTCGGACAGCATGCCGTGCGCCAGCTGGCCATTCTGACCTTCCGGCATCTGCATCAGCTTTCCCTGCGGTTTCATCTGGCGCGGCGGACAGGCGGCCTCAGCCGTGTGATCGAACGCGGGGTCAAGGGAATAGAATCGATCGTTAGGTTCACGATCCTCAATGGCGTCCCGACTGTTTTTGAATTTGCCATCATGGCGGCGGTCATCTGGTACCAGTTCGGCTTCTTCTACGTTATCATCGTCGCCGTGATGATCGTTGCCTATGTCTGGTTCACGATCAAATGCTCGAACTGGCGGATCGGGATCCGCCGGGAAATGAACGAGAGCGATACCGATGCCAATTCCAAGGCGATCGACAGCCTGCTGAACTTCGAGACGGTGAAGTATTTCGGCAATGAGAAGATGGAAGCGGCACGCTTTGACGTCTCCATGGCAAAATACGAGAAGGCGGCGACAAAGACCTGGACATCTCTTGCCTGGCTCAACCTTGGGCAGGCGGTGATCCTGAGTATCGGCATGGCGGTCTGCATGGCGCTTTCGGCGCGGGCGGTCATGTCAGGTGAACAGAACATCGGCGACTTTGTCCTGATCAACGCGCTGTTGATGCAGATTTCGATCCCGCTCAACTTCATCGGCTTCTTGTACAGGGAGATCCGGCAGGGTCTCGCAGACATTGAATCCATGTTCGATCTGCTGCTGGTTCCGGCCGAAATCAAGGACAAGGACGGTGCCGAGCCGTTGAATACGGTGGGTGGCAAGATCGCCTTCAAGGATGTGAAGTTTCACTACGATCCGGATCGTCCGATTCTCAAGGGCGTTGATTTCGAGGTGCCGGCCGGCAAGACGATCGCAATCGTCGGTCCCTCGGGTGCCGGGAAGTCAACCATATCGCGCCTGTTGTTCCGGTTTTACGATGTCACCGGCGGCGCCGTTGAAATCGACGGCCAGGATCTGAGGGACGTCACCCAGGAAAGCGTGCGCCATGTGATCGGAATGGTGCCGCAGGATACGGTCCTTTTCAACGACACCATCGCCTACAACATCCGCTATGGTCGCCCGGACGCGAGCGAAGAGGAAGTGCGCGAAGCCGCCCGCATGGCGCAGATCCACGATTTCATCGAAAGACTGCCCAACGGCTATGCATCCGAAGTCGGGGAGCGCGGGTTAAAGCTGTCCGGCGGCGAGAAGCAAAGGGTCGCAATTGCGCGCACGATCCTGAAGGCCCCGCCAATCCTCATTCTTGACGAGGCGACATCGGCGCTTGATACCCACACGGAACGGGAGATCCAGTCCGCCCTGGATCAGGTCGCGAAGAACCGCACCACGCTGGTGATTGCGCACCGCCTGTCGACGGTGGTGAATGCCGATCAGATCATCGTGCTTGAAGCAGGGGAGATCGCCGAGCGCGGCACCCATACCGAACTTCTGGACAAGAACGGACTTTATGCGTCGATGTGGGCACGTCAGCGCGAAGCCGACGAGGCCGAGGAACGTTTGCGGGCAGCACGGGAAAACGACGAGCTTGGAATTGTCACACGCGGCAGAACCGCGGACTACATCCCGGCGAAGTAGCGGAAACCCGGGAAGGAGCGTGCTGCTCCTCTCCGGGACCTGACTCAGGCGCTCAACTGTTTCCGGAATGCGCTGATCTGAAGCGCGGCCTTGGCCGCCTCGCGGCCCTTCAGCACGAAATGCTCTCGGTAGATTGCCGTATGATGGTCCGTTTCCTGGAAATGGTGCGGTGTCAGCGAGACGGACAGGACCGGAACATCCGTTTCAAGTCCCGCCTGCATCAGGCCCGTCACGACAGCCTGCGCAACGAAGTCATGCCTGTAGATGCCGCCGTCAACAACGAGTGCCGCGGCTGCGACAGCTGCATACTTGCCCGTTTTCGCAAGGCTTTTTGCCGCAAGCGGCATTTCAAAAGCACCGGGAACCTCGAACACATCGATTTCTTCGGCGGGAATGATCTGTTGAAAGCCTTCGAGCGCCTGATCGACGATGTCGGAATGCCAACCGGCCTTGATGAAGGCATAGCGGGTGTGTGTCATTGGTGATCTCCCTGTTTGCGACACGTCACCCAAGGCGATCACGAGCGGCCCGGATCATGGCGATCCGAGCGCTGTTTCTCTTTCATCCGGACTGTAACCGTCGGCCCAGGCATCTCACCTGATCTGCTTGACCCTTCCGCTTGGAAGGCGCTCGCGGGCTCGCAGCACACTGCATACCGCCGGTGGGGACTTTCACCCCGCCCTGAGAATGCCGCCTATGTTGCAGGCGGCGCGTCTCATGACAAGCTTCCAATTTCAAAAAAAAACAGGTGTGCCTGATGGCCGGATTGCCTGACGATAGGGTACTTTCTTGCAATCAGGCTGCACGGTCGGTCGTCCGTGCGCTTTCTTCAGCAACACCGATGTCGTTTGCTGGCGCTTTTTTCCGGGCTTGCCGGTTCGGAGCGCCACCGAAGAGAAAGTTCGTTACAGCTCTTGCCAGACCTCTCAGCTCCTTGTTGCGGGCAGCGCGGGCACGTGTTTCGTAGATGTTGCCGGTGTGGATCATGACAGGCTCCTTTTGTCTGTGGAGGCTTTATCTCATGTTGCGAGCTTTCGAAGAATTGGGGTAATCTGGAAGATATCTTTCGAAAGTTTCGAATAATGCGACTCGATGATCTGAAGTTCTTCAAACGTGTGGCCGAGCTCGGCAGCCTGTCTGCCGCGGGCAGGGAGTTCGGCCTGTCACCGTCGGCGGCCAGCAGCCGGTTGAGCAATCTTGAAAAGGAGCTCGGTTCCCAACTCGTTGCCAGAACCACGCGGCGCACTGGCCTGACCGAGGCGGGGCAGGTGTTCCTGCGTCACACCAGCAATGCCCTGGGTGAAATGGACCGCGCACGCGCACTGATCGACGCCGCGGAAGACGCTCCGCGCGGCATGCTTCGCATGTCGCTCAACGTCTTTTTCGGGCGAAAGCATATCCTGCCTTACCTGCCAGAATTCAGGGAGTTGTATCCGGAGGTGAGGCTCGAAGTCGACATGACCGACCGGATCGTCGATCTGGTTGCGGAAGGCTACGACATGGCGATCCGCGGCGCGCCGTTGCCTGACTCAAGCCTGATCGCCCGCAAACTCGGCGGCAACCCGCGTGTTCTGTGTGCAAGTCCCGAATACCTGGAACGCAAGGGTATCCCAAGGTCGCCGGACGATCTGCGCAATCATGACTGCGTCGGCTTCGACCCCATGCCCGTCTGGTACTTCGAGGGACCGGAAGGCGAGATCGCCTATCATCTCGAGGATCCTGTCATTTCCGGGGACAGCGGTGATTTTGCCTATGACGCTGCAATTTACGGTCTTGGCCTCACGGTTAAGTCACTTGCTCACGTCTGGGAAGATCTGCGGGACGGCAGGCTCGTTGCCGTGATGGAAAACTATCCGGTGGCCCGGACGGGGAACATCTATGCCGTCTATCCGCCTGCCAAATTCATCCCGCCCAAGGTCACGAAGCTGGTTGATTTCCTGATCTCCAAATACGGCCGCCCGGCCTATTGGGAAATGGACTATCGGAAAGCGGCGGAATAACCGGTTTCTCTCTGCCCGCTTTTCAGAAAAACCGCAGGAAAGTCAGTGCGTACAGGTTCTCATTGCCCCAAAAAGCCTCTAGAAGCGGGGAAGCATAGAAGCGCAAGGAGGGCATTTCCTGAAGCGGGTTTCTCAGCCTTGCCTCGGGACTGCATTCGTTGTCCTCACCCCGAATTCGGAAGATCCTGATGTCGATTGTCGATTCCGTCACCAAATCCTTGGTCCCGATCCATCGGGAGGGTTGGCCGTTCATAGCCATTTCGCTCGTCGCGACGCTGGTTGTCGGTTGGTTCATCGACCCTCTGTTCTGGATCGGGCTCTTTATAACCGGCTGGGTCTGCTATTTTTTCCGCGACCCGAAGCGGGTTACGCCGGTGGGCGAGGGACTTGTGATTTCGCCCGCAGACGGTGTTGTGAGCCATGTCGGTCTTGTCAGGCCTCCGCAGGAACTGGAAATCGGCAGCGAACCGCTGATGCGTGTTTCGATCTTCATGAACGTGTTCAACTGCCATGTGAACCGCGCTCCCGTTGGCGGCAAGATCGAGCGCGTGGCCTACAGGGCAGGGAAGTTCCTCAATGCCGAACTCGACAAGGCCAGCGACGACAACGAGCGCAACGGTCTCGTCATCAGCATGGGCGAAACCCGGATCGGCGTCGTGCAGATCGCCGGGCTGGTCGCGCGCAGGATCGTCTGTTTCGTGCGCGAAGGCGAAACGCTTTCAGCCGGAGACCGCTTTGGCCTGATCCGCTTCGGATCGCGCCTGGATGTCTATTTTCCTGCCGAAACACAGCCGAAGGTGGCGCTCGGGCAAACCATGATCGCGGGGGAGACTGTCCTCGCGGATCTTTCGCAACCCCAGGCGCCGGCCCAGGCCCTGACGCGTGTGAGTTGAGGCAGACCGTGGCAGAGAGCAAGGACAGCAGCGCCGACAAGAACCGCAAGACGCCGCGGTTCCGGCGCGTGCCCATGCGGCTCATCGTGCCGAACATGGTCACGTTGCTGGCGCTCTGTTCAGGATTGACGGCGGTGCGCATGGCCTTCGACGGCCGCTGGGAATTCGCGGTCGGCGCCGTCATCCTTGCAGCGGTTCTGGACGGCCTGGACGGCCGTGTCGCGCGCCTGATGAAGGGCACCTCGCGATTTGGCGCGGAGCTTGATTCTCTCTCCGACTTCGTGAATTTCGGCGTTGTTCCGGCGCTGATGCTGTATCTGTGGCTGCTCAAGGATGCGGGCAATCTTGGCTGGATTGCTGCCCTGATCTTCGCAATCTCGATGGCCTTGCGGCTGGCCCGTTTCAATGTTGCGCTGGATGATCCGAACAAACCGGCCTGGACGTCGCGCTTCTTCACGGGCGTTCCGGCACCTGCCGGCGCGCTGACCGTGCTGCTGCCGCTTTACCTCGATTTCCTTGGTTTGTTTCCGCACTGGTTTGCCGACGCCGCATTCGTTGCGGCCTATACGGTCGGCATCGCCTTTCTGGTGATCAGCCGGCTGCCGACCTTTTCAGGAAAGACGCTTGGCACCAGGGTTCGTCGCGACTACGTCCTGCCCCTGATCGTGGCGGCCGTCCTGATCGTTGCACTCACCGTCAGCTATCCCTTCCGCATGGTGGCGGGGGCCGCCGTGCTTTATCTGCTGGCGATCCCGTTTTCCTGGCGCGCGCACCGCAAGCTCGTCATGGCCGACGAGAACATGGCTCTCGATGACGACGGCGACGAGTGCGACACGGATCTCGACAACATTGCCGACCGGGACAAGGATCACGGCGGCTAGACACGCGATTCCGAAGCGGCCTCGCAAATCGGGTTTTTTCCGGACAGTTTCAGGTTCACTTAGAGCGCCTCACAATTACGAGGAGCTTGATGTGTTAAGCGGAAAGACGATTTTAATTACCGGTGCCAGCAGCGGGATCGGTGCGGCGGCTGCGCGCATGTTTGCACAAGAAGGGGCAAATCTGGTTCTGGCTGCAAGGCGCGGGGACCGGCTGGAAGAGATCAGGAAAGCCCTGCCGGAAGCCAAATCCCGCATAAGGGTTTTCGCCGGCGATGTCGCCGATCCAGGATTTGCCGAAAGCTCGGTCGGCGCAGCCATGGACACTTTCGGGCGACTGGACGGGGCGTTCAACAATGCCGGAATGCTGGGCGACATGGGGCCGGTGTCTGACCTGAGCCTGGAGAACTGGAACCAGGTTCTGGCCACCAATCTCACCAGCGCGTTCCTGGCTGCAAAGCACCAGATCCCGGCCATGGCCGGATCGGGGGGCGGATCGATCGTGTTCACATCCACATTTGTCGGTCATACGATCGGCTTGCCGGGCATGTCGGCCTATGCGGCGTCCAAGGCAGGGCTCACCGGACTGACGCAGGTGCTTGCCGTTGAGGGCGGACCGCAGAACATCCGCGTCAATGCCCTGCTGCCGGGCGGCACCAAGACCGAGATGGCAGGCGATGACCCGGCCTTTCACGACTATGTCGCCGGACTGCATGCCCTGAAGCGCATGGCCGAACCGGAAGAGATCGCGCGGGCAGCGCTCTTTCTGCTGAGCGATGCCGGTTCCTTCGTCACCGGATCTGCGCTGCTCTGCGACGGCGGCAACTCCATCACAAAGGCGTAGCGTACCGGAGTGTTCCGGCAGTGCTCTAGGTCATACGTTCATAAATCAGGCCGCAATGGTATGGATGAATTTGTTCGGATACGAGGCGCAAAGCTGCCGGAAACCGTCCGGTTTCCAA
>NZ_JASHJI010000015.1 GCF_030733265.1 Roseibium sp. MMSF_3412 | reverse complement strand
TTTCCTGCGCTTTCGCTCCTTGCAGTTGGTCAAAACGATCCAAACCAAATTGACTTCATTTATGAGTCCGTACCCTAAGGTCTTAAGGCGTGAGTTTATGGATCATGCCTTCGTCAACGGCTGCATAGAGGCTGCCGTCCGGACCGAATACCAGCGAACGGAACCGTCCCGATTCCATCGGCAGCGTCATTTCGGTGACATCAAGCAGTTCCGTTCCGTCCTCGGAGAGCTGCAGAACGTCGATCCGTTGTCCGAGCGGTGTTCCGCCGAAGCCAATGCCCATAAGACCGACCACCATGGCACCGTTCCAGTCGCCCCAGTTTTCGCCTTCCAGGAAAGCAGCCGAGGAGGTGCCTTGCGACCAGCCATTGTTGTTCCAGATCGGAGGCATTGCGCTCGGGTAGGTTTCAAAATCCGTCATGGGCATCCAGGCAGCCCGTTTGAACCGGTTCTCGCCAACCATCTGGTTCGGGCTGTAGCCGCAATAGTCGTCCGGGCAGGCGCCCCGGCCGGCCATGTTCGGCCGCGGATCCCAGCCCGCGTTGCCGCCGTTGCGCAGGACAGTGATTTCGTCGGAATGCCAGGGCCCGTGTTCCGCCGTGATCGGCGTGCCGGTTTTCGGGTGGAAGGCGATCCCCTGAACGTTGCGGTGACCGTAAGTGTAGGTCCGCTTGTCGAAGCCGACGGGCGGGGTGTTGCCCGGTGCGGCGGTTCCGTCCGTGTCAATCCGCAGCACCTTGCTGCCCATCAGGGTCGGGCTTTGCGGAACGGCACTGTTGTGATTGTCACCGGTCGTGAGATACAGAAAACCGTCATCGGGATTGAACCTGACACGTCCGCCATTGTGCGCGCCGGGTCCGCCGAAGGGATGGTCTGAGGCCTTCATCTTGTAAGGGACGTCGTCAACGATATCCGTCCTGTCGGACACGTTGGAAAAGTCGTCGGCAACCACAAGGCGCATCAGCCTGTTGGTGTGCGGGTCGGACATCTTGGAAGTCGAGTAAACGTAAATGCGACGGTTGTTGGCAAAGTCGGGATCAACCGCAACACCCATCATGCCAGCCTGGCCTTCGCAGAACAGGTCGTCGGCCGTGGACGCGTAACCCTGAACACCGCCCATGCCCAGTAGCGCCTTGGTTTCGCCGGACGGCATGCGGACCGAAAGGCCCTTGCATTTTTCGGTATAGAACATCGTTCCGTCATCAAGGAACGCCATGTCCCACGGGTTTTCGAGGTCTTCAATGATGACCTCGTGCTTCAGGCTGGTCGTGTTCTGTGCGAATGCAGGAGCTGACAAAATGGTCGCGCCCATCAGGAGCGCCACAAGACCGGTTGCTTTCCCAATTTCCATAAGATCCTCCCAGGTTGGTAACGCCCGGGAAGTCATGAATTTTGTTGTATTTCTATCCCCGGACGCAAATGAGAGTATGCCGTATTTCCGGTCACATCAAATAAATTAACCCAGCGTAAGAAATAGTAGTCCGTAGTTCGCAGGTGCACAAAAATCACTCACTCAAATGTCACCACAATAAAAGTGACGATATTCGTAATGTCTTCGTCCGAAAGTGACTTCGCACGCGGTGCCATCAAGGGTGTATTGGGTCCAAATCGTTCGCCGGCGCGATAGCGTTCAAGTCGATCGGTAAGGTATTCGGCAGTCTGTCCTACCAGTTTCGGATAGCTGGCAAGGCCTTTTGCTGTCGGTCCATGACACTGTCGGCAGTTCTTTTTGTAAAGATCCTTGCCCACCTCGACATCCTGCGCTTTTGCTGTGAAGCCGGACGCACATACCAACACTATGGCCGCGCACAATGCCTTGGCATTCATTTCATTTTCCTCCCTCAGATTTCTGATTTTTTGCGTCGCATCACCAGCGCTGCTCGTGCGACGGGATCGCGGTCAGACCCTAGCCGCGGCTATTTCATTGCCGCTGCCTTTCTTGCGACTTCAGGAGCGCCATGGGTGTTTGGAATTGCTTCCTTGAACACCTGGATAAGCTCCATGTCCTGTTCTTCCGCCTCACTTGTCGGTGTGAGTGCGAGGTCCGTATAGGACCTGCGGTTCTCATCTGCCAGGACACGTTTCATGGCGGGCCGGAACCGCAGAAACAGCCGTGCCCACGAAACGCCAACCCAGACCGCCTCGACAGCACGTCTGGGGTAGAAAACGAGCGGGTTTTCCAGCTTCATTCCGTGCCTGCGCTGATCGCGATGCTTGCGCCGCACGATGCCGCACTCGAGTGGATGTACCTTCTCGATCAGGATTGCGCCGAGGAAATGGATCATCGAAGAATAGAGCGCCTTGGTTCTTGCGCCCCGCGCCGCATCGCGCCTAAGAACCGTTTCGACATGTTCCGGCGTGTAGAACTGCTTCCAGCTGTCGAAATATACCTTTTCCCAATCCGTATCGCTCATGATCGGGTGATGGGTCACGCGGTGATTTAGGTCGTATTTGTTGAAGTCAGGATCCATCCAGACATTCTTCGCGGCAAGCACCTTGTGATCCTCGGAACCGGGCAGGGGCGTCAGGAAGAAGAACTCGATCAGATCGAGAGGCAGTTCCTTCTTTATGATTTCAATGTTGCGCCTGATCTTTTCCGGCGTATCGTCCGGGAACCCGAGAATGTACCCGGCATAGGTGATGACACCGGCATCTTTCCACGCCTGGAGCATCTTGCGGTATTCCCAGATCTTGTTCTGGCGTTTCTTGGCAGCCGTCAGTGCATCCGGATCAATGTTCTCCAGTCCGATAAACACCCGGGCGCAGCCGGCACGCGCCGCCTTTTCGATGAAACCGGGCAGCCGGTAGCAGAGCGTGTCCACCTGGAGCACCAGCTTGAATTTCAGTCCTTCTTCCTCGCGAAGCCAGATCAGCCGGTCCAGGATCGCTTCCCAGTTCTTGTTTCTGGCAAAATCATCATCCGTTATGAAGAAGCGGCGAATTTTTTGTGCCGCATTCGCGCGGATGATCGTCTCGACGTCATCCGGGGTCCGGAAACGCGATTTTCTTCCCTGAACGTTGATGATGGTACAGAACGAACACTGGAACGGGCAGCCGCGTCCCGCATCGAAACTGGTATAGGCTCCCGCCATCTTGCGCACCGCATCCGCGGGCAGGATTGGCTGAACGGCACCTTCCAGGTGCGGAAGATCCTTCATGAAATTGTAGAGTGGCTTGAGCTCACCGGACCAGGCATCTGCAAGAAGCGCGTCCATGCGTCCTTCGGCTTCGCCGGCGTAAATGCTGAGACCCATCTCCTGCGCTTCAACAATTTCCGGCGGAATGTCAGGCAACATGGAAATGCTGCCGGCGGCATGAAATCCGCCGGCAGCGATCGGAATGCCTTCCGCGATGAAATCTCTTGCGATATCGACGGCACGCGGGAACTGGTTGGTCTGAACGCCCACCAACCCGACAAGGCAGCCGTCGGCCTGTCTCAGCGATCTGGCGAGCTTTGCGACCTCCACCTTGGTGTTGGTTTCATCGATTACCTCGATGTCGATCGAGACGTCTTCTCCGAGTGTCTTTCGCTCTGCACAGTCCTTGATGAGTCCATAAACGGAGGCCAGTGAATTGGAAGGGATCGGTGCACGCAGCCACTGGATCACGTAGCCTTCGTCATCATAGTGCGAAGGTTTGATGAGCAGGACTGCAAAGCGCTTGGGCATTGATCTCCCGATCCCTGTAGAAATTCGTGGTGACGATGTGCCCGCGACTTCAGGCGCGGAGCTTCATCTTTGCGGAACGCGCGATTTGCCGCAAGGGAATAATTGTAAGGTACTTTTCGAGCGGTACGAACACCTTGTGAAATCGGATGCTGTGAATGTGAAAAGTGCGCAAAGTGATTGCGTTAGGCGGCTTGTTCGCAGTGCGAAACAAAAATTCCATGAAAATTCAGCAAAGGGGGAGATGAATATTGTGCGATGCAGTATTTTTGCGATTTAATTATCAACAAGTTTTCAACAGACTTGGCGTAATCTGTTGAAATACATGCAAACTACTGGACAAGAGGAAGTAACGCCGGCACTATCATACCCACTACTGGTTCGGTGCTGAGAGCGGATTGGCAAACGAATTCAAGGCCCAATGACCGGTAGCCCATGCCAGGGGTTGGTGCGGGATCCGGCTGACGGGTGTCGAGCTGCTTCTGGGCGCCACGTGGGGAACGCCGGACGCATTCACGTGAAGCGAAGGGCGTCCCGGTAAACCGGTAACGGCGGGTAATCCGTTTGATCGGCGCGAACCAGAGAACTTATGTTTTCGCGTTCGTGGGCTTGGGGTCCCTCGGGAGACCAGGTCAGTGTAAAAGTGGAGAGTTTTGACAAGCGGTGACTGCTCAGCGCTTATTGTCAAAGCAAAATCTTCCTTTAACGCAGGGGGGCGCTGGTTACGGCCAGCGTCCTTTTTCGTGCCGTTTTGCACCTGGCGCGTGTGCCTTTCGCAGCGGTCTCTTCCACTTGCGCGTTGCGTGGATTTTTCGAAGTCGGAGAAATTGTTTGCTTGGAACCTCTGCGCAATACCGCAGGGCAGGTTCACGCTTGATATGAGCTCATGTATTCGATCGAATCGTGCAATACGGGCGTATTCACAGATATCGTTTTTGGTTCAACGTTTGGATGGAACACCGGCCCGCTCGGGGCGAGCCGGTATTTTCATCAGTTATTGCCGATCAACGCGTGTTTTCAGGACTTGCGCTGTTCCGAGTTCGGCTGACCAACCATCAAAGGGGTGATTTTCGTCTTGAGAATCATGTCGAGCTCTTCGGAGCCGTCTTCAAGCGACTGAAGCGCCATGTCGAGGCAATAGGAACAGAAAGTACGACCGTCTTTGTCGGCCTCTTTCTTGGTGTAGCGGATCATCCGCTTGATCGCCTCGACCGCGGGTTCCTGCTCGTTTGAAATGCGTTCAGACTTACTGACTGTCTTTGACATTGTTATACCCACCAGTATTCGAATTTCCAGTTGCAGCGTAGCTGCCGTAACCATCCAGGAGAAGCATGCTGTTGCAGCGTGATACTAGCGTGATAAAGTATTGTTGTATATCAGGTTGTGAGACATTCGCTTGCGAGTGTTAAAGCAAACGACAACGTGTGATGTAAATACGGGGAATGAATGGCAAACGCGTCATGCTTTGCATGTCTTGGGCGCCCTTTGCTTTTAAGCGAAAATGGCGAGCCCGCTGCGGTCAAAACTCGTAAAGCTCTGGCAATCATGGGCTATTTGAGCCGTGTCGGCGGCATGAATGCCCCGAGTGAGACCCTCGCAGATCTCCTGTGGAGCAATGCGGAACGCCACAAGGCGATGCAATCCCTGCGCCAGGCGCTGCGGCAACTCAAAACGGCTGAACAGTCGGTTGGACATGATGTCGTTCACGCCTCCAGCAACCATGTAAAGTTGGATTCGGAGCATTTCGCATCTGATTTTTCACAGGTCATGAGGTTGCTCGAGCAGGACAATGCCGAAGGGTACCTGCAAGCAGGCGAGCTTTGGCGCGGAGAATTCCTGACAGGATTTGAAGAACTCGATCCGGAATTCACGGACTGGCTCCAGGTGGAGCGCGAGCGCGTGCGGTCCGACATCGTTACGGCGGCTTTCAAGCACCTGAATGATGTTTCGACCTCCGATGGCGGACGTAAAACCGAGGCTGGGGCCAGGTTTCTGCTGAAAATCGATCCCGCGCTCGAGGCAGCGCACCGGGTGCTTATCCGCCTGTATCTGAAACTTGGACAGCGCGAGAGGGCTGAACAGCAACTCAAGACCTGCGAGCGTGAAATGCGCCTGCATCTGGATGCGGCGCCCGATCGGGAAACCTATTCACTTCTCGAAGAAAGGGATGACGCAGGCATTCAGAAGAAGGAATTTCTGCAGCCTGGCGTAGGCGGAGTGGTTCAACCGCCCTTGTCGAACTCCGACGGTATCGTGCGTCTCCCGGAGATCTACGTGGTCTCCGCATCGTTGGCCAGGAAGAATGCCAATGATGCAATCTATCTGCGCGAGGAAATCGTTTCCGGTCTTTCTTCATTCCGGTCCTTCGAACTCTTTCAATCAGAGTATTTCGGCGAAGCCAATGCGCCGCAGGCAGCCTTGGTCGAGGGCTACGATATGGGTAGCTATCTGCTGAGGTTTCGACAGGATGAGAGGTCGGGCAAGGTCGTCGTGCAATTCGAGGACCGGGAAAACGGTCAAATCGTTTTCAACGAAATCGTCGATCTTGCGATGTGGGACGGAATTCTTCCGGCGGCCAGCCACATCGTGAGCCGCGTGAATGCGCATGCGATCGAGAAACTCCGGAATCCGTCGAATACGTCTGTTTTTGCGCGCTGGTGCCAGGCAGACGCCTTGTTGTGGGAGTTCACGCCTCAGTCAGACGCAAAGGCAATGCGCTTGCTGGACGAACTTGAAAAGTCCAACAGGAGGTTTTCCAGAACCTATGCAGGCAAGGCTTCCATAATCATGAAGCAGGCACTGCACTTTCCCATGAATGACAGGACAACGGCCCACGGCTTGAACGATCTGTTGAAGTTGGCGGAGCAGGCGATCATGCTCGATCCGTGGCAGGCGGTTAATCAGCGCGTCTATGGCTGGGCGCTGATCCTTTCCAACATGCCTCTTGAGGCGAAGAGAGCGTTCCAGAACGCAGGGCGGTTGAGTTCGTCTGATCCTTCCAACCTGATGTCGGTTGCCGAGGGGCTGGCTTTCTCCGGGGATGTCGTCAAAGCGCGTGATATCGCGGAACGGGCCTATGATCTGTTTTCCTTCGTGCCGCGCGTTTTCTACGAATACATGGCGAACATAGCATTTGCGGAGGAAAATTTTGAGGGCGCCCTGCAGCATATTGAAAAGAGCGCAGGGACGAGCCTCAAGGGATTGACAACGCGGGTCGCTTCCCTCGTGTGCCTCGGACGGCAGGCGGAAGCGATACAGACTTTGCGCAGATATGAGGAGCACCGGTTGTCGCTTCTCAGCGCTTCAAAAGTCGGAATGCGTGATCCGGAAGACTGGCGCAGGCGAGTGAACTTTTACCAGAACAAAAGAGTGCATGCCAGCTACGACAAGGGCGCGGAACTCGTTAAGAGATTTCTTTTTGAAGGCGAGCTGTCAGTTTAAGTGTCGTTGTGGAAACAGTTGAGACAAGCCTCCCAGATACTCGGCGTCTTCATTGGCGAGTTTCGCCGCGTTTAATCTGTAGGGCAATGTCACTGATTTTGTTGAACTGTTTTCGGAAACCACTTTGAAATTGAAGAGTTCAGTTGTCTCCGGCGGCAGCCCTATTTCTCGCAGGAACGAGGCCGGATCCTGCTTGAATGCCTTGTTCACGCTGGCATCCGTCGCTGCGTGAGCGAGCAATTTGCCCAACTTGGCGGCATTGCTCTTGTAGTGCGGAAACCGGGCCATTTTTTGCACCTCCTGCTTGAAGCAACCGCCTGAGTTTTAAACTCAGGCGGCAGATACTGCGATGTGTTCGACCTATCCGACTTATTCAGGAAGGTCTTCGTAGTAGCAGCTTCCAAGGGCCGCGAGGCCGAGTTCTTCGAAGTAGGCTTCATCGTCCGCAGCCAGGCGGGTTTTGTCGACGTCTGCCGGAATGACCAGATGGACCAGGTCCGCGGTGTCGGCGTAGATCGTTACGTCGGACTTCGCACCGATTTCAGTCAAGACGGTCTCCGGGCTTTCAATCAGCTGCTCACGTGCGCTAGAATCTTGAATGATGGAACCAAGTTTCGCGCCAACTTCCATTTCTTTGCGTGAGGTGACAGTAGCGTGCATGATGAAACTCCTGTATTTAAAGTTGAATTTTGACTCGGTGGGCTGTTGGATGGTCACCTGGTCAAATCGAGAGCAAGTAAAATAGTAAGTAAAGCAAGATGGGATCTACATTTACTGTCTATTTGCTGCTTTCGATAAAAAATATAGAACGAACAAAAAAAGTTCTTCAATAGAACAACATCATTTTTACATTAAGTGCAATTTATAGTAGAGTGGGTGTGTTGTGGTGCGCCTTGATGTCAAATCAGGGCTGGTCGGGTGAGGGTGTGTGAAATTGTCGTGGCCTGCATCATCTGAGGTGGATCTGCCGGACCGGTGCTGGTCGGATCTTCTGCGCGCAGGTCTCGCTTCGCGTGTGCCGAAAACGGATGGCGACGCTGGTCTTGTCACTCATCCGGAACTGGATCTGTTTCTGCCTCTATTGGCTCACCACGAAGTCCGGCTTGTGCCGATGACGGCCGGCCAGTGTCCTGTGAAATTTTGCACCGGTACGATCAAGTCACGTGTCGGACCTGGTCAGCAGGGCGACGGTACGGCAACGACAATACCGGCGGGAGGTCAGGCAGATACATCCTCCGATGCAGCTTTAAGTTGTTTAGGTGAACTGTCTGAACGATTGAGTCTTTGTTCACTCGGGCGGTTGGATCAAAGAGTTGAAATTGACTTAAAATTGCAATCAGAGATCGAAATGACTAAAGTGCTGGGCTACAGCGCCAGGCAATTGAGAGCGTTCGCGCGCGGTCAGGGTTCCGGAGAGCGGCGTCCCGGCGATTACGGTCCTGAATCGGAGAGCTTCTCCACAAGGGCGGTAAACGTGAGGCGTTTGGGTGACGGAGCGCTTTTTTCCTATCCGAGTGCAGGTGTTCTGTTTGGTGAATTCGAGTTGATCAGCGGTCGCGCCGGCGGATTCGCATCAACCGTTGGCTGTGCGGTTTGGCGCGATCGTGAAGGCGCGCGTCAGCGCGCGCTCCTGGAACTCGTCGAGCGGGATGCGGTGGCGCAGGCGTGGTACAACCGCCTGGGGATAACTCTGATCTCCGAGGAGCTTGTCGAAGCCCTTTTGCCGCTGTCTCTGGTTGGTCATCTGAAGGAAAACAGGAGGTTTTGGGGCCTCTATTCGGTTGCAACCGACCTGAAGGTTCATATCGTACTGTCGGTTTCTTGTGAACCCGACGGTCGAAGAGCTGCCATCGGGTCCGCTGCCGGCTGGGATCTCGCCTCGGCAAGCAAGTCGGCCGTTACCGAGATGCTTCAATCGGAAAACGCGCTTGACCTCATGGAAAGAGCCTACCTCGACAAACGATCCGAAACGGACAAGCCCCGAAAACTGCCGCGGCATCTGGCCTATGCATTGAACACCTCTGTCTTCGAAGATTTTTTGTCAAAGGCAAGTGGGCCGCACGTACCACCTGGATCTGAAACCGTATACGCGTATAGCGATCTCCTCGACAGCTGTTCGCGCAAGGGCATCGATATCTGGGAATTTGATGCGACACGTTCTGATCTTGGTATTCCCTGCATCAAACTGATTTCAGAACACTTGTGCAGTTGGGAGCCGCGTTTCGGAAAAGAAAGGCTTTATCAGGGTGTGGTCGATCGCGGGCTTCGCAAACAGCGGGCCGACGAGTCCGAATTCGAGGCGCGGCCGTTTCCGTTCTGAACCTTTCCAAACGCCCGGTTCGGCAAGATCCAAAGACCGACATATCGAAATATGACATCATTATTCTGATTTTGATTTTCGGATGATGATTGGGTCTTTCGATCTCTGGAAGGCACGGGGCGGGGCCTTCCAGCCCTTCTATCTCACGGCCGGGCGGCCATCCGAAGTTGGCCTTGCGAGTGTAAGAACCCAGAAATTGCGCCACTTGCCGGTGTTTCTGTTTGTTCTGGCGGCCCCGACACGCGTTACATAGGGGTTGAGCAGGTTCTTGTTGTGGCCTTCCGATCCTTGCCATCCCCTGAAGGCGGCCGGCAGGTCTGCATATCCGGCCCCAAGGTTTTCCGCGCCCGCATAATTCTCGTAAGAGGCCTTGCTGAGTCGCTGTGAAAGACCGAATGAACTGTGTTGCCAGGTGTCCATGCTGTCGCGTTGCGCGATGTGGCGCGCCATGTTCTGTGAGACCTCGTCCAGTACAGGATCATGTTTGAGCGCTGGAAGACCGTTCTGGCTCCTGTAGTTGTTGATGAGGGAAAGCAGCTGGCTTTTGTTGACGGGTTGGTCCGTCAGAACAACTTCGTCTTCGAGTTCGCCGTTGCCGGGCAGGGCGCCACAGCCGTGAAGTATGGCGGCAACGGCGGCGATCAGGAAAATCTTCAGCCCGGGAGCGAACACGCGCAGCGCTCTCATCTGATCTCGTCTCCCGGCCACGTAACACCTTCATCTGCGAAAAAATGATAGGGGCCGGGATAACTTTCGACATAGGCCATATGGGTCACCAGCCCGGTTTTCTCCGCATGGGTGTGCACGAAATAGGCAGGTGGCTCAAAGCGGAACATCGCCGCGCCGTCCGGTGACAGGTCGAGTTCCACCTGATGCCCGGTGCTGGGCGCCAGTGTCATGACCTTGCCGGCAAATTCGGCGATGATCGGTCTGTGCAGGTGCCCGCACAGGATCCGTTTCACGTGCTCGTGCGGTGCAAGCACCTCTGCCAGTTCCGGCGCATCGAGAAGGCCCATGGCATCCATGTGTTCGATGCCGGAAAGAGCGGGCGGATGGTGCAGAGCAAGCAGGGTCGGCGCACTGTCGGCCGAGAGCGTTCGGTCCAGCCAGGTCAGTTGTTCGTGACCGAGTTGCCCCTGTGGACGGCCGGGCACATGCGTGTCGAGCGCGATGATGCGCACATCGTTGACCATCGCCGCATAATGAATCTTTCCGTCGCTGGTTTCGTTCAAGCCGGGAAAACCCGCCATCTCCCTGCGCATGCCGTCGCTGCTGTCATGGTTTCCGGGCATGAGGAACACCGGGACATCGAGGCGGCCGAGAAGCGCCCGGGCAACGGCATATTCACGCGGATCATCTCGATCCGTAAGATCTCCCGTCATGACGACGGCATCCAGCTTGGGAGAAAAGGCAAGCAGGGACCTGATGGCTCGCTCTGCCAACATGTTGGTATCGGAGACTCTGTAGCAGGCCAGGCCTCTCGGACGTAGGTGCAAGTCTGTTATCTGTGCGATCAGGGTCATCTGGTGTCCCGGGATTCGGAGGTGTCAAAAAACCAACGGAACGATAGCTTAGCTCTTGATGAGAGCAAGCACTTGTTTCCCTTTTCCGAAAGCTCATGTAGGAGAAGCTTTGCGTTCGTAGCGCACAGGCTGCTGCGCGAACGCGTCAGATTTTTACCAAACGGCATTTGTGGCAAGTATGAGCGACAATTCGAAGGTTCACACAAACGGCAAGGCCGATCCGTCGGAACAGCAAAGTGTCGATGTCCCGCAAGGAGATCCCGATGCTCCCGAAAAAGCTGCTTCGGCTCAAGCGGGAACAAGGAAACCGTCGGTTGAACTGCGCAAACCGGTTTGGCTCAAGGTCTTTGGTCATGACCTGACTGCACCGCTCCTTCTGGTTCTCCTGTCGCTGTTGTTGTTCGTCCCGGGTCAATGGACAGTTCCGCCGCTTGACCGGGATGAGCCGCGCTATACCCAGGCGACCAAGCAGATGCTTGAAACCGATGACTACATTGACATCAGGTTCCAGGAGCAGGCGCGGCACAAGAAACCGGTCGGTATTTACTGGTTGCAGGCGGCAGCCGCAAAACTGAGCGGACATGGGGCGGACGCACCGCTCTGGGTCTACAGGCTGCCGTCGATCATCGGAGCCACGATCAGCGTGCTGGCCGCCTTCTGGATGGCGCGCGCGTTTCTTGGTCCGGCGGGAGCGTTGCTGGTCGGCGGATTTGTTGCGCTTGCAATCATCGTCGGGGTTGAAGCCCGCCTTGCCAAGACCGACGCGATGCTGTTTGCCACCGTTATCGTTGCGCAAGGGGCGCTTGCCCGGATCTGGCTCAAGAACACGGATCAGCGGATGTGGGGGCTCAGCTTCCTGTTCTGGACCGCTCTTGCCGCAGGTGTCCTGATCAAGGGACCGGTCGGACCGATGGTGGTCGGTTTCACGGTAGCCGGCCTCATGATCATGAGCCGGCGGATGAAGTGGTTCAAGGCCGCTTCGCCTCTGATCGGGTTTGTCTGGTTCGCATTGCTCGTATCGCCCTGGTTTGTTGCGATCTGGATCGCGACGGACGGAACTTTCTTCACCGAAGCAATTGGCAGGGACCTACTGGGCAAGGTCGGCCAGGGGCAGGAAGGGCACGGCGCGCCGCCCTTGACCCACCTTGGGGCCATGTTCGGCATCTTCTGGCCGCTGCCTGCCTTTTTTCTCATTTCACTTCCACTGATCTGGCGGGAGCGCTCAAGTCCGCTCGTGATCTTCTCGATTGCCTGGTTTCTTCCGACCTGGATCGTGTTTGAGCTGGTTGCAACGAAGTTGCCGCACTACACACTCCCGATTTTGCCGGCACTGGCATTGCCCGTTGCGGCTGCCCTTCTCGAAGGTGCAGGACAGAATTCCGGAAAATGGGTCAGGCGAGTTGCCGCCGTTCTCCTGGCGTTGCCGCCCGTCGGGCTTGCGGCGATTTCATTTGCGGGACCGTTTGCGCTCGGCGTGTGGCCGTCGCCGCCCGGAGTTGTCGTGGTGGCAATCGGTGCCGTGTTCGGTGTTGCAGCTGCCTCCAGACTGTTTCAGGGGGCCGCGCTTCACGCCTTTCCGTCGGCCGCGTTGAGTGCCGTGTGCGTTGCGATCGGCGTCTGGGGCTTTGTTGGCCCCGCATTGACACCGATCTGGGTCAGTCCACGTCTGGTCGCCGCGCTGGACGAGATACCGGGCTGCGGCGACCGGTCCGTCAGGCAGGTCGTTACCTCGGGCTTTCATGAACCGAGCTTCATTTTCCTTGAGGGTACAGGCACACGCATCATTTCACCGAAAGGGGCAGCAGAGTTCCTGGCACAGCCTCAGTCTGGCGACGCCGGCATGTGCCGGGTCGCGGCGGTCGAAAGCAGGGAAGAAACGGCGTTTTTGGCGGCCGCAAAGGAGATTGGCCTTGTGCCTGAGGTCCGAAAGAGGGTAGACGGCCTCAACATCAATGGCGGCGATGACGTTGATATAGCTCTTTATCAGAAAGCCGACACGAAAACGGGTGCAGAAGAAAACGGCAATGTCGAACAGCAGTAACAACGTCAGGCGGGTTCTGGCGCGGATGCGCGGAAATATTCGACGGGCGCAGATGCTGTTCTCCGGGCGCAGGGAGCGCGCACGCCACAGCCTGGATCCGCTGCCACCCGGACAACGGCCGCAGGACATCTTTGCCATTCTGCTGTTGACCGTCGGGGTCGCCGTTGTCGTGTTCGACGTACCGACCTATCCGTGGCTGCGCTCATTGCCGAACGAATACCGGAATGCGTTCCGCGCATTCACCGATTTTGGCAAGGCCGACTGGATCCTGATTTCGACGGGTCTGACATGCCTTTTCCTGCTGGCGCAGGACGCGGGCCGATATGCGTTCCGGATCCGCATGGCAATCGGATCGCTCTTTACCTACGCGGCGTTCATTTTCTATTCTGTCGCGGCAACGGGCCTCCTTGCGATTGCGTTCAAATGGTCGCTGGGACGGGCGAGACCGAAGCTTTACGAGCAGGTCGGCCCCGTGCGTTTCGATTTTCTGGCATTCGATGGCACCTACACAAGTTTTCCATCCGGCCACTCGACGACGGTTGCAGCGCTTGCCACGGCACTGGCCTTCATTTTTCCGGCCTATCGCTGGCTGATCGTGGTTGCCGCGTTCTGGCTCGCTTTCAGCCGCGTCATGGTTGGCGCGCACTACCCGAGCGACGTCATTGCGGGAACACTGCTTGGCGTCACCTTCACCTTTTTCACCGTAAGGGCCATGGCACGGCGCAGGATCGGCTTCCATCTCTCGTCTTCGGGGAAGATAGAGCCGAACATGAACGCCCGGTCCGCGCGTGCCTGCGCGCGTGCTGTCTGGAGGGTCATGCGCGGCCAACGCGGATTGTATCGGGTCCCGGTTGAACCCGCGCGGCTGGAAGAGACGGATCGGACGACTTGATGACAAAAAGTTTTATCGAAGGTCTGGCGACATCGACGGGGACGCTTGCCGTGACCGTGGTTGTGCCTGCAAAGGACGAAGCCGAGAACCTTCCTATCCTTCTCGACGAGATAGAGGCCGCGCTTCAGGGGCGCAGTTTTGAAGTCATTGTCGTGGACGATGGCTCCTCCGACGGAACCGATATCGTGCTTCAGGACTATGCGGCCACGCATGATTGGTTGCGGCCCGTGCGCCACCAGACATCCTGCGGACAGAGCTGCGCCGTCAGAACCGGGTTGCATCATGCGCGCGGTGATGTCGTGGCAACGATCGATGGAGACGGAGAAAACGATCCGGCCTATATTCCGCAGCTTCTGGACGCACTCGAGCAAGCCGGGACATCGACGGCACTGGCGGCAGGCCAGAGGCTCGGCCGGAAGGCAAGCCTGGCGAAGCGTTATGCATCAAAATTCGCCAACAAGATCCGGGGTGCCATCCTAAAGGACAAGACCCGCGACAGCGGCTGCGGGTTGAAGGCTCTGCGGCGCGACGTCTTCTTGCAGTTGCCCTACTTCGACAGCTGGCACCGTTTTCTGCCTGCTCTCGTCATTCGTGAAGGCTTCGATGTCGTGCATATCGATGTACAGGACAGGCAGCGGAGACACGGCTCGTCCAAATACGGGATTTTTGACCGCGCGCTGGTCGGTGTGCTTGATTTGTTTGGCGTTTGGTGGCTCAGGCGCCGGCGCAAGAAGGTGCCTTCCGTCCGGCCGCTGACGTGACGGATTTCTGCAACATCTAAGATGACGGGTTTCACGCCCGACCGGACCAATTGGATCTGCCAATGAGTGCTCTTTACGACTGGATCTACGCTGTTTTCGTCGAGCAATTCGATTTCTGGATCATCCTGGGGTTCTTTGCCCAGGCCATGTTCATGATGCGCTTTGTCATACAATGGATCGCGTCGGAACGGGTCGGCCGATCGATTGTTCCAGTGGCGTTCTGGTTCTTCTCTGTCGCAGGCGGTTCGCTGTTGCTGATCTACGCAATTCAGCGTCAGGACCCCGTTTTCATCGCGGGGCAGGGGCTTGGCCTGATCATCTATTTCAGAAATCTCTGGCTGATCTTCAAGGAAAAGCGGGAAGATCCGACGATCTGACAGCCTGATGGCGAGCGGCACAGGCCGTCATGCGGTTTGGTGAAACACCCGAGAGAGCCCGAGAACGGCGCGGCTGCCTCGCGGCGACCGCGCCGGAAGACGCTATCCGAACGCCTTGTCGAGGGCCTGGTTCAGATCGTTGATGAGGTCTTCTGGGTCCTCCAGGCCGATATGAAGCCGCACGGAGCACAGGCTCTCGTCTATCGGTGTCACGGAACGCGAGCCCTTGAGCTTGACCGGGATGGCGAGACTTTCAAAGCCACCCCATGAGTAGCCGAGCCCGAACAGCTTCAGAGCGTTCAGGAACGTGTTTGCCTGCTCGCGTGATGTTCCGGCAGCAAAATCGAAAGCACAGAGACCGGACGCGCCACTGAAGTCCCGCCGCCAGATCTCGTGGCCGGGATCGGTGTCGAAACCCGGATACCTGATTTGTGCAACACGCGACTGGTCTTTCAGCCAACCCAGGACGGCGAATGTGTTGTGCTGGTGCCGTTCCAGACGGACGGACAACGTTCTGAGGCCGCGAAGTCCCAGATAGACGTCATCGGGGGCAACATGGCTACCGATGGCTCCATGCAGGGTATGCAATTCATCCCATGCCCTCTCGCTTGCCGCGATCGTGCCCAGCATCGCGTCGGAGTGCCCGACGATATATTTGGTTCCGGCCTGGATGGACAGGTCGACGCCGAACGAGATCGGTTGGCAGAACAGCGGTGTCGCCCAGGTGTTGTCCATCAAGACGATGGCCCCGACCTTGTGGGCCGCATCCGCAATCGCGGGAATGTCCTGCATGTCGAAGGTGAGGGAGCCGGGAGCCTCGGTGAAGACCGCGCAGGTATTGGGCTTGAAAAGCGTGGCGATTTCCGCGCCGAGCGCCGGGTCATAATAATCCACCTCGACGCCGAATTTCGGCAACACGGTATCGGCAAAATGACGGGTCGGATGATAGGCCGTGTCCGTGATCAGAATATGGTCACCTGATTTCACGCAGGACAGGATCGCAAGCGAGACAGCGTTCAGTCCCGAGTTCGCAAGCAGGACGCCCTCGGCGCCTTCGAGTTCCTTGACGGCTTGCTCCAGGGAATCGGTTGTCGGGTTGCCGCGTCTTGCATAGGTGAATTTCTGTCCGCCCGGGCGCATCGTTTCCACGTCCGGAAACAGCACTGTTGAAGCATGCACAACCGGTGGATTGACGAAACCGTGGAAACTTGCCGGATCGCGCCCGGCATGAGCGAGCTTTGTATCCGTTTTCATGGGTGTTTTGGGATCGGTATCTGACATGTTTGAAGAATTTCGGAGTTGAGGGGAACGATTTCAGGGTTGTACCCGGTCGTGCAGGCTTATTCCAGCTGTGTCTGACGCGTGACTACGCGCCTTTTCCGGCGCGGCAAAGTCGTCGGTCCACTTGATAACTTTGTTTTAAGGTTAACGCGGCGGAGTGCGCCATGAAATTGCGATGAACTCTTTTTGAGCATTGAATGATTTCGAAATAGCCATGTTCGCTATTTGTGCATCGCAGGCGGATCAATTTGGACGTTCGGTTGCGAAATTTGACGAGATAATGACAGCAAGTACTTGACCCGAACAGCCAAATGCCATCGTATGGGCGCGTTGGGTGGAACGGGAGAAATCTGGAGGAAGTCGCGCACGCGGCAAGCGCTCGTCCGCAAACGAGATGCAGAAGAGGTCTCCCGCTGAGTTCCAACACTAAAAAAAAGTATGGGTAACAAATAAAGGCTGCATATCCATGTCCAAAAAAATCCTTCCACTCGTTCTCGGCGCTGCAATGGGCGTCGCTGCTTCGACAGCTGCGGGTGCGACAACCTTGGAAGATGTCAAGGCGAAAGGCTTCATCCAGTGCGGTGTGAGCCAGGGTCTGCCGGGCTTCTCCAATCCGGATGCTCAGGGGAACTGGACCGGTCTCGACGTTGATCTCTGCCGCGCTATGGCCGCTGCAGTATTCGGCGACGCGTCCGCTGTTAAATTCACTCCGCTGTCCGCTAAAGAGCGTTTCACGGCTCTGCAATCCGGTGAAGTCGACGTCCTGTCGCGCAACACCACCTGGACGATGTCCCGTGACACTCAGCTTGGTCTGAACTTCGCTGGCGTGAACTACTACGACGGTCAGGGCTTCATGGTCCGCAAGGATCTCGGCGTGACATCCGCGCTTGAACTGTCCGGCGCATCCGTCTGCACCAACACCGGTACGACGACCGAGTTGAACGTTGCCGACTACTTCCGTGCAAACAACATGCAGTATGAAATCGTCGCCTTCGAAAAGGCCGACGAAGTTGTCGCTGCATATGATGCCGGCCGTTGTGACGTTTACACCACGGATGCCTCTGGTCTGTACGCACAGCGTCTGAAGCTGACCAACCCGGGCGATCACATGGTTCTGCCGGAAATCATTTCCAAAGAGCCTCTTGGTCCGGTTGTCCGCCAGGGCGACGATGAGTGGTTCAACATCGCAAAGTGGACCCTCAACGCAATGATCAACGCTGAGGAAATGGGCGTGACGTCCGCAAACGTCGACGAAATGAAGGGTTCCGACAATCCTTCCGTCAAGCGTCTGCTCGGTGCTGAAGGTGCTTTCGGTGAAGGCATCGGCCTGTCCAACGACTGGGCCTACAACATCATCAAGAACGTCGGCAACTACGAAGAAAGCTTCAATGCCAACGTTGGTCCGGACACTCCGCTCGGCATCTCCCGCGGTGTGAACGCTCTGTGGAGCGACGGTGGTTTCCTCTACGCTCCGCCGGTACGCTAATCCTCAGTTTTTCATGAGGAAAAAGGGGTTCCGGCAATTTGCCGGAACCCTCAATAAAACAAATCCGCGCAGCACAAACCGGAATACCGGTGAACGCGTGGGGGAACACTGCTTCATAAGCCGATAGGGAGCGCGCGTCAGCGTGTTGCAGAAGCAGATAAAACGAGAAAGAGGAGAGGCTTCGGGCCGGGCTCTTTCCGTGAACTTGGGCGAGGTTCTATGTCAGTAATGGAGCAGGACTCGGCGGGGGCGCCGGCGCGTGCTTCGCTGATGAACGATCCAAAAGTCCGCGGTTATTTCTACCAGATGTTACTGGTGGTGCTGCTGCTGACGTTCGGATACATCATCGTGACGAACACTGTCGCCAACCTGGAAAGGCAGAATATTGCCTCCGGTTGGGGATTTATTGAGAATACTGCCGGCTTCGGCATTATTCAGTCGCTTGTACCATACGCGGAAACGTCGAGTTATGGACGAGCCATCTTCGTAGGTTTCCTGAATACGGTTCTGGTGGCGGTTGTCGGCATTTTCTTTGCGACGATCATCGGCTTTCTCGTGGGTATCGCGAGACTGTCGAACAACTGGGTCATCAGCCGCATCGCCTACTGCTATGTAGAGCTGGTCAGGAACGTTCCGCTGCTTTTGCAGATCTTCTTCTGGTATTTCGCGGTTTTGCGCGCTGTTCCCGGCAAGCGGGAAAAGTGGTCGCTTTTTGATACGTTCCATCTGAACATCGCCGGCCTTCGCGGTCCCAAACCGATCTGGGAACCAGGAGCGGAATTCATCGGATATGCGCTGATCATCGCGATCGTCGCATCGATTTTCGTATCCAGATGGGCGCGCAAGCGTCAGGAAGAAACCGGACAGCAGTTCCCGGTTTTCTGGACCGGTCTCGGTCTGATTGTCGGTCTGCCGGTGATCACCTACTTCGTGACCGGCATGCCAATGACGTTGGAACACCCGAACTTCATCGAGACGGGGCCGGCATTGCGCCGGGGATTTGAGCTTGGTGTCGGTATCAACCTCATTCCTGAATTCCTCGCCCTGACGGCGGCGCTTGCGATCTACACTGCAGCCTTTATTGCGGAGATCGTGCGCGCGGGTATCCAGGCGGTGAGTCATGGTCAAACAGAAGCCTCGCATGCCCTGGGTCTGCGTCAGGGGCCGACGCTTCGTCTCGTGATCATCCCGCAGGCGATGCGCGTCATCATTCCGCCGCTGACGAGCCAGTATCTGAACTTGACGAAGAACTCGTCGCTCGCTGTCGCGATTGCCTTTCCCGACCTTGTGTCGGTTGGAGGCACCGTGCTCAACCAGACCGGTCAGGCAATTGAAATCATCGGTATCTGGATGGCGGTCTACCTGTCGCTCAGTCTGATAACTTCGGCCTTCATGAACTGGTACAACCAGCGCATGGCGCTCGTGGAAAGATAGGAGCGCGGATCATGGCCAACAGCAATATTTTTCAAATCAGAACGGAAGAAGCGCCGACACTGCCGGCGCCGGTCTCCACCACCGGCGCAATTGGATGGATGCGCAAGAACCTGTTCTCGTCGATATCCAACACGATCCTGACCTTTATCGGCATCCTGCTCGCATATTGGATCATTGCACCTTTCATCCAGTTCGCTTTCGTTGATGCGGTCTGGACAGGTGAAAACCGGGAGGCGTGCCTGCCGCAGGATGGCGGACACGGGGGGGCCTGCTGGGCATATGTCGAGGCATACTTCCCGCAGTTCATCTACGGCCGGTACCCGTCTGCGGAAACATGGCGCGTCGATATCGTCTATGCGCTCTTCGCGCTTCTCCTGGTGCCGCTTGCTATTCCAAGTGCTCCGTTCAAACGGACCAACGCAATCCTTTTTCTGGTGGTTTTCCCGATCGTCGCTTACTTCCTGCTGACCGGTCTTGTGATCGGCGACACGGTGGTTCTTCCGATCGTTGAAACCGCCGTCTGGGGCGGTCTGCTCGTCACGCTTGTGATCGCGGTAACCGGGATCGTTGCGTCCTTGCCCCTGGGCATCGCGCTTGCACTAGGACGACGGTCGCAGATGCCGATCATCAAGCTGGTTTCGATCATCTTTATCGAGTTCTGGCGTGGTGTTCCGCTCATCACCGTGCTGTTCATGTCGTCGGTCATGCTTCCGCTGTTCCTGCCGGAGGGCGTGACATTCGACAAGTTGCTGCGCGTTTTGATCGGCGTGACGCTGTTTTCCGCAGCGTATATGGCGGAAGTTGTTCGCGGTGGCCTTCAGGCCATTCCAAAAGGACAATATGAAGGCGCGATGGCGCTGGGTTTGCGGTTCTGGCCGATGATGTATCTCATCGTTCTGCCTCAGGCGCTCAAGCTTGTGATCCCCGGCATCGTCAACACCTTCATCGGGTTGTTCAAGGATACCACTCTGGTCCTGATCGTTGGCATGTTCGATCTTCTCGGTCAGATCCAGTCGTCCTTTACAGATCCCACCTGGTCAACGCCAAGTCAGGGCCACACCGGGTATCTGTTTGCGGCGATCGTATTCTTCGTGTTCTGTTTCGGCATGTCGAGATACTCCATTTTCATGGAGAACAAACTTCATACCGGACACAAACGCTAACGAACTGCAGCCGGAGCGCGCGCCTGGTCGCAGCGCTCCGGTCCCTCGAATTTTTGGAGTGAACCCATGAGTGAAAATGCTGTAAACGCGGACGAACTCGCCGCCGACCGCTCGAAAATGCAAGTGTCCGACACGGACGTTGCCATCGAAATCAACAACATGAACAAGTGGTACGGCGACTTCCACGTGCTTCGCGACATCAATCTGAAAGTGATGCGCGGCGAACGGATCGTCATCTGTGGGCCTTCGGGATCCGGTAAATCGACCATGATCCGCTGCATCAACCGGCTGGAAGAACACCAGGCCGGCCAGATCCTTGTCGACGGCATCGAACTGACCAACGATCTGAAGAAGATCGACGAAATCCGCCGCGAAGTCGGAATGTGCTTCCAGCACTTCAACCTGTTTCCGCACCTCACGATTCTGGAAAACTGCACGCTGGCACCGATCTGGGTGCGCAAGATGCCGAAAAAGGAAGCCGAAGAAATCGCGATGCACTATCTGGAGCGCGTCAAGATCCCCGAGCAGGCCCTGAAGTATCCCGGTCAGCTGTCCGGTGGTCAGCAGCAGCGCGTCGCGATTGCGCGCTCCTTGTGCATGAACCCCAAGATCATGCTGTTCGATGAGCCGACCTCGGCCCTTGATCCGGAAATGATCAAGGAAGTTCTCGACGTGATGGTCGGTCTTGCAGAAGAAGGCATGACCATGCTTTGCGTGACCCACGAGATGGGCTTTGCGCGCAAGGTCGCAAACCGCGTGATCTTCATGGATGCCGGACAGATCGTTGAACAGAACGAGCCGGAAGACTTCTTCGTGAACCCGCAGCATGAGCGCACGAAGCTCTTCCTGAGCCAGATCCTGCATCACTGATCGCCCTGCGTTACCGACATTCGAAAAAGGCCCTGGAACGTGTTCCAGGGCCTTTCCTGTTTTTCCGTCAATGTCCGCCGGACTGCGTTCGTATGACCGGTCGTTAGGGTTCTCCGGTCACGACTTCCGTATCATTGCGGCCGCCCCACTCGGTCCATGAGCCGTCGTAAACGCTGACATCCCGAACGCCGAGCACGGTCAGGCCGAGCGTCAGGATCGCAGCAGTCACGCCGGACCCGCATGTGGTCGTTATCGGTTTGTCGAGATCGACGCCGGCATCCTTGTAGATCGCTTCAAGCTCAGGGCCGACGCGAAACGTGCCGTCGTCATTGATCAGACGCGTGAACGGCAGGTTGAGTGCGTTCGGCATATGACCAGGACGCAGTCCCGCTCTCGGTTCGGGCGCGGTGCCGGCGAAACGTTCGGCCGACCTTGCATCCAGAACTTGACGGTCTTTTGTTTCTGTAGAGCGCTTCACTTGCGACAGATTGGCCACCGCGCCGTGATTGAGCCTCGAAGAGAAGTGGCTTTGCGGTTTGCGAGGGACATCATCCGTCTCAGGTCTTTGCTCAGCGCGCCATTTCGGAAACCCGCCATCAAGGACATAGACACTGCCGGCTCCCATCGTGCGCAAGGTCCACCAGACCCGTGGCGCGGAATAGAAGCCGAAGTCGTCATAGACCACGATTGTCTGGCCGTCGCCTATTCCGAGCTTTCGCATAGCGGAGGAAAAGACATGGGGCGCCGGCAGCATGTGCGGCAGATCACTGGTCTTGTCGCAGATCTCGTTGACATCGAAGAAGACCGCACCGGGAATGTGTGCGTTCGGGTAGACCGGCGGCGCATCGGGATGCGTCACGGGCGGCATCCAGGCGTTGACAACCGCTAGATCGGGTGAGTCGAGGTGATCGGCCAGCCATTGGGTCGAAACAAGCGGGTGCTCGGACATTGATACTCCTCAACTCTGGTAGAGCCCTTTGGATTTGTGCCATTCCTCGATGGACAAATCCGGATAATTCTTGAAGTGGACGTGACCGATGCCAAGAGGCACCTCGATCCAGTCGGGCTTGTGCTCAAGCATGATATGGACGGTTTCCGGCGGCTTTGGCAAGGGGGTGTCGATGACACCGGCATGCGGATGAATGAGCTCCGGCCAGCGCGGATCCCAGACCCAGAGATGCGTTCCGCATCGCTTGCAGAAATGACGCTCGGCAGGACTTTTGGTCCCGTCGATCACGGCATGATACACCGCTTTCGCTTCAGCACCTTCTGTCTTGAGGCTGTCGGCGTCACCCATCAGGTTTATGGCATATCCGGCACTGCCGCCAACCTTGCGGCAGATCGAGCAATAACAGCGCATGTACGGGTAGGGCGTCTTGCTCTCCAGTTCAAAACGGATCGCCTTGCAATGACAACTGCCGGTCAGGTTCATGTTTTGCCTCCAACAGGACGACTAGTCGGTAAGACGAATGCGGACGCGCCTGTTCTGTTTGCCCTTCTTTTCGGTTTTCCCGATTGAAAGCGTTCCGATTTCAGAAGTCCGGGATACATGGGTTCCGCCGCACGGCTGAAGGTCGACATCCTGTCCGATCCTGACCAGCCTGACCCGGCCGGACCCCCTGGGCGGCTTGACGGACATGGTTTTGACAAGCGCCGGATTGGCATCCAGTTCTTCGTCCGTGATCCACTCGGTCGTGACCTCGTGATCGCCGGAGGCCAGATCGTTGATCGCCTGATGCAATGTTTCCTTGTCCACGGTTTCATCGCCCATGTCGAAGTCAAGACGGCCTTCGATATCACCAATCTGACCGCCGGTGACCGGAAAGGGCAGGGCGACAGAAAGCAGGTGCAGCGCCGTGTGCACCCGCATCATCTTGTACCGCCGCGCCCAGTCGACATGTGCGATTACCTCGCTTCCCGGTTCCGGCAGGGTCTGGCCTTCCGACGGAACATGGACAATGGAAACGCGGTCATCGTCATAAACCGCTGTCGCAATCGCGATCTGGGTCCCGTCGGCAAGTTCCAGGCGTCCGCTATCCCCTGGCTGGCCGCCGCCCGTTGCATAAAAGACGGTCCGATCGAGCAGGATGCCGCCGCGCTCGTTCACACCCGTTACTTTTGCTTCGCACGTGCGCAGATAGGCGTCGTCGCGAAACAGGGGAATTGTCATTTTTGTCTCCAGGTCAACAGGATTTCGGCCGGGCACAAGTCTGTGCGGTAGGATGGAATGCCCTCCGCAGCCTATAGAGCGGAATGTGTTCCGTCGACCTCTCCAGAGGACTTAAAGTCATTTGCCGAAGCAGTGGTCCATCACGATGCTTGCGGCCGCCATGTTTCCCATGTGGAGCGCTGTCGGCGTGTTCTGATGTCCCGCATAGGTGAGGTCGCCAGCGGCATAGATGCGTGGCTGCGACGTGCGAGATCCCTCATCGACATTCACATATCCCGCATCCGATAGTGACAGATCCAGGGCATCGACCAGGCCGGTTTGACGTTGATGGGGAAACACAAGCAGGCAATCGAGGGCCACCCTTTTGCCGTCAGCAAGTTCCGCTTGTTGCAGATCACCCCCATCGGAGTGAAGTCTATTGGGAAGGTCGTCTACAATGCTGACACCGAGATCCCTGATCTGCTGCCGCCGCTCCGGGCTCAGGGACAGTTCGGGGGCGACGAAGTAGGTGAGCTTGTTTGTCCAGTTGCGGTAGATCTCTGCAGCATCGAGAACCTCGGGCCGATGGGCAAAGATACCCCATCGGGCATTTTGCCATTCAATCCCGTGACAGAAGGGACAATTGATGACGCTGCGGCCCCAACAGTCGTCCAGGCCTGGAACCTCCGGCAGGATGTCGACCATGCCGGCCGCCAGCAGAACTCTGTCTGCCGTAACGGATGATCCGTCATCGCGAACAAGCGTCAAACCACCCGTTTCATGCTCGATGGTCGTGATCCCTGTTTCTTCGATTGTGGCGTAAGGATACGAGGCGATATCTTTGCGAATGGCTTTGCGCACATCGCCCGGTTCCCTCTTGTCCAAACCCGGCAGGGCCGCCACGAAAGGTGAGGCCGCGTTTCTGGACGGTGTCGGCGCGTCGAAGACAATCGACGTCATCATGGACCGCGACAACGTCAGCGCCGCGGCAAGGCCCGCCGGTCCACCTCCAATGATTGCCACCTGTGTTTTGTCCATGTTTTTCCCCTTCGTTTCGGCTGCTCGTCTACGATCAGGAACTTCAGCGCAATATTGGTCTTGATACCTGTCGTGCGTCAGTCGCGTTCAAGCATGCAGAGACTGACGGTGTTCGACGACCGGCGAACGCGTCAGCTTGTATGAGCATAACAATGCAAATGGGTATTGAGAGCGCAAATCCTCATCCTGAGAAAGTGCATAGGTGCTGTTCGGAAGGGTGGGCCGCGCGCGCCGTTTTTTGGTGTCTATGCTTCGAGACAGGCCTTTGGCCTTCCCCAGGATGAGGCTCTGAACATGCGGCGTTTTAAAAGTGGATCCCGGTCGCTGATAACCTCATGATCCTCTAGGGTCACCCTGAACTAAAGAATTGGAGATAACAGCCGCGCACCCTGTGCAAAGACGCGGAAAACGTAGCTTTTGGACCGGAACGCATCCGGCCAGGTCAGTCTGGCATTTTCGAAATCCGTATCCAGCATCGCTTCGACGTTCTGGATCATCCGCTCGTGGGTGAACCACAAAGTGAGCTCGAAATTGATCTGGAAAGACCGGTTGTCGAAATTCACCGTGCCGATCGATACCAGATCGTTGTCCAGTAGCGTCACCTTCTGATGCAGGAATCCGTCCGTATACCGGTAGACCTTCACGCCGCGCTGCACGAGCGTGTCTTCGTAGGCATGGCTTGCAAGCCAAACCGTCCAGTGATCCCGCTTTTCCGGCAACAGGATCCGCACGTCGACGCCGCGCATGGCCGCTGCGGCAAGCGCAGTCTGCACGTCGAGGGACGGCACCAGATACGGCGTGGTGATCCAGAGCCGCTCTTTTGCTCTTGCGGCCGCCTCGACGAATGCAATTGCGCATTCTTCAAGTTTGTCTGCCGGTCCGGTTGGCATCACCAGCACCGACTCGTCGCCCGGCATCGGTATGTCGCGCACCCGCGGCAGGTCGATGCGTTCACCGCTTGCCCACAGCCAGTCTTCTACGAAAGACAAGGCGCACGCCACCGCTGCAGGTCCCTCGACCTTGACGTGGGTGTCGCGCCAATGACCGAACCAGCGGTCGCGGCCGACATACTGGTCGGCGACATTGTGGCCACCGACGAACGCGGTTTGAAAGTCGATGACGACCAGCTTCCGGTGATTTCGGTAGTTCAGCCGCATCGGGCCAAGAAGCCGCAGGAATTTGTGGTTTTCGTTGAAACCACAGACCTCGACCCCGGCATCCTTCAGACGGTCGAGGAATTTCCGGGACAGGGAATGGCTGCCGACATCGTCGTAAAGAAACTGGATCTTGACGCCCTCTCTTGCGCGCAAGATCAGCGCATCTGCCATTTCGCGGCCGAGTTTGTCGTCATGGATGGCGAAAAACTGAAAGAAGATACTGCTTTTCGCAGCGGCGATCGCATCCTTGATCGCGGAAAAAGTCGCGTCACCATCGATCAGAAGCTCGGATGTGTTTCCGGCAAGAAACGGAACGCCCGCGACGCGGGTCAGCACCGGCCAGTCCCGGGTTTCCTCGTGATCGGTGAGCCCGAGTTCGTCGGCGCGCCTTGCCCTTTCTGCGCGGCCCAGGGAGGCCTGTATTTTCGCGTAGTCCGAAAATGATCTCCAGCCGAACACGAAGTAGAGCGGAACCGTCAGGTAGGGCAGGAAAAACAGCGACAGCAGCCAGGCAACTGACCCTTGGGATGTCGTTGAATTCATGACTTCCCGGACAGCGCAGATGATCGCGGTGACGTACATGAGCGCCACGAATGCGGCAACGAGGCCGAGATTGTTGGCCATCATGTCGAGAATGTCGACATCGGTGACGGCGTCCTGAATCACGGCCTGCGCATCGGCGCCGTCTTTGGCAAGGGTCGGGTCATCCTGCCCCATTGGAAGTCAAACCATGCTGTAAAGGCTCACACGAAGGGAGCCTTAAGTTTTACCTGCCTCTCGAGCCAATCGGGAACCGGCAAATTCTTGGATCTGAGGAAATCCGGGTTGTAGAGTTTGGAATGGGACCTGGTTCCGTGATCGCAAAGGATCGTCACGATGGTTTTCCCGGGGCCGATTTCCTTTGCCAGCCTGCGTGCACCGGCGAGATTGATCGCACTCGACCCGCCAAGCAGCAGGCCTTCGTTTTCGGCCAGGTCAAAAACCAGCGGAATCGCATCTTCGTCCGCGATTGTGTAGGCGTAGTCGACCTTCACGTCCTGAACGATGGGTGTTTTGCGGCCGAGCCCGATCCCTTCGGAAATAGATCCGCCTTCCGAGGCGACGGCTTCGCCCGTGGTGAAAAGCGATTGCATGGCCGCACCACGCGGGTCGGCGCAGCCGATCACGACACCTGGTTTGTTCTCCTGAAGATACTGGGAGACTCCGGACAGCGTGCCGCCGGACCCGACGGCACAGATAAACGCATCCACGCGGCCACCGGTCTGGGCCATGATTTCCGGTCCGGTGGTGACGTAATGGGCCTTCTTGTTGTCGAGGTTGTTCCACTGATCGGCAAAGATCACCCCGTTGGGTTCGCTCTTGGCCATCTCCTCGGCGAGCCGCCGCGCGACGTGCTGGTAGTTGTTGGGATCTTTGAACGGCTTTGCGGGCACTTCAACCAGTTCGGCGCCGCAAAGGCGCAACATGTCTTTCTTTTCCTGGCTCTGGGTTTCCGGAATGACGATCACGGTCCTGTATCCGCGCGCACCGGCGACAAGTGCAATGCCGATCCCGGTATTGCCGGCGGTACCCTCGACTATCACGCCGCCAGGCTTCAGTTCGCCTCTGGCTTCGGCTTCTAGAATCATCTGCCGGGCGGGCCTGTCCTTCACAGACTGTCCCGGGTTCATGAATTCGGCTTTACCAAGAATCTCACACCCTGTTTCCTCCGAAAGAGCTTTCAGTCGAATCAGGGGGGTATTGCCAATCGCGTCGACAACGGAAGCGGACACTGTCATATTTTCATTCCTGGCTGATCTGGCCACCGAGCGGGAAAAGGCCAAATGGTATTCATAGGACCGGGACGCTAAAGGCAGCAGCATCCAGGATCAAGTTCGCAATTTAAGTGCTCGATCTCCGAATGCCAGCGCTGGAACCCGTTTTGCGACGGATTTTCCGCTAATCCATTGAAAGTGAGCATGGAGTTGTTCTTCAAAACCACTGGATGAAATTTTAAATTAGAATATTTTTAGTGTAGAACATGATCCGAAAAACAATGCACAACGTACCGGCAATACAGCTAATCAGGTGCTTGGAGTTAAATGAGAGCGGAAATGGAAAAAAACGTGACCGGAATGGATGAACTGCTTGCTGGCTACGCCGCCGGTACGCTGTCCTACCCGGCGCAGGCGCTGGTGGGAGCGCATCTGGAACTGAGCGACCAGAACCGGGGCTACGTCTCGTCTCTGGAAAGCCTTGGTGGTGTCAGCTTGAGTGATGCCGATCCGGTTGCCTTCAACGACCGGGATTCCATGCTTTCGGCCATCTTCAGTGACGATACGCCCCTTTCCAACGATAATGCGCCTCTGGCGCAAGATGGGACCAATGTGCCGCATTCCTTGCAGAGCATCGTCGGTCGTTCGATGGAAGGGCTGCCCTGGAAAACCCTGCTTCCCGGCGTCAAGGAGTGCAAGTTTGGCGAAATTGATGGCTGCGCGAGCAGCCTGATCTGGGTCCGGGCAGGGCGCGCCATGCCGTCTCACACCCATCACGGCACGGAACTGACGCTCGTCCTTCAGGGCGGGTTCAGTGACGAGGACGGACACTTCGTATCCGGCGACCTCGCTTTTGCCGACGGCGATGTCGATCACAAACCAATTGCCGATGAGGGCGAAGACTGCATTTGCTTCGCGGTAACCGCCGGACGCCTTGAACTGACCGGTCCTGTCGGACGCTGGTTCGCGCCTTTTATGCGCTAATTACAAATCCGCACTCCGGGGCCTGTGCGTATACTGAACACAGGCCAAGGAGATCGCATTGCCTCATACACAGTTTGTCGCCCGACCCGAACATGGAGTTGCCTGGATAACAGGTGCCAGCTCCGGCATCGGTTATGCGCTTGCCCTCGCGTTGGCGGAGACCGGTTGGCGTGTTGCCGCAACGGCGCGCTCGGCGGACGCTCTGGCGGCGCTGAGCGAAGCGGCGCAGGATTTGCCCGGAGAAATTGTTGCCTATCCCGGCGACGTGGTGGACACGTCGATTATGGCGCAGCATTGCCACTCGATAGAGACAGATATGGGCGCGATTGCACTCCTTGTTGCAAATGCGGGCATTTACCTGCCACAAGACGGACTTGACGCGCACGTCGACGCATTTCGCAAGAGTTTTGACGTCAACCTGATGGGTACTGTCAACGTGCTTCTGCCTGCAATTGACGCAATGAGATCAAGGTCCCGAGGGCAGATCGCGATTGTATCTTCTGTAGCAGGATACCGTGGCTTGCCGACATCGGCCGCCTATGGAGCCTCCAAGGCCGGTCTCATCAATATGGCGGAATCGCTGAAGTTCGATCTCGACCGGGCGGGCATACGAATTCAACTGGTCAGCCCCGGTTTTGTCGATACCCCGGCCACCCAGTCCAATCCGTTTCCGATGCCGCATCTGATCACCCGGGAGGAGGCCGCGCAGGAAATACTCAAGGGACTTGGACATCCCACAAAGTTTGAAATAGCCTTTCCAAAGGCCTTCGTCCGGCAGTTGCGAGCGCTTAGGCTCTTGCCTTACCGCGCCTATTTCGCACTTGTCGCCAGATCGACCGGCTGGAACAAGAAACAACCCGCACGCGTGAAACGAAAAAGGCCGGCTAAGGAGCCGGCCTGATCCCTGGAAATATGTCCGCCTCCTCAGGAGGCCTTGACGTAGACCATCTGGCGCACGTCGATGTTTCCGGCACGGAATCCGGCTTCGCAATAGTGAAGATAGAACTCCCAAAGACGTTTGAAGCGATCGTCAAAGCCCATTGGACGGATCTGCGGCCAGGCCTGGCGAAACCGTTGCCGCCACTCGGCCAGCGTGCGCGCATAGTCCTGGCCGAAGATCTTCTGTTCGGCGAGATCAAGACCGAGCGATTTCCCGATTTCAACAAGCCTGCCGGGCGGTGGAAGCATGCCGCCGGGAAAAATGTAACGCTGGATGAAGTCTGTGCCGCGCCGATAGTCCTCGAACATCGTGTCCTGGATCGTGATGATCTGCAGCCCGGCCTTGCCTCCTGGTTTGAGACAGTTTGAGAGCTGGCCGAAATAGGTCGTCCAGTATTTCTCCCCGACAGCCTCGAACATCTCGATCGATGCAATGCGGTCGTAGACACCCCGTTCATCGCGGTAATCCTGGAACACCACGTCGACCTTTTCATTGAGGCCCGCATTGAATATGCGCTCCCGCGCATAATCGTATTGTTCCCGGGAAATCGTCAGTGCCTTGACATGGGCACCGACCGTTTTTGCCACGTGTTCCGCAAAGCCGCCCCAGCCGCACCCGATTTCCAGAACGGAATGACCCGGCTCGATCCCAGTCTGCTTGACCAGTGACGCATATTTTTCCGCCTGCGCCTGTTCAAGGTTGTTGGTTTCGTTGCTGTAGATCGCCGACGAATATGTCATCGACGGGTCAAGCCATTCCTTGTAGAAAGCGTTGCCCAGATCGTAATGCGCGGAAATATTACGTTTCGAACCGCGGCGCGTGTTGGAATTCAGCCAATGCCGGACCGATAGCAGAATTCGGGTCAACGGCCGTCCCTGGATCGCCTCAAGTGTCGATTCCTGATTTATGCAGAACACTTCCAGGAACGTCGTGACATCCGGCGACGACCAGTATCCGGCCATGAACGCCTCTCCAACACCGACATCGCCAGCCTTCACCACCATGCGGAAAAACCGCCAGTCGTGGATATCAAGAACGCCGCGCGGGCCGTCCTCCCGGCCGTGGATGCTGAATTTCCTGCCATCGGGGAAACTGATTTCCAGCGACCCGTAGCGTATGCGCAGTGCAAGGCTTGCAGCCATGCGCGCAAGGCGAGGGGCGCCCTTCAGTTCTTTGCGCAGATTCTGTTTGGTCAGTGCAACAGGCTCACTCATCGCAAAACCTCTTGAAATATCACTTGTCCGAGGCCAGTGAGACTGGCCGGTTTCCCAACCGGCCCTGACTTGGACGTTCAACGGGCCGGGGATGGAATGGTACACGCTTGAGCCAGATTTTAAAGGCTTCCCAATGGATTGCCGCTATCACCTTGGCAGTCAGGAAGGGCACACGAATGCATTCCGATAAAATCTTGCGTGATGTCAGCGGGCTACCCGAACCTGAAAATGTCGCGGACAGCAATGGTCCTTTTGCGTCTGTTTCGAGGATCCTGACACGAACCGCATCACCTGGAGGCAGCATGCGAAAATGATAATGCTGTTCCATGCTGATGAACGGTGAGACGTAAAATTCCTTTGCCTGCTTCTGGCGCACACCGGCATCGCTCACCTGACCCGATTCAATCGGCAGCACGTAAGTGTGGAGCCCGCCGAATGTGTTGCGCACTTCGTAGACAATCGCCGTCAGTTGGTCGGCTTCGTCGTAGGCATAATACACACTGAGGGGATTGAAGCCGAAGCCGAGCAGTCTGGGATACGCAAGGAGCAGAACCTTGGAAGGTCTCTCAACAGACTTTTTGGCGAGCAGCGCATCAATGTGAGGTCTCAGGCCGGAACCATCCCGCTTGCCATGGTCTTTCTCGTGAAACGACAGCAGATTGAAACGGTTGATCGAAAAAAAGCGGGACTGCTTCCGCGCGTGATCTAGGCGATCGAGATCGAGCAAGACGGAAAACACTGAATAGCTGAACCTGTGTTCCGCAGGCTTCATGCGCTGATGCATCACCTGGCCGGAATAGATTGTAGCTGCTTCCCCTGGCGGAGGACCGTTGTCGCTTGCGGTATTCCGGTTTTGTCTTGTCATTCCGCTGCTTCCAGAAACGCGGTGTCAGCTGGTGCCGTTTCCCATGGTAGTTGCGCGCCGAGCCTTTTTGCAACGGCAAGGCCGGACGCCAGGCCGTCTTCGTGAAAACCGTGGCCGTTCCACGCACCGCAATACCAGGTGTTGTTGACGCCCTGGATTTCATGCATGCGTTTCTTCGCGCTCAAGGCGGCAGCGTCGAACTGCGGATGATCGTAGACGTATTTCGCAAATGTCTTGTCCGCAGAGGGCGCTTCGAACGGATTAAGTGTCACAAAAACGGGTTTGCTGCGATCAATGTTCTGCAGGCGGTTCATCCAGTAGCTGACGGTTACATCGCGCGTTTCACCCGCATCGCGGTCTGACAAGTAGTTCCACGATGACCAGACTTTTCTCCGCTTCGGCATAAGTCGTGCGTCACGGTGCAGATAGACCTCGTTCGGGCGGTATCTTATCGCACCGAGTATCTCGCGCTCTTGCGGGCTCGGATCGCCGAGCATGGCAAGGCTCTGGTCCGTGTGGCTCGCCAGAATTACATGGTCGAACACATCCTTGTGGCCTGTTGCATCCGTCACCAGAACCTTCTGGTTTTTCCGCGTTATCTCGACAACGGGCGCTGCAAGCCTGATCTTTCCGGCCAGGGGAGCCAGAAGCCGGTTCACGTAATTCCTGCTGCCGCCCGAGATTGTGCGCCACAGGGTCGGCTCAAAGGAAAGCAGACGGTGATTTTCGAAGAACGCAACAAAACTCTCTGCAGGATAGGAGCGCATCTCGTTGATCGGGGTCGACCAGATTGCAGCGCCCATGGCCAGCAGGTAGTCGTTGATGAACCCTTGCGAGTAACGGTTCTTTTCAAGATAGCCGCCGAGGGTTTCGCCGCTCAGCCTGCCAGCGTGCAAATCCACGACGGATTGCTTGTTGAAGCGAAACATGTCCTTCAGCATGAAGAGGAACCGCGGTGAAAGCAGATTTGAGCGCTGAGCAAACACCGTGTTGACCGAGTCGCCGGACCATTCGAGGCTGCCATTGTCTGCGGATAGAGCAAAGCTCATGTCGCTCGCTTCGGTGGCGACGTTGAGATGGTCCAACAGTGCGGTGAAGTTCGGGTAGTTGCGCTCATTGTAGACGATGAACCCGGTGTCAACCGAGATGGGCGTTCCGTCGTAGTCAATGTCGGCTGTTGCGCTATGGCCCCCGGCACGGTTTCGTTTTTCGTAAAGCACGATGTCGTGCTGTTCACAGAGGGCCCAAGCAGCACTGTTTCCGGAGATCCCGGAGCCGATGACGGCAATCCGCATGTTCATTCCTTTTCGAGTCTGGGCAGTCCGCAAGGACTTGCGGCCAGGCGAGATTTTATTGCTTTTGTAAAGGGAGTTACGGCGCAGAAAGAGGCTCGGATCACGCAGAGCGATGAATTTAATAAATTATTTTACACAGCGGGGTGATCGAAAGATCAGGAGCGCCAGGGGCGCCCACAGAATATGCCTGGCCGCGTAGAAAGGCGTGACATATGCGGACTCAAAAAGGGCCCGCTGCGGAAGCGGGCCCATCATGATCGCTGCAAAAATATTGGGGTCAGGCCTGCAGGGTATCGACCAACCAGTTCCAGGCAATCTCGACACGGTTCCTGGCAGCATCAAAAAACGCGACAATGTTGTTCCAGACCGACTGGCCAAAATCCGCCACCTGTAACATCGTTCCGCGTTCGACCGGCTCGTTTTCCGTCTCGATGAGCTCGACGGTCGTCGCGTCAGTGCCTTCGTTGACAACCCGGCGGGTCACCATGAGAGCGCCTTCCGTGACAAGGCGGGACTCGTCCTTGCCGGCGACCACGGTCTCCTGATCCATCGAACGCACGACAACAGCACGTCCATCCGGCAACAGGTGGGTTTCGTTCTGACTGACCTCGGAATCGTAGATGACCTCACCGTAGGAATCGATGAGTTCAACCCAGACGGTGTTCTTGCCGTCGAGTTCTATTTCACCAACCCAGATGGTGAGTTCGCTCTCCAGCGGATCCTTCTGGTCAACCGATGCAGACGCTACGGTCACCGCGAGGCGATCCTCCGGCAGAGTGATGGTCTCCTGAGGAAGTTTTTCAGCTAGTGCGCCGCTCGCCATGGCGAGGATGAGACCGAACGCAATAGTTCCTGCTTTGGTATTCCGTTGCATATTCGCCTCCCAAGGCTAATACAACCAGCTCAACCGCGCTTGGGGCACTTGCGGATTTGGTCCATTTTTTGGCTCTTTTCCGCAGAGTTTCTGTGTTTTGTGAGCGTGTGCCCCACGCTACGCGGTCACGATTTTGCCATTATCGCACCACATTCTACGTTTTGAGTGTAACGAACATCACATTTTTCGGTGATTTCATTTACTTTCTGTAAATAAATGTGGTTTCTGGCTGACGGTTCAAGGTCATTCACCGTGACGTGACCGAAACTATCCTGTTAAAATTACTGATAAGTTGAAGCTGATCCTGTCATAATTGGCAATTGGAACGTCTGAAAACAATCAGATCGTATCTTTGTTTAAAATTTTCGGCAATCGTGAATCGTTCCTTAACGTAAATTTTGATGGTTTACGTAAGGAATGCTGCCTTATCGGGCGATTTTGAAAGGCAAAGTAACGCCGCTTCCCGCGAACAACTTAAACCCGGTTTTCGTCATATGTGTCGATGACCGATCTCAACAGCCGGACCTGTTCGGCGCCTGTCCTTGTGATGCCATCCTGAGCGACAAAACCGAGGCGTATTTCGGCCCGGTCCGGAGGGACCGAGCTTTCACGCGCTGAACAGGATGCATGCAGTTCTTGAACTCCGGCTTCGATCAGGATGCGTGTTGCATTCATGTGTGTAACGCCTGATCCGGCCATGACGGATATGCGTCCATCGGCTATGCGGACGATCTCGGCAAGAGCCTGAAGGTGCTGCTCTGCCTTCCGCCCCTGGCCGGAGGTAAGGATGCGCTCGAAACCAAGTCCGACAGCATCGGAAATCGCCAGGGGAACATCGTGCAGCGTGTCAAAGACCCGGTGAAGCGTGGCCGGAAGGTGGGTCTCGCGCAGGGCAGGGGAAAGGAACTCGAGGTCGAGGCGTCCTGCGGAATCGGTCGCGCCGGTTACGATGCCGCTCATTCCCTGCTTCTTTGCGAGCTGTATATCCCTGAGCATGATCGTTTTTTCGGCATCTGAATACCTGAAGTCGCCCGACCGTGGTCTGATCATGGCAAAGACCGGGACCGGAAGCCGTGACGCGGCAGCCATCATGCCGGCGGACGGTGTCAGGCCGCCTTCGGAAAGAGCCGCGCAGAGTTCGATGCGGTCCGCCCCACTTTCCGCGGCGGTCCAGGCGCCTTCAATCGTGTCAACGCACACTTCAAGCTTTGTGCCGGTCATTGCCGGGTTCCTCCGAACGCCTTGCGAGCGAATATGCCGGCGCCGTGCAACCCCCCATTTGAGGCGAAATCTCCACGGACGATCAACGGATCCGGGTAGCGGGCCAGCACGAGATCCCGCGTTTTTCTGTCAACGAGCTCAAGAAGCTTTTCATCGTTGGACAGACCGCCGCTGACCGGAATGACATGAGGCCCGAGCGTGTTGACCAGAGCGGACAGCGCGCGCGAAAGGAGGGTTGTGAACGCATCCACGGTCTCGCTTGCTTCCTTGGCCCCCTGGTGCCAGTCACGTGTTATCTCGCGGCTGGTGATCTCGGATCCGTGCAGTGAGAAATGGATCCGCTCCAGGCCGCGCGCCGACCCGACTGCATCGACACAACCGACCAGCCCGCAGCCGCATTTGTAGGGCTCGATGCCACTCAGTGCCCCGCCTGCTGCGGGATCGATGATGGGTCCGTGACCCCATTCCCCGGCGATGCCTCCAAATCCGGTCACGAGTTCGCCATTGATGACAAGACCGCCGCCGACGCCAGATCCCAGAATGATCCCGAAAACAACGGGTTTGCCGCGCCCGGTGCCGTCAACCGCCTCTGCGAGGGCAAACGCGTTTGCATCGTTGATGATCGCGACGGGAAGGTTCAGCGCAGCGCTGAGTTCCTTTTGAACCATGCGGCCATGCAGACAGGGAATATTGGCGACATCGGCGATCCCCGTTTCTTCATCATAGGCGCCGGCGAGCGAAATCGAGATCCGCGACGTCTCCGGGGCTGCAGCCTTCCTGACGGCCAGTACAAACGCGTCCCAGTCGTTGCCGGGTGTTTTTACCCGCTCGCTTTCCGCCACCGTGCCTGCGGCGAGCAATACTCCGGACCGGATAAACGAACCTCCAATGTCGTAGCAGGATATCATCGCCAGTTCACTGCTCCTCATGTGCGACAAATACGAGCCAAATTAGATACCAATATGCAACCAATTCGGCGGGCAGTAAATCAAAAACTCAAGAACCCTCGTCAGGCCCCGCACGGTTTGCAGGTGTCAGAGAAACGGACGCAGGTTGCCGTCGTGGAGCTCGAGGGTGCTGTCTGCGGTGTCGACATCAAGATTCTTCAACAACATCAACGCGGCTGTCTTTACGCGTCCGCCTGCGCTTTGCAACGCGATTGCCGCGTCGTCCGGTGTGCAACCGGTCAGGTCTTGCAGGATCCGCTGCGCACGCAGCCGCAGTTTTTCATTGTCCGCTACAAGGTTGACCATATGGCCCCGGACGGCATGTCCAAGCCGCAAGGCAACAAGTGTCGACATCATGTTCAACGCCGCTTTTTGGGCACTGGCAGCACCCAGACGCGTCGAGCCGGCTATGACTTCGGCGGGCGTTTTCAGCAGGACGGCGTGCGTGGCTTCGCGCAAGAGTGGCGTATCTGCGTTATTGGCAATGCCGATTGTCTCGGTACCCGCATCGTTCGCCGCTTGAACGGCGCTGAGTGTGTAGGGTGTTGTGCCGCTCGCTGAGACGGCAATCAGAACATCCCTGGAGCCGAGACCGGACTCTTGAAAGTCCTTGAGGCCCGCCTCGGAGTCGTCTTCATGGACACCGGCAAGGGTCATGAGGTTCTTTGCCCCGCCCGCATAAAGAATGCGCATGCGATCTGCTGGAAATCCGAAGGTTCCCGGCAATTCGAGGCAGTCTGTCAGGGCTGTCAGACCGGCGCTGCCTGCGCCGGCATAACCTATTTTACCTCCGGACGCTGCTGCCGCATGGAGCGCGGCTGCCGCCCCTGCAATTTGAGGCATGGCGTCGCGGGCTGCTTCCAGTGCAACAATCTGCCGTTGGAGGATATGCGCCAATACCTCTTCATCCGGCTTTGCCGACAGGCCAATCGATTGCGGATCACGGTCTTCGGTTGTCGGCAGGGTCATATTCCGGAAACTCGAACACTGGCGGTTTTTCACGCAGGCACCCTCTTGAAAAGCCTGCTCGCCAATAGGGCGGCAACGGCTGCCGATGGTGCCTCCGGGTTGGGTGAATTTCTTTTAGCACTTGATTTTAGGTTTCGATAGAGTTTAAATTGGTATCTGAAAGGTATTATTTTAGCCAAGGCGCCGAGCCCAATGACAGACTTCGTTTCCATGCTGGAAAAAGGTGACTGGCTTGCTGCCTCAAGCGGGCCCAGATACCTGTTGCTGCGCCGGCGGATCCTGCAGGCAATCGACGAAGGCGTCCTGAAGGAAAACGAGCCTTTGCCTTCGGAAAGAGACATCGCCGCAATAACCGAGCTTTCCAGGGTGACGGTCCGCAAGGCGGTTGCCGGTCTGGTCGAAGACCAGGTTGTGGTGCAGAAAAGGGGCAGCGGCTCTTTTGTTGCGCCCAAAGTGCAAAAGGTTGAACAACGCCTGTCCAGCTTGACCTCATTCAGCGAGGACATGGCGCGCCGGGGAATGGACGCCAGCAGTGAATGGCTGAAGCGGGGGCTGTTTCCGGCATCTCCCGAAGAGATGTTCACGCTCGGACTGAGCTCGGGGGAACGGGTTGCGCGTGTCGAGCGTCTCCGAAAGGCGGACGGCACGCCCATGGCGATTGAAAGGGCATCGCTTTCGGAGAAGGTGCTGCCCAACCCGGAACAGGTATCGACTTCACTATACGCGGTGCTTCGGGCCTCGGGGATGCAGCCGGTACGCGCGATCCAGCGCATCTCCGCTAGAAGCCTTGAGCAGACGGATGCCGATATTCTTGGCGTTCCGATCGGCTCTGCCGGTCTCAAGATCGAACGCGTTTCCTATCATGCTTCCGGCCACGTCGTTGAATTCACGCGGTCGGTCTACCGTGGCGATGCGTATGATTTCATCGCAGAGCTGCAAATTACGGAAGACTAGTTTCAATGTCTGACAGCTTGTCTGTGAACACACCGACGCATATGCGCCGCGAGATCGAGGAAATTCCGGATGCTGTGCGGCGGTTGCTTGCCGAAGCACAGCCCGAGATTGGCAAAATCGCCAGTGCCGCCGGTTCCCCGGTGTTTCTTGCCAGTGTCGCACGCGGATCCTCGGATCATGCGGCCATGTTTTTGAAATATGCATCGGAAATCTATCTCGGTCTTGCGATGGCCTCGCTCGGACCGTCGGTTTCCTCTGTCTATGGCGGAAAGGTACAACTGGCCAAGGCACTTGTCGTCGCGATCTCTCAATCGGGGGCCAGCCCCGACATCCTGTCCGTTGTCGAATCTGCTGCGAAACAGGGCGCGACCGCGATCGGTCTCACCAACACGGCGGGCAGCCCGCTGGCGCGATTGTCCACGGCAACCATCGACATTTGTGCAGGCGTGGAGCAAAGCGTTGCTGCCACCAAGACGTATGTCAATTCAGTGATCGCCGGGCTCATGCTGCTGGCTGAAATCGGCAACGATGCCGAGCTTGCCCGCGCCCTTGAAGCGGTCCCTTCACATCTGGAAAGGGCAATCGACACAGACTGGTCCGTCTTGGCAGACCCCATTGAAAGGCGCGGTTCGCTTTATGTCGTCGGGCGTGGGCCTGGCCTTGCGGTCGCCAATGAAGCGGCGCTGAAATTCAAGGAAACCTGCCAGATACACGCGGAAGCCTATTCTTCGGCGGAAGTTCTGCACGGTCCGGTTTCCATTGTCGAGGACGGTTATCCTGTCCTTGTGCTGGGTGTGCGGGACGCAGCGGAGGCTGGTCTTGCTCAAACAGCAGACCGAATGGCGGCGCAGGGCGGGGTCGTCTTTGCAACGACCGACAAGGTCGAACGAGCAAGCCGTCTCGAATTTGAAGCCGCACAACATCCTCTCACCGACGCGATCACGCAGATCGTGTCTTTCTACGCTTTCATAGAATGGTTTGCCCGTCGCCGGGGCTTCAATCCCGACGTGCCGCGTCACCTGAAAAAGGTGACCCAGACGGTATGACGGACAGGGCGGCCTATACTGCAAAACGGGTATTCGACGGCGAGGCGGTCCATGAGAACGCCGCTGTGCTCGTCGCAGGTGGCCGCGTTTCGGGCATTGTGCCCGCCTCCGAAACGCCCGCCGGTTTTGCGGTCGAAGACCTGGGTACGGGATTGCTGTCTGCGGGACTGGTCGACCTTCAGGTCAATGGCGGCGGCGGACTGATGCTGGGGGACGCCCGTACGGTTGACGACCTGGCCGCGATCTGCGCCGCACATGTTCCGCTTGGAACCACGGCGATGACGCCGACCTTGATTACGGACACACCCGAGGCGGCGCGCAGGATCGTGTCCCTCGGTGTGGAGGCTGCTGCCAAGGGTGTGCCGGCCTTTCACGGTCTGCACCTGGAAGGGCCGCACCTTTCGGTACAACGCAAAGGCGCTCATGACGCCGACCTGATCAGACCCATGACGGCGGAAGACCTAAGCTTCTACCTTGAAGCCGCTCGGCAGCTGCCAAGTCTGATGATCACGATCGCCCCTGAAACGGTCGCGCCCGAACAGGTCAAAGCCCTCCGTGAGGGCGGTGTCCATGTCAGTCTCGGTCATACAGGGGCAGGGTACGACACGTGCAAAACGGCGGCAGAGGCCGGAGCCACATGTGTCACACACCTCTTCAACGCCATGAGCCCGTTGCAGCACCGCGAACCGGGGCTGGTGGGGGCGGCGCTCGATCTTGGAGCATTCAATGCGGGGCTGATTGCGGACGGGATCCACGTCGACCCGGTTGCGATCCGGATTGCGATGAAGTCGAAACGAGGTCCGGGTCAAATTTTCCTGGTAACCGATGCCATGTCGCAAACCGGAACGAATGTGCGTTCATTCACGCTGGGAGGCCGTGCAATTTTCCGCGAAAACGGAATGCTCTGCCTTGAAGACGGGACGCTTGCCGGGGCGGACATTGACCTGCCGGCCTCGATGCGCTTCCTGTGTGACGTTGTCGGCGTCGATCGGCGCACGGCACTCACGATGGCAACGAGCCGCCCGGCCGACGTGATCAGGCTTCCTGTCGGCCGGTTGAAACAAGATCGCGCGGCCGACATGGTACTGTTCGGGCCGGATTTTGCCGTAAAACGTGTCTGGCTTGCCGGAAAGGTCCACGGCCCGCACTAGCCTTGCCCAGGTCGATGTCTTCATCGCGACCTGTCCGCGTTTCACGTCGGCGTGTGGAGAAAACAGTTGCCCGTTTCGGATGTTTCAGGAACGCCCGAGCATCCGGATCAGCGTGTTGTCGCCATCAACGAGATGATGCTTCAGGGCGCCTGCCACGTGCAAAACGATCGCGCCAATCAGAACATAACCGGTCAACTGGTGAACCTCCTCGGCCATTTCCGCCATGCTCTCGTCAATCGCTTGGGGCCTGCCGTTGTTGCCGGGATTGTCCGCAATCAGGTCCAGACCGAAGATGCTGAGCCCCTGACCGCTCATGACGGCGTCCAGCATGCCCGACAACGGCATGATGATGGTGCCCAGGAGGAGGATCCAGTGGACGACACGCGCGATACCGTGTTCCCAGGCCGGGCCTTCGCCAATGCTTTCAGGCCAGCCTTTTTGAAGCCGCACAAGCACCCGCACGACAATGACCGCGAACACGAGCAACCCGATTGACTTGTGAATGTCATAAAGCGAAAAGCTGCGTGTCTCGGACATGAAGATCCCCAGTGAAATCAATCCGATGATGCCAATCGCGATTATCCAGTGCAGCCCGATCTCAACCCTTGAAATGGATTTGTTTTCCATGGAAATCTGCCTTCCCTGATGAGGTCGTTCTAGCGTCCGTAGTCGGTTTTCGGATTGCGATACATGGTGTGGTAGTGCCCGGCGCCCGACGCGTTGCCGCCGACATTTTCGCCTGTCGACAAAAGTTCGATGATCAGGCTCGGTCCCTGGATTCGCATGTAGGCCGGCGTGTTGATTTCATCGGTTCCGGTCCAGGCGAAAGATATGCTGTCCAATTCGGCGGTGAGCTCGGTCATCCGGCGCTCAGCATCCGCCTTTGGCAGAATGGAGACCCATTGGCGTATGGCACTGGTCAGAAGATCTTTCTGGTCCGGTGACATCGCGGAGGCTTCCAGCCCGATGACAGGCGGCACCACGCCGTCTTTGCCCGGCCCCGTCAGAACGTTCTCCGGAACCGAACCTGAAGCCGCCTGGCTTTGCTGACCGGTGTTCAGTGCATTGAACACCGCATAGCCTGCCTGATGCATGTCATACCCCACTTCGAAATTGGTACCGTCAAGCGTGAAAATCGCAGGTTCCGTGCCGACAAACGAAGGAGACAGCGATTTGATTTCGTTCCCGAGAATGGAGACGTTGAGACCGAGGTGATGGCCGCCGAACTGCCAGGCCCAGGCTTCCTGCGACGACGGACTTCCGTAAATCGCGAACCAATAGTTCTCGGGAGACCATTGAAAACGGTCGGCGCGCGCGTCTTGGCTCAGAAAGGCTTCCGCTGCCATGATGTCCGCGACGCGCTCGTAACCGTCTTTGCTGAGGGACGAGGCAAGGAAGACAAAGAGAGAGGACCGCTGGTCTTCGCTCATATCTGCGACCGAAATACCCGCACGCTCCACCATGGCCGCTGGAAGGTTTGACCAGGTCGTCCGATTTTCCGCGTCGAACGCGAACACGAACTTCGCGGTCTCGGCTTTATCGAAATGCGTCAGCAGCGCTTTTACAGCCTGAAGGGCCGTTGCGGCCGACGCCTCGCCATATGGCAGCGCGTAGTCCGGAATGGGAACGACGCTCTGGCTTTGGCGGGTCTGCAGGTCATGCGCCGCAAGGGGAGGTGCAAACAATATCGTGACGGCCAGAAACGCCGGAATTCGCATGATCGGTCTCCGCAAAGGTTCATGGTGGTCCAAATGGAACGAATGGCCGGAAGAAGGTCGCAACGCATCGGTTCCCGGCCATGTCAGCCGTTTTTCTGAGCAACCTGAAACCGGGCGATGCAGACCTCTTGCCCCGGCAATTAAACCCCATGCATCGCGTGGGGGATTAGGCCGTTTGCGCATCTTATTACGGAGGTGTCCCCGGTCAGTCCGGCCCTCGGACCATGTCGCGGTTCGCGCGCTGCATGAATGTTTGCGGCAGACTGCCCGCGCAGCTATTTTTCTTCGGCTCGCTTCATTTTGGTGAGCCATTCGTCATATCTGGGCACGTCTATCCGAAGCTTGTCGGCGGCACCGCCAAGCGCATCGGCAAGTGCTTCTGCTTCCGCGCGTTTTCTTTCCATGATCGCCACCGGATCGAAGGCACCGAATTCGCCTTTCGGTTCAGAGAAACCTTCATCCACGTCTTCTCCGAAGGCAGGATAGTCGGACAGGGCGCGTGTCTGACCGCTGTAGCTCAGGGCATCATAAACCGCGTCTGCCAATTCCTGGAAACCAATCACGAATCCACCCGAAGCCTTGTCATCATCGCTCGGATTGATCTGAAGAAGGAGCTGGTGCTCCGCGTCACTCAGGTCCCCATTCAGAATTGTTCCGAAAGGTTGGCCGGTTGCCGAGTTTTCCCTGTAGAATTCGACAGCACTCTGAAAGTCGTTCACTCTCAGAGCCTCCGTGACCTTTTTCTTGGTCTCAGCGGTCTCGACCACGATCTTCGCCATCTGTTCCTTCGTTTAAATTTAAATCAAAAGTTGTGCATTTCGGGACGCTAGCCCATAGGCTTTAAGTTGTGAAGTCCTGTTGCAGTCAAATCCGATCATGAAAAAGAAAAAAATAAATATATATGAAGCATTTGCTAAATATAGGCCTGTAATGTTTCGTATTACATGTCAGTAAATATCACGAGTCAGAAAATGATGGCGCGTTTTTGCTCGCAGGCACGAGCGAAAGTGGCGGAGTTTGCAGGAATCAGTGAGCCGTGACGGGCGGGCCTGTGAACAGTGGCAAAGCGCGACGCGCCTGGGATCGCGTGAACACAGGTGCGCGTTCACATCGGATTGGCTGAATTGTCACGGAAATAACAGGTGGTGATGGCTCCCCAGGCCGGACTCGAACCAGCGACCCAGCGATTAACAGTCGCTTGCTCTACCAACTGAGCTACTGGGGATCACCACGTTGGGGCCGGTTAGTAACCGCCCCGTCGATGGAGATGCGTATATCAAAGGCTTGATCCGTTTGCCAAGCCCCAGCACGTGTTTTTTTCCCCTTGCCGTCATTTTTTTGTGCTCTGTGTTGAAAAATATAAGAAAAACAGTGTACTAGAAGAAAACACCGAGTGCGCAGCCGCGCGCAGACCATGCCCTGGAAAAGGAGGCTTGCGCCTCGATAACGCCGAGAATTGTTTCAGACGCGATCACCTTCTTCCAACCGCAAGACTCAGCCATAGCGATTTCTCGCGCTTGTCACCTGCAGAATATGCGGTTAGGAAGGAATCCGACGGTTCCGGAAAGGGCTTGGCCCAATCCGGATGAAACGGGAATCCGGTGACTGCGCGTGGCGCCACTCCGGAGCTGCCCCCGCAACTGTAGACGGCGAGCGATTGCACATTATCCACTGGTCCGGCGGGCCGGGAAGGGGTGCATGAGGCCACCAGCCGTAAGCCAGGAGACCGGCCGTCAGGTGAACAACCCTTGCAGCTGTCGGGTGGACGGCCGGGAGACGATGGTGAATGAACGAACAGGGCTCCGGTCCGCACTAGTCCTCGGAGGCGCACGGTCCGGCAAAAGCAGATTTGCCGAAGGACTTGCAGCCCGAACCGGTCTTCAGAAGATCTACGTCGCCACGGGCGCGGCATTCGATTCCGAGATGGCTGACCGCATCGCGGCACATCAGCGCCAGCGCGGCGACGGGTGGCAGACCATCGAAGAACAATTCGACCTCGCGGGTGTCCTGTCCCGTGAATGCCGCCCGGGGCGGGTTGTGCTGGTCGATTGTCTCACGCTTTGGCTGTCCAATCTGACTTTTGCTGAAAAAGACGTTGCCGCCGAGACCGCAAGGCTTTGCGAGGCTGTTCGCGCGTTGTCCTCCGCCTGCATCCTTGTTTCGAACGAGGTCGGTATGGGGATCGTGCCGGACAACCGACTTTCAAGGTCGTTTCGCGATGCGCAGGGGCGTCTCAACCAGGATATTGCTGAGGCCTGCGGCCAGGTCATTTTTGTCGCCGCAGGTCTGCCCCTGCTGATAAAACCCAACCCGCACACGGACATTTCGCTATGACTAGGTTGACCCCCCAAAATGGACAGAAAATCCCGGCAACGATCGTCACCGGTTTTCTGGGTGCCGGAAAAACGACGCTGATCCGTAACCTTCTGCAGAACGCCAATGGCCGGAAAATCGCGCTGATCGTCAATGAATTCGGCGACATGGGCTTCGACGGCTCGCTGGTGAATGGTTGTGCCGATCCGGATTGCGCCGCGGAAGAAGTCGTGGAACTCACCAACGGCTGCATCTGCTGCACCGTCGCAGACGATTTCCTTCCGACCATGGAGATGCTCCTGTCGCGCGAGACACCGCCCGAGCATATTGTAATCGAGACATCCGGTCTGGCGCTGCCCCAGCCGCTTGTGCGCGCCTTTTCCTGGCCGAGCGTCAAGACGAAAGTCACCGTCGATGGCGTTGTCACGGTTCTGGATGCGGCTGCGCTTGCCGAGGGCCGGATCGCACTCGATGAAGACGCACTTGAGGCCCAGCGCGCCGCCGACGAGGCACTCGATCACGAAAGTCCCGTGGAAGAGCTGTTTCACGATCAGTTGCGCTGCGCTGACCTCGTCGTTTTGAACAAGGCCGACCTGGTATCGGTCGAGACGCTGAAATCGGTGGAGGAGCGGATACAGGCAGACGTTCGTCCCGCTGTTCACATCGTTTCTTCGGAGAAGGGAACGTTGCCCATCGAAGTTCTGCTCGGCCGTCAGTCCGCAGCTGAAGACGACATGGCCGCGCGTCACGAACATCATCATCACGACCACGACCATGACCATGACCATGACCATGATCACCACCATCACGACCATCACCATCACGACGACTTCGAAAGCCATGTCATTGACGTGCCGACGTTCCACAGCTTGAAAGGCGTGGAAGAAAGAGTGCTGGAGGGAATGGCAATCGAGGGCGTGCTACGCATCAAGGGGTCGGTCGCAATTGAGGGGAAATCCGCGCCCGCCATGGTACAGGCCGTTGGACCTCGGGTGGAAACCTGGTTTGCCGCAGGAGCGGAGAGTTCCGGAAAGCTGGTGGTGATCGGTCTGAAAGGGTTTGACCTTACCGCCATTCGGACGCTGTTCGGAAACGTCAAAGCTGCCGCTTGAACAGTTGGCACGACTTGGGCCTTGAACGTTCGAAATAGCCTTGCCACCCTTCGCGCCAGACAAGAAAAAGACCTGCACGCATGCATATATTGGCCAGTCAGACACGACGGATCGACGACGGAGGAGATGCCGTCGATCTGGGGCAATCGCCCGCTGATATCCTGTTTCTTTCAGCGGCGGACACAGAACTGGGCAGTTTTGCCTCGTCGCATGCCGGTCTTGGTGCGGATCGTGCGAGCCTGCGCCTCGCCAATCTCATGGCGCTGTCGCATCCGTATTCGATAGATCTCTATGCGGAACAGACGGTCAGGGGGTCGAAACTCGTAGTCCTGCGTATCCTGGGCGGGGTTGAATACTGGCGCTACGGTCTTGAACGGATCGGCGAGGAAATCCGGGCGAACGGCAGCGAGCTGATCGTCATTCCGGGCGACGACAAGTGGGACGACAAACTGACGGCGCACTCGACCCGCCCCGCCGACGAGGTGCACCGGTTCTGGCGGTATTGTGTCGAAGGCGGTGCGGAAAACTACGCCAATGCGCTGCGCTACGCCGCCTTCCTCATCGGACTTGCCGACGACCCGGCTCACCCGGTTCCGCTTCCCCGGGCCGGTGTCTACCTCAAGGGACGGGCTGCACCGGATCTCCAGGACCTGAAGGCGTTGTGGCCCGACCTTTCCCGCCCGGTCGCCGCCATCACGTTTTACCGTGCGCTCATTCAGGGGGCTCAGACCGCACCCGTGGATGCGCTTGTCGAGGCGCTCGACCTGGCCGGCATAAATGCGTTGCCGGTTTTCGTTTCCAGTCTTAAGGAAGCTGAATCGGTTGCGATCCTGGGAAGCCTGTTTGATGGCGCGAAACCGGACGTCGTTCTGAACGGAACAGCTTTTGCCGTTTCAAAGGCAGGACGGGCGCACCAGCCGACACCGCTCGACAGGGTCGGAAAGCCGGTGCTGCAGGTGGTGTTTTCATCGTCCTCAAAAGAGGGTTGGGAGGAAAGCGATCAGGGCCTTTCGATCCGCGACCTTGCCATGCATGTCGTCCTGCCGGAAATAGACGGGCGCATTCTGACCCGCGCCGTCTCCTTCAAGGAGGAAGGTATTTTTGACGAGGCAACCCAGTCAACACCGGTACGTTTCGTGCCTGTGCCCGACAGGATCGAATTTGTCGCCGGACTGGCCGCAAACTGGGCAGCGCTCGGCAGGAAGCCCGAGGCTGAGAAGAAGACGGCTCTGATCCTGGCGAACTATCCAAACAAGGACGGCCGCCTTGCCAATGGCGTCGGTCTCGATACACCGGCGTCTTGCGCAGCGCTTCTTTGCGCCATGAAGGCCGCGGGTTTCGACACCGGAAACGCGCCTGAAACATCTTCCGATCTTATGGATTTCCTGACATCCGGCGTCACCAATTCGCTGGATGGACGTTCGGACCGGCAGGCATACGAAACGCTGTCGCTCTTCGACTATCAGCGGATTTATGGCGGATTGCCGGATCAACTGAGGACGGCCGTGTCCGAACGCTGGGGGACGCCGGAAAGCGATCCGCATGTGGTCGATGGCAAGTTCCGCCTGGCGCTGCACCGTTTCGGCAACCAGGTTGTCGGGATCCAGCCCGCACGCGGTTACAACATCGATCCGAAAGAGACCTATCACGACCCGGACCTGGTTCCGCCGCATCACTACTTTGCGTTTTACATCTGGCTTCGCTCGAGTTTTGGATCCGATGCGATTGTCCATCTCGGCAAGCACGGCAACCTTGAATGGTTGCCCGGCAAGGCGCTCGCGCTGTCGCAGACCTGCTTTCCCGAAGCGGTCCTTGGACCGGTTCCGAACATTTATCCGTTCATCGTCAACGACCCGGGTGAAGGGGCGCAAGCCAAGCGGCGGACCTCGGCTGTCATCGTCGATCACCTCACGCCTCCTTTGACGCGCGCGGAAAGTTACGGCGTTGCCGAAGAATTGGAAACGCTGCTGGACGAGTATTATCTCGCCAGTGGAGTCGATCCGCGCCGCCTGAAGCTTTTGACGCGCGAGATCCTCGACGCCGCTGTCCGCCACGGCCTCGACAGGGATATCGGTCTCGATGACAACATGGACGACGAAACAAGATTGGCCCGGCTCGATGCGCACTTGTGCGATCTGAAGGAGCTTCAGATACGCGATGGTCTTCATATTCTCGGCCGGAGCCCGGATGGAGAGCCGCTTGTCGACCTGCTTGCAGCACTTGCCCGGGTGCCGCGCGGTGCCGAAGCGCATCAGCAGAGCCTGCAGAGGGCACTTGCGCGCGACCTTGCCCTCGGTGACTTCGACCCTCTTGACTGTGACTTTGCGAAGGCCTGGTCCGGCGCGAAACCCGATGCGCTTTTGTCCGTCGCAGATGCGCCCTGGCGGTCGAACGGCGACACGGTGGAAAGACTTGAGCTCTTGTGCCTCGATCTCATCGCCGGCGTACGCGATGTGAACGGCGAATGGCATAACACCAGAGCGGTCCTTGATGAGATCGAAACCGCGCTCAGGCCCGCGGTCCTGGATTCGGGGCCTTCGGAAACCGGATCGGTTCTGAAAGCCCTCAACGGCAAATTCGTGGAACCTGGGCCGTCCGGCGCACCTTCGCGCGGCCGACCGGATGTGCTGCCGACCGGAAGGAACTTTTATTCGGTCGACGTCCGCGCTGTCCCGACCGAGACCGCATGGCGGCTTGGTCTGCAGTCGGCCGCCCTTCTTGCCGACCGCTATTTTCAGGAAGAAGGCGAATGGCCAAGATCGCTGGCACTGACCTGTTGGGGCACGGCCAACATGCGCACCGGTGGAGATGACATCGCGCAGGCCCTGGCGCTGATCGGTGCCAGGCCGGTCTGGGAACCGGCATCTGGCAGGGTGACCGGGTTTGAAATCCTCAAACTGTCGGAACTTGGCCGCCCGCGGATAGATGTGACCTTGCGGGTTTCAGGCTTTTTCCGGGATGCGTTTCCGCACCAGATGGATCTGTTCGACAGCGCGGTCCGGGCGGTCGGGGCGCTGTCGGAGCCGGCGGAAGCGAACCCGATTGCTGCGCATATGACATTCGACTCGCTCAAACACCAGGCAGACGGCATCGATATAGACGAGGCGACCCGTCGCGCCGGTTTCCGCGTTTTCGGCTCCAAACCCGGAGCCTATGGAGCCGGCCTTCAGGCGCTGATAGACGAAGGCCTGTGGCGGGAACGTGCGGACTTTGCCGATACGTTCCTCGGCTGGGGCGGATATGCCTATGGCAGCGGAGCGGGCGGAGAAGGGGCTAGGGAGGAATTGACGGCGCGCCTGACCTCGGTGGATGCGGTTTTGCACAACCAGGACAATCGCGAACACGACCTTCTGGACAGTGACGACTATTACCAGTTTGAAGGCGGCCTCGCGGCGACGGTCGAAACGCTGAAAGGTGTCGCGCCGAAAGTCTTTCACAACGACCATTCCCGCCCCGAGCGTCCGGTAATCCGGACACTCTCCGAGGAAATCGGGCGGGTCGTGCGCGGGCGTGCAGCCAATCCAAAGTGGATAGCCGGTGTGATGCGGCATGGCTACAAGGGCGCATTCGAGATGGTCGCAACGCTCGATTACCTGTTTGCCTTTTCTGCAACGACGACCGCCGTCGGCAACCATCACTTTGATCAGCTCTATGATGCCTATATCGACAATCTTGAAGTTCGCGATTTCCTGAAAGATGCCAATCCGGCCGGATATGGCGAAATGCTTGCCCGGTTTCAGGAGGCAATTGAACGTGGCCTCTGGACGCCGAGGCGCAATTCGACCCATGCTGCGCTGAATGACTTGAAGACGAGTTTTGAAGGGACACCCAAGCCGTGACTGCCGATACCGAAAAGCCCGAGTTGACCGAAGAAGAACTGAACGCCCGTCACGCCGAGAAAATGCGCAAGAAAAAAGCTGCGCGCGACAAGATCATGGCGACCAAGACAATCGAAAAGGGGCTGCTGATTGTTCACACCGGCAAGGGAAAAGGTAAATCGACCGCTGGTTTCGGCATGGTATTCCGCTCGCTCGGCCACGGACACAAGGTAGGCGTTGTCCAGTTCGTGAAAGGCCGGATCGAAACCGGCGAGCGGATGGCCCTGGAGCGGTTTTCCGACCTTGTGACGATCAAGCGCATGGGCGAGGGTTTTACCTGGGAAACGCAGGACCGCCAGCGCGATATCGATGCCGCGGAACAGGCCTGGGAAGCGGCCAAGGAGATGATCACCTCGGGCGATTACCGGCTGATCCTTTGCGATGAACTGAACATCGTTCTGCGCTATGACTATATCGACATCGCCAAGGTCGTCGACTTTCTGAAGAATGAAAAACCCGATGATGTTCATGTCGTCGTGACCGGCCGCAATGCAAAGGACGAACTTGTCGAGATCGCTGACCTCGTCACGGACATGACCCAGGTAAAGCACCCGTTCCGGTCCGGCGTAAAGCCGCAGGAAGGGATCGAGTTCTAGGCAAAGGAACCACGGTTTTCGCGCACAACGCTGACAAGGCATTCAGGAAGGATTGAACGCACATGAGCAAGCTCTTCGATGATGGTCTGCGCTCGGCGTCACCCCATCACGCCGAGTTGGTCCGCAAATACGAACTCTACCGGACGATCGTGGAATTTCTGGCTGCGCTGACCTTTATTGTCGGGAGTGTCTTCTTTTTCTATCCAAAGCTTGTGTTTAGCGGAACATGGCTGTTTCTGATCGGATCTTTCCTGTTTGCGGTGCGGCCATCGATAAGACTGCTGCTTGAACTGCGCCTTGCCAACCTCCCGGTCCCTGCTGAATTCAGACCTTATGGTGCCGCCCCTGTCGAAGGCGAACCGAAATCATGAAGCGCTCCGGTGCGCAGGGAAACACGCCGGCACTTATGGTCCAGGGAACCGGTTCGAACGTCGGCAAAAGTCTTATCGTTGCCGGCCTCTGCCGGCTTTTTGCCAATCGCGGTCTCGCCGTTCGTCCCTTCAAACCGCAGAACATGTCGAATAATGCTGCCGTCACCGGCGATGGCGGTGAAATCGGCCGGGCACAGGCGCTGCAGGCGCTCGGCTGCCGGACACCATCGTCGGTCCACATGAACCCGGTTCTTCTGAAGCCTGAAACCGATACGGGCGCGCAAGTCATTGTTCAGGGCAAGCGCTTCGGCACCATGCGTGCGCGAGAATATGGAAAGCAGAAAAATACGCTTCTGCCGAAGGTTCTGGATAGTTTTTCAACCATCGCATCAGAAGCAGATCTGGTTCTCGTCGAAGGGGCAGGCAGTCCGGCCGAGATCAATCTCAGATCCGGAGACATTGCCAATATGGGGTTTGCGGAAGCGGCCAATCTGCCGGTGATCCTGTGCGCTGACATCGATCGGGGCGGCGTGATCGCGTCCGTGGTCGGAACCCATGCGGTGCTGGAGGCGGATGAACGGGACCGCATCAAGGGGTTTTTCATCAACCGCTTCCGGGGTGATCCGAGTCTTTTCGACGAAGGCATGCGCGAGATTGCAGTCCGGACAGGGTGGCGGGGCCTGGGCGTCGTGCCGTGGTTTGCCGATGCGGGAAAACTGCCCGCCGAAGACGCGCTTGGATTGGAAGACGGGTTCGGTGAGGGCAGCCTCAAGATCATTGTGCCCGTGATCTCCCGGATTGCCAATTTCGATGATCTGGATCCCCTTCGGCTCGAACCCGGCGTGACGCTCGAACTTGTGCGCGCAGGAGATCCGCTTCCAGGTGATGCCGATGTGGTCCTTTTACCAGGGTCGAAATCGACGGTCGGAGACCTGGCGTTTTTCCGCAATCAGGGCTGGGACATCGATCTTGCCGCACATTACCGGCGCGGGGGTCAGGTACTCGGAGTGTGTGGCGGCTATCAGATGCTCGGGAAGACGATCTCCGATCCGGACGGCATCGAAGGCACACCGGGCACCGTTGACGGCCTCGGACTTTTGGATGTTGACACCGTGTTGACTGCAGAGAAGTCAACTGTCTATGCGGAGGGCGCGCATGAAGGCAGCGGTGCGGAATTTTCCGGATACGAGATCCATATCGGGCGGACAACCGGCGCGGACTGCGACCGCCCGATGATGCGGCTGAAGGACGGCAGGGCCGAGGGGGCGGTATCGGCGGATGGACAGGTCTCAGGCACCTACGTCCACGGTCTCTTTACCAGCGACAGCTTCCGCTCTGCCTATCTGGCCTCGCTCGGAGCGTCATCAGATCTGGCCTATGAAAGAAGCATCGACCGCATACTGGATGACCTGGCGGCGCATCTGGAAAGCGTGCTAGATATCGAAGCCATGCTCGAGATCGCGGCGCGAGGTCGTTCGTAACAAACCCTAAGAGCCGGAGTCAGTTTTGGTCTATCAGTTGTCCTGCGTAATTGTGCGCCTATTTGGGCTCTTTTACCTGATTACCTCAGTGAGGTTGTTGGACTTGTTTTTCTTCTTTATGGCATCCGGTCAGGGTTTTGCACTGGATCGGAATTTTTTGTCGATAATCGCTAACCTGTTTATTTGCCTTTTGCTGATCATCAAGCCAAGCGTGGCTCTCATCGGACTGGTTCGGAAAGACACAGTCGAAAGTGCCGACGTCAAAAGCCTTGTGAGCGCATTTCAGTCGGCAGGCATCGCGTTGATCGGCATTTATTTTTTGCTTTCTGGTTTGCAGGGGCTGACAAACTTGATGATGTTAAGGACCGCTAATTCGGCGGGGCCAGCCGCTGCCCTTGTCGAACCGACGTTCTTCAGGGATGTGACAGCAAGCGCCTGCGGTTTTTTGCTCATACTTGCCGCAGGCAGGATTTCAAATTTGATTACGTGGCTGCGCGAACTGCACCCGCGGCCCCACGAGACTGCCGACGACAAAGACCGTACCTAGCGGATCAGAACCGCGATCAACAAAACCAGCAGCGCCTGCACACCGCATGCCGCGATCATGACGATGACCGCGCGGTCGATATCGTTCGCGGTCGCCTCTATGCGTCCGGCTTCGTTCATGTAGGGATCGTCCACGGTGTAACCGGGATAGGTCCGGGGACCGGCGAGAGCGATATCGAGCGCGCCCGCCATTGCCGCTTCGGGCCATCCGGCGTTGGGCGATCTGTGCAGTTTTGCATCGCGGACCATGCACGTGATGGCACGGCGAATGGAGCCATGCGCGAGCGGTGCACAGAGCGCGATGAAAACCCCCGAAAGCCGGGAGGCGGGCAGATTGATCAGGTCGTCGAACCGCGCCGAAGCCCAGCCGAAATCCTGATAGGTTTCGTTCTTGTGTCCGATCATGCTGTCGGCGGTGTTCACGGCCTTGTATGCAAGCAGGCCCGGGAGACCCAGAAGCGCAAACCAGAAGACGGGCGCGACCACGCCATCGGAGAAGTTCTCCGCACAGGACTCGATCGCTGCGCGCGAAACGCCGGGTTCATCGAGTTGTGCCGGATCGCGGCCGACGATCATGGCAACGGCCTTGCGTCCGCCTTCCAGGCCGCCGCTCTCAAGCCCGTCACGGACGGCAGCAACGTGACGGTAGAGGCTGTTCTGCGCAATGAAAACGGCGGCGACAACCACAATGAGCGCTTCGCCAAAAGGAATGCGCGCAAGGACAAGGTGAAGGACGCCCCCCAGGATCAGCCCGCCGAAAACGAGGACAAGAAGCAAGGCTAATCCGGCATTTTTTCTGCTCTCGGAACGTGATGAAGTCCTGTTCAGTTTCCGGTCAAAGAGAGAAATGAGGTTGCCGATCCAGACAACAGGATGGGGCAGACGGCGCCAGAGCCAGTCCGGATCGCCGACAACTGCGTCGAGCAGCAGCACGGCGAGAAGCAACCACAATGCGTTCTCGTAGATCAGCATGCGAGTTTGCTAGGGTACGGACTCATAAATGAAGTCAATTTGGTTTGGATCGTTTTGACCAGCTGCGAGGAGCGAAAGCGCAGGAAATGTGGTTCATTTTCAAGCCTTTCGCGACGCAGCAGATGGCCAAAACGGCCAAATCCGAAGGACGGCAGAATGGCTTCACCTCGCAACGTCACCGTGCTTGACCGGGCATAGCGCCCGCTCTGCGCACGCTTCCTCGCGAGATTTTGGCATTTCTACCGCCAAATCGGCTTCATTTATGGGTTCGTACCCTAGAGCAATTCCCGGAAAAGGGGAACCGGCTTTTCCCTGCTATCCAGTGTGCAAAGAGGAAGTCAGAGATCGGTGCGCGCTTTTGAAAGAGCATCGGACAACCGCTGAAGGTTCGCAGCACCGCCCGGCAGACCGAAGCGGATCCAGGTCGGTGCGTAGTCGAAAACCCGGGTCCAGATGTGCCGCCGAGCCAGCGCTTCATGCAGTGCGTGCGCCTTGCGTAGACCGGCAAGGGCAAACAGCGGTGTGCCGCCAAAGACGCTCAGCTGATGTTCTGACAGCGCGATTGTCAGGTCGGCCATCTCGTCGGCGAGGCGGCGCACCATCTTTTCCTGCCATTCGTGGTTCCGAAGGGCCTGCGCCCCGATATCGAGGGCTGGCCCGCTGACGCACCAGCTTTCAAGGCGCGCGCCGAGACGGTCGGTGATTTCCTTTGGTCCCGCCAGAAAACCGAGCCTTAGACCGGCAAGCCCGAAAAACTTGCCGAATGATCTCAGCACGACAATGTTCTCGTTCCCGGCATGCGGCAGGACACTCGCGCCCGGCATGACATCTGCAAAGGCTTCGTCGACCACCAGAAATCCGCCCCTTTCGGTCAGGATCTTAGCAATCTCGAGCAGGCTTTTCACATCGATGAGCTGGCCGTCCGGATTGTTCGGATTGACCAGAACGACAATTCTGGCTTCGGCGGGCAGCGCGTATACACTTGAAAGCTCGACCGGATCCCTGCCGTCCCTATGCCAGACTTCCTTGTGGCTCGAATAGGTCGGCGCAGCCAGGGCCGCCGGGCCTTCGGGGAGGAGAGACGGCAACAACGACAGCAATATCTGGGTGCCGGGTGCTGCCACCAGACCGAGATGCTCCGGAACCTGATAGGCCCGTCTTGCAGCGGAAAGGAGCTGTTCCTCGGCAACGCGGTTCGGAAGCGTTGTCCAGCTTGCGGTCGCGATTTCCCGATCAAAAGGGTAAGCATACGGATTTATCCCGGTCGACAGATCGAGCCAGTCATCCGGTGTTCCACCAAAGCGTTCGACCGCGAGCGACAAGTCACCACCGTGTTTCACGAAACCACCCTTTGCGTTTCCGCCAGGCAAACCGAACTGCCCGACGCCCGAGGTGATGGACTCATAAATGAGGCCGAAATGGTTTGAGGCGACTTGCTTCTCATCAAGGAGCGGAAGCGTAGGAAATGTGGCGCATTTTCAAGCCTTTCGCAACGCGGAGGAGGAGCAAGCCGGTCAAATCCGAAGGACATGGAAATGGCTTCACCCCGTGGCGTCAGCGTGCTTGACCGGGCAGGAAGCCCGCTCCGCACACCCTTCCTGACGAGATTTCGCCATTTCGCATGCCATTTCTGTCTCATTTATGAGTCCATCACCTAGTCCTTGATTTGCCGAGCTTTATCCGATTTGAGGAGGCGCGGCAGCACGTGAAACGACACTTCCCTTGTCAGAAACGCAAATTGACAGAAAAAATTCGGAAATTATAAGAACAAAACAGGAACATAAGATGTGGGGTGAAACATGGCTGCAGAGCGCAGGTCCAGCGGGCCGAAGGAGATTGATAAGGATGTGTTGCTAGGCGCACTTGCGCAGGCCAGAAAGTCACTGGTCGACGCGCAACGCGCGATGAGACCGAAATCGGGTCTTTCCAGATCGGCTGACGCAGTCATTTCGGAAATTGATGAGTTTGCCTTTGTCCTGACCGGCGAGCGGAGCCATTTTCATGCGCGTGCGCACGGATCACCGCCCAGATCTGCAAAAAAGACCGCCTAGCCGGACGGTCACAGGTCTGCCAGTGTTTCCGCGACAAGATGGTCAACGATCCTGTCGAGCTTGTCCGGTGCAATCAGTCCGTCATCCGGTATGTCTCCGGCGATCTGTAACTGCTTGTCCGCGGATGTGCCTTCCACGGCGATGGTGCGGATATGCTCAAGTTCCGCCTCGCACCCGAAGAAGACTGCATCGGGTCTGACCAGTTCGATCAGTTCCTCGACAAGATCGACAAAGGGCGCGGTTTCGTTGCGTCCGAAGTCGATCAGGCGCGCTTCGGTTCCGTATCGCTGTGCCTGCCAGCGGTTCTCGGCAAGCAGAAATCGGGAGTAGGGGCGCCAGCTCTGGTTCGCGCGCCTGAGCCGGTAGAGCATTCTGCACAGGCACCTGTAGAGCGCTGCGATCGCGACCGCATCATCGAGCCGGGGGCAGACATCCGTCACGCGCAGTTCCAGCGTCGGAAATCTGTCGGACGGTCTGAGGTCCCACCAGATCTTGGTCGCATCCTCAAGAACGCCGGCGCTGCTCAGGATATTGACGATGTGGCGGTACTCGTGATGGCTGTCGAAGCGCGGCGGCAGTCCGGTTCGCGGCATCTCGTTGAAAACGGCAAGCCGATACGATTTCAGTCCCGTGTTCCGTCCACGCCAGAACGGAGACGACGTACTGAGCGCCAGCAGGTGCGGCAGGAAATAAGCAAGCTGGTTGAAAAGGTCGAGGCGCAGTTCTTCGTCTTCGATGCCGACGTGAACATGCATGCCGCAGATCAGCATTCTTCTGGCGACAACCTGCATCGTCCGTGCGATCTGATTGTAGCGTTCCTTGTCGGTGTGCGGCTGGTCGGTCCACTCCGCGAACGGATGCGTTGAGGCAGCGATCGGCGCGAAATTATGCGCGGCTGCCTCCTTGGCGACGGTTTTGCGGAAATAGGCAAGTTCCGCGCGCACTTCTGAAAATGTCAGGCAGACGGGTGTCCCGACTTCGATCTGGCACTGCAGGAACTCGGGACTGACACGACCTTCAAGCGCGCTTTCACAGGCCGAGAAGAGTTCTTTCGGTGGCGAACTCGCAAGCTTTCGGCTCGATTTGTCGACCAGCAGGTACTCTTCTTCGACGCCGACGCTGAAACTGGGATCCTTCATCGGAGCAGCATCGTCGGATTTGAAGACACAAGTCAAGCGCAAGAAAAGGCGCAAACGCTTGCTGTTGCACGAACAATGCCTTTCGTCGATTACCAGATGTTCCCGGCACCTGGCGTGTAGACCGAGGCGATCACCGTGTTTGTGGTGAGCACATCGCATTCAAGCACGCCCGAAAACTTGGCAATGGGAACGTTCGCCTCGTACATGCTTGCACCAGCCATGATCTTGCTTCCGGCGGAAATCTCGACGGTATCCATTCCCTGGATGAGGACACTCTTTGAAGAGCTGATGACCACATCCTGACCCTGGAAAGAGATGACGCTTTCCAGTTCCGCAACCCGCGCTTCCAGATCGTTTATGCGGTTGCGGAGCGTCTCGACGAGGGCTTCGATATCCGGACCTTGAGTCACCATTTCCGGAGATTTTGCAGGCCGCGGCGGTTGCACCCGTTTCATGCTTGATGTCTTGATCGCATGGGCCTGTTTTGCCGGGATCGAAGGACTTGCCACTGGTGGTTTCATGTTGCATTTCTCCGTGTGTCCACTCCGGAGAAAACGCTATCATGACGCGGCGGAAACAGATAGCGCTGCGTTGGCCTTGGTGGAGCAAGGGTGATCGATATCGAAGTTTTGGAGGAAATGGAGGCCCCGACCGGAATCGAACCGGTGTACACGGATTTGCAATCCGCTGCGTCACCACTCCGCCACAGGGCCACCATGTGGTGTGCCGCGCCTTATCAATCAGTTACGCGGATTGGTCAAGTCCTGAATCCGGCTGGACTCACATTTCCACCAGAACAGCATGCATGGTTCAGGCGATGTTCGATTGCGCCGGTTTTCAGAACGTGCGTCACCGTGCCGGCGGGAGCAAATACGCGTGACACTTGTCATGCCGTGTCTGCGTCGTTAATGAACCAATTCGAGAGGCGCCGGAGAACCGGCTATTCACAGTGAGGGCCGATATGACGGACTACAGTCAGTCTCGCCGCAAGATGGTGGACAACCAGTTGCGGACCAACGATGTCACCGACCACCGTATTCTCGACGCGATGGAAGAGGTGCCGCGGGAGAGATTTGTTGCGGCGTCCCGAAAAGCGGTCGCCTATATAGACGAAGACCTTCAGATCGGATCGGACGAGGGTGGCCGCGTTCTGATGAAGCCGCATATTTTCGGGAAAATGCTGCAGCTCGCCGATATTCGCCCGGACCATGTGGTGCTGATCGTCGGTGCGGGCACCGGCTACAGCGCGGCCGTGATTGCCAAGCTCGCCGCCTCCGTGGTCGCGCTCGAGGAAGACGAGGCCCTTTGCAACTCAGCCACCGAATCGCTGGTTGAACTCGGTATAGAGAATGCCGTCGTCGTCGACGGTCCGCTTGTGGAAGGATATGCCTCCGAAGGCCCGTACGACGTCATATTTGTGGACGGGGCTGTCGAGGTATTGCCGGAAACGCTGCCAAAACAGTTGAAGTCATCCGGACGCCTGGTGGTCATCGAAGGGCTTGGCGGGGCCGGCGTGGCACGCCTTTATCAGAAGTCGGGAGAGGCGGTGAGCAGCCGATTCGGCTTCAATGCCGCGGTCAGTCTCCTGCCGGGTTTCGCTAAATCCGGTGAATTCACCTTTTAACGAATTGCTAACCACCTTGAACCAGTCTTCAGAGGAAGATTGTCGGTTTCGCAGCGCGGCGAGAGGCTTATCCCTGCTATGGATTTGTTGCCTTTAAGTCGCAGTCTTTGAAAAACTGATTAAATCGACCTCAAACGCTTGAAGAGTAATGTTCTTCGGTTTAGTCAACTAGCCTATGTGTCGTGATCCGGAAGGAGCGTTGGGTGTCGTGTCGTTCAACATTTAGGGCAGCTACCATTGGGTTTATGCTGATGGGCGGGGTTGCTGCCGTTTCGTTGACCGGATTTGCAGTGTCATCTGCAAAGGCTGAGACGATCTGGCAATCGCTTGCTTTGGCGTATGCCAACAATCCGAGCTTGAATGCCGCGCGTGCAACGTTGCGCGGCACGGATGAGGGGGTTCCCCAGGCGTTGGCCGGATGGCGGCCCACGGTGTCGTTGGGAGCCAACATCGGCAGGACCTGGGAAGACTCCGGTTCGCGAAATCTGGCCGCGGTTCAAAACAACGCCTCGATCTCGTTGACAGTCAGCCAAACGGTTTTCGCCGGGTTTCGGACCGTGAACTCGGTTCGCCAGGCAGAAGCGATCGTGCGCGCACAGCGGGAAAGCCTGATCTCCTCCGAGCAGGACACGCTGCTTTCGGCCGCCACTGCATATGTCAACGTCATCCAGGACACGGCGCTCGTATCACTCCAGCGCAGCGACCTTGCCTTCCTTCAGGAACAGGTGCGCGCGGCGCGCGACCGGTTTGATGTGGGTGAGGGAACGCGGACGGATGTGAGCCAGGCAGAAGCGCGTGCAGCGGAAGCGCAGGCAAGTCTGAACTCCGCACTCGCGAATCTCAACGCAAGCCGCGCTGTCTACCGGCAGGTGATCGGTATCGAAGCGAAAAATCTTTCCGCCGACACGGGAATCGCGAAATTCGTTCCCAAGTCGCTCGATTCCGCACTTAAGACGAGTGAGGTCAAGCAGCCGCTGATCCGTCAGGCGCAACATCTGGTGGACGCCGCGATTTTCAGTGTGAAGGCAATCGAAGGTCAGCGCCTGCCCACGGTCACGGTCGACGGATCGTTGAGCAGAAGCGTTAATCCGAGCACATTCTTTGCGGAAAATACGGACTCTGCCTCCATCAACGGCAGCGTAAGCATTCCGCTCTATCAGGCCGGATCGGTCTCTTCCAGCATCCGGCAGGCAAAGGAGTCTCTGGGAGAGACCCGTTTGCAACTTGATGTCACGCGCGACCAGATCCGCGCCAACGTCATCTCCGCCTGGGGCAACTATCAGGCTGCCGAAGCATCGATCGTTGCGGCGCAGGCCGCCGTTGAAGCATCGCAGCTTGCCCTGGAAGGTGTGATCGAAGAGCAGCGCGTTGGTCAGCGGACCACGCTTGATGTTCTGGATGCACAGCGTGAACTCGTGACGCAGCAGTCGAACCTCGTTCAGGCACAGAGCAACCGGATCATCAGCGGCTATCAGCTGGTATCTTCGATCGGTTCACTGAGCGCGACGGATCTTGGACTTCATGTACAGATCTACGATCCGACACAGCACTACCGGGCTGTAAGGGGCAAATGGTTCGGTTCGAGAACGCCGGACGGGCGCTGAGTTAATTCCGACAAGCAAGTCTGAACGGCTGGGAACCCAGGTTCCCGGCCGTTTTACTGTTTGAAAGCGTGCGCCGCATCGCCTTTGGATTTCCGGTACCACTTTGTTTGGTGTGGCGAATCCCGGACATATGAGGGGATAAAACAATCGGAACAGATGCGTTTGCTTTGCGGGGCTGCGTTCGAGACGCATAATTTCGATTAACGAATCATTCGCGAAATCGAATGTGCTGTAGCGTGGACGAGGTAAACGGGGGATATCATGGCAGAGGCGAAAAAGGCCGACGAGCCGTCGATGGAGGAAATCCTCGCATCGATCCGCCGTATTATTTCCGACGAAGATGCCCAGGGTGACGCCGGCAGCGAAGAGAACGAAACCGAACAGCCTGAGACTCCAGTAGAAGAAGCGGTAGATGATATGGGCGACGCGGGCGAAATGTCACAGGACGACCTCGACAAGCTGTTCGACATGGAACCGAGCGGCGGTGGTGGTGGAGACAGTGCGTCCGAGGACGAAGCCGACGATATGGCAGCGGCGATGGAAGCGGATGCTGCTGACGATGAAGCCGATGACGACGTTCTGGAACTGACGGAAGAACTTGCTGTCCCGGACGACATGGAAATGGTCGAAGGTCTTGCGGAAGACTTTGACAGTCCGGGCGGCGACCTGTCATTTGCCGAAGAGAGCGAGGCGCCGCCGGCACCGGCCCCGATACCGCCGTCGTCCATGGAAACCGCACCTGTTCCGGATGATCTTCCCGATGTTGCAGCCGATGCGTTCCTGACCTCGGACAATACGGGCGACGCGGTGCACGCGGCTTTTGACAATCTGTCGAACATGTTCGTCGGATCGCAGGCACAGACGGTTGAGGAACTCGTCAAGGAAATGCTGCGGCCGATGCTGAAGGCGTGGCTGGATCAGAACCTGCCAGGAATGGTCGAGCAGATGGTCCAGAAGGAAATTCAGCGCGTGACGCGGCGCCGTTAACTCACCCCTTGTCCGGTTCGTGGTCCGGGTTCAGGCGGCATCCCCTGTAGTTGCTCGCCGCGATCGAAGTGCACATGGCTTGCCATTGACACCCATCACAAGCGACGCGAAATGCGCCGTTTTCATAGGCTTTTCGTAATGTCTCGACCTGTGCGCCTGTCAACTTGAGGTGCTGTCCCGTCTTCAGGTCGAGCCCGAGCAAGTCATGGATGCGGCGTGAAGCAATACCGTCACGCGCCTTGACACTGCCATTGTGACAATGGTGTCCGGCCTCGTGAAGCATCGGTTTGCAAATGTCGTCGGGACCATCCACGATTCTGATGTCCTCACCCGAATTCAGCCGTTCCACGATCCTGGCGTAATTCTTCACGAAGGCAGCCGAATATCCCTTTCCCAGAAAGGTCAGCATGCAGAGAAAGTGATGGGGGCGGATCAGGATCGTCATTGCGGTTTTATGGCAGCAAAACCTTTTGTACCCAAGTCCTGGAAGCTGAGCGCGGACAAAGATCTCTCAAGGCTTCCTATCCTTGCCGCAATCAACGCATAACCGGTTGACTTGCGCGGACGCTTCCGATTTACACGGGGGCTCACGAATTTCGACAGACATCTTCCCTTCGAGTGACCCTGATGCTTGAAAAGACTTACGATGCGGCCAGCGTTGAGCCGCGGATTTACGAAACCTGGGAAAAGGCGGAGGCCTTCAAGGCCGGAGCAGGTGCCAAGGATGGCGCGCCGGCCTTCTCAATCGTGATTCCGCCGCCAAACGTGACCGGCTCGCTGCATATGGGTCACGCGCTCAACAACACGCTGCAGGACATTCTGGTTCGCTGGAAGCGGATGCAGGGTTTTGACGTCCTGTGGCAGCCCGGCACCGATCACGCCGGGATCGCGACGCAGATGGTTGTCGAGCGCGAGCTTATGGAAACCCAGCAGCCCGGCCGCCGCGAGATGGGCCGTGAAGCCTTTGTCGAACGGGTCTGGGAGCAGAAGCGGAAGTCCGAAGGAACGATCCTCGGTCAGCTGAAACGCCTCGGCGCGTCCTGCGACTGGAGCAGGACCGAGTTCACCATGTCGCCCAACCTGTCTGCGGCGGTTCTGAAAGTCTTCGTCGACCTTTACAATGAAGGCCTGATCTACCGCTCCAAGCGGCTGGTGAACTGGGACCCCAAGTTCGAAACCGCAATCTCGGATCTTGAAGTCGAGAACATCGAAGTCGATGGCCACATGTGGCACTTCAAGTATCCGCTGGCCGGTGGCGAGACATATGAATATGTCGAAAAGGACGAGGAAGGGAACATCACCCTCCGCGAGACCCGCGACTATATCTCCATCGCGACAACGCGGCCCGAGACGATGCTCGGCGACGGCGCGGTCGCCGTTCATCCGGGCGACACACGCTACGCGCCGATTGTCGGCAAATTGTGTGAAATACCGGTCGGGCCGAAAGAGCATCGACGCCTGATCCCGATCATCACCGATGACTATCCTGATCCGGATTTCGGGTCGGGCGCGGTGAAGATCACCGGTGCGCACGATTTCAACGACTATGGTGTTGCACAGCGGAACAAGATCCCGATGTACCGGCTGATGGACACCAAGGGTGCGATGCGCTCCGACGGTGCAGCCTATGTCGAGGAAGCGGCGAAAGCGCAGTCGATCATCGATGGGGCCGAGATGACCGTCAACGAGGTCGATGAGATCAACATCGTTCCGGACGACTTGCGCGGCCTGGACCGTTTTGAGGCAAGAAAGCGCGTCATCGAGCAGATCACGGCGGAAGGGCTTGCTGTCATGGTCCCGGCCGATCATCCCGAGGTTGCGTGGATGAAGGGCCAGGCACCGGATTGGCATCCGCAGGGTCGGGCTGTCATCCGTGCGCTCGGAGAAGACGAAACCGGGCCTTCCGAACTTCCGATGGTCGAATCCAAGAAGATCATGCAGCCCTTCGGCGACCGCTCGAAAGTCGTCATCGAGCCGATGCTGACCGACCAGTGGTTTGTCGATGCCAAGACACTGGCAGCACCGGCGCTCAAGGCGGTGCAGGATGGCAACACGAAGTTCGTTCCGGAGAATTGGGACAAGACCTATTACAACTGGCTGAACGACATTCAGCCCTGGTGTATTTCGCGCCAGCTCTGGTGGGGACACCAGATCCCGGTCTGGTATGACGAGGACGGCAACGAATATTGCGCGGCAACCGAAGAAGAAGCCGTCGCAAAAGCCGGTGGCAAGACCCTCACGCGTGACGAAGATGTTCTCGACACCTGGTTCTCCTCCGCGCTTTGGCCGTTCTCGACACTTGGGTGGCCGCATGAAACGCCTGAACTGGAGCGCTACTACAAGACGGACGTTCTCGTCACCGGCTTCGACATCATCTTCTTCTGGGTGGCCCGGATGATGATGCAGGGCATTCATTTCATGAAGGAAGTCCCGTTCCACACGGTCTATATCAACTCGATCGTTGTCGACAAGAACGGGAAGAAAATGTCGAAATCTCTCGGCAATGTTCTCGACCCGCTCGAACTGATCGACAGTTACGGTGCCGACGCGACCCGCTTTGCGCTTGCCAGCCAGGAAGTCCAGTCGCGCCGGACGCTACGCATGTCAGATCAGGCGGCCGAGGGCGGTCAGCGATTTGCGACGAAGCTCTGGAATGCGTCCCGCTTTGCTGAAATGAACGGCTGTGCCCGTGTCGAGGGATTTGAACCCTCGGCAACGAAACATACGCTTAACCGCTGGATCGCCACTGAAATGGGCCGGTGTATCGCGGAAGTAACCGCGGCGCTGGAAGACTACCGGTTCAACGATGCTGCCGGCGCGGTCTACAAGTTCACCTGGAACAGCTTTTGCGACTGGTTCCTGGAACTCGCCAAACCGATCTTCAACGGCGATGACGAAGTCGCCAAAGCCGAAACAAGGGCGACGACAGCCTGGGCAATCGACGAGATCCTGAAGGTTCTTCATCCCTTCATGCCGTTCCTCACCGAAGAATTGTGGGAGCGCCTCGGCGAGGAAGGAAACGCTGCCAGTGATTTGCTGATGCTGACAGCGTGGCCGGAGGCGAAGGTTGCGGACGAAACGGCGGCGGCGGAAATCAACTGGCTGGTCAACCTTATCTCGGAAATCCGCTCCGTTCGCGCCGAAATGAATGTGCCGGCGGGCGCCAAGGTTGCAATTGTGATCACGGGAGCAAGCGAGGAAACCAAGAAGCGTCTTTCCACCCACGAATCCGCCGTTCTCAGGCTCGCACGCGCCGAAAAGGTCGAGTTGGCAGACGCGGCACCCAAAGGCTCCGCACAGATCATCGTCGGGGAGGCGACGGTCTGCTTGCCGCTCGCCGGTGTTATCGACCTCGGTGCGGAAAAGGCCCGTCTTGAAAAGGAAATCGGCAAACTGGATGCCGACATTTCCAAGATCGAGAAAAAGCTCAACAACCCGAAATTCGTCGAAAAGGCGCCGGCGGACGTGGTCGACGGTGAGCGTGAGAAGGTCTCTGAATTCACGGAAAAGCGCGCCAAGGTGCAGATCGCCCTTGATCGGCTGGCGGAGATTGGCTGATCGGCACAACGCGGTCCCGGGTCGGCATGTCTTGCCGGGGCCGCAATTCGGTGCTAGCGCCACCTTTCCCGAAAGAGCTATTCTAGATCCAGCGACTCAGACACCGATGGCAGACGTGGTCAAAATCAGGAACTCAGCAAGACGGATATTCACCGTTGCAGCCTTTGCAATGCTTGCACCTTTCGTTGCTGTTGACGCGGCGAATGCAGAGAAGATCGAAAATCCGGTTGCCGTCTTTTCCGGCCTCGACAAGATCACGGGCCGCATCATTTCGTTCGATGTCTATATCGGCGAAACGGTTCAGTTCGGTGCGCTTCAGGTGACGCCAAGGGTCTGCCACACGCGTCCCCAGACAGAATCGCCCTTGACGACCGGCTTTGTGCAGGTGGATGAGATTACGCTCAACAATGAAGTGCGGCGGATTTTCTCCGGCTGGATGTATGCCGCCAGTCCGGGTCTGCATGCGGTTGAACACGCGGTCTATGATATCTGGCTGACCAACTGCAAGCTCGCGTCAACGGTCCCGCCGCCCGAAGACTATGACGGACCGCCGATCAAGGGTGTCGTAGCCGACGGCGAAGACCCGCTCGCCGGACCTGACGACGGTGTCGAATCAGGACCCGGTATCCCTAGGAAAAAGCCGTTCCAGGGCTGAGGACACGGACTTACGTGATCTTTCGCGGCGCGTAACCGGGCTGTCTCAGTTCAAAGCCGATCTTGCTGCGCGTGAAGCCCATGTTTTCGTAAAACCTGTGCGCGGGTAGATTGGCTGATCCGGACACTCGAGCTTTTTCCGACCCATTTGGATCATTTGACCGCGGCCCTTTTTCGTGCTGGCGAGACGGTTCGCCCGCCGCGGTGTTTCCCACCACAAGGGTGGACCAACGACGCCAGAGCGAAAAAGGGCCCGGCCAACCTTAATGATTCTTGCTTGAATGGGTTCCGCAACGGGTGAGGATGTCCGGCCCATCGGCTGCGTTGTGCCACTTGCGCGATGCACCGCATCGCGCTTCGTGACCCGCCTGGCCGAGTGAACAGGACATCCTCATCAAATGAGCAAAATGGGTCGGAAAAAGCTCTGGCATGATCTTGAAGCAGCCCGCCTCCCAGCACAGATCGATCCCGTCCTTCATCAGCCGCTTTCCAATTCCTTTTCCGCGGCACGAAGTCAGTGTGACCACGTTTTCCACAATTGCATAAGGTGCACAGCCGCGCGTGAGGTTTGGCACGATCACCAGTGTCAGCGTCGCAACCGGGTTTCCATCAAGAAATGCAAGCAGGATTGTCAGTCCCGGCTGATCGAGCATCTGCGGTAGGTCTGTTCCTGCCGGACGCGGTCGGCGTTGAGATCTTCCGGATTGAGATCTTGATAAAGCGAGAGCACGTCGGTCAAGTCTGAGCGGGTGGCGGGGCGGATCAGAAGATCTTCAGGCATAAAAAAAGCCCGCCGGTCTGGCGGGCTCCTCCGGAAAATGATCAGTCGATATCGACGTAGTCTTCGGGGGTGAGACCGAGCCGGCCATCGACATAGGTACCGCAGCGCTCCAGCAGCTCTTCCATGTCGTTTTCGAAGAAGTGGTTGGCCCCCGGGATCGTTTCGTGATCGATCACGATACCCTTTTGAGTCTTGAGCTTGTCGACCAGCGTCTGGACATCCTTCTGGGGCACGACCTTGTCGTTGTCGCCGTGAACGATCAGGCCGGATGACGGGCAGGGGGCAAGGAACGAAAAGTCATGCAGGTTGGCCGGCGGCGCAACCGAGATGAAGCCCTCGACTTCCGGGCGGCGCATTAGCAGCTGCATACCGATCCACGCACCGAATGAAAATCCGCCGATCCAGCACGCCCGCGCATCGGGATGTACGGTCTGCACCCAGTCGAGCGCCGCTGCCGCATCGGACAATTCACCCTGGCCATGATCGAAGGTACCCTGAGACCGGCCCACGCCGCGGAAGTTGAAGCGCAGAACCGCAAAACCACGCCGCGCGAACATGTAATACATCTGGTAGACGATCTGGTTGTTCATCGTCCCGCCGAATTGCGGGTGAAGGTGCAAAACCAGTGCGATGGGGGCGTTGCGTTTTTTCGCGGGGTGGAACCGGCCCTCGAGCCGGCCGGCGGGACCGTTGAAGATCACCTCAGGCATGAAGCGCTATGTCCTTGTCATATTGTCGCGCCGTGACGGGAGGCGCTGAAATTTGGATTCTGTATACGTGATTTCCCGTAAGTCTAAACTTGACTCTTAGCCTCCGAGTTTCTAGAACCTTGTTTAGAATTATTCGAAAGTTCGCATCATCCGCCCACGGCAGGCAACACTCGGTTCGACCGGTTGGGGGGTGTTATCGTCATCACAGAGAAAAATTTCAAGTTTTTCGAACATGTGTCTGGCAATAAAGCGGAATTTCGACACCGTCAAACTTGTCGATCCTGGCTTTTGAGGTCTTATGCCACGTCTTTCGGCCCCGATCTATCTCGATTACAACGCTGGTGCGCCGCTGCGTTCCGGCGCCCGGGAAGCCATGATCGAGGTTTTGAACGACACGGGCAATGCCTCATCGGTCCATTCCAACGGCCGCAAGGCGCGTGGCCGGGTCGAGGCTGCGAGAGACAGCGTTGCCCGTCTTTGTGGCACCGGTACACGGTCGGTGACGTTTGTCTCCGGCGGTACGGAAGCGAACATGACCGCGCTTTCCCGCGTCTGGCAGGATGGCGGCAATCCTGTCTATCTGGACAAGCTATTTATCAGCGCCATCGAGCACCCGTCCGTGCTGACAGGCGGCCGCTTTGCCGTGGCGGACCAGGTCCTCGTGCCGGTTGACAGGGATGGCATTGTTCAACTCGACGCGCTGCGGCAAGCCGTTTCTGAAGCCGAGCCTGGCCTTGTCTCCGTCATGGCAGCCAACAACGAAACCGGGGTCATTCAGCCGCTCGCCGAAATTGGCGCGATAACACGCGAATGCGGACACTTTTTCCATGTGGACGCCGTTCAGGCTGCCGGCCGGATCAAGATCGATATGGAAGACTGGCAGGCAGATGCGATTACGCTTTCCGCACACAAGTTCGGCGGGCCGCAGGGCATCGGCGCCGTCGTGACACGATCGGCCTCCAGATCTCCTGCTCCGCTGATGGTCGGTGGCGGCCAGGAGAACTGGCGCCGGGGCGGAACGGAAAATGTCGCTGCGATCGTGGCGTTCGGCAATGCCGCGGAAGACGCACTTTCGGACTTGGATTCCCAAGACCACTTTCAGGGCATGAAAACTTTGCTCGAAACCGGATTGAAATCGGTCTGCCCCGACACACTTATCTTTGGCGAGGCTGTTGAGCGGCTCGCCAACACGACATGTTTCGCTGTTCGCGACATCCCGGCTGAGACAGTCCTGATCGCTTTGGATCTGGAGCGCGTATCAGTTTCATCCGGGTCTGCGTGTTCGTCCGGGAAGGTTTCGGTGTCGCATGTCCTGACCGCGATGGGCGTGGATGAGGATCTCGCACGCTGCGCCATCCGTATCAGCACGGGCTGGAACACCCGGACCGACGAGATTGACGCATTTCTGGAGCTCTGGCCGGCGGTCGTCGACAGGCTCAACCCGGAGGCGCGCAGCCGGGCTGCGTGACACGGTAATTCGGCGGGATACCGCCAACGTTATGGCCGGAGCGGCACAATCGATCCGGTTTGTGTTCAAGACGCGGACAAGGTCCGCCAGATGGAGGCAAGGGATGCCAGCTGTACAGGAAACCATCGATCAGGTGAAAGCTATCGATGTTGACCAGTATAAATACGGCTTTGTGACCGACATTGAGTCTGAAAAAGGCGCCAAGGGTCTGTCCGAAGAGACGATCCGCTTTCTGTCCGCAAAGAAGAACGAGCCGGAATGGATGACGGAATGGCGTCTGGACGCGCTGCGCCGTTTCCAGCAGATGGACGAGCCGGACTGGGCGCGTGTCTCCTATCCGAAGATCGATTTCGACGACCTCTACTATTGGGCCGCTCCGAAATCGGTTGAAGGTCCCAAGAGCCTGGATGAGGTCGATCCGGAACTGCTGGCGACTTACGAGAAGCTGGGCATTCCGCTGGCCGAACAGGAAATCCTGGCCGGCGTTGAGCCGAAGAACCGGGTGGCCGTGGACGCTGTCTTCGATTCCGTCTCCGTCGTCACGACCTTCAAGGAAGAGCTGAAGAAGGCCGGTGTCATCTTCTGTTCCATTTCCGAGGCGTTGCGCGAATATCCGGATCTGGTCAAGAAGTACCTCGGTTCCGTGGTTCCGGTGACCGACAACTACTACGCCACACTGAACTCCGCCGTGTTCTCCGACGGGTCTTTCGTCTACATCCCGGAGGGCGTGCGCTGCCCGATGGAACTGTCGACCTATTTCCGGATCAACGAGCAGAACACGGGCCAGTTCGAGCGCACGCTGATCATCGCGGAAAAGGGATCCTACGTCTCCTACCTGGAAGGCTGCACCGCGCCGCAGCGCGATGAAAACCAGCTTCATGCCGCTGTCGTTGAATTGGTTGCGCTGGACGATGCCGAGATCAAGTATTCGACGGTCCAGAACTGGTTCCCGGGCGACAAGGACGGCAAGGGCGGCATCTACAATTTCGTCACCAAGCGCGGCGATTGCCGGGGCAAGAACTCCAAGATCTCCTGGACCCAGGTCGAGACCGGGTCCGCGATCACCTGGAAATACCCGTCCTGCATCCTGCGCGGCGAGAATTCGCGCGGTGAGTTCTACTCCATCGCGGTCTCCAACGGCTACCAGCAGGTCGACAGCGGCACCAAGATGATCCACCTGGGCAAGAATTCGTCCAGCCGGATCATCTCCAAGGGCATCTCTGCAGGCCGGTCGCAGAACACCTATCGGGGTCTCGTCTCTGCGCACAAGAAGGCGTCGAACGCGCGTAACTTCACGCAGTGCGACTCGCTGCTGATCGGTCAGGACTGCGGTGCACACACCGTTCCCTACATCGAAAGCAAGAACGCATCGGCACAGTTCGAGCACGAGGCGACGACATCGAAGATATCGGACGACCAGATGTTCTATTGCCTGCAGCGCGGCCTTTCGGAAGAAGAGGCGGTGGCGCTGATCGTCAACGGCTTTGTCAAGGACGTGATCCAGCAGTTGCCGATGGAATTCGCAGTCGAGGCACAGAAGCTGATTTCGATCAGCCTGGAAGGATCGGTTGGCTAACACAGATTTGTTGTTGCGAGGTTGAACTCAACGATGGATCGCGGTTCGGAGTTCGAAGAGTCAGGCATTGAACAGGCGCAGATCAAGGCAACAGAGCGCTTGTTGCAGGTTCAAGATGGTCTCGAAGCCCAACAAAGATACAAGCGCACGTATCACGTTGAGAGTTTCTTCGGACCACTGCTTGGAACTCTACTGGTCGCGACTTTGGTGCTCTTGATCGTCGACAGAAGCCTGGTTGGATATGCTGGAGTGATGTTTGTTGTCGCCACTCTTGGCTATGTCGCTGTCAAAGTTTGGAACACTCGCTCGACACGCAAGAAAAGAGCAGAAGATCTTCGTCTTATGGCGATTGAAAGAGACAAAACGGAAAACGAGACGGAAGCAAAAAATGCTTGAGATCAAAAACCTTCACGCCCGCATTGCGGAAGACGAAACGGAAATCCTGCGCGGTGTCGATCTGACCGTCAACGCGGGCGAAGTCCACGCCATCATGGGTCCCAACGGCTCTGGCAAGTCGACCCTGTCCTATGTTCTGGCCGGTAAGGAAGACTATGAGATCACCGAGGGCGAAGTGCTCTTCAACGGTGAGAACATGCTGGAGATGGAACCGGACGAGCGGGCAGCAGCCGGCATGTTCCTGGCGTTCCAGTACCCGATCGAAATTCCGGGCGTTGCCACGATGGAATTCCTGAAAACGGCCATGAACGCACAGCGCAAGGCGCGCGGCGAAGACGTTCTCTCCATCCCGGACTTCATGAAGCGGGTCAAGGCGGCGGCAAGCCACCTCAATGTTTCCATGGACATGCTGAAACGTCCGCTCAATGTCGGCTTCTCGGGCGGCGAGAAGAAGCGTGCCGAGATCCTCCAGATGTCTCTCTTGGAGCCGAAACTTTGCGTGCTCGATGAAACCGATTCCGGTCTTGATATCGATGCCCTGCGCATCGTGTCCGAAGGGGTCAACAAGCTCCGCGGGCCTGATCGGGCCATGGTCGTGATCACGCACTACCAGCGCTTGCTCGATCACATCGTTCCGGATGTCGTCCATGTTCTGTCCAAGGGCCGGATCGTCAAGACAGGCGACAAGGACCTGGCGCTTGAGCTGGAGAAAAACGGTTACGCAGACTTCGTCGAAGCAGCCGCTTGAGGGAAGAACGCAAAATGAACGCCAGCATGCCTATCAGACACACCCAGGCCGAAAGCGATCTGTTCGACCGCTTCGAGGCCGCGAAACCGGACCTTGCCGGTTCCGTCGCTGTTTCCGCATTGCGCGAGGCAGCCGTCAACCAGATCCGGGACCGCGGATTGCCGCACCGCCGCGTTGAAGAATACAAGTATTCCGATCTGCGCGCGTTCATGAAATCCGCGGCACAGCTCGTTTCGAAAGCCGAGGTCACCAACGCAAAGGATCTTTTGGCAGCCGAAAACCTGTTCGGCGACCTTGAGCGTCACAAGCTCGTAATTGCGAACGGATCATTTGTTGCTGAACTGTCTGACATCGAAGCGCTTGCTGCCGAGGGTGTCACGGTGACGGATCTCAACGACGCTCTGGCCGGTGAACACGGTTCGCAACTGCTTGCCTCTCCGAAAACCGGGCCCTGTGATGGCGTTGTCGCCCTCAACACGGCCTTCGTCCAAGGTGGCGTGGTGATCGAGGTTGCTGACGGTGCCAAGGTGTCGAAGCCGGTTGAACTGATCCATGTTGCGACGTCGTCAGGTGCCCAGGTTACGCGGAACAAGGTTCGCGTCGGGGCAGACGGAAGCCTGCGGCTTCTGGAAACCTTCATCGGCGAAACCGGCGAGGGCGAACTGAATGCGGTGTTCGACTACGATGTGGCAGACAAGGCGTTCCTCGCAACGACACGTCTGATCGTCGGGTCGAATGATGCTGCACGCCTCCTGACCACGATTGCGACCATCGGTGCGGAAGCGGAATTCAAGTCGCTTGGCTTCATGGCTGGTCCTCGCTTTGCGCGCAATCAGCAGTTCATCAATTTCACGGGTGAAAACTCCGAAGCCAAGATCTACGGCGTTACCATGGCCGGTGGCAGCGATCTGGCGGACCAGACGCTGATCGTCGATCACGCCGTTCCCCATTGCAACAGCCGGGAGTTCTTCAAGACCGTGCTCGACGGCAATGCCAAGGGCGTTTACCAGGGCCGGATCAACGTTGCGCAGCATGCGCAGAAGACCGACGGCGAGATGATGACGCAGGCCTTGCTGTTGTCGGAAGACGCCGAGATGGCCAACAAGCCGGAACTTGAGATCTTTGCCGATGACGTGCTGTGCGCGCATGGGGCCACAAGCGGCCAGATCGATGAGGATCTGCTGTTTTACCTGCGCGCCCGGGGCATTCCGGAAGATGAAGCGAAAACGCTCCTCGTTCTTGCCTTCCTGTCGGAAGCGATCGAGGAATATGGCGAAGATGATGTGACCGAGGGCCTTGAAGCGCGCGTGCGCGACTGGCTTGCCAGTCACTAGGTCACGCCGAAGGGTTTGGAGATAAGGATCAGCGCCGCATGACCGTCGCGACTGCAGAAAAAGAGCCCGTGACAACGGGATATGACGTGGAAGCCATCCGCCGGGATTTCCCGATCCTGTCGCGCGAAGTCTATGGCAAGCCTCTGGTCTACCTTGACAACGGCGCGTCGGCGCAAAAACCGAACGCCGTGATCGATGCCGTCTCCAAGGCCTATTCGGAAGAATATGCCAACGTGCATCGCGGGCTGCATTTCCTGTCCAACACGGCAACGGACAACTATGAGGCGGCGCGCGAGAAGGTGCGCCGGTTCCTGAACGCCAAATCCGTCGACGAAGTCGTCTTCACCAAGTCGACCACGGAAGCCATCAACCTGGTTTCCTATGGCCTCGGCCCGGACTTCTTCGGTGAAGGTGACGAGATCGTGCTGTCGATCATGGAGCACCATTCCAATATCGTGCCGTGGCACTTCCACCGCGAACGGCATGGGTCGGTTCTGAAATGGGTGTATGTGCGCGAGGACGGTACCTTCGATCTCGATGCGTTCGTGGACACCTTGAGTGACCGGACGAAACTTGTCGCCATCACGCACATGTCCAATGTGCTCGGCACCGTGGTGCCGATCAAGGAGATCTGCGAAATCGCGCACGAACGGGGTATCCAGGTTCTGGTCGACGGCAGCCAGGCTGCCGTGCACATGCCGGTGGATGTCCAGGATCTCGGCTGTGATTACTACGTCTTCACAGGCCACAAGGTCTATGGCCCCTCGGGGATCGGCGTTCTGTGGGGCAAGCCCGAGCGGCTGAACGCCTTGCGTCCGTTCAACGGCGGCGGCGAAATGATCCTCGATGTCACCGAGGACGTCATTACCTACAACGAGCCGCCGCACCGGTTCGAGGCCGGAACACCGCCGATCGTGCAGGCGATCGGACTGGGCGCGGCGCTTGACTACATGGACATGATCGGGCGTGAGAACATTGCGCGCCATGAGGCGGACCTGAAGGACTATGCGCACGAAAAGCTGCGCGAGATCAATTCGCTGAGGATCTTCGGCAATGCGCCCGGAAAGGGCGCCATTGTGTCATTCGAGGTGCAGGGTGCGCATGCGCATGACGTTGCGACAATCATCGACCGCGCCGGCGTGGCGGTGAGGGCGGGCACGCACTGTGCACAGCCGCTCTTGGCAAGATATGGTGTAACCTCTACATGTCGTGCAAGCTTCGGCCTCTACAACACGCGTCAGGAAGTGGACGCGCTCTACGAGGCGTTGTTGAAAGCACAGAGCTTTTTCGGGTAAGGACGGACCCAACATGGAAAATGCAACCACGATAGATACGGCAGCGGACGGCGCTGAGCTGCAGGCAGAGGTATCGGCGAAGACGACGATCCCGGCAGAAGAACTGGACCGGTTGACGACAGACATCGTCGGGGCCCTGAAATCTGTCTATGACCCTGAAATTCCGTGCGATATCTATGAACTCGGTCTGATCTACAAGGTCGATATCGAAGACGACCGCTCGATCAACATCGACATGACGCTGACCGCACCGGGATGTCCGGTCGCCGGCGAAATGCCGGGTTGGGTCGAAAACGCCGTCTCGGCTGTCGCTGGCGTTGGTCCGGTTAATGTCGATATGGTGTTCGATCCGCCATGGACGCCTGATCGCATGTCGGACGAGGCAAAGGTCGCGCTCAACTGGTATTGAGTCTGAAACCTTTTTTCCGATAATCTGAATGCCTATATCAGGTTTCGAACCTTAGAAGCAGATAGAGGACCGAATGGCTTCCGCCGGAAAATTTCAGGTCATGACAATGACCGACACCGCCGCCGAACGCGTCAGGGAACTTGTCGAGAACGCTGACAAGGATGCCATCGGACTGCGTGTCGGGATCAAGAAGGGCGGCTGCGCCGGCATGGAATACACCATGGATCTCGTGGAAGATGCCAAGCCGGGGGATGACGTGATCGAGGACAAGGGCGCAAAACTCTTCATCGATCCTTCCGCCGTTCTTTTCCTGCTTGGAACAGAGATGGACTTCGAGGTCACCAAATTCCGCTCCGGTTTCATCTTCAAGAATCCGAATGAAGTGTCCGCGTGCGGCTGCGGTGAATCCGTATCGCTGCAGGCCGCAGACGCCGGTGCGTTGCCCCTCAACTGATCCATTGCCCGGATCGATCTGCGACGAGAGTTCCCATGACACTGTTTGAAAGGCTCAAGACGCACGCAGCGTCGCAATGGGCCGATTACACACGCCACGCCTTTGTCGACCAGCTTGGCAAGGGTGACCTGCCGATCGAGTGTTTCAAGCACTACCTTGTTCAGGACTACCTGTTTCTCATCCAGTTTGCCCGGGCCTATGCACTTGGCGTCTACAAAAGCCCGACGCTAGCCGACATGCGTCATTCGCTTGAAGGCGTGAAGGCCATCCTGGATGTCGAACTTGAGCTGCACATAGAAATTTGCGGTCGCTGGGGCATGGAGCGGCAGGAAATCGAGAATGCGCCCGAAGACACGCCGACCATGGCCTACACGCGCTTTGTTCTCGACGCCGGCATGTCGGGAGATCTTCTTGATCTGCAGGCCGCGCTCGCGCCGTGCATTCTGGGCTACGCGGAAATCGGTAAGCGGTTGCAGCAGGACGGCAGCGACAATCCGGATAATCCCTATCAGCGCTGGATCCAGGAATATGCCGGTGAAGGCTATCAGGATCTGGCAAAGGGGTTCGAGGCCTGGTTTGAAGCGACCTCGGATCTCGTTCTGACCGACCACAGATATCCGCGCGTCCTGTCACTCTTTGAAAAAGCGTGCCGGCTGGAAAGTGATTTTTGGCAGATGGGCCTCGACGCGAAAGCGTAGTCGGTCAGGCGGACTTTGGAGGGTCTGTTCGCGTGATCGCGAGCAAGGTCATCGTGTGCAAGGCGTGTCAGGCGACGTTTTCAGCGGCCTTGGCTGACGGCAGATCCAGTTCGGTCTTAACAAGGTTCCGACCTGCATTCTTGGCTGCATAGAGAGCCTCGTCCGCACGTGAGACGATTGAATGTGCCGTGTCGATCTGGTCGAAGATCGCAATACCGACTGAAATCGTCACGCGGCCGAGATTCTCGCCGGTTGACCGCTTCACCAGTTCCTTGGACATAACCGCCGTGCGAATCCGTTCGCCGATTTCACCCGCTTCTTCAAGGTTGGACTGAGGCAGGATGATGGAAAACTCTTCACCGCCGTAGCGGCATGCAATGTCCTGGGTCTTGATGTTCTGTTTGACAGCCAGTGCAACGAGGCGCAGCACCTGGTCGCCCGTCTGGTGACCGTAGGTGTCATTAAACTTCTTGAAGTGGTCGATATCCGTCATCAGCAGCGCGAAGCTGCGTTTGCTGTCCTTGGACTGGTCGACAATCTTTTCCAGGGAAACTTCAAAATGTTTCCGGTTGTTGAGCGTCGTGAGTTCGTCGGTCAGAGATTCATAGCGAATCGCTTCAAGGGACGACTGCAGATTTTCGATGTGTTTTTTCGATTCCAGCAACTGGCTCTCGAGCTTGCGATTCGAGGCCACCGCGTTCTGGGTCGATTTCACCAGATGCGTAACATAGAGCTGAAGCTTCTGCGGATCATCCAGGCGCTTTATCTTTTCGCCGGCCTGCTCAAGCGAGCTGCCATAATCGGACGTCGCATCCGCGCTCAGCTTGAGCGACTCAATCAGTTCTTCAACTTCTCTGGAAACCTTCGTGCCGACTTCGTCGAGCCGGTCACCCAGGCGGGTAGGGGACAGGAAACGGCCGTAAAGGTTCAGCATTTCGTCGGTGCTGACCCTGCCTTTTTCCTTGATTGTCTCGTTGACGGCCCTGTTGAGCCCTTGATTGTAACCGGCAGCATACGTGTACCAAAGCTCATAGGAGCGCGGGTACGCGGGCAGCGTGTTTTTTCTTATATATCCGACAGCGGACTCACCATACTTGATGGTCCGGCTATGGTCGTCTTCTTCAGACATAGAACTTCTCTCACCTTCACCCTGCGAATCCGCCCCACACGGTCACAAGATATAGATCCCAAGTTCTGATGGAAGATTTAAGGAGCGGTTAAGCTTAAGGGAAAACCCTGTAAAAAGTGACGTTACGAAGCTTTTTTCGGACGCGGTTCGCGCAGCAGGAATGCAGGTATGTGAACACCCGGGCTGAAAGCAGGCTCGAGTTTATCGTTTCTGGACTTTTTGCTCGCGGGTTTCTGCGGAAGTTCGGAAACTGATACCGGGCTCATTGCGTCTTTCTGCTCCTGTCTGCCGTCCGTGTCGGTGTCACGTTGTTTTGATTGGGAACGGCGTCTGCCAGACGGTTTTGCCTGGGGAGCGTCGTTGTCATTGCTGGATTCGCTCTTCGAGGCTTTGCCTGATTTGCGGCGCGCCTTGCGTTCCTTGGCCGCGGCCTCGAAGTCAATCGGCTCGCCGAGCCAGTCGATTGTCTTGTTGATGAGCGTTTCGATCGCGTCGAGATACTTCTTGTCCTCACCGGTCACGAGCGTGTAGGCGGTTCCGGAGCGGCCCGCGCGTCCCGTGCGGCCGATGCGGTGCACGTAGTCTTCCGCGTTGATCGGGACATCGTAGTTGAACACGTGGCTGACTTCTGGAATGTCGAGCCCGCGGGCGGCGACATCGCTGGCAACGAGAAGCTTGATGCTCCCTTTGCGGAAGTTGTCCAGCATCATCATGCGCGTGCGCTGGTCCATGTCTCCGTGCAGTGTGCCGACATTGTATTCATGCCGCTCGAGCGAGCGGAAGAGGGTTGAGACATCCCGTTTGCGGTTGCAGAACACGATCGCGTTCTTCAGTTCTTCAGCACCGTCCAGGAGTTCGCGCAATGCAGCGCGCTTTTCATAGTCCTTGGACGGAGACGCTCTCAGCTGCTGGCTGACATTGTCCGCAGTGGAAGACGTCGGTGCGACCTCGATACGCGCCGGGTTTTGCAGGAACGTATCCGTAAGACGCTGAATCTCCGGCGGCATGGTTGCCGAAAAGAACAGCGTCTGGCGCGTGAACGGGATCAGTTTGCAGATGCGTTCGATATCCGGGATAAAGCCCATATCCAGCATGCGGTCGGCTTCGTCGATAACCAGGATTTCAACGCCTTGAAGCAGCAGTTTTCCGCGTTCGAAATGGTCCAGAAGCCGTCCGGGCGTTGCGATCAGCACGTCGGTGCCTCGATCAAGCTTCCGGTCCTGTTCGGCAAAGGACACGCCACCGATCAGAAGGGCCACATTGAGTTTGTGGTTGGTGCCGTATTTCTCGAAATTCTCTTCAACCTGGGCAGCGAGTTCGCGCGTGGGTTCCAGAATGAGCGTACGCGGCATCCTTGCCCTGGCGCGTCCCTTTTCCAGGAGCGTCAGCATGGGCAGGGTAAAGCTGGCAGTCTTGCCGGTCCCGGTCTGGGCAATGCCGAGAATGTCCCGCCGTTCAAGCACCTGCGGGATCGCGCCGGCCTGAATGGCTGTGGGTTCCTTATAACCCGCTGCGTCAACTGCAGAGAGCACCTTCTCGCTAAGACCGAGAGTATCAAATGACATGGAGCGTTTCGCCCAAATGTTGTGATTGTTAGACGACAGAACGACGGAAACCTCCGGCGCTATCGTGGGCACACACTACATTCATGCGCCCGGGTGTCAATGCGCCATAGAGGTAAATTTCCAACAAAATCGAGTATTTCCGAGCAATAATGTCCAACTCAGTTAATAGTGCGGAGCTATGCACTTGTTTTTCTGCTTCCCGGTGCCTTCATCTGCCGCAATAATTTGCAAAATGAGCACCTGTTTTTGCAACAAAAATTCCAGACTGCCTGAACGTTGTGCATCTGATTATCTGTAAAAGTGCTTCTGCGCGCAGAGGTACGTCGAGCCGATCTGGAGCAAGCGATGCCGGTTTCGCTTAAATATCAAGATCATCCGCAAATTCGGCATTCTCTTGAATGAACCTGAACCGGGCCTCGGGCTTGTTGCCCATAAGTCTTTCAACCGTGTCGTTGGTCGTCCCGATATCCATCTCGTCGACCGCGACTTTCAGCATCGACCGTTTGGCCGGATCCATCGTCGTTTCCTTGAGCTGCGCCGGCAGCATCTCGCCCAAGCCCTTGAATCGGCCGATTTCCACCTTGGACTTTCCTTTGAAAGCCGTCTCGAGAAGCTCATCCTTGTGCGCGTCGTCACGCGCATAGAGTGTTTTGCCGCCCTGACTGAGACGGTAAAGGGGCGGGACGGCTAGGAACAGGTGGCCGCTGCGGATCAGTTCCGGCATTTCCCGGTAGAAGAAGGTGATCAGAAGGGACGCAATGTGCGCGCCGTCTACATCCGCGTCCGTCATGATCACGATCTTCTCGTAGCGAAGGTCGGAATCCCGGTACTGTGACCTTGTTCCGCACCCCAGCGCCTGAATGAGATCAGCCAACTGCTGGTTCGCAACAAGCTTGTCGCGTCCGGCGTTGGCGACGTTCAGGATCTTGCCGCGCAAGGGCAGCACAGCCTGGTTTGAACGGTTGCGCGCCTGTTTGGCGGAGCCCCCGGCCGAGTCGCCCTCAACGATGAAGAGCTCGGTCCCATCTGCCTGATTGGCCGAACAGTCGGCAAGTTTGCCGGGCAAGCGGAGTTTCCTGACAGCCGACTTGCGCGCGACGTCCTTTTCCTGGCGGCGTCTCAGGCGTTCGTCCGCTCGGTCGATCACCCATTCCAGCAGCTTGTTTGCCTGGTTCGGGGAAGCCGTGAGCCAGTGGTCGAAGGCATCGCGGACCGCAGCTTCGGTTACGCGGGTGGCCTCGTTGGTGGCAAGTTTGTCCTTGGTCTGCCCGACGAACTCCGGCTCGCGTATGAACACGGACAGCATCCCGCCGGCTGAAGTCATCACGTCGTCGCCGGTGATGATGCTGGCTTTCTTGTTGTTCGTGAGTTCGCCATAGGCCTTGAGGCCGCGCAGCAGCGCGTAGCGGAACCCGGCTTCGTGGGTGCCGCCTTCCGGGGTGGGAACGGTGTTGCAGTAGGAATTGACGAAACCATCCCCCGCAAACCAGTTCACGGCCCACTCGACAGACCCGTGTTTTCCCGTTTTGTCGGTCCGGCCTGCGAAAATCTCGTCGACGACGCGGCGTTCACTGGTAAGGCGTTCCGCCAGAAAATCCTTCAGGCCGCCCGGGAAGTGAAAGACCGCTTCCGCTGGTGTCGCCTCTTTTGCGTCAATGAGATCAGGATCGCAGTGCCACCTGATTTCAACGCCGCCGAAAAGATAGGCCTTCGAACGCGCCATCTTGAGCAGGCGCGCGGGTTTGAAACGCGCATTCCTGCCGAAAATCTCCTCATCCGGTTTGAAGCGCACGAGCGTTCCGCGCCGGTTCTGCGTGTCGCCGACCATTTCAAGGCCCCCCTGGGGGTGTCCCCTTCGAAAGGTCTGGCGATAGAGTTTCCTGCTGCGGGCGACTTCCACGACCAGTTCTTCGGAAAGCGCATTCACCACGGATACACCGACGCCGTGCAGTCCGCCTGAGGTCTCATAGACCTTGCTGTCGAACTTTCCGCCCGCGTGGAGTGTCGTCATGATCACTTCCAGGGCGGACTTGTCCTTGAATTTCGGATGGGGATCCACGGGAATGCCACGCCCGTTGTCGACGATCGTCAGATAGCCGTCGGCCCCCAGCGACACATCGATCCAGGTCGCATGCCCCGCAACCGCTTCGTCCATGGAATTGTCGATCACCTCGGCGAACAGGTGATGCAGCGCTTTCTCGTCGGTTCCGCCGATATACATTCCCGGTCGGCGGCGAACAGGCTCCAGGCCTTCAAGAACCTCGATATCTGCAGCCGAGTAGTCTTCGGGAATCGGGACGGCTGCAATCGGGCGCTTCTTCGCTGGCGCGGTTTGGGGCGTGCTTTCACCCATTGTCGTCGCTCGCGCCGCGTTGCCGGCAAACAAATCGTCTTTTGCGCTCATTCCGTCTCGCCTGAAGGGTCTGCTTCCGAATGGTGTCGGGCCTGTGTCATCTCCTACACCGAATCAGTGCCAAGTTTGAAGGACAAATGCAGAACGGCAAAGCATTTTGCCGCAATCTCCCTGTTTTCAACAGACGCGGTTGAATCGGATGAATGGAAACCGATCATCAATGCACTTGTGTTTATGTGGGAAGGAAGGGGCAGGGGGCAATCGCGTAATTGTGCCAATTCGGCAACACTCCCTGACAGAGTGAGGTTTGAGGGCCTTGAAAATCGAAGTTGCCCACGTTCAGCCATGTTTGGGCAGCAACCGTTACGCTAACGTTCGGTTGTCCGGAAAATGATGCATGCATTGTTCTTTGAGCAATCACCTACGGAAGAAACCCGCAAATCGTCTTAATTGAGCCAACAATGGCCAAACTTAAGCCGGATTGCTTGGCCACTTTGGGCACCTTAAAAAACAAAACCGTCCGCGTATGAGGGCGGAACAAAGAGACAGGAAATGCGCGAGGCGCGAACAACATTAAAAGCCGTCGAGGACGAACGGCCTGACGCTGGACTTCGGCTTGGCGGTAATCGCGAGTCCGGCCGGCATGGCTGGTTGCCAATGTTCAAGAGCATCGGAAAACGCGGTTTGATATGCTCCGTTCTGTCCCTTGGGCTGTGCGGCGCAGCTGCCGCATTCGACGGTCAATCCAACTCCGACGTCACAATTGGCGGCGAAACGCTTTCGCCGACCGAAGCCCTGCGTGCCGGTGCCAGGCAATACTATTCCGGTGACAAGGCAGGAGCGCTCAGCTCGCTGCAATATGCCGCCGAGAACGGACAGCCGATGGCCGCCTGGAAACTCGGCGAGATGTACGCCAAGGGTGACGGTGTCCAGGAAGATGATCTGAAGGCGTTCCAGTACTACAGCCAGATCGTGCGCGAGCATGGCGACGACAGCCCGAGCGCGCCCGACGCTCCGTTTGTGTCGAGCGCCTTTGTTGCTCTCGGTTCGTATTACCTGAACGGTATCGAGGGCGAAGTTCCCAAGAGCGAACTGCGCGCAAGGCAGATCTTCACGCACGCGGCGTCCTATTTCGGCGATGCCGATGCCCAGTACCAGTTGGGTCTCATGTACCAGGACAACAATCATCGCATGGCAGTGCGCTGGTACAACCTGGCCGCCCTGAAAGGCCATGTCGGGGCTCAGGCAAGATTGGGTGAAACGCTCTACACAATCGGCACGTCCGAAAAGAAGAAAGCACGTGGTCTCATGTGGCTCACGGTTGCAAGGGAGCAGGCTGACGGGGCGGACGCTGTCTGGATCAATGCGATGCACGAACAGTATTTCGCTGTTTCCCCGGAGCCTGTCCGGGAAAAGGCGCGCTCGCTTGCCGATGGCTGGATACAGCAAAACCGCCCGGACATGCTCACGGCTCAGCAACTCAAGACGCAGTAACGCAGAACCCTGTAACGCGTGGTGCTCGAATGAGAGACGCGGCGGGAATGTGCCGGCGTGTCAGCCGAGTTCCTCTTCCGCGTCACCCGTCAGGATCGGAAACGTGCCGTCCGCCGGACCCAGTGCGTTGCTTTGCGGAGCCTTGCCGTTTTCAGGTTTAAGCTGCGAAAGCGGGCATGGGGCGTTTGAGAACTTCCAGGACGTGTTGTTCAGCACCATGGAGCAAGTGGCCATCTTCATGCCGTCGGGGCTCTTCAGACAGATCGATTCGCCGACACCATAGTCGGAACCCTTGTATCTGCACGTGCAACTGATGTTTTGCGCGAGCGCGGCGGTGCTGAGAAAGACAAGGCCGACACCGGTCGTCAGCGCCGCCAGTCTTGCGGCTTTCACGTATGGAAATACGTTTACCGGGAAAGTTCCCGGTCCGGCGCGGTGCCCGCTTTTTGCCGCTGCAGGCGAGGAGAGGCGTCGTGTTATCCCATTACGGAAAGAGTACCATGCAGAAGGATTACTGCAAGTACTCGACGCTATTTGTAATATTTCGAAGTTTTGCGCGGTTTATACGCCGATGCCACAAGTGTTACATCGGGATACGGCGTTACGCAGCCAGTTGAACCCAAACGGGCACGTGATCCGACGGCTTTTCCCATCCGCGAACATGCTTGTCGATACCGCATCCGGACATCAGATCGGTTGCCTGCGGCGACAACAGGATGTGGTCGATCCGAATCCCGTTGTTCTTTTGCCACGCGCCTGCCTGATAGTCCCAGAACGTGTAGGTTTCCGGAGCTTCGGTGCAGGCGCGCACCGCTTCCGTCATTCCAAGGTTGTTCAGTGCCCTGAACCGCTGGCGGCTTTCAGGCTGATACAAGGCATCGTCGAGCCAGTTCTGCGGATTTTTCGCATCAACAGGGTCGGGTATCACGTTGAAGTCGCCAAGCAGGATATAGGCGTTTTCTTCCTGCAGGCGTTTTTCGGCGTGGACAATCAGTCGATCCATCCAGCCGATCTTGTAGGGAAACTTCTCGGTTCCCAGCGGGTTTCCGTTGGGAAGGTAGAGGCAGCCAAACCGGATCGCGCCGCGGTCCGTTGAAACCGAGGCCTCGATGAACCGGGCCTGTTCGTCGCTATCGTCCCCAGGAAGCCGCCGCATGACATCCTCAAGCGGCTGTTTGGACAGCAGCGCCACACCGTTGAAACCCTTCTGGCCGTGGGTTTCCACATTGTAGCCGAGATCCTCGAAAGGCTGGCGCGGAAAGTTTTCGTCAACCGATTTGATTTCCTGAAGACAGGCAACATCCGGAGACGTTTCCTTCAGCCACTCAAGGACCGTGTCGATGCGCGCCTTGACGCCATTGATGTTCCAGGTGGCAATCCGCATCGGCTGCTGTTTCCCGTGTTGAAGTATCAGCCGCAGAAATCGGCTTGGATCGCAAGAGCGCCCGGATCAGATCGTGAAGCTGGTGCCGCAGCCGCATCCGGCTGTCGCGTGCGGATTGTTGATCTGGAAAGACTGCCCGATGATGTCGTCGACAAAATCGATTTCAGACCCGCCCATGTACTGTAGCGACACGGAGTCGACCAGAACGGTCGCCCCGGGCTTTTCGATCACCAGATCGTCCTCTTCCGAACGGTCGACGACGTCGTACTTGTATTGCAGGCCGGAGCAGCCGCCACCCTCGACACTTACCCGGAGCATGCTTCCCTCAGGCTCACCGGACAAAATTTTCGCGATACGCTTGGCAGCGCGATCACTCACTGTTACTCGATTTTCAAGTGTCTCGGTCATCTTCTATCGACTCACTGTGCTCTTGCATGTGGCCAAGAGCAGGAAACCTGACTTGTTCAGATAAGTAAGTTTTGAATGCGCTCGCGTCAATCTGCTGTGCGCGATTAGACTGGGTGAAGCAGTTTTGAACCGTAACAGGTCGCAAATGGAAACAGATATCGGCTACGGCGCGCAGTCGCGCGCCATCTATGCGGAAGACCCGGCCCGGAGCAGGGGGCGCTTGTTCGCGGAGGCCGAGAGCCCGACCCGCACGCCATTTCAGCGGGATCGGGACAGGATCATTCATTCCTCCGCCTTTCGGCGGCTCAAGCACAAGACCCAGGTCTTTGTCTATCACGAGGGGGACCATTACCGGACGCGCCTGACACACACGATCGAAGTCGCGCAGATCGCGCGTTCGTTGGCGCGGGCGCTGCGTCTTGACGAGGATCTCGCTGAGTGTCTGGCGCTGGCACATGATCTCGGCCACACACCGTTCGGGCACGAGGGCGAAGACGTCATGCATGAATGCATGGCGCCATATGAAGGCTTCGACCACAATGCACAGTCCTTGCGTGTCGTAACGAGTCTTGAGCACAGATACGCCGACTTTGACGGACTGAACCTGGCCTGGGAGACGCTTGAGGGTCTCGTCAAACACAATGGTCCCCTGGTCGCGGAAGACGGTACGCCGCTCGGCAAGTTCAAGGGCGGCCAGCTTCCTTTCGCGATCCGGCAATATGCTGAAAAGCAGGACCTGCTGCTAAACACGTGGCCGGGCGGTGAAGCCCAGGCAGCCGCCATCGCGGACGACATCGCCTACGATGCGCACGACCTTGACGATGGTTTGCGGGCGGGCCTTTTTGACGTTGAAGACATGAAGGCGGTGCCTTTCCTTGCCGAAATCCTTGCGGAAGTCGACGCAAGATATCCGGGGCTCGAAGAAAGCCGCCGGATACACGAGATCGTCCGCCGCTCGATTACCAGAATGGTCGAGGACGTCATTCGTCATTCGCTGAAAAACCTGGCAGAACTTGCTCCCCGGAACGCTGCGGACATCAGGTCGGCGGGCAGGTGCCTCATTGGCTTTTCCGACGCAATGGCACCAGCGGAAAGGGAAGTGAAACGCTTCTTGTTCGCGCGCGTTTACCGGCACGATGACGTTCTGGCCGTGCGCAAGATCGTTGCGAGGATCGTGAGAGACCTGTTCGACAGGTTCCGGTCCGAGCCTGCCCTGATGCCAAATCCCTGGAACGAGGGGCTGGACGGTTTGAGCGAGCCCGAACTCGCACGCCGCATATGTGACTACATTGCCGGGATGACCGACCGGTATGCAATTGATGAGCATCGCAGATTGTTTGACGACACCCCGGAATTAGGGTAGGCGCTTGATCGACTTTACCACCCTGTTGCGCCGGAGGTGATCACCTTCGCTGTGCACGGGTGTTTTGTGCTTACCTGACCAAGCTCGATCGGTGCGAAATGAACATCTTTGCTGACTTCACACAACGCGTGAAAAATGCACTCCAAACCCTTGACTTGAAGGACGCAAATGGAGATGCGCCGGATCTTTCGCGCGTTGTGGTCGAAGCACCGAGAGACCCGGCGCATGGTGACCTGGCGACCAATGCGGCGATGGTTCTGGCAAAGCCCCTGGGGATGAAACCGCGCGACCTTGCCGAACAGCTCACCGGCAGACTGGATGAGGAGCCCGACGTCACCGAAACGACGATCGCGGGACCGGGCTTTATCAATATGCGTGTCGCTCCGGCCGTTTGGCACGGGGTGTTGAGCGGGGTTCTTGAGGCTGGCGACAGCTACGGCGCGATCGTGCAGACACCGGCCCCGAGGGTGAATGTCGAGTATGTGTCGGCGAACCCGACCGGACCCATGCATGTTGGCCACATCCGGGGCGCGGTTGTTGGTGATGCGTTGGCCAACCTGCTGCAGTTCGCCGGCAACGATGTGACCAAGGAATATTACATCAACGATGCCGGGTCGCAGATCGAAACGCTCGCACGCAGTGCTTTGTTGAGATACCGCGAAGCGCTCGGCGAGGACATTGGCGTGATCCCGCCGGGACTTTATCCTGGCGACTACCTGAAGCCGGTCGGCCAGCGGCTGAAAGACGAGTATGGCGATACGCTGCTGGAAAAGCCGGAGGCCGAATGGCTTCCGCTTGTCAAGGAAGTGGCGATTGCGTCGATGCTGGACCTGATCCGGGAGGATCTTGCAGCGCTTGGCGTCGAGCATGAAGTGTTCTTCTCGGAGAGAACCCTTCATGAAAAGGACGGCGCGAACGGCTCAAAGATTGACATCATGCTCGATGGATTACGTGCAAAGGGCCTGATTTACCAGGGAACGCTGCCGCCGCCAAAGGGGCAGGTGCCGGAAGACTGGGAAGACAGGGAGCAAACGCTCTTCCGTGCGAGCGACTTCGGCGACGACACCGACCGTGCGCTGAAAAAGTCAGACGGGTCCTACACCTATTTCGCTGCGGACGTTGCATATTTTCAGGACAAGTTCGAGCGTGGTTTCGACGAGACCATCTACATTCTTGGCGCGGACCACAGCGGCTACGCGAAACGCTTGCAGGCCGTCGGCAAGGCCGTATCTGACGGCAAGACCGATGTGGTTGTCAGGTTTTGTCAGCTCGTCAAGCTTATGCGGGACGGCGAGCCGGTCAAGATGTCGAAACGCTCCGGCGATTTCATCACTTTAAGGGAAGTTGTCGACGAAGTTGGACCTGACCCGGTGCGCTTCATGATGCTGTACCGCAAGAACGACGCGCCGCTTGACTTCGACTTCAAGAAAGTCACGGACGAGACGAAAGACAATCCGGTCTATTACGTCCAGTACTCGCATGCCCGGCTGAGATCCAACCTGAGGAAGGCGAAGGAAGAGTTTCCGGACATCGGGTTCGAGGACGCCGACCTTGAAAAGGCCGATTTGGCACTGCTGGATGATCAGGGCGAACTTGAACTGATGGCCAAGATTGCCGAGTGGCCCAAGATTGTGAATGTGGCGGCAAACACTCACGAACCGCATCGGATTGCGTTTTATCTTTATGAGCTGGCAACAACTTTGAGCAGGCATTACACCCGAGGCTATGATTCGCCGCATTTAAAGTTTATTCAGACTGGTAACCCGAAATTAACCCTGGCACGTCTTGCATTGGTTCGTGCAATATCTTTGGTACTTGGTGCGGGGTTGTCGATTCTGGGGGTAAATGCGCCCGAAGAAATGCGCTAACTTAGTACAACATCCTCACCGGCGAAGTAGAGGATGCCAAGGTGAACGGGACCGGTTTTCGTAAAGCTCATGGCCAATGATTACGAAAATGAAAAATCGGATTTGCACGGGTCGGCCGAAGCGGCTGACACGGATCGACCAGCTATGGATGATCCGCTTCTGGAATTGGCAAGAATCGTCCACAAAAACAATCAATTGGGTGCAAATGTGAGCAGCGGTCGCGTCGGCAGTACAGACTACTTTGCGGGGCTTGATGATTTTGCGGACGATACCGTCGACAAGCCGGTGTCACAGCCACAGCGCGTTGAGCCGTCTTTTCCCGACGCCGGCTTCAGAACGGAAAATGCGGATCGATCCGCGCTCGGTCCGGACAATCACCCGGCGCCCATTGTCGGTGAGATCCGCAACCAGTTTTTCGCCCGTAGTGGTGACGAATCGACGGCACCTGCGGCCGTTATTCCGCCTTTGGATGCATTACAGCGTGATGGCGAACGCGCGGAAAACGTTTCGCCCCTGTGGCCCAAACTCACTAATCCACAGGCGGATGCCGCCGCCACTGTGCCCGAAGCCGCATCGCGTCCGTCGGAAGCATACATCGAGCCGGCGCCTGAGCCCAAGGCGGACAAGACAGATGCACAGCGTGATTTCGCTGGCGGGACAGGTGGGCCAATCCCGCAACGCGCCGAACCGTTGGCGCCACGTGTCGCCATCGACCTCGAGCAAGGCCTTTCCGCTGAACTGGAAGACGAACTGATCGGTGCACTGCGGCAGTCGGTGGATGAGGAAGTCGGAAAATCGGGTCCGGCAGGCAATACCGCTGAAGAAGCCCCTTCAGCTGACGCCTTTGCGGATATCACGGAAGATGTCGCGCACTATGATGTGCGCAGTCCTGCCGATGCCGAGTCTCCTGTAAGCGAAAGTGAATTCCGCTGGATTGAGGATCGTGCACCGTCGCAACTGCCGGCGGAACCGGCGGTTCCTCAACGTGAACCGGATCTGACGCGGTATCCGCAGACGGCTGGGACACCCTTGGCCGGCGCGGGTGTTTCGGTGGCACCACCGGTCGCGCCCGTCAGCCCTGCAAGCGAGAGCCAGGAAAATTACCGTCGACCGGCAATCGACGAAAACGACTTCTTCGCTGCGCTGAACACGCAGAATACAGCAGACGCATCAGCGGGTGGCGCAACATCCATCCGTGACGAAAAGGACAGTCCGGCAGGCATCGATGCCTTGTTTGCCGACCTTGATTTCCCGGAGCGGGAAAAGCGCGCACCAATTGCCGTTGAACCGGAATTGCCGGAAGAAGACCCGGTCGTCTCGGCAGACGACATTGATGAGATGGCTTGGCCCGATGCGGCAAACGCCGTGCCGGACGTTGAAGAGCGTGAGGACGACACGCCGCCGCCGCCGGAAGGTTATGACCTTGATGCGGTCGCGCGCGCGATGCAGGAAAGCGATCCCAGTCTCAGCGGAGCAGGGGTGCTTCCACCGCATTCGGACAGCGAAATGGTGGCCGCGGAAAAGAGCACCGGCGGATCACGCCGAGGTCTTTATGTGGCTTTGGGTGTGGTTGCTGTGGCCGCGCTTGGCGGCGCGGGTTTCTTCCTTTACGACGGCAACTCCGTTCAGGTTCCGAGCGGTCCGCCGCCTGTGATCAGCGGTCTGCAAGAGCCGTTGAAGATATTCCCCGAGCAAAGCCAGTCCAACTCTGCCGGGCAATCATCGACCAAGATTGCGGATCGCCTCACAGGGGAAAGCGCACCTGAGCGGTTGAATATCCAGGAAACCCCGCAACCGGTCGAGTTGCCACCTGCGCCGGCAGCTTCAGACGGAAGTTCTGAATTGGCACCGGGAACGCCAAAACAGGTGCGGACGGTTATCGTCCGTCCCGACGGCACGATTGTGTCCGGGGACGATGCGCCTGTCATCAGCGCACCAACCACCGTGGAAACACCTGTGCTTCAGGCACCGGAAGTCGCGGCACCGCAGGCAAGCCAAGAAACACCTCAGATCGCTGCCGTGGAGACGGAAAATGCCGTCCCTGTTCAAACGCAGCCGATTGTGGTGGCCCCGCAGACGGAAACCACCACTGCCACGGAAACGGTGGCCGTACAGCCGCAAGCGGAAGAAACGCCGACGCCAGCGCCAGTTGAACCTGCGGCGCCGGCCGTTCCTGAAATTGTGACCCAGACGGAACAGGCTGTAGAGGCCGTGGTCGAGACCCCGGCACCGACCGCGCCGGTTCCGACCGTTACGCCCAGGAAGAAGCCGCAGCCGCCCGTACAAGTCGCTGCTGCGCCCGCTGCGCAGACGGCCCCGGCTGCACAGGCGGCACCTGCAGCGCCCCAGCAGCAGGATGGACCTTTGAACCTGTCCAATACTGCAAATGCGCCCGCTCCGTCGGCAACATCCTCCAGTGGCTCCATTCCGTCCGGCACGTACATCGTGCAGGTGACCTCGCAACGATCTGCAGCAGCGGCGAGCAACGCTTATGCCGGGCTGCAACGGCAGTATCCCGGTGTGTTGGGCAACAGGAACGCGGTCATTGTGTCCGCCGACCTGGGCGACCGGGGTGTGTTCTATCGCGCGAGGATCCCGACGGGGTCACGAAGCGAGGCCAATACGCTTTGCGAAAGCCTGAAGGGTGCCGGCGGAGACTGCTTCGTGCGCCGTCAGCCCTGATCAATCGCCCGGTATGGATCGTGGCGTGTTACCGGTTTTGTGAACAGGATCATTCCGCGGCCAGTTTTGCACCTTGGGCGGCCCCGGTCAGACGCGGTGCCATTTCCTTATAGACGCGCGCAATCGCGTTCATAGCGGTTTGCACGGCGGGCTCGCGGCGAACATCGCGGTGGACAATGATGTGTTCAGCGTTTGTCAGTTCTGCAAGCGGTCCGGTAATTCCGACAAGAGACGGATGGCTGTCTCCCATGAAAACGGGCAGCAGAGCCAGGCCCTGACCCGCTGCTGTCATGTTCATGAGCGTTGTCATCGTGTTCGTGCGCATGCGCGGACGGCTGATCTTCCGATCCTCCATCCAGCGGGCCTGTGCGGGATACCAGAGATCGTCGGGTGCAAACCCGAGCCAGTCGCATTCGGCGCATTTCAGATCATGCAGAACTTCCGGATTTGCATCCACGTAGTCCCTGGACCCGAAAACGCCGTAGGCGACTTCGCCCACCTTTCGCGAAATGAGCGTGTCTGTCTCAGGCAGGCAGTTTCTGATCTGCAGTTCTATGCCGCGCGATTGATGGTCCGCGTGCAAATGGCTGGAGATGATTTCCAGTTCAACGCCAGGCATGAAGCTGCAAAGGTCCGCGAAACTGTCGGTGAGGATCCGCGCGCGCACTTCATCGACGGCAACGCGAACCACCTTCAGCGCGGATCCGGAAAGGTCCGGCAGAACGCGGCATGCGGCGTCTGCGTTCTTGCGCATCTCCGCAGCCAGAGGAATGAGACGCAAGCCGGCTTCGGTTGGCTTGAGACCGGTTGGTGTCCGGTCAAACAGCCTTGCCCCCACCTGGTTCTCGAAGGTTTTCAAACGGCGGCTCAACTGCGGCTGGCTCAATTTCAGCGCCTTTGCCGCGCCTGACAGCGATCGCATCCGCGCGGCCGCGTCAATCAGTTTCAGGTCATCCCAATTCATGTCGAACTTATACATAACTACACAGAGCTCCGCAATTCCATGCATTTATGCATGTCGGGCATAACGAATTGGCGGCTGAACGGCGCGCCGGATTGCTGATAGAAATCCGCTCCTCAGAAGGCAGGAGAACCGATGCCGCCGAATTCCGAATACCTACGCCGCGAGAATGTTGCCTTGGCCTATGCGCTCGCCCTTGCGGGGATGGCGGCCTTCACGCCCGTCTTTGCCGCAGGCAAGATTGCCGACGGGTTGTTGCCGGTCATCGTGCTTGTGTGGCTGCGCTTTCTTGGCGGTGCACTGACCATCGTCTGCTTTGGGACGATCAGGCGGGTTCCGATCTTTTCGCAGGTCAGCCCGCTTTGGAAACTCCACCTTATGCGTGCTTTCTGCGGCATTGGCGGTCTTGCCTGCACGATCTATGCCGCCAGCATCCTGCCGCTTGCAGACGCAACCGCAATCGGACTGACCAAAGGCATTATCGCCATCGCCCTTGCCGGGTTGATCCTGAAGGAACTGATCACCGGCCGGCATTGGCTGTCCGGCGGGCTGTGCGCCATTGGGGCCTATCTTGTTGTCAGATCGGTCGGCAGCTCGGACGGGTTGAGCACGTTCGCGCTGGATGGCGTCGTGGCGGCCCTGATGGCGGCTGTCTTCATGGCCTGCGAAGCACTTATCATGCGCTATATCGCTCAACGCGAAAACACGGTCACCATCCTGGCCTATGTGAACGTCTTCGCGTCGGTGCTTCTGACGGTTCCTGTCATCTGGATCATCCGCGAGCAGCAGATTCCATTGTCCAGCCTTTGGGCGTTTGCCTGGCTTGGTCCGGTCGCGATTATTGGCCAGTCGCTCAATATTTCAGCTTACCGGCGCGCCGGCGCAGCAACACTCGCGCCGATCTACTACAGCAGTGTCGTCCTGGCCGCTGCGTTTGCCTACCTTGTGTGGGGCGAGGTTCCTTCGCCGGTCGCTGCAGTCGGAGCCGGCCTGATTGTATTGGGCGGACTGGTTTTGTCCTGTCCGCTGCCGGTCCGCAAGATGCAACGTTCGAATGGCGGTTAACCTGGCAGCGTCAAGCGCCTAGCAGCTTGTTGGCCAGATAGGGCAGGGACAGGTCCAGCCGGTAGTCGATCGAGGAGTGATTGTCGTTGAATTCCTCGTAGACGCAATCGACACCATTGGCCTCAAGCTTCCTGCGCAGACGTCTGGCTCCGTAGACGAGATTGTACTGATCGACGGAGCCGCAATCGATCCAAAGACCCTTCAGAGACGTCAATGCCGCTACATGAGTGTCGATCATCTCGACCGGGTCCCACGAAAGCCACGCCTGCCAACGCTCTTCGATGATTTCACAGGTTTCCATGTCGACCGGCAGTCTGATGCCACAAAAGACTTCAGGGTCCGGATCCGGGTCGTAGGTTGCCGCCATTGCCAGCGTCATCAGGTCATGTAGCGCATTGCCCGGATATTTCGGGCCTTGTTCGAATCCGGTCACAAAAGCCTCGATTGATCCCGCCTTGGCAATTGCACGCACCGCGTTTGGCATCTCCGGCAGGTAACACAGCTCGAACGCCATATCCCCGGAGTGGCATGCCGCGGCCGACCAGACGTCTGGGTGCTTCATGGCATGCACGATGGAACCGTACCCACCGGACGATTTTCCGAACAAGGCGCGCTGTCCGCTGCCGCCACACTTGAACCGGCCCTCGATGTCTTCCAGCATTTCGGTTGTCAGCCAGGTTGCCCACGGTCCCATGACATGGCTGTCGATATACTGGTTGCCGCCTAGCCGCGTGAAACAGTCCGGGAAAGCGACGACAACCGGCGGCATTGCGCCGTCATGTATCAGCCGGTCCAGACGTTCCGGCACGTTTTCACCGAAATTCTTCCAGTTTGCGTGGGCTGGTCCGCCTGCCGTGAAGCCGACGATGTCGACGAGGAGCGGCAAGCCCGCGCCATCGTGCCCGTGTGGCACATAGACCACGATTTCGCGGGTCGCCGTGTCGCCGAGCCTGTTCTGACCGAGAATTTCAGACCTGTGGGACACCCTGTGGAGCGTGCCGGCCGGAATGTCTAGTCGTGCGCGCATGGGGTCTCCAATCCTGACTGAGTGAGCTTTCGGGTGCTTAGATTGCAAGTTCAGGGGATGGACGCAAGAGGAAGCATCCGGTTTCTTGACGCGTCAGGGGGTGCCGGTTAAGCCGGAAGTCATGACCAAGGCTTTTGTTTCCGGCTGTGCCGGAGTGACGCTGACGCAGGACGAAATCGCGTTCTTCAGGGATGCCGATCCCTGGGGGCTGATCCTGTTTGCGCGGAACGTGGAAACGCAGGATCAGCTTCGCGCGCTGACATCCGGGTTTCGCGAGGCCGTCGGCAGGCCGAACGCCCCGGTTCTGGTTGACCAGGAAGGCGGCAGGGTTCAAAGGTTGAAGCCACCGAACTGGCCGAAGTATCCGGCACCGAAGCTTTATGGCGACCTTTTCCGGTCGGACCCCGGCAAGGGAGAGCGCGCCGCGTGGCTCGGTGCACGGCTGATCGCATCGGATCTGGTCGAGGTAGGCATAACAATCGATTGTCTGCCCTGCCTCGATGTGCGCTTTCCAGACACGGTCGATGCGATCGGCGACCGCGCACTTTCCGCCGATCCGGATGTGGTCACCAGACTGGGCCAGGCGATGATTGACGGTGCTGTGTCGGGTGGCGTGCTGCCGGTGATAAAGCACATTCCGGGTCACGGACGTGCACGCGTCGACAGTCATTTGGAGCTGCCACGCGTGGATGCGGACATTTTGTCGTTGAAAGACGTGGATTTCCGTCCGTTCCAGGCACTTTCGGGCGTGTCATTGGGCATGACAGCTCATATCATTTACAATGAGATCGACCCTGACACCGCCGGGACGCAGAGCGCAAAGGTGATCCAGGATGTGATCCGCAAGGAAATCGGGTTTACCGGCTGTCTCATGAGCGATGACATCTCGATGAAGGCGCTTGGAGGTGACTACGTCGAGCGATCGCGCAAGATCATAGAAGCAGGATGCGACATTGTCCTGCACTGCAACGGTGAGATGAGTGAAATGGTGGCCGTTGCCGAAGCGGTCCCGGACCTGACGGGCGATGCTGCGCATAGGTGCACGGTCGCGCTCGACGGGTTGAAACCGCCCGAACCCGATTTCGACAGAAATGCGGCCTGGGACGAGTTTCGAGAAATCACCGGGCTGCACAGCGCCTGACCGGAGCTTGAATGGCTGAACTGGAAACGCATCGACAGATTTCAGACGACGGGTCCTACGACCTGTTGAGCACTGTCAGTGCCGAAGAAGAACGCGCGATTTCAGAACCGCAGCTTGTTGTGGACGTTGAGGGGTTTGAGGGACCGCTGGATCTGCTGCTTGGCATGGCGCGCACGCAGAAGGTGGATCTCGCCCGTATTTCGATCCTCCAGCTTGTCGAGCAATATCTGACCTTTGTTGCCGAGGCGCGGCGGATGCGCCTTGAGCTTGCAGCCGACTATCTCGTCATGGCGGCCTGGCTGGCCTTCCTGAAATCAAAATTGCTTTTGCCGGAGCAAAAGGACGAAGACGAACCGACGGGCGAAGAGTTGGCCGCAGCGCTTGCGTTCAGGCTGCGCCGGCTGGAGGCAATGCGTGAGGTTTCTGAAAAGCTGATGAACCTGAACCGGCAGGGGCGCGACGTCTTTCATCGGGGCGATCCGGAGACCATGTCGGTGCAGCAGAAGAGCATATGGGATGCCTCCATTTATGACCTGCTTTCGGCCTATGCCATCCAGCGGCAAAGGCAATCGGTCACGTCTGTCAGGGTTCTCAAACGGACGGTCTGGTCGCTGCAGGAGGCGAGGGAACTTCTCACCAGGCTGGTCGGGCGCGTCAGCGAATGGGCTCCGCTGAACGCCTATCTGCGCGATTATCTTTACGACAACAAGGACTGGGCAACGGTCGTGGCAAGCACCTTTTCCGCCAGCCTGGAAATGGTGCGGGAAGGCCAGGTGGAAATACGGCAGGGTGAGGCGTTCTCGCCGGTCTATATCCGCTCGATCGTGAAGGAAGACGCACATGACGTCTGAGGACGGGCAGCCGGATCTCGTCGAACAGTCCGGCGAGGATCTCCACGCCGACCTCGCCGGTCAGCGGATGGTCGAAGCCCTTCTGTTTGCGTCCAATGAGCCGCTGTCTCTTGAAGAGCTGACCTTGCGCGTGCCCGAGGGTACGGATGTGCTCACCTTGCTGGAGCGGCTGCAGAAACTTTATGAACCCCGAGGTGTCAATCTGGTTCGCCTTGCCGGGAAGTGGTGTTTCCGTACGGCTGAAGATCTCTCGTATCTGATGCACCGCAATGTTGAGGAGCAGCGCAAACTCTCGCGGGCGGCGCTCGAGACACTTGCGATCATTGCCTATCACCAGCCGGTCACGCGTGCGGAGATCGAGGAGATCAGAGGCGTGTCCACATCGAAGGGCACCCTGGACGTGTTGCTTGAGACAACCTGGATCAGGATGAGAGGGCGGCGGCGCACACCCGGACGTCCCGTGACCTATGGAACAACGGAACAGTTCCTGGTCCATTTCGGGCTTGAAAACGTCAAGGATCTCCCGGGACTGGAAGAGTTGAAAGGCGCGGGGCTGCTTGACAGTGCGGTCCCCGCTTCATTTGTCGTCCCGACCCCGAATGACGAAGTGGCATTGACGGAAGACGAAGATCCTTTAGAAGACGGGTCTTTCTTTGATGACGACGCGGAAGAGACCGCCGGAGTTTGATGCCACAGGAAGACAAGTCGCAAGTGTCGAGCGGAAACGGGCATTCGCCGGGCTGGGGTGCACCTGGCACCGCCGGTGCGACCATCGCGGCTGGTCTGGTTTTTGAAAACATTTCGCACGACTACGATGGTGTTCCGTCTGTCAGGGATTTGAGTCTTTCGATTTCCCCTGGCGAAATCCTCTGCCTTCTGGGGCATTCCGGTTGCGGCAAGACGACCTTGATGCGGATCGCTGCAGGTGTTGAAAGACAAAGCCACGGCAAGGTCCTGATCAACGGACGCGAGATTGCAGGCGATTCGGTTTTTCTGCCGCCGGAAAAACGAGGCGTCGGCCTGATGTTCCAGGACTACGCTCTGTTCCCGCATATGAGCATCCTCGCAAACGTCATGTTCGGGCTGACCGGTCTGTCGAAGACGGAGGCGCAGGCGGCGGCCTTTGCCGCACTTGGCCGTGTCGGCCTTGCGGACTATGCCTCTGACTATCCGCACGCGCTTTCCGGCGGCGAACAGCAGCGCGTCGCGCTGGCGCGTGCCCTGGTTCCACGCCCTGGTATCCTCTTGATGGACGAGCCGTTTTCCGGCCTCGACAAGCGTTTGCGCGACAGCGTGCGCGATCAGACCCTGGCGGTTATCCGGGAAACACGTGCGACCTGCATCATCGTGACCCACGATCCGGAAGAAGCGATGCGGATGGGTGACAAGATTGCTCTGATGCGCCAGGGCCGGCTCGTACAGCACGGAACGGCCTCAGAGCTTTACAACGCACCTGTCGACCTGTTCGCGGCCCGTTTCTTTTCCGAACTGAACCAGATCGAGGGGACGGTGACTTCGGCGGGTGTTGAAACTGCACTCGGACTTATGAAGGTGACTGATGGCGAGCAGGGTGAACGGGTCGACGTTTGCGTCCGGCCACAGGGAATTTGCCTGAACAAGGCGGGTCTTTGCGGCGTTCCGGGCCGGATCACGTCGAAGAGATTCGTTGGAGAGGTTGATTTGTTGTCGGTTGCGATCGACGGTCTCGATCACCAGGTGCAGGCAAGAGTTCGTGCCGGAAGCTCCTGGGAAGCGGGAATGGACGTCGCGGTTGATACTGATCCTAAAGACGTGCTTGTTTTTTCCCGCAAGGAGTCCCAAGTCTAGGTGAAGAGACTGCCCTGGGTGTCATCAATCTGTCTAACGGCGAAAAATGTTCTTCAGGTGTATGTTGCAGGGTGCGGGCCGTTTTTGTAAAAGGGCCAAAGGGCTTTAAAGCCGTTTATCAGGAGTTTGGCGTATGGGCATTAGTATTTGGCAGATCTTGATCATCGCAGTGGTGGTGGTTCTGCTGTTCGGACGTGGCAAGATTTCAGAACTTATGGGCGATGTTGCCAAGGGTATCAAAAGCTTCAAAAAAGGCATGGCCGAAGACGACACTGCCGATGCTCCGAAGACCATCGATCATCAGGCCGGCGACGCGGCACCGTCTGCGAAAGCTGAAGATCAGACCAAGGCGAGCTGATCTAATCTGCATCGCGTCTCCTTAAGGGACGAGAGTTCTCATGTTCGATATCGGCTGGACCGAGCTCATGGTGATTGCGTGTATTGCAATCATCGTCGTAGGGCCAAAAGACCTGCCGCGCATGTTGCGCACGCTTGGGCAGACACTGGGGAAAATGCGGCGCATGTCGCGTGAATTCCAGTCGACGTTCAATGATGCCCTGCGTGAAGCCGAGCAGCAGGCCGACATCGCGGACATGAAAAAACAGGTCGAGGACGTTGCCAATTTCAATCCTCTTGGCGACCTGAAGAAATCGATCGAGGAAGACGCTGCGCAAAAGGCGTCCAGGCCGATGACGACCAAACCGGCGTCTGCCGACACGGAAGCGGCCCCGGACACGGCCCCCGCGGCGGAGACCGGCACGGCGCCTGCCGAACCGAAACCGGCGGTCGCAAAGGCCGATACCGCGAACACGCCGGACAAGGCTCCGGCGACGGAAGATGTTAAGGCATGAGCCAGGATGATATCGACGCCTCAAAGGCGCCCTTGATCGAACATCTGATCGAACTGCGACAGCGACTGATGTGGTCCATCGGCGCGATCCTGGTGATGTTCGTCGTCTGCTTCTATTTCGCGACCGACATCTACAACATCCTGACGATCCCATATCTGCGCGCCGTCGGCGAGGGACATCCCGTGGAGATGATCTTCACCGCGCCGCAGGAATGGTTTTTCACCCAGCTGAAACTCGCCTTGTTCGGCGCGCTGTTTCTGGCTTTCCCGGTGATCGCCAGCCAGATCTACATGTTCGTCGCCCCCGGCCTCTACAAGCACGAGCGCGGGGCGTTTCTGCCGTTTCTCGTCGCGACGCCGATCCTGTTCCTGATTGGCGCATGTCTGGTCTATTTCCTCGTGATGCCGATGGCGATGGGCTTTTTCCTGTCCCAGGAACAGCTTCCCGGTGAGGGGCAGGTTGCCATTCAGCACCTGGCAAAGGTGAGTGAATATCTCGGTCTCATCATGATCCTGATTTTCGCCTTCGGCCTGGTCTTCCAGTTGCCGGTCGTCCTGACCCTGATGGGACGTGCGGGTCTGGTCAGTTCCGAGGATCTGAAAAAGAAACGTAAATATGCGATTGTCGGCGCGTTCGCGGCTGCTGCAATTTTGACACCCCCCGATCCGATCTCGCAGATCGGTCTTGCGCTCCCCACTTTGCTTCTCTACGAAGTCTCCATTCTGTCCGTGAGGCTGGTAGAGCGCCAACGCGCGCAGCGGGAAGCTGAACGCGAAGCGGAAGACGCGACAGCCTGAAACCCTTTCAGTCGGCGTTCTTTTGTCTCCCGGACGGATGGTTTTAACAACGACCGTTAGTCGGGAAGTGAAGATGTTTGACATAAAGTGGATACGGGAAAACCCGGACAGTTTCGACCAGGCCCTGGCCAGACGCGGTTTTGAAGCGTCTTCGGCCAAACTGATTGCACTGGATGATTCCCGCCGCTCCCACATCACGAAACTTCAAGACGCTCAGGAACGGCGCAACGCGGCTTCCAAGGAAATCGGCAAGGCCAAGGGCTCGGGCGATGATGCACGCGCGCAGGAACTGATCGACGAGGTCGCGCAGATCAAGGCGTTCATTCAGTCGGGCGAAGAGGAAGAGCGCCGGCTGGTTGGCGACCTGGAAGCGGCAATGGCCGTCATTCCGAACCTGCCGCATGAAGACGTGCCGACGGGCAAGGACGAAAACGACAATGCCCTTTTGAAAACGCACGGCGAAAAGCCGACCTTCCAGTTCAACGAAGCTCCGAAGGAGCATTTTGAACTCGGCGAGGCGCTCGGCGACATGGACTTCGCAACAGCTGCCAGGCTGTCCGGTTCGCGCTTTGTTGTCTTGAAGGGTCAGATTGCACGTCTTGAGCGCGCGCTCGGACAGTTCATGATCGATCTGCACACCGAGGACCACGGCTATACGGAAGTGTCGCCGCCGCTTCTTGTCAACGACAGCCCGCTGTTCGGGACGAGCCAGCTGCCGAAATTCGAAGAGGATCTCTTCAAGACGACGACGGATCACTATCTGATTCCAACCGCGGAAGTACCGCTGACGAATCTGGTGGCCGGAGAAATCGTTGCGGAAGACAGCCTGCCGCTTCGCGTAACGGCACTGACCTATTGTTTCAGATCGGAAGCCGGGTCTGCCGGACGCGACACGCGTGGTATGTTGCGCCAGCACCAGTTTCAGAAATGCGAACTGGTATCGGTCACGACTCCCGAGACGTCGCTGGACGAACTGGACCGCATGCTCGACTGCGCGGAAAAGGTGCTGCAAAAACTCGGTCTGCACTACCGGGTCATGACCTTGTGCACGGGGGACATGGGCTTCGGAGCGCGCAAGACATACGATATTGAAGTCTGGCTGCCGGGCCAGGACGCCTACCGCGAGATTTCCTCGTGCTCGGTCTGCGGCGACTTTCAGGCGCGCCGCATGAACGCGCGCTTCAGGCCGGCGGACAGCAAGCAGCCCGTTCACGTTCACACACTGAACGGATCCGGCATCGCTGTCGGCCGGGCCCTGATCGCGGTTCTTGAGAACTACCAGAACGGCGACGGAACGGTCACTGTGCCGGACGTATTGCGGCCCTATATGGGCGGACTGGAAAAGATCGGCTGACGGCTGAAGACGAGGGCGGGCGGAAAGCTCGGTTTTCCGCCCGTTTCCCGCACCGTGCGCCAAGGGCCCTTGGCTCGCATTTGCATTATCTCGATCCGGAAGGAGAAATTCCGCATGCGTATCCTGATCACGAACGATGACGGAATTCACTCTCCGGGACTGACGGCTCTGGAGCGCATCGCGCGCACGTTGTCGGACGATGTCTGGGTCATTGCGCCTGAAACCGATCAAAGCGGCGTCGCACACTCCTTGACACTCAATGATCCGTTGAGGTTGCGCGCACTTGATGAGCGGCATTTTGCCGTCAAGGGCACGCCGACGGATTGCGTGATCATGGGCGTGCACAACGTCCTGAAAGGGAAACCCGATCTTGTCCTGTCCGGGATCAACCGCGGACAGAACATCGCGGAAGACGTCACCTACTCGGGCACCGTTGCCGGAGCCATGGAAGGGGCCATTCTCGGCATTCGCTCGATCGCCGTGTCTCAGGCCTACAACTGGGACGTCCGTGCGGAACCGAATTATGCCGTCGCGGAGACCCATGCTCCAGACCTGTTCGCGAAACTCATCGACTTCGAACTGCCACCCTACAGTCTGCTCAACGTCAATTTTCCCGCATGCGCCCCGGACGACGTGAAGGGCGCCAGGGTCACGGTTCAGGGGCACCACGAACAAAGTGGTTTGACGATAGACGAGCGTCAGGACGGCCGGGGCTATCCCTACTATTGGCTCCGTTTCCGGGAGAGGGGCAAATCCGTATTTGATAATTCGGACCTGCAGGCAATTGCCGATGGATATGTGTCCGTTTCCCCGCTACGCATAGATCTGACGGCGCACGATCTCCTGGGTCATTTGAATGATGCGCTGAAATAAACCCGCGAAGGGGAGTTGTGCATGGCCGGTCTCCCGCCCGGCGACGAAGGGGCAAAGCAATCGTCAGCACTGCCGGACGAGGCAGAGGCGCGTGCCGCACTCGTGTTGACGTTGAGACAGCGCGGTGTCGGTGCCAGAGATGTCCTGACGGCTATTGAACGCGTGCCAAGACGTCTTTTCCTTCCGGCCCGGCACCACGGTCTTGCCTATGACGACATCACCCTGCCGATCGAATGCGGTCAGACGTTGTCGGCTCCATCCATGGTGGCCTTCACGGTTCAGGCGCTGGATATAGCACCTGATCACTCTGTGCTGGAGATCGGAACCGGTTCCGGCTACCAGTCGGCCGTCATGGGACATCTGGCAGAACGGGTTGAAACGGTCGATCGGTTCTCGACATTGACCGATCTGGCCAACCGCCGCTTTGCGGCCCTGAAGCTGGACAATATCTCTGCAACGCAGGCTGACGGCTTTGACGGTCTGAAGCAGAAAGGTCCTTTCGACCGCATCGTGGTCACCGCTGCACTCACGTCTGTTCCGGACAAGTGGGTCCAACAGCTGAAACCGGGCGGCGTGCTGGTAGCACCGATCGGACAGGCGCGGCAGCCGCAATCACTGATCCGTTTCACCAAGTCCGAAAGCGTGATGACCGCCGACACACTGATGCAGGTGAGAACGGTGATGCTGCAACCTGGAATCGCGATGAAACTCTGAGCCTGATAAAGGGTCTATGACACAGCGGTCTTGCGAATCCCGGGAGATGAGTCGCCCCGGATTTACTATGTTGCGTAGGTAGGAAAAGGTAATTCGCACGAAAAATCGACGGAAACGGGCCATTTTCATGGTATTCGCGGTGTATCTTTAGCCTTTATAAACCTTACTGCCGTTTACTCTTAACCATAACAGCCATTGTTAGCGGTATGAGTATAGGCGATGAAAAAGCGGATGCGTTCCCTCCGCGGGGATCTACTGAGCAAAGCGGCGACAGTATCACTCGTTGCAGTATTTCTCTCTGGGTGTTCCAGCGCCGTCGAGCGGTTTGGAGAGCCCCCTTACTACACAGGAAATACGCAAAATCAGCGTGAGATCCTGAACGGGGCACCTGCACCTGCTCAGCCGACTTATCAGGACATAGCCAACGGTCCGGGCGGAACGTCTGCGGGATTGCCCCAGTCAGGTTCTGCGCCGGTTACGACGGGCTCCGTAACCAGGCAGCGGTCAGACATTCAGTCTGCGCCCCTGCCGGCTCCAGCCGTCGCAACCGCTCCCGCCAGCCAAACGGCATCGCCGGTGTCGACACTGCCAGCGCCTGAAACGGTCAGTGCGTCCAATGGCAAGGACTGGAAAGGCTGGACTGGGACCGGTGGCACGCGCGTCACGGTTCGCCAGGGCGACAGCCTGAATTCGATCTCCCGCCGTTACGGTGTCCCGGTGCAGGCCGTAGCCTCCGTCAACGGCATCGACAATGCCAATCAGGTAAAGCCCGGTCAGAGCATTGTCATCCCGACCTATGTCTATTCCGATCGCAATGGCCATTCCAGCGCGACGGAAGGCGAGAACGGCAAGGTTAAATTGCCCAAGGTTGCGCGAAACGAAACCGTCGTGACCGGTTCTGTGCCGACAAGTTCGGGAAATGCGCCGCGTCCGGGACGCAAGCCTGTTGCGCAGCCGACCTTTACCCAGATCAGCGTGAGCGAGTCGGTTGTTGAAGAAGTGGACGTTGTTCAGGTCACGGCACTGCCGAAGCGCAAGCCGGCCGTTTCAAACGCAAGCCTGACGACCGCGTCGATTTCCACGGCGACGCCGACCAGGACCAAAACTGTCGCTGCCCCGGCAGTCGCCGCCCCATCTGCCCCTGTTCAGAAGGTTGCCCTGCCGCAGCCGGCGTTGACGCAGGAGCCGCGTCCGACAGAACCCATCAAGACGCCGAAAGTCGATGGCACGTCAAAGGATGCCGTATCGTCTGACGCCAAGTTCCGCTGGCCGGTTCGCGGCCGGATCATCTCCGACTTCGGCACCAAGCCGGGTGGAGGCAAGAACGAGGGCGTGAACCTGGCCGTGCCGGAAGGAACGCCTGTGAAGGCTGCTGACGACGGTACAGTGATCTATTCGGGTAACGAGCTGAAAGGCTATGGCAACCTCGTCCTGGTCCGTCACAGCGAAGGCTGGGTCTCGGCCTATGCCCATAACAGCGAACTGAAGGTCAAACGTGGTGACACCATTCGCCGCGGTGATGTGATCGGCCTTGCCGGCGCAACCGGATCGGTGAACCAGCCGCAGGTGCACTTCGAACTGCGCAAGGGCAACAAGCCCGTCGACCCGCTGAACCATCTTCCGAAACGCTGACGAGCGCAGGTCGAACTGCTGAAAGCCCGGCCGGTGCCGGGCTTTTTTACGTCAGCGCCTTGCCCAGACGTCCCGCGAGGTCCTGGATGAACTGATAGGCGACACGCCCGGAGCGGCTGCCTCGGGTGGTCGCCCATTCCAGGGCGTCGGGACGCCAGTCTTCCTCGGGGATTTCCAGATTGTGGAATGCGATGTAACCCCGCACCATATCGAGATAATCATCCTGGCTGCATTTGTGAAACCCGAGCCAGAGACCGAAACGGTCGGACAGGGAAACCTTTTCTTCCACGGCTTCGGCAGGATTGATCGCCGTTGAGCGCTCGTTTTCGATCATGTCGCGCGGCAACAGGTGACGCCTGTTGGAGGTCGCATAGAAAATCACGTTGTCCGGACGGCCTTCGATCCCGCCTTCAAGAACCGCCTTGAGCGATTTGTACGAAGTATCGTCATTGTCGAAACTCAGGTCGTCGCAGAAAATGACGAACCGGAAAGGGGCCGACCGGATGAGCGACATCAATCCGGGCAACGATTCGATGTCTTCGCGGTGGATCTCGATCAGCTTCAGGTCGGAACTCTGTCTTTCCTGATTGATGGCCGCGTGTGCTGCCTTGACCAGCGACGACTTGCCCATGCCGCGTGCGCCCCACAACAGGGCGTTGTTCGCCGGCAATCCTTCGGAAAACCGTCTCGTGTTGTCCATCAGCAGGTCGCGGACGCGTGAAACGGCGCACAGGAGCGAGAGTTCGACCCGGTTGACCTTCTTTACGGGCTGGAGGTTTCCAGGGTCCGGAACCCAGACAAAGGCATCTGCGCTAGTCCAGTCCGGTGTCTCGGCGCGATGCGGCACCGCCCTCCCGATCAATTCAATCAGGGAATCGAGTTTGGCATTCAAAGATGCAAGGTCGTTTTGCGAGTTCATTTTTCTTGCAACCCCAATCAAAAAGGCCCATGTGAGGCCCTGAAGCATGTGGCGGGAGGAGTAGCATGGGGCAGGGAAGGCGAAAACATCTGTTATTCCCATACCGGTACGCCAGAATTCGCTTGCAAAGCTTGAAATGAGGCGCGCCGCCGTTATAGTCCGCGCCACCAGAATTCAGTGCGTTTGATCCTTTTGCCGAGAGGCAAGACGCCTAACAAACGCCACCTAGGAGAGTTGAATGTTCATCACCCCAGCGTACGCGCAATCCGCCGGAGCTGCAGGTCCGGGTTTCCTGATCCAGATCCTGCCATTCGTGGCCATTTTTGCGATCATGTATTTCCTGATCATCCGGCCGCAGCGTCAGCGAATGAAGCAGCATCAGGAAATGGTTTCCAACTTGCGCCGCGGTGACACCATTGTGACCACGGGTGGGCTTATCGGCAAAGTCTCCAAGGTGGTAGATGACAGTGAACTTCAGGTGGAGCTGTCCGAGGGCGTCAAGGTCCGCGTGGTTCGTTCCATGGTTCAGGAAGTGCGCTCCAAGTCCGAGCCCGCCAAAGAGAACGCTTAAGCGAACGGCCCGCTCCGATCTATTTGCCGGCCGGACAGGGGTCCGTCCGGCCGTATTAAGGCTTAAACATGCTCCATTTCGCCCGTTGGAAAATTGTGTTGATCCTGGTTGTCGTTGCCGCAGGTTTCATCACGACCTTGCCGAATTTCTTCTCGGCCAAACAACTGGAAAGCTGGCCTGACTTCCTGCCGAAAAACCAGATGGTGCTGGGACTTGACCTTCAGGGCGGCGCCTATCTGCTTTATGAGGTCGATCAGGCCGATTACATCGAGAAGCGCTTCATAGCGCTTGAAAGCGATGTGCGGGATACGCTGCGGGAAAACCCTAGGATCGGCTACACCGGGCTTGATGCCAGACCGGACTCTGTTCAAGTCAGAATCCGGGACCTGACACGCCTTGATGAGGCGAGAGAACGTCTCGCACCGCTGGTCAATCCACTGGTATCAAACCTGTTCGGCGGCCAGCCGGTGGACGAATTCGACATGAGTGTCGAAGACAACGGGCTCATTCGCTTCACATATTCCGAAGCAGGCCTCGACAACCGGCTCCAGGCCATTGTTCAGCAGTCGATTGAAGTCATCCGCCGCAGGGTGGACGAACTCGGCACCACGGAACCGAATATTCAAAGACAGGGCACCGACCGGATTCTCGTGGAAGCGCCGGGCGAGGGCGATCCGGAGCGCCTCAAGGATATTATCGGGACAACAGCCAAACTGTCCTTTCATCTTGTTGACCGCAACATGACCGGCGAACAGGCCATGCAAGGCAGGCCGCCTGCGGGCACGTCCGTCTTCATGTCGGTCGACGACCCTCCGATTCCATATCTTCTGGAAACGAAACCACTGCTTGAAGGTGAGGATCTGGTCGATGCCCAGGTCGCATTCGGCCAGTATTCGAACGAACCGGTCGTAACTTTCCGTTTCAACCAGTCGGGAGCGCGGGAATTTGCGAGGGTAACGACCGAAAATGTCAACTATCCGTTCGCGATCGTGTTGGACGAAGAGGTGATCTCGGCGCCCGTGATCCGTGAACCGATCATTGGCGGCTCGGGGCAGATTTCCGGCGACTTCACAATTGAAGCTGCACAGGACCTCTCAACGCTCTTGCGGGCAGGCGCACTGCCGGCGCAATTGACCGTCATCGAGGAACGCTCCATTGGTCCCGGTCTTGGTGCGGACTCCATCGAGGCAGGCCAGATCGCGTCGATCATCGCGGGCGCTGCCGTTGTCATATTTATGATCCTGGCCTATGGCCGTTTCGGGATTATCGCCGATCTTGCGTTGATGACGAACATCTTCCTGATCTTCGGTGCACTCACGGTGCTTCAGGCAACACTCACGTTGCCAGGTATTGCCGGCATTGTGCTGACGATCGGTATGGCGGTTGATGCAAACGTTCTGATTTTCGAGCGAATACGCGAGGAGTCGCGAGCCGGGAGATCTGTAATATCGGCCATCGATGCGGGCTACAGCCGCGCGCTTGGCACCATCCTTGATGCCAACATCACCACGCTGATTGCGGCTGTTATCCTGTTCCAGCTCGGTTCGGGACCGGTCCGTGGTTTTGCGGTTACGCTCGCGATCGGGATTTTCACGACCGTCTTCTGCGCCTTCACCTTCAGCCGCTTGCTGGTTGCGCTTTGGATTCGGCGCCGCAGGCCTTCCGAACTTCCGATCTGATCCGGGGAAAAAGAAATGTTGCTAAGACTCGTTCCGGACAACACGCACATCAAGTTCATGTGGCTGCGGAAGTTCAGCTTTCCGCTGTCGATCATACTTGTCATCGCGTCTCTCGCCGGTTTTTTCACCGTTGGCATGAACTACGGGATCGACTTCAAGGGCGGGACGATCATTGAAATCAAGACGGACGGACCCGCGGATATCGGTGCGATCCGCTCTGAACTGTCGGCCCTCAACCTGGGTGACGTGCAGGTGCAGGAATTCGGCGCGCCTGACGATATCCTGATCCGCGTCGAAGAACAGCCGGGCGGCGAACTCGCCCAGCAGACGGTGGTTCAGAACGTGCGCACGATCTTTGCGGACGACAATGTCGATTTCCGCCGCGTTGAAGTCGTGGGGCCGCGTGTCTCGGGAGAGCTCGCCCAGGCCGGTGCCATCGCGGTCGCCGCGGCGCTGCTGGCAATCATGATCTATATCTGGTTCCGCTTCGAGTGGCACTTCGCCGTCGGCGCGATCCTGACGACCGCAAACGATGTTGTCGTAACGATCGGGTTGTTCGTGCTGCTGCAACTCGATTTTTCACTATCGAGTATCGCGGCGGTTCTGACCATCATCGGTTATTCGCTCAACGACACCGTTGTGGTTTACGACCGGATTCGCGAAAACCTGCGCAAGTACAAGAAGCGGCCGCTGACAGACATCCTTGACCAGTCCATCAACGAAACGCTGTCGCGCACGACGATGACCTCTGTCACAACGCTTTTGGCGCTGATTGCGCTCTATGTGTTCGGTGGTGAGGTTATCCAGTCTTTCACGCTGGCGATGATCTTCGGTATCGTGATCGGAACCTATTCGTCGATCTTCCTTGCAGCTCCCTTCCTGATCCTTTTGAACCTTCGTCCGGACGCTATGTCGAAAAATGACGACGACGAGAAGGATGCGAAAGCCAAGGCAACGGCTTAGGGAACGGCACGATGGAGATTCGCGACGCCCATTTTCCGGGCCGTGCCCCCATCGATGCCTACGGCAATGGCGGATTTCGTTTCGCGAACATGTCGCATCTGGGGGCGCTGCTCTGTGTCCCCAGCGGCATCTACGGCTGGCATGTAAGCGATCCTTCTCAATTCACCGAAGAGGCGTTTGAGCGGGTGTTTCAGGAGCAGGAGGACATTGAAGTCCTTCTTGTCGGAACTGGCGCGGACCTGCGGCCGCTTTCTCCCGATCTGAAGACGCTGTTCCGGGAAGCTTCGATCCTGGCCGACCCGATGTCGACCGGCGCGGCAATCAGGACTTTCAACGTTCTTCTGTCCGAAGACCGGGCCGTCGCTGCCGCCCTTCTGCCGGTGGACTAATTCCTCATCCGTGCCATATGGGCGTCTATGACCAGCGACTTTGATCATGCAGCCGAAACGGCACGCCAATATGACAGGGACAGGTACCTCTGCGCTCTTCTGGCACCGGAGACACATCGTCCGGCGCTGATGGCGCTTTACGCGTTCAATGCGGAAATCGCGCGCGTTCGCGACGTGGTTTCCGAACCGCTTCCGGGCGAAGTCCGTCTGCAATGGTGGCGCGATCTGCTGGAGGGAACGGAACACGGAGCGGCAGCGGCAAATCCCGTTGCAAACGCGCTTCTTCAGACCATCGAGACTTATGCGCTTCCGCGGCATGGTCTCATTGCCATGACCGAGGCCCGGATCTTCGACCTTTATGACGATCCGATGCCGGGCCTCAACGAACTGGAAGGTTATGCGGGCGAAACCGTCTCGGGCGTGATCCAGCTCGCCTGCCTGATCCTCAATCAGGGCGTCGATCCGCGAACGTCAACAGCAGCAGGTCATGCCGGCGTTGCCTATGCGCTCACCGGATTGATGCGGTCCTTGCCCTGGCACACGTCTCGCAGGCAGATGTTCCTGCCCGCAGATGTCTGTGAAAGACATGGGCTCGATCCCGAGACCGTGTTCCGCGGGGAAACGACGCCACAGCTTCGTGCCGTGCTCGCGGAAATGCGCGACCATGTGCGGCATCATCTGAACCGGGTGCGCGGCGAATCGTCCAACGTGCCCGAAAGCTGCGGCAACGCCTTTCTGCCGCTCGTACTCGTCGAACCGTATCTGAAGAGACTTGAGCAGGAGACCCTCGACCCGTTGAAACAGGTCGTCGAGTTGTCGCAGCTCAAGACACAATGGCACTTGTGGCGCGGATCGCGGCGTGCGCTTGCCCGCATCTGAAAACCTGAGCTGCGGATTTCACGTCACTCTGCGGCAAGCACGTCCGTGGCGAGGCCCGCCTGCCATTCCGCAAAATCCTGTTTTGCGCGGCTGGTCAGTGCAAGTTTCTTGGCCCTGGTTTTTTCCTTGCCCTTGAGCCTGTTGCCCTCTGCATCTCTGGTTGGTGTCTCAATAGGCGGAAACAGGCCGAAATTGACGTTCATGGGTTGGAAGGACCGGGGTTTTCCGGCTCCGTCTTCGCGTATGATGTGTCCACCGGTGATGTGTCCGAGCAGGGCTCCCATGGCTGTGGTGGGTGGCGGGGCGGCGATGTCTCTTCCCTGGGCTTCCATGACGGCAAACAGCCCTGCCATGCAGCCGACGCTGGCCGATTCGACATAACCCTCACAGCCCGTGATCTGTCCGGCAAAACGTATGCGCGGATCCGCGTTGAGGCGCAGCGACCCGTCCAGCACCTTCGGAGAATTCAAGAAGGTGTTTCTGTGGAGACCGCCAAGCCTGGCGAACTGGGCGTTTTCGAGCCCGGGAATCATGCGGAAAATGTCGGCCTGGGCACCGTATTTCAACTTCGTCTGAAAGCCGACCATGTTGTAGAGCGTGCCGAGCGCGTTGTCCTGGCGAAGCTGAACGACGGCATAGGCCTTGACGTCAGGTTGATGTTCGTTGGTCAGGCCCATCGGTTTCATCGGTCCGTGCCGGAGGGTCTCGCGTCCCCTCGACGCCATGACTTCAATCGGCAGGCACCCGTCGAAATAGGGAGTATTGCCTTCCCACTCCTTGAAATCGGTGGTTTCGCCCGCAAGAAGCGCGTCGATAAACGCTTCGTAACCGTCCTTGTCCAGTGGACAGTTCAGGTAATCCTTGCCTGTGCCGCCGGGGCCGACCTTGTCATATCTCGACTGGAACCAGGCCTTTGACAGGTCTACGGAGTCAAAGTGGACAATCGGCGCAATCGCATCGAAGAAAGCCAGCGAATCTTCTCCCGACCTTTCAAGAACGGCCGCAGAGAGCGCAGGTGAGGTCAGGGGGCCGGTCGCAATGATGACTTTCTCCCAATCCTCCGGCGGCAATCCGGCCACTTCGTCTCTTTCGATCTGGATGAGCGGATGTTTTTCGAGTGCCTCCGTGACAGCTTTGGAAAATCCTTCCCGGTCAACGGCGAGCGCGCTTCCTGCAGGAACCTGGTTGGCGTCGGCGGCGTTCATGATCAGGGAACCGAGCTGCCGCAATTCATGGTGGATCAGCCCGACCGCATTTTGCTCTGAATCGTCCGAGCGGAAAGAGTTGGAACAGACAAGTTCGGCCAGTCCATCCGTCTGGTGCGCATCCGTCTTGCGGACGGGCCGCATTTCGTGAAGGACGACATTCAATCCGGCCTGGGCCATCTGCCACGCGGCTTCGGATCCGGCCAAGCCGCCACCAATGACATGAATCGGGCTCATCTCAGTTTCCTGGGGTCTCATCCGGGCCTCGGGATCGAAGGTCGTCCGCGCGCCGGTCCGGTCAAATTCGTTCCGCCCTGATTACAGGCAACGGCGGGTCACTGCAATGATTTCAGGACGCGTCAAGTTTGTCAGTTTTTCGACGCAAACTCGGCTTTGGAATGAAATCGGGCTTGTGGGCAAAGCTTTGGGGGCAGGAAACTCCTTCAGGATTGCCTCTGCCCCTCGCGCGATCGCGCATAAAAAAACACCTGCCGGTGGGAGGAGGTACCGGCAGGTGTTTTTTTTGAGCATCTGCGCGTGAAGCGCAGAGCAAATGCAGTCCGGAAGCTGGGAGGAGGATGCTTGCGGACCGCAATCAGGTGTTACTTGATGGCCTGGCGGGCGAACCGGCTGATGTCGGCGCGTGCAATGCCGAGATCGTCAAGTTCACGGTTGGTCAGGCTGGACAGTTCGTCATAGGTCTGACGGAAGCGTTTCCAGTTATTGTATTTGCGTACAACAGTATCAATCATGGTTTAGGCCTTTCGCTATCTCATGGCCATGGCACCGCGGATCGGCGTCTGGCCCGTTCATCTCTTACAATCGGTATATAGAAAAATGGTGCACTGCGAGGTAGAGGGAAAAGCGCGAAGCTGATATGCAAAAAATGCAGAGATACAATTAGTTAACAAATGAAACATGTAAAAAATGATAAGCGGAATCCATCTCCATCTCGCAAATGCGAAATAGATTGTATGACCTGAAACTTTTTGGAAGCAGATGCCGGACAAACGAACGCCCGCCAGTGGGAGGAGGTACTGGCGGGCGTCGTTTCGACGATGCAGGACTGGGAGGAGGATGTCCTGCGTGTCACACGTCGTTGGGCTGGGAGGAGGATGCCCGCGGACGCGATCTCTAAATTACATGCCGTCAAATCCCCGGCGAGCGACGAACTTGATGTCGCTACGGCTGATGCCGAGATCCTGCAGTTCTCTGACCGAAAGGCGGGACAATTCGTCAACCGCACGACGGTAGCTAACCCAGTTGCTGTACTTTTTCCGCACAGTATCGAACATTTTCTTATTCCTTGCTGCGCAGCACGTTTCGCCGTCTGCGTCGTTGTTGATTTGATATATAATTCACCAACTAAAATAAAAGAAGTGCCATATCCGCATGACTGGCATGCAGTTTGTGCAATGCAATAAAATTTATGTGATCAAGTTCATTGGCATCAATAAAGTTCTCTTTATTCAGTCACATAAAGAGATAAGTGCGATGCAAAAAGAATCAAGGGGCAGGGAGCCGCTATTCAGCGGCATCCGATGCACGGTGAGGGCGGCGCTGAAGAAGTTCACCAAGGAACTGGCCCGTGTAGCTTGCCTCAATCTCTGCGACATCCTCAGGGCGGCCGGTGGCAACAACCGTGCCCCCGCCATCGCCGCCTTCCGGTCCGAGATCGATGATCCAGTCCGCCGTCTTGATGACCTCGAGATTGTGCTCGATCACCAGGACGGTGTTTCCCTGGTCCACAAGTTCGTGAAGAACGTCAAGCAATTTGGCAACGTCGTGGAAGTGAAGACCGGTCGTCGGTTCATCCAGAATGTAGAGAGTGCGGCCGGTCGATCTCTTCGACAGTTCTTTCGCAAGTTTGACGCGTTGCGCTTCGCCGCCCGAAAGGGTTGTCGCCTGTTGTCCCACCTTGATGTAACCGAGACCCACGCGCGCCAGGGTTTCCATCTTGTCGCGAACCGCCGGGACAGCGGAAAAGAAACCGGCCGCCTCTTCGACGGTCATGTCGAGCACGTCGGCAATCGACTTGCCCTTGAACTCCACTTCCAATGTTTCCCGGTTGTAGCGTTTTCCCTTGCAGACATCGCATGTGACATAGACGTCCGGCAGAAAGTGCATTTCGATCTTGATGACGCCGTCGCCCTGGCACGCTTCACAGCGGCCTCCCTTCACGTTGAAGGAAAACCGGCCCGGCTGGTAGCCGCGTGCCTTGGCTTCCGGCATGCCGGCAAACCATTCGCGGATGGGAGTAAAGGCACCTGTATATGTCGCCGGGTTCGAGCGCGGTGTGCGCCCGATCGGGGACTGATCGATATCGATGACCTTGTCCAGCACTTCCAGGCCTTCGATGCGGTCATGCGGGGCCGGATTGTCGCGCGCACCGTTCAGACGCCGCGCCGCGGCCTTGTAGAGCGTATCGATCAGGAAGGTGGATTTACCGCCTCCGGAGACGCCAGTGACACATGTAAACGTGCTGAGCGGCACATCCACATCGATGTCCTTGAGGTTGTTGCCGCGTGCACCCCGAACGGAAATCTTGCGTTTCTTGTTGATCTTTCGCTGGCCGTCCGGGCGCGAAATCATTTTGCTGCCGGACAGATATTCACCGGTCAGGGATTTCGGGTTCGCCATGATCTCGGAAGGCGAACCTTTGGCGACGACTTGCCCGCCGTGAACACCCGCGCCCGGGCCGACATCGACGACATAATCCGCCGTCAGGACCGCATCTTCGTCATGCTCGACGACGATGACCGTGTTGCCGAGGTCGCGCAGGTGCTTCAGTGTTTCCAGAAGCCTGGCATTGTCGCGCTGGTGCAGCCCGATCGAAGGTTCGTCAAGAACATAAAGCACGCCAGTCAGGCCGGAGCCGATCTGGGAAGCCAGGCGAATACGCTGGCTTTCACCGCCCGACAGGGTGCCGGAAGAACGTGACAAGGTCAGATATTCAAGACCGACATCGTTCAGAAACTTCAGCCGCTCGCGGATTTCCTTCAGAATTCTGCCGGCGATTTCGGATTGTTTGTCGCTCAGCTTCTCCGGCAGCGCATCGAACCAGTCCCTCGCGGCGCGAATGGAAAGTTCGGTGATCTCGCCGATATGACGATCGGCGATCTTGACGGCGAGCGCCTCTGGCTTCAGCCGGTAACCGCTGCAGGCAGGGCAGGCATGGTCGGACTGGAAGCGTGCAAGCTCTTCACGCACCCAGCTCGATTCCGTTTCCCGCCAACGGCGCTCGATATTGCCGATAACGCCTTCGAAAGCCTTTGCCGTCTTGTAGCTGCGCACGCCGTCGTCATAAACGAATTCGATCTCCGTTTTCCCGGTTCCGTGAAGGATCGCGTCCTGGACGTCTGCAGGAAGGTCTTTCCAGGGTGTCGACATCGTCACCTTGAAATGCCTGCAAAGCGCTTCGAGTGTCTGCGCATAATAGGGTGACGTCGAGCCGGTTTTTGCCCAGGGAAGGACCGCCCCTTCGCGCAAGGAGAGCGAGTGATCCGGAACGACGAGATCCTCTTCAAAGGCGAGCGTTGTTCCCAGGCCGTCGCAGGTGGGACACGCGCCGAAGGGATTGTTGAAGGAAAACAGGCGCGGTTCGATTTCCGGGATCGTGAAACCGGAAACCGGGCATGCGAATTTTTCGGAAAAGATAATCCGTTCCGGATCGCCTTTTTCGTCCGTCTTGTCGGCTGACTCGGCAATGGCGATTCCGTCGGCAAGCTTGAGTGCCGTTTCGAGCGAGTCGGCCAGTCTGCCTGCGATATCATCGCGCACGACAATCCGGTCCACGACAACATCGATGTCGTGTTTGAATTTCTTGTCGAGGGCAGGGGCTTCGGAAATCTCATGGAAGGTTCCGTCGATCTTGACGCGCTGAAACCCCTTTTTCATCAGTTCGGCAAGTTCCTTGCGGTACTCGCCCTTTCGCCCGCGCACCATCGGCGCCAGCAGATAGAGCCGGGACCCTTCCTCAAGTTCCATGATCCTGTCGACCATCTGGCTGATGGTCTGGCTTTCGATCGGCAGCCCGGTAGCCGGCGAGTAGGGAATGCCGACACGGGCAAACAAAAGCCGCATGTAGTCGTAGATTTCGGTGACCGTACCGACCGTGGACCGGGGGTTCCGTGACGTGGTTTTCTGCTCGATGGAAATTGCCGGTGACAGACCGTCGATCTGGTCGACGTCGGGCTTTTGCATCATTTCGAGAAACTGCCGTGCATAGGCGGACAGGCTCTCCACATACCGCCTTTGCCCTTCGGCGTAGATCGTGTCGAATGCGAGCGAGGATTTGCCGGAGCCGGAAAGGCCCGTCATGACGATCAGCTTGTCGCGCGGAAGGTCAAGATCGACACCCTTGAGGTTGTGCTCGCGCGCACCGCGGATGCTGATGACCTTCGTGGGATCCTGCGCCCAGTTATCTTCTTTCCGTCTGTTTCCGGACTTCGACATTCTGAAGGTTCCTGCCGTGGGGTGCGCCAGGTCCGTGCCTGCCGCTGATTGGAATGCAACTGGTTTCGACCGCATGGCACCAGATCGCCTCTACCCGATATAGCAGCTATGTGCGCAACATCCAGTGAGACCAAATGGCTGTCTGAAAAAATACCTCGGATACGGTCGTTCGATTGAGTTTCTTGTACAGAAATGATAAGAACAAAACAAGTACATCGCAACTTGCAAACGCGACGATTGTCCTGCCACGCTGAAGAATGCGGGACACAACGCGGTTTTCCCGCTCCTGCCTTGTGGAAAATGAGGGTTCAAGCGGGAAAACTGCGGCGAAACGGTTGGAGTGTCGTTACGGTTCTGCTTTCTGGCTGCTTAACAGGCAAGCGGTCTGCCGCCGGCATGCGTTCGGCGGCACGAAGAGCCGGAACGGCCTTGGTAATGAACAGGAGTACAGGATGGCGGGCAGCGTCAACAAAGTCATATTGGTCGGTAATCTGGGTGCCGATCCGGAGATCCGCCGGACTCAGGACGGTCGTCCGATCGCCAATCTTCGGATCGCGACGTCTGAATCCTGGCGTGACCGCAACAGCGGTGAACGGCGCGAAAAAACCGAATGGCATCGTGTGGTTATCTTCAACGAAGGCCTGTGCAAGGTTGCCGAGCAGTATCTGCGCAAGGGCTCCAAGGTTTACCTGGAGGGTCAGCTGCAGACGCGCAAATGGCAGGATCAGTCCGGGCAGGACCGGTACTCCACGGAAGTGGTGCTGCAAGGGTTCAATTCCAACCTGACCATGCTTGACGGACGCGGCGAAGGCGGTCAGACGGGCGGTCTGCCTGACTATGGCAACGATTCCCAGGGCGGCGGCGGCTTTGGCGGCGGCGGCGGTGGATACGGCGGCAGTTCGGGCGGCGGCGGGTCACAAGGTGGCGGCTTTGGCGGCCCGAGTGGCGGTGGCGGCCCGATGGACGACGAGATCCCGTTCTAGGACGGGTTTGTCGAAGCTTCACAGACAAAGATTTCTCCCCGGCTGATCCGGCCGGGCGATATCCTTCCGAATATTCCGGGCAGTGCGAAGGCGGCGGCGACAGCCTTGACCGTGTTTGCGCTGCCTGTGTGTCTCCACTGGCTGTTGCCACTGCGCGTGTCAAAACAGTGCCTTGGCTCTCCCTCCGGGAGTGCCACGGTTGATGAACTCGAATATGAGCGGCAAATTCGTCACACTGATTTGAATTCAAAAGCTGTGAATGAAGCTTGCTCTTAACCATCTCATCAAGACTGATATAGTATTAACCAGTTTGCTTTTCGTATTTTGCGGCGGTTTCCCGGATTTTCTCCGAACAAACACCGCCGCGACTCGAAGGGACTTGGTGCGGGAGGGCAGCCTTCCGGGCAAATGATTTACGTCGGTATGCAGCGAGTGACGGCTTTGGGTTGTACGCCGATTTTTGACCGGTTTACGAATTCGTGGGTTGAGACAATGCAGGCAAACAAGATGAAACATGCAACTGGCATGTGTGTCGGTTCTGACAAAAAAGAGACGGGCGGTGTTCGAAAGGTGACGGCGAATTCGCTGAAGGCCTGCCTCATGGTGACCGTTCTCGCATCCGGGTTCAGTGTCGCGCTTCCGGAAACAGCGTCGGCTCAGGGTCTGTTTCAACGCCTTTTCAATCCTGAAAATCACCGCCGGCAGCAGGAACGCCAGCGCCAGGAAGACCTTCGCAAAAAAGCAGTGTCTGTAAGGGTCGCGGCACCGCGCTATCTCAACTACACGCCGGACACGATGAAAAAGGTGTCCCTGGCACCGCTCTCGGAAAAGAAAACCGCGGAGCTTCAACCGGCTGCCGAAACACTGGAAACCGTGGATACTGCCAAGGTTGAAACGGACGCGGCTCCGGTGGAACCGGCGGTGCTGACGGCGTTCGATGAAGCGCGTCCGGCTCTCAAGGGCCTTTCCGTGACGGTTCTTCCCGAAGTTGGCGAAGCGCTGATTGCCCATTACCGCGAGCATCCGGACTTTGTCTGGGTCAATGAGGACGGCGTCACCCTGAAAGCTGCGAAGGCACGCAGGGAATTGGCCTCTGCGGACACGTATGCGCTGGTCCCGGCGGACTACTTCGTTCCGCTTCCGGCTCTTTCCGGCCTTGACGAAGAAGATCGCAACGCTGCCTTGATGCGCTTTGAAATGCAGATGAGTGCTGCGGCGCTGTCTTACGTTCTTGACGCCACACGTGGCCGGGTCGATCCGAACAAGATCTCCCAGTACCACGATCTGCCAAGGCACGACGTGGATCTGGTCGCGGCCCTGGAAGGACTTGCCGCATCCGCGGATACGCAGGATGAATTGGCTGCCCATCAACCGCAGAACGATCATTTCCGGGCGCTTGTGGCAGAGTTGAAGCGCCTGAAGGCAGAGGACGAAGACGCCAACCAGATCGTCATTGCACCGGGAACGTTTCTGAAAGCCGGCAAATCAAGCCCGGAAATGAAGAACATCGTCGCCGCGATCGCGAAAAACGGATCGGACGAGCTGAAAGCGGCGCATGACGAGACACTTGCCGGGTATGACGAGAGCGAAGAATACGCTCCCGCTCTGGTCAAGCTCGTCAAGGCTTTTCAGAAAGAAGCAGGGCTGACACCGGATGGCATTGTCGGCAAGAACACCATCAAGGCACTTGTCGGTGAAACCAATGCGGCCAAGATTGCCAAGGTCGAACTGGCGATGGAGCGCAGCCGCTGGATCCCCGAGGAACTGGGCAGCCGCAAGGTGTTCATCAACCAGGCAGCCTTCACCGCAACCTACACCGCGCCGAACGAAGAGCCCTTGTCGATGCGCGTCGTCGTTGGCAAGAAATCCAATCAGACCAACTTCTTCTACGACAAGATCGAAGTCGTCGAATACAACCCGTACTGGGGCGTGCCGTACTCGATTATTGTCAACGAGATGGTGCCAAAGCTCGCGCGGGATCCGTCCTATCTGGATAAGGCAGGATATGAAGTCACGACGCCGGGCGGCAGGAAGATTTCGTCGGCTTCGGTCAACTGGTATGCGGTGGCCGCAAAGCAGACGTCGGTCAATGTCAGGCAGTATCCCGGCCGCGCCAATGCGCTGGGAGAAGTGAAGATACTTTTCCCGAACCGGCATCACATCTATATGCACGACACGCCTTCAAAGAACCTGTTCAACAAGGATGTGCGCGCCTACAGCCATGGCTGCATCCGGCTGCATGATCCCAAGGGCATGGCAGCTGCCGTTCTCGGCAAATCCAAGGACTATGTGACATCGCGGATCGCCGCCGGTCAGAATGAGCAGGAACAGGTCACGGGCGATATCCCGGTCTATGTTTCCTATTTCACGGCATGGCCGGAACTCGATGGCAGCGGCATTGGCTATTACTCGGACATCTACGATCGCGATCGCTACCTGCTGAAAGCGATCGAAAAGACCGAGGCAGTGCGCGAAAAGGCACGCTCCGCAGGTTAGGCGCGGATACATGAACGAGAAACGCCGGGCAAATTGCCCGGCGTTTTTGTTTCCTCTCTTGGGTCGGGCCGAAAGCCCGCCCCGGCCTGTTGCCGCTGTCAGGATTGTCCGGACAGGCAGTCTGCAAGTGATTGCGACATGCTAGTCAGGAGGTCGGGATAAAGGTCCGGCCCGTTTTCCAAGCCTGTTCCAAGCGGATCCAGAGTGCCTTTGCGCGCATCGGTTCCCTCCAGTACGACATCGACAAGCTTGGCTTCGAACTGGGGCTCCTGGAACACGCAGGTGACTTCGAGGTCGGCCATCTGATCCTTGATTTCCGCGACGCGGCTGGCGCTTGCGACAGTTTCAGGCGTGAGCGTAATCGCACCACTGGCTTCGAAATCGAAATGGTGTTCGAAATAGTGGTAGGCGTCGTGAAAGACCACGAAGTTTTTCCCTTTCGCAGGCTCCAGCGTTTTGGCGAGATCGCCTTCGAGCGCTTCAATCCGCTCTGCGAAAGCAGCGGCATTCTGCTTGTAGGTTGCCGCATTATCCGGATCGAATTCTGAAAGCGTTTCCGCCATGGCAGCGGCGATCGCAATGCCGTTGTCCGGGTTCAGCCAGATATGCGGATCCATGCCACCGGCGTGGTCGTGTCCGTGATGATCATCGTGGCCGGCGTGTTTTTCATGATCGTGTTCGTCATGATCATGCTCGGCGTGTTCTTCATGCTTGTCGTGGTCATGATCGTCGTGATCGGCGTGTTTTTCATGATCGTGTTCGTCGTGATCATGTTCGGCGTGTTCTTCATGCTTGTCATGGTCATGATCGTCATGGTCGGCATGTTTTTCGTGATCGTCGTGATCATGCTCGGCATGCTCTTCATGCTTTTCGTGATCATGATCGTCGTGATCAGCGTGTTTTTCATGATCGTGTTCGTCGTGATCATGTTCAGCGTGCTCTTCATGCTTGTCATGGTCATCATGATCGGCATGCTCTTCGTGATCACCATGATCGTGATCATGCGCGTCGAAGTTGGCGCCTTCGCGGTAGGGCAGCAGGTCTATCCCCTTGGCATCAAGCAACTCGACCTCGACGGCATCGGCCGCCATGGCTTCGATCGGCTTGGCAAGCGAAGATGACAGGGACGGCCCAACCCAGAAGACAACATCTGCACCCTGGATCAGGGCTGCCTGGGATGGCTTCAGCGCAAAACCGTGCGGCGATGCGGCGCCGTCGATTATGATTTCAGGTTCGCCAACGCCTTCCATGACTGCCGACGCAATGGAATGGATTGGTTTGATTGTTGTGACGACACTGGGGGCGTCCGCGTTTGCAGCCGTCATGCCTGCAGCCAGAGCGATAGAGCCTGCGAGCATCGACCTTGTCAGCCTGCGGCCGGATATTCTTGCGGTATTTGAGAACGTGTTAGAAGGTGTCATGTGTCGAACCGTCTTCCAGAGAGAATTTCGTAACGCGTTACTTTATAACGTTGCTTCGAATCCCGTGCAAGCGCACATGAAGACGCAGCTCAGTCCAAAAGCGAGGGAACGGCCGGATGCCAAAACACTACATTGCGGAACTGAATATCGCTCGGCTGAAATACGACATCAATGACCCGAGGGTTTCCGATTTCGTGAATAATCTCAACAGGGTAAATGCGGTTGCAGAGCGGAGCGAGGGATTTATCTGGCGCCTCGTTGAAGATGCAAGCAAAGGCGAAACGACGGTCATTATGGACGATCCGAGGGTGATCCCGAACCTCTCGGTCTGGCAGGACGTCGTCTCGCTGGAGAAATTCGTATTCCAGACGGTTCACAGGCGTATCTATGCGCGCAGGGCTGAATGGTTCGAGGCCATGGAAAAGATGCATTTTGTCATGTGGCCCGTGCCCGCCGGACATCTTCCCGATCTGCCGGAAGCCCTCGAAAGGCTCGACATGCTCAACACGCATGGACCGTCCGACGACGCATTCGGATGGGACTATGCAAGAACAACCGGCGCGTGGCGCAACGGACGATGCTCCGACACGGCAGCATGAAAAGAGCCGTTGAAACGCGGCCCGGTGGGCTGGAAATCGGCGCGGACAATGTAGAACCATCTGGTTTGTCGCAGCCATGTGTTCACCATTTTGCGGGAACAGAGCCTGACACCAGGACTGGCAGGAAACGCCTCAAAAACAATCGTTTAGTGGTATGGTCCCAGCGTTTGCGCCTCAAATGGGTCACATCTTGATTCAGCAGATGTTTACTTTATTGGCGCACTGTTCGGGCACGAGTTTCAAAGTGGTTCCAGTTCATCATGTTTCGCCGCAAATCAGCCAAAGAAGAATATTCATTGGACATGCCCCTTGAGCTGGAGGAGGGGCCGCCTCCTTTTGCGTACCGGCGTATTCTTCAGGTCCTTTCTCTCGGCGCAGCCGCTTTTCTGGGCTGGTCGGTGGTTGGTCAGGTCCGAGAGGTGGCCAAGGCATCAGGCGAGATCGTCCCTGCCGGAAAGGTCCAGACCGTCGGACACCTTGAAGGCGGCATTGTTGCAGAAGTTCTGGTTCAGGAGGGCCAGCTTGTTGAAAAGGGGACGCCGCTCGTGCGTCTTCAGGAAACAGCGACGTCCAGCGACCTGGAGCGGGTTCGGACACGGCTTCAGTTTCTTGAGCGCGAGGAACAGCGTCTCGTCCTCAACCCGGACTTCTCCAACATAAGCGATCTGAGATCGGGCGGCGGATTCGATTTCAGCGAAGCCCAGCAAGCCGCCTCCGAGGCGCAGCAGCGTGCCCAGGAGCAGGAACAGCAGGCCCTGAAGGCACGGATCGACGAACGCGAGGCGGAGCTTGCCAGTGTTGTTGAACGAATTGCGTTTCAGCGGACGCAGCTAGAGATCGAACAGGAAAAGTTCACGATCCAGCAGACGCTCTATGATCAGGGTTATTCATCCAAACGCCGTTTCCTCGACGCGAAGTCCGCGCTTCAACTCGCGCAGAGTGCGCTGAGTGAACTCATCGGCCAAAAGGGTAGAGCCGAAGCCCGGCTTGCAGAAGCAAGCGCGAGTCTTGAAAGATCGATAGCATCCGCTGCAGAAGAATTGGCAGAGGAGCGGAGCCGGGTTGTTCAGGAGCGGAACGAGCTTGCCTTTGAGGCGGAAAAACAAAGGGACCGTTTCGACAGGCTCTTTGTCCGCGCGCCGGCAAGCGGACACATCAAGGCCCTCAATCTCAAAGGCCCCGGCAGTGTTCTGGCGCCCGGCGACGTCGTTGCTGAAATCGTGCCGAGCAACAGTGATCTGGTCGCAGAAGTTCGTGTTTCTCCGAGGGATATCGGGCATGTGGAAGTCGGCGACGAAGCTGAGATAGCCGTCACGACCTTCGATCCGAATATTCAGGGAACGCTGAAAGGTGAGGTCACCGTCCTGTCTGCGTCCAGTTTCCGGGACGAATACGGCAACTACTATTTCAAGGCGTCCATACCGCTGTCGTCCAACATGATCGGGCGCGGTGCACAGGCCGAGACGATTTCACCGGGAATGGTTGTTGACGCCAAAATTGTCACCGGCTCCAAGTCCGTCATGCAGTACCTGCTCAAGCCGGTCACGCGCGCAATCGGCGATCCGTTGAGCGAACGCTGACTGCGCCGCGCCTGTTTTTCTGTCCTAACCAAGAAGCCCGGTCGACCTGACCGGGCTTTTGTTGATGCGGCAGCGTTTTGCGGGCGGGTTCGCCGGACTCGTTTGTCTTACCAGCGTATTTCCTCGATTTGAGCGAAATCGATCTTGCTGCCATCGCTGAAATCGATGGACCCTTCGGCGTCTTTCGAGAGTTCCAGGCGGCTGTTTTCGGTGTCCGTCTTTTCAACGGAGCCATTGGTGATCGTCACTGTCCAGTCGGTGCCGTACTCCCCGGCCGCCGTCACGCCCGGGCCGCCGCCGAGATCGATGACATCGGTCCAGGCCGTGCCTGCACCGCCTTCGATGACATCGTTGCCGTCGCCAAGGCCATGCATGAAGAGGTCCGAGCCATCTCCGCCGTTCAGGGTGTCGTCTCCGGCACCGCCGACGATGATATCATCGCCGGATCCACCTGATATCGTGTCATCTCCGCCGTCGCCGAACAGAAGGTCGCGCCCGCCATTGCCTGTGATCTGGTCGTTCCCGGCAACCGAGCCGCCTTCAATGCGGTCGTTTTGATCGCCGGTTTCGATGATGTCGTTGCCGCCGACACCATCAACGGAATACGAACGGTCATCGGAACCCGTGAAGCTTCCGTTTCCGAGACCGCCAGTCATTTCGTAGCTGTAGGAACCGTTCACGTTGACGGTGAAGGTCTCGGAGGCCTCCTTGCCGTCTTCGGCGGTCGCCGTGACTGTCAGGTCTATCGAGCTTTCCACCTGGCTGTCGAAGAAAGCGTGGTCGGCAATCGTGACAACACCATCTGAATCGATGCTGAACCGGTCGTCGCTCAAAGCGTAGGTGAGGGCACCTTCGCCCGGCGTCAGTGCGGAAACGGAAATGCCGACTTCAGACCCGGCATCCGCGGTTTCATGGATCTGATTGCCGCTTGCGTTCTCGTCGAGCAGCGTGATTTCGCTGCTGAGTGACAGATCGTCCGTGGCCACCTTCCCATCAGCGAAGGTGAAGTCCTCAACATTGCTGACTGTCTTTGTGCCGTCCGGCGAGCCATCGCGCGTGTCGACGATCGTGTGGCTGCCGTTGCCATTGTCGTAGATCGCGTAATCGGCCTGGTTCCCGGACAGAACCAGCATGTCGTCTCCGGCACCGCCGTCAATGCTGTCATCTCCGCCGAACCCGAAGACAATGTCATCTTCGTCCGTGCCGATGATCCTGTCGGACTCTGCTGTCCCCAATTCTATCCCGACAGTCTTGTCGAGCGTTGCGCCGGCGGCATCTGCGACCTGGATCGTAACCGTGTCGCTCTTGGCCGTACCTGCATCGTGCTCGCGCGCCAGCGAAACCGAGCCGGTGTCCGAATTGATCTGGAAAGCACCGTCGCCGTCGTCGAGGAAACTGAAGTGAAACGAGTCGCCCGAATTCTCGTCGGTGATGGTCTCGATCCCGGTCAGTTCCGACCCCGCCGCGATTGTCTCTTCGCCGGCGCCATTCGACACGAGAACGGCATTGCTTCCAGGATCACCCCAGTCTTCACCGGAAACTGGGTTCTCGCTGATCCCCGTGATCTCGGCATCGCCGGTAACAGTGATCTGGTAGGGGCCGGTCGACGAGCCTGATGCCGGATAGTCAGATCCGCTGTCCAGAGCCTCGCCGGTGTCGAGCGGATAGCTGCCGATGACAACCATATAGGTCCCGGCTTCTAGACCGGTTTCTGCAAGATAGCTGTCGAAGGACCGGGTGCTGCCGTCGCTGCCGGCCGCTCCGTCGTCATTGCTTGCGATGAGCGTGTAGTCACCGCCACCATTGTCGCGATAGAGATAGATCTGGCTATCGAGACTGCCCGACTCATAGCCGGCTGCCAGCACATCGATCGTCAGATCTCCGCCGTCATGACTGATTGACCAGTGATCGACCGACTGGTTGCCGAAGCCGTCTGAAACAATCTCGCCCGTAACAACCGCATCGCCGCCGACAACTTCGGTGATGGACAGGCTTTCATTGGCGGAAAGGGCGATATCGGTCGGTGCGAGGTTGACGATGTCACCGAGCGAGTAGGTCCCGTCGGCGAATTCGAAATTTTCGACATTCGTGAGCGTGTCGGTTCCGTCCGGCGAGCCGTCCCGGTTGTCGACGATCGTGACTGTCCCGGCATCCTCGGTAACAGTGTAGTCCGCAAGATTTCCGGAAAAGCTGGCTGTGTCCGTGCCCGTGCCGCCATCAAGGGTGTCGTCACCCCCGCTTCCGGCAAGTGTATCGTCGCCCGCGCCGCCAAGGATGTTGTCGTCGCTTGCCGAACCGGTAATGGAATCGTCCCGGTCGCGGCCCTCGATCTGGTCTACTCCGGTGAGGTCTACCCCCGTGAAGTCCCAGTCGATCTCCGAATCGCTGCGCTGCGCTCTCAGTGTCTCTCCCGAAACGCCGCTTCCGTCGATTTCTTCAATGCCCTGTGTCGCCGCATTGAAAGTGTCTTCCAGTTCGAATTCGGTACCGGTGTCTTCGGCCAGAATGATCCGGTCCGTTCCGGTTGTACCTGTATCCGACAGGATGTCCGCACGGCCATCGCCACGCAGCATGTATGTGTCGCTGCCTTCACCGCCTTGAAGCGTGTCATTGTCTGCGCCGGCACCGCCATCTAGCGTGTCCTCACCGGCACCGCCCATGACAGTGTCGGTTCCATCGCCGCCATCCATGTCACCGCCGTCATCGTGCGCGGTGATGGTGTCGTTGCCGCTGCCGCCCGTGATCGAACTCTCTGCAACACCGGTATCGGTCATCGTGACACCGGTATCGTCAAGTTCCATGCTTTCGACGGCATCCGCCACATCGATCGTGAAAGTTTCTTCGGAGGTGGAACCGTCTGTGGAGGTCGCCGTGACCACGACATCGATGCTCGGTTCGGTTTCGTAGTCGAACTCCGCGCCCGCCGCGACGGTGACCTCGCCATTGTCGGACACCTCGAAGCGGGCATCGTCAACGGAATAGGAAACGCTGTCGGACACATTCGTGTCTTCGGCGCTCACCGAAATGCCGACGCTGTCGCCTGCGGCTGCATCTTCCGAGATCGCGTTTTCGGACGCATCCGCATCGCTTACGGCCGAAATGTCTTCTGGGACAAGGTCGCCTGCCAGCACATCGCCATCGGCGAAGGAGAACACCTCCACATCATAAACCGTATCGGTTCCGTCCGGGGAATCCGGACGCGTGTCGGTGATCGTGTAGGACCCGTTGGAATTCTCGACGATGTCATAGTCGTCCCGGTTACCGGAATAAACGGCGGTATCGGTCCCGCTCCCCCCGGAGATCCTGTCATTGCCGGCATCGCCCTGGAGCGTGTCGTCATCTTCCTCGCCGGACAGAGAATCATTTCCGGTTCCGCCCACAAGTGTGTCGTCGCCGCCGCCGCCGTATATGACGTCATTGCCGGCGCCGCCATCAAGCAGGTTCGCCTCCGTACTGGGCCGTGTTCCGACCTCATCGTCGATAAAGTCGTTGCCATCGCCGGCGTACACGGTATCGGCACCGGTGCCGAACTCGATGTGATCATCGCCTTTGCCGCCATGGATCGTGTCGGCACCACCACCGCTGAAGATCCTGCTGCCATCGTCGTGTGCCGTGATCGTCTCAGCCGCATCCGTTCCATAGATGGTTGGCTCTGCGACCCCTTCATCAACAAAAACGGTTTGTCCGGCCTGCAGACTGAATGTCTCGGCAACATCGGAAACGCCGATATCAACGACCTGCTCTGAGCTTGTGCCGTCGGAGGAGGTCGCCGTGATCGTGAGACTGATCGACGGTTCGGTTTCGAAATCAAACGACGCACCTGATGCGACCGTGACCGTCCCGTCATCCGCGACCTCGAAGCGGTTGTCATCGACGGAATAGGAGACCGTGTCGGTGGCATCGGCATCCTCTGCGAATGCTGTCACGCCGACTGAAGTTCCTTCGCCGGCATCCTCCGCGATGGTGTTGTCGGCAGCATTCGTGTCCGTAACCTTTGAAACGCTGGTCTCGTTCACATCGGATACGTCGATTGTGAATGTTTCTTCCGCTGTCGACCCATCGGAGGATTCAGCCGTCACTGTGACATCGATGGAGCTTTCCGTTTCCGCGTCGAACGACGCTCCGGCGGCGACCGTGACCGTCCCGTCATCCGCGACTTCGAAGCGGTTGTCATCGACGGAGTAGGAAATGTCGTCCGACACGTCGTCGTCGCTGGCAAAAGCCGTGATACCGATGCCGGTACCTTCCACCGCATCTTCAGCAATGGCGTTTTCGGCTGCGTCTGTGTCTTGCACCGGCGAAGCCGCGAATTCATTGATGTCGGCAACCGTTATGGTGAAGGTTTGCTGCGAAGAAGACCCATCGGTCGACGTGACGGTCACCACGACGTCGATCATGCCTTCCGTTTCAGCGTCGAACGTTGCTCCATCGGCGACCGTGACCGTGCCGTCATCGGCGATGTCAAAGCGGCTGTCGTCGACCGAATAGGAGACCGTATCACTGACGTCGCCGTCGGAGGCGGATGCCGTGACGCCGACATCCGTGCCGGTGGCCGCGTTCTCGGCGACCGAGTTTGCCGAAGCGTCGGTGTCGATGACGGCGGATACGTCCTCTTCGTCGACATCCTCGATTTCGACCTCGAAGGTCTCAGATGACGTCGACCCGTCGCTGGACTCCGCCGTAACGGTAATGGTGACCGTTGCTTCCGTCTCGGCATCAAACGTTGCACCTTCAGCAACTGTTACGGTGCCATCATCGGCAACGGTGAAACGGTCGTCGTCAACGGTATAGGAAACTGTATCGGTCGCATCCTCGTCGGTTGCGGCAACACTCACACCGATCTCATCGCCCGCGCCAGCATTTTCAGCCAGTGTGTTTGCAGTCGCGTCCGTGTCCTCGATCGATGAAACGGAATACTCTGAAATGTCGGCGATGAAAACGGTGACGTCTTCGCTGTAGGTAAGGCCGCCGGAATCGGTTGTCGTGACCGTGAGCACGATGCTGTCATCGCTCTCACGATCAAGGCTCTCGGTATCCCTGAGTTTCAGCACCATCACGCCAATGCCGTTCGCGACGATCTCGAAACGGTCATCAGAAACCTTGTAGGAGTGCTTGTCTCTGGCGTCGGCGTCGGTTGTCGATACGCTTCCAATGACAGCGCCGTTGACACCTTCGGCGATCGTCATCGGAATTTCGGTCAGGGACACATTGTCTAGAAGCGCGCCGTAGCTGTTGTTGTCTTCGGCGGTTTCGCGGAACTCGAGAACGTCATTCCCGCCTGTGCCGACAACCTGCAGATCGACTGCTTCCCAATCGCCGGTTTCCGGGTCGAAACGGGTGACCAGCTCGTCGTTCCAATAGACCTCGACCGTGCTCGTCTCAGAACTTGAACGCGCCATCGCGTCAAAGGAAAGGTCATAGACCTGCCCGAGTGTTGTTTCGACTGACTGCGAAATGGAGTTCACACCGCCATCGGAATCAAGTTCCAGATGCTTGTCGCCGTCCGTGGCATCGACGCTGCCGAGATTGTTCCAGACTTCAAGTGGTCCTTCGGAGGACCAGGAGCCAGAGGGATCTTCCTTGGCATGGGTCCAGGACCCTTTTGAAACGTCAAATGCCTCAAAGCTTCCGTTCTGGATCAGATTGCCGGGATTGCCCGCGATCAGGATGTCGGTCGGCGCGTTGTCATTGACGTTGCCAACCTCAACGGTGAACGTTTCCGATGAAGTCGATCCGTCAGTGGACTGGGCAGTGACTGTGACATCGATCGATGCTTCCGTCTCGGCGTCGAATGTCGCGCCGTCGGCAACCGTCACGGTTCCGTCTTCGGCAACGTCGAAACGGTCATCATCGACGGTGTAGGAAACGGTGTCGGACACGTCGTCATCTGCGGCGAATGCCGTCACGCCGATTTCAGTACCCGCGTCCGCGTCCTCAGAAACGGTGTTTGCCGATGCATCAACATCAAGAACGGAGGAAACATCGAATTCATCGACATCGGTAACCGTGATCGTGAATGTCTGCTGACTTGAGGTTCCGTCGCTCGAAACAGCGGTTACGACGACATCGAGCGCACCCTCTGTCTCCGCATCAAAGGCAGCAGCTTCTGCGACGGTCACCTTGCCGTCGGCGTCGATGTCAAACCGGCCGTCATCAACGGAATAGGATACAGTGTCGCTGACGTTGGCATCTTCCGCGAAGGCCGTGATGCCCACGAGGGAACCGGCTGCGGCGTCTTCCGCGATCGTGTTCTCGGTGGCGTTCGTGTCAGCAACGCTTGTTATGTCTTGCGCGATAAGGTCGCCGGCGAGAACGTCGCCATCGGCAAACCGGAGTGTTTCGATGTTGCGAACCGTATCCGTGCCGTCCGGAGCGCCGTCGCGTGTATCGGTGACCGTAAAGCTACCGTCCGGGTTTTCAGTAACGTCGTAGTCGTCGCGCTCGCCGGTGAAAACCACCGTATCAAGACCGGTGCCGCCATCCAGGTCATCATCCCCGGCACCTCCGATCAGCGTGTCGTCACCAGCGCTGCCGTCAATCACACCGCCGTCTTCATGCGCCGTAATCGTATCGTCGCCCGCGCCGCCGTTTATACTGGTTTCTGATACGCCTTCGTCGGTGAACACCACGCCGCCGTCGCTCAGAACGAGGTCTTCGGCAACATCATCAAAATCAACCGAAAAGGTCTTTGAAACTGTGTTTCCGCCCACGTCGGTCGCCGTAACGGTGACATCGACAGTAGGCTCGCTTTCAAAATCAATGACGGCACCGTCTTTGAGCTTCAAGGTGCCGCCGAGAACCTCGAAGCGGTCGTCGGAAACCGAGTAGGTGTGGGTGTCGCCGTTGTCCGGGTCAGAAACCGCCAGCGCGCCGACGACAGCCCCGGCCGTGTTTTCGGACAGCGTGCCGGTGTTGAAATTGTCGAGTGTGGCATCCGAATAGACGGATAGGCCTTCGTCATGGATCTCTCCGAGAAAGTCACCGCCGACATGACCCTGGCTGTGACCCGCCAGATTGCCAACGCCGATACTGTCGCCACCGTCCCAATCGCCGTCCGGCCATCCGGATCGCTGTGCAGCAAGGCTGTTGCTTTGATCCATTTCCCCGATTGCCAGTTCATCAGACAAGAGCAGCGTAATCGTGCCGGCTTCCTTGTTGAGTTCCAGCAGGAAGTTGTAATCGGTACCCGGGGAAATCTCGGCGCTGAGTTCCAGATTGTTGCTGTCGCCGGCGTAAACGTTGACGTGCCCGTTTTCGATGACAACGTTGAGCCCATAGACATTGCCGCCTGTCTCAAAAAGCGTTTGCGCCGTCGCAACGTCTTCAGCTGTCGTGAAAGACATCGCAAAGACGTTGCTATCGGTCTCAAGCCCGAGCTCTGAAATGCTGGTGCGGGATGTGTAGCCGTCGGCGGCGGTAAAGTCGGCCTTGTTGCCCGTGTCAAGCGCAAGCGCGAGTGGTGCCTCGTTGACGTTCTGGACCGCGATGGAAAAGGCTTCGGAATGGCTCAGTCCACCGGCGTCCGTGACAGTGACCGTGATCTCGTGGCTGGCCGCGGTTTCAAAGTCGAGAACGGCGCCTTCCTTGACGCGGATCTCATCGCCGACAATTTCGAAAAAACCGGATGGATCGTCCGTGATCTCATAAGTGTGGGTGTCGCCGTCATCAGGATCCGTTGTCGAAAGCCTGGCAACGACCGTACCGCCCTCGCTGTTCTCATCAACGACCGGTTTCAGATAGCTCTCAAGGGTCGCATCCGCGTAGACCGAAACGCCTTCATCGGCGATCTCGCCCAGGAAGTCACCGCCCACATGTCCCTGGCTGTGGTCCGCCAGGTTTCCGACACCAAGGCTGTTGCCTCCATCCCAGTCCTGATCGGTCCAGCCAGTCTGCAGGTCGGCCAGACTGTTGTCCGAATTCATGTCATTGAGCGGCAACTCGTCCGACATCAGCAAGGTGAGGGTGCCGGTCTCCTTGTTGAGTTCGAGCGCGAGATTGTAGTCCGTTCCGGCCTCAATGGGCGCACTCAGCTCCACATTGTTGCCTTCGCCGGCGTAAACGTTGAGCACACCGTCTTCGATGACAATGTTCAGTCCGTAGTAATTCCCGCCGGTCTCGAACAGCGTCTGTGCCGTATCAATATCACTTGCCGTGGAGAACGACACGGTTACGACGGTCGTATCAGCTTCCAGCCCCATGTCGGAGAGGCTTGAAGACGAGGTGTATCCGTCGGAAGCCGAAAAATCCGCAGCGGTGTCCAAGGCATTAAGATTGATGTTCTGAGGAGCCTCGTTGACGTCGTTCACCGAAATCGTGACATCTTCCGAATGGGATTGGCCGGCCGCGTCCGTGACCGTGAGCGTCAAAGTGTGTTCGTCCGCCGCTTCGTGATCAAGCAGAGCGCCGTCCTTGACGCGGATCTCGTTCCCGGTGATCTCGAAGAAACCGGATGGATCATCGGCGATTTGATAGACATGCGTATCGTTCAGATCCGCATCCGATACCGACAGGGTTGCCACGACCGTTCCGCCGGAGCTGTTTTCGTCAACCTCGCTGTCCGACAGCGCGATATCCGTCGGGGTTTCGTCATTGAGATCCGTGACGCTGATAGAAAACGTTTCGCTCGAGCTGGAGCCGTCACTCGACGTTGCCGTGACCGTGAAGGAGACATCACCTTCCGTGTCGGCATCGAAACTGGCCCCTTCAGCGAGTGTCACAACCCCGTTGTCATCGATCACGAAGCGTGGATCGTCCACTTCGTATGAGACGGTTGCCGTTGCATCTTCGTCGGTAGCCTGGGCGGTAACGCCGACAGCCGTCCCGGCAGCGGCATCTTCGCGAATCTGGTTCGCCGTGGCGTCGATATCCGAAACGGCCGAAATGCCTGTCTCATTGACGTCGCCAACCGTGATTGTGAAAGTTTCGGTGCTCGATTGACCGTCGGCGGCAAGAGCGCGCACGACAATATCGTGCGAGCCGGCCGTCTCGGCGTCCAGCTCTCCAGCAACGGTAACCACTCCGGTCGCGGGGTCGATCGCGAACAAGCCGTCTGCATCGTCGACCAGGCTGTAAGTGACACCGGAGGCATCCGAAGCATCCGCGTTTGCTGTAATTCCGGTCAATGCTCCGACCGCGGCATCTTCGTCAACCGTATTCTGTTGACTGTCGATGTCTGAAACATCAGACAGTTCGGAACGCGTATCCGGTGCAGGTTCAGGTTCCGCACTCCGGCTGCTGCCTTGCTCGAAGCTGCGGCTTGACGCTGACGCGGTTGCTGCCGCGGCAGCCGCTTGAGCGCCGCCCGGATCGTCCGCCTGGGCATTGTTCACAGGAATGTCGAGTGGATCGATTCGCTCAATTGCAGGCGCAGAAGCAGAACTTCCGCTGCGCGTGGCTGTTTCACCGCCCGCGACACGTGTCTCGGCTTCAGGCTCAACTGCTGTCTCAAGGTGATCCTTGGACGAAACCGGATGCGGCTCCGCTTGCTGGAATTCGCCGGGTCCCGGATTTTCCGCTACGGATACTGGAGAGGACGCGCCTTGCTTGAGGTCTTCGTCCGGCAACGGTTTTTCAAGATGGCTGCCCAGATGCAGGTTGGAAATCACCTGTTCACTGGAGACGCCCATGTCCTGATCAAGATGGTAGTCGTGTGCCTTGTCGAGATGCCGATCCTTCGCGTCGAGAAGACCGGAATGAAGGTATTCGTCTGAGCCCAGTGTCGAACCGCGATCATCCTTGTCTTCACCGGACAGCGGTTTGTTGTCGGATCCCCGATTTTCGGTGTCTTCTGCCATATGGCCGCCTGCTCACACGATTTCCACCCTGCGAGTGAACGACATCGTCCTTAATAAAGCGAAAAATTTTCATGAAAATTCTTTTTAGTTTCAGAAATATATTCGCGGAAGAAGCCGTAAGGTAAACGGTTTTTTAAACCCGGACGGAGCACCTTTGTCGAATGTGGGGTCGACTCTGGTTAGTCAATGTTGAAATCGTTTTTGTCATCTTTTTTTCTGCGCAGGATGCATATCGAGCATTCGCCGAGCGGCAAATGGATTTCGTCTCCACGCCTGCCACGTGATGTTGTGGTCGCATCCGTCTTTGCAAATATTCTCGGGTTGGCGATGCCGCTCGCTGTTCTGCAGGTTTACGACAGGGTTTTGCCGAACGCATCGACGGATACATTGCTTGTCCTGATGCTGGGTGTTGTTTGTGTTCTTGTTGCCGACGGGCTCATCAAGGTCGCCCGGGCCGCGGTTGTCGGCAGGCTTGGTGCAAGTTTCAATCATCAGGCGCACAAGGAACTGTTCCGGCGGGTGCTCGATGCAAAGCCGGAAAGTTTTTCAGGAACGCCCGTGTCTTTGCAGGTGCACAGGCTCAGATCGCTCCAGTCCATCGCAGACCATTATGGCGATCAGGGCAGGTTGCTCGCCATCGATCTTCCGGCAGGAGGGATATTCCTGGCGGTTCTGGTTTTTATCGCCGGACCGCTCGCCCTTGTTCCCGTAACCCTGTTGGCGGTTTTCATCCTGTTTGCGTTGCATCGAAGCCGTGTTCTGCAAAAGGTGGTTGCGGACCGGGCGACCCAGGATGATCGCAAGTCGGACTTCGTGCTTGAGGTTTTGTCCGGCGCCAGGACAGTCAAGTCGCAGTCGATGGAAGCGCTCATGATCCGGCGCTTTGAACGGTTGCAGAGAGAAACAGCAAACCTGAGTGCCGGATACATGCGTCTGGCGGGGCAGGCCAGGGACGCCTCCGCGGTATTTGCGACCCTCACGACCGTCTTCGTGGTTTTGTTCGGTGCTGTCATGGTCATAAACAATGGTTTCAGCATCGGCGGCGTCGCAGCGAGCACGCTCCTGTCCGGGCAATTCGTCCAGCCTTTCCTGCGTGCAATCAATCACCTGACAGACATGCAGCGCCTCAAGCATGACTATGAACAGGTCGACAAGTTGTTTGATCTGCCGACAGTGGAGAGCCGCGAGGAACTCACGTCGGAGCCCGCCGGTTCCATTCAGATGGTCAATGTCACCATGGACATCCAGAATGCACGGCGACAGGTCTTCACGGACCTGAACCTGACGATCAAACCAGGTGAATTTGTTGGGTTCAGCGGAGCGGATGGCAGCGGCAAAAGCACTTTGATGAAACTTTTTGCCGGCGAGCTGTCCCCCCTGAGTGGAGAAATCCTGATTGGTGGGCATGACTTCTCCGGACCTTTGAAAAGCGCGTTGCGCAAGCATGTTGCCTATGTCGACAGCAGGTCTGCTGTATTCAACGGCACGATCATCGAGAACCTGACGATGTTCGGCGCGGTGTCTGATATCGCGCATGCGCGTATGGCCGCGAAACTGATCGGTCTTGAAAAGGAAATTCATCTGCTGCCCAAGGGATACGAAACGCCCCTTGGTGCTGATCTCGTTGGAAAAATCCCCGCATCGACATTGCAGCGCATCTGCATCGCGCGTGCACTGGCCGGCGAGCCGAAAGTCCTGATACTTGACGAAGCGAATGCACAGCTGGATCAGCAGGCCGAAAAAGGGCTCGTGGATGCGCTGTACCGTTTGAAGGGGTATCTGACCGTCATCATCGTCACGCATCGGCCTTCAATGCTCGCGGTCGCCGACCGTCAGTACAAGCTTGCGGACGGCAGGCTCGAAGAAATTACCGAGGGGATTGTTGCGCGTCCGCAAAACGCGGGGATGTCAGCATGACCCGAGCCCTGTTCGACCTTGAAGATCTGAACCCGCAAGCCAATCCGGTCCACCGGCAGTGGAACGAACTGTCGGATGAGTTGCAAGGTAACGACGCCAGCGAAACGGCCTTCAACAAGCTCAGTGAGGGCAAGACGCCGGCCGAGAAATGCCTGGTTCCGCTGTTGCGCGAGATGAACTGGCAGGGCAATGACCGCCTTCTTTTCGAAGCTTTGCCGCACTTTGATCAGATCAGCACGATCCAGGAACTCAGAACAGTTCTGAACAGAATCAAGGTTGCCTCCAGCCGGTACCGCGCGAATCCTGCCGAAATTGCCGTGTCGCAACTGCCGTGTCTCAGTGTGACGGACAACGATGTGCTGGTCGTTGCCAACAAGACGGAAAATGGGGATTTTCGGGCATATTCGGGCCGGAAGGGCGAGGCCGTGGTCGTCTCGGCGAAGGAAATGGCGCGGCACGAGGTCTATACGGTCGCGGAAGAAACGGAAACTGACAGAAGTGCAGCCAACAATCGCAGTTGGTCGTCGCTTGCCTCAAAAAAATTTCGTGCCAGCATCGTCTCCATCCTGGCGATCGGGTTCGTTCTCAATATCCTGGCGTTGGGACCGCCATTGTTCATCATGGCGATTTACGACAAGGCGATGGGTGCCAAGTCGATCGAAGTCTTGCTGACGATGGCGGCGGGCATCGGAATTATCATCCTGAGCGAGCTGGCGCTTCGCAAAACCAAGAACAGACTGCAGTCCTACCTGGGCGGACGCATCGATGCCATCGTCGGAAACAAGACCTTCGAAAGGATCCTGCACCTTCCGTATTCCATGCTCGCAGAAGCGCCGATCGGAACCCAGGTCATGCGCCTGCGGTACTTCGACAGTGTCCGCGACATTTTTCAAAGCGCACTATTCACCGCGATCGTCGATATACCGTTCACGCTCATTTTCATAGCCGCGATCTTTCTGATAGGCGGGCCGGTGGCTTATCCTCCGCTTGCGCTGCTCGTCATCTATTCGGTCATCGCAGTCTACGTACTGCCGAAGGTTCAGCGTGAAGTCGCTGCTGTTGGCGAGCACAAGTCGAAACTGAACAGTTTCATGATCGAAACCTTCCGAAATCAGCGCACGCTCAGAGACCTCTCGGTAGAAGACACATGGCTGGAGCGGTTTTCCGGGCTTTCTGCAAATTTCAACAAGATGAACATTCATGCGCGCAATCTGACCCATCTCTTGCAGACGGTTTCGCAGACGCTCATGACGATCTGCGGCGTCTTTGTTCTCGGTATTGGCGCATTGCAGGTGATGAACGGCGACATGAGCCTTGGCGCGCTCATTGCCACGATGGCGTTGTCCTGGCGCGTTCTCAATCCGATGAACCAGGCCTTCTTGAGCATCACCCAGCTCGCACAAAGCAAGACCGTGCTCGAACAGATCGACAATCTGATGAAAGTGCCGTTGGAACGCGAACCTGGTTACCTGCCGAAGATCACCCGTGACATTCAGGGCGACCTCAAGATCACCTCGCTCGTGTTGAGGTATCCCGGCGCGACCGAGGCATCGCTGAAAGGCATCGAGCTTACGGTAAAACAGGGCGAACTCGTTGCGATCACAGGTCCGAGTGGGTCCGGCAAATCAACGCTTTTCCAGGCCATAAGCGGTCTCTATCAACCCCAGGTCGGCTCAATTCTCTTTGACGGTCTGGACGTTCGCCAGCTTGATTCCGGCGAGTGGCGCTCGCGGATCGGCTACGCGCCCGACGATCTCGATTTCTTCTACGGCACGGTAAAACAGAATTTGCTGCTGTCCGAGCCGGGGGCCAGTGACGCCCGGATTTTCGAAACCGCGGAAAAACTCGGGCTGTTGGCCTATCTTGAGGAAAACTTCGAAGGACTGGAAACGCGCCTCAACAGCAAATCCCTCAAGAAGATCCCGGACAACATGAAACAGCGCATCGTGCTTGCCCGAGCGCTCGTGAAACGGGTGCCGCTCTATCTTTTCGACAATCCCGGCATGCATCTCGATTTTGACGGCGACCGAAAATTCATGGACATGATCGGGCATTTGCGCGGCAATGCGACTGTTCTCATAAACACCCAGCGCCCGAGTCACATGAAAATGGCAGACCGCGTGGTCGTGTTCAATTCCGGACAGATCGCGATGATGGGGCCGCCTGATCAGGTTGTTCCCGTTCTGATGGGCAAGACCGCCAGGACCGGCTGAGACCGGCACCGGACGATCTTGTGCGCATGGGTAACCTGCCTCAGGACGCTCCCGCCGACCTTACATTCGCGATAGCGTTCTGGAATGCAGGCCCGGCTATGATTGCATCCGCATAGGCATGTCCGAGTTTCTGGCCTTCTGACACGTCCATGGGATAGTGAACACCTGCGACAACGCGGCCATGTCCGATACGGGTTGCCAGGTCCAGAAGTTCATCCGTTTTTTCCGGGAAGACCTCTGCCAGCAATCGTGCATAGACAATCGCGCGAATGGAATGCCCACTCGGGTAGGATGCGACCGGGCGAGCGTCCCCCAGCAGTTCGACCGCACTGTTGATTTCGAACGGACGGGGGTAGTCGTAGACACCTTTTACCGCGTCATAGTCAGCGCGCACCTCGTCAATGGCGCTCTCCAGAACACTTTTCAGAGCTGGCCCGTCAACTTCGAATATCGAATGTCCGATCACCGGTGCAAACCGCTCGGTATTCAAGGTTGTTTCGACAAAATCTGCTTGATCTTGCGTTCTTGTTTCCTGCAGCCAAAGCACAGTCGATAATTCTTCATGAAACCCGGGCGTACCCAAAGCGGGCGGTTCCATGATCATGTTGTGCGCATCCACACTTTCTGAAGGGAGCAACTGTGCCGACGTTTCAAGAGACTGCGCAGGTGCTGCTGCAACCAGAAACGCAATAGCAGTTGCGCTCAGCGCGGTGAGGGGTCTTTGCATATGTGTTCACCTCCGGCAAGGAACTGGGCCAGGACAAAACAGCTTTGTCGCCTGCACCGAAGATGAGGAGGCCGCACGAGAATTCAAATTAAGATGTTTTAATCCAGGTGATGAAATAAACGAGCTGTTGCAGGTGTTTAAGGTAACAGAACGGGTCGTCTTGCTTCTTTAAATGGACAACAAGGACCGTGTTCGCGGGGCTCTGAACAAAAAAACTCGGAACGAAACGGGTTATCGGGGATTGATGTCAGGCAGCGCGAAATGGGAGCTCGTCAGTCCGTTCTTGAGGCGGTTTCGTCGCATGGTGCGCGCCGATTGGAGAAGTCGGGTCCAGCGGATGTCTGCATCTTTGTCGGTGAGCTTTGCCTCTTTGGAATAAGTGAGTGCGCTGCATGCGTGCAATGCCTCTTCGAAATTCGCCCGGTCGGCGATCCGGATGCCGCCTTCTACTGTGTGGTTCCAAGCAGACGCGCAGTGGAGCGTGCCGCTGAAATCGCGGTGTTTGATGGCTGCGACGAGTTTTCCGAACAAATAGCTTTCTGAAGCGTGGTAGCGCGTCTTGAAGTCATCTGCCTTGTGCCTGACTTTCGGCAAGAACGTTCGCCAGGCCAAATAGACAAGACCCGCGGCAAGCGCAAGCAGGACGACAGCCATGGCAAGACCGCGCAAATCGACCCGCGCAACCGGCTCGACAGGTGCCTCCGCAGCAGTGCCCGTGACTTCGAACGAGATTTCCGGAACCTTGGCGGTTTCAACCGCGCCGCTTTCAAGATTGTACCAGGAGAGCGATTTCTCCGGCAGGGTATAGGTCCCGGCAGCTTCAGCCACCAGCGCCGTTTCCTCGGTTCTTGTTCCCGAAAGCAGGCCACGATCTTCCTTCTCGTCGAGAACCGGTTCTTTCGGATAGAAAGCCAAACCGTCGGCAGGGCTCACTTCGGCGAGTGGTGGCACGAACATTGGCGCCACCCCGCTGACCTTGGCTATGGTTTTCACGTTCAGGGCATCGCCCACTTTGAGGTCGTCTGTGGCGCCCTCAACGGAGCGTTCCAGCGTCAGTGACTTTGCCGCCAGAAAAGGATCCAGATCTTCAGCGCCCGCCGGGATCTTGCCGGTGATTTCAAAAGCGTCGGTCTGGACATCGACGACAACCGGTTGCTGATCGTCCGGATCGGCGTAAGTCACCTTGATGGTGCCGGCCGGGATCTGAAATGTGCCCGCAGTCATGGGATACAGCCGATAGGACCGCGACACGCCGGACCAGGTCTCGCCATTTATGGTTTCGCTTGTCGGACCGGAGGCCCGCGACGGCAGCCGGACGACGACATTCGGGGTTTCGTAGCTCGGGAAAGCTGGCGGTGAGGGGAGCCATGTCGGAACCAGAACGGTCACCCTGTAGATCAGCGGCTGGCCGGGAACGGCCGTGTCTTTTTCGAGCGACGTTCTGATTTCGGGGATCTGCGTGTCCTGCGCGGAGGCAGGGACACAGGCAAGTAACAGGAGAAAGAGCAGCGACCGGAGAAATGTCATTGGGGCCCCGCCGCGTTTTCAAGTGCAAACCGGCTCTTCAGAAAGTCGCCGGTCTGCGTATTGACGGTTCGCATCCACTGTTCTGCCGTTTCCGGCATGGTTTCACCGGTTTGCTGCTGAGTTTCTGTTCCGCGCCCCGCCTCGTTGTCATAAACGGTGTCATCGGCACCAATGCCCGCTTCTTCGCCGGTGTCTGACTGTTCCCTGGTTCTTTCGATGTATTCGAGTATGTATTTGGCAAGCTCCAGGTTTTTCCGTGCAGCTTCGTTCGACGGGTCGCGATCAACCGCCTTTTGAAACGCGTCAATCGCATCCCGGTAGGAGCGCGACTTGACCAGGGACATGCCTTCGCCCAGCGCGGCCTCGGAACTGTCCTGCCAGGCATAAAGCTCTGCGGCTTCCTCGTATTTTCCGGATTTGTAAAGCGCATAGGCTTTCCATGACGGGTCGGTAAAGAGTTCGGCCGCTCTCCCGAAGTCCTTTGCGTCAAACGCCATTTGACCCTGTTGGTCCGGCGTGAAGAACCAGTCGCGCCAACCGTCCGCAAAGGCTCGGTCGACAGGCTGGGACAGAAGGGCAATGAACACGATCGCGGACCAGCGCATGGACCATCCGCGCCGGAACCAGAACAGCAGGATGAGCGCGGCAGGCCAGGCTAGAAGGACGCCCTGATCGCGCCACTTGGCTTTTTCATCCTGTGACAGCGCTGCCTGGTAGGCGGCGTCAATGCTCCGGATGACCTGGTCCACGTCGCGTGTGTCAGCCGTTACTGTCACCACACGGCCTGACGCGAGACCGCTCAGGCCAGCAGCACCTCCCGTGTCGCGGTTGAAAACCCAGAAACTCAAAGATCCGCTGTTTGCCGGATCTCGCGCGCCAATCGCGGTCTGTTCCTCGCTTGAGAGCGTGTCCAACATGAACAGGATCGACCCGGGTTCGTCCTGCCCATCAAGCAGCTTCTGGGCGGTTTGAAGTGCGTTTCCTGCGACACTTCCTTTCACGGGCATGACGCTGGGGTCGAGACCTTCGAGAAAAGGTTTGAGGACATCCGGGTCTTCGGTGAGTGGAACGACCTGGTGAGCCGAACCTGCATAGGCAACCAGGCCGGTTTTCGCACCGGCGCGTTCCTTCAACAGATCCAGTATCTTGTGTTTGGCGCGCTCCAGGCGGGTCGGCGGTACATCCGGTTCCATCATCGATTCTGAAACCTTGAGCGCGATCACAAGCGGCGCCTCGTCCGAAACCAGCGGGTTGGCCTGCCGCGACCATGTCGGACCCGCCGATGCAAGGACCAGCAAGGTCAGGACAAGGGCCACCGTATCGACCGGACGAAGCATGCGGCGTTTGTCCGCCCCAATCGTCAGAGCTGCGGCCAGGTGAGGTGCGATGACGGAAGGCAACTCGGTGTCGCGATCCGATCCGAAACGGGCGACCCACCAAAGGCCGCCGACACCGAGCAGCGCCAGGAGCCACCACGGCCTCAGAAAGTGAAACTGCGAGAGATTTTGCATCAGCATCTCGAAGGTCATGCGGCCCTCCTGCGATGAGATCCCAGCATGATCGTTGCAAGCGCGAGAAGGCCGATCAGCACCGCCAGCCCGAGAAAATACTGGCCGAGCGCATCCCTGGGGCGATAGCTGGCCGTTTCCACTTCACGCGGTGCGAGAGCATCAATTCTGGCGTAAATCTCGCTCAGGGCGTTTTCATCACTCGCGAAGAAATACTGCCCGCCGGCTGCGCTGGCGATGTCTTTCAGGCTTTGTTCGTCCAATCGCTGTTCACCGGAGCCGGCCGGATCGCCGACGCCGATCGTGACGATGTCGATCCCTTCCTTGGCAGCAATACCCGCGGCATTGATGGGTGTCATCCGGCTGCCCGTGTCGGCGCCGTCGCTGAGCAGGACAAGTAGCCGGTCCTCGATCTGGCTTGCCTGAAAGGTCTTGATGGCAAGTCCGATGGCGTCGCCGATGACTGTCTGCGGACCAGCCATGCCGACCGCGGTCTGGTCCAGGAGAGCCCGTACGGAAGAGAGATCTTCGGTAAATGGCGCTTGCACGTAGGCCTTGGACCCGAAAACGATCAGGGCGATCCGGTCGCCGTCGCGTTCCGAGATGAAGTCACCGACCACCCGTTTAACGGCGTCCAGCCGTTGCACCCTGTTACCTTCACTCGACGGGAAATCGATCTGATCCATGGATCCCGAGATATCGATTGCCAACATGACGTCGCGGGCGGCCTTTTCCTGAACGATCGGATCGCCCACGCGGACCGGCTGAGCCAGCGCGCAGACAACGAGGCACCAGACCAGAATGGCTGCAAGCATCTGGAGAATGGAACGGCTGATCACCACGGACCCGGAAGTCGGCTGCTGTCCTGCTGCCGAGGCAATGCTGCGAAAATACGGAAACCGCACCGAAGAAACGCGTTCTTTGTGTGCCGGCAAAAGAAAATAGACCAGCAGCGGAAGCGGCAGCATCAGAAAGGCGAAGGGTTGATCGAATTCAAGCATCGGGCAGCTCGTTTCGATGTTTCTCGATCCACTCTTTTACGAGCTGTCTGAGTGGTTCGTCCGTCGTTTCGCCCTGGTAGGGAGCCGTGGCAAGCACCTTTCCCGGTCCGTTGCAAAACCCGCTGCCGCCATATGCCTTGTCGAGAAATGCCAGCCAGGTCTCTCCAAAGAGCGAGGCAACCGAAGATCGCGGATAGGCGGCCAGGGCGGTTCTGCGGACAAGGAGCGCGAGGGAAGACGCATCCGGTGCCGAATGTGCAAGTTCTGCCAGCGCCGCCCGCCGGTAGGCATTCCTGCGCCAACGCTGCAACAAGTGCCACACAAGTGCGGCAACAAGCACAAACATGATCAGTCCCAGCCACACCCAGCCGATTGTCTGAGGTGCCATTGAAACCGGAGCCGGTTCGGGAACGGGTTCCAGCAGGTCGATCAGCTCGGCAAGACTGAGGCCTTTCCATTCCTCATTCATTGGTTTGCGCCCGCGTTGTGGCGCCAAGGCCCATGAGGCGGCGCAACTGGTCAACGGTATCACTGCCCGCACTGAGCGGCAGAACGGGCGTCCCGTAGGTCTGCTGCCACCTCAGGATTTCCGCGATCCGGCCTGTCGCGAAGTCCGACAATCTTTGTAAGGTTTCGGTCGTCCCCGTATCGAGCTCGACCTGAAGTTCGCCATCGGAAACGACAAGCTTCATGTTTTTGGGCACATCCTCCGAGATCGGATCTGTTACGGGGCACAGGATGACGTCATTGTGCCTTGCAATCGAACCGATAAGCTTGCCGGTCCGGGCGTCGAGGCCATCAAAATCGCTGATGACGATCACGAGATGGTCGCGGCGTGCGATGCGGGCAACGGAGGTAAGCGGCTGGTTCAAAAACAGCGGCTGGTCAACACGCGGTGCTTCTGCGTGAAGCATCCGGTTGGCACGCTCGAGCGCCGTCAGGAAACGGTTGACGGCGGTCCGGCCACGCTTGGGACGAAACTCGGACACGTAACCGTCCCCGAAGATGACTGCGCCAACGCGGTCGCCCTGATCGAGAATGCGGAAGGAGACAAGAGCTGCCGCTTCGGCGGCTGTTACGGACTTCATGTTCAGCCGGGTTCCGAAGAACATCGACATGCGCTGATCGACAACCAGCAGAGCAGGGCGGTCACGCTCTTCGCTGTAGACCCGGACATGAGGTTCACCGGTCCTGGCGGTGACTTTCCAGTCTATTGTCCTCGGATCATCGCCGGGCAAATAACCGCGCAACTCCTCAAAATTGAGGCCACGGCCCCTGAGCCGTGACGCGTGCCGTCCGTTCAGCACGCTTGAGACCGGCTGTCTTGGCAACAAGGTGAGTTTTCGCGCGCGGCCTTCCAGAGACCGCAGGTGCTGAAGACTGACCCTTACTCTTGTATCGGCCGGTTCCGGTGATTGACCTGCATTGGCGTTGAGCCCTGTCCTGGACCTTGCAGAGGCATCTCGCATTCCCGCCTCCTCACGTCAGCGCGACCTGAGCCACGATTTCGTCAACGACCTTGTCAGGGGAAATGCCGTCCCCGTCTGCTTCGAAACTCAGGCTCAGCCGGTGGCGCAGAACATCATGCGCAATCGCCCTGATGTCGAGCGGGTCGACATAGTCGCGCCCGGCAAGCCAGGCGTGAGTCCGGCTGCATTTATCAAGTGCAAGCGAGGCTCTGGGGCTTGCGCCGATATCAATCCATCGCGCCAAGTCCGTTGAAAACCTGTCGGGCGTGCGCGTCGCCTGCACAAGGTCGGCCATGTAGCGTTCACTCGCCTCTGACACATGGATGGCGCCTATTTCTGCCCGCGCGGCAAAGATCGCCTCCTGTTCGATCGAAGCGGCGGCGGCGTCCGTGCTTGCCTTTGGCCCCTCATCGCCCGCGCTGGATGCAAGCGCTGCCGTTTCTTCCCCGCGTACCAGTCGGATAATTTCGATTTCATCTTCCACTGGCGGGTAGGTGATCAGTACATGCATCAGGAACCTGTCCATCTGTGCTTCGGGAAGCGGATACGTTCCTTCCTGTTCGACGGGGTTCTGGGTCGCCATCACCATGAAGAGCGGCTCCATCTTGTGGGTTTTGCCGCTGACGGTGACCTGACGCTCCTCCATGGCTTCCAGAAGCGCTGCCTGAACCTTGGCCGGTGCCCGGTTGATCTCGTCGGCCAGAACGATATTTGCGAAGATAGGTCCCTTCTCGAATCGGAACGTGCCGGTGCCTGCGGACTGGTGATACACCTCTGTTCCGGTAACGTCAGACGGCAACAGGTCGGGCGTAAACTGGATGCGGCTGAAATCCGCTTCCATGTTTTTGGCCATGGCCTTGATAGCGCGCGTTTTCGCCAGACCCGGCAGCCCTTCAACCAGCAGGTTTCCGTTTGCGAGCAAGCCGATGATCAGCCGGTCGATGACATCTTCCTGACCGATGATGGAGCGTTGCATGCGCTCCTCGAGTTTTTGCACCTGTTGAAGTGCTTCTGACATTTGACACGATCCGTGAAACGTTAAGGGAAAAGGCGGCGGAGCGAAGTCCGGAGAGGGTGAGGTTCAGTTGCCCGTTCCGGACCAGACGCGTTTCCAGTCCTCTGCCATGTCCACGAGCAACCAGCCGCGCTCATCGGCCTCATCAAGCCCTCTGACAAGTTTGCCGACATGGCTTTCGCGGTCGTAAGCCCATTCCCTTTCTCCGTCGGTGTGATGCACGATCAGTCCGAGGCTTGGGCCGTCTCCGGCCGTTGCCCATTCAAGCATCTCAAAATCGCCGTCGGAATTGCCACCGATGAATATCGGGCGCTTGCCGATCTTGCTGTCGATGCCGATCGGCTTGCCGGCCTTGTCGTCGATGAAGGCGATCCCCGGATCCTTGAGGATCGTCGGAACGCCGTCCACGACCTCGTATCGGGTTTTGCCGGCACTGCCGATGACGTTTTCGGGAGGAACCCCGTATGCAGCTTCGACGAAGGCCCGCATGAAATGAATACCGCCGCCGGAAACCAGGTAGGTTTCGAAATCCTCGTCCCGAAGGTACCTCAGAAGCTCCAGCATCGGCTGGTAGGTCATGTCGGTATAGGCGATGTTTTTCGTCGGATGTTTCGCCGTTTCAATCCAGCGCGCGACATCGGCCTGAAATTCCGGCACCGAGAGCCCTGAGTGGGAAACCATCACGATTTCCAGTAAGCCTTCTTCACCTGACCTGGCAACCCTGTCCATATCGCCGGCCGCCGCTGCCTTGAGGACATCGCTGGACAGAATGGTGGGGTCTTTTGCGGCCATTTCCTCCAGGCGGTCCAGTGCATAAAGAAGCTGAAAATAAACCGGTTTTTCGGCCCAGAGGGTGCCGTCATTGTCGAAGACGGCGATCCTGTCCGACGGCGTGACGTAGTTGTCAGACCCGGGATTGGTCACGTCGCTGACAAAGTCGATGATGCGCGATTTCGTTTCACCATCCTGCCAGGAGGGAAGGGGGTCGGCCATTGCGGAACCGGCGAAAAGCGCCAAGACGGCAATACTCAAGGAAAATCTCATACCACTCTCCCGGAAACTGGATTTGCGAAAATCCTGATGGGCCACAAAGGCCGGACGCGAGGCGAACCAAGTTCGAATGGCGCCGGTGGCGGGACCGAGTCCCGCCACCGGCAAACATTACGAATGGAGCTATTGCGCACCGTGCGGTGTGCTCAACTTGTCCATGACCTGATCAAGCGAGAAACTGGCCGCTTTCTGGCGTGGCGGAAACTCCTGGAACGTGGCCAGGAACTCGCCGACATATTGCTGCGCAGGCACCAGAAGATAGGCCCGGTCGATCAACCAGTCGTAATAGGTATTGGATGTCTGGTAGGAGCGCTCATACGGGTCCCGGCGCAGGTTGAAGATCAGCGGAACGCGCAACGCCGTGAACGGCTCGATCCAGGCGCGGAAGGTCTTGTATGCCTTCTGCTCCAGGAAGACCATTTTCCAGTCGTTGTAGCGAAGGGCAGTCAGGTCGCCGTCGTCGGAAAAGTAGAAGATTTCCCTGCGTGGACCTTGATCCGCTTCACCAAGGAGGACAGGCAGGAAATTGTATCCGTCAAGATGGACCTTGTACTCCCGGCCGATTGCCTGGACGCCGCCTTCCTTCAGTTGCTCCTTGATATCCGGCACTCCGGCAGCTGCCAGATAGGTCGGCAACCAGTCCATGTGGTGCATGATCTCGTTGGAGATGGAGCCTGCTTCAATCTTGCCGGGCCAGCGGACCATGGACGGCACGCGCCATCCGCCTTCCCAGTTGGTGTTTTTCTCACCGAAGAAAGGTGTCGCCGCCGCATCGGGCCAGGTGTTGTAGTGCGGGCCGTTATCCGTCGAATAGTGAACGATCGTGTTGTCGGCGATACCGAGTTCGTCCAGCAGGTCAAGCAACTGACCGACCTGCATGTCGTGCTCGATCATGCCGGCGGAGTATTCATCGACATGCCGTCCGGCGATCTGGTCCGCCTTTTCACGCATTTCCGGCTTCACATGCGTGCGAAAATGCATGCGTGTTCCATTCCACCAGACGTAGAACGGCTGGCCTTGCTCATTTGCGCGCTTGATGAAGTCGATTGCCGCGGCAACTGTTTCTTCATCGACCGTTTCCATGCGTTTTTTTGTGAGCGGGCCTGTATCTTCGATTGAACCATCGGCCGATGACTTGATCACGCCGCGCGGCCCGAACGTTTCGCGGAACGTCCGCCCATCCGCCATGACCGCATCACCCGGATAGTCTTCGTTTTCGGGCTCTTCCTCGGCATTCAGGTGATAAAGATTGCCAAAGAACTCGTCGAACCCGTGGTTGGTCGGCAGGTGCTCATCCTTGTCGCCCAGATGGTTCTTGCCGAACTGGCCGGTGACGTAGCCCTGCGCCTTGAGCAGACCGGCAATCGTCGGGTCCTCTTCCTGCATGCCAAGATCGGCGCCGGGAAGGCCAACTTTTGAAAGACCCGTGCGGAACACGCTCTGACCCATGATATAGGACGAGCGGCCGGCGGTGCAGGACTGTTCGCCGTAATAGTCGGTGAACATCATGCCTTCCCTGGCGACACGGTCGATATTCGGCGTCTGGTATCCCATGAGGCCGAATGTATATGCGGAAATATTGGACTGCCCGACGTCATCTCCCCAGATGACAAGAATATTGGGCTTGTCTTCCGACTGCGCCAGAGCTGGCGCAAAATCCGCCAGGGCAAGCGCTCCGAAAGCGCAAACGGCCACTCTGACCGTCTTCAAATTATGCCTGAATTTCATGACTCATTCCTTCCCCTGCGCATTCATAGTGTGTCAAAAAAGTGAAACACACCAATGCCTTGGTGATCGGCAAAACAATCAGAGGATGAATTTTCCGCAGCGTCAATGATTGCGATGGAATAATGTGGCCCGGATGCCAACAATCAGTCGCGGAACGCCAAACAATTTAATGTGGAGCCAGACGGCAGCCGATTGCTTCGAAAACAGATGCAGTTGGACGGTGTCTATTTTACGGAGGCCGCAGAATGATTTTGCACTCTCCTGCGGTCGCTGTTGCGGATCGGAATGCTGATTTGACCGTTTCGCGAACGGCCTGCTGCATCGTTTTCCGGCGGGCAGTGCGGCTCAATTCTTCCACCGCCCCGTGGTGCATGTTTGCTTGACCGGGCACGAAGCAAGCGCCGTACACCCATCCTGAACGGATGTCGCCAATTCGCATGCCGTTCCAGTCTCATTTACGAGTCTGTCACCTTACGTAAGTTTCTGAAACGTTGATTAATTGAAACTTGGAAAAATAGGGAAATTAGTTTCAAATTTGATTTAATCGAGAGTTTGGAAATTCGGCGTTTTCAACAGTTGGAAGGAAAGGTACGGAAAGAATACACAGCATGAAACAAACCCAATACTTTAGTATCGGTTTTCATGGTTATCTTGATAATTTTATCAGTATTATCCTTGCAACCTCTGCAAGGTAACAGGTACTTTGTTCGTCAGACTGGGAGGAAGCAGTCTCATGAACACCAAAACCAGAAAACGGGAACCCGTTCAGATTCGTTCGATCCTCGTGATTGACGATCACCCGCTCTATTGTGACGCGCTTGCATCCACTCTGGAGAGGCTTTTCAAATCGAAAACGGTCAAGAAGGCGAATTCTCTTCAGGATGGTATGCGGCTGGTCAATTCGCGTTTGCGGCCAGATCTAATCATTCTTGATCTGAAGTTGCCGGATGCCACCGGCATTAGCGGCTTCTTGAAGGTGAAGAACAAGCTCCCGGATGTGCCCGTGCTTGTAATTTCCGCGGAGTCGTCCGACGAGTCGGTCAGCGCTCTTATGTCCGCCGGAGCAGCCGGTTTCATACCGAAGGACGCCTCGGTCTCGGTCTTGCAGGAAGCGCTTGTTGAGATCCGGGAAGGGCTCCGATTTTTTCCGCCGGGTTTCACGCCGACCAAAAGGCCGGCGCAATCGGACCTGACGGCTCAGGAAATCGCTCAGAAAATCGCCGATCTCACACCTCAGCAGAACCGCATCATGAAGCTGATCTGTGCAGGCAAACCCAACAAGCAGATCGCTTACGAGATGTCGCTTGCCGAGGCGACGGTGAAAGCGCACATCACCGCCTTGTTGCGTCGGTTGAATGTCAGCAATCGCACGCAGGCGGCCGTTATGGTCAAGAGTATCAGTCTCGATGGTACGCCGCCGATCTCCGAAGCTGATGCGAGGGCGATGCTGAGCTGATTTCCATGACGGTTTTGCTGGAGAAAAGGCTCGATACACCAAAAGCCGTTCAAATCGGTGTGTCGTACGAAAAATCGGAAACGGCTGCGGTCAGGGAAGCCATTGCGGGTTTCAACACCGATGCAATCTGCTTCGTCCTGTTCTTCATGCCGGACCATCTCGATCCCGAACGCGTTTCGAACGAGTTCGCGCGGCAAATGTCGTCTGCGACCGTCTTTGGATGTTCGACGGCGGGACAGATTACGGCGCAGGGATACGAAAAGGATGCGTTGCTGGTGATCGCCTTTCCACGGCGTCACTTCCGATGTTCTTCCACCCTGATCAAACCTTTGAAACCTCTGTCCATCGAACGCACCGCAAATCGCGTCAAGGTGCTTGCAGACAGGTTCCCCCGCACCGGAAACTGGAAAACCGTTGCTCTTGTCATTGCCGACGGCATGTCCAAGCAGGAGGATCTGCTTGTTGCAGCCCTCAATGCCGGTCTTGGTGAGATCCCGGTATTCGGCGGGTCTGCCGGCAACGGGCTCGCTTTTGGCGAAACCTACGTTTCGCATGGGGGGCATGCGCACCGGAACGCTGCTCTGGTCCTCTTGATCGAGACCGATCTTTCCTTCAGGGGCATCGGGTTCAATCATTTTCAGCCAACCAGCCGGCAAATGGTGGTCACGCGTGCCGTTCCGGAAGAACGGCTGGTACTGGACATAAACGGGGTTCCTGCCGCGCGCGAATACGCGCGTTACGTGAACTGTCCGGTGGAGGAACTCTCGCCACAGGTTTTTGCGGAAAATCCGGTCCTGATAAGAAGCGGCAAGAGCTGGCACGTGCGGGCGATACAGCAGGTCGAAGAAAGCGGTGGTCTCTCGTTCCTGTCCGCCATTGATGACGGTCTCGTGCTCACGCTTGGCCAGGGAAGGGAGATACTGCAAACGCTGGACTCAGGTCTTGAGCACTTTCGTGACCGCAATCTGAAACCCGACTTCATCATAGGTTTTGACTGCTATCTGCGCAGGCTCGAGATCGAGCAGAAACATCTGGCGGATGATGTCTCGGCGATCCTGCGCGAAAATCATGTTTTTGGTTTCAACACCTACGGAGAGCAGCATCTGGGTGTTCATGTGAACCAGACATTCATCGGTGTTGCATTTTATCCGCCAAGCCTTGGAGCGCTCTATTGATCGATCCCAGCGAACCTCTTGAAACGCAGCTTGAGCGCCAGGGCAAGATCATTGAAGCGCTGATGCAGCGCGCTGCCCGGGAAAATGATGTCGGGGAAACCGCGTATTCCCTGTTTCAGTCCGCCATCGCGCTTCAGGGAGAGGTCTGGGAGAAAACGAAGCATCTGGAAGAGGTTCTCGATACGCTCGGTCAGGCCAGCAACCGTCTCAGGAATTCCGAGTTTGCGCTTGAACAGACCGAACGCAATCTTGCCGATGCACTCGACGCCATGGAAGGAGGCTTCGCGCTTTTCAGCGAGGACGCGCTCGAGATCTGCAACGCACAGTTCAGGAACATGGTGCCTGATATCTGCGAAATGATCGTGGCCGGGCTGAGCATCACAGATTATTTCAAGGCCCTGAATGACAGCCCGCAGGTGATTACAAAAGGGGCGACGCCCAAAAAAGCGAGCGTCGGAAGCGATGAAATTGGCAACTCATCACCCAAGTACCCTTCTGTGTTCGGCCTTAAAAACGACCGCTGGTTCCAGATCACGCAAAAGCGCGCCTCGCCACGAAAAACCGTCCTCCTTTCGACGGAAATCACGAACATTGTTCTGCAGAACCGCATTGAAAAGGATCAACTGATCGACAAGCAGTCGATTTTCATGAAGGCGGCGTTCGAGCATATTTCGCAAGGGGTTTGCACGTTTTCTCCCTCAGGCACGCTGATCCTGCGGAATGAACGGTTCCGCAAGCTGTTGCGTCTACCCGTGACGCTGGTTCGCAAGGGGACGCAACTCAGCCAGATCCTGTCTTTTTTTGCGCGCCACGAACTGGCACCGGAAACGGGTATGTCCATTGAAGCGGAGGTTCTTGCCGCAATCGCGCCGGACAGGGAAGGCATAGAACGAAAGGTCAGACTGACATCCGGCGACATACTCAATATCAGCATTCACCGTCTTCCCGATAACGGGCTGATCATGAATGTCATCGACTTCACCGCCGAAGCTCAGATGACGGACGTCCTGGAAAAAAGGGTCGGGGAACGGACAAGGGAACTGACGCAGGCGAACGAGCGTCTCCAGCGGCAGCACCAGGAACAGATCCGGATCGACGAACAGCTGCGCCAGGCCAAGGAGCGCGCGGAAGAGGCGGTCTCGTCCAAAACCAGATTTTTCGCTGCTGCGAGTCACGATTTGCTGCAGCCGGTCAACGCCGCGAAGCTTCTGATTTCAACAATGACAGAAAGTGCATCGGACAAGGCGGTCGGGGATACCGTTTCCCGCCTGGAACGCTCCTTCAAATCGATCGAGTCTCTTTTGCACGCGCTTCTTGATATCTCAAGACTGGATTCCACGGGAACGGAACTCAGTTTCAGCATTTTCAACATCGGAGAATTGCTGGCGACCGTTCAAAGGGACTGCCGCCAGTTGGCAGAGGAAAAAGGCATCAGGCTTGATATTGTCCCAAGCAGTTTGTGGGTCAAAAGCGACCAGCGCTACCTGGTCCGGTCGGTGCAGAACCTGATCGTCAACGGTATTCAGTACACTCAGGAAGGCCGTGTTCTTGCCGGATGCCGGCGCAAGGGGCCGAATGTCGTCATTGAAGTCTGGGACACCGGCATCGGCATATCGAAGAAGGATCAGAAAAGGATTTTCAACGAATTCACCAGGGCCGCGCCCGACAGTGCCGGAGCCGGCATGGGGCTCGGCCTGTCAATCGTTGATCGTGCCTGCCGGCGGCTCAATCATTCGGTCAATGTGCGCTCGAAACCGGGTGTGGGTTCCGTTTTTTCGATAACCATACCGATCTGCGATGCGCCTGTGGCAAACGGCCAAAACGAAAACGCATCTTTGCCGCTTTCCTCCGGCGCAATGGATGTCATTGTTCTGATCGTGGAAAACAATCCCGACGTGATGTTTGCGACAGCTCAGCAGATCGAATCCTGGGGAGGCAGCGTCCTGACCGCCGCATCGACGAAGGAAGCGCTTACCTGCGTCCGCGAGCTCGGGATGCCACCGGACATCATACTTGCCGACTATCAGCTCGATGGAGACGACAACGGCGTCAAGACGATCGCTGAATTGAGACGCGCAACAAAGACCGACATTCCCGCCATCATGATCACTGCGAACCGGGAAGAGGACCTCGCGGAACAAAGCAGGGAGCATCGTTTCACGATTTTGACCAAACCCGTCGAACTCTCGCGGCTGCGTCCGCTGATTGACTGGGAAACGAGACGGCTGAACACCGGCTGAGCAGCCCGGTTGCAGGGCCGCCCGCTGAAAAACACAGACAAAGGTCTGTGCTGACTTCATTGCGGGCGCGCGTAGATTCTGAACGTATGGCTTTCCAGAACACTGAAAACCGAGTGCCCGGAATGGGCAGGCTGCCGATCGCACAATGCGTGTTCGCTCTGGCGATCCTCGGGGTGCTGGTCACGACCGGTGCCGTCGCAGGATCCTATGAACTTTTGTTCAGGCAAGGAACACTCGACGCCATTCCCGAACAAGCGACACTTGAATATCAGCGCACCGTTTCCGCGCCCGCAAGCCAGTCCCTTGAGGCGCTGAATACCGGGCCGATCCGCTTGCAGCAGACCGGGGAGGGCATGGCTGAAATTCATTTCGGCCTGCCAGATCAGCGCAGGCGCGTCGGCGCATTCCCGGCAAGCGTCGGCAATCCGATGATCATGTATTTTCTGGAAACCGTTGTGAGGGACCTTTCCGGTCTTGCCGGGGGCAGTCCCTTCTACATGCGTAACCGGATCAAGGCGGAACTCTTGCGGAAGCATCCGGTGCAGGACATGACCCTTCGCCTGGGGGATCGTGATGTCGAGGTACACACGATTGTGCTCTATCCCTTCAGGGACGATCCGGCCAGCGATCGGATGAAGGGGATTGAAACCCTGGCTTTGTCCATCACGTTTTCGGACGATGTCCCCGGCTGGTACTATTCCCTGCGGGCCGAAACGACAACAGAGCGCGGCAAGCGCTCGGCGCTTCCTGACACACTTCCCGCGTACACGAGCACGATCCTGTTCAAGGGCCTGGAGGCCGGGAAATGAACCGAAACAAGGCCAGGCACTCGCGGCTACGAGTGCAGTCAAAGAAACACCTCGCTGCCTTGGTTTCGTTCCTGGGAGTGATCGCTCTGACCGGTCCTGTGCACGCACAGCCCGACACACGCCTGAACTGGTTGAACGATTATCCGACCGAAGCGAGAGCCGAATATGTTTTCGCCTGTATGGCGACCAATGGCCAGGGCAGCGATGTATTGCGCCGTTGTGCTTGCTCGATCGACATCATCGCAACCATCATTTCCTACGACAAATATATCGAAGCGGAGACAGTGCTGTCCATGCAACTGGTAGGGGGTGAGAGGATGTCCCTGTTCCGCACGGCGGCAAGCGCAAAAAAGCTGGTCGCCGACCTGAGGCGGGCACAGGCCGAGGCGGACATCCGCTGCTTCTGAGGCCCGGAGACAGTGCCGGCCCGGAACATCCATCCCGGACCTGCAATCACTTCCCTTGACGATGCTTGAATTTGGTCACAGCGACCGGGCTCTCGCGCGCGGTCGGCTCAGCTCTCCACGTCCTTGGGGATCGTTTTGAGCCATTCGTTGCCTTCGGTATCTTCCGCGCGGATAACCAGATCATCGGTGCCGTTGTCGGTGTATTGGAAGCGGATCACGGGATTCTCGGATAGCGAGATTCCGCCTTCGAGCGTGAACAGCGTTTCTTCGCCTTGCCGAACTTCAATGTAGTTGACGAAGTGCGCGGAAATGAAAAGCTGCGTAACCTGGTCACGTTGCAGGCCGGAGTAGTTGGGGTGCCGGATCATGATCTGGGCTTCACGCCGATTGGTCGATTTATCGACATTGGGTGTGAAATGCTTCGCCCTGATCTGCCCCATCTGCGACATGGCAAGTTCCGGAGATTTGGTGGCCGGCGCGGAGCATCCTCCCGAGGCTTTCACGAAGCGCCCGGCCATGACCGGTCCGTCCGTTGTCTCCGCGACCACTCTGACGTTTGAGTACTGATTTACACGCACCCTGATTTCCATGTCGATCGGATGCATCGCTGCGCCGAAAGTCAGCTCTGCCGCGACCGGGGCCGGGTTTTCGTCAATGATAAGAAGCGCCTTGCCAATCGAAGGTGCATTTGCAGAAGACTGATGAATGACAATGGGCACGGTCGCCGCATCGTGAGCGCGGTAGGGCGCATCGAGATCGAGGATCCCTTGCGCGGGTTTCGGCACAATGTCGCCGACGATGTCGCCCTGCAGCTCGCTCCAGCTGCCTTCAGGCTGAAGCGGATTTCTCAAACTGTCCGTGTTTGTATCCGCAAGACTTGCAAGCGGCGAGGAGAGCAATCCAGAGGTGAAAACATATGCTCCCAAAGCGATGGATCTCAGATAAAGCGCTGAAGACCTCGTCATGATCCGTATTTCTCCAATCGATCGCGCAAGCATCCATAGGCAAGTTGTTGCCAGGCCGGTCGCAAAAAAGTCAGGCGATATGCGGTTTGCTCGTTAAATACTAGCACGGCTCAAGGAACATAAAAATCGATCCTTTGGGATGTATTGCGACGGTCTGTCCCGGCTGGAAGACTGTACTCCGTAGAACCGAGCGCTGATTGCCTTGGGCAGGGTGCGGGACAGATGTATGAAATCCTGATCAGTTTGTGCCTGCTCGGCGATCCCGGGGTCTGTCGGCAACAGCTTGTTGCCGGTCTTGAAACAGCCACCGAACACCAGTGCGATGCACTCAGGCAGAGCCTGGACCCCGAAGACATGGCTGCGACCGATGCCGGTTACCGGGTCTCCGGGCTGGCGTGCCAGCGATCTCCGGCCGGTCTGTCTCTGCAGGAGATTGCAGACGGTATCTATGTGCACACGGGAGATGTGTCCGAGCCCAACCCCGGCAACAGGGGAGACATCGCCAATCTCGGGTTTGTTGTGGGCGATAGGTCCATTGCGGTCATAGATGCGGGAGGATCCCGTGCCGTTGGAGAAGCATTCTACCGTGCGATCCGTTCGGTGAGTTCTTTGCCGATTTCGCATCTGATCCTGACACACGTACATCCCGATCATCTTTTTGGTGCTTCGGTCTTTGCCGATGCTGGTGTGAAAGTCGTTGGCCACCCGAATCTTGAACGCGCGCTTCGCGACCGGGAGGAAGCCTATTTGCTGACCTTCGAAACCGAAGTGGGCCGGGGAGCGTTTCTGGGTACGGGCACGGATTTTTCGGTAACGACGCAAGATCAAATTGACCTCGGTGGTCGTATCCTTGAATTGCGGCACTGGCCTGTTGCGCATTCGACCAGCGACCTCACCGTCTGGGACGGGCTGACCGGAACGCTCTTTGCCGGTGATCTCGTGTTCGACCGGCATGTTCCCGTGCTCGACGGATCTTTGTCTGGCTGGTTGCAGGTTCTTGCTGAAGTTGAAGACATGAAACCGGAGCGGATCGTGCCGGGACACGGCGCACCCGTGATGCGCCCGGATGCCGCGATCGAACCGGTGCGCACCTATCTCGAACTGCTTGAGACGGACACGCGAAGGTCACTTGATGCCGGGAGGCGCATGAGTGACGCAGTGCCGCACATTGGCATGCAGCAAAGCTCCGAATGGGAGCTCTTTGATGTCTACAACGCGCGCAATGCAACCGTCGCCTATACGGAGCTGGAATGGGAGTGAAATTCGCGGCGAGAGTTTGATGAAAACTAACGCGCGTACTTCAAAAGCAGTTTGGCAATGGCATAAAGCCGTTTTTCGATAAGGACCGGCGTCTCGCAGACATAGGTCAACGATCTGGCGCGGTCCCGGAAAACACGTTCATCCCAATCCAGTTGTTCTTCCAGACGGTCAATCCTGTCGAAGTCCGGATCATCGGCGTCGACAAGGTGCCGCATTTCGGACCGCACGGAGTCAATTCTTTCCGATAATGCAATCTGTTTCAGGGAATACAGTTCTATGCCGTTGATGACATCGCGGCGGGTATCTCCGAGCGTGTCGAAAACAGCCGCAAAGACGAAAAGCATGATGTCTTCATCTGCGTCCGAGGCATTGTCGGAATACGTTCTGACGGCATCTTCCGCTTCTTCAAGCGAGACGCGGCGCAGCGACAGCAGCGTGGCAAGGTCCCGGGCGTCCCCGGGAAGCGGGCGGGCCGATTTCTCGGCGAATTCCTGCGGCAGCGGGGCAGACCACATGAGGCCAAGAGACAGGTCCTGAACTTTTCTCTGTTGGCATGGCCATGTGGGGTCATTGAATGTGGCAGAATACACAGCTCTGGAACCCATAAAAAACACAAGTAGTGCTGAAATAAAAAGTATCTCGAATTTACGTTTGATTTCCATGTCACGGATCCTCAGTGGTGAATAGTTTAATCGAGACATGAAAAAAGTCTACGATCCGAAATACACACTAAGGTCGCAATTGTCAGAAAACGGACCGGGCATATAGTCGCTGCAACAGTCGGGCAATCCAATATTTCCGGCTTGGAGACTAGGAATGGAAACTCGTGCTGCAGTTGCAGTTGCCGCGGGAAAACCGCTTGAGGTAACGACGGTCAATCTGGAAGGTCCGCGTGCCTTTGAGGTGCTTGTTGAGGTGAAGGCCAC
>NZ_JASHJI010000014.1 GCF_030733265.1 Roseibium sp. MMSF_3412 | reverse complement strand
CCCGAACAGCTCCAGGACCTCATGGCCGGAGGACAGGAAATGGCGCAACTCGAAGGATCCCTCGGAGGTACCGTTTAAGAGAGATGCCGGATGCGCGCGGCCGAGCGCATGCATGCATCCGGTTTTCGGCTTGTTAGGAACGCCTCACGCGGCTTCAAGATGCTCCAACACAGGGATGGTCAGCACGAAAACTGTGCCTTCATCCCGTTTCGATGCGCAGGAAAGCTCCATTCCGTTTTCCCGGGCAAGCTCATAGCAGACCGAAAGCCCGAGGCCGTGACCGTCGGATTGCGCACCCTTGCGATAGGCTTCTGCGAAGTCGGCGATTTCCTCCGCGCTCATGCCGGCACCGGTATCAAGCACACACAGCTTGAGCTGGTCCCCACGCGACAGGACGCCGAACAGCACCTTTCCTTCATCGGTGTATTTGACCGCGTTTGAAACAAGATTGCTGACAATCCGCATGATGATCAGGGGCGGAACAGAAACGCTTTTGCTCGACAGGACCCGCCTGAACTCGATGCCTTTGGAAACGGCCTCTTCCCGGAACATCTGGTAGACCGTGTCGAGGACGAGCGACAGTTCGTAGACTTCCGCTTCGGCTTCGGCGGCCGGATCGCCGCGCCCGCCTCCCGTGTCTGCGATGTCCTCCGCGTCTTCACCGAACGGTGCCGAACCCTCACCCGGTGTGGTCTGGCGAAGATAGTCGTTGGAGAGCGCCTCGATATAGTCGAAGGCTTCCTTGAGACGGCTTCTGACCTCCGGTTCCATGTCGGCGGCCAGGCTGTCGACATTCATGCGCAAGGACATGATCGGCTGCTTCAGGTCGTGCGACGCGGTCGCCAGCTGTCTTTGCCGCAGGCTGGCAAGTTCGCGGGCACGCGAGTAGTTGCGTTCGGCGACAAGCAGTTCCTGGCTGCGCCGCGCTTCCGCTTCGAGAGCGGACATTTCCGCCCGAACAGCCTTTGAATGCTGCCGGCGCAGATTGATGATATGCGCGGTGAGCCCGGTCATCGTCGCCACGAGAAGAACCGAGAAAACGCCTTTCACGGCTGTGGATACCGGGATGATCTCCGCCCGGCTTCCCGCCACCAGCAACACGACAAGCGCGGCGCCGAGCACAAGTCCGAGCACCGCGACCAGAGTGCCGGCCAGATGGATCTTTCCATGGTTCCTGCGCCAGACGCCGCTTGAAACAACCATCGCGACAAACATCAGAACAAGAAGCACGTAGCTGAACAGCGCCGAATAAGGGCCAGGCGAGTAGAGCGAGACGATGAACCCGGCGACCGACAGGAGACTGAGAGCGGAGAGCCCCAAGGACAGGCGTGTTTCCCCGTCCTCTCCTCTGACAGAGCGCCCGGAAATGAGAAAGCCCGTTCCGGACAGCGCATAGAGGAGGAAGAAACCGATCGCGGACTGAAGGTCCGGCCGGCCGGGATAGAAGAAGCGGAACCAAAGACCATCGATATAGGCAATCAGGGCAAGACCGACGGTGAACTGAACGGCATAGAGCATTCCGATCCCGTTCTTCATCGCCAGGTGAAAGCCGAAGAAGAACACCAGGCTGGAAATGCAGAATGCGTAAAACGCCGTGTGGGTGATCCCCGAGGCAAAGGCGGAGGCTTCCAGTTCCGAAGGGGTTTCGAGCGCCATCCGGAACGACTGGAACGGACCGAATTTGAAGTTGACCAGGAGGGTCGCCCTCTCCTGCGGCGCGATCTCGAAAACCGGCGTCCGCAATCGGGTCACGGAGTGGTCATCCGCAACGAACGGCTCGAAAATGGAATAGTCGATCAGTGCTTCGGTAAATCCGCTCTCCCGGATCAGGTAGACATCGACTTCGCTGACGAGTGGAAGGTCGACCACGAGCACCAACGGGTCGGCACCACGGCCGTCATCGATCGTATCGTTGAAGACCTCCACACCCGCCCACGCCTCCGGCGCATAGTTCCATTCAAGCATGGTTGTCTGCAGATCCGGACCGAACGCGCCCTCGCGGTAAAGCTTCAGGATATCGCCGAGCGATTTCGACGGATCACTGAAATAGGTGAGTTGTTCCTTGAGGTCTGCAACACCTTGTCCCGGCGCAAGAAAAACGGTCTCCGCGCGCACGCCGACCAGGGTGGCGAGAGCAAAAAACAGTGACAAAACAATGCGGAGCGAACTGGTCATTTCCCAAAAGGCATGTCAGGGTTATCCGTGTTTCAAAAAGGATATTGGGCCGTGAACGAACAAAAATACAACGCCATCATCGCGGATGATCATGCAATTGTTCGGGCCGGACTTAAAGATGCTCTTGAAAAACCCGGATTGATCGAACCGGACGGCATTCGTGTCGTCGCCGAGGTGGGGGACGGCCTCAGCGCAATCGCTGAAGTTCGCAGGCACAGGCCCGATCTGCTGCTGCTGGACGTGTCCATGCCCATGGCCGGGGGCGTTGAGGTTCTTGTGGAAGCACGGCGCTGGTCGAAAGAGACCCGGGTGGTCGTGCTGACCGGCATTTCGGCCGTCGGGCTGGTCTCCGACCTCGTGGAGGCGGGTGTCGACGGCCTGTTCTCCAAGGCGTCCGACAACACGGAGTTTTACGAGAAACTCCCCGGCATTATGCGCGGCCAGCGGCACATATCCGAGTATTTCCTTCAAATTCTTCAGGAAACACCGAAACCGCCGGTTCTGACCGACCGGGAACGCCAGACGCTGAACATGATCCTTGCCGGCAGATCGAACAAGGAAATCGCAGAAGGGTTCGGCATCAGCATCAAGACCGTCGACAAGCACCGCACCAGCCTGATGCAGAAACTGAAGGTCCATTCCGTTCCGCAACTCATCGCCCGGGCGCTCAAGGAAGGTCTGATCGACCCGTCCAGGGAGCTGTGACCCCGGATCGGAGACTGGGGCATCGACCCCATGGTTCTGGCAGCCGGAACACGGGATCATGGATGAAACCAACGGACAAAGGACAATCACCATGCTGCGCACGAACCCGAACAGCTTGTTGTTTGCAGGCGGCGTTGGCCTCAGCGCACTGCTCTTTGCCTTCCTGTTGACGCGAGAAGCGGTGGCTGATGACGGCGACGGCTTTCGCGACATCAAGGTTGCGCCCGGCGTCGCCATCGCCGACGACATGATCGATGTCGTCCTGCCCTTTCTGAAAGGCCACCCGGAACGGGACGAGGGCAACGGCGGCATTCAACTCGGCATCCGCAAGGAGGATGGCGGCTATCTCGTCAATATCGTGCTGACGGGCTATCTCGATGACAGCCTCTATGGCGAGCATTATCGCGGGTTCATCATCCCCCTCCCGGATGACCGCTGGGAACTTGCGGCCATGTCGGTAAAGCCGCTTTGCGCACGCGGACAGATTATCGACGGCTATTGCGGCAGTACGCCTGCCAATGAACGCATTCTGGCACCGGATGTGTCACCAGCCGGACCGGCAATGTGCGTGAAAGTCGCCGGTGACGACACTCTCAATCTGCGTGCGGGGCCCGGCACGCGCCACCGTGTTGTCGGCGCGCTTGCAAGCGGCAATTGCTCGGTCGAACTCTTCGACATCTGCGAGGGCAACTGGTGCCAGGTGCGGTGGGGCCAGGTGTCCGGATGGACAAATACCCGTTATCTTGGCGCGCCTGACTAGTTTATGGTGCCGCTCAGCACTACCTGAAATCAACGTGAGAAGAACGGCAGTCCGCCTGATGTCCGACCAAGGCTCCCAATCGACCGGATACTTTTCTCCAGCTTTTCTGGCCGGAAGCCTTGTGGTGTTCGTTTCCGCATGTATTGCTCTCGCACAGGAGGCACCCAAACCGACTTTCCTGGAAAGCGGTGACAACGACCTCATCCGCTTCCAGATGGGAGGCGTACCGACCGCGCCTCTTGGCGAAGCCCGCGCGCTCGCAACCACGGTCAGCGAGGCCGTTCCCGTGATCAGCCCGGCAACTGCCCCGGAGGCTTTGAAAGAGGAAGCGGCCGACGAACAGATGGCGAAGGCTCCGGCAACGCGCCGCACCGAGTTGGCAAAACGCGCGGAAGAAACGCCTTCAAAGCCCATCAGGACATTTGCGGTGGCACCACCTGCCGGTATCCTTGGCGCGCCGGAGGCAGCCGACCAGCCAACTGTGCCGCAGCCCAAACCCGCACCTGAACGCGCGCGGCAGAATTCCGTTGCGGCACAAACGTCGTCCGCCCTTTTCGACAGTGCCACACCGGATGTATCGGGACTGGCACCTTCAAGCGATCTGGAAGCGGCGAGCAGGGCCTATGCCAACACGGTCCGCGCGGCACCTCAGAAGGGTGCCGAACCGCAGCCGGTCCTGTCGGAAGAAGTGAACGCCCGCCTTGTAACGATTTGCCTGAATAACCCGGAGGAAGCCAACGGTGCCAAGGCCTTTGACATCCGCCGGGAGGGACCGCCGCGCTACGTGGCGGATATCGGCTCCTCGGCCTGCGCACGGTTCGAGCCGACGCGGCACACGCTTTACCTCTGGAAGACAAACGACATCGGTGCGCTGTCGCTGATCGTCTCCAACAGGCTGGATCTCAACGGTGAGGACGGCACCCAGGTGACCCTGGACTGGCTGCGGGACCAGTAAACCGCCAACAATCGATCCGGCGGATCGAATGACCCGCCGGACAGGATTTCACGTGACTTTTCAGCGTTGCGCAACATCCGCGAGCCGGACGAGGCTGAGGAATTCGGACCGGTAACCGAACGGGTCGGACCCGCGGTTGGCCCGGGCCAGTTGCTCGACATCGCCGTAGGTCCAGTCTTCCAGATAGTCGCTGCCCTTGAGCAACTGACCGAAGCCCGCGACCGATGCGGCAAAAAGCGTTTCCGCTTCCGGGATGTCCCGCGTGTCGGTCATGACCGGCGTCGTCACAAGCTTGCTTTTGTCGGCTCCCGGGGCCTTGTAGCGCAGTTTCACAAAGGCAAGCTCGCCCTCGAAGGACTGGGAAGCGGGCTTTGCCGAAGGCACATCGTTGCCGTAGCGCCGGTCCGCGAATTTTTGCGCTGGCGACCCGACCGGTGTGACCTCGTAAAGCGCGGTGACCCGATGCCCCGCCCCGATGTCGCCGGCATCGACCTTGTCGTTCCTGAAGTCCTCCGTGTTCAGGGCCCGGGTTTCATAACCGATCAGCCGGTATTCGCTGACGGTCGCCGGGTTGAACTCGACCTGGATTTTCACGTCCTGCGCAATCATCGAGATGGAACTGACCACCTGATCAACCAGCACCTTGCGGGCTTCGGAGAGCGTATCGATATAGGCGGCGACACCCTGACCGTTCTGTGCGAGCGCCTGCATCAATTCGTCATTGTAGTTGCCGCGACCGAAGCCGAGCACTGACAGCGCCGTTCCCTTCTTGCGTTGTTCGGAAATATAGCGTTTCAGGCTCTTTGTGTCGGCAAGCCCGACATTGAAATCGCCGTCCGTGGCAAGGATGACGCGTGTTTGCTCGCCGTCTCCACTCATCTGTTCCGCAAGCGCATAGGCACCTTTCAAGCCTTCATGACCAGCCGTCGAGCCGCGTGAGGTCAGCGCATTGATCTTTTGCAGGATGAGCGATTTGTTGGAGGCCTTTGTCGGCTCCAGCAGCACGCCCGCGCTTCCAGCATAGGTGACGATCGCGACCTCGTCCTCGTCCCGCAGGGATGACAACAGCAGGCGGAAGGACTGTTGCAGCAGCGGCAGCTTGTTGGCGTCCGCCATGGAGCCGGAGGTATCGATCAGAAAAACCAGGTTTTGCGGTGGCAGATCGGTCAAGGGAACCTTGTAGCCCTGAATACCGATCTGCATCAGCCTGGTATGTTCGTTCCAGGGTGTCTCCACGACGGATACGCTCGTCTCGAACGGGATTTCCCGGCTCTCGGGAACCGCGTAGTCGTAACTGAAGTAGTTGATCATTTCCTCGACGCGAACCGCGTCCTGGTTCGGCAGGCGGCCACCGTTCAAACTGGCCCTGACGAAAGAGTACGACGCCGTGTCGACGTCGATCGAGAACGTTGAAACAGGGTTTTCGGCAACCTGTTTGAGAGGATTCGTTTCCGCGCTTGCAAACCGTTCCCGGCCGGACTGTTGAAGAACGGGGCGGGACGGATCATGAGCGAGCAACGCCTGTTGACCGGGCGCTTCGTGCGCAACGGTGGCCTGTTGGCTCATGCGAACGTTGCCCTGGCCGGAAAAACCTTGCGTCGACAACTTCCCGTTTGGTTGAGCGAAAAGCGTCCTGATCTCCGCAGGCTTGGATGCTTGAGCGGGCGCAGGCGCAGGTATCCTGTTTTCGCTATCGTTAAGTTCCGTGGCAGTTTCGGCGCGAGAGCGTTCCGGCTGGGCCAAGTCTGCCCGTTCTTGCAGGTTCACGGCCGGTTTGGTCCGTTCGGCGAAAAATTCGTTTACATCGACCGATTGCGCGGCCAGTGCGACCAGTGCCAGCGTGATGAGCGATGCCGAACCGATCAGGACGGCTCTGGGGAGATGTCTGTTACGTGTCATGGGAGCAGTTCCTCGGGCGGACGAGAACTTGCGGCGTGAAGCGCCGTCCTGCCGCCGGTTGAATGGAGAAAACAGAATTGACGGATGCACCGCCCCCCAGCCCATGAACACCATGGTTTTTGGCGATACCGGCACAGCACGTGTGCCGCACTCCATTGCAAGTCACATCCCGGCCACCGAAGCGGACCCGGGTGTGCAAGGTGCTGTTTGATCAGGCTTTGTCCTGGACCTTCCTTTCCTGTGCGGTGTCTTGCCCGCGGGCATGTGTCGATTGACCGACACGGGAAAGGTGGCTCAAGACATCTTTGCGCGGTATGGGGTCAACACCCCATATTCCCCGAAACCGGGTTGCCGGCTTCACTTCACCTCAGCAAGGCTGGTGCGATGCTGCTTTCCGGCCCGGCTGGCACGGTTTTCCGTCGTTGGGTATCGGACCTGATCCAGACCATCTTCCGCGAACACTTGCCTTTTCGCGTCACAATGTGATTGCATTTTTTTCCGGCAAGCCCGGATAGGAATAAACAGCCCGTGGTCGCTTGGATCCGTTCACAACCGTCGCGGCATCTCGGCCAATATGTTTCTGCAAGGGATCGCGGTTGAACATGCGTAGCGAGTCTGAAACCGATCTTCGGCTTTACAACAAGGACCTGGCGCCTGTTGCGGTGTCTTCTCGAAGCTGGGGATGGTTTGCGATCTTCAACACATGGTGCAATGCCTCCCAGAGCCTGCTTGGATACACCCTGGCAGCCTCGTTTTTTTTCAGTTACGGATTGAATGGATGGGCTGTCTTCGCAGCGATCGTATTGTCAGGTTTCGTGATCATGATGCTGATCAACCTGGCCGGCGAACCCAGCGTGCGTTACGGGATTCCCTATCCGGTACTGGCTCGTGCGAGCATGGGCGTTTACGGCGCGAACATTCCAGCACTTATGCGCGGGATCGTGGCGATCTTCTGGTACGGTGCGCAAAGCTACGTTGGCTCGACCGCGGTTCTGCTGATGCTGACAGTCTACTTCGGCGAGGGCTCAAAGGAGACGTTTCTGGGGCTGACACCCCTGGCATGGCTTGCCCTTGGGCTGGTCTGCGTCCTGCAAGTCGCGCTATTCTGGAAAGGCATTGAGTGGATCCGCGTCTTTCTGAATTGGGCCGGGCCGGCTGTCTACGCGGTCATGGTGACGTTGCTCGTCATGATATGGGTAAAAACCGGGACATCCCTTCCAGAGCAAGTCGGCATCGTCCTCAAAGGTCACAAGCAGACAATCGGCGCTCAGATATCAGATTTCTTCGCGGTGGTCGGGACGATGATCGCGTTCTACGCCGCGATCATATTGAACTACGGCGACTTTTCGCGCTACGTGCACACACAAAGGGACATGAGACTGGGCAATCTGCTCGGATTGCCGGTCAATATCACCCTTTTCGCCCTTTTGTCTCTGCTCATCTCCGCCGGCACGATAGCCTTGTTCGGGGAACACCTCACCGATCCGACAGCGATCATTGCCAGGATCGACAATGATGTTCTGACCATCGTGGCCTCGCTTACCTTCTTTGTTGCCACCGTGGGTATCAACGTCGTCGCCAACTATGTGCCTCCCGCCAATGACCTCAGCAATCTCTGGCCCGCGCGGATAAGTTTTCGCCGCGGCGGCATCATCGCGGCAGCGGCCGCCTTTTGCGTCAGCGCCGCCTGGGTTCCGTTCATTTCTGTCTTTGGGATCAGCAAGTTCGTGAACACGCTTGGCGCATTCCTCGCACCTGCATACGGCATCATGGTGGCCGACTACTATCTGGTGAAAAAGCGGACCCTTGTGGTGAAAGATCTGTACGATGGCGCCAGGACCGGTGCCTATCATTTTCAAAACGGATTTAACCTGGTGGCGATCGCCGCCCTTTTTGTCTCGTCCATCTTTTCCGTTTCGGCTGTCTGGCTGCCCTCGCTGGAAATCCTGAAGGGTTTCGACTGGCTTATCAGCGCCGGGATCGGAGCCGCAATGTATCTCGTTATGATCAAGGTCTTTTCCGGAGCGCTTGACCCTCGAAACCGGCAGAAACAGTAGTGTTTCGGTCGGAACGTGTCTTTTCCGGACAAAGTATAGGCTGAAGCTTGAAGTTAACTGTTTCTTCTCATGGTTGCAGAGTTTGAGTTGTGCTTTGTAATTGTATTTCTATAAACAGTCGCTACATAAGTAACGCATGATTGATTGATATTCGGGAAGGGGCACATGGCGGATTTCAGCGCGCAAATTGAAAAGTCCAAACAGGAAGTTGCTGCAGCTCAGGCAAAAATCAGCGAACTGACTTCCAAGATCGAAACGGCAAGATCCAAGCTCGACTCCGGCGAGGATATTTCAATCGACATCGAGAATGCGACGCTGGACGATGTGCATGCTCACACGGAGCTGATGGGCGCCAATATAGCCGAGCTCATCATGGGTCTTGACGATGTGACGGCGAACTTTTCCAAGGACTTCGACGCCATGCGCTCGAAAACCGGCTGGGAGAGTTTCATCGGCATCTTCTCAAAGGCGCGCTCCGACAGCATTCGCCAGGAACGCATGCGCAGCGCCAGCATCGACGACAAGCTGCAGGACCTGATTTCCAAGTCGAACGTGATCGGCCAGCTGCTGCAGGACCAGCTCAACACGCTGAACGAACACAGCAAGCGCGTTGAAGGCAATCTCAGTGAAACGCTTGGCCAGCGTGAACAGACCGTCGCCGGTCTTGAAAGCATCAAAAAGGAACTCGTGGCGATGGATCCGAAGATCATCGCCCTTGAGAACAAGATTTCGGTCGAAACCGATGCGGCAGCGCGTACCAAGCTTGAATCCGAGCTTGCGGAGCTGAACTCCGAATACAACAGGCTCGCACAGGTAGAACAGGTCAAACTTGCCGAAAGCCAGACGCTTGAGCGCTACATCGAAAAAGGCAAGACCTGGGTCGACAGCCTGCAGAACCAGGCGGCAACCCAGATGGTCCTGATCAACAAGCTGCAGACGGACACCAAACAGCGCGTCGTGCTTTATGACGCGCTTGTCAAATCGCTCAAGACCGCGCAGCAGCAGGACGTCGCTCACAAGATCAACGAGATCGGCGTGGCCACGGACAAGGAAGCGCAATCCGCGATGGCAGCTATCGGTTCGGCAACGAACCAGCGCATGGCCGACATGATGGAAGCTCACGAAGACCACATGGTTTTTGCGCGCAAGGTGCTGGAAGAAAAAGCGAAATCTGATGAGCGCTTTGCCCGCCGCTTCCAGCAGATTGTCGACAAGCACGACAAGAACGCCTACGGAGCCTGAGGGCTGAACGTTGGATCTGACCCTCGATCACAGAACCCTGGAAGAAGCGCATGAAACACGGCGCTACTTCGCCAAGTTCGAGCGCATCATCTCGCACGTACAGGGTGTCGCGGACAGCATCGTGTCTGAGGACACGGCGCTCTATTCCGAAATCCCGATCCTGCAGGAATACCTCCGGGCGCTGGCAGGCACTTTTACGGCGCTGTCCTACAAGTACCTGCTCGCGGGCCGTGTTTCGGACAAGTTGCCCAATCTCCTGAGCATTGACCGCCAGGACAGCGGCTTTCCGATCTACCAGGAGCTGCTGGAGATGGCCAATGACGCCATGCAGGCGGACAACCATCTCAGGTCCTTGTCCTCCATGCGCGATCTCAAGATCGCGATGGTGAACCATATCCTTCGGGAACAGTCGTCGCCCGTCAATCTCCAGTACGCCGCTTCCGAGCGCCAGTATTACGAGCAACTGACCGGTGCCCCGCTGTTCTGGGCCAGAAATGATCCGAGGATAACCTGGACAGGAAACGTCAGCGAGAAGCGACGGAAGTACCGTGTTCACTGGGGCGTCTACGACAGTCAGCAGAACATACCGCTGATTTACGTCATGGATCTGGAGGACAGCGGCAGACGCCCGCTGGCAAAGGACGAGCGGCGCTGGCCGCGGGTTCAGGGACATTTGACGTCCCAGTCCTCGGCAGGCCTGAAACTCCTGACGATCGCGCGTGGTTTCGATCACGACTTCGACGATCTGCACCCCAAAAGGCTGCGTCGTTTTTATGTCGGGCCGATGTACAGCCATACATTCACGCAGCAATCAGGTCCGCTTCGGGACGTTCTGGCGCAGGCGGGCCAGAAACCGGGTGAGGACTGGGCGCTCGCCTGGACCACCGAAACGCTGATCGCCTCCGGTACAGAAGTGGAATCCACCGGCTTCTTTTCCTCTGTCGAACGCCAGGTCTACGACCTGGATCCGTTTGCAGCCGGTGGAGATGGTACACAGGACGCGGCAGGACACACCAGCAGGCGCCGTTCACTCATTCTCCCCCAGCGCCCCTACCAGGTTCTGGAAGAGCTTAACCCGCCGGGTTTCGGCCAGATTCGCAAATACGCCGTCAGTCCAAGCGGTAAAATTCTCAGCTACAAATAGGTTTCCATCGTGACCGTTTCCAACGACCTTATGGAACTGAAGGAAGACAAGATCCTCGAGAAATATGCTGTTGCAGAAGCGTTGATCTCGGGATTCGACCACACACCGCGCATTGCCGCGAAGCGGGAACCGGATGTTGTCCGCGAACGCTCGCCGGGTCTCGGCACACGGCGGCGTTTCCGCTCCACGACACCCGGCCTGGTCACGCGCTCCACCGCCCGGCCCGAAGGCGTGCAGCTTGCCGAGCGCGTTCTGGAAAGCGATGACGACGCGCTGACGACACCGTTGCAGGCAAGTGTCCTGCGCGCACTGCGCCGGGCCTTGTCCGTTGCCCAGGTAATGTCGGACCAGTATGCCGAGCAGACCGGCCTCTCCGACCTCAAGCGGGCAAATCTCGCCGGGACGCTGGACGCAACCCAGAAAGATCGTTTCCAGCAGCTTCTTTCGGCATCGGCTCTGATTTCGCTGCATGTCTTCGCCAACATGACGGACTTCCTGCTGTCTGGCATTGCAGCCGACACGGAGGCGGGCGAGATCCAGTGTGGCGAGGTGGAGGAAATCCTTCTCGACAACGACCAGTTCGCTCTGCACGGCGCGCTCTGGGAGCTCGACCAGGAAATCGCCTCTGCCGCCATCGAGACCGACGCACAGCTGGTCAGCCTGATCATGTCCTATTGCGAACAGCTGATGGAGAAGGTCACGCTCCGGGCCGAAGGCGTGGAATTGCTACACGCCTTCTCTGAAGCGCGCTATCGGGTGGAGGCCGACAATTTCGAAATCACCGGCTTCACGCCGGCCGCCCGAGCCCGGTCCACGAGCCTTGCCATGGCCTTCAAGAAGCCGGAAGAGGTCGTCGGCAATCACATCGCCAAGTATCAGGCAATGAAGCTTGCCAAGATGCTGATGGCTTACGACTTCGAGCGCAAGCTCAACCCGTTTGCCGAACTCGGCGGCTTCATCTTCACCTTCATGGGCGACGGCAAACCGGGCACCGGCAAGACCACGCTTATCCAGATGATGGCGGGCCTGATCAACGACTACTGCACCAACGCCGGATATGCCTTCCGCTATCAGAACCTGTCGACGGACAGCATCGACAGCTATCAGGGCAAGTCAGCGCAGAACGCGAAGTCCTTCATCAGGAACGTGACCGACCCGAATGTCATCGGCTTCGGCACGATCGACGACATCGATCAGCTTGCGGGAAAACGCGGCGACCGGCAGTCCTCCGCCGGGCAGCTGGAGATCACGGCGGTGCTGATGGAAAGCTTCGCCGGCGCCAACACGGTCGTGCGCGGCAACTGCACCTTCGGCATGTTTTCCAACTACCCGGAAAACGTGGATGACGCCTTGCGCCAGCGCGCAGGCGCCAGGTTCCTAGTCGACGGTCCGCAGACGCGCGAGGACTATATCGACATTCTCTACCTGCTGATGGGCAAGAACCATTCGATCCCTGTTGGCGATCACGACCTCTTTGAGGCACAGGTGATCCAGAAGGCCGTCGCTGCCTCCTATGAAAGCCATTCTAGGCCGAAGGAAGAGGCGCTCATCAAAGTCTTTGAGAAAATCAGCAGCGGCATCGGCGATCTCGACACGATTGCAAAGATCGGTGCCTACCTGAAGGCGATCCAGGAAGCCGACGAACGTTTCACAGGACGGGCGATCAAGAACATCACTGACGCCGTGAAGGTCCGGGCGATGGATTTCGAGCTGCCGGACGAATGGATGGAAAACCCGGATCTGTTCCTGTTCAAGACCTATGAGACCAAGAAGAACATGATCGCCGATCTGGCACAGCCGATCACGGTCGACATGGTGATACAGGAAATCAACCGCTACGCCGACAGCGAATTCCGCTACGCCGACAAGTCGGACGAGGTCGCGATCGACAACGCGGTCCGCGAGATGCAGCGCATGGAAGAAGCGAAACGACGCTACATGGAACAGTCACGCACATGATGAGGCTGGTGAAACACGGGCTGATGTACGGCAACCTCGTGGAGGTGACCTCCCCCTCCATGGTGAGCCGCTACAATCGTGCGCTGGAGCATCTGACCGGCAAGCGGACGGCCCTGCAGGAATTCCATATCGACATATCGGGCTTCTCACCCGAAATCGGCGAAGAGCTTGGCGATCCGCTTTATCTCAATCCGAACGGATGCAATCGCCAGTTCATTCTCCTGAATGTCGCCCAGAAAACCGCGCCGCTTCTCAATGCCCATTTTTCGACATCCAGGTCGATTCTCAGGCGTTTCATCGACGAGAACGAAGATCAGCTGTTCGCTCTGTCCATCCGCGATGCGGTCGTTGGCGAACTCGTCAACACGGTGTTCTCGATCGCCTCCCCGCTCGACCTGTTCGATATCCGCTCGATCGACGTGGAAGCCGACACCGTCGGCGGGCATGTCGAGGCGGGCGACGAACTCACCGAGAAGATCGACCGGTTCATGAGCGAACCGGACGGGTGGTGGGACGACGTCCTGATTGCCGAGATGGTTGAACTGTCAAAGCACACGGGCGACATCATCCGCACCCCGATTGCGCTTGAACCGCAAAGCTTCGAACAGGGCAACTTCTATACCAGCCACTACGGCGGTCTTTACATTTTCCGCTCCGTCAAGAGAACGGCCTGCATCTCGGCAAGACAGCTCGACATCGTTGCCGACCTGCCGGTCAAACACGTCCTGACCCTTGAAGACCGGCGCGAGATCGCTTCTTTTCTGTCGCGCAACAAGTTGGCGGAACCGATCAGCCGTGCCGGCAAGGCACGTGCTGAAAGCATCTTGCGGCAGAAGCTCGATTTTCTCGTCATCGACACGGCGGCGAACAACGGCGAGGATCTCAGCGATGTTTCGCGGCGCGACCTGCGGGCGCTGAAGCGCAGGCATCACAAAGACCTGCCCGACGCCTATCACGCTCTTGAACGCTATGTCCGTGCCCTGGCGAAGGGAGGAAAACCGCCCCGTCTCAGCTATGACGATCCGGCCTATTTCTACCTGCTGCGATCCGCCGGCCACGGTGACAAGCAGCTCGTCAACATGCTGCTGGCGCAGTTGACGCCCCTCGATTTCCGCCAGCTCTTTATCTGCCACAAGGATGCGTTCTATGCTCACTACCAGAGCTGGAGCGAGGCGAAAAAGACGTATGCAGCACAGTTCCTTGCCGAGGAATATGTTGTCGACAAGGTCGGAACACGGACCGAACTGTTCGGCCCGGAACCGGGCATGGACGAAGACACCGATCCGTCGGATTACGGCTTCGGCAAGGGCATGGGCCCCTGGGGCGCCGTTCCGAGATATCGCGACGATGACGACGATGATGATGATGACGACGAGGACGACGACGACTGATGGCATACATTAAATGGATCGTCGGCATTCCTCTGGTGCTCATCATCGTCCTGTTCGCGCACTACACGCTCCCGGGCCGCGATGTCGTGCGCATTGTTGGAACGGACGTCAAGCGCATGGATATCGGATCGTCGTCGCTCTTCTGGGCGGCACCAGACGCGGGAACGAACCCGAACTGGACACGCGACGTCCGGTTCATCAACGCCGTATGGCCCAACGGAGAGCCGAGGGTCTACCGCAATGAGGACACCGAGTGGCGCTGGCCGCCCTACCTGAAGTTCAACAGCTCCAACGTCACAGCACAGGCACAGGATCTTGCGAAGAAGGACGGAGAGGTCTGGGTTGCGGTCACCCACTACGGCTGGCGCATTCAGCTGTTCACGATTTTTCCGAATATCATCAGCATTCAGGAAGTGTCGGGACCGAACGTGTTCCTGATCCCCTGGTTCAACATCATCTTCTTTGTTGTGCTGGCAGCCATCGCCTACATGGTCTTCCGGGTCGTCCAGGCCTTCAAGCGCAGGCGTATCGACCCGGTTGTCGAAAACATCGACGGCTTCATGGATGACGTCGGCGAAAACGCGGAGCAGGCACGCGCCCGGGCGGAAAAACATGCGACTGCAGCCACATCGGGCTTCCGACGCTGGCTCAAACGCTGGTTCGGTTGACCGCTTTTAATGCCGTCTGCCGGCCGCGCATTTTTCGCGGCGCGGTCCACTGCTGCCCGGTTTGGACCGCACTGTCGAACATATACCGCTGACAAGGCGGCATAATTCCGTCCCATGCAAGGTCAGCATACGGGTTCGTTTCCCGGATTTGTCGTCCCGGTTTGACGCGCAAGCGGCAAGACCGGGATCCAGTACTCCATGTCGCTGGCGGTCGGAAGAAGACGGAGAAACAAGAGGTTACTGGTTCCCTGCCTTCCGCTGCGCTTCAGCAGGGATGACAAGTCTGCACGCGTGAACACACCCCACGCGACCCATTTTTTGATAAACCGGCCAGGAATGGACTTGATCCTGCAATGACGGAGAGAGAGTGAGGGTTACCCTGAAAACCCGACCTTCGCTGTCGTGCGATGCCATGGTCAAGCCCTCTGCGGTCCGGCCTGGAAACACTGTCGAACATAGGACATGGAAAAAGCGTCGGAATTCCGTCCGGAACCAAGTCGAGACAATGGCTTGTCTCCCGGATTTGTCGTCCCGGTTTGACGCGCAAGCGGCAAGACCGGGAACCAGCACTCCGTGTGGCCTAAGATTAATGCAGTGCGGAGAAACCAGTGGCGACTGGGTTCCGGCCCTCGGCTGCGCTTCAATGGGAATGACAAATTCATCAACGGGGCATCACCGCACGAGATCCATGTCAGATCAAACCGGATAACCGCAAGTTCAATCAGCGCGCTGACAAGGTAAACGTGCCGATTTACGTGGGGAACGGGGGCGAACGCACCGCTTCCGGGCGATGTGACTTGACCAATCCCGTGGAAAGTTTCACTGTTAATAAAAAATTTTACACGCGGAAAGTTTCAGGTGACCCGACCATGCAGTCGGCCGTAAGCCGGAAACAGAAATCCGGGGCGGAGTGTCAGGGCGGACATATGACGGAACGCAAAATCAGGAACATGGAAGAATTTGCTTCCGTCAGCGGAATCTCAAGACCGACCGTTTCGAAGTACTTCAACGACCCGGAAAGCGTCAGGCAATCAACACGCGAGCGGATCGAGCAGGCGCTCGAACGTTACGACTTCCGCCCCAACATATTCGCGATCAACCAGAATCGCCGCCTGACCAAGAATGTCGGCATCGTCGTGCCCTATCTTGCCGACCCGTTCTTCGCGGAGATCGCGCGCAACATAGAGCATCGCTGCCTGGATGCCGGCTATTGGCCGATCCTCTTCAGTGCCCACGGCCAGCAGTCCCTTGAAAACGATATTCTGAACAGCCTGCGCTCCCTGAAACCGGCCGGCGTGCTGCTTGCACCGCTTGGCCGCGCCTCTGACCGCAGCTCGATCGAAAAGTTCTGCAGGGATGTCCCGACAGTGCTGTTCGACAGTAATCTGGACGGGATCGGCGAGGCCTTTGTCGGGTCGGATAACTTCAGTTTCGTCTCCCAGACCGTGGAATATCTCACACGGTCCGGTGAACCGCCCTGCTTCTTCGAAATGAAAACGCCGGCGAACCCGAACGCCAACAAACGCCGGATTGCCTATATCGACGTCATGGAAAAGCTCGGCCATGAACCGCACGTTGTCCGGGTCGATGGTGAAGGCTGGGCGTTTGAGGAAATCGGACATGAGGGCGCCATGCGCATTCTTGACGTCCACGGTTTCCCGACCGACACGGTTCTGTGCAGCAACGACCGTCTCGCGATCGGGCTTCTGTCGGCCTGCTACGAAAAGGGGCTCCGGGTTGGCCGCGGCGAAGGCTGCGCGCTGCGCGTCGCCTCTCATGACGATCACCCGTTTTCCCGCTTCACCTGCCCTTCCTTGACCACGGCCGCGCACGATTATGACTCGGTCGCAAACCACGCCTTCGGCACCTTGATGGAGCTGATCGAGGCTGGCGGCACATTCAGCGATCGCCAGGAAACCCTTTTCGCAGCAAGACTTATACTACGCGCGTCCGCCTAAAATTTTACGCGCGCAAATTTTTTCTTGACGCCAGCCAATTTATCCCTCAGGCTCTTCGCAACATCCAAGCCAGGGAGGACATAGGATGTCGTTGAAGAACGCATTACGTGCGGTCACCGCACTGACTTTGATTACTGCCACCAGCGCCTTTGCTGACACGATCACCATCGCCACCGTGAACAATGGCGACATGATCCGCATGCAGGGCCTGACGGAAGACTTCACCAAGAAAACCGGTCATGAGGTCGAGTGGGTCACGCTCGAAGAGAACGTGCTGCGCCAGCGCGTCACCCAGGACATCGCCGCGAAAGGCGGTCAGTTCGATATCCTGACGATCGGCATGTACGAGACCCCGATCTGGGCTGCCAATGAATGGCTCGTGTCTCTGGCAGATCTGCCGGCAAGCTACGATGCCGACGACATTCTGCCGGCCATGCGCGCCGGTCTGAGCCATGACGGGACGCTTTATGCTGCTCCGTTCTACGGCGAATCCTCGATGATCATGTATCGCACGGACCTGATGGAAAAAGCCGGTCTGACGATGCCGGACGCACCGACCTGGAGCGACGTTGAAGCCGCTGCCAAGGCGATGACCGACAAGGACAACGAGATCTACGGCGTCTGCCTGCGCGGCAAGGCCGGTTGGGGTGAGAACATGGCGTTCATCACCACCGTCGCCAACTCGTTCGGTGCACGCTGGTTCGATGAGAACTGGAAGCCTCAGCTCGACACGCCGGAGTGGAAGGCTGCCGTTACGTTCTACAATGATCTTCTGAACAACTATGGGCCTCCGGGCGCATCGACCAACGGCTTCAATGAAAACCTTGCGCTGTTCCAGCAGGGCAAGTGCGGCATGTGGATCGACGCGACGGTCGCGGCATCCTTCGTGACCAACCCGAAAGACTCCAGCGTTGCAGACAGTGTCGGCTTCGCGCTGGCGCCGAACAAGGAAGGCGTCGACAAGCGCGCAAACTGGCTCTGGGCCTGGGCGCTCGCAATTCCGGCCGGTACCCAGAAGGAAGCTGCTGCCAAGCAGTTCATCGAATGGGCAACCTCCAAGGAATACATCGAGCTGGTTGCTTCCAAGGAAGGCTGGGCCAACGTGCCTCCGGGCGCACGGACCTCGCTCTACGAGAATCCGGAGTACCAGAAGGTTCCGTTTGCGGCGATGACGCTGGAAAGCATCAACGCCGCCAATCCTGACAGCCCGACCGTTCAGCCGGTCCCCTATGTCGGCATCCAGTATGTCGCCATCCCGGAATGGGCAGGCATCGGCACGGCTGCCGGACAGGAATTCTCCGCAATGGTCGCTGGTCAGCAGACCGTGGAAGAAGCCCTGTCGAAAGCTCAGGCGAACACCGCCGAGGAAATGGAAGCCGCCGGCTACTAAGTTTTTCCTCCCCACTTGGGAGGGCGGAAGACAATTCCGCCCTCCCTTTTTCTTAAGCCCCTACATCCCATCGCTCCGCTCGCCACGGTAGACTGCTGCCGTCAACAGAGAAGGTGTGTCCATGGCTACGCAGCATTCACGCTCCGCCGCTCGCATCATGATGGCTCCCGCGGTCATCCTACTGCTCGGCTGGATGCTCATCCCCCTCACGATGACCCTGGTCTTTTCGTTCAAACGGTATCTGCCACTGCGTGGCGGCGATCTTGGATGGATCGGCTTCGACAACTACGTCCGTTTCGTGTCTTCCAGTGCCTTCTGGCCAAGCGTCCAGACCACTTTGATCATTGTCGGCGGTGTCCTTGTAATCACCATCGTTTTCGGAATTCTGCTCTCGATCCTTCTCGATCAGCCGATGTGGGGCCAGGGCGTCGTCCGGATCCTCGTGATCGCACCGTTCTTCGTGATGCCGACGGTTTCGGCCCTTGTCTGGAAGAACATGTTCATGGATCCGGTCAACGGGCTGTTCGCACATCTCTGGAAAGCCTTCGGCGCACAGCCGATCGAATGGCTGAGCGATGCCTCGCTCTTCTCGATCATCCTGATCGTCTCGTGGCAGTGGCTGCCGTTTGCGACACTGATCCTGCTGACAGCGATCCAGTCGCTCGACAGCGAACAGCTTGAGGCTGCCGAGATGGACGGCGCACCGCCGCTCTCCCGCTTCGCCTACATCACCCTGCCGCATCTGTCGCGCGCCATCACGATCGTGCTTCTCATACAGACGATCTTCCTGCTCGCGATCTTTGCGGAAATCTTCGTCACCACCAGTGGCGCGTTCGGCACGCGAACCCTGACCTATCTGATCTACCAGCGCGTTCTGGAAAGCCAGAATGTCGGTCTCGGATCCGCTGGCGGCGTCTACGCAATCATCCTGGCCAACATCGTTGCCATCTTCCTGATGCGCATCGTCGGCAAGAACCTGGACACCTGAGGAGGGATCGACATGGCACGTGCTGTAACCACCCGCCGGAAGACGATAAACACGGTCGCCGCATGGGCAATCGGTTTGCTGATCTTCTTCCCGATCCTCTGGACCATCCTGACCAGTTTCAAGACTGAGGCCCAGGCTATCAACGATCCGCCCCTGTTCCTGTTCTTCGACTGGACGCTGGAAAACTATGCGGTCGTTCAGGAGCGCTCCGACTACATGCGCTTCCTGTGGAACTCGGTCATCATCGCCGGCGGATCCACGATCCTTGGCCTCATCATCGCGGTTCCCGCGGCCTGGTCCATGGCCTTCGTGCCGTCCAAGCGCACCAAGGACATCCTCATGTGGATGCTGTCGACAAAGATGCTACCGGCGGTCGGAGTGCTGTATCCGATCTACCTGCTCTTCATCGAACTGGGTCTCCTGGATACCCGCATCGGCCTGACGATCGTGCTCATGCTGATCAATCTGCCGATCATCGTCTGGATGCTCTACACCTACTTCAAGGAAATCCCTGGTGAGATCCTCGAAGCGGCCCGCATGGACGGCGCGACGCTGAAGGAGGAGATCCTCTACATCCTGACGCCGATGGCCATTCCCGGCATCGCCTCCACGCTGCTGCTCAACGTCATCCTGGCATGGAACGAAGCCTTCTGGACATTGAACCTGACGGCGGCAAAAGCAGCGCCGCTCACGGCCTTCATCGCAAGTTATTCCAGCCCCGAAGGCCTGTTCTACGCAAAACTGAGCGCCGCCTCGACCATGGCGATCGCCCCGATCCTCATCCTTGGTTGGTTCAGCCAGAAACAACTCGTACGCGGCCTGACATTCGGCGCGGTCAAATAGGAGTTCCCGACATGGGTCAGATCACTCTCAACCAGATCACCAAAAGCTTCGGCGACGTACAGGTGATCCCGCCGCTGGACCTGCGTATCGATGATGGCGAGTTCGTTGTCTTCGTCGGACCGTCCGGATGCGGCAAGTCCACGCTGCTGCGCCTGATTGCCGGGCTTGAAGACATCACCAGCGGTGTAATCGACATTGACGGCAAGGATGCCACCGAGGTTCCCCCGGCCAAGCGCGGTCTTGCCATGGTGTTCCAGTCCTACGCACTCTATCCGCATATGTCGGTGCGCAAGAACATCGCCTTTCCGCTCAGGATGGCCGGTCTCGACAAGGCCGAACAGGACAAGAAGGTGAATGCCGCCGCCAAGGTTCTGAACCTGACGGACTACCTGGAACGGCGTCCGGGCCAGCTCTCCGGCGGTCAGCGACAGCGCGTTGCCATCGGCAGGGCGATCGTGCGCGAACCCTCCGCTTTCCTGTTCGACGAGCCGCTCTCGAACCTGGATGCGGCCCTGCGTGTCAACATGCGGCTGGAAATATCCGAGCTGCACCAGACCCTCAAGACAACGATGATCTATGTCACCCACGACCAGGTCGAAGCCATGACCATGGCCGACAAGATTGTCGTTCTTCAGGCCGGGGTCATCGAGCAGGTCGGCTCTCCGCTCGAACTCTATCACACGCCGCGCAACCGCTTCGTCGCCGGCTTTATCGGCTCGCCCAAGATGAATTTCATGATGGGGGCTTTCTCCGCCGAATACGACGCGGCCACGATCGGCATCCGCCCCGAGCACATCTCGGTCTCCCATACCGAAGGCAAATGGTCGGGCAAGGTCGGTGTTTCGGAACATCTGGGCTCCGATACCTTCCTCTATGTCGATGTGGACGGTCTTGACGACCCGGTCACTGTCCGCTCCACCGGCGAGGTCGCCTTCCGCCACGGAGACACGGTTCACCTGACGCCGGATGCCGACAAGATCCATCGCTTTGACAATCAGGGCCTGAGGATTGCGTGATGCGTCTTGACGGGAAATCAGCGCTGATCACCGGTGCCGCGCGCGGCATCGGCAAGGCGTTCGCGGAACGATACGTCCGTGAAGGTGCAACAGTTGCAATCGGTGACATCGACATGGACCGGGCACGGGAAAGCGCGGCTGAAATCGGTGCTCAGGCTTATGCCGTCTACATCGATGTAACCGACCAGAGCTCCATCGACAGCGCGATTGCCGTTGTCGAGGAGAAAACGGGCGGGCTCGATATCCTCATCAACAACGCGGCCCTGTTTGATCTCGCCCCCATCGTCGAGATCACGCGTGACAGCTACGACCGTCTTTTCAATATCAATGTCGCCGGCACGCTCTTCACCATGCAGGCGGCGGCAAAATCGATGATCCGGCGCGGCAAGGGTGGCAAGATCATCAACATGGCAAGCCAGGCGGGCCGCAGGGGCGAACCTCTTGTCGGCATCTACTGCGCGACCAAGGCCGCCGTGATCAGCCTCACGCAATCGGCGGGCCTCAACCTGATCAGCCACGGCATCAACGTCAACGCCATCGCTCCGGGTGTCGTTGACGGAGAACACTGGGACGGTGTCGACGCGCTCTTTGCAAAACACGAAGGCCTGGCTCCGGGTGAGAAAAAAGCCGCCGTCGGCAAGTCTGTTCCATTCGGCAGGATGGGAACGGCGGAAGACCTGACCGGCATGGCCGTTTTTCTCGCATCCGCCGATGCCGATTACATCGTGGCCCAGACCTATAACGTGGACGGTGGCAACTGGATGAGTTGACCCATGACAACAAAGCTGAACATGACTGCGCTCTCCTTGCTTCCGGACGCCATCGCGAAACCGGCTTTCGACAGGTCTTCTCTTTCCGCCGGGATCCTTCATATCGGCGTCGGCAATTTTCATCGGGCGCATCAGGCAGTCTACCTGAACAAACTGTTCGCACAGGGCGAAGGTCATGATTGGGCAATCGTGGGGGCGGGTCTCATGCCCTACGACAGGGCAATGCGCGAACGCCTGCAGAAGCAGGACTGGCTTACCACGATCGTGGAACTCGACCCGGATGGCTTGAGCGCTCATGTGTGCGCCTCGATGATCGATTTCATTGACGTCGATCCAGCTGTTCTGATCGGCAGGCTGTGTCAGCCGGATATCAGGATCGTATCCCTCACGATCACCGAGGGAGGCTATTTCGTCGATCCCAATTCCGGCGGCTTTGACGTCTCCCATCCCGAGATACTGGCGGATCTCGAAAACCCCGAAGCGCCCTCGACTGTCTTTGGCGTACTGGTTGCCGCGCTCATGCAAAGAAAAGCGGCAGGTGTTGAACCCTTCACCGTGATGTCCTGTGACAACCTGCCCGAGAACGGCTACATGGCAAAGCAGACCGTCGTCGGCTATGCCCGGGCCATGTCTGCCGAAGTGGCCGACTGGATCGAACAGAACGTCGCCTTCCCCAATGGCATGGTCGACTGCATCACGCCTGCCACCGGCGAGCGAGAGCGCGCTCTCATCCGTGAGACGTTCGACATAGAAGATGCCGCTCCGGTTGTCTGCGAACCCTTCCGGCAATGGGTCCTGGAAGACAAGTTTCCCACGGGCCGCCCCGCCCTTGAGAAAGTCGGTGTCGAATTCGTCTCCGACGTTGCGCCCTACGAACTCATGAAACTGCGCATCCTGAACGGCGGCCACGCGGCAATCGCCTATCCGGGTGCGTTGCTGGGGCATCATTTCGTTCATGACGCCATGGCCGACCCGCGCATCCGTGCCTATCTGACGAAACTGGAAACCGACGAGATCCTGCCGACCGTGCCCGAGATACCCGGCGTCAGCTTTCACCGGTATCTCGACACGGTGATGGAACGCTTCTCGAACTCGGCCGTTGGAGACACGATACCCCGGCTTTGTCTCGACGGATCGAACCGGCAGCCGAAATTCATCCTGCCGTCGATCCAGGACAGGCTGCAGCAGGGGCAGCCGGTCAGGGGACTGGCACTGGAGACGGCGTTGTGGTGCCGGTACTGTCTGGGCCAGGACGAGACCGGAAAACGCATTGCCGTCGAAGACGAACACGCCGATGTCCTGCAGGCCTGGGCACAGGATGTCTTCTCCGGCGCGACGCCGGCAAAGATGCCGGACCTGTTCGGTCCGCTTGGCGATGACCCTATCTTCCTTGCCGAGTTCAATGCCGCCGCCGACCGGCTGCGCACCCTGGGAGTTGCGGGAACGCTGTCGGACTATGTTGCACCGTCGGATGAAACGGCAAACGGCTCACAGCCCCTCTCTGCCTGAACTGCTGAGCGCCAACGGCGACTGATCGCCGGAAATTGAAAATCCGTGTAGGGACGTTTGCCAGGCGAGACATTACCTGTTCACTGACAGGCGCTTTGCGCCGGATTTCATCCAGACAGAAGCAGGGTATCGAAATGATCAGGTTGAGCCGTCGTGAATTACTGGCTGGGAGCGCTGCCGTTGCGGTCACGGGCACACCCTCATTTGCCGAAGAAACCAACTTGAGAGCGCTTGGTCTGGCAGAACCGGCGTTTAACGTGGATGCGGAGCTCAATATTCCGGACCTGACGGGCGCGGTTCATCAGCTTGAGGATTATCGCGGCAAGACCGTCGTGGTTTCGTTCTGGGCGACCTGGTGCCCGCCCTGCCGGAAGGAAATGCCGACACTGGCGCGTCTCGGACGCGAACTTGGCACCGACGACTATGCGGTTCTTGCCGTCAATGTCGGTGACAGACAGGACAAGATCGAGGCCTTCCTTGAGCAGATCGACCACGAAGGCATGGCGATCCTTCTGGACAACAAGAAGGACATGCCATCCAAATGGTTCCTGCGCGGTTTGCCGGTGACCTACATTGTCGATGCAAACGGCAAGGTGGCCCTCGGTGCCATCGGCGAGCGCGTCTGGGACGCGCCTGAAATGATCGCCGGCATCCGGTCCGTGGGCAAGACCTCTTGAAAAAGACTTGGTTCAGCGCCGCAACACGCCGCTTCTAGATCTCAGTCCGCATCCGGTATCCGGGCGCGAAGATCAGACGAACGTGGGTGATCGGCTGTTCTCCGGCCCAGGTGATACGCTCCATCGCAAAAAGAGCAGCCCCCACCTCCGCATCCAGCTTGGCCGACAATGTCTGATCGGCACTGACCGCGAAGAACGACAGGTCGCCGTGGCTGTAAGGCGCATTGTGCACCAGCCATTCATTCGCGCTGATATCATTGAACGACATGTCCCGGGCCTCGGGTGCCGCCGCCAGATTGATGTAGCGCTCCTCGAACGCATAAGGGCGTTCGTTTGCGAAGTGAAGCGTTTTCAGGAAGAGGACGTCATCTCCAAGCGACACCTGAAACGCTCCGTGCAGTCTGGGTGGCAGCGGCCTAAGATCCCGTTCCATGATCAGGTGGCGATAGGGCTGTCCAAGCGTTTCCACCTCCTCGCGGAGGACAGGGATCGTGAGCGTGGCCCGCTGTGGCGGATTGACGGCAACACGCGTGCCCGCCCTGCGTTTGCGGACCACAAGACCGCTTTCGGCGAGATCGCGAAGGGCCCGGTTGACGGTGGTGCGCGCGCAGCCGAATTCCTCCGCCAGATCAGCCTCATGGGGAATCTGTTCCCCCGGTTGCCAGATCCGGTCATGTATCCGGCGCAGAAGCACTTCTCGGATACCGGTCCAGGAATTGGTGTCAGTCAGCGCCAAGTCACGTCCCTAAAGTCTGTTTCGAAGCCTTTTCATGGTCGCGCGATACGCCGCGCGGATTGCGTCGCCTTTTACATGTTTTCCACCGCGAACAACATGCCTGCCGGCCGACCAGACATCGCTTACCATCCGGTCATCGCCTGCAAAGACGTACGCATCCAGGATTTCATCGCCCTCCCGGCCTTCCAGGTCGATTGAAGTTGCATCAAGCGCCAGGAGATCGGCGAAACACCCTTCCGCGATCTTGCCCGCGTTTCGCCCCGCCGCCTGAGCGCCACCGGACACGGCTCCTTCAAAAAGCACGCGCCCCGTCGACATTTCCGGCGTCGCGACCGTCGCCCGGTTCTTGTCGCGCAGGCGCTGCGAATACTCCAGCGTCCGCAGTTCTTCAGAAAGCGAAATGCGGATGTTCGAGTCCGATCCGATGCCGAACCGTCCGCCTGCCTGAAGATACCGGACGCCGTCGAAGATGCCGTCGCCAAGGCTTGATTCCGTGATCGGGCAAAGCCCCGCGACCGCCCCGGCCCCTGCCAGGCCAAGTGTTTCTTCCGGCAACATCTGGGTGCAGTGGATCAGGCACCAGTTCGACGAAACGTCGTGAGTGTCCAGAAGCCAGGCGACCGGACGGCTGCCCCTTGCGCCGACAAGTTCTTCCACTTCGCCAACCTGTTCGGCGAGGTGCATGTGCAGAGGGGTCCTGCCAGCAAGCTCGATGGCACTGGCAAGACCTTCCTCGCTGACGGCCCGGAGCGAGTGCGGGGCAACGCCGAGAACAGCGTCACCTTCGAGGATATTCATGGCATCCGCCGCCTGCTCGTGAAGCCGCGCGAATCGCTCCGGATCATTCCCGAACCGGATCTGCCCGGGGCCGAGCGCGCGCTGATCGACACCGCCATACTGATAAAGAACCGGCAGATGCGTCAGCCCGATCCCCGTATCCGAAGCAGCTGAGATGATCCGGACCGACAATTCGGCAAGATGGTCATAGGGCACCCCACCCGGCTGGTGGTGCAGGTAGTGGAACTCGCCGACTGCCGCATACCCGGCCTCCAGCATCTCCATCTGCACGAAGGCCGCAATCGCTTCGATGTCATCAGGATCAAGTGCATCCAGAAAGCGGAACATGATCTGGCGCCAGGTCCAGAAACTGTCGCGCTCGCCCTTCCCCCGCCGTTCGCTCATGCCTGCCATGGCCCGCTGAAAGGCATGGCTATGCAGGTTGACAGGTGCCGGGAGAAGAATGCCGACCCGCTCGCCCTCAGGTGCCTGGCCTTGCGCAACTGCGGCGATCGACCCGTTGTCGGAAACCGATACGAGGACATTCTCCACCCATCCGTCAGGCAGGAGCGCTTTCTCTGCAAAAATTTTGGCTCCGGCGCGTGTCGGCATACCGCGTTTCCCTCGTTGACACGTTAATATGTGCATGCATATTATCTTATAACGCAATCTAATCAAGCCGGAGATCGTTCTTGTCCCGACGCCTTCTGACCAATGCCGGCCTGGCGACCTTTGCCGACATTGACGCGCCCTACGGCCTTGTCGAGCACGGCGCTTTGGCGTTCGAGAAGGGCGCGATCGCATGGACTGGCGCCGAAGCAGACCTCCCGGCGGAATTTGCCGATTGGCCGAAAGAAGATCTTGGCGGATGCCTTGTCACACCGGGCCTGATCGACTGCCACACCCATGTCGTTTTCGGAGGCAACCGGGCCCGCGAGTTCGAGATGAGGCTTCAAGGCGCAACCTATGAAGAAGTTGCCCGCGCCGGCGGCGGGATCGTGTCGACGGTCCGCTCAACCCGCACCGCAGGTGAAGAGGCCCTGCTCGAACAGGCGTTGCCACGCGTGGACGCGCTCATTGCCGAGGGAATCACCACCCTTGAGATCAAGTCCGGTTACGGGCTCGATATCGAAACCGAACTGCGCATGCTCCGCACCGCCCGGAAAATCGGGGGCGTCAGGCCCGTGGATATCCGCACGAGTTTCCTGGGTGCCCATGCCGTGCCGCCCGAATACAAGGGACGCGCGGATGCCTATCTCGACGACATCTGTCTTCCGGCACTCGAAGCCGCGCATGAGGAGGGGCTTGTGGACGCCGTCGACGGCTTCTGCGAGGGCATCGCCTTTTCGCCCGGGCAGATCGCCCGGGTGTTCGAGCGGGCCAAAGAACTGAACCTGCCGGTGAAACTTCATGCCGAGCAGCTTTCGGATCTCGGCGGCGCTGAACTGGCGGCGTCTTATGATGCGCTCTCAGCCGATCACCTCGAATATCTCTCCGGAAAAGGCGTCGAAGCACTCGCTAGGAGCGGAAGCGTGGCGGTGCTGTTGCCGGGCGCTTTCTATACGCTGCGCGAAACACAATTGCCGCCCGTGGATCTGTTGCGCGCGAACAGCGTCCCGATCGCACTCGCGACGGATTGCAATCCCGGCTCCTCTCCCCTCGCTTCCCTGCTCCTTGCCCTGAACATGGGCTGCACCCTGTTTCGCATGACGCCGGAAGAAGCGCTCGCCGGTGTGACCCGGGAGGCCGCGAAGGCCCTGGGACTGTCCGATCGCGGCACGCTGGAAGCTGGAAGACGTGCCGATCTGTCTGTCTGGAACGTCTCCCATCCGGCGGAACTCAGTTACCGCATCGGCTTCAATCCGCTGAAAGAACGTATTTTCGGAGGCGCACAATGACCGGCCTCACCCTTGACCCCGGCCACGTCACGCTCGCCGAACTTGAAAGCGTCTACAGGGACCTCCACCCTGTCCGTATCAACCGGACCGCGGAAGCCGCCATTCGTCAGGCTTCGGAACGTGTCGCGGAAGCAGCGCGCGGTGACGAGGCTGTTTATGGCGTCAACACCGGTTTCGGCAAGCTCGCCAGCGTCAAGATCGCCGCTGGTGACACGGCAACACTCCAGCGCAATCTGATCCTGTCCCACTGTTGCGGGGTCGGCGAACCGCTGGACGAAACCACGACTCGCCTGATGATGGCACTCAAACTGCTGTCTCTCGGACGCGGGGCCTCGGGCGTTCGCTTTGAAGTGCTGGAACTGATCGAAGGTTGTCTTGCATTCGGCGTCACGCCAGTCGTGCCGTCTCAGGGATCGGTCGGCGCCTCAGGCGATCTTGCTCCGCTCGCGCACATGACAGCCGTTCTCATCGGCGAAGGTGAAGCCACATTGAAGGGCGAGCGGCTGCCGGGCCGGGATGCTCTTGAAAGGGCCGGACTGAAGCCCGTGGTCCTCGGACCCAAGGAAGGCCTGGGCCTGATCAACGGCACGCAATTCTCCACCGCATGCGCACTTGTCGCCCTCTTCGACAGCTGGCGTCTTGCGGAGGCGACCCTGATCACCGCAAGCCTCTCCACGGATGCCATCATGGGGTCGACCGCGCCCCTGCTGCCTGAAATTCACGAGCTGCGCGGCCATCGTGGCCAGATCGAAGTTGCAAGAGCCATGCGGCAGATCATGACCGGGTCGGAAATCAGGGAGAGCCACCGCGACGGCGACACCCGCGTTCAGGATCCCTATTGTATCCGCTGCCAGCCACAGGTTGCCGGTGCCTGTGTCGACCTTCTGCGCATGGCGGCGGCGACGCTTGAAATCGAAGCCAACGCGGCAACGGACAATCCGCTGGTTCTGATCGATGCGGACAGGATTGTTTCGGGCGGCAATTTCCATGCGGAACCGGTCGCGTTCGCAGCCGACCAGATCGCGCTCGCCGTTGCCGAACTGGGTGCGATCGCGCAGCGCAGGGTTGCCCTGGTGGTCGATCCGACACTTTCCTTTGACCTGCCGCCTTTCCTCGCAAAGGATCCGGGCCTCAATTCCGGACTGATGATTGCCGAGGTCACGACGGCGGCGTTGATGAGTGAAAACAAGCACCTGGCCAATCCCTGTTCAACGGATTCGACGCCGACCAGCGCGAACCAGGAAGACCACGTCTCCATGGCCGCGCATGGGGCGCGGCGGCTGGGCCGCATGAACGCGAACCTGGCGCATATCCTTGGCGTGGAACTTCTATGCGCGGTCGAGGGGATCGAACACCGGGCTCCGCTGAAGACAAGCCCAGCCCTCCAGTCCGTCATTGAAAAACTGCGCTCGAAGGTTCCCGCTCTCGACGCAGACCGCTATCTCGCCCCCGACCTTGAGACGGCAGCGGAACTTGTGCGCACGCGCAGCCTGGTTTCCGCAGTCTCAGACGAACATATCATCAGACTGGGGGCGGCAAATGAACCCGTTTGAGGTGACAAGAGGCGACGGACCGGTCGTCCTGGGAGTGCCGCATTCAGGGACTTTCGTTCCCGCAGACATCTGGCAACGCCTTACACCCCTCGGCCAGAAACTTGCGGACACCGACTGGCATGTGGACCGACTTTACGAAGGTCTGCTGCCCGGCGTGACCATGGTGCGGGCCAACTTCCATCGCTACGTCATCGACGCCAATCGCGACCCCGAAGGTGTCAGCCTCTATCCGGGACAGAACACGACAACGCTCTGCCCGACGACCGACTTCGACGGAAAACCGATCTACCTCGAAGACGAAGCCCCCGTGGACGAGGAAATTGAAACCCGGCGCCTCGCCTGGCATGCGCCTTACCACGCGGCGCTGCAAATGGAGCTGGAACGCGTCCGCGCGAGACACGGCGTCGCGATCCTTTACGACTGCCATTCGATCCGTTCCCGCGTGCCCTATCTCTTTGAGGGAACCCTGCCGGACTTCAATACGGGGACGAATAACGGTGCAACCTGCGCACCGAAAATCGAGGCCGCCGTTTTCCAGCGCACAGAAACCGCAAGCGGCTATTCAGCGGTTTTGAACGGCCGTTTCAAGGGCGGCTGGACCACACGCCATTACGGCAGACCGGAAGAGGGCATCCACGCCATCCAGATGGAGCTTGCCCAGAAGACACATCTGGCAAGTGAGGACACGCCCTTCACCTACGATGAAGACAAGGCGGAGCGTCTCCGCTCGCACCTCAAAGACATTCTCGACGCACTTGCGGCGCTCGCGCCGACGCTTGCCCGAAAAGCCAATGAAGATCCAGGGAGCGCCTCATGAACGATCGCCGACACAATGCCCGCGACGTCTACCCGCCGACGGGCACGGAGTTGAACGCCAGATCCTGGCTGACCGAAGCACCGCTGCGCATGCTGATGAACAACCTCCATCCCGATGTTGCGGAAAACCCGCACGAGTTGGTTGTCTACGGCGGCATCGGCCGGGCCGCCCGGACCTGGGACGACTTCGACCGGATCGTCGCAAGTCTCAAGCGGCTTGAGGAAGACGAAACCCTGCTTGTGCAATCGGGCAAGCCGGTTGGTGTGTTCAGGACTCACAAGGACGCCCCGCGCGTCCTCATCGCCAACTCGAACCTTGTGCCGAACTGGGCGAACTGGGACCACTTCCACGAACTCGACAAGAAGGGTCTTGCGATGTACGGCCAGATGACGGCCGGATCGTGGATCTACATTGGCACGCAGGGCATCGTTCAGGGCACTTACGAAACCTTCATGGAGGCTGGCCGTCAGCACTATGACGGCGATCTGAAAGGCCGCTGGATCCTGACGGGCGGGCTCGGAGGCATGGGCGGCGCGCAGCCTCTGGCCGCAGTCATGGCCGGCGCTTGCTGTCTAGCCGTCGAGTGCGACGAGAAAAGCGCCGATTTCCGCCTGCGCACCCGATATGTGGATGAGAAAACCCATTCCCTTGACGAAGCCCTGGCGCTGATCGAACGCTGGACGAGCGCCGGAGAGGCCAAGTCCGTTGCCCTGATCGGCAATGCGGCGGATGTGTTTCCCGAACTGGTGAGGCGCGGCGTCAAGCCGGACATCGTGACCGACCAGACCTCCGCGCATGACCCGGTCAATGGCTATCTGCCACAGGGCTGGACCGTCGCCGAATGGCGCGCAAAGGCGGAAACGGATCCCAAGGCCGTGGAAAAGGCTGCACGGGCCTCGATGAAAGTTCATGTCGCCGCCATGGTCGACTTCTGGAACCAGGGGGTTCCAACGCTGGACTACGGCAACAACATCCGGCAGATGGCGCTCGAAGAAGGGCTTGAAAACGCCTTCGCGTTTCCCGGATTTGTGCCGGCCTATATCCGCCCGCTGTTCTGCCGGGGGATCGGTCCGTTCCGCTGGTGTGCGCTCTCCGGCGATCCGGAAGACATTTACCGCACCGACGCGAAGGTCAAGGAGCTGATCCCGGACGATCCGCATCTGCACAACTGGCTCGACATGGCCCGGGACCGAATTTCGTTCCAGGGACTGCCTGCGCGGATCTGCTGGGTCGGCCTCGGTCAACGCCACCGGCTCGGCCTTGCATTCAACGAGATGGTCAGGAGCGGCGAGCTGAAAGCGCCCGTCGTCATTGGTCGCGATCATCTCGATTCCGGTTCCGTCGCTTCGCCCAACCGCGAGACGGAAGCGATGCAGGACGGCTCGGACGCCGTCTCCGACTGGCCGCTTCTCAATGCACTGCTCAACACGGCGTCCGGCGCGACCTGGGTGTCGCTGCATCATGGCGGCGGCGTCGGCATGGGCTTTTCACAACACTCAGGCATGGTCATCTGCTGTGACGGCAGCGACGATGCGGCACGGCGGATCGAACGCGTGCTTTGGAACGACCCGGCAACAGGCGTGATGCGTCACGCCGATGCCGGATACGAGATCGCGCTGAACTGCGCGAAAGAACAGGGGCTTAACCTGCCGGGAATCTTGGAGGAATAAAAACCACGGCAGGACACTCCGAACCCAAATTCGAATCGAGGGGTAGAACGATGAAAAGACGTGACTTTCTGAAAGCCGGTGCGACCGGCACCGCCGCCGTTGCGGCCACAACCCTGGCCGCACCCGCGATTGCGCAGGACACCCGCCAATGGCGCATGGTCACCGCATGGCCGAAAAACCTTCCTGGACCCGGCGTCGCGGCGCAGATGCTCGCCGACCGCATTACGGCGCTTTCCGGCGGACGCATCGAGGTGAAGCTGTTTGCGGCAGGTGAAATCGTTCCCGGCAACGGCGTCTTCGACGCGGTCGGCCAGGGAACCGCTGAACTCTATCACGCCGTTCCGGCCTATTGGGGATCGAAGTCCAAGGGCATCCTGCTGTTCGGCTCGCAGCCTTTCGGATTGACAGCACCGGAACAGGCCGGCTGGCTTATTCACGGCGGCGGACAGGCGCTCTACGACGAGATCTACGGCGGCTTCAATCTCAAGCCGTTCCTGTGCGGCAACTCCGGCCCGCAATGGGCTGGCTGGTTCCGCACGGAGATCAACAGCGTCGATGACCTGAAGGGCCTGAAGTTCCGCTCGACCGGCCTTGCCTCGGAAATGTGCTCCAAGCTCGGCATGGCGGTCCAGGCGATGAGCGGTCCGGCCATGTTCCAGGCGCTGCAGTCCGGCGCGCTCGATGCGGGCGAGTTCATCGGCCCGTGGACCGACAGCGCGCTCGGCTACTACCAGATCGCCAAGAACTACTACTGGCCGGGCGTTGGCGAGCCGTCTTCCGCCGAAGAGTGCGCGGTTAATCTGGACGCCTACAACGACCTGCCGGACGACCTCAAGGCAGCAGTCGCCCAGGCCTGCGCGAGCCTCTATAACGACGTGCTCACCGAATACAACACCAAGCACGCTCAGGCGCTCACGCAGCTCGTCAACGAGCATGACGTGATGGTGCGCAAGCTGCCCGACGAAGTCATTGTTGCAATGGGCAATGCGGCAGGCGAAGTCATTGCCGACCTGCGCGCCAGTGACGACGAACTGGTAAAGCGTATCACGGAAAGCTTCCTCGCTTATCGCAAGCTGATGCACGAATACATGCCTTATGCCGACAACGGCCAGATGAACGCGCGTCTGCTTGATTACAAGTACGACTAGGTTGCTGTTCAAAAGGCACGGTTTCCAAAGCAACGAGGGACCCAAAGGGCCCCTTGTTGCATCTTTTGTCGTCCCGGTTTGGCGCGCAAGCGGCAAGACCGGGATCCAGTACGCCGTGTCGCTGGAGATTGGAAGAAGCCGGAGAAACAAGAGTTTACTGGTTCCCGGCCTTCCGCTCCGCTTCAGCAGGGATGACAAGTTCATCGACCGGACATCGCCGCAATAGATCATTGCCGGGTTTAACCGGACAGCAGCGGGTCTAACCATGGGATCCATTCCGCTTCCTCTCCGCTTCAGAATCGCGGCAAGGTGGCGGCAGGGATTGCAGGGCCGGGCCTTGCAATGACGAAACAGAGCTGATCAGGCAAGGAAGGCAGGACCCTCCGCAATGGAACGACTCGCGGGCGCGCTTGAGCGCGTCAATTCTTTGATAGGCAGCATATTGTGCTGGGCGGCTCTTGCCATGCTGCTTTTGCAATTCGTGATCGTTCTGCTGCGGTATGTGTTCGGCTACAGCTACATCTTTCTGGACGAGGGTGTGCTCTACCTGCATGCAAGCCTGTTCATGCTCGGTGCGGGCTACACTTTCCTCGTCAATGCGCACGTGCGCGTGGACATTTTCTATGCCAAGTGCACCGGCCGGACCCAGGCCTGGATAGATCTCTTCGGGCATCTTTTCCTGCTGACCCCGGCGCTCGTTCTGCTGATCTGGTTCTCCTGGCCTTATGTGCGCGGCAGCTGGGCAATCATGGAAGGGCCCATATCGGTCGGCGGCATTCCCGCTTCCTTTCTCCTGAAGACACTGATCCCTGCCTATTGCGTCCTGCTGCTCATTCAGGGCATCGCGGCCTTCATCCGCGACATCGTCAAACTGAAGAGGACCGAAGCATGACGTTGCCGCTCGACCTCATCATGTTTGGTGCGCTGATCGGTTTCATCCTGCTCGGCTACCCGGTCGCCTTCACCATTGCAGGCGTTGCGACGGGTTTTGCGCTGCTCGGCTGGATGCTTGGCGACTTCAACATCCAGCTCATGGGCGCGATGGGACAGCGGTTTTTCGGGGTTCTGACCAACCCGGTCCTGACGGCGATCCCGTTGTTTGTCCTGATGGGCGTCATTCTGGAAAAGAGCCGGATCGCGGAAGAGCTTCTCGAAACCATGGGACGCCTGTTCGGCCGCATGAACGGCGGCCTCGGCGTCTCGGTCGTGCTTGTCGGCGCGCTGCTGGCCGCATCAACGGGCATCGTCGGCGCGACAGTGGTCGCGATGGGCCTGATCGCCCTGCCCACCATGCTGCGCAACGGCTACGATCCGAAGCTTGCCTCGGGCATGGTCTGCACGGCCGGAACGCTCGGCCAGATCATACCGCCCTCGACGCTTCTGATCATTCTGGCCGACGTCATGTCGAACGCCTTCCAGCAGGCGCAATATGCGCAGGGCAAGTTCACCATCGAGACCATTTCCGTCGGCCAGACCTTTGCTGCCGCGATGGTGCCCGGCTTGCTGCTGGTCGTGGTTTACTGTGTCTACATTCTCGGACGCGCCAGACTGTTTCCGAACGATGCACCGGCAATGCGCGAGCAAGTCGACCAGCCGTCCGCCAAAGAGATCATGGCCGCGATCGTCCCGCCGATCCTGCTGATCTTTGCCGTTCTCGGCTCGATCCTCGGCGGCATTGCCTCCCCCAATGAAGCCGCCTCCGTCGGCGCGGTCGGTGCGATCCTCCTTGCAGGCCGTCGCCTTGGTATTTCGACAAGGCTGATCGTCGCCGCGACGCTGGCCCTTCTTGTTCTGGCCATTGCCGCCGCCGTCCTGCCGGTGCGCCTGCAGCGCTCCGATGTCACCATCACAGGCTACCTGCTGGCCGCGCTTTACGCAGGCCTTGCCATTTTCGCCCTCGTCGTCGTGCTGCGTATTCTTTGGGCCGCCTTCTGCGACGGGCTCCTGAAGGCCTCGCTGTTGTCGACGCTCACCGTCACATCGATGATTTTCGCGACAATCCTGATGGCGAGTTTCTTCTCCCTGGTCTTTGTCGGCCTCGGCGGCGAAGACCGGGTGCATGCGATCCTGAACGAAATGCCGGGCGGTCCGGCAGGGGCGCTTATCTTTGCAATGCTGTTCGTCTTCGTACTCGGCTTCTTTCTCGACTTCGTGGAGATCTCGGTCATTCTTCTGCCGGTGCTGATCCCGCCGCTCATCCTGATGGGGATCGATCCCATCTGGCTGACCGTCCTGATTGCGATCAACCTGCAGACATCGTTCCTGACGCCGCCATTCGGCTTCTCGCTGTTCTACCTGAGGGGGGCCGCTCCGAAGGAGATCACGACCGGTCAGATCTATCGCGGCGTCGTGCCGTTCATTGTCCTGCAGGCGGTCGCGGTCGCCATCCTGTGGCTGTTCCCAATTCTTGCCACCTGGCTGCCAAGGTCGCTCTATTGAGCGTTCGAGTTGTCAGCGACTTCGTCTCCGGCAACACGCAGATCGCTTTTGAGCGTTACAATCCGGTCGTAGGCATCATCGATCTTGCGGGCAATTTCCCCATCATTTGCCGCTGCGGCTTCGAGAATGTCGGCAACTTTTTGAGGGATCTCGGGGTCCGGGCGCTTGTCATTGGCAAAGAGCAGAATGTCGGTCCCTGCGTCGACCGCCTTCAGTACGGCATCCTCCAGGGAGAAATTCCACCGGATCGCGTCCATTTGAATGTCGTCCGACATGATGACGCCGGTGAATCCGAGGTCATCGCGCAGCAAGCCAGTGAGCGCGCCTTTCGAAAGAGACATGGGAACATTGGCCTTTGTCTCAGAAAGCGTGTGGTTGATGACATGCGCCGTCATGACAATGTCGGCCATGTCCCCGGCAATCAGCTGCCGGAACGGGATCAGTTCGTCCTCCGACCATGTGCCGGTAATGTCGACCGCGCCCTTGTGACTGTCTCTCAGGCTTGATCCGTGCCCCGGAAAATGCTTCAGCGCGGTCAGAACTCCGTGCTCCCTGTGTGCGGACACGAAGGCTGAGGCAAACGCCGAAACCCGCTCCGGATCGGGTGAAAAAGACCGCCCCAACCTGCCGATGATCGGATTGCGCGGGTTTGCGTCAACATCCACCACCGGTGCCAGGTTGAGCGTGAAGCCCCAGCCGGCGAGATTTTCGGCAAGCACAGAATATGTGCGCTTCGCATCGGCAGGATCGCCCTTGCGTGCAATGTGTCTCGCCGACGGCGTATCCGGAAAGCCGTTGCGGCTCCGCAGGCGTTGCACCCGCCCGCCTTCCTGATCAATGGCGATCAGCGGCGGCAATACCGCCGGTGAGGCTTCGCGGAAAGCGCTGTTCATGCGCTGCACGGTCTGCTTGTTTCTCAGGTTCCGTCCGAGATAGAGCACGCCGCCGATTTCACCGGTCTCCAGCTGTTCCAGAACCCGTTTGACACCTGATCGCGAGGGCCGGTCGCCAACAAAACCGACCAGGACCATCTGACCGATCTTCTGCCTGAGCGGGATTATCTCCGCCCCTGCAGCAGTTTCGTTCACGGTCCCGGCGGGATTTTCGGATCGCGCAGGGTCATGCACTGCCATTGCGGACGCAAAAGCAAGAACTGCGACTGCTGCGATCCTGGGGGTTGCCCTCACACCTGCCTCCGAACCTCCGACTGGATGTCTAAGGTTAAAAGTAGGCTTTTCGCGCCAATTTTCACGCTAAATTGCGAACCTTCACCCCGCCAGCTCCCGCGCGCCTGCTTCCAGAGCCGCCTCGGTCTGGGCCAGATCGGCTTCTGTGAGTGCCAGATGCGCATAGAGCTTGCTGTCCGGTTTCAGGATGCCGCCCGCGCGCAGGCTCCGATTGAGGATCTTTGCCTTGTCGGCATCGTTCCGGAACATATCGCGGTAGTTCTTCACGGGCTGATCCGTGAAGACGACGTCGAACAGGAAGGGTTCGCCGACGATCTGATGCGCGAGACCCGCGCCATCCAGATGTGTTTGATAGGCTGCCATCAATCGTTCACCGTTCTTCCGAATGGTCTCATAGGCGCCCGGCCGCCTCAGGATTTCGAGGGTCTTCAGCCCGGCGACACTTGCGACCGGATTGCCGCTCAGGGTTCCGATCTGGAATGTGAAGCCCTCGGCACCGGCGATGGACTTGTCGAAATGGTCCATGATCTCTTTCTTGCCCGCGATCGCGGCCAGCGGGAAGCCGCCGCCGATGATCTTGCCGAGCGTGCACAGGTCCGGCGTAACGCCATAATATTCCTGCGCGCCGCCATAGGCAAAACGGAAGCCGGTCACGACCTCGTCGAAGACGAGGACGATGCCGTGCTTGCTGGTCAGGTCCCTGAGCGCCTGCAGGAAGCCCGGCTCCGGCGGGATCAGACGCTGCAGCGGCTCGACGATCACGCAGGCAATCTCGTCGGCATGTTCCTCGATCAGGGAACTGACGAACTCCGCATCGTTGAAGGGCGCGATCAGCATGTTGTCGCGCACACTTTCCGGGATGCCCGCGGAATCCGGCACGGCCTGCGGAAAATTGATCAGCTTGCTCGGCGACAGGCTCATCAGGGCTTCGCCCGACATGCCATGGTAGCCGCCTTCGAATTTGAGGATCTTGTCCCGCCCGGTAAAGGCCCTGGCAAGACGCATGGCATACATGTCGGCCTCGCCTCCGGTCGACACGTAGCGTACCTGATCCGCGCAGGGCACCGCCTCGACCAGCACCTCGGCAAGTTCGATCCCGCGTGCATTGTTGGCAAAAAACGTCATGCCGTCGGCAAGCTGTTCCTGCACCGCTTCGAGAACCTCCGGATGCCCGTGGCCGAGGATCATCGGCCCGGAACCGATCAGGTAGTCGATGAACTCGTTGCCGTCCTCATCCCAGACACGGGACCCCTTGCCGCTGCGGATCACGACGCCCGGATCGAAATTGCCGAACCCGGCTGCCGGCAGAACTGCTGCCGCGCGCGCTTTCCAGTCGCCTTGTGAGATTGATGTTTTCATCTGCAAGCTCCTTCATGCAGCAAGGGAAAGAACGGGCTCGCCCAGAACGTTCGGATCCGGCGCAACGCCAAGGCCAGGTCCTTCGGGAGGTCGTATCCGCCCATTGGTCCGCACCGGCGCATCCGGGTCAAGTCTCGGGTAAACATAGCCGGAGAGGTCGCACACGTTAAGGATAGCCTGCGGCGGCGTGGATGCCGCAACGTGCAGCGCGGCCGCCGTGGCGATATCAGATCCCCAGGTGTCCTCGATACACATCTTGGCACCGAAATGGAGGCACAGGTCCCGCGCCCGCCTGAGATCTGAGATGCCACCGAATTTCGAGAGTTTCAGCGCGACGGCATCCATGCAGCCAAGCTCATAGGCTTTCATCAGGCTGGCGGTATCGTGCGCGGTTTCATCAAGTTTCATCGGCAATCCGGTCGCCGAGCGGACGGCTGCACATTCCTCAAGGGTCGCGCAGGGCTGTTCAAGCATGATATCGAGATCGCGGACGGCGCGCCCGACCCGTGTCGCGTCCAGCCGGCTGGCGCCGCAGTTCCAGTCGCCGTAGACAACCGGCCCCGGACCAACGGCTTCACGCACCAGTCTCAGGCGCGCGACATCGGCTTCCCAGTTGGCGTCCGCACCCAGTTTCACCTGGATCTGGCGCATGCCGCCGGCAACCGCATCCGTCGCGATCGCCGCCATGTCCTCCGGGGCGATGCAGGTGATCGAATGATAGAGCGGGAAATCCGCCGACTGCCGGCCGCCAAGGAGCGTGTAGACCGGCAGCCCGCATGCCTTGCCGGTCAAATCCCAGAGAGCGATGTCGATCACCGATTGCACGTAAGGATGGCCCAGCAGCCAGGACCGGCACTTGCGGGCGATCGCATCAACACCGATCGGGTCGCCGCCCAGCAGAACGGGTGCAAGCTCCTCGATCGCAGGCGCGACGCCCCTGGCATAGGACGGGAGGTAGTGCGGTATCGGGCACACCTCGCCCCAGCCGCTGACATCCTGATCGGTATCGATCCTGAGCACCATGCTGTCGACCGTCGCGCAGGTCTTGCCCTCTGCCATGTAGTAGGTTTCATGGCTTGTGAGCGGCACTTTCCAGAGCGTCAGGCCGGTTATCTTGTAAGCAGGATAGTTGCTCATAAAGGGTCCTCGTAAACCGCAACGGGTTCTCCAAGCGCGTCCGGATCGGGTACGACGCCGACACCGGGCTCGTCGCCGAAACGCACGAAGCCATCGTGGTTGCGGGCCCCCTGACCCGGCACCGGGTCGACGGAAAGATGGGCATGGCAAAGCCAGCTGGCGAGCCGGTTGGCAGCCGGGGTCGACGCTGCCAGCTGAAGGGCGGCCGTGTCTGCGAATGCGCTGCCACCGGTGTCTTCGATATGCATCTGCCAACCGACGGCAAGGCCGAAATCGCGGATCTGCCGCGCCCGCGTCAGCCCGCCGACCCGGTTCGGTTTCACCTTCACACCCTGGCAAGCGCCCTGCTTCCAGGCGTCCAGATGGTCCTGAAAGCTCGTCAGGCATTCATCCAGCATGATCGGCTGCTGCACTTTTTCAGCGACAAACGCGCACTGATCGAGCGTTTCGCAGGGCTGTTCAACCCAGTCCCGCGCCGACACCGCATTCAGCACCTGAAGCGCGACGCCCGGCGTCCAGGCCCGGTTGACATCGAAAGTGACCTGCTCACCTTTCGGCAGCGCGTTCGATATGGCTTCAATCCGGTCAATGTCGGCAGCCGCATCCTCGCCGCCGACCTTGGCGGAATGGGTGCGATAGCCTTTTGCGCTGGCGTCCCGGATCAGCGCGATCATCTCCTCCGGTGTTCCCGTTGAAATCGAGGAATTGATCGCAACCGCCGCCGGCTCGTCGCAACCCAGCATGCGCCAGAGCGGCTGACCGGTCGCCTTGCCGGCGAGATCCCAGCAGGCGATATCAAGCGGTGCCTTGGCATAAGGGTGCCCGGGCAACCGCACGTCCATGATCCGGTTGATCTCGTCAAATGCTCGCGGGTCGCGACCGACAAGAGCAGGCGCCAGAAGCCCAAGGGCGGATCGCAGACCCGGCCCATGGGCGGGCAGATAGGTGTGACCCCACGGGCACCCCTCTCCCCAGCCGGAAGCACCTTCGTCGGTCTCGATCCGCACGAAGGTTGAGTCCAGTTTTTCGAACTTCAGCCGACCGCCGGAAAGCCAGTAGGGTTTGGCAAGCGGAAGGTCGATCTGCCAGACGCTGATCCTGGAAATCCTCATGCCGCCTCTCCGTAGACGGCGACGGGTACGCCAAGACTGTCAAGGTCCGGCTCCACGCCAAGACCGGGCGTGTCGGAAGCATAGAGCTTTCCATTCGCTGACTTGGGAGGCGGAGCACCTGTGGACCGTGTGTTGTAGTTGTGCAGATCCGTGGTGTTCTGAAGGAACTCCTCTGGCGTCGAGGCCGCGAAATGGGCAAGCGTTGCCGTTGCAATCTCTCCGCCCCATGTGTCTTCCGAAACAACGGGGATGCGGTTGTCGACGAAGAAGTCCCGGACGCGGCGCGCCTTGGAGAGGCCGCCCAGGTTGGAGATTTTCAGGCAGACGAGATCGGCCGCCCTGTCGGCAACGATCCGTTGTGCGGCTGCAAGACCGGTCACGCATTCGTCCAGTTTCATGGGTAGATCGATCCGCTGACGGACCTGCAGGCATTCTTCGTAGGTGCGGCAGGGCTGCTCGAATATGAAATCGAGATCGCGTGTTGCCCGCGCCACCCTGAGCGCATTGTCGACGCGCCATCCCTGGTTGGCATCCGCCATCGCCTTTTCGCCAGGTTTGAGCAGCGGCACCGTCGCGCGGATGCGGTCGATGTCCTGAACCCAGTCTGCGCCGACCTTGATCTGGAATTGCCGGTAACCGCTTGCGCGGTGCCTCTCCAGTTCGGCGACTGTTTCTTCTGTCGAGCGGTGCGGGGCAACCCGGTACATCGGCGCGCCATCGGTCAGCTTGCCGCCGAGCAGCATCCAGACCGGCGCATTGAGCGCCTTGCCGGCGATGTCCCAGCAAGCGGCATCGAACGGTGCCTTGGCATAGCCATGCCCCTGAACGAGATGATCCAGAAGCTGCTCGATACGGGCGACCTGACGCGGGTCCTCGCCGATCAGCGCCGGCGCAACAAGACGGGCGAGCGCCTCAACGCCCTCCGAATGCGCCACCATGTAGTTCTCGCCGCAAGGCGTGAACTCGCCGCATCCGGCAAGACCGGCGTCTGTGTCGATGACCACCACCGATGCCCGCGCGGTCGAGATCGCGTTACCCGCGCCCCAGCCATAAGTGCCGTCGACATAGGGCAGATCGGTCTTGAAGATCCGGATACGGGTAATCTTCATGGGATCACCACGATGTTTCCCGTATGTTTTTTCTCTATGAAGGCCGTCTGCGCCGCGTGAAAGTCCTTCAGCGCATAGGTCGCCGCAAGCGCCGGCTTGACTTCTCCGCGCTCAATATAGCCGACCAGATCCTTGAAGATATGCGGTTCGACGACGGTGGACCCGATCAGGGTCAGATCGTTCAGGTAAAAGGTTCTGAGATCGAACTCGACGATCGGACCCGCGATGGCGCCGGAACACGTATAGCGGCCCCCGCGCGCCAGAACCGAGACAAGATTGCCCCAATAGGGTCCGCCGACAATGTCGGCGACAACAGAGACGGTCTCCCGGCCGGTCGCTTGCTTAAGGGCTGCACCCAGGTCTTCCGGTGCACGATCCAGCAGCACATCCGCGCCGAGGGCTTTCACGGCAGCATGCTTGGAGGCAGAAGCAAGCGCGACGACCTTTGCGCCACGCCGCTTGGCAAGCTGCACAACCGCGGAGCCGACCCCGCCCGATGCGCCCGTGACAAGAACCGTGTCACGCTCCCCCAAATGCGCGCGGCTGAGCATACCCTCCGCTGTCGTGTAGGAACACGAGAACGTGGCAAGTTCCGCGTCACTCAATGCCGACTGAACCGCGCCGACATTGTTGGCATTGGCGACCGTGTATTCGGCATAGCCACCGTTGCACTCGGACCCGAAGTAACCGGCCTTGTCCTTGTTGAACGGATCGGACCAGTCGCGGAGCCAGCCATCAACCATGACGCGTTTGCCCAGCAGAGTGTCCGGCGCGCCATCACCCAGCGCGACAACCTCGCCGACCGCATCCGCGCCCTGGATGCGCGGAAACGTGATCGGTGCCCCGCCCCAGGTCGGATCTTCTTCGCCGACCTCTTCGTACGCGCCGCCGGTTGTCGCGTCCGAAACGGTCTTGGAGTACCAGCCGGATCTCGTATTCACATCCGTATTGTTCAACCCGCATGCGCCGACCTTGATCAGCACCTCACCGGGTCCGGGTTGCGGGGTCGGCCAGTCCTCGTGCCAGACCAGCTTGTCGAGCCCGCCATGTCCCTCCAGGACAATGGCATTCATGGTCGCCGGTATCGTCATTCCGCAGCCACTCCGACTGGTGCATCCGTTCTGGGAAGCAGGCTTTCGGGGTCATAGGCGGGAACATCAAGCACCCGGGCCTTGCGCACCCCGTTCATGATGACGACTTCCAGCTCCTGCCCCGGCGCGGCCGCTTCAGGTTTGACATAGGCAAAGGCGAGGATCTTGCCGACCGTATGGGCATAGGCGACCGAACTGGTCGCGCCGACAGGCTCTCCGTTGAACAGCACGGCTTCACCGCCATGCCCGTCTTCGAGCCCGTCCGGCTCGATCTGAAGATAGACGCAGACCCAGGGCAGTTCCGACGACGCGGCGCTTGCCTCTGTTGCGTTCTTGCCGAGGAAGTCTGGTTTGTCGAGCTTTACGAAGCGCATCACGTCGGCTTCCGGCAGCGTGACTTCGTTGGTCAGTTCTCCGGCCCCCTTGAAGCCTTTTTCAAGACGCAGCGCGTTCATGGCAAACGAGCCGTAGTCTGCAAGCCCAATGGGTGCGCCGGTCTTCCACAGAGCGTCATACACCTCGAGCATGGCCTCGCGCGGAATGTGGAACTCCCAGCCGAGTTCGCCGGCATAGGACATGCGGAACGCCCACAGCTTGTGCCCGGCAACCTCGATTTCCTGTGCGGTCAGCCAGCGGAACGACGCGTTGTCGAGCGCTGCCGGCGTATTGGGGGCAAGAATGTCACGCGCAAGCGGACCGTTCAGCGTCAACGCACCCCAATCGTTGGAGAGGTTGCGGACGCTGACGTTTTCGCCCTTGCCGTTCTGGCTCAGGTGGTCGAGCAGCCGCTGTTCGAAGAAAGCCGCGCAGACCAGGTAGAACCGGTCTTCAGCCAGGCGGACGACCGTCAGTTCCAGTTCGATCCGGCCCCGCCGGTTGAGCATGTGCGTCAGGGCAATGCCGCCGACCTTCCTGGGCAGCCGGTTGGCAACCAGCCTGTCCAGGTAGGCTTCCGCATCCGGGCCGGACAGCTCGATCTTGGTAAAGGCCGAAATGTCCATAATGCCCGCCGTCGTCCTGACCGCCTGCATTTCCCTCGCGACAGCCTCATGCCAAGCTGCCCTCCGGAACGAGTAGTAGTCCCGCTGCTCCAGGTCGCCGGTCGTGAACCAGCGCGGACGTTCATGCCCGTAGACTTCCTCGTAGACGGCGCCCTTTTCCTTCAGCCGTTCATAAAGCGGGCTGGGTTTGAGCGGGCGTCCTTCCAGCCGGTTGAAATGCGGGAACGGAATTTCGTGGCGCAGGCAGTAATCTTCCTTGGCCTTGACGACCTGCCATTCCTTGTCGGCATAACCGCCGAACCGGCGTGGGTCGAATTCGCGCATGGAAATGTCCGCCGAGCCGTGCACGATCCAGCGTGCAAGTTCACGCGTCAGGCCCGGTCCCCAGCCGATACCGATCTGGGTGCCGCAGCAGCACCAGTAGTTCTTCACGCCCGGAGCCGGACCGATCAGTGGATTTCCATCAGGCGGATGCGAAATCGCGCCGTGCACCTCGCGCTTGATACCGAGCTCGGCGAGGATCGGCATGCGATCCATGGCATTTTCCAGCCACGGCATGATCCGGTCATAGTCCGCTTCGAACAGCTCGTTTTCCGCCTCCCACGGGCAGAAGTCTTCCCATACGGTGTTCGGGTTCTCCTTCTCGTAGATCCCGATAAGACCGGACTTCTGTTCCATGCGGATGTAACCGGAGACCAGCTTGTCGTCGCGAATGACGGGCAGCTCTTCGTCCAGTTCCTTGAATTCCGGCACGGTGTCAGTGACGATGTAGTGATGAGTCATGGAGGTCATCGGCAACTGCAAACCGCTCCATTCGCCCATCTGCCGCGCATATGTGCCGCCCGCATTGACCACGTGCTCGCAGGTAATGTCGCCCAGCTCCGTGGACACTTTCCACTCGCCGTTCGGCTGCTGCTTGATATCCGTTGCGCGGCAGCGCCGGATGATTTTGACGCCGAGCTTGCGAGCCCCGATCGCAAGCGCCTGGGTCACGCCGGACGGGTCCGCATGGCCGTCATCGGGTGTATGCAAGGCCCCAAGAACGCCGTCGAGATTATAGAACGGGTGCAACTCGCGAATGCGCTCCGGTCCGACCAGTTCCATCGGGAACTGAAGCGCCCGGCCAACGCTCATGGTGTGGCGCAGCCAGTCCATCTCGTCTTCCGTGTAGGCCAGCCGGAAAGAACCGCAGCCATGCCAGGTCACCGATTGGCCGGTCTCTTCCTCAAGCAGTCCGGAATAGAGATCGATGTTGTAGCCGACGCATTTTCCGAGCCCGAAACTGGACGTGGAATGGGTGATCTGCCCGGCGGCATGCCAGGTGGAACCGGATGTCAGTTCCGCCTTTTCCAGGAGAACGACGTCCGAGCAGCCCTCATGGGCCAGATGATAGGCAAGGCCGCAGCCCATGATACCGCCGCCGACAATAACGACGCGGGCCGAAGACGGCAGTTTGGAGGTTCCGGTTTCCGACACGTGTGATCTCCCAGGCCGGTGATTTTTCGATGGACATCGTAATTGTACAAATGTACTCTCGTCAATCATGAATGATATGAATGTACCAAAATCTGATTTGAAAGCCCCGCAGGCTGTACTCGACGAACTTGCGTCGGAGCTTGAAGACCTGACACCGGAACTGCGCAAGGCCGCGAGCTATGTGCTTGAAAACCCGAACGATGTCGGCGTCAGTTCGATCCGCGAAATCGCCGATGCGGCAGGGGTCAAACCGAACACCTTCGTGCGCATGGCACGCTCGGTCGGCTTCGACGGCTATGAGGATTTCCGCCACCCGTTTCGCGAGGCAATCCGCAGCCGCGGGACTGATTTTCCGGACCGGGCCCGCTGGCTGCAGTCGCTCGCCAAGGGCGGCCAACTGGGCGCGCTCTTTGCCGAAATGGCCGCCTGCGCCATCTCCAATATCGAGAACACGTTCGCTGCGACCGATGCCAATGCAATGAAGGCGGCAGCCGACGCCATCGTGAATGCGCGCCATACCTATGTCCTCGGCGTCGGCGTCAACAATTCCAACGCCCGCAACTTTACCTATCTTGCCGACATGGCGGTCGACACGATCTGGACCATTCCAAGAATGGGGTCCGTTGCGACGGACGATCTGGCCCGCGCGGACGAGCGGGACGTGCTCGTCGCGATGACCTGCAAACCCTACCGCACGGATGTCATCGCCGCCGTGGAGACGGCACGGGAACAGGGGCTCACCATCGTTGCCATTTCCGACAGCCCGGCCTCGCCCATTGTCGTCGGCAGCGACCATGCCTTCGTCGTCGATGCGGAAACGCCGCAGTTCTTTCCCTCGTCCGTCTCGACGATTGCGCTCCTGGAAACACTGCTTGCCTTCGTCATTGCAGACGCGCCCGAAGACGTCATTTCCAGCATCGACCGTTTTCACACCCGCCGCCACAAGATGGGGCTCTATCAGGAAGAGTGGAAGGACCGCTCATGAACGTTCACAGCCAGCTGACCCATTCGCTCGAAGCCCGCTACTACACGGACCCCGACCATTTCAAACGGGAAAAAGACGGGTTGCTGGCACGAACGTGGCAATTCGCCGGACATATCTCCCAGCTCGAGAAGCCGGGTGACTATTTCACCGTCGATATCGCCGACGAGAGCATCATCTGCCTGCGCGACAGGGACGGCGTGCTGAGGGCCTACTACAATGTCTGCCAGCACCGCGCACATCAGCTGGTACAGGGCGAAGGCAACACCAAGCTGCTGGTCTGCCCCTATCACAGCTGGACCTACGAACTGACCGGCGGCCTGCGCTCCGGCCCCAATGTCCGCTCGGTTCCCGGCTTCGACCGCAGCAAGATCTGCCTGACATCGGTCCGCATCGAAGACTTCTGCGGTTTCCTGTTCGTCAACCTCGACCCGGATGCAAAACCGATGGACGACTGGTTTCCGAACGTGCGCAAGGAACTGCGCGCCTTCGTTCCGCAGATCGACCGTCTGAAACCCCTTGAATGGGTCGAAATTGCCGAGAATTGCAACTGGAAGGTCTCGGTCGAAAACTATTCGGAATGCTATCACTGCCCCATAAACCACCCCACATTCGCGACCGGTGTGGTCAAGCCCGAGACCTATGACATCCAGCCACAAGGATACTGTCTCCGGCACACGACCGAATGCCAGAACCTGGAAAGGATGACCTACGACATCGATCTGGAGGCCAACGAACACGCCGGCGACTATTCCTCGTGGTTCCTCTGGCCGCTGTTCTCGTTTCAGGTCTATCCGGGCAACATCCTGAACACCTATCACTGGCGCGCGGTCGACGTCGATCATGTGATCGTCTGGCGCGGCTGGTACACCATTGACGGCGTCGACAGCGAAACGATCCGGCGGCTCGCCGTTCAGGACCGCTCGACAACCGTGGAAGAGGACATCTACCTGGTCGAGGCCGTCCAGAAGGGGTTGCGCAGCCGCGGCTACAACCCTGGTCCACTGGTGCTCGACCCGGCCTGCGGTGTGAACTCGGAACATTCCGTCAAGGCGCTTCAGAACTGGATGCGGGAAGCCTGATGTCCGCGACCGGGTCCGATGCGCAAGGCATGCCGCTGGAATGGACCGAGGAGCAGAAACTGTTTCCGCATCAGGTCGGTTTCACCTGCCCGCCCCATGACTGGGACGCCGCCCCAAGCGATTTCCTGCGCATTGCCCCCGGCAGTGTCGGTGTCCACGGCTGGATGCTTCATGTGCCCGACTACCGGCACCGGCTCGACCAGCGCACGCAGAACTTTGCCATGCTGGAGGAGTTCGCCTCGGTCATGGCCAACAATGGCGCCGATGTCTGCGCACAGGTCGGTTCAAACTGGGTGCACGCCTCCGGCAAGGGTGTTCAGGGTATTGCCGATTTCTGCGCGCGGCTGAGCGACAAACACGGCCTTGCGTTTCACATGGCAGGCTACGCGATGGTCGAGGCGCTGCGGGAAATGAATGTCGAAAAGGTTGCTCTCAATGCGGTCTATCACTGGCCGGAATGGTGGCAGGGAACGATCGGCTTCCTGAAGGAAGCCGGTTTCGACGTCCTGTGGGCCGGGAACTTTGTCGACCAGGGCTGGTTCAAGAACCAGGAGGACGTGAACCGCAAGAGGTGGATCTTCGACGGCGATCTTGCCCGGCGCAGCTTCGAATTTGTTGCCGACAAGGCGCCAGGTGCCGATGCCTACCTTGCCAACGGCATGGTCAACTTCCGGACCGGGGAAAATAACCAGCCGCAGCGCATGCTGCATCTGACCCCGCATCTGGAAGAGCAGCTTGGCAAACCAGTCATCGCGCACGACACCGCCCTTTACTGGCGAATTTTCCGCTCGCTCGAGCTGGCGCCGGAAGGCAGGCACGGACAGTTGCTGGAGAGGCTCAATGCATAAGATCGTTGCGCTCTGGGCGGTGCCCCGCTCGACCTCGACCGCCTTTGAATGGATGATGCGCCAGCGCGGCGATCTGGACTGCCTGCACGAACCGTTCGGCGAAGCGTGGTACCAGGGCGCAAATCCCCTCTGGCCGAGATGGCGGCCGGGCGAGAAGACCACGCCGGGCCTGACCCTTGAGAGTGTTTGGGAAGACATCCGGACGCGGGCCGAGGCTGGTCCGGTCTTCATCAAGGACTTCCCGCATTATGTCAGCCACATGTGGGACGAAGAGTTCCTGTCCCATTTTACGCATGCTTTCCTGATCCGAGATCCCGCGCTCACGATCACCTCCATGTACGACAAGTGGCCCGACTTCGACAGTGCCGAGGTCGGCTTTCCCGAACAGCGCGCGCTTTTCGACCTGCTTCACGCCTTGCACGGCAAGGCCCCGCCGGTCATCGACAGCGACGACCTTCTGGAAAACCCGGACGGCACGGTAAGAGCGTTTTGCAACGCGGTCGGAATTCCCTTCATTGCCGATGCTCTCACCTGGGAAGCGGGGGCTGACACGGCACAATACAGCTGGTGGGACGGCGGATCCTTCCACGCCAATCTCAGGAACTCGACCGGTCTCCGGCCGCAAAAACGGCGCTACGTTGAACTGGACGATGCGCCAGAACGCGTGCGTCATGTCCATCGGCGCATGAAACCCCACTACGACAGACTTCATTCCTACAGGATCAGGGCAAAGTGACGGATATCCCGGCCTATTGGCACAACTTTATTGACGGCGACTACTGCGAAGGTGGCGCTGGACATATCGAGGTTCTCGATCCCTCGACCGGTGAGCGGGTCGCGGACCAGGCGATTGCGGACGAGGGCGATGTCGACCGCGCGGTTTCGGCGGCCGAGGCCCTCAGTGCAAATGGCGCCTGGTCGGACCTTCGCCCCGTGGAACGCGGCCGCATCGTTCGAAAAATGGGAGAGTACATTCTCGACCGGATCGACGAGATCGCGCCGATCCTGACGCGCGAAGCCGGCAAGCCGCTCTGGGAAGCAAGGCTCGAACTTGAAGGCGCGGCGCGCTACTTCGAATATTACGGGAACCAGGCCGAAACAATGGAAGGCCGCTCCATCCCGCTCGGCGGCGGCTACTTCGATTTCACGACCCACGAACCGTTCGGTGTTTCCGCCCAGATCATTCCCTGGAACTACCCGATGGAAATGACGGCTCGCTCACTGTCAGCCGCGCTTGCCGTCGGCTGTTCCGTTGTCGTGAAGACACCCGAACTCGACCCGCTCACCAACCGGTATTTTGCAGATGCAGCGCTCGCCTGCGGCCTGCCCGACGGCGCGCTCAATATCCTGTGCGGACTGGGCAAGGACACCGGCGCTGCGCTGACGGCCCACCCCGGCGTCAACCAGATCGTCTTCACCGGCTCGGTTCAGACCGGAACAGCCATCGCAACGGCTGCGGCACGGAACGTGGTGCCCTGTGTGCTCGAACTCGGCGGCAAGTCCGCCGCGATTGTCCATGATGATGCCGATCTGGATGCTTTTCTCTCCGATGTCCGTTGGGGCATCTATTTCAATGCCGGCCAGGTCTGTTCGGCGATGTCGCGCGTCGTCGCGCACGAAAGGATTCACGACAAGCTGGTCGACGGCATCGTTGCCATGGCGGAAGACCTCGATGTCGGCGACGGCCTCGGGTTTCCGGATTTTGGCGCAAACATGGGCCCGATGATTTCCGAAGGCCAGTGCCAGCGCGCGGCCGGAATGGTTTCAAAGGCCGAACGCGACGGTGCCCGCACCGCCACCGGCGGACGGCGGATGAACCGGCCGGGTTACTTTCTCGAACCGACGGTACTGACAGGCGTCACGCCCGAGATGACGATCGCCAACGACGAGGTCTTCGGACCGGTTCTGTCTGTCCTGAAGTTCTGCACCGAGGAAGAGGCCATCCGGATCGCCAATGGAACACCGTATGGGTTGGTCGCAGGAGTCTTCACGTCCGACATCGACCGCGCCATGCGGGCGACCAGAGCACTTCGTGCCGGCCAGGTGTTCGTCAATGAATGGTACGCCGGCGGCGTCGAGACCCCCTTTGGCGGTTTCAGCAAATCCGGCTACGGTCGCGAGAAGGGCCGCGAAGCGCTGCTCAACTACGTTCAAACGAAAAATGTCGCGATCAAACTGAGGTAAGAGATGGATCAGGATCTGTTCGAAAAGGGACTGGAGCAGCGCAAGGCGACGCTCGGCGCCGAATATGTCGAAAACAATCTGGCAAAGGCGGATGATTTCACACGCCCGTTTCAGGAGGCAATGACCGCCTGGTGCTGGGGGTTCGGCTGGGGTGACGACGTCATCGACCCCAAGACCCGCTCCATGATGAACCTCGCGATGATCGGCGCGCTCGGCAAAATGACCGAGTGGGAAATCCATTGCAGGGGTGCCATCAACAACGGCGTCTCCAAGAAGGAAATCCAGGCCATCATCCACGTGGTCGGCATTTATTGCGGTGTGCCGCAGGCCCTGGAGTGCTTCCGGGTTGCCAGGAAAGTGCTCGAAGAACAGGGCGCTGCATAACGCCGTCAGGCCACGGCGTCTTCGCGTACCGACAAGTCGCACCCGAGTTCGTCTTCGCGCCAGGTTTGAGTTGGATTTTTGTGCATTTTACGCTATTTTTTCCCAAAGCTTGGGAGGAAAAGCATAAATGGACGGTTTCTGGAGCGTCCTTGGCGGGGCATTCGCCCTCGTCTTCGCACTTGATCCGGATCTCCTGGAAATCATCGGCCTGTCGATGCGGGTGACCCTCACGGCCGTCTTTTTCGCCTGCCTGATCGGACTGCCGCTTGGCGCTGCCGTCGGGGTTTTCCGGTTTCCCGGCAGAACGCTTCTGACAGTCGCGCTGAACGCGCTGATGGGATTGCCGCCGGTCGTGGTCGGTCTTGTCGTCTACCTGATGCTGTCGGCCTCCGGTCCATTCGGCCCGCTTCGCCTGCTTTATACGCCGAGCGCAATGATCATCGCCCAGATGATCATCGTCACACCCATCGTGGCCGCGCTGACGCGGCAGGTGGTCGAAGACCTGAACCGCGAATACGCCGAACAGTTTGCATCGCTCGGGGTCGGTGCACTGGACCGGTTGTTGTCCCTGCTCTGGGATGCCCGCTACAGCCTTTTGACCGTCGCCTTGGCCGGGTTCGGCCGGGCGGTCGCCGAAGTCGGCGCGGTCCTGATCGTCGGCGGCAACATCAACCACGTGACCCGCGTGATGACAACGACCATCGCGTTGGAAACTTCGAAAGGAAACCTCCAGCTCGCCCTCGCACTTGGTGTCGTTCTGCTGGCAATCGCCTTTACGGTGACCGCCTGCGTCATGGCCCTGAAGGCCTCGGCCGTGAGGGCCGCCTATGCGTGACGCCGGTTTCGATATGCCCGCCGCACCCTCCGCTCCGCGTCAGTTGCTGACACCCGAGCCGCTTCTGGAAGCACGCGGGCTTGTGTTCGAAGCAAGCGGCCAGCGGCTTCTGAATGGTGTCGATGTGTCGATCCGAAAAGGATCGCGAACCCTTGTCATGGGACCGAACGGCGCTGGCAAAAGCCTGCTTCTGCGATTGCTCCACGGGCTGATCCAGCCGCAGCAAGGCATGATCTCATGGCAGGGACAGCCGCTTACAAAACAGGTCCGGCAGGCGCAGGCCATGGTGTTTCAGCGCCCGGTCCTGTTGCGCCGGTCCGTTCTTGCCAATCTCAAATTTGCCCTGTCGGTGCGTGGACTGCGCGGTTCCGAGCGTGCAAGGAAGATCGACGACGCCCTTGCCGCTGCCGGTCTCGATCATCTTGCAAAACGGCCCGCGCGCGTTCTCTCCGGCGGAGAACAGCAACGGCTGGCGGTGGTCCGGGCGCTTGCCTGTGACCCCGACCTCCTGTTTCTCGACGAGCCGACGGCCAATCTCGATCCGGCCTCGACCGCAGCGATCGAAACCCTTGTGCTGGAAGCAAATGCGCGCGGCGTCACGATCGTTCTCGTTACCCATGACACAGGTCAGGCGCATCGCCTCGGCGAGGACGTTATCTTTCTCCAGGATGGCGTTGTCGCGGAAACCGGTTCTGCCCATCAGGTTCTGAACACCCCTCAAAGCGAACCGGCACGCGCATGGCATGACGGCAGACTTTACCTTGGTCCCAACACCCGAACTCTGGCGGAAACTTCCAGGAGGACATTTTGATCAGACGCCTGATGAGCCTTGCGCTCGCAACCATTGTTCTCGCGGCGGTAACTGTCTCCGCCTCGATTGCCGATGAGAAGTTCATCATCATTCAATCGACCACGTCGACCCAGAATTCAGGCCTTTTCGACCATATTCTTCCCGCCTTTCGGGACAAGACCGGGATCGAAGTCCGGGTTGTCGCTGTCGGCACGGGTCAGGCGATCCGCAATGCCGTCAATGGAGACGGCGACGTGCTTCTGGTCCATTCAAAGCCGTCCGAAGAAAAATTCGTTGCCGACGGGTTCGGCATCTCCCGCGCCGATGTCATGTATAATGACTTCGTGATTGTCGGGCCCGCCTCCGACCCGGCTGGTATCAGGGGCAGCCGTGACGCGATCGACGCTTTGCCAAAGATCGCGGAGAGCGAGACGCCGTTCGCCTCGCGCGGTGACGACAGCGGCACACACAAGGCGGAGCTCCGGCTCTGGAAAGCCGCGAACATTGATGCAGCCGCTTCGTCGGGGACCTGGTACCGGGAAACCGGGTCAGGCATGGGATCCACGTTGAACACCGCCATCGGCATGGATGCCTATGTCATGACAGACCGGGCGACTTGGATCGCTTTTGGAAACAAGGCGACGCACGAAATCATGGTTGAAGGTGATCCGCGAATGTTCAACCAGTACGGCGTGATCGTGGTGAACCCCGAGGTGCATCCGCACGTGAAGGCCGAAATGGGCCAGGTGTTCGCCGACTGGCTGCTGTCAAAAGAAGGCCAGGCGGCAATCGCGGATTACACGGTCGACGGCCAGCAGCTGTTCTTCCCGAATGCCAATGACGGCTCCAGCTGACATCGGTTGAACCGACCGGAGCGGAGCCAGCTTCGTACACGAGACTGTGACCGGTTCGCGCTTGTTGACGTCCGCGCCGATACGGCATGCTGCTTCCATTCTGGTTGGAGGCGGCATGCTGAAGAAACTCATCCCGGCAGGTCTTGCGCTGATTTGTGCAAGCCCCGCAATGGCCGTCGTTCTGGGCGGCGAAATCGTCGATCAGCGCGGCAATGGCAAGTTTGTTCTTCTGGACACGAGTACGCCTTTCAGCGTCGGTGCCGATAACTTCAACACGGACAATCTTTACGCATTCGATGAGGACCAGAACATTGTTCTGACGGAACCGATCAGGGTCGATTTCGGAGGAGACAACGGCATCATCCGGCAAGGCGAAACCATCGCAAGCCACTATGTCTTCTTCGACAGTTTTGCAGGCGTCCACTATGGCTACGTTGACTTCGATGCACCCGTTCTGGGGATCGCCGCGTTTCAGGACACGATGGCGGCAACCGATTTCCTCGCGAACAACGATGTGAACTACATAAGTACCGAACTGCGCGGGCTGGAGCCAGGCGACCGGGTCTGGGTCGACCGTCAGAATCCCAATCGCCTGTGGGTCTTCTGGGCAGGTTCTTCGCCCGGCGACTATATCCGGGTCTTCACGGAAAAATCGCTAGGCGCGATGATGTAAAGCGTAACGTGTTGCTGCCAGGCAGCGGGACAGGTCTACTCTCCCAGCCGTACGGAGGAACTGCTGCCCTGTTCGGCGCTGGAGAAACCTGCGCGGTCGAGAACCTGGCTCGCGCCGATCGAAATCACCACGATTGCGGCAAAGGCCGCCAACATAGCTCTCATTGTGTTTCTCCGTTCTTGTTTTGCGAGCCGGCCGCCGCTTTCAGATAATTGACCAGGTCGGTCCGGTCCTCGGGCTTGGCGATCACCTGCATCGGCATTTTCGAACCGGGGATGAAGTGATCCGGGCCATCCAGAAACAGCTGGTCGATCGTCTCCTCGGTCCAGACTATATCAGACCCGGTCAGGGTTTTCGAATAGGGGTAGTCCGGCAGCGTCCCCGCGCGTCGTCCGAACACCTCATAAAGGCTTGGTCCCGCCTTGCGCGCACTGCCCTCCGTCAGGGCGTGGCATATGGAACATTTGCGCGCAAACTGCCGTTCGCCGTTGGACATCTGTTCAGGCTTGCGCAGGAAATTGGGCGTTTCCTTCGCCATCGGATCGAACTTTCCAAGACCGGCAACAGGCCAGGAATAGACGATATCCTCGATCCCGCCGGCATGCAGAACTTCGCCATCCTTTGAAAAGGCGAGCGCCCAGATCGGTCCCTTCAGGGCGGCTTTGAAGTCGGACTCAATCGACCATGATTCCGTGTCAAAAACGGTGATAAAGCCATGCCCGTCTCCGGTCGCCAGCCGTTTGCCGTCCTCGCTGAGAGACATGGCGAGAATGGGCCGCCGCTCCAGCGTGAAATCGTGCAGCCGGTCACCGGTTTCAATGTCAACTATGCGGGTGACACCATCCTGCGACCCGTAGGCCACCCAGGTCTCGTTGCTGTTCTTGCCACCGAGTGCCAGCACGTTCACACCGAAGCCGTTTCGGACGATGACCCGTTTTTCGGCCTTGGCGGCAACGTCCCAGAGTATGATGGAGCCGTCGACGGAGGCAGAGTAGAGCCAGGCCCCGTCCGCTGAGAACGCGACCTTGTTCACGCCGGCACTGTGACCGCTCAGGAATGTCGGTGCGCCGCCATCTACCGGCCACAGGCCGATTTTCGCATCCCAGCTTGCGCTGGCGATCATCGTGCGGTCCGGAGACACCGCGAGTCCCATGACCTTCGCCGTGTGGCCTTCAAGCTTTTTCTGCGAGCCGTCTTCAAGGTTCCACAGGATCAGGGCGTTGTCGTCGCCGGCCGACACCACGAGATCGTCGTTGACGAAGCGCACCACCTTGACCGCGGCTTCGTGTCCGTCCAGCCAGTCCGGTTCCCGGCCCGACCAGACCCCGACCGCATTGTCGAAACTTGCCGTTGCCACACGTCCGCTGTCTCTGGACACCGTGATGTCCATGACGGGGCCGCCATGCCCCTTGAGCGTCTCGAAATCGGCGGCGGATGAGGGATCGAAGACAAACAGGGACAGGAACATGGCCACCGCCCCGGACGACCTCGCAGAGATCCGGGGCCCAAGCGCGTCCCGAACGGCAGACCAAGCGCCGTCAGAGCCGCGCAGCCACCCGGAAACCGCAATGCTAGCCGGGCCAGGAACCTGGCCCCGGCTCTGCACTTTGTTTCGCCGGAAAAACACCGAGGCGGATTTCAAACCCAGAACCACCGTTTCTGCCCTACTCAGCAGGAACCGCGTTTTTGGTCGGGGCTTCGGACTTTTGCTGTGCCTCTTCGACTTCCTTGACCCACAGCCCGTGGTGCTCACGCGCCCACTGCAGCTCGACCTCGCCGGATCCCATGGCATCATAGGCACCTTCCATGCCCACCGACCCGATATAGATATGCGCCAGGATCATCGCGATCATCAGGAAGGCCACGATCGTGTGCCAGAGCTGGGCGTATTGCATTTCCTCGTGAGGCGCGAGTTCGGTCGGCAGGGTACCGAGCCCGACCAACTGCGGCAGCCCGAGATTGTTCAGGATTTCGAAGGTCTTGGCGAACATCGGGAAATCGAACGGGAACAACAGCGAGATGCCCGAGGCGGAAATCGATGCACCGAGAACAATCACGCCCCAGAAGATCATTTTCTGACCGAAGTTGAATTTCTTCGCTGGAGGATGAACGCCTTTTTTCAGCAGTCCGCCGCCGACCGCGATCCATTTCAGGTCCGTCTTGTTCGGTATGTTGTGCACCACCCACATGACGAAAATCATCAAGAGACCGAGCATGAATGCCCAGGAAACGTTGTTGTGGACCCACTTGGACGCCAGCGCGATCGGGGCATAGGCATCCTTGCCGAGCAGCGGAATGATGGCGATCCGCCCGAAGAGAACGATCAGACCCGTCACAGCCAGCAAAATGAAACTGCCGGCGAGCAGCCAGTGCCCGAATCTTTCGATCATCTTGAAGCGGGTAATTGTCTGGCCGGTCTTTTCGCCGTCGATCCGGATCCGGCCGCGGAGCAGATAGAACAGGAGGAGGAAGGCAAGCGTGCCGGCAAGCAGATAGGCACCGTAGGTCTTCAATGGTCCGTTGCGGATCTCAAGCCAGCGCATCCCCCCGTCCTGCATCAGCACGGTGGCTTCCTTGCCGCCGGACGAAACCGTGATATCGGCAGACCCGAAGCGCAGGGCGCGCCAGAGTTCGGGATCGGACACCCCGCCCAGTGTTCCCAGCTGATTGGTCATGCCGGCTGCCGAGTTCGGGTCCCCGGTGGCGTTGCGCCTGAAATCGTAATCGACCGCCTCGCCGCGCTGACGCTTCATGATGTCTTCGAGCGTCTGCGCGCCTCCGGTCGCGCTCCGATCGGCCTGCGGTGGCTCCTGGGGCTGTTCCTGGGCAAGTGCCGGGGACAGAAATGCCAGCAAAACAACAACAGCCAAAACCAAGCGTTTCATAGCCGGATCCTCATTCCTTGTGCAGCGTAGAGCCTAGCAGAGATGAAGAGGGCGGCATGTCTGCCGCCCCGTTCAGATTTCAAGAGGGACCGGGATGTTCCGGCGGCAAAGGTTCTCCACCGCCGCCGGATCCATTCCGGTTTACCCGCCCCTTTGACCGTAGGCGGAGCCCCAGCCCCAGGCGCCGGAGCCGAAGCCACGGGCAACCACGCGCTCACGGTAGATAGCGGACACGACGTCGCCATCACCTGCAAGCAGGGCCTTGGTGGAGCACATTTCCGCGCAAAGCGGCAGCTTGCCTTCTGCAATACGGTTCGCACCGTATTTCGCGCGTTCGGCAGTCGAGTTGTTTTCTTCCGGACCACCTGCACAGAAGGTGCATTTGTCCATCTTGCCACGCGATCCGAAGTTCCCGGCTTGCGGGAACTGCGGGGCGCCGAACGGACAGGCGTAGAAGCAGTAGCCGCAGCCAATGCACAGGTCCTTCGAGTGAAGAACCACACCTTCTTCGTTCTGGTAGAAACAATCGACCGGGCACACCGCCATGCAGGGTGCGTCCGAACAGTGCATGCAGGCCACGGAGATCGACCGTTCGCCCGGGCTGCCATCATTGATGGTCACGACCCGGCGGCGATTGATCCCCCACGGCACTTCATTTTCGTTTTTGCAAGCCGTGACACAGGCATTGCACTCAATGCATCGCTCAGCGTCACAAAGGAATTTTGCTCTTGCAGCCATTGCGTCTCCTCCTTACGCGGCCGAGATCTTGCAGAGAGTCGCTTTCGTCTCCTGCATCTGGGTCACTGAGTCGTAGCCATACGTCTGAGCGGTGTTACAGCTTTCGCCAAGGACATAGGGGTCGGCACCTTTCGGATACTTGGACCTCAGATCCTCACCCTGGTAATGACCACCGAAGTGGAACGGCATGAAGGCAACGCCTTCTCCGACCCGCTCGGTCACCATTGCCATGACTTTCACCTTGCCGCCTTCAGGGCCTTCGACCCAGACCTGCGCACCATCGCGCACACCCAGGTTGTTGGCATCGCGAGGATTGATCTCAACGAACATATCCTGCTGAAGTTCGGCGAGCCACGGGTTGGACCGTGTCTCATCACCACCACCCTCATATTCCACCAGGCGGCCGGACGTCAGAATGATTGGATAATCCTTCGAGAAGTCCTGCTTCTGGATAGAGGCATAGAGCGTCGGCAGGCGGTAGAACTTCCGGTCCTCGTAGGTCGGATAGTCGGCCACCAGATCGCGGCGGTTGGTGTAAAGCGGCTCGCGGTGCAGCGGCACCGGATCCGGGAACGTCCAGACGACGGCGCGGGCCTTCGCGTTACCGAAGGGTGCACAGCCGTGCTTGATCGCAACGCGCTGGATGCCGCCGGAAAGGTCGGTCTTCCAGTTCGTTTTCGGCCCGGCAACCGCTTCGATCGATGCCCGTTCCTCGTCGGTCAGATCGCCATCCCAGCCAAGGTCCATGAGCATCTGCATCGTGAACTCGGGATAACCGTCCTGAATTTCCGAACCGGGGTTCGAGACACCGTCGGCAAGCAGGTTGTCGCCGTCCCGCTCGACGCCGAAGCGTGCACGGAAACACAGACCGCCGTCAGCGACAGGTTTGGACATGTCGTAAAGGTTGGGTGTGCCCGGGTGCTTCATGTCGGCGGTGCCCCAGCAAGGCCACGGCATACCGTAGTATTCGCCGTCATTCGGTCCGCCAACAGCCTGCAGCGTTGTGCGGTCGAACGTATGCTGGTTCGCCATGTGCGACTTGATGCGCTCAGGCGACTGCCCGGTATAGCCGATCGTCCACAGCCCGCTGTTGAATTCGCGGGTGATGCTTTCGACGTTCGGTGTTTCCGGATCGTCCATTTCGATGTTGCGGAACAGCCTGTCGCCCCAGCCGAACTTGTTTGCGAACTTGGCCATGATGACCTCGTCCGGCAGACTTTCGAACAGAGGCTCGACGACCTTGTCGCGCCACTGCAGCGAGCGGTTCGACGCGGTCACGGAACCACGGGTCTCGAACTGCGTACACGCCGGCAGCAGGTAGACGCCGTCGGTCCGGTCATGAAGCACCGCGGAAACCGTCGGATAGGGGTCGATCACGACCAGCATATCCAGCTTTTCCATCGCGGTTTTCATTTCCGTCATGCGGGTCTGCGAGTTCGGGGCGTGACCCCAGAGAACCATCGCGCGGACAGAGTTCGGCTGATCGGTATTTGCCGGATCTTCCAGAACGCCGTCGATCCAGCGGCTGACCGGGATACCGGTGAGGTTCTGAAGGCTCTTTTCCTTGCCGTCAGCGCCTTTCACGGTCGCAAACTGGGCTTTCAGCCAGTCCGGATCTTCATCCCAGACACGGGCCCAGTGGCCCCACGCACCTGCGCTCAGGCCATAGTAGCCAGGCAGGGTGTGGCTGAGAACGCCAAGGTCGGTCGCGCCCTGAACGTTGTCGTGGCCGCGGAAGATGTTGGTTCCGCCACCGGTGGTGCCCATGTTGCCGAGGGCAAGCTGCAGCACGCAGTAGGCACGCGTGTTGTTGTTGCCGTTGGTGTGCTGGGTACCGCCCATGCACCAGATCACGGTGCCCGGACGGTTGTTGGCGAGCGTCCGCGCGACGCGCTTCAGCTGGCTTTCCGGGGTACCGGTCACACGCTCGACTTCGTCAGGCGTCCACCTGGCGACTTCTTCGCGGATCTGGTCCATGCCCCAGACACGGGTGCGGATGAATTCCTTGTCTTCCCAGCCATTGTCGAAAATGTGCCAGAGAATGCCCCAGATCAGGGCCACGTCCGTGCCGGGACGGAAACGCACATATTCATCGGCGTGGGCGGCGGTGCGCGTGAAGCGCGGATCGCACACGATCACCGGAGCGTTGTTCTGCTCCTTGGCCCGCAGCACGTGCAGCAGCGAAACCGGGTGAGCTTCAGCCGGATTGCCGCCGATGATGAAGATGGCCTTGGAATTGTGGATGTCGTTGTAGCTGTTGGTCATGGCGCCGTAGCCCCATGTGTTGGCTACGCCGGCAACCGTTGTCGAGTGACAGATACGGGCCTGGTGGTCGACGTTGTTCGTACCCCAGTAGGCGGCAAACTTGCGGAACAGGTAGGCCTGTTCGTTGTTGTGCTTCGCCGAGCCGAGCCAGTAGACGCTGTCCGGTCCGCTTTCCTCGCGGATCTGCATCATCTGGTCGCCGATGGCGTTGATCGCCTCATCCCAGCTGACGCGCTTCCACTCGCCGCCCTCTTTCTTCATCGGGTACTTCAGCCGGCGCTCGCCATGGGCGTGTTCGCGGACCGCGGCGCCCTTGGCGCAATGCGCACCGAGGTTGAAGGGGCTGTCCCATCCCGGCTCCTGGCCGGTCCACACGCCATTCTTCACTTCGGCGATCACGGTGCAGCCGACGGAGCAGTGTGTGCAGACGGATTTTACGAGATTGACGGCTTCGTCCGCAGACTGGGCCTGTGCCTGTGTAACGGTACCGCCAGTAGCGGTAATGGCGGCCAGGCCACCTGCGGCGACACCGGATCCCTTCAGGAATGTCCGGCGGTCTACCGATTTGTGTGCAGCGTCTCTAAGGATACTTGCACCCTGGGGGCGTCGCGCAACCCCATTGGTCTTTTTCCTAAGCATATTGCCCTACCTTGCTTGTATCGGAATCGATACTGCTGGGTTGGTTTTCAGCGAACCGGCCAGCGGGCGTCACGCAACCATAGGCCGGGTGTGAAGTTCAGGGTCCGGTCAGAACCGGGCGCTGTCGAAGTAGGCGCGTGTGTGCGCTGTGTCCTGCATCTTCTCGGATGTAAGATCCACTTCCGCTGCTTGAGCGGTGCCGGAAACCGCTGTCGCGGCCACGGCTACAGGGGCCGACAGGGCCGCCAGTTTCAGGAAGTCCCGGCGGCCAGAACCCTCGCGGGGCACCGCTTGATCGGGCTTTTTCATCGTTGCAATCCTCCTCTCCTTGCAGCGGCCCGCGGCCGCTTAAATTGCCAACGTGAAGTTTAATTCGGCAGCATACCGAAGGCCTCGGCCTCAATCTCCATAAACTGCCGTCCCAAGGCGCCGACGGCCCCGTAGAATACGGAGGTCTTCGACGCTTCAAGATCTGCGAAAAAGTGTATTGCCCAGGGCTCGATATGATCCTGGAAGAATTGTTTCTGCTCCGCTACGGAAGTGACCTTGCCGAAGCGGCCGACAATCATGCCCGCCATCATTTCCATGAGAGAGGCGATATTGTCTTCCGGCTCGTGTGTGCCCTCGGCGCGTCCGATCCCGCGCTTTGCCATGTCGGCGCGCAGGTTGGCGAGCGGCTTTTCGTTCAGGAAACCGGTAAGATAGTGACTTGCATAGGGAAGAAGCTCGCCACGCCCGAGGCCAACGAACAAAGCGTTGAACTCACGCTCAGCGGTCTCCGCCGACGTTACGGAAGCGACCTTCGCAAGCACTCCGAGAGCATTGCCAAGCGTCGTATCATCGGCGGTGAGACCTGAAACTTGTTTCAACAGGGAGGCGTCTGCCGGCTTGACCAGCAACAGACCGATAAAATCATAGAGTTCTGATCGAGCCTGATCTTCAGGATCGATGACGTATTCCGTGACCGCTGCGGACATCCGCGATCTTCCTCCCTCGTGCGCTCACCAGTCTCACCTTTTTGGCGCGCCTCTTACATTCAACTTTAGTATCAACTGTAGTCGAACCGCAAGCGTCGACGTGTAACCTGAAAGTCGAACTCAACTTTTTCAGCTTCCGATTCTTGCGGATCTACCTGGATCTCATGCTTTTCCTGAGATTGCGCTACGTTATCTGCTTGCGTCAATTGCACAGGTGTTTCTTCATTTTCAACATAATCATTGTGCGCCGCAACATTTTCTTCCAGAACCTTGTCTTCTTCTGAAATCTCTTCTTTTTCGGAAAGATTTTCAGGCTTCAACTCAGGCGTTTGCTCGGTTTCATCATCAACGTCGGCAAACTGTTCCAGCATGCCTTTGCCGATCTTGTAGACGGTCTGAAGGTTCTCCACGACGGTCGCGGCGTCGGTGTAGTCCTCGGCATAGTCCACGAGACCGTCGAGATTCGCCAGAACGGGATTGAGGCCCCAGAGCTTGCGGAGAGCGCGCCGCCGGATTCGCTCCGGCACCGCTGCCGACAGGAACCCGGAAAAATCGTCTTCCTTCGTCAGGGTCTCCGGGTCCGGCAACCCGAGTTCCTCCAGAATGTCCTCATCACTCTTTTCTTCCAGCGCGGCACGCTCTTCTGCGGCCAGGGCAGCCTGCTCCTGAGCCTGTTCGGCCTCCTCCGCCTGGCGCACCGCCGCCTTGCGGCGCGACCAGAAATCGCCGCCCGTCTCGTCCTGACTGCCGCCGCTCATTGCAATGTGTCCTTCGGCTTGCGGCCCGGTGCACGGTAAACGTCGCTGATTTGCCGGATACGGGCGTCCCCGATACCGTCTTCCTTCAGGTCGATCCGCTTCTTGTCGCGTTTCCGCTTGATGAAAATCTCGTCCTCGTGATGAAGTTCGACAAAATCGCGGATCCAGGCGATCAATCCGGGAGGCATCGGAACCTTCTCCACCATGACATCGCTCGTATCGGCATAGTCCTGCCCTTCATAGGCGGACGCCGTGAGCAGCATGACATCCATGGGCACGTCGCGGTCCACCTCCTCGGCAGGGCGCATGATCACATAAATGGACGGCACCTTGTCCGATAGAGCGGTGAGATAAGCCTCGGTATCCGTGCGGTAGAGCTCGAGATTCAGCGTCGCAGCGTGATATTCGACCGCATCGCCCTCCTGTCGCATCACTTCCCAGTCAGCGGCTTTTGCGCCTGGCAAAAGAGAAACGGGCCTCCAGCTCCATTTCTGCCACCTCGTCACGCCCGGCAATCTTCTGACGACGACGCCGACAGGCATCGAGCGCGTTCTTTCAACTGTCACTGCGGACTTCCTCCCACCCGCGGATCATCGACCGCGTTTTCTACCCTACATGCTGTAGCAAGTTGCAGAAATTTCAAGTCCGGCGGAAGTCGAACTTGACCTGATGCGGCATACGCCCTTGATATGGTAGCCGGACATGCGCGAATCCGGTGGGGAGAAACCGGGACTGGCGGTCCCGGGAGAGGACGCAACAAGAATGACAGATATGAAGCTTCTGCTGTGCGATTGCCGCAAGAGCCAGGCGATCGACGCGGAACGGTTGGAGGAAGCGTCCGGCGTTTCCTGCTCGAGGGTTTATTCAGAACTCTGCCGGGCCGAAGCCGGTATTGCCGAAGACGCCATCCGGTCGGGCAGTGTAATGATCGCCTGCGGTCAGGAACAGAGCATCTTCCAGGAAATCGCCGCCGACATCGAAACCGAAGAACCGCTGTTCGTCGACCTGCGGGACCGCGCCGGATGGCACGACGGCAGCAGCGATCCAGGCCCGAAGATGGCAGCGCTCATTGCCGACGCGCTCCTGCCGCACCCTGGCGAAAAGGTTGTTGACGTCTCTTCGGCGGGAACAAGCATCATTCTCGGAGACACGGACGATGCGATCGAGGCCGCAACACTCTTGTGCGAAACCTTGAGCGTCACTGTGCTTCTCGATCCGGACGCGGACCTGCCGGTCTCCGACGACCGGAGGTTCGACATTGTCCGCGGACGCCTCAAGGGTGCGACCGGTGCGCTTGGCGACTTCAAACTCTCCTTCGATGCGCTGCAGGAGCGCATTCCCGGCGGACGCGGTGCCTTCAACTGGACCGAGCCGCGCGATGGCGGGCGCACCGGCTGCGACATTATCGTCGATCTGCGCCGTGGGTCCCAGCCGCTCTTTCCCGCACCGGAAAAGCGCGAAGGCTATCTGCGCGCGGACCCCGGCAACGCGGCAGCACGTACCAAGGTGCTCATGGATGCTTCGCAGCTGATCGGCACCTTCGAGAAGCCGATCTACATCAAACTGAACGAAGATCTGTGCGCCCACTCACGCGCTCAGAAGCCCGGCTGCTCGCGCTGCTTGAACCTTTGCCCGACGGGTGCGATCACACCTGCCGGCGACCATGTGGCAGTGGACGCCATGGTCTGCGCCGGTTGCGGCAGCTGTTCCGCCGTGTGCCCTTCCGGTGCGATCTCCTATGACGCGCCGCCGGTTGATCATGTGTTCAAGCGTATCCAGACGCTCGCCTCAACCTGGCGCAAGCTCGGAACGGGCAGTCCACGCCTCCTGGTCCATGATGCAAGCCACGGCCTGGACATGATTCGGCTCAGCGCACGCTACGGCAAAGGTCTTCCGGGCGATGTCATTCCCCTTCAGATTGACGCGCTGGCAGGTTTCGGCCATGCCGAGATGCTGGCGGCCCTTGCGAGCGGTTTCCAGTCTGTAACCCTGCTCCTGTCTCCGGGCACGGAAAAGGACGGCCTTGTCTTCCAGGCGGAGCTTGCTGCCGCCATTGCAGGTGAAGAAAGGGTCAGCCTGGTTGAACCGGTCGATCCGGAACAGCTCGATGAGCTGCTGCGCCGGGATGCACCGGACGCCCTTCCCGTGCAGCCCATTTTGCCCGTCGGTTCGCGCAGGCAGGTGACGCGGCTTGCCGCCAGGGCTCTTAACACCGGCGGGGAACCGATCACCCTTCCTGCCGGGGCACCCTATGGCGCGCTCGACATCAATCTGGACAGCTGTACGCTTTGCCTGTCCTGTGTCTCTCTTTGCCCGTCAGGCGCGCTCAAGGAGAACCCGGATATGCCGCAGCTCCGGTTCCAGGAAGATGCCTGCCTTCAATGCGGCATATGCACCAATATCTGTCCGGAGAGCGCGCTTTCGCTTACCCCCCGCCTGAACCTTGCCGACGACGCGCTGACGCCGATCGTTCTCAAGGAAGAAGAGCCGTTCGAATGTATCTCATGCGGCAAGCCCTTCGGTGTGCGCTCGATGGTGGAGCGCATGACAGAAAAACTCGCCGGAAAGCACGGCATGTTCAAGGACAACAATGCGGCGCAACTCATTCAGATGTGCGACGACTGCCGCGTCAATGCGGTCTATCACTCGGAAAACAATCCGTTTGCCATGGGAGAGCGTCCAAAGGTCCGCACCACCGACGATTACATCAGCAAGCGGCGCGACCATTGACACAGGCAAGACGCGATCACTGGTACTGGATCGGCGCGCCCAGATCAGCCGGCGGTATCCGTGAGACGAAGGCAAGGATTGCATCGAGATCGTCCAGCGTCAGTTCCACCGGCGCAATCGGAGACGGTCGGCTGATGTCGAACGGCTCGGTCACACCGTCGACCTGCGTGAACGACGGATGCGGGTTCAGGGCGAAGAACGCTTCGAACCGTGCGCGCCAGTCTGAAAAGCTCCGCATGACGGCAAAGGAAGGCGAAGAGCCGATCGTGGTCAGCCGCGTTGCCTCGTTCACCATGTGGCAGCGGCCGCAATGGACCACAGCCAGTTTCTCACCGGAGACGACGTCACCGTCAATTGCCTCGGAAACGGCTTCCTTCGGCTTGGCGACCGCCGCTGCGAACACCTGCCCGCTCTCCGGCTTGAATGACTCGATTGTCTTTTTGCCGACATCGCTGATCAGCCATTCCTCGAAACGGACGACATGCTCGTTGCCGGCGTCCGCGATGCCGAGGTACCAGTCCCTGTCGATACCCGCAAAGGCCGGCGTTCCAGCATTGGACGTCGAAAACGCCGCCTCGGCGGTTTCGGTCTCCGGCACGATTTCAATGCGAATGCCGGTTTTCAACGAAAATCGCGGCAGCAGGTGTTTCAGGAACCCGCTCGCAACAAGATCATCCGGCGCACTCAGGCGAAAAGTCTTGGCAGATGCCTCGCCCGTCACGCCCGGCCCTGCAAAAACAAACAGTCCTATCAGGACTGCGAATATAAATCGGCAGCACACGCGCTCCTCCCTCACGTTGCTGTTGGGCAGCTTAGGGGGGAAATCATTGAGCCGTCAATTCACACGCTGCTTATAGAGAGGTTAAGATGAGCGACGAATTCAACATGTCCATGCGAAAATTCCTGAAACAGGTCGGCGTGACCTCGCAGCAGGCGATCGAGGATGCGGTCAGGAAAGCCGGTGCTTCAGCAGGCACGAAATACAAGGTCAAGGCTGTCGTGACGATCGAGGAAATCGGCCTTGAGCACGAAGTAAACGGCGAGATCGAGGGGTAAGCACGTCGTGTCACTGACGCGGGAAACGGTCCTAAATTCACTCAAGTCCGTCAAGGATCCGGCAACCGGTGAAAACATCGTCGCCTCGGGAATGGTGCGCGCCCTTCAGATCGGTGAAGGCACCATCCGCTTCGTGATGGAAATCGACGCAAGCCGCATGAACGAGATGGAGGCCCTGAAGAGCGAGGCGGAAGCCTGTCTCTCGCAGATCGAGGGGGCCGGAAGCGTTCAGATCATCATGACGGCGCATTCGGAAAAGGCCGCTGAGCCACCCAAGCCCAGCGAGCCTACGCCCATCAAACCGCGTCCGGCACCACCCGGGCAATCCGGGCCACAGCGGGTTCCGGGGATTGACAGGGTCGTTGCTGTTGCCTCCGGCAAGGGCGGTGTCGGCAAATCGACGGTTGCTGCAAATCTTGCCTGCGCGCTTGCCGCGGAAGGGCGCAAGGTCGGTCTGCTCGACGCGGATGTCTACGGCCCGTCGCAACCCAAAATGCTGGGCATCTCCGGACGCCCGACGTCGCCGGACGGCCAGATGATCCTGCCGCTGCGCAACCACGGCGTCACGCTGATCTCGATCGGGCTGATGACGTCGGGCGACCAGGCTGTGGTCTGGCGCGGTCCGATGCTCATGGGCGCATTGCAGCAGATGATGAGCCAGGTGCAGTGGGGCGCGCTCGACATACTCATCGTCGATCTGCCGCCCGGAACCGGCGATGTCCAGATGACGCTCTCGCAGAAATTCATCGTCGACGGCGCGATCATCGTGTCGACGCCCCAGGACGTCGCCCTTCTGGACGCCCGCAAGGGCATCGACATGTTCCAGCAGATGCAGGTGCCGATTATCGGAATGATCGAAAACATGTCGACGCATATCTGTTCCGAATGCGGTCACGAGGAACACGTTTTCGGGCATGGTGGCGTCGCGGCGGAAGCGGAAAAACTCGGCGTCCCGTTGCTCGCGGAAGTTCCGCTGCATCTGAACATCCGTCTTGCCGGCGACGGAGGCACACCGATCGCGGTTGAAAACCCGGACGCGCCCGAGGCGAGCGTGTTCAGAAAACTGGCAAAAACACTCGTTGCGGAGGGGCATGCGTGAGTGAACTGCAGTTCCCGCCGATGTTCCAGGGAGAGGGGCTGACCGGCCCCGCCGATCCGTTCGACCGGGCGCTTGCGCTTGCGATCACCGGCACGGATGCAGGCACGGTCGTCTATAATTTTTCAGGCGACACCCTGAAGGCCAGCCTGATCTTCACCCCGGAGGTCCCCCTGGAAGAAGCCGTGGCGACGCTGCCCGTCTGCGGCCTCGGGTTTCAGGCGGCTCTGGGGGCGCTCGCGCCGCCGGAAGTCGCCGTCCATCTGGAATGGGATGGCACGATCCGCGTGAACGGCGCGGTCTGCGGACGCATGCGCCTCAAGGCCTCCACGTCGGACCCGGCGGAAACGCCTGACTGGCTGGTTCTGGGTCTGGAACTCAACATGACCAGCTCGACGGAAAATCCGGGCACCGATGCCGACACGACCTATCTCTCCGAAGAAGGCTGCGCCGAAATCACGCCCGATGGTCTTCTTGAAGCCTGGGTCCGCCATAGCCTTTACTGGATCAACCGATGGCTGGACGAAGGTCTGCGCCCCGTTCATGCTGACTGGCGCGGCCTGGTACCGACGCTTGGGGAACCGATAGAAATCGATGGAAAGTCCGGAACCTTCGTCGGCGTGGACGAGAATTTCGGGATGCTGCTCAGAACCGGGGACGAGACGACCCTGATCCCGCTTTCGAGCCGACTGGAGACCTGAACTCATGAAACTGGCCCGTGCGATCCATATGGATGACAGCGACCGCAACGTCTATTTCTCCCCGGCGCGAACAGGCGAATGGTGTCTGTCGGGAGGCTTCGAGTTCTCGGACTGGACAGAGGCCGACCTTGTCGGCAAGGCCCGGCAGGCCTTTTCCAACGGCTGGTTGGGACTTGAAACCTTCGGCCGCGTTACCTTCGTCGCGATCACGCCGGTCAGCGAAGACGAGTTTTCCGGTCTGGTCGAAAATCTGGCCCGCCACTTCGTCGAGGTCTACGGCGCTCCGTCGGTCGATGCGGCAAGAGGCGTCGCCGAAGACGAACTCCGTTACATGGCCGAGCTTTGCTCCGAGCACGACGAGAACATGCTGCTTGCCGTTCACCGCGAACTCGCCGATGAGGGCGTGAAGGAGAGCTACAGCGCCATCGAGGCCCCGGCCGCCGAACTGGATCTCGTCGCCATGCATGGGGACATGCAATGAACGCCGCGACGCGCTGCAGCCACACCTGAACGCCGGACCGGCTTGAACGACTGCCTTGCCGCCGGCGCTGAGGCCGACTAGTCTCCTGCTTCGGAGGCACCGGATGACACGTCATTTTAAGACTGTGGTGAGACACGAGCGCATGGAGCAGTAGCGGCGATCCGTGCCGTTTTCCATGTGCCCCCGCCCTCGTACGGGGGCATTTTTTTTGACACAACCCGATTAGAGAAACCCTTGGCCCGCACACCGCCGCATCTCATCACGATCATTCTGCTGACAGCATTTTCACCGCTGTCGCTGAACATGTTCCTGCCGTCTCTCGGCACGATCGCGGTGGACCTGCAGACGGACTACGCCCTGGTGAGCGTCGCGATCGCGGGCTATCTGGCAGCAACGGCAGTCATTCAACTGGTCGTCGGCCCTCTCGCGGACCGGTACGGACGGCGGCCCGTCCTGCTCGTTGCACTGGTCCTTTTCAGTCTTGCGTCATTTGTCTGCGCACTGGCCGAAAACATCTGGGTGTTTCTGATTTTCCGGATGCTGCAGGGGAGCATTGTTGCCGGGAACACGCTGTCGCTCGCCATTGTCCGCGACACCAACCCGCCGCAACAGGCGGCAGGACTGATCGGCTATATCAGCATGTGCATGGCCGTCGTTCCCATGCTGGGCCCCGTTCTTGGCGGGCTCCTGGACACCGCGTTCGGCTGGCGCTCCAGCTTTTATCTTTACACAACCTGCGGACTTCTGATCCTGGCACTGTGCTGGTTCGATCTGGGTGAAACGAAACCGGACAGGCAGGCCGACAGCCCCTCGCTGCCACGTGCAATTCTTGAACTGGTCAAGGATCCGCGCTTCTCCGCGTATGCCCTCTGCTCGAGTTTCACGGTCGGGGCTTTCTTCATCTTTCTTGCCGGCGCCCCGCTGATCGCAACCACGTCCTTCGGTGTGACAACGGCAGAGCTCGGATTTCTGATCGGCAGTATCACCGTCGGATTTTCGGCAGGCGGTTTCACGGCGGGAAAACTCTCCGCACGGCTGCCGCTTCCCACAATGATGCTGGTCGGGCGGCTCACGGCCTGCATCGGTCTTTCCGTTGGATTGGTGGTGTTCCTGCTGGGAGGTGCGTCCCCCTACGCCTTTTTCGCCGGCACGATCTTTGTCGGCATCGGCAACGGCATCACCATGCCGGGCAGCAACACTGGCGCAATGTCTGTAAGACCCGATCTCGCCGGGAGCGCTGCCGGACTGACCGGTTCGATGGCTCTTGCAGTCGGCGCGGCGCTGACAAGCCTGACCGGCATCGCCATCGGTTCAGGCGATGAGCCCGTGACCGTGCTCGCGCTCATGCTCGCCAGTTCCGCCATCGGACTGGCCGCTGCTCTTGCGGCCCTGCTTCTTGAGCGGCGCGCAAAAGCAAGACCGTTGGCCATGCCCTGACCGGTTCACCAGATTTGCGAAGCAAGGCAGATTACCGCCTTGCCCCTTTCTTCTTTTTCCAGAACGGCTCGATATCGCCGGCCATGATGCAGCCGAACGGATCGATATAGTCCTCGATCTCGGCCAGACCGTATTTCTTGATCTGGGCGACCACCGCATCCGCCTTCTTGTAGCCGGACGGCAGTTCGGAGACATCGATCTTCTCCTCGAAGAACCGGATGTCGAGACCTTCCGTTTCTTCGCGCAGCATCGCTTCCGGCGTCTTGCCGAGCGAGCGGCGCTTGTGCTCGGAACGCGAAAAGTTGCGTCCTGCACCATGCGGAGAGAACCCGAGCGCATGACCGGCATCCTTGCCGCGTACGACCAGAACCGGCTCCGCCATGTTCAGCGGGATCAGGGTCAGTCCCGTCGCGTCGGACGCATACCCGTCCCAGGCAGGCGTTGCCCCCTTGCCGTGGTAGAACAGTCCATCGCGTTCAAACACGAAGTTGTGCTCGTTCCAGAAGCGATCAGAGTGGCTTGCACCGCTCGCCTCGACCGTTGCCTGATGCAACGCGTTGTGGTTGGCCTTGGTCCACTTGCGGATCAGCTGCAGCGCGTCCCAATAGGCTTTCCCCTCCTCGCTCTCGGACGGGATCCAGGCATTGTGCTTCAGCGTTTTCGGCGACAGCTTCCTGCGGTATTTTTCCGCAACGTTCATGCCGATCCTGTAAAGCAGCGCGCCCGGTCCACGCGAGCCGTGATGGGTTACCATCGCGGTCTTTCCGGTTTTCCTGGAGACGCCGACAAACAGGAAATGGTTGCCGTCGCCCTGGGTTCCCAGATGCTCCTGCGCCGAACGCAGGATTTTCGGGTTGTTCAGGAACCGGTTCTCGCGAAACTGGTCGTAAAGGCTCATGGACATTGTGAAGCGCTTGCCGTTGGCACGCCCGCCGCCGCCGAAATGCGTCACCGAATGCGCCGCATCCAGAACCGCCTTCGGGTCGGCATCCTCGAACTCGGTCATCATCACCGAGCAGCAGATATCGGCGCTGTGCATTCCCGGGTGGATCGCACCGCGCGCCGCCACCACGCCGCCGACCGGAATGGTTCCGAGCGGACCGGCCGGACAGGCATCCGGCATGATCGCCCCTGCCTCTACGGTCGGTGTGCGCATCAGTTCCGTCATGTGATGCTTGACGGCCTTCAGGTTCGCCTCTTCGTCCTCGCCCTCCGCGTCCAGGTTGACGTGAAACGGCTTTGCTCCAGAGGCGGCCAGCGGCAGAACCGGGTCCGGCTTGTAGCTTTCCAGCATCTGACGCACGGCATCCAGCGACGTGCCTTCATTGAGCGCCGCCTGGCCGTCCCTGAGGGCCGCGCCGAAGGCCTTGCCTTCTTCGTGGCCCCACGCGGTCAGCATCGCGCTGGTCAGTGTCGTCGTTTCCGTTTCAATCGTCATCATCTTCTTCCTTCATACCTGCCTGGCGGCAAACATGGGTCGCAGGACCTCTCCGCGGAAACCGCGGGCCGGAGTTGCACCGGCGACACTCACTGTCGTCCTGCTGGCATCCGCCAGGCTGTGCGGGGCAAGGTCTGGCAAGATCTTCATTCCGCCACCGGATTGCTCCGGGCCAGACTTGAACTGGCACGGGAAGCGCTTGCGCGCCTCCCCTCCCGGCCCTGCCGGGAGGCGTCTACCTGTAATCCTACCGGCATCCCCGATTTCGCGGCAAAGCCGCATTCAGTATACCGTTTCAAATTCGGTTGCCGGTCAGGGCGACAAAGGGGTGCAAAACGTTCCTGCTCTACCGTTTGAGCTACGCTGCCTTAGGTGGTTGCAGCGGCGGGACTCGAACCCGCAACCTGGCGATTATGTGTCGATGTAGTTCTGCGGGCATTCGCCCTGACCGTGTTTTCGGGTGCGGCGGCAAGGAATGACAGGACGCTCATGGTCAAGAATGTAGTCCTGCCGGCATCCGCCGCGATTGATTTTCTTGTTCTCGTGTTTGCGCCGGTCTGTGTCCGGCTGAAAGGTCGGCCCGGTCAGGGCGACAAGGTGGGTGCAAAACACTCCTGCTCTATCCGTTGAGCTACGCTGCATCAGTTGGTTGCAGCGGCGGGATTCGAACCCGCAACCTGGCGATTCATAGTCGATGTAGTTCTGCAGGCATTCGCCCTGACCGGTTGTTCCTTGCGGCGGCAAGAGATGACAGGACACTCATGGTCAAGAATGTAGTCCTGCCGGCATCCGCCAGATCTCTTCTCAAGCGCGGCAGGCGGTCGCCCGCCGCGCTTTCCAGTCTCATTCGAGATCGATGGCATCGATCTCCCCAACCCACTGGTCGGCATTCATGGTGCCCTTGGCAAAGGCCGCGACCTGATCGAACACCGCATCGGAGAAGCCCCCGATGTTGAGGATATCCGGCCGCGACTTGGCCTGGGTCGAACCGTAGGGCGCGATATCGATGCACACCATCTTTGCGTCCGGGTTACGCCTTTTCAGCGTTTCCCATTCACGCATCACGCCGGTCTGATGGCCCGCCTGGATCCCGGCCCAGGACTGGTTATCCGAAACCAGAATGACCAGATCCGGGGCACGGCGCTTGGCGTTCAGCCACGCCAGCGGTGCCGCGCAGTTCGTTCCGCCGCCCCACTGCTCGGTGAGCTTTCGGGCATTGGTCATCACGGTGTCTCGCCCGGTCAGCTTGACCGGCCGCACCTTGAGCTCGAACGGCAGGACCGTGGCCCCGCGATTTCGGCGCAGCACCGCCGCGGCGACCAGAGCGGCGACATCAACACAGCGCGTCGCCGTCGTCGCACCCTTTCGGTAACCGGTCACAGGCGAAGCCATGGAACCGGAGACGTCCGGGCACACAACCACCTGGCCCCTCAGGGCCGGGACATTGGCGACCGAGATCTCCATCGCTTCATGCATCGCCTCGCGGATCTCTGCCGGCATTTCGTCCGACAGGGCCTGAAAACCCGTCAGCAGCTGGTACGGGAAAGCACGCGCCTTCCTGATCCGCGTCGGATCCTTCAGAATATCCGCCACCAGACGCACGGCCGGCGTCTTTTCGAACCGCCCACCTTCAAAAACGCCATGACGCAGGAAAGTGTTCAGGTTCATGCGCACCATGTTCCAGGTCCCGCGTTCCGCCAGCTTCGCCCAGTCTTCCCTGGAAAGGGGCAGATGCGTCAGCATCTGGAACGGGACATCCGGCAGTGCCTGGCCTTTCGGGTTCTCCTTGAACGCCACATAGGCACGGACCTGTTCCGGCAGCTTTTCAACGTCGCACGGCTTTCCGATCAGCCAGGCGAACAGGGCAGCCCGCTCTGCATCGCGCGGCTTCGGGTGCACCATCTTGATGACATCCGACAGCGACGGATCGTTACCGATCGAGGCCTGCAGCAACTGATACTCGGTTGCCGCGTTCAGCCATCCGCGAACGAGCGCCTTCGGACGTGTGCCGAGCGACTTTCGTCCCGCCTGACCGGAGCGCATGATCTGCACGAAGTTGCGCAGCATCCTGCCGTCGGTGACCACTTTCGGGAACGCCTTGGCAAGCAGAACCGCATCACGCGATGCCAGAGCCGCCAGCAAGAGTGCCGGCAGATCCTTCATCCTGCCCTTCTGGCGGGCATAGACTGCCGTCTTTGCCAGGAAGGTGTCCGGAACCTTTTCGGCGGCTTCCAGAACCGCCTGCAGTTCCAGCTCGGCAGACTGGTAGAACGTGTTGCCGATGGACCCGGTCGCCGCCAGCTGGGCCAGCCTGTGACGATCCTCGTAGGCATAGGCCTTGCCACCTGCCAGGTTTCTGGCGTCGGCTTTGCCGGAAAAACGTCCACGCTGGGATGCAAACAGGGTTTTGTTCGCCATTTTCTCTCTCCACAAATCCGCGCCCTTGAAGGCGTTGGGGTTGATGTCTGTGTCGAGAAGGAGAATGCCGCAACCTGACGCATGGCAAAACAAAAAACAAAAATCAGACTAACTAATTGAAAAATATAACTTTTTAACGATATTGACATTTCTATCAGGAAATAATCTTATATACACAGATAGTGAATTATAAAAATGGATAGATGCGTGAAAAAGAACGTCGTCATCGGCTTCCTCGGCACCCAACTGGACGCGGGCAAGAAGCGCCGGTGGCGGCCGTCGATTGCCGTGACGCAGCATGGTCTTTTTCCGGTTCACCGCCTGGAACTGCTGTACGACCGGGCCCATCATCGCCTGGCTCAGAATGTGAAACGCGAGATCGAGGACGCCAGCCCGGCGACCGAGGTGCTGTTGCAACAGGTCGATCTCCGCGATCCCTGGGACTTTCAGGAAGTCTATGGCGCCCTCTTCGACTTCGCGCGCGACTACGGGTTCGACGAGGATCGCGAGGACTACTTCGTCCACCTGACGACGGGGACGCATGTCGCCCAGATCTGCTGGTTCCTGCTGACCGAGTCCCGCCACGTTCCGGCCAAACTGGTACAGACGTCGCCGCCGCGCGGCGAGGACGGTGATCTGAGCGGCCAGTACAACATCGTCGATCTCGACCTTTCCCGCTACGACGCCCTCCAGCAGCGCTTCGATCTCATTGCGGAGGAATACAACGCGCTCCTGAAGGCGGGGATAGAAACCCGGAACGCCGCCTTCAACAGCCTTATCGAGCGGGTTGAGCTGGTCGCCACCAACTCCGATGCGCCTCTTCTGCTGCTCGGCGATACCGGGACCGGCAAGAGCGAATTGGCCGAACGCATCTACGAGTTGAAGCTTCAGCGGCGCAGGGTCAAGGGCCGTCTGGTTCACGTGAATTGCGCCACCTTGAAAGGCGAGCGCGCCATGTCGAGCCTTTTCGGCCATCGCCGTGGAACCATGGGAACCGGCAGCCCGGACCGACGCGGATTGCTGCGCGAAGCCGATGGCGGCGTTCTGTTCCTGGACGAGATCAATGAGCTCGGTCTCGACGAACAGGCGATGATCCTGCACGCCGTCGAGACCGGACGCTTCCTGCCGGTCGGCTCCGATCACGAGATCACCAGCCGCTTCCAGCTGATCGCGGGCACCAACCGCAACCTCGGGCAACTCGTCTCGGAGGGACGGTTCCGGCCGGACCTTTATGCAAGGCTGAATCTCTGGACCTTCCGGCTGCCGTCACTCACCGAACGGCGCGAGGACATTGAACCCAATATCGAGTTTGAACTCGACAGGTCCGAAAAGCTCCTCGGCAACCGGGTCGGCTTCAACGCGGACGCGCGCACCCGGTACCTGGAGTTCGCCGCATCACCGGCAACCCCTTGGCCCGGCAACTTCCGCGACCTCGGTGCATCGGTTCAGCGCCTGTGCACGCTGGCGCCGCGCGGACGTATCACCCTGTCGCTTGTGCAGCAGGAAGTCGAGGCGCTTGAAAGCCAGTGGACCAGCGCCGAGGTCAACCCCGATGATGTCCTGTTGCAGGATCTCCTCGGTGACAGGGTTACGGAGATCGACGCCTTCGACAGGGTACAGCTGGCCTATGTTATCCGTGTTTGCCGCAAAAGCCCTTCCTTAAGTGCGGCAGGCAGAACTCTGTTCGCGGCCTCGCGCGCAACAAGGACAAGCCGCAACGACGCCGACCGACTGAAGAAATATCTCGACCGGTTCAGCCTGAACTGGGCCATCGTCACGGCGGAAGAAGGCTAGGTGTGGTTTCCAAAAAGGTTGTTCACTCGCATCGAAGATCTGAGACTGGTTGGTGACCAAACACAATCCAAACCAAATTGACTTCATTTATGCGTGCGTACCCTGGCCCGCCTCCCTGTCCTCTTTGCCGTTTCATCGTCCGCAAGGCTCATAACAGCGACATCGCGGCCGCGTGAAAACGCGCGAGCGGACGTTGAAATAAACGTCAGAACAGGGAACACCCAGTTGAATGCAAGTTACCGACGGCCTTCCTAAATCAAGGGCGCAACAAGATTTGTAATCTGGAAGGCTAATGAACATGACGACACTTACTTCTGAAAACAGGTTGGTCGGCGCACTGCCCACCATCAACTTCGCAACGCTCGGACTGATGTTTGTCACCGGCTTCTTCGCAACGGTCGCATTTGATCTCTGGGGTCAGGTGATCAGCCCGGCACTCGGTTTTGCCAAGCTTTCCCCGCATGGTCTTGCACAGAGCCTGCTCGGCAGCCTCGGACTTCCCAACAATGCATTCGCCGGTTACTTCGTGCACTTCTATGTCGTTGGACTGATCGGCTACCCAATCGGCTGGATGTTCATCTTCGCACCGCTGTGGCAGCGCGTTATCGGCAACACCCACTGGTTCATCCCGTCCGCGATCTACGGCTTCGGTCTCTGGGTCTTCGCCATCGGCGGCATCACGTCCCTCGCAGGCCTGCCCTTTTTCCTGAACTTCACCGGCATCGTCTGGGTCGCCCTGATCGGACACGTTCTCTACGGCATCGTCATGGTCGCCATGCTGCACGTGATCGAGAAACAGCAGAACGCCTGATTTTCAGCAAACACCATGCGGGCGAACCACGCCCACATCCAAAAAAATCGCGCCACTTTGTGGCGCGTTTTTTTTTCATAACCTCACTGCACCAACACGTGTTGAAATGGATTGTCGAAGGATGAAATAAGGTAGTGGTGTTTTGAATTGCATCTCAGGTGGGCTTCTTACTGAACGGCCCGAATGGAGGCTGGCCTTTGAATGTTTTCTTGCGCGTGCTGGCTGACCAGGTCCGGCTCTTGTCCTTTAGAGCCTTCAAGCCGTCGCTCGCGGAGCACTGGCACATCTATCTCGGTTGGGGTCTCTTCACCACCTGGCTCGTCGGGATTGGCCGGTACTGGGATCACCCGAGTGCAGATTGGTGGCAATATGCGGGCCTCGGCTCTCTTGGATATGTTTTTGCCCTGGCGGCGATCGTCTGGGCCATTTCAGCCCCGCTCAAACCTCAGAATCTCAGCTACCGCAACATTCTGATCTTCATCACCCTTACCTCGCTGCCGGCGCTCCTTTATGCCATTCCAGTCGAGCGTTTCATGGCGCTCTCCTCGGCCCAGCTGGCGAATGTCTGGTTTCTCCTGATCGTTGCCGCGTGGCGGGTAGTTCTATTCGCAGTCTTCTTGCGCCGCGTTGGCAAACTCTCTGAAGTAGCTGTGGTCGTCGCAACGCTTCTGCCGCTTGCCCTCATTGTGACGGCGCTGACAATCCTCAATCTTGAGCAAGCCGTCTTCAATATCATGGGCGGACTTCGCGATCCGACTTCCAACGACAGGGCCTATGCCATTTTGGGTGCGATGACCTTCTTCTCTGTGGTCGCAACGCCTGTTCTCCTCATCATGTATGCGTTTCTGGTCATTCGCATTCACTCGCGAAAGGCTTCCGGATGAGGCTTGGCCTGATCGCCATGAGCGGTGTCCGGGTTCAGAACCAGGACCTGATGCAACTTGGTCTGACGCTGCCGGGATTTGTGGAACGCAGCAAGGTGATCGCATCGCTGCCAAGCCTTGCCCTTTTGACCCTTGCCGGTTTGACCCGGTCCGACATCGATGTCAGCTACCATGAGGTTCCGGACATTGCCGGTCCGGACGAATTTCCGGGTGAATATGATGCGGTCGCGATCTCAAGTTATTCTGCTCAAATCAAGGACGCCTATACTCTTGCAGATCACTATCGCCGCGAAGGAACCAAGGTGATCCTGGGTGGACTGCATGTCTCGGCGTGTCCGGAGGAAGCTGCTCGTCACGCCGATGCGATTGTCCTCGGCGAGGGCGAAGCGGTCTGGCCAAAAGTTATGAAAGACCTGAAAGTTGGCGCTCTGAAGCAGGTTTACGATACTCGTTCAAGTTCCTTCGATCTGCGGCACGCCCCCATGCCGGCGTTCGAACTGCTCGATATCGACCGCTACAACAGGCTCACGGTCCAGACCCAGCGCGGCTGCCCGCTTTCCTGCGACTTCTGCGCCTCTTCGATCCGCATCTCACCCAGGTTCAAGACCAAACCGGTAGAGAAAGTCATCGCCGAAATCCACCGAATTAAAACAATCTGGGAAAAGCCGTTCATTGAGTTTGCAGATGACAACACCTTTGCCAACAAGGCTCATGCAAAGCGGCTGGCCAAGGCCCTCGCAGGCGAGAACATTCGCTGGTTTACGGAAACGGATGTGTCGGTTGCAGATGATCCGGAGCTGCTTTCCATGCTGCGTGATGCCGGGTGCAGCCAGCTTTTGATCGGACTGGAGGCGACAGACAAGACGGTTCTGGACGGGATCGAGCAGAAGACCAACTGGAAGGCCAAGCGCGCCGACACCTATCTGGAGGCGGTTCACCGGATACAGCAACACGGCATCACCGTGAACGGATGCTTTGTTCTGGGGCTCGACGGACAGACCGAGGAAAGCTTCGAAGACGTCGCAAAGTTCGTCAGGGACAGCGGTCTTTATGATGTGCAGGTAACGGTGCAAACGCCGTTCCCCGGAACACCACTTTATGAGCGCTTAAAGTCGGAAGGACGCCTGCTTCGTTCAGATGCATGGGAAACCTGCACACTTTTTGACGTCAACGTACGACCCGACGGCATGACAGTCGATGAGCTTGAAAATAGGTTCAAGGACCTGGTGGCAACGCTCTACACAGACGATTTCACACAGTGGCGTCGCAGCGCTTTTCGCAAGCAGGTCCGCGGCGCGCACTAAACAGACTTGGCATCAACTTCCTTCGCTGTTTCCGGCCACGCGCTCCGGATCAAATCGGCACCCGTGTGTCCGGCGTCCAGTACCGTTTGCACGGTTTCTTCCCGTTCCGCCAGACGCGCGAGAGTGACGGTTCCGAGCATCAGCGCCAGCAAAGCAATCCCCTGCCCCGCATCCGTGCCTTCGCGCAAATGCTCCGACACTCTTTCCACGGCATGCAGGCCCTCAGCTTTCGCATCCGGCGAGCCTCTGGAAAGCTCTCCGGCAAGCGCTGCCAGCGGGCAACCATTGCCCCGGTTATCGACGTGGCACATCGACAGATACGTGTCGATATAGTCTGCACGCGCTGCGGCCCTCTCTTCCTCTGTCACGGCAGCCTCCATATCGGCAAGGACATCGTCGACGGCGAGCCTGAAGGCCGAGACCACAAGGTCGTCCTTTGATTTGAAGTGCCGGTAAAACCCCCCATGGGTAAGACCGGCCGCCTGCATGACGTCGGATACGCTCGGCGCTTCCACGCCCCGCTCACGGAAAAGCTGCGCGGCTTTCTCCAGTATCCGTTTGTGCGACTTGCGTTTTTCGGCTTCCGACATTCTCGGCATGGGCGCCTCTCTCCATCGGCTTGACAATTTAGATTTTATCTATCATCTATATTTTAAGATTACAATCATCATCTATAAGTGAGACGCGACAATGAAACCGAAAATTCTCGTGACCAGCGCAGCCGGCAAGACTGGTCTTCCAACCGCCCTGCAACTGTGTGAAAAAGGCTACCCGGTAAGGGCCTTTGTCAGGAGGCGTGACAACCGTTCGGCCCTGCTGGAACGTGCCGGTGCGGACGTTTTTGTCGGCAATCAATACGCATTGACGGACATGCACGCGGCAATGGACGGGGTGCAGCGTGCCTATCACTGCGCGCCGACAGCCCCCAATGGCCTGCACTTCAATGCCGTCTTCACGGTCGCCGCAAACGAGGCGAACCTTGAGCACGTTGTCACGCTCGGGCAATGGCTCACCTCTTCCGATCACCCGTCCCTGTTCACAAGGGAAGTCTATCTTTCCGACGCCTTGATCCGCCTGTCTCCGCGCTTGAGTGTCACCTCGGTCGATCCGGGATGGTTTGCCGACAACTATCTGATGGTGATCGACATGGCCGCTCATCTGGGTCTCTTCACGATGCCGCTCGGTCCGGGAGATAAAAAGAAAAACGCACCGCCATCAAACGAGGACATAGCCGCCGTCGCCGTGGCGGCCCTGACCGACCCGGAGACCCATGCCGGCAGGCGTTACCGCCCGACCGGCCCGGAACTGCTGTCGCCGAACGACATTGCCGCCGCGATGGGGCGGGCGCTCGGGCGGCGTGTCAGATACATGGACATTTCCGAAAAGATGATGACCAAGGCCCTGCGCGCCTTGCCGCCGTCCAATTATTCGGAAGCCGCCGTGTCTCAGCTTGCCATTTATGCAGAGGAATACCGGCGCGGCAGTTTTGCCGTCAGTGCGCCGACCGAAGACGTCTTGCGTCTGGCAGGCCGAACACCCGAAACCTTCGAAAGCATCGTGCGCCGGACAGTTGCCGCTCGGCCCGATCTGAAAAGAAACCTGACGGCGTCTGCCCGTGCACTTGCCGGCTTCCTGAAAATCCTTCTGACACCTGCCCTCGATCTGGAACGCATCCAGTCACAGCGGGACTACGTCCGCCTAGCAAGTCCGAACTTCAGCCAGGACACGCCGGAATGGACCGCAACACATGCGCCAACAATGCCGGTTTCCGCACCCACAAAAGTCGCCTGATTTTCTGTCATCGGAGGAATATGGAACCATGACCGACAACACAGCCATACTGGACCGAAACAGCCGCTTTGCGGATCGTTTTGAAGCTGCAGATCTGCCCATCTTGCCGAAACTCGGCACACTGATCCTTACCTGCATCGACGCCAGGGTCGATCCCGCCCACGTTCTTGGCCTCGATCTCGGCGACGCTGTCGTCCTGCGCAACAATGGCGGGCGGGTCACAGCGTCCGTCATCGACGAAATCGCAACCCTCGCCTTCATGGTGGGCAAAATGACCGGGAACCGCGACCCGAAATTCAACCTCGCCCTCATGCAGCACACGCAATGCGGCGCTCAGAACTTTGCCGATCCGGAGTTCCGGAATGCGCTTGAGGCAACGCTCGGGATCGACGTCTCGGCTTCCGCGGTCGTCGATCAGGAAACAGACCTGAAACGTGACATTGCAAGGCTGGCCGACGCGCCGGTGATCCCCGGCGGGCTCACCGTCTCCGCATTGCTGTATGATGTGAAAACGGGTCGTGTTCGCGAGATTTGCGCGCCGCGCAAGCTATCGGATATCCGCCGCGGCTGAGGTGGCAAGACGTTCGGATCCGTATCGGTCAGGTCAGTCTGTTCAGGCGACCGGAGTGGCTACTGGCATCCACCTTCGGCCCAGATCCGAAGCAACTGCTTGAACACACCGCCGAAGGGATGCTCTTTTGTGACGGCCCGTGTCTGGTCGTTCATATAGGTCTTGGCCTGGGTGCACAGGTTCGCCTGCTCCCACTGGTGACAGGACGCACAGGTCTTGTCTTTCCAGGCCGCTTCCGGAAGACCCTCGATCGGGGGGAAGCGGGGGCTCGCGGAAATCAGGTCGGAAATGCTTCGCGTCGCGATTTCCGGATCTCCGGCACCCAGCGGGGCGTTGAAGGCGACCACATCCGGCAGACCGCCGGAACTTTCGCCAGCCGTCACCTCAGGCGTTGGCGCGACCGGGACAATCGGCTCGGAGATCGGATCGGTCCGCGGCTCGTTCCGTTCGATGGTCTGCAGTTCCAGGCGCGCAAGCTCTGAAAAATGACCGTCCGGATAGGTATCCAGATAGTCCTTGTAGGCGTCGGCGGTGCCGGCCTGGCGGGCTGCCTCGATAAGCGCGCGCTCCGCATCGCTGGGATCGACGGAAACCGGAGCCGGCGCGGGCGCGGGCACTTCCGGATCGCTGGAGGACGCGGTTTCCTGCATCTCGCTGGAAACGAGATCCTGCAGCAGGGAGCGGGCTTCTCCTGCGAAGCGGCTCTCGGGATTGGCGCGCAGGAACAGCATCACCTGGATCGGGTCCTTGCTCAGCTTGACCGTTTCCCAAAGCTGGCGTTCCTGGATTTCCGCGGGCGACGGCATCACGGCGGGCACGAACTGGAAATTCGCGGTCATGGAGGACGTGTCCCACGGCGTCTGAACACCGTTGGTCGCTTCAAGAACATCGCGGCGCACATTCTTGAACAGCGTCTCGATGGGAACGCCGGGGGCCGACATCCGCCGCGCAAGCGAACTGGTGAAGGGACTGTTCGCACCGACCCCGTCAAGAGCGACTTCGCCCGGTCCCGTCGAATAGGCCAGGAACGTGCCGCGCGGTGCCTTCATCTCCGCGAGACCGTTCTCGTTGAGGTCCGGAATGGCTTCGAACGGATTGTCACGGCAGGCATCGAGAATGACAATATTTGTCTGGTTTCGCGCCGAGAACATCTGGCGCAGCAGCGCCTGTGCCGGAACGGCGACCAGGCTGAGATCGGCGGCATCTGAGAGATTCACATCGACGGGCAGCAGAAAGTTCGAACCGAAGGACTGCACGCCGTGTCCTGCGTAGTAGAAAAGGCCTGTCGCATCGTCATCCGCGTCCCGCAGCTTTCGGCCGAAATCGGCAATGGCCCGCGTAAGCTCGTCACGTGAAGCATCCGTCACCAGCATCACGTCAAAGCCGACGGCCTCGAGCGATTCAGCCATGAGAACGGCATCGTTCTTCGGATTGTCGAGCGGCGTGACATACGAATATGCCGAATTGCCGACCACCAGCGCCAGACGCGGATTGTCATCGTCGTCTGCCTGTGCCTGCGAGAACAGGAACAGGACAGGCAGAAGAAACAGCAGAGCCCAGCGAAATTTGGTCTTATTCGACAACAGTAAACTCGATACGGCGGTTGCGGCGCTTGCCGTCAGGTGTGTCGTTGGAGGCAACCGGTCTGGTTTCGCCATAGCCGACGCTGGAAATGCGCAAGGCGGAAACGTTCTTCGCGGAGATATAGTCTTCAACCGCTGCAGCACGCCGTTCTGACAAACGCTGATTGCCCGCCGCGCTACCATCGCTGTCCGTATGGCCGCCGACCTCGATCTTCAGATCCGGGCACCGCGCGATGATGTCGACAAGACTGTCGAGCAGCGGTGCGCTTCTCGCGTCGAGCCGCGCACTGCCGCTGGCGAAATAGATGTTATCGGTGCGGGACAGGATTTCGAAACGTCCCTTGCAGGCTTCGTCGTCCAGATTTCCTTCCGGTTCGATTGCCGTGGCTGCCGCCTCGGTCGCTTCCGGCTTTGCTTCCGCCACGACCTGTTCGCCGGCATTCTTGGAGAACAGGAAATCGAATGTCACGGTCGCAGACGGCACAATGGCGACATTCGCTGCTTCTTCCAGCTTCTTGATGCCGCCATCCAGGTTGAAGTCGCTGGTTGCGATCGAAATCGGTTCAGTCGATGAAACCGCAACGATATCCTCACCGACAAGCGTTACCGCGACCTCGGTTTCAAGTGGCTTGGTCACACCATGCAGCTGAAGATCGAAGGTCAGCGGGATGATTTTCCGCCTGAGTTTGGCAAGATCGGCCAGCGCAGCCGGGTCGATCGTCGTGGAGATCACGGCTTCCGGAAACTCGAACGTCTCGAAGAACAGGAAACGCATCCGCACGTTTCTGAGATCGATCTTGGTGTCGACGGAATCCAGGAAGATCCGGATTTCGGCCGAACCGTCCGGATCAATTTTTCCCTGATACTGGGCAAAGCCACTGCTCTCCACCTTTGTCAGGTTCTTCACGGACTGAAAGCGAACAGTGGATGCATCGGGCTGGAGTGTCCAGCCCGGCGCGAAAATAGTCCCTTGCGCGGTCACTGTCTGCGAAGAGAGCACAAGACAGGCCACACACAGGAATGACAGAGCAACCCGCGCTACCGTCATGATCAGGTCCCCTCACTTCAATCTGGCATCGGCGCTACACTAAGGGCGTATTCGTTACGTTAGTCTTACAACGCCGATGGCTCAATGGAATGTTCCGCACAAGTGATCAGGGATCTTGTGCGCGGAACTGCACTGATATGGGGACTTTTCCACTTCCTCGAATTGAGTGGCTAGACAGTGCCGAGCTGAGCCCTGTCGAAGATCTCGAGTGCACCGTCTTTCGTGAGTTCGACCGGATTGCCGCCAGCCGTCGGGTCGACGATTGCCATCTCGGCAATCAGATCGCGCTTGCTGTCGTCGACATTGAGACCGGACAGCGTGTGCGGCACATCGAGGTCATCGCGCAGTTTGAGCACGGCATCGAGGACGCCCTGATAGCCACCGGCAATTCCCAGGAAGCCGCCGAGGCGTTCGAATTTCTGCTCGATGGCCGGTCTGTTGAACTGCAAAACATAGGGCATGAAGACCGCATTGGTCATGCCGTGATGGGTGTCGTAGAGGGCTCCGACCGGGTGCGAAAGCGAATGAATCGCGCCAAGCCCTTTCTGAAACGCGACCGCCCCCATTGCAGCGGCGCTCATGAGATGGCCGCGCGCCTCCAGATCATCGCCGTCGGCGGCCACCTTCGGCAGGTTTTCGAAAACAAGGCGCATGCCCTCAAGCGCAATACCCTCTGACATCGGGTGATACATCGGGGCCGAATAGGCTTCCAGGCAATGCGCCAGCGCGTCCATGCCGGTTCCGACCGTGATGAACCGGGGCATGCCGACGGTAAGCTGCGGATCGCAGATCACGATTTCCGGTAGCATCTTGGGATGGAAAATCACCTTCTTGGTGTGGGTCGCCTCATTGGTGACGACGCCCGCCCGGCCGACTTCGGACCCGGTTCCCGCCGTTGTCGGAACCGCGATGATCGGTGCGATGCCGTCGGCGTCCGCCCGGGTCCACCAGTCGCCGATGTCCTCGAAATCCCAGATCGGCCGCGTCTGGCCGGACATGAACGCGATCAGCTTGCCGGCGTCGAGACCCGAGCCGCCGCCGAAGGCAATGACCCCATCGTGGCCGCCGGCCTTGAAGGCGGCAACGCCGGCGGAAATGTTGCTGTCGACCGGGTTCGGCTTGACGTCCGAAAATACAGCAGCTGACAGACCGGCGGCCTCAAGGCCCGCGATGGCATCGGCGACCATCGGCAGGCCGGCAAGACCCGGATCGGTAACCAGCAGGGGATTGGTCATGCCGGCCGCCTTGACGGCATCCGGCAATTCCCTGATGCGTCCGACACCGAAGCGAACGGACGTTGGATAGGACCAGTTGACGTTGGGAAGTGAACTCATGGGGATCTCTCGAATTCTGACAGTTCTTTTCTTGTAAACCAGCGAGCGATTGCAACTTCAAAAGGGGACCTGCGCTCTTCTGTTTTTGCCCCTGCATGTGCAGGGCCTGAAGCCCATCGGTCAAAACAAAAGTCACCTGCCCCGTTTCGGGTGAATGGCTCCCGGCCTTCCACTCCGGGTCGGCCGGGAAAACAACACAAGGGATGCGCGCGGTCCCGGTTCCTCTTTCTCCGGCCTCAATGCTCCACGCGGAAGTGGAACGATTTCGGCCGTGTCAGGTTATGGAAGCCGATCTCCGAAAGCGCGGCGCCCTTGCCCGTCTCCTTGACTCCTGTCCAGACCAGAGCCGGATCGAGATAGTCGCAGCGGTTCATGAAAACGGTACCCGTTTCGATCCTGTCGCCGATACAGGCGGCAGCATCGACGTCTTCGCTCCAGATCGACGCGGTCAGGCCATAGGGGCTGTCATTCATGAACTGCAGCGCTTCCTCGTCGTCCTTCACTTTCATGATGCCGACAACAGGTCCGAAACTCTCTTCCCGCATGACCGACATCTGGTGGTTCACGTCGGTCAGAACCTGCGGTGCCAGATACGGCGTGCCATCCTTGTTTTCCGGAAACGCGGACAGGTCGACATGTGCCTTTGCGCCCTTGCGCAGCGCTTCGCCGGTCTGCTCGCGCACCCAGGCCGCGAACCGGGCCTGCGCCATCGGGCCAAGCGTCGTCGCCTCGTCCAGCGGGTTGCCCAGCTGATATTGCTTCGTCAGGTCGACAAACCCGTCCACGAACCTGTCGAACTGGCTCTCGTGCACGTAGACACGTTCTATGCCGCAGCAACACTGTCCGGCATTGTAGAAGGCACCGTCGACGAGGTTGCCGATGGCATAGTCCAGATCGGCGTCGGCGCGCACATAGGCGGGGTCCTTGCCGCCAAGCTCAAGCCCGAGCGTCGCGAACGTACCCGCCAGCGCCTTTTCGATCGCCCGGCCACCGGCGACGGAACCGGTGAAATTGACATGATCGATCAGGCCGGAACCCAGCAGTTTTTCAGTGCCCGCATGCGTCAGCACGATATTCTGGAAAACGCCTTTCGGCAGGCCGGCTGTTTCAAAGGCCTGTGCAAGGCGCTCACCGACCAGCAATGTCTGCGCGGCGTGCTTCAGCACGACAGCATTCCCGGCCATCAGGGCGGGCATGATGGTGTTGATGGCCGTCATGAACGGATAGTTCCAGGGCGCGATCACCATGACGATCCCGAGCGGCACCCGCCGGAGGTAGCGCTTGAAGCCCGGCTTGTCCGTCCGTTCGATATCGGCGAGCGCGTCAGCTGCAATGGAGGCACAATACTCGGTCCGCTCGATCGTGCCGCCAAGCTCACCGCCATAGCGCACGGGACGGCCCATTTGCCAGGCAAGTTCGGGCACGACATCGTCGTTCATTTCCTTCAGCGCTTCCAGGGCCTTCATGCAAAGGGCGACGCGCTCGGCAATCGGAGTTGCCGCCCAGCCTGCCTGTGCGCTTCTGGCCGCCGACACGACCTTTTCGACCGCAGCCTCGTCCAGCGCGGGACGCTCCGCATAGACCGACCCGTCTACGGGCGAAATCAGCTTGATCACATCTGACATTGTTGCCTCACTACATCCTCTTTACGAGGGTTCTCTGATTACGTTTTTTCGAAAGCGCCCTCATCCTGAGGAGAACCGAAAGGTTCGTCTCGAAGGATGGGCCACTTGTCCGGACCCGGCCGCCCATCCTTCGAGACAGCGCTTTCGCGCTTCCTCAGGATGAGGGGTGGGCCAGGGCAACCTGAACAGTTCTAGGCCCGTTCGAAACCCCGGGCGATTTCGTAGTCCGTGACCGCCCGGTCGAATTCCTCGATTTCCCATTCCGCAGCCCGCGCATAGTGATCGATCACCGCGTCGGAAAAGGCTTCGCGCAGAAACTTCGATTTGCGCAGCGTTTCGCGCGCATCGCGCAAGGTGTGCGGGATTTCCCGGGCCCTGCGATTTTCATAGACATCGCCCGTCGTTGGAGGATCGAGCGGCAGTTTCTCTTCCAGTCCCTTGATGCCTGCGGCGATCAGTGCGGCCAGCGCAAGATAGGGGTTGAGATCCGACCCGCCAATCCGGCACTCGACCCGGAGTGCCTTGGTGCCTTCACCGCACAGGCGGAAGCCGGCCGTGCGGTTGTCGACCGACCAGACCGTCTTGGTCGGTGCAAACGTGCCTTTCTGGAACCGCTTGTAGCTGTTGATGTAGGGCGCCAGGAAATAGGTATAGTCCGGGGCGTATTTGATCAGGCCGGCAAGGTAGTGGCGCATCATGTCCGACATGCCCAGCTCCGCCTTGTCGTCGCAGAAGACATTGTTGCCTTTCGTGTCGAACAGCGAGTGGTGCACGTGCGAGGACGAGCCGACCTTGTCGCTGCGCCACTTGGCAAGGAAGGACACCGACCGTCCCTTCGCCCAGGCAATCTCCTTGACGGCGTGTTTGGCAATCGTGTGATACTCGGCCGTATCGAGTGCAGGCGCATATTTGATGTTGAGCTCTTCCTGCCCGGTTTCGGCCTCGCCCTTGGTGTTTTCAACCGGAATGCCCGCACCGAAAAGACCGTTACGGACGGGACGCAACACGTCCTCTTCCTTGGTCGTTTGCAGGATATGATAGTCCTCGTTATAGCCGGAAATCGGCTCGAGATCGCGGAAGCCTTCCTTGCGGATCTCGTCGAAGCTTTTCTCGAACAGGAAAAATTCAAGCTCGGTCGCCATGATCGGCGTCAGCCCCATGTCGGCGAGCCGGGCGACCTGCGCCTTCAGCATCGCGCGCGGCGAATGCGGAACGTCTTCGTGGGTGTGGTGATCCTGGACATCGCACATCACCATGGCCGTGGCTTCCAGCCACGGAACCTTACGGAGGCTCGACAGGTCCGGTTTCATCACATAGTCGCCGTAACCGCCCGACCAGCTCGTCGAAGCATAGCCCTCGACCGTGTACATCTCGATGTCGGTCGCCAGCAGGTAGTTGCAGCAATGGGTTTCGTCATAAGCCGTATCGACGAAATGCTGGGCATGGAAACGCTTGCCCATCAACCGTCCCTGCATGTCGACGATACACGCAAGCACCGTGTCGATCTCGCCGGATGAGACCAGCGTCTTCAGTGCGTCAAAGGTCAGGTTGCCAGGCATTTTTCGAAGTTCCGGTTTCAGGGCAGGATTGATTTGTGGATCTGTCCCTGGCCCCGGCGCTTGTGCCGGGACCAGGAAGCTTCTTGCTTAGCCGATATTAGCTGTAGCGGTAAGGCCGTCCGGCCTTCTGCATGTCGGCATTGTACTTCTTGAAGATCTCGACGACCTTCGCCTTGACGGGAGACTCGGACGCGATTTCGTCCCAGAAGGCCGTTGCGGCTTCTTCAACCGTTGCCCACTGAGCATCCGGAATGGTTGTGAGTTCCATCTTGGTGCCGTTGACGCGCAGGGCTGCTTCACCGCCCCAGTACCACCACTGGCGATAGTAATGCGAGGCATCCATGGCCAGCTGAAGCATGGTCTTCAGGTGGTCCGGAAGCTCGTTCCAGCGTTCCATGTTGGCGAAGAACGACCCGGCCCAGGCGCCGGAGATGTTGTTCGTCAGGAAGTAGTTGGTCACGTCCGCCCAGCCGACCGTGTAGTCTTCGGTGATACCCGACCAGGCGATGCCGTCGAGTTCTCCGGTCTGAACCGCAACCTCGATGTCTTCCCAGGGAAGTGTGACCGGAACCACGCCGAACTGGCTCATGAAGCGGCCCGCGGTCGGGAAGGTGAAGACGCGCTTGCCCTGAAGGTCTTCAAGAGAGCGGATCGGGTCCTTGGTTGCAAAGTGGCAGGGATCCCACGCGCCGGCGGAGATGTGCTTGACGCCAACCTTGGAGTATTCCTCTTCCCAGATTTCCTTCAGGCCGTACTGATTGAACAGCACCGGCACGTCGAGCGAGTAGCGGGATGCAAACGGGAAGTATCCGCCGAACACGGTGACTTCCGTCGGAGATGCCATGGAATCGTCATCGGACTGTACGGCGTCGATCGTTCCCTGCTGCATGGCACGGAAGAGCTCGCCGGTCGGCACAAGCTGATCGGCGGTGAAAAGCTCGATTTCCATCTCACCGTTTGCGGCCTTGTTGAAGGCATCGATATGCGGCTTGATGACATGCTCGGCCAGAGCCGGACCCGCATAGGTCTGCAGGCGCCACTTGATCGGCGACTGGCCGTGAACGGCAGGTGCTGCCAGTGTCGTTGCTCCGGCGGCGGCGACCGTGCCGACACCTGCTTTTTTCAGAAAATCACGTCTGTTGGTCATATCTAGTTCCCCTGGTTGTTGATCAAGTTCCAAGCGGCCTGACCGTTGCCGGTTCTTTCGTTGCCACAGTAAAAGTCCGTTTCCCCCGGACAGTCTTTTTATTGTCCCGCATCGCCCGGTCACCTTCCATAGACGAGGTCAGGCAGCCAAAGGGCGATCTGCGGGAATGCCATCACGAGCGCCAGCGCGAGGGCCATCACGAGGACAAACGGCGTGATCGAACCGTAGATGTCCCGCATGGTGATGTCCTTGGGCGCCATCGCCCGCATCAGGAAGAGATTGTAGCCGAACGGCGGCGTCATGTAGGCAATCTGCGTGGTGATCGTGTAAAGCACGCCGTACCAGATAAGCACATCTGTCCGCGGCATACCGAGATCCAGTGTTCCGACCAGCGGCACATAGAGCGGCGCCACGATCACCAGCATTGCCGTGTCGTCCAGAAAGGTTCCCATCACAAGGAACGACAGCTGCATCAGGATCAGGATCATCCAGGGCGACAGGCCAAGCTGATCGGTAAAGAGGTTCTCGATGGCCTTGACCGCACCCAGACCGTCGAAGACGGCACCAAAGCCGAGAGCCGCGAGGATAATCCACATGAACATGCAGGAAATGCCAAGCGTGTTTTTCAGGCACAAGAGCAAGATGTCCCACGTCATCCGGCGGCGCACGACCGCGGCAAGCAGTGCCGTCAGCGCACCGATTGCCGAGGCTTCGACGAGACTGGTCTTGCCCATCACGAACGGGACCATCATCGACGCGAAGATCACGATCGGCAGGATGCCGGCCAGCAACAGGCGGTACTTCTCGTCCTGGGAGGCCGCCCGTTCGTCCCTGGTCAGCGCCGGACCGAGTTCAGGCTGAACCCGGCACCGGATCGCGATATAGATCACGAACATGGCTGCCATCATCAGTCCGGGCACGGCGCCGGCAAGCCAGAGCTGCCCGACGGGCGCCCGCGCAATCATGGCATAGAGCACGAGCACCACCGATGGCGGCACCAGGATCCCGAGCGACGACCCGGCCTGGATCACCCCCGTGACCATGCGTTTGTCGTATTTCCGTTTGAGCAGTTCCGGCAGGGCGATTGTCGCCCCGATGGCCATCCCGGCGACGGAAAGACCGTTCATGGCCGAAATCAGCACCATCAGGAGGATCGTCCCGATCGCGAGACCGCCATTGATCGGTCCCATCCAGACGTGGAACATCTTGTAGAGATCGTCGGCGATCTTGGTTTCCGACAGCACGTAACCCATGAAGATGAACATCGGCAGCGTCAGCAACGGATACCATTTCATCAGCTTCATGGCCGCGGAAAAGGGAATGTCCCCGCCACCTGTTCCCCACAAGAGAAGCGCTGCGACGGAAGCAATCCCGCCGATTGCACCGAAGACACGCTGACCTGTCAGCAGCATCAGCATCATCGACGAGAACATGAGAAGAGCGATCATCTCATACGACATCAGATCGTCTCTCCCTTGATGCGGGCAATGTCTTTGAGCAATTCGGCAACGACCTGCAAAAGCATGAGAAAAAAGCCAAGGATCATGATCAGCTTGACGGGCCACAGATAAGGCCGCCAGGCGGTCGGGCTGCGCTCGATATAGCCAAGCTTTTCACGCGCCGCCTCCGGTCCGCCCGTCAGGAAGGACCCGATGAGATCGGCATAAAACGCAAAGGGCTCCTTGCCGAAATATCCAAGCGAATAGGCGAAGGAATTCAGCGCGCCGTAGAGCAGCACGCAGAGATAGAAGATCAGCAGCAAGACCGTGAACGCATCGAACCAGGCTTTTTTCTTCAGGCTCCATTCCGCGTAGAAGAGGTCCATTCTGACATTCGATCCCAGTTGGATCGAATAAGGACCGCCGAGCACGTAGTAGGCGACCATCGCGAACTGCGCCACTTCCAGCGTCCAGAGCGACGGGTTGAAGAATGTCTTCGAAATCGACGACCACAGAAGAATGGCGGCCATGATGAAGACGCCCCACATGACGGCCTTTCCGAGGCCGCGATTGAAGCCGTCGACGACCCGGACATAGACGCGCGCCGCCTTAAGCATCGGCACCTCCCGCCGCAACGGTCCCGTCGGCGGGCACCCCGGTGTGCATCGCCTTTGACAGCAACGGTGCCAGAAGATCGGCCCAGCGCGTTTCCTGGTCCGGTGTCGTGATCTCGTCGTTCCGGATCTCGATCATCAGACAGGGCAGCTGCCGGTCTTCGCCATGACGGTGGATCGTGTAGTAGACGCCGTCGGATGGGGCATAGGGTTCGTTGTCGCCGACCGTCAGGCCGCCGCGCGTTGCAAGTCCGGCCAGAACCGGCTCGGCCAGGCTTCGGTCCGTGTCCGATATCAGCCCGATCTCCCACGGGCGGCTCTTCCCCTTGTAGACAGGCGTGAAGGAGTGGACCGAAACCACGGCGGTGGCAAGCCCGCGCGCACGCCGCGCCTCGATGACCTCGTCGATCGCCTTGTGAAACGGCCGGTGAACAAGATCCAGCCGGAACGATTTTTCGGCCTCGGGCAGATTTCTGTTGCCGGAAATTTCAGTGGTTTCGCTCAGGCTCGGAATAAGATCTTCCCGGTCCTCGTCCCGATTGCAATCGATGATCAGACGCGAAATCGTGGTGTGGACGAGCGGCGAATCGAGCCGGTCCGACAGCCCTTTCGCAACACCCAGCGCGCCCGGGTCCCAGGAGATATGCGCGGACTTTTCCGCTTCCGAAACGCCAAGACACTGATCGTAGGGAGGTGGAAAATGGTTGGATGCGTGGTCGCAGACGAAAACAAACGCGCCATTGCCGGCGGCGTTTTCGATCGCCACGGCCCCCGATGACACGCCGTTTTCAGGGCTTTCACCCATTCCCTGTTCCCCTTGAAAATCCGCTGGCGAATTTTGTAACGTTTATTACAGGATTGCCGCTTGATCCGAATTCTGTAATATTTGATACGAAGATTGGTGCCGCTGTCAAATGAAAATAACCGTCCGCGGCCAAAAGCAGGCCAAACACATGGAACGCCCTCTCCTGGAAGACATTCGAGACCGCCTCGACGAATTCACGGCCACGGAAAAAAAGGCCGCGCACGCGCTGATGGCGAACTATCCCGTCCAGGGCCTTGGAACGGTTGCGCAGTTCGCCGAAGCAGCCGGCGTCAGCTCGCCGACCATCCTCCGCTTTATCGGCCGCCTTGGTTTTCCGGGCTTTTCGGAGTTCCAGAAAAAGCTCAGGAGCGAACTTGAAAGCCAGCTGAACTCGCCGCTTGCACGCAGCGCCACGCTCGAAGCGGAACAAGGAGGAGACCCTCATGTTTCCCAGCTGCTGGAAAACGTGCGCGAAACCTTCGAGAACCTCCCCCGGGGCGAACTGGATGGACTGATCCGGCTTTTGTCGGACGAGAAACGAACGCTCCACCTGATCGGCGGCCGCTTTACCGACGGGCTCGCCCGCTATACGGCAGCCCATCTCAGGATCGTACGCTCCGGCGTCAATCACATCGCCGGCCAGCAGGGCAACTGGCTGGATCAGTTGCTGGGCATGAGTCCGCGCGATGTGGTCCTGATTTTCGACATTCGCCGCTATCAGACCGAGATCATCCAGTTTGCCGAGGCTGCCGCAAGACAAGGTGCGACCGTGGCGCTGGTGACGGACAGCTGGATGTCGCCCGTCGGCCGCATCGCCAGCTTCGTGCTGCCTGCAAGGGTCGCCGTGCCCTCCCCCTGGGATTCATCCCTGGCACTGATGGCGATCTCCGAGGTCCTGATCGCCGGTGTCACGCGTGAAAATCAGCAGCGTGCCCAAGAACGGATGCGGGCACTTGAGACCTTGCGAAACGAGGTCGACCCGACAACGGAAAGCCGGTCGTCTGGGCCGGATATCTGACATTCCGCGCAAATCGCACGTGCAGACAAAGTCTTCGCCTGGCAACGTTTCTTCACAACATTTGAGACGTCGCGGCGTCTTTCGAGGCGAGACTCAACTATACTCGACATGCGCATGCGGCGATTGGCGCCGCCCGCAGCATCGAACCGCGGTATGGGTGCGCCCGGGACCTCGATGCGGCTGGAGGGAGACGGAGCGATTTCTGCCAAAGACAATCCGAATCACCCTGTTTTCAGACCGGGCATCCGGTCCACGCCGCGTGCCTTTATCCTGAGCGGGCAAAATTTATTGGTTCAGGAAAAACAACACCCTGTGAAAGGCAGATACTTCACCCTGCCCGGTGGAAAACAGGAACCCGGAGAAGACCTCGTCACAGCCCTCAAACGAGAGTGCCGGGAAGAAATCGGGGTGGATGTTTTCGTGGCAGAATTGCTGCATGTCGCTGAAGTATATCGGGAAAAGTCGGGCGGGACCGAACTCCAGCACCAGCTCGATTTCATCTTCACGTGCCGTGTTCCGGACACATACGAACCCCGGCTCGGCCCCGCGCCCGACCCGCATCAGACAGCAACACGCTGGATTTCGAGTGAAGACGCTCAGCATCTGCGTCCGGTTTATGTCACAAAACTGTTTTCACTTGGCTGTAGGCGGAACCCCGAAGTCTATCTCGGACCATTCAATGACTAACGTGCCAAAAACCATCCGGGAAAATCTCCACTTTCTGTGCGCGGAGATCGACGGCCAATTGCTTCAGCTCGAAGCCTTCTTCAGGACACCGACCATTGCGCACGCCAGGCGCATTCTGGATCGCGCCGGCTATGCGCACAATCTCAAGTCGCGCATACACGCCGCCTGTATCCGGCAACTTGCGAACACAAAAACGGGCAATCGCAAGCACCTGACGCTTCGCAGCCTGGAATTCATCGCAACCGATCTTCAGCGCATTGCCAATCTCGCCCGCCTTTCCCTGCGCCACGTGGAACGGATCGACACGTTCGAGACGCTTGTGCCGTCTCGCTATCCGGCGATGATCCGGCTTGTCCGCAAGGGAGTGGGCAAGATCGAAGCGGCCTTCTTGGGCAACGACAGCGAGCAGGCAATCGAGATCGGCGAGTTGCAGAACAGGATCGAGGCCGACTACCGGAAGCTGTTCAAGATTTATACCCGGGGCATGCGTGAACCCAAATTGCGGCCGGCGGATATTGCGAACAGCCTGCTGGTGGCCAATGAATTTCAGAGAATGGGCCAGTCGCTTAAGTCCATCAGCGAGGCAGTGATTTCAGCCAATATCGGGCAAGCGGTTAATCTGGAACGGTATTTTGCGCTCCAGAATCTCATGTCGGATCTCGACACCAACGGCACCGGACTGAAGATCGAGACAATCGCCGAGACCCGGTCGGGCAGTTCCATCTCCGCGATCAAGGACAGGAAAACGGAAGAAGTTGCCGCGGTCTTCAAGGACGGCGAGAAGACCAAGGTGAAGGAAGAGCGCCAGGGAGTCAAAAGCTGGCACGCGATCTATCCCGGCCTTGCACCCAAGATCCTGTCCTACGAAAAACGCGACCAATCGGCTGCCCTTCTGATCGAACATCTGCCGGGCATGACTTTCGAACAGATCGTCCTGAACGAGCCCGCCGAACATTGCGAAAAGGCGCTCGCCTGCCTTTCCAGAACGCTGAAGGATGTCTGGAAACAGACGAAAATGCAGGAACCGGCCGAACTCGGAAGTATGCAGCAACTGGTCAGACGTCTGGAAGAGGTTCGGCGCGTCCATCCGGAATTCAGGGACACACCCGTCCGGTTTGCCGGACAGAAGATCCTCTCGCTGGACAGCATCGTCCAGGAAGCAGCTAATCGGGAAGCCGCGGTTTCCGCGCCCTTTTCCGTCTATATCCATGGCGACTTCAACGCCGACAACATCATTTACGATCAGGAGGAGAACCGCGTCCATTTTGTCGACCTGCACCGGTCGCGCTACATGGACTACGTTCAGGATGTCTCGGTTTTCATGGTTTCGAACTACCGGCTTCAGGTCGTCGACCGCGAGACCCGCCGACGCATCATGCAGTCGTCTCTGACGCTTTATAACGCGGCAAAAGCCTTTGCCCGCAAGCAGGGTGACGACACGTTCGACTTTCGCCTTTCGCTCGGCCTCGCCCGTTCCTTTGCCAGCTCCACCCGCTTCATTTTCGACAAGCAGCTCGCACGGCGCATGTGGCTCAGAGCCCGCTATCTGATCGAACGGACCATTGCATGCCCGGCAGGCGATGAAGCCAGGTTTCGTGTCCCCGTGAAGGAGATCTTCATTGACTGACCTGAAAATCGGCGTCGTCGGCATCCCGGGCAAGTGGTCGACTGAGGTGCTTGCGGATGCGCTGGAGAAACGGACCGGATTCCGCTGCGTGATCGACATGGCAGAGGTGGCGTTGGACCTGGAAGCGCGGTCCCTGAAGTCCGGCAGCCAGGACCTTTGCCAGCTGGACGGACTGGTCATCAAGAAGATCAGCGAGGAATACAGCCCCGCGACGCTTGACCGGCTTGAGATGCTGCGCATAGCCGAAAGCGCCGACGTCAGGATCTTCTCCAGGACGGCATCCATTCTTGGTCTTGTCAATCGCCTGAGCTGCACCGTGACCCTGTCAAACGCCGGTATCCCGATGCCGGCCACCTGCGTGACCGAAAGCGTAGCGGAGGCCCTCGCAGCGGTGGAACGCTTCGGCAGCGCCGTCTTCAAGCCGCTGTTTTCGACCAAGGCGCGCGGCATGACGCTCATGGACGCCGCCTCGGACGAAGACACGCTCAAAGGAAGCATTGCCGCGTTCAAGGCGGAAAACCCCGTGATGTACCTGCAGCAAAAAGTGAACTTGTCCGGCCGGGATCTCGGCATGGTGTTTCTGGCTGGCAAGTACCTTGGAACCTATGCCCGGGTCGCCCAGACGGACAGCTGGAACACCACGATCCATCATGGCGGAAAATATGAGCCCTTTGACGCGGACGAGGATCTGATCGAGCTGGCAAGACGTGCACAGGCTCCCTTCGGGCTGGACTTCACAACTGTCGATATCGGCCTGACGGACAATGGCCCGGTCGTCTTCGAGGTCTCTGCGTTCGGAGGTTTCCGGGGGGCACTGGAGGGCGCCGGCATCGACGCGGCCGACCTTTATGCCGACCATGTGATTGCAAAGGTGCGTGGATGAACGAAATCTCCGTCCAGGACGTCGTCGACGCGCTTCGGCCCCAACGCGCGACCAGCACCTGCGATCCCGTGTGCCTCGGTGTCGGCGGCTTTGTGATTGAAGTCCGCTGCACCTCACAGGCGCTGCTGGCTGAATTGCTCAGATACTTCCAGCACGTCATCACCGTGCCGACCGACCCCGATCTCACGGTCCATGTGCTCAATCCGATAGACCTGCCCTTTGACGTAGAATTCAACGACTGGGCGCGGGAACCCGGCAAGGCAGGACGCAAGGACGCGATTGCCGATCTTGCCGATGGACGCCTTGTCCTGAAAGTCCGCACCGGTCTCCGCTTCCTTCAAGCACCTGGTTGGGCAGTTGCCTTCGGTCCGGTCGAGGATCATCCCAATCAGGTCATCAATTTCATCAACACCCAGATCCTCAACAAGTTTCAGCGCGAGGACTGGGTTGCCTGTCACGCGGCGGCGGTCAGAACAGCGGGTAAGGGTCTGGCGATTTCAGGCCTGTCCGGCGGCGGCAAGTCGACGACAATGCTCCGCCTGATGGAAGTCGCGGGCACCCAATACGTGACCAATGACCGGCTGCTCGTGCGCGCAACCGGCAAAGGCGCGGAGGCCCTCGGCATCCCGAAACTGCCGCGCATCAATCCGGGCACGATTGTTACAAATTCGCGCCTTGCCGGGCTCATCGACGAGGACCGGGAAGATGAGCTCAGGAACATGGAGCAGGACGAACTCTGGCACCTGGAAGAAAAGTATGACCTCTTCATCGATGATATCTACGGACCCGGGCGCATTTCCCATGACGCACAGCTGACCGATTTCTGGGTTCTGAACTGGTCGCGCAACAGCCGTGCGCCGACTGCGGTATCAAGGGTCGATCTGCCGCAAAGAACGGACCTGCTTTCCGCCATCATGAAAAGCCCGGGACCGTTTTTTCAGACAAGGGAAGGACCCTTCTGGACCGACAGCACACCCCTCGATCCCGGCGCGTATCTCACTGCGCTGGAAGGTGTCCGGATCTGGGAGGTCACCGGACAGATCGACTTCGACGCCCTGTTTGATGCCGGTGCAGAACTTCTGGGCGGTGATCAATGAACGACCGGTTCGCCATCCTGCTGCGCCACGGCGCGTATCACCAAAAGCCTGGCGCTCCAAGCGCCCTGCAGCCATATGGCCTGACGGCGTCCGGACAAGACCAGGCAAGGGCAGCCGCCAATGAAGTCACCGGTTTGGCCGAAGCAGAGGGTTGGCAGATCCATCCGGAGATCATTTGCTCGCGCCAGCAAAGGGCCTGGCAAACGGCAGCAACGCTGGCAGCCGAACTGACCACCACAACCGGTCAAACCTTCCACATTCTCGAAGACGAAGCGCTTGCCGAGAGAAGTGTCGGTGCGTTTGCCAATCTGACAATTGCCGAGATCGAAGACATTCTGGATCAGGATCCCAGATACGTGCGACCGCCGCAAAACTGGAAATCCGACAGCCACTACAGGCTCCCCGTACAGGGTGCGGAGAGCCTCATCGAAGCGGGCGCGCGCGTTGCGCAATGTCTTCGCTTGCACACGGACGGATCACCCGGGCCCACCGGCCCGGATACCTGGATTTTCGTCGGCCATGGTGCCTCGCTGCGACACGCGGCGCATCACCTCGGTGTCCTCGGCCTGGAGGACATTCGCCGCCTCAGCATGCATCACGCCAGACCCGTCGTGCTGAAACGCACACATGAGGGAACCTGGCATCACCACAGTGGCAGCTGGAAAAAACGCCAGTCGCTCGAAACCGCTCTCGACTGACGTGGAAGCAAGGGTACAGACCCACAAATGACCAACAATCCCTCGATACCGCTCCTCCCGCCTATCGCCCCTGGCACGGCTGCCGATCTCGGCATCCCGGAGAACTGCGTTCCCTGGCCCCTGGATGCCAATCCGGACCGCATGGTCGCGGGCGGCCCGGCGCCCGATCTTGCCAACAGCCTTTCGAAAGTGAATGCACTCGGTCCATGGGACTGGCCGGACAAACCGGTCGTCTTCATATCGGACCTGCATGCCGATGCGGAAAGCCTGCTCAGGTCCCTTGTTGCCGCACGCGTGATCCTGCGCACCGGTCAAGGGCTGGATGATTTTGAGCTGACCACCTTCGGCAGAGGTTGCCAGATCATCATCGGCGGCGACTGTCTCGACAAGGGTCCGAGCAATCTCGACCTGCTTGATTGTCTCGCGTCGCTGATGAGAGCTGGGCCGGACATCGTGCTGCTCGCCGGCAATCACGACCTGCGCCTTTATCTCGGACTGCAATCGCTGACGGTGAAACGGGGATCGCTCAATGCACACATGTTTGTGCGCATGGGCAAAAAGGTTCTGCCGCTTCTGCGGGAGGTCTTCGACAGGCATGTCGACTGGCAAAGGCAAGAGCCCGGCCTGCCGGACGAGAAGGCGTGCCTGCGTCTGATGATCCCCGGCAAGAAATGGACGAAGAACTTCCCGGCGATGGCTGCCAGGTATCTGAACGAGGCAGCCGTGCGCAAGGAAATGCGCCGTTTGAGGAAAAAGACCGAGAGATTCGCCGACCACGCCGGGGAAGCCGGCCTGTCGATCCGCCAGCTCTACGCGGCGGCGCTGGCCTGCCGCGACCTCTTTGTTGAACCGTCCGGTCGCTATGCCTGGTTCTTCAGGAGCATGAAGGCGGTTCACCAGAGCGGCTCCCTGCTCTTCGTGCATGCCGGGATCGATGACAGCATGGCGGCCCAGATTTCGGCAAAAGGCATCACCCATGTGAACCGGCGCTTTCGCAAGGAAAGCAGAAAGGACCCTTTTGTCTTCTATTCCGGAACGGTTGCCAACCTGATGCGCACGAAGTATCGGGACATCGACCATCCGCTGACGCAACGGGGCGTTGACGAGCTGCATCTGGCAGGGGTCAAGATGCTGGTCCACGGTCATGTCAACCGTCACCGGGGCCAGGAACTCAATACCAAGCACGGCCTGCTCCATCTGGAAGCCGACATCACGCTTGACCGGCATTCCAGAAGGTCAGAAGGTCTGGACGGTATCGGAACGGGAGCGACGATCATTCATCCGGACGGCAACATCATCGGCATCAGCTGCGACTATCCCCATGCGAAACTGTTCGACCCGCACCAGTTCCTCAAACAACACGGGCTGACCTGATGATGGAACGCAAGGGCCGTTTCCGGCACCAATCCCTGCAGGACAAGAAATCCATCCTGAAAATGCTGGATGCATTGAAACGCGGCATCTCCAAGGGTGAGATCGCGTTCGGCGACGATACCGGCGACATCACCCTGGAGCCGCACGGCCTGATGAACCTCAGGGTCACTGCCACAAACGAGGATGGTCAGTCCCGGCTGGACATGCGCATCAGCTGGACCAATGACAGCCAGGAAAAGCAGGACGTCGGCAAACTGAAGGTGAAGGGCGGGTAGCATGACCCGCCCGACAGTTCTTACCTGAGCGGGCGTTGTCCGAAGGACGGTGTCGATCTGTCCATGCGGTCCAGATTGATGATCGTCGACAGCATGATCCGGTCCTGGCTCCAGTCCGCAGGCTTCTGGATGGACAAGGCGGACAGAAACACGATTGCGACCATCGGCAGAACGGCAAGGCAGACAAAACTCCAATGCGGCTGCATGCGGTCCTTTTCCAGAAGGGCCTCGACACGGCGGCGGAGCTTCTGCGCGGGTGACCTGCGCAGGAACCGGTCCTGCACCTCGATCAGCGCAACGGCGGCGACATTGCCGACCTTGTCCTTTGCGGCAAGGTTCTCACGGCGTCTCAGGCCAGCCTGTGCCGCACGCAGCAGACACATGCAATAGGATCTCAGATCGACATCCCCCGCATCGGTCACCTTCTGGTCGCACGCAAGCTCCCGAAGGCGCTCGACCTCGGACTTCCAGAGATAGAAGAACGGGTTCCAGAAGAAGAATGGCCGCAGGAATTCGAGCCCGATTTCCCAGCTGACATCGCCCTGGCGCAGGTGCTGGAATTCGTGCTTCAGCACGAATTTCAGATCATCAGGTTTCGCAAGCAGCTCCGACGGGATCACCACGTAATGCCGCGTCAGGCCTCTTGCCGAAAACGGCACAAGCGCATGATCTGACAGAAGCAGGTGCAAGCGCCCTGACCGACGCCAGGAATGGCACCCGGAAAGCATCCGCTTAAGGCGCACGACGTTGAGGCCCAGACGCGCCGCGAAAAACGCGAAACCCGCCAGCAGGAACGCGCCAATTGCCATGCCGACACCCGGTGCAAAAGAAACGATGCTTTCCGTCACGCGGCTGCGAAGCCCGAGCAGCGATTGAAAGTCTTCCGCCGGGATTGCAATGCCGCCGCGCAGATATTGCGAGACGGCATAGTCCGCGAGATTGAGCGTCCCGGCAACCGGAACGACCTTTGCGACCTGCATGTGTTGATAGACGGCGACCGCGAGCGGCGACAGCACCATGACCGCGAACAGGCCATTCAGGATGGCCAGCTGATAGTTGAACGCGAGTTTTCTGCCGAACCGGTTCAATGCCAGCTTTGCGGCGAGCCAGATGATGGCCGTGAGGGCCAGCGTAATGTTCAGATCGACATATATGTCGAATACCTGGTTAAGTAGCGTCATCTGTCCTCCTCCTGTCCAGTAACGCTCTCATTTCCTCCAGATCGTCGTTCGAGAGTTCGTATTCGTCGACGAGCCTTGCCACGAGTGACGCAGGCGTGCCGTCGAACAGTTTTTCAGATAGATTTCTCAGGGAACGGGACTGGTAGGTGTCCTTGGTCAGCCGAGGGGTATAGATGAATGTTTTGCCTTCTTTCCGGCTGTCCACGAAGCCTTTTTCATCCAGGATCCGCATGATGGTTGCACAGGACGTGTAGGCAAGCTGTCTGTCCGATGGCAGCGATGCGAGAATGTCCCGCACGGAGCCCTCGCCGAGCTTCCAGAGTTCGGTCATGAACTCCAGTTCGACTTCGGTCAGAAACTCGTTGCTTTTACGCTTTCTCATTACAGCCCTGTGCCGATTGAGGATTGGATGTGGCGCGGGCCATGCCCCAAAAGATCTTTGTGATGTTTTGATTGCATGCCCCGGAACCTATTCATGCACGATTGCTTCGAAATTACTATCGCTTTAGCCGCTCGTGTCCGTTTTCTTCTGTTGGCAAGGGCCGCACATACGCTCGTGCAGCCGGTTGCATGTCACACCTTCCAGAAACAGAACACGCCCCAGCCGATGCTGAGCGCGAGCGGCCACCACAGCGGATTGCCCATCAGCCCGAGCCAGGCCAGGAAGATATAGGCCGTGCCCAGAAGGGTGATGAAGAGACGGTCGCCCCGTGTCGTCGTCAGGCCAAGGACGCCGCGGCGGGCAGCACCGCCGGGATACCTGATTTCGAGCACGGTCAAGAGACCGATTGCGGAGAATATGCCGACGAACAGCAGCGCCGTCGGCCAGGTCCATGCCATCCAGCCGAGCATCAAACCCTCCCCAGGGCAAAGCCCTTGGCTATGTAGTTGCGAACAAAATAGATGACGATGGCGCCGGGAATGATAGTCAGGGTCCCGGCGGCCGCCAGCAGCCCGAGTTCATAGCCCGCGGAGGAAGCGGTCCGGGTCATGACGGCGGCAATGGGTTTCGCCTCGACGGCAGTCAGTGTCTTGGACAGCAGCATTTCCACCCACGAGAACATGAAGCAGAAGAAGGCCGCCACACCAACGCCAGACTTGATGGCAGGCAGGAAGATGGTCACGAAGAAACGCGGAAACGAATAGCCGTCCACATAGGCGGTCTCGTCCAGTTCCTTCGGCACGCCGCTCATGAAGCCCTCGAGGATCCACACGGCGAGCGGGATGTTGAACAGGCAGTGCGCAAGCGCAACGGCCAGATGCGTGTCGAACAGTCCAACAGCCGAATACAGCTGGAAGAAAGGGAGCGCGAACACGGCAGCCGGTGCCATTCTGTTTGTCAGCAGCCAGAAGAAGAGCTGCTTGTCGCCCACGAACGAGTACCGGGAGAAGGCGTAGGCCGCCGGCAGCGCGACCATGACCGAAATCACGGTGTTCATGGTCACGTAGATGATGGAGTTGATGTAACCCCAGTACCATGTCGGATCGGTCAGGATCTCGGTGTAGTTCTCGAACGTCCAGGTTTGCGGGAACAGCGAGAAGCCGGCGAGGATCTCGTTTGTGGTTTTGAAACTCATCGCGACGAGCCAGTAGATCGGCAGCATCAGGAAGAGGATGTAGAGCGCGGGAACCAGGCTTTTCAGACGCATGATCGGTCTCCTCAGTTCTTGTTATCGTTCAGTGTCATCAGCGTGTAGAACAGCCAGGAGACAAACAGCGTGATGGCAAAGTAGATGAGCGACATGGCAGCTGCCGGTCCGAGGTCGAACTGACCGAGAGCAATCTTCACCAGATCGATGGAGAGCAACGTGGTGGAATTGCCCGGTCCGCCACCGGTCAGAACGAACGGCTCGGTGTAGATGTTGAAGCTGTCCATGAACCGCAAGAGGATCGCAATGGTCAGAACCGTCTTCATCTTTGGCAGCTGGATGAACCGGAACACGGCCCAGTTGGATGCACCGTCGATTTCCGCAGCCTGGTAATAGGCATTGGGGATCGACACCAGCCCGGCATAGGCGAGCAGCACCACGAGCGACGTCCAGTGCCAGACATCCATGACGATGATCGTGACCCAGGCCGCGAACGGATCCTGCGTCATGTCGTAGGACAGACCCAGCGTGTGGTTCATGAAGTAGCCGAGCAGGCCGATATCGGGCAGCGTGAAGATGTTCCACATCGCGCCGACGACGTTCCACGGGATCAGCATAGGCAGGGCCATGGTCACGAGACAGAACGGCACCCATGGTCCCTTTTTCGGCATGGAAAGCGCGATCGCGATGCCGAGCGGAACCTCGATGATCAGGATCAGGAACGTGAACAGGAACTGGCGTCCGAGCGCGTTGTGAAAGCGCTCCGAGGTCAGGACCTGTTCAAACCAGTCCAGGCCCTGCCAGAAGAACAGGTTGTCACCAAAGGTCTCCTGGACGGAATAGTTCACCACCGTCATCATAGGAATGAGCGCATTGAATGCGACCAGCAGGAGCACCGGTGTCACGAACCACCATGCGCGTTGATTCTGGGTCTTCACTGGACACCCTCCCCAGGCGTGCTTGCCAGCCAGCCGTCTTTGTAAAGCCGGGTCTGGGATTGCTTGAACGCGAGTTTGATGGAATCGCCGGCATTCGGCGCGTCGCCTTCAAGGATCGCGTGAATACGTCGGTCTCCGGCCATGGCCTCGACCACCTTGTGGCGTCCGACATCGGCGACCTTGCGCACTTTGGCGTCAAGACCTGATCCATTGCCGGAAACCGAGACGAACTCGGGCCGGATGCCGATTTCTGCCGCACCATCGGAGTTGCTTTGAACAGGACCTTCGAGACGGATCAGTTCGTCACCGAAGAACGCCCCGCCGTCGCGCACGTCGCACGGCAGCACATTCATGCCCGGCGAACCGATGAAGTGACCGACAAATGTATGTGCGGGACGTTCGAACAGTTCGACCGGTGTTCCGATCTGCACGATCTCGCCCTCCTGCATGACCACGACCTGATCGGCAAAGGTCAGGGCTTCCGTCTGGTCGTGGGTCACGTAGATCATGGTCGCCTTCACCCGCTGGTGCAGTTCCTTGAGCTTGGACCGCAGCTTCCACTTCAGGTGCGGGTCGATCACGGTGAGCGGTTCATCGAACATCACCACGTTGACGTCCTGGCGCACCAGTCCGCGGCCCATGGAGATCTTCTGCTTGTTGTCGGGCGACAGGTTCGCGGCGCGCGTGTTCAGCATGTCGGTGACCTCCAGCATCTCCGCGATGGCGGTGACCCGTTCCTTGACGGTGGCCTCGTCCCGGCCGCGATTGCGCAGCGGGAACGCCAGGTTGTCGTAGACTGTCATCGTGTCGTAGATGACCGGGAACTGGAACACCTGCGCGATGTTGCGCTGTGCCGGGGGCAGCGACGTCACGTCCTGATCGTCGAACAGGATCTTGCCTTCGGACGGCACCAGCAGCCCGGAGATGATGTTGAGGAGCGTGGACTTGCCGCAGCCCGATGGCCCGAGCAGGGCATAGGCGCCGCCGTCATTCCAGGTCAGGTCGATTTTCTTCAGGGCATAGTCGGCATCGCCCGATGGATTGGGACTGTAGCTGTGCCGAAGGTTGGAGAGCGTTATTTGTGCCATGACATTCTCTCCTCAGGCCACCAATGCGCCGTCGGGCGCAAAGAAGAAACAATGGCTCGGGTCCAGGTAGAACGCGTGGACTTCGCCGACGAAATAGGGATGAACGCCCGGCGACAGCGAGACCCAGGACTGACCCTGGAGATCGAAATGGGCGCTGCTCTCCGATCCGCTCAGTTCCGTGACCTGGACGTGGCCGTCCAGGCGAACCGAATGCGCGGGGGTTTCCACCGGCATGACATGGTTCGGCCGGATCGCCAGCGTGTAGGGACCGTCCTTGAGGCCGGCGACACTCGCCGGCGCCTGCCATCGGATACTCTCCGTAAGCACGACCATGTCACCCTGTTTGGTGACAGGGGCGGTGTTAATCGGCGGATTTGAAAAAACCTTGGCGGCGTCGAGATCTTTCGGCTTTCGGTAGATTTCAGACGTCGGGCCGAACTGGACCACGTTTCCGTCCGTCATAAGCGCCGTCTTGCCGCCGAGCAGCAGGGCTTCTTCGGGTTCGGAGGTCGCATAGACCACGACCGCGCCGCGGCCTGCGAACAGATCGGGCAGCTGGTCGCGCAGTTCCTCGCGCAGCTTGTAGTCGAGGTTGGCAAGCGGTTCGTCGAGAAACACCGCATCGCTTGTCTTGACGATGGCGCGCGCCAGCGCCGTGCGCTGCTGCTGACCGCCGGAAAGCTCATGCGGCTTCCGGTTTAGATAAGGTTTCAGCCGGAGCAGATCCGCGGCTTCTTCCACCCTGCCCTGGATCTCCGACTTGGCGACACCGGACACTTTCAGCGGCGAGGCGATGTTGTCGTAGACCGACATGTGCGGGTAGTTGACGAAGAACTGGTGCACGAGGCTGATATTACGCTTCTGAGCCGACAGTTTCGAAACGTCCTTGCCGTTCAGAATGATCTGTCCGGAGGCAAGGCCATCCAGTCCGGCCATGAGCTTGATGAGCGACGTTTTGCCGGCTCCGGTCTCACCCAGGAGAACGTTGAACTGGCCGGGTTGAAGCGTCAGGCTCGTGTCCTTGATATGGGTGATACCCTGGACCTGCTTGGTGACGTTTTTGAGTTCAAGAGACATGTATTCTAGCCCGCGTCCGGACAGGGCATTCCATGGAAGCGTCGTGCTTCGTGCCCGTCACATTCGGATCGGTGATGGACCGGGGACGAGCCCCGGCCCAGACGAGTCAGGTGTTACACTTTTGCTTACTGACCCCAGCGGGCAACAAGCTCGTCGTAGTTGACGGTGACACCCTGCGGCTTCTCGTTGTCGAGCTTGGCCTTCGGAGCACCCGGCTTGGACAGCCAGACCTGCGGGTCCTGCGGCTCGTTGAGACGCGGTCCGCAACCGCCGTAGACGTTGGCGCGTTCGTCAGCCTGCTGCATGCGGGCCATGACGATGTCCATTTCTTCGGCAAGACGATCCATCGCTTCCTGCGGCGTGAAGGCGCCGGAGTTCACGTCACCGATCTGCTGCCACCAGATCTGCGCCAGCTTCGGATAGTCCGGAACGTTGACGCCGGTCGGCGACCAGGCCACACGGTCGGGCGAACGGTAGAATTCGACCAGACCACCCAGCTTCGGTGCACGCTCGGTGAAGGATTCGTGGTTGATGGTGCTGTCGCGGATGAACGTCAGACCCACGTGGCTCTTCTTGGTGTCGACGGTCTTGGACACGACGAACTGGGCGTAGAGCCAGGCTGCCTTGGCGCGGTCTTCCGGGGTGGACTTCAGGATGGTCCAGGAACCCACGTCCTGATAACCGACCTTCTGGCCTTCTTCCCAGTAAGGACCATGCGGGCTCGGTGCCATGCGCCACAGCGGCGTGCCTTCATCGTCAACCGTGTTGTTGCCTTCCGACTTCGGCTTCACCATGTCGGCTGTGAACGCGGTGTACCAGAAGATCTGCTGGGCAACGTTGCCCTGGCTGAGCGCCGGCAGGGACTGGTAGAAGTCGAAGCTGGCAGCACCCGGAGGCGCGTAGTTGCGCAGCCACTCGTCCCACTTGCGGATCGCGTAGACGGCCGCAGGACCGTTGGCCGCACCGCCGCGCGACACGGACGCACCGACCGGATTACAGGTACCCGCTTCCATGCGGATGCCCCATTCGTCGACCGGAATGCCGTTCGGCTCACCCTTGTCGCCCGCACCGGCCATGGAAAGCCAGGCATCGGTCATGCGCCAGCCGAGGTCGGGTGCACGCTTGCCGTAATCCATGTGACCGTAGATCGTGACGCCGTCGATTTCCTTGACATCCTTGGAGAAGAACTCCGCGATGTCCTCATAGGCCGACCAGTTGACCGGCACGCCGAGATCGTAGCCGTACTTGTCCTTGAAGGCCGTCTTCAGGTCTTCACGGTCAAACCAGTCCTTGCGGAACCAGTAGAGGTTCGCAAACTGCTGGTCGGGCAGCTGGTAGAGGTCGCCATCGGGTCCTGTCGTGAACTGGGTGCCCATGAAGTCTTCAAGGTCGAGCCCCGGGTTGGTCACGTCCTTGCCGTTGCCTGCCATCCAGTCGGTCAGGTTGTAGGCAAGCTGCAGGCGGGAGTGCGTTCCGATCAGGTCGGAATCGTTGACATAGGCGTCGTAGAGGTTCCGGCCGGTCTGCATCTGGGTCTGGACGGCCTGAACGACCTCGCCCTCACCAAGGATCTGGTGATTGACCTTGATACCGGTGATTTCCTCGAATGCCTTTGCGAGAACTTCCGACTCGTAAGAGTGCGTCGGAATGCCTTCGGACAGGACGTTGATTTCCATGCCATCGAACGGTTCCGCTGCCTTGATGAACCACTGCATCTCGGCAAGCTGCTCGTCCTTGGACAGAACGGACGGCTGGAATTCCTGGTCGATCCACTTCTGTGCCGCTGCTTCATCGGCATAAGCAGATCCTGCTCCCGCAAGTACAGCACCGGCTGCAACTGCGGAGAGTAGATACTTGCGCATCTTCATCTCCTCCCATGTGAGTATGAAAGCCGTTTGTAACCGGCTCGTCATACTTGGTCACACCGTTGCCACGATGTCAAACTAAATATTTAGTAGGTATTTTTTTCGGGGGCGTAAAAAAATAAGGCTTTGAATTTACTTATTTATTTATATCGAAAACTTGTTTGTCGGGCCGGTTCATACGGCCCTTTTTTAGTGCCAACCAACGCAGTGTGGCACAATTTTGACATTTCACATAGCGCAAATTTCGATTTCGCTTCTTTCGCTTCAGCATCGAATTAGCTTCATTCGGGCTTCATTTTGCAGTGCAAACGAAAAAAGGAAACCGAATTTCGCAACGCGGCATCCCGTTTGAAACAGTGTCCGGTGAGTCGAGCAAGGCAGTTCAGGCGGCACGGACCCCGCATGCGAGGGGCCTGTCAACAACATGGCAATGCATCGATGGGGCGGCCCCGTCAGAGCACGGTCCTGACACGCCAGAGCTCGGGAAAGAGTTCGACCTCGAGCATGCGTTTGAGATAGGAGACACCGCCGGTCCCGCCGGTTCCGCGTTTGAAGCCGATGACCCGTTCCACGGTCGTTACATGGTTGAAACGCCAGCGCCGGAAATAGTCCTCCAGATCGACCAGCTTTTCACCCACCTCGTAAAGACCCCAATACCGGGACGGATCGCGGTAGACGGCCTGCCAAAGGTCCTCGACCGCATCAATGGCGACATGAGGCGCGGATGCGGGTACCGAGACGCATTCGTCCGGCAGAGTGAACCCCTGCCGGCAGGCGAATTTCAGAACAACCTGGTAGAGCGTCGGATTTTCCAGCTCGCTCTCAAGAAGCGCAATTCCGTCCGGATCGTGCTCGTGCGGCTTGGTCATCGCGATATTGCGGTTTCCCAGAACGTATTCGATCAGCCTGTACTGGAGTGACTGGAAACCCGACGACTGGCCAAGCGCGTCGCGAAAGCGGGTGTAGTCGCTCGGTGTCATGGTTCGCAGCACGTCCCAGGCGGAATTGAGCTGTTCCATGATCCGGCTGACCCTGGCGAGCAGCTTCATTGCCTCGGGCAACCGGTCATTGTCGATGGCATCGCGCGCCGCGTATAGCTCATGCAGCATGAGCTTCATCCAGAGTTCCGACGTCTGGTGCTGAATGATGAACAGCAGCTCATCGGGCGCATCGGATAACGCTTTTTGCGCCGTCAGGATCTTTGAAAGGCCGAGATAGTCACCGTAGGACATCTTGTCGGAGAACTTCATTTCCGCGCCGTCATCCGCCGGATTGTAGACTTTGCCGGGTTCGTTTTTATCGCTCATCAGGACGTCTCACTCAGGACTGCGAAGGACATTTCGCACCGGCCGGCCGGATGTCGTCACTCTGACGAAAATGCGGCCCGCGCTGAAAATTCATAACGGCAAGTGGCTCGTAACGAAAGGTTGCCGGCACCGTCGGATCAAAGGCAGGTCATCGCAAACACATGTCTGAATTGGCAAAGAAACACGTGGTGCGGTGCGTCAAAGTGTGAAACGCTACACGCCGTTTTTCCAGCCCAGGGTGATCAGGGTCATCGCATGTCCATCAGAGCAAGTATCTATCATCTCACGCACTACCGCTATGACCGACCGGTTACGCTCGGGCCGCAGATCATCAGGCTGAGACCGGCTCCGCACAGCCGGACGCGGGTCCTTTCCCACTCGTTGAAAGTCTCTCCAGGTGGCCATTTCGTCAATCATCAGCAAGACCCCTACGGCAACTGGCTTGCCCGGTTCGTCTTTCCCGAGCCGGTGCGAGAATTCAAGATCGAAGTCGACCTGACAGCGGACATGTCCGTCTACAATCCGTTTGATTTCTTCGTGGAAGAAAACGCCGAATATTGGCCGTTCGAATACCCGGAAGAGCTGCGGGACGATCTCCAGATTTATCAGCGCGTGGAAACGCCCGGTCCGCACCTCCAGAAATTCCTTGATGCCGTTCCAAGGGAAAAACAGAAGACCATCGATTTCATCGTCGCGCTGAACGCAAGCGTTTCAAAGGAAGTCGGTTACGTTATCCGCATGGAGCCGGGCGTGCAGACGCCGGAAGAAACCTTCGAGCGCGGCACCGGTTCCTGCCGCGATTCAAGCTGGCTGCTTGTTCAGGCGCTGAGACATCTCGGCTTTGCCGCGCGCTTTGTCTCGGGCTACCTGATCCAGTTGAAGCCGGACCTGGAAGCCCTCGATGGGCCATCCGGCACGGACCACGATTTCACCGATCTGCACGCCTGGGCGGAAGTCTATCTTCCCGGCGCGGGCTGGATCGGGCTCGACCCGACCTCGGGGCTCCTGACCGGCGAGAGCCACATTCCGCTGGCGGCAACCCCGCATTACAGCAACGCGGCGCCCATCGTCGGAATGGCAAGCGCCGCCGATGTCGACTTCTCCTTCGATATGACGGTCTCCAGGATCGCGGAACATCCGCGTATCACCAAACCGTTTTCCGAAGAGGCCTGGACCGACCTCAACCGGCTTGGAGAGGATGTCGACCGCATCCTGAATCAGGAAGACATTCGCCTGACAATGGGCGGAGAGCCTACCTTTGTCTCCATCGACGACTTCGAGGCAGCGGAATGGAACACCGACGCCGTCGGTCCGACGAAGCGGGACCTCGCCGACAAGCTTATCCGCCGCCTCCGGACGCGCTTCGCGCCGGGCGGCTTCCTGCACTACGGGCAGGGCAAATGGTATCCCGGCGAGACGCTGCCGCGCTGGACGTTTTCCCTCTACTGGCGGCAGGATGAAAAACCGATCTGGCGTGATCCCGGGCTGATCGCCGCCGAAGGCGCGGACACGGGCGCCGATGCCGGACAGGCCGAAGCGCTTCTGAACGAAATCGCCGACCGGCTGGAGCTGGATGCGGGCTACGTCGTGCCTGCATACGAGGACCCATCGGTCTGGTTGATCAAGGAAGCCAATCTTCCGGAAAACGTGACTCCGGACAATTCAGAGCTGGAAGACGCCGAAGCAAGACACCGGATTGCCCGCGTCTTTGACCGCGGCCTGACGAAGCCGGCCGGCTACATCTTGCCGGTACAGCGCTGGCAATCGAAATCGACCGAACAAAGATGGCGGTCGGAGCACTGGAAACTTCGCCGCGATGCCCTGTTCCTCGTGCCCGGCGACAGTCCGGTCGGCTATCGTCTGCCGCTGGAATCCCTGCCCTACGTTCCGCCAGCCCAATATCCCTATACAAACATCGCCGATCCGACCATTCCGCGCGATCCGCTTCCCGAATTTTCCGCAGAGCCGCGTTCCGACAGGCGTCAGGGTGTCGCCCACTTCACCGCCGGCGGACAAACGCAGGACAGACGCGAGCAAGGGCAAGGGCAAGCGGAGGGTGAAATCAGTGACGCGTCCGTAAGGACGGCGCTGTCTGTCGAACCCCGTGACGGACGGCTTTGCGTCTTCATGCCGCCGGTCGAACGCCTCGAAGACTATCTGGAACTGATTGCCGTTGCTGAAGCAGCCGCGGCGGACCTGAACCTTCCCGTTCATATCGAAGGCTACCCGCCCCCGCCCGATCCGCGCATGAATGTCATCCGGGTTGCACCGGATCCCGGGGTCATAGAGGTCAATATCCATCCGGCAGGGAGCTGGAAGGAATGCGTCGAGATCACCGAAGGTGTCTACGAGGAAGCACGGCAGAGCCGCCTCGGCGCCGACAAGTTCATGATCGACGGCAAACACACCGGCACCGGCGGCGGCAACCATGTGGTGATCGGCGGCGCGACGCCGCTTGACAGTCCGTTCCTCCGGCGGCCCGACCTGCTCAGAAGCCTCGTGCTCCACTGGCAGCGCCACCCGAGCCTGTCCTATCTCTTTTCCGGTCTCTTCATCGGCCCGACCTCGCAGGCCCCGCGTGTGGACGAAGCCCGGCACGACGGACTCTACGAACTTGAGGTCGCGCTTTCCCAGATCCACCGTCCCGGCGAAGGCGACGCTCCGTTCCCCTGGTTGCTCGACCGCTTGTTGCGGAACCTCCTGGTCGATGTCACCGGCAACACGCACCGCGCCGAAATCTGCATCGACAAGCTCTATTCGCCCGATGGCCCGACAGGCCGCCTCGGCCTTGTCGAGTTCAGGGGATTTGAAATGCCGCCGGACCCGCGCATGAGCCTGGCGCAGCAACTCCTTCTGCGCGCGCTTGTCGCCCGGCTCTGGCAGCATCCGCTTTCCGGCAATCTCACGCGCTGGGGCACAACGCTGCACGACCGCTTCATGCTTCCGCATTTCGTGTGGGCGGATTTCATGGATGTGCTCCGCGATCTTGAACACCACGGCTTTGCGATGCGTCCGGAATGGTTCGAGGCCCAATGCGAATTCCGCTTTCCCTTCTGCGGGGAAATCGAGGTTGAAGGCGTCCAACTGGAATTGCGTCAGGCGCTGGAACCCTGGCACGTGCTTGGCGAAACCGGCGCGATCGGCGGCACCGTCCGCTATACCGACAGCTCCACGGAACGGCTTCAGGTCAAGCTGTCGGCGAGCGACCAGGAACGCTATGCCGTAACCTGCAACCGCCGGCTGATTCCACTCAAGAAAACGGAGACCAACGGCATCGCGGTCGGCGGTGTCCGCTACAAGGCCTGGCAGCCTGCGATGGCTCTGCACCCCGTCCATCCGGTCGATGCGCCGCTGACCTTCGATATCTTCGATCGCTGGAGCGGCCGCGCCATCGGCGGCTGCGTCTATCACGTGGCGCATCCGGGAGGACGCAACTACGACACGTTCCCGGTCAATGGCAACGAGGCCGAAGCCCGCCGGCTCTCGCGGTTCGAGCCGCATGGCCACACACCCGGGCTTTACACGCCGCAGACAGAGCACCCGCACCCGGAGTTTCCATTGACCTTGGACCTCAGACGCCCTGTGGGTGTATAAGGCTCTTTCGGCTTTGAAAGACCCGATATGGGAATAGTGGAATGAGTTTGGACGAAACGGCAGAAAGCGGCGGCCAGGGATACGGTTTGTTGAAATCCTACCGGCCGTTTCCGGGCGTTTCGGACGAACTCCTGGATCCGGCCGGCAATGTCCGGCCTGTCTGGCAACCCTTCCTGGACCACCTGTCCTCGCTCAGCACGGACGAGATCAACGATCGTTTCGCGCGCGGCAACCAGTATCTCAACGATGCCGGTGTCTATTTCCGCCAATACGGTCAGGATGGCGCGCTTGAGCGGGAATGGCCGCTCAGCCATATTCCCGTCGTCATCGGCGAAGGCGACTGGCAGGCGATTGCGGACGGGCTGGTTCAGCGCGCGGAACTGCTGGAAAAGGTCGTCGGCGACATCTACGGCGAAAATCGCCTCGTGTCCGAGGGTTACCTGCCCGCCAGCCTGATCGCCGAAAGCCCCGAGTGGCAACGCCCGCTGGTCGGCGTCACGCCGCGATCGGGTTACTTCCTCCATTTCCTTGCGTTTGAAATCGGGCGCGGGCCGGACGGAACCTGGTGGGTGCTGTCCGACCGGGCACAGGCGCCCTCCGGCGCAGGCTTCGCCCTGGAGAACCGGGTCGCCACCGGACGCATCTTCAACGAGTTTTTCGCCAAGGCCAATGTTCACCGGCTCGCCGGGTTCTTCCGCCGGTTTCGCGACCACTTGCTGGATCTGCGCGGAGAACAGGACAGCCGGGTTTCCATCCTGACGCCGGGTCCGCTCAACGACACTTATTTCGAACATGCCTATATCGCCCGATACCTGGGTTTCATGCTTCTTGAGGGCGAAGACCTGACAGTCGCCAATGGCCGCCTGATGGTCCGGACGGTGGCGGGACTGAAGCCGATCAGCGTCCTGTGGCGGCGGCTGGACTCAGCCTGGACCGACCCGGTGGAGCTGAACGAGGAATCGCATATCGGAACACCCGGCATGGTGGAAGCGGTCCGCGAGGGGACCGTCACGATGGTCAACGCACTTGGCACCGGCATCCTTGAAACCCGAGCGCTGCTTGCTTTCCTGCCGCGCATCTGCGAGCACTTTCTGGGAACCTCCCTGAAGCTGCCCAACGTCGCGACATGGTGGTGCGGCGAAGAGACGACCCGCACTTATGTCAAAGACAACGCCGCGTCGATGATGTTCAGTCCGGCCCTGTCGACCGCGCTGCCCTTCACATCCGGGCACACCGATTTTCTTGGCAGGGATTCCGAGAAGTTCCACAAGGGCATACTGGAAAACTGGATCGATACGGAAAAGGGACGGCTTGTGGCCCAGGAAGCCGTGACCCTGTCCACCACCCCGGCCTACCACGAGGGCACGCTCGTGCCGCGCCCAATGAGCCTGCGCGTCTTCCTTGCACGCACGCAGAATGGCTGGGAAGTCATGTCCGGCGGGTTTGCGCGGATCGGCAAGGAGCCGAGTGCGAGCGCCATTGCCATGCAATCGGGCGGTTCGGCCGCCGACGTCTGGATCGTCGGTACGCGCAAGCTGGCGATGGACACCTTGCTGCACCAGAGCGAGTCGCCCTTTTTCAAGTCGCAGTCCGGCGCCCTGCCCTCGCGCGCAGCAGACAATCTCTTCTGGCTCGGACGTTATGTCGAGCGCGCCGAGGGCGCAGTGCGTCTGTTGCGGGCCTACCACGCGCGGCTTCTGGAAACCGCCGACCCCGAAGCGCCCCTTGTTGCAAGAACCGCGGAGTATCTCGAAGACATCGGCGTCGCCCCGGAGAATCCCATTCCGGAAGGGCTCTGCTCCATGCTGCAATCGGCGGTCAACAGCGCCGGCAAGGTCCGGGACCGGTTTTCAGTCGACGGCTGGCTGGCACTCAATGACCTTGCACAAACGGCAAACGGAGCCCGGCGCGTCATGAAGGACGACGCCGACGTGCCCCGCGCAATGAGCCTCCTGCTCCGCAAGATCACCGGCTTTTCCGGGCTGGTCCACGAAAACATGTACCGTTTTACAGGCTGGCGCTTCCTGAGCATCGGCCGCGCGCTAGAGCGCGCAAACAGGATGGCTGATCTCCTGTCCGTCTTCACCGGGCCGGATGCGCCCGACGGTGCGCTGGAACTTCTTCTTGAGGTCGGTGACAGCGCCATGTCAATGAGCCGGCGCTACGCCGTGTCGCTCAGCCACGCGACGGTGCTTGATCTGCTTGCCATGGACCCGAAGAACCCGCGCTCGGTCATGTACCAGCTCACCGACATGAAGGAGCATATCGACGTCTTGCCGGGCGCATCGGAAAACGGCTATCTCTCCGACCTCGCCCGCGCGGTCTTGCAGATCCACACCAGCCTTGCTGTCGCGACGCCCGAGACGCTGACACAGGAAGCCCTGGGAGAACTCAGGGACCAGATTGCCTTCCTGTCGGTGGAGCTGTCAGATGCCTATATCCGCTAGCAGACCGTGCCTCGGGCCGGACCAAAGATTTGAGAATGCACCGTGCTTTACGACGTGAACCTCGAGATCACCTATGACTATGCCAGCCCGGCGAATTCGGGCCGGCATTCCCTGCGCCTCGTTCCGGCGACAATCCCCGGCGAGCAACGGCTCGTGTCGTCCAGCGTCAGGCTGTCTCCGGGTCCGACGGAACGGCGGAACAGAACGGACTTTTTCGGCAATGCGGTGACCGATGTTGTCTTCCGCAGGGCGCATAGCGAGCTTGCCTTCAGACTGACCGCCCGGATCGACCGGACCTCGGTGCCGCACGAACTCGACATCTCGCCTCCGCTGCCCCTGTTGAAAAAGGAACTGGCCGGCATTCAGTCCCTGGGACCCGACGAACCCGTCCACTTTCTGGCAGCATCCCCGCGCCTGCCGCTGGCACCGGCCTTTGCCGTCTACGCCCAGGAGCACACCAGCCCGGAGATGAGCGCGGTGGCCGCCGTCGAGGCAATCGGCAGAGCCCTGCACGAGGACATGGACTTCGATGCGGAAGCCACCACCGTCGACACGCCGGCAATCGATGCGTTCGAACGCCGGCACGGCGTTTGCCAGGACTTTTCGCACATCATGATCGCCTGCCTCAGAAGCATCGGCATCCCGGCCGGATATGTCAGCGGTTTCTTGAGGACGATCCCGCCGGAAGGTCAGCAGCGGCTGGAAGGCGCCGATGCCATGCACGCCTGGGTGCGCGCGTGGTGCGGCATCGAAAGCGGCTGGATCGAATACGATCCGACCAACGCCCTGCGCGTCGGCCAGGACCACATCGTCGTCGCCCGCGGCCGGGACTACGGCGACACGGCACCCGTAAAAGGCGTCCTGCGCACCGCCGGCACCCAGACCACAGGCCACAAGGTCGACGTCATTCCACGGTAGAGCCAGTCAGCAGATCGATAAGCCAGTACCTGAAAACTCGTCCCGGAATTGTCGTCCCGGTTTGCCGTGGGCTGGCGAACAAAAGAAGTCGGTGAAACCGGGTAGTCTCTGATCGACCTTTTGGTCATGCCATGGCTTGACCCGATGCTTTCCGCTTCATCACGCAATGGATCCCGCAGGAATTGCTCGCATATGCAGACTTGTCATCCCTGCTGAAGCGCAGCGGAAGGCAGGGAACCAGTAACCCCTTGTTTTTCATCTTTCTTCTAAGCGCCAGCGACACGGCGTACTGGGTCCCGGTCTTGCCGCTTACGCGTCAAACCGGGACGACAGATCCGGGAGACAATCCCATTTCCCGACTTGGCGATGGACCGGATCGATCAGCGGATCGCCTTGTCTTCGCCGTCGAAGAAATGCATCCGCGTTTCGTCGAACTTCAGGCCGATCCGCGCGCCTTCCTCGATTGAATCGCTGCCGCTGATCCTGACGAGGATGGTTTCAAGACCGTCCAGCGCGACATAGAGAAAGATGTCGGCGCCGAGATATTCGGCAACCTCGACCGTCCCGCTGCAATGGCCCTCGCCTTCGCCAACAATCGTCATGTGTTCGGGCCGGATGCCGAGTTTGTGCGGTTTCTGCGGCTGACCCGCATGCGGATAGTGGCCGCCGCCATGCCCCTGGAGCGAGAACTGGTCCCCTTCGACCGAACAGGGCAGCACGTTCATTTTCGGCGACCCGATGAACTGCGCGACAAAGAGATTGTCGGGCCGCTCGTAAAGTTCGCGCGGCGAACCGACCTGCTCGATCTGTCCGGCCTGCAGCACCACGATCTTGTCGGCGAGCGTCATCGCCTCGACCTGGTCATGGGTCACGTAGATCATGGTCGTTCCAAGGCTTTTGTGCAGACGCGCGACTTCGAATCGCATCTCGACACGGAGCGCCGCATCAAGGTTCGACAGCGGTTCGTCGAACAGGAACGCGCTTGGCTCGCGCACGATGGCACGGCCGATGGCAACGCGCTGGCGCTGGCCGCCCGACAGGGCTTTCGGCCTGCGGTCGAGGTAATCATCCAGCTTGAGCACTTCCGCCGCAGCATTCACCTTGCTCTCGATTTCGGGTTTGGGAACACCCGCTGTCTTCAGACCGAAGCCGACATTTTCGCGCACGGACATGTGCGGATAAAGCGCATAGGACTGGAACACCATCGACAGGCCACGTCCGGACGGCGGCAATGCCGTTACGTCCTTGGCATCGATCTCGATCGACCCCCGGCTCGTTTCCTCCAGACCTGAAATCAGTCGCAGCAAGGTTGATTTTCCGCAGCCGGAAGGCCCGACAAAAATGACGAATTCACCGTCCTGAATATCCAGGTCAATGCCCTTGATCACCTGGAGTTCGCCGAACCATTTTTCGACTTTGTTGAGCTGAATTGCTCCCATGTCCTTAGTCCTCCGGCTTCCTACGCTGCTTGTTTCACATGTGTTGGAGATGCCCATGTCAGCCAGATGGCTGCGGTCCACGAGAAGGTGCCACCACCTGCACCTGCCGCGGTTTCCGGGCTGAAATATTCGGCAAAGCCGCTGGTCTCGACCAGCTGCGCCGTGTCGCTTCGAAGCTTCTCGGCGCGGATGGCGTCACCGGCTTCGGCAAAGCCCCGGGCGATCATGTAGTTGACCATCGCCCACACCGGACCGCGCCAGTATCTGAGAGGTTCGAAGCTGGGATGGTCCGGATCGTAGGACGGCATCGTGTAACGCACCTTCGCGGCAATGCGGTCGAAATGACCCTGCAATGAGGTCAGCGTCTTCGCATCGTCCAGACCGGCATAAGGGGCCAGGAACGACATGCTTGAGATACCGTCCGTGTGCTTACCGGTTCTGCGATCGAACGCGACATGCGCTTTCAGATCCTCGTTCCAGAGGTTCTTCGCACCCTTTTCCATATGCGCGATCCAGCCTCGGATCTCGTCGGCCTCGGTCTCCTTGCCGAGCTTTTCGGCAAGGACAAGAAGGTCACGCGATGCCCGCAGGAAAATGAAGGTGACACCCGGATCGGCAACGAAGAACGGACAGGTCCGGGCGACTTCCGCCGGATCCCAGCCAACGCTCCGGCAGGCCGCCATGATGCTCAGATACCGGTCATAGTCTTCCTTGTGCGGCCGCATCGCCGGGTCGACATGCGAGGTGTCCTTGCGCTCGTAAGGCTCAATGTCCTTGACCTCCACGGCACGCAGGGCGTCGTCCCAGTCCGGCAGATTGTCCCGCCCCGATTCCCAGGGATGGATGATTGCAAGGACGCCAAGGTTGTCCGGGTCGCGGTACGCAAGATACCAGCGGTGCCAGTTCATCAGGTGAGGGAACAGCGCGCCGGCACGTTCAAGCGCTTTGCCGCTCCTGTCGGTGTCGACAAGGTCCCGGATCACCGTCGCCGCAACCGGGGGCTGCGAATGGCCCGAGCTCGGGATCGGACCGCCATCGGTTCCCCAGACTTTCGGACCGGGAAAATAGCTTGGGTCGTCCTTTCTGAAGAGGATGTGGGGCACCATGCCGTCCCGCCACTGGCCCTCGAACAGCATTTCGATCTCCCGCCAGGCGCGGTCCTGATCGAAGGTTGCGAAACCGAGCGCGACAAAAACCGAATCCCAGTTCCACTGATAGGGGTAGAGCCCCTTCGTCGGCACCGTGTACCCACCCTGATCGTTCTCGATCAGGATGGTTCTGGCTGTGTTATCTAAGTCTGCGTTTGACACAGAAGTCTCCTTGGCCATCACGGCCGTTACAAGCGTTGCCCTAGCCCTTGACGCTGCCGGCCGTCAGGCCCTGCACAAGGAAGCGTTCGAACCAGAGGAAGATGACGAGGACGGGCACGGTCGCGATCACCGCGCCCGCCATGAGATGCTGACGAGGCACCTCGGAGGAATTCAGGGACACGACACCGCGCGACAGCGTGAAGATGTCCGGATTGTCGAGGAACATGAAGGCGAACAGGAACTCGTTCCAGGCGATCATGAAGACGTAGAGCGACACCGATGCAAGCGCCGGAAGCGACAACGGCAGTGTTATTTTCAGAATAACGCCGATCCGCGTCAGCCCGTCCATCAGCCCGGCTTCCTCCAGTTCGGAAGGAATGCCGCGGAAGTAGCCCTGCAGCATGTAGAGGGCGACCGGAATTGTCGTTGCCGGATAGACGATCAGAAGGCCTGTCAGCGTGTTGCGCAGCCCGAGCTGAGAGAACACGGCATAGAGCGGGATCACCAGAACGATCGCGGGAACCATGTAGATCAGGAGGACCGAACGCGACAGGAACGCCTGCCCCGGAAAGCGCAGCCTGGAAACCGCATAGGCTCCGGGCACCGAAAACAGCAGCGTCAGGATCACGGTGGCGACACTGACATAGGCCGAAACCAGCAGGTAACGCCCGAAATTGAACTGGGTGAACAGTTCGACATAGGAGCGGAACAGCCCGTCCAGCCCTTGCGACAGATCGATGGACAGATCCAGCGGATTCGCAAGAAGGGTCTGCTGGCTCTTCAAAGACGTCATCACCATGACGTAGAACGGCAGCGCCACGATGATCGTGAAGATGACGAAGCCGACGCCCTTGGCAATGCGGATGTAGATCACTTCGCGCTCGTAGCGGCTCATGGCTCCAAGCCGTGCGCCGTTGAGGCACACTGTGGTTGCCCATGTCGCACCGAGGATGGTCACGATGAGGGCCAGCCCCTGCCAGACAGGTACGGTACCGAGCGACAGGTTGAAGGGTGCCGCGAACGAGCCGATCATCAAAAGCACGAACATGGTGATCGCGGCGAGCGCCCAGGCGGGCAGGCCGCCTTCAGCCCCCGACGACTGGCGCCACACGAAGACAAGCGCACTGATGAGCCCGGCTATACCGGCGGCCGTTGCCTGCGGCAGGGCCACTTCGCCCGTGATCAGCGTCAGTGTTACGGCAACGACGACGATTGAGGTCACGCCCCAGATCAGGCCCGTGACGGCCGCAAGCAGGATGCTTCCCGGTCTCATAGCCCTTCCTCCTTCGGTGAAAATCGGATGAACAGGGTGGCGAACGTGACCAGCACGACGAAGACCACCACCGCGACCGCGGCACCGGCTCCAAGATTGGAAAGTGCAAAACCCTGTTCATAGACATCGACGGTGAGCGTCCGCGTCCCGGCATTGCCGCCGGTCAGCAGGAAGATGTCGTCGAACTTGTTGAACGTCCAGATGAACCGCAGCAGGAACAGCACGGACAGGATGCCCATGAGCTGAGGCAGCGACAGGTACCAGAACTGCTGCAGCGGCGTTGCCCCGTCCATCTCGGCGGCCTCATACATATCCGTGTTGATGGACTGCATGCGCGCCAGGATGAACAGGAAAGAGAGCGGAAAATAGCGCCACGCCTCGAACGCGATAACGGTTGTCAGCGCCAGCGGAAACTCCATCGGTATCCCGAACAGGGAATATTCGATGGCCCGCTGCCCGAAGAAATTGATCGGATCGGACACGACGCCCATTTTCGTCAGGAGCGCATTCACGGTGCCCGAAAACGGATCGAACAGCACGACCCAGGTGAAGGCGACCGCGATCACGGGCGACACGTAGGGAAACAGGAACAGCCCGCGCACGATGCCGCGGCCCTTGAACACCGTGTTCAGCAATTGCGCGGCAAAAAGGCCGAGCACCAGCGCGCCGCCCGTCCCGAAGATCGTGTAGTAGAAAGTGACCCGCAGCACCGACCAGAACTCTTCCGCGCTGAAGATCCGCCGGAAGTTGTCCAGGGTGAAATCGAAACTCGTCAGGATGTTGTCCGCATCCCCTGCAATAACCGGCTTGCTGGCGCGCTCCGGCCTGTTGGCTGCAAGAAACGCCTCCGTGACCGTGCCTTCGATCTTGAGCCGTTCCCGCCAGCCAGGTTCCACCGTGCCGATGGTGCAGGTCAGCGCGCTTTCATCGAGGGCACAGACATCCGGCAAGGCCGTGACATCGAAGCCGGCCGGTATGGCATCTGTCAGAACGACATCGCGGACTTCCTCTTCCTGCGAGGAATTGCGCAGCCGGTACTCCAGCTCGGCACTGTCGCCCGCCGCCTCGGGTCCTCCGCGCACACGTTCGTTGACGAGCACGGTCGGCGGACGCAGGTCCGCAAGCTGCACCGGTTTCACACTGATCCAGAAGTTGGCCAGGAGCGGCCCGGCGACGATCATCAGGATGATTGCGAATGTCGGCGCGAGCATGAGATAGGCAAGCCACATCTCGCGGCGCTGCATCGGCCCGACCCCTTTGGGCGGCCCGAGGGACTCCGAATTTTGGTTCTGTGCGCTCATGGTTCCAGCTCTGAGTTTCGGCCCTTTGGCAGCGTCTCGATCGAGGTGCGAAAGGACAAGCGGTCCCTATCCTCCCGCGGAACGTGCGGGAAGAAGCGGTTTGCGGGGACCGGGCGCGCTTTGATCCTGCGTCCGGTCCGGATGTTCTGGAGGGGTGGGCTCCACCGGCGAACCGATGGAACCACGTGCGTCAGGTGTTACTGAACCTTGGCCAGTTCTTCGTTGAGCTTTGCGACTGTTGCCGCCGCATCACGCTCGTCGTCGATATACTCGCGCACCAGACGGTTGATCACCTGGCTGTTGATGATTTTCGACGCCAGCGACAGCTGGCCTTCCGTCACGCCCCAGCGGGCGGCGGTGTCGAGACCGGAGACAATCGTGCTGATCGTGTCCGCATCATAGAGATCGGTCAAAGGCGCCTTGCGGTCGACACCGACCGGAAGTTTCGACCAGCCGTCAACGAAAGCGGTCGGGTTGTCGGCGTTGCCCCGACGGATCGGGAACTTGCCTTCCGGCGCGATGGACAGGGTCGACATGTAACCGTCATCCATGGAGAACTCGACGAACTGCATGGCGGATTCCGTGTCGGCGTCGTTGGTGATGCCGAAGTAACGCACATCGCCCCAGGCAGCGCCGTCCGGGTTGGACGGACCGCTCAAGGTGGTCACGATACCGGTCTTGGACGCGAGTTCCTTGGACGTCGGGTCGTCGGAGATCGTCGGCGGTGCACTGTCACGCAGACCGGCAAGCTCGTCCAGAATGAACGGCGACCAGATGATCATTGCTGCTTTGCCGGCGAAATAAAGTTCGCGAGACTGCTTCCAGAACAGATCGCCGGGAGGAGATGCCTTTGCAATCGCCTTGTAGAACTCCAGCGCCTCGATGGTTTTCTTTTCATCAAGTGCCTTGAAGCCCTCGCCGTCGACCGGCGTCACACCGTTGGCCAGAAGCACATGTTCCAGCACCTGGCTCATGAAGTTTTCGTCGATCTTCGTCGCAGCAACGAATGCGAACATTTCCGGCGGATTGTGCAGCTTTTCGACCGCGGCCAGAATGTTTGCGTAGCTGTCCGGAGCTGCAAGGCCGTTCGCGTCGAACAGGTCCTTCCGGTAGACAACCATTTGCGTCCAGCCATCGACCGGAACGGATGCGACACCGCCGTCAACAGCGGCCATTGCGACGGCGCCCGGTGCGAACGTGTCCTTGCCGAGATTGTCGACCACTTCTGTTGCCGCTTCCGTATCCAGGATGCCGGCTTCGGCCCAGGGCAGCGCGTATTGAAGCGTGTGATAGATCACGTCCGGCAGATCGCCGGCAGCAAATGCGGCGGTTGCACGGGTTCCGAGATCGGACTCCGATACCGGGATAACCTCAACCTCGATGCCGGTTTTGTCCTTGAAAGCGGCGGCCATTTCTTCCTGCTTCGCCAGACGCTCCGGCTGCTCTTCTGTTGTCCAGAAACGCAGTGTGTCTGCCTGTGCCGTGGTCAGACCGAGTGCGAGTACGCCCGCAATGGTCGAGGCCAGGAATTTACTCCTCCCAAGCATTTCATTCTCCCTTACTGCCGGAAAGTGGCTGTTCGTTCAGCCGGTCACGGAGCACGCCTGCCAGCGCCTCCGACGTCATGGTCGGTGCGCCGTCCGAGGCGCGCCGGATGAGTTTTGCCTTGGCCAGCGCCTGCAACTGGTGCGGCGGCTTGCCGTCGAGAACATCGATCAGCATGCGGGCCACGCGGCCGCCTGCTTCCTGTGCGCTCTGTGTAAAGGTCGTCAGCGGCGGGTCCACATATTCACCTGCCGGCAGGCCGTCATATCCGATCACCGTGACATCGGCGCCCGGCTTCAGGCCAACGGATCTGCAGAACTGCACGGCGCCGATCGCCAGTGCGTCGGTCGCACACAGGATGGCGGTCGGCGGGGCCTTTGACGAAAGCAGAGCCCTGGCGCCCGCGATGCCGCCCTTTTCACCGATCGGCTGCAGGGTTTCCAGCTCGGCGTCATGGGCAACCCCAAGCGCTTCCAGGCCCTGCCGGTAGCCTTCCAGCCGCTGCCGCGCGAAGTTCAGCTCCAGCGGACCGCCGATGAAACCGATGCGCTCGTGACCGAGGCTGTAGAGGTGGCGCGCGCCGGTGGCAAAGGTTTCCTCGTTGTCAATGTCGAACCAGGCGTAGCCGGACGGGTCGCGCGTGCGTCCATGCGCCACGAACGGGAAATTCTGCTCCTGGAGATACGCGATACGCGGATCTTCGACCTCGGTCCGCGTGACAATGAAACCATCGACCTTGCGCCGGGCGATCAGACGCTTGAGCGTTGCAATAACGTGATCGCGCGAATGCGCGGTGGTGACCAGAAGATCGAGCCCCAGTTCGTCGAGCGCGCGCGCAATGCCGTCGATAAACTCGGCCAGGAACGGATCCGCGCCATTTCCGTGGCCAACCGGGATGATGATCCCGAGCGTGTCCTGACGCCCGCGTTTCAGGTTCCGGGCCGTCGCCGAGGGCTGGTAGCCGAGATCCTGCACCGCTTTCAGGATGCGTTTGCGGGTGTCTTCGGAAATGTCGGTGTAATTGTTGAGGACGCGCGAGACGGTTCCCTTGGCAACGCCGACATGGCGGGCCACGTCGTCAATGGTCACGGAACCACGGAGTCGCGACATCATTCCTCCCAAGGGACACCTGGCCCCGGTTTCTCGCGGCCGATTGCAAATGGCGCGATTTTATTGATGCAAAGTGTTCCAAAACCGGTTTCGGAAGTCAACAAAATCGGTTTCGGAAACATAAAAGATTTATTGCGCAATGCGGGAACGCGTTGGTGTTAAAGCAAAACACTGCGCTTGAAGGTTTCGGAAAAACCATGGCTTGTCCTGCACACCACTAGGTGATCGGGTGTTCCGGTGCACGAGCAGTCCGTTTTAGGACTTCCTCATCACGAGCAATGCCAGGCGCACCATGTCTGGATGAGCAAGGATTCCCACAAGGTCATCCCGGACTTGATCCGGGATCCAATCCACGGCGCAGCAAGATCGACCAAGAAGTGCCTGGTTTGGGCGGCAGCCCCGCGCATATGCAAACAGGCCTCCGGAAACGAGTGGATCCCGGATCTCCGCGCCGCTGCGTCCGGGATGACGAAGGCACGTGCAGGCCAGGCCTACTCTTCGGGCAACTCACCCTCCGGCGGTTGCCAGAGTTCGATCGCATTGCCTTCCGGGTCCAGAAAGCGGAAGAAGCGGCCGTATGCCTCGTCGTCGTAGCCGAGTTCGGTCACGCCGTCGGCGCGAAGGCTCGTCATCAGGGCATCGATGTCATTCACTCGCAGATTGATCATGAACCGGTTGTCCGCGGGGCCGAAATAGGAGGTGTCTTCCTTGAACGCGGCGAAGACCGATGGGCCGGCATTCTGATGCAGCCATGTCCCCATATTGATGTCGAAATGCTTCTTGTAGAACGCGGCCTGCCGCTCCGGGTCGGCACTCTTGAAGAAGACGCCTCCGATGCCGTCGACCTTGCCGTCATGAGCCATGTTCGCATGCCTTCCCTTTGTCCAGCGGTGGCCCGCGCCTCCGGATCATAGGTCTGTCACCGTCCCGTGCCAACAACTTCGTTCGCGCGACATGGCCACAAACGCAAAACGGCCCCTTGTGGGGCCGCCAGCTTTGATGGAAACCAAAACCGTCAGTTGCCGCGCCTGCGCCGTTGCACAAGTCCGACCAACAGGAGACCACCGGCCAGCAACGGAAGCGACGCGGGCAAAGGTACAACGGAAACCGGAGCCCTCGAAACCGAGATGTCCTCGATTACGCCGCGCAGGAACCCGGAGTTGTTCGCACCCGTTGTCACCCTGAAATCGGCAGCGTCGAAACTCAGAAAGGTGTCAGGCCGGGAACCGGACGTCATCAGATAGGTATAGACGCCTTTGATCGTACCGTTCGCAATACTTGTGAAATCGACAACAACGGCAGCAAATGGCTGATGGGCGAAGATACTGTCGGATCTGACGAACCTGGTATAGATTCCGTTCGGCGCTTCATGGACACCGAGCAAGTTATTGCCGTTGTATAGCGACGAAGTGCCTGTATACCTCCCTCTCGAAACGGATGAATCCAGACGGAAATACAGTTCATTGTATTCGATTGACTGCGCGGAAACAGAAAACTTTACGGTAAGTAAGTTGTTTCCATCAGGCGTCATTGTTATCGCATTCGCAGATCCAACAAACGCGATGACACTTACAAGTGCTGCAACCAGTTGCACGAAAACTTTCATAACACACCCCATTTTTGTATGTGGAGTAGCATCGGGTGACGAAATTTACAATGACAGAAATATGAATATCTCCAGCAGTTTAGATTTGTCAGCCGCTGGCCGAAGCGGTTCAACAGGACATCCCTTGGATGAGGTACCTCTCAATGCAAGATAAAATTGATGACCGCACCACAACGGACACCACGTGCAGCCTGGCTGCCAGGCTGATATCGCCTCACACCAGGGAGGCCAGGGCCTCGCAGAGTGGTGCGGGGTCATAGAAGGGTGCCGATGTCTTGCTCACCAGGTCAAGCCTGAGCACCGTGATGCCCCGAGCACTGACCTCTGCCGTTTCGCTCTCCGGCACGCTGCTGTCGACAATCACGAAATTGAGCAATCTGTCTGTCGGGCAGTCCGGTCCCGCATCGCGGTGAAGGTAACTCAGAAGTGCATGCACCTTGTCGGCGAGGTTTAGGTTAGACGTTTCCGGGTCCGGACCAAGGCTCGGCACATAGATTTTCGGAACGGTGCGCGACGCGATCGCCTTGCCGACACCCTTCGGCAGGAGGTTGGCGACAAGACTGGTGTAGAAGCTCCCCGGCGCGAAGCAGATCAGGTCCGCGGATTGTACCAGCGTGCGATTGCGCTTTGGAAAGACACTTTCCACCGGTGCCTTGCCGGCAAGGCCGCGATTGAGGAACAGGTCCCTGATCGGCGATGCCAGTTCCGGGTGCTCCTTGCCGGTCAGGAGGTGCTGCCCGATAACGACATCGCCATTGGCCAGTTCGGCGCCCAGATGCAGGTTGTCGTCCGTGACTGCCCGCACCGTTCCCTGCACGCCGACGAGCTTGGACACCAGGAATATGATCGGCTCGAGCTGCTGGTTCTGGTTCAGATAGCCGCCTGCCAGAATGAGATTGCCGATACTTGCCCCGCGCAGGTCGAAGGACTTCGGACAGGCGCCGCGGAACATGCCGAGCTGGTTCTGGATGAGCGTGCGCATCGGCTGCTCGATGGCCTCGACCAGCGGATGGGTCCCGCCGATCATGCCGTCGAGTTCACCCTGCAGATCGTCGCCATTCGCTGATTTCGCAAAACGGTGCGTGAACAGCCGGAAAACATCCGGATGCCCGAGCACGGTCTCGTCGGCCAGCGCCATCAACCGGCTTCTGAGGTCGCCGATGGCCGGCATGTCGAACGCCACGCGGAGCCCCTGCGAACTGCCGCCGGAGTCGAACGGTGTCACCAGGTGTATGGAATTATGCGTGTAGCGTTTCAGGCATTGCGAAACACCGTTCAACGCCGATCCGCCGCTGAAGAACAGAAGACGCGGTCCGAGCTTCGGATTGGACAGAAACCGTTCGATGCGGAACGGGTCCGGCATACGCACGGCACGCGTGATGGTCACCTCGGACATTCCACCCCCATCGAAACCCCGCCCGTCGGATCAGGTCTCTGTTCCGGCTCTCGCGGCGGATCAGCTCACGCCCCGACCCATATCGCGCGGAAATCGTTCACATTTGTCAATGTCGGCCCGGTCACGACCTGGTCCGCGATCTTTTCAAAGAAGCTGTGAGCGTCGTTGTCAGCCAGCGCACCGGAGGCCGAAACACCAAGCGCATCGGCTTTTGCAAGCGTGTCCGGGCCGACCACCGCACCGGCGACCTCGGCAGCCCCGTCAACGCCGTCCGTGTCACAGGCGATGGCATGAATGCCCGAAGCTCCTTTCAGCGCAAGCGCCAGGGCGAGTGCAAACTCCGCATTCGGCCCGCCGACACCGTTGCCGTTGCGCGTGACGGTCAGTTCACCGCCGGACAGAAGCAGCAATGGCCGGTCGGAGCCGGTGCGCTGCCTTTGCCGCTCGAGCGCCAGCTTGGCCTGGGCGTGTGCGACCTCCCTTGCTTCCCCTTCCAGCGCATCGCCGAGGATCTCGACATCGCACCCGAGACCTTCGGCAAGGTCCTTTGCAGCCTCCAGGGACTGGGAAGGCGCGGCAAAGATCGTGTTGGTCACGCCGGCAAGCCTGTCATGGCCCGGAGGCAAGACGCCGGTGGCTTCGGACAGAACGGTCTTGACGGAAGAAGGCACATCGATCTGCCAGCGGTCCAGGATCGCCGCAGCATCTGCGGAAGAGCTGTCGTCGCCAACGGTCGGCCCCGAACCGATCTCGGCAGGGTCGTCGCCGGGCACGTCCGACAGCAGCAGCGCCAGCATTTTCGCAGGATAGGCAGCCGCCGCAAGCTGGCCGCCCTTGACCGCGCTCAGGTGCTTGCGCACCGTGTTCATCTGACCGATCGGCGCACCGGAACTCAGCAGCGACTGGTTGACCTGCTGCTTTTCGGAAAGCGAGATATCGCCTGCCGGTGAGGTCAGCAATGCGGAGGCCCCGCCCGATATCAGCGCCAGCACGAAATCGTCTTCGTCAAGGCCATGAAGCAGCTCGAGCATGCGCCGCGTCGCGATAAGGCCTGCCTCGTCAGGGACCGGATGCGCGGCCTCGACGATCTCGATGCCCTTGCACGGGCGTCCATAGCCGTAACGGGTGATGACCAGGCCGCTGCACGGTCCCCAATCCGCCTCGACCGCCTCGGCCATGCGTGCCGACGCCTTGCCGGCACCGACAACGGTCACCCGCCCGTCCGGCTTCTTAGGCAGGAAGGCCGCCAGGCTTTTCATCGGATCGGCCACCTCGACAGCCCGCTGGAACAGATTGCGCAGGATATCTTCCGGCTGCTCACTCATCAGGAATGCACCTCTCAGGTTTCGCAAGGTTAGAGACCTGTTTTGGTCGAATTTTCAAGGCTGAATTCGCTTGAAAATGTTCCGGCTCCCGCCAAACCGACGTTATTCGTGCATTTTCGCACCGGCCCGTTTCAGGAAACGGGATTGCGAAGTCAGGTCTCCGACCACACCTTTGACCGGAAAGGAGTGCCAGCATGTCAGACACATCCATTGCAGCCCTGAGGGATGCAATCAGAAATCCCGACGACCCGAACCACATGATGGTCATCAAGACGGCGCCGCGGCGCATGCGCGTTTATGCGGGAGACACCCTGCTCGCCGACAGCACCCGCGCTCTCAGGGTGATGGAGCTGGGCAAGTCGGTTTATGACCCCGTGATCTATTTCCCGGAAGAAGATGTCGTTGCATCCCTGGGTCCGGTGGACAAATCCACCCATTGTCCGATCAAGGGCGATGCCAGTTATGTGTCGCTGGACGGTGAGGAAATCGGCTGGGCCTACAAGGACCCGATCCCGATGACCCGTAAGCTCAAGGGGCATCATGCCTTCTGGCCATCGAAATCCCGGCTTGTCGAAGGAGAATAAAGCAGCCTGGCGGCCTCGGTCGTGAGGACGATTTCACTTCGGACGCCGCACGCAACGGATTGGGCCATAAATGGCAGGAGCGCCATGCCCAAATGGATATATGGGTGAACTTTCGGGTGCTTTGAAGCGCCGAATTCGACGCATCCGAAATGAACAAAGGGCGGCCGCGAGGCCACCCTTTTGTTTCTTTTCGAATTCCCGAGGCGTTTAGAAAAATGCATCGCCTTCCGACAGCTGCAGATCGAACTGCTCCTTAAGATCGGCTTCAGATGTCATCGGCAGTTCATCTGCTATGAATTCGAATTGATCCGGCACGCCTGCACCATCAAAACTGTCCATGAATTCGTTTTCCTCTCCGGTTTCCGAACCAGAGACTTTCGAGAAATCAAACGCAAAACTCTGCTCACCGGTATCGAATTTGATCTTGTCCGGCAGACCGGCCGACTTGGCATCCTCTGCTTCTTTTTTCCTGAGATCTTCTTCAGCTTTATCCAGACGCTCCAGCTCTTTCACCAAACGCTCGTCAACTTCATCGAGGCGCGCCTGGTCTTCTGCCGAGATCTCCGCAGAGTCTTTCTTGTCGATCTCCTCAAGGAGGTCGCTTTCTTCTTTGCGGATTTTTTCGATCAGCTTCTTGAGCTCTTCGATCTTTTCTTCCGGCGACAGTTCCGACCAGTCCCTGGGCTCCTTTTTACGGCCCTCCCCGTCCAGATCCAACTCCATCCGGCCGCTCAGAAAATCAACATGTGACTTGCCGCCTGCAAGGCCGAGTTTTTCTGCCTGCTTGCCCAGAGCACCCAGGGCATCTTCGTCAATCTTCCCTTCGCCGTCGTCGTTCCGGACGACCTGATAGGCGACTTCATTGACCTTGAAATTTCCCTTCGGGTATTCCGTGTTTACGCCCTGTCCGTGTGCCTTGTCCAAAGAGACGGACTTGCCGTTTTTCATCCAGCCGCTTGTAACGGCCAGGCCGAACATCTCATGCGCCTCGACATCCGTGTCGCCGCTGATTTCGACATAGATAGTTTTTGTATAGGTGCGGTAGACAATTTCCTCTTCTTCGCCAAATCCGTCGACATATGTCTCCGTTGTTTTGGTGACCTTGTCATTATCCCGGTCAAAGCTGATGGCGCCGGTCAGGTTGCCGGTGGTCGTCACTCCGGTCTTCGGGTCGGCGATCAGCTTGAGACCGTCGGAACTGTTCATCCCCTTCTCCAGAAGACGCAGGTTCAACGACACATTGTCACCATTTCCCGCACCCCGCAGATCAAAGATGTTTGTCGCCGAGATCGTGAACGCAAAGACGGTCTTGCCGCTGTTGCCTTCGTCTTTCACATATTCATTTGCTGAAATCGTAATCATTGCCCGTCCCCTCACTGGATTAAATCAACGAGAAAACATCTAGTGACTTTCGAACCCTGGCTGTGTGTTGGAAATCACGATCGCGATTGCATTTGTCGCAAACACCTAAATCTGTGTTCTTGAACACATTTTCAGGATCTTTGCGTGAATTAAAAAAGCGGTGAAACTGACTTCTCCGGAAGCGTGGGAGGAAAAAATCGCAAAAGAAAGCGCGCATCGACTGCCGTCAAGATAATGAAAACGTGACCGCAAAAGTTGCTATTCACAGGTCGCGAGCCATGCTACCGGACATTTTGTTTCAACTGTTCCATTACGTAAGTTTACCGAGGTTAGAAATAATGAATAAGTGTATTGCCTCTTGCCTGGGGTTCGCCCTTGTTGCCGCCGGCGGGTTTGTAGCGGCTGAGCCGGGTCAGGCTCAGGACCAGAAAGAGCGCGGCAAGGCGATGATGGTGCTGGATGCTTCCGGCAGCATGTGGGGCCAGATCGACGGGGTGCCGAAAATCAGCATTGCCCGCGACGTCATTGACAATGTCCTTGGCAAATGGGACCCGAACGTCGATCTGGGACTGATCACATACGGCCATCGCCGCAAAGGTGATTGTGCGGACATCGAAGTCATTCAGTCTGCTGCGCCGCTTGAAGCCGCCAATTTTTCTTCGCGTGTCCGCAGCATCAGCCCCAAGGGCAAGACACCGATCGCGGAATCCCTGCTTCTGGCGGCCAAAGAACTGCGTCATGTCGAAGATCCGGCTTCCGTTATCCTGGTCAGCGACGGTCTGGAAACCTGCGAAGCCGACCCTTGCCTCATGGCGTCTCTGCTTGAACAGAGCGGTATCAATTTCACCGTGCACGTGGTCGGCTTTGGCCTGACCGACGAGGAAGCGCGTCAGTTGCAATGCATTGCCGACAACACCGGCGGCAAGTTTCTGAGCGCCGACAACGCCACCGAACTCACGGAAGCACTTTCTGAAACCGTGGTTGCGGTCAGTGAAGCACCCGTGGTTGCCGAACCGGTCAAGCCGGAAGCGCCGGTTGTTCCAGAGAAAATCTCCGGGCTTGACCTTAAGAAACTGAGTTTTGACGTGCAGGAGATGGAGCGCGACAGTGCCACCGGCAAAGTCGTCGCCAAAGGGACTTCCAACGGTGTCGGTTGGACTGTCGTTGCTGACAATATCTACGCGCCTCTGACCAACAAGAGCGGCGGCGCGAGCTTCAACGACTTGCCGGGAAGATATGACGACCTTCACGTCGGCTCGAATTTCACCATAACCTTTGACCAGCCGGTGACGTCCATGCTGGTGGTGCTCGCCAACGACAACGACACGGGTGACGGTCCGAATTTCCAGGAACTGGCACCGGTTGACTTTGTCGATGCCGAAAATCTTGGCGGCGGAACCCAGGTAAAGATCAACGATAAGGGTGGAGCGCTGTTTTACTATCGCGACATCAACATCACCAAAATGACCCATGTGAACGACAATGGGATCAATGACGGCTGGGATCTCGCCTTCTTCGTCTTCCCAACGGCTAACTGAGGCCATCGACCGGTGGCAGTTGATCTGCCACCGCACCTTTTTCAACTATGAAAGCCAACAGATGTGCTCCGCGAGAACCGGAGACGTTTCGACAATCGCGAACGCCTATCCTGTACCGGGGTCGACCCGTCGGCACGGCCTAGTCTTTGCCGACATCCTCGACATAGACCAGAGCGCGGCCCTGGCAGATCCGGGTTCCGTCCGGTGTCGTGCACACGGTTTCAAGGTCCACCAGGTGTTTTTCCGGGCGCAGCCGTGACACCGTCACGGACGCCGTGAGCGCTTGCCCCACGGGGGCAGGCGCAAGAAACTCCAGGCTCTGTTTCAGGTAGTTCGTTCCCCGGCCGGGAAGCTCCACGCCAAGCAGATAGGAAAACAAGCCGCCGATCAGGGGGCCTGGAACCGATGTCGGCACGGTTGCCGTCTCCCCGGCCAACACGGCGAAGTCCTGCATATCCTCCAGTGTATAGGTGCGGGTGATTTCCTTGCTTTGTCCGATTTCCAAAGTCACGACGGACCTCCGAGCCTGCAGGTTCCCGAAAGTGTCACGGCGCGGTCGGCGGTTCTGCTGATTTCAATCAGTACGAGATCCGGTTGCCCTGCGTCCTCGCAAAAGGAAAGCGACAGTTCCTCGTCGGCATAGGAAGGATTTGGAAACATCAGCGTCTGCAATTCATGCTGCCGGCCCGGATAAAGCGTTTCCAGACAGGCATGAACACGTGTGTACAAAAGCATGCCATGCGAAACCGTGCGCCCGAAGCGGGTACGCGCGGAAAACACCGGGTCGACATGAATCGGATTGTCATCGCCGGACAGTCTCGCAAAGGCATCGAAATCACCTTGGGTGGGTGTCCAGGTAAAGACGGTTGCAGATGGTTTGTCAGAGGCAAGGCTCATAGCTCACGCATCCTCCTGAACGGTTGTGGCTGAAAACGTGTCTTTCAGGACGTTCTTTCGCACCTTGCCCGCGGCCGTGCGCGGCAGGTCGTCGGTGACAGTGAAGCTTTTCGGGACCTTGTAGGGCGCCAGCTGTGAGCGGCACCAGTCCGCCAATGCCGCGGTGTCCAGTTCTGTCCCGGGCCGCGGAACCAGAAAAGCTGCACCGACTTCCCCCCACTTGGCGTCGGGAACGCCGATCACGACCGCTTCCAGGATCGCCGGGTGGCCATCCAGAACCTTCTCCACTTCGGCGGGATAGACGTTTTCGCCGCCGGAAATGTACATGTCCTTGATCCGGTCGACGACGAAATAGTAACCGTCCGCATCACGCCGGGCGATGTCACCCGATTTCAGCCAGCCGTCCCCGGTGAATGTCTCGGAGGTGGCCCGGCTGTTGTCCATATAGCCGGGCGTGATGTTCGGGCCGCGGAACTGGACCTCCCCCTCGCCGGCGCCTTCAACGATGCTTCCGTCAGATTTCTCCAGGCGTACGTCGGTGAGGATCTGCGGCTTGCCGACCGACCCGATTTTCTTGGCCGCATGTCCCGGATCCATCAGAAACACGGTGGGTCCGGTTTCGGTCATGCCCATGCCGTTGCAGATCGTCACGCCGCGCGCCTGGAAGTCTGCAAGCAGATGCTTCGGAACGGGTGCCCCGCCGCACCCGAGAGACCGGACACGGGAAAAGTCGGTGCTTTCGACCTTCGATGACAGGGCCAGAGCCTGATAGATCGCCGGCACGCCGAAGAACTGGGTCACCTGGTCTTCATCGATCAGGTCAAGCACCGCGTCCGGATCGAACTTGCGCAGAATGGTCGAGGAGCCGCCGTTCAGAAAGATCGGCAGCGTCGGCAGATTGATCCCCGCGGTATGAAACAGCGGCAGGAAACTGACACCCTTTTCGCCAACGCTCAGTCCGGTTGCCTGGCAATAATTGATCATGTTGGCGTAGGCCATGCCCGCCGTTTGAATGACGGCTTTCGGCAGACCTGTCGTGCCTGAAGTAAAGAGCAGGTACCACGGTGCGGCCGCTTCGACCTGCCCGGTTCCGGCGGGCGACGGATCGGCCCGGTCCAGAAAGTCATCCAATGCGCTCGCACCTTCAGCGGCGGCCCCCATCGGCAGCAGTTCGATCCCGGTGGCATCTGCGAGTTCGTGTGCTGTTGCCATGTGGGCATCGTCGGCAAACATCACCCGGGCATTGGACGCCGCGAGGATCGGCTCGAGCTCGGCAACCGGCTGCCGCCAGTTGAGCGGAACCAGCAGAACTCCCGTCTTCTGGGCTGCGAACAGCAGCACGAAAAAATCGGGATGATTGAGGCAGAGCGCGGCAAAACGGTCCCCCTTGCCCAATCCTTTTTCCAGCAGCAGATTGCCGAGCCGGTCTGCCCGCTCGTTTATGTCGTGAAACGTATAGGACCGGCCGCTGTCCCTGTCCGAGAAGGCGATGGCATCGGGTGTCAGTTCGGCCCGCTTTGCGGCCATGTCGGTCAGAAACTCCATGGGTCCTCCTGGCACCTGGTGTTGAGGTCCTGCAAAGCGTCATGCACGCTTTTGCAGGAATGCCTTCATGCCTGCGAGCGTATCCGGCTGTACGATCAGGTCCAGAAACCTGGACTTTTCCCGGTCGAGACGCATACGCACCTGTTCGAGGCGCACATCGTCCCAGATATTTTTTCGCGTTGCCCGGTGAGTTGCACGCGATCCGGTCTCCAGCATGCGCAGCCACTGTGCAATGACACCGTCGAGTTCCGAGCGCGCGCAAACGCAGGCGGCAAGACCCAGCGCCTGTGCCTCATCAGCACTGATGCGCTCGTTCAGATACTGGATCTGGAGTGCCTTGGCGGTCCCAATGCGTTCAGGCAGCAGTGCCGTCCAGCCGCCGTCCGGCGCGAACCCGACGGTGCAGTAATAGGGCTGGAGAAAGGCCTGCTCGCTCATCGCGGCCATATCGGCAGCCAGAACGAGCCCGGTCGCCCCTCCGGTCACCGGACCGTTGACGGCCGCGAGAACCGGTGCGGGAAAGGACAGCAGTTTCAAGACGACTTCATGCAGACCGCCGACGAGGTCTTCGGCATAGCCCAGCAGCTCTTCTCGCGAACCGGCATGTGAGAGAAAGCCTGAAATGTCGCCGCCGGTCGAAAAACTCGCGCCATTGCCGGTGAGGACAAGCGCGGTGGGATCTCTTCCCGCTGCTTGGTCCAGCGCATCGTCAAGCTCGTTAACAAGTTCCGGCACGAGCGCATTGTGACGGGTTGGGCGGTTCAGGCCGACCCGGACCGCGCCGTCGGCCTCGTCGATAACGACCTGTCCGGCCCCGGTCGTCACGGCTTGAGCCCGTTCGCGATCAGGTCATAGGCCGTGTCGACAAGATCTGTGATCGGTGCCTTGTTCCCGAACACGACAATTTGTTCACCAAGCGCACGTGCAATTCCCATCAGCGCCCAGGCGCGGGTATCGGGATCTCCTTGCGAGATCTGACCGTCTCTTGCGGCCTCTGTCAGCCCGCTCCGATACCCTTCCGCAAAGGCGCTGTAGTATTCGCGGTAGGCATCCGGGTCGACGAACTGGGCTTCCTGGACAATCCGGTAAAGGTCGGGATGGGCCTGAACGAATTCGAGAAAGGCCGTCAGGCCAGCCTGCTCCGCTTCCAGCCTGTTCGAGATCGCCTGTGTCGCATCGGATATCGTGTGACGCACGAGCCGGCCCATCTCCAGGACAAGCTCCGAAAAGACTTCTTCTTTCGTCTTGAAATAAATGTAGAACGTGCCTTGGGCGACCCCTGCTTCACTGGTAATCTGACCGATCGAAGCGTCGTTGTAACCCCGGGCACCGATGACGCGCTCCGCAGCAGACAGAATTGCTTTCTTCGTGGCCTCGCCACGTGCTGTCTTCGGTTTGTTGAAAGGCGTCCTTTGGGACATGGCTGCATTGCCGGCCGGATTGTTCACACCCGCGCTCCTGAAAAATGAAACATGAATCAGTATTCATGTTTCGAACTCGAAAGCAACACTCTTCTGGAATTTCCCGCAGTTTCAGACTTGGAGGCCGGTTCGCAGCAGTGACGTTCGGCACAGCCGTTTGGCGATTTGCAGAACAATATGTTCTATGACTTTTGGACGCATCACCCGTGTTTGACCTTGATCAAGGCGATTTGTCTAATTATGCAGTTTAGAATATCTTAAAGGTACCCGGAAGCTTGGGCATTCGGGACCTGACGCTCAACCACCGGGACGCGACAGACGGTGGAATGAAAAGAGAGGCGCTCGCTTGGAAATGCGGGCGGAGCAGAGGACCGGTATTATGGACGTGAACGCCTATCTTGAAGAGCGTCTTGGCAAACTTCATGACAATGGGAATTACCGGGTCTTCGCCGATCTCGAGCGTCAATCCGGAAATTTCCCGCGCGCGACACGCTATCGTGAAGACGGTTCCACTCAGGATGTCACTGTCTGGTGCTCCAACGACTATCTCGGCATGGGCCAGCACGAAAAGATTGTCGGCGCGATGCAGGACGTCATTGCGAAATGCGGCGCGGGCGCAGGCGGCACACGCAACATTTCCGGCACCAATCACTACCATGTCCTCCTTGAGCAGGAACTCGCCGACCTGCACGCCAAGGAGGCTGCGCTGATTTTCACGTCTGGCTACGTATCCAACTGGGCAGCTCTCGGCACATTGGCTTCCCAGGTCCCGGGCATGATCGTCTATTCCGACTCGCTGAACCACGCCTCCATGATCGAGGGCATTCGCCATGCGCGCTGCGAAAAGCGGATCTTCAAGCACAACGATTATGAAGATCTGGAGCGGCTGATGGCAGCAGACGATCCGGACGCACCGAAGATGGTTGCCTTCGAAAGCGTTTATTCCATGGATGGCGATATCGCCCCGATCAGGGAAATCTGCGACGTCGCGGACAAGTTCGGTGCCATCACCTATCTGGATGAAGTCCACGCCGTTGGCATGTACGGCCCGCGCGGCGGCGGTGTTGCCGAGCGCGAAGGACTGATGGACCGGCTGACCATCATCGAAGGCACGCTCGGCAAGGCATTCGGCGTCATGGGCGGTTACATCACCGGCAGCAGGACGGTTGTCGATTTCATCCGTTCCTTTGCATCGGGGTTCATCTTCACCACCGCACTGCCACCGGCGCTTGCCGCAGGCGCAACCGCGTCCATCAAGCACCTGAAAGCAAGCCCGTTCGAGCGCAAGGCGCACAAGGACCGGGTGGAACAGTTGCGCGCGGCACTCGACAAGCGCGGCATTCCGCACATGGAAAATCCGAGCCACATCGTTCCGGTGATGGTCGGCGATGCCAAGAAATGCAAATGGATCTCCGACATCCTGCTTGAGACCTATGGCATCTACGTACAGCCGATCAACTACCCGACCGTTCCGGTCGGAACCGAACGCCTGCGCTTCACTCCGACACCGCTGCACACGGCAGCCGACATCGAGCATCTCGCGGATTCCATCAACGATCTGTGGTCGCAATGCGCGCTCGCCCGAGCGGTCGCCTGACCGGTTCCTTTCCCTCCCGAAGGTAGATCCTGCCCGCCCTCTTTGGGCGGGTTTTTTTTGCGCATGGACGCGCGGGCGGTCGATGACCACCGCGGCCACAGGCATCAGCATGGGCTGCGCGGCCTTTTTCTTTTCGCACAACTGCCCTAGCTTTGGACTGGGGACCTGTGATCGGGGAGCGGAAATTATGAGAATCGCGCTTGTTGTCGTCGCCTGGTTTTTGCTTCTTGCAACACCCTCGGCTTCCGAGGAACTCGATCTTGAGCTTGTTCTCCTTGCAGACGCCACCGGTTCGATCGACGAAGCCGAAATCCGGTTTCAGCGCGCCGGATACGCGGCAGCGATTACAGATCCGTCGGTTCTGAACGCCATCGCCGGCAATGCCTACGGCAAGATCGTTGTCACTTATGTCGAATGGGCCGACATGTTCTCCCAGGACGTCGTCGTTGACTGGACGGTGATCGACGGGAAGGCTTCGGCGGACGACTTTGCTGCAAGGCTCATGGAAGCACCGCGCCAGGCCTATGGCCGCAACGCGATCGGCGCGGCCCTCCTGAAAGGCAAGGAGCTGATCGACTCAAATGACTACACGGGTCTGCGCCGCGTGATCGATCTTTCCGCAGACAGCGCCAACAACTGGAACGGTCCGCCGATCCGCGAAGCCAGGGACATCGTGGTCGGCTCGGGCATCGTCATCAACGGTCTTGCCGTCCTCTGCCGGCACTGCTCGGGACGGCCCGTCTCCTACGACCTGGAGCAACGATTTTACGATGAGATCATCGGCGGCCCGGCAGCATTTGTCGTCACTGCCGACAGTGCGGCAACCTTTGCCGACGCTGTCCGCAAGAAACTCATTCTGGAGATAGCCGCCGAACCGGCGGACGCCGAGCGCATTCTGCTGCGGCTTGCCCGCGCAGAGTGAAGCACAGGCTGCGCACCGGCCTCAATCACAATTCTCTCCTCGGGTAAATTCACGATTGCCACACGGCAGTGTCATCTGCTTATGATTTGAATCAGGGAGCAGCCGTCGGCATTTGTACCGCGTGGGCTTCGGGAGAAAGAACGTAATGGCCACCGGTCTTTTGATGCTGGCAATGTTTACGGTCTGCTACACGTTGCTGGCGAAAACACTGTCGAATGGAATTCTGACTGCCCCGATCCTCTTTATCGGGTTCGGTTACCTCATGGCCCAGACAGGCCTGATGCCCTTCACCGAAGCAGAACACCTTCTGCACATCGTCGCCGAGCTCGCCCTGATCATCCTGTTGTTTCTGGACGCTGCCCAGATCAATCTGCGCGCGCTCCGCGAACGACATCAGTGGCCGCTCCGGATGCTGCTGATCGGCCTGCCGCTGGCCGTGGTGATCGGCACGGCCGCCGCCGCACCGTTCATGACAACCTATCCGCTGATTGTCGCCGCGCTTGCAGCAGCCCTGCTCGCCCCGACCGATGCGGCCCTCGGTCAGGCCGTCGTGACCAACGAAGCCGTACCGGAAAGGGTCCGGCGCGCACTGACGCTTGAAAGCGGACTGAACGATGGTCTGGCGCTGCCGGTCATCCTGCTCTTTGCCAGCCTGACGGCCGAAGTGATGCATCAGGACGCCACCAACTGGCTGGTCTTCGGCGCGAAACAGCTGGTCTTCGGTCCGCTTGTCGGCGGCATCATGGGGCTTGTCGGCGGCTACCTGTTCCTCGCCGCCAAGCACCGCAAGATGACCTCGGTAACGATTGAGGGCATCGGAGCCATCGCGATGGCGGGAGCCGCCTATCTCGCGGCCGGCCTGGTGGACGGCAACGGCTTCATCTCCGCCTTCGTCGCGGGCCTGGCATTCGGCAACGTCATCAAGGGCCAGTGCGCGTTCATCTACGAGTTCACCGAGAACGAAGGACAGATGCTTGCCTGGGGCGCTTTCTTCCTGATCGGACTTGCCTTGTTGCCCGGCGCCATCGCGCACCTGGACGCCGGCATGCTCGCGATCATCCTGATCAGCCTGTTTGTCGTCCGCCCGCTCGCGGTCTGGCTGTCGCTTGCCGGAACGGACGCCGCCCCGCTGACGAAACTGTTCTTCGGATGGTTCGGCCCGAGAGGTCTTGCCACCGCACTGTTCGCGTTGCTGGTGGTCGACCAGATCGACCATGAAATCGGCGAGTACCTTTTAAACCTTGCCGTCAACGCCGTCTGGATCAGCGCCGTGCTGCATGGTGTGACTGCCGTTCCGTTTGCAAAGTGGTACGGTGCCCGCATGTCGGACGACGAAGGCGCCGCCGAGATGGCAGCAGTGCCGCCGATGCGTCCGGAAGGGGCAGCCGATCAATAACTAAACCCAAGAAAACATTAGAACATCAGCCAAGGCTTCGAGATCAGTCAGAAGCCGTTAGCCGGGGGAAGAAATGAAAAAACACGCTGTAGCCACCTTGAGCGCCCTGCCGGACCGGGACCCGCAATACGCCCTGGTTGCGGATGTCGACCTGGTGGTCGTCCGGTTCGATGAGGACGTCTCCGTCTTTTACGGCCGGTGCCTTCACCGCGGCGCGCTGATGTCCGACGGCTATGTTCAGGGAGACAATCTCATCTGCGGCGTCCACTACTGGGACTACCGCGTCGACAGCGGCGTCTCCGAATACAACAATTCCGAGGCCCTGCCGAAGTTCAAGAGCTGGATTGAAGGAGACGAGGTTCTTGTCGATGAGGATGAAATCGTAGCCTGGGCGCAGGACAACCCGCAGCCGTTCCAGCGCGATCAGTATCTGGGTCTTTATGCCGACACCAGTCACGGCACGGAGGAAGAACCTTATAACGGCCTCATTCAGCAATACGCGCGCGACGGCCTGAGCAAGACCGGCCACCATGGCCGGGTCGATGCAATGGGCGTGCCCCGGACACAGTTGCCCGACTGGGACGACATCCAGATCCTGACCGCACAGCTGCAGCGTTTTCCGCTTCTGGACGATGACCCGGTCGGAACAGACGTTGTCATCGGTCCCAACGCGCAAAAACCGCTTCGCCTGAAGATCCCGCTCTTCGTATCCGACATGAGCTTCGGCGCGCTGTCAGAGCCGGCCAAAGTGGCACTCGCCCGGGGCGCGGAACTTGCCGGCACGGGGATCTGTTCCGGCGAGGGTGGCATGCTGCCGGAAGAACAGGAAGCCAATTCCCGCTATTTCTATGAACTCGCCTCGGCCCGTTTCGGCTTCGACTGGGAAAAGCTCGACCGGGTTCAGGCCTTCCACTTCAAGGGTGGCCAGGGCGCCAAGACGGGAACGGGAGGGCACCTTCCGGGCTCAAAGATGAAGGGCAAGATCGCACAGGTGCGTGGGCTGGAGGAAGGCACCGACGCGATTTCGCCACCCCGTTTTCCGGACTGGACCGATAGCATTCAGATCAGGGAATTCGCCGACGAAGTGCGCACCCGGACCGGCGGTATTCCCATCGGCTACAAGCTGTCGGCGCAGCATGTCGAGAAGGACATCGATGCGGCGCTGGAAATCGGCGTCGACTACATCATCCTCGACGGACGCGGCGGCGGCACCGGTGCGGCCCCAATCATCTTCCGCGACAATATCTCGGTTCCGACCATCCCGGCCCTTGCCCGGGCGCGCCGCCATCTGGACACGTCCGGCCGGTCCGATGTCAGTCTGGTGATCACGGGGGGCCTGCGCAAACCGGCCGATTTCGTAAAGGCAATGGCGCTCGGTGCGGACGCCATCGCCGTTTCCAATGCGGCCATGCAGGCCATCGGCTGCATCGCCATGCGCGCCTGCCACACCAACAATTGCCCGGTTGGCATTGCGACCCAGAAGCCGCATCTGGTCAGCCGGATCCAGGTCGAAAAATCCGCCCGCCAGCTCACCAATTTCTTCGAAGCGTCGGTGGAACTGATGCAGGTGATGGCGCGCGCCTGTGGCTATTCGCATCTGAACGAATTCAACCCGGACGACCTGACCACCTGGAAACGGGAAATGTCCGACTTGTCCGGCGTCGCCTATGGCGGTGTTGCCTGACCCGGTCAGAAAGTTTTGAGGGAGACGAACATGAACACGCAATCGCTTGACTGGATCAAGGTCGGCCACACCGACGATCTGCCCGAAGGCCGCGTGAAGACCGTGACCGCGCGCACCACCTCCATCTGCCTGTCCCATTTCGACGGCCAGTGGGCAGCCATGGAAAACCATTGCCCGCACCAGCGCGGACCTCTCGGCGAAGGATCGATCGAAAAGGGAACAGACGGCAAATGCTGGATCCGCTGCCCCTGGCACGGCTGGGATTTCGATCCGCTTACCGGCAAGCCACCCGGTGGACATGAGGACAGCGGCCAGCAGATCTACCCGCTCAAGATCGAAAACAACGAGATTTTCGTCGGCCTTGAACCGGAACCGGAGCACGAACGCACCGCGACCGACGTGATGGCCGAGACCATGGTCAACTGGGGTGTGAAGCGTGTCTTCGGGATGGTCGGTCATTCCAATCTCGGCCTGGCCGATGCGATCCGGCTTCAGGTCAACAAGGGCAAGCTGGGCTATGTCGGCATTCGTCATGAGGGTGCGGCAGCGTTCGCCGCCTCCGCCTACGGCAAGCTCACGGGCAAGCCGGCCGGGTGCCTGACGATTGCCGGCCCCGGCGCGACCAATCTCCTGACCGGCCTCTGGGATGCCAAGGTCGATCGTTCGCCCGTGCTGGCGCTCACCGGTCAGGTTCAGACCCAGGTCTTCGGTCCCGGTGCGTTTCAGGATATCGACCTGAAGTCCGCTTTCGAGTCGGTCTCCAGGTTCTCCCAGCCTGTTCTGAGCACTTCCAACCATGCCGAACTCATGTCGCTCGCCCTCAAGACAGCGATTGTCGAACGCGATGTCGCCAATCTGATTTTTCCGGACGACGTCCAGACGATCCCGAGCGAAAAGCCGGCGGGACATCCTGAAGGGCGTCTTGGCAGAACGGAGATCTCTCCCTCGCCGGACGACCTTTCCAAGGCCGCGGAAATGATCAATGGCGCGAAACGGCCGGTGATCGTACTCGGTTACGGTGCCAAGGATGTGCGCGACAAGGTCATTGCGCTCGCTGAAAAGGTCGGCGCGCCGGTGATGACGACTTTCAAGGGCAAGGGATTGATCCCGGACACGCACCCGCTGGCCGCAGGTGTCCTTGGGCGGTCCGGCACACCGATCGCAAGCTGGTTCATGAACGAGGCGGACCTGATCATTTCGCTGGGTTCGTCCTTTGCCAACCATACCGGGATCGCGCCCTACAAGCCGATCATCCAGGTGGATTTCGAGCGCATGCAGCTCGGCAAGTTCCATCCCGTGTCGCTTCCGGTCTGGGGTGAAATCGGCACCTTCTGCGATGCTGTTTCAGGCTCCGTCTCGAAGGCAGGCGACGCTGCGGACCAGAGGTCCGAACTTGTCGAACGGTGGGTCATCTGGCGCGAAGAAAAGGAAACGCGGCTGTCGGAAGATCACGGCGGCGGCATTCATTCAGCCGCCGTCTTCAAGGCGCTGACGGAACTCTGCCCGGATGATGCCATCATCCCCGTCGATGTCGGCAACAACACCTACTCCTTCGGTCGCTATTTCGAACCGCGCGGTCAACGCATTCTCATGTCCGGCTATCTCGGGTCCATAGGTTTCAGCCTCCCCGCCGCGCTTGGAGCCTGGTGCGCGACACAGGACTTTGAGGAATACAGGGATCGCAAGGTCATCTCCATTTCCGGTGACGGCGGCTTCGGCCAATACGCAATGGAATTCACCACCGCCGTCAAATACGGGATGAACATCACGCATATTCTGCTCAACAATTCCGAGCTTGGAAAAATCTCCAAGGAACAGCGATCCGGAGAATGGCCGGTCTGGGAAACCAATCTCACCAATCCGTCCTTCGCCGCCTTTGCCCGTCTCTGCGGCGGTCATGGGCACCGGGTCACGGAGGCGTCCGAACTCTCCGATGCCATCGCCAAGGCGATTGCCCATGACGGACCCTCGCTTGTCGAGATCATAACCGATGCGGATCTGGTGTGAGCAAGAACCACAGACGTTGTCATCCCTGCGGAGGCAGGGATCCAGTAGACACCGAAAGTGAACAGTTGCGAAAATACTATGTTGAGGAATACTGGGTCCCGGCCTTGCGCTTCGCTCCAGCCGGGATGACAAATGGAAGAACTTCGGAGGACGCCCGTTGCTGACCGCAGAATTACTTCTTGACCTTGGCCGCATCTACGTGATCGCCGGCGGGATCGTTGCCGCTCTGTTTCTTGTCATCGGCATTGATCGTGTGGAACCGTCCGCGCGCGGCTCCTATGCGTTCCGTCCCCTGCTGATACCGGGCATCTGCCTGATCTGGCCGCTGGTCCTCTATCGCTGGTTCACTCTGGAAAAACACGGAGAAGACGCCCGGTGAAACGCGCCCATCGCACAGCCCATGCGCGGATCTGGACGATCCTCGGCATCCTGCTGCCACTCGCCTTCTTCACGGTCCTGGCGCTGCGTCAGACCCCCCCTGCTGACCGGCCTGCCATTCTGATCGAGGCACCGGCAAGCGACGCAAACGGGACGGAGGCCGCGCAATGAGTGTGCAATACACACCGGTGATCTGGAACCGGAACAAGATTTTCTATGACGCCGTCCTGCTGATCGCGGTCGCTCTCTATCTTTATGTCTATATCCGTGTCGCGCCCGGCTTCGAAGACGTGACCAAGCCGATCGACGGGGCGACCTTGCGCATGCGTGCGTTCGGAAGCTGCGCCTTCCTGATGCTGACGGTGATCCTGTGCATCGGGCCACTCGCACGTCTCGACCGCCGGTTCCTGCCGCTGCTTTACAATCGTCGTCATTTCGGCGTCATGACCGCCGGGATTGCCGCTGTGCACGCCAACTACGTGCTCGGCTGGTACTACAACTTTTCGCCGACAGACAAGTATGTCGCGCTTCTGTCGTCCAACACCAATTACGGCCAGATCCTCGGGTTTCCGTTCGAAACGCTCGGCATCGCCGCGCTTGTGATCCTGTTCGTGCTGGCGGCAACCAGTCACGACTTCTGGCTGAGCTTCCTCGGCGCTCCCATCTGGAAAGCGCTGCACATGTTCATCTATGCGGCCTATGCGTTTGTGGTGCTGCATGTCGCGCTTGGCGCGCTTCAGGGAGCAGGCGATCCGATCTTCACCAGCGTCGTGGCCGCCAGCGTCGTTCTGGTGTCCGCGCTGCATTTCACGACGGGACGGATGGAAGCAAGACGCGACCGGGGCGAGGAAACCGCGAAAGCATCACTCCAGGAACAGGGCTGGCTGGTCGCCGGTGACCTGGATGAGATCGACGACGACTGTGCCAAGGTGGTGACCCTTTCGGACGACGAACGCGTTGCCATCTTCAAGTATGACGGCAAGCTCTCGGCCATCACCAATGCCTGCGCACACCAGAACGGTCCGCTCGGAGAGGGCAAGGTCCTGTGGGGCTGTATCACCTGTCCCTGGCACGGCTATCAGTACAATCTGAGCGACGGGCGCGCGCCGGCCCCCTTTACCGAGAAGATATCCACTTACAGGCTGCAGCTGATCGGTTCGACAATCCTGCTCGATCCGAACGCCTTGCCGCCCGGCACTCATGTTGACCCAGTCGAGATCGGAGAAGCCGCATGAGCTGGAGACAGACAAAGGACGCGCCCTTCTACGTCGGCTATCTCAATGCAGTCCCGAAACCTCTTGTCACCTTTCTGGCAGTCTTTGCGATCTGTTTCACCGGTGGTCTCGGACTGGCTGCCCTCGCCCTGTCGTCGACCCAGAACGACCCCGGCAGTGGCGGTTTCCAATGGGGCAATCGTTTTGAGAATGTCGGCATCCTGGAACTGCGCCCCTATCCGGTCCTGAGGGTCGCGGCGAACGGAGAGACAGCAGCGCGCACCTACATGCTCGCCGGACAGGGCAAGCGCGGTGCCTTCAACCAGGCCGAAAAACATGGCAGCACCCCGGTGACGCTCCGCGGCGTTCCGGTCAATCGCGGCGACCTGACCATGATCCAGGTCGGCAGGGTCGAAACTGCGGAAGATGCAGGGACGCCCTTTACACCGTCCGAGCCGGTACCGCTCGGTCGCTGGAAGCTGACCGGCGAAATCTGTGACGGCAAGTGCTATGCCGGGGCGATGCGGCCGGGACGCGGTCTTGCCCACAAGGCGTGCGCCGACCTCTGCCTGACCGGAGGCATACCGCCGGTCTTCGTCTCGTCCGGCCCGGTCGAGAACCGCAACTTCTTCCTGATGGCGGACAAGGAGGGCAATCTCCTCGGCGATGAAATTAAGCCGCTGCTTGCGCTCTATGTCGAACTGGAGGGAGATGTTGAACGCCTTGATGACCTGATGGTCTTCAAGGTTGACCTTGCCAAGGCGAGGATCCTGAAATGAGCGAAGACCAATCCCCGAGGCCGGCCTGGCAGACCATCCTGATCTCGCTGGTATTGACGGCCGCCCTCACGGCAATCGCCTACTATGCCTGGATCTACGCCAATATCGGGGCACGCCAGTGGGACATCACCAAGAACAGCCTGACGACGGACCTTCGCTTCTTTGTCGGACTGCTGGCGGTCTTCGTTGTGCTGACGTTCCTCGACAAGATCATCGAGTTCGTGAAGTCGAAAATCGGCGGCGGGCACTGACGCGCCTTTACGTCTGATTGATCAGATCCATCAGCAGGGCATTGAACCGGGCAGGCTCTTCCATGTGCGGGGCGTGGCCGGAGCGGTCATAGAGATGCAGCTGAAAGTCGGGCACATGCTTTTCATGCCAGAGATGGACGCCGTGTCCGTAGAGCTGGCTCCTGCGTCCAGCAACAAGATGAAATGGCACGGGAAAATCCGCCAACAAAGACCGGAAGTCCTGCGCGGTAAGCGAAGCCCACATCGGTTTCAAAAGGGCCGGATCGGCTTTCGCAATCTCCAGCGCCGCCTTTTCCTTCTGCTCCTGCCCAACGGGCAGACCGTCTGCAAAAAGCCGGCTCGCGATCCGTCCCGGCAGCTTCGGCCAGTCCGGAACAATCGCATCAAGGAACACCTGGTTCAGCTCTGAATTGAGGCCGTTCAGCGTTCCGTTCTGCCAGGTGGACGTGTTCAGCACCTTCGGCGTCATGTCGATCGCAACGAAAGCGGACAGGCGGTCTGCACCGAAACGCTCAACCATCGCATAGGCTACCAACGCGCCCATGGACCAGCCGCACACGATGGCGTCGGAGATTTCCCTGTCCACCAGCACGGCATGCACCGCCTCGGCAGCCGCCTCAATCGTCAGCGGCAAGTGGTTGCCGGTCTGCCCGTGCCCCGGTAGATCCGGCACTAGGCATCGGGCGTGGTTCTGGAGATTGTCAATCTGGTTCTGAAAGAACTGGCCGGGACAGGACCAGCCGTGAATGAGCACCACGGGGCGTCCGGCCCCGCTGTCGCGCATATAAAGTCCTGTGTTGCTCAAGCACGCCCCGCCCGCAGTCTTCCGACGATCCCGCTCGGAAAGAAATAAACCGACAGGATAAATAGCACGCCGAGCCAAAGCAGCCAGCGCTCAGGCGCAACAAGTGTCGAAACCAGCGGCACGGCGCTTGTCGCTTCTGCCGCAACACCCATCAGGTTCTGCAGATAGGTTTGCGCGAGAATGAACAGCGTCGCTCCGAGAACGGCCCCGTAGAGCGTACCCATACCCCCGATCACGACCATCAGCAGAATGTCGATCATGATCTCCATGGAGAGTGTCGTCGCTGGTCCTGTGTAACGCAGCCAGATCGCCAGAAGAGACCCGGCCAGCGCCGCCATGACGGCAGACAGAACCGTTGCCGTGGTGCGGTACCAGACGACCTTGTAGCCGATTGCTTCTGCCCGGAAGGCGTTGTCCCGGACGGCCTTGAGCGTGCGCCCGAACGGCGAGTTGACAATCCGCAGCATGACCAGGAAAAGCGTCAGCGATGCAAAGAAAACAAGATAATAGGCCAGCAGCTTGCCATTGATCCTGACACCGAAGACCTTGTCATTGACCAGCTTGAAGGCCGGCGTCAGCTCACGTGGGATCTTGTAGTTGAGCCCGTCCTCGCCGCCTGTCAGCCAGGACATCTGCGACACGAAGACTGCAAACGCGCTGGCAACAGCCAGTGTCACCATGGCAAAGAAGATCGCCTTGACGCGCAGCGAGAAAAGACCGATCGCCAGGGCGAAGACGGCTGCGACAAACGCGCCGGCCAGCGTGCCCCAGGTGAGCGACCAGTAACTTGGACCGGAGGTACTGAGCGCGAGCGCCGTCCCGTAGGCGCCGATGCCGAAGAACATTGTATGCGCAAAAGAAACGATCCCAGAATAACCCAGCAGGAGATCGTAACTTGCCACCAGCACGATGAAGATACAGATCCGCGCCGCCGTCTCCAGCGATTTTGTGCCGGGAAACAGGAACGGGGCAAAGGCGAGCGAAATGAGAACGGCCACGAGAAGGAGCGTCAGCAGGCCGCTGCGCGGTGTATCGCCGGAAAGAAGTCGGGTGAGCATACCGGGTCCTCACTTCGCCTTGACGACGGGATAAAGGCCCTGGGGCCGCCACATCAGGATCACCACCATCAGCGCGATGGTCGAGATCAGCGCCACCTTGGGCGCGAGAAATGCGGTGTAGTTGGCCAGCAGGCCAACCAGCAGGGCACCGATGAAGCATCCTTCGACGGAGCCGAGCCCGCCGATGATCACCACGATGAAGACCAGCACCATGATCTCCGATCCCATATGCGCGGTGATCGTCTCCTGGTAGAGCCCCCACATCACGCCGCCGAGCCCGGCAAGCGCCGACCCGGTCATGAACACGATCAGGAAGAGCCGGCGGATCCGGTATCCGAGTGCTTCGACCATCTCGCCGTTCTCAACCCCGGCTCTGACGAGCAGTCCGACCTTCGTGTTTTTCAGGACATGGCGCATGGCAAGAAACAGAGCCAGCCCGATGGCGACGGCCACAAGCCGGTATTTCTCGATGGCCGCCTCCCCGAAGACCACCGATCCCTGAAAGGCTTCCGGGCGCGAGATATGCAGTTCGTCCGGCCCCCAGACCACATGGATCATCTGCTGGGCAACGATCAGCCCCCCCATGGTGACCAGGATCTGTTTCAGATGCTCGCCGTAGACGGGCATCACGATGACCCGCTCGAACGCATACCCGAGCAGTCCGGTGACCCCCATTGCCGCGAGGATGGCGATCAGAACCGCGGCGAGGTTGAGCATGACGCTCGGCGAAGCCGTCCAGCCCGCAAGCCAGGCAAGAACCGTGAAACCGACAAAGGCGCCCACGGTAACAAAAGCGCCGTGCCCGAAATTGATGACGTCCATGAGCCCGAAGACCACCGTCAGCCCGGACGCCATGATGAAGATCATCATGCCCATGGCAAGGCCGGCCACCGTCAGGGTCAGCCAGCTTGCCGGGTTGCCGATCGCCGCAAGCCCCAGCAGCGCAAGGATAGGCACCAGCAGCACCGGCAGTTTCTGCAACACCTGTTCCCGCAACGGGACCTTTTCAATCCGCGGCTTGATGGCTGTTTCGTTCATTGATGCGCCTCCAGGCTCAGCCCCATAAGTCTTTCCTGCAAGCCCTCATCCTCGACCAGTTCGCTCATGGGTGCGGAGTGGATGATGCGGCCGTCATCCATGACGGCAACCGTGTCTCCGATGGCGGACGCCATGGCGAAATTCTGCTCAACCAGCAGGATCGTGGTGTCGGTCTGTTTCAGTTCGCGCAGGGCCTCGGTCATCGCGTTGATGATGGCCGGCGCGAGCCCCTTGGTCGGCTCGTCGATCAGGATCAGCCGGCGTGGTTCGATGATGGCGCGGGCAACGGACAGCATTTGCTTCTGACCTCCCGAAAGCGTTCCGGCGGATGCCTCCCAGAAGGTGCCGATCGGAGGAAACAGCTCCTTGATCCAGCTGAGACGTTTGCCATCGATGGGACCGCTCGAGGCTGCAAGCGCCATGTTCTCGGCAACCGTCAGATCCGTGAAGATGCCCATGTCTTCCGGCACATAGGCAATTCCGCGCCGGGAAATGTCGGGCGTATCCAACGTCGTGATCAGGTGGTCGTCAAAGCGGATCTCGCCCTGGCTGGCGCTCCAAAGACCCATGATGGTCCTGAGCGTCGTTGTCTTGCCCGCGCCGTTCCGCCCTAGAAGAACGGTAACGCCGCCTTCGGGCACCACGAGGTCCACGCCCTGAAGAATGTGATAGGGCCCGATAAGCGTGTGCACGCCGGCAAGTGAAAGCAGGATGTCGGACATCAGGCCGCCTCCGGAGCCTTGCCGAGATACGCTTCCTGCACGACAGGCAGCGCGATCACCTCTGCGGGATCACCATCGGCGACAAGTTCCCCGTTGTGCAGGACGACAATGCGGTCGGCCAGCGAGCGGATGACATCCATCTTGTGCTCAACCAGCAGGATGGTCCTGTCCATGTCCGCCTTCAGCTTCCGGATCAGCTCCAGAATGACCGGCACTTCGTCGACGCTCATGCCGGCGGTCGGTTCGTCGAACATCAGCACCTGCGGACCCAGCGCAATCAGCAGCGCGACCTCAAGCTTGCGCTGATCGCCATGGGGAAGCGCGGAAACGATCTGCTCTGCCTGATCGATCAGCCGCACTTCTGCCAGAACGTGATCGGCACGTTCCAGAAGTTCGATATGGCTTTCCGCGATCGAAAACAGATCAAAGCCCTTTCGCGCCCTGGATTGTACGACAAGGCGGACGTTTTCGCGCACGCTCAGGGTGGGAAACAGGTTCGTCAGCTGGAAGGCACGTCCGATGCCCCGATCCGTCCGGTCGGGAACGGAGTGTCGTGTGATGTCTTCGCCGTTCAGCGCCACGGTGCCGCCCGTTGCCTTCAATTGCCCTGAAATGAGATTGAAATAGGTCGTCTTCCCGGCGCCGTTCGGCCCGACGATGGCGGTCAGCGTTCCCCGGTCAAAGCTGCACGAGACGTGATCGACCGCAACATGGCCGCCGAATCGGATCGTCAGGTCGCGGGTTTCGAGAATGGGTCTTTCTGTCATCACCGGAACGTATCCTGTGCTTTCGAAACGGCTGCCGGCAAGGCCCGGCCGGATTGCATGTCACCCCGGCCGGGCAATTTTACAGGGATTGGGAAAGGAGCGCGCGGTCGATGGGGTGAAACGCGCCAGATACCTTACTGATTGCGAATCGGGATATTCATGTCCTCGATCTTGAGCTCACGGACCAGTTCCGGAATGCCCCATTCGACATCGGGATCGACCCTTATCTTGAAGTGATACATGGGTTGCAGCGCCTGATGATCCTCGGCGCGCAACATCATCGTGCCTTTCGGCGTTTCGAATTCCATGCCTTCCATTGCGCTGATCAGGTCTTCCGTTTCCGTCGACCCCGCCTTGCGGATCGCCTCGACGATTGCGATACCTGCAGACATGCCGCCTGCGGTGAAGAAATCGGGCGGCGCATCGAAACGCTTCTGGTGTTCGGACACAAGCCAGTCGTTCACCGGGTTTTTCGGGATCTCGTAGTAATAGTAGGTCGCACCTTCCATTCCGGGCAGTGCCTTGTAGGCCTTCATCGCCGCCAGGATGTTGCCGCCCGTCGCGATCTCGACGCCGAAGCGTTCCGGCTCCATTGCCTGGATCTTGCTGATCGGGTTGCCGCCGCCGGCCCAGATCACGAACAGGAACTTGCGGCCCGGTTCGTCTTTCAGGGCATCGAAAATGCGCTGCGCATTCGCGGTGAAATCCTTGGTGTCGGTCGGTGCGTATTCCTCGAAAACAAGGTTGGCACCAGTGCCGGCGAGCGCTTCCTTGAAGGCAGCAACGCCGTCTCTGCCGAACGCATAATCCTGTGCGAGCGTTGCAATCGAGACGCCTTCCTGCCCGAGCGCAACGGCGTTGGCGATCGCATCCTGTGAGGAGTTGCGCGACGTCCGGAAGACATAGCGGTTCCAGTTGCTGCCCGTGATGGAATCGGCAACGGCCGGTTCAACGATCAGAAGCTTCTCGTATTCCTCTGCCACCGGCAGCATCGCGAGCGCGACACCGGAGGAAACCGGCCCGACGGCAATATCGACCTCGTCATCGCCATAGGCTTCTGCCAGGGCCGCCTTGCCGATATCCGGCTTCAGCTGCGTGTCCTTCTCGATCACCACGATCTTGCGGCCATCAATTTCCATCGAGCCGTCGGTCGCATATTCGAGGCCCATCATCAGGCCGGTATGCGATTGTTTGGCGTAGGCTTCAAACGGACCCGTCTTGCCATAGACATGTGCGATTTTGATGTCTTCGGCCAGAGCTCCGGCAGCGCCGGCGGCAAACAGACCGACACTTGCAACAAGCGGCAGAGACCAGCGGTAAAGGCGTTTGGTCATCAAGTTTCCTCCCAGTGCGCGCGCAGGCTTCCGTGGGTCGTCCAACGTGTCCCTGACACGCGAATGACACCGGACCCTTGCCTGGCGCTTGCGCATATATGAAACCTGAATCAGTATTCATGTCAAGACCTGCAAAGCGACCTGGACGTTTCTGGATACCGGACGCCCCAGGTCGGTTTCGCCTTTCGTGCCAGCCGTGCAGCCATTGCCCGATATCTTGCAACGGGTTTTGCATGACACGATGACAGCGTCGGCGCTGGGGCGGGCTACACCCCCCAACCGTCATTCCAGACAAGTGAGGCAACGCCGAGCGCTGATCTGGAACCTGTGCCCGGCTTGATCGGGTATTCAGAAATCAGCTCGCGCCAGAGGCGCGTCATCTCAGGAAAGGTGTTTTCGGGTTCGCTCCGCTCACACTGACATCTGGATTCCGGATCAGCGTGCAGCTCGCGCTGCACTTGTCCGGAAAGACGGATCTTTCCATCCGGCCGGCGGCACTGGCTTTGCGGCCTGTCCCGGATCTGACTTCAGACATGCAACCTTCCCCGGCCTCATCCTGAGGAGCACGCTTGCGTGCGTCTCGAAGGATCGGCGGCAGGCTCGGAGCTGCTTGGCCCATCCTTCGAGACAGCGCCGACGCGCTTCCTCAGGATGAGGGTGTTCATACTCGAGTATCGTCATTCCAAATACGCGCATGCGCGATTGGATGCGCTCCTTGAGCCGGTGGCGCTGGGGCGGGCTACACCCCCCAACCGTCATTCCGGACAAGTGAGGCCGAGCCGAGCGCTGATCTGGAACCTGTGCCCGGCTTGATCGGGTATTCAGATATCTGCTCGCGCCAGAGGCGCGTCATCCCAGGAAATGTGTTTTCGGGTTCGCTCCGCTCACGCTGACATCTGGGTTCCGGATCAGCGTGCAGCTTGCGCTGCACTTGTCCGGAAAGACGGATCTTTCCATCCGGCCGGCGGCACTGGCTTTGCGGCCTGTCCCGGATCTGACTTCAGACATGCAACCTTCCCCGGCCTCATCCTGTGGAGCACGCTTGCGTGCGTCTCGAAGGATCGGCGGCAGGCTCGGAGCCGCTTGGCCCATCCTTCGAGACAGCGCTGACGCGCTTCCTCAGGATGAGGGTGTTCATACTCGAGTATCGTGATTCCAAATACGCGCATGCGAGATCAGATGCGCTCAATACGTCGATGGCGCTGGAGCGGGCTACACCCCCCAACCGTCTTTCCAGACAAGTGAGGCAACGCCGAGCGCTGATCTGGAACCTGTGCCCGGCTTGATCGGGTATTCAGAAATCAGCTCGCGCCAGAGGCGCGTCGTCTCCCAGGAAATGTGTTTTCGGGTTCGCTCCGCTCACACTGACATCTGGATTCCGGATCAGCGTGCAGCTTGCGCTGCACTTGTCCGGAAAGACGGATCGTTCCATCCGGGCGGCACTGGCTTTGCGGCCTGTCCCGGATCTGACTTCAGACATGCAAGCTTCCCCGGCATCATCCTGAGGAGCACGCTTGCGTGCGTCTCGAAGGATCGGCGGCAGGCTCGGAGCTGCTTGGCCCATCCTTCGAGACAGCGCTCACGCGCTTCCTCAGGATGAGGTTTTCACGCCCCGACCATCATTCCAGACAAGCGCGGCAGAACCTGCATCCGCTTTTCTGCTGAGACAATCTCCAGCATGGTCGCGGTCAGTGCACACCTGATCCGCCTTTAATCCACCAGACCGCAAGATTTTCATGTTCCGGTCAGAAATGACGGGGTACAAGAAAGTGTGTGGGGGACGTCCGATTCGCGAGACGTCCGGAATGCAGATTTTTTCCCGTCAGCTTCTGCTGACAATCCTTTCCACAGCTGCACTTTTCCTTGCACTGGCATCCCATGCCGGTTCCCAGGAACTCATCATAGATAGCCCCGTTACCGGTACACAGGTGATCGACGGTGTCACCTACGACACGATCATCGTCACCGGTGACGGCAGCATCAGCACAACCGGCAGCTCTGACCATGGTGTTGAGAGCAGCGGCAATGGCAACACGATCACCAATTTGGGAACTATTTTCGTCAACGACAGCTCCGCGGACGGGATCCGCAACGACGCTGCCGATACCGCGATTACCAACATTGGGCTGATTCAGGCTGGCAACGAGGGAATTGAAAACACTGGCGACACCAGCATCATTATAAACTCGGGAACCATCAGGACAATCGGCAGCAATGCGGAAGGGATTTACAACTCCGGCGACAGTACGATCATTGAGAATTCTGGAACTATCACGACAAGTGGCACCTTGTCTGACGGTGTCACCAACTTCGGCGAGCGGGTCAGCATAACAAACACCGGAACAATCCAAGCCGGCAATCGAGGAATAAACAACTTCGCTGCCTATGTCACAGTGGTCAACAGCGGTGTGATCTACTCAAGTGGCGACGGGATTTTTAGCAATGATATGGAGGTCACTGTTCTTAATCGCGGCCTAATTCGCTCCGAAGGCAAAGGTATCTCTGATTATGGCACCGATACGTGGATTGCGAATTCAGGGACGATTGTTTCGGATGAAGAAGGAATACACCTGGTAGGTGACGATGCTGTTGTTGTGAATACCGGCAAAATAGTGAGTGGCGAAGAAGCCGCCCTGCGAGTTCTCAACTCAGTATCCGGCACCACCGTCAATCTCCAGGCCCCCTCCTTTCTCGGCGGTGCCATCACCTTCGAATCCGAGACAACTCTCAACCTCACCACCGGGGCCTCGCACTC
>NZ_JASHJI010000013.1 GCF_030733265.1 Roseibium sp. MMSF_3412 | reverse complement strand
CCGACGCCCTGGAAGGCATGGCGCGTCTGGCGATCCGGTTCTGATGATGATCAGCGCCCGCGCCGTCCCGGACCTGATCCGGGACCTGAGCAGCGCCCGACAAGTGGCCCCGGCTCGGGGCCGGGGCGGCACGCGTTGGAACAATTCCGTCTGCAGTATGATGACGGCCCTGCAACTGCGCCGTCCCGGACCTGATCCGAGACCTGAGCACGGCTGGACGGCAGGCCCCGGCTCGGGGCCGGGGCGGCAAACAAAGGAGCCTGCTGGACCGCCTTGCGGTCCGGCTCCAAGTGAATGATTGCGGGGCTGTACAGAATAACGAAGGAGTCGAACATTGACCGGATTCCGGGACGCCAACTCGATCGAAGCCGGATCTCAACCGGCTGACGACCCCGAAACTGCGCCCTCTTCAGATGACGGAGTGGGCGGTGGGGCACCGCCGGGTGCGAAGCAGGAAGCGCCGGAAATTTCCTGTTCCGCCGGTCTCGCAAACTGGCTTCTGGCGAACGCGTGTTCCATCGTTTTCACGTCCTACCAGACCGGTCAGGTCTTTTTTGTCGGCGTCATGCCGAACGGCTCGCTGTCCTTTCATCAGCGCAACTTTCAAAGGGCCATGGGGCTCTGGACCGATCCCGCCGCGCAAAGCCTCTATATGAGCTCACTTTTCCAGCTTTGGCGCTTTGAAAACATGTTGCGACCCGGAGAGGTCGCCAATGCAAATCATGACAAGTGCTACATCCCGCGGCAGTCCTTCGTCACGGGCGACGTGGACGCGCACGATATCGGTGTCGATACTGATGGCCGGATCATTTTCGTCAACACGGCCTATTCCTGCCTCGCGGTTCCGGACCCGGTTTATTCCTTTCGCCCGCTGTGGAAACCGCCCTTCATCACCAAGCTAGTTGCCGAAGACCGCTGTCACCTGAATGGCCTCGCCATGAAGGCGGGTCAGCCCCGATATGTCACCGCCGTTTGCCGATCGGATGTTCTTAACGGATGGCGGGACCGGCGTGCCGAAGGCGGCATGATCATGGATGTAGCCGATGACACCGTCCTGACCGAAAACCTGTCGATGCCGCATTCGCCGCGGCTCTATCAGGATCAACTTTACGTTCTCGATTCCGGGCGCGGGAATCTTTGCCGGATCGACCGGACCACCGGAACTGCCGAAGCGGTCGCCTTTTGCCCCGGCTTCCTGCGCGGGCTTGCCTTTCAGAACGACCACGCGATCGTCGGGCTGTCGTTGCCCCGCGACCGGTCCTTTTCCGGTCTCGACCTTGACGGCACATTGCAGGAAAAGGACGCCGACCCCTGGTGCGGCATCCAGATCGTCGACTTGAAGTCCGGCAGCATTGTCGCATGGATACGCCTTACAGGTGGCATCCGGGAACTCTTCGATGTGGCGGTTCTGCAAAAAACCCGCTGCCCCATGGCACTTGGCTTCGTGGGGGACGACATCCGGAAGACGATCCGTTTCAGCGACGACTTTGCCACGTTCAGGAGACCTGCCCCTGACGGCAGCTGATCCGGGACCTTGGGAACACCCGGCCAGAGGCCCCGGCTTCGGGCCGGGGCGGCGATTGTTGGGGCACCTTCTGGATCGCAGTCAGTCGACCTCGGACACCACCAGCCGCGCGCCATCGATTGCATCCACGCGCACCTTCGTTCCCGCCGGAAGGTCCGGGCCTGTGATCCGCCAGATCGTGTCATCGATGGAGAGGTTTCCCGCACCCTCGCTGAGCGGCTTCTGCAGCGTGAATTCCCGCCCGATATAGCGGCTGCCGCGCTGGTTGAGGCCAGGATCTCCGGCTTCGGATGCCAGCTTGCGCATCATCCGTCTGCCGGCGAGGAGGCTGACGATTGACAGGACGAGGAAGATACTGACGAGAACCTGCCAGCTGGGATCGAAAATGAGGGCAACGACACCGACTGCGAGGGCGGACAGCCCGAACCAGAGGAAGATGCTTCCCGGAGCGACAATCTCGAGACCGAGCAGCAGCAAACCAAGGACGAACCACGTCCAGGGCCCGAGAGCACTGATCGTGTTTTCAATCAGCGTCACGAGGGGTCTCCTTCGGAACGGCCCGTATTCGGAATACGAGACGATGTACGCTCTTCCTGAGCCTTGTCACCGAAGGCTTCCTTCGCTATTTCGCCGATCCCGCTCAGCGAACCAAGCAGGGAGGTCGCTTCCATCGGCAGGATCAGCGTTTTCTGGTTACGGGAGGTCGCCAGCGCCTTGAACGCTTCGACATATTTGTTGGCGACGAAATAGTTGATCGCCTGGACGTCGCCGGAGGCAATGGCGGCACTGACCATCTGTGTTGCCTTTGCCTCGGCTTCCGCTTCCCGCTCACGGGCCTCCGCGTCGCGGAATGCGGATTCGCGCCGGCCTTCGGCTTCAAGGATAAGCGACTGCTTCTCGCCTTCAGCTTGCAGGATTTCGGACTGCCGCTTGCCTTCCGCTTCGAGGATGGAGGCGCGTTTGTCGCGCTCGGCCTTCATCTGACGTGCCATGGCGTCGACCAGATCCCGCGGCGGGTTGATGTCCTTGATCTCGATACGCGTGATCTTGACGCCCCAGGGCTCTGCTGCGGCGTCAACGACCCGCAGCACCTTCGCGTTGATCTCATCGCGATTTGACAGGAGACTGTCCAGGTCCATCGATCCCATGACCGAACGGATATTGGTCATGGTCAGGTTCAGGATCGCGTTCTGCAGCCCGAGAACCTCATAGGCGGCACGCGCTGCATCCAGCACCTGGTAGAAGGTCACACCGTCGGCGGTCACCGTCGCGTTGTCCCGCGTGATCACCTCCTGGGAGGGAACGTCGAGAACCTGTTCCATCATGTTCAGCTTGTGGCCGACCGTATCGATGAACGGAATGATGAAATTCAGGCCCGGCGACAGCGTCTTGCGGTACTTGCCGAACCGTTCGATCGTGTAGTTGTAGCCCTGTGGAACGGTCTTGACCCCGGCGAAGAACACCAGGATGACCAGCACCACGAGTGCGATCAGGACAATACTGGCTCCATCGATATCGATTGGCATGAATGTCTCCTGTATACGTCTGGATTTCCGCGGCCACTATGCTCTTTTTGCGTGAGTCGTTCCAGCGCCTTTACCGGCTACGCACCCCAAGTGCGCAGCACTTCCCACCTCTTTTTCCAAGGTTATGGGCGCAATAGGGTGTCGGCGCTGCCGACTGCCGGCCGCGTTCGCTTCGGATAGGTCGAAAAGAGTGTCCGCAGGGGTCGGCGCTTGGCCTCAGATCCAGCCGCCGAGTTCGCGCCTGACGATGTGTTCGATCACGTCCATGCCAAGCTCCGTGTCGTTGAGACATGGAATATGGGTGAAGTGCTCGCCGCCGGCCTCTTCGAAGATCTCGCCTGCTTCCCCGGCGATCTCTTCAAGTGTTTCCAGGCAATCGGCGACAAAACCCGGGTTCATGACAGCGACCTTGGAAACGCCGTCCTTTGCCAGTTGTTCAACGGTCTTGTCCGTGTAGGGCTGGAGCCATTCTTCGGGGCCGAACCGCGACTGGAACGTCACGCGCAGTTTCTGGTCGTCCCAGCCAAGAACTTCGCGCATCAGCCGCGTCGTCTTCATGCAGTGGCAATGATAGGGATCGCCGCGCTTGAAATAGGATTGCGGGATACCGTGATAGGACGTCAGGACAACATCAGGTTCGAAATCGAGCGTCGCAAGATGCTCTTTCACGGAATTCGCCAGCGCGGTCACGTAGACCGGGTCATCGTGGTAGGGCGGCACGGTCCGGATTGCGGGCTGCCATCGCATCTCCAGCAGGGTCTTGCAGACGACATCGTTCACCGTTGCGGTCGTCGTTGCCGAGTATTGCGGATAAAGCGGGAACACCAGGATCCGGTCACAGCCTTCCTCCTTAAGCGCCTTCAGCTTGTCTGGAATGGACGGCTGCCCGTAGCGCATCGCCCAGTCCACCTTCAGCCGGTCGCCTTCGACCCCCATGACCTCGGCGAGTTTTTCCGATTGGCTTCGCGTGATGGTCCTAAGCGGGGACTCGTTCTTCTCGTGGTTCCAGATCTCGTCATAGGCCTTGCCGGACTTGCCGGGACGGGTCATCAGGACAATGCCATACAGGATCGGGTACCAGATCGCCCGCGGCCATTCGATCACGCGCTTGTCGGACAGGAACTCGCGCAGGTAACGGCGCATCGGCCAGTAGTCCGTTGCATCCGGAGTACCGAGATTGACCAGCAGGACACCGACCTTGCCGCTTTTGACCGGCGGGTGATCTCCCGGCAGATGCAGTTTGCGGAATTCGGCGGCCTTGTCAGTCGCCAGCGGTGCGGTTGGTTGAACGTTCATAAGCTCGGTGTGTCCCTCAGCGGCATGTCCTCTGGTGCCATACATAGGCCAACCTCCAGTGAAGGCCAATGCGGCATAGCGCTTACGCTGGAGAATTGTGCCGGATCACCGGGAAACACGACCCCGATGCGCCGGGAGGAAACGCTTCAAAACCATCGGCAGATGGTTCGTCATTCCGGGTTGACAGCTGATTTGCCGAACCCCGGGTCATGCCATGGCACGAATATGCATCAATCCTCTCCTTCGTCACCCCGGGCGAACGAAGTGAGACCCGGGGCCGGGGCGCCCCGATCCGCCGGGAGGAGGCGGCGAGAAGCTCAAATTCTCTGTCTCCCCGATCCCGGCTCGCGCTGCGCTTGGCCGGGATGACGAAAACAAGGGGTATTCATCATTCCTGAAGGACTTCTCGTATGTGAAGCAGAACGGCATGGACTGCGAGTTCAAGTCCGGCAATGACGGACGGAAATGCATCAATCCTCGCCATCGTCACCCCGGGCGAACGAAGTGAGACCCGGGGCCGGGGCGCCCCGATCCGCCGGGAGGAGGCGGCGAGAAGCGGAAAGAAAACGACGCATGCCGGAACCCATGTCACTGGTCGGGTTCCAACCTTGCTGCCGTCTTTCCTCACCCGTATTCGCGCTCGTCGGCAATCACCTTGCCGTCGTTGGGAAGAGCGCCCGGCGGCACGATCTCAACGTCACCTTTCAGCCGTGTGATTTCCTTGAGCGTCACCGCCACCCGGTCGGTCAACCCGTCGGCACTGATGTCGGTTTCCACCGACAGGGTCATCGCGTCGCTTTCGCCCGCGCGGCTGACGGCGAGCCGGGCCTTGCTGACTTCCGGATGCGCGGCAACGATCTGCGCGATTTGCGCCGGATCGACAAACATGCCCTTGACCTTGGTGCGCTGGTCCGCACGTCCCATCCAGCCTGCGAGCTGCATGTTGGTGCGCCCGCAGCCCGACCGCCCCGGAATGACCTTGGACAGATCGCCGGTTCCGAACCGGATCAGGGGATAGAGCGTGTTGAAATTGGTCACGACCAGTTCGCCGACTTCCCCGTCTTTAACCGGTTCGCCGGTGCCCGGACGCACAATCTCGACAATAAAGTCCTCATTGACGACCATACCGGTGCGGGCTTCGGTCTCATAGGCGATGACGCCGAGATCAGCGGTCGCGTAGCACTGGGCGACCCGAATGCCCTGGTCCTCGTATTCCTGCCTGAGGGACGGAAACAGGGCGCCGCCGGAGACAAGCGCCTTTTTGATGGAGGAAACATCACGGCCCTGTTCCCGCCCCCGGTCGAGGAGCACTTTCAGATAGTCGGGCGTGCCCACAAAGCCTGAAGGCTTCAGCACCCCGATGGCCTCTACCTGCGTGTCGGTGTTGCCGACGCCAGCGGGAAAGACCGTGCATCCGAGCGCAATGGCCCCCTGGTCCAGAATGAAGCCTCCCGGTGTCAGATGATAGGAGAACGCGTTCAGAACCGTGTCACCCTTGCGGAAACCGGCGGCGAACAGGCTGCGTGCGCCATTCCAGGGATCGAGACCGGGCGCCTGCGGTTCCCAGATCGGCCCGGGTGACATGAAGACGCGTGCGGCTTCGGAGAGTTCGCCCGCCAGGAATCCCCCGAAGGGCGGGTCGGCTTTCTGCCGCTCCATGAGGTCCGGCTTGCGCAGGATCGGCAGGGCGGCCAGCGACACGCGGTCGACGACAGCCGTCAGATCGCAGCCATCCAGCTGCTCGGCCCAGGCGGGTGCGCGGCGCATGGCATGTGCCATGAGTTCCGGCAACCGGACAAAGAGATCCCGTTCGCGCAAAGCGGGGTCCTGCCGCTCGCGCGCATCAAACTGTTGGTCGCTCATGGTCGTCTCCGCGTCTTTGGCTTCCGGGTCACGTGCCCGTCAGGCCAGCCAGCGCTTCCTTCGCTTGTAATGTTTGACATTCCGGAACGAGCGGCGCCCTTCGCCGCCAACGCCCAGATAGAATTCCTTCACATCCTCGTTTTCCCGAAGCGCCTTGGCATCGCCGTCAAGCACGATGCGGCCGGATTCCAGGATGTATCCGTATGTCGCGTATTTCAGTGCAACATTGGTGTTCTGTTCCGCCAGCAGGAAGGACACGCCTTCGTTCTCGTTGAGCTGGCGGACAATCTCGAAAATCTCTTCAACAAGCTGCGGCGCAAGGCCCATGCTCGGTTCGTCCAGCAGGATCATTTTCGGCCGGCTCATCAGCGCGCGTCCGATCGCGCACATTTGCTGTTCGCCGCCGGACGTGTAGCCTGCCTGGCTCTGGCGGCGCTCTCTGAGCCGCGGGAAATAGTTATAGACCATCTCCAGGTCAGCCTTGACTGCGGCATGCCCGTCCTTGCGGGTATAGGCTCCGGTCAGAAGGTTCTCCTCGATGGACAGGTGACCGAAACAGTGGCGGCCCTCCATCACCTGGATGCAGCCGCGCCGGACAAGCTCGTTCGGCGACAGCGCCTGGACCTCGTCCTGATCGAACAGGATCGATCCCTTTGTGACTTCGCCGCGTTCGGCGCTCAGGAGATTGGAAATCGCCTTCAGGGTCGTTGTCTTGCCCGCACCGTTCGCGCCGAGCAGCGCCACGATCCCGCCCTTCGGAACGGTCAGCGAAACGCCCTTCAGGACAAGGATCACGTGGTCGTAGATGACCTCGATATTGTTGACCGAAAGGATCGTCTCCGAAGCGTCAGGTGCGCCGTCCGAACCGTTCTGTTCTACATCCAGCAATGCCATTCAACTCTCTCCTGGGATGCTCCGCCGCGCGGGGTGCGCGGCGGAACGGACTGCCATATCAGTTCGGGCAGGGCTCGGTGCGCTCCGGCCAGGGAGCGTTCTTTTGCGCATACTCGGCAGCAGCTGCTTCGAGAAGCGGACGAACGATGTCGGTCATCGGCTCGATCCAGCCCGATGCCTGACGCCATTGCTTGCCGTCCCATTCCTGAATGAAGACAGGGTGGCTTCCAGCATGATCATCGCAGGTGACCTTCATCGGATGCGCGAAACCGGCAAGACCGAGTTCCTTCAGACGCGCTTCGTCAAGATCAAGCGCTTCCAGGCCCATCCGCATGTCTGCACCGGTGATGACCTTCTTGCCGGTCAGCTCCTGTGCTGTGCGGATACCCTCGGCAATGATCACCGAGTTCAGGACGCCGCGGTTATAGAGCGTGCCGCCGATCGAACCTGCATCGGTCGAGCTGAGGCCGGCATCGATCACGTGCTTCTTGATGTCGTCAAGAGCCGGGAAGTCACTGCCGACACCGGAGAAGTTCATGGCCTTGTAGCCCTTGGCGCCTTCACCGCCCGCAGCGGCATCATCATCGCCCGCTGACCACCAGACACCGATGAACTTGTCCATCGGGAAGCGGATCTTGACGGCTTCCTTGATGGCTGTCGGGTTCATCGCCCCCCAGCCCCACATCACCATGTAGTCCGGGCGGTCCCGGCGTACGTTCAGCCATTGCGATGACTGGTTCTGCATTTCCTTCACGCCGACCGGATACTGCAGCAGCTCGAAGCCGTATTTTTCGGCCAACTGCTCCAGAAGCGGGATCGGCTCGCGGCCATAGCCGGCATCCAGGAAGATGTACCCGATCTTCTTGCCCTTGAGGTTGTCGAGCCCGCCTTCCTGCTCACCGATATACTTGATGACGACGGATGCGCCGTCCCAGTAGGTATCAGGAACGTTGAAGACCCACGGGAACGTGGAACCGACGGCCGCTGCGGAGAGGCCGTAGCCCATCGACAGGACCGGGATCTTGTCGACGCCCGCTTTCGGGATCAGCTGAAGCGTGATGCCGGTGGAGTAAGGGTTGTAGACCAAAGCGCCCTTGCCCTTTGTTGCCTCGTAGCACTCGACGCCCTTCTGCGCGTTATAGCCGGTCTCGCATTCCTCGAGCTCCAGCTTCACGCCGCCGATACCACCGTCACGCTCGTTGAGCATTTTCAGGTAATCGTGCATGCCGTTGGCGATATGAATGCCGGACGCGGCAAACGGACCGGTGCGGTAGGTCAGCAGCGGCACATAATTGCTGTCTTCAGCCTGAGCAACCGTCGTCGTGGCCAGGCCGGAAATTCCGACCCCGAGCGCAACAGCGGTTCCCAGCGCAATTTGTTTGATGCGTTTCATGTTTCTCCTCCCATGCGGCTCCGGACCATCCGGCACCGCCAGACCTGTTGCGCCATTCCTCTCCGGACCGGTCCAAATCCGGATGACGTTCAAAATGACTGGCCCCCTAATAGGGGAAGGGCCAGACCCTGAGCTTCTGCTTCGCGATCTGCCAGAGCCGCGCAAACCCGTGCGGTTCGACGATCAGGAAGAAGATGATGAGAGCGCCGACGATCATGAACGTGACATGTTCGACCGTTTCGGCGGCAAGGTTGATCCCGATGGTACCGGGAATGAATTTCAGGAACACCGGCAGGATCCAGATGAACGCTGCGCCCATGAACGATCCGCTCAGGCTGCCGAGACCGCCCAGGATTACCATGAACAGGATCTGGAACGACAGCGCGATCGAATAGGACGACGGCTCTGCTGCATTCAGCCAGAAGAACACCATCATCGCGCCGGCGACGCCGCAGATATAGGACGAGACGGCAAACGCCATGAGCTTGGTCTGCAGAGGACGGATACCCATCAGCTCGGCGGCGATGTCCATGTCGCGGATCATCATCCAGGATCGTCCGATCCGGCCGCGCAGCACATTTGCCATCAGGAAGGCAATCAGCGCCGTGATGCTGAGCACGATGAAGTACCGCACGATCGGGGTTGCCTCCGCGCCCGACACCACGACCCCGAAGGCTTCGCGATGCGGGATCTCGATCGCACCTGAGGCGTTGTCGTTGTAGAGCCACGGTATGCGGATGAAGCACCACTCCAGGAAGAACTGGGCGGCAAGGGTCGTCACGGCAAGGTAGAGCCCCTTGATGCGCAGGCTCGGCAGTCCGAACACGGCACCGATCGCCGCCGAGAACACGCCCGAGAGCAGCACCATGACGATGACATTTGCGTCCGGGAAGATCGTCGTGAGTTTGTAGGCCGCATAGGCACCCACACCCATGAAGGCACCGGTCCCCAGTGAGAGCTGCCCGCAGAAACCTGTCAGGACATTCAGCCCGATCGCCGCCAGCGCGAAAACCAGGAACGGGATCATGATCGAGGTTAGGAAGAAGTCATTGGCAAGGACCGGGATGACCACAAAGGCAATGGCCAGGATAACCAGAAGCCCGATCCGGTCCTGCAGGATCGGCATCAGCGCCTGATCCGCCTTGTAGCTCGTCTTGAATTGGCCAGCTTCGCGATAGAACATTCTTTTTATACCCGCTCAATGATGCGTTCGCCGAAGAGGCCTTGCGGACGGAACAGAAGAAAGATGAGGGCAATGATGTAGGCGAGCCACGATTCGATCCCGCCGCCGACAAGACCACCCCAGTAGAGCTCCCCGATCTTCTCGCCGAACCCGATGATCAGCCCGCCGACAATCGCGCCGGGTATCGAGGTGAAGCCGCCGAGGATCAGCACCGGCAGCGCCTTGAAGGCGACGATTTCGAGCGCGAAGGAAACGTCCGAACGCGCGCCCCACATGATCCCGGTTGCAAGCGCCACAAGGCCGGCTGCGAACCAGACGATGGCCCAGATCTGGTTGAGTGAGATGCCGACGGAAAGCGCCGCCTGGTGATCGTCCGCAACAGCCCTGAGGGCCCGTCCGATCCGCGTCTTGTTGAAGAAGACGCCGAGCGCCGCCACCATCAGCACCGCGATCACGGCGGCAGCAATATCGATGTGCTGCAGGATGATCAGGCCGCGCTCCCCGAATTCGATTGCGGTGGAGCCGGTCGGCAGTCCGAGTTCCTCGGTAATCATCTGCTTCGGCTCGCCGCCGAAGACGAATTCCCCGAAGCCGATCAGGAAATAGGTCAGGCCGATGGTCGCCATGAGCAGGATGATGTCGGGCTGGTTGACGAGCGGCCGCATGACCACACGCTCCACCCCGTAGGCAAGGATGCCCATCGCACCGATCGTCAGGGCAAGTGCGAGATAGGCGGGAACGCCGTTTTCGTTGAGGCCCACAAGCGTCAGCCCGGCGAACACCACCATGATGCCCTGCGCGAAGTTGAACACGCCCGATGCCTTGAAGATCAGCACGAACCCGAGCGCGATCAGCGCGTAGAGGATGCCCGCAACGAACCCCTCCCAGAGCACCTGGAGGAAGAAATCCGGCATATCGTACATCTGCACGAAGGGATCAATGAAAATGTCGTAGAGCATCGTTTCACTCTCCCCTAGTGACTGACGCCGAGATAGGCATCGATAACGTTCTGGTCCGCCTGCACGTCTTCGGGCGGACCGTCCGCGATTTTCTTGCCGTAGTCGAGCACGACCACCCGGTCGGACAGATCCATGACCACGCCCATGTCATGTTCGATCAGCGCGATCGTGGTGCCGAATTCCTGGTTCACATCGAGAATGAAGCGGCTCATGTCCTCTTTTTCTTCCAGGTTCATGCCGGCCATCGGTTCATCCAGCAGAAGCAGATCCGGTTCCATGGCAAGGGCACGCCCGAGCTCGACCCGCTTTTGCAGACCGTAGGGCAGGCGTCCGACGGGCGTCTTGCGGATTGCCTGGATTTCCAGGAAGTCGATGATGTCCTCGACCTTGCGGCGATGTTCGATCTCCTCGGCCTCCGCCGGTCCGCGCCAGATCAGTTGCCAGAAGAAATTGCGATGCATCTTCAAGGAGCGCCCGGACATGATGTTGTCGAGCGTGGTCATTCCCTTGAAGAGCGCAACGTTCTGGAACGTGCGCGCGATGCCCTGGCTGGCGGCCTCGTACGGCTTCATCTTGCGCCGTTCCTTGCCCTGCCAGGTGATCGTGCCTTCCTGCGGATGGTAAAAGCCGTTGATCACATTGAGCATCGAGGTCTTGCCGGCACCGTTCGGACCGATGATCGCCCGGATCTCGCCCTTCAGGATGTCGAAGGAAATATCCGTGATGGCCTTTACGCCGCCGAAGGACAGCGAGACGTTGTCCACCCGCAGCAATTCCTCGCGCGCCGCCGCTTCGGCAGACCCGTCCGGAGCCGTTGTCATGTCTGTTGCAAAGGCATTCATTCGGCAGCCTCCTGATAGCCCTTGCCAGGATCGTGGGTTTCCATGTCACGGATCTCGACCGTGGCTTCGATCGCCCCTTTCCGGCCGTCCTCGAAAGTGACTTCCGTGCGGATATGCTTGGAGGTCGAGCCGTCATAGAGCGCCTCGATCAGAGGGTCGTAGCGTTCCGCGATGAAGCTCCGCCGCACTTTCTGGGTCCGGGTCAGTTCCCCGTCATCGGCGTCCAGCTCCTTGTGCAGGATCAGGAAGCGCTTGATCTGGGCACCCGCCATCATCGGCTCGCGCGAAAGGTCGCGGTTGACCTGATCGACATGGCTTTCCACCATGGCGTAGACATCCGGATGCGCCGCGAGTTCCTGATAGGAGGCGTAGTTGACGTTGTTCCGTTCCGCCCAGGAACCGACGGCTGTCAGATCAATATTGAGGAACACGGCGACCATGTCGCGTTCGTGACCGAAGGCGACCGCTTCCTTGATATTGGGAAAGAACTTCAGCTTGTTCTCGATATATTTCGGAGCAAAGAGGGCACCGTCATTGAGCTTGCCGACATCCTTGGCCCGGTCGATGATCTTCAGGTGTCCGTTTTCGGCAATGATGCCGGCATCGCCCGTATGCACCCAGCCATCCGGCGTCTTGGTCTTTTCCGTTGCCTCGTCATTCTTGAAGTAACCGACGAAAACGCCCGGAGACCGGTACATGACCTCACCGTTGTCGGCGATTTTCAACTCGACATCCGGAGCCGGCTTTCCGACCGTATCGCCAAAGATCTCGCCATCCGGCTGCAGCGTGATGTAGACGCTGGCTTCCGTCTGCCCGTAGAGCTGTTTCAGGTTGAGACCGAGCGAGCGGTAGAACTGGAAAATCTCCGGTCCGATGGCCTCACCGGCGGTGTAACCGACTTTCATCCGCGTCAGTCCCATCCGGTTCTTCAATGGCCCATAGACGAAAAACTCGCCGAGCTTGTAGAGAAGCTTGTCCTTGAAGGCCACGGTTTCACCGTTGAGGATCTTCTCTCCGACCTTGCGCGCAACATCCATGAAGTAGTTGAACATGGCGCGCTTGGTTTTGCCTGCATCCTCCATGCGCACCATGATCTGTGTCAGCAGGGTTTCAAATACCCTGGGCGGCGCAAAGAAATAGGTCGGCGCGATTTCCCGCCGGTCGACATCGATCGTGTCCATGCCTTCCGGACAGTTGACGCAATAGGCGGCCGTGAACGCCTGCGCCAGCGAGAACACATGATCGCCGATCCACGCCATCGGCAGGTAGGCGAGCACTTCCTCCGTTTCGTCCAGATGATCGAAAACATTCGCGTTCCGGGCCGAAATCGCCAGATTGTCGAAGGACAGCATGACGCCCTTGGGGCGCCCGGTCGTGCCGGACGTATAGAGCATCACGGCAATATCCGAGCCCTTGCCCCCGGCAAACCCCTTCTCCCATTCGCCGGCAAGCGATCCGTTTTCCGCCTGCAGGGCACGGCCCTTGTCCTGAACGGATTCGTATGAGTGCAAATGGGTGTGGTCATAATCGCGCAGGCCCCGGATCTCGTCGTAGATCACATCCTTGAGGGTGGGCACTTCGCCGGACATGGACAGCAGCTTGTCGACCTGCTCCTGGTCTTCGACGACCGCAAACTTCACCTCGGCATGACCGAGGACATAGGCCATTTCTTCGGCAACGGAGTCGGAATAGACGGGCACCGGAACCGCGCCCAGCGCCTGTGCGGCAACCATGGACCAGTACAGTCTCGGACGGTTCGCGCCGACAATGGCGATCTTGTCGCCCTGTTCCAGTCCCAGTGATTTCAGCCCGATTGAAAAGGCGCGGATTTCCTCGCATACCTCGGACCAGGTCCAGCTCTGCCAGATCCCGTAGTCCTTTTCCCGGAATGCTGTCCGGCTTCCAAACACCTTTGCATTGCGCAAGAGGATTTTCGGAAAGGTATCTTCCCCGCTCGGCGACGTGCCGCTCGACCCTGCCATTATTCGTTTCTTCCCCTTGGACCGCCTTGTCCGGATCTGTTTTCACAGATCTTTCGCCGATCCGTTCTTGTTCAACCGGCTGCAACGAAAACGAAACGGCCGGTCTGGAAGGTGCCCCGGTTCCGGGGTCATTCTTTCAACGAGTATGAAACAGCCTGCCGCACCAACCTTCAACCGGTAATTTGCCGAAGACGGGTGGACATCACGTCCCATCGCTATGATGGAGACGCTAGACCGGCTGATTTGCAGCAATATGATCCAATTGTTTCCAATTGTTGCAATTGCGCTGCGGCTGCGAAGCGCTGCTTTTCCATTTCGGCGGGCCGCGACAGGTCGCCCGGCCAAATCCGCACTCCTCAAAACTTTCTAAGTAAGATCTATGCAATATCAGAATTAATTTAAGTTTTATTAAGCGCTACCATTGGTTGAATTAAATAAAATAAAATAAAAGATTCGTGACGAGAAACACATAACAGAATTATTACTTGGGACACAATGGAATCTGCTGGGAACAGAGATTATCCGGCCCGATATCTGCGACCCTTTATCAGAAACCGTGAGGCAAAAAATGCCAGAATTGACCGAACGAGAACGTCGTGAACTTGCAGTCAATACATTCGAAACGGACCTGGAGCGTGCCAGGGATGCCTGGATAAACAGGCGTGTTTTGCCCTATGTGCGATGCTATGGAACAGCATATGCCTGGTTCACCCACGTCCTCGACAAGAAGAAGAAAAAAGATGCACTTAAGCACGCGACCTACGTGGAAATCTTCACGGCGGTTGCGCTCGTTGTCGGTCCGACCGTCCTTGGCGCTGCGCCCATCGCAGCGGCGCTGGCAGCGACCGGCAACGCGTCCCGCCAGGTGGCGACCCGTTTGGCGGGCAGGCTCAGCCAGTTAAACCTTGCAAACGAACGGACAGCGGAAGCAGCTTTGCATCGATTTATCGGCGGAACATCGACTGCCGTAAAGGCAACGATTTCCGGACCCGTGAAAAACTATCTCAAGGGTCAGACACCGGCTTCGACAACGCCCAAATCGCACCCTCAGTCCGGAGTGGCGTTTGTCGGCAATGGGCCTCCGGGAAGCACGCCCAACACTGCGATCCAGAGAGCCTGGATGGAGCAACTGTTTTACGAAATCCCGGCAACGCTGTTGGCGCGGGCGATCCATATGCGTGACAACCCCGACGGCGACTACAAAACTGTCGAGGGCCTGCGGAAGGAACTCGACAAGTTCCGTCAAGGCGAATTCATGAAAAATGCAGCAGGCCTGAAACCGTTGAAACAGGAACAACTGATTGGCATTCGCAACCGCATGGAAAAGGCGATCTGGGCCATGTGGACGCTCAAGCACATTCGGCGCGAAACGAAACAGGTAAACAGTTATGCCTTGGGGTATGGCTACGCCGCTCTGAGCCAGGGCGGATCCCGCTATGCCAACACGAAAATCCCAAGTTCGTATGAGACCATCACACCGGTTCCCGACGAGGTATTTGAAAGGCTTTGCAACCTGCATATCCAGGTTCGGCGTCTGCCGACCGGAGCCGGAGCGTTGCGCTACAGCCGGGAAAACAACTATCCGCGCCTGATCCTCGAATGGGCTGAAAACTACGTCAGAACAGCACCGGCGACGCTGCAGCCGGTCCGGGATCGCTAGCCCGGGAAACAGATCCTGTCGGAGCATCGTCCGCTCTTCGAGCGGACGGTTGTTGTCCATGGAGCCCGCCCCGCTGCAGGCATCCGTATCCTGCATGGGTCTTCCCGCGTCAACGCGGAAAATGCACCGGAGGAAAGGCAGCCTGCACGTGTGCATCCCGGAACCCGGCCCCCAAGCTTACGTTAGGTAATTGCACCGCTCCAGCATCACCCCTATACTCGGCAGACGCACAAATTCAAAAAATACAACCGAAATACAACCACAAATAATTTCGAGGGGGGAGACGGCATGGCCAAGCGTCCAGCCAGAGCGAAACAAGCCAAAAAGACAAAATCACAGGCGGCGAAAAAGAAAGCGCCGGCGGTCAAGGCATCGCAGCCTGTGGCCGGCCCTTCGCTCGGCCAGCGTGTCTTGAACGTGCCTCGGGATGCGACCGACCTGCGTGATCGCAAGTATGAACCAGCTCTTCTCGATCTGAAACTCTCCATGGATCCGCCCGGTCCGGACATGAGCCCGATCCGCGACCAGGGCGGTGAAGGATCCTGCACTGGCTTTGCGCTTTCCAGTGCGATCACGTTGCTCAACCGCAAGCGCCACAGCCAGCTCTCAAATCCTGTTGAGGCGCCTCTGGCCAGTGCGCGCATGCTCTATGAGATGGCGAAGCTCAACGATGAGTGGCCAGGCGAGGATTACGAGGGCTCCAGCATCAGGGCGGCTCTGAAGGGGTTCTTCAACAATGGCGTCTGCAGCGAGGACCTGGCACCCTACGTGGAGGGCGAGCGCAATTGGTATCTGAGGAAACATCAGGCCGAGGACGCCAGAAAGGTCGGCCTCGGAGCGTACTTTCGCCTGCGCCCCCAGATCATCGACTATCACGCGGCCCTGAACGAGGCCGGGGTAATCTATGCCTCTGCGATGGTCCACCGGGGATGGCAGCGCCCGCGCCGGGGCGACATTGCCCCTTCGAACGTGACCGAGGGCGGTCACGCCTTCATCATTGTCGGCTATGATGACAAGGGCTTCCTGATCCAGAATTCCTGGGGAGAACAATGGGGCGGTTTCAACGGACAGCCCGGGATTGCCCGCTGGCGCTACGAAGACTGGTCGGCAAACATCATGGATGCCTGGGTGTTGCGGCTCAATGTTCCGACCCCGGACTCTTTCGACCTCACGGTCCAGTCACCTGATGACGGCAGCCGGAATCTATTGGGCTCCCCCACCGCACGCGGGCCACGCCACGAGGAGATCGTCGGCCACATCATCCATCTCGATGACGGCAATCTCGTTGAAACCGGAAAATACCCGACCCCCGTTGCAAGCCTCCAGGAAACCGCTGACTTTCTGGCGGATGAAGAGGCGACGGCAGGACGCGACTACAAGCACCTGATGTTTTACGCCCACGGCGGCCTGAACGACCAGAATGCTTCCGCGAACCGCGTCAGAAAAATGAAGGAGGTGTTCAAGCGCAACGGCATCTACCCGATCCATTTCATGTGGGAAACGGGATTTTTCGAGACGCTTGGAGACATCATCTTTGCGTCAAACGCCAAGGCGGCTGCGCGCGTCGGTAGCGTCTCGGACTTTTTTGACCGTGTTTTCGAAACGACGGTCCGGCTTCCCGGACGGGCCATCTGGCGGGACATGAAACGCGATGCCGGTCAGTCCTTCGTTTCGTCGGGTGGTGGAGCGAAGGCGCTCAAGATTCTGCTCAAGGGCAATGCCAAACGGCAAAAGCCGCTCAAGATACATCTGATCGGCCACAGTGCCGGAGGCATATTTCTCGGCCACCTGCTCGACCGGCTCAATTCCGTGAACCCGCTTTCCGAACCGGTCCAGTCCTGCTCCCTGATGGCGCCGGCCTGCACCATCGATTTCTTCAACAGGTTCTATCATCCCAGAATTGGCGGCAAGCAGGCCGCATCGGATATCGCGCAACTGGTGCAGTACAATCTGATCGACCAGCGTGAACGGGACGACTCAGTCGGCCCCTACAGGAAGTCGCTTCTGTACCTTGTCTCGAATGCCTTCGAGGATGAACGCAAGATGCCGCTTCTGGGAATGGAGAAGTTCAGCAAGAAACTCTCCCTGAAAGCGGCTCACAAGCTCCACTACGCAGGGCGCGGCGACACGATCACGGACAGCAAGACCCATGGCGGTTTCGACAACGACCGGGCGACGATGAACAACATCCTGAAGAATATTCTTGGCACCAAGCCGTCACCGGCCAAGGGCTTCCAGCCGGAGGACATGACCGGCTACTAGATCTTGCGCGGGCGGGCATGCGCTGCCTGGTCAGGAAGCAGTAGCCGTGCTCTTTCTGGCCACCAGCCAGGGCTTCAGCTGAATACTTCCCTGCTCGGGCGGTGCGCCTTCGAGAAGGTCGAGCAGAAGGCGGGCCGCCTGTTCGCCGACGGCACGGCGCGGCTGGTGGACTGTCGTCAGCGGCGGCACGAAGTGACCGGCAATATCGATATCGTCGAAGCCGACCACCGAGACGTCCCGGGGGACACGCACACCGGCCTCGTTCAGGGCGCAGATGAATCCGAAGGCCATTCGGTCGGCCGCGCAAAAAACCGCTGAGGGGCGGTCCTTCAGGCGCAGCCACGCTTCGGCTGCCTTCTCCCCTGCATCCAGTGTGTAGTCGCCTTCGAACACCCAGGCCTTGTCCGGATCAAGATCTGCACCGGCTAGCGTGGTCCGGAAACCTTCAAGCCGGTCCCGTCCCGGCTTGTGGGTCAGTGATCCGGTAACATGTCCGATATTCGTATGCCCGCATTCAAGGAGATGGGAAACCGCCAGGCGTGCTCCGAGCAGGTTGTCGACCACGGCGATCGGCACGGCAGGATCGTCGCTCCATTCCCCGCAGGCCACGATCGGCGGGAGCTTGGGGTTCATTGCACGGACGTCGGATATCGAGAAGTGTCCGTCGAGGATGACGATGCCGTCGCAATTGTTCTTGCTGAAGAAATCGCTGATCGTCGAACGCGACATCGATGGCTTCCTCGTGTCGGCAATCAGAACCTTCAGGTTCTTTGCCGCACAAACCGTCTCGATGCCTTGAAGGATGTTGGAAAAGTGGGAGTTGCCGATATCGGGGACCAGCGCCACGATGGTGCCCGTGTCGCGCCGGCGCAGATTTCGCGCAGCGTGATTGAGCACATAGCCTGTCTCCTCGACCGCCCTTGCCACCTTGTCGCGGGTCTTGATCGAAACACGCTCGGGCGTGGAAAGCGCCCGGCTGACCGTTGCCGTGGAGACCTTGGCAGCCCGCGCGACGTCCTGCACGGTTGGATTGGCTTTTCTGACGTTCGACTCGCTCATTCCTTCGTTCTTAACCGACAAAAATTAGATCTGGCGATTTTTTCTTCAAATATCGCAGCGGAAAGGCAATGGTTGTATGAGAATTGGCGACTTCAGGAGCAGCAAATGCCCGACGAACGACTGACGGACACATCGTCCGACGAACCTCCCGCAGATCTTTCAGCGCCCCAAAAGGCGCTCTGGTGGCTCCGGAAAGGCGGGCTCCGCCTCGGGCCGGAATGGGAACGGGCTCACATGATCTGCCAGGAAGCGGAAGGGGAAAAGGCGCATGACTGGGTCCATGCGCTCTGTCACCTGATCGAGGGCGATCTCGGCAACGCCGCATACTGGTTCCGGCGCGCGGAGCAAGCGTCAGGCGCGACAGATCCGAAGGAGGTCTGGGAACAGATCGCTGCCTCTTACGGCTAGCGGCTTGAAATCCGTCACTCGGTAACGCCCAGATACTGTTCGATCTGCTTGACCCCGCGCTGCATGTGGGCGTCGATTTCCTTCAGCATGAGATCCAGCCTGTCGCCAAGCGCGAGCTGCAGATAGCGTTCGTGGGCATCGACGATCGGCCCCTTGCGCCCATGCGCCCTTTGGTGCTCGGCAAGGTAAAGCTGCAGCCTCCCGGCGATGCGGCGCCAGCTTTCCAGAAGCAGCTTGTGTCCGCTCATTTCGTAGACAAGCGAATGAAACCGGACTTCCGCCTCGCTCGATGCCACGTGATCATCCAGCCTGAGCGTTGCAAGAAGGTCCTTGTGCCGGGCTTCCAGTTCGCGCGCGAACGCGTCGTCCCGGTGCTCCCAGAGTTCCTGGAACGCAAGCGTCTCCAGCGCTGTTCTCAGCGAGTAGATTTCCCTGACATCCTCAGGCGACAGCTTGAGGACGCGCGTGCCGGTATAGGGAATGGTCTCGATCAGGCCTTCGGCTGCGACCTGCCCCATGGCCTCGCGCAGCGGTCCCCTGCTCACGCCGAACCTGGCGGCGAGGTCCGACTCGGTGATCTGGCTGCCGGACTCAATCTCGCCGCTGATGATCGCACGGCGCAGGTTGGCCGCGATCTGGTTGCTGAACGTCTCGCGCTTGACGGGTTTTACCCGGTTTTGCGACATCAGTTGCGGTTTGTTCATGGTCCCGTGCACTTGTTCGGTTTTGGCTGGCGCATTGCTGCAGTTGGCTTTCCTCTTGTTCTAACGCAAGACCCAGTCCTTGTAAGCCTCTTCGGCCTCCGCCGTAACCGCACCCGGCAAACCGCCGCCGATTGTGCGCCCGTCAATGCGCACGACCGGGGTAACCCCTCCGAGCGTGCCGGTAATAAACGCCTCGTCGGCAGAATAGACCTCCGCGAGCGTGAAGTCCTTTTCCCGGACAATGTTGCCCTTGCTTTGCCAGCTATCGATTACCGCTTTCTGCGTCAGTCCCTTGAAGGAAAACGACCCGGTGGATGTCCAAAGCTCGCGGCCTCTGACAATAAAGAAATTCGTCGAATTGCAGCTGGCGACAAACCCGCGCGGATCGAGCATCAGCGCTTCGTCCGCACCCGCATTGATTGCCTGGATAAGAGCCTGGATCAGGTTGAGCCTGCTGTGGGAGTTCAGGCGAAGATCGAAGATATCGGGCCCGCTGGTGCGGAACGTGGACGTGAACAGCGAAAGTCCCTTTGTCTTCGCGGCGGGCCGGGGTGACTTGTATTCGGCGACGATCACGACGGTTGCCTTGCCAATAACGAATCTCGGGTCCTGGTTCGGGGTGCTTTTGAGCCCCCGCGAAACCATAAGCCGGATATGAACACCGTCCGTCATGTCATTGGCATCGAGCGTCTGACGAATGGCGTTCTTCAGATCTTCCCGCGTGCGGCCGATGTCGAGCGCAATGGAGTTGGCCCCCTCGAACATGCGCTCAAGATGGGCTTCGAGCTGGAGAACATGCCCGTCGATGACCCGCAGCCCCTCCCAGACGCCGTCCCCAAGAACAAACCCGCTGTCAAAAACGGAGACAACGGCATCACGGCGCGGCACCAGTTGTCCGTCAACATAGACCAGAACGGTTTCGTTCCGCGGATCTGCCACATAGCCTTGGGCGCTTGCAGACGTGTTCATCGAAATTTGGTCTCCAGAAAAGGTCTAAAACTGAAATCGCCGGTGCTCTGCAAGGAATTGCTGCGTCAGGGGGCGTTTCGGGTTCTTGAGAACGTCGTCGGGTGTCCCGCTCTCGTAGATGCCGCCTTCGGCCAGGAACAGGATCCGTGTCGCGAAATGATAGGCAAAGCCGATTTCATGCGTGACCAGCAGCATGGTGCGGCCCTCGGTCGCCAACTGCTCGATCACCCCGAGCACCTCTCCGACCAGCGCCGGGTCGAGGGCGGATGTCGGCTCGTCGAAGAGCAGGATCTCAGGGTCCATCGCAAGAGCGCGCGCGATCGCAACCCGCTGCTTCTGGCCACCGGACAGGCGGGAGGGAAATGTATCGGCCTTGTCGGCAAGGCCGACGCGTTGCAACTCCGTTACGGCTCTTTCCTGGGCCTTTTGGGCCGGAACTCCGCGCACCGTCTTCAATCCTTCGGCAACGTTGCCGGCGACCGTCATGTGCGGAAAGAGATTGAATTGCTGAAACACCATGCCGACCCGCTGGCGCAGGGCGCACAATTCACGTTCCGAAAAACGCATGTCCCCGGACCTCGATGGCTGACCGACGACGTCTCCATCCAGTTCCAGGCTGCCCTCGCTTGGTGTCTCCAGGACGTTGATGCAACGCAGCAGCGTGCTCTTGCCGGAACCCGACGCGCCCAGAATGGCGATCCGGTCGCCCGGCATGACATCGAGGTCGATGTCCGAGAAGACGCGCAGCGACCCGAAATGTTTGCCGAAACCGGACAATCTGAGAACAGGTGCGTTCACGTTCAGTCACTCCGTGCAAGATGGCGCTCGAGCGCATAGGTCAGGCGCACGATCGGATAGAGAATGATAAGGAAGATGGCCGCGATCACCGTATAGACCTCAAGCGGATTGTAGCTGAGCGAGGCGATCAGCTTGCCTTGCTGAAGCAGCTCCACATAGGCAACGACCGACGCGAGCGTCGTCATCTTGAAGATTTCGACGCCGCGGTTGGTCAGGGCGGGAATGATGCGTCTGATGGCCTGAGGCAGGATCACGCGCCGCAGGGTCTGAAGCCCGTTCATGCCGATCGCCCTGGCGGCTTCCCACTGGCCCGGCTCGATCGACTGGATACCGCCCCTGTAGATCTCCGCCGAGTAAGCTGCCGAATTCAGGGAAATTCCGAGGATCGCCGCCAGAAACGGTCCGATCTCGATCGGCGCGATGATCGGCAGCGCGTAGTAGAACCAGAGGATCTGCACGAGCACCGGCGTGTTTCTGAAGAACTCCACGAACGCCGTGGCAAGCCATCGGATCGGGCGGTTTTTCGAACGTTTTCCGAGGGCAATGACCAGGCCCAGCCCCATGCCGAGCACGAGGCAGACAACGAACAGACGCAACGTTCCGGCTGCACCGATGGCGAGTGCGTACCAGTTGTTGAAGACGTCCTGAAAGTTCCAGATATAGGTCATGGCGTGAACTCACCGCTCCTGGCGAAGCGGCGCTCCATGCGCGATGCGACGAAACTGATGAACGAGATCGACACGAAATAGATCAGCGCAACAACGGTGAACACTTCCAGCGGACGGAAGGTCTTCTGAGCCAGTTCATTGGCCTGGAACAGAAGGTCGGCATAGGACACGGTGGCCACCAGCGTCGTGGTTTTCATCAACTCGATGGACCGCTCCATCATGGAGGGAAACATCCGCTTAACGGCCTGGGGCAGGATAACCCTGCCCATGCACTGATTGTAGGTCATGCCGATTGCCCTGGCGGCTTCCCACTGACCGCGCTCGATCGACACGATGCCCGCCCGGAAGATCTCGGCAAAGAACGCACCGCTCTGGATCATGAAGGTCAGCGAGGCTGCAAGGAACGGCGTCATTTCAACCGATAGCACGATCGGCAGGCCGAAATAGAACCAGAACAACTGTACGAGTGGGGGTGTCGTCCGGAAAACCTCGATCACCACCCCGGCCGGCACGTTGAGCCAGCGCCTGTGGGACAGGCGCGCGAAAGCCAGCAGCAGACCGACCACCAGCCCACCGGAAAGCGCTGTCGCCGTCAGGATCAGGGTGTTACGAAAGCCGACGAGGAGAAAGCCGCCTTCCGCAAGTACCGGTGAAAAGTCCCACTCGTACATGATCGGTCCGCGCTTTAGAGGAGTTCCTTGATGATCGGCGGAGCGGATTTCGGATCGAGACCGAAGCCGGTGAGGAATTCCTCGTACCATGTCTGGATCTGGCCTGACTGGTAATAGTCCGCCAGTTGCGCATCGACAAAGGCGACGAAATCCGTATCGCCCTTGCGCACGGCGGCACTGGTCGGATTCGACTTGACCGGAGACGGAACGGCGATCTTGCCGCGGCCGAGTTTCTGGCGCGCGGCGATCAGCGGCGGATGGAACAGGCAGACTGCGTCGACACGCCCGGACTGGAACGCTGCGATGGCTTCGGTGTTGCCCGGAAAGCGTTGAATGTCCGCATTGCCGACATTTTCGGTCAGGAACTTGTCCATGCTGGTCGCCTGCGGAACGGCTATCTTGATCTCCGGCTTGTTGAGATCATCCCAGGACGTGACCGGAACGTCGTCCTTGGCAAGAACGGCGAGCGAATAATAGAGCAGCGGATTGTCCGGGAAGCTGGCGGCTTTCTTGCGCTCTTCCGTTGCATCCAGAACGAACATGACGTCGATCTTGTTGCTTTGGAGTGCTGCGACCGCGGTTCCCCAGGTAACCTCTACAGGTTCGAACTCCACCCCGAGTGCCTCCGCCATCGCCTTGCCTGCGGAGACCCCGACGCCCGATGACCATTCACCGGTTGCCGGATCTTTCGAGTACCAGGGCGGCGCCTGGGTCACGCCGACACGGAGCTTGCCGCGTTCCTTGATGTCATCCAGAGACCCGGCGGCAAGCGCAGGCAGTCCGCCGGCGGCGAGTGTTGAAGCCACCGTGGCTCCGGCGAGGGTCAGAACTGTTCGACGGTTCAGTTTCATCTGTGGGTTCCCCTTTTTCTGCTTCCGGCGCCATTTGGGAAGCGCGCGTCTCACATCATAAAAGCGTGACAATGGTAGATTGTCAACAATCGACTATTTGAACGACAGCGTGCCCGCGGCCGACATCATGCTTGCTTGAGTAAACGCGACCGGCGTGTGGTGGTTATGAAAGCAGCGAACGAGAATGCGCAGAAGCTTCTCGCAATTCCCCCTCATCGTGAGATGCGCGGCAAAGCGAAGCCTCGAAGGACGGGCCACGTATTCGGGCCTTGCCGCCTTACCTGTGAGTCAGCACTCCCGCGCCTACACGGGATGAGATCGGGGAATGGCGAAGCCTCAAAATCAGATGCGGCACGCTGGCAGCAAATGCTCCGGCTCCGCACTCGTCACGCCCGGCGAACGGTTTGAGACCCGCGACCGCGGTGCCACGTTCTGCCGGAACGGTCATCGCGAGCGCCGGCAGGCCATGGCCACCCCGGTTCCGGCTCGCGTTGCGCTGCAGCCGGATGACATGCTTCCGGCGGAAGTCAGCCCCCAGCCGTCATGTGCACCGGCCTGCACGGCAGCGCGTCAGGATCGGTCCGTCGCAATGGATTTCAGAACCTCGTCCTTCGTCATCTGGAACCGGTCGGTCTGATCACAGTCATGATGCACGCCGTCGATCCAGACGTAGTCGTCAAAGGTTTCCGCGTTCTGGACCCAGAACTCGTGATAGAGCTTCGGGGCATGTCCCCAGGCGCCCCTGTGGGCAATGTCATCGCGCCAGCTCTTCAGATCTTCGCGGCTCCGGAACCGGATGATACCGATCTGGTCGCCATCGTCCGCCTTGTAGAACTTGAGGGATATGAAGCCGGGCATTCCTGCAACTGCATGCGCCATGTCATCGGTCAGCTTCCTGTGCAGTTCCCAGTCGATGTCGTCCCGGTAGCGGACGCCGAAAGTGCAAATGACCATACCGATCTCCGTAACCTGCAAAGCTGTCACCGGACAGATTATCAGCCCTGGACAGGCGCGCGCGAGGCCGATTTGCAAAAAAATGGAAAGTTGATCGCGGTCTTGGTTAAGATCACGATTCTAGCAAATGAAATCAATTCACAAGACAACGAAATGAAAAACGGACGAGACTTAACATTTATATAAAAAAGCTTAAAGTTAACTGTAGATTAAACAACGCTTTTACTTAATTTTATTTAAAATATAGAAATGCTTCAAACAACAAGGGAAGCATTCGATGCCAAGATCACATTCAAAACACTATCAATGGTATTCGTGGGGTCGCAACGATGATGACGATCGTGAAGACAACCATGACACCCGGTCTGATGGCTCGGGATCCAAGGGTTCCGGTACCGGGTCGAAGGGTTCGGGCACCGGCTCAAAAGGCTCCGGCTCCGGTTCGAAAGGCTCAGGCTCAAAAGGTTCAGGCTCCGGCACGAAAGGCTCTGGCACGAAAGGCACCGGTTCCGGATCGAAAGGCTCCGGTTCAGGCTCCGGATCGAAAGGCTCAGGCTCAGGCTCCGGATCGAAAGGCTCCGGTTCAGGTTCCGGATCGAAAGGCTCAGGCTCAGGCTCCGGCGGCGGATCCAATGATCACGGCTCGTACCACGACAGCCACAAACACTATGACCATGGCGGCTGGCATGGAGGCCACGGCGATCACGGCGGTCACGACGACGGAGACTACTCCTAGTCGGCCAACCATATAGCCACCTCGAAAAAATCGGTCCTCGCCGGCAGTCGGCGAGGACCACGACTTTCACGGGATACGTCTCGAAAAACGATCAATCAGAGGAACGCGATTTCGTGTTTGAAGATCTGAAAATAGACAAAAACTACGTCCCGTACATGCGATGGATGCTCGTTTTTTCAGTCGCGACAAACATCCTCTTGCTGGCGCTCCCACTTCACATACTGCAGGTCTACAGCCGCGTCCTGAAATCGGGCAGCATATCAACACTTGTCTTCCTCACACTGATTGTCGTGACCATGCTGGCAGTCAGCGCGTTCGCAGACTTTTCACGCCGCAGGATCGCTCGTCGATTGGCAAACAGATACCTCATGGATCACCATGACAAGCTCGTCCAATGCATGGTTCGAACCGACGATCAAACACTGAGCACATCCAAGACGATCAGCAAACTGAGAACGGTTGCAGGTTTCCTGAGCAGCCGGCTGTTCATTGGATTGCACGACCTTCCATTTTCACTGCTGTTTCTCATCGCCCTGTTTCTGCTCAATGTCTGGCTCGGCGTTGTTGCGACCGTCGGCCTTGCCGCGATGGTCTGCCTGGCTGTTCTGAGCAACCGGTCGGTCTCGGCCGCGCAGACGGTAGCGGAAAACCGGGAAGCGGATGCCTTCAATTTCGCCTCTGCAACCTTGCGCGGCACCGACGAAGTGCGTGCCATGGGCATGACCGGCAAACTTCAGAACCGGTGGAAAAAGAAACTGGGCACGAACACCGAAGCGGCCGACGATGTCTCCCGTCTCACGTCGGGCTATTCGGCCGCCGGCACGTTTCTGAAACAGATTATCCAGGTCATGATCGTTTCGGTGGGAGCGCTGCTGGTGCTGTCCTCTTCAATGCCAAGTGTGATCATTTTTGCAGCGATCCTGATCACGAACAGGATGTTGTCTCCCGTGGATCTGACGATCGGCGGCTGGGCGGCAATCACGAAAAGTTATCGCGCGCACCTGAGCCTCGGCGACTTGATGGAAACTGCGGAGTGCCTTCCCGTGGAACAGGCCTTCCGCGCAAGCAGCAACCGCATCAGCGCAGACAACATTCACTATTCCAGTACCAGGCAAAAGGCGCGTCTCCGCATCCTGGACGGTGTCTCAATGGACATTACGCCCGGAACCCTGACGGTCGTGACCGGAAGGCCGGCCAGTGGCAAGACCACGCTGGCAAGGATTATGTGCGGGGCCATCGATCCGCAGGCCGGGTTCCTGAAGATAAACGACCTTCCAAGGCAGAACTGGAGCGACGCGGACTGGGGACGGACCGTTGGCTATGTCGCCCAGGACATAAAGTTCTTCCCGGTGCCGGTGTCGGAAAACATCACCAGGCTCTCCAGGAGCAACAGTTCCGACCGTCTTGTTCGCGCTGCAAAAATCGCCAATGCGCATGAGATGATCCAGTCGCTTCCGGAAGGCTATGCAACGGTTCTTGAGCGCGGCAACATCAGGCTCACCGACCGGCAGAAGGTCAAGCTTGCGCTTGCCCGCGCATGTTTTGACAGTCCGCGTTTCCTTGTTCTCGATGAACCGGACGCAGACCTTGACCGCGACGGCCAGAAGGAACTTATCGGCACGCTCGAAAAGCTGACTAAAGCCGGCGTCGCAATATTGGTGATGTCACGCCGCTCACGGATGCAGGCAGCCGCGGACAGGGTCTTTGAGATCAGTTCCGGTCAACTCCACCCCCTCAACGGCAAACAGGCAAAAGGCGCGTCCTCGTCACGCAAGCAGGAGGGGGGTGGGCCTGCCCGGCCGGCGCCGCCGGAAAGGTCTGCAAATGCGGCAACGGCGCTTGCCCGGATCCGGGAGGTCAGGCGCCAGCACATCGGAGATGGCCTCGAGAACGACGCGGAAGATCTGCTCGCGCGGCCTGATGCACTCTTCGAAGCCTCTTCACGGCAATCACGGATGTTGTGACGATGAAGGAAAGCGCAATTCAGACCCCGGCCGCAACGGATTACATGTCGCACACGGAGATTGGCGGGATTGTCTCGCGCGGCAAGAAAATCGTCTACACGTTTCTCGCCGTTTTCCTGTTGTGGGGATTACTGGTTCCGCTCCAGTCGTCGATTGTCGCCGAAGGCACCATTGCGGCTGCCGGCAGAAACAAGCTCCTGCAACACGAGGAGGGCGGCCGCATCCGGTCCATCGAAGTTGCCGAAGGCGCAAAGGTTGCGGCCGGCGATCTGATCATGCTTCTCGACGCGGAGGCGAAACGCGCCGAGTTGTCGGAATTGCAGGCGCGGCAGGCCGTGCTGCTGGCCACGAAGGCACATCTTGAGGCGCTGCGGACCGGCGCCGGTTTCCATCCCGCGCAAGAGAACGGTCGAACCGCACGTGACGGCGGATGGAAACTGCGCATGAAAAAATTTGATGCCGGCACGGAAGAGCGCGGCGCGGAAGCGGAGATCGGCGCTCTTTCCGCGAACCGGGCGTCAAACCCTTCAGGTGACCCGATCCGCGCAATTTTCGCCAGCCAGCAGTTGGAACAGCGGTTTGCCGACCAGGCCGTCGACGCGGAAATCGAAGCGCTTCGCAACCACAGCAACAGCCTGACACACGAGAGAGCGGGACTGGTTGCCCGCCACACGGGCCTCACTGACAAACTCCGGTTCCTGAGAAAGGAAATCGCCGCCATCCGGCCGCTGGTGCGCGACGGCTATGTGTCACGGGCCCGGGCCTGGAAAAACGAACGCGAAGAAAGTGAACTTGTTGCGGAGATTGCATTCCTGGACAGCGAGATTGCCCGGATCGACGAACGCCGGAATGAGGCGGGCAACCGGGTCGAGGCTTATGTCTCGGGCCAGCGCCAGCGGGTCGCCGGGGAAATGACAAGGGTACTGGGGGAGCTTGCCGAGATCCGGGATCGCGTGGTTTCGGCCGAGCGAGCCCTCGCCAACACCGAGATCAGGGCACCGGTCAGCGGAACACTGGTTTCGTTTTCGGCCAACACCGTCGGGGGTGTTGTCCGCGCGGGCGACACCATCGGCGAGATCGTGCCTAGCGCCGCCGCCTTGACGATCCACGCCCGTGTCAGGCCTCAGGACATTGCCGAAGTCAGGCAGGGCCAGTCAACGACCGTTTCCATCACCGCACTGGACAGCCGCAAATACGCACCTTTGAGCGCAGTCCTGACCTATGTGTCCGCAGACGCGGTCAGTCAGACGCCGGCGACCGAGCCCTACTATCTGGTTCATGCCCGCCCCGAAAATGTGCCGGCAAATGCGCAGCTTATCGACCTGTTGAAACCCGGCATGGTCGTCAACGCCCATATCAATGCCGGCAGGCAACCCTTCCTCGTCTACCTGCTCAGTCCGTTGTTTCAGAGTTTCGACATGGCGTTTGCCGAACCATGAGCCGCACATCCAGTCAGCCGTCAGGGGCATCGGACAATCCCGTTTCAAACCGCGGCAGCATCTTGGGAAACGCGCCGCAACACACGCGGAAAAGCAATTCCGGCAAGACACGACAGCGAGAGAACAACACCTCAAATCCGAAAGGGAAACCGAATGGCCAGACGCAAATCATCCAACGCGAGTTCTTTCATGAAAGCGGCGCGGCGCGAGGAAATCGAGGCCCTGTGCAAACGGGCCTTCGGACGCATTCCCGATCGGGTTGCGTTCCCCGGCGGGCGGTCGCGGTCGGCATTCATGGCTGAAATCGGCGATGAGCGTTTTGTACTTGCCAAGCGTGACTCCCCCGGCGATGCCACAATCGAGGGCATTGTCATGAAAGTGCTTTCTCGAACGGGCCTGGTGCCACGCGTGATCAGGGTCGTCGACGAATGGGTCGTTCAGGAACTTGTCGATGGTGTCCGGCTTCCGGTTTACCTCGATGGCCTGGAGACCGTCCACGAACGCCAGGCTGCGCTCGACCTGGCACTGTCCTCGCTGGCGGAGCTGCAGACATTCGCGCACGCGGAAAACCTGCACCACCGCGTCCCCCGGGTCGGACCTGATCGGGACTGGTCGGATGGCAATCTCATGCGCGCCCGGAAAATCTCAGAAATCGTCGATATCGCGCCGCCGCTGCTCGACTACGGCAAACTTGAAACACTGTTTACACTCGATCCACGCGAATTCGTGAAGGCCGACGCAAGGCCGGGAAACGCCCTTGTCTGCGACGGCCGGATCGTCTGGTTTGACTGGGAAGGCTGCGGCCGCAGGCATTCCCTGGACGACCTGGCTTTCGTGCTGTCGGACGAGTGGACCGCCATCGACCCCGAGACGGAGAGCCGTCTCATCGACAAGCACCTGGCGAGCTTTGCCCGGAAACGGTCTGAAACGGAAGCCTTTGACTATCTCATGGCGTTCGGCGTCTTTCACATGATGGCCCGCATGCATCGGGCGATCCGGTACCGTTACAGGGACGGTGAATGGTGGAGCCGGGAAAAATGCCTTCACAACGACAAGATTGGTGTGACGCCGACCGAGGTCGGACTGATGTGCGACCGGGCACGCCGCTGGTCGCTCAGGGTCACGCCGCTGCACACGCTGGCACCCTGGTGCGAAAATCTCATGGAAAAACTGGATCTCGCGCTGCCTGATCTTGGCACGCTACAAAAACGCAGGGCGGGGTAAGGCCGGCCGGCCTTATGCGATCAGAGGCAGCAGCTCGCGGCAGGCCCTGGCGGCCGCGCCGGCCTTGTTGCCCTCGATCATCTCGATTGTCTTGCGCATCGCATCTCCTATGTGGTCCGGATCCAGCTGGGCGACCTCACACGCGCTGCGGCGGACGATTTCAACATTGGACAGAAGAGACTCCTCTGCCCCGTAACTGAGTTTGTAGGCTTCGTTACCATGGCAGAAATCATAGATCTGCATGCCGTTCGCGATCGCCCATTTGATGGTGTGGACATGGAGCAGCAGGCCGATATTCGGTTCGGGCGCGGTTTCGTCACGCCCGGAGACAATGAAGTAGAGATACTTCGCCTCATCATCGGCGATGCAGCATATCGATCCGAGGCGTCTGCCTCCCTGCCAGAGCGCACTGAGACGGATCGCGCCGATCCCGTTGCTCAAGGCGAGAACCTCCCGGTACCTGGACGCCGCCTTGAGTGCAGATTTCTCGCCGCGCACCGGCGTCCAGCGCAGCAGCCACATATCCAGAAGCGCATCCAGATCCGGGGCAAAGGTTTCGTTTGTGCTGTCGACAATCTTGAGGTCTTCGCTCTGCTCGTAGCGGCGCCAGAACCGGCGCACCTTCTGCCGCGTTTTCGAACTCAGCCGCGACTGGACGTAGGTATCGAAATCGTCCGGCAGGGTCAGCCTCGGACAGATGAGATTATCGACGGTGCCGTTGTTGATCAGCATAGTGCGTGAATTGATCCGGTACGACTGCGCGTCCGAAAACACACGCAGCAGAAGATCCAGCCTCCGCCGGCAGCCATCGTTCCTGAAACTGATCCGCGCCCAGGGCGCACCGGCCAGATAGTCGGCGATCGTCCCGATTGCGTCTTCTTCTGCGGCAGGGTCACAGACGAACCCTGTGTATTGAGCCCAAGCCAGCTTTCCCGCCGGCTTCAGCTCTGTCTTGAACCGCTGGCCGCTCTCGCTCCAGTGCGTGTGATGGCTCAGGGGCAGGAAACAAACGTACCCCGTTCCCGGCCCACTCCCCCTGACAGCCAGAACTTTCCAGCGGCCGGGATTGGAACGGAACACCTGCTCGAGCCAGCGCCAGGACAGGAAGTATCCCGCTTCCGGGTCACTGCCGTGCACCCGCTCCCAGTCCTTGCGCAACGCCGCAAAGGCGTCCGGATGCTGGACGATTTCAACGCGCATGGGCCTTTTGCTCCCCTGTTCCTGGTTTTCCGGTTCGGACTTGTCAGCGGCGCATGACCTGATCCAGTACCTCGTCGATCCGTTGAAGCACTGCTGGTTCCAGGTTGACGCCCGAAGCGCCGCAGTTCATCTCGATCTGGTCCGGCCGGGTTGCGCCGATAATCGCGGAACTGATCTTCTCGCCTCTGAGGACCCAGGCCAGGGCGAGCTGCGGCAGCGTCAGCGACAGATCGCGGGCGATCGGGTGCAGTTTCTCAACCGCCTGCAAAACCCGCGGCCTGAAAAAGCGGCCAAGGCTCCTTCGTTCCCCGCGCGAACCGGGCGGCGCGGCTGCACCCGGTTTGTACTTGCCGGTCAGGATGCCCTGTGCGAGCGGCGACCATACGATCTGTCCGATGCCCTGCTCCCGGCAGAGGGGAAAGATCCGCCGTTCGTTCTTGCGGTACAGCATGGAATACCGGGGCTGGCTGGAAACGAACGGAACCACACCGTCAATCGCACGTGCACGTTTGATCTCGGCGGCCGGCCATTCGCTGAAACCGACGTAGCGCACCTTGCCGGCACGAACGATCTCCGTTAGGGCCTCCATGGTTTCCTTCAGGGGTGTCTCCCCGTCATGGCGATGGCACTGGTAAAGATCGACATGATCCACTCCCAGCCGCTTGAGAGAGGCATCAATCTGCTTCAGCACCTGCGCGCGGGACAGACCCCGGTCGGTTTCCGACATCGGGAAATAGAGCTTGGTCGCAAGCACGTAGTCGTCGCGTCTGTACGCTTTCAGCAACCGGCCGAGCACCTGCTCCGCGGCACCTTTGCCATACATGTTTGCCGTGTCGAAAAAATTGATGCCGCAATCGAACGCCTGGCGCAGGCATCGTTCCGCCGTCTCAGCTTCGATTGCCGTTCCAAAGGTGCGCCATGAACCAAGCGAAATTTCCGATACGTTGAGTGAGCTGGCCCCCAGTTGCCGGTACTGCATGTCAGGCCTCGGACAGGGTTGTGCTTGCCGTACCTTGCCGGTCGGATGTCATGCGGCAACAGGCAAACGCAATGATGGATAAACGGATCCGTCGAAGTCCTGGCAAATCGGCGCGGACGGCCGGCGGTGCCAGTAATTGACCAGCAGCGTCAGCCGTTTTTCTGCCGGCTCTTCAGCCGTCTTGCCATCCGGGTGCGGGATCGAAGGATCCGGCACGACGCCATGATAAAGATTTCCCGGAAAGACAACGTAGTTGTTTCGGATCGCTGCAACACTGAGCGTCAGATTGGGGTCAGCAGGCTGTTTTGACTTGCCGTCCGGACCCGGCACCTGATCGGTCAGTACCGTCGGGCTTGACGGATAATCATTGAGGTAAAAGACGCTTCCGAGCAGGGGAAAGATGCTCTCCCCGGTTTCGCGGCTGCGCACCAGGTCGCGATCGAAATGGAAGTTCAGTTTCTTGCGATAACCAAGCCGCCCCAGCCACCATTCGGTACCGATGCAGTCTTGCGGCAACGCGACCTGTTCCATCAGAACCGCGATCGCCTCTTCCGCGACATTGGCCGGCGCCGCACCGCGCGGATACCAGAACGTTGTTGAATAGCTCGACTTGCCCCGCACCTTCTCCCTGAAGGCAGACCGGACGGCGTCCTCGACTTTCTGGAACAGGGTTTCCGGAAGCGCTGCTTGGCACAAGCGAACTCCGGCAAGTGGCGCATTTGTTTTGGACAAGTTTTTCACCTCCATTTTCTTTCGAAGGTAAGTCAAAGATTTTAAGAATGAATTGCCGTCCTTTATTTTTATTGAGACTATACGCTAGTTTGTTGAACTAGTTGGGAGTTTAATTTATTTTTTCACCATCGAAGAAAGAAAAATAGCAATTAATACTGATACATTCCACGCGAGCGGCATGAAACGAATTGGGGGGATCACCCCATGGGGCCACACACGGGAACTGCCCATCTCTTCCTCATACCGATCAACGGAAAACGGGCTTGATGGCCAAGCTTGCAACCGATTTGTTTTGAGGGAGAACCTATGCAGAACCAGGTTATTGAGAATTCTGAGACGCGTAACAGCGGGAACACGGAAACGCGATGGAGCGCCGGGTCCGGGTTTTTGTACCCGCCCGGCTGATCTGTGCCGGGCGCATGGCCGGGTGGCCGAATTTCAGGCCCGGCGATCAAATCATCGTTGATCCCTGACAGGTGAACTTGCACCGAACATGTTTCTCGTGATCTTTGGTCGCAAACGGTCGACCAATTGCAAACATGGACAGGAAACACGATGCCGGACTTCGCCATTTATCCAAGCCTCAAAGACAAGAGCGTGGTCGTTTCCGGCGGCGCGCAGGGCATCGGTGCTGAAATCGTCAAGGCCTTCGCCGGACAGGGTGCCCGGGTCGGGTTCCTAGATCTCGACGAGACGGCCAGCGCCGCGTTGGCCGCCACGGCGGAAAACATCGACTACGAGATCTGCGACCTCCGCGACATCTCCGCAATGCAGGCTGCCCTTGCAAAACTGACCGGACGAACCGGTCCTTGCCAGGTGCTGGTCAACAATGCCGCCCGCGATGACCGTCATGACTGGAAAGACGTCACGCCAGACTACTGGGACGAACGCCAGGCAACCAATCTCCGCCACATGTTCTTCGCGATCCAGGCAATCGCACCGGACATGATCGCAAATGGGGGTGGTTCGATCGTCAACATGGGATCGAACTCCTGGTGGGAGGCGGGCGGCGGTTTCCCGTCCTACGCAACGGCCAAGGCAGCGGTCCACGGCCTGACGCGCACCATGGCGCGGGACCTCGGCGATCACCGCATCCGGGTTAACACCGTTGTCCCTGGCTGGATCATGACGGAACGCCAGAAGGAACTCTGGGCAACGCCCGAAGCTCTGGACGCACACCGCAAGCGTCAATGCCTCCCGGATCTGATCGACCCTGTCTATGTGGCACGCATGGTCCTGTTTCTGGCCTCGGACGATGCCGCCATGTGTTCGGCCAACAATTACATGGTCGAGGCAGGATCGATCTGATTTCGGGATGTGCGCAGGGGGATCCGTACCAGGTGGTGGTCCAGACAGGCCACCGTACGCCGGTCTTCTCCTCGGAAACATCCCACAATCCTTTGGCTTGCTGCGCATCGAGGACAAACTCTTTCAGCGGGCACACACCAACCGGGCCGACCATTTCGAAACGCGTCGGTCCGTAATAGGTCGCGGGTTCCAGTCCCTCTTCCGTCGCGCACATGACTTCGGGCCACGAGCCGCGCTCGGCGGACTGCGCCAGTGGTGAGAGCATGGCCGCCAGAAGCCGCGTAGCGATGCCGGCGGTGTCCCGGATCAGGCCGGTGCGTGACGCACCCGGATGACAGACGTGGACCACGACGCTCTTGCCCGCCGCCTGCACCCGGCGCTGCAATTCGTAGCCGAAGATCATCTGGGCCAGCTTGCTCTGCGCGTAGGCGTTCCACGCGGAGTAATTCTGATCGTAGTTCAGATCCTCAAAGCGGATACGATTGTCGCCCATCTTGTAGCCGTTGCTGCCGACCACAACGATGCGGCCCGAAGACGCCTCGATCCGCTCAAAAAGCAGGGCGCACAAAAGGAAATGGCCGAAATGGTTGACGCCAAGCTGGCTTTCAAATCCGTCCACGGTGAGCTGTTGGGTGGCCACCTGCGCGATGGCGGCGTTGCAGATGAGCGCATCTATACGGGTTTCTGTTTCCAGAAGCTGCGCCGCCGCTTCGCGGACGCTTGCCAGCACGGCAAGATCCAGGCGCACGAAGCTTACCTCCGCGTCCGGTCCGAATTCCGCTTTGAAGGTGTCAATGGCCGCGGCTGACCGTTCGGCGCTGCGGTTCATCATCACCACGCGCGCCCCCTTTGAGAGAAGTATCCGTGCTGCCTCGAAACCGGCGCCGCCATTGGCGCCCGTGATGACAAATGTCCTGCCCGTCAGGTCACCGATGCGCGCGGGCGTCCAGCCTTCCGGACCGAAAGGGGTCTTGGTAGACATGATTGTCTCCTGGATTGAAGTTGCAAAAGTAAAATTTCGAGTTTACATTTAGGATGACGACGCAAAAATGTAAACAACTAATTTTACTTTTATCCGAAAAAGTGACGCAAAATCGTGAAACTGACTGAAAAGAAAAGAGAAAACATTATCGAGGCCGCGATCGCGGAGTTCCGTGAACAGGGCTTTCTCGGGGCAAACACGACGCGGATCGCAAAGCGGGCCGGCGTTTCGAGCCGCACGCTCTACAATCATTTCGAGAGCAAGGAAGAGCTCTTCGACGCGATCACGGAAATCATGCTCGCCCGCAATTGCGCCATGCCGCCGGTCGACTACGATCCGGACAGGTCATTGAGCCAACAGCTTGTTGATGCCTTGAACCGATACGTGGCGGTGATCACGGACGAGGAGGCAATCGGGGTGAACCGGATGATCATTTCCGAATTCCTGCGGGACCTCGACCGGTCGCGCGCATTCCTGGCGGAAGCAGCCGCGCATGATTATCCGGTTACGAAGTTGATTGCCGATGCGATGGAGGCAGGAGCCCTGAGAAAAGCGGACCCGGCATTTGCTGCCAGTCAGCTTCTCGCCCTGATCAAGAACTTCTTCTTCTGGCCGGAATTCCTGATGGGAGAAAAACCCGAGACAGAGGGCATCATGCAGGACTGCGTCGCGATGTTCCTGTCGCACTACGGCGCAAACGCGGAACGTCCGCCCGCCTAGGCGAGCCGAGTGTGGCACACCTCCATAGGTGATGGAACCGCTGTGAGAAGATCTAGTAGGAGATCGCTACCGCACCCGATCTGGGCCGGATGGAAGCCCCGTCGATCACACCGGCCTGCACCATTTTTCCAAAAGACGCTTTCGCAAGCCCGGCGGATGCGTCCATGGCGGCTTCATCGCCATATTTCGCGACAACCAACCCGTTCCCGTCACCGAAGTCCACGATGTCGATGAAAAGCGCACCTGCCGCAGCCAGGTCGGCTCTCAAGCCTTCCGCGGCGGTCATTGCCGCGGACATGTCCGGCGACGAAAACTCTGTAATCCGGTAAACGGCCATTTTGCTCCCCCCCTCTTCTGTTTTGTTTCACCAAAACAGAATATGACGCAGGGGAATATTCACAAGAACCATTCGACTTAGAAACAGCACATAAGACCTTAAAAGAGGTTGTTTATCCAGTATTTGCTACTTATGGGAAGTTTTATTACAAAAACAATCATGCCGTGATGGATACTTTTGACGATTAAATTTCACACCTGACTGAACCGGGTCAGGTCTTTGTCGCAACTGTCACGCATGTTGCAACATCCGGAGTCAATCGGCTCGAGGGCGAATGCGCAGCCGCTCTGTGTCTGGCCGAACCTGTGAGAACGCGGGCACTGCGCGTGTCCCACTTTCCAGAACAATGCCGGCATCTCGTCCGGAAAATACCGGGATGTGTCCCAAAATTCATACTTTCCGCTTGCTTGAATTGTAATGTTATACAGTTACCTTAAGGTAGGAATCCGTCCGCAGAAATGCTGAAAGGGGATGCTGTGTAAAACGGGTACGCAGGGACACGCACGTGTTCTCCCGCTCTCCCGCACGCGCAAAAGGCATCCCGGCGTTCTGCACAACAGATGCAATCACGGCAATGAATCATGGGAGACCTGAATGAAAACACGTGCCGCCATCGCCTGGGGACCGAACCAGCCCCTCGAAATCGAGGAAATTGATCTGGAAGGCCCGAAAGAGGGCGAGGTCCTTGTCCGGATCGTCACCACAAGTCTTTGCCATACCGACGTTTTCACGCTGTCCGGGGAAGATCCTGAAGGGCTGTTTCCCTGTATTCTCGGCCACGAGGGCTGCGGCATTGTTGAAGAAGTCGGAAAAGGCGTCACCTCGGTCGCCCCCGGCGACCACGTGATCCCTCTTTACATCCCGGAAGACCCGGACTGCCCCTATATCAAGTCGGGCAAGACCAACCTCTGCCAGACCATCCGCAAGACCCAGGGCGCCGGATTGATGCCGGACGGCACGTCCCGCTTTTCCTACAAGGGCAAGCAGATCCTCCATTACATGGGCACAAGCACGTTCAGCGAATACACCGTGCTGCCGGAGATATCGGTCGCCAAGATCACCAAGGAAGCGCCGCTTTCCAAAGCCTCTGTCATGGGCTGCGCGGTGCCGACCGGCATCGGCGCGGTGCGCAACACCGCCAAGGTCGAGCCCGGTTCAACGGTCGGCGTTTTCGGCCTTGGTGCCGTGGGCATGGCCGTCATTCAGGGTGCCGTTCTGAACGGAGCCTCGCGGATCATCGGCATCGACATCAACACCTCGAAGTTTCCGCTCGCCAAGGCGCTTGGCGCTACGGAATGCATCAACCCGAAAGACTTTGACAGCCCCATTCAGGACGTTCTGGTCGAGATGACCAACGGTGGACTGGACTACACATTCGAGGCGGTCGGAAACGTGGACCTGATGCGCTCCGCGCTCGAGGCCTGCCACAAGGGCTGGGGAGAATGCACGGTGATCGGCGTGGCCGGCGCCGGACAGGAGATCGCGACGCGGCCGTTCCAGCTTGTCACCGGCCGTGTCTGGCGCGGCACTGCATTCGGCGGCGTTCTGGGCCGCAGCCAGTTGCCGGGCATGGTCGATGAATGGCTGCGCGGCGATTTCAGTGTCGATCCCTACATCACGCATCACATGAACCATGAGCAGATCAACACCGCGTTTGATCTCCTGAAAGCGGGCGAATCGATCCGCTCGGTGATTCACTTCCGTCCAAGCGAGACCCTGACGGTCAACTCGCTTCCCGGAAAAATCGTCACCGGGTAAGACACTAAAATCACGGCTGAATATTTGGTCGCAAAAGGGCAGCGGGTTTGGTTTGGCACCACCGGCTGCCCTGTTTGTTAGCCTACAGCTTCCGCGACACTTGCCCGCGTCACCTCGACCATCGTCAAGTGGACCCTGAAGGTCGCAATGGGTTTGCCGGGTTCAAGCACGCCGATCACCGTTTCGATGTCCGGACAGCCTTCATCCCGGCACGCCAGCTCGGCAACGGTGACCGGCGTGTCGTCTGGCAGGTTCAGCAGCTCCCGGACCCAGGCCTTGATCTCGGACGACTTGTTCTTCAACCGGCCGAATTTCGGCGCCAGCGGATTGTGGAATTTGCTCATTCCGCCGCAACGCCTTCCTGATGGACGCAGTTCCTGAAGCCGGCTGCGATCGAATCCTGCGGCAGGTCGCGGCCGATAAAGACGATCCGTGTTGTCCGCTGCTCGCCCGGTTTCCAGGGCCGCTGGTGATCGCCTTCCAGCAGCATGTGGACGCCCTGCATCACAAAGCGGTCGTCATCATTCGCAAAAGCAATGATCCCCTTCATGCGCAACATGTCCGGACCGAATTCCTGGGCAATCATCTGCATCCAGGGAAAGAACTTCTGCGGGTCGAGCGGTTCATCGCTCAGCAGCGAAAAACTCGTGACATGATCGTCGTGATCGTGGTCGTGAAAGTGTTTCAGAAACTCCGGCTCGATCTCAAGCACGCGGTCCAGATCGAAGGCATTGCGCCCGAGTATGTTCTCCAGGGGGACCTGGCAGCGTTCGCTGCGATGGATCACGGCTGTCGGATTGATCCGCCGGATCCGTTTTTCGACCTCGGCGCGTTCCTCATCGCTGACAAGGTCGATCTTGTTCAGGAGCACGATGTCGGCAAATGCCAGCTGTTCCTGGGCTTCATGCGCCTTGTCGATTTCCACAAGCAGATGCCTGGCATCGACAACGGTCACGATCGCATCCAGCCTGGTCTTCGACTGCACGTCCTCGTCGACAAAGAAAGTCTGGGCAACCGGGGCCGGATCGGCAAGACCGGTCGTTTCGATCAGGATCGCATCGAAATGATTTCGGCGTTTCATCAGACCTTCGATGATACGGATGAGGTCGCCGCGCACGGTGCAGCAGATGCATCCGTTGTTCATTTCGAAGACTTCTTCGTCCGCATCGACGACGAGATCGTTGTCGATCCCGACATCTCCGAATTCATTGACGATCACGGCGTATCGCTTGCCGTGATTTTCCGTGAGAATGCGATTGAGCAGCGTGGTTTTTCCCGCGCCCAGATATCCGGTGAGAACCGTGACCGGTGTTCTCTGCAATTCGTTCATTGTGACCTCCGTGATGGACGGGTGAGGTTGGAAACACTGCGCAGGATCAAGCCGACAAAGGCCGGCCCGGCCTTTTTCAAAAATGCCGTGAGCGAAATGGGACTGGTGTCGACAACGGCGGTGAACAGTTCCCGCACCGGATCGGGGTCGATACCATTCGTGATGAACACAAGCCGTGTCCGGCGGTCGCTGTCAGGCCATTGGGCGAGACGGACCGGATCGGACACGCTGTGCTGAACCGCGTGCACGATCAGCGGTTCCTCGGGACGGTCCCGGCTGGCAATGATCCCCTTGACGCGCAACAGCCGCTGACCGGCCGAATTCTGAAGCAGGGCAAGAAACCGGTGAAACCGTTCTTCCGACAACGGCGTTTCACTCACGATGCTGAAGGTGCGAATGCCCGCACCGTGTCTCGACTCGCCCTGCGGCTCCTCCGAACGGGTGTCGTGACCGGCTTCGTGGGCCATTGCGGCTTCAAGCGCCAACCAGCCGACAACATCTTCGCCTTGATCCACGACAGCGTATGGCCGGGGCGAAAAAAGCGAGGAAAACGCGACCTCCCGGCGGTCGATGATGTCGGCACTTGTATTGAGTGCCCGCAGTTCCTGCGACAGCAGTCCAAAGTCCTGCGGCCCCTCAAGCTCCCGCGCAACGTCTGTTTTCGTCACGACGATACGGTCCGCGAAAGCGATCTGTTTCAATGCCTCGAAATGGTTCTCGAGGGAACTGGCTCCCTCGACCACGTCGAACAGGGTCACGACACCGGCCAGATAATACTCCGGCGCGCTGGTGTTGCCTTTAACTTGCCCGGTTCCGGTCTTTTCTGGCGAAAGCGCATTGACCAGTGGTGCCGGATCTCCGAGGCCGCTCATCTCGACAATGACGCGGGTAAAACCTGCCGTAAGCCCCGCCTGCGCGGCACTTTGAAGATCGTCGAGTGTTTTGCGGATGTCGGTCGTATCAGAACAGCACAGGCATCCCGTTGAAACTTGGCTGATCGTCGTTTCGCCCTTGCGAACGAGCAGATGGTCAACGGGTACATCCCCGAATTCGTTGATGACAACGGCTGTGTCCCGAACGCCGGGATCGTTCAGGAACGCATTCAGCAAAGTCGACTTTCCCGAACCGAGAAAGCCGCTCAGCAGGAAGACAGGTATGCGGTTCGGGAAATCCATGACCCCTGGATTGCCCGCTTGCCGGTTTTTGGATGGGGATTGCTGTTCCATGAAGGTTTCAAACGCAGCGGGAGGAATGATGCCCGGTGATCAGCCAGCCCGCATTGAACTCCTCGAAGGTGAACAGGAACCGGGCCGGAACGATTTCCTCGCCCGTCGATCTTGGAAAACGAAATGAATAGATCCCGCCGATGGTGATGGTGCCAAGTTTCTGACCGGTCCGGCATTGTTCACTTTTGACCGTACAGGTCGGGTGTCCATCCGACAGGAAGAACTCGAAATAGCGGCGGCGGCCATCCTCGGTGTCGACGATCTCGTTGGACAGTGTCGGCACGAGGATCGCATCAGGTGCATAAAGCTGCAGGATTGCGTCCAGACGTCCGGCGGCGACTTCTTCCGTCCACCGTATCAACGTTGCGCGCGCCACGTCCGTGCAACCTGTGTCAGGCCGTGGCGTATGTTTTGCCGGATCATGTCCCAAGAGCTGCCCCTTGTCTTCTACGTCGTCCCGGATATGAAGAAATCTGCTGCAAAACGACATGCCACTCGGCATCGTGTTCGGCGCCGATCGGTCTTCAGCCCCATTTCAATCTTGATTTGTTATGTTATATCGTATCATGTCCAAATCAAGGACGCGCAGGTTTGTTGTTGAGACAAACCGGCAACGTCACCACCTGGAGCGGTCATTCCCACAGGGATCGGGTCACGGTTTACGGATCATGGCTGCAACCGGCGTCAGGGGACTGTGCAAAGACGATGCAGTTCAGCTTGAAATTCAACGACAGAGGTTTCGAAGAGTATGACTTATGCTGCGAGTGTTGCGGCCATGGCAGAGTATCGCAAGGAACACGGATTGCGGCCTTCGCGTGAGGACGCCGAGGCGGCGGTTCGTGTACTTCTGGAATGGAGCGGCGATGATCCAGACCGCGAGGGACTGGTTGACACACCTGCCCGCGTTGCACGCGCCTACGAAGAGTTTTTCGAGGGCTACAGGATCGATCCGGCGGAGCTGCTTGCCCGCACATTCGAAGAGACGAACGGTTATGACGATCTGATCGCGCTCCGGAACATGCGGCTGGAATCGCATTGCGAACATCACATCGTGCCGATCATCGGCAAAATACACGTGGCCTATCTTCCGGCAAATCGCGTGGTCGGCATCAGCAAGCTGGCGCGCGTGGTCGAAGTCTATGCAAAACGTCTGCAGATCCAGGAAACGCTGACATCCCAGATCGCTGACACCATCCAGGACGTGCTGCAGCCCCGCGGTGTCGCGGTTGTCATTGAAGCCTCGCATATGTGCATGACCACCAGGGGTATCAGGAAGCCCGGCGTCTCCATGCTGACGCGGAAGCTTCTCGGAGAATTTCAGACAGACCGGGAACTCAGGAGGGACTTTCTGTCTTCGGTCCCTGTCTCAAAGGAAGGATTTGCGTGATGGCCGGGCAGAAACCTTTCGCACCCCGCGAGACTGTTGAACAGGTTGAAGAGGGCAATATTCTTGCGCCGAAATTCGACGCGAACGGTCTGTTGCCGGTCGTAACCACGGATGCCGGAAACGGGGACGTTCTCATGATGGGCGTGATGAACGAGGAGGCCCTGCTGCGGACGATCCGCACGGGCGAGGCCCACTACTGGAGCCGCAGCCGCAGGTGCCTCTGGCACAAGGGGGCCACCAGCGGGCTTGTCCAGAAGGTGGTCGAAATGCGGATTGACGACGATCAGGACGCAGTCTGGCTGCGTGTTGCCGTTGATGGCGGTGCCAGCTGTCACGTCGGCTACCGCTCGTGTTTTTACCGCGCGGTCCCCACCGGGACGGAAGACAGCCCGGTCGAGCTCAACTTCACGGAAACCGGGAAGGCTTTTGACCCAAAGGAAGTCTACGGCGATGCACCGAACCCGACGCAGTTGTAAAAACCGCGCGTCAGCGTGCAGTACCGACAGGCAAGAGCGCCGGTCGGTTTCGCGCACCACTACGACATAGCGCCGCTAGGGTACGGACCCATAAATGACGCCGATTTGGTTTGGATCGTTTTGACTAACTGCGAGAAGTGAAAGCGCAGGAAATGTGGTTCATTTTCGAGCCTTTCGCGACGTGGCGGATCGCCAAAACGGCCAAATCCGAAGGACGGCAAAATGGCCTCTCCTCGCAGCGTCACCGCGCTTGACCGGGCAAAAAGCCCGCTCCGCACACGCTTCCTCCCGAGATTTTGCCATTTCTGCCGCCAAATCGGCGTCATTTATGGGTCCGTACCCTAGTCCGATAAGGCAGCTTCTCAAACGCGGTGGTTGGTATAGTCTTGCCCGTATGGAGGAGACGCAGCACTTGAAGGCGCAGCTTGATCTGATGCAGGCTGCGCTCGATCACATCAATCAGGGCTTCACCGTGTTCGACAGCGACCTCAGGCTGGTCGCCTGGAACCGCGGTCTGTCCGACATGCTTGACATGCCGGAGGACATCATCCGGCGCGGCTCGCATCTGGAAGCCTTTATCCGCGTGAATGCGGAGCGCGGTGAATATGGCCAGGGCGACATCGAAGGCAAGATCGCCCGCCGGATCGAACGTGCCAGGCTGTTCGAGCCGCACTACTTCGAACGCGTGCGCCCCAACGGCCAGATCATTGCCGTCTCCGGCACCCCGCTGCCTCAGGGCGGCTTCGTCACGATCTATTCCGATGTAACCGAGGAACGAAAAAAGCAGGAAAAGCTGGAGCGCACCGTTGAGGAACGCACACGCGCCCTGCAACAGAGCGAGGACTGGCTGCGGCTCGTCACCGACAACATTCCCGCCCTCATCGCCTATCTGTCGCCCGGCCCGGTTTTCCGTTTTGCCAACCGCCGCTATGCGGACTGGTTCGGCCACTCGGTCGCCTCCATCGCTGGTCGTGCGGCCGCAGAAGTCGTCGGCGCGGACCTTTTTGCCGAGCTCGAACCGCATATCGACCACGCTTTCAGGGGAAATGCCGTCAGTTACGAATATGAGCGCATGCGGCCCGACGGAACCAAGGCCTATATGCGATCCACGCTCATTCCCGACATGACTGCGGACGGACGGACGCTCGGGATCTTCGTCCTGTCACTCGATGCGACCGATCAGAAGCAGGCCGAAGCCACGCTGGTTCAGTCCCAGCGCATGGATGCCGTCGGCAAGTTGACCGGCGGTCTCGCCCACGACTTCAACAATCTGCTGGCGATCCTGATGGGCAACCTGCTCTCGATCAGCCGGATGGAAGCTCCGCTTGAAAAGGCGGATGTGGACCGGAAGCTGGAACCGGTTCTTGAAGCCACGAAGCGGGGTTCGGATCTCATTCAGCGTCTTCTTGCCTTCAGCCGCGGCAAGGCGATAGATCCGCAGACCGTGTCGCTGGCAACACTCGTGTGCAATGCGGGGAGCCTTCTGGACGGCTCTCTCCCCTCCTCCATCCGGCTTGAAACAGAGGTGGCCGACCGCAGCATCGGAGCCTGCATCGACCCGACACAGATGGAAACCGCGTTGATCAACCTGGCGTTCAATGCCCGCGACGCCATGCCGGATGGCGGCACCCTTCAGATTGCCCTGAGCGAGACCTTCGTCGAAAAGCGCGAGGCGGACGACCTTGGCGTCGCTTCCGGCCGTTTCTCCAGGATCACCGTGACCGACACGGGAAATGGCATGGACGAAGAGATCCGCCTCAAGGTGTTCGAGCCTTTTTTCACCACCAAGGCCTTCGGAACCGGCAGCGGCCTTGGTCTTTCCATGGTTTACGGCTTCATTCGCCAATCCGGAGGCGCTGTCACGGTTGAAAGCAAACCGGGAAAAGGGACCTGCCTGACGCTGTATCTCCCCTATCGCAGGGTCGCCGCATCCCGAAACACCGATGGCAAGGTGAGCGGCGATGGCGATCTGAAGCGCGGCCAGGGTGAACTTCTGCTTCTTGTCGAAGACGACCCTGACGTTGCAAACGCGGTCACGGACCAATTGCAGAACCTGGGTTACGCTGTGCTGAGGGCCGAAAGCGCCGACGATGCGCGCGTTCTTGCCCTCGATCTTCCTGAACTCAGGGCGGTTCTCAGTGACATCATCATGCCGGGCCAGATGAACGGGTTGATGCTTGCGCGGGAAATCCGGCGGGAGCGCAAGGACCTGGGCATCGCCCTGATGTCGGGCTATGCGGACTGGTCCGACCTTGCGGGCAACGAACAGGACTGCCAGTTCCCGGTCCTGGCGAAACCTTTCACCGACGATCAGCTGGCGCAGACGCTCCGGAAGATCCTCCGAAATTCATCGGCTGTTCAATTGGAATCGATCGAACAGCCAAATGCTGATCCCATCTGACCTGATCAAGCGGGAGCGTGAACGTCTTGCAGAAGAGCTTCGCACCATCGGCGAAACTGACCGTTTTCATCGTGGACGACGAGCCGGAAATCGGCCAGCTCCTGCGTGAGGCCATGTCGCATTTCGACATGGCCGGTGAAACATTTTCCACCGGCAGCTCCATGCTGGCCGCCCTGGCCAACGAAAGCCCTGACGCCTGTATTGTCGACCTCGGACTGCCCGATATGGAAGGCATGGCATTGATCAACGAGATCCGCAGGATTTCTTCGGTGCCGATCATCGTCCTGTCCGCGCGCGGCCATTCGACGGACCGGGTCATGGGGCTCGAACTGGGCGCGGACGATTACGTCGTCAAACCGTTCGACCCGCGTGAAGTCGTCGCCCGGATACGCTCGATCCTGCGCCGGTCTTCGGACCGGACCCCGGCTCAGGGCGAAGTGGATCTCGCCAGGTTCGAGGACTGGTCTTACCGTCCCTCCTCCCATTGCCTGACATCCCCGGAAGGCGAAGAAACCTTCCTGTCGACCGGCGAAGCCACCTTGCTCGAAGCCTTGCTGCGCGCACCCAAGCGCGTTTTGACCCGGGATTACCTGCTCGAACATGGCGGCCGGGACGAAAGTCTCGACCGGTCGATCGATGTCCGCATTTCGCGGCTGCGCAAGAAGCTCAACCGCAAGAACGAGGCCGCGCATATCCGCACGATCTACGGGTCCGGATACATGTTCGCGACGGCGGTGATCTGGAGTTGACGTTGCGCCGGACACCGGGCCTTGTTGCTTTGGAACGGTGGCCCGATCCGAACGGCCGCTTCTTCGAACTGTAGGGACAAAAAAGGCGGGAGGATCGCTCCTCCCGCCTGCTTCAAGTCAAGCCCGGTCCACTTTAGAAGCTCAGGGAAATATCCCTGTGTCCGGACAGGCACCCGGCAACATCCAGGGCCATATCGTTCGGCAGTCTTTCCTGCTGCCTCAGACCGATATTATTGACGATCGCAGCATCGTATTCCTCCAGCACCGGCAGCAGCTCGCTCGCCGCTTTCTGGCGCCAGGCGATGTCGGCCTGAAGTGCCGCGATCGAGTTGTCGATTTCCGCGATTGCCGCTTCCGCGTTCGGCTCGCGACTGCGCATGATCTTGCGCGCTTCTGTCAGGCCCTTGCGGATATCGCTGGTGCCTTCAGCCTCTCCCACTTTCGAGCGCATGGCGGCAATGGCTTCAACCGCCGCTTCCGGCTCCAGCTGCGCAACCTGCGCCTTGAGCTCTTCCAGCTCCGGGCCGAAGGCCGCAACGGTCTCGGCATCGGCAAGGATGGCTTTGACCTCCAGGATCGGTTCATAGGCCTGATCTACCGTGCGGCGGTAGGTCTGGCGCGCGGTGGTTTCCGCTTTCTGGATTGTCGAGAACGTCCCATAAACCTCTTCCCAGTTGCCCGGAATGTTGGCCAGGATCGCATCATGCTCCTGTTTGAGTTCCTCGATACGGGCCAGGGCGCGCTCGCCCTGCTCGACGGTATAGACCGCACCTTCCCCGGACCGGTCGACAATCACCTGCAGCTCTTCGATACGCTCGTCGATCCGGCGTGCGTCGCGCTCCAGGGCCCTGACTTCCACATGGACGGGTTTGTATTCACCCGAAGCCTTGCCGACCTCGTTTTCAGCCTCGCGGATCGCCAGCATCAGCGGCATCGCCTCCCTGGCCTTTTCAAAGCCTTCGGCAAGATCGTCCCGCAGGTCTTCCGGCAGGTAGCTCATGTCGACGCCTTCCGCCTTTTCGATGGCGGCAAGAATGCTGTCACCGTTCTGCTGGAAGTCCTCGTAGACCAGCGTTTCCATGCAATATTGCAGGCGCGGGTTCTTCGGCGGCGGAGCCGTTTCGGACAGAAGCGACGACCGGTTCGGCAGATAGTTTACCAGTTGCGGGTAGAACCCGACGATACCAAGCGCGACCAGCTGAAGGGCAATGAACGCGATCACGCCCTTGTACATGTCGATGGTCTTGACCACCGCCGGCGCAACGCCGCGAAGGTAGAACAGCGCAAACCCGAAAGGCGGCGTCAGGAACGACGTCTGGATGTTGAGGCCGATCATCACGCCGAGCCAGACAGCCGTCACATTGGCGGACGGGTCCGCCAGCAGGATCGGGGCGACGATGGGCACGACAACCACGGCGATCTCGATGAAGTCGAGGAAGAAGCCGAGGATGAAGATCACCAGCATGACGATCAGGAACTGCGCCCAGAAACCGCCGGGCAACCCTTGCAGGAAGTCCTTGACGAGTTCCTCGCCGCCGAACGCACGGAACGCCGAAGTCAGCATGGCCGCGCCCAGAAGAATGATGAACACCAGCGATGTCGTCTTCGCCGTTTCGATCATCACGCCGCGCAGCGTGTCTTCAAGCTTGAGCGTGCGCCAGCCGGACCAGAAAATCGCGATCAGAAGCAGCGAGACGGCGATCAGTGCGAGCACCAGGCCAAGCACATCCTGGCTGGTTGAGATCAGCTTGATATTGACCGCACCGATGAAACTGATGACCACGGCAAGGCCTAGCAATGCAATGATTGCGAGGATCGCCGGGGAATAAGCTCCCTTCTCGCCGTCGCGGAGCCGGTAGCCGGCCATGATCATGGCGCCGACCGCGCCGATGGCGCCGGCCTGGTTGACCGTTGCAATGCCAGCAATGATCGAGCCGAGAACCAGGAAGATCAGCGCCAGCGGCGGAACGAGGGTGATGACGACCTTGACCGCGAACTGGCGCGTGAAGGTGCCTTCCTCATGAACAGCCGGCGCGGCTTTCGGGTTCATCAGCGCAAAGCCGAGAATGAACAGCATGTAGAGGCCGACAAGCACCAGACCTGGCAGGAACGCCCCCAGGAACATCTCGCCGGCACTGGTGGACACCACCGCGAAATCCGACGGCATCGACAATTCGCCGGTGCTGGCCTTGTAAAGCGTCTGTCGCAGCGAGCCCGCCTGATCGACCGCGCTTGCAAGCTGGTCGGCAAGGATAATGAGAACGATCGATGGCGGAATGATCTGCCCGAGCGTGCCGGAGGCGGCAATCGTGCCTGTTGCCAGGGGAACGGAGTAGTTGTTGCGCAGCATGGCCGGCAGCGAAATCAGACCCATCGCGACAACCGTTGCACCGACGATACCCGTCGTTGCAGCCAGAAGAGCGCCCACGAAAACAACGGAAATACCGAGGCCGCCCGGAACCGGGCCGAACAGGCGTGCCATCGTGACCAGAAGATCTTCGGCGATCTTGGACCGCTGCAGCATGATCCCCATGAAGACGAACAACGGGATGGCGATCAGCGTATCGCGCTCGGCCTCCCAGTAGATGCCCCGGAAATTGGTGACGCCCGCACTGAGCCATTGCCCGGGGCCGCCATGGGCAAAGAAGGCGTCCGTATCCCCTGCGAAGAGATACCCCGAACCGGCGGCGATGCCGATCGTCAGGATCGCTGACCCGGGCAGTGCGAATGCGACCGGGAAACCGGACCCCAGCGCAAAGGCCATCAGGACAACGAGGAGAAGGAGGAAGAAAAGTTCCATTTCAGAAGATCTCGCCGGGTCTTAGTTGACGGGGTGGTTTTCGTGATCCCGGCCGCCGGGTTCGCCGCGTATGTCGGCGACCGCGTCGAGAAAATACGATACGAACTGGATCATCATGGACACCGCGAACACACCGAGGAATCCGGCCATCAGGTACTTCACGTAAAGACCGAAGCCGGCCTGGGTGACCTCGTAGGACAGGATCGGACTGTTGATGATGTTCTGCTTGCCGCCCATGCCGAGGACCAGAATGACGGCGCAAAGGCTCATGCCGAGAACCACCGAACCCACGGCGTTCACGTAGCCCTTGGTTTTCGGGGCCATACCGGCATAGAAGACGTCGACGCGAACGTGGCCTTCTTCGCGCAAGGTGTAGGCGCTGGCAAACAGGAACAGGGCCGCGTACCAGAACCGCACCAGATCGGCGAGGAATGCCTGTTCATAGGAAAACACGAAGCGCCCGATCACGATCAAAAGCTCGGCCACCACAACGAGCAGGGCAAGCCAGGGAAAGGCGATGACCCCTCGGGTGAAGGCAGCAAGTATGACGGACAGCCCGATCAGCGGCATATGCACATAGGCGCCGCGGAACCGCGATTTCCCGAGGTCTTCGGCGAGCGTGTCCCCGACCACGGCCGGCAGCAGACCCTCGATGCGCAGAAACGAGATCGCGGCATCGACAAGTCCGACAATGAGCACCGCAAAAAAGGCGGCGCGGATCAGGAACGTGTTGAAATTGCTGATGCGTTCGCTGTCTTGGCGCAGCGTCGTGCTGCTTCGCATGACATAGGCGACCGCCCACAGGACAAGCGCGGCATAAAGCGCCAGTTGCAGCCAGGACCACAGGATCGGCGCGGTGCCGTTCGCCGGACCGCCGAAAATCGGGTTGATGCCGGGAAGATCCTGCCAGTAGGTCAGATAATTGTTGAGGACGAACGCTGCCATAAGCGCCAGAACGATCCAGCCGAAGAGGCGGAAGATGCGGGCACTGCCGGGATTGTGTGTATCACCGGAATTCATGGCAGGTGAGCCGTCTTGAACCGTGTCCAAGGCCGTCATCGTGCCTATGCCTTTTTTGTCTCGATAAAGAAGAGGGACGGGATTGCTCCCGTCCCTTTAAGCCCCAATTCCGCTTAGGACGGAATACCCAGGACGCGGTTCCGCTTGTTGGAATACGCGACATCGGAAATCGCCATCCAGCTACCGATTTCCTGGCGTGCATTGACAAAGCTTTCGAAGATCTTCTTGGCTTCCGGAGAATGGTCCATGGCCTCTTCGAGAACTTCCTGCGCAGCTTCACCGAAGGCATCGTAGATCTCGTCGTTGAACTCTTTCAGTTCAACGCCGTGCTCTTCGATCAGGCGCTTCAGGTAAACACCGTTGTTGGCGTTGGTTTCCGCCATGGTGTTGGCGTTCTCTTCCGCGCAGGCAGCGGCGATGATCGCCTGGTCCGTCTTGGACAGGCCGTCGTACCATGCCTTGTTGCAGCCCATGGCCAGCATCGCGCCCGGCTCATGCATGCCCGGGAAGTAGTAGTACTTCGCGGCTTCGTAGAACTTCATGAAGTAGTCGTTGAACGGACCAACCCACTCGGTTGCGTCGATAGCGCCGGAAACGAGGTTTTCGTAGATCTGGCCGCCCGGCAGGGACACCGGAGACGCGCCGAGTTTTGCCATGACGTCACCGCCCTGACCCGGAATACGCATCTTCAGACCCTTCAGGTCGTCAGCGGTTTCGATTTCCTTGTTGAACCAGCCGCCCATCTGCACGCCGGTGTTACCGGCAGCAAAGTTCTTCAGGCCGAACCCGGCAGCGAGTTCGTCCCAGAGTTCCTGGCCACCGCCGTATTTGATCCAGGCGTCCATCTCGGTCACGGTCAGACCGAACGGAACAGCCGTGAATGCAGCCCAACCCGGGTGCTTGCCTTTCCAGTAGTAGTCTGCGGCGATGTAGGCCTGCGCGTTGCCGGAAGCGACTTCATCGAAGGAGTCGAATGCCCCGACGCGCTCGCCGGCAGCAAAGTACTGAACGTTTATGCGGCCTTCGGTCAGCTCGGCAATACGAGCGGCCAGACGCTGCGCCGGAATACCCAGACCCGGGAAATCGCGCGGCCAGGTCGACACGATGACCATGTCGGTTGTGCCCTGTGCGACTGCCGGAGCAGCAAGCGCAGAACCGGCGGCAATTCCACCAGCACCAAGACCAGCTTTTTTGATAAACGAACGACGATCCATTAGTTTCCTCCCTAATCGGACCAAATAATTCAGGACCGGACTGCAACCTTGCACCGATCTCGCCGTATGTCTAGTTGACGTAGCAGAAGGAAAGCTATTCGTGGTTCTGCGCATTTTCTCAGTAGTACTACCGAGAAATTCGCAATAGAACGCTGTGAAACCGGGCAGCTGCGCATTACAAGGGCAACTTTCGTGACTTTCAAAACCAAACTCCTCATTATCACGATCCTCCCCCTGATCGCGGTTTCGGTGCTGATCGGCGCGACCACCTATCTGCAGTCCCTGAAGCTCATCGATGCCGAAACCCGCTCGGTCGAAGAGCGCATTCTGGCGGCAAAAAGACAGGAAATCCGGAACTATGTCAGCCTCGCGCTGACGTCGATCGAGCAGATCTACGCCGAAGAACCCGAAGGCCGCGCCGCTGCCCAGGAAGAAGTCAAGGAAATCCTCGAAAACCTGACATTTGAATATGACGGCTACTTCTTCGTCTACACGCTTGACGGAACCAATGTCGTCCACCCCAAGCTGCCCCATCTTGTCGGCCAGAACTGGTGGGACCTGCAGGACGACAACGGCGATTATGTCATCCGCAACCTGATCACACAGGCCAAGTCGGGTGGCGGTTTCCACCAGTATGTCTGGCACAAGCCCTCGACGGGGTCGGTTGAGGAAAAACTCGGATACGCCATCTTGCTGAACAAGTGGGACTGGATGCTGGGCACCGGCCTTTACACCGACGACATTGCACGGGAAGTGGCCGCGATCCGGGCGGACTTCGCGCAGAATATCCGTCAGACGCTGCTCGTCACCTTTCTGATCACCCTCGCCGGGATCGTCGTTGCGGGCAGCCTGATTGCGGGCGTGCGCTTCTCCGAACAACGGTTTGCGGACAGCAAGCTGAAGGAACTGACGAACCGGATCTTCCAGGTCCAGGAGCAGGAGCGCAAACGGGTCTCGACCGAACTCCACGACAGTATTTCGCAGCTGCTTGTCTCCGTTCGCTACGGCATCGAGATGATCCACAGCGAGGCAACCCGTGACCCCGACCTTCAGGTTCAGGCGGCGAAGTGCCTGAAGACCCTCGATGGAACGATTGCCGAGGTGCGGCGCATCTCCCGGGATCTGAGACCGAGCGTTCTGGATGACATGGGCCTGGCGGCCGCCCTGGGCAGTCTCGGCAAGGAAATCCAGAGCCAGTCGGGCATAACGGTGAACGTGGATGCGCAGCAGTGCCACAGCCGCTTGTCGGATGGCGCCAAGACGGCATTGTACAGGGTGGTTCAGGAATGCATGACCAACGTTGCCCGGCACTCCCATGCAAGCAAGGTCAACATCGATCTGAAGGTGGGTGTTCACGACCTGACCCTGTGTGTGGAGGACAATGGCGTCGGCCTTCCAAGGCCATTGCCGAAGACCGGAGGCCTCGGGTTCCGCAACATGCGCGAGCGCATAGAGACCTATGGCGGCAAGTTGATTTTGAGCCGGCGCTCTTCCGGGGGTACAAGGATCAAGGTGCAAATGCCGCTCGACAACACGTCGGCAAAGGCTGCGTAAACTGAACATGTCATCGAATTCCACATCCTCCCCTTCGCTCGATCGGCCCATTCGCGTTCTGCTTGCCGACGACCACGAGCTCGTCCGCGACGGCATCCGGGCACGTCTGCAGAAGGTGCCTGAGCTTGAAATCGTCGGCGAAGCCACCAATGGACGCGAGGCCGTGCGGATGACCCGGAACCTGAAGCCGGATGTGCTTTTGATGGACGTCTCCATGCCGGTGATGAACGGTCTCGAGGCGGCCATGGAAATCCGCAAGACCCAGCCCGGGGTCGGTGTGCTGATCCTGTCGGTCTATGACAATCCCGAATATGTCCGCGGCGTTGTTCAGGCCGGCGCACGCGGCTACATCCTCAAGGACATCTCGGCGCAGGAGATGATCACTGCGATCACCAGCGTCGCGTCCGGCGGCTACTTCTTTTCATCCGCCATCGGGCCGACCCTGGTGGGTGCAAGTGCGTCCGCCCCCGTGGAAGACCCTTACGGATTGACCGAACGCGAGCGGCAGGTCCTGACTGCAATCGCGAAAGGCCAGCCGAACAAGGAAGTCGCCAAGGCGCTCGGGATCAGCGTGCGCACGGTGGAATCGCACCGGCTCAACCTTCGCGAAAAGGTGGGCACACGCAACGCGGCCCAGCTTTACAAGGTCGCGCAGGAATTGGGATTGCTGGACTAGGCGTCTTTCAGGTACATCTGCGCTTGGGGCCGTCCCCCGCGAGAATTCCGTTTCCCTGCAAGGTTCAAAATGACAAAACCGCTTGTCCTGGTAACAGCCGACGTCAAACCCATCGACGGGTTCAACTGGCACGCCGTCAACGCAACCTATCTGCACGCTGTCCTGAAAGGCTCGGACGCAATTCCGATGATCCTGCCCTCGCTCGGCGCGGAGCTTGATATCGACGCGGCGCTCGATCAGGTCGATGGCGTGGTTGCAACCGGATCCCGTTCCAACGTCAATCCCGCGCTCTATGGCCAGGAGCCGACGGAAGCGAACGGCCCCTACGACCCGGACCGCGATGCGACGACGCTGCCCTTGTTGAGAAGAGCCGTGGAACGCGGCATCCCCGTCTTTGCGATCTGCCGCGGCATGCAGGAACTGAACGTCGCCATGGGCGGCACGCTCCTGACCGAGGTACAGGACCTCAGCGGCCGGAAGGATCACAGGGCACCGGTGTCGGAAAAGCAGGACGAGCGCTTCCGGATCGCGCACCCGGTGGACGTTGCCGAAGGCGGCACGCTGGAAGACGTGATCGGCTCCGAGCCGTTCGACGTCAACTCGCTGCACCGTCAGGCCGTGGGCGAACTCGGCGGCGGCCTTGTGATGGAAGCACGTGCAGAGGACGGAACAATCGAGGCAATGTCCGTCAAGGACAGTGCCGGATATGTTCTGGCGACGCAGTGGCACCCGGAATACTGGGTGTCCACGGACGGGCCCTCGCAAAAGCTGTTCTCGGCCTTTGGGGACGCGGTCCGCGCTTACCGGGAAAAGCGGCTCGGGCTCTGACGCTGCTGCAGCACCGCTGCTTGTGCCTTCGGCGCCTCAACCCCAGCCGAGCGCGGCGATCAAAAGCGTTATGCCGAGCAGGAAAACGATGGCGGCGCCGAATATCTCGATTGACCGGTGCACCCGGATCGCCATCGGGCTGCCTTCGCCGAAAAGCCGCACGGCAAGATCCTTTGCACCGACAGCCAGGGCGGCCAGCAGCGAAACCGTGATTCCGGTGCCGACAGCCATCGCCAGCGTCGACGCCACCCCGGCCACGATCATGCCCTGGGACAGGGCAAACACCAGAACCACCAGGGCCCCCGTGCATGGCCTGAGACCGACCGCAAGAATGATGGATACGGCGCGGCCAAGCGTGATCTCGCCCTGAACCATGTCGGGTGTCGGCGCGTGCGCATGGCCGCATGTGGTACACACACCATCCGCATCGAGTACGTGATGGTGGTGGTGGCCATGGTCATGATGATGGTGATCGTGCCCGTGCGTTCCGGCAAAAGCCAGGTTGCCACCGGACAGGCGGTCGGCGATGCTCATCGCCAGGGGTTTCCCGGCCTTTTGCCAAAGCAGCCATCCGCCCAGGCCCGTGATCAGGACATAGGAACCGATTTCGAACCAGCGCGCCGTGTCCTGGATCGCAAGGCTCGTCAGATTGAAGACGACGGCAAGGCCACCGACAAGCACGATTGCGGTGACAGCCTGCGCAAACGCGGACGCAAAGGACAGCATGATCCCCTTTTTCAGGGTCTCGTTGTTGGCAACGACGTAAGAGGTGATGATCGCCTTGCCATGTCCCGGACCGGCAGCATGAAAGACGCCATAGGCGAAAGACAGGCCGATCAGAAGCCAGCCGGCACTGGGGTTGTTCCGGAATGCCCGCAGACTGGCCACCAGTCGCTGGTAAAATTCCTTTTGCTTGATTGCGATCGTGCCAAAGAAGCGATCAAGCACACCGACGCCGACAACGGCGGCCTCCGGGCTGTTGATGACCGCAATCTGTGTCGAGGCAGCAACCTCGTCGGAGCGCGCGGATGCCAGTTCGGAAGAATCGTTTGCCGGCGGGGTCTCGGTTTCCCTGGCAGCACTGGCACCGGCATCCACGGACGCCGTCTGCGTTTCGGCCTGGCCACCCTCAACGGACGCCGGAAGTCCGGCTGCCGCGCTCGCGCAGTTGACGATCATCTGGTTGATCTGGGTAGCGGCCGCCGACTGCAGTTCAGGTGGCAGATCCCGCTGCTCGGGCCCGATCTGCGCCAGCGCGTAAGCAGTTGCTGCATCGAGCGGCGGCGGCTCCTTGCGCGTTACCTGGCACGTACCGGGCGCATTGACCGTCCCGACCGCATCCGCTTCCTGCCCGAACCTGAAATCGACATAGTAGGTCGGATCGTAGACATCGAGCGTTATCGGTGCCGTTGCATCGCTCGGATCCTTGAGCGGCAACACGAAATGAAGCTCAAGTAGCTCCACTTCCTCGATGGCCGTACCGCCATTCAACCGGATATCCTCCTCGATCGCCTCGAAATCCTCCGGCTTCATCATCCAGTAGTCGTGAACGGAATGCGTTGAGACTTCGAGCCAGTAATCCGTCGGAGCGTCAAAATCGAGTTCGACACGCGTATTGTCGCCAAAAGTGAAATATCCGAAATCGGCCATGCTCTCGACATTGACCTTGGCGAGTTCGCCAAGCTCTTCCCGCGAATAGACGCCGTCCCGGTTCGTGTCGAAGCCCTGGATCGCGAAGGCGGAAAACGCATCGTCGAAGCGGAAGACATGCTTGACCGCAACGGCGTTGCCGTCATCGTCGAAGATCAGTTTGGACCTTGCCTCGACGAACACATGCGGATGCGCAACGGCGCTTGTCACGCTGGCAATCAACAGCACCAAGACTGCTGCAAAACAGCTGGAAGCCAGAAGGGCGGCCTCTTGCAAGCAGTTGGAAACAAAGCGCAACGGTATCACCTATGTCGTCGACAGATCGTATTCACATGACATGATTTGTCCTCTGTGAACACAGAAGACGGCAGCATAATGGCTGTATGCGTTGCCGCAGCGCAAAACGATCATGAAAATTTTTTCACATTTTTTTCCGATTTTGAGATCAAGCATTCCGTCAAATGATTAAATTTGAGGTGATTAGAGACAATATTCTCCAAATACCGACTAAATTATTCATAGAGACAACTACTTGTAGAGCCAATCATGAACGCCTTGAACCCCTCCGCCCTGCACAGCGCCGTCTTCGATCATCCGGAAATGGGCGGGCACGAGAACATCGTCTTCGCAAGAGATCGTGACAGCGGACTGAACGCAATCATCGCGGTCCATGACACCACGCTCGGCCCGGCACTGGGTGGCTGCCGTGTCTGGCCATACGAAAAACCGGCCGACGCACTCACAGATGCGCTGCGTCTTTCCCGTGGCATGACCTACAAGAACGCACTCGCGGGACTGGACCTGGGAGGCGGCAAGGCTGTCATCATTGCGTGTCCGCGCGAGGAGAAGTCGCAAGACATGATGGAGGCCTTCGGCGGCCATGTCGAGCGGCTGTCGGGAACTTACATCACCGCCGAGGATGTCGGTGTCTCGCCTGAGGACATGGAAGCCGTCGCGCGCCGCACGGACCATGTGCGCGGCACCAGCGCGACCGGACTCGGCGATCCGTCTCCCTATACGGCCCTCGGGGTGTTCGAGGGCATCAAGGCCTCGGCCATGCATGTTTTCGGAAACGTCGATCTGGAAGGCAGGACCGTTTCGGTACAGGGACTGGGGCATGTCGGTTTCGAGGTAGCCCGACAGTTGGCCGAAGCGGGCGCAACACTGATTGTTTCCGACATCCACGCGCCCGCTGTCGAACGGGCACGCGACGCCCTCGGCGCCTCGGTGGTCGAGGCCGGCGACGCGCATCGCGTCGAAGCCGACATCTTTGTGCCGTGTGCCCTTGGAGCCGGACTGAACGCCCGCACGATCCCCGAGATCCGGGCGCGGATCGTCGCCGGCGCGGCCAACAATCAGCTTCAGACGCCGGCAGACGGCATTGCCCTGAAACGGCGCGGCATTCTCTATGCCCCGGACTATGCGATCAACGCCGGCGGCGTGATCTCGATTGCGCTTGCCAAACCGGGCGAGGACGACGGCCGGGTCCGGGCAAAAACGCTCGCGATCGGTGAAACGCTGACCCGGATCTTCGAACGTGCCGCGCATGAGGACACGACACCGGAAATGGTCGCGGACAAGATGGCCGAGGAAAGACTGGCGCAAGCAGGCCAGGGTACGGACTCATAAATGAAGTCAATTTGGTTTGGATCGTTTTGACCAGCTGCGAGGAGCGAAAGCGCAGGAAATATGGTGCATTTTCAAGCCTTTCGCGACGCGGCAGATGGCCAAAACGGCCAAATCTGAAGGACGGCAAAATGGCTGCACCTCGCAGCGTCACCGCGCTTGACCGGGCAAAAAGCCCGCTCTACTCACGCTTCCTCGCGAGATTTTGCCATTTCTGCCGCCAAATCGGCGACATTTATGGGTCCGTACCCTAGTGACACGGACCATTGCCTGAGATTGTCCGGCGGTGCACTTGCCGCCGGGAGGGCCGGGAATGACGCCTGGAAAGCTTGAGGAACCGGTTCAGGAGTAACGTTTTTCGGAAACTGCCCTGAACATCAACCGAACCTGATGCTTGGCGTCTTCGACGGCGCGCTCGTCCATCTCCGCGTAGCAGGCGGTCACGCCTTCATGGAGCAGATAGAGCGTTGTTGCGAATTGCTCGTTACCGCTCAGGACACCGAAGAAGTCGAGCAATTCGGCCTTGTGCCGGGTTACCGTATCCTTGATCTGCGTACTGTCCGGGTTGGCTGCTAGCGCCTGGCGGAAAAAGCACTCCTTGCCCTGTGTCACGCGCATCCAGCCGCCCAGCTTGTCGAACAACTGTTCCGCTGCTGCCAGTCCGGGCTCGCTCACCCCTTCGCGCACATAGGCAAGATACCGTTGGTGCCGGTATTCCAGCGCACCAAGGATCATGGCTTCGCGGGAGGGAAAGTACCGGTAGAGCGTGCGCATGCTGACACCAACACCTGCGCGCAGTTCCGGCACGCTGGGGTCTGCAAATCCTCGGCTCCAGAATACCCGTTCCAGTCCGGCAGCAATCTGTTTTTGCGCGTCGTTCATGATGAAACTTTGAAACGTATACGTTGCATTTGCAACAAGAATCTGCCTGTGAGCGGGATCACATTTTCCTGCGTTTCACGGCACGTCAAACCGCTCCGGGAACGCGCTGGAACCCGCGCAGCCGCCCCGGCTCAGCCCCTGCCCCTAACAGCCCGGGTTTTTCGAAGACCAGGCGACCAGAAAGTCCACGAACGCCCGCACCTTTGCACTGAGATGGCGACGATGCGGGTAGACCGCATAGATACCGCGCTGCGGCTCTTCATACTCTTCCAATAGAACCACGAGATCACCGTCCCTGACGTCGTTTGCAACGAAAAACAGCGGCGTGCGCAAGAAGCCGAGATTTGCCAGGGCAGCCTCTCTTGCCGCCGAGGCGCTGTTGACTTCAAGCGGGCCGTTCACGGAGACGGAAAGACGCTCTCCATTCGCCTCGAACGCCCAGTTCTGCTTGTAGCGGTAGTTGGTGTCGATGATGCAGGGCCGGGCCGTGAGATCCGCCGGCACCTTTGGCGCACCGTGCTTCTTTATGACATCGGCAGTTGCGCAGACAACGGTCCGGAAGGGAGCGATCTTCCTCGCGATCAGGCTTGAATCCTCCAGCTGTGTCACGCGGATCGCCAGATCGAAGCCTTCTTCGACAAGGTCCACGAACCTGTCTTCCAGACGCAGGTCGAGCCGGATATCGGGATATTGCGCGAGGAACTGCATCATCGGCTTGTTGAGCATGTCGTCGCCCATCGACCTGGGTGCCGACACGCGCAACCGGCCGCGCACTTCCTGATGAGACGACTGCACGGACGCCTGAAGATCGTCGATGCGTTGCAGGATTTCGGCCGCTTCCTTGTAGTAGGCCTCGCCGACCTCCGTGAGGGAGACCTGCCGCGTGGTGCGGTTCAGCAGCCGCACGCCAAGCTCGTCTTCAAGCTCGCCGACATATTTCGAGACAAGCGCCTTTGACCGGCCCATCTCCCGCGCCGCAGCGGAAAAACCGCTCGAGTCGACCACTTGAATGAAACAGCGCATCCGCGTGATTGCGTCCATTCGGCATCCTTCCAGCTTGGGCAACGCATTGAGACGTGCTTACCCGTTTGTCCGGCGGCGGTCAAAGGAGGCAATGCGGGAGCGAAATGCAGAACGGCTCGGGTTAGGGGCGCGAGGCGGTTTTTCGGCGACCGAGCCGCATCACACCCGCAAACAGCGTCACGAACACGAAGCCTGCAAGAGCACCGAGGCCCGCGCTGAAGAACCCGGCGACCGTGATCGGGATGGCGGGCTCGTAGTCTTCCGCCGTTGCCCGTGCGAGCTGGGGATCAAACCCTTGCGCGAACACAAGCAGGCGCTCGATCTGTCCGGCGTTTTCAAGCGCGTCTCGCTGCATCTTGAGGCGCTCAAGCCGTGTATCCGCTACCGCCATACTGTCGCCCCGCGCCCTGACAAAGGGATCTTCGGACGACCTTTGACGCTCTATCGCTTCGGCAACGGACAATCCGAATGCCGATGCATCGCGGTTGAAATCGGCAAGGATCTCTTCAAGCGCATCGATCGCGCCTCCAAGGCGCTGCCTGTATTGCTGCGAAAACTCGGGAAGCTGCGACGTTGCCGTCCCGCTCACCAGCATCACGAATACGATCAGGATCCTGAACATGATGGTCTCCGGGCCCGGTTTGCCGGACGACGGTCAGTCCTGCAAGCTTATGATCCCCGCTTCGCCGCCTTCGGTTCCGAAGGCCAGCCGCACGCCGTCCGCGTCCCAGTCCATCGTAGAAACCGGGCTATTTCCGGGCCGGCGCAAATGCACCTCAGCCTTGTCTCCAAACCGGCACATCGAGACCGACCCGTCCTGATACCCGATGGCAACGACATCCTCTTTCGGATGACAGGCCACCGCGGATACGAGCAGATCGGTTCGTGCGCCCAGTTGAAGCGGTGACTGGCCCATCGGCCCGGTCTTCCCCTGAAACGGCCACAGGATCGCCGCATTGGCACCCGACGTTGCGAGGAATTTGCCCTTGTAGGACCAGCTGAACGATTTGACCTTGGCCGGATATCCGGACATGCGCATGTCCTGGGCATCGGACAGCCGCCAGCCGTGCAACGCATTCTCCTGCATGGCCGTTACGAGGAACTTTCCATCGGGCGAAAAGCTGACCCCGAGATGCGCACCTTTCCAGGAAAACTCGGTCGGCGGCCCGTCGGTTCCGGCCCACCAGAGCGTTGCCCCGTCATACCGGGAAACCGCCAGGCGCGCACCTTTCGGCGCGAATGCCAGACCGCCGACGGCGCGTTCGTGCGTGAATTCCTTCTCCCGGCCATCGCCGAGGCGGGCCCAGGCAACGCGCCCGCACGCAAAGGCCACAGCACCGGACGGACCGGTCGCGATCAGATCGATCCATTTTCGCGGCCGTTCCGCCACCAGTTCGACGGAGGCATCCGAGCCACAGCGATAGAGGCAGCCGTCGTCCCCGGACGTGATCAGGCCGGTGCCGTCCTTGAGAGGTTCGGCGGCCAGCAATCCGGCCTTGTGCGGCCGTAGCTTTTTCTCGCCCTCGCCGGAAAGGGTGATGTCGCCCTCTCCTGACGCGAAGAACACGGTGGTCTTCAAGAAACCGGCGCGGACGACGAAGCCGTCCACGTCCACAGGTGCAATTGTCGGCACGCTTTTTTCCTTGTTAAGCCGCGCAGGCCTGGAAACTCTGCTTCAGGACATCCCAGTTGAGATCCCGTCCGATGAAGACAAGGCGGCTTTCGCGCGGCTCGCCCTCTTTCCAGTCACGCTGATGATCGCCTTCGACGATCATGTGGACGCCCTGAATGACGTAGCGCTGCGGGTCGTCCTTGAAGGACAGGATGCCCTTGAGCCGAAGGATGTTCGGTCCCTGCACCTGGGTCACCTGGCTGATCCAGGGAAAGAACATGTCGGGATTGAGATCACCCGCCCTGAGAGAAATGCTCTTGACCGAATGCGGCGCGTCGTCGTGGTGGTGATGATGATGATCATGGCCGTGATCGTGGTGGTGATCATGGTCATGGTCGTGGTCGCAGTCCGGCCCGCATTCATGGGCCGCATGGCCATGCTCCAGAAAATGCGGATCCAGGGACAGGATCCGGTCGAGGTCAAACGCACCCCGGTCGAGAACCTTGGCAATCTCGATCCCGCAGCGCTCGCTCCGGTGCAGCACCGCATAAGGATTGATCGAGCGGATGCGAGCCTCGACCGTGGCCAGTTCTTCCGGCGTGACCAGATCGGTCTTGTTGATCAGGATCACGTCGGCAAAGGCGACCTGGTCTTCGGCTTCCTCGGTGTCTTCCAGGCGCTGCAGGACGTGGCGCGCATCGACCACCGCAACAACCGCATCCAGCCTCGCGGAGGCTCGCACATCATCATCCATGAAGAAGGTCTGGGCGACCGGTGCCGGATCGGCAACGCCCGTCGTCTCCACGATGATGGCGTCGAAAGCGCCCTTCCGTTTCATCAGGTTCTGAACGGTCCGGATCAGGTCGCCGCGCACGGTGCAGCAGATGCAGCCATTGTTCATCTCGAAAATTTCTTCGTCGGATTCCACGAGCAGATCGTTATCGATCCCGACCTCGCCGAACTCGTTGACGATCACGGCGTAGCGCTGCCCGTGGTTTTCAGAGAGGATCCGGTTGAGAAGCGTGGTTTTTCCGGCACCGAGATATCCGGTCAGAACCGTGACCGGAATCTGTGCCTGGGCGTCCTGGGTCGCGGTCATTGCGAGGGTTCCTGGCCTTGTTGATTTTGCTCAGCCTGTCGGGAAACAGGTTCGTTGGCCGCGAATATAAGCACATCGCGCTTCAATTTGGAGAGACCGGTGAAAAATTCCTGTGCTGACCGGCCTGAGACCGGATAACGGCGAACGCCTGCGCCGCCTTCCGGTCTTTTCACGGACAGGGCCGGACGATAGATTCGAAATCAATGACCTCGAAAGACGAAGGAAGGCAAGCAGCGGATGTTGAAAACGATCAGCGGATTTGACCGCATTGGCGAGGAAAATGCGTTCGCCGTTCTGGCTCGTGCGACCGAACTTGCCGGTCAGGGCCGCGACATCATCAATCTCGGCATCGGCCAGCCCGACTTCCGGACACCGGAACACATCGTGGAGGCGGCGATCAGGGCATTGCAGGACGGGCATCACGGATACACACCGGCCACCGGAATTGCGCCGCTCAGGGAAGCCGTATCGGCCGACCTGCTGAAACGGCACGGTGTCGAAACCGATCCCGGCAATGTTCTTATCGTGCCGGGCGGCAAGGTCACGATGTTCATGGCGATCCTGATGTTCGGAGAACCTGGAGCGGAAATCCTCTATCCGGACCCCGGTTTTCCGATCTACCGCTCGATGATCGAGTTCACCGGGGCGCGACCGGTCCCTGTTCCGATCCGCGAGGAAAACGACTTCGCCTTTTCCGCAGAAGAAACACTGTCACTGATTACCGACAAGACCCGCCTCTTGATCCTGAACTCGCCGGCGAACCCGACCGGGGGCGTGACGCCGAGATCGGAAATCGAAGCTCTGGTCAAGGGACTTGAAAACCATCCGGATGTCGCGGTGATGTCGGACGAGATCTATTCGCAGATGACCTATGACGGCATGGAGCACGTTTCGCTGCTCGGTTTTGAGTCCATCCGCGACCGGCTGATCCTGCTCGATGGCTGGTCCAAGACCTACGCCATGACGGGCTGGCGCATGGGTTTTGCCGTCTGGCCGGACAGCCTGGCGGACAAGGCCCGCAAACTCGCGGTCAACGCCTGGTCCTGTGTCAACGCGCCGGCCCAGTTCGCAGGCCTCGCCGCATTGACGGGTCCTCAGACCGCCGTACGGGACATGGTTGCCGAATTTGACGCCAGGCGGCGCGTGATTGTCGACGGCCTCAACGCGCTCTCCGGCATTTCCTGCCGCACGCCGCTCGGTGCGTTTTATGCATTTCCCAATATCAAGGACACCGGCTGGAAGGCAAAGGAACTTGCCTCGGCCCTGTTGGAAGAGACCGGCGTTGCAACGATCGGTGGACCTGATTTCGGGATTCTCGGAGAAGGATACATCCGTCTTTCTTATGCGAACTCCACAGAAAACATTATCTCCGCACTTGATCGGATCGGCGCGTTTCTGGATCAATAGCAAAATACAAGCGATTACTGCAATTTAGGAAAAAATGGCGGTATTTTACTATTAAAAACACCCCAAGCTCGCTGAAATAACAAATGAATGTACCAATTTTATTAAGGCTTTCCCTGTCAGAATTTACGTAGAGGCATCAAGGGTGCCGGGATGACGGGAGGACGTCGGTTGGAGTCAGTCACACTCGATCTGCAGCAGTCGTTCGGCGGATTGAACGAGGCCGTTCTGGTCACGAACCCGGACAGGATCATCGTCTTCGCAAACGCCGCGATGGAAAAGCTCCTTCGTGTCAGCCGCGAAGACCTGATCGGCAACACGACGAAGCCGTTTTTTGCCGACCCGGCGCAATTCGACCGCATGGCGGAGCTTTATCAGAGACCCTCGGACCAGAAGAACCGCAGAATGTATGCCATCGAGGCTGTGCTGGGCGACGGAACCCGCAAGCAGCTCGAAGTGGTCAGCGCACCGCTGTTCGACACATCGCAGACCCTGTCAGGTCTCCTGTTCATCTCCCGGGATGTCAGCGATCGCAAACAGCTCGAATCCCAGCTGAGCGATCTGGCGCTTACGCTCGAAGACGCGCTGGACGCTATCCTCGAAGGCTTTGCCATTTATGATGCCGAAGACCGGCTGATCATCTGCAACGATACCTACCGCGAGATATACGCCGAATCGGCTCCGGCGATGTTCCCCGGAAACCGGTTCGAGGACATCCTTCGCTACGGACTGAGCAGGAACCAGTACAACACAGGCGGTCTGGACGATGAAGCCTGGCTGGCACGGAGGCTGAAACAGCACCAGGCAGCCGACGGCGCAGTGATCGAACAGCAGCTGGAGACAGGCCGCTGGTTGAGGATTTCGGAAACCCGGACGAGCACTGGCGGGATTGTCGGTATCCGGGCGGACATCACGGAGCTGAAAGACGCCAAGGCTCTGGCAGAGAAGGCCTACCGCAATCTGCATCTCATGGCGGACAGCATGTCTGCCTGTGTCGGTGAAGTCGACCTTGAAGGCAAATGCCTGTTTTTGAACAAGACCGGGTACGCCTGGTTCAACGGAACGCCCGAAGACCTGTTGGGGACCCGCCTCAGGGAACGGCTGCCCTGGAAAGAACGCGACACCGTCCGATCTTTGTTCATGGTGGCGATGGGCGGCGAAAAGGCCTCTGCCGAAATCGGAATGCACTTTCCCGACGGCGTGACCCGCGAATGCCTGATGGACTGCAATCCGCGCTTCAATGACGCTGGAGAGGTCGATGGGCTTGTCGTCGTGATTTCAGACATCACCGACCGCAAGAAGACGGAACGGACGCTGGCGGAGCTCTACGCGATCACGTCGACAAGGGAACTGGGGCATGAGGACAAGATCGCCGAAATCCTGCGTCTGGGATGCGACCATTTCGATCTGCCCGTCGGCATCATCAGTCATGTGATCGGCGAAAACTATACGATCACACACGCCCAAAGCCCGGGCGACACGGTCCAGCCCGGCCAGTCGTTCGAACTCAAGGACACCTTTTGCACCCTGACGCTGCAGGCCGACGAACCCGTCGCGACGGGTCATGCGGGGCAATCGGAATTCGCCGGCCATCCCTGTTACAAGCTGTTCGATATCGAGACTTACATCGGGGTGCCCCTATTGGTGGACGGGATCGTGCACGGGACGATCAATTTCACGGGCCGGGACATACGCAAGCGGCCTTTCACGTCCGCGGATGTTCAGATCATCCGACAATTTGCCGACTGGATCGGCCATGAAATCGCGCGTCAGCGCGATCACCAGGCACTCATGGACGCCAAGATCCGCATGGAGCGCATCGCGAGCATCGACGATCTGACCCAGATCCTCAACCGGCGCGCCTTTCTTGAGAAAGCCAACACGGAAATTCAGCGTTTCCGGAGGTCGAAGCAGGCCTTTACCGCTGTCATGATGGACATCGACCATTTCAAGAGCATCAACGATCAGCATGGACATGCTGCCGGGGACGATGTCCTGAAGCTGTTTACAAGCACGATCAGCAGGGAATTGCGATCCGTTGACATATTCGGGCGGGTCGGAGGCGAAGAATTCTGCCTGATCCTGAGCGGAACCGGCCTGGAGGACGCGTTCACGGTCTGTGAAAGACTTCGCAAGAAGATCGTTCGCAACTGCCAGGATCCGCGACTGTCCCAGGTCGTCACCTGCAGCATGGGGCTCGCGGTCTCGAGCCGTGAAGATGTCGAGTTCTCATCGCTTATGCAAAAGGCAGACACGGCGCTTTACAAGGCAAAATCGACCGGACGCAACAAGTGCGTCATGTATGACGCCTCACCGGATTCAATCGCAGTCTAGAGCTTTTTCACGGGCCTGGAATCTACTCAGCAAGCCGCTGCGCCAGACGCACTCCTGGCGGCGGTGAACTCTCGCGGATCCGAAGCTCCGGCTCGATCACGATCGGTTTGTTCGGAACACGGTCGCCCGCGATCTGCCGCAGCAGCGTCAGCGCTGCGAGACGGCCGATTTTCTCCGGCTGGTTTGCAACGGTCGTCAGGGCCGGTGTTCTTGCGTCGGCCCCATCAATATCGTCGTAGCCGGTGATGGCCATGTCGGGACCCGGCTCGATACCGGCCCTGCGCAGTGTCGTCATCATGCCGAACGCGACCAGATCGTTGAAACCGACAATCGCCGTCGGCCTTTCCGCCGCCTCCAGGATATCCGGAACGGCTGCCCGTCCGTCTGCCTGCGTCATCAATTCCGGCAAATCGACCTGAGCAGCAGGATCGATCCCCGCTTCCTGCAGCGCTTTCATCCAGCCTTCGTGCCGGTGGTAGCCGGTGGAACTGTCCCTGCGCCCGCCGACCATGCCGATCTTGCTGTGCCCCTGCGCCAGCAGATGCTTGGTGATCTGGTAGGTTCCGGCAACATCATCGCCGCGCACACAAGGCGCCCACACCCCGGGCACTTCGCGCGCGACCAGCGTGACCGGGATACCCTGGTCGACAAGCCGGTTGATTTCCTCCGACGTCGTGCCGACTGACGGACACAGGATCAGGCCGTCTGCGCGGTGCTGCAGGAGCGTGTTGACAAATCCCCGCTGCCTTTTCACATCGTCCCGGTGATTGCAGATGAAGATCATCTGCCCCTGCTCTTCCAGCACATCTTCAAGCGCGGAAAATACTTCGGCAAAATAGGGGTTCAGGATGTCATGAACCGCAACCCCCACGATCTGGCTGCGCGACGTGCGCAGGGATGCTGCGGAACGATTGTAGATATAGCCGATCTCTTCGGCAGTCTGCTTGACCTTTTCCCGGGTTTCTTCGGCCACAAGCGGGCTGTCGCGCAACGCGAGCGACACCGTTGCGGTCGATATGCCGAGCTGATCGGCGATATGACCGAGTGTTAATCGCTTGCCTGGCTTGGGCGGTAGATCCCCGGAGGAGGGCGTGGAGTCTTTGTCTTCTGACATTCAGTAGTCTCTATTCCCGCAGCAGCGGCTTTATCAAGCGATAAAGCTCCCGGCCGCTGCGGTAAACAGAACAATAGTAGCGACTGGTGACCGAAATCCTGTTTGTGCTCGTTTTCAGATGCCTCGCCGCGTCTTTCAGCCTCGGCGTATCAGCGTGCCTGAGGAGCGGATTCGTCGAACTCTTCCCTGAGGTTCACGACAACGCGCCTGTTTTGAGACTGGCACTCGATCGAGGAACAGTCCGTCACCGGACGCTCGACGCCATACCCTTTGGACCAAACGCGTTTCGGGCTGACGCCGAGACTGACCAGCTCAGCCATGACGGCATCGGCTCTTTGAGCGGACAGCGTCTTCTGGGCCGCTTCGCTGCCCGGGTCGTCTGCATGCCCCTGCACCTTCACGAGCCATTTCTTGTTCTGTTTCAACCAGTCGGCCTGGTTCTTGATCGTCATCTTGGCTTCTTCGGTCACGACCGCGGACCCCCGGTCGAAATAGACACGGCGTCCGACATTGATGATGAACTCTTCTTCGGACCCGTTCGAGATCTGGCCAAAGCCGGCCGCCGGCGCATTCGTGACATTAGGCGACGAGATACCTCCCGCGGAGTTGCAGGCGGCAAGCCCGGCTCCGCAGAAGACGATGATCATGAAACTCCGGCCCCACTGGCCAAACCAATTAAACAAGAACGCCCCCCAAGACTAACCTATTCCGCTGGCGTGCCGGCTTCAGCCGGCACTTGCGCCAAGATGTTCCAGAACCAGAACGCCCGTGCCTTTCGGACACCGCTGATAGAGATCGATGATGTCCTCCGGCAGCATGCGGATGCAACCACTCGACACATCGTGACCGATGCTCCAGGGCTCAAGCGTCCCGTGCAGCCGGTAGCCGGTGTCGCTGCCATTGTTGTAAAGATAAAGAGCTCTCGGACCGAGCGGGTTGTTTGCCGCACCGCCTTCCACTCTGCGCGGCAGATCCGGCTGACGCTTGAGCATCTCGGGTGGCGGCACCCAGCGCGGCCACAGCGCCTTGCGGTCGATCCGTGCGCGGCCATACCATTTGAAGCCTTCACGCCCGACGCCCACGCCGTATCTCAGCGCCGTGTTGTTTTCCCAGACCCAGTAAAGAAAGTGGTTCTGGGTATCAACCACGACCGTTCCCGGAGGTTCGTCGCTGAAATACTTGACCATCTGGCGGCGCCAGACAGGGTCGATACGGTTGAGGTTTGTCCGACGGTACTGAAAACCGTTGTCCTGCTCATAGCCGTTGAAATAAGCATTGGCGGCAGCGTTGGCATGCGCCAGCTGCGGCAGTGCGAAGGTTCCCGCAACAGCTGCGGCTCCTCCAAGAAAAGTTCGGCGATCCATTGCCATCCCATTCCTCCTAAACAGGTTGGTGATCAAGTGTCACCCGGGGTCCACGCCAGGGGCCATTAAGACGGAAACGCACACGACCCGTCAACCGCCTAGGGAACGGACTCATAAATGAGGCCGAAATGGTTTGTGGCGACTTGCTTCTCGTCAAGGAGCGGAAGCGCAGGAAATGTGGCTCATTTCCCAGCCTTTCGCAACGCCGAGGAGGCGCAAGCCGGTCAAATCCGAAGGACATGGAAATGGCTTCCGCCCGTGGCGTCAGCGTGCTTGACCGGGCAGGAAACCGGCTCGACGCACCCTTTCTGACGGGATTTCGCCATCTCTCATGCCTTTTCAGTCTCATTTATGAGTCCGCACCCTAGAGCTTTTTCCACCCATACACGGGCCGCGAAAACGTGCATCGGCAACGTTTCCGAAGCCCTGACCCGGCCCCCGCCCTCCAGGTGTTCTTCGTTTGGAGAAACAGCTCATGGACCGCAGCCGGAATCAATCTGTGTCTTACAAACCGGGAAAGCGGGAATTCGTCCCGATGCCTGTCGCTTTTCACACCGGTTTTGTGAGAACGTAAGGCGAGGCAAGCATGCGGGAAACGGAAAGCAGGAAGCGGGATGCCGGTAACGGAAATTGAGACCTGGCTGGGAAGGTTGTCCATCTGCGAAGCCGAAGAGGCCATAACAGAAGTGCACTGGAATGGCCCGGCGGGCCGGGATGAAACACCGCTGCTCCGGGAAGCGTCCGCGCAGGTCGCGGCCTATCTGGACGGAAGCCTCAAGACATTCGATCTGCCGCTGGCACCGAAAGGCGGTGACCTTCACCAGTCCGTTTTCCAGGCAATGCTGGCCATCCCTTACGGACGAACCCGCACCTATGGCGATGTCGCGAAGGACCTGGGCACCTATGGCCAGCCGGTCGGTCAGGCGTGCGGAGCCAATCCGATCCCGATCATCATTCCCTGCCACCGCATCCTTTCCGCCAATGGTCTCGGCGGCTACTCCGGCGCGGGTGGCCTCGACACCAAGATCGCTTTGCTGAAGCTTGAGGGCGGATATCCCTTTCTCGTCTGACGCTGCAAACAGCCCGCCTTTTGCTTGTGTCGAACGTCAAACGCGCACCTTGTGGACGTTTTTCGCGAGCGTGTTGAGAATATTTTCAATGCCTGAGACTATAGCGCGTTTGAAATTCCGGCGGAAAGCAGCCGCCCTGAAACGCATTTTTGCTGTCGCACTTTCAGACTATCATCGCGTCGAGCAAATCATACCGGCCCGGGAGCAGCCATGAGCGGACTACTTGCCTTACTCGATGATGTCGCGGCGATTGCGAAAGTTGCAGCGGCGTCGCTCGATGACGTGATCGGCCAGGCTGCCAAGGCGGGCTCCAAGGCCGCGGGCGCGGTGATTGATGACGCCGCCGTCACGCCGAAATACGTGACCGGGTTCAAACCCGCCCGCGAACTGCCGATCGTCTGGCGCATCGCCAAGGGCTCGCTCAAGAACAAGCTGCTCTTTCTGTTGCCCGTCGGTCTTGCACTGAACGAGTTTGCGCCTTGGACGATCACACCATTGCTCATGCTGGGCGGGGCCTATCTTTGTTTTGAAGGCGCTGAAAAGGTCCATCACCTGTTCGCTCACAAGGAAAGCCCCGCGGACCTTCCGCTCGAAGAGGCCGTCGACGCGGTGCATCTGGAGGAGCAGAAGGTTTCCGGAGCAATCAAGACAGACTTCATCCTGTCCGCCGAAATCATGACGATCGCCCTGTCCGAAATTCCGGAAAGCAATATCTGGATGGAGGCCGCGACGCTCGCCGTTGTCGCCATCGGCATCACGGTAATGGTCTACGGATCGGTAGCGCTGATCGTCAAGGCGGATGATGTCGGTCTGATGATGTCCAACAAGGGACGCCTGTCCGTCGTTCGCGCCATGGGCCGGGGCATTGTCAAGGCGATGCCGGGGTTCCTGAAGGTCCTGATGGTCGTCGGCACAGCGGCCATGCTCTGGGTCGGCGGGTCCATCGTGATCCACGGCCTGAAGGAACTGGGCGTCAAGGGCATCTACAACACGATCCATGACATCGCCCATTCGGTGGCACATTCGGTCGGTCAGATCGAGGGTTTCATCGCCTGGGCGGCGACAGCCTCCCTCGATGGTGTTTTCGGACTTATCCTCGGACTGATCCTGATCCCGATCGTGGCCAGGATCATCCTGCCGGTCTGGAACGCGGTCCGGAAAAAACCGGAAGAAGCCGGGGAGCACTGACCACATCGCCAAATCGGAACGGGTGTTTGCAAGCAAGCCGTCAATCGAGTGCGGGACGCAGACACCAGGATTGTTCCTGACCGGAGCACCGGTCTGCCAAGGCCCCGTATATGTCGACGCTCGACAGTGGATCGATCTCAAACGCGTCTTCGTACTGTGCGCGCATGTCCCTCTCGGGAACGGCAAAAGGCGGCCCGTCCATGCGCGCCTGGTCGTAGTCGTAGGTGACAAGCAATTGCGGCACCGGACCGCAAAGCCGGCGCAGATGTCCAACGTAGCTGTCCCGCATGCTCGGCGGCATGGCAACCAGCGCCGCGCGATCGTAGACGGCCTCAACCGGACCGAGATCCGTGTTCCTCAGCTTGAAGAAATCGCCCTGCCACACGACCAGCCCGTTTGAGGCGTATCGGTGGAGATCCCGCACGCGCTCTATGTCCGGAGTGACCTCCAGCCGCTCGAACACGGCGACAACCGCTTCTTTACTCAATTCGCTGCCGCTGACGCGGCAGCCCCGCGCAAGCAGCCAGTCAATGTCCACGCTCTTGCCGCAGAGCGGCAGAAAGACACGCGCGCCGGGGTCCAATTTCAGGGCGGGAAAGTGCCGCGCAAGATGCACGTTGACAGCCCCTTCGTGAAACGCGGTCTTGCCTTCGCGCCAGCGGTTTTCCCAGAAACTCGGTTCCATCTTATCCATCCATTCGCGCCGCATTCCGGTGGCGACTGTCAAAACACCTGTGGGCCGAAGGTGCGCCAGAAGTAGACCAGCGACAACAGTGCTCCGAACCCGACGACCAGGAAACGCAGCAGACGCTGGTTCACGGTCCGTGCCCATCGCCCTCCAAAATAGCCGCCGGCTGTGCTGCCGGCCATCATCGTGAATGCCGCTGTCCAGTCGATAAGTCCTCCAATCCCGAAAATCACGATGCTGATGATCGTGAAATTGGTGGCAAGCAGGTTTTTCATGCTGTTGGCAGCATGGAAGTCCGAATGCCCGATGATCTGCGCGATGGCCAGCAGGATGATCCCGAGACCCGCTCCGAAGTAACCGCCATAGATCGACACCAGAAAAAGCACGCAATAAACGGCGAAGGAGGTTTGTGATTCACCTGCCAGTCCGACGAACAGGCGGCGCATCGGCTCGCCGAAGGCAAACAGAAGGGTCGCCGCCAGAAGCAGAAACGGAACCAGGAACAGAAACGTCTGCTGGTCCGAGACAAGCAGCAAGACCGAGCCCAGTGCCGCACCTGCGCCTGAGACCGCACTCAGTTTGACGAGCAGGATGCCGCCCCTGCGCAATTCTTCCCTGTAGGCCAGAAGCGCGGCGGCGTTGGAAGGGAGCAGTCCGAGAAAGTTCGTGGCATTGGCAACCACCGGCGGCAGGCCGGCGGCCATCAGCGCCGGAAACGTGAACAGGGTGGCCCCGCCCGCGATCGCGTTCCAGGCGCCACCAACCAGTCCCACGCCCAAGAGTATCGCAATATTCGTGAAATCCATGTTCCACCTCACCGTTTGACGGCAAGGCTAGGTGAGCTACTATCATAAATAAAATGAATTACATTGAAGTCCGTGATGAAAAAAATCGAACAGCTTGCCCTGAACAGTGATCTCTTGCGTGCCTTCGTGACGATTGCCGAGCAGGGCCACCTGACACTGGCGTCCGAACGGCTGAACCGCACCCAGTCGGCCTTGAGCGTGCAGCTCAAGAAACTCGAGACCGGTCTGAACGCAATCCTGTTCGAGCGGCATCCCAAGGGCATGAAACTGACCCCCGACGGCGAAAAACTCCTGCCGATCGCACACGGAATTCTTGCCGATCTCTATCGCGCCCAGTCGCTGTTCGAACATCCCTTGCGAGGCAAGGTGCGCGTCGGAATACCCGACCACTATGACGATATGGTTTTTGAAAAGGTGCTTGCGGATTTCGGCAGATCCTATCCGCTGCTGGACATGTTCGTGCAGTCCGGCTGTTCGGCCGGGTTTCCTGCCGCCATAGAGGACGGACGGCTAGATGTTGCTGTCGTTGCCACACCTGAACCAGCCCGTCATGACCTTCTCGAGATCGAGGCAAATCTTTGGGTGGAAAGCGAAACATTCGACTGCGATCCGGGCGAACCGGTTCCGCTTGCGGTTCTCGACAGGGGCTGCTGGTGGAGCCGGCTTCCGGTTGTTCTGCTGTCGAAGCAGGAGCGCGCCTTCAACGTCAAATTCAAGAGCGAGAGTTTTTCAAACCTGCGCTGTGCCATTCGCGCGGGCCTTGCAGTCGGCGTGCTCCCGGCGCGTGCGGTTCAATCCGGCATGCGCGTCGCACGGACCGAGCGGGATCTTCCGAAACTCCCTGCGATGACCCAGTCCCTGATGGTGTCGCCTGACGCACCACGCGAGATTACCGGCGCGATTGTTGCCGCGCTGAAACAAGGTCTCGTTGAAAACAGCAGCGGGGTGTGACGGGCCGGCCATCCGAGGGCCGCGTCATCTGGCTCAGAACAGCATGAACCCGAAGAAGACGATCACGGCTGCCATCGTGATCCAGATCAGGAATGCGTTGAAATAGTCCCGGCGCGACCCGAATCCTGATTTCAATGCGTCGAATTTTGCCGGACCGAATCCGGATATCGGGTTCGTATTTCCGGAGGCCTTTTGAAAACGGCGACGTAACTCTGCCGCTTTTTGAGCCCCCCTTTCTTCATTGATCGTCTGATAGGTCATGGTCACTCCGATCTCCTTAAAGACCATCTCTGCTTGACTGTTGAAATGGGTAGACGGCGGGATCATTGCAAATGAGCGTTTTGTAATCTTTAGGTGAAGACACCTGTACTTGCGGCTGTCACACAGACCTCGTAGGAACTGGAAGCCCTGATCTAGACGGTTTCAGAATGCGCACATCCCATCCATCTGGCCCCTCCTCCGACCCCTCCCGCGGTGAGCCCGAAGTCCCGGCCGCCAAATCGGGTCCAACCCTTTCGGAAATCACTTCGGTGTCGCTCAAGGTCGGTCTGCTCTCCTTCGGTGGCCCGGCGGCGCAGATTTCCGTCATGCACCAGGAATTCGTCGAGAACCGAAAGTGGCTTTCCGAAGAAAGGTTCCTGCATGCGCTCAACTACTGCATGCTGCTGCCGGGCCCGGAAGCGCAGCAACTCGCGACCTATTGCGGCTGGCTGAGCGGGCGAACACTTGGCGGGCTGATCTCCGGGCTGCTGTTCATCCTCCCCGGGGCCATCGCCATGGCAATCGTCAGCTATGTCTATGCTGCCTTCGGCGAGACGTCCCTCATTGCGGCGGTCTTTTACGGCGTCAAGGCGGGCGTGCTCGCCATCGTGCTTCAGGCGCTGATGAAAATCGGGAAGAAGGCACTCAGGACCCGCCTGGCCTGGTTCCTCTGTGCCGCTTCCTTCTGCGCGCTTTTCTTCGCCGCCGTTCCCTTCCCGTTCGTGATCCTTGGCGCCGCCGCCATCGGCCTCCTCCTTGGCCGCGAAAGCGGTGCGCCGCCGGAAATTGATCCCGGTGCCGCACCGACCACCCTCCTCAAGACCTTGAGGACGGTCCTGGCCGGGATCCTGATCTGGGTGGCCCCGCCAATTGCCGCGATGCTGTTTCTTGCCCCCGGCAATGTCTTGGTCGAGATCGCCGAATTCTTCTCGCTTCTCGCGGTTGTCAGTTTCGGGGGCGCATACGCGTTGCTCAGCTACATGGCCCAGGTTGCCGTGGAGACGAAATCCTGGATCACGGCAGGCGAAATGCTCGACGGGCTCGGCCTGGCCGAGACGACACCCGGGCCGCTCATTCTGGTCACGCAATTTGTCGGCTTCCTGGGTGGCTGGCGCGATCCCGACCCGTTTTCACCGCTCACCGGTGCTTTGCTGGCCGCCGCGATGACGACCTGGGTCACATTCGCGCCGAGTTTCCTGTTCGTCCTTGCCGGAGCGCCCTGGATGGAAAGACTGCGGGGAAACAGGAAGCTCGCACACGCCTTGTCCGCGATCACGGCAGCAGTCGCAGGCACGATCCTGAACCTGGCGGTCTGGTTCGCGCTGCACGTCCTGTTCTCCGAAACCGGAACCCTGACCTTTGGCCCTTTCGAGATCACCTGGCCCGAGCCCGGCTCTCTGGATCCCGTCCTGGCTGGGATCGCACTGGGCGCGGCGGGCCTCGTCTTCGTCCTTAAGAGAGGCATCGCCACAGTCCTCGCCGTTACTGCCCTGCTGGGTCTTCTGGCGAATTTCGTGCTGGGTTGACATCGCGCTTTCGCGGTCCGGTCAGGTCGACGCCTGTCCTTGAATTCAGGCCGCGGTTCGTTCTTTGCCTTTGCCCGAGCTTGTCTTTTTGTCGGCGTCCGGAACGTCGTCAGCGTCGGTATCGAAATCGTTCTCGTGCTCCGGATCGTCGTCAACCGCGATCGAAAGGTTCTTTTCCACCTGACGGAGCAGCTTGCGCAGTTTCTTGCGGTCCTTCTCATCGAGACCTGACATGGCCTCGCGTTCCAGCCGCTTCCATGCCTTGTCGACCGACGCGACCAGATCCCGGCCTTCGTCAGTCAAAAAGACCCGCGCAAGCCGGCCATCGGTATCGGAGACCTGCCTGCGGACATAGCCTTGCGTAGACAGGCGGGTCACCATCTTTGTCACCGTCGGCGGTTGAACCCCCAGTGCCAGCGCCAGCTGGCTCATGGTGCGCCCATCGGTATCGGCCAGGACTTTCAGGACAAGTTCCTGCCCGGGATGCAGCCCGATCCGCATGAGATGTGCCCCGGATCTGGCTCTTTGGGCTTTCGCCGCCTGGACCAGCCGAAATGTAATGCTCTTCTTGTAGTTAAAAGCCATCGCCTGTCCCCATTCCAAGATCAGCCCGAATCAATCGACGTCGCAACGCCGCGGCAACCTAGCCGGAGAATTTAACCGTCAAATGACATTAACAAAACGGCGCGCATTTTTTCCAAGACGGCAAAGACAAAACTCGATTGCCGGCTATCCTTCTCAGGGATCGGCCTTCAGCGAACCGGCGAGGAAAGGGATCGCCAGCGTCAGAACGGCGACGACGGCGAAAGAGGCACCCAGGGAAGACATCTGTCCGATGAACCCGAGGATCGGAGGGCCGAACAAAAACGCGCCATATCCAAGTGTCGCGACTGAAGCGAGCGCTTGCCCCTTCGAAATCTCCCGGTCGGCAGCTGCGCGCGACATGGCAAGCGGAAACAGCACCGCGTAGCCGATCCCCATGATGAAACATCCGGTCCAGACAACGCCGATGTTCCAGCCGGACACCAGCAGCAGCCCACCGAGGAACGCGACAAGTCCACTGGCGCGCGCCACGGGCACGGGCCCGTAGCGGGCAATGACCCGGTCTCCGGCAAGCCGCATGATCACCATTGCAATCGAAAAGACGGTGAACGCGGTCGGAGCAATCGCCTCCGAATAGCCAAGATCGGTGATCTGGTAAAGCGCCGCCCAGTCAGTGACGGCCGCCTCGCCCAGCGCGGCGACGAGCGCGATCAGACCCGCAAGGAGAAGCGCACCCCTTGGGATTGCGAACAGCGGCGCTTTTCCCTGTCCGCCATCCGGATCGTGTTGGTGCGGCCAGCTCTGCCGAAGGCTCCAGAAGAGAACGGGAATTGAAAGAACGGCCCAAAGGCAAAAATGCTGGGCAACGCTCAGTTCCAGCCGGATCGCAAGTCCCCCGGCGGCCGCGGCAGCCCCGGCCCCCAAACTGAAAAGCCCGTGAAACGACGACATCACCGGCTTTGCAAGCTCAGTCTCGACTTCCGCACCCCACCCGTTCATAGACACGTCCAGCGAGCCGAATGCAAACCCGGCAAGAAAGAGCGCCGCCGCCAGCAGCGCGACAGAGGGGGACACACCGACAAGCGTGAAGGTGACGACCGTTGCGACAGCCGACGCCTTTGTGACAGCCGCAGGACCCTTCTTGTCGATAAATGCCCCGGCGATCGGAAACGCGGTAAAGGCACCAAGCGCCAGCACCAGGAGGAGAACGCCGAACCAGCCTTCGCTCAGGCCCGTCGCCGTCTTGATATCAGGGATACGCGACGCCCAGAGACCGATGAAAGTCCCACACATGAAAAAGACCGCCGAGACAACCCGGCGTGCTGCGATGGCCTGCATGATGTGACCTGATACCCGAGACCAGCTTTGCCTCGAAAAGAAAGAAACGTCACTCGGCTCTATCCTTTCCGGACAGACCTTTCAACGCAAATCGCAACAGTGCGATGGCTCAAGCGATGATGGACGCCAGCAGGGCTTCGGCATCGCTCGCTCTCTGACGCGCGGACTGATACGCAGAAGCTGCTTCGCCGTTCTGGTTGCCCGCGCCGGTCTTGTCGCTGTTTGCCCCATCGGACGACGGATCTTCGGTTACAGCGTTTGCGTCTGCGCCAGGACCGGATGCTGCGTCCCCGCCTTCGTCGGTGCCCTGCAGTTCATCCGCTTTTGCCTGGCGGGCTTCCGCCTGCGCTTCCGACAACTGGGAGCGTGCCAGCTGCGCGACTTTCAGGTCCTGCGACGACGGCTCGGCAGGAGCAAGGGCCGCACGGATCACGATCTGCATTTTTCGGATCGTCTCCTGGGGCGTCTTTTCCTTGCTGGTATCGATTTGCACCTCGCCGCCAATCGCGTAACGCTTGCCGTCAGGTCCCTGCTGGAACGTATAGCTCGGTGCGCCAGCGTAGGGTCCTCCGACACGGGCATGCGCCTGTTCGTGCGCCCGGACCTCGCGATCCCGCTTGGCAAGTTCCTGAACCTGCTTTTCTTCGGCTTCGTTCAGCCCGTCACCATCCGGATCGTCTTTCTCACTGGCACCGGCCTGCCCCTGTGCCGGGTTTGCACCGCCCTGCTCGGCAGCAGCCGCGCCCGTGCCGCCGGCCGGCCTTTGCTGTCCGGCCGAACTGGCTGCTTCGTCATCGGCAGTCTCCGCTTGCGGACCGGTGGAACCACGGCCCTGTGCCCCGGCCTGCTCCGTGTCCTGCAGCGCAAGGACAGCCTGCGGGGACAGGATCGGGCCTGAGTTGCGCCGGGCGGACTGGACGGGGGCACTTGCCAGGCTGTCGCGCGCAGCTTCCCGTTCCCGGCCGGAAACACCTGTTCCCAGACCAGGCTCGAGTTCGCCTGCGACACCATTGCCTCTCAAGAGGCTCGCCGGCGTGTTGGACAACAGGGCGCCGATCATGGATGGGATCTTCTCAAACAGGAGTCAGCAAACTCTAAACAGGGGTTAAGGCGTTTCGATCATTTGTTCGTGAACGCTTAACCGCATGTTGTCTCTGTTCGCGCGCCACTTGCCTGTCAGGGCGCGCTGTGCAAATGAGACGTCAGGCAATCTCAAGGCAGGACATCCAAATGCAGCCCCGGCGCCACTGGCACGACATGACAACGCAGGATTTCAACTCCCCTTCCTGTGCGTCCTGGATCGCTGTCCTGCCCATTGCCGCGATTGAACAGCATGGCCCGCACTTGCCGCTGGTCACCGACACGGCGATCGCGGAAGGGCAGATCCGGCGCGTCCTGGAACTCCTGCCGGACGGCCTGCCCGCCACCTTCCTGCCGGTCCAGCCCATCGGCAAATCGGATGAGCACATTTCATCTCCCGGCACGCTGACCCTCTCCTGGGAGACGGCCACGAAGTGCTGGATGGAAATTGGAGAGAGCGTGGCACGGGCGGGTGTGCGCAAACTGGTCCTGATCAATTCGCATGGCGGCAACGTGCCGATCATGGATATCGTTGCCCGTGAATTGCGTGTGAAACACAACATGTTTGTCACGGCGACCAACTGGCTGCGCTTCGGCCAGCCGGAAGGCGCGTTCCCGGAAGCGGAATTCACCTATGGGATTCATGGCGGTGACATCGAAACATCCCTGATGCTGCATTTGCATCCGGATCTTGTGCAGATGGAAAAGGCTCAGGACTTCACGTCGGAACAGCAGTCCTACCTGAAGGAATTCAAGCACCTTCGCGGGCACGGCAAGGCGCAATATGGCTGGAAGGCTCAGGATCTCAACCCCCTGGGAGCGCTTGGGAACGCGCGCGCGGCAACCGCAGAAAAGGGACGGCTGGCCCTCGATCACGCGGCAAAGGGCTTTGTCGAACTGCTGCAGGATATCGATGCTTTCGATCTCTCCAGGCTCTGGACCAGCAAGAACTAACGCTACGTCCGATCCTGCGTCTGCCGAAGACATCGACGACCGAAACGCAACAACCTGATAACACTTGAAAGTTGAACCAATCAAAAACAACTTTTTTCAGGAAAATCCCCCTGAACAGGCGGGGTTATACATGTCAATTTGGTGAGTGCCCGGCGGCAGCAGTTGACCTTCTCGTCTTCGGCGACACATTATTCAGTTAAACCAGAAGGGGCGTTTTTCGAGCATCAATGAACCTGTCGATCCGGCAATTGGCGACCTTTCGAGAGGTCATGCGGAGTGGTTCCATATCGGAAGCTGCCCGCACCCTTGGCCGGACGCAACCCGCGGTCAGCTCGACAATCGCCGGCCTTGAAACCGAGCTTGAACTCAAGCTTTTCATGCGCGAGCAGGGCCGGCTCGTACCGACCCCCGAGGCAGAGTTTTTTCTGGAGGAAGCCGAGGCCATCCTGAAGCGTCTCGAGATCTCCAAGAGAACTTTGCGCGGCCTCGCCAACAAGGAACACGGCCAGCTGCGGATCGCGGGCATACCCGAGGCGGTGGCCGATTTCCTTCCCAACAGTCTCTCGAAATTCGTTGCCGACAAGCCCAGCGTGAAGGTGGCGCTGGCGAGCCGGTCGTCCTCCGAAATCGAGGAACTCATCGCCGCGCAGCAATTCGATATCGGGTTTTCCGAAACGCCGCGCGCGCGCAATTCCTTCGACCAGGTCGATTTCGATCTCGAATGCATGTGCGCCGTACCGGCCACGGATCCGCTCGCGGCAAAGGAAGTGATCACACCGGAGGAGCTCGACGGCTACCCGCTGGCGCTGCTTCATTCCGAACATCGAAGCCACAAGCAGACGCTCGCAAGGTTCCGGGACGCTGGCGTCCGTTTCAACCAGCGCTTCGAACTGCAGACCGCCATGCCCGGCCTGCGGTTCGTGGAGACCGGCCTTTGCGCGCTCATCTGCGATATGCTGACCGCCTACAAGGCCCAGGAAGACGGACGCCTGGGTTTGGGTCCGCCGATGATCGTTTTCCGGCCGTTCCGCCCGCGCATCCAGAACAGCCTGTCGATCCTGACACCGACGCACAGGCCGATATCCATTGTCGCCAAGGACTTCTGCGATTTCCTGAGTGCGGAAATGTCAACGATGCGCGCGGCGATGGTCAAGAAAAGCACCTGAAGACGCCTTTTCGGCACGACTGGAAAGGTTCCCGGTTGCGTCGATCATTTTCTTGAAAATCAATCAGCTATTCGTGGCACATGCCGTCTGGCGCTCGCGCTTGAGGACCGGCATAGTCTGACAGCTACAAACAACGGGACAAAAGCCGTGTCAGAAACACTTTTCGCGCCGAAAGGCGGTCATCCCGGGCAGGACACCCTCCTGACCGATCGCGCCGTTTTCACCGATGCCTACGCGGTCATTCCCCGGGGAACGATGCGCGACATCGTCACCAGTTACCTCCCGTTCTGGGATGAGACCAGGCTCTGGGTCCTTTCCCGGCCCTTGTCGGGCTTTGCCGAAACCTTCTCGCAGTACATCATGGAAGTTGCCCCTGGCGGCGGATCGGAGAAACCGGAAACCGACAGCGCCGCGGAGAGCGTTCTCTTTGTCGTTGAAGGCGAAGCGGCCTTGACCGTTGACGGTCAGACATTTGACCTTCGCGAGGGAAGCTACGTTTTCCTGCCCCCGGCAACGGACTGGACATTCCGGAACAACAGCGCCGCGAAGGTCTGCTTTCACTGGATCCGCAAGGCCTACGAAACCGTATACGGTCTTTCTGCGCCCGAGTTCTTTGTTACGCATGAGAGCGACCACGCTCCGATCGCGATGCCCGGAACCGAAGGCAAATGGGCAACCACCCGTTTCGTGGAACCCGATGATCTGCGCCACGACATGCATGTCAACATCGTCACGTTTCAGCCCGGTGCCGTTATCCCCTTCGCCGAAACCCACGTCATGGAGCATGGGCTTTACGTCCTTCAGGGCAAGGCGGTCTATCGTCTCAACCAGGACTGGGTCGAAGTGGAAGCGGGTGACTACATGTGGTTGCGCGCCTTTTGCCCCCAGGCCTGTTACGCGGGGGGACCGGGTCTTTTCCGCTATCTTCTTTACAAGGACGTCAACCGGCACATGCCGCTCCGTCCTGCTGGCCGCTTCGATCCGGGGAGATGACGCTGCACAATTGTCTCTAGGGACAATATAAATGAGATCAATAGCTTAAAGCATGATAGGCAGTCTTTCGGGATGCCGGGCGTTCGTTGGCATCACCAGTTTGGAGAACCGAAAGACAGGTCGTCATCATGCGGATTGTCATAAACGGGTTTGGCCGGATCGGCCGGACCGTCCTGCGCCAGATCCTGAGCCAGCCCGATCATCAAGGCATCACCGTCGCGGCGATCAACGACATCGCACCGCTGGAAACCTGTGCCTATCTTTTCAAGTACGACAGCGTCTTCGGTCCCTATCAGGGTGCGGTCGAAGCCGGGCAAGCCTCCCTGAAAATCGGCGATCTGGAAATACCATTCACGCAGGAACCGGATCTGTCGGCCCTTGACCTTGCAGGCGTCGACGTCGTGATGGAGTGCACCGGCAAGGCCGACACGAACGACATCGCCCGGCGCGGGCTTGAGGCCGGCGCAAGAAACGTCCTGATTTCCGGCCCCTCGCGCGCGGCGGAGAAAACGCTTGTTCTGGGTGCCAACGAAGACCAGCTCGGCGATCTCCGGATCGTCTCCAACGGATCCTGCACCACCAACGCCCTCGCGCCCTTGCTGCGCGGCCTGGACGATGCCGTCGGGATCGAAGCCGGGCACATGACGACAATCCACTGCTACACCGGCAGCCAGCCCATGGTAGATGCCCCGCGCGGGCCGCTTGAGCGCAGCCGGGCCGGGGGTGTCTCGATGGTGCCGACCACAACAAGCGCAACGAAGCTTGTCGGCAAGGTCGTTCCCCAGATCAATGGCCGCATCACCGGCGCTGCCGTGCGGGTGCCGGCCATCAGCGTGTCGGCCGTCGATCTGACCGTGACCTGGAAAAGAGCGGTCAGCGAACCGGTCAACGACTTGCTGAAACGCGTGTTTGCCGGAAATCCGGTCATCGGTTTCACAGGCGACCGTGTCGTTTCCACCGATATGCGCACGCGGCCGGAGTCGCTTGTGATTGCGCTTCCCGAGACCCTGTCCGCAAGCGAGGATCAGGCGCGGATATTCGGCTGGTACGACAATGAATGGGGCTTTTCGTGCCGGATGATCGACATGGCGAGACTGATGGCGGAGCGGTGATGCGGCTGTCGTTCAGCGCCAAACCGCACGCCTGTCAGCTCTCGGCCGCATCCACGATATAAGCCTCGGGAAACCAGAATTCCTCAAGGTTGTCGCCGTCTCCGATCCGGTCGACAACCACGAACCGCCCCGGTTTTCCAAGCGGCGCAAGCACGCCGTGCCACGTTCCGCGATGAAGGTTGATCGACTGTCCCGGCTGACTCACGAAAGCCTTCAGATTGACCGGTTGACCGGCGTCATCCTCCGCAACGACAACCAGCATCGGTACGCCATCCACGGGCATGAATGCCTGGCTGCCGTCCGGGTGCCGCTCGACCATATCCACTGTGTGCGGCAAGGATCTGGCCTTGGCGTCGAACAGGCTGATCCCGGCCCGGCCCGATCCGAAATCGAGACGTGCAAGATCATGATGGCGGCCGCACATGCCCTGATTGATGATCTTGTCGGGCGAACCGGAGCGCTCGATCACGTCACCGAATGGTGCAAATGCCTCCGCTGTCAGAACCCTTGCGGTGATCGTCTTCGCGCTCACGAAAACAGGTCCTTCAGACGATGGTGGGCAATCCGCTCCACCTGCCGGCAGGCCTCCGTGAACTCCGTGCCGCCGTCATTGTCTATCCGGCGCTGGAACGCTGCCAGTATCGACGCCTTGTCATGATCCCGAACCGCGATGATGAAGGGAAAGCCGTGCCGCTCCACATAGGCAGTGTTCAGTGAGGTGAATGTTGCCCGCTCCTCGTCTGTCAGAAGATCCAGACCGGCGCTGGCCTGTTCCGATGTGCTTTCAGCTGTCAGCCGCCCGGCCCGTGCCAGTTTGCCCGCAAGATCCGGATGCGCTTTCAGGACGCCGAGACGTTCGTCCCGACTTGCCGAACGGAACATGCGGCAAAGCGCATTTTGGATACCCGCGGCACAGTCATGCGCCGGTCCAAGCTCCAGGCCGAACGCGCGCTCGGCGATCCAGGGAGAGTGTTCAAATATTCCACCGAACCGCTCCACGAATTCGCTCCGTGCCATGCGGCTCGGCTGCATGGCCTGCTGCGGCGGGTGATGTTTGGCCCAGTGCTCGGCAATCTCGATCCGCCGCGGGCACCAGACGCCCTCCCGGGACTGGATGTGATCGATGAATTTCCGAAGCGCCATGATCTTCCCGGGCCGCCCCACAAGGCGGCAATGCAGACCGATGGACATCATTTTCGGCGTGTCGGTCTCGCCCTCCTCGTAAAGCGCGTCAAACGCGTTTTTCAGGTAATTGAAGAAGTCCTCGCCATCGCTCCAGCCGGGCGACACGGCAAAACGCATGTCGTTGGCTTCGAGCGTATAGGGAATGATCAACTGGTCACGCCCGGCAATCTCCAGCCAGTAAGGCAGGTCGTCGTCATAGGTATCGGAGATATAGTCGAAGCCGCCCTCCTCCGCGACCAGCCGCACGGTGTTCTCAGAGCAGCGTCCCGTGTACCAGCCCCGGGGACGCTCGCCGACAACTTCCGTATGCAGACGGACCGCCTCCGCGATCGCGGCCCGTTCGTCTGCGTCCGGCATGTCCTTGTGTTCGATCCACTTGAGACCATGGCTGGCAATCTCCCAGCCGGCGTCTTTCATGGCTTCGACCTGTTCCGGGTTCCGGGCGAGGGCGGTGGCCACACCGTAGATCGTCAGCGGAATCCCGGCGCGGGTGAACAGGCGGTGCAGACGCCAGAAGCCGGCCCTTGCGCCATATTCATACATGGATTCCATGTTCCAGTGCCGCTGACCGGGCCATTGCGCCGCGCCGGGAATGTCGGACAGGAAGGCTTCGGAGGCGGCATCGCCGTGCAACACGTTGTTCTCGCCGCCTTCTTCGTAGTTCAGAACGAACTGAACAGCGACCCTGGCGTTTCCGGGCCATTCGGGATCGGGCGGAAAGGGGCCGTAACCCCGAAGATTGCGCGCGTAGCGGTTCAAGACATGCCTCCTGTTTTCAAGACGTTATAGAACAGAAGACCCGCGATGGCTTTCTGGAATTTCTTGAAACTGTTCTGGGCAGCCCACCTGTACCCATGGCATCTCTAACCGGACACGTTTTCTGCGATCGAGGCCTGGATATGCCCGACCATGAAATCGAGAAACAGCCTCACTTTCGGATCCTGGTGCTTTCTGTGCGGATAAAGGCAGCCCATCTGCACCGGCAGCGGCGGTTCATGTTCCAGCACGGCAACGAGTTGCCCCGAAGCAAGGTGATCGGCAATCTCGAACCTGGGCTTCAGGATGATCCCGTGACCGGCCAGCGCCCATTCGGTCAGGACATCGCCATGGTCGGACTCGAACGGACCGCGCACCGCGACTTTCTTCAGCCCGGTGCCTGTTTGCAGCGGCCACTGGAATTCCGGTGCACCGGGGTAGCGCATGTTCAGACAGTCGTGCTCGCCGGATTGCAGCTCTTCGAAGCTTTGCGGTGCCCCCTTTCGCGCCAGATAGCCGGGCGCGGCGCACAGCAGGCGCGCGCAGTCGGCGATCTTGCGCAGTTTCAGTGTCGAATCTTCCGGCAACCCGAGAAAGAACGCGGCGTCGAGGCCCTCACCGGTCAGATCCACTTTCCGGTCGGACAAACGCAGACGGATATCGATCAGCGGATTGGCGGCCTTGAATACAGGGATTGCCGGCGCGATCAGCCGCTGACCCATGCCAATGGGAGCCGCGATGAACAGCGTGCCCCGCGGCGATCGCGTCACGCTGCTGATCTCCGCCTCGGCCTCCTCGACCGCTTCGACGATCTTGGTTGCCCCGCGATAGAACAGGTTGCCATGCTCGGTCGGACTGAGCGCGCGGGTCGTACGCTGGAACAGACGGACATTCAGATGGTCCTCGAGCTGCGATACCCGGGAAGACGCGACAGCAGAGGATATCCGGAGATCGCGCGCGGCGGCGGACATGTTTCCAAGCTCGTAGACACGCAGGAAAGTCCGAATATTCTCCAGGTAGGCCACGCCCTGATTTATCCGATTTTTTTGAAACTGATCGGAATTATGTCGAGATACCAGAAAATATCAAGATAGATTAGGCTACCGCGCAAAGGACTGGAGGGACACCATGCTGGATATCGCCATCATCTGGGAATGGCTCGCATTCGCCGTCAGATGGCTGCACGTCGTGACGGCCATCGCCTGGATCGGCTCGTCCTTCTATTTCATTGCGCTGGATCTGGGCCTGCGCAAGTCACCGCATCTGCCCGCAGGTGCTTTCGGCGAGGAATGGCAGGTCCATGGCGGCGGCTTCTACCACATCCAGAAATACCTGGTCGCGCCGGAAAACATGCCCGAGCATCTCACGTGGTTCAAATGGGAAAGCTACGCCACCTGGCTTTCGGGCGCCGCTCTCCTGATGATCGTCTACTGGGTCGGCGGCGAACTTTACCTGATCGATCCGGAAAAGGCGGATCTTGCCTTGTGGCAGGGTATTCTGATCTCGGCCGCATCGCTTTCGATCGGCTGGCTTGTCTATGACTTTCTCTGCAAATCGCCCTTGGGTGAACACCCGACAGCCCTGATGATCCTGCTTTTCATTCTGCTGGTGGCAATGGGCTGGGGCTATGACCAGATCTTCACCGGTCGCGCCACGTTGCTGCATCTCGGGGCCTTCACGGCGACGATCATGACCGCGAACGTGTTCTTCATCATCATTCCGAACCAGAAGATCGTCGTCGCGGACCTGAAGGCCGGGCGCACCCCGGATGCCAGATACGGCAAGATCGCCAAGCTGCGGTCCATGCACAACAACTACCTGACGCTGCCGGTCGTCTTCCTCATGCTGAGCAATCATTATCCGCTCGCATTCGCCTCGCAATACAACTGGGTGATCGCCGCGCTCGTGTTTTTGATGGGTGTCACCATCCGCCACTATTTCAACACCAAGCACGCAGGCGGCAAGGCCCCCATGTGGACCTGGCTCGCAACCGCAATCCTGTTCATCTTCATCATTCACCTGAGCATGTTGCCCATGTGGAAGGACGGCAGCTACGAAGCATCGGAAACCCGCCCCCTGACGGCCACCGAACAGGTTTTTGCCAGTGCCCCCGGATTTGACGAGATCCGGTCCATCGTCCCGGGCCGTTGTGCCATGTGCCACGCGCGCGAACCCGTCTACGAGGGCATTCACTGGGCCCCGAAAGGCGTGGTCCTGGAAACGGACGCCGACATCGTGCGGGCAGCACGCGAAATCTATCTCCAGTCAGGCGTCACCAATGCCATGCCTCCGGCCAATGTCTCCTACATGGAAGAAGACGAGCGCCGCAAGATCGTGGAATGGTACCGCGCCGCACGTGAGAAAGCGCCCTTCGGCGTCGCGGTTCGATAGCCTTAGCGAAACTGGTTCGCCTGCCTTTTCTGATCGGCAACATGCGCCGTTTTCTCAGTTCGCTTTTGCCAATCAGCCCCTTGCCAGATGCCGCTTGCAATCAGGTTCACCGTGCTCCTCATCCGATCTGCGGTACAGATCGTGGAGGTCAACAAGCATGGAGAACCACGTCGAAGCGTGCTATCCATCCTATCGGAAACCGCTCGAACCGGCACCGCACCTCAAAATGTTTTCAGTTCTGGCCAATCGCACATATCGGCATCTTTTCGCCGCTCAGGTCATCGCCCTGTTCGGAACCGGACTGATGACGGTTGCGCTCGCGCTTCTGGCGTACGACCTGGCAGGTGAGAATGCCGGTGCCGTGCTTGGGACGGCCCTGGCAATCAAGATGGTGGTTTATGTGACCCTGTCTCCGGTTGCCGCCGGATTCGCGTCCCGGTTTCCACGCAGAGCATTGCTGGTGGGCCTTGATATGGTGCGTGCGGGAACGGCCATGGCACTGCCATTCGTCGATGCCGTCTGGCAGATATACATTCTGATCGCCGTTCTGCAGTCTGCGTCCGCGGCCTTCACGCCGGCATTTCAGGCAACAATCCCGGACATTCTCAAGGATGAGCAGGACTACACCAACGCCCTGTCCCTGTCGCGCATGGCCTACGATCTGGAAAACCTGCTCAGCCCCGTCGTTGCGGCCATCCTGATCGGTCTGGTCGGTTATCACTGGCTGTTCAGCGGGACGGTTTTCGGGTTTCTGATCTCCGCAGTGCTGGTCATCTCCGTTACGCTGCCGTCGATTTCAAACACGGGCGGGACTTCGCCCTGGCGACGGATTTCACGGGGCATGCGCATCTACCTGCAGACGCCGAGGCTGCAAGGCCTGTTCGCGCTCAATCTGACGGTCGCCGCAGCAGGCGCGATCGTGATTGTAAACTCCGTCGTCATCGTTAAGAGCCTCTTCGGCGGCAGCGACACCGACCTCGCCCTGGTACTGGCGGCCTATGGCGGAGGATCAATGGCGGTCGCGTTCGCACTGCCCGGCCTGCTGCGCAACCTGAGCGACCGGCGCGTCATGCTGTCTGGCGCCATTGCTTTGCCCTGCATTCTGCTGGTATTCGCAGTTGCTTCAACAAGGCTGCAAACAAACGGCCTGTGGCCTCTCCTGTTCGGAGCATGGGTTCTCATGGGGGCTGCAACGTCCGCAATCATGGTGCCGTCGGGCCGCCTGTTGCGGAACTCGGCGCACGCCGAAGACAGACCCATGGTGTTTGCGGCCCAGTTTGCCTTGTCACATGGATGCTGGCTGATCACCTATCCGCTTGCGGGCTGGCTCGGTACGAGTGCAGGTCTGCCCGCGACCATGATTACGCATGCCGTTCTTGCAAGCCTCGGCGTGTTGGCCGCCCTGAAACTGTGGCCATCGTCAGACAGCAGGATCGTGGTGCACGAACATCCCGAACTGCCGGCAGATCACCCGCATCTGCAGGACGCCTCAGGCAAGCGTCACGCCCATGCTTTCGTCATCGACAGTCTTCACGCCAGCTGGCCGGCAGAGCGCGGCTAACCCGCGCCCCAGTCACCCGTGCAAATCAGCGGTCCAGAATCGGATCGAGATAGATGCCCGGAACGAAGCCTGTCATTCCGTAGTGGTCGATCTCGCACCACACGCCACCGAGCATTTCACGTTTGGCCTCCCGGCTTGCATCCTCAAAATCAAGCGGCACGATTTCGGGGAAACAGTTGAGAACGAGAACCTCACTGGCCGACCGTGTCAGGCTGCCGACGGTTGCCGAATTGCGATTGCCCGATGCACGGACCACTAGGCGCATGCCGTCCGGCACGTTTCGAAGCCTGTAAGCCGGACCCCACACGCCGAAACCCGGCAGGTCCGCGGCCTCCGCCGGATCAGGAGCTTCGGTCTGGGCGGAAACGGGCGGGACATCCAGCCCAATCAAAATCAGGCACGCAAGAAGAAGAGGAAACTTCGAAAAAGGTCTGGTCATCAGTCGGTTCCCTGCAGGTTGTTATCGGACCAGCCCGGCCTGACGGGCATCCGCCAGCGCATTCTCGCAGATCCTGGCTCCGCTCGGGTCCAGCGTCTCGACGCGATGTTTTTTCAAGATGGCGGCGAAGCCATCGATATCGGCTGCGAAGCCGAGGCGGATCGTGACGATCATCGCGTTTCCAAGTTCGATGCACGGATTACCGGCAACTGTTTCAGCCCCTCCAGCCACCGCGGGTGAAGCGCTTGGTGCAGCCTGACCTTCCGGGTTGAATTCCGGAATGAAATCGCTCGGATCGATGCCGATTTCGGCACCGCCCGCAATCATCGTCGCCGGGTCCTCGCCTTGCTGGACCGCCGGAGCCACACCGGCTTGCGCCAGTGATGCCCAGGGCCGGTTGTCGTTTGCGATCAGTCCGGCTGCGATCAGCTCCGCCATGACGTAAGCACATTGCCGCGGCTGCGCCGATGCGACGCTGACAATGCCCTGAACCGCCAGGATCTTCAGAACGGCAGCACGTGTCTCTCGTGACGCCCCGCGCAACAAAGGACTGACGGAAGGCTGCAGGATCACACAGGCTTCGGCCAGCAAGGTTCCTTGTGCGGCGGGGCTGATACCGGGGGCATTTGCCGACGGCACGATGGTTTGGGCGGTCCCGGAGGAAGCCGGTGTTTCCTTCGGGCTCGGCCGCGGCACCGGTACACCTGTTGCGGTACTGCCCACACCACCGTTTTCGGCCAGCTTCCAGAGGCCATCATTTTGCGCAATCAGATCCAGCGCTCTGCGGCACGCGGCGGTATCGCCCGTTGCATCTGTGCTTCTCACGCCCGCGATGACATAAATGCCGCGCATATCCTGAACCTGCCGCGTGCTGGCCTGCCGGTTGATGATTGCGGTAATCCGCGCCAGATCCACGCATGGATTGCCCGCCCCGTCGACGGTTGGCGCAGGTGCTGGGGTGGAGGCTGAAGGCCCTGATGCAGATGGCAGGGTCTGCACCGCGAGGTTCAGTGTGATCTCCATCGAGGCAATCTGGTTCTGACCAACCAGAACAAGGTTGGCGGCCGGATTGCCAAGCCCGTCGAAACGCACCGAGACATTCATTGGCATCCCGCCCCAGCTGCCGAACCCGCCCGTCCAGGGTCCTGCGCCGCTCCCCGAAAGACGCACCGGAGCATCGGTCACTTCGCGCGGCAGGACGAGGGTGGCGGAGGTTGGCGAGGATTTTTCGATCCGGACCGTGCCGGTCGCATCGACAGGCGTCGGTTGCGTCACCCCGGCAGCCGTCACCTTGCCGCTGCCACCGGTGACACCGTAGACATAGGTCCCCAGAACATCTGCCGATGGCATGAGACCGGGTGCCTGAACCGGACTGTTGGAAATGTGCCGCATGTCGACCCAGCCGTTGAGACCGGGGAAGGCAATGACACACATGGTGCCTTCGCACTGGTTGGTCACGTTGATGCCGCAAGTTCCGACGCCGATGCCGCCAAGCACTGGGCCGTTGGTCGTCGGTGCATCATAGACCCTGAGCGAATTTCCGCTTGGTGCCGAGGCGACACAGGTCTGCGGCGACGCAGAGGCTGCCGGTACAGCCAGCAGCATGAAAGCGGCGACAAGGAAAACCAGCTTCATCAGATCACGTCCTCTCGCTTTGCGGCGGAACAGCCAGTTGCAGGTCCTCGACGGAGGGATCCAGCGACACAAGTTGCATCTCCGCTTCGTCCAGACTGAACATCTCGGAAGGTTTCAGCCCGTTGATGCCCGCCACAAAATTCCAGGGTATCGAGGCGGCCCGGGTGTTGTAGGCCTGGACATTGCCGTTATAGATGCGCCGCGCCGCGGCAACCTGATCTTCGGTTTCCTCAAGCTGCTTTTGCAAGAGGGCCAGGTTCTCGTTTGCGGTGATTTCCGGGTTGTCTTCGGAATAGGCGAAAAGCTGTCCGAGTGCGTGGCTCAATCCTGCCTCGGCCTTTGCGATATCAGCATGACGATCGGTTGCCATCGCTTCAAGGGCAGCCGCCCGTGCCGATATGATCTTGTCGACAATTGCCTGTTCGTGACCGAGAGCCGTGCGCGCGGCCTGAACCAGATTGGGCACGAGCGCGTGCCGCCGCTTGAGTTGAACGGTGATGCCTGACCAGGCTTCGTCCACGCGGAAACGCGCGGCCATCAGCGAGTTGTAGCAAAGGACATAGGTCCCGACGACAACAGCCACCAGAAGCATCAGGATCAGGACAGAAGTCATGGTGAGATCACTCCGCGTAGTGTTTGAAGGAAACGGATGCTTCGGAAAAATTGCCCACGGCTTCCTGCACAAAGGCATGCAGGGTCGCGTCGTCCAGGGTTTGCAGGTTGCGAAATCCTGCGAAGTAGACGCTGTCCCTGTCGATGATGACCCGTGCCGCGTATCTGTCCGCAAGATCCAGCAAAGTCGTCTGGAGCGCAGGCGTCAGAACCTGGAGCGTTTCGACCGAAAGCTGGTCGAGCCGGCCCTGGTCTTCCCGCTCGGTGACACGGATGTTGAAGGCATTGTTGAAGGCGATGCTTTCGGTTTTCAGATCGCGGTCAAGCGGACCGACCGCGCTCAGATTTTCAGGCATAAGGACGAGCCGGACCGAGGTGTCGCGATCCAGCCGGTAGGCGGCGATCATCATCAGGACATTGCCCTGGGCACCTGCGCCGGCCGGTACGGTGTTTTGCTTCGGCCCGCCGAATAGTGCGGTTGAGGAATGGGCACCCAACCCGACCCACAACGGGGTCCCGTTCTCAGCCGTGCCCCACATTTCGCTTTCGATCACAAGCGGAATGGAACCGCCGACCCGCAGCTTGAAAACTTCCGGGATCTGCGCACGGATCTTCAGCATTCGGATGTCCGGTATTTTCGACCGGAACCGAAATCCAAGTTCATCCGCAGCTGCGCGCAGACGGTTCAGTCTGTCCTTTGACGCGCCCGTCAGATGATCGATGGCGAAACCGCCCGCCATTCCGATTGTCACGAGGACGAACCCCACGGGTCGCAGGCTGTCGCTGAAGATGGCCAGCAGAAATCCGGGAACCGCGAGCAGGAACAGCGGAACTTCCAGCTTCTTGAACGAAGCCGGCAGCAGGGGATTTACGCGGTCTTGTTGTGCGTCGATGGCGGGCTGGATGCGGGCTTCGAACGGGTCCCAGAACGTATCCTGGGCACTCATGGGAACACCAGGTCGACCGTCAGATCCGCTGCCGGTGAAACCTCGACAACCTCGACAACCGGATCCCGCTTGCTCTTGTCCCAGGCCTCGACGCGCACCGCGTATCGTCCCGGCAGCAAGAGGATCGGATCGCCGCCGATCCGCATGGCAACGAATTCATCGTTGTTTTCGGTGCTGTCGCCCTTGTAGATCTGGAACCTGACATCGAATGTTGTCAGCTCGCTGCCGTCCCGGTTGAAGGCGCGAAACAAGACTTTCGAGGTTGCCGCAATGATCTCGGCCTGAACGGTTTTTCCGGTCACAACGTCGATGTCGACACTCCCGGGCGACATCTTGTCCAGCCGCGTGATGACAAGGCTGGCCCGGTATTGGCCGCTGGGTACGACCTTGACCAGATTTTGCGTATAGGCGGAAAACGTCTCGCCCGTGACCCGGTTTTCAATGTCCCAGCGATAATCCACATCGGACAGCTGGATGTCCTGGTTGGCCATGATCGCCGCAAGGTCGAGCTGTCCGGCTCCCAGAACCAGATTGACCTCCGTCATTTCCGTGTCCGAAACCGTGATGCGTTCAGATGCCGAACTGCCCCTGTCGGTGCGCGCCGTCAGCTGGTAGGCGCCCGGTTCCAGCCGTGCGCTGAAACTTGGCAACGCCAGCAGATTGATTTCCTCGCCGCCGCCCTCCAGCACGGCGGTCCAGAAGACCCGCACACCGTCGGCATCTGTCAGCGCCGGTGCACCTTCTTCCAGGCTGACGGAAACCGAAAGGTTCTTGGAAAGCGAGGCGGCCGGCGCTGCAGGACCGGGGGCCGGAGCCAGGGCAACGGTTTGCTGAAGCGCTTCACCGAGGCTTGCTGCGTCATCGGCATTCAGGAAAAGCCCGCCGGTGTTTTCTGCAAGGCAGGCAACCTGCCCGCTTTCTTCCGCCGTAAGGCCGAAACCGATGACATGCGCCGTGAAGTCGATTCCCAGCGCTTCCAGCTCCGATGCGACGGCGCAAGGATCGGCCTCGCAGGTTTCAATGCCGTCGGTGATCAGGATGACGGTTGCCTTGTCTTCCTGAAAGCGCAATGCATCGGCTGCGCGCCTGACGGCCTTCGTCAGCGGGGTCTTGCCTTTCGGGTTCAAGGATTGAACGGAAGAAACCAGCGCACCTGACCGGGTCGCGGCCGGCCCGATCGGTACAAGCGTCTCGATGTCGTTGCAGTCACCTTTTCGGTTGTGGCCATAGGCGACGAGACCGACTTCCAGGTCCGGCGGCAATTGCGTTGCCACGCGCGCAAGCGTTTCGCGCGCCGTGACGATTTTCGCCTGCCCGTCGATCTGTCCCCACATGGAACCGGATCCGTCGAAAACGAACATTGCGCGTCCGGGCGAAAGTTCCTGCGCACTCAGCGGCGTCAGGGCACAAGATATTAAAAAACAAATAAAAAACAGCTTGGAAAAAAATGCGTACATCCAAAATCATCCTTGGAACGGGTAACGCTCAAGGAGAACACGGAGGTGAGTTCAAAGACACCTATCGATTTCATTAGGTCGCGGTCAGTCGGTCCCGTCGAGAAATCTCACCCATTCCTTCCAGTGACTGAACGGCAGGCTGTGCCCCGCATTTTCGACCAGCGATACCCGCGCCTCAATCCGTTCGGCAAAGGCCAGGATCCGCTCGGGGCGAATGGACCGGTTCTGGGTCCCGTGAACGAAATGGACAGGCACATTCGCGGGTTGCAGCGTGCGGTCCCAATCCGATGCCACGAAACGGCAATCGTTTATGAAACTGTCGGATCCCGTTTCGACGTGGAAGAGGTGGCCCTGCCAGAAAAGGTCCAGCAGATGCGGATCCTGGCACGCATCCAGATCGGCGGGGGCCCCTGCAAACACGGTTTGGGCAAAGCCGCCCGGTCCGTCCCGCTTCAGTCGCTTGTCGCCGATCTTTGCCATGTAGCTCAAGAGCGAGACAGAGACACGCGGCAGGATTGCAAAAAGCTTCTGCTGCGGCGGCGCACTGGCAAAGTCCTGAAAGGATCGCATCGGTGGCTGCGCGGAAACGCAAAGGAGCTCCGACACCCGGTCTTCAAGCTGCGGAAGGCACATAAGTGCGAAGATGCTGCCGACATCAAACGCGACCAGCGAGACCTTGTCGACGTCAAGCTGATCGAGCAGCTCGCGCAGATCATGGGCATAGCGCTTCGGATCGAGCAGCAGAACGTCATGCCCATCGCTCTGTCCGTGCCAGGGCCGTGCCGGGGACAGAAACCGGATGCCGTTTTCTGCGAAGTGGCGTGCCGCGTCATTCGGCATGCGATTTCCGCAAAGACACCCGTGAAGAAACAGAACAGTCCGGCCATCGGACGCCCCCTGTTCCAGATAGTCAAGCCTGCGACCGTCCGCGAGTTCCACCTGATACCGCGCAGAGCCTGCAGCGTTGTGCAAGCCTGAAGACCTTCTGTTCGACGAAGCGGCGACGGCCTTCGCAAGATCGGTCAGTTCGCCGGTGCCGCGCGATCTCGTCTTCATGATCATCGACTTGATCTGCTGACGGACTGTCTCGACGGACCTGTTTCGCGCTTCGGCAATTTCCAAGGGCGAATGTCCACCGACAAGCAGAGACAGGACATCCGTCTCCGACGGGGTCAGTCCGTAAAGGCTCTGCATGGCAAGACTGGCACCGGGCCGCCACAGGCTCTCAACCCCGGACAGGCGCCATTCCGCACCGGCGGACGTTGTTTCGGTCTTCGTCAGAGCCAGGAGAACATGCTTCCCGGTCTCCCGTTTCGGCATTCGGATAACGGGCCAGTCGGCCAACCGGCCTGCGACGGCCTCGCGGAGCAGCTGCAGCGCATCGCCGTCGACCGGGAGGTCTTCAAGCGATGCACCCACCGCTGCTCCCAATACGGTCTCCGCAAGGCTGTTTGCCTTTGTCACCCTCAGATCTGCCCCGATGGTCAGCTCCGGGCGATCCGCCTCGACAACCGGTTTCGGCAGGTTCGACAACAACTGTTCCGCTGTTTCGAAATGCGCTTCGATATCACGCTTGCGGCGGAGAAGCTCCTTGCGGGCACCGGGGTCCGAAAGGCTGCCTTCAGCCAGATAAATCAATTCGTCAAACTTGTCCTGATCAAGAATAGCGCCGTAAGCATGCGCAATCATGTCGTCGAGCCGTTGCGGATCCGGTCCTTTTCCTGTTTCGCTCAAACCGCGTCGACGCCCCTTGCCTGCATAAATTGACGATGAAAATTCCGCCAATTTCCAAGTCGAATGTAGCGCCTGCGCCAAGGCAATCAACGTCATACCCAAATTTGGTCATGCCTGAGGGCAAGCGCCCTGCTAGCGATGAAGGGCTATGCAAATCGGGCGATGCGGGAGACGGAATGTGTTCGACGTGGATAAGGTTGATTTTGAACTGGAACACCTTACCCGCCGCGAGGTCCAGTGCCTGCAACAGCTTGCGGTCGGTGAGCGGCCACAACGGATCGCGTCGATCCTCGGAATAGCTCCCATCACGGTGGAGTTTCATATTCGCAATGCAAGACGCAAGCTGGGCGCGAAAACGAGGGAACACGCGATCGCCATCGTGATTTCCAGAGGGCTCCTGTCGGAAACGGCGCCGGAAGAGGACGCGCAGCCGACGATGTTGCCACTGAAAGCCGTCGCCTCAATCTGAGATCGTTGGTCCGCAATCAGGCGTCACATATCCCGGACCGGGCGCACGATCGCGCCTTCGGGCTTCCTTTGCGCTGAATCTTTTACCCTCCGGCTAAACAGAACAGCAACTTTTCCTGCTTTCTCACTTGACAAATTGGAACGTTCCAAGTTTTATGCATTCAACAAATTGGAACGTTCCAAATTAATCTCTCGGGAGGTATGAATGCGTTGGGCCCTGATCGGTGCGAGCCGAATTGCATCCGGATATGTCATTGATGCGATCCGTACCCAGGACGGGGCCGAGATCCTCTCGGTTCTGAGCTCGAACGCGGAAAGAGGCGCTTCCTTCGCACAGGAAAATGCCATTCCGGAAAGCTTCACCGATCTGGACGCGCAGTTGGCGGATGAAACGGTCGACGCCGTCTACATCTCCACCACGAACGAAAAACACCATCCGCAGGCGATGGCGGCGATTGCCGCAGGCAAGCACGTCCTGTGCGAAAAACCACTGGCGATGACGCTTGAAGATGCAGTCGAGATGGTGAAGGCAGCGCGTGACAAGGGCGTTGTGTTCGCGACAAACCACCACCTGCGCAATGCCGGCTCGCACCTCGCCATAAGGGACCTGATCTCTTCCGGCCGGATCGGCAGGGTTCTGAGCGCGCGCGTCTTCCATGCGGTCAATTTGCCCGAGCACCTGCGCGGCTGGCGCATCAACGATGCGGCCGCAGGCGGTGGCGTCATCCCGGACATCGTTGTGCATGATGCCGATACGATCCGCTTCCACCTTTCAGAGGACCCGGTCGACGTGGTGGCCAAAGCCGGCACGTCCGGAATGGGCGAAGGCGTTGAAGACAGCGTCATGTCTGTCTGGTCCATGCCCTCAGGCGCCATGGTACAGACCCACGAAAGCTTCACCCACGGGTTCGCCGGCACCGGCATTGAGTTTCACGGCACCGAAGGGTCGATCTTTGCGCGCAACGTCATGACCCAACAGCCGATTGGCGAGATCAGGCTCGTTGACGGCAGCGGCGAACGCGAAATCCCGTTCCAGACCCACAATCTCTATCACCGCGCGCTCGGCCTCTTCACCGATGCTGCCCGCGGAAACGGCGCGCCGTCTGCTGACGGCGTCGATGGCATCAAGTCCCTGGCCGTTGCCCATGCCGTTCGCCTGGCCGCACGGAGCGGCAAGACCGAACGCGTCGACTACGGAGGGTTCTGACCCATGTCATCCAAGATTGTCCCTGTTGAAGAAGCTGTCGCGCAAATCGCCGACAATGCCGTGGTCACGGTTTCCTCTTCCTCCGGCCTCGGGTGCCCCGACAAAGTTCTTCAAGCCATTGGCGAGAGGTTCGCGGCGGAGGGGCACCCGAGGAACCTGACGACGATCCACCCGATTGCTGCCGGTGACATGTACGGGATCAAGGGGATCGACCACATCGCCAGAGACGGCCTTCTGTCGACGATCATCGCGGGCTCCTATCCCTCTGGCCCCTCTTCTCTTCCCATGCCGGACATCTGGCAGATGCTGGTCGACAACCGGGTCGCTGCCTACAACGTTCCCTCCGGCATCCTGTTCGACATGCACCGGGACGTGGCCGCACGCCGTCCGGGCGTCATGACCAAGGTCGGGCTCGACACGTTCGTCGACCCGATCCGCCAGGGCTGCGCCATGAACGACGTCGCGGCCGGAAAGCCGATCGTTTCTAGAATTGAATTTGGCGGCGAGACCTGGCTACACTTCCCCAACATTGTTCCCGATGTCGCCATCATCCGGGCGACCACGGCTGACGAGCGCGGCAATCTCACCTATGAGCACGAGGGGGCCTATCTCGGCGGGCTGGAACAGGCGATAGCCGCGCGCAACCATGGCGGCCTCGTCATTGCGCAGGTCAAGCGTGTGACCGCGTCCGGTTCCCTGCGGCCGCATGACGTCCGTGTGCCCGGACACCTGGTCGACCTCGTGGTCGTGGACCCGGACCAGCGCCAGACCACCGAGACCGACTATGATCCGGCAATCTCCGGCGAGATCATGCGCCCGTGGTCGAGCTTTTCCCTGGCAGAGCACGGCATTGAGAAAGTCGTTGCAAGACGCGCAGCCATGGAACTGAGCAGGGGTCAGACCGCCAATCTCGGCTTCGGCATTTCCGCCATGGTCCCGCGCGTTCTTCTGGAGGCCGGACAGGAACAGGCGGTCACCTGGGCGATTGAGCAGGGAGCGACAGGCGGCATGCCGCTGACGGGCTTTGCTTTCGGCTGCGCCTCCAACGCCGATGCCTACATGCCCTCCCCGCAACAGTTCACATATTTTCAGGGCGGCGGCTTCGACGTCTCCTTCCTGTCCTTCCTGGAAATCGACCTGGACGGCAATGTCAACGTTTCCAAGCTCGGCAAGAAACCTTACCTCACGGCCGGATGCGGCGGTTTTGTCGACATCACCGCAAATGCCGGGAAGATCGTTTTCTCCGGTCTCTTTGAAGCCGGTGCCGACCTTGACTTGTCCGACGACCGGCTGACCGTGAAGTCTCCGGGCAAATTCACCAAGATGGTGGATGAGGTCGAGCACGTCACCTTCTCCGGCCGCCGCGCACGGGAACTCGGGCAAGAGGTTCTTTATGTCACCGAGCGCTGCGTCATCCAGCTGACCGAGAGCGGACTGCTGGCAACCGAGATCATGCCTGGCATCGACCCGCAGCGTGACATCGTCGACGCTTCCTCGGGCCGGGTCCGGCTCGCAAACGACCTCAAGGAAATGCCGAAAGCGCTGTTGCGGCGTGAAGCGATGGAGCTGCACCTGTGAGCGCGCTTCATCTCATCGTCGACGGTCCGATTGCTGAAATCAGGCTGGACAATCCGGCAAAGCTCAACGCCTTCACCACCGACATGCTGGCGGCGATCGAGCCTCATTGCGCAATGATCGAGAAAGACCCGGCCATTCGGGCGGTCGTCATCAGCGCAGAGGACGCAAAGGCCTTTTGCGCGGGCGCGGATATCATTGCCTGGTCGGAACTCGGCCCATGGGACTTTGCCCGGCACTGGGTGCGCGAAGGTCATCGGCTGTTCGATCGCGTTGCCCGCCTCTCCAAGCCGACGGTTGCTGCCATAGGCGGGCAAGCCTTCGGCGGCGGGCTGGAGTTCGCCGCGACCGCCGATATCCGCGTCATGGCGCCCAAGGCAACCCTGGCCCTTCCCGAGGCGTCCGTCGGGATCGTACCGGGCTGGTCGGGGACGCAGCGCCTGATCCGCCTTCTGGGTGAACCGGTTGTGAAGGAAATGGCCTTGTTTGGCCGGCGGATTTCCGCCGAGCGCGCCCACGCTCTTGGCTTTGCCGCAGAGCTGGCCGACGACCCGCGTGCCAAGGCCTTCGAGCTGGCGGAGGCTTTGGCAACCAAGTCCCCGTGCGCAATTGAAGTTGCCAAATACATGATCCACGCGGCTGCCGGAGAAGACCGCAGCGCGATGATCGAAGCGCTTGGTGCCGGCATGATCGGCCCGACGGCAGACCGCGAAGAAGGCGTCACCGCCTTCCGTGAAAAACGCAAACCGGATTTTCCTGGGAAATAGAAATGACTGATCTGAACGTCGTCTCCATCAGCGAAGCAAAGATTCCAGCCGAGCCTTTCGTCGCCCGCCACCTGATCGACGGTGCCTGGCGTGTCAGCACGGATGCGGCGACTTTCGAAAGGACATCTCCGTCGCACGGGTCCGTTGTGACAATCGCCAGCAAGGGCGGCAAGGCTGACGCGGACGCCGCGATCGCCGCGGCGCGGCTGGCCTTCGACAAGGGACGCTGGTCACGCACGAGCGGCAAGGACCGCGCGACGCTTCTGCTGAAAGTCGCGGACCTGATCGATCGCGAGAGAGAGCGGATCGCTCTCATGGAAACGCTGGAATCCGGCAAGCCGATCAGCCAGGCGAAAGCCGAGATCGAGGGCGCGGCGGACATCTGGCGCTTTGCCGCCTCGCTTGCACGAACAATGCATGGCGAAAGCCACAACTCGCTCGGAAGCGATTATCTCGGCCTGGTGCTCAAGGAACCCATCGGTGTGGTTTCCATCATCACGCCCTGGAATTTTCCGTTTCTGATCGTCTCCCAGAAGCTTCCCTTCGCACTCGCAGCGGGCTGCACGGCGGTAATCAAGCCCTCCGAGATGACACCGGCAACGACCGTCATCATGGGTGAACTGCTGCTTGAAGCCGGTATTCCCGCCGGTGTGGTGAATATCGTTCTCGGGTACGGCGATCCGGTCGGAACGGCGATGACCCAGGACAGGCGCGTCGACATTGTCACCTTCACCGGATCGACAGGTGTCGGCAAGGCCATTGTCAGGGCTGCGGCCGGCACGTTGAAGAAAGTGTCCCTTGAACTCGGCGGCAAGAACCCGCAGGTGATCTTTCCCGATGCCGATCTTGAAAACGCCGCAGACGCGGTCGCGTTCGGCGTTTACTTCAATGCAGGTGAATGCTGCAATTCCGGCTCCCGCATCATTGTGCACGAGGACATCGCTGACGCGTTCGTGGCGCGGACGATCGCGCTGTCGCGCAAGGTTCCGTTCGGCGATCCGCTGGACCCGTCGACCAAGGTCGGTGCGATCATAACCCCTGAGCATCAGAAAAAGATCGACACCTATGTTCAGGACGCCAGGACAGCCGGCGCTGACGTGCCGCTCGGTGGCGGCGCGCTCGATGTACCGGGCCTGAACGGCCAGTTCTACCAGCCGACGATCGTCACGAATGTGGCCAGTTCCATGGCCATCGCGCGCGAGGAAGTCTTCGGCCCGGTCCTTTCTGTGCTGACGTTCCGCACGCTCGATGAGGCGATCGAACTTGTGAACGATGCCGATTACGGTCTGTCCGCCGGCGTATGGAGCGAAAACGTTCACACATGTCTGGAGTTCGCCCGCCGTGCAAATGCCGGGACCATCTGGACGAACACGTGGATGGACGGCTTCGCGGAGCTTCCCTTCGGCGGCTACAAGGAAAGCGGACAGGGACGTGAACTTGGCAAATACGGCCTCGACGAGTTCCTGGAAGCGAAGACGGTCACCATGAAGATCGGCAGGTCTCGCGATCCGTGGGTGCCCGCATGACGGCCCTATCTCGAAATCGAGAAAGGTCCCTCGGGCTGCAGCAGAACCTGCAGGTCTTCGACCGGCGCGCCGGAAATACGGTCGAGAAGAACCTTGGCCATAGCCCTTCCCGTTGCACGCAGGTCTTCGTCGATCGTTTCGATACGCGGCCGAAAATGGTTGGAGATCGGCGACGCCCGCTTGGCGACAACGTCGACATCCTGCCCCTCTGCCAGTCCCATGTCATTGAGAAAGGCAAGCGTGATCAGCGCGCTGACCTCACCGACGCAGACATAACCGTCCGGTGCATCCGGGCCGGCGTGCAGGCTGCGCAGGGTCGCGGCGATGTCGTCGGGCTCGCTGTCCAGGTCGACCTCCGCCGGGATCGTCAGCTTCATGCCGTGGTCGGTCGCAGCCTGCCGCGCACCAAAGCGCAGATGCTGTCCGAACGTGTATTTCTCATTCGGCATGACGATGCAGATATGCTTGCGCCCTTTTTCAACGAGACGCGCGATCGCCATGCGCACGAAGGCCTCATTGTCGAAATCGACAAAGGGATGCGGCGTCATGAAGTCGGTGCGCCCGTGGGTGACGAACGGAAAATCGTGTTCAAGCAGGTAGCGGGCGCGGTCGTCGAAACACTCGGTTCTGGTGAACACGATCGCATCGGCCAGGGAGTGCCGGCGGATGTTGCGGATGGTTTCAAGCCGGTCGTCACCCAGGCTATCGGCGGTGATGTTGATCGAGTAGCCCGTGCCGTTGAGCCCTTCATACATGCCGCCGAGAAATTCGGAGGTAAAGCTCAGGAACTCGTGTCTCGGATTGAGCAGGAGGCTGATGACCTTGGTGCGCCCCGTGCGCAGTCTCTGGGCGGCCCGGTTCGGTACATAGCCGAGTTTGTCGGCAATCTCGGAAATACGCTTCCGGGTGGTCTCTGCAATCCTGGGATCATCGGCGAGCGCGCGCGAGACCGTTGTCACGGCAACACCCGCTTCGGCCGCTACCGTACGCAACGTCGGGCGCGTGTGCGCGTCCGCGGCACCGTCCATCGTTGTTCCAGCGTTTTTCTGCGACATGCCCGTTCCCCTCAACCAGAGGCTTGTAGCTCATACGGTTCGACAAGTCTAATCAGGGAATTTAAAACGTTGCAACAAAGAAAGATGCTGCAACGCAAAATCACAAGTTTCCAATTAAATGCATGTAAAAAAACAAAAAATTTATTCCCAAAGAGAAAAGATTTAAAGATTGACATTCACAGGGTTTGCAACGTTACAATAGGCGTTGCGTGACGAGCGAGCGCGAATGTTCGGCGCTCTTGACGACGACAGGCACGTAAAGGGAGGAAATCCATGCGTAAATTGACGATGATGACGGCGGCCGCCGCTCTTATGGCAGCAAGCACCGCCGTTAAGGCAGAAGACGTTGAAGTTCTGCACTGGTGGACATCCGGCGGCGAAGCCGCTGCGCTGAACGTCCTGAAGCAGGATCTTGAAGGTCAGGGCATCGGCTGGCAGGACATGCCGGTCGCCGGCGGCGGTGGCTCTCAGGCCATGACCGTGCTGCGCGCCCGCGTCACATCCGGCAACCCGCCCACCGCGGTACAGATGCTCGGCTTTGACATTCTCGACTGGGCCAACGAAGGCGCTCTTGCCGACCTGAACATCCAGGCCGGCCTTGAGGGCTGGGATGACGTTGTTCCCGAAGCACTGCAGCAGTTTGCCAAGCATGACGGCAAATGGGTGTCCGCACCGGTGAACGTTCACTCCACCAACTGGGTCTGGGCGAACAAGGCCGTTCTCGATGAGCTCGGCATTGCCGTTCCCACCACTTGGGACGAGTTTGTGGCAGCGCTTGAGAAGGTGAAGGCCTCCGGCAAGACCGCGATCGCACATGGCGGACAGCCTTGGCAGGACGCGACCGTTTTTGACGCCGTTGCAATGTCGACAGGCGGTCCGGACTTCTACAAGAAGGCATTCATCGACCTTGACGAGGAAACCCTCGGCTCCGACACGATGAAGGAAACCTTCGACCGTATGGCCGTGATCCGGTCTTATGTCGACGACAACTTCTCCGGCCGCGACTGGAACCTGGCGACAGCCATGGTCATCAATGGCGATGCTGCCTTCCAGATGATGGGTGACTGGGCCAAGGGTGAATTCCTGAACGCCGGCAAACAGCCTGACGCGGACTTCCTGTGCTTCCGTTTCCCGGGCACGCAGGACCAGGTCACGTTCAACGCCGACCAGTTCGCAATGTTCGCCCAGGGCTCCGAAGTCGGCAAGGAACAGGCTGCTCTTGCAACCGCGATCCTGTCACCGAGCTTCCAGTCCGCGTTCAACGTGGTCAAGGGCTCCGTCCCGGCCCGCACGGACGTGTCGAACGAAGCCTTCGACGCGTGCGGCAAGAAGGGCATGGCCGATCTGAAAAAGGCTGCCGACAGCGGCAATCTTTACGGCTCCATGGCGCACGGCCACGCCAACCCGGCTGCGGTCAAGAACGCCATGTATGATGTGATCACGGCGCATTTCAACGGCGAGTACGACAGCGCGACCGCTGTCGATGAACTCGTGACCGCCGTTCAAATCAACAAGTAAAATACCCTACGGAAAGCGGTGCATCCGCACCGCTTTCCGGCAGCTGGGGGCCTGAGATGTCTATTTCTGAAGCGGCGAACCCACGCGGTTCCGTTGTTGACAGACTGCGTGACGCTTTACCCAAAATCGTGTTGAGCCCGACCGTCGCCATCGTTGCGATCTTCGTCTACGGCTTCATCCTGTTCACGCTCTACCTGTCCTTTACCGACAGCCGGATCCTGCCGACTTTCGGATGGGTCGGCTGGAAGAACTACGAGAACCTGTTCCGCATCAGGGCGTGGGACACGGCCGTCACGAACCTCGTCATTTTCGGCGTCCTCTACATTGTCATCTGCTGCGCGCTCGGATTGCTGCTGGCAATCCTGCTCGATCAGCGTATCCGCGCGGAAGGCTTCATCCGCACGGTCTATCTCTATCCGATGGCGCTCAGCTTCATCGTGACCGGTGTTGCCTGGAAATGGTTTCTCGATCCCGGCATCGGGGTGGAGGCCGTGGTGCGCGGCTGGGGCTGGACAACGTTCGAGTTCAACTGGATCAAGGACAGCGACATGGCGATCTATACGATTGTCATAGCCGCCGTCTGGCAAACCTCCGGTTTCGTCATGGCCATGTTCCTGGCGGGACTGCGCGGGATCGACAGCGAAATGATGAAGGCGGCCCAGATCGACGGCGCGTCCACCTTCGCCCTTTACCGCCGCATCGTGATCCCGCAGCTGCGTCCGGCCTTCATGTCGGCCTTCGTGGTGCTCGCGCACATGGCGATCAAGTCCTATGACCTTGTCATCGCCCTGACCGGCGGCGGACCGGGAACGGCCACCGAACTGCCGGCAACCTTCATGTATTCCTACACGTTTACGCGAAACCAGATGGGCATCGGTGCAGCTTCCGCCGTGATCATGCTCATGACGATTGCCGCGATCATCGTGCCCTATCTGTGGTCCGAACTGAGGGAGAAGAAGTGATGGCTTCTGCAAACGCGAAAAGCTCCTTCAACCTTGCCCGCTTCGTTCTCTACACGCTGCTGGCTGTCTTCTGTATCTACTACCTGCTGCCGCTCTACGTGATGGTGGTGAACTCGCTGAAACCTCTGTCCGAGATCACCGCGGGCGGCATGATGGCATTGCCGCAGGAATGGACCTTCGCACCCTGGCTCAGCGCCTGGTCGAGCGCCCAGGTCGGTGTCGAGGCAACAGGCCTCAGGCCCTATTTCCTCAACTCCATCATCATGGTTGTCCCCGCGGTTGCCCTGTCGACCATGGTCGGCGCGCTCAATGGCTACGTCCTGACGAAGTGGACGTTCCCCGGCGCGACCATCCTGTTCGGCCTGCTGCTCTTCGGATGCTTCATTCCCTTCCAGATGGTGCTTATCCCGATGGCGCGGATGCTGGGCCTGATGGGTCTTGCCGGGTCCGTGCCGGGTCTGATCTTCGTGCACTTCGTCTACGGCATCGGCTTCTCGACGCTTTACTTCCGGAACTATTACGCCGCCTTCCCGACCGAACTGGTGCGGGCGGCTCAGATCGACGGCGCCGGCTTCTTCCGCATCTTCTGGCGCATCCTGCTGCCGTCGTCCGGACCGATCGCCGTGGTCTGCATCATCTGGCAGTTCACCAACATCTGGAACGACTTCCTGTTCGGCGCGTCTTTCTCCGATTTCGACAGTCAGCCGATGACCGTTGCGCTGAACAACCTGGTACAGTCTTCGACCGGGGTGAAGGAATACAACGTCCATTTCGCAGGCGCGATCATGGCCGCGCTGCCAACTCTCTTCGTCTACATCGTCGCGGGCCGGTACTTCGTCCGTGGCCTGATGGCCGGCTCAGTTAAAGGATAAGACAATGGGCTTTCTCGACATCAAACAGGCGACCAAGTCTTACGGAGCGGTGCAGGTTCTGCACGAAACCGACATCTCGATCGAAGAAGGCGAATTCCTCGTTCTGGTCGGGCCGTCCGGTTGCGGCAAGTCCACCCTGCTGAACATGATCGCCGGCCTTGAGGACATCACATCCGGCGAGATCGCCATTCGCGACCGGAGCATGAACGGAGTGAAACCTGCCGACCGCAACATCGCAATGGTGTTCCAGTCCTATGCGCTTTATCCGAACATGACGGTGAGCGGCAACATTTCCTTTGGCATGGAGATGCACGGCATCGAAAAGTCGGAGCGCGAAAAGCGCATCGCGCAGGTCTCCGATCTGTTGCAGATCAAGCATCTGCTCGACCGCAAACCCGGCCAGTTGTCCGGCGGTCAGCGCCAGCGTGTCGCAATGGGGCGTGCCCTTGTGCGGGAGCCGGACGTGTTCCTGTTCGATGAACCGCTCTCCAACCTGGATGCGAAACTGCGCGTCGACATGCGCACGGAAATCAAGAAACTTCACCAGAAGCTCGGAACCACGATCGTCTACGTGACCCATGACCAGATCGAGGCCCTGACGCTGTCAACGCGCATCGCAGTCATGTTCGGCGGCTATGTACAGCAGCTCGGAACGCCCAAGGAAATCTACGACAATCCGGCCAACATGTTCGTTGCCGGCTTCATGGGATCGCCGTCGATGAACCTGTTCCCTGCGAAGGTGGTCTCGGAAAACGGTCAACCGGCGGCCGAGGTCTCGCTTGCGGACGGTACCAAGGCCTCAATCCCTTTCGCCACGGACAAGCTCGCCTCGGACGTCGGACGGGACATTATTCTGGGCATCCGCCCGGAGGCGATCACCGACAGGGACGGTGCCGACAGGAACTCGCAGGCCGTTCACATTGTCGACGCGCCCGTCGAAGTCACCGAACCTGCCGGGTCTGACACGTTCGTCGTCAGCCAGATCGGCGGCAAGGACGTCACCGGCCGCTTCCGCGCTGATGTTGCCGTCAACGCCGGCGAAACGTTCCCGTTTGCCTTCAACATGGAAAAGGCGGTCGCCTTCGATCCGCAGAGCGAAAACAGGATCGCCTGACGCATGAAAGAAGCGCCGGACATCGTCATCGTCGGCAGCGGCATGGGGGGAGCCACCCTTGCTGCCGGCCTTGCGCCGTCCGGCGCCAGGATCACGATCCTGGAACGCGGGCACCGCATTCCCGACGATGCACCGGCACGCGATCCCTGGCGCATCTACACCAACAGCGCCTTCCGCTCGTCCGAGACCTGGCTTGACGAACGGGACAACCCGTTCGAACCGGGGAACTACTACAACGTCGGAGGGAACTCGAAGCTCTACGGCGCGGTTCTGATCCGCTATCGCGCACAAGACTTCGACCAGATGGAGCACTACGAGGGCGTGTCCCCGGCCTGGCCGCTTCGCTACCAGGACATCGCGCCATGGTATGAAGCCGCTGAGAAGCTTTACCAGGTCCGCGGCGACGTTTCCAGCGATCCCACGGAACCGGACCATGAGGGACCCTACCCGTTCCCGGCCGTCGCGGACGAGGACGCAATCCGGATCGCCCGCGAAAGACTGATGAAAGCCGGTGTCAAACCATTCTCGCTGCCGCTCGGCGTGGATATCGAGCAATGGCTGGCAGCAGGGAAAACCGGCTGGGACGGATACCCGGATCTCAGATGCGGCAAGATGGATGCCGAAACCTGCGGCCTTGCCGAAGCACTGGCGCATGACAACGTCAACCTCATCACCGGCGCGGAAGTCACGAGCCTCAAGGCTGATCCGGAGACACGCAAAATCAGCTCCGTCACCTTCCTGAAGGACGGTGAGGAAACCACGCTCAATCCGGCAATCGTTGCCGTTTGCGCCGGCGCTGTCCAGACGGCAGCCCTGCTGCTCAGGTCCGGAGTTGCCAACAGCTCCGATCAGGTCGGCCGCTGCTTCATGAACCACAATGCAACGGCGATGATCGCCATCGATCCAAGGTTTCGCAACGACGCCGTCTATCAGAAAACCTTCGGCATCAACGACTGGTATCTCAGCGACGGGGACGATGACAGACCGCTCGGCAATGTACAACTGCTCGGAAGGGTGACGCCCGATATCCTGAAAATCCAGGTCCCGCAGCTTCCCGGTTTTGCCGCAAGGTGGATCTCCGGCCACGCGCTCGACCTTTACCTCATCTCCGAGGACCTGCCCGATCCTGAGAGCCGGGTCGTCCTGAAAAACGGCAAGATCCAGCTGATCTGGCGCAGATCCAACATGACCGCGCACAGGAAGCTGGTGGAACGCACGAAGACCACCCTGCGCAAGGCCGGATTTCCGCTTGTGCTTTCAAGACTGTTCGACGGACGCGTGCCGTCGCATCAATGCGGCACGGCGCAACTTGGCGATGATCCGAAAACCAGCGTTCTTGATCCCGACTGCCGGTCCTGGGACCATCCGAACCTCTACGTGACCGACGCGGCGGCTCTGCCCACATCCGCCGCCGTCAATCCGGCGCTCACGGTCGCCGCCCTTGCACTCAGAACCGCCGACACCATCCGACAGGAGCTGGCAGCATGAGCAAGGTCGCTCTGGTCACCGGCGGACAGCGCGGCATCGGCCTCGCGATTTCCGCAGCGCTCGTCGAGGCAGGTTACAAGGTGGCCCTGCTTGCACAATGCGACCCCGGCGACAGCGAAGTCAGGTCCGCCCTGGAAGAGCTTGGGCCGAATGCGGCGTTCTATTCCCACGATCTTCTGAATATCGACGGCCATGTCGGCGTCGTTGGCAAGGTGGAAGCCGACCTGGGTCCGATCACGACATTCGTGTCCAATGCCGGCGTGCCGGCGAAGATTCGCGGCGACATGCTGGATGTGACAACGGACAGCTTCGATTTCGTCATGGGCGTCAATCTGAAAGGCGCGTTTTTCCTCGCGCAGGAAATTGCCCGGCGCATGCTGGACCGGCCGAGCGACAGCTACCGGTCCATGACCTTCGTCACCTCTGTCAGTGCCGAGATGATCTCCATCGAACGCGCAGAATACTGCGTCTCCAAGGCGGGTGCGTCGATGATGGCGCAACTCTTCGCGGTCCGCATGGCGCCGCATGACATCGGCGTCTTCGAGATCCGCCCCGGCGTCATCGAGACCGCACTCACAGCAGGCGTCAAGGACAAGTACACGGCCCGGATCAAGGACGGTCTCGTTCCTTCGGCCCGCTGGGGTTACCCCGCCGACATCGCCTCGACAATCCTCCCGCTCGTGGAAGGCCGGATGGCCTTTGCCACGGGCTCCGTCATCAATGTGGATGGCGGGCTTTCCATTCCACGCCTTTGAGAGACCAATATGGAAAAGGGCTACGATTTCATCATCATCGGCGGCGGCAGTGCAGGCTCTGTTCTAGCAGCGCGGCTGACGGAAAACCCGGACGTCAATGTTCTGCTGCTGGAGGCAGGCGGCCGCGACTGGCACCCGTTCTTCCACGTGCCCGCAGGCTTTGCGAAAATGACCAAGGGCATCGGGTCCTGGGGCTGGCACACCGTGCCGCAGCGGCATATGCAGGATCGGGTGTTCCGCTACACCCAGGCCAAGGTGATCGGCGGCGGATCGGCCATCAATGCTCAGATCTACACGCGCGGCAACGCGCTGGACTATGACGAGTGGCGCCAGATGGGCTGCGAAGGCTGGGGCTACGAAGATGTGTTGCCCTATTACAGGAAAGCCGAGGACAACGACACCTACGAAAACCGCTATCATGGCAAGGGTGGACCGCTTGGCGTTTCCAAGCCATGCGCACCGCTTCCGATCTGCGAAGCTTATTTCGAGGCAGCTGCCGAGCTCGGCATCCCGCGCAACGAGGATGTCACCGGTGAGAAACAGGACGGTGCCGCCTATTACCAGCTGACACAGAGAAATGCCCGTCGATCATCTGCGGCTATGGCCTATCTCGCACCCAACCGGCACCGTCCAAATCTTCACATCAGGACCGACACCCAGGTGCGCCGCATCGTCGTGGAGAACGGCATCGCCACGGGCGTCGATCTTGTTGACGGCACGTTCTTGAAGGCGGGCAGCGAAGTGATCCTGTCCTCCGGATCGATCGGATCGCCCAGGTTGCTGCAACTGTCCGGGATCGGACCTGCGGACCATCTGAAGAGCCTCGGCATCGATGTCATCTGCGATCAGCCCGAGGTCGGCGCCAATCTTCAGGATCACCTCGATCTTTATTGCATCTGTGAAGTGAGCGGTCCCTACACCTATGACCGCTACGCCAAGCTGCACTGGTCGGCGATCGCCGGCCTGCAATATCTCTTCACCAGGCGTGGGCCGGTATCATCGAGCCTGTTTGAAACAGGCGGGTTCTGGTATGCCGACCCGGAAGCCAGATCGCCGGATCTGCAATTCCACCTTGGACTCGGCACGGGCATTGAATCGGGCGTGGCGGCGATGCCGGATGGTGGCGTGACGCTGAATTCGTGTTACCTCAGACCGCGCTCGCGCGGAAGCGTGCGCCTCCAGAGCGACAACCCCAAGGACGCGCCGCTGATCGACCCGAATTACCTGGAAGATCCGCAGGACCGTGAAATGTCCATCCGCGGTCTTAAGCTGACCCAGGAAATCCTCGCCCAGGGACCGTTGAAGAAATACATCAAGGCGGAACGCCTGCCCGGCCCCGGCGTCAAGACGGACGAGGACTATTTCAACTTCATCTGTGAGCATTCCAAGACATCTCATCACCCGGCGGGGACCTGCCGGATGGGATCGGATCAAATGGCCGTGCTCGATCCAAGACTTCGCTTCAACGGGATTGCTCAACTGCGCGTCATAGACGCGTCCGTGATGCCGACCGTTGTTTCCTCCAATACCAATGCTGCGGCCATCATGATCGGTGAAAAGGGAGCCGACATGATCAAGCAGGACCACGGGTAACCCTTCATGATCAGACACATCGTCCTTATCAGGTTTAAGCCGGAAGTCGGCGAAGACATCATTCGCGGCTTTTTCCAGGAACTGCGTGAAATCCGGGAGCAGGTGTCCGGCATTCTCGACATCACGTCGGGCCGGAGCGAAAGCCCGGAACAGATCGAGCGCGGCTACATGCATGGCTTCGTCGTCGACTTCGAGGATTGGGATGCGCTGGAACGTTATCAGACGCATCCGGATCACAAGGCGCTTGGCGGCAAGCTGGTTGCAAATGCAATCGGCGGTCTGGACGGCATCCTCGTTCTCGACATCCCCACTGCGGCCTGATCACCGGCGGCACACGTTTCAGGAGTAGCCGATGCTGACCCTCCCCACGCTCGACAACCGTCTGCAAGCCTATGCGCTCACGGGCGATCCGCTGATCCCGCGCGCACCGGAATCGCCGCTGACCCGAATTGCGTTCGCGGCCGCCCATGTCGTCTCCTCGCCGCTTGCCGAACGCGATCCGTGGATCGGATCGCCCGCCGTCGACTGGGACAACACCCTCAGGTTCCGGCACTGGCTCTGGGATCAGGGCCTTGGCCTCGCCGAGGCAATGGACACTGCGCAGCGCGGCATGGGTGTCGACTGGCCGACAGCAAAGGAACTTGTCGAACGAACCATGCGTGAGGCAAAGGTCCACCCCATGAAACCGCGCGTCGCCTGCGGGGCCGGTACGGATCAAAAGCCGCGCGAAGCGTATCGCACGACGGACGACATCATCGCAGCCTACACGGAACAGATGGAAGCGATCGAGGCCGCCGGCGGCCAGGTCATCCTGATGGCCTCCCAGGCCTTTCCGGCGATAAACGCCGGAGCAGACGATTACAAGGCGGTCTACGGGACACTGCTTCGGCAATCCGCGTCACCCGTCATCCTCCACTGGCTCGGCGACATGTTCGATCCGAAGCTCACGGGCTATTGGGGATCAAGCGACGTAGCAACGGCGATGCAGACCGTTCTGGACATCATCGAAGCACACAGGGACAAGGTCGACGGCATCAAGATCTCGCTTCTTGAAAAGTCCTACGAGGAGGACCTCAGGTCCCGTTTGCCGGAAGGCGTGCTTCTGTATACCGGTGACGATTTCAACTATGCGGAGCTGATCGAGGGAGACGGCACGCGCCATTCGCACGCCTTGCTTGGTGCCTTTGCCGCTATCGCTCCTGCGGCGAGCCAGGCGCTCGAAGCCCTTGCCCGGAATGACCTGCGGACCTATCACGGCCTTTTGGAGCCGACGGTTCCGCTCAGCCGGGAGATCTTCAAGGCCCCGACCCAGTTCTACAAGGCCGGGATCGCCTTTCTTGCCTGGTTGAACGACGCGCAGAGCCACTTCATCATGCCCGGCGGTTTCCAGTCCTCGCGTGAAATAACCCACTACGCGGAGGTGTTCAGGCTTGCAGATCAGGCCCGTTTGCTGTCAAAGCCGGACAAGGCGGTCGAACGCATGAAGCTCCTGTTGAGGCTTCACGGCGTCGACTAGACAGGGAAGACGGGGCGCGCATGAAGAAAAGACCGACCATTCTGGATGTTGCGCAAGAGGCCGGTGTGTCGAAATCGACCGTTTCGCTGGTGCTTCAGAACTCTCCGCTTGTCAAACCGGCCACACGCAATGCTGTCGGCGCGGCCATCAAGAAACTCGGTTATGTCTACAACCGGTCCGCCGCCGGCCTCAGGGGAGCAGCGTCCGGCCTGATCGGTCTGATCATCAACGATCTGCGCAACCCGTTCTTCACCGAGTTCGCGGCCAGCGCCCAGATGGAATTCGCCAGGAAGGGCTATTCGACGGTGGTCGCCAACACGGATGAAGATCCCGTCATCCAGGCACAGGTGATTGCATCCATGATTGAACATGACGTCTCCGCATTCGTGATTTCACCGGCCTATGGCGGTGACGAAGACGCCTTTGCGCGGATCGAGCGCGCTGGAATTCCGACGATGCAGGTGCTCCGTCAGCTTGACGGCCGTACAGATATCTTTCCCTTTGCCTCACACAATTACGCAGCAGGGGGAGATCTCGCCACACGGCATCTCTTTGACCTGGGATGCCGGAACATCGCCTTTGTCGGCGGCCTGGAGGACAGGCCCATCACCGAAGAACGCATGTCGGGCTACAGATCCTTCATGGAGGCAAACGGCTTGCCGCCGAGAGCATTCCACGGGCGGCCCTCGCGCGCCTTCGGTCGGGATCTGGCGCTTGAGATCGCAAGAGAACATCCTGAAATCGAGGCCGCCATCTGCTTCAGCGATCTTGTTGCACTCGGGATGATCTCGGGATTTGCGGAGGCAGGCGTGGAGGTCGGCAAGGACATACGTCTGATCGGCTTTGACGACATCGAGGAAAGTTCACTTGTCTATCCGCGTCTGAGTTCGATCCGGTGCGACACCAAGCACTTCGGCCAGAGTTCTGCGCAGTCGATGCTGGCCTGGATCGTGGACGGCACACGCCCCCCCGACGTCAGACATTACGACGTCAGGCTGATAGAGCGCCAGTCGAGCATCGGGTTCGATGGATGACCGAGGCACCGCACCCGATATCCGGGACAGGCCGCACCGGCTGCGTGCCGGCTCCTGCGCAGCAGAAGGACGTGGAGCGACGTGTTTGCGAGGCCGGGGCGCTGATTTTCGATTGTGACGGCACCCTCCTGAAAACGCCTGATCTTTACGCGGCCGCCTGGCAATCGGCCTTTGCAAACGCCGGTCTTGAGATGAAAATCGATTGGTATCATGCCCGGGCAGGCATGTCCGAGCACGTGCTGCTGGCCGCGTTTGAAGCCGAAACGGGCGTTGCCATCGACCGCTCACGCGCGGTCCGGGATTTGCGGCAATACATTCTGGCGCATATGGATACGGTTGAGGAAATACCCCGGATCGCCGCGATCGCCAGGGCCAACAACGGCCTGAAGCCCATGGCCGTTGCCTCCGGCGGTTCACGCCAAATCGTGCAGGCCTCCCTTCAGGCCTCCGGCCTGCTGCACCTGTTCGAAACAGTTGTCACCATCGATGACGTCAGCAGCGCAAAGCCCGCGCCCGACCTGTTCCTCACAGCGGCAGCACGCCTTGAAGTCGACCCCCAGGCCTGTCTTGTTTTTGAAGACAGTCCGCAAGGCATCGAAGCCGCGAAAGCGGCCGACATGCGATGGATCGATGTCAATTTGCCTTTGCGCCTTCAGGCTTCGCCCTTGTCGTGAAGCGCAAAAAAAGCCGCCCGAGAGGGCGGCTTTTTGTTTTGTACCTGGCGCTGGGGCTTTCAAAGCATCCGCATCGACGGAAACGGGGTTCCTGGGCATAACCTCAACGGCCTGTCCGGAAATAATTTCCAGCACCTCCCTCCTCTCCAAAGCATAACGCAATTTCAACGCCACAACAGAGCACTATACCGCCTGGCTTTTGACTGGCGGAGTTACCAGTTTGATCTCGAGCCATCGAAACGCAACGTAAAAGACCGGTGTGAACAAAAGACCGAAAAACGTGACGCCGAGCATTCCGAAGAAGACGACGGTTCCGAGCGCCTGGCGCATTTCAGAGCCTGCGCCCTGTGCAAGAAGCAGGGGCACGACGCCGAGAATGAACGCGAACGACGTCATCAGGATCGGACGGAAGCGAAGACGTGCAGCCTCGACTGCGGCATCAATCCGCGACAGACCGCGTTCTTCGGCCTGCCGCGCGAACTCCACAATCAGGATCGCGTTTTTAGACGCAAGTCCAACCAGCACGACAAAGCCGATCTGCACCAGAATGTCGTTGTCGAAGCCTCTGAGCATGACACCTGTGATCCCGGCCAAAAGACACATCGGGACAATGAAAATGACTGCGAGCGGCAGGAAGAGGCTTTCGTACAGCGCAGCCAGAAGCAGATAGACGAAGACAACGGCAAGGGCAAAGGCGATGATTGCCGTGTTGCCCGCCAGTTTTTCCTGCAGCGTGAGACCGGTCCACTCATATCCGAAGCCGTCCGGCAGGCGCTCGTCCAATAGTGCTTCCAGTGTGGCGATCGCCTGCCCCGTTGACACACCGGGAAGCGTCGCCCCCTGCACGGAGGCTGCGGGAAAGAGATTGTAGCGCGCGACACGGTAAGGGCCCGTCTGCTGTTCGAGAACTGAAACCGAACCGATCGGCACCATGCTGCCATTGTCGGACCGGGTCCGCAGATCGAGGACGTCCTGCGGATCATCCCGGAAATGCCCCTCCGCCTGCGCCGTCACCCTGTAGGTCCTGCCAAGGAAATTGAAGTCGTTCACAAACGCCGATCCAAGATAGACCTGCAGCGTTTCGAACAAGCGATCAGGCGGCACGCCCAGTTCCTCCGCCTTGACGCGATCGATATCTGCAAACAGCTTCGGTGTCGCCGTGTTGAAGAGCGAGAAAACCTGCGAAAGGCCTGGAGTCTGGTTTGCCGTCTGCACCACGTCCAGCGTCACTGTTTCCAGCGCGCGCAGGCCGCGGCCGCGCTCGTCTTGAAGGTAAAGCGTCCATCCGCCGGCATTGCCAATCCCCTGGATGGGTGGCGGCGCGATGACAAAAAGGACCGCATCGGTGATGCTGGAGAGTTCGGCAAACGCCCGGCCAATCAGCACATCATTGGTCAGCCCCTTCGGCAGACGCTCTTCAAACGGATCAGTCACAACGAAAATCGCGCCCGCATTCGGCGCGTTCGTGAATGTCGCGCCATCAAGACCGGCAAAGGCGACTGTATGCGAAAACCCATCCATGCTGCGCAACAAATCGCTGGCCTCGCGTATGACGGCATCCGTGCGCGTCAGCGATGCCCCTGCAGGCAATTGCACAACGGTGATGAGGTAGCCCTGGTCCTGATCGGGAATGAACCCGGCCGGTGCCCTGTTGAACTGGAAATAGGCTGCATACATCAGACCGGCATAGATCAGCAGCATCAGGATCGTGACCTTCACCAGACGGCACACAAGCCACGCGTAAGCAGCTGCAAGCCTGTCAAAAACCCAGTTGAAGCCCCGGCCGAAGGCCCGGAACGGGATCCCGGCGACCGACCAGATCCGGGCTAACACACCCGACGGTGCCCGGGTGGTCTTGTCTTTCAAAAGGAGTGCCGACAGTGCCGGCGACAAGGTCAATGCGACGGTTACCGAAATCGCCGTGGCAGCAGCAATGGTGATGGCGAACTGGCGCATGAACTGGCCGGTGATACCTTCGATGAAGGCAGCCGGAATGAACACGGCGGAGAGCACAAGGCCGATGGAAATCAGGGCACCGCTCACTTCCGACATTGTCTTGTGGGCGGCCTCGCGGGCAGTGAACCCCTCTTCGATGTACCGCTCGACATTTTCAACGACCACGATCGCGTCATCCACGACGATACCGATGGCCAGAACCAATCCGAACAGGGTCAGATTGTTGAGAGAAAACCCGAAGACCTGCATAACGAAAAAGGTGCCGATCAAGGATACGGGTATTGCCAGGATCGGGATGATCGACGCGCGAAGAGACTGAAGGAAGACAACAATCACCAGGACGACCAGAATGACCGCTTCTTCGATCGTCACATAAACCTGTTCGACGGACTCCTCGATATACTCCGTCGGGTTGTAGATGATGTCGAACTCTATGCCCGGCGGGAACTCCTCGGACAGTGCCTCGATCAGCCGGATCACTTCCTCAGCCGTCTCAAGCGCATTGGATCCGGGCCTTTGAAATATACCGATCGGCAATGCCGTGAATTCGTCGAGATACCCGTTGGTGCTGTAATCTTGGGCGCCGAGTTCGACCCGGGCGACATCACGCACGCGGATCTTCCGCCCGTTCGCGTCAGCGCTGATGACAATATCCTCGAACTGCTCAGGATCGACCAGACGTCCAAGGGTCTCAATGTTCAGCTGAAAGGCCCCGGGATCGTCGACCGGCAGCTGGTTCAATGCCCCCGAGGCGACCTGAATGTTGTTGGTTCGCAACGCGTTCACAACCTCGCCAACCGTGAGATTCCGGGCGGCGATCTGGTCCGGGTCAAGCCAGATGCGCATCGAATATGCCCGTTCGCCGAACACAGTAGCCTGGCCGACACCGTCAATCCTGAGCAGACGATCGACAATCTGGGTGCGGGCGTAGTTTGAGATGTAAAGCTGGTCCCGGCTTCCATCCGGCGAGAGCAGATGGACCACCATCATCAGGCTGGGGGAGTTCTGCTGTGTCTGGATGCCGAGGCGCCGGACATCCTCGGGCAACCGCGGTTCGGCAATCGCAACACGATTTTGCACCAGCACCTGTGCCTGATCGATGTCCGTTCCCAGTTCAAAGGTGATCGTCAGCACCATCCGGCCATCACTGGTCGACTGGCTGAGCATGTAGAGCATGTTCTCAACACCGTTGATTTCCTGTTCCAGCGGGGTTGCGACCGTGTCTGCGATGACTTCGGACGATGCCCCGGGATACAGCGCCGTGACCTGGATCGTCGGAGGAACGACATCGGGATAGGCAGCAACCGGCAACCGCAGATAGGAAACGAAACCGATCAGTGCGATGAGGATGGAAATGACCGTTGCGAAAATCGGGCGATCAACGAAAAAGTTCTTCTTCTCCATAAGAACTACTCCGCCGCCGGAAGCTTGATCTGCTCAAGCACCGGCGAGACCTGACCGCCTGGACGCACCCGCTGCAGTCCAGAAATGACAACGTTGTCCTCGGCACTCAGTCCGGACCGGATGATCCGCAGTCCCGACCAGATTTCGCCCCTGACGACCTGACGCGTTTCGACCACATTGCTTTCGTTGACGACGTAGATGATCGAGCGCGCCTGATCGGCGACGATCGCGGAATCTGGTATCAGCAAAGCCTCGAATTCTCCCGAGCCCAACAAACGGGCGCGGCCGAACAGACCGGGCTGCAGAAAACCTTCCCGGTTTTCGAACACGGCACGGCCAAGAATGGTTCCGGAGTTCGGATCGAGCCGGTTGTCGACGAAGTCCATTGCGCCTCCCCTGTCAAAGGCCGCTTCGTCCTGCAACCGGACAAAAATCGGATTGGGTGTCGTTCGCGACGTTCCGCGTTCGCCGGTCACGTTGAGACGCGCGTATTTGAGGAAATCGGCTTCTGACGCGGTAAAGACGAACTCGATCGGATCGACACTGACGATTGTTGTCAGAGCAGTCGCCCCTGAGGGGCCACCGATGACAAGATCGCCGATATCGATTTGCGTTTCCGCGATGCGACCGTTGATCGGTGACCGGATCTGCGTGAACTGCAGGTCCAGTTCCGCGATTTCGAGCTCCGCTTCGGAGAGGGCGACGTTTGCCAGGGCTTCCTGATAGGCGGCAGACGTGCGTTGCTCCGCGCTCTGCGGGCCGACATTCCGATTGAACAATTCTCTCGCTCGCTCGAATTCGAGCAGGGCAAGATCGCGCGTCGCTTCAGCCGCCTGCAGGCGCGCGTTCGCCTGTTTGACGGCCAGTTCAAAAGGACGCTGATCGATCGTGTAAAGAAGCTGGTTTTCTTCGACCAGCTGTCCGTCTTCAAAGTGGATGGCCGCGAGATATCCGGTCACGCGGGCTTGCAAGTCGACGGTCTGAACCGCCTGAAAGCGCCCCGTGTATTCGTCCCAGTCAACGACCATTTCAGCGATGGGTTTGGAAACGACAACCGCAGGCGGTTGTGATTGCTGCGCGCGCGCCGGGTCCTGCAACGAAAAAAGAAGCAACACCGCCAACAGGAAACGCAGCGCGGACCGGACCATTCCCGACTTTCCCACTCCATTCAGTGTCATGAATTCGTCCTCCGTCCTGACTGCGGCTGCTGCGCGGCAATTTTCGAAATTTTCGTGAGCGGGTCCTCGGGTCCGGGACCATCTGAGACGCCAGGAGCCTGATGCAAACGCCGCCCACCCGTTCGATCTGTCAGGTGACGGTCTATGTGGACGACAATTGCGCCAGCCGGGATGTCGGTGCCTGGATCTGGAATGGGACAGACCAGCAAGTGCCAGAATCCTTCCAACGCGATCAGACTGTATTGCGCGCGAAGAACGAAGGCCGGACCGGGACTGAGCAACCGGAGCCCATCGGGAAAAAGAAACTCCCGGATCAGCGTCTCCGTAAGCGTGTTGGATTGTGCATCCGGAAGGTAACCGGCGGGCCGACAATCGGCATCAACCAGCATGCAGGCATCGCCGAGCCTGTGAAAGAGCTTCAGCGAGGCATGCGTCGCGCTCCGGCGTGCGTTCCAGTCTTCAAGGATGCAGTTGGTTTCAGTGTCGCAAACAGCTTGCGGTTTCAGAGAGACCGCGCCGCGAAACGAAACCAGAGGAGAAATGTTACCCCGCGGGGACGGACCACCGAAGCCGCGATCACCGGGTTCTGACGGTAGGTCACTGCCCAAGCCTTCTGTGGTGCTCATTACCCTTGCCCTCGCGCGGATTGATCCTGAGTGACACGCCAGTTGGAAACCACGCTCCCATCGGCCCGCGGACAGTCTGCGCTAACGGTCATCTGCGTTCTTCCAGATTTGAGCGGCTTACAAAATCTTGCATACCGGAAGACAAACGGGAGGCTGCCGACGTGTGCACGCAATCACTTGAACCGCGAGCGCTCGCCTCTTCTCCCCTCAAAAAACGCGTGACGTGCCGCGGCATGCCAGGCTTCTCGATCGCGCTTGAGGCCCCGTTCGTGCAGAAATCTGTAAAAACGCGTTGCTTGTAAGAAAGACGGTGAGACTTGAGCCATGTAGGAGGCATGAAAGACCAAACCGACAGGCACTTGCTTCACGCGTTGGAGGCCAACCGATGATCGTTCCGTCTCCCGATCATGGCTTGCCGGAGCCAATTGCGCACGCATCGACCGGGGACATTTACGCGGCGGTGACCAAAGCCACCGCGTTTGAAGCACGGATCGATCCGGTCAGATGTGTGCTGCTGATCCCTCTGGCCTCGGGCGACATGACAATTGTTGAGAGAGGGCAAGGCGCTGTCGGACGGGTGCGGCGCGCATTTTGCCTGAGTTACCTGCCCTCCGGCAGAACCCGCAACGCCCGGCAGTCGGCTGCCATCGAGCATATCTACATCTCCGTCACCGCAAACAGGGCCGCAAAGCTTCTTGCGCAATGCGGCTCAAAAAAATGGCGGCTTCCCGATCTCGTTGTCGAACACCGGCACGGCGACATCGCCTTGATTGCGCAGACCATCCGCAGGCACCTCTTCGAACCATCCTGCCCGAACACCACGTTCCTGGGTGCGGCAACCGATCTCTTGCTATCTCATGCCATCGGAGCGTCGACCAACATGTCGGCAAACGATCAAATGACCGTTTTCACGAATGGGACACTCAGAAGCGTTCTGTCGGAGATCGATGCTCAGATAGAAGATGGGGTCCGCGTCGCAGCACTGGCAAAACGCTTCGACATGACGCCGAGCGCGTTTTCGCGAAAGTTTCGCGCGAGTATCGGCTGCACACCACAGCGCTACGTGATTGAGCGGCGCATCGGTCGCGCTCGGGAATTGCTGAAAGACAGCGACCTGCCGATTTCCGAAATCGCCTATGCGCTCGGCTTCTCGTCTCAAGCCCACCTGACCTCGAGCTTCAAGGAGGTGCTGGGCGTGACGCCGGGACGGTACCGGGACAGTTTTACCGCCGAAAGAACCAAAACCGCCAAGGAGGGGTAAGGCACCCAGAGGATCGTATGTGACCGGCGCGACGCTCTTTCAGGGAATACTCACGGCACGCGTCTTTGCGATGTTCAGCCCCAGCGCCTGGACCAGATGTCGTGCGCGGCCGAATGCTGGGAGAGGATCGGTTTCGAGATCGGCAGCGTTTCGAACGGCACAACCTTCAGCAGAAATGCTGCGTCATCTGCCATTTGTGTATGGTCTTTCCTGAACCTGGTTCGCAAAGCCTGCGTTTCGACGCAGGACCCCACCGGGATGGACGAGAATTTTGACAGTCCCATGAAATCCCCTGGGAGGGAGCATCCGATTTCCTTGCAGAGCCCCAGGATATCGGTCGTTGCGCCCTCCAGAAATGCGCGATCGTCCTTCAGGATCTCGGCAAGATGGTCTTGGTCAACGGAGGCTCTTCGCCAAGCCGAAAAAGTGATGTTGTGCGCAAGCACTACCGTTCCGGCGAAAAACCGCAAAAGCCCGCGCACAATGACCGTGTCGACCATCTCTTCTTCCAACGAAGTTCAGGAGAACAGCATAAACAACACGAGCATCATCCGCTTTCAAAAATATGCCGCTTACAGTTACTTTACGAAGGTGGTCAATTGGCTGAAAACAGGATTTTTGTGAAAGAAGACAGCGAGCTGCGGAACTAAGCTCCGGAGAGCTCCAATCCGCCTGCTTTGGAGCCGCGCGCAGCACCAGCGTCGCTACCTCCCTTCCAAGTGCTGCGCGCTTCTTTTTTCCTTCACCCGCACCTTCTTGAAATTGACGCAGCGTCATTGAAAGAATGGCCGCTGGCCCTATCATTATAGCGTCGATGAGGAGGGAAGCCCGGAGACGTGTCGCACCATCTGCACACACAGAACTATTACGACTGGTATCGCGAAGGACCTTACCGCGAATTCGTCGTCAGTCGGACATATGACAAAGCCCGCGGCGTTTCATCAACAATGGCGCGACAGCCGGCTGGTGACTATCCGGACCCGCCGACACCTGAACTGGTTATCATCCAAAATGTCGGCTCGACGGCCATTCCGGCAGACTTCGACAACACTGCGGCGCGCTACCGCGCAACATGGATACCCGACGGCTTCGACTTCAAGGTGCCTGAGGCTTCTCTGGAGGTCACCGTCGACCGGGACCATGCCGGTCTGTTTACCGCGATAGACCCGGCGCGTCTTGCAGCACTCAGCGGCCTGGAGCAAAGGCATCTGCTGGATCATCTGGAACCGCTGTTCGCACGCGGCGCCCGCGATCCGATGCTGGCCGCGATCTTGCGTAACCTGTTCGATGAAATGGGCCGCAAGGACGACCCGGGAACCCTGTTCACCGAGGGGGCGCTGTGTTTGATCGCAGCGCGGCTCCTGCGTCTCGCAAGCCAAACGAAATCGCCTCGGTCCAGAAAGAACTTCTCCGACAAAGAGAAAGCGATCCTCGCGGAAACAATTGATGATCTCCTCGACACCGATCTATCGGCCGAGACACTTGCAATGGTCGTGAACAGACCTGTCGCCGACTTTTTTCGCGCCTTCAAAAGCTGTTTCAACGAGCCGCCGCACGCATTTGTCCTGGGCAGGCGCATCGCGCGGGCCAGCAGCATGTTGGCCGAAACAGACGAACCGATCGCGAGCATCGCATATGCGTGCGGCTTCTCGAGCCAGCAGCACATGACCAACTCATTCACCTCAAAGCTGGGTATCACGCCACGGCGATACCGGAACGAGGTTTGCAAATGAAGCCTGACTGCAGTCACGAGAGACACGATCGTGCATGTTAGAAACCAGATATCTCTGACAAGCCCCGTTCAACGCACTGCTCCAAGTGTGCACGTAGGATTGACGACCGGCGTCTACAAAGGCCACTCGGCACGAACGGTTCTGGACGGGCATTTGCTGGCCATCAATCTCAGGCCGAACAAGACGCTGCTCGCTCTCAATTCCGACGTGCAAAAACAACTTTCAAACGAAACCAACACAATCATCTTTGGACCGAGTGGCACGGACGCATTCGAGACCGACGACGGCGGACACAAGAGCCACTTCTACCTGACCTACGAACCGGAGAGCGCAGAAACGCTGCTTGGAGGGTTCAGTCTTTCGGGGGCCGGGCTGGAGGTGTTGCCGCCAACACAGGACATCGTCATCGGCAACATGGCACGCGAGCTGCAGCGTCATCTGCTCACCGGTGAGGTCGAGGGTGCCATTTTCATGGAGATGCTCACATCATCCATTTTCATCCGGCTTGCATCTCTGATGGCGCGAGAAAGCCGTGAAAGACAGACCCGCAAGAGTGGCCTCTCCGATGCCTGCAAATCCCGGCTTGTCGATTTCATCGATGCAAATCTGGCAAGCACTCTGGATCTGGGTGCTATCGCGAAAGTGGCCGAAGTGCCTGTTCACGTCCTGACCCGGAGCTTCAAACGGAGCTTTGGCGTCTCCCTGTCAAGTTACCTGCTGGAGCGGCGCCTCGACAAAGCGAGGACCCTTCTGGCCGAAGGCAACGATACGATTGCCGCCATTGCCTATACCTGCGGGTTTTCCAGTCAGCAGCATATGACCAACTCTTTCACGGCGAAAGTTGGTGCAACGCCAGCGCGATATCGCAAGGAGTTTGGCCCGTGAGCAGCCCACAGACAGCGAGCAGTTTTCGCGAATTCATCGAGACATCGGACTACGCCGCGTTCCCCAGAAGTCACAGAACAGCCGGTTTCGACCGTCTCGACATGATCGAGATCCGTCAAACACCGCACCAGATGAAAGATGCCGCGGTTCCGGAGTTTGTGCTGCAGTTCGCATTGAAAGCGGACATGGAATTCAAGTGGGACCTGGAAGGAAAGTACTGGTCACGCAGTCAGCGCGCGAAAACCGGCGTCTTTTGTCTCACGCCGCCAGAGACGGCGATCGCATATTCTTGCGCTGGTCCACACGATTTGCTGATGCTGAGCCTGCCGATAGACCACTTGCAGTCGGCAACCGCGGACACCGGTCTGGACCTTGCTCAACTTAACAGCCTTTGCGGACCGCTCTTTTCAGATGTGCGTCTGCGGCGGGACCTGCTTGCACTTTGGAAGACCGCCGGAACGACAGCACCAACATCCATTTTGCGCTCCGAGGCGCTGCAACTCCTCGTCATTGAACGTTTGCTCAGTCTTGCGGATGCCGTAAATACACAAGCATCTCCACGTCTTTCTGACAGTGAGCTTCAGCGAATCACTAAACTGATAGGCGACTACGAGTATGAGCCGCCAACCCTTGCATCCATTGCATCCGAACTTGGTTGGCCGCAACTCAAACTGAAACACGCAATCGTTTCCAAGACCGGAAAGACGCTTTACCAGTTGGTGCTTGACGCGCGTATAGAGCGCGCTCGGGACAAACTCCTGAATTCAAACGAACCGATTGCGCAGATTGCATATGCGTGCGGCTTTTCGAGCCAGCAGCACATGACAAATACCTTCACCAGCAAGCTGGGTGTCTCTCCGGCCCGCTACCGCAGGGAAACGGACGGTTGACCCTTCGCGGCCAGGCAAGTGCGGGACCAGCCGATCTGGATGACATCGCATCCGGGCCTTGCAGTGAGCAAACCCGGAGGTCCGGGCTACAGGCATGAGTTACTTCACGCATGTGTTCGAAGCGGAGATCTCGCGCCACGGTGTCGGAAAGTCGCGCGTCGTCATGTACAAGGTCCTGTTTCTGCCACCCGAGCTGGAAGCCGGTCTTCCCTTTGGCGAATATCCGCGCCTGCGTGTGGAGGGCGAGATTGCAGACGTCCCGGTGCGAGGGGCCTGGATCCCGGTCGGAGACGGACGCAGGTATTTCATTGTGTCTCCGAAGGTCACGGCCAATTCGGGTGTTGATGTCGGAGATGTCGTTGAAATGCGTTTCAGGGTCGATGACCAGAACCATGTCGACGTCCCGGACGCGCTCAAGCTGGCGGTCGACTCTGATCCCGAACTGAAGGAGCTTTGGGGTGAACTGACTGCCGGCAAGAAACGAATGTTCTCGGTTCACGTTTCATCCGCTAAGACACCGAAAACGGAACAGAAGCGCATAAGCGAAGCAACCGCAGCAATAATTGCGGGATGTTCAATCAGGGACCTGAAACGCAAATAGCCGCGATCCTTCTACCACCGCGCACTCTTTTGTTCAGGCACTGAAACCCCCAAGATTTGGGAGAGCGGACCTGTGCCGGGCTCTCCATCAGGCGTTCAGATAGTCCCAGACATGTGAAATGACGACCGACCCTTCCCCGACAGCGGAGGCAACGCGTTTTACGGAGCCGGCACGAACATCACCGACAGCAAAGAGGCCTGGACAAGATGTTGCAAATGGCGACCCTTGCTCCGCCAAGAGACCTGTTTGGACAAATCCCTTCTGATCGAGGTTGCACGTTGCAGCAAGCCACTTGGTATTTGGTTCGGCGCCGACCATGAGGAACGCGGCCGGACACGCGACGCGCCAGTCTTCTCCCTCACGCTCAACAACCACAGCTTCCAGCTTGCAATCACCTTCGAGCGACTTGATCTGTGCGTTGTAATGGATGGTGATGGCCGGATCTGTTTGAAGCCTCGACAGCAGATAGTCCGACATTGACATCGCCAGACTCGGCCCGCGCACCAGAACATGCACATGCCTTGCCTTCCGGGAAAGATACATCGCAGCCTGTCCGGCCGAATTGCCACCGCCAACCACGATCACGTCGTTCCCGATGCAGTAGCGCGCCTCCATATCGGTCGCCGCGTAGTAGACACCCAGTCCCTCGAAATCCTTGAGGCGCTGCAGAGGCAGCCTGCGGTACTGGACGCCCGTTGCCACGACAACCGCGCGTGCACAAAGCTCCTGACCGGTATCCAGTGTGGCGCAAAACGTGCCGTCGGCCTGCCTTCGCAGGGATTCAGCGCGTCGCGGACGCATGAAGCGTGTCCCGAATTTCAAGGCTTGCACTTCCCCGCGCCAGACAAGATCCGAACCGGATATTCCGGTCGGAAACCCCATGTAGTTTTCGATCCTGCTGGATGTTCCCGCCTGTCCTCCGACGGCAATGTCCTCGACCAGGAGCGCGGACAGGCCCTCGGCGCCTGCATAGACCGCCGCAGACACACCGGCCGGTCCTCCCCCGACAATCAGGACATCGACGGTTTCGTCACACTTGAAGCTCTGTTCCAGACCGAGCACTGCCGCGAGCTGAGCAGGCGTCGGCGGATCCAGGACACGATTGTGTCCAAACACCACCGCGGGCTGACGTTGGCTCAGACGGCAACTCATCGCGATTTCCTGAGCGTCGCTCGATCCGAGATCGATCATCCGGTACGGTATCTTGTTGCGCGTCGCAAACTCGGCAACGCGGCGAACATTGCGATCGTAATCGGCCCCGATCAGCACCAGTGAGGAGTCGTTCTCCTCGATCTGCCGTCTCCTGCGGGCCGCAAACACCGAGATCACGATATCCGACATCTCGGGAATGCGCGCCATTGCCTGCAGCATCTCACCACGCGGAACCGCAAGAACCACGGTCTCCTCCTTTGCGCGCAGGGGCAAGTTGTGCGCACCATTGTTCAGGAACGCGATGTCACCGATGAACTGCGTGGGCCCGAGACTCGTCGGGAAATAGGCCTCGCGGGTATAGGGATCCATCAACTCGACCCGCCCTTTCAGGATGTAATAGAAGTGGTCCATCGGATCCCCGACATCCGCGATGGTCTCGCCAGCTTGAAAACGCACTTCCCGTCCCAGCGCCAAAAGCTCTTGCACGTGGCTTTCATGAAGGGGTGTTCGGGTCATTTCACGAAGGTTCGCTGCAAAGCTCTCCATCCAATTGTCTCCCAGGACGACGGTCAAATTGCAATCCACGCATCCGCAGATGCCCTCGCACCACAAACCACGGAAATGCATGGCCGAGGAAGGATCCTAGCGGCGACTCAGGCGGCTGTCTTTCAGATTTGCGCAGCGCCGGAACAGCTTCGCAATTCGGCGTATTCGAGAGCGCGGACGCGCCAAACCGCTCAGGCTGGGCGGCGGAAAAACCAACTTCTGGAATCGCAAAACTGGCTGAAAGACCAGCAAACGATCCTGCCCAAAACTAGGTGCCGCGGGCCCAAGACCAGACAGAAAGGAGGACGGGACAACACCCGTGGCGAGCGCGACTTGAGAAGCAGACTTCGCTGCCTTGGCCGAGCTCGCCGCCTCGGCGCCGCGACACCTGCGGCAACTTTCGAGCCCCTCCTCGGGTTTCGCGGCGCCTGCATGATCTATGGGTCCATCAAAAAGAGTGCTTCCGACTTGAAGGCCGAAGCCGACATTCACGGAAGGCATGGCCTGTCCGAATGGAGAAACCCGATGAAACAAAGCTCAATCACCACGTTTTCAGTCGCGGCAAGCGTTGCTGCTGACATGAACGATGATCACAGCGTCTAAACCGGCGACACTGTTTATCTGCTCGAAAAATGAAGAGCGAAGTCATCACATCTTGCGATTCCACCTAAGGCCCTGCGGGTTGCCTCCTGGTCTTCAGCTGCGACAGGCAACATGTCTTCATCCGGAGCAGTACCAAGATCACGTTGCGCGCTAGCGTTTTCCAAGCGACATGTCTGTTCGATATTCTCCGGGAGAGGTCCCTTTCCAGCGCCTGAAACTTCGCGCAAAACTGTTCGCATCCCGATATCCCAGCAGGACGCCAATTTCCTGCGACGACAACTCACTGTCCGTGAGATACCTGATCGCAAGTTCTTCGCGCATCTTGTCCAGGATGTCCTGAAAAGTACTGCCCTCTGCGCGCAACCGGCGCTGCAAGGTGCTTCGGCTCATGTTCAGCGCAATGCCAACATCTTCCGCGTTGGCTCGACCCATTGCAATCAATTCGACGAGGGCTGCCTTGACGCGATCTGTAAACGACAAATCGGCCTTTTGCGCGCGCATCTGGAGCTCAAAGTCACGCTCGAACTTCTGCCAAAGCGCCGGATTTTCGGAAATGAAGGGCCGGCGGGCATCTTCTGACGCGTAACACAGGCTTGTTTCAGTCGAATAGTCAGGAACGATGCCCAAATGCTCCCCGACAGTTCGCCTCTGAGCTTCGGTTGCACTCAGACTGGCGCTCAACGGTATGACTGGTTCCCCTGTCGCATTGCGAACCATCTGAACTGAAAACATCAGATGCAAAGCCGCAAGGTCAGAAGGAATTTCAATCCTCTGATCAGCTGATCGGTAGGAAATCCGAAGCATGTTGCTGGCCCAGACCGCCTGCATTGATGTCGGTCCGAGCAGTGTTTTGAATTGTGCAAGGCGGCGGCTGCCGATTGCGAGATCAGGGGCACATGTCAACGCAAAGAACACCGGTATGATGGGTCCATTCGCCATCCTGTTGCAGAGCCGGCGCAGATAATCTGGTTGACCATACAGCGCGACAGCAGCGTCCCATGCCCGAAAGAACTGCGCAGCCGTCACACGCATCTCGTGGCCCGGTCTCTGATGGTCCACTATTCCCGCCCGTTTCAACATGGCGGCCGGCTCGACTTGAAGGACCCGGCAAACAACATCGGTGCCGATAGCCAATGAGTACTTCTCTTCCATCACACAGTATTTTCTTTTGCTTGGTCTGGCGCTTTTCGATCAAATAGACCTGATGACAACGCCCACCAACAGGTTGACCCGCATTGCAGTGCATTGACCCGATTTGCATATGGCGACGTCTTTTCGGCGAGTCTAGCCTCTGTCGCGTCAGGGCACCAGCAAGGACTACCCGATATGTCAGTCAACGAAGAAGAAACAATCAGTCTCATAGTAGATGGCGCTTCATTTGAAGTTTCTCTTGAAGCAGAAATGCCCTTGCTATGGGTTTTGAGGGATGAACTGGGTATCCTTGGTCCGAAATACGGATGCGGCATTGCACAATGCGGAGCTTGCACGGTGCTCATTGATGGTGACGCGGTGAGGTCCTGCCAAGTTGCTGCCGGCGATGTCTGGGGTCCAGTGACCACGATCGCAGCTTTGGGTCTGGACGGGGCCGACCACCCTTTGCAGACTGCCTGGATAAAACATCAGGTCGCACAATGCGGCTATTGTCAGTCTGGCCAGATCTTGCAAGCTGCGGCTTTGTTGGAAAAAGACACTTCACCGACCGACTCGGCAATTGATGCAGCCATGTCTTCCAACTTGTGCCGCTGCGGCACTTATCCGCGCATCCGTGCCGCAATCCATGATGCTGCGCGCTCGCTTCGTGAAAGCTAGACCGGAACGAAACCAGCGCATTCCAAACGTTCAGCACCGTCTTGCCGGGTGATCGCCGATCGTCATGGTTCTGCGCGAAACGCATCAGCATTTTGAAACAGCCTCGGCAAGCTCGGAAATCCAGTGAGGCCAGAAACATGCCGAACTTTTCTCCAGGAGCCACAGCTCTCCTCCTTATGGATCCGCTAAACGAGCGCGACACTTTCAATGCGGCGACACCGGCAAACCCCGATGTGTGGCGACGCTATCTTGCTGCGCTGGAGACGCTCTCATTGCTTGTCCAGAGCGCCCGATCTTCAGATGTCCTGATTTGTTACACCGTTCCTCAGGATCTTCCTCAAGCTGCGCCCTTGTTCGGCTCCCCGGAGATTCCAAATTCGGATCCGTTAAATCCGACAAATTCCGTTTTGATCGAAAGGCTGCTTGTAAACTATCACGCGTCGATTTCTCCACGCAGGGGAGACATTCTCCTCGAAGACCGGTGGGAATACGGGTGTCTTTCCGAGACCGGTTTGCTGTCAACACTATGGAACAACAACCGGATACATGTCGTGCTGGCAGGATTTTGCGCCACCGAGCATGCGCAGAAAATCGCAAGAGACTTTCAAGAACTCGGTCTCGCTCTCACGCTGGTCTCCGATGCAACATTTGATGTTCAGCGGCTCATGGCCGGAGACCCGGCGAATCTGACCGATTGTCCGGTTCGCGAATGCCGGACCACCACTTCGCAGTTCATCGACGAGCTGGACGCGTTCAATCGTCTGGCCTGTCAGAAATGAACTGGTTCTCGCGTATCAGCGCATTGCAAACCAGGCGCGGCAACAAACTGGTTGAACCAGCCAACTGAAAGCGACCACGACTGCACTGAGGACAATGCCATGAGCAAAAAGAGTACCACTACACGGCGGTCATTTCTCGTCGGGTCCGCCGCGGTTGCCGGCGGAGTTGCGTTTGGAATTTATGCGATCGCCCGACCGGCAGCCAATCCGCTGCTTGAAGGTTTGGCCGAAGACGAGGCTGCCATAACGCCCTTCGTGAAAGTGGCTTCCGGCGGAATAACCCTCATTGTTCCCAGAGCAGACTCCGGACAGGGCATTATGTCGATGCAGGCGCATCTGATCGCAGAGGAACTGGATGTGGACCCGCAGAAGGTGAAACTCGATCCTGGCCAACCGCACGCGGCCTATGTCAACACATTGATTGCCGCCAACGGGCTTCCATTTCACCCGCTCGATGACGGAATTGTACCGAAAACAGTGCGGGAAATGATGGCAACCGTCGCACGACTTTCCGGTGCGCAGTTCACCGGAGGGTCGTCATCGGTTGCAGATCTCCAGGAAAAGTTGAGATATGCTGGGGCCGTCGCGAGAGAAACTCTGAAACTTGCCGCTTCGAGCCAAACAGGGGTTCCGGTCAAACAACTGAAAACGGAAGACGGATCAGTCGTTCTTCCGGACGGTACAAGTATTCCCTACACCAACCTGGCCACGCAAGCAGCTCGAATGGATCCGGTCACCGACGTCAAGCTTCGTCCGCCAGCTGAGTGGCGGCGTCTCGGGAAACCGTTCTTGCGCACGGATATCGTGCCAAAATCAACCGGGACGCAAACCTACGGGATTGATGTCACTCTTCCGGACATGCTGTTCGCCACGGTTCGGGCAAATCCGGGCCGTGGCGGCGGATTGGGACCGTATGACGCGTCGGTGGCCAAGACAATGCGAGGCGTCAAGGGAATTGTCGAGGTGAACGACGGCCTGGCAGTGATCGCGGATAATACCTGGCGCGCATTTCAGGCAGCCGAAGCGCTGGAAGTCGATTGGCCTGCTCCTGACTATCCCGCAACGAGCGCGGAAATGTGGAAGGTTCTCGAGGCGGCGCACGTGAGTGAAAATCGTGACTCCCGTTTGCGAGACGACGGCGACGTTGACCAGGTCATGTCTGAGGCGGACATCTTTGCCGCGGAGTATCGGGTTCCCTACTTGGCACATGCGCCGCTTGAACCGCTGAACGCGACTGTTCTTGTAACCAACCAAGACGTTGCGATCTGGACCGCGACGCAAGTTCCCGTGTCCATCAAAGACGCAGCAGTAGAGATTACCGGTGTTGCCGGTGACGCAGTTACCGTGCACGCACTGCCCGCTGGTGGCAGTTTCGGGCGTCGGCTTGATCATGACTACGTCATTCAAGCAATCGAAATCGCAAAGCGGTTTCCGGGTCGGCCGATCAAGACGATTTGGAGCCGAGAAGAAGATTTCACCCATGACTTTCCGCGACCGCTCCACCTTTGCAGGGCACGCGGATCGGTTGCGGACGGCAAGGTTGTGGCCTTCGACTTGGACACGATCAGCCCGTCTCTCGGAGACAGCTGGTTTTCGCGCGTGTTTGTCGTTCCGCCCGGTCCGGATACGTTCTTGGTTTGGGGGGCTTATGATCAACCGTACGAGATCCCCAATTATCGGGTGTCTGGATACAAGGCGCCAAAACTCGTGCCGATTGGATCTTGGCGCTCTCCAGGAGCGTGTTCCAACGCCTTCTTTCACGAAAGTTTCCTTTCGGAACTCATCAACGTTGCAGGGGCGGACCAGTTGGAAGAGCGGCTGCGTTTGACCAAAGATCCGATTTCTCGCGGTGTTCTTGAGGCCATTGCCGAGATGTCGAACTGGTCAGGGACGGATATCGGTCCGGGGCGGGGACGAGGTGTTGCCTTCTGCCATTCTCACCACGTCCCTGTCGCCGAAGTTATTGATGTGACACTAACTGAAAACGGAATTCGGATCGACGAGGTGTGGATTGCTGCGGATTGTGGTCTCGTTTTTGACCCCGTCAACGCAGAAGCGCAACTCACCGGCGCGGCTGTTTGGGGACTGGGACATGCCATGAACTGCGAACTGACCTATGAAAACTACGCACCGGTTCAAACCAACTTTCATGCTTTCGAAGGAATGCGTCTTCACCAAACTCCTCGATTTCACACGTCGCTCTTGGAGAAATCCGAAAAGATTTGTGGCCTGGGCGAGCCCGCAACCGCGCCTGCCGCACCTGCCCTTGCGAATGCGATTTTCGCCGCGACAGGCATTCGGATGAGGGAAATGCCATTCAACAAACATGTTGATTTTGCTTAAGAGAGAACGATGAAACCAAAAAAAGTTTCAAGCGTCTGTATTGCTGTTCTTGCTTGTGCCGTTGCTTCAACGTCCGCGGAAGAGAAAGGCAACACCGGGTCAGACACTGCCTTTCCAACGGAACGTGTCACGCAAGAAATGGGCCTAACCGCCTGGGCCAAGATCCATGCGGTCGCCAGCCACCCGCGCTGTACAAACTGTCATGTCGGGGCAGACAATGTTCCATTATGGACCAGAAACCCCGGCGATCCGCCGCGCGCGCATGGAATGGCTGTAAATGCGGGGGAGAGCCGCATCGGAGCGGAAGGACTCTCCTGCAGAACCTGCCATCAAACTTCAAAGCGGCCAAATCAGGTGTCCAATGCCGCCCCCCATACCGGAATGCACTGGCAACTGGCACCCAAGGAAATGCAATGGACTGGGAAAAGCTCCACAGAGATCTGCAAGCAGCTGCGCGATCCTGATCGCAATGGCGGAAGAGACGCAGACGGACTTGTCGAACACATCCTGGACGACATGAAGGAAACAGGCTTTATCACATGGGCATTTAATCCCGGCGGGAACCGGGAACCCGCTCCCGGCGGATTGCGCGCTCACTTGCAAGATATGGCCCTTTGGACCGCCGCTGGCATGCCTTGCCCCTGATTTCGGTTGTCTGCATTCCCCTGCCGGCAACGAATTTCCGGAATCCCAACAGACGTCGTTTCGCTGATCCACACTCTGTTTGCCGACCGGGCACAGGCGGAAGACAGTGGTTCTGCGAAGCAATTCGTGAGGGGCCAGGAATATCGCTATCGCGCGTTAAACAGACACGTCCTTTTCCGAGAACCGGAAGGCTACGAGAGCAGCTAACGTGATCGTTGCCGCTGACAGCAGGAAAACCCAGGCGGTCATCCAGTCATAAAGAAGACCGCCGCCAATCAGGCCGATGATGCTTGCTGCGGCGCTGAGACTGCTCGCCATTCCCTGAATGGCGCCCTGGTGTTCCTTGCCGGCGAATTCTGACAGCACGGCGGTGAAGGTCGGCCACATGAGCCCGTTGCCCACAGCGATCAGGAGCGCTGCAAGATAGATGCTGGGCGTCGTGTTCCAGTAGAGAGCGACGAAGCCGAGGCCGAGCACCAGTCCGCCGCCGGTGACCAGCAGGCGTTGCGAGACCACCTTGGCAGCACGGGCAAGCAGCGGTCCCTGGACGAGCATCATGAACAGGCTCAGGACGGCGAAGAAGATGCCGGTATCCGTCACGGTCCAGTCTAGACGCGTGGCCGCGTGGACCGGAAAGGCGATGTAGAAAAAACTGAACCCCAGCATGACCAGAAAATTGACGAGCATCAGTTGCGGGATCCGCGGCAGGCGCATGAGATCCGTCTTCGGCGTTTCACGGCATCCCTTCAGGCTGTAAACCTCCTTGGTATCCTGTCCGAACACCTTGCAGGCGTTGGAGAGGCCCGGCTTGGTCCGCAGCATCGCCGCATGTGTATCCGAAAGTCCGAAAAACGTCAGGACGCTCGCGACAACGGAAATCAGCAGTGCAGCGATCACAGGCAGCATTTCCCCCAGGACGCTTGCGCCGAGAAGCCCGGCAAGCGCCGGTCCAAGGATGAACCCCGCGTTTGTCGACATGGCCATCCGGCCGAAGTTTTCCGTGCGGTGGGCATCATCGGTGATGTCGGCAAGGTAGGCGTTTGCGACCGACACATTCCCTCCCGTGAGACCGTCTGCCGCGCGCGCAAAAAACAGGACGATCAGCGGCAAGGTCAGCGAGAACTGCCCCAGGAGGCCAGAATCAATCTGGATGATTGCATCGGTGGGCAGGTAAAAGGCGATGAGGAAAACGACCCAGGACGCCAAGGTTCCCAACTGGCTCACCAGCAGCACCTTGCGCCTGCCGATCTGGTCCGACCATCTGCCGAGGATTGGCGCGCCGATGAGCTGAAATGCCGAATAGGTCGAGGCAAGCACGCCGTAAACCAGCGCATTGCCGCCCCAATCGGTCACGAGGAAAACCATGAACGGAACGACGATTGAAAATCCCAGCGTTCCGACGAAGTTGACCGAGAGAATGGGCAGGATCGACGGCATGGGTGACGGCGTCAATTCGGAAACGGTGTCTGCCATGTCGGGTCGCCTGCCTTTTCCGCACCGTCAGCCGGTTGCACGTCAGCGAATGGTCGCACACTGCACCAGAAAATCAACGTGGTTCGGGTGCACCGATGCCCGGCACCAGGGCGACCTGTTCCGTCACACATTGCAGAAAGGATGAGAGCCGTTTTGGCTGTCGTCCGGCCGGAAGATAGGCCGCATTGATCCGGAGTTCTTCCGCACGCCAGGCGGGCAGAATGTCGGTCAGCCGGCCGGCGTCGAGATCCCTCTGCACGAACCAGCGCGGCAGAATGGCGGCCCCTGCCCCTTTCAGAACGGCTCTGTGAACGGCGAAGATATTGTTGGTCGCGACACTGATGCGCGGTTCGAAGGCAAGGCCCTGACCTTGTGTGTCCTGAAGGCTTATGCGGCCACCCTCGAATGGCGATAAGGCGACGAACGGCAGGTTGGAAACCGAGCTCTGCGTCACTGGGCCGTACTCGTCAACGAGACCGGGACTTGCCACGACCAGCCTCTCGACCCGCCCGACTTCCCGCACGACCAAGGTCTCGTCCGGCACGCCCCCGATCCGGATCCAGCAGTCGCATCCCTCTTCCGCAAAACGGATCGGCAGGTCATTGAGGTTCCAGGTCAGCGAGACCTCCGGATGCGCCATCTGAAAGTTTGCGGCAATGTCGGCGAGATAAAGCTGACCGAGCGCCACAGGAGCAACCACCTTCAGCGGACCACGGACGGCGCTGTCGGCATCCGCGTGCTTTTCCTGGATCGCATCCCAGCCGGACAGGAGGCTTCGGGCGTCGCGCAAAAGGTCCAGCCCCGCCTGAGTCAGCGCGAGTGAATGGGTCGTCCGCCGCATCAGCTGCTGCCCAAACCGGCTTTCCAGCTCCTGCAGATGCCGGCTTGCCGATGCCTGCGAGAGTCCAAGGTCCCGCGCCGCACTGCTGATTGATCCGCGCTCGGCGATGCGAACGAAGGTTTCCAGCAGCGACAGGCGGTCGAGAGTCTTACTCATACGCATTACGTATAACAGATACTCTCATTAATTGGCTACACGAGTAAGCAGCAAACGATCATCTTGTCCTCATCAACACGGCATCAGGAGATGAGCAATGATCAATCGAACCTTCACGATCGGCGGCGAACTTACCGTCAACCGCCTCGGCTATGGCGCTATGCGCCTGACCGGACAACCGGGCAATTTCGGTCCCTATCCCGACTGGCAGCGGGGACTTGAACTGCTGCGCCGCGCCAATGATCTGGGCGTTGGCTTCTTCGACAGCGCCTGGGCTTATGGGCCGGAAACGGCAGACCGGATCATCGGAGAGGCCCTGGAAGGCCGGTCCGCGGTCATCGCGACCAAGGGCGGCGTCGACAAGCCTGCGCCCGGCAACATTGTCACGGACGGGTCACGGGATACGCTTCTGCGCCAGATCGACAAGGCACTGGTCAATTTGCGCCGCGACCGGATCGATCTGTTCCAGCTTCACCGGGTCGATCCCGAAACACCGATCGAGGTCTCGGTCGCAGCCCTTGCTGAAGCGCAGGCGGACGGGCGCATAGGCCACATCGGCCTATCGAACGTGACCAGGACTGATCTTGAGCGCGCGCTCACCGTCTCCCCGGTTGCGAGCGTGCAGAACCGCTTCAACATGGCCGAAACCGGTGAACAGGATCTCGTTGCATTCACGGCGGAGCGCGGCATTGCGTTCATTCCCTATGGCCCGCTTGGCGCAAATCCCATGAAGACGGGCGCAAGGCTTGAGCCGCGACAGGCGATCGCGTGGCTGCTCGCCCACGCACCGAACATCATCGTCATTCCCGGAACGACCTCCATCACGCACCTTGAAGACAACTGGCGCGCCTGGGACATCGCAGAACAAGCCGGTCAGGAGAGAAAGAGATGACAAAACCCAATAGACACAAGATGGCCTTGCTCACATGGCTGGTCGTCTACCCGATGATCACGGTGCTGCTTGCCGTGCTTGAACCGGTCCTGAGCAATGCAGCCATGCCACTGCGAACTCTTGTTCTGTCCCTGATCATGGTTCCCGCGCTGGTCTACGGCGCCATGCCCTTCGCCACCGCCCGCCTGAAGGACTGGCTGAGTGAACCGTCTGGCCCCGGCGCGACCAGGGAAGAGAAACCAGGTGTTTGAGGAAACGACGGCTTCCAACAAAACAACCGCCCAGGTTAGGCGGTTGTTTTGTTGGTCGCGGGAGCCTGAGATTACACTGAGACACTAAAACGGTTTTCGCCTTCAGGGGAAACTGTCGAATTGGGTCAATTTCCGGACCAACGATTGGGTCAAAGTTTCGGCTGCTTTCAATGGGCCATGATATGCCACGATTTCCAGATATCGGCAGACGGCTGCCACCCCGCTCGGACAAAGCCGACATCCTGGTTGGCGAAAGCAATGTCCGCTATTTCTTTTGGAGAACAATCACATTGTCCAAGACACTCGCAGTTTGACTATCCGGTCCTGTCGCTATTCTAGAAACAGACCCAACGAAGGCGACCAGGACATCACTCTCATCATAGCCTAGCTCTCCCAGTTCCTGTTCTGCGGTTGGAAAGACGTGGCCTTCCCTGCTCCATGACCACGGTGCCGCAGAGCCATGCGTGACGGATAACAACAGCCCCTTTGGTTGGAGCTGCGAATAGGCCCGCGCAATGACCTCACGCCGTGGGAATTCGAACGGAGTTTGCAAAAACATAGCTGAGATCAAATCGAACTCACCCTTGGGGAACGAAACCGTGAGGTCGTGGCACGCGAACATTATGCGGTCGGCGACACCTCTTCTCAGAGCGTTGCTCCGCGCGATCGACAAGGCTTCCTCAGATATATCGACCCCGCAGACATCCCAGCCGTGCTGCGCGAGCCAGATGGCGTCATCGCCCTTGGCGCAGCCCAGGTCCAACGCCCGGCCTGGGACCAACTCTTTCGCATAATGTTCGAGAATGGCGGAAGGTCGCCCGGTCGTCTCTGCGCTGGCATCGCGGTAGCGATCTTCCCAAAATGCGCGCGGCGTTTGTCCTGGCAGTGGTTTCATGAGGGAATTCCTCTCCTATGAGATTGAACGGCCGCAATGCAGAGTATGCAGACCACAGCGAACACGCCCGCAGAAAACAGGAGAGCGACCGTTGCTGCCTGCATGCTGTCGCCGTGAGTGTGTCCGAAGTACAGCCCGCCAACGATTGCGATACTGAGCGCGATACCGATCTGCTGCGCAGTCTGGAGGACACCTGAGGCTGCACCGGAACACTCTTTCGGCGCTGCCGCGAGCGTGAATGACATCAAGGCGACATTGCTCAATCCCATGCCAAATCCGACCATCGCGAGGGGGACCAGCAGATGCGTTGCGCTGACTTCGTTGCCCAACCACCAAAAGATCAAGGCGAGCAGTGCAGTGCCGCCGAAAGTCGTCATCGAGCCCAGCATGGGAAGTACCCAATGATTACCTGGCGCAACACGTCCGGCCAGGAAGGCGCCGAGGGTTGCTAACACTGGATGGACGACAACTGTGAGAGCGACCGTGCCGGGCGACATCTGAGGTCCAGCCTGCAATGCCAGCGCCAAAAGGAAGGGAATGCCCGCGATGCCGCAAAAGAGGATGAGGATAATCGACGTTCCTCGAACAAATTCCCGCGAATGCAGCAGGTCTTGCGGCAAAAGCGGTTCAAGGGTTTGAGGCCGACCCTTCAATTGAGCCCGAAACACATGGCGCAGCAGAAGCAGGCTTGTCGTGAACAAAGCCATCAGCCAGAACGGCCATCCGAGAACGCGTCCCTGTGTGGCGGCGAACACAAGGAACGCAATCGCCATAGCAATCATCAAGCCATGCCAGAGGTCGATCGACCTGCGTGAAAGCGATACGTCTTTGTCCAGGCACCATGCTGCAATGAGCACAGACACGGCGCACGGCGGCAAGACCATTAGAAAGACAATGCGCCATCCAAGATCGTAGAAGTTCACCTCCAGCACGACACCGCCAATTATGGGGCCAGCAATCGCTCCCAATGCGCTGACCATGGCAAAATACCCCATTGCGCGTCGGCGCTGATCAGATGGCAGGATAACTTGGATCAGGGCAAGGACCTGCGGCATCATCGTAGCCGCGCCGATACCTTGTATGGTTCTAGCGATGATCAGGGTTGAGATACTTTGCGCAAAGCCAGCGAAACAAGCCCCAAGCGTGAAGACAACGATGCCTGTCAAAAACAAACGGCGGCGTCCAAGTGCATCACCAAACCGGCCCATTGGCAACAACAAGGCTGCGAGTGGCAGAACATACGCCAGCAATACCCATTGGGCTTGCGTCCCCGTCGTCTTGAGGTCGCGGGCAATCTCAGGGATAGCGAGGTTCACAACCGTCACATCCAGGAGAGAAACAAAGGCGCCTAACAAAAGGGCCGATACGGCCGACCAAGGCCGTGCCGGGTCGGAAGAAAGGTCAACAGCTTGGTCAGCCATTGCTGAAGCTCCTAAATTGAAAACTTACGTGACATATAAAGTCACAATAAACATCCGTCAATCTCTCGTGCTTACAATTGTCACGTGAATATTCCTGCTGTAGTATGCGCCCATGAGAACCGACACACGGCTACCAAGGGTATTGCATATCCTGCTTCACCTCGATGAGATCGAGGACCCGGTCACATCGGAACGCATGGGCGAAATGTTTGGTATGGACGCTTCTCTTGTAAGGCGAATGATGGGCGGACTTCGCAAACATGGGCTGGTTGAATCCATCAAAGGGCACGGGGGCGGCTGGCGCTTGCAACGTCCGACATCCGAGATCAGCCTGATGGACGTTTATGTCGCCCTTGGTTCACCGAACGTCTTTGCAATTGGCGCACCCGAACCATCCTCGCCTTGCTTGCTCGAACACGCGGCGGCCGACGCAACAAGAGAAGCGATGGACTCAGCAAGGCGTCTATTTGAACAAGAGCTCAAGGCTGTATCTGTTTCTGATTTGGCCGAACGGGTAAACCACTGACGGAAACGGTCTCGCGCTGTTCAGGAAATCGCGATAGCAGTCTCCACGACTCGCCAAGACCGACAAACATCGACTGCGCGGCATTTCTGGGATTGAGCTCGAAGCGGTTGTTCGTCCTTCCCGCCGCCGCTGTCTGAACTTAAACCGTGACTCACATGGAACCACTAAACGGCTCGACGGTGACGGCGGCCTTGATCGTATTTGCCGACTTTGCCGCATCGCAGATGCTTTCGAACACGTGTGTTTCCATCAGTTCTGTTTGGAAAAGAGAGCCAGCATTGCCGCACAGTCTGCGTCGCTTGGGGTTTCGGACATCACTGCTGCGCGCGCAGCTGCTTTGCTGACGGCCTGACCTGAGCTCTTTCCCAATTCGATGTAGAGCGCGACCAGCTTTTCGCAGTTTGGTTTGGTGTCCGTTCCGTTCGATTTTGCGGCCGCTGCAGACAGTGACAGGGCCAGCACTGCGAGGCACACCATCTTCATGATCGAGTTTCCTTGAATGAAATGGAAGCTTGCAAGACGTCAATTCGATTTCGAGCCGCAGGAAAGATCACCCGTCTGATAGATCTGAACCTCACTCGCGGTGTCTGCGGGCAGGCGCACAACGAAAGTGCCTCGTTCAGAATCGACCAGCATTTCGCCGGGGCCATCGACAGAACACACTTGCCGCGCGTTGCCGGCGTCTTCTTCGCAACGAATCTTGCCGTCCGTCGCACGCACCACGATGTCTTTGTATTCCATCAGCACATGCGCCTGTTCCAGACGCTCATAGTAAAGACCGGCGTCGGAAATGATTTCGCATTCAGTCGCCTGTGCAGTGGAGGACGCGGGCAGAAACGCCAAGGCAAAAGCCCCGAAAATGCCAGAAAACAGGCGCGGCATGAGGCTTCTTTGGATCGGGGAAAACACTTGGGTGTTTAAATGACGCTCGACTTTTGGACGGTTCTTGACTTGTGCGATAACAGAAAATCCTTCTCTCTGCATCGACACTAACGCTGCGCAAAAAACCCTCAAGCTATGGATTTCATTAGCTGAGCGCCTAAAACACTTTGTGGGTCCGGGAGCAAAGAGACGCGAAATGAAGAAACTGGAGCAGTTTGCTGACAAAGTCCTGTCGGCCAATAGCCCGCAGGACGCTTGGGAAAAAACGATCGGTTTTTTCGAAAGCTTCGGTTTTAAGGGGGCCGTCTATGGCCAGCGCAGACGAAACGTCGTGCCGACCGTCAACGATATCTGGTTTTCCGATCAGTTGACCGAATGGAAGGCTGCCTACTTCAAGCAAAAAGACTACGAGCGCGACCCGCTGTTCATTTACGCGCCCAATCTGCCCAGCCAGTTCATGACCGGAATACACTTCCTGCCGGATCACGCGTATCTGACCGAGGAAGACATTGCCGTCATTCGCCGGGCCGAGGAACATGGGCTGACGTCCGGTATCGCGCTCAGAATGTCGCGAGAGGACGATCCGGTCGTCAAAGGTTGGAACCTTGTCAGCGCCTTGTCACGGGCGGACATTGAATCGGTCAACAAAGAGTTCGGCATGTTGCTGCATATCTGTGCGGCGATAGCGCATCACAAGATCGGCCGTCTTGAGAACCTGTCGCAAGCCAGCCTGACCAGCCGGGAACGCGAATGCCTTTTGTTGCTGGCCAAGGGTTTCAGAACTGCCCGGATCGCTGAACATATGTCGATCCAGGCAGTCACGGTTGACCTGCATTTGCGCAACGCGCGGGCAAAACTTGGTGCACGCACGCGCGAGCAGGCACTGGCGACTGCCATCGTGACCGGTCGCATTCACATTTAGCAATTAAGGTGCGTACCTGCATGACTTTCGTGCGTTGTGGGCGCACTTTCCGCGCTTCTGAGACGGCAACGGCAATGACAAGGTTCTGACTGGTTCAGTGCGCAAATGCGATTGGCTAGTGCCTCGCTGCTGCCGAATCGGATCGCCTGGAAATGTTCGCACGGAATTTTTGTTGCAAATGATCGTGACCTGCTGAGTTCCAGCACCGCAATGTCTACATTTGAAAGAATTCGAATATCCAGGGTCAGGACACGCTGATTGATCCAGATGATGACGATTGATGCGATTCAGATCCCTGTGACCGAGTTGCCGACAAAGCGTGCGTTGCTCGGCTGCGGTATGTTCCAGAACAACTGTGATCCGTTAGGGCGTGTGACGTTTCAATCTCCGCAGCCACCACCATCTCCCGAGCCACAGTCGCCTGCATCCTTGTCGGAGAAAGGGTCATTTGATTCAAAAATCAACGTGAACTCGCCTTTGGTGGTCAGGTAGTTGAGCGTGGTCCCAAAAATCAAGAGCGAGACGCCAAGCCAAAACACCCAGAACAAGAGATTGCCACCATGAGCGATCGAAACGACGCCGATGCAAATGAACACCGCCGAGAAGATCAGAGCCACGAAAACTCCAACTCTATCGTTGAGCTTCCAAATTCCTTTTGGGGGAGTTCCAAACAGATCTTTGTACGCATCGATGGTGGCTTTGTAGTCGTCCAAATGATCCGGGCCTTTGGCGCCGGGGCTGTGGTGCACCGGTTTGCCCAGTTTCTTGCAGAAAATGTCCCAATAGTCGCGGCTGTGCTGCATGTGCAAATGCCAAACCAAATCGACTGCTTTCGAGGGGACGTTGCGCTCTGATCGTGTGGCGCAAAGATACATGAACTTTTGATATTCGGCGATCGCAACGGTTGCGGTATCGGGAGAGATGCGGTTTTCGGCCATCAGTTGTTTAATGAATGGCGTGCCTGCAGCATCATCAGGCATCTTGTGCGTCTTAATCAGCTCCCATAGCTGAGTATTCAGAGAGGTCATCGGAGCCTCCTATGTTTTCTCTTTTGTACGCGTTTCGATTAGCGCGCAAATGTAACAGCTATGTGACACACGTGTAACACGCGGGACGAGCCAAGCGTTCGGGACGTTTTTTTTGCAAAGTCTCGAGGTTGATTTTGCGCTTAAGAAATAATGCCGGCGCGTATCGCAATTGCGATGGTCTGTGATCGATTGACCGCACCCAGTTTTCTTGACGCAGATATCATGTAACTTGAAACGGTGTTTTCTGAGATAGACAAAATGACACCAATTTCACTGTTTGTCTTGCCTTCCGAAGACCAGTAGACGCATTCGCGCTCGCGAGGAGACAGGTTATCAGACTTGTCCGCCAGCCGATCGGCGACTTCCGAGATCTGGTTATAGGTAAAAAGTGCCAGCAGATGGAGCGTTGCCAACTCGTCTGGATCGAGCTTTTGCCGGTTGCCGGCAAAGGAAACCGCACCACGGCGGCCTGTCGCATCATAGGTTGGAAAGTAAACGCCACCCACCATGTCGAATTCTCTGAACAGGTTGACTGAATTCTGCGTTTCTTCGTGTGAGCGCTTCTTGTTGACCGCCTCTAGCTCCCATTCCAACGGACCGATCGAACAGCGCAACTGCTCAATGATCGGGCTGTTTACCACAAGCTTCATGTCGTCATACGCGCGAATGAGCTCCGGCGGCCAATTGCTGACAATCATGTGTGACGATATTTGCGTCGAATTCCGGTCCGGCAGAAATAGAACCGCAAACCTTTCAAAGCCGAACTCGTCGCTGAGCTTTTTTAGAAACTTGAAGACATCGTAGTTTGTTCGAACGTTCGAGAGTTCCCGATAGCACTCTCCGACAAATAGTGTTTTACCCATTCAGCCCACTCAACAGTGGCCCGCCCCCACGTCCCATAGATGCAATCAATCAGAGAACAACATCTGCTCCGGAGAGACACGAGTACCCCCGAAACAGTTGATAGTATTCCAACAAGTGCAGCGCTCGCTCCTCTGCCCAGGAATCAGCACCTTTTCAGATGATGACGTTTATCGTCGCTAGAGCAACCAAAAAATATACCGTAGGTAGTAGCACGCAACCCTTGAGCGTTCCAACACGCGTAAAGACAGGGTTAACAACCACCTCGCGGAATTTGACCCATAGTTGTCAGGCACCCCGCATTCAGTGCTTGTTTGCAAGCCTCCGCCATTCTTGTCCTTACCCGGAATCAGCACCCAAGGACAGCAGGATGCACGTTGGCACAAGCTCGCAAGACCACCGCAATCCAAGCAAAGGGCAAAGGCCGACCCAGTCAGGAGCGCAGCACAGGCCGGTGTTCCGGGGCATTTCCGGGCGTCTTCTCATTGGCCTTGGCCTGATTGTTGTCCTCGGCGTCGGCATTGGTGCCACTGGACTGTCCTACCTCGCATCCGTCGAGCGCACACTGAACCAGATAACCGATATCACCGCGCCTTCGGTTGAGACCGCGGACGATATGATTGCCAATATCTGGGAAACCAACAAGATCGCCGAAGAGATCATTGCCGACGAGGAACTCTCCGACGTTGAGCAACTCGCAGCAGAGTTCGCTGAAAAGTCGCAGATGTTCTACACCTACATGAGTGAACTGGAAGCACTGGTTCATGACGAGACACTGCTTGCACATATTGAAGAAGCACGTCGTGAACACCAAGAATTTATCAAACATACCAACGAAATGATCTTCGCGCATACCGAGGAGCTGAACGAGGAAACAGCCGCCGCTCGCCTACTGACAGCCTTTGACGACAGCGGTGCGCTTCTGATTCAGATGCTGGATGAATTCGCTCAGGAAAACGAAGCCGAAATGGCCAAGGCCCAGGCGGACGGAAACAGGCTGGCGACCTCAGGAACCGCGACTGGCGCTGAAGTGAACGCCATCCTGAAAGAGCTTTTCGAAAAGGACTATCCTGTTGTCGAGGCTGCGTTGAAGCTGCAACGTATCGTCATCGAGATGCAGGACACGGCCGGCGAATATCTGGCGGTGGAGGATCCTGCAAAGCTCGGCATTCCCTTTGGGGAATTCCAGGAGCTTTCGCAAAAGGCAAGGCCTTTCCTGGCCATCCTCGCCAATCTTGCCGAATCCCAGGAAGATACAGACGATGCCGCCAGGTTGCAGGCAGCCTTCGAAACCTGGTTCTCCACCGCCGCAATGGACGAGCAGCTTTTCGACACGCACCGGGACATGCTGAAAATGGAAGCCGATGCCGATCTTGCGACGGAGGAACTGGAAACCGATGCCGATGCCGTCGCAAGCGCCCTGGAAAAGGTTGCCTCCGCGGCGGACGCGATCAGCGATGGCGCGGATGAGGCAAGTGCCATCACGGTCGCAAATGCGCAGATAGCCATTTCAACGGCGGTTGTCCTGCTCATCGTTGTATCCGCCGTTCTCATGTTGATTGTTCGCAACACGGTCGTCCATCCGATCGTGAACATGACACAAGCCATGCAATCGCTGGCAAGCGGCAAACTGGACATACATATTCCAGCCCTTGGCAAGAAGGACGAGGTCGGCGCGATGGCGTCAGCCGTCGAGGTGTTCCGCGACAATGCAGCCGAAACAGAAGCGTTGCGGCAGGAACAGGCGGAAAGCGAACGGCGTATCGAAGAGGAAAAACGCGCAGCGACCCTTCGCATGGCCGACGACCTGGAATCGAGTGTGATGGGTGTAGTCGAGCACGTTTCCAACGCGACCCACGAAATGACCGCGACGGCGAAAACCATGTCCGAGTCGTCCGCGCGCACCCGCTCGAAGGCAACAACGGTTGCCAGTGCATCTGAGGAGGCAACCGTAACCGCCCAGACCGTTGCTTCGGCGGCTGAGCAGTTGTCCCAGTCGATCCAGGAAATCTCCCGGCAGGTGGAGGACGCCAAATCGGTCGCATCGAATGGTGAACAGCAGGCGATTTCCACCAACTCCACGGTCCAGGGACTTGCCGCCGGCGCTCAGAAAATCGGCGACGTCGTCGATCTGATCAACGACATCGCAGAACAAACCAATCTGCTCGCCCTCAACGCAACGATCGAAGCGGCCCGCGCCGGGGAATCCGGCCGCGGCTTTGCGGTCGTGGCTTCCGAGGTGAAGGAGCTGGCATCGCAGACCGCGAAGGCAACCGAGGAAATCAGGCTGCAAATCAGCTCAATGCAGGACTCAACCCGACAGACCGTTGGCGAAATCGAAACCGTGGTCGCGGCCATGTCGAGGATCAGCGACATGACTACGGCTGTTTCCGCTTCGGTCGCCGAACAGAACACGGCAACACAGCATATTGCTCAAAACATCCAGCAGACCGCCTCTGGAACGCGCGATGTCTCAGAGAACATTATTGATGTGAATTCGGCAGCCCAACAATCTAGCGATGCAGCCGGACATGTCGTCAAGGTTGTCGATGAACTTACATCACAGTCGGATATTCTGCGGAATGAGTTGGGTACTTTCTTGCGGGATCTTAGAGCGTAGTCATAACCACATAAGCGCTCATGGGTCTCTTTCCAGTGGGTGACGGAACAGTGCATCCCACTCGCCCGGCCTCCGAAGGAGCGCAGTGACAGGGATGGTTTTTCTGGCGCGAGAGGACGATCCGGTCGTCAAAAGTTGGAACCTTGTCAGCGCCTTGTCACGGACGGACATTGAAGCGGTCAACAAAGAGTTCGGCATGTTGCTGCATATCTGTGCGGCGATAGCGCATCACAAGATCGGCCGTCTTGAGAACCTGTCGCAAGCCAGCCTGACCAGCCGGAAACGCGAATGCCTTTCGTTGCTGGCCAAGGGTTTCAGAACTGCCCGGATCGATGAACATATGTCGATCCAGGCAGTCACGGTTGACCTGCATTTGCGCAACGCGCGGGCAAAACCTGGTGCACGCACGCGCGAGCAGGCACTGGCGACTGCCATCGTGACCGGTCGCATTCACATTTAGCAATATCCCAGGCAGGCCTTGTGCGCACTGCGCTCAATCACACTGAAGGGCTATTCCTCACGCGGATTGGCTCAATCAAAAGAGCAATTCATCTACAAGTAAATTTCGCAACTCCTGCGAGAAAACCAAAAACTATCGAACATTTTGATTTAACTCTTAATTTATGAGGTGCACGTAAGCATGAGTGGCCAAAAAACTGGAACTACCCTCAATGCGCCTCTTCCTCTCCCGTTTGAATTCTTCAGTCCTCGTTGGAGTTTCCTTCGGTTTGATCCTGCTTGCCACCATTCTTGTCGGCGGTGCGGGCATCTATTCGACGACCACCCTCAAGGGACACATCAACACCACGGGCAGTTCGACAGCACTTTCCGAGGCGCTGCGGATTATCACTGTCCGCTCGGAGAGCTTTATGGCTGCCCCGGACGGTACGGGACTTTCAGACCTGACCAGGATGATTGATGAAAAGAAGGTCTTCGTAGAGGAGATCGCCGCCCTTGCCGATCTCGACAAGGTGCGCCAGGAGCTGACGGCTGTAAGCGACAAGCTGGTAGCTCTTGGCGACGAAATGCGCGCCTATGACTCAACGCGCAAGGCGAGAAACGACGCGATTGAGAAACTGACAGCTGAAGTTACGGATGTATCCAGGATGGCTGTGGAGGCGAACACCTCTTTCGACCAAATGGAACAGGAGCTGAAGGATCGGCGGCTCACGATCGAGGGTCCCGTCACCAAGGCAGCGCTGCTTGGCACTTCCATCACAGGCTTCCTGGACGGCCTCTCAGTGGTCGAGGCAGGCTTAGTCGCATCCCCGACGGTCTTCCCCGGCGAAGCGGAGCTGAAAGTGATCGACAAGCAGCTGAAAAGTATGCGCTTCAAGGCAAAGTCTCCCGCTGCCAAGCCCGTCTACGCTGAGGCCATCACGGCTTTCGGTGATCTCGGCACGATTTCCGCAGACACTGCCGCGCCAAAGGCATCCGTAAAGGCAATCGAGGCAACGAGACGGCTCCGGAACGCTATGAACATGCTGAAGGCCGTATCGCTCGACGCTGTTACGGAAACCAGCGAGAAGATGGCCAAACACCAGAAGGTCGTTCTCGGCATCGGTGTTGCCGCCACCCATGTCGGCAAGGCGTTGACCGGGGCAAGTGATGCCCAGCTGGCGCTGCGCGGCCTCATCCAAAGCGCCGATGAAGAGACAGCGGCTAGCGTCACCGGCGCGCTGCACCAGGTGGTCATCCGCATGGAGCAGGCGCACGGCGAAACGGCGATCTTGCCAACCTTGCAGGAAGACCTTGGCAAAGTTGTCGAAACGCTGAAACAGATCGAGGCCCTAGTGCCAGCAGACATCGCCGCCCTTTTGGAAGCCTCGGCGGCCCTCGGCAACCAACGTACCAACGTCAGTCAAACGTTGAACTCAATCTCGACGGCGATCCAATCAAGCGTGCAGGCAACCCAGACAGCCGGTGTCTCGACCGCTGGGACGGCGGTCCTGCAGATCGCCGCCGCACTTGTTGCCGGCTTCTTTTTTGTCGCAATCGCGATCGGTGTCATCTTCTTCCACTACCTGAAGCCGTTGCGCTCCATGACTGTCATCATGGATGAGCTGTCCGAGGGCGACCTCTCCGTTCAACCGACCGGCCAGGAACGGGTCGACGAACTCGGCCAGCTGGCGCGCACCATCGACCGCTTCAAGGCGGGCATGATCGCCCGTCAGCAGCTCGAGGCTGACAAGGAGACCGAAACGCTGGAACGCGACGAGCGCCGCGAGCGGGTCGAGGGCCTGATCGCCGCCTTCCGCGAGACGGCGACAAATGTGCTTGGCTCCGTCGGTGAAACCGCTGGTACGCTTGACAGGACGGCGGAAGAATTGACGGCCGTTGCTGAGCAAAGTTCAGAGCTTGCAGACAGCACCTTTGGCGCGACAAACGAGGCGTCGCAGAACGTCCAAACCGTTGCGAGCGCTGCGGAGGAACTCGCCACCTCGATTGATGAGATCACCCGCCAGGTCGGCCAGACAGCCGAAGTCGTGAGCCGCGCTACAAAAGGCACCCAGGTTACCAGCGAAAAGGTCCACGGGCTCTCTGAAGCCGCGGGCAAGATCGGCGAGGTGGTTAGTCTCATCCAGGCGATTGCCGAACAGACCAATCTGCTGGCCCTCAATGCCACTATCGAGGCGGCGCGCGCAGGTGAGGCCGGAAAGGGCTTTGCGGTCGTCGCCGCCGAAGTCAAGGATCTCGCAACTCAGACGTCGAAGGCAACAGACGAAATTGGCGGCCAGATCACGGCGATCCAGGACGCGACGAAAGAAGCGGTTCACGCGATCGAGGAGATCACAGCGATCATGGCTGAGGTCAACGAGTACACCGGAACGATTGCCACCGCCGTCGCGCAACAAGGCGCAGCGACAACGGAGATCTCCGACAACGTCCAACGCGCTGCACAGGGGACCAGTTCCGTCAGGGAGAACATGTCCGGGCTTTCCGACGCGGTTTCCCAGACCAGCCGCTCCGCCAACTTCGTCCTCGGCGCCTCGGGCGAGCTAACCCAGAAAACAGACAGTCTACGGGCCGAGGTTGAGCAGTTCTTGCAAAGCGTCGCAGCTGCGTAGGCGGAAAAGTCAGCTTCAAGTGGCAGACGCTCGGGCTGGAAATTCGTCCGAAAGTGCTGATGCTACCCGCATGTAACGGCTGTTAGAGAGCATTGCCCGAGCGCTTCAGGCATTCGTCATTCCTGTCTTAATTGTTCGAGCTGCGAAGACCGGGGCAATAATCCGCTCAAACGCGAGCGTTGATCGGTACGACGTCTGGTGCCTGAGAACGGCATATCTCGATAAACTATCCTTTCAGCGACCGAATTCGCTCGAGAGGAAGGTCATACCAACGGCACTTGAGTGCCCATTTTACAGCAGGTGCGTTCAAAACTCGCCAGTCTCCTTCCGTCTCCATAACTTCCGGACTGGTGTTGGAATGTGCGGTCAGTCCGCTTCCTGTCCCCAGCGGTCGTCCACCAGTTCATCCCAGGTCGCCATAGCAGTCGTTCGCTGCAAATAGGACAATCAGCCGTGATGCGCACAAAGCGGAACACACAGCGTCAGAGCGGCTGAAGCCACTCATGTTCGGGTGAGAGCCTTTGTGAAAAAAAGGCTTTTGGATTTGTCCAACATAGAATGCCGGAGTGCCGGTTTAGCTACCGCTTGGCGACAGCCATGCGTGCCTTCAGGTACTCACCGTACTGGCTCAGCGAGAAGATGAAGATCCAGTAGATCGCGCCGACAAATGCGTATACCTCGATGTAATAGGGTGCCCATTCAACCGTGCCGAATGCAGCGTTTGCCGAGGCGAGAACGTCAAAGAAGCCGATGATGATCACGATCGCCGTTTCCTTGAAGGTCACGACGACCATGTTGATCGTTGACGGCAATGCATGACGGAATACCTGCGGCATGACGATGCGCGACAGCGTCTGGAACGGCGTCAGGCCCAACGCCTTTCCCGCCTCGAACTGGCCTTTGGGTATTGCCTGAAATCCACCGCGAAACACCTCTGCCTGATAACAGGCGAAGAAGAGCGCAAAGCCCACGATCACGCGCCAGATCTTGTCGCCGTTCAACCAGTCGGGCAGCAGAAGCGGAATAACCACAGCAGCCGCAAACAGCGTTGTCAGCAGCGGGAGCGATCGGATGAAGTCGATCAACAATGACGCCGCGCCTCGGACCACAGGCAGTTTGGACCTCCGTGCCAGGGCCAGAAGCAGCCCCAAAGGCATTCCGAGCAAAACCACGGCGGAAAACATGAACAGCGTCAACGCCAATCCGCCCCACTGGTCGGTCGTTACGACAGGCTGTCCGATCAGGCGACCATCCATGAGCACTACATAGGCGCCAAACCCGACGATCCAGAGGGTTATCAGGCGGCTGGTGCTCCAGAAGCGCGGCAGACATGACAGGACCACCGTCGCAACGATGGCGAGGCAAGCCAGTGTCGAGCGCCAATGCTCTTCAAAAGGATAGAGTCCGAACAGGATCAGACGATGGCGCGCGGCAATGACAGACCAGCACGCGCCGCCGGTGTTGGCACAATTCTCGACGTCTTCAGCCCGCCAGACGGCACTGAGGATTGCCCAGTCGATCATCGTCCAGGCCATATAGAGCATCAACCCGAAGATGAAGACGCTCGTGAAACTGTCGCTCGGGCTCCTGAACGCCCGCTTCCTGAGCGTGTTTGCAAAGGTTGCCCACCTATCCGATTGAGCCGGGAGTTCACTCGCCAAAGCCATGTCAGTGCCCTTTCAGCGCGAGGCGCGCGTTCATGAAATTGACGAACTGGGCCAACGAGTAGTTGATCAGCAGGAACGACAGCATCAACAGACCCATGAGTTCCAGCGTCTGGCCGGATTGGGTAATCGACGTCGATACGATGTAGAACAAGTCGCTGAACCCGATCGCGACACCAAGTGTTGTTGCCTTCATGATGAAGATCCACTGGTTGCCGAGCGGAGGCATGATGGTGCGCAGCGCCATCGGCATCTTGATGTAGAACCAGATGGCGCGCGAGGAAAGACCAAGAGCCTTGCCGGCCTCGGTGAGACCGCTTGGAACCTCGTTGAGGCCGCCCCGAACGACTTCGGCAATATAGGCAGAACCATAGAGCGTGATCGCAAGGATCATCGCGACAAGTTCTATCGGCACGCCGATCCCGCCTCGAAACCGCAGACCCTGCTGGGCAGGTATCGAAAAGATTGAGCTGTCCGCAGGTGCGAAAATCCAGGCAAGCAGGAGCATCGCGCCAATGCCCGACACCAGCCAGAGGAGCAGCTTCTGCACCGGTTGCAAGCTCTTCTGGCGGAAAATCACCACCGCCAGCAGCGCAACAGCCGCAATCATTGCCAACACGACAGTCGGAGAAACGTTGAATCCGGGCAACATCAGACCCCGGTTCGACAGAAACGCAACTTCGCCCATCGTATAGGCCTGACGCGGCCCCGGCATGTGGATCAGGACCGCATACCAGAAAACAAGCTGAAGAATGAGCGGGAGGTTACGGAAAAGCTGGATGTAGACCGTGGCAAGGGAGTTTAAGCCAAGCTGCCGCGCATCTCTGGCGGTTCCGATGGCGAAACCGAGTATGGTCGACAAAACAATACAGATCAGCCCCAAAAACAACGTGTTCAGGAAGCCGATCAGCAGGGTTTTGGCGTAGCTGTCGTCAATGCTCCGGTCGATCAGCGAGAAAGAATAGGACCAACCGGTCGCACGCTCGAGAAATCCGAAGCCGCTCGTCATGTTGAGTTCGGTCAGATTCGTGTGGGCTGTCGATATCGCAACCCAGATTACGAGAACCACAAAGACGACGAGAAGCGTCTGGACCAGCATGTCCCGACGACTGCGCCTTAGCTTGAGAGCCGCAGCATCCATTTCCGGATCCTCCTTGCCGCAACACAATCAAAAGGCGGCAGCAGGTCACACTGCCGCCGCCCTGCGAACTTGTCTTAGTCGAGGATCGGTGCGTAGAGAACGCCGCCGTGGCTCCACAGATTGTTCAACCCGCGCTCGAGCTTGTAAGGAGATCCTTCACCGAGATTGCGATCATAAATCTCGCCGAAGTTGCCAACAGCCGCGATCATCTCCTTTGCCCATGTGTCGCGGATGCCGAGCCGCTCGCCCATGCCGGGGTCAACACCAAGAAGGCGGGCGATTTTCGGATTGGGCGGATTGGACGCCATTTCTTCCACGTTCGCAGACGTCACACCTTCTTCTTCTGCGATCAGGAGAGCTGCAATCATCCAGTTCACCATATCGACGAACTCTTCGTCCCCCTGGCGCATGGCTGCGGCAATCGGTTCGTTGGAGAGCTGGTCCGACAGGATGATATGGGCATCGGGCTTTTCAAGTTCTGTCGCACGCAGGACAGCCAGGAACGGTCCCCACGCCGCGAAGGCATCGCAGCGGTTCGCGAGGTAGGCGGCGCGCAGTTCAGACGCCTTCTCATAGGACACCATGGTGTGTTCGATACCAATCGTCTTGAGATAATTGCCTGCAAGGCGCTCGATTGTGGTTCCGGCTTCAACACAGATGGTGCCGCCGTCGAGTTCCTTGGCTTCGGTGATCCCCAGATCGCCATGGGCCATGAACTGGGTCCCGCCAAAGAAGTAGGGGAGGCTGAACTGCAACCCGACCTCGGTATCGCGCCCCATCGTCCAACCGGTTGCCTTGATGATCACATCGACATCACCCGACTGAAGCGCCGGAAAGCGTTGCGCCCAGCTGAGCGGCACGATCTGCGCCTTGTCCGGATCGCCAAGGATCGCGGTGGTCAGAGCTCGGCACATGTCGATGTCCAGGCCTTTCCATTCGTTTTTGTCGTTGACCTCAACAAATCCGAAATAGCTGCCGTTGTGGCCGCTGCACAAAAGAGTTCCCCGTTCCTCGATAGCCGTGACCGTCGAACTTTTCGCGGCGGCTGTTACGGGAGCCGCAACACCCGCGGCAAATGCAACCGCGCAGGCGATTTTTGCAAAATTGGTTGCCATTTTAGCTGTTCCCTGTTTTATATATCAGAACACGTGTTCCATTTAATAGGTTACGGTCACTCGAAAATGAGTCAAGTGAATTCTGGTGCCCCGGTTCAAACAAGCCAAATTTTCACCTGTGTGACCGGTCATTGGGCAGGTTATCGCGCTGGCGCATATTCCTTGGGCATGCCGGGTCCGCTCGAGATCCGAGCAATGCAATCAGTCGCACGTTGAGCGATGGGCCAAAGCCTGGAGTTTGATTGCAACGCCCTGGGAGTCACCTGAAACCCGGTTTCCAGTGCCAAGGGCCTTCAGCAGGAGTAAAGATGATTATCCGTTCCAATTATCCTGTCGACATGGCGGTCGTACCGGAGGTGAAGGCGTTCTTCGATCCGGCGACAAACACGATCAGCTACGTGGTCAGGGATCCGTCCTCAAAGGCCTGCGCCGTCGTCGACAGCGTCATGGATATCGATATCGCAGCCGGCCGCATCACCTATGACAACGCAAACGAGATCATCGCCTATATCGAGGAAAACGGGCTTGAGCTCGAATGGCTGATCGAAACACATGTCCATGCCGACCATCTCTCCGGAGCGCCCTACATCCAGCAGAAACTCGGCGGCAAACTGGGTATCGGCGACCAGATCACCGTCATCCAGGAAACCTTCGGCAAGGTTTTCAACGAGGGCACGGAATTCCAGCGCGACGGCAGCCAGTTCGACCGGCTGTTTCAGGATGGCGACACCTACCGGATCGGAGAGATGACCGCCTTTGCCATGGCCACACCCGGCCACACGCCGGCCTGCATGGTGCACGTGATGGGCAACGCCGCCTTTGCCGGCGACACGCTGTTCATGCCCGACGGCGGGTCGGCGCGTGCGGATTTCCCCGGCGGCGACGCGGCGATGCTTTACGATTCGATCCAGAAGGTGCTCGCCCTGCCGGAGGACATGCGCCTGTTCATGTGCCACGACTACGGCCCGAACGGGCGGGACATCCAGTGGGAGACCACAGTCGGCGACGAAAAGGAACACAACATCCATGTCGGCGGCGGCAAGACCCGGGAAGAGTTCGTGAAGTTCCGCACCGAACGCGATGCCCAGCTCTCCATGCCCAAGCTCATCATTCCGTCCATCCAGGTCAACATGCGTGCCGGCAAGCTGCCGCCTGCCGATGACAGCGGAAAGACCTTCCTGAAAGTGCCTGTGAACGCGCTTTGAGACGCCGGCTCGCGAAAAAGAAGCCTATTCCGCTCCGTTATATCCTTCTCCAAAAGGCGTTCTCGATCAGTCCAGAAGGACGGATCCTGACGGAGAATTCAGAGCAAAGGCCAGTCCTGCCTCACCCTGCGAGACTTCTGCCAGATGCCTCACGTTCAGCGTAGTGAGCATTGCCTCGATCCGCGAAGGGTCGGGATGCGTGAGCTTCACGGATTGCAGTCTCACCTCAAGATCCTGTTGGCCGGTCGATGGATGGGGACCCGGTGACCATTCAATAAAAGCAGGCAAGAGACCGTTTTCAGGAAGGCTTCCGTCGCGCGGGACGGTGAGCCTCCAGGTCCTGTCGCCGCGAGCGAAGTCCACTACCTCTCCCAGATCGACAGGGCTGTCAGCGATGATTCGGTCAAGGTCCGTTGTATTCACGACCCATGTCAACGCACGCGGCCGCTCGCTCAATCTCTTTTGGGTCGCCGCATCATCGAGAGTAAACCATCGCGCCCGGCCAGGATCCGGCGCGTCCGGATCGATCGCGATGAGTTCGAAAAAGCTCTCGTTTCCTGCCTGCATGACGCAGTTATGCGTGCTCATTGCTGCATGTTTGCCGCCTTTAGGAACATGGACCCCCAGCTTATCCTGGAGATAGGCAACACCTGTTTCGAGGTCTGAACACCCGATGGCGAAATGGTCGATCTTGTTTTGCATGACAGACTTAGTCCTGAAGGAGATTGAAGGCTTGGCGCAGATCGGTCCTGAGCGTTTCCGGATCGTCGAACCCGATGCTGAAGCGCAGCAAGGGTCCCTCGCCGAGTTGTCGGCTACGGTCTGACGTCATGGGCAGGACCAGGCTTTCGTAGCCGCCCCAGCTCACCCCGATCCCGAAACACTGCAACGCATTGACGAAGGATCGGAAATTCCGTTCGGTCGTCGGTTTGAAAATCACGGAAAAGAGCCCTGCGGCCCCGGAAAAATCGCGTTTCCAGTTTTGGTGGCCCGGACAACTCTCAAGCGCCGGATGAAGCACCCTGTCAACGCACGACTGCTGCGAAAGCCAGAGCGCCATTTCCTTGCCGGCACGATCCTGATGTTCCATCCGCATTTTCAGTGTGCGTACGCCCCGCAGCGTCAAAAGGACTTCCTGAGCGCCGGGCTTGTCACCGAGCAGCATGACGGTCTTTCGGATGCGTGCGTGAAATGGCCCGCTTGCAGCGATGACGCCCATCATCGCGTCGGAGTGACCGCAAAGATGCTTTGATCCGGAGTAGACGACCACGTCCGCACCGAGCGCCAGGGGTTTGCAAAAGACCGGCGAGGCCCATGTGTTGTCGAAAACGACGGGTACGCCCCTTTCTTTTGCCGCGCGCGCGATTTGCGGCAGATCGCAGACCTCAAACGTGCCGGATCCGGGCGCTTCCGCCATCACCGCACATGTGTTTTCGCGTATCCTGCCGTCGATGCCGCTCATCGGATCGAAAGGTTCGATCGCAACATTCATTGCTGCGAGAATGCCGTCGCAGAAACTTCTGGTGTTGCCGTAAAGATTTTCGGCAACGAGCAGATGCGCGCCAGGTGTCGCCAGGGCCAGCAGCGTTGAAGTAATGGCCGACACGCCTGAAGACGTCAGCGTTACTCCGTCCGCACCATCGAGCGCGGCCAGCAGATCCTCAAGCGAAAACGTCGCCGCATTTCCATAGCGGCCGTAGTAAGGCGTTCCGTTTTCGTAACGCGCTTCTCTTGCCGCTTCGAAGGCTTCGAGCGTGTCGAAGACGACGGTGGATCCCAGCTCCACAGGCCAGTTCACCTGTCTTCCGTCGGGACCATCAGGCCTGCCGCCGTGTACCAGGGCATCGGCCAGTGTCGTCGTTTTCATTCTGGTGGGCTCCCGAATTCGAGTAGTGTTGAATTGATGACACCGGTCCTTATGTGTGTCAATATATAGAAAATTTGTTCTGATTAGCGAAACAAAATGCCACTCACTTCAAATCACTGGGGTATCGGCTGCGTGCAAGTCGAAAACGGCCGGATTGTCTCAGTCGACCCGTATCCCGCAGACCCCGACCCCTCCCCTATCAACGGCAATATTGCCTCAAGCCTGAATGGCCAGGCCCGCGTTCTACGGCCAGCTGTACGCAAAGGCTGGCTCGAAAATGGTCCCGGTCCTTCAACACGCGGAGACGAGCCCTTTGTCGAAGTCAGTTGGGACACGGTGATCGACCTCCTTGCCGATGAGCTGAAGAGGGTGAGGGAGACGCACGGCAACAGTGCGATTTTTGCCGGTTCCTATGGTTGGTCGAGTGCAGGCCGATTTCATCATGCCCAGAGCCAGCTCAAGCGGTTCCTCAACACCCAGGGCGGGTTCGTTCGCTCGGAAGGAAACTACAGCTACAACGCGGCTTTGGGCCTGATGCCGTTCATAGTGGGCCCGTTCCGGAAGCACGTTGCGCAGGCCACACGCTGGTCAGTCATTGCGGATCATAGCGAGCTTGTTGTTCTGTTTGGCGGCCTCGCCATGCGCAACGCCCAGGTCAGCGACGGCGGCATCACGCAACACCGGCTCGGCGATAACCTTGCCAGATGTGCCCGCGAGGGTGTCCGTTTCGTCAATTTCAGCCCGCTACGAAGCGATGTTCTGGAGTGCGTAGACGCTGAATGGATTGCGCCGTTACCAGGCACCGACGTCGCCGTCATGATGGGCATTGCCCATACGCTTTTGGAAGAAAATCTGCACGACCAGACCTTCCTAGACCGCTACACCGTCGGCTTCGGCCAACTGGCTGCCTGTCTTCGCGGAGAAACGGACGGCATAGCCAAAACACCGGAATGGGCCGCAGACCGTTCCGGCATTCCAGCTGCGAGGCTGAGACTGCTTGCTCGGGAAATGGCCGCGAAGCGCACAATGATCTCATGCGCTGCCAGCCTGCAGCGCGCCGACTACGGGGAGCAGCCCCTCTGGATGACCGTTTCGCTTGCGGCCATGCTCGGCCAGGTCGGACTTCCGGGAGGCGGCTTCACGATCGGTTACGGCGTCAATGGCAATATCGGCAATATCGAGCGATTGTTCCGCCCCGGAGCGCTGCCACAGGGACAACGCCAGATACCGGACTTCATTCCGGTGAGCATGATTTCCGAAATGCTGCTGCACCCCGGGCAAGACTATACGTATCTGGGTCAAAATCTGACACTACCGAATACGAAAATGGTCTGGTGGGCGGGTGGCAATCCGTTTCACCACCATCAGGACCTGAACCGGCTGAGGCGCGCGTTTGCAACACCGGACACGATTGTTGTCAATGAGATCAACTGGACCGCGACGGCTCGTCACGCTGACATCGTCCTGCCCGTCGCAGCACCGCAGGAACGAACCGATTTTGGTGCCGGAAAATCCGACAACGCGTTGATCCCGATGCCTGCCTCTGTTGCTCCTCCCGGTGACGCGCGAACCGAGTTCGACATCTACTGCGACCTCTCAAGGCGCCTCGGGAAGGTGGACGATTTCTCAGAAGGCCTCGATGAGCACGGCTGGCTCACCAGGCTCTGGGAAGAAACGAGAACGGCCGCCAGCGAACACGGGATCGAGTTGCCGGACTGGGACACATTCATTTCAGGTGACGTGATTACCTTGCCCGACCCGTCGCCGAACCAGGTCTTCCTTGCAGACTACCGCGCGGAACCGGAAAAATTCGCGTTGCCGACACCCAGCGGACGTATCGAACTGTATTCCCAGGCGATAGCCGATATGAACCTGCTGGATTGCCCGGGGCATGCGAGCTGGTTCGAGCCGAGAGACAGGGCGGCCGCGAATGACCAAACCTATCCGCTCGCGCTTGTTTCGGGCCAGCCGGGAACCCGCCTCCACAGCCAGCTCGACAACGGCGCAACAAGCCTCGCATCGAAGATCCAGGAGCGCGAGCCTGTCCTGATACACCCGAGAGATGCAGCGAAACGGCACATCTGCGACGGCGACGTCGTCGAGCTTTACAACGCCCGCGGCCGCTGTCTTGCCGGCGCCAGGGTGACGGAAGATATTCGCGAAGGATGCGTGTTTCTATGGACCGGGGCCTGGTATGACCCGGATTTCTCACGCCCGGATCAGCGCGACCGACATGGGAACCCGAACGTTCTGACTCATGACAACAGGACGTCGTCACTCACACAAAGCACGGCTGCGCATTCGACAAACATCGAAATCCGGCTACCGCAAGGGTCCGTTCCTCCGGTCCAGGCACATGTACCGCCTCGATTTACCTTTGCGGATACGTCCGCTACATTGCCGAAAACCGCCAGCAAAGACTGACTATGTCCGAAAAAAAACCGACCGAAGCAAAAGTAGACTCCACACTCTCCAAAGGCCTGGCAATCCTCGAAAAGCTCGCCGAAGCGCGCCGGTCACTTGGTGTCACAGAGATCTCCCGCGCACTGGACCTGACCAAGTCGAATACGTTCCGCCTGCTACAGACGCTCTCCAGACTCGGCTATGTCGCACAGCGGGAAGACGGCAGCTACGCGGTTACACTCAAGATGTGGCAAGTCGGACGCTCAACGGTCGACAGTCTCAACCTGAGAGAACTCGCGGCTCCCGAAATGGCCTATCTCGCCGACGAGACGGGCGAGACGATCTATCTGGCGGTCCCCGAACAATTCAATGTCGTTTACATCGACAAGATCGAAAGCAAGAAGCCGATCCGGTCCTGGAACCCGATCGGAGGATCGGCCCCGATCCACTGTGTCGGGACCGGCAAGGCAATCCTGGCCGCGAATTATAACAGCTTGCGGGAAAAGTTGTCTGAACCTCTGCAGTCGTTCACGAACCGCACCTTGACCTCGCTGAGCCAGCTCGATGCGGACATCGAAGCCACGCAAATGCGCGGCTATGCATTTGACACGGGCGAATTCCGCGACCGCATTTTGAGCTTTGGAGCTGCGATCAAATTGCCGGATGGTGAAGCCGTCGCGGCAATCGGCATCTCGGTCCCGAACGTCAACCTGCCCGACAATGCGGAAGAACGCTTCGGTTCTCTTTCAGCGCATGCGGCCGAAGCGGTTTCCCGCAAACTCTCCAGAGTGTAACCCCCACGCACCACGAGACGCGCTTTCGCCAGGCGGAACGCGCCTCGCCGCTCCTGGTCTTTCCTGATTATGACTTGGGTTCCGGCATGTCCACCGGACCGCCCTTTTCCGCCCATTTGGAAAAACCTTCTCTCAAATGCGCGGCCTCAAAGCCCATGTCCTGAAGCGTCGCAACCGTCAGCGCCGAGCGCCAACCGGACGCGCAGTGGAAGATGAATTTTTTGTCTTCGCCGAATATCTCCTTGAAATAGGGGCTTTCCGGGTCGACCCAGAATTCAACCATGCCCCTTGGTGCATGTACGCTCCCGGGTATGAAGCCGGACCTTTGCCGCTCGCGCACATCGCGAATGTCGACAACCACGACATTGTCATCATCCAGAAGCTGGATCAGGTCCTGGATCTCGATTTCTTCAATACGTTCCCGTGCTTCGGCGACCATGCCTGCGGAGTTCTTCCTGAGTTTTTTCATATCGCTCTCTGTTTCGATATATAAAACGAATATTTCTTATGTTGACACACACCCATTATTTTTGCAACTAATCCAGTATGGGCACGTTTGTGTAACAACGGTAGACAGGAGGCTGTTGCGGTGACCCGAACAATGCCGATTTCCCTTTGGGATGCTTCAGCCGAAGAACGCGACTTCGAAGGACGGTTGCCGGAAGGCGAAACGTTTGACGTTGCCATTGTCGGCGGTGGCTTCACCGGTCTGTCCACTGCGCTGCATTGCTCCGAAGCCGGACTTTCCACCTGTGTCATCGAGGCCAATCATGTCGGGTTCGGCGGGTCCGGTCGAAATGTCGGTTTGGTGAATGCGGGGATCTGGCTGCCACCGACACAGGTCCGCGAAAAACTGGGAACCACCTATGGCCCGCGCTTCCTGCAGCGGTTCGGTCAGGGGCCCGAGATGGTTTTCGATCTCATCGAAAAGCACCAGATCAGATGCGAGGCAACCCGCCAGGGGACGATCCATGCCGCGCATGCTCCTTCCGGATTTCGCGACCTGGAGGCACGATGGAAAGAATGGAACTCCATGGGCGAGCCGGTCGACCTGCTCGGGCGGGAGGAAATCGCAGACAAAATCGGCACGGATACGTTCCACGGCGGCCTGATTGATCGCCGCGCCGGAACCGTCAATCCGATGGGATATTGCCGCGGCCTTGCGCGTGCGGCAACGGCGGCCGGTGCCAAGATCTGCACGGGCGTAAAGGTTACCAATCTCCTGAAGCAGACCGATGGCTGGGCCGTTGAAACCGACAGAGGGCACGTGCAGTCGAAAGCTGTGGTTCTCGGCACAAACGCCTATACAGATGCATTGTGGCCCGGGCTCAACAAGACCTACACAATGATCCACTATTTCCAGCTGGCCACCGAGCCACTGGGGGAAAAAGCTGCTCACATCCTGCCGGAAAGACAGGGGCTCTGGGATACGGCACCGGTCATGTTCTCACTCCGCAAGGACAACAACGACCGGCTGATCATCGGGTCGATGGGCAAGGTCATAGGCACGAAGTCCAGCGGACTTTCCCAACGTTGGGCGCAAAAGCGAATTTCGAAGATGTTTCCCGATCTTGGCAGGGTCCGGTTTGAAGAAGCCTGGCATGGCCAGATTGCCATGACGCCCGACCATCTGCCGCGCATACACACGTTGGACGAAGGGCTCTACACACCCATCGGCTACAACGGCCGCGGCATTACCACAGGGACGATTTTCGGACAGGGCATGGCGGGACTTCTGACAGGCATGGATCCCAAAGACCTTCCCTTGCCGATCACAGATGTAACTGCCGTTGCGTCCGCGCCGCTGATGTCCCGCTTCTACAATCTTGCCTTCACTGCCAACCAGTTCATCAAGGGTTTTTAAACAGAATGGATATGTCGGACATTCGTGTTGGCGTGGATATCGGCGGCACGTTTACGGATGTGGCACTGGATTACCCGGGTGGCATGGCCACGTGCAAGGTGCTGACGGACTATAGCGAACCCGAACGTGCGATCCTGAAAGGGATTGAGACAGCCGCACATAAGGCAGGCATTCAACTTCACGCAATCGATCAGGTCATCCATGGCACAACACTGGTCACCAACGCACTGATCGAACGGCGTGGTGCGCGGACAGCGTTTGTCACCACCGAAGGTTTTCGGGATGTCATCGAGATGCGGTCCGAGAACCGCTTCGAGCAGTATGACCTCAACCTCGAATTGCCGAAGCCGCTTGTTCCGCGCAAGGACCGTTTCACGCTCAACGAACGCGTCGGACCGCAAGGCCAGGTGCTTCTCGATCTTGATGCCGGCGAAACGCGGCGTCTGGCGCAACGGATCGTTGACGCTGAATATCAGGCCGTCGCAATCGGGCTGATGCACGCCTATGCCAACGATGCGCATGAGCGCATGATGGCGGACGCGCTGCGAAAGCTGGCACCTGACCTGTCGATTTCGCTGTCTTCGGTGATCTCTCCACAGATGCGCGAACTGCCACGCTTCAACACGGTGATCGCAAACGCATATGTGCAGCCGCAGGTCTCCGCCTATCTCAACCGGCTTGTGGCGAAACTCCGGAACGCGGACATTTCCGCTCCGGTGTTCATGCTCCACTCCGGCGGTGGTCTCATCTCGGTGGAAACAGCGTCCGAGCAACCGGTCCGGCTTCTGGAATCCGGACCTGCGGGAGGCGCAATCTTTGCCGCGGAATTTGCCAGATCCCACCAGATCGACAAGGTCATGTCGTTTGACATGGGCGGAACCACCGCAAAAATCTGTCTGATTGAGGATGGCGCTCCCAAAACGGCAAACACGTTCGAAGTCGCCAGGACCTACCGTTTCAAAAAAGGGTCGGGTATGACCGTGTCCACGCCAGTTGTCGAGATGGTCGAGATCGGCGCTGGCGGCGGCTCCATCGCGTCAATAGACACCATGGGGCGTATCCAGGTCGGCCCACGTTCGGCGTCGTCCGAACCGGGGCCTGCCTGTTATCAGCGCGGCGGCGCGGAACCAACTGTCACCGATAGCAATCTCGTGCTCGGGCGGCTCGATCCGGACAATTTCGCAGGCGGCGAAATCCCGTTGTCGGTTGATCTCGCGCAGCAGGCGCTTTCAGAACGGATTGCCGAAGCCCAATCGATCCCGGTCACCGAAGCCGCTTTTGGCGTCACCGAAATGGTCGACGAAAACATGGCCAATGCGGCTCGCGTTCACACGGTAGAAAACGGCCGGGATATCGAACATTTCACGATGATCGGCTTTGGCGGTGGCGCACCGCTGCACGCCTGCAGGCTCTGCGAGAAGCTCGGCATCAAAGCGCTGCTGATCCCTCCCGGTGCCGGTGTCGGCTCTGCGATCGGCTTTTTGCGCGCGCCGTTCAGTTATGAAGCAACCAGAGGCCTTTTTCAGACCCTCGCGTCGTTCGACGCCGATGCGGTCAACGCGGCACTCGAAGCCATGGAAGCGGAAGCGCGCGCCTTTGTTCGTGCCGGTATCGGAGACGGCCGCACAACAACCCGCCTCACGGCGTTCATGCGGTATGCCGGGCAGGGCTGGGAAATCCCCGTCCCGCTGCCGCACAAGACTTTCACCACCGGGGATACGGACGCTGTTCTGGCCGAATTCGAAAGTGCTTACAGGATGCTGTTCGGCAGGACGATCGACGGGCTCGCACCGGAAATCACAAACTGGTCTCTCATCGTGGCCTCCGAAAGACCTCAACCGGAGACAACGAAGTCGCAGGCAGGTTCGAAGAGGGCCGCCGTCCTGCGCACGCGCCCGATATTTGACGCCGCACTGCGCAGCATCGTCGAAGCGCAGGAAGTCGAACGCTCAGCGATGACGCCAGACAGTGTCATCGCGGGTCCGGCCGTAATCATCGAGGCGGAAACCACCACCATCGTCACGTCCGCTTATCGCGCCGTTGGTCAATCCGACGGCTGCCTGTTGCTGGTCCGGAAGGATGCCAAATGACGCCGACCGCCATTGACTACCAGATCATGTGGAACCGCCTCGTCGCTGTCGTCGAGGAGCAGGCAACGACCCTGATCCGGACAGCGTTTTCAACCTCCGTCCGCGAAGCGGGAGACCTCTCTGCGGGCCTCTTCGACCGCAGCGGCCGGATGATGGCGCAGGCAGTGACCGGCACGCCGGGCCACGTCAATGCCATGGCTGAAAGCGTTACGCATTTCGCGCGTGAAATCGGCTCGCAGAATATTTTCGACGGCGACGTCTTCATCACCAATGATCCGTGGCTCGGGACGGGGCACCTGCATGACATCACCGTTGTTACACCGGTGTTCCGCCGCGGCCTGCATATCGGATTTTTCGCCTGCACGGCGCATGTCGTCGACATCGGCGGGCGCGGCTTCGGACCGGATGCAGGTGAGGTCTTCGAAGAAGGCCTCCTGATCCCGATCTGCAAGTTTGCCGAGCGCGGCGAGGTCAACGAGCTTCTGGTCTCCGTCATTCGCGCAAATGTCAGAACGCCGGATCAGACTGTCGGGGACATGTACTCACTCGCAGCCTGCAACGAAGCGGGCAATCGCCGTCTGCAGGCAATGCTCGACGAATTCCGGATCGACGATCTGGACGGCCTTTCCGACTTCATCATGGATGCCAGCCGAAAGGCGACCCGCGAAGCGATTGCAAAAGTACCCGATGGCACTTACCGGCATGACATGACGGTCGATGGCTATGATCGTCCGGTGGAGATCGTGGTGACGCTGAAGATCGACGGTGACCGCTTGTCGGCGGATTTCAGCGGAACGAGCGGCATGAGTGCCTTCGGTGTGAATGTGCCGGAAGTCTATACCAGAGCCTATGCCTGCTACGGCCTGAAATGCGCGATTGCGGCAAGTGTCCCGAACAACACCGGGTCGCTGGATCCTTTTGAAATTTCCGCGCCCGAAGGCTGCATCCTTGCCGCGAAGCGGCCGGCGCCTGTCTCTGTGCGCCACGTTCTCGGGCATCTGGTGCCAGATGTCGTTCTCGGCGCACTGCACAAGGCCATGCCCGGAACGGTTCCCGCCGAAGGCGCATCCGCGCTCTGGAATATTCAGATTTCCGCCCGTCCGAGCGATCCGGAGACCGGCCTGGAAAACGCAGAAATTCTGATGTTCAACTCCGGTGGAACGGGTGCACGCCCTTCTGTAGACGGACTTTCGGCGACGGCCTTTCCCTCAGGCGTTTCGACCATGAGCGTCGAAGCAACCGAGCATGTCGGGCCAATTACCGTCTGGCGCAAGGATCTGCGCGAGGGGTCCGGAGGCGCGGGGGCCCTGCGCGGTGGCCTTGGCCAGGTCATCGAGATCGAAGCGCGCGACGGCTATGACTTCTGGTTCAATGCAATGTTCGACCGGGTCGAAAATCCCGCGCGGGGACGCGAGGGCGGCCATCCGGGGGCCGCAGGCCGTGTTGAACTGACTGACGGAACGCGCCTCAAGTCCAAAGGGCGGCAACGCGTGCGCAACGGACAGCGTCTGAAGCTGAGCCTGCCCGGCGGCGGCGGATATGGCGATCCCAAACAACGGGACCGGTCGCGGCTTATTGCAGATATTGAAGCCGGAATGATCACAGCTGATCAGGCCGCAAAAGACTACGGATATTCTGGAGAAGATAAATGAGCGAGAAAGTCGCACTCGTGACGGGCGCTGCTCAGGGCATCGGATATGCCTGCGCCGAAGCACTGGCCGAAGACGGTTTCAAAGTTGTCCTGTCCGACATTCAGGAAAGCGTTCATCAGGCTGCCACGCGTCTCGGCGGCACGGGCTATGTTTGCGACATGGGCAATGTCGAGCAGATTAACGCCACGTTCGACCGGATCGAAGCCGAGGCGGGGCCGGTCGCAGCTCTCGTCAACAATGCGGGCATTGCGATGCCGGGAGACTTTCTCAAATATTCGCTCGAAGACTTCAAGAGGGTGCTCGACGTCAATCTGATCGGCGTCTTCCACGCAACCCAGCGGGCTGCAAACACGATGGTCGACCGCGGCATCAAGGGTGCGATCGTGAACATGTCCTCGATCAACGCACAGGTCGCCATTCCCGCAATTCCTGCCTATTGCGCGTCAAAGGGCGGTGTCATGCAGCTGACCAAGGCCGCGGCCCTGTCGCTGGCGCCTCACGGCATTCGGGTAAATGCTGTCGGGCCCGGCTCCATCGATACGGAAATGATGGCCGGTGTGAACGCAAATCCGGAAGCCCTTGCAAAGGTCATGTCGCGGACCCCGATGGGCCGGGTCGGAACCGCCCGCGAGATCGGTAACACGGTGGCTTTCCTTGCATCGGAAAAGGCCAGCTACATCACCGGCGAGACGATTTATGTCGACGGTGGCCGCCTTGGTCTGAACTACACGGTATGAACTTATGAGCGGCTACACGGAAACCTATCGAGCCTGGCTGGACGATCCTGAAGCGTTCTGGATGAATGCTGCGAAGGATATCGACTGGATCAAGGCTCCGGACATCGCGTTCGACCCGGATGCCGGAGCCTACGGGCGCTGGTTTCCGGATGGGGTCTGCAACACGTGCTGGAACGCGGTAGACCGCCACGTCGCCGCCGGACATGGAGAGCGTCTCGCACTCGTGCACGACAGCCCGGTCACCGCGTCCAGACAAAGCTTCACCTACGCAGAACTGCAAACAGAGGTCGGCGCGCTCGCCCAGGTCCTTCTTGACAGTGGTGTCGAGAAGGGTGACCGCGTCATCATCTATATGCCGATGGTTCCTGAAGCCATATTCGCAATGCTTGCGTGTGCTCGCCTTGGGGCCATTCATTCCGTCGTTTTTGGAGGCTTCGCCGCGGCGGAGCTCGCGACCCGGATTGAAGACGCCAAACCGAAGATCATCATTTCGGCATCCTGCGGCATCGAGCCCAATCGCGTCGTCGCCTACAAGCCGCTTCTCGATGCAGCCATCGAGATGTCGGAGGACAAGCCTGAAAAGTGCGTCGTTCTTCAGCGGGACGCGCTGGCAGCGGACATGATTTCCGGCCGCGACCTGGACTACGCGGAGACTGTCGGCGCAGCGCGTGGAGCCATTCCGGACTGCGTTCCCGTCAAGGCCACCGATCCGGCCTATATTCTCTACACATCCGGAACGACCGGTCAGCCGAAGGGCGTCGTGCGCGACACTGGCGGTCACATGGTCGCGATGAAATGGTCGATGGAACATCATTACGGCGTGAAACCGGGGGACGTCTTCTGGGCGGCGTCCGACGTCGGCTGGGTGGTCGGTCATTCCTACATCTGTTATGCCCCTCTTCTCCACGGCTGTGCGACGATTGTTTACGAGGGCAAGCCGGTTGGAACACCGGATGCGGGCGCATTCTGGCGCGTCATCGCGGAACACAAGGTTGTTGCGCTCTTCACCGCACCGACCGCCTTTCGCGCCATTCGCAAGGAAGATCCGTCGGGCAAGCTGATCGACAACTACGATCTGAGCCGCTTCCGGACCCTGTTTCTGGCAGGCGAAAGGTCCGATCCGGCAACCATCGAGTGGGCGCAGCAGAAGCTGCAACGCCCTGTGATTGACCACTGGTGGCAGACCGAGACCGGTTGGCCGATGTCCGGCAATCCCGTGGGGCTTGGGGTGCTGCCCGTCAAACCGGGATCCCCCGGGGTCCCGATGCCGGGATACAAGATCGACGTCCTGGATGACGCCGGCAATCCGGTTCCGCCCGGAACACTGGGCAACATTGTCTGCAAACTGCCCCTGCCGCCGTCCGGAACGCCCACGCTCTGGAACGCCGAGGAGCGTTTTTTCAACGCGTATCTGAAAGACTTCCCCGGCTATTACACGACGTCTGACGCCGGCATCATTGACGAGGACGGGTATGTCTTCATTATGGCGCGCACGGACGACATCATCAATGTTGCGGGGCATCGTCTCTCGACAGGCGCCATGGAAGAGGTGATCGCGGCGCACAAGGACATTGCCGAATGCGCGGTCATCGGAGCCGCAGACGCCCTGAAGGGACAGATGCCGATCGGTTTCTTCGTTCAAAACGATGGTGCCGGCCGGGACGAGGTTGAGCTTGAAAAAGAACTTGTTGCCCTGGTGCGGGAAAAAATCGGCGCCGTCGCAGCCTTCAAGACAGCCATGGAGGTGAAGCGGCTTCCCAAGACACGATCCGGCAAGGTTCTGCGTGGGACGATGCAAAAACTCGCCGACAACCGGGAATTCAAGATCCCGGCGGCAATCGACGACCCCGCGATCCTCGATGAAATTGCAGACGTGCTTGTCGACCACGGTTACAGAAAGGTGCAGGGATGATCGAACGGATTCACACTGGTCAGCGCATGAGCAAGATCGTCAAGCACAACGGGGTCGCTTATCTCTGCGGCCAGGTTGGTGCAGGCGACAGCGTCGCCGAACAGACCCGAGACTGCCTCGCACGCGTCGACGCCCTTCTCACCGAAGCGGGGTCCGACCGGGAGCACATCCTGCAGGCAATCGTCTGGTTGGCGGACATGGCCGATTTTGCAGAAATGAACGCCGTCTGGGATCACTGGGTTCCGGAAGGACATGCCCCGGCGCGCGCCTGCGGCGAAGCACGCCTCGCCCGCGACATATTGAAAGTGGAAATCATCGTGACCGCTGCCGTCAAGGAGGACACCTGAGATGGACATGCCCGCTGTCGAACTCCGCAAGGTAAACAAGTATTACGGAAGCTTCCACGCGCTCAAGGATATCGACTTTGCCGTTACCAAGGGTGAAAAGATCGTCGTCTGCGGCCCTTCAGGATCAGGTAAGTCGACCATGATCCGAACCATAAACCAGCTCGAGGAGCATCAGTCGGGTGAAATCCTGATCCATGGAGACGAAATCTACGCCGACGCGCCGAATATCGAAACGCTCCGGCGTGACGTCGGTATGGTGTTTCAGCACTTCAACTTGTTCCCGCACATGACCATTTTGGAAAACTGCACGCTTGCTCCGATGCTGGCGCGCAAGGAAAGCCAGAGCGAAGCGGAAGAGCGCGCAATGGGATATCTGGAAAAGGTCCGGATCGCCGATCAGGCGCTGAAATATCCCGGTCAATTGTCCGGCGGACAGCAGCAGCGTGTTGCAATCGCACGCGCGCTTTGCATGAAGCCTGATATTCTTTTGTTTGATGAGCCGACCTCCGCGCTCGATCCGGAGATGATCGGCGAGGTTCTGGACGTGATGGAAACGCTTGCAAAGGAAGGCATGACGATGATCTGCGTCACGCACGAAATGGGTTTTGCAAGACGCGTTGCCGACAGGGTCATTTTCATGGATGCAGGCCAGATTGTTGAGGAAGCGGATCCGGAATCCTTCTTCGATAATCCGACCAACCCCAGGACCAAACTGTTTCTCGAGCAGGTGCTTACACACTGAATGGAGAACATCTGCTTTTCTACGTGAAACACACCTTCGATCCCGAGTTTTGATGGCGCAGTTTTCTCCCGGGCATGGAAGGAAGCACAACGGTGCAGGTTCTTCTGTGCGCTTACAAGTTTCACTGGTTTTGTGCTCAGGATTTGGTGTTTTCTGCCCCGTTGCGTCGGACTTTGTCCTCCTTCCGGGGACCCCGGTCATGTTAAAATCTGTATCCATTACCAACAAAAAAGCCGCCCAAGAGGGGCGGCTGTTTTTGTTGGTTGCGGGAGCAGGATTTGAACCTGCGAC
>NZ_JASHJI010000012.1 GCF_030733265.1 Roseibium sp. MMSF_3412 | reverse complement strand
AGTTGATCACAACAAAAGAGGTCCAAGCACCGCAAGCTCCCCTCAACCTGAGGAAGGCCGGAGGCCTGGCTTGAAGGATGGGCAACGTGTTCACGCGCCTGCCGCCGATCCTTCGAGACGGACCTTTCAGGTCCTCCTCAGGATAAGGTCGTCGGTGCGGAACGGCTGCACGGCGGCGGCGGCAATAACCCCTCCGTCGCCGCCCCGGACGCAGCGCGGCGGAGATCCGGGACCGGAGACCCGACGGGTTCAATGAGTTGATCACAACAAAAGAGGTCCAAGCACCGCAAGCTCCCCTCAACCTGAGGAAGGCCGGAGGCCTGGCTTGAAGGGTGGGCAGCGTGTTCACGCGCCTGCCGCCGATCCTTCGAGACGGACCTTTCAGGTCCTCCTCAGGATGAGGTCGTCGGTGCGGAACGGCTGCACGGCTGTGGTGGCAATAACCCCTCCGTCGCTGTCCCGGACGCAGCGCAGCGGAGATCCGGGACCCGGACAGGACAGGTTCACTGTGTAGATCACAATAAAGATGACACCAACAGCGCGATGCCTCCTCATCCTGAGGAAGGCAGGCCGGCAGAGATTGGAAGGTCAGACCCGGCCGGGCGTGCGTAAAGGGTGACAAATCAGCAACGGTGATAAGGATTGTTGCACCCGTGACGGACTTCCCGCGAGCGACTGCCCCGGGGCGGTTTCAAAGTTCTTCCTGATAAAAAGTTCATTGTTTTAAGTGGCTTGCAGTGATTTTTGCGGTTCGGAAGTGCAACATGCATAGGCAGTTTCATCAGGCCGGTTCACGCAAGTTTGGACGCTGTTGCGCGCAAACCATTGCCCCTCAGACAGCTAAAATTTTCGCTAAATGCGCATTGAGCGCAGTGATTTTCTGAAAAACACAATGAAATCAGCACTCTGACCAGCCAGGACATGAGGGTTTTCCTTGCGCTCTGTGGCATAACGCGCGGGCAGGCAAATCAGGGAGATTGAGGGCAACCTGTAATGTCGGCTGGGAAGTAATATCAATGCTGAAGCACTCCACCTCTCTTGGAACCCTGTTCGGACGCCGCCGCTGCCCGCTGTTCCTGGCCACCGCGCTCCTGATCGCGCCGGGTATCGCGCATGCGCAAACCGTGCATACGATCGTCGACACAGATAACTTGAATGAAACGAACGGGGACTGGCCCGGTGGGAGCAACGAACTGACTGTCGATGGCGACTCGCTGATCGTGGACGAAGGCGTCACGATGACGATCGATACGGACGGTGCCGGTTTGTTTGTATCCGGTGTGGCAGATGTCGTGATCATCAACAACGGCTCGATCTATACGTCCGGTACCCAGGCCAACAACGGTGCCAGCGATTCCGCTACGCGAAGCGGCGGCTATGCCGATGGCATGTATATCGTCGGGGCCGACTATGCGCAGGTCACCAATAACGGGCTGATCGACGTGGATGATTATCGTGGCACAGCCATGTTCGTTCAGGGGGAGAGTGCGCTCATCACCAACAATAACCAGATAACGGTACGCGGTGAATATGGGATAGGTATGAGCCTCGGCCGCGGCAGCGATGCGTACCTATTGAACAGCGGCACGATTACCATGAACCTCGCAAACAACGTGACTGGTATGAATGTTTTTGGATGGAACCCGGCTGATGATCTTGGCGATCCCACCGACAACAGGTTCGCAACCACGACCGGTCACCTCCTTGTCAACACGGGGGTGATCGAGTGGGTGAAGGATTCGACCAACACGGGCTTCATCGGGATGCGGATGGATGGTACCGACGAAGAAGCCACCGGCGTTCCTGATGAATATGACCAATACCGCTACATCGTCGATGCGCAGATGTACAACTACGGCACCATCCGGGTGATCTTGACCGCGCCACCGGGCGACAGTGGGGCGGCATACCATGCCGCGGGCATGCGCACGGCCGCGCACAATGTCGACATCTACAATTATGGCACGATTGACATCGGGTCGACCGGCCGGGGTATTGACGCAACCGGGTCCGGACTCGGGGTTTACAACTATGGAACCATCATCGTGGACGGCGGCAACGCGGATCCCACCAATAATGGTCTCCTTTCCGTCGGTATGGAAGTCTTCCTGGATCGGGCAATCCTAAATTACGGCGATGACCTCACGACCGACATCCTTAGAACCGACGGTACGGAAGCAGACTACAGAAACAAGACTGTGAATGCAGGCCTGATCCGGATCAACAACACGCGGGCCACGCTTGGCGCCGGGGTGCACATTAAGGGCGACTCGGGTCAGGATTTCTACAACTATGGGACGGTCATCTCACCGAATGGCTGGTCTCTCCTGCTGGATGCGGACGACGGACAGGGCAGCACGGGCATTCCCTACGAGAACAACGTTTATTTGTTTGATGGCTCACTTCTTGTGGGTGATCTCAACGTCAATCCTTATTCGCGTGTGGAGTGGAACCTTCACTTTGGTGACGGCTACAATGCGGCTCTGCGTTTCGACGACACAGAAAATCAGATTTGGTACAGCAATCGTATCCATCTGGGGGGAGCATTTCCCACCGGTTTCCATTCACCGAACGGTTTTGTTCTGGTCGACAACGTGGCGTATGTGGTCGATCTGGAATCCTACTCACAGCAGGATCAAACAACTTGGTCCATGGTTTCCATGATCCAGGATGCTGTCGACGAGGAAACGAAGACGCGGCCGCCTGAGGGCGACTTCGCTTTCAATGGCGACGGCAGCGGTGGTCCTTCCAACAAATGGGCACGGATGTTCGCGGGCTGGGTGTACGATCCGGGCGACGGGGCGGTCGTCGTCGGTGACGAAGCCTCCGACGAGCGTGATGGTGGCTATAGCGGCTATTCCGCCGGCACGATCGTCGGCGTGAATAAGGCGGAACGCAGCTATTTCTTCGGCGCTGCCTACAGCCAGGTTTCCAGCATCGACGACATGGACAACGACACCGGTTATGAAACCTATTCGGGTACGCTTTTCGCCGGGATTTCCTCAACTCTCAGGGAGCGGTTCAATCTCTCGATGACGACGGGTGTGAGTTTCAATCACACGGATCGGGACATTGCCGACAACCGGAGCGTTACCGGCCTCGATTCTGTTACCGCCAACTATGTCTCGGCGTTCCTGTCTCCCTCGCTGCTCGTCGACGGGCCGTGGGGCAGCAGCATGCGGCTGAACTATCTCGGAGCATGGACCCAGGACCACTCCTATGAACTCGCCGGCGGCGAGGAACTGAAGGTGAAGAAGCGCTACGCCCACGTGTTCGGCTCGCAGTTCCAGATGACGCATGACATCCCGATGATGGAGAAGGTGCCACTGATCGGCGAGCGGTTCGCTGCCCGGGTCCGATACGGTGTCGAAGGCCACTATGCCCTTGGATCGGATATTAAAAGTACGGTCACGCTGCCAGGCTTCACAAGATATAGTGACAGCCTGAAGACACCTTACAACGACGGTTTCACTGCCCGCGGCTTTGCGGGACTGGATATCGGCCCTGCCTTTGTCGAAGCCGGTTATGACACGGATGAGCAGGTTTCCGTCAGCGCCGGCCTGAAAATAAGGTTCTGACGCGAACCACCGTTAAGCGGCCCCTCACAACGGGCCACCCGGAACTGGCCGCCGGCGGACCTCCAGGCGGTCAGTTTCTTTTGTTTCAAGGCAGGTTTTCGTGGGCATCGGGAACGTGCGACCGGTGTCGTCCCGAACGTGATCCGGGATCCATGCCGTTCCGTTTCTGCTCGTTGGGGTGGGAACGTTTGCTGTGCCCCTCATCCTGAGGAAGGCCGGAGGCCTGCCTCGAAGGGTGGGCTGCATGTTCATGCGCCTGCCGCCGATCCTTCGGGACGGACCGTGTCGGTCCTCCTCAGGATGAGGCCTTTGGTGCGGATCTGCTGCACGGCGGCGTGCTTGTGCAGGGCGCGTCATCACCACTGTCTTCATCCCCGGCTTGATCGGGGATCCAGTCCACGGTGCCATTCAGGGAGTTCTCCCGAGCGGAGGGCAATCGGAATGGATTGCAGGGTCAAGCCCTGCAATGACTGAGGGAGAGAGCGCACTGGTCCTCTTCTTCGTCACCCCGGGCGAACAGAGTGAGACCCGGGGCCGGAGAGCCACGCTGTGCTGCGATGAAACGTGCTAAGCGCCTTGGGTTCCCCGATCCCGGCTCGCGCTGCGCTTGGCCGGGATGACGAAACCAATGGGTATTCATCTTTCCTGACTGACGCCTGACGGACCGGCGGCCAAGCAAGTTTCAAACGTTGCAGGTCTCTCCATGGCTCGACCATGGCATCCATGCCGTTCCGTTTCAGCGTGGTGAAGCGGCAACAGTTGCAGTCCCCCCTCATCCTGAGGAAGGCCGGAGTCCTGTCTCGAAGGATGGCCTGCTCGTTTATGCGCTTGCCGCCGATCCTTCGAGACGGCCCCTCCGGGTCCTCCTCAGGATGAGGTCATTGGTGCGGATCGGCTGCACGGCGGCGTGCTTGTGCAGGGCGCGTCATCACCACTGTCGTCATCCCCGGCTTGATCGGGGATCCAGTCCACGGTGCCATTCAGGGAGTTCTCCCGAGCGGAGAGCCATCGGAATGGATTGCAGGGTCAAGCCCTGCAATGACTGAGGGAGAGAGCGCACTGGTCCTCTTCTTCGTCACCCCGGGCGAACAGAGTGAGACCCGGGGCCGGAGAGCCACGCTGTGCTGCGATGAAACGTGCTAAGCGCCTTGGGTTCCCCGATCCCGGCTCGCGCTGCGCTTGGCCGGGATGACGAAACCAATGGGTATTCATCTTTCCTGACTGACGCCTGACGGACCGGCGGCCAAGCAAGTTTCAAACGTTGCAGGTCTCTCCATGGCCCGACCAAGGCATCCATGCCGTTCCGTTTCTGCTCGGCAGGGCGGGAACAGTTGCTGTGCCGCTCATACTGAGGAAGGCCCTGAAGGAGCGGAGTCCGTGCGGTGCCGCGTCCCTCCTTCACTTTCGATTGAAGTCATACCGTCGATAATTTTGAGACATCAGGCTATATATTTGCTTCAAATAGTAAAATCTGAAAAAATTTTCAGAATAAAAAGCGACTTTGATCAAACAAACAGCCGGTATATTACTTTTTTACTTTTTCTTGCTAGGAAATTGTGTGTGTGGGGGCGTCCGTCAAGTGAGGCGTCCATTTATGTTCACCGTTATTCTAGGGCCACGCCCGAGGCTCGCGTTTTTTCCGCGCCGTGGTGTCGCACCGGTGGTTCCCGGGCCGGTTGCAACTTTTGTGCTTCTCCAGGTCGAGAGCAATCAGAAATTCTCCGGAACCAGGGAGCCCGGCTCCGCGCGCGCAGCTCCGTTTTCCTGCGGTCGAACGAAGAGAACAGTCAGCGGCACCTTCGCGTCGCGTCGCATGCCGACCGCGAAGACCGGACTTTGCCGCGGACAGGGAAACGGGCAGGGCGATGATTGAGTTCCGGTCCGAAATGCGCCACGGACCAACGCGCGAAACCGCTGTTGCAGGTGACAGCCGGGACAGGCCGAAACCGGGCCGGGGCGAGGTGCTGATCAAGCTGCATGCCGCTGCCGTGAACCCGGCAGATTTCCTTTCGGAAAACGGCAAGAACGCGTTTGTCGTGAAAACGAAGTTTCCGCATGGCAGCGGGCTTTGCGTTTCCGGTATCGTCGTCGCCAAGGGCGCGAACGTCACGGCCCGTGACCTGGGAGATGCAGTCTACGGCTACCTGCCAGACGCTGTCCTGAGCACATGCGCGGCGTTCCAACCGGCGCATGCCGCCCATGTCAGGGAAATGCCGCTGAATGCCGATTTCCGCGAGGCGGCCGGTCTCCCGCTTGTCGGAAGCGCGGTCATCCAGGCTTTCGGACAAAACGGTCCGAGGGCGGGCGACCGCATTCTGATCCACGAAGGCGGCGGCGCAGTCGGCTCCTTTGCAATACAATACGCGAAGTTTCTCGGAGCCACGGTCTTTACAACGACCAGTACGGAAAACGCGGACTGGGTCAGGGAACTTGGTGCAGACGGTATCCTGGATTATCAGCTCGTCGACTACCGTGACGAATTGCGTGATCTGGACATGGTCCTGGACACGCTTGGGGGCGATGCCACCTTCTCCGCTTTCGATGTGATCAGGCCGGGCGGGGCCGTCGTCAGCCTGTTTGGACCCGTCGACGACACGGCCGCGAAACAGCTGAAACTCAATCCCCTGATGCGGCAGGTTCTCTGGTTCAAGGGGCGTGATCTCCGGCGCAAGGCGAAAGAGAAAGGTGCAAGGTACACCTTCGTCCCCATGGTGCCGGACTGCACACATCTGGCAATAATCCAGGAACTTGTTGAATCGGGAACGGTCAGGCCGGTGGTCGACACCGCGAGCTTCGGTCCGGCCAGTGCCATGGAGGCGCTCGCATATCAGGGGAGGGGCCGCGCCCAGGGAACGATCGTTCTCGACTTCGCGGGCTAGGTGACCGACCCGCCAAGACGTGTGGCTGGCGATTGGAAGATGGCGGAGAGGCAAGGGGTTCCCGGTTGCCTCTGGAAGAGCGTGTCCGCAAGGAGGTCAGGGCATGGATTGCAGGGTCAAGCCCACTGCTGTCCGGTTTAACCCGGCAATGATCTATTGCGGCGATCCCTGGTCGATGAACGTGTCATCCCTGCTGACGCGAAGCGGAAGGCAGGGAACCAGGACCCTCTTGTTTCACCATCTTCATCTAACCTCCAGTGACACGGCGTACTGGATCCCGGTCTTGCCGCATATGCGTCAAACCGGGACGACAAATCCGGGAAGCAAGTCCGTATCCCGACTTGGTACCGATCGGAATTATGAAGCTTTCTCAACGACACAAGTTCGATCGCAATTTCTAAACCGGACAGCAGTGGGGCAAGCCCCGCAATGACGGGCGGGTGAGTACGGATTCCAGAAAAAACACCCATACGCATTGGTCATGCCATGGCTCGATCATGGCATCCATGCCGTTTCAGGTCCGCTTGTCAGGGCGTGCGCGGTTGAAGCGTCAGGGTATGGATTGCAGGGTCAAGCCCTGCAATGACGGTGAGGGAGGTCACTGGTCCTCTCCTTCGTCACCCCGGGCGAACATAGTGAGACCCGGGGCCGGAGAGCCGTGGTGTGCTGCGATGAAACGTGCCAAGAGCCTTGGGTTCCCGTTCCCCGATCCCGGCTCGCGCTGCGCTTGGCCGGGATGACGAAACCAATGGGTATGCATCTTTCCCGAATGACGCCTTACGGACCGGCCACCAAGCAAGTTTCAAACGCTCCAGGTCATGCCATGGCTCGATCATGGCATCCATGCCGTTGCGGTTCAGCCCGGCAGGCGCGCGCAGTCGGAATGTCGCCTCATCCCGAGAAAGCGCGTGAGCGCTCTCGACAGGGATGGACCGGCAATGCCGGAGGCGGCAATTTTGCGCTGCGTCTCGCGTGCTCCCGCTTTCTTTTCTATAGTGCCCGTGAAACGCAGAAGACGGGACGCGGCGAGGGGAAACATGGCGGGATTGAGTGGAACGGACGGCAGCGCTCCTGAAGAAAGTGCCTGCCCTTTTGCTCGCAAGGCAGCAGAATTCGATCCTTTCGACGCGCCCTATCAGGCCGATCCTGCTGAAGCGCTGCGCTGGTCGCGGGCACAGTTGCCCGTCTTTTTCAGCGAAAAACTCGGCTACTGGATTGTCAGCCGCTACGAGGACATCAAGGCGGTTTTTCGCGACAATATCCTCTATTCGCCGTGCATTGCCCTGGAGAAGATCACCCCGGCACCGCCGGAAACGATGGAGGTTCTCAAGAGCTATGGCTATCAGCTCAACCGGACCATGGTGAACGAGGACGAGCCCGCGCATATGGAACGGCGGCGGGTGCTGATGGATCACTTTCTGCCTGAAAACCTGGAAGCCAAGCAGGACATGGTGCGTCGGCTGACACGCGAGAAAATGGATACCTTCATCGATAACGGCCGCGTCGATCTGGTCGGCGCGCTGCTCTATGAAGTGCCGCTCAACGTTGCCCTGCATTTCCTGGGTGTGCCCGAGGATGAAATCGCGGTTTTCAAGACTTTCTCCGTTGCGCATTCCGTCAACACCTGGGGCAGGCCGACCGATGAACAGCAGATCGCGGTTGCCCATTCCGTCGGGCAGTTCTGGCAATATGCGGGCAGGATCATCGAGCGGATGAAGCAGGAGCCTGACGGCACCGGCTGGATGCATGAAACCATCCGCAAGAACGCGCAGATGCCGGATGTGGTGACCGACAGCTACGTGCATTCCATGATGATGGCAATCATCGTGGCCGCGCATGAGACGACCTCGCTTGCCTCAGCCAACATGTTCAAGACGCTTCTGAGCCACCGCCAGGCATGGGAAGACATATGCAATGACCCGAGTCTCATTCCCAATGCGGTCGAGGAGTGCCTTCGCTACTCCGGTTCCATTGTCGCCTGGCGAAGACAGGTGACGGCGCCGGCCCGGCTCGGAGGGGTGGAACTGCCGGAAGGGGCCAAGCTGCTGATCGTTCAAGCGTCGGGTAACCAGGACGAACGCCATTTCGAAGACGGGGACAGGTTCGATATCTACCGCGACAATGCTGTCGACCACCTGACCTTTGGCTATGGCAGCCATCAGTGCATGGGCAAGAATATCGGCCGCATGGAAATGCGGATCTTCCTGGAGGAATTTACACGCCGCCTGCCGCATCTGAGCCTGTCAGAGCAGACGTTCTCCTATGTTCCGAGCACGTCTTTCCGTGGGCCCGAAGAGCTCTGGGTCGAATGGGATCCCGCGCACAATCCCGAGCGGCTCGATCCGGGCGCTTCCCGCGGCGAGCGCCATTTCCCCGTCGGTCCGCCGCTCCGGCGGGACATTGCACGCAAGGTCAGGGTCGCCGGGGTCCGGTGCGAGGCCGAGGACGTCATCGGCCTGACGCTTGTGGATGCACGGGGCCGCGCCCTGCCAAACTGGAGCGCGGGAGCGCATATCGAGCTTTCGATCGGAGGGTTTGACCGCAAGTATTCTCTTTGCGGACAGCCGGGCATGGGCGGTTACGACCTCGCGATCCTGCGCGAGGCGAACGGACGGGGAGGCTCCGCGCATATTCACGCCACCATTGAAGAAGGTATGGAGCTGCGGCTGCGGGGGCCGCACAATCTCTTTCGCCTGGATGAGAGCGCGGACCGGCACATCCTTGTGGCTGGCGGTATCGGCATCACGCCGATCATCGCCATGGCCGACCGTCTGAAAGCGCTCGGCAAGTCCTATCAGGTTCATTATTGCGGCCGTTCGCGGCGTGCTATGGCCTTTCTCGAGCGTCTTGAGCGCGACCACGGTTCCTGCCTTTCGATACATGCGGGCGATGAAGGGCAGCGGGCCGATCTGGGACAGATCGTCAATGGGCTGCCTTCGGGCGGGCAGATTTACGTTTGCGGTCCGGAACGGCTCATTGCCGCCGTTGAACAGCTGACAGCGCATCTGCCGGACGGCAGCTTTCATTTCGAATTTTTTGCCGGCGGGAGCACCGGTCTGGATCCTGCCCGGGAAGCGGCATTCGACGTGGACCTTGCCGACTCGGGCCTGAAGTTGAACGTGGCTGCGGACGAGACACTGCTCGACGCCATCCTCGCAGCAGGCATCGATGTCGCCTGTGATTGCCGGGAAGGGTTGTGCGGCAGCTGCGAAGTCGCGGTCCTGGAAGGCGCGGTCGACCATCGGGACATGGTTCTGAGCCGCGGCGAGCGCGCGCAGAACGACCGGATGATGTCTTGCTGTTCGCGCGCGCAGAATGGCGGCAAGCTCAAACTGGCATTGTAGAGCGCCGATCGTTCACAGCATGCGGCAGGGGTTTCCATCGCCGTCCCGGAAAACCTCGGAGAATTGGGCAGGATCTCATTCTGTTCGTTCGGGGTGATTTTCGAGGCGCAAGGCGGAGCACAGGCAACACACCTCATCGTGAGGAAGCGCGCGAGCGCTGTCTCGAAGGATGACCCACACTCATGTGCCTGACGCCCATCCTTCGAGACAGGCCTCGAGGCCCTCCTCAGGATGAGGCTGGTGTTTTATCCGAGGTGACGGCAGTTGAAGAAAGTCGCCTGTGTCCCGCAAAGTGTCATCCCCGACCTGATCGGGGATCCAGGCCGTTTCACGTTCGCTTGCCAGCGCGTGTGTGGTTCAAGCGTCAGGGCATGGACTGCCGGATCAAGTCCACTGTTGCCGGGTTTGGAAAAGGGTTCTGAAACAAAGAGGCTACTGGTTCCCTGCCTTCCGCCGCGATTCAGCAGGGAAGACAAGTCTGCATGCGTGAACGCGTTTCAAGGGACTCATTTCTTAAACCGGCCAGCAGCGGATCACGTCCGGCAACGACGGAGGACCGGATACTTGTTCCCGGCGCCATATGGGCGTCATCCCTGTTCATGCGCACACGCGATACGGTGGCTGGTGCTTCGCCGGTCTCTGGATCATAATGCTTCTGTCCGTGTTCGCACGGAAGCCAGCAGAGCAACTTGCTTTGCGAGCCAATAAACTGACACCGGGAGGAACAACATGTGTCAGATCTTTGCGGGACAGGATCCCGAGCGCTATGCCACGCAGACACGCAGTATGCGTTTGAACGGGCAAAGCACCAGCATCCGGCTGGAGAATGCCTTCTGGGAAATCATCGACGAGATTGCACGGCGCGATAATGTCTCGACGCCGACATTCATTTCCACACTGCATTCGGAGGTTCTGCAGCTGCGGGGGGAGCCGACAAACTTCACGTCGCTGCTGCGGTGTGCCTGCCTGAAATTCATCGAAATCAATCCGGGCATCAATGTAGCGGACATGCTTCCCACGGCCTTTGAAGACCCTGAGCCGGAGAAAAAGCTCCAGGTGGTATAAGTATACCACCCACCCGTTGCCATGCCTTCTACCCTTCCGCCTAGTCACAGCAGCGGGAGGACGGTCTTTTGGCCAAAGCTATTCACTCCATGATCCGCGTTCTGGACGAAGGGCGGTCGCTTGCCTTTTACGAAAAGGCGTTCGGACTGACGGTCAAGGACCGCCTGGATTTCCCAGAATTCGCTCTCATTTACCTGAGCAATCCGGAAAGCGACTTCGAGCTCGAACTCACGGTGAACAAGTCGCAGACCGCCGCGTATGACCTCGGCGACGGTTACGGCCATTTTGCGGTTTCCGTTGAAGATCTCGACGCCGAGCACGCGCGTTTCGAGGCCGAGGGGCTCAATCCACGAAAACTTGTCGAATTCGCACCGGCGGGGGAACTGGTCGCCCGGTTTTTCTTCGTTGCGGATCCGGACGGGTACCAGATCGAGGTGCTCGAGCGGGGAGGCCGCTTCCAATAACGATCAAGAGGGAGGAGAGAAGATGAGGAAGGCAAACGGGCCGAGGGGCCTCAGCCGCAGGCAATTGCTATTGAGCGCAAGCGCAGCTGGCGCTTCGTTCGTGATCGGGTCAGGTTTCATCGCTGCCAGGGACGCGGCCTGGGCGGCCGAGGTGACCACCTTGAAGCCGGAAACCTTTGCAACGCTGGTGCAGATGGCCAGGGACATCTACCCGCATGACCGCATCGCCGACGAGTTTTATGTGATCGCGGTGCAAGGCTACGACAATTCGGACCTTGCCGAAGAGGTCGAAGCCGGAATAGCGGCTCTTGATGCGGCGGCGCAGGGCAAGGGGCATGACGGATATCTGGGCACCGGATGGGAGCGCGACCGGGTGGATATCCTGCGCAACATGGAAGAGAGCGCGTTTTTCCAGAAGATCCGCGGCGGTCTTGTGACCGGGCTCTACAACCAGAAAGCCGTCTGGCCGATCTTCGGCTATGAGGGCGAAAGCTATTCCAAGGGCGGTTATATCGACCGCGGCTTCAACGACATCAACTGGCTTTGAGCCGTAGGGGAGGACAGGACTATGGCTGCACCATTTGATCTGAACGACGACACTGTTGTCGTCGTTATCGGAACCGGCGCCGGCGGCGGCGTTCTTGCCAACGAACTGGCGCAGAAGGGCGTCAGTGTGGTCGCCCTTGAAGCGGGCGGGCGGTATCTGCCGGAGGATTATGTCAACGACGAGTGGGAGAGTTTCGGACAGCTTGCCTGGGTTGACCCGCGCACGACAAGCGGCGACTGGCGCGTGTCCAAGGACTTTTCAGGACTTCCTGCCTGGATCGTGAAGGCTGTCGGCGGCACGACAACGCACTGGGCCGGGGCGTCCCTTCGCTTCCAGCCGCACGAGTGGAAGGCGGCGACAACCTATGGAGATGTTCAGGGCGCCAGCCTGCTCGACTGGCCAATCGATGCCGAGGAAATGGAACCCTGGTACGCGAAGGCCGAAGACAAGCTTGGCGTGACCCGGACCAACGGCCGTCCCGGATTGCCGGGGAACAACAACTATCTCGTGTTCGAGAAAGGCGCACGGGAACTCGGCTACAAGGACGTGCACACGGGCCGGATGGCGATCAACGCAGAGGACTTTGACGAGCGTCTGCCGTGCCAACAGACCGGTTTCTGCTTCCAGGGGTGCAAATGGGGGGCGAAATGGTCCGCCGCCTATACCGACATCCCCCGGGGCGAGGCGACCGGGAACCTTGAGGTCCGCGAGCGCGCTCATGTTGCCAGGATCCTGCATAACCCGGATGGAAAAGTGACGGGGGTCGAGTACTTCGACAAGGACGGCAACTTGCAAATGCAGAAGGCCCGTATCGTTTGCGTGGCCGGAAACTCCTTCGAATCCCCGCGCATGCTGCTCAATTCGGCATCGGCGATGTTTCCGGACGGACTGGCGAATTCCAGCGGACAGGTCGGACGCAACTACATGCGGCACATGACAGGCTCCGTTTATGCGGTCTTCGACAAGCCTGTCCGCATGTGGCGCGGCACGACGATGGCCGGGATCATCCAGGATGAATCGCGGCATGACCCGTCGCGCGGATTTGTCGGGGGCTATGAAATGGAAACGCTCGCGCTGGGCATTCCGTTCATGGCGGCGTTCCTTGACCCGGGTGCCTGGGGCCGGGAGTTCACGTCCGCCCTCGACCAGTATGAAAACATGGCCGGCATGTGGCTGGTCGGTGAGGACATGCCGCAGGAAACCAACCGGGTGACGCTCAATCACGATGTCAAGGATCAGTGGGGCCTGCCGGTCGCCAATGTGCATTTCAGCGACCATCCAAATGACATTGCGATGCGCAATCATGCCTACAGGCAGGGCGCTGCGGTCTACGAGGCGGTGGGGGCGACACGCACGTTCCCGACACCACCCTATCCCTCGACCCATAACCTGGGCACCAACCGCATGTCGGAGAACCCGCGGGACGGTGTCGTGAACAGGTGGGGGCAGACCCATGACATCGCCAACCTGTTCATTTCGGACGGATCGCAGTTCACGACCGGTGCAGCTGAAAACCCGACGCTCACGATCGTTGCACTGGCAATCCGGCAGGCGGATCACATCGCCAGTGAAATGAGCGCAGGCACGCTCTAAAGAGCACTGCGAAACGTATCTCCGGAGGCCGATCCCGGCCTCCGGATCTTTTGTGTCGGATGCCGTGTGGGAGGCATGTCTCGATCCGCGTCAGGCCGGGATCTGCAGGAAGAGCAACTCCCGCCGGATGTTCCGGAACCAACGGCTGCTCGAAGGGCCGTCACCCGGTTCACGTTCGCCCGGGCCGTTGTAGTCAAGCCGGTCGTTCATGACCCTGGACCCGTCCCAGAAATCGATATGGTCTCCGGCGGTTCCGTCCGAACGCTGAAAACAATCCTCGAAGTAGATGATGCCGGGGCGGCCAGCGATCGCCTGTTCGATCTGTGCGGCCGTCAGCGCGTTTGTGCCGGCCTTGGAATAGCGCTGGAAGGTCCAGAATTCCCGCAGATACGCAATCAGACGGGAGGCGCTGGCGTTGTGTGCCACTCCGGTCCCGCATCTTCTGTTCGACGCCGAGTGCGTGTAGCGGATCCTGGTGCGGTCGAAATGGAATCCGATATCGGCGCGCATCAATGCAACGCTCATGCGGATCGCACATTGGTTGGTGATGTCCTGTGCGCAGGGCAACCCGTTGACTTCCCGGAAGCGGCGGTATTCGCGCAGGAGAACGGTTGCCGTCGGCGGCCGGACAGAGCCGGGACCCAAAGTCTGGGCGCTCTCGGCATTTGGCGTGACGACGGGTGCGGGTGTGATGCTGACCTGGGCCGGCTGGTGCGGGGCATCGCGGTCCAGCGCCAGCCAGGTCAGGCGTCCGGCGATGCCGTCGCCGCGGCCGTCGTCAGCCTGCCCCTTCATCTCCTGAAACCTGGAGACGGCCGCCACAGTCTCTCCGCCATAATCGCCGTCAAGGGTTCCGTCCGCCCGGATCGAGCGCCGCATAGTGGCGGCATTCACCGCGATCAATGCGTTCTGCAGAATGCGGACAGCGTCCGTGTCGCGCTCGCCGCGGCGCATTGGCGGTGCATTTTCCGCAGCGTTGCGTATTCGTTGATTGTCCCTGAACAATGGATTGGTGAGTGGCATCGTAGAGTTTCCTCAATAAACATCCGGCTCGCATATGTCAGTCCCTGATTCAATGTCGTGATTTTCATCACGTTCAGGATTATTCCCGCTTCGTTTAGATGTTTTTCAGATGCTTTCACGAAATTACGTTGGGGAAATACCGCTCAACAACCACGTAATTTTTAGTAAACGCTTTCAAGGCAGTTTTACAGGAAAGCTGCGGAGCTTGATCCGCAAATACACCCTTGCCTGCAACCAGGGAGCGGTGGTCGGCGATTTCCTAATCTTGCGGCGCGTATGTTGAACACAACCGGCCTTGTAGTTAGGGAGAATTTTTAGGGCCCCGGAAAGTCGGCTCCTAGTATAGTGTGCCCTTACGGCAAGTAATTCATGTTTCTTTGTCTCGAGAAAACAACCAACTTAATATTTCCATAATTTTTGTCAGAAAAGTTTTTTCCGAACTTTCAATATGTCACAATGACTTGGTTAAATTTAATTGTTGTCTCACTGGCTCATGTTTTGATATTGTAATAATTCGCAAATGAAGTGTAGTTTTCGGAAATACAAGTTATTAATACTTTTGTACTACCTTGAGTTCATGGCGCTTGTTTGTGCGCTGCACACTCTAGGGGGACTTCAAACGATGTCTACACTGCGTAATGCACTTGTTTCCACGCTGGCCGCATCTCTTATGATGTCGTTCGGTCCGGCGTTTGCTGAAGATGGTGTCAGCGACACCAAAATCCTGTTCGGCCAGGCGGCGGCTCTCGAAGGTCCGGCAGCGGCGCTTGGAACCGGAATGAAACTTGGTATTGAAGCGGCCTTTGCCGAGGCGAACGCCGCAGGTGGCGTACATGGCCGTATGGTTGAGCTGGTGAGCATGGATGACGGCTATGAGCCGGACCGCTCCATCGCTGCCGTGAATACGCTGATCAACGACAAGAAGGTATTTGGCCTGATCGGTCCTGTCGGAACGCCGACTTCCAAGGCGACGCAGCCGATCGCGACGGCAGCAAAGGTTCCGTTTGTCGGTCCGTTCACAGGTGCAGGCTTCCTGCGTGACCCGGCGCATGGCAATATCGTCAATGTCCGCGCAACCTATGCGGCTGAGACAGAGGCATGGATCGAGCATCTGAACGGCGCTCTCGGCCTCGACAAGATCGCCATTCTCTATCAGGACGACGGTTTTGGCCGCGTGGGTCTTGCAGGTGTTCAGGCCGCTATGGAAAAGCGCGGACTGGAACTGGTTGCAGAAGGCACCTACCAGCGCAACACGACGGCGGTTAAGTCTGCTCTCCTGGAAATCCGCAAGGCAAAGCCGCAGGCCGTTGTCATGGTCGGCGCCTACAAGCCGATCGCGGAATTCATCAAGCTTGCCAAGAAGGTCAAGATGGACGCCGAGTTCGTCAACATCTCCTTCGTCGGTTCGAAAGCCCTATCAGCTGAACTTGGCGATGCAGGCGAGGGCGTGATCATCTCGCAGGTTGTTCCGTTCCCGTGGGACACGACCGTTCCGCTCGTGAAGGAATATCAGGCTGCTCTGAAGGCGAAGGATCCGTCTGCCGAGCCCGGGTTCGTCACGCTGGAAGGTTATGTCGTCGGTCGTCTGGCTGTCATGGGCCTGGAGAAAGCCGGCAAGGACGTCACCCGCGAGAACTTCCTGAACGCTTACTGGAACACCGGTGACTTCGACATGGGCGGTGTGACGCTGTCCTTCGGTCAGGATGACAATCAGGGCATGAACGACGTGTTCCTGACGACCATTCAGAAAGACGGCGGTTTCTCGCCGATCGACAAGCCGGCAAGCTAATCCGGACATGTTCGCTGGCCCGGAAATCCGGGCCAGCGAACTACATTTTTCCATCTGGGGTCAGGTGATAGGGCAGACATTTGTTCTGAGAGGACTGTCGGGGACATGGCTGGGTACAGAAACATTTTTTCGGGTTTGCTTCCAAAGGGTTCAGCGTTGAAGTTGAGAACCCGGGGCAAACTCTTCTCCGCATTTGCAGGTCTGGTCCTGCTGACCGCGACAGCGATCGGCATCGGGCTTTTTTCGTTCCAGCGGGTCGAGAGCGGCTTTTCGGATCTGTCTGAGAACAGACTGCCCTCGATTGAAAACGCGGCCCAGCTTGCGCTCACCAGTACGGAAGTCGCGACGGCGGCCGCAGCTGTTGCCAACAGCGTCACGCTCCAGTCGCAGGAAGTGTCCTTCCGCGCCCTTCAGAATTCCGTGGCCCTGATCGAGCAGATCGAATCCACCTTCGTCGCGTCGGATGCGAACCGGGACATCGTCAACGAGCTCTTTTCGCAGAGCCAGACTTTCCAGGAACGCCTCGGTGTGCTTGACCAGGCGACGAAAGAGAAAATTGCCGCACGCGAAGCCAAGGACGCCCGCATGGCGGCTCTGTTCAAGGCCTATGACGGTGTGAACAGTGCAATAACGCCGATCGTGGACGACGCCTATTTCACGGTTGTGCTGGGCGGCGAGGATGCCGCTGCACAGAGCAGGGACCTGGTCGACAATCTTGCCAACAAGGAAATGGCCAAGCTGCGGCTCTATCTTGAACTGCGCGCGGAGACCAACCTGCTTGTCGGCCTCGCCGAAACGGTCGCCTTTGTCGATGATCCGGCGCTTCTGACGCTGTTCGAAGACAAAATCATCGCGACGCAAACAAAGATCGCCGAATACCGCGAAGAACTGGCGTCCATGGAACTGGTCACAGGCGCTGAGGAGAATTTCGACCAGCTTGCCGCACTCGTTGAAAAGACACTTGCCAAGAGCGGCTCCGGCGCGATTTCGTCCCATGAGCAGAAGAAGACCCTGCATGAAGCCATCGGCCTGCAGAAGACCATCGACGATGCGCTGATCATGCAGATAGACGATCAGCTGTTCACGCTGACGATCGACACCGAAGAGGCCGTCACCGAGAATTCTGCGATCATCTCCGATCTCCTGAACAACCAGGTCGGTCAGCTCAAAACCACGCTTGAAGCACAGGCGTTTGCGAACAAGTTCGTTGCGACCCTCGTGCAAGGTGGTCTCACGGAGGATGCAGCCCTGCTCGTGCCCTTGCAGGAGAAGGTCACCGCCGATGCTAAGCATATGCGCGACGGTCTGGATGCACTGGGGTCGGAAGATATCCAGGCACAGCTTGAGCAGCTGCTTTCCTATGGCGATCCGAAGAACGGGCTGCTCAGCGATCATCTCGAGGAGCTGAGAAGCACCCAGAAGTCGAACGAGCAGGTGACGGAAATGTTCACGGCGGTCGAGCGCATCGGCCAGTCGGTGGCATCGCTCATCGAACTCGAGCTGGCCGCCGTCGACCATGCGACGGAGCAGATCAACGCGCTTCTCGATAACGGATCGATGGCCCTGATCGGGATCGGAATCGCCAGCCTCGTGATTGCAGCTGCTATCGGGCTCTTTGTCGTCGACCGTGGTCTCGTCAAACCGCTGCTCGGTCTCGTCAATATCACACGCGATCTTGCGGATGGTCATCTTGACGTCCGGGTCGCAGGCACGAACCGGAACGATGAAATCGGAGACCTGGCCAAGGCCGTCGAGGTGTTCAAGGAAAATGCAATCGAGCGCAGCAATCTTGAAGCCGTGTCGCGCGAAGAGCAAAACGCTCAGCTGGAGCGGCAGGCCCGTATCGACACCATGATCACGGAGTTCCGCGACGAAATCGAATCCGTGCTCGGAAACGTCACCGCGAACATGGAACAGATGCAGGCCACGGCGCAGGTGCTGAGCCAGATTTCCAGCGAGACGGCGTCGCAGGCATCCGAAGCCGAAGGCAGTTCCACTGCCGCTTCGGAAAATGTCGGGTCCGTCGCCGCTGCGACGGAGCAGCTTGCAGGGTCGATTGCAGAAATCGGCGAGCAGGTTTCCCGCGCGACCGAGATCGTCACCAACGCATCGGGCAGCGCCCGCATGACGACGGAGAAGGTTTCCGAACTTGCGGAATCGGCCAACAAGATCGGCGAAGTGGTGACACTGATCCGCGCGATCGCGGAACAGACCAACCTCCTGGCGCTCAACGCCACGATCGAGGCCGCACGTGCCGGCGAGGCTGGAAAAGGCTTCGCGGTCGTTGCCGCCGAGGTCAAGGAACTTGCGACACAGACATCGAAGGCAACCGAGGAAATCGCCACTCAGATTGAAGCGATCCAGTCGTCGACCGCCGACTCCGTGGTCGCCATCCAGGAAATCCGGGACACGATGGAGCAGGCAGACGAGACAACGTCAGCCATCGCCGCAGCGGTCGAGGAACAGGATGCATCCACGGCGCAGATCTCGCGCAATGTCCGCGATGCCGCAGAAGGCACGCAAGGTGTTGCCAACAACATCTCCGGCGTCATGAACGCGGTTGCCGAGGCAGCCCAGTCCGCCGGCCAGGTGGAAGTGGCGTCCAACGAAGTTGCCGATCATGCACGCCACCTCAAGGGTGTTGTTGACGACTTCCTGGCGAAAGTCGCGGCCGCATAGGGCATCTGCCTCGGCTGTTGCACTGCCCGTTCAGGCGGGCGGAATGACGGAGACTAAGAAAAAGCGGCACCGGGTGCTGCTTTTTTGCTGTGCGGGGAACGGTGCTCTTGCCTTCACGGTGAGGGAACACGGCAGATGGATTGATTTCCATGTCAGCGCTGTTATGTTATCGATAACAAAATCGATTGATCAGGAGTTGACATGAGCTTTGTCCGGGAAACGAAAGTGTTGACGCATCAAGGAGCGTTGGCAGTCTTGACGTCGGCAGTGGCAAAGGCCGAAGCGATGGGGCAGCCCCAGTGCATCGTTATCGTGGATGCCAATGGCGAAGTGCTGGCGGAGGTCCGGATGACGGGGGCAAAGTTCTTGAGCCGGAAAAGCGCGCTTGCCAAAGCGCTTACTGCAGCCTCGATTGGCGGAGAAACAACCAACATTCCGGAAAGCGTGCGCACCGCCATCGGACTTGCAACTGAAGGAAAGGTCACCGGACTGCCCGGTGGACTGCCCATCCGGCTTGATGGCGTCCTTTTGGGCGGTATTGGTGTCGGGTCCGGATCAGGCGAACAGGATATCGAGGTTGCAAAGGCCGGACTGGCTGCCATCGGAGCTTAGCGCTGGGCTAGGTGATGGACTCATAAATGAGGCCGAACTGGTTTGAGGTGGCTTGCTTCTCGTCAAGGAGCGGAAGCGCAGGAAAAGTGGCGCATTTTCAAGCTTTTCGCAACGCGGAGGAGGCGCAAGCCGGTCAAATCCGAACGACATGGAAATGGCTTCATCCCGTCGCGTCAGCGTGCTTGACCGGGCAGGAAGCCCGCTCCGCACACCCTTCCTGAAGGGATTTCGCCATTTCGCATGCCATTTCAGTCTCGTTTATGAGGCCATCACCTAGAGAAGGTCCGGCGCGAAGCCCTGATGGTGTTCAAGCGGGCACCCGTCAGGCGAACGCAATCTGGGCCTTGACTGCCCGGCTTCTGTCGCTGGCCAGCTCAAACGCGGCAGCGGCTTCTTCAAGTGGCAAGGTTTGCGTGATGAAGGGTTTCACGTCGATCAGGCCTTTCTGCATCAGGCTGACAGCGGTGAAGAACTCCTCGTGAAAGCGGAACGAGCCCTTCAGTTCGAGCTCCTTTGCAGTGATCGCCATCATGGGCAGGCTCATGTCGCCACCCAGGCCAAGCTGGACGATCTTGCCGCCCGGACGCATGGCGGCAATACCCGCCGCAAGAGCAGGGGCGGCACCGGAGCATTCGAACAGCACCTCAAAGGTGCCCTTGTCCGGTGTGAAGCGGTCAAGGCCGTTGGAATTCTCGGCCATGTTGATGGTCAGATCCGCACCGGCCGTCCTGGCCATTTCCAGTGTGAATGGGCTGAGATCCGTTGCGACGACAAGATCCGCGCCCGCCCTGCGGGCGGCCAGAATGCAGAGGATGCCAATGGGGCCGCAGCCCGTCACCAGCACCGATTTGCCCATCATGTCCCCGGCCTGACGGACCGCGTGCAGACAGACAGAGAGAGGCTCGGCCATGGCCGCTTCACCAGAGGTCAGACCGTCTGCGGGTGCGCATTGCGCAGCATCGGCCACCAACACCTGGCGGAATGCGCCCTGGATATGGGGGAAGGGCATGGCGCTGCCGTAAAACCGCATGTCAAGGCACTGGTTGTGTCGGCCCTCATTGCAGAAACGGCAATTGCCGCAGGGTCTTGACGGAGATACGGCGACGAGCTGGCCGACCGACAATCCCGTGACACCGTCCCCAAGCGCGGTGATGTGGCCGGACACCTCGTGGCCCAGAACCATCGGCTCCTTGAGGCGTATCGGGCCGAAACCGCCGTGATTGTAGTAGTGAAGATCCGAGCCGCATATGCCGCCGGCCGCCAGCCTGATCTGAACTTCGCCGGAACCGGGCTGCTGTTCTTCCTGCTCTTCGATCCGCAGGTCTTTTTCCCCGTGAATGACGATCGCTTTCATGCCTGCCTCACAGAACCGGGGTGAGCAGGTCCTGGCCTGCAAAATGTGCCTTGAGATTGTCACGGACCAGTTTGCCCATGGCCTTGCGCGTCTCAAATGTTCCGGACGCGTGGTGCGGCTGCACAAGCACGTTGTCCAGTTCAAGAAAACGCGGATTGAGCGCCGGTTCGCCCTCGAAGACGTCCAGCGCCGCCGAGCCGAGGCTCTTGCTTTCCAGCGCGTCCAGCAGCGCAGCTTCGTCAATGTTGGACGCCCGGCTGATATTGATGATCATGCCTTCGGGGCCAACGGCCTCGATCACGTCGCGGTTGACGATGTGCCGCGTCTGCGCGGACGCTGCCAGGGTCACGAACAGGAAATCCGATCTCTGCGCGAGTTCAACCGGATCTGCGATGAAGGTCCAGTCCGGTGCGTAGTCCTTTGCGGAAATGTCGGAATAGGCGATATCGAGATCGAAGCCGGCGAGCCGTTTGGCGACCTCGAAACCGATGCGCCCGAGGCCGAGGACACCGGCGCGCTTGCCCCAGACCCTGCTTTTCAGGGGATAGAGACCCTTTTGCTGCCAGCTGCCGTCGCGCACCCAGGTTTCCGCGCTGATCATGCCGCGCGACTGAACGAGCATCATCGCGACGCCGAGGTCGGCGACATCGTTGGTCAGGACATCGGGCGTGTTGGTGACGCGGATGCCTTTTTCCCTGCAAGCCTCAAGATCCACGGCGTCGTAGCCGACACCGTAGACGGAAACGACTTCAAGGTTCGGGCAGGCCTCGATCATGGCACGGTCTGCCCCAAGCTCACCCCGTGTCGCGATCCCCCTGATGGAACCACCGACGCTTTGAAGGAAGGCGGAAGTATCGGATGCCTCAAAATATTTGTGCATGTTGAAAGCGTCTTCCAGCGGGATCTGATCCCAGTCGGGATAGGGGCCGACCTGAAGAATGTCTGGCTTGCTCATTTTGGCTACTCTCGGGTTGACAAGTTATGTTATCGATAACATAACAAAAGAAAGTGTCAATTGTTTCTGTAGAGGAATTCAGATGAGTCTCGCCTTGTTCGACCTGTCCGGCAAACGGGCATTGATCACCGGATCGTCCCAGGGGATCGGATTTGCACTCGCCCGCGGCATGGCGCAGGCCGGTGCGGAAATCGTCCTGAACGGGCGCGACGGCGCAAAGCTGGCAACGGCGGCCGAAACGCTGAAATCGGAGGGTTTCAAGGTCACCGCGCTTGCCTTCGATGTGACCGATCACGACGCTGCAAGGAAGGCGGTTGACGATTTCGAGGCGGGTACGGGCGCTATCGATATTCTTGTGAACAACGCGGGAATGCAGCACCGGACACCGCTTGAGGACTTTCCGGCGGATGCGTTCGAGCGGCTGTTGCAGACGAATATTGCCTCCGTTTTCAACGTCGGGCAGGCCGCCGCGCGGCACATGATCAAGCGCGGACAGGGAAAGATCGTCAATATCTGTTCCGTCCAGACCGCGCTCGCACGTCCCGGCATTGCGCCCTATACGATGACCAAAGGCGCCGTTGCGAACCTGACCAAGGGTATGGCGACCGACTGGGCCAAATACGGCCTGCAGTGCAACGGCCTGGCTCCGGGATACTTCGATACCCCGCTCAACGCGGCCCTCGTCAACGATCCGGAATTCAGCGCCTGGCTGGAAAAACGGACACCGGCCGGCCGGTGGGGCAAGGTTGAGGAACTTGTCGGAACCTGCATCTTCCTGTCCTCGGATGCGTCGTCTTTCGTCAATGGAACCACGGTCTTTGTCGACGGTGGCATCTCGGTGTCGCTGTGACGGCAGCCTACGTGATCATGGGTGTGTCCGGGTGCGGTAAGAGCAAGATCGGACAGGCATTCGCCACCGCGGCAGGGGCTTCGTTTTTCGATGGCGACGATCTTCATCCCGCGGAAAACATTGAAAAAATGAGCCGCGGGGAGCCGCTGAACGACGCCGACCGGGAACCCTGGCTGGACAAGGTGGGTGGCCAGTTGGCTGAGGCAACCGGGCCGATGGTGATTGCGTGTTCGGCGCTCAAGCGAATTTACCGCGAGCGTATCCGCGCCAGTGCCGGAAAACCGGTCACCTTTTTGTATCTGGAAGGCACACGCGAGGTCTTGAGCGAACGCATGAAGCATCGCGACGGGCACTTCATGCCGGTCGCGCTTCTCGACAGCCAGCTTGCGACGCTGGAGCCGCCGGAGGCCGATGAACTGACGGTCAAGGCGTCGATTGATCAGTCTCCCGACGCGGTGGTCGAGGAGCTTCTTCTGGAACTTCAAAGGGAAGCAAAATGAGTGAAAACGTCGCCTTGATAGGCGCGGGCGCCATGGGTGGTGCCATTGGAACGCGTCTTCTGGAAACCGGCAACAGGTTGTGCGTCTTCGATCTCGACAAGGAGAAGGTCGATGCGCTTGTGGCAAAAGGAGCGGTCGCCGCCTTGTCTGCAGCCGACGCGGCCTGGCAGTCCGACTTTGTCATCACGAGCCTCAATTCGGCGCGGATCGTGGATATTGCCGTCTTCGGCGACAACGGTGTTGCTGCAGGTGCAAAGGACGGCACGCTGGTGATCGACATGTCGTCGATTGATCCTGAAGCAACCAGGGCCCTCGCCGAAAAGGCGACGGCCAGCGGCATTCGCTGGGTGGACAGTCCCCTGTCCGGTGGCGCTCCGAAGGCGTTGATCGGTGAATTGACGCTGATGGCGGGTGGCCTTGAAAAGGATGTTGTCGACGCCCACAAGGTGCTCAGGCACGTCAGCTCGAATTATACGCATATGGGCCCCTCCGGTGCCGGTCAGACGACCAAGCTGATCAACCAGGTGCTGTGCGGGCTGAACTTTCTTGCGGTTGCCGAAGCGACTCAACTCGCACTGGATTCCGGTGTCGATGCCGCCAAGATCCCGACGGCGCTCAAGGGCGGGCGCGCCGATAGCGCTCTGCTTCAGGAATATATGCCGCGCTACGTGGAACGCGATTACCGCCGCACAGGCAGGATCGACAACATGGTCAAGGATCTCAACGGCGCGCTTGATCTTGCGCGCGTGAACAATACCGCCATGCCGCTGACGTCGCTTTGCGCGGAAATCCACAGAATGCTGACGGCGGCCGGACTTGGTGGCGAAGACGAGGCGGCGCTGATGGAGTTTTTCAAGGGACCCGACAAGGAGCAATTCAAATGATCACACGGTTCGCCTTGTTTGAAGGCAGTGTCAAATCCGGCAAGACGCCCGAATTCCGGGCTGCCGTTACCGAACGGCTTGTGCCGCTCTGGCGTCAGTTTCCCGGAAACAGCGATGTCAGGGTCATGTTCGGCGAAGACAGGGACGAGGGCGCTCCGGAGTTCCCGCTCATCCTGGCCATCACCTATCCGGACAAGGAAACCATGGCTGGCGCGCTTGAGAGCGATGCCAGGAACCAGTCGCGGGAAGTGACGGGTGAAATCGTCTCCGAATTCTTCGATGGTCGCATTCATCACCATGTGACCGAGGCGAACGAATACACCGGATAGACATGGAACGGGCATCATGCCGGCAACTCCAAATCCTGTGTGTCTCCCATGCGGGTCCTTCGCTGCGATTGCAGCGTCGGGCCCGTTTTGCGTATTTTGGGGCAACAAGAATCGTGTGAGGGATGAATGCAGCGCGCTGTAACGATGAAGGATGTTGCGCAACAGGCGGGTGTGTCCGTGATGACGGTCAGCCGCGCTTTCAAGCAGCATGCTTCCGTGGGTGAAGAGACCAGAAAGCGGATCCTCAAGATTGCCGAAGACCTCGGATATGTCTTCGACAGCAACGCGGCAACGTTTCGTTCGCAAAGAACCGGCTTCGTTGCCGTGGCCATTCCCTCCATCAACAATGCCAACTTCGCCGACACGGTCGGTGCGATGTCGGAAGTTCTGAAGGCGGCGGATCTGCAGGTCCTTCTGGGCTACAGCAACTACGACATTCAGGAAGAAGAGGTTATCGTTGAGCAATTCCTGCGGCGGCGGCCTGAAGCAATTGTGCTGACAGGGGGACGGCATACCGAGCGCACGCGCCGTCTGCTCGACCGCGCCAATATCCCGGTGATCGAGACCTGGGATCTGCCGGAAGACCCGATCGGTCACGTGGTCGGATTTTCCAATGCCGCGACGATGCACGATCTGGTCGGACACCTGGTCGCAAGCGGACGCGAACGGATCGCGTTTATCGGCGGCGACACGGACGGGGATACCCGCGGCGCTGATCGCAGACGCGGCTTCATCCGGGCCATGGAAGACCGGTCGCTGGCTGCCGACCGGCTGATCGGTGCAGGCGATCCTCCGATTTCGATGCGCGAAGGCGCGGACGCAATGTCGCTGTTGCTGAAGAAGCACCCCGACACGCAGGCTGTCATTTGCGTTTCGGACCTGTCGGCGTTCGGCGCTCTCACCGAATGCGCCCGCAAAGGCGTGAGGGTGCCGGAAGATGTCGCTGTTGCGGGCTTCGGAGCCTACGATATTTCATCCATTTGCGTGCCCACCCTGACGACGGTCAATCCGCATCCGGAGGAAATCGGCCGCAGGACCGGAGAATTGATCCGGACCTTGCTCAGAGGCGAGGGGGGCGGCGACGGAGCCCCGGTCCAGATCGGCATAGATCCGCAGTTGAGCATTGGCGAATCCAGCGCCTGAGCTGTCTGTAACAAAGTCCGTCAGACCGTGTCGCCGGGAACAAGCCTGAAGCCGACATCGCTGACGGCCTTGGCCGTGTCTCCCGATATCTTCAGAAGCAGGTTTTCCGCAGCGAGCTGCCCGATACGCAGATGGTTCACCTGCACCGTGGTCAGACGATACGGCAGGACCGAGGCAATCGGCAGTTCTCCCCAGCCGGCAATGCCGATATCCTGCGGGATGCGGATGTTCTGGGCCTGGCAGAAGTGAACCGCACCGATCGCCATATTGTCGTTCTGAAAAAATATGACTTCGACATTCGGGTCGGAGGAGAGCAGCTGTTCCGTGCCGTAAAATCCCGGATAGAAGCCGGGAATATCGTTCAGGCAGAGTTGCCGGGTGAGTTTTCCGCCGCCGTCCTCAATGGCTTTTGCATAGCCGTTCAACCGGGATGTCGCGGCATTTGCCGCGTCGTGGGACGTGCCGACATAACCGAAGCGCGCATAGCCTTTTGACAGGAGAAAGCGGCCCATGTCATAGCCGCTGTCGAAATGGTTCAGCCCGACGCTCATGTCGATCGGGCTCGAATTCAGGTCCCAGATCTCGACCAGCGGAATGTTTGCTCCTTGCAGGAGCTGCACGGCGCGGGGCGTATGCGCCCGCCCGGTCAGGATCAGGCCGGCCGGTTTCCAGGACAGCACGGTCTCAATCCAGTTCTCTTCCTCACCCAATTCATGCTGTGTCATGCCGAGAACCGTCTGGTGATTGAAGCTGACGAGTTTGCGGTCGATCCCCTCCAGAACATGGGTGAAAACCTCGTTGCCAAGATCGGGAATACTGACGCCGACAAATGTCGTGCTTTTGTCGCCGGCAAAGACCGTCGCGATCCGGTTGGGCAGGTATCCCAAGCGCTCCACTTCGGCCATGACCTTGACCCGGGTCTTTTCCGAATAGCCGCCTTCCTCGCGCAGGACCCGGCTGGCGGTCATTTTTGAGACGCCAGCCGCCTTGGCGACCTCAGATAGGCTTATCTTGTTGGTTTTGCTTGCGATTTCAGATCTCGTTAATTTTTACGTTATCGATAACTTTTTTATTGACTTCGATATGTGACAGGCGGATGATAGTCCTACGTTACCGGTAACTCAACTCCGTCAGCACAACAAGGCGGACATGTGAGGCCAGGTGGCGGTCGGGAGGAAACCAGTGCCAGGCAGTTTGAAAAACCGTCTCTTCTTTGACGGCATTCAGAAACACTTTGGCGGCACCTATGCCGTTCGCGATGTTTCGCTCTCGATCGATCGGGGCGAGATTGTCGCGCTTCTGGGTGAGAACGGCGCGGGCAAATCCACCCTCATCAAAATTCTGGGCGGCATCCACAAGCCGGATGCCGGCCGTGTCCTGATAAACGGCGAACCTTATGAGCACCGGCCCGGCGGTTTCGGGCAGCGTCAGGCTGTGGCGTTCATCCACCAGGATCTCGGCATGATCGAATGGATGACTGTTGCAGAGAACATGGCGCTTGCTCTGGGCTTTTCGAAAAATTTCGGGCTCATCAAGTGGAATGACGCGGAGGCCTTTGCCGCTGAAGCGCTTGCCAAGGTGGGCTGCGATTTCTGTCCGACAACGCGGGTTCAGGACCTTTCGCGTACCGAGAAGTCGCTTGTTGCGATTGCGCGCGCGCTTGCCGTCGACTGTGATTTTCTGGTCCTCGACGAGCCGACAGCATCGCTGCCGACCGACGAGGTCGCGCGGCTGTTTGAGGCGCTTCGTCCGCTGCGCGATCGCGGCGTCGGCATGATCTACGTTTCTCACCGGCTGGATGAAATCTTCCAGATCGCGGACCGAGTCGCGGTGCTGCGTGATGGCGAACTGGTCGGCGTGCGGGCTATCCAGCACACGACGACCGAAGAACTCGTGCACATGATTGTCGGGCGCAAGACCCGGCAGGTGAGCAAGCTGAACGAGGCAAAGGGCGAGCCGGTTCTGACGGTCCGGGATCTGAAGACCCGCTCGACAGGCCCGGTCGATTTCACGCTTCACCGCAACGAACTTGTCGGTCTGGTCGGCCTGCGCGGCGCAGGGCACGAGGAAGTCGCCCGTGCGCTTTACGGTCTCGGGGAACATGCGGGCGATATCGACCTTGCGGGGATCGGGAAACCCGATCTGCGTTCGCCGAAGACGGCGCTTGATTCAGGCGTCGGGCTTGTTGCGCGTGACCGCACGGAAGAATCTGTCGCGATGCCGCTGACGATCCGCGAAAACACCTTTCTCAATCCCGAGGCGACCGGGCGCGGCCTGTTCTCGATCCTGTCACCGGGGGAGGAAACACGGATGGCCGAGGAGATCGGCCGTGAGGTCGCTCTCAGCCCGAATGACCAGACCATGGCGATCGAAGCCCTTTCGGGCGGCAACCAGCAGAAAGTGGTGATTGCCCGCTGGCTGGCGACCAAACGGAAGCTTCTGATCTGCGAAGATCCGACCGCCGGTGTCGATGTCGGCGCGAAGGCGGAAATCTACGCTCTTTTGAACAAGGCGCTTCTTGAGGGGGTCGGCATCTTGCTGGTGTCGACCGACTTCGAGGAAGTCGCAACGATCTGCCACAGGGCAATCGTGTTCAGTCAGGGAAAAATTGTCGGCGAGTTGGCAGGAACCAAACTCTCGACCGAGAACCTTATCCAGGCCGCGTCGGCCAGTAACGTCGCTGCTGCTTGAGGAACTAGATAAATGCAGTCACTTGAATCCAATGCTCTGGAACCAACCAAGTCGGAAATCGAAGGTCTTTCGATCCGCGGCAAGCTGCTGCGTTTTCTGCCCGTCTATGGTCTGGTGATCCTGACGCTGTTGCTCATCCTTCTGTTCTCGGTGCTGTTGCCGAAAACGTTTCCGACGCTGCTGAACCTGAGAGCGCTCATTTCCGACAAGGCCATCATCGCTCTGCTTTCGCTCGGGGCAATGATTCCGATGGCTGCCGGCCGCATCGACCTGACCGTCGGCTACGGCATCGTTCTCTGGCACATTCTCGCGATCAGCCTGCAGACCCTGCTGGGTATTCCGTGGCCTATGGCCGTGGTCATCGTGCTGATGCTCGGAGCCATGACCGGCTTCTTCAACGGTCTTCTCGTCGAGGTGGCCAAGATCGACAGTTTCATCGCGACGCTGGGAACCGGTACGGTGCTCTACGCGATCGCGCTCTGGCATACCGGCGGCCGCCAGATGGTCGGCGTTCTGCCGGACGGGTTCTATGCCTTGAGCACGACATTCGTGTTCGGCCTGCCGATCACCGGCTACTACCTGATCGCGATCACCGTGTGCATGTGGCTGATCCTCGAATACACGCCGGTTGGCCGCTATCTTTACGCCATCGGCGCGAACCAGCGCGCAGCCCAGCTCAACGGTATTCCGACGCGCAAATATGTGATCGGCGCCTTCATGGCTTCCGGCACGATGACCGCGCTGGCTGGCGTCCTGCTCGCCTCCAAGCTCAGGATCGGTCAGGCAAGCGTCGGACTTGAATTCCTGCTGCCTGCGCTGGTCGGCGCGTTTCTCGGGTCGACGACAATCAAACCCGGCCGCGTCAATGTCTGGGGCACGGTCGTCGGTGTCGCGATCCTGGCCGTCGGGATCTCCGGCATCCAGCAATTCGGCGGCTCTTTCTGGGTCGAACCACTCTTCAACGGTGTCACGTTGCTCATCGCAATCGGCATCGCAGGCTATGCGCAGCGCCGGAAAGGTGCAGCGAAAAAGTAGATTTTTTGCAAAGGGAGGAAACTATGCAAAAACGCGATTTTCTGAAGACAGTCCTGGCGACAACCATGCTTGCAGGCCTTGGCTGGCCGGCCTTCGCCGAGACCGCCTGGGACGGCCCGACATCCGGACCGGCAGCAGCCGACGGCAAGACCGTCGTCGTTGTCGCAGCCGATCTGAAGAATGGCGGCATCCTTGGTGTGACCAATGGGGTTGAGGAAGCTGCGGCAAAGATCGGCTGGGACGTCAGGGTTCTTGACGGTGCCGGCTCCATCCAGGGCCGCACGGCCGCCATCGGACAGGCGCTTGCCCTGCAGCCCGACGGGATCGTCATCAACGGGTTCGATGCCGTGGAACAACAGGCGGCGCTGGAAGGCGTTGCCGCGGCAAGCATCCCCATGGTTGCCTGGCATTCCGGCCCGAAAATCGGGTGTGATGCCCCGGGCGGCATTTTCGCCAACATTTCGACCGACGCGATGACGGTTTCCGAGGTCGCCGCAAACTGGGCGATCGAAGACGGCGGCAAGGATATCGGCGTCATCATTTTCACCGATTCCACCTACCAGATCGCCATCGACAAGGCCGACCGCCTTAAGGAAACGGTCGAGGCTGCAGGCGGCACGGTGCTTGAGTATGTCGATACGCCGATTGCCGACACGTCGACCCGCATGGGACCGCTGACGACCAGCCTGCTGCAGAAATACGGTGACAGCTGGACACACGCGCTGGCGATCAACGACCTTTATTTCGATTTCATGGGTCCGGCACTGGCATCCGCCGGGATCTCGGCTGCGGACGGTCCGCAGGCCGGTTCCGCGGGAGATGGTTCCGAGGCCGCCTTCCAGCGCATCCGCACCGGCGGATATCAGACCATCACGGTTGCCGAACCGCTCAATCTTCAGGGATGGCAGTTGGTCGACGAACTCAATCGTGCTGTCCAGGGTGAACCGTGCTCCGGCTATGTCACCTCTCCGGCGCTGGTCACGCAGACAGGTCTTGAGAAAATGGGCGACAGCAACGCGTTCGACCCGGACACGCCATACCGCGAAGCGTACTCCAAGATCTGGGGCAAGTAAGTCTTCGCAAACAGGTCGCCTGGAGCAGCCCCAGGCGACCTGATGACTGAACGAAACTGAGTAGCAGAACATCTCTTCGGCGCGGATTTCCGCGGACAGGAGAGGTCTGGCCAAAACACAGAGTGGAAACATGTCTTCCGGCGAGCAAAATTCCGATCCCCTCGTGACGATGCGCAACATCTCCAAACGCTTCGGCGGTGTGCACGCGCTGACACAAGTCGATCTCGATGCCTATGCAGGGGAGGTTCTGGCGATTGTCGGCGACAACGGCGCCGGCAAGTCGACCCTCATCAAAATTCTCACGGGCGTCTACCAGCCGACCGAGGGCGAAATCTTCGTCGGCGGCAAGAAGCTGACGATGAACAGCCATTCGGATGCAATCGACGAGGGTATCGATGCCGTCTACCAGACGCTTGCGCTCGCCGATCATCTCGACCCGGCGTCGAACATGTTTCTCGGCAACGAACTGACGCGCTCGTTTCTGGGCATTACCGTGCTCGACAACAAGCGGATGCGGTCTGAAACAGAACGGGTCCTGTTCGAGCGTCTCGGTGTCCGGCTTCGCTCGCTCGATGTTCCCACGTCAAGCCTGTCGGGAGGCCAGCGCCAGGCCGTAGCGATTGCGCGAGCGGTCTATCACGAGGGCCTCAGGGTCCTCGTGATGGACGAACCCACGGCGGCGCTCGGACCTCAGGAAACCGCGAGGACGCTGAAACTCATCAAGGCTCTCAAGGCGCAGGGTCTCGCGGTCATCCTGATTTCCCATTCGCTCGACGATGTCTTCGAAGTCGCGGATCGGGTTCATGTTCAAAGGCGCGGCAGATGCGCCGGTGTCGTTCATGTTTCGCAAAGCTCGCAGCAGGACGTTCTCGCCCTGATCGTGGGCGCGGAAGAAGCGGCATAAGGGGGAAAAGATGACAACGGCAGCACAGTCAAACGGACCGACGCGGTTTTCCGAGAGGATTGAACCGTTCCTGGCGATCATCGGCCCGATGGTGATGATCCTCGCCATTCTCCTGTTCATGGGTGTCGCGGAACCGGCGCGATACTTCCGGCTTTCGAACCTCAATCTGATCCTGCTGGATGCGGCGCTCTACATGCCGATGGCGATGGCCATGACCTTCGTCATCACCCAGCGCGGAATCGATCTGTCGATCGGCTCCGTAGCCGCCCTGACGTCGATCATCATGGCGTTTCTGATCAAGCAGTACGGGTTTCCCGCGCCTGTGGCGATCATCATCGCGCTCCTGCTTGGTGCAATCTTCGGCCTGATCAACGGTCTGGTGATCACCAAGTTCAAGGTTCCAGACCTGATCGGTACACTTGCGATGGACCTTGTCTACAGAGGCTTCGCCCTCGTCATCGCAAAGGGGCTGGTGCTTGCGCGGTTCCCGGAAATCATGACGGAAATCGGCCGCGGCCAGATCCCGGGCTTCATTCCGGTTCCGGTTGTCATCGGCCTTCTGACGATGGCCCTCGGCTACTGGCTCCTGAAGAAGACCTATTTCGGCCGCTACACTGTTGCGATCGGGTCCAATCCCGAAGCGGCGGAAATGACCGGTATCGCAGTCGATCGCTACAAGATCTATGCCTATGTCCTCATGGGGGCCTGCGCGGCGCTGGCCGGTGTCATGCTGACCGGCAAGCTCAACGCCATCCAGGCGACGTCCGCGCCCTATTTCAACCTTCATGTCATCGCGGCTGTCGTGGTCGGCGGGACGTCGCTCTTCGGCGGACGTGCCTCGATGCTCGGCTCGCTCGCAGGGGTGCTGCTCCTGTCCATGATGATCAACGCCCTGGTGACGCTCCGGATCGAGTTTTTCTGGCAGTCGGTCGCGTCCGGCGTGGTGATCGTGTCCTCGGTCGCGCTTTACACCTGGCTGCAGAAAAAGGACCGCGATGGCGCCAAGGGCATTCTGGATGCGCTGAAGACGCCGGAAAGCATCAGGCTGCTGCGCCTGTCCGGCGGTCTGATCGCAGCACTTGCACTTCTTCTTCTGATTGGAACTCTGCTCGCCGGTGCACCCGTTGCCAGCGGCTGAGTTCCCATACCGCGGACTTCATCAAAGGGAGGAATTTGAGATGAAACTGCTGAAATCTACACTTTGCGTCCTGCTGCTGACCGGTACGAGCGCTCTTGCACAGGGCAATCTGCCGCTCAAGGAACTGCCGGGTCATGCCGACAGGGACTACTGGGTGCCCGGCGAGGTGAATGCCGAAGGCAAGCTGGAAGCCCTGCAGGCCGTTGTCGGATCCGAGGGCGTCAAGTTTTCCGGAACACAGGACAAGCCGGTCGAGATTGCCTTGATCTACCCGTCTGCCGACACGTCCGACTTCTGGGCCCGCAACTATCTTGCGCTGACAAAGCGGCTTGAAGAGCTGGGGATCGAGTTCAACACGACCGAGTTTGCCAGCCGCCAGATCGAGCATTCGCTTCAGTCGACCTATGCCAACCAGGTTCTGCAGGATGGCGATATCTACGACTACGTCATCTTCGGCCCGTCCGAACTGGCAATCCAGGCCGACAACATCGACAAGCTGGCCGGCAATGACGACTTCAAGACCTATGTCTGGGCGTTCCACACGCCGCTCAAGGACCTGAAGAACCAGCCGGACGTCTGGTTCGACTTCTCGTCGGCAGCGGGTGCCCTGACCATGTGCGACTACATGCTTGAGCGGCTCGGCAACGGCGTCACCATGGCCATGAACCGGGGCATTCCCGGCATCACGGACAACCAGCGCTCGGGAGACTTCAAGGACTGCGTCATGGAGAAGGGCGACTGGAAAGTCGCTTACGAGCACTACGGCGAATATCAGCGTGAAGGCGGATATGAAGGCACAAGCCTGATTCTTCAGGCCTATCCGGAAGCCACGATCATCCACAACGCCAACACCGCCATGGCGATGGGAAGCGTCGAGGCCCAGATCGCGGTCGGCAAGGAAAAGGAGGTCTTCTCCACCGGATGGGGCGGCACCGGTCTTGAGCTGGATGCGATCCGCCGTGGTGAGCTGGATGCGACCCCGATGCGCATGGGCGATGATGTCGGCGCGGCAACGGCCGAAGCGATCAAGGCGGACCTTGAAGGCCGGGCGGAGGAACTGCCGCTGGTCTTCCTCGGCCGGATCACAGTTGCTCATGACCAGATGAGCGCGGAAGAACTCGACGCCCTGCAGACGGAAGCCTTCCGGTTTTCCGGTGTCGGTGCGCTTGAGCGATAAAAGTCAGCACGTTCTACCGTCTGGTTGGTCCTGGATTGACCTAACGGTTTGATCGGACGTGCAAAATGGAGCGCTACCGGTATACTCCTCGCCGGTAGCGCGACTTTTTTGAGCCCAGGGCTCTGAACGGGGATATCGAATTGGCAAGGGACGGCGGAAAACAGGGTCCGGTCACCATGCGCGATGTGGCGCGGGCCGCGGGCGTGTCCCGCATGACCGTTTCGCGGGCGTTGCGGAAGGACAGCCCCGTTTCGCTGAAGACACGCGAACATATTCTCAAAGTGGTTCGGGAGATGAACTACGTTCCCGACCAGATGGCAGGCAGTCTGACAACGCGCAAATCCGGCTTCGTCGCAACGCTGCTTCCTTCACTGAACAACCTTCACTTTGCCCTGACCGTTCAGTCTCTTACCGAAGAACTTGAAGACATCGGTTTGCAGATCCTGCTCGGACATACCGACTATTCGGCCGCGCGGGAGGAAGAAATCCTGGAAGCAATGCTTCGGCGCCGTCCGGAGGCAATCGTGCTGTCCTATGACGGTCACACCAAGCGGACCGTGGACCTCATGCGCGAGGCGAATGTTCCTGTCATCGAGATCTGGGAAACGCCCGAGAACCCGATTGAGCACACGGTGGGATTTTCCAATTTCGAAGCCGCCCGCCAGATGACGCAACAGCTCATCGGATCAGGCTATGAGCGGATCGCCTTTCTGGGGGAGGGGCAGGACGACTGGACACGTGGCGCTGCCCGGCGGAACGGATATCTCAAGGCGATGCGCGAAGCCGGCCTTTCATCACATCGCATGTTCCAGTACGGCATTCCGCCGTTGACGATCGAAGCCGGGTCGGAAGCGGCCGGCCAGATACTCAAGGCCTATCCGGATACGGATTGTGTCTTCTGCGTGTCCGACATCGCAGCGTTCGGTGTTCAGAGCCGTCTGATTTCGGAAGGATACAGAGTTCCGGATGACATCGCTGTCGCCGGCTTCGGAAATTTTGAAGTGTCGCGTTTCGCGGTGCCGAAGCTCTCAACCGTTGTGGTCGATCCGGTGCGGATCGGAAGTGAAACCGGCAAGCTTTTGAAAAAGCTTCTCGTTCCCGATCCATCCCGAGACTTTCCCGCACAGCAGATCCTTGTACCGGCCGAGGTTGAATTCCGCGAAAGTACCTGATTGCCGCACGCGTTCCGGATCCAGATGAAAATTTAATAAAATTTCTCTTGTTACCGATAACATATGTGATACTGTGACCGGTAACAAATTGGAAATGTGACCGGTCACATAGCGCTTGCACCGTCATCAGGTGCCCCGGGGAGGAAAAATGCCGCGCATCAGACTTGAAAACCTCGTCAAGCGATACGGGAACTTCGAGGTGCTTCACGGCATCAATCTGGACATGGAGGAGAATGAGTTCACCGTTCTCGTCGGCCCATCCGGATGCGGAAAATCCACCACGCTGCGCATGATTGCCGGGCTGGAAACTGTCAGCGACGGCGAGATCTTCATCGACGACAAACCGGTCAGCAACCTTGAGCCGAAGGCGCGTGACCTCGCGATGGTGTTCCAGGATTACGCGCTTTACCCGCACATGAATGTTGCCCGGAACATGTCTTTTGCTCTGCGGCTTCAAAGGCGTCCGAAAAAGGAGATCGACGAGAAAGTCGGCAAGGTGGCCGATATGCTCGGACTGACGAATTTCCTGCACAGAAAGCCGGGTGAACTGTCCGGCGGGCAAAGGCAGCGTGTAGCGATGGGCCGTGCCCTGACCCGGGACGCAGGTACCTTCCTGTTTGACGAACCCCTGTCGAACCTCGATGCGAAACTGCGCGGCCAGATGCGTGCAGAGCTGGCGCTGATGCGCCAGAAAGTCCGCAAGAACATGATCTACGTCACGCACGATCAGATCGAGGCCATGACGCTCGGTGACCGGATCGTTGTCATGCATGGCGGCTACATCCAGCAGCAGGGAACTCCGGAGGAACTCTTCAAACGGCCCGCCAACAAGTTTGTCGCCGGTTTTCTCGGCTCGCCTCCGATGAATTTTCTGGAAGCCGAAGTCCAGGACCTTTCGGGGCGGTCGTTCGTCAGCGGGAACGGTTTTGAACTGGTTCTCCCGGAGGAAAAGGCGTCGGCGGTCGCGTCTTTGTCTTCCAACGCCATCACGCTCGGCATCCGACCGTCCGACCTGCATTACAGCCCGGACGCGCCGGACCATGAATCCATCGACCTGAAGGTGATTGTCTCCGAGTACATCGGTGCCCAGTCCGTTCTCCTGTGCGATTGCGGCGGCCAGAAGGTCGAGGTCGAACTCAAGTCCGAAACGCCCATTGCCCTGGGTGAAACACTGAGATTTGCGGTCAACAGGGAGGGCATTCACATGTTCGACCGCGAAACAGAGGTTGCCATCAGGTGATCTGAACCTTGCTTCTAAGGGAGGAATGAATGCTGAAATACCTGAAAACGACAGTCTGTGCCGTTGCCGGGCTCGCGCTTGGCGCCACGGCCGCACTTGCGAACCCCTACGAGGAGTTCGCCGGCGAGACCCTTGTCGTCAATTTCCCCGCGCACCCGCATTTTGACGCCGTGATGAAGGTCCTGCCGGAATTCACAAAGGAAACCGGTATCCGGGTCGAAGTCGACCAGCTTCAATACCTGAAAATGCGTGAACGCCAGACTTTGGAGCTGACCAAGAACCGCGGCGATTATGACCTGATCGCCTATGTCGTGTTTTCCAAGGCGGATTACGTCTATGCCGATCAGCTGGAGAACCTTGCGCGCTTCTTCATGAACCCGAAACTGGCCGATCCGAACTACGAGGCGGAAGACCTCATTGACGGGTATGTCGCCAATATCGGTGTTGCCGGCGGCAAGAAGGGATATCTTCCGGGCCCGACGGGATCGCTCTTCGGTCTGCCTTTCGGTTCGGAAACGTCGATCCTCGGCTACCGCAAGGATATTTTCGACAAGCACGACCTGAAGGTTCCTGAAACCTACGAAGAGCTGCTGGAGCTCGTGTGCCTGATCCCGGAACTCGAGCCCGGCATGGGCGGCCTTGCTTCGCGGGCAGCTTCCGGACACCACGCCAGCCACGCGTTCCTGCTGCACCTTGCCCCGCTTGGAGGCCGGATCTTCGATGACGAGTGGAAGCCGATCGTCAACAACGCGGAAGGTGTCCAGGCAGCAGAGGCATTGAAGAAGATCGTCAACTGCGGCGCGGAAGGCTCCAAGACCTTCGGTTTTGCGGAAGCAGGGGCTTCGTTCCTGCAAGGCAATTCGGCAATGTTCCTGGATTCAACCGTCTTTGCCGGCCAGGTCAACAATCCCGACAAATCCAAGGTTGTCGGCCTTGTTGAATGGGCCCCGCATCCGGTTGGTGTAAGAGCCGGTTCCCAGACAGGCGGCTTCGGTATCGGCATTCCGAAAAATGCCCAGAACAAGGATGCGGCGTTCCTGCTGATGCAGTGGCTGACGAGCAAGAAAGCGGACAAGCTGATCGCCATGGCCGGCGGCAACCCGTCCCGCTATTCGACCCACGCCGATGCTGACGTGAACGAGAAGTTCCCGCATATGGCTACCTTCGGCGAAGCACTCAAGAATGCGGATCCCGACTGGCGTCCGATCATCCCGGTCTGGGGCAAGATCAATGCCGATCTCGGCACGACCCTGTCCAAGATCATCACCGAGGACGCACCGGTTCAAGAGTCCCTTGACGGTGTCGCCGAGCGCACACAGGCGCTGATGGATGATGCCGGGTACTACACCTGGACCCAGTAACCCTGACGCTGCCCCGCGGCCTTGCCGCGGGGCTCTCAAAAATCCTCACTGAAAGCGATCCGCAATGAGCGTTGCGATCAAGGCCAATCGGCTGACCCCTTACATGTTTCTGGCGCCGGCAGGGATCATCCTTGTGTTCGCGCTGCTCTATCCGATCGGATACATGGTCTATGCCAGTTTCCTGGACTGGAGCCCGAGCCAGCGGATCGGCCAGGCCGAGTTCATCGGATTTCGGAACTATGTAAATCTCTGGAACGATGATGCCTTTCGCGAGAGTTTCTGGGTGACCATTCGCTTCGCCGCGATCGTCGTGACGCTCGAAATGATCCTGGGTGTCGGCCTGGCACTGCTGCTGGACCGGAAGCTCAAGGGGATGGCGGTGCTGCGCACGGTCTTCATCCTGCCCATGATGATCGCACCCATCGTGGTCGGTCTGATGTGGCGCTACATGTATCACCCGACGGTCGGCATCTTTAACCGCACGCTCAAAAGCTTCGGGTTCGAGGGGATACCCTGGCTCTCCGACAGCACCTGGTCCTTCATCGCGATCGTGATTGCCGATGTCTGGCAGTGGACACCTTTCATTTTCATCCTGGCGCTCGCCGCCATGCAGTCGCTGCCGCGCTCTGCGCTGGAAGCTGCGGAAATAGATGGGGCCAACGAGTGGCAGAAGATCTTCATGATCAAGCTGCCCCTGATGATGCCCGTTCTGATCGTGACGCTTCTATTGCGCCTGATCGATGCCTTCAAGGTGCTGGAAGTGATCCTGGTCCTGACCAACGGCGGTCCGGGTCTGTCCACGGAAATTCTCGCGCTTCGCATCTTCCGGACCGCGCAGGAATTCCAGGAACTGGGTGAAGCGGCCGCCATGTCGAACCTGCTCCTCATGTTGCTGATGGCCCTGACCATCGGAATGTTCTTGTACAACCGCGTTCAGGAAGCCCGTGCCGCACGCCAACGCGCAGCTGCCGAAAAGGACGACACGTGATGTCTGCTCAATCGGAAAAACAGAACCCGGCCTTTTATGCCCTTATCGTTGCGCTGGTGGTGATGAGTGTCGGTCCGATCGCCCTGATGCTGGCAACGTCGTTCAAGACCAATGTCGATGTCTATGATGCCTCGGTGCCGGCCTTCTTCTTCTCGCCGACGATCAAGAATTACGAGACGGTGCTGTGCAACTTCCTCTGGTACGAACCGGAACATGTCGATTATTGCGATCCGACCTTCGGTCGCGCGCTGGTCAATTCCCTGATCGTCGGGCTGATCTCCACCGGGCTGACGCTGACTATCGGCTGCATGGCCGCCTATGCGCTTGTCCGCTTCAAGTTCATGGGCCGCGGGGCCGTCTCCATGACGACGCTTCTCATGCGCATGGTTCCGCCCGCTGTCCTGCTCGTTCCGGTTTTCGGTATCTGGACGTTCCAGTACGGGCTTGACCAGACCTATGCCGGTATCATCCTGATCTATACGGCGATGAACCTGCCTTTCGTGATCTGGATCTTGCAGAGCTTCATCGTGCAGGTGCCGATCCAGCTTGAAGAAGCCGCACGCATGGACGGCGCCAATCCGTTCCAGGTGTTCTTCCTCGTGGTGCTGCCGATCATTCAGCCGGGCCTGGCGGCTGCCGCAATCTTCACGTTCCGCATCGCCTGGAACGAATTCCTCCTGGCGAACGCTCTCTCCGGACGCTCGACACGCACGGTGCCCGTGACGATCGTGAATTCGATCACCGAGTACGACATCAACTGGGGGGTGATCATGGCAACGGGAATGCTGCTGGCGATCCCGCCGATCCTGTTCACGTTCGTTGCCTCGAAGCAGATCATCACCGGCATGACGGCAGGGGCCGTGAAGGGATGATGATGGAGTGGCTGATATCCCCCATGGATGCGGCCAGACCTCATGAAATCGGCGTTGCCTTGTCCTGGCACGCCCGGTTCATGGTCCTGGGCTGGGGCATACTTGCCCCGCTTGCGATCATGATGGCGCGTTTCTTCAAGGTTCTGCCCGGACAGGACTGGCCGCGCGAACTGGACAGCAAGATCTGGTGGCGCAGTCACTGGATCTCCCAGTCCCTTGTTGTGGCTCTATCCGTTGTCGGGCTGGCGCTTGTCCTGATGTCCTCCCAGAACACCGGGACGGCCCTGGTTCATCGGCTGTTCGGCTATTCGGTCCTTGCCCTTGCAATGGTTCAGGCGTTTTCCGGTCTCCTGCGGGGAAGCAAGGGCGGTCCGACAGACAGGCGGGCCGACGGCTCCCTGCGTGGCGATCACTACGATATGACCCGGCACCGGCTGATTTTTGAAGCGATTCACAAGGGTTGCGGTTATCTTGCGCTTGCTCTCATGATCGGGGCGATCGCGAGCGGATTGTGGACGGCAAACGCGCCCAACTGGATGTGGCTTTCCCTTGTCTGCTGGTGGAGCATTCTGCTTGTCGCGTCCGCTTATCTTCAGCGTCTCGGGTGCGCGGTCGATACGTATCAGGCAATCTGGGGGCCTGACCCCGGGCATCCGGGAAACAGGATGAAACAACAGGGATGGGGGACACGGCGGCCCGACTTCCCGCAACAGTCATTTGAAAAGCAACGGGAAACATGATGTTTGGCGTTTTGGAAGGAACCGGTTTTGAAGTCATTGAACCGGAATTTGAGTCCTGTTTTGTCGGTCATGTACGGGTGGAGCGACTGTGGTCCGGAGCGCGATGGTCGGAAGGACCTGCCTGGTTCCCGGCAGGCCGCTATCTCGTCTGGTCCGACATTCCCAACAATCGCATGCTGCGTTGGGACGAAACCGACGGATCGGTTTCAGAGTTCAGGCGTCCCTCCAACAATGCCAACGGCAACACCGTGGATACGCAGGGCAGGCTCGTGACTTGTGAGCACCTGACACGCTGCGTGACCCGGACAGAGCATGACGGCTCGATCAGCGTGATCGCCTCGCACTGGGACGGAAAGCGGCTGAATTCCCCGAACGACGTTGTTGTGAAGTCGGATGGTTCTGTCTGGTTCACCGACCCGTCCTACGGGATCCTGATGGATTATGAAGGCGATCGGGCGGACAGCGAGATCGGCAGCTGCAATGTCTACCGGGTGGATCCGGCAACAGGGGAAGTGGAACTCGCCGCCGACGGTTTCTTCAAGCCCAATGGCCTTGCGTTTTCGGAAGACGAGGAATGGCTGTTTGTTTCCGACACGGGCGTAACCCATGATGACGACGGTCCGGCCCATATCGAGAAATTCAAGGTCGGCAGCGACGGCAGGTCGCTTGTGGACCGCGGCGTGTTCGCGTCCTGCACCGCCGGTCTTTTCGACGGGTTTCGTCTCGACCGGGACGGGCGCATCTGGAGTTCGGCGGCCGACGGCGTTCATTGCCTCAATGCTGACGGTGTTCTGATCGGCAAGGTGCGCATTCCGGAGATGGTCGGCAACGTCTGTTTCGGCGGACCAAAGCTGAACCGGCTGTTTATTGCCGGCACGAGCTCGCTCTATTCGGTCTATCTGAACGTGAACGGTGTGAAGTGAACCAGAAGCCCTGCTGGTCACCTGACTCTGAAGTTCGACACATCTTGCAGCGGGCTTCGAACGAATTTCAGACCGAAGAAGGTGACTAGCTAGAGTGTTTTCCGATCACTCCGGGTCGTATCGGGGAGCAGAAAAGCAGTTCCGGCACTCTGCGGGAGAGAACAGGTCTTTGCCTTCGTCGATGGCCTCCCAGAAAACCTTCTTGGGCAATTTCGCCGAACTGTCTGATGGTTTCTGATCAGGCAGATCTGATTAAACCTTGTTTCAAATTAGCTTTCTCGGTTACCTGAAGCCGGCAAACACCTTGCTCCGATGGAGCCGGGCCAGGTGTTCATGCCGGAGGTAAGCGTTTGCAGACCTATGCTTATCCATAGCTTGTCGACCAGAAGCCGTTGTGATCAGGTGATCTCAATACGCGAAGGAAATTTCCTATGACAGCATGGACTGTTTCTTTAGCTCGGCTCAATTTACATTGGAATGCCAGGCAAGCCGTCGCTGCCAGATTCAGAATTTTTAATATTCTGGTGGCTACTCAGGTAGTTGATCCAGCGGCGCCTTGCCCATGATCATCACATTTACTTTAAGCATTGAGAAATCAGTAGGCCTCAGCGGCAAGAACCAGAAGGCCGACGTCATGGCCGTTCAAATGCGCATCAATGAATTGATGCCCCGCGTTGGTGAGCCGCTTACCGTTGACGGGATCGCAGGGCGCTTGACCCAGGGGATGATCGCCGACTTTCAGGCCGTCGCGCTGGGCTTCGGTCGGCCTGACGCACGGGTGGATCCAGGCGGGCGTACGGAACGCGGGCTGAACAATCCGGCATCGGCCGCGTCTTGGCGCTGGACCGATCCACGTCATGACCCCCAGCAACATATCCCCGTATTGCCGAAAAAGGCGCATGCGGCAAAGGAGAAAACCGGGGCCGGTGGACGGGCGGGCGGCGGATCAACCGGTCACGGCTCGGGCGGGAGCGGGGAAAGCCCCCGGGCCAACGGTGGCACAGGCAACGGCAGCGTGCCGAAAGTGGTGGTTCCCAAGAACAAACCCTACCGCGATAAGGAGGGACATCTCGTCGTCGCCAAGGGGGCGGAGGCGCTTCGGGTCGCGCAGGGGAATCTCTCGTGGCTCGACGACGTAAGGGGATCCACGTCCGGCCTGGTCGGCGGCAGCTATGCCGTTCCGAAAGGCACGGTCGATCTTAAACTCAAACAGGTGATTGTGGGTCAATCCGGCGGTGATACCGGCAAGGTATTCTGGATCCGCGGCAACACGCTTTATGCCAGCCGCGGGCTCGACTTCATCGTAAACCTGGAATCGTCAGGCCTTTTCAGAGAGATCAACAGCCAGACACGGGCAGTGAAACCGGCCAGCAACGCCATGGCGGGCTTTGTCATGGGCTTCGGTACGACGATCATCGGAACGCCAGGTCTTGCCGTGACGGCGATCCTTGTCTTTACCAAGGGCCTCGTCTTCTACAAGACCAGAGAAAAGCAGGTGAAAAGCGTCGCCGCGGTGATGCCGGATATCGTGCAGGGCTTCAAGTTCCTGAAAGAAAAATGTCCGAACTTCTGGACCCACCTTCTTCGTGGTCTCGGTTCGGCGTTTTCGACCGCTCTTTCGTCGGTACCTCAAGGCTTCACGGCCCAGCATGTCGCCATGTTCATGGGCAAGATGATGGGGGGGCTGGGCGCGGCGGAAGAGGTCACGGTCAAGGCCTCGATGAAGGTTCTGGGAATAGTGCTGGCAACCACCTTGCCGCTCGTTGCAGCCACTGGAACTGCGAGAAATGTGCAGCAGATCGTGAACTCGCTGACCACGTCCTTCGCGAAGTCGGGCATTCCGATCACCGAAGCGGACGCCCGCAAAATGGCGGAAGAACTGGGCAAGCCCGGTGTCCCGCAGGAGCTTGAAAAGCTGCATGCTGCGATGAGCAATGTGGATCGCCTGCTCCTCGATTTGGCGAACCACTGGCTCAAGGCAGACGGGCACAGCGCAGTGCGGAAAATCTCACAGGCGGATAACGGCATCTGGACACGCTTTTGACAGGAGTGGCTTGCGTCGCCAACCTGGGGTCAGGAACCTGAAGCTCGCTTCGGAGGCTGCTGGAGCAATAGTGCGAACTTCAAACTCACCGCACTAAACGTTCGGCGCGCCTGGCCGGGCCGCGTTGAGCCGGCGCGCATACAGCACACGTTCGCGGTAAAAGATGATCAATCCTGACACGACGATAATGGCCGCGCCGATGACCGTCCACTGATCGGGCAGCTGATCGAAGACAAGATAGCTTGCGACCGTCAGGTACAGGATGAAGACGTAGCCGAAGGGCATCAGCAGGTTGGCCGGCGCGAAACTCATTGCGTTGGTCAGGAACTGGTGCCCGACCCAGCCAAGAATACCCAGGCCGACCAGCACGCACCACTGAAAGCCGGTCGTGGGGTTTTGCCACTCTAGGATCGCAAACGGCACCAGAGCGAACGTGCCGACGAACCCGGTGTAGAACTGCATCGTGTCCGGCGAGACGACGCCCGCCAGCTTGCGGGTCAGGATCGAATAAAGTGCGAAACAGAATGCGGCGGCCAGCGAGAGCAGGACCGCGAAGTGAAAGTCTTCGTCGAAAGGCCGAATGGCGACCGCCACGCCTGCGAACCCGAGCGCGACCGCGGACCAGCGGATCAGGCCGACACGTTCGCGCAAGAGGGGCCAGGACAGAACGCAGATCAAGATCGGCGACGAAAACAGGATGGTCGAGGTGAGTGTCAGCGGCAGGTAACGCAGGGCCGCGAAATTGAAGACGGTCGACCCGGTCAGGAGGGCGCCGCGCAGGATTACCAGCCAGATCCGCTCACAGCGCAACTGCCTGAAATCAAAGTCGCTTGCGGCGAACAGACCCAGCGAAATCACGAAATGCCCGAAATAGCGCATGAAAGACAGCTGCAGGGCGCCCAAACCGAGGACGCCCAGCCATTTCGAGCCCGTGTCGATGAAGGCGAAGGTAAGATAGGCAACGAGGATCAGGACGATGCCGAGAAACGGCTTGTCTTCGATGGTCCTGGAAGCAAATCGCGCCATACCTTACCGGTTCAGGGTCAGGCCCCTAATCCTTGTCGCCCGCCTTGAAGTGGTCAACGAAGAAGTCGACCTGGAGAGGAACGAACTCGTCGCCTCTGCCGGCTTCGATGGAGAGGTCGAGCGCTTTTTTTGCTCCTGCCGCCATGATCGATTCAACACCAAGGCTTTCGGCCATGTCCGTGTAGTAGCCGACATCCTTCCGGGCATTGCGGATCGAGAAGGCGAGCTTGTTCGGATCGTTGTCGATCGCATAGGCCTTGACGAAATCCATCATGCCCGAGTGAAGCGGACCGGCCGCCATCACGTCATAGACCTTCTGACGGTCGACGCCGGCCTTGTCCGCCATGGCAAAGGCTTCCGACATGCCGTTTGCGACCGCTTGCGCGAAAAAATTGTTGATCAGTTTGATCGTGTGCCCGGTGCCGAGTTCACCGAGGTGGAAGACGTTTTCACCCAGGTCGTTCAGAACCGCCTCCACACGTTCATACGCGGCCGCATTGCCGGAGCACATCAGGTTGAGTTTGCCTTCAAGTGCGTGGGACGGGGTGCGTCCAATCGGGCAATCGAGATAGGTTGCGCCGGCTTCGGCAACCGCTGCCCCGATCGTTTTCGTGGAGGCGGGCAGGGAAGTTCCGAAGTCGATCACGATCTTGCCCGGTGCAAGCCCGGCAATCACACCTTCGGAACCGTACATCCGGCTTTCCACGGAAACGGACGTGTCGACACAAAGCATGACGACATCGCTTGCCTCTGCCACCTCGCGGGCGGATTTCACCTCGCTTGCGCCACGGGCAACAAGGGCCTCGACGCGCTCGCGCGACCGGTTGGCGACGACGGCCAGTTCATAGCCCTGGTCCAAAAGACGGTTGCACATAGCCGCGCCCATCAATCCGATGCCGATAAAGCCAATCTTCGGTTTGCTCATGATCGTTCCTCAATTCATAAAGTTGTCAGACAATACTTGCGTTTTGAACCGGTCCGTCCATCACGACAGGGCGCCCGGTAAGCGCTGCCGTGCGCACGGCTTCGACGAGGCGAAGCGCTTCGAGCCCGTCGCGGCCGGAGACCTTGGGTATAGAGCTTTCCTGGCGGATCAGGCTGGCGAAATGCGTCAATTGCTCGTGAAGCGGATTGACCTTTTCAGTTTCGATCCTCTCGTGTTTGAGCGGACGGGACCAATCGCCTTCCTCACCTTGCGCATCGGTCCAAACGCGCAGGGCCGGGAATTCGAAACTGCCCGCCGTGCATCCGATGCGCCAGGAGGAGATGCCGGTCTCCGCGATATTCGGGTTTTCGCCGCTCGCGCCTTCGAAACTCCAGGGTGTAAGCGCGGCGTCGCTCAGAACGGCGGTCGCAATCACGCCGCTTGCGAAACGGATATTGATTGCGGCGCTGTCCTCAACGGAGCTGCCACGTGCATGGTGGGACACCATGGCCTGCACCTCCTTGACCGGGCCGAACAGACCGACAAGCAGGTCCGCTTCGTGGATGAAATTGATCAGGAGCGGGCCGCCATCGCTCTTGCGCCGCCACAGGCCGGCCTGAAAATAGCTGTCCGGTTTGCGCACGGCCCAGATCAGCGAGGCGGAAACAGGTGCTCCCAGCGCTGCTGTTCCGATCAACTCCTGCGCCTTTTCGACGGATGGGTGGTAGCGGCGGTGGTGACCGACGAGAAGCGGCAGGCGGCGGGCTTCAAATGCGTTTACCAGCTTCTCGCCGTTTTCGACCGTATCTGCAACGGGTTTTTCCACCAGTGTCGCCCAGTTTCTTTCCAGGCAGGCCAGTCCGCTTGGAAGATGGTCGGAATTGGGCGTCGCGATGACAGCGGCGTCGCAATCGGAGGCCGGAACGCTTTCCAGATCCGGTGCCCATCGGCAGTCCAGTTCCCTGGCCAGCGCCTGCTGGTCCGGATTGGGGTCAACGATCCATGCAAGAGCGATATCCGGATGCTCAAAGGCATGGCGGGCATGCCTTTGACCGACAAGACCGGCCCCGATGACCACGAGGCGAATGGGAGTGCTACGGTTCAATTCCCGTCTCCAACCAGAACGGTTGTTTGCTTGGTGTTCGCTTTACGCGCAATAGGGTGCGTCGTTGCCCCAGCGGTGCTGGGGAATGTGCTCGCTGTGCGCAAGATGATGGCGGGTGTCTTCCCACATCTTTTTCCAGAGGCGCCAGTCCTTGAGTTCGGACCCCGGATTGGCGCGCGAGCGTGCGACGAATTCCGGGAAATGGCTCCGGCCCGACGGCTGTCCCGTCACGTGATAGCGCAGATCGAACGACCAGCGGTAGTGATCGCTCTTGTTCGAAAGCGATCCATGCGGTGTCAGCGGGTGAAAGATGACGGCACCGCCGGCCTTGACGGGGACAGGTGTGGCTTCGTCCCGGGGCAGAAAGGGCTCGGCTATTCCGACCTGGGATCTGGAACAATGCGGCAGCATTTCCTGATAGGCCCCGGGCGCAACCTGCAGGCAACCGTTTTCGATCGTGGCGTCGGTGATCGCCAGCCAAACGGTCACGAAAGTTGTCTCGTCGGCCTCTTCCAGGGTTACGCCCTGGTCCTGGTGCCAGTCGGTTGCAATCACATGTGCCCGATTTTCAGACGCAGCCACAGCGTGTTGAGGCGGTTTGATGCGGACATGCTGGATCGGATTGGAGGAAATCTCCGGGCCGATCAGGGCCTCGACACAATCCAGAATATTCGCGTTTGTCGCCATGTCGAACACGGCAGGCCCGAAATGCATCGGCGTGTTGTCCGAAATGCCGCTATGCGGCAGGCTGATGTCGAAGGGCTGATACCAATCGAAACCACCTCTGTAGGCCCGGTCCAGCTTGTCCCAGAAACCCATTCCCTCGTGTGGCTGAGGGACCTTGCCGTCCTGCTGCCACGCGCCGTAAAGATCGTCCATGAGCGCGCTGTATTCGTTCCGGACGTTTGTCAGGGCATCTTCGTCCAGCAGGCCCTCGACAACGAGATAACCCTGTTTTCGGAACAGATCGACATCGCCTTGACTAAGCATGATGTGAGGTCCTCAAAGAAGAATGGTGACAATCGTCGGCCAGATCAGCAACACGGCGAGCGCAACCAATTGTACACCGATAAAGGGGAGAAAGCCCCGGAAAATATCGGTGAGTGAAATGTGCGGAGGCGCAACCGACTTCAGGTAGAACGCGGCTGGGCCAAAGGGTGGCGACAGGAAGCTGACCTGCATGTTCATGCAGAAAAGGACCCCGAACCAGATCGCGACATGCTGTGGTGACAACGTGCCGAGGAAGCCGATTTCGTCGATCGGCAACCGCTTTACGATCGGCAGGAATACCGGGATGATCAGCAGAACGATGCCGACCCAGTCCATGAAGGCTCCCATGAACAGCAGGATCACCATCATCGTCAGGATCACCAGCATTGTCGGCATTTCCGCACCGATGATGAGCTGTGCGATATAGGTGGGGCCACCGGCAAGAGTATACGCGCCGGCAAGCGTTGCCGCGCCGATTGTCACCCAGATGATGGTTCCGGTCGACCGCAAGGTGCGCATCATGGAGACCCACAGCAGATCAACGGAGGCTTCGCCTCGGAAGAGGGCGATCAGGAACACCGCGACCGCACCCATCCCGGCGGCTTCGGTAATGCCCGTGACGCCGCCGTAAATCGAGCCAAGAACAATTCCGATAACGGCGAGCGGCGGCACGAGCCCCTTGCCGTGTTCCCAGCCGGAGGCGGTTCTCTGACGACCCGCGACCAGGAAAATAAACAGAAGCGCCAGTGCTCCGATGCCGATCAGCCAGGGCAGGTCGGAGACCATCCCGAGGGGCGGCGGCTCAAATCCCTCCACCGATGGATCGTTCCGTCCCATGACCGTGAGGAAAGCGATCCGCGCGATCAGGATCGCCATGACGCCGGATACGACCACGCTGACGAAGCCGCCGAACATGATCAGTTTTTCGCCGCCCTCCGGATCGCCCTCGCGCGGCTCTGGCAGAGGTGCCTGGGACGGGTCCAGCTGCGTGCGGACAACGATGTAGATCATGATAAAGCTGGCGAGCATGAAGCCGGGAATGAAGGCTCCCGTGAACAGCGCCTTGATCGAGGTTTCGGTGATGAGGCCGTAGATGATGAGAACGATCGATGGCGGGATCATCGTGCCAAGCGAACCCGACGCACAGATCGTTCCGATCGCAAGGTTCTGGTTGTAGCCGAGGCGCAGCATCTGCGGCAGGGCGATCAATCCGAGCAGAACGACTTCGCCGCCGATGATGCCGGACATGGCCGCCATCAGAACCGCCATGATGGAGGTCACGATGGCAACGCCGCCGCGCGCCCGGCTGAGCCAGAAATCCAGACTGTCATACATCTGCTTGGCAATGCCGGAGCGTTCGAGCAAGGCCGCCATGAAGATAAACAATGGCACCGAGATCAGCACGTACTCGGTCATCAGGTCGAAGATCTTCTGGGTCAGAAGATACAAGGGGCCGGTGCCCGGATTGCTGGTGAGCAGCCCTGTTCCGAAGCTCGTCGGGTCGGTGAGCAGGGTGGGCTCGAATTTCATGATCATCACCAGCGCAGCCAGGATCGCCGAGGCAAAGCCGAGCGGCATGCCGATGCCGAGCAGGAAGAGAAGTCCGAAAACCAGGACTATTGAGATCGTGCCGACGTCCATTACTTTGCACCCACGCTTTTCTTGATTGCTTCGAGCTCTTCTTCGTCGATGATGTCAGGCTCTTCCATTTCGGTCGGCTGCTTGTCCCAATCGGCAATCAGATTGGCGACGGCTTGGATTGCAACGAGCACAGCCACGATGAGGATCATCGGCTGGATCGTCGCGGGGATCGGCGGATCGAAGGCCGTCCCGAACATTTCCCAGCGGTGGAACTTGATGGCGAAGACCTGCTTGTAACTTCCGTAGACAAGGAAGAAGGCGAACAGGCAGATCATCAGCACCGAAATGACATCGCAGGCATGGCGCATCGGCCTCGGCAGGATGTCGTAGAGAATGAAAATGCGGATATGGCAGCGCTGCTGCATCGCATAGAGACCGGAGAGCAGGAACACGAAACCGGCGATCCAGAGTGTCAGCTCGTTGGCCCACAGGGTTGGTGCCTCGATCACGTATCGCAGGAACACTTCATAGAGCATGACCAGCGTCATGATGATGATCAGGAGCATGACGACACGGCCGATAAACAGCGCGAAATAGTCGAACCGGGTATAGTCGGGGTATTCCATCTGGGCGTGAACGACGCTGCGCATGCCGACAACAAGCAGGATGGGCAGAAGCAACAGGGCCGCCCAGTCGATGATGTCCATGATACCGCCGAACATGCCGGACAGGCCTGGGGAAACATCCTTGCGCTGGTGCAGCTCGGTGATTTGCGCGGTCATGCTTTCATTTGCATGCGGGAAGAAATCGAGAATGTAGGCAGGCCCGTGCCAGATGACCCAGCCTGCGCATACCGCAAATGCGACGGGAATGACCCATTCCCGCAATCCGCCGGACTTTTGCTCTTTCATCTTTTCCCCCGATAGGAAACGCGTAGATCCGCGCGCATGGGCTGCCCCTTCAGTCTTCCCCGCTGTTTTGTCACGCTGCGCAATGCACCTGTGCCAGAAACAGAAATTCAAATGAATTGCCGCATACTTCAGGCAATCCGCGCCAACCCCGGCATTTGGTATTCAGTCCAGTTTTCGAAGTCTATCCGGGGGAGGGTATGGCGGCGGAACCGTGCTCCGCCGCCACATTGTTGTCGACTGGATGCCAGTCTTACTGCATTGCGCCGAGATCGCGCAGGAAGTCCAGGTGGCTCTGCAGCAGTTCCTGGGACTCAGGCGTGGTCGCGAACTCTTTCCAGCTGTCCTGAACGGCCTGACGGTAGATCGCCAGATCTTCTTCGGACCAGGTGTTCAATGCGATGCCTTTTTCGCGAAGTTCTTTCGCCGTCTGGGCGTTCTTGACTTCGTTGATCGTGGAGTTCTTCAGGCCAAGCGCCTGCATTCCAACCTTCAGGATCGCCTTGTGGTGATCCGGCATTGCATCCCAGACATCCTTGCGGCAGGCAAGGTGGTCAGCCGGCATGGAGTGGAAACCGGGATAGTTGGTTTCCGTTGCAATGTCATAAAGGCCGAGGCCGACATTGTTGGTGATGTTGGCGGCGTCGGCGCCGTCAATGATGCCGGTCTCAAGAGCGGTGAAGATCTCGTTGAAGTCCATCACGATCGGCGAAGCGCCGAGCTTTTCGAAGATCAGCGTGATCACGCCCGGAGGCGAACGGAACTTCCAGTTCTTCAGGTCATCGACGCCCTTGAAGGATTTCGTCGAGGACAGGGACTCAGGGCCCGGGATCCACCAGCCGATGAACTCCATGTTGTTGGCATTGTACAGTTCGTTCAGCTTTTCATAACCACCGCCATGCAGCAGCCATGCATACTGCTGATAGGGATTCTGGTAGCCACCGGTCAGGTCGCCGGCAAACTGGAATGCCGGGTTCTTACCGGTCTGGTAAGCGCCACCGGTCATGTCGCAGTCAAGAATACCCGTCGCTGCGGCGTCGAAGGTCTCTGCGGACTTGACGACGGACGATGCGAAGAACATCTCGATCTCGATTTCACCGTTCGACATCGCGGTGACGTCGTCGATGAACTCCTGAGCCATCTGGCCAGAGAGCGTTTCCGTGGAGAAGTGCGTCTGGATGCGCAGCTTCGTGCTGTCCTGCGCGCTGGCATCCGTTGCAGCGCCCATCGAAAGCGCGAGGCCGGCGGTCGCCACGCCTGCGAGCATTGTTCTCGTAAGTTTCTTGAGCATTCCTTATTCCTCCCAAGTTGCTCCAAAAGACCGGCGGTCAAAACGCCACCGGTCGTCGTTGCTGGTGTTCCAGCGATTTGCTCCATCGGGTCCCAGGACCTTCACCGAGCTTGTTCCCCCTCGGCCGATCATTCTGATGCGGCCTTGAAAGCTGCCTGCGTCGCGGCATCTCAGCCGGCCCGCAACTACGCAGCTCCCCGTCTCTCCCTGGACAGCAAATCCTCTGCTTCCAGTTTTGTCCAATCGAAAATCACACCGACGCCCGGTTCATCGGGTGCGACGGCCAGCATGTTTTCAACAACCAGGGGCCGCCTTGTGTACTCTTCGATCGGAAATGAATGAACCTCGAGCCAGCCTTCGCCGCCAATTCCAGCAAGCAAGCTTACGTGCAGCTCCTGCATTCCGTGACTGCACACCGGCACGCCATGACGTGCTGCCAGATCGGCGGCCTGCAGAAACCCGGTGATGCCGCCGCAATTGGACGCATCCGGTTGGATGAAGCTGAGCTTTGACTGTTCAAGCGCGTAGCCGAATTCGTGAATTGTGTGCAGGTTCTCGCCCATTGCAAGCGGCGTTCCCGTTGCTTCGGCGATTTCGGCATATCCCTTGTAGTCGTCCGGAATGGTCGGCTCTTCGAACCACAGGATGTCAAAGGGCTTGAATGCGTTTGCCGCCGCAATCGCCTCATCGACGCTCATTGCGTAGTTGGCGTCGACCATGAGAGCGACATGGGGCCCGATGAGATTGCGGACGGCGGCGACTCGCGCGACGTCCTCTTCAAGGGAAGGCTGACCGACCTTGATCTTCACTCCGTTGAAGCCGCGGTCGAGGTAGCCCCGGACGCTGTCGAGAAGTTTCGGCAACGGGAAGCCGAGATCGATGCCGCCGCAATAGGCCTTGCAGGTTCTGCCCTGACCACCGGCCAGCTTCCAAAGGGGAAGGCCTTCCTTCTGCCCGCGCAGATCCCACAGTGCGATGTCGACGGCCGAGATCGCGAAAGATGCAATGCCGCCTCTGGCGACATAGTGGACGTGCCACTGCATCTCTTCGTAAAGAGATTCAACGTTTTCGGGGTTTTTTCCAATCAGGAAGGGCGCGAGGTCGTGTTCGATCATCGCTGCAATCGCGTGACCGCCCTTGCCGCCGGTATAGGTGTAGCCGGTTGCCGTGCGCCCGTCGTCAAGCGCAAGGGTCGCGGTTACCAGTTCGAAATGGGTATGATCGCCGTGCTTTGCATCGACCAGTATCTCGGCAAGCGGAATATGGAACAGCCTGACGGATACGCTGACGATGGTTGTCAAGGTATCCCTCCCAAGATGCCAAGAACACTATATAATTCGTTTTGGTTCGACCAAGTCGAATTGGAGCAGAGCGCGAATTGAAAGGTGAGTCAAGAGCGTTTCCCGCCATTCCATTTAAATCGATTTAAAAAATATTTTAAGTTGTTGGTTTAAAATGTCTTTTTTTATAGTGATCAAATGATGTGCGGAAACGCTTGCTTTCGCCCAATATGGGGGCATAGCATTGTGGTCAAAGTAAACGAGAGTTTGGTACAACCAATTGGCTACTGCCGTGATACCGGACAAACAGGGAGAGAAGCGGGCTGCGGACACGATAGTGACCGCACTCGAAGCCCGTATTGCATCTGGCGAATTGGCCAACAACAAGCCATTGCCTCCCGAACGCGACCTCATGGAAGAATTCGGTACGTCGCGGACGGTCGTACGCGAAGCAATCTCGGCACTTGCCAATCGTGGACTCATCGAGTTGCGTCCCAGGTTCAGGCCCGTTGTTCGCAGGCCCGACTACGGCACATTGCTCAACGCCACCGGCACGATCGTCCGCTATCTGCTGAACGAGCCCGGCGGGGTTCAAAACCTCTATCAGAGCAGGGTTTTCATCGAGCGCGGGTTGGTGAGGGACGCTGCCCTGAATGCCACCAAGGAGAATATCTCCGACCTGAAGGCTGCACTTCTGGCCAACGAAAAGGCGCTTGATAACTCGGAGGAGTTTTTCCGGACCGATATCGCTTTCCACGGCGTTCTCTACCGGATCGGCAGCAATCCGATTTTCCCGGCAATGCATGAGGGCTTTACGGCCTGGCTGTCGCCGAACTGGGCGCGCATGACGCGGTCCGATGACCACAACAGATCTGTCTATCTCGATCACAAGGCCATCTACGATGCCATCCTGGAAAGGGATCCGGCCCGCGCGGAAGATGCTCTTGTTGCGCATCTGAGCGCGGCCTGGAAATACGTGGAGGAAACGTTCTAGAAAAGCGTCATCCCGGCCGAAAATCCGAGGCGTCGCAAAGATGTCTTCCGGGGCCGGCATGATGCCTGGACATGGGCAGCGGGTGTCTTCCGGACCCGCCCGGCGCCGGCGAACCTTTTGGGGCCGCCGCTTGAAATCCCGCATATCGAAGCCGGTGGACCAACAGGCCGCCGGCCAAACTCGTTGTGCAACCGGAGGATTTTGGATGCAGAAAACAGGTGTAATCGGATTGGGTGACATGGGCTCCGGGCTCGCCAAAAACCTGATCGCAAACGGCTTTGAAACCAGGGGGTTCGATCTGTCCCCTGAGAGAATGAGCGCCTTTGAGGCCATGGGCGGTACACGCGCGGAAAGCGCGGGCGACGTCGGCAAGGGATCGGATGCGGTCTTCGTGATGGTGATGAATGGCGACCAGGTCAAGGACGTCATTTTCGGCGAAGGCGGTTTGCGCCAGACCATGGCGCCGGGGAGCGTCATCATCCTGACGGCCACCATCAAGCCAAGAGAAGGCCGCGAGGTCGGCGCAATGCTGGAAGGCAGCGGCATCCACCTCATTGACAGCCCTGTTTCGGGAGGTTTCCCGGGTGCGCAGGGCGGTACGCTGACCATGATGGCGGCCGCGCCCGACGCGGTGCTGGATACGTTCAAACCCGTGATGGAGGCCGTTTCGGCGAACATACACCGCGTGGGGAGCAGCGCCGGTGACGGCCAAACGGTCAAGGCGTGCCTGCAGTCGCTGATCGGTTCGCAATTCTCCGCAACCTTCGAAGCCGCGGCACTTGCGGCAAAGGCAGGTGTGCCCGGGCAGGTGATCCTCGACGTGTTCTCCACATCCTCGGCCGGATGCGGGGTGGTCAACAACGCGCTGCAGAAAATCATAGACCGCCAGTTCGAGGGAACCGGGAGTCATATCAATACGATGCACAAGGATCTTACCATTTCGATGAACCTTGGCGAGGAACTCGGCGTGCCGCTTCACACGGCCGCGGCCGCCATGCAGATCTTCCACGCGGGCAAGACGAAATATCCGAATGGCGACAACTGGATCTGCACACGGGTGATCGAGGAGATCATCGGGGCTGAACTCCATCGCGAGGAGGCCAAAAAAGCATGAAACTCGGTGTCATTTGCGACGGAATCAGCCGTGATCTCGCTCACGCGCTGACCGTGATGGACGAGTTCGGCCTTGACTATGCCGAGCTGCAATTTGTCGGAGAAAAGGAGGTCGGCGATCACTCAAGTCAGGAGATTGCCGGGATCAAGGCGCTTCTGGAAAAGCATGGCAAGCCGGTCAGTTGCCTGTCCCGGCATGTCTTTGCCGGCATGACAACGGCGAACAAGCCGGGTGACGCGCTCCATACAACGCATATGGATGCGCTGAAGCGTGTCATGGACATGGCGCATGAACTGAACTCACCGCTGGTCCGGATCATGACCAACAAGAAGGAACAGATCCTCTGGGGCAAGGGCGGTGCGGAAAAGTGGAACGTCGCGAAGGGAGCGTGGGAGGCGTCGCTTCCCCTGATCGCGCCTGCCGTCGATCTTGCACGATCTGAAGGTCTGACCCTTGTCGTGGAAACCGGCAATGGCACGATGGTCAACTCCAACTACACCGCGCGCAAGCTGATCGACGATCTCAACGCCAAGGATGCGCTGAAAGTCCTGTGGGACCCGGCGAACAACTGCTGGTGCCACGAGCGGGCCTATCCGGACGGATATGACGAAGTGAAGGGCGGCTATCTCGGTCATGTCCACATCAAGGACGTTCTTGTCGATACGCCGCGTGCCACGCTTGAGGTGAAACGCATGGGCGAGGGGCAGCTCGCGGATCAGTTTGAACCGATGGCCGCTGCTTTGAAGGCCGACGCCTATGACGGCGTCATCTCCTTCGAGAGCGTCTACCACCCGGGCAACGGTGACTTCGAAGCCGGTTTCCGGCTCTGCATCGAACGGTTCAAGCACCTCTTCGGATAAGGCGGCGTTTTCTGTTGCTCATATTCCCGGCGCTGAATTCAGCGCCGGGCTCTTTCAATGCCACGCCGACTATGCGTTTTCCAATTCCGCGATCAACTCGTCCGTCGTGACCTGGCGGCAATAGCCCTTGATGGTTTTCAGGGAATTGTCGTGCCTTTCCTGCGTGTAGGTCAGGCAGGCGTCGGTGACCTGGGTGACCAGATAGCCGAGATCACAGGCATCGCGGATCGCGCTTTCGACACACTGGTCGGTGACGATGCCGCTGATCACGAGCTGGCGGATGCCAAGATTGCCGAGCACGTAGTGGATATGCGTTGAGACGAAGACGGATGAGGAGGACTTGGGAAATAGGATCTCATCGTCTCCCGGTTCCAATTCGTCGATGACTTTCCCGTCCCAGGAGCCTTTCGGGACATTGAAACCCGTGATCTTGTAATCGAGACTGCGGTCGCGCCCGTCTTTCGTGAGGCTTTCGATCGTCGTGTACATCACTTCGACATTGCTCTCGCGGCAGGCTTTTTGAAGCCGCTGCATGTTGGGCACCACGCGCGACTTCATTTCCGAGAAGAACCAGCCGTATTTCCGGTCGAACGCCTCGTCGGTCAGTCCGTTGAATTCCGCGCCCCTGCGATGCGCGGCGAAGTTCTGGACGTCTATGAAGAGCAGGCCGGATTGTTCCGGCACAAGCGGGACTTCACGTGTGAGCATCATTTCCTTTTCTCCAGGACGTCCTTGAAGGCGGCGGTCAGATGACCGGCCCAAAGATCCTGACCTTCCTCGGTGTCGATCAGATCGTTGCGGATTTCAATCAGGCAGTGCGCGAGGCCACGCGGTTCGGCATGACGCGGGATGAACCAGTCGCTGTCTTCCTCGATCATATAGGGAACGTTCTTGCCGACCAGCATCCGGTTGTCACGCCTTCGCATGGTTGCCGCAATGATGTCGGCGGTTTCGGGGTCCGTTCTCGACAGGAGGCCCAGATGCCAGGGGCGGTGCTTGCCGAGATAGACCGGCGTGAAGGAATGGATGGCAAAGGCCGCCCGCTTCGGGCGTTCCTCCAGCATCGCCGTCAAGGCGGCATCATACGGGTCGAAGATCGTCTGTTTGCGGATCAACCGTTCCTCAGGCGAGAGGTTCCGATTGCCGGGGATCGCGACATCTTCGCTGACGTCCGGTGTCGCGTCCGGCGCATCGAAGGGACGGTTGCAGTCATAGACAAGGCGCGAGTAGCGCTGCTTTATCAGGTCCGCGCCGAGATTTGCCGCGATCCGCTCGGAAACGGCCAGCGCTCCGATATCCCAGGCAATGTGCCGGTCCAGATCCCGGGGGCGCAATCCGAGGCTGCCAAGCCTTTCGGGTATTGCGCGTCCGGCGTGTTCACACACAAGCACCACGTCCGCGTCTTCTCGTCCCCTGATGCACTCGACCGGCTCCGGGTCCGAGGCGGAGAGGTAGGTTTTGCCCATATTTTCCGCGGAATATGCCGCTTCCTTGAGCATGTGAAGCTCCAGAGGGGTTTTGATAATCTTTTTTCATTTCGTCACAAATAGGAAAGCTTGACAAGATTTTTTTATCAGCTCACTGTGCATGACATGGTAGCTCACAGCACAATCCGTGATCTGATTACCGGGACTTCCGAGGCGTTGACCGGGGCGGAGCGCAAGCTCTCGACAACGCTCTTGTCGGACTATCCCTTCGCCGGTCTGGAACCCATTCAGGTTCTGGCCGAACGCACGGGTGTTTCGTCTCCGTCGATCTCGCGTTTTGTCTCCAAGCTCGGGTTTCAGGGCTACCAGGACTTTCAGCGCAGGCTGATCCAGGAACTGAAAGCGAGCCAGCGCTCGCCGATCGAGTTGATGGTTGTCGAGCGCGAGGTCGACGGATCGTTTCTGGGCGATTTCACCAGGCGGGCCAATGCACTCATCGATGAAATGGCCCAGAGCATCACCGATGCGCAGTTCGAACGTGTCTGCGGGCTTTTGAGCGATCCGGGCCGGCGCGTGTTCGTGATGGGCGGGCGTGTCAGCGATCTGGTGGCGCAGCATCTCAGCCGCCACCTGAAACGGCTGCGCGACGACGTTTTTCATATCGACCCGGACCCGGAAACCTGGCCCGACAGCCTTTTGAAGATGCGCGGCAAGGACGTCCTCTTCGTTGTCGATTTTCGGCGATACCAGAAATCCGTCACCGACCTGGCAAAGCTGGCGGCCACCGAAAGAAAGGCGAATGTCGTCGTTCTGACGGACAAATGGCTGTCGCCAGCCGTGACCCATGCGCGTGAAACGCTCGCCGTACCGGTTGAGAGCGGCACCGTCTGGGACAGCTACGCCGCAGGTTTCACGCTGATGGAGGCAATCATGACGCGGGTTGCCGAGACGGACTGGACCAAACACAGCAGACGCGTATCGGCGTGGGACGCCCTGACGGAGGGAAGGCAGGAGCTCAGACATGATACGTAAGCCGATGATATTCGCCGCGACGTCCGATCTTTCCGGAAAAACGCGCGGCAAGGCCTTCCCGGCGGACCAGTTGAACAAGCGGCGCGAACGCGGAATGGGCTGGGTTCCGACAAATGTGCAGATCACCTGTTTCGACACCATTGCCGACAGCCCGTTCGGATCATTCGGCGATCTTGCCCTCGTGCCCGATCAGTCCGCCGATGTCAGCGTCGACTTCGAGGACGGCGCGCCAGCGGAACGTTTCATGCTGTCGGACATCCGGACACTGGACGGTCAACCCTGGGGATTCTGTACGCGCTCCATCCTGCGCGCCGCGTTGTCCCGCCTGAAGGACCTGACCGGTGCACGGCTGATGGCTGCGTTCGAGCACGAGTTCCAGTTTGCCGGCGGTTCGACCCTCGTTCATCAGGGATTCGGTTTGCAGGGACATGCCGAACACGCCGGTTTTGCGGAAACACTGATGGCCGCTCTTGAGCAGGCTGGTCTGAAACCGGACAGTTTCATCTGCGAATACGGGCCGGACCAGTTCGAAGTGACCGTTGCACCGGAAGAGGGTGTGAAAGCCGCCGACGCAGCTGTGATCACGCGCGAATTGACCCGGATGACCGCGCGCAGGTTCGAGCAGAGGGCGACATTCACGCCCATTCGCGATGTGTCGAGCGTCGGCAATGGTGTTCACATTCACATGAGTTTCATGGGCGACACGGGACCCTTGACCTACGATCCGGCAGGTGCCCACGGGCTTTCAGCGCTGACGGCATCTTTCGCCGCCGGCGTGCTGAAATACATGGACAGCATCGTCGCGCTGACAGCACCCTCCGTCATCTCCTATGAACGCCTGACACCGCACCGCTGGAGCGCGGCATATAACAATCTCGGCCTTCAGGACCGCGAGGCAAGCCTGCGCATCTGTCCGGTAACGGCGATGGATCCGGACGGGATCGCGCGACAGTTCAACATTGAATACCGGGCCGGGGACGCTGCTGCCTCTCCGTACCTGGCGCTTGCGGCAATCGTTCACGCGGGTTGCCAGGGGATCGAGGACAAACTCGCCGCGCCTGAGGTGACCGAGGAAGATCTGTCACTTCTGAGTGCGGAAGAGCTTGATCAGAAAGGCTTCGTACGCTTGCCGGAGACACTTGAAGACGCGCTTGCGCGGTTTGCGGGCAGCGACGTCGTGACCGGCTGGTTCGACCCTCAATTTGCCAGCGTTTACGTTGCGCACAAGAAGGCCGAGGCTGCCTTTCTTGAGGGAATGGATACGGCGCAGAAATGCACTGCATACGAGGATGTCTATTGATGCTGGTGCTCAATGACATTTCGAAACAGTTTGGCGGTGTCAGAGCCGTCAGCAATGTGAGTTTCGAGGTTGCTGCGGGCGAAGTACGTGGGCTGATCGGACCCAACGGAGCCGGAAAGACCACGTTGATCAACCTGATTTCCGGTCTTCTGACGCCCACCAGCGGCACCATGTCCCTTGAGGGTGATATTCTGGACGGGGCAGGTGCGGCTGCCAGAACCCGCAAGGGAATTGCCCGGACTTTCCAGAACCTCCGCATCTTTGAAAACCTGTCGGTCGGACAGAACATCGAGGTCGCGCAGATCACGGCACGATCCGAAGGGCATGAGGACAGCGCTGCGATCGCCGAGGCCTTCGAGCGGTTCGATCTGGCAGGCAGACTACGCATGCCGGCAAACGCGCTTTCCTATGGTCATCTCAGGCGCCTGGAGATCGTGCGCGCGCTCGCGCTCAATCCGAAAGTGCTGATGCTCGACGAACCGGCAGCGGGCATGAACGAGCAGGAAACGGAAGAGCTGGCCGGAGCGCTTGACTGGGTCAAGACCCGCTTCGGCTGCGCCACACTGGTCATCGATCACGATCTCAAATTCATCATGACGCTCTGCGACAGGATCACGGTCCTGAATATGGGAGCCGTGATCGCTGAAGGAACGCCCCGAGAGATAACAACAAATCAAGACGTTATAGATGCCTATCTGGGCGAGGACCATTCCAATGCCGCCTGACGCGGCACAAAACAGGAGAGGGACAGTGAAGAAAATCGGACTTACACTCGCCGGGCTCGCAGTTGCTGCCGCACCGGCATTCGCCGCCGATACGGTCAAGATCGGTCTCGCAGTGCCCATGACCGGCGACTATGCACCCTATTCGGAATTCCAGGGTGCAAAATGCATGGCGGAAAAGATCAACGCGGATGGCGGTATCAACGGCATGCCGATCGAACTGTTCATCCAGGACACGGGTTCGGACACGCAGACAGCCGTGTCGCTTGCCCAGAAGTTTCTGGACGACGGTGTTGTCATGCTCGGCACGATCCCGTTTTCCGACACGATGATCCCGGTCGCGCAGGTTGCCGCCGGTTACGGCGTCTCGATCTTCCAGCCGCAGTCAACGCAGGTGGAAATGCATGCAGGGATCGTCGACAACTTCTTTACCGGTGTTTCGCCCGACCCGTTCACCGCAACCGCGGCGGCAAACCATGCCCTCAAGCAGGGCGTGAAAAACGTTGTCCTGTTCACCTCGGATGAAGGCGGGTCCTGGTCGGCGCGCACGCCGCTCTGGTTCGGAGACGTGATCGAGGCAAATGGCGGCAAGGTCCAGGCCAAGCTCAATTTCAGTTTCGGAACGTCCGACTGGTCGCCGCAGATTGCCGAGATCAAGGCGCTCGATACCCCGCCCGACGCGGTCTACATCTCGTCCATCATGCCCGATGTCGGCGTTCTGGTGCGCCAGTTGCGCAGTGCCGGCATCGATGCCTGGGTGATTGGATCCGATGGTTTCGACGATCCTTCGCTCGATGCAATCGGGTCTGACGATCCGAGCCTTCTGGACAAGGTCTTTTTCGCAACGCTCGCGCCGAGCCATGAAGACAGCGCGGTCGTGAAATTCATGAAGGAGTGCGAGGACATGGGCTTTGAGGTCGGCGGCCTCTTTCCGGCAACGGGAGCTGACACGATCATGGCCGTAAAGTTCGGTGTTGAAACCGCCGGCAGCCTCGATCCGGCTGCGGTGTCGGACGCCATCCGGTCCGCCGACAGCGTCCCGGTTCTGACCGTGGATTCCATTTCGTTCAAGGATACCAAGACCTACGCCCAACGGACGATCCCGGTCATTGGCTACAAGGACGGAAAGCGTGTTCTGATCACGAACGACATTCCGGCCAATGTTCCAACTGACTGGAACTGATGACACCGGCGCGGCCTTTGATTGACGAAGGCCGCGCCAGCCAGGCGGACCGAATGCTCACCATCCAGGATCTTCATGTCTTTCACGGGCCGATCGAAGCGGTTCACGGCATTTCCCTCAACGTGGAAAGGGGCAAGTGCATTTCGCTTCTAGGACCGAATGGTGCCGGGAAAACATCGACCATATCCGCGATCACGGGCATTGCGCGCGCGACCGGGTCCATCCGGTTCGAGGACCGCGAAATTTCAGCCGACAGTGTCGAGGCGCGCATAGCGTCGGGCATCGCGGTGTCGCCGGAGGGACGACGGATTTTCTCCAACCTGACGATCCTTGAAAATCTTACGCTTGGCGCTGCGCTGCAGAGGGATCAGGCGGAAAAGGGCAGGGACATCGATCACTGGTTCTCACTGTTTCCCATTCTTGCCGAACGCCGGGACCAGGCAGCCGGCACGCTGTCCGGCGGTGAACAGCAGATGCTTGCGATTGCCCGCGCGCTGATGGCGAGACCGAAGATCCTGCTTCTGGACGAGCCAAGCCTCGGGCTCGCGCCAAAGATCGTGCGGCAGATATTCGATCTGATCGGCACACTGAAAGACAAGGGCATGACGATCCTGCTGGTTGAACAAAATGCGACGCAAGCGCTCAAACTGGCGGATTACGCCTACCTGATGAGCTCAGGCCGGATCGTTGCGCATGGTACAGCGGACGAACTTGGAAAGAGCGACAAGCTGATGGCAGAGCTGACGGGGGTCGCCTGATATGGAATATGTCATTCAGCAGGGGTTGAACGCACTCAGTTTCGGTGCCGAATACGCTCTGCTGGCGCTTGGACTTGCCATTGTCTTTTCGATCATGGGGCTGGTTAATTTTGCTCATGGCGAAATAATTGCCGTCGGCGGCTACACCATGGTTGCCTTTGCCGCGCTTGCCATCGGTAATCCGGTGATCGTGATGGCAGGCGCAGTCATTGCCGCGATGCTGGCCTCACTCACGCTGGAACGGGTCGCCTTTCGGCCGGTGCGCAAGGCCGATCCGACGACCGGGCTCCTGACAGCCTTCGGCGTCTCCATCGTCCTGCAGAATGTCTTCCTGATGTTCGTGTCGCCGCGCCCGATTGCCGTGACGTCGCTCTATTTCCTCGACTGGCCGATCGAGATCGCCGGAATACGTCTTGCCTCCCTGCAGGTTTTCGAAACGCTCACGACGATTGTGGTGATCGTGGCGCTGATGCTGTTTCTGCGCCGCACCGTTCTCGGGCTCGCCGTTCGCGCGGCATCGCTCGATTTTGAGATGGTGCGGCTTACCGGCATCAAGGCCAACCGCGTCTTTGCGATGGCGTTTCTGATCTCGGGCCTACTTGCCGGGCTTGCATGCATCTTCATCATGGCGCGGCGCGGCAGTGTCGATCCGCACCTGGGTTTTGATCCCGTTCTTAAAGCGTTTGTCGCCTGTGTTGTCGGGGGCTTCGGAAGTCTTCCGGGGGCCGTGCTGGGCGGGTTCCTGCTCGGGGCCGTCGAGGTCGCGATGCTGGTGATGCTGCCGCAGAGCCTAGGGGGGATGACGGACGCCTTCGTGTTCATGATCGTGGCGCTGATCCTGATCTGGCGGCCTGACGGCATCCTGTCTCCCGCCATCGAAAAGGGAGACAAGTTGTGATCCGGCTGAGCCAGAGCCAGCGGTCGGGACTGGTCGGGGCGGCGTTGCTGGCGGCCGTCCTGGTGGTGATCGGCGTGGCGACGCTCTATTTCGGCTCGCGCTACCAAATCCGGCTCGTGTACTCGGCCTATGTCAATCTGATTGTCGTTCTCGGCCTGCAGGTGTTCATGGGAAATGCGCGGATAACCAATCTTTCGCACAGTGCTTTCATGGGGATCGGGGCCTATGCAGCTGCCCTCTGCGTCACGCCGGAAAACATCAAGAAGATTTCATTGCCCGCCGCTCCGTGGGGCCTTGCCGACTTTTCGCTCGACCCGGTCCTTTCCGCTGCCATTGCCATCGTGATTACGGCGGTTCTGGCCTTTCTGCTCGGCCTGTTTATCGTGCGGCTGACCAGCATCGGCGCAACCATCGTGACGCTCGCCGTTCTGGTGATCGTGCATGCCGTCTTTCTCTACCGGACCGATATCTTCAAGGGAAATCAGGCATTTTTCGGTATTCCGCAGGTGTTTGATCTTGGCTGGGTGGTGGGTATCGCCATCCTGGCGGTTGTCGTGTGCCGGCTGTTCCGGGAGAGCCGCTGGGGCATTCAGCTCAGGGCCAGCGCCGACGACGAGGTCGGTGCGGCCGCGATGGGTGTCCAGATCTACAAGCTGCGCCTGATCGCATGGGTGCTGGGCGCGGTGATCCTGGCTGTCGCCGGCATCTGTTATGCTTATTTCCTTGGCACGATTTCAGCGCGGCCCTTTTACTTCAACCATGTGTTCCTGACGCTTGCGATGCTTATCCTCGGGGGCATGCGGACGGTAACGGGGGCAGTCCTTGGAACATTCCTGATCTCGTTCGGCCTGGAAGGCGTGAGATATCTGGAGACGGGACCCGTGCTCCTTGGCATCGACCTGCCCGAGGCGCTCGGCTTGTCCGGCATCGCGCTTGGCGCCGTCATCGTGCTGACGATGGCACTCAGACCGACGGGTATCATGGGCAACCGGGAAATCGAGACATTGTTCGTTCGCAAGACATTCTAGGAGGAAGACGTGGCCTGCAATCACACGATCCACAAGCATGCGCACCATTTCGGCTGGGACAATTCGATCGATCCCATCCTGAGCGTTGCGCCCGGCGAGACCATTGAAGTGGAGACGATCGACAGCTCGGGCGGCCAGTTCAATGCGCATTCAACCGTTGCCGATCTCGGCAATCTCAGCTTCGACAAGGTCAACCCGGTTACGGGGCCGATCTTCATCGAGGGCGCCGAGCCGGGTGATGCCGTTGCGATCACCTTTCTTGATTTCAAGCCGTCCGGCTGGGGCTGGACTGCCAACATTCCCGGTTTCGGGCTTCTGACGGACCAGTTTCCGGAGCCTGCGCTGCATATCTGGACCTATGATTCCGTGTCGATGAAGCCCGCGCTGTACGGGCCGGGCGGGGCCGTTCCCCTGAAACCGTTCGTTGGCACGATCGGGCTCGCGCTCGCAGAACCCGGACTTCACTCGGTGGTGCCGCCGCGCCGCGTCGGCGGGAACCTTGATATTCGGGACAATTCTGTTGGAACGACGCTCTACTTGCCGGTCGAGATTGCCGGCGGCATGCTGTCGCTCGGGGATACGCATGCGGCCCAGGGAGACGGCGAAATCTGCGGAACGGCGATTGAAAGCCCCATGGATGTTGCGATCAAGGTGGACCTGGTCAAGCAGGCGAACTACGCGTTTCCCCGCTTTGAAACGAATGGACCGGTGACGCGGCATTTCGATGCCAAGGGCTACAAGGCGACAACCGGTATCGGAGAAGATCTGATGCAGGCGGCGCGCGATGCGGTGTCGGGTATGGTCGACTGGGTCTCTACAACGACCGGCATGAGCGCGTTGGACGCTTATATGCTGTGCTCTGTCTGCGGCGATCTTCGAATCTCGGAAATTGTCGACATGCCCAACTGGACCGTTTCCTTTTATTTTCCCAAGAGCGTTCTGGATTGAGAGCGGCTTCAAAATTAATTTTGGCGTAATGCCGTTTTCGCGTCATGCGATCCTGAACGCCTTGGAAATCCATTCAGGATTGACGCAACGTATGCATTGAACATGCCTTAAGGGAAAAAAATCCTGTTTAAGGTGTTGAGACGGCGTCAATTCCCAAACCGACTCTGATAACATCCCGCCCTGTTGTCGCAACCTGCGCGGTGGGACCGGTTGTTGACCGACGCGCAATACCGAGTTGCAGATCGTGTAACCGGACGTCAATCGGGCTGAAAGATCCATGCAGAGACTGGATTTTGAGTTGGACAAGGCTCAGGTCAAGCGCGCCTGGGGCGTGATCGACCGGGAGTTTCAGTCTCTCGGCCTTGTTCTGCGGCGCGGTTCCGATTTCGATCTGGTTGAAGCCATGGCCGCGGAGAGCGGGTTTCCGCCACTTGAAGGCCACTTTACGCCAACGCTGAACACTTACACGCCGTCACAGGCCTTCTGGCTTGCCCTGACCGACAAGGACGGCAAGATGGTCGGGCGCGTTTGCGCACGGTTCGACAGAATGGAATATCCGATGACGCTCACGGATTTCTGGCGGAAGTATTTTCACCGATGCTATCCGAATGCCGTGGGCGGGCAGGTCGTTCTGGAAGAAGACCAGCCGCGGGTCGGACGGCGCATTACGGGCGACGTCGTCTATCTTGGCGGGACCTATGTGGCCCGCGACTGGAGACGGCACAAACTTGGCGGGCTGTTGAACCAGCTCGCCCAGATCGAGGCATTGCACGACTGGGGAGCCGGTTTCTACTATGGCTGGATCCAGGGCCACACGTTTCTGGACGGGTTCTGGCGCGAATGCGGATTTACCAGATGTTCCCATCATGCATTGCGCTGGGCCGAGCCATTGCCTGGTACGCTGGATGCCAATCTGATTTTTGCCGGCAATAGCGTTGATGATGTGTGCGATCTGATAGATCGCGTCGCTCGTGGATTTCCAGCAATTCCATCAGACAGAATATTCTCACAATCCCCGAGCGGGTCTCGAACCTGACCAGGAGACGCTGGAGCGTCATGTCGGGAACACCCGCGCCAAGGCGGTTGCCCGTGCGCTGAATATCCAGCCACGGATCGCCTCTGAACACTGTCTGATACCCGTCCGCAACGCCCTTGCGGTAAACCTGCGGCAGGAAACTGGTCGCCGGCTTTTGCGCCTCCGGATCGAGCGCATGCGGGAAGAACCGTCTGAAGGTTGTTTCCTTGCCGGCAAACGTGATCGTCGGAACGTCGCCCGGATTGGCGGAGGGAAGCGTCAGAAGCAGCCAGGGGCTCAGCTTCGTCATCCGGCTGTCCCGGATCATGACGCCGCGGTTTTCTTTCCAGGTGTTGAGCAGGAACTGCGCCCGCTCGCCTGCCAGACCGTTCTCTACATTTGAGAGCGGTAGTGGCTCAACAAAGGTATTCTTGCTCATCTATCTGTCCAAAGGGTCCCGGGTTCGGCTGGAATCCGCGCTGGATTGCTTCGGCGAAAATGTCGCCTCGAGCCTCGACCGCAAGTTCCGCACGCTCCGTATCCGTCAGTAGACTGGTCTGGTCGTGATTGAACATGTTGAAACAGTGAAAGTCCAGCAGATACAGACAGTCGTATCTGGCTGCGATTTCAAAGAGTTCAAGGAACTCGAGCTGTTCCTTTGTAAATTCCTGCACACTCATGTTTTCTACCGTTACTTTTTCAGTTTGACGAGAGCCTCGTAGACAAAGAACACGCTTTCCAGGATTTCGAACTGGTTCATGCGTTGATGTTCCGGTTTCCGGTTGTTTTGCTCAACAACGCTTTCCAGCGCCTTCAGGTACAGTTCCTTGTCCAGGCTCTGGCGATCCCGGCTTGTGTCCTGGGGAACCTCGCCGGGCAGCGGTGCTTTCAGTTCCCGTGACAGCAACAGCATGTGTTCTGCACTGAGAGCCTGTTTTCCCTTTCGAATCCGGGACACGGAGGCCGGTGTCAGCCGGAGCAGATCCGCGACCTCGGTATTCTTCATTCCGCTGGCTTCGATGGCGTTGTTCGCCCAGGTTGTAACGTCGAAGCCGTTTTCACCCGCAGGTGATTCCATGTTACGCGTCCCGTAAGATTTATTACTAAACTCTTAACGAATATTACGCGTTGCGACATAAAATGCAACGTCAGACTCCCCCAGCGGAAACTGATCCACGAAGAAACTGCAATTGTGCTTAATGCCGCGAAAACATGCGCGCAGCGGCAGTTTCATGGAAAAAGAGCAAAGGCCGGCCGTCTTTTTTGCGCACGCCGGCGCGTGCGGGAGCGGATCGGGAGAGACCCGGCTTGCCGGTTTCCGCGGACATCCAGCGGCCTCGGGCCTGCGTATTCCTTTGAACAAAAATCGGATGCGGGCCACATTGAAAGATGTGATGATGACAGCCAAAGACGTCCAGAGGGTTGACCGGATGAAGCGTGCTATCGCCAGATTTGCAGTTGTTGTTGTCTTGTTTGCCATTGCGCTGCCGGCAGCAGCCCTGGCGGATGAAGCTCTCAAAAATGTCCGCTGGCTGTTGTCAAATCCAGAAAGGCTGCCGCTCATCGTTGAAAAACGGCGCAATGAAATCGCGGCCTACTACAATTCCGACGAGGCACAACTGCTCTGGCTCGACCAGCCGCGCAGCCACGAGCTCACCAGCGAGATGCAACTGGCCTATCTTCAGGGTCTGCGGACGGAAGACTATCCGGCCGACGTGCTTGAAGATGCGGTTCTCTCGATCAACAGTCTTTCGTCTCCGGCGGATATTGCCTGGGTCGAGTTGCTCTATACCGGTCATTTCCTGGACTTTGCGCACGATCTGAGGGCAGGGCGCGTCTCGCCCCGGGTGCTCTATCCCGATGCCTATATGCCCTCCAACTCCATCGATACGATCGATGCCCTGTCGCGGCTTTCGTCCTCCGAGGAAATGTCGGCGTTCATCGATATCTGGCAACCGCAGGACGATACCTACAGACGCCTCAAAGGCCACTTGCAGCATCTCTACGACATTCAGGACGGCGGCGGATTTACGTTCCTGGACCCGGGCTCCGTGCCCGTTCCCGATCTGCGCCGCCGGCTCCTTGAAGACGGTCTTCTGGCCGATGCATCGGACGATACGGACTATGACAAGCGCCTGGCCTTCGCGGTCGGTCAGGCGCATCTTCGTTACGGGCTAGAGATTTCCGGACAGGTCACGCCCGAACTGGTGCGTGCACTCAACATACCGGTGGATCGCCGGATCGAGCAGCTGACGAATGCCATGGAGCGCATTCGCTGGCTTCCGAACGAATATTCCCGGCTCCAGCTCTACGTGAACAAGGGCGAGAACACCTACGTTTTCCTTGAGGACGGACGCGTTGTGCGTGAGGGGCAGGCCTATCCGAACTGCCCGGACAGAAACCATACGACGCTGGCGACCACCATCGAAGCGGTCACGTTCCACCCGACTTGGCAGGTGCCATGGGAGTTTTTCGGAAAGGAACTGCTGCCGCGCCTCAAGCAGGACCCCGAGCAGGTTGAAGCGGCCGGTTACTATCTGAAGCGCAGCGGTGCAGATGTCCCGCTGGATGCGCTTCCCTGGAAGGAAGCGAGCCTGCGCGATATCGAGCGGGCAAGCAACCGGGAGCAATATGCGCTTTTTCTGCCAGCTTCCAGCGAGAACCCGCTTGGCCAGTATGCCTACCGGCTGCGGCAGGAGCAGAGACTGCAGCTGTTTGATCTGTCGGCGGCGCCCGAGGATGACCTTTTCTGCAATCCCTATCTTCCGAAGACTGCCTTCGGGATCATCAACGGACTGGATATCCTGGACCAGATCATCGAGCCGCGCGTCTTGCCTGCCGATGGGATCGAAGACCGGATTTCCAGGCAGGACACGGTCACCTTTCCCGCCCGTGGCGGGCTGATGGCCGTGGTTTCACACCAGTCCGTCTGGGTCCAGCGACAGGGATTGATCCGCTTTGGTCACGACCCCTATCTGGAAGACGCCCGCCTGACCGCTGCGCTCTCCGGTCGTCCGAAACCCTGAGGGAACGGTCAGTGCCAAGCGCGCAGGGCGCAAGCCGGGTCGGGCCCGGAGTGGCTCGAAAGTGTGGAACGAGCTTCACAGCAACATGATCAGGGTGCCCGCGAGCGTGAGCAACACGTTCGCAAGGGCATAAGTGCCCGCATATCCGAGTGCCGGGACCGTGCTCTTGGCCGCCTGCTGCACGATACCGAGGGCGGGGGTGCTGGTCATGGCACCGGTAAGCGCGCCCAGGAGCAACGCCGGGTTCATGCCGAGGGCCAGCCGCCCGAAGACGTACCCGCACAGCAGCGGCAGGCAGGTGACGATCACGCCAGACAGGAACAGGACCGGGCCGACGGACCCGATTGCATTGGCGATCCCGCCGCCGGCATTCAGTCCCACCCCGACCATGAACAGCAGCAGACCGAGCTCCATCATGATGAACCGTGCCGCGGCCGGCATGCGGCCGAAGGTCGGACGGTTGGCACGCAGGAAACCAACGCAGATACCGGCAACCAGCAATCCGCCGGCCGTGCCGATGCCGACATCAATCTCGCCGATCCTGACAGTGATCTGACCGAGCAGCAGGCCGAACACGATGCCGGCCGCAAAGGTCAGCAGGTCCGTTTCGACAGCTTTTCGATCTTCCGCGCCGAGTTCTGAAATGGCCCGGTCGAGCGCGCGGCGTTCCCCGGTCAGGATCATCACGTCTCCACGCTGGACAACCGTTCCGGTGGCAAGGGGCAGCTGGATCTGGGACCGGGTAATCCGGGTCAGGTAACAGCCGTGGCGTTCGTATATGCCGAGCTGCTCAAGTGATTTGCCGACCGCATATGGATTGGTGACCACGACTTCCGCCACATCGACGACGGCATCGATCAGATCCCGGTCCAGAACCTCGGCGCCCAGGTTGTAAAGGTCTCTTGCCTTGGCGTGTTCTTCGGGCGTTGCGAAGACGGCAACCTTGTCTCCGACTTCGATGATCGTGCTGGGCTCAGGATCGATCAGTTCGGCTCCGCGCTTCAGCCGGTAAAGCGACCTGACGCTGATCTCCTTCGGTGAACGGGCCGTCAGCGCCTGCGCGATCGTGAGGCCGTCAAGGTCCGGATCGTCGATGAGATAAGCACGCAGGATCGGCCGGTCGATCGTGTCCTCGACATTTTCCTGCTTGAAGCCGCGTTCGTTTGCAAAGGTTTCAGCTGCTGCCGCCAGGTCGACACGCAGAAGGTTCGGCAACAGTTTCACGATCAGGAGAAGGCCTACCGTGCCGAAGATATAAGTGATCGCGTAGGCGACGCTGATGCTCTCGATAAGGCTGTTTTGTGTTTGTCCGGCAGCGGGTGCCACAAGCCCGGACGAAACCGCATTCTGCGCCCCGACCAGGGTTGGCGTGCTTGTCAGGCTGCCGGCCATCAGCCCGGCGGAAAAGGAGTTGGAAAGACCCGTCATCCAGGCAAGGCCGAGCACAAGAAGGAAGGACCCGCCCGCCATGAAGATTGTCAGGACCAGATACTTGGGTCCGTCCTGACGCATCACGTTTAGGATCTGAGGTCCGGCCTGCCAGCCGACGGAATAGATGAAAAGCGTGAAGCCGATCGCCTGAACGATGGGGTCGATCGTGTAGCCGTAGTGCCCGAACATGAGAGCGCAAAGCAGCACGCCACCGGTGACGCCGATTTCAAACCGTGCGATGCGGATATTGCCGATCAGGTAACCGATCGCGATGATCGTGAAGATCACCAGCACCGAATCCTGCTGGAAGATCTGCGTAAAGTCGATGGTCATGTTTTTGTCTTGTCTTGCGCGAGGCCAATGCCGGACAAGTCGGTTTGCCGCCGGTCAGATGCGCGCACTGTCGTAAAGTCGGCCCCTCCTGATCGTCTCTTGCGTCAAAATAATGACGAAGGGTGCCGTTTGACCTGAGTGCGAGCCAAACGGTACGGATTTTTCATTGATACGGGAGGCTGGATCAGGCGCTGGCCTGTTCAGGTTCCGTCGGGTGCAGATCCTGTTTTTTTGCCGCTGCATTGAGACTGCGGATCTCGCTTGATGCGGCAATTTCCTGTGTTGTGGCAAATCTCTCGTGGTTCTGGGCCACTTTGGCAAGGTCGTAAAGGTAATTCACCATAACCCCGGCTGATTGCGCACGCCCCTTTGGAGACGTGTCGGCGACCGCGTGGACGGCGTGGATCATGGCGCCGTTTCCAAGGTGAAAGCGGGCAACCGGGTCGACAGGTTCGCCGTCGGGGCGTTTTGCGGACATCAGATAATAGGCGGCAAGTGTCCTCAGTTGCTTCGTATCTGAGTCTTCAAAAGCGATGTCCTGAGATGTCAGCCACCTGGTCAGACCGGGGATCGGCGACAATGTGACAAAGGACTTCAGTCCCGGCAATTCTGACGCCAGATCGGACGCAACCTGTTTGATCAGGGAGTTTCCGAACGAAATCCCGGCAAGACCCGCCTGGCAGTTGGATATGGAATAAAAGACGGCCGTCTTTGCCGCGTCTGCTGCAATGATCTCGCGCTCGTCGGTAAGAAGCTGCTGAATGGAACCGGGAATGTCGCCTGTCAGCGCCACCTCCACAAAGATCAGCGGTTCGTCCGGCATGGTCGGGTGGAAAAATGCGAAACAGCGGCGGTCATCCGGCACAAGCCTGTGGCGCAGGTCTTCCCAGCTGGCGATTTCATGAACGGATTCATAGGCGATGATCTTTTCCAGGATATGTGCAGGGCTTTCCCAACTGATCGGCCGCAGAACCAGAAATCCCCGGTTGAACCAGGACACGAACAGGTGCCTGAAATCCTGATCGAGCGCCTGGAGTTCGGGATCGTTCTTGCCAAGTGTCAGAAGGTCGGCCCGCATCTTCACCAGGATTTCCGTCGCCCCGGGGATCTGGTTCAACCGCCTGATGAGTTCCTGCCGGTCCGGTTCAACGGCCGTCATGAAAGCCCGGTAGCTCTGCTTGCTCGGGTTGTTCTCGTAGTCATCCAGCGTGCTGCGCACCTTGTCGGGGTCGATGTTCATGTCGCTTGCCAGATGCCGGAAAAACGAGAGTTTTTCCTCGTCATCCATTGCCTGGTAGCGCTTCAGGATGTGATTGGCAGCCGACAGTCCGGTGATCTCGCCGGTCGCACCGACAAGTGCGGTGATCAGTTCTTCCATCGAGCGGGAATCGGGTTTGTCGAGCACAGCGGCCAGGTATCTGCGTTCAAAGATGGTCGACAACAAATCTCCGAGGATGGTCATCGCGTTCTCCTGGGGCTGTAAACATCTCGACGCCGCGGCGGCGATCCTTGAAGGCGCACGCAAGCGGCTGCAACAGGCTCTGCGCAGCAAATCATAGGCCGAGCATCAGGCCTTGCCCAATTGTCCTTTTGGTGAGGCAATCCGATCGCTTCGCGCCTGTCAGGACATTTCGACACGTTTCGTCGAAAGGCCGACGGAAACCGTGAAGCTGCCCTCGTTCACAAGCCAGCGGCGGATGGTGAATGTCCGCACACCCTTTTTGTGCATGGGATCTTCGGCTGCGTAGCTCCTGGCCTCTTCCAGCGAAGGCGCCCTGTAGATGATCATGCCTTCGCCCTCCAGATTCTCACCGGATGCATCGGAGACAGGACCTGCGAAAACCAGCTTTCCTTCCTGCTCCATCCTGCCCTGGTACGCGAGATGATCGGGCAGGGTACCGGGCAGATCGGCGTCCGGACCGGAAGGAATCGTGTTCACGACATAGAGTTCCAGAGCAAGGGATCCGCGCTCCTTGGCCATACGTTTGTAGTCGTTCCATTTCGGCATGCAGCACCTCCAATTTTTCTTAGATTAAAAAAATCGATATTATTTGACAATCTTAAAAATAGTCGTCAAAGTTAGAAAAAATTTGGAAACGCCGAGGCAAAAATGCGATTCATTGTAGGGACAGGTTCGTCGGGGCAGGGTGTCTTTCTCGTGGAAGGGGAATGGGCCTGGAACCTTACGGCGGCAAACGGAAGTATCGGAACGGATCTGAGTGCGCTGGCCGCCGGCCGCATTGGCCTTGAGAGCCTGGAGGCACTGAAGGAACAGGCGGACGCCGAGCCGGTCTCTTCGCTGACCCCGGGTCTTCCGATCGAGCGCCCGGGCAAGATCATCTGTCTCGGTTTGAACTATGTCGATCACATCAAGGAAGGCGGCTATGAGATTCCTTCCTATCCGGCGCTGTTCATGCGCTGCAACACGTCCATGATCCCTGCAGGGGCACCGATGGTGCGCCCGAGCTGCTCGGAGCAACTGGATTACGAAGCCGAGCTGATGGTGATCATCGGCAAGGGCGGCAAACACATCAGCGAGCAGGACGCGCTGGATCACGTGTTCGGCTACACCATTTTCAATGACGGCTCGGTGCGCGAATACCAGCGCAAGACCCATCAGTGGACGCCCGGCAAGAATTTTGACGGCACCGGCCCGATCGGCCCGGTGATCGTAACGCCCGACGAACTGCCGGAAGGGGCCGAAGGTCTCAAGATCGAGTCGCGGGTCGGGACGGAGATCCTGCAGAGCGCGAAGACGTCGGACATGCTGTGGAGCGTCGCCCGCACGATCGCGACCGTCTCGGAGTTCACGACCTTTGAATCCGGCGATCTCCTGGCCATGGGAACGCCTCCCGGGGTCGGGCACGCCAAGACACCTCAGCGCTGGCTGCGCCCGGGCGAAGTGGTTGAAATCGAGATCGAGGGTATCGGTATCTGTGCCAACCCGGTCGTCGCGGAAGAAGACCATGTCGCGACGGAGGCCGCGGAATGACCATGGCCGCCCCTCATGCTCCGACCGGCGAGGCGCTGGACAGGCTGCGCGCCGAAGCGCATGCGCATATACGCGATCTGCGTGAGCGGATCGGCAACCTGGATGATGACGGCATCGACCTGATCCTGCGGACCGCCAGGTCGCACTACGCCTGGCAGGACAGGGCCGTGCCGCGCGAGGTTCTTGAGACGATCTACGACATCACGGCAGCGGGCCCGACGAGCATGAACACGTGCCCGGCGCGCTTCTACTTCGTCGAGAGCCACGAGGCCAAGACCCGGCTTGCCAAGGCGCTGAAAGACAAGAACATCGACAAGATGATGTCTGCGCCGGGCACGGTGATCATCGCGCATGACCTGGAATTCTGGAAGGAATTGCCGTTCCTGTTCCCGCATGAGGATCGCCGGCCGCATTTTGAGGGCAAGCCGGAACACTCCGAGACAACCGCGTTTCGCAACGGGACCCTGCAAGGGGCCTATTTCATGATCGCGGCGCGGGCACTGGGTCTTGATGTCGGGGCAATGTCCGGCTTTTCCAACAAGATTGTCGACGAGGAGTTCTTTGCCGGCACGACTCTCAGATCGAATTTCCTGTGCAACTTCGGCTATGCCGACGAGACCGCGCTGTTCCAGAAACTGCCGCGCCTTCCGTTCGACAAAGCCTGCAAGTTCCTGTGAGGCGGAAGAATGGCCTTGAAAGCAAAGACAGTCGTCAAGCTGCGCTCCTCCGCCAAGGGGATCAGCCATTCCAGGACGGATGTCGGCATCCGCGATCTGACATTTTCAATTGACGAACCCGAGGCACGCGGCGGCACGAATCTCGGACCGGCACCGACGGAGGCGGTGCTTGCTGCGCTCGCCGGATGCACCAACGTTATCGGCAACAAGTGTGCCGACAAGCTGGGTGTCGATATCGGACACCTGCTTATTGAGATCACCTGTGAGTTCGACCGCAGGGGCGTCACTCTCGAGGAGGAAATTGACGTTCCCTTTGTTGCACTGAACCAGGTGGTGACGAGCGACGGGACCGCGAATGACGACGATCTCGCGCGCGTTGCACGGGAAGTTGCCAAATACTGTCCCTTGTCGAAATTGTTCGAACAGTCGGGGACCGCACTCGAGACGGTCTGGCAGAAAGCCTGAACGCTCTGATATTCTGGGAGGAGAATGCCATGTTTGGAAAAATGACGAGACGGGGCGCACTTGCCCTTGCGCTTTTGAGCGCCACCTCGCTGCCTGTTTCCGCGACCGAGACGATCAAGGCCGTCGTGATCGATGGTTATCCGGCGCGTGCCCTCTGGGTGAAGGAATTCACCAACTTCTTCATACCGGAAGTCGACAAGCGGCTTGCGGAAACCGGCAACTACAAGATGGACTGGCAGGAAAGCTATGGCGGTTCCATCGTTAAGCCGAAAGGTGTCCTGGAAGGCATCAAGCTTGGCCTCGGTGACATCGGCATCGTGACGACGATCTTCCATTCGTCGAAACTGCCGAGCCAGGCAATTTCCGCGGTGACGCCTTTCGTTGCACCGGATTCCCGCGCGGTCGCAAAGGCGGTCGACGAGATCGCCAAGGAATTCCCGACCATGCAGAAGGAATTCGAAAAACAGAACCAGGTCTACCTGGCGACGGGCGTCGTGCTTGACACCTACCAGGTGTTTTCCAAGGACCCGATCAACAGCATTTCGGACCTTGAAGGCAAGAAGGTCGCCGGTGCCGGCATGAACCTCAGGTATCTTGAGGGCATTGACGGTGCCGCGGGTGTGCGCGGCGGTCTGACCGATTTCTACAACATGCTGCAGACCGGCCTTGTCGACAAGGCGATGCTGTGGCCGGAAGCCGCCAGTACCTTCAAGATCGCCGAAGTCGCGCCCTACATGCTGAAAGCCGACCTCGGTGCGGTGAATTCCAAGACGATCACCGTCAACAAGGACTACTGGGACGGTCTGCCGGACGAAGTGAAGCAGGTTCTGCAGGACGTTGCCGTCGAGTACCGTGATCATGTGGCAGGCATTGCCATGGACCGGGCGCAGGCCAGCCGGGACAAGTATGTCGAAGCCGGTGGCACCATTGTCGAGATGGATCCGGCCGAACGCGAAGCCTGGGCGGCCGCTATCCCGAACCTTGCTGTCGAGTGGGCCGCAGGTCTCGATTCCAAGGGTGAACCGGGCAGCGACATGCTGAAGGCCTACATGACGAAACTGCAGGATGCTGGCTTCACGCCGACCCGTGACTGGTCTGCGGAACTTTCGCAGTAAGAAAGCGGCAAAAGGGGAGAACGCCGGAATGCTGCGACCGATCCGTACTGGCGTTCGCGCCCTTTCAAACATTGCCAGCTGGGTTGCCATGGGTGCTAACGCAGTTGGCACCCTCATCGTGCTCGGCCTCGTCCTTATCGTGAATTACGACGTGGTGGCGCGCGGTCTCTTCAACGCCCCCTTCCGGGGGGCGTATGAGGTGGTCCAGTTTTCCATGGTGCTCATCGTGTTCCTTCAGCTTCCCGATGTGGTGCGGATGAACCGCTTGACGCGCTCCGACGGGTTTCTGACGATCCTGTCGACATCGCGGCCCCGGTCTGCCGGCACGATCCGGCGCACGATCAATTTCGTCTCGGGCGTGTTCATGCTGCTGGTGGCCTATGCGATCTGGCCGGAATTCGTTGAAATGTATGAAACCAAGGACTTTTTCGGCGTTCCGGGGATCTTCACAGCGCCCTGGTGGCCGATCAAGCTCGCAATCTTTCTAAGTGCCGGCCTGTGCATGATCCTGTTTTTCATCAAGGTCCTGATGCCGGATCCGGCTGTTGAGCCCGTCCGCCTCAACGAACATGCCGAGGAAAACACGTGACACCTTTTGAAATCGGCATCCTGTCCGTCATCGCGATTGTCGTCCTTGTCTATGTCGGCGTCTATATCCCGATCGCGCTTGGCCTGGTCTCGTTCGTCTCGATTATCCTGATGCGGGACAATTTCGATCTGGCGATCAACCTCCTGAAGATCGCGATCGGCGACAGCGTGATGGAATACACGTTCGCAACCGTGCCGCTGTTCACCTTCATGGGGCTGATCGTCTCCAAGGCGGGGCTGGGTGCGGATATCTACACCGTGATGAATTCCGGCTTTCGCAAGGTCAAGGGCGGGATCGGCATGGCGACCGTCGGGGCCAATGCCGTCTTTGCCGCCGTGACCGGGTCGTCCATCGCCTCCGCCTCGGTGTTCTCAAAGGTCTCCGTGCCGCAGATGCTGGCGTTCGACTACAATCCGCGTTTCGCGGTCGGCGTGGTTGCCGGGTCGTCTGTCCTCGGCATGATCATTCCACCCTCCGCGATGCTGATCATCTATTCCTTCGTTGCGGAACAGAGTGTCGGTGACATGTTCCTCGCCGGGGTGGTGCCGGGCCTACTTCTGGCCGCCGCCTATGTGATCGCGATCTTCCTCATGGGACGCGTGACGCCGAAATATGTCGGTGGGCGACCGGCGGAGGAAACGGAATGGATGTCCCCGCTGGAAATCGCGGACAAGACCCTGCCGACGCTGATCCTGATCGTGGCCGTTCTCGGCGGCATCTACACCGGCTGGCTGACGCCGGTCGAAGCGGGAGCGACCGGGTCGCTGCTCGGGTTGGTGATCGCCGCTTTCCGCAAGAAACTGACACTGAAGACGCTCTGGCACGCGCTTCTTGAGACGGGTCACATTACCGCTTCGATCCTGTTCCTCATTACTGCAGCGTCCATCTACAGCCGCATGCTCGGGCTTGCAGGACTGCCGAACGAACTCGGCGACCTTCTGACCGACACACAGCTGACCTTCTTCTGGATCATGGTGATTTACGTTGCGATGATGATCTTTCTCGGAACGATCCTCGACACGGCTTCCATCATCCTGATCGTGGTGCCGCTGTTCCTGCCGCTGGTCGAACCGATGGGTCTGTCCCTGGTGTGGTTCGGCATCATCACCGTTGTCGGTGCGGAAATCGGCCTGCTCACGCCGCCGCTCGGCATTTCCTGTTTTGTCATCAAGGCCACGCTGAACGATCCGCGCATCTCGCTGAAGGACGTTTTTGTCGGGGCCTTTCCGTTTGCGCTCGTCATGCTGATCGTGCTGGTCGCGCTGATCCGCTGGCCGTCGCTGAGCCTGGCTATCCTGAACTAGAAGGTGTCCCATGCGTCACGTCACAAAAGACAACATAACCGATGTTTTCATGGGGTATTTCGGCCCGGATACCGATCCGCGCCTGAAGGAAATCCTGAAAAGCCTGGTCACGCATCTGCACGACTTCGCCCGCGAGACCAACCTCACCCATGAGGAGTGGCGCAAGGGTATCGAATTCCTGGAAGCCGCCGGCAATATTTCCGACGCCGAGCGCCACGAATTTGTACTGCTGTCGGACGTGCTCGGCCTGTCCTCGCTGGTCGACATGCTGCATTCCAGCCCGAAGGGAACGTCGTCGAGCGTACTCGGCCCGTTCCACATCACCGGCGCCCCGCCGCTGGCGATCGGCGGAGACATGCGCCGCGCCTATGGCGGTGAGGTGCTCCTTGCCAAAGGCACGATCCGGGACGAGGACGGCAACCCGATCGAGGGCGCGGAACTCGATATCTGGCAGACGGCTCCGAACGGCATGTATTCAAGCCAGGACCCGGACCAGGACACCTATTCGTTTCACGGCATCCAGACGACGGGTCCTGACGGTCGCTACGGTTTCACGACGGTCAAGCCGGTGAGTTATACCGTGCCGAGCGACGGACCGGTCGGCGACATCCTGCGGGGCAGCGGGCGTCATCCCTGGCGTCCGTCGCATCTGCACTACATCGTCAAGGCCTCCGGTTTCCGGACACTGGTCACCGAGATCTTTCCTGACGATGATCCGTATCTGGACGAGGACACGGTCTTCGGTGTCCGTGACGATCTCGTCATGACCTATGTCGAGCAACCGGCCGGCTCATTCCCGTCCGAAGGCTATGCGCTTTCCGGCAAGGTGGACGGCGCCTGGCTGCTCGCCGATTTCGATCTGGTCCTTGTGCGCGACGGTGCCTGAAGCGGCTCCCGCGCACCCCCGTTTTGTCAGCTCCTCTTCCCGAGGTGCGGAGGATGGGCGGCTCGTTCCTCGAACGTGCTGCCCGTCCTTCGAAACGGGATTTGGGTCGCTTTGGGCATGAAGGCATCTTTGCCGAAGGCGGCCGCTGGAAGTTCATGGAAACATGGCGAGCTTTCCCGGCCAGCGGGCAATCGGCGTGGATTGCAGGGTCGAGCCCTGCAATGACGAAGAGCGCGTGACGGTTACCCTGAAAACCCAACCCACATTGCTCTTGCCATGGCTCGACCATGGCATCCATTCCCACCCGGAGCCGGTCATTGAGGAGAGGCAATGGCATGGATTGCAGGGTCGAGCCCTGCAATGACCGGGGAAACAGCGAGTGTTCCCCGGACAAGCCCCGTCGCCTCCATGCTGTCATGCCATGGCTCGACCATGGCATCCATGCCGTTTCCTTTCCGCTTTTCCTGGGTCTTGGGTCCTGTCGCGTCAGGGGTGTTGCTTCCGGATCGGTGCTCGGCACCGGCCGTACTTGTCCGGAAGAACGGAACAGGGCCCGGCGTATTGGTCCCTTGACCTCATCCTGAGGTGCGCAGCGGAGCGAAGCCTCGAAGGGTGGGCGGCGAGACGCGGTGTATCTGGCCTGTCCTTCGAGACGGGAATTGGGACGTTTTCAGGATGAGAAGACCGGCTGAGGCGGATACCAAAGTCCACTCCACCACTGTCCGGCTTATCGCGAAATGAAGCCCTTATGACGCATTTAACTTTGCGGATTTGTCATCCCTGCTGGAGCGCAGCGGAAGGCAGGGAACCAGTAATCTCTTGTTTCTCCGCCTTCTTCCAACCACCAGCTACACGGCGTACTGGGTCCCGGTCCTGCCGCTCACGCGTCAAACCGGGACGACAAACAACAAGAACAAGTCCGTATCCTGCCTTCGCACCGGACGGAATGTTGCGGCTCACCCAGTGACATAAATTTAACCGGACGTTCTAAACCGGACAGCAGTTGGTCCGCGCTGGGACTGGGCAGAGGTTTGCGAGTCAAACTGTTTTGCTCGTTCCGAGCCTACCGGCAAACCTACTCGGCAGCTTCCACGGTGAAATGCTTTTCAAGAAATGCGCCGGTGTTGCGGTAGTGGTCGAGCAGCAATTTGCAGGCCAGGTCGGTGTTTCTGTCGACGGCCGCATTCATGATGTCACTGTGTTCCTTGCCGATGTCGCGCGCCGAATAGTTGAGGGCCTGTCCGGCGAGGTAGCGGTAACGGATGTTGAGGTCATAAAGCTGGTTGCAGAATTTCAGCAGGACCGGCGAATGGCAGCCGTTCAGAAGGTTCATGTGAAAGGCCTTGTGCAGCTCTTCGAAGCGCTCAACATTGGCACGCGGTTCACGCATCATGCGATGATGGCTGATGACAAGCCTGTCTTCCCATGCGTGGTCGGCATTCGCCAGACTTTCACGAAGTGCCATTTCCTCCAGATGGCAACGCAAGTTCAGGATTTCCGCGAAGTTCGAAGGGCTGACATCGGAGGTCCGGAAACCGCGCTGATCCAGGCGTTCCACGAGGAGGTCCGACACAAGCAGCGTCAGCGCCTCGCGGATAGGGGAACCGCCCATGTCGAGGATCTGCCGCAGTTTTTCGATCTTCAGTTTTTCGCCCGGCGCCAGCTCGCCGACCAGAATCATCCTGCGGATCGCGAGATACGCCCGTTGCGTAGAGGAAGGTTCTTGCGATGCGTCTATCTGCATTTGTATAGCCATGGGTAAATAATATCGATTTTCCGACCAGAATTCCAGTTTTAACTAGGATGATGCGCGCGCGGGTCAAGTCAATTTATACGTGAGTCGGTCGATAGTTTTTCGCCATTTCACTTGGCCTTGCAATGCTTTTGACCTGTACTGCGCTTCAGGAGGCCGTCAAATACCCGATCTGTCGAAAAATGTGCATCTGGGAATTGACCAAAAATGTTCTAATTAATAATAAACAATTGACTGAGCGGGAGGCACGATGTCGGAAACCCCAATACTGCAATTCGGAACCAGCCGATTCCTTCAGGCGCACGCTGATCTTTTTGTTTCCGAAGCTCTGCAAAGGAATGCAGCGCCCGGACCAATCACGGTTGTCCAGACGAGTGGTGATCCCGGCCGCTCGGCACGGCTTGCCGCGCTTTCGGACAAGGAAGGCTTCGAGGTGCAGGTGAGGGGAGTTGATCGGGGTCAGCTGATTGAAACCAGCACACGCGTTACCAGTGTCGCGCACACGCTGTCCCTGCCTGCCGACCTTGCGCGTGTCCGCGAGGTTGTGGTGAACGAAGCGCGGATTATCCTTTCGAACACGGCAGATGCGGGCTTTCGTCCGCGTGAAGCCGACCACCAGACAAATTTCGACCAGGCCATGTCCTATCCGGCAAAGCTGACCTGGCTTCTTTTTCAGCGCTTCGAGGCGAACGGCGCAGCCATACAGATCATGCCGACAGAACTGGTGCCGCGAAACGGCGAGGTCCTGCGCGACCTTGTTCTCCGGATCGGTGGCCTTTACCCGGACGCCTTTCGCCAGTGGCTGGAGACAGAGGTCATCTGGGTGAATTCGCTGGTCGACCGGATCGTCTCCGAACCGCTCGAGCCGGCAGGCGCGGTGGCCGAACCGTATTGCCTCTGGGCGATCGAGGATCAGCCGGGTTTGCTGTTGCCATGCACGCATCCGAACGTACGGGTTGTCCCAAGCCTTGAGCCTTATGAAACGCTCAAACTCTTCATCCTCAACCTCGGACACACCTATCTCGTGTCGCGGTGGCTGTCGGAACAGGGGACCGCGCGGCACAAATATGTTCGCGACATGCTCGCCGACCGGACGGCAGCTGCCGATCTTGAGGATCTTTATGCGCGCGAAGTGGTGCCGGGGTTTGCGGCACATGGCCGGAAAGAGGACGCTGAAGATTATGTCGCCACAACGCTCGACAGGTTCAAAAACCCCTTTCTCGACCACAAGCTTGCCGACATCGCGCAGAACCATGCGGAGAAGATCGAACGCAGGATCGGGGCCTTCCTGACCTGGGCGAGACAAGCGGATGCGGCCTTTTCAGCGCCGCGTCTCGAAGCGATTACGGCAGCGCCTGCCGAAGTGCACCTTCTTTAGGTGGGAAACGAGAAAAAGAGCCGGCACTCGCGAGTGCCACTGCTGTCGGTTCGGCCAGAAATTCCAAAACTGGTTTGACCGGAAGGATCATGCGCACGAACGCCGCGCAATTCATCCTCATCCTGAGGTGCGCAGCGAAGCGAAGCCTCGAAGGATGGGCGGCGAGACGCGGTGTATCTGACCTGTCCTTCGAGACGGACCTTCGCTCCTCCTCAGGATGAGGCCGTCGCTGAGGAGAAGCAATGGCATGGATTGCAGGGTCAAGCCCTGCAATGACGAAGAGAGAGTGAGGGCTACCGGACGAGCCCCGTCGCCTCCACGCAGTCATGCCATGGCTTGACCATGGCATCCATGCCGTTTCCTTTCCACATTTCTTGGGTCCTGGGTCCCGCGGCGTCAGGGGGGTTGCTTCCGGACGAACTCGAAGCGTCAATTGCGTTAATCCGAAAGGACGGAACAGGGCCCGGCGTATTGGTTCGTTGACCTCATCCTGAGGTGCGCAGCGAAGCGAAGCCTCGAAGGACAGGTCACGCATGAAGGCTTTGCCGTCGATCCTACGAAACAGCGCTCTCGCGCTTCCTCGGGATGAGGGAGAGAGGCAGATGCAAGAATGAAGGTGAGCCCTCCATGATTTCCAAACCCGGCAACAGAAAATGTCATCTGGATCAGGCGCGCCTGTGATCTTTCAGCGAGGCCAGCAGGGTTTCCTTTGAGCGGCGCAGGTGCTTGAGGGCCGCTTCTTCGGAATGCAGCCGGTCATGGGCCAGCATCGCCCTGATCCATTCAAGGTGTTCCTCGATCGCAGCCGCGTTGCGCTCCCGCTCGTCGTGCTTGTCCCACATATAGTGATAGTGGAAAATCAACGAAATCAGCTTCTGCGCTTCCAGGACGAACCTGTTTTTCACGACGCTGTTGACCGTTGAGTGGAACTTTTCATCCAGGGTCGAGAAGTCGTGATAACGGGTCTTCAGATCCTTTTTCAGATCCTCGTGTTCGCGTTCAAGGTCCTTGAGCTTCACCCAGATGTCGTGGTCATCGGGCAGGGACAGGAGCTGTCTGACGGCATTCATTTCCAGAACGAGCCGGAAATCGGACAGCTCAACTGCAAACTCCGCGGTGAAGCCGGAGAGGATCCAGCCGCCCTTGGCCCGCCGCTCGACAAGCCCGAAGCGGCTTAGTCCGGACAGGAATTCCTGCAGGCTGTGAGCCGGGACGCCGAACTGCCGCGACAGCTGGGCAATGTTCAGCGATGTTCCGGCAGGAACGTCGAAGCGGAGAATCCACTCGAAAAACAGCTTTTCCAGTTCTTCGCCCGAAGGTGCGCTTTCCGATTGAGTCAGGCGGTGTTTTTGCTCAGGCCGTTTAATCAGCGTTTTCTGCCGCCCCTCCCAGTCGATGAGATCTTCCTCGTCGAGTTTTTGAAGGGCGGTTCGCACAATGGTCCGGCTCACCTCCATCTGCTCCGCCAGGACGACCTCGGCAGGCAACTGGCTGCCAACGTCCATGGTGGCGCAAATATCCAGCAACTTGTTGTAAGCGCTTCGAAAACGGTCGTCTGTACGGGCCATAGCGCGAAATTAGCACATCCTTGAGGAAGAACAATTCCCGAAATTTCGTACATTTAAATAAAAAACAATTGACGGCGCGCAGATTGAGTGCAATTTTGTTTTTAATAATAAAATTCAATTTTCGCCCGGGAGGAAACATGGCGAATCTTGATAGGGAGGCGTATCCGGTGCCCGCGGCACTCAGGCTGTCGGCCGGATCGTTTCACAAACTATCGGCGGTTCTGACCCTTGTTGCGCTGGTGATCGCGTTTTCGTTCGGCAACGATGCGTTCTTCACGGTCAATAACGGTCTTACGGTTCTTTTGCAGACATCTGTGATCGGCCTGCTGGGCATCGGCATGACGATGGTCATCATCACGGGCGGCATCGACCTCAGCGTGGGGTCTGTCCTGGCGTTGTCGGGCGTCGTGACCGGCCTGTCCATCAAGGCTGGCGTGCCGACCGCTCCGGCGATGGCGCTGGGGATTGTCGCCGGGGCGTTTTGCGGTTTTCTGAACGGCTTCGTCATCACCAAGATGCGGATCACGCCTTTTGTCGCCACGCTTGGAATGATGCTGATTGCGCGCGGTGTTGCTCTTCAGCTGACCGGGGCAGCTCCCATCTCGCGGCTCGGCGAAGCCTTCGGCATCCTGGGCAACGGATCCCTTTTCAGGATCGTGGAGAAGACCGGTGGCATTTTCCCCAAGGTGGTGTTTCCCGGCATTCCTTATCCCGCGATCCTGCTTGCGTTCGTTGCGATCGGTGCCGCCTATCTTCTGAACAAGCGGCAGGCCGGACGGCATATCTACGCGACCGGCTCCAACGAGGAAGCGGCGCGGCTCGCCGGCGTCCTGGTCGACCGGACAAAAATCTTCGCCTACACGATGTCGGGTGCCCTGGCAGGGCTGGCGGGCAATGTCCTGATGTCCCGCCTTGTGACCGTACAGCCGAACGAGGGCGTAATGTACGAGCTCGACGCCATCGCCGCGGCGGTGATCGGCGGCGCATCGCTCATGGGCGGGGTCGGCAATATCTCCGGCACCATGATCGGCGCATTCATCATCGGCGTCCTGCGCAACGGCCTCAACATGGCCGGCGTTTCCGCCTTCATCCAGCAAATCGTGATCGGCGTGATCGTCATTCTGGCGGTCTATATCGATCAGATCCGAAACCGGCGCTGACAAGCCGGACAATCAACATAAATGTCTTCAACCGGAGGGAATAAACCATGAAAAAACTGATTTCGACCATGATGATGGCAAGTGCACTGGTGCTGACGGGCGCTGCCGCGCAGGCCGGCGAAATCGCGGTCATCGTCAAGACGACCAACTCGAATTTCTGGCAGAACGTGAACAAGGGTGCGAGCGCCGCGATCAAGGGGCAGGAAGCGCATACCATGACCTTCAACGGTCCGGCCTCTGAATCGGCGATCGCCGATCAGGTGAGCCTTGTTGAAAACGCGATCAACCGCGGTGTGTCCGGGATCGTTCTTGCTCCGTCCGATCCGGAGGCGCTGACACCGGTCGTCAAGAAAGCCTTCGAGGCGCAAATCCCGGTCGTCATCATCGACTCCGGTCTGGCCGACAACGCCAAGGAATATTACCAGGCCTTCCTTTCCACCGACAATTGCGCAGCCGGAAAGCTGGTTGCCGACAAGATGCTGTCCGAGGTTGGAACCAAGGGCAAGGTTGCGGTGATGTCCTATGTTGCCGGCGTCGGATCGGAAATCGGCCGCGTCGGGTGCTTTGTCGAGCACATCAACGAGAAATCCGACATTGAAATCGTCGGCCCGTTCTATTCGCAGTCGCAAATGGCAACCGCTCTCAATCAGACCACCGATGTTCTGGCCGCCAATGACGACCTTGTCGGCATCTTCGGTGCAAACGAACCGACGGCAATCGGCATGGGCCGCGCAATCGTTCAGGCCGGCAAGGCCGGCAGCATCACCGCGCTCGGTTTTGACGGCAATTCCGACCTTCAGGACTTCGTGCGCGACGGAACGCTTGCCGGCACCGCCGTCCAGGGATCTTTCCAGATGGGTGAACTCGGCGTCCAGACCATCATGAAGCTGCTGAGCGGCGAGAGCGTGTCCGACTTCATCGATACGGGTGTCGTGCTGGCCACGAAAGAAAACATCGACCAGCCCGAAGTCCAGAACGTCCTTTACTGACAAATCCCAACTTGCCGGGGGCACACTCCTTCCTTGTGTTCCCGGCGCTTTTTTTGATGAAGGGCCCTTCGCCATGAGCCTCGAAAGCGCTTCTCAGCCTCTTGTTGAGATGAGCAACATTGAAAAGCATTTCGGCGGTATTCGCGCGGTCAACGGTGTTTCGCTGGACCTTTACCCTGGAGAAGTCGTCGGCGTTCTCGGGCATAACGGGGCGGGGAAGTCGTGCCTGATGCGCATCCTGTCCGGGGCGATGATCGCGAACGAAGGCTCGATCAAGGTCAATGGTGAACGTGCCGAAATCCAGAGCCCGCATGATGCGCGCGATCTCGGGATTGAAACGATCTACCAAACGCTTGCGCTTGCCGACCACCTGAATGCACCCGCCAATCTTTTTCTGGGGCGTGAGCTGAAAACGAGGCTCGGCAATCTCGACGACAGGAAGATGATGGCCGAGACGCAGCGCGTCTTGCGCAAACTCAACCCGAATTTCAAGAACCTGGACGATCCGGTTGCAAAGCTCTCCGGCGGCCAGCGGCAGGTTATTGCGATTGCACGGGCAATCTATTTCAATGTGAAGATACTGATCATGGACGAGCCGACGGCAGCACTCGGTCCGTCCGAAACCGCGATGGTCGCCGACCTCATCAAGGGTCTGAGGGCCGACGGGATCGGCATCCTGCTTGTCAGCCACGACATGCACGATGTGTTTGAGCTGTGCGACCGCGTGGTCGTAATGAACAAGGGCAGGAATGTCGGGTCCCATCGTATTGAAGATGTGACCAAGGACGATGTTCTCAGCCTCATCATCAAGGGCGAATTGCCCGGAGACTGGGTACCGCGCGGCCGGGATAGAGTGCAATGAAGCATGAGACAGCGACAACCGCAGACGGGAAAAACGCCAGAATGCCCTGCGGTGTTGTCGTGGAGCCTGGCGTATTCCGGCTGGCAGAGCAGGATTTGCCGCTGGAGGCCCCGGACGGCTGGGTACTGGTCGATATCCGGGCCGTCGGACTTTGCGGGACCGACTACCACATATTCGAGGGCAAACATCCGTTTTTGAACTATCCGCGCGTGATCGGCCATGAGCTCAGCGGACGGATCGCCAAGGCAACCGGCTCCTTGAAGGAGGGCGAACTGGTTGTCATCAATCCCTATCTGTCGTGCGGCAGGTGCCGTGCCTGCAGAAAGGGCAAGCCGAATTGCTGCGAGAATATCGAGGTGCTCGGGGTCCACAGGGACGGGGGCATGTGCTCCAGGATCATGGTCCCGGAAACGAACCTCTACCGGGCCTCCGGCCTCAGCGAGCTTCAGGCCGCAATGGTGGAGTTCCTTGCGATCGGTGCCCACGCCGTCCGGCGCGCCGGCGAACTGAAGGCCGAGCGTGTACTTGTGACAGGGGCAGGGCCCATCGGTCTCGGCACGGCGCTGTTTGCGCGTATTCAGGGCGCGGACGTTCACCTGCTGGATCTCAGCGAGGCGCGATTGCGTCAGGCGGGAGAGAAGTTCGGTTTTGAAAAACAGTATTTTGCCGGGCCGGACATTCTGACCGGGCCGCTCTCCGACGGGTTCGATGTCATTTTCGACGCGACGGGCAGCGCGCGTGCGATCGAGGCGGGCTTTCCCTTGCTTGCCCATGGCAGCCGCTACGTGCTGGTCAGCGTCGTCAAGGACCAGATCCGGTTCGACGATCCGGAATTCCACAAGCGGGAAACCCAGATCATCGGCAGCCGCAACGCGACAGCCGAGGATTTCGAGACGGTGATGCAGGCCATTCGCGATGGCCTGATCGACACGGACGCGCTCTGTTCACTCACGATCCCGGTTCAGGATGTCGCCGGCCAGTTCGAAGCGCTTTCCAGCGACCGCGAGACGCTGATAAAGGCGGTTGTCACGTTCTGATCTGGAAACCAGAAATCTGCGTGAGCGAAGCGAACACGGCAGTCGATACGATCGTAATCAGCCGCGCCTTCGGCGCGAAATACGTCTGGTTTCCGGATCGGCGTGCAGCTGATGCTGCACTGGTCCGGAATGACGGGGTGGTCCAGCCGTTGGTCATCCCGGTTTGCTGCGCAAGCGGCAAGACCGGGACCCAGTACCCTGTGTGGTCAGCGACAGGAAGAAACCCTTGAACCAAGCGTTTACCGGGTTCCGGCCTTCCGCTGCGCTTCAGCCGGAATGACAAACCGCTAGACTTGAGATCTCCTCGCAAGACCCATGTCGGGTTCAAACCGGATCGCAATTAATCCCGGTGTGCGCCACCACTTTTCGCAGGTTCCGCGAGAGAGCTTCGTCACCGGAACGGTGTCCGAGATACTGCGGACTTTTCAAAAAGGGGGCACTCGCTGTATAGAGGGCGCCGAAAGCTCCGGATCGGACTGAAGGCTTGCCTTGTCCAAGAGCGCTCCTTTAAGCAAAAGACCACGCCCGATGAACGATTTTCTCGTTGCCGCCCTTTATCTGTTTACGCCGCTTGAGGACTACGCGGACATGCGTGATCCGCTCAAGGCTTTCTGTGTTGAGAAGGATGTGCGCGGCAGCCTGCTTCTGGCAGGCGAGGGCATCAACGGCACGATCTGCGGGCCGGAAGCGGGCGTTCGCGCGGTGCTCGATCACCTGCGCGCCGATCCACGGCTGAAGGCACTCACACACAAGGAAGCCTGGACGCACCGGCACGTCTTCAAGCGCATGAAGGTGCGGCTGAAACAGGAGATCGTGCGTCTGGCGGTGGACGGCATCGACCCGAATGAGATCGTCGGCGAATACGTCAAGCCGGAAGACTGGAACGCGCTGATTTCCGACCCGGACGTCGTCGTGATCGACACACGCAACGACTACGAGTTCGCCTTCGGCACGTTCGAAAAGGCGCTCAACCCGGAAACCCAGTCGTTCCGGGAGTTTCCGGACTGGGTCAATGCGCAGGAAAGTCTTGAGAAGAAGCCGAAGATTGCCATGTTCTGCACCGGAGGCATCCGCTGCGAGAAGGCAAGCGCCTGGATGCTCAAGAACGGGTTTGAAGACGTCTATCATCTTGAAGGCGGCATCCTGAATTACCTGGAAAAGGTGCCGGAGGAGGAGAGCCTCTGGAAAGGTGAGTGTTTCGTTTTCGACGACCGGGTGTCCGTCGATCATCAGCTCAAGCCGCGCTGGGGAGAATGGGTGCCTGAGGAGGCACGTCATATCATCAACGAAGACACCGACTATGAAAAAGGTGCAAAGGAACAGGCCTGATCCGAAGAGGTTCCGGTCGCAGGTTCTTAACGGGCGTTAACTTTTTGCTTTAATGCCTTGTCAAAATTCCCTAAAATCGGGTTGCAGGACATTTTCCTGCACCAGACCGGGGGATGAGTTTATGCGTCGCAGTTCCTGGAGCGCGGTCATCGCGCTGGCAATTACACCTTTTCTTGCATCTTTTGCCCATGCGGGCGGCAAGGCGCTGGCCTGCTATCAGCAAGCCACTGTTCCGGCTGTTTACAAGACCGTTCATGAACGCGTTCTGGTCAGGGCGGCGACCCAGAGGGTCGTCAAGAGGCCTGCTGTCTACGGCTACCAGAAACGCCGCGTTCTGGTGCAGCCTGGGCGCGTCAGCTACCGGATGACACCGGCGGTCTACCAGACACGTCATCGCAAGGTGATGGTGCAAAAGGCCAGCGTCGGCTGGGAGTACCGCATGATCAAGGGTGTCAAAACCCTCTGCAAGGTCCAGCACCCTGCGGTTTACAAGACCGTCAGCGAGCGGGTTCAGGTGCAGGCCGCGTCCAAGGTCGCGGTCCGCCATCCGGCGATCTACAGCACCGTGAAGGAAAAGGTGATGCTGCAGCCGGCGTCCAGCCACGTGATCAGGGAGCCGGCCGTCTACAAGACCGTCAGCCGCCAGGTCATGGTCGAGCCGGCACGTACCGTGTGGCAACCGGTGAAGGTCAGGGGCTGCCGGCACTAACGCCGGACAAGTTATGCAGATCGGGTGAATGAAGGACAATCGGTTCTGCCTGAATGTATGGCCGCGTAAATCATGACTTTCTGCACAGCTCCGCACTCGCGCTCGGTATGATGAAGGCCGCAGTACGGATACATTTCCGGCGACATCGATGCCCTGGAAGGCATGGCAAGGCTGGCGACAAGGCTCCGAAAGGCCCTTCACACCCTGCGCCGTCCCGGACCTGATCCCGGACCTGCTCATCGTTTGGCAGGAGGCCCCGGCTCAGGGCCGGGGCGGCACCCAGGTTCTCCGCGTCTTTCCAACGAGATGAGGGAGGGGCGTCAAGCGCATAACCGCCCACACGCCCAGTCACCTCTCCCCGTGGGAGAGGTCGGCCTGAAAGGCCGGGTGAGGGATCAGAGCTGTGAGCGCTCCTCAGGCGTTTGCCCCTCACCCTGCCCCTCTCAAACAGGTGGACGTGGAGACCCGCTCCGGACCTATGGAAGCGCTCAGAATGAGGTGAGATATCCGCGCCGTCCCGGACCTGATCCGGGACCTGCCGAACACGTGTCATGAGGCCCCGGCTCAGGGCCGGGGCGGCAATGAATGCGGGGCAGTGACGTTCTGTTCAACTCTGTGCTTTCATCACCTGGTTCAGGAGCCAATGGTCCGTTTGTCCCGGAAAACCTAAATGACCCGTCATTGCCGGACCTGATCCGGCAATCCAGGCCGTTCCGGCGCCCCAAATTCATATCCCCGATCCGTGAAAGGTCACGGCATGGGTTCCATGGTTCCTTGTGCTTCTAGCGTTCGCGTGGTGGCGGTTTTCGATGCCATTTCGCCGGACTAAGTCTTGAACCGCTCCGTCGTCAAACCCTTGCGCCCATGGCCTTCCACGCGGAAGAGGCCGCCGGAGAGCGTATCCGGTTCGATGGCGGTCGGGTCGGTCGGTTGCTTGATCGTGGTGACGATCAGCTGGTCGAGCTCCGGGCCGCAGAAGCAGGGCATGGTCGGTTTTGGCACCGGCATCTTTATCGCTTCCAGAAGGTTGCCGTCGGGAGCGAAGCAGTTGAGCACGCCGGCGGAGACACCGGCGCTCCAGTAGTTGCCGTCCGCGTCCACGGTCGCGCCGTCCGGGCGGCCGGTCTCGTTGGTCTGCTGGGCATAGAGCATCTTGGAGCCGAGGGCACCTGTTGCCGGGTCGAAGGCATAACACTCGATCCATCCAGGCGTGGAATCTGCGTGGTACATGTAAGCTCCGTCTGCGCTCCAGGCGAGGCCGTTGGAGCATTGCAGTTCGTCGCGGATCTCTTCGACGTTCCCCTTGCCGTCGATCCGGAAGAGACCGGCGATCGGTTCGCGCGGGGAGGCTGTGTCCATCGTGCCGATCCAGAAAGCGCCGTCCGGGCCGATCTTGCCGTCATTGAGACGTGTGCCGGGGCGGTCCGCCTGCACCTCAGCGAGGACCTCGCTTTTTTCCGTCTTGGGGTCGAACAGCAGGATCTTGTCCCACACGCCGACGACAAGCCGGTCATCATCGGTCAGGCCGAACGAGCCGACCTCGTTGTCGAAATACCAGGTCGTGATGTCGCGCGTCGCCCAGTCCATCGACTGAATGGTGCGGCCCTGAATATCGACCCAGAGGAGACGGTTGGTACGCTCATCCCAGGTCGGGCATTCGCCAAGCTGATAGGTTGTGTCGAGAAAACGGGTGATCTTGTGGGACACCGTGGCAGGATCCTTGAAGTGCCAAGCAATAAACGGAAGCGGACTATATAGCCGACTTGACCTGCCGTCGAGACTGCAATCGATCCTGACGGTTCAGCCAGCGTAACCGGGCAAATGAAAGGCTGTCCGGGTCAGACTTCCGCTTCCAGCGGTATGGCAGTCCGTTTCACGATCGGGCGAATGGCGAAGGAGGATTTCATCCTGAGAACGCCAGGAAGCTGGGACAGGTGATCGCGGTGGATGCGTTCGAAATCGATCGGGTCCGCAGCGGTCAGACGCAAAATGTAATCGGCATCGCCGGCCATCAGGAAACACTCCATGATTTCGTCCGACCGCGCGACCGCGCGTTCAAAGCTCTCGAGCGTCTCCTTTGACTGGCCGGTCAACGAGATTTCCACAAAGACATCCATGCGGCGGCCGAGCTTGCGCTGGTCCAGCAGAGCGACGTAGTTCTCGATCACGCCGGCTTCTTCAAGGGCGCGCACCCGCCGCAGGCACGCCGAGGCCGACAGCCCGACAACATCGGCAAGGTCCGCGTTGGCGATCCGGCCGTCCTTTTGCAGCACATCGAGGATTTTCCGGTCCAGACGATCGAGTTTCATTATGTTGCACCGCACATATTGCGTTAAAATTTGTCCATGTTCGCAGAAAATGCGGTGTGTTTCCAGATTTGCGCAATAGAATTGTTCAGTTCCGGTTTTGCGGTCGTGGGAACGCAAGCACATTCGACTGCAAAAGGCATACACTTACAGGCAATCAATAACGCTTCCAGAGGAGACGTGGTTATGCGCATTGGTGTGCCGAAGGAAATCAAGAACCATGAGTACCGGGTCGGGCTGACGCCCGACAGTGTTCACGAGATGATCGCCCACGGGCACGAAGTGCTCGTTGAGACCAATGCCGGAGTGGGCATTGGCGCAAGCGACGCCGACTACGAGACCGCAGGCGCCAGGATCCTTGGCACTGCAAAGGAAGTCTTCGACGCCGCGCAGATGATCGTGAAGGTCAAGGAACCGCAGGCGGTCGAGCGGGCGATGCTGCGTCCGGACCACATTCTGTTCACATACCTGCATCTGGCTCCGGATGCGGACCAGACCGCTGATCTGGTCAAGTCCGGTGCGACCTGCATTGCCTACGAGACCGTGGTGGACGCAAAAGGCGGCCTGCCGCTGCTGGTGCCGATGTCCCAGGTTGCCGGACGTCTTTCGGTCATCGCCGGAGCCAAGGCGCTGGAGAAGGCGCATGGCGGCTCCGGAACCCTTGTCGGCGGCGTTCCGGGCGTCGAGCCTGCCAAGGTCGTTGTCATCGGCGGCGGCGTTGTCGGATCCCATGCGATCACCATGGCGATCGGCCTTGGCGCCGATGTCACGGTTCTCGACCGGAACACGGCGGTTCTCGGCCAGCTTGCCCAGACGTTCGGGCCGGCGCTGAAGACCGTTTATTCGACGAAATCCGCGCTGGAGAAACACGTCCTTGAAGCCGACATGGTCGTCGGTGCCGTTCTGGTGGCAGGCGCGGCTGCGCCCAAGCTGGTGTCCAAGGATCTCGTGAGCCGCATGAAGACCGGTTCGGTTCTGGTTGATGTCGCCATCGACCAGGGCGGCTGCTTTGAAACCTCCAAGGCAACCACACATTCCGATCCGACCTATATCATCGACGACGTGGTGCACTACTGCGTTGCGAACATGCCGGGTGCCGTGCCGAAGACCTCTACCTACGCGCTCAACAACGCGACGCTGCCTTTCGCCCTGGCGCTTGCCGACAAGGGCGCGAAGAAGGCGCTGCTCGACGATCCGCACTTCCTGCCGGGCCTGAACGTGATCGGCGGACAGGTGACCTGCGAGGCGGTTGCCGAGGCTCTCGGCTATGACTATGTCGATCCGGCCGCTGCGCTAGAGCAGAGCGACGCCAGCCAGGCCGCATAGGGCGGCAAGTCCTTCAGAGTTGAAAAGGCCGGTCAAGTGACCGGCCTTTTTTGTCGTGTTGAGCAGTTCCGGATGTTTCCCGTAGCCGCCTCACCGCCATTGCGGGGACAACCCTCCACAACTGATTTACATGACGCCCATTTGAAAACCGGACGGTTTCCTGGAGCTTCACGCGACGTATCGGAACAAATTCTTCCATACCATTTCGACGTCCTTTATGAGGGTATGACCTAGAGCTCGAAGGCAAAGTAAAGGGAGATGCCGGGATGAATGGTGCGGAAGCGCTGGTTGAGACAATGCTGGCTTCCGGCGTTTCGGTTTGCTTTGCCAATCCGGGTACGTCCGAGATGCACTTCGTAGCGGCCCTGGATACGCATCCGGAAATGCGCTGCATTCTCTGCCTTTTCGAAGGAGGGGTGACCGGGGCCGCGGATGGCTATGCCCGCATGAGCGGCAACGTTGCCGGTACGCTGCTTCATCTCGGACCCGGTTTCGGCAATGGATGGGCCAACCTCCACAACGCCCGCAAGGGCCAGTCCGGCGTCGTCAATATCGTGGGTGACCACGCCGGCTATCACCTCAAACATGATGCACCGTTGCAGGCGGATCTTGATGGCGTGGTGGGTTCGGTGTCCCACTGGGTCCGGCGCGCGACGGACAGTTCCACGGTCGCGGGGGCAGGCGCGGAGGCGATCCGGATCGCGCGCAGCGGCCAGATCGCCACGGTCATCCTTCCGGCGGATTCGGCATGGGGCAACAGCGGATCGGGACCGGCGGGCGAATTGCCGCCTGTTCGCAAGCACCGCCCCGACGAGGATCGGGTGACGGCGTCCGCGCATGCATTGACGCTTCCAGGAGCCGCCCTGCTGGTGAGTGGTCCTGCGCTTTTCGGGGCAGGGGCGGAACTGGCGGGCAAGATTGCCGCGCGAACCGGCTGCCGGTTGCTGGCGCCTTTCTTCGCGCCCCGCATTGCCCTTGGAGAAGGGGCCGTGGCGTTCGAAACGATGCCTTACAATGTCGACATGAGCGCCGAGTTCCTGTCCGGCCTGAAGCATATCGTCCTGGTCGGGGAAGATCCCCCGGTCAACTTCTTCGCCTATCCTGGCAAACCGTCGACGCCGGAACCGGCGGGCTGCGCGATCGGTCAGCTCTGCTTCGCGGACTGGGATGTCATGTGGACGCTGGAAAAGCTCGCGGAAGCCGCCGGTGTCGACGACAGCGAGGCGGTTGCCCGGATCGCGCGTGACGTCCCGCCGCTTGAAAGCGGACCGCTTTCGGCGGAAGGGATCGGACGCGGGTTGGCGAATTTCCTTCCAGATGATGCGATCCTGGTGAACGAGGCGGTTACAGCCGGGCCCGGTATCTGGCCGGCGGTGAACGGGTCTTCACATCATGACCGGATCAACAACACCGGCGGGTCCATCGGCCAATGTCTGCCGAATGCGCTCGGAGCGGCGGTCGCCTGTCCGGACCGGCCGGTTTTTGCCGTTTCCGGAGACGGTTCCGCCATGTACCAGGTCCAGTGCCTGTGGACGGCTGCGCGCGAGGGGCTGAACATCACGTTCGTGATCATCGCAAACAGGGGCTACCAGATCCTGCATGCCGAGCTTCAGGCGCAAGGAGCACCGAAACCGGGACGCAACGCGCGCGCCATGTTCGATATCGAGGATCCGCTGATTGACTGGGTCGCACTGGCAGCCGGTCATGGTGTTCAGGCTGTGCGGGCCGATACGGAGGAAAGCTTCGCCGAGGCAATGGAAATGGCGGCGCGTACGCAAGGCCCGTTTCTGATCGAGGCGGCGATCTAAGCTCCGCACGGCAGACGATGCCCTGATGCCGCAGGGCATTGTTCAGATCTTCAGGAAAGGCCGCCTATGGGCATCTGACCTTGTAGGGTGTGCCGTTCTGGTCGTGCGCTATGCAGTTGCGCGGTGTCGTCACGACACCGATCAGGCCGCCCCCGACAGCACCAAGCGCGGCACCGGCAATCGTCGCATTGACGGTCGAACCTGCCACGGCACCAATCGTCGCTCCGGTGGCTGCACCCAGCCCGGCTCCAATCAGCATTCTGTCGCGCTGGCTTTCCGTGTTGGCGCAACCGGCCAGCAGGAAGGCGAGGGCTGCAACGGCAAGAATCGGTTTCATCCATGCTCCCCAGCAAAGCGATAAGCTCAGCCAGCGTGGAGATGTATGGTTAACAAATTCTTACCGTGAGCCGGTTATCCAAGCTTTCTCAATGCTCTAGTTCGGTGTTGTGGCAGCACCGATTGCGGCGCCACCGGCCGCTCCAAGAGCTGCGCCGGCAATGACAGGCGCAGCGCCTGCGCCCACAGCCGCGCCGACGATGACGCCGGTAGCAGCACCCAGGCCGCCGCCGATGATTGCACGATCCGTTTGTCTGCTTGAGGAGCAGCCAGCGAGGAGGGTGGCCACTGCAGCCACGACCAGAATTTGTTTCATTTCGGATACGACCTCAAAATGAGTGTGATCTGGCGACGGTTTGGCTGAGTCCAGGTAAGATGGCCTTGGCAGATGAAATTGATCTGCCAGGCACGCCGCTCCTACGAGGTACAGCCGAATCGGCGCCAAGCGGTTCTGAAGGTCACGGCCGGAGGCTTAAGAATTAGGAACGCAAACCGCACGCATACGGTCGCTTCCGGTCTCAAGCCCGGTCGGAACGTTCAAATCCAATGAAACTCATTATGGAATGCGTAACCTAAATGGCCCGTTAACGCGCGGGGCCAATCTGGTGCATTGTGATCAGGGGCAGACGACGCGGTAGGGATTTCCATACCGGTCATAGGCGACGCAGTTCTTCGGTGTTGTCGCGGCGCCGACAATGGCACCGCCCGCGCCACCGATTGCCGCACCGGCGAGGGCCGGACCGACGCCGCCTCCGGCTGCGGCACCGATGATGGCGCCGGTCGCGGCTCCGAGGCCGCCACCGACCAGTGCCCGGTCAGTCTGGCTGTCCGACTGACAGCCAGCAAGAAGCGCCGCAGCGGCAGCAACAAAAAACAGTTTTTTCATGATTTTATCCTACCGATCCGCGGCATTGTCACACAGTCAAGTCTAAAAGGTGCGTCTTACGGGCAGGCGACGCGATACGGGTTGCCGTAGCGGTCATAGGCCACGCAGTTTTTCGGTGTGGTTGCCGCGCCGACGATTGCGCCGCCCGCTGCACCGATTGCACCACCAACGAGTGCACCGCCGACATCGCCCGTCGCCGCAGCACCGATTGCAGCACCGGTTGCAGCGCCAAGGCCGCCACCGACGAGGGCACGGTCCGTCTGGCTGTCAGACTGGCACCCTGCCAAAGCAACGCCTATTGCAGCGAGCAGAACTAACTTCTTCATTAAAGGTAACTCCCTTCAAGACCGCTGGGTGCGGCAATTTCAATAGTTTAAAGTTCTGCCAAGGTTAAGCTGCTTTGTGCGCTGGGGCAATCTATCAATTCCTACAGTACACAAAACCCAAGTAGCTGTCCGGGCAGGAACTTTCAGTGTTGTGGAACAGATAGCGTCCGTTGGGCGAAAGTATGGCGGTTTTGATCAGTTCTTCAGAGCCGAAAGCAGGCCGCGCGTGGAGGCATCCTTGCCGTCGGCAGCAACCTCGCCCTTGACCATGGGCAAGAGGGCGGTCGCCAGTTCCTTGCCGAGTTCCACGCCCCATTGATCGAAGGAGTTGATGCCCCAGATGACGCCCTCAACAAAGACGCGGTGCTCGTAAAGCGCGATCAGGCGACCGAGCGCGAAAGGGGTCAACTTGTCGTAAACAAGCGTGAAGGACGGCCGGTCACCAGGAAATACCTTGTGCGGTGCAAGCCGCGCCACATCGGTTTCGGACATCCCGGAAGCGGCAAGTATAGATTTTGCTTCCTCAAGCGTTCGCCCGAGCATCAGCGCCTCGGACTGGGCAAGACAATTGGCCGTCAGAAGTTCGTGGTGATGGTGCAGATCGTCCTCATGGCCTTCCTTCGCGATCAGGAATTCGCAGGGAATAACCGTCGTGCCCTGGTGCAACAACTGGTAGAAGGCGTGCTGGCCGTTGGTTCCAGGTTCCCCCCAGACGAGCGGGCCCGTATCCATGTCCACGGCGCTTCCGTCCAGCTTCACGCGCTTGCCGTTGGATTCCATGTCGAGTTGCTGCAGGTAGGCGGGCAGGCGGGACAGACGCTGGTCATAGGGCAGCACCGCTCTGGCGCCATAGCCCAGAACATCCCGGTGCCAGACGCCGATAAGCGCCATCAGCACCGGCAGGTTGTTCTCTAGCGGCGCTTCCTGAAAATGAACATCCATCGCATGGGCGCCCTCCAGGAAGTCGCTGAACGCATCTGGGCCTATCGCGATCATCAGCGGCAAGCCGATGGCCGACCAGATGGAATAGCGGCCGCCGACCCAGTCCCAGAAACCGAAGACGCGCGCGCTGTCGATTCCGAAGGCAGCAACCTTGTCGAGGGCAGTCGACACTGCAGCGAAGTGTTCGCCGACCGCCTCTTCGCCGAGGGCCGACGCAATCCACTTGCGCGCGGTTGCGGCATTGGTCATCGTTTCAATGGTCGTGAATGTCTTTGACGCGACGATGATGAGCGTTGTTTCCGGGTCGAGTTTTTCAAGCGTATCCGCGATATGCGCCCCGTCCACGTTGGAGACGTAGTGCAGTTCAGGGCCATCGTGATACGGCGCCAGCGCCAGCGTGGTCATGACAGGGCCGAGATCGGAGCCGCCAATGCCGATATTGACGACGTCGGTGAAGGGTGCACCGGAAGAGGACACCAGTTCGCCGGACCGGACCGCTTCTGCAAAATCTGCCATGGCGTCGAGCACGGAGCGGACATCCGGCATGACGTCTTCCCCGTCGACCATAACGGGCTTGTCGGATCTGTTGCGGAGCGCGGTGTGAAGGACCGCGCGTTTTTCGGTCTCGTTGATCTTTTCGCCGGCAAACATGGCCGATCGGCGGCCTTCGACGTCGGCCGTAGCTGCGAGCGAGAGAAGCCCGGCCAGGGCGTTGCTGTCGATTTTCGTTTTCGAGTAGTCGAGCAGAAGGTCGTCAGCGCTTGCCGAGAATGTCTCGAACCGGGCCGGGTCACCGGCAAACAGGTCCCGAAGCGTGGTTTTGTTCAACTTTTCAGCCTGTCGGGTGAGAGACGCAAGTGTCGCTTCGAGTGTCATGAGACTTCCTCTTAAATCGATTAAACTATCCGGATTTCGGTCATGGCAGACAGCGCTCCAATTAGCACAGCATTCTGACGTAGTGGAGACTTTTCTGAAAGGCAGGCCCGAGGCCGTGAGCTGGCGAGGTCCTGTTGCATGCATGCTGATCCCGAAAGTCCGGTGAATTGACGGGAAATTAGGAGTTTTGCGCAAAAGTAAGGACGCGTGCTTGCTCCGCACAGGTGATGAACAGAAGCAGATTTCAGGTGTTTTAAACCCATGAGCAATGTGACCATTGATCCTGCCCTTGCGTCTCTTCAGGAAAGCCCTGAAGCCAGTGAAGATGTTCAGGTCGTCGATTTCGACACACTCGCAATTGTCGATGCCGTTATCACCAATGTGACCGAATGGGGGTGCAAGGTAACCACGGAGCACGCCGATGAGCTTTACAAGAACATCGGTATCCGTTTCCCGGGCGCGCGCAAACTCTCCAAGGCTCAGGTGACCTCGGTCAAGGGCAACGACGCTTCGGTGGTGTTCGTGACGAGCGAAAGCAAGACGAGCGACAAGCGCCGTGAAACGAGAAACGACGTCAAGATACCGGTCAAAATCGCGGATCTGGAAGGCATCACCGAACTAGAGGGCACCATTGTCGATGCTGCCAAGAACGGCTGCAAGGTCAAGGCAAACGGGCTTACGGCTCTGCCGGAGGAAGTTCTTCTGACCATGGCGAAGTTCAACAAGCCGGTGGTTGCCGAGTTTGCGTGGCGCAACGACAAGTCCGCCGGTCTGCGGCTTCTCTGGGACCGAACGCTGGAAGAGACGGAAGGTCCTGAAGTCCAGCAAGAAGCAGAAGCGGCGTCAGAAGAGACCGAGGACGCCTGAGCGTCCTCTGCCCGTTCCGTTTCAGTCCGGCATCGGACGCTCAGTTGTTGAGGCTGCTTGCGGCGCGGGCGCGTTCTTCAATGCCGGCCCAGTCTTCCGATGCAACAGCCCTGGCGTCCGCGATCCAGGACCCGCCAACGCACAGGACATTGGGCAGGGCAAGATAGGCCGGGGCCTTGTCCAGGCTCACGCCGCCTGTCGGGCAGAACTTTGCCGCTGCAAGCGGAGAAGACAAGGACTTGAGATAGGAAGCGCCCCCGGCCTGTTCGGCAGGGAAAAACTTCAGGCGCTCGTAGCCGCGTTCAAGCAGAAACATCACTTCTGAAGCGGTCGCCGCACCGGGAAGCAGCGGAACGCTGTGAGCATCTGCTGCGTCCAGAAGGTCTTTTGTGGCGCCGGGCGAAACGATGAATCTGGATCCGGCCGCGACCGCCGCGTCATATTGCCTTGCGTTCAGCACGGTGCCGGCACCTACAATCGCCCCCTCGACATTCTTGCTGACGGCTTCAATGGCCTCAAGCGCACGCTCAGTGCGCAGCGTGATTTCGATTGCCGGCAGGCCACCCTTGACCAGGGCCGTTGCCATCGGGACGGCCTTTTGCGGATCTTCGACAACGAGAACCGGGATGACGGGTGCGGCGCACATCACCGTTTCTATTTTTGCGATATCCTGTGCCATTGAATTCTCCCAGATTGCTTGCTTATGCGCCGAACACGTGTGCGCCGCTGTCCGCGGTGCCGACATTAGCGCGGAAGGCTGTGAAAAGATCGCGGCCGACCCCGAATTGATGCTCGCTGAGATCCGCGACCGCAACCGGCCGGGCAGCAAATTCCTGCTCATCCACGAGAACGGTCAATTCGCCGGTGACGGCATCGATGCGGATCATGTCGCCGTCTCGGATCTTTGCGATGGGGCCGCCGTTTTCGGCTTCCGGCGTGACATGAATAGCCGCCGGCACCTTGCCGGATGCACCCGACATGCGACCATCGGTGATGAGCGCGACCTTGTAGCCCTTGTCCTGCAGGATGCCGAGACATGGTGTCAGCTTGTGCAACTCGGGCATTCCGATCGCCTTCGGACCCTGAAACCGGACCACGGCGGCAACGTCGCCCTTCAGTTCCTTCTTGTTGAAGGCGTCCAGGAAGGCGTCCTGGGAATGGAACACACGCGCCGGTGCCTCGATGACATGGCGTTCCGGGGCAACCGCAGAGACCTTGATCACGGCCTTGCCGAGATTGCCGCTGAGCATCTTCAGGCCCCCCGTTGGCTGGAAGGCCTTGGAGAGCGGTGCCAGAACGGTTTCGTCGCCGGAGTTCTCCGGTGCGTCCTCACGCAGGATGTCGCCGTTTTCGTCCAGCTTGGCTTCCACCGTGTAGCCGGACAGGTCCGTGCCGTAGACGGTTTTGACGTCCTGATGCAAATAGCCGTCCGACAGAAGCTCGCGAATGAGGAAGGCAAGGCCGCCGGCGGCCTGGAAATGGTTCACATCGGCTTTGCCGTTCGGGTAGACCCGGGCAAGAAGAGGAACGACGTCGGACAACTCGGAGATGTCATCCCAGGTCAGCTTTATTCCGGCGGTAGCGGCAATGGCGACCAGGTGCATCGTGTGATTGGTGGAACCGCCCGTGGCATGGAGGCCGACCACGCCATTGACGATGGCTTTTTCATCGATGATCTCGCCCGCCGGCGTGTACTCGTTTCCGAGTGCGGAAATGGCAAGCGCGCGCTTGGCGGCTTCCCTTGTCAGCGCATCGCGCAGCGGGGTGCCCGGATTGATGAAAGAGGAACCGGGCATGTGCAGTCCCATGATCTCCATCAGCATCTGGTTGGAATTCGCCGTGCCGTAGAATGTGCAGGTGCCGGGCGAATGATAGGCCTTGGATTCGCTTTCAAGAAGCGCGTCGCGACCGACTTTTCCCTCGGCGTATAGCTGACGCACCTTGGCCTTGTCGTCGTTTGAAATGCCCGTCGTCATCGGGCCAGCGGGAACGAAGACTGCGGGCAGGTGACCGAAGGAAAGCGCGGCGATCGCGAGACCTGGAACGATCTTGTCACAGATGCCGAGGAAGACCGCTGCGTCGAACATCTGGTGCGACAGGCCGACCGCCGCTGCCATCGCGATAACGTCGCGGGAAAACAGCGAGAGCTCCATGCCGTCCTGGCCCTGGGTGACACCGTCGCACATGGCGGGAACGCCGCCGGCGACCTGCGCAACGGCACCGACCTCATGGGCCGCCTCGCGGATCATCGCCGGGTAGGTTTCGTAAGGCTGGTGCGCCGACAGCATGTCGTTATAGGAGGTGATGATGCCAAGGTTCGGGACGACATCTCCTGAAAGCGCCTGTTTGTCGGAGACGCCGCAAGCCGCAAATCCATGCGCAAGGTTGCCGCACGAAAGCCGGGACCGCTGCGGACCCTGTTCAGCCGCCTTGCCGATCCTGTCCAGATAGCGCGAGCGGCTGTCCTGACTGCGTTTGACGATCCGTTCCGTAACGTCGCCGATGCGATCCTGGATTGTCATTGTTCTGATCCTTTCCTCGCCGTTTGAGGCTGGGTGGGGTGTCTTTCGGCACATAGGGCAGGTTTGCCCGTTTGCATTTTTTAATCGATTTAAATGACGGAAAACACACAGGACCGGGCCTGTGGGAATTCCTTAGACGCCGTCTTCCTCCGACCAAGTGCGCCCGTCACGCTCAACAAGCGCGATGGAGGCTGACGGACCCCAGGTGCCGGCCGTGTATCCCTTTGGCGTTTCCTTGGACGCCGCCCAGGCCGTCAGGATCGGGTCGATCCAGGCCCATGCAGCGTCAACCTCGTCACGGCGCATGAACAGGGTCTGGTTGCCGCGGATCACATCCATGATGAGGCGCTCGTATGCGTCCGGATTGCGGACCTTGAAGGCGTCCGCGAAACTCATGTCGAGCGGTACCTGCCTGAGGCGCATGCCGCCCGGGCCTGGGTCCTTGATCATAATCTGCATCTGCACGCCCTCGTCGGGTTGCAAGCGGATGATCAGGCGATTGGCGGTGATCTTGCCGGTTTCCGTGTCGAAAATCGAATGGGGGATCGGCTGGAACTGAACGACGATTTCCGAGACGCGCTGGGCGAGACGTTTTCCGGTACGCAGATAGAATGGGACGCCCGCCCACCGCCAGTTGGCAATATCCGCCCTGAGCGCAACAAAGGTTTCCGTCCGGCTCTCGTCGTTGCCCAGTTCTTCGAGGTAACCCGGCACGGCACCGCCCGCGGAGGCGCCGGCGCGATACTGACCGCGCACGGTCAGCTTGTCGGTGCTCTGGGCGTCGATCGGGGTAAGGGCTTTCAGGACTTTCAGCTTTTCATCCCGGACACTGTCCGCATCCATGGATTCCGGCGGTTCCATCGCGACAAGACACAAAAGCTGGAGAATATGGTTCTGAACCATATCCCGCAAAGCACCCGCCGTATCGTAGTAACCGGCACGTCCCCCTGTTCCAAGGGACTCCGCGACGGTGATCTGCACATGGTCGATATGTGCCGCGTTCCAGAGCGGCTCGAACAGGGCGTTGGCGAAGCGCAGCGCCATGAGGTTCTGAACAGTTTCCTTGCCGAGATAGTGATCGATGCGGAAGATCTGGTCTTCCCTGAAAACGGCGCCGACGGTGTCATTCAGGGCCTTCGCGGAAGCGCCGTCCTTGCCGATCGGCTTTTCCATCACCACGCGGGCATGTCTGTTGACGACACCGATCCGGCCGAGATTTTCACAGATCGTGCCGAAAAGATCAGGACCGACTGCCAAATAGAAGGCGCGGATAACGTCGTCACGTTCGTCCAGAACCGTTTTCAGGTCTTCAAAACCCTTGCCCGTCGCGACATCGATCTTCACGTAGTGCAGGCGCTTGAGGAACTGGGCGAGATGTTCATCGTCAAGATCCTTGACGTGTTCCTTCAGGGCGTTTTCCGCCCAGGCCCGATAATCGTCGTCGGTGTAGTCGCGTCGCGCACTGCAGATGATGCGGGCGTGTTCGGGCATTTGTCCGTCTGCATCGCGGTGATAAAGAGCGGGAAGAAGCTTACGGTGCGCCAAATCTCCGGATGCTCCGAAAACGACCAGGTCGAATTCCTGAACTTCAATGACGCGTACCGCCATGGGACACTCCTTCACAGCTTGTCTGTTGCCGGGCCTCACTATGGCTCCAGCTGAACCCGGTGGGCTTTTAAATCGATTTAAATCGTTTGTCAGCCCCTCAAATGAGCTTTGACCATTCTTTTTGCAGTTCCGCAATCCGCGGAAGATCGGCGCCGCGGCGCGAACAGGTGATGGCAGCAGCCTGAACTGCGAATTCAAGAAGACGATTGACGCGCTGTTCGTCAAGCTCTGCCAACGATTTCCGGTCTGTTGCCCCAAGCCTTTTGAGCCCCGCCAGCAAGGCCGCCTGAAACGTGTCGCCAGCACCGACCGTATCTTCCACCTTCACCTGAACACCGGGACATCCCGTTTCAAAGCTGCCGCTGAAGGCGAGGGCACCCTGGCCACCGCGTGTGACGATAACGAGCGCGGTTCCGCCTGCGACCCACCGTCGTGCAATCGCGGAGAACTCTTCGTCCGGGGCGATCAGAGCCAGGTCTTCATCGCTCACCTTGATGACATCGGCGAGCGGTGCGAGCTCTTCGGTATTGCGCCGCCACAACTCCAGGTCAGGTTCCACGGTCGGGCGGATGTTCGGATCGAACGAGACCAGGGTGTGGGCGCGCTCGCGCCTGATCAGGGCTTTCAAAGTCCCTGCCACGGGTTCAACCAGGGCCGTGTAGGAGCCCAGATGCAGGAAAAGCGGCGGGTTGTCAAAGTCGGGCAGGTCGTCCAGCGTGACCATTCGGTCCGCGGCGCTTTCCCCGTAAAACGTATAGGCGGGGTGGCCATGCTCGTCTTTCTGGACGAGGCTCAGCGTCGTCAGATAGTCGGTTCTGAGGATGTAGCGCTCGGACACACCTTCCTTCCGGAATTTCTCGACAAGTTTCGCCCCGAGCGTGTCGTTGGAAATGCCGCCGAAAAATCCGGCGTTTTCACCGAGGCGGGCAAGGCCCATGGCGACATTGAAAGGCGACCCGCCTATTCTCGCGTCGAACCTGGCGCCATCTTGTACACCTTCGTCGCCGAACAGGTCGAAAAGGGCTTCTCCGCAGATCAGGAACATTTCAAGTCCAGACAGTTAGTCGTGTTTCATTACGCGGACCGGCGGGGCCGGACCACGGGTTCGTTGCCATGCGGACGTGGTCAGGCCGCCAGGTCTTCAGGCGGGTCCATCGCCCCTGTCATGATCGCGACGGCTTCCGACATGGAAAAATCAGACGGCTTGATCACGCAGGCGCGGCGTCCGAGCCGGTGGATATGGATCCGGTCGGCAACCTCGAAGACGTGGGGCATGTTGTGGCTGATAAGCACGATGGGAAGTCCACGTTCCTTCACGTCCTTGATCAGGTCCAGCACGCGCCGGCTTTCCTTGACGCCGAGGGCTGCCGTCGGTTCGTCCATGATGACGACCTTGGAGCCGAACGCGGCAGCGCGCGCCACCGCGACACCCTGGCGTTGCCCGCCAGACAGGGTTTCGACCGCCTGGTTGATGTTCTGGATCGTGAGCAGGCCCAGTTCACTGAGTTTTGTCCGGGCGACCTCTTCCATCTTCTTGCGGTCCAATTGCCGGAACACAGATCCCATGAGGCCCGGTTTCCGGAGTTCCCGTCCCATGAACATGTTGTCGGCGATCGACAGGGCAGGCGACATCGCGAGCGTCTGATAGACGGTTTCGATGCCGGCATCGCGTGCATGAATGGGCGTTGAAAAATTCACCGGCTTGCCGTCGAGGAGAATGTCCCCTTCATCCGGGATCACGGCACCGCTGAGGGCCTTGATCAGGGTGGATTTGCCGGCTCCGTTGTCGCCGATCACGGCCAGGATCTCACCGGGATAGAGTTCGAAGTCGGCGTGATCCATGGCGACGACGCGGCCATAGCGCTTGACCAGGTTGCGAGCTTGCAGGACAGGTTCCATCAGACTGATACCTTTCTGATCCACTGGTCGACCGCGACCGCTGCAATGATGAGCAGGCCGATGAGGAGATAGGTCCATTGGGCGTCTGCACCGAGCAGTCGCAGGCCGAGCGTGAACACGCCGACGATAAGGGCACCGAACAGGCTGCCCAGGATCGAGCCGCGGCCACCAAAGAGGGATATGCCGCCGATCACCACCGCGGTGATGGATTCAATATTCGCAAGCTGCCCGGATGTCGGCGAGACGGACCCGATGCGGCCGATCATTGCCCAGCCGGCAAACGCGCAGATCAGGCCGGAAAGCATGTAAACGGAAATGAGCACCCTATTGACCTGGACACCGGACAGCTGGGCTGCTTCCGGGTCGTCGCCGACCGCGTAGACATGCCGACCCCAGGCCGTCTGGCGCAGGGCATAGGCGAGGATCAGCACCAGGAGAACCATGAAGATGACGCCGTAGGTGAAGATGGCGCCGCCGATATTCACCTTGGTGCCGAACAGCTGAAGAAAGGGCGCCGCCTTGGCAATATCCTGGGACCGGATCGTCTCGTTGGCGGAATAAAGGAAGTTGGTGGCCAGAACGATCTGCCACATGCCGAGCGTCACGATGAAAGGCGGCAGCTTCACGACCGCGACAAGAAAGCCGTTGATGTAACCGCAGATCGTTCCGCAGAGGAGTCCGCAGGCGACCGCCACCTCGACGGGCAAGCCGTAGCGGAAAGTGAACTGTCCCATCACGACCGATGACAGGACCATGATCGCCCCGACCGAAAGATCGATGCCGGCGGTCAGGATCACAAGGCTTTGCGCGGCCGCAACAATGCCCACGATCTGCACCTGTTGCAGAATGAGGGTCAGCGCAAAAGGTGAAAAGAACTTCGATCCCAGCAGAATGCCGAATATGGCAATCGAAAGCATCAATACGATCAGGGGCACCAGAGACGGTGTCTGGTGCAGCGTGTGCTGGATCTTGTGACCCAGGGATTGATGGTGATCGTCAAAGGAGGCCACGGCCTGGGGACTGGCCTCTGCTGCAGCTTCGTAACTTGCCTGCCCACCCGCGGTCTTGTTGTCTGAGGTCATGCCCGTTTCCCTCTGTGCGCCTTGAAAAAGGGGCAAGGATGGCCTTGCCCCTTTCTGTCTTTACTCCGGAGATCAGCCCCAGCAGAGATCCGTGCCCTTGGCGGTGTCGATGGAATCGACGCCGTCCACGGGCTTGTCCGTCACAAGGGCGACGCCGGTGTCAAAGAAGTCCTTGCCCGGTGTCGGCTCAGGCTTGTTGCCGCTGTCGGCCCAGGTCTTGATGGCTTCAATGCCCAGGGATGCCATCAAAAGCGGGTATTGCTGCGAGGTTGCGCCGATGACGCCGTCCTTGACGTTCTGGACGCCCGGGCAGCCGCCGTCGACGGAGACGATGAGAACATCGTTTTCGCGGCCGATGGCCTTCAACGCTTCATATGCGCCAGCAGCTGCAGGCTCGTTGATCGTGTAGACGACGTTGATCATCGGGTCTTTCGCGAGAAGGTTCTCCATGGCGCGGCGGCCACCTTCTTCGTTGCCCTGTGTCACGTCGTTGCCGACGATACGCGCGTCGGTCTCATCGCCCCACTTGTTCGGGTCGCCGAGATCGATTCCGAAGCCCTGCAGGAAGCCCTGGTCACGCAAAACGCCAACCGTCGGCTGGCTGATGGCAAGATCGAGCATGCCGATCTTTGCGTCTGCTGCCTTGTCGCCAAGTGCGCCTGCGGCCCACTTGCCGATCAGTTCGCCAGCCAGGAAGTTGTCGGTCGCAAAGGTCGCGTCCGCAGCATCAATCGGGCTGAGCGGGGTGTCGAGGGCGATAACGAGCAGGCCGTTGTCGCGGGCCTGCTGTACGGCCGGCACGATCGAGGACGTGTCGGATGCGGTCAGCAGGATGCCCTTCGCGCCGTCGGCAATGCAGGTTTCGATGGCGGCAACCTGGGTTTCATGGTCGCCATCGACCTTGCCGGCGAAGGATTTCAGCTCGATGCCAAGCTCTTCAGCCTTTGCGGTCGCGCCTTCCTTCATTTTCACGAAGAACGGGTTGGTGTCGGTTTTGGTGATCAGGCAGGCTGAAATATCTGCCGCTGCCGCCGGTGCCGCCGCCATGGCAGCAAGGACTGAACCAGTCGCAAGTAATTTGCGGATCATGTGTTTTTTCCTCCCTGGCCTATGTCAGTTTGAGCGGTTGGGTTCGGCCAGATGTGACCCCAATCTCGCTGCCCTTGCCGGAAAGCTGGCTTTGTCTTCGGCGCTGCCGGCTCCAGCGGGTCCCTTGTCTTTCCCACCGGTCAGAATGGCTGCCCTCGGTGAGAAGTTGAAAAACTGAGGCAGGCTCGCAGCGCCGATCGCGCCGGCATCGTGAGCGAAACTGCCAATTTCGATTTCAGGTGATTGCCGTTCCTCTGGAGCGGCGCTTTCCACCGCCGATTTGACCTTCTGTCTGAAGGTCTCCGGGAAGGAACCTCTCAGATCGCTGTCGATCACCACGAGGGAAACGTCGAGAAGTGCATAGGCCGACCGCAGCGCCAGACCGAGCGCAGCGGCGCAATCGTCCAGCCACTCGATATATTTCGGGTCGTCCGCCTCAACGGCTGCCTGAAGGTCGGACCGGTCCAGTTTCTCAAAACCATCCGGCGAAAGGTGCCGTGCAAAAGAGACGAGAGACGCGCGTGTCAACAGAAGGTCCCAGGTCTGCTTGGGTTTTGGTGCTGTCGGCAGAACACTTGGCGGAACCGGCATGAATGCAACGTCGGCCGCGTTTCCGGACATGCCCTTGATCACATCGCCCTTGAGCACCAGGCCGCCACCGATCGCCGGCCCCAGAAACAGATACAGGAAGTTGTCATGCTGGCGGCCCTGGCCATAGAACAACTCCGCAACGGCGGCGGCGGTGCCGTCATTTTCGCCGAAAACGGGCAGGGCCATGGCCTCTTCAAGTGCGGCGGCAAGGTTGAAGCCGTCCCACTTCTTGAAATCCGCCTCCGGCAGGCCGAGTTCGTGCAGCCAGGCGCCGAGATTGAAGGGCTGCGCCAAGCCGATGCCGGTGATCCGCGCCTGCATGTCCTCGCTCAGATTGGTGCGCAACCCGTTCAGATCTTCGGTCAGGATGTCGACCGTCGTCTCCGGAGCGGGGAGGATCATGTCATGAATGCGCCGGTCGATGATCTTTCCGGAGAAATCCATCAGAACCGTTTCGATGTTCGTCCGGTCCAGGCGCACGCCGAAGGAATAGGCGCCGTCGGGCGCAAGCTTCAGGATCGTGGCGGGCTGGCCGCGGCTGCCGTCGTGGCGCTTGCCAGCTTCGAAAATGAGGCCTTCCTCGATCAAATCCTGTATGATCGCACCGATTGCCGCGTTCGTGAGTTGAACGGCGCGGGCGAGTTCAGCCTTCGAGGCTTCGCCGGCGCGTCGCAGGATCTGCAGCACAATGCGCTCGTTGTACCGGCGCAATTGTGCGGAATTCGAACCTCGACCAGACGTACGGCGCTCGTCCACCTTCTTTGTTCCTCCCAAGGGAACTGCCCTGCTGATCGGGCAGTTTCATAATAATTAATTTTGATGAAATTATTCGCCGACCTGACTGTTCTGTCAATCGGTTATTTGTTTTGCACTGCACGGTTTCGATGTTGTGCTGCAGTAATCGCCTGACAGATCAAGCGTTTTCGAGCAGCAGTTTAGCAGAGAAATTGACGTTGGGGTACGGACTCATAAATGAGGCCGAAAGGGATTGAGGCTGGCTTCTCGTCAAGGCGTGGAAGCGCAGGAAATGCGGCGCATTTTCAAGCCTTTCGCAACACCGAAGAGGAGCAAGCCGGTCAAATCCGAAGGACATGGAAATGGCGTCACCCCGTGGCATCAGCGCGCTTGACCGGGCCAGAAGCCCGCTCTGCGCACCCTTCCTGACGGGATGTCGCCATTTCGCATGCCATTTCAGTCTCATTTATGGGCCGTGCCCCCAGGCATATGGCTTGGCCGAATAAATCTGAGGGGTTTCGCTCAAACAGGACGGCCCGGTCTTTGACACAATGACCGAGATAGTGTGCATGACCATTGCCGGAGGCGGCAGGATTCGTATTGTCGGATGAGATACTGGAAGTGGAGTGAGTCTGAATGCCGGTCACACATGGCGAGAGTTTCCTCAAACGCGCGATTGCAGCAGGGGCAGGTGAGCAACCTTCCGATCTGGTTGTAAAAAATGTCAAACTTTTCAATGTTATAGATGGATCCTGCACGGCAACGGACATCGCGATAGTCGGCGACCGGATCGTGGGAACCTACGGCAGCTATGAAGGTGTCGAGACGCTTGACGCGGAGGGACGGGTCGCGGTTCCGGGTTTCATCGACACGCACCTTCATGTGGAATCCTCGCTGGTCACGCCGTTCGAGTTCGATCGCTGCGTGCTGCCCCATGGGGTGACCACCGCGATCTGCGATCCGCATGAGATTGCCAACGTTCTGGGTGCCGAAGGCATCCGTTACTTTCTCGACGCATCGCTTGAAACGGTGCTGGACCTGAAGGTCAACCTGTCTTCCTGCGTCCCGGCGACCTCCTTCGAAACGGCAGGAGCCTGCCTCGAAATCGAGGATCTTTTGCCGTTTCGCGACCACCCGAGCGTGATCGGTCTTGCCGAATTCATGAATTTTCCCGGTGTGCTGGCATGTGATCCGAAGGTTCTTGCCAAACTTGCCGCCTTTCAGGACGGTCATATCGACGGCCACGCACCGCTTCTTTCCGGACGTGGGCTCAATGGCTACCTGGCGGCGGGCATCCGCACGGATCATGAGGCAACAAGTGCGGAAGAAGCGCTTGAGAAGCTCTCCAAGGGCATGACGGTCCTGATGCGTGAAGGTTCGGTTTCCAAAGATCTGGACGCGCTGGCTCCAATTTTAACGCCGGATGTGTCCGCCTTTGTCGCGCTTTGCACGGACGACCGGAACCCGCTTGATATCGCGGAAGAAGGGCATCTGGACAGCATGGTCCGACGCCTGATCTCGAAGGGTATACGCCCACTCGACGCCTATCGGGCGGCCAGTTGGTCCGGGGCCAATGCCTTTGGGCTGAGAGACAGGGGCTTGCTCGCGCCGGGCAAACGGGCGGACATTGTGATCCTGGACGATTTTGAGGATTGCCGGGTCAACCGGGTCGTTTGCGGCGGGCGAATGGTCACCGACGCCGCCTTCGAGGCACGCGGGTCTGTTGCACCGGTCGGCCTTGCAAGTGTCAAGATTGAACCTGTTGCTGCTGGCGAGTTCGTCATTCCTGCCAGAAATGACGAAGCGTCCGTGATCGGTGTATTGCCCGGCAAGATCATAACCGAACATCTGGTGAAGCGGCTCCCGGTGACCGAAGGAAGGACGCTTCCCGACCTTGATCAGGACGTTCTGAAGGTTGCCGTTGTCGAACGGCACGGCAAAAGCGGCAATATCGGCCTCGGTTTCGTGCACGGTTTCGGCATGAAGCGCGGGGCCATCGCCAGTTCCGTCGGCCATGACAGCCATAACATCTGTGTCGTCGGGGCGGATGACATGTCCATCGCCAATGCCGTCAATCGGGTTATCGCAATGAAGGGCGGATTTGCAGTCGCAGACAGTGATGGCGTGCTCGCCGAACTCGCCCTCCCGGTGGCCGGGCTCATGAGCCTGGAGCCTTTCGAAACGGTCAGGACGGACCTTGAGACGCTGCGGACGGCCGCCAGATCGCTTGGCTGCACGCTGGAAGAACCGTTCCTGCAGGTGGCGTTTCTGCCGCTGCCGGTCATCCCGCATCTGAAAATAACGGATCACGGTGTCTTCGACGTCGACAAATTCGAGCTGGTCGATCAGGGAAGTTGACGGTGCAAGATGTCCATCAATAGTGCCGCATACGGTTCCTGAAACGGGACCATTTCTGCGCGGACCTGTAGCCGAGAAAGAAAACGATCGTGCCAATGCCGAGCGACCAGAGCAGGACCCTCGCGTCGAACCAGAACTCAGTCAGGAGATCCGACGGATGCGCAATTTTGGGGTTGACGCTAAGGTAGGTGACCGGGATCCATTCGGATTTCAGCCGGGCGGACCAGGTGTCCGGCACCCGGAAGGTCAGGGCCAGCGGATTGTTGCCCGTCGGATTGATCTCCACGATCATCGTCCCGTGCGTTTCGAAGTGTCGGCTGTTTTTGAACGTGTCGCGCGGAGACTCGTGAAGTGCCTCCTTGAGTGTCAGCCTGTCCCCGTCCGCATCCTTAATGTTCAGGATAACCGCTTGGTCTTCTTCACCAAAATACTCCAGCAACCAGTATTTCAAACCGCTGTCATAGTGGATGTAGATGGACAGAAGGCAGGCAAACCCGACGAAACAGAATATCGCCAGGTTGAACGCGTGGCTGTCCTCGGTCGCTTCTTTCGGGTTGAACATGTCTGCACCACCATGAAGAGAATGCTCAGGACTATGCGCGCTTCGCCAGTATGTGTCTACTCAGGGAGGTTTCGGTTCGCATGATCCTCACACTGGCTGTTTCCGGTTACCGTTCGCTCCGGGACATTGTGCTGCCTCTCGACCGGATCACGCTGGTGACCGGTGCAAATGGCAGCGGCAAATCAAGTCTTTACAGATCGATCCGTCTTCTCGCGGAGGTGGCGCAGGGGCAGGCGATCGCGTCGATTGCAGCGGAAGGGGGGCTGCAGTCGACGCTCTGGGCCGGGCCGGAAGCGATCTCCAGACGCATGAAGAAGGGCGAGGTACCGGTCCAGGGAACGGTGCGCAAGAACGTGGTCAGCCTGAAACTCGGTTTTGCCGACGAGGATTACGGCTATGCCATCGATCTCGGATTGCCGGCGGATGCCGGACGCTCGCTGTTTTCCATGGATCCGGAGATCAAGAGCGAGGCCTTGTGGGCTGGCGAGGCCCTGTCGCGCTCCAACGAGATCGCGGGCAGGAACGGCCCGACCGTGCGCGTGCTGAATTCCCAGGGGCAGAGGATCCCCGTCTACCAGAACATGGCGCGCTTCGACAGCATGATGACCCATGCCGCCGATCCGAAGGACGGGCTTGAGCTGCTTGTCATGCGTGAGCGCATGCGCGCCTGGCGGTTCTACGATCATCTGCGCACGGACCGTGACGCACCGGCGCGTTTTCCGCGCATTGGCACCCGCACACCCGTGTTGAGCGCCGACGGCGGCGATCTGGCGGCTGCCCTTCAAACCATCGCGGAGATCGGCGACGAAGTGGCACTTGCCGAAGCAATAGACGATGCCTTTCCCGGCGCGTCGATCAGTGTGACGGTCAACGAAGGGTATTTTGAGCTTTTCATGCAGCAGAAAGGCCTGCTTCGGCCGCTCAGGGCCAGCGAACTCTCCGACGGTACGTTGCGGTACCTGTTGCTGACGGCAGCGCTTCTTTCCCCACGTCCGGCTCCGCTGATTGTATTGAACGAACCGGAGACAAGCCTCCATCCCGACTTGCTCGAGCCTCTGGGGCGACTTGTGACCAGAGCGGCGGAAAAAACACAGGTGATCGTCGTGTCGCATGCCCGCGCCCTGGTCGATACGCTGGCCGTTCTTCCGGGCTGTCTTCGCTATGAACTGCGCAAGGAACTCGGCGAAACAGTAGCTGACGTTGAGGAACTGCCTCGCTGGAACTGGCCGAAAAGATAACTCCGTGCGTTCAGCGGCAGTTTTCTTCAAATCGCTGATTTAATTTGCACTTTCTTGGTCGCGTTTTTTGTTGGACGCGAGAGTGCCATCGCTGCGCACAAAAAAAGTGACGGGGTGTCGTTACGTCGTGAGTTGACGTGAACGGAAGGTTGCGTCATGTCAAGAAGAAGCAAGAAGGGACGCATTCAATGCGCCTGGCGCCGGGAAGGAGGTGTCCGCTCGCGACTGGGATCGCGGTAAACGGGCAATTCGGCTGGCCGGGTCTCAAGCGTTGAAGCGGAAAATAACGCGTTGGAGAACGTTATGACGACTGCGGAGGAGTGGAACGCGGCATTCGAGCCCCGTCCGGTACACGAGTATCTTGAAGCAACTGTCTCGAATTTCGGCGGATCGCCTGCCGCCGATTTCATGGGCAAGGTCTGGACCTATGACGAGCTCAGCGACCTTGTGAATTCGACAGCTGCGGGACTTCAGGCCATGGGGGTCGGACCCGGCGTTCATGTGGGTCTCTGCCTTCCGAACACGCCTTTCTACACGATCTTCTACTTTGCGATTTTGAAGATCGGAGCAACCGTCGCCAACTTCAATCCGCTTTATGTCGAGCGTGAAATCAGCTTCCAGGCACGCGATGCCGACGTGCGCATCATGGTGACGATGGACCTGAAGGTGATCTACGACAAGGTCGAGGCGGTCCGGAAAGAGCGGGTGCTCGACAAGATCATCGTGTGCCCGATGTCCTTCTGTCTGCCGACAATGAAGAAGGTGCTGTTCAACCTCTTCAAGCGCAAGGAACTTGCCGTCATTCCGCGCGATGAAGCGCATGTCTGGTTCGACGAGTTGCAAACGGAAGGCGCAGCGCCGGAACCGGTTGATATCGACCCGGAAAATGCGATTGCCGTGCTGCAGTACACGGGTGGAACAACAGGAGTTCCCAAGGGTGCGATGCTCACGCATAAGAACCTGTCAGCCAATATCGAGCAGATGCGGTGCGTTTTCGAAAAGGCGCAATTGGGCAAGGAAAAGATGCTCTGCGTGCTGCCGTTCTTCCACGTCTTCGCCATGACGGTCGCCCAGAACCTGTCGATTATCCTCGCTGCGGAAATGGTGCTGCAGCCCCGCTTCGAGCTCAAAGCCCTGCTGGATGTGATCAAGCGCAAACAGGTGACGCTTTTTCCGGGTGTGCCGACGCTCTACACCGCGATCAACAACTCGCCGCTGACGTCGGGCTATGATCTGTCCAGCATCTCGCTATGCATTTCCGGTGGCGCTCCGCTGCCGGTCGAGGTCAAGGAAAGCTTCGAAACGCTGACCGGGTGTATCCTCGTTGAAGGGTACGGCCTGACGGAGTCGTCACCGGTCGCTGCCGTCAATCCGCTTGACGAAAACCGCCGTGCCGGCTCGATCGGGCGACTGGTCCCGGGTACGAGCGCGCGCTTCGTCAGTATCGAGGATCGTGAAACGGAAGTTGCGGAAGGCGAGAAGGGTGAACTGCTTCTGCATGGCCCGCAGATCATGAAGGGTTACTGGAAGCGGGACGACGCCACGGCGGACACGATCACGCCGGAGGGTTATCTTCACACCGGTGATGTCGGCTACCGCGACGCAGACGGTTTCATCTATCTCGTCGACCGGATCAAGGATCTCATCCTGTGTTCCGGCTACAACGTCTATCCGCGTGTGATCGAAGAAGCGATTTATCAGCATGCGGCCGTTGACGAGACAATCGTCATTGCCATCCCCGACGAATATCGCGGCCAGTCGCCGAAGGCATTCGTCAAGCTGAAGGAAGGCGAATCCCTTACGGGTGAAGAGTTGAAGCTGTTTCTCAAAGAACACCTTTCAGCCATTGAATTGCCGAGAGAATATGAGTTTCGCAACGAGCTTCCGAAAACCATGGTCGGCAAACTCTCCAAGAAGGAGCTGGTCGAGGAAGAGGCGCAAAAACGCGCCCAGGCAGAAGCAAAAAGCGCTTGATCGCCGAAGGCCGTTTTACCCGCAGGAACGTGGCTGCGTCCGCATAAGCGCCGCTATTGTGCAGCCTAGTGAGATTCACCACGCCCTTCGGCAGCGCGGGCCAGCTCACGGCCTCGCTTGGCTTCCCGCCGCACCGTGTAGATCGAGGCCGCGATAATGATCGACGCGCCGATCAGCGTTTCGACGCTCGGCCAATGGCCGAACACCAGTGCACCGAAGATGGTTGCATAAAGGAGCCTGGTGTAGTCGAGCGACGCGATCGCCGTTGCCTCGCCTGCCTTGAAACCCTTGATGTTGGCGAGTTGCGCCGCCCAGGAGACGATGCCGATCAGGATCATCAGGCCCCACTGGTGCAGTGTCGGCGGCTGCCAGTTGATGATTGCCGGAATGAGCATGATAAGACCGACCCCGAGCGCCTGGTAGGTGAGAATGGTCACGGGACTGTCGGTGCGAGTCAGAATGCGCACGACGATCATGACCATACCGGCACAGCCTGCGCCTATGATGGCAAGAACAGCGTAGGGGTCGACGAACCCTTCCGCACCCGGCCGCAGCATCAGAAGAACGCCAAGAAAGCCGACAAAGGTCGCACCCCAACGGTGCACGCCGACGGTTTCACCCAGGAACCAGATGGCGAAGATGGTAATGAAGAATGTGCGCGAAAAGCTGATCGCGGTGACATCGGCGAGCGGAAGCTCAATGAAAGCGGTGAAGCCGCAGAGCATGGCCGTGGTTGCCAACAGGACGCGGGCAAGCTGCAGGCCGGGTCTTTGGGTCGACAGGGAACTCGGCAATCCACGCAGGATCGTCGGAGCGACAATCACCAGCATCACCGCCTGACGCACCACGAGGATCTGAAAGACACCGATGTCCTGGCCGACGAACTTGATCAGCGTCACCATGATCGAGAAGCCGAATGCCGCCAGCAATATCCAGAGCGCGCCTACCGTGTTGGAAGGTAATCCACCCGTCATCGTGGCCAGCTTCTGTTCGACTCGTTTCAGCAAGTTGAAGTCCTTTGACGTCAGGCGTCCGGTTTCGGGCCTGTCCTCTCGATGCGCTTTTTCATTTTTTCAGGAACGAACGAAAACCGGGACAGGGGCGCTCAGTGGGATGCGCGTGTGGGTCCGTTCGGTCGGTCTGGTTGTGGCGATACGCTCAGGCTAAGCGCTTTTGCGCCGGAAAGAAAGCGGTTACGGCACGGTTTGCCTTCTGCGCCGAACCGGCTATATTTTAGTGAGCACACCTGTTTCGAAGCGCGATAGGCGACAGAACCACTGGCTACAGGGGCCTTCGAGACTTACATGGGTGCATATCCGTTGTCTTCGGTATTCTGATTTCCAGGGAAGTCCTCCCAAAACACAGGTCCTGATTTATGAACCAGATGGTCACTCCGAAATTCGGTGTCGGCGCACCTTTGCGCCGCAAGGAAGATGAGCCGCTCATCACGGGCGAGGGCATTTACACCGGCGACTATCAGCCCGAGGGCTGTCTGCATGGTGTTGTGGTCCGTTCCGCAATGGCGCATGCCAAAATCCGTGTCGAGAATGCCGCCGACATTCAGGCAATGGACGGTGTATATCTGGTTTTTACCGGAGCCGACGTCGAAGGCCACACATTGCCAACGATGGCGCGTCTCAAGCAGATAGACGGAACGGACCACTGGCTGCCGCCGCAGCCGCTCCTGTGTACCGATGAAGTCAGGTATGTCGGCGACGCGATCGCCTTTATCGTTGCCGACGACATCAACACGGCCCGCAACGCCGCCGAGATGCTGGAAGTTGATTATGAGCCGCTCGATGTGGTGATCGGTATTGAGGATGCGCTCGCACCGGACGCCGTGAAGGTCTGGCCGGAACACGGCTCCAACATCGCCTTCACGTTCGGTCACGGCAGCGAGGCAAGGACCGACGAGGCCTTTGCGGCTGCGCACAAGACGGTTTCCATTGAAATCGTGAACAACCGCATCGTCGCCAACTACATGGAATTGCGCGGCTGTGTTGCTGAATTCATTGCCGAGAGCGAGCGCTACAAGCTCACGCTGGGCACGCAGGGCGGCCACGGCATGCGCGATGTCATCTGCAAGGTGCTTGGGCTGGAAAAAGACAAGATCCAGGTGATCACGCCGGAAGTCGGCGGCGGCTTTGGAACCAAGGCCTTCTGTTACCGTGAATACCCGCTACTGATGATCGCAGCGGAGCGGCTGCGCAAGCCCGTTCGCTGGACGGGCGAACGCATGGAGCATTTCGTGACCGATGCGCACGGTCGGGACAATCTCAGCACCGCAGAGCTGGCGCTCGACGAGAATGCAAAGATCCTTGGTCTGAGGGTGCTCGTGAAAGCGGCGATGGGAGCTTATCTCAGCCAGTTCGCACCCTTCATCCCATGGGTCGGCACGGCCATGTCATCCGGCCTTTATGACATACCGGCCGTGTTCGCCAAGACCGAAGGCATCTACATGCACAACGTGCCGACGGATGCCTTTCGCGGCGCCGGACGGCCCGAGGCTGCCTACCTGATCGAGCGGCTCATGGACAAGGCCGGTGAGGAGACGGGTCTTGGACCCGTCGAGATCCGCAAACGGAACTTCATCAAGGCAGAACAGCTGCCCTACACGACCCAGACAGGGCGCATGTATGACACCGGCGACTATGCGGCACACCTGGAAAAGGCGCTCGAAGTTTCCGGATGGGAAGGATTTTCATCCCGTCAGGAAGAAAGTGCGCGCGCCGGCAAATACCGTGGTATCGGCCTATGCTCCTACATTGAGGCCTGCGCATTTCCGGGCGGTGAAGAAGCGACGGTCGAGCTCGGTGAGAACGGCAACCTGACTCTCCTGATCGGAACGCAGACCAACGGGCAGGGCCACGCCACGTCCTACAGTCAGGTCGTTGCCGAGAAATTCGGTGTGACGATCGACGATGTCGAGGTGATCCAGGGGGATACCGATCGTGTTGAAAATGGCGGCGGCACCGGTGGATCGCGCTCGATCCCACTCGGGCTGCCATCGGTCCGCGATGCCAGCGATGCGCTGGTGAAGAAGGTCAAGGAACTTGCCGCCGACCGTCTGGAAGCCGGGGCCGACGATCTGGAACTGGAAAGCGGCATCGTCCGTGTGGTCGGCACCGATCAGCAGGTCAGTCTTGCGGAGATCGTTGCATCGGCCGGAGAAACGCTGTCCGCGCGCGAGGAAGTTCGTCAGAATGAGGCAACCTATCCCAACGGCACGCATGTGTGCGAAGTGGAAGTCGACCCGGAGACCGGAGACGTGGCGCTTTTGAACTATGTCATCATCGATGATTTCGGCGTGACGGTGAACCCGCTGCTGCTTGAAGGTCAGGTGATCGGCGGGGCCGCAAACGCGGTCAGCCAGGCGCTGTGCGAGCACACGGTTTACGACGAGGATGGCCAGCTTCTGACGGCGTCGCTGCTGGATTACCGGCTCCTGAGGGCGGCGGACCTCTCCGACATTCATTTCGAGACGCGGAACGTTCCCTCGACCACCAACGCGATGGGCATCAAGGGAGCCGGGGAGGCCGGGACCATCGGCGGCTGTGCGGCCGTCATGAACGCGGTTCAGATGGCGCTCAAGGACGGCGCCGGCGTCAGTGAACTGATCGACATGCCGGCAACTCCGCTCCGGGTCTGGGAAGCGATCCAGGCTGCGAAGTAACGGCTGCCAGGACCAACAAAAAAGGCGCCGGTTCCGGCGCCTTTTCTCTTTCGAGAGGCGGTTGAGTTTATTCGGCCGGGAGGGGTATTGGTTCCCCACCTTCGTTTTCATATTGTCTGATGTGTTGTTCAAACGCGCGCAAGCGCTTGTATATCGACATGAGTTCAATGATCGTGCCCCAGGAATTCACAAGGAACTGAAAGGAGTTCTCCACCTGGTTGAAAGCAGAACTGATGCGCTGCAAGAGGCCGTAAGTAATGGCGCCAGCCAGGATCGTCGGTGCGAGTACGATCAGCGGGATAAGGACAGCGCCTTGCAGATAGACCCACTTGGCAACGTCAAAATAGAGATAGTGGAAATAAAGCTTGAAATAATTTTTCCGAACGTCGCTGAAAAGGCTCGTAATTGTTGCAGGGCTGGCGCGATCGTCATGATCTTCTCCGTAGACAAGTTCCTTGCGGTACGCTGCTTCGACTTTCTGATTGTTGAACTCAAGGCCAGGCAGTTTGATCCCGACAAGAGCGAGCAAAACGGTGCCGAAGGCTGCAGAAAGCAAGGCTGCAAAAACCAGAGCGCCTTCGACCTGACCGACGATGGGCAGCTCTGTCACATGCTGTGACAACTCCCACAGGATAGGCAGAAACGCGACAAGGGTCATGATCGATCGCATGAAGGAGACGCCGAGGCTCTCCATGATCCTTGCGAAACGCATTGTATCTTCCTGAACCCTTTGCGCTGCTCCCTCGATATGGCGAACGACATGCCAATGAGACATGTAGTAGTCGTTCATCGCCGTGCGCCACCTGAAAACATAGTGCCGGATAAAGAACTCCAGCAGCACCGCAACGGTGATAAGTGGAATAGCGACCTCGAGAAAGGCCAAGATACCTTGCCAGTACTCTTCGGACGTCACGCTGCCAGGTGTCTGTAGCGCTCTTTGGATCATATCAAAGAACGTTCCATACCATTCGTTGATCTTGACGCTTTGCTGAACCTTGTACCAGGTCACCCAGAGGATGAGGACAGAGCCAATCCAGGCCCATAGGAACCACTTGCGGTTCTTGAAAAACGAACGGAACATGGCAGTCTGCCTCTCGAATCTGTGTTTCCTGAGATTATAGGTAGCTGATGTGGCAAGGGGAGACCGGTAAGGGGTCATGAGCCACTTGTGAAGAGATTTTGACGGATCCGCTCAATTTGCAGGTCTGTCATGCATCCCGAAACCCTCCTTTTGCGACTTCGTCGATTGCATTGTCGCCGGCTTCGCGGGATATTGGCGTAGCTAGCCAACCTATAACACGGCTCCCATCCGTTTCTGGCTCAGAATTTGAGCGCAGTGGCAAATGACGCCGGCTGCCGGGAGCTGCTTGCCGCTCTTTCCGATCCTTAGGCCCGGTGCGTCTGGGAAGAGCAAACCCTTTTGCGCCGGTCCCGGATGTTCCAGATGGCATTCAAAAGCCTGCGTTCTCGATTCACCGGAGCTCCGGCTCCCACAGGTATGACGCGACATGCCCCGCTGCTGGGTATTTCCCTGAAGCTCGGCTCTACCTTCACCTTCTTTGTCATGGTGACGGCACTCAAGATCGCAGCCGAGCAGGTCCCGATCGGTCAACTCGTCTTTGCCCGAAATTTCTTTGGCCTCTTTCCCGTTCTGCTCATGGTGGGATTGCGCGGAGAGCTGGGCCTGGCATTCAAGACGAGCAATCCGCGCGGTCACCTCACGCGGGCGGCGATCGGGCTCTCCGCGATGGTGTGTTCCTTCACGGCGCTCTACCTTCTGCCGCTGCCGGATGCGACCGCCATCGGTTTTGCAACGCCCCTTTTCGTTGTCGTTCTGGCGTTTTTTCTGCTCGGTGAAACGGTGCGGGTTTACCGGTGGAGTGCCGTAGGGGTCGGCTTTCTGGGAATTTTGATCGTTCTGTCGCCGCATCTGGGCGAGGGGGAGCTGGACAGTACATCAACGCTGGGTGCGCTTCTCGGCATCATGGCGGCCGGCTTTGCCGCGCTTGCAATGATCACTGTGCGCAAACTGTGCGAAACGGAGCGGACCTCGACCATCGTGACCTGGTTTGCCGCGTCGTCGACTGTTCTGTCCCTTTTGACGCTGCCGCTTGGCATTCTGCTGCCGGGTCAGGCCTGGGTTGTTCCGGATGCGTCGACAGCGGGTCTGATGCTGGTGATCGGGCTTGCCGGCGGCGTCGGGCAGATCCTGCTTACACAGAGTTACCGATACGCCGAGGCGTCAACCATCGCCCCGTTCGATTATGTCAACATGCTCTGGGCGATTTTGATCGGTTGGCTGGTCTTTGCGGATATGCCCTCGGTGGAGGTGATCGCCGGTGCGCTGATCGTGATTGCGGCCGGCGTATTCGTCATATATCGCGAGCACAGGCTTGGTCTCGACCGCACCAAGGACCGCAGGGCATCTACACCGTCGCGGTCCTGAAGCCTGTCGCGGCTTGTGGAACCGCCGGTGGTTTGTGTCCGGGCTGCTACCTGCCTATCAAGTGCTTGTCGCCTCTCAGTTCGTCGTTCATGGCCTTGCGGTACATGGACCAGGCGACACCCTTGCGTTTGTCGGGCATGAGGCCGTGCAGCACGCCATCAATGAGTTCACCTGCATCTGTCAGGAATTTCGTGTACAAAATGAAGGGCATGCCCATCTTGTCAAAGGCGGTGGCCGCGGCGGCCAACATATCTCCGAACGCCTTTGCCGATGCATCCGGATCATTTGCAATAAGTTGTGGCGTCAGCTTCTTGAAGTTTTCATGAAACGTCTTGAGCGCGTGAAAAGCCTTGAAAGCGTCATTGAATTTTTCAGGTGTTCCCAGTGCTTTGCCGGCCAGGTCAAACCTTTCTGCCGCCTCAAACAGTTTTCTCTTCGCGTAAACGTCGTCGGTGAGATCTGCCATGACGCGCAACTTGTAAGCCGCACCAGTGAATTCTCCACTCAGAATCTTGGCCTCCGACAGCACGGTGCAAAACTCTTTGTTCCAGTGCAAATCCCACCAACCCCAGCAGGGATCATCAGCCATTGGCTTTCTCCAAACAGATCAAATTTCTGAAAAGATAGAGCAGCAGTCGCCAACAAGTTATCTATGGAAAACCATAGTCGGCGATCCGGCAGGCACCGGACACACGATCCTTGGGGCGGAGAACGGACGCGCGCTCGGGGCACTTCCAGCCTCCAGGCCTTGCCTTGGCGTGACCGGTTTGGCTGTCCCCGGTCATTGCGGTTTGTACTGGAACGTCTCGACAGGGCTTTTCGACCCGTCCGGGTAGATCAGCTGAACGCTGATCGACTGGGTCGAACCGGCGGGCAACTCGATATAGGGCTTGTCCTTTAGAACCGCGTTCGGGTTGTCGGGATTGCAGGTATCCAGTTCCCAGATCTGGTCAAGCGGACCACCGTTCAGGCCGTAAAAGACATAGTCAATGCCGCATTTCCAGGCTTCCAGATGGGTGAAGTAAATCAGCTGCTGACCCTGCCAGTCCCGGAAGGACACCCAACTTTTCTTGGTCATGTCGAGGATCTGCTTGATCTGCTCCGGCGGCATGCCCTGGGCTCCTGCCTCATCGGCAACAGTGACCGGCATAACACTCAAACCTGCAACGATCATTGCTGAGATAACCAAACGCATCGAACATCTCCTTGGTAAGAAATCCGTATCCCGGCAAGGAACAAACGCAGGAAAAGGTTAGAATGCCTTGAACGTGATAATTGTCTTGGTGTCCTGAATGCCGCCGATCGGGTGCACTTTTTCGTTGACGAAATGTCCGATGTCGGCACCGTCGTCGACATAGAACTTCACCAGAAGGTCATAGTCGCCGCTGGTGGAATAGACCTCCGAAGCAATTTCCGCATCTGCGATGGCATTGGCAACCTGGTAAGTCTTGCCCAACTGGCATTTGATCATCACGAAAAACGGAACCATGCGACACTCCGGCAGTTTGCTTTCCAATGGATTGCTCAAGGACATCGCCTATCTGACCGCATCAGTCAATTGCCGATGACGCCCAGTGAACCTTGCGGGACCGGACCGGGGCTTGCAATCGCGAACCTGGCTTGTTAGCAGTTCAGAAGTCTCATGGGGGTGCCCGGCGTTAGAAGACCGGGCTGAGAGGCATGCGCCAACTCCTTGAACCTGATCCGGTTGGTACCGGCGGAGGGATTTGAGATAGACCGATGGCCATCCGGCTGCGCGCCTTTCTTTCATCTCTTCGATTGGAACGTCCTTATTCGGAGGAGATGCATGAGCCTTTCGGTTGCTGCTTCAACACAGCCCCTCGCGGCCGAGACTGTCTTTGACCTGTTGGAGAGGGTTCGCGGGAAAGCGCCGCGCGTTCACGCCATCACGAATTCCGTGGCACAGCACTTCACCGCCAACGTTCTGCTTGCGATTGGCGCGATCCCTTCCATGACGCTTGCGCCTGAAGAAGTGGCCGGTTTTGCAGCGGGTGCGGATGCCCTGCTGATCAATCTGGGTACCCTTGACGAGGTCCGCCGTCAGGCCATCCCTGTTGCCATCGAGGCCGCCAGAACGGCGGGCCGGCCGGTCAGTATCGACCCGGTATTTGTCGAAAGGTCTCCTATCCGCTGTGCCTACGCGCGCGAACTCCTGAGCCTGAAACCCGATCTCGTCCGTCTGAACGAAGCAGAGCAGTCGGCTCTCTTTGACAACCGGCAGGCGGTTGAAAGCCTTATCAATGAGGGCACGGTTCTGGCGGTTACGGGTGAGGAAGACAGGATCGAAAGCAAGCAGGAAGACTTCAGGCTGCGCAACGGACACCCTCTCATGGCACGCGTGACCGCGACGGGCTGCGCCGGCGGTGCCGTACTGGCGGCGTTTGCGAGTGTCGAGCCCGATATGGCGCTTGCCGCCGCTGCGGGTCTTTCGGTGTTCAACATTGCCGGCGAGATGGCGGCGTCCGAGGCTCGCGGGCCCGGCTCGCTCGTTCCCGAACTGCTCGACGCGCTCTACACGATGACGTCGCGCGATATCGAAGTCAGGCTGAAAAGCGCCTGAGCGCTGCGCAAGACAATTCAGAAAGAGGAGATGCACATGACCGCGATCGCAGTGACCATTGCGGGATCGGATTCAGGTGGCGGTGCCGGGATCCAGGCGGATCTGAAGGCATTTTCGGCCAATGGCGTCTATGGCGCGAGCGTGCTGACGGCCCTGACGGCACAAAACACCAGGGGCGTCAGCGCCATTCATGACGTGCCGACGGACTTCGTGCGCGCACAGATGGATGCGGTCTATTCAGACCTTGGCGTCAAGGCGACGAAAATCGGCATGCTTGCCAGTTCGACCATCATCGGGACGGTCGCCGAAGGCCTCAGGGCGCATGAGACGGGGCCGATTGTTCTGGACCCGGTCATGGTCGCCGCCAGCGGCGATCCGTTGCTGGCCGAGAGCGCGGTTTCAAGCCTGATCGCCGAACTGGTTCCGCTCGCCGACGTGATCACACCCAATCTTCACGAGGCGGCGCGCATGCTGGAGGTGCCGGTTGCACAGAGCGAGGCAGACATGCTGTCTCAGGCTGAACGGCTTCTGGGGCTTGGTGCCCGTTCCGTTCTGCTGAAAGGGGGGCACGGCACCGGCGAGGACAGCAATGACCTGTTTCTGCAAGACGGCGTTGACGCCATCTGGCTGCGCGAAAGGCGTATTGCGACCGAAAACACACACGGAACCGGATGCACGCTGTCTTCCGCGATCGCGGCCGGCCTGGCGAAGCAACTGACGATGAAGGAGGCCATTGCCTCCGCCAAATCGTATGTGCACGGCGCGATCGCCGCTGCCGATCAGCTCGAGATCGGCTCCGGCCACGGTCCCGTCCATCATTTCTATCAACTTTGGAGCGCGTGAGATGTCCGCAAAGAAGACAGGCAACGACAGACACTTGAGCCGAAGGGCGATGCTCGGCGGCACTCTGGCCGGAGGCGGGACGGTTCTTGCTGCGCCGGCCCTGGCGCAGGGCACCGCTACACTCGAGTGGAAAATGGTGACATCCTGGCCGAAGAACCTGCCGGGCCCCGGCGTCACGGCACAAAGGATCGCCGACCAGGTTGCGACGATGACAGGGGGGCGCTTGCGCATCCGGCTCTATTCGGCCGGCGAGCTTGTGCCGGCGCTCGGGGTTTTCGACGCAGTCGCGTCCGGGACTGCACAGATGGCGCATACGGCCTCGTTCTTCTGGCAAGGCAAGATCCCGGCTTCCGTTTTCTTCACGGCCATTCCCTTCGGTCTGCTGCCGCATGAACACATCAGCTGGATCGAGCGCGGCGGCGGACAGGCGCTCTGGGACGAGCTTTATGCACCGTTCGGCGTCAAACCGGTCATGGCCGGCAATACCGGCGTGCAGATGGGCGGCTGGTACAAGAAGGATATCAACGGCCTGGAAGATCTGAACGGTCTCAAGATCCGCATGCCGGGCCTTGGCGGCGAGGTCATGCGCCGGCTCGGGGCAACACCTGTCGGACTGCCGCCGGCGGAGCTGTTTCAGGCGCTCCAGTCCGGCGTGCTCGATGCGACCGAGTTCCTCGGTCCGTGGTCCGACCGCGCGATGGGATTCCAGAAGATTGCGAAAAATTACTATTCGCCGGGATTTCATGAACCAAACGGCACGGGCGAAGCGCTCTTCAACCAGGTTGCCCTGGAGGGCTTGCCGGAAGACCTGCGTGCCGTCGTGCTGGAAGCATGCCGCGCGGAGAATGGGCGAGCGCTTGCGGAAAGCGACTGGGAGAACGCGGGCAGCCTGAAGCTGCTTCAGGAAGAAGACGGTGTCACTGTGAAGCCCTATCCGGACGAGGTTCTGACGGCTCTGCGCGAAACGGCATCTGCCGTCCTTTTGGAGTTCGCCGAAAAAGACCCGCTCAGCAAGCGCATCTACGAGAGCCATCGCGACGCGCGCGCGCGCCTGGCGCCCTGGAGCGATGTCGCAATGCGGCGCTTTCTGTCTGCGCGCGACACCGGTGCCTGACAAGGTCGGGAAAAGTTGCGGCGAATCTTTTCGCACGTGACCTTGGCGTAACATCGAGATTGCGCCCGGACGCGCCGATTTTGAGCGCGCCGGGCGGTGCCGGATACACCCGGTTCTGCAACTTGAAAGACCGGCTCTGGCTGCAGAAAGCGCAGAGTCCGGCGGCTACATCATACCAAGTCATCCACAAAGGGGCAGGCCTTCCCTAAGGGTAAGTGTGGCAATGCAGCAACGATCACCGAATAATTGACGTTAAAGGAAGGTTAATGTTTGTTTGCCCATTTTTTAGGCATTCTTGCATATGTGTGTCGAGTGCGAGACAAAGGGACGCCGACGAAGTCCTTTGTGCCCGTTTTTGCTTCTTTTGTCCGCCTGCGTGACGCGTTTCATGAATTATTTTGCGTTGCAGCATGAAGAAATGCGCCGCGCCAGCGGTGAATTCTTGTCTTGCAACAGCGCCCGATCTTGGAAAAACCTGTTCTCCGAAATCAGATTTCCTCCGGCGGGAGGGGGATGGGAGAAAACACCATGAAATGGGCAAATAAAAACACAATTCTATTCGCCTCCACGGCAATAGCCTTCTCAATCGCAGCGAACGCTGTACATGCGGGTGCGTTCGCGATCCGCGAACAGAGCGCGTATTTTCAGGGGACGTCCTTCGCTGGATACGGGACATCCGGGGACACGATCTCGGCCATGTACTGGAACCCGGCGGCGCTTATCGGTGCACAGATGGGCTGGACGGTTGAAACACACGGATCGGTGATTATTCCGAACTCCGAGATCAACGGAACGTTGAGCGGTGGTCTCCTGGGCACGTCCTCGGTTGGAAGTGGCGATATCGGTCTGGATGCGGTCGTGCCGGCGACGTACATTTCCTATAGGCCCGATGATAAGTGGGTCTTCGGGATCGGCATCAACTCGCCGTTCGGCCTGACCACGAAGCCCGAACAGAACTGGGCGGCGCAGTTTTATTCTCGCTCTTCCAGGGTCTTTTCAATCAACGTCAACCCAAGTGTTGCCTATCAGGTCAACGAGATGATTGCCCTGGCTGTCGGCGTTCAGGTCCAGTATCTGGATGTCAGCCTGAAGTCGGCGGATGCGACCTCCGGTGCAGGATTTCCAAGATCAAACGAGATCTATGGTGACGGTTTCGGTGTTGGCGTTACCGCCGGTGTCACAATCAAGCCGGTCGAAGGCACCGAGATCGGTATCGGATACCGCTCGGGCGTCGGCCACAGCTTGAACGGACAGCTTTTTGCAAGTGGCACGCGCGCAGAGATCGATCTGGGCGTCGTCATGCCGGACATGGTCAACATCTCGGCAAAGCAAAAGATCACCGACAAGATGCGGTTGCTCGGCACGGTCGAGTGGACCAACTGGAGCCGCCTGAAGTCCCCGGTGGCAACATCCACGGTTACCGGCTCTGCGCTGACCACATTGCATTTCAACTATGACGACGGCTGGTTCTTCTCCGTGGGCGGTGAATATGATTTCAACGAGAAGCTGACCTTCCGTGCCGGTGTCGGATACGAATTGTCGCCGATCGACGAAGATATCCGCTCCACACGTCTTCCGGACAACAATCGCTGGTGGCTGTCAGCCGGTGCCAGCTATAACTTCAACAAGCACATGTCCTTCGATGTCGGGTACACGCACATCCTGACGGAAGACACGAATATCAACATTGATCCGAGCCATCAGGATTACAACTCAACCTTCGGAACCTATGTCGCTGATGTCGACAGCAACGTGAACATCCTGTCCGCATCGCTGCGCTACAAGTTCTGATCCGAACAGCCGTATGACTGAAAAGGCCGGGTGTCGATCCCGGCCTTTTTTGTGTTCTCTTCCGCTCAGAAGGCTGCCGGGTAGAGGCCGCCGTCCATGAGCAGGTTCTGTCCGGTGATGTAGCCGGCATGCTGAGAGCACAGGAAGGCGCAGGCCTGACCGAATTCTTCCGCATTGCCGAAGCGCCGGGTCGGAATCTCGGCAGCCTGCTGTGCCCTGATGTCATCCAGGCTCGTGCCTGTCTGCTGTGCGGCCCGCTCAAATCCGCCTCTGAGCCTGTCGGTGTCCATCTTGCCCGGCAGGAGATTGTTGATCGTCACGCCGTGCGGGGCCAGTTGCCGGCAGACGCCTGCGAGAAAGGCCGTCAGGCCCGCCCTTGCACCGCTGGACAAGTCCAGACCCTCGATCGGCATCTTCACCGACAGGGAGGTGATATTGACGATCCGGCCGAAGCCGCGGTCCTTCATGCCCGGTGCGACAGCCTGGATAAGCTCGACAGGTGTTACGAAATTCTGGATAGCGCCGTCGACCAGGGCGTCCCTGTCAAGCTGCGTATAATCGCGCCTTGGAGGGCCGCCATTGTTGTTGACGAGGATGTCCGGATCCGGACAGGCGGACAGAAGCGCGCGCTGGCCTTCGGGCGTGGAAACGTCCGCGGCGATGCTGAGAACCGACACGTTGTACCGGGTCTGAATTTGTTTTCGCGTTTCTTCCAGGACGGCTTCGGTGCGGCCGTTCAGAACGATGTCACAACCGGCTTCGGCGAGCGCCTCCGCGCAGCCTTTGCCAAGACCGCGGCTCGACGCGCACACGATCGCCTTTTTTCCTCTTAGACCCAGATCCATGAAAAACCTCCATTTTTGCAACCCTTAGCATATCGGGACGTGAGCGCTATATTGCCGTTCAGGAAAAATTGGAATTCGGAAACTCCGGCAGGCGTCTGCGCATCTGTCATAATATTGCAACCTGAATCGCGTCTATAGCGGTGCTAATGGAATATGGAGAAATGCCATGTCTACCGCAGAGACATCGCGACACTACCGATCCTTGTTCATTTCTGACGTGCACCTCGGCACCCGCGGTTGCCAGGCTGAATTCCTTCTGGATTTTCTGAAAGAGCATGATGCCGAAACCATCTACCTGGTCGGCGACATTGTCGACGGGTGGCGGCTAAAACGCACGTGGTACTGGCCACAACTGCACAATGATGTGGTGCAGAAGATCCTGCGCAAGGGCCGCAAAGGTGCCCGCATACACTATATTCCGGGGAACCATGACGAGTTCCTGCGGAACTTCCTCGGCACGCATTTCGGCGGCGTCGAGGTCAGCGACAGCATCGTCCACGAAGCGGCCAACGGCAAACGCTATCTCGTCATTCACGGGGATCAGTTCGATGTTGTCATCCGCCACGCCAAGTGGCTCGCATTTTTCGGCGACAAGGCCTACGTCACCGCGTTGAGCGTCAATACCTGGGTCAACCTCATTCGCAGAAGCCTCGGGCTGACCTACTGGTCATTGTCCGCCTGGGCCAAGCTCAAGGTGAAAAACGCCGTCAGTTTCATCGGCCGGTTCGAGGAAACGCTTTCCGATGAGGCGCGCCGCCAGGGCGTTGACGGTGTCATCTGCGGTCATATCCACCATGCGGCTGATCGTGATATGAACGGTATTCACTACATCAACACCGGCGACTGGGTTGAGAGTTGCACGGCGGTTGCGGAACATCACGACGGGACGTTTGAGGTAATCCGATGGGCGGATCAAACCCAGGAGGGACCGGCACCGGCGAAATCCAGGGAAGCCCCGGTCGCCGCATGAGTTCCATCCTGATCGTGACCGATGCCTGGCATCCGCAAATCAACGGTGTGGTCAGGTCGTTGGAACGAACCGCGGAAGCGCTGGGAGCAACTGGTGTCAGGGTGGAATTCCTGTCGCCCCAGGCCTTCAAGACCTTGCCCTGTCCAACCTATCCCGAAATCCGTCTCTCGCTCACGCACAGGGGTGCCGTACGCCGGCTGATCCGCGAATTCGACTGCGAGCACCTTCATATTGCGACGGAAGGACCGCTTGGAATTCTCGCGGCAAGCGTTGCCAGGAAAGCGGGTGAACCGTTCACCACGAGCTATCACACCCGGTTTCCCGAATATGTCTCCGCGCGCCTTCCGGTGCCTCTGTCCTGGTCCTACAACTGGTTGCGCAGGTTTCACAATGCGGGGTGCGGGTGCATGGTGGCGACGCGGTCGCTGGAAAACGATCTGCGTGCACGCGGGTTCAAGAACCTGATGCGCTGGTCGCGCGGTGTCGACGAGGAATTGTTCAGACCGTATGAGGGCTCCGTTCTTCCCGATGACCTGCCGCGGCCCGTCTTCATGTATGTCGGCCGGGTTGCGGTCGAGAAGAACATCAAGGCCTTTCTTGACCTGACGCTTCCCGGATCGAAGGTCGTCGTGGGCGGCGGTCCGCAGCTGGAGACCCTCCGGCGCGAATACCCTGATACGCATTTCACCGGTGCCAGGCTCGGCGAGGATCTCGCCCGTCACTATTCCGCGGGCGATGTCTTTGTTTTCCCGTCGCTTACCGACACGTTCGGCAACGTCCTTCTAGAGGCGCTGGCCTGCGGAGTTCCGGTCGCGGCCTATCCGGTCATGGGGCCGCTCGACGTCATCGGCGATACGGGGGCGGGCGTGCTTTCGGATAATCTGCAGGAAGCGGCAGAAGCGGCCCTGGACATACCCAGGGACCACTGCCGGAAGATCGCGCTGAACTACACCTGGGCAGCCAGCGCACAGCAGTTTCTGGACAATTGCATCGCAGCACGCGACATCCACAACGCGCATGCGGGCCGCGCCAGAGCGGCTGAGTGAGTGAAGTCGGCCCGGTACGCCGAACTGGAACGGGAAAAATTCCGGTATCGAAAGCGCTGTCTGCATATTGAGTTACATCCAATTCCTGATAAGTCATCAAGCAACCCGATTGTTCAAAGGTGACTTCGATGACGGAAACTGTTGTTCCAACGACTGATGACGAACTGCGGGACTATTCCGGCAAAGCAGTAACCATCGCGGACGTGGAAGCGGCTGCGCGTCGCATCGACGGGTTTGCCGTGAAGACGCCATTGCTGCGGCACCCCGCGCTCGATGAACGCACAGGGGCGACCGTCCTCATAAAGCCTGAAAGCCTGCAGCGCAGCGGTTCCTTCAAGTTTCGTGGAGCCTTCAACTGTCTCAATCTCATTCCAGGCGAAGACCGCCCGAAGGGCGTCGTTGCCTGCTCCTCCGGAAACCACGCGCAAGGGGTTGCCGCGAGCGCGGGAATTCTTGGCGTTGATGCAACAATCGTGATGCCCGCCGATGCGCCGCGGATCAAGCTTGCAAGAACGCGTGCGTTCGGGGCGCAAGTCGTGACCTATGACCGTGAAAAGGAAGACCGGGACCAGATTGCCGCCGCCCTGTGCGCTGACACCGGCGCCACATTCGTACATCCCTTCAATGATCCCGCAGTGATCGCGGGGCAGGGGACGGTCGGTCTGGAGCTTGCGGCACAGGCTGCCGGAGCGGGCCACAGTCTCGACGATGTTCTGGCGTGCACGGGCGGTGGTGGTCTTTCCAGCGGAATTGCGCTCGCCCTTGCCCACAAGTCGCCCGAAACACGCTTTCACACCGTGGAACCGGCGGATTTCGACGACTACAAGCGATCCCTTGAAGCCGGCGCATTGCTGTCGAACACGCGCAAGTCGGGTTCCATCTGCGATGCGCTTCTTTCCGAAATACCCGGTGAAATCGGCTTTTCGATCCTGCGGCAGCTTGCGTCGGAAGCGCTAACCGTGACAGACGAGGAAGTCCTCGACGCCGTGGCCTTTGCCTTCACGGAATTGAAGCTGGTGGTCGAACCGGGAGGCGCGGCTGCCCTGGCCGCAGTTCTCCATGACAAACTTCCGATCAAGGGCAAAACGGTGGGACTGGTGCTCACCGGCGGGAATATCGATCCGGACATGCTGTCACGAGCCCTGTCGCGTTAGGACGGATAGGGCGGGCAAAGGCAGGACGCAAGGCCCCTTGTCAGGCCAAAGGTCCTAAGGGCGAAGAGCACCCTGTGCACAACAAAAAAACGCGGCCCCAGGCCGCGTTTTGTTTATGCTCAGCAGATCCGGGTGATCAATTGAACAGCGCCTGGCGCTCCGCTTCGGAAAGCTGCTGAAGCGGGTCGTCGGAAACGTCTTCATCCGCGGCGACCTCGTCCTCGAGTTCCCAGGCAACATCCGCCTCGGCTTCGAGCTCTGCGTCGGCTTCAAGTTCGGGTTCGGCGTCAGCGTCGGCCTCTACCTCGACCTCAGCTTCGTCTTCAATCTCCTCCGCACCAGCATCGACTTCATTGTCGAAGAGCAATTCGATTGCCGCTTCGTCGAGCGTGGCGTCCAGATCGATTTCGTCTTCTGCAGCTTCCGGCGCTGCATCTTCCTCGACAGTTTCCGCCGGGGCCGATGCGAACATGTCGTCGATCGCAGATGCATCCATCGGCTCGTCACCGCCCGCCATGATGGCGTCGACGTCGGCCTCGCTCGCGGTGCCGGAAACGTCCTGCTGTTCGGGCGTTTCGGAACCGGTTTCCGTTCCCGTTTCTTCCAGGGCTGCGTTGAAAACGTCGTCGCTGACCGACATGAGTTCATCGACGCTGTTCTGGCATACGCCCCGGCCTGACCTTTGCGGACCGTTGAGCAAATGCGCATCCGGACGCGTATCGACGGGGCCGGCGGTATCTTCGGCTTCCACGCCCTCGATACCCCAAATGCCGATCATCAGGTTGATACGGCTTTCCAGATACCTGAGAACCTGCACGACCTTGTTCGTCCGCTGACCGGTCAGGTCCTGGAACGAACACGCCATGAAGATTTCCGTCGCCTTCGCATCGATTTCATCGCAGGCAGCGTCGTCGGCACCTTTTTCGCGCAGGACCCAGGCCTGTTCCTGGATCTGTTCCGCAGCTTCCAGAATCGACTGGGTCGCACCTTCTGTCTGGGTGACGATCGCATCAAGCTCGTGTGAGGCATCGACAAAACGGTTGCTGTCGTCGTCTCCCTCGGCCTTGATGTTCGCGATTTCGGCCTTGGTCCGTTCAATCGCCTCGTGCATCTCGGCAATGTCGAGCCGGATCTTGTCGAGATCCGGGACAGTCCGTTCGCGCGTGACGACTTTTTCCAATCTCTGGATCGCTCCAAGGATTTCCGTCGTTTCAGGCGTTTTGTGGCGATTGAGATATTCTTTCAGAAACCGACGCCCGCGATCGGATTCCAGCAGGGTCTGCTCGAGAGTGTGATATTCGGCTTCGCCGATCAACTCTGGTTCTTGCTGTGTTGCTGCCGCTTTCATATGGACGCGATTCTCAACTTGCCTAAGGATCGTGTGTTGCCGTATCAGGGGCAACTTCACCGAGATCGTATGGTGAAAATCGTTAACATCCCTTTATGCCCTCGCGGTTCCAGTCCGTTTCACAGGTTAAATGACCGATTTGTCCAACAACGTTAGCGCAAGGGTTGCGGCGCTGTTTGCCTGCCACTTTTTCGGCTTTGGACTTTTTCTGCCGTTTTTTCCTCTGGTACTGGAATTTCGCGGCATAAGCGCCGCCGAAATCGGGTTTATTCTTGGGGCCGGGACGATTGCGCGGATTGCCGCCAGCCCGTTGCTTTCCAACATCGCCGACAGAACGGACCAGCGGCGATTGTCCATTCTGATCTATTCGATCATCGGGGCCGGTTTCATTTCGCTGTTTTACCTTCCGGGTGGTCTTCTTCTCGCCGGTACGGCCATGATCGGCTACATGGTGATCAAGGCACCGATCCTGCCGTTGAGCGATGCCTACGCACTTGATACGGCGCGCAACACCGGTGCCGACTACGCCCGTATGCGGCTTTGGGGTTCTGTCGGATTTGTTCTTGCCAACCTTGCCGGCGGTGTCCTTGCCGCGGAAAGCACGGCCTGGCTGATTGTCACGCTGACGATTGCCGCGTCTCTGGCAACCGGGTTCGTTGTCCTGTCGCTGCCACGCCAGCAGAAGGACACCGGCGACAAGCTTTCTGATCTGGAACCAGGCGCGAGCCCGTTTGCGCAACTCTGGTTCTGGCCCGTTCTGGCGCTCCTGGGGCTTTTTCAGGCGACACATGCAGCCTTTTACGGATTCGGCACGCTGTACTGGCGTTCGATCGATGTGCCCGACTTTAACATTGGTCTCTTGTGGGCCATTGGTGTTGTCGCCGAGATCGCGTTGTTCACGATTGCCGGGAAACTGTCACTGCGCTTCGATCCTCCGGTCTTCCTCTTCGCTGCGGGCCTGGCCGCCATCGTTCGCTGGGGACTGTTCCCGTTTGCGGAGTCGTTCGTTTTCATGGGAGCCCTGCAGGTGCTGCACGGCCTGACATTCGGCGCGGCACATCTTGGCGCCGTCGCGATCCTGGCCAAAGTGGTGCCGCAGCGCTGGTCCGGAACGGGGCAGGGGCTGTTGACCGCATCGATCGGCATTCAGACGGCAATCGGGCTTGCGGTTTCAGGTGCACTCTTCCAGCAAGATCCGCATTTGCCATTTTACCTGATGGCGGCAGCGGCCCTTGCCGGATGTGTTGCCCTGGTGTTCGCGGCGCCGGTGATCCGGCGGCACATTGGCCGAGAAGAGGCTTGAACGCAGGCGGCTATCCCCAAAGCGCCGGATCGGGCGGATAAAGCGTGCTGTCGTCGAAGCGCAGCCCCGGCGAGCGGTCCTGCGTCAGCAGCAACGGGCCGTCCAGATCGACATAGTCGGCATTCTGCCCGACCAGCACGGCTGGTGCCATGGCGAGCGATGTTCCGAGCATGCAGCCCATCATGACCTTGAAATCGGCTGTGCGTGCCGCATCGAGCAGACGCAGCGCCGCGGTCAGGCCGCCGGCCTTGTCGAGCTTGATATTGACCGCGCCATACTTGTCCCTCAGATCGTCCAGTCCTTTGCCAGGAGACAGGCTTTCGTCCGCGCAGATCGTGATCGGCGACTTGTAAGAGCGCAACATGTCATCGGATTTGGAGGGCAGGGGCTGTTCGATGAGTTCGACGCCAACGTCGGCGCAGGCCGTCATGTTGCTGTCGAAGCAGCTATCGTCCCAGGCCTCGTTGGCATCGACAATGAGTTGCGCGTTCGGCGCAGCGGAGCGCACGGCGCGAATGCGTTCGTCGTCACCGGGACCTGCAAGCTTGACTTTCAGAAGCGGTCGATGGGCGGCAGCGGCCGTTTTCCTTGCCATCGTTTCCGGCGTGTCGACGCTGATGGTGAAAGCCGTCGTAACCGGGTGCAGCGTCCCCAGACCCGCAAGCTCTGACGCCGTCTTGCCCGCTCGCTTGGCTTCAAGGTCCCACAGGGCACAGTCAACGGCATTTCGCGCAGCGCCCGCCGGCATGGCGTCCAGCAGCGCTTCGCGGGAAAGACCGGCCTTCAGCAGCGGTGTGACTTCCTCTATCTGCGTCTGAACCGTTTCCAGGGATTCGCCATAGCGCGGATAGGGCACACACTCGCCGCGCCCGGTGACCGGACCGTCGGTGATCGTGACGACGACGACCTTGGCGTGCGTGCGGGTTTCGCGGGAGATCTTGAAACCGCCCGCGATTTCAAAGCTCTCGGCCTCAATGCTGACAAGCTGATTCATGGTGCGCCGAATTCCGCCGAGACCTTGTCGACAATGGCATCCATGCCGAAACGGACCGGGTCAGTGGCCGGAAGACCGTGCTTCTCGCCAACTTTTGCCAGGAACGCGAGCGCCTCGTCCTTGTCGAGCGCGGCGGTATTGACCGCGATCCCTATACAGCGGATGTCCGGATTTGTAAGCCGGCCGCACTGAATGGTCATGTCGATGACCTGCTGGATGGTCGGCAGCGGTGTTTCAACGCCGCGCATCTTTGTTCTGGTCGGCTCGTGGCAGACGATGAAACCGTCCGGCTGCGATCCGTGCAGGAGACCAAGGGTCACCCCGGCGAACGAGGGATGAAACAGCGAGCCCTGGCCTTCGATGATCTGCCAGTTCTCGGCTTCCGTTTCCGGGGAGATCCATTCGGCTGCGCCGGAGATGAAATCGGCAACAACGGCATCAAGAGCCACACCGCGACCGGAAATGAAGACACCGGTCTGGCCGGTGGCACAGAAGGTGCTGTTGTAACCGCGCTCGTTCATGGCGCGATCCATGGCCAGCGCCGTGTACTTCTTGCCGACAGAGCAATCGGTTCCAACTGCAAGTATACGCTTTCCCTGCCTCTTGGTCCCCTTGCCAGTGGCAAAGGTCATGTCGTTGTGGCGCACGTCGTGAAGCGAGCGGCCGTTGCGCTCTGCCGCTTCCCGGATCGCCGGAATGTCGCCAAGGCGGACATGCAGGCCGGAGGCAACATCCATCCCCGAATCAAGCGCCTCGATCACGGAAGCGACCCAGTGATCGGGCAAGCGGCCTCCCGCGTTCACTGCGCCGATGATCATCGTTTTTGCGCCCGCAGCGGCGCCTTCGGCAATTTTCATGTCCGGGAGACCGGTATCAGCGGCGCAGCCTTGCAGCCTGACCTGTCCAAGACACCAGTCTTTCCGCCAATCAACGATGCCAATGGCAGTTTTTGCGGCCAGAGCGTCAGGGACATCCCCGAGGAACAAAAGATAAGGATGAGCGATTTCCATGGACAAAGCTTTCAAGTGGCTGCTGGACGTTAAAGTTCTCAATCAGGTATACGGGGGATATCGAACCAGCGGCAAGAGGGCAGCCATCCAGAATGGCATTCTTGGAAAAAAAGATTGATCCGGAGATGAAACTGGAGGCCGATGGTCCAGACCACCAGTTCCTCGCTCTTTCCGGGGACTGGACCGTGAGCACAATCGGCGATGCGGAAACCGGGCTTAAACAGCTCGAAGTTGCCAAGGACCGCCTGACCTGTATCGACGTTTCCAAGATCGAGCATCTCGACACCAGCGGCGCGTGGCTTATCCACCGCACCCGCGGCCGTCTTGAGTTCGAGGGACGGAAGGTCGGTCTGACCGGCGTCACGCCAGTCCGCCAGCAGCTCTTCGACGAGATCGACAGGCATCATCCGCCAAGCTACAAGCCTGAGCGTGGCGGTTTCACCATCGTCGGTTTTCTGGAAGCAACCGGGCGCACGATGGTCGACGCCTACAAAGACGGCCTGGCGATGATGCATATTCTCGGGTCGCTCGGGCTGGTTCTGACAACAGTCGTCATCAACCCGCGGCGGTTGCGCAGCATCTCCATTGCCGTCCAGTTCGACCGCAGCTGCATCGGTGCGGTGCCGATCGTTGCCCTGATGAGTTTTCTGATCGGGGCGATCATTTCCCAGCAGGGCGGGTTTTATCTCAAGCAGTTCGGTGTCGATATCTATGTTGTCGACCTGGCGGGCATTCTCATTCTGCGGGAGATCGGGGTCATTCTGACGGCCATCATGGTGGCCGGCCGGTCGGGGTCCGCCTTTACGGCCGAACTCGGGGCGATGCGCATGCAGGAAGAAGTGGATGCGCTTCACGTCATCGGTCTGAGCGTTACGGAAGTCCTGGTTCTGCCGCGCATTCTGGCGCTGATGATCGCCTTGCCTGTTCTCACGTTCATTGCGGACATGTCGGCCCTGTTTGGATCTGGCCTGGTCACCTGGGTCTATCTCGACATTCCGCCTGCTGCCTTCCTTACACAGCTTCAGGTGGCCATAACAAATGAAACGCTCGCCGTCGGTCTGGTGAAAGCGCCCTTCATGGCGCTGATCGTCGGCCTGATCGCCTGCGTGGAAGGACTGAAAGTCGGCGGATCTTCGGAATCACTCGGCCGTCACACCACGTTGTCGGTGGTCAAGGCGATCTTCCTTGTGATTGTCGTCGATGGCTTCTTTGCCGTGTTTTTTGCCGCAATCGGGATTTGATCGACCGCATGACCACAACAGAGGCCGAATGGAACAGCAGCGAGACGGTATCGACCGGCGATGAGGCGGACTTTGTTCTGTCGGTTCGCGATGTAACGGTCGGATTCGGCTCCAAGATCGTGTTGCAGAGCCTCGATCTCGACGTCCGGCGCGGTGAGGTGCTGGGCTTCGTGGGCGGTTCGGGCATGGGAAAGTCGGTCCTGATGCGGACCATACTCGGTCTCACGCCCAAACGCTCCGGAACGATCTCGGTCTTCGGCCATGATCTTTCCACTGCAAGCGACAAGGAACGGAAAAACATTGAGCGGCGCTGGGGCGTGCTGTTCCAGCAAGGCGCGCTGTTTTCATCGCTGAGCGTGAAACAGAACATTCAGGTGCCGATGCGCGAGCACCTGAAACTGTCCCCGCAGCTCATGGACGAGCTTGCCACGTTGAAACTCGAACTTGTCGGATTGCCTCAGGATGCGGCCGACAAACTGCCGTCGGAACTGTCCGGCGGCATGGTCAAACGGGCAAGTCTGGCGCGTGCGCTTGCACTCGACCCGGATTTGGTGTTTCTGGACGAGCCAACGTCCGGATTGGACCCGATCGGTGCGGCGGCATTCGACACGCTGATTCAAAACCTGAGTTCAACTCTCGGATTGACCGTCTACATGGTCACCCATGACCTCGATAGCCTGCATTCGATTTGCGATCGCATTGCAGTTCTTGGGAATAAACGTGTTCTGGCTATCGGGACACTTGAAGATATGATGAAAAATGACAATCCCTGGATTAAGGAATATTTCAGGGGTCAACGGGCGTTGCGCCGAGTATAGGTTGGACTGAATGGAAACCCGCGCGAGCTACATACTGATCGGTTCCTTCATGGTTGCCGTTTTGGCTGCCGCGTTCGGGTTTATCTACTGGAAGGCCGCAACGGCCGAATCCCGCCAGAACGTCGACCTCAAGATCATTTATCCCGGGCCCGTCACGGGCCTCCCGGTCGGTGGGCAGGTTCTTTTCAACGGGATCAAGGTCGGCGACGTCAAATCCCTCGATTTTGCGCCTGATGATCCGACCAAGGTTGTCGCGACAGTCGGCATCAAGCCCTCCACGCCGATCCGCGAAGACACCAAGGCGACACTGAACTTCACCGGCCTTACCGGCATCGCCTATGTCGATCTGTCCGGCGGCACATCGTCTTCGCCGCTGCTTCTCGGCAAGGATGACGGCAAGGTTCCCGTCCTCTACGCAGAGCGATCCTTCTTTGACGATATTGTCGATGGCGCGCGCGACGTGCTCAAACGCGCCGACACGACCATGAAAACGATCGAGGAAGTGCTCGTTGAGAACAAGCCGCTGATCAACGACACCATCAAGAACGTCGAGACGTTTTCTGCTGCCCTTGCCGCCAATTCGGATGGCGTGAAGGACTTCATGGCGAGCATCGGGCAGGCGTCCGAGGCGTTTTCCAGCCTGTCCGGACGGTTGGAAAAGCTCGTGGATCAGGGGGAGAGGCTGCTCGCCGCTGTTCCGTCTGACAAGGTGACGGCGATTGTCGATGACCTGACAACGTTCTCGGACAGTCTCGGCAAGGCAAGCAAGGACATCGATCTCCTGATGTCCGATGCGCAAAGCGCCGCCAAGGAACTGGATACGTTCACCAAGAAACTCAACGAAGGCCTCGATAACGTCCAGAAGATCGTTCAGGCGGTCAAGCCGGAGGATGTTGAGAAGGTCATGACCGGCGCGGCGGCGCTTGGTGGGGTGCTTGAAAGCAAAAGCGAGGACATCGGCAACCTGATCGCCTCGACCACCACAACCATGCAGAATATCGACAAGATCGTTGCCGTCGTTCAGGAACGCGAAGGCGCCATTACCGAGATCCTCGAAGGGGGCAGGGATGTCGTCGTGAAAGTGGATGCGATCATGTCACGCGGCGTCGAAATCGCCGCCGCCATCGATCCGCTCCAGATCGAACAGGTTGTTCAGTCGGTCAGTTCGTTCACCACGGGCATAAACGCCTCGCTCGTTCGTGTCGACGAGGTTCTGGCAAGCGTCGATCCCGAAACGGTTGAAAGCGCGGTGGACGGTGTCGCCAGGGTGATCGACAACTTCAACAACCAGCAAAGCCAGATCAACGAGATCATCGCGTCGACCAAGTCGACGATCCAGAATTTCGAGGCCGTTTCGGCCACCGTGCGCGATCAGGACGACCGGATCGCGGCTCTGATCACAGATGTTCAGGCAGCCGCTGAACGGTTCGCCGAGACCCTGCAGACAGCCGATGGACTGCTGAAGGCGGTGAATCCGGAGAAAGTCGCGAGCATCGTCGGATCCGTCGAGACGACGGCGTCCGAGCTTGCCAGCCAAGAAAACGGCATTCCGTCCATCCTGCAGAGTGCGCAAAAGGCGGCGGACAATGTCCAGGAGATGACCGAGAACCTGTCCAAACGCACGCCGGATGTGGACCAGATCATCACCGATGCAAAACAGATGACGGCGACCCTGAATGCAACATCCGTTCGGGTCGAAAGCCTCGTTGAGAAAGTTGCGACGATGGTCGACGGCGACGGCGAGGGGCTGATCAAGGAAGCGACACAGGCGGCAGAAGCGATCCGCAAGGTGGCGGTCGCGTTTGAAAGCCGGGCGGATTCCATTGCAGGTGGCCTCTCCAAATTCGCAACACAGGGCTCTTCCGATTTCACGGCTGCACTGGCGCAGCTCAACCGGACGCTGGTGTCGATCCAGCGGGCTGCGGAGAGTTTCGAGCGTAGCCCGAACCGGGTGATCTTCGGCGGTGAGGATGTTCCGACCTATTCCGGTGGACGCCGTCGATGAAGAAGAAAAGAAACAAGGGCGAAGGCGCATGACGAAGGCAACAGCCAAACTGACCCGTCGGGGGTTGTTGGGAGTCATGGGCCTGGGCGCGCTCGTCGGCGGGTGCGCGAGCACGGCCCCGTCTGCGTTCTACAGTCTGACATCGGCGGATGTGGACAGCCTGCGCGGCCGCTCCAGCCGGGTGCAGGTTCTGGTCGCGCCGCCGCGCGCGCTCAAAGCACTGGATACCAGCTATATCGCCGTTGTCGATGACGGTCCGATCTACAGCTACTACCCGAAATCGGCCTGGGCGGACACGTTGCCCAATGTCGTGCAGAGCAAGCTTCAGGAAACCCTTCAGAATACCGGCCGCCTGCGTGGGGTCGGGCTGCCGGGCGACGGTCTTCTGATCGACTATCAGCTTCAGACCGAGATCCGGGCGTTCGAGCTTCAGGTGTCCGGCAACCGGGGCGTTGTTGAGATCTCCGCCCGCGTGGTCAACGACCGGAACGGTCGCACGGTTGCCACCAAGGTCTTCCGTGCCGAAACGCCTGCGGGCAGTTCGTCGGTCGACAAGGCGGTGGAGGCCATGAACAGGTCAGCCGACCGCGTCTTTGCCGAAATGGCCGCCTGGACGCTCCGCAACGTCTGACACGCGAAAGATGCCCAACAGTCAGCTTGAGCAGGACTACGAGTTTATCAAGTGCGAGTTTCTCGTTTACCAGCAAGGATTGCTTGAGGCCTTTCGCAATGCCTTCCCCGTGGCCGACACATCGGATGAGCTGAGCTACATACTTGCTTTCAAGGGAAAATACTCAGTCACCGGTACCCTGATGCACCTGGGCAGCCTTTGGGGGTATCACCTACACGGGGCAGGTGTGCGTTTCATCAATATCGCTAGTCTGACGATCGTCGATGTACATGATCGGGTCCTGGACCCCTGGTTTGTTGACTTCTATAGATTGGAGATTTTTGTCGAGACGTCGGAGCACGATTTCTCCGAGGACCAATTGATTTATTTCATGTCACGCCTCAAGCAGGAATTCCCTTAAGCACAGTTCGTGTCGGCCAACTGATATCCAAAACGGTTCCGGGGCCGATATGCGATCGGCGTCGTCTAAGTGCCGCAGTGTATTGTCTCGAAAGCTGTTGGGATGTACGCAGATGTCGTGATTTTACTTCAGCGGTAGACTTTTAAGCCTTTCGATTTCTGCGAGCAGGCGTGGAATGTCCTGCCGGGCATGGGCAATGAAATCCTGATCGGCATCCGTGGCTCCGGTCAGTTAGATATCTTCGCCGCGATTTTCGCCATTGCCGGTCATGATGAAGTTGCTGCCGGCGGAGTGATCCCGTCCCTCAATGTAGGATACCCAGGTGCCAGGTGTTGCCGCGTCGCAGCGCTGCTTGATCTCTGCCAATTCTTCTTTGGTCACGGCGGCGGTGCTCCGGGTGCTTTTTTTGATGATGTCTCCGCCAATAACTCCCACCCGACCGCGGAGCAAACCAGTATCGTCAGATCAGCATCAGAGACAGGGCCGGAACCGCGATCAACAGTGCGAGGCGAAGAATGTCGGCCGCCCAGAACGGCAGGACCCCGGCAAAAATCGTGCGCAGCGGCACGTCGGTAAGGACGGAGCGCAGGACGAAGACATTGAGACCGATGGGTGGGGAAATCAGGCTGATTTCGGTGACGACGACAACAACGATGCCGAACCAGATCAGCACCAGTTCCGGGTCGTTCAGAAGCCCGGTGCCGAAATCCAGCGACGTGACCAGTGGAAAAAACACCGGCACCGTCAGGAGGATCATCGACAGGCTTTCCAGCACCGCGCCGAGCACGATGTAGATCAGCACCAGGACAAGCATGACCACATAGGCGTTGACATCGAGAGACTGGACGAATGTCAGAAGCGCGTCCGGCACGCCGGCGTAGCTGATGAAGTTGGAAAAGACTTCGGCGCCGATGATGATTGCAAAGATCATTGCCGTCGTGCGGGCACAGTTGAGCCCGGCTGTGAACAGTTTCTCGAACGTGAGGCCACCTGACAGGAAGGCGATGATGAGCGCGGTCGCCGCGCCGATGGCGGCTGCCTCCGTCGGCGTGAAGAAGCCGCCATAGATGCCCACCATGATCACCGCAAAGAGGCCAAGCACGGCCAAGACGCCCCAGACGTCCTTGCGTTCCAGCGCGATGTCGTCATGTTCCGACGGGGCTAGGGCGGGTTTGAAAAGAACGGTGACGTAGACGGCTGCCAGGTAGAAGACGACGCCGAGAAGCCCCGGGATGATTCCGGCGATGAACAGCTTGCCGATGTCGGCCTCGGTCAGAAGGCCATAGATGATCAGGATGACGCTTGGCGGGATCAGAATGCCGAGGGTTCCGCCGGCGGCGATGGAGCCGGTCGCAAGGCTGTCGGCATAGCCTGCCTTGCGCATCGAGGGCATCGCCACCTTGGACATGGTGGCAGCTGTCGCAAGCGAAGACCCGCAGACGGCGGAAAATCCGCCGCAGGCAACGATCGAGGCCATCGCAAGGCCGCCGCGCATGCGGTGCAGCAGGCTGTGCGCTGTGCTGAACAGCGACTGGCTGACGCCCGAGATGGTCAGAAGATTGCCCATCAGGATGAACAGCGGGATCACGGAGAGCGTATAGGAGAGGCCAGTATCGAATGCGGCATTGCCAAGCAGGTTCAGCGCTGCGTTCCAGTTTCGCAGAGCGGCAAACCCCGCCGTGCCGATGATCACCATGGCAACGGCTATCGGCACGCGCAGCAGAACGAGGCCGAATAGGGCGATGAATCCAATCAGTGCTTCGATCACGTATCAGGCCTTTTCGCGCAAACGGCTGAGTGTCCAGAAAACGGCGACAATGGCGGAGACTGCGAAGGAAGCCGTCCCAAGCCAGCCGATCAGGTAGAGGGGGATTTCCAGGGAATCTGTCACCTGGCCCCGGCGCTGCAGTTTTTCGGCATGTTCGAACAGCTCCACGGCGATGATCAGGAAAACGCCAATTGTCGCGAGCCCCGCGCAGATCGCGCCCAGATACTTGAAAACCCTGCTCTTGAGCCCGTCCAGAAGTTCCACCTCGATATGTTCGCCAGCTGCTGTCGTGAGCGGCAGCGCGAGAAAGATCAGCGATGCCAGCAGCAACTGCGTCAGCTCGTACGCACCGTTGACCGGGCTGTTGAAGAGATAGCGGGCGACAACGTCCACGCAGGTGAGCCCGATCATGGCTGCCAGCACAAGGAGACAGGCAAGGCCGAGCAGGAAGGTGGCACCACGCCGGAACCTGCCGGTTCTGCGTGGTGCGCCTGTTTCGGGCTCAGACGGTGTCATCAGTTGGAGATGCCTGTCTGCGCGCGCAATTCAGCGAGGGCCGCTGCGCCATCGAAGCCGGTTTCCTTGACCGCATCCGCCCAGGCCGCCTCGTGTGACGCTGCGAGTTCGCGGATCTTGCCGAGGACAGGAGCAGGGGCCTCGTAGACTTCGAGCGTCTTGTCGGCGACGAAGGCGTTTCCGCGCGCGTCTGCGCTGTCCCAGACATTGCCGGCGAGTTCGGCGAGGGCGGCTCCCGATACCTTCTCAATGGCCGCCTTGTCCTCGTCGGAAAGCCCGTCCCAGATATCTTCGTTCATCACCATGAACCAGGAGGTGTTGTAGATGCCGCCGGGGACGCTCATCGAAGAGGTGAGGTAGTCCGTCAGCTTGAATGCCTGCAATGCCTCGATCGGGAACGTGACACCGTCGATCACGCCACGGGAGAGTTTTTCGTAAACTTCGCCTGGCCCCATGAACTGCGTGGTGATGCCGAGATCCTGAGACAAATCAGCGATGTAACCGCCAGGTGTGCGGATCTTCAGGCCCGAGAAATCCTCCGGCGTTTCGATCTTGCGCTGGTTGTTGTGAAACATGCCGGGACCATGGATCCACAGTCCGAGCAGCTTGGTGCCCTGATGTTCGGCCTGGGCGTCGAGCTGCCCGCCATAGACATCCCAATAGGCCTTGGAGCCATCCGTTGCCGTGTCGGCGATAAAGGAAAACTGACCGATACGGGAGCGCAGGAAACGATCGTCGCGGGTGAAGGAATGCAGGCCGTAGGTGATATCGGCAACGCCGTCTGCCGCCAGGTCGTAATGCGCGGGCGGTGGTCCGAGCGGCTTCGGCAGGATGCGCACCGTCACGCGTCCGTCCGTTGCCTCCGCAACCTGTTCGGCCCAGGGCTCCATGACACCGGTCACGATCGGATGTTTCGGCGGCAGCCAGGACGAAAGCACCAGTTCGTCGGCAACGGCATTTGAAACAAGACCCGACAGAGCGGTTGCCGTCACGGCCGCCAGAACAGAAAGAGATTTGATGGATTTCATGGTTTTTCCTCCCACTTGCTTGTCAGCCAAGGTCCGGCCACTCCCCGACCAGGATTTTACTCGGCATTTGATGGTCGAAAATAGTTGCATATGAAACTAAGTCAATCTTAAAATGGACCGACCTGAGAATTACGGCCGAGACACCATGACCCGACGCGAAAACGCCCACACCAAGACCCCGATGAAGAATTCGGAGACTGAAAACGGTCCCGTGTTCGATCTTCAGGCGTTTTTCCCCTATCAGGTGAGGGTGTTCTACAGCGATGTCACCAATGCCTTGTCCGCCGTTTACCAGCGCGACTACGGCATGATGCCGGCCGAGTGGCGGACGATGGCGATCCTCGGTGCGGCAGAAACCGGTCTCCAGGCGACCGAGATCGTCTCTCGCTCCAGCATGGACAAGGTCGTTGTGAGCCGCGCCGTGAAGCGGATGGAAGAACGCGGATATCTGAAGCGCTCGACCCACCTGGAGGACGGAAGAAGTTTCCTCCTTCAGCTCAGCGACGAGGGCCGCGCTGTTTATGAGGATCTCGGACCCAAATTGCTGGCTGTCGAACGCAGGATGCTGAGCGGTCTGAGCGAAGACGACATTTACGGCTTTCTGGCGATCGCGCAGCGTATCCGGGACAATCTGTCGGACATTGGGGAGGCACAGGACGGGACCGGCTGATGCGGTCTTTACGCTCGCAGCCCGAACAAAAAAAGGCGGCCAGGGGCCGCCTTTTTCATGTTTGTTTTCAGAGCCCTAGTCGAGCCGGCCGCTGGCGTGCGCCAGCATCGTGTAGACCTTGCCGGTGTCCGACGTGAGGTAGGTCTGGCCGAGCATGTTGTCACGGTCGTTGCGCGAGACCTGGGCCAGCAGTTGCTCGAAGTCGGAAACATATCTTTCCACGGCGGTACGGAATTCCGGGTCGCGTGTATATTTCTGACGGATCTCGTCGAATGTCTGCTGACCCTGAAGCGTGTACAGCCTGCGGGTGAAGACGTTCCGCTCGCCGCTGCGGTAACGGTTCCACAGATCGATGAAAGTCTCGTGGTCGATCGCGCGGGCGATGTCGACCGAAAGCGAATTGAGACTTTCAACCGTCTGCAACGGTGTGCGTGCCATGCTTGTGTCGGCACTTGCATCTTCGTCACGCGAGGCCCGACGCAGCAGATCGGCAACCCAGCCCTTGCCGGCGGGGTTTCCGCCCTGCGGCTCTGCAGGCTGCTGGCGACGCATTTCAGCCGGACGCTGCTGCTGTTGAGGACGCGGATCCGCTGCCGGTGCCTGACGCTGAGGCGCCAGCGGTTCAGGCGCATAGCCCTGAGGCGAGGGGGCTGCGGCCTGCGGTGCCGGAGCACTTGCTGCAGCGGCCTGGGCCTGCGGACGCGAAATGTCGAGAGAGTTGGACTGCTTGGCCACAATCTCCGACAGCTCCGTCAGCGCGCGGATCTGCTCGTTCACGACCTTGCGCAGGGCCGCGGACGATTCCTCGGCTTCGTCCGGAAGGTTGAGAACGCCCTGTTTCAGTTCGTTGCGCGTTGCTTCCAGCTCACGGTGCACATCCCTGGCGACATCGCGCATACGGCCCGCCGCATCGTTGAAGCGGTCCGAGGCATCGCTGACCGTTTTGCTCATCTCCGAAATGATGTCGTCCTGAGCCGAACGAATGGCGTCGCGGGCCTTCTGACCTTCCATGCCCGCCGTCAGGCGCATTGACTCGAACTGTTCCGCGACCTGTTTCGATGCGGCCTCTGCGGCGGCTCCGAGCATGTTCGCGGCTTCGCGGGCCTGGTCGTCGGCCGACTCGAGCGTGTCGGACAGGTTCTGCGAGAAAGACCGCATCAACGTGTCGACAGCTTCCGTCTTCGCCAGAAGCGTATCGGCCACTTCCTCGATCGCCGTGCGGCGTTCGGTGACCCGGCCCTCGACGGACTTGTTGGTGTCTTCCAGGTGACGCGCAGCGCGTGTCAGCTCTTCCGACTGATCGCCGAAGCGATGTGTCAGGTTCTGGATGTCTGCAAGCGTGATCTGCGTGACATCGCGAAGGTTGGACACCTGCTCGTTGATGAGCGACGTGGTCTGGTTGGTTTCCTGGACAGCGCGGTCGACCGCGGACCGGAATTCTCCGGCCCGGCGGGCGAGGTTGCCTTCCACTTCGGTCAGGTTTTCGCCTGCGGTGGTGACGATGCCCTGAAGGTTGGTGTTGGATTCCTCGACCTTGTTGAGGATCTCCGTAACGTCTGCTTCCAGGCGCTGCTTCGTGTCGCTGAGAAGCGCTGTCGCGCGTTCGCTGCGATCGTTGATGCTCGCGATGATCCGGTCGCCCGCCTCGACTAGCGAACGGGTCGCATCGAGGCCGGTATGCGCGAAGGTATCGGTCACGTCGCGGCCCTTGACCGTGATGGCGTCCAGAATGGCGCCGTGGACTTCCGACAGACGCCCGGTCAGGTCGTTGGCGCGGGCCTCGATCGCATTGATGAGGTCGTTGCCATCGGTGCCGACGATGCGCGCGAGTTCGCCGCTGCGCTCACCGAAGGCCTCGTTGAGGGATGTCGCTTTTTCCATCAGCTCGTTGGCGACATCATTGCCGCGTCCGACGAGAAGTTCGGCTGCTTCCGAAACCGCGCTGTTGACGCGGGCACGAACCATGCCGGCTTCGCTCGACATCTGGCCGCGGATGTCTTCCAGCGTCTTGGTGAGCGTTGCACGGGCCTGCTCGCTTTCGGCGGAGAGGTTCCCGGAAATCTCGGCAATAACCTTGGCAAGATCGCCGCGGATCTTCTCGCTTTCACCCGAGAGCGATCCGGTGAATTCGGCAAGCGTTCCGGCATAGAGGGTTCTGGCCTTTTCGCTTTCAGCGGCCATGGCGCGGGCTGCGTCTGCCACTGCGGACAGAACCAGTTCGCGGATCTTGGTGCTTTCGCCGGACATGGCACCGGTCGCCTGATGCATCGCATTGCTGACGACATCGGCCGCTTTCTGGCTCTCGCCGACAAGCACTCCACGGGCTTCGCCCACGGAACCGAGTACGATCTGGCGCATGCGGTCACTTTCACCGGCCAACTTCTCGGTCGCCTGGTTAAGCGCCGTGTCGACAACTTCAACGGTCTTGGTGCGCTCGTCGGAGAGCGATGCCGCAGCAGCGGTCACGGCTTCCTGCACGGTGTCACGCAGACGCGTGCTTTCCGTCGACAGGGTGGCCCCGGCTTCGGAGATGACCGCCGTCAGGATATCGCGGGCACGCTCGCTTTCACCCGTAAGCGTGCCGGAGATGCTCTCCAGGCGCTCGTTGAGAAGCGTTTCGAGCTGCGTTGCGCGGCTATCAAGCGTTTCGGCGACTTCAAAGACCTTCGCACCAAGGGAAACATTGATTTCGGCGATACGCTCCGACAGCGATTCCGTGAGCTGCTCGCTCTGCTTGCCAAGGACATCGCCGGCTTCCGAGAGGCGGTTGTCGAGGGCATTGGTCATTTCGTCCTGACCGTCGACAAAGGCCTTCGCGATTTCCTTGGTGCGCGAAATGAGCGTTTCGGAAATCTGACGGGCGCGTGCATCGAGCGTTTCGTCGATGCGGTCGGTCCCGCTGGTCATCGAGGCGGACAGGAGTTCGGCCTTTTCCGCCATGGACGCAGCAGCGCCGTCAACGCGTTCGGAGAGGGTGTCACCGATTTCCGTCGCGCGTTCGGCGAGGGTGTTGCCCGCGGTCTCGATGCGCTGGCCAAGCTGCAGCGTGATGGCATCGGAGCGGTCCGCGAGAACGTCCGTGATGTTGCGGGTTTTCTCTTCCAGGGCGTCGCTGATACCGGTCGTCCGGTTTTCGATCGCATCGGACAGGATCTGGGTGCGCGCTTCAAGCGTTGCCTCGAAGGACGCCGTGCGTTGATCGAGCGTCAGATCAAGCGTGCTGATGTGATTGCCGAGGGACGAGTCCATCGTCGTGATGCGTTCGCTGATCGACCGGTCCATGGAAGACAGGCGGTTTTCAAGTGCCGCGTCCATGGTGGTCACGCGGGCACCGAGAGAGGCATCCATCGTGTTGAAACGGCTTTCCAGCGTGGTGTCCATGAAGGAGATTTTTTCTCCCAGGGACATATCGATCGAGGCAAACCGCTGTTCCAGAGAGGCATCCAGCGTGCTGATGCGGTCCGTGAGCGTTGCGTCCATCGACGTGAACCGATGTTCGAGCGACGTGTCCATCGTGCTGATGCGATCGGAAAGTGTCGCGTCGATAGCGTTGTAGCGCTGCTCCAGAGACGCATCCATGGTGCTGATGCGATCGGTGAGCGTTGCATCCATGGTGCTGATGCGATCCGTCAACGTCGCATCCACGCCCGTGAACTTCTGCTCGAGTGTCTCGTCCATCAAGGAGAGTTTCTGCTCAAGAGATGTATCCATGGAGCTGATACGGTTTGTCAGGGTCGCATCAATCGCATTGTAACGCTGCTCGAGTGAGCTATCCATTGTCGCGATGCGATCGACGAGCGACGTATCCAGGGCCGCGATCCGCTCACCAAGCGACGCATCAAGCGCGTTGCCACGTTCACCAATCGACGCGTCAATTGCCGCGGCGCGTTCGGTGAGAGTGGAGTCGATTGCTGCAAGCCGGTTTCCAAGTGCCGCATCAATCGACGCGGTATGGTTGCCGAGGGATGTGTCGAGTGTCGTCGCGCGCTCGCTGAGCACAGTTTCGACGGCTGCCAGACGATCGGTCAGAGATGTGTCGATCGCAGCTGCATGGTTGCTCAGGCTGGCCTCGAGTGTCGCCGCATGACCGCCGACAGCGGCATCCAGCGTCGCCGCGTGGCTTCCGATTGCCGAGTCGATCGCCGCAATCCGGTTGCCAAGCGAAGCGTCCATCGTGTCGATGCGCGATGCGAAGGTTGCATCAAGCGTGGACAGGCGCGAATCCATGGCCTCGGACAGGAGCAGGGTCTTCGTGCCGAAGGCGTCGATCAGCTGTCCGCCGCGCTCACCCACAAGCTCTTCAAGCTCGGACAGGCGCGCGGCGAGGCCTTCATTCAGGGCACCACCACGTATTTCGAGGGTGTCGGCGATCTGACCGCTGACCTGGTTGATATCATTGGCCACGCGGTCTCCGCGGGTGCCGATGAGTTCGGCAAGCTGCGTTCCGGTTTCGGCAAGCGTCTGGGTCAGCGTGCCGGTCTGCTGTCCCAGTCCGGCGGCAAACTGGCTGGAGACGCTTTCCAGCGTATCCCGGAAGCCGACGGTCTGCTGCTCCAGCATCGTCGCCATTTCGTTGCTGCGGGCCGTCAGGCGCTCGTCAAGTTCGGTTCCATTGATGGAAATCGCCGTGTAGATGCGTTCCGAAATGCTGTCCAGCTTCTCGGCAAGTTCACCGCCGCGGACAGAGATGGTCTGGGTGAGAGATCCGGCGGTCTCGTCCAGTTTGGCGGCAATTTCACCACCGCGCAGGGACAGGTCGACCACGATGCTCTCACCGGTTCCGCGAAGGATTTCAGCAACTTCCGTCGACCGGCCGGAAAGGGTCTCGACGATTTCAGCACCGCGGATCGAAATCGTGTCGGTCACGGTCTGACCACGTTCGGAAATGCTTTCCACAACGCGGTTACCCGTTTCTGCCAGGGACTCATCGAGATTGGTGACACGCGTATCCACCGTCGAGACAAGCTCTTCGGTTCTCGATGTGATCGTGTCGATCAGGCGGCCGGAAGTCAGCGACAGATTGGCATTGATCTCTTCGCCGCGCTGCGTGATGACGTCGCCCACCGTGATGCCGGTGTTTTCCAGCGTTGCGCGGAACTCGTCGGCCTTGCTGCTGAGGGTCGAGACAACGGAGGTGCTGGAGGATGCCAGCGTTTCGTTGATCTCCGTTCCCCGCGCGGTCAGCGTCTCGACAAAGGCATTCGCGGTTTCCGCGAAGCGCTCGTTCACCTGGTTGCCGCGCGCCGACAGGGTTTCCCACATCGTGGTGCCGGTTTCAGACAGGTTGTCGACCAGTTCATGACCGGTGAGGGACAGGCGGGACACATAGTCTTCCGCGCGATGCGTCAGGTTGTCGACAAGTTCGTTGCCGGACGCATTGAGGGTCGCACCAAGGGACTCGATCCGGCTGTCGACTGTCGAGGTCAGTTCCTCGACCCGGCTGTTGACGGCATCAATCATGCGCTGCGAAGCCTGATCGACGGTCTCGCCAAGCTCGTTGGACGTACCGGAGAGCTGCGAGGAGAACTTCTCGTGGGCACCGGCGATCGTTTCGCGCACGCGCTCCGCATTGATGACGATGGACTCGCGCTGGCTGACAAGCTCCTCGATCAGTGCGCGGATCTTGAGCTCATTATCATTATAGGAGCGTTCGAGAGACGAAACCTCGTTGTGCACAAGCACTTCGAGCTCGCTTGCACGGGCAATGGCGCGCTCGATGCCGTCACCCATGGCCGCGACCTCGCGGCGGATAGCCTGACCAACGCTCAGGATGGATTCCTTGGCCATGTCTTCCGGCTCGGCAAGGCGCAGGGCAACCTCGGTCATGCCGCGCGCGACGATACGCATTTCCTGTGCACGCCAGATCATCATGGCCATCACGAAGAAGAAGATGATGGGGACAAGGATCCCGACGGCGGCGAGGATGATTTCAGGAGAAGACAGCAGGGCCTGCGTGTCGAGTGTCGAGACCTGATCGGAAAAGGTGGAGAAGAAAAGGCTGCCGCCGAGCGCAGCCCAGACCGCGCTCAAGGCCAGGGCACCCCAGAACGGGGCCGAAGAGGGGCGGCGCTGCAGGGCGTAGATCAGGTTGCCGATATTGCGGCGATCGTCGTTGGCTGCGGGCGGACGTCCACCGCGACCGCGCCGGCGCGGCGCACGCTGTTCCTCGCGCGCGGGTTCGCTTGACGCCGGCGGTTTGGGCTCTTTCTCGGGTTCAGCTTCCACAGCCGCGCTTGCTTCCGGAGCGCCTTCATCGAAATTGAAGGTCGCGTCAGGGCCGCCAAAGTCAAGCTTCAGGGCTTCTTCAACTGCTGACAGGGCCGCTTCCGCAGGATCCTTGGCCTTTGTCGGATTTGCCATTTATGGTCGCCTCACGTCCGTACTCATTACACGCCGGGAAAACTCGCCAGTCGCCACAAGCGACCGTTCCCTAGTCTATCTGATGCGTCATTTCGCGTCTGCCATTGGACATACACCAGCGCAAAACTGCTTTTTCTAAGGAGGGCCGCCGCTGACCTACCGCCATTATACACCAGACGGTCTGCTCCTATCTTGCCGCATCACCAACTGTAATGGCACAATCTCTCCCATCGAACAAGAAACTGTAATGGCGTGAATCACTTAGGGGGCGGTTTCGATGCCGAAATCGAAGAAAGAAGGCGTGGTGGAGGAGGGAGCTTCGGCGTCCGCTCCGGGCGCACTGAAACTCGGAAACCTGACTGCCGTTCAAAAGCGATGGTTGAAAAGGGGACTTGAACAACCGGGTGGAAAATTGCCTCTGTTCGACGAAAACGGACGTGAAATTCCGGCACGAACGATCAGAGCGTGCATTGATGCAGGTTGGGCAGAGCCTTGGTTTTCCAACCCAATCAAGCCCAACTGGCTGGTTTGCCGGCTCACGCCCGACGCATTCGAGGTTCTCAGTTCAAGTCGAATTCGCAAAAAAAGTTAACGGCTGTTTGCCTCGTTCGACCGGCTTCGGTTTTGACAAACGGCGGAAAGGCAACGTTTTTTTTCCAGCCAGCTTCGCCCGCGGAAATTGCTCCGTTAACCAAACTTTCAGTTTTTTGGGGACATTGGGCCGAGTCGGGTGTTTGTCAGCCGCATTTAACCGGGTGTTTGGGTCTTGAGAGCACACTTTTGAGCAGTCCAAGCCGCCGGCGAGGTGCCGTGTGGTGTGTAATGAGTAACTTGGAGCCCGACAATGGCCCCTTCATCGATGGCCCGTGTCAGCGGCCGCTGCGGTCCCGAAGCGCCGATCGACCTTGTACAACTGGCAACAAACACCCTGGGGAACCGGGATCTTGAAGTTCAGGTCCTTCACCTGTTCAAATCACAGTCTTCTTCAACGCTCGAACGTCTTGCAAACGAGACCGACATGAGCGTGCGGCTGGATCTGGTACACACGCTGAAAGGATCCGCGCGGGCGATCGGCGCCGGCCGTGTCGCCGAGGTTTGCGAGAATCTTGAGGGCCGCATGAAACAGGCACCCGGGTCCGCGACCGAAGGGCTGGTTGCCGCGGTCGACGAGGCCAACACGTATATCAGGGATCTGCTCGCGGGCTGATCCCTCAAAGGTTTTCGGCCTGTTTGCATCCGGAATACGTCATCGTCCTTGACCTTTGCGTTGGAAGCTTTATGTCGGTTCAGCTGAAACCTGCAATTCGAGGCTTGGACGCGACTGATGCCGAAAATTACTTTTATCAACTCTGATGGAAACCAGACCGAAATCGATGCCGCCGAAGGCACGACGGTGATGGAAAACGCCATCAAGAACATGGTTCAGGGTATTGAAGCCGAATGCGGCGGTGCCTGCGCCTGCGCGACATGTCATGTGTATGTCGATGACGCCTGGACAGACAAAACCGGATCCGCCGAACCGATGGAAGAAGACATGCTCGATTTCGCCTATGACGTGAAACCGTCGTCGCGTCTGTCGTGCCAGATCAAGGTGACCTCGGAACTGGACGGTCTCGTTGTGCACGTGCCGGAACGCCAGGCGTAACGCTGAAGCCTTTGCCTTAAAGGGAAAGCCCGCCGGACGATGGCGGGCTTTTTCATTTGGATTTCCGCTATTCGGCTGCCTGTGCTGCCGGTTTTCGGAACCAGAAGTCAACCTCGCGGCCTTCCTCGGGATTGCCCGGGATGAGTGAGGCGAGCACAAGACTGACGGCGGCCATGGCGGCGCCTGCCAGGAACACGGCCGCCGGGGAAATGAGCCAGACGAAGCCGAACAGGACGGGAATGAACACCGCCGCGATATGGTTGATCGTGAAAGCGACGCCTGCCGTCGGTGCGATGTCCTTCGGATCGGCGATCTTCTGGAAATAGGTCTTCATCGCGATCGCCACCGCAAAGAAGGCGTGATCGATCACGTAGAGGCTGGCCGCGACCCAGGGACTTGAGACAAAGGCATAGGCGACGAAGACGCCGATCAGGCCGATATACTCCAGAATGAGCGCCTTGCGTTCCCCGAACCGGACGATCAGGTGACCGATTTTCGGTGCCAGGATCATGCTGAAGACGCCGTTGATCAGGAACAGACCGGCGATTTCATGAACGTCATAGCCGAAGCGTTCAACCATCAGGAAGCCTGCGAATACCATGAAGATCTGGCGGCGCGCACCACCCATGAAGGTGAGCGCGTAGTAGAGCCAGTAGCGTTTGCGCAGGATCAGCTTCTTGTGCTGCGGCACGCCTTCCTTGAAGTGGGGGTAAGCCATCATCAGAAACGCGAGAACGACCAGTGTCAGGCCACCGGCTATCGCGAAGACGAAGGTGAAGGAAAGGTCGAATGTCTTCCAGGCGACGAAAATGAGACCGTAGGCGATCAGCTGGGCGAACGCGCCAACGGCAATGATCTTGCCCATGCTGGCTGCCGCCGTTGCCTTAGGCAGCCACTGAAGCGACAGCGACTGGGCCATGGTCTCATAATAGTGAAAGCCGATCGACATGATCAGCGTGGTGACATAGAAGCCGAGTGCAGTCGGAAAGTAGCCGGTGATCGCAACGCCGACGCCCAGAAGCAAAAGCGATACATAGGCGAGGGTCTGCTCGCGCATCAGGAGCAGCAGGTAAACCGCCAGAAAACTCAGGAATCCCGGGATTTCGCGGATCGATTGCTGGATGCCGATCTCCCGGCCAGAAAAGTCGAGTTCCTGAACCGCAAAATTGTTCATGAGGTTCCACCAGGCAGCGAAGGACAGCTGCATGGCGCCTGCCATGATCATCAGGAGGACTGCCGGAGACCGCCAGCCGGTTACTTCGTGTGTGTCTGCGCTTTGTGTAAAGTAGGTCATTCCGCTTCCGTTAGATCAGGACGTCTATCGACAGCGCCGTCCAGAAAGCTTCTAGTCCCGATTTGGACTTGCGTGTTAGCGCTGTTTTGTCATGATATATCTCCCAGTTGCCAAAATTTTCCTGTCCGGTCGGGAATTGACCGTCTTTTTCAGGGGCTGACGCATGTCCATTCATCCCGAGTTATCCGAGTTTCCGACGCACGAGGTCGCTGCACCGCTTATCGGCTACGCGAAGGCGCAGCCGCGCGGTGCACTGAACGAGTGGCATGCTCATGACGCCGCGCAGCTTTTTCATGTCGTGAAGGGTTCGCTGGCAATCGAAACCGAGCACGGCACTTTCTTCGCCCCACCCGAAAGGGCCGTTTGGCTGCCGCCGCGCGTCGCGCACCAGACCCGCTATCTGACGGATACCGATATCAGATATGTTTACGTCCAGATCGATCATGCCCGCGACCTTCCGCAAACGCCGCAGGTGATCCAGGTCACCAACCTTTTGCGCGCGCTGATCCTTGAGTTCATGTCCTACCCGCGTTCTGAGACGGAGGAGGGACCGGCGGCACGCATCGCAGCCGTCATTCTCGACCAGCTCAAGATGCTTCCGGCTGCCCCGTTGCAGCTGCCGATGCCGCAGGACAGCAGGCTCAGAACGCTTTGTGAGGCCATTGTCAGATGTCCCGCCCACATTCCCTCGCTTGAGGAGGCCGCGCGGCGGTGCACGGTCTCGGTGCGGTCCTTTGAACGGCGCATGAAAGCCGAGACCGGGCTCAGTTTCAGGACGTGGTGCCGGCAGGTGAAACTGTTCCGGGCGCTTGAGCTTCTGGCTTCCGGGCGCACGGTTTCCGATGTCTCGCACAAGCTTGGCTATGAGGGGCCAAGCGCGTTTGTTGCCACGTTCAAAAAGGCATTCGGCGTCACGCCGGGGCGATATTTCGCGTCTGTCGAGACCGATTGATCTGCCTCATGGCGCTGAAAGGCGGAAGACCCAAGACTCGGTTCAAACAGTCTTGGAGAAAACGCCATGTTTGAGAAAATCCTCGTTCCCGTCGATCCCGCTGAACCGGGTTTTGCAAAAGACGCGCTTTCGAAAGCAGCGCAGATGGCTCGCGACTACGGAGCCAAGGTCCACCTGATGGCCGTTTGCCCGGAAGTGCAGAGCTTTGTCGCCAGCCAATTGCCCGAGGGCTGGCAGAAGCGGGCGACGAGCGAAACCGCCGTCATCCTGGACAAGATCGGTGCGGATCTCAACCTTCCGGACGGGGTGGTCGACAGCGTCGTGCGCATGGGCAGCGTCTATCACGAAGTCATAGATGAAGCCGAACAAGCAGGTTGCGACCTGGTTCTGATGAGTTCGCACAAGCCGGGCCTCAGCACCTATTTCATCGGGTCCAACGCCGCCCATATCGTCCGGCACGCACCTTGTTCGGTCATGGTCCTGCGCGGCTGACGGGGTTCCGGTTTCAGGGCTTGCGGGTCAACAGCATGGCGACTGCCAGATAACGGAACGGGTAGAGATCAGGCGCCGCTCTCAGGATCTCATCCGCCCGGTCGTAAACCCGGTCGACCAGTCCGCCCCTTTCGGGCGTGTCGGGCAGGGCATTCGTCAACACCGCTTCGGTGAATGCCCGGAAAAAGTGGACATAGGCTGTCGCATAAGCATCAAGATCGCCGTCCTCCTTGTACTGCTCGACGAAGGGGACGGTGATTTCGTAATCCCTTGCTTGGTTCACCTCGAAAAGATCCGCCGTTTCGGAGCCCGGATCGAGCGCGGGTCCGGTCAGTTCCTCCAGCCGCCGCATATAGACCGGCTGGTAGTAACGGTCGTAGGTTTCCCGATCGATCTCGCCGGTTTCGACAAAGCCAAGAACGGCATCGTTCAGGAGGTCGTAAATTCCGTCGCAGGTCTTTGCCTCGTCGGTGGCACCGAAAACCTGCACCAGCAGCTGGCCGCCCGGAACCAGTTCCCGAGCCCTGACTTTCAGGAACGCCTCGACGTCGCGCCTGGCCTGAGCCCTGAATGTGGCCGTTTCTTCTTCCGAGACAAAGCCATTGCCCCTGATGGCGCTTGGCCCGTTCGGCTGGATGTAACCGGGCAGCGTTTCCACGGGGCGTCGGGAAAGAAACCCGATGGCGTTGAACGTCGTTGCCAGATGAACGCTTCGGTCCGGCCGCAGTTGATCGTACATGGACCCGCCAACGGCTGACGAAAACACCCGGCCGCTGCCGAAGACGGACTGGCCGTGCGGGCGAAGGTTCTGGAACAGCGTTCCAAAGTCATTTGTCGGCAAATCGGAGTGGACCGTTTGCACCGGCAGCGGTGTGCGCGGCAAGGCCGTCCGAAGCGCTCGTTCCATCACGGCAACCGAATTGCGTCCTTCCGAACAGCCATAATCGGCGAAGGTGATCACGCCGTCGCCCTGAAGAGGAAACGTTGCTGCCGCATGGTCGAGCAACGGCAGGACCGCCTCAATGGCGTTCCACTGGGTTCGGGAATTGGCATCGTAGTAGCCGTGCCCGGTCATGCCCGTCGTCGTCGCGTGGCTGTCCGGGTCGATCCGAGCGGTGTCCGGTGAGGTGCCGCCGGCGTTTTCCCCGCTCATTTGCCGTGCCCTGAAAAGACCATCATCGCGCCAGTTCCTTCATCGCCTCGGTCAGACCTTCGACCGTCATCGGATACATGCGGCCTTCCATCAGCTCATTCAGCATCTTTATCGAATGGGTGTAGTGCCAGTGTTCCTCGCGCACCGGATTGAGCCAGACGGCACTTTTGTAGAGATTGGTGACGCGCTGCATCCAGACTGTCCCGGCCTCCTCGTTCCAGTGTTCCACCGACCCGCCTGCATAGGCAATTTCATAAGGGCTCATGGATGCATCGCCGACGAAGATGATCTTGTAGTCCGATGGGTATTTATGGAGCACATCCATCGTATCCATGCGTTCGGTGTACCGCCGCCGGTTTTCCTTCCAGACGTATTCGTAAAGGCAGTTATGGAAGTAGAAATGCTCCATCACCTTGAATTCGGACCTTGCGGCCGAAAACATCTCTTCGCACACCCGAATATGATCGTCCATCGATCCGCCGATGTCGAAGAAGAGCAGCACCTTGACCGCGTTGTGCCGTTCCGGCCGCATCTTGATGTCGAGCAGACCCTTGTGCGCGGTCGAGCGGATCGTATCGTCGAGGTCGAGCTCCTCGGCGGCGCCCGTGCGGGCAAAGTTTCTGAGCCGTTTGAGCGCAACCTGAATATTCCGCGTCCCCAGAAGCTGGGTGTCGTCCAGGTCCTTGAAATCCCGCTTGTCCCAGACCTTGACGGCACGCCGATGGCGGCTTTCCTTCTGGCCGATACGCACGCCTTCGGGATTGTAGCCGTAGGCGCCGAAAGGGGACGTTCCCGCGGTGCCGATCCACTTGTTGCCGCCCTGGTGGCGCTTTTCCTGCTCCTTGAGGCGTTCGCGCAACGTTTCCATAAGCTTCTCAAAGCCGCCGAGCGCTTCGATCTGGGCCTTTTCTTCTTCGCTCAGATGCTTTTCGGCCAGCTTTCGAAGCCATTCCTCGGGAAGGTCGGTGACCGGAACGTCGCTCATCAGGTCGAGGCCCTTGAAGACGTGAGCGAACACCCGGTCGAATTTGTCGAGATTGCTCTCGTCCTTCACCAGCGTCAGCCGGGCGAGGTAATAGAAATCCTCGACGCTGCGTTCCGCGAGATCCTTGTCCAGCGCGTCCATGAGCGTCAGGTATTCGCGCAGCGAAACCGGTATTCCGGCGGATTTCAGCTCGGAGAAGAAGTTGATGAACATCACATGAAACTAGTGAGCGATCGTGGCTGTGTCGAGGGTGGATTCGCGGCGAAACGGGATCACGGGTTCGGCCCAGCCTCCGTCACTTTGTTTCCCCGGCTTCCTTCTCGGCCTTTTCGGACGAGGCAATCAATTCACCCATGAAGTCCTTGACGTTCGGGCCGCTGCTGTCGACGAAAGGAGCCGGCCGGCAGACGGAAATTGCTGCAATGCCGATCCGCGCCGTCAGGAGACCGTTGATCACACCCTCACCAAGCCGGGCCGACAGGCGCGCTGCCAGTCCGTGTCCGAGAAGTTCAGACGCAAGGCTGTCACCGGCCGCCATGCCGCCGGTCACCGCCAGGTGCGCCAGCACGTGTTTTGCAAGCCGCAGAAAACCAAGCGTTCCGGGCCTTCCACCGTAAAGCGCCGAGAGGCGGCGGATGATCCTCAGGTTTTCGAACAGGACAACAAGAAGGTCGACCAGGGCACGCGGGCTGACGGCTGTGATCACGGACACCCGCTTGGCGCTGTTCATGACGATCTTGCGGGCTTCCTGATCGAGCGGAGACAGCAGATCCCGCTCGGCAAGCTTGACGAGATCGCGCCCGTCAATCACTTCCCGCATGTGCCCGGCAAGCGCCTTGCGGCCCTGGGCGGTTGCCGGGCGGTCCCTGTAGAGATCCAGAAGCTCTTTCAGCCCGGCAGTGGCGCGCCTGGCATCGTCTTCCTCTGCGGCGATCTGCAGGTTCTCGCGCAAGTCATCGATTTTGCCGAGGCGCATGAGGCCGGCCAGTTCGCGCATCACAAGCCCGAGCAGGCCAAGGGCAGCGACAGCGGCAAGACCGACACCCAGCCAGCCGAGCCAGTCGGTGCGCGCAAAGAGATCACGGATCAGGCTGTCGACCGCAAGGCCTGCGGCAAGCGACACGAGTCCGGTCAGGCCGATCATGAGCCACTTGCCGAAACCGAACCCGGGTTTCGGATCGCTGGCATCGCGCGGCAGCCTGATGTCTTCTTCCTCGATCGCGGAGCGGGCGATGATGGCCTCGTCCGCGGCGGGCACCCTCAGGTCGTCGTCCGACAGGTGCACCTTGCTGTCGTCCAGGCGGAAGGCGGTGGGTTTCCGCGACTTTGTCGGCTCAGATCCGCTCATGCGAGACGATCTCCAATCAGGAATTCAAGGGCCCGGTCCAGGCGGATATGGGGCAGCGACAGCGTCAGGCCTTCCGCGGTCGTGTCGAGTTTCGGTGGCCGGAAGCGCAGGAACTGAAGGTTCGACTTTCCTTTCCGGATCTTGGGGCCGGTTGCTTCAGAAACAGATTCATCTTTTCGAAAAAGTGATTCAGGGTTCTGCGGCAAGTCACCGGGAAACATGGCGATTTCGGTGTTGCCGTCATAGCTGTCGCCGTTCATGCGCTCGCCCGGCAGGGGTGTGCCCAGGATCGCGGGCAGTTCCTCTCCGCGGTGCTTTACGGTGGCCTCGCGGGTGGCACGCACGGCGGCCATGGCAAGGACATCCACTTCGGCGCCCTTGAAGCGGGCGCGTTCCTCGGCGCGGGTGACAAGCCGTTTCAGGATCGCTTCCAGCCGGTCGTGATCCGCGCTGTGCAAATGATCCGCCTTGGTCGCTGCAAACAGGATCCGGTCGATGCGCCGTGCGAGAATGGAGGAGAGCCAGCTGCGACGGCCGGGCCTGAAGGCACCGAGCACTTCGCTCAGCGCCACTTCCAGATCGGCAATCGCGTGCGGTCCGGCATTCAGCGCATGCAGCACGTCAACCAGCACGATCTGGCGGTCGAGCCGCGCAAAATGATCACGGAAGAACGGCCGCACAACGTGGTTCTTGTAGGATTCATATCGCCGTTCCATCATCGCGCGCAGCGTGCCGGAACGTGCGGGGCCTGCGTCGGCGGGAATATCAAGCGGCGCGAAGGTCAGGGCCGGAGAGCCGTCCAGGTCGCCCGGCATCAGGAACCGGCCGGGCGGCAGCATCGACAGGGCATGGGCGTCCGCCCGGCATGCGGCGAGATAGGTCTTGAAATGCGAGGCAAGCTCCTGCGCAGCCTGCTCTTTGTCTTCACCGCCCGGATCGGCACCAGCCACGGCATTCAGGAACGGTGCTGCAATACCTGACCGGTTTTCTGCACGCGCGCGCATCAGAGCCTCGGCAGAAAATGCCGCGAAGTCCTTGCCCAGAAGGGGCAGGTCGAGAAGCCACTCGCCGGGATAGTCGATCAGGTCCACATGCAGTCGGCCGGGTCCGAGTTTCCGGTAGAGGAAGGACGCGCTTTCATAGTCGATTGTCAGGCGCAGTTCGGACACCTGCCGTGTCGGGTCCGGCCAGATCCGCTCATTGACGAGTGCATTGACGTGGGCTTCGTAGTCGAAGCGGGGCACAGCGTCGTCCGGCTGGGGCTGCAGGTACGCTGACGTCATCCTGCGCCCGGCCGAGGCGCTGAAGAGCGGGAGGCGGCCGCCGTGAACGAGATTATGCACCAGCGCCGTCAGGAAAACGGTCTTCCCGGACCGGGCAAGACCCGTCACGCCCAGCCTGAGGCTCGGCACGGTCAGGCCGGTCGCGGCATCGGCCAGGTTTGCAAGCGTCAGCCGTGTTTCTTCCGTGAGCGAAGTCAGTGTGTTCACAAGCACCTCCAGGGCGTTCATGTAGGCGAGCGGCAGGAAGAGTGCAATTGGGCAGGGAAGGGACGGGACTTCTGGATCGACCGGAAACCGTGATCCGGCAGACATCGGAAACACGTCGCCCCCGTTTGTTTACCTGTTGTTAAGCGTGTCCCGTTTGACTGTTAACTTGTGTTTGACCTTGGGAGAGGTGAACATCGAATGCGATGTGGTGCGAACAGGCCGCACGCCAAACGGCAGGGGAACGACATGACAAATCCGCGAAAAGGCACTTCCTTCAGGCGGGCGTTTCCCACGTATCTTGTTCCCGCGCTGGCGGCTGCGGCGATTGTCGCCTCATGCAATTTTGCAAGCATTCCGCAAGACACGCAGGTGTCGGTGGATGGATCGGTGCCACCGGTGCCCGTAACCGGTACGGCAGTGCCTGCGGCCAAATCGGGTTTCCTTCCAATTGTGATCGCAAAAGCAACGTCACCCGCCGACAAGGTCAAGTCGGCCGTGTCGGCCGATCACGGCGATGCGCCCTGGATTTGCACCGCCAGCGGCTTCGGGCAGAAGTCCAGATGCCGCGCACGATCCGGCAAAGGCTGATACCGGCCACTGCTGCCTGGTTTAGAAAACACTTTCGACCTTATGCTGCTAAGAAAGGTGACATAGTTTCGTCCCGCGTCGAGCCGGGATTTAGGACTGTCTCCCGGATTTGTCGTCCCGGTTTGCCGCGCAGGCGGCAAGACGGGGAACCAGTATCCCTTGTGGCCGGAGCCTAAAAATGAAGGCGAAACTCGTGGTTACCAGGGTCCGGCCTTCCGCTACGCTTCAGCCGGAATGACAAAATCATTGATGGGTGATCGCCTCACGAGATCCATTTCGGTTTAAACCGGACAGGAGTGGATACCGGCAGCGTTTCAATATTTCTATGTGTCAAACTTGTTATGGCGGCAGGTACGATTACTTTAATCTTACTGCCGAATTAAGAATATTTAATATCGCTGCGATTTTATTGAACTGTATCCGAGGCAGCGCCACCTTTTGCATTGATAAGATGTGAAGCCTGCGTGATGCAATCATTCGCTGTATAGGCGAATGTCCTGTTTCTGCCCGGTGACAGCTGAGCCCCGAATGGCAGAGGGCGGATCACTCCTGCGAACACTCGACGCCATCAGGAACCGCAAAACCGGTGTTTCGCTTTGGCAAATGTCCCCCGGGAGCCCGGTCAAGGGCGCGCCGGGGAACCCTCGCGGCTTGCCTGATCGCCGGCTGCGGCCGATTTCGGAGGAATGCAATGAAGACCGACGGTGCGACAAACGGAAAAGACCAGCGGCTACAGATCCCCGCAGCCCGGTTCAGGCCCGCAAGAACAGCCCTTGTGACAGGCGGTGCCGGTTTCCTGGGATCGCATCTTTGCAGACGGCTGCTCGGCGAGGGCTACAGGGTCATCTGCCTCGACAATTTCTCAACGGGCCGGTTCGAGAATGTGGCGGATCTGACGGATTACCAGAATTTCAACCTCGTCGTTCAGGACATCGAAACCCCTCTGGCGGTCGTCAATGAGCGCCTTGACGAGATCTACAATCTTGCCTGCCCGGCATCGCCGCCGCATTATCAGCTCGATCCCGTCCGGACGATGAAGACCAATGTCATCGGCGCAATAAATGTTCTTGATCTTGCCGAACGAACCGGCGCAACGGCCTTCCAGGCATCCACGTCGGAAGTCTACGGCGATCCGCTGGTGCACCCGCAGCCGGAGAGCTATTGCGGCAACGTCAATCCGACAGGCCCGCGCGCCTGCTACGACGAAGGCAAGCGCGCCGCGGAAACACTGTTCTTCGATTATGCCAGAACCCGGTCGGTGCCGATCAAGGTCGTGCGGATCTTCAACACTTACGGCCCGAACATGCGGCCTGACGACGGCCGTGTCGTTTCGAACTTTATTGTTCAGGCGCTGCGAGGCGAAGACATCACGATCTATGGCAGCGGCAGGCAGACGCGCTCGTTCTGTTATGTCGATGATCTGATCGAAGGTTTCCGGCGCCACATGCAAACTCCGGAAAATGCCCTTGGTCCGATCAATCTGGGCAATCCCGGAGAATTCACCGTTCTTGAACTGGCAGAGAGGGTCATCGCCAAGACCGGTTCGCGCTCGAAGCTTGTCTTCCTCGACAAACCCGTCGATGACCCGCAGCAAAGAAAACCCGACATCAGCGAAGCCCGGCAATGCCTGGGGTGGATGCCGGAAACGAGCCTCGATCAGGGACTGGATCTGACGATTGCCCATTTTGACGATCTGTTGCGGAGCCGGAGCGAGACGCTCTTGGCAGAGGCGGCGGAATGATGCGCAGGCGCATACTGGTCACGGGCGGCGCCGGCTATATCGGCAGCCATACGTGCAAACTGCTGGCGTCGAGTGGCTGGGAACCCGTCACATTCGACAATCTGAGCACCGGAAACCTCGCGTCGGTGCGGTGGGGGCCGTTTGTGGAAGGCGACATACGCGACACGGTTCTTCTTCAGAATACGCTCAGCCTTTTCGGCATCGAGGCGGTGATCCATTTCGCGGCTTCGGCCTATGTCGGGGAATCCGTTGTCGATCCGGCGGCCTATTATGACAACAACGTCCGCGGAACGTTGTCCGTTTTGGATGCCTGTACGTCGGTGGGCGTGGACCGGCTGATCTTTTCCAGCAGCTGCGCGACGTATGGAATACCGCGCCAGCTGCCGATCAGCGAAGACAGCGAGCAGCAGCCGATCAATCCCTACGGCAAGACAAAGCTCATGGCCGAGCACATGATCCGCGACTATGCGCGGGCTTACGGCCTGAAATACGTCATTCTGCGCTACTTCAACGCCTGCGGCGCGGATCCGGAAGGCGAACTGGGGGAGTGGCACGATCCGGAAACGCACCTGATCCCCCGCGCCATGATGGCGGCCGCCGGCCGATTGACGCATCTTGACGTTTATGGCGACAACTACGACACCGAGGACGGGACCTGTCTGCGCGACTATGTCCACGTTCAGGATCTCGCAGAAGCCCACGTGCTTGCCTATCGCCGTCTCGATACGGACGGGGAGAGCGCGGCCTACAATATCGGTTCGGGAAACTGCCTTTCGGTGCGCGCCATCATCAACAGCGTGGAGCGGATAACGGCGAAGCCCGTTCCGGTCAATTACCAGGACAAGCGGCCCGGCGATCCTCCCGTTCTTTACGCCAACCCCCAAAGGGCGCAGTCCGAAATCGGCTTCAAGGCACGTTATTCGGACATCGATACAATCGTGCGAACGGCTGCTCCCTTCTTCGGTCTGGAGACACGGTGACATGTGGCGCGGTCCTGCGACATCGCTGAAAGAGAATGCGGAACCTTTCCTGGTGCCGATGCTCTCGCGGCGTCAGAAACTGCGCTATCTCGCCGGTGTCGGGTTCTGGATCGCTGCCATTGTCTATTTCTGGAGCTGGTGGCTGGACCCTGCCCATAATGCGGGAACGTTCCGTTATGTTGCCGTCTCGGTCATCCTTGCCTGGATCACGCTGCTGCCGCTCTACTTTCTGGCCATGTTCATTCCGGCAAAGGTGCCGGTGTCCGGGCAGCGTCTGCCGAAAGATGCGCGCGTGGCGATGGTTGTCACAAAGGCACCGTCCGAACCGTTCCCCGTTGTCCGCAGGACACTGCAGGCCATGCTGGCGCAGACCATGGCGCACGATACCTGGCTTGCGGACGAGGACCCGAGCGCCGAAACAATCGCCTGGTGCGAAGAGAACGGCGTGAGGATTTCCACCCGGAAAGACAGACCGGACTATCACCGGCAGAGCTGGCCGCGGCGCACGCGGTGCAAGGAAGGCAACCTTGCGTTTTTCTATGATCAATATGGCTACGAAACTTACGATTTCGTGAGCCAGCTGGATGCCGATCACGTTCCCGAGCCGGACTATCTTGAAAAGGTGATGGCCCCGTTCGCCGATCCGGAGGTCGGCTATGTGTCGGCACCGAGCATATGCGACAGCAATGCGGACAAGAGCTGGTCCGCGCGCGGGCGCCTCTATGCCGAGGGCACGCTTCACGGGGCCCTGCAGGCCGGATACACCAACGGATGGGCACCGCTTTGCATCGGGTCGCATTACGCGGTGCGCACGGCGGTGCTGAAGGACATAGGCGGGCTCGGCCCGGAACTGGCCGAAGACCACTCGACCACGCTCCTGATGAATGCGGGCGGCTGGCGCGGCGTACACGCGATGGACGCAATTGCGCATGGCGACGGTCCCAACACCTTTGCCGATCTGGTTACGCAGGAGTTCCAGTGGTCCAGGAGCCTGGTCACGATCCTTCTGCAATACATGCCGAGTTATGTCGGCAAGCTGCCGGGAAGGCTCAAGTTCCAGTTTCTGTTCGCGCAGATCTGGTATCCGCTGTTCGCGTTTTTCATGACCGCCATGTTCGCGCTGCCGATCGTTGCCCTGGTCGCGGGTGTTCCGTTTGCCAATGTTACCTATCCGCATTTCCTCGTACATTTTTTGCCGATTTCGGCCGTTCTGGTCGCAATGGCCTTCTGGTGGAAGCGCGATGGCTGGTGCCGGCCCTACAATGCAAAGGTGCTCAGCTGGGAGGCTTTGCTTTTCCAGGCTGCACGCTGGCCCTGGGCGCTGCTGGGATGTCTTGCCGCGCTCCGGGACTGGCTGACCGGTTCGTTTGTCGATTTCCGGGTCACGCCCAAGGGCGGAGATGCTGCCGCACAGCTGCCGGTCCGCGTGCTTGCGCCATATGTCGTGCTTGCGCTCGTGTCCGTCCTGCCCGTGTTGGCGATTTCAGATGTCGGAGAAGCGCGGGGGTTCTATCTCTTCGCGATCCTCAATGCGGTCATCTACGTCTCCCTGCTGGCCGTTATCGTCTTCCGGCATGCGCGGGAAAACGGCCGGAGCGGAGATGCGCTCAACATGCGGGCCTGCGCACAAGGAGCCTGTGTTGCGGTTCTGGCACTCCTGCCGGCTGCCGCGCTTGGCATGAGGGGCCCGGTTGGTCTGGAGGCCCTGGAGATCGGTGCCGAGCCGATCAAGCTGACTAGGTCCACCTATTCAGTTGCCGGTGCCGGCATGGGCAGCGCCGGTCTTCGGACTGTCCGTATCCGTCCGCATCTCGTGACACCGGCAAATCCTTCTTTCAATCAGCAGGCCGAGACAGTGGGTGAGCCCGCACGTCCGGCCGAGAGCGCTGCGGGAAGCGACAAAACGATCTGGAGCCTGACATGAAACAGAGAGCAAACTTACCGAAGATATCGATCCGGACAGGCATTCTCGCGACAGTCGTGGGAGCTGCCTCGATGGTGGCCGTGGCACAGGTTGCCAACGGCAATACGGATGCCGGCGTCGTCGTTCCACGACCGAGTGCGGATATTGCCTTTGGCGCCTATGACCCGCCGGGATTTTTCACAGACAGAAGCAGCGTTTCGGTCGAGCATCTGTTCCTGCCCTGGGAAGACGTGGAACTGGAAAGCCTTCTGCTCGCCGATCAATACGCGAAGGAGCGCGGGCGTTCGGTGCTTCTCACCATTGAACCCTGGACCTGGGGTGAGAACTGGGATGTGTCTCCGGCCGAATTGCGCGCAGGTATCGCTGCCGGTGACTATGATCCCAACATCGCCGCCATCTGTACGGTCGCAGGCGCTATGGAAAGCCAGGTGATGATCCGCTGGGCGCAGGAGATGGAAAGCACGTCCGGACGCTTCACCTGGTCGGGATGGGAGCCGGAGGCTTATATCGACGCCTACCGGCACGTTGTCGACGTCTGCCGCCAAAGCGCCCCGGACGCCGGGTTCATGTGGTCGCCCAAGGGCGAAGAAGGACTTCAGGCCTACTATCCGGGCGACGACTATGCCGATGTCGTCGGACTTTCGATCTTCGGCCTGCAGCAGTGGGACAAGGACAAGTTCGGTGGCGACCGGTCCTTCTCCGAGACCCTGAGCCCGGCCTATGACCGCGTCGTCGGCTTCGGCAAACCGGTCTACGTGGCCGAACTCGGCTATGTCGGCGACCGTGACTATGTAACCGACTGGGCCGGCGACGTCACTTCGGTTGGCGAAGAGTTTCCGGAACTGACGACCGTTATCTATTTCAACGACAAGGAAGTCTGGCCCTGGCCGGATGGATACGGACTGCCGGACTGGCGGATCACGGAACAGATCCTGCCCGCCAATTCGTGAACCAAAGTCAAACCAGTTGCGAGACAATGAGGAGCGTTAAGATGAAACAGAAATTTGCAGCTCTGGCGTTTGCAGCCACTGTCGCTGGCGCCGGACTGGCTATCGGAACAACCGACAGCGCAGAAGCGTCAACGCAGCAAAAGGTGAATGCCGCCGCCCAGGCGGCCAGCCCGATGTCGGTCGACGAGGTTTTCGGCCTCTATGCAAACCGGTCCTGGATCTGGAGCGACGGTGCCGGTTACTTCGCCAACAGCAAGCGTGCCTTTTCCGCCTATTCAGGCAGTGGGCGGAGTGCGTCCTATGGTGAAGGCAACTGGTTCATCAAAGCAGATGGGACCCTGTGCTTCAATGCGACCTGGGTCGCGGCGGACGGCTCCGCGCCGGCAGTAACGTGCTTTGCCCACCGCAAGGACGGCAACACCATCTACCAGAAAAAGGTCGGGGAGGGCGACTGGTATGCATTCCAGTCGACACCGGCGCTGCGCAGCAACGAAATCCGCAAGTTGAAGAAAGGCGACTATGTCAGCCGAAGGATGGACCGGATCAAGTCGCAACTGGACAAGGCTGCCTGAGGGGGACCGCACGAACCGTGCCGTCAATCCGGGCGCCACGGTTCGCTAGGTGATGGACCCATAAATGAGACTGAAATGGCATGCGAAATGGCGAAATCCCGTTAGGAAGGGTGTGCGGAGCGGGCTTGCTGCCCGGTCAAGCACGCTGACGCTGCGGGGTGACGCCATTTCCATGTCCTTCGGATTTGCCCGGCTTGCGCCTCCTCGGCGTTGCGAAAGGCTTGAAAATGAAACACATTTCCTGCGCTTCCGCTCCTTGACGAGAAGCAAGCCGCCTCAAACCATTTCGGCCTCATTTATGGGTCCATCACCTAGTCTCGGCTTTTCCCAAAGGTCAGGATTCGCCGGCCATCAGTTTCTCGGCATAGTCGTCCATCGTGATGGTTCCGCCCTCGGCGGCGGTTCGGGCTCTGGCATCTTCAGGCAGGGCATCCTGCACCATATCGATGCGTTTCCATGACGGATGGGGCTGCTCGCCCTTGCCGTCAGGCACATAGGGGCTTTCCGAAATGCGCTTGTGCTTGTGTATGTAGCGGGCGCAGTTCAGGAAACACGAGGTTACGTCCACGCGGACCAGCATGTTCGCGCCGGGATAGCGGGCAAGTTCCGGATCTTCCTCGCTCAGGCTTGCATTGCCCTGAACCCGGATGCGGTTGGGTGTCTCCATGTCGATGAACAGAAGACCGACTTTCGAGGCGGCCTTGATGTTGCCCATGGACTTGAACATGCCATTGCCGTCATAGCTCGGAAAAATCAGGGTGCGCGGATCCAGAACCTGCACGATCCCGACGGGTCCCCCCTTGTAACTCACCGTGGGCTCGCCGTCCGCACTGACCGTCGACAGAAAGAAGAAATCCCGGCTTTCGATGAACGGTACATGCGGGTCCTCGATTTCGTCGCGAACAATGGCGGCAACAACGGTATCCGCCAGTTTGGCGGTCCCGAACCGGGCCTGAAGATCCCGCTGCGCGCTTGTGTAGAAGTCATCGGCTGTCGGCATGTCGGCCTCCCGGTTTGGCCGGGGCGCAGCGCTTGCTGAGCGCCCCGGAAGATGTCTCATTCTGCGGCATTCGCAACTGCGGCCGGAGCGGCGTCCGCCTCGTCCTGCTCGACATAGCGGGCGGCTTCGTTGTCGAAGCTCATCACGGGTGGGCTGGGCTTCTTGTTGAACATCAGACGGAAGACATCGGGCCGGGAGTAGTGACCGCACGGATCGGCAGCCGCCTTGCCGATGGCGATCATGTTGAGATCGATATCGGCGATCACCAGCCCTTCCTCGTCCGGTGCGAGATTGGTTCCGAGCGGTGCGCCGTCAGGACCGAAAATGCGGGCATGGCCGCCACCGGTCTTGAGCAGTTGCTGCTTCACCGGCGTGTCGCAGAGAAACTCCGACATCTCTTCCGAGACTGTGGCACAGGCGGCCAGGACAAAACACTGGCCCTCGACAGCGTAGATCCGGCTGGCGGCTTCGTTCACTTCCGGTCCAAGCGCGTAGGCGCCGCCTTCATAGAGCGAAAAGCTCGGCCAGGCGGCGATGTGGATCTGTTCGTTCTGCGAGAACATGGCGTATTTGTTCAATGGCTGAATGTGCTCCCAGCAGCACAGGGCGCCGATCCGGCCGAGTTCGGTCTCATGAACGGACATGTCGCTGCCATCACCCTCACCGAAAACGGTGCGTTCCACGTGTGTGGGCTTCAGCTTGCGGCGCCGGGAAATCACCTCTCCATCCGGTCCGTAATGCCACTGGCCCATGTAGAGCGTTCCATTGACGTTCCAGGAAAGCCCCATGACGACATGCATGTCATTGTCTTTGGCGGCCTGGGCCAGGCGCTTGTCCTGTTCGCTGCCTTCCCTGATGGAATTTGCCACGTAGCGGGGAACAAGCGGCATGTACATGGCTGTTGCATCCAGCCAGATGTACCAGGGGTAGCCCGGAAGGTAGGTTTCGGGGAAGGCGATCAGTTTGACGCCTTTGGACGCAGCTTCCTCGATCAGCCCGATGGCCTTGTCGACGCTGGCATCCAGATCCAGGAATACGGGCGCGGCCTGAACGGCGGCCGCCTTGAAAGGAGCAGTCATAGAAAATCCTCCGCGATGTGATGCTTGATTTCAGCGTGTCATATCGATGGGCACTCGACTTCGCATTCCAGGCGGAAAAAGCGCACATTCCGGGCGGAAACGCGCAGAAACTTCGCAAAACGTGCGTGCTGTGATAGTTCTTTCTGTCCAGGAGGTGGCGGTGAATGGCGATATTGCTGAGCACGGAGAGCGTCCGGCAGACCGAGGGCTTTGCCTATTGGCGCGAGGCTGTCTGCGACGCCTATGTTCACCTTGACTGCCAGTGTGACCGTCCGGACGATTTTCACGGTGAAATCCTGCTCAACCGGTTATCCCGGCTTTCGGCGTCCTTTGTTTCGGGAAGCCAGCAGTCGGTGCGGCGCAGGCGGAGGGACATAGCGCGGGCCGGCGAAGACAGTTTCCTGATCAGCCTGCAGATGCAAAAAGAAGGCGGTGTCTTGCAGGACGGACGCCAGGCGCGGCTGAAACCGGGCGATTTCGCACTCTACAGCAGCGTTGACCGCTACAATCTTGAGCTTCCGGACGGGTTTCGCCAGCTTGTCGTGCAGATACCGCGCGACATGCTGCTGAGCCGTTTGCCCGATGCCGATCTCATGACCGGCATCTCCGTTTCCGGCAGCAGCGTGATGGGGCGCATCATTCACGACAGTGCCGTGCGGCTTGTCAGTGCGATCGACCAGTCACCTGCGCAGGTTCAACATTCCTTGCAGGACACGGTTGTCGACCTGTTCGTGACCGGTCTGGCGTCGCTCCGGGAAGCCCGCTACGAACTTTCTAGACCGGAGCAGCAAATCCTTCTTCGCGCCGATGCGGAGATACGCGCCAATCTGCAAGATCCCGGATTTGATCGCCGCGCGCTTGCAGCCAAAATGGGACTGTCGTTGCGACGCCTGTCTGAGCTCTATCACAGCGATGGCCGTTCGATTTCCTCGCAGATCAGATCCCTGCGTCTCGACCGCATTGCCGCGGATCTGAAGGACAGCCGCTACGCCCGGCACTCGATCGGTGAAATAGCCTACCGATGGGGCATACAGCACCAGCAAAGTCTCACGCGAATGTTCAAGGAGCGCTTCGGCAAATCACCGCGGGACTACCGCGCCAACGGCTGATGCCGGGCGCGGCAGCTTTGCCGCACACGTCTTAGCCCGGCCAGAGTTCGGTTCCCGGGTGGAACTGGGACCATGCGAACCAGAAAGCCTGATGGCTGCCGAGGTCGGCGCCATCCGCATCGACGGCGCGAATCCCGCCGGCATCCAGCTCAAGCCTTACATTTTCGAACGTGATCTCATCGCCCTTCTGCAGGGCGGCCATGGCCTTGCTTCGCTGAAAGGCGACCGGTTTGCCGGATGCGGTGACAATGCCGATGATGTCTTCATGAACGGGAAGACGCGGGTCGACGTCGCCAACGGGGAAGATCGGCCCGTTGGCATCCCGTCCATTGCGGAAATCGAAATCCCGGCCGAGCGCCAGTCTTTCCACCAGCACGGTTGTTTCCGGATGGGCCTTCTTCCACGTGCCCCAGTCGGTCGTCACGACGCTTGCCTGTTCCAGCTGGACGCCTTTCTCGTGGAGCGGGCCGGTGACGGCCTTGCCGAGAAACGTGTCGAAAACCGAATAGGTGTTGACGTCATACATGACCTTGTTGGAGCGGATCAGCAGTCCCGATGTCCTGAGGACCGGGCGCTCGATGCCGCCCGGCAACTGGTCGGTAAAATAGGCCTGGGCGGCACCGCACAGGGTGCAATAGGGAATGCCGAGATCACGTCCACCCAATGTGTCGTTGACCATCTCGCGCACTTCCATGATGCGCCTTGGATAGGCCCGGTACTCACCGTTCACCCCTATGCCGAAGACAATGTCGTCGTCTTTCAGCCAGGTGGCGTCGTCAGCGCTGCTGACCTCGGGGTTGTCTGCAGCCGGAATGCAATTGCAGATCTCGTCGGTGGTGTCGTAGGCACGGTTGTCGATCAGGACGCCGCCCCAGGAAACGTGACGCCAGTCGATGTCGCCTTCAACGAAGATCCGGTCCCAGCCGGGAACGATGGTGGTGAAAATGCCTCGCTTCACTGCCAGGTAGTCGGGCGGTGCAGGAATGTTCCAGGCAATGAGATGATCGGTGATGACACCCCAGTTGTTGTCGACCGGGATCTTTTTCCGGAGCAGCTTTGAGGCCGCGTCAGTGAGTGCGGTGCTCAGCTGGGAACCGGCGGTAAAACGCATCAGATCGCTGATGATCCAGACCAGGCGGGGATCCTTGGAATCAGCCACTTCGGTGAGGGCCAATGTCTGGTCTCTTCCCCAGGCCGACTGCTTGATGCTGTCAACAAAAGCAGCGTTGACGGCGGCTTTCAGACTGTCGGAGAGCGGTCCGTCCGGAATTTCGGGCGGCTCGCCATACTGATCGATCACGTAGGAGGGCAGGGCGGCCGCCTGTTCGGCATGCGACACGCCGGTCCAGGATAGGCAAAACGCCATGAGCGACGCCACCAGGGCGACGCGGGTTTGAGTTGCAATTGCCGGAACCATGAAAGCACCTTTCACCTGACGAACATTGGGTGCGCCGCCCTCGCGCTTTTATCGCGGCAGACGGACGGCACACTGGTCACCCAATAAAGAGCGTCCGGCGTGTTTGAAGGCCAATCACGATGGTTCAGCAATAGGTGAAGCCATGCGAGAAACCGCGTGCGGCTGCCTGCAGGATGGCTGGCGCATCCCGATTGGGGGATTGACCCCATAACGATCAAACCATGCCGAACCTAGCTTTCTGACAACACAAACGCTGTCAGGAGCTACGACATGACCGGCATTGAGATCGACAAACAGACCACTTTCGCGCTGCTCGGCGAGGCCCATGTGCTCATGGCCGAAAGCCCGCTGCACAAGGACCGGAGCATTTCGGAGGTCGGAGCCCTGATCCTGCCACCGCTGATGCTCGGCCAGCTTCGTATCTGGCGACGCGGCGGACTGCCGGTCGCGCTTGCGACCTGGGCCTGGCTCGACGAGGCAACGGAAGAAGCCGTTCTGCACCAGGATCATCTTCCCGATCCGGATCAGTGGAACAACGGTTCCAATCCGGTCGTTATCGATTTCATCGCACCCTTTGGCGACGGTTTCCAGACCGCGCGGGATCTCAAGCGGACCGTCTTCCCGGACCGCGCCCTGCGGTCGGTTCGACGCGATGGAAACGGACATGTCCTGCGCATTGTCCAGCACCCTGGCCGTGACCAGAACGGCCATCCCGTAAAAGCACGCGCATACGCCGCGTAATTCCCTTTTTTCCAGTTTTACAAAGGATCTTTCATTATGGGTTCCAAATCAAAAAGCATTCACCAGACTTACAAGCTCTATGGCCTTTACGGCAACAAGGATGGCGGGTCGGGCAACGACAAGCTCTATGGCTATTCGGCGATCAAGAACGATCTGCGCGGCGGATCAGGCAATGATTTCGTCGGCGGCTGGGCGCCGCTCAACTACCTGCGCGGCGGGTCGGGGAACGACACCGTCAAGGCCTATGGCGCCACGAACTACCTTTGGGGCGACAGCGGAACCGACAAGCTCTACGGCTACGGCGCTTACAATGAGATGCGCGGCGGTACCGGCAACGATACGATCTACGGCTATGGCGCGAAAAACGTCATGCGGGGCGACAGCGGTTACGACACGCTCAAGGGGTACGGCGCCTACAACGACATGGATGGTGGCAGCTATAGCGACAAACTGTATGGCTACGGTGCTTCCAACAAGATGAAAGGCGGCTCCGGCAACGACAGTCTCTACGGCTATGGCGCGTCCAACAACATGTATGGCGGAACCGGCAGCGACACGCTGAAAGGCTATGGAGCTTCCAACGTCATGCGCGGCGAGGACGGCAACGACACACTGGAGGGCCGCGGTGCCTCCAATGTGATGCATGGCGGCGACGATCATGACACGCTGAAAGGCTATGGTGCCTCGAACGTCATGAACGGCGATAGCGGCAATGACAAACTGTATGGCTACGGTGCCTCCAATGTCATGCACGGCGGCACCGGCAACGACCACATGGAAGGCCACGGGCTTTCCAATGTGATGTATGGCGACAGCGGCGACGACACCATGGAAGGCCGCGGTGCATCCAACGTCATGCATGGCGGAAGCGGCAATGACGAATTGACCGGCCGTGGCGCGTCCAACGTCATGCGCGGCGGAGACGGCAACGACAAGATGTACGGCTATGGCGTGAACAACGTCATCCACGGCGACGATGGCGATGATTTCATCGAGGCGAAAGCCGGAGCCACAACGGCCTTCGGCGGCAACGGCGAGGACACCATCAAGGCAGCCGGTGGCGTCAACGTCCTGAATGGCGGAGCTGGAGACGACACGATCGAGGCAACCGGCGGTGTCAACGTGGTGCATGGCGATGCCGGCGATGACGAAATGCTCGCTCTTGGCGGTGTCAACACCATGTTCGGCGGTTCCGGCGACGACAAGCTGAAGGCGCTCGGAGTTGCAAATATCCAATTCGGCGGCGACGGTGAAGACCTGCTGGCGGCTGCGGGCAACGGCAATCTCCAGTTCGGCGATGCCGGAGACGACCAGCTTTATGGTCTCGGCGTGAATGTCGGCCAGTTCGGCGGCGATGGCGAAGACGTGCTTGTCGGTGTTGCCGGGATCAACCTGCAGCACGGCGGCAGCGGCGAGGACAAGCTGTTTGCTGTCGGCGGCGCGAACATCCAGATCGGCGGGTCCGACGATGACTTCCTGATGGCCGGCGGCGCGAACAACATCCAGTTCGGCGATCATCTGTGGAGCGCAATTCCGTCGGATCTGGGCTTTGACGACGGCAAGTTCGCCGAGGTCATAGAGAAATTCGATGAACACTTCGAAACCGACGGCGGCGGCACGAACGTCATGGTCGGCGGCGGCACCAACAATCTGCAGTTCGGCGGTTCCGGGAAAGACTACGCCTTTGGTGCCGGCGGCATGACCACACAGGTTATGGGCCAGGGCAACGATGTCATGGTCGGTGGCGGCATCGGCGTTGTGCAATATGCCGATGCCGGAAATGACATCCTGATCGGCGGCGGCCAGGGCGTCGCGCAGTTCGGCGGCGAAGGTTCGGACGTGATGGTTGCCGCGGCAAAGGTGGTCGCGCCTCAGTACAAGGCCGCAGCCTCGTTCCAGTATGGCGGTGCGGGCACGGACGTGATGCTCGGGCTTTCCCTCGGTGGAGATGCAGCCGCGTCCGTTTCGCTCAACACCGACACGGACAGCGACGGCAACCGCAAGGGCGGTCTTGTGACTGGCGCGCTGCCGTCAGAGATCGTCGTCACGGCACAGCTCGGCGGCGAGGGTGCCGACCTGATGGTTGCCGAAGGACCCGGTGCCATTGCGCATGGCGGCGCAGACAACGATGTCCTGCTGAGCCTTGCCGACGCAAACTCGCTGGTCATGGGTGGAGCCGGAGACGATCTGGTGCTGACGGCAAATGGTCTCGGCGAAATGGCGACTGTTCTCGCCATGGACAATGAGGACGCCGGCATCGAGGACCTTGCCGAGATTTCCTTCAGCTTCGGCAATTTCTTCGCCGGTGGCGCGGGGTCGGACATCATCATGGATGTCATGGACTTCACCAAGATCGTCATTCATGACGCCCTGACGGACATTCCATGGGTTCAGGACTTCCGTTCGGCGCTGACAGCAACGGTGAACGCCATCGAGGGCATCACCGAACCGATCGGCAAGCTGATCGATGCAGTGACAGACTTCAGTCCGGAGTTTGATCTTGCGACCGGACTGGGAGCCTATGAAGTCAAGGCGAATGTCGTCATGGGTGGCATCGGTGCGGACGTGCTTGCGGGAGAGGGCTTCCTTTCCGGCGAGGCCGGTGACGACACCTACACGATCTGGGCGGACGGCGAGGCGACCATTGCCGAACGTGCGACCGACGGCGTGAAGTCGTTCCTGGAGAGCTTTGGTGTCGACCTGCCGGTCCTGGACGAGATTTCGCAAACGCCCGATGGCAATGATGTCATCGAGCTGCGCAGCTTCTCGCTTCAGGCGATGGACGAGGATGCCTTTCACTTCGTCAAGGCGGATGATGCGCTCGAGATCCAGCTTGACGACAAGACCGTTGCCACCGTTCACGGTATGGACGAGGAAGCGACCGCGGTTGAATGGCTCAAGGTTGTTCAGGGCGCGGACAGTTTCCAGTTCGATCTGAAAGCGATCTATGACAAGACGGATCCGGTCGACGATTTCAGTTTTGCCCTGGAAGAGGTGTCGGTTGGGACGGACACGCTTGCGTCCGGCGATATCCTTGGCCTTCTGGCTGGCGCTGCCGAAACCCTGTCTGCGTTCGGCTCCGCCGAAAGCGATGCGGCCGCGGCTGATCTCGCTGCTGCCCAGGGCCACGGTGCCGGTGCAGTTGCAATGGTCATCCCGGAGACGGATTTCATCTGATCCGATCGCAAGCAGTCTCATGCGTTCTATCGCAAACGAGATGGAGCCTTCAAACGGGGCGGCCGGTTGGCCGCCCCAGATCCTTTGAGATCGGCGCCAGGCGGAGAAACCTTACCCTGGGTGATGGACCCAAAATTGAGGCTGAAATGGCGTGCTAAATGGCGCAATCCCGTTCGGAAGCGTGTGTGGAGCGGGCATCCTGCCCGGTCAAGCAAGTTGACGCCACGGGGCGAAGCCATTTCCATGTTCTTCGGATTTGACCGGCTTGCTCCTCCTCGGCGTTGCGAAAGGTTTGAAAATGAACCCCATTTCCTGCGCTTCCGCTCCTATATGAGATGCAAGCCGCCTCAAACCATTTCGGCCTCACTTATGAGTCCGTCACCTAAAGATCGCGCGGTTTGACGAAGCGTTCCAGATGTCCGGTTCCCGATCCCAGCTCGGACCAGTCCGAGATGTCGAAATCGATGACCGCAAGGGCGGCGGTCGGGTACTTTTCCTCAATGTCCGCGAGGGTCTCGGGCGCGCTCGTCCCCACGAGATCCAGCGCGGTGTCTTCCGTCGCCGGATTGTGGCCGATCACCATCAGGGTCTGCGCCCGGTGGCCGTGCTTGCGGATTGTCGCGCCATATCCCTCCTCACTTTTCCAGTAAAGATCGGAGATAAGCTCGATGTGAACTTCCTGAGGCAGGTGGGGAAGGAGACGAGCAAGTGTTTCACGGGTTCTCTGGGACGTGGAACACAGGATCATGCTCGGCTGCAGTTTCTGGTCACGGAGGTAGCGCGCCATGGTGACGGCGGCCGCCTTGCCGCGGGCATTCAGCGGCCGGTCGATATCGGCGAGGTCCGCATCTCCCCAGTCGGACTTGGCGTGTCGTAGCAAAAGCAGGCGCATATCAGAGTTCCAGTTGGTCCTCTGTCTCAATAAATGACAGGAGGGCACTTGTGCAAATGCCGTCTTCAGTTTTGCAGTGCAAGCACTTGGGTAAAAGCGGTCACCGCAGGTCCGACCTCGTCCTGCTGCGTCGGCAGGGTGTAGGAAAGCCAGAGGGTGAAATCCGATTCCTTCCCGGCGAAGTGCCACAACGTTTCGCACAGGCTGGTGGGTGTCCAGCTCCGCGTCCTGAAGGATATTCCGGTGGAGGCTGCGCCGCTGAGCTGCACCTCCTCGAAACCGGCGGCTTTGTAATTTCTCGAAAAACTGATGGCTTCCCGGCGCCCGGTGTCCTGCACGTGCTGGCGCAACACCGCAGTCATGCCGTCGCTGCCGGTGTAGATACAGCCGGCAAGACTGTTGGCGCCACCTTCAAGCACCTTGATCCGGAAAAACGCTCCGATCTGGTCGGGACAGCGCAGTCCCATGAAATGGCGAAGCCCGCCGACATCGCTTTGCCAGCCGGCTTCCTTTTCAGGCGGGGTCTGAGCGCCCGCAGGCGCGACCGCGACACTTGCCGAAAGCGGCAAGCCGACAAGGCCCCACAAAAGCAGTCCGGCAATGCAATGTCTCAATGCGCTCTCCAGGCCGTCAGGTGCGCTCGCGGCGTGACATGAAGGCAAGACGTTCAAACAGATGGACATCCTGCTCGTTCTTCAACAGCGCGCCATGCAACGGAGGTATCAGTTTGCTGCCATCTTGTTGACGAAGGGTTTCCGGATCGATGTCTTCGTTCAAAAGCAGTTTGATCCAATCGATCAGCTCAGAGGTAGACGGCTTTTTCTTGAGGCCGGGAACGTCTCGCACGTCGAAAAACAGCCTGAGCGCTTCCGAAAGGAGGCGCTTCTTGATGCCTGGGAAGTGAACCTCGACGATCTCCGCCATGGTTTCGGCGTCCGGGAACTTGATGAAATGGAAAAAGCAGCGCCTCAAAAAAGCGTCCGGCAAGTCCTTTTCGTTGTTGGATGTGATGATCACCACAGGACGCTGTCTTGCCTGAACGGATTGTCCGGTCTCGTAAACATGAAACTCCATGCGGTCGAGCTCAAGCAGAAGGTCGTTCGGGAACTCGATATCCGCCTTGTCGATCTCGTCGATGAGAAGGACGGGTCTCTCCGTTGCTTCGAAAGCCTCCCAGAGTTTTCCCCTCCGGATGTAGTTGTTGATGTCCTTGACGCGTTCGTCGCCCAGCTGGCTGTCACGCAGTCGCGACACGGCGTCGTATTCGTAAAGACCCTGCTGCGCCTTCGTGGTGGACTTCACGTGCCATTCGATCAGCCGGGCGCCCAGGGCCGACGCCACCTGTTCCGCAAGCACGGTTTTTCCCGTGCCGGGCTCTCCCTTGACGAGGAGGGGGCGTTCGAGAGCCACGGCCGCATTGACCGCGACGCGCAGGTCTTCCGTAGCGATGTAATCGTCAGTTCCTTCAAAGCGCATTGTGCCGTCCGTTGTTCAAGTCCTGGCCGGAAACTGGCAGGCCCGGCCTCAGGAAGCAAGTCCGCAAAAAGGTGTCTTCCAAAAACAGCCGAGCGGGACAGTCTTGCCCAGCCGGCCGGAAGTTTTTGCCCGGCAAGAGTGTGCCGATGGCCGGCCGGAGATCAGGAATAGAATCCGGAAATGATCGTAATCATTTGAAAATAATGAGTAAATCAGTTTTCGCCCAAACTGGCACGCCCTTTGCGGACAGTGTCTGACTGTGGGCGGGAGCCCATTCGCGCAATGCCCGATCTATAAAGAGGATGCATCATGGGTATTTATGGGGCTATCAACTCGGCTGTCTCCGGTCTGACAGCGCAGGCGATCGCGCTGGAGAACATTTCCGGTAACGTCGCCAACTCTCAGACCACCGGTTACAAGCGGCTCGATACAACTTTCTCCGATCTGGTTTCCGGGGGTGGGGCGACCCAGGGAGCACAGGTTGCAGGGACAACATACGCAACATCACGGGCCACGAACACGATCCAGGGTGATATCACCCAGGTGGATGTCGACACCTATATGGCCATCAACGGCGAGGGCTATTTCGTCGTCACGCAGGCGGCCGATGTCGTCGACGGATCGACCACGTTCGCCGACGAGACATTCTACACCCGAGCCGGCGACTTCGAGCGCGATCAGGACGGCTATCTCGTCAACAGCGCCGGCTATTACCTGCAAGGGTTCCCGCTTGATGCGGTGACGGGCAACCCGGTGGGTGACGATCCAACCGTGATCCAGATCGACAACCAACCGCTTGCCGCTTCGGCAACAACGCAGGTTGACTATCAGGCCAACCTTCCACGCATTCCGAATACGAACGACTACGATGGATCGACGGCGTCAACCGCGCTTCTGGCTTCGTCTGTCGGTGCCGGTGATGTGGCGGTGGCAAACGAGACCGATTTCCTGAACAGTTCGATCTCCGGCGGCTCGATCACGATCTACAACCAGAACGGCACGGCCATGAATGTCGAGGTCCGGTACGCCAAAACGGCAAATGCCGCGGCCGGTCCACCTGCAGTCAACGACACCTGGACCATGTTCATCGGCTCCGGTGGGGATGCGACTACCGCCTATTACGATGTCGGCGACGTTGAATTCGACAGCACCGGCACGCTGACCAACATGACGGCTGGTTCGATCGGCACCGTGAACGGCACGAGCGACGGCTTCGACATCGCGACGCTGACCATCGCCGGGACGGATGCTACGGGTGTGGGTATTTCCTTTGCCAATGCAGGTCTGACCCAGTTCTCTCTGACGCAGTATTCCGACCCGGATGGATCTGCCAGCTCCGTCTCCCTGGACCAGGACGGGTATCCTGCAGGTGAGTTGACGGGGGTCGCCGTCGATGAATCGGGCCGTGTGATTGCAAGTTACTCAAACAGCCAGCAGCGCGCTGTGTTCGAGATCCCGCTTGCGACCTTCGAAGCCGAGCAGAACCTGAAGCGGGTTGATGGGGCCGCCTTTGCCGCGACAACGTCTTCCGGTGAAGCCGATTTGACGGGCGGCGGGCAGATCCTTGCCAACAACCTCGAACTTTCCAATGCGGACATCGCTGACGAATTTTCGAAGCTGATCATTACCCAGCAGGCCTATTCGGCGAATTCGCGGATCGTGACCTCCGCGGACGAGATGCTGGACGATGCTCTCAACATGGTCCGGTAATGAGTTGACCGCCAGCAGGTCATAACC
>NZ_JASHJI010000011.1 GCF_030733265.1 Roseibium sp. MMSF_3412 | reverse complement strand
GGTTTGCCGCATGGGCGGCAAGACCGGGAACCAGTAATCCGTGCGGTTGGTGAGTGATAAAGGCGGTCAGGCAAGCGTATACTGGATCCCTGCCTTCGCAGGGATGACAAGGAGAGACTGTGCCACAGGCTTTTCCGCCTCGCATCCGGAAGACCTCATCCTGAGGAGGGTCGCAAGGCCCGTCTCGAAGGATGGGTCAAACGGCACTAAGCCTGCCTGTCAGTCAGCTGATCCGCTTCAGCCGCAACATGCCCAAAATGCCGAGCGCGGGACCGATGGCCATCAGGGCGAACATGCCCGGCCAGCCGATCAGGTCTGCCCCGAGCGGTGTGAGCTGAACCGTAAAGAAGGTCAGCGCGAAGCCGAGAGCGGTCTGGAAGCTCATCAGGCTGCCGGCCTGTTCGGGCGGGGCGTAGTCGGCAACGAGGGCTGAGAACTGGGCAGAGTCCGGCAGGATCGCCGCGCCCCAGACCAGCACGCAGACGATTGTCAGCCAGACAGGGCCGCCGAAGGTGAGGGCGGAGGCGATCGCCGCCGTGCCGCTGACCGCCATCGCCAGGATCGCGATGTTCGCCTTGCCGACCCGGTCGGCGACAATGCCGGCGATGACACTGGCGACACCGCCCGCGGCAATCGTCAGAAAGGCGATCAGGCGGGAGAGGGAAACGGCGTCGCTTTCCGCCATATGTGCGGAGAAGGAGAGCGTGAGCGCGACCCCGATCCAGGCCCACATCGCATAGAGTTCCCACATGTGACCGAGATAGCCGGCATAGGCATAGCGTATCCGGGCGTTGGTCCAGGCGGTGAAAATCGCGTCGATCTTCATGCGCGGCGCCTTGGCGTGAAACGGTCCGAGACCCGCAAACAGGCAGAGGACGCCGCCGATGGCCGAGGCAATCGAGGCAATGGTCAGGCTCCAGCGCCAGTCGGCACCTCCCAGAAGCGCCAGAAGATGCGGTGCCGCGGAGCCAAGGGTAAGAGCACCTACCAGCGCCCCGACAAGAAACCCTCGGTCCTTCTGACCCCAGCCGACGGCGATCTTCATGCCCACCGGATAGACACCGGCAAGCAGCGCACCGGTTGCAAATCTTGCCAGGATCGAGACGGTGCCCCCGGGCTCGACGACGAGAAGGCTTGCATTGAACAGCGCGGCGGCAATCGCGCAGAACGCAAACAGCCGGCGCGGGTCGATCCGGTCGGCAAGACCGAGAAGCGCGGAGGCAAGCGCACCGGCGACAAACCCGATCTGAACGGCACTGGAGAGTGCCGCCTGCCGCATTTCGGAAATCGGAAATTCACGGGTGAGGTCAGGCAGGATCGCGGCGGACATGAACCAGAGGCCCATCCCGGCAACTTCCGCGACCATCAGGAGCGAAAGCGAGCGCCACTTGCCTGTGAAGTCAGTCTCCAAGGCCAAGTTCTTTCCGGACTTTTTTGGTGAGCTTGCCGGCAATGATCTTGTGGGCGGCAACGATATAGGCCTTCAGATCGTTCTCTGAAAGCGCGCCTTCCTTTTCCATCTGAACCCATTTTGCCCGCGCGAGATAAGGGGCGGGGATCATGCCTTCCTGCTGGGTCAGCAACGAATAGGACATGTCGGAACACTTGAAACCGATCCGCTGATGGTCACCGTCGCCCCACCGTGAGCAGATCGCGAATATCTTGCCGCCGACCTTCCACACGGAAGCATTGCCCCACTGGATCACGTGGGTCGTTGCAGGCAAGCTTTTGCAGAAGGCGTCGAACTCGTCGCGGGTCATAAGAGGCTCATGTCTGAAAAGACGAAATGATGGGACGCGCAACAGTGGCGTGTCGGGGCCGATCGTGCAAGCTGCCGCTTGATCAAAAAAATATGTCACACATTCCGCAGCCTTGCCCTCTAACTCTATGAAGGACCGCAAAACAGGATCGCGAAATGACAATTGCAGATGTATCGCTGGCAGTGATCAAGGCCGCGCAGCAAGGCGACAGGGCAGCCGTGGAAGACGTTCTGCTGAGCGTACAGGACCGGATTTACAACCTTGCGCACAGAGTGCTGGTCAATCCTGACGATGCGAGCGAGGCGACCCAGGAAATCCTGATCCGGATCCTGACGAAACTGTCCACGTTCCGCGCCGAGAGTGCATTTTCCACCTGGGCCTACCGGATTGCCATCCGTCATATCGTGAGCGCGAAAAAACTGCGGGACCGTGACCCCGGCCTGACGTTCGAGATGTTTGCCGCCGATCTGGAAACAGGTCTTGTCGCAGATCCCCCCGAGGCTCCCGATCAGGCGCTGCTTCTGAACGAGTTGCGGGTTTCCTGCACCATGGCGATGCTGCTGTGTCTGTCGATGGATCTCCGGCTCGCCTATGTGCTCGGCGATGTGCTCGAACTCGACCAGTCGGAAGCCTCCGGGATCCTGGAACTGGAACCGGCGGCCTACCGCAAGCGGCTGTCGCGGGCGCGCGCCGAAGTGGTTGCGTTCACTTCCCGCCATTGCGGGCTTGTCGGCGAGAACACGAAATGCAGTTGCCCGAGACGTCTGCCCGCCGCTCTTGAGGCAGGACGGGTGCTGCGCGGGTCCTATCCGAATTCCGCCGGTTCGCGACTGTCATATTCACAAGCAAGAGCCGAGATCGGGGCCGTGGTTGAGGACCTGAAAACCTTCAAGCTTCAGCAGTCGGTTCCCTATCGGGACTGCCCTCAGGACATCCGCTTCGAGCTCACCAGAATTCTGTCGCCGAGCCGTTAGGACCGATTCCGGCGCAGATCCGCCAGTAACTCAAAACCTCAACAGAATACCTCAACCGGCTTGGCAACGGGCGGGACTGGCACCGCTTTGCCAATTTCAGGAATGGAGACCCCCATGAAGCATCGAATTCATGCAGCCGCGGCCGCAGCCGTGATCGCATTTTCAACCCTGACCGCTCCGGCACATGCAGAAGGAACAGAAGAGATGACACGGGACCAGAAAGACGTTCTGGCACTTATCGGCAAAATGACCGGTTCGTTCGAGGCAGGGGACCTCGACACCGTGATGCAGACCTATGAAGCCGATCAGACCATCATGTTCGAGCCGGGCAAGCCCGTCTCCGATGCCAAGGGCGCGAGGCTGGCCTTTGAACAGTTCCTCGCCGTCTCGCCGAAGTTTTCCTATTCCGGCCACGAAGTGATCGTGGAAGGTGACATCGCCGTTCACATTGCACCCTGGCAGATGACCGGAACAGATCCGGCAGGCAAACCGGTTGAAGCAGCAGGCCTTTCCATCGCCGTCCTGCGCAGGCAGCCTGACGGCTCCTGGAAAATGGTCATCGACAACCCGCATGGCGGTCACCTGCTGGCCGGCACGGCCGACTGAGTTCGGGAAACGTCGGTGCCGAACCGGCGCAGCCTTCTCATGATGGTTTGGCCTGGCGGTCTTCCGCCGGGCCACGATTTGGCCGGCGTTCCATCGGATCTTCCGGCACAAACCCTGGCCAGCGCGGTGCCCGCGCAAAAGCCACCGCAGCACCGAGCCAGCGAAATCTGAAAAATGCACGGGCCAAAGCCCGCTGTTTTTTCTGCCTGAGCTTTCTGGCCTGCCGTTCAAAACAGACATGCTCCGGAAGGTCTTCCGGCCAGAGCTCCGCATGATGCGGATAGAGCTGCCTGCGCGGGTCGTTCCAGGCGTGGCAGCCTTCGCAATCCAGTGTTTCGCGGGTGAAGAACGTGTTGGGAATTGTCATTAAAAAATTCCTCTCAAATTTGATTTTGAAGGATCTTGTGATGCATAATTTCTCACGAAAACGATCTATCTTCATGTTTTTGAGTTGAAATTGAGGTTTCAAAAATGAAACAAAACCTAGATTGGGAGGATTTGAGGTTCTTTCTGGCGGTTGCCAAGGCGGGTGGTCTGGCCGGCGCTGCCGAGCAGACGGGGGTGAGCGCCGCGACGCTTGGCAGGCGTGTTGCATCGCTGGAAAAGAGCCTGAATGTGCGGCTGGTGGAACGCGAGGCACGGGGCTATCAGCTGACATCGGCCGGAAGGGATCTGCTGGTGCGCCTTGAGGATATGGACGAGGCCGCCCGCTCGATTTCGGCATGGCGGGAAAGCGGCAGCACGAAACGGCGCGTTCGCATCTCCGCGGGCGACTGGACCGCGCGGCTGCTCATGGACAATATCAGCGCCTTCTGGTCGCAGGACGATCCCTGGGTGCCCGAGTTTCTGGCCGATCCGCGCAGCCGTGACGTTGCCCGGCGGCAGATCGATATCGGGGTGCGAAGCCAGCGGCCGAAACAGGAGTGGCTCGCGGGTAAAAAGATCGGGACTGTCAGATACGCCGTCTATCAGGCCGCGTCGGTGCGGGACGAGGCGGAAATTGGATGGATAGGCGTTGTCGAGGACGAGGCGCATTTCCCGACCGGCAGCTGGATACGCGACCACCACGGCGACGATGTCACCATCACGGTGAACAGGGCCATGCATGCCCTGCCTCTGGTCCGCCAGGGCGCGGGACGCATGTTGTTGCCGATGTTCGTCGGCGAGGCGTTTTCCGATCTTGTGCGCCTGAGCGAACCGATCGGATCGCTGCAAACGGAAAGATGGCTCGTCATGCACCAGGACGAACGGCATGAACCTGCGGTCCGGCAGGCTCTGTCCGCACTGGGAAAGCTGTTGAAAACAGACCCGCTTTTGCGCGCGGTGCTTTGATATCGGGCCGAAACGACCGGTCAAACAGACCGAAAAATCCGCTGTCCTTGAATCAATTTTAACTAGGCTCCATATTTACTACTGAATGGAGCCGCTTGGTTCCTGCCCGGATGCCTGATTGGGTCCGGGTGCAAGGTCGCTTCGACAAGGACTTTGAGGATGTCACGCATGTCAGCGTTTTCCAGCCCGTTTATGCTCGGGTTCGACGATATCGAACGTGTGCTCGATCGCGTTTCAAAAGCCGCCAATGACGGCTATCCGCCCTATAACATCGAACGGCTTCCTAAGGTCGAGGGCAGGGGTGACGTCATTCGCATCACGCTCGCGGTCGCCGGTTTTACCCGGGAGCAGCTTGATGTTTCGGTGGAAGAAAGCCAGTTGGTCATTCGCGGCAGACAGGTCGATGACAAGTCACGCGAATACCTGCATCGCGGCATTGCCGCCCGGCAGTTCCAGCGTGCTTTCGTATTGGCCGAAGGCATAGAGATCCTTGGCGCTGACCTGAAAGATGGCCTTCTGTCCATCGATCTTGCGCGTCCCGAACCGGAACGCGTTATAAGAAAAATAGAAATCTCCAGCGGCGAATAGACCCTCGTCGGCTAAAACAACGGAGAAAGACTGATGCACGATCCCAATGGCCCGGACTGGGCTGACCAGACAGTTTTGTCCGAATTCATGTCTGCGGACGAGTTGACCGAGCTTGGCACGGGTGATGTTGCCTACATCAAGCCGATCAAGGCCGGAGACCTGAAGGACATGTTCCCCGATGTCCCGCCGTTGCACGACAATGTAACGCTTTATGCGCTGCAAAATGCAGACGGGACCCCGATTCTGCTCGCGGACAGCCGCGAAGCTGCCGTAGCAAACGCCTTTGAGGCGGAACTGGAAATGGCATCGCTGCACTGAGCGGATGCTCTTCCCGGTACCGCCGTTTCATTGCCGCGGGATCCGGCACGCGGTGCGCAGCGGCGCCAATGATTTGGACGCGGCCTCTTGGGGCCGCGTTTTCATTTTTAGCCGACGATCAGCTGCTTCAGCTGCAGGGATTCGTATTCGAGTTCGTTCAGCCGGTAGTTCACGACGTCCCCGATCGTGACCATGCCGATGACCGCCCCGTTCTCAACAACGGGCATGTGCCGGAAACGGCCTTCGGTCATCTTGCGCAACAGGGAAATCAGCGGATCATCAGGCTGACACACTTCCACATCGCGCGTCATGATGTCCCCGACCGTCTGTTTGAGCGTTTCCCCGGGCGTCTCCGCGAGCCTGCGCACGATGTCCCTCTCCGACAGGATGCCCTGAAGTTCTCCGGCAGCATCCTTGACGATCAGGGCGCCGATCCTCTTGTCGCGCAGCATTTCCGCCGCTTCCAGAAGCGTGTTCTGCGGGCGGAGGGCGAAAACCTCCTGACCCTTCGAAGAGAGAATCTTGCGCACGGAAGCCGCCTCGTTCGTCGTGTTTGACTTCGAGGACTGGCTGTGGGTTGTCGCTTGCATCTTGTCTTTTCGGCTCGGGGCCTGATAAGAGCTTGGCATAATTTTGGCTCCCTTTTGTCTGTCCCTCTGCGGACCTGACAGTCAGCTTAGCCGAAACATGCCTGTTTAAGGAACTCTTCAAATTGCAAGATTTGATACTCTCCCCGTTTGTTGCCACAAGCCTGTTCGTACTGGCCTGTTTCGCCGGCTTTCAGTACCGGCGCGTCTGGGTCAAAGAGGGGCCGAGATGGAAACTTTGGGTATTCGGGGTGTTGGCCGGCGTTTGCCTGGCCATCGTGGCCTTCATTCCGGTCGCGGCGAATACCTGATCCGTCGGGTGGCGCTTCAGCTTTCCATCTGCGCCAGCATCTTGCGCGCACGCGGACATGCCAGCCGTTCGCGCAGGGGACTGTCCGGATCGATTTCCTTGTCGCAGACCATGCAATGATCCGCATCCGCGATCGCGTTCAGTCCGCCGCAGCTGCCCTTGATGGTCCGTCCGGAGAAAATCACCCCGATGGCCATGCCGACCACGACGACAAGGAGAAGCGCAAATGCCAGAACGAAGGTCATCAGGATCTCAACCCGTTGCGTTATCAGGCCTGCAGGGCTTGGAAGCGATTGCTTGTGGCAGTCACGAAGCCGCTGTTCGGCGCGTCTGATTTCCGATCGATGAACATTACCGCCAGGTCGCGATGGTTGGCAATCTCAAGTCCGCGTTCCGTGCCGGCAGCAAGAAGAGCGGTCGACCAGGCATCCGCCATCATCGTGTTTTCCGCCAGAACGGTTACGGATGCCGTCTTGTGCGTAATCGGGCGGCCCGTATGGGCATCGATGATGTGCGAATAGCGTTTGCCGTCATGTTCGAAATAGTTCCGGTAGTCACCGGAGGTGGCCATGCCGAGGTTCGAGACGCTGGCGACCTGGAAGGTCTGGCGCGAGTGTGCGTTCGGCGATTCAATGCCGATCTGCCACTCCATGCCGTCCGCATTCCGGCCGGAGACGTAAATGTCTCCACCGATCTCGACCATGAAATCCGAAAGTCCGAAGGAGCGGACGACCTCTGCGAGTTTGTCGACGCCGTAGCCCTTGCCGACCGAGGGAACGTAGATCTGCGTGTCCGGCCGTGTCTTGCGCAAGGTGGCGCCTTTCACTTCCAGTCCGTCCGTCTGTCCCGCCGAGCCCTTGGCGGCAGCAAGAACAAGCGTGTCGGGTTCAGCGTGGCTGCCCGGTTTGCGGGCGCCGAAGCCCCAGGCTTCGATCACCGGGCCGAGCGTGATGTCGAATTGTCCGTCGCTGGCGTGATTGACGTCCTTGGAGGCCAGAACCACCTTCGCAAGGCCTTCCGACACTTGCATGGGATCGGTCGAGTTCAACGCGTTGAAACGGGAAACTTCAGAAGCCGGGTCCCAGTTGGACAGTTGCGCATTGACGCTCGCAAGGCTTTTTCCGATCGCCTTCTGCAAGGCCGCCTTGTCGACCTGCCGGTCATGATCGACGGCCGTAACCGAATATCCTGTGCCCATCGTGGAACCGGAAAGTTCCAGAATATCCGCTCCGCCTTTGCACGCGGCCAAGGACAGCGACATCAGGACGAAGCTGCGCCGGGAAAATAAGATATCAGTGGGCACGGTACCAGTCTCCGGTAGATCATGAGCGACATGTGTCGCATGTGCACTCGCGCTTTTCATTGGTTTTGCCGGTCAATTCAACCAAAAAATTTTGTCCACAGGCAAATTAGTGCTTTTGACCGAGGCAAAAACATAGCATATGCGGTGCTAGAATTTTCTGGAGGCCGGGTGCGTGCAAAGCTTTAAGCTCAAAAAAGGTCTTGATCTGCCGATAACGGGAGCGCCCGTTCAAGAGATCAGCGACGAGCGAAAGACGAATTCCGCTGCGGTTCTGGCTGCAGACTATATCGGATTGAAGCCGCGTCTGCTTGTGGGCGAAGGCGACACCGTTGGCGTCGGAACGCCCCTCTTTTTCCATAAAGATACGCCCGACGTGATGATTGTGTCGCCGGTCGCGGGCCGGGTCAGGGCCGTCAATCGCGGTGCGCGGCGCGTTTTGATCAGTGTGGTGATCGATGTTGAGGACGGTGCGGCTGAACCGGTCGACTTCTCAGGTGTCGGCGATCTGGGTGAAACCTCCGGCCTTGTCGAGCGGCTCTGCGCCTCCGGGCTCTGGACATCTTTCCGCACCCGTCCCTATTCCAAGGTTCCGGACCCGGCGGCACGGCCGGCGGCGCTGTTCGTGACCGCGACGGACACCGAACCGCTCGCGGCCGACCCGGCCATCATCATTGGCGAAAATGCTGCCGCGTTCGAAAAGGGTCTTGAGGCGATCAGGGCCTTGAGCGACGGAAAAACCTACCTTTGCTGCGAAACGGGCGCGGAAATCCCCGGTCTGAGCATGTCCGGTATCGAAGTTGCCGGCTTTTCAGGGCCGCATCCGGCGGGCCTTGCCGGTACGCATATCCACTTCCTGGATGCACCCAGCGCTGAAAAGACGATCTGGAGCATCGGCTACCAGGACGTCATCGCGATCGGGAAAATGCTTGAAACGGGTCACTACGATCCAAGCCGCGTGATCGCCCTGTCCGGTCCGCGCTGTGCCAGGCCGAGGCTGGTGCGCACGATCGCCGGAGCATCGATGGAGGAACTGGCCGATGGCGAGATCACTGGTGATGAGCCGGTGCGTCTCATTTCCGGATCCGTTCTGAGCGGGCGTCTGGGCGAGGGGCCGAGTGCCTATCTAGGGCGTTACGCGAGGCAAGTGACCCTGATTGAAGAGGATCACAAACAGATCCCGATGGGCTGGATACTTCCGATGCCGTCCAAATACGCCTTTCAGCCGGTTCTTGGCTCCGCGTTCTCAAAGAAACTCTACGCGTTGACGTCGAACCTCAACGGTGGCCGCAGGGCGATGGTTCCGCTCGGGACGTTCGAGGAACTGATGCCGCAGGATTACCTTCCGACCCAGCTTCTGCGAGCGTTGCTGGTCATGGATACCGACCAGGCGCAGGCGCTCGGTGCACTTGAACTGGACGAAGAAGATCTCGGGCTGGTAGGCTTTGCCTGCCCCGCGAAATACGAATATGGCATTGCGCTCCGTGATTGTCTTATGAAGATCGAAAAAGAGGGCTAGGTTTTGGGTCTGCGCAATTTCTTTGACCGGATAGAGCCGCTTTTCGTGAAAGGTGGCAAATACGAGAAACTCTTCCCTGTCTACGAAATGGTGGAGAGCTTTCTTTACACGCCGAAAACGGTCACGACAGCGGCACCACACGCACGTTCCTACATCGACATGAAGCGGATCATGACCTACGTGGTCATCGCGACGATCCCATGCATTCTGGTCGGCCTCTACAACATCGGCTTTCAGGCGAACCACGCGATCGCGACCTATGGCGCGTCCGGGTGGCGCGCCTGGATCATCGAAGCGCTGGGGATCGGTTTCAATCCGGCCAATCCGTTCGCAAATTTCGTTCACGGCCTGCTCTATTTCCTGCCCATTTACATCACCACGCTGGTCGCCGGCGGTATCTGCGAAGTGGTTTTTGCGACCGTGCGCGGCCATGAAGTCAACGAGGGTTTTCTCGTTACCTCGATGCTTTACGCCCTGATCCTGCCGCCGTCCGCGCCGCTCTGGCAGGTTGCGCTCGGGATCGTGTTCGGTGTCGTCATCGGCAAGGAAGTCTTCGGGGGAACCGGCAAGAACTTCCTCAATCCGGCGCTCACGGGCCGCGCGTTTCTCTATTTTGCCTATCCCGCCCAGATGTCCGGCGACACCATCTGGACACCGGTTGACGGATTTTCCGGCGCGACCGCGCTTTCTGTCTCCGCGTCGGACGGCTACGCCCAACTGGCCGCGCAGGGCATGACCTGGATGGACTCGTTCCTCGGCATCATCCAGGGCAGCATCGGCGAAACCTCGACCCTTGCCTGCCTCATCGGCCTTGCCTTCCTGCTTGTGACGAAGATCGCAAACTGGCGCCTTGTCGTCGGCTGTCTTGCGGGCATGATCGCGTTTTCGACGCTGCTCAACCTCATCGGCTCGGATACGAACCCGATGTTCGCGATGCCCTGGTACTGGCATCTGGTCGTCGGCGGCTACGCATTCGGCCTTGCTTTCATGGTCACCGAGCCGGTTTCCGCATCCCATACGAATATGGGCCGCTACATATACGGCGCCTTAATCGGTTTCATGGTGGTAATGATCCGGGTGATCAACCCGGCCTTCCCGGAGGGCATGATGCTGGCGATCCTGTTCGGCAACGTGTTCGCACCGCTGATCGACTATTTCGTCGTGCAGGCCAACATCAAACGCAGGGCGAAGAGAAATGCCTGAAGATACCGGACAGACCGAAAAGACCCGGAACAAGGGTTTCGTGCGGCGGTTTCTCGACCTGCCGGCCGACTCCGTCCCCAAGACGGTTTTCGTGGCCGTGTCGCTTTGCCTGGTCGCATCGATGATCGTGTCGGCCGCCGCCGTCACCCTGCGTCCGCTCCAGGCCGTTAACGCGCTCAAGGACAAGCAGATCAACATTCTGCAGGTTGCCGGCCGCTATGAGCCCGGCACCAATGTCGCAGAGGCGTTCAAGGTGTTCGAACCACGCGTCCTCGAACTGGCGACCGGCGAGTTTACGGATGCATTCGACCCGGCGACCTTCGACGATCTTGCCGCTGCCAGCGATCCGGAGACCTCCATCGCGTTGGAAAACGATCCGGCATCGATCGGCCGTCAGTCCAAATTCGTCACGGTTTACCTGTTGCGCAAGGACGACGGCAGCCTGGACAAGGTGATCCTGCCGCTTCACGGCTACGGCCTCTGGTCGACGCTTTACGGCTTCATTTCGCTCGAGGCGAACGGCAACGACATTTACGGATTGCAGTTTTACCAGCATGCGGAAACGCCGGGGCTGGGTGCGGAAGTCGACAATCCGCGCTGGAAGGCCCTGTGGAACGGCAAGAAGCTTGCCGATGACAGCGGCAATCTGCTGATTACCGTTGCCAAGACGGCCCCGCCCGAGGGCCCTGAATATCATGTGGACGCGCTGGCAGGTGCAACGCTAACGTCAGTTGGCGTTGACAACCTCGTGCGTTTCTGGATGGGCGAGGCGGGCTATGCGCCCTTCCTGGCCAAACTGCAAGCAGGAGAAATCTGATGGCGCAGACCAGAAGACAGATGCTGGTCGATCCACTGGTCGACAACAATCCCATCACATTGCAGGTTCTGGGGATCTGTTCTGCCCTTGCCGTGACATCGTCGCTGCAGGTCTCCTTCGTGATGGCGATCGCTGTGACCCTGGTGACCGGTTTCTCATCGATGTTCATCTCGATGCTGCGCAACCACATCCCGGGCTCGATCCGGATCATCGTGCAAATGGTGATCATCGCATCTCTTGTGATCATCGTGGACCAGGTCCTGAAAGCCTATGCGTTCGAGATTTCGAAGACGCTCTCGGTCTTTGTCGGCCTGATCATCACCAATTGCATCGTCATGGGCCGGGCGGAAGCCTTCGCCATGAAGAACCCGCCGGTCGCCTCCTTCATCGACGGTGTCGGCAACGGCCTCGGCTATGGTCTGATCCTGATGCTGGTCGGCTTCATTCGCGAGCTCTTCGGAGCCGGCAGCCTCTTCGGGTTCAATATCCTGCAGACCGTGAACAACGGCGGCTGGTATGTTCCCAACGGCATGCTGCTCTTGCCGCCGTCGGCATTCTTCATCATCGGACTGTTGATCTGGGCGTTCCGGACCTGGAAGCCTGAACAGGTCGAGGAACCCGAATACAAGATCCAGGTGGTGGACGCGCACTGATGGAACATCTGGTCTCCCTTGCCGTAAAGGCGATCTTTGTCGAAAACCTCGCACTGTCCTTCTTCCTGGGCATGTGTACCTTCATCGCCGTGTCGAAAAAGATCTCGACAGCGATCGGGCTCGGCATTTCGGTCATGATCGTTCAGTCGATCACGGTTCCCGCCAACAACATCATTCTCAACTATCTGCTTGCGCCGGGTGCGCTCGCCTGGGCCGGGTTCAGCGATGTCGACCTGACCTTCCTCGGACTGATCTCCTACATCGGCGTGATCGCCGCCCTGGTGCAGATCCTTGAGATGGTGCTCGATAAGTATTTCCCGCCGCTCTACAACGCGCTCGGCGTGTTCCTGCCGCTGATCACGGTGAACTGCGCCATCCTCGGCGGGTCGCTGTTCATGGTGGAACGCGACTACGATTTCACAGAGTCGGTCACCTACGGCCTGTCCTCCGGTTTTGGCTGGGCGCTGGCAATCACGGCAATGGCAGGTGTTCGGGAAAAACTGAAGTATTCCGATATTCCTGAGGGGCTTCAGGGGCTTGGCATCACCTTCATCACTGCCGGACTGATGGCACTTGCCTTCATGTCCTTCAGCGGCGTCAAACTGTAACGGGAGAGCCTTGTGGCCACATTCGGACTGGGCATTCTGCTCTTTACCCTGATCGTGCTGGCGCTCGTCACGATCATTCTCGGCGCGCGCTCGAAGCTCGTGTCGACCGGCAATGTCAATATCAGCATCAACGGTGAAAAGACGATCTCCGTCCCGGCTGGCGGAAAGCTGCTGCAGACCCTTGCCGAACAGAAACTCTTCGTGCCCTCTGCCTGCGGCGGCGGCGGAACCTGCGCCCAGTGCCGGGTGAAGATCCATTCCGGCGGCGGGTCTATCCTTCCGACTGAGGAAAGCCATATCACCAAGCGCGAGGCCGCCTGCGGCGACCGCCTCTCGTGTCAGGTTGCCGTCAAGCAGGACATGGATATCGAGGTTCCCGAGGAGGTCTTCGGGGTCAAGAAGTGGGAATGCACCGTCCGCTCGAACGAGAACGTGGCGACGTTCATCAAGGCGCTTGTCCTGGAACTGCCGGAAGGGGAAGACGTCAACTTCCGTGCCGGTGGCTATATCCAGATCGAAGCGCCGCAACACGCCCTCAAATACACTGACTTCGATGTCGAGGAAGAATACCGGGGCGATTGGGACCGGTTCAATCTCTGGCAGTACGAATCCATCGTGTCCGAGCCGATTGAACGCGCCTATTCCATGGCCAACTACCCCGAGGAAAAAGGCATGATCATGTTGAATGTTCGTGTCGCTTCGCCGCCTCCGGGCTCGGCAGGCATCCCTCCGGGCAAGATGTCGAGTTACATCTTCAACCTGAAACCGGGCGACAAGGTCACCATCTCCGGACCGTTCGGCGAGTTCTTCGCGCGCGAGACCGAAAAGGAAATGGTGTTCATCGGCGGTGGTGCGGGCATGGCGCCGATGCGCAGTCACATCTTCGACCAGCTCAAGCGTTTGAAATCGAAGCGCAAGATCAGCTTCTGGTACGGCGCGCGCTCCAAGCGCGAGATGTTCTTCGTCGAGGACTTCGATAATCTTGCGGCTGAAAACGAGAATTTCGAATGGCACGTGGCGCTGTCCGATGCGCTGCCGGAGGACGAATGGACCGGCTACACGGGCTTCATTCACAACGTGCTTTTTGACGAATACCTGAAGAACCACCCGGCACCCGAGGACTGCGAGTTCTACATGTGCGGACCGCCCATCATGAACTCGTCTGTCATCAACATGCTGCTCGACCTGGGCGTTGACCGGGAAGACATCATGCTCGACGACTTCGGCGGCTGATTTCCGAAAATCTGATTTCAGCGATATCGAGAATATGCTGCCCTGATCGCCAAGCGGTCAGGGCAGTTTCTTTTCGGCGCAATGAGTTGAACTAACTGAACTTTTCGCCTCGAACGGCATGTGAATCTGCGCATGGGTTCAGGATTTGCAGGCACCCGGCGGATGCAGGCACTTGGGTCTTGCTAGGGTCTTTGGGACGCTAGGGTGCGGACCCATAAATGAAGCCGATTTGGCAGCAGAAATGGCAAAATCTCGGGAGGAAGCGTGTGCAGAGCGGGCTTTTTTGCCCGGTCAAGCGCGGTGACGCTGCGAGGTGCAGCCATTTTGCCGTCCTTCGGATTTGGCCGTTTTGGCCATCTGCCACGTCGCGAAAGGCTTGAAAATGAAGCACATTTCCTGCGCTTTCGCTTCTCGCAGTTGGTCAAAACGATCCAAACCAAAATGACATCATTTATGGGTCCGTACCCTAGCCCGGTGCTAAACCAGCGCCGGGTCTTTGGTCTTTTGAGCCGCGTCTTCGGCGGTTGCTGAACCGCTCTCCTTCGGATTGGGGCCACCTTGCGCCTTTGCCGACTTGCCGGAGACCGCAGGCGGTTTGCGCCAGGGCTGACCCTTGAACCATGCAACCACATAGGCAACGGCAATAAGTGCCAGGAAGCCGCCGAAGTTGGTATAGATCTGCGCCGTCCATTCGCCGCGCGCCCAGGCCATGTCCCTGAGAATTGCGACTGCCTGGGCAATCACGAGGCTGGCCATGAAAACCGCCAGGGACTGCTGTCCCACCTTCTGGACGACGCGGACAAATCCGCCCCACAAGGCCCCGTGGCCAAGCAGGTACTTGCCGTGTTCACCGGCAGCCACCCAGGCGACATAGGCCAGCGCCAGGAAGTGCACGTAGCGCAGGATGCCGAACTCGGTCTTGACCCAGAGCGGCCTGATCGCCTCGCGCACCTCGCGTGCCCAGACAACGTCCAGATGGTTCTCGCTGTGAACGCGGAAATAGGCGAAGGGAACGGTGATCAGGATGATCGCAAGAGCGGCCAGTATAAGGTTCCGGTTGACCGGCGGTGCCGGGATCCAGCCACGCATGAAAGCGAAGCCGGTGAAGAACAGCATTTGCCAGGCAAACGGATTGAAGAACCACTTGCGCTCCGACCAGGGTTCTGCCGGCAGGTCGAGCAGACCGAACTGCGAGGCGAGCCACAAACCGATCGAGAACGCAAAGGCACCGGGAACCGAATAGCGGGCAATCAGCATGATGGCCGGCATCAAAGCCAGGATCACCACATACATCGGCAGGATGTCGAAATAGTTGGGCACCCAGGTCATCGTCATGAGACCGGGCAGGGCAATCTCGGTCTTGTTGTAGAGATGCCAGAGGTTCAGCGAATTGACGTAGTCCTGGGTCAGTCCGCAGCAATCGTTCAGGAAGCCGCTCTCGTGCAGCATGATCAGACCGACCGCAATCACCAGAAACTGGCCGATAAAGGCCCAGTAGACCTGCCACATGCGTTGCACGACACGTGCCGCGCCGATACCCCATCCATAGACATCGAACGTCTTGCCGAACGCGAGTGCGGACGCCATGCCGGAACAGAAAACGAAAATCTCCGTTGCGTCGGAAAAGCCGAAACGCGCCGGAATCCACAAGGTCCACCAGTTCCATGGCACGTGGGCGATGAAGATGATGAACATCCCGATCCCGCGAAAGAAATCGAGCCGCGGGTCGCGAGGACGTTTCGTTTGTGTATGTGCGTTCACGTCAAATCCAGAAAATTTAAGTCACTCGGGGAGGCCGGATCCCTCAATAGGAATTGGCGGCCCTGAGGTTCTCGTCTTCCATCACCTGTTCGGCTTTCTGCATCTTGCCGCAGATCTCAAGCCTTTGCTCGGCAAAGCGGTCGAGGGCACCGCGCTTGTCGCTGCGGCTCTTGATAATGGTTTCTGCTTCGCTCGAAAAGCCTGCACGCAGCGCAGCATCGATTGTTATGCGTTCGAACACGTCGCGCTGGGCGTGGGAACCGCCGATCGTATGCAGGCTGTCGCGCGCGGATGTCAGCAGCGAGAACGCGGATGCGTAATTGCCTTTCCGGTACTGCTCCAGGCCGAGCCCGGTCGGCAGCCCGGCATCTGCCGAGATACGGCCAAGATCCGTTTCCGTCTTCGACCGTTCCTTCAGACCGGTCAGCAGCCGGTCCGCCCCCATACGCCGTCCGCCGTTCAAGAGGGCGAGCAGATAGTGGAGATCGGCAAACACGTTGCACCCGTCCTCGGCACGCTTGTCGGAGAGCTGGGCGATTTCTTCCCAGCGGGACCCGACATCGACGCCTTCCAGTTCCAGCCGGACCAGAAGCGAGGCCGCGTTGGAAATGTCGCGGTAATCGTCCGTCTTGTCCTTGCGGATGTCGGCGTCGTAAAGCGCGAGCGCCTTGTCGGCCTGGCCCTGGTCGAGATACATCAGCGCGAGGTGCCACCACACATGGTAGCCGAAATTGTTGCAGTGGGCCCACCCGTCGGGATGGTTTTCCAGCCAGCCGACACCTTCCTCGGAGCGGCCGGTCATGTCATGCACATGCGCGACCGCATGCAGTCCCCAGGCATCGTCCCGGGCGAACTCAAGGCCCCTGCGTCCCGACGCTTCGGCGAGGCGGTAATCGCCTGTTTCCTCAAGCGAGAACGCCCGGCAGCCGAGCAGATAACCATAGGCGGGATGCTTTTCGTCATAGGCGGAATAGACCCGGTCAATGGATTGGCGCATGCCGACTGCATCGCCCAGCACAAACCGGATCGCGTGGATGAGCTTCATCATGAAGGCATCTTCGGGCACGCGCACCAGCATCGCATCCAGAAGATCCGCCGATCTGGAGGGGAAGCCGTCAAGCCAGACGTCGAGCGCCTGAACAAAGGCTGCTTCACGGTCGGTGATCGGCGTGTTCTGTGCGGATGTCTTTGCAATCGCAAGGCACTCGCGCGCTGTTGCGTAAAGCTCCTTGCGTCCGAGCAGAAGACAGAACATCCCGCGTGCGGCGTGGGCAAGCGCGAAATCCGGGCTGGCGCTCAGGCAGTTCTCAAGGTGAACCGGTGTCGTCTTCCCATGAGCCAGAAAGGCCAGCACGGTCGCATTCCAGGACGCAACAGCGTCCTTGTCCGTGAGAGTGAGATCATATCCAAATTGATCGCTGAGACGCATGTCTGGCCTTCTCGTTTCCCATGCTGACGGTTACCGTGCGTGTTCCTGACGACGCAAACGGCAGCAGTCAGCCGAATGAATACTCACCGCTAAAAATCCGCAGCCTTCTCATGAACTGCAAAACACAAAAAGGTGTTGGCAATGTGTAGTGCGGGCATTGAGCTTTGGATTGTGAAGATATGGCAGGTGATGCAAGGGTAAAGCCCGATTTTTTGGCACTCCGTTTGGGATAGGTTGCAGGGATCGGCAGTAGAAAAAGGTAGTGATTCTATGGCTGTCACGATTGGGAAGTCACAAGGCACCGTCGTCGCTGCCGCGGCTGGCCTGCTTGCGCTGATTTCGCTCGGCGCCTATGCCGAGGCGGGTATGCGTCAGGCTGTCGCAGTCCTGATCGGCGGTCTTGCGGGACTTTCCCTCTATCACGCCAGTTTCGGGTTCACCGCCGCCTGGCGGCGTATCGTGACCGAACGGCGCGGAGCGGGCCTGCGGGCGCAGTTCGTGCTGATCCTGCTGACCAGCGCGGTTTCGTTTCCGCTCATCGCCTGGGGAGGGCAGCTCGGATGGCCGACGGGAGGTTTCGTGTTCCCGTTCGGTGTCGCTGCGGCCATCGGTGCGTTCATGTTCGGCGTCGGCATGCAGCTTGGCGGCGGCTGCGGGTCGGGGACCCTGTTCACCGCAGGCGGCGGGTCGACCCGGATGATGATAACACTTGCCGCGTTCATCCTGGGTTCCGTCCTGGCAACGGCCCATCTGCATTTGTGGGGGCAACTGCCGAAACTGCCCGCGACGTCGCTCATCCGCGAGTTCGGGCCGCATGGCGCCTTTCTGGTGACGGCCGCGGTGCTCGGGACGCTGGCATTTGCAACCGTACGCATTGAACGCAAGGCCCATGGGGAATTGGCCGCATCGCGCAAGACGGACTCGTTCCTGACGGGGCCCTGGTCGCCGATGATGGGGGCCGTGATGCTGGCCATCGTTGGCATCGCGACCTTTGTGGTGGTCGGGCGGCCCTGGGGCATCACGTCGGCCTTTGCGCTTTGGGGCGGCAAGATTTTTCATGCGGTCGGTATTCCGGTCGACACCTGGCCGTATTGGACATGGCAGCGCGGCGCGCTGGAAAACTCCGTCCTGCGCGACACCACCTCGGTCATGGATTTCGGCGTCATCCTGGGCGCGATGGCGGCGGCGGCCCTGGCCGGCAGGTTCGCACCGGTCTGGCAGCTCAGCCGCCGGGATCTCCTGACGGCGATTGCCGGGGGGCTGCTGATGGGATACGGGGCACGGCTTGCCTATGGCTGCAACATCGGAGCCTATCTCGGCGGCCTGGTGTCCGGCTCGCTGCACGGCTGGCTGTGGCTGTTGTTCGGCTTTCTCGGAAGTCTCCTGGGCACGCGTCTGCGCCTCAGACTCGGGATGGGGTAGAGCGCGGGTTCCCTTGCACACCCGATTGTGAAGCGCGCGTGAACGCGTGCGCGATAGGCTCTCGTCAAACGCCTATTTTTTCTGAAGGACGGGCATATGCGCACCCTGCTCAGCTTCATTTTGCTGGTTTTCATCTCCTTTTCACCCGCCGTGGCAGACAGCATCACGGAACGCGAAGGCTGGCAGGTCATCGCCACGGACAAGGCCTACCAGGTGCTCGTCGATGATCTGAAGGCTGCCATCAAGGTCGAGAAGATGCTGCTGGTCACACAGGCGAGCGCGTCCGCCGGGGCAAAGGGGCGCGGGCTGACGATCCCGGGCAACCGCGTCATGGGCGTCTACCGCAACGACTACGCGATAAGAATGCTGGAGGCATCGGTCGCCGCCGGCATCGAAGCGCCGATCCGTTTTTATGTCACGGAAGACACCGGCGGAACTGCGACGCTGTCCTGGAAAACGCCGAGTTTCGTGTTCGCGCCTTACATGGAAGAGGGCGGCGATGCGCTTGCAGAACTGGCAGCGGAACTGGACGGCGTGTTCCAGACGATTGCCGACAAGGCTGTTGCATCCCGGTAACACACGGCTTTCATTGTGCTTTGGCGATTGGGGACGATGAAAGTTTGGGCTTGTCGTGACTCACTTGCAAGGTCACACTCAGGTCATCGTCAACTATTGAAAGGAGGTGTGCCCATGTCTAGTGAGTATCGGAACGTGGCCCGGAAGTCTGGGTGGAATGGATCGGTGCTGGAGCAGCCTCTGGTATTGCAAAGTTTCACCGGGATCTGATCCGGACCTAGGGTCTACGTCGATCTCATGGGAGGGCCGCACCGCGGCCCTCTTTTGTTTTTGCAGGTTTTGCGCGGTCAAACTCTTCGGCGCAAGGATCAGATGAGGCCGACGGCCTTGCGCACATCCTCGTCCCGCAGCGAGCAGTCGATACCGCGATAGGGGTCGCCCGCGTCCGTGCTGAGCCAGCAGATCGCCTCGCCAACCCACTCGGCCGGGATGTGCACGGACGGGTCCAGCTGGCTGACCGGATTGATGCCGGAGGCCTTGATATCGACCTGCATCTGGGTTGCGACGGTTCCGGGGCTGAGGCCGATCACGCGGATGCCCTTGTCGCCGAATTCCTTCTCTCCGCATCGTGTCAGAGAAAGCGCCGCCGCCTTGGACGAGCAGTAGTGGCTCCAGCCTTCCAGCGCCCCGGAGGCCGCTCCGGAACTGATATTGATGATGGTCCCCGCGCCGTTTTTGAGCATGTGTGGCGCGACGGCGCGCATCCCGTGATAGACGCCTTTGACATTCACATCGATCACCTCTGCCCAGGCTTCGGGATCGGACAGCTCGATTCGGCTGATGGGTTCGATAACACCGGCGTTGTTCACCAGGATGTCGAGTTTCCCGAAAGTGTCGAGGCAGGTTTGAACCGCCTTTTCAACGTCCTTGTAGTCGGCGACATTGCAGGTGACGGCTGCCGCTTCACCGCCACCGGCGTTGATCTCGGCGGCGATCCGGTCGATATCTCCTGCGGAACGCGCCGCGAGCATGACCTTTGCGCCATGTTTGGCAAAACTCCGTGCGGCGGCTTCGCCGATGCCGCGGCTTGCGCCTGTTACCAAGGCAACTTGTCCAGACAAATCAAACATAAAACGTCCCTGAAGTGGGCGGCCTTTTTGGGCCGCGTTGAACTTGGCGCGAACTTAGTGTGAGAAAGCCGCAGAATAAACAGTTCGTTTGCAGTAACGTCATGCAGGAAATACACGAATACGCGAACGAACCCGTTTGGGGGTTTGCGATCCTGTCCACCGGCCTGCATAACGGGGTGGACACTGACAAGGTCTGATTGATGGCTGCAGAAAAATCCGCGCTGCGGACGGGGCTCCGTCAGCTCTATTTCGGTCACTCGACGCGCGCACGGGTCTTCAGGTTCACCCTTCTGGCGTTCGACGTCCTCACGATAGGCTATTTCATCGTTTCCTCCGTCATGGATCCGGAGCGGCATTTTCACACGCTCGACTTCATACTCGCAGGCGTGTTGTCGCTGGATTACATCGCACGCCTGATCGCCTCCGCAACGCCCGCCCGGTACCTGTTCAGCTTTACCTCGCTTACCGACATCGTCGTTATCGCGTCTCTGCTTGCCCCGGTGTTCCTGGAAAACTTCGCCTTCCTGCGCGTCGTCAGGATGCTCCGGCTGTTGCGCTCCTATCATTTGCTGAAGGAACTGCGCGAGGCCTCAAGCTGGTTCCGCCGAAACGAGGACATCCTGCAGTCCGCCGTCAACCTCGTTGTCTTTATCTTTGTCGTGACCGCGATTGTCTATGTTATCGAGGACGAGCGAAACCCGAACATCAACAATTACCTCGACGCGCTCTATTTCACGGTGACGACCCTGACGACAACGGGTTTCGGCGATATCACCATGACCGACAGCGTCGGGCGCCTGATGACCGTTCTGATCATGATTTTCGGCGTGGCCCTGTTTCTCCGGCTGGTGCAGACCATCTTCAGGCCGTCAAAGGCGCGGGTCAGCTGCCCCGACTGCGGTCTGAACCGCCACGACACGGATGCGATCCACTGCAAGCACTGCGGACGTATGCTGAATATCCCGACGGAAGGGGCATGGGACTGAGCGACGGTCTTCTCGCTGACTTGTGATGATGACAAGCTGGACAAAGCGGCCGTGACGCCCTTCTCTTCGGGGCGGCCGCTCCGACCTGCGAGCGGGACGTGCGTGACAGGAGCCGATCTTGATTTCAAAAACGTTATCCGCTGCCGCCTGTGCCGCCTTGCTGGCATCAAGCTTCCTGGCTGTTCCGGCCTTCTCTGACGAAACGCCGGGTTGCGGCGGCGAGACCCCGTGCATGCTGGATGGCGGCGAATACTACATTCACTTGCCGCAGGAGAGGGGTGAGGATGAGCCCCTGGGAGCGATTTTTTACCTTCACGGACACCGCGGCAAGGCCGTCAACGCCATCCGGAACCAGGGCTTTCAGCGCATGGCGGACAAGCTCGGTGTGGCCTTTGTTGCCGTGCAGGGCGTCAACGGCACGTGGTCGTTTCCGACCGCACCGAGAAACCTGCGCGACGAGTCGGTGTTTTTCGACAACGTGTTGAGCGATCTTGAAGACCGGTTCGGTGTCGAACGGGACAAGACCATGCTGTCAGGGTTTTCTTCCGGCGGGTTCATGACCTGGTATCTGGCCTGCGAAGATGCCGGCCGTTTTTCCGGATACGCGCCGATTGCGGGGGCGTTCTGGGAACCGCTGCCGGAAAACTGCCCGACCGACAATCCCTACCTGTTTCATGTCCACGGAACCAGTGACACCGTTGTTCCGCTGGCCGGACGCTGGCTTGGTGGCGGACAATGGAAGCAGGGCGATGTTTTCGAAAGCTTCGACGTCTGGCGGCGGCAGAACGGCCTGTCCGAGGCAAGTTCCGAAAAACTGACCGACGGCAATCTGGAATGCCAGCGCTGGGCGCCCGAAGGCGGACTGTTTGAACTCTGCCTGCACGACGGCGGCCACAGTGTCGAGGCCAAATGGATCGAACGCGCCTGGACCGAACTTGGCGCGATCAGGGGCTGGGACCGGAAAAGCTGAGCACTCACACAGGATTAACAGGAATGTGAGCCAAGGTGTTGCACGCGCAATCCGGCCGGAGTTGACGGGGAACGGGCTATGTGTCCATGTCCCGTTGAAACGTCAGTCAAAAGGTGTTGCGTGTCCCAGTCCGCCTCCAAACCCGGTGCCTTGTCCGGTCTTGTTGTTCTCGATCTCTCGCGCATTCTTGCCGGGCCCACCTGTACCCAGGTGCTCGGCGACCTTGGAGCGGAGGTTATCAAGATCGAGCGTCCTGGCCGTGGCGACGACACGCGCGGCTGGGGACCGCCTTTCCTGAAAGATTCCGCAGGCAGCGAAACCGCCGAAAGCGCTTATTATCTCTCGTCAAACCGGAACAAGGCTTCGGTTGCCATTGATCTGGCAACGCCGGAAGGCCAGAAGCTGATAGCCGATCTCGCGATCAAGGCGGACATTCTTGTCGAGAATTTCAAGGTGGGCGATCTCAAGCGGCGTGGTCTTGACTACGAGACACTCAAGACGCTCAACCCCGGGCTGATCTACTGTTCGATTTCCGGTTTCGGTCAGACCGGTCCCTATGCGCACAGGGCGGGGTACGACTTCCTGATCCAGGGCATGGGCGGGATCATGTCGCTTACCGGTTTTCCCGACGACGAGGGCGGGACCGAAACCAAGTGCGGTGTTGGCATCGCCGACGTGATGTGCGGCATGTATGCCACCGTCTCGATCCTGGCCGCGCTCAACCACCGCCACACGACCGGCGAAGGCCAGCACGTCGATATCTCTCTGCTCGATGCCCAGGTGTCCTGGCTGATCAACCAGGGTGTTGCCTATCTCGTCTCCGGAAACGTGCCCGGGCGGCTCGGCAACGGTCACCCGACCATCGTTCCTTATGAAACCTTCCCTGCGGCGGACCAGTCCTTCATCATCGCTGTTGGCAACGACACACAGTTCCAGAAATTTTGCGATGTGGCGGGTGCACCCGAACTGGCGGTTGATCCCCTCTATGCAAGGAACGCCGACCGTGTCCGCAACCGCAAGCAACTGATCCCGCTGCTTCGCCGCCTGACCATTGACAGGACTGCTGCTGCGTGGATCGCCGAACTGGAGAATGCCGGTGTGCCTTGCGGCCCGGTGAACGATCTCGCGCAGGTCTTTTCCGACCCGCAGATCCTGGTACGGCAGATGCGTATAAGCCTGCCGCACCCGGTCAGCGGGACGGTGGATCTGATCGGATCTCCGATCAATCTTGAAAAGACACCTGTTGCCTACACCAAGGCGCCGCCGATGCTCGGTGCGGACACCGCCGACATCCTGCAGCGCCACCTCGACATGACCGACGCGACGTTGCATGCCCTTGCCGACAAGGGCATTGTCGGCCTTGCAAACGCACCAGAACACAAGGAAAAATCCGCCAAATGACCACCGGCGCAGATATCATTGCCGGCAAGCTTCATGCTGCCGGTTGCCGTCATGCCTTCGGCATCCCCGGAGGCGAGGTGCTCGCCCTGATGCAGTCCCTCGATCAGGCCGGGATGAATTTCGTTCTGGTCAAGCACGAGAATGCCGGCGGCTTCATGGCGGAAGGCGGCTGGCACGCGGACGGAGCGCCTGGCGTGCTTCTGGCAACCATCGGTCCGGGTGCTGCCAACGCCGTCAATGTGGTCGCCAATGCCTGGCAGGACCGGGTGCCGCTGATCTTTCTGACCGGCTGCGTCGACCAGGGCGAGGCGGAGAGCTATACGCACCAGGTTTTCGATCACCAGCAATTGCTGCGCCCCATCGTCAAGGCGAGCTTTTCCGCCCGTCTTGGCGCACTGGACGTCATGATGGAAAAAGCGCTGGCGATTGCGCTCGACGGCCAGCCGGGCCCGGTTCACATCGATGTGCCGATCAAGGTTGCGGAAGCGGAAACGGAAGAATCCTGGTCGCAGTCTTTCCAGTCGGCGCCGGTCGCAACGAGGGCGGCAACAGGCACGGATCTGGATACCGCGATGGCGCTTTTTGCAAAGGCGGAGCGTCCGGTTGCGATTGCCGGTGTCGATGCAGTCAATGAAGGCGCGTCGTCGGCGATCAGCGATTTCTGCAGGGAGTTCAAGATTCCGCTCGTCACCAGCTACAAGGGCAAGGGTCTTCTGGATGAGAACGACCCGCTGGCGCTGGGCGGTGCAGGACTGTCGCCAAAGGCGGACGGGCATCTTCTGCCGCTGGTCAATCAGAGCGACTGTATTCTCCTGCTCGGCTATGACCCGATTGAAATGCGCATCAACTGGCGTAATCCCTGGGACACGGATGCATCTGTCATCGACGTGACGCCCGTGCTCAGGACCCATGGCATGCACAGCGTTTCCGCAACCCTGCGCAGCGGGGTTGTGCCGGCGCTGGAGCTTCTGAGCGCGGCGCGCAAACCGGACCGGTCTTCGTGGCCGGGCGGCGAACCGGAAGCTGTCAGGGCCGAGCTTTCGGCAGGCTTCGCAGCGGAGACAGACGGTTGGGGTCCTGCGACGGCGTTCCACACCCTGCGGGATGTCATGCCCGCCGAAACCGTTGCCACCGCAGACAGCGGTGCTCACCGCATTCTTGTCAGCCAGATCTGGCGCTGCCCGATGCCGCGCCAGATGCTTCAGTCCTCGGCCCTGTGCACCATGGGCTGCGCCGTCCCTCTGGCCATGGGCCACAGGCTGGTCGAGGGATCGTCACCGGTGATCGCATTTGTCGGCGATGCCGGCCTTGAAATGTGTCTTGGCGAGCTGTCGACCCTCAGGGATCTGAAGATCCCGGTGATCATCTGCGTCCTCGTCGACACCAGCCTTGCACTCATTGAGCTGAAACAGCGCGGCAGCCAGAGACCCAATGTCGGTGTCGATTTCGGCGAGACGGATTTCCCTGCCGTCGCGCGCGCCTATGGCGGTCACGGCGTCTGGATCGACAACGCCGACGACCTGAGACGGGAAACAACGGACGCACTTCAGCGCGACGGCTTTACCATTCTCGCCTGCCGCATTGAACGGCGTGCCTATGACGGCGCGTTCTAGGAACGCTTCTGCTCACCAGGGTACCGTGTCAGGCACGGTTCCCTAGGGTTCGAATTGAAGCGGACCGAAACCTCACGGCAGAACGGCTGTTCCCTCGATCTCGACCAGGAATTCCGGCAGGGCGAGCGATTGCACGCCGAGCCAGGTGTTCGGCGCCGGTGTCACATCGCCCCAGAATTCGCCGAGCGCCATGCCGACGGGCTCGAGCTTTTCCGGCGTGTGGTTCACGACATAGGTTCTCAGCCGGATGAGATGCTGCGGACCAAGTCCCTGATCTGCGAGCACAGCCTTCAGGTTGGCCAGGCATTGACGCGCCTGTGCGTTGAGGTCGTCTCCGCCGACAAGCTGGCAATCCTTGTCCCAGGCGACCTGGCCGGCAAGGTGCAGGAGCCTGCCCGGCTCTGAAACGGCTGCGTGGGAGAAACCCCACTGAACGCTGTTGTAGAGTGTTTCGGGGTTGATACGATCGGACATGAGACCCTCTTCACAATAAACGGTAGGCCTTCACTTTAGCCGAGTGCCCGCTCTTGGCCACCCCTTGCGCGATACGTTTGTGTTATCTGGCACTGTTGATGGGCGCGGCGGCAGGGAGCCAGGCCGCGCCCGATTGTTCAGGCCGTCTTGATCGTGTCCTTCTGGCCGTGTTTCCAGAAGCCAAGGCCAAGAAATCCGCCGAGTACCCCAGCAAGCAACAGGCCGGGGGCGGGCAGGGGAACCGGTGTCATCGGGGTCGTGACGGGTTCGAACTCGGTGACTTGCGCTTGCCGCGTGATGCCGATCGCACCCGTTACCTCGATCCCGGAGAACGTGAGTGATGCCACATCGAAGGACCCGGCAAGACCGGTGATCTCGACAAATCCCGTGCGCGGGATCCGGGCCGGATCTGATGGGCCGAGGACACCCGGCAGAAAGTCCGACCGCTCTGTCGGGAGGCCGACGGTCGCATCCAGCGCAGTGGTGAGAGCGTCAACCCGGGTGAAGAGCAACGGGGTCAGGCTCGTATCCAGAATACGGACACCGACAGCATCAACGCCTCCGAACAGATCGGCCGGGGAGAGCCTCAGCAGAAGCGAGTTCGGTTCAAGTTCCTGAGCGCCGAATGTAGCGAACGCGTAGCTGCCCCGGATCGTGTCACCGGCACCAACGGGAACGGCGTAAACCGCACTCGACAGGGACGCCCAAATAGCCGCGGCCGTGAAAAGTTTCCTCAACATCTGAAATACTCCGTGTTTGAAATAGTTGGCACTCAGTTCTCCTTGGACGCCGGTGTTGTGAAAATGGCGTCCTGGATCAGGCGGCAGGTGTTGGGTCCGGCCGTTCCGTCGGCCTTCGCCGTGTCGGGGAAGGGAGGCGGCAGGCTGTCGTCCCGGCAGCCACCGCGATAACTCGTGAGCATCGAGGCGGCGATGTCCGGCAGCAGCGGGCCATGGTCGTTGAGCACAAGATGGATCTCGCTCGTCTCGGGCCTGTCGAAGCGCTGGTCGTACCAACCACCGGAAACGCTGCCTGCGGGCAGATACGCGGCAAATTCCGCGCTTCCATCCGGGGCATTGACGACCCCGTCGGCGTAAACGATTTGCGTGCCGACCTCCGCGGCCCTGCCGATGACGTCCTCGGCCGTGCACGGCTTTGCCGAGCAGTTTTCCGGCCGTGTCATGATCACCCACCAGGCTGTTGTGACATGGCCTGGAACGAGTTCGGACGTGTGCAGTGTCATTGTCGCGCCATTGGCCGTTCGCGACAGCCGGGCTTGCGAACCCCTGATCGGTATTGCCGGTTGCTCGGACGTCGCCATGTGTTCCACCGTCCGCGCGATCATTGCCGCTTCGGTGGCGTGGGCCCCTGTTGCGAGGACGGCAAAGCCGGCTGTGGAGACGAAGGCCTGCCGGATCAATCTGGAAACAGTCAACATCGTTAGCTCCTTTCAAGCGTGGGTCTTCAGGGGGAATGGGGTGGGCATTCGCCGGCGGAATGGGTGCCCGGCGCGATATTCTGGTTGAATCTGAAGAGGTTCGCCGGATCGTACGTGCGCTTGATCGCGGCAAGGCGGGCAAGATTGCCACCATAGGCGCGTGGCGCGTTGCCTTCGGCCTCGGCAATGAAATTGACATAGCACCCGGGCACCGCGTGTGCTGCGATCTGTTCTGAAACGTCCTTCAGCCAGCCGGTCATCCGGGGGTCATCACGCTCATCGCGCCAGCGTACACCGGGCGTTGTCATGAACGGGATCTGGCGATGCGGGAAGGCGGTGGCATTCTCACCGACGTCGGCAACCGCACCTCCTAGAAGACAGATCAGCAGTTCCGATTCCGGGGTCGGGAGACCGGAAGCCAGATCCACAAGCAGATCGATCAATGAGGGTGTCAGAGTGTGATGGTTATGTGCGCGCCAGTAATTGCGGGCGCCAAAATCGTAGGCCGCATCGAGAAAGCCTTGGGCCTCTGTAAAGGGTCTGGGTGCCAATGCGCTTCCGAGGGGTTCGGCACCGCCATGAAGAGACTGCAGGTCAGCCTGCGCCTCATCCGCTGGCTCTGCGTGAAACTGCATCAGCGTCAGGACCTTGGTCCCGTGAACGCTTTCAGGCAGAACCGGCACTGGCGGCGCGGTCATCAGGTTCGCCCACACGCAGGCCTTGCGCGGCAGCAGGGGAGCGTGTTCCGCGTAGGCGGCAAGAACCCGCCGCGCGTCTTTCAGCGCAAAGAAGGTCGGGCCGAAGAGCACCTGCGGGCCGACCGGATGCAGCCTGAATGTGAATTCGGTCACGACACCGAAATTGCCGCCGCCGCCGCGAAGTGCCCAGAAGAGATCCGGGTGTTCATCTTGCGAGCAGACCGCGACCGTGCCGTCCGCCAGCACGATTTCTGCCGAAAGCAGATTGTCGACGGCAAGTCCGTGAAGGCGTGCCAGCCATCCGAAACCACCTCCAAGGGTCAGTCCTGCGACCCCGGTCGAGGAGACGACACCGCCTGGTGCTGCCAGTCCGTGGGCCTGTGCGGCAGCATCGAAATCGGCCCAGGTTGCGCCGCCGCCAACGCGCCCAATCAAGTGCTCCGTGTCGATCTCGATTTGCCTCAGTGACGACATGTCGATCATCAGCGCACCGTCGGCAACCGCTGATCCGGCGATGTTGTGACCGCCACCCCTGACGCAGACCTTCAGCCCGCACGCGACGGCAGTCGTGATAGCGTTGCGGACATCGTCTTGGTCCCTGACGGCAACGATCGCGGCCGGGAACCGGTCAATGGTCGCGTTCCAGACCTGTCTTCGCTCGGCGTAGCCGGCATCGCCGGGAAAGCCGGCGACAGGGCCGAGACGTTCCGCCAGCCGGGAATTGAGAAGGTCTTCCATACCGTCGTCCGATGTCCGCTTTCTGTTGATCGTGGCGGCAGCGTGCCGGGAGTTGGGAGCGCAAGAAACTCACGAATGTGCAGTAACTCCAGATTCTGGAGTTGCTGGGCCTCTGGCGCCGCCATAGTCTTTTCGTGAAATGACGCTGGATGTGAGGAGGAGTGCCGAATGCCGTATAAGGGTTATGGACAGTACTGCCCGCTTGCCTTGGCCGCAGAAGTCCTTTGCGAACGCTGGACTTTGCTTGTCATCAGTCGGGTCATTGATGGCTGCACGCGTTTCAACGAAATTCACCGGGGTGTGCCCAAGATCTCCGCAACGCTGTTGAGCCAGCGCCTGTCGAGCCTGGAACATGCAGGTCTGATCACGCGCCGTGCGCTCGACAATGGCCGCGGCTTTGCCTACGAACTCACCGATGCCGGGCGGGATCTCGATCCGATCATCATGAGCCTGGCGGTCTGGGGCCAGAAGTGGTCCCGCGACATGGAAACGGAAGATCTCGACCCCGCCTTCCTCGCCTGGAGCATGCACACACGGTTGAATGTGGATGCCATGCCCGAGAAACGGATCGTGATGGAATTCGCATTTTCCGGCACCCACAAGGGTTTCAGCCGTTTCTGGCTGGTGGTGCAGGATGGTGAGGTCGATATGTGCCTGAAATATCCGGGTTTCGAGGAGGATCTGTCGATTTCGTCGGATATCAGGCGGTTCGTCGAAGCCTGGCGCGGGATGCGCGACTTGCGCAGCGAAATCGCCAACGGGCATATCACCGTCGTCGGGCAGGAAAAGTACCGCCGCGCCCTGCCGGACTGGCTGATGCTCAGCGCCCTCGCCCGCTTTCCAAGGCAGACGGGAACCGAGGCGGATCTTGGCGAGAAGGCACGGGTGGCGCAGGCAGGCTAGCGGGGCCGGACAGACGGAACCATCCTGGGCGAATTTCTGCATCCCCCGGTGGACACGGGCGAGAAGAGGGTGGTTGCCTTGTGCGGCTCGTGGAGCGGGACCGGAAAAGAGGCGAAGTGGCCAGTGGTTATCTTCTCCGGTCAGGGCTAAGGCCGGTGTCGATCAACCAACCCGGACCACCTGACCGCACGCAAGCGCGTTCAACGTCCTCCGAAAAGTTCGGACATTTTGAAACGTTCACTCATGATCGCGTTGTTGAGCAAATTTGCGTGCCCGTGCCACCGTTGCTCAAGCGATCTCATTTCGTTGATGACGTCCTGCCAGAAATACCACATCAGATTGGTGTAGAGGATGGATTTTTCATTGCCTGAGAGATCGGGGTAGGTTTTGCCGAGATACTTGTCGATGTCCTGCCGAAACTTTCTGTACCAGACAGCCTGCTCGTCTTTTGTCATCAGCAGCAAACCGGCGATGTAAGGCTTGAGACCAATGAATTCCTCGGAGTAGTGATTGGCAACGGCCGTTGCCACGTCCTCCTTGAGGAGCTGTTTGATTTGCGCCTCACGCGCTTCGATATTCGCCGACAGAAGTTGGTGACGGGTCGCCCCGGTGGAGTTTTTCAGGAGTTCGGCGCGCAGTTTTTCGTATTCTTCCGGTGAAAAATCCTTGTGGCTGATCATCGCGTTGGCCAACTTGTACACACGCGACAAGGCGGAATCTTTAACCGTGTAGGTTAGGGCAGCACCAACAGGAAGAGAGGCAATCGTTTTGACGATCTGTGCCTTGACATGTTTCGAAAAAGCAATGCGCAGCGGATGCGTGACAGTGATTGAGGTCGCTCCCTCGGCACTGAACACGGTAGCGGCAGTGGTGATCTGCGGCGTCGCCATTGAAAAGGACGTGTAGGAAGCGCCCGTCCCTGCGAGGAAGTAAGTGGTTGCCGCGTAGGCTGCGACACAGGCAAAAATGCCGGTAGCCGCCACGATAATTATGTCTCTTCGGGCCTGATCAAGCTCATCGATCCTGGCACGGAGGCGAGCCGTTTCATGCTCCGCCTGATAGGTTCGTTGCCATAAGGCAGACCTGATCACGACTTCGCGCTTCTTTTCCATCAGTAGCTCGATCGCAGCCTTGTGGGCTTCAAGCCTCAGGATGCGCTTCTCTTTTTCTCCTTTTGGCATAAATCACCCCTTGGAATCATTGCGTTGCACACTTTCTGTTTCGTTTCCTCAATCGATCGATTGGGAACAATAGAGGCTACAGGTCATTGCGTGAAGTGCGGTGATTGCTGTCACAGAGTTTCCGGTTTCCTTCATTTTCTGCCCCAAATTTGTTCTCCCGGACACGTCAAACAATCAGTCCGGGTCACCTGATCGCACACATCCACCCGCTCGACCGGAACCGATAGAGTTTTGATAGTCCCGGCAAATCGCCGTCTTGTTTCAGACGCCGATGCACGCCCCGTGCATCGCCAAAAGGCGTCGTCACACGGATCCGTAGACCACGCAGGGTCGTGTTCGGGGAGGTGGATGGAGATGGTCGGTCGCAGAGTGGAAGGGAGGCCGGGTTGACACTTTTCTATGATCCAGCCCATGACGGCGGCGGATTATCTTTGCATGAATCTTATGGAAAATTGAAAAACGCCAGGATCATTGCGGTCTGTCATGACAACCTCGCATCGAAACGATCCAAACCAGACCTGCTTAATTTACCAGCCCGTACCCCAATTCAGTCAGGCTGCGGACGAAAGCGGCGTCTCGCGCCGCGACTTAAGCCAGAGGCCCGCTCCCAGTAGGACGCCGATCACATCGGTCCGCCAGTCCCCCGAAATCATGAACAATGCCGCTCCAAGCAACAGAACGCGCCAGACAGGGCCAAGCGGACCCATCAGGTAACCCTGCACGGCGCCTGACAGGAAGTAGACACCAATGATCGCGGTTATGGCGTTGCGGATGATCTCGAGCCAGCCCGCCTCCATCAGAAGACCGGGGCTATAGAAGAACATGTAAGGTACGATGAAAGCGGCAAGACCGACACGGAATGCGGTCACGGAAGTGCGCATCGGTTCGGCCCCGGCAATCGCCGCGCCCGCATAGGCGGCAAGCGCCACCGGCGGTGTGATCGCCGAGACAACCGCGAAATAGAAGACGAAGAAGTGCGCGATCAACGGTTCGATCCCGAGTTCGATCAAGCCGGGAGCCACGACCGAAGCGGCGACCGCATAGGCCGCTGTGGTTGGCATTCCCATGCCCAGAATGATCGAGATGATCATCGCGAAAATGAGCGCAAGCAGCTTGCTTGTTTCGGCGAGTTCGAAAAGAAGTGACGAAAACCGGGCACCAACGCCGGTCAGTGAGATCACGCCGACGATAATGCCAGCGGTCGCACACACCGAAATGATCTGGATTGACATTTGCGAGGCATTGCGCAGCGCCTCGATGATTTCACGGGGCCCCATCTTGAAAGGTGTCAGCCAGCTCACGACGGCGGCGGAAGCAATTGCGAGCGTCCCGGCGCGGATCACCGAATAACCGAGGAACAGGGAGCCCACGAGAATGATGATCGGCAGGAACAGGAAGGCCTGCTTCGCCAGGTTCCGGAACTTCGGCACCTCTTCATCTGTCATGCCGCGCATGCCAAGCCTGCGCGCCTCGAAATCGACCATGAAGTAAATCGACACGAAATAGAGCACGGCTGGAATGAGCGCGGCGATCACGAGCTCGGTATAGGGAATGCCTGTGATCTCGGCCATGATGAACGCGCCGGCACCCATGATGGGCGGCATGATCTGGCCGCCGGTGGACGCGGCGGCTTCAATCGCGCCGGCCGATTGCGGCCGGTAGCCGACACGTTTCATCAGCGGGATCGTCAGCGAGCCGGTCGACACGACGTTGCCCGCCGAGGTGCCGTTGATCATGCCCATCAGACCTGACGCAAACACCGCGACCTTGGCGGGCCCCCCGCGCGCACGGCCTGCCGTGGCAAAGGCGAGGTTCACGAAATAGTCGCCGACCTTGGAGCTTTGCAGGAAGGCCGCGAAAATGATGAAGAGTATAATGTAGGTCGACGACACCGCCGTCGTCGGGCCGAGAATGCCGTTGTCCGTGAAGACGTAGCTGAAGAAACGTTTTGCATCGTAGCCACGATGTTCCAGGAAGCCGGGAAGCCAGGGGCCGAGAAAGGAGTAGGTGACAAAGACAGTCGCGATGACGACGAGCGCCATGCCGGCGACGCGCCGTGTAAGTTCCAGCATGAGTGCCATCGCAACGAAGGCCGCCCAGGCATTTTGCGGGTCGGCGAAGGGAGTGCCTGCCCGAAGTCTTAGATTAAGCGCATCAAGACTGAGCGCGATAAAGCCGGTCGACGCAATGCTGGCTAAAATGAGCACCCAGTCGATCGGTGAAACGGATCCATCCCTGCCGCGCAAAAACCAGCCGGCAAGAATGGCAAGCATAGTTCCGGAGCCGAGCGCGATCCCGAAATACGCGAAAGTCGCGTCGGGATTTTGAACCGTGCCGCTGCTCCAGTACTGGCTTACGCCATAGGCGGTGAGGGCGAGCGCGTAGAGAACGGGCAATCCCGCGAGAACCGCAATGATCCACTCCAGCTTGTCGTTGCGCCAGCGTTTGTCGTTGCCCGCAATCGCACCTGGCAGAGCGAACCCCAGGACGAGCGCACCCAAGATGTGGAGAATGCGAAAGAGCCAGGTTTCAAGCGGTGCAATGTTCAGGCTGTAGAGGTGCCAGGCGGCGTAGAGCACACACAGAAGGCCGAACACTTTTCCTTGCCAGCCTTCAAGGCCGGTATGCGCGCCGCGATCGACGCTGGCGGAGATGGGCTCGGATGGTTCTGACATGGCGGCAGGGTCTCAAAGGTTCGCGCGCAGAGCCCGAGCCGCGGTCGCGGCCCGGGCATTTTCCAATCAGCGAAAGGAGAGCGGAAATCAGCCGCCCAGGGCTGGATCGATCTCGAATCCGTTTTCCTTGAACCAGCGTACAGCACCTGGATGCCAGGGAATGAACGCGTTCTTGTCGTAGTTTTCAGGAAGCGTTTCGATGGCAGCCTTGTGAATGTCGAGCATCTTCGGATTGTTGCTCATCACGGTGTCGACAACCGCATAAACGAAATCATCCGGCAGGTCGGCGCGGGCAATTGCAAAGTTCCACATGGAAACGCTTGCATGGTCTTCCCCTTGCGAGGGATAGGTGTCCGCCGGGATGGTGAAGAGTGAAACCGGATGGTCTGCGGCGATCTTTTTCGCCTGCTCTTCGGTCATGCCGAAAAAGTTCACATCCGCCTGGGCTTCCACTTGCGAGAAAGCCGGGAAGGGAACGCCTGCTGCCCAGGTATAAACGTCGATCAAGCCGTCCTGCAGCTGACCGGCAAGGTCGGCTGCACCACCATGTTGGGCGTCGACATTCTTGCCGAGCGTTTCAAAGAAGCGAGGCCAGTAAGTGCCGGGCGTACCGCCAACCGGGCCGAAGCCCACTGTCGCGCCGTCAGGGATCGCATCAAGACTGTCGATGCCGGAGCTTTTCAGCGTCATCACATGGAACGCGGTCTTGTACATCGGGAAAATCGCCCTGATGTTATCGTGCTTCAGACCGGGGGCGAGCGCACTTTCGCCATTGATCGCATCAAAGGCGGGACCCATTGTGACCATACCGAAATCGAGATCGCCGGTTTGCACCAGTGCCGCGTTCTGTACCGGTCCGGCCGTTACTTCAGCGCCGCCTGGAATGCCGAGTGCGTCGGCAACCATGTTGGTCCAGCCTGACCCATAGACGAAATAGGTTCCGCCCTGGCTTGCAGTGCCGACGGAAAAGCTGGTCGGCCAGTCACTGCGGTCTTGCGCCAGTGCTGCCGGGGCGAGAAAACTCGCGGTAAGTACCACGGCCAGTGTCGCTGGCACTCGTTTCGAAAAAAGGCTCAATAAACCTGTCACGCTATTTGAAACCATCGAATTCCTCCTCAGATCAAGACGACCTACATCTTGTTCGTTCAAAGAGTCCCAGTTGCATGTCCAGCGATGTTTGCAGTCTTTGGAGGATCAGATTGAGCAGAGATTCCAATTATCAATATCCGGCGCGATAACATTTTTGACAGGACATGCTTTTGTTATGCGTCAAGGCAATCGCCTGCAGCTATGAGCCCGGATTACGGGAGCGCCATTCAAAAGGCGATTGAAACTGCGCGTTCAAGTAAAACACCCGTTTCAGTCTTCGGGAAGAACAGACTTGGTTCAAACCGTCGGCACGTCGCTCGCTTTTGCACGTTGCCTCCGGGAGGTCTGCGTTCCCTTCTGTGGCTACTGGACCTCTGTCGTTCGTGCGCTTATGTTGCACCTGCGAAGAAGATGCATCCCGGCTGGAACCGGGGGTGGGAGGATGAGCATGATAATCTGCCGGACAAAGGCGGAGATGCGCGAGACTGTCCGGAACTGGAAGGCGGAGCGGGCGACGGTCGGACTGGTTCCGACCATGGGTTATCTCCACGAGGGACACCTCGGCCTCGTTCGGATGGCGCGCGGCACGGTGGATCGCACCGTCGCCAGCATCTTCGTCAATCCAACCCAGTTTGGCGTCAACGAAGACCTCGACACGTATCCGCGCGATGAGGCGAGAGACCTGGAGCTTCTGGAAAGAGAAGGCGTCGGAGCGGTTTTTCTGCCGGGTGTTGAGGAAATGTACCGGCCCGGCGAACCCGCCTATGTCGAGGTTCCGGAACTGTCCGGGATCCTGCAGGGCGCACTGCGTCCGGGGCATTTCCGCGGCGTCTCGACTGTCGTGACGAAGCTGTTCAACATCGTCACGCCCGATCTCGCCGTGTTTGGCGAAAAGGACTACCAGCAGCTCACCCTGATCCGGCAGATGGTGCGCGATCTGGACATGCCGCTTGAAATCCTCGGTCACCCGACCGTTCGCGAGCCCGACGGTCTTGCCATGTCCTCCAGAAACGTGCGCCTGAAGCCTGATCACCGGCAAGAAGCCGTTGCGCTGAACGAAGCGCTCGACAAGGCCGAGGCGATGGCGAAGACACGTCCCTCGATTTCAGATCTGGAGATGGCGGTCAGGTCACGTCTGGAAAACTCCCGATCGGCCACGACTGAAAGCATCGACATTCGCGATGCCGACACGCTTGAAGAGGTATCCGGTCCCTTTGATCGCCCTGTCGTCATCCTGCTCGCGGTCCGCTATGGCACCGTGCTGCTGATCGATCAGCGTGTCGTTGCGCCGGAACTTTGAACCATAAGGATACCAGATGAGCGCCCAGAAACCCGTCCGCCGGCTGACGGCCCCCCAGATCGCAAAGCGCAAGGGCGGCGAGCCGATCGTGTCGCTGACATCCTACCACGCGCACACCGCATCCATCGTCGACACCTACGCCGACTTCATCCTGGTCGGAGACAGTCTCGGCATGGTCATGCATGGCATGGAATCGACGGTGGGTGTCTCGCTCGACCTGATGATCATGCACGGCAAGGCGGTCGTCAGGGGAACGAAAAAGGCCCTTGTGGTCGTCGACATGCCCTTTGGCAGCTATGAGGAAAGCCCGTCGGAGGCCTTTCGCAACGCCGCGCGCGTCATGAAGGAGACCCAGTGCGGTGCGGTCAAGCTGGAGGGCGGCGTGCGCATGGCCGAAACCATCCGCTTCCTGACCGATCGCGGCGTCCCGGTGATGGCGCATATCGGCCTGACGCCGCAGTCGGTCCATGTCATGGGCGGGTTCAAGACGCAGGGTCGGCAGCAGGACGACTGGGATCAGCATTTCGAGGATGCACGCGCGGTGACCGAGGCCGGCGCTTTCGCGGTTGTCCTGGAAGGCATGGTGGAACCGCTCGCCGCGCAGATCACAAAAGAAATTCCGATACCGACGATCGGCATCGGCGCTTCGGCCGACTGCGACGGCCAGATTCTGGTGCTGGAGGACATGCTTGGGCTCAACCCGGCACCGCCGAAATTCGTCAAGGTCTATGGCAGTCTCGGCGGCCAGATCGAAGCAGCGGTCAAGGCTTACGCGGACGAGGTCAAGGAGCGCAGTTTCCCGGCGGAAGAGCAGGTCTATCGCTGATTTGCGGCACGAAAGAATAAACGCCCGATTTCCGGCTGCATTAGGGTGAAGGACGGCTTATGGTCAGGCCATGCTGATGACCCGACCTGATTTCGATACGCTCTACGAAGCGCTGCTCAATCGTGATCCGTCCTATGACGGGCGCGTCTTCGTCTGTGTGGCTTCCACCGGCATCTTCTGCCGGCTGACCTGTCCGGCGCGCAAGCCGAAACGGGAGAACTGCACGTTCCATGAAACCGTGGGTGAATGTATCGATGCCGGTTTCCGACCTTGCAAGCGCTGCAAGCCGACGACGCCGGAGGCGAGCGCGGACCCGGTTGTCAAATCGCTGATCGGGGCGCTTGAAAAAAGGCCGGGCTACAGATGGGGCGAACCGGACATCGTCAGGATGGGGCTCGATCCGTCGACAGTGCGCCGCGCTTTCAAGCGGCATTTCGGCATGACCTTTCTGGAAATGGCACGCCAGCGCCGCCTGCAGGAAGGGTTCTCGACGCTTGCCGAGGGCGGCAAGGTGATCGACGCCCAGATTACGGCGGGCTTTGAATCGCCGAGTGCGTTCCGGGAAGCATTTGCGAAAATCCTCGGGCAGGCGCCCGGAACCTTTTCCGATGACCCGCTGCTGGTTGCCGACTGGGTGTCGTCGCCGCTTGGTCCGCTGATTGCCGTCGCCGACAAGACGCAGTTGCATCTTCTGGAGTTTCTGGACCGCAGGGCCCTGCCGGCCGAATTCAGGAAACTGCAGACCTATGCGAAGGGCAGGATCGGCTTCGGTCGAACCGGCATCACCGATCAGATCCAGGAGGAGCTGGATCGTTTCTTTGCCGGCAAATCAGGTGTTTTCGAAACACGTCTCGCGTTGCACGGATCCACCTTCACCAGGGATGTCTGGCGGGAGCTTCTGAAGATCCCGGCGGGTGACACCAGAAGTTACTCCGATCTTGCCAGCGACCTCGGTCGGCCGACGGCGGTCCGGGCGGTGGCACGTGCCAACGGGGCGAACCAGATCGCGATTGTGGTGCCCTGTCACCGTGTGCTGGGAGCCGACGGATCGCTGACCGGATATGGCGGCGGGCTCTGGCGCAAGCAGCGCCTGATCGAGTTGGAACGGAGCTATGCGGCCGCCAATCCAGCGCCGTGGAGTGCGCAGCAGATTTGTCAGGATTTTTAGGTTCGAGCCCTGCAATGACGGGTGGCGGATGATGTTGTTCGGGGTCCAGCCCAACCCACAAGGGTCATGCCATGGCTTGACCCGCTGTTGTCCGGTTTAACTCGGAATTGATCGCGAGAGGCGAACACCGGTCAATGATCTTGTCATTCCGGCTGAAGCGGAGCGGAAGGCCGGAACCCAGTAAACACTTGTTTCTCTTTCTTTTTACAACCTCCAGCCGCTTGGAGTACTGGTTCCCGGTCTTGCCGCATTTGCGTCAAACCGGGATGACAAATCGGGGAAACGTATCTGTATCCCGGTCTTGCCGCGCATGCGGCAAGACTGGGGTTTGAACAAGGACGGCCTTGCAAGAGACCACTGGTTCCCTGCCTTCCGCTGCGCTTCAGCAGGGATGACAGTCTGCAGATGCGGGCGCGCCCTATGGAACCCAATTAGCGATAAACCGGACAGCAGCGGAAGCGCGTCGGTCAGGACAGATCTGAAAAAGAAACAGAAACTCCCGAAACTCAGCTCTGTGACATCCGGCCGAGTTCCTCCACGATGATGGTTCCGATCGTATCGCAATCCTCTTCGGTGAAGCTCAGCGGGACGCGCAGATCCATGATCCGCCTGAGGATCGCGATGGTTCCGGGCAGCGACTGTTCGGGCGCGTATTTCCAGCTGTCGAACCGGCTGGTAAAGCCGACAGGATTGGCATCGCCGAACCATTTCAGTTCCACGCCGCGCTTCTTGCACGCATCCACGAAGGCCCGGCAGGTTTCGTCCGTCCAGTCCGGGACAAGAAACTGGAACGACGATCCGACATAAAGCTCCTGCTGGGGCCGGTTCGGAACCACGGCGTTTGCAGCGGACCTGAGTTTCTCCTCAAGGACCTGGTAGCGCCGGTTCCAGCGGTCGATGTTCCGGTCAAGGTGCGGCAGCTGCGGCCGCAGGATCGCGGCCCGCAGGTTGTCCATGCGCGAGGAACAGTTCGGGTTTTCGAACCGGGGTGCTTCGAAGGCGGCTTTGTCTGGACGCGCGAGATGTTTCTCGAACAGCATGTAGGAACCGGACAGGATGACGGCATTCGCCATGATATCGGCATCGCCCGTTGTCAGCAGACCGCCTTCACCGCTGTTGAGATGTTTGTAAGTCTGCGTGCTGAAACAGGCCACCTTGCCGTAGTTGCCGCTCTTGATGCCGTTCCATTCCGCGCCCATCGTGTGTGCGCAGTCCTCGACCAGAAGGACACCGTGTTTTTCCAGGAGCGCGCACAGCGCGTTCATGTCTGCAAGGTGTCCGCGCATATGCGACAGCAGCAGAACCCTGGCGGTGCTGGACTTGATCTTTGCCTCGAGGTCCTGAAGGTCGATGGTGAGGTTTTCCGTCGTCTCGACGAAGACGGGCATTGCGCCGACGGCCGCAACAGCTCCGGGAACAGGCGCAAGTGTGAACGCGTTTGTCAGAATGGCATCGCCGGACTGAACGCCCACGGCTCGCAGCGCGATCTGCATCGCGGTTCCGCCGGATGTGGTTGCCAGGCAGTATTTCGCGCCCTGATAGGCGGCATATTCGCTCTCCCACAGTGCCGTGTCCCCGTCTTCTCCCTCGACGGTGTTGTACCGGTGCAGCCGTCCGCTCTCCAGAACACGTGCCGCTTCCGCAATCGCCTCGGGTGATATCGGTTCTTGTTGCGTGAACGGTTTATTGAAAACCAATACGGACATGGCATCAGGTCTCCACAAACGCCCCGATCCGGTGGGGACGGCAATCGAACATCTTGTCTGATGATGCACTTTGGCAGGCTTTTGAGGGATTGTCTTGCAAAGGATTGTCACCAGGTTTTCGGACCTTGACCGCGTTTTCACAACCGGGCGGGGACAGCGCCCGAATGTGGGTGCCATGAACGCGAAAACGCTGGAAGCTCGAGTTCTGAAGCGGATGCGGTCTGTTGCCACACGCTGCCTGGAGAATGTCGGTAAATCTTCACAAACGGAATGGAAAAACGCCATCTTTCCAAGAGCTAAGCGTTTTATGAATAAGTCGCGGCTCAGATATGCAGAAATAGACGTACGATTCTCAGTATTGATGCATTGAATTCTTAACTTCTGTCGATTAAGTGTCCGATTAAGTTGAAACGCCATCATCTTGGGCGAAGCCCAGGCAGAAGGAGGTCGCCATGACCCGTGATGATCTAATTCGCGAGTACAAAGAGCACAGCGGATCCTGGCAGGGTCTCGTCGGTGTTTACGCCGTGATTGTTGGCGTTATGGCTCTGTCCGGCTATTTGATGGTCGGCTGACCGCACCTGAATTTGTGCGCAAAGAAAAACCCCGGGATGAAAATCCCGGGGTTTTCTCTTGTGTTTCAATCAGACCTTGGCCGCTTCGCCGATCGAATCCGTGCCTCTTTCCTCCAGCAGCGTCGTCAGCCAGTTCGGATCCATCTCCGGAACCGACGACAGCAGGAGGTCCGTGTAGGGGTGATGCGGCGGCGTGAACATCTTGTCCTTCGGCCCCTGTTCGACAACCTTGCCCTTCTGCATCACCACCACTTCGTCCGCAATCGAGCGCACGGTTGCCAGGTCGTGGGTGATGAACATGTAGGCCAGATTCAGGTCTTCCTGCAGCTTGTCCAGAAGCTTCAGAATGCCCTCGGCAACAAGCTGGTCGAGCGCACTCGTCACCTCGTCGCAGATAATGAAAGAGGGCTCGGCCGCAAGCGCGCGGGCAATACCGATGCGCTGTTTCTGTCCGCCTGACAGCTCCGGCGGGAACCGGTTGTAGAACTTCGCCGGATCCAGCTCGATCAGGTCGAGCAGTTCATCGACGCGGTTTTTCAGTTCGGCCCCGTGAAGGTTGCCGTAGAACTGCGCCGGCCGCCCGATGATTTCGCTGATCCTGATCTTGGGGTTCAGCGCGGTATCCGCCATCTGGTAGATCATCTGTGCCTGGCGCAGCTGATCCTTGGATCTGTCCTGATACCTCGGCGGCAGCGATTCCCCGTTAAACAGGATTTCGCCCTTGGTCGGCGGCAGGAGCCCCGTGATGCAGCGTGCGGTCGTGGATTTGCCCGAGCCCGATTCGCCGACAACGGCCACGGTCATGCCCGCGTAGATGTCGAACGAGACATCATCGAGAACCTGGATCTTGCCATAGGCAGCGTCCACGTTCTTGACCGAGACGATCGGCACGGCATCGGCGGCCGCCGGGCGGTCCTTCTGCGGCCGCTTGAAGCTGCGCACCGCCCAAAGGCTCTTCGTGTAGTCTTCACTGGGCGAATCCAGCATCTGCTCGGTAGGTGCTTCCTCGACTTCCTCACCCTTGAGCAGAACCTTGATCGTGTCCGCCATCTGCGCAACCACGGCAAGGTCATGGGTGATATAGATCGCGGCCGTGTTGAACTGGTCGACAATATCCCGGATCGCGGCCAGAACCTCGATCTGGGTGGTCACGTCCAGCGCGGTCGTCGGCTCATCGAAGATGATGAGGTCGGGACGGCAGGCCATCGCCATGGCGGTCATCGCACGCTGCAGCTGGCCGCCCGACACCTGGTGGGGGTAGCGGAAGCCGATCTCATTCGGATTGGGCAGACGCAGGCGATGATAAAGCTCCATTGCATCTTCCTGCGCTTCGACACGCTTCTGGATGCGGTACTGGATCGGAGCTTCCGTGTGCTGGTCGATGATCCGGTGCGCCGGGTTGAACGAGGCCGCCGCCGATTGCGCGACATAGGCGATGCGCGATCCGCGCAGAGCCCTGAGGTCGCTTTCCGGTGTCGTGGTCAGCTCCATGCCGTCGAACTCGATCGAGCCGCCGGAAATCCGGCAGCCGTCCCGCGCAAACCCCATGGACGCAAGCCCGATGGTGGACTTGCCGGCACCCGACTCTCCGATCAGGCCGAGGACTTCCCCCTTGTGGAGGGTCAGGTCGACACCATGAACGATTTCGACCCATTGCTCGTCGGAATACCCCTCGATCCGAAGGTCCTTGACTTCAAGAAGAACTTCTTTCCTTGGGACCATGATCAAACCTCCTTCAGGCCGGAGGACCGGAACAGCATCCAGTCGACGACGAAGTTGACCGCCACCGTCAGCAGCGCGATGGCTGCAGCCGGGATCAGCGGTGTGAGTTCACCAAACGAAATCAGCGTTGCGTTCTCGCGTACCATCGATCCCCAGTCCGCGGTCGGCGGCTGAATGCCGAGACCCAGGAACGAAAGACCGGCGATGAGCAGGAACACGAAGCAGAACTCGAGGCCGAATTCCGCGATCAGCGGTGCGGTCGAATTCGGCAGGATTTCCTTGCGGATCAGATACCAGGTTCCTTCCCCGCGAAGCTTGGCTGCCTCGATATAGTCCATCACCACGACGTTGCCGGCAACGGCACGTGTCAGGCGGAAGACCCGAGGCGAATAGATCAGCGCGATCACCACGACAATCACAACGAGGCTGGTTCCGAAGATACTCAGCATCAGCAGCGCGAAGATCAGCGACGGGATCGACATGATCACGTCGGCGGCGCGGCCCATGAACTGGTCGAACCAGCCGCCTTTCGTGGCGGCGAGCAACCCGGCCAGCGCACCGGCGATGAACGCGAGTGCTGTGGCCAGCAGGGCAAGGCCGACAGTGTTGCGCGCGCCGTAGATGATGCGGCTGAACATGTCACGTCCAAGCTGGTCGGCACCGAGAAGCATGTTCTCGTCCGCAGGCGCGAAGGCCGAGGAAATCACCTCCGCTTCGCCGAAGGGGGCGATCACGGGTGCGAAGATCCCGGCAATTGCGTAGGTGAAGATCACGAACATGCCAAAGGCGGCCGTCAGCGGCGCGGTCCTGAGTTCCTTGGCGACACCATCGGGAGCGATGATGATCAGGAACTCGCGAAACGCGTAGGAGACACCAGCGGCGAGCGCGAGCAGACCTGCCGCGATCGTGATGAAGCGCAACGCAGGCACCCCGCCGATGATCCCGGTGACGAAGGAGATCAGCGTCAGCGAGAAGATCAGCAGGAAGATCTGCCGTTGCTTGAAATACGCTGCCAGGCACGAGGCCCCGATCAGCAGCGCATAATATCCGATAACGAATGAATTCATGTCGCTGCCCTCACTTCGGATGCCGCAAACGCGGGTTGGTCAAGATCGATCCGACATCTGCTGCAAGGTTGAGCAGAATGAAGGTCGCAGCGAAGATGAGACAGCACGCCTGAACGATCGGGAAGTCGCGTTTCGACACCGCATCCACCAGCAACTGGCCGATGCCCGGGTAGACGAACACCACCTCGACAAGGACAACGCCGGTGATCAGGTACGCCAGGTTCAGGGCGACAACGTTGATGATCGGCGCCCATGCGTTCGGCAGGGCGTGTTTGACGATGACTTTCCACGCTGGCACACCTTTCAGGCGGGCCATTTCAATGTAAGGCGACGCCAGCAGGTTGATGATGGCGGCCCGGGTCATGCGCATCATGTGTGCGGTCACGACCAGAACCAGCGTCAGCGCCGGCAGGAAGGTCCTGTGCAGCAGTTCGCCGAAGCTCATGTCGGAGCTCAGACTGGCGATTGCCGGGAAGTAGTTGGTTTTCACGGCCAGGTACAGGATCAGGATGTAGCCGAGAAAGAATTCCGGAGAACTGATCGAGGTCAGGGTGACGACGTTGGCGACCCGGTCAAACAGCGTGTTGCGCAAAAGCGCGACGATCACACCGAGAATGATCGAGATCGGAACCGCGATGACGGCCGCGTAGCACGCCAGGAACAGCGTGTTGACGAAGCGGTCGCTGATCGCCGTACTCACGCGCTCGCCCGAAATGAGCGAAACGCCGAAGTCGCCGGTTACGGCGCCGCCAAGCCATTGGAAATAGCGAAGGATCGCGGGCTGATCGAGGCCCATCTTTTCGCGCAAGGCAGCGACGGTTTCAGGTGTGGCGGCCTGCCCTAGTACGGCCTGGGCAATGTCGCCCGGCAGCAGCTCGACCGCGAAGAAAATCAGGATTGAGATCACGAAAAGCGTGACCACACCTAAGCCAAGTCTCTTAAGGACCAGCTGTAGGATGTCCCCCATTTAACCCTCCAGAATAAAGACGCCCGGTACCATTGGTGACCGGATTTGTGTCAGGCGCGGATCCCGGTTGGGTCCTCAATTTGTCTTTGTGAGATGCCCGACAGTCTAGGACGGAGCCGCCCTGTGAAAGACGGATCCAAGCGAATTGCGGCGGACACAGTGTCCGCCGCAACGTCTGAAATCAGCCCTCGAACCACCAGCGGTGCGTTCCTCTTCCGCCATCGGTCTCCCAGGAAGCGGAAACACTTGGGCCGTGCTTGACGTTCTTGCGACGCGCGTAGACGAAGTTGACGAACATCGGAATGACCGTGCCGCCGTCGTCGCGGGCCAGCATGCACATCTCGTGGTACATTTCGGCACGCCTGGTTTCGTCCAACTCCGCTTTCGCCTGGAGCAGCAACTCGTTGAAACGCGGGTTTTTCCAGTGCGCTTCGTTCCAGGCTGCATCGTCCTTGTAGGCGAGCGTGAACATGTTGTCCGGGGTCGGGCGTGCGCCCCACTTCACGAACACCCACGGCTTTTTCAACCAGACATCCGACCAGTAGCCGTCATTGGCTTCACGTACCGGCTTGATGTCGATCCCGGCCTTCTTGGCCTGCTCGGAATAAAGCACGATCATGTCGACCGCACCCGGCAGCACGCTGTCCGCGGCGGACAGGCTCACCGAAAGGTTTTCCATGCCGGCCTGTTTCAGGTGCCATTTCGCCTTTTCCGGATCGTATGTCCGCTGAGGAATGTCAGCCGGGAAATACGGCATGTTGGGCGACACGTGGAAGTCGTTGCCCGGAATGCCGGTACCAAACACGATCTTCTCGACGATCTCTTCGCGGTCGATCGCAAGCTTCAGGGCCATGCGGACATCGACATTGTCGAAGGGGGCAACGTCGCAGAACATCGGCAGGGTGATCGCCGAACCGGAAGGAATGTTGTCGACCTCAACATCCGGATGACGCTGCAGGAGGGCCATGGTTTTCAGGTCGACGGACGAAATCGCGTCGACGTCGCCGGTGACAAGTGCGGTCTGACGGGCATTCGGGTCGTTCAGAACGGTCATGTCGATGCGGTCGAACCAGGCGCCTTCGCGGTGCCAGCCGTCATGGCGGACAAGCGACGTGCCGATGCCGAATTCGTTCTTCTCGATCTTGTAGGGACCTGCGCCGACGCCGCTTTCCCAATCGACCGAGCCGTCGTCATTGGCCGGCAGCATGACCAGGTGATAGTCGGTCATGATCCACGGCAGGTCCGCGAAACCCTGGCTCAGTTCGATGACGATGTGCTTGTCGCCATCGGTCTTGATGTCGACGACACTGTCGAGCAGGGCCTTCGCCGCCGAAGTCGACTTCTCGCCGCGGTGATGGTTGAGCGATGCAACGGCATCGTTGGCCGTGAACTTGCGTCCGTCGTGGAACGTGGCATCCGTGTTCAGCTCGAACGTCCAGGTCTTGGCGTCCGGGCTTGCTTCCCAACCGACGGCCATGTCCGGTCCAAGACCGTTTTCTTCCGTGATTTCAGTCAGGTAACTGCGGTGTGTATGCGCCAGCTGAATGGAATAGACACTCTGATATGTGCCGGGATCGTGGTTGTCGCTGGTGTTGCCGTCATGTACGCCGTAGCGGAACGTTCCACCGCGCTTGGGTTGCGCTTTCGCCTGGGACGTCCAAAGGCCGGTGGCGGTTGAGGCCGTTACACCGGCCAGCATCGAATATTGCAGAAATTCACGTTTTGAGATGCCGCCCGAGCGGGCCGCCTTCTCAAGATTGTTCATCAGCTCTGGATTTTTTGATTTTGTCATACTTACTCCCCTTCAGGACCGGTGCCGGACCTGAGGTCCGGCGAAATTCCCACATACAGCTTCTTCATTTTTCCGGTATTTGCAAAGCTCATATGCGACATTTAATCAGCAAAACACGAACACCGCCGATTCCGCTACCCTTTTGATAAAATTCTTCGTTCCTCATTTTGGAATTTGTTGAACGCCAATTTTTCGCATGAGCGCACAGAATTTGACCAGTTGCTTCATTTTCAGGCGGAGAAACGACGGGCGATCGGGTCTTTCGCCAGATATATTATTGAATACTTGGCGAACATCTGGCAACACGATAGATATTACCTTTTTTTAACATTCGAGTCGTGAACCGCCCAAGTTTACGGGGTTGGGGTCAAATAAAACCGTTGGATTTACAAGGTTCTCGCCACTCGAGCATCTCTCGCCAATGCTTGTGATTTGGTCGGATGGATCTCTTTCGTAAAGTTGTCGTGAGGTGGCTGTTGATCGGTCATTCTGTCATTCGGGCAAATACCTCTCCGACCAGAACTCCGCGGCGCTCCCGGCTGAGATCAGGGCGTCGATCTCCCTATCATCCAAACCGAGTTCGTTGAGGATTTCGCGTGTGTGCGCACCGTATTTCGGGGCAGGCCCCGGGATTGTGACCTCGGCGCGTTCGGGACGCACTGCATTCGGGGCAACCAGATCGACCCAGCGGCCCATGGGATGCAGATCATGCCGAACGGCGCTGAACGTGCGCGTGGCAATGTCCGCAGTTCCATCGCTTTCCAGATGCAGGTTTGTGTCCCGTGTCGCGTGGAGCGAACCGAGCGGCACGACGGCGGCTGAACCGCCGGAAAACCGCTGTGCCCAAAAACTTGCCGGGTGCCCGGCAAACCGCTCCGAAAGGGCAGCTTCCAGGCCGGAATCATCAGAAATGTCGAGGTCTTCAAGCTCGGGAACGGACGTAAGCGCAGCTTGCCTCAAGGTCGGGGCGGCAAAGAACATCCAGCCGTCTGAGGCTTCATAGCACCGGTAGAAAGGTCCCCAGCCCCGGACTTCGCGCCCTGCGGGTTCATCGAAGGGACCGCGTCCTTCGAAGTCATACATGAACTGCGCCTGTATGAGTTCACCCGCCGAGGCGAGCGAGGCCCGAGCGACACCGCCCTTTCCCGTCACGCGCAACCTTTCGAGCGCGGCACCGAGACCGACACAGGCACAAAAGCCCGCGAGCACGTCAATCGTGCCGAAATGGGCATGTTCTTCCGGCGTCCCGGGTCCGCCGCCGAACCGCGTCATGACCCCGGTCGCCGCCTGGGCCAGATCGTCATATCCGAGATGATCCGATTTGGGGCCGCGCAGCGGAGCCCCGAAGGCATCGAGCTGAACAAGGATGAGTTTCGGGTTGATCGCGGCAAGACGCTCCTGCGTGAGACCCAGCGCCGCACATTGCTGATCCGTTCCGTTGACGGTGATGACGTCGGACTGCGCTACTAGCTGCCAGAGCGCTTTCTGCCCGCCGTCGGATTTCAGATTGAGGAGAACGCTCTTTTTGCCGCGTTGGGCCTGCAGGCCGAACACCACCGCGTTCCACGGGTCCACCGAGGGTGACACCGGTTGAACCAGCGTGACGTCAGCGCCGAACCGCGCGATCGTCGCGCCGACCGTCGGACCCGCAATCACGTTGGTCAGGTCCAGAACTTTCAGGCCATCCAGCCATTTTCCGCCGCGTCTTTCATGCTGTTCCCGCGGTGTCTCTGAAAGGGTTTGCGATAGCGCCGTTTCGAACTCGTCCGGCTCGGGGCCCGAATCTTTCGCGGTGGCCGGACGGTCGCCGGACAGCCAGGCGACATTGCCCATCTGCCGCATGCGTCCGTGGCGCGGATCGTCGATTTCAAGCACAAGACCGGACTGAAGCGCATGCGGGTCGGACAGCCATTCCTGTGTGCTGCGCTGCGCGGTTGCGGGTGCCTTTGCCGCGCCGAACAGCGCTTCCCACTCATGTGCGGGCCGGGTCAGAAACGCGGCCTTCATCGCCTCGGAGATCCGGACACGGTCCTCGGGCCCGACCGGATAGCTTCGCAGCGCCCAGTCGGCGGGCCATTCGTTGCGATCACGATAAACGTCGAAATCCGGCAGATCCTCCAGAAGGTCCTTGAGCCCAAGCACCTCAAGGACACGGCGCGGATGCGTGACGATCGAGCACGCAACGACGTAGAAGCCCCTGCCGTCCGCGCATGTATAGGTGCGGTAAAACGGGTCCAGAAACTCCGAGAGCGCGGCAAAATTCAGGTCGTTCGGCAGGCCGAGCCGGGACCGGCGTTCAAGTTCATGCTCGCGCGGCGACTTGTAGCGGTCCGGATAGTCTTCGATCTGTTCGCTGTTATAGGCAAGGCCCTCGAACAGCGCCGATGCCAGCGGGACCTCGATATGATCGCCGCCCATGCGATCGCGGGCCTGCAACGCGAACAGCACCGACATGGCTCCGAATGCGGCACCGTAGGCGGAAGCAAGTCCGAGGGGCGTGAAGGACGGATTGATGCCCATCAGGCGGCGGTTTAGCCCCATGTCCGTGAACTGCCCGGTGCGCGCGGCAATCACCGCTTCCCAGGCGGGGATGTCGCGCAACTCGGGATCTGTCGATGCAAAGCCGGGCAGGGACAGGCTTACAAGCGACGGATTCACGTCCTCAAGAGCCTGCGGGCCAAGGCCCAGCCGCGTCATCACGCCGGGCCTGAAATTGTCGATGACCACGTCGGACCTTGCAGCGAGGGCAAGTGCCGTCTTTCTGCCCCCGTGTGTCTTGAGATCCAGCGTCAGTGCGCGTTTTCCGCGTGACAGCATGTCGAAGGCCGGGTCCTGCCAGCGCGGGCCGCCGGGCGGATCGATCCTTATGACTTCGGCACCAAGATCGGCAAGCATCATTCCGACAAGCGGACCGGCCAGATAATGCCCGAAGTCGAGCACCCTGATGTGCGAAAGCGGCCGATTTTGCACGGATGCACACTCCGAGTTTGGTTCTTTGGCCAACCAGATTATGTGAACCGCCGGGAAAAATTGGTCCCATAGTGCCAAATTTCATTTTCAAACCGCCAATCCTGCCCGGCAGACAGATCCGGCGTCTCGCAGGCAACACTTATGCGAACGGATACCGTCGGGCACAGCCTCGCGTTGCCAGGGAATGTCCGGCGGTCGAGAAACACGGCGGAATGTCGGAAAATGCGGACCCTGTTCGGTTTCGGACAGGAAAAGCGGGGACATAAGGCGCAGTCTGAAGTCAAACCAGACAGACTTCGGAGACTTATATGAGTGTCGCAGTTCGCAGCCGCAGTGGCGGCCGTGCAGGCCGCCGGGCCCTTCGCACCGCTCCCGACCACGAAATGCTTCCCGGGCTGACGCGGAATCTGCCGCTGTGCGAACCGCTAGACAATGACCAGATCCGCAAGCTCGATGACGCCTCCATGTCAATTCTGGAAGAGGTCGGCATCATTTTCCGCGACCCGATTGCTCTGGACGACTGGAAGAAGGCCGGTGCCAGGGTTGACGGCGAACGGGTCTATCTCGATCGCGGGCACGTCCGCGAGTTGATCAGGACCATCCCGTCCAGCTTCACCTATCATGCACGCAATCCGAAAAAGAACGTACCGCTCGGTGGCAACCGGACCATATTCGTGCCGATGACCGGTGCGCCGTTCCTGCGCGACCTGGACGACGTCAGGCGCAATCCGACGCTCGACGATCTGGCGATGTTCCACAAGCTGAGCCACATGCTGCCCGCAATCCATTCCAGTGCGCACCACATCGTTGAACCTTACGACCACCCCATCAGCCACCGCCACCTGCGCATCACCTATTCGTCGATGAAACACTCCGACAAGACATTCATGGGCATGACCACGAGCCCGAAGAATGCAGAGGACGTCATGGACATGTGCGCGATCCTGTTTGGCGACGACTACCTGGAGGATCACCCGGTCACGACCGGCAACTGCAACGGCAACTCGCCGCTCGTGTGGGACGAGACCATGCTTGGGGCGATGCGCGCCTTTTCGAGACGCAACCAGCCGGTCCTGTGCTCGCCCTTCGTGCTTGGCGGCGCCAACACGCCCGCGTCCGTCGTGCCGGCCGTTGCGCAGCTGAATGCCGAAGCCCTGAGTGCGCTCGCCTATACGCAGGTGATCCGCAAGGGCGCTCCGGCGATCTATGGCCATTACCTTTCAACCGTCTCGATGAAGTCCGGTGCTCCGATGGCCGGCACACCCGAGATCAGCCTGATGAATTTCCTGATCGGACAGCTCGCCAGGTTTTACGATGTACCCTGGCGGACCTCCGGCTCGCTTGGCGGTGCAAAGACCTTCGATGCCCAGGCCGGCTACGAGAGCGCCACGACCCTCAACGCTGTTATCCACGCGGGCGCGAATTACATCTGGCACACGGCCGGCTGGAACGAGGCCGGCATGCATTGCTCGGTCGCCAAGTTCATCGTTGATGCCGAGCAGTCCGCGATGGTCTACCGCATGGCGGAAGGCCCGCGATGGGATGATTTCGACGAAGCGCTCGCCGCCGTGCGCGATGTCGGCCCGGGCGGTCACTATCTGGGCCACCCGCACACGCAGGAAAATTTCCAGCGGGCGTTCTTCATGCCGGAGATGTTCGACAACAATTCGATCGAGCAGTGGAAGGCGGAAGGAGAGGTCGAAATCACGGAGCGTGCCCTGAAAAAGGCTCGTAAGCTGTTGTCGGAATATCAGGAGCCGAAGCTGGACGAAGCACGCAACGAGGCGCTTTTGGACTACATCGCGCGCCGGGAACGGGAAATCCCCGCCGAAGACGCTCTCAATCAGGATTACTGACGGCCACCAAGGTGCTTTGCCGCGCTTCTTTGGCACCACTGCGCATTCCGGACTGACGCATGAAAATAAAATCGGTCGAGATATTCCGCCACGACCTTCCCGTGAAGAACGGGCCCTATACCATGGCCAATGCCGAGGTCTGGGCCCTGGAAACGACACTGGTGAAGCTTGTCGCCGACAATGGCCTCGTCGGCTGGGGGGAGACATGCCCCGTTGGACCGACCTATGCCGAGGCCCATGCACAGGGCGCCCAGGCGGCGCTGACGCAAATGGCACCGGCCTTGATCGGTGAGGAGGTCCGGCCGCTCCTGTTGAACAGGGCGATGCACGCTGCGCTCAACGGGCACAATTATGCCAAGGCAGCCGTCGACATTGCCGCGCATGATCTCCTCGGCAAACACTATGGTGTGCGTGTTGCCGATCTGATCGGCGGCGCGGCGCGGGACCGGGTTCCATCCTACTACGCGACCGGCGTCGGAGCGCCGGATGAAATTGCCCGGATCGCGGCCGCAAAGCGGGACGAAGGCTATCCCCGCCTTCAGATCAAGGTCGGCGGGCGCCCCGTGGAAACAGACATCGAGACCATCCGCAAGGTCTGGGAAACGGTCTCGGGTTCCGGCATGCGCCTAGCCGTCGATGGCAACCGGGGCTGGACGACGCGCGATGCCTTGCGCGTCAGCCGGGAATGTCCGGACATCCCCTTTGTCATGGAACAGCCCTGCAACCGGATCGAGGACCTTCAGAAGATCCGGCCACAGGTCAGCCACGCGATCTACATGGACGAGAGCGGTGTCGATCTGGCAACGATCATGCGTGCGGCAGGGCTCGGGATTGTCGACGGTTTCGGCATGAAGGTTACCCGGATCGGTGGTTTGCAGCAGATGGCGGCGTTCCGGGACATTTGCGAGGCGCTCAATCTGCCGCACACCTGCGACGATTCCTGGGGTGGTGACATCATTGCCGCTGCCTGCACGCATGTCGCGGCGACAGTCAAGCCCGCCCTGCTCGAAGGGGTCTGGCTTGCCGAGCCGATGATCGAAACGCCCTACTCGAAGAACAAGGGCGTCACGATCCGGCGCGGCCACATTGACCTTCCGACCGGGCCGGGTCTTGGCATCGACGTGGACGAGGCCCTGTTCGGGGCTCCCATCGCGACCTTCTGAAGGGAGACGCAACATGCGATTTTCAGGCAAGAGAGCGCTGGTGACCGGAGCCGCAGGCGGGATCGGCGAAGTCATCACAGCGATGCTGCGTGCCGAGGGAGCCATGGTCGCTGCGGCTGACCGGAATTGCGCGGAAATTGACGCGGATGCACGGCTGGAAGGTGACCTGCTGGACGCCCGTTATTGCGATAGCCTGCCGTCGGTTGCCGCCGAAGCGCTCGGTGGTCTCGACATCATCATCAACAATGCGGGTGTCATCACACGGGGACCGGTGACGGAAACGACGGATGCGGATTTTGCGCTGTCGCTCGGCGTCAACGTTGAAGCGCCGTTCCGGATCTGCCGGGCGGCAATCCCGATCCTTGCCGCAAGCGGCGGTGGAGCAATCGTCAACACGGCGTCCTGCTGGGGCGTTCATCCGGGACCGAACCATGCCGTTTACTGCATGACAAAAGCCGCGATTGCCTCGCTGACCCAGTGCATGGGCCGGGATCACGCCCATCAGGGCATCAGGATCAATGCGGTCTGCCCGAACGAAGTCGACACGCCCATGCTCAGAACAGGATTTGAGGCGCGTGGCTTCGACCCGCAATCGGCAATCGAGGAGCTTGGCAAAACCGTGCCGCTCGGCCGGGTGGCGCGGCCGGATGACATAGCCGAAGTCGTCCTGTTTCTTGCTTCCGATGCAGCGCGCTACATGTGCGGAGCGCTGATCGAGGTCAATGGCGGGAAATCCGTGTCATGACGCGCTTTGCAGGGAAAATTGCCGTCGTCACCGGGGGGCGCAGCGGGATCGGACGGGCCATCGCACTCCGGCTGCGCAGCGAAGAGGCGCGGGTGTTCACGGTTCAACGCGGAGACGATCCCGAGTTTGAACGTGTCCGCGCCGATCTGTCGGATCCGCAGGAACCGGCCAGGGTGATTGACGAGGTCGTCGCGCAGGCAGGAGGACTGGACATTCTGGTCAACAATGCCGGCGTCATGCAGGAAGCGTCGGTGGAGGACATGGATCTGGCCGGCTGGCAGCGCTCTCTCGCCGTCAATCTGACTGCGCCTTTCCTGCTGATAAAGCATGCCTTGCCGCATTTGAAGAAAAGCCCTGGCGCAATCGTCAATGTCGGGTCCATCGAAGGCATCGGCTGCAATGGGAATCACGCCGCCTATTCGGCCTCAAAGGCCGGGTTGCACGGCCTGACGCGCGCGGTCGCTGTCGATCACGGCAAGGACGGCATCCGCTGCAATGCGGTCGCACCGGGCTGGATCGACACCGATCTCAATCTTGATTTTGTCAACGCGATGCCGGATCCGGACGCCTTCCGCCGCGATGTCGGGTCTCTCCATCCGGTCGGGCGTACGGGCGACCCGGAAGAAGTCGCCGCGCTGGTCGCCTTCCTCGCGGCGCGGGAGAGTGGTTTCATCACGGGCCAGACCTATGTGGTCGATGGTGGCCGGATGACCAGGCTGAGCCTGCCTTGAGCGAATTTGTCTCAGGCGAAAGCCGGCGCACCGCCTTGGAACGCGGCTCGGATTTCAGACGCCATGGAATTGATCAGGCCGGTATCCTGACCCTGTCCGGCACCAATCACCAGTTTGGAAGATGGCGTTGGCACAAAGCCCTGTTTCTCGCCGAGAACTGTCATGGAATGGTCTATGGAGGACTTGCCGAGAACGCCGACGGCGACACCGGCCTCGACCGCTGCCTTCACCCCTGCAACGCTCTGGCTTGAATAGACCACGCGATAGGCTTTTACGGCTGAGGTGAGCGAGGCGATGGCAGCTTCGCGCCACCAGCAGGCACGGTCGAACAGGGCGACGGGCAACGGCTCCATGTCCAGGAGGTTTCTGTGCTTGCTCATGACCCAGTGGGTGGGGTCTTCGTAGACGACCTCTTCACCGGGAGCGGGGTTTTGAACCTCGTAGACGGCAAGGTCCAGGCGGCCTTTCGACAGCATGTCCGGAAAGTCGGGGCTGAGCGAACAGGTGACGTCCAGTTGAACCTGCGGATGGGACCGGGCGAAGTTGCCGACAATCTGCGTCAGTTTTGCGCGTCCGTGATCATCGGGAATTCCAAGCCGCAACGTTCCGCGCAACGGTGTTGCGGTGAGGTCGCGCAGCGTCGCGTCCAGTCTTGCCGTCACGTCTTTTGCGACCGGATAGAGCTGTTTCCCCGCATCGGTCAGGATGACCCCGCGCCCGTTCCGATGGAAGACGCTCTGGCCAACAGTCTGTTCAAGCCGTGCAATCTGGAGACTGATCGCGGATTGCGAGCGCCCGATCCGTGCTCCGCCGTCCGTGATACTGCCGGTTTCGGCGACCGCCAGAAATGTCCTCAGGAGATCGCTGTCGAGATTTGACATTGATTTTCTCAATATCTGAAATTGAAGCTATTCATTTTTCTTATAAAGAAGACACGGTTATCCTGCGCCCGTCAATCAGGAGAGCCGTCCATGAACGTCCAGCAAACGACCTTGGCACGTAGCAGGAGCCGCATCTGGCGTCACACGGGGCTTGCAGCCCTCATCATCATCCCTGTTCTGGTCTGGCCGGACTTTGTCATTGATGGACTGAGGTTCTCGCTCCTCGGCCTTGTCGCTGTTTCCCCGCTCGTCGTGCCCGGCATTCTGCTGACGGCCTGGATCATGGCGAGTGGCGCAGACAGGATCATCAGCCGTGCTTTCGAAGGGCGCATGTTGCGTGCGATCGTTGCCGCTTCCCTGATCGGTGCGGTCACGCCCGTTTGCGGTGTCACGATCCTGCCGCTCATGGTGGGTCTGCTGGCGGCCGGCGTGCCGCTTGCGCCCGTTATGGCGTTCTGGCTGTCCTCTCCAGTGACCGACCCGGCCATGCTGGCAACCACGGCGGCGACACTCGGCCTTGCCTTTGCCGTTGGCAAGACGGTTGCGGCCTTCGGCCTGGGTCTCTTCGGCGGGGCCGTGACGGCAATTCTCAGCAGGCAACACGCAGTCGGCGACATACTGCGCACAGGCGGTTTCGCCTCGGACCTTGCGTCCGGCACATGCTGCGGTGCCGCCTCGTTTGAGCCGCGCGTCTGGCGTGAAACCGAAAGGCGTGCCGCGTTTCGCCGCCAGGCTGCGGCGACGACGCGGCTGATCCTGATCTGCCTGATCCCGGCTTTTTTCGCCGAATTCGCCCTCAATGCCGTGCTGACGCCCGGCTCGCTCGCACAGTATGTGGGCGACGACAAGTGGTGGGCCATTCCGGCAGCCGTCTTCGTCGGGGCTCCAGCCTATATCGACGGCTACGCGGCCCTGCCGCTGACCCGTGCGCTTGTCGACAACGGCATGTCCCCCGGTGCCGCCATGGCGTTCCTCGTCTCGGGCGGCGTGGTCAGCATCTGGGGTGCCCTGGCGATATTCCCGGTCCTGAAGCTGCGTCCGTTCCTGCTCTACCTGGCGCTTGCGGTCACGGGGTCGGTAATGGCCGGTTATGCCTTCGGCTGGGTTGTTTGATGGCCTGGTGGCTAAGTGACCTCATTCCGCTCGCAAAAATGGACAAGCACACGAGTGCCAGTGGCCGATCCTTCGAGACAGCGCCGGCGCGCTTCCTCAGGATGAGGACTTTTACTCTCGATTGTCATCCCCGACTTGATCGGGGATCTACTCGCTTCCAGAGCGAATTTTTTTGCCAAATTGCCTGCGGCAGCAAGACAAGCGGCGGTCGTTTTCCCGGGATGTGGTTGATCTGCATGGATCCCTCTCGCGCGTTTATTCCGCCGCCGCCCGCCACTCTTTCCAGCGCAGAACCATGTTGGCGCCGAGCTCGCGGAACGGCTGCGGCGGCAGCTTTTTCGGGCGGGCCTCAGCGCCGAAATGGCGGGTAATCTCGCTCGAGCGGCCGCAGGCCAGATCGGCTGCACCCATGCCGGTGAGGGTTCCGCGTGCGGTTCCAAGGCCGTTCTGGACGCAACCGGAATAAACGCCGTCTTCCAGCTCCCGCATCACCGCGACCGAATTCAGGCTGAGGCATAGATGCCCGGCCCACCGGTATTCCATCTTCATGCCGGCGAGTTGCGGAAACCGCTGGTCGAATTTGCGCTGCATGACACACGCAGCCCGCTCGAGGCTTTTTGCTGGCGGCCGCATGTCGGGTTTCAGGAGCGCGCAGGTCCGCGTCACGATCCGGTTGCCGCCCTGCGCGGTATCGATTCGCCGCATGGTTGTTCCCATGGGGTCAGAGGGGGTCACGCCCCAGCGCGGTGAGCCGCCAAGTCTTGCAAGCTGGTCTGCATCCAGTTCGGGGGTCATCACCGCGAACAGGAACAATTGCATCAGACGGTCCTGTTCATAGCCGAAACTCTCCAGATGTCCATTGACGGTGAGAATGATTTTCTTCGCCGCGACATGCCCCTTCGGGGTAACGACCTTCCAGGCGGCGCCATCGCGTTCGAACTGCGTCACGGGGCTGTTCTCGAAGACGCGAACGCCGGCGGTTCTCAGCCCCAGTGCCAGGCCGCGGATGTAACCGGCAGGCTGCAGCATCACGGTTCCCGGCGTGTAGAGACCGGACAGATAGTGGCGGCTCCCGGTGATCTCCGACATCCGGGCCTCGTCCAGCATCTCGAAGGCTTCCCCGAGACCGGCCAGGTGTTTGGCATAGCTTTCGTTGTGCTGGACCGCCTTGGTGCTGGCCGCGCCGTTGATCTTGCCCGCCCGGTCGAAGAAATTCGGGTCGATCCCATAGGCCTCGACCGCCTTGCCGGCAAAGTCGATGGCTTTGCGGTTGAGGCTGGTGATCGCCTGATCGTCACCAGCGCCCGCATAGTCTTCGGAATTCAGCTCATGCGGCAGGTCGATCATGAAACCGGAATTGCGTCCGGCCGAACTCTCCGCGATCCTGCACGCATCCAGAACCACGACACGCACAGCCGGATCAATCTCGGTCAGGCGCCGGGCTGCCGAAAGACCGGCAAATCCGGCCCCCACGATCACGACATCCGCTGTTGTGGAACCGGGCAGGTCCTCCGGCACCGGCTGGTCCGCCAGTATCCGGTTCCAGGCGGCTGGTCCCGCCAGGTCCGGAAGTGTTTTGGCGCACCGGGTCGCTGTCATCCGACGGCCTCGTCTCCGTCGTCGGACAGATCGATCCAGATCGTCTTGAGCTGCGTGTACTGGTCATGGGCGGCAAGGCTGTTGTCGCGGCCGCCGAACCCGGATTGCCTGTAGCCGCCGAACGGCGTTGCAATATCGCCTTCGCCGAAACAGTTGACCGTCACGGTGCCCGCCCGGATGGCACGTGCCCCGCGCAGCGCCTTTTTGGTATTGGCGGTGAAGATCGAGGCGGCGAGACCGTATTCGGTGGAATTGGCCAGCTCGATGGCCTCATCGAAACCGGTGACCGTCATGACGTTGAGAACCGGTCCGAAAATCTCTTCTCGCGCAACACTGGTCCCCGCCGGTGCTTCCAGGATCGTCGGTTCGACAAAGGCATTGTCCTGCGTCTTGCCGCCCATCAGCACGGTCGCACCGGTGTCCAGATACGACGATACCTTGCCGAAATGCGCTGATGAGACCAGGGCGCCGACACGGTGTTCCGGATCGAGCGGGTCTCCCATGGTCCACTCCCGTGCATGGGCAAAAACGCGTTCCAGCAGCGCGTCCTTCACGTCCCCTTCGACGATGAGCCGCGAACTGGCGGAGCAGTTCTCGCCCATGTTCCAGAACGCGCCGTTGACGATATGCGCCGCCACGCGATCAAGATTTTCCGCGTCCTTCAGAACGACGCTCGGGTTCTTGCCGCCCATTTCCAGGACGACTTCCTTCAGATTGCTGTCGGCCGCATACCTGAGGAACCGGCGGCCGGTCTCCGTCGATCCGGTGAAGGAGATCATGTCGACGTCCATGTGCCTGCCGAGCGGTTCGCCAACCTCCGGGCCGCTGCCCGGAACGACATTGAGAACGCCGCGCGGTATGCCGGCTTCCATGGCAAGTTCGGCAACACGCAGCGCGGTGAGCGAGGTCTCCTCCGCCGGTTTCACGATCACCGAACACCCTGCGGCGAGCGCCGGACCGATTTTCCAGGCCAGCATCAGAAGCGGAAAGTTCCAGGGCAGGACGAGGCCGACAACACCGACCGGTTCGCGCACGATCATGGCAATATGGTCATCGGACGCCGGGGAGACCTGATCGTAGATCTTGTCGATCGCCTCCGCGTGCCACTTGAGGCAATGGATCGTTTCCGGAACGTCCACGGTCTCGCAATCGAGGATCGTCTTGCCGCTGTCGACACTCTCCATGACCGCAAGCTCGCGCCGGTTGCGCGTCAACAGCTTCGCAAAACGAATGAGGATGTCCTTGCGCTCCGACGGATGCATCCTGGACCAGCGTCCATCCTCGAACGCTTCGCGCGCCTTCAGAACCGCGAAATCGACATCTTCCGCGCCGCAGGCCGCGACCGCTGCAAGCGTCTCACCTGTTGCCGGGTTGACCGTCGCGAACGTCTTTCCCGACGCGGCGGGACGATAACTACCGTCGATGAAGGCGTTTGTCGGCAGCGCGAGTTTTGCGGCAAGGGCCCGGTATTCTTCGTGTGTCAGAAGATCAGTCATGCTCACGCTCCCGCCGAGATATCTTGGATGGTGGATTTGAGGACGCGGATGACCTGTTCCAGCTGACGCTTGTCGTCCTTGTTCAGTGCCTTCAGGGGTGGCCGCGGCGGGCCTGCGCGAAGGCCGGTCATTTCGACGCCGTGCTTGACGCACTGAATGAACTTGCCGCCCTGTTCCAGAACACGCATCAGAGGCATCATGGCGGACATGATCCGGCGGCCCTTGGTAAAGTCGCCTTCCACGGCACAGGCCCGGTAAAGGGCGACGTGCTCATGCGGCAGGAAGTTAGATCCGGCACAGACCCAGCTGCGCGCACCCCAGGCAAAGAACTCGAGGGCCTGATCGTCCATTCCGCAGGACATCTGGATATGAGGATAGTCACGCGCGAGCAAATGGACCCGGTTGATGTCGCCGGAACTCTCCTTGATCGCGCAGACATTGCGCGAGCGGCCGACCCGGTCGAGAAACTCCTCGCCCATGTTCACGCCCATGCGTCCGGGATAGTTGTAGAGCATGATCGGCAGGTCGGCGGCCCGGTCGATGGTCAGGACATTGAGCGCGTTTTCGCGTTCCGTCGGGACTGCGTAGGGCGGCGTTGCCACAAGCAGTGCGGCGGCGCCGATTTTTGCGCCACCCTCTGCGAGGGCAACGGAATCCGGTGTCCGCATGGTTCCTGTCCCGATGATCAGGGGCAGCCGTCCGGCCAGTTTTTCATGCGTGAAGCGCGCCAGTTCGAGCCGCTCCTCGACGGTCTGGGTATAGTTCTCACCGGTCGACCCGCCGGAAATCAGTCCGTGGACGCCGCTGTCGACAAGGTGGTCGATCACCTTTTCAAGCGCATCCCAGACGACATTGCCGTCGTCGTCATAAGGGGTGACCACGGGCGTATAGATGCCCTCGAAAGCCATGATGGGTGTCATAAGGTCCTCATGCGGATTTCTGTTTTGGCGGGACACCAAGCGGTGCTTCCAGCCCGTCCGGCATCACGAACAATTCAATCTGGTCGCGTGACAGTGCCCAATGCTCCAGAGCCAGCTCTGCGGCCCGGTCCTCGTCGCCGTTCTCGATGCAGGCGATCATCTCGTCGTGCTGGGCGCATGCCAGCGCGAGACGGTCTTCCTTCGCACCCGACTTCGGCTTGAAAAACGTCATCGCAATTCTTGTATGGTCGATCAGCAGCCTGTCGAGGCTGGCAAGCAGGTAGCTGTTGCCGGCCATCTGACCGGTGATGCGGTGAAACAGGTCATTGGTCAGCGCCCGCTCGGTGGTGTCGCCCGATTGAAGCGCCGTGCGAAAGGCTTCCTGCGCCCGTTTCAGGTCTTCGATCTGGGACGGTCTGGCGTTCTGAACGGCAAGACGAAGGATCGAGCTGTAGATGAGCGGCGCTGCCAGGAAGAAATCGCGAAGCGTATAGTGGGTCATGTCGGATACACGCGCGCCGCGGTTCTGCTGCAGCACCACGAAACCTTCGCCGGCCAATTGCTGCAGCACTTCGCGCAAGGGAGTGCGCGACAGGCCGTACCGGTCGCACAGCTCGCCTTCTTCGAGCGTGCTTCCCGGCACCCGGTCGAGTGTCAGGATGGCTCGTTTGAGATCTTCATAGGCGAGCGACTTAGCGCTGCCGCGCACATTGGGCATGACACCTTCCCCGACCGATTTTTGTTGACCTGTTTGTATACATGATGAATACAATAGCAACACAAGAATTATACAAAGGCGTTGCCGAGGCTCATGAACCGGAGGCGACAAAGGCCGGAGAAAAGCGACATGTCCCGCACAACCGACGTCAGCTTTCTTTTGCTGGACGATTTTTCCCATATTGCGTTTTCGTGCGCGGTCGAGCCGTTGCGCATTGCTAATCTTTTGTCGGGCAAGGAGCTCTACCGATGGCGTCTGGTCGCGCCGTCGGGGGAAAGCGCGGTCTGTTCCAACCGCACCGTCACCCTGGTGGATCAGGGTCTTGATCCGCTTCCGCCGCGTGGCAGCCTGTTCCTGATTTCCGGTCTCAACGTGGGCGAACGTGCCTCCCCGGAAGTCCTCTCCTTCATTCGCCGCGAACGTGCGCGCGGCACCCGGATCGGCGCGCTCTGTTCAGGTGCGTTCGTGCTTGCCAAGGCAGGCCTCCTCGACAACCGGCGAGCAGCCATGCACTGGGCCTTTCATGACAGCTTCCAGGAAAACTTTCCCGAGGTCGAACTGGTGCGAAATGTCTTTGTCGCCGACGAAGCCTTTGTGACCGCGTCCGGAGGAACCGCCGCGACCGACCTGATGCTGCACCTGATCGGGGAAACCCATGGTCTTGATCTGGCGATGGCGATCGCCGATCAGATGGTCTATTCGGGCGTGCGTCCGGCACATGCAACGCAACAGATTTCGGTTCAGGCCCGCTACGGTATCCGCAATCCGCATATCGCGGAGGCGATCCGTCTTCTGAACGAAAGCGCACCGTTCTTCATGCCGACTTCCGAGATCGCCCGGCGTATCGGCATTTCGACACGCCAGCTGGAGCGGCTGTTCCAGAAACACCTGAAGATGTCGCCGAAGAAATTTGCGATCAATCAGAAGCTGACCAAGGCGCGCAATCTTTTGCTGCAGACCGAACAATCCATTTCGGAAATCGCGCTCGCCTGCGGATACGAGTCGCCTTCGCACTTTATCCGCACCTATCAGAACCGCTTTGGCGTGACCCCGCACAATCAGAGGGTGTTCGCGCAGGATACCCAGTCGGTGCACCAGATGGCGTGAGCCGGAAAGGCGGCGGTGCTGCCTGGCGGGCGTTTCAATTCAGCGGCAGTCTTCGGAACCGGCCCGGCATGTCCGGATCATGAAAATGATCGAGAGGCCCGTTCTCGGTGAAGTGCCTGTGCCAGTGGGCGAGGGCGCTGCGGTCGAGGGTGACACCAAGCCCCGGACCCTCGGGCACGGCAATCACGTCATTGGTCTGGCGAAAGGGACCGCCCTCGATGACATCGCCGACCTGCCAGCGGAACAAGGACTGGCTCGGTTCGGTGATCCAGGGCATTGCCGCCGACATGTGCAGGTAACCTGCAGTGGCGATGCCCGCATCTCCCGAGTAACACCAGAAGCCGACGCCCATTGCCTCGCAGGCGCCGATGAACCGGACGGTCCGGGCAATGCCGCCCAGCACGGCGAAATTGGTTACGATGTAATCCGGTGCTCCCAGGCTGACGGCGCGGCGGATGTCCGGAACATGCGTTGACAGTCGGATCGAGGAGTGTTTGCGCAGTTCCGCCATTTCCTCGAAGGTCGCGACCGGGTCTTCATAGTTGCGGATATCGTAGGGTTCGATCTCCCGGAAGATCCGGATCGCACTCGGCAGCGACCATTGCATGTTGCTGTCCAGCCGCAGCATGTCGTTCGGCCCGAGTGCTGCGCGCAGGGCCTTGACCGTATCGATCTCGAGCTTCGGATCTCCGAGGATCAGCTTGCCCTCGAACATGGTTGCACCGTGCTCCTCACGCATGCGCAGGCAATAGTCGGCTATCTCCCCGGGGCTCGTTTCGCCGCCGGCCCGAAAGGCAAAATACTCGGTGAACGGGATTTCCTTGCGCACGGCCCCGCCGAGCAGCTTGTAAAGCGGCTCATCCGACACCTTCCCCCGCAGGTCCCACAAGGCAATCTCGATCGCGCCGAACGCTTTCACGACGGAACTGTCATCGGTGTTCTGCACGATCTGCCAGGGTGGAACACACAGGCTTTCGCATCCGGCGATATCGAGCGGATCCGCGCCGATCAACCGCTCGCCCATGTGCCGGATCGTCGTCAGAACATCAACGGACGGGGCTTCGCCGAGGCCGGTGAGGCCCTGGTCGGTCTGCACCTCGATGATGGTTTTCGACGTGCCCGGATAGTGGCCGCCAGTCCACCACATCGGTTTTTCCAGGGGGATGTTGACCGGCGTTGCCTTGAGGCCGGTGATCTTAATACCAGGCATCGGGCAGCTCTTCTTTCCGGCGTGCAACAAAGACTTCGAGTTCTTCGCGTGTCGCTGGGTCCATCGCCGGAGGCTGGTACTCCTCCAGCATGGCCTGCCAGCGCTCGAATGCACGCTGGCGCATGTCCTTCGATCCGCCTTCCTCCCAGCTTTCCACGTTTTCGCTGTCCGACAGCCGGGGTTCGTAAAATGCTGTCTGGTAGTTCCGCATGGTGTGTGCCGACCCGAGGAAGTGCCCGCCCGGTCCGATTTCGCTGTAGGCGTCGCGCGCAAATGCTTCATCCGACGTATCGAGACCGCCCGAAAGGACCTTCTGGTAAGAGCCAAGCCTGTCGGCATCCATGATCAGTTTCTCAAACCCCGTGCACAGCCCGCCTTCCAGCCAGCCCGCCGCATGCAGAACGAAGTTCGCTCCGGCCAGCATGGTCGAATGCATGCTGTCGGCACTTTCATAGGCGGCCTGGGCATCTTCGATTTTCGATGCGGTCAGCGAGCCGCCGCATCTGAGCGGCAATCCCGCCCGGCGCGCGAGCTGTCCGATGGCATAGTTGGAGACGACCGGCTCCGGCATGCCGAATGTCGGGGCTCCGCTCTTCAGGCTCATGGAACTTAGAAAGTTACCGAGGACAAAAGGCGCGCCCGGCCGGATCAACTGCGAGAATGCGCACACCATCATCGCCTCCGCCATGGCCTGTGAAATGGAGGCCGCCGTTGAAACCGGCCCCATGGCGCCGGACAGGATAAACGGTACGACAACGATCCCCTGTCCGCGTCCGCAATAAACGCGCACGGCTTCGCTCACCACCTTGTCCACCAGCAGTGGCGAGTTGGTGTTGACGTTGCCCATGATGACACATTCTCTGTCCATCACCTCGCGCCCGAAAACGATCTCGGCCATGGCGACGCTGTCTTCGGCCCGGCTCATTTCTGTGATGGCCCCGAGATGCGGCTTATCGCTCAAGGTCATGTGGGCGAACAGCATGTCGAGGTGGCGTTTCGACACCGGGACATCGCAGGGTTCGCAGGTCACGAAACCGCCGTGATGCAGATAGGGGTGCATGTAGGTGAGCTTTACGAGTTTCTCGAAGCTCGCCATGTCGCCATATCTGCGTCCGCCTTCCAGGTCGCGCACGAAGGGCGATCCATAGACCGGTGCGAACACCTGATTGGTGCCGCCGATCGTCACCGACCTTTCCCGGTTTCGCGCGACTTGTGTGAATTCGCGAGGTGCCTCGCGGCAAAGCGTGCGGATAAAGTCGGCGTCTGCGCGCACGAGATCGCCATCGAGCCGCGCACCGGCCTCACGCCAGATCCGCAAGGCCTCGGGGTCGTCGCGGAAGGCGACGCCGACCTCTTCGAATATCCAGTCGACCTGCGCTTCGAGCGCCACGACCTGTTCTTCGTCAAGGAGGTTCATGTCAGGCAGGACGCGCCTGATGAACGGAGCGTCCGGTTTACTAGTCGCGCTGCGTCCGCGCGCAGCGCGTGCGCGTCTGGCCATGGGCTTGCCTTTCACAGGTCCGATGCGTCAAGGCTAGTGCGCGCGATCCGGCTTGTGACGATTGAAAAAAATCAGGCTTTGCATAAACTGACATTATGCAAAGCCTTTGGAAAATCGTTGGATCTCCGCGCTACATTCTCATTTTTGAGGCGGCGGCACGCCATGGATCCTTTACCCGGGCGGCATCGGAGCTCAATGTTCAGCAGCCGGCAGTCAGTGCGGCAATCAAACAGCTCGAACAGGCCCTTGGCACGCCGTTGTTCCTCAGGTCGCACAAGAAGATCGAGTTGACGCCGGTCGGGGCAAGTTACTATGCCGAGGTGTCGAAGGCGCTGAACCAGATTCTCGAAGCGACCCGCGCCGTGCAGTCGGAAGCCAGAAACGCGATTGTCACCCTGTGCGCATCGACGGCCTTCAACACCTATTGGATGATGCCGCGCCTCAGAACATTGCGCGATCTCTATCCCGAAATCGACCTGCGTCTTCAATCGAGCGACCGGGAACCGGATATTGACGAAGAGGGCATTTCCCTGGCCGTTCGGCGCGGAGACGGGCACTGGCCGGGCTGTCATGCCTTTTTGATCGCACCGGAAGTCATCTATCCGATCGCCAGTCCGGGCTTGATGCAAAGAACCGGTCTCGGCTGCAAGGAAGACATTGTCGCCGCGACGCTGATCCATCTGGAGGAGCCGGTGCGCGAACGGCCCGGATGGAAGGATTGGTTCGAGGCACAGAACTGCAAGGTGACGATCCCGCCGTCGGGCCTCAGGCTGAACGACTACGCCCTTGTTCTGAATGCCGCAATCTCGGGTGAAGGTTTTGCATTCGGATGGAACCATCTGGCCGCCGACCTAGTCGCCAACAATCTGCTAAGCGCGCGCCCGGAATGGAGCTGGCACACCGGTATGGGGTTTTACCTTGTCTGGTCGAAAGCGCGTCCGCTCAGCGAGAATGCGCAGCGGGTCAGGGACTGGTTCATTTCCGCAGCCGGCAACCGGCGACCCGCAAAGTGAATGGCCGCAGCTGCCGCGGCCTCCGTCCAATTGCAGATTTTGTGTATGTAATTGCTCTTGCGCAAATTGCATCATTAATAGTATTGAAGCAGTAAAAACAAATATAAAATCATTAACTATTTGAAAATAAAAAGAATAGAAAAACAAAAATAAGGACAAAAACTTGGAATCGTGAGATGAGTTTCAATTTTTCAAAGCTGAACTTTCGCCTGCCCGCGATTATTTCGGGCTGTTCGGTCTTTGCCGCCATCTTTGTCGGTGCGCTGGGCTACTGGTTCAGCGTATCGAATATCGAGAAACAGGCGGATGAACGGCTGACTGCCCTGGCGAGCGCCCGTGCTGCGGGCCTCAAGAATTATCTTGAAGGTATCGGCATGGACCTCACCGTGACTGCGGCGAGCCCTTTTGTCAGCGCCGCCCTTCTCGATTTCGAGAGCGCGTGGCAGACGATTGACGGAAATCCGGGGCGGGTTCTCCAGAAAGCCTATATTCATGACAATCCGCATCCGCTCGGGGAAAAGGATGCCCTGCTGAGCGCTGGAAACACACCCTATGACGTGGTCCACGAACGCTATCACGGCTGGTTTCGCGAGATGCTCAAGACACGCGGCTATTACGACATCTTTCTCTTCTCGCCCGATGGCTCGCTGATCTACACGGTGTTCAAGGAACTGGACTATGCAACCAATCTCATGACCGGAGAATACAGCGAAACCGATCTCGGCAATGCTTTCCGTGCCGCCCTGAACGGGGACAGCGAAAGTATCCACTTTTTTGACTTCAAGCCCTATGCCCCGAGCGCAGGCGCGCCTGCGAGTTTCATATCGATGCCCGTCAGGAACGGCATAGAAACGCTTGGCGTTCTTGTTTTCCAGATGCCGATCGACAACATCAACGCCGTCATGTCGGACCCGTCCGGGTTCGGCGAAACGGGTGAGGCGATCCTGGTCGGTTCGGACAGACTGTTCCGGAACGATTCGAATAAGACGCCCGATGAAAACGATATCCTGCAGGCGCGACTGGATGGTGATATTGTTGATGCAGCCCTTTCCGGAAACGTCGGCCATGGGCATCTTGACAGCTTCCGCGGCCAGGATTTCATTGCAGCCTCCGCACCGCTTGAGTTTCATGGCACGAAAATGGCCGTTGTCGCGGTTGAAGCAGCATCCGAAGTGCAACTTCCGGCCAGGCAGCTGGGTGTTCAGATCGCCGTCATCTGTTCGATCATTCTGGTCATCATGACGTGTGTTGGTCTTTTTGCAGCGCGCGCGATCACGGTGCCTGTCGGCAGGCTGGTTCAAAGCGCCGTCAGACTTGCAGGCGGGGATGTCGATGTCGCGTTCGCCGAGGCAAACCGGAAGGATGAGATCGGTGAAATTGCCTCAGCGATCGCCGGTTTCCGGGATGGCGTTGCCGAACAGGCGCGCCTTGCCCGGGCGCGCGAAGAGGAAGAGCGGCAGCGCAGCGAACGTCAGCACCGGGTCGAGTCCCTCATTGCAAGTTTCAGGGATCGGTCATCGGAACTTCTTTCCGGTGTCGAAGCCTCGATGGCTGACATGCAGACAAATGCCTCGGAACTGATGGAGACGGCCGGCAACGCAGCCGGTGAGGTTGCCAATGCAGCCACCGCGACAACCCGCGCGTCGGGCAATGTCCAGACCGTGGCCGCCGCAACTGAAGAGCTGTCATCCTCGATTTCGGAGATCGGACGCCGCGTCGAAGAGACATCCAAGGTGATTGCCGACGCCACGGACCGCACCAGGATCAGCACCGAAAAGATGGAGATGCTGTCGTCGGGTTCCGCGCGCATCGGCGAGGTGATCGATCTCATTCAGGGGATCGCCGAACAGACGAACCTGCTTGCGCTCAACGCGACGATCGAAGCTGCGCGGGCCGGTGAAGCGGGCAGGGGGTTTGCCGTCGTCGCCGCCGAGGTCAAGGAACTTGCGACACAAACCTCCAGGGCGACGGACGACATTTCCAATCAGATATCCGAAATCCAGACCGCCACGGAACAGGCCGTAAACGCGATCCAGGGTGTTGCCGACATCATGATCAAGGCCAACGAGAACACGGCGACCATCGCTGCGGCCGTGCAGGAACAGGACGCGGCGACGGGCGAGATCAGCCGCAGTGCTGCCGAAGCGTCGAGCGGGACGAGCGCCGCAAGCGGAAACATGTCCAACGTCAACTCCGCCGTCGAGACGACATCCGACTCCGCCTGCATCGTTGACGAGGCCACAAGGAACGCATCGGAAAAACTCAGGACGCTCAACGGCGCGGTCGCGGCTTTCCTGAACGAGGTCGCCGCCGCCTGAGGACATGCAGCCCTTTCGAAGCGTCGTTTGCGGACACGTTCCCCATTCAGGGCAACAGACCGTTTTCGTGTGTACACGCGCAGGCGCCGCTCATACAGTTCCTGGACGCACCTGCCGATAATCCCCTTGCCGGCGAGAGCGACATGTTTTGTACCGCGCGACGGCGCTGCATAGCCAACCTGAGGGTCGCCCGGTGGGCATAATCCAGGCTGTCGCGATGATGTAGAAATTGCTCGCAAACACGACGCGAAACTGCAAAAAATGGGTTGAATTTGTTGGCCCGGGATCTGTGAAAAAATCACATGTCAGAAACAATTGCCCTTGACGACGAGATCCCTGCGCGCGGCATAGGCGACACGGCTGCTTTTGAGCTGGTCAGCAGTTGGGTGCGGGCGCGCTCGGCTCAACTTGACCGGCCCGATGCCTTCGCCCATATGGATCCGGCTCCGTCCGGAGTCGCCGCGCGTCTGGCGGGGCTGAACGCGGAGTTCAACCAGAACCTGCTGCATCCGGACCTGAGCCCGTTTGCGACCGAGGCGGAGGATCTGGTCGTCAAATGGCTCTCGCCGTTTTTCGGAATGAATGCCGGACACATGTGCGCCGGCTCGACCATCGCCAACCTTGCCGCGCTCTGGTGCGCGCGCGAACACGGCGCAAAGCGGGTGGTCGCCTCGGCCGACGCCCATGTCTCGATACCCAAGAGTGCCCACATTCTCGGTCTTCCGTGCGAAAGTGTCGCCGTCACCGAAACCGGCCGCATGGACATTGGTCTCCTGTCGGACCTGAAAGATGCCGTTCTTGTCCTGACCGCGGGCACAACGGGCCGGGGTGTGATCGATGATCTGGGTCTTGCGGGCAGCCAGAGGCATCACAATGATGGCCCATCCTGGGTGCATGTGGATGCCGCCTGGGCCGGGCCAATGCTTCTGACGAAATACGCCGACCGGCTCTCGGGTACCGGACACGCGGACAGCGTTTCGGTGTCGGCGCACAAATGGCTGTTCCAGCCAAAGGACTCCGCGATTATCCTTTTCAAGGATCCAAAGGCGCAGGAAACGATCAGCTTCGGCAGCTCCTACCTCGCAGCGCCTAACGTTGGCGTTCAAGGATCACGAGGTGCTTCGGGTGTTGCGCTTCTCGGCACGCTTCTCGCCTGGGGACATGAAGGCATTGCCGGGCGCATCGAGCATTTGATGGCCTTGTCGGAGAAACTGGCTGCACGGCTCGCCGCTGACCCGCGCGCGGAGCTGAAACAGGTGCCTGAAACCGGTGTTCTCAACTGGCGTCCGAGAAAAGCATCAACGGAGGAAATTCTGTCCAGGCTGGGCCCCGTTGCCTCGCGCACGAATATCGCCGGAGAAGCCTGGGTTCGTCAGGTCGCCGCCAACATGTACGCGGATCTGGACGCTATCTGGTTGCGCATCGACGCCGGTCTCGCAGGCCGGGGGTGATGACGGACCTACGAGAAGCGAACTTCGTCTTTCACCGGCGTCGAGTGCAAGAAGCGATGCCGTTCTCTGGCATCACCCCTATTCGATCGTGATCTCGACGCGCCGGTTCTGCGCGCGGCCGGCCGGTGTCTTGTTGTCGGCGACCGGCTCTTCCTCGCCCTTGCCGACCACAGAAAAACGGGGCGCGTTGTAGACACCCTTGCTGACAAACCAGTTCTTGACCGCTTCGGCGCGTCGGCGCGACAGCCGCTCGTTGTAGCCGGGCCTGCCCGTGGAATCGGCATGTCCTTCGATCGTGACGTTGGGCGCTGTGCGCTTGTTGATCTCGTAGGCGACCGCCCCGAGCCGGGATATGGCTTCCGGACGCAGATCGTGACGGTCGAAGCCGAACAGCACATCTGCCTCCAGACGCACTTTTTTCTTGCCGCGGGGCGGCGGGGCAGGCGGATCTTCGTAAGGGATCACCGGGTCGTTCCATTCGGGCGCGATCGGGTCATCGTGGTCGGGCAGGCCGCGTTCAACCTCATCCCACTTCACGTGGATGAGACCGTCGTGAATATCGATGCCGGCGGTCGGTGTGCCTATGCTGTCTTCATAGCCAAAGTCGCCCGAACCGCTGATCGATTTGTAGACCATGAGCGGTTTGGAGTAGCCGGAATACCCATCGAGGATGTTCAGCACGAAACCCGATGCGTTCTGCCCGCTCAGCGCCTGGATGGAGCCGATGACCAGCTGGGCCCGGCGCAGATTGAGATCCTGGAAGCTGGTCGGGCGCTTCGACCGCAGGTTCTTGTAGTAGTACCTGAGGTTCTCAGAATAGGCTGCCGGAACGACCGACAGGCCTCCGCCGATCCCGTAAAACGCGATCGTGCAGACGTCGTTGGTGTCCCTGTTGCGCAGCTTGTAGTGGTAAAATCCGGCGGTGATGATTTCACCACCCGAAAACGACCGCACGGGCGCAATCGCCCAGCGCGAAGAAAGCTCTGTTTTCCAATCCATTTTAACAATCCAAAAATAAACTAACTTAATGCCGGTCACATGGGGGCACGGTTTCCCCGGTTCAAGGGCGGTACAAAGCCGGCTGAGAAAAGATAATGCAGAGTCAGATACTTGCGTCTTGAAGAAAACAGATGACAATTTGTCTTCATAGAACGTCCGTGCCCGCGCAGACTTGGTTGCGTTGTGTGAAGAACCGAACCGGACAGGCGCTCTATTTCACGGGTATCACTTGCGCGGCTGTCGTGATGCCGGCTGGACCTTGGCGCGCGCCGGCAGAACCGGAGCCCGTCGCACATTGCCGTGTTTTACGTTACCGAAAGGTCCCTCCGGTATGCTGGCGGAAACCCCCTGTAGACGAGAGCTAGATGCCGTCCGCCAGTCCCGTTGCCCTCGACATTCTCAATCTGCACAAGCGCTTCAGCGAACCGGCTGTCAACGACCTCTCGTTGACGGTGCGTGCAGGTGAGTTCTACGCGTTGCTGGGTCCCAACGGCGCCGGCAAAACGACGACGTTGCGGATGGTGGCCGGCTTGCTGGAGGCCGATGCGGGCGCCGTGAGGATCTGCGGCATTGATGCTTTCGCGGACCCGATTGCCGCCAAGCAGGTCCTGGCCTGGGTTCCGGACGAACCCATGGTCTACGACAAGCTGACACCGCTGGAGTATCTTGAGTTCGTCGCCGGCCTTTGGAGCATGGAACCGGATCACGCCCGCTTCAGGGCCGATACGCTGCTGGAGTCCTTCGGATTGGCCCCTCATTCCAATGAACGCTGCGGCGGGTTCTCCAAGGGCATGCGCCAGAAAGTGGCGCTTGCCGGTGCCCTGATCCACGAACCGCGCCTGATCATTCTCGATGAGCCGCTCACCGGACTGGATGCCGGATCTGCGCGGCAGGTGAAGAAGGTTCTGTCCGGTCTTGTTGAGCAGGGCGTGTCGATCATCATGACGACGCATATCCTTGAGGTTGCGGAGCGCATGGCTGACCGCATCGGGATTATCGCGCGGGGTAAGCTTGTGGCCGAAGGAACGCTCGAAGAGTTGCGCGAACGGGCAAGCGCAGATGGAAATTCTCTTGAGGACATATTCCTTGAAATCGTGGGCGGTGACAGCGAAGGAGGCGCGCAGCCGGGCGAAGCGGATCACCTCGAAGAAAAAGTCGCATGAGTGCGATTGCTGCACCTTCCGCCCTGTTGCGCTTTTCGCGGCATGAGTTGCGGCTCGCCTGGCGGGACTGGGCCTGGATGTTTTCGGGCTGGCGCAACACGAGCCTGCGGCGTGCGCTGATCGGCATGAGCATGTTCTATACGATCATGCACTTGATCGCCTATGCGGTGCTTTCACCCCATTTGAGCTCAGGATTTGTTCTCGATCACACCGCGCTCGCAATGCTTTCGGTCACGGTTCTGCTCAGCTTCACCATGATGCTGTCGCAGGCGATGGAGTCGGTTACGCGCGCTTTCTACGCCCGTGACGACCTTGACCTGATCCTGTCTTCGCCCGCGCCCTCGCGTGACCTGTTTCTTGTGCGCATCGTGATGATGGCTTTGACAAGCTGGGTGATGTCGGCGCTGGTCATTTCTCCATTCCTCAATGTTGCCGTGGTGCTCGGCGGGGAACGCTGGCTGTCGGGATATGCGGTTCTCCTGGCCGTATCGCTGACCGCAACCGGGTCAGGGGTGCTGATCACGCTCGCGCTGTTCCGCATGGTTGGCCCGCAGCGCACACGCCTCTATGCACAAATTCTCGCTGCCGTTGTCGGTGCGGCCTTCCTCATCGGGATGCAGGTGGTTGCGATCCTGTCCTTCGGGTCAATCTCCCGCTTCGTGCTTTTCGATCCCGCCTTCCTGGCACATCATGCGCCGGCCGAAGGTTCGCCGTGGTGGTTCCCCGCGCATGCGGTCGCCGGACAGACAAGCGCCGTGCTTCTGTTCTTCGCAGCCTCCGTCCTGTTTTTTGCCGGGGGAGCCTGGTGCGGCGCGGTCCAGTTTCGCCGTATTGTCGTTTCTGCCCTCGGTGTCACGGAAAGGACGCCGCGTGGCCGGGCATCGGGACGGGCTTTTCGCGGCCATGCACCGCTCGGCGCGCTCGTACACAAGGAACTCACGCTGATCGCCCGCGACCCCTGGCTTGTGTCCCAGACACTCATGCAGGTTCTCTACCTCATACCTCCGGCTGTCATGCTGTGGGTCAGTTTCGGCGAGAACACCGAGATTTCCGTGATCATCGCACCCGTTATCGTCATGGCGGTCGGACAGCTTGCCGGCGGCCTCGCCTGGCTGACCATCTCCGGTGAAGATGCACCCGATCTGATTGCAACGGCCCCGATCTCTGATTTTACACGCCTGTGGGCGAAAGTGTTGTCGGTCCTGACGCTTGTCGCTGCAATCGTGCTGCCGATGTCGCTGTGCATGGCCCTCCTGTCGGTGTGGGGCGCACTGGTGACCTTTGCCGGTGCAATGACGGCTGCAGCAAGCGCAATCCTGGTTCAGCTCTGGTTTCGTGCCCAGGCCAAGCGCACAAACTTCCGGCGCAGGCAGGTCGCTTCGAAGGCCTCAACGCTCGCGGAGGCCGCAGCGTCCATTTCCTGTGCGGCCGGCACCGCGCTTGTCGCAGCGGGAAGTCCCTTGGCGCTTCTGCCCGTTGTCCTGCTGTTTACCGTGATTGCGATCTCCTGGAGCATTCGCCCGAAGCGAAGCGCAAACGCCTGAGGGGATCGGATCGCGCGATTTTGCCCATCGGCGCCGCAATCGGACGGCGCTGGGCTGGAGCTGCTGTAACCTTATTCTTGTGAGCGAACGGGAAGATCCGAACTCAAGGTCAGACGAAAAGCCGACCCTCGTCTCGAGCGGTTCACGATAGCGGGGCCCGGGACCAAGGCTCAGCTGCACGCCCGGGAGACGATCGGCCCCCGGGCCGGCCCTGCTTCCAAGAGAGGCAGCCGGACGACAAAGCTCAATCTGCCTTCATGGATCTCGGCATGAACCGAACCACCGCTTCCGAGGCAAAGCTGCTTCACAATGGACAGTCCAAGCCCGCTGGAATGCGTATCGCGATCCCGGGTCCGGCTGTGCGAGACGCGAAAAAAACGATCGAAAAGCAGGGGCACATCCTGCGCCGGCAAGTCCCTTGCGCCGTTGCTGAAGACCATTTCAAATCCTTGCGGCCCGTGCCTTGAAACAACAACGCGGCAGTCGGTGTCCGCATCGGCGTATCTCAGCATGTTCGACATCAGGTTATCGATGATGTGCCGCAGGGATTTTTGCGAGAGTGCAATACGTTTGTCGGGGCACGGTTCATCGGCATCCACCGACAGCTGAAGGCTCTTTGCCCGGAACTGGGTCTGCCACCGGCGCCGCAGGTCTTCCAATACGAACGCCACGTCTGCACCTGTGCATTCAGGGTCCTCGTCGTCGGGAGAGAGTTCCAGCGCTTCGATGGAATGGGTGAGGGTCGTCAAATGATTGAGCTCATCCGACATGAGCGAGAAGAACTTGGTATCAGCCTGGAAAACACCGTCTTCCAGGCCTTCGGTATAGCCGCGCAGACTGGTGATCGGCGTCCGCAATTCATGTCCGAGATCGGCAAGATATCGTGCGCGGCGCTCCTCTTCCCGCTGAAGTGCCGCTGCGAGCGCATTGACCGTATCTGCCAGCTGCCCGACCTCTCCCGACTGTGTTTTTGCGCGCACGCTGTAATCGCCCTGGCGCAGCCTGTCTGTGGTTCGGGCAAGCACACCGAGAGGGCGGACGATCAGAAGCGTCACCCCGATGGATGCAGCAACGGCAAAAACCAGCCCGATCGAGATACTTGTCCAGAGTTGACGCTCAACCTCGTCCACGAACATGGCATGGACCTGGCCCGGTTCGATGTTGAATGTTGACATCAGCCGGTCGGAGTAGGTCGTGCTTTGTCCCAGAAAAAGCCAGTACCACGCAATTCCCAGCATCAGAACGATCGCGGTGTTTGCCGCGATTATCTGAAGCGTAAGCCACGGGATCCTGTGCAGGCGGTGCTTCACGACAGCATCTGACCCGGGCGCATCGCGGGTGAAAACCGGTAGCCAAATCCGCGCACTGTCTCGATCATTGCTCCGGTTTCATCGCCAAGTTTGGTGCGCAGATTGTGGACATGCACATCGATTGCCTTCGGCCCGACCGCCGCGTCGTTTCCATAAAGAAGCGTGATCAGCTGCCCGCGCGACAGCACCCTGCCGGGTTGCTCGAGAAGACGCCGCAGAATCTTGTGCTCGTAGGGCGTCAGTGCGATGGTTTGACCGGACAGCTCGCAGGTTGGCTGTTCGAGGTCGAGCCTCAGCGGGCCGGCTTCGACCACCTCTTCAAGGCACGCCCCGGCCGCCTGGCTGCGGCGCAGGATTGCCTGAATGCGGACCACGAGTTCGCGTGGTGAGAAGGGTTTGACGACATAGTCATCCGCCCCGGCCGCAAAGCCCTGAAGCACATTGGCTTCTGAACCGAGCGCCGTCAGGAACAGGACGGGTGTTGACGAACCCTGGGAGCGCATGGCCTCGGCGATCTCCGTCCCGGTTCTGTGCGGCAGCATGACATCGAAGATACACATGTCGAACGTGTCCGTCAGAGCCGCCTTGTAGCCCATCAGGCCGTCCTGGTGCTCTTCCACGTCATGGCCCGCACTTTCAAGATAAGCGCTCAAAAGATTGAGAATGTTCTCGTCGTCTTCGACCACAAGAATTTTGGCTCTGGCAGCGATGTCGTCCACCCTCCCGGACGCGTATTGCAACGGATGGCAGGGTGCATTCGTTTGCATTGTCCGTCCAATAACGATCCGGAGACCGCAAGTTGATTGGATGTGCGCCGGCCCTGGGAGCAAGCCGGCGCACGGGGCAGAAGCCTATTCTGCCAGCAGCGCTTCGCGGGACGTTGCGAAAATCACTTTCCAGTTCGATTCGCCTTTTGAGATCACGGTCTCTGTGTCGGCGAGAAAGAGTTTGTTGTGGGCTGCCGGACTGCTGTTGAGGTAAAGCTGGCCGTCAACGATGGCCCAAAGGTCGGGCTGGGTCGGCACTTTCTTGCCCTTGCTTGCGCCGGCTGAGCACCAACCGCCATAGGCCGGTGCATATTTGGCAGGATCGGCATCAAACAGCGCCTTGTTCTCGGCAGAGGCAAAGTGCCATGTCGCGCCCTGATACTCGGACGCAAATTCCGACGATCCCGGCGTTGGCGCTCCAACGGTGTGATAGGCAACAACGTCGGTTCCCCCGACGACAGCACCGCCATCGACGTAGTGCTCGTCAACGGCAAGAGCCTGACTTGCCATGAGGCTCATGGCCATTGCCATGGAAACCGCCGCGATTTTCGTTCCGTAGGTCTTCATTGGTTACGTCCTTGGATCTGTGTTTCGACAACCTCGAAAGGAGACGCGCTTCCGCGCGCCTTCCCAGGACATCCGGTATAATTGAGCGGGGTTTTGAGCCGGTTTGTGCCGCGTTAGGTTTTGGTTAGGATCGCGCGCAGGCCCGTCGTGATGGGCAGCGGGTGTTCAATGGCAGGCGATTTTCATTGCCTCGCCGGCAAGACAAATGCCGTTCCTCACCTGTGGAACACCCGCTCCCGCGAGACCTCAAATGTCCGGTGCCTTCCGGAAACCTTCAGATCATCGGGTAAGGTAGCCGCCGTTGATCCAGACCGTTTGTCCGTTGACCCACTGGGACTCGGGACTTGCGAGAAAGGCGACGATGGGCACGATGTCCTCGACCAGCGCCAGGCGCTGCTCTGTTGACAACCGTGCGGCATAGGCCGCCGATTGTTCGGTTTCCTGTCCATGGAAAAACGGGGTGTCCACGGGGCCGGGCGCAAACGAATTCACGGTGATACGTTTCGCGCCCAGTTCCTTTGCCAGCATGCGTGTGTATTCCTCGACCGGCGCCTTTGTACCGGAATAGATCGTGTAACCTGGCGCGGCACCGGCAAGAAGCGAGGTGCCTGTGTTGATGATGCGGCCACCGTCGCGCACGCGCAGCGCAGCTTCGCGCAGGCTGTAAAACAGGCCCCTGTTGTTGATCGCATCCAGTCTTTCAAACTCGTCGTCGGAAAACTCGGCCAACGGTTTTTTGAGGATCGCACCGGCGTTGTTGAGCACGATGTCAACGCCGCCAAAGGCCCGTTCAGCCGTATCGTACATGGCGCGAACGTTCTCGGCTTGACCAAGGTCTCCCATTGTCAGGGCCGCACGCGCGCCTTCCGCTTCGACCAGGCGGACAGTCTCTTCCGCCTGGTCGCGGGTTTCGGCGCGGTGATAATGCACCACGACATCGGCACCCATGGAACCAAGATTGACTGCGAAGGCACGTCCCATGTTGTTGCGTGCACCGGAAACAATGGCAACCTTGCCCGCAAGCGGTTTTGAAGCCGCTGCCTCGGCGCTTGTGCTTGTTGCTGCTGCGCCCGCCAGCGCTGCAACACCCACTCCGGTCAGAACGGACCGGCGCGATACGGAATGGCTCTCGGTGATCATTTGAATGTCTCCTTTTTTGGACGTGTTGAGGTCGCCATCGGTCGAGATGGCGGTGCGTGTGACGAATGCCGCAAAGTGGCCCGTGTTCCGGCCGCCTCCTGTGATAGGCATGGTCGTTCCATTGAGAGGCCCGGCTTTGCTTCCGGTTTCTTCATTCGCCGGAATGAACCTAAGTGATCGGAAAAGCAGACATCAGTCGTCGATTTGACATTCAGGTGTAGACGAAATTACAACACTCGCATGAAGAAGGCAGGCGAAGTTGCATTTCTCAAGGTTGTTGAGCTCGGCTCGATCCGGGCCGCCGCGCGCGCCCTGAACCAGGATCCGTCCGGCATTTCGCGGCGGATCACCCAACTGGAAAAACGGCTTGGCACAAAGCTTGTGGACCGCAGCGGAAACGTCACGACCGCGACCGCGCAAGGCCAGCTCTACTATGAGCGCCTGTCGCCGATTTTTGATCAACTCGACGCACTGGAAGCGGAAGTCAGCGGAGAGGATCTTGTTCCCGGCGGCCTGTTGCGTGTGACGTCGGCAATTGATTTCGGCCAGGAGTTTGTCGCGGACTGGCTTCTCGACTATCGGCGCAAGTATCCGGCCGTTGAGTTCGACCTGATACTGGCGAGTGGATTTGTCGACCTGGCCCAAACCGGCATTGACGTTGCACTTCGGGCGGGAAACCTGCCGGACTCCAGCCTGATCGCGAAAAAGCTGGCGGATGTGCCGCGTACGCTGGTCGCCTCGCCTGAGTATCTTAGGCGCAGAGGGACGCCAGTCGATCCGGCTGAACTGGCACATCACGACCACGTTTTCTTCTCACCGGGCAACCGGCAGCAGCCCCTGGAACTGACGGGACCGGACGGAACCGTTGTTCACATCAAACGCGCGCCGGGAGGTGTTGCGATCAACTCGGTTCGATCAGCCGTGAAGGCCGTTGTTGACGGACTTGGTATTCATACTGGTCCGCTCTGGGCTTTTTCCGGTCATATTGCGCGCGGTGACGTCGTACCGATCCTGCCTGATTATTCGCAGCGCCAGCTTCCGCTTTATGCTGTCCGGCAACCCTCGGTCATCGTTCCGGCAAGGATTTCGAGTTTCGTGACGCACGTGGCGGAGCGTGTCCGGACTGTTGATGGTCTGAATGCCGTTTCCTGAAGGACATGCCGGAGCGGGTTAGCGGCGGAAAGCAAGGTTGCACGGACCTGCATGTCACGGTTCAGGCGGCGCACAAGGAAACAGGCCACGTGGCAGCTCAAGAACAAACGGCCCGGAGGCCCGGATCACCTGCACAGTTTCTGCCTGCCGCTGTTGTATTTGCCAGAGGGTTGGATTAGGTGCTCTGATCCAGCCTGGGTTCGGGCGGCGCAGAGGGTGACCCTTGATTGATTTTCTGGATGCATCAGAGGCACTGGCCAGGGAAATGGACCTCCTTGAGGATGTCAGCCGGGATCCCGGCCGCCGGCATCTCTGGTTCTGGGAAAGTCCGAAATGCCTGGTCGCACCAAAGAGCCTGAGCAGCAAGCCCGGCTTTGAGCGTGCGGCGATTGCGCTGGAAGCGGACGGCTGGCCGGTCAGCCTGCGCAGCACCGGTGGAGACGTGACCCCGCAAGGCACCGGCATTCTCAATGTCTCTCATGTCTATGCGACGGAGCCGGGAGAGCCCGTCGACCTGAAGCGGGAGTACGACCGCCTGTGCACGCCGATCGAAAAGGCGCTCGGCGCGGGCGCAGGCAGGGGCTGGCAACCGGGTGCTTTCTGCGACGGTGAATTCAATGTTCAACTGAACAACCGGAAATTCGCCGGAACCGCAATGCGCATTCGAAGAGGCAAGGCGGACAGGAAAAGAAGCGCTATTCTTGCGCATGCGATCATGTTGATCGATCCGGTTTCCATCGATGCCATCGGCGCCATCAACCGCTTTTTGTCTCTGCTTGGTGAGGATCGCAGGATCGACGCCGGCGCTCATGCCAGCCTTCCGGCCGGCTACGGCAGGGAAAACTTCGTCGCAGCGCTCAGCGATGCCTTTCTGGACCAGGTTTAGCAACCCGGAAGAATCCACGCCCGGATGCGGCGGAGCGGAGGCTGTGCGAACGTGCAAATGCAAGACCTGCCCCTCACTCAAGACTCGGCCTCTTTGGTTGACCGCCTGAGGAAACGGCGCGTGCGACGTTTCGACACCCGTCTCGTAAAATCGCAGCTATTGCCAGATTGGTAAAAAATATATACCAATTTGAATGCCTTGCAGCTTTCACAACGGGTTGTGCGTAAGCGGATCCTGGGAGTTCAAAGGTTTCAAGGACTTCAGCGGTACAGCCTGGCGCGGCAGTTGGAACCAGGTTCCGGAAATTGGGAGGCTTTGGATGCAGCCGGAAGACGAACGAACTCTGAACGAAGACCTGATCGCAGGACTTATGGACATCGTCGGCAACCGGCATGTGATCACCAATCCGCGCTCGATGAAACGCTTCTGCAAGGGGTTCCGGTCCGGCGAAGGCGAAGCCATTGCCGTCGTTCGGCCGGGTTCCCTGCTCGAATACTGGAAAGTTCTCAAGGCCTGCGTCGGCGCCGGCAAAATCGTTGTCATGCAGGCCGCAAATACCGGGCTTACCGCCGGTTCCACCCCGGTGGGCACATATGACAGGGATGTTGTGGTGCTCAACACGACGCGCATGGACGCTATTCAGCTTCTTGACGGCGGCAAGCAGATTGTCAGCTTCCCGGGGGCCACACTCTTTACGCTGGAAAGAACGCTGCGGCCCTTGGGCCGGTTGCCCCATTCGGTCATCGGGTCTTCGTCCATCGGCGCTTCGGTGGTCGGCGGCGTGTGCAACAATTCCGGCGGATCGCTGATCGAACGCGGGCCGTCCTACACCGAACTCGCCTTGTTTGCGCATGTCGACGAGGACGGTGAGCTGCATCTGGTGAACCATCTCGGCATCAGGCTTGGCGACACGCCCGAGACAATATTGACGCGGCTTGAGAGCGGCGACTACACCGCTGCCGACATGGAGGCGACCAACGCAAAGGCGTCCGACGCGGACTATATCGAGCGCATCCGCGACATCGATGCCGATACCCCCTCACGCTTCAACAACGACCCCGGCCGTCTGTTTGAAGCGTCGGGTTGCGCCGGAAAGCTGGCCGTGTTCGCCGTGCGTCTCGATACGTTCCCGAAGAACGAGCGGGAGCAGGTGTTTTATGTCGGGACCAATGACACCGGCATTCTGACACGCCTGCGCCGGGACCTGCTGCCCTCGCTGCACACGCTGCCCGTCTCCGCGGAGTATATGCACCGCGAGTGCTACGACATTTCAAAACGTTACGGCAAAGACACGCTGGTCATGATCGACAGGTTGGGCACGGACCGTCTGCCGGCTTTTTTCGCGCTCAAGGGCTGGTTCGATGCACGGCTGAACAGGCTGCCTGTGTTGCCCCGGAACCTGATCGACCGGGTCATGCAGTGTCTTTCAAACATCTGGCCGAACGTCCTGCCGAAACGCATGGAGGCATTCCGCGAGCGGTATGAACACCACCTGATCCTGAAAGCCCGTGACGGCGGAATTGAGGAGGTCGAGACCTATCTGAAGGAAAGCTTCGATGGTGAAAGCGCGGACTGGTTCGCCTGTGATCCGCGTGAAGGCAAGATCGCGGGTCTGCACCGCTTTGCCGCGGCCGGGGCGGCGGTGCGCTTCATGGCGGTAAACGAGGGTAAGGTTTCCGATATCCTTGCCCTCGACATTGCTTTGCGCCGCAACGACGAGGATTGGTTCGAACATCTGCCGCCCGAGATCGATGAAGCGCTCAGCCACAAGCTCTATTACGGTCATTTCTTCTGCCACGTTCTCCACCAGGACTATGTCGTCAAGGCGGGATACGACGCCAATGAGATCAAGGCCAGGATGATCGAGATCCTCGATGAACGGCGGGCGGAGTTCCCGTCGGAACACAATGTCGGGCACCTCTACAAGGCCAAGCCGGCCCTTGCCGGTTTCTACAGAAAATGCGACCCGACCAACACGTTCAATCCCGGCATCGGCAAGATGTCACGGTGCAAAGACTATCACTAGGTGATGGACTCATAAATGAGGCCGAAATGGTTTGAGGCGGTTTGCTTCTCATCAAGGCGCGGAAGCGCAGGAAATGTGGTTCATTTTCAAGCCTTTCGCAACGCCGAGGAGGAGCAAACCGGTCAAATTCGAAGGACATGGAAATGGATTCATCCTGTGTTGTCAGCGTGCTTGACCGGGCAGGAAGCCCGCTCCGCGCACGCTTCCTAACGGGATTTCGCCATTTCGCATGCCATCTCAGTCTCATTTATGGGTCCATCACCTAGAGCAGATACGCAGCCGCTTGCTTCAACCATGCCCGCCGCGTTGGCCGCAAGCCCTTTCGGCCGCGTTGTTCGTCCATGCAGTCCGGCCGGATCAGTTCGGGCCGATCATCTTTTCCGGGCGCACCAGCCTGTCAAATTCGTCTTCCGTGACATAGCCGAGTTTCAGGGCTTCCTCGCGCAGCGAGGTTCCGTTCTTGTGGGCGGTCTTGGCAATCTGCGTTGCCTTGTCGTAGCCGATTGCCGGGGCCAGGGCGGTGACCAGCATCAGCGAACGCTCCATCAACGCCGTGATGTTGTCCTCGTTGGCCTTGATGCCGGCAACACAGCGGTCGGTGAAGCTGACAGAGGCATCCGCCAGCAACCTGATGGATTGCAGCATGTTGCAGGCCATGACGGGCTTGTAGACATTCAGTTCGAAATGCCCCTGACTGCCGGCGACCGACATCGTCGTCTGATTGCCGAACACCTGCGTGCACACCATCGTCATGGCTTCGCACTGGGTCGGGTTGACCTTGCCCGGCATGATCGACGACCCGGGTTCGTTTTCCGGCAGGGAAAGTTCGCCCAGACCTGAGCGCGGGCCGGAGCCGAGCAGGCGGATGTCGTTGGCGATCTTGAAGAGTGACGCTGCGACGGTGTTCAGAGCGCCATGGGCATAGACATAGGCATCGTGCGCGGCCAGCGCCTCGAACTTGTTGGGGGCTGTCCGGAACGGAAGGCCGGTGATCTTGGCGACTTCCGCCGCAAAATGTTCCGCAAAACCGGTCTTCGTGTTCAGCCCGGTGCCGACGGCAGTGCCGCCCTGCGCAAGGTCGTAGAGCCCGTCCGAGGCTTCGGTTACCCGTTTGATGCTCATCTCCAGCTGGGCGGCATAACCGCCGAATTCCTGCCCGAGCGTGAGCGGCGTCGCGTCCTGCGTATGGGTCCGGCCGATCTTGACGATGTCCTTCCACTCCGCCGATTTGGCGGCTAGAGCGGTTTTCAGGTGCTCCAGCGCAGGCAGCAGGCGGTGATGGATCTCGCGGGCGGCCGCAATATGCATGGCGGTCGGAAAGGTATCGTTCGACGACTGGCTCATGTTGCAGTGATCGTTCGGGTGGACCGGGGACTTGGTGCCGATCTCGCCGCCGAGAATCTCGATCGCCCGGTTGGCGATGACCTCGTTGGCGTTCATGTTCGACTGGGTGCCCGACCCGGTCTGCCAGACAACCAGCGGAAAGTCGCTGTCGAAATTGCCGGCGGCCACTTCACCCGCGGCGCGGTCGATGGCGTCGGCGAGGTCCGGAGCAAGCTTGCCCTGATCCCGGTTGACCCGTGCTGCGGCCTGCTTGATCACGCCGAGCGCATGGACCAGCGGCAGCGGCATGGTCTCGCCGCCGATCGGAAAATTGATCAGCGAGCGCGCGGTCTGTGCGCCGTAATACTTGTCCGCTGGTATTTCCAGGGCACCGAAGGAATCGCTTTCTGTACGAACGGGCGTGGACATCATGACCTCTTGGGATTTGCGAGTCTGGTTACGACAGAGTGCCTCAGAACTGCGCTTCTGCGAAATAGAGACTGTTGCCGTCAGGGTCTGTCAGAGAAAACTGGGTTTGACCAAAGAGGCCCTGCTTCAGTCTCCCAGGCTTTGACAGCGCCTTTTCATGGAATTCCCGGTGAAGCTTTTTCAGGTCTTTCACACGAAGGACAACACTCTGTCCGAATTCAGGGCTGTATTGCCGGACTGTGCCGTCTTGAGATCGATTTCATCCGCGCTTGCTCTCAGCCCGCCGGCTTCCTTGCGGACAACAAAGCCAGGCGAGCCGCTGCAATACACGGAAGACCGTCGGAGATCGGTTGAAAGCAGGACAGGCAGGGCAGCATACCGGCGATCAGTTTATGAAAATGATTTCAATAAAGAGGTAGGGAAAAAGGTCGCTGGCGGAGAGAGGGGGATTCGAACCCCCGGAACGCTTGCGCGCTCAACGGTTTTCGAGACCGCCCCGTTCAACCACTCCGGCACCTCTCCGCGGTACTTGCGACAAACGGGTCTCAAGTGGCGCGGAACATAGACAAGCTCCTTTTTATCCGCAAGACCCGAATTGCATTCTTTAAACAGACAGTTTGGTCCGCGAGCGTTGACGGTGTAAGAAGACGCGCGTTGCCGGGGGCGCGGCGGATGTGATCCGTTCATGTTGGGCCGGCACCGGGCGGATAGGCCGGTGAGCCGGCACCGTGACACGTGCGCGGGCTTTGCGGGCCGAAGGCTTCATATTTCCGTTTGACTCCGCGCGCCGGAGAGTTATATTGCGCGGGCTCGAAAAGGTTCATCTTTTTCGGGTTTTCTTTGTCGATCAAGGCCTGGCGGGCTTTTCGCTTCACGCAACCCGACACAAAGATCTGTCCGACGGATGGCAATCCGGTGGGACAGGCGCCTGAGTTCGACCTGAATGCAACCGGTGCTCTCGAGAGCCAAAAGGCCTGTGCCGGTGTCAAAAACGAAAAGAAGGACGTGCGCGACATGTTCGCTGTAATCAAAACCGGTGGCAAACAGTACACTGTTGCCGCAGACGACCTCGTGAAGGTCGAAAAACTCGACGCCGAAGCCGGCAGCACCGTCACGTTCGACGAAGTGCTCATGGTTGGCAACGGCACGGACACGACTGTTGGCGCTCCGACCGTGGAAGGTGCCAGCGTGGTTGCGGAAGTGGTCGATCAGGGCCGTGGCCGCAAGATCATCGTATTCAAGAAGCGCCGGCGTCAGAATTCCCGCCGCCGCAACGGCCATCGTCAGTCCTTCACCCTCGTCAAGGTGACCGACATCCTGACCGGTGGCGCAAAACCGGCCAAGAAGGCTGCGCCGAAAAAGGCAGCGCCGAAGGCCGAACCTGAAGCCGAAGCAGCACCTGCTGCTGAAGCGGCTCCGAAAGCCGAGGAAGCTCCGAAGGCTGCCGCGGCCAAGGAAACCAAGAAGGAAGACGCAGCTGTCGAGCCGCTCTTCACCGCACCGGACGGCAAGGACGATCTGAAGAAGATCTCCGGCGTCGGCCCGGTTCTTGAGAAGAAACTGAACGCTCTGGGCATCACCACCTACGAGCAGATCGTCAACTTCTCTGCGGAAGACATCGCCCGCGTTGATGAGGTCCTGAATTTCAAGGGCCGTATCGAGCGCGACAACTGGGTTGAACAGGCCAAGGAACTGGCAGGCCAGTAAGCCGCCGTTTCACGACTGTTGAATTAAGAATTCGAAGAACGAGGAGTTCTAACGATGGCACATAAGAAGGCAGGCGGTTCATCCCGCAACGGCCGCGACTCAGCTGGCCGCCGTCTCGGCATCAAGAAGTATGGCGGGGAATCCGTGATTCCCGGCAACATCATTGCTCGTCAGCGTGGCACCACGTGGCACCCGGGCACCGGCGTGGGCATGGGCAAGGATCACACCATTTTCGCGACCGTGGAAGGCAAGGTTCAGTTTAAGGCGGCCGCCAACAAACGAACACTTATCAATGTGGTCCCAGTGGCGGAAGCTGCGGAGTAAAGCCGACGTGAAGTTTCGAAGCGCCGGCGTCCCTTAAGACCCCGGCAATTCGAGACAGGTCAGCAACCAGAGACCAGTCGAAGATCCAAGGGGGAGATGGGGCGCCATCTCTCCCTTGATTTGTTTGTGCTGGAGGAAATGATGGTTGTTGAAAGCGATGGATTGTTAGACGAGAGCAGTTTGGTCGCGGCCCCGTTGCCGCAGGAAGCGGTTCATGTGCGGCTCGATGTGCCGCGCAAGGACGATCTGGCCGATCTGGTGTTTCTGGCCAACAACAAGACCGTGGCGGCAAACCTCGCCATGATGCCCCATCCCTTCACCCTGGAAAACGGCCGCGCGCTGATTGCGCGGGCGGCGCAGGTAAGAAAGAACACCGGCCTTTTTGCCATCCGGTTGAAAAGCACCGGCCGACTGATCGGCGTCGCGAAATATGCGGCGCTCGAAGAGGACGGAACCGTTCATGTCGGCTACTGGCTGGGTGAACCTTTCTGGGGTCAGGGCTATGCGACCGAAGCGGTGCATGCGCTGGTCGACCATGCCTTCACCCACCATGACATGGACGAGCTTCAGGGCTCCTGCCGGGTCACCAATCCGGCCTCGCGCCGGGTGCTCGTGAAATCCGGCTTCCAGTACCGGGATCAGGCGATGATCCGGTCCATCGGCGCGGGCGGGTCCGTGCCGATCGAAAGATATGTTTTGGACAGAACCGTTTGGAAGTCTTTGAAAGGATGGGGGCAGGGACAATGACCGGATTGCAGGAATTGAGAACGCGACGATTGATCTTGCGGCCGATCGCCATGGCGGACGCCGAAGCGATGATCGAACTGGGCGGCAAGGATTTCGAGGTTGCCCGCTGGATGACGTCGTTCGCCTGGCCTTACGAGGAAGGTTCGGCCGAAGCTTTCCTGAAGACGGTTGTCGGCAAGGACCCGCTGAAAACCGAAGCGGTGTTCGCGATCACGCTCGGCGGCGTTTTCATCGGGATCGCGGCGGTCGAGGCGCCCGGCGATCTGGACAATCTCGCCGATCATCCGACCCTCGGCTATTGGATCGGGCGAGCCTTTCAGGGGCACGGGTATGCCAGCGAGGCTGTTGAAGCGGTGATTGAATGGGCCTTTGCGGCTCATGGAACCGAGGCTCTTGCAGCACGCGCCTATGAAGAGAACTTCCGCTCCCGTGGACTGCTGCGCAAGCTCGGTTTCAAGCCCTACAGCATGACCGAACGGTTCTCCAGGGCACTTGACCGCAAGGTATCCAACGTTGTCGTCCGGCTGGCGCGCGCCGACTTCGAGGCTCGAAAGGCAGCGGCATGACGGCTTCTGTGATCCGGACCGGCCGGTTGACGCTCCGGCCACCGGTCCCGGACGATCTCGACCGGTGTGCCGAACTGCTTGGCGACTATGAGGTCGCCAAGATGCTGTCGCGCGTGCCATATCCGTATGACCTGGACCAGGGGCGGCAGTATCTGGAAAGATCGGCGGCGCGCTGGGAAGCTGTCGAAACGGCAGACGAACTCGGTTTTCATGTTGACCATGAAGGCGAATTGATCGGCGGTCTCGGCTTCAAAAAGTTGCAGGAGACCCCGGAGATCGGCTATTGGCTGGGGCGGCCCTATTGGGGCAGGGGGTTCATGAGCGAGGCCTTGACGGCTGCGATTGGCTGGGTGTTCGAAAACACGGCGCACGACCTTCTGGCCTGCGAAGCGATGATGGAGAACCCGGCCTCGATCAAGGTGATGGAAAAGGCAGGATTCCGGCCCGTTGGCGAAGTCGGCTGCGCGAGCGTGTCGCGCGGCGAGACCTTGCCCGCCATCAGAAGTGAAATGACACGAACGGATTTCATGCGCGGTCTTTGACCTTCACCGGTCATGGCCTGACAGCAGGACGAAAAAGAGAAGAAAAATGAAATTCCTAGATCAGGCCAAGGTGTATGTCCGTTCGGGCAATGGCGGCGCAGGCTGTGTCTCGTTCCGGCGCGAAAAATACATCGAATATGGCGGTCCCGACGGTGGCGACGGCGGCAAGGGCGGCGATGTCGTTATCGAATGTGTCGACGGTCTCAACACGTTGATCGATTACCGTTACAAACAGCATTTCAAGGCCGAGACCGGCATCCATGGCATGGGCCGCAACCGGACCGGCGCGCACGGCAAGGATGTCGTTCTCAAGGTTCCCGTCGGCACCCAGATCCTGGAAGAAGACAACGAAACGCTGATTGCCGATCTCACCGAACTCGGTCAGCGGGTCGTTCTGATGAAAGGCGGCAATGGCGGTTTCGGCAACGCCCACTTCAAGTCTTCGGTCAACCAGGCGCCGCGCCGGGCGAATCCGGGCCTCGAGGGCGAGGAAAAGTGGATCTGGCTGCGGTTGAAGCTGATCGCGGACGCCGGCCTCGTCGGCCTGCCCAATGCCGGCAAGTCGACCTTCCTGGCAACTGTGTCCGCCGCCAAGCCGAAAATTGCGGATTATCCCTTCACCACGCTTCATCCCAATCTCGGCATTGTCCAGATCGACGGCAACAGTTTCGCGATGGCGGATATTCCAGGGCTGATCGAAGGCGCACACGAAGGCACCGGTCTGGGCGACCGCTTCCTTGGCCATGTCGAACGCACACGGGTCCTCCTGCATCTGGTCGACGGGTCCGGCGAGCAGGATCCCGGCGAGGCTTACAAGGTCGTTCGCGGCGAACTGGAAGCTTATGGAGCAGGTCTCACCGACAAGCCGGAAATCGTTGCGCTTTCGAAATGCGACGCGCTTACCGATGACCTGATCGCTGAACAGTCCGCAAGCCTTGAAGCGGCCTGCGGTCAGAAACCGCTGATCCTGTCTTCGGCGAGCGGGCTCAATGTCGACCGGGCGCTGCGCATGATCGTGCGCGGCATCGACAAGGACAAGGAAGACGCAGCCAACCAGGTGCCGGCGCCCGAACAGGAGGGGTGGCACCCCTGATGTCGACCGACGCACATCGCAGTCTTGCGGCCTTCAAGCGGATCGTCGTCAAGATCGGGTCTGCCCTGCTGGTGGAAAACGGCGAGTTGAAGCGGGACTGGCTGGAAGCGCTTGTCTCCGACATCGTGCGGCTGATGGGCTCGGGCTCAGAAGTCCTGATCGTGTCCTCCGGATCGATTGCGCTGGGACGCGGCGAACTCGGATTGCCGAAGGGACCGCTCAAGCTGGAAGAAAGCCAGGCGGCGGCGGCTGCGGGCCAGATTGCGCTGGCACAAGCCTATGCTGGCGCGCTTGAAACGCATGGCAAAAAGGCGGGCCAGATCCTGCTGACGCTGGGCGACACGGAAGAACGGCGGCGCTATCTCAATGCGCGCGCGACAATCGGTATGCTGTTGAAGATGGGCGCGGTGCCGATCATCAACGAGAACGATTCCGTTGCCACCTCCGAAATCCGTTATGGCGACAACGATCGCCTGGCAGCGCGTGTGGCGACGATGGCAAGCGCGGACTGCCTTGTTCTGCTTTCCGATATCGACGGCCTTTATACCGCGCCGCCTTCGGAAGACCCGGATGCGGTTTTCCTGCCCGAAGTGCCGCGCATCACCGCGGAGATCGAGGCCATGGCCGGCAGCGCCGGATCGGAACTTTCGCGCGGCGGCATGAAGACGAAGATCGATGCGGGCAAGATCGCGACGGCCGCCGGCACATCGATGGTGATCACCTCCGGCAAGGAACTGAACCCGCTGGCACGGCTGAGCGACGGCGGCCGGGCAACCTGGTTTCCGGCGGCCGCGACACCGGCCAGCGCGCGCAAGGCCTGGATCGGCGGCCACCTGGAACCACGGGGCAAGATCACGCTCGACGCGGGTGCACTGACCGCCATGAAGTCGGGAAAGAGCCTGCTGCCGGCTGGCGTCGTCTCGGTATCAGGCACCTTTTCGCGCGGCGATGCGGTGACGCTTGTGAGCCCCGAAGGCCGGACGATCGGACGCGGTCTTGTTGCCTATGACGTTATTGAAGCACGCCTGATTGCCGGCCGAAACAGCCGGGAAATCGAGGCGATCGTCGGATATCCGGGCCGCGCCGAGATGGTTCACCGGGACGATCTGGTGCTTGAGGATGCGTTTTTGAACGGAACGCGGTAAAAGCAAGCAATTGTGCGGGCATGAAGATCCGCTTTTGAGGAGTGATGGAAATGCTGGACGTGGTTGAGGCAAGGACGACCGAAGATCTGATGGCAGAGATCGGGCAAAGGGCCCGTGCTGCCGGCCGGGTTCTTGCGACCGCACCAGCAGAAGCGAAGAACAGGGCCTTGAGCGAAATGGCGAAGGCCGTGCGCGCGGCAACGCCGGACATCCTTGCGGGCAACAGGCTTGATGTGGAGGCGATGAAAGCCAACGGTCAGACCGCAGCCTTCCTGGATCGCGGCACCTTGAGCGAAGAGCGCATCGAGGCGATTGCCAAGGCGCTGGAGGATATTGTTGCGTTGGAAGATCCGGTTGGCGGCGTGATCGCCGCATGGGACCGGCCGAACGGCCTCAGGATCGAACGGGTGCGCACGCCTCTCGGCGTGATCGGCGTCATCTATGAAAGCCGCCCCAACGTGACGGCGGATGCGGGCGCATTGTGTCTGAAGGCCGGGAACGCCGTCGTCCTGCGCGGTGGCTCCGACACGATACACTCCAACAAGGCCATTCATTCGGCGCTTCAGGCCGGACTGAAGGCGGCCGGGCTGCCCGAAGATTCCATTCAGATCGTGCCTGTCACCGACAGGGCCGCGGTCGGCGAAATGCTCAAGGGATTGCAGGGCAATCTCGATGTGATCGTGCCGCGAGGTGGCCGCAGCCTTGTCGGGCGGGTTCAGACCGAGGCGCGTGTGCCGGTGTTCGCACACCTGGAAGGGCTGGTTCACATCTTCCTCGACAAGGACGCTGACATCGCAAAATCCGTCGACATCATCGTGAATTCCAAGCTGCGCCGCACCGGAATTTGCGGCGCGCTCGAAACCCTTCTGGTACATCAGGACATCGCCCGCACGCAGTTGCCGGCCGTCGTTGATGCCTTGCGGGCAAAGGGCTGCGAGATCCGTGGATGCGACAAGGTGCGCGAGATCTGCGGCGACGTTCTTGCCGCAAGCGAGGAAGACTGGTCGACCGAGTATCTCGAAAAGATCCTGTCCGTCAGAATTGTGTCTGACCTCGACGCTGCGATGGAGCATATTGCGACCTACGGCTCCAACCACACCGATTGCATCCTGACAGAGAACCGGGCCACGGCGGACCGGTTCCAGGCGGAAGTGGATTCGGCCATTGTCCTGCACAATGCCTCCACCCAGTTCGCCGACGGCGGAGAATTCGGCATGGGTGCGGAGATCGGCATTGCGACCGGCCGCATGCATGCACGCGGGCCTGTCGGTGTCGAGCAACTGACCAGCTTCAAATACAAGGTTCACGGCTCGGGTCAGACCCGTCCATGAACCCATCGAACATCCAGGCCGGTCTGCATCAGGACTGGCTGAAGCTTCCGCATGTCGAGCCGGGAAACCGCATCGGACTGTTCGGCGGGTCCTTCAATCCGCCGCATTCCGGCCACCGCCTTGTTGCCCAGACGGTGCTCAGGCGTCTCGGTCTCGATCAGGTCTGGTGGTTCGTGACGCCCGGCAATCCGCTGAAAGATCACGCCAACCTGGCACCGCTCGAAAGGCGGCTGCACCTGACCCGCGCGCTGGCCGACCACCCGCGCATGAAAGTAACGGCATACGAGACCGTGCTCGGGACGCCCTATACGGCCAAAACGATCGTCGCGCTGCGCGCCATGCGCCCGTCCGTCCGATTCGTTTGGGTCATGGGTGCTGACAATCTTGGCAGTTTCCATCGCTGGCAGGACTGGCGGAAAATTGTCGCTTCCGTTCCGCTCGCGATTGTAGACAGGCCGGGAGCCTCGCTTTCGGTTTTGTCGTCGCCAATGGCAAAAGCTTATGAAAAATATAGACTTCCGGAAGAGGATGCAGGGCTTCTTCCCGACATGAAGGCCCCGGTCTGGACGTTTTTGCACACGCCGCTCGACCGGACATCATCAACCGATCTGAGAAACCTGACTGAATAGAAAAACTGTCATTTTTACCGAGAAAAAACCCCTGTCTTGAAAATGCCAAACGGGAAGCGGTATTATAGGGACGGTCGCGGCGAGCGCGGCCGAGGTACGGTCAACCGGTCCTGCATCCAAAACGGGTGACGTGAAACCGAACGATCTGGTTCGTGACGACGTTGGTTTCGGGACGGCACAAACGGCGAAAGGCACTACACCTGACCATGACCTTTGAAAGTGGGCGGACAGAATTGTCCTCTCCTCTGCAGGCTTCCGTAAGCGCTGATCTTGCGGCAGGTCTCCTCGATACGGTTCTCAGCAGTCTTGACGATTCCAAAGCTGAGGACCTGATAACCCTCGACATCGCTGGTAAAAGTTCTCTGGCAGATCACATGGTGATTGTGTCCGGCCGGTCACATCGTCATGTCGGCGCGATCGCCGATCATCTGCTCAAGGATCTGAAATCCTCCGGGGTCAAATCCGCAACGGTGGAAGGTCAGAGCACCTGTGACTGGGTGTTGATCGATGCGGGCGATGTGATTGTACATATTTTCCGTCCGGAAGTTCGCGGCTTCTACAATCTTGAAAAGATGTGGGCACCCGACACGGACGAAGCGCCGCAATTTATCGGCTGAACAGCCTCCCTTATCCGGCTTTCGGGCGTAGCGGCGCGAAAGCCGGTTGAGCCGGGATGCTCTTAGAGGAGCAGACCGGGTTGCCGCGAAGTTGAAACCGGAGTTCTTCCGGCAGGGATCTTATGCGCTTCACACTCTCCTGCGTCGGCAAGATGAAGGCAGGTGCCGAAAAGGACTTGCTCGAACGCTATCTTGACCGCGCTCGCAAGACCGGCCGCAGCCTCGGGGTCACGGACGTCCGCGTCGTCGAACTGGCCGAAAGCAGGGCGCAGCGGCCGGAAGACCGCAAGACCGAGGAAGCCACCGCCCTTATGGCAACGGTAGCCGGCGCGGCGCGGATCGTGGTTCTGGATGAAAACGGCAAGAACCTGACCAGTCCCGATTTCAGTCAGAAACTTGAGAATTGGAAGGACCAGGGCGTTTCAGATGTCGTGTTTGCGATCGGCGGGGCCGATGGTCACGGGGCCGAACTCATTGCACGGGCGGACCTGAAACTCGCGCTCGGGGCAATGACGTGGCCGCACCAGATTGCCCGCATACTTCTCGCGGAACAGATTTATCGCGCCATGACCATACAGTCCGGCCACCCCTATCACCGCGCCTGAGATTTCGCAGAACCGGCCTGCCGGCCGCATCCTTAAGTCTGGAACCCGACATGGCAGACATTCCCACGCTGCGCACCGAACGCCTGGTCCTGAGGCCGATGACGATGGTCGACTGGCCGGCCTATGTCGACTTTATGCAGACTGAGAGGTCCGCCGGGATGGGCGGTCCGTTCGACAAGAAGATGGCCTGGGCATTGTTTTGCCATGACATGGCCCAATGGCCGCTGATGGGCAACGGAGCCCTGATGATCGAGGAAAATGCATCGGGATCCTGCCTTGGACAGGTCGGTATCAATCATGGTCCCTTGTTTCCCGAGCATGAACTGGGCTGGTTCGTTTATCCGGAGGCGGAGGGCAAGGGTGTTGCCTACGAGGCAGCGCAAAGGTTTCTGGGTTGGGCGCGGAACGAGCGCGAACTGCCGAGCCTCGTCAGTTATGTTGATGAGGACAATTTGCGCTCGCGCCATCTGGCCGAACGTCTCGGCGCTGTCCTGGACAAGGACGCTGAGCGGCCCAACCCGGAAGATCTGGTCTATCGCCATTTCTAGAGCTTTTTCGTCGGGTTTCGTCCTCTGCCGGCGAGGTGCATGCTCCTTGAGGACAAGATCATTAACATTTGTTAACGCTTCAAGTGATCTGAAAACACGATTTCGCCCGTATCTCGCCGTATTCCGGACGTAACGGATTATGGGAACAATAAGGTGGAACAGACACAGGCGGTCGCGTAACCGCGAGGGTCACCGGATTAAGGTGCTGGTTACCTGAGTAAACGGTTCGTTAACGCAGTCAGTGTATCGCGGGAAGGGTAACCTTTGGGAGCTGACGAGAATTGAGACCGGATCGCATCAAGGCTGTGCGTCCTGGACATTGGAACTGGTGGACATCGGGCTCGTTCTTGCGTGGGCTCGCGCTTTGTCTCATGCTCGCGCCCACACCCTTGAATGCTAGTGAAAGTCTCGACGAACAGGCGCAGGCGGAAAGCGCCGGGCCGTCGGAGATCGATGCGTTTCTGGAACGCAAGAAGAAGCGGGAAGACGAACTGGCCGCGTTATCGCGGGATATCGAGGTGTCATCCGATCGTCAGGCCGCGATTGCGCGCGAGATCCGCGCGCTGGACCGTGACCGGGAAACGCTGAACGCGAAGATCATAAGCACCTCTGACACAATCAAGACGCTTGAAACGGAGTTGACCGATACCGAGCGCAGACTGATGAGCCTGGGCGAAAACGAAGACGCGGTCCGCCTCTCGCTGGTCGCGCGCCGCGATGTTCTGGCGGAAGTTCTGGCGGCCCTTCAGCGGATCGGCAAGCGGCCGCCTCCGGCGCTTGCCGTTCGTCCGAGCGATGCCCTTTCGGCGGTCCGCAGCGCGATTCTTCTGAACGCTGTCATGCCGGAGCTGAAGGTGGAAACCGAGGCGCTGGCGGCTGATCTGGCCGAATTGCAGCGCCTGAAGTCGGTGATTGCGGAAGAGAAAAACCGTTTGGGCGGTGACGCCATGCGATTGGCTGAGGAAAAGTCCCGTCTTGAACTTCTCCTGAGCGCCAAAAGGCAGGAACATCTGAAGTCGGTCAAGGTTCTCGAGGAGGAAAAGAGGCGCGCGGCATTGCTGGCCGATCAGGCCGGGTCCCTGGAAGAGCTGATTGCCAATCTGGAGGCCGAAATCGAGAGTGCCCGCGATGCGGCTGAAAAGTCGCGGCAGGCGGCGATTGACGCAAAACGGAACGCCTCGCGCAATTTTGATCCCTTCGCTGATCCGGGGCGGCTTGCGCCGCAGATAACGTTCGAAGAGGCTAAGGGCCGGTTACCGCAGCCGGTTGCGGGAACCCTGCTAAAGGACTTCGGCCAGGAAGATGAATTCGGTGGTGTGACGGAAGGTCAATCTATTGCCACAAGGCCGGGGTCTAATGTGACCTCGCCGGCGGACGGATGGGTGGTTTATTCAGGTCCTTTCCGTTCTTTCGGTCAGCTCTTGATCCTGAACACTGGCGACGGCTACCATGTGCTCCTCGCCGGCCTGAATCGGATAGATGCGGAATTGGGGCAGTTTGTTCTTACCGGGGAACCGGTTGGTGTTATGGGCGCGACCCAGTGGGCAAGCGCGTCGACGTTCGGCTTGGGTTCGACCCAGCCGATCCTATATGTTGAATTTCGGAAGGACGGCCGTGCGGTCGATCCCACTCCCTGGTGGGCACGCACAGAAGAAGAAAAGGCTCGCGGATGATACGGAAAGCTTCCTTGCTGCTGGTGGGTGCCCTGATGGGGGCTGCGGCAGTTACGACAATGTCCCAGATGCCGTTCAAGGTATCGGCTGCGGCAAACGCGGCTGCGACCGATACGTACCGGCAGCTCAATCTGTTCGGTGACGTTTTCGAGCGCGTGCGTTCAGACTACGTCGAGGTCCCGGACGATGCGCAACTCATCGAGAGCGCCATCAACGGCATGCTGACCTCGCTCGACCCCCATTCCAGCTACATGTCACCGAAGAGCTTCCGCGACATGCAGGTGCAGACACGCGGTGAATTCGGCGGTCTCGGCATTGAGGTCACCATGGAGGAAGGCCTCGTCAAGGTCGTTTCCCCGATCGACGAAACACCTGCTGCCAAGGCCGGTGTTCTGGCCGGTGACCTGATCACCTACATCGACGGTGAGCAGGTGCAGGGCCTGACGCTGAACGAAGCCGTTGAAAAGATGCGTGGTCCGGTCAACACCGACATCGTGGTGACCATCCGCCGCGAGGGACGCACCGAACCGCTCGACATCACGATCACGCGCGACATCATCCGCATTCGCTCGGTGCGCTGGCGTGAAGAGGAAGATGTCGGCTACGTCCGCGTGACCCAGTTCAACGAACAGACCTTCGACGGCCTCAAGAAAGGCATCGAGGAAACCACGGCCGCAATCGGTGAAGACAAGGTCAAGGGTTACGTGATTGATCTGCGTAACAATCCGGGCGGTCTTCTGGACCAGGCAATTGCCGTGTCCGATGCGTTCCTTGACCGTGGCGAAATCGTTTCGACGCGTGGACGGGAAGCCGATGAGACCCAGCGCTACAACGCCAGGGCCGGTGATCTGACCGATGGCAAGCCGGTGATCGTGCTCGTCAATGGCGGCTCGGCCTCCGCGTCCGAGATCGTTGCCGGTGCGCTGCAGGATCATCGCCGTGCGACAATCCTCGGCACACGGTCCTTCGGCAAGGGCTCCGTGCAGACGATCATCCCGCTCGGTGCCAACGGTGCGATCCGCCTGACGACGGCGCGCTACTACACACCGTCCGGAAACTCCATTCAGGCGAAGGGCATCGTGCCGGATATCGAGGCCTTGCAGGAACTGCCGGAAGAGCTTGTCGGCCGCGTTGAAACGCGCGGTGAGGCCGGCTTGCGCGGACACCTGGAAGCGGAAGGCGAAGAGCAGTCCGGCAGCCAGGCCTATGTCCCGCCGGATCCGGAAGACGACACCCAGTTGAACCTTGCGCTTGATCTTTTGCGCGGCGAACAGGTGAACAGCGCCTTCCCGCCGGTGTCCGACAGCGCCGCGGTCAAGAACTAACCGCCATTTGCGATCTGCTGTGCGCCGACCTCCGGCGCGCAGCCCCTCCATTCTCGTTCTGCGTATCCCGACAACAAGAATCCGCGCCGGTGCGACGCCGGAACAAAGGCCCAGAACGACATGTCGAGCGAAGATCTCACAGCTCCCCTAGGGATGGGCAAGCGGCGGCTGGTCAGGCTGCCGTTTGGCCTTATCGGCGTTGGCCTCCTGAGCGTCTTCATCACAACGACACTCATTTGGGTCGCGGTCGTGGACGATCCGCTGGGCGGTGAGCCGGTTGCGGTCATTCCGCTCGAGGCCACCGTGGAAGGCGTGACTTCCCAGGACATCGAAGTTGTCGAAATCCGGCCTGGCCTGAACGAGGATCTTGGTCCGAACCTGCGGCCCGACGCGGGTCAGGATCTGCTCGGACCGCGTTACAACATGGTGCAGCGGCCCGACGGCAAGGGACCGGAAGCCCCTGTCGAAAGTCTGTCCGCCAACCCGGATACGCGGGTGAGCGAGCGCTCTGAATACGGCTTTCTTCCGAAGGTCAGCGACGCGGGTGTCCGGCCTCTGGATGCCTATTCCCGCCCGGTCGTCCGGGAATTCACCTCCATCCCGAAGATTGCGGTGATCCTGAGCGGTATGGGTCTCAGCGAAACGGGAACGCAGAACGCCATTGACCGGTTGCCGGCGGATGTCACGCTCGCGCTTGCGCCTTATGGCGACGACCTCGATCAATGGATGCAGCAGGCGCGCACAAAGGGCCACGAACTGCTTCTGCAGCTGCCGCTGGAGCCCTTCGATTTCCCGGACAACGACCCGGGACCGCACACGCTTCTGGTGAGCCTGCAGCCCGCGGAAATGCTCGACCGGCTTGCATTCCTGCTGACGCGGGCGACCAATTATGTTGGCGCGATTCCCGACATGGGTGCACGCTTCACGGCGACCAAGCCGTCCATCCAGTATCTCCTGGAAAAGCTGAAGTCCCGGGGCCTGATGTTTGTCGACAACGGAACATCGTCCCGCAGTCTCTCCGCGGAGACGGCCAGCGAGTTGCGGATACCCTATTCCGGCGTTGACGTGGTTCTGGACGAGGTACCGCGCGAAGATGATATCGATGCAAAACTGCTCCAACTGGAGAGCATCGCGAGATCGCGCGGCGTTGCCGTTGCAACCGGATCGGCACTGCCCGTGACCGTCCGCCAGCTCGAGAAATGGGTGCGCGACCTGGAACAGCGGGGCCTTCAGCTTGTGCCGGTAAGCGCGACCATCGACGGCTAGTGCGGGGAAATTGAAGTCCGCTTCGCAGGCCTTGGGAGCAATGATGCGAACCTCAAATTCACCGTACCGGGGCCAAACTCCGATACGACTGATTTTCTGATAGGTGTTGAAGTGAAAAAGCATGCGCTTGGTCCGGGATTTCCTGAGCCGTCCGAAGGCCTGCCCTACCGTCCCTGCGTCGGGATCATGCTGATCAACGGCGAAGGCAAGGTCTGGATCGGCAGCCGGGACGATGGCGGCAGCACCGCCAACTACGAATTCGCATGGCAGATGCCGCAAGGGGGTATCGACAAGGGCGAGACTCCGATTGAGGCCGCGCGCAGGGAGCTTTACGAGGAAACCTCGATCAGCTCCGTCACGCTTCTGGAAGAAGCCCCGGACTGGTTCGCCTATGACTACCCGCCCGAAGTCGTCAGATCGACGCGCAAGGGCAAGTATCGCGGTCAGGCTCAAAAGTGGGTTGCCTACCGTTTTGACGGACATGATGACGAAATCAACATTCTGGCCCCGCCGGACGGCCATTCGGCCGAGTTCGCCGAATGGCGCTGGGAGCACGCGGCCCGCCTTGCGGACCTGATCGTTCCGTTCAAGCGGCCGGTCTATCTGCAGGTCGTGGCAGCGTTTTCCCACCTGACGTCCTGATCGCCCGCAACCGTCATCGTCAAAGCGTCAAGTTTTGAAGTTTCGTTGTCGCTTTTCAAACAGACAAGGCATTGTTCCACCGCTAGCATCCGGCTCAAATGGATATTCGGCACGGCAGTCGCGTATGATTTCCGTGTCTTTCCAGGACTTGGGCAAGAGCAGGGGCACGCGTAACAGGCCGCGTGCCTTGCACGTTTAGGAGGAACGCCAATGTCTTTCGGCAAGGGGCTTTCAAGAAAGCCGTCCCAGCCAAAAGGGCGTCAGTTGGAAGATGCGGCCCTGGGTGAAGTTCAGGCGCTCCTGGGCGATGAACCGCGCCGCAAAGATCTGCTGATCGAACACCTGCACAAGATTCAGGATGCCTATGGCTGCCTCGAAGCGCGGCACCTGAAAGCCCTGTCTGTCGAAATGCGGATGGCCCAGGCGGAAGTCTATGAAGTCGCGAGTTTCTATCACCATTTCGATATTGTTCGGGAGGAGGATCAAAAGCCTGCTCCCCTGACGATTCGCGTCTGTGACAGCGTGGCCTGTTCCATCAAGGGTGCCGATGCACTGGCCGCTTCGCTTGAAAGCGGTGTCGATCCGGCCAAGGTCCGGATCCAGAAGGTACCCTGTATCGGACGTTGCGCCGGTGCTCCGGCTGCGCAGGTCGGAAAACGGGCCGTCGACAATGCCAGCGAACTCTCCGTGCGCGCGATCCTGTTCGAGGGAAAGACGACGCCTGATATGCCGGACTACATCAAGCTCGATCAATATCGTGCGGATGGCGGCTACAGGTTGCTCGACCGTGTGCGCGCAGGCGAATTCGATGCTGCCGCCCTTGCAGGCATGGCGCTTGAAGCCGGCTTGCGCGGCCTTGGCGGAGCCGGATTTCCCACCGGAACAAAATGGAAGATCGTCAATGACCTTCCGGGCCCGAAATACCTGACGATTAACGGCGATGAAGGCGAGCCGGGCACATTCAAGGACCGCTACCATCTGGAACGCGACCCGCACCGGTTGCTTGAAGGGGCCCTGATCGCGGCACACGCGATTTCAGCGGACCGGATCTACCTCTATATGCGCGATGAATACCCGGCGGTGCTGGAAATTCTGGAAACAGAAATCGCGGCTTTGCGGACCTCCGGCATCATCACGAATATCGATATCGAGCTGCGCCGCGGCGCCGGTGCGTATATCTGCGGTGAAGAAAGCGCGATGATCGAATCGATCGAAGGCAAGCGCGGCCTGCCGCGGCACCGCCCGCCTTTCATTGCCCAGGTGGGCCTGTTCGGCCGCCCGACGCTCAACCACAACGTGGAAACGCTCTTCTGGGTCCGTGACATCGTCGAAAAGGGACCGGAGTGGTTCGCATCGCAGGGCCGGCGCGATCACAAGGGCTTCAGGTCCTTCTCTGTTTCGGGCCGTGTCAAGGAACCGGGCGTGAAACTGGCTCCGGCCGGGATCACCATGAACGAGCTTCTGGAAGAATTCTGCGGCGGCATGGAAGACGGCCACACATTCAAGGCTTATCTGCCCGGAGGCGCTTCAGGCGGCATCCTGCCTGCCTCGCTTGCCGACGAACCGCTGGATTTCGGCACTCTCGACAAACATGGCTGCTTCATCGGCAGCCACGCGATCGTCGTCTTTTCCGACCAGGATGACATGCGTGATGTTGCGCTGAACCTCATGCGGTTCTTCAAGCATGAAAGCTGCGGCCAGTGCACGCCGTGCCGCTCGGGAACGGAAAAGATGGAACATCTGCTCGCTGCCGGCGACTGGAACGAAACGAAGATTGCGGATCTTGACGCGGTCATGCGCTCTGCCTCGATCTGCGGCCTCGGTCAGGCTGCAAGCAATCCCGTGGCATCCGTGCTCAAGTTTTTCCCGGAGGAATTCGAAGGATGAGCCAAGTCACTTTCTCCCTCGATGGCAAGGATGTCACCGCTCAGGAAGGGGAAACCATCTGGCAGGTGGCCAAGCGCGAAGGCGTCGCGATCCCGCATTTGTGCCACAAGGATGCTCCCGGATACCGGTCCGACGGCAACTGCCGGGCCTGTATGGTCGATATCGAAGGTGAGCGGACGCTCGCGGCTTCGTGCATCCGCATGCCGTCCGAGGGCATGGTCGTAAAGACGGAAACGGAACGTGCCTCCAAGGCGCGGGAAATGGTGTTTGAGCTGCTCGCGGCCGATCAGCCAAGCCGGGAGGCCCACCCCGATCCGGAGAGTGATTTCTGGAAATGGTCTGACGCAATCGGCGTGAACGAAAGCCGATTCGCGCCTTGCGAGAAACCGCAGCAGGACATTTCGCACCCTGCAATCGCCGTAAACCTGGATGCCTGCATTGCCTGTAACCTGTGCGAGCGCGCCTGCCGGGAAGTCCAGGTCAATGACGTGATCGGGATGGCCGATCGCGGGTCGCACACGGCCCCGGTCTTCGACCTTGCCGACCCGATGGGTATTTCCACCTGCGTCGCCTGCGGCGAGTGCGTTTCCGCGTGCCCGACGGGCGCGCTGATGGAAAAGAGCCTTCTGGATGACACCGGCAAGGTGCGTGAAGTGTTCGCCGAGGAAACCGTCGACAGCGTCTGCCCGTTCTGCGGTGTCGGCTGTCTCACATCCGTCTCCGTCAAGGACGGCGAAATCGTGAAGGTTGAAGGCCGCGATGGCCCGGCGAACGAAAACCGGCTTTGCGTCAAGGGACGTTTCGGTTTCGACTACGTCTCGAGCCCGGAGCGGCTGACCAAGCCGCTGATCCGCCGTGACGATGCGCCCAAGCGCGGCGACATTTTCATGACGCTGGAAAACCATCTCGACTATTTCCGGGAAGCCAGCTGGGAAGAGGCGCTGGACCGCGCTGCCGGCGGTCTGAAGGCAGCCTTCGACGCCAAGGGCGGCGCGGGCGTCGCGGGCTTCGGCTCGGCAAAAGGCTCCAACGAGGAGGCCTATCTCTTCCAGAAACTGATCCGCCAGGGCTTCCAGACCAACAATGTCGACCATTGCACGCGGCTGTGCCACGCGTCTTCCGTGGCGGCGCTGATGGAAGGGATCGGCTCAGGTGCCGTGACAGCGCCCTTCAACGCCGCTGAAGATGCCGATTGCATGATCGTCATCGGCGCGCGCCCTGCGCAGAACCATCCTGTCGCCGCGACCTATATCAAGCAGGCGGCCAAGAAGGGCACGAAGCTGATCGTCATGGACCCGCGCGGCCAGGACCTGATGCGGCATGCGGATTACGGTCTGAAGTTCAAGCCCGGCACCGATGTTGCCATGCTGAATGCGATCCTCAATGTGATTATCACGGAGGGCCTTTATGACAGCCAGTACATCGCTGCCCATGTCGACGGGTTCGAAGCGCTGGCAGAAAAAATCCGCGAGTTCACGCCCGAGGCAATGGAACCGGTTTGCGGGATCGATGCGCAGACCCTGCGCGAGGTTGCGCGTCTTTATGCGACCAGTGCAAAATCCATCATCTTCTGGGGTATGGGTGTTTCGCAGCATGTGCACGGCACCGACAATGTCCGCTGCCTGATCGCGATGGCCCTGACGACCGGCCAGATCGGCCGCCCCGGAACCGGCCTGCATCCCTTGCGCGGGCAGAACAACGTTCAGGGTGCTTCCGACGCCGGTCTGATCCCGATGGTCTTCCCGGACTACCGGTCCGTTGAAAATGCGGATATCCGGGGTGAATACGAAGACGCCTGGGGCCGGACGCTCGATCCGGTGCGTGGGCTTACCGTTGTCGAGATCATGGACGACATCCTTGCCGGCGGCATCGAGGCGATGTTCGTGCAGGGTGAAAACCCGGCCATGTCGGACCCGGACCAGACCCATGCCCGCAAGGCCCTGTCTTCGTTGAAGCATCTCGTCGTTCAGGACATCTTCCTGACCGAGACCGCCTGGCATGCCGATGTTATTCTTCCGGCATCGGCACATGCGGAAAAGCTCGGCACCTATACCAACACAAACCGTCAGGTGCAGATCGGCCGTCCCTGCGTTCCGATGCCCGGCGAAGCGCGTGCCGACTGGCAGATCCTGATCGAGATTGCCAACCGCCTGGGCCTCGACTGGACCTATGACGGCGTTCCGGCCATCTACGAGGAAATGCGCTCGCACATGGCGTCCCTCAACAACATCTCCTGGGACCGGCTCGAGCGCGACGGAACGGTCACTTATCCTGCCGATGCGCCGGACAAGCCCGGCAACGAGATCCTGTTCGGCCAGTCCTTCCCGACGGCGGACGGGCGCGGCAAGATCGTGCCGACGGACCTTGTGCCACCGAGCGAGCTGCCGGATGAAGACTTCCCGCTTGTGCTCACCACCGGCCGGATGCTTGAACACTGGCACACCGGTGCGATGACGCGGCGCGCTGCGGTTCTTGACGCCATCGAGCCGGAACCCGTGGTTTCCATGAACCCGCGCGACATCAAGCTTTCCGGTCTCGAAATCGGTCAGCAGGTGACCGTTGAAACCCGGCGCGGTGCGATCACGCTGACCCTGCGTGCCGACCGGGACGTATCCAGCGGCATGCTGTTCATCCCGTTCTGTTTCTTCGAGGCACCGGCAAACTTCCTGACCAATCCGCAGCTCGACCCGTTCGGCAAGATACCGGAGTTCAAGTTCTGCGCGGCAAAAATTGGACCAGCCGAACACCGGCACGCGGCGGAGTGACAGATACAAAAAAGGCGGCCTCGGGGCCGCCTTTTTCATTCTTGTCTGTCAAACGGAGTATTCCAGATCGTTCCAGCAACGTCGCTGTATTGCTTGTTTGAAGCTGCAGGTCGGTCGACCGCGGGCGAGCTAGCGTGCTGTGCAGGTCACCGCGAGTACGTTCGACTTGAGCGCGGCAAGGAGCTGATCTAGGTCGCCGCGGCTGGAGGCACCGTATTTCAGCGCCATGACGGTAGTCACGAATAGATGCGCCTGTTGTTCAATGGTTAGGCCATTCTCACCAAGCGCGATCTCGTGAGGCATCAGCAACTCTCTCACCAACATCTCGTGGCGTTGGTGAGAGCGCGCGATCTCGTCGCGACCCGCCGCGTTGTGTCCGGAAACAAGATCTTCCGCATCTCCAGCCGTTTGCAGGAGTTCAAAGCTTTTTATCACCGTCTCGGCAAAGTAGGCGTCCAGCTTCTCCGACAATGTCGCGCATGTGTCCAGCCGTCCTCTGACAGCTGCCAGGTTGCGATCCGTGATCACGCGGATCGAGGCGCGGATGAGATCGTCCTTTCCGCCAAAAAGGTCGTAGAGCGTTTGCCGCGAAACACCCGCTTCTGCCGCGATGTCGGCCATCGCCGTCTTGCGCGCACCAAAGCGCACGAAGCATCGGATAGCTGCCTCGACAATTCTTTCTTCGGTTTCATTCAACGGCTTGGGCTGCGTTTCGGTCATAGAGGTCACATAAAGTGAATTCGACCACTTGACAAGTTACGTAAGAATGTAAAATACAAGCTTACAAAAATTATAAGGTTGTAAAGTCAGGCGGCGAATGACGTCAAAACACAATCGGCTTCCCAAGCCGCAAATGCTTCGACGGGCGACGCGCTGGGTTTTGGTTTGTTCAAACGCACCGGGATATCAGGAGTAACAGGATGTTCGGAAACATGATCTCGAACATGATGGTCAAGCCCTTTCAGTCACCGCTGTTCGACAGTCCGGAGGCCCATGGGCTCGACTATGAGAACGTGGAATTCAAGGCGGAAGATGGCGTCACGCTTCGCGGCTGGCTGATCAAGGGCGGGACCGGCAAGGTGATCGTCCAGAGCCATTTCGGCGTCCAATGCAATCGCGGCGGCTGGACCCCCAAGGGCCACGGCCCGATCGCCCCGTGGAAGCAGGATATCAAGTTCCTGCGCCAGGCCAAATACCTTATCGACCAGGGATACTCTGTCCTCATGTATGACCTGCGCGGTCATGGCGAGAGCGACATCGGCACTATCCCTTGGGTGAGCTGGGGGCCGGAAGAAGCCAAGGACGTGATCGCGGCCGTCGATTTTGCGAGCGAACGATATCCGGAGGCGTCAATCGGACTGCTCAGCATATGCATGGGTTCGGCATCGACCACGTATGCCTTTGGCCGCGAGGATAGCCTGGGCAAACGCACGATCCTCAAGGCGATGATCGCGGTTCAACCCCTTCTCTATACCTGTTTCATCAAGGCGCTTGGCATGCCGGGTTTTATGGCACGGTCAGGTGAAAAGGCCAGCGCGAAACGGCTCGGCTTCGACATGTCAGCGCCGGATTTCGTCAAGGACGCGCCGAAAGTGACAGTGCCCACTCTGGTCGTTCAGAACACCAACGATCCCTGGACCGAGATGGGCATGGTGCGCGACTACTACGACGCTTTGAAAGTGGAAAAGGACCTGATGCTGCTCGATCTCGAAAAGAGCCGGTTCGCCGCCTACGATTATCTTGGCACCCACCCCGAAGAGATGATGGGCTGGTTCGACAGGTATTTGTGATGGTCTGGACACTTTTGAAATGGGGCGTTCCCGCCCTCATCGTCGCTACGCTCGCAGGCGCTTTCCTGACGAAGAAAACCTTCCACGTGGAGACCGTGATCGAGGCTCCCGCCGAGACTGTCTGGGCGGTCCTGATGGACACCCCGTCCTATCCCGAATGGAACCCGGTTTTTGTCGAAGCCAAGGGCGACTATGCCCAGGGCGCGAAGCTCGCCTACAAGGTGCGCGACCCGAACGGCAAGCTGCTTGAAATGACGGGGAATGTTGTCACCCTTGCACCTTTAAGGGAGTTGCGGCAGACCGGTGGCGTTCCCGGGCTGCTGACATTCGACCATCGATGGCTGCTGGAACCGGTCGATGGTGGAACGAAAGTCATCCAGCACGAGGTTGATCGGGGTCTGGGGCTCTGGTTCTGGAACTCCGACTGGATTGAGCCGTCCTATGCAAAGACCCTGGAGGCGCTCAAGGAGCGCGTTCAAACAAAAAGGGCGCCCTGAGGCGCCCTTGGGGTTTCATTTCCATGCATACTCGCACGGGAATTGTCTGTGTGACCGCTCCCGGCTCAGTTTGCCTCAATCTTCACGTTGAGCAGATCCGGCAGGGTCTGCGGTGCGGCCATGCTGCCGAGGATCTGCGCCAGCGGCACCGGGTTCGCCGGGGTCAGCGTGATCTTCAGGTCCTTCGGATCATTGAGAAATTTTGACGCGGCATCGCTGACCATCTTCGTGAAGGCTTCGTTCTGGATGGGTGCGGTTGCCCCGGCGGCCTGGGCGATAAGCGCCTGCTTCAGCGCGTCCTGGGGAATGCCCTGGGCCTCGGAGATGAACTTGAGGCCGTTGCCGGTCAGGCCGGCATCGTTGAACGTGATGGAGGCATCCACGAACTGGGCCGAAATCGCGGCGAGCTGGCCCTGGCCTTCCGGATCTTCAAACAGCGCCTTGGGAACGTTGGCGAACCGGAGGGACGCTTCGGCGCGGCCGACGCCTTCAATATCGATCATCAGGCGCTCCAGGCGAAGGTCTTGTGTTGCCTCGTCCCAGTAAAGACGCGCTTCGTCGGACCAGACGATCGTTTCCAGCCCAAGACCCTGGAACAGCGCCTGTGCCTGTGGGTCCTGGACCGCCTTGACCGGAATACGTAGTCCGTCGGTCTTGGAAAACAGGCTGGTCGGAAAGGGCGGGACCGTGGTCGACAGGGTTGTCTCCAGCTTGCCGAGCGCAGTCAGTCCGATCTCCGGAACATTGACCTCAAGGCCTTCGACTTCATAGGCAAGCGACCTCGGCATGAAGGCCCGGGCGACTTCCAGCGGGTTGTTTTCGCCATAGGTCGGGTCTGACACCAGTTTGCCGATGATTTCCTCGATCGGCTCATACTCGGCGAATTCGATGTCGCCAATGGCGGCCCAGTCCAGCTTCGCGGATATGCCCTCCGGCAGATTGGGGGCATCCAGACCGACCAGCATCATTTCACCGATACCGTTTGAGCCGATATCGGTCATCGCCATTTCCTTGATCTTGATTGCGGACTCAAGACCCGGTCCAAGCGGAAAGATGATGGAAACGCCGCTTATGCGCGCGTCTGAATAGGCAAAGGACCGGTAGAACTGGAACACATTGGTGATCAGTTCTTCAGGACCCGGCACCTCCTTGTTGAAGAGCTTATCGAGCATGGCAAGGAGGTTGTTGTCGCGTTTGACGATCGTTGCCTTGTCGAGCGTTGCCTTTTCGGCCTCGATCTTCAACGCAACACCCGGGGCAATTTCCTGACTGGATTTGTAGTCAACGGCAGACCCGGACCCGATCAGGGTCTTTTCCTCACCGGTTTCGGGAACGGAGGGGTCGAACAGGTCGATCAGGCTCTTGATGTCGAGGTCGCTGTAAACCGTTTTTCCCTGGCTTGTCGTCTGCGCAAGCATCTGTCCCGACGCAGGCTCGAGCGTCCGAAGGTTTTGCGTCATCTGGTCGATCGAGTATTCGGCAATCCGTCCGTCGCGGGCGCCGGCCATCAGATAGCCATCCATCTGAATGGTGCCTGTAAGCACTTCGACCTCTTTGCCGTCGTCTGCCGCATAGGCCTCGATGGTGACGCCGGTACTGTCCACTCTGACCTCGTCATAGGAGGTCAGCAGCGTTGCCTTGACGAACGGGAGCCACCGGCTCGCCCGCCTGGCCGGGTCTTCGGCCGGGACTTCAGGAAGAACGAACTCATAATTGGTCGCTGAAATGCCCGACATGCGGCCGTCGACCTTCAGGCGTCCCCTGCTCTCGCGTGCACCTTCGATCAGGAGCTGCGAGTTGTCTGCCCAGACCCAGCTCTTCGATGTGAAGCTGCCGTTGTCATGCGTCAGCCCGGTGATCGTGACCGACGGCGAGTTGAAGGACAGCGAATAGGTGATGTCTTCCAGCTTGGACGGATCGATTGCGGTCGCTCCGTCATTACCTGAAACGTCGGTCTCCTCGACCGGAATGTCCTTGAGTACTCCGCTGAACGTGAGCGTGCTGTCCGTCAGCGTCAGCGTATCGCTGCCTTCATCATAGTCGACAGATCCGTTTTCATACTCCAGACCCAGGTTCTTCAAACCTTCGATATAAGCGTCGAACGCGGCCTTTCCCGTATCCTGCGCAAGGGCTGTACCGGACATGAGGACCAAAGCGGTGCTGACGGACAAAAGCCCGGCACGTGTTCTGAACGACTGAGAGGTCTTGGCGAAGGCGGCTTTTAAAATCAATGTTTTGGCTCCAAATCGGATCAGCAGACAAGACCGTCGGGAAACGGTCGACTACGATATAGGGGGCTGTCATTGGCCATTCCATGACTATGACCCATTCTTTTGATGACGTCGAATCGTGATGGGTAAAAATGCCGATCTATTGCAGCCATTCGTTGCGAACCTGGTCGTCGGTCTCAAGGCTCAGGGCAGCGTCTTTCCGGGCCGTCCAGTCTTCTTCGTGCGCAAGCTGCCGGTAGGCCCAGACGGCTGCGCCCCGGACGTCGGGGTCCGGATCGCCGAGAATCGCTTCAACTTTCGCCAGAAGGTGCGGCTGGCCGGAGTTTCCGGCCGCGATCAGGACATTGCGCAGGAAGCGGTTGCGGCCGATCCGCTTGATCGGCGATCCGGAAAACAGGTTCCGAAAGCTGGCGTCGTCCAGATCGAGCAGGTCGGTGAGGTCCGGATTGGTCAGGTCGCGGCGCGCAATCAGCTTCACCTCACACGCCGATTGGGCGAATTTGTTCCACGGACAGGCGGCAAGGCAATCGTCGCAGCCGTAGATCCGGTTTCCCATGGCCTTTCGGAACTCGAGCGGAATAGGGCCCTTGTGTTCGATCGTGAGATACGAGATGCAGCGTCTTGCATCAAGCTGATAGGGCGCTGGAAAGGCGTCAGTCGGACAACAGTCGAGACAGGCCCGGCAACGGCCGCAGTGATCCTGCTCCTGGCCGCTCGGCGGCAACTCCAGCGTCGTGAAGATCGACCCCAGAAAGAACCAGGATCCCAGTTCGCGCGAGACCAGGTTGGTATGTTTTCCCTGCCATCCGAGACCGGCGGCCTGGGCAAGCGGCTTTTCCATCACCGGCGCCGTGTCGACGAACACCTTGACATCACCCCCGGCTCTCGACACCAGAAAGGAGGCCAGTTCCTTCAGCCGTCCCTTGATCACGTCGTGATAGTCGCGGTGCCGCGCGTAGACCGAGATCCCTGCGGTCTCTGGATTGTCCAGATGTGCGAGCGGGTGGTTTTCCGGGGCATCGTCGGGTCCGTAGTTCATCGCCAGCATGAGGACCGACCGCACTTCCGGCCACAGGGCACGGGGGGACGCGCGGCGGTCTTCCGTCTCCTGCATCCAGCCCATCGTCCCGTGGTATCCGCGCTCAAGGAACGTGCGCAGCCGCTCGTCCGCGCCGGGTATGCTGTCGGCGGCTGCCACCCGCAGTCCGGCGAAGCCGAGGGTTTCGGCTTTCTGTTCCAGGGCGGTCAGCAGTTTTCGGGCTCTTGTGTCCAATGGTGTCGGCAGCGCGGGTTGGGACCGGTTTGAAAACAGGAAACGCCTGGCCCTGAGCGTGTGCCCATTGTTGCAGGCAGGTTTTAGAAATCAAGATCCGCGTAGGAGGCGGCGGGCGGCATGCCAAGCACCTTTTCGCCAAGAAGCGGGCGCATGCATGGGCGTGACTTCACCCGGGCATACCAGCTTTTGACATCCGGTTCGTTGGTCCAGGGAACTTCGCCCAGATAATCGGCGCAGCTCAAGCCGGCAGCAAGCGCGAAATCGGCAAAGGAGAGGCGGTCGCCCGCCAGCCAGCGGCGTGAGGCGACCAGGTAGCCGAAATATTTCAGGTGATGATGGATGTTGGCCCGTGCCACGCGCAGTGCGGCCGAATCCGGCTCGCCGCCACCAGCGGATTTGGGCATGATCTGCTTGTAGATACGCTCGCGCACCAGGTGCCCGACCACTTCCTGATCGAACTTCACCAGGCTCCATTCGACGAGCCGGCGGGTTTCGGCCCGCGCTTCGGGATGATCAGGCATGAGGCGCCGGTCCGTGAGCGCATAGCCGCGAGTTTCATCGAGATACTCCATGATCGGCCCCGGTCCGCAGATGGCCGGTCCGTCATTTTCAACCAGCACCGGCACGGTTCCGGCGGCATTGAGCACCAGGAGTTCCTGCGGCCGGTCCCAGGGTTCGACATGGCGCTCCTCGAAGGCCGCGCCGTATTCGCTCAGGACAAGGCGAATGAACCGGGACGATGGCGAAAAAGGATGATGGTAAAGCGTGAGCATGAAAGGGTTTAGAGCCCGAACTGTGGCAAGACTAAGAATTCTTGAACCAGTTTGCCTCACATATGGTTATCAAGGGTTTGACGTGGGGAAAATGGTGCTGCAAATAGGCAGCCGTCGCGCAAATGTCGGGTCGCGAATGATCTCCGATCCGGCTCTCATTTTTATTACGCCTGCTGGAGAAAAGATCCAATGGACGGCCAAACGATTGTAAATGCGCTTATTTTGGGAATTGTCGAAGGTTTGACGGAATTCATTCCCGTGTCTTCAACGGGGCACCTGCTCCTGCTCGGTCATTTTCTCGGATTTGAAAGCACGGGAAAGACATTCGAAGTCTTGATCCAGCTGGGGGCCATTCTTGCGATTCTCTCGGTCTATTTCGCCAGATTGTGGAACCTGGCGGTTTCGCTGCCAAGCGACCAGGCCAGCCGCCGCTTTGTGGTCGGCATCCTGATTGCCTTCCTTCCTGCTGCGGTGATCGGGGTCATGCTGCACAGTTTCATCAAGGAAGTGCTCTTCGAAACGCCGGCTCTCATCTGTACAACGCTGCTGGTGGGCGGTGTCATCCTGCTCTGGATCGACCGGTTGCCGCTGAAGCCGCGCTACACCAACGTGATGGACTATCCATTGTCGCTGTGCCTCAAGATCGGATTCTGTCAGTGCCTTGCCATGGTCCCCGGCGTATCCCGGTCCGGCGCGACCATTGCTGGCGCGTTGCTGATGGGAACGGACAAGCGTTCGGCTGCCGAGTTTTCGTTCTTTCTGGCGATGCCGACGATGGCCGGTGCCTTCGCCTATGATCTCTACAAGAACCGCAACGTCCTGTCCGCCGATGATGCCATGCTCATTACCATCGGCTTTGTGGCTTCGTTCATCTCCGGCGTCTTCGTGGTAAAGGGCCTCCTGGACTTCGTCTCCCGGCACGGCTTCGCCCCGTTTGCCTGGTGGCGCATCTTCGTGGGGCTTGCCGGGTTCGCCGGTCTTTATTTCCTGGGCTGACGATTCTTAAGACGCGCCGCCGCCGTAAAGCGCTGTCAGCGCGGCAAGCTCGGCGGCAAACTCCGTGCGCAGAGCGTCCGGTGACAGGAGTTCGGCCCCCGGTCCCAGCCACCTGACAAGCGGCAGGATGCGGGCCCGGTCGGTGCTGGGGATGCTCAGGAGGATCTTGCCGTCACCTGCCGGGGTGAACACCGCGTGGCGGTAGTACCAGTCCGCACTCAGTTTCTTGGCCTGTTGCGCGGTGATCAGGATCTTGGCGATTTCCTCTTCCTGCTCCCACCGGCGCATGGCCTGCGACAGCCAGGCGCCGCCGAGCAGCGTCTTGATCGAGAAGGTCTTGTCGGGCCGGAAGAACATGCCGCTGATTTCAAGGTCGCGCACCCGGTCGGCCCGGTAGACTTTCACTGTCTGCGTGTCGACGCAGCGCCCGGCGAGATACCAAAGATCCCGGTCGAACATGACGCCATAGGGTTCGACATCATGCGCCTTCGCGGTGCTGCGCGACGGGTTGACGTGGTCGAAACGGACGCGTTTGCCGTCCAGGATACCGGCCATGAACCCATCCAGTGCCCGCTGCCAGTCTTCCGTCGGCTCAGCCTTGGTGCCGGCATGAAAGATATCGGGCGGAATTGGTTCGATGCCAACGATCTTGTCCGCCTCCTTGAGGAGGCCGTGAACCGTTTTCGGAAGCGTGGCGAGCAGCTTCTTTTCCGCAGATGCGAGGTCGTTCGCCAGCGGCACGGTCCGGCTGCTGCGCACGAGCGCCATCGCGGCCAGGAGCGCGGCGGTCTCATCGCGCGACAGCGCCACGGGCGGCTGCAGATACCCGCTCGCAAGGCGGTAGCCGCCCTCCGCCCCGCGTTCCGCGTCAACGGGCACCCCGAGGGCGATCAGCCGGTCGATGTCCCGGTAGATCGTCCTGAGAGACACCTGGAAGCGTTCGGCAAGCACGGTTGCCGGAACGAGTTTGCCGCCTGTCAGCAGCAGCAGGATGCCGAGCGCGCGTTCAATCGGGTTCATGAAAAGAGACCTTGGACGGTTGTTTCAAAAAAAATCATATCCCGGGAACAGAACGAGATCAAACCTGACTCACAGCTGTCAGGATTGACCTGTCATTGTGCTCCTGTCGCCGCAAAACGGCGGTCATGATCCCCGAGGAGTTGAGAGATGAGCTATGAAATTGACACCGTTTTCCGCAGCCGCGCGCATAGCCGCAGCATTGTGTTCACCGTTCTTCGTGTATGTGCCGACGAGTTCCGCCGGTATTTTCGCCGCCGGACAACTGCCCGTGCCCTTTCTCACCTGAATGAACAGGAGTTGAAGGACATTGGCCTCAGGCGCACCGAACGCGGATACAGCGAATTGCACCAGGACCGCTACGGCGCGGATTTCTGGAGATAGGAGAGGCCGGCGGCTGGCTTGGGACAGACATACCACCCTCAACAGATAGGGTCTTATATGCTGAGGGTGGTATCAGTCGCCGGTCTTTCGCAGGAGGGTCTTCACTTCCGGCTTGTTCCACAACAGGAACATCACCACCAGCGCGGTCAGGGCACATCCGATCACGATATAGAACGGCAGGTCGAGATTGATCCCGATCAGTCCGCCCCCGATCAGCGACATCGCGCCCGCGTTGAACGTGAACACCGCAACCGTCATGCCCATCACCCACCCCTGTTCCTCCGGGCCGACCGAAGCGGAGAAGATCGACAGCAGTGTCGGATAGGTGATGCCGAAGATGAAGAAGAAACAGAAGATCGGCACATAGGTCAGCGGGCCGTCCGGCGACAGGATGAACATGCTTGTTGCCAGGATCCAGACGATGAAATTCACCGCTAGGATCCGTTCTTTCGTGAACCGCTTTTGTACGGGCACGACGAAGAACGTGCTCGAGATCGCGATGGCCGCTCCGATGGTCATCATGGCGAAACTGCTGCCGAGCACGCCGTAGCCGAACCGGCTGGTCAGGTAGTTGTCGACAAAGACGTAAAACGTCACGTTGGCCAGGTGAAAGAAGAACAGCACGATCGTCAGCCGGACAACGAGCGGAAAGTCCTTGATCCGCCAGAGCGTTTCGAAGATTTCCGCCGGCCGCAGCGCGAAGTCTTCCCGCTCAGTCGGGTCCTCCTTGTAGAAGAAGACGACCAGAAAGACGGCGATCGCCACCAGGACGAGACTGGCGAAGAAGGGCAGTTTGATGCTCGCCAGGCTCCCGAGCACGATCGGGTCGGACAGGAACCCGCCGATCAGCGGGCCGCCGACGAGGCCGAAACTGATACCGAGCATGATGTAGCTCATGTTTCTTGAAAGGTCTTCGTCGCTTGTGCTGCCATCCACCATGGCGGCCTGGGCGATCGGCTGGTTGCCGGCGGTCAGCCCGGTGATCGCCCGCCCGAGAATGAGCAGAAGAAAGCTGTTGGCATAAAGCGCGATGATTGTAAGCGCATAGCCCGCAAACGCACCGAACAGGCAGATCAGGATGGCGTTCTTGCGCCCGATCGTATCCGACAGTTTGGAAATGTAAGGCGCGCCGAAGAACCAGCAGATGAAAAAGATGCCGATGATGAGCCCGTAGTTGAAATGGCGGGCCGCGGTCGACGTGTCCTTGGCCAGGATCGACGTGCTCGGTTCCATGATCAGGCCGTTGATGATCGGAAACACGAGCCCCTGACCCAGAAGGTCAACAAAGACGACAAAAACCATGGTTATTTTGGCGATAGGTGACATGGCCCCCTCCTGTCGGGAGAAAGCCTAGAACCATTTTCAACAAAACTGAAGCTTTCCGGCGAAACGGGCCTTGCGCGCGCCTGAAAAACTTGCGCTGCCTTTGGCCGCGTCATCGCTTCTGAAGGTGGCCGGTGCCGTTCAAAGAAACGGTTTTGTCATTGGCTCGCCGGCTTGACCTGATTGAGCGGTCATAAACCCTCTCGCAAATCCACCTCATCCTCAGGTGCGCGGCAAAGCAGGCCCCGAGGGATGGGCCGCGCTCCGGGTCTGCAACTCACCCTTCGAGACAGCGCTTCCGCGCGTCCTCAGGATGAGGCGGAGTTTGCGGAGCTTGATTGGGGAATTTATCCCCCTGATTTCAGCCGTCATTGCAGGGCTTGATCCACTGCTGTCCGGCTTAGAAGTTGCGATCGAACTTGTGCCGTTGAGGAAGCTTTATAATTCCGATCAGTACCAAGTCGGGATACAGACTTGCTTCCCGGATTTGTCGTCCCGGTTTGACGCATATGCGGCAAGACCGGGAGCCAGTACGCCGTGTCGCTGGAGGTTAGATGAAGATAGGGAAACAAGAGGGTACTGATTCCCTGCCGCTTCAGCAGGGATGACAAGTTCATCGACCGGGGATCGCCGCAACAGATCATTGCCGGGTTAAACCGGACAAAAGTGGACTTGATCTGGCGATCCATGCCGCCATGCCAGCGGTTGTTCGAGCCTGGAAAGACAGGTGTTGGAGCGCAAACGTTTTTGCCGCCGCGGCTGTTCCCTCTCCCATGGGAGAGGTCGGCCTGAAAGGTCGGGTGAGGGGACAGGTGTGAGTTGTCTTGCCGGCATTTGCCCCTCAACCATTGGGAGAGGGTAAAACGCCGCAAGTCGTCGCAGCTCAGACTGGCTCCCGGGCTGCGTCGCAGCTCAGACCGGCTCCCGGGCTGCGTCGTAGCTCAGACAGGCCTGTGCGCGTCGTATTGTCCGTGTTGCCGGAAGCGCTCCAGATAGGTCGGCAGGATGCTGGCCAGTGTCGCCGGCTCGATGCCGATGCCTGCCAGTGTGCGCCCGTCCTTGATGGCGGCTTCCGAAACCACGTTGTCCGTCTTCAGGAGTTCCACCTGGTCGGCCGTGAGCGGCGCGCCGGGCAGGAGCTGCATGACCTTGCCCATGGCCGATGCGACGGGGAAGGGGATCGGCAGCAGGAAACGCGACCGGCGGGTGATATCCAGCATCTCTTCCAGGCACTCCCGGAAGCTCTTGTGCTCGGGCCCGCCGAGTTCGTAGGTCGCGCCCGGCGTCAGGTCTCCGTCAACGGACCGCGCCACGGCTTCGGCGACATCGCAGACATAGACAGGCTGGAACTTGGTGTCGCCGCCGCCAATCAGCGGCAGGGCCGGCGCGAAGCGGGCCATTTGCGCGAACTGGTTGAAGAAGTCGTCTTCCGGTCCGAACACGATCGACGGGCGCAGGATGACGCTGTCCGGCAGCGTTTCCAGGACACCGGCTTCACCGGCCGCCTTGGTGCGCGCATATTGCGATGTGCTGTCGGCATCGGCACCGATTGCGGAAATATGCGTGATCGCGGAAAGACCGGCGCCGCGCGCGGCCTCCGCGATGGCACGCGGACCGAAGGCCTGCACGGCGTCGAATGTCTGGTTGCCTGTCGGGGCAAGAATACCGACGGCATTGATGACGGCGTCCGAGCCGATCACCGCGCGGTCGATCGACCAGCGGTAGCGCAGGTTCGCCTGCACCGCCATGATCTGTCCGGGCGCGCCGAGCGGCTGCAGATGCGTTGCAAGATCCGGCCGCCGGACGGCGGCCCGTATCCGGTAGCCGCGCCGCGCCAGTGACTGCACGATATGCCGGCCAAGGAAGCCCGACCCGCCGAAGATTGTGACGAGTTTGCCGTTGAGAGGTGTGGACATCTGGAAATGCCTTTTTTCGCGTCCTGAGCTGACGGTCCGGAGCGTCAGCGCCGCACCCGTCACAGTGTTACTTAGAGCTTTGTGAGCCGGGTGTGAAGGGCTGCCTGCGTTTGATCAAAAAAAGTCGCACCTTGCGATTGACAAGGACCAGCCCGGCGCTTACAAGCCCCCCTCACAGCCCAGGTGGCGGAACTGGTAGACGCGCTAGCTTCAGGTGCTAGTGCCCTTACGGGCGTGGAGGTTCGAGTCCTCTCCTGGGCACCAAATTCCGATTTCAGACTGTCCGATACGGTCTGACATCCTTTAAAAAAGCTCCGGTTTTCCGGGGCTTTTTTTGTTTGTGGAATTGCGTCTGGATGCGTTGAGCCTTTTCCTCATCGAAACACGACACCAGACTGCCCAAGCTCGAGCATTTATTGCCGCCAGTTGCCGGATGCGGTGAGTGATAGAGGCCGATATTCGGTTTACACGGCAAGTTTTTGCATATGCCCGTTCGTGCCGCATCACCGCAAATCAACCGAGTGGAAATTTCAGAAAAGACAGGTTCAGTCATTGGCTTAGGTCTACAACCTATCTGCAAAAATTCTCTACGGCGATTAATAGCTCAATTGAAACTACTGATGAAATTCAATCTCATTTACGCAAAAATACAATCCATGATTGAAATACAACTAAAAATTGTTTTATCTGCATTGTCACTTGTACCAAATAAAAAATGCTGTACGGATCAATGCAAATTGAGAAATTTATCCAAACCTGGCAGCTGTCTGGTGGTAGTGAGATGGCAAATTTTCAGTCATTTGCCAATGATTTGACAGATTTAATTGGCGTTGAGAGACCAAAGAACTCAAACAAAGATGGCGATTTTCTTGATTATCGCTTCGAGCGTCCGGTCATGTTTACGCATACAGGCCGCAAGAGCCGTGGGCGTATAGATTTGTACAAACGAGGTTGCTTTGTTCTTGAAGCGAAACAGGGCAGCGAACGGATTCGCAAGGAAAATCACGATCAGTTGGCCCATGGCCTTCGGGAAGAGCATGCGAAGTTTTCGCATGCTCATGGCGTCCGGGGTTCAGCCAAGTGGGACGACACCATGCTAAAGGCGCGAAACCAGGCTGACGGCTACGCGCGCGCCGTTTCGAAGGAAGACGGCTGGCCGCCATTTCTTCTGGTCGTCGATGTCGGGCATGTCATCGAAGTCTATGCTGACTTTTCGGGAGCGGGACAGGGCTACAACCAGTTTCCCGACGGCAATCGGTACCGCATCTCTCTGGAGAAATTACGTGATCCCGAAACGCGTGACTTGCTGCGAACGATCTGGACTGCGCCGGAGTCACTCGATACGTCGCTCAAATCAGCTGCGGTAACGCGGGACATCGCGGTGCATCTGGCTGAGCTTGGGAAAAGCTTCGAGGGGCAGGGTCACGACAGTGAAACTGTTGCCCGCTTTTTGATGCGATGTCTGTTTTCCATGTTCGCTGAGGATGTCGAACTGATCCCAGGCGGCAGCTTCACCGCTCTCCTGAAGAAGCTGCGCGGTCATCCTGAACACGCTGCACCAACGCTAAAGGGTCTCTGGGAGACCATGAATTCTGGTGGATTTTCCGCCGCGCTGCTTCAGGATTTGAGGCGCTTTAATGGCGGGCTTTTCAAGGAGTCGGACGCTTTGCCGCTCGACAGCTTGCAGCTTGGCTTGCTCATCGAGGCGGCTGAAGCTGACTGGAAAGAGGTTGAGCCGGCCATTTTTGGAACCCTCCTTGAACGTGCGCTCGATCAGCGTCAGCGGCACAAGCTCGGTGCGCACTATACGCCGCGAAGCTACGTCGAGCGGCTTGTAACTCCGACAATCATGGAGCCTCTACGCACCGATTGGAAAGACGTGCAGACTGCCGTGCAGCGCTTGATGGCGGACGGTAAGGAAAAGGAAGCGCGCACGGTCGTGCGCGACTTCCACCGCAAGCTCTGCGAGATACGTGTTCTGGACCCAGCCTGCGGCTCGGGAAACTTTCTGTATGTCGCCATGGAAATGATGAAGCGCCTGGAAGGTGAGGTCATCGCACTTCTTCAGGAACTGGGTGAAGACCAGGCATTGCTTGGACTAACCGGCCACACGATCGACCCGCACCAGTTTCTTGGCATCGAAATAAACCCCTGGGCGGCGGCGGTCGCTGAACTCGTGCTCTGGATTGGCTACCTGCAATGGCATTTCCGCACCCATGGAAGGGCATCGCCGTCCGAGCCTGTGTTGAAAGATTTCAAGAACATTGAAAACCGCGATGCTGTACTGGAGTGGGACGACCGCTTTCCGCGGCTAGACGAGGAAGGTAAACCGGTGACCCGCTGGGACGGTGTCACCACCATGCGCCACCCGGTGACCGGTGAGGAGGTGCCAGACCCAGACGCTCGCATACAAGTCTATGACTACAAAAAGCCCAATCCGGCCAAATGGCCTGACGCCACCTTTATCGTCGGCAATCCGCCGTTCATTGGCGCGAGTCGTCTTCGCGACAGTCTCGGCGACGGTTATGTCGAAGCCCTCTGGAAGGCCCATCCGAAAATGCCGCAAAGTGCGGATCTGGTCATGTTCTGGTGGGACAAGGCAGCGCTTGCAGCCCGTGGACACGATCCCAAGAAAGGCAGGGGCACCCGCCGCTTCGGCCTGATTACAACCAACTCGTTGCGCCAGACCTTTAATCGCCGGGTGCTGGAACCGCATCTCAACGATCAGAAGAAGCCACTCTCGCTGCTTTTCGCTATTCCCGATCATCCCTGGGTGGATACGCAGTTCGGGGCGTCGGTGCGCATTGCCATGACTGTAGCTGCTGCAGGAAATCGGGCCGGGAAAGTGCTGACGCTGGCGACGGAAAGCAAGGAAAAATCAGAGGTGGACGAGCGCCTGGTGACCTTCGATCACAAGACCGGAAAGGTTTTTGCGAGTTTGCAGATTGGCGCCGATGCTGCCGGGGTCGGAGTGTTGCAAGCAAATCGAGGACTTTCGTCGCCGGGGGTAAAGCTACATGGCGCTGGTTTCATCGTAACTCGAGAAAAGGCCAAGACACTCGGGCTCGGCACGATTGAAGATGCGTCACGGCACATTCGGAACTATCGTAACGGACGAGATCTCACTTCAACACCACGCGGCGTGATGGTTATTGATCTGTTCGGGCTGTCCGAAACCGAGGCACGAGAGCGCCTTCCGGCCATCTATCAGCATGTTCTAGACAATGTGAAACCAGAACGGGATCTAAACAACCGCGAAAGCTACAAACGAAACTGGTGGATACACGGCGAGCCACGCCGTGATTTACGCCCCGCTCTCCAAGGAATGTCGCGCTATATCGCAACCGTCGAAACAATGAAACATCGCGCATTTCAGTTTCTCGACGCGGATATCTTGCCAGACAACATGCTCGTGGTGATCGCTCTTGATGACGCAGCCGAGCTTACAGTGCTTTCCAGCGCACACCACGTCATCTGGTCTCTCGCACAAGGTGGAACACTGGAAGACCGACCTCGCTACAACAAAACCCGTTGCTTTGACCCCTTCCCCTTCCCCGACCTCACCGATCCCCAGAAGGCAACGCTCGACGCACTCGGTGAAGAACTGGACGCCCACCGTAAGCGACAGCAGGCCACCTACCCCAGATTAACTCTGACCCAGATGTACAACGTTCTCGAAAAGCTGCGAGCCGGCGAGACGATCGAGGGCAGGGACAAGGACATCTACGACCAAGGCCTGATCGGCATCTTGAGAGACATTCATGATCGGATCGACACCGCCGTGGCCGATGCCTATGGCTGGCCTGCTGATCTCACCGACGAGCAAATCCTGTTTCGCCTTGTGGATCTGAACAAGGAACGCGCAGCGGAAGAAGCGGCAGGGCACATCCGCTGGCTGCGTCCGGAGTATCAGAACCCGGAAGGCAGAATGGCTGAAGCCGCAGATAAACAGGCCGAGCTGGATGTCGGCGCTGCCATCAAGCTCGGAAAGGCGCCTTGGCCCAAAACCCTGCCTGACCAGATTGCCGCTGTGCGAGAAGCGCTGGAAGAGTTGGGTGAGGCAACACCTGACCAGATCGCCCGCCGGTTTCAGCGCGCCCGCACGACCTCCGTTGATCCGCTTCTCGCCAGCCTCGCCGCACTCGGTCAGGCACAGGTCGCAGAGAACGGGCTCTACGTGGCCTAACAAGGGAGAGCGACAATGGAGACCGGTTTGCCATTTAACCGCAATATGTGGATACGCGCATTCTACACCTTCAATCCCGAAGAGGCCGGATATGTCGGCTGGACAAATCAAAATGGTCAGGCCCGTGCTTTGCGCGAGCTGAACGATGGGGATCTGATGCTGATATATGGGGCTTCGACCTTTCAGACCAAAAAGGCGTTGCGGTCCCATATTCTCGGGTTCGTTCAGATCGAGTCGCGTCCCATTCGGGACTACGAAAAAGCCTCTGAAGCCAGTTTGTTGGCGAAAAAGGACTCCGGTCATTCAGACAGCTGGACATACGCACTGCCGGTCCGCAGGGCATGGCATGCCGTCGACAAGCTTCCAATCGAACGGATTGCACCTGAGACATACGATAGCGCAGCCGGGCAGGGCATTGGCGTATGGGGGCAACCATTGACACAGGACGAAATCGCAACCGCGCTCAAGATCAAGGTCAGAGAAGCCAATGTTTTTGGTGAAAAAACGATCGATGAGGACGACAGTATCGTGCTCTCTTTCAAGGAAGTCTTTTCCCCATCCAAGGCATTCCCCGGATCAAGCGGGGAGCGAACAGCAAGCCACACGGATGGAGAAACGTTTCTGTATCTCCTTGAATTTACAGGAGACACAGCAGCGTTGACGGGTCGCCAACAAAGTCTTGGAGACAAAAGGGTGGCGTTCAAGGTCGGCGTTTCGAATGATCCGAAAACGCGCACAGATCAAATCAATGCCGGATTCCCGCCTGCAGTTCCCGGGCGCTGGAAGGTTGCGTTGCATGCTTCGTTTGAGAATCGTAAAGCTGCTGAAGCGGCAGAAACGGCATTCAAGAACCGAGCTTTGAAACTGGAAAGTCTGGGAGGCGAATTCTTCTTGGGATCCAGGGCGGACGCAACGCTTGTTTGGGCGTCTGTTCCAGGTGTTTCGCGGCTTTAGAAGACCCCCCCAAAAAACTATTTCTTGGCAATCGCGGGGCAGGGTGTCGTAAAATGCCAAGTTAACCACTGCCGTTAAGTAAGCCTCAATCCTTGGAGCCTCTATCCTGTTGTCTCTCTTGGCCAATTGGGGGATCCATGGAGAACAGGAATTTTGAAAAAGGGGCCGTCCTGCTCGCGTTCGGGTGTGTCGGGCTCGCGGTTGTTTTAGTGGTTGCCAGCAGCTTTTATTTTGATCCGGACTGGAGAGCGGACACCCCGGAAGAAGAGGCGTCCTATGCCAATTCAGCAGAAACAGGGTCATGACGTCTGCACCCGGACCGCGTCCGTTCGCGTCAAAACGCTCCGGGCAGGTCCTGTTCTGACCTGACCCGATCCGGGAAGGCAGGGATCCGGCGAGGCCACCTGCGCAGCGTTTCGGCATCGGCTGGCCGTGGTGCTGCCCGCGTGCCCCCCCCCCGCCGTTTTTCTCAGGCTGCGCCGTCCGCGTCCCAGAGCGCATCGTGGTTGCGGTGGCATTCCGTCAGGCCGTCCTTGAAGAACTTCTCATAGTAGGGGATTTCGACGTGATGGACCTGCAGCCACACGCCGGGAACGTGGATGGCTTCGCAATGCGCCGGAAAACGGCCGTGCGTGTCGTAGATGTAATTGCAGACATCGCGGGCGCAGTTGATGACGTCCTGATTGTACTCCGCCGCTTCCGACAGGTAGCGCTCGCCGTAATCGTCCTTGTAGATCTTCTTGAACGTCTCACTGTCCTGGTAGACACCGCCGCTGCCGAATTTCTTTGTCAGAACCGCATCGACCGCCTCGCTCATGGTGGCGAAATTGGGCGGGCACTTGGCAACGATCAGGTCTTCGCCCTTGTGGCGCAGGGCGATCGGGTGCGAGCGAAGGTTGCTAAAGCGCGGCAGGGGCACGTGCCAGCGCAGGATATCCATCAGCCGCCATTTCGGCACGGCATGTTCAAACCCCAGCATCGGTCCGTAGCGGTCGCTGAATTTCGGATCGCCGGTCAGAACCGGCGGGCTGATCGTGGCGTGGATCCAGGCTCCGAGGCCCATGGCCTCGGCGACAAGAAACAGGTTCTGCAACAGCAGCGGCGCTTCCAGCTGCGTTCTGAGCGAGCCGATGATGCCGAGCGGCACCTTGATGTCGTTGTTCAGGAACTTTCGACGTACCCACTCCTTCACGCCGGCGGAGAAATAGAAGTTGCGGTCGTCGACAAGCGCGGGCCGTGACCCGTCAGGCTGCGTCAGGAGATACATCAGGCCGTTGATATACTGGTGCGAGAGATCGACCACCGGAACCAGGATCGTTGTCCCCGGCAGGTTGGACAGGAGGCGGTTGGAATCGAGATAGGCGGGGAAGTTGCGTCCGCCCTCATTCACGTCGAGACGCCTGTCCAGCAGCTGCACCTTCGATTCGTTTGCGCGCGCGATCAGCGTTTCCGGCGAGAACGCTTCGCCGCTGGGCGGCAACTGGCGCAGGAAATAGGTGCCGCTGTCATTGATCAGGAAGAAGTGGGTGCCCTGGGCGTTGTCCGGGCTTCCGGCCGTCCGCCCTGTCATGGTCAGGTTGGGCTTGGCCATCACCAGGCGGCCGGTGTCCGGGTCCTGGAACGGCCGGTCCGGCATGGTCAGACCCGTTGCCCCGGTCGTGGCGATCAGAACGGCTTCCTCAAGCTCCGACAGCGGCTTGGGTTCCTGCTCGGATTTGTAGGTCATGGAACCGGCGGCGACTTCCTCCACGCCGCGCGGCACCCGGTGCGTCCGGCGCCGCCACATCGTTTCCAGAAGCGGCCGGGCGAGAAGGTCGTTAAGGCCTTTGTGCGTGTTAACCTGCTTGTCCATGTTGAGCCTCCACTTTATGCGCGGGCACCTGGACGATCGCGCGTACAAAGGCCGCGGCGATGAGCGTGCCGGTGAATACGAAACCCAGGATCTGAATGGCCCCGCCCCTGAGAACGACCAGCGTTCCGGCAAAGATCAGGAAGGCGATCAGCCGGACGACCAACTGGACCCAGAAAGACTGCATGCGGGCGGGCAGCAGCCAGATCATCGCGACATCCAGCGTCCACAGGCCGAGCAGAAGGAAATTGCCGCCGGCAATCACCGTGCCCTGTTGCACGAACGTGTCGGCAACACCGTCGAAGATGATGAAGACCGCCCAGTAGGCATGGAGCACGAACAGCACCCAGGCACCGGTCCAGAACAGATAGGCCAGATTGGCCACCGCCTGGCCGGATGTCCGGAACAGCCAGAAGGCCAGGGCCGGCAGCAGCAGGAATGTCGTCGCCCAGATGGTCAGCTTGGTGCGCCCAAGCTCAAGGTCTCCGCCGAGCTCCGGCGCGAGCAGGCACCAGATGATGAGAAGTCCCGAAGCCACGTTGACCAGCGTGACCTGGGACAGGGTGAGTGCGCGCGGTCTGTCATGGGTCATGTCGAACCTCACAGCGTTTTCAAATAGGCGAGCAGGTCTGAAAGGGCGGCGGGATCGCGCCGTGGATCGTCGATCGCCCAGGGATAGTCGTGCCCGGAATTGGAATTGCCCGGCGCGGCCGTGTCGAAACGGAAATACCGTTGGTCGTCCCGTGCCGACGGGCTGTGAAACCCGACCCGCTCGGTGTCGTAGGTGTTCCGGCCGCGATAGAATTCCGTCCGCCTCGGCTCCAGATTGATCAGCTCCGCCAGGGTCAGCACGCTGGCATTGTGGAGATATGGCGCTCTGAGGAAGGCACCGTCGACAGGGCCGGCGACATAGCCGCGAATGGCAAGATTGCCGGCTTCTTCCGGCTGCGGAAACACATCGCCCCGGTCAAAGGCGAAGGCGTGTTCCTTGGGGAAATAGGCATGCAGCGCATCGGGCATTTCGCCGTAGTGACGGAACATCACCCGCTCCGGGTCGGTGCCGATTTCACTTAACGGGATCACGTCGTGCGTCCGCGGCCCGAACTCCCAGCCGTCCGGGGACTTGTCGCCGTGACACGAAAGGCAATAGGTCCGGTAGACCGCCCGGCCCCGTTCAACCGTTGCCGGGTCCGGCGGCGCCGCTGCGGGAAACAGCGCCTCGAAGGGCGGCGGTTTCAGGTCGATCGTGTAGGCGATTGCCTCGCGGATATTGTGAACGATCTCCGGATGCGCAAGGTTGACTTCGGTTGCACCGGCGGCGACCGCCGCCAGCGAACTGCGCGCATTGACATCCGCGACCGAGCCGTCGAACTGCGCACGCTCGCGCCAGCCCTGATTGAAGATCGTCGCGATTTTCGAATGGATCGGCAGATTGTTGGCCGGGTAATGCATGACATTGCGCAAAAGCGTGCGGAATGCCAGCGTGCGCGTCGGCCCGGTCGGCGTGACATCCTCATCGCGTGACCGGCCATGGCCGTAGGGTTCGTCGAAACGGGCAATGCCGTCCTCAAGGCGGCTTCTGATCTGCCGGAGCCAGAGCCCGGTCATGATGCGCTCCGGAAGCGAGAGAGCTTCTCCCGTTTTTTCCTCATAGGCCGCCAGGATCGCCGGCACCGTCAGGCGGTAAGGCGCGTTTTCCCGGGGTTCGCCTGCCGGTGCGGGCATGCGTTCCAGGATCGACGATTGAAAGGCGTCCAGCCAGGCAAAAAGGTTGATTGAAACGCTGCCGGGCCCGAGCACGCGCACGGGCGTTGCGTCGTCCGAGGTGCCGAATTCCGTGGTGTGGCAAAGGGCACAGGTGAGCGCGACGAAGGGAACGGGAGAGGGCGCCGCCGTCAGCGGGCGATAGTTCGTCGTCGTGAAACCGACCGGCAGGTCGTCCGGATTGTCGGGATCGTCGAGAAAGCCGAACTGGTCCACCCAGCTTCCCGCGTCCGGTCCAGCAGGCTGGAAGTGGTGCGGAAAGAGCTCAGGCAGGACAAGGGCGACCGGCAGCGGCATGACCTCGGTCCCGATCGTGCCGTGCCGGAAGGCTTCGGGCGCGGCGCGGAAGTCCGGCGTCGCCCAGGTGGTTTCGACGTAGACAAGATAGCCGGTGGCGGCCACCGCAACGAGCACGACGGCATTCAGAACCCAAAGAGCGGAACGCCACACATAATTCAGACGTGGAACGGAGACGGGCATGAGCGTGTCTCCTCAGGTCTGACGCGGACGCCACGGCGCAAACGCGCTCTGTCCGGTCGGCAGAACACTCGCGAATTCCGGGAAGTGGCGCAGGATGATGCTGGTCATGGTGTTTTCCTGGACCCAGGCAAGACCGAGCGGCGAATAGATTTCCGGACGGAAATCGACCGTGAGGAAGCGGTCCGACTGGAGCCGGCGCGTCGCCATCAGGATGAAGATGCGGAACGCGGTGTCGGAGAAGCCGAAACCCGGCGGCGGCGTTTCCGCGAACAGGCCGACCATCGTGTCGATATTGTCGAACGAGCCGTAGATTTCCTTGAGAAGGCGGACATCCTCGCCGTTGGCGGTGATCTCCTCCCAGCTGCGGATCGGCGGCTTGTGCAGGCCTTGCCGGAACTTGTTGTAGCGCGGGATGCCGCGCGAGCGTTCGCGCACGATATCGACAACGGAGAGGTCGATGATCTCGGACTTGAGATCGTGCGACGTGCGGGTGAAGTGCTGCAGGGCGCGCGGATAATTGTGCAGCGTAATTGCGCCCGGATGGGCATTGCCCATGGAATAGAGCACATCCGACAGGCCGATCCTGCGCATGACCTCGTCGGTTCGAATGCCCTGGATATCGTTGAATTCGAGCTTCTCCCGGAAGGTGCCTGTCTGGCTGTCGTGGATGCGGTAGTCGTCCGGCAGGAGCGGGTGCAGCCGGTAGACGGTGACGAAATCCTCCGTCAGGCAGTAGCGCGCAGCGTGATGGTCGGGCAGGGTGTCCGGAATGCCCCGCAGGGCGTGGGCCTCTTGCAGCCAGAGCCCCATGCGCGTGAAAGCGCCTGCCGGTCCCGACCAGTTCGCGTTGAGAGCGACATCGATTTCCGGTGTCGCAAGAATGGCAGGTGTCCACTCGACCGTATGGATCTTTGCGATCAGCGCGGAAATGACGAGCCTGGCGGTCTGGTAGATCCGTTCGTCGCTCCAGTCCCGGTACTCCCTGCGCAGCGCATCGCAGACCGTGTTGTGCTCGCGCGCGAACAGCGTGTGCAGGGCCGAGAGGCCCAGCCACCAGCTTTCGTTGAAACCGGTGACTTCCATGCCGAGATTGTTTTCCGGCAGGTATCCGTTTTCAAGGCGCAGCGTCGGGCCGGTGCCGTCCCTCAACCGGTCGGATTTCTGCAGGCTGCTGCCATAGATTTCCGATCCGTCCCACCAGTGCGAGACGGTATTTTCGAATGTCAGACTGGCGCCGCCCTCGGTCCCGATCGGCTGGTCCCCGGCGATCCGCATGACGGATTCTTTCTTGCCCTTGGGCGTGTTCTTCCAGGTCTGGCCATCCGGCATCGGCACTTCGAGGTCTTTCTCGCCAAGGGGCCTGCGGGCGTGCTGCACCCAGTCGTGGACCTGGAACTGGATCCATGCGGCGGCGAGCACGTTGAGCGACGTCGCCGGAATGAACGATTTCCGGTAGAGCAGCTGCTGGCTGATTTCGACCGGGTTGGGCGTGTTGATGTCGTCCGGGCGCGGATCGGGCGTGAGATTGCGTCCGAACACGGCACCGACCTTGCCCATCTCCGGCACGCTGAGATCGTTCTGCGTCCCGTCGAAGAACCGTCCGTCCCAGGCGGCTTCCGGAGTCGGCGCATCGGGTTGCGTCGCCTGCGGGTTGGGGTCGACCGGTTCGCGGTCGATGAGGTTTTCCTTGCGCAGCTGATGGCGCAGAAGCGACAGGTTCAGGAGCGCCACCAGATGCGGCAGCCGGTACCAGGGCCGCCAGCGGTTGACGAAGCCGAAGGTCGGTGCCAGCACGGCGGTCACGATCCGGTTGCGCAGGGGGACCGGCTCATAAAACCTCTTGCGGGCCCGGTGCGCGGCGCTTGCCGCATAGACGGCCTTGCGTGCCCTGTTGAGGTTGCCGAGCGGACGGAATCCGGGCTGCGTGTTCCACGGGTTGAAGGCAAGCCTGTCGATTGCCGCGGCCTTCTCTTGTGCCTCGAGCGTTGCCACGTCCTGTTTGGGGATGGTGAGGTGCGCGGCAACGATGGGCGGCGACCTGTCCTCGGGCCATTCGGCGGCGGCGTCCTCGACCGGCGTGACGTCTTCGCTGACAAACCGCTGAACGCACAGTTCCCAGCTGACATCGCCTTCGCCAACCCTCTGCGCGATCTCGTTGCGCAGGTAGTTCTGGTCAATTGGGATGTCCTTATCGGTATCCGCACCGGCGTCGTTCGACTGAGGCCGGAGAAAATACCTGACCGGACCGGCATCTCCCCACAGGATCGCACCGCGGCTCCAGAAGCTTTCCTGCGAAAGCGTGTGCACCTTGCGCCCTGTGCCACCGGCGACATTGCGCAGCATGCGGATTGCCTCGCGGGGACCAACGGCGAAGAGAAGCTTGACGATCCCGATGATGCGGTTGCCGGCCATTGCACTGGCAAAGGCGATGAACTGCTCCGCATCGCGGGCATGGGGGACGGGAAAGTTGGTCATGAGGAGGTCCTGGACCTCGTCTCCGGCATCAACCCTGAGAGCTGCGCCACGCAGGTCGCGCTCGCTGTCGGGCTGATGCTGGCCGCTGGCGTTGGACAGGCGCAGCGTGGTGCGCAGTTCTGCGCCTTTCTGCCAATGACCCGCGACGAGCTCTTCGGGCAGGTCCTCCGAAATCCGGAGCATGGCGTTATCGACGGAAAGAAGCGCCTTGGCGTGCTGGGCGCGGTCAATTCGCAAGGCGCCGGACCGCCGGCGCACCTTGTCCTGCACTTTCAGAATGGCAATCGCAAAGCGCTCGAAATCGCGCCGTTCCTGCTCGGCTCCGCCTTTTTCGTCGCTATACCGCTCCCACTTCGTTATGCCAGCAAAATCGCCCGCTGTTTCGACAGCGGTTTTGTCTTCTGGTTCCAACATACACGCGCCCTCACAACCAATAAGAGAAAATTCAAAGAAATAGAAAAACAATATAAGCTGTTGATAAGTATTATATTTCTGATCTATTTGATTTTCAATATTCTTGATAAAGGGCTTTTTCAGGATACATAAATTACGCTACGAAAGTAAGTGAAGTTATTTGAATAAAAGGGGATTTTAGAATTGAAAAAATCGTTTAATTTACTTGGAAGATCTTGCGCGCGACTGCTGGCGAAGTTGGCGTTCAGCCTCGGAGGAAAGGGGGATTCACTCCACAACCGGAAAAATCAGCGCCGCCTTGAGCCCGTGATCGAAAGACGGAAGCAATCTCCTTTGAGTGTCGCCAGACACTGGCGGGAATGCCACGCATTGCGGTAAATTCGCCGCGCATTTGATCCCGAACGGCCCTTGTTAAGGCTGCGTTTACCATAATATTGTTGCCTGCTTTTGATGTTGTATTTGTTGATTGTTGACGGAAAGGCGCCGGTCAGGGGTGCGTGAAGCGTTTCGAACAGGCAGAGTTGCCGGAATGCCCTGCACGGTGTGAAAGAGCCAAAGGACACAAACATGTCGCGAAAACTGAGCCGTCGCAGTCTGGTTTTTTGTGTTCCGTTTCTTCTGGCGGCCTGTCAGGGGCAGCAGAAATCGACGGTGCAGGCAGGCCTGACGCCTTTGGCCGACGGAACGCCGAACTATGCCTCCGCCTACGCTCCGGTGCGCGATGGCGGTTTTTCGCTTCCGGGGATCGACTACCAGTCATTCGACCCGAAATACCTGAGGCAGACCGTCTTTTATCCGACCCGCTATCCGGCCGGCACGATCGTCGTCGATCCGCGCAAGAAGTTTCTCTATCTCGTTGAGCCGGGCGGGCGGGCAATCCGATATGGTATCGGTGTCGGCCGGGCGGGGTTTGCCTGGAACGGCGAGGCCGTGATCCGGTTCAAGCGCGAATGGCCCAAATGGTTCCCGCCCGACGAGATGATTGAGCGCGACCCGAAACTGGAAAAGTACCGGGACGGCCAGGAAGGCGGCCCGGGCAACCCGATCGGCGCCCGGGGCCTCTATCTATGGCAGGGCAACAAGGATACGCTCTACCGCATTCACAGCACGAATCAGCCAAACAGCATCGGGACCAATGCGTCCAGCGGCTGTATCCGCATGTGGCACCAGGACATCATCGACCTTTACAAGCGCGTCGATGTCGGCACCAAGGTCGTCGTCCTCGGCTGACGGTCACACTGTCTCGTGAAGCTGCGCCGCAAAGAACGGTTCCGGGCTGTCCGTTTCCGTGAGCCGTTTGCCGTCGATCTGCCAGAACCTGGTACCGACATTGCGGACAAACGTCCGGTCGTGACTGACGATCAGTGCCGTGGTGTCTTGAGCCAGAAGTTCCCGTTCGAGCGCTTCCTGCCCGTCGATGTCCAGGTGGTTTGTCGGCTCGTCAAGAATGTAGAAATTCGGCCGCTTGAGCCGCAGCAGCAGCATGGCCAGGCGGCTGCGCTGTCCACCCGAAAGCGTCTTTATGTTCTTGTCCTGCAGCTCAATGGAAAGCCCGGCTTCGGCAAGGAGTGCGCGCGCCCTGTTGTCGCCGACATCGGACGCTTCCGTGACCGCCGAAATGGGGCTCCTGAAACGGTCCAGCTGTGACAGGTTCTGATCCGAGACACCCGGCACGGCTGATGGCGCGACGCGTGTGTCGGCAGTCTCGGTCTCAAGGGCGTCCATGATCCGGGACAAGAGACGCGACTTTCCGGTGCCGTTCGCACCCAGAACGACCACGCGGTCACCGGGATTGATCCAGAGCTGCGGAAGTTTGAACAGCGTTCGACCGCCCGGGATCGTCACGGTTGATTGCGCAAGGCTGACAAGCGCTTTGGCATGAGCGCTAGAATTCTCCAGCCGGATCTTGCCGGCGGAGTTGGGTTTCTCGGCGGGCCGGGCCGCGTTTTCGATTTTATCCGCCCGCTCTTTCAACTGCCTGGTCTTGCTGAGCAACAGGTCTGACCCTGAATTAACCCCGATGTTCTTCAGCTTCGCGGCTTTCCGGCGGAGCTGGTTTGCCTTGGCGAGATCGTTTTGAAACCGGCGCTCGGCGGCACCGTCGAGTTCCGCCAGGTTTTGACGCGCCCTGGTGTAAGGCAGGGAAAACGCGTGCGATGTCTCGCGCCTCAAGAAGAGGGTGCGGTTGCAGACCGCGTCGAGAAACGCCCGGTCATGGCTCGCAATGATCATCGGTGTGCCGCGCGCGACGGTTGTCATCCAGTCCTGTAGAATGCCGATCCGGTTCAGATCCAGATGGTTTGTCGGCTCGTCCATCAGGAGGACGTCGGGCTCATCTGCCCAGGCCCGTGCCAGCAGGGCCACCCGTTGCCAGCCGCCCGACAGGTTTCGCAAGGGGTGTTGCCAATGCGATTCTGGAACCTGAAGATCGTTGAGTGCGATATCGACGCGCCAGCTTTCCGTTTCGGCCTGTTCCTGCGTGAGCGCGGAAAGGACAGCGTCATGGAGGGTCAGTTCCAGGAGACCGTCCGGAACATCCTGCGAGACAAGACCAACCTTCGTGCCCCGTGCGAGGGTCATCTCGCCATGGGTTGCGTCGGCAAGACCCGCGATGATGCGCAACAGGGTTGATTTGCCGGTTCCGTTCGCCGCGACGAGACCGATCCGGTCACCTTTTTCAAGGTTCAGGTTGAGGTTTTCAAACAGGGGGGTGGAAAGAACAACGCCGAGATTGCGCAGATTGATCAAAGACATGGGTCACAACTTTCAAACCGGGATACGCGGCTCCGTGAGCCGCCCTTTGGGCAGATCGTCGTGACGTTGAATTATGTCCTTCGATCAGCCCTACAAACGCGTTTGCAGGGCCTGGACGGGACCGCGGGTACGATCGTGATATCGAAAAAATGTCATGTGATCCTCCCCGGGTTCGCGTGGAATTGATGCGCCAAGCTAGTCCGCCTGCGCCACCCAGTCAATCACCTCAAATGGCAATGCACGTGGATGAGGCCGGCGCGCGTGCGGTCCGTGCCCTTATGCGAACATGTCCTTGTAGGCGTCGCGCAGGACGTTCTTCTGAACTTTGCCCATGGTGTTGCGTGGCAACTCGTCCAGCAGGATCAGCTTTCGCGGATGCTTGAACCGGGCGAGCGATGCCTTGACCGCATCGTGCATCGCGTCGAGGTCCGGGGACGTGTCTTTCTCGGGCACGATCACACCAAGCACGGTTTCACCGAAATCGGGATGCGGCACGCCGATCACCGCGCTTTCCATTACGCCGGGCTGATCGTCGAGCACAAGTTCGATCTCTTTCGGATAGATGTTGTAGCCGCCGGAGATGATCAGGTCCTTGTTGCGCCCGACAATGTGAACGTAGCCGTCATCATCGATCCGGCCGAGATCGCCGGTAATGAAAAACCCGTCGCCGCGCAGCTCTGCAGCCGTCTTTTCCGGCATTTGCCAATAGCCCTTGAAGACATTCGGCCCCCGCACTTCGATCTGACCGACCTCGCCCTGGGGCAGGCTGGTTCCGCTCTCCGTATCGGTGATCTTCAGTTCAACGCCCGGAAGCGGGAAGCCGACGGTTCCGGCGCGCCGCTCGCCGTCATAGGGATTGGACGTGTTCATGTTCGTCTCGGTCATGCCGTACCGTTCCAGGATGCGGTGGCCTGTTCGCTCCTCGAACTGGACGTGTGTTTCGGCGAGAAGCGGTGCGGAGCCGGAAACGAACAGACGCATGTGGGAGGTCAGGTCCTTCGTGAACCGGGGATCGTCCAGCAGTCTCGTATAGAATGTCGGCACGCCCATCATCGAGGTTGCTTCGGGCATGTGTGCGATGATTTCGTCCAGGTCGAATTTCGGCATGAAGATCATGCTTCCGCCTGCCGCAAGGGTCACGTTCGTTGCAACGAACAGGCCGTGCGTGTGGAAGATCGGCAGCGCGTGCAGGAGAACATCCTCGCTGGTAAACCGCCATTCCCCGACAAGTGTCTGCGCGTTCGAGAGGAGATTGTTCTGCGTCAGCATGGCCCCTTTGGACCGGCCTGTCGTGCCGGACGTATAGAGGAAGGCTGCAAGGTCATCGCCGCTCCGCTCCACGGTGGCAAAATGCGACGGCATCTCGCTCGCGTTTGCGCTCAGGGAACCGGACCCGTCCGCGTTCAGCGTTTCGAGCTTCGCACCCAGCTTGGCGGCGACCGGTTTAAGGTCGGCCTCGCTCCTGCTGTCGCAGACAACCAGGGACGCGCCGCTGTTGTCGATGAAATAGGTCAGCTCATCGACCGTATAGGCCGTGTTGAGCGGAAGAAACACCAGACCGGCCTGCGCGCAGGCGGCATAAAGGGCAAGCGCTTCCGGCGACTTCTGGACCTGAACCGCAACACGGTCGCCAGCCGTCAGCCCGAGACGGGTCAGGGCGTTCGCGGTTCTGGCTGCAGTTTCCAGAAAGTCCTGATGGGTAAGGGTATGCCCGTCCGGCAATCGCAGAAATGTCGTCGATTTGCCGGCATGAATGCCAAAAAGGCTGTCAAAGAGTGGGTTCGGCATTGGCGTCGCCTTTTCTGTTCTTGTTGAGCACAGCGGTCTTTGCAAGTGACTTGACCGCGTCCGTGGCCATGACTTCCTGCGTTGTCGCGTATTTTTCGTGGTTTTGCGCCACTTTTGGGAGATCGTAAAGATAATTGACCATCGTGCCGCCTGATTGGACCTGACCTTTTTCGGACATGTCCGCTCCGGCATGAACGGCATGAATGACCGCCCCGTTGCCCAGGTGAAACCGGGCGACCGGGTCGAAGGGGCTGTCTCCCCTCGATTTGGCATTGAGGAGATAATGCGCCGCCTTGGCCTTCATCTGGTCCGGCGGATCATCTGCCCATTCGTCGCCTTCGCGTTCCAGCCAGCGTGTCAGGCCCGGGATCGGGGACAGGGTGACGAAGGTCTTCAGCCCGTCGAGCTCGGCCGCCAGGTCGGACGCGACCTGTTTGATCAGCGAGTTACCGAACGAGATGTTCGCCAGGCCGGCCTGGCAGTTCGAGATCGAATAGAACACGGCCGTATCGGCGTCTTCGGCCGCGTGCGCTTCCCGGTCTTCTGCCAGCAGCGACTGAATGGAGTTGGCGATCCCCTTGGTCAGCGCGACTTCCACGAAAATAAGCGGTTCGTCCGGCATGGACGGATGGAAGAAGGCGAAACAGCGCCGATCCGCCGGCTCCAGCCGCCGGCGCAGGTCATCCCAGCTGTGGATCGCGTGCACGGCCTCATAGGCGATGATCTTTTCCAGGATGTGGGCCGGGCTCTCCCAGTTGATCGGCCTGAGCACAAGGAAACCGCGATTGAACCAGGACGCGAACAGATGCCTGAGATCGAGATCCAGCGCATCAAGCTCCGGATCCTGCCCGCCGAGTCTCAAGAGGTTTGCACGCATGTCGACCAGCGTACCCGTTGCACCGGGCACCCGGTTGAGGCGGCGGAACAGTTCCTGCCTGCGTGGTTCCGCCGCTGTCATGAAGTCCTTGTACGTCGCCTTGGACGGAGACTGCTCATAGGCGTCAAGCGCGATCCGCACCTTTTCCGGATCAATGTTGAGCCTGCCGGCGATTGTCCGGAAAAAGGCGAGTTTCTCGTCATCATCCAGGTTCTCGAAGCCGGACAGGATATCCTGTGCAAGGGCCAGACCGGATGTTTCGCCCGCCGAGCCGACCAGTTCGTCAGCCAGGTCCTCAAGCGGACGCTCGTTCCTGAGATAGCGCCCGGGGAGCCGGTAGCGGCGCTCGAAGACCGTGGACAGAAGGTCGGCAAACAGCGTCATACCGCTTTCCCCATGACCACGTCCGGAAGCCAGGTCGCCAGTTCGGGAAACAGACACAGAAGGATGATCGCCAGCACCATGCATCCGACAAACGGCAGCGAACCGGTCAGGATCGTTTTCAGCGAGATATCGGGTGCGATGCCGTTGATCACGTAAAGGTTCAGACCCACGGGCGGAGAAATCAGCCCGATTTCCATGTTGATCGTCAGAACAACGGCGAACCAGATTGGATCGAATCCGGCTGTGGTTATGATCGGCAAGAGGATCGGCGCTGCCATGAGAATGACGGCGACCGGCGGCAGGAAGAAACCGGCGATCAGCAGAAAGATGTTGACGGCTCCCATAAGGACCCAGCGATTGACATCCAGCGTGCCGATCCATTCGGCGATCGACTGGGTGATGAACAGCGAACTGAGCATGTAGGAGAACACACCGGCGGCGGCGATGATGAACAGGATCATCACCGATTCCTTGGTGCTGTCGCGCAGAACCACCCAAAGCGCCTGGGGCTGCCAGAGCTTGTAGATGATCATTGCGATCATAAGGCACAGAAGCGCACCCACCGCAGCCGTCTCGGACGGTGTTGCGACACCGCCATACATGGCATAGAGCACGCCCAGAATGATGGCGATGAAGGGCAGGACGCGCGGCAGGATTTCGAACCGCTGGCCCCAGCTGTAGCTGCCGGAACTGAGGCGTCTGCCTTCTCCCGACCGCCAGGTCGAGTAGAGCGACCATGCCATGAAGAGACCGACCAGCAACAGGCCGGGAATGACACCGGCCAGGAACAGCCGGCCGATCGAGGTTTCGGTCGCGATGCCGTAGACGATCATCGTGACGGAGGGCGGGATCAGGATGCCCAGTGTTCCACCGGCGGCAATGGACCCGGCTGCAACGCCGTCCGGATAACCGCGCTTGCGCATTTCCGGAATTCCCATCTTGCCGATTGCGGCACAGGTCGCGGGGGATGAGCCGGACATGGCCGCGAACAGGGCGCAGGCGCCGAGGTTGGACACGACCAGTCCGCCCGGCACACGCGTCAGCCATCGTTCCAGGGCCTCGTAGAGATCGGCACCGGCTCGCGTCGACGCAATCGATGCGCCCATGATGATGAACATCGGGATCGACAGAAGTGCGAAATTGTCGAGCTTGCCGAACAGGATTTCCGGCATGAGTTCCAGCGAGCGGGGGCCGTCGAAGATGATCAGGAAGCCCGCGGAAACGATCAGCAGCCCGATGGCGACCGAAACGCCGGAAAAGAGAACCAGGATTGTGGCAATCGCGACGATTGCGCCCAGTAGAAGGGGATCCATCTCGCTTACTCCAGGCCAAACGGTTTGTCGGTTCCGGTCAGAACGGCCACCAGGTCAGCAATCAGCTGAAGCAGGAGCAGACCGAACCCGATCGGAATGGAGAAATAGGGGATCCAGAGCCTGACGCCCCAGACCGTGTCGGAACGCCAGCCGCGATCCCAGGCGAAATGCCAGTATTCGAACCCGTACCACAGCATGATCGACACGATGACGATCGACAGGGCGGAGGTGAGCATGGCAAGTGCGAACCGCGCACGAGGCCCGAGCGAAAGCGGAATGAGATCCACATTCACGTGACCGCGCAGGCGCTGGACATAAGGCAGTCCGACCAGTGTCGCTGCGATGACGAGGTAGATGACCGCCTCGGTCTGCCAGACCGTCGAACCGTTGAGGACGAACCGCACGAAGATCATCTGGCAGGTGATCGCAACCGCGGCAACGATCATGGCCGCCGAGCACCAGCCTGCAAGGGTTGAGATGGCTGCGACGGCGCGCAGGAACGGATTGTTTCCCGTGCGCGCGACAACAGCGGAACTATGGCCGGCCATTACCGACTCCCTCAAGATCCGGGATTGAAACAAGAAGCGTGGCGGCCATCGGCCGCCACCTGGTGTGTCACTCTACGGCGAGCGCCTTGTCGAGCAGGTCCTGCCCGTCCGGAACTTCCTCGACGAATTTCTGGTAGGACGTTTCCATCGCCAGCTTGCGCCAGGCTTCAAAGTCTTCCGGGCTCATCTGTGCGATCTCGACACCGGCTTCCTCAAACACCTGCACGGAGGCCGCATCCTGTTTTTTCGCCTCGGCAAGGTAGAATGCTTCGGCCTTCTCGGCACCGGCCAGCAGCGCCTGCTGCTGCGCTTCGTTGAGACCTTCGAATGTCGATTTGTTCATCAGAAGCGGCTGGTACATGAACCAGAGGGCAACGTCGCCCGCAGGTGTGTAGCACTTGACCTGTTCGTAGATGCGATAGGACACGAACGACGAAGACGACGTGTTGGCTGCCTGAAGAACGCCCGTTTGCATGGCGTTGTAGATCTCCGAAGACGCCATGGATGCGATCGAGGCACCTGCGCCTGCCAGCATCTGTTCGAAGGATTTGCCCGCCGCACGGGTCTGCAGTCCTTTGACGTCATCCGGGCTGGTGATGCACTTGTCCGTTCCGGCAAAACCACCGGCCAGGTAGCCGTGAACCAGGACCATCACGTCATCGTCCGCCATTTTCGCCTCAAGGGCGTCCATGAATGGCGACTCGCTGAGGCGCGCCGCATGGTCGTGGTTCTTCACCAGACCGGGCATGAGGGTCAGGTTGTAGGCCGGCTGCTGGCCACCGGCATAGCTCAGCGGAAACACGGTCATGTCGAGCTGACCGCGGCTGAGCGGCTTGTATTGCTCGCGTGGCTTGAACAGGGACTTGGAGCCGAAGATCTTGATCTCCAGACCAACATCTGCGGCAGCCACTTCATCTGCAACGATCTGCGCCACCTGGTGGCGGACATCCTTGTTGGACCACTGGTGAGACAACCGCAGTTCCGTTGCCTGAACCAGCGTTGCAGTGCTCATGACGGCAAGGGCTGCCACCGCGCCTTTCAAAATTGATTTCATGATTTCCTCCCGAAGTGCCCGAACGGGAATTTCTCCCGGACGGCGCCGGCAGTGTAGGATCGTTCTGTATTTTTAGTCAACAATCTTGTATACAAAAAATACGGGTTTGCGTTTCAGCGCTGGCCGAACTAGAAGAAAAGTCATGGAACAACGGCGCGCCGACAACATTGCTGAAGCGCTCGAGGAGCACATTTTCAGCGGCATTTTCCAGAACGGGGACCGTTTGGACGAGGTGAGGCTTGCCGAGCAGTTCGGCGTCTCCCGCACGCCACTGCGCGAAGCGCTGCAAAGACTGGCGCTGTCGGGTCTGGTCGAACTGGTGCCGCGGCGCGGCGCGTTCGTGCGCCAGCCCGGGCCGATCGAGCTGATGGAAATGTTCGAGGTCATGGCGGAACTGGAAGCCGTCTGCGGCCGGCTGGCTGCGCGCAGGATTTCCGACGAGGCAATCGAAGAACTTCGTGACGCGAATGCCAGGTGTCAGATGGCCGTCGAGGCGAGGGATACGGACGGGTATTACGCTGAAAACGAGCGTTTCCACAAAACGATCTACCAGCAGTCGGGCAACGGTTTTCTGGAGCAGGAAGCAACCAAACTTCACAAGCGCCTGAAACCGTTCAGGCGGCAGCAGCTGAAGTTCCGCGGCCGGATGGCGCAGTCCATGGCCGAACACGAGGCCATTGTTGATGCCCTTGCCGGCGGAGAACCGGAGGCGGCGGCCGATGCCCTGCGCAATCATGTCGCCGTTCAGGGCGAAAAGTTCCACAATCTGATGGCCAGCCTGAAGCAAAAAGCCGGTTAGAAACGTCGGCGTCTGTCGCTTGAGGCAGGTCCCGGCAATGCCGGGAGCATGGCCTACGTGGTTTTTCAGATTGACCTTCCAGTGACTGGAGGCCCTAACTGACGCTTGAAATCAGTCTTGATGAAGAGTGTGCAGAACATGCAGGAACAAGTTGCCACCTTGGAAAAACGCACGGATCCCGGCCAGGCCGTAGACCCGGTCTGCGGGATGTCGGTGACGCTGGGCAAGGGCAAGCCGTCCCTGAAGTACAAGGGCGAGACCTACCACTTCTGCAATCCGAAGTGCCACGACAAGTTCGACGCCGACCCCTATTTCTACCTGTCCGGCAACAACGAGAAAAAAAAGAAGCTCGACGCGGAGAAGTCTGCCTCCGGTGCGCTCTTCACCTGCCCGATGGATCCGGAAATCATTCAGGAGGGCCCGGGGACGTGCCCGATCTGCGGCATGGCCCTGGAGCCGATGAGCGGTGTGTCGGACGAACCCAATCATGAGTTGATCGACTTTACCCGCCGCCTCTGGGTCAGCGTTGTCGCCGCCATCCCGCTTCTCGTCCTGACAATGGGACCGATGGTCGGGGTGCCGGTCCGCGACTGGATCGGGGAAGGGGTTGCCATTTACCTGGAGGCCATTCTGGCGACACCCGTCGTCCTGTGGGCTGCCCTGCCGTTTTTCCAGCGCGGCTGGACGTCGCTGGTCACGCGGCATTTCAACATGTGGACCCTGATCATGATCGGTGTCGGGACCGCCTATCTCTATTCCATGATCGCCGCCTTCCTGCCGTTCCTGTTCCCCGACGCGCTGAAAGGCGCCAGCGGCCACATGCCCGTCTATTTCGAGGCGGCGGTTGTGATTGTCGCGCTTGTCTTTGTCGGTCAGGTCCTGGAACTGAACGCAAGGGAACGAACCGGCGATGCCATCCGGGCGCTGCTCGATCTCGCGCCCAAGACCGCACGGCGCCTGACCGCGGATGGCGACGAATATGACGCGCCTCTGGACAACATTCTGGCCGGGGACCGGCTGCGGGTCCGTCCGGGCGAAGCAGTGCCGGTTGACGGCGTCGTGCTGGAAGGAGGCTCGTCCGTCGACGAAAGTCTCGTTACCGGTGAGCCGGTCCCGGTGCAAAAACAGCCAGGGGACAAGGTCACGGGCGGCACGCTCAACAAGACCGGGTCGATGGTCATGGAAGCGCAACTCGTCGGCGCGGATACGATGCTGTCCAAGATCGTCGATATGGTCGCCGCCGCACAGCGCTCGCGTGCACCGATCCAGGGGTTGGCGGACCGTGTTGCAAGTTACTTCGTGCCAACGGTGGTTGCCGTTGCCGTGCTCGCGTTCTTCGCATGGCTGGTCTTCGGGCCAAGCCCGGCGTTCGTGCACGGGATTATCGCGGCCGTTTCGGTTCTGATCATCGCCTGCCCCTGCGCGCTTGGGCTGGCAACGCCGATGTCGATCATGACGGCGACGGGCAGGGGCGCACAGGCCGGCGTTCTCGTGAAGACCGCCGAGAGCCTGGAACACCTGGCCGAAGTGGATGTCATAGTCGTCGACAAGACCGGCACCCTGACGGAAGGCAGACCGGTCGTGACTGACATTCTCGCCGGTGACGGCGTCGCGGAAAACAACATGCTGGCTTTGGCCGCTGCGATTGAAAAAGGGTCTGAGCACCCCCTCGCAGAGGCAATCCTTGACGTGACGCGCGAGAGGGCGCTGGATATCCCCGAGATGAGCTGTTTCGAAGCCGTGACGGGCAAGGGCGTGACTGCGTTGGTCGGCGATAGCCGCGTGTTCTTCGGCAATGCATCATTCGCGACCGGGGCCGGGGCTGAGCTTGACCAGTTTCAGGACCGTGCCGAAGAGCTCGCCGGGCTCGGCAAGACGGTCATGTATCTCGTCAGGGAGGATGCGGGCCGGGCCGTTGTGCAGGGAGTGATCGCTGTCGCCGATCCTGTGAAACACAACGCCAGGGCGGCAATCGATGCGCTGCACGCGGACGGGGTAAAAATCGTCATGGCGACCGGCGATGCACCGCGAACGGCCGAAGCCGTTGCCGCCGCGCTCGGCATCGACGATGTCCGCGCCGGTGTTCTTCCGGAAGGCAAGCAGAAACTCGTCGAGGAGCTCAAGGCCGCCGGGCACCGGGTGGCGATGGCCGGAGATGGCGTCAATGACGCACCGGCCCTGGCGGCAGCCGATGTCGGCCTGGCCATGGGCACCGGGGCGGATGTCGCGGTCGAGAGTGCGGGCCTGACTTTGCTCAAGGGAGATCTGGAAGGCATCCTGCGGGCACGCACGCTCGCCCGTGCAACGGTGAAGAACATTCGGCAGAACCTGTTCTTCGCCTTTGCCTACAATTCCGTCGGCGTACCGATCGCGGCGGGCGTCCTTTATCCGCTGTTGGGAGTCTTGCTGTCCCCGATGCTGGCCGCCGCCGCCATGAGCCTGTCATCGGTCTCCGTGATCACCAATGCCTTGCGCCTGCGCACCCTGAAGCTTTGAGGATCTCAAAATGAATATCGGAACCGCATCGGAACAGAGCCGGCTGCCGGTCAAGACGATCCGCTACTACGAGGATATCGGGCTTGTCCGGCCGCTCCGCAGTGAAAACGGCTACCGCGACTTCTCCGACGCAAACCTTCAGACGCTCAAATTTCTGCAAAGGGCCCGCAGTCTCGGCTTTTCCATCGAGGAATGCCGCGAACTCTTGTCGCTCTACGAAGACGGCAACAGGGCCAGCGCGGATGTGAAAGCCATCACGCAGTCCAAGATCGTCGAAATCGACCGGAAAATCGATGAGCTGAAATCGCTGAAGAAAGTTCTGACAACGCTTTCGGACGCCTGTCACGGCGACAGCCGGCCAACCTGTCCGATCATCGACGATCTGGCAGGTATGGGAGAGCCGGACAGGGACATGAGGGGACGTTCGTGATGAGCCGGATGCGCACTCTGATTATTGTGACGGCAGTGTCCATTGCGTCACTCGGTGGCTGGGGTTACTGGCAATCACGAGAAAACGATGATCCGCAGCCAGCCGAAACGGGTGCCGCGATGGTTCAGGTTCAGCTGCCCGAACTGTCCCAGGTCGCATTGCAAGGGGAAGCTCTCTTCCGGGCCAATTGCGCGACCTGCCATGGCGACGTCGCGGATGGACGCGTGGGACTGGGGCCACCGCTGGTCCACAAGATCTATGAACCCAGCCATCATGCTGACGGCTCGTTCTTCCTGGCGGCGGCGCAAGGCGTTCGCTCGCACCACTGGCCTTTCGGCAACATGCCGCCTGTGGACTCCGTCAGCCAGGACGAGGTGGGCAAGATTGTTGTTTATGTAAGGTCGCTGCAGCGAGCCAACGGTATCTACTAGGAGAGGAACCGCCAGATGAAAACGGCAACACGTTCATCAGCGCTTGCGGTCGGTCTGCTCACGCTGGCAGTTGGCGCTGCCTTCGCCCATGGCGGTGCGACGGGGATCGTCAAGGAACGCATGGACGCGATGACCGAAATCAGCCGGAACGTGAAGGTCGTGGGGCAGATGCTGAAAGGCACGGCTGCCTACAAGCCGGACGAGATCGAACGCGCGGCGAAGGCCATTGCCGGACACGCGGGCGATGCCATGACAGACCTGTTTCCCGAAGGCAGCCTGATGTCGCCCACGGAAGCCAGTCCGGAGATCTGGGCGGAATGGCCGGAGTTTTCCGCTTACGCGGAGAGCCTGCAGTCGTCCGCGCAGACGCTCGAAGGCCTGGCGGCGCAGGGGGCGGACAAGAAAACGGTGGCGGCTGCTTTTGGCAAGGTGGCCGCGACCTGCAAGACCTGTCACGAGGCGTTCCGCATCAAAAAGTAGCACTGCACAACGATTACGCAGCGTCTTCAACGGCTGCCTGTAGCAATCCGCTTGCCACGACCGGCTGCATGTTTTACCTCACGGTCAAACATTTGCTGTATGCATGAAAAACCGGCACGGCAACAGGAGACGGCGTCACATGAGCATCAGATACCACAAGGAAGATCTTCCTGATCTGAACGCCTATGAGGCGGCTGAGGCCGTCGCGGTCGATTCCGAAACGCTCGGACTCAACCCGCATCGTGATCGTCTGTGTGTGGTTCAGCTCTCTTCCGGTGATGGCACGGCGGATGTTGTCCAGATCGCGCGCGGCCAGACCGAAGCGCCCAACCTGGCCCGTCTTCTCACCGACACCGCAAAACCGAAGATTTTTCACTTCGCCCGGTTTGATGTTGCCGTGCTGCGGCACTATCTAGGCATCGAGGTCGAACCGGTCTGGTGCACCAAGATCGCTTCGAAACTCGTGCGAACCTATACGGACCGCCATGGGTTGAAGGACATCACCCGCGAACTTCTGGGTGTTGATCTTTCGAAACAGCAGCAGAGCTCCGACTGGGCCGCGGAAACCCTATCGGACGCGCAACTGGCCTATGCGGCATCGGATGTCCTGCATTTGCACGCGTTGAAGAAAAAACTTGAGTTCATGCTGCAGCGGGAAGAGCGCAGCCATATAGCGGATGCCTGTTTCAAGTTTCTGCCGACCCGAGCAGAACTTGATCTCAAGGGATGGGACGAAACGGATATTTTTGCGCATTCCTGAGGCTGGCCCGAGATTGATCGGCGACCGTGTGGCAGTTGGAGAATTTGTTGAGTATCACCAGCGGACAAATGGGGCATGTACTTCCCGGGCACCAGCTCAGCCGGGTACAGCGGGCGGCGCGCCGTCACAGCCTGCTGGTGCGCGTGCTTCGCTGGGCGTTTCCGGCGATCGGACTGCTGATTCTGGCAGGCATGGCCGGGCTTGTTATCCTGTTCAACGTTCTAAGCGGTTTCGGTGCGGCAAACCTGATGCTGACCAGCGAAGGTCTTGTAATGGACCATCCCGAATTGTCCGGCCACGATGGCGACCGGTCCTACAAGGTCACTGCACGCCGTGCGATCCAGAGACTGAGCGATCCGCGGATCATAGATCTGGAAACCATCCGGGCCGATATCGTGCTCAGCAAGGACGAAAGCGCCGAAATCATTGCCCTCAAGGGCACCTATGACAACGCGGCGGAGACGTTGCGCCTTTACGAAGGCATTCAGATCGAGTGGAGCGAGGGCTACACGGTCGACCTGTCGGTCGTGGACGTCAATCTGAAGAACGGCGCCATGAAAACGTCGGAGCCGGTTTTAATTCGCTCTGATCAAGGGCATGTTCAGTCCGGAAATCTTTCCTATGATAAGGAAAACGGCCTCGTCCGGTTTTCGGATGGCATCAAGATGACGATCAATCCGGCTTCGGAAGGACAATAGCAGATGACAGTTTTGAAACGCCTTTCGCTGGCGGTGGCTGCAAGTTTCCTTGCATCGGTCGCGCACGCGCAGACTTTCTCTGATTCCTTCGCCGGGTTCGGATCGAATGACGGCGAACCGATCGAGATCGAGGCCAGCGAGCTCCTCGTGGAAGACAACAACAACACGGCAACTTTTGTTGGCGACGTCGTTGTCATTCAGGGCGAAACGAGCCTGGAAACGGAACGGCTCAAGGTTTTCTACGCCGGGTCGGGCGCATCGACCGGTGAAGGGGCCGTTCAGCAGCGTATTTCGCGTCTTGAAGCGGAAGGTGGTGTCTTCGTCACCTCGAAGGATCAGACCGCGAAGGGCGATGCGGCGAGTTTCGACATGAACAAGGAAATCATGGTGATGACCGGCCGCGAAGTCGTTCTCAGCCAGGGCCCCAACGTCGTTGTCGGCAACAAGTTGACGGTCAACCTGAAGACCGGACAGGCCAATCTGACCGCAGCCAAGGCGAGCGTCTCCAATTCCGGTGGCGGCGGCGGGCGTGTCAAAGTGCGGATCCTGCCCAACAGCGTAGAAGAAAACTGACCCTTTGAGTGCGCGCCCGGCGAGACGGTACCGGCGCAGGAAACGACAATGCAGCAGGGATTGATTGGATAGTCTTAAGTGAAGATTTCATCTTCGGATTACAACGGGTTGCACGGAACCATGCCTGACCACGACTTGCCTGAAGACGACCTGTCGCAGGCCCTTGTCGTCGAAGGCATAGGCAAGACCTATGGCCGCCGCCAGGTGGTGAAATATGTGAGCCTGACCGTCAAGCCGGGCGAGTCCGTCGGTCTGCTTGGACCGAACGGGGCCGGCAAGACCACGACATTTTACATGATCACCGGCCTGATCCGGCCGGACCAGGGCCAGATCCTGCTCGAAGGCTTCAACATCACCAAGATGCCGATGTACCGCCGGGCACGGCTGGGGATCGGTTACCTGCCTCAGGAGGCCTCCATTTTCAGGGGGCTGACCGTGGAGGAGAACATTCGCGCGGTGCTGGAGGTGATCGAACCGAACCGGCAGAAGCGGCGCGAGGAACTCGATTCGCTGCTGGCGGAATTCGGTCTCACGCATTTGCGAAAGTCGCCGAGTATCGCTCTGTCGGGCGGTGAACGCAGACGCGTTGAAATCGCGCGCGCGCTCGCCAGCCGTCCCTCCTTCATGCTGCTTGACGAGCCTTTTGCCGGTATCGATCCGATTGCAGTTGGCGATATCCAGCAACTTGTGCGTCATCTGACGCAACGCGGCATCGGTGTGCTGATCACGGACCACAACGTCCGCGAAACGCTCGGACTGATCGACAGGGCCTATATCATCGCTTCGGGCGAGGTCCTGACCGAGGGTCTGCCCCAGGAAATCGTGACAAATCCTGACGTACGCAGACTTTATCTGGGGGAACAATTTACGCTTTGATGACGAGTGTCGAGCTAGGCTATAGTGCAGGTCTGTAACAAAGAAGCAAAAAGCAGACCAAAAGAAGCCAAACGCGCCTGGGAACTCGATGGCCATTTCAACAAAGTTGGAGATGCGGCAAAGCCAATCGCTGGTGATGACGCCGCAACTGATGCAGGCGATCAAGCTCCTGCAAATGTCCAATCTTGATCTGGTTTCCTATGTCGAGGCGGAACTTGAGCGCAATCCACTGCTTGAAAAGGGGGGCGGTGAGGCCGGCGAAGGCGGCGCCCCCGATACGCCGGACGCTGCCGACCAGCCGCCGGACACCGCTAATGGCGCTGCGGAAGGTGCAGACGACCCGAATGCGGGCGACTGGATGCAGAACGACCTTGAGACCGGGTCCGAAGCGATCGCGTCGCGCATGGACACGGATCTTGGCAATGTCTTTCCAGATGAACCCGGCGTCCCGGCGTCTCCTGATCCCGCGCAGCTGAAAACCGGCGACAGCTACAAGAATGCATCGAGCAGCGCAGCGTCCGAGGATTACAATCTCGAAGCCTTTGTCGCCGAGGAGGCTTCCCTTGGAACATCGCTCGAAGAGCAGATGAACCTGGCGCTCAGTGATGAAGCGGACAAGCTGATTGCGGGTCATCTGATCAACTCGCTGGATGAGAACGGGTACCTTTATGCGGACCTGAACGATACGGCAGAACAGCTGGGTGTTGATCTGACCCGTGTCGAGACAGTTCTCGGTGTCCTGCAGGCGTTCGAGCCCGCCGGTGTTTTTGCGCGCAATCTGGCCGAATGCCTCAAGCTGCAGCTGATCGACAAGAACCGGTTCGACCCGGCGATGGAAGCTCTGATCGAGAACATCGAGCTGCTTGCAAAGCGGGATCTGCAGACCTTGCGGAAGATCTGTGGCGTCGACGATGAGGATCTGATCGAAATGATCGCTGAAATCCGCGCCCTCGACCCCAAGCCCGGCAGCGCCTTCGGCTCTGCGCTGGTGCAGCCGGTGGTGCCGGATGTCTTCGTTCGCCCGGCCAATGACGGCACCTGGGCCGTGGAGCTGAATTCGGACACCTTGCCCAAGGTGCTGGTCAACCAGACCTATTTTGCGACCGTGATCAAGACGGCGCGCAACGAGACCGAGAAGGAATACCTGACCGACTCGCTTCAGACGGCGAACTGGCTCGCCAAGAGCCTGGATCAGCGCGCCAAGACCATCCTCAAGGTGTCGACCGAGATTGTGCGCCAGCAGGATGGATTTCTGACCTACGGCATCGAACATCTTCGTCCGCTGAACCTGAAAACCGTGGCGGAAGCCATAAGCATGCATGAATCGACGGTAAGCCGGGTCACGTCGAACAAGTTCATGGCGACGCCGCGCGGTATTTTCGAACTGAAGTATTTCTTTTCGTCGGCCATCTCCGGCACGGGCGACGGCGACAGCCACTCGGCCGAATCCGTCCGCCATCGCATCAAGACGATGATCGACGGGGAAGACCCCAAAGCGATCCTTTCCGATGACACGATTGTCAAAACTCTCAAGGGGGACGGCATCGACATTGCCCGCCGGACCGTGGCCAAGTATCGCGAGGCCATGAAAATCGGCTCGTCGGTGCAGCGACGTCGTGAGAAAAATGCCAAACTGTAACAGTGCGATGCCGGGTTTTCCGGACGCAGGCTGTTCCCGGGATGCCCGGAAATTCCGCGCAAGTTCGAGTTTGTTTTGCAGCATCCGCGCAAATAAAATCTTGGATATACGCTATTCTAACGCAGTCGACGCATACCCATTTATTTACAATTGACACTTTGCGTTAGCGCAATTATAGCACCGCCCTCATGACGTAATGAGGGGATGGCGCTTGGGCGCTGACTGGTCCATTGTGGACTTGAGACGTTTCGCGTCTCGGCATCGGCAACTGCTGATGAACTAACGGCCAACAGAAAAAGAAGAGGTCCCCATGGCTTTGCGGATTTCGGGTAAAAATGTGGATGTGGGCGATGCATTGCGCGAGCACATCACAGACCGGATTGAAGATGCCCTGTCGAAGTATTTCACGGGTGGATTCACTGGCCACGTTACGCTCAGCAGGGAGGGCACCGGCTTCAAGTCGGAGTGCAGCCTGCATCTGGACACGGGAATCGTGCTACAGGTGTCGGCACAGGATCAGGATCCGCGCAACAGCTTCGACAATGCTGCGGACAAGATCGAGAAGAGATTGCGCCGCTACAAGCGGAAGCTCAAGGACCATCACAGCCACAATGGCAATGGTCGCGAAGCGTTTGAAGCAGCGTCATACGTTCTGGCCTCCACGGAGGACGACGAAGAGCTGCCCGCGGATTTCAACCCGCTCGTCATTGCCGAAACATCGGCAAAAGTGAAGACGATGACGGTTGGCATGGCGGTGATGGAACTGGATTTGACCGAAGCACCGGTCGTCATGTTCAAAAATGCGGCAAACGGCGGCGTAAACGTTGTTTACCGCAGGCCGGATGGCAATATAGGGTGGATCGACCCTGCACTGGTGGCTGGTGAAGCTGCCGAATAGATGATGCGGACGAAGCTGGCCGCGAAACGCAGGCCGGCTTCTAAGACTTGTAGGCGAACTTATGGATCTCAGTGATCTTCTGGGTAAAGACGCGGTGATTGCCGGGCTGAAGGCCAAAAGCAAGAAACAGGCAATTCAGGAACTGGCTTCCCGCGCAGCCGAGTTGACCGGGCTTTCCGAGCGCGAGATATTCGATACGCTGCTGCAGCGTGAACGTCTGGGTTCGACCGGTGTCGGCCACGGCATCGCCATTCCTCACGGAAAGCTGACGCGCCTTGACCGTTTGGTGGGGCTGTTTGCAAAGCTGGAAAAACCGGTCGATTTCGACTCGCTTGATGACGAGCCCGTCGATCTGGTTTTCCTGTTGCTTGCGCCTGAAGGCGCCGGGGCGGATCACCTGAAGGCCCTTGCCAGAATTGCCCGCCAGCTGCGGGACGGTTCGGTCACGCAAGGCGTACGGGGGTCCTCCGACGCTGCTGAGATCTATGATTTCCTTGTCCAGCCGATCGCTTCGTCGAACGCAGCCTAATCGATTAGACCACAATGCATGAACGAAAAAGTCCGGCGCGAGCCGGACTTTTTTTGTTTCAGACCTCTGCGGGTTCCGGGTCGCCCTGGACGATCCCGGGCTGCGCCACGGACTGGACAGAGCCCTTGGAAAGGGCGGCCAGATGAAGGTCGGCCAGTTCCGGCGGCGGTGCCGTCTCTTCCGGTATGCGCCAAAGCGTCGACTGGATCCCGAGCCTGCCGAGGGACTTTGTTGATGTTGAGACCGCAATCGCGACCGCGAGCAACGGCCCAATGGCAATGGGCAGGATCGGCCAGACCAGCTCAATGGGCTGAAATGAAAACCAAGTGAAGGCCACGATGCCGAACAGTGTTTGCGGCCACAGCCTGGACACCGCCAAGGTCACGGGAAGACGCGCAACGCCGCGCGCCTGTGCGCCCCAGCCAATGGCCTTGCCGGCGGCAAGGCCGCCCATGAACATCGTGTGGGCCACCGCCATGATTGGCGCAAGCATGGCCGAATAAACGATTTCAGACACGAAACTGATCAGGATACGGATTGGCCCGCCGAACGCCTTTCTGAGGTCCCGCCGCGCGAGCACGTCGATCACGGTGGCGATTTTCGGGGCGAACACCATGCTGAGCACGGTGAAGAACATGAACACACCCGTGTCGGCCCGGTAAGGGGCGTAGTCTGTGGTCATCCCGAGAACCGCCGCACCGACCATGAAGCCGATCCAGGCGGGTGAACCGAGGAACATCAGGATAGCAAGGACCAGCTGCGCACGGCTGACGGGCTTCAGCCCTTTCATGCCGATGAGGCGGCGATACTGAAGGTTGCCCTGGCACCAGCGCAGATCCCGGCGGATGAACTCCAGAAGATGCGGGGGATTGTCTTCGTAGCTTCCGGTTTCCAGCGGAAGCACGCGGCACTCATAGCCGGCCCGGCGCATGAGAACCGCCTCCACCTGGTCATGTGACAGGATCGTTCCGGCGAGTGGGCCCTTGCCGGGCAGAACGGGCAGTCGGCACTCTTCCTTGAACGGTTTCAGCCGCAGGAGCGCGTTGTGACCCCAGTAAGGTCCGCAATCGCCCTGCCACCAGGCACTGCCGATCGTGTAGGACCGCATGCCGAGCCGCATGCCGAACTGAAACACGCGGGCAAAGGCGCTGTCAGTCGGAAGGCCGACGACAAGGCTTTGCAGGATACCCACCTTCGGGTTTGCTTCCATGCCGCGAACGAGCGTCGCAATTGCCTCGGCCGACATGTAGCTGTCGGCGTCGAGCACGAGCGCAAAGTCGTGTTGATCGCCCCAGCGGTCGCAGAAATCCTCGATATTGCCCGCCTTGTAGCCTGTGTTCACGGCGCGGCGGCGGTAGACGACATCCATCTGTCCCTGAAACCGTTGAGACAGCCGTGCCGCCATTTCCTGTTCCTGCAGGGCGATCGCGTCCTGGGACGTGTCGCTGAGAACGAACAGCTTGAAATGCGGCGCATAGCCCGACCGGATCAGGTTGGAAACCATCGCGCTGAGATTTTTCTCAAGGCCGTCAACATCTTCGTCACGCACGCATGACAAAAGAGCGGTTGAGCTTGTCAGGGGTGCATCGGGAGAGCCGGTTTCGATCGGGCAAACCGCTCTCACGGGATCCTTCGAAAGCCGCATGACGAGCAGACCGATGACAGCGTTCCAGAAACCGATAATCGTCCAGGGAAGCGTCACCATGAAGCAGACAAGGATGAACAGGTCGAGCGGTGTCAGGCCACCGGGAGACAGGGTCACCGCCATCAGGGCGGTCAGCCCGAAAAAGCTGATCGCAAGCAGGGCGGAGAAAACCAGCCGCCGGACTGTCATTGCGCGCGCTGAGATGGCTGAATGGGAGGTGTCAGAGACTCGAAACATTTTTGTGACTTCCAATCCGGGCAATCGTGACGATAGTGCGCATGTCAAAGTGTCCTGATATTGACACTGGCCAAGTGAATAAGCGGAACGTTACGGGAATGATGGACAAAGGGGTGGTGACGCGCGGCACAGCCGAGGCGCAAGCGCTGTGGTACACCAGAAGAATGCAATGCGAAATCAGGCCGGTTGCGGCAAATCGGCCCCGGCCTGGAGAAGTGCTCGTGGATGCGCTCTTTTCCGGGGTCAGCCGCGGAACCGAAGGCCTTGTCTTTCGCGGTGATGTTCCGGAAAGCGAATGGCAGCGCATGCGGGCGCCGTTCCAGTCGGGAGACTTTCCGTTCCCCGTGAAATACGGATACGCCAGTGTTGGCAGGGTGCGTGAAGGTGGCCCGGACCTCGTCGGTCAAATCGTATTTTCGCTCTACCCGCATCAAAGTGCTTTCACTCTTCCAACCGAGGCCTGTGTGCCGGTTCCCGATGGTGTGACGCCAGAACGTGCTGTTCTTGCTGCCAATATGGAAACAGCGCTTAACGCTATATGGGACGGAAAACCATCACCTGGGGATCACATCTGCGTGGTCGGTGGCGGTGTCGTCGGTCTCCTGACAGCTTACGTTGCCGGACAATTGCCTGGATCAACCGTGACCGTCATCGATACAAACCCCGAGCGTGCAAAAACTGCGCACACACTCGGACTTAATTTTGCACTGCCGCAAAACGCGCCCGGAAACCAGGATCTCGTGTTCCATGCAAGCGCGAGTGCAGCCGGGCTTTCCACGGCGCTTGAATGCGCCGGAGATGGAACATCCATCGTGGAAATGAGCTGGTACGGCGCAGAAAGTGTTGCCGTTCCGCTGGGAACCGACTTTCATTGCCGGCGCCTGAAGCTGGTTTCCAGCCAGGTGGGCACCATACCGGTCGAGCGTCAGGCCCGCTGGACCTATCGGCGTCGCATGGAGATGGCGCTGACGCTTCTGAAAGACCCTCTGCTGGACACCCTCATCACTCACAAGGTTTCGTTCACGGCCTTGCCGGACCGGCTTCCCGATTTGTTGAACAAAGCGTCAGATGTGCTGATGACCCTTGTCGTCTATGACGACGAACCCTGCTAGAAAGTGCCCCGGAATTTGTCCGATACCGTTTCAACCGCTGTTTCAGGAACCAGGAAATGTTTGCAGTAGAAGTTCGCGACCATGTCATGATTGCCCATTCCTTCAAGGGGGAACTCTTCGGGCCTGCGCAGGCGCTGCACGGCGCTACCTTTGTCATCGACGCGGCCTTCCTTTCCGAGGAACTCGACGAGAACGGTGTGGTCATCGATATCGGACGGGCTCACGAAGCTCTCAAGGAGGTTCTGGCGCCGCTGAACTACAAGAACCTGGACGACGTTCCGGCATTTGCCGGCGTCAATACGACGACGGAGTTCCTCACGAAACACATTCACGATCATCTCGCCAAGGCAGCCCGTGAGGACCGGCTCGGACGGGCCGGCAGCGAGCTCGACGCCATAAGGGTGACCATCTCCGAATCCCACGTCGCCCGGGCCTGGTACGAGGCAAAGATCTGAAGTCGCATGAATACGCTGTATTTCGCTTACCCCGGAGAACTGGATACGCCCACAGGCGGCTACGGCTACGACAGGGAGATTATCTCAGGGCTCCAGGATCTTGGCTGGCAGGTGGAACTGGTCCCTCTCGGCGACGGATTTCCCTTTCCCGCTGATGAAACGCGTGCGCGGGCGCAGGACGTGCTCGAACACCTCCCGGACGGTGCGCAGCTTGTCGTCGACGGGCTTGCATTCGGCGTCTTGCCCGAAGCGGCCGCGGCCATATCCGGCCGGCTGGGCCTCTGCGCCCTTGTGCATCACCCCCTGTGCCGGGAAACGGGCGTTTCCGAGGCGCAGGCGTCACGTCTTCTTGAAAGCGAACGGAAAGCGCTTGCCCAGGCACGGCACATCATTGTCACAAGCCATGCCACGGCCGCGCAGGTTGAGGATCTTTTTGGCGCGGAGAATGACAGGATCACGGTCGTTTTGCCCGGAACCGCGAAACAGGAATTGGCGGCACGACAGCCGTCCGGCAGGCTTCGCCTGCTTTCGGTCGGCACCGTGGTCAGGCGCAAGGGTTACGATCTTCTCTTTTCCGCCCTTGGCGACCTCAAGGAAAACGACTGGCATCTCGACATCGTCGGCGGCCTTGACGCCGACCCTCTGTGCCATGCCGAGCTTCTGGAACAGCTGTCCGCGCTCGGGCTCACCGATCGTGTCACGTTCAAGGGGGCGATCGCTCCCGAGGATCTTTCCGGTTTTTACCGCGGGGCGGACGTTTTCGTGCTGGCAAGCCGGTACGAGGGATATGGAATGGCCTATACGGAGGCGCTGGCTCACGGATTGCCGGTGATCGGCAGCGGCGGTGGTGCCGTTGCGGACACGCTTCCAGATGGCGCTGCGATCTATTGCGGAACGGAAGACACCGAAAAACTGCGGAGCGCGCTGAAACTGCTGATAACGGATGAGCGCAAGCGCCTCGATATGGCCGCAGCGGCAAGAGCCGCGGCAGCGGGCCTGCCGGACTGGAAGGACGCGGCGGCCAAATTCGCTGCCGCCCTGAAAGGGGCAGGCCAATGAGCGGGTTTTCTTCCGATTGGCTCGCATTGAGAGAGCCGCTGGATCTTGCTGCAAGAGATCAGGCTGTCGAGGCCGCATTTATGGAGCGTGTTCCTTCCGCTGCGCCCAGGATGCTTGATCTTGCGAGCGGGGCCGGCTCAACGGTGGCCGCCCTGAAACACCACCTCCCGGAAGACGCGAGTTGGCTCCTGACGGACTATGATCACGGTCTGCTTGAGGTGGCAACGTCACGCTGGAGCACAAGTGGTTCCGGAGATCTTGCCACGCTCGGGATCGACCTCGCCAGCGATGTTGAAGCGCTGCCCTTTTCCGAAGTCGACGCGATCAGCACATCGGCCTTTCTCGATCTGGTCTCAGAGCCGTTTTTGCAGCGTCTTGTGAATTGCGTGGTCGAGGCCGGCAAACCGTTCCTCGCCAGTTTGAGCTATGACGGGCGCATCGGTTTCGAGCCGGCATCCGCGTTGGACGATACGATGCGGGACGCCCTGAACCACGATCAGCTCTCGGACAAGGGTTTCGGCAAGGCTCTGGGTCCGGGCGCGGCAGCGCGCGCCATCGATCTGTTCCGGTCCGCCGGTTACCAGGTTGTTCAGGGGCCGTCTGATTGGGAGATCGGTCCTTCCGACACCGGCTTCCTGGCAGAGTTTCTGTCGGGCTGGAGCAGTGTCGGCGTGAAATACGGGGCATCGGGCGAACAGGTCGAGGCCTGGCGCAGTGGGCATCTGGATCAGGCGGGGGCGGGCAGGTTCCGCTGCACGGTGGGTCACATCGACTTCGCGGCGTTTCCGGGCCAGGGTTCCTGACTTGCAGAAACCTTCGGGATGTGTCGAATTGAACATTTTGAGTTAATACAAAACTAAGTATAACTGCATCGCCTTGTTAAAATGGGCTTAAATTACGCAAAAATGCCCAACAAATACTGGGCTTCTACAATTCTCTAAAGCGCATGCTAAGAAATTTCCGGTAGCCCAAGTCTTAAAGAGCACGTCTTGTGTGCAATCGACAAAGGCAATCAGGGAAAGAGGTTCCGCTCTGAAAGCTCCGCAGAGAGCTGCAAGGGGAGCAGGGCCTCGGGGCATCTGCGTTATGGATCAACGCTTAGAAACTTCAAACAGGGCGATCTACGTTGACCTGGACGGAACGTTGCTCCGCACCGATCTGCTTTGGGAAAGCCTGTTTCAGGCCTTGCGCCGCAACCCGCTGATCGTGGTCTCGTTGTTCGGCTGGGTCCTGAGAGGCATCGCCTTCACCAAGGCCAGACTGGCCGAAACGGCCGAAATCGACGTGACCGTTCTCCCTTATCGGCCGGAAGTCGTTTCGGAGCTTGAAAGTCAGAAAGCGCTTGGACGGCGTCTTGTGCTGGCGACCGGATCCAATGAAAAACTCGCACACGCCGTTTCTGAGCATCTTGGCCTGTTCGACGCCGTGCTCGCCTCCGATGAAAACACCAACCTGACCTCGGGACGCAAACTGGAACGCATTGAAGCCGAAGCGGGAGATCTGGGCTTCGAGTATTACGGCAATTCGCATCATGACGTCTGTCTGTTCGAGGCCGCGTCCGAAGCTGTCGTCGTCGCTCCGGACAGGGCGGCGGACCGATGGCAGAAACAATCGGGTGCCAGCCGGATTGATGCGACCGGAAGCCAGGCAAAGGCGGCATTGAAAGCGATGCGGCCGCACCAGTGGCTGAAGAACACGCTGATCTTCGTCCCGGCCGTCATGGCGCATGAGATCTTCATCGGTTCCGTGTTTTTGAGCGCGGTTCTGGCCTTTGTCGCCTTCTCGCTGTCGGCATCCGCAATCTACATTCTCAACGATCTGCTGGATCTTGAGGCCGACCGCAATCACAAGACCAAGTGGAAACGACCCTTTGCAAGCGGTGAACTGAGTATTCCGAACGGCCTTGCACTGGCGCTCGGTTCGATCGTCGTGGCGTTCCTGATTTCCACGGCTCTGCCGATCGGGTTTGCCGGTATCCTCGCCCTCTATCTTGCCATCACGACGGCCTACTCGTTCTCGGTCAAGCGCATGCTCCTGCTGGATGTCTTCGTGCTGGCGGGGCTCTACACGATCCGTGTTCTGGCAGGCGGGGTTGCCGCGAGTATCGAATACTCCTTCTGGCTGCTTGCTTTTTCCGTGTTTTTCTTCCTTTCGCTGGCACTGGTCAAACGGTTCACCGAGTTGCAGCAGGTGGGTGAAACCGCGTCCAGAGAAGTCACCGGGCGCGGTTACAGGCACGTTGATCTCGAAACGATTTCACAGGCCGGCATGACCTCGGGATTTGCCGCGGTGCTCGTGCTCGCGCTTTACATTCAAAGTCCGGCAATCGAGCGTGCCTATTCCGTGCCTCAGATGATCTGGCTGCTGTGCCCTTTGATCCTCTACATCATCATGCGGATCTGGATCCTGGCCCGGCGCGACGAGATGCACGAGGATCCGATCGTCTTCATTCTGAAGGACTGGCGCAGCCAGTTGATGATCGGCTGCGGCGCGGTCCTGTTTCTTATTGCAGCCGTGTGGTGAGCCCGATGACCGCACATGTCGAAAGTTGGGGTGGGCTCTGTGTCGAAAACTCCGAACTGTTGAAGCCCGAGGCATTTCTGGCGGATGAAAGGGCCGGCGGCAGCGCGCTGCCTTACGGCAACGGACGCAGCTACGGTGACAGTTGCCTGAACGCCTCCGGCGCCGCGATCGCATCGCGCAAAGCCGGCAGGATCATTTCGTTCGATGACACGACGGGCATCCTGGAAGCAGAGGCGGGCCTGCTGCTGTCCGACCTCATCGACGCGGTCGCACCGGCCGGATGGTTCCCCGCCGTTTTGCCCGGAACGCAATTCGTCACCCTTGGCGGCGCCATCGCAAACGACATCCACGGAAAAAATCATCATCGCCGGGGAACCTTCGGCTGTCATGTGAGGGAAATTCACCTTGACCGGACGGACCGGGGATCACTCGTCGTCACGCCGGAAGACGGGACCGGCCTTTTTGAAGCGACGGTCGGCGGCCTCGGATTGACCGGACTGATCCGCAAGGCGTCGGTTCAGTTGATGCGCGTTGGTGCCTCGTCCATCAGGCAGGAGACAACCCGTTTCAATGATCTCGGAGAATATTTCGAACTCGCGCGCGAAGCCGATGAACGACACGAATATGCCGTCGCCTGGCTCGACTCTCTGGGCACGGGAACCCGTTTCGGGCGCGGGCATCTGATCGCGGGCGATCATGAAACGAAAGGCGGACATTCAGCCGCCGCCGGAACATCGCCGCTTAAGATCCCGTTCACGCCTCCGATCAGCCCGTTGCAGGGTCCATTCCTGCGCCTTTTTAATGAAAGCTATTTCCGCAGCGCTCCGGCAGGCGTTTCGGTAAAGACGGTTGCTTGCGAGAAGTTCTTTTTTCCGCTGGACCGGATCGGGCGATGGAATCGCCTTTATGGGCCGCGCGGTCTCCACCAGCATCAGAGCGTGATCCCGGAGGACGTCGGCTTCGAGACGGTCAAGAAGCTTCTGGAGTGTACGCAGGCAGCCGGGCACGGCTCGTTCCTGACGGTCCTGAAGCGTTTCGGATCACTGAAAAGCCCCGGTTTCATGAGCTTCCCGCGCGCAGGCTACACGCTGACACTGGACTTCCCCGACAAGGGATCTGCAACGCTCGGACTTCTCGCAAAACTGGATGAGGTCACGCTCGCGGCGGGTGGCGCCGTGAACCCATACAAGGACCGCCGCATGTCGTCCGCCACGTTCAAGGCCTCGTTTCCCGAATGGCAGAAACTTGAGGCAATGCGTGATCCGGCACTGCTTTCGGATTTCTGGCGCAGAACGGTCATGAGTCAATGAGGTCCCATAAAGAATGGAAATAAGCAAAAGCTCAACCGGTAAAGTAACGATCTGTTATTCATAAGTAGATGGGTAAACAGAAAGAGTCCTGAATTAATCCAATCTAATGAAATTGGACAGATATTCGAACTGAATCAAAAAATGTGCGCGGAGATCATCCTGCATGAATACGTACCTGCCCTTCATTCTGTTCACGGTTCTGACAAATGCAGCCGCACAGATCATGTTGAAATACGGCATGACGCAGATTGGTGACTTCAGCTCGCTTCACAGCAACCTGGTTATCAAGCTTCTGCAGGTTGTCTTCACGCCATTCGTTTTTCTCGGATTGTGCACCTTCGTGATTTCGATGGCGTCGCATCTCTACGTGCTTTCCAGGGTGGAACTGTCCTACGCCTATCCGTTCCTGTCGCTCGCCTACGTCGTGGTCGCCGTCTACGCCTATTTCATTTTCCACGAAGACCTGAATGCAATGCGGGTTCTCGGCATTTCACTGATCTGCGTCGGCACGGTGTTCATCGCGCAGGGCGGCACGAAACAGGATGCGGTCGCGGCGCAGGCCAAGATCCAAACGGCTTCTCTTGAGGAGACTTCGAAGTGAAACATATCCTCTTTGGCGGCGACGGGTTCGTCGGCCGGCAGCTTGCCAAGCGCCTTTCGGAAGAAGGTGAAGACGTGATCGTTGCCGACATCTCGGACACGAACAGGCACGTTTATGCAAAGGCAGGTTTCATCGACTGCGATGTCACGGACCCGGCAGCGATTGCGGCCGTTCCGGTTGCCTCCGACGACATGGTCTACAACCTGTCTGCAAAAATGCTGTCGCCGATCCAGGTACGGGCCAAGCGGCACGACTTCTTCTACCCGGTCAATTATGACGGCACGAAAAACATCATCGAGGCGATGGACCGGGCCGGAGCTTCCAGACTAGTGCATTACACGACCGACATGGTCTACGGCCACACCGTGACCTATCCGATGACGGAAGAGCACCCGGTTTCACCCCTCGGTGAATATGGTCAGTCGAAGCTGGATACCGAAACTCTTGCGCAGGAGTGGCGGCAGCGCGGCATGGATATCACGCTCTTCCGCCCACGCCTGATTATCGGGCCGGGCCGGTTGGGTATCCTGACCAAACTCTTCAAACTGATTGACATGAACTTGCCTGTCCCGATGATCGGTTCGGGCAGGAACCCCTACCAGTTCATTTCCGTTTATGACTGTGCCGACGCGGCTTACAAGGCCTGGAAGGCCGGTGTCCCGAACGAGGCCTATAACCTTGGGTCGATCGACCCGCCACCTGTCAGAAAGCTCCTGGGAGATCTGGTCAGGCACGCGAGCTCAAAGTCGATCCTCGTGCCGACCTGGGGCTTTGCGGTCAAGCGGACGCTTGACCTGCTCGATGCCCTGAACATGCCGCTCATGGACCCTGAGCAATACCTGATCGCAGACGAAATGTGCGTCCTGGACGTTTCCAAGGGCGAGCGCCAGTTGGGCTGGGTCCCGGCTTACCGTGACGAAGACATGCTGATTGCCGCCTACGACGAATACCGGGCACAAAAAGACAGCGGTGCGGGCATCAGCCACAGCACAGCGCAGCCGGCAGAATAGGAATTCCTGATGATGCAGAACACCGCACTTCGTGACGACTACGAGCATTCCGGCACTGACCTGCCGGACAACCGGAAGCCGGACCTGATCACGGTCGAAGAGGCCAAGGCGCTTGACGCCAGGACGATGGCCGATCTCTTCAAGGAGCACATCAACCCGGGCCAGTTCCATTTCATGAAATTGCTCGGGTTCCACAAGGTCAAGATCGAGACCGCCGAGGGCATGTACTACGTCGATCAGAACGGCCGGAAAATCCTCGATTTTTTTGGCGGGTTCGGATCACTGGCACATGGTCACAACCATCCGCGCGTGATTGCGGCACGGCAGAAATTCCAGGAAGAAGGCCGTCACGAGATCGCGATTGCGTTCCTGTCCCAATATGCCACTGCGCTTGCAAAGAACCTGGCAGCGTGTTCGCCCGGTGAACTGGACATGGTTTTTCTCGGCTCCTCCGGGTCTGAAGCCATGGAAGCGGCGGTCAAGGTGGCCGAACGCGCGTCCGGCAGGAAGAACTGCAAGATCGTCCATGCGGGCAACTCGTTTCACGGCAAGACCAAAGGCGTCTTGTCCATCACGGATTCAGATCTCTACCAGGGCGACTTCAAGCTTGTCGACAACCACATCAAGGTGCCGTTCGGTGATCTGGACGCCTTGACGCAGGTGATTGAAGCGGATCCCGACATTGGCGTCGTCGTGCTCGAAACGATCCAGGGCGGAGGTGGCATCATCTCCGCACCGGAGAGCTACTGGAAGGGCGTTCGGGCGCTTTGTGACAAACACAACGTCCTTTGGGTCGCCGATGAAGTCCAGTGCGGCTATGGCCGTACCGGCAGGTTTTACGCATTCGAACATTATGGCGTTGTCCCGGACGTCACCGCGCTGGCGAAGTCGCTGGGCGCGGGCAAGGCGGCCGTCGGAGCAATGATCGCAAAGCGTGATGTCTATATGAAAGCCTACGGCTCCCCGAAGACAGCCATGATCCACGCTCAGGCGACGTTCGGCGGTATCGGCGAGGCGAGCATCACAGCGATTGAAGGGCTGAATGTGCTTTACGATGAAGATCTCATCGAAAACGCCGCGCATGTCGGCGCGCATCTGATCGCCAGACTGAAACAGCTTCAGGAAAAGTACCCGAAGATCATCAAGGATGTGCGTGGTGAGGGGCTGATGGTCGGCCTCGAATTCCAGGACTTCTCAAAGACGATGCCCGTCGTGTTGCGTCCGATGCTCTCACTGCTCGACGACAAGCTGAAAGGGTCGCTCTCCGGATTCATCGGCGCCCAGCTGCTGCGCGACTACGATATCCTGGTCGCCTTTACCGAATACAATCGCAACGTCATCCGGCTGGAGCCGCCGCTTGTCTGCAACACGGAGAATGTCGACACATTCTGTGATGCACTCGACGATCTTCTGTCCAAGGGTATCGTCAGCATCGTCAACGGCTTCATCAAGTCACAGGCGGCGTAGGCAGGATCAATCAAGACCGCGTTCAGGACGCAGCCCCGCTTCGCAAGAGGCGGGGTTTTGCCGTTGGTAAATGCACGCCTGGTGCCGGCAGCGATCCTTTGGCTGGATATCCAACGCGCCAATGGGCATCTTTAAAAGCAACGCAAGCCTTGGTCTCGGAAATGTCCGGAACAGCCGCTCGCTCGTGCGTGTGTGCTTGTTCAGCCTGGCGTCGCCGGTGATGCGGAGGCGTTCATGCTGCACGGGCACCTCTTTCGATTGCCATTTTCAGCCTGGTCCCGATCTGCTTATGTCTTTGTCCTATTGAATCATCTAAATTATTGATAGATATATAAAAATAAATTATGTCGACTTGTTTACGCTGCGTTAGGATTGTGTTAACTTTTGTCCAAAGAAAAAAATCCGAGAATGCCTCGATTGCACGGGGACAGATTCATAACTTTCGGGCAAAAAATTTTTAGGTAGGAGACAAAAAATGAAGTTTCTTGGCTTGGCTTTGGCAGCCGCGTTGCTTGCATTTCCGCTTGCATCCGCGGAGAAGGCTCACGCAATACCAGTATCGGGAAATGTGACCGAGGGTGGTCCGAACTTTCCGAACCCTGATTCCAATGGATTGGTGATCGATCACGCGCTGAACGATTTCAGTAACGGCACCGGTTCACCAGTACTCGATCTGACCGGCGATACCCACATTTTCGGTACCGTACGCCATCTCAACAGCACGAAGCACAAAGACGGCTGGACCATGAACTTTGGTGCCACGCTGTACAACGTGATGTTCTCATGGATGCCTTTCAGCGATCAGGTCGGGTTTGACGGCAACTTCAACTACGGCACAGCTGGTCCGCTTACCAGCTTCGGATTTGACGGCTCCGGCAGCCAGTGGATCGGTGTATTCTCCGGTACATGGAAGTTCCAAGTGGATCCGATTGCCGGCGTGATCGCGCCGACTGAAGATGGCTACTGGACGGTGAAGGCAACCGTTGTTCCGCTTCCGGCCGGCGGTCTTCTTCTGCTCACCGCTCTTGGTGGCATGGCCCTTTACAGGTCCCGCAGGAAAGCCTGAATCCAACGCTTCAGACACTGATCTGAGAGTTGAAAACGCCGCCCGGTCGGGCGGCGTTTTTTGTATTTGATCAATCTGCAGTCCCGTCAAACGCGGGCGCGGGCATTCTCGGCAGGAAGCGAAAAGACCGGTTTCCAGATTTCCATCAGAACCACCAGCAGCGGCAACATGTATGGCAGGTAGATCCGGTCATCCGGAAGCGGGAAAGTGACAAACTTGCCCCCGATGCAGAGCGTGATCGCAATGACGGCTATCCATTGTCCCTTGCTGACACTTGCACCGCCGCGCAGGAGCAGTCCGAAGCCGAGAAGGAAAATCGCCAGCACCATCAGCCAGTTGAAGGCTTGTACGGTCCGGGCGAGATTGACGACAAGGGCCTTGACGTAAAGGACCGCGCTGAAGGCCGGATCGAATCCGCGCATGTCGTCCTGGTACTCAACGTTTGAAAAGTAGAAATGCGGCCACCAGCCCGGATGATCGGCGGAACTGGTGATCGGGAAGTAAAGCAGCAGCGCTCCCGCAAACAGAGCGAGATAGATCATCCTGTCTCTGCCGATGGCGAGTGCGGCAAGCAGCAGCGCGAAGAAGAACAGCAGCCCGTCCGGTCTTACCAGAAACATCATGAACAGGAATGGAGCGGCGTAAAGCGGGCGTTCGCGGCATATGAAATAGACCGCCGGCAGCGCGAAGGCCGCCATCATGAGATCCGGCGTTGCTTCCCGTGCGGAGAAGGTAAATCCGATCAGGATCGCCGCCGGGCCGATAATCATGAGACCCTGAGTGAAGTTCTGGCGGGCGCTCCAGAAGAGGATGAACAGGCCGACCAGTGCGGCGGAGACCGTTGAGATGATCGTTGTCGCGTGGACGAGCCCCGTCACGCTGCCAAGCTGTTTGATCGCCTCGATGTAACCGACCTTGACCCGGAACATCGGGAAGAGTGAAACGAAGTGTTCGGGTTGCTCATATTGATTGACCCGATAGGGGATGCTTGCCGTAACCTTGTAGAATTGCAGCTCCGAGGCGGCTTCCTGGACTTCGCCATAAGCCAGCTGGTGAATCTCCTCCGCACTTTCCAGCTGATCCTCGGCGGCGATCCCGACATAGGCGAGGATGTCCCAGTTGTAGATCGGGTTGAAATAGGCAAGGGCAAGCGTGCCCAGCACGATCAGGGAAAAAACGCTGACCGAGAAAGCAGTCACAAGCTCCTTCGACAGCAGTTTTTGAGAGGCATGCAGGACCGTTTCAAGGCGATCGCCAAAGGTGTTCGTCAAGGACATGGTTCAATCGTGTCTTTCCGTTGGTTGGTCGCATGACTGCCGGTCCCCCGTCGCACCGTCAACGATGCAGGCTGGCAAGCGTGCATTCCTGTTAACGGAAACAACCCCAAGTAGCGGTCTTGGCCCAAGCATAACCGCTTCAGACTAATATCGCCTTAATCGGACTTGCGGCGGATTGAGGCTTTTTGCTTCAGGTTGCCTTCAGGCCGCGCAAGCGGTCTTTGACATCGCTCAGCACCGGTTCGTATTCGGATCTGGGCACCGTGCGGAAGACCAGAAGCGCCGCCAGGTAGACCAACGCTGCAGCACACACGGCCAACAGCAACCCGGCGATACCATCGAGCCTGGAGAGCACGAGCGTCGCCGTTCCGGCGCAAAGCAGCGCAGCGCAGATGCATTTCAGCAGCGCAACGAGAGGAAGCCTCAGCTTGAGGACGCGCCGGCAATAGATGCCGAGTATCAGAAGAAGCAGCAGGCTTGCCGCTGCGCGCGCCACTGCTGCGCCCATCTGTCCGAATGCGGGAACGATCAGAAGCAGTGCCACGGTGGTAATTGCACACCAGGCGATTGTCATGCGTAACTCGTCAGCGCTCCTGTCCCTGGCGAGAATGGCGCGGGAGATCACGGCCGACATCGCCTGGGCGATCGAAAATCCGAGCAGGATCACCGCAGGCCAGACGGCAGGCTGGAAGTCTTCCCCGAAAACGAGCGGTATCAGGACAGGGGCGATCGAAGCGCCGCCGATCGCGACCGGCGCAATCACGATTGCAAGCCAGCGGATTGTTCCCTCGAACGCTGTTGCAATGGCCCGTTCATCCTTTTGATCGTGCAGCACCCCGAATTGCGGAATGACGAAAGCAAGACTGAACACGGCGAACTGCACCACCATGCCAGACATGGTCAGTCCGATCGAATAGTAGCCGACTTGTGTGAACGTGAAGAAAAACCCGATGACCGCGAGCTCGATACGCGCGCCGAAAAGCGCAAAGATGCTTCCCGAAAACCAGTTGTTGCGGGCATAAAGGGCAACGTCCTTTGGCAATTTTCGATCCGGGGCAGTTGATCTGCCGAAGTACCGCCCAAGGTCGAAAGCTTGCGGCAGGTGCCGGGTCGCATGACCAAGGATCGCACCGGCCGGACCGAATATGAAAGCGCCGGCAAAGACGAACACCGGTTGAACGATGCAGCCGACCAGGGTCATGGACGCGGTGCGGTCGAACTGCCCGAGCCCTTGCGCCGCGTTGATTGCCATGGAGGCATAGGCGTAGCTCAGGAACAGGACGATCGTTGCGGCCCAGGCAATCGCTCCGTCGATATTGCCCTGGCCTTGCTGCCACAGAGCGTAGACCGCAATGCCGCATGCCATAAACCCGGTTGTCAGGACAAATCGCTTGAGCAGATTTCGAAAGAGCGGGCTTCTGCCGCTTTCCTCGTTGGTGTCGCGGGCAATGAACCGAAGCGCGGCCTGGGGCATGCCGAAATCGGAGACCACGGTCGCGACCGACATGAACCACAGCGCATAAGCCACAACACCCGTGCCTTCAACGCCAAGCGTTCGCGCAACAATGATGCTGCAGACGAAGCCCATGAGCATGGACAGCATGCCCGCGGAGGTGTTGATGACAGACATTCGCAGCATCGATGCCATTGGATTGCGCTTCGTGTCCCTGTATTGCGCCCCGATTGATCCGCCGCACTATTCTTGAAGCACGGGTCTTGCGTCACAGGTTCGGCGTTGTTGCGACCATCGCGCCTTGGGTGCTTTGCCTTACCGAATACCTGAAATCGTTTAAGAATTGATGAGCGGTTGATCTTGATCGAGAGCGAGCAAACGATTGGCAACATCTTTCCAGTCAAGCACTTCAGATGCTTCATCGGAGAAAGTCGAGCCGAGTGCAGCCTGGATCGCCCGGGCAATTGAATCGGGTTCGCCGGGTTTGTAGCCGTGCCGGTTGATCTTGTCTCCGACAGCGAAGTCCGGGCAAATGGCCGGCAGACGCAGATACTCGTACTGCATCAGCTTGAGGCTCGAATCGGCAAGGTAGGCGGCATCTGAGCGGAAGCGGTAAGGGGCTATACCCGCATCGGCATGTTTCAGATAGGGCAGCGTTTCGCGAAACGGCATCCGTCCGTATTCGATGACATTGTCGGGGTTTCCTTCAATGCCCGGTGTACCGATGAGGTGGAACTGAACGTCGGGAAAAGCGCTTGCCGCGATCGTGACACAGGAGGCATCGAACAACATGGAGCCGACAGTGGCGATGTTTCGGGGGGTCTCATAAGGGCTTGCACCAATCCCGTCGAAATCGCGCTTCGACACCCCGTGGGGTATGAAGTGCACCGGGCAGCCGAAATCCCGGAAGTGAGGCGCCATTGCGCGGGCGACGACCACGATCCGGTCGATTGCGTGTCTGTCTTTGTAGAGCTGGTCGGCAATGAAGGCGTGCGCACCGATGGTGTCGAGAAGATCGGCAACGAAATAGATGATCTTCGCATCCGGTGCCGACTTGCGGACGCGGCCTATCAGGGCCGCGGATATGCCGGATTCCACAATGATCAGGTCCGCACCGCCAGCCGCTTCATCAAGGGCGCTGCTGCCCGACCGGATCCACCAGCGGAACAGGGCATTTGTCAGGTTTTCGAACTTGCCGAGACCTCTGCCGAACGGGTGCAGCGGGGACCGCCACAAGTAGCAATTGATACCATCCACCTCTTGCCATTCATTGGCCCTGGCAAAGAGGCTTTTGCGGTGATCGTCGCTCAGCATCGAGAGCGCGCTGAAACCGACGGAGAAGAACTGGACGGATGCGTCAAGGTCACGAAACGCATCCGCCAGGAAATGCCGTCCCGCACGCCAGCCGGTCCTGTAGTCGTGCCTCGAAATCAGCAGGATCTTCCGTCCGCTCACAAGTCTTCCCCTGTGCACCATCGAAAAACCTTGCCGCTAAGTCAGATCTTAACGGTTGTGTGCTTTAAGGCTTTTCAAGTTGTTTGCATGCACCGTGCATGCGCCGGGAAACAATGGTCATGCGCGTATTGACATTGGCTTAAAGAACGAGCTTTCAGGTAGTTGAAATGGATAGTGTTGCAATTGGTCCCAAGAAGCATGCAAGCGTCAGGCACAGGTTGCAGCGTATCTTTTGGAGACTGATTTCTGTCTTTCCCGACAAGATCTACCTGACCTGGAAGTACTTTTCGATTTTCGGGCGCTTTCCGAACTGGAAGGCGCCCGCGCGGTTTTCCGAATATCAGCAGATTCGCAAGATCGAGGATCGCAATCCGCTTTATTCCAAGGTCGTCGACAAGGCCGATGCCAAAGATTACATCACCGAGCGTGTCGGGGACACCTACGTGATTCCGACCTATTGGGTGGGCAAGGATCTGGGAATTGTTGACTGGGAAACGATCCCGCTGCCGGTGGTCGTCAAACCGACCCACGCAAGTGGCGCAGGCTTTTTCCTGCGCGAACAAGGCGACATCGATGACCTGATGCGGCAACGGCCGGAAGCGGACTGGCTGGCCGCCGATCACTCGAGGATCAACCGGGAATGGGCCTATTCCAATGTCGAACCGCGCATCATCGTTGAAAAGCTGATTGGAAAGCCCGGCGAAGCCTTAAGTGACTACCGGTTCTACAGCTTCAACGGCAATGTTGTGCATATCGAAGTTCGCACGCCCCGGCCGGACGGCATGTATGAAAGCGTCTACTCACCGGGGTGGGACCGTCTTCCCGTCCACATGAACTACTACCCCCTGCTTGCGGAGGATTTGCCGAAGCCCGACAAATTCGAAGACATGCTCGGGATTGCGCGCGCGCTGAGCCGGGAACTGGGGTTTGCCAGAATAGATCTCTACAACACGTCTGAGGGGATCTACGTGGGGGAGATCACGCTTTATCCGAGCGGTGGCTTTGAGACGTTCGTGCCGGACAGCTACGATTTCAAGCTCGCGCGTTACTGGGACGAGTTCGTCACACGATAGCGCCTGTCACTTATCATACATGCTTAATCAGATATTGCGGCCGATTGCACAAAGTGCCGCAAACAATACGCAAGAAGTTTACTTTGATTTTTCTTCGAAATTTAAGACCCGTTCCTCATAATCCGTGAGTCTGTAATGCAGTTTATGGCCGGCAACCGGCCATGCACGATGACGGGGAACATTATGGACAAGCTGACTGAGACCGATCCGGCACACAGACTTGAATCGAACGTCCGCAGCTATGTTCGCAGTTTTCCCTTCCTCGCCAAATCGGCATCTGGCAGTACGATTGTTGCCGAGGACGGCACCGAATACATCGATTTCCTTGCCGGTGCGGGTGCGCTGAACTACGGACATAATTGCAAGGTTATCCGGAACGCGCTCATCGGCTACCTGTCTGACGATGGAATCGCCCACAGTCTCGACTTCGCGACCGTCGCAAAGAACCGGTTCATTGACACGTTCGACCGGTTGATCCTGCAGCCGAGGGGAATGAGTTACCGGTTTCAGTTCTGCGGGCCGACAGGCACCAATGCCGTCGAGGCGGCGATCAAGATTGCGCGCAAGGTGACGGGTCGGCACGACATTCTCAGCTTTACCCACGGGTTCCACGGAATGACGACCGGGTCGCTGGAACTTACGGACAACCCTTACTACAAGGAAGGCCTTCCTTTCCTGGAACGGCAAGAACGCGATCCGCTGCCGTTCTGCGCGTCAACGGAAGAACACGCTGCATCAGTCGCAACGATTGCCGAAATTCTTCAAATCAGGTCGGATAGCAATTCGGCGCCGGCGGCAATCATTGTTGAACCGATTCAAGGCGAGGGCGGCATCAATGTCGCACCGCTGGCCTGGCTGAAGGCCCTGGAAGACCTTTGCCGGCAGTTCGGTGTGCTCCTGATCATTGACGACATCCAGATGGGCTGCGGGCGCACGGGTGACTTCTTCAGTTTCGAAAAGGCCGGTATCAGCCCTGACATCGTCGTTCTTTCAAAATCAATTGGCGGCTTCGGACTGCCGATGGCCCTCGTGCTTATGAAGCCTGAACATGATGTCTGGAAACCGGGCCAGCACAATGGAACGTTCCGGGGCAACAACCTGGCCTTCGTTGCCGCGACCGTGGCTCTGGAGCATTTCTGGAGTGACTTTGAGTTTTACGACGAGGTCAAGGCGAAGGCCGAGCACATTGAAGACAGGCTTGGCCAGCTTGTGTCTCAGAACCCGGAACTCGAACTGAGCTATCGCGGCAAGGGCTTCGTATGGGGGCTTGAAAGCAATGTGTCAGCGGAAATCGCGGGCCTCATTCAGCAGATGAGTTTTGAGCGCGGGCTGATCGTCGAAACCTGTGGCCGCGATGACCAGGTCCTGAAGTTCCTGGCTCCATTGACAAGTACGCTCAAGGAGATCGATCGGGGCTTCGATATCCTCGCCGAAGTCTGCACATGCCTGAACAGTCAAAGGACGGGCGCCGGCGTCCGGCACGCTAGGGCCGCCAGCGGCTAGGTGTGGAGTCCAAAAAGGTTGTTCACTCGCATTGTGCAGGTGCGCTGTCGACATCCATGAAGGGCGCAAGAATCTCCATCTGCGGCCTCTCTTGTCCGTCGGCCGGTTGCAGGGACAGGGGATAGTTGCCCCACCAGTCCCCGGCAGCCCAGGCGGTCCACCCGATCCAGGTTTCACTGTCGCCGTTCAGATAACGCGCCATGTTCTCAAGCCCCTGAAGGCAATCGGGCGATCCGGTGCCGCCGAATTCGCCGACGAATCCCCTGTATCCGTATTCCTTCATCCAGGCCGCGACTTGTTTGAGGGCGTCGATGGCATCGCCTGCCCTCGGACAGCTGTCATGCGTGCCCGAATAGTCTTCGTCGAGATACTGGTGGACTTCAAATGCGAAATTGTCCTTCGGATCGCGAATGGTGACGGCATGCTCTGCATTCGAGCCGCCCTCTTGCGGATCGAACCAGTGCGATGCGCCGGTCCAGATCGTTCCCGGCACCAGAACGAGCTGGTCCGAGCCGGCTTCCCTGATGGCGTTGAGGCCGGCCTGTGCGGCTGCAAACCAGGTCTTTGCCGTTATGTCCGCCGGTTCGTTCATCAGGCCGAGAACGACCCGGTCATTTGCCGCGAAATACGGCGTCAGCCGCCGCCAGAAATCTCCGAACGCGTCAGCGCCTACCACCCCGTTGCCGATCCTGTCCCCGCCGTATTCGGCATAATTGTGCAGATCGAGAACAACCATGAGGCCTCGGCTTGTGGCGGCCTGAACGGTGACCTGAAGCCTTGCGAGCTCTGCCGGGTCGAACTCGCCGAAAAGCTGCGGCTGCAGCCTTTCCCAGCGGAATGGCAAGCGGATTGCGGTCATTGACCGGGCGGCGGCCCAGTCGAGTGTTGAATCGGAGGGATAAATATAGCCTTCGCCGTATTTCGCCTCCGGCCCCCCGAATTCGGCCCCAGCAATGTTGACGCCCCTGAGACAGCTGGCGGCATGGGCGCAGACGCCCGTCAGCGCAAACAGAACTGCAAAGCAGCCCAGGGTCCGCAGCCAGCGATCCGCGGCGGAGCTAAAGGTTGAAGAACGCAAGGATGATGTCGGGTGGTTCTGTCGCACGGATGGCCTGTTGGTGCCCGGATGATGGGTTCGTTAAAGATCTTGTTGACAGGCAGGTGATAATGTCAATCCGGATACCCTCGAACAACAGCCCCAACCGGATCGATCAAATGGACGCAACAGGTCAGCGAGACAACGTGGAATGCGTTCCGCCGGCCTTTTCAGGCACGTCTGTCGTCCATGTCGTCAGGCAGTTCTCACCGAGCATCGGGGGACTGGAGGATGTGGTCAAAAACCTGGCGCTTCAGCAAAAGAACCGCTTTGCAGATGTCAAGGTCGTGACGCTGGACCGTGTCTTTACCGATCCAGCCACCAGGCTGCCCGGACACGACGTGGTTGACGGCATTGAAGTCGTGCGCATTCCATACCGCGGCAGCTCCCGCTACCCGGTTGCCCCGTCCGTCCTGAACGAAATTACGGGTGCCGACCTGGTGCATGTTCACGCGATCGACTTCTTTTACGACTTTCTTGCCTTCGCCAGGCCCTTTCACCGCAAGACGCTTGTCGCGACGAGCCATGGTGGATTTTTCCACACGCGGAAATTCGCGCGCTTGAAGACGGTCTGGTTCAACACGTTGACGCGTTTATCAACACGCCAGTATTCCGCTCTGGCGTGTTGCAGCGGCAGCGATCTGGAATTGTTCAGCAATATTGCTCCTGCCAAGACATCTTTGATCGAAAACGGGGTCGACATCGGGAAGTTTATGAATGCCGGCGCGAAACAGCCGGTGAAACGGTTGCTGACACTCGGCCGTTTTTCCTCCAACAAGCGTCTGGAACGCTTGATGGATGTGATGGCAAATCTGGTTGCCTCGGACCCGGAGTGGCATCTGGACGTTGCGGGCATGGAGTCCGATCTGACCGGGGCGGAGCTACTTGCCATGTCCGAGGCGCGTGGCCTTTCAAAAAACATCGATATCCATGTCGGACTTGGCGAGACCGAACTCAAAACGTTGTTCGCCCGGAGCAGCTTTTTTGCAAGCGCATCGGAATATGAGGGCTTCGGACTGGTTCTGATCGAGGCCATGAGTGCCGGTTTGCTGCCCGTGGTGGAGGCGAACGAAGCCTTCGGCGCGGTTGCACGAAAACATGAGATCGTTCGCACCGTTGACTTTGCCGACAGTGGCATGGCCACCGAAGCCCTGAGGTCACGTTTTACCGCTCTCCAGCAACAGCCCGCGCTGCGGAACGATGCCATTGCAGCGGCGCGTGGCTACAGCTGGCCGGCAAAGGCGCGTGAATATGAAGACCTGTACCGGAAAGTGTTGCGGTTCTGAGAAGCGGAGCCCGGAGCGCCTGCGTCTGAAGTCACACCCGGCGTACGAAATCCGGGTCGATGGACTGCCGGTCCTTGCGCCGCATCACATCGGCGGCACCCGCTGCGACCCAGAAAAGAGCCGCCAGTTTGATGGAATAGAACGAGTTGGAAATTGTCATGAGCAGCGCGATGTAGGTCGCCGCAAGAGCCTTGAACTGAATTGCACGCCGGTCCTCGATCGGGGCGAACATGTACGCGGTCCAGAGCGCGATCAGCCCGACCGCACCGATCTGGCCAAGCGAGTAGGCGAACCCGTTATCCGCCAGGAAGGGGATGTTCCGTGCCACGCCGAACAGCATTTCCGGCGTGACCTGCTGGAGCAGCTGGCTTGCATGAACAAGGCGCCCGCCGAGATCGTCGGTCCAGCCGATCGCCGTGGACCATCCGCCGTATAGGGCAAGGGCGAAAACGACAAGGACCGGAAGCGCCCACCAACTGATCCGTGGCAGAAAGTGACCGAGCATGGCCGCGGCGACCAGGGCGAAACAGACCAGCATGCCAAAGCGGGCATCGGGCAGCACGACGGCGGCAAAAGCGGCCGCAAACATCAGCATGCGATGCCGCATTCCGCTGCGAAACAGCGCCCAGAGACACAAGAACGCGCCGAAGTTGCCCATTGTCACAGGTTCAAGAAACACCGAAGACGCGCGCACATTGCCGAGAAAGGCGAGAAAATTCCGCCCGCCGATACGTGTACTGGAGACGAAAAGGTTTGATCCTTCGACAAAATTGGAATCGGCTGTCAGCGTTCCCCTGGCGACGTAATAATCGAAAATACTGACAATGCGTGTGTAGATGTCGAGAAAGATGAATTCAAAGAAGCCGACTGCGAGAACCACGATGGTGCAGATCCAGACCAGCTTGTCGGCGTCCTCGATGCGCCTGAAATTCCGCCCGATCAGGTAAAACACGATCGGGATGAGGAAATCGCGGATCGCTTTCAGGTCAAGTTCCGGACGCAACGCCAGGATCAGTCCCATGTAGCTGAAGTAAAGCAGCAGGAGCAGCAAAAGCACGCTGTTGCGGCTGAATACGAGAAACAGAGCCGCGGACAGCAACGCCATTTCCGAGACGATCACAAGGCTCTCGGAGATCCGGAAGGCGTTGGTGTTGACGAATGCCAGCGCAAAGTTGAAAAGCAGCGTTCCAAGCACCACCGCATAGACACACCTGAGCCAGAGGCGGTACTGAGCCGCGCCCTGTGCCTGCGGCGTCCGCCAGGATTGGCCCAGGTCATACGGGGTTGAGTACGACATTTCCGATGATCCGGTCGAACCAGGGTTCCAGGAAAGCTGCCGCGTGCTCGAACTCGGCCGCATTGGTGTTGCCGACCGCAGTAATCAGAACGATGCCGTCGCAGTGCCGCAGCAGAACCGGCAGCATCGGGCTCTCGTCGATATGCCCGGCATCGACCAGGAGGATGTCTTCGTTTGAATCCCCAAGGTCCGCACCGGAGGCGTATTTCTTGCGCGTGTCGATCTGTTCCACGCTGAGGTAACTGGCCAGGCCATGGCCGTGGCCCACATGTGTCGGCGCGGGCATTTCCCTGTTGTTGCCGAGATTGGCGACGACCTCGCCGAGCACGTCCAGTCGTGAGCCATTCGATCGTGACCGCGAGGGCGGAACCGCGGTGTTGTCACGCCCGGGTGTGGTATGCGCAAAGAGGATTTCTTCCCCCATGTCGTGAAGTTCTTCCGCGACGCTGCGCACGAACCCTGCGGTGTTGCCTGTTCTGCCGACCGAGAGGGCGAGGACGTTGGCCGGCCTGTTATGGGCGACCGCGTGCCGGAGTGCATATGCCACGCGCACCCTTGCAATTGCTGATTTGTTCTCGTCCCGGGCGGAAAAGCCGCTCAAATTGGCCAGAATGGGTGCGCCCGTCTGAGCAACCAGCTGCCGCTCGGAGACCATCGGCCCCTTCAGGACGGTCACGGCGACGGCTCCCGAAGCAGCGACGGCGAACCCGAACACCATTGCCGCGGCCAGAACAACAATCTTTCTCGGGCCGCTGGCATTGCTCGGTACAGGGGCCTCGGACAGGATGCGTGTCGAATTCGTATCGACATCAGGAAGCTCTTCAAGCTCCCTGGAGCGCTTGAGAAAGGCCTCGTAGACGGCACGGCTTGCATCGGCCTCGCTCTGGAGCTGGCGCAGCTCGATCAGGGCCTTGCCCTGCAGACTGTTTTGCGACTGCAGTTTCTTGGATTGCAGCTCCAGCGCGTTGACCGTCGATTGCGCCTGTTCAAAGCGGCTGCGCACGGCCTGTTTGATGCGTTGCAGTTCGCTCTTGATCTCCCGCTGGGTGTTGGCGAGTTGCGAACGCAATTCCAGAAGCGTCGGATGGTTCGCGCCGAGGGTGGTCGCGGCTTCGGCAACCTGTTGGGCAACCCGTGCATTCTGGACCCGCAATGAACTCAGAACGGAGTTCCCGGTGCCGGACGGCACGGTGCCCGCTTCCACATCGGAAAGTGTCAGCGGTGCCATCTGGTCGTAAAGCGCCTTGGTGCGTTCAAGGTCGACGCGCGCGTCGGTTATCTGCGTATTGAGGGCCTCGATCTGCTGGTCGACAATCGACCCTCCGGACGTGCTGATCAGACCGCGCCGCGCCTTGTAGGCCTCAATGGCAGCTTCCGCCGCCTCGACGCGCGCGCGCAGTTGCACGGCCTGTTTTCCCAGCGTTGAGCCTGCGCGGGCAAGCGCTTCCGTCCGGCTGCTGCGTGTCTGCTTTATGTAGGCGCGCGCCGTTTCATTGGCGATCGCGGCGGCAAGATCAGGGTCCGGATGCGTGACCGTAATCGAAAAGACAAATGAATCGTCGCGCCGGTTGACGTAAATGACCTCTCTCAGCCCCTCCAGGGTTGCGTTGCGTATATCGGCAGACGACCTGGAGCCGCTGGTTGCTCCGCCAAGCAGCGCGCCAAGCAACCTGGCTTTCAGGCCCGGCCTCAGAAAGTCGGGGTTTCCGTCCAGTTTGAGCGTGTTGGCAACCTCGTTCAGAACCGCTGCTGACAAGATGACGAACGCCTGGCTGTCGAGATCCATGCCCTGCAGGGCCTGACTGCCGCGCGACACGGAGGTGTCGGCACCGATGATCTGAACGCCTTCGGGCTGAATCAGCAATTCCGCGCTGGTCTGGTAGAGAGGTGTCTTGAGAAAGGCGTAGGTGAGCGCAAGCATCGCAAACACGATCGGGCACACGATCAGCCAGCCGACATGGCGTCGCAAAATCGCCGGTATCTCTGACAAGTCTATCATTCAGCGGTCGAACTTCAGGTTTGCTTCAGCAGCTGCGCGCATTTCAATTGATCACGCCCTGTCCGTGTTGTCCCGGCGCGATTGGTCATCAGACCGATTGGTAAACAAACATGATTAACGCATCGCAAATGAATGGTCTGTTTTCGGGACAGATTGGTGCGTTATCTCAAAGCGAGTGAAAAACCAGTTCAAATTTTATCTTTTTTGGAACTAAGTATTAATAGTAAAAATCTCAGGTGATTTCTTATTAAGTTATTTTAATTGTATTCGCGCTAAGACGATATGATCCTGAATTAAGAAAAGACGAAAAAGTGCATTCAGTACAGTATGGCGCTCATTCGATGAATAAAGTGGATTTGAACCTTCCGGTCAGGGTTGGCGCGGCGGTCATTGGACCCCTGTCGATTCTGCGGATGACGACGCAAGAAGCTGTCCAGCTGGTCCGTACATCCGTCAAGCTGCATTATCCGGTCGAAATCGCCATCTGCAACGCACACACGACGCTGACCGCACTCGACAATCCGGCCTTTGCGGCAACGTTGCAGGAAATGACCCTGCTGAACGATGGTGTCGGTATCGACCTTGCCGGCCGCTTTCTGACCGGCGAGCGGTTCCCGGACAATCTGAACGGGACCGATCTGGTTCCGGCAATACTGGCCGACATTGATGTGCCGCTTCGGATTTTTCTGCTTGGTGCAAGCGAGGCCCGTGTTCAGCTGGCAAAGGATCACATCGAGCGGGTCTATCCCCAGCATCAGGTCGTGGGTGCGCGCAACGGCTACTTCGACATGAGCGATTGCAGTGCCGTTTGCTCGGAAATCAATCGCGCCGCGCCGGATCTTCTTCTCGTCGGCATGGGCAATCCACGGCAGGAAGACTTTATCGTTCAGAACCGGGCGAACCTGGATGCGACCGTTGCGATCGGTGTCGGTGCCCTGTTCGACTTCCTGTCGGGATCGGTGATCAGGGCTCCGAAGATGGTTCAGGCCGCAGGTTTGGAGTGGCTGTTCCGCCTGCTGCAGGAACCGCGTCGTCTGTTCCGCCGCTACGTCATCGGAATACCTCGTTTCTTTGCTGCGCTCATCAGGCTCAAATACGGTAAATCCGAAATCTGACGCTGCGTTTCAACTGCCAGTTTGATCCGTCAGAAACCGTGCCTTTTCGAGGATACCCTCAATGTCCGCCGCCGTCTCAGCCTCAGGCAGTTGCGGCCGGTCGATCACGAAGACGGGCAGCTTGAGCCTGCGCGCAGCTTCGATCTTCGCGTAGGCGCGGCCCCCGCCGCTGTTCTTCGTCACAACATGCGTGATGCCGTGGTTCCGCAGCAGATCCGCTTCTTCAAAAGCTGATTGCGACGGGCGCTGTAGAACCAGGTCCCAACCCGCCGGCAGCGGTTGCGGCGGCGCTTCGATCATCCGGGCAAGGCCATAAACATCGTCACGCGGCGTGAAGTGCCGGATTTCCTTGCGGCCGACGGCGAGAAACGCCCTTGCACCTTGTGGAAGAGCCCGGGATGCGGCCTGCATCGTATCGAAGTGCCTCCAGGTATCGCCCGGAAGCGAGGTCCAAACAGGCCGCTCCAGCCGGATCAGAGGAAGCTGCAGGGCTGCGCAGGCATCTGCCGCATTCCGGCTCATTTGCGCGGCGAACGGGTGGGTCGCATCAATGACAAGGGTGACACGTTCCGCGCACAGAAAGCTGCTCAGTCCCGCAACACCGCCGAAGCCGCCTGTCCTGGTCGGCACATCCAGGTCCGGCAGATCCTTGACGACCCCGGCAAAGGACGCCGTCAGACGGGACCCTCTAAAACGAGCCGAAAGCTGCTTTGCGAGCTGGCGCGCCTCGAACGTTCCGGCGAGCAGCAGGATGTGATCAGTCTTCGTCAAAACCGCTTTCTCCGAGGATAGTACCGTCCCGGTCCGTGATCAGGACCTCCAGCGCAATCGGTGCGTCCCTGAGGATCTGGCGAACCTCCTGTTTCGTGCGCCTTGCCAGAAGGCGGCTCAGATCGAGCTCTTCTTCACGGGATCTGTCGAGAACCTCCTTGGCGGTGTTTGCCTTGGCGGCGTCCGCAACAAGGGACGGAGAGGCTCCGGCTTCCGTGAGCAGGTCCTGCAAGAAGGCGAAATCGACCGAACTGCGCCCTGAATGCAGATCCAGCGCCCCATGGGCGAGCTTTGAGAATTTCGCGAAGCCTCCGGAAAGCGTCAGCTTTTCAACCGGGTGCAGACGCAGATACTTGAGCAACCCGCCGGCAAAATCGCCCATGTCCAGGTAGGCCGTTTCGTCGAGCGAATATCGGCTGCGGACTGCGTCTTCCGATGCCGATCCGGTGGCACCGACGACATGGTTCAGCCCGACCGCACGGGCGACGTCGATACCCCGGTGGATCGAGGCGATCCACGCGGCACAGGAAAACGGCCGCACGATTCCCGTTGTGCCGAGCACTGACAATCCGCCTACGATCCCAAGCCGTGCGTTCATGGTTTTCAATGCAAGCTCCGCACCGCCTTCGATCGAGATTTCAACCTCTGCGTCAGGCGCAACGCCGAGTGTGGCCGCGGCCTCCGAAAGAGCGGTCTTGATCATCTGTCGCGGCACGGGATTGATGGCGGGCTCGCCGGGCGGGATGGGCAATCCCGGACGGGTGACTGTTCCGACGCCTTCACCAGCCTTGAACCGGACGCCTTCGCCGCCGGGCAGCATGCGCACGGTGGACGTGATCAGCGCGCCATGGGTCACATCCGGATCATCGCCCGCATCCTTGGTGATTGTCGCAAAGGCGGCCCCGTTGGAGAGGCCGTGCCTGGTCAGAACGAAATCCGCGGTTCCGCCCTTGGGCAGGGTAATTGTCACCGGATCGGGAAACGTGCCGTTTTGAAGAGCGGTAAACGCAGCCTTGGCCGCTGCGGTCGCGCATGCGCCGGTGGTCCAGCCCCGTCTCAGTTCTTTCGGCTCGGTCTTCGACATGCTTCCTCTATAGCCGAAGTCTTGCGCCGGTGCGCGCTTCAGCCGCGTAATTGACTGAAATGTCGCATTCCTTTCGATTTCTATCGCTGATTTGCTTGGCGTCCGATGATTTGCCGGATACACAGGAAAGATGACTGTGTCGGAACTGAACAACAACCTGCCTCAGGGACTTCCGGAATTCGAATCCGGTTGGGTCTGGCTTGCGGGTGCGGGTCCGGGCGATCCGGGGCTGTTGACGCTGCACGCGGTCAACGGTTTGCGTCAGGCGGACGTCGTCGTCTACGACGCTCTTGTCGACAAGAGCATTCTGGATTGGGTAAAGCCCGGTACGATTACCGACTATGCCGGCAAACGCGGCGGCAAGCCGAGCCCGAAACAGCGCGACATCACGTTGAAGCTGATCGACTACGCGCGGGCGGGCAAACGCGTCTTGCGCCTCAAGGGCGGCGATCCTTTTGTGTTCGGACGCGGCGGTGAGGAAGCACTCGGGCTTGTGGAAGCAGGCGTGCCTTTCCGGATCATTCCAGGCGTCACCGCCGGGATCGGCGGTCTTGCCTATGCCGGAATTCCGGCAACTCACCGCGACTGCAATCAGGCCGTGACGTTCCTGACCGGACACGATCAGACCGGACTGACGCCCGATGCCGTCAACTGGGACGGCATCGCAAAGGGATCGCCTGTCATCGTGATGTATATGGCGATGAAGCATCTGGAGACGATAGCGGCTAAGCTTGTTGCGTGTGGACGATCGGTGGACGAACCTGTGGGCATCGTGTGCAATGCGTCTTTGGCCGGGCAACAGGTTCTCGAAACCACGCTGGGCCGGTGTTCCGAAGAAGCGAAGGTTGCCGGGATCAAACCGCCGGCGATTGTTTGTGTCGGCGAAGTCGTCCGCCTGCGGGAAGGTCTTGACTGGCTCGGCGCGATGTCGGGCAAGGTGCTGAATTCCGACCCGCTGGGCCTGAGGCCCGAAGGCCGCTCGGCAGATGCCGGCTGAACCTGACGGAGACGCGGCCAGGGGTCTTCTGATCGCCGCGCCGTCCTCCGGGGCGGGCAAGACCACGCTCACATTGGCATTGATCCGGGCACTCAGGAATGCCGGGAATTCCATTGTCTCTGCGAAATCCGGCCCGGACTATATCGATCCGAGATTCCATGAAGCGGCAAGCGGCACGCCCTGTCTCAATCTCGATGCCTGGGCAATGGACGGCGTGACGGTATCTGCCCTCGCAGCCAGACAAGGGGCAGGGCACGATCTTCTTCTTGTCGAAGGCGCCATGGGGCTTTTCGACGGGGCTGCGAACGGCCAGGGGTCGGCCGCACAACTCGCCGCAACGCTTTCCCTTCCCGTTGTTCTGGTTGTCGACTGCGCCCGGCAATCCCAGTCGGTCGCAGCGCTGGTGCACGGTTTCCGGACCTACCGCAATGACATAGAGATTGCCGGGGTCATCCTCAATCGCGTTGGCAGCACGCGTCATGAAAATATGCTGCGAACCGCTCTCGGCCCCCTCGGCATAACGGTTTTCGGCGCGATGCCGAGGACTTCGGATCTGCTTCTGCCGGAAAGGCATTTGGGCCTTGTGCAGGCCTTCGAGCATCCCGACCTTGAGGCCTTTCTGGAAAGGGCCGCGGAACTTTGCACCCGGAATGTCGACTTGGCCGCGATTGCAGCTGCGTCCGGCATCATTGCCAGCCGGAACAGTGAAAGGGCGCGGTTGCCGGCACCGTTGGGCCAACGGATCGCAATAGCGCGGGACGTCGCCTTTGCCTTTTCCTATCATCATGTGCTGGATTTCTGGCGTAGCCAGGGCGCGGAGCTCAGCTTCTTTTCACCGCTCGGCGACGAAGCGCCCGATCCAGGTTCCGACGCTGTTTTCCTGCCCGGTGGCTATCCCGAACTTCACGCGGCGGCGCTGGCAGCTGCCGGAAACTTCAAAGCCGGTCTGGGAGAAGCCGCGCGCGCGGGTCGTCTCATCTATGGTGAATGCGGCGGCTACATGGTTCTTGGCGAAGGGCTTGTTGATGCCGATGGTGCAAGGCACGAAATGCTCGGGCTTCTGCCACTGGAAACCTCGTTTGAAACCCGCAAGAGGCACCTCGGATACCGCAGGCTTGAGCCCATTGGCGGACTGCCCTGGGACACCTCTCTCACGGCACACGAATTTCATTACGCCACCATCGCAAGGGAAGGCGAGGCGGATCGTCTTTTCCGTGCAACTGATGCCGAAGGCAATACCTTGCCTGACATGGGGCTGAGGGCCGGTTCCGTGATGGGGTCGTTTGCCCATGTGATCGCGCAACAAAAGGCATAAAACGGAAACGCCTGACTCTGTCCGGCTGGCATGTTTCTGCGCATCCTCATCAGCTTCTGATCGCCGGTACGGCCCTGAGCCGGGGCCTTTTGCCAAACGCTGAGCAGGTCCCGGATCAGGTCCGGGACGGCGCGGATACCGGATCTTGATCCGCAGGCTCAGCGGAGCAGTGAAAACGGTGTCTGCGCACGCCCCGTTTTCCCTCTCCATCTGGGAGAGGTGATCGGGTTTGCGGGTGGTAATGTGCGTGACACAAATCCCTAATCTCGTAGGAAAGACGAGGAGAACCTGGGTGCCGCCCCGGCCTTGAGCCGGGGCCTCTTGTCGGGCGCTGCTCAGGTCCCGGATCAGGTCCGGGACGGCACTGGCGGTTTGTTGAGCGCGCGCGACAAACACGCACCCTTACCCCCGATCTTCGTTGTCCTCCTTATTTCTCCGGTCGTCCCATGGCTCGACCATGGGACCCATGCCGTGACCTTTCCCGGATCGGGGATAGAGTTTGGGGCGCCGGAACGGCCTGGATTGCCGGATCAGGTCCGGCAATGACGGGTCATTTAGGTTTTCCAGGACGAACGGACAATTGGCGCCTGAACGCGTTGATGAAAGAGGAGAGTTGAACAGGACCTCATTGCCCCGCATTCATTGCCGCCCCGGCCCTGAGCCGGGGCCTTTTGCATGGCGCTGCGCAGGTCCCGGATCGGGTCCGGGACGGTACCGATATCTCAGCTCATTCTGAGGGCTTCCATAGGTCCGGAGCGGGTCTCCACGCCCACCTGTTTCCCGCTCCCGCCGGGAGAGGGTCAGGGTGAGGAGGCAAACGCCTTAGGAGCGTTCACAGCTATGATCCCTCACCCGGCCTTTCAGGCCGACCTCTCCCACGGGGAGAGGTGATCGGGTTTGCGGGTGGTAATGTGCGTGACACAAATCCCTCATCTCGTTGGATAGACAAGGAGAACCTGGGTGCCGCCCCGGCCCTGAGCCGGGGCCTCATGACACGTGTTCAGCAGGTCCCGGATCGGGTCCGGGACGGCACCGATATCTCAGCTCATTCTGAGGGCTTCAATAGGTCCGGAGCGGGTCTCCACGCCCACCTGTTTCCCACTCCCTTGGGGAGAGGGTCAGGGTGAGGGGCTCCCCGTCAGGAGGCCTTCGCTTTCTTCTTCGGCCTCAGAACATGCACATGGTCGGCGTCGTAGAGCGCGCTGTCGCGAAAGTCTTCTCCCGGCTTCAGCGCATGACCGACAAAGATCAGGGCGGTGCGGGTGATCTTGGCCTTGCGGACCCCTGCGGCAATCGTCGAAAGCGTGCCGCGAATGAAGGTTTCGTCCGGCCATCCGACCCGGTAAGCCACGATCACCGGACAATCTGCACCGTAGTGCGGCGTCAGCTGACGTTCGATTTCACGCAGGTTCCGGATGGAAAGGTGGATCGCAAGTGTCGCGCCGCTCTTGCCGAGCGTATCGAGATCCTCGTTGTTCGGCATGGCCGACGACTGCATCGCCGTGCGGGTGACGATGACCGTCTGTGCGACCTCGGGGATCGTCAGTTCGGCTTTCAGCGCTGCGGCCGCCGCCGCAAAAGCCGGTACGCCGGGTGTCACGTCATAGTCGATCCCGAGTGCATCGAGCCGGCGCATCTGTTCCGCCGTGGCCCCGTAGATCGAGGGATCGCCGGAATGGACCCGGGCGACATCCAGGCCCGCTTCGTGGGCGTTCGCGATTTCCCCGATAATGTCATCGAGCGTCATGGGCGCAGTGTCGATCACGCGGGCGCCTTGGGGCGCTGCGGCAACGATCTGTTCCGGCACAAGTGAGCCGGCATAGAGGCAGACCGGGCAGGACTGGATCAGCCTCAGGCCACGCACCGTGATGAGATCGGGATCGCCGGGACCCGCGCCGATGAAATGAACGGTCATTGGATATCTACTGCCTCTTCGGTTTCCGGTGCGGTCTCGGCGCTGTCCGGTTTCGGTGCGTCGATCCGCTTGGCGTAGCCGCGCGGTGTATAGACGAAAATGCTGCCATCGCCCTTCATGATTGCGCGCGTGTTGGACGAACCGACCAGAACCGTGGTGAGCATATCGACTTCATCGACAGTGAGCGCTTCGAGCGTGGTGACTTTCAAGGTCTCTTCCGGGCGTCCGAGATTGACGCCGAGAACGACGGGTGTTGTCGGTGGCCGGTGTTCAAGCAGGATCTCACGCGCCGTGGCAAGTTGCGTGCGTCTGCGCTTGGAGACCGGATTGTAGAACGCAATCACGAAGTCGCCTTCGGCGGCGGCCTTCAGCCGCGCCTCGATGGATTCCCAGGGGGTCAGAAGATCGGAGAGCGAGATCGCGCAGAAATCGTGCCCGAGCGGTGCGCCGATCCGCGCCGAACACGCCTGAAGCGCCGAAATGCCCGGCGCATTGGTAACGCTGACCCGTTTGGCGGCATCCGAGACACCGCCGAATTCCTCGTTCCGGTGCAGCAGCTCGTAGACCAGCGCACCCATCGCGTAGATGCCGGCGTCGCCGGACGAGATCAGGGCAACATTCTTGCCCTTGCCGGCTTCCTCCAGTGCGAACCGCACCCGGTCCTCTTCCGCGCCAAGCGGAAAATTATGGTGCTTCTTGCCGGTGATGTGAGGCTCGACGATATCGAGATAAAGCGAATAGCCGACCACGTCTGTGGCTTCCGCCAGGAGTTTCGTGGCTTCGGGCGTCCGCCAGTCGTCCTTGCCCGGCCCGATGCCGATCACCGACAGATGACCGCGGGCACGGCCGATGGTGTCCGGGTCAATCGGTTGCGGCGCGCGCGCGATTGCGCAGGTCGCGTTCTCCGTTTTCTGTTTTTCAACGACGAGCGAACCGAACGGGCCGGAAGCTGCAAGCGAGGCGCCTTCCGACACGCCGTGGCAGCCGACTTCCTGAAAGACGATATTGGAAGGGTTCTTGAGCCGCGGTGTCTCGCGCTGGAGTTCCACTGCCGAAAAGACACGAAGCGGCACCCCCAGATGCGCGGCGAGCTCAAGGACCGCCGTTTCATCGGACTTCAGTTCAATTGTCGTCACGCAGGCAACGGCTCCCCTGGCAATGCCTGCGTCAGCCAACTGGGTTTCGACAAGATCGATGAGTTCCTTCGGATCGCAATAGCGGGCACAGCCCGCACCGACGGCGTATTTTTGAGGATGATAGACAAGCTGCGTCGGCCCGCCTTCGATCGGTTTTTCGGTGGCCGTCAGGACAATCGCGGCGTCCTCGGAAGTTTTGAGATCAGCGCTGGCAAGCCAGTCCGCCGTCCCCTCCAGACGCACATCCGCACCGGACAGCAGTTCGGCCATGACCGGTTTGGCGTCTTCCGGATTGGCCAGCACCCAGCCCCTGGGCGGCACATCGAGGGCAATCCCGAGCTTTGTATCCCCGGCCGTGGTGATGGCCGCATGGCCGCGCAAAGACTTCGCCAGGATCCGCGCCAGTTCGTTGGCACCGCGATGGCCACCGAGCAGCGGCACGATGCTGGAGCCGTCTTCGGAAACCGCGATCACCGGCGGCTCGGTGCGTTTGTCGCCGAGGATAGGCGCAAGCGCCCGGATCAGAATGCCGCTTGCGCAAAACCCGACGATCGGGTGCCCGGCCTTGAACAGCAGTTGCAGGTGTTCGATCGTTTCATTGAACTGGGTGTCGGCTGTCGGCACCCGGCCGGCCAGACCGTGGATACGCGCCGTTGAAAAGCGGCGCGCGACATCTTCTGCCGTGTCCAGCCCTGCCTGGTTCAGGACGAATAGGATGGGGGAAGCGTCCACGCTTCGTCTCCCTTGTAAATGAGGATCATGGAAAAATAGGGTGCGGTTTCCGCGTCGAGGTCAATCAGCCGATGCACCTTTTGCTTCGCAAGGCTGGCCCGCTCGACATAGCCGGCTTGCTCCAGAAGGCCCATGCGATCGAGCAGCGCCCTGAGGCGGGAAAGATGCCGGCCGACCTTCATGATGGCGACAGCCTGCGCCTCTTCAATCTTTTGCTCGATCGCGGCATCCGGAAGCGGGCCGGGTATGACCGTGAGAACATCGTTCCGCGAAGTCAGCGGACGTTGAAGCTGCGCCGCGCAGGCCGTCAGCGAGGTTACGCCTGGCACGACTTCGATGTCGAAGCGGTCGCAAAGCCGTTCGAACAGATACATGAAGGAGCCGTAGAAGAACGGATCGCCCTCGCACAGCGTGACGACATCGACACCGGCAGAAAGTACCTCGGCGATCTCGGCTGCAGCCTTGTCATATATCTCCTGGGCCGGAAAACGTTCGACCCGCATGGGGACCACGATCGGGATCTCGCGCGCGTCCAGCGGGATGGTCGACGCGGCGATCGAGCGGGCAAAGCTCTCGCCCGTGTCCGGCGCAGGATAGGCAACGACCTCCGCCGAGGAAATCAGCCTATGGGCCTTCAGCGTCATCAGCTCCGGATCGCCGGGGCCGAGGCCGATACCGTAGAGGGTTCCGCTCATGGCTTTTCAAGGCTCCATTGCGTTACCGGCATCAGCGGCCGCCAGCCGGTCAAACCGCCGACAGGGCTTGCCCGGTGGACGGAGAGTTTTTTCAAGACGCCGCCATGCGTCTGATAGGCGGCAAGAAGAACCGCCTCGCTTTCCAGTGTCACGGCATTCGCGACAAGCCTGCCACCGGCAGGAAGCGCTTCAAGCGACGTTTCGACGACACCGGGCGCAGTTAGCCCGCCGCCGATGAAGACAGCGTCCGGTCGGACCAGGCCGTCGAGGCCGTCAGGGGCGGTCGCATCAAGAAGCTCAAGATGGGGCACACCAAGGGCAATTGCGTTTTCCGCCGCCATTGCGCGCCGTTCTGCATGAGGTTCAAGGCCGATCGCACGGGTCCGGTTGGCGGCACGCAGCCATTCGATGGCGACCGATCCGCACCCCGCGCCGATATCCCACAAAAGAGCGCCCGGGTGGGGTTTCAGTTCGGCGAGGGTAACGGCTCGGATATCCTGTTTGGTCATCTTGCCGTCATGGCGGAAGACATCGTCGGAAAGGCCGGGCACGCGGGCACGCAGTCGCGTGCCCGGATCGGCGATGACGTCGAGAGCCAGCGTGTGAAAAGCGGCAACATCGCCAGACCAGTCTTCGGCATTGCCGCTTGTCCGGCGTTCTTTCTCGCCGCCAAGATGTTCAAGTGCGGTCATCCGGGTGCGGCCGTAGCCTTCGTCCGCCAGCAGATCCGCGACCTGCCGGGGCGTTTCCTCACCGCTCGTCAGAAGGAGAAGGCGCGCGCCCGGGTAAAGCGCACTGCGCAACAGATCCACCGGCCGGCCGTGCACGGAAAGACACTCGCAGTCCTGAAGAGGCCAGCTCATGCGCGAGGCGGCGAGCTGGAAGGCGGACAGGGACGGCAGAACGGTCAGCGCCTGCGGGGCGAAGCGCTGCACAAGCGATGATCCTATGCCGAACCACATCGGATCGCCTGTCGCCAGCACGGCAACCTGCCGGGATTTGAGCGTTTCAAGGGTGTTGAATACATCGGCGAAAGGAGACGGCCAGGTCCGTTTCTCGGCAGAAAGATCGCCCGCGAGCGCCAGGTGCCGCGCGCCGCCATAAACAACGTCGGCGCGGGCCAGGGCCTCGTGACCACCGGGTGCCAGTACGCCGTCCTCGCCGATCCCGACGAGCGTCAGCCAGGGGAGACTCATGTGTCCTCCAGCCGGTAGGGTTTGGTCGTGGTCTTGGGCGTGAGCTCACGCGGTTTGGCGTCCGTTTGAGGCACAGCTTGCTTCATTCCCTGCGATTTCCGGCTCGCCGGACTTGCCGTGCTTCCGCCTGCAGTTTCGCCGTCTGGTCCGGACTGGCCGCCGGAATGCGACAGGAACCCGCGCGAGCGCATGGGCTTTCCCGCTCTGATGGATTTCAGATCCTTGCGCTCTTCCGGCCCCGTCATTTCACCCTTCCTCCGGCAGTCCTGCGGCCAGTGCATTGACGGCGGCCGCCGCCATCGCCGATCCGCCGCGCCGGCCCCTGATTGCGAGATAGGGAACTCCGAACGGGTTGTCGATGAGCGCGTCCTTGGATTCGGCTGCACCGACGAAGCCGACGGGAAAACCGAGCACAAGAGCAGGTTTTGGCCCACCGGCTGCAATCGTCTCCAGGAGATGGAACAGCGCTGTCGGCGCGTTGCCGATGGCAACGACAGCGCCGTCGAGACGGTCATGCCAAAGGTTGACGGCAGCAGCCGATCGCGTCGTGCCAAGCTGCTTTGCCATCTCCGGCACACGCGTGTCGTTCAGCGTGCAGACAGTGTCGCAGGTTGACGGCAAGCGCGACCGGATGATGCCGTGGGAAACCATTTCCACATCACACAGGATGGCGGCACCGTTCCCGAACGCCCGCTGCGCCGAAGCCGTCAGGTTCTCCGACCAGGCAAGGTCCTGCGGCAGATCGGTCATGCCGCAGGCATGAATGAGCCGCACGGCAACGGCATGCAGGTCGTCCGGCAGATGTGAAAGATCCGCCTCGCCGCGCACGATGGAAAAAGACTGCCGGTAGATGGCCGACGGGTCCTTTTCATATGCGTATGCCGGATACGACTGCCTGGTCACGGGCGCTTATCCCTCGCGCTTCAGTGATTTCGGCCCGTGCGGATGATCCGCATGCGGGTAGGGATGATGATGGTGGCCATGGTCGTGATCGTGACTGTGCCCGTCGCCGTGATGGTGGTGATGATGCCCGTGATCATGCCCGTGATCATGCCCGTGATCATGGTGGTGATGATGATGTCCTGCGGCCTGAACCTGTTTTTCACAGGCCCCGGTGCAGATCTCATCGCAGAGCTGGCACTCTGCTTCCGCGCCAAGACCCTCGACGTGATGATGATGGCTTTCCTGCGCCAGGCCCACTTCCGCCTCGAAGCCGAGCACCTGTTCACGGTACTTGCACATCTGGCAGTTCATCAGGTTGGCGCCCTGCAGGATTTCCTGCACCCGGTCCGCCATCGTGTCGATTACCTGCGGATGGTCATTGAGATAGCCTGCCTTGAGAAACTCGATCTCCGGGTGATTTGCCGCGATCTCGTCGGCCGTGTTGTAGATCCTTTGAACCAGCACACCGGTGAAGAGGAAATAGGGAAACACGATGATGCGCTTGTAACCGAGCCTGGCCGCATGTTCGAGGCCGGGCCCGACAAGCGGAAAGGTGACACCGGAATAACACGTTTCCGCCCAGCCGAAGCCGAAGCCTTCCCAGAGCAGACGTGTGATCTTGGTGACGTTCGAGTTGGCATCCGGATCGGATGCGCCGCGCCCGACGACCATCAGAAGCGTTTCATGAAGCGGAACGTCGCTGTCCGCCTCGTCGATCGCGGCCTGGATGCGGGCGGCTGCCGCCTTGACCATGCGCGTATCGACGGCAAGTTCCCGTCCGTACGAGATTTTCATCTCCGGATGCATGGCCTGATAGGTGTTCAGGACCGATGGAATGTCATTCTTGGCATGGCCGGCGGCAAAAAGCATGCCCGGCACGGCCAGAACGCGGGTGCACCCCTGCTCGCGCAGTTTGTTCAGACCGTCGTGGATGACAGGATTGGCGAATTCCAGATAACCGTATTCGACCGGCCAGTCCGGGAACCGCGCCGTCAGGCCTTCGGCAAGCTGCGCGAACTGCTTGACGGCGCCCTTGTTGCGGCTACCGTGGCCGCAAATCATCAATCCGAGTTTTTCGCTCATTGCGCGGCTTCCCCGGCGGTCTCGTCGTCTGCGGCCTCTGCCTCAGGGGTGTCCTCGGCGTCTTTTTTCTTCCGGTCCTTCAACGCGACAAGGCCGGCTACCAGCGCGGCACCCGCGACGGCTGCAACGCCGATCCAGTGCGAATGCCCGGCCAGTTCGCCGAGATGGCCGCCATGGGCAAAGGCGGTTGACGGCATAAATACGGTCAGAAGTCCGGTGAGGTGTATCCGGTGGCTCATTCTTCTCTCCCAATGACAGGCGCCTGCAGGCAATCGACGGCGGCGGAATCGGAAGACGAAAGCAAACACGGACAATCAGCCGGCCGGAAAACGGCCGCTCTGCAAGTGCCTTGGACAGCTCCGGCATTGGTCCCCTGTGTGGGTCAACCGCATCCAGAATCGCTTTCAGTCCCTGATAGGACGCCGTCAGGTCGCGGCAATCTAGGGGAGCTGTTCCAGGCGATCAAGCGCGAAAACGACATCCATTGGTCGAAACAGACAACAGTTGATGACAGCCGCAGAATTTGTGGTTAAGCATGCGCGTGAGGGTAAATCTTGGGTATGTGGGCAATCTTGGCGTGAGAGCTTTCCGGCAGATACTTCCGGAAGTGAGGATCGCAGCATTCTTGCTGGCGGTGACGCCGTTCCTGCTCGTTTCCCTGATACCCAACGGATACATGCCGCGCGTTCAGGCCGATGGAACCTTCACGGTCACGATCTGTACGCCCGAAGGCCACCGGACCGTCGCGCTGGACGCGGACGGGGACATTGTCCCCGCGCTGCCTGATGGCCCGGAAGGGTCGAATTCCACAGATCATTGTCTCTTTGCAGGTGTGGGATCTTTCCTGGGAGCCGGCGAGGGAATTGAACTGCGTGCGCGCCTTGAAGGACCGCACAAGGTTCTGGCGAAACGCGAATCCGGCTTGCCTCCGGTCGCCGCGCCGGGCCGTCTCGGTGCCCGTGCTCCACCGCGCTGGATCTGAGCGACAATCAATCCACGAAACATCATGAAGCGAGCCCAGCCGCCTCGTCAGGCGGGCTGCCCGCTCGCGTTGGAGCATCCATGAGCACCTATTCCCGGGACGGCACCAGCACGTCCGCACCCAGCCGGTTCTACCTGGCCGCATGGCGCTGGCACTTCTACGCCGGCCTCTTCGTCATTCCCTTTCTCACGACCCTTGCCGTCACCGGCATGATGATGATGTATATCGGCTTCGTTGATGGCCGCGATGGCGAGAAGATCACCGTCCAGGTTCCCGAAAATCCGGTTGCCTTGAGCGTGTCCGATCAGGCCGAAGCCGCATTGGCGAACCAGCCCGGCAGCACCCTTGTCGAATGGCTCAAGGGCCGGTCGGAAAACAGCGTTTCCGTTTTCCGGATTACCCATGACGGCACCCAGTCCATGGTCGCCGTTGATCCTTATTCCGGCGGCGTCGTTGAAAGCTGGGACCGGCGGCAGGGCTGGTACGATTTCGCCGACGGCATCCACAGCGACCTGTTGCTCGGGACACCGGGGGACCGCTTTCTGGAAATCGCAGCGGGTCTTGCCATCGTCCTGATCATCACGGGCATATATCTCTGGTGGCCCAGGGACATGTCCCTGATACAAGCGTTCGTCCCCGATCTGCGCCAAAGGGGAAGGGCGCTCTGGAAGACGCTGCATGTGAACATCGGGATCTATGTCTCGGTGTTCCTGCTCGCCTTCCTGATCACCGGAATGGCCTGGACCGGAATCTGGGGCGGCAAGATCGTGCAGGCCTGGAGCACGTTTCCGGCGGAGAAATGGGACAACGTCCCGCTTTCGGACGAAACCCATGCCTCCATGAACCATGGCGCGGTCTCAGATCAGCCCTGGGCCCTGGAACAGACACAAATGCCGGCCTCCGGGTCCGAGGCCGGCGTTGCGGGAACGGCACCAGGAGCGCCTGTTGATATCGACAGTGTCGCGGCCCTCGCCGCATCGATCGGCTTCAATGCCCGCTACCGCATCGCCTATCCGCGCAGCGAAGCCGGTGTGTGGACCATCAATCAGGACACGATGAGTGCCGACGCGGAAGATCCGTTCTCCGACCGGACGGTTCACGTCGACCAGTATACCGGCAAGGTTCTTGCGAATGTCGCTTTCGCCGACTATTCGGCGGCGGGCAAGGCAATGGCCGTCGGCATCCCGTTTCACATGGGTCTCATGGGGCTCTGGAACCTCGTTCTCAACACGTTCGTCTGCCTGTCGGTGATCTTCCTGTCCGTCAGCGGTGTCGTCATGTGGTGGATGCGCCGCCCGAAGGGCGCGGCCCTGCGTGTCTTTGCGCCGAAGACGCCGGATGACCTGCCGCATTGGCGCGGCGCGATGATCCTGATGCTGGCAGTGTCGCTGGCCTTCCCGCTCGCCGGGGTCACGCTGCTTGGCGTACTTGCGCTTGATTACCTGGTCGTGAAACGCATCCCGGCGCTCCGCCGGGCGTTCGGGTAATCCGGGGCCGGGCGCGGGCAGTGCCGGTGCCCGGTTTCTCATGAGGCTGTGACGATGGTGACCCTCTAGGGTACGGACCCATAAATGAAGTCAATTTGGTTTGGATCGTTTTGATTAACTGTGAGGAGCGAAAGCGCAGGAAATGTGGTTCATTTTCAAGCCTTTCGCGACGCTGCAGATGGCCAAAACGGCCAAATCCGAAGGACGGCAAAATGGCTTCACCTCGCAGCGTCACCGTGCTTGACCGGGCATAACGCCCGCTCTGCGCACGCTTCCTCGCGAGATTTTGCCATTTCTACCGCCAAATCGGCGTCATTTATGGGTCCGTACCCTAGCCTTGACGGCACATCGGCTTTCAACAACAAGAAAATCCCGTTTTTTGAAAAGGATGCCGATCTGCCGTGCTGGACCAAATGACATTTTCCGGTGACCTCTGGCTTTCACCCGGTCCGGGCGGCTGGACGTTTGTGACCTTGCCGCTGGAAAGCGCCGACCAGATCCGGTTTGTAACGGGTGGTCAGAAGACGAAAAGCTGGGGCATGATCAAGGTGAAGGCGACCATCGGATCCTCGACTTGGCGCACGACCATCTGGCCGGACAAGGCGTCGGGCTCCTTCCTGCTGCCGGTCAAGGCAGCTGTCAGAAGAGCCGAGAAAGTCTCAGCCGGCGACAGGGTTGAGGTTGATATGACGGTTCTTGCGGGTCCGGACGTATGACCGAAAGTTGAAGAACAAACCTAAGCCGCCACCGCCCAGTCGTCCGCGTCCGCGCGCGCACCGATCAGGGCAAGGCCATTGGCAACGGACGTGAGTTCGTTCCCGCCGGAGATCTTCTCCGTGCCGAAGCGGTTCGCGAACTGTCGCCGGACGGCGGGTACGAACGATGTTCCACCCGTCATGAACACCCGGTCGATCTCGTTTTCCTGCAATCCCGCCTTTGCCAGCGTCGTGTCGAGCGCCTTGTCCATCTTGGCAAGATCGCCCGCGATCCAGCTCTCGAAATCTTTGCGGGCGACGGTTGCCCGGAAATCGGTGCCAAGCGGGGAGAAGGAAAACTCGGCCTCGTCTTCCGCCGACAGCCGGGCCTTGGTCTCCGACACGGACTTGTAGAGCGGATAACCCTGGTCCTCGTCCACCAGTTCGATGAAGAGCTCGATCTTGTCAGGCTCCAGGCACCAGCGCAGCAGCTTCTTCATTTCCTTGAAATCGTCGGAGGTCTTGAAGATGGAGAGCATGTGCCAGCGCGCGAAATTGGAAAAGAGGTTGGGCGGGATTTCCAGCACCTTGCCCATGCTCTGGTAGGATGATCCCTTGCCCAGTTTCGGCAGCACGACATTGTCGATGATGCGGTAGTCGAACGTGTCGCCGGCAATGCCGATCCCGCCGCGCCCGAGCGGGGTCGCCTTGAGGTGACCGCCTTCGGTCTCAAAGCGCATGATCGAATAGTCCGTGGTGCCGCCGCCGAGGTCGGCGACGAGGATTGTCGTGTCCCTTTGTAGCGACTGCGCATAGGAGAACGCTGCACCGACCGGCTCCATCACGAACAGGATGTCTTCAAAACCGACCTTCCGGAACGCTCTCCTGTAGCGTTCCATCGCCAGTTGTTCGTCCGGCCGGTACCCGGCGAATTCCACGGGCCTGCCGACAACAAGCCGGGTTCCGGTGGGGTCGAAGCTGGTTCCAGCGCGCTCGAATGCACAGCGCAGGAAGGTCGACATGAGATCCTCAAATTCGAACCGGACGCCATAAACGCCGGTTCCCTTGAAGAGGCTGCTCGCCGCAAAAGTCTTGAGCGACTGAATGAAGCGCACGTCTCCGAAGCTTTCCAGAAACTGCCGGATGGCCCAGGGGCCGACTTCGGGATGCAGGGCCCGCGCCGCGCCACGGTCGAGAAAGCTCAAGACGGTCGGCAGTGACGTGAAGCTCTCGTCCCTGTCCTGAAAGCGGACGGGACTTGTTGCACCGGCTCCGTTCGCGGTGACCGCCACCGTGTTGGAGGTTCCGAAGTCAAGTCCGATGGTTTCAGTCATGGCAGCGGTCCTCACGAAGAAACGCGCAAACGCACCGCGGGCTGGTCGCGGCAGTTCGGGCGGAAGGGCTCTGGAAATTGGAATGGCCGGGCTGAATACGGGCAATCACGACAAAAGGCAAGGCCAAACGGGGCGTCAGGCCATCAGTTTATGCAAAACCCATGTCGGTTCAGTGATGTTCCAGGAGACTGTCCTGGTCCGAATACTCGTCAGGCTCCGGTGTCCGCATGACGTTTGACGCCTTGCGGGTTCTTTTCCGGCGCTCCGTCGGCGAGAAGCCGAACTTCTCCCGGTAGACGCTCGCAAAATGCGCCTGGTCGACAAAACCCGTCGAGAAGGCAACCTGCGCGACCGCCATGCGGGTCTTGCGCAGCAATTCATCGGCCTTGTGCAGGCGGATGTCCATATAGCAGCGCATGACGGAAATGCCGAGATCCGACTTGAAATTGCGTTGCAGCTTGCGTGAGCTGACACCGGCGAGCATCGCGATCTGGTCCAGTGTCAGGAGGTCGCTGACATGGCTTTCCATCAGGTCGACCGCTGCCGTCACGCAGCTGTTGACGCCGGTGTTGCTGCCAAGGTAACGCGAGCGCAACGGCTCGTCCGCGCTGCGCATGCCACTGTGAACCAGCCAGTCGCTGACTGTCGTTGCGAGTTCCGTACCTAGTTCTGATTTAACAAGGGCGAGCATCATGTCGAGCGACGCGACCCCGCCCGCGCAGGAATAGCGGTTCCGGTCGATGACGAAGATCCGCCGCTCCAGAAAGTATCCGTCCGAAAGGGCGTTGAGTTCTTCGAAATGTTCCCAGTGGACCGTGAAACGCCGGTCTTCCATCAGCCCGGCCTTCGCCAGAAGCGCACCGCCGCCGGAGATGCCGCCGAGGGCGACGCCATGCGCGGCAAGCTTGCGCAGCTGTGCGTAAAAGGCGGTGTTCTCGGCCTCTTCGAGATTGGTCCCGGCGGCAACCAGCAGAAGATCGACCTGGTTGCTCAGGATGCCAAGCGGTTCTGTTTCGATATAGGCACCGCACGAGGCGCGGGCGCGGCCGGCATTTTGCGAGTAGTAGGACAGCTGAAAATACTCGGACCCGCCCAGAAGATTGGCCGCCCTCAGGGGTTCGATCGCCGACGCGACCGACATGAGCGCGTAGCCGTCGACCAACAGAAAACCGATCTTGCGTCGTCTGGTCTCGCTTTGCATTCCAATATCTTAAGCGGTGTCAGCCCGAGAAGCTAGGTTGATAGGGTGGTTTCGAACCTGTCGCGCCATAGTAGAGACTGACGACGTGTTCAGCCTCGGCGAAGAACAGCCACCGGGACGCAAAGGCGCCCACCAGATAGATCAGCGTGGCAAGGATCGCCGTGAACGGGTTGACAGGCAGCAGCGCAACGATGGCCAGCGGCACGACGATCATGCCCGCGAAGGCGATGATGCGCAGTTTCTGGACGTGTTTGCGCCCGACCACATGCACCATTTCCTTCAGGAGATAGTTCGATCCGGTATGCGGCGGTTCAAACAGCCGCGCGCTGCCGCGGTCTCCCAGGCCGGTTGCTGTTTCGATCGTATGACCGCGTTCGGCAAAGCGGCGGTCACCAAGGACCCAGTGCAGGATCTGGAAGCCACCGGCCAGGAGCAGCAGCACGAGCGCTGCGGCGGTTTGCTGTGCGAGGATCGCTCCACCCGCGAGCGAGACAGTCAGCATGTGCGCTGGGGTCAGCCAGTGGTTCCAGCGCGGCACCGTCTTCAGCTGTGCGTAGATCATTGATGTCGCCACGACCGTCGCGACAGAGAGGATCGCGCCGAGCAGGCCGAGCGGAAACACGGAGATGCCGATAAAGACCGCCGCCGCCGCGTAGATCGCGAGGATGATCAGCGCGGCCGTCGACAGCCAGGCTTCACGCGACAGCCAGCTGGAGCGCCACTGGGTGAAGGCTTTCAGAGCGCGCTGCGGGTTGCCGAGATGGAAGGTGGAAGCCACGAGCCCGCCCACGGCAAGCGCGAAGGCGACCGCAAAGTAGAAAAACGCTTCCACGCCATGAACGTCCGGCAGACCCAGCCCCAGGAATGTCAGAAACCCGAAGCCGAGACCGGAGAGAACGGTGAAGACGATAACGGAGGGAGCCGGATGCATCAGAGCGCCTCCAGTCTTTTGTCGAGCCAGGCGAGAAAACCCTTGGGTTCCTCGGCAACAGGTTCAAGCAGGGGCGTGAGAACATCCATGTCCGGCAACTGGTCCTTGGGCCGGGGCGGCAGGTACTTGTTGACCGGCTTTGTTCCCTGTTCCGGCATCAGGTCCATGCCGCCGCGCTCGGCGACCAGTTTCGACACGTTGCTGTCCGGGTCGGCGAAGTCACCGAAGTGGCGGGCACCGGCCGGACATGTTCTGACACAGGCCGGAACACGGTCTTCCTCGGGAAGGTTCTCGTTGTAGATCCGGTCCACGCAGAGCGTGCATTTTTTCATCACGCCGGCGACGGCATCCATCTCGCGGGCGCCATAGGGGCAGGCCCACGCGCACAATCCGCAGCCGATGCAGGCATCCTCGTTGACAAGAACGATCCCGTCCTCGGTCCGCTTGTAGCTGGCACCGGTCGGACAGACCGTGACGCAGGGCGCGTCTTCGCAATGAAGGCAAGACTTCGGAAAATGGACCGTCTGGCTGCAGCCGCCGCCCTTGGGTTCCACTTCATAGCTGTGAATCCGGTTGAGAAAGGTCCCGACCGGATCACCGCCATAGGCATCGGTATCGCTGAGCGGCGCACCGTAGTTTTCGGTGTTCCAGCCCTTGCAGGCGGTAACGCAGGCATGACAGCCGACGCATGTGTCCAGATCGATGACAAGGCCGAGTTTCTTGTCCGTGGCCGCTGGCAACTGGGTCATGAGGTCACCTTCTGTTGCACTGTGGCGGGTCCTTTGCCGACCGGCGATTTCAATGGCCCGAAGGCCGGCTGGCTTTCCGCAGGAGCGGACGCCTTTTCAATCTTCACCCTGAGGTCGAACCACGCGGCCTGACCGGTGACAGGGTCTGAATTCGACCATCTGAGACCATCGCCCTTGGGCGGCAGAAGTTCGTGTATCAGGTGGTTCAAAAGGAAGCCGCTGGTCGCTTCCGGTGCGTCGTCGTCGAGCGCCCAGGCCCCTTTGCGCTTGCCGATCGCGTTCCAGGTCCAGACCGTGTTTTCGTTGAGCCCGGCCATATGCGCGACCGGAACCGTGATCTCGCCATGGACGGAGGTAAGCCGCGCCCAGTCGCCATCCTTGAACCCGTTTTCCTGCCAGATCTTTGTCGGAACATAGAGCGGATTGCGCCCGTGGATCTGACGCAGCCAGGCGTTCTGGCTGCCCCAGGAATGGTACATTGCCATCGGCCGTTGCGTCAGCGCGTGTACGGGATAGGCCTCCGTATCGACGGAGCCGTCCTCGATGGGCGGATACCAGACCGGAAGCGGATCCAGATAGTCCTTGATCTGCTGTCTCAGGTGATCCGGCGGTTGGCGTTCACCGTGTCCTTCCGCGGCAAGCTGGAACCGGCGCAGCGGTTCGGCATAGAGCTGAAACAGGTAGGGCTGAGGAGCGTCGTAGAAACCGAGCCCGACCGCCCAGTCCTGGTAGGCGGCATTCCAGGGTTTGTAGTAGGTCGCCTCGTCCGGAACATGTTCCACGAAGAAACTGCCGTTGTCGATATAGCGCTGCAACTGGTCGGGATTGACGTCTCCCCGGCCGGTCTGCGTTCCGTTACCGCGAAACCCTGCCAGTGGTCCGATCCCCGGCCTGCGCTGGTGATTGACCATGTAATCCGCATAGTCCTTGTAGAGCGCTGTGCCGTTTTCATCGACGAAACCGGGCAGCTTGAGCCGCGCTCCAAGATCGACCAGTACCGACTGGAACCCGCGGACGTCGCGGTCCGGCTCGATCACCGGCCAGCGAATCGCGTCGGCGGCGGCATCCGCCTCGCAGATTGGCCGGTCCAGCAGCGAAATACAGTCGTGACGCTCCAGGTAGGTCGTGTCGGGCAGGATCAGGTCGGCATAGGCCACCATTTCCGAGGAATAGGCATCGGAATAGATGATCCGCGGGATGACATAGTCGCCGTTTTCGTCCTTGTCCGTCAGCATGTCCATGACACCACGGGTGTTCATGGACGAGTTCCAGGCCATGTTGGCCATGTAGAGAAACAGGGTGTCGATCTTGTAGGGATCGCCCGCATGCGCGTTCGAGATCACCATGTGCATCAGGCCGTGGGCCGAAAGCGGGTTTTCCCAGGTGAACGCCTTGTCGATGCGCGCCGGTGTGCCGTCTTCCTTCAGAGCCAGATCGGCGGGACTGCGGACGAAGCCGAGATGCGGTCCGTCCAGGGGGCAGTCCGGCTTCGAATGGCAATGCGGTGTCGGGTGAGCTTCGACGGGTTTCGGATAGGGCGGCTTGAACCGGAAACCGCCCGGAACCTCGACCGTGCCGAGCAGGATCTGAAGAACATGAAGCGCGCGGCAGGTCTGAAACCCGTTGGAATGCGCGGAGATACCGCGCATGGCGTGGAAACTGACCGGACGGCCGAGCATCTTCTCGTGGCGGGTGCCGCGGAAATCGGTCCAGGGCTGATCCAGCTCAAAGGCTTCTTCAAAGGCGACGCGCGCAAGTTCTGCGGCAATCGCCCGGATACGGCCCGGGCGCACCCCGCATTGCTCGGAAACGGCTTCCGGGCTGTGATCGTCGGAAAGAAACCGGTCGGCAAGGTGCTGAAAGACTGTCTTGTGCATGACGCCGTCCATGTCGACCTGGGCCGCCAGATCCGGTTTGACGCCCTGCTTGTCGAAAGGCTGCAATGTCCCGCTTGTCCGGTCGATGACCAACGGCTTGCCGTCGTCGTTGCGAATCAGCAGCCCTTCCTCGGAAGAGCCCGGGGTTGCGTTGACCAGACACGGTGCATTCGTGAACTGGGCAAGATAGGAAAGATCGACCTTGCCGGCTTTCAAGAGGACATGGATCAGGGACGAAATGAACAGCCCGTCCGTACCGGGTGTAATGCCGACCCATTCATCGGCAATCGCGTTGTAGCCGGAGCGGATCGGATTGACGCCGATGACCTTGCCACCCCGCGCCTTGAGCTTGCCGAGACCCATCTTGATGGGGTTGGAATCGTGATCCTCCGCGACACCGAAGATCATGAAGAGCTTGGTGTGATCCCAGTCCGGCTGGCCGAATTCCCAGAAGGCACCGCCCATCGTGTAGATGCCTGCGGTCGCCATGTTGACCGAACAGAACCCGCCGTGGGCTGCATAGTTGGGCGTGCCGAAATTCTGCGCCCAGAAACTGGTGAAACTCTGCGACTGGTCGCGCCCGGTGAAGAAAGCGAGCTTCTCCGGGGCGGACTTGCGGACAGGTTCGAGCCAGGACTTGGCAAGTTCCAGAGCTTCATCCCAGGAGATTTCCTGAAATTCGCCCGAGCCGCGGGGACCGGTTCGCTTGAGCGGCGCGCGCAGGCGCGACGGGGCATTGACCTGCATGATGCCGGAAGAGCCTTTGGCACACAGAACGCCCTTGTTGACCGGATGGTCCCGGTTGCCCTCGATATAGGCGACCTTTCCGTCCTTGAGATGCACATTGATGCCGCAGCGGCAGGCGCACATGTAGCAGGTCGTCTTGCGAACCTCGTCGGAGACTTTCGGCGAGGTGTCGACAATGGGGGCCGTCATACGGTCCGCTCCATGCCGGTTGTCTTCGTGTCCTTGTGAACTGACTGTGCGGTTGTAACTGCGATCATGTGAAGAATATCCTCCGAGCTGCACCCGCGCGACAAATCGTTTGCCGGATGCGATAGTCCTTGCAGGATCGGCCCGATAGCCTTCGCTCCCCCAATCCTCTGTGCGATCTTGTAGCCAATATTTCCTGCGTCAAGATTAGGAAAGATAAAAACGTTCGCGTTACCTTCAATTGGTGAATCCGCCGCTTTCGATTGGGCAACCTCTGGTACGAACGCTGCGTCGAATTGCAATTCACCGTCGATGAGAAGGTCGGGGGCCGCCTCACGTGCAAGCATTGTTGCCTGCTGAACCTTCGAGACGGCGTGATGTTCCGCACTTCCGCGTGTCGAAAAGGAAAGCATGGCAATCCGGGCGGCGTCGTTGGTCAGGTCCTGGTATGAGCGCGCGGATGCGATGGCGATTTCGCTCAATTCCTCGGCAGTCGGATCGACCACGAGTCCGGCGTCGGAAAAAATACACGCGCCTTTTCGTACATGGTGGTCTTCGCAAAACAGAAACAGGAAGAAACTCGAAACGAGCTTGGTTCCCTCCGCCACTCCGATGACCTGGATAGCGGTCTTGATAACTTCCGCGGAGGAGAGCACCGCACCGCCGATACAGCCGTCTGCGTGTCCGGCCTTGACGAGCAGCGCCGCATAGACATGTGGCACAAGCGCCTGCTGCATTGCCTGCTCAGGGTCGACGCCCTTGTGCTTGCGCATCGAGTGATACAGTTCTGCAAGCTCTTTAGTCAGGGACGAGGTCGCCGGACGATGGATTTCCAGCCCGTCGATCTCGCGGGCGTTCGCCAGTTGCGCCTCTTCGGCTTCGCTGTCGCAGACCAGAATGATCCTGGCGATACCTTGCTTTCGAGCATCGACCGCTGCCTGGATGACCCGCGGGTCGGCACCTTCACTCAGGACAATTGTCTTGTCTGAACGGGCGGCGTTCCGCAGGATTTCTTCCAAAGGTTTCATCGGACCTGGCTTTCCTGGCATTGGCTGACCGGTCTGACAGTTGCCGAAGCCATCCAGGGAAAGCGGTTGGCGAGGGTCTGGACCGATGGGCTGGTGGCGCCGCCGATCCGT
>NZ_JASHJI010000010.1 GCF_030733265.1 Roseibium sp. MMSF_3412 | reverse complement strand
GAGTGCGAGGCCCCGGTGGTGAGGTTGAGAGTTGTCTCGGATTCGAAGGTGATGGCACCGCCGAGAAAGGAGGGGGCATTCAGGTTGACGGTGCTTCCGTCCGAACCGTTGGCAACATGGATCGCCTCGCTTCTTTCGCTGATGATCACGCCGCTGTTGGTGAAGACTGTACCGCTTGAGTAGTAGCTGAAAAAACCGGGAGCATCATCGCCGGTTGTTCGTATGTTGCCGCTGTTGGTGATGCGCGCGTCGTAACCATAGTAGTTCAAAATTCCGTCGGCACGATCCCCTGTCGTTCGGATGTCACCACTATTGGTGATCACCGAAAGGTTGTTTCTGCTATTGAATATTCCACGGGCGTTGGCCCCGGTCGTTTGGATATTGCCACTGTTCGTGATCGTGGTTTCGTTTCCCGCATCGTTGAGGATCCCGGAAGCAAAGCGCCCGGTCGTGAGGATGTCGCCGCTGTTGACGACCGTGCCATTGTCGCCATAGTTGTAAATTCCGTATGCGGACTGCCCTTCTGTTCTGATGTCTCCGCTGTTGGTGATCCTGACGTCGCTTCCGTCGCTGAAAATCGCGATTGAAAAATTGCCTTCGGTCTGGATGTCGCCGCTGTTGGCAATTCGTGAGTCGTTGCCCCAATTGACGATTGCGTTCGAGTCGCTCTGAGTCGTCCGGATGTCACCAGTGTTGAGGATCGTTACATCGGAGCCAATGCTTCTGATCCCTTCCGACTCGCCTCCGGTGGCAAGAATGCTGCCGTTGTTGACAATCGAGTGGCCATCGCCGGTGCTGTAGACACCCGGTTCCTGGAAACCATCGGTCGTGAGGCTGCCATCCCCGGTGATGACGATTGCGTCATAGGGAAAACCATTCATGATCTGGGTGGCGGTTTCGGCACCCTCGACAACAATTTCGTCGGAGCGGGCGGGTTGTGTGGTCAGGGCGAAAACAAGCACACCGGTGGAAACAGTAGTCAGCAAAAGCTGACGGGACAAGCTCGACACTTCGGACGTCTCTCGAATCGGACGTCCCCCACACACTTCCTTGTACCCCGTCATTTCTGACCGGAACATGAAAATCTTGCGGTCAGGGGGATTAAAGGCGGATCAGGTGTGCACTGACCGCGACCATGCTGGAGATTGTCTCAGCAGAAAAGCGGATGCAGGTTCTACCGCGCTGCCTCCGGTGGGGCGGCCGGGTGGAAAGATCCGTCTTTCCGGACAAGTGCAGCGCAAGCTGCACGCTGATCCGGAATCCAGATGTCAGTGTGAGCGGAGCGAACCCGAAAACACATTTCCTGGGAGATGACGCGCCTCTGGCGCGAGCAGAAGTCTGGATTCCAGATCAGCGTTCGGTTCCACCTCACTTGTCTGGAATGACGGTAGGGGCGTGTTGCCGGCTCCAGCGCCATCGATTCAACGAGCGCATCCGATCGCGCAGGCGCGTATTTGGAATGACGATACTCGAGTATGAACACCCTCATCCTGAGGAAGCGCGTGAGCGCTGTCCCGAAGGATGGGTTCCACGGAACGGAGCTTGCCACTGATCCTTCGAGACGCACGCAAGCGTGCTCCTCAGGATGAGGTGGAGCGAACCTCTCTGTAAACGCGGAGGTCCCGGCTCTGCGCTTTGCTTGGCCGGGACGGCGGCCGGATGGAAAGATCCGTCTTTCCGGACAAGTGCAGCGCAAGCTGCACGCTGATCCGGAATCCAGATGTCAGTGTGAGCGGAGCGAACCCGAAAACACATTTCCTGGGAGACGACGCGCCTCTGGCGCGAGCAGAAATCTGGATTCCAGATCAGCGTTCGGTACCACCTCACTTGTCTGGAATGACGGTAGGGGCGTGTTGCCCGCCCCAGCGCCATCGATTCAACGAGCGCATCAGATCTCGCAGGCGCGTATTTGGAATGACGATACTCGAGAATGAACACCCTCATCCTGAGGAAGCGCGCTCGATCTCGCCGAACTCACGAACGAACGGGAGGAAAGGTCAGCGCCTTGGGAAGGTCAAAGCTTGTGGCCGGGCGGGACCGGAGGTTCTTCTGCCTTCAGCAGGATGCCGATGCGCCTGTTCGCAGCCAGGTAGGGATCGTTCGGAAATAGCGGCTCCGTATCTGCCTTGCCAACAACGGCGAAGAACTGATCCTCGGGCACCCCGTACTCCGCCAGGATCTGACGTGCGACATTCGCGCGTTCGCTCGACAGGTCCCAGCCGGTGTAGCTCGGATCACTTGTCTGCTGGCCTGCCGTGGTGTGCCCGGTGATTTCGACGCGATTCGGCATGCGCGCGAGCACCGGTGCCATCTTGGCAATCAGGCGCCGTGTTGTTTCATAGGGATATTTGGATCCTTCGCGGAACATCGAGCGGCCGTCCTGGTCGACCAGCATGATGTTCAGGCCTTCGTCTGATTCTTCCAGAATGATGTTGCTCGAAACCTCGGTGATTTCCGGCATTTCCTGCCAGGCCTGTCGCAGGGAGGCTGCGGCCGTTGCAAATTGGCGCGGTTTTTCGATATCGGCTTCAAGCGTGTCGTGCGTGTTGGCTTCCGGCCCCTGTTTGCGGCGCTTTTCGTGCCGCTCCTGCGAGAAGTCGGAATCGTTTTCCTGTTCGACCTGGCTGATGTCTTTCATGTATTGCCGGATGGGAATGCCTTCGACCTCGATAATGCCCGTGCGGCGCGAGGTTTCCTTGACACCGAAGGCCTCGCGCATCGACCCGGCAACGACCTGCAGTTTCTCCTTGTCCTGAATGGAAAAGGAGATGATCAGGACGAAGAAACACACGAGCAGCGACATCAGGTCGGCAAAGGTTACCAGCCAGTCTGGAGCGCCACCGCCGCCTTGCTGCTTTTTCTTTGCCATGCACTCCTGCCCGTTCGGTTAGACTGTTATGCCGCCTCAGCCAGTTCGGCGCGTATTTTCTCCGGCAGGTAGGCCACCAGCATTTCCTTGATGAGCGCGGGGCTCTTGGATTCGCGGATCTGGCACACACCGTCGATGATCAGCGTCTGGTTGAGTTCATCCACGTCGAATTTCGCATCGAGCTTGTCCACGAGCGGCAGGCAGATGATGTTCGAGATAAGAGCGCCGTAAAGCGTGGTGAGCAGCGCGACAGCCATGGAAGGACCGATCGCTGCCGGGTCGTCCATGTTGGCCAGCATCTGGACCAGACCGACCAGTGTTCCGATCATGCCGAAGGCCGGGGCCGAATCGCCGAGCGCCTTCATCACGCGCTTGCCTTCAGACAGGCGTGACAGCTGCAGATCCCGCTCCCGTTCCATCGCTTCCTTGATGAATTCGAGCTCGTAGCCGTCCGCGATATACTGCACACCCTTGGCAAGAACCGGGTCCGAGACATCGACGTTTTCCAGTCCGAGCGGACCGGACTTGCGCACGATTTCGCCGAGATTGGTGATCTCCGAAATGAGGTCCCGCGGGCTGTTGCCCTTGCCGGCAAGGGCAACCTTGAAACCTGTCACGAAGGCGGTCGCGATATCCGACAGCTGAAAGCGGACAAGCGTGGCGGCAAGACCGCCGCCGATCACGATCAGCATCGAGGGCACATCGACAAATTGCGTGAAGCTGCCGCCAAGGAAAATAGCGGTCAACACGATGCCAAACGCACCCAGGATTCCAATAAGGGTCGCCAGATCCATTCTGATCACACACCAAGGTTTATGGCACCAACGCCAGTTAAACTCGGGTGCAGTCTAAGTCCGTTATGGCTAATCAAATCCTAATGCGCTTCGACGAAGTGCATGGAAAACGAACTTTTTTAGCCGTGCTGACGGTTTTGTGACCGGGGCCTGCCGGTCCGTTTCGGCAAATTTCAGGCTGCGCCGATCCGCAGAAGATCGTGGAGGTGCACGATGCCGACGGGGCGGCCGTCCTCGATCACGAAAACGGACGTGATCGACAGGCTGTTCACCAGTTCAAGGATCGTCGCCGACAACGTGTCCGGCGCGACCGTTTTCGGCGACGCGGTCATGATATCACCGGCGGACTTTTCCAGGAGGTTCGCCGAGACGTGCCGGCGCAGATCGCCGTCCGTAATGATCCCGATCAGCTGGTTCAATTCGTCTGTCACACCGAGGACCCCGAAGCCGCGCTGGGTCATCAGGACAATGCCTTCGCTCATGGATGTGGATGCGGACACGAGCGGAAGTCTGTCCCCGGAATGCATGATGTCCCGCGCCGATTTGAGGCTGGCGCCCAGCCGGCCGCCGGGATGAAAGACGCGAAAATCCTGAGCGGTGAAACCGCGTCCCTCCAAAAGCGCCACGGCAAGCGCATCGCCGATGGCAAGCTGGATCAGGGCGGATGTCGTGGGTGCCAGGCCATGGGGGCAGGCTTCGGCGACGCTTGGCAGCTTCAGGACGATGTCCGAAGCCCGGCCGAGTGCGCTGTCTTCGCGGGAGGTGATGGCCACCAGCGGAACCTTGAAGCGCCGGGTGTAGGTCACGATGCTGGCGAGTTCCTGTGTCTCGCCCGACCAGGACAGGGCCAGAACCACATCGCCATTGCCGATCATGCCCAGGTCGCCATGACTTGCTTCGGAGGCGTGCACGAAGAAAGACGGCGTTCCCGTGGAGGCAAGACTGGCGGCGATCTTCGTGCCGATATGACCGCTCTTGCCGATGCCGGTAACGATGACACGACCGGTGCTCTTGCTGATCAGCTCAAACGTTCGTTGGAACGGGCCGGAAAGACCGTTTTTCAGTGCGGCCCTGACAGCGCTCAATCCCGCGATTTCTGTCTCCAGGGTCCGTTCGGCGGACACGACACTTTGCGCAAGATTGTCAGCGCCTTGATCGGAAACGGAACCGGGGGATGGAGTAGCCATATGATCTTTCTTTTTCTGAACAGGGTATGACCTAAAACACTCGTCGGCGGGGATCAAGGAGCGACAGCCGCCAAACCGCCGCAGATTCCCGACAAATTCACTGTCTCTGCCCAGATTGTGCCAAATCTATGGATGTGCGCGTATTTGACCGGTATGACGCGCGGCAAATTAGCCGCGCATGTGGATGAAAGCACGTTCGGGTCAAACTCCGGGTCTGCAAAGCGTTGTTGCGTTGTCATTTTGCAAAAAAGAAACGAAGGATTAACCATCATTCGTCAGTTTGAAACCGATCACGATTTCGACCGGTTCGATACCTGAATGCGCCGCTTATTGCCTTTGCTTGCCTTTCTGACCGTTTTTGCGGCGGCGCCGTCCCATGCGCAAACGGCGCTTCCGAACCTGCGCGGGACGGATGACCCCGGAGGGCGGGAAGGCGTGGCCGATGCTGCCGCGGAGAGCGCGCGGGCCAACCCGACCCAATCCGACGTCTATGCGCTTCGACGGACGCTCAACAGCGCGGAGGCGGAAGAAGGCTCCAGCGGCCTGGGGACAAACGGCCAGGTCGCGCCGGTGCGGCCGTTTTCCGATCGAATCGCGTCTGTGGACCGTTCGGTTCCCCTGTCGGACAGTCTTGTCGATGACAGCGTCTTTGGCGGGGACACGACGTTCGATCAGCCGAGCGGCATTCGTCTTGGATCCTTCACCTTCACGCCGCAAATTACGCTTGCCACCGGCTGGACGGACAACACCGCCCGCTCCTCCTCGGGCACGGCAGGGGCCCTCTACCGGATTTCTCCGGACCTGGCGCTTACATCAAACTGGTCACGGCATGAATTCGGCGCGTCGCTGCGCGGCTCTTATACCGGGTATCCGGAAAACTCAGACGACAATGACGGCAACGTGTCCGCCGCTGCCGACCTGAGGCTCGATCTCAACGATGTGACACAGATCGACACCGGTGTGTCCTACACCTACACGCGCGAGGAGGACGGGAGCGCCGAATCAACGGCTTCCGGTGCCGATCACGTCCAGACATTCACCGCCGATCTCGGTGCGACGCGCGCCGTCGGTCTTGTTGCGGCGACGGCGTTCGTCGGGCTCGACCGGAGTGTCTACACCTCGGACGACGATATCGACAGCGGGCGCGACAACACGCTTTACTCGGCCAATCTCCGGCTCGACATGGATACCGGCAGCGTGTTCACGCCCTTTGTTGAGGGATCACTGCTTCTGCGCCGCTTCGACGACTCCTGTAGTGACAGCCTTTGTGAAAAACGCGATGCCAACGGCTACCAGCTGCGCGGCGGTCTCAGCATCGCGTCGGGTCCTAAGGTGACCGGCAATATCGGTCTCGGCTGGCGGATCGAGGATATCGAGGATGACCGTCTGGACGCCCTGTCTGGTCTTGTTGTCGACGGATCGCTGGTCTGGTCGCCCTCCCGCCTGACAACCGTCACGGCCGGGCTCGGAACAAACTTTGTCGCCACCGATATTGACACGTCCAGCGGCTCGATCATTTATTCGGGGGATCTGAGGGTTGCGCACGCGTTCAGTGACCGGCTGGTTGCGGAAACGGGTGTCGGATACAGTTACAGGACGTATGAAGGCGTTTCGATTGAAGAAAAGACATTGACCGGATTTGGCGGCGTGACCTTCGCATTGACGCGAAACACGGCCCTGATCGTCGACTACACCCATCGCAGGTTCGACAGTTCGGAGGATGGCAGCGACTACACGGAAAATGCGATCGAAGCCGGTGTCAGGTTCCGTCATTAACGGTACAGTAACCACTCAACGATCATTCATGGGGCGGGGGCAGAAGCGAACACGAATGAGGGTCACGGACCCTTGGGCTTAAGGAGGCCCTGATGCCTGGACTGACTTTCGTGACATCCCGACTTCGGCGGCTGGCGAGCCGCGCCATCCTGGCAACCGGACTTGCCGCCATGGCCGTGCCCGCGCAGGCCGATCCCGGGTTTGACCGTTTCGTGCGCGACTTCTGGCCGACGGCGAAGGCTGCCGGGATCTCCTCACAGACCTACAATTCCGTCTTCACCGGGATGAAACCCGACGACGACACGATCCGCCTGATGGGAAAACAGTCGGAATTCGTGAAGCCGATCTGGGACTACCTGGACAGTGCGGTTTCCGATACCCGTGTTGAAAAGGGGCGCGAGCTGCTGGAGGAATACGCAATTGTCCTGCAGCAGATCGAAGGCAGATATGGCGTCGACCGGGAAGCGGTCCTGGCGATCTGGGGCATGGAGACCAACTATGGCGGCTTCATGGGCCGGCACAACGTGATCCAGGCCCTTGCCACCCTGGCCTATGCGGCGCCGCGACGGAAGAGCTTCTGGAACAAGGAGCTGGTGACCGCTCTTGCCATCGTTCAGGCGGGTCATGTCCGCTTTCAGGACATGGAAGGTTCCTGGGCCGGTGCGATGGGTCACACGCAATTCATGCCGTCGAGCTGGAAAGCCTACGCCTCCGATTATGACGGCGATGGCCGCCGGGATATCTGGACGTCGATCCCTGATGCACTCGCCTCCACCGCGAACTACCTGAAGAAACACGGCTGGCAGACCGGCAAGACCTGGGGCTATGAAGTCAAGCTGCCGTCCGGCTTCGACTATCACCTGGCCGATGGCGAGAAGACCCTGACGATCGGCGAGTGGAGCAAATACGGCATCGGCCGCTCCAATGGCAGGGGCTTTCCGCGGCCGTCCGACAAGGCTGTTCTGGTGCTTCCGGCAGGCGCGAGCGGACCGGCCTTTCTGATGTTGCGCAATTTCTACGTGATCAAGCGGTACAACAATGCGACGGCCTACGCCCTTGCCGTCGGCCACCTGGCAGACCGGCTGATCGGAGGCGGACCGCTTGCGGGCGACTGGTCGCGGGATCACAAACCGCTCAGCCGATCGGAAACGGCCGAATTGCAGAACCTTCTGAACAGGCGCGGTTTTTCCGTCGGTGCCGCAGACGGCAAGGTCGGACCCGCAACGCGCAGGGGCATCCGTGCCTTCCAGCAATCGCGCGGTCTCGTGCCGGACGGATATGCATCGGTCATGTTGCTGAGGCAGGTGAAGCAGGGCGGCTGAATGCCACCTGCACAAATCAACACGCATCTGGTGGCTTCCCCTGCGGCGCTGTTGGGTTTATCTGTGTTAGGCGGATCAACGGGATTGAGCGGTGGCATTGATGCCCGGACAGGCAAAGCTCAGCACGAAAGCAATAATGCATCTTTCAAGAGTTGCGTTGGTTGCCGTGCTGTGCCTCTCGTTCGGGCCGTCTCCTGATGCCTTTGCCCAGCAGGCTGAAGACAAAGAGATAATTGTCGCGCAAAGCGGTTTGCTGCGCGGCTTCAATCCGTTTTCCCCCTTGCAGAAACTTTTCGGCAACAAGGAACGCCGCCGGGGTCAGCAGTCCCAGCAGCAGGTGAAGAAACGCAAGGCACCGGCACGGGCGGCCGGGACGCCGCCGAAATACGAAGCCGTGGCCAAAGACGAAAACGCCGGTGTGATCCTGGTCGTCGGCGACCGCATGGCACGTGGCGTTGCCGACGGGCTTGATTTCATCTTTTCCGAAAAGCCGCAGATTCGCGTCGAGCGGATCACGGAGGACAAACTGGGCTTTGCGGGTGAAGGCGCGCCCGACTGGAGCACCAGAGCGCTTGCGAAGATACGTGGAGACGACGTCAAGGCCGTGGTCGTGATGATCGGCCGCCAGGATCTGGGCAAGCCGTTTCCAGGCGAAGTCCCGGTCGAGTTCATGACCCAGGAATGGATCGACGCCTATCGCAACAAGGTCGAAGGCTTTGTGCGCGTGGTGCGCCAGGAAAAGAAGCCCGTCGTCTGGGCGGGATTGCCGCCCACGAATACGGAGACGGTCAACGCGGATTTCACGCAGCTGAACTCGATCTTCCAGTCGCTGACAGAGGACCGCCGTGTCCGCTATGTGGATATCTGGGACATTTTCCTGGCGGAGGACGGCAGCTATTCCTCTTTCGGCCCGGATGTTGACGGCAAGAACACACGGCTGCGCACGCAGGACCGGATCGGCTTCACCTGGCCGGGGTATCAGAAGGTCGCGTTCTTCGTTGACCGCGAGCTGCTGCGGCTGCTTGGCGGTTATGGCGGGCTTGCGTTCGAGGGCATCGAGGACGATCCGAACTTCATCGTGCTGACGGGCCGGACAACGTCGCCCGAGGCCCTGCTTCTGGGCGGCGAGGATGACGAAGGCACTGTCAACAGAAACAGCTCGGCCTATCGTTTCTTCGTCAAGGGCGACCCGCTGCCGCCCATGCCCGGCCGCGTGGACGACCCGCGCATGGCGGTCGAAGGCACGTCGGTCCTGGAAGAAGCCATTCCGAGCGGGTCTTAGTTTCCAAAAGGTGCAACGCAGCTTCTTCGCTGCGTGCGTAGACCTTGGAGTGGCGGCCCGGAGCCGCCTTCACACTCTCGGGTTATCTCGGAAGATCGGAAGAACCGGTCAGGAATTCGTCGACTGCCCTTGCGGCCTGCCGGCCTTCCCGGATGGCCCAGACGACCAGCGACTGACCCTTGCGCACGTCACCTGCGGCAAAGACCTTGTCCAGGCTTGTCTTGTAATCTTCGGTATTGGCCTTCACGTTGGTGCGACCGTCGAGTTCAAGCTGATCACCTGCCTCGGCAATATAGGTATCCAGCAGCGGGCCGGAAAAGCCGATTGCTGCCAGAACCAGATCCGCGCGCAGAATGAATTCCGTGCCCTCGATCGGACGGCGCTTTTCGTCAACGCGGGCGCATTTGACGCCGGTAACCACACCGTCTTCGCCGACGAGGGCCAGTGTTGCCGCTGAGAATTCGCGTTCGGCGCCTTCCGCCTGCGAGGACGACGTGCGGAACTTGGTCGGCCAGTAGGGCCAGACCGTCATCTTGTCTTCCTTGAGCGGCGGGATCGGGCGGATGTCGAGCTGCGTAACGGACAGCGCGCCCTGACGGAACGCCGTTCCAACACAGTCGGAGGCGGTGTCGCCGCCGCCGATGACAACGACGTGCTTGCCACCTGCCCAGATCGGCAGTTCGTCGCCTTCCGGTTCACCGCCGACCCGGCGGTTCTGCTGGACGAGATATTTCATTGCCCAGTGGCAACCTTCCAGTTCCATGCCGGAAACGCCCGGATCGCGCGGGCGTTCCGCACCGGCGCACAGGATGACCGCATCGTGCCGTTCGGCAAGCTCTTCAAGCGTGGTGTCGACGCCGACATTCACTCCGTAGTGGAAGGTGACACCTTCGCCTTCCATCTGCTCGACGCGCCGGTCGATATAGTGTTTTTCCATCTTGAAATCGGGGATGCCGTAGCGCAGCAGACCGCCCGCCTTGGGTTCCCGCTCGTAGATGTGGACGGTGTGCCCGGCGCGCGCGAGCTGCTGTGCAGCTGCCATTCCGGCCGGTCCGGACCCGATGATCGCAACGGCCTTGCCGGTCTTGCGTGCGGAAGGTTCCGGGACGATCCAGCCCTCTTCCCATCCCTTGTCGGCAATTGCCTGTTCGACGGTCTTGATGTTGACCGGGATGTCTTCAAGGTTCAGCGTGCAGGCTTCCTCGCAAGGGGCCGGGCAGATGCGTCCGGTGAATTCGGGGAAGTTGTTCGTCGAATGCAGATTGCGCAGGGCAATGTCCCAGTCACCCTGGTAGACGAGGTCGTTCCAGTCGGGGATCTGGTTGTTGACAGGACATCCGTCGGGACCGTGACAGAACGGGATACCGCAATCCATGCAGCGCGCTGCCTGGCTGGCGACTTCCTGATCGTTCAACGGGATTGTGAATTCGCGGAAATGGCGGATACGGTCAGAAGCCGGCTGGTACTTCTGCTCCTGACGATCGATTTCCATAAAACCGGTGACCTTGCCCAAGGTAACCTCCTCAAATTTGCGTCTTCCCAAAGTGGCTTCTATCGGCCGCCGGCGGCGGCCGAGAGCCATATCGTTCCGTTTTCCGGTTATTCCGCGGCGACCATGCCGAGGCGTTGCTCTTCCATTTCACGCAGCGCACGGCGGTATTCGACCGGCATCACCTTGACGAATTTCGGCCGGTAGGTCGCCCAGTCGTCCAGGATCGATGCCGCCTTTGTCGACCCGGTCAGCTCGACATGCTTTGTCAGCATCTGGCGCAGGCGCTCGTCATCGTGCCGGCTCATGTCGGACGACAGGTCGACACGCCCCTTGTGCTCGATGTCGCCGCCGTGGTGATGCAGCTTTTCCAGAAGGTCGTCTTCTTCGGTGACCGGTTCCAGATCGACCATGGCCAGGTTGCAACGGGTGCCGAAGGAGCCGTCCTCGTCGAGAACGTAGGCGATGCCGCCGGACATGCCGGCTGCAAAGTTGCGTCCGGTCTGGCCGATGACGACCACAACGCCGCCGGTCATGTATTCGCAGCCGTGGTCACCCACGCCTTCGACAACGGCAACGGCACCGGAATTGCGGACCGCGAAACGTTCACCGGCGACACCGCGGAAGTAACATTCGCCTTCGGTCGCGCCGTATAGAACGGTGTTGCCGACGATGATGCTGTTCTCCGCGACAATGCGGGTGTTCTGCGGCGGCCGCACGATCAGCTTGCCGCCTGCGAGGCCCTTGCCGACATAGTCGTTGGCATCACCTACCAGATCGATGGTCACGCCCCGGGCGACAAACGCTCCGAATGCCTGTCCGGCCGTGCCTTTCAGGTTGATCCTGAGCGTATCGGGTTTCTTGAGGCCCTTGTTGCCGTAGCGTTTGGCAATCTCGCCGGACAGCATTGCTCCAACCGACCGGTCGACCGAGCAGATGGTTTCGTCGATGACGGTCGGTTCCTTGCTCTCCAGTGCCGGCTGGGCGGCAGCGATCAGGCGACGGTCGAGAATGTCGACAATCGGGTGTTCCTGGGTCTGCGTCCACCGGGTTTCCTCCGGGTCCGCATCCGGCTGGAAGAAGATGCGCGAGAAGTCGAGACCCTGGGCTTTCCAGTGCTCGATCGCCGCGTTCTTGTCCAGGAAGTCCGAGCGGCCAATGAGCTCGTCCAGCTTGCTGACACCGAGCCCGGCCATGATCTCGCGCACTTCCTCGGCAACGTAGAAGAAGTAGTTGATGACGTGTTCCGGCGTTCCCTTGAAACGCTTGCGCAACACGGGATCCTGGGTGGCGATGCCGACAGGGCAGGTGTTGAGATGGCACTTGCGCATCATCAGGCAGCCGGCGGCAATCAGCGGGGCCGTGGAGAAGCCGAACTCGTCTGCACCAAGGAGGGCACCGACGATCACGTCACGACCGGTGCGCAAGCCGCCATCCACCTGGAGGGCAACACGCGAGCGCAGGCCGTTCAACACGAGTGTCTGCTGGGTCTCGGCCAGGCCGATTTCCCACGGGCTGCCGGCATGCTTGATCGAGGTAAGCGGGGATGCGCCCGTGCCGCCGTCGAAACCGGAAATGGTGATGTGGTCCGCACGTGCCTTCGCGACACCGGCCGCAACCGTCCCGACACCGACTTCCGACACCAGCTTGACGGAGATATCCGCTTCGGGGTTGACGTTCTTCAGGTCGTAGATGAGCTGCGCCAGATCCTCGATGGAATAGATGTCATGGTGTGGCGGCGGCGAGATCAGGCCGACACCCGGGGTCGAGTGACGCACCTTGGCGATCACCGCGTCGACCTTGTGACCGGGAAGCTGGCCGCCTTCACCGGGCTTCGCACCCTGGGCAACCTTGATCTGGATCATGTCGGAATTGACCAGATATTCCGTGGTGACGCCGAACCGGCCGGAGGCTACCTGCTTGATCGCCGACCGGCGCGGATTGCTTGAACCGTCGGGAAGCGGGTTGAAGCGCTCGGGCTCCTCACCGCCTTCACCTGTGTTCGACTTGCCGCCGATCTGGTTCATGGCAATGGCCAGTGTCGTATGGGCTTCGCGCGAAATCGAGCCGAACGACATGGCACCGGTGACGAAGCGCTTGACGATGCTCTCTGCAGGCTCCACCTGATCGATGTCGATCGCGGACCGGCCGATTTCACCGGCGCCCTTGATGCGGAACAGGCCGCGGATCGCGTAGCGGCCGCTCTTTTCGTTCACTTCCTGGGCGAACGCGCGGTACATGTCCGGAAGCTTGGACCGGACCGCATGCTGGAGCTGTGCGATGGATTCGGGCGTCCACATGTGGTTTTCGCCACGTGTGCGGTAGGCATACTCGCCGCCGACTTCCAGCGAGCGGCGCAGGATCGCGACGTCGCCGAAGGCTTCCGAATGACGCAGAACGGTTTCCTCAGCAACCTCGCCGAGGCCGATGCCCTCGATCATGGTGGCGGTTCCGAAGAAGTACTTTTCAACAAATTTCGACCCGAGGCCGACAGCGTCGAAAATCTGCGCGCCGCAGTAGGACTGGTAGGTCGAAATGCCCATTTTGGACATGACCTTCAGGATGCCCTTGTCGATCGACTTGATATAGCGCTCGACGACCTCGAACTGGTCCACTTCTTCCGGAAAGTCCATTTCCATGTGCATGGAAAGAAGCGTTTCGAAGGCGAGATACGGGTTGATCGCCTCGGCACCGAAACCGGCGAGAACGCAGAAGTGATGCACCTCCCGTGCTTCACCCGTTTCCACCACGAGCCCGACGGATGTGCGCAGGCCCTTGCGGATCAGGTGATGATGCACGGCGGCGGTCGCCAGTAGCGCTGGAATGGCAATGCGCGACCGGCTGATCAGGCGGTCGGACAGGATGATGATGTTGTAACCGTCGCGAACGGCTTTTTCCGCACGTTGGCACAGTTCATCAAGCGCACCTTCCATCCCGTTCGAGCCTTTTTCGGCGTTGTAGGTGATGTCCAGTGTCTTGGCGGAGAACTGGTTGTCGGCGATGTCGCCGATGGCGCGGATTTTCTCCAGGTCCTCGTTCGTCAGGATCGGCTGGCGCACTTCCAGGCGTTTGGAAGAGGACAGACCCTTCAGGTCGAAGATGTTCGGGCGCGGTCCGATGAAGGACACCAGGCTCATCACCAGTTCCTCGCGGATCGGATCAATCGGCGGGTTGGTGACCTGGGCGAAGTTCTGCTTGAAATAGGTGTAAAGCAGCTTCGACTTGTCGGAGAGCGCTGAAATCGGCGTGTCGGTTCCCATGGAGCCGATGGCTTCCTGGCCGACGGTTGCCATCGGTGTCATCAGAAGCTTGATGTCTTCCTGGGTGTAGCCGAAGGCCTGCTGACGATCGAGCAGGCTTTCACCGGCGACAGGCGCGCGCTGGCGCACGCCCGGCAGATCCTCAAGCACGATCTGGGTCCGGTGGAGCCAGTCCTTGTAGGGGTTGGCCGTCGAGAGTTCACGCTTGATCTCGTCGTCGGAGACAATGCGGCCCTCGTCAAGATCGATCAGAAGCATCTTGCCCGGCTGCAGGCGCCACTTCTGGACGATCCGCTCTTCCTCGACCGGCAGCACGCCAACTTCGGAGGACATGATCACGAAATCGTCGTCGGTGACGATGTAGCGGGCCGGGCGCAGGCCGTTGCGGTCCAGCGTCGCACCGATCTGCTGCCCGTCGGTGAAGGCAACGGCCGCCGGGCCGTCCCACGGCTCCATAAGCGCCGCGTGATACTCGTAAAATGCACGGCGGTTGTCGTCCATCAGCGGATTGCCGGCCCAGGCTTCCGGGATCAGCATCATCGCCGCATGCGCGAGCGAGTACCCGCCCATGACGAGGAATTCCAGCGCATTGTCGAAACATGCCGTGTCGGACTGGCCTTCATAGGAAATCGGCCAGAGCTTGGAAATATCGTCACCCAGCAGTGCGGAGGAAACGGACGCCTGACGGGCCGCCATCCAGTTGACATTGCCGCGCAGGGTATTGATCTCGCCGTTGTGGGCGACCATCCGGTAAGGGTGCGACAGGTCCCAGGACGGGAACGTGTTGGTTGAAAAGCGCTGGTGTACGAGCGCAAGTGCGGATGTGAAGCGTTCGTCCTTCAGGTCGGCGTAGTAGGCGCCGAGCTGATAGGCAAGGAACATGCCCTTGTAGACAATGGTCCGGCTGGACAGCGAGACGATGTAGAACCCTTTTTCGACCGCATCGGTCTCAGCACGCACGGTGTTGGAAATCACCTTGCGCAACACGTAGAGACGGCGCTCGAAGGCATCCTGGTCCTCGCTGCGCGCGCGCTTGATGAAGACCTGGCGGGAGACAGGTTCCGTCGCTGCAATGTCCGGCGCCTTGGACAGCGACGCATTGTCGACGGGCACATCGCGCCAGCCGATCAGGTCCTCGCCCTCGGCGACAATGACCCGCTCGACGATCTCTTCGCATTTGGCGCGCAGGGCATCGTCCTGAGGCATGAAAACGAAACCGACGCCGTAGTGGCCGGCTTCCGGAAGCGGCGTCCCCGCCTTTTCCATTTCTTCGGCAAAGAAGGCGTGCGGGATCTGGACAAGCATGCCAGCGCCGTCGCCCATGAGCGGGTCGGCACCGACAGCGCCGCGGTGCGTCAGGTTTTCCAGAACCTGCAGGCCGTCGGAAATGATCTTGTGGGACTTTGCGCCCTTCATGTGGGCAATAAAACCGACACCGCAGGCATCGTGTTCGCGCGACGGATTGTAGAGCCCTTTGTCGGCGGCCGTGCCCAGTCGTTCGGCAAGTGTTGCGGCTGTGGCGGATTTTGTCTCCGCGTTGCCTGCTTGCATGGCTGTGCTGGTCGTCAGCTCTGTTCTCGTCATGTGCGCCCTCACTGTTTACCCCAGTGCTGCCGTGGTTTGAAGCGTCCGGTTCCGTTCGGGTCGCATCCCATCAAGAATGCGGCTCGGCGAACCCTGGCCTCAATGCCCCGGCTCTGTCGATGTATTACCGCGCCGGCCTGTCAAAACAAACCGTCGCATTGACGCAGCGGATATACCGCTGCCGAAACATCCCGTTTCGTCTTGCCGCGAATCCTCCCCGGATCCGTCGACCGGTCAGCCTACTTGCTGCTTCTTTCCCGTCATCCGGCATGTGCCGCTGACGTCGCATTAATTGGGACAGCATACCTGTCCTATTCTAGGCGCGCGGAACATGACAGATTTCACTGCCGGGAGCAAGTCTGTTTCTGTGGGGCGGCATTATAATTGTTTCATCGAAAAAGTTCCAATTGTCTCGAAAGGTCATTTTCGCCAGAATTTGGGTAAGAATATTTCGTCTGTGAAAATCTTGCCTTTGGGTGCTCTCAAACCGGTCACAGGCGTTTGATTTCCTATTTATCGGCGATAGGCTCATTTCTGTGTTGCGCCTGCGCCACAAAGGAGCGCGTTGGCCCCTATTGGAATTTGGATCGACCAGAGGAGTTCGAAATGAAGAATAAGGCTATGTCCGCAGCAATCCTTGCCGGTGCCGTTGCAACTGCTGTCGCCGGTCTTTCAGCTACGGCCCCTGCGCACGCGCAGGCCAAGGAAAAGTGCTACGGCGTGTCGCTCAAAGGCCAGAATGACTGCAAGGCAGGTGCCGGCACGACATGCGCGGGCACATCCACCGTCGATTACCAGGGCAACGCCTGGACGCTCGTTCCGAAGGGAACATGCGTTTCCATGGATCTGCCGGATGGCCGCAAGGGTTCGCTCACCGAGCTTGACCGCGACCTCCCGGAAGCCTGATTTCCGATCGAATTGCGGCCGGATGACCGGCCGCTTCTTCGGGCAGGCGGATATGTGCCGCCTGCCTGATGGTTTTTTCTCCACCCGGAGCAAGACATGGTCGCCCAAGAGACACGTCCACACCGCATAGACGCAGCCATTCCGGCGCGGGCAGGCGCGGGACTGAAGGCTGAACATGTGAACGATATCCTCCAAACGGATGCCGATATCGGGTTTTTCGAGGTTCACGCGGAAAACTACATGGGTGCCGGCGGCATGCCGCATCGCCAGTTGGAGACAATCCGGGAAAAATACCCCCTTTCCCTGCACGGTGTCGGTCTTTCGATCGGCGGCGAGATGCCGCTCGACAAGGACCACCTGCAGCGGCTTGCGATACTCAACAGGCGATACGAGCCGGGTCTTTTCTCGGAGCATCTCGCGTGGTCCACCCACGACACCACCTATTTCAACGATCTGCTTCCGGTGCCATATGACAAGGCAACGCTGGATCGCGTTTGCGAACATATCGACGAAGTGCAGACCGTGGTCGGGCGCAAGATGCTGCTGGAAAACCCGTCGACCTACGTTGCGTTCGAACAAAGCACGATGAGCGAGCTCGAATTCCTGAGGGAGATCACGCGCCGTACCGGCTGCGGCTTGCTGCTCGACGTCAACAATGTCCACGTGTCGTGCACCAATCACGAAAGATCTGCCGAGGATTATCTGGCGGCGTTTCCCATCGGCGATGTCGGCGAGATTCACCTGGGCGGTCACGCGCCGGATATCGACGATGCCGGGCGTCCACTGCTGATCGATGCACATGACCGTGAAGTGGACGAGGCCGTCTGGACGCTTTACGAGACGGTGATCCGTCAGAACGGCCCGATTCCCACCCTGATCGAGTGGGACAACGACGTTCCCGCCTGGCAAGTGCTTCTGTCCGAGGCGAAGGCTGCCGATACGCTTCTCAGTCAGGCTGCCGCGACACATCTGAAGCGTGCGGTCTGATGAATGCGTCCGAGTTTTCTCCCAGGGTAAGCGCCGACACGTTCGGCAGGGCGCTCTGGGATCCGGCCGCGGAGACGCCAACGGGGCTGGTCGGGCCGGACGGCAAGACTGCGCCCAAACGTTTCAACGTCTATCGCAACAATGTCGTTGCCAGCCTGAGCGAAGCGCTCGAACAGTCGTTCCCGGCGGTTGGACGCCTGCTTGGCGAAGACTATTTCAAGGCGCTTGCACGCGCGTTCGTGGCCGAGCACCCGCCCAGGTCCCCGGTGCTGATGTGGTATGGCGCGGAATTCGGTGGTTTCATCGAGAGGTTTCCGCCGCTCCAGGCCTATCCCTATCTTGCAGATGTGGCGCGGGTCGAATGGGCCTGGCTGGAAGCGTATCATTCCGCTGACGCTCTACCGCTCGATCCGGCCGAGATCGGCGCCGTTGCGCCTGACGAGATCGGGAACATCCGTTTTGAAAAACATCCGGCATCGTGCGTCTTCCGGTCGGAATGGCCGATCTGGGATCTTGTGCGCGCGAACCGGTTTGACCCAGATGCCAATATCGAAATCGATCTGGAGAAGCCGCAATCGGTACTGATTACGCGCCCGGAGCTTGAAGTTGAGCTGATGCTGCTCCGTCCCGGAGGCGACGTTTTCCTGAGCGCCCTCTTCGATGGCGGGACGCTCGCGGAAGCCGCCGCGGCGGCGAGTTCGCAAGTCGAAGAGTTTTCACTGTCCGACACCCTGTCGGATTGTCTAGCAAATGGTGTTTTCACAACTCTCGTAAAGGCTTAAACAAGCAAAGAGCCTGAAGTTGTCGACTGGAAAGGGAATGGGGTCTTCTATGGGTGCTCTCATCGGATTTTTTGTCAGATTGTATACGGCCGTGTTCGGCTTCTTTGAACGCATCACCAACGGCTGGCTGCTCGGACTTGCGTCCCGGCTGATTTTCGCTGCCGTCCTGTTGCAGTTTTTCTGGGCGTCCGCGCTGACCAAGATCGGCGGCAGCTTCATGAACATTTTCACGCCGACCGCGGGTGCCTATGCCCAGATGTTTCCGCAACTGATGGAACAGGTCAGCTACGACACGAGCCAGATCGCCTATTTCCCCTACGGTCTGATCGTTCTGGTCGGAACCCTCGGTGAGTTCATCCTGCCGTTTCTGATTGTCGTTGGCCTGTTCACGCGCTTTGCCAGCGTCGGCATGATCATCTTCATTTGCGTCATGACCTATGTCGACATTACCGGACACGGTCTGGATGCAAAGTCGATCGGCAAGTTTTTCGACAATGATCCTTACAGCATTGTCTCCGATGACAGGCTGCTCTGGATCTTCCTGCTGCTGGTTCCGACGCTGAAGGGACCCGGTGTGATCTCGCTCGACTGGCTGTTCGGGCGCATGTATCGCAAGCGGGAAATGTACTACTGAGAAAATCCTGTTGCCGGTTGAAAGGCGACCTGCTTAAACCGGCACATGAATTTCGCAAGTGACAATTGGGCGGGTGCGGCTCCGGCGGTGATGTCGGCGCTGGCCCGCCACAGTTCCGGGTTTGCACCCGGTTATGGTGCAGATCCGTTGACGGCCGGCGTCAGCAGGTCTTTCAACGACATCTTCGAGCGCGAGGTCGCGGTCTATTTCGTGGCCACGGGGACGGCTGCAAACGCGCTCGCGCTTGCCAGTTTCGCAAAACCGGGCGGTGCCGTGTTTTGCCATCGCGACAGCCATATCAATATCGACGAGTGCAACTGTCCGGAATTCATGACCAGCGGCAACAAGCTCGTCGGCATTCCAGGTGCCGATTGCAAGATTACCCCGGCCGCCCTGACCGAGGCGATGTCCAGATTTCCGGACGGTGTGGTGATGCACGGCCAGGTCGCGTCCGTCTCGATCAGCCAGGCCACCGAAAGCGGCACGGTCTACACGGTCGCGGAGATCGAAGCGCTGGCGGAAGCCGCCCGTTCCCGGTCAGTCCCGCTGCATATGGATGGAGCCAGGTTTACCAATGCCCTGGTTTCACTTGGATGCACTCCTGCGGAAATGACCTGGAAGGCAGGTGTCGATGCCCTGTCCTTTGGCGCAACGAAAAACGGGTGCTGGTGCGCCGAGGCCGTTGTCTTCTTTGATCCGGAACGGGCAAGAGACTTTGAGTATTTCCGGAAACGTGGCGGACACCTTTTCTCCAAGAGCCGGTTCGTGGCCGCCCAGTTCGAGGGCTACTTCGAGAATGAAAGCTGGCTGGATACGGCGCGGCACGCCAATGCCATGGCGCTGAGGCTGGCGGAGGGCATCAGATCGCTTGGCGGGCGCACGGCATGGGCCGTTGAAGCCAACGAGCTGTTCCCGATCGTCAAACGCAGCCAGTTCGAAACCCTGACGGCGGCTGGTGCAAAAATCTACGAATGGCCGGCCAGTGACCTGTCGGACAACGTCGCTCCAGCCGACGATGAAGTCTGTTTCAGAATGGTGACGAGCTTTGCAACAACAGATGAGGACGTGAAAACGTTCCTGGAAACGCTCACGCAAGCCAGCTGAACGGCGGTATGCGATGGGAGAAATGAAACAAGGGCGTCCGGTTTCCCGGGCGCCCGTATTTTTTTTGCGGTTCGATACAGACCCGGTGTTTAGTGGGTCTTGGCTTCGATCTGCTTGGACGCGCCGGATGAAATCTCGATCTTGCGCGGTTTCATGGCTTCCGGGATCTCGCGCACGAGATCGACGTGGAGCAAGCCGTTCTCAAGGCTGGCGCCGTCGACGCGGACATGCTCGGCGATCTGGAAGCGACGCTCGAACGTGCGCGAGGCGATGCCGCGATAGAGGATTTCCCTGTCGGAATCCTCGTCGGTCTTTTCACCTTTGATCGTCAGGACGTGTTCCTTGGCTTCGACGGAAAGTTCAGCGTCGGTAAAGCCGGCCACGGCCATCGTGATCCGGTAGGCGTTTTCGCCGGTCCGTTCGATGTTGTAGGGCGGGTAGCTCGGGGTGTCGTTGCCGGCGGTATCCAGCATCGAGAAAAGCCGGTCAAAACCGACGGTCGAGCGATAAAGGGGAGAGAAGTCCAAGTGACGCATTTAAGTGTCCTCCTTTGAGCAACAGATACTTCACTGATTTTCATGTGTTCCTGTCCCCCATAGTGGCGGGACGGGAGGTGATTGCAGACCCGATTGGCGCCTGCACGGTTGAGGTGGGAATTGCCCGGCTCGATTTCAAGACCGTGGCTCTGTGACCGGCATGCGACATGAACGCCCGATGAATGACCTCTTCCGGTTTGGTTCAAGCGGGATCGGTCATCTTCCGGTCAACGTCAGCAAAACGCTGGCGATCAGACCAGGAGAATTGAAATGTCATTCTTTGCTTCAAAACTTTCCGCTCCGATCGCCGGAGCCATCTTGCTGGCAACGGTCGGGTTCGCCCCGGCAGCCACCGCTTCACCGCTCTCCGCCAGCAAGCAGATCCAGTCCTCGCAGGATGCGCCCGTCATCCAGATCCATCACAAGAAAAAGGGCTACGGCAAGCACAAGGGAAAACGCCACGGATGGCAGGGCGGATACGGCGGGGGGCATTATTCCCTCGGACCGCGCCAGATTCGCCGCAGCCTGCGTCATCGCGGATTTCACAGGATCCGGATCATCGACCGCCGCGGTCCGATGTATATCGTCAAGGCCGTCGGCTGGCGCGGCATGCCCATGAGACTTGTCGTTGATTCGCGCAATGCACATATCGTGCGCAGCCGCCCGATCGGGCACGGCGTCTACTGGCAATACCGCTGGTAAGATTTGCCAGGTGTATTGCGGCTTCCCGGCCGGTGCTGCCATGCACCGGCCCGAAGTCTGTTGTCGGGCCGCGCGAAGGCGGGTATCACAAAGAACCATGGACCTGATCGATCATCCCGACAATCCCGTGCCGGACGGGGGAAAAGCCGGATTTGTAACCACAGCGGACGGGATCCGCATCCGCTATGCGCACTGGGCCGGAACAGGCCCGCACAGGCGCGGAACGGTGACGCTCTTGCAGGGCCGCGCCGAGTTCATCGAGAAGTACTTCGAGGTGGTCGAAGATCTGCGCAAGCGCGGTTTTGACGTGGTTGCCTTCGACTGGCGCGGGCAGGGTGGTTCCCAGCGCGTGACACGCAGTTTACGGCGCGGTCATATTTCCAACTTCCGCAAGTTCAGGACGGATCTGCGCACGATCCTGAAGGAAGTCTCGCTCGCCCATTATGCCGGCCCCCATTTTGCCCTCGCGCATTCCACGGGCGGCCTGGTGCTCCTGAGCGATACGGCACGCCTTCGCACGATGCTGGACCGGGCCGTTATCACCAGCCCCCTGCTCGGTCTGCCGTCAGGTTCCCATGCCCTGGGGATTGGCGATTCGTATCGCCGGTTTCTGCGGATCATCACGTTGGGACTGCTGGGCAAGCCTCCCCTGCGCGCGAGCGCTCCGAAGACGTCGGCCGTCGTGGAGAAGGTCGGGTATCCGCTTGCGCGGCTGATGTCGATCATCGGTCTGGGCCGGCTTTATGTGCCGGGGGGGAACAGCAAGCTCATGGTGCCGTTCGAGAAGAACCGCCAGACATCGGACCGGACGCGTTTCGAGAGATGCAAAAAGGTTCTGGACAAGGCTCCGGAGCTTGGCATCGGGTCGGCGACCTTCGGTTGGCTGAACGCTGCCGCGCGCACGATGATGCCGCTTCGAAAACGGGCCGCCGGCCCGGGTATCAAACTGCCCTGCCTGATGTTAGGTGCCGGCGAGGACAGGATCGTCTCGACGCCCATTGTCGAGGACTTCGTCGCCCGCACGCGGTCGGCTGCTTATGTGGAAATTCCCGGCGCTGCCCATGAGATCATGATGGAGCGGGATGTTTACCGCGACCAGTTCTGGGCAGCATTCGATGCCTTCATTCCCGGTTTCGAGGCAGAGCAGGAACTTGCCGAGGCCCGGTTGAAATCAACCGCGACGGTCGTGCGCGATCCCAACAAAGCGGGTCTGGCCGAGGTCAGTCAGGCTTAGAGAGTTCCGTCAGAAGTCGGTCGTGGAGGCGCGGGTCGCCGCTCGCGACAATCTGGCCGCCGTTTGCGGGTGAGCCGCCCGTCCAGGTCGTCACAACACCGCCGGCACCCTCGATGATCGGAACCAGCGCCACAATGTCATATGCCTGCAGCCCGGATTCAATCACGGCATCGCCCTGTCCTGCCGCGACCATGCAATAGGCGTAACAATCCGTTCCATATCTGGAAAGGCGCGCAGAGGCCTCGACGCTGTCGAAGGCCGCACGTTCAGTATCGTTGAAAAGAAACGGTGTGGTTGTGAATATGGCCGCGTCTTCAAGCCTGCTGCACGTCCGCGCCTTCAGTGTCCTCGTTCCCAGCGGGCCGTTGTACCAGGCCTGTTCGCAGTCTCCTGCGTAGCGCTCGCCGATATAGGGCTGAACCATCATGCCGAGACTTGGCGTGCCGGCGCTCCGAAGGCCGATCAGCGTTCCCCATGTCGGCAAACCGGTGATGAATGCCCGTGTCCCATCGATCGGGTCGAGCACCCAGACATGGTCGGCATCCAGTTTTTCCGGCCCGTGTTCCTCGCCGAGAATGCCATGATCGGGATAAGTGCTGTTGATCAGGGTACGCATCGCGGATTCGCCGTTCCGGTCCGCAATCGTGACAGGGTCGAACCCGGATTCGAGTTTGTTATCAACGGCAAAGCCCTGGCGGAAATGCGGCATGATCGCCGCGGCGGCGGCATTTGCCAATTCGTCCAGAAAGGGGGCAAACCTATTCGAACTTGGGGCGGTTTCGGTCATTGAATTTTCCTGATGGAACGTGCGCGCGCGCACCGAATAACACTCGATTTGCCGCTTGTATAATCTCTTGTGATGAAAATTGGATCTCTGAAATAGGGTATTTTGCCTATAGTTTGTACAGGATACTACCTATTTACGACTTGACCTTTGTGCACTGCAATGCGATTTTATTGCAGTGCGATATCTTTTATCGCATCGCCCTCCTTGGGCGTTTCCTCCCTAGACTCGGGCCGCCTCATCAGAGTGCGGCCTCTTTTTTTGGGTGATTATTCGGCTGCGATCGAGTCGGCAGGCAATGCGGCATCCGGCATTGCAATCAGTTCCTGCGCGAATTGCTTCAGATTGTGGAACAGGTCGTCGAAGCCGGGTGCGCGTTCGTGTGTCGCCTCGTTCATGTAAAGGCCGCGGTTGATTTCGACCTGCAGCGCGTGCAGACCGCTGGCGGGACGGCCGTAGTGTTCGGTGATGAATCCACCGGCATAAGGTTTGTTGCGGCTGACGCTGTATCCCATGTCCCGGAGAATCGAGCAGGCATATTCCGTCAGTTCACTGTTGCAACTGGTGCCGTAACGATCGCCGAGTATGAAATCGGGGCGCACGTCGGTTGTCTGGCATTTGACGCTGGATGGCATCGAGTGGCAATCGATCAGGACGGCATAGCCGAAGGTGACATGCGTTTGCGCGAGCAGCCGGCGCAGCGTGGAGTGATAAGGCTTGTAGATCTCCTCGATCCGGTTCAATGCCTCTTCGACCGGAAGCCGGTGCCGATAGATCTCGTGGTTTTCGCTGACAATACGGGCCACCGTTCCCAAGCCCCCGGCAACGCGTATCGAGCGGATGTTGGCGTAGGACGGAAGCCTGCCGTCGAACATCTTGGGATCGAGCTCATAGGGTTCCCGGTTCACATCCAGGTATGCCCGGGGGAAATGCGCGCGCAGCAGTGGCGCGCCAAGAGGAACGACATGCGCGAACAGATCATCCACGAAAGCGTCTTCAGAGCGCCGGATCGCGCTTTCATCCAGGCGGGAAGATGCGAGAAACTGCTGCGAATACTGCCTGCCGGAGTGAGGCGAATTGAATATGTAGGGAACCCGTTGGTCGGCGGGACACAGAACGTCAAATGCGGGCAAGCCGTTAAAGTCGGCTACGAATGGCGTATTGAACGAGGGCTTTGTGTCGTCCGTCAAATTGTCCGTCCTACCGTTTCACCTTTGGGCCAGGCCACCCCAATCGCTGCCGGTTCCCCTATGTCTATGGTGCCAAGGAATCAACACACAGTCCACAGTCGGCTGATCAAAAGCTTTGAAGAACTATTTCTCCCTATCATTCTGTGGAATTCGGGCTATAACCGGCAAAAGGTGAGATCCCAATGCCGCCAAATCGAAATTAAAGCAATGGTTGTTTACAATGTCGCGTATCCTGCTTGCTGAAGATGATAACGATATGCGCCGGTTTCTTGCGAAAGCGCTGGAAAACGCCGGGCATGATGTCGTTTCTTTCGATAACGGCAGGAGCGCGTACGAACGGTTACGCGAAGAACCGTTTTCGCTTCTGCTGACCGATATCGTCATGCCGGAGATGGACGGTATTGAACTCGCGCGGCGGGCGACGGAGCTGGATCCGGACCTTAAAGTCATGTTCATAACCGGTTTTGCTGCGGTTGCCCTCAACCCGGAATCCGACGCGCCCAAGGATGCGAAGGTCCTGTCCAAGCCGTTCCATCTGAAGGATCTTGTTCAGGAAGTGGAGCGCATGCTGGCGGCATGATGATTGCCGTTTCGGGCGGGCAGTCCGGACGGGGAAAATTTGACGGTTCGATGAAGAACAGGGTTGCGCTGAATGCCGATCCCCGTTATATCGCACCCCACTACGGCGTTCGGCGCCGGACTACCGAGAAATTCGGGCGTGTAGCTCAGCGGGAGAGCACTTCGTTGACATCGAAGGGGTCACAGGTTCAATCCCTGTCACGCCCACCATTATTGCGCTGAATGAGGGTTTCAGGACGCGCAGGTTGATCCGAAAAGCGGCGCAGCAATGCGACTCGATTGAAGGCAACCGAATAGAATGTGAGCGCCTCAGGCGCTCATTTGGTTTAAAGTAACGGGACCCCGAGAGGGGACAGTGACATGAAGATCAAGAACTCGCTCAAGGCGTTGATGACCCGCCATCGGGACAACCGCATGGTGCGCCGCAAAGGCCGCGTCTACATCATCAACAAGAAAAATCCGCGCTTCAAGGCGCGCCAGGGCTAAGTCCCGTTTTTCGGGCGCGCTGCGGGAGTGTTGAAAACTCCTGCGATGCGAAGTGCTTAATCGCTGGACGATCGGGCCTTCCGACATCGGCAAGACGGCGCGCACGAAGAAGTGTCAAATTCCCGGATTGACCGCCGCATTCAACGACCCATAATCGTTGGATGCGGATTTTTGTGTTTACATGCCTGTTTGCCATGGTGCCGTTCCTCGCAGGAGCGCAACCTGTCCCCGATCTCGGACCCGAGGTCGATCCGCCGTCTGCCGAAGACTTCAATCCCATGCCGGAAGATCTCCCGGAGGCCGGTGGCCAGGTTGTTGTCGAAGAAAGCGATCCCGAAGAGGAGCAGTCCCGGCTCGACCAGCTGTTCGATGACCTGGCCAAATCCGAGGAACCTTCGGACGCAGAGCGCGCCGTGCGGGAAATCCAGATGATCTGGATGGAATCTGGAAGCGATACAGTCGATATCCTGATGTCGCGGGCCGGGAAAGCCATACAGGCCGACGATCACGCCCTCGCTCTTGATCTGCTCGACGTCGTCGTCGTCCTGAAGCCCTCCTTCGCGGAAGGATGGAACCGGCGGGCAACGGTCCATTACATGCGCGAGGATTTCGGGAAGTCTCTTGTCGATATCGAGCGGACGCTTGCGCTTGAGCCGCGTCACTGGGGCGCGCTTTCCGGACTTGCAATCATTCAGCGCCGGCTGGGCTTTGACGATGACGCACTTGTGACATTCAAGCGGGCGCTCGAAGTCAATCCTGGACTTGAGAACGCCGAGGAAGCCATCGAGGAGCTTGAAAAGAAGGCCGAAGGCGCGCCGGCCTGAGGCCCGGATCGGCGGATCTTGCACGACAACCCTTGAAGCGACCGGTGCGAAAGCTATGTTCGCGCTATGATCCTGATTGTGTTCTTGTCCGTCGGTGCACCGTTTCTGGCCGCATTCATCTATACCCTGATCAAGGTGAGGCAAATCAGGCACCGGTTTCAGCCCGATGGCAGGTTGTTCGAGACCGATGGCGTCAATCTCCACTATCACTTCTACCCGTTGCCTGAAGAGGATCAGGCGGCGCCTGTGCTTGTGTTCCTGCATGGAGCGAGCGGAAACGCCTACGACATGAAACTTGCCTTCCTGGAGGCTTTGCGGGGCCGCCATTCTCTGTTGTTCATCGACCGGCCGGGCCTTGGATTCTCAAGCAGCTCAAAAGACGGCTCGGACCTGCCTGAGGGGCAGGCGGAGGCCATTGCTCGTCTGCTGGAGGAACTGGAGATCGAGACCGCCATCGTCGTCGGGCATTCCCTTGGCAGCGCCGTGACGGCCGCACTTGGCCTTGCGGCTCCGGGCAGGGTCAAGGGCCTGGCGTTTCTCGCCCCGGTCAGCCATGAGTGGCCCGGCGGCGTGACCTGGTACTACACTGTGGCTGCCTGGCCGGTGATCGGTGCGCTGTTCTGCTGGACCCTGACGCTTCCGGTCGGCGGGCTGCTCGCGCCGGGGGCCATGACCAACGTGTTTTTCCCCGACCGCGCGCCGCAGGACTATTTTGCAGGGATACGGCTGCCGCTTTTGTTCAGGCCGGCCTCCTTTCGCGCCAATTCGCGCCAAATAGCCTTTCTGAAATCGGCGATCATCGGTCAGTCGAAGCAGTATTCCAGGCTCGACCAGCCCGCGCTTGTCGTCAGCGGGACGCAAGATACGGTTGTCTGGCCGTCGATCCATTGCGAGGGGCTCATGCGGGATCTGCCGAACGCGCAGCTGCTCATGCTGGACGAGGCGGGTCACATGCCTCACCACACGCACACCGATGACATTGTCAAAGCCCTTGCGACGCTTGTTCGCAGGGTTGAAGGCACAGAAGAGGCGCTGCCGCATGAACAGGCCGGAGGCGAAGTCGGCAGTCCAGTCTGACCCGGTCCTGATACCGGGCGGTGATGCCGCCCGATGCCCGTTTCAAACGATTAGAGGATCAAATTCCGCCCTGGCCATCGTTGCCGACAAACGCGATCCTGAGCATGTTGGTGGAACCGGGCGTCCCGAACGGAACACCTGCCGTCACGATGACACGCTGACCCGGTTTCGCGAACCCTTCAGAAAAGGAAATGCGGCAGGCGCGGTCGATCATGTCTTCTTCGTTGGTGGCGTCTTCGCTGACAACGCAGTGAAGCCCCCAACCGAGCGACAGGCGGCGTGCCGTTGCCAGAACGGGCGACAGAACGATCACCGGCGACGAAGGACGTTCCCGGGACGCGCGCAACCCGGTTGCACCTGACGTGGTGTAACACACCACGGCAGCGAGGTTGAGCGTTTCCGCGATTTGCCTGGCGGCAGCGGAGATCGCATCTGCGCCTGTTGCTTCCGGTTCCGCCCGCTGGGCATCGATAATCGTCCGGTAGTTGTTGTCCTGCTCGACCTGGTGCGCGATCTTGTCCATGGTCGTGACGGCTTCGACGGGGAAGTCACCGGCTGCCGATTCCGCGGACAGCATCACCGCATCCGCACCTTCGAACACCGCGGTCGCCACATCGGAGACCTCGGCACGCGTCGGTACCGGGGAGGTGATCATGGATTCAAGCATCTGCGTTGCGATGACCACCGGCTTGCCGGCGCGCCGGCAGGCACGTGTGATCCGCTTCTGCAGGCCCGGGACCTGCTCCAGCGGCATTTCCACGCCGAGATCGCCGCGTGCCACCATGATTGCGTCCGACAGTTCGATAATCTCGTCCAGTCGCCCGATTGCCTGCGGCTTTTCGATCTTTGCCAGGACGCCCGCGCGCCCGCGCGTGATCTTGCGCACTTCCGCGAGATCATCCGGGCGCTGAACGAAGGAAAGCGCAACCCAGTCAACCTTCTGCTCGAGTGCGGCAATCAGGTCCTTGTGGTCCTTCTCGGTCATTGCGCTCGTGGCGATTTCGGAATCGGGAACGCTCACGCCCTTGCGGTCGGAGAGCTTGCCGCCGACGACAACCTCGGTAATCGCTTTCGTTGCGCTGGCCTCTTTCACGTTCAGCTGGATCTTGCCGTCGTCCAGCAAAAGCCTGTGGCCGGGTTCCAGCGCTTCGAGAATTTCCGGATGCGGGAGATGAACCCGATTGACGTCGCCGCCGGACGTGTCCGCGTCGAGCGTAAAGGTTGCGCCGTTTTCCAGCATCACCGGACCGTCTGAAAACGTGCCCACGCGCAGTTTCGGACCCTGAAGATCGGCCAGAATGCCGATCGGTCTCCCAATCTTTTCCTCAGCAGAACGGATTCGCTCAACGAGCAGTGCCAAACGATCATGGTTTGTATGGCTCATGTTGATGCGGAACACGTCCGCTCCAGAGCGATACAGGTTTTCTATGATGTCTTGTTCTGAGGAAGAGGGTCCGAGAGTTGCTAGAATTTTCACTCGCCGGTTTCGCCTCATCGCCCACCTGTCCCTTGTTGCACGGGTTCGGTCAGCTGGACCGTCCAGCTGCTTTGTTCACCCGTGTCGATTTCAAAAAAGCCTGTCCGCTCAAAGCCACGGGCCACACAGTCCTCGATCCCACGAATGGTGAATTCCTTCTCGCGGGTGCACATGAATGCGCGGCCGCCCCATTCGCCGAACTGATCGTAATCAACTGCGTAGATGTAATAGTATCGTGACACCAGAGAACCTGGAACCAGCGTCTCGCATGAATTCGAGGCGAGGTTCCACCAGCCCTCGGTAACCCAGTCGCTCTTGTCCTTGTAGCCGATCGCCACGCCAACCTGACTGTCCGTCTTGTTGCAGAGCCGCAAATCGGCATGTGCGTCATCACTGGATATTGAGAAAAACAGCAGTGTAAAGACAGCGAGCAAGACTGCCCTCAAAGGCGCATTGACGCGCGCCCGAGACCATCCTTGGTGTCGTTCCCCAACCTCATACATATGCAGTCGTTCACTTTGCTGCTTTACTGACATTCGCTTTTTGCGTCGACAACAGGGTCTTGTCAACGTCGTTAACAGGTTAATGTGCAGGCACCCACCCAACCGTGTTTACAGAAACCGTTCAATAAAATCTGCCCGCGGGAACGATAAGGACACCTATGTGGCCAGAAATGGGGCGGGAACATGGCGGTTTCTTCGCTGATAGATGCTAGCCGTCAATAAAGCGTATACAAATGCGGTTTGGCGACGGGAAAGGGCCATGAATTCACAGAGTTTTCCAGCGCCCGCCTCGAATGCGGCGGACTTGGCCCGCGGAAGGGATGATCTTGCCGTTTTTGCGGATTCCGACTTGGTTCTTCCTCCGGTTTGACGTAAAGCTTTCGGCGACCGCATTCTGCGCTCGACAAACTTCCACGAAGCGAGACATGACACAGACAGCAGCGATAGCGAGTGAGATTTTTCGGCCGACCGAATATGTGACTGGTGATCTGAAATCCGGACTTTTGCTTCTGTGCGACCATGCCCGCAACACCGTGCCGCCGGGCTATGGAAATCTCGGCGTGGCACCGGAGCAGTTCGAGCGCCACATCGGCTACGATATCGGTGCCCGTGCTGTCACGCTTGAACTCGCAAAGCAGCTGAGCGCGCCGGCCTGCCTTTCAACCTTTTCCCGGTTGCTGATCGATCCAAACAGGGGGGAAGACGACCCGACGCTGATCATGCGCCTGTCCGACGGTGCAGTTGTCCCGGGCAACGCCCGTGTGGATGAAACCGAGCGAGCGTTCCGCATCGATCAGTTTCACAAGCCCTATCATGATCTGATCGATCAGACGCTGGATGCCATGATCGACGTTGCCGCGCCTCCGGTCCTTGTGTCGATCCACAGCTTCACGCCGATCTGGCGCGGTGTGCCCAGACCCTGGCATGCGACGGTTCTGTGGGACCTGGATGCGCGCGCGGTCGAGCCCATGCTGAGCGGCCTCAGGGCGCAGGACGATCTTGTCATCGGAGACAACGAGCCTTATGACGGCGCACTGAAAAACGATACCATGTACCGGCATGGAACCTGTCGCGGATTGGCGCATGTTCTCCTGGAGCTGAGGCAGGACCTGATCGCCGATCACGCCGGCCAGATGGAATGGGCCGGACGTCTGGCGCCTATCCTGCGCGATATTGCGACACGGAGCGCTTGCCGGGAAATCAGGCATTTCAATTCGCGCACCGACGCGCATTGACCGGCTGGGACAGACACTGAAGGAACCCGTTGCGATGGACGATAAAACGAAACAGGAACTGGAGGCCGCGGTTTTCCGCCGTCTTGTGGATCATCTGCGGAACCGGACCGATGTTCAGAACATCGACATGATGAACCTTGCCGGGTTCTGCCGCAATTGCCTGTCGAACTGGTATCAGGACGCCGCCGGGGAAAAGGGCATTTCGCTGGAGAAGGCGGATGCCCGCGAGATTGTCTACGGCATGCCGTATGGCGAGTGGAAAGACAAATACCAGACCGAGGCCACGGCCGAGCAGAAAGCGGCATTCGACAAGAACAAGCCGGAACACTAGCAAACCGTTCCGTCGCGTCCGATAGGCGACGCGACAGGTATTCACATTTGTATCCCTGTCCGGGCGGGCAGCATTCGCCCGGATCCGGCTCCCCGAGCCGTCAAGAAAAATGAAAAAGGAGAGTTGAGTTCATGTCCGATCCGGGTGGAGTTGCAGCAGATCAGCTGCGGGCATTTGTTGAACGCATCGAGCGTTTGGAAGAAGAAAAGAAAGTCATTGCCGACGACATCAAGGATGTCTACGCCGAGGCGAAGGGCAACGGCTACGACGTTAAAATCCTGCGCAAGGTGGTGTCGCTGCGCAAGAAACAGCCACACGAGCGTGAAGAGGAAGAAGCCGTTCTCGACCTCTATATGCACGCCCTCGGCATGGCCGGTCCCGCAGAACCGGAAAGCTGAGCCTTAGGGTACGGACCCATAAATGACGCCGATTTGGCGACAGAAATGGCAAAATCTCGGGAGGAAGCGTGAGTAGAGCGGGCTTTATGCCCGGTCAAGCGCGGTGACGCTGCGAGGTGAGGTCATTTTGCCGTCCTTCGGATTTGGCCGTTTTGGCCATCTACCACGTCGCGAAAGGCTTGAAAATGAACCACATTTCCTGCGCTTTCACTTCTCGCAGTTGGTCAAAACGATCCAAACTAAATCGGCGCCATTTATGGGTCCGTACCCTAGAGTCCAGCACGTGTCAAAGAAAAGAGCGGCCGTTGAGCCGCTCTTTTTTTAATCAAGAAAATGCGTTTGCCGAAAAGCTATCGTGCGTAGCGCACCGGCAGCACGACGATCGCCGGCCCGTCAAAACGGTCTGTGCGGAGCGCGCCATAGGGCGCGTCCTCAAAGCTTGCCGACACGAAGCGGTTGCCCGGCATCATCACATTCTTCAGTTGGCGCTGGTTCGGGTGGCTGAGAAGCGCAAATTTCTGATGACGCGTTGTTCCCGCTCCCGACAGCAGGGTCGGTTCGGACTTGTCCGGAAGGCTCGCAAAGCCCGCCATCGGGTCGATGATCTGATCACGGGGGATCCGGCCGGAAAGAGACGGCTGGGCGCGGACCGGCGCATTTCCGCTCTGTGCCGCCTCAAGGTGGGCAGCGTCAGGCTGTTGCTGTGAAGTCGCGTTTGTCCTGAGCGACCTGTTCAGGACAGGCGGGGTCGCAGTCGCAGAGGCATAGGCCAGCGTTGCTTCCGGGCGCGGTGCAGGCGCCGGGAAGGGCGCCGCGGTTCCGGTCGCGGCAGCGATTGCGGCAACGGGATCGTCTGTCTGCGGTGCCGCGGTCGGCGCGGCTGCTTCGTCGATGCCAAGCTGTGCGGCAGCGATCTTCGCTGCCTCGCTCAGGCCGCTGTCGGGCTTCTGGCCGGGCAGGGCGGCGACCTGGAACCGTGAGTCGATCGCCTCGTTTGCGGCCACCGTCTGACCGCTCTCAAGTGCAAATCGTTGTGCATCCAGTGTGTTGGGAGCGGGCGTTGTGCCAATGGATTGGGGCGGGACCGGTCCGGCCGGGGCCGGCTTGGCGCCTGGCGATGCGCTCGCAAGCACGATTTCCGGGGCCGTTTCCGGCGGTGTTGCCCTGAATTTCGGTGCCGGGATCGGCGGGTTCTTGACCACAGGCGATACGCGCGCTGTGGTGGTTCTGTTGTTGCGCGTGCCGTTCTTGTTCGCCTCGTCCCGGTCTCTCGATCCGCCCCGGAACAGACCTGCAAAGAGGCTGCCGCCGCTGCTGTCCGCAGAAGCCGGTCTTTCGCTGCCGGATGCTGTCTGGATCGGTTTGCCGGGCGCGGTCAGGTTCTGATCCCTGGTATTGAGTTCCCGACGGGCCGAGTTTTCGTTTCTGTTGGAGGCGACGATCGTCGGCTTGGTAATCGACCGGCGCTTTCCTGATTTCGATTCAGCAAGCGCCAGCTTGTAGCCCTTCATCGGTTTTCCGTCCGAAGGAATATGCAACGTCTTGCCACTCGGGAAGACCTTTGCCAGCTGGGACCTGCTCATCTTCGGCCAATGGCGGACGCGGCCTGTATCCATATGCACGAAGGGAGATCCGGAGCGCGGGTAATAGCCGACACCGCCCACCTGTTTGCGCAGTCCCGCCGCGCGCAGTTTTGCAAGGTTCACGCCCGGAATATAGAAATCCATTGCCTTGCCGAGCGTGTGCTGGCTGTTCTTGGCGACACCTCTTGAGCGCTTGCGCAGCATGTTGTTGGTCGCAGGCGACCGGTAACTTGAGACGACGTAAATGTAGTCCCTGGCGCGGACCTCGCGGTAGACTTCCCAGATCAGGTCCAGAAGCTCCGGGTCGATCTTGGTGATCTCGTTGCGTCGCCAGTCGCGCAGAAAGCGATTGACCTCGCGCAGGCCGGACGGGATGTAACGACCGTTTTTCTTGAACGTGATGGAGACACGTTCCTTGGTATGGGTGTTGTAAAGCTTCAGGGTGCGGGTCTGTGCATGAGCAATCGTGGTGAGGCAGGCAAGCGTGACCACGCATGCAATTGCGAGCCTCGCTGTTCGCGTCAGCCAATCGACGGCGCCGAAATCAAAAAATCGGTTACGCAATCTCTATCTCGCCGTTTTTTGAGGGCTCACGCCCATCCCTTGCTCCCCAGCAGGAGCCAAACACTATCCGCTGCAAGTTAAGAAGTTTTTACCTTAAATTCGCTTGCCTGAAAATCGTAGCATAAATGCAACGAGGCGCCCGCAAACCGGAAAAAACCCTGCAAGAGGGCTGGATAAGGGCAGAATGCGTCAAAAAATCGTCCATTTGACAGTTGCCGCCCGAATCTTGACGCGATTCAGGCTGCGGCATTCTTGTCCGTGTCTTCCAGACCGTATTCCTTGAGCTTGCGATAAAGTGTGGACCGGCCGATTCCAAGCCGCTTGGCGACTTCGGTCATGCGGCCGGAATAGTGATTGATGGCGGCTCGAATCAACTCTTCCTCGATATCGGTGAGCTTTCTGACGTGACCCTCATGATCGAGGTTGCGCATGAAGCCGAAGGGGGCAGCGAACTCAAATCCGGCTGGCGAGGCTGAAACACCCGGCGCTTCGTCCGGTTGTGCGCCGGCGGGTGCGTTGCCGGTTGGGTTGCCGGGCGAACCGGCGGCAGTTTGACTGGGAACGGGTTCGCTGAGGACACTGTGTGACCGTGGCGGTGAAACGGGCTCCGGAACCGGCTGATCGACGGCGGCGGCGACCTGAGGAAAATCGTTGATCGTGAGCTGGGCACCGTCACACAGGACGACGGCCCTGAACACGGCGTTTTCAAGTTGGCGGATGTTCCCCGGCCAGTGGTAATCCTGAAGCATCGCGACAGTGTCGCTTCTGACACCGGCGACATGCGGTTTTCCCTCTTCGGCCGCGAACCGCGCCAGGAAGTGACGGGTCAGCGCCGGGATGTCTTCACGCCGGTCGCGCAGGGGCGGGATCCAGATCGGAAACACGTTGAGCCGGTAGTAAAGATCCTCGCGGAAAGCCCCTTCCTTGACCTGATCGATCAGGCGGCGGTTGGTGGCAGATATCAGGCGGAAATCCACCTTGACCGGGCGCCGGGAACCAATCGGGTCAATTTCGTTTTCCTGAAGCGCGCGCAGCAGCTTGACCTGGACATCCTGCGGCAGTTCTCCAACCTCATCCAGGAACAGCGTTCCACCGTGGGCCTCCTGAAACTTGCCGACATGCTTGTCGACAGCACCCGTGAACGCACCCTTCTCGTGTCCGAACAGAATGGATTCCACAAGGTTTTCTGCGATGGCACCGCAGTTTACGGCGATGAGAGGTTTGGACCTGCGATCGCTGGAGCCCTGGATCGCGCTTGCGATCATCTCCTTGCCGACACCGCTCTCGCCCTCGATCAGGATCGGAATGTTGGAGGCGGCCGCGCGTTTGCCGAGACTGATCACGCGCTCCATTGCCGCGGAATGCGTGATGATGTCCGCGAAGGTCAGCGTGCCGGACGCCTGTTTTCTGAACCGGGTGATTTCGTCTTCAAGGGCGGATGTCTTCAACAGGTTCCGGATCGAGACGTTGAGGCGTTCGGGCGCAACGGGTTTGACGACAAAGTCCTGCGCGCCCGCATTCATGACACTCACCACGGTGTCGATGCCGCCATGGCCCGTCTGAACGATGACCGGCGTCGCATTCTTGTTGCCGCGCAACTGTTCCAGAACGCCCATGCCGTCCAGTTCCGGCATGACCATGTCCAGGATGATGAGGTCGATCTCGCTGGCCTCCGAACCGTTCATGATCTGCATCGCCTCGACGCCGTTTTCCGCCGTTTTGGAGCGATAGCCGAACTTTTTTACCGCTTCTTCGAGAAGCCGGCGTTGAATCGGGTCGTCGTCGACAATGAGAATTTTACCACTGGTTGCTTGCATGGGCCGGATCAGTTCACTTGAAATTGTCTCGTTTCGATCCATTGTGGTCGCAATCGGGTAAATAAATCGTCCCTGCCACATGAAAAATTTCGGTTTTCTGAATTGCACGCCGGTGGCCGGGCGTCCTACATATCGGAAAATCGCAAGTTTGCTGCCCCACGAGGCAGGTTCTCACCGGAGTTGAAAATGCCTCTTCCGCACCCAGTCCATGCGCCTCAGTCCGCCGGATCCGCTGATCTTGGTACCTTGCCGGAGTGGGATCTCACCGATCTCTATAATGCCATGGATGCCCCCGAGGTCGAGCGGGACCTGAAGGAAAGCCTGGAACGCGCGAAGACATTCGAGGCGTCCTACAAGGGCCGCCTGGCGGAATTGGCAAAGGACAATGTGTCCGCGCTGGTTACCGCGATCCGGGCTTATGAAGACCTGGAAGATCTCATGGGGCGGCTGATTTCATTCGCCGGTCTGGTCTATGCAGGGAACACGATCGACCCGGCGGCGCAGAAGTTTTATGGCGACGTGCAGGAGCAGATCACGACGGCCAGTTCCCACTTGCTGTTTTTCGGTCTCGAGCTGAACACTGTCGATGACGCGGTCATGGATGCCGCGCTGGATGACGGTCAGCTCAAGCACTACCGGCCCTGGATCGAAGATCTGCGCAAGGGCAAGCCCTATCAGCTGGAAGACCGCGTCGAACAGCTCTTCCACGAAAAATCAGTCACCGGAAACAACGCCTGGAACCGGCTCTTCGACGAGACGATGGCGGCGCTCACCTTCAATGTCGACGGCGACAAGCTTGCGATCGAGCCGACGCTCAATCTTCTGGTCGACCCCTCGGCGGACAAGCGCCGTCAGGCGTTCCAGGCGCTGAATGAAACCTTCTCGGAAAACCTGAGGACCTTCGCCCTGATCACGAACACGCTGGCGAAGGACAAGGAAATTTCCGACCGCTGGCGGAACTTCAAGGATATTGCCGACAGCAGGCACCTGGCCAACCGGGTCGAGCGGGACGTCGTCGACGCTCTTGTCGCCGCCGTCCGGGATGCGTATCCGCGGCTGTCCCACCGGTATTACAAGCTCAAGGCAGGCTGGCTCGGAACAGAACAGCTGAACAGCTGGGACCGGAACGCACCGCTCCCGGAGGCGGATACAAGGGTCATTCCCTGGGATGAGGCGCAGCAGACGGTGCTGTCCGCCTATGACGCCTTTTCGCCTGAGATGTCGGAAATTGCCGGGCAGTTCTTCGACAGGGGCTGGATCGACGCCCCGGCGCGGTCGGGAAAGGCTCCGGGCGCGTTTGCGCATCCGACGGTGCCAAGTGCCCATCCTTATGTTCTGGTCAACTACCAGGGCAAGATCCGCGACGTGATGACGCTCGCGCATGAGCTCGGGCATGGCGTGCACCAGGTTCTGGCCGGGCACAACGGTCCGCTGATGGCGCCGACACCGTTGACGCTTGCAGAGACCGCCAGCGTCTTCGGCGAAATGCTGACCTTCAAGTCATTGCTGGCAAAGGCGGACAATCCCCAGACCCGCAAGATCATGCTGGCGTCCAAGGCCGAGGACATGATCAACACGGTGGTCCGGCAGATCGCTTTCTACAGTTTCGAGCGCAAGGTCCATACCGAACGGCGCAACGGCGAGTTGACTGCCGACAAGATCGGTGAGTTGTGGATGTCCGTTCAGGGAGAGAGCCTCGGTCCGGCGATCAAGCTGAACGAGGGTTACGAAACCTTCTGGACGTATATTCCGCATTTCATCCACTCGCCGTTTTATGTCTATGCCTATGCGTTCGGTGACTGTCTCGTGAACTCGTTGTTCGCGGTTTACGAAGATGCCGAAAGCGGATTCCAGGAGAAGTATTTCGAGCTTTTGAAGGCAGGCGGCACCAAGCATCACTCCGAGCTGCTGGCACCGTTCGGACTGAGCGCAACGGACCCCGATTTCTGGAAAAAGGGTCTGTCTGTCATCGAGCGGATCATCGATGAGCTCGAAGAGCTCGACAAGGCGTGAGGTAAGCGGATCGCGTGCCGACGCCAATGCCCAAAGACCCGCCGTTCCGGCATCGTCCCTATGACGGATCAACGCGGCCCTTCACCGTCGGTCTGAAGCCGATCGGCGAAGAGGTCTGGCTGGAGCCGGACCGGTTTCTGAACGTGCATCTGGCGGAAAAAGACAGACTTTATGCGCGGGATCTTTCAGCAGTATTCCGCGCCGAGGACGACACGGCCGACGTTCAGCGCGAGGTGCTGGACCTGGTCGCGGACAACCTGGTGCGGTTTCATCCTCGAACGCATGCGTTCGAGAAAGGTTCGGTGACCCTCACGGAGACCGGGCGCAGGATTGCGCTTGCCGAGGAGCCGGCTCTGCTGACGGCCTCCAAGCTGGTGCAGGAAGACCTGGTGGTGATGCGCAAGGGAGTGGACGGGTACCGGCTTGTTGCCGCATCCGTCTGTTTTCCCTCGTCCTGGCGGCTCTCTGAGAAAATCGGGCGTTCCATGTCCGGGATCCATGAAGGTGTGCCCGATTTCAACGGCGCGCGCATGGGGCAGGTCGTGGAGCGGCTGTTTGAGAACCTGACGACAGATCAGCTTGTTTGCCGGTTCAACTGGTCGATCTATCCGGACAGCAACCTTCATCACCCGATGCCGGAGGGCATTCCGTTCACCGTTACGGCAGAAACCCTGGCCCGGCTGTTTCTGCGGGTGGAGCGGCAGACGCTGCGCAGGCTTCCCGGGAGCGGGGACATCCTTTTCACGATCCGTATTCATCATGATCCGCTGGCAAAGCTGGCAGAGCAGGAGGACCGGAAACGCATCGCATCGGACCTCCGCGGCCAGCTGATGAACCTGACGGAAGACCAGCTCGACTACAAGGGAATGGTCACGGCCCGCGATGAAATTGCCGCAACGCTTGCGCGCATGTAAGTTCGCAGAGCGGCGTTTTGTCGACTGGTCCAGCTGGATTTCTTTGCCGTAGGTCATATGTGTTGGACTATTGAATTCCGGCCGTATGGCACAGATCAGGTCAGTTGCAGGGAGTAGCTTGCCGAATGGCACAGTCAAAAGACCGCGAGAGCAACCGGTTCACCGCCCGGATGGGGCGCTATGCCAAGGTCGGAACGAACATGAGCGGCATTGCCGCGAAATTCGCCGGGGCGCGGTTCTTCGGCATGAACCTCGACAACGCCAAGAACGCGGCCGAACTTGCAGAGGCGCTGGGCGGGCTAAAGGGTCCTCTCATGAAAGTGGCGCAGCTGCTTTCCACCATTCCCGACGCTCTGCCGCCCGAATACACCACCGAGCTCGCGAAGCTCCAGGCGAGCGCTCCGCCAATGGGCTGGGCATTTGTCAAACGCCGGATGCGCGCAGAACTCGGCGCGGACTGGCAAAGCCGGTTCGCCGAATTCGGCCGCGAACCCGCCGCGGCGGCGTCGCTCGGACAGGTGCACAGGGCCACCGCCCATGACGGGCGTGTGCTGGCCTGCAAGCTGCAATATCCCGACATGGCGTCTGCCGTCGAAGCCGATCTTTCCCAGCTGCAAATGCTGTTCTCGTTGCACCGGCGCATGAGCCCGGCCATCGACACGCGCGAAATCGCGAAGGAAATTAGCGCAAGAGTGCGCGAGGAACTCGACTATGCGCGCGAGGCTGCGCATATTGCGATGTATCAGGAGATCCTTGCCGAGTATGAGAACATCCGTGTTCCCTCGGTCGTTGACGAGTTGTCTACGCGCAGGCTCCTGACCATGGGCTGGCTTACCGGCAAACCGCTGCTGGATTTCAAGGAACACGATCAGGAAGACCGCAATCTGCTGGCGAAAACGATGTTCCATGCGTGGTGGCACCCCTTCAGCCATTATGGCGTCATCCATGGCGACCCGCATCTTGGAAACTACACCGTGTTCGAACAGGAAGGCCGGCCGGCCGGCATCAACCTGCTCGACTATGGCTGTATCCGCGTGTTCCCGGAATCGTTTGTCGAAGGCGTCGTCAATCTCTATCTCGGTCTTCTGGAAGAGGACAACGACCGGGTCGTATCGGCCTACGAGCGCTGGGGTTTCAAGAACCTCAAGAAAGACGTCGTCGAGGTTCTGAATATCTGGGCGCGGTTTATCTACGGACCGCTCCTGAGCGACCGCGTGCGCTCGATCGCGGACGGGGTCTCCGCTGCCGAATACGGCCGCAAGGAAGCCTTCAAGGTACATTCGGCACTGAAACAGCTCGGCCCGGTCACCGTGCCGCAGGAGTTCGTCTTCATGGATCGCGCGGCCATCGGGCTTGGCGGTGTTTTCCTGCACCTGCGGGCCCAGCTGAACTTCTTCCAGCTGTTCAATGAGCAGATTGAAGGTTTCGAGGCGTCCAAGGTGCGTCAGCGCCAGGATGACGTGCTGCGCGCGGCCGGTCTTGCCGGAACGTCTAACGCGGCGTAACCACCGGATCAACAGGCCGAAAAGTGCTGCCGACAACACCGTTTGGTCCAGCCTAGGCCAAAAAGTCGCGTCGAACCTGTCGGATTATGTGTTTGCGGACATTGCGAACCCGGAAGTCTTTATTGTATGAAGTCTGCCAACTGCTGTTTTTCCTGGGGAACTGAATGTCTGACGAAAAAGCACCCGCGATGGACTATGACGCTCACGAGCGGACTTACGAAGGCTTCATCAACTTTTCCAAAGTCGGCACCATCGCCGTCATCAACATCGTCATCTGCCTTATCCTGTTCGGGTTTGGCGGCACCACGGCAGTGGTGTTCGGATGGCTGATGCTGATTGCCACCATGGTTGCCTCGGCCATCGGCCTGGCCCTTGGAGATTCGGGTTGGATCCCGGTAACCGCCGTGACCGTTCTCACGATCATCCTGGCGATCCTGACGGTCTGACCCGGTATCGATTTCCGGGCGTTTCAGCGCCCGTCCGATTGCAAAAGGCGCAGTCCGGAACTGCGCCTTTCGTTTATCCGGAAAGGCGCGGAAAACGGCCATGACAAGCGCAGTGCCCCAGTCTTTCGACTACAAGCCTCCCCTGGATCCGTTTCTGCCTGTCATCCATGCGGACGCGGACGTTCTGGTCGTCGACAAACCAAGCGGCCTTTTGAGCGTTCCGGGCAAGGCTCCCGAGCATGGGGACTGCGTGGAGAGCCGCGCGCAGGCGGCGCATGGCAACGCCCGCATCGTGCATCGCCTCGACATGGATACTTCGGGCGTCATGGTCCTTGCGATGAACCCGGCAGCGCACCGTCACCTCGGCCTGCAGTTCGAGCGGCGCAAGACCCACAAGACCTATATCGCCGACCTGTGGGGCCACCTGGCAGGCGACACCGGCGAAGTTGATCTGCCATTGATCTGCGACTGGCCAAACCGCCCGAAACAGATGGTGTGCCATGCAAACGGAAAGGCGGCGCTCACCAAATGGCAGGTCATCGGCCGATCCGACAGGACGACACGCGTCCGGCTCTTTCCGCATACCGGCCGCTCCCATCAATTGAGGGTGCATATGCTGGCGCTGGGGCATCCTATCCTGGGCGACCGGTTTTATGCCGAAGACGAGGCCTTGATGGCGTCGGGTCGTCTGGCGCTGCATGCGGAGAGCCTCGAGCTGCATCATCCGACCGGTGGTGAACGGGTCACGTTCCGCTCACCGTGCCCCTTTTGACGACGCCTTGGATATAGCCGTCAGATCGCCTTTTGCCCGAGTTTTTCCATTGTATTCAGCCAGCGACCGACCTGCGCAGGGTCGGCATGTTCCACCATGCCAAGGACCGTGGACCTGACCGGCTTGAATCCGACAAAGCCGAGAATGTTCCGCTTCAGGCTTTTCAGGCTGTGCGCGCCATACCAGAGCTTGTAGGTGAGGGTACGGACTCATAAATGAGACTGAAATGGCATGCGAAATGGCGAAATCCCGTTAGGAAGGGTGCGCGGAGCGGGCTTCCGGCCCGGTCAAGCGCGCTGACGCCACGGGGTGAAGCCATTTCCTTGTTCTTCGGATTTGACCGGCTTGCTCCTCCTCGGCGTTGCGAAAGGCTTGAAAATGAGGGACATTTCCTGCGCTTTCGCTCCTTGACGAGAAGCAAGCCGCCTCAAACCATTTCGGCCTCATTTATGAATCCGTACCCTATGGCGGGCATGTCGGCGGTCAGGACGATCCGTGCCGACTTTCCGCGCATCTTGCCTTTCGGCCAGCGATCTTCCGCCGAGCGTTCGAACGCGGTGTCGTAATGGAGGAGCTGTTCCAGGAAGCCCTTGGTATAGGCCGGCAGCGTGCCCAGCCACAAAGGATAGATCGGCACAAGGTGATCGGCCTTCCGGAGCGCGTCACGGACCGGTCTGACGGGTTCCGGGCTTGGTTGATCTGTGAAGTCCGACGGCTTGCGCAGAATGGGAAAATCGAGATCGGCTATGCGGATGAGGGTCGGGCGATGTCCTGCCTGCTCCGCGCCCGCTTGATAGGCGCTTGCGAGCGCGTGACACAGGTGGGTGCCGTCGGGGTCGGGGTGACCGTCCAGTATCAGGATGGTTTTCATGGGACCTTCCATCGGTATCGGAACGGATGCAGGAAGGTCTCAATGAAGGTGTGAGGTCGCGTTTTTCGCGTTGATCTGGATCAGGTGGGCGTATGACCCGTGTGTGCGCTGATCGTCAACCCTGGCCGACGCGGCCCAGGCCCTCGCGCGCGATCTTGTTGGAATTGTCGAGCGACATGGCCCGCGAATAATTGCGGCGGGCATCCTTCGGCTTGCCGAGCAGCTCCAGTGCAAGGCCGCGATTTGCCCAGGCGATCGCCGATTCCCTGTCGAGATTGACTGCCATGGACAGGTCCTCGAATGCCGCGTTCGGGTCGTTGACGGCCAGATAGGAGATGCCGCGCGCGATATAGGGGGCGCTTGCCTTCGGGTTCAGGCCGATTGCCGTCGCAAAGTCCTCGATCGCAAGGCTGTCCTGCTTCTGTGCCTGGTAGATCAGGCCCCGGTTGTAGAAGGCGCGGGCGTCGCTGCTGTCGCGGGCAATCACCGAATTGAAGTCGGCGAGGGCTGCGTTGTAGTTGCCCTGCTGGCGATAGATGTTGCCGCGGCCGACATAGGCGACATCATAGTCGGGCTTGATGTTGATGGCGCGGGTGTAGTCCGAAACGGCCAGATCGTTCTTGCCCTGGCGGCGGTAGACAAGCGCCCTGTTGGCGTAGGTCTGGTAGGACTGGGGATTGAGTTGCAGGGCGCGGTTGAAGTCCTCGATCGCCTGGTCGAGTTTGCCGGCCTGTCCATAGGCAATGCCGCGGGTGCTGTAGGCCGTCGCGTCGGAAGGATTCGATTCGATCACTGCAGTCAGCGAGGCGATGTTGGTCGAAGACCCTGCCGACTTGTTGACCGGTACGTCGTCATAAACGCCGGCGGTGTTGCACGCAGCCAGGAGCGTTGCAAAGGCGAACAAGGTCGCGTGTGGCAGGAAATTGCGCATGCGGCACATATGCTCTCTGACAATAAGGCGTTCGGACATGCCGTTCATCGACCTCCAATAGGGCGGTAATGTGGCTGCCGTTTCCATACGGCGTTTCCGCCCGGCAATTTCTTTGTAAAAACGCCAAAAGCCGACCGTGAACCCGGTCGGCCTTACGGCAGATTTGCGAAAAGAAGAGGCCTTTCAGCCGGGTGCACTCAAGCCGCTATCAGCGACGAGCGGACTTGCCCGGAAGCAGACCTTCACGCTGTGCACGCTTGCGGGCCAGCTTGCGCGCGCGGCGCACGGCTTCGGCCTTTTCACGGGCTTTTTTCTCGGACGGCTTTTCAAAATGGCCGCGAAGTTTCATTTCACGGAAGATGCCTTCGCGCTGCATCTTTTTCTTCAGCGCCTTGAGCGCCTGATCGACATTGTTGTCGCGAACCAAAACCTGCACGCGTTTTTTCCTGTTCTCGATGCCCTGCGGCCGACCCGCGGGCAAATTAAAACCTTGATTAAAGACGCCTTGCCAGCCCTTCAATCGATCGTCCCGAAATCACAACGTGATGTGCCGCTGCAGCAACGGGCTGCGATGCATTCACTTGTGTATAGAGACTTGATCGCCGCTGACGCGTCGCTCACATGAGGGCGGTACATACCAGAGGCGGCAACACCTGTCCACAGCCATTCGCAAATAATCCGGGCGAAATCCGACCTTACGACGGTTGGCGGACCAGAAGAAAGATGGACAGGGGAGCGATAGAGGACTAGAGCTGATTTTCTCACCAGAACCCAAATGCCTCATTCAAGAAGGCGGTTCAACGCCCCGTTTGCTGGAGGAAACAATGGCGCATCCCGCGTCACGAGAACCTGTTCCGGCGCAGTCGAAGTCGTTGTGGCAGAGCGATATCCTGCCGACGCTTTCGCTCGGCATGCCGCTTGCCGGCGCGCAGCTTGCGCAGATCGCGATCAACACGACCGATGTGCTGATGATCGGCCGTCTTGGGGCCGTGGAACTTGCCGCCTCGGTTCTGGCGTTCAATTTCTACATGCTGCTGTGGTTTTTCGGCATGGGAATCCTGCAGGCGGTTATACCGCTCGCGGCGCTGGCGCGTGGTCAAAGGCGGCCCCGCGATCTGCGCCGTGCCGTGCGAATGGGCTTCTGGATCTCCGTTATATTCAGCGTTCCGGTCTGGATTGTCCTGTTTTTCACCGAATCGATTCTGCTCCTGCTCGGCCAGGAGCCGGAACTGGCGCGGCTTGCCGGTATCTACATGCGGGTGCTGCAATGGACGATGCTGCCCGCCCTGCTGATCATGGCCATCCGCGGTTTCCTTACGGTTATGGAACGCACCCAGGTCGTCCTGTGGGCAACGATCGCCGGGGCGGTCGCCAATGCCATCCTCGATTACCTGCTCATCTTCGGTCATTTCGGATTTCCGAGGCTGGAGCTTGTCGGGGCAGGGATTGCATCCGTCCTCAGTTCAACGACCACATTCCTGTTCCTGCTCGGTTACGCGCTGCTGCATCCCAAGCTCCGCCGCTACAATCTCCTCGGCCGCATCTGGCGGTCCGATTGGCCGGTCTTTTTTCAGATCCTCCGGCTCGGCACACCGATCGGACTGACCATCGTTGCGGAAGGGTCGCTGTTCACGGCCTCGGCCATCATGATCGGCTGGCTGGGGACGGTGCCTCTGGCTGCGCACGGCATTGCGCTTCAGATCGCGTCGATCACCTTCATGGTGCCGGTCGGGCTTTCGATGGCGGCAATGACACGCGTCAGCCTTGCGGCAGGCCGCGGCGACCGGGCCGGCATCGGCCGCGCCGGTTGGACATCGCTGTGGGTGACAACTTTCTTCATGGTGTGCTTTGCGATTGTCTTCTGGACGATCCCCGAGACACTGATCGGGCTTTATCTCGATTTTGCAGACCCGGAAGCGCTGGAGGTCCTCGCCTATGGCGTTTCCTTCCTGCTGGTCGCAGCGTTGTTTCAGCTTGCAGATGGCGGGCAGATCATCGGCGTGAACAACCTGCGCGGCCTTGGCGACACGACGGTCCCGCTGTTCTACGCGCTTTTCGGTTATTGGGTCGTGGGCATCAGCCTGTCCCTGGGACTCGGCTTTCTGGCGGGGTGGGGCGGTGTCGGCGTATGGCTCGGTCTTGCCGGCGGCCTTGCCAGCGTCGCCCTGCTTGCCAATCTCCGGTTTGCGCGCCGCGAGGAACTCGGTCTGGTCAGGATCTGACCGTCAGTCCGATTTCGGAGCAATGCGATTGACGTGCCCCATCTTGCGGCCTTCGCGGGTTTCGGACTTGCCGTAGAGATGGAGCCGCGCGCCCGGGTCCTTCAGAATATCCGTCCAGGCATCGACATCGAAGCCAATCAGGTTTTCCATGACGGCATCCGAGTGCCGTTCAGCCGAGCCGAGCGGCCAGCCAGCCACCGCACGGATATGCTGGTCGAATTGCGATGTCAGGCAGGCATCCTGCGTCCAGTGCCCGGAATTGTGAACCCTCGGCGCAACTTCGTTGACGAGCAGTCTTTCGCCGGTCCCGTCCCGGACAAGGAACATCTCGACGCCCATGACACCGACATAGTCGAGGCCGTCGACAATCTGTCCGGCCATTTCGCGGGCGGTCTCCGCCGTCTGGGCGGAAACGCCGGCCGGGATCGTGGAAGTCTTGAGGATGTGGTTTTCGTGGTGGTTGCGCGCGATGTCGAAGCTGCGGGACGTGCCATCGAGATCACGGGCAACAATCACCGAGACTTCGCATTCGAAGGGGATCAGCGCCTCCAGGACGGCCGGCACCGCGCCGATCCGGTCAAACGCACCGTCGGCATCGCCAGGCTGGCGGATCATCATCTGGCCCTTGCCGTCATAGCCGAATCGCCGGGTTTTCAGAACGCCCTTGCCGCCGAAATCCTTCAGGGCGTTGTCGAGGTCCTGTTGCGAATTGATGTCTGCAAAACCGGCAATCGCGATGCCGGTCTCCGACAGGAAGCGTTTTTCAAGCAGACGATCCTGGGAGACTTCCAGCGCACGCACTCCGGGGCGCACCGGGACTTTTGCATCCAGATGGGCGGCGGTTGGGCCGGGCACGTTCTCAAATTCATATGTGACGACAGACACGGCGTCCGCGAACCGGTTCAGCGCATCGATGTCCTCGTATGGCGCGATGGTGAAGGTCGCGCTGACATCGAAGGCAGGGCTGTGCGGATCCGGGCAGAAGATATGGGTCTTCAGACCGAGACTGGCGGCGGACTGAGCAAGCATGCGGCCAAGCTGGCCTCCGCCAAGAATACCGACAGTGTCGCCCGGGCTTAGCCGTTTGTCGCTCATCTTCGATGTCTCGTGTTTGTGGTTTCAGAGATCGTCTGCCGGAAATTCGGCGACAGCGGCAGTGCGTTCGGCGCGGTAGGCGTCAAGCGCGGCCTCGATTGCAGGATCGCCAAGCGCGAGCACGGCTGCTGCAAGCAGTCCGGCGTTCGTGGCACCGGCCTTACCGATGGCAAGCGTGCCGACCGGAATACCGCCGGGCATCTGCACGATCGAGAGCAGGCTGTCCTCGCCCGACAGCGCCCGGCTTTCCACGGGGACGCCAAACACGGGTAGCGGCGTCAGCGCGGCGGTTATGCCGGGAAGATGGGCGGCGCCGCCGGCCCCAGCGATGATCACCTTGAAGCCTTCGGCCTTCGCACTCTTGGCGAAATCATACATGCGCTGAGGCGTGCGGTGTGCGGAGACGATCCGCGCTTCGTAGCTCACACCAAGCTGGTCGAGCGTCTCAGCCGCGTGTTTCATCGTCGGCCAGTCCGACTGGCTTCCCATTATGATCGCGACATCCGCATTTGCCATTGCTTGCTCCACAGGCCCGGGGCTCAGAAAGGCGCGGAGTATAGGCAGAGCGCCCAGCATCGCAACCCCGGAATGGCGCGGATGCGAACAAAAAAAGCGCTCAACCGGCTGAACCCGGTTGGTCCGCCCTCGCGAAGGTTATGCGATGATATCCGGGAACAGCTGATCCTCCAGGGCCGAAATGCGATCCTTGATCAGAAGTTTCTTCTTTTTCAGCCGCTGAAGCTGCAATACGTCATGGTTCGATGTTGCCGCAAGCGCCTCCACGGCGACGTCAAGGTCCCTGTGTTCCTGACGAAGCTGCGCAAGCTCCATTCGCAAAGCATCCGTGTCCATTTGGCCCTCTGTTCCCCAACGCCCAGGAATCAAGTCCTAGTCTATTTTGCCCGTCGCGGGCAAGATAGCATCTTTCGCAGCCACCAATGCGTCGCGGGCATCGATGCGACGCGGGATGGCTCCACAATTGTCCAATAATTGTACACAGCGTGATTTCCTCAGCCGGCGAAGTAAGCAGGAGCAATTATCGTGCGATTTTAGACAGTTAATCGACGGGCGTTCTTTAAGCTTTTCTAAGGATAGATACATGAATGCGTATTTTGTCGGCGAAATGGATCAGATATGCGGAATCTGCAATCGACAAGGTCAGATTTCATGTGGCACGATGGTAATGTTGAGCCAACAGACAGGAGGTTTATCCATGTCAATGCAGTCGCATCTCGAAGAACTTGAGCGCCGTCACGCGGAAATGAAGCGCAAAATCGAAGACGCTCTGATGCACCCGAGTACAGACTCACTGGAATTGGCCGACATGAAAAGACAAAAGCTCAAGATCAAGGACGAGATTGAGCGAATAAGGCATGACAAGACCCTTCACTAGACAGTTTATATCTGTTTGAGGAAGGTTTGGATCGCCGCACAATGTGCGGCGATTTTGTTTTATCTCACAGCTGTTTCGCCTGTTCGCGCAAGGCAAATTTCTGGATCTTTCCGGTCGACGTCTTGGGCAACTCGCAAAAGACCACTGTTCTTGGCGCCTTGAAGTTGGCCATGTGCTCGCGGCAGAACGCGATCAATTCCGCTTCCGTGATATCCGATCCGGCGGCAAGCTCGACAAAGGCGCAGGGTGTTTCTCCCCATTTCTCGTCGGGCCGGGCGACGACGGCAGCCGCCTGAACGGCCGGGTGTTTGTAGAGCACATCTTCAACCTCGATTGACGAGATATTCTCGCCGCCAGAGATGATGATGTCCTTGGACCGGTCCTTGAGCTGGATATAGCCGTCGGGGTGCATGACGCCAAGATCACCGGAATGAAACCAGCCGCCTTGGAACGCATCCGACGTGGCATCCGGGTTTTTCAGATAGCCTTTCATGACCACATTGCCGCGGAACATCACTTCGCCGAGGGTGGTGCCGTCGGCAGGCACGGGGTCCAGCGTTTCCGGATCGAGGACTTTCAAGTCCTCCAGCGCAACGTAGCGGACCCCCTGGCGGGCCTTTTTCTGGGCCTGCTGTTCCAGCGGCAGGGCATCCCAGTCCGACTTCCAGTCATTGACAACCGCCGGACCGTATACCTCGGTCAGACCGTAGAGGTGGGTAACGTTGAAGCCGGCCGTTTTCATCGCCGCAAGCACGCTTTCGGGGGGCGGCGCGGCGGCGGTAAAGAACTCGACCTCGCGCTCCAGATCCCGTTTCTGCTCCGCTGGAGCATTCAGAAGCGTGGACATGATGATCGGTGCACCGCACAGATGCGTGACGCTTTCGTCCGCGATCAGGTCCCACATAGACTGGGGCCGGACCCAGCGGAGGCAGACATGGGTCCCGGCGACGATGGAGATCGACCAGGGAAAACACCAGCCGTTGCAGTGGAACATCGGCAGCGTCCAGAGATAGACCGGGTGTTTCGCCATCGAGGCGGTGATCACGTTGGCCTGTGCAAGCAGATAAGCGCCCCGGTGGTGATAGACGACGCCCTTCGGATTCCCGGTCGTCCCGGAGGTATAGTTCAGGGTAATCGCATCCCATTCATCGTCCGGAAGCGACCAGTCGAACCCGGGATCTCCGGATTGCACGAAGTCTTCATAGTCCAGTGTTCCGAGCCGCTCACCGTCCTGCGGAAATTCCGGGTCGGAATAGTCGATGACCACCGGGTTGACGGTTGCGATCGACAGGGCCTCCTTCATCACGGGTGCATATTCGCGGTCCGTGATCAGGACTTTGCAGTCGGCGTGATCCAGTTGAAACGCAATGACGGCCGCGTCCAGGCGCGTATTCATCGAATGCAGTACCGCCTTGGTCATCGGGACGCCGTAGTGGGCCTCGAGCATCGGCGGGACGTTGGAGAGCATCACGCTGACAGTGTCGTTCTTGCCGATGCCAAGCTTCGACAGGGACGAGGCAAGCTGACGCGAGCGGCGGTAGAAGGTCCGGTAATCCGTCCGCTGGTTGCCGTGAACGATGGCGATCTTTTCCGGAAAGACGTCGGCCGCACGCGCCAGAAAACTGAGCGGGCTCAGCGCAGCGTAGTTTGCGGTATTCTTGTCGAGCCCCTGTTCGAAGGGGCTGAGACCGGCATCCATGACTATCCTCCCAGCTATTGCCCTGTTTAGGGTCAGGACTCATTAATTTGGACGAATTGGTAGAGATGAATTTGTTCGGATACGAGGCGCAAAGCTGCAGGAAACCGTCCGGTTTCCAAAGATTTGTAACGACGTTGCCGGGCAAATTCACTCTATCCTGAAGGGACGCAAAAACGGCTTCGGTCTGCTTCGTCAAACCGCTCAACAGGGCAGGAAGCCCGCTTGTCGCGCTTTTCCTTGCAACTCGTCGCCGTTTGCTGCGCCAATTCAACCAAATTAATAAGTCCTGATCCTAGGTGATGGACCCATAAATGAGGCCGAAATGGTTTGAGGTGGCTTGCTTCTCGTCAAGGAGCGGAAGCGCAGGAAATGCGGCGCATTTTCAAGCCTTTCGCAACGCCGAAGAGGCGCAAGCCGGTCAAATCCGAAGGACATGGAAATGGTATCACCCCGTGGCGTCAGCGTGCTTGACCGGGCAGGAAGCCCGCTCCGCACACTCTTCCTGACGGGATTTCGCCATTTCGCATGCCATTTCAGTCTCATTTATAGGTCCATCACCTAGACTATCAAATCCGGAAATGCCTCGCCGCGCAATCTCCCGTTAGAGTTGGAAGCAGGCTAGGCGAGCAGGTTCGTGAGACCGTCATAGGTCAGCTTCGCACCAATCAGACCCATGAACACATAGATGAGTTTGTAGAATGTGTCGGCATTGATGACCCTGATCAGGCGCACGCCCGCAAGGGTCGCGACGAGGGCGAGCGGCATCAGCACGGCCGATGTGGCCAGGTTCGTCGTGTCGAACTGACCGAGAAAGAAATAGGGAACAACCTTGATCGCGTTGACTGTCGCAAAGAAGATGACGGCCGTGCCCGCGAACAGCAGCTTCGGCATTCTGAGCGGAACCGTGTACATCTGATAGGGCGGCCCGCCGGTGTGGCTGATGAAGCTGGTAAATCCGGCAATGCCACCCCAGAAGAAACCCCAGACCGGCTTATGCCCGCTGGCCGTTTCCTGCTTGCGCCGTTTGAAAACATAATCTGCGACGAAGGCAAGAGAGGTCACGCCCACAAGGAGCGTGATGAAATTGTCGTTGACATAAGCCGCCGCTGCCCAGCCGATGACAATGCCGACAACGGCGGCCGGCAGCATGATCGCTAGGCAGGTCCAGTCCGCGCGGCCCCGGTAGGCGAGCAGCGCGACCACATCCATCAGGAGGAGGATCGGCAACATGATCCCGGCCGCCTGGATGGGGGAGATCACCAGTGTCAGGATCGGAACCGCCAGCATCGCCAGCGTGCCGCCGAAGCCGCCCTTGGAAAGGCCAACCAGAATGACGGCGGGAAACGCGGCGAAATAGAACCAGGGATCGGCAATGGGCAGCATTTGAAGGAAGGACTGTCTCGGTGACGGGATCGGAGGCGGGAAACAAGCACGCCAGAGAGATTACGTAAAGACCCGACCACCTAATTGCTTACGCCAGCCCACTTGCATTTCCGTATTGTCTTACAGCAGTGTAGTCACAAATTGCCGAGGCGGCTGTTCGGGAGGATTTGACATGGCAAGCCGGTATCACGAGGTCTACCAGGGCTGGAAAGACGATCCCCATGGGTTCTGGAAGGCGGCTGCCGCCGAGATCGACTGGATTTCCACGACGGACACGGTCTTCGATCCGGATCAGGGGCAATACGGCCGATGGTATCCGGACTGGGAGTGCAACACCTGTTACAACTGTCTCGACAGGCATGTGGAACGCGGGCGGCCCGGTCAGCCCGCGCTTATTTACGACAGCCCGATCACCGGCAGGCAGGCAACCTATACATTCGAGGAGTTGCTCGATGAAGTCGAGGCCTTTGCCGCTGTCCTCACCGACAAGGGGCTGACGAAGGGCGATCGTGCGATCATCTACATGCCGATGATCCCGCAGGCGGTGATGGCGATGCTCGCCTGCGCGCGGCTTGGCGTCATTCACTCCGTCGTTTTCGGCGGGTTCGCGGCCAACGAGCTGGCGACCCGGATCGACGATGCCTCGCCCAAGGCGATTATCGCGGCCTCCTGCGGTATCGAACCCGGACGGGTGATCGCCTACAAACCGCTTGTCGACAAGGCAATCGAACTGTCCACGCACAAGCCGGCCTCCTGTTTCGTGTTCCAGCGCGAGGAACTGGAAGCGGAGATGACGGAGGGCCGGGATCACGATCTCGGACACCTGATGGACGAAGCCAGGGCGGCGGGCCGGAAAGTGGCTCCGGTGCCGGTGAAGGCAACAGACCCGCTCTATATTCTCTACACTTCCGGCACCACCGGGCAGCCGAAAGGCGTTGTCCGGGACAATGGCGGTCACATGGTTGCCCTGAAGTGGTCAATGAGCAATCTCTACGACATTCAGCCCGGCGAGGTGTTCTGGGCGGCATCGGATGTCGGCTGGGTCGTCGGCCACTCCTACATCTGCTATGCGCCGCTGCTTCACGGCTGCACCACGGTGCTGTTCGAAGGCAAGCCGGTCGGTACGCCGGACGCGGGTGTGTTCTGGCGCGTCATATCGGAACACAACGTCGCGTCCCTCTTCACCGCTCCGACAGCATTCCGCGCGATCCGCAAGGAAGACCCGGAAGGCGAACTGATCAAGAAGTACGACCTGTCTCAATACAGGTCTCTGTTCCTAGCAGGCGAGCGCGCCGATCCGGAAACGGTCAACTGGGCCATCGATCAGCTGCAGGTGCCAGTGATCGACCACTGGTGGCAGACCGAAACAGGATGGTGCATCGTCGGCAATCCGCTTGGTCTCGGCCAGCTGCCGGTCAAGCCCGGTTCACCGACGGTGCCGATGCCGGGCTACGATGTCCAGGTGCTTGACGATGCGGGGCACCCGCTGGGCGCGAACACGCTGGGCAACATCGTCGTGAAACTGCCGCTCCCACCGAGCGTGCTGCCGACGCTTTGGAACGCCGACCAGCGCTTCTTCGATGCCTATCTTGCCGAGTTCCCCGGCTACTACAAGACGTCCGATGCGGGCATCATCGACGAGGACGGTTATCTTTCAATCATGGCGCGGACCGACGACATCATCAACGTGGCCGGACACCGCCTTTCCACAGGCGGCATGGAAGAGGTTCTGGCGACGCATCCGGATGTTGCCGAGTGCGCCGTCATCGGGATTGCGGACAAGCTGAAAGGGCAGTTGCCCTGCGGTTTCGTGGTGCTGAAGTCAGGCGTCGACCGCGACCATGCCGATATCGAGAGCGAACTTGTGAAACTGGTGCGCGAGAAGATCGGTCCGGTGGCTGCCTTCAAGATCGCCATTACGGTGGAGCGGCTGCCGAAAACGCGGTCGGGCAAGATCCTGCGCGGAACCATGCGTCAGATTGCTGATGGGGAAAGCTACAAGATGCCGGCAACCATCGATGATCCGGCGATCCTGGATGAAATCACTGACGCATTGAAATCACACGGAATTTCCGCCTGAGGATCGAAACTTCCCTTACTGGAGGGACGGATCGGCCATCGACAGCGCCGGTTTTGAGACTTATGGTCGGGCGCGCGTGCGCCCGTTCCGGTGCCGCTTTTGGTCAGTAAACCGTGAGGTTTTTCGTGTCTTTGGAAAATAAGGTTGCGATCGTTACCGGTGGAGCCAGAGGAATCGGTTTCGCCATCGCCAAACGCTTTGTGAGCGATGGTGCCAAAGTGGTCGTCGCAGACATTGACGACGCGGCGGGCGAGGAAACGGTCGAAGATCTCGGCAGCCTCGGGGATGTGACATACATCCATTGCAATGTCGGCGAGCGTCTGGACGTGCGCAACATGGTAGCCGAGACGCTCAACGGGTATGGCGACATCGACATTCTGGTCAACAATGCCGGCATCGTCGGAGGAGCCGACTTCCTGGAGCTGGAGGAAGAAGATTTCGACCGGATCTTATCGGTCAATCTGAAAGGTGCGTTCCTGTGTTCGCAGGCCGTTGCCCGGCACATGGTCGAGAAGGTCGAAAATGGCGGTGAACCCGGCTGCATCATCAACATGTCGTCGATCAACTCGGTGCTCGCGATTCCGAACCAGATTCCCTACTGCGTTTCCAAGGGCGGGGTGTCGCAACTCACCAAGGTAACCGCGCTGGCGCTGGCTCCCCACGGGATCCGGGTCAATGCGATCGGACCGGGGTCGATCATGACGGACATGCTGGCGGCGGTAAACAGCGATCCGGCCGCGAAGAAACGCGTGATGTCGCGGACGCCGCTCCAGCGCATCGGCGAACCTTCCGAGATTGCCGGAGTTGCCGCGTTCCTCGCGTCAAAGGACTCAAGTTACGTCACAGGTCAGACGATCATGGCCGATGGCGGCCGGATGCCGCTCAACTATACCGTTGCGGTCCCAGACGACGACTGAAGCGGTGTGCCTGCTCTCGCAGGCATTGAGGAACTCAATGCGATGGCCGCCGGTTCTGCCGGCGGCCATTTCCTGTTCTGGCCTGCGCCCGGAGGCCTGTCAGTGGGTCAGTTGATCTCCTGAACCTTCATGACCAGATCGGGCCAGTTTCTCTGGTTCTCGATGTCATGCTCCAGACCCTGCTCGTCGGCGATGGTGAACCGCTTGACGGCAGGTGTCTTGCTGGTTGCCTGATAGAGCCAGTAGGCTTCCGCCTTGAGTGCGTCCTGGATCGGCCGGTCGATGGATTCATAGACCATCTGCTTGCACGCGTTGATGGATTCAGCAGGGAAGCTGGCTATGCGTTTTGCCAGATTGTCGACGTAGTCGCCGATCTCGTCCGGGTCCAGCGCCTTGTTGATCGTGCCCATTGCCTCGGCTTCATCGGCGTCGAAGTCGCGGGCGCTGAGGATGATCTCAAGGGCCCGGCCGAGGCCCGTCTGGCGGGCCATGCGCGACGCGCCGCCGCCGCAGGGGAGGATACCCATGCCGACTTCCATCTGCATGAACTTGAACTTGCCGCGAGCCGCGAAGCGCATGTCGAGGGCCAGTGCCAGTTCATGGCCGCCGCCGCGTGCGAAGCCTTCCAGCTTGGCGATGGTCGCCTGGGGCACCTTGCTGATGCGCTCACAGACCGCCTGCAGATCGAGGAGTTCAGCTTCATCGCGGGAAACGGCCTCGGTCGACATGTCTTTCAAAAGTTCCGTGTCGTAGTGACAGACCCAGATCTCGGGATTGGCCGACTGGAAAACGACCACCTTTGTTTCCCGGTCTCTCTCAAGCCGCATGGCCAGGCTGTTCAGGTCGGCCAGCATTTCCTGACCCTGTACGTTCACGGTGCCGAAATCGAAGGTCACCGTTGCGATTGCATCTTCCACCTTCACGTCGAAGGTTGTGAAATTATCGTATTTCATCGAGACGATCCTTGTCCAAAAGCGATGCTTGGGTTCGTTCCCGGCAGTCTGATCCAGGACGGCTCAGCGCCGGGAGGAGGGCCCGGCGCGTCACACCACAACAGCTAATTCAATCGGCTTTTCGATTTAATCCGGTAATTACTGGTTTCAGAAATTCGATTTCGTTATGAATAAGGAGCCAAGCGACCCTTGCCCCTGCGAAGAGCCGCAGCAAACAGGTTCATTCCCGGGCGCAGAAGCCGGGTCGCAGCTGCAGGTAGCCCGTTCCCGGGTTGACGTTCTGAAGAACCGCCCGATCCAATCGAAGAGGACTGAATTGTTGGACACGGATTGCATAAGACTGTTCGTGCTTGCGGCCGACATGCTGAACATCAGCGCTGCGGGGCGCGAGCTAGGATTGGCGCAGGCGGTGGCAAGCGCCCGTCTGTCCAAACTGGAAAGACAGGTCGGTTCCGATTTGCTGCACCGCTCGACGCGCAAGGTGTCCCTGTCGCTGGAGGGGGCGGAATTTCTGCCCTTTGCCAGGGAAATACTGGCTCAGGAGGACGCTTTCCACGCCGCGCAGGGGCACCATGGCAAGGAGATCAAGGGGACCTTGCGCTTCGCGGCGCCGAGTTCGTTCGCGCAGCTCTTCATTGCGCCTGTTCTTGGCGAGTTTCTCGACAGGTATCCGGAAATTGATCTTCAATTGCGGTTGTCCGACACGCAGATGGACCTGATCGAGGGCGCCTTCGATCTGGCGCTGCGCAACTACGCGATCGAGGACAGCAGCCTGAGGGCTCGTAAACTGGCCGATGACAGGCGTATCCTTTGCGCATCGCCGCAATATCTTGCGCATCGCGCGCCTCCGGCCGTACCTGAAGACCTTCGCACCCACCGCCTGCTGGTGTTCCGGGACGGCCCGCCGCGAAAGCTTGAAGCGAATGAGACCGGGGCCGCTGCGACGTTCCCCCCGCCGGGTTCTGAAAACCGGCTGGTTTTCGATGACGGCACCTGCATGCGGGTCGCGACCGTGAACGGGGCTGGCATCTCGATGAACTCGTACTGGAGCGTCTACGAAGATCTCAGGAAGGGGAGCCTGGTGCGGGTATTGCCTGACTATGAAGTCCGGGACGGATCTGCCATCTGGCTGGTTTACCCGCGCTCAAACGTGCTCACGGCCAAGGTCCGGGTCTTCATCGATTTCCTGGTTGAGAAAATCGGCAGGCCCCCGGTCTGGGAAACCGGAAACCTGATCTGCCCCGCTGCAGATCGTCAGGCCGGTTGTTTCTGTGTTTCCGCACCAAACTGGAGGCGGGCAAGTTTGGCATAAAGACCGCCGGCGGCACTCAGTTCCGCGTGGGTTCCCGATTCGACAATGCGTCCGTCTTCCATGACGACGATCCTGTCGGCCTTCAACACGGTGGCCAGACGGTGGGCGATGACAAGTGTGGTGCGGCCTTCCATCAGCCGTTCGAGGGCCTTTTGAACCAGATTTTCGCTCTCGGCATCGAGTGCGCTGGTTGCCTCGTCGAGCAGCAATACGGGGGCGTTTCTCAGAACCGCGCGGGCAATTGCGATCCGCTGGCGCTGACCGCCGGAGAGCGTAATACCGCGTTCGCCCACGAGGGTGTCGTAGCCGTCAGTCATGTTTTCAATGAACGGAGCGGCCAGGGCGGCATTGGCTGCGGCAACAATTTCGTCACGTGAAGCGTCGGGCCGGCCATACGCAATGTTCTCGGCAACCGACGCGCCGAAGATCGCCGTGTCCTGTGGGACCAGCGCGATATGGCTGCGCAGATCCACCGGGTCGAGTTCCTGCAGCGAGACGCCATTCAGGCGAATGACACCGGACGTCGGGTCGTAGTACCGCATGAGCAGGCTGAAGAGGGTCGATTTGCCGGCACCGGAGGGGCCGACGACCGCAACGGTTTCCCCCGGAGAGACCTGGAGTGTCAGATCGCGAACCACAGGCATGGTCTCGCTGCTGCGATAGGCAAAGGAAACGTTCTGAAAGGCAATGTCGCCCCGCCTGGTTTCCGGCAGTTTTGCCGGAACGGCAGGGGCCTTGATCTCGGGCTCGATTTCAAGAAGCTCAGACAGGCGTTCTGCTGCGCCGGCGGCCTGGGACAGTTCTCCCCAGACCTCGGAAAGGGCGGCCAGTGAGCCTGCGGCCAGGATCGAATAGAGCAGGAACTGGCTGAGTTCGCCGCCGGTGATCCGGCCGGCAAACACGTCGCTGGCGCCGATCCACAAAACGGCAACAATGCTGGAGCCGATGACAAAGATGGCAAACCCGGTGAGGGCGGCCCGTGCCACGATGGCCTGGCGCGCGGCGGTGAAAGCCGCTTCGACGGCGGATGTGTAGCGGTTTGCGCTGCGCTGTTCGTGCGTGAAGGCCTGTATGGTTCGAACGGACCCCAGCATCTCACTGGCATAGGCCGATGCATCCGCAAGCGTGTCCTGGGCGAAACGTGAGCGTTTGCGCACCTTTCTGCCAAACCCGAGGACCGGAACCAGAATGATGGGGATGGCGGCCAGAACAAAAATTGAAAGGCGCGGGCTGGTTACGACCATCATGACCGAGGCACCGGCAAACATGATCAGGTTGCGCATGGCAAGCGACGCGCTTGCGCCGAAGGCGGCCTTGATCTGGGTGGTGTCGGCGGTCAGCCGCGACAGGATTTCACCGGATTTCGCACTGTCGTAAAAAGACGGGCTGAGGCGGGTCATGTGGTCGAAAACGTCCGACCTGACCTCGGCAACAACGCGCTCGCCCAACCACATGACCAGGAAATACCGGACGGAGCTGGCCATCGCCAGCGCGCAGACAACGCCGATCAGGACTGCAAAGTAGGAATTGACGAGAGCAGGATCGTCTGCTCCGAAGCCATAGTCGATCATCCGGCGCACGGCCGCCGGAAGTACGAGCGTGATCACGGCAGCCGAGAAGAGGGCCGCAACGGCGGCCGCGACCATGCCCCTGTGCTTGGTGAGATAGGGCAAGAGGCGCGTGAGAGGTCTCAGCGAGCGCCGGGCTCTTTTCCCGTTTTCCTCCAGCTCTGATGCAATAGCGTCCGCCAACCGGCTTCTCCTCCTTGCCTGCGCGCTGCGGCGCGGCCCACTCCGTCTTTATCATGTTCTTTCGCGTGCACAATGCCTGTCGCACCGATGCATGCATCGCAATCTGCCGCAAAGCCGGGCTTGCGTCCTTGATCAATGCCAAAGCCCGATTGCAGGAATTTGCCCCTTGTCTTGCCTGCCACCTTGGGGTATATCCCCGCCTCAGTTTCTGAGGGCGGCGTCCGCATCCGGATCGGCGGCCCTTTATCTCGTTTTGCGCCGGCAGGTGAAGCTTTTCTGAAAGGCACGCCTTGGCGCTTGAAAGGACCGGTCATGAAAGCGGATATTCATCCCGACTACCACACCATCAAGGTCGTCATGACCGATGGTACAGAATTTACCACGCGCTCCACATATGGTGCGGAAGGCGACACGCTGCAGCTCGACATCGATCCGACGTCCCATCCGGCATGGACCGGTGGCGACCGTCAGCTGATGGACCGCGGTGGCCGCGTGTCCCGCTTCAAGAACAAGTTCGCGGGTTTCCTCGGCTCTTAAGTGCCGCGGCCACTGCCTTGAACATGAAAACCCGGCCTATGGCCGGGTTTTTTTTGTTTGACCGGGGTCATGCCGGTCCTGCGTTGCGGCAGATGGCAGGCAGTCAAACACGGGCGTTCAAGGGCTGCGATCACTTGTGATGTCCAGCATCCAAGTCCCGATGATCCCCAGGGCCAAGGGATCAATCGTCGTCGGAATGCGGACATATTCCGACACCTTTCCGGTTTCGGTCGGCTGAAAGAGGTGGTTCATTCCCGCAAGCACGAGCGTTTTCGAGCCGGGGTTCCGCAACAGTTCCGTCATCACGCGTGCATTGTGGCGGGCGGAAACCTGCAGATCGTATTCGCCGAAGAGGGCGAGCACGGGAATGTCGAGTGCTTCCAGAAAAGGCCGGGGATCATGATGGGCGTAGGCGGCCGCCCAGGGCGTCGACCACAGATCCACATTTTCGCGCAACTGGCGGCGGGTCGCGCCGGCTCGGCGGAACACGCGCGTCAGGTCCCGGCGAATGTCCTGCGGCGGCCTTGCCGACCGGAGCACGGATACCATCTGGTCAACCGCAATGAGCTGTCTCTCGATTTCGTTTTCCGGCACACCTTCCGCCCGGGCTATATCGGCGACCTGCGTTGCCATGACATCAGGCAGCAGGGGAAGTGCGGGGGCAGCCAGCAGAACATGGAAATCCGCAGGCACGTGCCTTTGGGCGATTGGAGCAAGATAGCCGCCTTCGGAGTGTCCGGCATACCCGGTCTTGCCTTCGGCGATGCGCGGATGCGCCTTCAGGAACCGCAGCGCTGCAGCCGCGTCCGAAGCCAGCTCTTGCGGCGTTACCGAGGCAAAGTCGCCGGTGCTCTTGCCAACGCCCCGATCGTCATATCGAAGCACCGCAAAACCCTGCCTTGTCAGGTAGTCGGAGAGAACCAGAAACGGTTTGTGGCCCGCGATCTCCTCATTCTTGTTCTGCGGTCCCGATCCGGTGATGAGAACAACCCCGGGGACGCGGAAAGTTCCTTTCGGCATCGTCAGTTCCGCGTCAAGTGTGACCTCGGGACTGCCGCCGGGCAGCCTGTGATGTTCTATGTGGTAGTCGCGGGTAACCGGTGTTTGCGGCCGTTCGGTCAATCCGAATGCCGCCAGATACCCTGCAAACGTCGCTGAAATGAGATCGAGTTTCATTTGGACCCCGAATGCCTCGGCGGCTGACCTTGAGGTTTGCCTGGCTTTTTCGCTCCGGTTTCCTTGCGCCAACCGGGAGGCATAATGATCCTTGCTAACCGGGAATTCAGCGGTCCGGGCCTGAGAACATCTTTTACAAGAAGGGCGGTCTCACGAAAGTTGATGATGAAGGGGTTCGACGACCTGACCGGTTCGGTTATGCCGAACTGGACCTTTTCGGTTTCCGCTTCATAAGTTCCGAACATCTTGTCCCAGATGATCAGGATGCCGCCATAGTTCTTGTCCAGATAGACCGGGTTTCTGCCGTGGTGCACGCGATGGTTGGAGGGCGTGTTGAGCACTGTCTCCAGAAACCCGAGCTTCCCGACTTTTTCGGTGTGGATCCAGGACTGATAGGCAATCACGATCGCAAGAGCGGCGATCACCTGTGCAGGGTCGAAACCTGCCAGCACCATGGGAACAAAGAATATCCAGGTAAACAGGGCTTCCATCCAGGCAAGGCGCAGCGCGGTGCTGAAATTGAACTCCGGAGAGGAGTGATGAACGCTGTGATAGGTCCATAACAGGCGAACGCGATGTTCACATCTGTGCATCCAGTAATATGTCAGGTCCGCAGCCAGGACCGCGAGAAGCCAGGACCACCAGGACAACGGAATGCTTGCGACGGCGAGCGTTTCCGCTGCAAATATCGCGACAACGAACACGGCACCGAATGCCAGGCGCTCCAGGATCGTGTTGACGATCGAGATGAAAATGTTGGCGCCGGTTTCACGAAGTGACTTCCGGTATCCGGAAAAAACATCCCAGGCCGTCTCGGATACCAGCAGCAACAGGAATACGAGACCGGTTATTTCGATAACCGTGAACACGGGATCCATGGCGCTCAGGCGGATTTCAAGATTGTCAAACATCGCTTGCCTCAATAAAAAACGAACGTTCGTACGTTAGTTAGTGAGCTGCCGGATGAATTGCAAGTCGGATCAAAACCTGAAATGTGAAACACTGGGAAGCCGGGAGTGAACCTCAATCGGGTAACGCAAGCAGATGGTGCAAGACCAAACAAACAAGCTGGCGCGCGCGGACAAGTCCGAACTGCGCCGCCAAAGGATCATTGAGGCGGCGGCGACGCTGTTCATCTTGAAAGGCTTTCATCAGACAGGCATGCGCGACATTGCCGGTCAGGCAGGAATTAGCCTCGGAAATCTCTACAATCATTTCAAAGGCAAGCACGAGATAATTGCGGCCATCGCCGAGATGGAGACAGCCGAGATGGAGCCGCTTCTGGACCTCCTTGAGACGCCAGGGGCAAAGGGCAGGGACGTGCTGATCCCGTTCGCCAAAGCCTATTTCAGGACCTGTTCCCTGCCGGAAAATGCAGCCCTCAGTGCCGAGATCATTGCCGAGATTTTCCGTAATCCCGAGACTGGAAGGGCATTTTCAGGAACCAGAAAGCGCCTTGTCACAGCGCTGGAGCCACATTTGCCCGAGACCTTTTCAAATCGCGCAGCAGCGGCCGGTCTTGTCCTGGATCTGATCGAACGGGCGGGCCAGAGCGCAGCCGGAACCAGTGACCGCGCCCACAAAGACATTGAAACCGCCCTTTTGGAAATGCTGATGCGGACTATCGAGCCGGTGTGATCCGACGCCGCGGGTGATTGCCTGCACCTTGACGGTTTTGCTTCTCCGTCGGCGCAGATGCAAAAAAGCCGCCTCGCGGCGGCTTTCTCAACTCAGTTCCTGCCCGGCCGGATCAGCCCAGCTTGGCGAATGCCGCGTGGAGCTGGTTGAGCTGTGAGGCGACGGGGTTGTCATTGATGGCTGCTTCTTCTGCCATCTCTTCCTCGCCCTTGCGGTACAGCATCTTGTCGAGATGCACGACGCGCTCCTGCAAGCGCGTGGAGCGTTCGATCAGGTCGCGCAGGGTATGCGGGAGTTCGTCCCAGGAGGGGCCGCCGGTGGCGCTGCTGAGCTTGTCGAGCCGCACCTTGTTCTTTTCGCTGCCGGCCTGTTCGCGGGACATTTCGCCTTCATTCACGGCACGCTGCAGCAGAAGCCAGGATGCCAGTTGCATCAGGCGTGTGGTCAGGCGCATGGATTCTGTCGCGTAGGCAAGAGACGCGGGGCGGGGCAGTTGCTTTGCTTCTTCCCGGCCTTCGCCGTCGAGATACATGGCGGTCTCCTCGACGAGAGACATACCTTCCTGAAACAGGTTCTGGAAGTTGTCCGAGTTTGCCAGATGGTGCGCAATATGCACCGCACTTGCAGGACCTTCGGCTTTTTTGTTGTCTTCCGTCATGGGATCACTACGCCTCATCTACTCTTCCGGTTCCATGCGCATCCACATTGTGTGTCCCGGGTCGAAACATCTTTTCAAAGATGTCCCGTATCGGAACGGAACGCGCTGTGTTGCCGTATACCGAGCAAACGCCATGCCAGACTGCTGCGCGATCGGCAGTTAACCAGAACCATTTGAGGATACTATGCGTGCGGAGCAAAAAAAAGAGCCGCACGGTTGCGGCTCTGAGTCTTTAACAGGGAGGCGTCAAACAGAGTGGACAGGAGCCACTCAAATCCAGATGACTGGATGAACTTATTTATACTTTGGAAAGATTAATGAGTGGTAAACGCGTAAAAATTTACCTAGCTCATTTACCAGAAATGCGGCAAAGAGCTGATTTAATTCAAATTTATTGCCAAAAATATCGAGCTAATCAGCGAAATACAGAGTTGGCGGCATCGCGAATAGTGCTGCGTTGCTCCAATTCCTGCCGGGTACGGTTAATTTCTTCCGTAAGTGCCGAAATGCGCTCTGACAGCTCATCTTCCGATAATCGTGCCAAATCTTCTCCGACCGTGATCTTGCCGGCCTCCGGCTTTTTGGGGATATCTTCGTCAAAAAGGCCCATCGTTTCGCTCTCCGATCCGTCCTCCAAACAAATCCACAACCGGATTTTCCAATCCGTCTTTCCTTTCAGTGGGCTGACGGCATATTTACCATAGGCTACACAGGTAACCGCCCGCCAGTCCCAAAATGAGCCAACAGGAATGGTTTTGATGCAGAATTTGCCGGACGAAATGACAGCCGTTGCAATTTCAGAACCCGGAGAAGCGGATGTTCTGATATTGGAAAGGCGCCCGCTGCCGGAGCCTGGCCCGGACGAGATCCTGATCAAGGTGCACGCCGCCGGCGTCAACCGCCCTGATGTTCTTCAGCGCAAGGGCGCCTATCCGCCCCCGAAAGGCGCGTCCGATCTGCCGGGTCTCGAAGTCGCCGGCGAGATCGTGGCCTGCGGCGCGAACGTTGAACGCTTCAACGTTGATGACCGGGTGACGGCGCTTGCGCCCGGAGGCGGCTATGCGACCTATTGCAAGGTGCATGCGGGTCATGCGCTGCCGATCCCAATGGGCATGTCCATGATCGAGGCGGCTGCGCTCCCCGAAACCTTTTTCACGGTCTGGACGAATGTGTTCGACCGTTGCGGTCTGGTTTCCGGCGAACGGTTTCTGGTTCATGGCGGCACGTCCGGCATCGGCACGACGGCAATCCAGCTGGCAAAGGCGTTCGGCGCGGAAGTGTTCACGACGGTCGGTTCCGATGAAAAGGCGGAGGCCGTGCGGGCGCTCGGCGCAGATCATGTCATCAACTACCGGGATGCCGCCTTTGAAAAGGTGGTCCTGGAGGTGACGGACGGCGAGGGTGTCCACGTCATCCTCGACATGGTGGGCGGTGACTATGTGGAGCGGAACTGGAAGGCGGCGGCGGTTGAAGGCCGCATCTGCCAGATCGCGACGCTCAATGGTGTTGCGGAGAGCGTCAACTTCTCCCGCCTGATGGTCAAGCGGCTGACGCATACCGGTTCGACGCTGCGTCCGCGAAGCGATGCCTTCAAGGCCGCCATTGCCGAAAGCCTGGAATCAAGGGTCTGGCCGCTGATCGAGGCCGGGAAAGTGAAGCCGGTTATGGATTCCACCTTCCCGCTTGAAAGGGCGGCAGATGCGCACCGGCGGATGGAAAGCTCTGGACATATTGGCAAAATCGTCCTGACGATGGATGCGTGAACGGCGTTCAAATTCCGTGGAAACAGCCGGTCGCGGAACCTATTTGCGTTTCCGCGGCGTTCGGCATATATTCGCGCCACTTTCCATGAAATAGAACCAGAACACCGCTTTTTCGCCCTGCCGGGCGGGGGAGCACACGAGAGGAATTTATCCGATGGCGAACACGCCGCTAATGCCGAAGGCCACCGCCGTCTGGCTCGTGGACAACACGGCCCTGAGCTTCACGCAGATCGCATCGTTCTGCAAATTGCACCCGCTTGAAGTCAAGGCGATTGCCGATGGTGAAGCGGCCCAGGGCATCAAGGGTCTGGACCCGATCCTGACCGGCCAGCTGACACGCGAAGAAGTCGAAAAGGCGCAGAACGATCCCAAGTACCAGCTCAAGCTTCAGGGGTCGAAGGTTGTGGTGCCGGAATCGAAGCGCAAGGGACCGCGTTACACCCCGGTGTCGCGCCGGCAGGACCGTCCGAATGCGATCCTGTGGCTCGTGCGTAACCATCCGGAAATGAAAGACGCCCAGATCATGCGTCTTGTCGGCACCACCAAGCCGACAATTGCCGCGATCCGCGACCGGACCCACTGGAACTCGGCCAACCTGACGCCATCCGATCCTGTCACGCTGGGCCTGTGCAGCCAGCTCGAACTGGACATGGAAGTGGAAAAGGCCGCGAAGAACGCACCGCAGCCTGTGGCCGGCGAACCCGTCGAAACGCTGATGCCGGTCGAGGACAGCACCAGCGAAGACGCGATTGCGGCCGCCTTCTCGCTTGATCCAAGCCAGCCGGTCCGGCGCGAAGAGGAAGAGGAAATCGACGCGGATGCCGTTTTTGCGAAGCTCAACTCGCTGAAAAGCGACGATGAAGCGGAAGCTTCCGGGGAGGAGCCTGCCCAAGAAGCAGCGCCTGACGAAGAGGACGCCAAGTAAGGCCCTCCTTACACTGACGAATGCCGAGACCGCCGGTTGGAGACAGCCGGCGGTTTTGTTTTTGGTGCGGAAGAGAGAACGCCGTGTTGGCCGGCTCACGTTGAAAAGCATTCGCGGTTCGAACCGGGTTCAGTCCAGGTAATACATCTCTACCTTTCGGGAGCTTTTGTCGCTGGCGGCCCTGTCGAAAAGGGGCGTGTCGGAAGCGTCCTTTGCACCCGAAATGGCATAGCCTTCAGCGGGGAGGTTGTGCTTCATGTCAAAATCCCGGTTTCCGTTCTCGTCGTGGAACGCAACAACTGCATAGCGGCCCGATGTCAGTCGCGGAAACGTGGTTGTCATATTGCCAGGCGAAGCAGGGATCTCATGGTAGCCGGCGGCATTCGCATATTCAGACGCGTTAAAGGCATCGGCGTCATTCATGACAATAATGATTACATTCCCGTTGCCGTTCCGGACGCCTTCAACCGTAACCTCCAGACCCTTGACTGCGTTCGTGTTTTCGTTTGTCTCTCCGGAGCGAACAAGACTGGCGGTGAATGCGCCGACGATCAGGATTGCGGCGCTGATCAGGATTGCCGAGAGGCGTTGCTTTGCGGTTGCCATCACGTGTCCCGTCTTCCTTGTTTCTGTGTTCCGGACTTGTCTTTCGGCAGCCATCCCGGCGGTTTCACCAGCACCTGAAACTTGTTGGCCAATCCGGGCATCTGCCAGGCATCCCTGAAGAGGCGGTGGAATCCGTGAAGGAAGGCTACCAGCGGGTTCACCGAATTGATCGGATGCACCAGGCCGTAGGTGACCTTTTCTTTTTCTTCCTCGAAGGTGCCGAACATACGATCCCAGATGATGAAGATGCCGCCGTAGTTCTTGTCGAGATAGTCCGCATTCGAGCCGTGGTGCACCCGGTGATGGGAGGGGGTGTTCATGACTGCCTCGACCGGGCGAGGCAGTTTGCCGACCGCTTCCGTATGGAGGGCCGTCTGGTAGACCTGAACGATCACTTCCGCAAACAAGACAACAATCGGATTGAATCCGAGCAGGACCAGCGGCAAATGAAAGAATACCGGCCAGAAGCTGTCCATCGGGCCGAAGCGGTAGGCGACGGATATGTTGAAGAAGGGCGAGGAATGGTGAACCGAGTGGGTTGCCCAGCCGAGGTTGACCCGGTGCAGAAAGCGATGCTCCCAATAATAGACAAGGTCTGCCAGAACGACACAGATCAGCACCGTCAGCCAGTTCACCTCAATGTCGAATATCGCGAATTGGAAGACAAAGTAAAACGCGGCAACATAGAACGCGCCGAGCGCCAGCACCGTGATCCCGATGAAGAGCGCGAGCGTGACGTAGTTGGTCATCGTGTCTGCAACCAGCGTCCAGCTCAGTTTCCGGAAAATCTTGTAGCGGATCATTTCGAAAGCCAGAAACGCTAGCGCCAGGACAAAGAACCAGTCGTTAATGAAGACTTCCAGCTCCAAAAGCCATTCGGTGCTGAGAGGGGAAAGCAGGAATTCCAAACCTGTGCTCCAAAATTATCAATCTTGACAATTAAATGTGCGTGCTTATATTGATTGTCAAGATGGAAAATTTATTGGAGGAAGGTTTTGGCACGGCCGGAAATCAAGGATGACCGCCGGGAACAGATCCTGGATGCATTCGAACAGTGTGTCGCGCGGTATGGCCTGGAGGGAGCGACACTGGGCAAGACGGCGGAGTTTGCCGGACTTGCAAGGCCGCTCATCCGGCACAATGTCGGCAACAAGGAAGACCTTCAGGACGCATTGGTGCAGCGGTTCCTTCAGCGCAGCAAAACGGCGATGGACGAGCTGGTGGCATGTCTGCCGGACGAGAACCGCCTCGATACGCTGCTGGATATCCTGTTCGACCCGCGCGGCGCCAACCCGCAGCTTGTCCTCGTGTTCAATGCTCTGAGCGCGGCTGCGCCCGGAGATCCGGCGCTGGCAAAGCAGCTGCAGCGGTGGCTGACCGATTTCGTCACCCGTCTGGAGGCCGTGCTCGTGCAATGTTGTCCGCGCGCGCCGGCTGCGTTGGTGGAAGCGGTCGCCGCGGGACTGACGGGCATCTATTTCAATGTCGAGGCTCTTTATCCGATTGGCCTTTCTGAACGGTTCGCCAAGTCTTCGAGACAGGCAGCAAAGATGCTGGTGATTGCGCTGGAGGCCGCCAATGAATGATTTTTTGCGTTTGCAACCGGGTGCCTATTTCAGCCAGGACTGGCTGGAACACGAACGTGCGTCGCTCTTCCGCGATGCCTGGGCGTTCGCCGGCACGAGCCGGGATTTCAAAGAGCCGGGAGATTACCGGCTCGTAGAGATCGGAGCCTCCACGGTTCTTGTCATTATGGACAAGACGGGGCATCTCAATGCCTATCACAACTTTTGCCGGCACCGCGGTGCGACCCTTCTGGACGATACGTCAGGCAATGCGGGCGGCATGATCGTTTGTCCGTATCACCGCTGGACCTATGGTCTCGATGGCGCCCTGCGCGGTGTTCCGGACATGCAGAGCTGCTTCGCCGATCTGGACCGGGCCAAGCTCAATCTGAAGCCTGCCTCTGTGGGTGCTTTCAAGGACCTTGTGTTCGTCAACCCGAACCCGCTAGCGCGCTTTGAGGACTGGATCGAACCGATCAGGAGCCTAGCCTGGCCGCATGATCTTTTTGCCCATGACGTGAAGGAGGCGGTGCCGCTGGTCTATGATCTCAAGTGCAACTGGAAGGTCTTTGCCGAAAACGCTCTGGACGGCTATCACCTTGCCTATCTTCACGAGAAAACGCTGGGTGGACCGAAACCGGACGGAAATATCTGGGAACGGGCCGGCGATCACATGATCTGGTATGCAAACGAGGAGGGGGTGCGGCACCGGCTGCCTCAGAAGATCCGCGAGGAGTCCGGTTCGCTGGGCGTCATCGCAAGCGCATCCGAAACGGGGTATGGCGGTGTCTATTTTCTTTTCCCGCTCACGCTGATCGTGCCGACGCCCTACGGGTTCTCGGTCAGTTCGCTCAAGCCCTATGCTCCTGCGAAGACGCGACTGGAGATCCGCCAATGGGTCGGACCGTGGCAGTGGTCGGACGAGCGCGGCTCCATTCCCGGCTACGACAAGAAGACGGGCGTCATTTCCTCCGACAACTGGACCAGTCCGGCGCTGGAAACCGGTGACTTTCAGACCGAGGACGTCTGGATATGCGAAAAGACCCAACGCGGCCTGGAGATGCCCGGTTTCGAATTCGGGCCAATCTCCCGTGGCCCCGGCGCGGAAGACCCGATCCGGTGGTTCCAGGAAAGCCTCGCCAGACACATGGACCTGAAGCCCACGGAGGCATAGCGTTTCTGAGGTAGGCGGCTTTTGCAGCGCTTTGTAAAAGAGCCGGGATCAGCTTCTCGTTCGTTCGCGGAAAGAAAGATTGCTTTCTGACCCGAGCCCGTAGCGAATACAGCAGAAGATCGCTACGAGGCTCAGCAAGAGCCAGAGCCCTCCCCAGAACAGGGTCGTCCCACCGAACTCCTCGGCAAGCATATAGGCGTCGGACCGCGCACCGGACCGGCGAATCGTATCGTCGAATATGTCGTAGGGCACATAGATGATGCTCGACAGACCGATCACGCGCAGCACCATGTCATTGACCGGTCGGCTCAGGTAGCGTGCGATCGCAAGCATGCCAAGGCCGGTCGCTCCACAGAACAGGAGCGCAAACCAGTCCCGGACGTAAAGGATCGTCACCAGCAGGGTCAGGCAGCCGAAGATCGCCAGGACAGCGCGGTCAGCCTCCGTTCGCAGTGCAATGACCAAAAGCGCGATGCCGATCACGAGCGAACCCAGATAGCCTGCGGTGAGGGTGATGAAGCGGTTGCCGCCCCGCGAAATCACGTGACCGCCCTGGTTGGGAGATACTGACAGGTCAATCACCGACCCACCGGTCAGCACCGTGGCGATGGCATGCGCCAGCTCATGCAGAAACACGATCAGGATCTTGAGCGGAATGACGACCGGCGTGTTCCAGAAAACGAAGAGCACCAGCGTGATCGCGATGAGTTGCCAATGACCTTTGAGGAGCTGCATGAGAGTGATTGGACATGGGGCGGGGGTGAAGTCAAGCGGACAGTCCTGCTACTGCCTGCATGATTGCTCTTGGTCTGCTTGAGGCGCTATCACAGCCCGCGTTCGATCCACCAGGTTTCATTGAAGTAGTCGCCACTCAGCTTTTCACGTGCTTCGTCCGTCGACCAGTCGTCCGTCCCCATCAACTCCTCGATCAGGTCGAACCACTGGTCCGCAAGGTCTTCGGGCAGTTTCCGGCCGCTCCATGGGCAATGGCTGATGGTACGCATGGCGGGGCCCCATGTCTCCTTGAGAGCGAAGCGGCGGATGGATGGATCGTAGAGAACCGGCACCTGCGGATCGCAGGCCTTGGTGAGCAACTCGGGGAAGCTTTCAAACAGAACGGATTTGCGCGGGTCGAGGCCAAGCTGCTCCAGGACATGCCGGTTGTCGATTGCGATGCCGGTCAGGGCGCGGTCGTGATAGGCGTCCCATGCCTTTTCCTCTTCCGTTTCCACAAACGGCAGTTTCCCGCCGCGATCGGCGGCTTCTTGCTCGGCCCTTTCACGTTCGGCTTCCTGCGCTTCCGCCGCCTCGCAAAACGCGGCGTGAAGCTCAAGCCCGCGGCGCAGAAGAACGGTGTCACGTTCGATCGTCCGTTCCCATGGCTCATCGGTCGTCATCGGGTCGGGGATTTCAGTGTCTTTGCCTGACATGCTCTCTCCTGTTCGGATGCCGACCCCTCAAGCGCTACTTCCCGTCTTCTCGAGCGATGCGGTCAATGAATTCGGTGAGCGCCTGATCGTCGATTTCTGCGGTTTCCCCTTGAGCGGGGAAACTGCCGGAGTGGACTGCTTCCTTGAAGGCGCTGAGGGCGGACCGGCGCTCCGCACGAATCTGCTGCTCAAGCGCGTGAATGTTACCGAATGCCCTCGCATGTCTTGGACGGGTCGTATCTTCCCCGCAAATATCGTTTTGAAACAGGTAAATGACGTCGCCGCCGCTTCCCGATCCAAGCGACATGGTGACCAGCGACGTGCGGCGGCTTATTTCTTCCATCACGGGGGCCGGAATGACTTCCGCCTCGACGGAGAATGCGCCCGCGTCTTCCATCCGTCTGAACGCTTTCCAAAGCTCCACGGCCTCGTCTGCCGTCCGCCCGATCGCGCGCAGCCCGCCATGCCAGCCGGATCTGCGCGGCACCAGCCCGAGATGGCACATCACAGGGATCTGCTCTTTCGCCAACAATTCCACGATATGAGGGCCGCGCGCGGTGTAGACCGAGTCGGCGCCGTCCTTCATGGCCTTGAACGCGGCGTTCAGGACATCGGTCCCGGTCGGGAAATCGGGCAGCGCGATGGCGGCGGTGAAAAAGAGATGCGGCGCGCCTTCGCGGGCTGCCTTGGTATTCTGGGCATTTCCCATGATCAGGTCGATGCCGGCATCCGCAGCCGCCGCAGCCTCTTCAACGGAGTTTGCCGTCGTCTGTGTCAGCTTCCGCTTCCCCTTGAGCGCGAGAATGTCTGCGGCTGTGTGGTTGCGAAGCGAAAATCTGGCGTCCCAGTCGTATATGCGTTTCATGGCCGATTCGTCCGGATTTGTCTTGAAACTGGTAGCGGCACCTTAACAGGATTGAGCCGTGTCCTGTCACGCGTGACCATGCAATCCTCAGTGGGATCGATTTGATTTTCCCGGCCATACATATACAGAATTGGCCATGCCCATAGATCAGACCGACACCGTCCGGATCGTTGTTCTCGTTACGCCGCACTTCAACGTGTCGGCGACGACATCGTTCATCGATCCGTTTCGCGTTGCCAACTACCTGACCGGAACGTCCCTGTTTTCCTGGACCTTTGTCTCCGATCGTGGCGGACCGGTCTCCTCAAGCAGCGGCCTGAGCGTCGATACCAAGGCCATTGCCGATGCGGATGCGGTGAAGCCGGACGTGGTCCTTGTCAGCACAAGCTGGACCCCGGAGCGGCACTACACGGACCGGGTTCTCGGACCGCTGAAGAAATGGGCGCGGGGGGGAGCGGTCGTCGGCGGGCTCGACACCGGTGCGTTCGTGCTGGCGAAGGCAGGTCTGCTTGCGGACAGGACAGCCACCGTGCACTACGAACACATCGACGCGCTGATCGAAGTTGCCCCGGACACGACTGTCTCCGAGGATCTCTACGTCATCGACGACCGGTTCTTCAGTTGTTGCGGCGGCTCGGCCTCGACCGACCTTGCGTTGCATTTCCTGCGAAACTATTCGGGCGTCAGTGTTGCAAACGCCGCGTCCAGGTACCTTTTCCATCATCAGATTCGGACCGAAGGACATTCGCAAAATCCCAAGGGGACCGAACCGACAGGGTACGCGACGCCGGGCGCTGTCAGGCGTGCGATCGATCTGATGGAGCAAAATCTCGAGGACCCGCTGTCCATCCCCGACATCTGTGCGCGCCTGGGTGTGTCGCAACGCCAGCTCAGCCGTCTTTTCGGACATTATGTGCGCCGGTCGCCGGTTGAATACTACCGCGATATCCGGCTCGACCGGGCGCGCGGGCTCGTGACGCAGACGGAAATGAAGCTCAGTGAAATTGCCGCAGCGTCCGGCTTCAACAGCCAGGTACATTTCAGCCGGTCCTACAAGAAGCGGTTCGGGTTGTCGCCAGGGAGCGATCGTATCGAAGGCCGTGTGCCATTCGAATTCCGTGCCTGGCCGATGTACAGTCCCAGGCCGGGTCCTCACGAGACGGAACAGTGAACTTCCGTCCGTTCGCCGGCACGCGTTCGGACTATTCTTCCAAGGATCGGTTACTTGCAGCGGCGGCTTTCCTGTTGCGCAGATAGTGCCTTGCGGCCTTTGCCCTGTTGCCACAGCTCTCCATGCTGCACCAGGTCCGCCTGCTGTTCTTTGTTTCATCAATGAACAGCCAGCCACAGTTGTCACCGGGGCACATCTTGAGGCGGCCGCGCTCCCTGGGGTCGGCCAGAATCGAGATTGCGGAGGCCGCCAAAAGACCTTCCAGCAAAGGCAGTGAACCTTGTTCCGTGCCAAAATCCAGCTCTTTGACCGCGTTCAGGCTGCCGGAAGCCCTTGATTCAAGCAATGCAGCCCGGAGATCGCTTCTGAGACCCTTGAGCTCTTCCAGCGTACCGGCACAACACGCGTCTATCCCGAGCGTGCGCAGCCAAACGTCCAAATCATCCGGGCTTTTCAGCTTTTCGTGCGCCACATGATCATTTGCCGTCCAATCGGCGGTGTTGACAAAGTCAAGCGCCAGGCGTCCGCCGACAGGCCGAACGGGATGTCCTTGGGAATAGCTCATGTGAATTTCTAACCCCTGCACCGGTTGACAGACAAGTCCGAAATCTGTCTAACCTTTATAATGGTTAGAAACTCTGAAATCGTGACCATCTCGCGTGCGGGCGTCTTGCGCGGAATGACGCGGCTGCTGCCGATTTGCCTGTTTGTCGTTCCGTTCGGCATCGCCTTTGGCATTGCGGCAACAGAAGGCGGCATCGGACCGATACAAGCCACAGCGATGAGTGCCTTTGTGTTCACTGCGACGGCGCAGTTTGCCGCGCTGGATTTTCTCCAGGAGCCGGTCGCCTTCTTTTCCCTCGGCCTTGTTGCACTTGCGCTGAGTGGCCGGCATCTGATCATGGGAGCGGCTCTCGCCCAATGGATCAACCGGCTTCCCGCAGGCAAGCGGTTTGTGGTGCTGATGTTTCTCAGCGACGCAAACTTTGCTGATACGCAAATGCTCCTGCAACGCGGTGAAACAGATCTGGGTCCGCTTTTGGGGGGTGGTCTGATGCTGTGGATCACATGGGTCGGCAGCACGGCTGCCGGGGCGTTCGGGGGAAACCTGCTCGGCAACACGGAGGCCCTCGGGTTCGGCGTCGTGATGCTCTGTTTCTTTGCGGCAACGGCCTTTGGGATGGTGCGCTCAACGCCATCCCTCTTGCTCCCTGTTATCGTCGCAGTCGTCACCTCGGCGATTACGCTGCCCTATCTCCCGAATGGCTGGAACATCATTCTGGCTGCACTCCTTGGCGGCGGCGTCGCCGCCCTGCGTCATGCTGAGTGATTGGTCCTACATCCTGGCCGTCGCGCTTCTTGGACTGGTTGCGCTGGGGACGCGGCTGTCCGGCGCCGTACTCATGGCCTGGGTGACGCCAACACCGCGCGTCGAGAAGTTTCTTCAGGGAATGTCGGTTTCCGTCATCGCCGCCCTGGTTGCGTCGTCACTTGTTGCCGCGGACTTGAAGACAATTGTTGCAACCGGCAGCGCGATTGTCGTTGCCGCAGGTTCGCGGAGTGTGATCTGGGCGATGGTTGCCGGGATCATCGTGGCGGCTGCCTATCCGCAATTCATTTAGTTTGATGGCATTACCGCCTGATCGCGGCGCAGCGCGAGAAACGGGCGGACAACGTCCCGGCAATCCTTAATCCGCGGACTGCTTCCGAAGGGCCCGGGTCGCGGCCTGCAGTGCGACCAGCATCCTGTCCCGCTCCTCGGACAGCTCCTGCGGGCTTCGTCCACGCGCCTGCTCGTTCATGCCGGCAACCAGCTTTTCGATCACGGTATCGTCCAGGCGCGGGTCGCCGAGGCCATCCCACCAGCCGTTGAAGGTGTCTCTGAAATGATCGCAGAAGGCCTGAAGGCCGCCATCGCCTGCCCCGAGATGAAACAGCGTTGTCGGTCCCATCGCGGCCCATCGCAGACCCGGTCCAGCCCACATCGCCTTGTCGATATCCTCCACGCTGGCAACGCCTTCGACCGCCATGAAAACAGCCTCGCGCCAGACGGCGGCCTGCAGGCGATTGGCGACATGACCCGGCATGCCTTTCCTGATGCGGATCGTGACCTTGCCGATTGTCTCGTAGAAGGCCTCCGTCGCATCCAGTGCCGCAGGGTCGGTCTTCTCGTTGGCCGTCAATTCGACAAGCGGGATGAGATGCGGCGGATTGAACGGGTGACCGAGAACGAAGTTCGCCGGGTTCTGCCATCCTTCCTGCAAGGCTTCCAGTGTCAGGCCGGATGTGGAACTCGACACAATCGCGGTTTTTGACAGCACCGGTTCGATTTCGCTGTAGATCGCATGTTTGATCGGCAACCGTTCGGGAACATTCTCCTGAACGAAGTCCGCGTCTGCTGACGCGTCCGCAGCGGTTTTTGCAAACGAAACCTCTCCCGGCGCTGTGCTTCCCGCGAGGCCGAGCGCCTCGAGCGACGGCCATGCGGTTTCGATGTAGCTTTTCACCTTGCTCTCTGCATCCGGAGCCGTGTCATAGACGGTGACATCGCGTCCGGAGGCGAGGAACAAGGCGGTCCAGCTCGCGCCGATGACACCGCCACCCAGGACCGAAATTTTTGAAATCTGGCTCATCAGAACAGTCCCGGATTGAGCGGCGAGGCGGCGGTCATGCCACCGTCAAGGGTGAAAAGTTGACCCGTGGCGAAGCCGGCCTCGTTCGAGGCGAGCCAGACCGCCATGGCGGCAATGTCGCGGGGCTGGCCAAAACGCCGCACTGGGTGCCGCTGAAGTGCATCCGTCTTCGCTCCTGCCGGATCGCCTGCGAGGTCGAAGCCTGCGTCGAGCATTCCTGTCTCGATCCAGCCCGGGCAGATCGCGTTGCAGCGGATCTTCGGGCCGTGATCGACCGCGATGGAGCGCGTCAGCCCATGGACGAAGGCCTTGGACGCGTTGTAGAGCGCCATCGACGGGTCGGCGACATTGCCCGATATCGAACCGATATTGATGACCGATCCACCATCACGCATGAGGGGAATGAAGGCGCGGCAGGTGTTGAACACACCGCGTGCGTTGGTGTTCATCACGTGGTCCCAGTCCGCATCCGTGCTGTCGACAACGGTCTTTTCAACCTGAACACCGGCATTGTTGACCAGAATGTCGAGTGCGCTCAGCGAAGTTGCCGCGGCTGCGACGGCATCCGGGTCTGCAACATCCAGTGTCAGCCAATCGGCCGGATATCCGGCGGGCTTTTCACCCCGGCCGCAGGCGGTGACATGTGCGCCTTCTTCAAGAAAGGCGTCGACAATGCCCTTGCCGATGCCCTGCCGGCCACCTGTGACAAGGGCTTTCTTTCCGGCCAGACGCATCAGTGCGCGACCATGACGTGGCGGATCGACGTATAGGCGTCGAGGGCATAGACGGACATGTCGCAGCCAGTGCCTGAGCCTTTCATCGCGGCCCAGGGCATTTCCGGCGTCGCCATGCCGTGGGTGTTCACCCAGGTGAAGCCGTAGCGCAATCTGGAAGTCATGCGCATGGCAAGGCCAACATCGCGGGTCCAGACGGAAGACGCCAGACCATAAGATCCCGCGTTGGCGATCTTCAAGGCTGCCTCGGCATCGGTAAACCGCGACACCGTCACGACCGGACCAAAGACCTCGTCACAGGCGATTTCCGACGCATTGTCGACATTGGCAACGACCGTCGGGTCGAAAAAGTAACCCGGCCCGCTGCCCTCGTTGCCACCCATTACGATCTCGGCGCTTGATCCGGCGCGTTCAACGAAACCGGCGACCCTGTCTCTCTGTGCCGCCGACACGAGCGGACCCATCTCGGTTCCCTCATCCTTGGGTGCACCGGTCCTGATCTGGCCGACCTGATCGGCGATGGCGGCGACAAGGCGGTCATAAGCCTTGTCGGCGACCAATACGCGGCAGGGCTGGGCACAGTCCTGACCGGCGTTGAAATAACTGCCATAGCGGATCGTCTCGGCGACCGCGTCCAGATCCGCGTCGTCGAAAACGATCACCGGGGCCTTGCCGCCGAGTTCCAGGTGGACGTGCCGTATCTGACTGGAGGCCGCCCGCATGGCGGCCATGCCCGTTGCCGGAGATCCGGTGACGCTGATTGCTTCCATCCGGGGGCTGTTCATCAGCGTGCTGCCGACGGTCGGTCCGCGCCCGTGCACGATGTTCACGACGCCTTTTGGGACCACGTCCTGCAGCAATTCGCCGAGCTTCAGGGTTGATAGCGGTGTGAGTTCGGACGGCTTCAGAACCACGGAACAGCCGGCGGCGATCGGGGCTGCCAGCTTCCAGCTGGCCATCATCAGCGGATAGTTCCAGGGGGCAATCGCGGCAACCGGGCCGACCGGATCGCGCCGGATCATGGAGGTGTGCCCGGCGATGTATTCGCCCGCCGCCGAGCCTGTCATTGTCCGGGCCGCGCCTGCAAAAAACCGGAAGACGTCGATTGTCAGAGGCATCTCGTCGTCATGAGCGGACGGCCAGGGCTTGCCGACGTCGAGGCTTTCCAGTTCCGCCAACTCCTGGCTGTTCTGTTCAATCACGTCGGCGATCTGCAGAAGCAGCGCTGACCGCTCTGAAGGAGAGGTCGCCGAAAACGTCTCGAAGGCCTCGGCGGCGCCGTTGACGGCGGCGTCGATCTGGTCCTCGCCCGCTTCCTTCACAACGTCGATGGTCGTTTCACTGGCGGGGTTCAGGACAGGAAGCCCTTCGCCGGTTCCTTTAACCAGCTCGCCATTTATCAACATGCGCGTCTGCATATCCGATCCTCCCTAAAAGCCGACCTTGTCGCCACCCTTGAGCGCCAGCCTTTCACGGGCTTCCGCCGGTGTCGCAAGGGTCAGGCCAAGATTTTCCAAAATGTCGCGAATGCGCGAGACCTGCTGTGCGTTGGAGGTTGCAAGTTCACCCTTGCCGATGAAGAGGCTGTCCTCCAGGCCAACCCTCAAATTTCCGCCGAGCATCGCGCTCTGCGTGGCGAAGGGCATCTGGTGCCGCCCGGCGGCAAGCACCGACCATTCATAGTTTTCCGGTCCGAAGAGTTCGTCCGCTTTCTTGTGCAGATGCAACAGGTTGTCCGCATCGGCACCCATTCCCCCGAGGATGCCGAAGACCAGCTGAATGAAGAATGGCGGCCTGATCAGTCCCTGATCGACAAACCATTTGACGTTGTAGAGGTGGCCGAGGTCATAGCACTCGAACTCGAACTTGGTTCCGTGGTCACCACCCAGCTTCTCGATCGCGTAGCGGATCGTGCGGAACGTGTTGGGGAAAATGAAGTCCTCGGTCATTTCCAGAAACGGGCGTTCCCAGTCATGCTGGAACTCGGTGTATTTCTGCAGCATCGGGAAAATGCCGAAATTCATCGATCCCATGTTGAGGGACGCCATCTCCGGGCTGGCCGTCGTTGCCGCCAGAAGACGTTCATCCATCGTCATGCCAAGACCGCCGCCGGTCGAGACATTGATGACCGCGTCGGTCGACTGTTTGATCACCGGAAGAAACTGGTTGAACGTTTCCGGTCTTGGATCGGGCTTGCCGGTCTCGGGATCGCGTGCATGCAGGTGGATGATGGAGGCGCCGGCCTCGGCCGCCTCGATGCTCGCGGTTGCGATTTCTGCCGGTGTGACAGGCAGGTGAGGCGACATGGACGGGGTATGAATGCCGCCTGTCGGTGCACAGGTAATGATAACGGATCTGGGCATCAGAGCCTCATCTGCTGAACTTGGGCGGACAGACCGCCATCGAGAACCCAGAGCTGCCCGGAGGCATACCGCGCCTCGTCCGAGGCCAGCCAGTTGACCAGGTTGGCGATGTCCGCAGGCGTTCCGTAGGTGCGCATCGGGTGTACGTCCCGGACGGCCTGCTGCAAGGTCTCGATGTTGCCGCCATCGCCGCCCGAGCCGTCTCCGTTGAAGAAGCTCTGCAGCATGGGCGTGTCGATGTAGCCGGGGCAGATCGCGTTGACGCGGATGCCTTCCGGCCCGTGATCGCAGGCCATCGCGCGGGTGAGCGCATGGACGGCGCCCTTGGTGGCGCAATAGGCGGCAAGGCCGGGGTCGGCGATGAAGCCGTCATATGAGCCGAAATTGATCAAGCTGGCGCTCGATCCCGATTGCGCTGCCTGGCGCAGAAGCGGAAGCGCATATTTCGATGTCAGGAAGGTGCCGGTCACGTTGACCGCAAAGGACCGGTTCCACTCCTCAAGCGACGTCTCTTCAATCGTCTTTTCGATCTCGATACCGGCGGCGTTCACAAGGATATCGAGCTTGCCGTCCTCGTCTCCGATTTGCTTCATGGCAGCAACTGCGTCGGGTTCGCTGGTGACATCCAGTTTGAGAAACCGGCTGCCGTCGTCTTGCGGCGTGTGCAGTGAGCCTTCGGGGCTGAGGTCGGCCGCATAGACCTTTGCCCCTTCCTTCAGGAAACGGGCGACGATGGCTCGGCCGATACCGCCCCTTGCGCCCGTCACGAGGGCGTTCTTGCCTTCAAGCATCATTCTTCGTGTTCCTTCAACGGCGGATAGCGGTAGCGATTGGCGGCAACGGTCCAGTCCATGTGGTTTCGGACATATTGCTGACTGGCGTCGGAAGGCGGATTGTAGTCCCACGTTTCGCCCGCGCCTGCTTCCATGGCGGCGTGCAGTGCGCGACGGGACTTCTGGGTCGCCATGACCTTGCGGCGCAGCTCCGCTCCGTCCCAGCGCCGGGCAACGTCTTCGGCAAAACGGGCAGCGATGTCGCGAAATTGCGGTTCGCTTGCCAGGTTTGTTCTTTCGCCGGGGTCACGTTCCAGATCGTAGAGCTGCGGCGGATCGCTGTCGCAGTGAATGTATTTCATGGAACCGCGCCGGATCATGAGCACCGGGTGGGCCGTCATTTCGGCGCAGTATTCGCCGATCGCCTCGTCGACGGGATCGTGTTCACCCCGCGCAAGAGGCAACAGGCTGCGGCCATCGATCGGTTCTCCCAGCATGTCCTCCCGGCCGCCCGCAATCTCCAGGAAGGTCGGCAGCAGGTCGACGAGCGAACACGCGTTTGAGGCATGGCCTCTGGCAATGCCGGGTCCGGCCATGACCAGGGGTACCCGGGCGGAATGCTCAAAGAAATTCATCTTGTACCAGAGACCGCGCTCGCCGAGCATGTCGCCGTGATCCGCCGTCACGATCACCACCGTGTTGTCCAGTTCGTCGATCTCTTCGAGGGTGCTGACGATCTCACCGATCTTGCTGTCGAAGTAGCTCACATTTGCAAAATAGGCGTGGCGCGCCCTGCGGACGTCCTCGTCACTCAAGGGAACATAAGACGCTTCGATCCCGTCCATGAGCCTGCGTGAGAAAGGATCCTGATCTTCCAGGGGCGGGATATCGGCGGGAAGCGGAATATCCGTATCCTCGTAGAGGTTCCACCATTCCGGACGGGCGACATAGGGATCGTGGGGATGTATGAAGCTCGCCACCAGCGCGAAAGGCGCGTTTGCGCCCGCTGACCTGTCGCGCGCGCGGTCGAACAGCCAGCGGCGGGCCGCAAAACCGACCTCGTCGTCATAGTCGATCTGGAAGGTGGCCTTTGCAACACCGCTTTCCTTGACGGTCTGCATGTTGTGATACCACTTGTCGATCCGCTCATCCGCGGCTTCCCAGTCGGGCGTCCAGGCAAAATCGGACGGGTAGATGTCGGTGGTTACACGGTCCTGAAAACCATGCATCTGGTCCGGTCCGACAAAATGCATCTTGCCGGACAGGCAGGTCCGGTAGCCGAGTGCCTTCAGATAGTGCGCGAAGGTCGGGATGGAGGCCTTGAACTCCGAAGCGTTGTCATAGGCGGCGATACGGCTGATGAGCTGGCCGGACATGAAGGCAAAGCGCGAGGGTGCGCAAAGCGGTGAATTGCAATAGGCCGCGTCAAAGCGCATGCCGCGCGCGGCGAGTGCATCAAGATGCGGCGTTTTTGCCAGCCGATGCCCGTAGGCGCCGGTAAAGTGCGGCGCCAGCTGGTCCGCCATTACCACGACGATGTTGGGCGGCGTCACGCGGCGCCCCTTGCATAAGCGTCCAGCACAAGGCCGTGGAAATGGTGGACCGCGTGTTCCGATTTGCCCGACCCGTCCGGATCGTGAACGATGCGGCCCTGCGTGAAGGCCGGTGTGTTCATGCCGCGCTGGACACTTTCGACAAGCGCGATGTCTTCCACCTGCAGAACTTCATCGAGATAGCGGATCGCGTCACGTTCCATGTCATTCGGCTCGGGCGTTTCCAGGAAGAAGTCATAGGTTTCCAGCGTGCGGTCCGGCCCGATGGGGATTATGTTGAGCACGATCATGCTGGACCTGCCCGGATATCGCATCAGGCATGTGGTCGGCCAGAGCCACCAGACGGCGTGGGTTCTGACGCTGGCATTGGAAACATCATAGGCGCTGTTTGCGGCATTTCCCGCGTCCGCCATGTGGCTGGAATAGATGCCGTGTGTCGTCACCTTGTAGGTGTCCATATCGACCAGATCGCAGAAATCCTTGTGCGCCGTCGGGCAGTGGTAACACTCCAGGAAATTGTCGACGACGTTCTTCCAGTTCGACTTGATGTCGTAGGTGAGGCGATGGCCAAAGGTCAGTTGATCGATATCGGGCGCCCAGTGCCTGATCTCGGTTTCCAGATCGCCGGACTGTTCTGAAAGGGATGCCGCCTGACGGTCCAGGTTAACAAAGACGAAGCCGCAGAATTCCTCGACCCGGACTTCATCAAGGCAGATGTCCGAGGTGTTGAAGTCCTGAAGCGACTCCGTGTGCGGCGCCCGGGCGAGCTGACCGTCCAGGCGGTAAACCCATGCGTGGTAGGGACACATGATGCGCGTGGTGGTGCCTTCGCCGGACAGGAGTTCGTGGGCCCGGTGTTTGCAGACATTATAAAAGGCGCGCAAAACGCCATCCTTTGCGCGCACCACCGCGATCGGATGGCCCGCGATGTCGACGGTTACATAAGATCCCGGTTCGCGCGTCTTCTCGACATGGCACACCCATTGCCATGTCCGGGCAATGATCGCGTTCAAGTCGGATCTGTACCAGTCCGGTTCCACATAAGCTGCTGCTTGCAGCGAGCTGGAGCGCGACGGATCGCGGTCATAGCCGTATGCGATTGCTGTTGTGTCGGACACGCCGTTTCCCTCCCGTACTCTTGCTTCAAGCTTGCCTTCAACGGACAGTCGGCAATAGATATTTCTAGCCGTAAACTTATCCTTTTTCGCCAGTCGGCTGCGACGCCCGATGGGTATGGTCCGCGCCGGGGCGGTTCTACAGATCGTGTTTCCGTCTTGTTTCCGCGGCTTCAGCGCCGATCCAGGACAGAAAGGTCCTCGCCTGGGAATCCAGCGGCGCACCGGCCAGGTGAAGGATGTGATATTCCTCGATCCCGCGCACATCGAAGCCGGGCAGGCACGGCACAAGGCCGTACCGGTCCACCAGATCGTCACTTGCCGGCGGGCGTGCCAATGCGATGCCGCCGCGTGCACCGGCGAGTGCGAGTGCGCTCAGCGTGGTGTCGACATAAGTCACCTGCGCATTGGCCGGAAGGACATCGCTGCCAAAGATCTGTGCCCAGTTGCGCCGGTGATCGGCAACTTCGATCAGCCGGTGTGCGAGGGCATCGTCCAGGGTGCCGATACTTCCGGCAATCTCGGGATGGGCGACCGGTTGGAGCCGTTCGCCAAAAAGTGTTTCCCCGTCTGTTCCTGGCGGCGGCGGGCCGAAGGCAATCCAGAGCGTGGCATTTCGAGGTGGCGTTTCCGGACGTCCGAGAAGGGAATAAAGCTCCAGTGAAACGTCCGGATTAGCCGATGTGAACCTGTGAAGGCGCGGCACGAGCCAACCCACGGAGAGCGCCATGGAAACACCGACCACAAGAGGCGGTGCGCCGGGGGCGGCCAGCGCGGCCGCCGCCATTTCCATCCGTCCAAGCGCGTCGCCGACAACAGACAAAAGATTTCGTCCGGCTTCCGTCAGTTTGACGCCTGCGGCCGCGCGTTCGAACAGCGGCCGGCCCAGATGCGCTTCAAGGGCCCGGATCTGCTGGCTCACGGCCGGAGGCGACATGGCAAGGCTTTCGGCGGCCCTTGCGAAACTGCCCGAACGGGCAGCGGCCTCGAACACCCGCAGCCAGTTCAGCGAAGGAATGCGTTTGGTCATGATCAAGGATAAGCTGAGCTTATCCTGGCGGGCAAGAGATCTGTCTTTTCAACGCCGGCGCAAATTGTAGCTTCAGGTGAAATGGAGGAGATCACGATGCTCGATTTCACACAAAGTCATCTCAGCGAATATCGCCAGAACGGGTTTGTGGCCGGTCTTCCGGTTTTTTCCGCCACCGAAGCCGCGTATCTGCGCCGGCAGATCGAAGCGCTGGAGGCTGAACATTCAGCGGGTGCCGGGGGGCATGATCTTTCCCAGTTCTTCCGGGTCAACGGACATGTCGTTGTCCCGATGCTTGCCGATGCGGCCCGCACACCCGCCATTCTCGATGCGGTCGAAAGCGTGCTCGGGCCGGATCTGCTGGCCTGGTCGGTGGAACTTTTCATCAAGGAACCGGGGAGCAGGAAAACGGTCTCCTGGCACCAGGACATTACCTATTGGGGCATGGGGGAGACCGATGACGAGGTGACGGCCTGGGTGGCGCTCTCAGATGTTTCCATCGAGGCAGGCTGCATGCGCTTCATTCCAGGCAGCCACAAGGGCCGCATCGCCGATCACGAGGATACGTTTGACAAGGACAATCTTCTGTCCCGCGGACAAGCGATTGCCGGTGTCGACGAGGCCGCTGCCGTGCACGGGCCCTTGCGGCCCGGGGAGATGTCGCTGCACCACGGGCGCTGTTTTCACGCGTCGGGCGCAAACAACAGCACCGACCGCCGGATCGGGCTGGCCATCCGTTATGTGACACCCGCCGTGCGCGATCATGCGCCGGGCCGGGACTGGGCCATGCCGGTCCGCGGTGAAACACCCCGTGGCGGCTGGGACTGCATCGCCGGTCCGCGCGGGCTCTTTCATCCTGCCGACCTTGCGCTTTATGATCGTATCCTCGCAGGTCAGTCCGAGACGCTCGCGGCAGGCGCCGCGCAGACCGTCGGATTGTATGCAAAAGGAGACGCCTCATGAGCCAGACCGTCAGCTTCACTGCAATGAAAGACGGCACGAAGGAAGACTACGAGCTTCTGGAAAAACTGGAAAAACCGTTTCTTGCCCTGACTGCCGACCGCGTGCTGGAGGAGTTGCGCCGGGCGGGGGACGCGACGCTTGAAGGCTACAAGATCACCCGTCTTGAGCACGGGCTTCAGTCGGGCACCCGGGCGCTCCGGGACGGCGCGGATATCGACTGGGTCGTCGGCGCCCTGCTGCACGATGTCGGCGACGGGCTCGCACCTCAAAACCACGACAAGATGTCGGCGGAAGTGATCCGCCCCTTCGTCAGATGGGAAGTCGCCTGGACGGTCGAGCATCACGGAATCTTCCAGACGCTCTATTTCGGTCATCACTACGGCTGGGACAGGAATGCGCGCGACCGCTATCGTGACCATCCCCTGTTCGACACATGCGCGGCCTTTTGCGAACACTGGGACCAGTCCAGTTTCGACCCGGACTACGTGAGCGAACCGATGGAGACCTTCGAGCCGATGGTGCGCGAGGTTTTCTCCCGCAAGGCCTACGACCCTGCCGTGATCCGCGAAAATGAGATTACCGGCCTTCCGGCGCAGCTCGCCCGCGCTTGAGCAGGCGGGAAAAGGACCTGAAACCATGAAGCGGATCTACGACTTCAGCCGGAACCCGGCGAAGCGCAACTACACCGTGGCCGACCTGCGGGCGCTGAAGGGTTCCGGGCGCACTTTGTCGATGGCAAATCCGGCGAACAATGATGAATTGAGGGCCTGTGTCGAGGCAGGCATCGACCTTTTTGTTGTCGGAGCCGACCAGATGGAGGATGTCCGGCGCATCGCGCCGTATCATTTCACCGGTGCCGGATCCAGCTGGGCCCAGTTCGGCTCGGACGATGAAATCGTTGCCCACGCCTACGAGACCATGCGAAGCGGCGCGGACATGTACTACACACTTCGCTCCTTCGATGTGATGGAGAGGATGGCGCGCGACGGGATACCGGTGCAGAGCCACATCGGCCTGATCCCGACTTTCAGCCATCATTGCGGCGGCTTGCGCGCCTGGGGCCGGACGGCGGAAGAGGCGATGAAGATCTTCGAAACGCTCAAGCGCATGGAAGATGCAGGCGTCTTCGCCGTGGAAGCGGAGTGTATCGCGGAAGAAGTTCTGGCGGTGATCAACGATAAGACATCGGTCGTCACCTTTTCACTCGGATCGGGAAAGGCGGGCGATGCCGTCTTTTCCTTTGTTGCCGATATCTGCGGCGAGGCCAGCGAAGAGGAAACGCCGCCGAAGCACGCCTATGCCTTCGGCAATGTCGGGCGTCTTCACAAGCAGATCCACGAGGAACGCGTTGCCGCACTCGGCAAGTTCCACGCCGAAGTCACCGCTCGGAACTTCCCTTACAGCCAGACGAATATCGGCATGCGCGCGGGCGAACATGAAAAGATGCTTGAAGCGCTGGACAAGTGGACACCGACGCATCGGTGAACGAGCCGGGTGATTGACGTTTTACGCGTGAAATTCGTCAGCGCTCGGTGAGTTTCAGTTCGATGCGGCGATTCCTTGCGAGAACCTCGGGCTCCTCGCCTTCTTCCAGAGGCTGGAATTCACCGAACCCGGCGGCGACAAGGCGCTTCGGGTCAACGCCTTTTTCAATGAGATACCGGACAACGGAAATGGCACGCGCCGCCGACAGTTCCCAGTTGTTGCGCAGGCGCCCGGTGCCGGACAGCGGGCGGGCGTCGGTATGCCCGTCGACCCTGAGCACCCAGTTGATCTCATCGGGGATCTGCGCGCTCAGTTCCTGAATGGCATCTGCCAGCTTTTCCAGTTCCTGCTCACCGGCGGGGTTGATGTCTTCGGACCCGGAATCGAACAGAACCTCGGACTGGAATACGAAGCGGTCACCGACCACCGAGATATCGGATCGCTGCGACAGGATTTCGCGCAGCCGCCCGAAGAAGTCCGACCGGTAGCGAGACAGTTCCTGCACGCGCTGGACAAGCGCGGCATTCAGCCGGCGGCCGAGGCTGGCGATCTTGGCCTGGCTGTCCGCTTCCTTGGCTTCGGAGGCCTCAAGGGCTGCATTGGCCGCTGCGATCTGGCGTCTGAGCGCGGCGATCTGCTGATTGAGCAGTTCGACCTGGGCAAGCGCTTCCTGGCTGACCTGGCGTTCGTCGTCCAAGAGGTTTTCCAGTTGCGCTGCGCGCCCGCCGGCGGCATCGGCGGCCCCGGAACTGCTTTCCAGAAGTCCCAGCAAACGGCTCTGTTCCGCTTCCGCATCGGAGAGGTTCGCCTGCAGACCGAGGATCGTGTCTTCCAATTCGCCGGACGCCGCCCGTTCCAGCGCCAGCAGTTCCGTCAGTTCGCTGATCTGGGCATTCAGCCGGTTGAGCACCGTGTCGCGTCCGGAAAGCTGCTGTGACAGGAAGAATTGCGCGATCATGAAAATCGACAGAAGGAAGATGATGACAAGCAGAAGGGTTGCCATCGCATCGACAAAGCCGGGCCAGTAATCCGTTGTCTGGGCGCGGCGACGGGCGCGCAATCCTGCGGCCATCCGACGTTACTCCTTCGCGCGATCGAACGCGGCTGAAATCGAGGTCAGCAGCCCTTCGATACGCTTCTGCTGTTCGCCCTGGGCTTCCGCCCAGTCCCGCATCATCTGCTGTTCGGAGCGGACATGCTTGACCAGGCCCTGGATGCCTTCAGCGAGATTGGCCATGGCCTGGGCGGCGTTCTTGCCGCCACCGTCCTCGACACTTTTCTGAAGCGTCTGGATCGAGGCCTGTATCTGTTCGACGCCGGGCGCGTCGGGCGCATTGAAGAGACCGTCTTCCGGATCGATGTCCGTGACGGTGGACAGCCAGTCCTCAAGCTCGTTGTAGAACCGGTTCTGGGCCTGTCCCGCCTGCAGGTCGAGGAAACCCAGAACGAGAGACCCGGTCAGGCCGAAAAGCGAGGATGAAAACGCGGTGCCCATACCGGAGAGCGGCGCTTCCAGCCCGGCCTTGAGATCCTCGAAGATCACGTTGGCGTCACCCGACCCGACATCGAGAGACTGAATGGTGGCACCAACGGAACTCACGGTCTGAAGCAGGCCCCAGAATGTGCCGAGAAGTCCCAGGAAAACCAGCAGGCCGGTCAGGTATCGGGACATTTCGCGCGATTCCTCAAGGCGCATGCCGATGGAATCGAGAATGGAGCGGGCGGTCGTCGGCGTCAGCGCCATGTCTCCGGCCTTGTTGCCGAGGAGCGCCGCCATCGGCGCCAGCAAAACGGGAGAACGGGTATCGAGCGCCGGGTCACCCATTCTGAAACTGTTCACCCAAGCGATTTCAGGGAACAGCCGGATGACCCTGCCGAACAGCAGCAGGACACCGAACACACCCACCAGCACGATCAGCCCGTTCAGGCCGGGGTTGCTCATGAAGGCGACGGAAATCTGCGGAAACAGGATGAAAGCGATGAAGGCAACGATCACCAGGAAGATGATCATGAAGGTCAGATATGCCCTCGGGCTGGACAGACTGTACGGATCAAATTCACGGGCCATATTGTGCAATCAATCGCCTGTTTCAAAGGTAACTAATTGATAGCGTGATTTTTAACGCCTTGGAAACCTCTTATCGCGGTGGAAGGGTAATAATGTCTGGAAAGCTTGGAATCGCACGCATCCGCCAGGGTGCCGTCCCTCTCGGCCGGGTCTTCCACGCGGGCACGAATCGCCGCTCGGGACTGACCACTTCAGGACAGGCTCAATTGGAACAGCCATTCTGGAAGCCCAGGTCGCAATGGGCCTTGAGCCGTTCCGTGTCCGCGTCCGTCCAGTCCTTTGGAGCTGTTACCTGAACCCAGGGCTCGATGTAATCCTGAGCGTAGTATGCGTGGCCGTGTCCGGGCGGTGCGCCGAAAGCCAGTGCCATGTCGAGCGCGAGCTGAAACTGGGTGACGACCGGTATGAAGGTCAGGTGCTCCGATGCATCGGGAGCCGGCGGGTCGTTCATCCACGGCGGTGCGCGCCAAAGGGAAAAGGGGTCGTAGAAAACAATCGGATCGCTGGAATACTGCAGGAAGACGATGCGCATGCCGCCCCAGTCAGCAGGGGCCTCCGACGCGTCGGCATAATGCGAAGCGTAGCGGACAAGCGAACCGTCATTGATTGTGGGCAAGACCCAGGGAGTTCCGGGGTTGCGCGCATTTTGAACGTAGTTCCAGAGATCGGATGGAAACGGCGGGCCTGCCCAGAATGCACCGTCAATCGGATCACCGACCATGCGGAACAGGTTGGTTCCATACATTGACGACCAGGCCCCGAGGCTGAGGCCGTGCGCATACAGTTTTGGTCGGCTGTCCTTCGGCAGGGTTTTCCAGTGATCGTGAACCACCTCCAGAAGCGCTGTCGCCTGATCGAGGCCGGTGCGCGTTTCCAGGATCAGGGCAAGCGGGGATTGCAGGTAGGAATACTGGGCGCTGACCGTCGCGATGTTGCCGTTGTGCATGTATTCGAGCGGGTCATGGGAACCGGGGTCCATCCAGCCGGTTCCGGTCGGGCTGGTGACGATGAGGACCTCGCGGTCAAAGGCGTTCAGCCGCTTGAGTTCTTCCAGCGCCAGCTTGGCCCGTTCTTCGGGCGTCTCTGCGTTGGCCCGGCCAACATAGACACGGATCGGGTCCAGGGCCGGTTTGCCGGTAAAGGCGGAAATTGCCTCCCTGTCAGGCCCGGACTGCACGAAATCGCGTCCGGGCTTTCCCATTGCTGCCCAGTCTATCAGGGAGGCGGAAGATCCCGACTTTCGCGGATCATCCGGTGGCGGCGGGGCGGCATCGAAGAGCTGTTGCGCCGTTTCGTAGCTTTCGTCGAGCCCTGTTACGACGCGATCGAGAATGCCGTCGCGCGTCACCACGAACAGGATCAGGATCACCGCCACGACACCGAGAACATTGGCTCTGCGCGCCGGCATGAAGCGATAGAAACGCGATCGGATCCAGCGGAACAGGGCCACAACCAGGGCTCCGATCAGGTATGCCACGATGAATGTGAGCGTGGCGCTGACCAGAATGGTTACAAGGTGCTGGGCTTGCGCCGGTTCGAGACCCATCTTGACGCGAAGTTCATTTTGCCATTTCAGACTGGATGTTGCGGTCCATAGGATGAACAGAAGCGTGGCCGCTGCCAGCACAAGATTGGCGGTCAGGGCGGCCTTGCCGCGAAGACGCGGCAGGTCCGCAGCCTGCCAGGTCAGGTCGACGATCCTGCCCAGCAGATAACCGAGCGCGATCACGATACCGCCGAGTATGCCCTGAACCAGCGGACCGCGCGGTATCAGGGACGGGGTAAGAGAAGCCGCAAAGAACAGAAGCCCGAGCATGAGACAGGGGACCGACAATCCCGTCACCAGTGAGCGAACCCAACCCATCACGCGCTTCCCCGCTCTTTTTTCTGTACCCGGAGTCTACGACCCAAAGACAACCGCCGTTCCGGTGACCCTCTCGCAGCTGCGGCCAAGACATAACTCGGGAAAGCTTAGCGTAAGCCGCCTGAAAGTTAAGACAAATCTCGCCTGCACAGACAGGAAAGAGGTGTCCTCGTACCGCGTTGTTCCCGGCTTCAGGATAAAAGCGGAACGGGACCGGGGTGCTTGGGCGGGCGATGTCTCATGAAGCGCTCCAAGCCTCGGAAATTATGACAATTGTTAGGATTTATTTTCATCCCGTTTTAATTGAAATGCGCCAAAAGACACTCTGCTGATTTTGTTTGACGGGATGTCCAGTTTTGCCCGCGACCGACAAGACCTATCGATATGCGGCGTCGTCCGGGGTTCACGCAAATGCCGGCAGAACCCGGTTGACCCTTGCGACTGACAGGGGTGTGTCTCCATCGAACTCCGGACATTTCCTGAGCGCCCGGGCGCTCTATCCCGACATCACTGCAAAGGGGTTGCGCGCGGTCTCCGAGACGGTGGCCGCACGCTATTACATTCCGCCGGGGATGCTCGCGAAGATCCTGCGCGAGGCTGATCCGGTGGTAACTGTCAGCCCCGGTGCGGTGCGCTTCGAGGGATTTTCCGCGTGTTGCAGCGCCTATGCCAGGATGGATCTGACGCCGGATGCACTGGAAGTCAGCCATTCCCGGAACGGTACTACGAATGTCGACTTCGGAGCGGAGCTTCGCGGCGCGCTGGCGAATGTCGGTCGCGATACGGATTTCGACATAACTGTTTCGCAAGATGCCGTCGGCATCACGCGCGACGACACAACCGTTGTTGAACGCAAGGTGCCGCTGCCGCTGCGCTGGATCAGGGGATTTGCCGAGTTACAGGTTGCCCAGGCGCAAATGCAGCCGGCCTTCCATCTGTCCAGGATCGCCGCGCAGCGTTTCCTGCGGACGTTGCCCCGGAGCAAGGACGACAGCGCCCGATGGGTGAGCGTGCGCGGCGGCATTGCCGCCGTGTCCTCGCGCCCGGCGGACGGGGCTGTCCTGCTGCGCGGTGCTCACCGGTTGCGCCTCCTGGAAGCCATGGTCAGCCGTTCCGGCGGAATGGATGTTTTCAGCGCAGAGGCAACCGGAGCCAGCGCGTGGTCGCTTGATTTCGGCAGTCAGCGCTTCTGGCTGGTTTTGAACGCGGAGCCCTGGCGCGGGTTTTCAGGTGATGGCGGCACCCTGTCCGCGATGGTGTCATCCTCGAGCGATGCGGTCGCGGCGATCCGGGCCCAGCTCAACTGGCAGGACCGTATCGACGTCCCGGCACTTTCATCGGCAACAGGTCTTGAAACGCACATTGTCGAAGATGCTCTGGCGGAGCTCGCAGCCAGAGGCCTCGTCGGGTTCGATCTCGGCCGGATGGGTTATTTCCACCGCGTTCTTCCCTTTGATCTTGCGCCGCTGGACGATCTCAATCCAAGGCTGAAGGCAGCCCGGGACCTTTGCGAAGCGAATGCTGTGACGATGACACCCTTCGGAGCAGAGGTCGCAAGCAAAGACGTCGTTCACAAGGTTGACCGGGACGCGCAGGGCTGGCGCTGCACTTGTCCGTGGTTTTCGAAACACGGACGTCAAAGAGGACCCTGCAAGCACGTGCTGGCGGTTGAAATGCAACTTGAGAGGTTGGCGTGAGCGAAGAAAAACTGATCTCGATTGTCACGAAGCAGAAGGCGCGCAGCGCGCTTGAAAGCCTCGCCGCGATCCCGCATGCCGACCGGCGTCCCCATGCGAAAGCTGTCGCGAAGCTCTATTCGGACCATGTGCTGTTCGGATTCGAGCAGCGCGGGGACAAAGCCACAAAACCGCGTGACCGCGATGCCGTCATTGTTGGGCTCTATGCAACGGCAACCCTTTCGGAGCTCAAGAAACTCGGTTTCGTTCCAATGCCTGCCTCTGTTCCGATCCAGGATGTCTTCAGGGGCCTTGAGCTGGATTTCGCGCAGGGTCTTGTCGACCACCTTGTTGAGCAAAATCCGCATGCCATCGGCAACGCCGCTCCACTCTGGCAGGACGGCCTCGCAGTGAGGCCGGAAAGCGATGGCATTATTCTCGGTTACTACGGGATCTGGCACGAACGCTGGGGCGTCGACGAAGAGGTCCTGCTTTCCAAAGATGTGTGGCGGTTTTTCGAAGTCGAGGGCGGCGGTGAGTTCAGTCTCGCCAATCATGACAAGTTCGCGAAACAGGGTACGCCCACCTGGTCCGACCGGCTGATCGGCTATGCAGAGGCGGGCAAGCTCGACCGTCAGAGGCTTCTCGACGCGTCGCTCGATGCCCTTGAACGGGACTTCGGCCAGTATCGTGCCGGCTGGTACTCCCGCTTCCACACCGCACTGGCGCCGACGAAGGAGGAAATTGCCGCGCGTGCCGACCGTTATCTCGGCCTTCTGTCATCCTCCGTTCCACCCACGGTGTCTTTTGCGCTGAAATTCGTTCAGGCCGCCGACAAGTCTTCCCCGCTGGAACCGGCCAAATTGCTCACAAGTCTTGAACCTGCCCTTCAGGCGCGTTCGAAGGGGTCGGTTCTTGCCGCACTGAAACTGGTTGACCGGGCGTGCACGCGCGACCAGAAGACCCGCTCCGAGGCTCTGAAGGCCGTTACCCAGGCGCTTGTGTCCGAAGATGCGGGCGTTCAAAAAACGGCGCTGGATCTCATCGAGAGGCTGAGCGATGGCAATGAAAGCAGCGTGCAGCCGTTTCTTGCCGATTACGCCGATCTTGTCGTGCCATCCCTGCGCAACCGGATTGCCGGCATGGCCGGCGGGACGGCTCAGCCCGGCGCCCACGCGGCCGCTGTTCCCGCCGAGCCGTTGCAGGCGGTGGTGATATCACCGGTTGAAAACGCCGACGAAGCGCTGTCCCTGTTCCTTTCCGTGCTTGAAACGCCCCGTGACCCGTTTGACGTTGAGCGTGCGGCTGACGGTATTTCGCGGTTCGGAGCTGAATTGCGCGGAAACGGCACACTCCTTTCGCCGCTGAAAAAACGCGCCGGACAGCTCTGGGCAAGACCGGGCGGTGTTGGTGTGCGGGCCGTGCTCGCGCTGACCGGGCGCGGGCTTTGCGAAGGCCAGCCGCTCGCTGCCCTTGCAAGGGAAGAGGACGGGCGTGAAAGCGCGTCTCTTGTTGATGAGACCGGACTTCAATCGCTGCATCTTGCGCGGAACGGCGAAATGCTCGACCGGGTTCTGGCCGGTGAATCGCTCCCGCTGCTTTCCCTGCCGGGCGACACTTCCGGTGCGATCAAGGCAGCAGATCTGCTTGACCGGCTGCAGCGCTATGCGGCCGCAGGCGCCTCGCCCGGGACGGCCGACCTATCCCTCGCGCTCATGCGGCTCAATGCAGATACACCGGGCAGTCCCGCTGGTCTTTCCATGGCTTCAGAGCCAGAGCGCGCCTTCGCCTATGCAATTGGTCAAGATGTCGATATCGGGCCAACGCCCGAGTTATGGGCGGCGGCGTGGTGCGCGCGCAGGCCGGTTCGTGAAGACAGCCGCGTTGCCGGGCTTTTTGGAAAAACCTATCCGGAATGCGGCGTGCCGGCGAAGATGACACTCGATGTTGTGCGCAAGGACAGCAAGTGCGGGGCGTATTTCTGGGTCGACGTGACCGTGCCGATCGCGCCGGAGGTTGAAGGCGAAGGAGGCGGTCTGCGATCGGTCTTTTCCCGCAAGGAAAGCAAAACGCCCATCATGCTTCGCCGATGCGGCAACTCGTTTGCCGATGTTGCCTGGGCGTCGCTCGCACGGCCAGGCGCACCGGATCTCCTTTTCCGGCAGGCGCTCCTCCACCAGGACGTCTGGCAGAAGCTTACGGACAACCACACGCGGGCCTATCTTGAACCGTTTTTTCGGCCGGGCCCGGACGTCGGTCCATTGAGGGCAGGGGTGCTGGCTTACTACATGGCGGTCGAAGACAAGTCGGTGACGTCGCTTGCAGCCGAAGCGGCAACGGAAACCCTTAACAACGGACGTCTCGCCATCGGCGACTTCGCTGACGCAATCAAGGTTTTCCTGCTCTCGGGAGCCTTGCCGACGACCCGATGGACGAGGGGGTTCGCTGCCATGGCCGAGGCAGGTGCGGCGCGTCATGTCCGCGAGACGATCGGTTCGATCCTTGACTTTGCGCCGGAAGAATGTCCGCGCGATCTCGGGGGCATGCTGGAACTCTATTACGAGCTTCATGTCGATGCGGGCACCGCGCCCGAACGGCCGGAAACGCTAAGCTGTCTTGCGTCCTTGTCCGGTGGCGGCAAGACCGCAAAGTTCTCGAAGAAACTGCTGACGCTTGCAAAAGAGGCGGCATGACCGGCAAGGGCCCGGACTTCGTCCCGGTGCTAGTCCCTGCATTCGAGTGCGACCCGGCCGAGCCGGATGATCTCCGCCTGAAGTTGTTCCGGTGACTTGCCGGCAAGGCCTTCAAGCTGGAAGTTCTTGCGCATCAGGGCAACACCGAACAAAACGGAAAGCAGCAGCGCAGCGCGCTCGCGCGCGCCAGGTCCGTCGATCCTTTTTGTGAGCGGATCGGCGAGTTTCGCCTGCACCAGTTCGCGGATCATGCCGCCCATTTCCGGATCAATCACATTTGCCAGGAGCATGGTAAAGACATTCGTGGCGTCGGCTTCGGGGTCAAACGGATGTGCAAAGCTCTCGGCGGCCTTTGCAAGCAGTTCGTCTGACGACGCGGTCAATGCGTCCCATGGCGGGATCTCGGCCAGGGTTGCTTCGAAAAGCCCCTGTTTGCCGCCGAAATAACGGGACACAAGCGCGGCATCCACGCCTGCCTTTCCGGTTATGTCGCGGACCGAGACGTTCGAATAGCCGCGTGTCCAGAACAGTTCCCGGGCTGCAGCGACGAGTTTTGCCTTGGTGGAGGTAGACTTGCTCATGGGTCTCATCTAGATGCCACGAATATTTTTGTCAACGACTGTTGACTTTCGTTTTTCCGCACCTTATCTGCTTCGTCAACAGTTGTTGACTTTTTACAGGAGCACGTCATGTCGAACACTGCGTTGATCACGGGAGCCTCATCCGGAATTGGAATGGAATTTGCGCGTTACCACGCCAAACGCGGCGGCGATGTTGTCGTCGTAGCACGGCGGCAGGAGCCGCTGGACGCCCTGAAGAGCGAACTCGAAGCGGCTTACAAGGTAAAGGTCACTGTTTTCGCGCAGGATGTCGGGTCGCCGGCGCAGGCAACGGCTCTTTACGAGGCGGTCAAGGGGCAGGGTATCGACGTCGACATCCTGATCAACAATGCAGGTTTTGGCGGACATGGCGCTTTTCTTGACCGTGACCTTGCCAAGGATCAGGCCATGATCGATCTCAACGTTTCGGCACTGGTGACGCTCAGCCATCACTTCGGCAATGACATGAAAAGCCGGAACGGCGGACGCATGCTGCACGTTTCCTCGACCGCCAGCTTCATTCCCGGTCCCTATCAGGCGGTCTACTTCGCAACCAAGGCTTTCGTCACTTCTTTCAGTCAGGCGATCGATCAGGAAATGCGCAAGGACGGGATTACCTCCACGGCCCTTTGCCCCGGGCTGGTGAATACGGAGTTCGTTGCAACGGCGGATCTGGGCGGAACCGGTCTGGCGAAGCAGAAGGGGGCGACCCCTGCCTCAGTTGCCAAGTGCGGCTACGATGCGATGATGAAAGGCGAACTGATCGCCGTCAACGAACAGCGTCTGTCGTTCATGCTGAACTGGTTGACGCCGCTGATGCCGCGCCGGCAGGTCCTGAAAATGGTTGCAGGTATGCAGACCAAGTAGGCAAGACGTTTCGGACACGGACCTGAACCACCGGTTCTTGAGGCTGGTCCACACGTTCGTCACTCACCGAAAAGGAAAACCCATCAAGAATTGAAGTTTGATGGCCGTTCCCGTTTTAGGTAAGTTACCTAGCGGCAATTAAAGGCGCTCGGCCCCGGCGGCCGGGCGTTTGATTTTCCGGCTGCTGTTGCAGTCACGCTGCAGGGCAGGCGGTTGCGCCGATTTGATTGTTTGTTTTTTTATGATTTGGATGGTTTCGACATGCACCGAAGAACATTCCTGCTTGGAGCATTTTCCCTGGGAGCCTGCCAGTCCGGCGGCACAACCTTGAACGGGATACAGCGTCCGACACCCACGAATTACGACGATACGGGCAGTGATGTCCTGCATGTTCGGGATGTCAGCCGCACCGATCTCGGCGGCACGGTCATCTACGACGAGGTGATCCCTTTCGATGCGGGACAGTACACACCGCCAAACGGGTCAAACGGTCCAACGGGGTCGGGCGGAAGGATCAAGGGCGCAGTGCAGAGCCGGGTCGTTCGCTCGACCAATACCAATACCCTGATCTTCGCCTACCGGTTCCGCGACATGACGTTCTTTCCCGGTACGGGGCCTCAGAAGAAGGGCGGTCAACTGGTGAATGTCGAGATCGTCACGATCACGGGCTTTCCCAGGTCCGCGTTCCCGGTCGAAGTGTACACGATCGACCAAAGCCAGAGCCTTGGTGCTGAAACGTTGCAGGGATCCTACCGCGGCAATGGCCGGTTCGAGTTCAACACGTTTCTGACAGAGCCGGACGGGACGACATTCTTCGAGGTTCTGACCAAGGCGACCAGGTTCAAGACGGGCAGCTACCTGTCTCTGGAGGTGGATGCGCGCGGCAACGGCGGCGGACAGCATACGGCCAAACTGAACCGGATCGCGGTTCCGCTCTGATTTGCTCCAACGTTTGCTGCCGCCCGATGTCAGGCTGCCGTTTCGGCCTGTTTCAGAAGCCGCAGCAGCAGCCTGTGAGCATATTCGTTGCCAACCAGAACGTCGCCGGTTTCCAGCATCTTGTTCTTGCCCTGCAGGTCGCTCACGAAGCCGCCTGCCTCGCGCACCATGAGGATGCCGGCGGCAATGTCCCAGGAATTCAGATTGTGTTCCCAATAGGCGTCGAGGCGTCCGGAGGCGGTCCAGGCGAGATCGAGCGAGGCGGCGCCGGCGCGGCGGACACCGGAAACTTCCGGCATCACGTGGCGCAGTTCGCGAAGCGCTCGGCCGTGATCGCCCTTGCCGATGAAGGGAAGACCCATGCCGATCAGCATTTCCGGCAGCTCTGTCCGTCCGGCGACCCTCAGGCGCCGGTCGTTGAGAAAGGCACCGCGGCCGCGCTCGGCGGTGTAGAGTTCGTCCATGACCGGGTTGAAGATGACACCCGCAACGATCTCGCCCGCGCGCTCAAGCGCAATTGAGACCGAAAAGATCGGAATGCCGTGAAGAAAGTTGGTGGTGCCGTCGAGAGGGTCGATGTGCCAGCGGTGCTGGCCGTCTGTGCCTTCCACGACACCGCTTTCTTCCATGACAAGGCCGTAAGTCGGGCGTGCCTTGGTAAGTTCCCCACTCAGGATTTCCTCCGCGCGGCGGTCGGCGGCGGAAACGAAATCACCGGGCCCCTTGCGGGACACCTGGAGATTTTCGACTTCGCCGAAGTCGCGAACCAGACTGCGTCCGGCCTTGATTGCGGCTTGTACCATCACGTTGAGGATTGCTGTGCGGGCCATGGATTGTCACTTGTTGTTGGGCCGCGCCCGAAAACGCCCGGGCGCGCCAGAATTGGTGTTTGTAAAAAGTGTTCTCACCGGACGCCTATTCGGCGCGGCGGACGTATTCCAGCGTACCCGTGTCGACGATGATTTTCTCACCGGCGGTGATGAAGGGCGGAACCATCACGCGAACGCCGTTTTCCATCAGTGCGGGTTTATAGGAAGAAGACTGGGTCTGACCTTTCACGACCGCGTCGGCTTCGCTGATCTCGAGCGTCACGTGCTGCGGCAGGGTGATGCCGATCGGGCGCTCCTCGTGAAGTTCCACGGTGACCATCATGCCGTCCTGCAGGAAGGCGGCGCGATCGCCGACGAATTCGGACTGCAGTTCCAGCTGTTCGTAGGTCTCGGTGTCCATGAAGATCAGCATGTCGTCCTGGGTGTAAAGGTACTGAAAGTCCTTCTGTTCCAGGCGCACGCGCTCGACCTTGTCTTCTGAGCGGAAGCGCTCGTTGAGCTTGCGGCCATCGATCAGATTCTTCATCTCAACCTGTGCGAAGGCACCGCCCTTGCCGGGTTTCACGTGCTGGACCTTTACGACCGCCCAGAGCGTATCCTGATGCTGAAGCACATTGCCGGGCTTGATTTCGTTACCGTTGATTTTCATGGAACGACCGATTTTATGAATTGTTAGGATCTGAAGCAGAGCGGACCCCGGCAGATCACCGAAGCGCCGGAAAATGCTCGCGACTGTCCACCACAAAAGCGGGGCCGTTTCAAGGAAAAAAGGCAATTTCTCCTAGGTTTGACCCACTCTGGGACGATTTACGGAGATTCCGCAGCCGGATCTTCGGTCGGTGCGAGCAGCGTCGTGGCGTGCTGTTCGGCCAAAACGCGTGCGTCCTCGATCGTCTTTTCATCGAGCGTTTCGACGATCCTGTCCAGATTGAAGTCCGGCACGCCGTTTGAGCGCGCCGCCAGATGCCAGCCGGCGGCTGCCGTGAAATCCTGTTCCCGTCCGCGGCCATACGCATAAATCCTCGCCAGGCGGTTCATGGCGACCGGATTGCCGGCAATGGCAGCCCGCTCGAACCAGTCGGCGGCTTCGGCCTCGTTCGGATCGACGCCCTTGCCCTGATGCCTCAGGATTCCGTAGTAGACCTGCGCGGACGTGTGACCCCTGCGCGCCGCGCGTCCGAGCCAGAAGGCTCCCTGACCCGGATCGTTCAGGCCCGTCTGCGATTCAAGATAGGACAGACCGAGCGCATACTGGGCTTCGGGATCGTTCTTGCGTGCTGCTTCTTCCAGGAGGGCGCGGGCCTTTTCCTCGTTGAAGGGACGTCCTTCACCTTCCTGATAGAGAACAGCCAGATTGTAGAGCGCCGAGGCATTGCCGGCATCGGCTGCCTGTTCGAACAGATCCGCAGCCTTCGCCTTGTCGGCTTCGACGCCTGTTCCAAGCAGATAGAACTGAGCCAGCTGCAGCGCCGATCCATTGTCGCCCGCTGCGGCGGCAAGGGTGTACCAGTCGGCCGCCTTGGACTTGTCCAGCTTGATACCCAGCCCTTTTTCGTGAAGAACGCCAAGCAGTGCCTGAGCGGCCTTGTCGCCCTGCTCGGCAAGCGGTGTCGCGAGCCCCAGCGCTGTCAGAAACCAGCCGCGCTGAAAGGCGGAATAGGCCATCTCGGCCGTGACTTCGCTTTTTTCCTCGAATTCGGGCGGCCCGGCATCGATTATGCCAAAGAGCGTCTTTTCCTGCGTGGTGATGTCAATAACGGCCGGTTCGGTGACGACGATCTGCTCGATTTGCTCCGCCGCTTCCGGACTTTTCTCCTGTGCCGCAGCAGGTGCGATCGAGATCGGCAACAGGAGTGGTCCGGCGAGCGCGAGCACGGCCATCTGAAAACGGCAGGGGCGGGAGCTTTCCTTCAACATCGTTGCAACTCCGTGTTCAGTAAGCGGCATGCCGCCGTCTATTCACCCTCCGGAAACGGGTGGGCTTCCAGAATGGTGTTGGCCATGGCAATGACCTCTGAAATCGGCGCATCGGATTTCCAGGCCGCATCCTTAAGGGCAACAAAATCCGCGCCTGTCGCGGCGACCTCGGGCAAGGTCTCCAGAGTGTTGCCCGCCATCGCGACACAGGGTGTTTCAAACAGTTCGGCCCACCATGCGGCACCTGCAAGCGTCTTGTCATGCGCCTTGTCGCGCTCATCAAGATCGAGCTTGCCGAAAAACAGGTAGTCTACGCCGGTTTCCGCCCATTCCATGGCGTCATGCTTGAGCTTGGTGCCTCCCGTGCCGACGATCCGCTCAGGCTGGAAACTCTCCACCGCGAGCTTGACGTCTTCAAGCGACGTATCGACATGGACACCGTCGGCGTTGCTGCGCCCGGCAGCCTGCGTGTCCCGATAGACAAGGGCGGCGGCTCCGCCGGCCTGAATGACCGGGACCAGCTTGCCGGCTGCTTCCTGCACGGCCTTGGTGCTTTCAGCCGGCAGGTAGATCAGGATGCACGCGATGTCGCCACCGGCGAACGCCTGCTCGATTTTCGATGCCATGTCATCGGTATCGAACTGGGGCGGCGTTACGAGAAAAAGGCGTGGTCGATTCACGTTTCAGGTCCTGTCGGAGCGGTTCTTGTCATTCGGGTTCTTGTCCCTAGGTGATGGACTCATGAATAAGGCCGAAATGGTTTGAGGCGGCTTGCTTCGCCTCAAGGAGCGGAAGCGCAGGAAATGTGCTTCATTTTCAAGCCTTTCGCAACGCGGAGGAGGCGCAAGCCGGTCAAATCCGAAGGACATGGAAATGGCTTCACCCCGTGGCGTTAGCGTGCTTGACCGGGCAGGAAGCCCGCTCCACACACCCTTCCTGACGGGATTTCGCCATTTCGCATGCCATTTCAGTCTTATTTATGTGTCCATCACCTAAAGACGGCGAAAGAGGGACGCAAGGCCCCTCTTTCAAGAAATCTATGATCTGAGCGGTGAAAACCGGTGGGTTAGAGCATCGTGCACACTTACCGCCCGATGCTCTAGCCGATTTTCGGGTCGAGACTTCCGTCGGCGTAACGCGCGGCCATTTCGGAGAGCGTGATGATTTTGGTGATCTTGGAAGCCTGCCCGGCCGTGTTGAAGGCTTCCAGACGTTCGACGCAGAGCTTCTGCATGGCCTCGCGGGCCGGTTTCAGATATTTGCGCGGATCGAACTCACCCGGGTTTTCGCTGAGGACACGGCGGATCTGACCGGTGAGCGCCATGCGGTTGTCCGTGTCGATGTTGATCTTGCGGACGCCGTTCTTGATGCCGCGCTGGATTTCCTCCACGGGCACGCCCCAGGTCTGGGGCATTTCACCGCCATACTGGTTGATGATGTCCTGCAGGTCCTGGGGAACCGACGAAGAGCCGTGCATCACAAGGTGCGTGTCCGGCAGGCGCCTGTGAATTTCCTCGATCACATGCATGGCCAGGATCTCACCGTCGGGCTGGCGCGTGAACTTGTAGGCACCGTGGCTGGTGCCCATCGCAATCGCAAGCGCGTCGACCTTGGTCTCCTGAACGAACTTGACCGCTTCGGCCGGATCGGTCAGCAGCTGGTCGTGGCTGAGCTTGCCTTCCGCGCCATGTCCGTCTTCCTTGTCGCCCATGCCGGTTTCAAGCGATCCGAGCACGCCGAGTTCGCCTTCGACGGAGATGCCGCCCAGATGCGACATGTCGGTGACCGTCTTGGTGACGCCGACATTGTAATCCCAGTTGGCCGGCGTCTTGCCGTCCGCTTCGAGCGAGCCGTCCATCATCACAGACGTAAAGCCGGCCTGGATGGCGGTCATACAGGTCTGCGGCGCGTTGCCGTGGTCCAGATGGACGCAGACCGGAATATGCGGGTAGATCTCGACGACGGCATCCATCATGTGCTTCAGCATCACGTCGTGGGCATAGGCGCGGGCACCGCGGGATGCCTGGATGATGACGGGGGAATCGGTCTGGTCCGCCGCCGCCATGATCGCCAGTGCCTGCTCCATGTTGTTGATGTTGAATGCGGGAACGCCGTAGTCGTTCTCTGCAGCGTGATCAAGCAACTGGCGAAGGGTAATTCGAGCCATCAATTGTCTCCCGGTATCGGTGTCCCGCCTGCCGCGGATCCTGGAAGTCTGAAATACGTTGCGGCAGTGCGTCAATCTGTGGTCGTTCTAACAAGATTCTCAAGCTTGGAAAGAGCGGCGCGACCGCTTAAATCAATTTAAATACAAGCGCATGGCGAAAATTTGCGAGCACAATTAATTCGGATGGCGAATTAATTTCAGGCGTAAGACCTTCGAACAAGGACCGTGTCAAACAAGCGAGCTGATGTCGACGAACGTCCCGGCAGGGTCTCTCAGGACCATGCGGCGCTGACCATATGGCATTTCGCGTGGCGGCTCGACGATCACGGCCTTTGCCGCCTGCGCCTTTTCGTAGATGGCATCGCAATCGTCCACGACGAATGTCAGCATGATCCCGGCCGGTGCCTTCTGGGCCCTGGCCGGAACGATCTCGCTGGTCTGTTTCAAGATGCCAAGTTCAATGCCTTTATTGTCCGGATCCGCAAGGTTGACGAACCAGTCGGAGGAAAATTTCGGCGTCATGCCAAGCAGCGTTTCGTAGAAAGCGGCGGTTGCCGCGACTTCTTCCGTCAGAATGTTTGCAAAACAACGCTGCATGTTTTCCTCCTTTTTGGAATTCAGCCTTCCAGAGCCTTGACGCCCGGCAGTTCCTTGCCTTCCAGCCATTCCAGGAAAGCACCGCCTGCAGTGGAGACATAGGAGAAACTTGCCGCCGCGCCAGCGTGGTTGAGCGCCGCGACCGTGTCGCCGCCACCCGCGACAGAGTTCAGTTTGCCAGCCCGGGTGTTGTCGGCTGCGTGCTGCGCAGCAGCCACCGTTGCCTTGTCGAAAGGCGCGATCTCGAACGCGCCGAGCGGACCGTTCCACACCAGGGTCTTGGCCGCATCGATCTTCGAAATGACAGTATTGATGGAGGCTGCGCCGACATCCAGGATCATCGCGTCGGCGGGAATGGCGTCGAGCGCGACCGTTTCGTTGTCCGCGCCGGCCTTGAATTCCCTGGCAACGACGGCATCGTCGGGCAGCACGATTTCGCAGTTGGCCGCCTCGGCTGCCGTCATGATCTTCCTTGCCGTATCCGCAAGATCGTGCTCGCACAACGATTTGCCGACATCGGTACCCTTGGCCGCAAGGAAGGTGTTGGCCATGCCGCCGCCGATCACCAGCATGTCGACCTTGGAAACGAGGTTTTCCAGGAGATCGATCTTGGAAGAAACCTTCGCGCCGCCAACAACGGCCAATACCGGCCGCACCGGTTCGCCGAGGGCGGAGCCGAGCGCTTCCAGCTCAGCCTGCATGGTGCGGCCCGCATAGGCGGGAAGAAGCCTGGCAATGCCTTCGGTCGAACCATGTGCACGGTGCGCGGCGGAAAAGGCATCATTGACATAGATGTCGCCGTTTGCCGCAAGCTGGCTGGCGAACTCCGGGTCGTTCTTCTCTTCGCCCTTGTGATAGCGGGTGTTTTCCAGGAGTAGAACACCACCATCCGGCAGAGCGGCAATGGCGTTTGCCGCTGCCGGGCCGATGCAGTCATCGGCGAAGGCGACCGGCTTTTCCAATAATTCCGCGACAGCCGGAGCCACCGGTGCGAGCGACATCTCCGCGACGCGTTCGCCCTTCGGGCGGCCGAAATGGGCGAGCAGGATGACTTTTGCGCCTTTGCCGGAAAGTTCGCGAATGGTCGGCAGCACGCGTTCGATCCGCGTCGTGTCGGTGACCCTGCCGCCGTCCATCGGAACGTTGAGATCAACGCGCACAAGCACGCGCTTGCCGGTGATGTCGGACAGGTCGTCGAGAGTTTTGAAACTTTGTGGCATGATTGCCTTCTCCAAATTGCCGATAGCAATGATTGCTACATATTCGATGAAACGTCGTCACGGTTTTGGTTTTTCATGAGTGCCGTTTTTCGCCTGTCAATTTTAGCAAACCACTTTGGCCGATACTGACTACCACCGAATTCCACCCACACCACAAGTGCGAATGCGAACGAAACCACGAGCACCAACGCGCCCCAGAACGAGAAAACAAATTCAAAGAATGACACGGAACAGCACCTGACTTTCTCTTTCTCTCTCGTATATCGCAACTGAGCTGTGCTGGTAGTTGCTTGTGGGCACGGAGCACGTTGGCGTCATGAAAAAGGCGGCTGCAGAATCACTGCATCCGCCCTCACTCAAATCGGATGCTGAAACATCCAACCTATGCGTCAGATCAGCTTTGCCATGGCAACGGCCGTGTCGGACATGCGGTTGGAGAAGCCCCACTCATTGTCATACCAGGACAGGATGCGGACAAATGTGCCGTCCAGAACCTTGGTCTGGTCGGTGTGGAAGACCGATGAGTGGCTGTCGTGGTTGAAGTCCATCGACACCAGCTTCTCGTCCGTGTAGCCGAGGATGCCCTTCAGCTTGCCGTCGGCAGCTTCGCGGATTGCGCTGTTGATTTCCTCGACGGTCGTCGCGCGCGAGGCGATGAAATTGAGGTCGACAACGGAGACGTTCGGGGTGGGAACGCGGATCGCAACGCCGTCCAGCTTGCCGTTGAGTTCCGGCAGCACCAGGCCGACCGCCTTGGCGGCACCGGTCGAAGTCGGGATCATGGACATGGCCGCTGCGCGGGCGCGGTAAAGATCCTTGTGCATGGTGTCCAGCGTCGGCTGGTCACCGGTGTAGGAGTGGATCGTGGTCATGAAGCCGTGCTCGATGCCAATGGCTTCGTTCAGCACATAGGCGACCGGGGACAGGCAGTTGGTCGTGCAGGACGCGTTCGAAACAACGAGATCTTCAGCAGTCAGGGCGCTGTCGTTGACGCCGTAGACGATGGTCTTGTCGGCGCCTGCGGCAGGCGCGGAAACCAGAACGCGCTTGGCGCCGGCTTCCAGATGCATAGATGCTTTTTCCTTTGCGGTGAAGATGCCCGTGCATTCCAGGGCGACTTCAACGCCAAGCTCGCCCCAGGGCAGCTCTTTCGGGTCGCGGATCGCCGTGACCTTGATCGGCTTGCCGCCGCCGACCGCGATGGTGTCGCCGTCGACCACGACCTCGGCCGGGAACCGGCCATGAACCGAATCGTAACGCAGCAGGTGCGCGTTGGTTTCAACCGGTCCGAGATCGTTGATCCCGACAACTTCGATATCCGTCCGGCCGCTTTCCACGATGGCCCGCAGAACATTCCGGCCGATGCGGCCAAAGCCGTTGATTGCTACCTTGGTTACCATTTTCCACTCCCGCAATCCCGGGCATCCGTTCAAGATCCGGACGCCGATTGGTGAACCACCCGAGGGTGGTTGCGATAGAGAGCACTCATGTGCTCAGGTCCCGGCGCCTTATGGAGGAAAAGCCGCCGGGCATTGAATTCAATTACGCTTCGAGCCGTTCCTTCACCGACGCGACAACCGCGTCCGAGGTGATGCCGAAGTGTTCGTAAAGGGCCTTGTATGGGCCGCTGGCACCGAAGCCGGACATGCCGACAAAGATGCCGTCGTTTCCGATAAAACGGTCCCACCCCATGCGAATGCCGGCTTCCACGGCGACCTTGACGGCGCTGTTGCCGATCACGTCGGCCTTGTAGTCGTCGGACTGGGCTTCGAACAGTTCGAAGGAGGGCACGGAAACGACCCTGGCCGCAATACCGGCCTCGGAAAGTTCCTTTTGCGCGTCAACCGCGATTTCCACTTCGGACCCCGAAGCGAAGAGGGTGACGGCGGCCTCGTCATCCGTGTCCACGAGCACGTATGCACCCTTGGCGCACAGGTTGTTTTCCTCATAAGTCTTGCGTACGGACGGCAGGTTCTGACGGGTGAGCGCCAGAACGGACGGCCCGTCCCGGTGTTCCAGTGCAAGCTGCCAGCATTCCAGGGTCTCGGTGATATCCGCCGGACGGTACAGGGTCAGGTCCGGGATCGCCCGCAGGGCCGCAAAGTGTTCGACCGGCTGGTGGGTCGGTCCGTCTTCGCCAAGTCCGATGGAGTCATGGGTCATGACGTGAATGACCCGCTGCTTCATCAGGGCGGCGAGGCGGATCGACGGGCGGCAGTAATCGGAGAAGATCAGGAAGCCGCCGGAATAGGGGATGATCCCGCCGTGCAGAGCCATGCCGTTCATCGCGGCGGCCATGCCGTGTTCGCGGATGCCGTAGTGGATGTAACGGCCCGAGAAATCGTCGGGCGTCACGGGCACGGTCTGCGGTGTCTTGGTGTTGTTTGAACCGGTCAGGTCGGCGGAACCGCCGATCGTTTCGGGCACCACTTCATTGATAACATTGAGAACCGCTTCGGACGCCTTGCGGGTTGCCATGGTCGGCTGGTCGGCGGCGAGCTGTTTCTTGTAGTCGAGGACAGCCTGGGTGAACGTGGACGGCAGGTCGCCGCGATTGCGGCGTTCGAACTCGGCCCGGACCTCCGTATCGGCATCCGCGAAGCGCTTCTGCCAGTCCTTGTGTGCATGGGCAGATCTCAGACCTGCAATGCGCCATGCGTCCAGGATGTCGCTCGGGACCTCGAAGGGCTCATGCGGCCAGTTGAGCGCCTCGCGTGTGAGTGCGATTTCCTCAGCGCCGAGCGGTGCACCATGCGCTTTGGCGGTGCCGGCCTTGTTGGGGGCGCCGAAACCGATCGTCGTCTTGGCTGCGATCAGGGTCGGGCTGTCGCTTTCCTGCGCCTGTCTGATGACAGCGGCGATCGCCTCCGGATCGTGTCCATCGACGCGCAGAGTGTTCCAGCCGGAGGCTTCAAACCGTTCCAGCTGGTTGGTGCTGTCGGTGATCTCGACCTTGCCGTCGATTGAAATGCCGTTGTCGTCCCAGAACACGATCAGTTTGTTCAGCTTCAGGTGACCGGCCAGTGTCAGGGCTTCCTGGCTGATGCCCTCCATGAGGCAGCCATCCCCGGCAAGCACATAGGTGTAGTGATCGACGAGCGGCTTTCCGAAACGGTCCGCCTGCAGCCGCTCCGCGATCGCCATGCCGACGGCGTTGCCGAAACCCTGGCCGAGCGGACCGGTGGTGGTTTCAATGCCGGCACCGTGGCCGTATTCGGGGTGACCCGCCGTGCGCGAGCCGAGCTGGCGGAAGTTCTTGAGTTCGTCCAGCGTGAAGTCTTCGTAACCGAGCAGGTAAAGCAGGCTGTAAAGCAGCATCGAGCCGTGCCCGGCGGACAGAACGAACCGGTCGCGGTCTGCCCAGTCCGGGGCCGTCGGATCGAATTTCAGGAATTCGGTAAACAGCACCGTTGCGATATCGGCCGCACCCATGGGCAGTCCGGGGTGTCCGGATTTCGCCTGTTCCACCGCATCAATTGCAAGAAAGCGGATCGCGTTTGCCATGCGATGGTGTTTATCAAGATCGGTCATCACTATCCCGTTGCTGCTGTGAAGCCTCCGCATCCGGACTGGCGTCCGGCGCGGCAAATTGAGGTGCATTCCGGAAATGACGGCTGCCAGCTCCGTTCAGGCGCCAGACAAATATCAGGAACGCGCACCGAGTCAATAAAGCTGGGGGCCGCGCACGAAGTTATGAAAACCGGAGGCCGGGTTTTACAGAGTTGAGGATTCTGCCAATGGTGCCATTGACTGGGGCAAGTCCGGTTGCCTAATCTCGATATTCTGACAAGGATTTGCTTTTTCGCCAGAGCAAGCGTTCTCATGCGGCGGGCAGCGCTAGTTTGGGTAACGCATGGCCGACTGAGGTGAAAACATCAAAACTCCTTAAAATGAGACGGGGAAACCAAAGCGGGCCGCCGCAAAAAAAGATCAGGACGGCTTAAAATAATGGCGGAAATCGACTGCGTTGAAAAAACCAGCCTGGCCGATGCGGTAAAGCGGCTCGATGCGGCCGTTGGCCATCTGGAGACGGCGGTTCAGCGGCGCATGGATGCCGACAGGTCACTCAATTCCCTTCAGGACGACCTGCAGCGGCTCGGCGAGGACAGGTCCCAGCTGGCCGCGTCGCTTGATGAGAGTGAGGCGCGGGCATCGCGGCTCGAGGAAGCCAACAAGGACGTGTCCAGGCGGCTTGTTTCCGCCATGGAAACGATCCGCAGCGTGCTCGACGCGCACGGGGGCTGACCCACGGGAGACCGACGACGAATGGCGCAGATAACGGTCACGATCAATGGCAAGTCCTTCCGGATGGCTTGCGACGACGGCGAGGAAGACCGGTTGATGGGCCTCGCCGCCCGTTTCGACGGCTGGATCAACGAACTCAAGGGCGCGTTCGGAGAAATCGGCGACCAGCGGCTGACGGTCATGGCCGGAATCATGGCAACGGACCAGCTGTCCGAGCTTGAACGGAAACTGGCCGATCTTGAAGCGCAGATCGCCGAGGCCCGTCAGCAACAGGTCGCGGCTCTCGACAACATGAGCCAGAACGAGGAAGAACTTTCCCGCGCCGTCAACACGGCCGCCGCGCGGATCGAAAGTCTCGCTGAGGGTCTGACGTCGAGCCTGAGGCCACAGGAACCTTCCTGATCCCGGAAGCGTTTCTTGCGAAACTATTTTCCTTTTCAATGAACTCGACCCTGCACTGGTAATTGCGCCGGAGCGAGGCTATATGCGATAGCTGCGGCTGCCCGATACGTCAGGAATATTTCCCCGGGGCCTTACGCATTCCCTCGGGAGCTGTCCCTGCTCTGGGCCGTGGTCCGTTGCACACGGCGCCCACCTACATTGTAGGTTTCCCGGGATTGCAATTCCAACGGTCGGACGGCTGCGCCTATCCCAGGCTGACCTGAGATTTCAAATTAAACCGGGACCTTGTGAGGGGCATGAGCGACGTTTCTACTCCTGGAGCCGCAAAGGCCGGCCTGAGAAAAGAGGTTCTTGCCCGGCGGCGCAGCATGGACGAACTCGAGCGGATCGAGAAGAGCCTTCAACTGGTCGATCACGGTCATTCCCTGCCCCTGCCGGACGGTGCGGTCGTTGCCGGCTTCTGGCCGATCCGCGACGAGATCGATCCGCGACCGCTTCTGGACCTGTTGCGCCAGAAAGGCCACAAGCTGAGTTTGCCCGTCATGAGCGGGCCAGGCCTGATTTTCCGGCATCTTGAACGGGACACGGAGCTGGTCGAAGCCGGGTTCGGGTGCCGCGAACCGAGCGAAGCGGCTGAAGAAGTCCGCCCCGATGTTCTGCTGATGCCGCTGGCGGGGTTCGATTCAGCCGGAAACCGGATCGGGTATGGAAGGGCGTTCTACGATACCGCGATTTCGGCACTTGAAAGGTCCGGACCTGTGCTGTGTATCGGCGTCGCGTTTTCCCTTCAGGAGGTTGACCGCGTGCCCGCAGAAGCGCATGACAAGCCCTTGAACGGAATTCTTACCGAACACGGCTACCGGCCGTTCGGCTGAGCAGGCGAGGGTGTATGCGTATTTTGTTTCTTGGCGATCTGGTGGGCCGGACCGGACGCAGTGCGGTTATTGAACGTCTGCCGGGTCTGGTCGAGGCCAATCAGCTCGATTTCGTGATCGTCAATGGTGAAAATGCGGCTGCCGGGTTCGGAATAACCGAAGCGATCCTCAGAGACGTTCTCGATGCCGGGGCCGACGTCGTCACCACCGGAAATCATGTCTGGGACCAGCGCGATACGCTTGTCTATATCGAACGCCAGGACAGGTTGTTGCGCCCGGTCAACTATCCTGCCGGGACGCCGGGGCGAGGCGCTCATCTATTTACCGCCCGCAATGGTGCGCAGGTGATGGTGGCAAATGTCATGGGGCGTGTCTTCATGGATGCGATGGACGATCCGTTCGCCGCGATCGACAGGGTGGTGAACGAATGTCCGCTCGGCGATGTCGCCGATGCGATCATCGTCGACATGCACGCGGAAGCGACCAGCGAGAAGCAAGCCATGGGGCATTTCCTCGACGGACGTGTCAGTCTTGTCGTCGGTACGCACACACATGTGCCGACGGCGGATCATCAGATCCTGGAGCAGGGAACCGCCTATATGTCGGATGCCGGAATGTGCGGGTCTTATGACAGCGTTCTTGGAATGGACAAGGAAGAACCGGTGAACCGGTTCCAGCGCAAGATCCCCGGTTCGCGTTTCGCGCCTGCATCGGGGGTCGCGACCATCTGCGGCGTGGCCATCGAGACCGATGAGCGGACGGGTCTTGCGGAACGGATCGCACCGGTGCGCATCGGGGGCCTTTTGGAGCCTGTCCTGCCGGATTTCTGGACAGGTCAGGGCTGATCCGACCGGTCATCGCGAGGGCGCTGGATTTTCAGCGTCAATTTGCCTATAAGCGGCGCAGTTTTCGTCAAGATCAGATCCAAAGAGCCGAGAAGAGCCATGGCAGGCCATTCAAAATTCAAGAACATCATGCACCGCAAGGGCCGCCAGGATGCGGCGCGGTCGAAGATGTTTTCCAAGCTTTCCAAGGAAATCACCGTTGCCGCGAAGATGGGCGATCCGGATCCGGACTCGAACCCGCGCCTGCGCCTTGCCGTGCAGAACGCGAAAGCGCAGTCGATGCCCAAGGACAACATTCAGCGGGCGATCAACAAGTCCCAGTCCGGTGACGGCGACAACTACGAAGAGATCCGCTACGAGGGCTACGGGCCGGCAGGTGTTGCCGTGGTCGTTGAAGCGCTGACCGACAACCGCAACCGCTCGGCCTCGAACATTCGCTCCTATTTCACCAAATGCGGCGGTTCTCTCGGGGAGACCGGTTCTGTTTCCTTCATGTTCGACCGGGTCGGAGAGGTTATCTACAAGCCCGAGGCCGGAGAGGCCGAAGCCGTGCTTGAAGCTGCCATCGAGGCCGGCGCGGAAGACGTGCAGTCCGACGAAAGCGGCCACACGATCTACGCCGCCTTTGAAGATCTGAACGATGTCGCCAAGGCGCTGGAAGAAGCGCTGGGCGAAGCGGACTCCACCAAGATCATCTGGAAGCCGCAGAACCTGACACCGGTCGATGCCGACAAGGCGCAGACCCTGATGAAGCTGATCGACATGCTGGAAGACGACGACGACGTGCAGAATGTCTATTCGAATTTCGACGTGGACGAGGAAACCATGGCGGCGCTCGCCTCCTGAGGTTTGCTGTTCCTGGTTTGTAAACCCCGGCCCGGCCGGGGTTTTTTGTGACCACGCGCGGTGCCAGCTGCGTGCGGCTGACCGTCAAGACAGAGCGCATCAGAGAAATCCATGGATAAAATATACGATCTGACGAAGGCCGATCCGAAATCGCTTCAGGAGCGGGCCCTGAAACTGTCCGAGGAAGCAGGTGAACTTGCACAGGCGGTCTTGTCTGTGACGAAGGCACCGGGAAGCGCCTACAAGAACCACTCGCTTGCCGATGTGCGCGAGGAAGCGGTCGATGCCGCGATCGTGTCGCTCAGTCTTCTGGCGCATGTCTCCGACAGCCGTGAAGATTTCGAAGCCGAGCTCGACAGGCTGATGACGCTCAAATGCGCCAAGTGGAGCGAAAAGCTCGAGCCCCGCGAAAGCTGAGATTCATCGCAACAGGAAATCGAGCGCCGGCATGCTGGTCAGCGCGGCGAGCGCAATCAGCACATAGGCAGTCTTTCTGTAGACTGCCGGTCTTGCCCTGCCGAAGCCCCTTGCCCCCAGAAAGAGCGCCAGTCCATAGACCGGTGCCGCGACGATGAGCAGGCGCGCCACGTCAGCCGTGAAAAAGCCGTGCATTGCATAGGCGGCGAAAGTTCCGACGCTCGCCAGGGTGAAAAAGACAATCAGGTTGGCCCTGACCACCAGCGGATCGCTGGAACTGGAGAGCCACATGGCGACGACCGGCGGGGCTGAGACCTGCGAGACGCCGCCCAGGACACCCGATACCCCGCCTGTGGCGAACGAAACGGCGGGATGAGGCGGGCGATGGTACCGCCAGCCGGACATGAGCAGACCCAAAAGGCTGACGACGATCGCGAAGATGATCCAGCGCAGCACCAGGACATTCGCGGTCGCCAGCAGCCAGGCTCCCAGGTGAACGAAAAGGATCGCGCCGAGAACGGCGGGCAGCACCGTGCGCCACAGGCAGGTCTTCACCGCGCGGACCAACAGCGGCAGCGTGACGATGCTGTCGACGACCAGGAAGGTGGCTGCGGCAACCGATGGCGGCAAAATGCTGGCAGCGACCGGTATGAAGATCATGCCGGCGCCAAAACCCGTAAATCCGCGCACGCACCCGGCAACAAACAGGACAATTGCGAGGAACAGCAATAGGTCGGGAGAAAAGGGTTCGAACAGGGCGGACATCCAGGCTCGCAGGCACTCGGAGACAAGGCGGTGACTGGGCCATCATTGACCGATTTTTTTGCGATTGCGACCAATTCCGCATGAACTTTGTCCATCCGGTGTGGCCGAACCGGTTTTGGACAGTCTTTCAGGCGGTCCTGCCCGCTTTCGCTGGCATCGGTGCTCAAGTTTTGTTACCGCTTTGTTCCATGACACATGCGATTCGATTGCTCGGTATTGACCCGGGACTGCGGCGCACCGGCTGGGGCATGATCGAGACAGCCGGAAACCGGTTGTCGTTCATTGCGTCGGGAACAGTGACGTCCGACAACAAGAAGAGCCTTGCAGAGCGCCTTGTCGAATTGCATGACGGGCTGTCCGCGATCGTGCGTGAGCATGATCCGATGGAAGCGGCCGTTGAACATACATTCGTGAACAAGGATGCCGGCGCGACGCTGAAACTCGGTCAGGCGCGCGGCATAGCGTTGCTCGTGCCGTCTCTTGCCGGCCTGCCGGTCGCCGAATATGCGCCGAACCTTGTCAAGAAAACGGTGGTCGGCACGGGCCATGCGGAAAAGGAGCAGATCCGCGCGATGGTGAAGATCCTCATGCCCAGGGCAACCTTCAATTCAGACGATGCCGCTGATGCGCTGGCCATCGCCATCTGCCATGCGCAGCATCGCGGCAGCGGGTCGGCACGCCTCATGGCGCAGGGGGCGGCATGATCGGCAAACTGAAAGGCACCATCGACAGTTACGGTGAAGACCACGTCATTCTCGATGTGCATGGCGTCGGCTACCAGGTGCACTGTCCCTCCCGTATCCTGCAGGGGCTGCCGAGGCCCGGAGAAGCTGCCGTCCTGTTCATCGAAACCATCGTGCGGGAAGACATGATCCGTCTTTTCGGTTTCGGACACGAGGCTGAGCGCGAATGGTTCCGCATTCTGATGACGGTTCAGGGCGTTGGTGCCAAGGTCGCGCTCGGTATCCTCGGTATCCTGAAGGCAAGTGAAGTTGCGAACGCAATCGCGCTTGGCGACAAGGCCACCATCTCACGGGCGCCTGGTGTCGGCAAACGCGTTGCCGAACGCATATTGAGCGAACTCAAGGACAAGGCCCCGGCCCTGGCGAGCGTCGATCAGGGGACGATTGCCGTGTCGCAAAGTGTTACCGACAATGTTGCCGCGCGTCCGGTCGCCGAAGCTGTCTCCGCGCTGGTCAATCTGGGCTATGCGCAGGCGCAGGCGAGCGCCGCCGTTGCCAAGGCGATGCAATCGGCCGGCGACGAGGCATCGACGGAAACCCTGATCCGACTTGGCCTGAAGGAACTTGCCGGATGATCGCGTTCACCTATGCCGTCATTGCCGTCGTGTTCGTCGTGCTGGGTATCGGCGGGATCATGTATCTCGACCACAAGTTCTCCCAGTCTGTCGGGGACCGGCAATTTGCCATCAAGGGTCGGCGCATCGATACGGATGATCCCTTTGTGCGCAGCCAGTTCCGGAAATTTTATGCTTTCAGGGTCGCGTGGTCGATCCTGCTCATCGTGCTCCTGTTTGTTGTGGTAAGCCATGTCGGATGATACCCGGATTGTCACGCCCGAAATCCGCGGTGACGAGATTGACAGCACCATGCGTCCGCAGGCGCTGGACGACTTTGTCGGTCAGGCGCAAGCACGCGCAAACCTGAAGGTGTTTATCGGGGCGGCGAAGGCGCGCGGTGAAGCGCTCGACCACGTTCTGTTCGTCGGTCCGCCGGGCCTCGGGAAAACAACACTTGCACAGATCATGGCGCGCGAGCTGGGCGTCAACTTCCGGGCAACCTCCGGCCCCGTTATTGCCAAAGCCGGGGATCTGGCCGCACTTCTCACCAATCTGGAAGAACGGGACGTTCTTTTCATTGACGAGATCCATCGTCTCAATCCGGCGGTCGAGGAAGTGCTCTACCCGGCGATGGAGGACTACCAGCTCGATCTGATCATCGGTGAAGGTCCTGCGGCCCGCTCGGTCAAGATCGATCTCGCCAAGTTCACGCTTGTGGCGGCGACGACGCGGCTCGGGCTGCTGACAACACCTTTGCGGGACCGTTTCGGAATTCCGGTCCGTCTTCAGTTCTACACGGTCGAGGAGCTGGAACACATCGTCAAGCGCGGCGCTGCGATCCTGGGCATCGGCATGGCGGAAGACGGTGCGCGCGAAATCGCAAAGCGCTCACGCGGGACACCGCGTATCGCGGGACGGCTCCTGCGCCGGGTCCGGGATTTCGCGGTCGTGGAAGGCATTGATCGCGTGGACATGGCGCTTGCCGACCGGGCGCTCCTGCAGCTTGAAGTCGACAGCGCAGGCCTGGACGGGCTCGATCGCAGATATCTCAAACAGATTGCCGTCAATTTCGGCGGCGGTCCCGTCGGGATCGAGACCATCGCGGCGGCGCTGTCGGAGCCGCGGGACGCGATCGAGGAAATCGTCGAACCCTATCTCATCCAGAACGGATTCCTGCAGCGCTCTCCAAGGGGGCGTCTGCTGACCCCGATGGCGTTCTCGCATCTCGGTCTTGCAGCACCGGAGAGGTCTGAGGTGTCGCAGATGGGCCTCTTTACCGACCCGGACTGATCCGTTCACCTGAAACAATTCGCCGTTCCAAGCATTCACCTTCTCGGATAGGTGGTATGGTTAAGCATTTGTTGGCGAATTTATTCTAATTGTCCTCGTAATTATTCGGGGGTCTCGATGCGCAAACGTCTTTCTTCAAAACTGGCACTCATGTTCCTGGCCGGGGCACTCACCATGTGTGTGGCAATCGTAACGGTCACATCAACCTTGTCGCGGGATGTCGCGAACGGCCAGGCGGATAACAGCCTGCAGAGTGCGACCAAGGCCAAACAGAAAGTGCTCGAGCTGGCGCTCGACCAGATCACGTACAGTGCCAAGTTCTTCGTCTCGCTTGAAGAGGCCAAGGACAGCCTCATGAAGACAATGGTCGGCTGGAAGAACTTGAAGGAGGGTCAGAATGAAACGCTTCGCAAGATCTTCGTTGAAGACAATCCGAACCCGCCGCATGAACGTCACCTTTTGACCGAGCCGGCTGAATCCAACTACTACGTGAACAATCACAAGGTTGTTCACCCGGTTTATCAGGACGTCATCTCGCAGGGCCTTTTTTCCGACGCGGCCCTCGCCAATCCGGACGGCTTCATCACCTACACCTACAAGAAGGGTCCCGAATTCGCCTTTCACGTCGAAGACGAGAGTATAAAAGGCAACCCGGTGCAACTGGCCATGGGCAGCCTCTACGAGGCGGCCAAGGCGGAAACGCTTGAGGCCGGCCAGATTTATTCCTCGGGCTTCGTGGCCGGACCCGGCAATTCGGTGTCGCTCGTCCTTGCAGCTCCGGTGTTCTATCTCGACCGTTTCTTCGGTGCAGTCGCGTTCACCGCCGACATGCAGAAGCTCGCCTCGCTCCTCAATGAGCCGACCGGGATCGGTTCGAGTGAACAGATCTTTCTGGTCGATGCCTTCGGGAAACTGGTCAAGCTCGATGGGGCCGGAGATGCCGCCATCGTTCACAACATGGCGGACATCGCATCGGGTGACCGCCTGATCAGCCTTGACGGAGCCGACTATCGGTTCGCCGAGGCGGAGAACACCTTCGAAAACACGCCCTACGGTGTTGTGCAGGCAGTGAAGCAGACGGAGCTATCCGCCGCGGCCGACCGCATCACCTATGGTGCCGTCATTTCAGGCTTCCTGTGTCTTGTCCCGATCGTCGGCCTGATCTGGTGGATCACGCGCCGCATGTTCGCGCCAATGGAAAACCTGGCCGTCGCCGCCAGCCGGATTGCCGATGGCGATCTTGAAGTTGCCGTCGAGGCGACGGAGCGCCAGGACGAGATTGGCCGCATGGCGCGCTGTATCGAGGTGTTCAAGGACAATTCCGTCGAACGGGAACGACTCGCGGCGGAACGCAAGGTGGGCCACATCGCCCGCGAGAAGCGTGAAAAGCTGATCGATTCCCTGATCGCGGATTTCCGTGCCGAATCCCAGTCGGTCCTGGAACTGGTGGAAACCAACATCGCGCGCGTTGAAGATGTGTCCTCGGCCCTCAACGAGCGGTCGGCGTCCGCGTCCGAACAGGGTCAGACGGCCGTTTCAACGTCGGAAAACGCCTCGTCAAACGTTCAGGCGGTGGCTTCGGCCACCGAAGAGCTGAATGCTTCCATTTCGGAAATCTCGCGGCAGGTCGAGACAACGGCATCGATCGTGGAACAGACGACGATGGCGGCGCAAAGCTCGAACTCCAAGATTTCGGGACTGGCAGAAGCTGCCAACAAGATTGGCGACGTCCTGTCGCTCATCTCCGAGATTGCGGAACAGACCAACCTTCTTGCGCTGAACGCAACCATTGAAGCCGCGCGGGCCGGTGATGCCGGCAAGGGGTTTGCGGTCGTCGCGTCCGAGGTGAAGTCTCTTGCCGGTCAGACCGCCAAGGCTACGGAAGAAATCTCCGCACAGATTTCCGCGATCCAGGCATCGACCTCGGAAGCGGTCGAGGAGATTGCCCGCGTTTCGGAATCGGTCGAGGAGGTCAATTCCTACACCACGACGATTTCCGATGCGGTCCAGCAGCAGGGATCGGCCACAAGCGAGATTTCCCGCAACGTTGCAGAAGCCGCAGACGGAACGCGCAGCGTTGCCACGACGGTCGTGTCCCTGAACCAGGGTGTCGAGGAGAATTCGGCCGCGGTCGGGGACATGCTTCAGGCCACGATCGAGATGAAGCAGCAGGCCGAACACCTGCGCGCCTCCGTCGAGAAATTCCTGTCCGAGGTTGCAGCCGCTTAAGTCAGCGCCTAGGTATGCAAAGGCCGCCCGGTCCTCAGACCGGGCGGCCTTTGGCTGTTTGAACGAAAGGACCGTTTCGCAATGCATTGGCCGGACTTGTCTGGACGCCTCGAAGACGGCGGTCACGTGCTTCCCGTTCGCGTCTACTACGAAGACACCGATTTCACCGGCATTGTCTATCACGGTGCCTATGTGCGTTTTTTCGAGCGGGCGCGGTCGGATTTCCTGCGCCTCATCGGCATCCACCACAAGGCTCTTGCCGATGGCAGGCACGGTCCTCCGCTGGCCTTTGCCGTTCGCGGGATGACGCTCGACTTCCAAAAGCCGGCCCGAATCGACGATACGCTGGAGATCCACACAAGCCTTTCCGAATACAGGGGAGCCAGAATAAAACTGGATCAGCTGGCCTACCGGGGCGAAGAACTGCTGGTTTCAGCCGCCGTGACCGTTGCCGTGATCACCGGCGAGGGGCGGCCGACACGCCTGCCCGTGTCGCTGTCGGAAAAACTCGCCGCGCATGCTCCGAGCGATTTTCCCGAAGAATGAATGATTTTAGCGAGAGTTAAGGCCACCCGGCCAAAAGAACACGGTAAAATGTTGTAAAACAGATCGCCGCGTTAATCTTGCAGTAACCTTAATTGATTCCTTTTAAGAAGGGCGCGCTTTACGCGGCAAAGTCCCAGTTTTGACAAATTCAAACGTCACAGAGGCGGCTGGCGATCGAATGCTGGCGTTTTGAAACCGGCCTGTTGCGGCAGCGTCCGGAGACTTAGGAAAAGACAACGTCAGACGGCCAAGGGGTCATTGAATTTATGGAAACACTTGTCCAATCGACATTGGCAGCGCCGGAAGGCGATCTTTCTTTTTTCTCGCTGTTCTGGCAGGCGCATTTCGTCGTGAAGGTCGTGATGATCGGCCTCTTGGCGGCATCGGTCTGGTGCTGGGCGATCATTGTCGACAAGGTCCTCCTGATGGGCCGTACACGGCGGCAGATGACCCGATTCGAAACGGTGTTCTGGTCGGGCCAGTCCCTGGAAGAGCTCTACGGAACGCTCCACAACCGGGTCAATCACTCCATGGCGGCACTGTTCGTTGCGGCGATGCGCGAGTGGAAACGCAGTCACGAGGGAGCCAAACCCGCGATCGGTTCCTTGCAGCAACGCATTGACCGGGTCATGGATGTCACCATCCAGCGGGAAGCCGAACGGCTTGAAGCAAGGCTGTTGATCCTTGCGACCGTCGGGTCGGCTGCGCCATTCATTGGCCTCTTCGGAACGGTCTGGGGCATCATGACCGCCTTTCAGGCGATCGCGGCTTCGGAAAGCACAAATCTTGCCGTTGTCGCGCCGGGGATCGCCGAAGCGCTGTTTGCAACGGCGCTGGGGCTGCTTGCCGCGATCCCTGCGGTGATTGCCTATAACAAGTTCGCCTCCGACGTCGGCAAGGCGGTCGCCCGCATGGAAGGTTTCGCAGACGAATTCTCCGCGATCCTGTCCCGGCAGATCGACGAAAGGGGCTGACGATGGCCATGCAGGTCGGTAGCGGGCAGGCAGGAGGCGGGCGTCGCGGACGCCGCCGCAGACGCGCGATTCTGATGACCGAAATCAACGTCACGCCCTTCGTGGACGTGATGCTCGTGCTCCTGATCATCTTCATGGTCGCAGCGCCGCTTTTGACGGTCGGCGTGCCGATCGATCTGCCCGAAACGCAGGCGAAAGCACTTGAGGGAGATACGGAGCCGATCACCATCTCGGTGAATTCGGCCGGTGAAATCTTCATACAGGACACGCCGATCATCCTCGATGAAGTGGTGCCGAAACTCGAGGCCATCGCGGCCAATGGATACGAGGAGCGTATCTATGTGCGCGGTGACCAGGATGCCGATTACGGAACAATGATGAAACTCATGGGCCGCATCAATGCGGCCGGTTTCAAACGCTTGGGCCTTGTCACTCTGGAAGAACGGGACTCGTAACGCGTCATGCGCGCAGGTCTCATCGCGTCTTTGACCGGTCATACGGTTATTTTGGTCTGGGGCCTGGTGGCCTTGCCGGGCGCAGAGAGCTTTCCGGAACCGGTTGTCGATTCCCTTCCGGTCGAACTTGTGTCGCTCAGCGAACTGACGGAAATCCAGATCGGCGAAACCGACGGTGACATCGAAGCCGCTCCAGCACCGAAGCCTGTCGAGAATCCGCAGCCCGAACCGCCCGAACCGGCAGAAACCGTAGCGCCTGAACCTGCGCCAGTCGCCGCAACACCGCCGCCGCCGACACCGGCACCGGCACCGGCTCCCACGCCGGCACCCGAACCCATCACCGCGCCCGACCCCGAGCCTGAACCGGCTCCTGTTGCAGAACCTGCACCGGAGCCCGAGCCCGCGGAAGAGCCGCAGCAGGCACCGCCCGAGCCTCAGCCGATCGTTACCAGCGCGGTTCCGAGGTCCAAGCCGGCGCCGCCTACGCGCACCGAGGAAAAGCCGGAAGAAATCCAGGTCGCCGATAACCCGGATCTCCTGAACAAGGTCAACCAGGCGCTTGCCAACACGTCCACGTCCCAGGCGCCGGCATCGGCCGGGACACGCAACGGCGTGCAACATGCCGGACTTTCGGCGAACGAGAAGGATGTGATCGCGCAGATGATCCGCGAAAAGTGGAGCCGTCTGCCCGACCAGTATCCGTCAGACCTGAAGGTGATCGTCCGGTTCAAACTGTCGCCGCAGGGTAAACTGTCCGGCGCGCCGACGGTTGAAAACTCTCACCCCGATCCGCGGTTCCAGGCTCTGGCATCAGCAGCGCTCAGGGCGGTTTACAGGGTCGATGCGGAAGGCGGTTTCTCAATCCTTCCGCGTGAAAAGTACGACGGACCGAACGGTTGGAACACAATGCAGCCAACATTGTATCCAAATGGCTAGGTGATGGACCCATAAATGAGACTGAAATGGCATGCGAAATGGCGAAATCCCGTCAGGAAGGGTGTGCGGAGCGGGCTTCCTGCCCGGTCGAGCACGCTGACACCACGGGGTGAAGCCACCTCAAACCATTCCGGCCTCATTTATGAGTCCATCACCTTGGGTACGGAACGCGCTTGATTGGCAGGAGGCCAGGCTAGATTATGAAGACCGACAGCTTTGATCGAATTGGTGCGAAAATGATCGCGGCATCAAGGACCCTCGCCATTGCTCTGGGCATGCTTCTGCTCGCGCTTCCATCGGCCCATGCGCTCGTGGAGATCGACATCCGTGGCGGAAATATCGAACCTCTGCCGATTGCCCTCCCGGACTTTTCCGCGGAAGGCGGCGACAGCAAGCTGGCGGCCGACATGACCGGCGTGATTGCCGCGGATCTCAGGCGGTCCGGCCTTTTCAATCCGCTGGACCCGGCAAGTTTCATTCAGAAAAACATGAGCGTAAACTCGACACCACGGTTTGGCGACTGGCGTCAGATCAGCGCGCAGGCGCTGGTGACCGGTACGGTGATCAAGCAGCCTGACGGGCGGCTTCGCGCCGAGTTCCGCCTGTGGGATGTCTTCGCGCAGGAGCAGATGCTCGGCCAGCAGTTCTACACGACGCCGGAAAACTGGCGGCGTCTGGCGCATATCATCTCCGACGCGATCTACGAGCGCCTGACCGGCGAAAAGGGGTATTTCGACACGCGGATCGTCTTTGTCGATGAAACCGGCACCAAGGACAAGCGGGTCAAGAGGCTGGCGATCATGGACCAGGACGGCGCCAACGTGCGCTATCTGACCAGGGGCGATGACCTCGTGCTGACGCCACGCTTTTCGCCGACAAGCCAGGAAATCACCTACATGTCCTACGGCGGTGCCGATCCGAGTGTTTATCTGCTCAATATTGAAACCGGGCAGCGCGAGATCGTCGGCAATTTTCCGGGCATGACCTTCGCGCCGCGCTTTTCGCCGGACGGACAAAGCGTTGTGATGAGCCTGCAGCAGGGCGGCAATGCCAATATATTCATGATGGACCTCAGGTCGCGCCGGACGACCCGCCTGACCAACACCGCCGCGATCGACACAAGCCCGTCCTTTTCTCCGGACGGCCGCCAGATCGTCTTTGAGTCCGACCGGGGCGGGAGCCAGCAGCTCTACGTGATGAATGCCGGCGGCGGCGAAGCGCAGCGTATTTCCTTCGGTCCCGGGCGCTACTCGACGCCGGTCTGGTCGCCTCGCGGAGATTTGATCGCCTTTACCAAGCAGCACCAGGGCCGCTTCATGATCGGTGTCATGGGCCCGGACGGCAAGGGCGAGCGTATCCTCACCGAGGGCTATCACAACGAGGGACCTGCCTGGTCTCCAAACGGCCGTGTTCTGGTGTTTTTCCGCGACACCCCCGGTGCCAATGGCGGACCGCAGGTCTGGACCGTTGATCTGACCGGGTACAACGAACAGCGCGTGGACACCCCGGCATTCGCGTCGGATCCGTCCTGGTCGCCGCTGATCAACTGAAATTGGACATGATGCCGGCCTGAAAACAGGCACGTCATGTCCTGTTAACCATGTTTGAAAAGACGCCCTTAACCAGGTTTGGCTAGAAAGCGTTTACCTAAAACCGGATGGAACCGAAGTCGGGTTGACGGGCTGGGGATGTAGGAGACGGGAATGTTGAAAAAAGAATTTGCCGGTCAGGGTGCAAGATGGCTTGTCGTCTGCTTTGCGCTCCTGTTTGCGGCAGCATGTGCCCAGACGAAGCCGGATGGGCTTTCCAGTAACGTGAAGCCGGGCACGGGCCAGGATTTTGTCGTCAATGTCGGCGATCGGGTTTTCTTCGAGGAAGACCAGTCCGTGCTGAACGCCCAGGGGCAGTCAACCCTGTCTGGCCAGGCCAAGTGGCTCAACAAGTATTCGCAATACACGATTACGGTTGAAGGGCACGCGGACGAGCGCGGCACCCGGCAGTACAACATTGCCCTGGGCGCGCGGCGCGCACAGGCGGCACGTGATTATCTTGTTGCACAGGGCGTGAGCGCCTCGCGTATCAAGACGATTTCCTACGGCAAGGAACGTCCGGTCGCGGTTTGCAACGACAGCAGTTGCTGGTCCCAGAACCGGCGTGCGGTCACGGTGCTGAACAACGCCACCAACTGATATAAGCAGAGTTGAGAGAGTTGACGGGGCCGGCATTCTGCGCCGGCCGCTTTGCTTTCCGGTGGGCAAATCGCCGCTTTCTGCCGTTCTGAAGACAGATTGTCAAAATTTGGCCGAAGTCCGGGCGCTCTCTCCCTTGAGTGCAGAGCCGGGCATGGCTAAGACTTGGTTGTGCAAGACAGTTGCGTTCGCGGGTTCGAAACCTGGTGTGACCCTTCTGTCTTTGTCGATGCATCTGTGACCCGGAGGACCGAATGCAGAAATTCAAGGCACTGGCCGGCATGTTCGTGATGCTTGCCCTTGTTGTCTCGACGAGCCCTTCCGAAGCCCAGCTGTTCGGGCGGAAGAAAGACGATTCATCCGTGAGGATCGGCCAGTTGGAGGAGCGTATCCGCACGCTGACCGGACAGATCGAACAACTGTCCTTCCAGATGCGCGAGATGCAGGACCAGATGCGCCGCATGCAGGAAGACAACGAGTACCGCTTCCAGCAGCTTGAGGGTGGAACACCCGGCAAACGGTCCGAGTTTTCACCAACGGGTGCACCGGGCAGCACGGCTCCCGGTCTCGCAGCCGACGGAACACCGCGCAGCGGCACGCTGACGGCTCCGAATGGCAGTGTGGCGACCCTGCCCGCCAACGGGTCCGGAGACGGCTCCTGGGATCAGAGCGGCGGTTACCAGGAGGAGCCCGGTCTTTCGACTGACGGTCCGATTGATCTGTCCGCGCTGGCGAACGGGCTGGAAACAATTCCGGGAACCGGCCAGGACCTCGTGCCCGGTCCGTCGATCGGAACGGAAGACGACGCCATCGCCAACATCATCGGCAGCGGCGACCCGAATTCCGACTATGACGCTGCCTACTCCATGGCGGTCAATGGTGACTACGCCGGGGCAGAGCGGGGGTTCCGGACATTTCTGGAGACCTACCCCGACAGCAACCTCGTCGTGAACGCGCAATACTGGCTTGGCGAAAGCCTGCTTGCGCAACAGGACTACCGTGGTGCGGCCGACGCTTTCCTCAAGACATACACCGACTATCCGGGAAATGACAAAAGCCCGGACAGCCTTTTGAAACTGGGTGTCTCATTGCGCGGCCTGGGCGAATCCGACGCCGCCTGCGCGACCTTTTCGGAACTGTTGAACAAGTTCCCCAATGCCGCACCGGCTGTATTGTCTCAGGCACGGGATGAACGTGTCCGTGCACAATGTTCCTGACAGCGGCTGCGACGGCGGCGGACTTTCCGCTGACGAGGCCGACACGCTTTTTTCAAGACTGATACCGTTTTCAAACCTTGCTCTGGCCGTCTCCGGCGGATCCGATTCCCTTTGCCTTCTGGTCCTTTTCAGCGAGTGGCGTCAGCGCAATCGCTGGGACGGCAGCGTTGAGATCCTCGTTGTTGACCATGGCCTGCGCCCGGAAAGTGCCGCTGAAGCACAGTTTGTCCGCGATGCGGCCGGCAGGCACGGCCTGGAAGCGCGGATGCTCCTCTGGGAAGGGATCAAACCCGTCAGCAACATGCAGGACGAAGCGCGGCGCGCACGCTACAGGCTCATGGCAGAACGGGTTGCCGAGACAGGGGCGCAGGCTCTGGTTCTCGGACATCACATGGACGACCAGGCCGAGACCTTTCTCGACCGCCTGACGCGCGGCAGCGGCGTCTCCGGATTGAGCGCCATGGCCATCGACGAGCCCGACGGGCCGGAAGGGCTGCGGCTGCTGCGCCCGTTTCTCGGTGTGCGAAAGACCCGGCTTGAGGCCAGCCTTTGTGAGCGTGGCCTCGACTGGTGCCGGGATCCGTCCAACGACAGCGCGAAATACAAGAGAAGCCGGCTGCGGCGGATCATGGCTCTTCTGGAAGCGGAGGGCCTGACGGCAGAACGTCTTTCCGAAACGGCGGGCCGGATGCGCCGGTCCCGTGCTGCCCTCGACACCGTGGTGCACGACATCGCCTCCAGACATCTGGAGCATCACATTTCCGGGCCGGCGCGCATGAACCGGGGTTTCTACCGGGACCTGCCGGAGGATCTGCGCTTGCGGCTGTTGAAGGAAATGGTTCTGGGTGTGACCGGCAGACGGCCGGAGCCGCGCCTCAGGCAGCTGGAAACACTCGATGCGTTTCTCTTATCCGGTCAAGACGGCCGGCAGACGCTCTGCGGTGCGACGTTCGAGGCAGGCAAGGCTTTGCTTTGGTGCTGGCGCGAAGCAGGGCGCACACCACCGGAGACGCTGGACGGGGTGACCGGCAGCGGTGTCTGGGACCGCCGGTACCGTTACGCAGTCCCCGGAGCGGATGCCGATGCGGCTTGCCGCGAGGGGCTGCGGCTTGGACCGCTGATGCATGCGCCGATCACGCCCAAAGACATCATCTGGCCACAGGGATGGCCTAAATCGGCTTTCGAGTGTTCTCCGGTCGTGTGGGACGGACAGGGAGCGGTTCTGGCGCATAAAGTCTGCCTGAAATCGCGCACTGGTGAAAATAACCATAGCTGCAGCTTGGATTTGGAGCGCGTGCCGATCCGGGGTAGATTATTGCTCGGCAGGGACGACAAACGGGTCTTTTGAAGGAATTCTGCGGTTTTCCTCTTTGCGAACTTCTGATAGAGGTCCGGGCTTAATAAATTAGTCAGCGCATATGCGCATTATGGCGCACCGCCTTGGCAGCGGGCCTTGGGCGACCTATCTTCGCTCTTAGAGAAATGTAACCGCGTGCAGTAAGTCGCGTTGGGCGGTTAAGGGAACGAAATGAACGCACATTTTCGCAACTTTGCTCTTTGGGTCATCATTGCCCTGTTATTGATCGCACTGTTCCAGCTGTTTCAAAGCCCTGCGCAGCAGGGTGCAACGAATGATATCGCCTATTCCGACTTCATGAGGCAGGTCGACAATGGTGAAGTCAGGTCGGTGACGATCCAGGAACAGAAGATCACCGGATTGTACAACAGCGGTGGTGCCTTTCAGACATACGCTCCTGACGGGGCGCAATATGTGGACGAACTCCGCGGCAAGGGCGTGCTGATCAAGGCCAATCCGCCCGCGGAGAACTCCCCGCTGCTCAGCGCATTGTTCTCGTGGCTGCCAATGCTGATCATTCTCGGCATCTGGATTTTCGTGATGCGGCAGATGCAGGGGTCCGGCGGCAAGGCCATGGGTTTCGGCAAATCCAAGGCCAAGCTGCTGACCGAGGCGCACGGACGCGTGACGTTCGAAGACGTGGCCGGGATCGATGAAGCCAAGGAAGACCTGCAGGAGATTGTCGAGTTCCTGCGCGATCCGCAGAAATTCCAGCGGCTTGGCGGCCGTATTCCGCGCGGCGTACTGCTTGTCGGTCCTCCGGGAACAGGTAAAACCCTGACCGCGCGCGCCGTGGCAGGTGAAGCCAACGTTCCCTTCTTCACGATTTCGGGCTCGGACTTCGTGGAAATGTTCGTCGGTGTCGGTGCATCGCGGGTGCGCGACATGTTCGAACAGGCGAAGAAAAACGCGCCCTGCATAATCTTCATTGACGAAATCGACGCGGTCGGCCGTCATCGTGGCGCCGGCCTCGGCGGCGGTAACGACGAGCGCGAACAGACCCTCAACCAGCTTCTGGTCGAGATGGACGGTTTCGAGCCCAATGAAGGCATCATCATCATCGCGGCGACCAACCGTCCCGACGTTCTCGATCCGGCACTGCTGCGACCGGGCCGTTTCGACCGTCAGATCGTCGTGCCGAACCCGGATATCACCGGCCGCGAAAAGATCCTCAAGGTTCATATGCGCAAGGTGCCGCTTGCACCGGATGTCGACGTCAAGACGCTCGCGCGCGGTACACCGGGCTTCTCCGGCGCGGACCTCATGAACCTTGTGAACGAAGCTGCCCTTCTGGCGGCGCGGCGTTCCAAACGCCTCGTGACCATGGCGGAATTCGAGGATGCCAAGGACAAGGTGATGATGGGCGCGGAACGCCGCACGCTCGTCATGACCGAGGAAGAGAAGAAACTGACCGCTTATCACGAGGCCGGTCATGCGCTGGTCGCGCTGCACCAGGAAGCATCGGACCCGATCCACAAGGCGACCATCATTCCGCGCGGACGTGCGCTTGGTATGGTGATGCGGCTGCCGGAAAAGGACCAGGTGTCGCTGACGCGCGCCAAGTGCAAGGCGGACCTCGCCGTTGCAATGGGTGGACGTGTCGCGGAAGAAATGATCTTCGGCTATGAAAAAGTGACCTCCGGCGCATCCGGCGACATCCAGATGGCGACAAAGCTCGCCCGCGCCATGGCCACGCAGTTCGGGATGTCGGACAAGCTCGGCCCGCTGCTATACGGTGAAAACCAGGAAGAGGTCTTCCTCGGCCATTCGGTTGCGAAGAACCAGAACGTTTCTGACGAAACCCAGAAGATCGTCGACGCGGAAATCAAGTCCTTTGTCAATCAGGGCTATGAAACCGCGAACAAGATCCTGCGCGATCACGAAGATCAGCTTCACACGATCGCCAAGGGCCTTCTGGAATACGAGACTCTTTCCGGTGACGAGATCAAGGATCTTCTCGACGGCAAACCGCCGGTTCGCGACACGGATGACGATCAGCCGATCGGACGTTCGTCGGCTGTTCCGACCGCAGGCGCCAAGCGCGGCGGAGACGAACCGAGCGGTGGCATGGAGCCTCAGCCCTCCTGAGGAAAACCAGCCTGAAACGCCTGATAGAAACTGCCCGGCATTGCCGGGCAGTTTTATTTTTTTGGCATTTGTGGATCGTCAGTGAATAGTAATATTTGCTCACATATTTTGAAGCACGCCCCGGCAGAATTGCGATAAAAGGGCGCAAACAACGTTTTCAGATGGGCATGATCGATGCGCAAGTTTTTCGGTACAGACGGCATTCGCGGACAAGCCAACTCCTATCCCATGACCGCCGAAATGGCCTTGAAGGTCGGCATGGCGGCTGGCCTTGTCTTCAAGAACGGACGCCACCGGCACCGCGTCGTCATCGGCAAGGACACCCGCTTGTCCGGATACATGCTGGAAACGGCTCTTGTTGCCGGCTTCACCTCAGTCGGCATGGACGTTTTTCTTCTCGGACCAATGCCGACGCCGTCCGTGGCAATGCTGACCCGGTCGCTCAGAACCGACCTCGGTGTCATGATTTCCGCGTCGCATAACGCCTTTCACGACAACGGCATCAAGTTCTTCGGTCCGGACGGCTTCAAGCTGAGTGACGAGATCGAACGGAAGATCGAAGACCTGATCGACGGAGACCTCACTCCGGCACTTGCCGGGCCGGGCGACCTTGGACGGGCCAGGCGGATCGATGGCGCTCAGCAGCGATACATCGAATTTGCCAAGAGAACCCTGCCTCGGGAAATGAGCCTTGAAGGTCTGAGGGTCGTCATCGACTGTGCCAACGGCGCGGCGTACAAGGTGGCTCCGGAAGCTCTTTGGGAGCTTGGTGCCGACGTGATTTCCATGGGCGTGACGCCGGACGGCTTCAATATCAACAAGGAATGCGGCTCGACCTCGACCGACGCGCTATCGAAAAAGGTGCACGAGGTTCGCGCGGATATCGGCATTGCGCTCGACGGTGACGCGGATCGCGTCATCATCGTCGATGAAAACGGTCAGGAGGTCGATGGCGACCAACTTATGGCCGTTGTTGCGCAATCCTGGCAGGCCAGCGAGCGCCTTTCCGGCTCGGGTATCGTCGCCACGGTGATGTCCAACCTCGGCCTGGAACGCTATCTGGGAAGCATCGGACTGGATCTGGCGCGAACAAGGGTCGGCGACAGATATGTTGTCGAACACATGCGTGCGAACGGCTTCAACGTTGGCGGCGAACAGTCCGGTCATATTGTGCTGTCGGATTTCGCAACCACGGGCGACGGGCTGATTGCGGCACTTCAGGTCCTGGCCTGCGTCAAGGACCAGGACAAGCCCGTGTCCCAGGTCTGCCGCCGTTTCGAACCGGTTCCTCAGATCCTCAAAAACGTGCGCTACAGCAGCGGCAAACCCCTGGAACAGGAAAAGGTCCGGTCCGCCATCGAAGATGGTGAGGCGCGGCTCGGAACATCCGGCCGTCTGGTGATCCGCGCATCGGGAACGGAACCCCTTATTCGCGTGATGGCGGAAGGGGATGATGCAGACCTCGTCAAGCAGGTCGTCAACGACATCGCAGGTGTTGTCGCGACAGCCGCTGCCTGAAGGTAATTTTACGGTCTTATCAAGTTGATCACGTCCGGCGAGGCGAAGCCCTGCCGCATGCATTCGTGTTTTCTTGTGTCATTAAGTTTTTGTTAAGGTAAAAAAACAGGGTTAAAGAACAGAGTTAAGCGACCTTTAATGAATTCACGTCACTATGCTTTCAAGTTTGATGTGTCCGGCACTCATAAAGCGGACGCTCACTGGAAGAGGACGAGGACATGAAATCATTTTTCAAGCGTTTGTCTTTGACCGGCTTTGCAGTCGCGCTTTCCACAACTGGTTTCGCCGCGGATCTGCCGACCCCGGTTATTGAGCATATTCCTGAAGTTCCGGCCGTCGGCGGCTGGTACCTGCGCGGTGATATCGGTTACAAGATCTATCAGGCTCCGGACATCAAATACGGGACACTCGATTTCTTCGACGAAGAAATGGACGGCACCTTCATGATCGGCGCCGGTGTCGGTTACAAGTGGAACAATCACTTCCGCACGGATCTGACGATCGACTACGAATTTCCGACTGAAGTCAGCGCCAAGGCCGACTGTAGCGCCGTCTGCGGATCGCCGGGATACTCGGTTGAAAAGGCCGATATCGATGTCTGGACCTTCATGATCAACGGTTATGTCGACATCGCCACGTGGAACCGGTTCACGCCTTATGTCGGGGCAGGTATCGGTGCCTCCTACGTTTCGACAAGCGATATCAACTTCCGCAATCCGGACGGTTCGACGGGTACCTACGAAAGCGACGGCAAGTGGAACTTTGCCTGGGCGCTCATGGCGGGTGCAAGCTATGACATCACGCCTAATCTGGCTCTGGATGGCGGATACCGCTACCTGAACATCGGGGATGCGCAGTCCAAGACGTTCAGCACAGCCGGCCAGACCTCGCGTATCGAGTATGAAGATCTGTCCGCGCACGAGTTCCGTCTCGGTGCCCGGTACACCTTCAACACGACCCACGCTCCGGCACCGATCATCTATGACAAGGGCCCGATCAGCAGCAATTTCTGATCACGCTCGCAGCGACCTTGCGATGGCCGGTCTTCTGGACCGGCCATTTTGCGTTTGACCGGACTTTTTGCTTCTGACCGGGAAGTGAATTGACCCGGGCGGCGGAAAGTTCTATTCCCGCAGGTGGGACACCCCTCCCCAACGAGGGGCAACTATCTGCGAGGGTAGACAGATATGACAGATCTTGCCGCAAAGCCGGACGAGCGTCCGGCCAATCCCCATTTTTCATCCGGACCCTGCTCCAAACGGCCAGGCTGGTCGCTTGAAGGCCTTTCCGACGCGCCGCTGGGCCGTTCGCACCGTGCGAAGCCCGGCAAGGCGAAGCTTGCCGAGGCAATTGACCTCACCCGAAAGGTACTCGAAGTTCCCGAAGACTACCGGATCGGCATCGTGCCCGCATCGGATACAGGTGCGGTTGAAATGGCACTCTGGTCGATGCTTGGTGCGCGCGGCGTCGAAATGCTGGCCTGGGAAAGCTTCGGCAAGGGCTGGGTCACGGATGTCGTCAAGCAACTGAAGCTTGAAGATGCAAGGGTTCTGGAGGCTGATTACGGCGAACTGCCCGACCTTGCGACCGTCGATTTTTCCAAGGATGTCGTCTTCACCTGGAACGGAACGACCTCGGGCGTCCGGGTTCCGAATGGCGACTGGATTCCTGCCGACAGACAGGGATTGACCATTTGCGACGCCACGTCCGCAGCGTTCGCGCAGGATCTGCCGTTCGACAAGCTCGATGTGGTGACCTTTTCCTGGCAAAAGGTGCTCGGCGGGGAAGCCGCGCACGGTGTCCTGATCCTGAGCCCGCGCGCGGTTGAGCGCCTTGAAACCTATACGCCTTCCTGGCCGATGCCGAAAATCTTCCGCCTGACGAAAGGCGGAAAGCTCATTGAAGGCGTTTTCAGGGGCGAGACGATCAACACCCCGTCGATGCTCTGCGTCGAGGACTATATCGATGCGCTGAACTGGGCGGATCGCATTGGCGGTCTCACTGGCTTGAGAAACCGGGCAGACGCAAACCTTCGGGTTCTGGCCGACTGGGTTGAAAAGTCGGGCTGGGCGGACTTCCTGGCAGTGGACCCGGCAACCCTGTCGAACACTTCCGTGTGCCTCAAGATCACCGATCCGGACATTCTCGCTCTTGACGACGCCGGGCAAGCTGCCTTCGCCAAGTCCGTTGCGGCCTGTCTCGACCGCGAGGGGGTTGCCCATGATATCGGTGCCTACCGCGATGCGCCGTCAGGTCTGAGGATCTGGGCCGGTGCGACGATCGAAGCCGACGATCTGAAGGCGCTGACCGCGTGGCTCGACTGGGCGCATGCGAGCGAAAAGGCGAACCTGTCCCAGGCGGCCTGAGCGCGTCTCCATTCCTGAAAGACCATCCGGGCGCCATGCCGCCCGGCACCCACTTGCATTCAAGGAGACGTCAACATGGCTCCCAAGGTACTTATTTCCGACAAGCTTTCTCCCGCTGCCGTTCAGATTTTCAAGGATCGTGGCCTGGATGCGGATTTCCTGCCCGACGTCGGCAAGGACAAGGAAAAGCTGCTCGAGATCATCGGCCAGTATGACGGCCTGGCGATACGGTCCGCGACGAAGGTGACCGAAAAGATCATCGCGGCTGCGGACAATCTCAAGGTCGTTGGCCGCGCCGGCATCGGCGTCGACAATGTCGACATACCCAAGGCGACCGCACGCGGCATCATCGTCATGAATACCCCGTTCGGCAATGCCATCACGACAGCGGAACACGCGATCTCGATGATGATGGCCGTTGCCCGGCAGATCCCGGCGGCCGATGCGTCCACGCAGGCGGGCAAATGGGAAAAGTCGCGCTTCATGGGCCGCGAACTCACCGGCAAGACGCTTGGTCTTGTCGGTTGCGGCAATATCGGTTCGATCGTCGCGGACAGGGCCATCGGCCTTAAAATGAAGGTCGTCGCCTTCGACCCGTTCCTGACACCGGAACGCGCGGTTTCTCTCGGCGTTGAAAAGGTGGAGCTGGACGATCTTTTCGCCCGCTCCGATTTCATCACCCTGCATACGCCCCTGACCGACAAGACGCGCAACATCATCAATGCGGATTCGATCTCGAAGATGCGCACCGGCGCCTACCTGATCAACTGCGCCCGCGGCGGCCTGGCGGACGAGGCAGCCGTCCGGCAGGCGCTGGACGAAGGCAAGCTGGCAGGGGCGGCTTTCGATGTTTTCGTGGACGAACCGGCCCGGGAGAACGTCCTGTTCGGTGCGCCGAATTTCGTATCCACCCCGCATCTTGGTGCTTCCACATCCGAAGCGCAGGAGAATGTGGCGCTGCAGGTGGCCGAACAGATGTGCGACTACCTGCTGGACGGGGCCGTGCGCAACGCACTCAACATGCCCTCCATCTCCGCCGAGGAAGCCCCCAAGCTCGCACCTTTCGTGCGTCTTGCCGAGCAGCTCGGTTCCTTCGCCGGCCAGCTGACCGAAACCGGGATTGAAGGGGTCAAGATCGAATATGCGGGCGCAGTCGGCGACATGAATGTTCAAGCCCTGACCGCGGCTGCCATCACAGGTCTTTTGACGCCCCTTCTTCAGACCGTGAACATGGTTTCTGCGCCGATCCTGGCAAAGGACCGGGGCATCAAGGTTGAGGAAATCCGCAGGGACAAGCAGGGTGCCTACGAAACCTATATTCGCCTGACGGTGATCACGGAGCGGCAGGAACGCTCGGTGGCCGGAACCGTTTTTGCAGACGGTAAGCCGCGCATTATCCAGGTGAAAGGCATCAACATGGAAGCCGAACTCGGCGAGCACATGCTTTATATAACCAACGAGGACAAGCCGGGTTTCATCGGTCAGCTCGGCATGGAACTGGGCAACAGCGGCGTCAACATCGCGACCTTCAATCTCGGCCGGCAGGCGCCTGGCGCCGATGCGATCTGCCTTGTCGAAGTGGATGGCAAGGTCGATACCGGGGTCATGAAACGGCTGGAGGCTGTTTCCCACGTCAAGCAGGTGAAAGACCTGAGGTTCTAACCATCGTCTGAGACGCGACCTTGAGCCAGTTGAGAAGGCCCGTGAGCGGGCCTTCCAACTCATGTCTCTCCGGCTTGCATTCCCGGAAACAATCGCAGCGCGAGCGCCAAGACCGCGTCAGGTCTGCTTGCCATCGGCGGATGCGGGGTGCGTTCGCCGGAACACCCTGCCGTCCAGCGCAACCAGCCCGATCAACAGAACGGCAAAACCGGCGAGTTGAAGAGCGCTGAGGTTTTCTCCAAGGATCAGCCAGCCGAAGAGCAGGGCGCTGGCCGGGACGATCAGCGTGACCAGCGAGGCGTTGGTCGCGCCGGCATCCGCCAGCAGCTGGAAATAGATCAGGTAAGCGAGCGCGGTCGCAATGATGCCGAGGGCGGCGACATTCGCCCAGGCGGTCATGCTGGTTCCGGACGGGCTCCATCCGGTGCCGAAGTAGACTGCGACAGGCAGCATGATCAGGCTTGATCCGAGCAACTGCCCGGCCGCGGACACCTGCGGGCGGACCTCCTTGAACCGGCGTGCATATGTGGCGGCGCACGCGTAGGACACAGCGGCGCCGAGGCAGCACACCTGCGCCCAGACCGGATCATTCGCAACGCCGGACAGACTGCTGGACAGCATGATCGCAACGCCCGCCACCCCGAGCAGAACCCCGGCGATCTTGTTGAATGGCAGGCTTTCCTGCCCGGTAAGGAGCCCGGCAACGATCACCGTGAAAATGGGGGTTGTCGCGTTCAGGATGGAGGCAAGCCCCGCACCGATCTCCGTCTGGCCGAGAAAAAGCAGCGAAAAGGGGATGGCATTGTTCAGCAGGCCCATGAGAAGGAACGGCAAGGCAAGGTCCAGTTTCAGCTGGCCGAGGAGCTTCTGATGCCAGAGGACGAGCAGCAGGACGGCACAGGCGCTGGATACGCGCAGGAACACCAGAACGAAAGGCGGAATTTCGGCGACAGCGACCTTCGCAAACAGGAAGGAACCGCCCCAGATGGCGCCCAGCACCGCCAGCATGACCCAGTTTCGAAGTGACATCAGATTTATCATTCCCGTTGGACTGTTCCCCGGGTATCACGATGGAGCGCCGCCAGACACCCGAAAAACGAGGGGTTCGCAGCCGGGCGGCTTGCGCAACGGTCTCAGTTCGGCAATGTAGGAAAAGACTTCTGCCGTTTCCGGCAGCTTCAGGAACCATCTTTCCCATGACGCAGACCGACACATCCTCCGAGACCCCGCCCCAAGCCGGGCGGCTCTATCCGTTGCTGATCGCCGCGGCCTGCCTTCTGGGAGCCAATGGCCTGTCCATGACGATGATTGCCGTGCGTGCGCGTGTGGAGGGGCTTCCGGACACAAGCATCGGTCTTCTGGGCTCGCTCTATTTCGCCGGGCTCATTTCCGGCGTGCTGCTTGCGCCGTTCCTGATCGCCAGGGCCGGTCATATCCGGGTCTTCGCAGCGCTTGCATCCATAAGTGCGATTGCCGTTCTTGCGCTTGCCTTTGCGCCCGCAGGCTGGCCGTGGATGCTTGCGCGCTTCGTGAGCGGAGCGGCCTTTTGCGGCACGGCCATGGTGCTGGAAAGCTGGCTGAACTCGATTGCCTCCAACACGTCGCGCGGACGCATTCTGTCGATCTACCGGATCGTGGACCTGGGCGCGGTGATGGGAGGCCAGTTCATCCTGCCCGTGTTCGGAGCGTCCGGTTCGGACATTCTCATGGTTCTCGCCGTGCTTTTCTGTTTCGCGGTCGTGCCGATTTCGCTTGCGCGCGGCGGCAACCCGCCCGCGCCGCCTGCACGGCTTGTCAATCCATTGATGTTGTGGCGGGTTTCCCCGGTCGCCATTGTCGGCATCTTCACCATCGGCCTGACAAACGGTGCCTTCCGCATGATCGGCCCGATCTATGCGGAAAGCATCGGTCTCGGGCTGGAGACAGTCGCGGCTTTCATCGCGATCTGGGTTTTTGCGGGCGCAATCTTCCAGTATCCGGCGGGGTGGGTCTCGGACCGCGTCGACCGGCGATTTGTGCTGATCGCCTTCACCATCGGTGCCGGGGCCGCCTGTCTGTTCATCGCGCGGTCAATGACCCAGGCCGAGCTGTTCCTCGGCGTTTTCTTTTTTGGCGGATTCGCGCTTCCGCTTTATTCGCTTTCCGCTGCGCATGGCAACGACCACGCCAAACCGGGTCAGTTCATCGATGTTGCCGCCGGGATCATGCTTGCCTTCGGCACCGGGGCGATGATCGGGCCTTTCGTGGCATCGGTGCTCATGGGCGCTTTCGGGCCGGCATCGTTTTTCGTCTACACCGCAACGCTGCATCTCATGCTGGTTCTTTTCATTATTGTCCGCATGTTCAGCCGTGATGCCGTGCCGGCCGATCAGAGGCGCCGTTTCGTCTGGCTGCTGAGAACCTCGCCGATGATGAACAGGCTGGCGCGGGGCGAAAAGCCCGACGAAAACGGCTCTGCGCCCAAATAACGCCAAAGATGCGTTTATAAGCGGTGCTTAACTGCCCACCGGGACGACATAAACTGCGCGCGTGGACTCGCGTGCGCGCACAAACCTGTCTATAGTCCGCGCCGTTTGCCCCGGTCCGGTTGCCGGGGCTTGTCGTGTTGGCATGCCGGACAGGCTCCGGTGGCAAAGAATCTGCTTTCAGGAGAGCAAAGACTAGATGGCGAATGTGGTTGTTGTCGGTTCGCAATGGGGTGATGAGGGCAAAGGCAAGATTGTCGACTGGCTGTCGGAACAGGCTGATGTCATCGTAAGGTTCCAGGGCGGGCACAACGCCGGGCATACGCTTGTGATCGATGGTGTCAGCTACAAACTGTCCCTGCTGCCATCAGGTGTTGCACGTCCGGGCAAGCTCTCCGTTATCGGTAATGGTGTCGTGCTCGATCCGCATGCGCTTGCCGAAGAGGTTGAACGCCTGGCCGGTCAGGGTGTCGTCGTGACGCCTGAAACGCTGCGTGTTGCGGAAAATGCGACGCTCATCCTGTCACTGCACCGGGAACTTGACGCGTTGCGCGAAAACTCGAACACGGGAACGCGCATCGGAACAACCAAGCGCGGCATCGGGCCGGCTTACGAGGACAAGGTCGGTCGCCGCGCGATCCGGCTGATGGATCTGAAGAACCTGACAACGCTGCCCGCAAAGATCGACCGCCTGCTGACCCACCACAACGCGCTCCGCCGCGGACTTGGCCAGGACGAGATTTCAGCCCAGGCGATCTATGATGAACTGGCGAGCGTTGCCGACAAGGTCCTGCCCTACATGGACAAGGTCTGGTATCTGCTTGACGACCTGCGCCGCCAGGGCAAGCGCATCCTCTTTGAAGGAGCGCAGGGCGCGCTTCTCGACATCGATCACGGCACCTATCCTTTCGTGACGTCTTCCAACACCGTTGCGGGTCAGGCGGCGACCGGATGCGGCCTCGGGCCGGGATCCGTCGATTTTGTCCTCGGCATTACCAAGGCCTACACGACGCGTGTCGGAGAGGGACCATTCCCGACCGAACAGCAAAACGAGGTTGGCGAGTTTCTCGGCACGCGCGGCCACGAGTTCGGAACCGTCACCGGCCGCCGCCGCCGTTGCGGCTGGTTCGATGCCGTCCTGGTGCGTCAGACGGTCTGCACGTCCGGCATCAACGGTATCGCGCTGACGAAGCTTGACGTTCTGGACGGCATGGACGAAATCAAGATCTGCATCGGCTATGAACTTGACGGTGAGCGGATCGACTATCTGCCGGCATCCCAGGGTGCCCAGGAAAGGGTCATTCCGATTTACGAAACGCTTCCCGGCTGGAAGGAATCCACGGAAGGTGCCAGGACGTGGGGCGAGTTGCCGGCGCAGGCAATCAAATATGTACGCCATGTTGAGGAACTCATCGGTGCCCCGGTTGCGTTGCTCTCGACCAGCCCGGAGCGCGATGACACAATTCTTGTGCAGAATCCTTTCCAGGATTGAGATCTGAGGTTGAACACGGTCAATATCAATTGGCTGACATAAAACTGCGAATCACCATTCGCGAGAAATGAGTGCTTGGACGCGTGTTGGATATGCGTCCTTTAGACTGTGATAGAATAAAGCCGAGCATGGCTTTCGGATTGCGCAAGTGCGAAGAATTGGCACCGATCTTCAAAAACTTGCTATAAGCCTGAAACGATTGGGCTGACGGAAGTGACACATGCAAGTGGCCGGTAGGCAGGAAGATGGCTGATTACTATTCAATATTGAAGAAAACAATCGCGTCTTTGCCCGAAAGCAACGGTGCCGCGCGCCGCAGTGTCTACAGCCGCGCGCGCAATGCCATCGTCAATCAGCTCAAAGCCTACGAACCGCCCTTGTCTCCGTCGGAGATCACAGCAGAACAGTTGCGCCTGGAAGAGGCGATCCGGAAGGTCGAAGCGGAAGCCGCGCGCGAGAGCCTTGGCCTGACACCTGCAGCCGTCGCCGCCGCTCCGGCGGAGCCTCCACCTGTTGAAACGCCCGAAAGTGCATCGGTGGAACCGCAACCGGAAGCGGTTGAACCCTCCGCGCCTGCCGTGCCGGAAACGGAAGTCCACACCGAGCCCGCAGCAGACGTCCCGCCGCCGAGCGATACCCTTGCCGAAGAAGAGATACCGTCTCCCCTGAAAGAGACGCTGTCGGAAGCCGAAGCGCTTGGTTCCGCAGCCAATCAAGCTGTACAAAATGCCAAGGAAGCCGTTGAAACGACGGAAGCGAGCCCGGCATCAGAACAGCGTCAGGAACCTGTCTTTGCAGAGGACGCATCCACAGACCAGACAGCGCCCGAGGATGCCGCCGCCGCCGCCGAAGAACCGCCGCTTTATGCAGATGAACCGGATGCCGCACCGGAACCCAAGACCCGTACCAAGCGCGAACGGCCAAGAGCTTCCGAGGCACTGAGGGGGGGCTCGTCCTCCAGCCGGGCTGTTCCGATATCGCTGGCTGTTGTTGCAGTTGCCATCCTCTTGGGTGCCGGTGCCTATTTCTTCCTTCCGCTCGACACGCTGATCTCGACCAATCGGGAGCAGGCAGGTACGAGCGAAACGCAATCGAGCGATGCCTCGCAGCCCGATACCCCGTCATCCGAACCCGCACTGGCGTCCAGTTCGGATCCCGATGAGGGCACCAAGAATACCGATCGCCTGCTTGACGCCGGCGAGGAGGAAGTGATCGCGCCCGATGCGCGCACGGTCACGACGACAACAATTAATCCGCAAAGCAACGAACCGGTGCCTGCGCCGGCCGAACCCGCAATCACGGCCGGAAACCAGCAGGTTCCGGCCCTTGTTCAGCCTGTGCCTGTCCAACCGGAAGCTGCCACGCCTCCCGTTCCGGGAACAGGGACGCCACCGGCCGGCGGCGAGAGTGATGTCGCGGCTGTCGACACACAACAGGTTGCTCCCGACGCCTCCTCGCCTGCACCTGCGGGCGACGGTGCGCAACGCTCGATCCTCTACGAGGAGGGTGAAGATGCCAGCGGCACGGGAACCGCGTCCGAGGGTGCCGTGGTCTGGGGTTTTGCCGAAGAGGCCGATGTCGATGGCCAGCGGCAGTCTGTTCTGACCGCTTCGGTGGATATTCCGGAGCGGGATGTGAAAGTCGACATTCGCATCAAACCGAACGAAGATCCCTCGCTTCCGGCAAGCCATCTCGTGGAGATCAAATATGATTTCCCGGAAAGTTTTGCTGCCGGGGACGTTGTCAATGTTCCGGGCCTGGTGATGAAACCGACCGAGGAAGCGCGCGGAGACGCGCTGATTGGCGCGTCGGTCAAGGTCCAGCCGGGCTTTTTCTGGATTGCCCTGTCGAACCTTCCAAACGAGCAATTGCGCAACCTGAACCTTCTGCGTGAGCGTGGCTGGATCGACATTCCCATGCTCTACGAGAACGGCAAGCGTGGCATCCTGACCCTTGAAAAAGGGGCTGACGGCACTGAAGCCGTCAGACAGGCCGTCGCGGCCTGGCAAGCCGGCTAGGGACGCTCTCTACTAAACCTGAATTGACGGCTTGCCTTTTCCGACAGGGCAAGGCATGTTCCGTCTTGGTCCGAGGGGTGTTCCGGTTTCCGGAACTGAGATGGCTTACCGCCGAACCCTTAGAACCTGATCCGGGTCATGCCGGCGAAGGGACGGAATCCTTAGCCTATTCCCGGATCTCCAATGTCAGTTTCGGCCGTGTCAGCGGACGCTTGATCGTGTCAGATCGATTGTCCTCTGAAGATGGCCAGGGAGCGTGAACGTCTTGCGGGTAAACGGATCGCAAGCGGCATCGCTCCGGGACGGGAGATCCTTTGATGTGTTCAGATCTGACTTCGGGTCGGTGCCTGGCCGTTGATAAAGTCACTGGCGTGACGGCTTTTTCCAGAGGAGCCCGAACGTGACGGCATTGCTTTTGAAAAGCGGCAAGGCCGCACTCGGGCTCGCCGTGTGCGTCGCCTTGTGGGCGATGCTTGTGCGGACGCTGAACATAGAGCCCTACATGCTGCCCGGTCCGGAGCGGGTCTGGTTGGCGTTCACCTCGAAGCCGGACTTCTTTTTGCACCATGCCGGCATCACCGCCTACGAGACGGTGCTGGGGCTTGTGTTCGGTGTCTTGGCAGGGGCGACCAGTGCTATCCTTTTGTGGACGTTTCCCCTGACACGGCCCGCGCTGCTTCCGCTTATCCTCGTGACGCAATCCCTTCCGGTTTTCGCGATCGCGCCGATCCTGGTGTTGTGGCTGGGGTGGGGACTGGCGTCCAAGGTCGTGATGGCCGTTCTGGTCATCTTTTTCGCGGTCACCTCAACCATGTATGACGGCCTGCGGCGGATGGATCCCGGCCTCGTTGATCTTGCCCGGCTTTACCGGCTGCCCCGCCTTACCGAACTTTGGATGCTGCGCCTTCCAGCAGCTCTGCCGGCGCTCGCCTCGGGAATCCGGATCGCTGCCGTGTTTGCTCCCATCGGCGCGATTGTCGGCGAATGGGTGGGCGCGAAGGGCGGGCTTGCCTTTGTCATGCTGCACAGCAATGCGCGGGTGAAGACCGATGAAACCTTCGCCGCCCTCATTCTGCTGGCGGTGATGGTTCTTCTCTTGCGGGCCGCGGCGGACGCGTTTGCCCGGATGATTGTCCCCTGGCAGGTCGAAAACTGACTGCCTTTTCCTGGAGGAATGAATGAAAACCAACGTCCTTTCATTGGCACTTGCCGCGGCTTTGCTTGCAAGCGCACCGGCTCACGCCGCGGACAAGCTGACCGTACTGCTCGACTGGTTCACCAATCCGGATCACGCACCGGTCATCACCGCGCAGACAAAAGGCTTCTTTGAAGCGCAAGGCCTGGAGGTCGAACTGATCGAACCGGCCGACCCGGCGATGCCGCCGAAACTGGTCGCGGCCGGGCAGGGGGATATCGCGATCTCCTATCAGCCGACGCTGCATGCTCAGATCGAAGAAGGCCTGCCGGTCTCCTGGATCGGGACACTGGTTGAAACACCGCTGAACTCGCTGATTGTTCTGGAAGATGGTCCGATCAAGAAGCTTGAAGACCTCAAGGGAAAAACAATCGGTTATTCGGTTTCAGGCTTCGAGGATGCCATGCTCGGACAAATGCTGAAATCGGTCGGCCTGAGCGTTGATGATGTCGAACTGATCAACGTGAATTTCTCCCTGTCGCCCGCGCTCATGTCCGGCCAGGTGGATGCGGTCATCGGCGCGTATCGAAACTTCGAGCTCACGCAGCTTGAAATCGAGGGAAAAAAGGGCGTTGCCTTCTTTCCGGAAGAAAACGGCGTGCCGATCTTCGACGAGCTGATTTACGTTGTGAACAAGGACAAGACGGGCGACCCGCGCTTTGCGAAATTCCTGGCTGCCATCGAGGCCGCCACCGTCTATCTCACGAACCATCCGGATGACGCGTGGGATGCCTTCATCGAGGCCTATCCTGAACTGAATGACGAATTGAACCGGCGCGCCTGGGCGGACACGCTGCCGCGATTTGCCAAGCGTCCGGCAAGTCTCGACGAAGGCCGGTATCAACGTTTTGCCGAATTCATGGCCGAGGCGGGGCTTATCAGCAAGGTCGTTCCGGTCGAGAGCTATGCCGTCGAGATCAGATGACGACAGCCGGGGCCGGGGGCCGCATCGTTTCCTGTCCTGAATGCTCTTGCAAAAGCAAAAAACGCCGGGGCTCTGCCCCGGCGTTTTTTGTTGGTTCAGCAGCGTCTGCCGTCAGGCGACCGGCTGCTGTTGTTCCTGAGCGCGCGCATTGTTGCGCACCGCCTTTTGAACTTTTTCAAAGGCACGCACCTCGATCTGGCGCACGCGCTCGCGGCTGACACCGAATTCGCCTGACAGGTCTTCCAGTGTCATCGGGTCCTCGGCAAGACGGCGCGCTTCGAAGATGCGGCGCTCACGCTCGTTGAGCACATCCATGGCATCGCTCAGAAGCTTGCGGCGCATGTCCAGTTCTTCCTGGTTGGCGAGCAGGGTTTCCTGGCTGTCGCTTTCATCAACAAGCCAATCCTGCCACTCGCCTGCGTCCGCCTCGGCGCGCACCGGTGCATTGAGGCTGGCATCGCCGCCCAGGCGCCGGTTCATGGATACCACTTCTTCCTCGGAAACTCCGAGGCGCGTTGCGATCTCCTTGACCTGATGCGGTTTCAGATCACCCTCATCGAGCGCCTGGATCTTGCCCTTCAGGCGGCGCAGGTTGAAGAACAGGCGTTTCTGGTTGGCGGTCGTGCCCATTTTCACGAGCGACCAGGATCTCAGGATGTATTCCTGGATCGCTGCCTTGATCCACCACATGGCGTAGGTCGCCAGGCGGAACCCCTTGTCGGGTTCGAAACGCTTGACTGCCTGCATCAGGCCGACGTTGCCCTCCGACACGACTTCGCCGATCGGCAAGCCGTAGCCGCGATAGCCCATGGCTATCTTGGCGACCAGTCGAAGGTGGGAATTCACGAGACGTTCGGCAGCTTCAGGGTCTTCATGCTCCTTGTAGCGCTTGGCGAGCATGTACTCTTCCTGCGGCTGCAGCATGGGAAACTTACGAATCTCATCCAGGTAGCGGCTCAGGCCACCTTCCCCGGCTGTGAGAGTAGGTACGTTTTGGGCCATATTATGCACCCCCTTTCGTCATGTCGCATCCTCCCTGCCTCCCGCTGCTCCGGTTTACGCAAGCACTCCATGTCAGAGGAAAGGTGGACGCAGAATCGTGTCCGTTAAAGGCACACAAGAGATACTAATATAGGTTGGAAAATGCCGATTGCATGGCACGTTCGCGCAATTCCATCCTAAAATTTTTGTAACGAAGCCAAAAGATGTGCAAAATCAGCTGGATAGGGACTTTCAAAACGCAGTGTCTCGCCGTTTGCCGGATGCATGAAAGCCAACAATCCGGCATGAAGGGCCTGTCTGCCGAAGCCCGATACTGTGCTTTTGAGAGGTTCATCCAGGCGATTGATCTTCGTCTTGAAGCCGGAGCCGTAGTCCCCGTCACCGATCAGCGGGTGTCCGATATGGGCCATGTGAACACGGATCTGATGAGTGCGGCCGGTTTCCAGGCGGCATTCGATCAATGACGCGAGATCTGCCTGTTCGGCCGGACCGAAACGCTCCTTGACCTGCCAGTGCGTAACGGCTTGCCGCCCGCTGGTCTTGACCACAGCCATTTTCTGCCTGTTGCTCTGGGAGCGGGCCAGATTGGCGTCGATCGTGCCCTTCAGGCTGGCTGGAGCTCCCCAGACGATCGCGGCATAGGCACGCTCAAGCGGGCCGCTGCGGCCATGATCTGCGAACTGACCGGTCAGTCCCTGGTGCGCCTGGTCCGTTTTCGCCACCACCAGAAGACCGGAGGTGTCCTTGTCTATCCGGTGCACGATCCCCGGACGTCTGACGCCGCCGATACCCGACAGGCTGTCGCCGCAATGATGGATCAGCGCGTTGACAAGCGTGCCGGTCCAGTTTCCGGCCCCCGGATGCACAACAAGTCCGGCAGGTTTGTCGACAACGATCAGATGTTCATCCTCGTAAACGACATTGATCGGGATGTTCTCGCCTTTCGGCGTGGGATCTTCCGGTTCCGGCAGCGTCAAAGTGAGCGCATCTCCTTCATTGACCCGGAATTTGGGTTCCACTATTTTCGCGCCGCCGACGGTGACGTCTCCGGACTTGATGAGGGACTGGATCCTGTTGCGGCTCAGCGCATCCAGATGCGCTGCCAGAACCGCATCCAGCCGTTTCCCGGCATCGGCTGCATCTACTGTCAATCTGAAATCCGTGTCGGGGTCGACCGGATCTTCATGGGAAACATCTGTCATGTCACACCCTGATTTTCGGGACGAGGACCAGAAAGAACCGCCGCTCGATCCGGCTGCCGAACGCATCCAGGCAAGACTGAAACGCCTGCTTTTCGGATCGTCCCTGATCATGTTCGCGGGTTTGTTCGCTGTCTTTGCAGCAATTCTCTACAAGATCAACACCGATGATACCGATATTTCGCAGGATGCGTTCGCCTCGTCCATTGTCGTCGGCCCGGATGCCGAAGTGCTTCAGGCAACCGTTGCCGACGGAATTATCTTCGTTCTGGTGAAAGAGGGGAGCAAAACGGCTCTTCTTCGCATTGACCCGGTGAGCGGCAAGCAGATCGGCCGGACCGATTTCGTTGCGCGGTGAATCGCTGCCGTCGGCGGTGCAGGATCGTCATTCGCGTCGATTTGATGAAAAACACCGGCCGGTGACACCAAAGCGAAAAAAGGGCTTGCGTCTTTGGCCGCGCGGTCTTATACGCACGAACCTCGGCTTGATACAGACATGTTTCGAGCCATTGCGCGCCCATCGTCTAGCGGTCTAGGACGCCGCCCTTTCACGGCGGAAACACGGGTTCGAGTCCCGTTGGGCGTGCCACTTTCCTCGAGCATATTCCCTAAGCACGTTGCGCATGGAGCCGCCGGCTTCGTGACCGGCTCGAGGCGCGCTTCTTCGGCGATCTCGCGCAATGCCTGCCGCGTGTCCCTCGTTCAGTTCCGGCACCGGCCGTTCGGATTGGACCCGCAAGGCAGGCGTCACGTCTCAGGGGGACGTTGCCCGGTTTCAATCAGTTTGACCTCGGCATCGCGCGCGATTTTCGCGAAATTCGGATCGGGGCAATAATCGGTCACGAACGTGGTGACCTGAGAAAGATGACCGACCCGCACCGGTGCCGTCCGCTCGAACTTGGTGCTGTCGGCGGCAAGGATGACATGGCGGGCGTTGTCCATGATGATCTTGGTGACCTTGACCTCACGGTAGTCGTAATCGAGCAGCGACCCATCCGGATCGACGGCCGAAGCGCCGATGACCGCAAAGTCGACCTTGAACTGGCGCATGAAGTCGACCGCCGCCTCACCGACGATGCCGCCGTCGGCGTGACGCAACACGCCGCCCGCGATCACCACTTCGATCTGGGAATAGCCGCGCATCAGGCTGGCGACATTGATGTTGTTCGTGATCACCATCAGCCCGCGGTGTTGCAGCAGGGCCTGAGCCACTGCTTCCGTCGTCGTGCCGATATTGATGAAGATGGAAGTATTGTCAGGGATGAGCGCGGCGACGCTTTCGCCGATGTCCGCCTTTTCCTTGCTGGAAATGATCCGCCGGGCCTCGTAGCCGACATTCTCGATGCCAGAGGAGAGCAGGGCGCCGCCATGTGTTCTGGCAAGCAGGCGCCGTTCGCACAGTTCGTTCAGGTCCTTGCGGATTGTTTGCGGGCTGACGTCGAACCGTTGTGCCAGATCGTCAACGCTGACGCGCCCCATCTGCCGCGCAAGTTCGAGAATTGCATTGTGACGTTCAATCAGCATTTAAAGGAGGCTTTCAGGGGAATGATCCGAGCGCCGCGCAACCCGATGATTGCGGCGTTCAGGCAACAACTTTCTTGTTTTGTTTGGTGGGTTTGTCTTCCGGGTCGGTGTCGGTTCCATTGTCGGTGTTTACCTCCGTTTCTACCGGCGCGCTGTTTTCTTCCGCCGGCTTCTTTCGATTGGAGGCAACGATCCTGCTGACAAGGGCCTCGGCAGCCGTTGCGATCTCGGTTGGCTTTGCGGCAGGTGCCTCTTCCTTTCGGGGCGCTATCTTTGCCGCTCTGACCCTTATCGACCTCGGTTTGGCGGTCTTGCTGTTCGCCACGACCACGTTCCGCGTCTTGCTTTTCCCCTTCTTGTCGTCTGATCCGTCTTCAGCTGCCGGGGCGTCAGTCTGCGTTTCTTCGGGCGCAGCTCCATCGACGGTGCCGGCAAGTCTGGCGGCGAGCGCCTTGAACTCCTGCCTGAGTTCAATCAGGCCAGGGGCTTGCACAAGGTCGCTCTTGAGCTTCTCCAACTGACCGGTCATCCTGTCCAGGGTGCGGTCTTTTGCAACGAGTTCAGCTTTCTGCTGGACGTTCATGCGTTTGAGTTCGTCGACCTCTTCCGAAGGCGCATCTGTCTTTTGCTGGATGTCGCCGGCATCCCTCACTTCTCCGGCGTCCAGAAGCAGTGACAATCTGGTCACTTCCGCCTGCGCGGTCACGTATTTCGATTCCGTATCGACAAGCTGCGCTTCCAGCTTGGCGATCTCGGACACCTCCGGGCTGTCCTGTGCCGGTTGCGCCGGCAGGTTTTCAACCGCCTCATATTTGGACAAACGAGATTTCAACGTCGCCACTTCCGCTTCCAGACCTGTGATCTGGGCGAGTGCCATCGTACCGGCTGCCGGGAGCCAGTCATTGCTGTCCCCGGTTTTGTCCTCGGGCTTTTGCAACGGTTCTTCGTGGACGGGTGTTTTCCAGCTTTCGGCGAGTGCGGCTTCCGTTTCCGCAAGCTTCTCCTTCAAGGTAGTCACCTCGGAAGACAGAAGGTCAACGGCTTTCTGATCGCCATGCAGAGCGCCAAGCTTGGATTCCAGTCCCGAAACCTGGGCCTTGTGTCCGCGGTTCAAACCTTCAATTTCTGTTCGCAGACGCGACACTTCCAGATGATGCTTGGCGGCCTTGGCGCGTTCGTCATCGAGTTGCCGCTCAACGCGCCTGAGTTCGATGGCGTGCCGTGCTCTTGCCTGGTCCTGCGCTGCGCGAACTTCGGCGTAGCTTGACGGATTGACGGCGCGCAGCGCTTCTTCGGTCAATCGGGAGGCCCTCCGGTAGAAGGCAGGGAGTATCGCAAGACCGATCAGGCCGGCCGCGCAAAACCCCAGTGCAATATACATGACCGCTTCAATCACGTCGGGTTCCCGGTGGTTCTCCCAATTTCATATTCAATCATTAGACGACACAGACCGTTTCGCCAAGAGCCGACAGACTTTGGCAAGATCAACTTCCCGCCTGTGCATATTGACGAATCCGTTTCGTCAGAACGGATTCCAGGTCGGTTTCGGTGTGAACTTCAGGTAACCCATGTTCAGGCCGAGACGTGCTCCGACGCCCGCTTTCACGGGAACAAGAATGGTCTCGTTTCTCAGGAGCACGGTCATGCCGGCTCCGCCGACCAGATAGGCGGACCCGTTGACGCCGGCGAACCGGTCGTAAATGGAATCCACGCTTGGAAGCTTGTAGACGAGCATCATGACGCGCGCGCCGTCGGCGCCGAAGTCCCATCCAAGCGACGGACCCTGCCAGAAGACCTTATGGTTGCCGGCATTGCGCGTATAGAGGTGGCCCTCGCCATACCGGGCACCGGCGACAAATGCTCCCGATCCCTCTTCGCCGAGGATGTAGCCGTTCGGTTCGCCGTATCTGGAAAAGGCGCGTTCAATGACGGAGGCAAGTCCGCCGGAGACCGAGCCGAAGAACTCGTGGCCTGTCTTCAGGATCTCGTCTTCGTCGTAGGTCTGGGCGCTGTCGATCGGTTCCGCACCGGATGTTTGAGCCAGGGCGAAGCTCGGAACGGCAATCAGACAAAAGCACAGAAACACAGCTTTCAACAGGGATGCCACTTGCCAGTCTCTTGTTGCCATTAATTGGGACTCCTCATCATCTGCCGGATGAGGCGCATTGTCTTGAAGTGCCTCAGCCCGTACGCTGGATCGCAATAGAATCAAACTGATTCGCGCAAGCCTCGGTACACTACATAGCCGAATCGATGAAAAGCTGGCCTGAAAAAAAGACATGGATATGTCTTTCCATTTCAATGAGCACCCTTCTGGGGGCTTTCGCCTATGAAGTTGCCGCGCGTCCCCAACTTTTCGTGCCCGACCCGATTACCGGATACGCCATCGGCGGGCACGACCCGGTCAGCTACTTTGTTGACGGACGTCCGCGCAAGGGTGACAGGCAAAATGAGCTTGCGTGGGGAGGGGCGGAGTGGATCTTCGTGAATGAAGGCAACATGGCCGCCTTTGAACGCAATCCGGAAACCTATGCGCCCATGTTTGCAGGTTGCGGCGGCTATGCACTGTCAGAAGGCTTTGCCACCGCAGGAAATCCATTCATTTACGCTGTTGTGGAGGGGCGGCTCGTCTTTTTCCATTCCGTCGTAAATCGCTTCTTATTTGTGATCAACGGCGCCCAGCTTGCCAAGGACGCGCAATCCAACGCGCGCAGCGCCGGCTGCACGCCTGCGCTTTAGGTCTTTTCGATCGCCTTAAGGTTGCTCGAATCTTGTCTCAACCGCTGAAATCCGCGAAACAGGCAACTTTCATCTGGATGATTCGGTCTGGGCAGCGGCGTTGTCTTGGCAGCGGCTTTGAGGATGTGTAACCCTTGCGCAACGCAACGCGAATCAGATTTTCGCTTAGACCCTTTCAAAAGAGCCTTACAACGTCATGTCAGCACTTAAAGAGCTTTCCTCCCTGGACCTAGCCGCCCTGGTTGCCAGCCGCGTGTGTCACGACATCATCAGCCCGGTGGGTGCGATAACGAACGGTCTTGAAGTCCTCGACGAAGAAGGCTCCGAAGACATGCGCGATTTCGCGATGGACCTCATTCGAAAGAGTGCGCGGCAGGCATCGGCGAAACTTCAGTTCGCGCGCCTGGCATTCGGCGCGGCCGGCTCCGCGGGGGCGGAGATTGACCTGGGTGACGCCCAAGTTGTTGCCACAGGCTTTATGGAAAACGAAAAATCCGATCTAGTTTGGCAAGTTTCCCGGCATCTGATGCCGAAAAATTACGTTAAACTCTTGCTTAACCTCATTCTCATTGCCAATCAGTGCGTGCCGCGCGGCGGTGAAATCAAGGTGGATATGGAAGGGGATCCGCAATCGCCATCCTTCACCTTGCATGCCAGCGGACTTAATCCGCGTATCCCGCTTGGAATGAAGGAAACGCTGGACGGAGAGGAACCGGAGCGCATCGATGCACACTCGGTTCAGCCGATCTACACTTTGCTTCTGGCGCGTGAATCCAACATGGTATTAACAATAGATAAACAAGAAGAATTGGTAAAAATCACGGCCCTTCCAAAGGTCTGATACACTTCGATAAAAGTGTCCGCTCGTTTCAGCGTATCTTAACTCTTTGCCGTCAACCTACTCTCATGGACTTTTCGGTCCAGACATCCGTTTAAGGATGCGGAACCAGTAACAAGTCGGGTGAGAGCAGGCCATGGACGACCTCCTCAGGGAATTTATTACCGAGACGAACGAGAGTCTCGATGTTGTTGACGTAGAGCTCGTGAAATTCGAGCAGGAACCCAACAACGCAACAATTTTGGATAACATTTTCCGTCTGGTGCATACGATTAAAGGCACCTGCGGATTCCTGGGCCTTCCCCGGCTTGAAGGTATTGCGCATGCGGCGGAAACGCTCATGGGCAAGTTTCGCGACGGCGCACCGGTCACGCAGGAAGCTGTCTCCCTGATCCTGATATCGATCGACCAGATCAAGGACATTCTGGGCGACCTGGAAGCTGCCGAGGGCGAAGAGCCGCAAGGTGACGACAGCGAACTCATCGGAAAGCTCGAGGATATGTCTGCCAAGGCGGATGCCGCGATGGCCGGTGAGACCGTAGAGGAAGCCGAAGCGGCTCCACAGGAAGCGGAAGCCGAGGAACCGGCTGCGGAAGAGGCGACCGATCAGACGCTTGAACGCCCGCTGAGGCCTGGCGAAGTTTCCCTCGATGAGCTTGAACGTGCTTTCCAGGAAACCGAGATCGAAGTCGAGGTGGCCGAAGCGGAAGTCGTTGAGGCCGAAGAAGCGCCCGAAGAGGCAGAAGAGCCTGCACCAGCGCCCGCTGCCGCCAAGGCGGAAACCAAGGAACAACCGAAAAAGGCTGAGGCTGCGAAAAAGGCCGGCGGTGAAGGCGGCGAAAAGAAAGCTGCCGGTGGCGGGGTTTCCAACCAGAGTATCCGCGTTGCAGTCGATACGCTTGAGCATCTGATGACGATGGTCTCGGAGCTTGTGCTGACCCGCAACCAGCTTCTTGAAATCGTGCGCCGTCACGAAGACAGCGAATTCAAGGTGCCGCTGCAGCGCCTGTCCAATGTAACTGCCGAACTGCAGGAAGGTGTCATGGCGACACGGATGCAGCCGATCGGCAACGCCTGGCAGAAACTGCCGCGTATTGTGCGCGACCTGAGCCAGGAACTCGAAAAGCCGATCGACCTGGAAATGATCGGCGCCGATACCGAACTTGACCGTCAGGTCCTTGAAATGATCAAGGATCCCCTGACCCACATGGTGCGCAACTCGGCCGACCACGGTCTGGAACGCCCTGAGGAGCGGCGCGCCGCCGGCAAGCCCGAGAAGGGTATCATCACGCTGGCCGCTTATCATGAAGGCGGGCATATCATCATCGAAGTCCGCGACGACGGTAAGGGCATCGACGTTGATCGCGTGAAGGCCAAGGTTCTGGAACGGGGACTGGCCTCGGAATCCGAAGTCGAGAAGATGACGGACAGCCAGATCCACAAGTTCATCTTCCACGCGGGCTTCTCCACCGCAGCCGAGGTCACCAGCGTCTCTGGACGCGGCGTCGGCATGGACGTGGTGCGGAACAATATCGAACTGATCGGCGGTACCGTCGATCTGCGGTCGGCGACCGGCAAGGGCTCCAGCTTCATCATCAAGATCCCGCTGACCCTGGCGATTGTCTCCACACTGATCGTCGAGGCAGGCGGTGACCGTTTCGCCATCCCGCAGCTCTCGGTCGTGGAACTCGTGCGCGTCCAGACCAATTCGGAGCACCGGATCGAGCGGATCAAGGACACGCCGGTCCTGCGCCTGCGCAACAAGCTGCTGCCATTGGTGCATCTGTCGCAGCTTCTGGGAATTTATGAAGGCGAGGACGCCGACAAGGCGATCGACGAGGACAACGGTTTCATCGTTGTCATGCAGGTCGGAAGCCAGACATTCGGCGTGGTCGTGGACGGTGTCTTCCACACGGAGGAAATCGTCGTCAAACCGATGTCGACCATGCTCCGCAACCTCAACATGTTCTCCGGAAACACCATTCTGGGCGACGGTTCGGTTATCATGATCATCGATCCGAACGGTATCGCCGGCGCGATGGCGAGCCACGCATCGAGCTCGGTCGCCGAGTCGGAAGAAGAGGAGCAGGACGACCTGCAGAGAAGGTCCATGTCCGGTCAGACGTCTATCTCGCTGCTGCTGTTCCGCGCGGGTGCCCCGGAGCCGAAGGCGGTGCCGCTGTCGCTAGTCACGCGTCTCGAGGAATTCGAGGTCTCGAAGATCGAGCGTTCCAACGGCCGCGACCTCGTGCAGTACCGCGGCGCGCTCATGCCGCTGGTCTATGTCAACGAAGGCGATTGCCACAAGACGGAAGGCACGCAGCCGATGCTGGTCTTCTCCGATGCCGGCAGGTCCATGGGTCTGGTCGTCGACGAGATCGTCGATATCGTCGAAGACCGCATGAACATCGAAGTCGGATCGGAACGTCCCGGTATTCTCGGATCGGCGGTCGTCAAGGAACGCGCGACCGAGATTATCGATCTGGGCTATTACCTCCCGCAGGCCTTCGAAGACTGGTTCATGCGCAAGGAGATGGATATCGAAGCGCTGACGAAGAAAGTACTCTTCGTGGACGACAGTTCGTTTTTCCGCAACATGCTGACACCCGTCCTGAAAGCGGCCGGATATGATGTGACAACATGCACCGGACCTCAGCAGGCGTTCGAGCTTCTGGAAAACGGCGACAAGTTCCACGCGATCGTCAGCGATATCGAGATGCCTGAAATCAACGGTTTCGAGTTCTGCGAATCCCTGCGCCGCGATCCGCGCTTCCGCAACATGCCGATGCTCGCGCTTTCATCGCTGGTGACGCCGGCTTCGATCGAACGTGGCCGCCAGGCAGGCTTTGACGACTACGTTGCGAAATTCGACCGCCCCGGGCTGATCGCCGCCCTGAAAGATGTCTTCTCCAATGAATTGGGAGTAGCAGCATGAGTGTGCTGGAACACAAACTCAATGCGGACGCGGATGAAAACGCCGCAAGCGACATGATCCAGTATGTGACCGTGGTGATCGGCGGACAGCTGTTCGGGCTGCCGATCTCCCAGGTACATGACGTTTTCGTGCCGGAGAGCGTGACGCGCGTGCCAATGTCGGCGCCGGAGGTGCAGGGGGTTCTCAACCTGCGTGGCCGCATCGTCACTGCAATCAACATGCGTCGCCGGCTGCACCTGCCTCCGCTCGAAGACGAGCAGATGATGGCGGTCGGCATCGAGTACAAGCATGAAAGCTATGGGCTCGTGATCGATACGGTCGGAGAGGTTTTGAATCTTCCGGCCGCCTCGGCGGAATCGAACCCGTCGAACCTGGATCGCCGGTGGGCGGAAATCTCGGGCGGTGTGCACCGTCTCGACGGACAGCTGATGGTCATTCTGGATGTCGACCGTCTGCTGGGTGCAATGTTTACCGAACCGATGGCAGCAGCGTAACGGGCCAATGGCCCACGAGTGGAGTAACAGGTGATGAAACAGTGCCTCGTCGTTGATGACTCGAGTGTCATCCGTAAAGTGGCCCGCCGGATTCTCGAAGACATGAACTTCGAAATCGAAGAAGCGGAAGACGGGCAACAAGCGCTCGACGCCTGCCGCAAGACAATGCCGGACGCGATCCTGCTGGACTGGAACATGCCCGTCATGGACGGACTGGAGTTCCTGACAAGTCTGCGGACGGAAGAAGGTGGCGAAAATCCCGTGGTTGTTTTCTGCACGACCGAAAACGACGTCGCGCATATTGCCCGCGCTATTCGTGCAGGGGCAAACGAGTACATCATGAAGCCGTTCGACAGGGAAATCGTCGAAGCCAAGTTTCAGGAAGTCGGTCTTATCTAGTTTCGAGTTTGGGCAGTCTTTATGGCATTAGCGCAGAGAAGTGCTCCTGTGGGCGCTAACCCCGGCAGTGACCCTATCAAAGTCATGGTTGTCGACGACGCCGTCGTTATTCGCGGTCTTCTGACCCGTTGGCTCGGTGATGACAAGGGCTTGAAAGTCGTGGGTTCTCATCGGAACGGCAAGCTTGCCGTGGACGATATTGAAAAAAGCAATCCGGACGTCGTTGTTCTGGACATCGAGATGCCGGAAATGGACGGCATGACGGCGCTGCCGCTGATGCTGGCCAAGAAGCGCGACCTTGTTGTCATCATGGCGTCGACGCTCACCAGGCGAAATGCCGAAATCAGCCTGAAGGCGCTGTCGCTCGGCGCGGCAGATTACGTTCCGAAGCCTGAATCGAATTCGGAAGTCACAACATCGGTCGATTTTCGCCGAGAGTTGATCGACAAGGTCAAAGCGCTTGGAGCGCGCGCAATCCGCATGCGCGGCCCGGCGAGAACCATGCGCGCAGAAACACGGGCTGGAAAGACCACTCAGCCGGTCAGGCCAGTTTCCGCGCGGCCGGCGACCGATACGCGCGCCAGTTTCCGCGGTGCTGCCCAACCTGCTGCCGCTGCAGCTGCGCCGAAATTCAAGACACGGCCGTATTCCTCGGCGCGCCCGCGTATTCTGACGATCGGATCATCCACCGGCGGTCCGCAGGCGCTACAGGAGATGATGAAGGAAGTCGGCACCGCGATAAACGACGTTCCTGTCGTTATCACACAGCACATGCCCCCGACTTTCACGTCGATCCTTGCCGAGCATCTCGGCAAAGCCGCTCTCAGGCCTTCCAAGGAAGGTGAGGACGGCGAGACGCTCAAGCCTGGCAACATCTATGTTGCACCAGGCGGCAAGCACATGATCATCGAGAAGGATGGCGGGGCAGTCAAAATACGACTGACAGACGGCCCTCCGGTGAATTTCTGCAAACCGGCCGTCGATCCGCTTTTCGACAGTGTTGCCAAGGTCTATGGCTCGGCAAGCCTTGCCGTTGTCCTGACCGGAATGGGACATGACGGCGCGGACGGGGTGAAAACCATCGCGTCCGGCGGCGGCAGTATCATCACGCAGGACGAGGCGACAAGTGTTGTCTGGGGGATGCCGGGCGCTGCCGCGGCGACCGGCATGTGCTGCGAAATCCTGCCGCTGAACCAGATTGGCCCGAAAGTTTCACGCGTATTGAAGGGGAATACACGATGACTCCCGGCGAGTTCGAATTCCTCAAGACGTTTCTCAAGACGCGTTCTGGTCTGGTGCTGTCCAATGACAAGCAGTATCTTGTCGAAAGCCGGCTGCAGCCGATCGCCCGGAGCTCAAAGCTGGAGACACTGAGCGCGGTGATCCAGACCTTGCAGCGCGGTGGCAACAGGGCGCTTGAAACGGAAGTCATCGAAGCGATGACGACCAACGAGTCGTTCTTCTTTCGCGACAAGACGCCGTTTGACCACTTCAAGGACACGATGCTTCCGGCTCTTCTGGAAGCGCGCAGTACACGCAGACAGCTGAAGATCTGGTGCGCGGCGGCGTCGACCGGACAGGAACCCTATTCGCTCGGGATCTGCCTCAAGGAAGAAGCATCCAAGATGCCGGGTTGGCGCACGCGGGTTCTGGGAACAGACCTTTCCCAGGAAGTGCTTGAAAAGGCCAAGACCGGTCTTTACAGCCAGTTCGAAGTCCAGCGCGGCCTGCCGATCCAGATGCTGCTCAAGTATTTCGACCAGAAGGGCGACATGTGGCAGATCAACGCCGGAATGCGGGCGATGATCGAATGGAAGCAGTTGAACCTGCTTGAGAGCTTCACGCATCTTGGCGAATTCGACATCGTGTTCTGCCGCAACGTCCTGATCTATTTCGATCAGGCGACGAAGTCCGAAATTCTCGGCCGGCTTTCCCGCACACTTCCCGATGACGGCTATCTCGTCCTTGGGGCGGCTGAAACGGTGGTCGGTCTGACCGACGCCTTCAAGCCGGTGCCCGGAAAACGGGGCCTGTTCCAGAAGAAGCAGGCTGTTCAGGCAGCCACAGGAACGCCTGCTGGGCCGCAGCTGGCTGTCGGCGGCGGAGCCAGTTTCCGGCGATAACAGTCTATAGGGATCAAAGGGCGGTCAGGTGGCCGCCCTTCTTTCTTCCGCGTCCAGGGCTTCGACTTTGCCGCGCACCACATCGGCGTATTTGCGGCTTACCGGCACGCGTTCGCCATCTGTGAGTTCAAGCCAGAGCCGGCCGTCCTCCTTGAGCAGACGGATCATGGCTTCAAACGCGACCCAGTGACTTCGATGCACCTGCATGCCCGCCTCAGCAGGCAATTCCGCAACAATGTCGTTGAAGCGATATAGCACCATCCGGTTTTCCGATGCGGTGGTCAGACGGACATAATGCTCCTGCGCCTCGGCGCGCAGGACCGGTGCCGTCAGCGGCGGCTCAAGATGGCGCTGATATCCGCTATCTGGAACATGTTTTTCAGCGGGAGTGGGATGCGCCTGCTCCGGGCCGTCCGATGGCATCTCCGTTTCGGGCGCAACCTGGCCGGGTTTCCTGCGCGTTGCTTGAAAAAACAACGGGATCGACAGGAGAGCGCAAAGCACGAAGTGATTGTCGGACAAATAGACGATTTCCAGCAGGAACGAACCGATATGTGTCTGACCGCCTGACGGCGTGCTTCCTGCGGCTGTTGCAGATGCGCTGGTTCTGACCAGTTCGTTGAGCTCCGGCAGTCCCAGAATGAGGTCGAGAGCGGTCACCGCAAGGGCGAACGGGACGAGGCTGACCAGAGCGGCCAGGACAACCGACCATCCGATCCGGCCCCAGGTGCCGGGCAGCCTTGCAAACAACTCGAGAAAAGCGACGAAAAGGCCTGCTTCCAGCAGAATGCGGATGCTCCAGTAAAGATAGAGCCCTGCCAGAGGCCAATTGTCCGGACGCTGGATCTGCGTCGATGCCAGCAACCCGGCTGAAGCCAGCGCCAGCAGAAATGCCTGAATTTTATAGGATCGGATCATTGAGCGACTTCTGATTTCGGCTGCCGAAGTATGGCAAAACCATCACGTCATTCAAGAAGCATGAAATTTTTTTCCGATAAAATATTGAAAAATATGAACTAATGACTGTCGCAGTCTGATTGAAGAAGTCGCGAAATAACAGGTCTTTGAAGAAGAAGCGGGTTTCCTTTCGGCTTTATTGCGCCAATTTGACCGCAAGGGCGACGCGGTAAGCGAGACACAATCCTGAAATTGAATTGGCCTCGGGTTGTTTCTTTCCGCTTGTCCAGGTTGAAAATGTCGAGGCTGCCGGAGAGACTGAAATGGGATTAAAAGTTGAACTGACGCGCCGGGCCGCTCTTCTGGGAGCTGGCGGAGCGATCGCCGGCGCAAGCCTGACGACAGCGGGTGTTGCACATGCTGCAGCGGAAAAGCAGGGTGCCATGACGGCCCCCGTCGCGCGGTACAGCGTTGGCGAATTTGAAGTGAACACGCTCCTGGATGGCGCGGTCACGGTCGGCGAACCGCAGAAAACCTTTGGCATGAATGTCGAGCCGGACGCGTTCGTTGCCCATTCCGACGACAATTTCATTCCGTCCGATACATTCAGGGCCTATTTCACCCCGACCCTGGTGAACACCGGCAGCGAACTCGTTCTTTTCGACACGGGTGTCGGTGAAGGCGGGCGTCCGGCACGCGGAAACATGCGCGCAGCGCTGGAGAGCGCCGGTTATACACCTGAGCAGGTCGATGTCGTTGTCATCACGCACATGCATCCGGACCATATCGGCGGCCTAATGGAAGGCGGTGCTCCCGCGTTTCCCAATGCGCGCTATGTGATTGCACAGAAGGAGTATGACTTCTGGGCGGCAATGGACCCGGAAGCAAACGGCGTCACCAAGCTGATGACCAAGAACGTGAAGCCGCTCGCAGAAAAAATGACGTTCCTCAACGGTGGCGGCTCCGTGGCCTCCGGCATTACCGCGATGGATGCCCATGGCCATACGCCGGGTCACACGGTCTATATGCTGGAAAGCGGCGGCGCGCAGCTCCTTCTGGCGGCGGATCTTGCAAACCACTATGTCTGGTCGCTGGCACGCCCGGAATGGGAAGTGCGCTTCGACATGGACAAGGAAGCCGCAGCTGCGACTCGCCGGTCCGTTCTCGACATGCTTGCGGCCGACCGGATCCCGTTTGTCGGCTACCACATGCCGTTCCCGGCCGTCGGCTACGTTGCCGTTGATGGCAGCGGTTTCCGTTACGTCCCGGCGTCCTACCAGATGCATCTCTGATCTGATCAATACTGTGCACACACGAAAAGGCCGGCATCGCCGGCCTTTTTTTATGCGCGGTCTCCGAGACCAAAAGAAAAAAGCCCCGGATGATCTTTCCGGGGCCTTTTTGATGAATTTCAGCGTGGTCCAGCCGGTTATGCCGCCGCTTCGACCTCGGGTTCGCGCAGAACATATCCACGGCCCCAGACCGTTTCGATGTAGTTCTTCCCTGACGTAGCGGAAGCGAGCTTCTTGCGCAGCTTGCAGATGAAGACGTCGATGATCTTCAGTTCCGGCTCGTCCATTCCGCCATAAAGATGGTTCAGGAACATTTCCTTGGTGAGCGTCGTGCCCTTGCGCAGCGAGAGCAACTCCAGCATCTGGTACTCTTTGCCGGTCAGGTGGACACGCTGTCCGCCAACTTCGACTGTCTTGGTGTCCAGGTTTACCTTCAGGTCGCCGGTGACGATGACCGATTGGGCATGTCCCTTGGACCGGCGGACAATCGCATGAATGCGGGCGACCAGCTCGTCCTTATGGAACGGCTTGGTCATATAATCGTCAGCGCCGAAGCCCAGACCGCGAACCTTGTCTTCGATGCCGGCATTTCCGGACAGGATCAAGATCGGTGTCTTGACCTTCGACACGCGAAGTGTCCGGAGAACTTCGTATCCGGACATGTCCGGCAAGTTCAAATCCAACATGATGATGTCATAATCGTACAGTTTGCCGAGGTCGATGCCTTCCTCGCCAAGATCTGTCGTGTAGACGTTGAAGTTCTCGGACTTCAGCATCAACTCGATGCTCTGCGCGGTGGCGCTATCATCCTCAATCAACAATACACGCATGCCAATCCCCTTGTTCTGCCTTTCCTGGGCAAGTCGCAACGGCTCTGTCGGTGCGCTACGAAGGACTGTTGTTAACCCCGACTCAAAGCTACCGGCTAATGGTTAACAAAATATGATTCGCAGCGGCAAGCTCCGAAGAAATGAATCTGTGAACAACGGACAACTTGTTGAATCCCCAAAAAAAACACGAATTCACAAAGCTTAATGTTGAACATTAAGAAACAGATCTAACCGATTCCGTTCAGATTCCTTTCGACAAAGCCGGTCTGACTTCGAAATGGCTATCGCTTGTCAGCCTTCCAAAGGTTAAGATTAACCAGAGTCGTAAACGATCGGTTACCAAAACGGTTAACAGTGAAAGGAATTTCGTTTGAAGGCGCTTTTTGCCGAGATTGATTCGCTTTTGCCGACCGAAATTTACGGTCGGGTCACGGCGGTTCAGGGCCTGCTTGTGGAAATCGCCGGTCCGATCCACGAGATGAGTGTCGGCTCGCGTCTGCTGATCGACAATGGCGAGGACAATCCCAAGGTACCGGCGGAGGTTGTCGGCTTCAGGGAAGACAAGGCACTCTGCATGCCGTTTTCCGGGCTCGAGGGCGTGCGCATGGGATGCCGGGCCGTCATCAGCTCCCGCGAGAGCGTCGTGCATCCCGGCGAGGCCTGGCTCGGGCGCGTCGTGAACGCCCAGGGGGAGCCCATCGACGGCAAGGGCGCAATCGCCAACGGGGCGGTTCCCCGCAAGTTGCGCAGCGCGCCGCCGCCGGCTTCCGAGCGGCAAAGGGTCGGTGCACCGGTTGATCTGGGCGTGCGGGCGCTGAACACGTTCGTAACCTGCTGCGAAGGGCAGCGCATGGGCATCTTCGCCGGATCGGGGGTCGGCAAGTCGGTTCTGATGTCGATGCTGGCACGAAACACCGATTGCGATGTCGCCGTGATCGGTCTGATCGGCGAGCGCGGGCGCGAGGTCCAGGAATTCATCGAAGACGATCTGGGGGAAGAGGGCCTGTCACGGTCCGTCGTCGTCGTTGCGACATCCGATGAAAGCGTGCTCATGCGCCGGCAGGCGGCCTATCTTGCCATGACGGTCAGCGAACATTTTCGTGACGAAGGCAAGAATGTGCTTTGCATGATGGATTCGGTCACACGCTTTGCCATGGCGCAGCGGGAGATCGGGTTGTCGGTCGGCGAGCCGCCGACATCCAAGGGCTATACCCCAACCGTTTTTACGGAGTTGCCGCGCCTTCTGGAGCGGGCTGGTCCGGGCAAAACAGGCACGGGGTCGATTACCGGCCTGTTTACCGTGCTTGTAGAAGGCGACAACCACAATGAACCGGTCGCGGATGCGGTGCGCGGGATACTGGACGGGCATATCGTCATGGAGCGCGGCATTGCGGAGCGCGGACGCTACCCTGCCATCAATGTGCTGAAGTCCGTATCCCGGACAATGCCGCGATGCGTCCCGGCCGAGCACCAGCCTGTTCTGCGCAAGGCGAAGCAATTGCTGGCGACCTACACGGATATGGAAGAACTCATTCGCCTTGGCGCTTACCGGAAGGGGTCCGACCCAACGGTCGATGAGGCCATCCACAGATTCGAGCTGATCGATGACTTTCTGAATCAGGGCAAGGACGAGGCGACGTCACTTTCTGAAGGTTATTTGCATCTTGCCAACCTTTTGGAAATGACTCCGGGGTAGACTGCCCATGTTAGGGGAGTATTGAGTTATGAAAACCCGCGACAGTTTGATCCGTTTGAAGCGGTTTCAAGTTGATGAAAAACGGCGCCAGCTTGCGCAGATCGAGAGCATGATTGCCGAGTTCAATCGCATGGCCGATGAACTGGATGATCAGATCCGGACTGAGCAGGAACGCGTCGGCATCACGGATGTCACACATTTTGCCTATCCGACCTTTGCCAAGGCGGCTGCCGACCGCCGCGATAATCTGCGGAATTCCGCGCATGAACTCGATGATCAGCTGCAGCGCGCGCAGGATGAACTGAGCGCGGCGATCGAAGAGCTGAAAAAGTTCGAACAGTTGGAAGAACGCGACCACCAGCGCGAGCGAACGGCCCAGGAAATGGCCGAGCAGGAGCAACTCGACGAAGTCGCAGCGAGAGCACGCCTGCGTTAACACGCGTATTTCTTCTTCCCCTGACCGGTTCGTCGGCGCTTGCCGGCAAGCTGACAGCCCTCTCTCCTGACCGCAGCATTTGCGGTCGGGCGGCGCCGCAACAAGCTCCACAATTTGTCGTTTTTGGCAGCTACCGCGTTGCAATCCGGTTCGCGCGTGGTCAATTGTCTGTGACTGTGATTCTTCGCATGCCACGGAGCGCCCTTTTTCAATGAAACTGTTTCTGGCTTTGTTGCTGCCATTGTCCACGTTTTCGTTCGCGCTCGGGCTGACCCAGCCGCTGATGCGGTTTGAGAAGCTCTATTTTCTTGAAGAACGTCCTAGTCTCATCGAATTGATCCAGGGACTCTGGATACAGGGAGATGCTGCGCTTGCGATCGTTGTAGGGCTTTTCTCGGTCGGCTTTCCAGCCGCGAAGATCCTGCTTATCCATGTTGCCGCGTTTACCGGGGGCGGCGCGTCCCGTTCGCTGGCACTGTTATCGACTGTCGGCAAATGGTCCATGCTGGATGTGATGCTGGTTGCTCTCGTCCTGTTTGCAGCGAAGACAAGCGGATTGGCCGCCGCAACGCTTCTACCCGGTCTGTGGTTCTACGCCGGTGCAACGCTCTCGACGGCCGCGGCAGCCAGTCTCTGCAAGCGGATCTAGCGACGTGAGCTTCGATGGGGCAATGCCGCGTTTTCAGGCCTTGTCGCGCCGGCGCGCCTGAAAGTCGTCGCAGCGGTCCTCTCTGGCCTTGGCCGCATCTGCGATCTGTTTCGCATAGGCGCCTGTCCATTCGCCGCCTTGTGCGGCCGGCAATTTGAGATGCGCGCAACGCGCCTTGGCAAGGAGCGCAAATGCCGGAACGTCGAGCCCGGCCTTGGCTGCCGTTCTTATGACGACATCGCGCTTGCCGTTGAACATGGCGTCCTTGAGCGCGGACTGCGCGATCCTGCCCCTTGCGCCCAGCAATTCGATTGCATGATGAAACCGGCCATCCTGCAAGAGCAGGATCATGAGCTCATCCAGCGTCACTGCCGAACGCTCTGCCTCGCGCCACAGAGTTCCGATATCCTGGTTGCCCAATGCTTCGCCGAACGTCTTGCGCAGAACCTTCAGCCGGGCAATCTGGTCGAGCTGTTCCTTGGAAAGCGACCCCTCAATGGCGGTGCGCAGCCGTTTCTTTGCTTCGTCGTCGACAAGCGGCAGCAATTCCTGGCAAACAGCAGGGGGCAGGTCGTTCCTGTTTGCGAGTCCGTTCCGAAGCGCACCGTCTTCAGCGGCAAGTTTGACGAGGCCGTTCATGGTCTCGCGCGACAGCGTTATGTGCGTGTTCGCTGCAAGTATCCTGAGAACGGCTGCGCTGCCTTTCGCGGCAAGAGCGTCTGAAACCTCGACGGGCAAATCCTTGCGGCGTGCCAGAACCTGTATGTGCTCCTCGCTGACCTGTTCGACAAGGTCCAGAAGATCCTGTCTTGTCAGCGTCTGACTTTCAGCCAGGACAGGGCTCGCGATTTTCACTTCGTCGCGTGCGATCCTGCGGAGCAATTCCGCCGGGCTGTGTGTACTGGGCGCGAGTTTCTGGGCCAGTTGCAATCTGTCGTCGGTCGCGCTGCTGCCATAGAGCTTCAGCATGACATCCGCGAACAGTTCAAGCTCGGAGTCGGATCTGTCTTCCAAATCCGATGCGACAAGCCTGCTGACCTCGGCAAAAAGTCTTTGCCTCGCTTCCGCAGTCTCATCTTTTGCAAGCCTGATGAGTGAACTGGGCATTTTTCCTCCGTACGAGGAATAATTAGTCAATATTGTTATTTTTACGTTACCGAAAAGTGGGCCAGCAGTAGTTCAGCTGAATAGTCTTCAACGGGACGTCGAGGAGAGGGTGTAATCCTGCAATTAATTGATCAGATTAAAGAATTTTTCGATAAGAGATGTCTTCGAATTCCCGTTCTTCGAAAACCGTTGGATGTATAGGCAAACGGCTTTCCTTCCGGCTGTGCTCCTTTCTATTCTTCGGGTATGAAAGAGTGCGCCCCTCGCGCATCAACAAAGCGAATACAACATGAAGATCATGCGCCTGTGCCTTGCTGTTTTTTTCGGGTTCTTTCTGCTCTCGGCGGTTCCTGCCGCAGGCCAGACTGAGAGTGCGGCTTCGTCCGGAGGGAGCGCCTCCAGTGAGACGCCCGACGTCAAACAGGCGAGTGAGGCGCTAATCAAGATCCTCAACGATCCCAAGAGCCGCGACGAACTGATCGAACTTCTGGAGAAGAATGCAGGCGGCGAACCGGCGGCAGCTGATGAGGGAGCGGGCGATGGAAACTCGGCGGATACCAAGGAAGCGTCCTCTGGCGATGCCGTTTCCGCGGGTCAGAGTTTTGTCATCCGGGTCGGCGAATACACGCGCGCGCTTGCCGACGAGATCGGCGTCATTCTGGATCGCTCACGCCATTCCCTGAGGGGTCTGCTGCTGGTCCTGCGGGGAGACATTCCGATCAAGTGGGACCGGGTGCAGGAGGTCCTGCTGCAGGTCGCCATCGTTTTGGCGGTGGCTTATGCCGCGTTCCTCGCGGCGCAGTTCGTGGCGCGGCTGATCTATCCGAAAATGTCCATGCGTGCACGCTATGGCGGTGGATTGATGCGCGCCGGCATTCTCATGGTCACGACCACGATCGATGCCATCACCGTGGCGATAGGGCTCGGTGTCGGTTACCTGGTGGCATTGGCCGGTTTCGGCGGTCTTGAAACCGGGGTCACGATCCAGGAAAGCCTGGCGCTCAATGCCTTCTTCATTACAGGCATGTCGAATGTCGCCTTGCGTTTCGTGTTCGCACCCAAGCGGCCGGAACTGCGTTTGCTGCCGTTTTCCGACGCGGGTGCGGATTACTGGTATTCGCGTCTGCGGATCTACATGTACTGGAACAATTTCGGTGTCTTTCTGGCGGTGCCCGCGGCAAACCTGGCCGTCTCGTTCGTGCTCGGCAACGCGCTCCGGTTCATTATCGTGCTCACCGGGATGATCTATCTCATGGTGCTGATCAAGAGGAACCGGGTCAGCGTTCGCGAAGGCGCGAAAGCCTATGCCGAAACCATGCACACCACATTGGCGCAACGCGCGCTCGCCAATCTCGGCAACCTCTGGCACGTCGGTGCCTATGGCTACATCATCGCCGTCTTTCTCGTCTGGGTCACGCGCCCCTTCGATGCGACGACGATTATCCTGCGTGCAACCGCCCTTTCGATCGTGACCATCATGGCTGGTATGCTGCTGTCGCTTGTCATGACCCGGGCCATCAAGGGCGGCATCAGGCTGCCCGAAGACATTCACCAGAAACTCCCCGCGCTTCAATACCGGCTCAACGCCTTCGTGCCGCGCCTGTTGAAGATCATCCGCTTCGTGGTGTTCCTCGGCACGATCCTGCTGCTCCTGGATATCTGGGGTCTTCTGGCGGTGATCGACTGGTTCTACAGCGAAACCGGGTCCGCGCTGGTGAGCAGCTACGGGGCTGCGATCATGGTGCTGCTGGTGGCCTTCCTGGTCTGGCTCGCGGTGATGTCCTGGGTCGATCTGCGCCTGCAGTCGCGGGCAGGCTACATTGTCAGCGCGCGTGAGCGGACCCTGTTCCAGCTGTTCCGCAACGCCTTCACCATCATCATCATGGTGATGGCCGCCCTTCTGGCGCTGTCCGAAATCGGGGTGAATATCGGACCGCTGATCGCCGGTGCCGGTGTGGTCGGCCTGGCGATTTCCTTCGGTGCACAGACGCTGGTGAAGGACATCATCACCGGCGCTTTCATCCAGATCGAAAACGCCATCAACGAGGGCGACGTCGTCACGGTGGCCGGCATCACGGGTACAGTGGAAGGCATCACAATCCGCTCTGTCCGCATCCGGGATCTCGATGGCACGACGCATATCATTCCGTTTTCGTCCGTCGACATGGTGTCTAACTTCATGCGCGGCTTCTCCTATCACGTCGCGCTTATCGGCGTTTCCTATGACACCGACATTGCCTATGCCAAGGAGGCGATGGTCGAAGCCTTCAGGCGCCTGCAGGAGACCGATTTCAAGTCCAAGATCTTCGGCGATCTGGAGATGCACGGCGTGACCATGTTCGGTGCCAGTTCGATCGATATCCGCGCGCGGATCAAGACAACGCCGGGTGACCAGTGGAGTGTCGGGCGGGCCTATAACGAGTTCATCAAGCAGGTGTTTGACGAGCGGAACATCGAAATCCCGTTCCCGCAGGTGACCTATCATGCCGCGACGCCGCCCTTCGCGGCGGAGGATGCGCTTCAAAAGGCAGGCGGAAAGAAAAAGAAGACGGACGTGCCTGAGCCGACGGACGACGCGCCGCCGGAAGAGGATGGGCGCTAGGCGTGCGGCGCAGGCCTTTCCGGTCAGTCCTGGTCATCAAAAATGTCTTCGATCGATTGTCCGAACAGCCGCGCGATCTTGAATGCCAGGGGCAGGGACGGGTCGTATCGTCCAGCCTCGATGGCATTGATCGTCTGCCTGGAAACATCGAGTTGATCCCCGAGAACGGACTGGGACCAGCCGCGCTCCGCCCGCAGCGCCCTGAGGCGGTTCTTCATCAAAAGACGCCTTCGCGTTTCGAGATAACGGTGGTCGCAAGGCCCTGGACCGTCCAGAAAACCGGGAGAAGCCAGAACACAGGCAGCCTCGGCACATCCGCCAGTCTTTCGAGCTGACCCCATCCGGACGCAATGATCATGATGCAGGCAACACCGATCAGAGTTCCCTTTATCTGGATCAGCCGGAGGAACTCATCAAGCTCCATGGCAAAGCGCCACTGTGCCCAAAAAGCGGCGAAGATTGCGCCAATCGGAACGAGTGTCAGAACATACAGGACATGGGGTGATAGAGCGTGCCGGTCTGAAAGCCACACGATTCCGGCGGTGGTTGCAACATAGAGGATCATTGCCGGGACAAAAACTTTGAAAAAGCGGAAATTCGCCTGTTCGGTTGTCATGTTCAAACCTCCAGAATGTAAAGCTTCCTTTCCATATCGCATTTTGACGAAATGTAAAGGGTATTTTACATTTTGGCGTGTGAGCAAGCACTGTTCTTCGATGCAAGTCAGCCATTTTTAAGGCTGCATGGGCTGGTGGCGGTGACCTGTTTCCGGAAATTCATACCAGTATTGGATTTCAAGTCGTGCGGCTTTCGGACGTGTTTTCCCAACCTTTCCAGAGGCAGGAAAAGCACGGGAAGCGGTTCGACGAGAATCATTGATTGAATTTCGCAAAGTTTCGCTTTATTTTCGTTTTAGGATGATTGCGCATATCAATTCGAGCCGGAGACGAGGCAATGGCGGCTGACTACGACCTGTTGGTTATCGGGGGTGGCATTAACGGAACCGGGATCGCCCGGGATGCGGTCGGACGGGGTGCGTCCGTCCTTCTCGCCGAAATGGGAGATCTCGCCGGAGCGACGTCTTCCGCATCCACCAAGCTGATCCACGGCGGACTGCGCTATCTTGAATATTACGAGTTCGATCTGGTCCGCAAAGCGCTGAAGGAACGCGAGGTTCTGTGGGGGATCGCGCCGCATATCGCGTGGCCGCTGCGTTTCATCCTGCCGCATCACAAGGATCTTCGTCCGGCCTGGCTGCTGCGCCTGGGACTTTTCATGTATGACCATCTGGGCGGACGCAAGCGCCTGCCCGCGACCAAGACGGTGCGGCTGGATCAGGCGCCCTTTTCGCAAGGCCTGAAAAAGCTGTTCCACAAGGGGTTTGAATATTCCGATTGCTGGGTCGACGATGCGCGTCTCGTCGTGCTCAACGCGCGTGATGCTGCCGACCGGGGTGCGGAAATCCTGACACGGACCAAATGCGTGAGCGCGCGACGCGACGGTGACAAGTGGTCGGTCACGCTGAAGGATCTAGCAACCGGAGACGAGAGAACGGTAACCGCCGGCACGCTTGTCAATGCGGCCGGACCGTGGGTTGCCGATTTTCTTCATGGCGTTGTCGGCGAGAACGACACGTCCGGCATTCGTCTCGTCAAGGGCAGCCACATCATCGTGCCGCGCCAGTTCGATCACGACCGCTGCTTCATCTTCCAGAACGGGGACGGCCGGATCGTCTTCGCCATTCCCTATGAACAGGATTTCACCCTGATCGGGACGACGGATGTCGACTATCAGGACGATCTCAGCGACGTGCGTATCTCTGAGGACGAGGTCTCCTACCTGTGTGCTGCCGCGAGCGAATACCTGGACAGGAAGATCACGCCGGAAGACGTGGTGCACACCTATTCAGGTGTCCGGCCGCTTTATGATGATGGGGCGAAGGACGCGAAAGCGGCAACACGCGACTACGTTCTTGAGGTTGACGGTGACCATGAGCGGCCGGTTGTCCTGTCCGTCTTCGGCGGCAAGATCACGACCTACCGGAAACTCGCCGAACAGGTGCTCGCGAAACTTGAGGTTTTCGTGCCCTTCAAGAGCGGCCTCTGGACCGACAAGAAGCCGCTGCCCGGCGGCGATTTCCAGGTCGATGCGTTTGATGCTGAAGTTGCCGCCCTGGAACGCGATTATCCATTCCTCGACACCGGTTTTGCGACACGGCTGACCCGTCTTTACGGGACGGATGCCAGGCGGATACTGGGTGAGGCGGCTTCCCTGGATGATCTCGGCAAGGCGTTCGGCTCCAATCTCCATGAAGCGGAAGTCAAGTGGCTGATGAACCGCGAATGGGCACGCACGGCCGAGGATGTTTTGTGGCGGCGTACGAAACTCGGGCTGCGCATCGGCAAGCAGGAAGCTGAGGCACTCGATGCCTACATGTCCGGCCATCTTGCAGACCAGACCGGGGCTGCTGCATAGTCGGAAACAAATCAGGCTGCCGGGCGCGCCGGCAGCTCTTTACAAACAAGCAATAAAATTGGGAGGTGCGCCATGGCCGGATGTGTTTTGGCGATAGACCAGGGCACAACGTCAAGCCGTGCGATCGTCTTCGACGACGGCTTCAGCCCCATCAGCGTGGGACAGCAGGAGTTTCCGCAACATTTTCCGAAGTCCGGATGGGTGGAGCATTCTCCGTCGGATATCTGGACCAGCACGCTGCGGGTCTGCCGGGAAGCGATGGAAAAAGCCCCGGACCAGGGCGCGGGCGTCGAGGCGATCGGGATCACCAATCAGCGCGAAACAACGCTGATCTGGGACAGGTCGACCGGCGAGCCGGTCTATAATGCCATCGTGTGGCAGGACCGGCGGACCTCGGAATTCTGCGCAGGCTTGCGCGAGCAGGGGCTTGAGGAGACGTTCACCGCCAAGACCGGGCTGTTGCTGGATCCGTACTTTTCCGGAACAAAAATCGCCTGGCTGCTCGACAATGTCGATGGGGTGCGGGCGCGTGCGGAGCGGGGCGAGCTTGCCTTCGGAACCGTCGACACCTGGCTGATCTGGCAGCTTACCGGCGGCACCGTACATGTAACCGATGCAACGAATGCCGCGCGCACGCTGATCTACAACATTCATGAAAACCGCTGGGACGTGGACCTGTGCAAGGTGCTCAACATCCCGATGAGCCTTTTGCCGGAGGTCAAGGACAGCGCAGACGAGTTCGGCGCAACAGATGCGGAACTGTTCGGCAGACCTATCCCGATCCTTGGGGTTGCCGGCGACCAACAGGCCGCGACGGTCGGGCAGGCCTGCTTCAAGCCGGGCATGGTGAAATCGACTTATGGCACGGGCTGCTTTGCGCTCATGAACACGGGCGAAACCGCTGTTCGCTCGCACAACCGGATGCTGACGACGATCGCCTACCGGCTGAATGGCAAGACCACCTATGCTCTGGAAGGATCGATCTTCGTTGCCGGTGCGGCGGTGCAATGGCTGCGCGACGGGCTTGGGCTGATCGACAGCGCCGAACAGACGCAGTCACTCGCTGAACAGGCCGACCCGAACCACGACGTCTACCTGGTGCCGGCATTCGTCGGGCTTGGCGCACCCTATTGGGACGCGGATGCCCGCGGTGCGATGTTCGGTCTGACGCGAAACACGGGGCCGAAGGAAATCGCGCGTGCCGTTCTGCAAAGCGTCGGATACCAGACCAGCGATCTGGTCGATGCCATGCGCGCCGACTGGTCGGATGCGGAAAAACCGGTTCTGCGTGTGGATGGCGGCATGACGGCATCCGACTGGACCATGCAGTTTCTGGCCGACATTCTGGGCGCGCCCGTCGACCGCCCGACCGTTGCGGAAACAACGGCTCTCGGGTCCGCCTGGCTGGCAGGCTCGAAGGCCGGGATCTGGCCGGGCGAGGACGTGTTTTCGGCGCAGTGGCAGCTGGAAAGACGTTTCGAGCCCAAACTGTCCGAGGCGGACCGGTCCCGGCTTCTCGCCGGGTGGAAAGACGCGGTCACGCGCACCCGGACTGGGGTGGACTGATCCGAAAAGGCTCCCGTCAAGGCGGGAGCCTTTTTTCTTTTGGGCGAAAGCTTTTCTGTTGTCAGCAAAGCTACGCCTTGTTTCCTCAGAGCTTTTCATTCACCCTTCGACCGTGTTCACGGGGACGCCCCCCGTGTGAACGTGTTGGTGTGGGGGCGCCATGCAGTTGATCGGCGAGGCAAATCGGAAGTGGTGGCTGCTCGGAGCCGTTAGTTGCGTACTCGGACTGGTGCTGCTGGACGAGACTGTCGTCGGGATCGCGCTGCCTTCCATCCAGGAAACCTTTTCGCTTTCCAGCAATACCGCGCACTGGATCGTCAATGCCTACCTGCTGACCCTTGCGTGTTTCGTCGCCGTTGGCGGCAAACTCGGGGACCTGTTCGGTATCCTGCGCATGTTCCTTCTGGGACTTGCCACGTTCGGTATCTTCTCCGTCGTCTGCGGTTTTGCACCGTCCGGGGAAGTCCTGATTATCGCGCGCGCTTTTCAGGGCCTTGGATCGGCGGTCATGTTTCCGCTGTTCATGGCCATGGTGACCATGACGTTCCCCAAGGAACAGCACGGGATGGCTCTGGCCGTCACGGGTTCTGTCGGAACCATTTTCCTGTCGCTCGGTCCGCTTGTGGGCGGTGCGTTCACCGAGTTTCTGAGCTGGCGCTGGATCTTCTGGATCAATCCTTTTCTTGTGATCGTTATTGCTGTTGTCGTTTCGCTGACCTGGCGCGACGTTGAGCGGCCGCCCGGTCGGCGCATCGACTGGACCGGACTGGTGCTGATCGCAAGCGGGATGTTCTGCATCGTGTTTGCGCTCATGGAGGCTGACGACTGGGGCTGGGGAAGTCCGGTTATCTGGTTGCTGCTTGTGTGTGGTCTTGCCATGATCGCTGCGTTCTGCCGGTTCGAACTGCGCCAGGACGCTCCACTCATCGAGGTGGACCTTTTCACCAACCCTGTGTTTTCGGCGAGCAATGTGAACCTGTTCATGGCGCAATACGCCAAGATGCCGATCTTTGTCTTCGTCGCCCTTTATGCGCAAACGGAGTTGAAGCTCAGCGCGCTCACCGCCGGTTTGCTGGTGATGCTGACGCCGATCCCGCAGCCATTCGTTGCCGCCTATTGCGGCCGGCTCGTCGGCAAGACGCATCCGCGCAAGCTTGCCTTTATCGGGCACCTTCTGCTGCTGGCCTCGCTGCTCTGGCTGTACTTTACTGCACCGCTGAACGACACGTTGCTGTTTGCGCCCGGTCTGCTCGTTGCAGGCGTTGCCTTTCCGTTTCTCTTTTTGCCAAGCCGGGCCGCCATCATGGGCTCGCTTCCGGAATACAAGCACGGACAGGGCGGCGGGATCGCGATGGCGGCACAGATGATCGGCGGCACGGTGGGGCTCTCCGCTTCAAGTGCCGCGTTTGCCCTCGGCGGCTACGAGGCCGTTCTGGGTCTCGCCGCGGTGCTTGTCGCGCTGGCCTTCGTCTACGCGCTTGTTGCCTACCGGAAGGTCTGATGCCCAAGTCCGTTCTTCGGTCAGCTTCGAAAACGCTGTTGAATTGTTCGTTATTTCGAGTATTCTCGAATTATGGAAAAAGAAGACGCCCTGAATGCGTTGGCCGCCCTTGGTCAGGAAACACGCCTTGACGTATTTCGCCTGCTGGTGAAAGCCGGAAAAGAAGGCATGACCGCCGGTGCCGTTTCAGACGCACTCAACGTTCGACCGAATACCCTGTCGACCCACCTCGGCGCTCTGTCGCGTTGCGCACTCGTGCGGGCTGAACGCGACGGGCGTTCCATTCACTACATTGCGGACCTGGCGACCATGCAGTCTCTGGTGACCTTTCTTCTGCGGGATTGCTGTGGCGGAAACCCGGATCTGTGCGCGCCGATCGCCAATCTGTTCACCACCGTTTCGTGCTCAGACACAAAGGGTCTCTGAGGCCAATATCCAGGCGGACACTCCCACAATGCGCAATGCTCTCGTTTTATGTACGGCGAACTCCGCCCGCTCTGTTCTGGGTGAGGCGCTATTGCGTCATCTCGGGCAGGGAAAATACACGACCTTCTCGGCCGGCTCGACACCACGCGGTACGGTCAATCCCGATGCGCTGACCTGTCTGGAACGGCATGGCCTGTCTTCCGAAGGGTTCCGCTCCAAGAGCTGGGAAGAGTTCGCGGGCGCAGATGCGCCGAAGATGGATCTGATCATCACCGTTTGCGACAACGCGGCGGGCGAGGCCTGTCCGGTCTGGCCCGGCCATCCGATGGTCGTGCATTGGGGCATTCCCGATCCCGCCTCGGTGGAAGGTGACGATGAAGCACGCGGGGCGGCCTTCGATCTGGCCTATCAGAGGCTTGAACGGCGGATCAACGACATGCTTGCCCTCGGTGACGATGTCTTTACCGCCGATGACGGCAAAAACAGACTGGCGGCCATAGGCGCCATCTCCGACTAACTGGGGTTTCCTTCATGTCAGAATTCAGTTTGAAGCAGCGCCTGACCGCCGAGGCGCTTGGCACCGCAATGCTTGTCGGAACGGTGGTCGGGTCGGGGATCATGGCCGACAGGCTTTCAGACGATGTCGCCGTATCTCTTCTGGGCAATACCATCCCCACGGGCGCGATCCTTGTTGTCCTGATCACGATCCTGGGTCCGATTTCCGGTGCGCATTTCAATCCGGCGGTGACCTTCGTCTTCTGGCTGAAACGCAACCTGAGCCTGACCGCCGGCCTCAGCTACATCGCCGCCCAGATCGCCGGTGGGATATGCGGCACGCTGATCGCCCATGTCATGTTCGAGGAAGCGGTGCTTCAAGCCTCGACCACGGCCCGGACCGGACCCGCACAATGGGTGGCTGAAATCGTCGCGACGTTCGGCCTGCTGGCCAGTATCCTGGCCGGTATCCGCTTCCGGGAAGCGGCCGTGCCCTGGCTCGTCGGGCTCTATATCACGGCCGCCTACTGGTTCACGGCGTCGACGTCCTTCGCCAATCCGGCGGTCGCGATTTCCCGCGCCTTCACAGACACATTCGCCGGGATTCGGCCCGTCGATCTGCCGGGGTTCATCGTCGCCGAATTTATCGGAGCCGCCCTGGCGCTTGCCCTGTTTTCCTGGTTGCTGACCCCGGAAAAGACGGCCGGTGAGAAAGCCGTCAGTTCGTGAAGCCGGGCAGGTTCAAAGGTCTTTTTTCATGAACCAGCGACGGTGATCCGGCAGCGCCTGGCCGCGCAGGTTGCCGATCAAACCGAAATCCTCGTAGCCGAGCTTGAGGTAGAGCCGGTGCGCGGCTTCGTTTGAGGTATCCAGCCAGGCGGCATGGCAGCCAAGCCGTCGGGCCTCGTGTTCGGCCAGTTCCACAAGGCGTGCGCCGAGACCGGCTCCGCGCACGCTGTCGTCCACCCAGAGCGTCTTGATCAGAAGCCAGTGGTATGACGTGCTGGCGCTGAGCCCGCCGAGAAGCCTGCCCGTTTCGTCGGTTGCCTTGAGCACGAAGGCCTCGTTGTCCGATTGCTCGTTTTCCTGCGCAAGGGCCTGCAACAGGTGGTCCTCGATGGCTGCGGCAGTCGCAGCCTTGTCCTTTTCATCTGCAAACGAGATCTCGACGTAACTCATGTCTGTCCGCCACTTAACCGGCCTGTGGGTTTCAGTTTCAACCGGTCTCCTGACCGGCGTCAACTCTTTGGCGCCGTTGGGGCGGGTCGCCGCGTTGCCTCAGATCGCCTGCATGGGCGATTTGCGTTTCTTGCGGTAGCGCTTGTCAAGGCGCAGCGTGACGATGGCAAAGACGATCCAGCTTGTGTGAAAGATCACACCGGCGAGAAACACGAGATAGCCCGGCAGGGGACCGATGGCGGCGCGTTCGAAGGCTTCGGAGAGCTCGGTCAGGGGCACGGGATGAATGGCAAGCTTGCCGAAATAGGCAACCGCCTGGATGGCGAGGATCCAGGAATAATTGCTGCGCAGGCGCCGCCCGGCCGCCCTGACGAGGCTGATGTGGTAGTGCGGCGTCTCATAGTCGTCAGCGAGGAGCTTCGCCCAGTCGCCGTTCCAGGGAACCTTTTTGCCATAAAGGATCGGCGCGTAGAAATCGGACTCCATCAGCCGGGCGCGGGCACGGAACATGTTGTAGTAGCGGTAGCGCCGCGCCTCGAAGATCAAAAAGACGGTGACCAGCAGGCCGACAAGCACCATCGGCAGGGGAGAGGCCTCGCGATTGGCGAAGGTTGCGGAAAGGGCGATCCCCGTCGTGACTACGGCCCAGTTGGTTGTGTTGTCGAGGCGCGTGCGCCAGTGGGTGCTGCGGAAAACCTCGGCCCGGTATAGATGGGCAAGCGCGCCGATGGTGCCGGACTCAATGTCCTGCTTCGGCCAGTCCTCCCCGGCATTTTCCTTCGGCTCCCCCGACATGCCGTTACCCTCGTGTCACGCTTTGAACCGAAAGCTTAGACCTAAAGTTTTTGCGGGTCGAGACTATGTGGATCACCTCCTTAAATTCACGGTTCTGCGCGTCTTCGAAGTGTTGGAAGGCACTACCTTTTCCATCGTCTACCTGCTTGATATGGAGTGGTGTCAGTTTGAGGTTGCAATTCTGGGTAAACTATCGATGATTGGCAAAAACATCAGTGCGTGAGACTTCAAGTGCATCAAGAAAGAAACCTGTTCGCGGAGTCTTTTAGCTCTCTTTATGCGCTGCGTTGGCTGGTGCTGGCACATGTGATCGTCAACTGCATACTGACAGTCGTCGACACGTGGCTCGAAGACACTTGGTACTTTGTATATCTCTATGCACCATTTGGCGCCATCTTCTGCTTTTTCATGCTTTGCAGGATCTTGAAGGCGCAGAAGCCACAACGCAATCTGAAGCAGTTTATCACTTTCTCAATCTGGTACCTTCTGGTGTTTTTCGTGCTCGCTCTCGGAGGCGCGGAACTCGTTACTTACCTTTTCGAAACAGCGTCGGACGCAACAAAAGAGCAAGACTCATTTGTTGCTGGTTATGTCCTTTTCACGCTGGTGTGTCTGTTCGTACCGGCTTACTTGCTTGGGACTATTTTGCCGGCCAAGCTCCTGCAGAAATCGGACAGCATTCGGGCCGCGCTGAAAAGAGCACTGCGGCAGGCTGGATATCTACTTCCAAGGTATGGTGGAATTTACGTTCCCTTCTCGCTTGTGAGCGCCATTTTGTATTTGGCTTTGCAGGCGGGCGGGCCGGAGCTGCAACCCGTCACCTCAACCGGCGAAGTTCACGCATTCAGCTTTCTTTTGATGGTGATATCGACCCTTATCTCGATTGCAGGCGAAGCGATGCTCATGGTGACGATTGCACGCGCTTATCTGAAGGACCTCCGGGAGCTCGGAGATACCTCCCAATTCGATGTGGAAGTGTTTGCTTGAGGCCATCCTGTGTCCCGACTATCGGGCAGTACGGAACGGCATCTGCATTGAATTGATGTTCAGACGTTGTCAAGAAGGCCTACCTGAAGGATCTTGAAGAACAGGGTGAGACCCCCGTTGCGGAAGCGGACATCTTCGCCTGATGATTATTTCCGCTTCTTGTTCATCGCCGCCGCGAGCGCTGCCGCCATGGCATTGTTGCCACCACCGCCATCGCTTGAGCCTTTGGGCGCGCCGCCTTTGCCGCCGCCACCGCCGCGCGGGCCGCCGCCTCCAGGGCCCCGTCCGCCCGGACCGCGATGGTTCTGATTGCGGTTGCCCTGATTGCTGTTGCCGCGCGCGGACCGGTCCCTGTCCGACCGGTCGCGCTGACCCTGATAGTCGGCCTGGGATTTCATGGTCATGGAGATCCGCTTGCGCGGAACGTCGACGTCGAGGATCGTCACCTTGACGATATCGCCGGCCTTGACCACCTGGTGCGGATCGTCGACGAAGCGGTCGGCCAGCTGGGAGACATGAACGAGGCCGTCCTGATGCACCCCGACATCGACGAAGGCGCCGAAATTGGTGACGTTGGTAACCGTGCCTTCCAGCTTCATGCCCGGTTTCAGGTCGGAGATTTCCTCAACACCATCCTGAAGTGCCGCCGTCTTGAATTCGGGGCGCGGGTCGCGGCCCGGTTTCTCAAGTTCGGAGAGAATGTCCCGTACGGTGGGCAGGCCGAATTTTTCGTCGGTGAAGTCCGACGGGTCGAGTGCCTTCAAGACGGACGCGTCCCCCATCAGCTGGCGCACATCCCGGCCACAGGCCTTCACGATGCGCTTGGCAAGAGGGTAAGCCTCCGGGTGTACCGAGGAGGCATCGAGCGGTTCCTTGCCGCCGGTAATGCGCAGGAAACCTGCGCACAGTTCATAGGCCTTGGCACCAAGGCGCGGGACCTCTTTCAACTGTGAGCGCTTTTCAAACCGCCCGATTGTATCGCGGTGGTCGACAACGGCCCTGGCAAGGTTGTCCGAAAGGCCCGAGATCCTGGAAAGCAGGGCGGGCGAGGCGGTGTTGAGGTCGACGCCGACCGCGTTGACCGCATCTTCGACTACGGCGTCCAGCGCGCGGGCGAGCCGCGTCTGGTTGACGTCATGCTGGTACTGGCCGACGCCGATCGATTTCGGTTCAATCTTCACGAGTTCGGCGAGCGGGTCCTGCAGGCGGCGGGCAATGGAAGCAGCACCGCGCAGCGAGACATCGATATCCGGCATCTCGTTTGCCGCCAGTTCGGAGGCCGAATAGACGGAAGCGCCGGCCTCGTTGACGATCACTTTCACGGGACGCTGCGCAGCCGGAATGTCGGTGAGCACATCACCGGTGAGCTTGTCGGTCTCGCGGCTTGCCGTGCCGTTGCCGATGGCGATCAGGCCGACCTTGTGTTTCGCGATCAGCGCCAGCAGGGCGGCGCGCGACCCGGAGATATCGTTGCGCGGCTGGAACGGATAGATTGTTGCCGTGTCGACCAGCTTTCCCGTGTCGTCCACGACCGCGACCTTCACCCCGGTGCGAATGCCCGGGTCGAGGCCGAGCGTCGATTTTGCACCCGCAGGCGCTGCCAGAAGCAGGTCCTTCAGGTTCTTTGCGAAGACCTGGATCGCCTCCTCTTCGGCCTTGTCACGCAGGACGCCCATCAGGTCGAGTTCAAGATGGAGTGCCAGTTTCACCTTCCAGGCGAACCGGGCGACATCCATCAGCCACTTGTCCGCCGGTCGGCCCCTGTCTGCGATCGCATAGGTGTCCGCGACCATTTTAACCGCCGGAAGCACCGGCGAGACGTCGTCGGCGTCGACGGTCAGATCAACGGAAAGAATGCCTTCGTTGCGGCCCCTGAACAGGGCGAGCGCGCGGTGACTCGGGATCTTCGACCATCTTTCGAAATAGTCGAAATAGTCGGCAAACTTGGCGCCCTTTTCCGCCATGCCGTCAACCAGTTTCGATTGCACAACACCCCGGTCTTCCACATGGCGGCGCAGGCGGCCGACCAGTTCGGCGTTCTCGGCAAAACGTTCCATCAGGATCTGGCGGGCGCCGTCGAGCGCTGCCTTGGTATCGGCGATGCCTTTCGCGTCATCGACAAAGGCGGATGCCTCGGTTTCCGGCGTTCTGGAAGGATCACCAAGCAGCAGATCGGCGAGCGGTTCCAGCCCGGCCTCGCGCGCGATCTGGGCTTTGGTGCGCCGTTTCTTCTTGTAGGGCAGGTAGATGTCTTCCAGCTGGGACTTTGTTTCGGCTGCCTGTATGCCGGCGCTCAGTTCCTCAGTGAGCTTGCCCTGTTCCTCGATCGAGCGTGTGATCGCAACGCGCCGGTCTTCCAGCTCGCGCAGGTAGATCAGCCGTTCCTCCAGCTTGCGCAGCTGGCTGTCATCCAGCCCGCCCGTGGCTTCCTTTCGGTAACGCGCAATGAAGGGGACGGTTGACCCCTCATCCAGCATCTGAACAGTGGCGTTCACCTGACCTGCCTTGCATCCGATCTCGTCGGCAATACGGTGGGCGATGCGCAGGGCAACGTCTGCAGATGCGGCCCGGGCGTTGTTCGCCTGTTCGGTGCTCTTGGAAGAAATACTGGTCATGTCTGCGGCGTCTCGTGCGTGGTCGAATTCGAACGATGCAAGATAGGCTGCCCTGATCCGGCCGAAAAGAGATCCGCTTCCACCGTCCACCGGCAAATTTCGGGTTGTGAACACGGCCATCGCCGCGCGCTGCGGAGATCTTGGCGAATACTTTTCCAGGTTAATTTAAATCTAGAAGATTTATGCAATCCGAGCACACTTGCTGATTGTTTTTCGGAGTTTGCCGAACGAAATGTAACAAAATGCGTATTTTGTAGTACCCGTTTGGCGTTATTCTTTGGCATAAATGCCTTGATCGACTTTGGTGTTGTACGCGTTAAAGGCGTATCGGGGGGCGTGTGCAGCATAGCGGTTGATCCGTCGTTTTGATCACCAGGCTGGCTGGCAACAGGGGAAGCGAAAGATGGCACGTGGACGCCCGCGAAAGATACAGGCCAAGGACGCTTTGCAGTCCGTGATGGTTGCATTCTGGCAAAACGGGTACTCCGGCACTTCCATGAACGACCTGGCCGATGCGTCCGGTATGGCAAAGCCGGGGCTTTATGCCGCCTTCGGCGACAAGGAAGCGCTGTTTGAAAAGGCGCTGCTCCACTATTTTGAAACCTATGGCGGTCCGGTGTTCGCTCGGCTTCAGGAAGCCAGGAAACATGTCGTTGACGACTTCCGGGACTTCCTGGGGGCGGTTGCGGACCTGACACTCGACAAGAACACACCCTCCGGCTGCTTTCTGGTGAACGCCATCGTCGATTGCACCTACGGAACCGAGCGTCACCGTGAAGTCGTCAATGGTTTGCGTGAATCCCGGTTTACCGCGATCCGGGAGCGGCTGCTAAAAGCCGCTGCGGCCGGTGAAATAGCGCCTGACGCCGACATCGACAGTGCGGCGACATTTCTCGACGGCCAATTCTCCGCCATTGCGATGCTCGGTCGAAGCGGGATCAGCGAGCCGGATCTGAAAACCTTCGTTGAAACGGGATTGCGCGCGCTGCCGGTCCGGGACCCGGATACGGTCTTCGACGGCGACGGGTTCAGTCTGCCTACTTTACGACAGTGATTCTTTCAGCCGCACGCGTGACAGCGGTGTAGAGCCAGCGGCTCTTGTGTTCACGAAACGCCCAGCTCTCGTCGAACAGGATCACATCGTCCCATTGTGATCCCTGCGCCTTGTGCACGGTGAGGGCATAGCCGTAATCGAATTCATCAGCCTTGCGCCGTATCGCATAGGGAATGCTTTCCGCGCCGTCCTCGAACATGGCGGGCAGCACCTTCACTTTTACCGTTGTTCTGGCGATGTCCTCTTCGGATACGACGTCGAAACGAAGCGTGTTTCCGCGCGGCTGGCGCAACCGCTTGACTGCCCAAAGGCCGCCGTTCAACAGGCCCTTGGTCTTGTCGTTGCGCAGGCACACCAGCTTGTCGCCGACGGCAGGCATGGGCGTGGTGAAGTCCTTGAGTTCGCGAATGCGGCCATTGTAGAGCCGCCGTGTCTTGTTGGTGCCGACCAGAACCTGATCGGACGACAGGATCTGGTCCTTGTCGATCTCGGTCCGGTGGATGACCTTGCTTTCGCCATAGGTGCCGTAGTCCAGCTTGCCGCCGTCCCGGATTGTCATCGACATGCGCACGATCGGATTGTCCTGAGCCTGCCGGTGAACCTCGGTCAACATAACATCCGGCTCGGCCTCGGTGAAGAAACCGCCGCCTTTGACCGGCGGCAACTGGGCCGGATCGCCGAGCACGAGAACAGGCGTGCCGAATGACAGCAGATCCTTGCCAAGTTCCTCGTCGACCATCGAGCATTCATCGATCACGATCAGCTTGGCGGTTGCGGCAGCGCTGTCCCTCTTGATGGCGAATTGCGGGCCGCTGTCTTCGTCGTCGTCGTCCAGGTCTTCTTCTTCCTTGGCCGAACGCGGACGATAGATCAGGGAATGGATCGTGCCGGCATCCTCGCAGCCTTTCTGCCGAAGAACGTGGGCGGCCTTTCCGGTGAACGCGCCGAAGCAGACATCCCCGTCGATGTCCTCGGCAAGATGCCGCGCCAGGGTTGTCTTGCCCGTCCCGGCGTAACCGAACAGCCGGAAAACCTGCCGGTCACCGCGCTTGAGCCAAGCCGCGGCTTCGTTGAGTGCGTCGTCTTGTTGCGGAGACCAGGCCACAGATGTGCTCCCGAGAATTGCGGACCCGGTTGCTTAACCTGATTTGTCCGATTCCTCCAAGCGCGAAATCAGTTGAGCACGCGGCATGCGGGTTTGCGATCCTAACCCAGAACGGAGAACGAACTTTCCTTCGTCAGCTCGCGCCTGCGCGAGAATGTCGCCGCGTTGAGCGTGTGATCGATGTGCTTCAGGCGGAATTGCAGCGGGTCGCGGTCGTGATCGTTGCCGTCTTCGCAATAGGCCACCAACCTTGTCATGAGGCGTCCGGCGACGATCGCGTTCTTGAACTGGTTGCCGCTTGTGCCGATGGCAAGATAATAGCCGTCGACATCGCTCCGGTCATAGACCGGGAGCCAGTCGTCGGTGGCATCGTAAAGATCCGCGACACCCAGGGGATGCTGCGAGACGCCAAGCGCCGGAAGACGCTGTGAAAACCGGTAGGCGTAGGTCAGCGCGCGGTCCGTCAGATCCCGGCGAAAGTCATCCGGGTCTTCCACGATATGTGTGTCGCAGGGCGGGTTCAGGCTGCCGATCATCAACTGACCACCGCTGCCTGGCTTGATGTAGACGCCGATGTCGTTGTCGGCAATCAGCATGCCTTCGCGCGTGTAGCCGAGCGTTTCGGGCGGTTTTACCTGCACAACCTCCTGGCGCAGCGGTCTGTGACCGATCCTGACGCCAGGATCCCCGTCAAGCAGGCCGTTGACCTTGCCCGAATGGGGTCCGCCCGCGTTGATCACGACGGGGGCACTGAAGAAACCTCCATCCGCGCAGATCACACCAGTCACGCGATTGTTCTCCATCGGGATCCGGTCGACACGGGTATTGAAAAGAAACTCTGCACCGAGCTTTGCGGCGGCGTCCTTCAGGTTCCTTGCGGCGATCTGCGGATCGTCGACATAGCCACCCGCGTGAAAAAAGACACCGCCCTCGATCTGTCCGCCCGTCGGCGCTCCGAAGGCATCGTCATCCATCGTCTTGACCGGGGAAAAGCACTCCAGATTATAGCCTGGCATGCTGTCCAGGATCTGGTCCGACGACCACAGCTCATAGGTGATCCCAAGCGTGTCGGCGTGTTTGAGGACGCCGTCCAGGCTGTTGGAGGCGGTCTTCATGATCAGTGTTCCGGTCTGAACGAACCGTGCCAGGCCGTCGTCAGACGTCGCGCCGAGGGTTTCCGGCCAATGCTTCCAGTCGTGATAGCCGTCATAGGCCATCGCCGTCCCATCGAGCGTGGAATAGTAGGTGCGGATCACGGCCGCGGAGCTGGATGTCGAACCGTAGCCCGCCGCGGGCAGTGTATCGACGTTCAATGTCTTCAGGCCTTCCCGTGCCATGTTGTAGGCAATGGCGCAGCCTATGACACCTGCGCCGATTATGATCGCGTCATAGGTCTGCGGCGTCTGGTTCGGATCTGTCGGGGCAGAAGTCATACGTTCTGTTTCCATTGGTCTGCGCAAGTCTGGCGGGCCGGGCAGTGTGCGTCTTTTTGCAGGGACGGCATCTCCGCTGTTTCGCCCCTGGCTGGTCAAATCGGCACGCCGGGTGTGGATTTCGCTTTCAGGTCAGGCGAAGGCGCGTGGTTTGTCCAGAATGAAAACCGCCATTCAGTGTTCCGAAACAGGCATACGAGATGAAAAAGTGCACGAAATGTAGATTTAAAATACCATAGTTAAATTTATTCATCAGAATGATGATTTTGCGAAATCATGCGGATTTTGTTCTAAAGTCTCAAATTGAAGCCGCGTTCGTCTTTGGGCATGGTGATGACGGGCTCCGGATTCGCCGGTTCTTTCAACAGTTTGGAGTGATGTGTGACGCGTGCAAGCTTTCGCGAATGGCCGACCCTGGCCTTGATTCTGGCCGCGGCAGCGGCATGGATGCTTCTGATCGGGAACTACCCGGCGCTGGGCGGATGGATCGTCTGCCCCCTTGCAGTTTTCGTGGTTACCTTGCAGTCGTCCCTGCAGCATGAAGTGCTGCACGGTCATCCGACACGCAATCCGGCAGTGAACGAGGCGCTGGTTTATTGTTCGCTCGGTCTCTTCATTCCCTACCGCCGCTTCAAGTCGTTGCACTTGCGTCACCACAACAATGACCGGCTCACCGATCCTTACGATGATCCCGAAACCTTTTACATGGCCTGGTCGGACTGGCAGAAGCTGCCCGTGCTCATTCAGGCCGTTCTGACAGTCAACAACACCCTGCTCGGCCGTTTGCTGATCGGTCCGCTTGTGTCGGTCATCGGTTTTCTCGGGTCCGAGCTGCGCATGATCCGCGCCGGCGACATGGTCGTTCTGCGGGCCTGGCTGCACCACTTTATCGGCGCTGTTCCGGTCGTGCTGTTCATCACGCTCGTCGGCAAGATGCCGATATGGCTCTATATATGCTGCATCTCCTATCCCGCGATGAGCCTTCTTATGCTGCGCACCTATGCCGAACACCGCGCCCATGACACCGCGGAAGCGCGTTCGATCATCGTGGAGTTCTGCCCGCTCTTCTCTCTTCTCTTCCTGAACAACAACCTGCATGTTGTTCATCATGCCCATCCTCGAGCTCCGTGGTATGATCTGCCGGCGATGTACCGCGCCAACAAACTGACATGGCAGCGACGCAACGAGGGTTATGTGTTCAGGAGCTATCTGCAACTTGCCGCAACATTCCTTTTCAAGGTCAAGGAACCGGTGGCGCATCCGCTGAGACGCCGACAATCGGATGAGGCGGGGGTTTGAGCCACCGGACCTATCATCCTGTCCGGCTGCCCATGTATGACTGGCCCGAGGTCCGGGCCGCGACAGAGCGTCTGGAAAACGCGTTGCAGGATGCTCTCCTAGACGCGCTTGGACTTAGACCCAGGGACTGCGTTCCGTGGCCGGAGGACCGGGGTCTGGAAGTCAACTGGCGACAGCCCGGCCTGCTCCTGAGCCAGACCTGCGGCTATCCGTTGACGCACGCGCTCAAAGGTCGGGTCCGGCCTGTCGGTGTTCCGCACTATGCCGCCGAAGGCTGCGAAGGCGGGCGATATTGTTCGCATCTGGTCGTGGCGAGAGACAGCAGCCATCGGGAACTTGCCGATTTGCGCGGTCGCCGGGCGGTCTACAACGGGCCTGACAGCCAGTCCGGCATGAATGCCTTCCGTTTCGAAGTTGCCAAGGTCGCCAGCGGTGCACCGTTCTTTTCAAGCGTACGCGAAAGCGGCGGTCATCTGGCCTCCCTTCGCGCCGTGGCGGAAGGTGTTGCGGATATCGCGAGTGTCGATGCGGTGTGCTGGTCGCTCGCCTGCCAGGAATTGCCGGCTCTCACGGATAGACTTCGTTCGATCGGACGCACTGCATCCGTGCCCGGACTCCCGCTTGTATCATCGCTCAGTTTTTCGGAAGCCGAAGCCGAAACCATTGCTGGGGCCGTGCAATCCGTCTTCGAGGATGTCACGCTTGCCGAGGATCGCTCACGCCTCCTGATCTGCGGATATTCGCCCATATCGGACGCAGACTATGCGCCGATCCTGGAAATGGAACGACGTGCGGCCGAGCAGGGTTATCCCGAGCTGGCCTGATCCGATTTTCGCGCTGCACCTTATTCGCTAAACAACCGCTCATTCCTGGAAAAATAGTCGATCGCGAAATCGACGAAAGCGCGCACCCTCGCCACGCGGCGCAGATCCCGGTGATACAGCAGCCAGACGGGGTATCCCGGCTGTAGCGGCACCTCCGGAACACGCACGATGCGCGGATCCGCGTCGCCGGTGAAGGCCGGGATCTTGATCAGTCCCAGGTGTTTTGCTGCCGCCTCGATCTGCATGGAGACCTCGGGAAGAACATGGCGGACGGTTGCGTCCGGGAACGGGCTGTCGGCAATCCAGTCCTGAAACTCACTCCAGGCAATCCAGTGTGCGCCCCTTCCTTTCGTGGCAATCAGATCCTTATGGGTTCTGAGATATTCGGGTGAGGCGTAGACGGCCTGCACAAAAGTCAGAAGTTTTCGCCCGAGCACATCTTCATCGACGTTTCGCGCGACCCGCAGGGAGATATCGGTCTCAAGGCGCTGCAGGTCGGAGACGCGGTTGGTTGAGATCGTGCGCACCGAAATTTCGGGAAAGCGTTCGGAAAACCCGCACAGCATGTCCGCCAGCAATCCGTGCGACAGGGCAGGGGGCAGGCTGAGGCGAACGGTTCCCGCCGGCTCCAGATCGAGGCCTGACAGTTTCCGGGTGATCGTGTTGGCCTGGGTTTCCATTTCCTCCGCAGGTTCGATCAGCGCCTCGCCCGACTGCGTCAATTGCAGGCCGCTCGTCGTCCGGTCGAACACGCGCGTTCCCAGACTGTTTTCGAGTGCGGAAATGGCCCTGTGCACGGTGCCGTGATTGACGCCGAGTTTCTCGGCCGCTTGCCGGAAACTGCCTGTGCGTACTGCCACGAGAAATGTACGTACGTGGTCCCAGTCAAGCTCGCGTTTCATTCAGCGTCCCCTGTTGCGGCATTGCGGATCGTTTTTGATCCGCTCTGGTGTATTTGGGTGTATTCCATTCAAAAATCAATCCGCCACATTCAATCCCAGACGCGCTGCGAGCGCGCTTTCGGGCAACTGACAAAGGTGGATCGAGAATGACTGATGAACCAAAAACCGGCCTTGGACGGCGGGCGCTGTTAAAGGGTGCAGCAACAGGAGGAGCCGCCCTGGCGCTGTTGCCCGCCCTTCCGGTTGCCGCGCAGCAGGCTGAAAAAACGCTCGGCTCCGATCCCGCAGCGCCTTACGGCGTGCCGATCGGCACCGCTTTTCCTTTCGAAAAGAAAGACATGCCGGTTCTTGATTCGAGCATCGCTTATGTCGATGAGGGTGAGGGCCGCCCCGTGGTGTTTCTCCACGGCAATCCGACGTCGTCGTATCTGTGGCGCAACATCATTCCGCACGTTCCGGAAGGATACCGGGCCATCGCACCCGATCTGATCGGGATGGGTGACAGCGGCAAGCCGGACAGCGACTACAGGTTCGCAGATCACGCGCGGTATCTGGACACGTTTCTGGATCAACTTGATCTGAGTGATGCGATCCTGGTGGTCCATGACTGGGGCTCTGCGCTCGGCATGCGCTATGCGAGGCTGAATCCTGAACAAATATCCGGGTTGGTGTTCCTGGAAGCGATCGTGCCGCCGGTGCTGCCGGTCGCATCGTTCGACGACATGCCCGGGCCGCTTGCGGATTTCTTCCGGCTGATGCACAGCGACAAGGGCGCCGACATGGTTCTCAACCAGAATTTCTTCGTGGAATTCGTGCTGCCGCAAATGGGCGTCGTGCGCACCATGTCAGAGGCGGAGATGGATCATTACCGCAGGCCCTTTCCAACGCCCGAGAGCCGCAAGCCGGTTCTGGCGTGGCCGCGTGAAGTGCCCATCGAAGGCAAGCCTGCCGACGTCGTCGAAGAGGTCAGGCTGAACGGCGAATGGCTGTTGTCGAGCCGGATCCCCAAACTGATGTTCTATGCAGAGCCGGGTGCGCTGATGCCCAAACCCGTCGCTGACTATCTGAGCGCGAACGTGCCGAACATTGAAGCACGCTTTGTCGGGGCGGGATCGCATTTTCTGCAAGAAGATCATCCGCATGTCATCGGTCAGGGCATTGCCGACTGGCTGCGCCGGATCTGACTTCGTTCAAAATCAAGGAGAGCAAAAAATGGCGGAAGTGGTCGTCAGCCAGGACGTGAATGCCCCTCTGGCCGATCTCTGGCGGAGCTGGGACAGTTTCGACGAGATCTACCGGTTCAATCCGGTCATCAACCAGTCGCCGCTCCTTCCCCGGAGCGCACCGACCGGAATGGGAGCGGAGCGGGTCTGCAGGCACATTGACGGGAAGACCTATCTGAAGGAAAGGATCATCGGCTATCAGCCGGAGGAGCATATCGTGGTCGATATCTTCGATGCCAACCTGCCTCTCAAGAAAGCGATCGTGACACTGGACTTCGCGGCGCTCTCATCCGACCGGAGCCGCGTCACCATGCGCATCAGTTTCACGCCGAAATTCGGACCTATCGGATGGTTGATGACCCCGTTGATGAAGTCGCAATTCAGAAAAGGCCTTTCGGATCTGCTTTCGGCAAATGCCCGCTTTGTTGAACAAGGTGTCGAAGTACATCCAAAAGCTGCCGCATGAGTATTAAAGTGTGTCATTTTAAGACATTCGTTAACGATGTTCTTTCTTGGTGACACACTTTTCTGGTGAATTCGGCTGAAATGCTGGCGCAAAAGTTAACAAAGAGTTACGATTCTCGGTAACTCAATAATTAACAGTGAGTGCGTCATGAAAACGATTTTCAGATCAGCCGTTGCTGCAGCAGGTCTGCTTGCGGTTCTGTCAACCGCTGCATTTGCCGAAAGCGGCACGACCCGGATTGTGCACGACGAGCCCTACGGAGCGATCGTCACCAAGGAAGCCGGTGTGCTGGTTTTCCGAGGCCTGCCGCCGACCCGCAAGGTGATTGTCAACCCGGAGGGCAAGACACCGCTTGATCTCAGGTTGACCGAGGTTCGCGAGACGAATGTCGTCGTCTTCAGTCAGGACGACTACGTCCGCGGGCTTGGTTCGAAAATCCTGCGCGTGAAGTAACAAGACCTGATTGCCGGGCCGTTACGCTGAACGGCCCAGCAATCGCTCGTCATAGGGATAGGTGCTGAGACGCTCGTATCCCGTGTCGGTGATCAGGAGCTGTTCTTCGAGCTTCACGCCCTCATGGCCGCCGTGCCGGCCGACATAACTCTCAACACAGACTACCATTCCGGGCTCAAGGCTGCCGTCATAGCCTCCGCTCTCCCAGTCTGACGGGTAGGGCACCGCCGGGTATTCATCGCACAGGCCGACACCGTGAAAGAGCACGGAATACCGGTTTGCTAGGCAATCGTCCTGGAGGCTTACGGCTTCATGAGAAAGTTCCCGGAAGGTGCGGCCGGGCGCGAGCATGCCGATATTGGCCTCGATCTGGTCATAGGCCATCTGGTAAAGACACCGCTGTTCGTTGGTTGGGGTCCCGTCGCCGCAAAGCCACGTTCTGGAAATATCGCAACACATGCCATAGGGCCCAACGAGATCCGTATCGAATGCGACGAGATCACCGTCCTCAATCACACGCGACGATGCTTCCTGGAACCAGGGGTTCGTGCGCGGGCCGGAGGCCAGAAGCTGGGTTTCGATCCATTCGCCGCCTCTCCTGATATTGCCCGCGTGAAGCAGCGCCCACAGATCCCATTCCGTCATGCCGGGGACAAGCGCGTCTTCCATTTCCCGCATGGCGGCTTCGCAGGAGGCAATCGAACGGCGCATCGCCTTGATTTCGTCGCCGCTCTTGATCGAACGAGCCAGTTCCATGACCTCTTCACCGTCATGGAATTCCAGGCCATGCGCCTCTAACGCGGCAACGCCTTCACGGCGGGCCTTGTCCAGGGCGATGCGATGGTTGCCACCGCCATAGGTCTTCACCAGGTCCGCGAGTTCGTCCGCCCATTTCAGCGCCAGCTCTGCAGAGCGGGGACCGGCTTCGAAGTAGAACCAGGGAATACCGTGACGGACCTCGTCAACCAAAAGGTTGTGCCCGGACAGGTGTTCGCAGTGGTGGAAATCGAACGCAACGACGGGTCCGTCGAGGGCAACAAACGTGTAGCGGACGGCGTTGTGTGTCGACCAGACCTGCATGTTGGTCGCATCTGTCGCGTAGCGGACGTTCAGCGGGTCGCAGAGAATTGCGGCGCTGAGATCGTATTTTTCCAGTTGCTGCCGGATGCGCCCGAGCCGGTATGCGCGCATGGCGTCAAGGTCAGGTGCCTCAAGGCCAAGCGTTGCCCATTCGGCCTCCGCGAGGTCGCCATAGCCCAGGACGTGCCGGTTGAGTGCGGTTGCCTTCTCGTTGGCATAGGCGGCAAGGGCCTCGTAGCCTGCAGCGTCACCAGGGTGAAGCGGCAGCTCGGCCGGCATGATCTTCCGCCTGTGGCGGCCAAAATGTTCCGTGTTCATGGCGCTGACACCTCCTCCCTGTGTTGCTGGCCGTTGCCGTGAGTTACATGCGCATGCGCTCCGCCTTCGGATCGAACGGAGGATCGGGAAGGATGGTTGCCTTGCACATTTCACCCAGGATTTCGACTTCGAACGCACCTTCGCCGGTTTTTTCGGCAAGCCCGGCGGGGATGTATCCCTGGGCCAGGGATTTCCCGACCCAGTGCGCATAACCGCCGGAAGTTATCCAGCCGATGACCTCGCCGTTGTGCCAGACCGGTTCGTCGCCCATGACATCCGCATCGGACGCGGCGACTTCGAAGCTGACCCGGCGCTTTTGCGGACCTTCCTCGAATTCGGTGCGGGCGGCTTCCTGACCGATGAAGCGGTTTTTCGACAGTTTCACGAAACGCCCGAGATCGGCCTCATAAGGTCCGTAGATCGGGCGGAACTCGCGGAACCAGGTGCCGAAGTTCTTTTCAAGCCGCAGGGACAGAAGCGCGCGCATGCCGAAGTTCCGGATGCCGAATTCGGCCCCGGCCGCCATCAGGGCCTCATAGACCTGGCGTTCATATTCCGGCGTCATCCAGATCTCGTAACCGAGGTCGCCGGTATAGGTAATCCGGTTGACCTTGCACGGCGCATTGGCGACGTCCATTTCGCGGAAATCCATGAAGCGGAAGGCTGCGCCCGAGACGTCTTCGCCGGTTACTTTTTCAAGGACCTTGCGTGCGTTCGGACCGGCAATGGAAAGGCCCACCCAGCCAAGATTGATCGCCCTGAGCGTCACCGAGCCATCCTGCGGCAGGTGTTTCTCGAACCAGCGCATGTGATAGACCTCGGCCTGCGAGGACCCGAACATGTAGAATGTTTCATCGGAGGCGCGCGCGATGGTGAAGTCGCCAATCAGCTTGCCGTTCTCGTTGAGCATCGGCGTCAGCACGATCCGGCCGACCTTCGGCATGGTGTTGGTCATCAGGTAGGACAGGTAGTCTTCCGCACCCGGACCGCTGATCTCGTATTTCGCGAAATTCGCGATTTCGGTGATGCCGACACTTTCGCGCACCGCCCGGCATTCCGCCCCGACATGTTCGAAATCGTTCGACCGGTGGAAGGAGAAAATGTCTCGAGCCTCCACGCCCTCCGGTGCGAACCATAGCGGTGTTTCGAGCGCCCAGCTGTCGCCCATGACAGCGCCCTGCGCCAGCATGCGATCGAAGAGCGGGGTCGTCTGATGCGGCCGGCCGGCCGGAAGTTCCTCGTTCGGGAAACGGATGCGGAACCGGCGGCGATAGTTTTCCTGCACCTTGGCATTGGTATAGGAGAGCGTTGCCCAGTCGCCGTAGCGCGCGACATCCATGCCCCAGATGTCGTATCCCGGATCACCGTTTATCATCCAGTTTGCCAGCGTCAGTCCGACACCGCCGCCCTGGCTGAACCCGGCCATCACACCGCAGGCGACCCAATAGTTCTGAAGGCCCCGGACCGGCCCGACAAGCGGATTGCCGTCGGGTGCGAAGGTGAAGGGGCCGTTGATGATCTGCTTGATTCCCGCCGTCTGCAGCGCCGGGAAGTGTTCAAAGCCGACTTCAAGCTCCGGTGCGATGCGGTCAAGGTCCGGGGCAAGCAGTTCGTGGCCGAAATCCCACGGGGTCTCGCGCGGGCTCCACGGGCGGCAGTTCTGCTCGTAGGTGCCCAGCAGCATGCCCTTGCCTTCCTGGCGCGTATAGATCTCGCCGCCGAAGTCCAGGATGCCGATCAGTTCCTTGCCGGTTGCTTCGTTGTGGGCAACCACTTCCGGCATTTCGTCGGTCAGCAGGTACATGTGTTCCATGGCGAGGATCGGCAGTTCAAGGCCGACCATGCGGCCGCATTCGCGGGCCCACAGGCCGCCGGCATTGACGACATGATCCGCCCGGATCGTGCCCTTGCCCGTGACGACATCCCAGGTGCCGTCCGGCGTCTGCACCAGTTCTTCCACCTTGGTGTGCCGGTAGATCGTCGCGCCATTCACGCGTGCGGCCTTGGCGTAGGCGTGGGTCGTGCCTGATGGATCCAGATGACCCTCGATCGGATCCCAGAGCGCGCCGATGAAGTGTTTTTCGTCGAGCATCGGGAACATGGCCTTGGCTTCCAGAACGGAAATCAGTTCCAGTTCCATGCCCAGATAGCGGCCCTTGGCCTGGGCAAGGCGCAGAAAGTCCATGCGCTCGGGCGTGTCCGCGAGCATCACGCCGCCGGTCAGATGCAGGCTGCAGGACTGACCGGAAATCTCTTCCAGCTCCTTGTAGAGATCGACCGTGTAGCTTTGCAGCTGCGCAACGTTGGGGTCGCCGTTCAGCGTGTGAAATCCTCCGGCCGCGTGCCAGGAAGATCCGGAGGTGAGCTCGTCGCGCTCGACCAGCACCACGTCTTTCCAGCCCAGCTTGGTGAGGTGATAAAGAACACTGCAGCCGACAACGCCGCCACCAATGACAACGACCTGAGTGTGAGTTTTCATGCGTTTGCTCCGGACTGACCGCCAGGATGCGGCAGGGTCTTCAAGGGGATGATCTAAAAGTCGGTGGGAACGCCGCCTTCGGCCTTTCGCCGGTCGACAAAGGCCGTGATTTCCTCGTCGATCGCAGGATCGAGGGCAGGCTGCTCATAAGCTTCAAGGGCTTTCTTGTAGAGCATGTTGGCCTTGTCATAGGCGATCGGGCTGCCCGCCTCTGCCCATGTTTCGTAATTGCGCCAGTCGGACACGATCGGCGGGTAGAACGCGTCCTTGTAGCGGGCCTGCGTGTGCTCGGTTCCGAAGAAATGCCCTGCCGGTCCCACGTCCTTGATCGCATCGACGGCAAGCGATGCTTCGGAGACATCCAGAGGGGTCAGGTACTCTGCGATCTTCTGCAGAAGGTCGATATCGGCAATGAACTTCTCGAAGCCGGCGCTGAGACCGCCTTCAAGCCAGCCGGCGGCATGCTTGATCAGATTGCCGCCGCCGTTGATCGCACCCCATTCCGACAGCGTCGTTTCAAGAGCGGCCTGATAATCGACCGTGTTGGCGGCGCAGACGCCGGAAGACCGGAACGGCAGCTTGTAACGTCGCGCCAATTGCCCGCTGACAAGGGCGGCTTTCATGTATTCCGGGGTGCCGAAAGCCGGCGCGCCGGACTTCATGTCGACATTCGAGGTGAAGCCGCCATAAACAACGGGTGCGCCCGGTCGCACGAGCTGCGCGAAGGCAATGCCCGCCAGTGCTTCCGCATTTTGCAGGGTCAGTGCCCCCGCAACGGTAACGGGTGCCATCGCGCCGGCGAGCGTGAACGGCGTGACGACGGACACCTGACCAGCCCTGGCCATCTCGATGATACCCTGAAGCATGGGTGTATCGAGACGCAAAGGGGAAGACGTGTTGATCACCGTCAGTGTGCACGGGGTGTCGATCAGTTGTTCGGGCGTGAGACCGTTCGCGATCCGGGCAAGTTCGATGCCGTCGTGATTGCGTTCCTTGCCGAGGGAATAAAGATGCAGCGCCTTGTCGGTCAGGCGGATTGCGTCGGCGATGCAGTCCAAATGCCGGATCGAGGCGTGAAGATCCACGGGTTCGACGGGATAGCCGAGCGGTGCGTGAATGATGTTGAAGAACTGGCCGAGCTTCAGGAGCTTCTGGAAGTCCTCCCGGTTGCCGGGCCTGCGGCCGCCGTCGCGGTCAACGACATTGGGCGTGCTGGCGACGCAGGAGAACACAATGGCATCGCCACCGATCTGCAGGTCGTGGTTCCGATTGCGGGCACGCAGGGTGAATTCGGCTGGCGCTTTGGCGACGAGTTCCTCGACCATGGCGCGATCCATGCGAACGCGGTCCTCGCCCGGCTTCACGTCGGCACCGGCCGCCTTGAGCATTTCCTTCGCCTCCTCGTGGAGGAAGTCCATACCGATTTCCTCCAGAACCCGCATGGAGGCATCGTGGATCGATTCGAGTTCGTCAGCGGAGATTGCTTCGATGGGTTTGAAAATATGCCGGGGCTGCCTGAAGGGCTTCTGAGGGAAGAGATCCGGTCCCGCCTTTTCACCGCCACCTCTGCGACGGCGACCGCGCCTAAGGGGGGCTGTTTCATTCACGGCAAGCGTGCCAAGGTCCTCTGTCATCCGATCCGCCATTGTTTCTCGATTTGCAGGTCCCGCGCCGCCTTGGGGCGAGGCCGACAAAATCGCAGGATGGACCGACTTTAGCGGAGAGCCTTGTTTTTCCGGGCAGTCTCAGAGCGACGGTCTCTGCCTCAACTCCGACATGTCGGAGCAGGTGATGGTCCCATCAACAGGCTTCTGTGAAACTTCAGCTTGACGAATTGTAGCTTCAAAGCGATCAGAGGTCAGTCAAATTGAATGTGGATCCAACTGGCGTGAACGAACGGCTTTCCGATTCAGATCTTCTTGCCTTCCTGAAAGGCGTGTTGCCGGTCAAGGACTGGGGCAGCGCGCGGCTGCGTCCGCTTCCGGTCAACTACACCAGCCGTTTCTGGCGTCTCGACACGCCGGAACGGATCTTCGTGGTGAAGGAGTTTTTTCCAGGCGCGGAAATCAACCCGCTTTATCCGACCTTGCCTGACCAGGAAGCCGAAGCGCTGAGTTTCCTCGCCAGATATGACCTTGCGCCTGCGCTGGAGACCTACACTCAAAGCCCCGCTGGCACTCCGTTACTGGTCTATGGCTATGGCCCGCCGGTCACAGATCAGATCGATGTCGGCGAAGCGGCCGAGCTGATCGGCCGGATTGCCGAACTCAAGGAGCCGGTGCCCGGGCACCAGGAAGTGCCGGCCGGGTACCACGAGGTGCTTGAGAACGGAGACGCGATGCTGGCTGCCATCCCGGACAGCCGCAAGGCGGTGAACCTCAAACGGCTGAGGCCGAGTGGCGAAGCCGTTCCCCGCCGCAAAGTCAGGCGCACCCTGGTGCATCGCAGCTTCTGCCTAGGGACAATCCAGTCGACCGCGGACGGCGCCCGCATGATCGACTGGCAGTTCGCCGGCTACGGTGATCCGGTCGAGGACATTGCCGGGTTCGTGTCACCGGGTCTTCTCAAGCTCTACGGTTTGCATCCCCTGGTCGCCTATGCGGAGGAGATGTTCCTGAAGCACTATCCAAATCAGGAGACCGCCGAAAGGTTCCTGGAAGAGCGGGGCGCCTATCACTGGCGGCTGGCGGCCTATTGCCTTTTCCGGCATGAAACGCTCGGCCAGACCAATGCACCGGCGGCCCGCGCCTATGGCCGGGCGCTGGAAGAAGAAGTCGATCTGCTGCTCAGGCTCAGAAGCAAATAGCGTTTCGAAAAGTTTGCCGTGTAATCTCGCTGTCATGGACAGGGGCTAACGCAGGGCATGTCCATTTCGGTTTCCACTGTTTCAAAGTCCTTCGGCCCGCACAGGGCTCTCAACAAGGTTTCCCTGTCCATTGAGAGCGGGACTTTCTTTGTCGTTCTGGGGCCTTCGGGGTGTGGGAAATCGACCCTGTTGCGGTCCATAGCCGGACTTGAACCGATCGATGCGGGACGCATCGCGCTTGGCGGCAGTGACGTTGCCTACGATGGTTTCCACGTGGCTCCGGAGCACCGGCGGGTCGGCGTTGTGTTCCAGTCCTATGCGCTTTGGCCGCATATGAGTGTTGCCGGCAATGTCGCCTTTCCGCTTGAAACGGCAGGGCAAAACCGCAGCAACGTGTCTTCCCGGGTTTCGGATTGTCTTGAGACGGTGTCGCTGACTGCTTTCGCGGGCCGCAAGCCGGCGGAGCTTTCCGGGGGGCAGCGTCAACGGGTGGCGCTCGCCCGCTGTCTCGCCCAGGGCGCAGAAACCGTTCTGATGGATGAGCCGCTCGCCAATCTCGATCCGCACTTGCGCGGTGTCATGGAGGAAGAACTGGCTGCCTTCCACAAGGCAAGCGGTGCCACGACCCTGTTCATCACCCATGACCAGCGTGAGGCAATGGCGCTTGCCGACAAGGTTGCCGTGATGTGGGACGGAGAGATCCTGCAGGTTGACGAGCCTGACGCGATTTACCGCCGGCCGAACTCACGGCGTGTGGCCGGGTTTATCGGACGCAGCAGCCTGGTGCCGGTGCGGCTCGATGATGCGATGGGCGATACGGCAAAGGTGTCGCTGGGCCGCGGCTCAATTTTATCGGAATGTGCGGCTGGAACAAATGTCGGACATGCAACTTTGCTCATCCGCCCCGAACATCTTGTCCCGGATGTCGAGCACCCGGATCTGGAAGGAACGGTTGTCCGCACGGTCTATCGGGGCGGGTCCTGGGACGTGTTCGTGGATGTCGATGGCATCGAAGCCCCGCTGCTTCTGACGCTGCATCGAAAGGCGGACAAGGGCGACGTTCTGCGTCTTGCCGTTACGCGGAGTTGGGTCATTCCGGAGCCGAGCCCATGATGTCGCAGGTTTCAGTCCTTCCAGGGGATGGTTCCCGCCGGAACCCGCTTTGAGAGCGCGTTCATTGTCAGCATGATCGCCAGAGTGGCCACAACGACGACCACCGACATGGCGGCAGCCAGCGTCGTGTAGCCGCCGTCTTCGTAGTTGAAGATGGTCGTTCCGATGGTTTCGTTGCCTGTCGACCACAGGAGGGCGGAGACCGTGACTTCGTTGTAGGCCGTCAAAAAAACCAGAATGGCACCGGAAGCGGCGGAAGGGGCTGCCAACGGGCTGAAAATGCGCCTGATCCGAGTGAAGAACCCGGCTCCGGACACCCGCGCAGCATCTTCCAGGGACCCGTCCATCTGCAGGAAGGCGGCCAGAACCGGCTTCAGGCCAACGGCCAGAAAAACGGAGACATAGGCGATCAGAATGATCCACAAGGTGCCGTAGAGCGAGACATCGAGGATCGGAAGCGGGCGAATGAACGCCAGGATGAAAGCGATCGACATCACCAGCCCCGGCACTGCAAACGCGATTTCGGACTGGGTCAGCGCAAGTTCTGCCCATCGGCGATGACCTCCGTTCCTGTGTGTCAGAAAATAGCCGAGCAACAGGCTTGCCACCGCGATGATAACGGCCGCAGTGCTGGCAATCAGCGTGGAGTTCGCAAAGGCCCTCAACGTGACCGACTGACGCCAGATGACTTCCACGAAATTCTCCAGTGTCAACGTGTCCAGCCCGAGCGGCAGTCCATAGGTCCTGACCAGGGACGTCGCGATCAGGGATGCTGCCGGCAGCAGCAGCACAAGGGCAACGAAACTCCACAGAAGCGCTTCCACGAAAGGTCTTTTCCGCCCGAGAGAAATTGCAAGCGGGTCCTGCGGCAGTCCGATCAGGCTGGCGCGCATGCGCTTTTGCAGAAGGCTCTGGATCATGATCGCCACCAGGGCCACGAGTGCGAGGATGACGGAAATGACCGCGACATTCGGCAGGATGTCCGGGCCGAAACTTGCAAGGCGGCGCCAGACCAGCACGGGCAGCGTCGTATAGCGTGCCGGAATGCCGATGAGCGCGTTGATGCCGAAGTTGCCGAGCGCGGAGACAAAGGCGAGGGCAAAGCCAGCAAGCAGGGAAGGGCCAAGGAGAGGCAGCGTGATCCGGCGCAAAAGGGTCCAGGTCCCGGCACCGGAGATGCGGGCCGCGTCCGACAACTCGCGCGGAAACGATCTGAGCGCCGCCCGGACCAGCAGGAAAACGAGCGGGCTGTGCTGGAGCGAAAGCAGCAGCACGAGACCCTCGCGCGAATAAAGCGGATGCGTGGACCCGAGTTCCGGGGCCATGCCAAGCCAGCGCAGGACCGGGCTTGCCGGTCCGAGCGCCTGGATCCATGCAATCGCCGTCACGTGCGGCGGAATCATCATCGGCAAGAGCAAGAGAAAAACCAGAAGTCCCTTCGCCCGGAGGTCGGTCAGGCCGACGAGAAGCGCGAGCAAGGTCCCGAGAACAGTCGCCACGAGCGCCGAGAGGAAACTGCTTTCAATGGAGTTCCAGAGGGCACGTTGCACGGAGCGGTTCTGCATCGCTTCGAGCAATGGTGCGAGGTCCAGTCCTGTTTCTCCGGTCAGGCCGGTCCTGAATAGCAGGAGAAGCGGCAGGCCGCAGACCGCCGTCGCGCCCGCGACGAGCGCGACCAGAGTTGCTTTTTCAGACGGTAAAGACGTTTGCAATGAGAACCGGCAAGATTGCGTGGCTTCTGAAGAGACGTCAGCGCGGTCCCGGCCGCGCTGACGGTTGAGTTAGGGTCCTGACCCCATTAAGCGTGCGGAAATTAACCGCCGAAGATCTCGGTGAACTTGATCTTGTTGGCCTGGTCCTGTTCCAGTGCCTCGGCCGGATCGAAGTCCATCAGCTTGATTTCATCGCGTGCCGGGAAACCTTCCGGGGGTGCGACAGCCGGGTGCGCCGGCAGGTAGCCTTGCGAAGAGGCAAGCTTCTGACCGTCCTCGGAAATCAGGAAATCGACGAAAGCCTTTGCAGCATCCGGGTTCTGAGCCGTGGACAGGATCGCAACCGGTTCGGTAACTGCGGAAACGCCTTCTTCCGGGAAGACGAATTCGACCGGTGCGCCTTTGAGTTTTTCGCGGATCGGCAGGAAGTCGACGACGAAGCCGTAGAGTTTTTCGCCGCCGGCGATCGCCTTGTAGGTGCCGCCGTTGCCGCCCTTCGGGTTGGCGCCCTGATCGGCGAGACCCTCATAGTAGGCCCAGCCGAGATCCGGGTTCGAGGTCAGGGCCGCCATGTGGATCGTTGCCGCGCCAGAAGTGAGCGGGGACGGCATTGCAAGCTTGTCCCTGGCCTCTGCCTTGAGGAGATCCTTGTAGGATGTCGGCTTCATCGGCGCGTTGGTGTTGTAGACGATGCCGCTGGTGATCAGCTTGGTGGAGAAATAGGTCTTGTCGTCATCCATGATGGCGGGATCGTATGCGGAGATATCGGCACCTTCGTGCGCCAACAGGCGGCCTTCCTTCTTGAGTCCCTCCATGGTGACCATGTCGGCAATCAGCAGCACGTCCGGTTTCGGCGCGCCTGCCTCGAACTCGGCGCGCAGCTTTGCCATCATCTTGGTGGTGCCGTCGCGGACCCATTCGACCTCAACGTCCGGATGCTTCGCCGTGAATGCATCAACGGTCGCCTGCGCGTCGGCATTCGGTTGCGATGTGTAGAGCACCAGCTTTCCGGAAACATCTTCCGCGACTGCAGGCGCAGAAGCCATGGCCAGAAGACCGGCTGCGATCACTAATTTCTTCATCTGACTTATCCCTTTAGCAAGGCCGCGGGAGGATGCGGGTGCAAAGGTGGTTAGCAGGCTTGTGTGACAGTTGTTTTCGAGTGGCCTTGAGAATCGCGGGGTCAGTCCATTTACTGAAATTTTGCTTCAGGTTTGCGTGATCCGGCATGAGATACCCATTGTCTCCGGCTCGAACCCACGTTCCAGCCATTGCCGGAAGGAGGCGGGTCGGTTATCACCTCGTAACGACAATTTAAATCGATCTGAGAAAGGCTTCCTTGATGAGTTCAAACGGCGCTGTTGCGGAAATCGGCCTGATCGGCCTTGGCACGATGGGCGGAAACCTTGCTCTCAACATTGCCGAAAACGGGTTTCAGATCGCGGTCTATAACAGGACCACGGAAAAGACAGACCAGTTCATTGCAAAGGCCGGCGATCTTGCCGGAAAACTTGTGCCCAGCAAAACGCTTGAGGAATTCGTTGCGTCGATCAAACCGCCGCGCGCCGTCATCCTGATGGTCCCGGCCGGCGATGCCGTGGATGCGCAGATCGAGGCCCTGCGCCCGCTGCTGGATGCTCAGGATCTGATCATCGATGCGGGCAACGCCAATTACCACGACACCAATCGCCGGGCAGCGGCCTCCTCCGAGCGAGGACCCCGTTTCATGGGCATCGGCGTTTCCGGCGGTGAAGAAGGCGCGCGCTTCGGGCCGTCGATCATGGGCGGCGGCGCAAACGATGCCTGGGACCAGGTCGGCCATATTCTGGAAGCCATATCGGCAAAGCACGAAGGTGAACCCTGCGCGGCTCATCTCGGCGAAGCCGGTGCTGGCCATCTGGTCAAAACGGTTCACAACGGCATCGAATATGCCGACATGCAGATGATCGCCGAGGTCTACGGCGTCATGCGCGACGGCTTCGGCATGCCTGCCGGCGAGATTGGCGCCGTCTTCGAGAAGTGGAACCAGGGTGTTCTGCAGTCCTACCTGATCGAGATCTCGGGAAAGGTTGCCGCCACATCGGACCCGGACACGGGCCGGCCGATGCTCGACATCATCCTCGACCGGGCGGGGCAAAAGGGAACCGGCCGCTGGACGGCGATCGAGGCCCTGATGCTTGGAACGCCAGCCAGCACGATCGAGGCGGCGGTTGCCGTGCGCAACATGTCGTCACGACTTGAGGAACGCAAGGCGGGAGAGGCGGAGTTCGGCGCTGCACCGGTCAGCCTCGGCCAGGATCTGATCGCCATCGACGCGCTGGAAGCCGCGCTCGTGGCCGGCAAGATCGTCTGCTACGCGCAGGGCTTCGGGCTTATCCTGGAGGCGGCCCGCCAATATGGCTGGGCGATGCCTTTGCCGAAGATCGCGAAGATCTGGCGAAACGGCTGCATCATCCGCTCCGCCATGCTGAACGACATGTCGGCCGCCCTTGCCGAAGACGCCGAGCGCAACCTGATGCTGGCACCGTTCTTCTCGGCCAAGCTGAAGGAAACCGAGGCCCAGCTGAGGCAGGTTGTTGCGCAGGCAGCCCTGCACGGTCTGCCGGTTCCGGCCCTGTCCGCTGCTCTGTCCTATTTCGATATCATGCGCACGGCGCGCTCGACGGCGAACATGCTGCAGGGCCAGCGGGACTTTTTCGGAGCGCACGGTTTCGAACGCACCGACAAGGATGGCAGCGGCTATCACGGCCCGTGGGCCATGGGCTGATTGCAAAAACGAAAAAGCCTGCGCGGTTTTTCGCGCAGGCTTTCTCGTTCATCTTGAGACCGTCAGGGCGTCAGCTGCCGGCCTGCAGCCCGGTATCCAGCAGCGCCTTGATCTGCTGCTCGCTGGTTCCGGCGACGATGCGTCCGAGTTCCTGGTCGCCCTTAAGAACGAGCAGTGTGGAGCGGCGCGGGATCTTGCGCGATGTGGTGACTTCGTGCCTGCCATAGGCGTCCCAGTCAACCCGCACAAAAACGATTGCATCGTCATAGGCCGGGTTGGCCTGGCGCAGGGCGTTGATGACCCGTTCCTGGCGTGCACAGGTGCTGCACCACGAGGCAGCATAGTCAACGAAGACCGTCTTGCCGGCGGCAAGATGCTTCTGGATGAGCCCGGGCGCGTAGTCGACCATTCCGTTTGCAAACGCGGTAGCGGGAAGCAGGCTTGCGGTAAGTGCGGCACCTGCAGTTGTCACAAGAAAGCGACGGCGATTCATGTTCGTTCCTTTCCCTTTAAGATCAAAACCGGACTGAAAGATCCTGCAGCCAGATCGGCATCACGCTCAGAGCCCACGCATCGAACATCTTGTGGACGTTGAGCAGCAGCAGCACGCCGACTGCAATGAATACGACCCCCATCAGGGGTTTGGATTTCTCCGCCAGGCCGCGCAATCTGTCGGCCCTGCGGCGGATGGTTTCTCCCGCACCGAGCCCCAGACCGACGATAAACGTCGAAACCCCGAATGCGAAAAACGACATGATGGCGGCGGCCCAGAGCAGGCTCTGGCCCTGCGAGGCAAGGGCGATCGCACCGCCAAGCGTCGGGCCGATACATGGCGACCAGACCGCACCGAGAAGCGCGCCGCCGAGAAACTGGCCGCGCAGACCACTGGTGTCGGTGCTGTGCAACCTTTGTCCGGCCGAACCGGACAGACCGGCGGCAGCAAGCTCAAACCGCTGGCTGAAGGCGGGGACAAGCAGCACAAGGCCAAAGGCGATCATCAAGGACGCACCGATCCTTGCCATGACATCTTCCGTCAGGCCTATGGCATAGCCGAGGGTGGAGACCAGCATGCCGAAGGCGACGAACGAAACGCTCATCCCGGCGGCCAGTGCGATGGGCGCGCGCCTGTCGGCATTGAGTGCGGATGCAAGCACGATCGGCAGCACCGGCAATACGCATGGATTTATCAGGGTCAGAAGACCGGCAAGATACGCAAGCGGCAGTTCAAGCATATTTGTCAGTGCACCTTTGCAAGAGCCCGTTCCGGTCGAGGAATGCCGGAACACACCTCGTTTCCGACCTTAAGTAGGCAAAGGCTGACTGACTGTCCGCTAACGCCTCTTCACAAATTTGTGGGGTCGGGTGCGCGGCGCAGAAAACGGCTTTATTGCGCCAGTCCGAGCGCGGCCATATTCGCGATTGAAACCGGCACATCGGCGTGGTCGCGCACCTCGATGATCAGGCGCGGATCGCTTTCGAGTGTCGACAGCGCCTTGAAGACGGCGTGCCAGTTGATGGTTCCTTCGCCGAGTGCCCAATGCCGGTCAGCATAGCCGTCAGCGTCCTGTAAATGGACATGACGCAGCGCATTGCCGGCCGCTTTCACATAAGTGTCGACCGGGGGTGCTCCCGATGTACCATGCGCGTAATGGGCATGGCCGGTGTCGATTGAGACTTTCACCATCCGGGAACCGAAACTGTCGGCCAGTATCCTCCTCAGATGCGGGTCCCTGTCCTCGATGTTTTCAATGACAAGTTCGCAGCCGATATCCTCGGCGCGCTTTACCGCGTCTTTCATGGTCAGGTGGCAAAGGTCGATCTTGCGCTCACGGGCGTTTTCGTAATTGTCGAGGTTGTTGTGGTCCCAATTGGAATAGGGGCTGTGCACGACCATGTGCGTCGCTCCGAGCGCTTCGCAGACCTCAAGACCCTGCAGGAGACGCTTCTTGACCACGTCGCGCACGTCCACATCGACTGTATCGACGGTGAAACCCCAGAATGGACCGTGGATGCCCACGCGGCCTTCGTGCCCATCGAGAAGTGACTTTGCGCGTTCCACCAGCGGCGTCCAGTCACCATTGAGGACCTCGCCGGGAAAAAAGTCCTGGAGTTCAAGGTCCCTCGGTTTCTCGAGCATGAGCTTGCGGTGGGTTTCCAGGCTGTTGACATTGAGCGCTGCGCCCAGGATCGGGAGGGTCGGCATGGTGTACCTTTATCGGGTGTGAACTTGCTGCCTGATACTGCGCGATCCTTGACACTATTGCGACATATCGGCCGCGAAAGATCAGTATCCACGCTTGCGGTCGACGTGATCCGGGATGGTATCTGATTCCAGAAACGCCTTGAGGTTCCGCGCGACAAGCCTGGAGGCCGTGCTGATGATTGTCGGCGCGGAAATATGCGGCAGTACCGTCACTTTCTCGTGGTGCCACAGCGGGTTGTCCGATGGCAGAGGCTCCTGGTCGAAAACGTCGAGGACAGCGTGGGACAGGTGTCCTGCATCGAGCGCGCCGACAAGCGCGCCCGTCTCAATCACCGGGCCGCGGGCGAAATTGATGATCGCGGCGTCCTGCTTGCACACCTTGAATTCGTCTTCGCCCAGCAAACCGCGCGTCTCATCTGTCAGCGGAACCAGAACGACGACAATGTCGGCCTCGCCGAGCAACTGCTTCAGACCGTCCGGTCCGTGAAAACAGCGTACGCCGTCGAGTGTTTTTTCAGACCGGCTCCAGCCCGTCACGGTGAAGCCGTTGGCCTTGAGGCGCTGCGCCGACGCGTTTCCGAGATTTCCCAGGCCCAGCACGCCGACTGTTCGTTCAGCGGGTGTCTTCAGGAAATGCTCCTGCCAGATGCCCTGGCGCTGTTGCAGCATGTAACGGGGCATATCGCGATGCAGATAGAGGGTCCAGGCCAGAACCGCTTCGGACATGGTTTCCGCCATTTGCGGGTCTGCCAGCCTGACTATGAGCGGGCCGCCTTCCGGCAACTCGGACATCAGCCGCTCGACCCCTGCCCAAAGGCTCTGCACCCAGACAAGGTTCGGCAGGGCCGCGACGTGGGCCGGGTCCGGATTTGCAACGATGGCAACCCTCGCGGCAAGGCGCTCTTCTTCGGTCAGCGTTTCGAACGGCTTGAGTTCGGCGAGATCGCTCAGCGATCTGGACAATTCCCGCTGCCAGACGTTCCGCTCGTGCGATTGGGCTTCAGGTATGAAGGGAACGACTGGCTTCATTGAGGGCGGCTCCGGAGAACACTGCGATCCGCTATCCGGACCCCGTGCGCAAGATGAAAAATCTGAAAATGGGTCCGTACCCTAGGGTGCGGACTCATAAATGAAGTCAATTTGGTTTGGATCGTTTTGACCAACTGCAAGGAGCGAAAGCGCAGGAAATGTGGTTCATTTTCAAGCCTTTCGCGACGTGGCAGATGGCCAAAACGGCCAAATCCGGAGGACGGCAAAATGGCCTCACCTCGCAGCGTCACCGCGCTTGACCGGGCATAAAGCCCGCTCTGCACACGCTTCCTCGCGAGACTTTGCCATTTCTGCCGCCAAATCGGCTTCATTTATGGGTCCGTACCCTAGAGCAGCTACCGCGCCCGGCACAAGAGGAAGTCAGCGCGATCCGGAACCGCGCAACCCCAGATTTACAAGCGAAGACCAAAGCACTTTCTTCGGGCTCCGGCGCGCAGATGTTTCAGGTTCCTCGCCCATGGCATCACGAGACGGCCCTTTATCCCATGTGAGCGGCCAGGTCTGCCGCGTCGCATTTCCCGGAGCGGTTGCGGCGGCGATCGACCCGGTCACCTCGATCGGGATCGCGTCATTTTCCGAAGATGCCAGACGCAGATCCCAGGTATTGAAGGCAGGCACGAGACGGGGGACCGCGTCAGGGCGATGTTCGATGACCGAGAAATGCCCCGGCGCAAGACGGCCGATGTTTGCGAGCAGAAAAAAGTCGGCGATCCGGGCGTCGAAACGGGCTCGGACATAGTCCACCTGGCTGAGAAGCAGTTCCCGCTCGCCGTCCAGGACATCAAGCAGCGCCCGTTGACCGCTTGCAAGTTCCACCTGCAGACCTTTGACCGCCCTCCTGTTTGCGGCAATTGCCTTTTTGCCTGCATCTGCCCGACGCCGCGCGGCAGCACGTTGTTGCATGGCACGGATAACGTCCTCGCGAATAATCTGCTGCGTGTCGTCAAGCAGATACTCTTCCGCTTCTGCGGTGTACTTCGCCCGGCGAACAGCCGCGATGTTGCGTCCACCGGCAAACAGGGGGGCTGTCACGCGCAGGCCGAGCCTGAATTCTTCGGTGTCCCGATCATCGAAGTTGTTCTGAAATCCGTTTTCCCACGCGCTTTCGAGCGCAACGCGCGGCAGCATGTCGCCAACGGACGCTCTGGCCGCATATCGGGCTGCGCGCGCATCCGCTGTCGCCGCACGGACGGACGGATTGTTTTGCAGGGCGATTGAGATCGCCTCGTCCTGATTCTTCGGCAGCAGGGACGCCGGAACCGCCGGCCAGCCGAGTTTATGCGGTTTTTGTCCGGTCAACCGTTCGTAAAGTGCTTCGGACGCGTGAAGGTCGCCGATGGCCTGATCCGTGTTGCCTTGTGCTTCCGCAAGCCGTGCCTGGGCCTGTTCCGTATCGGTCCTTGTTGCATCTCCCGACTCGAAGCGGGTTCGCGTCGCAGTGATTTCCCTCTGGACGACGGCCGTGTACGCCTTCAGGCGGCTGACGATCTCACGGTCCCGGACAACCCTCAGATAGGCATCGGCCGTGTCGAGCATGAGGGTTTGCTCCACGCCAATGAGCTGGTTGCGGCCGGACGCCGCCTCTTCGTGAGCCTGGTTCAGGCGGCTCACGCCCGCCAGGCCCTGAAAGAGCGTCTGCGACAGGGTGAGCGTCAATTCGTGGGAGAACTCGCTGCCCTGACTGTTGCTGTTTTTGTAGTTGTAGGCGTTGTTTTCGGCGAGATAGGACCCAGACAGGTTTGGCAGGAATTCGGATCGCGCTGTCCAGACCCCCTGGTTTGTTGCGCGATATCGGGAACGCTCGGCCTTCAGCCGCGGATTGACCGCGTATGCCGCGGACATTGCATCTTCGAGAGAACCTGCAAGTCCCGGGGAAACGGCGAGCACCAACCCGATCAGAGTCAGCCCGGTCATGGTCGCAAAATTGCCTCTGCCCTCTCCCGGGAGCGATTGAGTATGGAATGCAAATGTCATTTCAACGCCATCTTTGTATTGGCGAAAAAGGTAAATTTACATCGTTAAGCAATGGTAACCAGCAAAGTTAATTTACTTAAAAAACAATGTAAAAATCTAGAAACATTAAATATTGATCCATTTATCCGCTAATTTCGCTCTTTCTCTCATCAAATATGACAATATGATCTAAATCAAGAAAGACGTGGCGTCCGGTTTTTCGAATATTACGCTCGGTAATATTTTAGGAAGTTGAATTCTGTGAGAATTTTTCGAGGCTAGACTACGTGTTAAGTTGTTTTTGTTTGGTCGTTTTGTAGCTCTGACGCATCCTTGGATGCGCGCATCAACGCGTTCAAGAGCACTTTTTCCGATGCTCGTGCACGTGTTTCGCCCAATCGCCCTCTTGCGAAAATTCGCGATCCGTCATGCGCATCGGTGCCGTACGCGCAATATGCATAAACCGTTAAGACCCTGGCGGGTGGAATCGTCCAAATCCGCAGTCCAAATTCGCGATTACACTGAATTGTTTCAGTATTTTTTACGATGCATTTTTGAAGTCATTTTTCTTTTCTGTAGCGTAATCAATGTGTTGGGCGAAAATGACTCCCGGATTCGGCGTATCTTTTCCAGACTCCGTCTCCTTTGACTAAAATTTTATTGGTATTATTATCAATGCTGAATGGAGTTGTTTGCAAGAACATGAGTGTCCGGCCAGGCCACTCCAGCATGGCGGTCCGGGCAAGCCGTCAAAACTGAAATCGTGTTCTGAAAGCCTCCGCAATGTTAGCGAAAGTCAAGTCGACGCGGGTCGAAAGTGCCTATGACCGTCTTAAGGACGAGATCCTGCGCGGCATCCTGCCGCCCGGATATCAGGCACCGGAGCCCGACATAGCCCAGCGGCTCGGCATGAGCAGGACGCCTGTCCGGGAAGCCTTGATCCGGCTCGAGGCTGAGCGGCTTGTTGACCTGATTCCGAGACGGGGTGCGCGCGTTGTCGCGATATCGCAAAAGGATTTCCGGGAAATTTTCGAGATCCTGGCCGTGCTTGAAAGCCTTGCAGCAGACGCGGCAGCGCGTCTCGACAGCTTGAGCGATCCGTTGCAGGACATTCATCGCGTCATGGAAGACGGGGAAACGGCGCTTCGTGCCAATGACATAGCGGCCTGGGCGCACCTTGACGACACCTTTCACCGCCTCATTGCGGGCCTGTCGGGAAACGACAGATTGAACGCCGAGATCTGTGGCCTTCTGGATCAGGTGTTCAGGGCGAATGCAGTGTTGCTGCGGCTGAACAAGGCACCGGCCGCGCGTGACACGACGCATTGCAAGATCGTGGAGGCGATAGCCGCCGGTGAGGCGCAGCAGGCTGCCGAGCTTGCAAAAGCACATCGTCTGAGCGGCTTGAAAACGATGAATGTTCTTCTGGCCAACAGTGGTCTGTCGCAGGTCTGAGGCTGACGTTCGAACCGTTTTCCTTCAACGATCGGGTGCCGGGCCGGTCGATTGGCCGACGATAAGCTCCGCATCGAGATGGAGCGATGACGGCTCGCGTTCCGGGTCGGCGATATGGTCCAGAAGCAGTTCCGCGGCCCTTTGGCCGGCATAGCGCACAGAAGAACGCGTACAGGTGAAGATCGGGACTTCGCCGCTGTTCGGCAAGAACGACAGGGCATCGTCATGCGTTATGATCGACACGTCCTTGCCGGTCTCCAGTCCGCACTGGCCGATGGCGCGGGCAACGCCAATGGCTGAAATCATTGACGACACGAGAAACGCGGTCGGCGGGTTGGCGGACCTGAGCATTTCCATTGCATTGTCGCAGCCATAGGGTTCCGTCATGTCGGAACTGCGCATGATCCCGGTGTCGGGCGCAAGTCCCCTGGCAGCCAGTGCGTCTTCAAAGCCCACGCGCCGCCGGCGTGCGAAATCCATGTGCTCAAGACCGTTCAGGAGGGCGATCCGCTTGTGGCCGAGATCCAGAAGCAGGTTCGTTGCGCGTTCGAAGGCGCGGCGATTGTTCATGTCGACCCAGGAAGTTTCGTTCTCGGCCCCGGGGATGCGGCCGTGCACCACAAAGGGAAGGTTGATTTCCCGGAGCAGCCGGTGCCGGCTTTCATCCGCCGCCGGGCCATGAATGATGACGCCATCGGCCTTCTTGCGGGAAGCGATCTGACGGTATGCGTCTTCCTCATGATCGTCTTCAACCACGGAGATGATCATGTCATAGCCGTGCTTGGAGTAGGTTTCACCCGCACCGGCAATGAACTCCAGAAAGATCGGGTTCATCATCTCGTGGATCGAGCGCGGGATCACATGACCTATTGCCATTGAGCGGCCGGTCGCAAGACGCCTGGCCTGACTGTTCGGCGCGTAGCCGAGTTTTTCCGCCATCTCGGCAACCCTGCGCCGTGTTTCGGCGCTGACCTCCGGGTAGCCGTTCAAGGCACGGCTGACGGTCGTCTGCGAAAGTTGCAGCCGATTGGACAATTCCTTCAGATTTACACCCTTGCTCATTCTTGCCCAAAACGCTTTGAAAGCGCCCTCCCATCAGGCTGTTATTGAAACGCAACATTAATTCGTGAGTTGTTCGCTTGACAAGTCCGAAGCGGAACGACATGTTTAAGGCAAATCCAAAGCGGTTTGGATGCCGGGTTCCGGTTGGTTTGCTGCATGAGGGAGGAGCCTCGGTATTGCTGCCGGCGGGTAAGGTGTGCCACTTTAAATGGAATGTCCCATCAAGGGGACAATCTGGGAGGACTGAAATGAAATCACGTTTGATGGCCTGCGCGGCCGGTTTGGCGCTGAGCGTTTCGCTGGGACTGGGAAGTGCCTCGGCGGAACTGAAATTCCCTCCGGGCGAAGGCCCTTTCAACTGGGACAGCTACAATGCCTGGGCGGAAAGCGCGCCTGATCTTTCGGGTCAGACCGTGACGATCGCAGGCCCGTGGCTGCAGCCGGAGGACGGCTACTTCCGGAGCGTGCTGGCCTATTTCACCGAGGCGACCGGAGCAGAGGTCATCTATACCGGTTCCGACTCCTTCGAGCAGCAGATCGTGATTGATGCGGAAGCGGGCGCTGCACCGAATATCGCCGTCTTCCCGCAGCCCGGTCTGGCGTCGGACATGGCATCGCGCGGTCTTCTTCAGCCGCTCCCCGAGGGCATGGCAAGCTGGGTTGGCGACAATTACGGCGCGGGCGAAAGCTGGGTGAACCTGGGCACCTACAAGGATGCCGACGGCAACGACGAGCTTTTCGGTTTCTTCTACAACGTCAACGTCAAGAGCCTCGTCTGGTATGTGCCGGAAAACTTCGAGGATGCTGGGTATGAAGTGCCGGAGTCCATGGAGGACCTGAAAGCGCTGACCGAGCAGATCGTTGCCGACGGCGAAACGCCTTGGTGCATCGGTCTCGGATCCGGCGCTGCGACCGGATGGCCGGCGACCGACTGGGTGGAAGACATGATGCTCCGCACCCAGCCGGCAGATGTCTACGACCAGTGGGTATCGAATGAAATTCCGTTCAACGATGAGCGCGTTGTTGCGGCCATCGAGGAATTCGGCTGGTTTGCCCGCGATGACGACAAGGTTGCCGGTGGCGCCGATGCCGTCGCTTCGACCGACTTCCGTGACAGCCCGAAAGGCCTGTTCTCCTCGCCGCCGCAGTGCTACCTGCACCGTCAGGCCTCCTTCGTGCCGGCCTTCTTCCCGGACGGGGTCGAGTTCGGCGCGGATGTGGACTTCTTCTATTTCCCTGCCTACGCGGAAAAAGATCTCGGCAATCCGGTCCTGGGCGGCGGTACGCTCATGGCCATCACCAAGCCGTCCGATGCGACCACGGAACTGATGAAGTTCTTCCAGCTTCCGCTGTCACATGAAATCATGATGGCTCAGACCGGCTTCCTGACGCCGCACAAGGGCGTCAATCTCGATGCGTATCTGAACGACACGCTTCGGGGCCAGGGTGAAATCCTGATCAATGCGACGACTTTCCGCTTTGACGGGTCCGACCTGATGCCGGGCGGTGTCGGTGCCGGCACATTCTGGACGGGTATGGTTGACTACACCGGCGGCAAGGATGCTGCCGACGTCACCAAAGAGATCCAGGAAAGCTGGGACGCTCTCAAGTAATGCTTTGCCGGCCGTCTGTCCGAGTGGCAGACGGCCGGATGCTTCAGGCAAGACGTCGCCAGCTTCGCGCGTTGGCCTGAACAGACAAGTGTTGTCCGGCTCGACCGGAAAAGCTCCATAATGACATCTGGGATGGAACGGCCATGTTTGCGGATAACCCGGCACTCCTCGGGTTGGCGACCATCGTTATCGGCGTCGGTGCCTGCCTTGGTTACTTCTTCTTTTCGAACGTAGTTCTGGACAAGATTATCTTTCCGGCATCCGGACCGAATGCGGGCCGGAACATCAACCGGGCCAATATGGTGCGGCCGTGGCTGTTTCTGTTTCCAGCCCTTTTCGCGCTGCTGCTCTATCTCGCCTACCCCGTGTTCGAAACCCTGCGCCTGTCGCTGACGGACCGGGATCAGGGCGGCGCTTTTGTCGGATTTGCCAACTACAGCCAGATGATGGCGGAGCCAAAATTCTGGGAAGCCGTGCGCAACAACATGCTCTGGCTGATTGTGGTTCCGGCCGTCTCAACTGCATTCGGCCTGCTCGTCGCGCAGCTGACCGACCGGATCAGATGGGGCAATCTTGCGAAATCCCTCATTTTCATGCCGATGGCGATTTCCTTCGTCGGTGCGTCGGTCATCTTCAAGCTGATCTATGACACCCGGCCGGAAGACCAGAACCAGATCGGTATCCTGAACGCCGTCTGGCTGAAATTCGACGGCGGTATCGGGTCGGTCCTGATGCTGCAGGTGCTGCCCTCGATGCTGCTCATCGGTTTCATCGTCATCGTTGCTTCCGTCGCCTGGTCTTTCGCACGCGGCATCATTGCCAAGGGCGAAGACAAGTCGGTCTGGCTGCTGCCGCTCCGCCTCCTCGTTGCCGGGGGCGCGCTCTGGCTGATCTGGGTTTCCGTCGGCTCGCTTATCGGGCTTTGGATCGGCGAACTGCCCTATGGAGAAGCCCAGACCTGGCTGACCGTGCCGATGTGGAACAACTTCTTCCTGATGGTCGTGCTGATCTGGATCCAGACCGGGTTTGCGATGGTGATCCTCAGCGCCGCCCTGCGCGGCATTCCGGAGGAAACCGTCGAGGCTGCCATTATCGACGGAGCCAATCCGTTCCAGATTTTCTTCAAGATCAAGGTCCCCCAGATCATGGGCACGATCGTGGTCGTCTGGACCACGATCACACTCACCGTCTTGAAGGTCTTCGACATCGTCTTCGCGATGACCAACGGCCAGTGGGAGACGCAGGTCCTGGCCAATTACATGTACGACAAGCTGTTTCGCGCCAATGACTGGGGCGTCGGTTCCGCAAGCGCGATCGTCATCATGCTGCTGGTAACACCGATCCTCGTCTGGAACGTCTACAACGCGCGCAAGGAGATGAGATAATGGCCACGATCGCCGGCAAAAAATCCGGGCTGGTTTGGGCAGTCCACATTTCCGTCGTCTTCCTCGTTCTCCTCTGGCTGTTTCCGACGATCGGCCTGTTCGTGTCGTCGTTCCGGACCGCCGACCAGATTTCCAGTTCCGGCTGGTGGGCTGCGCTGTTCGAATCCGAACAGAACGAGGTCTATCGCGCCGCTGATCCGGACGACAACCGTGTGGCCGACGGCGACATGTTCGTCGTGACCGGCAATATCTTCGAAGGTGAGCCGCGCGAGATCCGGGCCTGGGGCATTTCGTCCAGGAACGTCTCGGCATTTCAGCCCGGTGAAACCGCGGAGATGAAGGATGGCGAAAACGTCACGCTCGACGCTGACGGCAACTACGTCTGGCGCGGCAACGACAAGCAACTCTCCGGGCGCGGACAGCGTATCTTCATAACCGCAACGGTTCCGCCCGAATTCACTTTCGACAACTACCGAACGATCCTGTTTTCGGGCTCGGGCCAGGACAACATGGCCAAGGCGTTCTTCAACACGCTGACCGTCACGATCCCGGCAACGATCATCCCGATCGTGGTGGCCGCCTTTGCCGCCTATGCGCTTGCCTGGATGGAGTTTCCGGGCCGTGCATTGCTGATCGCGGCCGTTGTCGGTTTGCTCGTGGTTCCCTTGCAGCTGGCGCTCATACCGCTGCTGCGGCTGCATCTGGGCATCGGGATCGGCAAGGGCTATCTCGGTGTCTGGCTCGCACACACGGCCTTCGGCATGCCGCTCGCCGTCTACCTGCTGCGAAACTACATGGTCGGGCTCCCAAGGGATATCATCGAGAACGCCAAGGTCGATGGGGCGACCGACTTCCAGATCTTTACCCGGATCATCCTTCCACTCAGTTTTCCCGCCCTCGCATCCTTTGCCATCTTCCAGTTCCTGTGGACCTGGAACGACCTTCTGGTCGCAAAGGTGTTCCTGATCGATGCGACGGGTTCGACAACGGTCATGACCAACCAGATCGTGGAACTGCTTGGTACCCGCGGCGGCAACTGGGAAATCCTGGCCACGGCAGCCTTCGTCTCGATCGCGGTGCCACTCGCCGTTTTCTTTGCGATGCAGCGGTATCTGGTGCGAGGTCTCCTTGCAGGATCGGTCAAGTAACATGAACAAGAAACACATTGGGGAGCAGCCGGCATGACCTCCTTGTCCTTGAAAGATGTCAGCAAATCATATGGCGAAGTCGAGGTGCTGCGGAACATCGACCTCGAAATCGAGCAGGGCGAACTGATCGTCTTCGTTGGTCCGTCCGGCTGCGGGAAATCCACGCTGCTGCGCATGATCGCCGGGCTGGAAAAGATCACGGGTGGAACGCTCGAGATCGATGATGTCGTGGTCAATGATGTGCCGCCCGCGCAGCGCGGCATTGCGATGGTGTTCCAGTCCTATGCGCTCTATCCGCATATGACGGTCTACGACAACATGGCCTTCGCCCTCAGACTGGCGCACAAGTCGAAGGAAGAGATCGACACGGCCGTCAAGAGCGCAGCCGAAACGCTTCAGCTGACGCAGTATCTCGACCGTCTGCCGAAAGCGCTTTCAGGCGGGCAGCGCCAGCGCGTCGCCATCGGCCGGTCCATCGTGCGTGATCCCAAGGTGTTCCTGTTCGATGAACCGCTTTCCAACCTGGATGCAGCGCTCAGGGTGGCCACACGGATCGAGATTGCGCAGCTCAAGGAGAGCATGCCGGAAAGCACGATGATCTACGTCACCCACGACCAGGTGGAAGCGATGACGCTGGCAAGCCGGATCGTGGTGCTGCACGGCGGCAATGTCGAACAGTTCGGGGCTCCCCTGGACCTTTATGAACGTCCCGCCAACACCTTCGTTGCGCAGTTCATCGGGTCACCCGCCATGAACCTGATCACGGCGGAAGTGACGGCAACGGGTAACGTGACCTCGGTGAAAATGGCCGATGGCGGGCACGCCGATGTGCCGATTGCCTCGCGCGACGGCGATATCGCCGATGCCGTCAAGCTCGGCGTGCGTCCCGAGGATCTCACGGTCACCGACAGCGACGACTATCTCGTGTCGGCTGAAGTCGAGATCGTGGAAGCGCTCGGAGAAACGACGGTGCTTTACTTCAAGTCGCAGAACGGCGGCGAAGCGCTCATTGCCAAGCTGCCGGGCATTCACAAGATCGACAAGGGCACGACGATCCGCCTCACGGCGGTTCCGGAAAAGCTGCATCTGTTCGACAGCGAAGGCAGATCGTTCCTTTACCGGTAATCCGGGCGCACCGGCTGCCGCCTATTTCCGGTGCCACGCGCATTGTGTCCGCACCTGAAAAACGGGATAGGGGTTGGGGAGAGCTGCCCCGTCTGCCCTCGCATCCGTCTTTCAATGATCCGCAGGTTGCCAGAGCAGCCTTCAGGCGGCCTATTGTTACCAAACCTTGGTCTGATGACGCGGGACTGACGCCCAGCGTTGCTTGCCTGTCCTGTCAGCAAGCGCCGTTTTCCGCCAGTCTTGCGCGATTTTCACATCTGATCGTTTTTGTCATATCATTTTCATATGAACGTCGAACTATGTTCATATGAAAATGGTGTATGGTGTTTCAAGAGCGGTTTGCCTCGCTGCCGTTCAAGTGACATCTAACAAAACCACGCCGGTTCCGGCTGGTTTGGGCAATGGGCACAGACACAGATGCGCACCTTGGGCCAAATAGAAATTTCCAAACGCCAGGCCGAGATCACCGATCTCGTGCAGAAGACCGGGTTCGCGTCCGTCGAGGACCTTGCCGAGCGTTTTGACGTGACGACGCAGACCATACGGCGGGACGTCAACGGGCTGTGTGAACTTGGCATGCTGCGCCGGACCCATGGGGGCGTCGAACCTCCGGCGCCTGCCTCCAACATTCACTACTCGACCCGTCAGATCCTCAACCTGCGCGAAAAACAGCAGATCGCGAGACTGGTAGCGGACCGGATCAAGAACCATCAGTCGCTGGCCTTTTCCATCGGGACGACACCGGAGATCGTGATGCAGGCATTGGCGGGTCACGAGAAACTGGCGATCTTCACAAACAATCTGAATGTCGCCTTTACCGCGTCCAGCAACCCATCGTTCCAGGTGACGATCGCAGGTGGCCGGCTCAGGCATGGCGACCGCGATATTCTGGGCTCTGCGGCGCAGGACTTCTTTTCAAACTACAAGGTGGATATCGGTGTCTTCGGTGTTGCCGGCGTCGACGAGGACGGGACCCTGCTCGACTTTCATGAAGACGAAGTCGCGGCACGGCAATCCATCTTGAAGAACTGCCGCCAGTCCTGTCTGGTCCTGGATCACAGCAAGTTCGGGCGCACTGCGCATGTCCGGGGCGGGCATCTCAAGGATGTCGACGCCGTTTTCTGCGACCGCCCGATTCCCGCTGTATTCCTTGAAAGCCTCAAGGGCACCAACACGGACGTTTTCGTAGCGGACCAGGAGGGCGCGGCGTGATGGCGAAACCTGCGCTTGAGATTTCCGGCAAGCCGATCACGCTTGAAAGTGTGTCGCGGTCCTGGGGAGAGACGGTGGCCGTCGACAATCTGTCCATCGAGGTGCCGGCCGGATCGTTCACAGCGTTGCTTGGCCCCTCCGGATGCGGCAAGTCAACCACGCTGCGCATGATCGCGGGGCTGGAAAGCGTCAGTGCGGGCCGCATCCTGATCGGCGGTGACGACGTCACCGGGAAGCCGTCGTCCAAGCGCGATCTTTCCATGGTGTTTCAGTCCTACGCGCTGTTTCCCCATCTGAGCGTTGCCGAAAACATCATCTTCGGACTGAAGGTTCGGCGCGTGAGCCGCGCAGAGCGCGATGAACGCCTGAAGCGGGTTGCCGATCTTCTGGGTCTGTCGCTGCTGCTCGAGCGCAAGCCGGGTCAGCTTTCGGGCGGACAGCAGCAGCGTGTTGCGCTGGGCCGCGCGATCATCGGCGAGAAACCGATCTGCCTCATGGATGAGCCGCTGTCCAACCTCGACGCCAAGCTCAGGCACGAGATGCGCCTGGAGATCCGGTCCCTGCAGCAGCAGCTCGGCTTTACCATGGTGTATGTCACGCACGACCAGGTGGAAGCGATCACCATGGCCGACCAGGTCGTGCTCCTGAACGAGGGGCAGCTGGAACAGGCAGCGGAGCCGCGCGAGCTCTACGAGAAACCGGCCAGCCCCTTCGCCGCGAAATTCATCGGAACACCGCCGATGAACCTTTTTCCGGCCAATGCGTTCAAGAAACTGTCGACTGCACCGGATTTCCAGCTCGGCATTAGGCCCGAAGCGATGCATCTCGCCGAAGACGGGCCCGTAACGGCGGACATCCGGGCCGTCGAGTATCTGGGTGCGGACATTCTGGCCGATTGCGTCGTTGCGGAGACCTCCTTTCAGGTCCGGTTGCCGACAAACCGCGCCGTAGCTCCGGGGCAATCGATCCAGCTGGGATTCGAACCCGATGCCCTTCACGTTTTCGACGCCGATACGGGCCGGCGACGGGACGACCTTGTGACCGAATTCGGAACGCTGTTGCGTTCCTGACCGACTGCGCGCGCCTGCGTAGATCAGCCGCAATGTTGCGGATGTTCAAACCTTAGGAAGTATTGAGATGTTGAAGTCCACTTTCCTGAAAGCCGTTGCGGCAACGGCTCTTACGTTCAGCACCTGGGCGTCCGCTCAGGCCGTTGACCTGCAATTTTATTTCCCGGTCGCCGTCGGTGGCACGGCCGCTGAAACCATCCAGGAGCTGACGAATGAATATGTCGCTCAGAACCCGGATGTGAACATCGATGCTGTCTACGCCGGTTCCTACCAGGACACGGTGGCCAAGGCCATTACCGCATCGCGCGGCGGCAACCCGCCCCAGCTCTCGGTGATCCTGTCCGTCGACATGTTCACGCTGATCGACGAAGACCTGATCGTACCGTTCGACGACTATCTTTCGGGCGATGAAGACAAGAAATGGATCGAGGGCTTCTACCCGGCATTCATGGAAAACAGCCAGACCGGCGGCAAGACCTACGGCATTCCGTTCCAGCGCTCCACGCCGGTGCTTTACTGGAACAAGGAAGCTTTCAAGGAAGCCGGTCTCGATCCGGATGTCGCGCCTGAAACCTGGGACGAAATGGTCGACTTCGGCAAGAAGCTGACCAAGAAGGACGCCAGCGGCAATGTCACCCAGTGGGGCGTGCGCATTCCCTCATCCGGTTTTCCGTACTGGCTGTTCCAGGGTCTGGCCATCCAGAATGGTGCGATCCTTGCCAATGCCGACGGCAACAAGACCAATTTCGACGACCCGAAAGTTGTCGAAGCGCTGCAGTATCTGGTCGACCTGAGCACCAAGGACGAGGTCATGGCCCCCGGCATCATCGAATGGGGCGCGACACCGAAAGCGTTCTTCGAGGGTCAGACGGCCATGATGTGGACCTCCACCGGCAACCTGACAAACGTGCGCAACAACGCACCGTTCGATTTCGGTGTTGCCATGCTTCCGGCCAAGGAAACCCGCGGGGCCCCGACCGGCGGCGGCAACTTCTACCTGTTCAAGGGTGCTTCCGATGAGCAGTCCAAGGCGGCGGTCGAATTCGTGAAGTGGATCACCGCTCCGGAACAGGCCGCGAAGTGGACCATCGCAACCGGCTATGTCGCTCCGCGTGCAGAGACCTGGGACACGGAAACGATGAAGGCCTACACGGCCGACTTCGCTCCGGCCCTGGTCGCCCGCGACCAGCTGGAGTTTGCGAAGGCGGAACTGTCCACCTTCCAGAACCAGCGCATCACCGGCCTCTTCAACGACGCCCTGGCGTCCGCGATCACCGGACAGAAAGACCCTGCCACCGCGCTGAAGGAAGCGCAGGAACAGGCTGACAAGATCCTGGCCGAGTATCGCTAGGAACATGTCAAGGCGGAGCGCCACCCCACGTAGGCGCTCCGCATTTCGTTGACTGAATTCAACGTTCGGAATGAGACGACGATGCGGGACTTGAAACTGAAGCGGGACTGGATCCACGGATGGCTGCTGCTGCTGCCGGCGCTGGTGTTTCTGTTTGCCTTCACCCACATTCCCGCCGTCACGACCCTGATCAACAGTTTCTTTTCAACTCCGCGCGGCCGCAGGTCGGCGAAATTCATCGGCCTCGACAACTACGACCGCATGATCAACGACCCGGTGTTCTGGAAAGTGCTGTGGAACAATCTCTGGTTCGCCCTTGGCACGATCCCGGCTTCCGTCGCGCTGGCGATTGTCATGGCGCTATGGGTCAATGACAAACTGGCCGGACGCAGTTTCGTGCGCATGGCCTATTTCACCCCCACCGTCCTGCCGCTGATCGCCGTCGCCAATATCTGGCTGTTTTTCTATACGCCCGGGTTCGGACTGTTCGACCAGATCACGGGGTTCCTGTTCGGATGGCCAGCCAGCAACTATCTCGGCAATCCCGAAACCGCGCTCAACGCGATCATCGTGGTGACCGTCTGGAAGGAAGCCGGGTTCTTCATGATCTTCTACCTCGCGGCCCTGCAGGCAATTCCCGTCTCGCTGAAGGAGGCGGCGCAGATTGAAGGGGCAGGGCGCTGGACGATCTTCTGGCGCATCACCTTTCCGCTGCTGATGCCGACAACCCTGTTTGTCTGCGTCAATGCGGTGATCAATTCCTTCCGCCTGGTGGATCATATCTTCATCCTGACGGACGGGGGCCCTGACAACGCCTCCGCGCTTCTGCTCTTTTACATCTACGAAGTCGCTTTCCGGTTCTGGGAAACGGCCTATGGCGCGACGCTGACGGTCGCCCTGCTTGCCCTGCTGTCCCTGCTTGCGATCGGACAGTTCTTCTTCTTCGACCGGAAGGTGCATTACAAATGACCGGCTCTTCCGACCTGTTCGACCGCTCGCTCAACACCATTGCCGCCTGGGCTCTGGCGCTGCTCTGGGTCCTGCCGCTTGCCTATGCGGTCTGGACCGCGTTTCACCCGGCCGCCTACGAGGCGAGGTTTGAGCTCTTCGCGCCGCTGACGCTGGAAAATTTTGCAAAGGCCTGGGATGCGGCTCCCTTTGCCCGCTATTTTCTGAACACGTTCATTCTGGTGACGATGATCCTGGCGGGGCAGTTCTTCCTTTGCACCCTGGCGGCCTTTGCCTTTGCCCGGTTCGAGTTTCCCGGGCGCAACATCCTGTTCGCACTGGTGCTGCTTCAACTGCTGGTGATGCCGGATATTCTGATGGTTGAGAACTACAAGACCATGCGGCTCCTCGATCTCGTCGACACGATTCCGGCCATTGCCTTGCCCTATATCGCCTCGGGTTTCGGCATCTTCCTGCTGCGCCAGACTTTCATGACCATCCCGAAAGAGCTGGACGAGGCGGCTCGCATCGAAGGGGCTTCCGTTCTCGGTGTTCTTTGGAAGGTCTATATCCCGCTCGCCAAACCGACCTATCTCGCCTATGGCCTGGTGTCGGTCAGCCACCACTGGAACAATTTCCTGTGGCCGCTGATCGTGACCAATTCGGTGGAGACGCGGCCGGTCACGGTTGGCCTGAGCATCTTTTCGGCCATTGACAGCGGCATCGAATGGTCCGTGATCAACGCGGCGACCCTGATGACCTCGGGTCCGCTTCTGATCGCGTTTCTTCTGTTCCAGCGGCAGTTTGTCCAGAGCTTCATGCGCGCCGGCATCAAATAAAAATTCCTGGCGGCAATCGGCCGGATCTTCGGAAATTTTCGCGCGGAAGCGGGTTTTGAAAGCGGTAGGTATCATCTGCCCGCTGCCGGTCTCAGTCGATAGGATGATTGACGGGCGCGACATTCATGCTATTAACTTAATGCGAATTTAAATGGATTTAAATTGCAGAAATCAGCGGCTTTTTGCAAAGTTGTCTGCTGCGATTCCCCCGGGAGGAAACCTGTGTCCAAAACTTTTCTGGCCGTTGGCGAGTGCATGGTCGAGATGGCTCCGACCGCTCAAGGCACGTTTGCCATGGGATTTGCCGGCGACACGCTGAATACGGCCTGGTACGCCCGCAAGTGCCTGCCTTCAGACTGGAAGGTCGGCTACTGCACAGCGGTTGGCCGCGACCAGGTTTCGGACCAGATGCTGGATTTCCTCAAACAGTCCGGCATTGCCGTCGATACGGTTCGGCGGCTCGACGACAGGACCGTCGGACTTTACATGATCCAACTCAAGGATGGTGAGCGCAGCTTCGCCTATTGGCGCTCCCAGGCCGCCGCGCGCCAGCTTGCTGCGGACATCGACCATCTGCAAAAAGCCGTTGCCGAGGCCGCCCTGATCTATTTCAGTGGCATCACGCTGGCAATCCTGCCGGAGCGGGACCGGGACACCTTTTTCAGCGCGTTGAAAGCGGCCCGCGCGCGGGGAGCGAAAACGGCATTTGACCCGAATTTGCGTCCGCGCCTGTGGGAATCGGAAGACATCATGCGCGCCTGTGTCACGGAGGCGGCCGGTCTGTGCGACCTCGTCATGCCGTCCTTTGAAGACGAACTGGCGCATTTCGGAGATCCGACGGCAGAAGTGAGTGCCGACCGCTACCTGGCCGCGGGAGCAAACATGGTCGTGGTGAAGAACGGGCCGGAAGAAGTCATCTGTGCGTCCGGTGAAAGCCGGGAGGCCTTCCAGCCCAAGCCCGTCGCGAACATTGTCGATACAACCGCTGCCGGAGACAGTTTCAACGCGGCATTCCTTGCCGAGTTCCTGGTCAGCGGCAAGATCGCAGCCAGCGTTGATGCAGGCGCACGGCTTGCCGGAACGGTGATCCAGCACCGTGGCGCCCTGGTGGACTGCTTCGAGCCCGCCTGAGCGGAGATCAAACCGTGTGGGCGTCCGGCGCGGTCACCGTGGACTCATCCAGATTGAGACCCTCGAATTCCTTGACCGTGCTGAGGCTGAGCAGGGTCTTCATTTGTGCCACGGACGGGATCTGTGAAAGTCTGCCTCTGTAGAGTTTCTCGTACGCCGCCGTGTTCTTTGTCATCAGCCTGATCAGATAGTCGAATTCGCCCGAAATCAGGTGGCATTCCAGGACTTCCGGCATGCGCGCGATTTCGTCCTCGAATGCCAGCGCGTCCTCCCTGCGCGGACTGGTCAGTTTCACCTCGATGAAGACCTGCATTTCCAGGTTCAGCGACGCCCGGTCCAGCCGGACCGTATAGGCCTCGATAATCCCGCTCGATTCCAGAAGTTTGACCCGCCGGTGGCATGCCGACAGGGACAGTCCAACCTGCTCGGACAATCGCGCCATCGAAATGCGGCTGTTTTTCTGCAAAATCGAAAGTATTTTCTGATCAAGCCGATCCATCGTAAGAATTCCGAAAAATTTGCGATATTTCGATAATTATTGAGAAAATTTCTGAATTCAATTGAAAAATGAGAACCTTTCCTTTGCAACGTGGGATATCGTTTCCTCTACGGCATGGGGCCGTTGAAAAGGGGAACCTAAATGAACAAGAAAATAGTCGTCGGCTACGACGGCAGCAGCGCATCGGACAACGCGGTCGATTTCGCTGTTAACTTGGCAAAGGCCAGTCAAGCGGGGCTTGTGATTGCACATATACTTGAATGGTCGCCCTACACATTCCTGACGCCCAACGAAATTGAAGAACGGCACGCGCGCAGGACCGAGGAACTGGAACGTGCGCACAAGGCCGTGCTCGATCCCGTGATGCAGAAGCTCTCAAAGGACGGCGTGGAAGCGACATCCGAACTTCGTTACGGGCACATTGCCGAAACGCTGATCAAGATTGCCGACGCGGACGGTGTCGAGCAGATCGTGATCGGCCGGACGGGGCATTCGCAGCTTTCCACCCGGGTCTTCGGATCCGTCGCGGGCAGCCTGGCGCAAGCGGCACCCGTGCCGGTGACCATCGTTCCATAAGACTTCCAGGGGCTCAGAAAAATGAAAAAATCCTTCGCGGCGGCTCTTGCCGCATCCATTGTCCTTGCCTGCACACTGCCGGCGATGGCGCAATCAATCGACGAACAGGTCAACACGCTGTTCGCCAATTCAACCGGCTGGTTCGTCAGCTTCATCTTCAGCCCGTTTCCCGGAACGTCGTTCCCATGGATCGTCGGCTGGCTGGTGATCGCGGCAACCGTCTTCACGATCTACTTCGGATTTATCCAGTTCCGTGCGTTTCCACATTCGATCGCGCTGGTGCGCGGGGACTATTCGGACCCGGAAGACGCTGGTGAGGTCAGCCATTTCCAGGCGCTGGCGACGGCCCTTTCAGGCACAGTCGGTCTCGGCAACATTGCCGGTGTGGCGGTTGCCGTGGGCATCGGCGGTCCGGGCGCGACCTTCTGGATGATCCTTGCCGGGCTCATGGGCATGGCCTCCAAGTTCACCGAGTGTACCCTCGGCGTGAAGTACCGGAACGAATTTCCTGACGGCACGGTTTCCGGCGGACCGATGTACTACATGACCAAGGGTTTCGAGGAGCGCGGGCTGCCGGCGGGCAAGATCCTTGCCGTGATGTTCGCGATCTTCTGTATCCTGGGTGCATTCGGCGGCGGCAACATGTTCCAGGCCAACCAGGCGCATGCGCAGATCGCCAACGTTGTCGGAGACTATCCGGGCTGGATCACCGGTCTCATCTTTGCCGCCATCGTCTTTGCGGTCATCGTCGGCGGCCTCAAGTCGATTGCTTCGGTCACGGAAAAGGTCGTGCCGTTCATGGGCGTGCTCTACGTTCTGACGGCGCTTGTCATCCTGCTGATGAATGCGGACAAGATCGGTTGGGCTTTCGGGCAGATCTTTGAAGGTGCCTTCACCGGTCTCGGTGTTGCGGGCGGCTTTGTCGGTGCACTCATCCAGGGCTTCAAGCGGGCGGCATTTTCCAACGAGGCAGGTGTCGGCTCAGCCGCGATCGCGCACTCGGCGGTTCGGACAAAGGAACCGATCACGGAAGGGTTCGTGTCGCTTCTGGAGCCGTTCATCGATACCGTCGTGATCTGCACCATGACCGCGCTGGTCATCATCATCACGGGGCAGCTGGTCTCCGATCCGGAAACCGGTCTCTACGTGCTCAACGAAGCAGGTTCCGCAATCCAGACCGTTGACGGAAATTCGGGTGTCGCTCTGACGTCTGCCGCCTTCTCGTCGGCGTTCGGATGGTTCCAGTACGTGCTGGCCGTTGCCGTGGTGCTGTTCGCCTTCTCCACCATGATCAGCTGGTCCTATTACGGGTTGAAGGCCTGGACCTTCCTGTTCGGCGAGGGCAAGACCAAGGAACTGGTCTTCAAGGTCATCTTCTGCATCTTCGTCGTCATCGGCGCGGCTGCGAGCCTCGGCCCGGTCATCGACTTCTCCGATGCGGCGATCTTCGCCATGGCGGTCGTCAACATCGTGGCGCTTTATGCCTTGATGCCGATCGTCAAGCGGGAGCTGAATAGCTACCTGACGCGGCTGAAGAGCAACGAAATCAAGAAGTTCACCTGATTTCACAGCGCCGCTCAGGCCTTGCCTGAGCGGCTTGCCAGCCGACAAGGCACCGGGCCGGCCCGATCTTCGGGCCGGCCCGTCTTCGTTCCGGCCAAAGGACCGCAATTGCATAATCGTTCACGCGTCGCGCTGCGCGATCCAGTCATGGTCCGGGTGATTCTTGAAGCGCCATTTGCGCATGGGACCGGCCATGACATTGAGATAGTACATTTCGTAGCCATACGGCGCGCCGCAGGGGTGGTGCCCTTTCGGAACAAGAACCACGTCGTGGCTGTTCATGGAGATGGTCTCGTCGAGGGCCCCGTCCTCGGTGAAGACGCGCTGGTGACCGTAGCCCTGATCCGGATTGAGACGGTGATAGTAGGTCTCTTCCAGATAGGTCATGTCCGGAAAATTGTCCTCGTCATGCCGGTGTGGCGGATAGGATGACCAGTTCCCCTGGGGCGTGAACACTTCCGTCACCAGGAGGCTGTCGGCAACGTCGCTCTCTTCCATGGCGATCGGGAAGATGTAACGGGTGTTGGCGCCCTTGCCACGGGTGACCTTTTCCGGAACCGGCAACACGCGCGCCTCGTGTCCACCCTTGCCGGGGGCGGTACAGACACCGATGGTGCAGTCAGTCGTCGCCGTTGCGGTCCAGTCCGTGCCATTCGGCACATAGACGCTGTGCGGCGGCAGTTGCTCGAACACGTTCATGCGTTCGCCCTGCTCACCGAAGTCCTTTCCGCCGGCGGAGATCGACGCCTTGCCCTCGACCATCACCAGGATGACTTCCAGGCTGACGGTCTTCTCCGATACGCTTTCTCCGGCGCGCAGCCGGTAAAGACCGAAGCCGACATATCCCCAGCCTTGGGACTTAGGCCCTTTGGCGCTCTCGATGGTGATGTCGTGAACCTTGCCGGAGGAGCCCGACGGTTTGCGCAGAAGATCGCTCATCTCAATTCCAACTCGCTTGCAATAGCCTTGAGCGTTTTCAGCCCCATGCTCTGATACTTGAACGGATTGTGGACGTCCGGGTCCTGTTCCGCCTCGATCACGATCCAACCCTTGTAGTCCGCCTCTTTCAGGATCTGAAGAAGGGGCGCGAAATCGATGCCGCCCTCCTCGTCGCCAGGAACCGTAAAGACACCGGCCCTGACACCATCCATGAAGGATTTCTTTTTGTCGCGAATATCGTTCATGACGGCCGGCCGCACGTTCTTGGCGTGAAAATGGCCGAGCCGGTCGATGTATTTCTGCAAGACCGGGGCCGGGTCTTCCCCCCACGTGCCGAAGTAACAGTGCCCGGCATCAAACAGAAGCTTTGTCGCCGGTCCCGTTGCCGCCATGAAGGCGTCGATTTCGGCAAGGGTTTCAACGACAGTGCCCATATGATGGTGGTAGACGAGATCTATGCCCTGGGCCGCACAGAAGGCGGCGAGTTCCTCCACCTTTGCGCCGAAAGCCCTCATCTCCTCGCTGGTCAACACCGGGCTGGTCGAGATGTCGACATCGGATCCCTGGATGGTGTTGGACGTCTCGCAGGCAATGCAGACCTTGCAGCCATTGTGCTTCAGCTTGTCGAGATGCGGCTGGATCACCTTCTTCTCGTCCTCGACCGTCTGTGCCAGCAGGTTGAGCGAGTACCAGCCGGAAATGAATTTCAATCCATGACTTCCGAGCAGCTGTTTCAACTCTTCCGGATCGTGCGGCCAGCGGTGGCCGTTCTCGATGCCGTCAAAGCCGATTTCCGATGCCTCGGACAGGATCTGTTCCGTCGGAATATGGGCTCCGAGCGTCTGGTCGTCGTCATTGGCCCAGGCTATGGGATTTGCGCCGAATAGGATCATGGCATTTGTCCTGTAACGTTCCTTGCAACGTTCTTTGGTTTGGCTTTTGACCGGGAACCTCATCCTGAGGAAGCGCGACAGCGCTGTCTCGAAGGATGCATCTTCCGCATAGGCGTCTATCACTTATCCTTCGAGACGGGCCTTGTGGCCCTCCTCAGGATGAGGTTTTCGGTTTGATTGTCTTTCTTTGCTTCCAGATATCAATCCGCTGCCCGCTGATCTTTCAGGGCGGTGATATAACCCTCCCGCGCGCTCATCACCTGTTCCCGCGTGGAGACTTCCGGCACGGCCACATCCCACCAGTGCCCGCCGCCGGCCTCGCCGGGACCGTGCATCGGGTCGGTGTCGATCACGATCACCGAGGGGATCTCACGCTCGCGTGCCGCCAGGATCTCCGCTTCAAGACCGGCAATGTCCTTTGCCTTGACCGCATGCGCACCCATCGCGGCAGCGTGGGCAACGAAGTCGATGTCCGGCTGGGCCTCGACGTTGCTCGTCCGGTAGAGATTGTTGAACTGGGCTCCGCCGGTGCCCATCTGCAGCCGGTTGATGCAGCCGAAGCCGCGATTGTCGGTCAGGACCACCGTGAAGGGAACGCGGCGCATGACCGCCGTCGCCAGTTCGGAATTGGCCATCATGTAGGAGCCGTCGCCGACAAAGCAGACCACGTCCCGGTCCGGCTGGGCGAGCTTGATGCCCATGGCACCGGCAATCTCGTATCCCATGCAGGAGTAGCCGTATTCCATGTGATAGCCGCCCTGCGGTGCCTGCCACAGAAGCTTCAGCGCGCCGGGCATGGTGCCGGCTGCGCAAATGGCGATTGTGTTTTCCGTCGCAGTGCGCTGGACGGCACCGATCACCTCGGCGTCGAGCGGCAGGTAGCCGTCCGGAACGTCTGTCCTGGCGCTGCAATGGGCATCGACTTTGGCCAGCCAGTCGAGGCGGGACTGCGGGTCGAAGGCGTTGCCCTGATGGTCTCCCAACGCTGACGACAGCCGCTCCAGGCAGACCTTTGCGTCGCCGACGACACCGACCGCGCCATGCTTGTCCGCGTCATAGCCCTGAACGTTGATGGAAACGAGCTTCCGGCCCGGGTTCTTGAAAAGCGCCCATGACCCGGTGGTGAAATCCTGAAAGCGCGTGCCGATGCCGATCACGAGATCGGCGGCTTCCGCCAGCCTGTTCGCGCTTTCCGCACCGTCGACACCGGCGGCACCGAAATTCATCGGGTGCGCCTGGGCAAGTGCGGACTTGCCCGCCTGTGTCTCGATCACCGGGATGCCGTGGCGGGTGGCGAAGTCGGACAGCGTTGTCTCCGCTTCGGAATAGACGACGCCGCCGCCGCACACGAGCACGGGTGCCTTAGAGGCCCTGATCAGTTCCGCGACATCGGCGACATCGCGGCTGTCCGGTTCAGGGCGGCGGATGCGCCAGATCCTCGGCTCGAAGAAGCTTTCCGGATAGTCGAAGGCCTCGGCCTGGGTGTCCTGGCAGAAGGACAGGGTGACTGGACCGCAGGCAGCCGGATCGGTCAGGACACGAAAGGCGCGCGGCAGCGCGGTCAACAACTGCTCCGGCCGCGCGATCCGGTCGAAATAGCGGGACACCGGACGGAAGCAATCATTGGCCGACACGGTGCCGTCGTCAAAATCCTCCACCTGCTGCAAGACCGGATCAGGCGCCCGGTTGGCAAAGACATCGCCGGGGATCAGCAGAACGGGCAGGCGGTTCACATGGGCAAGCGCTGCGGCCGTGACCATGTTGGTGGCTCCGGGGCCGATGGAAGATGTCACCGCCATGGCGCGGCGGCGCTTCCTGGCCTTGGCATAGGCGATGGCCGTATGGGCCATGGTCTGCTCGTTCTGGCCGCGCCAGGTCGGCAACTGATTGCCCGCCTGTTCCAGCGCTTCACCGAGACCGGCGACATTGCCGTGGCCGAAGATCGCCCAGATCCCGTCGATGAAACGCTCGCCGTCTTCGCTCATCTGGGCCGCAATGTAGCGGACCATCGCCTGGGCGGCCGTGAGGCGGATCGTCTTCATGCCGGTTCTCCCTGCCGGGTGCCGAGCTGCGCTTCGTCACGCGCCTTGTCCCAGATCCGGCACAGGCGCGCAAAACGGTTCGACATGTCTTCGACGGCTGCTTCGTTGCTGATCTTTCCGGACAGCCAGCCGCGCGCCGCGTCGCCGAAAATCGTGCGCCCGATGGCAAATCCCCTCACCAGGGGGAAGCGAGCGGCCTGAGCGAAGCTTTCGGCCAGCTTGTCTTCCGGAGCATCAAGACCAAGCACCACGATACCGCGCGTGTAAGGGTCGTTTTGCGTGATGGCATCACAGGCTTTCGACCAGGCTTCCTGCGAGGTCATCGGTTCCAGCTTCCACCAGTCAGGGTAAATGCCGATCTCGTAGATGCGCCGGATGATCCGGGCTGTGGTGTCGTCATCGACAGGGCCGACCTTGGACGGAATGACTTCGAGCAGAAGTTCCAGGCGATTGCGGCGGCAGGCTGCGAAAAGCCGTTTCAGAACATCTTCCTGTTGCGCTCTCATCTGGTCGTCATCGTCGGGGTGACAGAAGCACAGCACCTTGACCACATGCCCGGCAGGCCATTCGCAGAGGCCGCCGAAGTCAGGGCCGATTTCAGGCTCAAGGGTCAGCGGGCGCGAGGCGGGCCATTCAACCGGATGCCCGATCCAGAGACCGGTTCCGGCGGCCCGGAACAGGGCGTCCTGGCCAAGGCGGCTGTCGCAGAGGATGCCGTAGCCGGGTTTGCCACCGGCCACTTTCTGGGCCGCGTCGAGACACAGGTTCTTGAAGAAGCCGATGTGTTCATGCGTGACGCCCGCCTCATCGGCCATCTGCTCAAGCTGGATGCGGTGGTCGAACGCAAACACGCGCATGGTCGACCAGTCGCCGCCGTGAATGTAGTGACGGTTTGTCGACCAGTGGATCTGTTCCAGCTCGGGATCCTTGCGCAGCGCCTTCGTCCCGACGCCGCGCTTCAGGAAGAACTGGAGTTCTTCCCAGCTCGGATAGGCCGGGGTGCAGCCGTGCCGGGAGACGGCAAAGGCACCGCAGGCGTTTGCGTAGGTGAGACTGGTCACCCAGTCCTCGCCGGTGATCCAGCCCTTGAGCAGGCCGGACATGAACCCGTCGCCTGCGCCCAGTACATTGAAGACCTCGATCGGGAAACCCGGACCGGAGACGCCCTCATCGAGACTGTCGGGTATCTCGCCTTCGAATGCGGACGCGCCCATCGGTCCGCGCTTGCAGACCAGTGTCGCACCGGACACCTTGCGCACATTCCTGAGCGCTTCGACGGTGTCGGTCGTGCCACCGGCAATGTGAAATTCCTCTTCCGTGCCGACGATGAGATCGAACAGGTGCAGGGTCGACTGCAGTTTTTCCGTGACCTTTGCCGACGCGATGAACCGGTTTTCACCGTCGCCGTGACCGGAAAGGCCCCAGAGGTTCGGGCGGTAATCGATGTCCAGCGCGGTGCGGTCACCGTTTGCGCGGGCAAGTGTCAGTGCCTTGATCACGGCCGCTTCCGTCTGCGGATGGCTCAGGTGCGTTCCGGTCGCCACGACGGCCTTCGCGGAGGCAATGAAGTCCGGATCGATGTCGTCTTCGCTGAGCGCCATGTCGGCACAGTTCTCGCGGTAAAATATGAGCGGAAACTGTTCCTGGTCGCGGATGCCCAGCAGAACAAGCGCGGTCAGGCGCTCCCTGTCGGTGACAACGCCGCGTGTCTCAACGCCATGGCGCTCAAGCTCCTCCAGGATGAAACGGCCCATGTGTTCGTCGCCGACACGGGTAATCACGGCCGATTTCAATCCGAGACGCGCGGTCCCGGTTGCCATGTTGGTCGGCGAGCCGCCGATATACTTGTTGAAGGACGACATGTCCTCGAGCCGGCCGCCCACCTGTGCGCCGTATAGATCGACCGAAGACCGGCCGATGGTGATGACATCGAGCTTTTTCACGTCACTCTTCCACTTTTTGAAAGGCCGTGGATGGTGCCACGGCCCTGTGCCGAAACGGATACTGAAGGCGTCCCCTAAACGGTACCTCCGAGGGATCCTTCGAGTTGCGCCATTTCCTGTCCTCCGGCCATGAGGTCCTGGAGCTGTTCGGGTGTTATCTCGCCGCGTTTTGCGGTTCCGAGTGTCTTGCCGCGGTTGAGGACGGTGAAGCGGTCGCCGACGGCGAGCGCATGTCG